>NZ_AP035783.1:0-1710000 GCF_042847045.1 Acidovorax sacchari
AGGCCCGCGGCCACCCCGCCCAGCTTGTGGATAACCCCTTGAAAAGCTACAATCCCAGGCCCTGATCCGTTCCTCCTATCCACAAAAAGAACCCGCCTTCATGACCGAGGAACCCTCCCGCAGCCCCGACTTCGACACCGACGCCGATCCCGGCCAGGGGCTGTGGCAAGCCTGTGTCGAGCAGCTCGCGCAGGACCTGCCCGAACAGCAGTTCAACACCTGGATCAAGCCGCTCGTCGCCCAGGTCGCCCCCGACTTCTCCAAGGTCACCCTGCTGGTGGCCAACCGCTTCAAGCTCGACTGGATCCGCGCCCAGTACGCGGGCCGCATCACCGCGTTGCTCGAGGGCCTGTACGGCCAGCCGGTCACGCTGGAGTTAGCGCTCGCTCAGCGGGAAAGCGTTACCCGTACGGTGGTCCGCCCCGTGGTGCAGCAGCCCGCGGCCCCGGCAGAGACACCCATCGGCTCCACCCCGTCGGACGAGCCCGCGGCCGCCCCGTTCCGCTCGCGCCTCAACCCGGCACTCACCTTCGAGACCCTGGTGGAGGGCACGGCCAACCGCATGGCGCGTTCCGCCGCCATGCACGTCGCGGGCTCGCCCGGGCACCTGTACAACCCGCTTTTCATCTACGGCGGCGTGGGCCTGGGCAAGACCCACCTGGTGCATGCCGTGGGCAACCGCCTGCTGCAGGACAAGCCCGACGCCAAAGTTCTCTACATCCATGCCGAGCAGTTCGTCTCGGATGTGGTTAAGGCCTACCAGCGCCGCACCTTCGACGAGTTCAAGGCCCACTACCACTCGCTCGACCTGCTGCTGATCGACGACGTGCAGTTCTTCGCCAACAAGGACCGCACGCAGGAGGAGTTCTTCAACGCCTTCGAGGCGCTGCTGGCCAAGAAGAGCCACATCGTGATGACCTCGGACACCTATCCGAAGGGCCTCGCGAACATCCACGAGCGGCTTGTCTCGCGCTTCGACTCCGGCCTCACCGTCACCATCGAGCCGCCCGAGCTCGAGATGCGCGTGGCCATCCTGATCAACAAGGCCCGGGCCGAGAGCGCCGAGATGCCCGAGGAAGTCGCCTTCTTCGTCGCCAAGAACGTGCGCTCCAACGTGCGCGAACTCGAAGGCGCGCTGCGCAAGATCCTGGCCTATTCGCGCTTCAACCAGAAGGAAGTCTCCATCCAGCTCGCCCGCGAGGCGCTGCGCGACCTGCTGTCCATCCAGAACCGGCAGATCAGCGTGGAGAACATCCAGAAGACCGTCGCCGACTACTACAAGATCAAGGTGGCGGACATGTACAGCAAGAAGCGCCCGGCCTCCATCGCCCGGCCGCGCCAGATCGCGATGTACCTCGCCAAGGAACTCACGCAGAAGAGCCTTCCGGAGATCGGCGAGCTTTTCGGGGGGCGCGACCACACGACGGTGCTGCACGCGGTGCGCAAGATCGCGGGCGAACGCCAGCAGCTGACCGAGCTGAACCAGCAGCTGCACGTGCTGGAGCAGACGCTCAAGGGCTGAAGCAGCCCGCAAGACCACGGTGAAGCCCGCCCGCGCCCAGGAAATGCCCCGGTTCCCGGGCAAAATGCCAGGTTGGCCGAGGGGTGCCGGCAAAGGCATCGCCCACGCGGCCGCCGGGCGGCCCGGCACCGTCGCACAAATCACTAGGGGTTGAAGACATGATCGTCCTGAAGGCAACACAAGACAAGGTTCTCGCGGTACTGCAATCGGTCGCGGGCATCGTCGAGCGCCGGCACACGCTGCCCATCCTGGCCAACGTGCTGATCCGCAAGACCGGCAATGCCCTGCAGCTCACCACCAGCGACCTGGAAATCCAGATCCGCACCACCGCAGAACTCGGCGGCGACACGGGCGACTTCACCACCACGGTGGGCGCGCGCAAGCTGATCGACATCCTGAAGACCATGCCCGCCGACCAGACGGTGAGCCTGGAGTCGCAGCAGTCCAAGCTGGTGCTCAAGGGCGGCAAGAGCCGCTTCACCCTGCAATCGCTGCCCGCGGAAGACTTCCCCCTGGTGCAGGAATCCGCCGCCTTCGGTCCCGCCTTCAGCGTGCCGCAGAAGGTGCTGAAGGACCTGCTCGGCCAGGTGTCGTTCGCCATGGCGGTGCAGGACATCCGCTACTACCTCAACGGCATCCTGTTCGTGGCCGAGGGCAACACGCTGAGCCTGGTCGCCACCGACGGCCACCGCCTGGCCTTCGCGAGCGCCACGCTGGATGTGGAAGTGCCCAAGCAGGAAGTCATCCTGCCGCGCAAGACCGTGCTGGAACTGCAGCGCCTGCTGTCGGACGCCGGCGGCGAGAACCAGCCCCACATCGAGATGCAGTTCGCCAACAACCAGGCGAAGTTCACCTTCGGCGGCATGGAGTTCGTCACGAAGCTGGTCGAGGGCAAGTTCCCCGACTACAACCGCGTCATCCCCAAGAACCACAAGAACAGCGTCACCCTGGGCCGCGCGCCCCTGCTGGCCAGCCTGCAGCGCACGGCCATCATGACCAGCGACAAGTTCAAGGGCGTGCGCCTGAACATCGAACCCGGCACCCTGCGCGTGGCGTCCAACAACGCCGAGCAGGAAGAAGCCGTGGACGAGCTCGACATCGACTACGGCGGCGACACCATCGAGATCGGCTTCAACGTCACCTACCTCATCGACGCGCTCGCGAACATGGGCCAGGACATGGTGAAGGTGGAACTCTCCGACGGCAACAGCTCTGCGCTGATGACCATCCCCGACAACGACAACTTCAAGTACGTCGTGATGCCCATGCGCATCTGACGCACCGGTCCCCTGACTTTCTTTCGACCCCACCGGAAGCCGCACGCGGCTTCCCCGGACCCAAGGCCTTCCATGACCGCTGAGAACACCCTGCCCGAGCCCACCCTTCCCACGGGCGACAGCCAAGCGCAGTCCGTCGCAGCCCCCGACTCCGTGCCCGCCCAGGCCGCCGCGCCCAGCGACGGCTACGGCGAAGGCGCGATCCAGATCCTGGAAGGCCTGGAGGCCGTGCGCAAGCGCCCCGGCATGTACATCGGCGACACGTCGGACGGCACGGGCCTGCACCACCTCGTGTTCGAAGTGGTGGACAACTCCATCGACGAGGCGCTGGCCGGCCACTGCGACGACATCGTCGTCACCATCCACTCCGACAACTCCATCAGCGTGGTGGACAACGGCCGCGGCATTCCCACCGGCGTGAAGATGGACGACAAGCACGAGCCCAAGCGCTCGGCCGCCGAGATCGCCCTCACCGAACTGCACGCAGGCGGCAAGTTCAACCAGAACAGCTACAAGGTCTCAGGTGGCCTGCACGGCGTGGGCGTCTCGTGCGTGAACGCGCTCAGCAAGATGCTGCGCCTCACCGTGCGCCGCGACGGCAAGGTGCACCTGCTGGAGTTCAGCCAGGGCTTCGTGCAGAACCGCATCCTGGAGACGGTGAACGGCGTTGAGGTCTCGCCCATGCGCGTGACCGGCGAGACCGACAAGCGCGGCACGGAAGTCCACTTCCTGCCCGACACCGAGATCTTCAAGGAGAACAACGACTTCCACTACGAGATCCTCGCCAAGCGCCTGCGCGAGCTCTCGTTCCTGAACAACGGCGTGCGCATCCGCCTGAAGGACGAGCGCACCGGCAAGGAAGACGACTTCTCCGGCGCTGGCGGCGTGATGGGCTTCGTGCAGTTCATCAACGCCAGCAAGAAGGTGTTGCACCCCAACGCCTTCCACGCCACGGGCAGCCGCCCCGCGGAGACCTACGGCGGCATCCCCGGCACCGAGATCGGCGTGGAAGTGGCCATGCAGTGGAACGACGGCTTCAACGAATCCGTGCTCTGCTTCACCAACAACATCCCGCAGCGCGACGGCGGCACCCACCTGACCGGCCTGCGCGCTGCCATGACGCGCGTCATCGGCAAGTACATCGAGCAGAACGAGATGGCCAAGAAGGCCAAGGTCGAGGTGAGCGGCGACGACATGCGCGAAGGCCTGTGCTGTGTGCTCTCCGTGAAGGTGCCCGAGCCCAAGTTCAGCAGCCAGACCAAGGACAAGCTCGTCTCCAGCGAGGTGCGCGCGCCCGTGGAAGACATTGTCGCCAAGGCGCTCACCGACTACCTGGAAGAGCGCCCCAACGACGCCAAGATCCTCTGCGGCAAGATCGTGGAAGCCGCCCGCGCCCGCGAGGCCGCGCGCAAGGCCCGCGAGATGACGCGCCGCAAGGGCGTGCTCGACGGCATGGGCCTGCCCGGCAAGCTCGCCGACTGCCAGGAGAAAGACCCGGCGATGAGCGAGATCTACATCGTCGAGGGCGACTCCGCCGGCGGCTCCGCCAAGCAGGGCCGCGACCGGAAGTTCCAGGCCATCCTGCCGCTGCGCGGCAAGATCCTGAACGTGGAGAAGGCGCGCTACGAGAAGCTGCTCACCTCCAACGAAATCCTCACGCTCATCACCGCCCTGGGCACCGGCATCGGCAAGGCCAGCGCCGACGGCACCGGCAAGAGCGGCGCCGACGATTTCAACGTGGACAAGCTGCGCTACCACCGCATCATCATCATGACCGATGCCGACGTGGACGGCGCGCACATCCGCACCCTGCTGCTGACCTTCTTCTACCGCCAGATGCCCGAGCTGGTCGAGCGCGGCCACATCTACATCGCCCAGCCGCCGCTCTACAAGGTGAAGAACGGCAAGGAAGAGCTCTACCTGAAGGACGGCCCCGCGCTCGACACCTTCCTGCTGCGCGTGGCCCTGCGCGACGCCAGCGTGACCACCGGCGGCGAACAGGCCCGCACGCTCGATGGTGAAACCCTCAGCACCCTGGCGCAGAAGCACCAGGTGGCCGAGGCCGTCATCGAGCGCCTCTCCGCCTTCATGGACCGCGAGGCCCTGCGCGCGATCGCCGACGGCGTGGCCCTCAACCTCGACACCGTGGAAGACGCCGAGGCCAGCGCCGTCGCCCTGCAGGCCAAGCTGCGCGAACTGACCACCACCGGCGTGCCCGCCGAAGTGGCCGGCGAATTCGACGCCCGCACCGACAAGCCCGTGCTGCGCATCAGCCGCCGCCACCACGGCAACATCAAGAGCAGCGTCATCACGCAGGACTTCGTGCACGGCGCCGACTACGCCGCCCTGGCCGAAGCCGCCCACACCTTCCGCGGCCTGCTCGGCGAAGGCGCCAAGGTGCTGCGCGGCGAAGGCGAACGCCAGCGCGAGGAAAAGGTCGGCGACTTCCGCCAGGCCATGGCCTGGCTCATCAAGGAAGCCGAACGCACCACCAGCCGCCAGCGCTACAAGGGCCTGGGCGAGATGAACCCCGAACAGCTGTGGGAAACGACCATGGACCCCGAAGTCCGCCGCCTGCTGCGCGTGCAGATCGAGGACGCGATCGAGGCGGATCGGGTGTTCACGATGCTGATGGGGGATGAGGTGGAGCCGCGCAGGGACTTCATTGAGACGAATGCGTTGAGGGCGGGGAATATCGACGTTTGAGGTCGTTGTTTGCAGATGGGGCTTTCCAGCTTGGAGCGGAAGGCTCCACAGGTGAGGCCACCCCATACATAACCATGTGGCCGACTTCAGGGAGGGAGTGAGCGATGAACGGAACGACAGCGATCTACTGGATGGTGAGAGCCGGAGAGGGAGGTTTTCTCTTCGACGACTTCAAAAGCCAAGGCATCGTGGCGATCGGTTGGGAAGAAATGGATGACATGAGCAGCATGCTCAGCCGCGCCGACTTCCAGAAAGCCGCGGCGGAAGCCCATCCCCATGTCTCGGCAGGCACCTTGAGCAGCTACGCCGGCCAGACATACCGGTTCGTGCGCGAAATGAAGATCGGCGACCACGTCGTGACCTACAACCCCAGCACACGCAGCTATCTGCTCGGAACGGTGGCAGGGAACTACGAGTACGTGCCTGTAGGCACGAATGGCTACCCCAACCGCAGGCGCGTGCAATGGCGCGGCTCGATCGACCGCGACAGCCTCACCGTCGGCGCACGAAACAGCCTGGGCTCCATTTCCACGCTGTTCCAGCTGACCCTTGAAGTGGGCCAGGAGCTGGAACGACAGGCGGCCCAGCCTGCCAGCGCCGTCGCCCCGGCGCCTGAAGTCACCGCCGTCCAGGTGAGCGAGCAATACAAGGACATACAGAACCAGGCGCTGGAGTTCATCAAGGACCGCGTCAACGCGCTGGACTGGTCCGATATGCAGGAGCTCGTCGCAGGCCTGCTGCGCGCCATGGGCTACAAGACCCGCATCTCGCCCAGCGGCTCCGACCGGGGCAAGGACATCGTGGCCTCGCGCGACGGACTGGGGTTTGAAGATCCACGTATTGTGGTCGAGGTCAAGCACCGCGCGGCCGCCATGGGATCGCAAGAGATCCGCAGCTTCCTGGGAGGCCCTCATGAACGGGACAAGGGCCTGTACGTCAGCACCGGCGGCTTCACCAAGGACGCCCGCTACGAAGCCGAGCGGGGCCGCATTCCCGTCACGTTGATGGACCTGGACGATCTGGTCAAAACCCTGCTGGAACACTATGAGCAGGCCGACAGCCAGACCCAGCGGCTAGTGCCGCTGCGCAAGCTTTACTGGCCCGCCTGAGTCCCTGCGTCGGTAGCCACTGGTGCCCGGGCTACTGCGTCCCCACCGATGAATCTGCCAGCAGGCCCTGCGCACCTTGCCAGATCGCTTGCCGCCAGGGCGATTCATTTTGCGGCGGTGGGTTCACCAGATCAGTGGGATACCACCTTCCCCGGGTGCGCTGCAGTAGCTCTGGCACCAGCGCACAGCCTCTCTGTAGCCGCGTCAGGTCACGGGCCCCCAGCTCTTTGCCTACGGCCACCAACACCCCCGACTTCTGGGCCACATGCAGCAGCGCGGCCAGATTTTCGACACAGGGAGCATGGCCCATGTGCCATCCGTCTGTCAGAAGCCAATAGCGCGACCACTCCGATCCGTCCAGCCCGTCGCTCACCTCCTCGTACACCACGCTCAGCGGGCCGTCTGCACCAGGGCCCACAGGAGTGCCGATGGATTTCCAGACGGAGAGAAAACGATCTACGTTGGGCGCAGCCGTTTGGCGGGCTTGGAACCATGGGCCGTAAAGCGCAGGGTGCTTGTAATGATCGACCATGCGGTGCGGCGGCACATCCTCGCGCCCATCCAGCCAGTCGCGGCGCAGGTTCAAGTAATCAGCCGCCCAGTCCAGCAATGCGGGGGTGAGCTTGGGCTTGAGCTGATCGGGTGATGAGCAATCGGCCATGCCCAGCTCGGGCTTGGCCTGGGCAATGGCGGCAGGCACCAGACGAATGATCTGCTGCCGCGCGACGCCATGCGCTTCAAAGGCACGGATCAGCCGCTGTGCAGAGCGCCGGGCAGGGTCACGCCGCCCCCTCCACCAGTCCCAGCCCTTGCCCAACAGCCCCACCGCACTGGTAGCTTCACCGACCCACGACATGGTCAGGCCACCTCCTGCACCAGCGCCTCGGCCAAACGAGCCTGCACGGACTGGCATCCGGCCAAGCGCTGGCGCAGGTCGGCGCACAGGCGGCGAAGGGCCATGACGCGGGTGACGATGCGGGATTGTTCGGCGAGGGGTGGGACGGGCATCACCATTTTCTTGATGATTTGTCCGTTAATGTTCGGATCTTTCCGGAGCCCCCCAGCAAACGACATCCACTGAGAACGCACAGTGATCACATAGGTGTGCAGAAATTCACTGTCGATCCCAGCCACTGGAGGCAATGCAAATACAGATTGGTTGATTGTCGACGCCACGCCCAGTACGCCAGATTTGCCAATTGTTCCTGCACCGCCGTACATGGCGACACAGACCGTGCCTGCAGGGAAATACTTCAAACGGTTTTCAGCGACTGCCGCCTTAGTTATTAACTCCTCACACGTGGTGACTAGGCCGTTCGTCAAGTCAGTGGTCTTGACCCACGTTTCTGTACCGTCCGTGAAGAAATCAGTACGTGCTCTCAAAGGCGTAGTTCCGCTTCCGCCATCAAAAATGTTGCCCAACCTCACCCACTCCCACCCCACAGGCAACTCAAACGGCTTTTCCTCATCAGTGATGGGCGGCAGTGGCTTGTCGCGTTTGATCTGGCCGGTGGCGATGAGGCGGTCCTTTTCGGTGCGGATTTTCTGCAGCAGGGCGCTGGCGGGTTCGTCGGTGGGGTCTTGGGGCACGAGCAGGCCGCGCACGGCCAGTTGCAGCAGGGTTTGCTCCAGGGCGTCGATGGCTTCGGGGCGGTCCAGCAGCAGGTTGAAGTGCTGGGCCACGCGCTGCCAGTTTTCGGCCAATTCTTCGGGCGTGGTGCTGGCGGTGAGCGTGCCCAGCAGGGTGCTGACTAGTTGGGCATGTTGCGCGGCCTCCAGTTGGCCCTTGGCCTCCAGCGCATCGCACAGGCGCATCAGAGCTTCGACGCGAGTGACGATGCGGGATTGTTCAGTTAGGGGCGGGAGCGAAATAACTACGTTTGCAAAGTCCTTCCCGGAGATTTCCTTGAAAGTCGTACCAGAGGCCTCAGAATCAATTTTTCGGGCTAACTGCTTTAGATTCCAATACAAGTATTGACTCAGTCCCGCCAAATGAGGCACACAAGACTTGAAACCTTGATTGGTAGCCAGCGAATTCGCTGCAATCGCCACGTAGCCAATTGGTGCCCTGCTCGAAAACAAAACTGTCCCTGCGGGCAATACTCTCGCAGATGAAGAAGCCAAACCGTCGGCGCTAATGTCACGCCTTCCCGCAGCAACAGTAACGTCTCGCCGACCATAGAGATCAGCGGGTGTTAGCCATGGGATACCCTGGCTTGCCCAATACTTCGGCTCATCAGTCTTGGGGGTGCCTCCACCAACTACTTCGCCCAATTCGCCTACACGCGCCCAGCCCCACCCCTCCGGCAATTCAAATGGCTTTTCCTCTTCGGCAATCTCCGCCAGCGGCTTGTCCCGCTTGATCTTGCCTTCCGCAATCAGCCGATCCTTCTCCACCCGAATCTTCTGCAGCAGCCCGCCCACCGGTTCGTCGGCGGGGTCTTGCGGCACCAGCTTGCCTTGCACGGCCAGGGTGAGGATGAGTTCGCGCAGCTTGGCGACGCCACCGGGCGCGGTGGCCAATAGGTCTAAACGGGATAGCAGCATTGACTGAACACTCACTCGCCAGAGGTTTTCTTGTTCACCAAAGGGGCCAGCTTCTCCTGCGCGAGCTGATTGAGGGCCTGGGCTTGTTGCAGGCATTCGCGCAGGGCTTGCTCGGTGACCAGTTCGCCGTCGTAGTCGCTCAGATTGCGCTGTTTGCGCAAGGCGTCCAGCACGCGCACGGTGGCGGGGCTGACGCCCAGGGTGTGCGTGAGGCACTGCAGGGTGGTCTGGTGGTGGCCGGGCTTGCTGGTGGAGGTGCGCCAGCCTTGGGCGTGCAGGGCGGCGTCGGCCACGGCGCGGATGGCGGTGTAGGCGCAATCGAAGCGGGTCTCGGCACTGTTGTCGGTGCGCTGCGCGTCTTGCAGGCGGGTATGGGCGGTGGCCAGCATTTTTTGCAGCAGGGCGGCAGAGAACGGCACTTTGTCGAGCATGCCAATGCGGGCCAGGTTGTTGAGTTCTTCTTCAGGCATCGGGGTTTCCTGTCAGCACGATGCGGGGCTTGGCCAGCAGCTCCTGCACGAAGGGGTGGCCTTCGGCGCGCTGGCGTGCCCACTCGGCGGGGGTCATGACTTTGGGGTTGATCTCGCGGCCCAGCTGGGCCTGGGCGGCATAGGTGGCTTCAACCACCTGGGCAAAGCTGGCGCTGCCCACTACCAGCAAATCCACATCGCTGCCTGCGTGGGCGCTGCCGCTGGCCATGGAGCCAAAGACAAAGGCCAACGTCACTTGGTCGCCCAGCCGCTGCAGGGCCTGGCGCAGTACGTCGGCCAAGCCGGTCGTCTTGCGGATGAGGGCCTGCAGTTCGGCAAAGACAGGGTGGCCCGTGTTGGCCTGAAACTGCACCTGGTTGCCCACGCGCTCACTGGTGAGCAGGCCGACATGGCACAGCGCGTCCAGCTCTTTTTTCAGGGTGCCGGGAGCGGCCTGCGTCTGGCGGGCCAGTTCGCGCAGGTGCATTTTCCGATCGGGCTGCATCAGCAGCAGCGCCAGCACTTTGCGCCGGTACTGGTTGGGAAACAGCAGGTCAGCAAGCGCAGGATGTGTTTTCAAATGAGAAACGATTGTTTTCTTTAAGAAAACACATTATGCATCCCAGCGACTGAAGCCCTGCACCCGTAGTGCTGCCGGCTGAGGCCTCAGCAAAAGACGTTGCAGATCATCAGACGCTGGTAACTTTGGCAGATAAAGACTGCGCTAGGATGCCCTTCAATTCATCGCGCAGAGCCTGGGCCTCGGCCTGCAAACGGGCATAGTCGGCCAGCAGCACGTTGGGGTCGTGGCTTTGCTGCTCGCCAACGTGGGGGTTCTTCTGGTCCAGGTTGTAGCCTGCGGCCTTGATCTGGTCGATGCTGACCTTCCAGGCCTGCTCGTTCTCCACGCGGGCGGCAAAGCCGTCGGCCTCGGTGCCCCACCAGGCTTTCTCGGCATCGAATTCGTTGATGCGGATGGGCTTGGTCTTGTTGTAGTTTTTCACGCCCGGCGGGTAGGGGTGCTCGTAGTACCAGATGTGCTGCGTCGGCTGGCCCTTGGTGAAGAACAGCAGGTTGGTCTTGATGCCGGTATAGGGAGCGAACACGCCATTGGGCAGGCGGACGATGGTGTGCAGGTTGCACTGCTGCAGCAGTTGTTCCTTGATGCGGGCCTTCACGCCTTCACCGAACAGAAAGCCGTCGGGCAGCACCACGGCAGCGCGGCCATGGGGCTTGAGCAGGTGCTGGATGAGCACAAGGAAAAGGTCGGCCGTTTCCTTGGTGCGCACGTCGGCGGGGAAGCCGGCCTCGATGCCGGGCTCTTCGATGCCGCCGAAGGGCGGGTTGGTGAGGATGACGTTGACACGGTCTGCCGCCGTGTAGTCGCGCAGCGGGCGGGCCAAGGTGTTGTCGTGCACGATCTGGCTGGGTACTTCGATACCGTGCAGCAGCAGGTTGGTGACGCACAGCATGTGCGGAAGCTGCTTTTTTTCTACGCCACGGATGCTGTTTTGCAGCACCGCTTCTTGGTCGGCATTGCGCACCTGTCTGCGCAGGTGCTCGATGGCGCAGACCAGGAAGCCGCCGGTACCGGTGGCTGGGTCCATGACGCTTTCGCCCAGTTGGGGGTTGGTCATGTCCACCATGAACTGGGTGACGGCGCGGGGCGTATAGAACTCGCCCGCGTTGCCGGCGCTCTGCAGGTCGCGCAGGATCTTTTCGTACAGGTCGTTGAACTGGTGGCGTTCGGCCTGCCGGTTGAAGTCGATCGCGTTCAGCTTGTTGACCACCTGACGCAGAAGGTGGCCGCTCTTCATGTAGTTGTAAGCGTCTTCGAACACGCCGCGCACCACGTAGCCGCGCGGGTTGCGCACGGGATCGGCATTCAGGCCCTTAAGAGCCGGGAAGAGTTGCTTGTCGACAAAATCCAGCAAGGCCTCGCCGGTCATGCCTTCCGGATTCGCGGCCCAGGCGCGCCAACGAAGGTGTTCGGGGATGGGGCTCTGGTAATGATCGCGGGTGGTTTCAAGCTCCTCTTCAAGCGCATCAAAGACTTTGAGGAACAGCAGCCAGGTCAGCTGGCTGATGCGCTGTGCATCGCCGTCAACGCCAGAGTCCTGGCGCATGATGTCTTGAATGGATTTGATGACAGGGGACAGGTTGGACATGCGCGGTTATCGATCCAGGATCTTCTTTTTCTCTGCAGCAAACTCTTCGTCGGTCAGCACGCCTTTGGTCTTGAGGTCGTGCAGTTTTTTCAGCTCTTCGTACTTGTCAATGTCCAGCTTTTTAAGCTTGGGGATGCTGACCGCATCGGGGAATTCGTGGGGCATGGGCAAGATGACCGGGTCCGGGCCCTTGCTGCCGCCGCGCGTGATGTTCTTGTAGACACCCAACCCCGCACCGATGACGGCACCCGCCACCGGCCCGATTAACGGTACCGGTATGGCCACCACGGCACCCACCGCAGCGCCTGCTGCCGCATCGCGGGCCATGTCGGTTTTCAGGGCATCCTTGCCCAACCGGGCTATTTCTGTCACCACTTTGGTGGCGGTGTCCACAGCCGCGTCCGTAGTGCGTTTGACGTCGGCAGGCTCGGGGCGAAGGTCTTGGGCTACCTGGACCGCCTTGGTCTTGGCTTTGTTCAGCAGGTCTTTCATGATGGTGCGCCTTCTCCAGCAGTGCTGCCGGTTGACGTGGTGGGGAAATACAGTTCACGCTCCAGCGCGGCGAGCGCATGAAGGTACTGTGGGCGGCCGCCGAAGCTTCGCACCAGTTCCACTGGGCTGCCAAGGCCGGCAAACGGCTGAAGCTTGAACACCTCATTGCTTTCGATGGTGGAGACACCTTCGTCGGCATATTTGTCGAGCAGCGCGTCCAGCACCTTGCGGGCCGTGGGACCGTACTGCGTGAAAACGTTGCGCTTCTTCACACGCTGTGCACGCTCGCGGCGGGTGAGCGGAGGCTGATCGTAGGCCACGTGCAGCAGCAGGTCGAAAGGATCGAGTTCCTTACCCACCTCCGCGGCCAGCGCATCGATCATCACGCCTTGTGCCTCCAGTTCGGACAGCAATGCCGCCTTGCGGTCGGCCTGGTGCCATGTCTGCAGGAACTGGTCCAGCGATTCGTATTGTTTGCGCAGGTTGATGCGCGTGTAGTCGCGCAAGCTCTCCGTCACCAGTTTGCCCTGGGCGTTGAGGTATTGCACACGCTCTCGGGCCACTACCACGGTCACATCGTGGCCCACCGTGTATTTCCGTGGTTCGTCCGAAGTGCTCGCACCTCCCTGGTCAGAGTCGGAACCAGGTGATGGCCAGCCGGGAGTGGTTGCATCAGGCGGAGCTGGGGGGTCTGCAAACGGAGGTGCCAATGGCTCATCAGGCCCCGGTTCGTACACCTGCACTGGGTCACCATCGAATTGCTCGTCCGCGAACAATTCCGTGGCCCGCTTGAAGTCGAGAATGGTGAACCAGCTCTTGTCCAGGTCTTCCCGCAAACGGGTTCCTCGGCCAATGATCTGCTTGAAGAGCGTCATGGACCGGATGGTCTGATCGAGCACGATCACCTTGCATGTTTGCGCGTCCACACCCGTGCTCATGAGCCTGGACGTGGTGGCGATCACCGGATAGGTTTTTTCCGGATCGATGAAGTTGTCCAGCTCGCGTTTGCCCTCGGCATTGTCCCCCGTGATCTGCACCACGTATCTCGGCTGGGAAGCGCAAATGTCGGCATTGGCGTTGCTCAATGCCTGCCGCATGCGGGCCGCGTGTTCGATGTCTTCACAGAACACGATGGTCTTCGCGTAACGGTCCGTGGCTTTCAGGTACTCCGTGATCTTTCGGGCCACGACTGCATCGCGCTGCTCCAGCACGAGCTTTCGGTTCATGTCCGCGCCGGTGTAGATGCGGTCTTCGATCAGGTGCCCGAATTTGTCGCGCATGCCCTCCGTGGGGCGCCAGCCGAAGGTGTCTCGATCGAGATCCACGCGAACGACCTTGTATGGGGCGAGGTAGCCGTCTTCGATCCCCTGGCGAAGGCTGTAGGTGTAGAGCGGCTCGCCAAAATAATCGATATTGGAGACATCTTCCGTTTCTTTCGGAGTGGCCGTCAGTCCGATCTGCGCCGCGCTGGAAAAGTACGTGAGGATGTCGCGCCAGGCCGAGTCCTCCGCAGCACTGCCACGGTGGCACTCGTCCACGACGATGAGATCGAAGAAATCCGGGCTGAACTGCTTATAGATGTTGCGCTCTTCGTCCGAACCGGTCACGGCCTGGTAGAGCGAGAGATAGATTTCGTAGCTTTTGTCTACCTGCTTGGTGCTTTTGCTCACCGCAGTGACGATGTTGTCCACCGCCGGTTGACCCGCAGCATCGATGCGCTCCACACCCTTGGCATTGGGGCTGAGTTTGGCCATGGCTCCCTTGAACGGCCGGAAGTCATTGACCATGGTCTGGTCGATGAGGATGTTCCGGTCTGCCAGAAACAGGATGCGCTTCTGCCCTGCCGCTTTACCAGCCAGCCACGGAGACTTCCACAGCCGGTGAATGATTTGGAACGCGGTATAGGTCTTGCCTGTTCCGGTGGCCATGACAAGCAATACCCTCTTCTGCCCAGCCGCGATGGCTTCGACGGTGCGATTGATGGCCAGAAGCTGGTAGTAGCGGGGTGTCTTGCTGGGTGCATAGTCGGTGCTGGCGATCTGTTCCACCTCCGGCGGCCAGCCCTTCCAGACGCAATACTTGGCCCACAGTTCGTCAGGGGAAGGAAACTCGGTGAGCGTGAGGTTTCGCTCCAGCACACCATCCGAGAGCGTGGTGTCGCGGAAGACGAAGCCCTCGCCATTGCTTGCAAAGCTGAAAGGTACCCCGAGCAACTCGGCATACTGGATTGCCTGTGGCATTCCAGCTCCCACCGCATGATGGGGGTCCTTGGCTTCGACCACTGCCAGCGGAACGTTGGGCTTGTGGAACAGAACGTAGTCCGCACGCAGGATGCTGTTCTTGTCGCGAAACGCTGTGTTTCCGCGCACCACCACTCGTCCGGCACGCAACGTGTACTCGCGCAACACTTGGGCGATCAGGTCCCAGCCTGCGCTGGCAATGGCCGGACTGATACGCTTCTCGCAAACGTCGGTTTCGCTCCAGTTTTTCTTGTCCATGGCTCCTCGCCCGTTCTTCCAGCCCTGGCCTCACCTATCCACGGCAGGAAGGACCATTATCCGAGAGGAATCCGCATGCGGGCACCTACCCCTGCACCGCCTCCCACCCCAACCCGAACTTGAGCAAATACTTCCGCAGCCGGTCCGCATCATTGACAACCGACCGCTGCGTACGCGACTGGTCGAACAACCGGCGCCCCGCTTCCGACAGCGTCGCGCACTCCCTGCAGACGCGCACGACAGCCTCCAGCTGCAGGCGGTCGAACAGGTCCAGCGTGCGGGCCATGCCAGCGGGCAGCAGGCGGTCCAGCTCCTGATCCAGGTCGGCATACGGGCCTTCGCCACGGCCCCCGAGGCCCGCGGCTGAGCCCCCTGTCTGTGCATGGCGCAACTCCCCCGCAGGCTGCCAAAGCCACCGCAAGCGCTGGATCTCCGCATCGACCAAGGCGGTGGAGATCCGCCCCCCGTCCGCCAGGGTCGCCATGCGGGTCACGCTGGCCGACAGGTCACGGAAATTACCGTTCCACGTGGCCTCCGGCGACCGCGCGAACTGCAGGTAACGGGCCTTGGCCTCGGCGCTGAAGCGCACGGCGCGGCCGGCTTCCTCGGCCACGCGCGCGAGCAGGTGGTCCACGTTCGGCTCGATGTCTTCGGGACGCCGGGCGAGGCCCGGCAGCACATAGGACCAGAGGTTGATGCGGGCGAACAGGTCTTCGCGGAAGCGCCCCTCAGCGACGTCGATGCGCAGGTCGCGGTTGGTGCCGGCGATGAGCTGGAAGTTGCTGGCCACTTCCTTGTCGCTGCCCATGGGAAAGAAGCGCTTTTCTTCCACGGCCTTCAGCAGCATGGCCTGTTCGTCCAGGCCCAGTTCGCCGATCTCGTCCAGGAACAGCACGCCCTCGTGCGCGGTGCGCAGCAGGCCGGCGCGGTCGGCCGCCGCGCCGGTGAAGGCGCCCTTGCGGTGCCCGAACAGGGTGGACGCTGCGCCGTCGCCGCGCAGCGTGGCGCAGTTCACTTCCACGAAGTCGCCCTGCACCTGGTGGCGGGATTTCTTGAGTTCGAACATGCGCCGGGCCAGATGCGATTTGCCGGCGCCCGTGGGGCCCGTGAGCAGGATGGGCGCCTGCGATCGCACGGCCACGCGTTCGATTTCGTCGATGAGGGCATTGAAGCGCGCGTTGCGCGTGGCGATGCCGCTCTTGAGGAATTCCCGTGCGTCCGCCCGGGCCTGGCTGAAGCGCTGGGCCAGCGCGTCGTAGCGGGAGAGGTCCAGGTCGATCAGCGCGTAGCTGCCGGGGTGGCCGCTCTCCTGTTTGCGGGGCGGTGCGGTCTGCAGCAGCACGCCGGGGATGAAGCGCGACTCCACCATCAGGAACATGCAGATCTGCGCGACGTGGGTGCCGGTGGTGATGTGCGCCCAGTACTGCTCCCTGGCAGGGTCGAAACGGTAACCGCGCACCCAGTCGTAGAGGGCGGCGTACATCTCGCCGAAGTCCCACGGGTCCGCCACGTCCATGGGCACCAGGTTCACGGTGGTCTGCGGCGAGATGTCGGCAATGTCGCGCACCACGGTCTGCGCCAGCGCCGCGTACTTGGTCGCGTAGAGCAGTTCCATCCGGTCCACCAGCATGTCTTCGTGCTGCACGAGCGATACCGTGGGCCGCCACTTGGCCCAGCGCCCCGCTCCCAGGCCGGAATCGAGTTGGGTACCGATGAAACCGATGACGACGTTGCGCTTGGACATAGCTTTCTGGATAGATAGCTTATCTCACATTCTAGTTTTGGATGATTTTTGAATGCCGTGAGTTGGATGCAGAAGCCGGTCCAGGAGGATTTTTCTCTTTCCGATCAACGGGTTATGGAATCTCGCTTCTATTGGCATCCGGGTTGGCACGCGCGTTGCAAAGAAGAAGGCACTTACGAAGAAACGCAACGCATACGAGAGGTCATCATGGTCAACACGCAACTCTTCCAGACGCTCAAGGCACGCCTGCTGCCCGACGCCATGGCGTGCAATGCGGCCCAGGCGCCCGCCTACGCCTTCGGCCCGCGGCACCAACTCGCGCAACTGGCCGCCACGGGTTGCCTGAGCCGCACCTTCTATGCGGATGCGCAGGACCAACTCGACCAGGTAACGGCGCTGGCCCGCGCGCTGGAGCCCTCTTTCCTCGCCAGGACGGCGCTGTATGCCCGCGAATCCGGACACATGAAGGACATGCCCGCCCTGCTGGCCGCGCACCTCGCGGTGCGCGACGTGGCCCTGCTGGGCCAGGTGTTCGGCCGGGTGGTGGACAACGGCAAGATGCTGCGCAATTTCGTGCAGATCGTGCGCAGCGGGGCCGTGGGCCGCAAGTCGCTGGGTACGCGGCCGAAGAAGCTGGTGCAGCAATGGCTGCTGACGGCGTCCGAGAAGCAGCTGCTGAATGCCGCCGTGGGCAACACGCCTTCGCTGGCCGACGTGGTGAAGATGGTCCATCCCAAGCCGGCCGAGGCCTGGCGTGCGGCGTGGTTCGCCTGGCTGCTCGGCAAGCCGGTGGATGAAGCGGCGCTGCCGCCCATCACCCAGGCGTTCGAGCGTTTCAAGCGCGAAAGCGCCCAGGGCCTGGCGACCGACGTGCCGGACGTTCCGTTCCAGATGCTGACCACACTGGAGCTGGGCCCGGCGCAGTGGGCGCAGATCGCCCGGGCGGGGTCGTGGCAGATGGTGCGCCAGAACCTGAACACCTTTGCGCGGCATGGCGTGTTCGGGCTGCCCGGCATGGCCGAGGCGGTGGCCGCCAAGCTGGCCGACCCGCAGGCGGTGGCGAAGGCACGGGTGATGCCGTACCAGTTGCTGTCCGCCTTCAAGGCGGCAGGCGACGCGGTGCCCGAGGCGGTGCGAGATGCACTGCAGGACGTGATGGAGCTGTCGCTGGCCCACGTGCCGGCCTTACAGGGCCGGGTGGTGGTGTGCCCCGATGTGTCGGGTTCGATGGGTTCGCCCGTGACGGGCTACCGGGGGACGGCGACGTCCCGCGTGCGGTGCATCGATGTGGCCGCCCTCGTGGCTGCCGCCGTGCTGCGCCGCAACCCGCAGGCCCGCGTGCTGCCGTTCGAGCAGGAGGTGGTGAAGCTGCGGCTCAACGCCCGCGACTCGGTGATGACCAACGCGCAGGCGCTGGCCGCCATCGGTGGCGGGGGGACCAACTGCAGTGCGCCGCTGGCCCTGCTGAACCGTGAGCGCGCCGCCGTGGACCTGGTGATCCTGGTATCGGACAACGAATCCTGGGTGGACGCACGGCGCCATGGCGCGACGCGGACGATGCTCGAGTGGGAGGCGCTGAAGCAGCGCAACCCGCAGGCGCGGCTGGTGTGCATCGACATCCAGCCGAATGCGACGACGCAGGCCGCCGAGCGCAGCGACATCCTGAACGTCGGGGGATTCTCCGACGCGGTGTTCGGGATGGTCGGCCACTTCGCCGCAGGTACGCTGGACGCAGAGCACTGGGTAGGAGAGATAGAGAAGATGCCGCTGGCCGCGCAGTAGCGCAGCGGGAATGGAAGTTGGAGGATGTCCCGGGCGAATGCCTGCAGGAGTACAGCACCTTTTGGCCACGCGGGCCTGCAAGCCCGCAACGGAAACCCCGTCGGCCGCTCTTGCACCCTTCGTCGCCCGGGGCAGCCGCCTGGTCACACATTTTTGCGATGCTTTGCTGCGAATGCAGGTGGAACTACAGCCTGTCACGCTCGTGGTCGCGGGTTCGATTCCCGCCGGCGCCCTCCGGGTGCCGTAGCTCAGTGGATAGAGCACGATTGTTTCACCACCCCTTGTCGCAGCGGGCATCCCTTTTTTCGCGGTGAATGCGGATGGGAATACAGGTAGACGCACGCGGCGCTTGCCGCGGTCCCCTTGGATCATTTCCATGGGGCGTCCGGGTTCAAACCCCGGTCCAGCGATGGATGGCGGAAGACAATTTCCCATCGACCCTCGTCGCCGCAACCTATTTCATGGAGAAGAACAACATGTCGAAGACGAGCTATCAACTGCAGGAAGTGCCCGGCGGCGTGCCGGTGAAGATGTGGACGCAGGGCGTGCCGGTCGAGGACGAGGCCCGCCAGCAGCTGGCGAACGCGGCACGCCTGCCGATCGTGTTCAAGCACATCGCGGCCATGCCGGACGTGCACCTGGGCATCGGCGCCACCGTGGGTTCGGTGATCCCGACCTTGAAAGCCATCATCCCGGCCGCCGTGGGGGTGGATATCGGCTGCGGCATGATGGCCGCGAAGACCACGCTGCGCGCCGAGGACCTGCCGGACAACCTGGGCCCGCTGCGCTCGGCCATCGAACAGGCGGTGCCGCACGGGTCGGCCCCGCGCCACCGTGGCCGCGATCCGGGCAGCTGGGAACAGCCGCCCGAAGCCGTGGACCAAGCCTGGGCCACGCTGGCCGACGAGTTCGAGGCGCTGTGCGAGCTGCACCCGCGTCTGAAGAACACGAACAACCACAAGCACCTGGGCACGCTGGGCACGGGCAACCACTTCATCGAGGTCTGCCTGGACGAAGCCGGCTTCGTGTGGTTCATGCTGCACTCCGGCTCGCGTGGCGTGGGCAATGCCATCGGCACGCATTTCATCGAACTGGCGAAGAAGGACGCGGAACTCCACCAGCGCAACCTGCCCGACAAGGACCTGGCCTATTTCGAGGAAGGGGCCCGGTACTTCGGGGACTACGTGCGGGGCGTTTCCTGGGCGCAGAAGTTCGCGATGAAGAACCGCGAAGTGATGATGGACCGGCTGATCGCCACCGTGCGCAAGGCGATCCCCAAGCCGTTCGAGGCGCACGTGGAGGCGGTGAACTGCCACCACAACTACGTGCAGCAGGAGCGGCATTTCGGGCAGGACGTGTTCGTGACCCGCAAGGGCGCGGTGAGCGCGCGGCGCGGCCAGATGGGGATCATCCCGGGCAGCATGGGCGCGCGCAGCTACATCGTGCGCGGCCTGGGCAACCCGGAGAGCTTCGAGAGCTGCAGCCACGGCGCCGGCCGCGTGATGAGCCGCACCAAGGCGAAGAAGCAGTTCACCGTCGAGGACCATGCCCGGGCAACGGCGGGGGTCGAGTGCCGCAAGGATGCCGACGTGATCGACGAGATCCCGATGGCCTACAAGGACATCGACGCCGTCATGGCCGCGCAGAAGGACCTGGTCGAGGTGGTGCACACGCTGAAGCAGGTGGTGTGCGTGAAGGGTTGAGAACAATGAAGGGGAAAGGACCATGCAGGAAGAAACCGTTCTGAGCGCCCATCCCGTGTCGGATGCGATGCGGGCCACGGTGCTGGAGCAGCTGTCGGCGATAGAGAGCCGCCACCAGGTGGCGGTGCTGTTCGCCTGCGAATCCGGCAGCCGTGGATGGGGCTTCGCATCGCCCGACAGCGACTACGACGTGCGCTTCGTCTATGTGCACCGGCTGCCCTGGTACCTGACCGTGGACGCCGGCCGCGACGTCATCGAGCAGCCCATCAGCGGCGAACTGGACATCTGCGGCTGGGAACTGCGCAAGACGCTGGGGCTGCTGGCCGACTCCAACCCGACACTGCTCGAGTGGCTGCGCTCGCCCATCCTCTACCGGCAGGCACATCCGTGGACGGAGCGCCTGCGCACGCTGGCCGAGGAGGGCTTTTCTGCGGTGCGGGGCTACCACCACTACGTGTCGATGGCCAAAAGGAACCTGCGCGAGCACCTGCAGGGCGAGACGGTCCGGTACAAGAAGTACCTGTATGTGCTGCGCCCCCTGCTGGCCGCGCGCTGGATCCGCGAGGGGCGCGGCGTTCCCCCGATGCGCTTCGCCGATCTGGCGGCGCGCACGCTGGCGGACCCGGCCGTGCTCGAAGAACTGAACGCGCTGCTGGCCGTCAAGATGCGTGCCGGCGAATCGGCGACGAGCCCGCGCTGGCCGGGCATCCACGCGTTCATCGAGCGGGAGCTGGCCGAGGCGATGGCCCACGTGCCCGAGGCCACGCCGAAAGCCGGCCTGCGCCCGCAGCTCGACCGCTACCTGCAGGATGCCGTGCGGCATTTCGACGCGCCGTCATAAAAACGAACGACCAGAAAGAAGAACAACACCATGATCGACATCGATGGCTCCGCCGGGGAAGGCGGCGGACAGATATTGCGGGCATCGCTGGCCCTGTCCATGTGCACGGGCCAGCCCTTCGAACTGCAGCGCATCCGCGCCGGCCGGGCCAAGCCGGGCCTGATGCGGCAGCATCTGGCCTGCGTGGCGGCCGCAGCGGAGATCTGCGGCGCCGAGGTCCAGGGGGCGGAACTGAACTCCCAGTCCCTGCGCTTCGTCCCTGGCCCCGTGCGGGCGGGCGACTATGCGTTCCACGTCGGATCGGCGGGCAGCTGCACGCTGGTGCTGCAGACGGTGTGGCCGGCGCTGCTGATGGCCGATGCGCCCAGCCGGGTGCAATTGCACGGCGGTACGCACAACCCCATGGCGCCACCGTTCCATTTCCTGGAGCGCAGCTATGCCCCGCTGGTGCGCCGACTCGGTGCCCCGGCCGAGCTCACGCTGCACCGGCTGGGCTTCTATCCGGCGGGAGGCGGCCGCATCGAGGCGCGCATCACCCCCGGCGCGGACCGGCTGCAGCCATTCGACCTGCTGCAGCGCGGCACCGCGATGCCGCACTGCGCGGAATGCCTGGCCCCTGCGCTGCCGCGGGCAGTCGCCCGGCGAGAGCTGGAGCACCTGGGCGCAGCGCTGGGCTGGAGCAGGGAGCAATTGCGCCTGGCACCCGCCCGGCAGCACGAAGGGCCGGGCAATGCGCTGATGGCCACGCTGGCGTTCGAGAACGTCACGGAGGTTTTCACGCAATTCGGCGTGAAAGGCACCAGCGCGGAAGAGGTGGCGCAGGAACTGGCCCGCGACGTGCAGGCCCACCTGGCGAGCGACGCGGCGCTGGGCCCCTTCCTGGCAGACCAGTGGGCACTCCCGCTGGCCCTGGCCGTGTGGCAGCGCCAGCGCGGGGCCGCCTATACCTGCACGGAACTGACCGCCCACGCGACCACGCACTTCGACGTGATCGAACGCTTCCTGCCGGTGCGGTTCTCGGTGGAGGGAGCGGGCAACCGCTGGACGGTCCGCGCACAGCCGCAATAGGGTGAACGACAATCGCCTGCCTTCCTGCCTGCCTGCCTGCCAGTCCCGCCCCGCCATGCGCTCCCCCATTTCCATCGTCAACATCGACAACCCCGCCACCTGGACCCGCTACCGCGCGGGCCTGTGCGCGACCTGCGCCGCCAACTGCTGCACCATGCCGCTGGAGGTGCAGTTGTCCGACCTGGTGCGGCTCGGGCTGGTGGATGCGTTTGAGGCCGAGCACGAGGAGCCCCGGCACATCGCGAAGCGGCTGCAGAAGGCGCGGCTCATCGACCACTTCAACCACAAGAACGTGGTCTTCACGATGGCGCGGCGGGCGAGCGGGGACTGCCATTTCCTGGACGCCACCACGCGGCGCTGCACGGTGTACGAGGTGCGGCCGGACACCTGCCGGCTGCATCCGCAGAAGAAGAGCCCGCGCCCCGGCTGGTGTGCCTATGGCTCGGCCGCGCAGGGGCAGGGCGGCGGCACACGGCAGCGCTGAGCGCGGCCCGAGGGCCGTGCGGAAGAGCGACCTCGCGTGACGGAGGTCGTGGATCCGTTGACCTGGACTGTAGGACACGGACGGGGCCGTGGGCGCTCCCTGCGCCCACGTGCACGCGGCGCAAGCCATGCTGTGATGGCGGTTTGTCCCATCCACCGCAAAAGGAGTCCGCATGTCCGAGAAAACCGCATCCGTCCATTGGCAAGGGGCTGGAAAGACCGGCCAGGGCCAGATCAGCACCGAGACCGGCGCGCTGAAAAGCTACCCCTACGGCTTCGGCAGCCGCTTCGGCGACGACCGCACGGGCACGAATCCGGAAGAGATCGTCGGCGCGGCGCATGCCGCCTGCTTCACGATGGCGTTCGCATTCGCCTGCGAGAAGGCCGGCATCGCCACTGAAACGCTCGACACCACCGCCAAGGTGCGCCTCGCCAAGGAAGGCGAAGGCTTCAAGATCGACCGCATCGCGCTCACGCTCAAGGCCAAGGTGCCGGGCATCGACGATGCGAAGTTCCAGGAGATCGCGGCCGGCGCCAAGGCCAACTGCCCGCTCTCGAAGGCGCTCGCCGGGGTGCCGGAAATCACGCTGGACGCGCAGCTCGTGGGCTGACAGGCCGGGCTGGCATCATCTGCGGGAACACGCCGCGCCCGTGGCGTGCCATCGCTTCGCCGGCCGCCCATGCCCCCTTCCGCACCGAAAGCCCTGCCCGCCATCGATCCCGCCCGCTGCACGGGCTGCGGCCGGTGCGTGGCGGTCTGCGCACCGCATGTGCTGTCGCTGGGTACGGAGGGCAGCCCTGGCCGGGAAGGTGCGCCTCCGCCGCCCTGGGGCCCCAAGCGGTCGGTACTGCACGACCCGGCGGGTTGCACGGGCTGTGCCCTGTGCGCCGTGCATTGCCCCTTCGATGCCATCCGGATGGAGCGCGCCAGGCCGCGATGACCATCCGGCGTTCCTTTCCTGTACACTGCACCGCCATGTCGTTCGCACGCACCCCCAGCCCCCTGTTCCGCGCCCCCGTGGCGGCGGCAGCGGCCTGCTGCGTGCGAATGACGATGATCACCATTACCACCGCGGCTGCCTAGCCTGCGCGCTGGGTGGCCGTTCCGACGGTCGCCTGGTGTCATTCCCTCCTCGAACGAACCCGGCCCGACCGCCGGGTTTTTCGTTTCCGGGCCATAGCGCCCTTCGTTCGAGAGAAAGAGAGTGACCCGATGTTCAACGACCCCCAATGGCGTCCCCTTCCTGCCGCCGCTCCCGCCAGCGGCGCGGGCCTGCGTCCCCTGCGCGTGGGCATGATCGGCATCGGCACGGTGGGCCTGGGCACCTGGCAGGTGCTCGCCCGCAACCAGGCGCAGATCGCGGCGCGCGCGGGCCGGGGCATCGAGATCGTGGCGGTGGCGGCCCGCGACCTAGCGCGCGCCAGGCGCGTGCTCGGCGACGCGGCCGCTGGCGTGGAGCTCACCGGCGATCCGCTGGCGCTGGCCACGCATCCCGGCATCGACGTGCTGCTGGAGGTGGCGGGGGGCACGGATGCCGCGCGCGAATGGGTGGCGGCGGCCATCGGCCTCGGCAAGCCCGTGGTCACGGCCAACAAGGCGCTGCTGGCGGTGCATGGCAACACGCTGTTCGCCCAGGCTGAGTCGCGCGGCGTGCCGCTCGCCTATGAAGCGGCCGTGGCCGGCGGCATCCCGATCGTGAAGGCGCTGCGCGAAGGTGCCGCAGCGAACCGCGTGGAATGGCTGGCCGGCATCGTGAACGGCACCAGCAACTACATCCTGAGCCGCATGCGCCAGGCGGGCCTGGCATTCGGCGACGCGCTGGCGGAAGCCCAGGCCCTGGGCTATGCGGAGGCCGATCCCACTTTCGACGTGGACGGCATCGATGCCGCGCACAAGACCGCCTTGCTGGCTGCCAACGCCTTCGGCATGCCGGTCCGCTTCGACCGTGCCCATGTGGAGGGCATCCGCGGCGTGGATGCGCTGGATGTGGCTGCGGCGCGGGAATGGGGCCATGCCGTGAAACTGCTGGGCATCGCGCGGCGGCAGGGGGAATCGGTGGAGCTGCGGGTGCATCCTGCACTGGTGCCCGCCACGCACCTGCTCGCCCAGGTGGAAGGAGCGATGAACGCCGTCATGCTGTGCGGGGATGCGCAGGGTATCGCGCTGCACTATGGTGCCGGGGCGGGCGCGGAGCCGACCGCCTCGGCCGTGGTCGCCGATCTGGTGGACCTGGCCCGCCAGACGGTGGCGCAGGCCGGCGGCCCCGTCCGCTGCACGGTACCGCCGCTGGGCGTGCCGGGCGCGGCATGGGTGGATCGGCCCGTGCTGCACATGGACGACGTGGTAACCCGGCATTACCTGCGCGTTCCCTTGCGCGAAGGTGCCGAGGGCGCCGCGCCGGCCGCACTGGCGCAATGGCTGGCACAGGCCGGGGTGGCCGTGGAACGGCTCGACGCCTGGCGTTCCCAAAGCCGCGGCAGCGGCCAGGCCCAGTTGCTGGCGCTCACCCGGCCCGCGCGGGACGGCGCCGTTCGCGACGTCCTGCAGCGTGCCGCGCAGGCGGACTGGTGCCAGGGGACGCCGGCGCACCTGCGCGTCGAAAGCCTGGAGTAACGGCCGGCAGGCCGCGCCAGAGCAGAGGCTCAGCGCTTCTGCTTCTGGTAGGCCTCGTGGGCCGGACCGCCGCGGTCGGTGTCCTTGAGGCCCCGCTCCAGGTCGTCGTGGGCCTGCTTCATCTCCGGATCCGGCTGGCCGTCCGTCATGTCCACGGCCTGGTCGCGTTCGTGGGGCAGGCGCGCCTCGGGGCTGTTGAGGTTCTGCTGCTCGGCATCCGGAGCAGGGTGCTTCTGGGTGGTGTCGACGCGGCGCTCGACCCGCTGGGGCACGCGGGCGGAGGCCGTGGGATCGGCCCGTTGCTGGTCGGAGGAACGGGGGGCTTGGGACATGGGGAATCTCCTTGTGGGCACCGCCGGGAATGGCGGCTTGCAGGCAGCTCAGGGTCGTGTGGCTTCCCATGCTAGAAAGCGTGCCGCACCCCGTCTGTAGTCCACCGCGCACTGGCCTGGCCGGTACACTACCACTGTATGTCTCAACAGGAGTGGGCCGCGCAGGCCCTGCAGTCTTTCGATGCGGTGGTGCAGGCCACCGAGGGCTTCCGCAGCCGCGGCGGGCAGCGACGCATGGCCGAGCAGGTGGCGCACACGTTCGCGCGGGCACAGCTCGGCAAGGTGGAGGCCGACGACGGCGACAGCGCACCACCGCCGCCCGCACGCTCCATTGCCGTGGTGCAGGCCGGAACGGGCGTGGGCAAATCGCTGGCCTACAGCGTGCCGGCGATCGCCATGGCGCTTGCGCGCGGCACGCGCGTGCTGATTTCCACGGCCACCGTGGCGCTGCAGGAACAGCTCGTGCAGAAGGACCTGCCGGCGCTCGCGGCCCGCATGCCGCAACCCTTCCAGTTCGCGCTGGCCAAGGGGCGCGGCCGCTATGTGTGCAAGCTCAAGCTGGAGCGCCTGGCCGGTACGGGTGAGTCGGGCGACGAAGGACCCGAGGACGACCTGTTCGCCGAGGAAGAGGCCGCGGCCCGTGCCGCCCGCCCGCGCCACGAGACCGAAGCGCGCATGAAGTTCTACGCCACCATGGCCGACGTGCTCGCGCGCGGCGCCTGGGACGGCGACCGCGACACGCTGGAATCCCCGCCCGAGCCCGAGGTCTGGAGCCCGGTGGCGGCCGAGGCCAGTTCCTGCACCGGCAAGCATTGCCCGGCCTTCAGCCAGTGCACCTACTACGACCGGCGCAAGGCCCTCGTGGCCGCGCAGGTGATCGTGGCCAACCACGACCTGCTGCTGTCCTCGATCGGGGCACGGCTGCTGCCCGAGCTGGACAACTGCCTGCTCGTGGTGGACGAAGCCCACCACCTGCCCTCCACCGCACTCGACCAGTTCGCCTGCGAGGCGGACCTGAGCCGGCTGACCTGGATCGACAAGCTCGCGAGCCGCGCGCTGCGCATCGGCACGCTGATGGAAGTCGAGGAAGTGGCGGACATCCCCAACCATTCCGCCCGGCTGCGCACCGCGCTGCAGGACGCGGCGCGCATGGTCATGGACGCGTACGGCGACGAACTGCGCGCACCGCGGCCCGCCTGGGGCGGAGGGCGCACCGCTTCCACGCAATCCTCCCGCATTCCCGCGGCTGCGGCGCCCACGCGCGCACGCGTCTCGGGAGGCGCGCTGCCCGGGGCGCTGGTGGAGCCCTTCAGCCAGGTGGCGCACCATGCGGCAGGCTTTCTGGACGCGCTGCGCGCCATTGCCAAGGCGCTGCGTTCGGAAATGCGCGACAAGCCCGACGAGGCGCGGCGCCTGTCCACCCTGTATGCGCAGATCGGCGCGCTCGCGCCCCGGCTGGAGGGTGTGCACGATACCGCCCAGCTGCTGCTGCAGGATGCGCCCGAGGGCGCCGTGCCGGCGGCCAAGTGGTTCACGCTGGCGGTGGACGGCGACTTCATCGTCGTCAAGGCGCATGCCAGCCCCGTGCTGCCGGGCAACACGCTGCGCAACCACCTGTGGTCGGCCGTGCGCGGGGCGGTGCTCACCTCGGCCACGCTCACGAGTTGCGGCCAGTTCGATTTCTTCCTGCGCGAGGCCGGCCTGCACGGCGACGACGCCGTCACCACCCTGGAAGTGCCCAGCCCCTTCGACTATGCGCTGCAGGGCACGCTCGTCGCCACGGAGACGCAGGCCGATCCCCGGCAGGCGGCCGACTACACCGCTGAAATGGTGGATGCGCTGCTGAGCGACCTGGCCATGGTCGAGGCCGGCGCCCTGGTGCTGTTCACCTCGCGCGACCAGATGCGGCAGGCCGTGGATGCGCTGCCCACCGCCATGCGCAGCACGGTGCTGGTGCAGACGCAGATGCCGCGTTCCCAGCTGCTGGCACGCCACCGCGAACGCGTGGCGGCGGGCGAGCCGTCGATCATCTTCGGCATGCAGTCCTTCGGCGAGGGACTGGACCTGCCCGGGGCGCTCTGCGAATCGCTCTTCATCACCAAGCTGCCCTTCGCGCCGCCGGACGACCCGGTGGGCGAGGCGCGCGCCGAGTGGCTGCGCGGCGCGGGGCGCGACCCGTTCAGCGAACTCGTGGTGCCCGCCACGGCCATCCGGCTCGCGCAGTGGGTGGGACGCGCCATCCGCACCGAGGAAGACCGCGCCCATGTCTATTGCTACGACAAGCGGCTGGTGCGCACGGCCTACGGGCAGAGGCTGCTCAAGGGCCTGCCGCCGTTCACGCTGCAGCGCCGCACCGCGGCGTAGCGTGCCTGGCACGGATCCAGCGCGCTGACGCTACGGCGCCGCGGTGTCGGACGCCCCCGACAGCCGTGCGGCGGCAGGGCCGACCCCGGCAGGGCGGCGTGCGGCCTACAGTGGGTCTTCCACACCGGGCCGCAGCGCGCCCGGCCACGCACCCTACCGGAGGCTCTCCCATGACCCAGGATTCCCCCCAGACCACGCTCTGGAAGCTGATCAAGGACATCCGCTTCGGCATGCTCACCCACCGCTCGGCCACCGGCCAGCTGCATGCGCATCCGCTGACCACGCAGAACAAGGACATCGACGAGCACTCGGAGCTGTACTTCTTCATTCCGCACGACGGCGAGCTCGCGCAGCGCCTGAAGGCCGATGCCCAGGTGAATGTGACTTACGCGAACCCGGAGAAGGACAGCTACGTGTCCCTGTCCGGCTCGGCTGGTTTCATCGAGGACAAGGCCCGCAAGGAGGCGCTGTGGTCGCCCGCGGCCAAAGCCTGGTTCCCCCAGGGCATCGATGATCCCAACCTGGCACTGCTGGTGATCCGCATCCAGCACGCCGAATACTGGGACGTGAAGGAAAGCAAGATGACCCAGCTCTTCAAGATGGCCAAGGCGGCCGTCACCGGCAACCCGCCGAATATGGGGGAGCACAGGGAACTGTCGCTGTCCTGATGCGGCCGATTCGGCACCAACCTTTGAAGGAGACAGGCATGTCCGACAAGCAGCAGCCCGGCACGGGCAAGGTCGAGAACGACCACAACCAGCAAGGTAACCAGGAACCCACGCAGCGCAACGAAGGCCAGCGCACGCCGCAAAGCCGACACGACCGCGACGCGCACGTGGGCAGCAGCAACCAGGTGCAGTCGCGCCAGGGTGGTGGTGGCCCTTCCACCGGCGGGGGTGGCCGCGGGGCGGGCTGACGGCGCCGGCCTGGTCCGGAAGCGGGAAGGGCGACAATCGCCCCATGCCGTCCCGTATCGCCGTCATCGATTTTGAAACCACCGGCATGACGCCCTCGCAGGGCGCACGTGCCACCGAGGTGGCCATCGTGCTCATGGAAGAGGGCCGGCCTGTGGACCGGTTCCAGAGCCTCATGAAGACCGGGGCCTGGCTGCCCCCCTTCATCATCCAGCTCACGGGCATCACGCCGGCCATGCTGGACACCGCGCCGCCTGCCGAGTCCGTGATGCGCGATGCCGCACGCTTTGTCGGTGATGCGCCCATGGTGGCGCACAACGCGTCGTTCGACAGCCGCTTCTGGGCCGCGGAACTGGCCCGTGCGGATCTGCCCGCGCCCCACGCCTTCGCCTGCACGGTGCTGCTGTCCCGGCGCCTGTATCCCGAAGCGGCGAGCCACCAATTGGGCCGCATCGTGGCGCACCTCGGCCTGCCACCCGCTGCACGCGCCCACCGTGCGCTGGCTGATGCGGAAATGGCCGCGGCACTGCTGGGACGCATGCAGCACGACCTGCGCACCCGCTACGGCATCGCCGATCCCGGCCACGCACTGCTCGCGTCGCTGCAGCGATGCGCACGCAAGGGAATGGACAAGCTGCTGGCACGGCATGCCACGGGTGGAGACCTGTGGCGGGACGCCGGCAGCTGCGAGCCGTCAGCCCCACTGCCCTGAAGGCCGAAGCAACTCCCGCGCAGCAGTTCCCGCACGGCACCGTCCGGTCAGAACACCGCCCGGGCCGCAGCCGGCGCCAGGGCATCGGCCAGATCGCGTGCCAGGGGTCCGACTTCAGGGCCGGCGAGATCCCCGAGGCTGATGCGTACCGCCGGACCGCTGGCAATGCGGAAAGGCACCCCCGCCTGGGCCGCCCAGCCCCGGGCGGCCAGAGCGGACAGCACGGCGCTTTCGTCACGCACCGGAATCCACAGATGCAGGCCCTCGCCGGCCGCGGCCCCGGTGGCCACCGGATCCGCCGGCTGCGACCGGAGGGCGAATTCCAGCGCCTGCCGCCGCCGCGCATAGGCCTGGGCTGCCTGGGCGAGCTGGCCTGAACGCAGGGCATCCCGCCAGAGCCGGGCAGCCAGCGCCTGGAGCAGCCGGCTGACCGATCGCCCACCTGCGGCCTGCTGGGCACGCATGGCATCGATGAGCGCCGGTGTGCCGGCAGCGAGCGCCACGCGCATGTCCGGACCGAGGAACTTGCCCACGGAGAGGACGTAAAGCCAGAGCGGGGGCAGTGCGGCCGCCGGAGCCAGCGGCTCCTGGCTGAGCGGCCCCCAGTGGTCGTCCAGGATGCACAGCAGGTGGGGATGGCCGTGCAGCGCACGGCGCAGGGCTTTCCACCGCGGCTCGGAGATCGCGCAGCCGGTGGGATTGTGGGCGCGCGGCGTGAGCACCAGCGCGGCGCAGCTGTCCAGGCATTCGGCGGACGGCACCTGCACGCCCTGGTCGTCCATCGGCAGGGACACCGCCTTGAGCCGCAGCGCATGCAGCAGCGCGGCCATCGGGGGCCAGCAGGGATCTTCGACCGCGACGCGGTCGCCAGGGCGCGCATGGTGGCGCAATGCCGCTTCCACGGCGTCCAGCGTGCCCGAAAACACGCCCGTGGCATCGTGGGGCAGCCCCTGGCTGCCCAGCCACTCCAGCGCCATTTCGCGCCAGGGGGGAACCTCGGCGGCCCCACCGTAGCCAGGGCCTGCATCCAGCTGCACCCCCTGCCAGCCGTTGGAGGGAAGCCGCGGAAGAAGGGCGCGGTCCCCATGGCCGCCAGCGAGATCGCGCAGGCCCGTGGGCAGCGCCATCGCCTCGGCCACCGGGGGCCGGGCCGAGGCCACGCGCGTTCCGCGGCGGCCGTCGGTCACCAGCCGGCCGGCATCGCGCAGGCGTGCATAGGCTGCGGCCACGGTGTTCGGATTGACACCCAGTTGCAAGGCCAGCACGCGCACCGCGGGCAGCGCATCCCCGCAAGAAAGCGCCCCGGAGCGCAGGTGGGATTCGATGCTGTCCGCGATTTCTGCTGCCGACGATCCATCGAAATGCATTGTCTTCATACATTCATTTTAATGTATTAGTACAAATATCATTTGTATGGATACATTGGTTTCGCCCGGTGCTGAGACGGGATTTGCTTTCCTCGCATGGCCCAAGGAAATCTCCCGAAAACGCTGCGCGAAACGTGAAAGGGAAGAAAAAAAGGCCCCGGAAACCGGGGCCGTGGCGTGGGGGATGCAGGGCGGCGTGCAGGAGCCGGCAGGCGCTCACGCCGGATCGGGCGCGTATTTGTCGCCCACCTGTTCGCGCAGGGGGTGCGTGTCGTAAACGATGTGCATGTCCTGGATTTCGGCGCTGCCTTCGGCGAAGCGAAAGACGTCCACGCAGGTGAAATGGACGATCCGCCCGTCGTTCAGCGTCCAGTCGTACCGGAAGTACGCGGCCACGCGCACCAGGCCCGCCTCGGGCTCGGCAGAGACCAGCAGGTCGATCGGCGTGATCACGCTGGCGGCCGAGGATTCGGCGAGCTTCCTGAAGAATTCGCGGGCCCGCATGGTTCCCAGGAACGGCGAATGCACGAGGCCCTCGCTTTCGAAACAGGCGATCAGGCCGTCGGTGTCGCCCGCATGCAGGCGGGAGAGGTAGGTTTTCACGGTGGCGAGCTGGAGCTGGGTCATCAGGAAGCCTTTGCTGGGCGAAGGAAAGCAATGAAGAAAGGAGAGAAAGGACACGTGCTCCGCAGCATCTACTCCTGCCGCCACCCAGGCAAGCGCTGCCGCACCGGATATATAAATGGCGTTGATGTATCTCCCCCATCTGGCCTACCTTCGCGCGGTCATCGAACACGGCTCTTTCGCCGCCGCAGCGCGCGCCTGCGGCGTCTCCCAGCCGGCCATCAGCCACGGCATGCGCGTGCTGCAGGCCCGGTTCGACACGCCGCTGCTGGTGCGGGACGGCCGCCGCCGCGTGCCCACGGAGCTGGCGCTGCGGGTGGCCGCGGAATCGCGGCCCCTGGCCGATGGCATCGATGCCCTGGTTCCCGGCGGGGCAGGGCCGGCCACCGGCAGGCCGCGGGTACTGCGTGCCGGCCTGACGCCCTCGGCCGCGCTGGTGTGCGGCCCGCTGCTGTATGCAGGCTGGTGCGAAGGCCACCCCCGCCGCTCGCTGGAAATGGTCTGCGCCGATGAAGGCCGCCTGCTGGCGAATCTGGTGGACGGCACGGTCGATTGCGCCATCGCGCCACGCCCTCGCGGATTCGCGCACCACGGCGTGGTGCAGCTGCGGCTGTACGCGCTGCGCCCGCAGGCCTACGCGCGGCGCGGCCATCCGCTGGCCGGCGCCCGGTCGCTGGAGGCACTGCGGAGTGCAGCCTGGGCGCGCGTGGAACCCAGCGTGAGCGGGCCCGTGGACGTGCTGGCGGAAGCCCACCGCGTGCGCCGCATGCCACCGCCGCGCGTGGCCGCGCACTGCCCGGACTTCGCGAGCATGCTCCGGCTGGTGGCGCAGTGCGATCTGCTGGCCGTGGTGCCGCATCCCGCGCTGCTGGGGGCGGAAGCGCACGCGCTGGTGCCGCTGGCACTGCAGGAATCTTTCCCGCTCTACGACATGTGGCTGTTCGAGCCGGCACGCCGGCCATCGAAGCTGGCGCCCGGCCTGGTGCGGCAATTGGTGGCGCTCGGCAATACGCAACAGGCCACCGCCGGGCCGGCGGGGCAGGGCCGTTCCGCAATGGAAGCCGGCTGAAGTGAAGCCCGGGGCACGCGCCGGGCACCTGCGGTTTTTTTTGAATAGGCTTTACCGCTGCGCGGCGCCTGTGCTAGCATGAACGCTCAGTCCCGCACACCATGCAACGCAGCCGCATCCTATCCACCCTAGCTCTAGGCCTAGTGCCTGGCCGGGGTCTGCCTGCGTTCGCCATCCCCGTTGCCCGCTGATCCGGCCCCCGTGCCGCCAGTCCGCGCAACACCGACCTTCCCCTGACCCCGGCCCACGAACCAGCCTCCACCCGCGTGGAGGGCTGCAGGGAATGTCGCATCGTCTTTTCCGTTCGTTGATTTGATCGCGCCGTGGTGGCGTCATGCCATCCACCTTGCCCTTGCGGCGATGCCGGCCCGGCGCGATACCGTTTCGTGGAGCCCATCATGATGATCGCCAAGCCTGCCACCAAGTACCAACCCACCGCCATTGCGTCCCTGCCGGACCGCACCTGGCCGTCCCGCTCCATCACACGGGCGCCGGTCTGGCTCTCCACCGACCTGCGCGACGGCAACCAGGCGCTCTTCGAGCCGATGAACGGCGAGCGCAAGATGCGCCTCTTCGAGGAACTCGTGCGCATCGGCTTCAAGGAAATCGAAGTGGGCTTTCCGGCCGCGTCGCAGACGGACTTCGACTTCGTGCGTCGCCTCATCGAGGAAAACCGCATCCCCGACGACGTGACCATCATGGTCATGACCCAGTCGCGAGAGGACCTGATCGAGCGCACGGTGCAGGCCCTGCAGGGCGCGCCGCGCGCCATCGTGCACCTCTACAACGCCACGGCCCCGGCCTGGCGCCGCATCGTGTTCGGCATGAACGTGTCGCAGGTGATGGCGTTCATCGAGCACCACGTGTCCCTCATCAAGCGCCTCACCGACGCGCAGCCGGCCACGGCCTGGACGCTGCAGTATTCGCCAGAGACGTTCAGCGCCACCGAGCCCGAGGTGTCGTTGCGCGCCTGCCAGACGGCGATCGCGGCGTGGGGCGCCGGCCCGGGCCGGCCCATCATCATCAACCTGCCGACCACGGTGGAGAACGCCACGCCCAACGTGTTCGCCGACCAGATCGAATGGATGCACCGCCGGCTCGCACCGCGCGAGCACATCGTGCTTTCCGTCCACCCGCACAATGACCGCGGCACGGGCGTGGCCGCGGCCGAGCTGGCGATGATGGCCGGCGCAGACCGGGTGGAAGGCTGCCTCTTCGGCAACGGCGAGCGCTGCGGCAATGTGGACATCGTGACGCTCGCGCTCAACATGTACACGCAGGGCGTGCACCCGAACCTCGATTTCTCCGACATCACGCATGTGGCGCGCGTGGCCGAGGAATGCACATCCCTGCCGGTGCATCCGCGCCATCCGTATGCGGGCGACCTCGTCTTCACCGCGTTCTCGGGCTCGCACCAGGACGCGATCAAGAAAGGCTTTGCGGCGCAGGACCCGGCGGGCCTCTGGGAAGTCCCCTACCTCCCGATCGATCCGGCGGACCTCGGCCGCACCTACGACAGCGTGATCCGCGTGAACAGCCAGTCGGGCAAGGGCGGCATCGCCTTCCTGCTGGAGCGCGAGCGCGGCGTGGTGATGCCGCGCCGCCTGCAGGTGGAGTTCAGCGCCGTGGTGCAGCGCGCCACGGACACGAGCGAAGGCGAAATGGACGGCGACGCACTCTGGAGCCTGTTCTCGCAGACCTATATCGCGGCGCCCGCGCAAGGCACGCCCGGCGCGCTCACGCTGCACGGCCAGCGCCTCGATGAGGACGGCCAGGGCATCGCGCTGGACGTGACCATCGACGGCGTGCGCCAGACGCTGCAGGGGCGCGGCAATGGTCCGATCGACGCGACGGTGGATGCGCTCGGCCTGCCGCTGCGCGTGGACCATTACGAAGAACGTGCCACCGGCGCCGGCGCGGGCGCGCAGGCCCTGGCCATCGTCGAGGCCGCGCTCGAGGGCGTGCCGGGCGCCACTTTCGGGGTGGGCCTGGACCACAGCATCGTCAACGCATCGGTGCAGGCCGTGGTGGCGGTGGCCAACCGGCTGGTCGCACGGCGCGGTGGCGCGACCCAGGCCGCAGTGCGCGAGCCCACCGGCACTGAAGTCTGACGCACCGGCCCCGGCCACCACTCCCCGGAGAAAAACCTTCCGAAACGGTGGCCGGTCCATGCCTGGGTTAATCTGCGGCGCCATGCAGAACAAGCCCAGCCATGCCACAGGGATTTCCGCATCGGGGCCCGCCCGCAGGACCGTGCTGGTCGCCGCCGCGCTGCTGCTGTCCGCATGCGGTACATCGCCGCACCGCGGCGGACGTGGAACGGTCCCAGCGTATTCCCGCCTGACACCCGAGCAATCGAACGACATCGCGATCCACGCGATGGGTCTCGTGGGCACGCCGTACCGCTACGGCGGCAACACCCCGGAAGGCGGCTTCGACTGCAGCGGGCTCATCGGCTATGTGTACCGCAGCCTCGCCGGGGTTGCGCCGCCGCGCACGGTGGCGCAGCTCAGCGATTTCGGTGCTCCCGTGCCGGCCGGTGACGAACGCACCGGCGACCTGGTCATCTTCGGTTCCGGCCGCCCCACCCATGCGGGCATCGTGGTGGAGGGCGGGCGCTTCGTGCATGCGCCGTCCACGGGCGGCACGGTGCGGCTGGACCGCTTCAGTTCGGGCTACTGGTCGCGGCAGGCCATCGCGTTCCGCAGGCCATGAGACACGACCTGGGACAAGGTGCATCTGGCCGGGCGCGCGACAATCGCGGCCCATGAACCGCATCTTTTCCCCGGACGCAGGCCCCGCTTCGCATGTCCACCGCGCCACGCCGCAGCCCGGCACGCACGACACCACCCGCATCGACGACACCCGCATCAAGGCCGTGCGGCCGCTGATCACGCCCGCGCTGCTGCAGGAGTGGCTGCCCGCTTCGGACGGCGCCCAGGCCCTGGTGGAATCCAGCCGCGCCGCGCTCTCGCGGGTGATGCACGGCGAGGACGACCGGCTCATCGTCGTGGTGGGACCGTGCTCCATCCACGACCATGGCCAGGCCATGGAGTATGCGAAGGCGCTCAAGGCCCAGGCCGACCGGCTGTCCGCGGAGCTGCTGTTGGTGATGCGGGTGTACTTCGAGAAGCCCCGCACCACGGTGGGCTGGAAGGGCTATATCAATGATCCGCACCTGGATGGCAGCTTCGCGATCAACGAAGGCCTGGAAATGGCGCGCAGGCTGCTGCTGGACGTGCTGGCGCTGGGCCTGCCCGTGGGTACGGAATTCCTGGACCTGCTTTCGCCGCAATTCATCAGCGACCTGGTGAGCTGGGGCGCGATCGGCGCGCGCACCACGGAAAGCCAGAGCCACCGCCAGCTGGCCAGCGGCCTGTCCTGCCCCGTGGGGTTCAAGAACGGCACGGATGGCGGCGTGAAGGTCGCGTCCGACGCCATCCTCGCCGCCCAGGCGCCGCACGCCTTCATGGGCATGACCAAGATGGGGCAGGCCGCCATTTTCGAGACGCGCGGCAACCGGGACTGCCATGTGATCCTGCGCGGTGGCCGCCAGCCGAACTACGGGGCGGCCGACGTGGACGCGGCCTGCGCCCTGCTGCGCGGCGCGGGCCTGCGCGAGCAGGTGATGATCGATGTCTCGCACGCCAACAGCAGCAAGCAGCACCGCCGCCAGATCGAGGTGGCGGCCGACGTGGCGGCGCAGGTCGCAGCCGGGGACGGCCGCATCACCGGCGTGATGATCGAAAGCCATCTGCGGGAAGGCCGCCAGGACATCGTGCCCGGGCAGCCCCTGGAGGCCGGCGTGTCGGTGACGGACGCCTGCATCGGCTTCGACCAGACGGTGCCGGTGCTCGAAGGCCTCGCTGCCGCCGTGCGGGCGCGCCGCGGCCACCGCTGATCCGCTGCCTTCCCGAACCGCCCTGGGGGCGCTGCTGTTGTTTTCTGCACGGATCGGCCGCACTTGCCCGGCCTCTGGACGGTTGCCAGGGTGTAGCATTCGGAAACATGCAGGTTGGGACGTCTGCCGCTCCGGCGGGTGGACCCGGCAACGCGACCCCCTCCAACCCCACCACGACCACGCCATGCAGGTGCATCCGCTCCCGCTTCCGATGCCGCACGCTCCAGAGCGCCGGGCTCTCCCGCGTCTCCGGGAGCGCTGACCATGGTTGCGCGCACGGACCCGGACCGCCGGCGCCTGGACGCGTTGCACGCCTGCGCCATTCTCGAGACGCCGGCCGAAGACACCTTCGATCAGCTCGCCCGCCTGGCGGCCCATTTGTGTGGGGCCGCCATCGCCGCCATCGGCTTCGTGGGCAAGGACTGCGAATGGTTCAAGTCCAGCGCGGGCATGGAACTCGGCACCCTGCAGAACCTGGCGGGCGCCCATGTCCTGTGCAGGCTCGCCCTCGGGGGCCGGCTGGTGCAGGTGAAGGACGCATCGGCCGATCCGGTATTGCGCAGCCATCCCCTGGTACAGGGACCTTCGCGCATGCGCATGGCAGCCTGCATGCCGATCAACACCACCGATGGCCTGACGCTGGGCGCGGTCGTGGTCCTCGATACGGACCCGCGGGCGCTGGAAGAGTGCCACCGGGAGGCGCTGGTCGCGATCGCGAGCCAGGCGATGGCGCTCCTGGAACTGCGCCGCCAGCGCCGCGGCATGGCGCAGCGCGCGCAGGAACGCGCCCTGTCGGAAGAACGTTTCCACCTCGTGGCACGGGCCACCGCCGACGCGATCTGGGACTGGAACCTCACCGATGACTCGATGTGGTGGAACGAGGGGATGGAAGTCCTCTTCGGCGTTCCGCTGCATACGTTGCCGCACGACAGCACCTCCTGGACGCAGCGGCTGCATCCCGACGACAGCGACCGCGTGCTCGAGAGCATCCATGCCGCCATCGAAGGCGACGCCCTGCACTGGATGGACGAATACCGCTTCCGCCGGCAGGACGGCACCTATGCGTGGATCCGCGACCGCGGCTTCGTGATCCGCGACGCGCAGGGGCAGGGCCTGCGCATGGTCGGCGGGATGACCGACATCAGCGCCCAGAAGCAGAGCGCCCTGCAGGCCCAGCGCGATGCCGGCGCGCATGCGGAACTGGTGCGCGTGCAGCAGCGCATGAGCGCGCTCGACCTGCCCGTGGAAGAAGTCCTGCTGCTGGCGGCCCGCACCGCGATGGACCTGGCGGACGGGCAGGGCGCCATGGTCGTGCTGCGCGAGGGCGACCGGCTGCGCGTGCGCGCGAGCACCGGGCCGCGGGCCGCGCCGCTGGACGAATCCCGCCCGATGCTCGGGTACCTGCTCTGGCAGCATCTGGAAGCCGAACAGACGGTGCTGCACAGCGACGGCTCGCAGCAGCATGCACTGTTCGCCACCGACGAGGGCCAGCACGGGTTGCTGTCGTTCATCGCCGCGCCGCTGCGCGCGGGGGATACGGTGCTCGGCATGCTCAAGGTGAACGCCGACCCGGTGTTCACCTTTTCCCAGCGCCAGGTGGCCTATGTGCAGATCCTGGCCGAATCGCTGGGCGCCGTGCTGCAGCTGCGCAGCTATGCCGCGCAGCTGAGCGCCTCGGAACTGCAGTACCGCTCGCTCTTCGATGCGCATCCGCAGCCGATGTGGGTCTATGAGCGCGGCAGCCTGCGCATTCTCGCGGTGAACCGCGCCATGGTGCGCCACTACGGGTACACGGAAGCCGAACTGCTGCGCATGACGACCGCCCAGCTCTGGCCGGAGGAGGAACGCTCTCGGCGGGAAGTGGAGGCGCGGGCCCTGCCGACCGGCGTGCGCCGCGACGCGGTGCACCGCCGCCACCGCAAGAAGGATGGCACGCACATCGATATGGAGGTGTACGCGGGCGACATCACCTTCAACGGCCGGGCCGCGCGCCAGGTGCTCGCCACGGATGTGACGCAGCGCATGCGCGTGGAACGCGAACTCGCGCGCGTGGGCACCGTGCAGCGGCTGCTGAGCGCATGCAACGAAGCCCTGGTGCGCGCCACGGGAGAAACGGCCCTGCTGTCCGAGGTCTGCCGCATCGCCCGGGAAGTGGGCGGCTACCGCAGTGCCTGGGTGGGCATGGTGCGCCACTGGAACGGCACCGAGCGCCAGAGCATCGAGCCCGTGGCCTGGTCCGGCCTGACGACGGTGGGTGTGGAAACCCTGCGCCCGGCCGGCACCCCCGACGCTCCCTGGACACCCCACAGCCCCGGGCCGTCGGGCGAGGCGCTGCGCAGCGGGAGGCCGGTGATCGTCCACGACCTGCGGCAGGCGCCGGATGCCGACCTGTGGGCCCAGCCGCTGCGGCAGCTGGGACTGCCCGCGGTCATCAGCCTGCCCTTGCGCGATGCCGAGCAGGTCTTCGGCCTGCTCACGCTCTATCCGGAAGAGGTGCTGGAAACCGGCGCGGAGGAAACCGAACTGCTCCAGCAGCTCGCCAACGACATCGCCTTCGGCCTGGGCAGCCTGCGCACCCGCCAGGACCAGCAGCGCCTGCAGGCGGTGGTGCTCAAGGCCGCGGCCGCCGTGTCAGCCAGCACCGGAACGCAGTTCTTCCGGCAGCTGGCCAGCCACATGTGCGATGCCCTGGGCGCCCAGGGCGGCTGCGTCACGCGGCTGCTTCCGCAGCCGGGGGGGCGGGTGCCGCGCGCGGTGACGCTGTCGCGCGTGGAAGAGGGGATGGTCCAGCCGAATGCCGAATATCCCCTGGAAGGCACGCCCAGCCTGCGCCTGGTGAACGAGGCCGAATGCGTGATCCCCGAAGGCATCGCCGAGCTCTACCCGGATTCGCCGGTGGCGCGGCTCGGAGCCCAGGCATATGTGGGCCTGCAGCTGCGCAGCGCGGAAGGGCAGCCCATCGGTTTCGTCTTCGTGGTCTTCCGCGAGCCGCTGCAGCAGCCCGGCATGGTGATCTCCACGCTGCGCATCTTCGCGGCGCGTGCGGCGGCGGAGATGGCCCGCCAGGCATCGGACGCGCATATCCGCCGACAGGCATCGCTGCTGGACAAGGCGCGCGACGCCATCATCGTGCGCGACCTGGACCACCACATCACGTTCTGGAACGAAGGCGCCGAGCGGCTCTACGGCTGGACACGCGAGGAAGCGATGGGCCAGTCCATCGCCACGCTGCTGTACCAGGACACGCAGGAATTCCTGCGCGCGACCCGGGCCACGCAGGAGCAGGGCGAATGGGCGGGGGAGATCGTCCAGTTCCACCGGGACGGGCGGCGCCTGGACGTCGAGGGCCGCTGGACGCTGGTGCAGGGTGAGCAGGGCCAGCCGGATTCCATCCTGGCCATCAATACCGACATCGGCCAGCGCAAGGCCACGGAACGGGAGATCCAGCGGCTGGCGTTCTACGATTCGCTGACCGGGCTGCCCAACCGCATGCTGCTGATGGACCGCATGCGCCACGCCCTGGCCACGGCGCAGCGGCGCCGGCAGGGGGGCGCGCTGCTCTTCATCGACCTGGACAACTTCAAGACCCTCAACGACACCCTGGGCCACGACCAGGGCGACGTGCTCCTGCAGCAGGTGGCTGCCCGCCTGAACACCTGCGTGCGTTCCGTGGACACCGTCGCCCGCCTGGGCGGCGACGAATTCGTGGTGATGATCGAAGGGCTCAGCCCCCATCCCGAAGACCTGGCCCTGAGCGCCCGCACCGTGGGCGAGAAGATCCTGGCCGTGCTGGCCACGCCGTACGTGCTGCAGGGCTACCACTACCGCAGCACGCCCAGCATCGGCGTGGCGCCTTTCGGCGACGGCCGGGCATCGACGGTGGGCGAACTGCTCAAGCAGGCCGACCTCGCCATGTACCAGGCAAAGACCGCGGGGCGCAATACGCTGCGGTTCTTCGACCCGGGCATGCAGGCGGTGGTCACCGCCCGCGCGGAGCTGGAAAACGACCTGCGCACCGCCCTGGCACGGGAGCAGTTCATGCTGCATTACCAGCCCCAGATCGACCACCGGGGCGGCGTGACCGGTGTGGAGGCGCTCGTGCGCTGGCCGCACCCACAGCGCGGCATGGTGTCCCCGGGGGAATTCATTCCGCTGGCCGAGGAAACCGGACTGGTGCTGCCCCTGGGCCGCTGGGTACTGCACACGGCCTGCGCCCAGCTGGCACGCTGGCAGCACGTGCCCGGGCGCGGGCACCTCAGCATGGCGGTGAACGTGAGTTCGCGCCAGTTCCACCACGAGGCCTTCGTGGAGGACGTGGTGCGCGCCATCACCGCGACGGGCGCGCCGGCATCGCGCCTGAAGCTGGAGCTGACCGAAAGCCTCTTCGTCGAGGACATGGAGACCACCATCGCCACCATGGCCGCGCTGCGGTCCCACGGGGTGGGGTTCTCGCTGGACGACTTCGGAACGGGGTACTCCTCGCTGAGCTACCTCAAGCGCATGCCGCTGGACCAGCTGAAGATCGACCAGAGCTTCGTGCGCGACCTGCTCGCCGATCCGAACGACGCAGCCATCGTGGACACGATCATCGCGCTCTCGCGCAGCCTCGGGCTGGACGTCATCGCCGAAGGCGTGGAGACCGCCGAACAGCGCAGCCGCCTGGAACAGGCGGGCTGCCGCGCCTACCAGGGCTACTTCTTCAGCCGGCCGCTGCCTGAAACAGCCCTGGAAGACTTCCTGATCCAGCAGCTTCCCTCCCGCTGACCCGGAAGCGGGCGCCCCGCCCCGGGGCGAGCATGCGCAGTCGGCTGCGCGAGCATCACGGCATGCCGCGGAGCCTCCTGAAGGCCACAGGAGCCCGCAAAGGGCCCATGCGGCCCACCCCCTACTTCCCTTGTTCCTTGGACGCGCCTGACGCCCTTCAGGCCCTTCCACGGGGCATGGCCGACGGAACCACCCCGCGGCGGCACCTGGCGTTGTCATGTGCGAATCGGCATATCGCCGACACGGGGCCTGCACGGCCGGCACCACGCCGTGCCCGGTTGTTCCTTGTTCTTCCTTGTATGTATTTATAAAAACATAGTCGTAGTAGTAAGGCCGGCCCGCATCTGTGGATAACCGGAATTTCCCGTGGCGCGACAAGGTACTTGGCTTGCCGTGAACCATGTGGGTGGAACCAGGCTGCCGCTGTCGTCCTGCCGGGGACAAGTGCGGCGAGGCAACCGCTGCTGTGGAAAAGCAGGCACTTGTGCGAAAGATGTCCCCAGCTTTGTCCCGGAAACGGCATTCGGGAAGCCCTTTGGTGGCCTTGCGGCGGCGTTCCCACCGGGTTGCTGCCGTTGCTGTGGCCTCGAGGCGCCAGGCCGCGATGCAGCGATGCCCGGGCGGGGCACGGCCGTTCCCGCCGGACACCTGTGCTGCACGCCAAGGCCCCTGTGAAGCGGGGGCAGGTGCGGTCATGCACTCGCGGGCGATTCCGGGCCTTCCGCCATGGCCCTGAAGGATGTTTCCTGTTATTCCTTGAAAGCTTTTATAAAACCATAGGAATAGTAGTAAGGAGGGGCCTGCGTTGTGGACAAGCCTCGTTTTCCCAATGCTGGCAATCACTTGGGGCCACCACAAGCCTGTGGCCTGCGGGCGAGTGAACGCTGGCGCAGTCCGATAACAACTCCGGCCGCCGGCCTGCGGCAGTGGATAACCCGGAGATGTGCCTCAAACTATCCCCAGCTTTATGCACAGACACCCGGCGGATGGCCGGCCGGACCGGGCTGCGCCAAAGAAAAAGCCCCGCAGTGCGGGGCTTCGGAGGGGGCAAGGGCGTTGCGTCAGAAGTGGTACGCGTAGCGCAGCTGGACGAAGTTCTCCCCGGGGTTGGGACTCTTGATGCCAGCATTGGAGAGATGCTGCACGCGGATCGCGACCTCGTGCTGGCGCTGCGCTCCCAGGCTGTAGCCCACGCCCAGGTGGGTCGCGAAGTTGTACCGGGTGCTGAATTCCTTATGGGGCGTGTGATAGCGCTTGTCCATGTAGGTGATGCCGACCCCGCCTTCCAGGAACCAGGGGGAACGGCCGTTGTCGGGCCGCAGCCGGAAAGTGGGCGTGATGCCGGCCAGGGTGGCGTGGCCGGAGCCGCCGTCCACGCTGTCGTAGGCCCACCGGCTGGCATAGATGTCCCAATAGCCGCGCACTTCGCTGCCCCAGAGCTCGCTGCGCCAGGATGTCCACGGCAGGGTGATGCCCAGGGTGGCGGAGTCGGTCTGGTGCTCTGCCCAGCCTCCCTGCACATACACCGAGGGGCTTTCGGCGCCTGTCGTCTGGGCCTGGACACCGGCAGACGCGGCGGCCGCCAGAATGAAAAAAGCGCCCCGGGCCGCCAGAGGGGCCACGAGGCGCTTCATGAATGAATGGTGCATTTTGCGAATTCCCAGTTATGTCGCGACCGTAAGGTTACACAATCGACGTAACCCACTGTAGGACAGGGGCCGGGAAACCCGCTGTAGGTGGCCGCCGCATGCGCGGCGGGCCTGCATCACTGTGGTGCCGGAGCCGCAGGGGCCGGTGCCGCGCCGCCGTGCCGGCGGGCAGGTCCGTTGCCGCCGTGCATCCCCTTGTGGCGGGGGCCATGCATGCCGAAGTGCTCGGCATCGAACACCTTCTGCTGCGCCGGGGTGAGCGCGGCATAGAAGGTTTTCGTGGCGTCGTCCCGGCGGTCCGCCTCGGCGTTGTGCTGCGCGCGCAGTGCCCGCATGCGGTCGATGCGTTCCGGCGTGGTCAGCTGTGCCATTCCGGACATGTCGGGACGCGGGCCCTGCGGGCGCATGGCCGCGGTGAAGGCATCCCATGCCGGTTGCTGGGCCGGCGTGAGCTGCAGCTTCTGCCGGAGGGCTTCCGCGCGCCGGGCCATGCGGGCTTCGCGTTCCTCGGGGGTGGGCATGCGGTGGGGGCGTTCGGCACCTGCCGTGGGGGGCGCGGCCGGTGGGGGAGGCTGCTGCGCGAAGGACGGAGCCGCCAGCAGGGCCGTCAGTGCGGCGGCCGTGGCTGCGGTGGCAAAGCGTCGTTGCAGGAAACGTGCGGTCATGGCGATGTCCTTTCATGCCCCGTCGGGGGCGTTGCCGCCGCGACCGGTGCGGTGCGGCGGTTGGAAGCCAGTGTCGGCCGCCCGTGTATCCCCGCCATGAGGGGGGCGTGTGGCTGTGTAAAGTTGTGCCAAGGTTCTGTGACCCCGCCGGGGCGCGCAGCAACGACAATGGCGCCCTTTCGCCGGCACCGTGGCCGGCGCGCCCGCCGCAGGGCGATATCGCACACAAGGAATTCCGTGTTTAAGAACATGATCATCTACCGCATCGCCGAGTGGCATGCGGAACTGCCCCAACTCGAGGAAGCCCTGGCCCGCACCCCGTTCGTGGAATGCGGCGCCACCCAGGAAAAATCCGTGGGATGGGTACCGCCCCGGGGCGAGGCCCACGGCGCGCTCGCCGAATCCGTGGGTGGCCAGTGGATCCTGCGTTTCATGACCGAATCCAAGATGCTCCCGGGATCGGTCCTGGCGCGCAAGGTCAAGGACAAGGCCGCTCGCATCGAGAAGGAAACCGGCCGCAAGCCGGGCAAGAAGGAAACCCGCGAGCTCAAGGAAGAGGCCAAGCTCGACCTGCTGCCGATGGCGTTCACCAAGCAGGGATCGATGTGGGTCTGGATCGACACCGAGGCGCGCCTGCTGGTGCTCGACACCGGCAGCCAGGGCCGGGCCGACGAGGTCGTCTCGCTGCTGGTGGAAGCGCTGCCGGGCCTGTCGGTCTCCCTGCTCGATACGCAGACCTCGCCGCAGGCGGCCATGGCCCACTGGCTCAAGGAGCAGGAGCCGCCGGTGGCTTTCAGCGTGGACCGCGAGTGCGAGCTCAAGAGCGCCGATGAATCCAAGGCCGTGGTCCGCTATGCGCGCCATCCTCTGGACATCGACGAGATCCGCGAGCACATCGCCGCCGGCAAGCTGCCCACCAAGCTCGCGATGAGCTGGGACGACCGCGTCGCCTTCGTGCTGACCGAGGGCCTGCAGATCAAGAAGGTGTCGTTCCTCGACACGGTGTTCGAGGGCCGGGGCCAGGACGATTCTGGCTTCGACACCGACGTGGCGATCGCCACGGGCGAACTCTCCAAGCTGATCCCCGACCTGATCGAGGCACTGGGCGGCGAGGGCCGCACGGGCCTGGACGGCCCAGCGCCGGCACCGGGCGAGCGCAAGGCCGAAGCGGGTGGTGCCGCTGCCGCACCGGCCGCTGCCACGGCGGACGCGGACGACGACGCACCGTTCTGACCGGGCAGCACGGTCCGGGCAGCTACCATCGCCCCCCATGGCGCTCAACTGGGTCTGGATCGGCTTTTTCACCATCGCGTTCGTCACCGCCGCCACGCGCTGGGCCCTGGGCGACGCGGATGTCTTCCAGGCGTTGCTGGCCGCGATGTTCACGGCCGCGCGCTCGGGTTTCGAGATCTCCCTGGGCCTGGCCGGCGTGATGGCGCTCTGGCTGGGCCTGATGCGGGTGGGCGAGCGCGCCGGCATGGTGGAACTGCTCGCGCGCGCGGCCGGCCCGCTGCTGCGGCGCCTCTTTCCCGGGGTGCCGCAGGGCCATCCCGCGCAGGGTGCGATGACCATGAATTTCTCGGCCAATCTGCTCGGCCTGGACAACGCGGCCACGCCGCTGGGGCTCACCGCCATGCGCGAGCTGCAGTCGTTGCACACAGGCCCGCGGGATACGGCCAGCGATGCGCAGATCATGTTCGTGGTCATGAACACGGCCGGGCTCACGCTGATCCCCACCTCGGTGATCGCGATCCGCCAGAGCGTCGCCGTGCAGCAGGGGCTGGGCGCGGGCTTCAACGCGGCGGACATCTTCCTGCCTACGCTGCTGGTCACTTTCATCGCGCTGATCGCGGGCGTGCTGGCCGTGGGCCTGTGCCAGCGGCTGCCGCTCTGGCGCCCCCGGCTGCTGCTGCCGCTCGCGGCCGTGTCCGGGCTGCTGGGCGCGGCCGTGTGGGCGCTCGGCCGGCTGCCCGCCGAGCAGGCATCCCGCATCGCGGGCACCATCGGTGCGGCGGTGATCCTCGGCATCGTGATGCTCTTCATCCTGGCCGGGGCGGTGCGCCGCATCAACGTGTACGACGCCTTCATCGACGGCGCCAAGGAAGGCTTCGGCGTGGCGGTGCAGATCGTGCCCTACCTGGTGGCGATCCTGGTGGCCATCGGCGTCTTCCGCGCGGCCGGCTGCATGGACGCGCTGCTCGCGGTCGTCGGCGCGGGCGTGGCGGCGATGGGCTGGAACACGGATTTCCTGCCGGCCCTTCCGGTGGGGCTGATGCGGGTGCTGTCCGGCGCGGGCGCGCGCGGGCTCATGATCGACGTGATGCAGGCGCACGGCGTGGACTCGTTCGCCGGGCGGCTCGCCGCGGTCATGCAGGGCTCGGCCGAGACCACTTTCTACGTGCTGGCGGTGTACTTCGGCAGCGTGGGCGTGAAGCACACGCGCCATGCCCTGGCCTGCGCGCTGTTCGCTGACGCCGTGGGGCTGGCCGCCGCGATCGCGGTGGGGTACGCGATGCTGCGCTGACGGACGCAGGCGGGCGGTGGGAAAGCCCCGGCGGAGGGGCCGGCCAATTGCAGGAGAATCCGGGCTTCTTTCCTTTTCGCTTCACCCAGAGAGCTCCATCCCGTGACCGACGCAGTGCAACGCCCCGAACTCCCCGACCACCTCTCCATCGACCCGCGCAGCAAGTTCCACGTGCCCGCCGTCTTCGAGCACGACATCGGCATCCGCTTCAACGGCAAGGAGCGTTTCGACGTGGAAGAGTATTGCGTGAGCGAAGGCTGGATCAAGGTGCCGGCCGGCAAGACGGTGGACCGCAAGGGCCGGCCGCTGCTCCTCACGCTCAAGGGGACGGTGGAAGCGTTCTACAAGTAAAAGTCACTCGCACCGGAATCGCACCTGCAGCGCCGGTGGATCTCCGGCGGTGCGCGACATGGCCGTGCACCGCTTCGCCCCATCGTCCATGCGCTGCACCAGTCGCACCGTGCCTCCCGCGTAGTCGCACGAAGCGAACTTGCCTTGCGGATAGTCCCCCTCGAACACCCACGTGGCGGTGGATTCGCTTTTCGCCCGCTTCGTGCCCTTGCCGGGTTTGTCCGACGTGGGCACCAGTGCGGCACCTTGGGCTGGCGGGCCGTCGAAGAAGTTGTATCCGGTCAGGCGCAGCGGGCGCGCATCCAGCACGATCTCCGTGCCTGCGGGCAGGCCGGATGCCGTGGCCCGGGGGGCTTCGAGCTGGACCGTGGCCGGGCATTCCAGCGCGGCGGACGCAGCCGTACCGTTGGCCGTGGCCGCCGTAGCCGCGCCGGGCAGGCCGGTGGCCGCGACGAGGAGGCAGGCCAGGGTCGCGGACCGGCTGGCCGTGAAGGGGAGGGCAGAAGCTGGAGGCATCATGGAGATCCCGGTGTCGTTCTTCGTGTGCACCTTCATCATTCGATGACGGAATACGCGGCGGCGTTGTTGCTCGGGTCGGCGAAGTCGCCGTTCTTGCGCTGGGGCTTGGGGCGCACGTAGCGCATGGACACCTTGGGCTTTTGCGTATCGCTCAGCCACTGGTCCATGATCCAGATGCCGCCGGGATCCTGCGAGATGAAGAACGCCGCATGGTTGCCTGTGGGCAGGCTGCCGTACTTGCCGGCGCTGTTGAACGTGGCGATGGCCGTGCCCTTCTTGATGTTGGCATTGCCGAACACGGTTTCGCCCTGCTTCCAGTTGCTGGTGTGCGGCAGGTGGGCATAGTGCTGGAGGAGCGCCACGCAGTGCTTGCTGCCGACCTTGTCGGTTCCCTCGAGCGCTGCGGCATTCTGGTAGATGTATGGCATCGGTTGTGTGATGGTCGCGCAAAGGAGGCGATCCTAGTCGGCCTCGCCCGGTTTGCCGTGGCTGTTTCCAATCGTTTCAAACGCGCTCGAAAATGGCTGCGATGCCCTGGCCGCCACCGATGCACATGGTGACCAGCGCATAGCGGCCGCCCGTGCGGTGCAGCTCGGCGATGGCCTTGGTGGTGATGATGGCGCCCGTGGCGCCGACGGGGTGGCCGAGCGAGATGCCCGAGCCGTTCGGGTTCACCTTGGCTGGATCCAGGCCCAGTTCCTGGATCACGGCGCACGCCTGGGCGGCAAAGGCTTCGTTGGCCTCGATTACGTCCATGTCCTGCACCGACAGGCCCGTGCGCTGCAGCACTGCTCGCGTGGCGGGCACGGGGCCGATGCCCATGTAAGCCGGGTCCACCCCGGCGTGCGCGTAGCCGACCAGGCGCGCCAGCGGCCTGGCACCCAGCGCGGCCGCGCGGTCGCCCGCCACCAGCACCACGGCGGCCGCGCCGTCGTTGATGCCCGAGGCGTTGCCCGCGGTGACCGTGCCGCCGTCCTTCCTGAACGCGGGCTTCATGCCGGCCAGCACCTCGACCGTGGTGCCGCCACGCACGTGCTCGTCGGTGTCGAACAGCGTGGTCGTGCCCTTGCGGCCGGGGATTTCCACCGGAACGATCTGCTCCTTGAAATAGCCCGCCTCGATGGCGGCCGCCGCGCGGCGCTGGCTCTCGGCGGCCAATTGGTCCTGCGCCTCGCGGCCGATGCGGTAGCGCTCGGCCACGTTCTCGGCGGTGATGCCCATGTGCATCTTCTGCCAGGGGTCGTGCAGGATGCCCAGCATGTAGTCGATGCTCTTCGCATCGCCCATGCGCGCGCCCCAGCGCGATGCGGTGTCGAAATACGGCCCCCGGCTCATCGATTCGCTCCCGCCGCCGATGGCCACGTCGCAGTCGCCCAGGGCGATCGCCTGTGCCGCGGACACGATGGCCTGCAGGCCCGAGCCGCACAGACGGTTGACATTGAAGGCCGGCGTCTCCACCGGGCAGCCCGCATCGATGGCGGCCACGCGCGAGAGGTAGGCGTCCTTCGTGTCGGTGGGGATCACGTTGCCCATCACCACGTGGCCCACCGCATCGGCCGCGATGCCGCTGCGCTCGATGGCCGCGCGCACGGCCGTGGTGGCGAGCTGGGTGTTGGGAATGTCCTTGAGCGAGCCGCCGAAGGTGCCGATGGCGGTGCGGGCGATGGAGGCGATGAGGATGTCGCGGGAGGTCATGGCTGCAAGTCCTTCAGGAAAATAAGAGCGGGAAGATCGATTCCACCAGCAGAACCCAAGCCGCTCGGTGTTCATTGACCCAGAGGGTTTTATAAGCTGTTGATTTGAAATGACATTTTTAGAAGTAAAGCAATGCTTTACCTCTTTGGGTTAAACCCTGGTTTAAACACCGCTGCATCCGCCAGATACCAACGGGCCCAGCGTCTTTGGCCGACGACGCCGATCGAACCATCATTGCGGAGCTCATCCAGCAGCTTTTGCACGGCTTTCATGGTGAGCGATGGCAGCACCTGGCGGAATTCGCTCAGCGGGGCGCCTGCCTCACCTTGGTCTTTGAGGTGCTGCAGCAATAGAGCCTTGTTGGTTCCACGGTCCAACCCCCGTCTGCGGGTATAGGTGCCTTTGCTGCCCAACGTCGCATACAAGGCAGCTGCAAGCATGTATCTGGCGGTCTTTCCCCGTCCCATTACCTCGATCGCACCCACCTCTGCCAGAGTGGGCAGGCGTTCCTGCAACTCCGGCGTCAGAGCGCGATCCTGCTCCAGGCGCTCCAATGCCAGATAGTCCAGCGTTGAGAAGCTGCGCAATCTTTCCTCTCCCAGCCGCTCCATGAACCGCACGAACGCCGGGTTGCGCACGCCGCCTTCCAGCGTCAGCCGCACCTCGTGCGCAGCAGTGCCCGCGAAACTGGGCAGCGGCTTGCCTTGGCGCACAGCGCTCTCCATCATCAGGTTGAGGCCCTGGCCCGAGCGTTCGATCAACCCGCAGCGCGCAAGCGCCTCGGCCAGACGGCGATTGCGCGGATTTTGCTGGTCGATGATGTTCTCGGGCGTGATGCCCGCTGGCAAGCCGCCGGGACTCACCACCTCCAGCCGCTTGGCGAACTGGCGCACGAAGATGGAACCACCCAGCCGATAGTCTCGGTGGGCCACGGCGTTCAGCAAGGCCTCGCGGACTGGCACTTCGTCGAAGGTGGGCAGATCCATGCGGAAGAAATCGTCCTGGTAGCTTTGCCGGTCGTTGCGCAGGTTGATCTTTTTCCACAGTGCGTCTTGCCAGGAGAAAAAGCCTGCGCGGTACTCCTCCCGGTCGGCGGCAGGTCCAGCCGCTTCGGACGAGCGGTATTCGAACACCAGCTCGGCCTGGGCCAGCCATCGCGTGAGGCCCGCGCGCGTACCGAACAGGATGAGCGCCGCATAGCTCATCTGGTCGCCTTCCACCAGCAATTCGGCATCGCGCAGGGTCTGCAGATCGCTCAGATCGCGTCTGCGCAAGTCGCCAGTCTTCCTGGCCCAGCGCTCGCGAAAGAGCGCAATCGAGCCAGGGTCCAGATCCGCCAGCGTGGCACCAGGGCAGGGTTGTGCCGAAAAGTCGGGGCCCGTCTCGGCAAAGATGTCGCGTAATTCCGGTCCTTTCAACGCTACGAGGTCGTCACCCGCGCGTTTGAAATACTGACCGTCGATCTCCCATGCAGTGCCGGGCAACCGGGAAGGGACATGAATGATCACGACTCGACCCTCGGGCAGATGAAGCTCTTCGACCGGGATGCGGTGCCCCAGCCGTTGGTGCAGACCTGCTTCCGTGCGCTCGGGGGCTTCAAATGCAGACGAACCCACGATGCGGCGTGGCCGTTTGTCCGTTACGCCCAACACCATGGTGCCACCCCCTTCATTGGCCAGTGCCACACAGTACTTGAGCAACTTCTCGAAGTCGTAGCGCTGCTTGGCCTCCTTGAACTCCAGGCGTTGGCCTTCGGGCTCAAGCAGCCACTGTTGGAACTGGGCGAGGGAGGTAGGCATGTCGGCAGGCGAGGTGGAATGCATTGGAGTTTATGGATTCCAACGGCACTGCCAAACCTGCAAGGGACAACATGCCGAGAATTGGCATCGCTTGCCTGCTCTGCGTTTCAGCCTTCAGCCGCTTCCCGCCAGGTCATCCAGGATCGGACAATCCGGCCGCCCATCCCCCTGGCAGCAGCCCACCAGCTGCTGCAGCGAGCGCTGCATGGCCTGCATGGCGGCGATGCGGCGGCCCAGGTCGTCGATGTGGGCCTGGGCGATGCGCTTGACCTCGCGGCTGGCGCGGCGCTGGTCCTGCCAGAGGCCCAGCAGGGTGGCGATCTCTTCCATGGAGAAGCCCAGGTCGCGCGCGCGGCGGATGAAGCGCAGGGTGTGGACATCCCCCTCGGTGTACTGGCGATAGCCGCTGTCCGTGCGCGCCACGTCCCGCAGCAGGCCGAGGGCCTCGTAGTGGCGGACCATGCGCTGCGAGACGCCTGCCCGCGCGGCAGCCGTGCCGATGGGCACGGGGCCGACCGCCGCCGTGGCCGGGGATTCCTGCGCCGAGACGGATGGCGGGCTCGCCGGCCGGGCGCGGCGTTGCTTCGGTACCGCGCTCATGCTCAAGCGGCGACGGTGTAGCCCTCTTCGGTGATGGCGGCGGCCAGCGCCTCGCGGGGGCTGTCGCTTTCCACTACGACGCGGCCGGTGGGCAGGTCCACCTGCACGGTGGCGCCGGTATCGACGCTGCGCACGGCGTGGACGACGGCGCGTTCGCAGTGGCCGCAGGTCATGCCCTGGACCTGGAAGTTGTGTTGCATGGCGGGTTCCTTCTCAAAGAATCGTTGGAATGAATGAATGGATGGATGTCGGGATCTTCAAGCCTGACATGGTGGCAGAGTCAAGCACCAGCCGCACGCGATCCGGCCTTGACCTTGCCATGATGTCAGGGGTTAAGGTGCCGGCATGGATGCTTCCCCTGATTCTTCCTCCGAGCGGTCCCTGGACCTGGGTATCGGCGGCATGACCTGCGCGAGCTGTTCGGGCCGCGTGGAGCGCGCATTGCGCAAGGTGCCCGGCGTGCGCAGCGCCGAGGTCAACCTCGCCACCGAGCGTGCGCACGTGGTCTATGGCGCGGCACCGGACAGCGTGCCGGCCTCCATGGACGGGCTGCTGCGCCGCGCCGTGCGCCATGCGGGCTACGAGCCGCGCGCGGCGGATGCACCGGAGCCGCCGGATGCGGCCTCGCCCTGGGCCGGATTCGGACCGGTGGCGGCGGGCATCGCGCTGTCGCTGCCGCTGGTGCTGCCCATGCTCGGCGGCCTGGCGGGGCGGGACTGGATGCCGCCGGCCTGGCTGCAGTGGCTGCTGGCCACGCCCGTGCAGTTCGTGCTGGGCGCACGCTTCTACCGGGCGGGCTGGCATGCGCTGCGCGCGCGTGCCGGCAACATGGATCTGCTCGTGGCCATCGGCACCAGCGCGGCCTATGGCCTGTCGCTGTGGCTCTGGCTCGCGTCCGTGCATGGGACGGGGCATGCGCCGCACCTGTACTTCGAGGCCTCGGCCGTGGTGATCACCCTGGTGCTGCTGGGCAAGTGGCTGGAGGCCCGCGCCAAGCGGCAGACCACGGCGGCGATCCGGGCGCTGCACGCGCTGCGGCCGGACGCCGCGCACTGGATCGGACCGGACGGCGAGGTGGACCTGCCCGTGGCCGAGCTGATGGCAGGGGACCGCATCGCCGTGCGTCCTGGCGAACGCCTGCCGGTGGACGGCACGGTGCTCGAAGGGCATACGCAGGTGGACGAATCCATGCTGACCGGCGAGCCGCTGCCGGTGGCGCGCGTGCCGGGCGACGCGGTGACGGGTGGATCGGTGAACGGCGACGGCCGCGTGGTGGTGCGGGTGACGGCCGTGGGCGCGGAGACGGTGCTGGCGCGCATCATCCGGCTGGTGGAGGACGCGCAGGCCGCCAAGGCGCCGATCCAGCGGCTGGTGGACCGGGTCTCCGCCGTGTTCGTGCCGGTGGTGCTGGCGCTGGCACTGTGCACGCTGCTGGGCTGGCTCGTGTCGGGTGCGGGCCTGGAGGCGGCGCTCATCCATGCCGTGGCCGTGCTGGTGATCGCCTGCCCCTGCGCGCTGGGCCTGGCCACGCCGGCCGCGATCATGGCGGGCACCGGCGTGGCCGCGCGGCACGGCATCCTCATCAAGGACGCGGAGGCGCTGGAGGCTGCGCACGGCGTGGACACCGTCGCCTTCGACAAGACGGGCACCCTGACGCTGGGCCGTCCCCGCCTGCAGGCGTTCGAGCCAGCGCCCGGGCAGGACGCGCAGAGGCTGCTGGCGACCGCGGCTGCGCTGCAGGCGGGCAGCGGGCATCCGCTGGCACATGCCACGCTGCAGGCTGCGCGCGAGCGAGGCCTGGCGCTGCCCCAGGCCGCGGAAGCCGCGAGTGCGGTTCCGGGCCAGGGCGTGGAGGGCCGGACCGGGGGCGCGCTCTGGCGCATGGGCAGCCTGCGCTGGATGGCCGCGCTGGGCGCCGCGGTGCCGCAGCCGCTGGACGAGCGAGCGCGCGCGCTGCAGGAGGGCGGTGCCACGGTATCCGCGCTGGCCGAGCAGTTGCCGGAGGGCGGGCATGCCGTGCGTGCCGTGCTGGCGTTCGGGGACGAGCCCAAGCCCGGCGCGGCCGCGGCCATCGAGTCCCTGCGGTCTCGGGGGCTGCGGGTGGTCATGCTGTCGGGCGACAACCGCGGGGCTGCCGAGGCGATGGCACGGCAACTGGGCCTGCGGCCCGAAACGGGCGAGGTCGTGGCCGAGGTGCTGCCGGGCGGAAAGGCCGAGCGCGTGGCGGAACTCCAACGCGGCAGTGTGAAAGCCCAGGGGGGGCTCAGGCGCGTGGTGGCCATGGTGGGGGACGGCGTGAACGATGCGCCCGCGCTGGCGGCAGCCGACGTGGGCATCGCCATGGGCAATGGTACCGACGTGGCCATGCATGCGGCCGGCATCACGCTCATGCGGGGCGATCCGGCCCTGGTGGCGGCCGCCATCGACATATCCCGGCGCACGGTGGTCAAGATACGGCAAAACCTGTTCTGGGCGTTCGTGTACAACGCTGCGGGCATTCCGCTGGCCGCGCTGGGCTACCTCAGTCCGGTGGTGGCGGGGGCGGCCATGGCGCTCAGTTCGGTGAGCGTGCTGGCAAATGCCTTGTTGTTGAAGCGTTGGCGCCTTTGAGAATTGCAATCGCTTCGGTTACGCTCGGCGATCGCTTTGCTACGTTTTGTTTCATTCATAGCCGGCTCGCATCGACGTGCTGGGGGGATTAGAGGAAGGCAATCATGAAATTCGATTCGCTCATGCGCGGGTTCACGATCCGGGTTCGCATGCTGGGGGCCATCGGCGTCGTGCTGTGTCTGCTGGGCCTGCTCGGCGGCGCGGGCATGCTGGGCATGTTCCGCATCCATGCGATGAGCGAGGAGTTCATCGGCCATTCCTTTTCGGAAGTGAGCGCCATGGCCGAGCTGCGCGGCGAGATGGGCAACATCCGCCAGCACGAAAAGGACATGATCATCCAGTACGAGAAGCCAGAGGGCGTGCAGAAGTCGCACGCGGCCTGGCTGGAGAGCCTGGACCGCGCCAAGAAGGCAGCGGCGCGCTTCCAGGATGGCGGACAGGACAAGGACAACCAGCTGGCCTCCGACATCGTGAAGCGGCTCGATGCCTACCGCACCCAGTTCGCGAGCGTCGCGCGCCAGCTCGAGGCCGGCGGCTATGACAGCGCCACCATCGCCAACCGCATGAGCACCAAGGCCGTGGCGGAATTTGCCGAGGCCGACAAGCTGCTCTCCCAACTGGACAGCGAGCTGCGCAAGGAAGTGGCGGAAGTGACCGCACGCCAGCAGTCCGTGTCCGAGCAGACCAAATGGCTGTTCGCGCTGGCGGTGGTGATCACCGTGGTGGTGGTGGTGCCGCTCACGCTGCTGAACATGAATTCCATCTGCCGTCCGCTGGTGGAGGCGCGCCGCATGGCCCAGGCCATCGCCGGCGGCGACCTGTCGCAGCGCATGCACGTGGAGGGCCGCGACGAGGTGGCCGACCTGCAGCGCTCGCTGCAGGGCATGCAGGAGGGGCTGAGCGCGCTGGTGTCGCAGGTGCGCGATGCGAGCGGCAGTATCGCCACGGCCAGCCAGGAGATCGCCTCGGGCAACCAGGACCTGTCCTCGCGCACGGAGCAGACCGCCAGCAACGCGCAGGAGGCAGTGGCATCGCTGTCGCAGCTCACGTCCACGGTGCAGCAGACCGCCTCCTCCTCGCAGGTGGCCAACCAGCTCGTCGCCTCCGCATCGGGCATCGCCACGCGGGGCGGCGCCGTGGTGGAGCAGGCGGTGGCCAGCATGCACGAGATCTCGGCCTCCAGCCGCAAGATCGGCGACATCATCGGGCTGATCGACTCCATCGCTTTCCAGACCAACATCCTGGCGCTGAATGCGGCCGTGGAGGCCGCGCGGGCCGGCGAGCAGGGCCGGGGCTTCGCCGTGGTGGCCGGCGAGGTCCGCAGCCTCGCGCAGCGCAGCGCCCAGGCCGCCAGCGAGATCAAGGGCCTGATCGGCTCCAGCGTGGCAGCCGTGGACGGTGGCGTGCGCCACGTGGAGGATGCGGGCTCCGCCATGAAGGAGATCGTGGAGAGCGTGCAGCGCGTCTCGGACATCATCGGCGAGATCAACTCCGCCGCCGCCGAGCAGTCTTCCGGCATCGGGCAGGTCAACGGCTCCGTGGGCGAGATCGACCGCATGACCCAGCAGAACGCCGCGCTGGTGGAGCAGTCTGCCGCCGCCGCGGAATCGCTGCGCGAACAGGCAGCTCGCCTGTCGCAGGTGGTGCAGCAGTTCCACCTGGACGATGCGGCGGTGGCGCGCCATGCCACGGCGGTACCCGGTTCCGGCGCCTATGGCGATGCGGCGGCTCTGCCGGCTGGTGGCCGGACGGCGTTGCTGTCGGCTTGATTGCAAGGCGGGGCGGGAGCAGTTCTGTTCTTCGCCCCAGCCCGCCGGACGGGACGGTTTTTCCGATTCCCAGGCGGTCTCTCACGGCGTGCTGAACTCGACTATTTCAAAGGCAGGTCTGCTACCGCGTCACGCAGTTGGCGGGCCCGGGTGCTGTTGAGTTCCGTAATGCACGCCAAACGCAGGATTTCGTGAGAATTACCGGCACCACCTCCGCTCAGAGAAGCCTTGAATTTGCAGTATGTATCGCGGTATTTATCGAAATCCTTATCGGACGCAGCCAAATCGGCCTTGGCTCGGCTGGAATATTTGGCATCTTCATCCCACTTCGACAAAGCGCTAACTGCATTTTTTGTTGCCTGTTGCAATTCAACCTGACTGTCTGAAGCCTTTTTTGCAAGGCAGTCACGCATTCCAGCTTGGGAGAATATACTGCATTCCTCACGTAGAGCGCGCTCTTCTGTGGCATGCGTGGGTGACGCCGCAATAACTGATGCGAAAAGGAAGCTTGCCGAAGATATCGCCCTGAGAACTATTTTCCGCATACTGCAGCCTTTCCTTTTCGCAGCAATGGTAACACGTAGTCGAGTTTTCTTGCATAATCGGGATCACCGCCACCGTTATATCTTTGCGCCACCATCTGGGTTGATAAAGTCCGCCAGCTTTTTATGGTTCTCTGGATTGATGATTTTTGGTATGTCAGCACTTGTCCGGGTCGCAGGAGCAAGATGTTTGGATTCAATTTTTGTATTGTCTCCACCGTGCTGCCATTTTTTCTTGCGATCTTCTCGAAGCTGTCTCCCGGCTTGACGACAACTTCGTAGTATTTTTCATCTGAACTCGGCAGGTTGCGGTATTCGTAATTTCCCATCTTCATCAGCAAATAACCTATTCCTGCACGTAGGTTATATTGAGGGATTGTTCTGACCGTATTTGACGTCAATTTAGATTTCCAGTTGGGTGGCAATATCAAATCGCCGCCTTCATCCCCGCTGAGAAGCGAGGCCATTCCAGGGTCTCCAGCGACACCGATCTGCATTGGTTTGATTTTCCATTCTGGACTGTTTGCACCAGTTTCTACCCAAACCATCGATTTGATTAAATACCAATCCAAGGGTATATAGCCCGCCACACCGGAAAGGTGTTGGTTGTATTCATTGACGGCCAACTGGATCTCGCAATCCCAGTCGTTCCAGCGAACATCCTGGACAGCTTTGTCGATGCCCTCTTGCCACTTCTCGAATCCCGTCTTCTTGCGTCCTTGCTCTGCCATCAAAGCCCTCTCCGTCTTATGCCGTTGTTTACGTTTGCTCTACTCGCACCGCTATGCTGGGTTGAAGATAACGTGAACGTGCCGTGCAATTACGTAACTTCTATTCATGCTTTGCATAAGTTAGAGGAGGGTTCGAAACGCGCAGGCGTTGGATAGAGGTATGGCGCATGGTCTAGGTCGCGCTGGTGTCGCCGACCTGCACTGCTGGACACCGCGAGCATCGCCATGCCATTCAGCAAGACCTTTCCCGAGAGTCTTATGGAGTCTATAGTTGCTCGGACGCCCCTCACCAGCGGTGGCTACGATGCGATGCCGTGCTCACGTAGGGGCGAGCGCATTTGTCTTCGATCAGTGAGTTCGATGTGCGCATCAAGATCATGTCGCAGACTTAGCCCAGTATGCACGCTTGCTGGCTGCAAAATCTAACGGCCGACTCAAGAAGTTCTATGGATATTTAATCGGGTGCAAAATTGATCCGTCCAGGATGATGCCTGAGTACAAGCGATTTCCGAACGGAAAAGGATTCTTTAGCACGTCACAACTTGTCGACTACGAAACCGACCGAAGGTATGGGGAGTTGTACAGCGAGGTGCTGCTATATGAGCACTTCATTGAGAGAGCAGCAATGAGACTGCGAGTCTACAAAGACAAGCTGAAGGTCCAACTGGACTAATCTCTGGGACCTTTGGTGGGAGGTTTCCTAATTGCTAGAGTCATAAAAAAGGCCTTTCCCGCGGACTTTCCTCCGCGTGAACAGGCCTTTCGTGCCGGCAAACAGTCTTACGCGAGCGCGCCGGGTTCCTGCCCCTTCTTCGGCCCGAACCACGCCACGTACAGCGCCGGCAGCACCACCAGCGTGAGCAGCGTGGCCGTCACCAGCCCGCCGATCACCACGATGGCCAGGGGGCGCTGTGTTTCCGAGCCGATCTCGTGCGACAGCGCCATGGGCAGCAGGCCGAGCATGGCGAGCAGGGCGGTCATGAGCACGGTGCGCAGGCGCTGCATGGAGCCCTGGCGCACGGCCTCGACCACGCTGGCGCCGCCGGCCTGCAATTGCTGGAACACCGAGAGCATCACCACGCCGTTGAGCACGGCCTGGCCGGAGAGCGCGATGAAGCCGATGGCTGCCGACACCGACAGCGGGATGCCGAAGACCCAGAGCGCCACGAAGCCGCCGATGAGCGCCAGGGGCACGTTCAGCAGGATGAGCGATGCCATCTTGACTGACTTGAAGGCGTCGAACAGCAGCACGAAGATCAGCAGCAGCGAGATGGGCACGACCACCGAGAGGCGCTTCATGGCGCGTTCCTGGTTCTCGAACTCGCCCGACCAGTTGACCTGGTAGTTGTCCGGCACCTTCACGTTTTTCTCCACGCGGGCCTTCATGTCGGCCACGACGGAGCCCATGTCGCGCCCGGCGATGAAGATGCCGATGGCCGTGGTGCGGCGGCCGGCTTCGCGGGCGATGTTCATGGCGCCCGAGCTTTCGCGGATCTTCGCGACGTCGCCCAGTTGCACATAACCGCCGTCCGGCGTGGCGATGGGCGTGCGTGGCAGGTTGGCGATGGTGCGCTCGTCGGATGGCAGGCGCACCGCCACGGCGAACTTGCGCTCGCCTTCCCACAGGTTGGTGGCGGCCTTGCCGGCCAGGGCGGCCTCGATCACGTCCTGGATGTCGCTCACGTTCAGGCCATAGCGCGCGGCGCGGTCGCGGTCGATGTCGATCAGCAGCTGCGGCACCTGGCCTTCGCGGTCGATCTCGGCGCGGGCCACGCCCTGTACCTGCTTGACCTCTCGGGCGATCTCTTCCGTGATGCGCTTCATCTCGACGAGATCGTCACCGGCCAGCTTGATCACGATCTGGCCCTTGATCTGCGAGATCGATTCGAGCACGTTGTCGCGGATGGGCTGCGAGAACGCCGGGTCGATGCCGGGGATGGCCGAGAGCGCGCGGCCCATCTCCTCGGTGATCTTCGCGCGTGTCATGCCGGGGCGCCACTGGTCCTCGGGCTTCATGTCCACGAAGATCTCGGCCATGGAGATGGTCTTGGGGTCGGTGCCGTCCTCGGGTTGGCCGGCCTTGGAGACGGTGGTACGCACCTCGGGTACCGAGAGCAGCGCCTTGCGCGCCATGCGCAGGATGCGAGAGGCCTCGGCGGTGGAGACGTTGGGCGAGAGGCTGAAGTTCACCCAGGTCGTGCCCTCGTCCAGTTCCGGCAGGAATTCCGAGCCCAGGCGCGAGGCCGCCACCATGGCCACGCCGAACACGGCCAGCGCGATGATGACCACCGTGCGGCGGCGCTCCAGCGCCCAGTCCAGCACCGGAGCGTAGAGGCTCTTGGCACGCGTGACCACGCGGTTGTCGCCGTGCGGCAGCTTGCGGCGCAGCAGCCAGTAGGCCAGCAGCGGCACCAGGGTGAGCGAGAAGATCAGCGAGCCGATGAGGGCGGTGGTGACCGACAGCGCCATGGGCTGGAAGATGCGGCCCTCGTGGCGCTGCAGCGCGAAGATGGGGATGTGCGCCGCGATGATGATGAGCATCGAGAACAGCGTGGGCCGGCCGACTTCGCCCGCGGCCTCGATGATGGTGTCGCGCCGGTCGCGGTCGTCCATGTCCTCGCCGCGTTCGGCCAGGCGGTGCATGATGTTCTCGATCACGATCACCGCGCCGTCCACGATGATGCCGAAGTCCATCGCACCCAGGCTCAGCAGGTTGGCCGGCACGCCCATGATCTTCAGGCCCATGAAGGTGGAGAGCAGGGCGAGCGGGATGATGACCACCACGGCCAGGCTGGCGCGCAGGTTCGACAGGAAGATGTAGAGCACCAGCGAGACCAGCAGCGCGCCTTCGACGAGGTTGTGGAAGACGGTGGTGAGGGTCTTGTCCATCAGCCAGGTGCGGTCGTAGAAGGGCACGATCTGCACGCCCGGCGGCAGGCCGCGCTGGTTCAGCTGGGCGATCTTGTCCTTCACGCCCTTGAGCACCACGCTCGGGTTCTCGCCTTTGCGCATCACCACGATGCCGGTGACGATGTCGTCGTCCTGGTCCTGGCCCACCACGCCGAGCTGCGGCACGGCGCCGATGCGCACCTGGGCGATGTCGCGGATCAGCACGGGCGTGCCGCCGCGCGAGGCGACGACGATGCGGCCGATGTCCTCGGCCGAGCGCAGCAGGCCCAGTCCGCGGATGGTGTACTGCTGCGCGCCCTGCGCCACGTAGCTGCCGCCGGCGTTGGCGTTGCCGCGGCCCAGCACGTCCAGCAGGTTCTGGAAGCTCACCTTGTACGCGCGCAGCTTGTCCATGTCGGGCTGCACCTCGTACTGCTTGATGGCGCCGCCCATGGCCACCACGTCGGCCACGCCGGGCACCTGGCGCAGCGCGCGTTCGACGGTCCAGTCCTCGATGGTGCGGATCTCGGTGGTGGTGAGGCCGTCGCCCTTGAGGCGGTAGCGCATGATCTCGCCCACCGGCGTGGCGTTGGGCGCGATCTCGGCCTGTACGCCCTGGGGCAGATCGACGGTCGAAAGCCGCTCGGCCACCTGCTGGCGCACGATGTTCACGTTGGCCGCATCGTCGTACGTGACCACGGTGAACGACAGCCCGAACTGCGTATGCGAGAACACGCGGATGGAGTTCGGCAGGCCGGCCAGGGCGGTCTCGATGGGCAGCGTGACCTGCTTTTCCACTTCCTCCGGCGCGCGGCCGGGAAAGAGCGCGATCACGGTGACCTGGGTGTCGGTGACATCCGGGAAGGCTTCCACCGACAGGTTCTTGAAAGCGATCACGCCCGCGAGCGCGAACAGCAGCACGCCCAGGATGATGAACAGGGGCTGGTGCAGCGCGTAGTGGATGAGACGCTTCATGGGGTCTCTTTCTTCGCGGTGGCGGCGTCTTCGGCCATGGACTGGAACTGGCGCGCCAGCAGCAGCGCGTTCTGGTTCACCACGGCTTCGCCGGGCTGCAGGCCGGCGGAAACGAGCACCTCGGCCGGGCCTTCATGGGCCAGTTCGACCTTGCGCGGCTCGAACACGCCGGATTCTCGGCGCACGAAGATGAGGTGCTGCGTGCCGTCCAGCACGATGGCGCTGGCGGGCACCACCACGCCGCCGGCGCGGCTTTCCTGCACGCGGGCGGTGGCCAGCATCTCAGCCTTCAGGCGGCGGTCGGCGTTGGGCACCACGCCTCGCACCTTGATCGTGCGCGTGCCCGGATCGATGGCATCGGCCGTGGCCGTGACCTTGCCGGCGAAGGTGGCGCCGGGGTAGGCCGGCACCTGCAGCGTGATCGGGTCGCCCGGGCGCAGCGAGGCCAGGTCGGTCTCGCGCGCGTCGATCTGCACCCAGAGGGAGGTCGGGTCGGTCACCACGAAGAGCGCCGGGCCGGACTGGTCGGGCCGCACTTCCTGGCCGGGGTTGAGGTTGCGCTCGACCACCACGCCGCCAATGCCGGTGGAGAGGGCCAGTTGCTGGTTCACGCCGCTGGCGCTGCCGTAGAGGCGCGTGCGGGCCGCGGCGCGGGCCACTTCGGCCTGGGCTCCGGCGGCGTCGGCCTCGGCCTGCTCCAGGTCCTTGCGGGCGATGATGCCGGCCTCGAACAGCTCGCGCTGGCGCTTGAGCGATTGCTGCGCCAGCGATTGCCCGGCCTGGGCCTTGGCGGTGTCGGCCTGGGCCTGGCCGAAATCGGGCGAGGCCAGCAGGGCGAGCGGCGCGCCGGCCTTGACCGATTGGCCCAGGTCGGCCTGGATGGCGGTCACGCGGCCGGCGAAGGCGGGGTAGATGCGCTGGGTGCGCTCTTCGTTCCACACCAGGCGGGCGGGCAGGTCCACCGCCACGTCCTTGGCGGCACGGGCTTCCACGGTGCCCAACAGGGCGAGCTGCGGATGGCCGGACGGAAAGCGCAGCTGGCCGGCCTGCATCACGGGCGGGGCGGGTTCGGGCGGCGTGGCGGCGGCTTCCGCGCCGGACTTGCCGCAGCCGGGCAGCAGCGCGCAGGCGGCGCCGAGCGCGGCCAGGGCCAGCAGGCCGCGCGCGGAAGGACGCCGCGCGGGAAGGGAGAGAAGGGGAGCCATCATGGTCGGGAGGTCCGGAAAGGAATGCAGTGGAAAGCGGGAGGGCTGGGTGGTGGCGCGGCGGTCAGGCCGGGGTCAGGGCGTGCCGGTGAGCAGCTGCGGGCGGGTGCGCAGCAGCCAGGCGCCGCGCGCCTTGGCGTAGTCGGCGCGGGCGGCCAGCGCGTCCAGCAGCGTGGCGCGCAGGGTGCGCTGGGCGTCCAGCAGGTCCGTGAGGGCGATGGCGCCCTTGCGGTAGGCCAGCTCGGCGCTGTCGGCCACCTGGCGTGCACGGGGCAGCACGCCCTGGTCGTAGTCGGCAGCGCGGCGGGCGGCGCTCTCCTGCGTCTGGCGCAGGCGCTGCAGGTCCAGCAGGGCCAGCCGGCGCGTGTTGTCCAGCGCATCCTGCGCCTTGGCGTAGTCGGCCTGGGCGCGGCCGATCTCGCCCTGGTACTGGTAACCCCACTGCAGCGGGATCTGTACGCGCAGTTCGACCTGCCGGGTCGAAGTGCCGGGGAAATGGTCGATGGAGGCGCCCACCGTCCAGTCGGACTTGCGCAGGGCGTTGGCGCCGTCCAGCGCGGCCTGGGCAGCCTGGGCGCGCGCCAGGGCGGCGCGCACGTCGGCGCGGGTTTCGGCCCAGGCGGCCAGGTCGGCATCGGTGGCGGGCGGGTCGCCGGCCAGGGTGGGCCAGGGCGTGTCCACGGCCTGCAGGCGGCTGCCGGTGCTGCCCGTGACCTGGGCCAGCGCCAGTGCGGCGTCGTCCCGGGCCTGCTCGGCCGCGCGCGTGTCGGCACGGGCGCGTTCGGCCTCGATGCGGGTGCGCGAGGCATCCTGCACCGAGAGATCGCCCGCCTTCACGCGGCGCTCGGCCATGCCGGCCACGTCGGCCAGGCTGCGCTCGATGGCGGCGACCTCGGCGAGGCGGTCCTGCGCGGCCAGCAGGTCGTAGTAGGCCCCCAGGGCGGCCTGCAACTGCTGGACCTGCGTGTCTTCCACGTCGGCTTCCGCGGCGTTGGCCGTGCTCTCGGCCGCCTTCTTGCGCAGCGCGCGCTTGTCGCCGCGCTCCCAGGTCCAGTCGATGCCGACGGACTTGTCGATGCGCTTGCGCGTGAACACGTTGCCCGGGCCGGGGCCGTGCTGCAGGTCGATGGAACTGGCCTTGGTGGTCAGGGAGGGCAGGGGCGCATGGTCGGCGCTGAGCACGTCGGCGCGCGCGCCGGCCAGTTCCTGCCGGGCCTGGTTGACTTCGCTGTTGTCGCGGGCGGCGGCCAGGGCCTGGGAGAGCGTCCAGCCAGTGCCGCGCGGGGCGGCCGCCGTGGCAGGCGCGGGAGCGGGCCGGGAGGATGCGGGCATGGCCGCCGTGGCCTGGGCCTGGGCCGGGTGCGGCCCGGCCAGCCAGGCGCCGCCGCAGGCCAGGAGGCCGGCCGCGATCCGCAGTGCGGTGCCGCTGCGCAGGGAAAGGGAGGGGGGATTGGAACGCATGCCCTGTTTATCGGCGTGCGAGCCTGACCACGGCCTGACCTGGCGTGCCGCCGGGCCCCGGGCGCGACACAATGCGGCTTGTGCGCCACGGTGCGGCTAGCCGTACCCGGGCGGGGCTTTTTTTCCTTCTCTTTTTTCCTTCCATCTTTGGTGCAGCCATGCGGATTCTCGTAGTCGAAGACGATGCCGTGCTGCGCGGCGTGATGCAGCGCAGCCTGGCCGACGCCGGCCACCGCGTGGACGTGGCCGCCACGCTGGCCGAAGCCGACCATTTCTGGAAGGTGCAGCCCTTCGACGCGGTGCTGCTGGACCTGAACCTGCCGCAGGATGCCGCCCATGCCAGCCCGGTGGGCAGCGGCCTGGCCGTGCTGCGCGCCGCCCGCGCGCGGGGCGACCGCACGCCGGTGCTGGTGCTCACCGCCCGCGACCGCACCGAGGAGCGCATCGCCGGCCTGGATGCGGGCGCCGACGACTACCTGGGCAAGCCCTTCGACCTGGCCGAGGTGGAGGCCCGGCTGCGCGCCCTGGTGCGCCGCACGCAGGGCACGGACGACCGCACCAGCGCCGGCACGCTGGTGCTGGACCGGCGGGCGCGCCGCTTCACCCTGCATGGCCAGCCCTTCGAGTTGCCCGCGCGCGAATTCGAGGTGCTGTGGGAGCTGATGACCCCGCCCGGGCGGGTGGTGAGCAAGCGCAGCCTGTCGGACAAGCTGTCGGACTTCGACGACATGCTGGGCGACAACGCGCTGGAAGCCTTCATCTCTCGCCTGCGCAAGAAGCTGCAGGGCAGCGGCGCCGGCATCCGCACGCTGCGCGGGCTGGGCTACATGCTGGAGGCGGCCGACGCCGCGGCGACGGAAGGAGACGCATGAGCGGCGATACGCCTGCCGCGCCCCCGCCACAGAGGCCGGCGCCCTCGCCGCCCTCGCTGCGTGCGCGCCTGCTGCGCCACGTGCTGGTGCCGCTGGCGCTCACATGGTTCGCGGGCACGGCCATTTCGGTGCTGGTGGCCAACGGCTTCACGCAGCGCGCCTTCGACCGGGCGCTGCTGGACGATGCCTATGCGATCGCGGCCAATGTGCGGATCAAGGGCGGGGCGCTGGACCTGGCGCTCAGTTCGCGCGAACTCAAGTCCGTGCTGTTCGACCAGGTGGAGACGGTGTATTTCGCCGTGCTGCTGCCTGACGGGTCGATGCTCTCGGGCAATGCCAGCCTGCCGGTGCCTCCACCCCGCGACGAGGCCTATCGCTTTTCCGACATCAGCTACCGCGGGCGGGCGCTGCGGGCCGTGCGGGTGCGGGTGAGCGAGCCGCAGGCCTTCGAGGTCATCACGGCCCAGACGGTGCATGCGCGCAGCGCCATGCTGCGTGGCGTGCTGCTGTATTCGGTGGTGTCGCAGGTGCTGCTGCTGGGCGCGCTGGCGTTCTGGCTGCGGCGTGCCATCCAGGCGGACCTGCGGCCCCTGGCGGCCTTCCAGGAGGAACTGGCGGGCCGGGATGCGCGGGGCCTCGAGCCGGTGCCGGTGCAGGCCTCCACGCGCGACCTGCAGCATCTGGGCGCTGCCGTGAACGGCCTGCTGGCGCGCGTGGCCGAGGGCGTGCGGGCGCAGCGGGAATTCGCGGGCAACGTGGCGCACGAGTTGCGCACCCCGCTGGCGGGCATCCGCGCGCTCGCGGCCTATGGCCTGGCCCACAAGGACCCGGCCGTGTGGCACGAGCAGCTCGCCGGCGTGGCCGCCAGCGAGGCCCGCGCCAGCCACCTGGTGGACCAACTGCTGGCCCTGGCGCTGGCCGACGAGGTGCGCGGTGCCGTGCCGCGGCAGCCCGTGGCGCTGGACGAGCTGGCGCGGGATGCCGTGCTGCGCTTCCTGCCACGCGCCGACGCGGCGGGCGTGGACCTGGGCGCGCGCGGGCTGGATCGGCCCGTGGTGGTGCAGGGGCAGACCGTGCTGATCGAAGGGGTACTGGGCAACCTGATCGACAACGCGCTGCGCTACGGCCGCCCGCCGGTGCAGGAAGGCGTGGCCCCGCGCATCACCGTGGAGATCGCGCAGGATGATGGGGCGGACGGCGGCGGCGTGGTGCTGTCGGTGGTGGACAACGGCCCGGGCATCCCGCAGGGGCTGCGCACCGACCTCATGCAGCGCTGGGCCCAGGGCCGCGAAGGCGAACGCCTGGGGCAGGGCGCGGGACTGGGCCTGGCCATCGTGGCGCGCTATGCGGAGCTGCTGGGCGCGCGCCTGGTGCTGGGAACGGGTCCGGACGAACAGGGGCTGCGGGTGGGACTGGTGTTCGCGCCCCTGGGGCCGACCTAAGGCCGCTCAGACCGCTTCTTCGCCGAATACCGGCCGGAAGAAGCTGCGCTCGTAGCTCAGGATGCAGCGGGTTTCGTCCGCATAGCGGAAGGCCGCGATGCATTCGGCATCCTGCATCGACTGCTGGCGGTAGGTTTCGTAGGCGGCGAGCGAGGGAAAGGTGAACATCGCCAGCGCGATGTTGTTGGCGCCTTCCGACGGCAGGAAGTAGCCGTGGTGGCGGCCGCCGAACTTCTCCACCAGGGGAATCCAGAGCCGGCCGTAGTGCTCGAATTCGGCGAGCTTGTAGGGGTCGATGACGTAACGCAGTGTGCAGGTGATCATGGCCCGATTTCACCGCATTTTCGGGAGAAACGGGCTGAACCGGTACCTGGCCCCCGGAATGCGGCGTTCGGGCCTCCAGGAGGCCTTCCAGGGGCCTCGGTGAAGCCCCCGCGCCGTTTCTGCGGGCGGCAGGGGCGCGGCCCGGTCAGCCGAGTGTCGGATAGTCGGTGTAGCCCTTCTCGCCGCCGCCGTAGAAGGTCTTGGAGTCCCACGGGTTGATCGGTGCGTCCTGGCGCAGCCGTTCGACCAGGTCGGGGTTCGAGATGAAGGCCTTGCCGAAGGCTACGATGTCGGCACGGCCGCTGGCCACCGCTTCCATCGCCAGTGCCCGGTCGTAGGCGTTGTTGACCATCCAGGCACCCTTGCCGCCGGCCTTGCGATAGGCGGCCTTCAGGGCTTCGTAGTCGAACGGGCGGCCTTCCACCTCGCGCGGGCCTCCGGTGGAGCCTTCGATGACGTGGACATAGGCCAGGCCCAGCGGCGCGAGCTGGCGGATCACGTAGTCGAACAGCGGCTGCGGATCGGCATCGACGATGTCGTTGGCCGGCGTGACGGGCGAGAGGCGGATGCCCACCTTGCCGCCGCCGATCGCGTCCACCACGGCGCGCGTGGCCTCGAGCAGCAGGCGGGCGCGGTTCTCGATGCTGCCGCCGTAGTCGTCGGTGCGCTGGTTGGCGCCGGTCTTGAGGAACTGGTCCAGCAGGTAGCCGTTGGCACCGTGGATCTCCACGCCGTCGAAACCGGCCGTCTCCACCGCATTGCGCGCGGCCGCGGCGTAGTCGTGCACGATCCCGGGCAGCTCTTCGGCGTCCAGCGCGCGGGGCTCCGAGGTGGCCGCGAAATGGCCCTGGCCGGTGGCCTTGTCGATCAGGTAGGTCTTGGACTTGGCGGCGATGGCCGAGGGCGCCACGGGCGCGCCGCCACCGGGTTGCAGGTCGTTGTGGGAGATGCGGCCCACGTGCCAGAGCTGGGTGACGATCTTGCCGCCGCGCTCATGCACCGCCGCGGTCACTTTCTTCCATCCGTCCAGCTGGTCGGTGCCGTAGAGGCCCGGCACGTCCGCATAGCCCTGGCCCTGGTGGCTGATGGCCGTGGCCTCGGTGATCAGCAGGCCGGCGGTGGCGCGCTGGGCGTAATAGGTGGCGGTGATGTCCTTCGGGACCGCGTTCGGCGAGCGGTTGCGCGTGAGCGGCGCCATGGCGATGCGGTTGGCGAGCTGCAGGTCGCCGGCCTGGACGGGATCGAAAAGCGTATGGGACAAGGGAACACCTCTTTCGAAAAAGTGGGGGGTGGGACTAAAGGCCCGGGCCGGGCCCTCCACGGCAGAGAGCGACGTTACCGCGTTTGCGCTTTTCCTGCAGTGGGACTGCGCCGCGACGGGATATGCAAGTCGTGCTAGCGAAATCGCAGCAACCGGCGGCGCATCGCAACTTCTCCAGGACGGCCGGCTTATCTGTTTTGCGCATGGGCATGCGCGCAAACGGCGCTTAGCTGCGGGAAAAGCGGTTCCTATGATGGTTCGGCCCGGCCACTGCCGGGTTCGAGACACCACAACCATCCAACGAAGGGGTTATCCAGATGCCATTCCAGCCGGTACAGAGCACGCCATCCACCCGCCGCCGCGCCCTGCAGCGCACGGCCCTGCTGATGGCGGGCAGTCTGCTGTGCGGCACCGCCGCCATGGCGCAGGCGAAGAAGGAAGTGGTGATCGGCTACCAGGACATGGTGGTGCCATGGCGCCATGCGCAGGAGACGAAGGAGGTCGAGCGCCGCACCGGCTACCAGGTGACCTACCGCAAGCTGGGCAGCGGTGCCGAGGTGGTGCGCGCGCTCGCGTCGGGCGCCATCCAGATCGGCGAGGCGGGCTCCTCCCCCATCGCGGCGGCGCTGTCGCAGGGCGTGCCGATCGAAGTCTTCTGGGTGCTGGACAACATCAACGACGCGGAGGCACTGGTCGTGCGCAACGGCTCGGGCGTGAACTCGCTGGCCGACCTGAAGGGCAAAAAGATCGGCCTGCCTTTCGTCTCCACCACGCATTTCCACGCGCTGGTGGCGCTGCAGGACGCCGGCATCGACCCCAGGACCGTGCGCATCGTGAACCTGCGGCCGCCGGAGATCCTGGCCGCCTGGGAGCGTGGCGACATCGACGCCACCTTCGTCTGGGACCCGGTGCTCGCCAAGGTCAAGCAGAGCGGCAAGGTGCTCGTCACTTCCGGGCAGATCGCGGCCAGGACCGGCAAGGCCACCTTCGACGCACTGGCCGTGAACCAGGAGTTCGCGCGCACGCACGATGCCTTCCTCACGCAGTTCGTTCAGGTGCTGGCCGATGCCGACAAGGCCTACACCGCGAACAAGGCGGCCTGGACGGCGGACGCGGCGCCCGTGAAGTCGATCGCCAAATGGTCCGGCGCCGAAGCCCCGGCGGTTCCGGCCAGCCTCGCGCTCTATGCGTTCGTGCCGCCGGCCGAGCAGGCCGGCCCGCAATGGCTGGGCGGCGGCAAGGAGTCGGGCGTGGCGAAGTCGCTGGCCGCGACGGCCGCCTTCCTGAAGGAGCAGGGGACTGTGCAGTCCGTGCTGCCCGATTATTCGGTGGGGGTGAACCCGGCGTGGGTGCAGCGTGCGCGCTGAGCCGTCTGCGCAAGCCGCAGGGTCGCGCAGCCCTGCCTGCCGTGGGGGCGGGGGCGGATTGTCCCTGCGCGACGTGAGCGTGCGCTACGCCGGCACGGATCAGCCCGCGCTGCGGGGCGTCGATCTCGATATCGCCGCGGGCGAACTGGTGGTGGCGCTGGGGGCATCCGGATGCGGCAAGACCACGCTGCTGAACTGCATGGCCGGCTTTACCGAACCCTCTGCCGGAGACATCCTGCTGGATGGGCGGCCGGTGATGGGGCCGGGCGCCGAGCGGGGCGTGGTATTCCAGAAGCACGCTCTCATGCCATGGCTGAACGTGATCGACAACGTGGCGCTGGGCTTGCGGCTCCAGGGTGTTTCACGTGGAACACGCCAGCGGCTGGCGGGTGAGCGGCTGGCCCAGGTGGGGCTGGAGGCTTTCGCGCAGGCGCCTGTCTGGCAGCTCTCGGGCGGCATGCAGCAGCGCGTGGGCATCGCCCGTGCCCTGGCCAGCGACCCGCAGGTGTTGTTGATGGACGAGCCTTTCAGCGCGCTGGATGCGTTCACGCGCGAATCGCTGCAGGAGCTGGTGCTGCGGCTGTGGCACGGCACGGGCAAGACGATTTTCTTCATTACCCACGACGTGGAAGAGGCGCTGTTCCTCGCCTCCCGCCTGATCGTGATGGCGCCGCGCCCGGGCCGCATCGTGCGGCAGCATGGACTGGATTTCAACCGCCAGTTCCTGAAGGGCCAGCCTGCCCGGGCGGTGAAATCCGGCCCGGCTTTTATCGGCTGGCGCGAGCGTGTGCTGGACGAGGTGGCGCCATCGCTGGCCCCGCAGGCAGCGGTCCGGCAGCCAGAGCATGTGAGGCATGTCCATGCCTGATGAAGCGTTGACGCCGTCGCTCCGGACACTGGCGCCGCAGCCCCGGCGCGGGGCGGCTGTGCCCGATTCGACCCTGGCTCCCGCGGAAGCCGCCCCACCGCCCGCCTTGCGGGCCGTTGCGCCATACCGCCTGCCGGGCCAGGAGTCGAGCCGGGGCCTGAGCGTGGCCTGCGTCGCCGCGTTCGCGCTGCTGTGGTGGCTGGCCACGCAGCAGCAGTGGGTAAAGCCGCTGTTCCTGCCCGCACCCCCTGCCGTGCTGCTGGCGCTGCGCGATGCCTGGGAGGGGCGCATCCAGGGCGGGGAACCCCTGTGGCGGCACCTGCAATGGAGCGCGATCCGTGTTTTCGGCGCCTTCGTGCTCGCGGCCCTGACGGCGGTGCCCGTCGGCATCGCCATGGGCGTGAGCCGCGTGGCGCGCGGCGTGTTCGATCCACCCATCGAGTTCTACCGGCCACTGCCGCCGCTGGCCTACCTGCCGCTCATCGTCATCTGGTTCGGCATCGACGAAACGGCGAAGATTCTGCTGATCTACCTGGCCTGCTTCGCGCCCGTCGCGCTGGCAGCGCGGGCCGGGGTGCGCAGCGCGAGCGTGGAGCAGATCCATGCCGCGCTGTCGCTGGGTGCGAGCCGCTGGCAGCTGGTGCGGCATGTGATCGTGCCGGCGGCACTGCCCGAGATCCTGGTGGGGCTGCGCATCGCCATCGGTTTCGGCTGGACGACACTGGTGGCAGCGGAAATGGTGGCGGCGACGGTGGGCATCGGGCAGATGGTGCTCAATGCCTCGAACTTCCTGCGCACCGACCTCGTGGTGGCCGGCATCCTGGTGATCGGCCTGGTGGCCTGGACGTTCGATCTGGGCATGCGCTGGGTGGAGGCCCGCGCGGTGCCCTGGAAGGGACGGGCCTGAACACGGGCCCGTCCTGTTTCCGAAAGCCTGAAGAAGGCTTACTTCTGCAGGCCCTCTGCCTTGAGGGCGGCCTGCACGGCCGGACGGGCGCCCACGCGTGCCAGATAGGCTTGCAGGTTCGGCAGGCCGGACAGGTCCACGCCCACGTGCTTGCCCCAGCCGCTGACGGTGAACAGGTAGCCGTCCGCCACGGAGAAGTGCTCGCCCATCAGCCATTCCTTGCCGGCGAGCTGCTCGTCCAGCCACTGGAAGCGCGACATCAGCTTCTCGCGCACGATGGGCTTGTAGGCATCGGGCGTGTTGGGCTGGAACAGCGGGCTGTGGCCCTTGTGCAGTTCCGTGCCGATGAAGTTCAGCCATTCCTGCAGGCGGTAGCGTGCCAGCGTGCCGTTGGCGGGCGCAAGGTTCTTGTGGGGCGCCTGATCCGCGATGTATTGCACGATGGCGGGGCCTTCGCGCAGGCGGGTACCGTCGTCGAGTTCCAGCACCGGCACATAGCCGAGGGGGTTGATGGTGTAGAAGTCGGTCCCGTCCTGGAGCTTGTGGCTCTTGGTGCTCGCGAGCACGGGGGTGAAGGCCAGGCCGGCCTCGTGCAGGGCGATGTGCGGGGAAAGCGAGCAGGCACCAGGACTGTAGTAGAGCTTCATGGTCAGGTTCTGAAGGCAGTGGAACAAGCCTGCCATGCTATAGCGAAGCGGCAATCCGTGCTGTCGGCCTGCGAGCCGGCACACGGGCGGTCACCCCGGCCGTCAGGCGGGCTGGGTGGCGGTTTCCAGCCGGCCGAGCCAGGCGAGGGCATGCTCCCTGCCGGGTCCGCACATGTCCTCCGAGGGCCGCAGGGATGCACAGATCGCCGGCCGCTCGGCGCTGCCGAAAATCCGGCAGCGCATCTGGCTGTCGAGCTGGACGCAGGGAACCCCGGCCGGCTTGCCGGAGGGCATGCCGGGGATCGGGCTCGTGATGGAGGGGGCGATGCAGCAGGCGCCGCATCCCGACCGGCATGCCAGGGCCATGGACGGTCAGGTACCCAGGCGGCCGGCAGCCCAGAGCACCTGGTCCACGACGGCGCGCACGCGGCCATGGTGGGCGGCATCCACGAAGCCGTCCTGAGCGTCGAAGGCGTTGCCCGCATGCCCGAGGGCGAAGGCCTGCGGTGCCAGCCAGCACTCCAGGTTGATGAGCAACGGGGCCAGGTGGCTTTGCGACCGAATGCCTCCCAGGCCGCCGGGCGAGGCGCTCAGCATGCCTACCACCTTGCCGCGGAAGGGCAGGGTGCCGTCGCTCCACACCGGGTGGCCCGCCACCGGGCTGGAGGCCCAGTCGATGGTGTTCTTGAGCAGCGCGGTGTAGCTGCCGTTGTACTCGGGCGAACACACGATCCAGCCTGCGTGGGCATGCAGGATCTCCTTGAGCCGCACCACGTCGGCGGGTGTGCCTCGTGCCTCGAGATCCGCGTTGTAGAGCGGGATGTCGAAGTCCGACAGCTCCAGCAGCGTGGTGTCCGCGCCTGCGGCGCGGGCGATGTCGGCGGCGGCGCGCGCCAGCCGGCGGTTGAGGGATTGCTGGCGGGTGCTGCCCGCGAAGACGAGGATTTTTGGCATGGCACGCATTGCAACACACGGGCGGGACAGGAATCCTGCAAGCGGTGTTCCACGTGAAACATCCAGGCGGACACCCCCGCCTGCGCCCGGGGCGTTCTGCCCCAGGGTGGCGTGTCCATGGCCGAAGTGGGAAAATCCCCGCCTTTCCCCCATTCACCCATCCGCTGACCCGGAGTCGGTGGTGCCGGCCTGTTGCCGGCGCCAGCAGGGTCAAGGTGTGCGCCGGCGGCCCGGTGTGCGCCCCTTATCGGTAACGGGCCGCCCCCTCGTTCGAGGTCCCCGGAGCAGTTTGCATGTTGTACCCCCAGGAATTTGATGTCATCGTCGTCGGCGGAGGCCATGCCGGTACGGAAGCCGCATTGGCCGCTGCCCGCATGGGCAGCAGGACGCTGCTGCTCACCCACAATATCGAGACGCTGGGGCAGATGAGCTGCAACCCCAGCATCGGGGGCATCGGCAAGGGCCATCTCGTGAAGGAGGTGGACGCGCTGGGTGGCGCCATGGCGCTGGCGACGGATGAGGGCGGTATCCAGTTCCGCATCCTCAACAGCTCCAAGGGCCCGGCCGTGCGGGCCACGCGCGCGCAGGCAGACCGCATCCTGTACAAGGCCGCCATCCGCCGCATGCTGGAGAACCAGTCCAACCTTTGGCTCTTCCAGCAGGCCGTGGACGACCTGATGGTGGAGGGCGACCGGGTGGTGGGCGCCGTCACGCAGGTGGGCATCCGGTTCCGGTCGCGCACTGTGGTGCTGACCGCGGGCACCTTCCTGGACGGCAAGATCCATGTCGGCCTGAACAACTACTCCGCCGGCCGGGCAGGGGACCCGCCGGCCGTGTCGCTCAGCGCGCGCCTGAAGGAATTGCAGCTGCCCCAGGGCCGCCTCAAGACCGGCACGCCGCCGCGCATCGACGGTCGCAGCATCGATTTCAGCCAGTGCGAGGAGCAGCCCGGTGACGGCATGCCCGGCGGCGTGAACGAAGGCACCCTTCCGGTGTTCAGCTTCATGGGCAGCACGGCGATGCACCCGCGGCAGGTGCCCTGCTGGATCACGCACACCAACGAACGCACGCACGAGATCATCCGTTCGGGCTTCGACCGCAGCCCCATGTTCACCGGCAAGATCGAGGGCGTGGGGCCGCGCTATTGCCCGAGCGTGGAAGACAAGATCAACCGCTTTGCCGACAAGGACAGCCACCAGATCTTCCTGGAACCGGAAGGGCTGACCACGCACGAGTTCTACCCCAACGGAATTTCCACCAGCTTGCCGTTCGACGTGCAGTACGACCTGGTGCGCTCGATGCGCGGCCTGGAGAACGCCCATATCCTGCGGCCCGGCTACGCCATCGAGTACGACTATTTCGACCCGCGATCGCTCAAGAGCAGTTTCCAGACGCGCCAGATCCAGGGGCTGTTCTTCGCCGGGCAGATCAATGGCACGACGGGCTATGAAGAAGCCGCCGCACAGGGGCTGTTCGCGGGCATCAACGCCGCCCTGCAGTGCCGGGGTGAATCCGCCTGGCTGCCGCGCCGCGACGAGGCCTACCTGGGCGTGCTGGTGGACGATCTCATCACCAAGGGCGTGACCGAGCCCTATCGCATGTTCACCAGCCGGGCCGAGTTCCGGCTGCAGCTGCGGGAGGACAACGCGGACATGCGGCTGACCGAGGCAGGTCGCCGCATGGGCCTGGTGGACGACGCACGCTGGGATGCCTTCAGCCGCAAGCGCGACGCGGTGGCACGGGAGACCGAGCGCCTGAAATCCACCTGGGTGAATCCCCGCAACCTGCCCGCCGAGGAGTCGGCCCGCGTGCTGGGCAAATCGATCGAGCACGAATACAACCTGTTCGACCTGCTGCGCCGGCCGGACGTCACCTATGACGCCCTGACGGGCATGGATGGCGGCAAGTACGCCAGTGCCGGTGTTTCACGTGAAACACTCGGTGAGCTGAGCGCACCGGTGATCGAGCAGGTGGAGATCGCCGCCAAGTACGCGGGATATATCGACCGCCAGAAGGACGAGGTGCAGCGCGCCTTCCACTATGAGAACCTGCAGCTGCCCCAGGAGCTGGACTACATGCAGGTAGCGGCACTGTCGATCGAGGTGCGCCAGAAGCTGCAGAAGCACCGGCCCGAAACGCTGGGGCAGGCCTCGCGGATTTCCGGGGTGACGCCGGCCGCGGTATCGCTGTTGCTGGTGCACCTGAAGAAGGGCGGCTTCCGCGGCTTCACGACCCAGCAGGCTGACGAGGTGGCCGCGTGACGGTGGTTGCCGACGCTTTGTCGGCACCCCTGCGTGCGGGCGCGGAGGCCCTGGGCCTGCAGCTGTCGGAGACGCAACTGGGTCAATTGCTGGAGTTCCTGGCCCTGCTGCAGAAGTGGAACCAGGTCTATAACCTCACGGCAGTGCGTGACCCGCAGGAGATGCTCACGCACCATCTGCTCGACAGCCTTGCGGCGGTGGCGCCGCTGCAGCGCCATCTCCAGGGGGGGGCGAACCTGCCGGGCAGCGCGGCCGACGGCGCCCAGCTGCGCCTGCTGGATGTCGGTTCGGGCGGCGGCCTGCCGGGCGTGGTGTTCGCCATCTGCTGTCCCGCGCTGGACGTGAGTTGCGTGGATACCGTGGCCAAGAAAGCCGCCTTCATCCAGCAGGCCGCGGTGTCGCTGCGGCTGCGGAACCTGCGGGGCATCCACGCGCGGGTGGAAAACCTGGCGGGCCCCTTCGACGTGGTGAGCTGCCGGGCGTTCGCCTCGCTGCCGGATTTCGTGACGTGGTCGCAGGCAGCCATCGCCCCGGACGGCGTCTGGCTGGCGATGAAGGGCCGCGACCCTTCCGATGAAATCGCCCTTCTGCCTCCGGTAGCGGAAGTGTTCCACGTGGAACAACTGGCGGTGCCGGGCCTGGATGCGGAGCGCTGCATCGTATGGATGCGGCCGCGAAAGAACGTGGAAGCCGGGACGGATGGCGTAAGCGGCGCAGCCCTGCCTTAAACTCCCGCTTCCAATTTTCGGGGGGTGCTGATGTTTGGCATTGCGGACTACGGCGCATTCGTTGCCGCCATCCTGTTGTTCCTGGCCATTCCCGGCCCCGGCAACCTGGCGCTCGTCACCTCTACCGGCAAGGGCGGCGTGCGCGCCGGGATGGCGGCCACGCTGGGCGTCATCGCGGGCGACCAGGTGCTGCTGTGGATGGCGGTGGCCGGCGTGGCCGCTATGCTCGCGGCGGTGCCGGCGGTTTTCCATGCGGTGCAGTGGCTGGGGGCCGCCTATCTGGCCTGGATGGGCGTGCGCATGCTGCTGGCCCGTCCCGGTTCAGCGCCGGTCATCGCCATCCAGCCCCGGCACTACTTCCGCCAGGCCGCGCTCATCACGCTGCTCAATCCCAAGGCCATCATGTTCTACATGGCGTTCTTTCCGCTGTTCGTCGATCCGGCCCGCCACCGCGGCCTGTTGACCTTCGGCGTGATGGCCGCCACGATCGCGGTGCTCTCGTTGCTCTACGGGCTGGGCGTGGTGCTGCTGACGCACCGCATGGCCGAGCGCATGCGTGCCCGGCCCGCGCTGGGCCGTGCGCTGGAGCGTCTGGCGGGCACGTTCCTGATCGGCTTCGGCATCAAGCTGGCCGTGGCCCGCTGACCTTTCCACCTATTGGCTGCAAGGCCCCATCCCTTCCATTCCCATGGCCAAGATTTTCTGCATTGCCAACCAGAAAGGCGGCGTCGGCAAGACGACCACCTCCGTCAACCTCGCCGCGGGCCTCGCCAAGGTGGGCCAGCGCGTGCTGCTGGTGGACCTCGATCCCCAGGGCAATGCCACCATGGGTTCGGGGGTGGACAAGCGCGCGCTCGAACTCACCATCTACGACGTGCTGCTCGAATCGGCCTCCGTGCAGGAGGCGGCGGTGCTGTCGGAGCAGTGCGGCTACCGCGTGCTGGGCGCGAACCGCGAACTGGCGGGCGCCGAGGTGGAACTGGTGGCCCTGGAGCAGCGCGAGCGGCGTCTCAAGAGCGCACTGGCGGCGGTGGACAAGGATTTCGATTTCATCCTCATCGATTGCCCGCCGAGCCTCTCGATGCTGACGCTCAACGGCCTGTGCTGCGCGCACGGGGTGATCGTGCCGATGCAGTGCGAGTACTTCGCGCTCGAGGGCCTGACCGACCTCGTCAACACCATCAAGCAGGTGCACGCCAACCTGAACAAGGACCTGCAGATCATCGGCCTGCTGCGGGTGATGTTCGATCCGCGCATCACGCTGCAGAGCCAGGTCAGCGAGCAGCTCAAGGACCATTTCGGCGACAAGGTGTTCGACACGGTGATTCCCCGCAACGTGCGCCTGGCCGAGGCGCCGAGCTACGGCCTGCCGGGTGTGGTGTTCGACCCGGGCGCCAAGGGCAGCCAGGCCTTCGTGGACTTCGCGCGCGAGATGGTCAAGCGCGTCAAGCGCATGTGAACGGTTGCTATCAAATGAGTAGCATGAATCCCGACGACGTGCTCATCCTGCCAGGATGGCAGAACTCCGGCCCCGACCACTGGCAGAGCCGCTGGGAGCGCCGCTACGGCTATCGCCGCGTGGAGCAGCACGACTGGATGCGCCCGCTGCGCGGCGATTGGTCGGCGCGGCTGGAGGACGTGGTGGGCGACGCTCCGCGGCCCGTGGTGCTGGTGGCGCACAGCCTGGGCTGCATCCTCACGGCCTGGTGGGCCGCCCACACGCGGCATGCCGGCAAGGTGCGCGGCGCCCTGCTGGTGGGGCCCGGCGACGTGGAGCGGTCCGACATCGCGGCGCTGCTGCCCGGCTGGACGCCCGTCGCGCGCACCGCGCTGCCGTTTCCCGCGGTGCTCGTGGGCAGCCACGACGATCCCTATTGCTCACTGGAGCGCGCCAGGGCGATGGCCTCGGACTGGCATGCGCGCTTCGTGGATGCGGGGGCGCGTGGCCACCTGAATGCCGACTCGGGACTGGGCGACTGGGACGAAGGGCATGCGCTGCTGCATTCCATCGCCACACCCCCCTGACGCCTGGTGCGCATCAACATCTTCCGCTTTCGACATGGCCCACAAAATCGATCTTCTCGCCGAAGCGCGCGCATTGCCTGTCACCTGGCGCTCCCGGGTAGTAGGACGGGCCGCCGATGCGAACTTCAAGATCGTCCGCATGGACGATGCCGCATATCCCGACGAAACCCACGACTTCGATGAAGCCCTCCTGGTGCTGGAGGGGCAGATGAACCTGGACCTGCAGGGCCGCCGCATCGAGGTCGGCGCCGGCGAGGTCTTCATCGTGCCCGCGGGCATTCCCCACGCCGTCGCAGCCGGCAGCCACGGGACCCTCGTCATCATCGACCGCTGATTTCCCGGATCGGCATTCATCCGCATTCACGCATCCAAGAACACATGGCAACCAAGAAACCCAAGGGCCTCGGGCGCGGCCTCGAAGCGCTGCTCGGCCCCAAGGTCGCGGAGGCGGCGCCCGGCGCCGAAGGCGGCGGTTCCAACGCCGCCGCTCCCGGCGCCCCATCCACCCTGGCGCTCGACGACATGGTGCCCGGCATCTACCAACCGCGCACGCGCATGGACGAAGGCGCGCTCTACGAGCTGGCCGAGAGCATCAAGGCCCAGGGCATCATGCAGCCCATCCTGGTGCGCCGGCTGGCGCAGGGCGAGAACGCGGGCCGCTACGAGATCATCGCCGGCGAGCGGCGCTTCCGGGCCGCGCGCATCGCGGGGCTGGCGGAGGTACCGGTGCTGGTGCGCGAGGTGCCGGACGAGTCCGCCGCGGCGATGGCGCTGATCGAGAACATCCAGCGCGAGGACCTGAACCCGCTCGAAGAGGCCCAGGGCCTTGCGCGCCTGGTGAAGGAGTTCGGCCTGACGCACGAGCAGGCCGCGCAGGCCGTGGGGCGCTCGCGCAGCGCCGCGAGCAATCTGCTGCGCCTGCTGAACCTCGCCGAGCCGGTGCAGACCATGCTCATGGCGGGCGATATCGACATGGGCCATGCCCGTGCGCTGCTGTCGCTGGACCGCGCCGCGCAGATCACGGCGGGCAACCAGATCGCGGCGCGCAAGCTGTCGGTGCGCGAGGCCGAAGGGCTGGTGAAGAAGATCGGCGCGGAATTCAGCCTGGCGCCGCAGAAGGCGCGCAAGGAAGGCAAGTCGCGCGACCTCAAGCGGGTGGAGGAAGAGCTCTCCGACCTGCTGATGGCCGAGGTGGAGGTGCGGGTGAAGAAACGCGTGAAGCGCGGCGGCCGTACCGAGGAGGTCGGCGAGCTGGCGATCCAGTTCGGCTCGCTGGAGGCCCTCAATGGCCTCATAGAGCGCCTGCGCGGCGAAAGCTGATCCAGGGTACCCCACAGGCTTTCCGGGCTTTGCAGGGGCGCCTGAAGCCTTCTGCGCTTTTCGGGCGGGGCCACCAGATTCAGGCGTTTCCTGCAACCACGGGTGCGCCCTGGCGCGGTTTACTGCTCTCTACGTTCTCCGGCGCGCTGGGGTGGCCCGTCGCTCCTCGGCCGGCAGGGCGGCGGTGGCGCTGCCCGGGGCGCGGCGCTCCAGCCAGCCGATGGCGGCGAAGCCGCAGGCCACGGCCACCCACAGCGTGGCGAATCGGATGCCCACGGCCGCGAGCGCCGCGGTGCCCAGCGGCACGGCGTGCAGCGCCAGCAGGGCCACGATGGTGGCCTCCGTGGTGCCGATGCCGCCCGGGAGCATCGATGCCGCGCCGGCCAGCATGGCCGTGGGGTAGGTGGACAGCGCCGCGCGCAGCGGCACCGTAATGTCCAGGCCCTGCAGCAGCCAGGCGAACGATGCCGCGGTGATCGTCCAGGCCGCCAGGCCCAGCGCGAACGAGACGGCCAGGTCGCGGGGGGTGAGCCAGAGGCGGCAGCCGGCCAGCCCGAGCGCGAGCATGCGGCCGGTGCGCGCGGTACGGCGCCATCCTGCGGCGCGCGTGCGCGCGGCCAGGCGCCGCAGCCAGCGGGGCCGGGCCGCCACCGCGGCGACCGCACCGATCAGCCCGGCCACGAAGGCCAGCACGATGCCGAACAGGCGGCCGGAGGGCACGGCCAGCGCGGCCAGCAGCGCCACCGTGAGCAGATCGAACGCGCGTTCATAGACGAAGGCCGAGAGGGTGCGGGCTGCCGGCACGCCCCAGCGCGTGAAGTAGCGGGCGCGCACCAGTTCGCCAACCTTGCCCGGCGTGGCGGTGAAGGCGAAACCTGCCAGGTACCCCGCGAACCCCGCTGCGGACGGCACGCGGTGCCCCGCGCGGCGCAGCAGCCAGCGCCAGCGCGCATAGCGCAGCGCATAGGAGGCGAACGCCACGGCCGCCATGCCGGGCATCCACGCCGCCACGCGTGGCAGTTGCGCGAAGACCTGGTTGCGGGCGTCGGCCCAGACCAGGGCCGCCACGTAGGCGGCCGTGCAGGCCAGGGCGGCGGCGACGGCGGTGCGCGGATTCATGGCGCCGGTGTATCAGTCCGGGGCGCCGGACCGGGCCGGCGTTTCGGCGAAGGACCAGCGCTTGTGGCCCAGGTAGCTCGTGAACACCGGCACCACCACGCCCACCGCGTGCGCGATCTCGGGTGCGAAGGCCGTGATGCCGAGCGCGGGCAGTACCCACTTCAGCAGGACCATGCTCACGGCCCAGGTCTGCGCCACGGCCAGCAGGTTCACCAGCACGAAGAACATCGCCGACTTGTGCGTGGACTGCGTGCTCGCCTTGAAGACGAAAGCGCGCGCCAGTACGAAGGCCGTGCACATGCCCACGCAGTAGGCTGCGATCACGGCGGCGGAGAACGGCATCCAGTGGCTGAACGCGATGCGCGAGCCGAAGTTGGCGAGCGCCGCCACCCCGCCCGTCACCAGGAAGGCCAGGAACTGCTTCGAGCGGAAGGCCGCGATCACGGGCGGGAGCCTGTGGCAGCTGCGGCCGCGTCGCGCGCCATGCGGCGGCCGAAGCCGATGCTCTCGGAAATGCCGCGGTCCTCGGGGTAGTAGTACGAGGTGTCGGCCACCCACAGGCCCTGCACGGGCAACTGCACGGGCGGCAGGCTTTCCAGGTAGTTGGGCGGGCAGATCGGCTGCGCGTAGCGGTAGCGGCTCGCGCGCATCGCGAGGAAGTCGCTCTCCTGCAGCGCGGGATTGATGGTGCGCAGGTAGCGCTTCACCTTGTCCAGGAAGGCCTGGTCGGGCTCGGCGTACTTGGGGTGTTCGCCGGGCATGTAGAACGGCACATAGACGATGGATTCCGGCAGCGGGCGCAGGTTGCTGTATTCCACCAGGCCCGGGATGTCCATGTCCGGGTCGTTCACGTTGAGCCAGAAGTTCTCGGTGAGCGGCTTGCGCAGCTTGGCGATCACGCAGACCACGGCGATGTTCTTCAGCGCCGCGAAGCGCGCGAGCACATCCTGCGGCAGGTCCGGCATCAGGCGCGGCACGAAGGGCAGGGGCACGGTGCTCACCACCTTGTCGAAGGCCTCGAAGCCCTGCGCCGTCTCCACGCCCTGCACGCGGCCCGCCTCCATGCGCACCCGGGTGACTGGCGTGGAGAGGCGGATCTCGCCGCCGTGCGCGCGGATGTCCGCGGCCATGCCGTCCAGCAGCGTGGCGGAGCCGCCCTCCAGGTGGCCGAGCTTTTCCTGCATGAGGCTGTAGCGCGAGCGGCCGATGCGGCGGATGCGGCTCCAGATCCAGGCGGCCGAGAGGTTGCCCGTGTGCTCGTAGAACTTGTACTCGAAGAGGCGGCGCCACAGCACCTCGTAGGCCTCCGCGCCCACCCAGCGGCGGATCCAGCCCGTGGCCTCGACGCCGTCGAGCGGCTTCCAGTCGTCGCGCCTGGTGGAGAGGAAGGCATGCAGGCCGTAACGGAACTTCGCCACCAGCCCCAGGCCCTGGAAGCGCAGCAGCGCCACCGGGTTGCCCCAGGCCTGCAGCCGCTTCTGGAACCAGTAGCCCATGCGGGTGGCGCGCCAGCGCATCCTGTCTGCCAGGCCCAGCTCGTCCAGCACCCGCAGGAAGGCGTGGTCCGAGGTGCAGTGGAAGTGGTAGTAGCGCTCGATCGGCATACCGTCGAAATCGAACATCGCGGTCATGCCGCCCACGCGGTCGTCGGCCTCGAACACCACGGGACGGTGGCCGTCGCGCGCGAGCTGGTAGGCCACGGCCAGGCCCATGGGGCCGGCGCCGAGCACGGCGATGCGCTGGCCGGGCGTGGCCGTGGATGCGGCGGCAGAGGAAGCGGCGGTGTTCATCAGAACTCCAGCACCACGCGGCTGTACTCCGGGTGGTGGAAGGTTTCGTGGATGGCCTCGGCGAAGGGCGTGGCGCGCACGCCGAAGATGCCGGGCCAGTCGATCACCTCGAACTCGTCGTGCGCCACGAGGGCCTTGAGCTGGTCGGCGGTGAAGGGCGGGTCGCGGTCGAAGAGCGCCCACACTTTCAGGAGCATGTAGAAGAGCCCGTAGGGGATTTTCACGATGGCGGCCTTCGCGCCCGTGGCGGCCTTGATGGTGCGGATGATGTCGATGTAATCCACCTTCTCCAGCCCCGTGATGTTGAACACGCCGCCCACGCGGCGCTCCTCGATGCAGCGCACGATGATGCGGCAGAAGTCCGCCGCGTAGAGCGGCTGGCGCATGTAGCGGCCGCTGCCGGGAATCGGGAACACCGGCACCTTGCGCATGAAGCGCGAGAGCCAGCCCAGGTGCTTGCGGTCGAACCAGCCGAACATCAGCGTGGGCCGCAGCACCACGCAGGGGATGCCGCTGGCCAGCACCATCTGTTCCTGCGCGCGCTTGGTGTCGGTGTAGTGGTCCTTGGCGACCGACTCCACCACCGAGGAGCTGATGTGCACGGTGTGGGGAATGCGGTGCTGCTGGATGAGCGCCAGGATGCGTTCCGTCGAGGTGAGGTTGTTGCGCACGAACGGCTCGGCCTGCGGCGCGCCGATCTGCGCCTGCAGCATCACCACCGCGTCGGCCCCCTCGAAATGGCGCTCCCAGTCGCCGGGCTCGGCCAGGTTGGCCAGCTCGGCGACGATGTCCGGGTGCATGCGGCGCAGGATCTCCAGGTTGGCGGCATGCTTGTCGAGCACGACGAGGTTGGCATAGCCATGGAGCTTGAGGTGCGCGACGAGGTTCTGGCCGACGAGGCCGGCGCCGCCGGGCAGGACGATCTTGGTGGTGTGCTGCTGCATGGAAGAGGGAGGATGCATCGGGATCGGAAAAGCGTGGAAGGACGGCGCCGCGTCAGGAGGCCGGCACGGGGGGCGTCAGCACCAGTGCGGCCGAGCAGGGCGTACCGGGCGCCTGCAGGGTGACGGCGGGAGGCAGTTGCCCCGATGCCGGCACCTGCAGGTAGGCCGTGAACATGAGATAGCGCCCGAAGGGACCCGGCGCGTGCGCGGGCGGCGTGCGGTTGCGCCAGCGGTCGGGCACGCCGTAGCCGACCACCGTGCCGTCGGCGCCGACCAGGCGCACGGCCTCGAAGGGCTTGCGCTCGGGCTCGGGCAGCAGGCCGCCCTGCACGCGCACGAAGCGGGGCTCGCCGGGCAGGGTCTCCACCTGGTCCACGAAGGCGTGGCAGCGCGGGGGCAGGGCGTCTGCGCGCTCGCCCACCGCGTGGGTGGCCTCCACCATGACGGGGCGGCCGAAGATGCCTGCGCGGACGGCCGTGGCCCCGCGGGCGAGGTGCGCGCCGTAATCGTCGTTCCAGATCAGCATGCCGATGCGCCGCTTGTCGTGCACGCCCATCTGCAGTGCCAGCGCCCCGGTCATGCGCATGTGCTGCTCTTCCTTGCGCTCGGCGTCACGCGTCTGCACTATGAGCATCTGCGCCAGCCATGCGACGAGCAGCACGTACATGGCCACGCGTGCCGCGCCGCGCAGCGCGACCAGGCGCGGTGCGTACAGGATCGCCAGGGTGGCCCACGCCATCACGGTCGGCGTGGTGTAGCGGCTCGACAGCGCGCTTTCGATGCCGAACTGCACGCGCCCGCCACTGGTCGCGAAGGCGAGGCCGCCGATGTAGGCGACGAAGGTCAGCAGGGCCAGGTCCAGCCGGTGCGCGCCGGGATCGCGGAGGACGCGCGGCAGCGGCGCCAGGGAGAGCAGTACGAAAAGCACCCCGAAGGCCTGGCTCAGCGGAGCCCATGACAGGGATTGCTGCTTCAGCACGAAATGCTGGAAGGGGGCACCGAGGTAGGCCAGGGTGTAGGCGAGCATGTCCAGCGGGCGGTCCCGCAGCTTGGAGAACACGCCGCCATGGTCGGAAGGGGAGGTGTAGCCCACCGCATAGGCGCCCGCGCAGATGGCGGTGAGCACTGCCAGGATGAGCGTGCGCCGGCGGCCGAGCCGTGCGACGGCGGCGTAGAGCACCATCATGGGCAGGGCCATGACGCCGTTGGCCATGGTTCCCACGCTGAGCACCCCGATCAGGCAGGCGGCGGGAAACCAGCCGCGCGCCGTCGGCGCGCACGCGGCGCGATAGAGACAGTAGAAGCCCACCAGCGGCAGCACCTGCGCCAGGAAGAACTGGCCCTGGTTGGCCCAGGCCAGGTTTTCCTTCTGGACCCAGGAAAACAGCCATATGGCCAGCAGCGTCACGCCGAAGAACCACGACCTGCCCGACAGGGCGGGCAGGCGGGCCCGCAGGAAGGCTGCGAACACCGCCAGGCCGCAGCCGACGAGCACGTAGTTCATGATGATCAGGAAGACCTGCTGGCCGCCGAACCAGGTGTATTCCATCCAGAACAGTGCCTTGGGAAGCACCAGCCGGTGCTCGTTGGCCTGGCGCCACCAGGCGTCCCAGCCGACGCCGTGGCGCACATCGATATAGAACTCCAGTGCTGCGCCCCACGTGTCCCAGATCGGGACCGGCGTGAAGGTGCGCCAGGCGGATACCGCCGTGGCCAGCGCGTAGATGGCGGCGAAAACCATCAGCAGCCCGAACGGTACGCGCTGCCGCCAGATCTGCCGGGAGGGGGGAGAGGAGAGAAGGGGCTCGTCGTGGGTCATCTGTGGCAATGTCAGATCTTCATGCGGTGGAACACGGCGCGGGGCAGGTGGCGGATCACGAGCATGATGAGCGCCCATTTCGCCGGGGCGTAGACCACCGGGGCGCCGCGCGCCATGCCGCGCACGATGGCACCGGCCACGTCCTCGGGCGTCGCGAGCCGTGCGCCCTGCGCCTTGAGGTGCGCGGTCATCGGCGTGTCCGTGGGCCCGGGCTTGACGAGGGTCACGCGCACGCCGGTGCCGGCCAGGCGGTGCTGCAGGCCCTGGGCGTAGCGCTCCACGAGGCCCTTGGCGGCGCCGTACACGTAGTTCGACTGGCGTCCGCGGTCGCCCGCCACCGATCCGATGATGCCGATGCGGCCGCGTCCCTGCGCCTGCTGCGCGCCCGCGAAGGCCTCGGCCCAGAGCGCGGGGGAGATGCCGTTCACTTCCAGCGCCTGCTGCGCCGCCGCGAGGTCGGATTCGCAGGCCGGCTGGTCGGGCAGGTTGCCGTGCGCGATGAGCACGAGATCGGGCACGCCTCCCGCGCACACGCTGCGCACCGTGTCCGTGATGGCGTCGGGCCGCAGCATGTCGCCTGCGATGGTGTCGATGCGCGTGCCGGGCTGGCGCACCTGCAGGTCCGCCGCGACCGAGGGCAGGCGTGCGGCGTCGCGCCCGATGAGCACCAGCCGGTCCACCGTGCCGGCGGCGAGCCAGAGACGGGCGCAGTGGTGCGCGATGGCCGAGGTGGCGCCCACGATGGCGATGGATCGGAAGGAGGAGGTATCGGACATGGCGGGCGGAGGTGGCGGCAGCGGAAGCGGCGCAAACGGTGAACAGGAAAAGACAACGGGGCGCAGTGGCGGGCCGGCGCGTCAGTCGCCGAACAGCCGCAGCGACATCGCGGAGCGGATGCGGGGATCGCGGTAGGGCAGGAACTCCGACAGGCGCGGGTAGCCCGATTCGAACAGCGCGCGGGGCATGCGGGCGTCCTTCGCGGGATACAGCCGGCCGCCGGCCGCGGCCACCACGGTATCGAGCCGCTCGAAGAGGCGCAGCGTGGACTCGCCCAGGTTCGGGAAATCGAGCGCCAGAGTCACGCCGGGCATCGGGAAACTCAAAAGGCCCGGCGGCGTGCGCTGCCCGAAGGTCTTGAGCACCCCGAGGAACGATCCCTGGCCCGACGCGGAGATCTCTCCGAGCAGCGCGGCCACCGCACCTTCGCCGCCCTCGCGGGGCACGGCGCACTGGTACTGGTGGAAGCCGCGGCGGCCGTAGATGCGGTTCCATTCCAGCAGGTTGTCCAGCGGATAGAAGAACGGCTCGTAGTGCTGCAGGCGCCGCCCCGCACGCCGCGCATGCAGGTGGTAGTAGGCGGTATTGAACGGCCGCAGGCTGAGGCGGTTGACCAGCGAGAACGGCGGCGCGAACGGCACGGTGCGCTTGCCGCCGCCGGGCGGGCGCGGCGGCGACGCCACCGGGCCGGGCACGTGGTTGCCGCGCATGAAGATGCCGCGCGCATCGGCGCCTGAGAGGCAGTCGATCCACGAGACGGTGTATTCCCAATCGGCTTCCGAGGCATCCGAGAGCGCGAAGAATTCCCGCAGGCTCGCGTAGGGCAAGGTTTCGGTGTCGAGCCACGGGCCGGCCACGCGTCGCAGCCGCAGGGTGGCCTGTGTGACGACACCCGTCAGGCCTAGCCCACCGACGGTGGCGGCGAACCAGCCGGGTTGCAGGTCGGGCCCGCAGTGCAGGCGCTGACCGTCGGTGCGCAGCAGCTGCAGGGCCACCACGTGGTCGCCGAAGCTGCCATGCACGTGGTGGTTCTTGCCGTGCACGTCGTTGGCGATCGCGCCGCCCACGGTGGCGAACTGCGTTCCGGGCGTCACGGGCAGCATCCATCCGCGCGGCACGAACGTGCGCTGGATGTCGCGCAGCAGCACGCCGGCCTCGCAGGTGAGCTCGCCCGTGGACTCGTCCCAGGCGATGAAACGGTCGAGCCCACGCGTGGACCAGAGAGCGCCGCCAGGGTTCAGGCAGACGTCGCCATAACTGCGGCCCATGCCGTGCGCCAGGCCGTGCTGCCCCTCCGCCAGCGGCAGGCGGGCGGGGGGATGGTCCGCGAGCGCATGCAGCGCGTGCTCCGCCGCCTGCAACCGCCCCCAGGAATGCACCGCTACCACGGCCACCCCAGGGCCGCCGCGACCAGGGCCAGCACGAACACCGCACCCGCCACGATGCTGGCGCGGTCCTTGAACGCGAAGACGAGCGGATCGTCGTGCATCTCGCCGCGAGCCGCGCGCAGCCACATCCAGCTCACCCAGAAGGCCAGCACCGGCACGGTGGCCCAGACCAGACCGGGTGCGCGATACATGGTCATCACCGCATCGCTGTTGAGGTAGAGGGCGAGCACCACCACGGAGGTATAGCCTGCCGCCACGCCCAGGCTCTGCACGATGGGCGCATCCGAGGTGAGATAGCCGCGGCCGTGGGCCTGCGTCTTGCCCGCCGCCTGTTGCACCAGCAGTTCCGCATAGCGCTTCACGAAGGCCAGCGACAGGAACAGGAAGCCCGAGCAGGCAATCAGCCAGAACGACAGCGGCTGCGCGATGGCCGCCGCGCCCGCCACCAGGCGCAGCGTGTAGAGCACGGCGAGCGCCACGCAGTCCACCAGCACCCAGCGCTTGAGCGCCAATGAATAGGCCCAGGTGGTCGCGAAATACACCAGCAGCCACGCGAGGAAAGCCGGCGCGGTGGCCCAGGCCAGCGCGAGGCTCGAGCCCGCCAGCACCGGCACCAGCGCCACCCCCTTCCACGCAGGGAGGGTGCCGGCGGCGAACGGCCGCAGCCGCTTGCGCGGGTGCTGGCGGTCGCTCTCCAGGTCCAGCAGGTCGTTGGCGAGGTAGACGGAAGAGGCGCACAGCCCGAACGCCAGGAAGGCCATGAGCAGTTGCGTCCAGGCGGCGCCGTCGCTCAGGCGGTGCGCCGCCATGAGCGGCACGAACAGCAGCAGGTTCTTCATCCACTGGTGCAGGCGCAGCGCCTTGCGCCACACGGAGAGGCCGGCCGAGGCGGGGGGAAAGCTGCGCTGCACGTTGCCCTGCGCCTCGGCCCGCCGCGCCACGGAGGCGGACGCATTGACCACGATGGCCGCGCGCGCGGCGCGCCAGACGGGCAGGTCGGCGCGCGAATTGCCCGCGTAGTCGAAGCCGCGCTCGCCGAAGGCCCGCACCAGCGCATCGGCCTTCGCCGGGCCGGCGAGGTTGGTGGCGCCGTCGCTCGCCATCACCGCGTCGAAACAGCCCAGGTGCGCGGCGATCGCATCGGCCAGCGCCTGGTCGGACGCCGTGCACAGCACGACGCGCCGCCCGGTGGCGCGCTGCTCGCGCAGCCAGGTAACGAGCGGCTGGTTGTAGGGCAGATGGGCGACCGGAACCTCCACCTGCTGCGCGATGCGGCGCTTGAGGGCCGCCTTGCCGCCTGCCAGCCACACCGGCAGCGCCAGCGCCTTCCAGGGCGCGTCGCGCACCAGCTGCAGGGAGCTTTCGTGCAGCATGTCGGTGAGCAGCAGCGTGCCGTCGAGGTCCACCACCAGGGGCAGGGCGTCGGCGGAAAGCGATGGATGGGTGGACGGACGCACGAAAAGCCCCTGGACGGTACGGAAAGCCCGGAAACAATCCGGGGCCGGACGCCCTGGATCAATGGCAAATGCAAAAAATGGAACGGGAGATTGTAGGAGGGCCCCGGTGGCAGGACGTGCCCGGCCCGCAGGGCTCTCTACACTGCGCGGCAGGCGGGCCGTTCCGCGATCCCTTTTGCGTTCCACGACGAGATGCGTTCCATGCCGATACCGCTGCCCTGGCCCCTTCCCGCCCTCCTGGCCTGGGGTGGTGCCTGGCTCGCCTTCGCGCTGCTGCGCGGCGTGCCCGGCATCCCCTGGTGGGGCGCCTGGCTCGCGGGCTGCGGCGTTGGCGTGCTCGCCAGCCTCTGGGGCTCCACGCGCTGGCGGCAGGGCTTCATCGCGGCCGGCTTCCCCCTGTCCTTCCTGGCGGCCGGTGCCGCGCAGGTGCCCGCCTGGGCCTGGCTCGCACCCCTGGGCGTGCTGCTGCTGGTCTATCCGCTCAACGCCTGGCGCGACGCGCCGCTGTTTCCCACCCCGCAGCGCGCGCTCGACGGCCTTCCGGATGCCGCACCCCTGGAGCCCGGCGCCGCCGTGCTCGATGCGGGTTGCGGCCTGGGCCACGGCCTGCGCGCGCTGCGCCGCGCCTATCCCGCCGCGCGGCTGGAGGGGCTGGAGTGGAGCTGGCCGCTGCGCTGCCTGTGCGCGCTGCGCTGCCCTTGGGCGCGGGTGCGCCGCGGCGACATCTGGCGCGCGCCCTGGGGCGGCTACCGGATGGTGTATCTGTTCCAGCGGCCGGAGAGCATGTCGCGCGCGGCCGCCAAGGCCCGCGCCGAGATGGCGGCGGACGCCTGGCTGGTCAGCCTCGCCTTCGAGGTGCCGGGGGCCGCGCCCGAGGCCGTGCTGCGGCCCGCGGACGGCCACCCGGTCTGGATCTACCAGGTGGGGCGCCTGCCCGCGCCGTCTGGGCGCGCGCAGACCCCGGCGCTATGATTCGGCGCCGCCGCGCGACGGCTTCACTCCACTGCCGAGCACGGCCCGATTACTCCCGGACGCGGCCCTTCCATTCCCCTGTGTTTATCCCGAAAGGAATTTCTCCCATGCTCCAGAAGACCTTCACCCTGCTGGCGGTGGCCGGCGCCGCGGCGCTGCTGTCGGGTTGCGAGACCACGAACATGCGCATGGGCAGCGCCGAGTCCAAGACGGTGGCGACGGGCGCGGCGGCGGGGGAGTCGTCGGCGAACGCGAACACGCAGCTGGAGCGCTGCTCCTCGCCGCTGGGCACGGTGTCTCTGGTGGAGAACCAGGACGCTGGCTGGTACACGATCCTGCGCAATGAATACCGCCTGCCGCCCACGTCGAACCTGCTGCGCCTGCTGATCCAGCAGTCGAACTGCTTCGTGGTGGTGGAGCGCAGCATGGCCGGCATGGGCGCGATGAACCGCGAGCGCGCCCTGATGCAGTCGGGCGAAATGCGCGGCGGCAGCAACTTCGGACAGGGCCAGATGGTGGCCTCGGACTACGGCATGTCGCCGGAGATCATCTTCTCCAACAGCGACGCGGGCGGCATCGGCGGCGCGCTGGGTGCGCTCATCGGCGGCGGCAGCGGCCGGGCGATCGGCGCGCTGGGCGGCTCGCTCAAGACGCGCGAGGCGAGCGCGATGCTGACGCTGGTGGACAACCGCTCGGGCGTGCAGGTGTCGGTGTCGGAAGGCAGTGCGTCCAAGAGCGATTTCGCGGGCTTCGGCAGCCTGTTCGGCGGCTCCGCCGGGGGCAACCTGGGCGGCTACCAGAACACCTCGCAGGGCAAGGTGCTGACGGCGGCGTTCATGGATGCGTACAACCAGATGGTCGTGGCACTGCGCAACTACAAGGCGCAGAAGGTGCAGGGCCAGGGCCTGGGCGGCGGTGGCCGGCTGGGCGTGGACGGAGGCGCGGCCCCGTCGCAGACGAAGGCCGGTGCGTCGATGTCGGTGCGTGAAGCCCAGGCGCGCCTGAATGCGCTGGGCTACGACGTGGGCACGCCGGACGGCGGCATGGGCCCGAAGACGACGAACGGGCTGCGGGCCTTCCAGAAGGACAAGGGCCTGCCGGTGACGGGCCGCCTGGACTCGGCCACTACCGACGCGCTCTCGCGCTGACGCAGCTTCGGGGCGGCCGGCACACGCTCCCTGGAGTGCGCCGGCCTTGTGGCCTTTCGATCAGCGAGCCACTTTCACCTTGGCGGCCGACTGCTGGACCGTGTGGGAGTAGTAGGCCCAGATGTAGGCGCCTCCGGCACCCTCGTTGAGGTCGGGGCCGACATGCGTCCACCCCGGGATCTGTGGCGGCGTGGATTCGTTGAGGGCGAGGAACATCAGGTTCGTGATCGGGGCCGCGCCGCCGCGCTTCCAGTACATGTAGATGTATTTGCCCCCCGCACCCTCGTTGAGGTCCACAGGAGACCATTCCCAGCCGGGGATGGAGTTCTGCTGGGCGCTGTCGTAGGCTTCGAAGCGCACATCGGTGATGGGGTTGGCGGTGCCCCGCTGGTAACCCACGTAGATGTACTTGCCGCCGGCGCCCTGGTTCAGGTCCGTGGCATAGAAGTCCCAGCCCTGCTGGTACAGCGGGCCTGCGTTGTTGTCGGATTGGACGGTCAGATTGGTCAGTGCCATTTTTGGGTTCGCTGGTTGGTTGGCTTTCGGAACACCGATGGAATCGGCGTCCCCCCTCCCTCAGAGACTGAGGAGCCCTCATTCTTCCGTTTCGTGCCGGCAGGCGGAATGAATGTTTCCTGAAAATTCCTGAACAGTTCCTGGCCAGGATGCGCAGCCGGGTGCAGGATCAGTTCCCTCCGATCGGCGCGACCGTGTTCCAGAGTGCGGAGCAGTTCGCGCCCTGGTCGATCGTGGATGCGCTGACACTGCTCTCGCCAGCGGTGTTCCATTGCGCCAGTGGCGACGACAGGCCGGCATAGGGCGCCCAGCGCGTCGGCAGGCTGCCGGACGCGGCCCAGGGAGCCGGGTTGGACGGGTTGTTCACGAAGCTCGCCCAGGCGGCCGCCATGGTCTGCGCCAGTGCCATGTCCGCGGCGGGGGCTGGGTTGACCAGTTGCCCGACGGTGTTGAACACATACGGTATTTCGTTGGCATGGCAGACGTTGCCGGCATCCGGCTGGCAGGCCGGGACAGGCGTGCGCTCCGGGCCTGTCCTGTACAGGTTGAAGATCGGCGCCTGCGCGAACAGGTAGCCGAAGGCCGGCAGCGCGGGGCTGGCCTTGGCGTTGGCAGCGGCTCCGCGGCCGGCCATGGCGAGATTGCCGCAGCGGAAGGCGAAGTCGTTGATGATGTTCGACATCGTCACGGCCGAGCCATTGGCCATGTAGCTGGGGGCCGAGGCGGCGGGGGCCTTGTAGGGCGATGTGCCTTGCACCGTGTAGCCGGTGATGGCCTTGGCGCTGTCGCGGCCCCAGACCCAGGGGACGACGATGTTGTTGACCGCGATGGGGCTGAGTTTGTCCTGCAGCTTCAAATAGGCCATGTCGGCGAAGACGGCCCCCTCGTCCCGGTTGATGCCGAAGACGAACGGCTTCGCAGGCATGGGTCCGGTGGATGTGGTCGCATAGCCGGCCAGGGGTTGCCCGGCGATGACCGTGCCGTCCAGCGTGGGCGACCAGGGCAGGCCGTCGTGGACCTGCGGGGCGGCCTCGCCCAGCAGGGCGACCAGGGGCGGCACCGAAGTCTGCATCCTGGCCGTGGCGCCGGCCTTGTCCTCCGATGGCGGCGCTTTCATTGACTGGGTATCGATAATCTCCCGGAACGTGGCATTTTTCAGGATGGGTTCGCGTTGCAGGCAATCTTTCATGTGCAGGCAGAGCGATACACGGAAGAGGTCGCCCAGCTCGTGGGCCTTGGCCGGTGTGCGGTACACGGACCCGACCGGATTGCTCTCCATGATCGCAGCCTGGAAGAGCTTCGCGCTGTCCGGGGCGGCGAACAGGTGCAGCCCGGTGGACATCGCACCTGCGCTCTCGCCCGCGACGGTGACGCGCGCCGGGTCGCCGCCGAATGCGCGGATGTACTGCTGCACCCATTGCAGTGCCTGCTGCTGGTCGAGGATGCCGAAATTGCCTTTGAGCGTGCCGCTCGGATCGACGCTCTTCTCGACATGGCCGAGCGCCAGGAACCCCAGCGCGCCCAGGCGGTAGTTGATGGTCACCACCACCATGTTGCCCGTGGCGGCGAGATAGGAGCCGTCGAAGATGTTGCCATGGGAGGTCGGCTGGTAGCCGCTGCCTTCCACGAACGCGCCGCCGTGGATGAAGAACAGCACCGGCAGCGGCCGGGACGCCCCGAGGGCCGACTGCGGGGTGAAGACGTTCAGGTAGAGACAGTCTTCGCTCTGGTTGGGGAAGACGGTGCTGTTGGGCTGCGGGCAGAAGGCGCCGGGCGCCGTCTGCGGCACGTTGCTGCCGGTGGGGGCATGCATCTGCGGCGGCTGGAACCGGCCCGCCTTGGCGTACTTGATGCCCAGGTAGGTGTTCACCGCCACGGGCGATCCGCCCGCGGGCGTGACGGATGCCTGGCTCCCGCACGCGGACGCGCCGTTGCTGAAGGTGGCGGTGGTGCCGCTGGCGCAGGCAGGCGCCGGTGCGGCGCCTGCCTGGTGGTCCGTGCGGTGCGTGCTGCAGCCGGTGCCGGCCAGCACGGCGGCGGCGGAAAGCGCCAGCCAGGCGCCTCGGATGGTGTGCGGATGTCGCATGTCGGGTTCCCTCTCTCCAAGTGTTGTGGCCGGGTGGCCGTTGCATTCGGCGCGAGCGCCCTGTCCATTCTTGGTGCGAATCCCGGCCGGCCCGGGGGCGGACACCTGAATCGTTCTGAAACGTCCTGAGCGGGCCGTGCCGGCGCGCTCCCCCTATACTTCCGCCCGTTGGTGCTCGCGCGGCCGTTTCCGGCCGCGCAGTTAAACGGGAACCAGGAAGGGCCGCTCCGCCATGGACGACGGCCCCGGCCTGGGCTGCCCCCGCAACGGTCAGCGATGGAAGGCGCATGGGCTCAGGCCAGGCGCCTTCGGCCCCTGGAACGACGTCCACTGGAATGCCTTGCGCGGCATCCGGGAAGGGCCCGGGGAGCCCGGTACGAACTGCCGCGCCGCCAGCCCGGATACCGGCCGACAGGGGAGCGCGCGCTTTTTGCGTGCATGCTCCATTTCACGGACCCTGCGGGGAGGCAGGGTGCGGGCGCGCCTGCCGCGGCGGGCGCATCTTTGTTCGTCGCTTCCCATGCCAGATTCTTCGGCGCAGGCCAACGGGGCCTGCGACAACGCTGTCCCGGGACCGGGCACCGTCTGGTTCGTCGGTGCCGGCCCCGGCGATCCGGACCTCATCACCGTCAAGGGCCGTTCCCTGGTCGAACGCGCAGGTGCCATCCTGTTCGCCGGCTCGCTCGTGGACGAAACCGCCACGCGCTGGGCGCCTCCAGGCTGCACCATCGCCGACAGCAAATCCATGACGCTGGAGCAGATGGCCGCGTGGCTCGTGCTGCAGGCGCAGAAGCACCGCACCGTGGTGCGCCTGCAGACGGGCGATCCGGCACTGTACGGCGCGCTGGTCGAACTCGTGCAGCCGCTCGATGCCGCGGGCGTTCCGGTGCGCGTGGTACCGGGGGTGTCCTCGGCCATGGCCTCGGCCGCAGCCGCGGTCGAGAGCTTCACGCTGCCCGAGGTCACGCAGACCGTGGTGTTCACGCGCGTGGAGGGCCGCACGCCCATGCCGCCCGGCGAATCGCTCGCCGAGCTGGCGCGGCACCGTTGCACGCTCTGCATCTTCCTGTCGATCACCCTGCTGCACAAGGTGCAGGCCGGCCTGCGCGAAGCCGGCTGGCCCGACGACGCGCCGCTGCTCGTGGTCCACAAGGCCTCCTGGCCAGGCGAGGAGCGCATCGTGCGCTGCACGGTGGCGGACGTGCGCGAGCGCTGCCGCGAGGCCCAGGTGGTGAGCCAGGCCATGATCATCGCCAGCCCCACGCTGGGCGCGCGCCACTGGCCCGAACTCGCCAAGTCCAAGCTCTACGACCCGGGCTTCACCCACCGCTTCCGCCGCGCGAGCGATGCGCCGCACGGCGCGGAGGCCTCCAGCTCCCCGACGGACACCCTCACGGATACCCCACGATGACGCACCTGCACGCTCCGCATGCCCACGGGCACTCCCACGAACACGGCCACGGTCATGGCGTCGATCCACATCGTGGCCCCGCCGCCGGCACCGCTCCCGCACTCGCGCAGGCCGGAACCACCGTGCTGCTGGTCGGCCACGGCTCGCGCGAGCCCGAGGGCAACGACGAGATCCACGCCTTCGTGCGCCAGTGGCGCGCGCGCCAGCCCGGCTGGCGCATCGAGGTCTGCTTCATCGAGTTCGCGCCGCCCGGCCTGCACGACGGCCTGCTGATGGCCGCCCGGGGCAGCCGCCGCGTGCTGGTGCTGCCGCTCATCCTAAACGCGGCCGGCCACGTGAAGATGGAGATCCCCGAAGCCATCGAGCATGCGCGCGAGCACTGCCCGGGCGTGGAATTTCTCTACGGCCCGCACCTCACGGCCTGCGAGCCCATCCTCGCCATCATGCAGCGCCAACTGCGCCGCTGCATGCAGGCGCTGGACATGCCCGACCCCACCACCACCGGCGTGGTGCTGCTGGGCCGGGGCTCGTCCGACCGGCAGGCCAACGGCGACGTCGCCAAGATGGCGCGCTGGCTGCAGGAAGACAGCCACCACGAGCTGGTCGAGATCGCCTTCACCGGCATCACCTGGCCGCGCCTGGAGCGCGTGGTGCAGCGCCAGGCGCTGCTGGGCATGAAGCAGATCGTGGTACTGCCGTACTACCTCTACACCGGCACGCTGATGCAGCGCATCGGCCGGCAGGTGGAGCACCTGCGCGTGCAGTACCCGCAGCTGCGCTTCGCGCAGTCGGCCCACTTCGGCATGGAGACCGAGATCTTCGAGCTGCTGGAGCAGCGCGTGGCCGACCTGCAGGCCGGCCTGCCCGACAGCCGCCTGCCCTGCGACGGCTGCAAGTACCGCGAGATCGCGCACGACCTGGGGCACGGCCATAGCCACGAGCACACGCATGCCCATGCGTCCGTAGCCCCCGCCGCCGCAGGCGCCGAACATGCGCACGCGCATGCCCATGGGCACTCGCACGGCCACGATCACGATCACGATCACGATCACGACCACCACGGCCACGCCGCGCCCCAGCCGGCCGGAGCCGCCGCATGAGCACGGTCAACACCGTCACCGAACAGCTCACGCGCGCCGGCCAGGCCATCGAGCACGACAGCTTCGCGATCATCGACGCCGAGGCCGGCCCGCACCCCTACACGGCGCAGCAGTGGCCCATCGTGCGCCGCATGATCCACGCCAACGCCGACTTCGAATTCAACGGCCTGACCGACTTCCACCCCGAGGCGGTGGAGGCCGGCATCGCGGCGATGCTGCGCGGCGGCGCGCCCGTGGTGGCCGACGTGGAGATGATCTGCTCGGGCCTCTCGCAGCCGCGCCTGGCGCACTTCGGCATGCGCACGCACCAGTTCATCAGCGACGCCGACGTGATCGCCCGGGCCCAGGCCGAGGACACCACGCGCGCCGTGCAAGCCATGCGCAAGGCGCACCGGCAGGGGCTGCTGCAGGGCGCCGTCGTGGGCATCGGCAACGCGCCCACCGCGCTCATCGAACTCGTGCGCCTGATCCGCGAGGAGGGCGTGCGCCCGGCCCTCGTGGTCGGCATGCCGGTGGGCTTCGTTTCCGCCGCCGAATCCAAGGACCTGATGGCCGGCGTGGCCGAGGTGCCCTGGATCGTGATCCGCGGCCGCAAGGGCGGCTCCACGCTGGTGGTGGCCGCGCTGCACGCGCTGCTGGCGCTGGCCGAGGCACGGCAAAAGCAAACGGCACCGCAGCCCCAAGGCGCCGCCGGAGGCTGAACCCGCCATGATGGAGAAAACCGTCCGCCGCGGCACGCGCACCGGCTTCACCACCGGGGCCTGCTCCGCCGCCGCCGCGCGCGCCGCCGTGCTGGGCCTGGTGGGCGGTGCCGTGCCCGAGGCGGTGGACTGCCTGCTGCCCAACGGCGACGTGGTGCGTTTCGCGGTGAACGACGGAAGCTGCGAGAGCGGCCGGAACGCGCACGCCATGGTCATCAAGGACGCGGGCGACGACCCCGACTGCACCGACAAGGCCCACCTCACGGCCGACGTGCGCGTGCTGCCCGGCCGCGCGGGCGAGGTGGTGCTGTGCGGCGGTTTCGGCGTGGGGACGGTCACCATGGCCGGCCTGGGCCTGGAAGTGGGCGGTCCGGCCATCAACCCCGTGCCCCGCCGCAACATCGAGGAGAACGTGCGCGCCGTGGGCGGCCCGCTGCTCGCGAACGCGGGGCTCGAAGTGACCATCTCCGTGCCCCAGGGCGAGGAGATGGCCAAGAAGACGCTGAATGCGCGCCTCGGCATCCTGGGCGGCATCTCCATCCTCGGCACCACCGGCATCGTCAAGCCCTATTCCACCTCGGCCTACCGCGCCAGCGTGGTCCAGGGCGTGCAGGTGGCGGCCACGCTGGGCCACGGCGTGGTGGTGCTCACCACGGGCGGGCGCACCGAGCAGTTCGCCATGAAGGAGCGGCCCGAGCTGCCCGCCGCCTGCTTCGTGCAGATGGGCGATTTCCTGCGCTATGCGCTCGACGAAGCCGTGGCGCAGGGCCTGCGCGAAGTCGTCATCGGCGGCATGGTGGGCAAGCTCACGAAGATCGCCCAGGGCGAGACCATCACCCACGCCAACCGCGCCGAGGTCGATACGCAGCTGCTGGCCGAACTCGCCGCCCGCGTGGGCGCGCTGCCCGAGGTCTGCGCCGAGATCGCCGCCGCCGAAACCGCGCGCTTCGGCGCCGAGCGCATGCAGGCCCTGGGCCTGGGCGAGCCCTTCCACCATGCCCTCGCCCAGGCCGTGGTGCAGACGCTCACGGCGCCCGACCGCTACGGCGACCGCTTCCATCTCACCGTGCTGGTCTGCGATTTCGACGGCAGCAAGATCACCGAGGCCGCCTCCGGGCCGGCCGCAACCGCCTGACCATGACCACGAACCTGCTCGAAAAAGACCCCCAGCCCTGCCGCGTGATCGGCGTGCTGGACGACGGCGCCGCCAGCCTCGGCGCCACCGCGCTCGCGCTGCTGCGGCGCGCCGACCTGGTGATCGGCGGCACGCGCACGCTGGCGCTGCTGGAAGACGACATCGCCCCCCATGCCGTGCGGCGCGACCTCACGGGCTGCCTGTCCTCCGTGCCCGGCTGGATCGCCGAGGCCCGCGCCGCCCAGCAGGCCTGCGTGGTGCTGGCCACGGGCGATCCGCTCTGCCACGGCATCGCCAGCTACCTCGCCTCGCGCCTGTGCATCCAGGCGCTGGAGGTGATGCCCAATGTCTCCACCCTGCAGCTCGCCTGCGCCCGGCTGGGCCTGGCCTGGCAGGACGCGCGCATCGTCTCCGTGCATGCGAAGGATGCCGGCGAGTGGGCCGTGGGCGCCGCGCCCACGCATGGCCTCTACGCGCTGGCCCAGGCCGTGCGCCAGCACGACCGCCTGGCCGTGCTGACCAGCCCGGACAACACACCCGCGCGCATCGCCCGCCTGCTGCTGGCCGAAGGCCTGGGCGAGGACTTCCAGATCAGCGTGGCAGAGCGCCTGTGCACGCCCGACGAGCGCGTCTGGGCCGACATGGCGCCGGCCGCCGCCGCCGGCCAGGACTTCGCCGACCCCAACGTGGTGCTGCTGGTGCGCACCCGCCAGCGGCCCGACGCGGTGCGCTTCGGCCTGCCCGATGCGGCCTACCACCAGCGCCAGCCGGACAAGGGCCTGATCACCAAGCAGGAAGTGCGCGCCGTCTCGCTGGCCCGCATGCAGTTGCGCGCAGCCAGCCGCGTGTGGGACATCGGCGCGGGCAGCGGTTCCGTGGGGCTGGAGGCCGCGCGCCTGTGCCCGCAGGGCCATGTCTGGGCGATGGAGAAGAACGAGGGCGACGTGGAGATCGCGCGCCGCAACGTGCGCGACTTCGGCGTCTCCAACCACACGCTGGTGCATGGCAAGGCGCCCGAGGGACTGGATGCCTGGCCCGATCCGGACGCCGTCTTCATCGGCGGATCGGGCGGCGAGCTGGCCGAGCTGATCGCGCTGTGCCTGAAACGCCTGCGCCCCGGCGGCTGGCTGGTGATGAACTTCGTCACGCTGGAGAACCTGGCCGCCGCCACCCAGGCCCTGCAGGCCGCCGGCGCCGCGTGGGACGTGCTGCAGCTGCAGGCCGCGCGCAGCAAGCCCATCCTGCACATGCACCGCATGGCGGCCGAGAACCCGGTGTGGATCGTCTGCGCGCAGGCGGGCGGTGCCGGGGTTGCGGCGCCGGCCGTGGAGGAGGGCGCATGACCGCCGAGCATGCCACCATCGATACCACCGCTCCGCAGGCAGCGCATGCCTCGCCAACGCCGCAAGCCCCGCAAAAGCCCCTGGGCCGCCTGATCGGTGTCTCCCTGGGCCCCGGCGACCCCGGCCTCATCACCCGCGCCGCCTGGGCGCAGCTGCAGCGCACCGACGCCGTCTGGACCTACCCTGCGCGCAGCACCAAGACGCCGAGCTACGCCTTCGACATCGTGCAGCGCGCCGGCCTCGCGCCGCCCGCCACGCACCAGACGCTGCTTTTCCCGATGACGCACGACGGCGACAAGCTCGCCCGTGCCTGGATGCGTGCGGCCGACACCGTGCTGCCCTGGCTGCTGGCCGGGCAGGACGTGCTCTTCCTCGTGGAAGGCGACGCCAGCACCTACGCCACCTTCGGCCACCTGGCGCGCACCGTGCGGGCGCTGGACGCGCGCATCGAGGCGCCCGTGATCGCGGGCGTGAACGCCTTCACGGCGGCCTGCGCCACGCGCGGCATGCCCCTGGCCGAACAGGACGACACCATCGCCATCGTGCCCGCCGCCTACGGCGTGAGCGCGGTGGACCGCCTGCTGACCGACTTCGACACCCTGGTGCTCATGAAGGTCAAGCCGCTCATGGACGACCTGATCGACTGGCTGGAGCGGCGCGATTTGCTGCCGCACACCCAGTTCATCGAGCGCGTGGGCGCGCCCGACGAGCGCTGCGTGGCCGGGCAGGATCTGCCCGCCCTGCGCGGCACCAAGGTCAGCTACCTTTCGCTCATGGTGGTGAAGAACCCGCACCGCATCCGGGGCGAGCGCATCAAGGGCTGCCTGAAGAAGACCTCGCCCGCGGACTCCACGGCTTCCGCTGTGGACCCACCCCTTTCCGACGAACCGGAGCTTGCCGAATGAATACCCCTGCCACCCCCGACGTGGTGCTCTCCGCCCCCGCGCAGTCCGCCGGCGAAGTGCGCGTGTGCCTCGTCGCCATCACCCGCCATGGCGCCGCCCAGGCCGCGCAGCTGGCGCGCGACGTGCCGCAGGCGCACGTCTGCACCGCCGCCAAGTTCACATTGGCCTTCGAAGGCCTGCCCAACACCGTGCGCGCCTACGAAGGCGCCCTGCGCGACGAGATCGCGCCGCTCTTCGCGCACTACGACCAGCTGGTCTTCTTCGTCTCGCTGGGCGCCGTGGTGCGCCTGATCGCCCCGGTGCTCAAGTCCAAGGACGAGGACCCCGGCGTGACGGTGGTGGACGACGCCGGCCAGTTCGTCATCCCCGTGCTCTCGGGCCACGTGGGCGGCGCCAACGAATGGAGCGAGCGCATCGCCGCGCTGATCGGCGCCACGCCCGTGCTCACCACCGCGTCCGACGTGGGCAAGACCATTCCCGTCGACATCCTCGGCCGCCACCTGGGCTGGCGCGTGGAGGCGCCCAAGATCAACATCACGCGCGTCTCGGCCCACGTGGTCAATGGCGAGCCCATCGCCGTGGTGCAGGAGGCCGGCAGCCGCCAGTGGTGGAACCGGCCCACGCCGCTGCCCGCCAACATCACCTGCCTGGACGGCTGGAGCGGCGTCGAGCCGGGCCGCTTCCAGGCCGTGCTGTGGATCACGCACGACGAGGTCGCGCCCGAGCGCTGGGCCGCATGGCACGAGCGCCTGGTGGTCTATCGCCCGCCCGTGGAAGCTGCCGCGTGAGCACTGCACACGGCGCTCGCCCGGCACCCCGCCTCGCCATCGGCCTGGGCTGCGACCGCGGCACACCCGAGGCCACGGTCGAGGCCTGCCTGCACGAAGCCCTTGCCCGGGCCGGCGCGCAGATCGCCCAGGTGTCCGTGGCCGCCAGCATCGAGGCCAAGCACGACGAAGCCGCCTTCCTGTCGCTGGCCGCCCGCCATGGCTGGCCGCTGCGCTGGTACGCCGCGGCGCAACTGGCCGCCGTGCCCGTGCCCAACCCGTCGGAGACCGTGCTGCGCTACATGGGTACGCCCTCGGTCAGCGAGGCCGCCGCGCTGCTGGCCGCGGGCGCGCCCGATGCGTCGGCCCTGCTGGTTGAAAAACACCGCCTGCGCGGCCCCGACGGGCGCAACGCCACCGTGTCCATCGCCCGCATTCCGCCTGTCCCGCAGGGCACTTCCGATTCCGGCGGCTGAGGCGCCACGCCCGCGTCCCGGCCCGTTCCTTCCCGCAACTCCAGAAAGGTCCACCATGCATATCGAAATCGGCATCCTCTCGCAGGACAAGATCGCCTATGCCTCCGTCGCCGCCACCGCGCTGCTGGGCGCGCACGCGCTGCCCCTGCTCAAGAGCCCCACGGCCTGGCTGCGCACGCTGCTGGCCGCCTTCTTCTTCAGCGTGCTGATGCAGGTCTGGCACATGCCCATAGGCCCGTCCGAGCTGCACTTCGTCGGCGCCATGCCCATCTACCTGCTGTTCGGCTTCATCCCGACGCTGTTCGGCTTCGGCCTGGGGCTGCTGGCCCAGGCCCTCGTCTTCGAGCCGCAGGACCTGGCGCACCTCGCCATCAACTTCCTGAGCCTGGCCGTGCCGCTGGTGGCCGTCCACCACGGCCTGGGCAAGCGCCTCGCGCGCATCAGCGTGGCGAATGTGCTCAAGCTCGACGCCATGTACTACGCGGGCGTCACCCTCATGGTCGGCTTCTGGCTCTCCATCAGCAGCGATCCGGCCCCCTTGGCCGACTGGGCACTGTTCGCCGCGTCCTACCTCAGCCTGGTGGCCGTCGAGCCGCTGCTGACCATCGCCATCACCCTGGGCGCCACGCGCCTGCGCGGCCGCCGCTGGCTGGCCGCCTGCATCGACGAAGGCACGCTGCACCGCATCGCCGCTCCCGGCGCCACCGCGGCAACGGCGGCCTGACCCTCATCCGAAAGAGACGACACGCACATGTCCGCAGGAAAGATCATGCTCGTGGGCATCGGCCCCGGCAGCACCGACCACATGACGGCGCGCGCCCGCGCCGCCATCGCCGAGGCCGACACCATCATCGGCTACGTCACCTACATCAAGCTGGTGGCCGACCTCATCGAGGGCAAGGAGATCATCCGCAAGTCCATGACCGAGGAGCTCGACCGCGCCATCGAGGCCCTGGCCCGCGCCCGCGAGGGCAAAAAGGTCGCGCTGATCTCCTCGGGCGACGCGGGCGTCTACGGCATGGCCGGGCCCACCTTCGAGGTGCTGTTCCAGGCCGGCTGGACGCCGCCGGAAGTCGACGAGAACGGCGTGCCCGACCCCGAGGGCATCGAGGTCGAGATCGTGCCCGGCGCATCGGCCCTCAACAGCTGCGCGGCCCGCGTGGGCGCGCCGCTCACGCACGACTTCTGCGCCATCTCGCTGTCGGACCTGCTCACGCCCTGGCCCACCATCGCGCGCCGGCTCGACGCCGCCGCCATGGCCGATTTCGTGGTCGCGCTCTACAACCCCAAGAGCGGCCGCCGCACGCGCCAGATCGAGGAGGCCCAGCGGCTCTTCCTGCGCCACCGCAGCCCGGACACGCCCGTGGCCATCGTCAAGAGCGCCTACCGCCGCCGCGAGCGCATCGAGTTCGCCACGCTCGCCACCATGTGCGATGCCGACATCGGCATGCTGAGCACCGTGCTCATCGGCAACAGCAACACCATCGTGCAGCATGGCCTCATGGTCACGCCGCGCGGCTACGCCAACAAGTACGACGTGGAAGGCGGCGGCGCCACGCGCGCAGGCGAACGGCCCGGCCGGTCGCTCTCCACGGGCCTCAATGGCTGGCTGGAGAACCTGCAGCTCGACCACGCCGCCGGCGAAAGCATCGAAGCGCTGGCCCTGCGCCACCGCCTGCCGGCCGACTACATCCGCGACACGCTGGCACAACCGCTCGCCGTCGCCGAGGCCACCACGACCGAGGAAGAGGCATGAGCACCGACACGCCCGACACCACCACCGCAGCCGCCACGCCCGCCGAAGGCGTGCGCGTCGTCGTCAAGCCCAGGATCGGCAGCTACCGCCGCCACATCCTCATCTGCACCGGCCCCCGCTGTGCGCAGGAAGGCCAGGCCCAGGCGCTGTTCGACAGCCTGGGCGAGAAGTTCAAGGCCGCGGGCCTCAACGACGGCGACCTGCGCGTCAAGCGCAGCCGCGTGGGCTGCTTCGCCGCCTGCAAGGGCGGCCCGGTGATGTGCGTGCAGCCCGACGGCACCTGGTACTACGACGTCACGCCGGCCAACATGGACCGGATCATCGAGCAGCATCTGGTGGGCGGGCAGCCGGTGGAAGACCTGGTGTTCCACCAGGGGCCGACAGGCGGCTAGGGCCTGTTAACGCTATGGAAGGGGCTGCGATGAGCTTCCCTTCGGGTTGCCCCACCAAGGGGCCGTCTGCGGCGTTGCCCGCACTTGCAAGGCACCAGCCTTGCTACGCGCGGGCGCCTTGCATACAACCCCTTGGTGGGGCAACGCGATCCCCTTCCATAGTGTTAACAGGCCCTGGGGCTGCCGCGCCATCCATTGCCTGGTGCTGTCCGGGTGCACGCTCATTGCCCAGCACGCCAGCCGATCGAGGCCGAGGCCGCCGAAGCGGGCGGGGTGGGCCTGGTGCAGCTCACAAAACCCTTCTGGCGTCGTTACTGCATCTTGTCGTACTGCCTTCGATGTGGCGCCTGGTCAGAAACGCTTCGCCGGATTTTGTGGGCCGCGCTTCATGCAAGCCCGCACCGGGAACCCGCCAATCAGCGCGGGATCAGATGCGCATACCCTTGATCCACCAGCCAAAGGAGTGTGACGATGACCCCGAACGAACGCCCGCTGCTCGACGACCTGCTGCAACGCCTGGCCCACGCCGGCCCGGCAACCAAGGACAGCGAGGCCGACAGCCGCATCCACCAGGCGCTGGCCGCGCAGCCCGACGCGCTCTACCTGCTGGTGCAGCGCTGCCTGCTGCTCGAGCGCGGCCTGGCGCATGCACGGGAAGAAGTCGCACGGCTGCAGCAGGCCGCAGACAGCAACCGCAGCTTCATCGGCGCCGACCTGGAGCCGGGCTTTGGCCGCGCCCCGTCGCAGCAAGCCTACAACCCGGGCGGCGCCGCAGCGCAATCTGCCTCCATGCCGCCGCAGGCCCCCCCGGCGGGCTATGCGCAGCCGGCACCCGCTCCGGGCTGGCGCGACCGCCTGTTCGGCAACGCCAGCGCGCCGGCTGCGGCCGCCCCGGCAGGGCCGGGTTTCCTGGGCACCGCCGCCAGCGCGGCGGCCGGTGTAGCCGGCGGCATGTTCCTGTTCAACGGGCTGGAACACCTGCTGGGCAACCGCGGCAGCGCCGTGGGCAATGGCCTGCTGGGTGGCGGCGCGCTGCTGCCACAGGAAACCGTGGTGCAGAACATCACCAACGAGAATTTCTACGACAGCCGCGGCAACGACGATAGCCGCGACGCAGGCTGGTTGCCCGACGACAGCGGCCCGGCCTTCGACGACGACGACGGCGGGAACTTCCTCTGATCTCTGAGCGCGTGCCTGCGGTCTTCCCCTTCTCCAGCCACGCAAGGCGGCGCTCGACGATCCAGCGCTTGGACGGGTGCGAAGACGTCGCCGAAGCCGCATCGCTGCGACCGGCAAACATGAGGTGTCCATGGAGCCGGGTCAACTCCAAGCATCTCGATGCCCGGCGTGCGATGCCCGCATTACGCCACCGGCCCTGGAAAGCAGCGCGCGCATCGCAGGCTGGCCGGACGGCGTGACGAGACCGATGCCGAGGGCCAGCGCGTCGCCCTCGGCCAGCCGCCTGTACGCCACGCCGGCCCGCCGCAATCCGGTGAAGGAGCTGGCCAGCAGCGCCATGCCCCGGCCGGCCGCCACCTCGGCCAGCAGGACGTGGTGGTCCGCCGGCTCGCGGAGCTTGGGCGGGGCGAAGCGGTGCCGCTCGAACACCTGCTGGCAATGGTCGTAGAACGCGGGCTGCCGGGCGCGCTCGAACCAGAACACGGGTTCCGCCGCCAGGTCGGCCAGCCGCAGCAGCCGGCGCCGCGCCAGCGGGTGCGCGGAGGGCAGCGCCACCACCATGGGCAGGCGGTCCAACTCCAGCACGTCGAGTCCGCGCACATCGGTGGGCAGCGCGATGAAGGCCGCGTCGAGCCGGCCCGCGCGCAACTGCCGTACCAGGCGCGGGGACGTGTCCGATGCCACGGCCACCATCACTCCGGGCTGCAGCGCCTGCACGCGATCGGCCAGCCCGCGGAACCAGGCCGGTTCGGCCGAACTGGTCAGCCCCAGCCGCAGCGTGGACGGCACGGCGGCGCCCTGGAAGGCGACCTCGGCCTGCCGCAGCAGATCGGCCACGCCGCGCGCATAGGGCAGCAGCCGGCGCCCGGCCTCGGTGAGGCTTACGCCCTGCGGGTGGCGGTCAAAGAGCGGCACGCCCAGGCGCGACTCCAGATCGTGGATCGCGCGGCTCAGGGGCGGCTGCGACAGGTACAGGGCCTCGGCGGCCTGGCGGAAGCTCTGCGCATCGGCCACGGCCAGGAAAAGGGCGAGCGAGCGGGAGTCGAGCTTGGCAGACATACCGAAAAGGTATCACCAAATCGGTCATTTCCGCGGCGCCGCGGGCTTCCTACATTCGCGGCTCCCACCCTCGAAAGCCGAAAGGAGCCCCGCATGCCCTACACATCCCCATCCAGCGCTGCCACGTCCCCGTCGACCACCGCCTCCCTCCCGCCGATGTCCTCGGGCACTGGCAACCACAACGACAACGCGCGCCACGAGCGCGGCGCCCGCATGCTGGCCCGCGTGGACGGCCCCGCGGGCCTCGCCGTGGTCGAGCAGCTGGCACAGTCCTTCCCCGACTTCGCGCGCCTGCTGCTGGAGTTCCCGTTCGGCGACATCTATTCGCGCCCCGCGCTGGGCCTGCGCGAACGCGAGCTGGCCACCGTGGCGGCCCTGTGCGCCATGGGCCATGCGCTGCCGCAGCTGCGCGTCCACGTGCATGCGGCACTGCACGTGGGCTGCAGCCCGGAAGAGATCGTCGAGGTGGTGATGCAGATGGCGGTCTACGCCGGCTTTCCGGCCGCGCTCAATGCGCTGGGCGTGGTGCGCGAGGTGTTCGCCGCATCGGGCATTGCGCTGCCGCTGAGCGCTGGCGGTCAGGCTGACAAGGACGAGGCGCCATCGACGGCCGCATAGTGCGACACGACCGGAAACGGCTCGTAGAAGTGGTGCAGCAGCCGCTTCCATTCCTGGTACTGGGGCGAGCCGCGAAAGCCCTGTTCGTGGGCTTCCAGCGTGTCCCACTCCACCAGCAGCAGGTACTCATTCGGCCGTTCGATGCAGCGCTCCAGCCGGTGCGAACGGTAGCCCGGCATGGACGCGATGATGCGCTGGGCCTGGCGGAACGCAGCTTCGAACGCCGCGGCTTGGCCGGCGCGCACGTGCAGGGGGGCCGATTCAAGAATCATCCGGGATTTCCTTCGTGGTGATCGCTGCGCTTCAACGCCGCGCCGCAGGCCTGCGCAACAGCCAGCGCAGGCCCACCCCGACCAAGTACAGCGTCAGCGCCGCCGGCAGCGTGAACATCGACCCCCATGCGCCCGTCAGGAACACCGCATAGGCCACGTCGGAGAGTCCCGGCGCAGCGGCGCAGTGCATGCCCGATCCTTCGTTGCCCGTGCACTCCAGCAGCGCGGCCAGCGGCCACCAGGCCAGCAGGAGCAGCAGCGGCGCCAGGCCCAGGAGCGTGCACAGCAGCCCGAACCAGTGGCGGGCGAGGAAGGGAAAGCGCCGGGCGGCCGTGACCATCGGATGGCGGGCCGCGCTACTTCCGGCCGCCCACCGCCAGCAGCAGCCCGCCCACGGCGATGGCGCCGATGCCCAGCCACAGCGGGACGTTGACGCGCTCCTGCTCCTTGGCGGAGATCTCCAGCGGCCCCAGCTTCACCACCGTGGTGTCCTTGGTATAGCTGAAGCCTCCATAGGCGAGGCCGAGCGCGCCGGCCACGATGAGGGCAAGGGCGACGAGTCGGGTGGCGTTCATGGTGTCGGTTCTTTCCGGAAGGGTCCTGCGCGGGCACCGTGGCGGCAGCAGGGCGGTTGCCCGGCAGTGAAATACGGAAACGCTGCCATGCATGAGCATAAGCGCTGCCGCGTTACCCCGGCATCACCGCGGCCGGTACATCTTGAACTTTTGCTCCGGCCCCACCGAGAAATAGTCCGCAGGCCCCCCCGCGCGCAGGATGTGCCCGGCACTCGCCGTGTCGTACACCCCTTCCTTCAGCAGGGCCGTGTCGATGTGGATGGTCACCACCTCGCCCAGCACCAGCCAGGTGGGCACCTGCACCCCGTCCGCGCCCTGCAGCTGCAGGATCTGCGTGCACCGGCATTCGAAGGTCACGGGGCTTTCGGCCACGCGCGGCGGCGCGACGCGTTCGGAGGCCAGGGGCGTGAGCCCGGCCAGGGTGAACTCGTCCACTTCGGGCGGCACGGCCGCGCAGGTCTGGTTCATCGCCTCCGCCAGGTCCCGGGTGGCCAGGTTCCACACGAATTCACCGGTGGCCTGCACGTTGGCCAGCGTGTCCTTGGCACCGATGCTGGCGAAGCCCACGATGGGCGGCACGTAGTTGAAGGCGTTGAAGAAGCTGTAGGGTGCGAGATTGAGCACGCCTTCCGCACTGCGGGTGCTGATCCAGCCGATGGGGCGCGGCCCCACGATGGCGTTGAAGGGATCGTGCGGCAGGCCGTGGCCCTGGCGCGGCTGGTAGCTGTGGAAACGTGCGCCATCGCCGGCGGTGGATGGCGCATCGGGAGAAGAGGGAGCGGGTGCGTTCATGCGCAGGCACCATACCGGCATTGGCGCGTCCCTGCAATTGCTCACTGTCCGAAGTCCAGCGGCAGGCCCACGTAGTTCTCGGCGATGGTGCGCGAGCCCGCCTCGGAATGCAGCAGGTAGTCGATCTCGGCCGCCTGGAACTTCGCGGCGATGGCCGCGTCGTCGCCGGGGAAGTTGTGCATCAGCTGCGTGAACCACCAGGAGAAACGCTCCGCGCGCCAGATGCGCTGGAGGCACTGCGCGGAGTACCCGTCGATGCCGGCCTCGCTGCGCCCTGCATAGAACTCGATCAGCGCGGCCGAGAGGAACTTTACGTCCGTCGCCGCCAGGTTCAACCCCTTCGCACCCGTGGGCGGCACGATGTGGCCCGCGTCGCCCGCCAGGAACAGGCGGCCGAAGCGCAGCGGCTCGGTGACGAAGCTGCGCAGCGGCGCGATGCTTTTTTCCAGGCTGGGGCCGGTCACCAGGTGCTCGCGCGCTTCCGGGTCCAGGCGCAGGCGCAGTTCGTTCCAGAAGGCCTCGTCGCTCCAGGCTTCGACCTTGTCGGTCAGCGGCACCTGCAGGTAGTAGCGGCTGCGCGTGGCGCTGCGCTGCGAGCAGAGCGCGAAGCCGCGCGGCGTGTTCGCGTAGATCAGTTCGTGGTGCACCGGGGGCGTGTCGGACAGCAGGCCCAGCCAGCCGAACGGATAGACCTTCTCGTAGTTGCGCAGCGCTCCCTGCGGCACGCTGGCGCGGCACACGCCGTGGAAGCCGTCGCAGCCGGCGATGAAGTCGCACCGCAGTGTGTGCGTGGCGCCGTCCTTCTCGAAGGTGACGTGCGGCCGGGCGGTGTCGAAGCCATGCACCTGCACGTTGGCTGCCCCGTAGGCCGTGGGCAGTCCGGCCGCGGCGCGCGCCTGCATCAGGTCGCGCGTCACCTCGGTCTGGCCGTAGACCATCACGTGCCGCCCGCCCGCCAGTGCCTCCAGGTCGATGCGGTGGCGCCGGCCGTCCAGCAGCAGGTCGAAGCCGCGGTGCACCAGCCCTTCCTCGTGCATGCGCGCGCCGACGCCGGCCTCGTCGAGCAGTTCGATGGTCACCTGTTCCAGCACGCCCGCGCGGATGCGGCCCAGCACGTGGTCCGCCGGCTGGCGCTCGACGATGAACGCGTCGATGCCAGCCCGGTGCAGCAACTGGCCCAGCAGCAGGCCCGACGGGCCGGCACCGATGATGGCGACCTGGGTGGCGGCCGGAACGGTGGCGCGGGGCACCGGTGCGGCCCCGGGGGGGCTGGTGGTCATGGGCTTGTCTCCTGCCGCCGGCGTGCGGCGGTCTGCTGTGTGGAAGGCGGCCGGCGGGTGCCCGGCCTGCCTGTGTCCCGCAGGGTAGGAGCGCCGCCCGCGACGCGCCATGGCCGCCCGGAAAGCTTGCGCGATGATCGCGCAATCGATGCGATGATCGCGCACTACCGCCCGCAGGGTTCCATGGCACCACGCAAACTCCCCTCTCCCCGCACGCCATCCGCTGCACCCCCGGGCAGCGCCGGGCCCGGCATTGCCCATGCCGACTTCATCGCCGGCATGGCCAGGGGCCTGGCCGTGCTGGAGAGCTTCGATACCGAGCGCCAGCGCCTCAACGCCACGCTGGCGGCCGAGCGCACCGGTCTCACGCGCGCGGCGGCGCGGCGCCATCTGCTCACGCTGGCGTACCTGGGTTACCTGGAAAGCGATGGGCAGTACTTCTGGCTGGCACCCAAGGTGCTGCGGCTGGCGGGCAGCTACCTGGCATCGGCCCGGCTGCCGCGCCTGGTGCAGCCCACGCTCAACCGCCTGGCCGCGCAGACGCAACTGCCGTTTTCCACCGTGGTGCTGGAAGGGCGCGAGGTGGTCATCGTGGCGCGCAGCACCGCCGCGCCGCAGGGCGATGCCGTGCGCGAGACGGGCCGCTCCGGCGGCATGCCGGGTGCCGCGGACCGCGTGCTGGCCTATGGGCTGCACCTGGGCAGCCGCCTGCCGGCGCACGCTACCTCCACCGGCCGCATGCTGCTGGCCACCCGCTCGCGCAGCGCGGTGCGTGACTGGCTGCGCGGGCACCCGCTGCCGCGCCTGACGGCCTACACCCGCACCGATGCACCCGCGCTGCGAGCCGCCATCGACCAGGCCCGCGCGGAGGACTGCTGCATGGCCTGCGAAGAGCATGAGCTGGGCGTGCTGGCCCTGGCCGTGCCGCTGCGCGACCTGCAGGGCCGGGCCGTCGCCGCGCTCAACGTGGTCACCGCGCCGGACCGCCTGTCTCCCGAACGCCTGAAGCGCGACCTGCTGCCGGTGCTGCAGGATGCCGCGCGGGAACTGCGGCCCATGCTCTGACGCCCTGCAGCCGGCAAGGGCGGGGCGGTACGCCGGCGCTCAATCCAGCGTCACGTTCGCCTTGCGGATCACGTCGCCGAAGCGCTGGCTCTCGCCCTGGATGAACTGGCTGAACTGGGCACGCGTGGTGGGGAAGGGCTCGTAGGCGAAGCTCTTGAACTTCTCCTGCACCTCGGGCGCCATCAGGGCCTCTTCCACGTCGTGCTTGATCCTGTCGGTGACGGCCGCGGGCAGGCCGGGTGGCACGGCGATGGCGTTCCAGCCGATGACCTCGAAGCCCCTGGGGCCGCCCGATTCGCCCACGGTGGGCACGTCGGGGTAGCTGGCCGAGCGCTGCGGCGCCGCGATGGCCAGGAAGCGCAGCTTGCCCGCGCGCTGCAGCGGCCCGGCCGTGGCGGCCGTGCCCAGGGCGAAGGCCAGGTCGCCCGTGGAGACCGAGGTGTAGAGCTGCGTGGTCTCCTTGTAGACGATGTGCTCCATCTGCGTGCCGGTGATCGACTCGAACAGCTCGGAGCCCAGGTGCACCGGATTGCCCACCGACCATGACCCGTAGTTGAGCTTGCCCGGATGGGCCCTGGCGTCGGCGACCAGGTCGGCCACCGACCGGTAGGGGCTCTGGGTGGGAACGGTGAAGAAGAAGTAGGTCCTGAACAGGGGCAGCAGCGGGTCGAAGTCCTTCGCCGGGTCGTAGGGCAGCTTCTTGAACAGGCTGGGATAGGCGGCCAGGTGGACGTTGTCCAGCACGATCATGTCGGTGCCGTCCCGGGCGCCGCGCTTGAAGGCGTCGATCGCGATGAAGCCGTTGCCGCCCGGCCGGTTGTCCACCGTCACGGGCTGGCCCCAGGCGCGGGCCAGGCGGTCGGCCACCAGCCGCGCCACGCCGTCGGGCCCGCCGCCCACCGGGAAGGGCGTGATGATGCGCACCGGCTTGGCGGGCCAGGCGGCCGGGGCCTGCGCCCGGGAGGCCAGGGGGAGGGCGCAGGCGGCGGTGGCGGCCAGGGCCAGCAGGGCGCGGCGTGCGGTGGAGGTGGCGCGGTTCGTCATGGCTTGTCTCTCTGTGCAGGAGTGGGCATTCTTGCGCGCGCGCCGCCGCTTGCCCTCGGGGCCTACCCGATATGCGGCCGTGCCGCGCGGCTCACTGCTGCAGCCCCAGGAACCGCGCCGGCGGCACGCCCACCGCGCGCCGCACCATGGCGCTGAATGCGCTGGGGCTGCTGTAGCCCAGTTCGGCCGCGATCTGGTTCACGGGCCGCCGCCCCGCCGCCAGCGCCACGGCCTGCGCCAGCAGCACCTGCTGGCGCCATTGCGTGAAGGTGGTGGACAGGTCCTGCCGGAAGAGCCGTGCCACCGTGCGCGGGCTGGCGCCGGTGTCGCGCGCCCAGTCGGCCAGCTTCTCGTGGCGCGTGGGATCGGCCAGCACCGCCTCGCACAGATGGCGCAGGCGCTTGTCCCGCGGAAGCTGCACACCCAGGCGCACGGCGCTGGCGCTGCACAGCTCTTCGCGGATCAGCGCGCTCAGAAGGCGTTCGCGGCGCAGAACCTCCTGCGGAAGCGCAGGCGCGTCGTCGCTCCGGGTGGGCATTTCGCACACCAGCGCGCGCAGCAGGTCGGACATCTCCAGCACGCGGCACTGGCGCCACAGCGCATCTTCGGCCCGTGCCACGCCGGGGCCGCAGCGCCCGCGCGGCTGGTGCAGATACAGCGTGCGCATGTCGGCGTCCTCCACCACGGTCACCGCATGCTCCACGCCGGGGGGAATCCACACCGCGCGCGACGGCGGCACGGTGTAGGTGCCTTCGGCCACCGTCAGCCGGATCACGCCCGTGGTCGATACGGCCACTTGCGCCCAGGGGTGGCAGTGCGGCATCACCTGCGTGCCGGCCTTCAGCTGGCGGTGCTTGGCGCGCATCGGCCGCGCCGCGCTCGGCACGAAGAGATGCGGCGTGAGCGAGGGGACGAACGACACCGCGCGCCACTGGGACGCGCGCTGCCGGCCCGGTGCGGAGTCCTCGGCGGGCAGGGCGGCGGGCGGCTGGGCGGAGTTTGGCATGTTCACGACAGCGATTGGCAGACTATCGTAATTCAGACGCGGGCTGCCTGCCTAAGATCACCGGCATGACATCGACCCATGCGCCCGCTGCGGCGACCTCTCCCGCCACGCTGCGCGAAGACGCCCGCACCATCGGCCTCATCGGCCTGGCGCACGGTTCCTCGCACTTCTTCCACCTGCTGCTGCCGCCGCTGTTCCCCTTCCTCATCGCGGAGTTCGGCTACAGCTACTCCGAACTGGGCCTGCTGGTGTCGGTGTTCTTCGTCATCTCCGGCGTGGGCCAGGCACTGTCGGGTTTCATCGTGGACCGGGTCGGCGCGCGGCCGGTGATGTTCTTCGCGCTGTCGAGCTTCGTCCTGTCCGGCCTCGTGGCCAGCATCGCCACCGGCTATGCCGGGCTGATGGCGGCCGCGGCGCTGGCGGGCCTGGGCAACGCTCCCTTCCATCCGGTGGACTTCACCATCCTCAACAAGCGCGTGTCGCCCCAGCGCCTGGGCCACGGCTTCTCGGTGCACGGCATCTCCGGCAACCTGGGCTGGGCCACCGCGCCCGTCTTCATGGCCGGCATCACCGCGGCCACCGGCTCGTGGCGGGCGGCCTGCCTCTGCGGCGGCCTGCTGGCGCTGGTCATCCTGTCCATCATGGTCCTGAACCGCGACGCGCTCGACGACCGCCGGGGCATGGCAGCGCCTGCCGCGGGCAAGCCCGGCGCCGCTGCCGCGCCGGCAGGCACCCTGGCCGAACACCCCATGGCCTTCCTCCGGCTGCCCTCCGTCTGGCTGTGCTTCTCGTTCTTCTTCTGGACCACCTGCTCGCTGAGCGTCATTCAAAGCTTCGCCGGCCCCACGCTGCAGAAGATGTACGGCCTGCCGCTGTCCGTCACCTCCATGGTCGTCACCGGCTACATGCTGTGCGGCGCCGCCGGCATGGTGGTCGGCGGCTTCCTGGCCGGCCGCGTGGCCCGGCTGGAGCGCACCATCACCGTCTGCCTGCTGGCCACGGCCGTGCTGCTGGTCGCCGCGGGCACCGGCCTGCTGCCGGGCATGGCCGCCATGGTCTTCGTGGCGCTCGCAGGCGTGGGCACCGGCCTGGCCGGCCCCTCGCGCGACATGCTCATCAAGCGCGCCGCGCCGCCCGGCGCCACCGGCCGCGTCTACGGCACGGTGTACTCGGGCCTGGATCTCGGCTTCTGCGTGGCCGCCCCGGTGTTCGGCGCCATGCTGGACGCGGGCATGACCTCGGGCATCTTCTACGGCTCGGCCGCCGCCCTGGTGCTGGGCGTGGCCTCGGCGGGCGTCGTGGGCATCGGCGTTGCCGCCAGGGCGCGCGCGCAGCGCATGGCCACTGCATGAGCGGCCGCTCCACCGCATCCATATCCACCGCACCCGCATCCATGGAGGGCGCCGCGCGTTGCCGGGTGTCGTGATCGAACAGCCGCCCGGCGGGGAGTGCCTGCACATCCGCGTGCGGCCACGCCTGCTGGCGGCGGCCATGTTGCTGGCCGGAGGTGTGCTCGCAGTGCTTCCCTGGACCGCGGCGGTGCTGTGGATGGGTGATCCGCAGGCCCGCGCACGCCTCGCGGCGGAAGGCCCGTGGGCCATGGCGGTGCTGGTCCTGTGGGGCGTGCTGGTCTGCGGCGCTGGCATCGCCCTCCTGCGTTTCGCGCCACGCAGCCGGGACGCCCGGCTGTCCCGCCTGGAGGGCACCGGGGAAGCCCTGCGCCATTTCCGGGGGGCACCCAGCGTGCGCGACATGGGCGTCATCCTCTCGCACATCGACGCCATCTGGCTGCGCCGCGTCCCGCATGGCCGCGGCGGGCTGCGGCGCGAAGAACTGGTCCTGCGCTGCGTGCATGGCGGCCCCCGCGTTCTGGCCTGGGCGGTCCTGCCCCGGGCCGGCGCACCCTCTCGCCTGGATGCAGCGGCCCGCGCGGCCGGCGGCTTCCTGGGCGTACCCGTGGCGCTGGACGGGGAGCCGCTTCCGCCGCGGTCGGCTGCCCGCAGGCGGCAGGTCCGCAGCCTGCAGAAAGTGGCCGCCCCCCCGGTGGACACGCCCCGGCTGCGCCTGCCCGGCCGCTGCATGGCGGCTGCCGGCGCAGCGCTGGCAGCCCTGTTCGCGGCCTGGCTGGCATGGCAGGTCGCCGGTGCCGTGCAGACCGGCCACCTCGTCGTCCATCCCCGGGCGGGCGGGGCGCGGCACTACGACTGGAACGCCGCACCGGGCCCGTTCGCCATCCAGCTGGCGTTCACCGCGGCGCTGGCAGCGCTGTGCGCGCTGATCGCGTGGCTGGCCGCGAAAGTGACGATGGGAGGGTGGAACCGGTCCGCGTGATCCGGCCGGCCGTCAGGCCTTGCGGGCCAGCTCCCGCGCGTAGCGTTGGCTGACGACCCCCAGGATGATCCCGAACACGATGAACCCCAGGCCGATCGCATCGGCGAAGCCGGGCCACGGCCCGCGCCCCTGGCTGGAAAACACGATGAAGATGGCCCCGGCACCGATGAAGAAGATGGGCGCGAGGAACCGGTTGCGCCGCTGCGCCGAGAGCACGACCGCGCTCTGCTGCACCTGCGAATGCAGCGTGCGCGCCTTGGTTTCGCATTCGCCCGCGCAGCAGATGGAATGGCCCAGGTCGGTCGCGCAGGCCGGGCACAGCCCCTTGTTGCAGGCCCGGCAGGTGCCGACCGCGTCCGAGTCATGGTGTACGAAGCATTTCATGCGAGTCCTTGTTGGCCGGGGGGGTGAGGGTCGCGCCGCGCGCCCGCCCGACTATCGCATGGCGGCGGAGGGACCGGCTTCTCTTCCTGGGCAATGGTTTCGCCTGCAGCGGGGACCCGCGGGCGGTTTCCCGGTGGAATGGCTCCCCTTTTCATAAAAGGACAATGCCATGGAACACAGAATCCAGAGCACAGGCACGCACTCCCGGGCCTATGGTTACCTGCCTGCCGGGGCAGCCCACCCCGCTTCTACGTCCGCTCGTTCCTGCGTGCACGCACGGCCTGCCGGCGATCGGTTCCCCATGCCAGGCCGGCCGCAGCCCGCATCGGGCTCCGCGCGCATGCTCGCACCGCGCGCATCGCTGCCATCCGCCAGGCCGGAGGTCTGCAGTGGTGTACCGCCACGGGAGGGCGCCTCCGCCATCCCCTACCGCACCGCCGAACTCACTGGAGCCAATACCGAAGGCATCTGCCTGGGGCTCTCCGCGGAATGGCTTCGCCGCCTTGGCCAGAGCCCCGCCGACCGCATGGCTGCGTTGGCGCGGGGATCCGCCAGCCATGCCCAGGCCGGCCAATGGCAGCGGCAGTACGCGGATGGCAAGGCCATGCGGCGGAGCAGCGGTACGCAGACGGCAAATGCGGATATCCAGGCACAGAATGCGGTACTGCGCGCTGCGGGCCTGCGCCCGGCGGATAGCGATGAGGTCTTCGATTCCAATACGCCTGAAGTGCTGCCGTATGTGTCCGACACGATTGCGGTGAGCGGCACGAAGCATCTGCTGGGGCTGTATTTCACCGACGGGACGGCGCACACCGTCGCGACGTCGGCATCGGGGCGGCGCACGACGGTCTTCGACCCGAACTATGGCGAGTTCGAAGCCCGGTCACGCGAGGTGGAAAGCCTGCTCGGAAGCCTGATTCAACGCTACAGGGAGCATGGCCACTCCCCGGTGGCCATCAGCCTGCAGGTACTGCATTGAAAACAGCCACCCGGTCACCCGCGGCACAGCGCACGATGGCATGCCGCGGTCCTGGACGCGTTCACTTGGCCTTCGAATGCCCGTGCGCCGCCGCCCCCTCGGACGCCATGCTGCTCGCCATCACCTTGGCATAGGCGGACTTCGTCAGGTGCACCGAGCAGTACTGGTCCAGCTCGGGCTTGATCTTCTCGATGGCGTCCTCCTCGAACACCGCTTCCTTCTTGCCGCCCTGCGTGTGGCCCACGGCGTAGTAGATGAACTTGGGCTTGATCGTTTCGTCCATGCCCACGTAGTCGGAGCAGGTGGTCTTCACCAGCGGCTTGCGTGCGCTTGCTGCCGGTGCCGTGGCGGCCGCCGGGTTCGCGGCCGCTGCCGACGGTGCCGCGGGGCTCGGCGTCTGCGCCATGGCTGCTGCGGCGGCCAGGGAGGAAAGGGTCAGGACGGACAGGCGGGCAAGAACTCTCATGGTGGTCACTCCTCGATCGAATGATGATGGGCTCCGGCGCGTGCGCCGCATCGGCGGCGGCATGCCGGTACCGTGTCGTCCGCCCCTTGCGACAGTGAAATCGCCCGGGCTTTCAACGACGGTTTCATCCTAGGACTGCAGACTTAGAGAGGCCTTAGAGGGGCTGCGACTGCGGCGCTTGCGGCCGGGGCTGCACATCGATGCCCGTCCACGCATGCACCGCATCCTTCTCCATCGCCATGTCGAACACCTCGCCCAGGGCTGGAAAGTGCAAGCGATAACGCAGCGTATGTGCGTCGAACCGGAAGTCCTCCGCGAACCCCTTCACCGCCACCTCCAGCCGTGCGATCGCCCAGGCCTGCACGTCGATCAGCGCGGCGCAGGTGACGGGGCCCTCGCCGTAGTCCGTAGTGAGCCACTCCTGGACCACGACGACGCGCGAGTCGGGCGACCAGCACAGCGGCCTGCCGAAGATCCGGTGCGGTACTTCGCGGCCATCGATGGCCAGCCGGAAGTACTCCGGCCCGAAGTGGATCTCGCCCTCGAAGCGCAAGGCTGCGCGGTGCGCGCCGTCGGGAGAGCGGATCGTGTGCATGCGTGATGACGTACGTGTATCTGCGAGGGGCTGCCGGTCAGGCGATGCGCCGCCATGGCACCAGCCGCGGAATGACCGCGCCCGTGGTCCGCATGTAGTCGCGGTACGCCTGCCCGAACTCCTCGCACATCATGGCCTCCTCGCGGGGAATGCGCACGATGCAGAGGATGGCCACCGCGACCAGCGCCGAAGGCCCCGCGATGGCATTGGGCAGCAACAGGGCCTGCGCCACGCCGAACAGCAGGAATGCGGCATACATCGGGTGCCGCACCACGCGGTACACGCCGTGCTGGACCAACTGGTGGCCGTGCCGGATCTCCAGCGTGATCGACCACCACGTGCCCAGCTCCGCATGGGCGCGCCAGAACAGCCAGAGGCCTGCAGCCCAGACCAGCGCACCGGCATACGGCAGCACGTCGGGGGCGGCGTCATGCGAGGCTCCATCCAGCCAGGGGGTGAAGATGTACGCCAGTGGCAGCACCATCTGCCCGATGGCCACCAGCGCGATCAGTGCCTTGTCCTGCCGGGTGGAATAGCTCGCCCTGGATGGGCCGGCAGCGCGCGCTCGGCGCTGGTAGACGATGCGGATGGCCTGGTAGGCCAGCAGGCCCACGAGGAATGTCGCCTGGGCGGCGTGAAGATGCATTGGGTTCCCTCCCTGTTTTTGTCGCCCTGCCGTTCGGGTCGGCAAGCGCAGGCCATTCTGTCCCGAGACATGGATGGTGAGCAGTACCCAAAGCTTTGCATCGCCATAAATGGCGCCTTGGGCTCACTTTCCATGCGGCCAACATGCCCCGGCCTCGCTATCCAGGCATGCGGAGGTTCGTTCTCGTCAGCCAGCGCAGCGCTTGTGAAGGCGCCCCTCGGCATTGATGATGGCGTAAGTGGCGTTCAAATCCGCGCGGATGCCTGGCCCGATGTACACCGGATCAGCAATGATCCCATCGCACACGAATTCGCCTTTGAATTCAAACCTTTGTGTCAAATGGCATTGCGGTGCAATTGGTAACCATTTTTCGGGCGATTAAGGCCTTGCTCAGCCGTTAGGTTCATATCATGCGCCCGCTGACATGAATAGAACAAGGGAGGGACGGCATGACGAGCATCATTGCGGTGCCGCAGGAGGCACTGCGTGCTGAACTGTTGCGAAAACTTGCACCAAAGTACGCTACACGACTTTTCCAATTGCGGGACATCCCGAATGTGATGCGCTCGCGGCTGGGTTGGACTGTGGCAGGTGCGTTGATGGAGCGGTGGTTCAACGGCGCGCCATTTCGCTTGCCCCCGGAAATGAAGGAAGGTCGCGCGCTCCAGTACAGACTGAGTCAGTTGGCGGGAGGGCATCTTGACGAAATGACCGTCACCATGGCTTGGGCTCTTCGGTTTGCGCGAGTGCAGTCTGCCTTGACCAGATTGCAAGCCAATTGGGCCACTCCTGCCGGGGTGGGGATGCTGAAGCGGCGGATCGCCAACCAATATAGCGGCCTGCAATGTGTGCGTTTTGGTGATCTCTCCCAGCCTGCCAAAATCTTGGATGAGACCTGCCAGGTCAACTACCTTGTTTTTGGAAAGTGGAGCGATCCATTGGATGATTTCTATGGTGCGATGGGTGAGGCACAGCTGAACGTGGCTGTTTCAGGTATTGTCACCCCGCAGGGCGGTGGCGGTACCATGGTAGAGATCGACGAGCTCGGCTTTTATTTGCGTGATTCCTACGACTTCAACGACAACCATGCTTTTCTGTCGCAGCCCCTGGGGTGCTGGGGATTTTCCGGGGTGCAATGTGGACCTCTCACCCGAACCATTGTGAAAATTGAGGATATCACCGTGGATGAAGAACCAGCTGACGTGGAAGGTTATAAATATCTCGTTCAGAATGCCGACTTTCAGCGTTGGAGGGAAAAGCACCAGAGGGGCGGCGATTTCATGGTGCTTTCTGATGTTTTGCGCGTACGACTGCCGTTCCCGCAAAAATTCTCTTGGTGAAAAGCATGGAGTTAACGAGAAAGTATTTTCGATGGGCACTTTGGCTTTGCCTTGCAGTGCTCTTCACATGTTGCGTATGGTATCTGACGACTCCTGTTTTCAAGGGTAGCTACCCCAGCCCTCGCCACGTATATCGAGTGGAATATTACGATGTCTCGCCGATCCAAAGGCTCATCCACTACGACATGAAAATTCCATCGTTTGTGCGTCTTTATCGCATTGAACCGGAGACCTTGATGGGTGAGAGCGATGTTGCTGATCTATGGATCAACGGCCAGCTTTACTGGTGGTTGAATCCGCCGGTCAATGCGGTGCAGATCGGACGAGATATCGTGTTCGAGAACGTGCCTCCTGAGTGTGTGGACTGTTCTAGATTACCTGACTCTGCCGTCAGACCTTAATAGCTCGTCCACCTTGAACTATTGGTTTTCAGTTGTAGGTAAATCAGCGGTCGACGGAGCGGCGATCAATGCCGCCGTAGGCCGAAGGCAGCAGGGCACCAACACAGGCCATGACAATGCCGAAAGCATGGCCTATGTTGGCGTCCGCGTTGAACCGACAGTAATGCTGGGATGCGAAGCACTGTGCTGCTTACACAAGTTCATTGGGGTTTTGTGCATTGGGGTACTCGAACTTGTATGTGTAGCATTCGTCGGAAAGAACGTTGCCGATCAACGACCATTGGTTAAGGTCTGGAGTGGTGGCTGCAACGATCCAAATTTCAGCCACAACGCCTTGTGGTGGCGAGATCTTGTTAATTTCAAATTTGAACCTGCGATTGAGATGATAGACAACGATGAGATCTTTGGAGTCTGAGTACTTTTGAAGTTTGTCTAGCTCTCTTTGAAGGGTGCTTTCTGGATTAAGCCGCTCAGGGACCAGTTCCTTTAGCTGTACAGGAACAAACACCCGCTCGCCTTGCCTTTCAAATGAACAAAGAGCGTCGTAGTCCGCTTCCTCTTTGAGCGCGAAGACTACCTTCGTACCCACTGCGATCGACATTCCGTACGAAAACAGCGCTGCTTGTCGCATCTCCAGTATCGGACGGAGCGATCGTGTGCGAAGGTTCCTAACCTTGTCGGGCAACTCATGCAGCGGCAGGTTTTCTTCCACCCATCGGAGGCCAGCCAAAACCTTTTCTGGATCTTTGAACGCGATCTGTTCCATCTTTTATAGGGCGACGCGCTCTTGGCTCGTCACATCTCAAAAATCTTCCCCGGGTTCAAAATATTCTTCGGATCCAGCGCCTGCTTGATCGCCCGCATCATCCCCACGGCCCCCGGCCCGGTCTCGTCCAGCAGGAAACCCATCTTGTGGATGCCCACGCCGTGTTCGCCGGTGCACGTGCCGCCCATGGCCAGGGCCCGGGCGACGAGCTGGTGGTTGAGCCGCTCGGCCACCATGCGCTCGTCGTCGCTGTTGGGGTCGATCAGGTAGCCGAAGTGGAAGTTGCCGTCGCCCACGTGGCCGACGAGGAAGTAGGGGATGCCGCTGGCGTCGGCCTCGGTCACCGAGTCGAGCAGGCAGTCCGCCAGGCGGCTGATGGGCACGCAGGTGTCGGTGCTGATGGCCCGGCAGCCGGGGCGGCTCTGCACGGCGGCGAAATAGGCGTTGTGCCGCGCGGTCCACAGGCGCGTGCGTTCCTCGGGCGTGGTGGCCCATTCGAAGGCGTTGCCGTTCCATTCCTGTGCGATGGATTGCACGGTCTCGGCCTGTTCCTGCACGCCGGCGGGCGAGCCGTGGAACTCCATCAGCAGCATGGGTTCCTCGCGCAGGCCGAGCTTGCTGTGGGCGTTCACCATGCGCACGGTGTGCGCGTCGATCAACTCCACGCGGGCGATGGGCACGCCCAGCTGGATGGTCTGGATGACGGTGCGCACGGCGGCCTCGATGCTCGGGAAGGAGCAGATGGCGGCACTCACGGCCTCGGGCAATGGGTAGAGGCGCAGCGTGACTTCGGTGATGACGCCCAGCGTGCCTTCGCTGCCCACCAGCAGGCGCGTCAGGTCGTAGCCGGCAGCGCTCTTCTTGGCGCGGGTGCCGGTGCGGATGGCTTCCCCCGATGCCGTCACCACTTCGAGCGCGAGCACGTTCTCGCGCATGGTGCCGTAGCGCACGGCGTTGGTGCCGCTGGCGCGCGTGGCGGCCATGCCGCCGATGCTGGCGTCCGCGCCCGGGTCGATCGGGAAGAACAGGCCCGTGTCCTTGATCGCCTCGTTGAGCTGCTTGCGCGTGATGCCGGGCTGCACGGTCACGGTGAGGTCGTCGGCATCCACGCTCAGCAGGCGGTTCATGCGCGAGACGTCGATGCTGATGCCGCCCTGGATGGCGAGCAGGTGGCCTTCGAGCGACGAGCCCGCGCCGTATGGAATGACGGGAACGTCGTGCTGCGCAGCCAGGCGCACGGCATCGGCCACGTCCTGCGTGCTCTCGGCGAAGACCACGGCCGAGGGCGGCGGCGCCTGCATCGAGCCTTCGTCGCGCCCGTGCTGCTCGCGCACGGCCTGGGCCAGCGAGCACTGGGGGCCGAATCGTGCCTGCAGTGCGTCCATGAAGGCCTGCGGCACGGGGCGCAGTCGGATCTCGGGCAGCAGGTGGGCGGTGGCGGTGGGGGCGTTCATGGCGGGTGTCTCCTGGGGGAGATCCATTCTAGGCACCCTGCCTGCTGGCGGCTTGTCCCCCCTTGGAAGGCAGGGGCGGTTCAGGGAAACCGCTGTGGTGTGACCAGATAGTGCAGACACATCCCGGCCGCCATCGAGAAGACGCACAGGAAGACCCACGGTGCATGCCTCCAGCCCGCGGTGCATTGCACCAGGCAGGCATTGCGCCACCGGAGTGCGAGCATCGGATATGCCAGAGCGCTGCATATCAGCCACAGCATGCACCACCCGCCGAGCCGCGCCCAGCCAACCTGCAGCCTCGCGCCGGAAATGACCACTGCGAAGAAAGCGACATAGGCCCATGACGCCACCGCCGCGACGGTTCTTGTTCTCGAAAGTCCTCCACCCGGCGCGCGTGATAGCAGTTGGTGGAGCAGGAACCACTCGCAAGCGATCAACGGTGGAACGAAGAGAAGGGCGAATGCCGCAGAAAATTCACCAAGCATGCCGATGGCCAGATAGGACAGCGGCGTGAGCAGCAGCCCTGCGGCGAGCGCGGCCAGGCCATAGGTGCCTGCGTGTCGAAGCGCTCGGGCGGTGACGCTGTTCTTCATATGGCGGGGATTTCGTAAGTGCGCTTCAGGACAACTCTCGTGACCAGGGGGGCATAAGCGAACTGATGTTGAAGCTGCCACCAGGCAGTGATTCCTACACCTGAAGGTGCGGACATCAGGCCATCCGACATCGCGCCGTATTCGGTCAGGTCGTCGTCATCCAGTCCGAAAACGTCGTAGAAAACGAATTTAAGGTTCAGATTGTATTTGCTTTCCTTGCTGTCATAAGAATAATGCGTTGCAATGATGTAGGCGTACTGAATGCCATTGATCATCAACCCGAGGCCATTGTGGTAGTCCCTTGTGGAGAAAAGGGTGCTTCCAATATTCAAGGCAGGCACTCCGATGTCGGCCGGCATCATGATTTTATGGATATCCCAGTTCGCATCCTTGAGAGATTGATGAATCCGATGATGGTTGGGTGATTGGTAAGGCAAATTGGGTGCAGATAATATGGCGCTACAGAAATAATTTATATTTGGGTGCGAGTCTACTGCTGTGTTCAAGCGCTCGTCGTCAAAATAGCTCACCTCCCTTCGATCCTCGCGGAGGAATTCCATGAAGAGTCTGCGAGCCATCCCGGTTCTTTCCCCCTTCGCGAAAATATCCAGCAGCTTGAGCATCTTGGGCTTCAGTTCCTGAACTGTGCTCCCGACATTGTGGCCGCGCGGTGAGCGCGCTCGACATCCGAAGGTGATATCCTGTCCGTACAGGGGCGGACTTACTGCAGGGATATGTAAATCATCTTTGAATGGATATTTTGGAGTGAGATATTTATCCTTTGCGATAGCGATGACCAGTGGAGGACTCAGGGGTAAAGGGCTGCTCATCTTGATTCGATTGGATTATTAAAATTTCGAATCGACGGATTGTATTGTTTTTCATATCATTAGTTATAAATATTAATTATGCAATGGATTGCGGTATAAGGGACTTAAACAGGGCACCGATTGAGGTGCGATAGCAGTTATGCAGGACTGCAGAGCTCACGTGCTATATATGCATCGGCTCCATATTCCGGCAGGCGAGATCTTGTGGATGCGAAGGGGGGAAAGCGCCGAGCATATCCAGATGCACCGAAACCCGCATGCCTCCTGCCATGCGGGTCGGGTCGGGGAATGTCAATCCTGGAGTTCTCGTGGTAGTTGCGCAATCACAGAACGTCAGCAGGACGCTGGAGGCAGGGCGTCAGGATTTGGCGCCTGCCTCGAATTCGGTACGGGACAGGGCACCGTCGTGGTTGGTGTCCAGTTCCTTGAAATGCTGGCTGATGGCGGGCAGGCGGGCGGCCTCCTGGGCGCTCAGCTTTCCGTCCTTGTCGCTGTCTGCACGGTCGAACGAGGCGCCGGCGGACGTGGAGGGAGAGGTGCCCCCGAAGGTGGCGCGGTTGCTGCCCGCAGCGGAGAGTCCCTGGGCGCCCATGGAGGGGGCGCCGGAATGCGATGGCGTGGAATGCGTTCCCGCCGAGGACGTGGTGGAGGAGGTCTGTGCATGCGCCGCGGCGCTTCCCACGGCGATGGCCGCAAAGAGCATCACGCTGCGGGCATCGAAGGTGAGGGTGGGTCGTCGTTGCTGCGTAGCTGGCATGGATGTCAGGCTCCGTAGAAGTTGAACAGGCCTTCATTGCACCGCAGCACGCGGGGCCGCGCCAGCGCTTTTGCCCGCTGTTGCCCGAGTACACATTCGCGCCCGGGATGTAACGGAAAATGGCGCCTCTTCTCCCCAATCCCTCCGGAAGGCTCCCATGGGCAACCGATTGACACAGATTGCCACGCGCACGGGCGACGACGGGCGCACCGGCCTGGGCGACAACTCCCGCGTCTCCAAGCACAGCGCCCGGCCGCACGCCATGGGCGACGTGGACGAGCTCAACTCCCACATCGGCCTGCTGCTCTGCGAGCCGCTGCCGGAGGACGTGCGCACGCTGCTGGGCGACGTACAGCACCAGCTTTTCGACCTGGGCGGCGAGCTGTCCATCCCGGGATTCGAGCTGCTCAAGGAGGGCGCGCTCGCGCAGCTGGATGCGGCCCTGGCGCGCTACAACGCCACGCTGCCGCGCCTGCAGGAGTTCATTCTGCCCGCCGGCACGCGCGCCGCGGCGCAGGCGCATGTCTGCCGCACGGTGGCCCGGCGCGCGGAGCGCGCCGTGGTGGCCCTGGGCGAAGCCGAGGGCCTGCGGCCCGCGCCCCGGCAATACCTGAACCGCCTGTCCGACCTGTTCTTCGTGCTCGCCCGCGTGCTCAACCGCATGGAGGGAGGGGACGACGTGTACTGGCGCAGCGACCGCATGGCACGCGCTGCCGAGCAGGACGAAGGTTCCGCCGCCGGATAGCCCGCAGCGCTCCGCAGATGGGCCTGTTCTCCTACGGCCGGTGGGAGAACCCATGCATTACTTTCCTTTGGCAACACAAGGAAAGCAGGACCTCGATGGAGTGCGTTGAAAAGGCGGGCAGCCCGCAGCCCGGCAGTACTGAGAAAGCGGCAGGCCTGCATCCCGCGGGGAGGCAGCGATGATCGGCATCGTCGTCCCGGTCCACGACGAGGAGGAATGCCTGGACGGGTGCCTGCGCGCCTTGCACGTGGCCGCCGCCCATCCCCGGCTGCGTGGCGAGGGCGTGGAGATCGTGGTCGCGCTCGATGCCTGTTCCGACCGCTCGGCCGATATCGCGAGGCGCCACCGCGTGACGGCGCTGGCGCTGGAGCGCCGCAACGTGGGCGCGGCCCGTGCGGCGGGGGCCCGCGCAGCCCTGGCCGCTGGCGCCCGATGGCTGGGCTTCACCGATGCCGACAGCACCGTGGCTCCCGACTGGATCGCCAGCCAGCTGGCACTGGCGAGCGACGTCGTCTGCGGCACCGTCGAAGTGCGCGACTGGGACGGATATTCCGGTGATGTGCAGCAGCGTTACCTGGCCGCCTATTCCGATGCGCCGGGACACCGGCACATCCATGGCGCCAACCTCGGCGTGGCGTCGGGCGCCTATGTGCAGGCCGGGGGCTTTCCCGAGCTGTGCACGGGCGAGGACGTGGCCCTGGTGCGCGCGCTCGAGGCGTCGGGCGCGTCCATCGCGTGGACCGACCAGCCGCGCGTGGTGACCAGTGCGCGCCGCCGCTGGCGCGCGCCGGACGGCTTCGGCGCCTATCTGGCAGGCCTCGCGGGCCTGGCGGGGCCGGCGACCATGGCGTCGGCCGCTGCAGGAGGCGTGGCATGAGCATGCGCGATCCCGGCCACGGCGCGGCGCTGTTGCCTGCGCTGCGATCCGTGCTGGCAGGCCTCGGCGCGGACGCCGGACCGGCGGACGGCCTGCGGACATTGGTGGATGCAGGCTGCACGGACCTTCCGCCACCCGGTAGGGGCGCGACGGCGGACCGCTGGCGTGCGCTGGGCGAGGTGGCCGCGCATGACCTCTCGCTCGTCAAGCTCTACGAAGGCCACACCGACGCGCTCGCCATCCTGCGCGAACTGGGCGCCCCGGCAGGCATCGCGGACAGCACTCCCGCATCGGCATGGGGCACCTGGGCGGCGGAAGCGCCCGGCGCACGCGCGACCGTGCATGCCGGCCCGGACGGGACGGTGCTCCTGCGCGGCCGCAAGGCCTGGTGCTCGGGCGCGCAGCATGCGAGCCACGGATTGCTGACCGCCTGGCATCCGGACGGCCAGGGGCCGCAGCTCATGGCGGTGGACATGCGCCAGCCGGGCGTATCGTTCTCGGGCGACCACTGGCATGCGGTGGGCATGGCCGCCAGCGCCAGCGTCGATGTGCTGTTCGACGGCGTTCCGGCCGTGCCCGTGGGTGCGCCAGGCGACTACCTGCGGCGGCCCGGGTTCTGGCATGGGGGTGCCGGCGTGGCCGCGTGCTGGCATGGCGGCGCGGTGGCACTGGCGTGCGTCCTGCACGCGGCCGTGGCGCAGGCTCCCGAGGTGCAGCGCACGGCCTTCCGGCTCGCAGCCCTGGGGCGGGTGGACCGGACGTTGACGGGATCGGCTGCGCTGTTGCGCGAGGCGGCCGGCTGGATCGACGCGCATCCACGCGACGACGCGCGGCTGCCAGCCCTGCGGGTGCGCCAGGCGGCCGAGGCGAGCGCGCGGGCCGTGCTCGACGAAGTGGGCCGGGCCCTGGGGGCCACGCCCTGGTGCCGCGATGCCGGATTCGCGCGCAGGGCGGCGGACCTGCCGGTCTTCATCCGCCAGAGCCATGCGGAACGAGACGATGCCGCCATGGGCGAATGCCTGGCGCAATCGCAGGAGGTGTCATGGTCGATCTGACGGCAGACCGCGCGGCAGAGCGGCAGATCGATATCGGCCGTCCGCGCTGCACATCCCTGGCCTGGCAGGAGCATCTGTCCCGCCGCAATGGCGTCCGCATGCCCGTGTCCGCCATGGTCGGCGCCGCCCAGCGCCTCGTGGTGCTGGCGCCGCATCCCGACGATGAACTGCTGGCCTGCGGCATGCTGATGCATGCCCATGCCCGCCGGGGTGGCGACGTTCTGATCATCGGAGTGACCGACGGCGAGGCCAGCCACCGGGATGTACCGGGCTGGTCGGCGCCGGACACCGCCGCCATGCGCCGCCGGGAGCGCGTGGAAGGCCTGGATGCGCTGGGCGCCGGCACGGCCGACCTGCTGCTGCTCGGCCTGCCGGACGGAGCGCTCCAGGAGCGCGTCGATGACCTGCAGCAGGCGCTGGGCACGCTGCTGCGCCCGGACGATGCCGTGGTGACCACGTGGCGGCTCGACGGGCACCCGGACCACGAGGCTTGCGGCCTGGCCGCTGCCGGTGCGGCGCGCAGGGCTGGCGCCCTGCTGTGGGAGGCGCCCGTGTGGATGTGGCACTGGGCGGACCCGGAGCACCCGACGGTGCCCTGGCACCGCCTGTGCGCCTTCCAGCCCCCGGCAGGGGCCGCGGCGGCCAAGCAGGCGGCCCTCTCGCGCCACCGGTCGCAGCTTGCGGAGCGCGGGCACGGCCTGGCGCCCGTGCTGGACGGCGCGATCCTGGAGCGCGCCCGCTGGCCGCTCGAATATTTCCTTCTTCCAGGGGCATGACCATGCCTCCGGAAGCCCTCCCTTGCGCGGACGGCGGCGCGGACGCGGCGCAGCATTTCGAGGCGATGTACGCCGGTAGCGACGATCCGTGGCGCTTCGACGGCAGTTGGTACGAAGCCCGCAAGCGCCGCATGCTGCTGGCGGCGCTGCCCCACGAGCACTATGCCCGCGCCTTCGAACCCGGCTGTGCCACCGGGCTGCTCACGGCCGAGCTGGCCCCGCGCTGCGGCCGGCTGCTCGCCACCGACGGCGCCGGGCGGGCGCTGTCGGTCGCCGGCCAGCGCCTGCGGTCGCACCCCCACGTCTCGCTGCGGCGCATGTGGGTACCGGATGAATGGCCCGAAGGGGCCTTCGACCTGATCGTGCTCAGCGAGTTCGTGTACTACCTGGCCCCCGCCGCGATCGACCGCCTGGCGCAGCGCGTGCGCGCCTCGCTCGCGCCCGACGGCGTGGTGGCGGCATGCCACTGGCGCAGGCCGATCGAGGGTTGCGCCCTCGGCGGCGATGCGGCGCATGCACGGCTGGAGAATGCGATGGCATTGCACCGCGTGGTGGACACGGTGGACGCGGATTTCCGCCTGGGGGTCTGGGGGACCGCTACGGAGTCTGTCGCCTGCCGCGAAGGCAGGACGGATTGATCAGCGCGGCGCGAGGATCGCCATGGTGAGGCGCGAGACGCAGGTGAGGTCGCCGGCCTCGTTGGCCATGTCGATCTGCCACACGTGCGTGGTGCGGCCGATGTGGATGGGCCGCGCGGTGCCGGTCACCCAGCCCTCGGTGGCGGCGCGCAGGTGGTTGGCGTTGATGTCCAGTCCCACCGCGCGGCAGCCCTCGGGCGAGGCGTAGAACGCGCCCACGGAGCCCAGCGTCTCGGCCAGCACCACGCTCACGCCGCCGTGCAGCAGGCCGAAGGGCTGCCTGGTGCGCTCGTCCACCGGCACGCGGGCGCGCAGGAAATCGTCGCCGATCTCGGTGAACTCGATGCCCAGGTGGGTCACCGCGTTCGGCGTGGCCGGGTGGTTCAGGCTGTGCAGGTCGATGGGCTGCTTCCAGATCGGCATGGGCGATGTCTCCTTCAGGTGCGATCCGGTGATTATGGGAGGCGCCGGCTTTTCCTGCAGGCCCGCCCGGGACAGCGCGCCCCGGGCCCGCCGGACCGCCCGCGGCACTTCAGGCGCGCATGGTGCCGGTGCGCAGGTACCGCTCGTGCCAGGACAGCGCCTCGCCCAGCAGGTGCGGCGTATGCAGGCCGCAGCCGCTCGCGCGGGCGCGGGCCACGTAGTCGCGCAGGGCGGGGCGGAAGTCGGGATGCGCGCAGCGTTCGATCACCACCTCCGAGCGCTGCGAGGGCGAGAGGCCGCGCAGGTCCGCCAGGCCCTGCTCGGTGACGAGGATTTGCACGTCGTGCTCGGTGTGGTCCACGTGCGAGGCCATGGGCACGATGCACGAGATGCTGCCGCCCTTGGCGAGCGAGGGCGTCATGAAGATCGAAAGGTAGGCATTGCGCGCGTAGTCGCCCGAGCCGCCGATGCCGTTCATGATCGACGAGCCCATCACGTGCGTGGAGTTCACGTTGCCGTAGATGTCGGCCTCGATCATGCCGTTCATCGAGATGAGGCCCAGCCGGCGGATCAGCTCGGGGTGGTTGCTGATCTCCTGCGGGCGCAGCACGATGCGTTCGCGGTAGAAGCCGATGTTGCGGGTGAATTCCTCGGTGGCTGCGGGGCTGAGCGACAGGGCGGTGGCCGAGGCGCTGTCCAGCGTGCCGGAGCGCAGCATGTCCAGCATGCCGTCCTGCAGCACCTCAGTGTAGGCCGTGAGGTGCTGGAAGGGACCGGCGTCCAGCCCCGCCAGCACGGCGTTGGCGATGTTGCCCACGCCCGACTGCAGCGGCAGCAGCGTGGGCGGCAGCCGTCCGTGCCGCACTTCGTGCTCCAGGAACTCGATGATGTGGCCCGCGATGCGCCGGGAGGTGTCGTCGGGCGGGTTGAAGACGGAGTTGCGGTCCGGCGAATGGGTGGGCACCACGGCCACCACCTTGGCCGGGTCGCAGCGGAGGTAGGGCTCCCCGATGCGGTCGCCGGGCTTGACCAGCGGGATCGGCACGCGGTTGGGCGGCAGGTCGGTGCCGTAGTAGATGTCGTGCATGCCGTCCAGCCCTTCGGGCTGCCAGGCATTCACCTCCAGGATGATCTTGTCGGCCTGATCGAGCCAGGTCTTGTTGTTGCCCACGGAGGACGACGGGATCAGCCGCCCGTCGGGCAGCACGCCGGCCACCTCGATCACGGCCACGTCGAGCCGGCCCCAGAAGCCGAACCACACGTACGGCGCCACGTGGGAGAGGTGGGCGTCCACGTACTGCATCTTGCCCGCGTTGATCTGAGCGCGGCAGGTCGGGTCGGACTGGTAGGGCATGCGCATGTTCACGCCGCCCACCTTGGCGAGCGCGCCGTCGAGCTCCGGCGCGGTGGAGGCGCCTGTCCACAGGCCGATGCTGAAGGGTTCGCCCGCGGCGTGCAGCGTCTCGATGCGGGTGGCGAGCGCGGGAGGGATCGCCTTGGGGTAGCCGGCGCCGGTGAAGCCGCTCATGCCGACGCGCGCGCCGTTCGGGATGAGGGCGGCGGCCTGCTCGGCCGTCATGAGCTTGTCCCGCAGGACGGGGCATTGGATGCGGGAAGTATCGAAGGAAGGCATGGAAGAGCCGGGCGCAAGGCCGCGTGGAAAGCCGGGAGGAGGCGGATGCAAAAATCTTAGCGCCCTGGCACGGCCGAGCTGCAGGCTGGGCGGTCCGGGACGCCGCAGCGTGACGCGGCCGACATTGCGTGCGCGACGGCAGGCGTGCAGCACGGGGCGGCGCGAGGCCACGGGCCGGCTGTGTGGACGGACCGGGCCGTGCCGTAACATGCACCGCGATGCCCGCGCCCAGCCTCTGCCCCTCCTGCCGCCAGCCCGCCGAGAACCACCGCTTCGCCGCGCGCGACGGTGGGGATCTGCACATCGACCTGTGCTTCGCCTGCCAGGGCCTGTGGTTCGATCCACGGGAAAACACGCGGCTCGCGCCGGGCGCGGTGCTGGAACTGTTCGAACTGCTGCACCGGCACCGCGGGGACGCGCACCGCCCGCTTGCCGAGCGCATGCAGTGCCCGCGCTGCACGAAGGCGCTGGAGCCGGGATTCGACCTGGGCCAGGGCGGACGCTACCGCACCTACCGCTGCGCTGCGCGCCACGGCCGGTTCAGCACCTTCGGCTCCTTCATGGTGGAGAAGGGCTTCGTGCGCCACCTCTCGCCGCTGGAAATCGATGCGCTGGCCGAGCGCGTGGGCACCATCGCGTGCACGGCCTGCGGCGGCGCGGTGGATATCCGCAACGACCATGCCTGCCCGTACTGCCGCTCCGCCCTGTCGCTGCTCGACCCGCAGGCGGTGGACAAGGCGCTGGAGCGCCACGCACGCGCTGCGCAGGTGGCGGCCGAGCCCGCACGGCCCGAGGCCCTGGCCGACGCGCTCATCGCCATGGAGCGCGACCGCGAGCGGGAGCGGAGGGAGCGCCAGCGGGAGGCGTTCACCTCCACAACCTCCGAGCGCTTCGACCTGCTTTCTGCCGGGGTGGAACTGGTCTGGTCGCTGCTGAAGCGCTGAGCGGCTGCAGGCCCGGATCAGCGGCCCCGGCGCAGGTTCAGCAGCGCGTAGAGCCCGATCGCGCCGAAGGTGGCGGTGCCGATGCCGCCGAGCGCGAAGTCGCCGAACTTGAGCGTGAAGTCGCCCGTGCCGATGATGAGCGTGATGGCGGCCACGATCAGGTTCCTGTTGTCCGAGAAGTCCACGCGGTTGTCCACCCAGATCTTGGCGCCCGCCACGGCGATGAGGCCGAACACCACGATCGAGACGCCACCCATCACCGGCAGCGGAATTGCCTGGATCAGTGCGCCGAACTTCGGCGAAAAGCCCAGCACCAGGGCGATCAGGCCGGCCACGAGGAACACGGCGGTGGAGTAGATCTTGGTGGCGGCCATCACGCCGATGTTCTCGGCATACGTGGTCACGCCCGTGCCGCCCACCGCGCCGCTCGCCATGGTGGCGATGCCGTCCCCGATGAAGGCGCGGCCCATGTAGCGGTCGAGGTTGCGGCCGGTCATGGCCGTGACGGCCTTCACGTGGCCGAGGTTCTCGGCCACCAGGATCACGGCCACGGGCGCGATCAGCAGCATGGCCGGCGCGCTGAAGGCGGGCGCGGCGAAGCGCGGCAGGCCCAGCCAGGGCGCGGCCAGGACGCCGGAGAGGTCCATCGGCTTGCCCAGCCCCAGGCCGTTGGTGAGCAGCGCGTACAGCACGCTGGCGGCGATCAGGCCCACGAGGATCAGCAGCCGCTGCAGCATGCCGCGCGTGAGCACGGCGACCAGGCCCACGCAGACGAAGGTGGCGGCCTGCATCCAGCTCTCGAAATTGTTGGCCGCCATGTTCTTGATGGGCACCTGCGCGAGGTTGAGCCCGATCACCGCCACCACCGCGCCCGTCACCACGGGCGGCATGCAGCGTTCGATCCAGCCCGTGCCCACGGCCTGCACGACCGCGCCGATCACGGTGTAGAGCAGGCCGCAGGCAATGATGCCGCCCAGCGCCACGGCCATGTTGGCGTTCGGGCCCGGGCCCGCATAGCCCGTGGCGGCGATCACCACGCCGATGAAGGCGAAGCTCGAACCCAGGTAGCTCGGCACGCGGCCGCCCGTCACGAGGAAGAAGATCAGCGTGCCCAGGCCGCTCATCAGGATGGCCACGTTGGGATCGAAGCCCATGAGGATGGGCGCGAGCACGGTGGCGCCGAACATGGCGATCACGTGCTGCACGCCCATGGCGGCGGTATGCCCCCAGGGCAGGCGCTCGTCGGGGGCGACCACGGCGCCCTCGGCGGGCGAGGCCAGCCGCCAGCGGGTGAAATAGGAAGAAGAGGGGGTGGACACGGCGATGGGCTCCTTGGACGTTGGGGCTGGCGTTCTGGGTGTTCCGGGCGGGCAGGGCGTGGCCGCGCCCGCGCGGTGGTCGGGAAAGGGTGGTGCCGGGAAGCGTCGCGAGTGTAGGCGCTGGCGACGCCCGCCCACGCGGGAGTAGGAATGGGACGACCCGTGCAGTGCAATGGCTGCGGTAAGGTGGCCTGTCCTCTGGATCGCGCAGCGTGCCCACGTCCCCCTCTTCCATTCCGCCCGCCGGCCCGGCCGACGCGCCCGTGCCCGCCTCCCGGGCCGAACCGGGCGGCGGTCGGCGCCCTGGTGCCCGCCCTCCCTGGGGCCGGGTCCTGCGTTGGACGCTGGGCGGCGTGGCCGTCGCGGGCGCCCTCGTGCTGGTGGCGGGCGCCGCGCTGTGGTGGTGGCTGCCGTCCGACGAGGAACTTGCCCGGCGCGCGGGCGACGGTGCCGGCGACTGGCTGGGCGTGCCCGTCGTGGTGGACCGCCTCGAATGGCATCTGCTGCCCGCGCCCCGGGTGGTGCTGCACGGCGTGCACACCGAGCAGGAGGCCCCCGTCTCGGCGGACCGCATCGTGGCCGACGCGCGCTGGTCCGACCTGCTGCGCCTGCGCCTGGCCCTCGCACGGCTGCAGCTGGAGGGCGCGGCCATCCCGCAGCTGTCGCTCTCGCAGTTCAAGGTGCGCGACGCGGGGGAGGACGGTCCGGCCGGCTTCGGGCCCTTCACGCTCGCCGAGGTGCCGGTGGAGCGCGCCGAATGGCAGGGCGTGCGCTGGATCGGGCGGCAGGGGCGCGACCTGGCCTACGGCGGCTCCGTGGATTTCGGGGCCGCATGGCGCCCCGTGCGCGGACTGCTGGAGCGCGAGGGCGCTTCGCCGCCCGCGCGCATGGCCATCGAGCGCGAAGGCGGCGAGGACCGCTGGCGCGCCGACGTGACGGCCGGCGGGCGCACCGAGCGCGGTGAACTGCGGCTGCAGGAGTTCGGCGAGCGCTACCGGGTGACCGGCTCGCTCGATTTCTCCGGGGTGGACGTGGTGGGGGTCATGAACGCCTTCGAGCGCCGATCCATCGTGTCGGGCAGGGCAAGCGGGCATACCGACCTGATCGCCGAGGGCGACGACCCGGCCGCGGCGATGCGGGCGCTCCAGACGCGCACGTCCTTCACGGTGGCCCGGGCGAAGCTGCTGACCTTCGACCTGGAGGCCGCCATCCGCAGCGCCGGCAGCGACAAGGGCGGCACGACCCAGCTCGACAGCCTGGCGGGCATCGTGCGCACCGAGGCCGACTCCGGCGGCACCATCGTGCGCTACAGCGACCTGAAGGCGACCTCCGGGGCGCTTACCGCCACCGGCGACGCCGTCATCCAGAACCAGCGCGTGAGCGGCCACGTGGCCGTGGACCTGGTGGATGGCATCGTGGGCGTGCCGCTCGAATTCGGCGGCACGGTGAAAGACCCCACGCTGGCCCTGCCGCCAGCCGCGCTGGCCGGCGCCGCGGTGGGCACGGTGGTCGCGCCCGGCGTGGGCACGGCCCTGGGCGCGCGCATCGGCGAAACCGTGCGGCGCATCTTCGGTGGCGAAGACAGGCAGGAGCCGCCGGCACCACGCCGCCTGCCTCCGGTGCGGCGGGACCCGGACTGAAAAAGAACAGGGCGCCCGAAGGCGCCCCGTGATCGCTGGCCGGCTCCCGGGGAGCTCAGAACGTGGTCCAGTCGTCGTCGGCGTTGCTGTGCGCGGCCGGCTTCGCGGCGGGCTTGGGTGCGGCTGCCGGCAGGGCCGGTGCCCTGGATGCCTTGGGTGCCGCGGGCGCCTTGGCGGCGCGCGGCGCCGGTTGCGCGGGCCTGGACGGGGCCGGGGGCGTGCTGCCCAGTTGCGCGGCCGGTGCCTTGCCACCGCCCAGGGCCGTGGAGGCCGCAGCGGAGGGGCGTGCTGCCGGGCGTGCAGGAATGGCGTGGGGCGTGGCGGCAGCGGTGTGGACAGGAGCCGGCGCAGGCGCTGCGCGCTCGGCCATGCCGGAAAGGCGGAATACGCCCACCGCCTCGGTCAGGCGGACAGCCTGCTGCTGCAGGCTGCCGGCCGCTGCAGCGGATTCCTCGACCAGCGCGGCGTTCTGCTGCGTGGCCTGGTCGAGCTGGGAAACGGCCGCGTTCACCTGGCCGATGCCCTCGCTCTGCTCGCGCGTGGCGGCGTCGATCTCGGCGATCAGGTCGCTCACGCGCTGCACCTGCTGCACGATGTCGGACATGGTGGCGCCGGCCTCGTCCACCAGGCGCGTGCCCGTGCCGACCTTCTCCACGCTCTGGCCGATGAGGTTCTTGATCTCCTTGGCGGCCTCGGCGCTGCGGCCCGCGAGCGCGCGCACCTCGCCGGCCACCACCGCGAATCCGCGGCCCTGCTCGCCCGCGCGGGCGGCTTCCACGGCCGCGTTCAGCGCCAGGATGTTGGTCTGGAAGGCGATGCCGTCGATCACGCCGATGATGTCGGCGATCTTGTTGGAGCTGCCCGAGATGTCCTGCATGGTCGCGACCACCTGGCCCATGACATCGCCGCCCCGGCTCGCGGCCTGGCTGGCGGTGGATGCGAGCTGGCTGGCCGTGCGCGCCGTGTCCGCATTCTGGCGGATGGTCGCGCTCATTTCCTCCATGGAGGCCGCGGTCTGCTGCAGGCTGGACGCCTGCGACTCCGTGCGCTGGGAGAGATCGGAGTTGCCGCTGGCGATCTGCGAGGAGCCGGTGGCGATGGAGTCGCTCGCCTGCCGGATCTGGTGCACCACGCGCGTGAGGTTGCCGTTCATGGTCTGCAGGGAGCGCAGCAGCAGCGCGGCCTCGTCGCGGCCGGTGTCGTCCATCGTGCGGGTGAGGTCGCCTTCGGCCACGGCCTGGGCCATGCCTACGGCCTGCGACATGGGGACCGTGATGGAGCGGGTGATCAGCATGGCGCCGGCCACGCCCACCAGCACGGCGATCCCGGCCACCACCCCGAGGATGGTGGCGGACTGCAGGAAGGTGGCATGGGCGTGCGCGCTGGCCTGCTGCATTTCGCCTTCGTACTGCTTCACGAGCTGGGCCAGTTGCCCGAGCAGCTCGCCCTGGATCTTGTAGCGCGGGCCGAACAGCAGCTTCTGGCCTTCGATGTTCTGGTTGGCGAGCCCGAGCCTGGTCACGTCGGCCGTGAACGCGAGGTATTCCTTGCTCGTGGCTTCGGTGGCATCGATCAGGCTGCGCGTTGCGGGCGACGTCTCCATCTGGCGCAGCCGGGCGATCGTATCGGCGAACTCGGCGATGTTCTTGTCGATGACGGCCTTGTTGCTGGCCATCTGCGCCGCATCCTCCAGGATGATGATGTTGCGGGCGGCGCGGGCGATGTCCAGCACCAGGTAGCTCATGCGCTGGCTGGCGTTCGCCTTGGCGTAGTACTCGGAGGTGAGCTGCTGCGACGTGTGGTCGAGCGTGGACATGCGGGCGATGCCCATTCCGGTGACGATGGCCAGCAGCAGGAGCAGCAGGCCGAAGCCCAGCGCGAGCCGGGACCCCAGCGAGAGACGGCGAAGGAATTGCATGTGAACTTTCTGAGCGGGAGCGGTGACTCGGGGCCGTTGGAACCGGCGCAGACACGCCATTCTGGCGCGGAGCCAAGACAGACTGACAGTATGTGACAAAAAGAAACAGACTGCTTGGCGGCCGCGCATTGCGCCTGCAGCCTGGACCGGCAATGCGCGCAGGTGTTGCGCGCGCGCAAAACGAACAGGGTCCCCGGCCGGCCTGTCAGGCGCGCGCCTCGAGCGCGCGCTCGATCCTGCGCCGGTTCACCGTGGTTTTCGGTACATGGAAAGGAAACCATGCCCGCACGTCCTCTTCCAGCCCGATCCCGTGCATGTAGTTGTAGATGGCCTTCTTGAGGCCTGCGCCCAGGGCGTCGTGGTCCACGCCGGTCGGGTCGATGAACGCCACGTCGTTCTTCGCGAAGCCGCCGGGCGGCAGTGGCGCCAGGGTGACCCCGTATTCCGCCGGGTTCTGCCCCACGGGCGAATGCACGGTGCAGGCGAAGCGGTGGAAGAAGCCGCTCTGGATGCAGCCGTTGGCGAACAGCTGGCGCACGTATTCCAGCGCATCCACCGTGTCCTGCACGGTCTGGGTGGGAAAACCGTACATCAGGTAGGCATGCACCAGGATGCCTGCATCGCTGAAGGCGCGCGTCACGCGGGCCACCTGGTCCACCGATACGCCCTTCTTCATCAGCGCCAGCAGCCGGTCCGACGCCACTTCCAGCCCGCCCGATATGGCGATGCAGCCCGAATCGGCGAGCAGCTCGGCCAGCTCGGGCGTGAAGGTCTTCTCGAAGCGCACGTTGCCCCACCAGCTGATGCCTGCATTGCGCTCGATCAGTTCGGTGGCCAGCGCCTTGAGTGCCTTCGGCGGCGCGGCCTCATCGACGAAATGGAAGCCCGTCTGGCCGGTCTCTGCGACGATGGCCTCGATGCGGTCGGCCAGCACCTGGGCGCTGGCGCCCTCGTAGCGGCCGATGTAGTCCAGGCCCACGTCGCAGAAGCTGCACTTCTTCCAGTAGCAGCCGTGCGCCACCGTGAGCTTGTTCCAGCGCCCGTCGCTCCAGAGCCGGTGCATGGGGTTGAGCATGTCCAGCAGCGACAGGTAGCGGTCCAGCGGCAGGCCGTCCCAGGTGGGCGTGCCGACCTCGGCGAAGGCGACGTCGGCTTCCATCATGTTCACGTACTGCACCGTGCCGTCCTCCGGGCGCACGAAGGTACGCACCAGGCGCTGCCTGCCGCGGCGACCCTCCAGGTGTTCCAGCAGCGCCAGCAGCGGGCGTTCTCCGGCATCGAGCGTGACGTAGTCGAAGAAGTCGAACACGCGCGGGTCCGACAGCTCGCGCAGCTCGGTGTTCACGAAACCCCCTCCCAGCACCGTGGCGATGTGCGGGTGCCGCGCCTTGATGGCCTGGGCGATGCGGAACGCCGCATAGACCGAGCCGGGAAAGGGCACCGAGAGCAGCACCACGGTGGGCTGGTGGCGCTCGACGGCTTCGTGCGTGAGTTGCGCGAGCAGTTCGTCCACCAGCGTGGGCGGGGCGGCCAGGGCATCGGCCAGCGGATCGAAGGTGGGCTGGCTGCCGGCGAGCGATTCGGCATAGCGCACGAACTCGAAGCGCTCGTCCACCGCATCGCGCAGCACGTCGGCCAGGTCGTTCAGGTAGAGCGTGGCCAGGTGCTTGGCCTTGTCCTGCAGGCCCAGGGCGCCGAAGGCCCAGCCCAGCGGATCGCCGCCTTCGTCATCGACATAGACATCGAGCGAGGCGAAGCGCGGCCCTTCGGGCAGGTAGTGGCGCCCGGCGATGCGGTGCGCCAGCGTGCTGTCGCGTCCCTGCAGGAAGGCGATGGCCGGGCCGATGGTGGCCAGATACCGGTCCTGCCGGGCCGCGAAGGACTGCACGGCGGGGCTGCGCCGCTTCGGGGGAATCGCCTGCACCCGCTCTGCCACGTCCTTCAGTCCTTCGGGCGAGAGCAGGCGCAGCACCAGGGCCAGCGCCAGGTCTTCCTGGAAGGCCGCGACGCCGCGCGAGCGCAAAAAGCCCGTGAGGTAGGCGGTGGAGGGGTAGGGCGTGTTGAGCTGCGTCATCGGCGGGATGACGGCCAGCACGCGGCAGGCGGAATCGGGCATGGACAACGTGGGGCAGGAAGACGCCGATTATCCCGGCGGGCCGCACGGCGTGCCGGCCAGGGGGCACTGCGGCGTATCCAGCGGGGATGCCGCCGGCCTCTCCTCAGGACTCAGGGGCCTGCCGTGCCAGCCGCCGGGCCTGCTTGACCTCGTACATCTGCCGGTCGGCCCGGTCCAGGGCCTGCTCTGCCGTGAGCGGTCGCTCCGGCGGCACGGCGATGGCGCCCACGCTGGCCCCTTCGTAAGCTAGCGTGGCGTCCGGAAGGTCGAACCGCCCCTGCGTGGCCCGGGCGACGCGCTCCCGGAAGGATTCCTGCGTGCAGGAAGCCGTATCTCCAGCGTGCGTGCCGAGGGCCGCCACCACGAATTCGTCGCCTCCCATGCGGGCCACCACGTCTTCTTCGCGCAGCACCGCCCGCAGCCGCTGCGCGATGGCGGCGAGGAACTGGTCGCCCACTTCATGTCCATGGCGGTCGTTGATCGACTTGAAGCTGTCCAGGTCGATGAAGGCGACCAGCACCTCCGCCTGCCGGCGCTGGCCCTGCGACAGCAGCCGCGTGAGCGCTTCGATGAGTGCCCGGCGGTTCGGCAGTCCCGTCAGTGCGTCGGTCGAGGCGTACCGGGCCAGCCGTTCGTTGGCGGCGACCAGTTCCTTGATCAGCTGCTCGCGTTCGATCTGCTGCCCGATCAGATGGGCGAAGAGCGTGAGGATGTGCTCGGTGTCGGGCGTGGCGGGCCGGGCCCGCGTGCTGGCCGCGCACAGGGTGCCGCACAGCCGGCCGTCCGCGGTGCGCACGGGCATGCTGGCATAGGCCCGCAGGCCCAGGTCGCGCACGACCGCCAGGTCTGCCCAGCGGCTGGAAATGTCGCTGGCGTAGCGCAGGCCCTCGTCCAGCGCCCGCTTGCACGGCGTCTGGTCCCAGGAGGTGACCAGGCCTTCGGGGATCTGTAGCGTGCCGGCATTGCGCGCGTGCAGGATCCGGAGGGTGCCCTGCGCTTCGTCGATGGACGTCAGGTAGGTGGATTCCAGCCCCGTCACTACCGACAGTATCTCCAGCAACGGGCGCGTGAGGTCTTCCAGGTTGCGCGCCGTGGAGACCGAGCCGGACAGTTGCTCGAGGAAAGGGGTCATGCGGGAATGAGATTAGATGATCCGCATGGGCCTGTCGAGCGCTCAGTCCTGGGGCGGTGCGGCCAGGTAATTGTTCTTGACGCGGATGTAATGCTCCGCCGAGTAGCGCAGATAGGCGATCTCCTGCGGCGTCAGCGCACGCTGGCGCACGGCGGGCCGGCCGATGTAGAGCGAGCCGCGCTCCAGCACCTTGCCCGGCGGCACCAGGCTGCCGGCGCCGAGCATCACCTGGTCGCCGATGACCGCATCGTCCATCACGATGCTGCCCATGCCGATGAGGCATTCGTCGCCGATGCGGCAGCCGTGCAGGATGGCCGAATGCCCGATGGTCACGTGGCTGCCGATGACCAGGGGCGAGCCGTCCGGCTTGCCCGGGTGGCGGTGGGACACGTGGCCCATGCTCAGGTCCTGCACGTTGGAGCCCTCGCCGACCGTGATGCGGTGCACGTCGCCGCGCAGCACGGCATTGCACCAGACGGACGCGTCCCGCCCCAGGTGCACGTCGCCGATCACCTGGGCGGAGGCATGGATGAACACGCCTTCGTCCATCGTGGGCGTGGCGTCGAGATAGGGGGAGAGAGGCATGGGCGGAGGCGGCCGGGGCCGGAAAACGAAGAGGCGTGACCCCGGAGCGTAAGGCACGCCGGGCCGCGCCGCAGCCCGGGGCTCAGGTTTCCGGCAGAACGGCGTGGCCCGCTGCCAGCAGGAGGGCCTGCCCGGCGGCTGCATCGCGCTCCTGCAGCAGGAGGTGGTCGCCGTCGAAGGTCGACACCACGAACACGCCGATGCCCGCCTCCGACAGCGGCTGTATCACGGACAGCACGATCCCGGTGGCACCGAAGGCGAACGGGCCGACGAAGCGGAACGCCTTCCAGTCCCGCTCGGCCTGCACGTGGGTCGGCACCCGCTCCTGCCGGCAGACCACCGACAGCTCCTCGGAGGTGCGCGTGATCGAGACGAAGCCGTCGCCATCCGCCCAGTCCGGGAATGCCGACGAGGGCGCGAGGCGCGCCACCGCATAGCGCAAGGGAAGGGGTGCGAGGGTGATGCGGGGACGGGTCATGGTGTGGAGGGAAGGGACGTGAAGGCGAGGAAGGCGGCCAGCGACAGCATCACGGCCGCCACGAAGGCGTCGAGCGCGCGCCAGGCCGAGGGCCGGGCGAACCAGGGCGACAGGAGCCGGGCGCCGAAGCTCAGAGAGAGGAACCACGCGGTGGAGGCCGCGATCGCCCCGGCCGCGAACGCAGTGCGCTCGGGCGGTGGCCGCTGCCCGCCCAGCGAGCCGAGCAGCACCACCGTATCCAGGTACATATGGGGGTTGAGCAGCGACACTGCCAGCACGGCGGCCAGGGCCTGGCGCGAGCCGCTGTCCCGGGCCGGGTCCATGCCGTCCTGGCCCGTGCCTTCGCCCAGCCGGGCGCCGCCCCGCAGGGCCCGCCATGCCGCCGCCAGGCCATACCAGGCGAGAAAGGCCGCACCGCCCCAGCGGGCCGCGCCGAGCAGCAGGGGCTGCCCCTGGATCAGCAGGCCCATGCCCGCCACGCCGGCTGCGATGGCCATGGCATCGACGGCAATGCAGGTCCATGCCGTGAGCGCCACGTGCCGTCGCTGCAGGCCCGTGCGCAGCACGTGCACGTTCTGCGCCCCGATCGCGATGATCAGGCCCGCGCCGGTACCCAGGCCCTGCAGGAAGGAAGTTGTCCACCACATGACGGCATTCTCGGACCGCATCGCTGGAATTGAGTCAAACTTGTGTATTCATCGGCCAGGCCGAAAATTTCTCAATCAACCCGATCCAGGCCGCCATGCACCTTGATTCCAGACAGTGCGAAGCCTTCCTCGCCGTGGCCGAGGCCGGCAGTTTCGAGCAGGCCGCCGCCGCGCTGCACCTGACGCCCTCGGCGGTGTCGCTGCGGGTGCGAGCGCTGGAAACCCGTCTCGGCCAGCCGCTGCTGGTGCGTGGCCGCCCCTGCCGGGCGACGCGGGCCGGGCGGCAACTGCTGCAGCACCTGCAGCGCGCGCGGGCCATGGAGCGCGAACTGCTGGCCGACCTGGCCGGCGATGGCGGGGACGCGGCGTTTTCTCCCGTCGCGCTGGCCGTGAACGCGGATTCGCTGGCCACCTGGCTCCTGCCGTCGCTGGCACCCGCCCTGCAGCGCGAGCGCATCGCCCTGGAACTCATGGTGGACGACCAGGAGCACACGCATGCGCTGCTGGAGGCCGGGCTGGTGCATGCCTGCATCTCCGTGCAGCCGGAGGCCATGCGCGGCTGCGTGGCCGAACCGCTGGGGACGATGCGCTACCGGCTGGTGGCGTCGCCCGCGTTCGCGGCGGAGTGGTTTCCGCGCGGCATCTCTCGCTCCTCGGCGCGCCGCGCGCCGGTCGTGGTCTTCAACCGCAAGGATGCCCTGCAGGCCCAGGTCCTGCGCCAGGTTTTCGGCCTGCAGGCCAGCGCATGCCCCAGCCACTACGTCCCGGCGTCCGAGCCCTTCGTGGCCGCGGTGCGCTGCGGGCTGGGCTACGGCATGGTGCCCGAACTGCAGATCCCGGGTGCCGTGGAACGGGGAGAACTGGTGGATGTGCTGCCGGAGGCCGCCATCGACGTCGCCCTCTTCTGGCACGGCTGGCGGCAACAGCCGCCGCGGCTGGAGCGCCTGGCCCGCAGCGCGATGGAGGCGGCACGCCGCGTGCTGGGCCCCGCGCCGCAGCCTCAGCCGCGGGCGTAGAAGCCCAGGAACATGTCCACCGCGTCGTCCAGCACCTGGGCCTGCTGGGCAGCGTCCAGCGGCGGCTGGCCCAGGATGAGTTGCGGCCAGAAGGCATGCGTCTTGAGCTGGCCCATGAGCAGGTGCGCGGCATAGAGCGGATCGGGACCGGCGCGCAGCCGGCCCGCCTCCTGCGCGTCGCGGATCCAGGCGGGCAGGCCTTCTTCCCTGGAGGAAAGGCGCTCGGCCATTGCCTTGGCACGTTCGGGCGTGTGCAGCATCTCGGCCATCACCACGCGCGAGAGGTCCATGAAGCTCGGGTCGTTGAAGAGCTGCATCTTGCCGCCGATCAGCTCCAGCAGTTGCTGCCGCAGCGGCCGGTCGGCGTCGTGGCGCAGATCGGGCAGCGCGTGGCTGCGGTTCCAGAGCTGGTCGAGGATGGCGGAGAACAGCTCGTCCTTGCTGGGGAAGTGGTTGTAGACCGTGCGCTTCGACACACCGGCGGCGGCCGCCACACGGTCCATGCTGGTGCCGGAGAAGCCGCTTTCGCGGAACTCCGCGATGGCCGCCTGCACGATGGCTTCGCGCTTGCGGTCGGTCAGGCGGGGGAGCACGTCGGCTGCTGTCATGGAGATATTTTACACCGCACGGTTTACTTTTTTCGAAACAACACTACACTGTGCAGTGCACTTCGTAGTGCGTCTTTTTCCCATTTCCTTCCTCCACTGCCATGGCCCGTCCGTCCGCCTACAGCCACGCCGCCCCGATCGATCCGTCCCCCCTGCGGCTTCCGACGTCGGCCGACGGCCGGTTCCGCAACGCAGCCCCGCCCCGCCGCATGGGCTGGCTGAAAGGCCTGCAGGTGATGCTGCGCATGGCGCTCGGCAAGCCCGCCGGCACGGTGCCGGACCGCCCCGTGCCGGTGCGGGCGCTCACGCGGGAGGCGCTGCTGGCCGCGCCCGACATGTCGCTGTGGCGGCTGGGCCATTCCACCGTGCTGCTCAAGCTGCAGGGCGGCTTCTGGCTCACGGACCCGGTGTTCTCGGAGCGCGCCTCTCCCGTGCCGTTCGCGGGGCCGCGTCGCTTCCACGCGCCGCCCCTGCGGATCGAGGACCTGCCCCCGCTGCGCGGCGTGGTGCTGTCCCATGACCACTATGACCACCTGGACCATGCCGCCATCCTCGCGCTGGTACCGAAGGTGGAGCAGTTCATGACGCCGCTGGGCGTGGGCGACCGCCTGGTGGGCTGGGGCGTGCCGGCCGACAAGGTGCGGCAGTTCGACTGGTGGCAGGGCACCACCTTCGCCGGGGTGCAGCTGGTCTGCACGCCGGCGCAGCATTTCTCGGGACGGGGCCTCTCCGACGGCAACCGTACGCTCTGGGCATCGTGGGTGCTGATCGCTGGCAGCACCCGCGTCTTCTTCAGCGGCGATTCCGGCTATTTCGACGGCTTCCGCGCCATCGGCGAGCGCTACGGCCCCTTCAACCTGACGCTGATGGAGACCGGTGCCTACAACGCCGACTGGCCCGACGTGCACATGCAGCCCGAGCAGAGCCTGCAGGCGCACCTGGATGTGCGCGGGCGCCACTGCCTGCCCATCCACAACGGCACGTTCGATCTGTCCTTCCATGCCTGGACCGAGCCGTTCGAGCGCATCGGCGCGCTGGCCACCGCATGCGGCGTGCCGCTGCTGACGCCCGCCATGGGCGAGCGCGTGGACATCCGTTCCCCCGCGGCCACGCAGCCCTGGTGGCGCGATGCCGCTGCGCCCGCCGCCTCCTGACCGACCGGAGACCATCGACCATGTTCAGCCGCGTCATTCCCATCCGGCGCCTCCTGTACGGCCACCTCGCGCCGGTCGGCGGCGGGAGCGCTCCCGTGCGCCTTGCCGCTTCCGGCCACCCTGCACCTTCCGCCGGCGCGATGCCGGATCGATTCACCCAGGCGAGGTCCGCCCCATCCGCGCCGCCTGGCGTGGCGGCCGTTCAGGAACTGGCAAGCACTGGCTCTTGAGCGCTGCGCTGAAGCCGGTGGCGCCGAAGGCGCCTCAGGGGGGGGACTCTTCCCCCGTGGGCAGCCGCATCACCCCGGTGCGGAAGTCGTACTCGAACACCTCGCCATGCCGCGCCCAGGTGATGGCCGTGCGCAGCACGCTCTCGGCCTCCTGGGCATCGAGCTGCTCGCTCAGCAGGCGCAGGAAGGGCACGTCCGGCAGTTCGCCCGCCGGCTCCTGCTCCAGGCTGTGGCGGATGTGCGCCACGAGCGGCACGTGGGCCAGCAGCTGCTGGCCGAAGATTTGCTGCCGCAGGCCGTGGGCTCCTTCCACGTAGCGCCGCCCCAACGGAGTGATCTGCAGGTCGCCGCTCGCCAGCGCCGCCAGGCCCAGCTGGGACACCGCATGGGCCACGGGCAGCAGTTCGGCGTCGGTGAGGCTGGTTTCCTCCGCCAGCCGGGGCAGGTCGGCGCGGCCGTCGAAGGGGGGCTCCGCCAGCAGTTCCAGCAGGCCGTCCATGCGCGCCACGTCGGCTGCGGGCAGGCGGTCGGTGAGCGTGGCGGGCGCCGGCTCGGCCGCCGCGCCCCCGGCCGCGGACGCGTGGCGCGTGGCGCCGGCCGTCATGAGCGCATAGACCTCGTCGATCAGCGCGCGCACGTGGTGGCTGTCCGGATCGCGGGGGCGCGGCAACTGGATCGACAGCTGGCAGCGGATGCGGCCCGGATCGCTGGCGAAGATCAGCACGCGGTCGGCCATCATCACGGCCTCCTCGATGTTGTGCGAGACCACCAGCATGGCCTTGGTGGGCATGCTGCCGCTGCGCCACAGCTGCAGGATGTCCTCGCGCAGGCGCTCGCCGGTGAGCACGTCCAGCGCGGAAAAGGCCTCGTCCATCAGCAGCACGTCGGGCTGGGTGACCAGGGCGCGGGCGATGCCCACGCGCTGGCGCATGCCGCCCGAGAGCTCGCGCGGCAGCGCGCCTTCGAAGCCCGCCAGCCCGATGAGTTCGATGGCAGCCTCCGCCCGCGCGGCCCGCTCCGCCTGCGGCACGCCGCGGGCCTCCAGGCCCAGCTCCACGTTCTGCTGCACCGTCAGCCACGGAAAGAGCGCGAACGACTGGAAGACCATGCTGATCGCGCGCGCCGGCCCGTGCAGCGGCTGGCCGCGGTAGCGCACGTCGCCCTCGTCGGCCGGCACCAGGCCCGCCATGATGCGCAGCAGCGTGCTCTTGCCCGAGCCTGACTGGCCCAGCAGGGCGACGATCTCGCCTTCGCGCAGCGTGAAATCGACGTTCTGCAGCACGGGGCGCTCGCGGCCGTCGGAAGAGCGGAAGGTCTTGCCCACGCCGTGGAGTTCGATGATGGATTGCGTCATGGCAGCGATGCGTTGTGTTCAGCGTTCGGGGCGGGTCAGAAATGCATGCGGTCTTCTGCGAGGCGGTAGAGGCGCCGCCACAGGAAGTGGTTCAGCCCCATCACGAACACCACCATCGCGCCGATGCCCAGCGCGATGCGCGGGAAGTCGCCGGTGGCCGTCATCTGCGCGATGTAGCTGCCCAGGCCCCGGGCCTGCAGCGTGGTGTCGCCCCAGGTCACGTATTCGGCCACGATGCTGGCGTTCCACGATCCGCCACTGGCGGTGATGGCGCCGGTCACGAAGCTGGGGAACACGGCAGGCAGCAGGTAGCGCTTCCACTTGAGCCAGCCCGACAGGCCCAGGTTCTGCGCGGCCAGGCGCAGTTCGTTGGGGATGCTGGAGGCGCCCGCGATCACGTTGAAGAGGATGTACCACTGCGTGCCCAGGATCATCAGGGGCGACAGCCACACGTCCGGGTTCAGCTTCCAGTGCACCACCAGCATCACCGCCACCGGGAAGAACAGGTTGGCCGGGAAGGCGGCCAGGAACTGCGCCACCGCCTGCAGCCGGCCCGCCCAGCGCGGGTTCATGCCGATCCACACGCCGATGGGTACCCACACCACGGCGGCCAAGGCGATCAGCACCATCACGCGCACCAGGGTGTAGCCGCCCAGGGTGAATACATGCACCACCTCGTGCCAGCCTACCTCGGTGTGGACGAACTGCACCAGCCGCGCGATGGCGAAGAGCACCCCCGCGGCCAGCACCGCGTCCCACACGCGCTCCGCGCGGGCCGAGGGCGCGGGCGGGCGGGCGCGGATCGAGGTGCCGTCATGGCTGCGCCTGAACAGCGTGAGCGTGCGGCCCAGCTGCCGCTGGCACCAGCCGGCCACGGTCTGCGTGGCGCGCGCGCGGCGCAGCCAGGCCAGCAGCCAGGAGCGGGGGGCCGCATCGGCGCTGCCTTCCTCGAAGCGGAACTTGTCGGCCCAGGCCACCAGCGGGCGGAAGAGCAACTGGTCGTAGAGCAGGATGGCCACCAGCATGCAGGCGATGGCCCAGCCGATCGCGGGCAGGTCGCGCGCCTCGATGGCCATGGCGATGTACGAGCCCACGCCGGGCAGCTTGATGTCCTGGTGCGAGACGGAAATCGCCTCCGAGGCCACGACGAAGAACCAGCCGCCGGACATCGACATCATCATGTTCCACAGCAGGCCCGGCATGGCGAAGGGCAGTTCCAGCCGCCAGAAGCGCTGCCAGCCCGAGAGCTGGAACACCCGTGCGGCCTCCTGCAGCTCCGCCGGCACGGTGCGCAGCGACTGGTACAGGCTGAACGCCATGTTCCACGCCTGCGAGGTGAAGATGGCGAAGATGGCCGCGCATTCCACGCCCAGGAGGCTGCCCGGGAAGAGCGCGATGAAGCCCGTCACGGTGATGGACAGAAATCCCAGGATGGGAATGGACTGCAGGATGTCCAGCAGGGGCACCAGCACCCGTTCGGCCAGCCGGTACTTGGCCGCCAGCACCGCGAACACGCAGGCGAACACCAGCGAGGCGCCCAGCGCGATGAACATGCGCAGCGTGGTGCGCAGCAGGTAGTACGGCAGCTGCCAGGGGTCCAGCGAGAGCGGGATCACGTCGCCCATCTCGAAGGGCCGGGCCATCTGCGCCGCCCCATAGGCCAGCAGCACCACGCCTGCCAGCACCAGCGGCAGCAGGGCCCAGTCCCAGCGGTTGGGGCCGGCCTCCACGACCTGGCGTGGAAAGAATTCGCGGGACGCTTGGTTTTTCATGGTGTGCGGAACCAAAAAGGGCGCATAGGGTAGCCGGTCCTGATGACAAAAGGCCGGCCATGCCGCCGCCGCACACGAAATGCCGCGCGAGGGCGGCATGGCGGAGTCCGCCGAAGCGGGAAAGTTCAGAGGCCCGCGGGGCCGGGCGTCCAGGGACTGGCCTCGGACGCCGTTCCCATCAGCTGCCCCACGATCGCCGCCTGTACGGGAGCGAGCCGGCGGGCACCCTGCAGCACCACGCGCCGCAGCAGGCGCGGCAGCGGGCGGTCGTCGGTATAGAGCCGCACGATGGCATTCGTGCCCTCGTACAGCGGCCAGGCATGCCGGTGGTGCCCCCGCGCGTAGTGCCGCTCCAGCAGGCCGGCATCACCGATGTCGCGGCCCGTATCGCGTGCGTGCACCAGCGCGGCGGTCAGCCGCTCCACGCCCGCGAGGCCCAGGTTGTAGCCATGCGCGGTCACCGGATGCATGCCCACGGCGGCATCGCCCAGCAATGCGCAGCGGTGGCCGCTGAAGCGCCGGGCATAGACGGCGACCAGCGGATAGGCGTGGCGCTCGCCGGCCAGCCGCATCGCGCCGAGGCGGTCGCCGAACTGCGCCTGCACCTGGGCGGCGAAATCGGCCGGCGGCAGCGCGAGCAGCGCGGCGGCATCGTCGGTGCGGGTGGTGACCACCACCGAGCACAGGGGCTCGCCCGTGCCGGGATCGGGCGGCAGCGGCAGGATGGCCAGTGTGCGGGCATAGCCGAAGCACTCGTGGGCGGTACCGTCGCCCGCGAGTGCGTGGCGCATGCGGCAGACGATGACCGTGCGACCGAAATCGGTGCTCGCCGCGCCGATGCCCAGTTGACGCCGCGTGGCGGAAAAGCGGCTGTCCGCCGCCACCAGCAGGCGCGCGCGCAGCCGCAGGGGCGCGGCGCCATCCGGCCCGCCATCGACGGGCGCGCATTCCAGTTCCGCTGCGTCCTGCGACACGGCCACGTGCGTCACCTGCCGGCCGGCCAGCAGCCGCACGCCCGGCGTGGCGAGGGCCGCGGCGTGCGCGCTGCGCCGCAGGGCGTGGTTGGGAACGATCCAGCCCAGGTGGCCCGGGCCGCGTCCGGTCTGCAGGTGCAGCGGCTGCGTGACGCCCACGGGGCCGTCGTGCACCTGTGCTGCGTGGATGCGCCCGACCTCGTGCGGCAGCAGGCGCTGCCAGGACCCCAGGCGCCGCAGCGTGTCCGCGCCGGGGTGGGTGAGCGCGATTTCCCGGCCATCCGGCGCCGGTCCGGCCAGCGCGTCACCCGGCTGGCGCTCCACTACCGTGGCGGTGAAGCCGGCCTGGGCCAGCGAGACCGCGAGCGACAGGCCCGCGGGGCCGCCGCCCACGATCAGGACATCGCAGTCGTGCGCACCTGCAGTCGTGGCCTGCCGGGGCAGGGAGGCTGGGACGGAAGCAGGCGCGGACATCTCGGGCATGGCGGGCGGAACGCGCAGGGGGCGCAAAAGTGGGAGCCTGCCGATTGTGGGCGCGGTGGCCCGGGGCTGCCATTGCTGTGCATCAAGCGCCGTGTTCGCCGCTGCCGGCAACGCTCCAGAGGCGCTGCGCTTCCTCCAGCCACGCCACGAAGCAACGGGCTTCTTCGGAGGCATCCGGTGCAATGCCGTAGTAGTAGCGCTCCAGCGGCAGGGCGTGACGGGGAAGCAGCGGCACCAGCCTTTTCTGCTTGAGATCATTGCCCCACAACGACCGCGGCGCCATGGCCACGCCCAGCCCGTCGACGGCGGCCTGGAAGATCAGGTGCAGGTGGTCCAGGTGCAGCCGTCCTGCGGCCTTCAGCCGGCCTATGCCTGCCTGCCGGCACCAGTCGTCCCAGTCACCCTTCCTGGAACGGGCGCAGAGCAACACGAACGCCGCCAGGTCGCGCGGGGATTCGACAGGGCGGCTGGCGCTCTGCAGCAAGGCCGGCGAGGCCACCGCCAGTGCCTCGTCTTCCAGGAACGGTGCCACCTGCAAGGACACCGGCCACCCCTGGAGCCCGCGCCGCACGGCCACGTCGAATCTCTCTGCGGCGTGGGAAGGCGCCGCAATGCTGGTGATGACCTCCGGCTCGATGCCGGGGTACCTGGCCACGAAATCGGGCAGTCTGGGGATCAGCCAGCGCACGGCGAACGACGGCCTCACATTGACCCGCACGGCACGGCTCGCCACCCCTGCCCTCAGGGCCGTGGCTGCATTCCCTATCAGGGCCAGGCCCGCCTCGGCCTGCGCGTAGAAGGCCTGGCCTTCCACCGTGAGCACCACCTGCCGCACCCGGCGTTCGAAGAGGGAGACGCCCAGGTCTTCCTCGAGCCCCTTGACCTGCCGGCTCACGGCGCCATGGGTCACATGCAGCTCTTGCGCTGCCCGCGAAAAACTCTGGTGCCTGGCCGCGGCCACGAAGGCCCGTACCGCATTGAGAGGGGGGAGCACCATGGCCATGCGTGAGATTTTTGCACACATGTGCCCCCAACAAACTCGTTTGTCGTCTCCTTGCGCAGGGCCCACGATGCGGCCATGCAAACGACCAGCGCGGCCGGAACGGACATCCCCACTCCCGAAGCCGCTGACCGCGACTCCAGAAACGCTGCGATAGCGCTGGCCACCACGCTGCCTTCGGACGTGGTGCTGTACCTGCTGTTTCCCGTCCACGGCGCTGCATGGGGCATCACGCTGGTGGAAGCGGGGATGCTGCTGGCCGCCAACCGCCTCGTGCGCATTGCCGGGTACGGCTGGGTCGCGCGCCTGTATGCCCGATACGGCGACCGCAGGATCTGCGTCCTGGCTGTCGCGGCGGCTGCCGCCTGTGCATTGGGCAATGCCACCCTCAGCGGCTTCTGGCTGCTGCTGCCGCTGCGCTTGCTCTGGGGCATGGCGTTCGCTGCGTTGAACCTCTCCACCCAGGTCCTGGCCACGTCGTCGGCAGCCGGTGCATCGGCGCGGTCCGGAAGGTCGCGCGCCTTCATCGCTCTGGGACCCGTGATCGCCTTGCCGGCGGCGGCCGTGTTGAGCGAGCTGGCAGGACCGCGCTGGGTGCTGGGAGCGCTGACCTTCGCGGCCCTGGGCGGCTTGTGGGCTGCCCGCAGGCTTCCCGCCCGGCCCCACCCGGGCATGGGGGCGGTGCGTACCCGGCCGTCGCGTCCGAACGCCCTGGACACCTGGTCTTTCGTGGAGGGATTCGCGCTGGACGGCCTGTTTCTCATCGGCCTCACCGTGCTGGGCCAGGCGTTGTGGCCTTCCAGCGCGCTGACGGCCGCCGCCGTGCTGCTGGCCGTCCGGTATGGCTCCGAGATCGTTCTCGGCCCGGTCGGTGGCCGCTGGGCCGACAGGTGGGGCGCCGAACGGCTGCTCGTCGTCTTCTCGCTCATGACGGCCGTGGCCCTCGTCGGCTTCGGAGCGGGGTGGCTGTGGACCTGTGCTGCGGCCATCGTGTTGCTGCGGGCCCTTCAGCTGCCGCTGCTCGCACCCATCGTCGCCATCCGCCATCCCGGCGCCGACCGCGTCCGTGCCCTGGCGGCCCGGTCCGTCTGGCGTGACATCGGGGCAGGGCTCGGGCCGCTGGCCGCCGGGCTGTTGCTGCCCGTGCTCCCGACGCCCTGGCTCTACGGCATTCCCGCCGCGGTGCTGGCTGCCGCGGCTCTGGCTTGCGGGAGAAAGGCAGCCATCCGCGCCGACGGCGGGCGGTCCTGATCCCTCTCCCGCAGCCTGGCGCCCCCTGTCGAGACTGCCCCTCTCAGCAGGGAACGCCGTTGCGCGCGGCCAGCCACCCGGGCGCATCCTGCAGTGCCACGGGGCGCAGGAAGCGATCCATCGCTGCGTAGCCGACCGACGTGGTGAAGGGCGCGGTGCTGGCGGGGTAGGGGCCGCCATGGTGCTGGGCGGCCGTGACGGCCACGCCGGTGGGCACGCCGGCAAAGAGCACGCGGCCCGCCACCTGGGTGGCGGCGCGCACCAGTGCGCGGTTGTCCTCCGTGTCGTCGTCCGCGCCCCAGAGCGTGACCGTGAGGGAGCCGCCCACGGCGCGCAGCACGTCGATCGTTTCCTTGGCCGAGCCCGTGCGCACCACCAGGGCGGCGGATCCGAAGACTTCCTCGTGGAGCGCGGCGTCGGCGATGAAATCCGCCGCCTGCACCTCGGCCAGGAAGGGGCGCGGCGTGGCGTCGGGCGCGGCCGTGCCGTCCACCAGCGGCCTGACCTTGCCGTGGGCCCTCCACGCGGCCACTCCATGGTCGAAGTGCGCGCGGATGCCCGCCGAGAGCATGGCGTGCGGCGCGAGCGCCTGGAGCCTGTCCGCCAGCGCCTGCACGAACGCGTCGCCCGAGGCATCCCGGCGCACCACGATCACGCCGGGGCTGGTGCAGAACTGGCCCGCGCCGAGGCAGATCGAGCCGGCCAGGGTTTCGGCCAGCGCGGCGCCCTGGGCCTGCAGCGCCGCGGGCAGTGCGACGAGGGGATTCACCGAGCCCAGTTCGCCATAGAAGGGGATGGGCCGGGGGCGTTCCGCCGCCACCCGGGCCAGGGCGGTGCCTCCCTTGAACGAGCCGGTGAAGGCCACGGCGGCGATGGCCGGCGCCTGCACCAGTTGCACGCCGGTGGCCACCGATCCGCCCTCCACGAACTGGAAGACCCCTTCGGGCAGGCCCTGCGCCGCCACGACCTGTTGCGCGAGGCGTGCCGTCCGGCGGGACAGCTCCGGATGGGCCGGATGCGCCTTCACGACCACCGGGCAGCCGGCCGCCAGCGCCGAGGCGGTGTCTCCGCCCAGCACCGAGAACGCGAAAGGAAAATTGCTCGCCGAGAACATGGCGACGGGCCCCACGGGCACGCGCACACGGGTGAGGTGCGGCCGGCCGGCCGGTGGCGCGCCGGCCACCGCGGGGTCGTCCACCACCGCGTGCGCCGCACCCCGCTCGAGCTCGGTGGCGAAGCCGCGCAGCTGGAAGGCGGTGCGGTCCAGCTCGCCGTTCAGGCGGACCGGGCCCAGGGCGGTCTCGCGGTCGGCGATGGGCACCAGGGCCTCGCGCTGCGATTCCAGGGCGTCGGCCAGGGCGCGCAGCAGGCCCGCGCGGTCGGCGGCACTGCGGGCGGCGAAGGCGTCTGCCGCCTGTGCGGCGGTGGCCACGGCGGCGTCGATGGCCGCTGGCGTGGAGGCGTTCCAGGCATCGCCCTGGGGCTGGCCGGTACGCGCGTCGATGGATTGCAGGGTGTCTGGCGTGGTCATGGAATGTCTCCTGGGAAATGGGGCCGGAGCTGTCTCAAGGGATGGAAAGCCGGTGCGGAAGTCCGGCCCGCAGCGTCCTGCCGGCCGATCGTAGCGAGCACCCGTGTCCCCGGCATCCGGGAGGGGAGGCTACAGTCGCGGGCAGTTCCACTATCTGAGACACACCATGGCCTCGTCTTCCAGCGAAGGCACCGCGGCCCTTGAAAAGGCCCTCGATCTCCTGGAGGCGGTCGGCGCCGCACCCGATGGACTGAGCCAGGCCGAGCTGTCCGGGCGCTTCGGGCTGCCGCGCACCACCGCCTACCGCCTGCTCGCCGTCCTGGTGGCGCGCGGGCTGCTGCGGCGCGACCCGCTGCGCAAGGTGTATTGCCTGGGCATGCGCTGCTTCGAGATGGCGCGGCAGGCCTACGCCATGCCCGACCTCGCCGCAGCCGCGGCGCTGGAGTTGCGGGCGCTGCGCGACCTGACGGGTGAAACCTCCTACCTCGCGGCCCTCGACGGCCGTGAAGTCGTATCGCTCGAGCGTTGCGACGGGGCGCACAGCGAGCGCTCCTCCAGCGCGCTGGGCCAGCGCAAGCCGGTGCATTGCACCAGCCAGGGCAAGGCCATCCTGTCGGCGCTGCGCGAGCCCGAGCGCGACACCCTTCTGAAGGGACTCTCCCTGAAGGCCGCCACGCCGCGCACCATCACCGACCGGCGCCGGCTGCAGGCGGAGCTGCGCGTGACGGCGGCGCGCGGCTACGCCATCGACGATGAGGAGATCGTGCCCGGCGTGCGCTGCGTCGGCGCCCCCATCGTGGACGGCCAGGGCCAGGTGCGGGGGGCGCTCAGCGTGGCCGGCCCGGCCTGGCGCCTCACGCCCGAGCGGCTGGAACTGCTCGGGCCGGAAGTGGCCGAGGCCGCCCGGCGGGTGGGCGCCCAGCTCGGGCGCACCCGCGCCCCCGTGGCCGACACCGTGGCGTGCGCCCTGGCGGGGTCCTGGGCATTCCATGGTGCCCATCCCCACTGGTGCGCAGAAGCCGGCCTGCTGTACTGGGCGGACAGCCTGGCCCCTGCGCTGCGCGCCTGGTCGCCGCAGGCCGCCCCGGAAGGAGAGCCGCGCGCGGCTGGTGAGGCCGTCCTGCCGACCGGTACCGACCAGGCCCTGGCGGGATGCGAAGAGCCCATTGCCGGCGTGCTCGTGCATGGCCCGCAGGATGTGTCGCTGGTGGGCGCGCGGGGCGCCGTGCGCTGGCGTCCGGGTGCCGCGCGGCCCGAGCCGTGGCCCCTCTGGCCGGAAGGCTCCATCGTCCAGGCCGTGTGCCTGGGCGGGGCCGAGGGTGGCGGCAGCGGCGTCTGGATCGCCGTGGAAACCGCCGAGGGCGGCAGCGCGGTGGGGCGCCTGCACGCCACGGGGCACGTCGAGGTGCTCTGGCGGCTGGCCGAAGCCCTGCAGTGCCTGCGCTGGCGGGCCGGGGATGGCGCGCTGCTGGCCACCGCGCCCCACACCGGCGCCATCCTGCACATGCACCCGGACAGCCCCGGCGTGGTGCGAAGGCTGGTCACGGTGCCCAAGGGGTCAGGGCGTGTCAGCGGGCTCGCCTTCGACGCCGAGGGCGGCGTGTGGACTGCGCTGCGCGACGGCTGGAGCGTGGTGCGTTTCCTGGCGGACGGCGGGCTTGACCGCGTCGCCGCACTGCCCGTGCCCTGTCCGACCGATGTGGCCGTGGGTGGACCGGAAGGCAACGTCCTGTTCGTGACGACTGCGCGCCAGCCCGTGGCGCTGGACATGCTCGCAAACGCCCCTTTGTCCGGCCGCCTTTTCGCGCTGCCGCTCTGAACTGCTGGTTTTTTGCAACAAGATGTGCCTCTGGCGATGAGAGGCATGCTTCGCGAAATCGCCAAAAGTTCCCGGGGAATGCGGGTGTTACCCGTTTGGGTGGATAAATACAAATGGATGCAAGTGTGCGCTCGCCGCGACTCTCCGGCGCCCCATCCCTGGAGAGAATCCGCCCGCCGTCCCACCGCCGCAGCCTCGCGTCGGTCCCGGGCCCGGGCTGCGCCCGGCCCTCTTCGGGCGGCGCATCATTCCAACGAGGGTAAAAAAACCATGAACACGTTCCGCCTGGGCGCGCTTGCGCTCTCCCTGATCCTGGCCGGCTGCGCCACCAATGGCTCCACGGGATCTTCATCGTCCGCAGGATCCGCACTCGGTTCCGTGCTGGGAGCGGCGGGCACCGGCGGCACCGGCTCCGGCACCGACAGCAAGATCGGCGCGGCCGCGGACGTGTTCAAGGCTGCGACCGTGTCGGACGCCGAACTCAAATCCGTGTCGCAGCAGCTGCGCGCCTACGAGGAGCGCACGGAAAAGGTCGCGCCGGCCGGCAACAAATACGCCCAGCGCCTGGCCCGCCTCACGAAGAAGCATGTCAACGAAGACGGCATGAAACTCAACTTCAAGGTCTATCTCGCCAACGAGGTCAACGCCGACGCGACGGCCGACGGCTCGATCCGCGTGTACAGCGGCCTGATGGACATGATGAACGATCAGGAGCTGCTGGGCGTCATCGGACACGAGATCGGCCACGTCAAGCTGCAGCATTCCCTTGCCGCCATGCGCACCGCCTATCTCGCCTCCGCCGGCCGCAAGGCCGCTTCCGCCGCGGGCGGCGTCGGTGCCCTGGCCGACAGCGACCTGGGCGCACTGGGCGAAAAGCTGGTCAACAGCCAGTTCTCCCAGAGCCAGGAGACGGCCGCCGACGACTACGGGCTGGCCTTCATGAAGAAGCACAAGTACAAGGTGAGCGCGATGGAATCGGCTTTCCGCAAGCTGGCGGCCCAGAGCGGCGGCAAGGGCGGCGCGCTCGACGAGATGCTGTCCTCCCATCCGGACCCGGCCGGCCGCGCCGACCGCATGCGCGACATGGCTGCGAAGTAAGCGCGCTTCGGAGACCTCCCCTCCGTTCCCGCCAGGGGCGGGGGGTTTTTCCTACGGGAGTGCCGCGGAGCGTTGGCTAGAGTGGGGACTTCTCTCCCCACAGCAAAGGATCCCTCCCATGCGCGTCGACATCTACCGCCGGCCCGAAGCTGACGGCAAGCATTCCTATCTCGTGGTTCCCGAAGGCCGCCCCATTCCGCAGGAGGCCATCAACACCGACTGGAGTTGCCAGGAGCGGGGCCACGAACTGGACGAGAGCGCCGCGCACTGGAACGACTACGGCATTCCCGAACCGGCCCGGCAGCTGAGCGAGAAGCGCTACGCGATCACCAGCGTGAAGGAACTCAAGGAAGACTGACCCGGGCACCTGCCTGTCAAGCCCGGGACGCCCCGGCGGTGACACGCCGGGGCACCACGCAGTACGCTGCGTGGCCATGGAGACAACCACACCCCCGCCGCGCAACGCGGCCGCCGAAGCGAGCGCCCCCTTCGTTCCCCAGATCCGGCTCTACCAGGACTGGCTGCGCGAGACGCGCGGCCTGCAGTTCGACGATTACGATGCCCTCTGGCGCTGGTCCGTGACCGACCTGGACGCCTTCTGGCAGAGCATCTGGGATTACTTCGGCCTCGAGTCGCCCACGCCGCACACGGCCGTGCTGGCCCGCAACACCATGCCGGGTGCCGAATGGTTCCCGGGTGCCCAGGTGAACTACGCGCGCCAGGCGCTGCGGCACGCCGATGCCGCGCACGAGGCCGGCCAGCCGGCCATCATCAGCCGCAACGAACGCGGCGAGCACCGCGAACTGTCCTGGCCCGAACTGCGCCGGCAGGTGGCCGCGCTGGCCCTGCACCTGCGCGCTCAGGGCGTGGGGCCGGGCGACCGCGTCGCGGCCTACCTGCCCAACATCCCCGAGGCCATGGTGGCCCTGCTGGCCACGGCCAGCCTGGGCGCCATCTGGAGCGTGTGCGCGCCCGACATGGGCACGGCCGCGGTGCTGGACCGCTTCCGGCAGATCGAGCCGAAGGCCCTGATCACCGTGGACGGCGTGACCTACGGCGGCCGCGACCTCGACCGCCGCGGCGTGCTGGCCGAGCTGCGGGCCGCGCTGCCCACGCTGGAGCACGTGGTCGTCGTGGACCAGCTCGGCACGGCGGGCACCATCGCCGGCTGCGTGGAATACGCCCGGGCCACCGCGCGCGACGATGCCGGGGTGGCGTCGTTCGAGCCGCTCTGGCTGCCGTTCGACCACCCGCTCTGGATCGTCTATTCCAGCGGCACCACGGGCCTGCCCAAGCCCATCGTGCACGGCCACGGCGGCATGGTGCTGGTGGCGCTGCTGCTCAAGGGCCTGCACAACGACATCGGCCCGAGCCACGCGCCCAACTCGTTCGGCGAACGCTACCACTGGTACAGCTCCACCGGCTGGGTCATGTGGAACGCGCAGGCCAGCGGCCTGCTCTCGGGCACCACCTGCGTCATCTACGACGGCAACCCGGGCGGCAGCCGCGAGCGCCCCGACTGGGGCACGCTCTGGCGCTTCGCCGCCGAGACCGGCGTGACCTTCTTCGGCGCGGGCGCCGCCTTCTATGCCAACTGCATGAAGGCGGGGATCGATCTCGCGGCCTGCGGCGACCTTTCCCGCATCCGCGCGCTGGGCACCACGGGCTCGCCGCTCTCGCCGGAGGTGCAGGAGTGGGGCACGGCGCAATTCGCGCGCATCCAGGCCCGAGCCGGGAATGCGGGCAGCAGCGAACCGATCTGGTGGGACAACATCTCCGGAGGCACGGATTTCTGCGGCGCCTTCATCGGCGGTCACCGAGAACTCCCGCAGGTGCCCGGCGAGATGCAGTGCCGCATGCTCGGCGCGGCCGTGGAGGCCTGGGACGAGGAAGGTCGGCCCGTCACCGGCGCGGTGGGCGAGCTGGTCTGCACGCAACCCATTCCCTCCATGCCGCTCTACTTCTGGGGCGATGCACCGGCGGGGGCGCCGGCACTGCCGGGCGATCCGCAGGGTCCGCGCTACCTCGCGAGCTATTTCGACATGTACCCGCCCGGCCACGGCCGCCGGCCTGGCGGTGGCGACGGCCCCGCGTCCATGGGCGCGGTCTGGCGCCATGGCGACTGGCTGCGCGTCGGTCCGGAAGGCCGCTGCGTGATCTACGGGCGCAGCGACGCCACCATCAACCGCCACGGCCTGCGCATGGGTACCAGCGAGCTCTACCGCGCGGTGGAAGCCTTGCCCGAGGTGCTCGACAGCCTCGTGGTGGACCTGGAATACCTGGGCCGCGAGAGCCACATGCCGCTCTTCGTGGCGCTGCGCGAGGGCGCCGTGCTGGACGATGCGCTGCGCGAGCGCATCGCCGGGGCGATCCGCACCGCGCTCTCGCCGCGCTTCGTGCCCGACGAGATCGTGCAGGTGGCCGAGGTTCCGCGCACGCTCACGGGCAAGAAGCAGGAGCTGCCCATCAAGAAGCTGCTGCTCGGCCAGCCGCTGGAGAAGGTGGTGAACCGCGACGCCATGGCCAATCCCGGCTGCCTTGGCTGGTACGAGGATTTCGCGCGGCGGCACCTGGCGCGCACCGCCGCCGCCGCTGCCGCGCAGGCCTAGCGCCGTCCCGCCGGGGCCGGCGCGCGCACCAGCGTGCTCTTGCCGAACAGGCTCTCCACCAGATCCACCACGAGTTCGGCGGTCTGGTTGCGGATGTCGAGCGCGGGGTTGAGTTCCACGATGTCGAGCGAGGCGAGCCTTCCCGTGTCCGCGATCATCTCCACGCACAGCTGGGCCTCGCGGTAGTTCGGCCCGCCGCGCACCGTGGTGCCCGTGCCGGGCGCGATTTCCGGATCGAGGAAGTCCACGTCGAAGCTCAGGTGCAGGTGCGCGCCATCGTCGTCCTCCAGCCCGGCGAGCGCGCGGCGCATGACCTCGCGCATGCCGAGCTCGTCGATCGCGCGCATGTCGTATACCTCCAGCCCGAGCTCGTGGATCATGCGCTTCTCGGCCGCATCCACGCTGCGCAGGCCGATCTGGCACATCTGCGCGCCGCGCAGCGCCGGCCCGGGGCCGCCGAGCGCCGCGAGCGCGGGAGGGCCCAGCCCGCAGAGGCTGGCCACCGGCACGCCGTGCACGTTGCCGCTGGGCGAGATCTCCGGCGTGTTGCTGTCGGAGTGCGCGTCCAGCCAGAGCACGCGCAGCCGCTTGCCGGTATCGCGGCAGTGGCGCGCCACGGCGCTGATCGAGCCGATGGCGAGGTTGTGGTCGCCGCCCAGCATCACCGGCAGGCGACCGGCCTGCAACTGGGCGAACACCGCATCGTGCGTGGATCGGTTCCATGCCTCGCATTCGGCGAGGTTGCGCAGGCCCTCGGCCGTGCGCTCGCCGCGCGGGTTCGGCGGGCCGTGCAGATTGCCCAGGTCCTCGACCTCCAGTCCCAGCCGTTCGAGCGCCGGACCGAGCTGGGCCACGCGCAGCGCGTCCGGGCCCATCGCCGCGCCCAGGCGGGCGGCGCCGACGTCGGTGGGAACGCCGATCAGCGTGACCGGGCGTGGAAAGGGGGCGTTGTCCATGGTGGGCGTCTCTCCTGCTGCGGGCATTGTGCGGTGCGGACCTGCGCGATGGCGTCGGAAATCAGGCCGCCTCGTGGACGAAGATGGGAGCGCGTGGCGCCGACGTGGCTGCGCCGGGGGCGCCTTCAGGCAGCCAGGGCCGCAACTGCGCGTACAGGTCCTTCGGATCGGCCAGGTCCGGCACCAGTGCGATGCGCTCCAGCAGCCCGGCCGCCTGGCCCAGCGCACGCATGGTGCGCAGGGCGGAGTAGTCCTCCAGCGCGAAGCCCACGGAATCGAACACCGTTACCTGCCCGGGCGACACGCGCCCCGGCGCCATACCCGCCAGCACGCGCCAGAGCTCGGTGACGGGGAAGTCCGCCGGCATCTGATGCAGATCGCCCTCGATGCGGGTCTGCGGCTCGTATTCCACGAAAACCGCACCTGCCTGCATCACCTCCGGCGCCAATTCGGTCTTGCCCGGACAGTCGCCGCCCACGGCGTTCAGGTGCATCCCCGGCTCCAGCATGTCGGCCTGGACGATGGCTGCGCGTGTCTTGTCGGCCGTCGCCGTGGTCACGATGTCGGCGCCGCGCACGGCTTCACGCGCACTCGCGCACGGCACGCAGTGCAGTCCCTCGCGTGCATAGGGCCCGAGGTTGCGCATGAGCTTGCGCGTGGCCGCGGGGTCGGTGTCGTACAGCCGCAGCTCGCGCACGTCCAGCAGTCCGAAGAACGCCAGCGCCTGGAACTCGGCCTGCGAGCCGTTGCCGATCAGCGCCATGCAACGGCTCTCCGGCCGGGCCAGCCGCCGGGCCGCCACGGCCGAGGTGGCGGCCGTGCGCAGCGCGGTGGTCAGCGTGAGCTCGCCCAGGAACACCGGCAGGCCCGTGTCCACGTCCGCCAGGGCGCCGAAGGCCATCACCGTGGGCAGCCCGTCCTGCGTGTTGGCCGGGTGGCCGTTGACGTACTTGAAGGCATAGCCGCCGCCGGGCCGGGTATCGGCCACGGGCATGAGCTCGATCACGCCGCGCGGCGAATGGGCGGCCGTGCGGGCGGTCTTGTCGAAGTCGTTCCACCGGGCGAAGTCGGCCTCGATGGCCTGGGCGATGGCGTGCAGGCAGGCGATGACGCCCGTGCGACCCACCAATTCGGCGGCACGCGGTGCGTCCAGGAATTCGGTGGATCCGGCGCGGCGCAGGGCGGGACGGATGGTGTGGGTGCGGTCCATGGCATGCCTCTTCGGTGCTGGTGTACGAGGTTCCCACAGGCGTGCACCAATCCAAATCGCAAGGATTGACCGCAATTGCGCAGAAAGCTGGCTTTATGGCAGCATTCGTTGACACTATGGACAATATCGACCAGCAACTCATCGCCGCCCTGCGCCACAACGCCCGCGCCAGCGTGGCGACGCTGGCAACGCGCCTGGGCGTGTCGCGCGGCACGGTCACCAACCGCATCCGCAAGCTGGAGGATTCGGGAACCATCGTCGGCTACACCGTGCGGTTGCGGCCGGAGGGGGAGACCGGCGGGCTGCAGGCCTGGATGAGCATTTCCATCGAGGGCAATGACGCGCGCCGCGTTACCGCCTCTCTGCTGGGCGAGCCGAGCGTGCTGTCCCTGCACGCCACCAACGGCCAGTGGGATCTTCTGGCCGAACTGCAGATCGCGTCCCTGGCCGAGCTGGCCCAGGCGCTGGAGCGCATCCGGCTCATCAAGGGCATCCGCAACACGGAAACCAGCATCCACCTGGAAACCCTGCGCGCGCCGCCCCAGCAGGCTCCTGGCGCACGCCGGTAGGACATACCTGACGAGGCCGGCGCCGGCCCCGTCCCATAATCGGCCGACGGCCCCGCGCCGCAGCATCCGCAGGAACCGCCAGGAAGGAAAGACCGCCCATGACTCCGCAAGCCCCCAAGCGTTTTTCGATGATCCGCGAGTTCCACCTGGCCGACTGGTTCACGCTGGGCAACGCCGTGTGCGGCGTGGGGGCGCTGTTCTCCTCCATGACATTCATGGAGACGGGCGACGTGCGCCACGTGTATTTCGCCGCCGCGCTGGTGCTCGCGGCGCTGGTTTTCGACGTGCTCGACGGCCGCGTCGCGCGCTGGCGGCAGAAGTCCTCCGCCATGGGCCGCGAGCTGGATTCGCTGGCCGACGTGATTTCGTTCGGCGTGGCGCCGGCGATCATCGCCTACGCCTGCGGCATGCAGGGCCTCTACGACCGCATCGTCCTGGCCTTCTTCGTGGCCTGCGGCGTCTCGCGCCTCGCGCGCTACAACGTCACGGCGGAAACACTCTCCGAGGGTTCAGGCAAGGTGAAGTACTTCGAGGGCACGCCGATCCCCACCTCCATCGTGCTGGTGGGGCTCATGGCACTGGCCGCATCGCTCGGTGCCGTGCGCGAGAACCTGTGGTTCGGCAAGCTGCTGGTGGGGGGCTTCACGCTGCACCCCTTCGTGCTGCTGTTCGCGGTGTCCGGCTCGCTCATGATCAGCCGGATCCGCATACCGAAGTTTTGACCCCCCTGAGTCGCCTTCGGCGCCTTCCCCCCAAGGGGGGACGACGCCAGTGGCCCGGCAAAGCCGGTTCCACGGCGTCTGCTGGCGTGGCCTGCTCCGCGGCCTTCTGACGGGGCAGGCTCTGCGTGTGCGTGAGGGGCCCACCGGGCTTGAGAATACCTCTGACTGTCGGTAGCCCACGATGACGTGTAGTGGGCCAATGTTTCTTTGTGCGATGGATTTGCATTCACTTGCTGAACATTTACCCGCACTTCGGCCCTGCTGCGCGTGCCAATCGCCCCGGTAACGGTAAACTCCGCCGCTTTGAGCCGCGTCGTTCGCACTCCTTCCTTCCATGGCCGTTGACACGGTGGGCCAGGCCCGCACCAGCTTTGACCTCAAGAGCGCCCAGCTGCCCGTGGTGGCCGTGGCGTTGCGGACCACCGACGCCGACGCGTTCGCTGCCGACCTGGCCGCGCGCCTCGGGGAGGACCCGGGCTTCTTCGACAACGATCCGGTGCTGATCGACCTCGCCGCCGTGCGCGAGGAGGCTGCACCCATCGATTTTCCCGCCCTCGTGGCCCTGCTGCGCCAGCACCGCACCCAGCCCGTGGCCGTGCGCGGCGGCAGCGCCGCGCAGATGGAGGCCGCGCTCGCCGCCGGGCTCGTGGCCGCGCCGGAGGCGCCGCCCGCCCGTGCCGCCCAGCCGCCCGCCGCGGCCGAATCGCCTGCGCGGGAGGTCGTCCGCGAAGTCGTGCGCGAGGTCGAGGTGGTGCGCGAGGTGCCCGCTCCCGCACCCGGCACCGTCGTGGTGGACAAGCCGCTGCGCTCGGGCCAGCAGGTCTATGCGCGCGGCTCCGACCTCGTGGTGATGGCCGTGGTGAGCTTCGGTGCCGAAGTCATCGCCGACGGCAACATCCACGTCTATGCGCCGCTGCGCGGCCGGGCCATCGCCGGTGCGCGCGGCGACACCTCCGCCCGCATCTTCAGCACCTGCCTGGAACCGCAGCTCGTCTCGGTGGCCGGCATCTACCGCACCACCGACACCGAGCTGCCCGACAACGTGCGCGGCAAGCCCGCGCAGGTGCGGCTCGACGGCGAGAAACTGATCATCGAGCCGCTCGCCTGACCCCAGAACACCAGACCAACGCCCCAAGGAATTTGCAGAAATGGCCAAAATCGTCGTCGTGACCTCCGGCAAGGGAGGCGTGGGAAAGACCACCACCAGCGCCAGCTTCGCATCGGGCCTCGCGCTGCGCGGCCACAAGACCGCCGTGATCGACTTCGACGTCGGCCTGCGCAACCTCGACCTCATCATGGGTTGCGAGCGCCGCGTCGTGTACGACCTCATCAACGTGATCCACGGCGAGGCCAACCTGAACCAGGCCCTCATCAAGGACAAGCAGTGCGAGAACCTGTTCGTGCTGGCAGCCAGCCAGACGCGCGACAAGGACGCGCTCACGCAGGAGGGCGTGGAGAAGGTGCTGAACGACCTCGCCGCGATGGACTTCGAATACATCGTCTGCGACTCGCCCGCCGGCATCGAAAGTGGCGCGCTCATGGCCATGCACTTCGCCGACGAGGCGCTGCTGGTGACCAACCCCGAGGTGTCCTCGGTGCGCGATTCCGACCGCATCCTCGGCATGCTCGGCAGCAAGACGAAGCGCGCGATCGAGGGCAAGGAGCCGATCAAGGAACACCTGCTCATCACGCGCTACAACCCCGGCCGCGTGCAGGACGGGCAGATGCTGAGCCTGGAGGACATCCAGGACATCCTGCGCATCGAACTCATCGGCGTCGTGCCCGAGTCCGAAAGCGTGCTGCAGGCGTCCAACCAGGGCACGCCCGCCATCCACCTGCAGGGCACGGACGTGTCCGAGGCCTACAAGGACGTGGTGGCGCGCTTCCTCGGCGAGGACAAGCCCCTGCGTTTCATCGACGCGCAGAAGCCCGGCTTCTTCAAGCGCATCTTCGGCGGGAGGTAACGCATGGCATCCTTTCTCTCATTCCTGCTCGGCGAAAAGAAGAAGACCGCCAGTGTCGCCAAGGAGCGGCTGCAGATCATCCTCGCTCACGAGCGCAATGGCCGCAATGCCTCGGAGCCGGACTACCTGCCCGCACTGCAGCGCGAGCTCGTCGCCGTGATTTCCAAGTACGTGAAGATCAGCCCCGAAGACCTGAAGGTGCAGCTGGAGCGCCAGGACAACCTCGAGGTGCTCGAAGTCAAGATCGAACTGCCCGACACGGTGCGCTGACCGCCCGGCCGTGGCCCGCGGTCCGCGGCCGCCAGCGGCTCAGAGGGGATGTTCCGTATAGAAGCGTCCGCCGTGGTAGAGCAGCGGTGGCACGCCCGGGCGGTGCGCGCAGCGCTCCACTTCTCCGACGAAGATGACGTGGTCGCCTTCGTCGTAGCGGCTGCGGTTGAAGCATTCGAACGTGGCCACCGCCCCCTCGATCAGCGGCGCGCCCGCCACGCCCGGCGTGTAGGCCACGCCCGCGAAGCGGTCCACGCCACGGCTGGCGAAGCGCTCGGCCAGTGTCTTCTGGTCGGCGGCCAGCACGTTGATCGCATAGTGCGAACCGGCGGCCAGCGCGCTCATCGAACCGGCGGTGCGGCCCAGGCTCCAGAGTACCAGCGGCGGCGCGAGCGACACCGAATTGAATGAACTCGCCGTGAGGCCCACGAGGCCGCCGGCGGCGTCCTGCGCGGTGACGATGGTCACGCCGGTGGCGAACATGCCGAGCGCGTCGCGGAACTCGCGGGGGGAAAAGCTCGGCGGAGTGGCCAGCGCGGGCCGGGGCAGGGGACGTGTCACGGAAGGCGAAGGCGCGGCGCGCGCCGGGCGGAGGAAGGGGTCGGCTATTATGGTCCGGTGCCCGCACCCCCGCCGCCGACCGGGGCCGAGTCCCCACCGGGCGCGTTGTCGTTGCCCCTCCCTTCCATGGCCCTGCTTCCCACTTTCACCACCCTTGGCGCCGGTCCCACCGTGCTCATGCTGCACGATGCCGACGGCGGCCACCTGACCTTCGCTCCCCAGGTCGAGACCCTCGCGGGCTCCGGCTACCGTGCCGTGGCCTGGGACATGCCGGGTTACGGCCGCAGCGCGCCCATCGAGCCCTACAGCTTCAAGGGGCTGGCGCAGAGCTGCATCGCCCTGCTCGATGCGCTGCAGTGCACGCAGGGCACCACCCTCGTCGGCCACGGCCTGGGCGCCATGGTGGCGGTCGAGGTCGCCCTGCGGGCACCCCGCCGCGTGGGCCGGCTCGTGCTGTGCGCGGGCGGCCCGGCCCTGGATGGCGAAGGCCTGGACACCTGGGTGGCGCCCCGCGTCGCCGCGCTGGAGGGCGACCAGGCCATGGAGCGCGTGGCCGAATTGCTGGTGCCGCGCCAGACCGGCAGCGGCGCGTTGCCCGAAGGCGCGCGCCTGGCTGGCCATGCGATGGGCCAGGTCCACCGTTCCGCCTTCCGCCGCGCGCTGGAATTGCTGCCAGCGTTCGCGCGCGATGCCGCGGACCTCGCCCACCTCTCCATGCCCACCCTGCTCGTGAGTGGGGCCCAGGACCGCTGCATGCCGCCCGAGGCCCTGCAGGCCCTGGCCCACGTGCTGCCCGATGCGCGGCACCTGAGCCTGCCGAACGTGGGTCACTGGCCGCAGCTGGAAGACCCGGACGGCTTCGATGGCGCGCTGCTGGACTTCCTCGGCTCCTCCGCTCCGCGGACCATCCACTGATGGCGGCGCGCACGAACGGCACTCCCGGGGTGCCAGCCATCCCGCGCCGTCCAGGTCTCCTGTCCCCCTGGCTGATGCCTCCGGCGGCCGTGCTGGCGCTGGCGCTGTTCGGTGCCTCCCTGTGGGATCCCCGTGCCTTCCAGGCCGGCGGACAGGCTGGCGCGGTCACTGCCTCCGACGCTGTGGTCGCCGTCGGGCGGGGGCACCTGGGCACGGGTGAGAGCGGCGCGGGATACCACTCGGTGGTCGTGCTCGGCGCGCCCGCCGAACGTTCCGGGGACACCGCGGCCTCCCCGGCGGTACCCCGGGCGTCCAGCGCGGCCCAGCCCCGGAGGGGCGCCGCATCCGCTCCGGGCCGCGGCGACGGCGCCGCGGCGTCCGCGTCCGGCGCCATGGCCACCCGCGCCCTGGCGCCCGCCCAGGTCCCCGTCCCCTTGCCGCCACCCGGCGCCGCGGAATCGGTGGCCGCCTGCAAGCTGCTGCTGCCCCGCCTGCCCACGGTGGACCGGCCGCTCTGCGAATCCACGCGCCTGTCCGAAAGCGGGGCGCATTCCCGCAAGGGGCTGCCGATCTACTGGCGCGACGTGCCTCCGGCCCCGGTGGCGGGCGGTGCCGCGGGCCCGGAGCCGCTGCGCGTCCTGGTGCTGGGGGCCATCCACGGCGACGAGCCCACCTCCGCGTCGCTGGCCATGCGCTGGATCGCTTTCGCGGCCCAGCCGCAGCCGGCGTTGCGGCAGCCCGTGCACTGGCGCTTCATTCCGGCGCTCAACCCCGACGGCATGCTGGCCCGCCCGGCGACGCGCGTGAACGCCCGGGGCGTGGACCTGAACCGCAATTTCCCCACGCCGAACTGGGAGCGCGATGCCCCGGTGTACTGGGAAAAGCGCACCCGCCGCGATCCGCGCCGCTGGCCGGGGCCCGAGCCTTTGTCCGAGCCCGAGTCGCGCTTCCTGCACGAGCAGATGGAGGGCTTCCGGCCCGACCTGGTGGTGAGCATCCACGCTCCGTATGGCGTGCTCGATTACGACGGCCCGCTGCCGCCGCCCAGCCGCCTGGGCCGCCTGCGGCTCGACCAGCTCGGCATCTTCCCCGGCTCGCTCGGCCACTACGGCAGCGTGCGCCAGGGCATGCCCGTCGTCACCATCGAGCTGCAGCACGAACTGCGCATGCCCGAAGACAGCCAGGTGCGCCAGATGTGGGTGGACCTGCTGCGGTGGATGGATACCCACCTGGCAGCCACCGATACGCCGGCCGCCGGCATTCCCGCGCGGTAGCTTCCGGCCCGGGCCGGGGCGCCTGCCCCGGGCGCCTCAGGAGAGCGGCGCTGCCAGGAAGCGCGCGGCCTCCCGCACGGCCGCCGCATCCGCCTGCACCGCGCCCGGCGGCCCGCCCTTGCCCCAGAGTGCTCCCCGGAAGCGCATGCCCAGGAACTGCGCGCACAGCTGCACCGAATCGATCATCGGCTGGGCCTTGGCGCGGTCGCCGCTGGTCGTGACCAGGCTGAGCGCCTTGCCGGCCATGCGTTCCTTGAACTCCAGGCCCGGCACGCGCATCCATGCGCTCCAGTGGTCCAGGTAGGTCTTGAGCGGCGAAGGAATGCTGAACCAGTACACGGGCGACACGAACACGATCTCGGAGGCCGCGAGCGTGGCATCCAGCAGCGTGCGCAGATCGCCTTCGGGCGCGGGGTAGGTGCCGGTGGTGTGGCGCAGGTCCACGAACGGCGGCAGGTCGAGGCGGGCGAGGTGCAGCCAGTCCACGGCGGTGCCTGCGGGCAGCGCGGCCGCGGCCTGGCGGGCCAGCCATTCGGTGTTGCCGACATGGCCCGGCTCGCGGGTGGAGGCGTTCAGGAAAAGAAGATGGGAGGAGGACGGCATGCGCGAGATGGTAGCGCTGCATGTCCTGCCCGCCCGCCTGCCGGGCCGGGTTGCCGTGTCAGGCGGCGACCGGCGTGGCGCTCGCCTGGCGGCCCTGGGCGCCGAAGCCGAGGAAGCCGAAATCCATCGCGGGCCGCTCGCCGCTCAGCAGCTCGGCCATCGCCTTGCCCGAGCCTGCGCCGTGCGTCCAGCCCAGCGTGCCGTGCCCCGCGTTCACCCAGAGCTTGCCCACGCGGGTGCGGCCGATGAACGGGATGTTGGTCGGCGTGGCGGGGCGCAGCCCGGTCCAGTACTGCGGATTGCCGCCTTCCTCCGGCGTGCGCGTATCGCACACGCCGGGCAGGATCTCGGCGATGCGCCGCGAGAGCATGTGGCAGCGCGCGCGGGCCACGGGGCTGTCCAGGGAGAGGTCGAAACCCCCCAGTTCGATCGTGCCGGCCACGCGCAGGAAATTGCCCAGGCGGCTCATCGCGATCTTCTTGCCGTCGTCGATGGTGGAGACCATGGGCGCGCCCTCGGGCTTGAGCAGCGGGAACGTGGCGCTGTAGCCCTTGCCGGGGTAGATGGGCAGATCCACGCCCACCGTGCGCAGCAGCGGCGCCGTATAGGAGCCGCAGGCCACCACGAACGCGTCGGCACGCAACTCCTGCGCGGCCGAGCCGGGCTCGCGGGAGCGCACCGTGGCGGCGTCGATGGCGTCGCCCGTGCGCTGCAGCCGCAGCACGTCGTGCCCGAAGAGGAACTGCGCACCCCGCTCGGCGCAGCGGCGGGCCAGCGCCTGGGTGAACACCCGGGCGTCACCGCTCTCGTCGGTGCTGGTGTAGGTGCCGCCGGTGATGCGGTCGCCATAGGCGCGGAACGCCGGCTCGATCTGCAACAACTCGTCGCGGCTCACCAGGCGGCGCTGCACGCCGTACTGGCGCATCAGGTCCACGGCCTTGCCGGCCGCGTCGAAGGATTTCTGGTCGGTGTAGAAGTGGGCGATGCCGCGTTCGAGCCGGTGGTACTCGATGCCGGTGGAGCGCACCAGGTCCTTGAGCGCGGCATGGCTGTAGGCCCCCAGCGCCACGATCTGCTGCACGTTGCGGGCAAAGGCGGCGTCGTTGCATTGCGCGAGGAACTTCAGGCTCCAGCGCCACTGGTCCCAGTCCAGCTGGGGACGGAACAGCAGCGGGGCTTCCTTGTCGAACATCCACTTGAGCGCCTTCCAGGGCGCCTCCCGGTTCGCCCAGGGTTCGCAATAGCTCACCGAGATCTGCGCCGCATTGGCGTAGCTGGTCTCCAGCGATGCGTCGGGCTGGCGATCGACGACGATGACTTCGTGTCCGCGCTCGAGCAGGTGCCACGCGGTGCTGATGCCGATGATGCCGGCTCCGAGGACGATGGTTTTCATGGCTCCGCAGTGTGCGGCGGCGCCCGTTTTTTTTGAAGAGGAATTAAACTTCCTCCAAATTCATCAGTTCATCTAATGCGCCGACCGCCATGAGCACCTTCGATCCCGCCGCCCTGGAATGCCTGGCCGCCATCGTGGAAGAGGGGGGCTTCGAGCGCGCGGCGCAGCGCCTGAACGTCACCCAGTCGGCCGTCTCGCAGCGCCTGCGGGCGCTGGAGGCGCAGGTGGGCTCCGTGCTGATCGTGCGCAGCCGGCCGCTCAAGCCGACGAGTGCCGGGCAGCTGCTGCTCAAGCACACCAAGCAGCTGCGCCTGCTGCGCGCCGACCTGGAGCGCGACCTGCAGGAACTCGCCCCCAGCGCGCCCGGGGGTGCCCGCGAGGACGAGCGCATCGCCATCGCCATCAATGCCGACAGCATCGCCACCTGGGCGCTGGACGCGCTGCACGACCTGGCCCGCCAGCGCCTGCCCATCGAAATCATCGTGGACGACCAGGACTTCACCCAGGAGTGGCTGCGTTCGGGCCAGGTACTGGGCTGCGTGACCACGCTCAAGCAGGCGCTGCGGGGATGCAAGGTCGTGCCGCTGGGGGCCATGCGCTACGTGGCGGTGGCCTCTCCGGGCCTGGCGGCCCGGTATCTGCCCCAGGGACTGACGCCGCACAACTTCCGCGACGTGCCGTTCCTGTCGTTCAACCGCAAGGACGACATGCAGTCGGAATTCATCATGCGCGCCTTCGGCCTCAAGCGCGTGGCGCTGCACCACCTCTTCGTGCCCAGCTCCGAAGGCCAGGTGCGCGCGGTGGTCGCGGGCTGGGGCGCTGGCGTGGTGCCTGAATTGCTCGCGCGTCCCGCCCTGGCCAGCGGGGCGCTGGTGGACCTCGCGCCCGGCCACGCCCTGCCGATCCAGCTCTACTGGCATTGCTGGAATCTGGAATCCGAGGTGCTGGACTCCCTCACCGAGGCCCTGATGGCCACCGCCGCGCGCTCGCTCGCAGCCGCGTGACTGCAACTCGACCGTGACAGTGGGTCCTTGACGCAGGCCCTAAGATGTGTACATGAATACGTCTTCCCCGCCACCCCGCCGCTCCTTCAGGGCACAGATGCACGAGGCCCGCGCCCAGGCCATCGTCGCCGCCGCAGGCCGGTTGCTGGGCGAAAAGGGCTTCGAGGCCATGACGCTCGACGAGGTCGCCGCCCAGGTGGGCGTGGCCAAGGCCAGCCTCTACAAGCATTTCGCCGGCAAGGAAGACCTCTGCGCCACGGCCATGGCGCGCGCGGTCGAGCGCCTGCGCGAGTTCCTCGAAGGGCTGCCCCCCGGTCTTCCCCCGCTCGACTGCCTGCAGCGGCTGCTGCGCTGGCTGCTGTCGTTGCAACTCACCGACGAACTGCCACTGATGCTCAGCCGCAACTCCGGCCTGCAGCGGCCCCTCAAGGAGTGCGCCGCCTACCAGAGCGCCCTGCAATGCGTGAGTGCCCGGGTCATGGAATGGATCACCGCCGCGCAGGGCGAAGGCCTGCTGAGCCGGGTGCTGCCGGCCGAGGTGATCCTCTATTCCATCTATGCCCGCAGCGCCGACCCACTGCTGTCCATGCTGCGCGAGCACAGTGGCTGCTCCGATGAACAGATCGTGGACTGGGCGGTGCAGACCTGCTTCGATGGGTTGAAAAGCAGGTCATCCCCCTGAATGAGGCCTGCTCTGCGGCCTTCCGATGGCAAGCCGCTGCTTCAGCGCACCAGCAGCACGGGGACCCGGCTGCTGGCCAGCACCTGGGTGCTCACCGAGCCCATGACGAGCTGGCCCAAGGCGCCGTGGCCGTGGGAGCCCATGACCAGCAGGTCGAACTTGCCCGCATCGGCGGCCTTGGCGATGGTTTCGCCCACGGGGCCGGTCTTCACGAGGCGCTTGGCAGTGATGCCGTGGCGGGCGAGGAACTTGGCGACGGGGCCGATGACCTTCTCGGCCTCGTCGGCGTAGTACTTCTCGACCACGTCCTTGCCCAGCGCGGCGCGGGCCCGGGGAGGCAGCGGCGACTGCACCGTGATGGCGGTCACATCGTGCGCTCCGCCTGCGAGCAGTTCGTCGTGCGTGGCGAGGTAGGCCAGCATCTTCTTGGTATAGGCGCTGCCGTCGACGGCCAGAAGGATCTTCATGGTGGAAAGGCTCTCACGAAAGGATGAAGGAAGACTAAAGCGCGCCTGTGCCTGTTGTCTTGACCTGGGTCATCTTTGTGCTGCCGTGCGCGTGCGGGCCGGGGTTGCGGGCTCCCCGTGGCGCCATCATACGGTGACGGTGAAATGCGGCCGGAAGGTTTCCTGCTCTCCCTTGCCGGCATAGCCCAGCGGGTTCGCGACCACGCGGCAGGCCCACGTGCTGCCGTCCGGGCGGGTGCCCTGGGCGGTGTAGTCGCTGGGGGCATGCAGGTGGCCGTGCATCCAGACCCGTGCCAGGGGCAGCAGGTCGTCCAGCGCGTTGCAGAAGCCTGCCGTGCCGGGTACCAGGCCATAGCGGGGATCGGCGCTGCGCAGGCTGGGAGCGAAGTGAGTGACCGCTACTGTCGGTCCGTCAAAAGGGACCTGCAGTGCACCGCGCAGCCAGTCCTGGCAGCGCAGCGCCTCCTCGCGCATCGTCTCGGCCAGGAAGGGCTCGCCGTCGCGCGTGCCTCCGGTCTTGCGCAGGTAGAAATTGGCGGCGCGGAAGGCCTTGTCCCGGTGGCGCAGCAACCGCGCCATGTCGGCGCCCCCGTCGCTCTTGTCCAGGGCCAGTGCGTCGAAGTCGCTCCAGAGCGTGGTGCCCACGAAGCGCACGCCCTGCAGCTCCACCGTTTCGCGGTCGAGCCACTGCAGGCCCAGTCGGTCGCAGGTGGCGCGCAGGCGGTCCCGCGCCGCGTCGAAGTCGTGCAGGTCGTATTCATGGTTGCCCGGCACGAACAGCACCGGCACGGGCCAGCCGGCATGCTGGGGCAGCGGGGAGAAGCGTGCCAGCCCGAAGTCGTCGTCCGCGAGGCGGGAACCGGTCTGGTAGGAGCCGATGTCCCCGGCCAGGACGAGCAGGTCGGCCCCGGGTGCGGGACTGGGCTGGAACGCGGGGTGGGCCTCCAGGTGCAGGTCGGACAGCAATTGGATCTTCATGCCCCCGGATTCTCCGGTGCGGGCGCTGCCGTGGCTGCCGGAGGGTGCGCCGCCGTGTGCCGGGCCGAGCGCGCCATGGCGTCCCGCAGCCAGAGGTGGGCGGCGTCGTGGCGCTTGCGGCGGTGCCAGAGCGCATCGACGTGCACGGTGGGCAGCGGCATGGGCAGCGGGCGCCAGACGAGTTCCCCGCCCAGGCTGGCCACGCCCACGAAGTGGCGCGGCAGCACGGTGAGCAGGTCGGTGGTCGCGACCACCCGGCCGGCAGTGAAGAACTGGTTCACGGTGAGCACGATGCGCCGCTCGCGGCCGAGCGCGGTCAGGGCCTCGTCGATGAAGCCGTAGGGCTTGCCGGAAAAGCTCACCAGCAGATGGCGGGCCGCGCAGTACTGGTCCAGCGTGAGCGGTTCGCGCGCCAGGGGATGGTCCTGGCGCATCACGCAGACATACTCGCCGTCGTAGAGCCGCAGGCTTTCATAGGCGATGACGCTGTCGGTCTGTGCCCGGGCCGTGAGGTCGGCCATCACGGCGGGGAAGTAGCCCACGGCCATGTCGGTGGATTCGTCGTCCAGCAGGCTGCGCGGATCGCGCGTGGTCAGCGGCACCACCCGCAGCGATACGCCGGGGGCCTCGCGCTCCACGATCTCCACCAGCGGGGGGATCAGCGTGGCGCCGGTGGCGTCGGCCATGGCGAGCACGAATGTGGAGTTCGCCGAGCCCGGATCGAAGGTGCCGGGGGCGAGCGACTGCTGCAACTGGGCCAGCGCCTGCCTTACCGGGGGCCAGAGGGCCAGAGCCCGGGGCGTGGGCTCCACTCCCTGCCCGCTGCGCACCACGAGATCGTCGCCCATCACCTCACGCAGGCGGCGCAGGGCATTGCTCACCGCGGGCTGCGTGAGCGCGAGCTTGGCTGCGGCGCGGGTGAGGTTGCGCTCGGCCATGACCTCGTCGAAGACGCGCAGAAGGTTCAGGTCGAGCGAGCGGAAATTGACGGGCTGCATGCCTGAACCATCATCGCTGTGAATGTCTGGGATTCAAAATATAAAGTGGAACAACCCTGGGGTAAACCCTAAGATACCTCCATTCGCCCGGCAACTTCGCCACAAGCGTTTGAGAGGGTCTGCATCATGACGAACTTTGTACACATCGACTACCGTACCGAACATCCTGGCGTGGCACGCGCCGAACAGGCTGCCGCCACGCTGAAGAGCGCCTTCGAAGGCGCACGCGGCGCCTCCTCGCTGCTCCTGGCCGCCGTCGTGGCTGCCGTGCTGGTGGTGGCCAACCAGATCATCGAAACCTGGAGCGAGGGCCACACCCTCACCGCCTGGATGGTGCTCTGGCTGATCGCCTTCACCGCCCTGGCCCTGCTGGCCGGCCCCGTCCGCCGCGCTGCGTCCATGCTGCGCGCCGGCTTCCACGCCTGGAAGGAAGCCCGCCGCCGGGAAGCCGAAGACGAAAAGACCTGGAATGCCGCCCTGCACGATGCCCGCATCATGGCCGATCTGAGCCGCGCCATGAACGGTATCGCCGTGGACAACATCCGCCGCTACTATTGATCAGGCTCCGGGCCATCGGCCCGGAGAGGCCGGCCGGGGCCACGACCCGGCACCTTTTTCAGGGCACCGCGAGGTGCCCTTTTTCGTGGGCGCCCGAAAAGCGGGCGGTTGTTCCCGTCCGGCCGCTCCGGCGCCTATTGCAGCAGGCAGTCCGCCACGCGGGCCAGCATGTCCGCCACATCGGCCACCGGCACCGCGCCCGGCAGGGCCACGTCGCCGTGCATCACGAAGACGGGCGTGCCCCATTTCAGGCCCAGCGCCATTTCCGACAGCGTGCCCATGTTGCCGCCGATGGCGATCAGGCACACGGCGCTGCGGGCGATGAGCGCGTTGCGCATCTCCCCCATGCCCGTGGGCAGGGCAACGCCCAGCCAGGGGTTGGCGTTGCGTTCGTCCTCCTCGGGCAGGAGGCCGATGGCGATGCCGCCCGCCTCGGCCGCGCCCTGCGATGCGGCGGCCATGACCCCTCCGCGCCCGCCGCAGACGATGGCCATGCCCGCGCCGGCGAGGGCCCGGGCCACCTGGCGTGCGGCGCTGCATTCGTGCTCGCCGCCGTCGCCCGGGCCGATGATGCCCACCGGCCGGCGATGGCGCCGGGGGCCGCTCTGGCGCCCGGCCAGCTGCTGCAGGGCCTGCCGCACGCCGGGCGGCAGGGCGTCCGGTCCGCCGTCTGCGGCACCATGGGCGCTGTCAGTGCGTTGTGTTTGCATGCGTTGTCGTCCGTTCCCGCCGGCGTGCCAGCGCGTCGCCTGCGCCCATCACGATGACGCACAGCGCCATCAGCAGCAGAGAGAGGGCCGCCGCCACGCCGAAATCCGATCCGCCGTCGCCCACCTGGGCATAGAGCATCAGCGGAAGAATATTGAGCTGCGTGCCCGCCAATGCCAGCGCCGTGCCGTAGGTGCCCATGGCGATGGCCGCCACCAGGCAGGCATTGGACAGCACCGAGGGTGCCACCTGGGCCAGCACCGTGTCGTTGAAGGCGCGCCAGCGCGTGGCGCCCAGAGTGCGCGCGGCCAGCATGGGGCGCAGGTCGAGGTTGGCGAACACGGGGTACAGCGACAGCGCCACCCGTGGCACCAGGTAGTAGGCGTAGGCCAGGCCCAGTCCACCCGCGCCGTAGATCCAGCCACCCACGCTGGCCGGGTCGGCACCCAGGCGGGCCAGCAGCTGGGTGACGAAGCCGGCGCGGCCGAAGGCCAGGATGAAGCCGTAGGCGATCACCAGGCCCGAGAACGCCAGCGGCAGGCCCAGCAGGGCCATCATCCAGCGCCTGCGGGCGGCCGGCTGGCGCGCCAGCTCGATGGCCACGGCCGTGCCCACCAGGGCCGACACGCCGCCGGCCGTGAGGCCCAGCGCCAGCGTGTTGCGCAGCGCGCCGGGCAGCAGCGGGTTGGCGAAGAGCCGGCCGAAGGCGCTGCCGCGATCGGCGAAGGCCTCGGGCAGCAGCGCGGCCAGAGGCAGCACGAAGAAGAGCGCCATGAAGGCCCACGCGGGCCAGGCGCCGAAGCGGCGGATGATCACGTCAGGTCACATTCCGCGCGTCACTTGCCGGCCAGCGCCACCTGGGCCCAGAGCTGGTCCACCTCGGCCTTGCGGGCGGCGGCCTTGACCACGTCCAGCGGGCGGATCTGCGGCGCGGCGGGCATCCTGGCGGCGATGTCGGCGGGCAGCGGCGTGCCGGGCACGGCCGGGCGCACGAACCCCTGGGCGAAGAGCTGCTGGCCAGCGGTGCTCATGATGAAGTTGAGCCACAGCTTGCCGGCGTTGGGGTTGGGGCCGTTCTTGACCAGGCTGATGGCGTAGGGTGCGGCCACGCTGGCCTCCTTGGGGATGACCACGGCGCAGTCGTCGCCCATGCCGTCGCTGTACTTGGCCTTGAGGCCGTCGTTCTCGTAGCCGATCCAGACGGGGATCTCGCCCTTGAGGAACTTGGCGTAGGGCGTGGTGCCTTCCACGCGCTGCACGTTGCCGGCCGCATGCAGGCGGCCCAGGTAGTCGATGCCGGGCTTGACGTCGTCCACGCTGCCACCGTTGGCATAGGCGGCGGCGAAGGCCATGACCTGGCCCACGCCGGTGCTGCGCGGGTCCAGATAGGTGACGGCGCCCTTGTATTCGGGCTTGAGCAGGTCGGCCCAGCCGGTGGGCACGTTCTTGACCAGCTTCCTGTTGACCAGGAAGGCGATGTTCAGCGTGTGGATGGTGAACCAGCGGCCTTCGGCGTCGCGGAAGACCTCGGGGAGCTTGTCGAAATGCAGCGGCTTGAAGGGCGCGACCACGTCCTTCTTCACCGCATCGACGGCCGAGGCGGCGAAGTAGTAGGCCGTGTCGGCCTGCGGGCGGCGGCGCATCTTCTCCAGCGCGACCACGGTGGCGGCCGAGCCCAGGTCGTTGTAGGTCAGCTCGATCTCGGGGTAGCGCTTCTTGAAGTCGCGGAACAGCGATTTCCAGTTGGCCCATTCGGGGCCGGTGTCGAAGGAGACGCACAGGCCTTCCTTCTTCGCCTCGTCATAGAGGGCGCGCTCGCCGGCGTAGAGCTCGGCACCTTCGAAGGCGAAGGCGGCGCGGGTCGTGAGCAGGGAGGCCAGGGGCAGGGTGCCGGCTGCCTGGAGGAGATGTCTGCGTTGCATGGAAAGGCTCCTGGAGGAAGGGAGAAGGCGGATGAATGGAAGGAAGGCGCGGATGGCGGGAACCCGTCACTCGTCCAGCAGTTGCAGGTGCTCGGGCGCGATGGCGACGGCCTCGCGGGCTGGCCTTGCGCCTTCGCAGAGCAGCGGGCGGGGCGCGCCGGCCACGGCGAAGTCGTAGCGGGTGACCGCACCCAGGTAGCGCTGCGCGCCGGCCTGGCCTGCCAGGCGGTTGGGGGCGCCGGCAGGCGGGTCGGCCTGGACGTGTTCGGGGCGCACCAGCACATGCACGGCCTGGCCGACGGTGCGGCCGGCGGTGGACACGGCCAGTTCGGCAAAGCCCGTGTCCACGCGGCCTTCGGCGCTCACGCGGGCAGGCAGCAGAGTGGACAGGCCCACGAACTCGGCCACGGCGCGGCACGCGGGCCGCTCGTACAGCGCGCGAGGCGCGGCCATCTGCAGCAGGCGCCCGTCCTTGAGCACCGCCACGCGGTCGGCCATGGCCAGGGCCTCTTCCTGGTCGTGCGTGACCAGCAGCGTGGTGGCGCCGAAGCGCTGCTGCAGGCTGCGGATCTGGTCGCGCAGGTGGCCGCGCACGCTGGCGTCCAGCGCGGAGAGGGGTTCATCGAGCAGCAGCGCGCGCGGGTCGATGGCCAGGGCCCGCGCCAGCGCCACGCGCTGCTGCTGCCCGCCCGACAGTTGCGTGACGGCGCGCTGGGCGTGCCCGGCCAGGCCCACCACCTCCAGCAGCTCCAGCGCGCGGCGGCGCCGTTCGGCCGCGGGCACCTTGCGCAGCGTGAGGCCGTAGGCCACGTTGTCCTGCACGCTCAGGTGCGGAAAGAGGGCATAACTCTGGAACACCATGCCGATGCCGCGCTGGTGGACGGGCGTGCCCGCCATGTCCTGCCCGCCCAGCACGATGCGGCCGGCATGCCCCGCCTCCAGCCCCGCCACCAGCTTGAGCAGCGTGGATTTGCCCGAGCCGCTGGGCCCGATGACGGCCACCAGTTCGCCGGCGGCCACGTCGAACGACACCGCGTGCAGCCCCTGCGTGGTGCCGGGATAGCGGTAGCTGACCTGATCGAAAACGAGGCTCATGGGGACGGCTTGCGGAAAACGGTGGAGGACAGCAGCGCAGCGATGCCGGCGAGCAGCAGCAGCACCACGGTGGCGGCGCAGGCGAAGCCCGTGGCGCCGTAGAAGGCCTGCAGCAGCACCACCGGATAGGTGCGGTTCTGGAAGCCCGCCAGCAGGTTGGACAGGTTGAATTCACCGATCGAGAGCGCCGCCACCATCACCAGGCCCGACAGCAGGCTCTGCCGCAGGCTGGGCAGAACGATGCCCGTGAAGCGCTGCCATTCGCCGGCGCCCAGCGTGGCGGCGGCCTGTTCCAGCCGTTCCAGGCCCAGGTGGCGCAGGTCGGTCAGCAGAGTATTGGTGAGATAGGGCAGGGTGGCGATGGCATGGGCGGCCACCAGCAGCGGCGTGCTGCCCAGCCAGGGCAGGGTGTCGGTGTTGAAGACCAGCAGGTAGCCGAAGCCCAGCGTGATGGCCGGCACCGCCACCGGCATGGCCGATACCAGCCGCGCCGCCATGCCGCCGCCGCGCCGCGCGCCATGGTAGAGCGCATAGGCCAGCGGCAGCGCCAGCAGCGCGTCGATGGCGCAGGCCGAGAGCGCCACGACGAGGCTGCTGCCGAAGGCCTTGCGGAAGGATGGGTCCTGCCACAGCTCGGCATACCAGCGGCCGGTGAGGCCCGTGGGCAGCAGGGTGTTGGTCCAGCTCTGGCCGAAGCTGCCCAGCACCAGCAGGCCCATGGGCAGCAGGAGATAGAAGCCGTAGATGAGGGTGATGCCGCGGACCAAGGGCACTGCTTTCGTACAGGGTGAACGGCCGCGGGATGATCCGATACTTTCCGGATGCGACTGGGCGGCAGGAGTGATGCCGGAATTCTAGGAATCGTGGCGCGGTCCTGCGTGAAGCTTCGATGACAAAGCTTGAGCTTTTGGAAAGTATCATGCGGGTGCCCAGGCACCGATTCCCGGTGTTGTGCCGCCGTCGGGAGAACGTTTCGTGAAGCGCGATTGCCCTACCATCCAGGAACTGCTGGCTTTCGATGCCGTGGCCCGGCACGAGGGGCTGACCCGCGCCGCGGAGGCGCTGTGCCTCACGGTGAGCGCGGTCAGCAAGCAGGTCGCCGGGCTGGAGTCCTTCCTGGGCGTGTCGCTGCTGCGCAAACAGGGGCGTGGCGTGCAGCTTACGCCGCAGGGGCGGGCGTACTGGCAGAAGATCGCCGGGCCGCTGCGCGCGCTGGAAGCCGCGAGCTTCGAGGCGCGCGCGGGCGGCGGCGATGCCGGCTTGATCACGCTGGCCAGCGTGCCCACCTTCCTCACGCGCTGGCTGATCCCGCGGCTGCCGGCCTTCAGCCGCCGCCATCCGCAGGTGACGCTGGGCTTCAGCCGCCACCTCGCGCCCGCCGAAAGCCTGCCGCCGCAGGTGGATGCCGCCATCCGCTACAGCCCGGCCGAGCTGCCCGGCGTGGTGGCCGAGTACCTCGCCGGGCGCGAATTCGTGCCCGTCGCCTCGCCCGCGCTGCTGGAGGGCCCGCACCGCATCCATGCGCCCGCCGACCTGCTGGGCCACACCCTTCTGCACCACGAGGAGGCCGCCACCGCCTGGCCGCGCTGGGCGGGCCGGCATGGCGTGGCTGAAACCTGGGTGGCGGCCGGGCCGCGCTTCGCCCAGTATTCGGCGCTGATCCAGGCGGCGCGCAGCGGCCTGGGCCTGGCCCTGGTGCCGCGCATCCTGGTGGAGGACGAACTGGCCGAGGGCGCGCTCCGCGTGCCCTGCGGCGAGCCGGTGGTCGTCGAGCAGGGCCACTACCTCTGCTATCGGCCCGAACGCATGCACCTGCCGGCCTTCGCGGCCTTCCGCGCCTGGCTGCTGGACGAGGCGGCGCGCTCGCGCGGGCCGCTGGGTTAGGAGCGGGCGGCAAAAAGCCCCGGCCACGGGCGTGGCGCGGGGCTTTCAGGGGGCCGCCCGCCCTGGCAGGCGGGGCCGGGCGGGGTCAGGCGCCCAGGCGTTCTTCCAGCGCGGCCTTGGTCTCGAGCATCTGCGCCGGCAGGTGGTAGGCCAGCTGGTCGAAGTGCGCGGTGTGCAGCTTCAGTTCGTCGGCCCAGGCGGCCTTGTCGATGCGGGTCACGGTGTCGAACTGCTCGCCCGAGAAGTCCAGGCCCGTCCAGTTGATCTCGCCGTACTGCGGCGCCACGCCGAAGGCGGTTTCCTGGCCGGTGGCGCAGCCTTCGATGCGGTCGATCATCCACTTGAGCACGCGCATGTTCTCGCCGTAGCCGGGCCAGACGAACTTGCCATCGGCATCCTTGCGGAACCAGTTGGTCGTGTAGATGCGCGGCAGCGTGGCGCCCGAAGCGGCGAGTTTCTCGCCCAGGTTCAGCCAGTGCTGGAAGTAGTCGCTCATGTTGTAGCCCATGAAGGGCAGCATGGCGAACGGGTCGCGGCGCACCACGCCCTGTGCGCCGAAGGCGGCGGCAGTGGTCTCGGAGCCCATGGTGGCGGCCATGTACACGCCTTCGGTCCAGTCGCGGGCCTCGGTCACCAGCGGCACCGTGGTGGAGCGGCGGCCGCCGAAGATGAAGGCGTCGATCTTCACGCCCTTGGGGTCGTCCCAGGCTTCGTCCAGCGCGGGATTGTTGGTGGCGGCCACGGTGAAGCGGGCATTGGGGTGGGCCGCCTTGGCGCCGGTTTCCTTGGCGATCTGGGGCGTCCAGTCCTTGCCCTGCCAGTCGATCAGGTGGTCCGGCAGCTTGCCGGTATCCTTTTCCATGCCTTCCCACCACACGTCGCCGTCGTCGGTCAGCGCGACGTTCGTGAAGATCACGTCCCTGTCGAGGCTGGCCATGCAGTTGGGGTTGGTGTGGTAGTTGGTGCCCGGGGCCACGCCGAAATAGCCGGCCTCGGGGTTGATGGCGCGCAGGCTGCCGTCGGCCTGGGGCTTGATCCAGGCGATGTCGTCGCCGATGGTGGTGACCTTCCAGCCCTCGAAGGCCTTCGGGGGCACCAGCATGGAGAAGTTGGTCTTGCCGCAGGCGCTCGGGAAGGCGGCGGCCACGTGGTACTTCTTGCCCTCGGGGTTGCTGACGCCCAGGATCAGCATGTGCTCGGCCAGCCAGCCCTGGTCACGGCCCATGGTGGAGGCGATGCGCAGCGCGAAGCACTTCTTGCCCAGCAGCGCGTTGCCGCCGTAGCCGGAGCCGTACGACCAGATCTCGCGCGTCTCGGGGTAATGCACGATGTACTTGGTCTTGTTGCAGGGCCAGGACACGTCCTGCTGGCCGGGTTGCAGCGGGGCGCCCACGGTGTGCACGCAGGGCACGAAGTCGCCTTCCACGCCCAGCACGTCGTACACGGCACGGCCCATGCGGGTCATGATCTTCATGTTGACGGCCACGTAGGGGCTGTCGGAGAGCTCGATGCCCACGTGCGCGATGGGCGAGCCCAGCGGGCCCATGCTGAACGGCACGACGTACATCGTGCGGCCCTTCATGCAGCCGTCGAACAGGGGCTGCAGCGTGGCGCGCATCTCGGCCGGGGCCATCCAGTTGTTGGTCGGGCCGGCGTCTTCCTTCTTTTCGCAGCAGATGTAGGTGCGGTCTTCCACGCGGGCCACGTCCGACGGGTCGGACCAGGCCAGGTAGCTGCCGGGGCGCTTGGCGGGGTTGAGCTTCTTGAAGGTGCCGGCATCCACCAGTTGCTGGCAGAGGCGGTCGTACTCTTCCTGCGAGCCGTCGCACCAATGGATCCTGGCGGGCTTGCAGAGGGCGGCCATGTCGGCCACCCAGGCGAGCAGGCGGGCGTTCTTGACGTATGCGGGGGCCTGGAGGTCGAGGCCTTGCATGGTGGGTGCGTTCATCGCGGGCTTCCTGAAGTTGAAAAACGGTTTTTCAAAGGAAGCGGCCGGGATGCGGCAAGGCCGCGCTGGATCCTGAGCGCTGTCTTTGAGAAAACGTCTTGCGGCTCAGTCGGCGGGCGGACGAACGGTGAGGGAAGTGTGGTTCGCCAGGGTCGGTTGCGTCGTCCGCAGGTCGGCTGGGATGACGATTTTATGAATGCACCCCCGAAAAGTCTGTCAGACACCGGCATAAGTGATGCAAAAAAAGCATTAGGTTATGCGGTGTAGGGCGCGGTGCGCCGGCGGTATGTCGCGGTTGGGACAGGCGGATGCCCTGATTCGCAGTCTCCCGCTTGCACGGCCCGTCACTTTCCCCGAGAGTCCAATTACCGTCCGGCAGGTAAATAGACGACTGACTGTGTCCTGGCCGTGGCGGCCCCATGCCACACAAGGAGATATATGGAATTCCAGACCTTGCAACTGGCGGTGCAGGACCGCATCGCCGTCGTGACGCTCAACCGTCCTCCCGTCAACGCGCAGAACGCCGAGCTGCGTGGGGAGATCACGCAGGTATTCGACGAACTCTCCGATCGCGACGACGTTTCGGTCGTGGTGCTCACGGGTGCCGGCAAAGTGTTCTCGGCCGGTGCCGACATCCGCGAGCGCCCCAACCTGGGCGCCACGCCGGGCGCCTACGGACGGCACAACCGGCTGGTGCGTGAGTCGTTCTACGCCGTCGTGGAGTGCTCCAAGCCGGTCATCGCCGCCATCAACGGACCGGCCATGGGCGCCGGCTTCGGGCTGGTAATGGCCTCCGACATCTGGGTGGCCTCCGAGGAGGCCTACGTGTCCATGCCGGAAATCAACGTGGGCCTGGCGGGCGGCGTGACCTTCCTGCAGGAGGTGTTCGGGCGCTCGCGTGCACGACGCATGTTCTTCACCGGCATGAAGGTCAGTGGCGCGGAGCTGTACCGCCTGGGCCTGGTCGAGGCCTGCCTGCCGCCCGACGAACTGATGCCCTACGCCATGGACCTGGCCCGCGAGATCGCTTCCAAGAGCCCCATCGCGCTGCGCCTGGCCAAGGAGGCCGCGCGCCTGACGCAGCTGATGCCGTCGCGCGACGCCTACCGGTACGAGCAGGGCAACACGGTGGCGCTGTCCAAGACGGAAGACGCCAAAGAGGCCCAGCGTGCCTTCCTGGAGAAGCGCGCGCCGGTGTACGTGGGCCGCTGAGCGCGCCGGGCGCGCGCGGTCACGGCCCTGCTGCAGAATGGAGGCTGCACCATACGAGCGCCCCTGGCCTGCCGGCCGGGGGATCATGGCATCCGGGCGGGGCCGAGCCCACGGTCTGGCGTGCCTGCACTACAACAATGAGGAGGCCTCACCCTATGGCAACCCGTTCTGCGGTTTCGGCGAACGACCCGGCGCCCACAGGCCGCTCCGACACCCGGCAGGAGCAGCTCATCGACATCGCCTGCCGACTGTTCGCTCAGCGCGGCTACGAAGGCACGTCGCTGCGCGACATCGCCGAAGAGGCCAAGATCACCAAGGCGGCGCTGTACTACCACTTCCCGAACAAGGAGGCGCTGTACGAGCGCATCGTGCTCGAGTCCATGCAGGCCCTGGTGGATTCCGTGCGCGGGGCCATGGCGCAGGGGGCGACCCCGGTCGACAAGGTCCGCCTCTTCATGCAGTCGTCGGCCGACTTTCTGGACCGCAGCCGCAACTCCTGGATCGCCGGCTCCAACGCGTTCTGGTCCGGCAGCGCCATCGATCCCCGTGCCATGGCGGTGGACCTGCGCGACGAGTACGAGCACCTGCTGCGCGACAGCATCACGGAGGCGATCGCCAAGGGCCACTTCCGCGCGGTGGATCCCGCCATGGCGGGGCGCATGCTGCTGTCCATGCTCAACCACATCGCGCGCTGGCACTCGCCCGGCGGGCGCCTCACCACGCGGCAGGTGATCGAGCAGTACCTCGACATGGCCTTCGGCGGGCTGCTGAAGCCGTAGCGCTCCCCCTTCCGGTCCCCTGCACAGGCCGCCCCGGTACCCGCCGGCGCGGCCTGTGTGCTTCCAGGGACCGGTCTGCAGCCGCTGCAGGGGTTTTCCCTGTCTGTTTACCTGCCGGCCGTTTAATAAACTGTCCGCAGGAGGTTGCCCATGTGTACCGATCGCCGATCTTTCCTGCTGCTGTCCTGCGCCGCGCTGTCTGCCGTGACCGCGCCGGCCCTGGCCGCCGCGCCGCAGCGGCTGGGAGGCCGGCCGGTACAGATCGTCGTGCCTTACGCCGCGGGCGGCCTGACCGACAATCTGGCGCGGGTGATCGCTCCCGCCCTGTCGGCCCGCTGGTCCCTGCCCGTGGTGGTCGACAACCGCAACGGCGGCGGCGGCACCATCGGCACCGCTGCCGTGGCGCGGGCGCCGGGCGACGGGCACACGCTGCTGCTCACGGCCTTCGGCTACGTCTCCAACCCCCTGCTGATGGACTCGCTGCCGTACGAGCCGCACGCGCTGGCGCCGCTGGCGATGGTGGGAGACACCCCGAGTGTGCTCTATGTCAACGCGCGCCTGCCCGTCACCACGGTCGCCGAGCTGGTCGCCTACGGCAAGGCCCACCCCGGCAAGCTGGTCTTTGCCTCCTCGGGCAATGGTTCCAGCCCGCACATCGCGGCGGAGCTGCTGGCCGCGCTGACGGGCATCGAGATCGTCCACGTGCCCTACCGCGGTAACGGACCTGCGCTCAACGATCTGCTGGGCGGTCAGGTGCAGGCCATGTTCGATTCCGTGGCATCGCTGGCGCATGTGCGCAGCGGGCGGCTGCGCGCCCTGGGCGTGGCCAGCGCGGCCCGGTTGCCGCGCGCGCCGGAGCTCGTGCCGATCGCGCAGTCCGGCGTGCCGCAGCTGGCCGGGTTCGCGGCGGGCGGCTGGTTCGGCTTCATCGTGCCGGCCGCCACGTCGCCGGCGCTGCAGCAGTGGCTGCACGCGGAACTGCGGCAGGTCCTGCAGGAGCCCGCCGTGGGCGACGCCGTGGAGCGGGCCGGCGTGGAGCCGCGCAGCATGACGCAGGAGGCCTTCGCGGCCTACCTGGAGGCCGAGCGTGCCCGCTGGGCGCCCGTATTCCGCCAGCGCGGCATCCGCCTGGACTGACGCACCGCCACCGCCATGGCCACCCACTGCCCATCGCACCGCGCCACGCGCCGCGCACCGCATCCCCCGCTGCGGGGCCCCGGCCACGGCGGTTCCTTCCCCCTTTCTGCAACGCACCGGGGCATCCCCCCGCATTTCCGAGCACCATGACGAGCAGCCCATCCCCATCGCACACCGCCGACCCCTATGCCGCCTTCCGGGAGGAACTGCGCCAGTTCGCGCAGGCCGAGTGCCCGGCGGAACTGCGGGAGATCGTCCGCACCAACCAGAAGGTCACGCGCAACGAGTACCGCGCCTGGCAGGAGAAGCTCTTCGCCCGCGGCTGGGCCGCACCCAACTGGCCGGTGGAGTACGGCGGCACCGGCTGGGACCTGCAGCAGCGCTACCTGTTCGAAGAGATCACGGCCCAGGCGGACTGCCCGCCGCAGTATCACCACGGCCTGGGCCACATCGGGCCGGTGATCATGCACTTCGGCACGCCCGAGCAGAAGGCGCGCTTCCTGCCCCGCATCCTGGATGGCAGCGAGTGGTGGTGCCAGGGTTACTCCGAGCCCGGTGCCGGCTCCGATCTGGCTTCGCTGAAGACCTCGGCGGTGCGCGACGGCGACCACTATGTCATCAACGGCCAGAAGATCTGGACCTCCCACGCCCAGGAGGCGGACATGATGTACACGCTGGTTCGCACGTCCAGCGAAGGGCGCAAGCAGGCCGGCATATCGCTGCTGCTGGTGCCCATGGACACGCCGGGCATCGAGGTGCGCCCGATTCCCACCATCGACCACTGGCACCACGTCAACGAAGTGTTCCTCAACGACGTGCGCGTGCCGGTCGCCAACCTGCTGGGCACCGAGGGGGAAGGGTGGAAGTGCGCCAAGTTCCTGCTCGACCGCGAGCGCCTCTCGCCGGCCACGGTGCCGCGCCTGGCCCGGCTGGCCGAGCAGGTGGAGGAGCTGCTGCGCGAGCGCGGCGCTGGCGCGGCCGGGGCCCGCGCCAGCCAGCACGTGCTGCAGGAGCGCCTGTTCCTGGCCCAGGCGGGTGTGGTCGGCGCGCGGGAGATGCTGCTCAGTGCCATCCAGGAGGAGATGCAGGGCACGCTGGCCGCATCCAAGTCGTCCGCGCTGAAGCTCTACTGCTCCGAGCTGTCACAGCAACTCATCGGCATCGCGCTGGACATCGCCGGCCCCGAGTACGCCGCGCGCCTGGTCGATACCGTGGCCGCCACCGGTCAGGAGGTGGCAACGGGCGCGGTGGACCCGGTGCGCCAGCTCATCCATACCTACCTGTTCTATCGCTCGCGCACCATTGCCGGCGGCACCAGCGAAGTGCAGAAGAACGTGATCGCGCGCGACCTTTTCGGAGCCTGAACCCATGACATTCCACGCCACGCCGATGTTCCCCGGCGATCTCTACGACACCACGGCCCGCGTGGCCGCAGCCGCCCCGGTCACCGAGACCTTCGAGTCCCAGGAGCCCAGCGAAACCTGGCGCCAGTTCCTGCAGCTGGGCTGGCAGGGCGTCCTGATCGACGAAGCCCACGACGGTGCCGGCGCCTCGCTGGGCGATGTCGCCGCCGTGGCCGAGGCCGCCGGGCGCCATGCGCTGGCCCAGCCCCTGGCGGCCCGCTGCGCCGTGGTACCGGAACTGTTGGCCGGCCTGCCTGCGGCGGGCGACATCCTGCGTGCCATGGCCGCGGGCGAGGCCTCCGTGTGCCCGGTGCTGGAGACGGCGCAGGCGCCGCTGGGGGCTGCACCGGCGGCCGGCGGCCTGGTGCTCGACGGCAGCCTGCGCGGCGCGGACCTGACCGAGCCCGCCACCCATTTCGTGTTCGTGGCCCGGGCGCAGGACGGCGAGCCGCTGCTGCTGATCGCGCAGCGCGATGCCGTGCCCGGCCACGCCAGCACCTGGCTGGGCATCGACGGCCGCCAGACGGCCGACATCGCGCTGTCGGGCGTCGCCCTGCCCTCCGCGGCCGTGCTGGCCCGCGGTGACGAGGTGCACCGGCGGGTGGAGCGCGCCAGCGCCGTGGGCGGCCTGCTGGCCTGCGCCCAGATCGTGGGCGCCCTGGGTGCCATGATCGAGCAGACCATCGAATACCTCACCACACGCGTGCAGTTCGGCGTGGCCCTGGCCACCTTCCAGGCGCTGCGCCACCGGGTGGTGGAGATGTACGTGGCGTACGAGAACGTGCGCGGCATGGTGCGCCGCCAGGTGCTGGAGCTGGAAGGGGCCTCTGCGCGCGACGTCGCCCTGGTGCAGCTCTACCTGTCGGTCACCGGGCGCCAGGTGGCCGAGTCGGCGATCCAGCTGCACGGCGGCATCGGCATGTCGCGGGAGCTGCCGGCGGCGCGCCTGGCCATGCACGCGCTGGCCTGCAGCCTGCAGTGGGGCGACCGCTTCGCCCACCTGGACCGCCTGGCGGGGAGCGCCGCCGCGCACTGACCGCGCCGGGGGCCGCCGCCGCGCGCGGCAGCCCGGGCCTGCACCATCGACATCTCGCATTGAAAGACCAATGGCCATGCATCCGCTGCATCCGCTGTTCCACCCCACTTCGGTCGCCCTGGTGGGCGCATCGTCCGATCCCGAGCGCATCGGCGGGCGGCCGCTGCGCTTCATGCGCGAAGGCGGCTTCGAGGCGCCCGTCTACCCGGTCAACCGCAGCCAGGCCGAGACCATCCAGGGCCTGCCGGCCTATGCCCGCGTGCGGGACATACCGCACCCCGTGGACCACGCCGTCATATGCGTGCCGGTCGCCGGGGTGGAGGAGGCCGTGCGCGACAGCATCGCCAAAGGCGTGCGCGCCATCCAGGTGCTCACCGCCGGCTTCGCCGAGGTGGATGCCGCCGGCCGGGCCCTGCAGGAGCGGATCGCAGGCCTGTGCCGCGATGCCGGCGTCCGCATGCTGGGCCCCAATTCGCTGGGGCTGCTGAACGTGCCCACGCGCTTCTTCGCCACCTTCTCCACGGCGCTCAACGGCCTGCAGCCGCGCCCCGGCCCCATCGCGCTGGCCACCCAGAGCGGCGCGTTCGGCTCGGCCGCGTACGCCGCTGCCTCCCTGCGCGGGCTGGGCTTCAGCAAAATCGTGGCCACCGGCAACGAGGCCGATGTGGATGTGGCCGAGTGCATCGACTACCTCGTGGACGATGCGGATACGCGCGTGATCTGCGCGGCCCTGGAGTCCTGCCGCGATGGCGCGTGCCTGCGCGCCGCCCTGCTCAAGGCGGCCCGGGCCGGCAAGCCGGTGGTCATCATGAAGGTCGGCCGCACCGCGCTGGGCGCGGCCGCGGCGTCCACGCACACGGGGTCGCTGGCCGGCGACGATGCGGTGTACGACACGGTGTTCGCCGAATGCGGCGCCTGGCGGGCCGGCTCCATCGAGGAGATGCTCGACATCGCCTACCTCTACGCGACCGCCGGCCGACTGCCCCCGAACGCCGACGTCGGCGTGGTCACGGGCTCGGGCGGCATCGGCATCCTGATGGCCGACGACGCGGGCGAGCGCGGGCTCGACCTGCCGCCCCTGCCCGACGCCGCGCGGACCGCGGCGCTGGAGCTGCTGCCCTTCGCCGTGGCGAGCAACCCGCTGGACATGACGGCGCAGGTCACCGCCGTGCCGCAGGGCGTGCCCCGCACCTTGGCGCTGATGCTCGACCACACGGGCTACGGCAGCGTGTTCGCCTACCTGGCCCACGTGGGGCTGTCGCCGGAGCGCTTCGCGGCCACGCAGGCCGAACTGGTCGCGCTGCGGCGGCGCCATCCCGAGCGGCTGATGGTGCTGGTCATGCTTTCGCGCCCGGAGGTGAGCGCGGCCCTGCAGGCAGAGGGCATCGCCGTGTTCGAGGACCCATCGCGCGCCGTGCAGGCCGTGGCTGCCCTGGCCCGGATCCAGCAGCGCCGCGGCATGCTGCACCTGCCTCCCCCGCCGGCCCCGGCGTCGGCGCCGCTGGGCGACGTGGCGACGGAGGACGGTGCCAAGCGCGTGCTGGCGGGGGCGGGCCTGCCCGTGCTGCCCGAGCGGATCTGCCGCAGCGCCGCGGAGGCGGCAGAGGCGGCCGCGGGCATGGGCTTTCCCGTGGTGGCGAAGATCGTCTCGCCCGACATCGTGCACAAGACCGAGGTCGGCGGTGTGCTGCTGCACCTGTCCGACGGGCCTGCGGTGGCCGCGGCCTTCGACACGCTGATGCAGCGCGCCCGCGCGGCCCGGCCGGATGCGCGCCTTGACGGCGTGCTGGTGGCGCCCATGCTGCGCGGCGGCGTCGAGATGATCGCCGGCATCCACCGCGACCCGACCTTCGGGCCCATGGTGATGTTCGGCTCCGGCGGCACGGCCGTGGAGCTGTTCAAGGACGTGGCCTTCGCCTCCGCCCCGCTCACGCCGGAACGTGCGCGGGCCCTGCTGGAGCGGGTGCGCTCCACGCAGCTGCTGCGCGGCTGGCGCGGGGGTCCGCATTACGACGAGGCGGCGCTGGCCGACGCGCTGTGCCGGCTGTCCGAATTCGCCTTCGCCCACGCCGACCAGATCGAGAGCATCGACATCAACCCGCTGGTCGTGCGCACCGAAGGGGCTGCCTGCCTCGACGCGGTGATCGCCTTGCGGCCGCATGGCACGCAGGAGGGTGGCCATGCCGTCCACTGAAAGCCGGCTCGCGACCCTGGAGTCGCAAGGGCGCGCCCTGGCGGACAAGGACGCCATCCGCGAGTGCCTGTACCGCTACAGCCGCGGCATCGACCGCTGCGACGAGGAGGCCCTGCGCAGCGCCTACTGGCCCGACGCCACCGACCGGCACGGCCCCTTCCAGGGCAGTGCGGAAGGCTTTATCGCCTGGGCCCTGGACAAGCTGCCGGCCAGCGGCCGCATGGTCCACCTGCTGGGCAACATCTCCATCGAACTGCGTGGCAGCGTGGCGGCGGTGGAGAGCTACTTCCAGGCTCTGCAGCCCGGGCAGGACGCCCAGGGGCAGGCCGTGGACCTGCTTCTGTGCGGCCGCTATGTCGACCGCTTCGAGCAGCGCCGCGGCGAGTGGCGGGTGGCCAGGCGCACGGTGGTCTACGACTGGATCCGGGAAATGCCCGCGGCGCCCGGGGACGACGCCCAGCGCTTCGGCGTGCGCATGCCCGTGGGGGCCCATAAACCGGTGGATACCTGGTATGCGCTGGCTGCGCAAATGACCGGCTGATTGGTTATTGCCCCGCTGGTGGGGGATTCTTCCTGGAGCCCGGGTGCAGCACCGGGCTTTTGGCGCTGGGGAAAAGCCGGGTGGATGACGGATGAAAATCGCCTGCGTGAATACCCTTGGATTATTGGTGCATACCCTTGGAATTTCCTTCAAGCCATTGATGCTGCTTAATTTTTTTCTTACCATTTTTTGACCGGTCGGCAGGTAATTGACTGTATTGCAAGGGCCGGCAATGCGCTTTTCCATTTGGTGGAAATGGCGATCTCTATTCCTGTTGAGGAGGCATCGATGTCTGAAAGAATGGGCGAGAAAATCACCGGCAATATCCGCCGCGGCATTATTCGGAACACGCGGCCGCGCCTGCTGGTGGTTGCCATGGCGGCGGCCGCGGCCTGCGGCCAGGCCGGAGCGCAGCCGGCCCAGAAGGAAGAGCTGCGGCAGATCACCACGCCCGCCGGTGGCATGACGTCCGCGGCCTCCAGCGTGACGATCTACGGCCTCATCGACACCAGCATCGCGTATGCCTCCGCGCCGGGCGGGCGCATCGCCAAGCTCGACAGCGGTCACATGAACGGCTCGCGGCTGGGTTTCCGCGGAACGGAGGACCTGGGCGGAGGGCTGCGTGCCAACTTCTGGCTGGAGGCCGGCATCAATACCGACACCGGCACCTCGGGCCAGAACCAGGGCGCGGGCGCCAAGTTCTTCGGCCGGGGCTCGCTGGTCAGCCTGACGGGGGGCTTCGGCGAGGTCCGCCTGGGCCGCACGGTCACGACCATCAGCTCCGAGGCGCAGGCCGTGGGCGATGCCTTCGGCCTGGGCGGCGCGGGCAACCTGCAGGGCATACAGCCGGCCACGGGCCGCGCGAACAACACCGTCTGGTACCAGACGCCGTCGCTTTCCGGCTTCATCGGGAAGGTGTCGTATTCCTTCGGCGAGCGCACGCAGGCCGGCGGCGGCACCCAGGCCGCCAACCAGGCGGCGGTGGCGCTGTTCTACGCGGCGGATGCGCTCAGCGGTGCCCTGGCCTACACCACCCTTCGCCACCCCACCGACCTGAGCACCGTGCGCTGGCTGAACTCCAGCCTGGCCTACAACTTCGGCAGCTTCAAGCTGTTCGGCTCCTTCGCCACGTTCAAGAACCCCGGCACGGACCTCACGCCCGCCGTCCATGCGGGGCTCGACGGCAACGTGCAGCTCGCCGGCTTCCCCACCGTGGGCTACTACGCGGGCCAGGACGATCGCAGCGCATCCCTGGGCGTGTCGGTGCCCTTCGGGGCCAGCACGGTGCTGGCGCAGATCGTCAAGGTGGACGATCGCGGGCCCCTGAACCGGGACGCCACGCAGTTCGGGGTGGCCTACCTCTATGCCCTGTCCAAGCGCACCACGCTGTACGCCGACTACGGCAAGGTCAGGAACCGCAACGGGGCCGCCTATGCGCTCACGGGGGCCACTTCGCAGGCCGGACTGGGCGACAGCGGCAACAGCGATGCCGTGCACCTGGGCGTGCGCCACTCCTTCTGAAGGCGCGGGTGCGGCGGGCCCGGCCTGGTGGGGATGGGGCCTGCCGCCACCGTGGTGCCCGGGGCCAGGCAGGGCACCGGGCACCGTGCCGCCGGGATCAGCCGGCGGTGGCTGCGGGGCGCTGCCAGCCGCCCATGGGCAGCGAGCCCATGAGGGTGTGGGAGAGGCCGCCGTCCACCACCAGCTCCGCGCCGGTGACATAGGCCGCGTCCGGCCCGATCAGGAATGCCGCCACGCCGGCCATGTCGTCGGCCTCGGCCAGCCGCCGCAGGGGTACCCGTGCCTCGCGCTGCCGGCGGGCCTGCGGGTCCTGGTACGCGGCCGCGGTGCCGGGCGTGAGCGTCAGCCCGGGCGAGAGGGCATTGACCCGGATGCCGTCCGGACCCCATTCCGCCGCCATCTGGCGCATCAGCATCAGGGTGGCGGCCTTGCTGGCGCTGTAGGCCCCCAGCGGCGGCGTGGCGTGCGTGCCGGAGATCGACGCGACGAAGAGCACGCTGCCGCGCGCGGCCTGCAGGGCCGGGCGCGCGGCCTGGGCCAGCAGGAAGGGCGCCCGGGTGTTGACGGCGAAGACGCGGTCCCACGTGTCCGTGCCGTAGGTGGCCAGCGGGCCGGGTGCCGCGAAGCCGGCGTTGCAGACCACTGCGTCCAGCCCGCCGAACGCGGACACGGCCTCGGCACAGGCACGGGCCGGCAGGGCGGCATCGCAGAGGTCGCCGCCGATCGCGAGCGCCGTGCCGCCCGCCTGCCGCACCAGGGTCGCCACGGGTTCGAGCTCGGCCCCGTGCTGGTCCAGCAGCGCGATGCGGGCGTGTCCCCCGCAGGCCGCCGCATCGCGTGCCAGCCGCAGTGCGATGGCGCGGCCGATGCCCCGCGCGGCGCCGGTGACGATGCAGCGCGTCATGCGCTGGCTTCCTGCCCGCCGGCGGGGTGGGAAGACGAGAGAACAGTCGGTGAAGAGAAAGCCATGCAAGATCCTCCTGGAAGCAAAGACACAACTGACCCTGCGGCGGCGGACCGCCATCGCTGTGGAGCCTGCGCATGCCGGCCACCCCGGTGAAATCCGCCACCCGCGTCCTGCAGGTGCTGGAGCACTTCGCGCAGGTGCGCGCGCCCCTGCCGCTCAAGCACCTCAGCGAGACGCTGGGCTATCCGCAGTCGAGCACCACGGTGCTGCTCAAGAACCTGGTGGCGATGGGCTACCTGCGCTACGACCGGGCCGAGCGGCTGTATTTCCCCACACCGCGCGTGGCGGCCCTGGGCGACTGGATTTCGCAGGCGCTCTTCGGCCAGGGCCGCGTCTTCGGCCTCATGCATGACCTGCACGGCGCGACAGGGGAAACCGTGTCCATCGCGATGCTCAACGACATCTACGTGCAATACATCCGGGTGATCCAGTCCACGCACGCCATCCGCTTCCATACCGACGAAGGCAGTCTGCGGCCGCTCACGCGCTCCGCCGTGGGGTGGCTGCTGCTCACGGACCGCACCGATGCCGAGGTGGAGAAGCTGTTGCGCCGCGCCAACATCGCCGTGCCGCGCACCGAGGACCGCGTGCCGCTGGAGACCATCGCCGCCGAAGTGGCGGACGCCCGGCTGCGCCGCACCCTCTACCTGGAGAACCTGCCCCTGGTGGGCGGTGCCACCATCGGCGTGGTACTGCCCTGGCGGGTGCAGGAGCGCCTCGTGGTGCTGGGCATGGGCGGCACCATCGAGCGCATGCGGCCCCGCCGCGCCCGCTATACGGCGATGATGCGCCAGCTGGCCCATCAGCTGGAGCCGCAGCCGCCGGGCGGGGGTGCCGCGGAGGACGCCCCGCGCCCCGGTGGCGTGTAGCGGCGGGCCGGGGCGGCGGGCACGGCTCAGCCGGCGAGCGCCGGTTCCGGGGCCGCCACCGGGGCGGGGCGGCCGGGGGCGCCGGCCTGCGCCCCAGGGCGCTGGAAGCTGAAGCTGCGGTAGCCGTCCTGCGCGGCGGCCGCGCAGTGCTCGCGGTACTTGGCGAAGCCTCCGGTGAACAGGGTGAGGCCCTGTGGCTTGTCCTTCACGTTGGCGCCCAGGTACCAGGTCTTGGCCTTGAGCAGCAGCGAGCGCTGCGACAGCGCGAACACGAGGTCCATCCAGCCCTGCTCGGCCTGGGCCGTCGGCTCGATGGTGGCCAGGCCCTGGCGCTCCATGTGCTGCATGGCGGCCGCGATCCAGTCCACGTCGTTCTCGCTGATGCGGATGATGTTGGCCAGGGCGGCCGGGCCGTTGGGGCCGGTGGTCATGAACAGGTTGGGGAAGCCTTCCATCATCAGCCCCAGGTAGGAGCGCGCGCCGTCCTTCCACTTATCGTTGACCGTGCGGCCACCGCGGCCGACCACGTCGAAGGCCAGCAGCGCGCCGGTGAGCCCGTCGTAGCCCGTGGCCAGGATGAGCATGTCCAGCTCCACCTCGCCGGACTGGGTCCGCACGCCCTTCTCGGTGATCTCCACGATGGGATCGTTCAGCAGGTCCACCAGGTGCACGTTGGGCTGGTTGAAGGTCTCGTAGTAGCCGGAGTCCAGGCAGGGGCGGCGGGCGAAGATCGGGTAGCCCTTGGGCTTGAGCTGCTCGGCCGTCACCGGGTCGTGCACCACCTCCCCGATCTTGCCGCGCACGAACTCCGCCACATGCTCGTTGGCCTCGGCGTTGGTCATCAGGTCGCAGAAGGTGCCGAGCATGGCCAGGCCACCGTTCTTCCAGGCGTCCTCCAGCAACTGGCGGCGCTGCTGCGGCGTCACGCTGTAGAAGGCCCGGGTCGACTGCGGGCGCACGCCGCCCACGGCGCTGTTGCGCGCGGCCTCGCGGATGCCGGCGTAGTGGCGCTTCACCTCGGCCACGTAGTCGGGCGTGAGCGTCTCGTTGCGCATGGGCATGGTGAAGCTCGGCGTGCGCTGGAACACGAACAGTTCGCCGGCTTCCTTGCCCACCTCCTGCACGATCTGGATGCCGGTGGAGCCGGTGCCGATCACGCCCACGCGCAGCCCGTCGAAGCGCACCGGCTCGTGCGGCCACCTGGCGGCGCGCAGCAGCCGGCCGCGGAAGCGGTCCAGGCCCGGGATCTCCGGGTCCTTGGGAATGGACAGGGGGCCGGTAGCCATGATGCAGTACGTGGCCTCGTACACGTCGCCGCGGTCGGTCTTCACGGTCCACAGCTGCCGGTCCTCGCTCCAAACGGCGCTGGTCACGCGGGTGTTGAACTGGATGTGCCGGCGCAGGTCGAGCCGGTCGGCCACGAAGTTGATGTAGCGCAGCAGCTCCGGCTGGGCCGCGAACTGCTCCGACCAGGTCCACTCCTGCTCGATCTCGGGCGAGAAGGAAAAGCTGTAGTCGATGCTGGGCAGGTCCACGCGGGCGCCGGGGTAGCGGTTCCAGTACCAGACGCCGCCCACGTCGCCGCCGGCCTCGAAGCCCTGGATCTTCAGCCCCATTTCGCGGAACTTGTACACGGCGTACATGCCGCCGAAGCCCGCGCCCACGATGGCCACGTCGATGCGCTGCGGCGCGTGGGTGGTGCCCGGGGTGCCGTGCTGTTGCTGGTTTTGCGCTGTCATTTCGTGTCTCCTCTGACGGCGGCACGCCACGGTGCCGCGGATGGTTGCAGATCCGGCCGGGCTGCCGCCAGCGCTGCGTGGGCGCATGGTTCGTTCAGCCGGCCTTGCGGAACATGATGCGTTCGCGGTGCGGGCGCATCAAGCAAACGCGGTGGGCGGGGCGTCAACATCACATCCGTGATTTCCGCTGGCGCTGCGGCCCGGACCGCATGTGTTCAGACGGCCAGCGTGCCGCCGTCCACGGGCAGCGTCGCGCCGTTGACGAAGCTCGCCAGGTCCGAGGCCAGGAACACCGCCGGCCCGGCCAGCTCGTGCGGCTGGCCCAGGCGGCCGGCGGGAATGCGCTGCATGAAGCGTTCGAGCCGCTCGGGGTTGGCGCGCGTGGCCTCCGTCATGGGGGTCTCGATCACGCCGGGCGCCAGCGCGTTGACGCGGATGCCGTCGGGCGCGAGGTCGAGGGCGAGGGTCTGGGTGAACATCCGCACGGCCGCCTTCGACGGCGAATAGCCCAGGGCATTGCCCTGCGCGATGAAGGCCGCGCCCGAGGCCACGTTGATGATGCAGCCGCGCGTGCGCCGCAGCGCGGGCAGCCAGGCATGCACGGTGTGGAACACGCCGAACAGGTTCACGTCCATCGTGCGGCGCAGGTTCTCGGCGGCGCGGGGGCTGTCGATGCCCTCGCGGATGAGCACGCCGGCGTTGTTCACCAGCGTGTCCACGTCGCCGGCGGTCCGCTCCACTTCGGCGGCCAGGTCGCGGCAGGCCCCGGCGTCCGAGACGTCCAGCGCATGGGCCCAGCCTTCGGCGCCGGCGGCGTGTACGGCGCGCAGCGTGTCCGCGCAGCGCTCGGCCTGCAGGTCGGTCACGACCACGCGGGCGCCGGCCCGGGCGAAGGCCACGGCCACGGCCTGGCCGATGCCGCTGGCCGCTCCGGTGACGAGGGCCAGGCGGCCGGCCAGCAGGCCGGGGGTGGCGGGGCAGGCGGGGGGAAGGGCATGGGCGGGCATGGCGGCTCTCCTACAGTGGCGCCGCGCCGCGCTGGCGGCGGCTGGCGAGATACGACTGGAACTGGCCGACGATGCCCTTGCGGAACAGCATGACCACGATGACGAACACCACGCCCTGCAGGATCAGCACCCACTCGGCGAACGAGGCCAGGTAGTTCTCCATGGTCACGATCACCATGGCGCCCACCACCGGGCCCAGCAGGGTCTGCATGCCGCCGACGATGCAGATGAGCAGCGCCTCGCCGGAGGTCGCCCAGTGCACGTCGGTGAGCGTGGCGAGCTGGAAGACCAGCGCCTTCAGCGAGCCCGCGAAGCCGGCGATGGTGGCCGACAGCACGAAGGCCAGCAGCTTGTACCGGTTGACGCGGTAGCCCAGGCTCCCGGCTCGGGGCTCGTTGTCACGGATGGCACGCAGCACCTGTCCGAACGGCGAGTGCACCAGCCGGTAGATGAGCCAGAAGCCGGCGGCGATCATCACGGTGACGAAGTAGTACATCACCAGCGTGTTCTCCAGCGAGAACAGGCCCAGCACGGTGGGCCGGGGGATGTTCTGGATGCCGTCCTCGCCGCCCGTGAACGGCAGGCGCAGCGCCATGAAGTACACCAGCTGGGCGAAGGCCAGCGTGATCATCGAGAAATAGATGCCCTGGCGGCGGATGGCCAGCAGGCCCGTGAGCAGGCCCAGCAGCCCGGCCGCGGCGGCCCCGAAGGCGATGCCGGAGAGGCCTTCCCAGCCCCAGACCTTGACCGCATGGGCCGTGAGGTAGCCGGCGGTGCCGTAGAACATGGCGTGCCCGAAGGACAGCAGGCCCACGTAGCCGACCAGCAGGTTCACCGATGCGGCCAGCAGCGCGAAGCACATCAGCTTCATCAGGAACATGGGGTAGACCACGAAGGGGGCCGCGGCCAGGCAGGCGCCGGCGGCCAGCAGCAGTGCGGTGGAGGTGCGTCGGCTGAGCAATTCCATGGCGGTTCGGTTCCTCAGTGGGCACGGCCGAAGAGGCCATGGGGACGGACGGCGAGCACGAGGATCATCACGACGAAGATGACCACCCCCGCGCCGTCGGGATAGACGAGCTTGGTGAGCCCCTCGATGGCGCCCAGAGCGAAGCCCGTGACGATGGAGCCCAGGATGGATCCCATGCCGCCGATCACCACGACGGCGAAGACGACGATGATCAGGTTCGACCCCATCAGCGGGCTCACCTGGTAGATGGGCGCGGCCATCACGCCGCTCAGGCCCGCCAGGCCGACGCCCAGCCCGTAGGTGAGCATGAGCATGCGCGGCACGTTGATGCCGAAGGTGCGCACCAGGGGCGCGTTCTCGTTGGCCGCGCGCAGGTAGGCGCCGAGCTTGGTCTTCTCGATGAAGAACCAGGTGCCCAGGCAGACCGCCAGCGCGGCGACGATCGCCCACACCCGGTACAGCGGCAGGAAGGTCACGCCCACGTCGATGCCGCCCGACAACGGGTTGGGATAGGGCTGGCCGCTCACGCCGAACTGCAGCCGGAATGCGCCTTCCATGAGCAGCGCCACGCCGAAGGTCAGCAGCAGCGCATAGACGTGGTCCAGCGCGTAGAGGCGCCGCAGCATCAGCCGCTCGAAGGCGATGCCGAAGGCGGCCACCACCAGCGGCGCGATGAGGAGCGCCGGCCAGTAGCCCAGGCCCAGGTACTCCAGCAGCCCCCAGGCCACGAAGGCTCCCAGCATGTACTGGGCGCCGTGGGCGAAGTTGACCACGTGCAGCAGCCCGAAGATGATCGACAGCCCCAGGCTCATCAAGGCATAGAAGGCGCCGTTGATCAGCCCCACGAGGATCTGCCCGATCCATGCCGCCCAGGGAATTCCGAATAGCCCGTCCATCGTCTGGCCCGTCCTGTTGGTAGTGAAGAAGCAGCCGGGCTCACAGGCCCAGCAGCGATTCGATGCGCGGGCGCTGCGTGCCCAGCTCGTCCTGGCGGAAATGGGCAGCCACCTCGCCCTCCTCGATCACGTAGAAGCGGTCGGCCAGCGACGAGGCGAAACGGAAGTTCTGCTCCACCAGCAGCACCGTGAAGCCGCGCTCGCGCAGCATGCGGATGGTCTGGCCGATGCGCTCCACGATCACGGGGGCCAGCCCCTCGGTGGGCTCGTCGAGCAGCAGCAGCTTGGCGCCCGTGCGCAGGATGCGTGCGATGGCCAGCATCTGCTGCTCGCCGCCCGACAGCCGCGTGCCCGGGCTGTGCCGGCGCTGCTGCAGGTTGGGGAACAGCGTGTAGATCTCCTGCACGCTCAGTCCGCCGGGCAGCAGCACCGGCGGCAGCAGCAGGTTCTCTTCTGTCGAAAGGCTGGCGAAGATCCCGCGTTCTTCCGGGCAGTAGGCCATTCCCAGGCGGGCGATGGCCTCGGGCGGAAGTCCTTCGGTCGGGCTTCCGCGCAAGGTGATGTGGCCTTCACGCCGGGCCAGCAGACCCATGATGGCGCGCAGCGTGGTCGTCTTGCCGGCACCGTTGCGGCCCAGCAGGCACACCACTTCGCCTTCGTTCACGTCGAGGTCAATCTGGTGCAGTGCCCGGGTCTCTCCGTACCAGCCGCGCAGGCCGCGTACCCGCAGGATGGTCCGTGCATGGTCTGTGTCAGTCATGCGCCCCTCCCACATAGGCTTCGATGACGCGCGGGTCGCGCGAGACCTCGTCGTAGCTTCCCTCCGCCAGCACCTGGCCGGCCTGCAGCACGGTCACGCGGTCGCACAGCTCGGCGATGACTTTCATGTTGTGCTCCACCATGAGCACCGTCCGCCCGCGGGCCGCCTCGCGGATCAGTTCCACCACGGGGCCGATGTCCTCGTGCCCCAGGCCGGCCATGGGCTCGTCCAGCAGGATCATCTCGGGCTCCATGGCGATGGTGGTGGCCAGCTCCAGGGCGCGCTTGCGCCCGTAGGGCAACTCGCCGGCCGGGGTGTCGCGCCAGCGCCCCAGGCCCACGCGCTCCAGCAGTTCCAGCGCCCGGGCGTCCAGCGTGCGCAGCACCCTGGCGTTGCGCCAGAAGGCGAAGGTGCCGCCGTGGCGCTTCTGCAGTGCCACGCGCACGTTCTCCAGCGCCGTCATCTGCCCGAACACGGCCGAGATCTGGAACGAGCGCACCAGCCCGGCCATGGCCACCGAGGCCGGGTCGCTGCGGGAGATGTCCCGGCCGTTGAACACCACCGTGCCGGACGACGGCCGCAGGAAGGTGGTGAGCAGGTTGAAGCAGGTCGTCTTGCCCGCGCCGTTGGGGCCGATGAGGGCGTGGACCGAATGCCGGCGCACCCGCAGGTCCACGTCCTTCACGGCGTAGAAGCCGCGGAACTGCCGGCTCAGCCCGCGGGCCTCGAGGATGAAGGTGTCGTCCATGGCGTGGCGGCCGCGGTGCGCGTCAGAGGAAGGCATGGGTGACGCCGCCGTCCACGAGCAGCGATTCCCCGGTCACGAAGCTGGCGTCGTCGGAGGCCAGGAAGCAGGCGGCCCTGGCGATGTCCTCCACCTCGCCCAGGCGCTTCATCGGCGTCTTGGCGATGCGGATCTTCGCCTTCTCGGCGTCCACGTTGATCTTCACGCCCTCGGTGAGCACGGAGCCGGGGCAGATGGCGTTGACGCGGATGCCGCGCGGCCCCAGGTCCACCGCGGCGGAACGTGTCAGGCCCAGCACGCCGGCCTTCACGCCGCAGTACAGCATGCCCTCGGGCAGGCCCAGGAAAGCGGCTGACGACGCGATGTTGACGATGCTCCCGCCCGCGTCCATGGCCTCGGCGCCCACCTGGATGCCCCAGACCACGGAGTTGAACCCGGTGCCGACCATGCGGTCGAGCATCTCGGGCGTGATGGCGTCGATGGGGCCGTAGCGCACCCAGATGGCGTTGTTCACCAGCACGTCGAGGCGGCCGTAGTGCTCCTTGAGCGCGCCCACCGCCTCGGTGAAGCTGGAGCGCCGCGCCACGTCGCCGCCGAAGGCCATGGCCCGCAGGCCGCGCGCCTGCAGCTGCTCGGCGGCCTCGTGGGCCATGTCCTCGGCGCGGTCCAGGATGCCGACGGCGGCGCCTTCGGCCGCCATGGCCTCGGCGATCGCGCGGCCGATGCCGCGGGCGCCGCCGGTGATGAGGGCTACCTTGCCTTCGAAACGTCGGGTCGTCATGGAGAAGTCCTTGTCTGTGGGGATCGGGGAAGGTCGGCGAAGCGGGCTTCCTCGAGCCCGCGCACGCCGGTGCCGTGGATGGCGAAGACCGCGCCGGCGTCGGGGTGGTCGCTGCGCAGCAGGTTGCCGCTGTCGCGGATGGAGGTGAGGTAGATCACGTCGAGTTGCGGCCCGCCGAAGCACGGGCAGGTCACGAAGTCCACGGGCAGCTGGATGCGCCGCTCCAGCCGCCCTTCAGGCGTGAAGCGCACGAGCTGGCCGTTCTGCACCAGCGCCACCCACACGCAGCCGTCCGCGTCCACGGCGGCGCCGTCGGGCACCGAGCCCAGCGCCCGGGTGTCCACCCACGGTTCGGCCGGGCCGGCCATGCCGGTGGCCGGGTCGTAGGAGTGGCGGCGTACCTGGTGCGTGGGGCTGTCGGCGAAGTACAGCCAGCGCCCGTCCGGGCTGAAGCACGTGCCGTTGGCCACGTGGATGCCGCGGTCCAGGATGCGCACGGCCTCCGCCGCGCCCGCGGCATCCGCCGTCTCCGGCGCCTGCAGCTGGTACAGCGCGCCCTCGGGCGCCATCCGGCCCAGTGTCATGGAGCCGACCACGAAGCGGCCGCGGCGGTCGGTGCGACCGTCGTTCAGGCGCATCCGGTCGGCGGCGTGCGCCACCCGCACGCCCAGCGGCTCCAGGGCGCCGGTCTCCGGGTCCAGGTAGCGGAAGTCCTCCTCCAGCGCCACCAGCAGCCGGCCGCTCTCGCACAGCGCGATGGAGCCGGCGTGGGCGGGCAGCTGCCAATCCACCTCGGCGCCCGTGGCCGGCGTGTGCCGGCGCACCAGGCCGGCCCGGGCGTCGATCCAGTAGAGCGACTGCGTGCGCACGTCCCACAGCGGGCATTCGCCGAGCAGGTCGCGCCGGGGGGAGAGGATGTCGATCCGCAGGTCCATGGGGGCTCTCGCAGGTGCCGGCCGTCGTGCCTTACCTGGCCGCGCTCTTGATGTAGTCGCAGCTGCTCTCGGACAGCGGGCGCCACGTCTGCTCGGGCGGGATCTCGCCGCGCACCGTGTAGAAGTCGTTCGGGCCCCTGGACTCCGCGGGCTTCTTGACCTGGATGGCGTACACCGGGCGCAGCGCCTGGCCGTCCTCGCGGATCTTCACGTCCTTCGAGAAGAAGTCGTTGATGGGCAGCTCGCGCATCCTGGCCGCGACCTGGGCGCCGTCGTCCGTGCCGGCGGCCTTCACGGCCTGCAGGTAGTGCCAGGCGGCGCTGTAGGCGCCGGCGTGGATGTAGGTGGGCACCACACCCTTGTTGCGGGCCATGAAGCGCCTGGACCAGGCGCGCGAGGACTCGTCGCGGTCCCAGTAGAAGGGCAGGGTCAGCTGCAGGCCCTGGGCCACGTCCAGGCCCATGGCCGCCACGCTGTTGATCGTCATGCCGAACACGGTCACCACCTGGCCGCCGCGGGTGATCTTGTACTCCGCGGCCTGCTTGAGGGCGTTGGACAGGTCCAGGCCCGCGTTGAGGATGACGATGGCCTGCGCACCGCTGGCCTGGGCCTGCAGCAGGTAGGAGGAGAAGTCCGTGGCGCCCAGCGGGTGCTTGACCGAGCCCACCACCTTGCCGCCGGCGGCCTGGATGAAACGCGTGGCATCGTCCTGGTAGGCCTGGCCGAAGGCGTAGTCCACGGTGATGAAAAAGAAGCTCTTGATACCCTGCTTGAACAGGCTCTGCACGCCGGCCTTGGGCAGCGCGTAGGTGTCCGTGAGGAACTGGAAGTTCATGGGCGAGCACGACTTGTTGGTCAGCTCCGCACTCACCGTGCCGGCGATCAGGTAGGGCTTCTTGCGCTCCTTCATCAGGCTGGAGATGCCCAGCGCGATGGACGAGGCGGAGCCGCCGACGATGGTGTCCACCTTCTCGGTGTCCAGCCACTTGCGGGCGATGTTCAGGCCCACGTCGGGCTTGTTCTGGTCGTCGGCCACGACCACCTCCACCGGCTTGCCGAGCACGGTGCTGCCGAAGTCCTCCACGGCCATGCGCACGGCCAGCGTCGAGCCCGGCCCGCCGTTGCCGGAGTAGGGGCCGGTCTGGTCGGCCATGACGCCGATGCGCACGACGTCGTCACTGATCTGGGCATGGGCCGCCGCGCCGAAGGCGAGGGACAGGGCGGCGAGGGCGAGGCGGGAGCGTGGCTGGGGCATGGTGTGTCTCCTTGGTGTGGTGCGTTGTCTTCGGACCGGACGGATGCATTCCAGGGCCCGCCGTCCGCAGGCCGGGTGGCGGGCCGGCGCCTGCAGCGCCCGGGGGCCGCGTGGCGTCAGCCGGCGTCGGTGGGCAGGCGGTGGTCGCGGAACAGTTCGCGCAGCCGGGTCTTCTGCAGCTTGCCGGTGGCCGTGTGGGGCAGCTCGTCGATGAACACCACGTCGTCGGGCATCCACCAGCGGGCCACGCGGTCCTTCATGAAGTCGAGGATTTCCGCGCCGCTCACCGTCTCGCCGGCCTTGGGCACGACGATCAGCAGGGGGCGTTCCTGCCACTTGCTGTGGTAGGCGCCGATCACTGCGGCCTCCTGCACCTTGGGATGTCCCACGGCCAGGTTCTCCAGGTCGATGGAGGAGATCCATTCGCCGCCGGACTTGATCACGTCCTTGGACCGATCGGTGATCTGCACGTAGCCCTCGGCGTCGATGAGGGCCACGTCGCCCGTGGCGAACCAGCCGTCCGCATCCAGCGCGGAGCCCGACGTCTGGCCGTAGTAGGCCGATACCACCCAGGGCCCGCGCACCTTGAGGTCGCCGGGGGTGTGGTCGTCCGGCGCGCGCTGCCGCCCGTCGGCGTCGAACACCGCGATTTCCACGCCGTAGATGGCGCGGCCCTGGCGCGCCTGCACGGCGTGGCGCTCCTGCGCGGGCAGGCCGTCGTGGCGGGGCAGCAGGTTGCCGATGGTGGCCAGCGGGCTGGTCTCCGTCATGCCCCAGGCCTGGATCACGAAGGCACCGAAGAGCCGGTCGAACTTCTCGATGATGGCGCGGGGCGCGGCCGACCCGCCCACCACCACGCGCTGCAGCCGCAGCTGCGCCCGCTCAGCGTCGGGGAGGCCCTCGACGTGCTGGAAGAAGCCCAGCCAGACGGTGGGCACGCCGAGCGACAGGGTGCACTGCTCGTCGCGCAGCAGCGCGAAGATGCGCTCACCCGCCAGGTTGGGCCCCGGCAGGACGAGCTTGGCGCCGCTCATGGCAGCGGCATAGGGAATGCCCCAGGCGTTCACGTGGAACATCGGCACGGCCAGCAGCACGCTGTCGCGCGCGCCCAGCCCCAGCCCGTCCGTGGCGCAGGCGGTCCAGGAGTGCAGCACCGTGGAGCGGTGGCTGTAGAGCACGCCCTTGGGATGGCCCGTCGTGCCGGAGGTGTAGCAAAGGGAGGAGGCCGTGTGCTCGTCCAGGGCCGGCCAGGTGAAACCTTCGTCGCCCGCATCCACCAGGTCTTCGTAGCACAGCAGCGGCACGGGCAGGTCCATGGCCGGCAACTGGTCGCGCCGGCACAGCGCCACGCAGGCCCGCACCGAGGCCAACTGGGGGGCGATCCGCGCCACCAGCGGCGCGAAATCCAGGTCGAAGCACAGGTACTCGTCGGCCGCGTGGTTGACGATGTAGCTGATCTGCTCGGGGAACAGGCGGGGGTTGATCGTGTGCAGGATGGCGCCCATCCCGGACACGGCGTAGTACAGCTCCAGGTGGCGGTGGGTGTTCCAGGCCAGCGTGCCGACACGGGCCCCCGGGGGCAAGCCCCGGCCACGCAGGGCGCCGGCCAGGCGCCGGGCGCGGCGGCCCACTTCGCCCCAGGTCGTGCGCAGGCTGTCGTGCGCGTTCAGGTGGGAGACGATTTCCACCCCGCCATGGTGGCGTACCGCATGCTCCAGCAACGTGGAGATCAGCAGCGCCCCGGATTGCATCAAACCCTGCATTTGTCTTCCTCTTTCTCTTCGGTGCCGCGCGACGGTGGTCCGTGAGCGATCTGCTTTTTACATGCCGGCCGGTAAGTAAATTGATGCTAGCAGAACGCCCCCCAGCCAACAATGGCGCGCGCTGGGTGAAAACCCTTGCGAGCGGGCCGTGGCTTGCCGGGACGCGGAAAGGGGAGAAAAAAGGTGCCGCCGCCGGGCGGACTGCCGGGATCAGCCTTGTGCGGCCTGTCCAGTCCACTGCGCATGCCCGGCCTGCCGCAGCAGGCACGCCGGGCAGGTGCCGCAGCCGTAGCCCCAGGCGTGGAGCGTGTCGCGCACGCCGTGGTAGCAGGTATGGGACTGGCGAACGATGATGTCCACCAGCTCGTCGCCGCCGATCTGCCGGGCCATTTCCCAGGTCTCGGCCTTGTCGATCCACATGAGTGGCGTCTCGATGGTGAAGCGCTGGCCCATGCCCAGGGAGAGGGCCACCTGCAGCGCTTTGAGCGTGTCGTCGCGGCAGTCCGGATAGCCGGAGAAGTCGGTCTCGCACATGCCGCCCACCAGCGTGTGCAGGCCGCGCCGGTAGCCCACGGCGGCGGCCAGCTGGAAGAACAGCAGGTTGCGGCCGGGCACGAAGGTGTTGGGCAGGCCGGCTTCCGTCATCTGGATGGCGGTGTCGCGGGTGAGCGCCGTGTCGCTGATCTGGCCGAGCACGGCCAGGTCGACCATGTGGTCGTCGCCGAGGCGCGCGCTCCAGGCGGGGAAGCGGCCGCGCAGTGCCGCGAGCACGGCGGTGCGGGCCTCCAGCTCCACATGGTGGCGCTGGCCGTAATCGAAGCCGATGGTCTCCACCCGCTCGAAGCGCTCGAGCGCCCAGGCCAGGCAGGTGGTGGAGTCCTGGCCTCCGGAGAAAAGGACGAGGGCGTGGCCGGCTCGCATGGGATGGGTCCTTGGAACGAAGAAGATCAGGAGTGAAAAGAAAAAGCCCCGCATGCGCGGGGCCGGCTGGCGGGGCGGTCCGGAATGGCTTCAGGCCATGTAGATGGCGATGAACGCCAGCAGCAGCATCAGCACGCCGCCCGCGATGGGCAGCACGATGGGCATGTAGGGCACCACGGCCTCCACGCCGTCGGGGGCATGCTGCTCGCCGGCGTGCGGTGTGGTGGTGGTGTCGTGGACCATGGCATTCTCCTCGGAACGGGGTTGCGGATGGGATGGACCATTCTAGCCACAGCCCCGCGGCGCCCGGGCCGCGGTTTCCTCGGTAATAACCTCAGTATCCGTGCCGGGCGGCACGTGGCCGGTCAGGAGAGCCGGCGGTCCGCCGGGGCGGGCGGCACCCACTGGTAGAGCCACGTCTCGGTGAGCGGCGCGCCGTTCTCGCCGCGCAGGAACATGCGGATGGTGATGGGCGCGGTGCTGTCGTCCTCGGGCTTGATGTCGAACATGGCGCGCCAGCCCTGGATGGCGTCCTGCGGCCGTGCGGAGGTGATCTCGATCTTGCCGCGGCTGGCGGTGATCACGGGCTCGACCTTGGCGCCGCGGCCCAGCGCCACGAGGTTCTCCCCGGCGAAATCGACCGCGAAGCGCCAGGAGAAGTACTTGCGCGGCTGGCCGACCACGCCGCCCAGGCCTGTCCAGGTGGCCACGCAGCGCGCCAGCGGGGACTGGGCCGGCGGGTGGGCGCCCCAGAACAGGCGGTAGCCGATCAGCAGTTCCTCGCCGGGCTGCGGCTTGCGGTCGGGGTTCCAGAAGGCGACGATGTTGTCGAAGGTCTCGTCGATGGTGGGAATCTCCACCAGCTGGATGGAGCCCGCGCCCCAGTCGGACTTCGGCTCCACCCAGAGCGAGGGCCGGCGCTCGTAGAAGACGCCGTCGTCCTGGTAGTGGTCGAAATTGCGGTCGCGCTGCACGAGGCCGAAGCCGCGCGGGCCCTGGTCGGCGAAGGCGTTGAACTGCAGCGCCGGCGGATTGGTGAGCGGACGCCAGACCCATTCGCCGTTGCCACGCCACATCTGCAGGCCGTCGGAGTCATGGATCTCGGGGCGCCAGTCGTTGGCCATGCGGCGGTCGTTCTCGCCGTGCTGGAACATGCTGGTGCAGGGCGCGATGCCCAGCCGCTCGATGGCCTTGCGCGGATACAGGGCGGCATCGATCTCCATCACCTGTGTGTCGCCCGGCGTGATCGCGAAGCGGTAGGCGCCGGAGATGCTGGGCGAGTCCAGCAGGGCCAGCACGACGACGGTGTTGGAGCCCGGCGCGGGGCGCTCCAGGTAGAAGGCGGTGAAGTCCGGGAATTCCTCCGGCCGCTGCATGCCGGTATCGATGGCCAGGCCCCGGGCGGAGAGGCCGTACTGCCATTCGCCGCCCACGGCCCGGAAGTAGCTGGCGCCCAGGAAGGCGGCCACGTCGCGCACCGGGTCGGTATGGAAATTGAGGCGGAAGCCCGCGAAGCCCAGGTCCGGCGGCAGGTCACCGGGCTTGAGGCCGCTCTTGCCGTAGTCGAACATCTCGGGGTCGTAGGCCAGTTCCTGGGCCTTGCCGTCGGCCAGTTCGAACATGCGCACCGGCTTCTTGAAGAACAGGCCCAGGTGGAAGAACTTGGCCTGGAAGCGCAGCTTCTCGTCGGCCCAGAGGGCGTGGTCTGGCCGGAACTGGATGGACTGGTACTGGTCCCAGTCGAGCTTGGACACCGAGGGGGGAATGGTGTCCTTCGGCGGCTCGTAGGCCTTGGCAGCCAGGGCGCGGGCCTGGCCCTTGAGCGCCGCGAAATCGAAGGGCTGGGGCTGGCCCAGGGGCTTGAGGGCGGCGAAGGCCTGGGTCCAGTTCAGGCCCAGGCCGCCAGCGGTGGCCAGCGCGGCGCCGTGGCCGAGAGTGCGGAGGAAATGGCGTCGTTGGGGTTTCTGCATGGGGCTGCAGTGTGCCGAAAACGACGCGGCGGTGATGCAACGCCGTGTGACTCTGTGGATATTGCCCGCAAAAGCCGCTCCAGTCCTACAACGCGGAGGGGCAAAGGATCACAGGAGTTCGGCTTCCATGGACGCTTCGCGGAGGCGGGCGAGCACCTGCTGCACATGCTCGCGGCCGCGCGTCTGCAGCACGAGTTCGATCTCCACGTTCTGGGCGGCCAGCATGGTGAAGGCGCGCTGGTGGTGGACTTCCTCGATGTTGGCGCCGGCCTCGGCCACCGTGGCGGTGATGCGCGCGAGCACGCCCGGGATGTCGCGCGCGCTCACCTTGACGCGCGCCAGGCGCCCGGAGCGCACCATGCCGCGCTCGATGATGGCCGCCAGCAGCAGGGGATCGATGTTGCCGCCGCACAGCACCAGGCCCACGCGCTTGCCCCGGAAGCGCTCCGGGTGGCGCAGCAGCGCCGCGAGGCCCGCGGCTCCGGCGCCCTCCACGAGGGTCTTCTCGATTTCCAGCAGCATCAGCACGGCCTGCTCGATATCGCCCTCGTCCACGAGCAGCAGGTCGTCCACCAGCCGGGCGATCACCTCGCGGGTGATCTGGCCGGGCGTGCCCACGGCGATCCCTTCGGCGATGGTGGAGGTGCCCTGCGGGTGGTGCGTGCCCTTGACCGCATTGACCATGGCCGGAAAGCGCGAGGTCTGCACGCCGATGATCTCGATGTCCGGCTTCAGAGCCTTGGCGGCGGTGGCGATGCCGGCGATCAGGCCGCCCCCGCCCACGGCGATGGCCAGGCAGTCCAGGTCCGGCACCGCCTGCAGCATCTCCAGGCCGACCGTGCCCTGGCCCGCGGCGACGGCCTCGTCGTCGTAGGGATGCACGAAAGTGAGCCCCCGCTCCTCGGCCAGGGCATAGGCATGGGCGCGTGCTTCTTCCAGGGTGTCGCCGTGGAGCACGACCTCGGCGCCGAAGCCGCGCGTGCGCTCCACCTTCACGCCGGGCGTGAAGCGCGGCATCACGATCACGGCCACGAGGCCCAGGCGCTGCGCGTGGTAGGCCACGCCCTGGGCATGGTTGCCGGCGCTCATGGCGATCACGCCGCGCCGCTGCTCCTCCGCCGAAAGCTGGCTCAGCTTGTTGCAGGCGCCGCGTTCCTTGAAGGAGGCGGTGAACTGCAGGTTCTCGAACTTGAGGAACACCTGCGCGCCCACGATCTGCGAGAGCGTGCGCGATTCGACGCAAGGGGTGTCGAGCACCTGGCCCTGGAGGCGGGCGGCGGCGGCCTGGATGTCGGGGAGGGTGAGCATGGGCGCCATTGTCATGCAGGCAGGTCCGGCGCCCACGGATTCCTGCCGTTCAGAAATCCACGGAGGCCGACAGCTGCAGGCTCCGTGGCGCGCCGACCAGCAGCGTGCCCCAGGTGGACGCCCCGGCCCAGTAGTCGCGGCCCGTGGCGTTGCGTACCGTGGCGCGCAGCACCGTGCTGCGGCCGGCCACCTGCAGTCGGTAGCGCAGGCCCAGGTCCACGGTCGTCCACGACGGCAGGCGCTGGAGGTTGGCCTGGTCGGCGTACTGGGAGCCGGTGCGGGTGAGCCCTGCCGTGGCCGTCAGGCCGGGCACCAGGGCGAGGTCGTGCTCGGCGTTCAGCGTGAACTGCGTGCGCGGCACGCCCACGGCCATGTTGCCTTGCGTGGCGGCGCTGCTGGTGCGGGTGAGTTCCGCGTCGATCCAGGTCGCGCCGCCGTACAGACGCCAGCCGGCGGCGGGCTCGCCATATGCCGACAGCTCCAGGCCGCGGTTGCGCTGTTCGCCGTCCACCGCGAATACGTTGTTCTGCAGGAAGCCGCTGGGCTTGCGGATCTGGAAGAGGCTGGCGGTGGTCATGAGCCTGCCGTGATCGATCTTGATGCCCACCTCCCGCTGGCGGGTTTTGTAAGGGGCGAAGACCTCGCCCGCGTTCACGGCGTTGCTGGGCGCGGTGTCGCCCCTGCTGAGGCCCTCGATGTAATTGGCATACAGGGAGACACCCTGCCACGGCTTGAACACCACGCCGGCCAGGGGCGTGGTGGCGCTCTGGCCGTAGGTTGCTGTGCGCACGCCGCTGGCATCGAAGCTGTCCGAGTCCACCTGCTGGTGGCGCATGCCCAGGGTGAGCAGCAGCCGTTCGTCCCACAGGCCGAGGGTGTCCGACAGTGCGATGCCGCTCAGCGCAGTGGCGGACCGCTTCGGACGGGTGGCCGGAGCCTCCACGGCCTGGGCGGGCCGCTCGATCGGCGCATAGAGATTGGAGGTATAGGCCGTGCCCGACACCGAGCCCATGCGGTAGCGGTCTTCGTACCGGCTCCACTGCAGCGTGGCCTGGTGACTGGCCGCGCCGGTGGTGAAGCGGCCGCGCAGGCCGGCCTCCATCACCGCGCGCTCCACGTCGAACCGGGCCCGCGTGGGCGTCACGCGCGTATCGCCGGCGGCCGAGGTGATGGTGGGAGTGTTGAAGAGCCGGTCCACCTGGGACCGGGCTGCGCCCGCGCTGGCGAAGACAGACCAGCGGTCCGTGAGTTCGTGCCGCGCCTTGAGCAGGGCGGATTCCTCAGTGCTTTCGTACCACTCCCAGCGCTGCGTGATGTTGCGGCGCCCGTCCGGCGCGGCGGGCACGGCCAGGCCCGCGGCCAGGGACGGCCGGCGCGTGGGGGCATCCACGTCCTCGCGCTGGCGGATCAGGTCCAGCGTGGCCTGGGTGCGCTCCGTGGTGTAGTCCAGCGCCAGGGCCCCCAGCGAAGACTCCCGGCGTTGATGGTCCATGGGCGTGCGGCCGTCGCGGTAGCTGCCGTTGAAGCGCACGCCGAACTGGCGCGCATCGCCCCAGCGCCGCGCCACGTCGATGTGGCCGCCGCCCTGCGTGCGGGTGCCGTAGTCGGCGCGCAAGCGGGTCAGGTCCTGCGTGGCGCGCTTGGGCACCACGTTGATGCCGCCGCCTACGCCGCTGTTGGGCGACATGCCGTACACCATGGCCGTGGGGCCCTTGAGCACCTCCACGCGCTCGGCGTAGTCGGTCAGCAAGCGGTAGTTGGGTGCCACGCCGTACAGGCCGTCGAAGGCGATTTCGCCGATGTTGTTGTCCCCGATGGCGAAGCCGCGGATGAAGAAGGCATCGGCGACGTCGCCGCTGGGCGCCGTGCTGCGCACCGACGGGTCCACCGCCAGCGCGTCGGCCAGCGTGGTCGCCTGGCGGTCCTCGATGGCCTGGGCGGTGTAGCTGGTGATGTGGAAAGGCGCATCCATGGCGTCCGCCTGGCCCAGGAGGCCCAGCCGCCCGCCGCGGGCGATCTGGCCGCCGGCGTACGCGCCGGGCAGCAGGTCGGGCTGCACCGGTGCGGCGGCCGTCACGCGCACCTCCGGCAGGGCCGAGGTGGCGGCGCCCGGTGCGTGCGAGGCTTCCGGCAGGCGGCGCAGCGTGTAGGCGCCGCCCGCACCGGCCACGGGCTCCAGCCCGGTGCCGGCCAGGAGTTGGGCCAGGGCATGCGCGACCGTCGGCGCGCCCTGCACGCCGTCCGTCCGCAGGCCGGCCACCAGATCGGGTGCGAAGGTGATCAGCGCACCCGACTCCCGGCCCAGCCGGTTGAGCGCCGGACCCAGCGGGCCGGCGGGGATGGCATAGCTGCGCGGTGCAGACTCGGCTGCTGCCGGCTGGGCCTGCGCATGGGAAGGCAGTGCCAGCAGGGCCGCGCCGCAGGCTGCCGCCAGGCTGGCGCACAGCACGTGCGCCGCGGTGGCTGTGCTGCGGCGGGGGAGGGGCAGGGGGCGAGGGGCTGAGAGATGGGCGCGGTACATGCTGCGGGTCTTTCGGGCGATAGAGCGGAGGGAGGTCGTGTGCCCCGCTGCGGGCAGGGCTTCCCAATGCTTGACACCCATTCGGGCCGAAATGGCCGCATTTCCGTGGCGCATCGGCACGGAGTGCGCAGATGGACCGGTCCATCCTGCAGATGAAGCTATGAAAATGTGGCTAACCGCGCAGCTCCACCGTCACCCACCAGGGCGTGCGGCTGCGGATCTGCACCGGCAGCGACAGCGTGAGCGCCGCCAGTACCCGGTCGGTGTCGGCCAGCGGGTACGAGCCCGAGACACGCAGCCCGGAGGTCTCGGGCGCGCAGCGCAGCACGCCGGGCCGATAGCGCGACAGCTCGGCGATGAAGTCGCCCAGCGGCATGCCGTCGGCGACCAGCATGCCTTCGGCCCAGGCGCTGGCGCCGTCCTGCAGGGGCTCTGCGGCGCTGGCCGCCTCGCGGCTGAAACGGCCCTGCTCACCCGCCGCCAGGCGCAAGGCCGGCCGGCCCAGCCGGGCAGGCATGAGTTCCACGGCACCCTGCATCACGCCGACAGCGGTGTGGCCGCCATGCTGGCGCACGGTAAAGCGCGTGCCGACAGCGTGCACCAGCCCTTCGGCGGTGCGCACGCGCAGGGGGCGGACGGTACCGGTGGCGGCATCCGGGGCGTTGTCGGGAGCGCTCTGCACCAGGATCTCGCCAGCACGCAGCACGATGAGACGCTCGGTGGTGGCGTAGCGCACGTCCACGGCCGAGGCGGTGTTCAGCCACACGCAGGTGCCGTCGGGCAGCCGCGCCTCGTGCCGCTCCCCGGTGCCAGTGGCCAGGTCCGCCGCCAGCCGCTGCCACACCTGGTCGCCCAGGCCCGTCTGCCGCGCAGCCAGCAGTCCGCCGGTCCCGGCGGTGAGCAGCACGGCCAGATGCACCGCATGGCGGCGCCGCAGGCCGGGTGCAGCCAGTGTCTGCAGGGCGACGGAGGGCGGCACGCCGCGCAGCTGGGCATCCACCTCGGCAATGCGCTGCCAGGCGCGGGCGTGCAGCGGGTCGGCGTCCAGCCAGGCCTGCCATCGCTGGCGCGTGTGCCGTGCGGCCCCGGGCGCGTCGTCTTCCGGCTGCAGCTCCAACAGCCAGTGCACGGCCTGGCGAGCGACGGCGGGAGGGATGTCCGTGGAATCCATGCCAGGTTGCGGAGGCGCCAAGCCGCGCTGGGGCTCAGCGGATGGGCGCTGCATCGCCGAAGTAGCAGCGCTCGGCCGCGGCTGCCAGGTGCCGGCGCACGGTGGTGCGCGAGAGTCCCAGTTGCGCGGCGATCTGCTCCTGCGTCAGTTCCTCCAGCCGCCACAGCAGGAAAGCCTTGCGCGCCACGGCGGGCAGGCCGTCCAGCAGGCGGTCGATGGCGACCAGGGTCTCCAGCACCATCAGGCGCACGTCGGGCGGCGGTGCCACGGGTTCGGGCAGCAGGGCCAGCGCATCGAGATAGGCGCGCTCGATCTGCCGGCGCCGCAGGTGGTTGGCCAGCAGGCGCTGGGCGATGGTGGTCAGGTAGGCTCGGGGCTCGGCCACTTCGTCCAGCCCCTGGCCGGTGGCGGTGAGCACGCGCACGAAGGTGGTCTGCGCCAGGTCCGCCGCATCCCAGGCGCAGCCCAGCTTGTGTTGCAGGCGGCCCACCAGCCAGCCGTGGTGCTGCAGGTACAGGGCCTGGGTGGCTTCGGCATGGAGGGAGTGGGCGGGCGCAGGCATGGCAGGCATTACAAATGCGAATCGATCGCATTCTATTCCTTCTCATCTGTCCGGAGGGCCGGCCTGCCCTGTGCCCCGTCCGGATCAGCCGGTGAAGACCCGCGCCAATATTGCCGCTACGTCCGCCCTGCGCAGGTCCAGGGCGCCTGCCACGCGCCCTGCGCTCCCGACGCGTTCCGAGGCCAGCCGCGTGGCGATGAACGCATCCGCCACGGCGGCGGGCGCATGCCGGCGCAGCAGGCAGGCCTGGGCCAGCAGCACCAGCCGCTGCACCAGCAGGCGGCCCAGGGCTTCAAGGGCTTCCGGCGGCCCGGCCAGCAGCGACTGCAGTTCGCGCAGCGCGGCGGCGATGCGCGGCTCACCCTGCGCGGCGGGCGCGAACTCTTCCAGCAATGCACGGGCGGCCTCGGGATCGCGGGCCAGTGCCCGCAGCACGTCCAGGCACATCACGTTGCCCGACCCCTCCCAGATGGAGTTGACGGGCGCTTCGAGGAACAGGCGGGCCATCACGCCCTCCTGCACGTAACCGTTGCCGCCGAACACTTCCATCGCCTCGCCCGCCATCTCCACGCCGCGCTTGCAGACCCAGAACTTGGCGGCGGGCGTCATCACGCGCTTCCAGGCGTGGTCGGCCGGGCTGGCGGTGCCGCCGTCGTCGCGCTCGAAGGCTTCGGCCAGGCGCATCAGCAGGGCGAGCGCGGCCTCGCTCTCCAGCGCCAGGTCGGCGAGCACGGTGCGCATCAGGGGCTGCCCGGCCAGGGCCTTGCCGAAGGCGTGGCGCCGGCGCGCGTACGCGATGGCCTGCACGGTGGCCTGCCGCAGGATGGCGGCGCTGCCGGCCACGCAGTTGAGGCGGGTATGGGTGGCCATCTCGATGATGGTGGGAATGCCGCGGCCCTCTTCGCCCATGAGCACGCCCCAGGCGTCGTCGAACTCGACTTCGCCGCTGGCGTTGCTGCGGTTGCCGACCTTGTCCTTGAGGCGCTGCACGTGCACGCCGTTGAGCGTGCCGTCCTGCAGGCGGCGCGGTACGTAGAAGCAGGCGAAGGGGCCGCCTTCGCCCGTGCGCGCCACCACGAGGTGCGCGTCGCTCTGCGGGGTGGAGAAGAACCACTTGTGGCCGCGCAGCTGGTATTCGCCGCCGCGCCCGCCCGCACCGATGGGCGTGGCCACGGTGGTGTTGGCGCGCACGTCGGAGCCGCCCTGTTTTTCCGTCATGCCCATGCCCAGCCAGACGCCGGCCTTGTCATGCGCGGGCACCTCGCGCGGGTCATGGACGCGGCTGTGGAGCCTGTCGCCCAACTGCGCCCAGAGGGCGGGCTCCTTGCGCAGCAGCGGGATGGCGGCCTGCGTCATCGTGGCGGGGCAGAGCGTGCCCTGCTCCACCTGCCCGTGCAGGTAGAAGCCGGCCGCCCAGGCGGACCAGCGGCCGGGCCGGTCGCTGTCGAAGGGCATGGAGACCAGGCCTTCGCCGCGGTAGAGGGCCATGAGCGCATCCCATGCGGGGTGGAACTCGACCCGGTCGATGCGGCGGCCCCGGCTGTCGAAGCGGTGCAGTTCCGGCGTGTGGCGGTTGGCCAGCTGCGCCAGGGCACAGGTTTCGGCGCTGCCGAGCCGGCGGGCGTAGTCGCCCAGCGCGGGCAGGGCGTGGGCGGCGCCCGCGCGCTGCAGTGCCTCCTGCAGGGCGGCATCGGTGCCGAGCAGGTCGTAGTCGGTGAGTTCCGCGAACTGGTTGAAAACCTCGTGGGTGGCCTGGGCCATGGTTGTCTCCTCCACAGGGATGCGGCGGCGTGCGCCGAAACCCGCATGGTGCCCGCACTCGCCCGGGCATGCACGCGCCTTCAGGACACGGGGGAGGACGACACTTCGCGCAGGGCGCGCAGCATGCTGTCCACCGCCGTGCGGTCGGTGGTGTTCTCGCGCCAGTACATCGACACCGATCCGAAGCCCGCCAGCCGCACCGGCAGCACGCGCAGGGCGCCCATGTGCGAGAAGCGCAGAGCGGCCCGGTGCGAGGCCAGCCCGATCATGTCGCTGTGGCCCAGCAGGGTGAGGTTGAGCGTGACGGAGTTGGATTCCACGCTGCCCGGCGGCAGGGCGTGGCCGGCGGCGACGAGCGCGTTCTCCAGCGCGTTGCGGATGGGCGTGCCGCGCGGCCAGACCAGCCAGCGCCAGGCCATCAGGTCGGGCCAGTCGATCGGGCCGTCCGTGCGCTGCAGCAGCGGGTGCTGCGGGCGCGCCACCAGGTGGATGGGCTCCATGTAGAGCGTCTCGGCGTGGATGTGGGTGTCGTGCAGTTCGGGGGCGGAGCGGCCCACCACCACGTCCAGCTCGCCCATGGCCAGCTGCTGCATGAGCACGTTCATGGTGCTTTCGGCCAGCCGGATCTGCGCGCGCGGCAGCCATTCCAGCAGGCGCAGCACGGCCATGGGCACCACGTCGGAGGCGGATGCGCCCGAGGTGCCCACCGCCACCAGGCCGCTGCCGCCGTCGCGCAGGGCCTGCATGTCGTCGCGGGCGCTGTCCAGGTGGGCCTCGATGCGGCGGGCATGGGCGATCAGCGCCTCGCCCTGCGGGGTGGGGCGCAGGCCGCGCGCATGGCGCTCGAACAGCACCATGCCGAGGTCGTCCTCCAGTTCCCTGAGCCACTTGGAGAGCGCGGGCTGCGCGGTATGCAGTTGCTGGGCCGACTGGCTCATGTTGCCGGTCTGCGCGAGGCTCAGGAGCATCTGCAGCTGGCGCAGCCGCAGGCGGTGGGTCCAGTCCATGGCGGCGGTCCTTGGCGTCGAGGTATATCCAAAAGATTATGAATAAGACCAATAAATGATTTTACGGAATATCGCTGGCGCCGAATAATTTCCGCAGATACAGGAGACAACGCATGGACACCAACACCCTCGCCCGGCCCGCCGCGGAAGGCGCCGGGACGCCCGGACGCCAGGCCTATTACGACCGCATCGCCCGCCATGGCATGGCGCCCCTGTGGGAATCGCTGCACAGCCTGGTGCCGCGCGAGCCGCGCCCGCAGGCCGTGCCGGCCTTCTGGCGCTACGAGGAGGTGCGGCCGCTGGTCATGCAGGCCGGCGAGGTCATCAGCGCCGAGGAGGCCGTGCGGCGCGTGCTCATCCTGGAGAACCCGGGCCTGCCGGGCCGCGCCAGCATCACGTCCACGCTCTACGCGGGGCTGCAGCTGATCCTGCCCGGCGAGGTGGCGCCCAGCCACCGCCACACGCAATCGGCGCTGCGCTTCATCGTGGAAGGCAAGGGCGCCTACACGGCCGTCAACGGCGAGCGCACCACCATGCACCCGGGCGATTTCATCATCACCCCCTCGTGGACGTGGCACGACCACGGCAACCCCGCGGTGGACGAGGGGGGCGAGCCCGTGGTGTGGCTGGACGGCCTGGACATTCCCCTCATCGGCCACCTGGACGCCGGCTTCGCCGAGAACTATCCCGAGGCCGTGCAGCCCGTGAACCGCGCCGAAGGCCACAGCTTCGCCGCCTTCGGCCACAACATGGCCCCGGTGCGCCACCGCGCGGCGGACCCGGCTTCGCCCATCTTCAGCTACCCCTACGACCGCAGCCGCGAGGCGCTGGACCAGCTGTTCCGTCAGGGCGAGCTGGACGCCTGGGACGGCGTGAAGCTGCGCTACGTGAACCCCGCCACCGGCGGCTGGCCCATGCCCACCATGGCCACCTTCCTGCAGTTTCTGCCCGCGGGCTTCCAGGGGCGTACCTACCGCGGCACCGACGCCACCGTGTTCAGCGTGGTCGAAGGACAGGGCACGGCGCGCATCGGCGGCAGCACCTTCCAGTTCGGCCCGCGCGACACCTTCGTCGCGCCCTCGTGGGCGCCGGTGCAGCTGGCCGCCACGCAGGACGCGGTGCTGTTCAGCTATTCCGACCGGCCGGTGCAGGACGCACTTCACCTCCACCGCGAACACCGCATGTGACGGGGCGCGGTCCACAGAGCCTCCCTGGCGGCGTTGCCGCATCTTGCCGTGGCGCTGCCACTGTCTGCGATGCGGCGCCTTGCCAGAGAGGCTCTGTGGACCGCTCACGAGCGTGACCCGCCTTCCCTCTTTGAACGATCCATTTCTCCGAAAGAAAAAACACCATGGCTTTCGTGTTTCCTGTTCCTCCTACCGTGGCCGTGCCTGTCGTGGGCACATCGGATGCCTTCGCCGTGCGGCGCGTCTATTGCGTGGGGCGCAATTACGCGGCCCATGCGCGGGAGATGGGGTTCGATCCGGACCGCGAGCCGCCGTTCTTCTTCTGCAAGCCGGCCGATGCGGTGATTCCCGTGGCCTATGGCGAGACGCTGCGGCTGCCGTATCCGGTGCGTACCGACAACTTCCATTACGAAGCGGAACTGGTCGTCGCCATCGGCAAGGCCGGCAGCGACATCCCGCGGGAGAAGGCGCTGGAGCACGCCTGGGGCTATGCCGTGGGCCTGGACATGACCCGCCGCGACCGGCAGATGGAGATGCGCCAGATGGGCCGCCCCTGGGAGATCGGCAAGGCCTTCGATGCCTCCGCGCCCATCGGCCCCATCCACCGCGCGAGCGACGTCGGCCACTTCGAGCAGGCCGGCCTCTGGCTCACCGTGAACGGCGCGGACCGCCAGCGCAGCGACGTGTCGCACCTGATCTGGTCGGTGGCCGAGACCATCGCGGATCTTTCCACGTATTTCCGCCTGGAGCCCGGCGACCTGATCTACACCGGCACGCCCGAAGGCGTGGGCCCGGTGGTGCGCGGCGACCGCATGGTGGTGGGCGTGGAGCGCCTGGGCGAACTGGCGGTGGACGTGGTCTGAAGCGACGGCGACACCATGCAGCTCTACAGTTTCTTCAACAGCTCCACCTCGTACCGGGTGCGCATCGCCCTGGCGCTCAAGGGACTGCCGGCCGACTACCACGGCGTGAACATCCGCACCGGCGAGCACCGCGCGCCGGGCTATGCCGAACTGAACGCTGCGCGCGTGGTGCCCACGCTGGTGGACGGCGACTTCACCCTGGGACAGTCCATGGCCATCCTGGACTACCTGGACCAGCGCCATCCCGAGCCGCGGCTGATCCCGCTGGAGCCCCACCTGCGCGCCCGCGTGCTGGAGCTGGCGAATGTCGTCGCCTGCGACATGCACCCGGTGAACAACCTGCGCATCCTGAAATACCTCCAGGGCCCGCTGGGCTTGAGCGCGGCGCAGAAGGACGCCTGGTACGCCCACTGGGCGGCGGAGGGCTTCGCTGCCGTGGAGCAGTTGCTGGTGCGGCATGGCGGCACAGGCCCCTGGTGCTTCGGCGACGCGCCCACGCTGGCCGATGTGTGCCTGGTGCCGCAGGTGGCGAATGCCCTGCGCGCGGGCTGCGACCTCGCGCCCCATGCGCGCGTGATGGCCGTGCACGCGCATGCGGAGCAGCACCCCGCCTTCATCGCCGCGCGGCCGCAGGCGCAGCCGGATTACCAGCCATGAGTTGACAGGCCGCCACCCCACGGGCCCAGGCCACAGGCCGGGCTTCCATCCACAAGAACGGAGCGAGACAAAATGACCCCATCCATGGCCGCCGGCATCCCGGCGGCAGACCGCGCCGCCTTCGGGCCGCTGCAGCTGCGCGTGACGCTGCTGTGCGCCATCGTCGCCATGCTCGATGGCTTCGACACCCAGTCCATCGCCTACGTGGCGCCGCGCATCGCGGAAGACTGGGGCCTCAAGGCCTCCGAGTTCGGCCCGATCTTCGCAGCGGGCCTGTTCGGCCTCATGGCCGGCGCCTTCCTGCTCAGCCCGGCGGCGGACCGCTGGGGCCGCAAGAAGGTGATCCTGCTGTCCACCTGCATCTTCGGCCTGTTCGCGCTGCTCACCGCCTGGGCCACCAGCATGAACGAGCTGCTGGCCTACCGCTTCATCACCGGCGTGGGCCTGGGCGCCGCCATGCCCAACATCATCGCGCTGACCAGCGAATACGCGCCGCAGCGCCTGCGCGCCACGCTGGTCACGGTGATGTTCTGCGGATTCCCGCTGGGCTCCACGCTGGGCGGGCTGGTCTCCAGCTGGCTCATCGCGCATTTCGACTGGCACTCGGTCTTCGTGCTGGGCGGCGTGCTGCCGCTGCTGCTCCTGCCGGTGCTGGCCGCGCTGCTGCCCGAATCGCTGCGCTACCTGGCCGCCAGCGGTGCCGCGCCCGCGCGCTACGAGCCGATCGTGCAGAGCGCCTACCCGGGCGAGGACCCTGCCACGGTGATGGCCGGGCTGCGAGGCGAGGCCGCGGGCGTGCAGGGCGGTTTCTCGGTGTTCGAGCTGTTCCGCCACGGCCGCCTGCCCACCACCGTGCTGCTGTGGCTGGCCTTCTTCATGAACCTGCTGGTCATGTACTTCCTGGTCAACTGGCTGCCCACGCTGCTCAAGAGCGCCGGCCTGCCGCTGGAAAAAGCCATTCTCTCCACCGCCATGCTCAACCTGGGCGGCGTGGTGGGCGCGCTCGCGCTGGGCCGGCTCATCGACCGGTTCAGTGCCTATACGGTGCTGGGGGCCGCCTATGCGGCCTCGGCTGCGTTCATCGGCCTCATCGCCTTCAGCGGGCAGAACCTCACGGGCCTGCTGGCGGGCGCCGCGCTCTCGGGCTTCGGCGTGGTGGGCGCGCAAATCGGCTGCAACGCGCTGGCCGCCGCCATCTACCCCACCCACATCCGCGCCACCGGCGTGGGCTGGGCGCTGGGCGTGGGGCGCATCGGCGCCATCGTCGGCCCGCTGGCCGGCGGCGCGCTGCTGGCCGCGGCATGGACGCCGTCGTCCATCATCCTCGTGGCCGCCGTGCCGGCGGTACTGGCGGCCGTGGCCGTGGTGCTGCTCGGGCGCGTGCGGCGGGGCGCCTGACAGGGATTGTCCGGGCCCGCCCACTGCCGGGCCGGCATGGCATCGCGGCTGGAGACAAGCACCCAAGAAAGGCAGCCCATGGACGACGGCCTTCGCACCTGGACCACCGATTCCGTTCCCCCCGCGCAGCGGGCCGACTATTGGGTCGGCGCCGTCTGCGACTGTTTCCTCGACATGGAGGTGCAGCCCGGCCAGCGCGACGCGTTCTCCGCCACGCTCACCTCCGTGCCCTGCGGGGGGCTGCGCGTCAACCGCGTGAGCGGCGGGGCGCAGCGCGTGCGCCGCACGCAGCAGGCCATCCGCCGCGGCGCGGGCGACAACTTCTACTACCTGCTCTGCAAGGAGTCCGCGCCCTGCCATGTCGCGCAGGACGATGCCGGCGCCGCGCGCCTGCTGCCGGGCGACCTGGCGCTGATCGACTCGCGGCGCCGCTACCTGCTGGAGTTTCCGGAGGCGGTGGACACCGCCTCCATCCAGATCCCGATCGGCTGGCTGGACACCTGGCTGCCCGCCGCCGACCGCTGGCTGGGCCGCCGCGTGGACGGCGCCACGGGCTGGGGGAGGGTGCTGAGCGCCTACGTGGGCCAGCTGTGCGCCGAGCGGCCGGAACGGCTGGCCGCGCTGCAGGCCGAGCACCTGGGCGGCCTGCTGTCCCTGGCCTGCGGCCCCGTGCCCGAGGCGCCGCCGCGCACGGGCCTGCTGCCGCGCATCGAACAGTGCGTGCGCGAGCGCTGCTGCGAGCCCGGGCTCACCGCCGCCCATGTGGCCGATGATGTCGGCGTGTCGCTGCGCACGCTGCACCGCGCGCTGTCGTCGGGTGGCACCACCTTCGCGGTGCTGCTCATGCGCGAGCGCATGGCCGTGGCGCAGCGCATGCTGCACGCACCCTCGCACCGGCATTTGACGGTGGCCGAGATCGGACGGCGCGCGGGCTTCCTGGACCCGTCGCACTTCGCGCGCGCCTGCCGGCAGTGGTGCGGCAGGACGCCCGCGCAGGAGCGCGCCCGGGCTGCGTGAATGGAAGAGGCGATGCCATTGCGGGGCGTGAACGTCACCAGGGCCAGGCCACCGGCAGCCCGAGCCCGGCGGCGTCCGCCTGCTGCTGCACCAGCCGGGCCACGGTCAGGTCCTGCAGGGCCAGGCCCGTCATGTCGAACAGCGTGATGTCTTCGGGCTGCCGGTCCACGGAGGCGCTACCCCGCATCACATCGCCGATTTCCGTGCATGCGGTCCCGGGGGCCCATTGCATCTCGCCGATCTGGCGGGCCTGGGCCTCGTCATCGACGTAGATCCGGGCCTTGTCCAGCAGGCCTTGCGGCGCTTCGCGCTTGCCACGGGTGTCGGCGCCCACGCAGTTCAGGTGCGTGCCGGGGCGCACGGCGTCCAGGTCGAAGAGCGGGCCGCCGCCCGGCGTCGCGGTGATCACCACGTCGCTGGCGGCCACGTCCGCGTTGCGGTCGGTCGAATGGCGCAGCAGGCATTGCCTCGCGAACCGCTGCTCGAACGCCGGGTCGGGCCGGCCGTCGGCCGTCACGTACCGCACGTCCCGCAACTGCGGCAGCAACCGCAGGGCGTAGGTGAGCTGCACGCCGGCCTGCACGCCCGTCCCGAACAGGCACAGCCGCCGGCTGTCCGGGCGCGCCAGCAGCGCCAGGCCGTGGCCGCCCGCGGCACCGGTGCGCGCCGTGGTGATGGCGTTGCCGTCGATCAGGCAGGTGGGCCGGCCGGTGGCGGGGTCGATCAACAGGATCGTGGCCTGGTGCGGCTCGCCACCGAGCGCACGGTTGGAAGGCCAGAACCCCGCCGCCTTGAAGCCGAGCAGCCCCTGCGAGGGCACGTCGCCGGACTTGATGCCGAAGATGCCGCCCGTCTCCAGGCGCTCGCGCACCACCGGGAACACCCGGCCGGCCCGCTCGCTGTGCAGGACGAAGGCCTCGCGCACGGCGGCCAGCACGCCCTCCGGCTGCAGCAGCTGTTCCACGTGGTCCTTCGTGAGCAGGAGCAGCCGCGCATCCCGTGTGGTGGAGGCCGTCATGCGAACATCTCCGCGATGGCATCGGCATTCTTGATGCCGGTGGCCGTCAGGATCACCACCGTCTCCTCGCTCTCGCGGACCGTGCCGGCCTGGATCAGGTGGTCGAGCCCGGCGATCGCCGTGGCAGACGTGAGTTCGGGCAGCAGGCCCGTGCGCGCCGCCTTCCCGAGCGCATCGACGATGGCCTGCTCCTGCAGCGCCACGGTGGCGCCGCCGGTGGCCTGCACCGCCGAGACGAGCTCCCGCAGCCGCAGGGGGTGCGCAATCGCCGTTCCCTCGGCCACCGTCTTGCGCACTTCGCGCGCCACCGGCGTCGTCACGCCCGCCTGGAAGCTCGCGTCGATCGGCGAGCAGTTCAGCGGCTGGCAGACGTACAGGCGCGGCATCTTCGCGATCTGGCCCGCGCGCAGCAGTTCCGAGAACGCCATGAAGCACCCCAGCACGTTGCTGCCGGCGCCGGCGGGCATGACGATGTTGTCCGGCGCGCGGAAGTTCAGGTCTTCCCAGATTTCGTAGCCGATCGCCTTCGTGCCTTCGAGGAAGAAGGGCTGCCAGTTGTGGCTCGAATAGAAGATGTGGGCCGATTGCCGCACCGCCTCGTCCTCGCAGGCCTGGCGCGGCCCCTCCACCAATTGCACTTCCGCCCCGTAGGCACGCATTTGCGCGATCTTCGGCTTCGAGGCATAGGCCGGCGCGAGGATCTTCACCCGCATGCCGCCCGCGGCACCGTACGCGGACACCGACGCACCGCCGTTGCCCGAGCTGTCCTCCAGCACCGCATCGACGCCCTGCTGGCGCAGCACGGAGAGCATCACCGTGGTGCCGCGGTCCTTGAAGCTGCTGGTCGGGTGGAACCATTCGAGCTTGAAATGTGGCCGGTGGGCACCCCATTCCTTCTGCACGAGGGGCGTGCAGCCCTCGCCCATGGAGATCGGGCGCGCGACGTCCAGCGGCAGCGATGCCCGGTACCGCCACTGGGAGCGGCAGGTGCGGTCGATGTCGTCGCGCGACATGCCGGGCTGCGGCGTGATCAGCAGCGGCTTGCGGTCGTCGGAGCACCACCGCGGCACGTCCAGGGGGTAGGTCCGGCCGCTGGCCGGGTCGATGTAGAGCGAAGTCGTCATGTCTCGGTTCTCCTGCAATCGGATGTGGATGATAAATCCAGAATTAGACAATATGTTTGGACTCCCGATCAACTGACCAATGCTGGATAAAATGTCCAGATGAAGAAGAAGGCGCACACCGCGGAGCAGCAGGCCATCCTCGAACAGGTCCAGCACATCGCCTCCGCGCTGGGAGAGACGTTCGCGCCGTTCACCGAGGTCGTGCTGCACGACCTGCGGTCGCCCCGGCACGCGATCCTCGCCATCCACAACAACCTGTCCGGCCGGAAGGTCGGTGATCCCGCGACGGAACTGGGCCTGGCCCGCATCGCGGACGACCAGTACCCCCAGGTGCTGGCCAACTACGCCAACCAGTTCGCCGACGGCCGCCGCGCCAAGAGCACCTCGATCGGCATCAAGGATTCCGAAGGGCACTACTTCGCCGCGCTGTGCCTGAACGTGGACATGACCGTCTTCCGCGGGATCGCCACCATGATCGAGCAGTTCTCCGCCATCGGCGAAGACGGCCGCAAGGAGTCGCTGGACACGGGCAACGCCGACGCGCTGCGCGACCGCATCGACCGCTTCGCGATGACGCTCGCCACCACGCCCCGCGCGCTGCGCACCGAGCAGCGGCGCGAACTGCTGCAGACGCTCAAGGGCGAAGGCTTCCTGGAGATCAAGCGCTCCATGGACACGGTGGCCCAGCACCTGGGCGTGTCCCGGGCCACGGTGTACAACGACATCCGGTAGCCGCCTGGCACCTTGCGTCCGCCGGCCTGGCACGCAGCGGCCATCCGCGGCCCTGCTGCCGGGCCACCATGGGTCTCCCCACCACACAAGGAGACAACGACATGGCGGACACCTACGTACTGGTCCACGGCGCCTGGCACACGGGCGAAACCCTGGCGGCGACGGCGAAATACCTGCGCGCGCGCGGCCACACCGTGCACTGCCCCACGCTGCCGGGCAACCGCCCCGGCGACGGCACGGCCCCGCTGGGCCTGCAGGACGCGATCGACGGGCTGGTGCAGTTCCTGGAATCGAACGACCTGAAGGACGTGCGCCTGGTCGGCCACAGCTATGGCGGCATGCTGCTCTCGGGCGCGGCCGACCGCGTGCCCGAACGCATCCGGCGGCTGGTGTACGTGAACGCCTTCGTGCCGCTGCCCGGCGAATCCCTGGCCGACATGGCGCCACCTTACTACCGCGCGATGTTCGAAGGCATCGCGGCCGCCAGCGGCGGCGGGGTGCAACTGCCGTTCGAGGTCTGGCGCGAATCCTTCATCAACGACGCCGATGCGGACCTGGCGCGCACCACCTATGCGCTGCTGCACCCGCAGCCGCTGCGCTGCCTGACCGACCCCATCACCCTGTCGCAACCCACTGCGGCGCTGGCGCTGGGCAAGTCGTACCTGAACTGCCGTGAGGACACCGCGCTGCCCCACAGCCTGCCCTGGCATCCGCGCCTGTCGGAGCGGCTCGGCCTGTTCCGCTACGTGGAGGCCAGCGGCAGCCACGAGGCGCTGTTCACCGACCCGGAAGGCTTCGCGCGCGGCATCGAGCGCGCCGGGCGGGATTGATCTGCAAGGCCGGCACACGGACATCCATTCAGGAGACGACACCATGCAAGCCATCGCACGCCACACGCACGCCGCCGCTGCCTTCGCAGCCGCCGTCGGCTGCCTCATCGCTGCGCAGCCCGCCCAGGCCCAGGCACCGACGCAGCCACAACAAACCACACAGGCCACAGCGCGAACGCCATCGGCGGACCTGTCCGCGCCATCCCCCTGGCGCATCTACGCCGGTGCTGCGCACATCGGCTTCAGCACCTCGGCCGAAGTGCGTGCCGGCGGCCAGCTCGTGCCCGGCGCAAATGCCGAAGCGGATTCCAACAACAGCCTCGGCTTCGGCGCCATCTACGACTTCCACCCCGGCTGGAGCGCCGAAATCGCCCTGGGCCTGCCGCCCACCACCGCCCTCAAGGGCACCGGCACCCTGAGCAGCGCGGGCACGCTCGGCAAGGTGAAATACGGCCCCGCCGTGCTCTCCGTGCGCCGCCACCTGTGGGAAGACGGCCCCGTGCGCCCCTACATCGGCGCGGGCATCAACTACACCCTGGTGCTGGAGTCGCGCGATGGCTTCGTGTCGAACCTTCACGTCAGGAACGGCGTGGGCCCGGTGCTGCAGGCCGGCTTCGAAGTGCCGATCGACCGGCGCTGGAGCTTCTTCGTCGATGCGAAGAAGATCTGGCTGAAGACCACGGCGACCGGCACGCTGCCCGCGCTGGGCGGGGCGCCGGCGCATGCGAAGGTGCGGCTGGATCCGCTGGTGGTGACGGCGGGGGTGAGTTATCGGTTCTGAGAGTCGGGCTGCGATACGCCTTTTGCTTTTCTGGTCCGTGCAGGACTAGAAACTGGCCCGCGGCAGATCTTTTTCGGTGAAGACCAGGTAGGCGCGGGCATCTTCCGGAATGGGGGGCAGGGAGTCGTTCCATCGCTCCCAGGAAGTCTTGAGCTCCTGGAAGATGTCCGGATACCGGGAACGCAGGTTGGCACGTTCTCGAACGTCTTCCCCGAGGTTGAAGAGGTACTCGTTCTCTTCGACCTGCAGATACTTCCAGTCCCCCCGCACCACCGCCTTCTGCCGCAGGTGGGTCATGCGCCAGAACAGGTCCCGTGTCTTTGCGGGCTCTCCGTCGCACAGTGCCGGTAACAGGCTGACCCCGTCCAGGGGATAGTCGTCGTGGCAGCGGGCGCCGGCCGCATCCAGCAGGGTGGCTGTCCAGTCCATGGTCATGTTGGGAATGTCGCTCACACTCCCCGCCGGCATCCGCGCGGGCCATCTGGCGATGAGCGGAACCCTGATGCCGCCCTCGAGGAGATCCATCTTCTGCCCGACCAGCGGCCAGTTGTTGGAAAACCGTTCGCCGCCGTTGTCGCTGGTGAATACCACCAGGGTGTTCTCGTCCATGCCGCGCCGCTGGAGTGCCTCCATCACCCACCCGATGCCTTCGTCCATGTGGTGGATCATCCGCTGGTAGGTCTCGATGGAGCCACCGTCCAGGTGCTTGCCGACACCCGCGATCCGCCGGGACTCGGCTGCGTCGTCCCGGGTCAGCCAGGGCCAGTGGGGCGCGCTGTAGTGCAGGCTGAGCAGGAATGGACGATCGGCGGGTTGCTGTTCGATGAATGCGACGGCCCGCTGGCTCAGGATGTCCGTGAGATAGCCTTCCTCCCTGATCTCGGTTTCGTTTTCCCAGAGGTCGGGCTGCCCTTTGGGATTGCAGTGGGCAAAATAGTCGTTGCCACCCGCGTGGAAGCCATAGAAGTGCTGGTACCCCGAGAGGCGGGGCGAGAAATGGGGTGGATAGCCGAGATGCCACTTCCCTATCAGCGCCGTGGTGTAGCCCGTGTCCCGCAGCAGAGAAGGCAGCGTCGGGTGCTCCGGAGGCAGGCCCAGGACCTTGTCCTGCGAGACGGTGGGAATGGGCTCCTCTGCCCCTCCGCGCAGCCGGTACTGCCAGCGGCCTGTCGCCAGCGCGAATCGCGTGGGGGAGCAAACGGAGGAGTTCGAATAGCCTCTCGTGAAGCGCACACCGCCTGACGCGATCCTGTCGAGATGGGGGGTGATATCTGCCGGCCGCCCCTCGGCATCCCGGGCTCCGGTGCATCCCAGGTCCGCATAGCCCAGGTCGTCGGCAAGGATGAAGATGAGGTTGGGACGCTTCTCCTGGGACATATGCGCTTTCTCCGTGCTCAGTTCAGTGGGATCTTCGCGGTATGGACCAGCGCATTGAACTTCGCAAGGCTGTTGACGACGAAGTCCTGCGTCGCAGCAGGCGACAGATGGCCTCCGACCTGTCCGGAAGCCTCCAGCGCGAGTTTCACTTCAGGATTCTGAAGGGCCTCGGCGATGGTCGCGTTGAGCTTCGCCACGATGGCAGGATCGATGCCCCTGGGTGCGGCAGCCACGAAGAACTGGGTGGCGTCGTAGCCTTTGAGGCCCGCTTCTTCCATCGTGGGCACGTCGGGCAGGCTGGGAATACGGAACCGGGTGGTCACGGCATAGGCCTTCAGCTGCCCCGCCTTGATCTGGGACAGCACCGGAGTCACCCCGAGCATGCCCAGGGTCACCTGGCCGCCGACGATGTCGGTGACGGCCTGGCCACCGCCTTTGTAGGGAACATGGACCATTGCGGTGCCTGCCATCGTGTTGAAGAGTTCACCGGCAAGGTGCTGGCCGGTGCCCGTGCCGGAACTGGCGAAGCTCCAGCGGTCGGGATGCTGCTTCATGGCGGCGATCAGGGCACGGAGGTCCGACGGCGCATTGGCCATGGTCCCCACCATCACGATAGGGCCCTGCGACATCAGGGCGACTGCCGCCAGCTCCCGGCCGATCTCCGGTTGCCGCTGCGTGTGGATGATGGGGCCAGGCACGGTGAGCAGGGTGTAGCCATCGTTGGGAGCCCGGGACACGTACTGCAGGGCGAGTGCGCCTGAAGCCCCCGGCCGGTTGTCGATCACGATGCTCTGCCCTATTTTTTCGGAGACGACCTTGGCAATCGCCCGGGTCAATACATCGACGGAGCCTCCTGGCACGTAGCCCACGACCCAGGTGATCGGCTTCGCCGTCGGCCAGGGCCTGGGGGCATCCGCGGCACCGGCAAAAAGGGCGCTGCAGCATGCAGCGAGAGCGGCAACGGAACGAACGACACGCAGCAGAGAGGGTTTCATCTTTGGCTTCCGAAGAGTGGGGAGTGGAGTAATGAACTATCGGTGGGCAGCTTCGGGGTCCTTCGCCCCGGGCTTGGTGTTGGGATGCACTTCCACGCTATCGTTGAAAGCCTTCACCATGCGCAGCATGGGCCCCATCACCCAGGTATTGAAGACGAGCACATCCGTCTCTTCCTTCGGGTCTCGCGTCAGATTGAACAGGTAGGGCGATTCCAGCTTGCCCTTGCCTTCGTTCACTTCCGGCTCCCAGTAGAAGTGCAGCTTCCAGTCGCGCCACTTCAATGCCCGCATTTCCTGCTTGATATAGAAAATGAATCCCTCCCGCGCCGACTTCTCCTCGTTTTCCAGCAGGAATCGCCGCTGGTCCAGCCCGTCGATGGGGCGGTCGGCCGGCACCGCCGCGCCACCGACATGCGCCAGCGTCGTGAAGATGTCCGTGACATGGAAGATTTCATTGCTGACGCGTCCCGGCCGTATGCGGCCGGGCCAGCGAGCGATGAAGGGAACCCGCAGGCTTCCTTCCATCGCGGTGTGGTACGTGCCCCGCCAGGGACCGGCGGTCCCGCGGTAGGGTGCACGAAACTCCGGACCATTGTCGCTGCAGAAGATGAACAGCGTGTCGTCGGAGATGCCCAGGCGTTCGATCTCGTCGATCACCTGGCCGACGCGATGGTCCATTTCCACCATCGAATCGGCAAAGTCCCCGTTCCCCGTCCGTCCGGAAAACTCCGGGTGAGGGAGCGTGGGGAAATGCAGATGGACCAGCGGCAGATACAGGAAGAACGGTTTTCTGGCAGCCGCGTGCCGCTGCATGAATTCACAGCTCTTGTCGACCAGGTCGGCGTCGATCTTCCGACGCGATTCCAGGTCGTACAACTTGACTTCCTTCGTCGGCTCGCCGGACTTGCCTTCCATGATGTAGGGCAGATCGGCCGCCGAGGGGTCGAAGCCGATGGACGATGTGAACTGGCTCTCATCGGTCGTTCGCGGGATGCCGTACCACTCGTCGAACCCGCGGTCCGAGGGATACCGGCCATGGACGTCGCCGAGGTGCCATTTCCCGAAATGGGCGGTGGCGTATCCGGCATCGGACAGCAGTTGTGCCAGCGTGCGCTCCCATCGGGTAAGGCCCTGGGGCAGGCCTGGCGGGACCGACTGCAGGCTGCCCGTGCGGATCGGATGGCGTCCCGTCATCAGGGCCGAGCGGGTCGGGACGCAGTCGCTTTCGACGTTGAAGTTCTGAAGCAGGACACCTTCGCTTGCAAGCCGGTCGATGCGGGGGGTGGGCGCCCCGCGCAGAGCCCCGCCGCCGTAACAGCCGAGCTCGCCCCATCCCAGGTTATCCGCCACGACGAGAACGATATTGGGTTGTCCCATGGCAATGGCCTCTCAAGTTCTGAATGTTGGAGAGGTTCATGCCAAAAGGGTGCCCGATGCATTCCCTGGCGAACGCATTCGCATTCCATGCAGGAATGCCTCAAGCCCTTATTCCTGCCGAGGGTCGCGGTACGAGAGGAGCAGGTCCCTCAAGTCGGTCATCAACGCAGACCAGGTCGCCTGGGGCCGTGAAAGCAGTACCTGGGTACGGTGGATCTGCAGTTCGGGCACCGACAGGGGTGTCACCCTGCCTAGCCAGTTGCGCAGTACCGACGCAGGGACCATGGAAAGCAGGTCGGTCCTGGTGATGATTCCCATGACGGCCTCCGAGACGTAATCCGGCTCCAGTGCGACATGCGGTGCCGGTGCCCCGTTCTGCTGCAAGGCCCGCTGCAGCGCCTGGAGTGCTGCGCTGTGCTGGGAGGGCATGACCCATGCGAAAGGTGTCAGGTCCTGCAGGCCGACGGACGCCAGCCGGGCCAGCGGGTGGCCCGCTCGGACGACCAGGCGCATCTCTTCCTGGCTGAGAGCGATTTGGGAACAACTCAGCGATTGCCCCTGGTAGGAAGGCACCACGGCGAGGTCCAGTTCGCCGTCCTCCACTTTGGCATTGAGTTCATCCGATTTGCCGATGTGCATCCGGAGCCTCATCCCGGGGCGCCTGCGCACCAGGTCGGACACGGCGAGCACCGCAATGGAATCGCTCGAAGGGCTCGTGATGCCCAGCCGCAGCAGCCCCGAGTGCCTGGCCCTCAGTTCGGACGAGAGGCGACCCAGTTCCAGGTGCTGCGCCTCCAGCCGTTTGGCCGCTTCCAGGAAGAGCTGCCCTTCGCTGGTCAGCCGAACCCCATGCACGCCGCGCTCGAGAAGGGAGACGCCCACGGAGTCCTCGAGCCTGCGCAGTGCCTTGGATACGGAAGGCTGCGTCACCCCGAGGTTGATGGCTGCGCGACTGAAGCCGCCACTGCGCACGACCTCGATGAAGGCAGCGATGTCTGAACGTGAAAGATCCATGCCCGAGAGTAATGTCTATCGCGCCGTCGTGGAATGGAAGGCCATCTTCTCGTCCAGGGCGGCGGACATCCCCGCAGGTGCATGCCGTGGGGGCCGCCGGTGGCTCAGGCGGAAGCCATCATCCAGGTCTGGTGTATCGACGCGCCTGTCCCATCGACGGCCACGGTGACGGGAAAGTCCTCCAGCACGAATTCGTGGATCGCCTCCATGCCCAGATCCTCGAACGCCAGTACCCGTGCCCCGACCACGGCTCGGGAGAGCAGGTACGCGGCGCCGCCCACGGCGATCAGCGATGCCGAGCCGTGGCGACGGATGGCATCCACGGCTGCGGTGCCGCGCTCGGCCTTGCCGATCATGGCCAGCAGCCCCGTGCGGGCCAGCAACGGCTCGACGAATGCGTCCATGCGCGTGGCGGTGGTCGGTCCCGCCGGTCCCACGGCTTCCCCGGGCACCGCATCGACCGGGCCCACGTAGTAGACGACGCGGTCGCGCAGGTCGACCGGCAGCGGCTGGCCGGCATCGAGCATCGCCACCAGGCGGCGGTGGGCTGCATCGCGCGCGGTGAGCAGCCGGCCCGACAGCAGCAGCGTCTGGCCGACGCGCCAGCCCGCCACCTGATCGCGATCCAGCGTGTCGAGGTCGACACGCAGCGCGCCCCCGCTCTCGAAGCGGTCCGGAATGCCATCCCATAGCGAGGCCGGTGGTGGTTGCAGCCGCAAAGGTCCACGGCCGTCCAGCGTGAAGCGCAGCCAGCGGGTGGCGGCGCAATTGGGCACCAGCGCCACCGGCAGCGCCGCGGCGTGCGCGGGTACGGTGGCCACCTTGACGTCCAGCACCGTGGCCAGCCCGCCCAGGCCCTGGGCACCGATGCCCAGCGCGTTGGCGCGGGCATGCACTTCCAGCCGCAGGGCTTCCTCCGGCGTGGCGGCGCCACGTGACTGCAGCGCGCAGATGTCGATCGGCGCGAACAGGCTCTGCTTGGCCAGCAGCATCGCCTGCTCGGGCGTGCCGCCGATCCCGATGCCGAGCGTGCCCGGCGGGCACCAGCCGGCGCCCATGCCCGGCAATTCGCGGATCACCCAGTCGGCGATGCTGTCGCCGGGCAGCAGCGTCGCGAAGCGGGCCTTGAGGTCCCCGCCGCCGCCCTTGGCCGCGACCAGGACCTCGACCGTGTCGCCTTCCACGATGTCGCAATGCACCACCGCCGGCGTGTTGTCGCGCGTGTTGCGGCGTGCGCCCAGCGGGTCGGAGACCACCGTGGCGCGCAATGGGTTGGCCGCGTCGGTATAGGCGCACCGGGTGGCGGAGTCGGCGATGGCCTGGGGCGTGCGCAGCGCGCCGCCGTCGCGCCGATGGAAGCGCGCGCCCACGCCGATGCGCAGGAACACCTGGGCGAGCCCCGTGTCCTGGCAGACCGGCCGCCGTCCCTGCGCGGCCAGGCGGCTGTTGACGAGCAATTGCAGCAGCGCGTCGCGGGCCGGCGGATGCGTCTCGCACTCCCAGGCCGTGCGCAGGGCCTGCACGAAATCCGGCGGGTGGAAGCAGCTGACGTACTGCAGCGCATCGGCGATGCCGTCTTCGAGGTCTTCCTGTGCGATGGATGGCATGGTGGGGGTGCGTGGGCTGTCTTGCGCCGCCGCTCAGTCCAGCGAGATTTTCGCGTCCGCCGCGACCTTGCGCCAGGTCTGCACCTCGGCGGCGGTGTATTTGCGGAAGGCTTCGGGGGCGTATTGCGCCTCGGGCAGCAGGCGGATGCCCTGGTCGGTCATCTTCTTCTTCCAGGCGGCGCTCTCCATCGCCTTGGCGTAGGCCTGGTAGACCTTCTGCACCACGTCCGCGGGCGTGCCCCGTGGCGCGTAGATCCCATACCAGGTGGCCGTCTCGAAGCCGGGTATGACCTTCTGGCCGAGTGCCGGCACGCCGGGGAATTGGGGCATTTCCTTGTCGGAGGTCAGGCCGATGGCCTGAATGCGGCCGCCGGCGAGCTGCGGCAGCGCCGTGTTGGTCTGGTCGAACATCGCGTCGAGCTGGCCGGCGATCAGGTCGGTCATGGCGGGGGCGGCCCCTTTGTACGACACCGAGGTGATCTCGATGCCCGCCCGGCTGGCGAACAGGGCCGCCACCAGGTGCGAGGTGGAGCCGACACCGGCGTTGCCGAAGTTCAGCGCGCCCGGGTTCTTCTTGCCGAAGGCGATCAGCTCCTCCGCGCTGCGGTAGGGCGAATTCTTGCCGACGAGCAGCACCAGCGGCGTGTCCGGGAAGCGGAGCACGGGTTCGAAATCCTTGACCGGGTCGTAGGCGAGCTTCTTGTAGAGGGCCGGTGCCGCGCCCATGTAGCCCATGTGGCCCACCAGCATGGTGTATCCATCGGGCGCGGCGCGCGCCACCCTGGTCGCGCCGATGGTGCCGCCGGCACCGGCCGCGTTCTCGATCAGGATGGTCTGGCCCAGCTGCCGGGAGACGTTGTCCGCCACGTCGCGCGCCATGGCGTCGGTCGGGCCGCCCGCGGCGAAAGGCACGACCCACGTGATGGGGCGCGAGGGATAGCCCTGGGCGTGGGCGGCGGCGAAGGCGGCCGTGAGGGCGAATGCGAGGACGGTGCGGCGCAGCAGGGCCATGGGAGTCTCCGGGTGTGAGTAATTCTGGAATCGGCGAACGGGGTGGTCGGCGGTGCGCGCGGCCGTCATGCGATGCGCGCCGACAGCGCGAGGGCGCGGTCGACCATCTGCGGCGCGAGGCCGAGATAGTTCGCGGGATCGGTCAGGCGGTCGATGGCGGCCCGGTCGAGGTACTGCGTGACTGCAGGCAGCGCGGCGAGCGCCTCGGCCAGCGTGCCGCCGCGCTCGTTGACGGTGCGGCAGGCGTCGTAGACCACGTCGTGCGCGTGCTGGCGGCCTAGCGCGGGCGCCAGGCCCATCATCACGGCCTCGGCCACGATCAGGCCGCGGCTCAGGCCCAGGTTGTGCCGCATCCGGTCCTCGTCGACGATCAGGCCGCCGAGCGCGAATTTCGCCTGGTGCAGGGCACCGGCGGTGAGGATGAAGCTCTCGGGGATGGCGATCCACTCCGCATGCCATGGCCCCGTGGCGCGCTCGAAATCCTGCACCATGGCGTCGACCATCAGGCCCGCGTGCTGGCGCACCGCCTTGGAGGCCGCCAGCATCAGTTCGCTGGAGATCGGGTTGCGCTTCTGCGGCATGGTGCTGCTGGCGCCGCGGCCCTTGACGAAGGGCTCGTACACCTCGGCGAACTCGGTGCTGGCCATGATCATGATGTCCAGCGCGATCTTGCCGAGCGATCCGGTGACGAGCGCGAGCAGGTTCACTGCTTCCGCGAAACCGTCGCGCGCCACATGCCAGGTGGTGGCGGGGATGCCCAGGCCCAGCTCCTCCGCCATGGCGGCCTGCACTTCCAGGCCCTTGCCGCCCAGCGATGCCAGCGTGCCGGCCGCGCCGGCGAACTCGACCACCGCGACCCGCGGCCGCAGCTCGGCGATGCGCTGCTGGTGGCGGTCGAACATCGCCAGCCAGATCGCTGCCTTGTAGCCGAAGGTCACCGGAAGCGCCTGCTGCAGGTGCGTGCGGCCGGCCATGGGCGTGTCGCGGTGCTTCTTCGCGAGGCCGGCCAGGATGGCGCGCAACGCGCGGACATCGGCATCGATGGCGTCGAGCGCGTCACGCACCTGCAGCGCCACGGCCGTGTCCATGATGTCCTGGGTGGTCGCGCCCCAGTGCACGTAGCGGCCGGCCTCGCCGCACATCTGCGCGAGCTGGTGGACCAGGGGCAGGATGGGATAGCCGACGATGTCGGTTTCTTCCCGCATGTGGTCGAAGTCGATGCGGTCCAGGCGCGACTGCCGGGCGATCGCCTCGGCCGCCTCGACCGGTATCACGCCGCAGCGGGCCTCGGCGCGGGCCAGCGCGATCTCCGCATCGATATAGCGCTGCACCAGCGCGCGGTCGGAAAACAACCCGCGCATCGCGGCGGTTCCGAAGGCGTCGCGGAACAGGATGGAATCGACCACCGTGCTGGCGGCGGGAAAGAGCGTGGCGGACGGATCGGACGGGTGCATCGGGCAGGCCATTCATTCATATGTTCGGACATAAAGACTTTATATGTTCGGACATATTGGAGGCTCAGGGATTACCCTGTCGGGGATAATCGAGGGGCATGAAGAGGCCTCACTACACGGACATCGCCCGCCACCTGACCGAGTCCATCACCACCGGCCATTTCGCGGTGGGCAGCCTGCTGCCCACCGAACTCGAGCTGTGTGCCCATTACGGGACCAGCCGCCACACCATCCGGGCGGCGCTGGCCGAACTGCAGGCGCAGGGGCTGGTCTCGCGGCGCAAGAATGTCGGCACCCGGGTGGAGTCGGCGCAGGCGCGATCGGGCTTTCGTCCGACGCTGGCGTCGGTGGACGACCTGGTGCAGTTCAGCGCGACCCACATTCGCCAGGTGCAGTCGGTGGGCGAGGTGGAGCTGGGGGCGGGAAAGGCGCGCGAACTGGGCTGCGCGCCGGGCTCGCGCTGGCTGCGCATTTCCAGCCTCCGGCTGGAGGCCGGTGGCCTTCCGGTAGGCTGGACCGATGTCTATGTGGACCCTGCCTATGAGGCGGTCGGCACGATGGTGCGCCAGGAGCCCGGTACGCTGATCTGCGCGCTGATCGAATCACGCTACGGCCGGTCCATCGCCGAGATCCGGCAGGAAATCCATGCGGCGACCGTCACCGGCACGTTGGCAGAGAAACTGCAACTCGACCCGGGCGCCGTGGTGCTCAAGGTGATCCGGCACTATCTCGACGCCGACGGCGTGGCCTTCGAAATCTCGGTGTCGGTCCATCCCGCCGAGCGGTTCTCGGTGTCGATGCGATTGCGGCAGTCGGAGCCGCTGCATCCGTAGCATCGAAAGAAAGGCTGGCGGGCACCGGCCTGCCCGGGCATTCAGTCCCCGCTCAGTCCCCTTCCGCGAACATCTCCACCACCACCCCCCGCAACCACTGGTTCCCCGGATCCCGGTGGTACTTCGTGTGCCAGAACAGGTTGATCGCCACCTGCGGCAATTTGGCGGGGTGGGGCGCATAGGCCAGCCCGAAGGGCTCGGCCATGCTCTGGGCCATCTTCTCGGGCACGGTGGCGACCATCTGCGTGGCCTGCAGGATGTGGCCGATGGCGACGAAGTGTGGCACGGTGAGGCGCACGTCGCGGGCCACGCCCATGCGCTCGAGCAGTTCGTCCACCTTGCCGTGGCCCGTGCCTTCGGAGACGACCACCACGTGCTGCGCCTTCGCGAAATCCTCCAGCCCGATGCGGCGGCGCCTGTGCAGCGGGTGGCCCTGGCGGAAGAGGCACACGTAGGGCTGGCGGAACAGCCGGCGCTGGAAGAAGCCGGCTTTGAGCTGCGGCAGCAGGCCCACGGCGAGGTCCACCTTGCCGGCTTCCATGGCGTCCTTCAGATCCGTCGCTGAATTGCGCACGGTGGTCAGGCGCACGCCCGGCGCCACCTGGGCCAGGCGCTCCAGCAGGCGCGGCAGGAAGTAGATCTCGCCGATGTCCGTCATGCCCACCTTGAACACGCGCCGGCTGCTGGCCGGGTCGAACCCCAGCTTGTGGTTCAGGGCGCCGTGGATCATCGCCAGCGCGTACGACACCGATTCGGCGAGCTGGTCGGCGTAGGGCGTGGGCTGCATGCCGTGGGCCGTGCGCAGGAACAGCTCGTCGCCCAGCAGGCGCCGCAGCCGCGCAAGGGCGTTGCTTACGGCCGGCTGCGTGAGGCCCAGGTTCTCCGCGGCCTGCGACACCTTGCGCGTGACCAGCAGCTGCTGGAAGACCACGAGCAGGTTCAGGTCGATGTCTTCCAGTTCCATCGCCAACCTTTATTCATCAGGGTGATGCTCTGTATTCATGCCATTCTATTGGCTGATGAATGAATCGCGGGAATGATCGGGGCCATAACGAAACCCTGGAGACAGTCCCCGATGGAGTTGCATATCGAGCCGCTGGGCCGCGTGCTGCCCGTGGCGCCCGGCGCCAATCTGCTGGAAGTGCTGCGCGCGCACCAGATCCCCGTGTCGTACAGCTGCATGGCCGGGCGTTGCGGCACCTGCCGCTGCAAGGTGATCGCGGGCGAGGTGCTGGATTCCGGCCAGGCGCTGCGCATGCCGCCGCTGGGCTGCGATGGCGAGGCGCAGTACGTGATGGCCTGCCAGACGGTGCTGAGCGAGTCCTGCACCATCGAGATTCCCGAGCCCGACGAGGTGGTGGTGCACACCTCCCGCACGCTCAAGGCCACGGTGACGGCGGTGGAAACGCTCACGCACGATATCCGCCGCCTGCTTCTGAAGCCGGCCAAGCCGCTGGATTTCTCGCCGGGGCAGTACGCGCAATTGCAGTTCGGCCCGGGCCTGGTGCGGCCTTATTCGATGGCCGGGCTGCCGCACGACGATGAACTCGAATTCCATGTGCGGCTGGTCGAAGGCGGGCTGGTGTCCACCCACGTCGCCAGCGTGCTGGCGGTGGGCGATGCGGTGCGCGTGAGCGGGCCGCTGGGCTCGGCCTACCTGCGCCGCAAGTACGAAGGCCCGATGCTCTGCGTGGCGGGCGGGACGGGGCTGGCGCCGATCCTCTCCATCGTGCGCGGCGCGCTGGAAGCCGGCATGCCCAATCCCATCCACGTCTATGCCGGTGCGCGGTCCGCGCGCGATGTCTATGGCCTGCAGTGGCTGGCTGACCTGCAGCGCCGCCATCCGCAGTTGCAGGTGCATGCCGTGGTGGCCGCGGCCGATGCGGCGCCGGGGCAGCGCACGGGGCTGGTCACCGATGCGATCGCGCAGGACTGGCCTTCGCTGGAAGGCTGGCGTGCGTACCTGTGCGGATCGCCGCCGATGGTGGAGGCGGTATCGCTGCTGGCGCGCCAGCGCGGCATCTCTCCCGAGCACCTCTATGCGGATGCTTTCTACGCCAGTACGCCCTGACACACATCCCAAGGAGACAACGACATGAGTACGCCCCACCCCGTCTTCCCATTGCAGCCCGTCTGGGAGGGCCCCGGCACCCACCGCGTGCCGTTCGCGGCCTACACCAGCGAAGATATTTACCGCCGCGAGCTGGAGCGGTTTTTCTACCGCGGCCACTGGTGCTACGTGGGCCTGGAGGCCGAGGTGCCCAACCCCGGCGACTTCAAGCGCACGGCGATCGGCGAGCGCTCGGTGATCCTCACGCGCGGCGAGGACATGCAGCTGCACGTGGTGGAGAACGTCTGCGCGCACCGCGGCATGCGCTTTTGCCGCGAGCGGCACGGCAACCGCAAGGAGTTCGTCTGCCCCTACCACCAGTGGAACTACAGGCTCGATGGGGCGCTGCAGGGCGTGCCTTTCCGGCGCGGGGTGAAGCAGGACGGCAAGGTGCACGGCGGCATGCCGGCGGATTTCAAGCTCGAGGAGCACAGCCTCACGCGGCTCAAGGTGGCCGTGCGCGGCGGCGTCGTGTTCGCCTCGTTCGACCAGGATGTGGAGTCGCTCGAGGACTTCATGGGCCCGGTCATACTGGGCTACTTCGACCGCATGTTCAATGGCCGCAAGCTGAAGATCCTCGGCTACAGCCGCCAGCGCATTCCGGGCAACTGGAAGCTGATGCAGGAGAACATCAAGGACCCGTACCACCCCGGGCTGCTGCACACCTGGTTCGTCACCTTCGGCCTCTGGCGCGCGGACAACAAGTCGGAATTGAAGATGGACGCGCGCCACCGCCATGCGGCCATGGTGTCCACGCGCGGCGAGGCCAAGAAGCAGTCGGACGTGTCCAACGTCTCCAGCTTCAAGGCCGGCATGCAGCTGGAAGACCCGCGCTTTCTCGACATCGTGCCCGAGCCCTGGTGGGGCGGCCCCACGGCGGTGATGACCACGCTGTTCCCGAGCGTGATCCTGCAGCAGCAGGTCAACAGCGTCTCCACGCGCCACATCCAGCCCGTGGGCCACGACGCCTTCGATTTCGTGTGGACGCATTTCGGCTACGAGGACGACACCGACGAGATGACCGAACGCCGCCTGCGCCAGTCCAACCTGTTCGGCCCGGCGGGCTTCGTCTCGGCCGACGACGGCGAGGTGATCGAGTTCTCGCAGCAGGGCTTCGAGCAGAAGCCCTTCCACCGCGCGCTGGTGGAGCTGGGCGGCCACGACGTGGGCGACACCGACCACATGGTGACCGAGACGCTGATCCGCGGCATGTACGAATACTGGCGCGGCGTGATGGAGAAGGAGGACTGAAGCCATGCGCACGATCACCACCACCGCGACCACCGTCACGCCCGCCATCGACTTCGCCGACTGGTTCGCGCTGCAGCAGCTCTATGCCGACTACGCCGCGGCGCTGGACGCCGCCGACTGGGACCGCTGGCCGGGCTTTTTCACGGAAGACTGCGTGTACCGCCTGCAGCCGCGCGAGAACCACGAGCGCGGCCTGCCGCTGGCCACGCTCTCGTTCGACAGCCAGGGCATGCTGAAGGACCGGGTCTATGGCATCCGCGAGACGCTGTTCCACGACCCCTACTACCAGCGCCATGTGATCGGCACGCCCCGCGTGCGTACGGCCGGCGAGGGCCGCTGGGAATGCGAGGCGAACTACGCCGTGTTCCGCACCAAGCTGTCGGAGCCCTCCACGGTGTTCAACGTGGGCCGCTACCTCGACATGGTGGTGCGCACGCCCCAGGGGCTGCGCTTCGCCCGCAAGGAATGCATCTACGACAGCGAAATGATCCTGAATTCCATCATCTACCCCATCTGAGGAGACATTCCATGACCGCCATCGATACCGCATGGACCGAGGCCGCCGCACTGGACGACGTGCCCCAGGACGACGTGGTGGGCGTGACCGTCGCCGGGCGCGACGTGGCGCTCTATTCCGTGGAAGGCGAGGTGTTCGCCACCGACAACCTCTGCACCCACGGTAATGCGCGGCTGTGCGACGGCTTCCTGGAGGGGCACGAGATCGAATGCCCGCTGCACCAGGGCCGCTTCGACGTGCGCGACGGCAGCGCGCTGTGCGCGCCGCTCACGCAGGGCCTGCGCACCTACCCCGTGCGGATCGAGCAGGGCAAGGTGTACCTGCAAATCGACGGGGCGTGAGGAAGGCCGGCCTCAGGGTGCCAGCAGGTCCACCCTGGCGATGAAGGCATTCAGCGGATCGCGCCAGTAGCGCCCGCCCACCCGCAGCAGGTTGTGGCCGTCCGCTCCCTCCAGCGCGGGCGCCGCGATGAACTGCGCATCGTCGCCGCCTTCGCGGAAGGCGCCGAACCACTGGCGGGGCATGTCCGGGCCCCAGTACTGGTCGTTCTGGGCATACAGCCACAGGGTGGGCACGCGCACCTGCGTGCCCAGCTGGCGGTAGAGCCCGGTGAGCACGTCGGGCCGGCAGCTGTGGCCCGGGGCCGTGTCGGGCTTGCCCCCCGCGCCGCCGGAGAAATTGACCGCGCCGACCACGCCGGGCAGGCGGCCCGCCGCCGCGGCGATGGTGGCCATGCCGCCCACCGACTGTCCTTCGAGCAGGATGCGGTCGCGCCGCACCCAGGGTTGCTGCAGGGCCCAGCCGTGGACGGCCTGGACGGCGGCCGCGGCGTGCCCCGCCACCTGGGCATAGTCGGGCAGGCCCGTGCAGCCGGTGCCGCCGGCCGGCCAGCGGGCACCGGAATTCTCGCGGTCCGGGCCCCCCGTGGCGCCATAGCCGGGCCGGACCGGTGCGACCACGGCCACGCCCTGGCGCAGCCAGTAGGCCACGTGGCCCAGGGGAACGGGATATTGCAGGGCGGCGCGCACGGCGGGATCGGCCGAGCGGCCGTGCGAGAAGATCACCAGGGGGAAGGGGCCCGGCCCGTCCGGGCGGAAGACCTGGGTCGCCATGTCCACCTCGCGGCCATCGATGGACAGGTGCAGCACCTGCGTGTCGGGCTGGGGCAGGGGCGCGGCGGCACCGGCCGGGCCCGCGGCCAGCAGGGCCGCCAGCAGCGCACCCGGTGGCATGGGCAGGGAGCAGCGGCGCATCGATCGGAACAGGAAGGGCATGCGGACCTCGCATTGCCCGTGGCCGTGGGCAACGCGGCCATTATGGCGCTGCTCTGCAGTAAGGGGCCGCTGCAGGCCCGTGCCCGCCGCCGCTAGGCGGTGGCCGGTACCGGGTGCAGGGCGGCCTGCCGCTGCGCCAGCCAGAACACGGGCAGCGCGAGGACGGCGCAACCCGCCAGCAGCGCGAAGGCGAGGCCGAACCGGCCCTGCGCGCCCACCACGCTGTTGGCGATGGCCGGGCTCAGCGAGGCACCGACGCCCTGCAGGGTCATGACCAGCCCGAGGGCGGTGTTGTAGCGGCCGCTGCCGCGCACGTAGCGCTCCACCATCAGGGGGGTGGCCACGCCCAGGGCGCCGGCCGCGACGCCGTCGAGGATCTGCACGGGAATGTTGGCCCAGGCATCGGGAATCGCCCAGGCCAGGATGCCGCGCACGGGCAGCGCGAGGATGGCGATGTAGATGAACACCTGCAGGTCGAGGCGGCGGCTGCGCGACACCCACAGCGCCACCGGCACCATGGTGAGCTGCGCGACGACGATGGCGATGCCGGTCCACAGCAACGGAGCGGAATCGGGCACCGTGGCCGCCAGCCGCTGGTTGAGCAGCGGCAGCATGGCCGCGTTGCCCAGGTGGAAGAGCGCGCAGGCCAGCCCGAACAGCCAGAGCGCGCGGTGCGACAGGAAGGCGCGCCAGCCTTCGGGGGCGGCCGTGGCGCCGGCGGATGCGGCGGCCGGGGCCGCCTGTGCCGTGTCCATGCGCGCGGCCTCCGGGGCCGGCTCGCCGCCGCGGGCCGCCACATGGTCGATGTCGCGGTCGCGGATGGCCATCAGGCAGGCCAGCGCGCCCACGGCCATGGCCGTCATGACGACCAGCATCCAGGGCGCACCGAGCCAGTGTGCGAAGGCCGCCGCGCCCAGCGCGGAAACGATGTTGCCGGCATGGCTGTAGGCCTCGTTGCGGCCGGTCTGGTGGCGCAGGCCCTGGCTGCGTGCCAGGCCCAGCGTCAGGGCCGCGAGCCCGGCGGCCAGCAGCGCGCCGGCCACGCCGGTGAGCACCTGCGACAGCACCAGCATGGCCGGCGACCGCGTGCCGAAGGCGATCGCGCTCGCGGCCAGGATGGCCAGCGCGGCGATGGCGACCAGCATCCGCTTGGCGTGGATGCGGTCCGCCCAGGCGCCGGCCAGGGGCGTGGCCAGCATGCCGGCCAGCCCGCCGGCCGACATCACGATGCCGATCATGGTCTGGTCGATGCGCTGGGTCTGCAGGTAGGTGGCGAGGAACGGACCGAGCCCGTCGCGCACGTCCGCCATGAAGAACGCCATCCAGGCCAGGGCCGTGAGGGAGGCCCCGGCGGCCACCGGCGCGTTCCCGCCGGCAGACCGTTTTTCCTGGGGGGCCGGGCCTCCGAACAGCGGGGAAGGGGCGGTGTCTGCGATGGCGGGGTGCGCGGCGGTGGTCATGGTGTCACCCGTGGCGGGGTTGGGCGGGAAGGGGCTTGCCGTTGACGGTGCGGGCCTCGATCACATGGCCCTGCGCGCCGCGCAGCGGCCGGGCGGGACCGGTGGCATCGACCGCGTCGCCGGGCTGCAGCTGCAGCGCCGCATAGCCTTCGGGGCGCAGGTGGATGAAGTCGCCGGTGTCCAGCACCACGCCGTTGGGCTCGCCGTGGCGGGCGTGGTGGATGCGCGCCACGCGGCCTTCGGCGCGGCGCACGGCCTCTTCGGGCGCGGCGGGCTCGCCGTCGATCGACACCAGCCGCTCGAAGACATAGACCTCGTGCGCAGCCTCGCCGTGCCGCGGGGGCGCGGCCACGCTGCCCTCGAGCACGATGGCCTGGCCGGGCTTCAGGTCTTCGGCGGCACGCACGGCGCGCTCGTCATGCTTGCCGAAGGTGAACTGCGCGGGGACGCCGTCCACGTCGATGAGCACGCCTTCCACCTCGCCGCGAGGGCTGTGGAGCAGGTGCTGGAAGCGGCCCTCGAGGGACCAGACTTCCACGGTTTCATGGGGTTGGGTCATACGGGTTTCCTGTGGGTGAAAAAGAGAGGGATCAGGGCATGCGCGGCGGGCCGCCGGCCGGGCCGCGGAACACTTCCTGCAGCGTGCTGGCGGAGGAGCCGAGCTGCGTGGCTTCCAGCGCCGTGCCCAGCGTGTTGCGCGTGCCCCAGCCGCGGGCCGAGACGGTGGCGCCGGTCTGCAGCAGGTTGCCGATGGACGCGGCCACGTGCGGCGGGAAGCGGACGATCACGCCGTTGTCGAGCAGCAGGCCGTGGGCGTCGCCACGGGTGTTGAGCAGCACGGCGGCCACGCGGCCGTCGGTCTGCAGCTCGGCGAGGGCCTGGCGCTGCGGGGGAGGCGGGGGCGTCTGGCCCGGCGCGGGAGGCGTGTCCTCGACGGTGCGGCCCTGCGAGCGGATCGCGGTGGCGCGCAGCACGGGCACGCCGCTGTGGTGCCAGCCGGCCACGTCCACCGCGGCGCCGGGCTGCAGCCAGGCGGTCAGCGTGTCGGACAGGTGCGGCGGGAAGGTCACCTGCGTTCCGTCCTGCAGCAGCAGGCCGTCGGCTTCGCCGTTGGGGTTGAGCAGCCAGCGCTGAACGGCGCCGCTGTGCGAGGCCTGCTCCACGGCGGCCGGCTGGCCGATCGGGCCGGGTGGCTGGCCTGCCACGGGGGGCGGCGGAACGGCGCCGGGGGCCGGGGGGGCGGGCTGGGCCTGTGCTCCGGCACAGGCGAGCAGGAGGGCGGCGAGGCCGGCGCGGGTCAGGGTATTCAGTCGCATGGCAGAACTCCTTCTGGTGGTGGAGTCCTGGTATCTCAAGAGACGTGCCAGCATGGAATGCCTTATGAATCAACGACTTGCATGAATTCTGCGGGCCGCCGCGTGCATGGCGGGACGACACCTTGTCCGGATTCGCGACATCGCCGGTGCCTCCATCCGTCTCATTCCATGCCGTACTGGGCCAGCTTGCTGTAGAGCAGCTGCCGGTGGATGCCCAGGCGCCGGGCGGCGAGCGAGCGGTTGCCGCGGGCCTGCTCGAGCGCATGGGCGATCAACAGCCGCTCCAGCCGCTCCACGGCCTCGGGCAACGGAATTTCGAGCCAGTCCTGGGGCAGGTCGCCGCTGGCGGAGCCCGCCATTGCCGCCGAGCCCGTGGAGGGGCCCAGGTCGAGGTCGGCCGCGCCCACCACGGGGCCGCGCTGCAGGGCCTGCACGCGCTCCATGGCGTTGCGCAGTTCGCGCACGTTGCCCGGCCAGCCATGGGCGAGCAGGGCACGCGCGGCATCAGGCGCCAGGCGCTTGGCAGGCTGCGGTGCCGCGGCGCGGCGCAGAAAATGCTCGGCCAGCGGCACGATGTCGGCCAGCCGCTCGCGCAGCGGGGGCAGGGCGATCTGCAGCACGTCGAGCCGGTAGCGCAGGTCCTCGCGGAAGCGCCCCTCGCGCACGGCGGCGGCCAGGTCGCGGTGCGTGGCGGCCACCACGCGCACATCCACTTTCACCGGCCGGTGGCTGCCCAGGGGCGTGACCTCGCCTTCCTGCAGCGCGCGCAGCAGCTTGGCCTGCACGTCCGGCGCCATGTCGCCGATCTCGTCGAGCAGCAGCACGCCGCCATCGGCCGCGCGAAAGCACCCGGGCCGGTCGGTGGCGGCGCCGGTGAAGGCGCCTTTCACGTGGCCGAAAAGCTCGCTTTCCAGCAGTTCCTTCGGGATGGCCGCGCAATTGAGCGCCACGAACGGGCCGGCGCTGCGGGCCGAGTGCCGGTGCAGCGCGCGCGCCACCAGCTCCTTGCCCGTGCCGGTCTCGCCCTGCACCAGCACCGGTGCCTCGCTCGCGGCGGCCAGGCCGATGCGCTTGTGGACTTCGCGCATGGCCTCGCTCACGCCGATGAGCTCGCCGTCCGCCTCGTCCGCGCCGGACTGCGCCGCCGGGATGGGTGGGGTGGCATCCGCTTCGGCGCGGGAGCGCAGGGCGCGCTCCAGCACCTCGATCACCGCGGCGCGGCCCACCGGCTTGGTCAGGTGGTCGAAGGCGCCGAGGCGCATCGCCTCGATGGTGCCGGAGCCGCTGGCGTAGGCGGTGAGCACCACCACCGGGGGCAACTCGGGCACGCGGGCAGCGAGCGCGGCCAGGGTTTCCAGCCCGTCCATGCCGGGCATGCGGTGGTCCAGGAAGATGGCGGCGTAGCGGTGGCGTCCGGCCTGCTGCAGCGCTTCGTCGCCGCTCGCGGCCTCGTGCACCTCGTGCCCCAGGCCCTGCAGGGTTTCGACCAGCGATTCGCGGAAGGCCGCGTCGTCATCGACGGCTAGGATGCGTGCCATGGCAGCTCCAGGAGGAAGCGGGCGCCGCCGCCTTCGCGCGGCGCGTAGTGCAGGTCTCCCCCGTGCGCCAGCGCCACCTCGCGCGCCAGGGCCAGGCCCAGGCCGTTGCCGTCGGTGCGGCCGGTGGCGAAGGGCTCGAAGAGCTGGGCGCGCAATGCTTCGGGCACGCCCGGGCCGTCGTCCTCCACGGCGATCACGCACAGGGAACGGGCGGCATCCACCTGGGCCGAGAGCACGGCCTCGCCCCCCTGCGGCGCATGGCGCACGGCGTTGTCCAGCAGGTTGTCGATGGCGCGTGCCGCGTGCACGGGGTCGAAGACGGCCGTGGCCGGCGCATCGCCGCGCAGCGACAGGCGCACGCCCCGGGCCTCGGCCGCGGCCCGGGCGGTGTCCAGCCGCTCCTGCAGCCAGGCGGGCAGGTCCACCGGGTGGGGTTCGAGCTGCAGGGGCTGCACCAGGGTCAGCAGGCTCTGCACCAGGCCTTCCAGCCGGTCGATCTGCGTGCCGATGGCGGCCAGGGCGTCGGCATGGCGGGCGGGAGGCGCCGCCAGGGCGTTGTCGGCCTTCAGCCGCATGGCGGCGATGGGGTTGCGGATTTCGTGCGCCACAGAGGCCGTCATGCGGCCCAGGGCCGTGAGGCGCATGTCGCGGTGCTGCTGGGCGAGCGCTTCGCGCAGGCGCTCGCGCGCTTCCTGCAGCCGGGTGCCGAAGCTGTTGAAGCCATCCACGATGCGGTCGAGTTCCCGGATGCCGGTGCGCTCCAGCACGGGGACGGTGTCGCCCCCGGCCTGCGCCAGGGCGTCCTCCATGCGCTGCACCTGCCGCAGGCCGCGCTGCAGCATCCACCCGAGCCAGGCGCCCGACACCACCACCAGCAGGGCCAGGATGGCGATGCCCGCGCGCAGGCTGTCCTGCGCGGCGATGGCGCCGGCATGCACGCGGGTCATGGTCCAGACGGCCGTGTCCGGATGCGCGGACAGCGGGCAGGCCGCCACGATGAGCACCTCGCGGCTGCCGCGCACCAGGTTCACCAGCGGCTGGCGCCCGGCGCTGGACTGCCGCGCCATTTCCACGATGAGCGGCTCCTCGGCGGAGGGCACGTCGCTCTTCACGCCGCTGCCCTCGTAGGTGGGGTAGGCATAGGCCAGCATGCCGCCGGCGGCGCTCCAGACGCCGCCTTCGACGCGCGGCGCCTCCAGCAGCACCATGTGCAGCAGCACCCGCAGCAGGTCCTCGCGCGGGGCGTCGGCCGCCACGTCGGGCACGGACTGGGCGTAGCGTGCGGCGACGTCGGCGCAGGCCTGGGCCACGCGGGTGCGCCCGGCGGCCACCTGCGCGCCCGAGCCCGACTGGTAGAGCACCGTGAGAACGACCGCCACCAGGGCGCAAGCGCCCAGCAGCAGGGTCCAGAAGAGGGTGAGTTGGATACGCAGGGAGCGCACGGGGGATCCGCGGGTGGGAGACGTGCGCATCCTACGGTGCCACGGATGAGCCGGCGGTAGGAGAGCAGCCCATCCGTCCGCCCCGGAGCCGGGCCGGTCCGGGCGGGATCAGGCCGCTTCGGGGTAGAACAGCTTGCGCGTGGGCACCGGAGCCACGGCGCGGCCGATGGCGGCGATGTGGTCCGGCGTGGTGCCGCAGCAGCCGCCCACGATGTTCACCAGGCCCTCGGCGGCGAACTCGTGCACCAGGCGGCTGGTGACCTCGGGCGTCTCGTCGAAGCCGGTGTCGCTCATGGGGTTGGGCAGGCCGGCGTTGGGGTAGCAACTGATGAAGGTGTCTTCCGCCACCCGGTTCAGTTCCTGGATGTAGGGGCGCATCAGCGTGGCACCCAGGGCGCAGTTCAGGCCGATGGCCAGCGGCCGGGCGTGGCGCACGCTGTGCCAGAAGGCCGTCACGGTCTGGCCCGAGAGGATGCGGCCGGAGGCATCGGTGACGGTGCCGCTGATGATGAGCGGCAGGCGCTCGCCGCTCGCCTCGAAGTATTCGTCGATGGCGAAGAGCGCGGCCTTGGCGTTGAGCGTGTCGAAGATGGTTTCCACCAGCAGCACGTCGGCCCCTCCCTCGACCAGCGCCTGGGTCTGCTCGTAATACGCGGCACGTAGTTGCTCGAAATCGACGTTGCGTGCGCCGGGGTCGTTCACGTCCGGGCTGATGCTCGCAGTCTTGGGCGTGGGCCCGAGCGCACCGGCCACGAAACGCGGCTTGTCGGGCGTGGAATATTTGTCGCAGGCGGCGCGCGCCAGCCGGGCCGAGGCGAGGTTCATCTCGCGCGCCAGGTCGGCCATGTGGTAGTCCTCCTGCGCGATCGTGGTGGCGCCGAAGGTGTTGGTTTCGATCAGGTCGGCGCCTGCGGCCAGGTAGCGCTCGTGGATGTCGCGGATCACGTCGGGCCGCGTGAGCGACAGCAGCTCGTTGTTGCCTTTCACGTCCCGCGGGAAATCCTTGAACCGCTCGCCCGCGCCGTCGGGGCCGCTGTAGCCCTCGCCGCGGTACTGGGCCTCGCCCAGCTTGAAGCGCTGGATCATGGTGCCCATGGCGCCGTCGAGGATGGCGATGCGTTCGGCCAGGATGCCAGGCAGTTGCCGGGCGCGGGTGTAGTGGAGCGGTTGCATAAGCCTCCATTGTAGAAAGTGCGCTCCGCAACCCGGCCTGTCCGTGCCGGTTCTGTCCCTTGCCCTTTATTCCGCCATGGCTTTGCACAGGGCCGCCATGCTCTTCTGGCCTTCGGGTTTCCTGGCTTCCTGCATCTGGTCGCGCCGGGCGTCTGCCACGGCGGAGGCAAACGCCGGACTCTTGCGGTATTCGGTCACCTGGGGCGGCAGCGATGCCAGATTGGCCTGCCAGTTCTTGTCGATCTTCCTGGCAAGGTCCGGGTGCAGCGATGCGCAGTTGGCGACGGTGGCCGCATCGGTCACATGCATCTGGCGCTCCATCGCTGCCTGCATGTCTTTCTGGGTGATCTGGTTCGCGGGCTTGGGTTGCGCGAGTACCGGCACGCTGAAGGCGACAGCGGCGACAGCGGCGACAGCGGCGACAGCGGCGAAAGCGATGAAGGGTGCGATTTTCATGGCTGGCATTTGGGTGGGAGGGGACGCCGTCTGTCAGGAACCCTCGGAGGCCGGACGGTGCTGCTGCGAAGCGGCGGATGCCACGTCCAGAAACGCCTGCAGCGCCGGATTCGTGCCCTCTTCATGCCAGGCCAGCACCCCCACCGTGGGGTGCTCCAGGTGGGCGATGGGCATGAAGCGCACGCCCTGCACGGCGGCCTGCGCCATCGAGGCCGGCACCAGTGCCACGCCCATGCGCATGGCGACCAGCGCCACCACCGTCAGCCACTGGCGCGCGGCGTGGCGCGTGTGCGGATGGATGCCGGCGCGGTGGAAGAGGGCGATGACGTTGTCGTGGTTGGCCGGCGCCACGTCGCGCGCGAACATCACGAAGGTTTCCCCGGCCAGGGCGTGCAGGTCCACCGGCGCCGTGCCGGCCAGGGCGTGCCCCTGGGGCAGGCAGGCCACGAAGTGGTCGTGCGCCAGCGGCAGGCAGCGCAGGGGCGCGGGCACCACGCTGGCGTTGATGAAGCCGGCATGCAGTTGCCGGTGCAGCAATGCTTCGGTCTGCTCGCCCGAGGACATCTCGCGCAGGTGCACCTCGATGCCCGGCGCTCGCTCGCCGAAGGCCCGCACGATGGCTGGCATGTCACGATAGACCATGGAGCCGGTGAAGCCGATGTCCAGCCGGCCGCGCCGGCCGGCGGCGACGGCCCGCGCCGTGTCGCCCGCCCGCGCCACGCGGTCCAGCACCACGCGCGCCTCCGCGAGGTAGGCCGCGCCCGCGGGCGTGAGCGCCACGTGCTTGCTGCTGCGGTCGAAGAGCTTCACGCCCAGCTCGTCCTCCAGCGCCTTGATGCCCGAGCTGAGCGGCGGCTGCGTGATGGCCAGCCGCTCCGCCGCGCGGCCGAAATGCAGCTCTTCGGCCAGCACGGTGAAGTAGCGCAGCAGGTGCAGTTTCATGCGGGGCATCATGCCAGCCGCCGCGGGCCCGGCGATCCGGTGCGCGGAAGCGGCGCAGGCGCTCATACGGATTCGCCTTCAACCGTATAAAGTCGTTGGTTCGCCTCGCCGTGCCATAGCACTGTCTTCGGCTTCCCGCCTAGTTATCCGATTGAAGGCAAACCCGTATCAGGGGATGTCAATACGACTTCGGCAGGCCCAGGACCTTCTCGGCGATGAAGCACAGGATCAGTTGCGGGCTCACGGGCGCGAGGCGCGGGATCCACGATTCGCGCAGGTAGCGCTCCACGTGGTATTCCTTGGCGTAGCCCATGCCGCCATGGGTGAGGATGGCGCGCTCGCAGGCGTGGTAGCAGGCCTCGGCCGAGAGGTATTTGGCGGCGTTGGCCTCGGCGCCGCAGGGCTGGTGCCGGTCGTAGAGCCAGGCGGCCTTCTGCACCATGAGGTGCGCGGCCTCCAGCTCCATCCACGACTGCGCCAGCGGATGCTGGATGCCCTGGTTCTGCCCGATGGGGCGGCCGAACACCTCGCGCTCCTGCGCGTAGCCGGCCGCGCGCGCCAGGGCTGCACGGCCCAGGCCCACGGCCTCGCTGGCGATCAGGATGCGCTCGGGGTTGAGGCCGTGCAGGATGTACTGGAAGCCCTTGCCTTCCTCGCCCACGCGGTCTTCCACGGGGATGCGCAGGCCGTCGATGAACACCTGGTTGGAGTCCACGCACTTGCGGCCGAGCTTCTCGATCTCGCGCACTTCCACCGTGCTGCGGTCCAGGTCGGTGTAGAAGAGGCTCAGGCCCTCGGTGCCGCTGCATTCCTCCACCGGCGTGGTGCGCGCCAGCAGCAGGATCTTGCTGGCCACCTGCGCGGTGCTGATCCAGACCTTCTGGCCGTGCACCACGTAGTGGTCGCCCTGCCGCACGGCGCGGGTCTTGAGCTTGAGTGTGTTCAGGCCCGTATTGGGCTCGGTCACGCCGAAGCAGGCCTTGTCGCGGCCCTGGATCAGCGGCGGCAGCCAGCGCGCCTTCTGCTCTTCGGTGCCGAATACCACCACCGGGTGCAGCCCGAAGATGTTCATGTGCACGGCCGACGCACCCGACAGGCCCGCGCCGGTGGCCGAGATGGTGTGCATCATCAGCGCAGCCTCGCTGATGCCCAGGCCGGCGCCGCCATAGGCTTCGGGCATGGCGATGCCCAGCCAGCCGGCATCGGCGAGTGCCTGGTGGAAGTCGTGCGGAAAGCCGCCTTCGCGGTCCTTCGCGAGCCAGTAGTCGGCATCGAACGGTGCGCAGACGCGCTCGATGGCATGGCGGATCTGCTCCTGATCCGGCGAGAGGGCGAAGTCCATCATGCGCCTTTCGCGGCCGGGCGGATCACCTTGTCGGGCGATTCGCCGTAGGGCGGGCTGTAGATCACCAGCAGCTTGACGGGGGTGTCGCTGGTCACGGTGAACACGTGCATGCGGTCGGCCGGGAAAAAGCACATGTCGCCCGGCACCATGTCGAAGGCCTCGCCCTCCACCTCGGCGCGGGCCGTGCCTTCCAGCAGGTAGCAGGCCTGCTCGATACCCGGGTGCGCGTGCGGCAGCGCGCCGCCGCCCTTGTGCAGCGTGCCGAGCAGCACTTCCATCTGGCGCGCACCCACCGTCTCGGGGCCGATGAGGCGCTGGTTCACGGTGTGGTGGTGGTTGGCGGGCTGGTAGCCGGGTACCTGCGCGGCGCGCACCAGGTAGCGGGAGGGGGCGTCGGGAGTGGTCATGGCGGTCGTCGTGGGGACTGTCGTGGTGGGAGTCATGCGGTGTCTCCGGCAGCGCGGCACGCGCCCTGTGCCAGCAGGGTGTCGATCTGAACGGGCGTGTAGCCGGCATCGGCCAGCAGGCTGCGCGTGTGTTCGCCCAGGCGCGGCGCGGGCGGCAGATCGCGCTCCGGGGGCGTGGCGGACCAGCGCGTGGGATGCGCCATGGCGTGCATCGGTCCCTCGCTGGGGTGTTCCGTGTCGTGCAGGAAGCCGGTCGCGCGCAGTTGCGCGTTGCCGAGCAGGTCGGCCGGGGAATTCATGGGCATGTTGGGCACGTCGGCCGCGTCCAGCAGCGCCTGCCATGCGGCCGTGGTGCGCGTGCGCAGGATGCGCGCCACCTCGGCGTACACGGCGTCGATGTGCGCGGCGCGCGCGCCATGCGTGGCGAAGCGCGGGTCGTGCGCCAGGCCTCCATCGCCGTCCTCGCCGATCGCCGCGAAGAAGCTGCGCCAGTGCTTGTCGTTGTAGATCAGCACGCAGAGCATGCCGTCGGCCGTGGCATAGGGCTTGCGGTGCGCCGTGAGCAGGCGCGCGTACCCGGGCTCGCCCAGCGGCGGCTCGAAGGTGAGGCCCGCCATGTGGTCGCCCAGCACGAACTGCGCCATGGCCTCGAACATCGGCACGACCACGGCCTGGCCCCGGCCGGTCTTCTCGCGGGCGTAGAGCGCCGCCGTCACGGCGTACACCGCGTGCAGCCCGGTCACCCGGTCCGACAGCGTGGTGGGCGCGTACGACGGCTCGGGTGCGCCGTAGCGTTGCATGAGCCAGGGAATGCCGGTGGCGCCCTGGATCAGGTCGTCGTAGGCAGGACGCGCGGCGTCCGGCCCGTCCTGGTCGAAGCCGCAGCAGCTCACGTGGATGATGCGCGGGTTGCGAGCACTCACCGCCCCGTAATCCAGCCCCAGCCGGGCCAGCGCCTGCGGGCGCACGTTGCTGACGAGCACGTCGCACTGCTCGGCCAGCCGCAGCGCCGCCTCGCGCCCCTCGGGGTGCTTCAGGTCGAGCGCGATGCTCTGCTTGCCCGCGTTCGCATGCAGAAAGATGTGGCCCATGCCCGCATGCCGCATCGGCCCCACGTGCCGCATGTTGTCCCCCTCGGGCGTCTCCACCTTCACCACCTCCGCGCCCAGCTGCGCGAGGATCTGCGTGGCGAACGGCCCCATGATCACCGAGGTGAGATCGAGCACCCGCACCCCCGCCAGCGGGCCGGTGCGTTGTGGGGAGGCAGCGAAAGAAGAAGCGTCTGTCATCTCGTGTTCCGTTGAACAGGTCCGTTCGGCAACGTCGCCCATGCCTATGCCCGAGTCCACGGCTTTTGCACTAGCGCGGCCCAGGCCAGCAGACGCCGTGGAACTGGCTCTGCCAGGCCACCGGCGTCGTCCCCCTTCCCGCCGCGCGCAGCGCGGCGAGAGAAGGGGGAAGCGGCGCAGCCGCTCAGGGGGTTGTTGCCTGAATTCCGGCTTGCTGGATCAAAGTCCGCCAGTGCGCCAGCTGCTGCGCCACGTACTGCGCGAATTCCTCCGGCGTCTTGCTGGGCCAGACCTGGAAGCCGATCTGCGCGAGCTTGTCCTGCGTGTCCCTGTCGGCCAGCACGGCCTGCAGCTCGGTGTTCAGGCGCTGCACCACGGCGGGCGGCATGCCGGCCGGGCCGAAGATGCCGTTCCACGATGTCAGGTCGAAACCCCTCACCGTCTGGCCGATGGGCGGCACGCCCGGCAGCAGGGGCGAGGGCTGGGCGGTGGTGATGCCCAGGGTGCGCACCTTGTCGCCCGTGAGCATGGTCTTGCCCGAACCCAGGTCCACCACGTAGGCCTGCACCTGCCCGCCCAGCAGGTCGGTGAGCGCCTGCGGGCTGGACTTGTAGGGCACGCCCAGGATGTCCACCTTCGCGATGTGCTTGATGCTTTCCATCGCCACCAGCGAGGTGCTGTTGGGCGTGGCGTAGCTCAGCGTGCCGGGGTGGGCGCGGGCATAGTCGAGGAACTCGGGCAGGGATTTCACCGGCAGGGCCGGGCTCACCACGAGCGCGAAGGGCAGTTCGCCCACGCGGGCCACGGGCGTGAAATCCTTGATGGGGTCGTACTTGAGGCTGGCGTAGAGCGCCGGATTGGCCGAGTGCGAGGTGTTCGTCGTCATGAACAGCGTGTAGCCGTCGGGCTTGGCCCGGGCCGCCAGCTGGGCGCCCACCTGGGCGTTGGCGCCAGGCTTGTTGTCCACCAGCACCGGCTGCTTCAGGCGTTCGGCCAGCTTCTGGCCCACGGTGCGCGCGACCGCGTCCGTGCCGCTGCCGGCGGCGAAGGGCACGATGAGGGTGATGGGGGCGTTCGGATAGGCGGGCGCCTGGGCCAGGGCCGCCGTGGCGGCCAGCGCTGCCGCGGCGCCGCAGGCCCGCCGCAGGGCGCGGGGAAGGAAAAAGCGCATCGTGTTGTCTCCTGAATGGCGGCCTCTGTAGCCGGGCCTGGAGGGCATCTTGAGGGGTCCATCCATTCGCGTCCAATTCAATCGTTGAAGCGTGCGATAGCTTTTGCGAATGGTTGCCGCGCTTCCAGCCTGCGGGACGGAGCACAATAGGCACCTTGCCTGCGTGCAGCGCAGCGGCTCCGCCGGGACGCCGTCCTGCCCTGCACCCGCCCAGCGCCACTGCCGCGCGGGCACCCCGACGCCATCGACCAGAGAGTTCCACCGCCTTGTCCCCCGCGCATTTCGTCCTGCACGACGTTTTTGGCTACGAGCATTTCCGCGGCCCGCAGCAGGCCATCGTCGAACACGTGATCGCCGGTGGCGACGCGCTGGTGCTCATGCCCACGGGCGGCGGCAAGTCGCTGTGCTACCAGGTGCCGGCCATCGTGCGGCGCGATGCGGGCAAGGGCGTGGCCATCGTCGTGTCGCCGCTCATCGCGCTCATGCACGACCAGGTGGGCGCGCTGCACGAGGCGGGGGTGGATGCGGCCTATCACAATTCCACGCTCGACTGGCAGCAGACGCAGGAACTGGAGCGGCGCGTGGCGCGCGGCGACATCACCATGCTGTACGCCGCGCCCGAGCGCCTGACCACGCCCCGCTTCCTGGAACTGCTCGACGGCCTGCACCAGCGCGGGCAGCTGTCGATGTTCGCCATCGACGAGGCGCATTGCGTGAGCCAGTGGGGCCACGACTTCCGCCCCGAATACCGCGCGCTCACCGTGCTGCACGAGCGCTACCCGGGCGTGCCGCGCATCGCGCTCACCGCCACGGCCGATGCGCTCACGCGCGAGGACATCGTTGAGCGGCTGCAGCTCGAGGGCGCGCAGCACTTCGTCTCCAGCTTCGACCGGCCGAACATCCGCTACACGATCGTCGAGAAGAAGGAGCCGCTCGCGCAGCTGCTGCGCTTCATCGAGCGCGAGCACCCGGAGGATGCGGGCGTGGTCTATTGCCAGTCGCGCAAGCGCGTGGAGGAGATGTCGGCCGCGCTGGTCGATGCGGGCCTCAAATCGCTGCCCTACCACGCCGGCTTGGCCGCAGAGGTGCGCCAGGAGAACCAGGACCGCTTCCTGCGCGAGGAAGGCATCGTCATGGTGGCGACCATCGCCTTCGGCATGGGCATCGACAAGCCGGACGTGCGCTTCGTGGCCCACGTGGACATGCCCAAGAACATCGAGGGCTACTACCAGGAAACCGGCCGCGCGGGCCGCGACGGCCTGCCCGCCGATGCCTGGATGGCCTACGGCCTGCAGGACGTGGTGAACCAGCGCCGCATGATCGACGAGAGTCCCGCGGGCGAGGAATTCAAGCAGGTCATGCGCGGCAAGCTCGACGCGCTGCTGGGCCTGGCCGAGGCCACGGATTGCCGGCGCGTGCGGCTGCTGGGCTACTTCGGCGAGCCGTCCGAGCCCTGCGGCAATTGCGACAACTGCCTGAATCCGCCGGCCGTCTGGGACGGCACGGACGCCGCGCGCAAGCTGCTGTCCACCATCTACCGGGTGCACGAGGCCAGCGGCCTCACTTTCGGCACCGGGCACATCATGGACATCGTGCGCGGCAAGGACACCGAGAAGGTGAAGCAGTTCGGCCACGACAGGCTATCCACCTTCGGCGTCGGCAAGGACTACACCGAGCCGCAGCTGCGCGGCGTGCTGCGGCAACTGCTGGCCACGGGCGCGGTGGGCCTGCACAAGGTGATGCTCGAGAGCGGCCACAGCTTCGACACGCTGAGCCTCACCGAAGGCTCGCGCCCGGTGCTCAAGGGGCAGGTGCCGGTGAAGCTGCGCGAGTCGGCCGCCGCGGCGCCGGCCCGGCGCACGCGGCGTACCGCGGCCCCGCCCGTGGCCGCGGCCAACCTCGATCCGGATGCGCAGGTGCGGTTCATCAATCTCAAGGCCTGGCGCGCCGAAGTGGCGCGCGAGCACAACCTGCCGGCCTACGTCATCTTCCACGATGCCACGCTGGCGGCCATTGCCGAGCGGCGCCCCGCGTCGCTGGCCGACCTGCAGGGCATCAGCGGCATGGGAGCCAAGAAGCTGGAGGCCTACGGCGAGGATGTGCTGCGCGTGTGCCGCCAGGGCGCCGCCGTGTCCTGACGCCGCACCAGGCGCAGTGCGCCAGCGTCAACCGCTGGCCTGCGCCGCGCCCGGTCCGGTGGCCGGCCGGTCCTTCAGCAGCGTGCGCGTGATCGCGCGGCCGATCTGCTCGAACAGCCGGCCCGCCTGCCGCATCTCGTCCATGCCCTCGGCGCAGGTGGCCACCACGATCGCATGCGCGCCGCCATCCTGCGGATCGATCACGCCCATGTGGCAGGCCCGGTGGTACTGCGTGCCGGTCTTGTGGATGAAGCGCACGGTGCGCGGCAGCCCGGCTTCCAGCCGGTAGGCGTCGTAGGTGTCGAATTTCAGGTCCTTGTAGAGCATCTGCTGGTGCGGCGGTGTCAGCAGCTGGCCGCGCACCAGCTTTTCCAGCATGGCGCCGTAGCCCGCGAGCGTGGCGGTGTTGGCGCCGCGCGCGTAGTAGCGGCCGTAGGCCTCCTCCATGGTCTTCACCTGCAGATCGGCCGTCTTGAGGTCCAGCGTGCGGGCCAGTGCCTGCACGCGCTGCGCGCCCATGGGCGCGGCGGCCACGCGCACCAGGTCCATCGGCGCGATCTCGCGCGCGCGGGGATGCAGCTCGGCGTACACATCCTGGCGCACCTGGGTGAAGTTGGTGAGCGGGCCGACGTTGCGCGCACCCATCAATGCCTGGGCGCGCGTATTGAACGTCTCCAGCCCGATGGTGCGGATCAGCAGGTTCGCCGCGGTGTTGTCGCTGTCCATCAGCATGCGGCGCAGCAGCGTCTCGACGCTGTGCTGCGTGCCCACGGGCTGCCAGACCAGCGCGCCGGAGCCGTCGATCTTGTCGCGCTCTTCCACGCGCAGTTCCTGGTCCAGCCGCAGGCGGCCCTGCTGCACCTCCTGCAGCACCGCGATGGCCAGGGGCAGCTTCGCGGAAGAGGCCAGGTACCACCGCCGGTCGGCCTGCCAGGCGAAGGTCTCGCCGTTGTCCAGGCGCTTCACGTACAGGCCGAAATCGCCGGGCGTCTCGCGTTCGAGCTTCTGCACCTGGCTGCCCAGGGCCTCGGCCCACGCCGGGGCGGCGAGGGCCCGCTCAGGCGTCGTCGTCCACAGCGCCGTCAGCAGGGGCAGTGCCGCCACCAGCACCGGGCGGGCGAGCCGCCGGCGCATCGCCCGATGGCGTGGTGCCGGTGGAGCGGGAGGGCAGGGTGGGGCAGCGTGGTTCATGCGGTCTCCCGTCGGACAGCAGGCCCGACTGGCAGAGGGCGATACCCACCTGCCTGAGCGCGCGATCGGACCGGGCCGTGGAAGGTTCGCCGCGCGTGCAGGCCACCACCAGCAAGCGCGGCCCCGGGTGGGAGCGCGGCATGGTGACGAGCCCGGAATCGCATGTTCGTGCGCGCTGCGTTCCGGTCTTGTGGGCGAAGCGCGCACCAGGCGGTAGTCCCGCCTTGATGCGCTGGGTGCCGGTCTTCACGCGCTCCATCACGGACAGCAGGTAGGCCGTGTGCCGGGCATCGAGCGCCCGGCCCTCGACGAGTGCCTGCAGCAGGTCGGCATAGGCGTCGAGCCGGCCGCTGTTGAGGCCGGTGGCGTAGTAGGTCTCGTAGGCGGAGGCCAGGTCCGTGGGCGCGAGGGAGCGCTCGGGTACGCGCAGCAGCGTGGCCAGCGCAGACCGCGCCGCGGCATCGCCATGCAGCCGCTGCTGCTGCCGCAGCGCCAAGAAGTCGGTGCCGGACAGGTGCGATGCCGCGGGCGTGAGCACGCCGTACACGTGGCGGCGCACGTCGGCCAGCGTGGTGATGCGCCCGAAGCCCCGGGGCACCAGCGACTGCACCACCGCGTTCACCGTGCCGATGCCGACCAGGCCGATGAGCATGTCGGTGGCGGTGTTGTCGCTGTAGATGATCATCTGCTCCAGCAGGTAGCGCACGGTGAGCGGCGCGCCCACGGCGCGTCCGTTGGTGGGGCCCGCGCCGTCCACGTAGTCGGCCGCACGCAGGGTGAGGGGCGTCTCCAGCGTGAAATCTCCACGCTCCACGCCGCGCAGCACCGCGATCGCCACCGGCACCTTGACGGACGAGGCCAGGTACCACGGCTCCGTGCCGTGCAGCGAGGCGGAGGCGCCCGTGTCCAGGTCGCGCACATACACGCCGGTGCGCACGCCGCTGTCCGCCTCCACCCGCGCCAGCGCGCGCTCCAGCGGCTGTACCCAGGCCGGCGTGGAGGCCGTAGCGGGCAGCGTGGCGGATGGTGCATCCGCGCCCTGCGCATGCACCGTGCCCGTGGCGATGTGCCACAGCGCGGACGTGGCGCAGGCCAGGAACCGGAGCCTGCGCAAGGGATGGGCCGGGTGGAAGCGAGATGGCGTGGATGCGGGAGTCTGGGGCATGCGGACGGTCTCGGAACGGGGACGACGGGCCCACCCTAGCGCCCTCGCGCGCGCGGCGCCGTAGGGCAATGTCCCTTGCAGCCTGCCGGGTGGCATCGGGTGTGCCATGCACTGTATTTACAATCAGTGTTCCAATCGCGCCATGCCGGACATCGCCCTCCAACGCATCCATCGCACCCGCCTGCTGCAGATCTGGCGGTCCGCGGGCTGGCCTTGCCGCGATACGGTCGAGATCGACCTGCTCGCCGCCGGCATGCTGCGCCTGGTACCGGAGCCGGGCGGGCATGAGGTGCTCCGCCTGACCGACGCGGGCATCGCCAGCCTGGCCCAGGCGCGGCAGCGCAATGCGCGGGCGCTGAGCGCCCACGACCGGCTGGCGATGCGCTTCGCGGAGCAACTGCTCTCGGCCGGCCGCATCGTCTGGCGGGAGCTGTCGCTGCGCGCCGCCGTGGAAGCCCTGCCTCCGCCGGCCCCCGCGCCGCAGCCGCCGCTGTCTCCGGCGGCGCCCGGTCGCGGCGCGCCGGCCGGCCTGTGGGACGGGGAGGAGGCCCAGGGCGGCGCCTGCCTGCCGCCGCCCGCGGTGGCCCGCGTGTGGCGCATGGCCCGGCCCGACCTGTTCTCGATCCGCCACACCAGCGTGCCCGCCTACCTGCAGCCCATGGTGCACGAGGTCAAGGCGAGCCGCGCCGACCTGCTCTCCGACCTGCGGCATGCGGCCAAGCGCGAGGCCTACCAGTGGCTGTGCGAGGAGTGCTACTACGTCTTCCCGGCGGGCATCGCCGAGCCTGAGGAGATCCCCGAACCCTTCGGCGTGTGGGTGCTGCACGGTGCGATCGAATCGGGCCGCTTCGAGCTGCTGCGCCCCGCGCGCCATGCCCGGTGCCCGCTGCCTTTCGCCGTCTGGATGGCGCTGTGCCGCGCCACGCCCCTGCACGGCGAAGGCGAGCCTGCACAGGCGCTGCTGGGCGAGGAGGGCGGCGCGCCGGCCTCCGGCGTGCCCGCCGACGTGCGGCCGGAGGCGCCTGCGCCGGCGCCCTCCGCAGCTCCCTGACGCGCCAGCCCATGCAGACGGCAACGCAACCGGCCACGGAGCCCGCGGACCCTGGCGCGCCCGGCGCGGAGAGTGCGCAGCCGTGGAGCTACACCATCGCCGTGCGCGAGCTGTGCGAGTTCACCGCCAAGCAGGGCGACCTCGACCTGCGCTTCACCCCGGCGCCCACGGCGCGGGAGGGCATGGCGGGCCATGCCGCGGTGGCGGCCCGGCGGGCGGCCGAGGCCCCGGGCTACGAGGCCGAGGTGCCGCTGGAAGGTGTGTGCGGGCTGCTGCGCGTGCGGGGCCGCGCCGACGGATTCGATGCCGCGGCGGGCCGCGTGGACGAGGTCAAGACCTTCAAGGGCCGGCTCGACCGCCAGCCCGCCGCCCACCGTGCGCTGCACTGGGCGCAGGCCCGGGTGTACGGATGGCTGCTGTGCGTCTCGCGCGGCCTGCCGGGGCTCACCGTCTCTCTGGTGTACCTGGACGTCGGCACCCAGAAGGAAACCGTGCTGTCCGAAGACTGGACGGCGCCGGCGCTGCGGGCGCATTTCGAGGCGCTGTGCGGCCGCTTCGTGGACTGGGCCGCGCAGGAGGTGGCCCACCGGGCGGCGCGCGACGCTGCGCTGCGCCGCCTGGCCTTTCCGTTCGCGGGGGGCTTCCGCGCAGGCCAGCGGCCCCTGGCCGAAGCCGTGTACCGGACCGCCGTTGCCGGCAGATGCCTGCTCGCGCAGGCACCCACGGGCATCGGCAAGACGGTGGGCACGCTGTTCCCGCTGCTCAAGGCCGCGCCGGGCGCGGGCATCGACAAGGTGTTCTTCCTCGCGGCCAAGACCTCCGGGCGGCAGGTCGCCCTGGACGCGCTCGCCCGCATCGCGGTGCCTCTGCCCCTGCCCGTGCGCGTGCTGGAACTGGTGGCGCGCGAGAAGTCCTGCGAATACCCGGGCAGCGCCTGCCACGGCGACGCCTGCCCGCTCGCGCGCGGCTTCTACGACCGGCTGCCGGCCGCGCGGGCCGATGCGCTGCGCCCGCCGGAGGGCGGGGCGCCGGCACCGCTGGACCAGGCCCGCGTGCGCGATGCCGCCCTGCGCCACGGGGTGTGTCCCTACTACCTGGGCCAGGAGCTGGCGCGCTGGGCCGACGTGGTGGTGGGTGATTACCACTACTACTTCGACATGGGCGGCCTGCTGCACGGCCTGGCGCAGGCCAGCCAGTGGCGCGTGGCCCTGCTGGTGGACGAAGCGCACAACCTGGTGGAGCGCGGCCGGCGCATGTACAGCGCGGAACTGCTGCCGGATTCGCTCTTCCAGGCCCGCCGCTCGGCCACCGCCGCCACCGTGCCGGCCGTGAAGAAAGCCCTGGACCGCGTGCGGCGCTGCTGGGTGGCGCTCGACAGGGAGCAGCCGGTCGATTACGCCGTGCTGGAGGCCTTCCCCGGCAAGCTGCTCGCGGCGCTGCAGCAGTGCTCGGTCACGCTGGGCGAGCACTTCGCCGAGCATCCGGAGCAGATGGACGCCGCGCTGCAGGCCTTCCACCTGGAAGTGCTGCAGCTGCTGCGCATGACCGAACTGCTGGATGCGCATTCCATCGTGGACGTGAGCCGCCCTGCGCAGGGCGCCGCCGGCAGTTCCGTGGTCTGCGTGCGCAACCTGGTGCCCGCGCCGTTCCTGGGGCCGCGCCTGCAGGCCGCGCAGTCGGGCACGCTGTTTTCCGCCACGCTGCAGCCCATGGACTACTACGCCGACCTGCTGGGCCTGCCGCAGGACCATGTCCGCACCGACGTGGCCTCGCCCTTCCGCGCGGCGCAGCTGCAGGTGCATATCGCGCGCCACATCTCCACGCGCTATGCCCATCGCGCGGCCTCGGTGCAGCCCATCGCCGACCTCATGGCGGGGCAGTTCGCGGACCGGCCCGGCAACTACCTGGCCTTTTTCAGCAGCTACGACTACCTGCAGCAGGTGGCGGAGGTGTTCGCGCAGCGCCATCCCGGCGTGCCGCACTGGTGCCAGTCGCGCCGCATGCAGGAGGCCGGGCAGCGCGCGTTCCTGGAGCGCTTCACCGAGCAGGGCCGGGGCATCGGCTTCGCGGTGCTGGGCGGCGCCTTCGCCGAGGGCATCGACCTGCCCGGCCGCCGGCTGATCGGGGCTTTCCTCTCCACGCTGGGGCTGCCGCAGGTGAACCCGGTGAACGAGCAGGTGCGAGAGCGCATGGACCGGCTCTTCGGGGCCGGCTACGACTACACCTACCTCTACCCGGGCCTGCAGAAGGTCGTGCAGGCCGCGGGCCGGGTGATCCGCACGCCCGAGGACGAGGGCGTGGTGTACCTCATCGATGACCGCTTCGGGCGCGCGCAGGTGCGGCGGCTGCTGCCTGCGTGGTGGCGTGTCTGAGCCGGACGGCAGGCAGAGCCGGTGGTCACGCTGAATTGACATACGCTCCGTATGCCAATTAGCATACGTACCGTATGTCAACCAGGACACCCATCCAGCAGCGCCGCACACGGGCGGAAATGATCGAGGCCACCCGCGCCCGGCTCCTGGCCGCGGCGCGCGGTGCGTTTGCGGCCCAGGGCTATGCGCAGACGTCGATGGACGATTTCACGGGCGAGGCCGGCCTGACGCGCGGGGCGCTCTACCACCACTTCGGCAGCAAGGAGGGCCTGCTGGCCGCGGTCATCGAGCAGATCGAAGCCGAGGTCGGCGAGCGCCTGCGTGCCGTCTCCGGGGCGGCGCCCACGCCGTGGGAGGGGCTCCGGCGCCGCTGCCGTACCTACCTGGAACTGGCGCTGGAGCCCGAGATCCGCCGCATCGTCCTGCAGGATGCCCGGGCCGTTTTCGGCGACGTACCCCAGGCCGCGCAGTCGGCCGGCGTCGCCGCGCTCGAATCCGCGCTGCAGGGCCTGATCGACCAGGGCACGGTGGCCCCGCTGCATGCCGGCGCCATGGCCCGCATGCTCTACGGCGTGGTCACCGAAGCCTCGTTCTGGATCGCCGAGCCGGACGGGGACCAGTCCCAGCGTCTCGCGCAGGCCCTGGATGGCCTGGACCGGCTGCTGGACGGCCTTCTTGCCCACCCCTGACCTCTTCTTCGCCCACCCAGGAACACCCCATGCAGTGGACCAGCACCGCGACCCGTTTCGGGGCGCTCGCCAAATTCTTTCACTGGACGAGTGCCGCCGCATTCATCGGCGCCTACGCCGTCGTTTATTACGTCATCTGGTTCATGGACGACACCTCGGACGCATCCCTGCCCGTGCTCAACATCCACTGGGTGCTGGGCCTGATCGTGGGCTTCCTGGTGCTGCCGCGGCTGATCTGGCGGCTGCTGGACGTGCAGCCCGAGGATCCGCCCGGCACGCCCCTGGAGCATGCCCTGGCCCATGCCGCGCACTGGGGCCTCTACGGCCTGCTGGTCGCCATGCCGCTCACGGGCTATATCGGCACCGGGGCGCCCACGGATTTCGGGCTGTTCACCGTGACGGGATTCAACGACACCGCGCTCTTCGCCTGGATCAGCCGAACCTTCCAGGTGGGCTGGGAGGCGTTCGAGGCGCCGGTCGATGCCGTCCACCACTTCCTGGGCCAGTTCGTGGCCTGGGCCGTCGTGCTGCTGCACGTGGGGGCGGCGCTCTTCCACCACCGTGTGCGGCGCGACGACGTGCTCACCCGCATGCTGCCGGGACGGCGCTAGGGCGTTACGCTTACGCATTGCTGACAAATCAAGTGACCGAGCGTCACCCAGGGTGAATGGATTACAAATATTCACGTTTCCTCCCGGGTTCGGTATAACCGCGTGAACTTTCTGTGGAGGAGAGCGCTTTGGTTTTCAAGCAATGGGCAGCAGCCGCGCTGCTGGCGTGCACCGCGGGTGCCCACGCCTACGAGCCCCAGGCCGGCACCTGGGTCGTGTCGTCGGAGGTGGATGGCAAGCCGGGCCGGGGCCTGTCGGTGGATGTCCAGAACGGCACGCTCGCCCTGCAGATGTATGCCTACGAGAACAGCGGTCAGCCCACGTTCTACCTCGCCGTGGGCTCCGTGGCGGACAACAGGGTCACGGCACGGCTGAACCGCTACACCGGCGGCCGCTATTTCGGCAGCCCGGCGCAGTCGGGCACCGAGGCCGGCAGCCCCGGCAACGTGACCATCCGCTTCACCAGCGGGACGACCGGTTTCATCACCTTCCCGAACGAGCCGGAAAAGCCCATCTCCCGTTTCAACTTCGGCTATCCGCAGAAGCCTTCCAGCCTGGCGGGCATCTGGACCTTCACCTCGGTAGGTTCCGAAGGGACCCGGGCCGATGCCGCTTTGCTGGACACGCCGCTTTCGGGCACCAGCAATGGCAATGGCCTGCTGGCAAGCAGCGACGGCCTGTTCGGCTGCGAGCACCAAGTGTCCGGCACCCTGGCAGGCAGCGTGCTGTGCGTGCGCGTCAACAGCAGCGGCACGCTGCAGCGCGTCTACGTGATGAACTACAGCATCCATGACGGCGAGGGCTACTCGCAAGGGGCGAGCAGCAACACCCAGCAGTTCCTGGTCGCACGCCGCGTCGCCACGGCCAAGGGCGACGGCACGGGCATCGCCCTGAAGTCGGCCGGCTCCGCGGAAGGCTCCGCGCCTCCGTCCTCCCTGCAGGTGGCATTGCGCTCCCACCTGGAGGCCGTGGCCCTGCAGGCTCCCGCGCCCTGAGGCTGCGCGGCCTGGCTGGTGCGTTGCCGCGGGCACGCGCCGGCAGGCATGGCGCTCACGGCCGCCAGGCCGCAGAATCCGGTCAGGCGGCCGTGCGCGGCGGCCTTCCGGAAACGCCATGCCCCCTTCATCCATCGATCCGCCGCTCCCGCCGCAGGGCGCCCTGGCGCGCCTGTTCGCAGAGGCCGCGCTGCAGCGGCAGGGCATGCTGCTCGGCACCGACCGTGGCAGCGATACCGCCCCCTCGGCCCCGGCCCTGCCGCATGCGCCCGGAACTGCCGCACCGTCCCAGCCCCCGCCGTCCACCGAACGCGTGAGTGTGTCGCCCGAGGCCCGCGCACGCGCGGATGCTGCGCTGGGACCGGGCCCGGCCGCGGCCCCACGCCCCGGCGCTGGAGTGCCCGGCACCACGGGACAGGGTGCGCCGGGGGCGGGCCGGCCTCCAGCCGGGCTGCCTGGCCTGGCCGTGCCTGCGCCGGCCGCGGGTGCGGCCCCGGTGGATGGCCCGGGCGAGGCCTGGCCCGCCGGCGGGGTCGGCGGCCCCATGCGTTCCCTGCTCGGCATGCTGGTGCACCGCCTCGCGGAAGCCGGTGGCCCTGCCCTGCGCGTGGTGGCGGCCCAGCCCTGGACGGCGGACATGGCGCGGGCCTTGCGGGCTGCCGTTTCGGCCCAGGGCGGCCCGGCCGCCCTGCAGACCTGGCGCGTGGGGCAGGGCCGCGTGCAGGCGGAAGACGGCGAGCGGGGATTCGCCTTCACGCTCCAGGTGCCGTCGGCCTGGGCGGAGCGCGGCGCGGCCGCCGGGGCGTCCGCGGGCATGGCGGCATCCGCGGGCGCGCAGGCCCTGGCCGTACCGTTCCCCGGGCGGCAGGCACGGCTGGACCCGGGCGTGTTCGCGCTGGTGCTGCAGCCGGCCCGGGACGACGCAGGCGCGCCGGGCAGGACGAGCGCGCTCCTGTCCCTGGAGTTCCAGCCGCCGCCCCAGCAGGGCCTGTACGGGCGCGAGTGGATGCAGCCCGCCCTGCGCCCCGATCCCTGGCTGCAGATGGCGGCGCTGCAGGCCAGCGGCTGGCGCCGCGAGGACGAGGAGGCCGAGGCCGCCGCGCGCCGGGGCGCGGTGCCGCCCTGCGACCAGCCGGGCTGCCCCTACGAGGGCCGGTCGCCCTGCGAGCAGCCCTTTTGCCTGGCGCTGCGGGTGGAGCCGCCCCGCCGCCCGGCCTGACCGGCCCACTGGCATGCCCGTAAAAAAAGCCGCCAGGCCCGGGTAGGGCGCTGGCGGCTTCTTCCTGACGCGCACGCTCGATGGGCGCGCGCGGCAGGCGGCAGTCGGTCTTGCCGATGTCAGTGCATCAGGGGTACAGGCCGCGCATTTCGCGGGCGTGCAGGATGCGCTGGCAGGCCACGATGAAGGTGGCGGTGCGCAGCGTCACCTTGTGCTCCTGCGCCACATGCCAGATGCCGGCGAAGGCTTCCTGCATGATGCGCACCAGGCGGGCGTTGATCTCGTCCTCGCTCCAGAAGAAGCTGGAGAAGTCCTGCACCCACTCGAAGTAGCTCACCGTCACGCCGCCGGCGTTGGCGATCACGTCGGGCAGCACCAGCACGCCCTTGTCGGCCAGGATGTCGTCGGCCTCGGTGGTGGTGGGGCCGTTGGCACCCTCGATCACCAGCTTGGCCTTGATCTGGCCGGCGTTGTCCTTGGTGATCTGGTTTTCCAGCGCGGCGGGGATGAGGATCTCGCAGTCCACGCCCCAGAAGTCTTCCTTCGCCATCGCTTCGGCGCCGGCGAAGCCGCCCACGCCGCCGGTCTGCTTGACGTGCGCCAGCAGGGCGGGCACGTCCAGGCCGTTCTTGTTCAGGATGGTGCCCGTGTGGTCCTGCACGGCCACGACCTTGGCGCCCGCTTCGGCGAAGAGCTTGCCGGCGATGCCGCCCACGTTGCCGAAGCCCTGCACGGCCACGCGTGCGCCCTCGATGGGCAGGCCGGTGAGCTTGGCGGCTTCCACGCCCACGGTGTACACGCCGCGGCCGGTGGCTTCCACGCGGCCCAGCGAGCCGCCCAGGTCCACGGGCTTGCCGGTGACCACGCCGGTGGCGGTGGCGCCCACGTTCATCGAGTACGTGTCCATCATCCAGGCCATGACCTGGCCGTTGGTGTTCACGTCAGGGGCGGGGATGTCCTTGGAGGGGCCGATGAGCAGGCCGATCTCGCTGGTGTAGCGGCGCGTCAGGCGCTCGAGCTCGCCGCGCGAGAGCTTCTTGGGATCGACGCGGATGCCGCCCTTGGCACCGCCGTAGGGCACGTTCACGGCGGCGTTCTTCACCGACATCCAGGCCGACAGGGCCATCACTTCGGACAGCGTCACGTCCTGGTGGAAGCGCACGCCGCCCTTGCCGGGGCCGCGGCTCAGGTTGTGCTGCACGCGGTAGCCCTCGTAGTGGGCGATGGTGCCGTTGTCCAGTTCGATGGGCACGTCCACGACCAGGATGCGCTTGGGACGCTTCAGGGTTTCCACCCAGCGCGCCAGGTTGCCGAGGTACGGCGTGACGCGGTCCACCTGCTGCAGGTAGTTGCCCCAGGGGCCGAGGTGGTCGGCCTGGAGGTAGGAAGGCACGGGATGTTGGACGAGGGTGCCGGCGGAGTTCGACATGCGGATGTTTCCCTTGGGTGTAGGAGGTAGGGTCAGGCCAGCGACTGTATGCCTCGCCCCCCGGGCTGTCCAAGGCCTGAGTGTTTCCGGGTTATGCGGTGGATGCATAACCGGGGCCTGCACCCGATCACGGCCGCACGAAGCTCTTGAGCCAATCCAGGGTGGGGTTGAGTTCCCAGCCGCTGTTGCCATACAGGTAGCCGGAGTCCACCAGCAGGCCCGTGCACTGCGTGCCGTAGTAGCCGCCGTAGCCCATGAAGCAATGGTCGGCATACCCATCCTGCACTTCGCTGTCCTTGACGATGTACCAGCCGCTGCCGTTCTCGCCGCCGCATGACTGGGCGCCGGGGCAGGCGAGGCCGGTCACCAGCGTGGCGGAGTCGCGGGCGATGCCCTCGTTGCCGCCGACGAACATGTCGCGCTCGCCATTGATGATGCGCAACCGGTTGCCGGGCAGGGAGTGGTTGCCATTGGCGATGCAGCTGCCGAGGTTGTAGTACGGGGTATAGGTCGCGCCGGTGCCCTGGCCGAAGGAAGCCACGACCCGGCTGTCATAGTCGTGCGCAAGCACCGAAATGATGGAGCCTTGGCTCAGGCCGCCGGTCACCACGCCTTTGGAGCAGTCTGCCTTGCCGCGCGAACAGACCTGGGCGATGGCGCTCTGGAGATTCCGGGCATCGAAGATGGCCCTGGCCCGGCCACCGATCACGCTGCAGTCGCCGAAGCTGCTGTTGTCGTACTGCACGGAAGCGGCCACGAAGCCCTTGGCGGCCGCCGTGTTCACCGCGGCGAGAGACCAGTTGCTCTGGTAGGGCTCGCCGGTGCCGCCGATGTGGATGTACACCGGGTACCTGCCTGCGGCGGTGGGCTCCCGGCCGCTGATGCCATAGGTGGTGCCATGGCTGCTGTAGGACATGCTGAAACCGGTGGTGTCCGCCGCCGAAGCGGGGCCGCCGATCGAGCCTGCAATGAGCAGGCCCAGCCATGGCAGGAACGAGCAGAACAGGGGCTTGCGTGCACGACGTTGCATGGTGAATACCTCCGGTGGTGCCGATGCGTGGTTGGACGGACAGCGTATGTCGTATGGATGAGCTCCCTATGAAAATACTCAATAGCAACCTGGAATTGTGATTATTCTTGTTTATGCAAATATTTGTTTCCGGTTACGCCCGGCCGGACTGTTCCGGGCACGGCCCGCATGGCGGCCGAATCATTCGATCGTGAAATGGGCCAGCGCCGGATCCCCTTCGGGGTAGCGCAGGTCGAGATTGCGCAGCACCTCGCGCAGCACGGTGGCGATCATCAGGTTGCGGTGGGTCTTGGAGTCGGCCGGCACGATGGTCCACGGCGCCCAGGGCGTGTGCGTGGCGGCCAGCAGCGTGGCGTAGGCGCGCTGGTAGTCGTCCCACTGCTTGCGGGCCGCGATGTCGCCCATCTCGAATTTCCAGTGCTTGGCCGGGTCGTCCAGCCGGGCCTGCAGGCGCTCGCGCTGCTCGTCCTTGCTGATGTGCAGCATGAACTTGACGATCACCGTGCCGGTCTCGGCCAGCATGCGCTCGAAGTCGTTGATGTGCGCCAGGCGCTGGGCGTGCTGCTCCGGCGTGATCCAGCCCTGCACCACGGGCACCAGTACGTCCTCGTAGTGGCTGCGGTTGAAGACCACGGTCTCGCCGGCCGCCGGCACCTGGGCATGGATGCGCCAGAGGTAGTCGTGCGCGCGCTCGGTCTCGGTCGGGGCTTTCCAGCCCACTGCGCGCACGCCCAGTGGACTGGTCTGGCCGAACACGCCGCGCACCGTGCCGTCCTTGCCGGAGGTGTCGGTGCCCTGCAGCAGCACCAGCAGCTTGAAGCGGCGGTCGGCGTAGAAGAGGTTCTGCAGGCCGTCCAGTTCGGCGGCCAGGTCCTGCACGGCGGCCTTGTCGGTGGCCTTGTCGCCGAGGGAGAAAGGCTTCTTGCCGGGATCGAAATCCGCGAGCGAGAAGGCGGGCGCGTCTTTGTTGTTGTCTTTCCTGCCGATCCCGGCTGCGGGCGGCTGCCAGTCGCGCCACCGTGCGGCCAGGGCCTTGTCGCGGATGTCGAAGGGGGGCTCCATGCGGTTCTCCAGGGGAATGGGACAGCCATTGTGGCCTGCCACTGCCGGGCGGGCACGGCACCGGCGGAGGCAGGAACGGGCTGTGTCACATGGGAAGCGGGAATGCGTGTCAGCACTTATTCAATGGGCCTGGCGCCAAACCAATCAGACAACAGCAGGCGATAGTTCACACTTGCTTGCATTTGATACCGTCAGATAAGATGGTTGCTCATCCATTCGGACATCCGTCACCTGCCGAGCGAGAGCCGCCATACCATGCGTCACAAATACACCCCATCCGTTTTTGCCCTCTGGCTGCAGAGATGGTGCGCTTATGTTATCTGTGCGCTGGCGCTCGGAACCGGAGGCTCGGCCCTGGCGCAGACGCTGGGGTGGAGCAGCGGGCCCGACATGGGCGCGGCTCGCTACGACCACACGGCGACGCTGCTGGCCAATGGCAAGGTGCTGATCGCAGGGGGCGAAGACACCAACGGACGCCTTGCTGGTGTGAAGTTGTACGACCCGACATCGAATAGCTGGAGCAGCGCGAGCAGCCTGGCCGCCGCACGCACCCTGCACGCGGCCGTGCTGCTGCCCAGCGGCAAGGTGCTGGTCGTCGGGGGAAACGCCGGCAGTGGCGGCTACCTCACCAGCGCGGAGTTGTACGACCCGGTCGCCAATAGCTGGAGCAGCGCGGGCAGCCTGGGTACCGGACGCAGCGGCCCCACGGCCACGCTGCTGCCCAGCGGCAAGGTGCTGGTCGCAGGGGGGAGGGACCGCGATGGCTACCTCGCCAGCGCGGAGCTGTACGATCCGGCCACCAACAGCTGGAGTAGCGCGGGCAACCTGACCGTCGGGCGCGGCCTGCACACGGCCACGCTGCTGTCCGGCGGCAAGGTGCTCATAGCAGGGGGCATCAGCAGTGTCTACCTCGCCAGCGCGGAACTGTATGACCCGGCCACCAACAGCTGGAGCAGCGCGGGCAGCCTGGGCGCCGCGCGCGGCAGCCACACCGCTACGCTGCTGTCCAGCGGCAAGGTGCTGGTCGCGGGAGGACGCAACCCCGACGGCATCGCCAGCGCGGAGCTGTACGACCCGGCCGCCAACAGCTGGAGCGGCACGGCCAGCCTGGCGGCCGCGCGCTACGGGCACACGGCCACGCCGCTGTCCAGCGGCAAGGTGCTGGTCGCGGGGGGATACGGCAACAATACTCTGGCCAGCGCGGAACAGTACGACCCGGCCACCGGCAGCTGGAGCAGCGCGGGCAGCATGGGCACCGCGCGCTACTTCCATACGGCCACGCGGCTGTCCAGCGGCAAGGTGCTGGCCGTGGCGGGATACGGCAACACCTACCTCTCCAGCACGGCGCTGTACGATGCGCCGGCCCCCACCGTGCCGGGTGCTCCCACGGGTCTCGTGGCCAGCACGGGCGATGGCGTCGTGGCTTTGAGTTGGACGGCCCCCTCCGACAACGGCGGCAGCGCCATCACCGGCTACACCGTGCTCGTGACGCCGGTGGCCGGCGGCTCCAGCTCAGTGGCGTGCAGCACGAACGGCACGCTGGGCTGCACGGCATCGGGGCTGACCAATGGCCAGGCGTATTCCTTCACCGTGCGCGCCACCAATGCCGTGGGCGACGGCAGCGTGTCGGCTGCGGTGCAGGCCACGCCGCAGCAGATCACCAGCCCGAGCGTGCCCATGACGGGCGTCACCGGCGGCGGCAACGCGGCCGTGCGGATCAGCGGCGCGCCTGCGGGGTGTACGGTCAATTCCCTGACCATCGACAGCAACGCGCCCGCCGAGGCGCCCCGCAATGCCACCTTCCCGTTGGGGGTGCTGCGTTTCACCGTCACGGGGTGCCCCGGGGCGACGCTGACGGTGAGCATCACCTACCCCAGCGCCATCCCCGCCGCGGCCCGGTTGCAAAAGTACGGCCCGAAGACGGCCGGGGCGCCCAACAGCTGGTTCACCCCCAGCGTTTCCAGCATCAGCAGCGACCGGCTGACGGCCACCTACCAGGTGACGGACAACGGCGAGGGCGACAGCGACGCCACGCCGGGCGCCATCAGCGATCCGTTCGCTCCCTTGGTGGTGCCTGCGGACCCGCAGTCCGTGGCCGGGATTCCCACCCTCAGCCAGTGGGGCCTGGTGCTGCTGTCGCTGATCGCGGCGGCCATGGGAATGCTGGTGGTGCGCCGGCGCGGCTGATCCGTCCCGGGTCGCGGCAGGGGCGGCTTCGGTGTCTGCCGTGCCAGGACGCTATCGCGTCACATGCACGTCCGGGCGCCGCCCGCCGTTCCAGCGCCCGCCGAGCGCCCGCTCGATCTGCGCGGCCAGCTGCAGCAGCAGGCCGTCGTGCCCTTGCCGCGCCTGGGCGTGGATACCGAAGGGCAGGTCGTGGTCCTGCGCGCCCATGGGCAGCGAGATGGCCGGAATGCCGCAGAGGTTGGACAGCGGCGTGTACGCGAAGAACTGCCAGAGGTTGTCGAACCAGTCCAGCACGTCGGGGTTGTCGCTGGTGGTGAGGTATTCGGTGGTGCCCACGGGCGGCGTGGGCCGCGCGGTGATGGGGGTGAGGATGATGTCCCAGTCCTCGAAGAATGCGCCGAAGCCGCGTGCCGTGGTGTTGAACACGGTCTGCATGCGGTGGCGCTCGGCATAGGGCAGGTCGCGGCCGGCCTCCCAGATGCGGATGTTGATGGGCTCGATCAGGCCGGCGGGCGGGCGCTCCAGACCGCGCCGCTCCAGCAGGCCGTTGATGACCTGGGCGAAGTTGCTGATGTAGCAGGTGGTCTGGGCGCGGAAGGCGGCGCGCAGGTCCACCTGCGGCAGCGCCCATTCGACGTGGTGGCCCAGGCCTTCGAGGAAGCGGCCGGCCTTTTCCAGTTCGGCCACGATGGCCGGCGTGGCGCGGTAGTCGCCCCATTCGTGCGAGAGCGCGATGCGCAGGCGGGCCGGGTCGCGGCGGATCAGTTCGGTGTAGGGCTCGGGCGCCGTCCAGTAGGGCATGAACTCGCCCGGCGCGCCGCCCCGGCAGGCATCGACGAAGGCGGCCGTATCGCGCACCGTGCGGCTGTGGCAGCCCTGGGTGGAGACGTAGCCCGTGATGTCCGAGGCATGGGGCGCGATGGAGAACACGCCGCGCGAGGGCTTCAGGCCGATGTTGCCGTTGAAGCCTGCGGGGATGCGGATGGAGCCGCCCCCGTCGGTGGCGTGCGACATGGGCACCACGCCCGCCGCCACGATGGCGGACGTGCCGGCGGACGATCCGCAGGTGGTGTAGCCAGTGTTCCAGGGGTTGCGCGTGACATAGACGGCCGGGTTCTCGGCCGAGCTGCAGACGCCGAATTCCGGCGTGGTGGTGCGGCCCATCAGGTTCAGCCCCGCGCGGCGCATCTGCTGCACGAGCCAGGCGTCTTCGGTGGGGCGGTTGCCGCGCATGAAGAGCGATCCCTGCTCCTGCAGCCGCCCGGCCAGGGTGGGGCCCAGGTCCTTCATGAAGAAGGGCACGCCGGCCAGCGGGCCGCCGGGCCGCATGCCGGCCTGCTGCGGGTCGGCCACCGCATCGGCGAAGACCTCGACCACCGCGCTCAGGGCGGGGTTCACCTTCGCCACGCCGGCTGCCGCCTGGGCGGCCAGTTCGGCGGGGGTCACCTCGCCGCGGCGCACCAGTCCGGCCAGCCCCACCGCGTCGTGCGCGGCCCATTCGGTCCAACCCATTGCCAAGCCCATGTGGATGCCTTCCGTTTCATGTGGTCGCCGCAAACGCCAAGACTGCCACAGCAACCGGCGATGGACTCAGAAGCTGTGCTGGAGCCCCGCCACCACCTGCCTGCCCAGGCCCGGCATGGCGGTGAGCGCGCCCCATGACGTGGCGGCGTAGTGCTTGTCGAAGAGGTTGTGTACGTCCAGCGTCAGGCGTGTGCGCGGGTCGATCTGCCAGTAGGCGGTCACGCGTGCCGTGGTGTAGCCCGGCAGACGGTAGGTATCGTTGGCCGTGGCGGTGCGCTCGCCCACATAGACCAGGCCGCCGCCCACGCCGTAGCGGCCGCCCGAGGCCAGGCGGTCTTCGCGGATGGCGAACAGGCCGCCGCTCACGCGCGGGATGCCCAGCAGGCGCTTGCCCAGCAGGGTCTTGTCGTTGTCGCGCAGCACCTCGGTGTCGGTGTAGGCCGCGTTGGCCGTCAGTCGCCAATGAGCGTCGAGCTTGCCGGACACATCGGCCTCGACGCCACGGCTGCGTACCTCGCCCGCCGCCACGTTGAAGTTGGCGTTGTTCGGATCAGGCGTGAGCACGTTGGTCTTGCGGATGTCGAACACGGCCATGGAGGCGACCAGGCGCTGGTCGGGCGACTGCCACTTGGCGCCGGCTTCGAAGGCCTTGCCCTTGGTCGGCGCGAAGGCGTTGCCCGACGCGTCGCCGCCGGCGTTGGGCCGGAACGAGCGGCCGTAGGAGACATAGACCGAGCTGTCCGGCGTGAGCAGATAGCTCAGGCCCACGCGCGGCGAGGTGGAGGAATGGTCCTGCGTGGTGTTGGTCTTGGCCAGCCGGTCCTCCAGGCTCTGGTGGAAGCGGTCGAAGCGTACGCCGGCCAGCAGCTTCCAGCGCGCAGTCAGGTCGATCTGGTCCTGCAGGAAGAGGCCCGTGGCGCGCTGGTGGTCCTGGCTGCTGAAATACGGCGTCATCGGAGCCGTTCGGGGCTGGCCGTAGGTGGGCTGGTAGATGTCGATGGCGTACAGGCTGGAGCCTCGGGGCGAGGCCTCGCCGTACTGGCCCACGAAGAGCCGCCACGACTCCACACCCGCCAGCAGCGTGTGGCGCAGGCTGCCGGTGCTGACCTTGCCCTCCACCTCCGCCTGCACCGAGGTGTCGTGCGAAGGCAGGCTGCGCCAGGTGTCGCTGCGGTACAGCGTGCGGCCATCGCTCTGCAGCAGGCCCAGCCGTCCGTTGCCGAAGTCCATGGCGTCGCCGTAGTACTCCGTCTCGCGGTACGACGCGCCCAGGCGGGTGCGCCAGCCCTGGCCCAAGTCGTGGTCCAGCGTGAGTTGGTGCGTGTCGCCCGTCACGTGCAGCTTGCCGCGGTTGGGCTCGCCCAGGAAGCGGTCGCCGGGCAGCGCCAGGGCGTTGCCACCCACCTGGACGGTGCCGCGGTCCAGCGGCGTGCGGATGCGGATGAACTCGGCCTCGTACTGCAGCACCGTGTCGGCGCCCAGCGTCCAGGCGAAGGCGGGGGCGACCACGTACTTGTGGTTGTCCACCAGGCTGGTGCGGCTGGCGCCGTCCTCGGCCGCCACGTTCAGGCGGTAGGCCAGGTTCTGCGTGATGGGGCCGGTGGTGTCCAGCGTGGCGCGGCGCATGCCCAGCGTGCCCACGTCCAGCCCCACCTTGTGCGCGGCGGTGAACTGCGGCTTCTTGGTGACGATGTTGAGCGTGCCGCCGGGCTCGCTGCTGCCGTAGAGCGCTGCCGCAGGGCCCTTGAGGAATTCCACCCGCTCCACCGTCGCCATGTCGCGCATGGGGCCGTAACCCCGGCTGGAGGCGAAGCCGTTGAGCAGCGAACCGCCGTCGGTGTTGCTGAAGCCGCGGATGGCGTAGTTGTCCCAGGTGCCGCCGAAGTCGTTCAGGCGGGTGACGCCGCTCACGAAGTCCACCGTGTCCGCCAGGCGCGTGGCGCCCAGGTCCTGGATGAGCTGCTGCGATACCACGCGCACCGCCTGCGGGGTTTCGACCAGGGGCGTGTCGGTGCGGGTGGCGGCGGTGTTGCGCTGCGCGCCCTGGTAGCCGGTGGTGGCGTCGGCCGCGTCCTGCACGCGCACTTCCTGCAGCGTGACGGCGGGCGCGGCGGTCTCCTGGGCATGGGCCTGGTTCTGGGCGGAGAGGGCGGCGGCGAGCACCAGCACGGCCTGCGCCAGCGGGGCGCGGCGGGGAGAGAAAGAGCGGGAGGACGCCGCGGCGACGGCGGCCAGGTCGGGAGACAGGCGGAAGGCAGGCATGGACGGCAGGCCGGAGAAGGCTCCGGCGCGAAAAAAGGAATGCGGTGGAGTTCGGTGAGCGAGCCTTCAGGCTCCGCAGCTCGGCCGTGAAGGCGCCGAACTGTAGCACCAAGTTGAGAACAACTCTCATTCCCTGTCGCGTCGCCGCGACGCTGCGGCCGGGGGCTTCGGGCTGCCGCCCCCAGCCTGCCCGTGCCGGCCTGCTACTTGAGCGGGTTCTCCGGCTCCTTGCCCGTCAGCGCCTTGTCCTTGCGGCAGACCGACAGGGGCTGGGTGCGTGACGAGAAGATGTGCGTCACTTCCTGCGTATCGGCGCGCGCGCTGACTTTCAGGCAGGCGCAGCCGTAGCCCGCGCTGCCGGTGCCGGTCGCCACCCAGCGTGCCTTGGGGAACGTCGGCCAGTCGCCTTCGGCCTGGTGGCCTCCCTGCATGCCGATGGTCCATTCCCCGTCCTTGTCCACCAGGGTCGCATTGCCCGGCGTCGGGTTGTCGAACCAGCCGCAGCGCGTGGTCGTGTCGGGCGGCATCGCCGCGGCCGCGAACTGGCAGGCACCCAGCCACAGCAGGGCATGGAGGACGCGGGCCGTCATCGGGCCGCGCAGGGTCTTCGGGGCAGTGCAGCGTGTCATGGCTTGGGGGCGGCAGGTGTGTTGATGGCGTTCGGCCGGGCCTTCAGCAGGACCGCCTCGAACTTCCGGGCGATCTTGGCGATGTCTTCGGCGTGGTCGCTTCCGTTGACCATTTTCCGGGCCGATACGTAATCGGTCGCGTCCCCCGAGAAGTAGAGTGAGAACTTGCGTCCGTTCGCGAAGATGCCGCCCGTGCGCATGCCATAGGACATCAGTGCATAGGCGGTCTCGGGCGTCTTGACCTGCTCCGGGTCCGTCAGCAGCCCCAGCCCCCGGCCGAGCGCGACGCCTGCCTTGGCGTAGTTGGACCACCAGGTCAGCTGCACGTAGCCGCGCCCGTAATAGGCCTGCTCGATGCCGTCGTCGGCGTCGTAGGACTTGGTGGCGGCGCCGCCGTCCTTGGTGCCCATCTTGGCACCCTTGGTGAGCGGGGAGATGTCCCCGGCCGCCGTGACCGAGAACTGGTCGCCGTCCTGCTCGGTGATGCGCGCCCCGCCATCCGGCAGCAGCTTGACCTTGACGGGTTCGTGGTACTGCCGTCCCTTGCCGTGGCCGATCTCGGCCACGGGGGCCATGGTCATCAGCCACTTCTTCTGCTTGAGGACGACGGGCTGCCCGTGCTTGTCCACCAGCGGCAGCCCCTTCTTGTTCGTCGCCACCTTGGTGACGGTGACCGGAGAGGTGGTTTCCCACATCACGGTCGCGAGCATGTAGGCAGCCTGGCGCACGTCGTTGATGGCCGTGTCGCGCTCGATCATGCCCAGCAGGGACAGCATGTCGGGAATGGCTGCGGCGTTGTACCTGCCGCTGGTGCCGAACTGCTGGGTGAATTGTTCCTGGAAAACGACCCGGTCGTAGGGGCCGGTGTGTTGGTAGTTGATTTTCTGCGGCGCAGGCATGGGCCCATCCGTGGAATGGAAACGCACCAGTCTAGGGCGCTCGTCCGTGGCTTTGTTTTGCCGGATGTAATTTCTGCAAACCGGTATCACCTCCGACGCCGCGGGTCGCGAGCGCCTGCGCGGAGTGCCGTAACCGCTCCACGAAGCGCCGTGCGCCCAGGCCCTGCGGTCGCTCCCTGGACCACACCACATCCACCCACAGCTCCACGCCATTGCTGAGATTGTCGAACGGCATTTCCACCAGAGTGCCGGCCTGGATGCGGGGATCCACCAGTTCGCGCGGCTGCCAGCCCCAGCCCAGGCCGGCCTCGATGAGGCTGAGCGCGGCCAGATGGTTGTCGGTGCGCCAGTGGTGGCGCGCGAACACGAAGCGCGGGTCGGTCTGCGCGAGATCGCGCCCGGCCACGACGATCTGGCGGGTGGTGGTCAGGTGGACTTCGCTCAGCGGCGCGCCGGCGGCGGCCTGCATCACGGGGTGCTGCGGCGCGATGACCGCCACCAGCGTCTCGCTGCCCACTTCCTGGAAGCCTTCGCGCCCGTCCAGGCTGGACCGCTCGAACACCAGCGCCAGCTGGGCGCGGCCCGCGTGCAGCAACGCCATGGCGTCGGCCTGCGGCGCGGCCAGCACCTCCACCTGCAACTGGGGGTACTCGGCGGTGAGCGCGGCCAGCGCATCCGTCCAGGGGCCGGCCAGCAGTTCGGGCGCGATGGCGATGGTCAGGCGCTCTTCCAGCCCCTGCGTGAGGGCCAGGGCCTGCGCGTTGAGCTGGCGCAGTTGCGCGCCCAGCAGCCGGGCCTGGGGCTCCAGCGCGCGGGCGGCGGGGGTGGGGCGCGGCTCGCGCCCGCTGCGGTCGAAGAGCTGCACGTCGAGCTCGGCCTCCAGGTGGGCGATGGTCATGCTCACGGCCGAGGGCACGCGGGAAAGCGCCCGGGCGGCGGCCGAGAACGAGCCGTGGTCCAGCACCGCCAGAAATACGTTCACGCTGTCGGAAGAAAATGCCATGGCCGTCGTTCTATCAGAAAAAATGAAACAAGCTGACTTTATGTATCAGCCCGGCACACATAAAGTGCGACGCATGTCCGTGCCATCCTCCTCTTCCGCCGCCGTCTCCGCATCCGCTGGCGCCCGTGAAGCCCCGGGCTTGCAGGGCCCCTGGCGCCGCGTGGTCTATGTCTCGCTCTACGAACTGATCGCCATCGCCTTCGCGACCGCCGGCCTGGCCATGCTGACGGGGCAGGGCGCGGGCCATTCCAGCGCCGTGGCGGTGGCGTGCTCGGTGATCGCCATCGTCTGGAACGTCGGCTTCAACTGGGCGTTCGAGCGCTGGGAGTCGCGGCAGGCGGTGCGCGGCCGCAGCGTGGCGCGCCGCGTGGCCCATGCGATCGGCTTCGAGGGCGGGCTGGCGCTCATCCTGGTGCCGCTCTTCGCCTGGTGGTTCGACGTGAGCCTCTGGCAGGCGCTGGTGATGGACCTGGGCCTGCTGCTGTTCTTCCTGGGTTACACGTTCGTCTTCAACTGGCTCTTCGACCGGGTGTTCGGCCTGCCGGCCTCGGCGCGGGGCTGATCCGGCGTCATTCCTGGAGCCACTGCCCTGCCAGGGCGGCCGCGGCGGTGCGCGTCTCCACGCCCAGCTTCTCGAAGATGTGCTCCAGGTGCTTGTTCACCGTGCGCGGACTCATGCCCAGGATGTCGGCGATGTCGCGGTTGGTCTTGCCCTTGGCGATCCACGACAGCACCTCGGTCTCGCGCGGTGTCAGGTCCACGCTCGGCAGGCGCGCCGCGGGCGCCGCGCCGGCGGCCTGCACCGACAGCAGCAGCATGGTCTCGCCCAGCCCGCTGGCGCCGAGCGGGCGCGCCATGAGCCGCTGGCCGGGCTCCAGGCCGGTGGCGCCTTCGCCTGCCTGCTGCGCCTGGGCCAGCCAGCGTGCCATGGCCGGTGCCGGAGCGGGATCGGCGGCGAAGGCGGCCTCCAGCCAGCGTGTGGCCTGGGGCGAGCGCCAGGCGATGCGGTCCTGGCCGTCGAGCACCACCACGCCCATGCCGGCCACGTCCACCGCCTCGCGCGCCAGCCGGGCGGCGCGGGCGTTGGCGACGTGGGTGGCCAGGCGGGCCAGCACCTCGGGCAGGCGCAGGGGCTTGACCACGTAGTCCACCCCGCCGGCCGCGAAGCCGCGCACGATCTGTTCGGTGTCCGACAGGCCGGTCATGAACACGATGGGCACGTGCGACCACGGCGGCGTGGCCTTGATGCGGGCGCAGAGCGTGAAGCCGTCGGTTCCGGGCATGACGGCGTCCAGCAGCACGCCGTCGGGCACGGCGAGGTCGAAGCGCTCGAGCGCCTCGTCGGCGTCGCGTGCGGCCAGCACGGCGTAGCCTTCTGCGGCCAGGGCGTCGCCGAGCATCTGCAGGGTGGCGAGGTCGTCGTCCACCACGAGGATGGCGCGCCGCGCCGCGGCGGGGGATGGAGAAACGGGAGCGGTATCAGGCGGATGCATCGGTGTCGTCTTCGGGTTCGCGCAGCAGCCGGGTGAGCCGGTCGAAGTCCAGCTGGCCGACCGCGTCATCCAGGGGGTCCAGCAGCGCGGCGTGGCCGGGATGGGCGGCCCGGGCCGCGCGCAGCCGGGCGCGCAGCGCGGAGGCTTGGCCGGAGCGGGCCAGGTGGTGCAGTGCCTCCCGCAATGGCTCCGGCAGTGGTTCCGGCCGCGGCTGTGTGCAAGTCGCCGCGGCATCGGCGTGCGCCGAAGGGGCGCCGGCGGGGCGGGGCATGTCCTGCGGCGCCGGGTCGTGCAGCCACTGCAGGCCCAGCGCGGACTGCAGGGCCTGCAGCAGTTCCGATTCCACCACCGGCTTGCCCACGAAACCCTGGCAGCCGTGGGCGGCCACGCGCGCGGCGTCGTTGTCGAACTGGTTGGCGGACACGAACACGATGGGCAGGGCCGCAGCCGGCAGGCACTCGCGCAGCAGCGCGGCGGTCTGCCAGCCGTCCAGGTCGTCCATGCTGATGTCCAGCAGCACCAGGTCCGGGGGCGACTGCCGCACGATCTCCAGGCACTCGCGTCCGCTCGCGGCCTCGCGCACATCGAAACCCAGGGGCACCAGCAGGCCCGCGAGCAGCTGGCGCTGCAGCGGCTGGTCGTCCACCACCAGCAGGGTGCGCCGCGGGGGCCGGTAACCCACCACGGGCCGCAGGGCGGCGGCCTGCGCGGGCTGCCAGGCCGGGTCGGGCGCGGCAGCGGGCAGGTACAGGCGTGCGGTGAAGGTGCTGCCCTGGCCCACGGTGCTGCGCACGCTCAGCTGCCCGCCCATGAGTTCGGTCAGCAGGTGGGTGATGGTCAGCCCCAGTCCGGTGCCGGGTTCGCTGGCGCGGCGGCCGGCGCTGCCGCGCTCGAACGGCAGGAAGATGCGTTCCAGGTCCTGCGGCTCGATGCCGATGCCGGTGTCGATCACCTCGATGCGTGCGACATGGGCGCGGAAATCCAGCCGCAGCCGCACCTCGCCCTGGCGGGTGAAGCGCACCGCGTTGGACAGCAGGTTGATCAGGATCTGGCGCAGGCGTTTGGCGTCCGCGCGGATCCATCCGGGCATCGCGCCCAGCACCTCCACGGTGAAGGCCAGGCCTTTGGCCTCGGCCTGCGGGCGCAGCATGCCTTCCACGTCGTGCACCAGCTCGGGCAGCGGCAGCGGCGCGAGAGCCTGCCGCAGCCGGCCGGCCTCGATGCGGGCCAGTTCCAGCGAGTCGTCGATCAGCGCATGCATGTGCCGGCCGCTGCGCTCGATGGTCGAGAGCGCGTCGCGCAGCGCGTGGGCGTCCGGCGGGGCCTTCTGCAGGATCTGGGTGTAGCCCAGGATGCTGTTGAGCGGCGAGCGCAGCTCGTGCGTCATGCCGGCCACGTAGCGGGTCTTGGCCATGTTGGCGGCCTCGGCGCGGTCGCGCGCGGCCTGCAGTTCGGCGTCGGTGCGCTTGTGCGCCTCGATCTCCTGCAGCAGCAGTTGCGTCTGGCGCTCGGATTCGTCCTGCGCCATGCGCCGGCTTCCGGTGCTGAGCACCACCCACCAGGCGCACACGGCGGCCAGCAGCGCCAGCAGGGCATAGACCTTGAGGAACGGCGTGCGCAGGAACTGCGCGGGTGTCTCCAGCCCTTCCTGCACATAGACCACCCCCACCAGGAACGCGATCACCGCGCACAGCGACGCGAACACCATCAGGTACTGCCCCAGCCGGAAGTTCATTTTCGCGGCCCAGGCGCGCGGAAGCAGCAGCGTGGCCAGCGCGCGCAGCTGGTCGGCCGCGCGCGAGCCGGTCTTGCAGCGGTCGTGGCAGCGCGACTCGAGCGAGCAGCACAGCGAGCAGATGGCCGCGCCGTAGGCGGGGCAGCGGGCCATGTCCTCGGATTCGAAACGGTTCTCGCACACGGCGCAGCGCACCAGCTCGCCCGGCGCCCAGTCGGCGGCGGGCGGGCGCGCCAGGTAGTAGCGTCCGCCGGTCCACCATGCGAACAGCGGCGCCAGCGCCATCGACAGGGCCAGGGCGATGAAGGGCGAGAAGGCCGCCGCGGTCTCGCCCAGCAGGCCCGCATAGGCGCAGCAGGCCACGGCCGCGGCCACCACCATCGCGCCCAGGCCGACGGGGTTGAAGTCGTACAGGTGCGCCCGGCGGAATTCGATGCCCCGGGGCGACAGGCCCAGCGGCTTGTTGATGACCAGGTCGGCCACCAGCGCGCCCACCCAGGCGATGGCCACGTTGCTGTACACCGCCAGCACCTTCTCCAGCGCGCCGAAGACACCCAGCGTCATCAGCAGCGTGGCGATGCCCACGTTGAACACCAGCCACACCACGCGCCCCGGGTGGCTGCGGGTGACGCGCGCGAAGAAGTTGGACCAGGCCAGCGAGCCCGCATACGCATTCGTCAGGTTGATCTTGATCTGCGAGACCACCACGAACAGCACCGTCACGGCCACCGCCATGCCGGGCAGGCCCAGGGACTGCATCACCTGCCGGAAACCGGCCAGGAACATCTGCGTGGGCTCGGCCGCGCGGTGCACGCCCACCTCGAACTGCAGCGCCGCGAACGCGAGGAAGGCGCCGCCCGCCATCTTGAGCATGCCCATGGCGATCCAGCCCGGTCCGGCCACCAGCACCGCGCCCCACCAGCGCCAGCGGTTGGTGGCCGTGCGCTCGGGCAGGAAGCGCAGGAAGTCCACCTGCTCGCCGATCTGCACCACCAGGGAGAAGATCACCGCGCAGGCCGCACCGAACATGAGCGGGTCGAACTGGCTGCTGCCGCTCTTGAGGCCCGAGAGGCTGGCGAAGTCGCGGTAGAGCTGCGGCTGCGCCAGCGCGATCCACACGAAGGGAAGGAGCAGCAGGAAGAGCCACAGCGGCTGCGTCCAGGCCTGCAGGCGCGAGATCAGCGTGATGCCGCGCATGGCCAGCGGCAGGATGACCAGCGACGAGAGCACATAGCACCACTGCAGCGGCCAGTCCACCACCAGCTGCAGGGCGAGGGCCATGATGGCCGCCTCCAGCGCGAAGAAGATGAAGGTGAACACCGCGTAGATCAGCGAGGTGATGGTCGAGCCCAGGTAGCCGAAGCCCGCGCCGCGCGTGAGCAGGTCCATGTCCAGCCCGTAGCGCGCCGCGCAGTAGGCGATCGGCAGGCCGGTGAGGAAGATCAGCACGCCCACCGCGAGGATCGCCCACATCGCGTTGGCGAAGCCGTAGTTCAGCGCGATGGCGCCGCCGATGGCCTCCAGCGCCAGGAACGAGAGCGAGCCGAACGCGGTGTTCGCCACGCGGAATTCGCTCCAGCGGCGGAAGCCCTTGGGCGTGTAGCGCAGCGCGTAGTCCTCCATGGACTCGTCGGCCACCCAGGCGTTGTATTCGCGCCGGAAGCGAAAGATCGTCTGCGTCGCGGCGGGAGTGTCGTCGGGGGTGGCGGCCATGCATGGACCGCATGCAAGAAACGTTCTTGGCGTGGTGCGGGCGGCGCCGTACGCACGCCACTACGTTAATTGACGTATGGGCGCTTCGCAGGGTTCTCCCTAACCTTCATTCCAGCGCGGCACCTGTCGTCCCATCCGGGGCGACGCCACCGCCGCCTTCCACCCTCGCCAGATGCAAGGAGCGCCTTCATGAAGCACCCTCTCGACCCCCGGAACGTTTCCCCCCTGGCCAGCGCCGACGCGGGCCGCCGCCGCCTGCTGCAGGCCATGGGCGCCGCGTCCATCGCCGGCCTGCCGGCCTGGGGGCATGCCCAGCCCACGGCGCAGGTCAACACGACCAAGCTGGCCGTGACCGACACCGAAGTGACGGTGGGCCAGCTGCATTCGGCCACGGGCACGATGGCGATTTCCGAGACGGGCTCCATCCAGGCCGAGCAACTCGCCATCGACCAGATCAACGCCATGGGCGGCGTGCTGGGCCGCAAGATCAAGGTCATCAAGGAAGACGGCGCCTCCGACTGGCCCACCTTCGCGGAGAAGGCCAAGAAGCTGCTCATCAACGACCACTGCGCGGCGGTGTTCGGCTGCTGGACCAGCGCCTCGCGCAAGGCGGTGCTGCCGATCTTCGAGAAGGAGAACGGCCTGCTGTACTACCCCACCTTCTACGAAGGCCTGGAGCAGTCCAAGAACGTGATCTACACCGGCCAGGAGGCCACCCAGCAGATCCTCTACAGCCTGGACTGGGCGCAGAAGGAGAAGAAGGCCAAGACCTTCTTCCTGATCGGTTCGGACTACATCTGGCCGCGCACCTCGATGAAGATCGCGCGCAAGCACATCGAGAACTTCCAGAAGGGCAAGGTCGTCGGTGAGGAGTATTACCCCCTGGGCAGCACCAACTTTGGCTCGCTGATGAACAAGATCAAGGTGCAGAAGCCCGACTGCATCTTCGTGGCGGTGGTGGGCGGCTCCAACGTGGCCTTCTACAAGGCGCTCAAGGCCGCGGGCATCACGGGTGACAAGCAGCTGCTGGTGACGCTGTCGGTCACCGAGGACGAGATGACCGGCGTGGGCGGAGAGAACTTCGCGGGCTTCTACTCGTCGATGAAGTACTTCCAGTCGCTGGACAACGAGAACAACAAGAAATTCGTGGCCGCGTTCAAGGCGAAGTACGGCCCCAATGCGGTGATCGGCGACGTGACGCAAGCCGGCTACCTGGGCCCCTGGCTCTGGAAGGCCGCGGTGGAAAAGGCCAAGAGCTTCGACGTGGACAAGGTGGTGGCGGCCTCGCCCGGCATCGAGCTCAAGACCGCGCCCGAAGGCTACGTGAAGGTGGATGCCAACCACCACCTCTGGAGCAAGTCGCGCATCGCCCAGGGCCTGCCGGACGGCACGTTCAAGGTGGTGTCCGAATCGCCCGAGCTCATCAAGCCCGATCCGTTCCCCAAAGGGTATCAGTGACCACCCCCTGAGGCGCTGCGCGCCTTCCCCTCTCTCTCGCTGCGCGGGGAGGGGGACGACACCTTCGGTGCGGGGCGGCCCTTCCTCGGTGTCTCTGGCCTTGGGCCGTGCCGGTTTCAGCCGCCATGCCCTGGGTTCGCCACTGCGGTTTTCGAATTCCGCACAGATCGCCATTTCTTCCGATGGGTTCGCACGCAGGAGCTGCACCATGACTTTCTCCGAGATGATGAACATCGGCCTGATGCAGGGCTTCGCGGGCCTGAGCCTGTTCGCGGTGCTGCTGCTCATGGGCCTGGGACTGGCGATCATCTTCGGCCAGATGGGCGTGATCAACATGGCGCACGGCGAGTTCATGACCATCGGCGCCTACACCATCTACCTGGGCTCGACGCTGACGGCGCAGTACGCGCCCGGCTTCATGCCGTTCTATTTCCCGCTGGCCATCGTGGCCGCGTTCGGATTCGCCTTCGTGGCCGGATGGCTGGTGGAGTGGGGGCTGATCCGCCACCTCTACAAGCGCCCGCTGGACACGCTGCTGGCCACCTGGGGCGTGAGCCTGGCGCTGCAGCAGTGCTTCCGCACCTTCATCGGCCCCAAGGAAGTGAGCCCCACGCTGCCGGACTGGCTGATGGGCTCCTGGGCGCCGGCCGAAGGGCTGGACATTCCCGTCAACGGCCTGTTCGTGCTGGCCCTCACCGTGGTGGTGACGGCCGGCGTGCTGATCGCGCTGCACAGGAGCCGCTGGGGCCTGCGGGTGCGCGCCACCGTGAGCAACCGCGTGATGGCCAACGCCATCGGCATCGACACGAAGAAGACCGACCGCCTCACCTTCGCCATCGGCTGCGGCATCGCCGGCGTGGCGGGCGCGGCCTTCACCACCATCGGCTCCACGGGACCTACTTCCGGCTCGCTCTACATCGTCGATGCCTTCCTGGTGGTCACCTTCGGCGGCGCGGCCAGCCTGCTGGGCACGGTGGTGTCGGCCTTCGGCATCGCGCAGACGCAGTCGATCACCGAGTTCTTCCTGGCCGGCTCCATGGCCAAGGTGATCACGCTGTCGCTGATCGTGCTGATCCTGATGGTGCGGCCGCAGGGGCTGTTCGCCTCCAAGGTCCGCCGCTGAAGCTCCGCTCCCTGTTCCTTCCCGCATCCACCGGAGTCCTCCCATGAACGCCCTCAAAGCCTGGGTCCAGCGCTACCAGCTCGCCAGCCTGGTGCTGCTCACCGTGCTGCTGGCCGTGGTCCTGCCGCTGGCCCTCGACGTGTTCCGCCTGAACCTGGTGGGCAAGTACCTGACCTATGCCTTCGTCGCCATCGGGCTGGTGATGGTGTGGGGCTACGGCGGCGTGCTGAGCCTGGGGCAGGGCGTGTTCTTCGGCCTGGGCGGCTATGCCATGGCGATGTTCCTGAAGCTCGAGGCCTCGGACCCCATCAGCACGAAGATCCAGTCCACGCCCGGCATCCCGGATTTCATGGACTGGAACCAGATCACCGCGCTGCCCTCGTTCTGGGTGCCGTTCAAGAGCCTGCCGTTCGCGCTGGCCGCCGTGGTCGTGCTGCCCACGCTGCTGGCCTGGATCGTGAGCTTCGCCATGTTCAAGCGCCGCGTGGGCGGTGTGTATTTCGCCATCATCACGCAGGCGGTGGCGCTGATCTGCACGGTGCTCATCATCGGCCAGCAGGGCTACACGGGTGGCGTGAACGGCATGACCGACCTGAAAACGCTCTGGGGCTGGGACACGCGCACCGACAGCGCCAAGGTCATCCTCTACTACGTGTGCGTGGCGCTGCTGGTGGCGGCCATCGTGCTGTGCCGCTACATCCAGACGAGCAAGCTGGGCACGCTGCTGCTGGCCATGCGCGACAAGGAAGACCGCGTGCGCTTCTCGGGCTACGACGTGGCCAACTTCAAGGTCTTCACCTTCTGCCTGGCGGCGGCGCTCTCAGGGGTAGGCGGCGCGCTGTTCACGCTGCAGGTGGGCTTCATGTCGCCGAGCTTCGTGGGCATCGTGCCCTCGATCGAAATGGTGATCTACGCCGCCGTGGGCGGGCGCATGAGCCTGGTGGGCGCGGTCTACGGCGCGCTGCTGGTGAACGCGGGCAAGACGTATTTCTCCGAGAGCTTCCCGGACCTGTGGCTGTTCCTGATGGCGGCGCTCTTCATCGGCGTGACCATGGCCTTCCCGATGGGGCTGGCCGGCCTGTGGGAAGAGCGCATCGTGCCCTGGTGGAAGGGCCGCCGCGAGGCCCTGCGCCGCGCTGCCGTGCCGGCACCCGCCCCCTGGACCGAACCCGCTGCCGAGGTGCCGCCGCCCGCCAGTGTCGCTGCCTCTCCGAACCCCGCCGCGCCGCTGCCCCAGGGCACCCGCCATCAGGGCGTCTGAACACCACCGCGCAGGAGCCCTTCATGAGCAATACCGACTTCGCCCTGGCCGTGGAAGACCTCACTGTCTCCTTCGACGGCTTCAAGGCCATCGACAAGCTGACGCTGTACGTGGACAGGAACGAGCTGCGCGTGATCATCGGCCCCAACGGCGCGGGCAAGACCACGCTGCTGGACCTCATCTGCGGCAAGACACGCGCCACCGGCGGCAGCATCAAGTTCAAGAACGAGGAACTGACCCGCATGGCGGAGCACAAGCGCGTGCGCCTCGGTATCGGCCGCAAGTTCCAGACGCCCTCCATCTACGAGAACCTGTCGGTCTTCCAGAACCTGGAGGTGTCCTATCCCACGGGCCGCACGGTGTTCGGGGCGTTGGCCTTCCGCTGCACCGATGCGGTGAAGGAGCGCGTGCAGGCCGTGGCGGAGGACATCGGTCTGGCAGACCGGCTGGAGACGGAGGCCGGCCTGCTGTCGCACGGGCAGAAGCAGTGGCTGGAGATCGGCATGCTGCTGATGCAGGAGCCCGAGCTGCTGATGCTGGACGAGCCGATCGCCGGGATGAGCGCGCGCGAGCGGGAGCTGACGGCGGAGCTGCTGGAGCGCATCTGCCGCAACCGCGCGGTGATCGTGATCGAGCACGACATGGAGTTCGTGAAGCGCATCGCGCACAAGGTGACGGTGATGCACCAGGGAAAGATCCTGGCCGAGGGGCCGATGGACAAGGTGCAGGCCGACCCGAAGGTCATCGACGTGTACCTGGGGCATTGAGCATGCGGTGCGAACGACGGTTGTCTTATTGGTTCTGGTGCCGGAACGAAGGCTGTGTAGAGCGTGCTATCGGGGTGGCCCGTGGCGGTGGCATGCCCCGCTCCGCGAATGTCCCCCGGCCTGCGGCCTCCTCCTTGATTTCGCTGCGCGGGGCATGCCACCACCACGGGCAGCCAGCGCCGTGCGGTTTTCGCGGCCGGCAAGGCAGAGCACTGAACTGGCCGGGAGTGCCGGGTGGCCCCTGCAGCGAAATCAAGGAGGAGGCGAAGCCGGGGGACATTCGCGGAAGGGGCCACCCGGCGATCCCGGCCCGGGCGCACATCTCGCACATCAAGAGCTCTGCAGCGACGGCTGCCGACCCAACGCAAAGCCCGCACATCCGAGCCGACATGGCAGGCATCCCAAAGCACCCCCCAGGAGCGACCCCATGCTGAAAGTCACCGACCTCCACGTCGCCTACGGCCAGAGCGAGGCCCTGCACGGCATCTCGTTCGAAGGCCATGCCAACGAAACCGTCGCCATCATGGGCCGCAACGGCATGGGCAAGACCACGCTCTTCAAAAGCCTCATGGGCGTGCTGCCCACCAAAAGCGGCAGCATCCGCGTGGCGGACCAGGACGTCACGCGCGACGAAAGCTTCCGCCGCGTCGCCAAAGGCATCGCCTACGTCCCCCAGGGCCGCATGATCTTCCCCACCCTCACCGTGGAAGAAAACATCCAGACCGGCCTGGAAAACGCCAAGGAAAAACGCATCCCCGACGAGATCTACGCGCTCTTCCCCGTGCTGTGGGACATGCGCCGCCGCAAGGGCGGCAACCTCTCGGGCGGCCAGCAACAGCAACTCGCCATCGCCCGCGCCCTGGTCACCGACCCCAAGGTACTGCTGCTCGACGAGCCCACCGAGGGCATCCAGCCTTCGATCATCAAGGACATCGCCAAGGCCCTCAACGAGATCCGGAAGATGCGCCAGCTCACCATCGTCGTGTCCGAGCAGGTGCTCAGCTTCGCGATGGACGTGGCCGACCGGCTCTTCGTCATCGAGGGCGGCCGGCTGGTGCACGAGACCACCCGCGCCGGCACCGACCAGCAGCGCATCAAGTCCTACCTCTCCGTCTGACCACCATCCACCCCCAAGGAGCATGCCATGACCGACACCCTCATCAAAGTCGACCTCACGAAGTCGCCCACCGAGAACGAGAACATCCACAACCGCTGGCACCCGGACATTCCCATGGCCTGCTGGGTGAACCCGGGCGACGACTTCATCCTGGAGACCTTCGACTGGACGGGCGGTTTCATCAAGAACAACGACAGCGCCGACGACGTGCGCGACATCGACCTGACCACCGTGCACTACCTCTCCGGCCCCGTGGGCGTGAAGGGGGCCGAGCCCGGCGACCTGCTGGTGGTGGACCTGCTGGACATCGGCGCCAAGCCGGACAGCCTCTGGGGCTTCAACGGCTTCTTCTCGAAGAAGAACGGCGGGGGCTTTCTGACCGAGCACTTCCCCGAGGCGCAGAAGTCCATCTGGGACTTCAAGGGCATGTTCACCAGCTCGCGCCACATCCCGGGCGTGAACTTCGCCGGCCTGATCCACCCCGGCCTGATCGGCTGCCTGCCCGACAAGGCGATGCTCGACCAGTGGAACGCGCGCGAGCAGGCGCTGATCGACAGCGCGCCCACCGCGGGCCTGGCCAACCCGCCTTCGCCCGGCACCGCGCACATGGGCAAGATGACGGGCGAGGCCCGCGACAAGGCCGCCGCCGAGGCCGCCCGCACCGTGCCCCCGCGCGAGCACGGCGGCAACTGCGACATCAAGGACCTGTCGCGCGGCGCGAAGGTGTATTTCCCGGTCTACGTGGATGGCGCGGGCCTGTCGGTGGGGGACCTGCACTTCAGCCAGGGCGACGGCGAGATCACTTTCTGCGGCGCGATCGAGATGGCGGGCTGGGTGCACATGAAGGTGCAGCTCATCAAGGGCGGCATGGCCAAGTACGGCATCAAGAACCCCATCTTCAAGCCCAGCCCCATCGTGCCCACCTACAACGACTACCTGATCTTCGAAGGCATCTCGGTGGACGAGGCCGGCAAGCAGTACTACCTGGACGTGAACGTGGCCTACCGCCAGGCCTGCCTGAACGCCATCGAATACCTGAAGAAGTTCGGCTACAGCGGCGCGCAGGCCTATTCCATCCTGGGCACGGCCCCGGTGCAGGGCCACATCAGCGGCGTGGTGGACGTGCCCAACGCCTGCGCCACGCTCTGGCTGCCCACGCAGATCTTCGACTTCGACATCAACCCCACGGCCGCGGGCCCGCAGAAGATGCTCGACGGCAGCATCGACATGCCCCTGTCGCCCGACATCGCCTGAGCGAACCAGCGAGCGAAAGAGACCCGCCCATGCCCACCTACGACTACCACTGCGCGGCCTGCGGCGGCTTCGACGCGCTGCGCGGCCTGGCGCAGCGCAACGAGCCCGCCGCCTGCCCGGAATGCGGCGCGCCGTCGCCCCGCGTTTTCGCGAGCGCGCCGCGCCTGGCCTGCCTGGGCGCGGACCAGCGCCGCGCCCACGACACCAACGAGCGCGCCCGCCACGCGCCGCGCTCCTCGCGCGACACCGAGGCCGGCAGCTACGGCCGGATGCGCCATCCCGCGGGCTGCGGCTGCTGCAGCGGCGGCTCCGGCAAGCGCAGCGCCACCGTCACTGCCGCCAACGGCGCCAAGGCTTTTCCGTCAAAACGGCCCTGGATGATCAGCCACTGAGCGCGGCACCCCGGACGGCCTTTTCTTCTCTCTCGTCACCGATTCACCGTTTTCCCAGGAGCCCGCGCCATGATCCACGGCGATATTTCGAGCAGCGACGACACCGTCGGCGTCGCGGTCGTCAACTACAGGATGCCCCGGCTGCACACCAAGGCCGAGGTGCTGGACAACGCCCGCAGGATCGCCGACATGCTGATCGGCATGAAGGCCGGCCTGCCGGGCATGGACCTGGTCATCTTCCCCGAATACAGCACCCACGGCATCATGTACGACCGGCAGGAGATGATGGACACCGCCGCCCACATTCCTGGCGAGGAGACCGAGATCTTCGCCGCCGCCTGCCGCAAGGCCAGGGTGTGGGGCGTGTTCTCGCTCACCGGCGAGCGGCACGAGGAGCACCCGCGCAAGGTGCCCTACAACACGCTCATCCTCATGAACGACCAGGGCGAGATCGTGCAGAAGTACCGCAAGATCATGCCGTGGACGCCCATCGAGGGCTGGTACCCGGGCGACCGGACCTACGTCACCGACGGCCCCAAGGGCCTGAAGATCAGCCTCATCATCTGCGACGACGGCAACTACCCCGAGATCTGGCGCGACTGCGCCATGCAGGGCGCCGAGCTGATCGTGCGCTGCCAGGGCTACATGTACCCGGCCAAGGAGCAGCAGATCCTGATGAGCAAGGCCATGGCCTTCGCCAACAACAGCTACGTGGCCGTGGCCAATGCGGCCGGCTTCGACGGCGTGTACAGCTACTTCGGCCACAGCGCGCTGATCGGCTTCGACGGCCGCACGCTGGGGGAGTGCGGCGAGGAGGAAATGGGCGTGCAGTACGCCGCGCTCTCCAAGCACCTGATCCGCGACTTCCGCCGCCACGGCCAGAGCGAGAACCACCTGTTCAAGCTCATGCACCGGGGCTACACCGGGCTGCTGAACTCGGGGGAGGGCGACCAGGGCGTGGCGGACTGCCCGTACGGCTTCTACCGCCAGTGGGTGACCGACCCGGCCGCCGCGCGCCGCACGGCGGAGGCCGTCACGCGCGGCACCGTGGGCACGCCGCAGTGCCCGATCGACGGCATTCCGCACGGGGCGAAACAGCCCTGACGCCTCTGCCGTGTCACGGGTTGTCAGCCATTCCTATCGCCCCCTGGACGAATAATCGCTGTCCATCCACGCCTGAGCACTGGCCTGGCTGAGCTTGAAGTTCGCCTCCACGCGCGCTTCGCCCAGCAGCTGGCCGGCGTCGTCGTGCGCCGTCAGAACGGCATACGGATACTCCTCGTCCGGCACGATGCGCAGGGCCACCCGGACGCGCGCTGCGCCCGCGCCCACGGCTACCTCCTTGTGCAGCTGCGCATGCAGTTGCTGCTCATGGCGGCGCAGCACTTCGGAAGCGGTTTTGACCAGCGTGTGGAAGGCCGCCACGTCCAGCGGCTTGGGATTCTTCTTGTCGCGGCCCATCGTCCACGGGCCCACCAGCGCCGGCTCGGATTCGCCGCGCAGCGTCATCGACACGGCCCAGCCGTCGTCGTCTTCGTTCTTGATCACCTCGGCCGTCCAGCGTCCGTCGCTCCAGAGGCGGGCCTCCTGGATGGGCGCTTCGGTGGTATCGGGGGATGCTTCGTCGGTCTTCTGCATGGGGGAGTCGTTCATCGCTGCATTGTCCGGTACGTGGCCGGCCGGCTGGCAGCGGTGGCCGTGGCGCCCACCAACGGCCGCAGCCGCGCCACGAACTCCCGCGCCGCCGCGCTGCGCGAGGCGCCCCGCCGCCACAGCACCCCCGCGCGCCGCACGGTGGCGGGTTCGGTCAGCGTGATCGCGCGCATGCCCGGCCCGGCCTGGCCCGCCGCCCGTTCGGCCGCGATGGTGGCCAGCGGCCCGCTGCGGCAGGCGTGCAGCAGCGCGTCCACCGATTCCATCTCCACCCGCACCACGGGGGCCACGCCGGCCTGCGCGAAGGCCGCATCGATCATGCGGCGCGTCGCGAAACTCTGCGGCAGCAGCGCCAGCGGCACGCCGGCCAGTTCGCGCACGCGCAGGCTGCGGCGGCGCGCCAGTGCGTGGCCCGCGTGCACCACCAGCTGCAGGCGCTCCTCGAACAGCGGCTCGGCCTCGATCTCCTCGCGGTGCGCGGGGTGGAAGGAGATGCCCACGTCCAGCCGGCCGGCGATCAGCTGCTCTTCGATCGGGCCGCCGCGCAGGTCGCGCACCACCACCTGCACGCCCGGGTAATCCGCGCTGAAAGCGGCCACCGCGTCCGGCACCAGGTGGGTGAGGAAGGTGGGGATCACGCCCACGGTGAGCGTACCCGCCTGCAGCCCCGCCATGTCGGCCAGCGCCATGCGGCCGGCCTCCAGTTCCTGCAGCGCGCGCGCCGCGTGGCTGCGGAACGCCATGCCTGCCTGCGAGAGCTTCAGCCCCCGCCCCAGCCGGTCGAACAGCGGCAGGCCCAGTTCGGCCTCCAGCTGCCGCAGGCCGTGCGACAGGGTGGACTGGGTGACGAAGAGCGCGTCGGCCGACTGCGTGAGGTGCTCGGTCTCGGCCACGCTCAGGAAGTAGCGCAACTGGCGCAGTTCCATGGAGGCTCCTGGAGGAAGGGGGGAATCGGGTGGCGGAAGGTGCGCATGATCGTTCGATGTTGTCGAATGAATCGTGTCATATATACCATTGGATCGCAGGCTTTCTCCGGGATAAGGTGGCAGCCATGACCGCCATTTCTTCCGCCGGCCTGCGCATCGAGCGCATCGAGGCGCGCATCCTCGACATCCCCACCATCCGGCCGCACAAGTTCTCGTTCGGCGCGATCCACCGCCAGAGCCCGGTGGTGGTGCAGCTGTGGCTGGCGGACGGCGCCTGCGGCTTCGGCGAGGCCGCCACCATCGGCGGCCCTTCGTGGAACGAGGAATCGCCCGAAAGCATCCTGCATGCCGTCACCGCATACCTCGGCCCCGCCGTGGCCGGGCAGGACGCGGGCCGCTTCGAGCAATTGCTGGCGCGCATGGACGCCGTCTGCAAGGGCAACCGCTTCGCCAAGAGCGCCGTGGAGATGGCCGCCATCGACGCCGTGGCCCGCTCCCTGGGCCTGCCCGCCTGGCAGCTGCTGGGCGGCAAGCAGCACGAGAGCCTGCCCCTGGCCTGGACGCTCGCCAGCGGCGATTCCGCCCGCGACGTGGAAGAGGCCGAGCGCATGCTGGAGGCGCGCCGCCACCGCATTTTCAAGCTCAAGATCGGCGCGCGCGCCCCGCAGGACGACGTGGCCCACGTCACGCGCATCGCCCGCGGCCTGGACGGGCGCGCCGACATGACGGTGGACATCAACCAGGCCTGGGACGGCAATACCGCGCGCCGCTACGTGCCCCAGCTCATCGATGCGGGCGTGACCCTGATCGAGCAGCCCGTCGCGCAATGGAACGTGGAGGCCCTGCGCCAGCTCACCGCCGGCCTGCCCGCCGGCGCGCTGGTGATGGCCGACGAGACCGTCTGCACGCCGCAGGACGCGATGCTGCTGGCGCGGCAGGGCGCCTGCCATGTCTTCTCGCTGAAGGTGGCCAAGTACGGCGGCCTGCTGCGCACCCGCGCCGTGGCTGCGGTGGCGGAGGCCGCGGACATCGGCTGGTACGGCGGCACCATGCTGGAAACGTCGCTGGGCAGCGCCGCATCGGCCCACGTCTTCGCCACCCTGCCCGGCAGACATCACAACTGCGAACTGTTCGGCCCGCAACTGCTGGTGAACGACATCGTCGCCACGCCCATGGCCGTGCGCGACTTCGCGTTGCAGTTGCCTGACGGCCCCGGCTTCGGCGTGGAGGTGCTGCCCGAGGCCCTGCGCCGCTTCGACCGCGCCCGCGAAGGACTCGCGCCCATGCACGTGGACATGGGCCGCCAGGCGGCCAGCTCATCCGTGCCATCCGCCTGACGCCTGCGCCACCCTTTCATCCATCCATCCCTCATCGAATCCTATAAATCCGGAGACAAGTCCCATGCCATCCATCCGCGCCCAGGCCCTGCCGTTCGCCCCCACCCCCACGCGCCGCCGTGCCCTCGCCTTCGCGGCGGGTGCCGCTGCCACCGCCGCGGCCGCCCTGGCGGGCGTGCTGCCCGCGCCCGCCCACGCGCAGTCGGCCGACGCGGCCGCCTGGCCCTCCAAGCCCATCCGCTGGGTCGTTCCGTTCCCGCCCGGCGGCGCCATGGACGTCATCGCCCGCACCCTGGGCGAGCGCGCCGGCCGCACCCTGGGCCAGCCCTTCGTGATCGAGAACCGCCCCGGCGCGGGCGGCAACATCGGCGCGGACGCCGTCGCCAAGTCGCCGGCCGACGGATACACGATCATGATCACCTCCATCGGCATGGCCACCAACAAGGCGCTCTACGCCAGGCTGAGCTACGACCCGGTGAAGGACTTCGCGCCCGTCAGCCTGCTGGCCATCGTGCCCAACGTGCTGGTGGTGCACGCCAATAGCCCGGACAAGACGGTGGCCGACGTGATCGCGCACGCCGGGCGCGAGCCCGGCAAGCTCACCTACGCCTCGGCCGGCAACGGCACCTCGATCCACCTGGCCGGCGAGGTGTTCGCCTCCATGGCCAGGCTGAACCTGCTGCACGTGCCCTACAAGGGCAGCGGCCCGGCCATGACCGACATGCTGGGCGGCCAGGTGGACCTGATGTTCGACAGCATCACCTCCGCCGCCCCGCACATCCAGTCCGGCAAGCTGCGCGCCCTGGGCGTCACCAGCGCCAAACGCTCGGCCACGCTGCCGGGCGTGCCCACCATCGCCGAGGCCGGCGTGCCCGGCTACGAGGTCTCGCCGTGGTTCGCCGTGTTCGCCCCGGCCGGCACGCCCGCGCCCATCGTGCAGAAGCTCAACGCCGCCCTGCTGGACGCCATGAAGCAACCGGAGACCAAGGCCCGCTTCGACGCCATCGGCGCCGAGCCCATCGGCAGCACGCCCGCGCAGCTGGCCGCGCACCTGGACAAGGAAATGGCGCGCTGGGGCGCGCTGATCAAGGACCGCAACATCCGGATGGATTGAGTCCCGGCAATCCCAGCATCAGGTCGAGGTTCTGTACCGCCGCACCCGCGGCGCCCTTGCCCAGGTTGTCGAACACCGCAGTCAGCAGAACCTGCTCCTGCTGCGGCTGGCCGAACACCGCCAGTCGCACGCGGTTGGTACCGTTGAGCGCACGGGGGTCGAGCCGCTGTGCGTCCGCGTCTTCCTCCAGCGGCTGCAATTCGATGCAAGGCTGGCCGGCATACCGCGCCTGCAGCGCGGCGTGCAGGCGTGCGGTGGTCACGCCGGCGGGGAGCAGGCGGAGGTGCAGGGCGATGGTCACCACGATGCCCTGCCGGTAGTTGCCATAGGCCGGCACGAACACCGGTGCATGCGCCAGGCCCGAGTGTTGCCGGATCTCCGGCACGTGCTTGTGGTGCAGGCCGAGGCCATAGACCTGGAACGGCACGGCGGTCGATGCGTTCGCGCCTTCATGGTCCTGAAGGCCCGTGCGGCCCCGTCCCGAGTAGCCCGACACTGCATGGATGGCCACCGGGTAGCCGGCCGGCAGCAAGCCGGCGTCGATCAGTGGCCTGAGCAGCATCAGCGCGCCGGTCGGGTAGCAGCCAGGATTGCTGACGCGGCGGGCATGCGCGATGCGGCCGGCCTGGCCCGCCTCCAGTTCCGGCAGCCCATAGACCCAGCCCGGTGCAGTGCGATGCGCCGAACTGGCATCGATGATGCGCACGCCGGGCCGGCGTACCCACGCCACGGCTTCACGCGCGGCGTCGTCCGGCAGGCACAGCAATGCGATGTCGCAGTCGTTGAGCGCTTCGGCCCGGTGCGCGGCGCTCTTGCGTTGCTCGGCCGGCAACTGCAGCAGGCGCAGATCGTCGCGTCCTTCGAGCCACTGGCGTACCTGCAGGCCCGTGGTGCCCTGGTCACCGTCGATGAATACATGGGGGGTCATTGCGTGCTCCATGGGGTGTATGGGGCGCATGGTGCAGCGCAATGCGGATGCAGGCCAGTTGAATCTGACAAACTACGCATTCATGAATACTGAATGAGCGGTCCTCCGTCAAGCCATGCGCGAAATCAATCTCGACCGTCTGCGCACATTGCTGGCGGTGGCGGATCTCGGGTCCTTTGCCGCAGCCGCCAAGGCGTTGCACCTGGCGCCGCCCACGGTGACGCTGCACGTGGCACAGCTGGAGGAACGCCTCGGGGCGCGCCTGCTGCACCGCGCGTCGGCAGGCGCCACGCCGACATCGGCCGGAAGCCTGTTGATCGACAGGGCGCGGCGGCTGTTGGCCGAGGCCGACGATCTTCTGCAGTCCGTGGAGCGGCAGATCGCTGCACGAGGCGGTCGCGTGCGCCTGGGGGCATCCACGGGCGCACTCGCGCACCTGTTGCCCCGGGCACTGGAAACCCTGGCTGCCCGGCATCCGGAGATTGACGTGCAGGTGGGAGTGATGACGAGCGAGGAAGCCCTGGTGCGCCTGGCGGCCGGCAGCCTGGACATCGGCATCGTCGCGCTGCCGCAGCCGGTGCTGCGCGGCCTGCAGGTGCAGGCCTGGCGCCAGGACCCGGTGCTGGCGTTCATACCGGCTGCCTGGAAGCCGCCGCGGCATGTCACGCCGGCGTGGCTCGCTGCCCGGCCGCTGATTGCCAATGACAGCGGCACCCGGCTCTCGCGCCAGACGGCTGAATGGTTCGCCGCTGGCGGCGAGCGGCCCAAGGCACGCATCGAGTTGAATTACAACGATGCGATGAAGAGCCTGGTGGCCGCAGGCTATGGTGCCGCATTGCTGCCCCACGAAGCAGGCGCGCCGCAGCCCGATGCCCGCATCAGCACCCGGCCATTGCGCCCGGCGCTGTGCAGGGCACTGGGCATCGCACACCGGACCCATCTGGATGACGACGCAACGGCCGTGACGCTCCGGGCCTTGCTGGACATGGAGCATGGCGGGAAGGCATAGAACGCATGCTGGCAGGCAGCGGCCGCCCGGTCCCGGCCATCACGGCAGGCTCAGGTCCATCCCGAGATGCCTGGCCAGCGCGAACGTCAACCACAGCACGACCGCCAGCGCCAGCAGGAAGGCGGCACCGAGCTTGCAGGTGGTCAGCAGCAGCGCGCGCCTGTCCATCTTCTTCCCGCTCTGGTCGTAATGCCACTTGATGGCGAAGAACATGCACGTGCCGAACACGAGCACCTTGAACACAATGAAGACTACGGGGATCCAATCGATCATCTGGGGAGCTTCCTGGCGGGTGGCCTGACACGGTGCATGGGGGAAGGCGGCAAAGCGAGAATGCAGGGCTGCCGCCGCCACCCGCTCCGGGAGATGGTACGCAGAAGCAATATCCATACATCCACGGCCCACGCTGCCATTCATCCCAGCCATGCAAGACGACGACGCGCCCCTCTGGCTGCCGCGACTGGCCGCGCAGGGCGGGCCCCGCTTCCTGCAGATCGCGGATGCCCTGCAGGCCGCGGTAGAGGACGGATCGCTGGCCCCGGGCGACCGCCTGCCGCCGCAGCGCCTGCTGGCGGCACGGCTGGGCGTCGATCTCACGACTGTCACGCGCGCCTACGACGAAGCCCGGCGCCGCCACCTGCTGGAGGGGCGCGGCGCGCGCGGCACCTATGTCGCGGCGCCGAAAGTCGCATCGACCCCGACCCTCGACCTCAGCATGAACATCCCGCCACCGCCGGAGGGCGTGGACTTTGGCGACCTGTTGAGGCAAGGCGTGTCCCAGGTCCTGATGCGGGCGGACGCCGGATTGCTGATGACCTACCACCCGGGCGGCGGCAGCGAGGCCGACCGCGAGGCGGGGGCCCGATGGATCGCACCGATGCTGGGCGATGTGGAGGCCGGGCAGGTCGTCGTCTGTCCCGGTGCGCAGGCGGCCATCGCCGCGCTGATCCTGGCGCTCACGGAGCCGGGCGATGCGATCTTCGTGGAGCCCGCAACCTATCCCGGCGTGTTGGCCGCAGCCGCTCAGTTCGGCCGGCGCCTCGTGGCGGTGGAAGCGGACGGGCAGGGCATGGTGCCCGAGGCGCTGGAGCAGGCGTGCCGCCAGCACCGGGCCGGGCTGGTGTATCTCAACCCCACGCTGCAGAACCCGACCGCCATCACCATGCCGGAGCACCGGCGCAAGGCACTGGCCGGCATCGCGCGGCGCTGCAGGCTGCGCATCATCGAGGACGATCCCTACTGGCTCCTGGCCGATGCCCCGCCACCACCCATCGCCACGTTCGCTCCGGAACGGGTGACCTACCTCTCGACGCTGTCGAAATGCCTGACGCCCGGCCTGCGCGTCGCCTTCGTCCTGATGCGGGATCCGCAGGAGCGCGAACGCTTCCTGGCCGCGCTCAGGGCCTTCGCGCTGATGGCTGCGCCCTTGACGGCCGCAGTGGCCACGCAGTGGATCCTCGACGGGTCGGCCGCCGGATTGATGGAAGGCGTGCGCAAGGAAGCGCGCCTGCGCCACCGGATGGCGGGGGACCTTCTGGCGGGGCGGTACAGCGGGGCCGGGGACGGCCTGCATGTGTGGCTGGAGTTGCCGGGGTATTGGAGTTCTGCAGAGCTGGCGCAGGCCACCCGGAGCGAGGGCATTGCCGTCATGCCGGCGGAAGCGTTTGCGCCGGATGGTGCAACCGTGCATGCCAATGCCATCCGGATCTCTCTGGGCGGCATCAGGGACCGCGGGCGCCTGCAGGCGGGGCTCCGGAAGCTGTCTGATCTGTTGGCGCGGCGGCCCGGGTAGAGCGCTGCTTTCCGCCCGCGCACACCTCCCGCACGCATTCGCGAAGCCATCGATGCCCCGCGTCCGCATGCATCCGCGGATGCCAGATCAGCGACACGGTGAAGTCCGGCAGGTCGAATGGCAGCGCGAATGTCTTCAGTCCCACGCGCAGCCGGGCCGTGTGCGCCTCGGGCACCGTCGCCACCAGGTCGGTGTCGCGCGCGAGCGCCAGCGCGCCGGTAAAGCTGTCCACTGCCGTCACCACGCGGCGCGAGAGGCCCAGCAACTCCAGCGCGCCGTCCACGATGCCGCGGCGCCCGGGCCGGCGCTCCACCACGACGTGGCCGGCCTGCGCATAGCGCGCGGGAGTCACGCGTCCGCGCGCAAGTGCATGGCCCGCATGCACCACGCCCACGAAGCGGTCGCGCAACAGCGCCTGCACGCGCATCTCGGGGCCGGTGGACTGGCCGACGACACCGATCTCGAGATCGACGCTGCCGTCGCGCAGCGGCGTGTTGTCCTTGTCGGGCTTGGGCGCGAAGCGCAGGCTGACGCCGGGCGCCTCGGCCGCCACGCGGGCGATCAGCGCGGCGCCGAAGTTCTCGACAAAGCCGTCGCGCGTGCGCAGCGTGAACGTCCGCTCCAGCCGGGCAGGATCCAGGCCTTCTGCGGGCCGCAGCAGTGCCTCGGCCTCGCGCAGCGCCGGGCCCGTCCGTTCGCGCAATTCGATCGCGCGCGGCGTGGGCACCAGGCCGCGGCCGGCGCGCACCAGCAGCGGGTCTCCGGTGGTCTCGCGCAGGCGCGCGAGCGAGCGGCTCATGGCCGACGCGCTCAGGCCCAGGCGGAGCGCGGCGCGCGCCACATTGCCTTCGGCAAGCAGCACATCGAGCGTCACGAGCAGGTTGAGGTCGGGTCGCGTCATGCCGCGATCTTGGCATGACATGGCGTCTCATGCAGCTATTCAATGCAATCCATGCGTCTTCCGCCAGGTCTCGTTCGTCCCTACGCTGCGGGAAAAACTCCGGAAAGATGCCATGAACGACAACCGACCCGCGCTCGCCGCCCTGTGCCTGACGATGCTGATGCCCTCGCTGGACACCAGCATCGCCAATGCCAGCCTGCCCGTGCTCGCCCAGGCCCTCGGGGCATCGTTCGCGCAGGTGCAGTGGGTGGTGCTGGCCTACCTGCTCACCATCACTGCCCTGATCGTCGGTGCCGGCCGGCTCGGCGACCTGCTCGGGCGCGGGCGGCTGCTCGTCGCCGGTGTCGCACTGTTCACTGTCGCCTCGCTGCTGTGCGGGCTTGCGCCGACGCTCGCCACGCTGGCGGCAGCGCGCGTGCTGCAGGGCCTGGGCGCCGCGGCGATGCTGGCGCTGACCGTCGCGCTCGTCGGCGAGACGATGCCGCGCGAACGCACCGGCGCGGCGATGGGCCTGCTCGGCACGATGTCGGCCATCGGCACGACGCTCGGCCCGTCGCTGGGCGGCCTGCTCACCACGGCCCTGGGCTGGCGCGCGATCTTCCTCGTCAACGTGCCGATCGGCCTCCTCAACCTGTGGCTGGCGAGCCGGCACCTGCCGATGGCGCGCCCTGCCGCCGCAGGCACCGGGCCGCGCTTCGACATTCCCGGCACCGTGTTGCTGGCCGGCACGCTCGCTGCCTACGCGATCGCGACGACGGTCGGCCGCGGCCATGCGCTCGCGTGGATGGCCGTCGCGCTGGCCGGCGGGCTCGCGTTCGTGGCGGTGGAGGCGTGTGCCGCCGCGCCGCTGGTGCGGCTCTCGATGTTCCGCGACGCGGCGCTGTGCGCGGGCCTCGCGACGACGGCGCTGGTGGCGACCGTGATCGCCACCACGCTCGTGGTCGGCCCGTTCTACCTCTCCCGCGCGCTGGCCTTGCCAGCGGGCATCGTGGGCGTCGTGCTGTCGTGCGGCCCGATGGTGTCTGCGCTGGCGGGGGCGCCGGCGGGGCGCGTCGTGGACCGCGTCGGCGCCTCTCGAGTGGTGGTTTTCGGCCTCGCCGCGATGGTTGCAGGCACCCTGCTGCTGGCGCTGCTGCCATCGGGCCTGGGCGTGGCGGGTTGGCTCGCCGGCATCGTGGTGACGACGGTGGGCTACGCGAGCTTCCAGGCCGCCAACAACACCGCGCTGATGCATGGCGCCGCCGCAGCGCAGCGCGGTCTTGTCTCCGGACTGCTGAGCCTCGCGCGCAACCTCGGCCTCGTCACCGGCGTGGCGGCCCTGGGCGCGGTGTTTGCAGCAGCATCGTCGTCGGCCGATGTCGCGAGCGCGGGCGGGGCTGCCGTCGCGCGGGGCATGCACATCACCTTCGCAGTGGACGCCGGGCTGATGGCCATCGCGCTCGCCATCGCGCTGGCCGGAGCGTGGCTGCGCAGGGTCGCTCCTCTGGCAAAGGCGTGACAGAGCGGCGCGATGCGTGAGCCATCGTGCAGCGGAACGGCCCTTGCGACGGGGCGGTGCCGACGGCCCGCTGGCCGGTATGCTCGACGCTGCCCTTATGCCCTCTTCACTGCCCGAGTCGCCATGAACGTCGGCATGACGTTCTCCACCACGAACCGCGGATGCGGCTGCCAGTCTTCATGGAACCCCGTCAGGACGAACCCCGCATCCAGCTGCCCGCCGATCTGGTCGGCGAGCGTGTGGCCGAAGACCACGGCCTCGCCCCGGCCCTGCTTGTCCGCCAGGGCTTCGGGCGGCAGGTGCTCCACGTCGGAATAGGGCAGTCGCCATACCGGCTTCACCAGGCCCTGGGCGCGCAGTGCCGGGTCCCGGTCGCCGATGAACACCACCGGGTTCCAGAAGCTCGACAGCAGCGTGCCGCCGGGCACGAGCACGCGCGCGCACTCCCGCCACACGGGTCGCACATCCGGCACGTAGAGGTTGGAGATGGGGTGGAAGATGAGGTCGAAGCTGCCATCGGCGAACACGCCCAGGTCCCGCATGTCGCCCTGCACGCAGCGCAGGTCCAGCCGCTCCCGCTCGGCCACGGCCCGGTCCTGCGCAAGCTGGCCGGCAGAGGCGTCGTACACCGTCACCTCGGCGCCCGCCGCCGCGAGGAGGGGGGCCTGCTGGCCACCTCCGGCGGCGAGGCAGAGGATGCGCAGGCCGGCGACCTGCTCCAGCCATCCCGCGGGCAGCGGGCCCGGCGTGAGGTGGACCTGCCAGCGCCCGGCGCGCGCTTCGGCGATGGCTTCAGGGCCGACCGGGGCGGACCATTCGCAGCCCTGCGCGGCCTGGCGGTCCCAGGCGGCCTGGTTGTGGGCGAGGATGTCGATGGGATGGTTCATGGTTTTTGGGGAGAGTAGCGCCGCATTCCCGCTGCCGATCATTGTCGCCCTTGGCTTGGCGTACCACGACCACCCCACGGCCAAAACGCGGTAGAGGAAAACCTTCGATTTCCAGCCGCCCCATGTCTCGTGGATGCCGCAAGCCGTGCCATTTCACGAACATGCGCACCGATTGCACGCAGGCCTGCTCGTGCGCAGGCTATAGTGTTTGTAACGAATTCGCTCACGGACCTGATCCAGCAACCGTGCGGCGCTTAGCACAGGAGGGGGAGGTGGGGTTCATGGCTGAATTTGGAGCTGTATTTTTGTACAGATTGCTCGCCTTCAATCTAGGCTGCAGCCCCTTTCCGCGTTTTTTTTCGCGCCAATTTAGACCGCAAGCGCCAGATATGGCCTGCGGCTTAGTGCGGTCTACATTAAGTTGGGCGCTTATGCAATCGAAACTCGTGGAGTATTATTAAATGACGAAGGTCAATCACGTACCACCGATATTAAAAAAACAAGCCTTCAACTGCACTCGCTGCGGGGTGTACGCAAAACAAAATTGGTACTACATGTCCGGCTCAACCGAAAGCAATGGCTATGGCGGCATGTACCAGAACAAGGCGTTTCTTGTATCTCGCTGCGAAGCTTGCGGCGAGCCCACCATCTGGCACGGTGACGTGATGATCTATCCGCTGCACTCTACCGTTGAGCCGCCTAGTGCTGACCTACCTCAAGATATTCAAGACGACTACGAAGAGGCTCGACTAATTGCCAATTTCTCACCTCGCGGCGCAGCAGCACTACTTCGTCTAGCTGTTCAAAAGCTCTGCCAGCATCTGGGGCAGCCGGGAAAAAATATTAATACTGACGTGGCATCGCTAGTCGCAAAGGGACTCCCCCCAAGTGTTCAAGAGGCTCTTGATAGTGTTCGGGTTATTGGCAATGAAGCAGTTCACCCTGGCTCTATCGACCTTCGGGACGACCGAGAAACGGTCATTAAGCTTTTTAGACTGGTCAACTTCATCGCGGCAAAGATGATTACGGAGCCAAAGGAAATTGCTGACCTCTACAACGGTCTTCCGGCTGACAAACTTGCAGGTATCGCAAAACGCGATGGACGCTAGATTGAGCCTTCCATGACTAGCGTTAAATCCAAATGCAGCGCCTAACTGGGCGGTCAAGCGGACGCCAACAAAGTCCATGGCTTCGCCATTTTCATGAGCTTTGTTGGTGCCGTCCACTCGCTGCGCTCTTCCCGGCGCCGCTTACCTTGGGCGTTAGGCCGCGGGTTCGCCCTTAAGCGCAGGGGCGCTATGTAAAATTAAATTCTTAAGGAGATAGAGGATTGAGAAACTGGCAAGTTCAGCTGGGATTCTGGGGCGGCATCGCATGGATCGGTTCGTTCCAGGCCGGCGATTTCCTCGCAAAACAGGGCTACACGATGGCGTCAAGCGCCATATTTGGCTACACGATGGGATTCATTACAATTTTTTCCGGGCATATCTTCTGGAGTCGAGTGGTTCAAGGAAAATGGTCCGAATTACTCGGAGTCAGTTGGCTGACACGGATTTTCTCAGCACTTCCGCTTGGCGTCATATTTTTATACGGCATTCTGGGTTTTTGCATTGGAGTTTTCCACTCAAATCATTGGTCTTACAGTCTCGCCTTTGCATTTGGCGGACTAGTAGTGAATCAGGGCTTGATGCCCCTCATTGATAGTCTTGACACCCCAAGCAGGCCTTAAGCTTTAGGGCTTTCGAGCTGATTGAGCTGCGTGACGAGGAGTCGCTGGAATGAGCGCGCTGAGCAAGCTCGATCTAACTAGTCGGTCAAGCGGACGCCAACACAGTCCATGCCTTCGGCATTTTCATGGCCTGTATTGGTGCCCTACGCACCTTTGATGCACCGGCGCCGCTTACCTTGGGCGTTAGGCCTCAGAGAAGAAATACCATGGACGCCAGTACCTCACTCCTAATAACCGCCATTTCGGCGGCTGTTGCCGCACTAAGCGCTTTAGTTGGTGTTTGGAACTTTCAACGTGAGCAGTTGAATCAAAAGATCACAACAGCCAAATGGCGAAGAGAGTATTTCTCTGACCTGTTGAGGTGGTCGGATGATGCAATGCATCTGCTCTCGGAAGCATTTCATTTGTGCGAACTTGATCCAAAGCGAATGGAGGCAGGTGAGTACTTTGAGCTTCGCCACAAGCTGCGGGTAGAGCTATCTGCCCAAATTGACAGGGGGCGCTGGTTCTTCCCCAACTACATGACAGAACAATACGGACAACACAAACACGAGGCGTTCCAAGGCTATCGCCATGCCGTACTCGACGGTCTGGTTCACACATATCAAGAAGTAAGCAAGCTTGATTATTCCGATGCAACCAAGAACGGCCCTCGTCGAATGGCTATTGAGCAAGCAAAAAGACTGTTCACGAGCGAAATACAAAAAGTTCTCGACCCACGAACCCGAGATGAAGAGTTCAGAAAACTCACATCTGCCGTCACTGATTCGCGGTTTCGCACATGAAGCTCAATACCAAAAAATATCCGTGGCCTAACATTACGGTCAAGCCGACGCCAACACTGACCATGGCTTCGCCATTTTATTGGCGAGTGTTGGTACCCTGCACTCGCTTCGCTCCTTCCGGCGCGGCTTACCTTGGGCGTTGAGCGCCCGCTTTCATCTGCCATCACCGACTGCCTCTGGCCGATAACAGCCCTGATCACGTGTAAGCCACGCAAAATCGCTCCACGGGAAGCGACTCCTCACCCTTGATCAGCAAGCATCATCGCCAGCCCGCCCCACTACGAAAAGCACTGGGATTGGCCCCCGCCCCCCGGCGCATCAGCCGCCGCAATGCCGTAGCGTCGATATACCCCACCTCCTGAGCGACCTGGTCCACCGGCATCCGGCTGTTCTCGATCAGCAGGCGCGCCCGGTTCAGGCGGACGGCCTGGACCAGGGCCAGCGGGCTCTGGCCGGTGGCGGCGCGCACGTGGCGCGCCAGCGTACGGGACGACATGGCGAAGGCCTCCGCCAGTTCGCCGACGCTGGGGGGATGGGGCAGCGCCGATTCGATGAACGCGGTCAGGCGCCCGATCAGCTCGTTGCCGCCGGCCAGCATGGCCGGCACCATGAAGCGCGACTGGGCCTGCCTGCCGTCGACCAGCAGCACCTTGCCCACCGCGTCGGCCAGGGCGGCGGAGAAGCGCGCGCGGATGAGGTGCAGCATGAGATCGGTCTGCGCGAAGGCCGCCCCGGCCGTGGTCACCGGGCCGTCGCTGACCACCATGCGGTCGGCGTCCACCGTGCAGTCGGGCTGGAGCCGGCGCAGCTCCGGCGCCAGCCACCACGACGTGGTGGCGCGGCGTTCGCGCAGCAGGCCCGCGGCCTGCAGCAGGAACACGGCGGAACAGGAGGCCGCCACCGTGCCGCCGGCGGCGACGTGCCGGGCCAGGCGCACGGCGGCCTGGTGGGCTGCCGGGCCGGACAGGCGGGCTGCGACGTCGCCGGGGCCGTCCACGCCCAGCCCCGGCACGACCCAGGTGGACGGATCGGCTGGCGCGCGCACGGGCATGCGCGTGGTGGCGATGCCCAGCCCACCGGAAAGCTGCACGGCCCCGCCACCGGGCGACACGACGCGCCAGCGCGGAGGCGGCAGCTTGCAGCGCGGCGCCAGCGCCGCGGCGGCCTGGAGCATGTCCTGCGTGAGCGCGACGCTGGCGGCATACGCGCCAGGCAGCACGAGAAGGGTGAAGTCGTGCATGGCAGATTTCGCTGGAAAGATGTCGAAATCGACACTCGCAGTCTAGCGGCGGGCAGAGTGCAATGGCGGGTCTTCCTCACCCTTTGCAATGAGCCACCATGCCCCACATCATTGTTCGCATTCCCAAGGACTCCTACCCCGGCGAGGCGCGCGCTGCGCTCGTGCGCAGCATCAACGACGCTGCCGCGCTGGCCGAGCAGATTCCGGCAGACCCGCGCAAGCGCATGCTGTGCTGGGTGCTGATCGACGAAGCCGCCTCCGGCGCCTGGACCTGCGGCGGCGCCGACCTCACCGCGCAGCTGCTGCCCTGCGTGGCCTGGGTCTATCTGCCCGCAGGTGTGCTGGATGACGCCGCGCGGGCCTTGTACGTGCAGGCGCTGCACCAGGCGTTCCAGCAATCGATGCCGGCACAGGACACGCGTCGACTGGCCAGTTCGGTGGTTTTGCAGGAAGTCGCCGATGGCACATGGGGCGTCAATGGGGCGATATGGAAGCTGCCGCAGTTCGCGGAGGCGGCGGGCTTCGCCCATCTGCAGGGACTGGTGAACGCCGGCTGACCCGCGTCACGAGGAGCCGGCATCGCCGCCGGCCTGAAACACACGCGTGAAGTCACAACACGACTGCGCCAGCATGATCACCGACGCCACCAGGGCGCTGCGCTGGTCCCCGCGCACCATCGCCACATAGGGCACGGGCGGCAGCGGTGGCTGCACCTCGATCTCGGCCAGCATGCCGGCGGCGACCAGGGGGGCGAGGCAGTGGCGGGGCAGGTAGCTCACGCCCAGGCCGGAGATGGTGAGGCCGGCCAGCGCGATCAGGTTGCTGACCACCAGGGTGTCCGCGGGCTCCACGCCGCGCTCGCGCATCCAGCCGTCGTAGATGCGGCCGGTGCCGGAGGCATTGCCCTGCACCAGCAGGCGGTGGGCGGCCAGGTCGTGCAGGCGCACGGGGCGGCCGGGGGCGGGGGGCTGCACGAGGCCGGGGCGGCACATCCAGGCGCTCTCGACCTGGCCCACGGGCTTGGCGGGCAGGCGGCTGTCGGCGAAGGCGTCGGGCACGATGACGAGGTCCAGCGCGTCGGCCAGCAACTTGTCGCGCAGGGGCACGCTGCCGTCCACGTCGGGCTCCAGCGTGACCTTGGGGTAGTGCGCGCGCACCAGCCCCACCAGGCGCGGCAGCCAGGTCATGGCCGTGAGCTCCGTCACGCCGATGCGCAGGCGCCGTTCGATCACCCCGGGCTTGCCGAACTGCTCCACCGCCGCATCGCGCTCGCGCAGCAGCTTGCGTGCCAGCATGAACATCTCCTCGCCCTTTTCCGTCAGGCGCGCGCTGCGCTGGCTGCGGTCGAACAGCGCGGTGTCGAAGATCTGCTCCAGCTCGTGCACCCGCTTGGAGATGGCGGACTGCGTGGTGTGCAGCTTGCGGGCGGCCGGCGCGAAGCCGCCGAGCTGGCCGATCCAGTACAGGGCTTCCAGTTGCTTGAAGGTCATCATGGCGGGTGTCGATTCATCGCTTTTGTTCATGCGATTCGAGCACAAAAAATCGCTTTTCGAGAAATGACACGACTCTCACAATGGGCTGCATCCCGGCCGTGGCGCTGACGCCCGCGGCTTTTTCTCCGTCCGCAGCCGCCTTCATCCAGGAGTGCCCGCCATGACTTCCCGCCGCCTTTTCTCGTCCTCGTCCCTGGCCGCCGTGCTGGGCGCCTGCCTGCTGGCCCACGGCGCCGCCGCCAGCGCGCAGGAGATCGACACGCTGGCACGCATCAAGCAGACCGGGGTGATCCACATCGGCAGCCGCGACAGCTCGATCCCGTTCTCGTACAGCCCCAAGGGCAGCGGCGACCCGGTAGGCTTCTCCAACGACATCTGCCTGAAGATCGTCGATGCGGTGAAGGCCAAGCTGGGCCTGCCGGCGCTGCGCGTGCAGTACACGCTGCTCAATTCGCTCAACCGCATCCCGCTGATGCAGAACGGCACGGTGGACCTGGACTGCGCCACCACGACCAATTCCGTGGTGCGCCAGCAGATGGTCTCCTTCGCGCCCAGCCATTTCGTGGCGGGCATCACCGTGGCGGTGAAGAAGAACTCGGGCATCAACTCCCTCTCGGATCTCGCGGGCAAGACGGTGGCCACCGTGGCCGGCAGCACCTCGGTGCAACTGCTGCGCACCTACAAGCGGGCCGAGGCGCTGGACGTGCGCGAACTGAGCGGCAAGGACACGGCCGACGCCTTCCTGCTGCTGGCCAACGGCCGGGCCGACGCCTATGTGCTGGACGACGTGCAACTGGCAGGCCTCATCGCCTCCTCGCCCAATCCGGGCGAATACCGCATGCTGCGCGACGTGGTGCTGCGCCAGGAACCCTACGGCATCATGTTCCGCAAGAACGATCCGCAGTTCGAGGCGCTGGTGGACGAGACCGTCACCCAGCTCATGAAGAGCGGCGAGATGGAGCGCCTCTACGCCCGCTGGTTCACCCAGCCGATCCCGCCCAACAACGTGAACCTGAACTTCCCGATGACGGACGCCGTGCGCGAGGCCTACCGCAACCCCAGCAAGAAGGGCGTGTGATGGCCGGCCACGACGCGATTTCGGCCCGCTACCCGCAGGGCCTGCTGTTCCCGGAGGCGGTGATGCGCGAGGTGCGCGGCCGCTTCCTGCAGGTGGACCACGACCATGCAGGGCGCCCGCGGCTGTATTTCGACAACGCGGGCGGCTCCTTCCGCCTGAAGGCGGCGGTGGAGCGCTTCGCGCAGATCGACGCCGTGCCCGACAACACCGAGCGCATCCACCCCGTGGCGCGCGAACTGCAGGGCATCCAGGCCACGGGCACCGACGACCTGCGCATGATGCTCAATGCCGAGGGCGGCAGCGTGCATGCCGCGCTCACCGCATCGGGCGCCATGTTCGAGATGGTGCGCGCCATCGCGCTGAACGTGCCGGGCACCAACATGGTCACCACGGTGCTGGAGCACCCCTCGTCCTACGACGCCATGGAGCGCTATGCGCGCGAGACCGGCCGCGAACTGCGCGTGGCGCCCAGCAACCCGGCCACGGGCGGGGTGGACGTGGACGCCGTCGTGCGGCTGGTGGACGAGGGCACGACGCTGCTCAACGTGATCTACGCCTCCAACATCTCCGGCGCCAAGCTGGACCTGGAGCGCATCGTGGCCGCGGCGCGTGCCGTGAAGCCCGACCTCTACATCGTGGTGGATGCCGTGCAGCACGCGCCGCATGGCCTGATCGACCTGCAGAAGACGCCGGTGGACGGCATCAACATCGCACCCTACAAGTTCTTCGGCTGCCGGGGCTCCGGCCTGGCCTGGCTGTCGGATCGCGCTGCCGCGCTGCCGCACCACAAGCTCTCGGCCAAGCCGGAGGGCTTCTGGGACCTGGGCAGCTCCTCGCCCTGGCAGTTCGCGGTGGTGACCGAGATCGCCGACTACGTCTGCTGGCTGGGCTGCCAGGCCCTGAAGGAACTGCCGGAACTGGCCGCCGCGCTGGACGCGGGCGCCGATGCCGGCGAGCGGCCGCGCCGGGCCCTGTTCGCGGCCGGCATCGAACGCATCATGCTGCACGAGCGGGCCCTGCTGGCGCGCCTGCTGGACGGCGACGGCGGCGCCCGCCACGGCCTGCGCGGCATGCCTGGCGTGCAGGTGTTCCTGGACCACCCGGACCTCACCCTGCGCGACCTCATCATCGCCATCGGCATCGACGGCGTGGACTGCACCCAGGCCGTGCACGAATACGGACTGCGCGGCGTGACGGTCTATGAGCGCAGCGTGGCGAGCCTGTATTCGCGGCGCATGCTCGAATCCTTCGGGCTGAAGGGCGCGGTGCGCGTGTCGCCGCTGCACTGCAACACGGTGCAGGAGGTGGATGCGTTCCTGCGGGTGACGGAGGACATCGTGCGGGTGCATGCCTCGTCCGCTGCCCGCGAGGCCGCGGTCCTGTAGCGCAGCGTTCCGCCCTACAGCCTGCAGTCCACGCCCCACGCGTGGATGGGGACCACATCGCAATCCACCTCCGCCGCGATGCGGTCGGCCACCAGCCAGGGGCCGGCCTGCAGCGACAGCAGCGGGTGGTGCCACACGCCCGGGGCCAGTTGCAGCCCCTGCCGGCCGTCGGTGACGAAGGCGCGCAGATGCCCAGGGCCCAGCGCTTCGGGTGCGATGGCCGCATCGGCCACCACGGCCACCAGCTGCAGCGCGGCGCCGAAGGGCGCGAAGGACTGGCTGCCCAGCCGGTGCCGCTCCATCAGCGTGAGCCGCGCCGGCAGCGCGGTGGCGGCGGCATCGAACAGGCTGAAGGCCACAGCGCCGGGCCCGGCGGCGAAGGGCCGGGCCAGGTCGTGGTGGCGCATGCAGCGGCCATCGTTGATGGGGATCTGCCGGGTGCCGCTGCCGCCCAGCGCGATCACCTGGCCGTAGGGCGCGAAGGCTTCGGCGGTGAGGGGCTGCACCGGCAGCACCACTCCCCCGCTCATTGCACCGCGCCGATGAAGCCGGCCAGTTCCGGCGTGCGCGGCTGGGCGAACAATTCCCTGGCAGGCCCGCATTCGTGCACGCGGCCCTGGTGCATGAACACCAGCTGGTCGCCCACGTCGCGGGCGAAGCGCATTTCGTGGGTGACCATGATGAGCGTCATGCCCTCGGTGGCCAGCTGCTTGACCACGGCGAGCACCTCGTTGACCAGCTCCGGGTCCAGCGCGGAGGTGATCTCGTCGCACAGCAGCACCTTGGGCTGCATGGCCAGGGCGCGGGCGATGGCCACGCGCTGCTGCTGGCCGCCGCTGAGCTGGTCGGGGTAGGCGTCGTATTTCTCGGCCAGGCCCACCTTGGCGAGCATCTCGCGGGCGAGCTGCCGGGCCTCGGCCTTCTTCGTGCCCTTGACCACCACGGGCGAGAGCGCCACGTTCTCCCCCGCCGTGAGGTGCGGGAACAGGTTGAACTGCTGGAACACCATGCCCACGTTCAGGCGCAGTGCGCGCAGCTGCGCGGCCGTGGCCTGCGCCCCCTTGAGCACGGCGTCATCGACGACGATCTGGCCGTCGTTGATCGATTCCAGCCCGTTGATGGAGCGCAGCAGCGTGCTCTTGCCCGAGCCGCTGCGGCCGATGATGGCCACGACCTGGCCGCTTTCGACGCGCAGGTCCACGCCCTTGAGCACATGGTTGTCGCCGTAGTACTTGTGCACGGCGCAGACGTCAACGAGCGGCATAGAGTTTCTTCTCCAGGTGGGATGCACAGGCGGACAGCGGCCAGCACAGCAGGAAGTAGCCGGCGGCGACGAGCCCGTAGATGAGGAAGGGCTGGAAGGTGGCGTTGGCCAGCATCGAGCCGAGCTTGGTGAGGTCCTCGAAGCCGATGATCGAGGCCACGGCCGTGCCCTTGACGATCTGCACCGAGAAACCCACGGTGGGCGCGATGGCCAGGCGCACGGCCTGCGGCAGCACCACGTGGCGCATCTGCTGGAAGTAGCCCATGGCGAGGCTGGACGACGCCTCCCACTGCCCGCGGGGGATGGCCTGCACGCAGCCGCGCCAGACTTCGGCCAGGTAGGCGCTGGTGTAGAGCGTGAGGCCGATGGCGGCGGCCGTCCAGGGCGATACGTCGAAGCCCGCCATCGACGCGCCGAAGAACACCAGGAACATCTGCATGAGCAGCGGCGTGTTCTGGAAGACCTGGATATAGGTGCGGCTCACGCGCTGCAGGCCGGAGTGCCGGCCCACGCGGGCGAACAGCACCACCAGGCCGGCCGCGCCGCCCAGCGCGAAAGCCATGAGCGACAGCAGCAGGGTGGCCCAGAGGCCTTCGGCCAGCTTGAGCAGGATGGGCAGCAGGGGAATGTCGGCGATCATGCGGCGTCTCCGGCCGGCGCGGCGGCGGGGCGGGGCGTGGACGTGGCCGGCGCGCGGCGCGCCACGATGACGTGCTGCCCGATCCAGGCCAGCGCCTGGCGCAGCAGCAGGGCCAGCGCGAAGTAAAGCGCCGTCACCACGATATAGGTCTCGAACGCGCGGAAATTGCGCGACTGGATGAAATTGGCGGCGAAGGTCAGGTCCTGCGCCGCGATCTGCGACACCACCGAGGTGCCCAGCATCACGATGACGATCTGGCTGCTGAGCGCGGGCCACACTTTCTGCAGCGCGGGCCGCAGCACCACGTGCCGGAAGCAGGCCCAGCGGCCCATGCCCAGCGCGCTCGCGGCCTCCAGCTGGCCGCGCGGCGTTTCCTGGATGCCGGCCCGCACAATCTCCGTGAGGTAGGCGCCCAGGTTGACCACGGTGGTCAGCAGGCAGGCCTGCCATTCATTGAGCTGCAGGCCCAGCGACGGCAGGCCGAAGAACACGAACATCAGCTGCACCAGGAAGGGCGTGTTGCGGATCGCCTCCACATACAGCTTGAACAGCCAGTTCAGCGGCGCGATGCGCCACGCGCGGCAGACGCCGCCGGCCACGCCGATCACGCCGCCCAGCACGGCACCGGCCGTCGTCAGCCCCAGCGTGAAGGCGGCGCCCTGCGCCAGCTGGCCGCTGTAGTCGAAGACGGCGCCGAAGTCGAATGCATATGCCATGGAGGAGGTCTCTTCCGGTCAACGTGGCCTGGTGCGGACGGTGCGGTCCCGGCCGCTTACAGCGTGGCGGGCAGCGGCATCTTCATCCAGCGCTGCGACATGTCGTTCAGGCGGCCGTCGGACTTGGCCTTGGTGATGATCGCGTCCACCTTCTGCAGCAGCGCGTCCTCGCCCTTGGCGACACCCACGTAGCAGGGCGTGTCTTCCACGGCGAACTTGGCATCCAGCTGGCGCAGCCTGGTGCGCTCGTTCACGGCGTTGGCGACGATGTTGCCCAGCGTCACCAACTGCACCTGGCCGGTCAGGTAGCTCTGCGCCGTGGCGTTGTTGTCTTCATAGCGCTTGATGGTGGCCGACGCGGGAGCCAGCTTGGTCAGCGACAGGTCTTCGGTGGAGCCGCGCGTCACGCCGATGGTCTTGCCCGCCAGGTCGGCCGGGCCCTTGATGACGGCCTCCTTGGGGCCATAGACGCTCTTGGGGAAGGGCGCGTAGGCCTGGGTGAAGTCGATCACCTTGGCGCGCTCGGCGTTCTTGCCGAGGCTGGAGATCACCAGGTCGGCCTTGCCGGTGGTCAGGTAGGGGATGCGGTTGGTGCTGGTGACGGGCACCAGTTCGACCTTCACGCCCAGTTCCTTGGCCACCAGGTTGGCCATGTCGATGTCATAGCCCTGCAGCTTCAGGTCGGTGCCCAGCGAGCCGAAGGGCGGGAAGTCCTGCGGGATGGCCACGCGGACCACGCCGGCCTTCTGGATGTTGGCCAGCACGTCGGCACGGGCGGACGCCGCGCCGCCCAGGGCTGCGGCCGCGAAGGCGGTGGCGGCCAGCAGGGCGCGGAGGGCGCCGCGGCGGGCGGTCGGGGGGGTGATGGCGGTGCGGGTCATTGGAAAACTCCTTCAGGGAAAGGGGGAGAGGGGGGAACGAGGCGAAAGGAAACCGGTGCGCCGGCCGCGGGGGGCTCCGGCGCACCCATGTCGATGCCGCCGCGGCGCGCCGCCGACAGCAGGTGGGCGTGCATGGCCTGGGCGCTGGCCGCGGCATCGCCCGCGCGCAGCGCCTGCACGATGGCGTCGTGCTCGCGCGCGGGCTCGTCGTCGGCGCCCGTGCGGGCGAACGGCAGGCGCAGGCTGTGGGCGATGGCCGGCTCCAGCTGCCGCGCCATGGCGATCAGGCCGGGGTTGCCCGACAGCTGTGCCAGCAGCAGGTGGAAATGCAGGTCCGCCTCGGCGGCGCTCAGCAGGTCGTTGCGCCGCAGCGCTTCGGACTGCTGCTGTTGCAGCCACTGCAACTGGTGGTGCGCGCCCGCATCGGCGCGGCCGGCGGCCAGGGCCGTCCATCCGGGCTCCAGCACCAGCCGCAGCTCGATCAGCTGGCGCGGCGAAAGGGTGCCCATTTCGGGGGTGGCGAAGGCACGGTGCGTGCGCTCGCCGCTGGCATGCGGGCCCCGCACCATCACGCCCCGGCCGGGCAGGATGTCCACCAGCCCCAGCGTCTCCAGCACCGACAGTGCCTCGCGCAGCGAGGCCCGGCTGATGCCCAGGCGCTGCGCCAGTTCGCGCTGCGCGGGCAGCGGGCTGCCGCTGGCGTAGTGGCCGCTCAGGATCTGCTGCTGCAGCGTTTGCGCGACGGAGGAAGGAATGCTGTGCATGGGCTTGGTGGATCGGTGGCCTGACAGGTCAGACCAGTGCGCAGGTCAAAGCGATTTGCATGCCAGACTCAAAAACAGGAGCATGAAAGCATTGCCTGGAAAGGAAAATTCCCGGGAGAGCCGGCCAGCTTCCGCGGCAGGGCGGTGCCCGGCGCGCCGCACACCGTCCGGGGGGCGCCTGCATTTGGTGCGCTGCAGCACGGCGCCGGGCAGAAGGCGCCCGGCGCCTGCCCATAATCCGGACGTGATGAAGACGGCCGACCTCCCTCTTTCCCGCCGCTGCCTGCTGGGGCAGGGCTGTGCGCTGGCCGGCGCGCTGCTGGCCGGATGCGGAACGCCGGCCCACACCGAGCGCGGCGAGGTGCAGGCCGCCGACATCGAGCCCACCGAGCTGGCGCAGTCCGACGTGAACCGCATGGCCACGCTGGGCATGCGCGCCAACCTGGACAGCCTCTACCTGCTGATGGACAAGCTCTACCGCCGCAACCCGGCCGAGTGGCGCAAGGGCCAGGCACCGGACCAGCTGCCGGGCCGCATCCTGGCCGGGCAGCGCGTGCGCGACGCCATCGAGCAGCGCCAGCCCTGGGCGCCGCTGCAGGGGCGCCGCGACATCGCCGCGCTGGCCTTCTCGCTCAGCCCCGAGTTCACGGGCGACCGGGTGGCCGCGGTCATCCACGCCACGGCCGACATGATCGTCACCGCCCATGGCGGCAAGACCCGCTTCTTCCTGGTCGACGGGCTGGACGCGCAGCACCTCTACAACGCCGCGCGCAACGTGGAGATCGCCGTCTGGCTCATCGCCCAGCGGCAGGGCCCGGACGGCCGGCCGCTGCTGCTGGCCGACGAGATCGGCCCGGGCGTGCGCAACGTGAGCTTCGAGCGCGAGTTCGGCAAGATCATCGCGCGGCTCGACCTGCTGGCCGCCGTGGTGGCCGAGAAGTACCGCCGCGCCGCCATCAGCTACGTGCAGAACCTGGTGGGCGGCACCTTCCTGCAGTTCCTGCCGGTGCGCTAGGCGAAGGGGCCTCCCCCGGTCGCGCGCCGCCGTCCCCGTTTAAAATCCGCCCGCCCTCCGAGGAGCGTTGCAGCGGCCCGTCCGCCGGCGTCGGTCACGACCGCCGCGGGCGCGCCGTCAGGCTCGGAGCCCGTGCCGAAGATTCGATGCCAACGACGCTCACCTGTCCTTTCCCACCGTCCGCGCAGGTGAGCCCCATGTCCGCCCCCCATTCCCTTCCTCCCATGAAGCTCTCCGGCCTGGAGCCGGTCTCCATCGGCGAGGGCACGCTGTTCGTCAACATCGGCGAGCGCACCAACGTGACGGGCTCCAAGGCCTTCGCGCGCATGATCCTCAACGGCCAGTACGAAGAGGCCCTGGCCGTGGCGCGCCAGCAGGTGGAAAACGGCGCCCAGGTCATCGACATCAACATGGACGAGGCCATGCTCGACAGCAAGGCCGCCATGGTGCGCTTCCTGCAACTCATCGCCTCCGAGCCCGACATCGCCCGCGTGCCCATCATGGTGGATTCCTCCAAGTGGGAGGTGATCGAGGCCGGGCTGCGCTGCATCCAGGGCAAGGGCATCGTCAACTCCATCAGCATGAAAGAGGGCGTGGAGAAGTTCAAGCACGAGGCGCGCCTCGTCAAGCGCTACGGCGCCGCCGCCGTGGTCATGGCCTTCGACGAGGTGGGGCAGGCCGACACCTACGCGCGCAAGATCGAGATCTGCGAGCGCGCCTACCGCGTGCTGGTCGATGAAGTGGGCTTCCCGCCCGAGGACATCATCTTCGATCCCAACATCTTCGCGGTGGCCACGGGCATCGAGGAGCACAACAACTACGCGGTGGATTTCATCGAGGCCACGCGCTGGATCAAGCAGAACCTGCCGGGCGCCAAGGTCTCGGGCGGCGTCTCCAACGTCTCCTTCAGCTTCCGCGGCAACGACCCGGTGCGCGAGGCCATCCACACCGTGTTCCTCTACCACGCCATCAAGGCGGGCATGGACATGGGCATCGTCAACGCCGGCATGGTGGGCGTCTATGACGACCTGGAGCCCACCCTGCGCGAGCGGGTGGAAGACGTGGTGCTCAACCGCCGGCCCGATGCGGGCGAACGCCTGGTCGAGATCGCCGAGACCGCCAAGAGCGGCGCCAAGGACGAAAGCAGGAAGCTCGAATGGCGCAACGCCCCGGTGCGCGAGCGGCTGGCCCACGCGCTGGTGCACGGCATCACCGACTTCATCGTGCAAGACACGGAAGAGGCCTACCGGGAGATCCTGGCCGGCGGCGGCCGCCCGCTGCACGTGATCGAAGGCCCGCTCATGGACGGCATGAACATCGTGGGCGACCTGTTCGGCGCCGGCAAGATGTTCCTGCCCCAGGTGGTCAAGAGCGCGCGCGTGATGAAGTCCGCCGTGGCCCACCTGATTCCCTACATCGAGGAAGAAAAGCGCCAGGACGAACTCGCCGGCCGCGACGTGCGCAGCAAGGGCAAGATCGTCATCGCCACCGTGAAGGGCGACGTGCACGACATCGGCAAGAACATCGTCACCGTGGTCCTGCAGTGCAACAACTTCGAGGTGGTGAACATGGGCGTGATGGTCCCGTGCCACGAGATCCTGGCCAAGGCCAAGGTCGAGGGCGCGGACATCGTGGGCCTCTCGGGCCTCATCACGCCCAGCCTGGAAGAGATGCAGTACGTGGCCGGCGAGATGCAGAAGGACGAGCACTTTCGCGTCAAGAAGATCCCGCTGCTGATCGGGGGCGCCACCTGCTCGCGCGTGCACACCGCCGTCAAGATCGCGCCGCATTACGAAGGGCCCGTCGTCTACGTGCCCGACGCCTCGCGCAGCGTGAGCGTGGCGCAGAGCCTGCTGGGCGATGGCGCGCAGAGCTATGTCGAAGAGCTGAACGCCGACTACGACAAGGTGCGCCAGCAGCACGCCAACAGGAAGCAGACGCCGATGTGGCCGCTGGCCAAGGCGCGCGCCAATCGCACGCCGGTCAACTTCAGCACCTACCGGCCGCAGCCGCCCCGCCTGCTGGGCCGCCGCGTGTTCAAGAACTTCGACCTGGGCGATCTGGCCAAGTACATCGACTGGGGCCCCTTCTTCCAGACCTGGGACCTGGCCGGCCCGTACCCCGCCATCCTCGACGACGAGGTGGTGGGCGAGCAGGCCCGCCGCGTCTTCGCCGACGGCCAGGCCATGCTCAGGAAGGTCATCGAAGGCCGCTGGCTCAGCGCGAGCGGCGTGCTCGCCCTCTACCCCGCCAACAGCGTGGGCGACGACATCGAGTTCTACACCGACGAGACCCGCACCGAGGTCGCCATGACCTGGTACGGCCTGCGCCAGCAGACCGAAAAGCAGGTGATCGACGGCGTGATGCGCCCCAGCCGGTGCCTGGCCGACTTCGTCGCGCCCAAGGAAAGCGGCATCGCCGACTACGCCGGCCTCTTCGCCGTGACGGCCGGCCTGGGCGTGGAGAAGAAGGAGCAAGCCTTCATCGACGCGCTGGACGACTACTCCGCCATCATGCTCAAGGGCCTGGCCGACCGCCTCGCCGAAGCCTTCGCCGAATGCCTGCACCAGCGCGTGCGCACCGACCTCTGGGGCTACGCCGCCGGCGAGGCCCTGAGCAATGAAGACATGATCGCCGAGAAGTACCAGGGCATCCGCCCCGCGCCCGGCTACCCCGCCTGCCCGGACCACAGCGCCAAGACCGACCTCTTCCGCGTGCTGCAGTGCGAGGAGATCGGCATGGGCCTGACGGAAAGCCTGGCCATGACCCCCGCCGCCAGCGTGAGCGGCTTCTACATCGGCCACCCCGAGAGCACGTACTTCAACGTCGGCAAGATCGGCGAGGACCAGCTACACGACATGGCCGAGCGGCGCGGCATGGACGAGAAGGTGCTGGAGCGGCTGCTGGCGCCGAATCTCTGATTTCCCGACGCTGGAAAGACGAAGGCCCCGCATGCGGGGCCTTCCATTTGGTGCATCTTTCAGCTTGTTAGCGTCCAGAGCGCATATCCCAGTGATCTGAGTGTTTGCGAATTTACCCGAATCCGCTACAAACGGCAAACAGCAGAGCAGAGGGGGAACGCATGCAGAAAGAAAAACCGCTGGCCTATCGCCTGGCATTGGACCTGGGCTCCACATCGCTGGGCTGGGCCGTGCTTCGTTTGAGCGCGCCGGGTGAGCCTTCGGCCATCGTCAGGGCAGGCTCGCGCATCTTCAGCGATGGCCGCAATCCCAAGGACGGGTCGTCCCTGGCCGTCACCCGCCGCGCGGCACGCGCCATGCGAAGGCGGCGCGACCGGCTCCTCAAGCGCAAGGCCCGCATGCTGGCGGCGCTGGAACGGCATGGCTTCTTCCCGCAGGACGAGGCAGCCCGCAAGGCACTGGAAAAGCTGAATCCCTACGGGCTGCGCGCCGAAGGCCTGGAGTCCGCGCTCAAGCCGGAAGAATTCGGCCGCGCGCTGTTCCACCTGAACCAGCGCCGGGGCTTCCAGAGCAACCGCAAGACCGACCGCAAGGACAGCGACAGCGGTGCGCTCAAGCAGGCCATCGGCACGCTGCGGGCGCAGATGCACGAATCCGGCTGCCGCACGGTGGGCGAATGGTTCTGGAAAGTGCGCATGGAGCAAAAGCCCGAAGGCGTAAAAGGCCAGGGGGTGCGCGCCCGCTACCGCGAAACGCCTTTCACCACCGACGAGGGCAAGAAGCGCATCGACAAGCGCTACGACCTGTATGTCGATCGCGCCATGGTGGCGCATGAGTTCGATGCGCTGTGGGCCGCGCAAGCGGCCTTCGCCCCCGAACTGTTCAATGAGACCGCACGCGCCGAACTGCGCGACATCCTGCTGCACCAGCGCAAGCTGCGGCCCGTGAAGCCCGGCCGCTGCACGCTGGTGCCCGAGGAGCCCCGCGCCCTGCTGGCGCTGCCGAGCACGCAGCGCTTCCGCATCTACCAGGAAGTGAATCACCTGCGCGTGCTGCATGACGAGTTGCGCGAAGAGGCGCTGACCCTGGCGCAGCGCGACCAGATCGTGGCACTGCTGGAGAAGCAGGCCAAGGTGACTTTCACCGCCATGCGCAAGGCGCTGGGCTTTTCGGCCCTCTTCAACCTGGAAGACGCCAAGCGCGATGGCCTCAAGGGCAATGCCACCGCGGCGGTGCTGGGCAAGAAGGACTTGTTCGGCCCGCTGTGGGCCGGATTCGACACTGCGCTGCAGGACGAGATCGTCACGCAGCTGATGACCGAGGAAAGCGAGCCGCGCCTGATCGCCTGGCTGCAGGAGCGCACAGGCGTGGATGAGACGCGGGCGCAGGCCATCGCCAATGCCGGCCTGCCGGAAGGCTATGGCAGCCTGGGCCGTACGGCGCTGGCCCGCATTGTTCCGGAGCTGCAGCGCGATGTCATCACCTACGACAAGGCCGTGCAGGCGGCCGGCTTTGCGCATCACAGCGACCTGGGCTTCAGCTTCGAGCACGATGCGGACGAAGTGGAACGCATCGGCGAGCGCACCATTGCCTCCACCGGGGAGATCAAGCCCGTCTTCGCCTTCAAGCAGTTGCCCTACTACGGCCGCGCGTTGCAGCGCCATGTAGCGTTTGCCAAGGACAACCCGCGCAACGACGAAGAGCGCTACGGCAAGATCGCCAACCCCACCGTCCACATCGGCCTGAACCAGGTGCGCGTGGTAGTCAACGCGCTGATGCGCCGCTATGGCCGGCCGGTCGAAGTGGTGATCGAGCTGGCGCGCGACCTCAAGCAGAGTCGCGAGCAGAAGCTGGAAGCGCAGCAGCGGCAGGCGGACAACCAGAAGCGCAACGTGCGCATCCGCCGCTCCATCGCCGAGGTGCTGGGCATCAGCGAAGAACGGGTGCGAACGCTGGACATCCAGAAATGGATCCTGTGGGAAGAGCTGAGCCACGATGCGGCCGACCGCCGCTGCCCCTACAGCGGCGTACAGATCAGCGCGAGCATGCTGCTGGGCGAGCGCGTGGAAATCGAGCACATCCTGCCGTTCTCGATGACCCTGGACGACAGCCTGAACAACCGCACGGTGGCCCTGCGCGAAGCCAACCGCATCAAGCGCAACCGCACGCCGTGGGAGGCCCGCGCCGACTTCGAAGCGCAGGGCTGGAGCTATGACGGCATACTGCAGCGCGCCGAGCGCATGCCGCTGCGCAAGCGCTACCGCTTCGCGCCCGACGGCTACGAACGCTGGCTGGGCGAGGACAAGGACTTCCTGGCCCGTGCGCTCAACGACACGCGCTATCTGTCGCGCGTGGCGGCGGAATACCTGCGGCTGGTGTGCCCCGGCAGCGCCACGCGGGTGATCCCAGGTCAGATGACGGCGCTACTGCGCGGCAAGTTCGGCCTGAACGACGTGCTGGGCCTGGACGGCGAGAAGAACCGCAACGACCACCGCCACCATGCGGTGGATGCCTGCGTGATTGGCGTGACCGACCAGCGCATGATGCAGCGCTTCGCCCAGGCCAACGCGCGGGCGCGTGAAGATGGTTTGACACGCCTGGTCGAAGACATGCCGCTGCCCTGGCCCACCTACCGCGCCCATGTGGAGCGCGCCGTGCGCCACATCTGGGTCAGCCACAAGCCCGACCACGGCTTCGAAGGCGCCATGATGGAGGAGACCAGCTACGGCATCCTGCGCGACGGCAGCATCAAGCAGCGCCGCAAGGTCGACGGCAGCGCGGGGCGCGAGATCAGCAACCTGATCCGCATCGCCGAGCCCCGCCAACCCATGCGTCATGGCGTCGATGCCGAAGGCCGGCCGCTGCCCTACAAGGGCTATGTGGGCGGCAGCAACTACTGCATCGAGATCACCATCAACGACAAGGGCAGGTGGGAAGGGCAGGTGATCTCCACCTTCGATGCGTATCGCATCGTGCGGGAAGGCGGCCTACAGCAGTTGCGGCATCCAACCCAAGGCCAGAATGGGCGGGCATTGGCCATGCGGCTGGTGATTGGCGATAGCGTGCGGCTGGAGGTAGGTGAGCAAGAGCGTGTCATGCGCATCGTGAATATCAATGGCAACAATGGCCAGGTATTCATGGCCCCCGTACACGAGGCGAATGTGGATGCCCGCAACAGAGACAAGCAAGATGCGTTTGTCTACACATCCAAGATCGCGGGCTCGTTCCAGAAAGCCAAGGCCCGCCAAGTCGCCATCTCCCCCATTGGCGAACTCCGCGATCCGGGGTTCAAGGGCTGACGCACCATGGTCGGCCGCATCGTCGAAATCGCGGACGACCGGCGGCACCTCTTTGTGCACCGCGGATTTCTCGTCGTGCGCGACACCGAGGGAGAGCGCAAGGAGCTGGGCCAGATTCCCCTGGATGACATCGCAGCCGTCATCGCCAACGCCCACGGCCTGAGCTACACCAACAATCTGCTGGTGGCCCTGGCCGAGCGCGGGGCGCCGTTCGTGCTCTGCGGCGCCAATCACAATGCCGTAGGCATGCTGTTGTCCATCGACGGCCACCATGTGCAGGCCAAGCGCATCGAAGCGCAACTGGCCGCTGGCCTGCCCTTGCTCAAGCGCCTTTGGGCCACCGTGGTGAAGGCCAAGCTGGAACAGCAAGCCGCCGCGCTGGAGGCCGCAGGCGCCGCCACGGCACCGCTGCTGGCCCTGGTGGGCAAGGTGCGCAGCGGCGATCCCGAGAACATCGAAGGGCAGGGGGCCAGGCGCTACTGGAACCTGCTGTTCGGCACGGACTTCCGGCGTGACCAGGACGGCGAGGGCCTGAATGCCCTGCTCAACTACGGCTACACCGTGCTGCGCTCCGCCACTGCCCGGGCCGTGGTGGCTGCCGGCCTGCATCCCAGCCTCGGCCTGCACCACAGCAACGACGCCAACCCGATGCGGCTGGTGGACGATCTGATGGAGCCCTTCCGACCGGTGGTGGATCTCAAGGTGTGGCAACTGTATCGGGCGGGCGAAGCCCATGTCACGCCCGAGACCAAGCGCGCCCTGGTGCGCGTGCTGTACGACGACATGCAGACCCTGCAGGGCGTGACACCCGTCATGGTGTGCATGCAGCGCATGGCGACTTCACTGGCCCAGGTGTATTTGGGGGAACGGCTTCGACTCGATCTTCCCCTGCCCGGATTGCCGCTATCGCTGGCGGGCAGCTTCGATCCCGATTGAAGTGACGCTGAACGGACGCATGCGACAGGATTGCAACCATGCTGACGGGGTACCGACTGATGTGGATGGTGGTGATGTTCGATTTGCCCGTGATCACGAAGGCGGAACGCAAGGCGGCCACGGGGTTTCGCAATGCCTTGCTGGACGTGGGTTTCCAGATGAGCCAGTTCAGCGTCTACCTGCGCTTTTGCACCAGCCAGGCTCAGGTGGACACGCTCTGCCGACAGGTGGAGCACGCCTTGCCGGCCGGGGGTAAAGTGCATATCTTCCAGTTCACCGACAAGCAGTACGAACGGGCCATTTCCTTCCATGGCCGGAGCCGCCAGCCCGCGCAAAAAGCACCCGACCAGTTCGATCTTTTCTGACCAGACGCCATGTTTTCCTGGACCGCAGAAGCGAAAAACCCCTTGACGAATCAAGGGGTTATCGCGATCAGAGTCTAGATCACTGGGATATGCGCACTGGCCGGAACAGAAGCGGCCGGCTGACGCTCCCCCGCGTCAGTCTAGATCACTGGGATATGCGCACTGGCCGGAACACGACGCCTTCGTCGGCGATCAGCTGCTGCAGTCTAGATCACTGGGATATGCGCACTGGCCGGAACAGAGGATGGACCGTCACCGAAGACCGCTTCAGTCTAGATCACTGGGATATGCGCACTGGCCGGAACTGACCCGCCTGACCGGCGAAACGGACGTGTAGTCTAGATCACTGGGATATGCGCACTGGCCGGAACTCGCCGGGGGTGACGGTGGCGCAGGCTACAGTCTAGATCACTGGGATATGCGCACTGGCCGGAACCACGGCACAGCCTACGCAATCACCCGCAGCAGTCTAGATCACTGGGATATGCGCACTGGCCGGAACTCCTCACGCTGGAGGTGTACCAGCAGGTCGAGTCTAGATCACTGGGATATGCGCACTGGCCGGAACAGCAATGCCTATTCGCTCTACAACACCGGAAGTCTAGATCACTGGGATATGCGCACTGGCCGGAACGAACTCGTGCTGCGGTTGGAGCAAAGCAAGAGTCTAGATCACTGGGATATGCGCACTGGCCGGAACGGCCCTGCACAGATTGTCCGGACGTGCCTTAGTCTAGATCACTGGGATATGCGCACTGGCCGGAACCGATCCTGCAATGGACGGCGGCGGAGTGCTAGTCTAGATCACTGGGATATGCGCACTGGCCGGAACTCGCGTGCGGGGCGATGTGGAGTGCTGTCGAGTCTAGATCACTGGGATATGCGCACTGGCCGGAACAAGGCTTTCCGTAGGGCTCGCAGGCGGATAAGTCTAGATCACTGGGATATGCGCACTGGCCGGAACGCTGTGAACGTATTTTAGCGCACGTTAAACAGTCTAGATCACTGGGATATGCGCACTGGCCGGAACTGGATCACCGACAGCCCGCCGTGCAGGTAAAGTCTAGATCACTGGGATATGCGCACTGGCCGGAACTGTGCCGCCGCCTGTGCCGCCGCCCGTGCCAGTCTAGATCACTGGGATATGCGCACTGGCCGGAACTCCTCCAGTCCACGCTCGATTACCGCGAGTAGTCTAGATCACTGGGATATGCGCACTGGCCGGAACGCATGGATGCGCCGTCTTATCTGCCGTCTGAGTCTAGATCACTGGGATATGCGCACTGGCCGGAACGCAGGTAGCCGTATTCCACGAGGTGCCCGTAGTCTAGATCACTGGGATATGCGCACTGGCCGGAACCAACCAGATGCGCAGCCGCGCCTCTTGCCGAGTCTAGATCACTGGGATATGCGCACTGGCCGGAACAAAACACGGACGGGACGTTCGTGCGCCGACAGTCTAGATCACTGGGATATGCGCACTGGCCGGAACTTACGTCGAAGGCATGCGCTGTGTGGTGCAAGTCTAGATCACTGGGATATGCGCACTGGCCGGAACCCGCGGCCGAATGCATCGACTTCACCCTCGAGTCTAGATCACTGGGATATGCGCACTGGCCGGAACTGCACGCGCGCGCGGGAGAAAGTGGACTTCAGTCTAGATCACTGGGATATGCGCACTGGCCGGAACGGCAGCGCACCTGCTGGATGTCGGTCAGCAAGTCTAGATCACTGGGATATGCGCACTGGCCGGAACATGCCTGGCGTCTACACGCTGCTGGGCAATAGTCTAGATCACTGGGATATGCGCACTGGCCGGAACGCGGCGGCAGCTTCGTCGACTTTCAGGCCTAGTCTAGATCACTGGGATATGCGCACTGGGCGGAACATGGCCATCGTCGCAGTGTGGGCCGTGGGCAGTCTAGATCACTGGGATATGCGCACTGGCCGGAACTTGTCGGATGGAAAGGTGAAACCAGCGCCGAGTCTAGATCACTGGGATATGCGCACTGGCCGGAACACCTCACCGCCTTTGAACAGGTGCTTGTCTAGTCTAGATCACTGGGATATGCGAGCTGGCTGTGTTCACCAGCACTGCTCCGGCCAGTCACCGCCGTGTTACCCAAACGTCACTCCCACGCAATAGTCCGAGAGAAGAATGCCAAGCCTCTCCATTCCTCTCCCCACGACATGACCTCGCATCCACGGCCCACCGCGCCGTCCCTCCTCGGCCGCTCCCTGCTGGCCGCCTGCACGCTCGCGCTCGGCCTGCTGCTGGCCGGCTGCGGCGGCTCCGGCTCCGACGCCTCGAACGGCTTCATCGCCAACTGCGGCAACCCCGACACGCACTGCGCGCCCAAGCCCTGACCCGGGCCCACGGGCGCTCCGGCGCCTGTCGTGCACTGCGCTCGCCGCACCGCCGCGCGCGGTCCATGGCGCGCCCCGTCTTTCTTCGGACAACAAACACTCCTCCAAAATGACCGTCGATTCCTCCAAACGCAAGTTCCTCTCCGGCGTGCTCGGCACCGGAGCGGCCGCCGCCACGCTGTCCGCGTTTCCGCCCGCCATCCGGCGCGCGCTCGCCATCGAGGCGAACAACGCCACCGGCACCATCCGGGACGTGCAGCACGTGGTGCTGCTGATGATGGAAAACCGCTCCTTCGACAGCTATTTCGGCACCTTCAAGGGCGTGCGCGGCTTCGGCGACCGCTTCGCCGTGCCCTCGCAGTACGGGCGCAACGTCTTCTACCAGGCCTACACCAAGACCACGCCGCCCGGCACCTACGTGCCCTTCCGGCTGGACGAGGCCCAGGGCAACGCCCAGCGCGCCGGCAGCACGCCGCACACCTGGGTGGATTCGCAGGCGGCCTGGGACCATGGCCGCATGTCGCGCTGGCCCGATGCGAAGCTGCCCCTCTCGATGGGGTACTACGAGACGGCCGAGGTCTCGTTCCAGCGCGCGCTGGCCGATGCCTTCACGCTGTGCGACCACTACCACTGCGGCATGCACACCGGCACCATCGCCAACCGGCTCTTCTACTGGACGGGCACCAACGGCCCGAACGGTGTCAGCCCCGTCGACGGCTCGCGCGTGAATGTGGCGGGCCTGAACAACCAGTTCAACGCGGGCAACGACATCGGCGCCTCCACCGACGGCTGGACCTGGACCACCTATGCCGACCGGCTGCAGAAGGCGGGCGTGACCTGGAAGGTCTACCAGAGCCTGATCGACAACTTCGGCTGCAACGAGATGATGGGCTTTCGCCACTGGCGCGCCGAGATCGAGAAGATGCCCGCGGACCGCAAGCCGCTCTACGTGGCCAAGACCGACATCACGCAACCGCAGGGCCTGGCCGGCCCCAATTACGACCCGGCCATCGACGATGCCCTGAGCCCGCTGGCCAAGGGCTTCGGCAACACCATGCCGCAGGGCTTCCTGGAGACCTTCCGCGACGACATCGGCAAGGGCCGGCTGCCGGCCGTGTCGTGGATCATCGCGCCCTCGGTCTATAGCGAACACCCCGGCCCCTCCAGCCCCGCGCAGGGCGGCTGGTACGTGCAGGAAGTGCTGGACGCGCTCACCGCCAATCCGGAGGTGTGGAGCAAGACGGTGCTGCTCATCAACTACGACGAGAACGACGGCTTCTTCGACCACCTGCCGTCGCCCGCCGTGCCTTCGCGCAACGCGGATGGCAGCCTGGCCGGCGCCTGCACGCTGGCTGCCGCCGACGTTGCCGTGGAATACCACGACTTCCAGCCTGCCACCTCCAGCCAGCCGCCGGCCGACGGCAAGCCCTACGGCCCCGGCCCGCGCGTGCCGATGTGGATCGTCTCGCCCTGGAGCCGGGGTGGCTGGGTGAATTCGCAGGTGTTCGACCACACCTCCACCCTCATGTTCCTGGAAAAGCGCTTCGGCGTGGCCGAGCCGCAGATCAGCGCCTACCGCCGCGCGGTGTGCGGCGACCTGACCAGCTGCTTCAACTTCGTCAACCCGAACACCGAGACCCTGCCCACGCTGGCCGGCCGCACCAGCAAGACGGCCGTGGACGCACGCATCGCCGCGCAGGTCCAGGCCCCCAAGCTGCCCCAGCCCGCCGCGGCCACGGACACGGCCCTGCCGGTGCAGGCGCCGGGCGTGCGGCCTTCGCGCGCGCTGCCCTACGAACTGCACGCCACGGCCCAGGCGAACGCCGGCGCGGGCACGGTGACGCTGCTCTTCGCCAACACGGCCAAAGCCGGCAGCCCCGCCACGGTGTTCCACGTCTATGACAGGAAGCACCTGGACGCGATCCCGCGCCGCTACGTGGTCGAGGCGGGCAAGACGCTGAACGGCGTCTGGAACGCGGCGGCCGACGGCGGTGCCTACGACCTGTGGGTGCTGGGCCCCAACGGCTTCCACCGCGCCTTCGCGGGCGACCTCGCGCAGCAGGCTTCCGCCGGCATGCCCGAGGTGCAGGTCTGCTACGAACTGTGCGACCCGCCGCAGGTGCGCGTGAAGCTCTACAACCGCGGCACCGCGGCCATCGGCTTCACCGCCGAGGCACGCGCCTACCGCGCCGACGGCCCCTGGACGCGCACCGTGCAGCCGGGCGCGGTGGAGGAACTGGCCTGGGCCCTGGGCGACAGCGGCAACTGGTACGACTTCACCGTGCGCTGCAGCGCGGCCCCGGCCTTCGTGCGGCGCTTCGCGGGCCGCGTCGAAACGGGCCGGGATTCCGTGTCCGATCCGGCGATGGGACAGGGGGCCTGAGGACGGCGCGCGGGGCGGTCACCGCTGCGACGCCATGTCGGGCGATGACTGCCCCGCCGTCTGCGCGTTCTCCGCCATGGCGAACCCGCCCCCGCGCCGCTTGGCCGTGTACATCGCCTGGTCGGCGCATTGCACCACCTCGGCGCCGCGCCGGGAGTGCGCGGGGGCGAAGGCGATGCCGATGCTGGTGCCCACTTCGGCCGTGAGGCCCGGCTGCAGCGGGATGGGCTGGCGCACCACCTCGACGATGGCAGTGGCGATGTGGGTCAGCGTCTGCGGGTCGTCGGTGCGTACCAGGATCGCGAACTCGTCGCCGCCCAGCCGGGCCAGCGTGTCGGACGAGCGGATGATCTTCTGGATGCGGGACGCGGCTTCCTTGAGCACCACGTCGCCCGCGTCGTGCCCGTACGTGTCGTTGACGAGCTTGAACTTGTCGAGGTCCAGCAGCATGACGGAGAAGCCCGCGCCCGACCTCTGCATGTCCTGCTCGGCGCGCAGCAGCCGGGCCTCGAAGGTGCGGCGGTTGGCGAGCCCGGTGAGCGCGTCCTTCTGCGCCACGTCCTCCAGCGGCGTCACCACGCGGCTGGCGACCACCTTCACCGCGATGATGGACACCAGCGCGCTCATCAGCACGCTCACGGCGTACAGTGCCTCCAGCTTGAGGAACGGAGACATGACCGGCGCGAAGGGCTTGGCCACCACGGCGCTGACAGGCTGCGGGCCGGAGTCGTCCAGCATGATGACCTTGACGCGGTAGCCGGCACCTTCGGTGTCGCTGGCGGAAAAGGGCGCCTGGTTCCTGTAGTGCCGGTCGATGTGTTCCATGGGAATGGAGGGGGGCAGGGTGCTCGCGTGGACGGTGTAGCGGCCCTCGCTGTCATGGGAGACGAAGGCCATCTGCAGCTGCGTCATGCGTGCGAACTGCTGGGCGCCCGCGGGCGTGATCCGGAAGGCCAGGTAGATGTGCGCCACCGGAACGGGAGCCCGCACCGTCACCTTGACCCAGTTGTGCAGCACGGGCTTGCCGTCTTCCCCGTCCATGGTGCGCATGTTGCGGCTGGCTTCGCGGACGCTTCCCACCAGCATCTCCAGCCGGCGGTCCAGCGCCGGGTCCCGCTCGCGCAGGAACCCGGACACGGACGAGCGCGCCCGCAGCGTGCCGTCCAGGTCCGTGAGCACGATCAGTTCGGCGCCGGTCCGCGCCAGCTGGTTGTAGAGCGCCGACTCCACCGTGTCCCGGTTGGTCTCGTTGAAGATGATGTTCTGCAGGCCGTAGTCCCGGGAGATCAGCTCGGAGGCCACCCGCCGGGATTCGCGCCGCATCGCGGCCGTGTACTCGAAGGTCTGCGCGCCCGCCTCCAGGGCGGCGTCCACGCTGTTCATGGCGATCCGCCGGTTGGAAAAATGCAGGAAGACGAAGGCCACCACCTGTGCAGCGATCAGCGTCAGCGCGAGCAGGGCCAGGAAACGGCCCGACGATGCGGATGGCAGGAAATCCCTCTTCATGCGTGCTCTTTTTCTGTAAGGCGCGGGCAATCGTGCTCCGTGGGCAGGGCGGGCGCCCGCCTGTGGTGCCCTGCCTGACTCTTTCTCTATTCCCCTGCGCCCCATGATGCCCGCCTTTGGCCTATCCGTGCAATGACCTGCGGGTATCCCGTATCCCATACAGGTATGCATTGGCGAAGTGCTCCGACACCCGGCGGCTCGACGATGCGGTGCAATGGCCGCATGCCGTCCCCCTTCCTCACCCGCTGCATGGAGAGCGCCAGGCGCCTCATCCAGCCCATCATGCCGCTCGTGCGGGCCGTCAATCTCTGGCTCGACGCCGACGGCCTGCGGATGAGCGCAGCCATGTCGTTCTACGGCATGCTGAGCCTGGCGCCCCTGCTGCTGCTGCTCGTGGGGGTGCTGGGCTGGTGGATCGACAAGTCCTATCTCGAAACCAACCTCATCGCCCAGGTGCAGTCCGTGATGGGCGAGCGCGGCGCGGAAGTCGTGAAGCTCGCGCTCTCCAGCGCCCGGGAGCCCTCCGAAGGCCGGCTGGCCTCCATCGCGGGCTTCGTGCTGCTGCTGTCGGGCGCGACCGGGGTGTTCGTGGAGCTGCAGTCCGCGCTGGAGCGGCTCTGGACGTCCGGCCATCCCCCCGCACCCGACAACAACAAGGCCTGGTGGCGCATGGCCTCGCTGCGGCTGCGCGGCCTGGCGTATGTGCTGGCCATCGGCTTCCTGCTGCTGATCTCGCTGGTCGTCTCCACGGTGATCCACGTGGTGGCCAACTGGGCGAGCGCGCGCCTGCCTTTCGCCTCCGGGCCCCTCCTGCAACTGGTCAACGAACTGGTCGCCTTCGGCATCGCGGTGCTGCTGTTCGTGGGGCTGATGCGCATCGGGACCGGGCCCAAGCCGCCGATGGCCTGCCTGGTGTTCGGCGCCGTGGTGGGGGCGATCCTGTTCACCGTGGGCAAGCAGCTGCTGGCGCTCTACCTGGCCACGGCGGCCGTGGTGTCGGCCTACGGGGCCGCGGGCTCGCTCGTCGTACTGCTCATGTGGATCTATTTCTCGTCGGCGGTGCTGCTGTTCTCCGCCAGTTGCGCCCGTGCCCTGCAGGAGGCCCGGGCCGAGCACGTGGGGCAGCGCGTGGATGCCGCCCATGCCGAAGATGTGCCCCCCTCCACCTCGCCGAAGCCACCGGCACCCGCCGCGCCGGCCGGCGCGCGCTGAGCACGGGCCGGGCACCGGCGCTCAGCGCCCCGCCGGCCGCAGCGTGTCCGGGGAAAGGCGCAGGACCCGCGCCAGTTCCAGCGCATTGCGGGGCGCGTGGAGCTTCGCCGTGTTGTCGAAGAAGCAGAACACGTCCCGCCCGCCTGGAGGCGCTGCGGGCGCACCCGCGGCAGGGCCGGCCAGTGCGACATCGCGGGGCACCGCGCCCCGGTGCCAGGCCCGGATGCGGCGGGCCCACGCGGCGATCCGGTCATCGCTGTAGCCGCTGGCGTACAGCGCCTCGGCGCCGTGCAGGCGCAGGTACATGAAATCGGCAGTGACGTCGCCCAGCTCCGGCCAGCGGCCGCCGGTGTCGGCCACCACCAGGGCCACGCCATGGCGGCGCAGCAGGGTGATGCATTCGGGTGTGGCGAAGCTGGAATGGCGCACCTCGAGTGCATGGCGCATGCGCCACCGGGGCCCTTCCGCCTCCAGCCATTCCCGGCCGCGCATGCGGGGCTCGCGTTCGCGGGCCAGTTCCAGGCCCTGCCGGGTGTCGCGGGGCAGCAGGGCCAGGAAATCCTCCAGCAGGCCGGCATCGAAGGGCAGGCTCGGCGGCAGCTGCCACAGGACGGGGCCGAGCCGGGGGCCGAGCGAGAGCAGGCCGGACGCCAGAAAATTCGCGATGGCCGCGCGCGGCGAGCGCAACCGCAGGATGTGGGTGATGAACCGCGGCGCCTTCACGGTGAAGACGAAGCCTTCCGGCGTATCCCGCGACCACGCCGCGTAGCTGGAAGGGCGCTGCAGGGCATAGAAGGAGCCGTTGAGCTCGATCGCAGGAAACTGCCGGGAGGCGAACGCCAGCTCCCGGGCCTGGGCCAGGTCGTCCGGGTAGAAGGTACCGCGCCATGGGGCATAGCGCCACCCGGAAACACCGATGCGTATCTGTGCGGCCGGTGCCGCCTGGAGTGCCATGGGGCCACTGTGCGCAGCGCCGGCCAGGGCGTTTGCGGGAGGCCTTCGGCAGGCCGTGTCGGACGCCGCCGGGCGGCTCTACAGCTTCTTACGGTGTTTACAGAGCCCGGCGGTATGTGAAGCACCTGCGCGGGTAACCTGCCAGCACAACACCCATGGAAAGGGAAATCGTATGAGTCTCGTTGTCCGTTCCAATTCTTCCGCTGCGGGCCCGGTGGCCGGCGGCTCGGCGAAGTGGCTCTGGGCTGCGATCGGCGCGCTGGGAGTCAGCGTGCTGGCCCTGGGCGCCACGCTGGTGGTCCAGAACCGCGACCGCGCTCCGGATGTCGCCTCCGCAGTGCAGCCTGCCGCCGCCCTCGCTCCGGACGCACAGTCCGCGGCGGCCGCCAATCCATCCATCAACCCCGCCAACTCCGCAGTACCCCAGGGCGCCCAGGGCCGTCCCGCCGCGGTGGCCCAGGCCCCGGCCCAGCAGTTCGCGCAGCGCGCGCCCTCCCCGGGCTATGCGCCGCAGCCCGCCTACAGCGGTGCCCCGCAGGGCCAGCAGCAGGTGGCCATGCAGCGTGCCGCGGCGCCGGCCTGCATGACCTGCGGCCGTGTCGAGTCCGTCCAGGCCTTCCAGCAGGCCGCGCCCGCCACCGGCATCGGTGCCGTGGCCGGCGGCGTGATCGGCGGCGTGCTGGGCAACCAGGTGGGCAAGGGCTCGGGCCGCACGGCGGCCACGGTGCTCGGCGCCGTGGGCGGCGGCTACCTGGGCCACACGGTGGAGCAGCGCACCCGCACCACCACGGCCTACCAGATCCGTGTCCGCATGGACGACGGCTCGGTGCGTACCTTCACGCGCTCGCAGCCGGTGGCCGAAGGCACGGCCGTGCGGGTGGAAGGCCGCAGCTTCCGCGTGGACAACGGCCAGTACGGCAGCGGCTATGGCGGCGGCTACTCCGCCCAGGCGCCGCATTCGGTGCGCGTGGCCGACAACGGCTACTGACATCCCCGGGCCGGCCGGCATGTTCCGGCCGCGGGTCCCCTCGGCTTTGCGGACGGGCGGCTTTCAGGCCGCCCGTTGTGCTTTCCGCGGCCGTGTCACTTCTCGACGAAGGCGCGCTCGATCACGAAATCGCCGGGCTTGGTCGTGTTGCCTTCCTCAAAGTCGCGCTTTTCCAGGATGGCCTTGAGCGAGGCCAGCATTTCCGGGCTGCCGCAGAGCATGACGCGGTCCACCAGCGGGTCCAGCGGGGGCACGCCCAGGTCGGTGAAGAGCTTGCCGTTCTCGATCAGGTCGTTGATGCGGCCCTGGTTGCGGAACGGCTCGCGCGTCACGGTGGGGTAGTACTTGAGCTGCTTGGACACCATCTCGCCCAGGAACTCGTGCTTGGGCAGCTCCTGCGTGATGAAGTCGTGGTAGGCCAGTTCGTTCACCTGGCGCACACCATGCACCAGCACCACTTCCTCGAACTTCTCGTAGGTGTCCGGGTCGCGGATCACCGAGAGGAAGGGTGCGAGGCCGGTGCCGGTGGAGATGAGGTACAGGCGCTTGGCCGGCAGCAGGTAGTCGATGAGCAGCGTGCCCGTGGGCTTGCGGCCGACGACGATGCTGTCGCCCACCTGGATGTTCTGCAGGCGCGAGGTGAGCGGGCCGTCCGGCACCTTGATGGAGAGGAACTCCAGGTGCTCCTCGTAATTGGCGCTGGCGATGCTGTAGGCGCGCAGCAGCGGCTTGCCGTCCACCTTGAGGCCGATCATGGTGAAGTGGCCGTTGGAGAACCGCAGCGACGTGTCGCGGGTGGTCGTGAAGGAGAACAGGCGGTCGGTCCAGTGGTGGACGGAGAGGACTCGCTCTTCGTTGAATGCGCTCATGGATGGATGGCGGAAAGTGAAAACGACAAGGGGCGCGTGGCCTTCGAAGGCAGGGCCGGTGGCTCGTGCGGGCGGCCATGTGGACCGCCCTGGCTGCCCCCTGCCGGGTGGGCAAACCCCTACATTGTCGGACAAACGCGGCGGGTGGGTGGGTTCAGGCCCCAGGACATGTGCGCGAATCCTGTCTATCGTCATCTGGAAAACCTGCCAGCCAATGGTCCGTCGGCACGCGTCTCACGGTGGCGCTGCTCCCCGGTTTGTCGCTGCCGCATCCTGCCCCAGGTGCTCCCCCACCACTTCCGCCAGCCAATCCATCACCGCCCTCACGCGCCGCGGCAGGTTGCGGCGGTTGGCGTACATCAGCGTGAGCGGCATCGGTGGCGCGGCGTGCTGCGGCAGCACTTCCACCAGCGCGCCCTGCGCCAGCAGGTCCACCACGCCCAGGCGCGGCACCTGGATGATTCCCAGGCCCGCGAGACAGCCGGCGATATAGGCCTCGGCGTTGTTCACCGTGAGGGCACCCTGCATGGGGATGGCCGCCAGGGAGCCGTCCACCAGGACCTCGAAGCCGCCGGAGCGGGCGCCGAGGGTGTTCACGAAATGCACCAGCCGGTGATTTGGCAGAGCGTCCAGCGCCTGCGGTGTGCCGCGCGCCCGCAGGTAGGCGGGGCTGGCGCAGTTGACCAGCCGCGCGGGGCCCAGCGGGCGCGCGACGAGGCTGGCGTCCACCACGGCGCCGGTGCGCAGCACGCAGTCGAAGCCTTCGCGCACCACGTCCACGCGGCGTTCGGTGCTGCTCAGTTCCACCTCCAGGCCTGGATGGCGGGCCAGTAGCTCGGGCAGGCGCGGCACGACCACGTTGCGCGCCATGCCGGTGGACATGTCGATGCGCACGCGTCCGCGCAGGCCGCCGCCCCCCGCGCCCTCGCCGTCGGCGTGCTGGAACATGGACTGCAGCTCGTCCACGTCGGCCAGCAGGTCCTTGCAGCGCTCGTAGTAGGCCTGCCCGTCCTGCGTGAGCTGCACCCGGCGGGTGGTGCGGTGCAGCAGGCGCGTGCCGAGCTGGGTTTCCAGCTGCTGCACGGCGGTGGAGGCGCTGGCCTTGGGGATGCCGAGCGCTTCGGCCGCCTGCGTGAAGCTGGCGAGTTCGGCCACGCGGACGAAGGTGTGCATGCGGTCGAAGGGGCTCATTGTTCTTTTGGGATGAACGATGTGATCGATTTTCCGCGATTTATGGCGATGGTATCGATCAATAGACTCCGTTCCATCGATTCTTCAACGTCGTTTCCTCCTTCCCTGATCCACCGAAAGGACTTCGCCATGGCTTCCCCCGCATCCACTTCTTCTTCTTCTTCTTCCACCGGCCACCCCGCCATCGCCCTCATCACCGGCGGCAGCCGGGGCCTGGGCCGCAATGCCGCGCTGCACGTGGCGCGCTCCGGCACCGACGTGATCCTCACCTACCGCAGCCAGGCGGCCGAGGCGCAGGCCGTGGTCGCCGAGATCGAGGCGCTGGGCCGCCGCGCGGTGGCGTTGCCGCTGGACGTGGGTGCCAGTGCCACGTTCGCGGATTTCGCGCAGCAGGTGCGCGGCGTGCTCGCACAACACTGGCAGCGAGAGCGCTTCGACTTCCTGGTGAACAACGCCGGTTCCGGCGCGCATGCCGGCTTCATGGAGACGACCGAGGAGCAGTTCGACCAGATGGTCGCCATCCACCTCAAGGGCACGTTCTTCCTCACGCAGAAGCTGCTGCCGCTGATGAACGACGGCGGGCGCATCCTGAACGTGTCCTCGGGCCTCGCGCGGTTCGCGCTGCCGGGCTATGCCGCCTATGCGGCGATGAAGGGCGGGGTGGAGGTGCTGACCCGCTACATGGCCAAGGAACTGGGCGCGCGCGGCATCGCCGTGAACGTGGTGGCCCCCGGCGCGATCGAGACGGATTTCGGGGGCGGTGCGGTGCGCGACAACGCGCAGCTCAATGCCTTCATCGCCGGGCAGACGGCGCTGGGCCGTGTGGGTCTGCCGGACGACATCGGCGGCGTGATCGCGGCGCTGCTGCAGCCGGGCACGGGCTGGGTGAACGCCCAGCGCATCGAGGCGTCGGGCGGCATGTTCGTCTGAAACGAGCCTTTGCCACGGCGCTGGCGCACCGCTCACCGGTCCGGGCCGTCCATTCCGAGCACAGCAACGCATGGACGAATTCGCCGCCCCACTCTGGCGCGCTGCCTGTGGGTCGCTGCGTGCGCCTCGGCCAGGACCGGCCGGTGAAGCCCGCCGTCCGGCCGACGGGCCGTTGCGGTACTCAGTTCAGCTTCAGCTGCTGCTTGGCCACCACGCCCTTGTAGAGCTCGTACTCGGCCTTGGTCTGGGCCGTGAATTCCTCCGGCGTGTTGCCGACCACGAGGGAGCCCGTGTCCTCGATGCGCTGGCGCACGGCCGGGTCTTCCAGGGTCTTTTTCACGGCCTGGGAGATCTTGTCCACCACTTCGCGCGGCAGGTTCTTCGGGCCGTGGATGCCGTAGAACGCCATCCGGTTCACGGGCTCGAAGCCGACTTCCTTAAAGGTGGGCACGTCGGGCATCGAGGGCAGCCGCTGGGGCGCCGCTACCGCGATCGCGATGAGCCGTTTTTCCTTGATGAACGGCAGCGCGGAGGGCAGGTTGTCGAAGATCATGGGCACCTGGCCGGCCACCGCGTCGTTGAGCGCCGGGCCCGCGCCCTTGTAGCCGATGTGCTCCAGTCCCAGGCCGGACAGCGACTTGAACAGTTCCATCTGCAGGTGGCCGATGCCGCCCGTGCCCGAGGTGGCGAAAGAGTACTTGCCCGGATGGGCCTTCACCTCGGCCATGAACGCCTTGAAGTCCTTCGCCGGGAAGCTCGGGTGCACGGCCAGGACGTTGGGCGTGGCGGCCATGTTGACGATCGACGTGAAGTCGGTGAGCGGGTTGTATTTCACGGCGGGATTGATGGCAGGCGCGGACGCGACCGACGACACCGTCGCCACGCCGAGCGTATAGCCGTCCGGCGCGGCGCGGGCGATTTCCGTCGCACCGACCACGCCGCCCGCGCCGGCCTTGTTGTCCACCAACACGGGCTGGCCCAGCGTGGTGCCCAGCGACTGCGACACCACGCGCGCCACGATGTCGGTCGTGCCGCCAGGGGCGAACGGAACGATCAGGCGCACGGGTTTGGAGGGGTAGTCCTGGGCCATGGCGGGAGCCGCGGCGCAGGCGGCCAGGGCCGTGGCGGCGAGCAGGGCGCGGCGCAGGGGGGAGGGGGAATGCTTCATTGCGGATGTCTCCTGGGTAGTCGGATATTTTCGGTTCTGCGGGATGCGGCACACTTCGCCCGCGATGGCGGGTGCGCCGCACGGAAATGCCTTTTGCAGCTTGCGTGCCACGCCGGGCGCGGCGGTGGCGGATGAGCCCGGCGGGCGCACCAGCGCTGGAGATGGGGCCTGTTGCATAGCCGCGGAGGGGCTGGGTGCGGCAGTGCTGCGTGGCGGCTTTCCGCACGTGGACGGACCGGTTGTGCGGTTTTCCGGACACGGGTTCTTGTCAACGGGAGTAGCCCTTGGGTGCGCCTTTCCGGCCCGCACCACAATGCGTGCCGAACCGCCGCTCCGGCGGGCCGGCGGCCACCGCCGGGCATTTCGCCGCGCAGCCTCCGCTTGAAACCCGACCGTTCCCTCCTGATCCCCGGCCTCGCTGTGCTGGCCTGCGTGTGTGTCGGCGCGCTGGTGTACCGCGCCACGCTCGACACTCAGCTGTCCCGCCAGCGGCATGCGGCGGCGCAGCGGCTCGATTTCGCCGCCCAGAGCCTGGAATCCCTGCTGCATCGCAACGAGGCCCTGCCGGCCCTGCTCGCCCTGGATGACGGCCTGGGCCGCGCGCTGCGCGACTCCGGCCAGACCGGCCTGGCCGCCGCCAATGCGTTCCTGGAACAGGCGGCCGGCCTGGCCGACGTGGAAGCGGCCTACCTGATGGATGCAAGCGGCCACACGGTGGCGTCCAGCAACTGGCGCCTGCCGAGCAGCTTCGTGGGGCAGAACTACCGGTTCCGCCCGTACTTCGAGGCGGCGATGCAGGGACAGACCGGGCGCTTCTACGGTGTGGGCGCGACGACCGGCAAGCCCGGCTATTTCATCGCCGCGCCCCTGCCGGCCAACGCACCCGCCCGGGGCGTCGTGGCCGTGAAGATTTCGCTCGATGCCTTCGAAGCCTCGCTGGCCGCAGGCGGCGACACCGTTCTGCTGGCCGACCGCGATGGTGTCGTGTTCGTGAGCACCGAGGCGCAGTGGCGCTACCGCACGCTCGCGCCGCTCGGGCCACAGGCGCTGGCCCGGCTGCAGGATGCCCAGCAATATGGCAGCCATGCCCTGAGGCCCATCGACCACGGCCTGGGTGCCTGGCCGGACGGCAGCGCACCGGTGCGCCTGCGGCGCGGCGGAATGGAGCGCGATTTCAGCGTGGCTGCACGCAGCGTCGGGCCGCTGGGCTGGCAGATGCTGCTGCTGGCGGACCAGTATCCGGTGCGCCAGGAAGCCCTGGTGGCGGGGCTGGCCGGCGGGCTGTGCGCCGCGCTGCTGCTGGGCATGTTCTTCTACCAGCGGCTGGACCAGCAGGGCCAGGCCGAGCGCCGCGCCAGCGCCGCCCGGCTGCAGGCCGCGCACGACATGCTCGCATCGCAGATCGCCCAGCGTACCGCCGACCTGACTGCCGCCAACATGGCACTGCAGGAACGGGTGAGCGACCTGCAGCAGGCGGAGCAGATCCTGCGCGGCACGCGCGATGCGGCCGTGCAGGCGGGCAAGCTGGCGGTGCTCGGCCAGATGGCGGCCGGCATGAGCCATGAACTGAACCAGCCCCTGGCCGCGCTCCAGACGCTCTCGGACAATGCCATCGCGCTCGACCGCCAGGGGCGCCGCGAGGATGTGGCCGAGAACCTGCAGCTCATCGGCCAGCTCGCCGCACGCATGGGCCGGATCGTGCGCCAGCTCAAGAGTTTCGTGCGCAAGGAAGCGCCCGTGCTGCAGTCCTGCCGCGTGCGCGATGCGCTGGACCATGCGCTCCTGCTGCTGGCGCAGCGCTGCACGGCGGTACAGGCGCGCATCGACGTGCAGCCGTTCGACGCCGGGCTGTGCGTGATGGCGGACCCCACGCGGCTGGAGCAGGTGCTGGTGAACCTGCTGCGCAACGGCCTCGACGCGGTGCAGGACCGGCCGGTGCGCGAAGTGCGCTTCGCCCCGGCCGCCGAGGCTGGATGGGTGCGCCTGCGCGTGTCCGACACGGGGGGCGGCATCGCGCCCGAGGCCCGCGGCCGGCTCTTCGAGCCGTTCTTCACGACCAAGGCGGGCGAGGGGCTCGGCCTGGGGCTCGCGGTTTCGCGCATCATCGTGGAAGGCATGGGCGGCACCCTCGCCGTGGAAGACGTTCCCGAGGGCGGCGGCGCCGGATTCACCGTCACCCTTCCTCTCGCCCGGCCCGATGCCTGAATCCCTTCCGTTCCAAGGACTTTTTAGCCGATGACCGACGCGCCCCTCCCGGCCGTACCTGCCGGGGCCCCCCGCCCCGTCTATCTGATCGAGGACGACGCCATGGTGCGCCGCGCCTACGGCCAGGCCCTCGAACTGGCCGACATCCCCGTGCGCGCGTTTTCCCAGGGGCAGGCCGCCCTCGACGCCTTCGGGCAGGACCCGCCCGCCGTCGTGGTGACCGACATCCGCATGCCGGGCCTGGACGGCATGGAACTGCTGCGCCTGCTGCGCCAGCGGGATGCGGACCTGCCCGTGGTGCTGGTCACCGGCCATGGCGACGTGGCGATGGCGGTGGAAGCCATGCGCGATGGCGCCTACGATTTCATCGAAAAGCCGTTCTCGTCCGAGCGCCTGCTGCTGACCGTGCGCCGGGCGCTGGAGCGCCGCGCGCTGTCCGGCGAACTGCAGCGGCTGCGCGCGCGGGGCGGGGCCGATGCGCTCGCCGGGCTGGTGGGCCAGTCCGCCGGCATGGCGGAGGTGCGGCGGCTGGTGTCGGCGCTCGCCCCCCTGGACGTGGACGTGCTGCTCCACGGAGAGACCGGCGCCGGCAAGGAGGTGGTGGCCCGCGCCCTGCACGCGGCCAGCGGCCGCACCGGCCCGTTCGTGGCCATCAACTGCGGAGCGCTGCCCGAAGCCATCATCGAGAGCGAACTCTTCGGCCACGAGCCGGGCGCGTTCACGGGCGCCACGCGCCGGCGCATCGGCAAGATCGAATACGCCAACGGAGGCACGCTGCTGCTCGACGAGATCGAGTCCATGCCACCCTCGCTGCAGCTGCGCCTGCTGCGCGTGCTGCAGGAGCGCGAGATCGAACGCCTGGGCAGCAACCAGCCGGTGCCCGTCACCGCGCGCTTCGTGGCCGCCGCCAAGGCGGACCTGAAGCAACTTGCCGAGCGCGGGCAGTTCCGTGCCGACCTGTACTACCGCCTGCACGTGGTCGCCATCGACATCCCGCCGCTGCGCGACCGGCCGCAGGACATCCCGCTGCTCATGGCCCACTTCCTCGCGCAGTCGGCACTGCGCCACGGCCGCCCGGTGCCCGCCTGGAGCGACCGAGACCTCGCGGGATGGCTGGCCCACGACTGGCCCGGCAATGTGCGCGAACTGCGCAACGCCGCCGAGCGCCTGTGCCTGGGCCTGCCCGTGCAGCCGCTCGATGCGGGGGGCGAATCCACCCCGTCGCTCGCGGCCCGGGTGGAGGCGTTCGAGCGCAAGCTGCTGCGCGACACCCTGGCCTTGACGCAGGGCAATGTGGCCCGCGCCGCCGAACTGCTCCAGATGCCCCGCAAGACGGTGTACGACAAGCTGCAGCGCCACGGGCTCGCGCCCGGCAACGCGGGCATCGCTCCGCGCGACGGCGAACGGTAGGCCGCAGCCGCGAAGGCCGGGGCTGCCGGTCACGCGGCCTGGCGCAGCACGCGCCGGTACTGCACCGCTTCGGCCACGTGCGCGGGCCCGACGGAAGCATCGCCCGCCAGGTCGGCGATGGTGCGTGCCACCTTGAGCGTGCGGTGGGTGCTGCGCGCCGACCATCCCAGCCGGGCGGCGGCGGACTGCAGGAACCGGGCGGCATCGTCCTGCAGGCCGGCCTGCACGTCGATCTCGCGCCCCTGCAGGGCCTGGTTGGGCTTGCCCTGGCGGGCCAGGGCGCGCTCGCGCGCGGCGGCGACGCGCTCCCGCACGCTGGCCGACGGTTCGCCGGGCGCGGCGGCCAGCAACTGGTCCGCGGGGAGGGCGGGCACCTCCACATGCAGATCGATGCGGTCCAGCAGCGGGCCGCTCAGCTTGGCCTGGTAGCGGTCGATCTGGTCGGGCGTGCAGCGGCAGGCACGCTGGCCGGAGCCCAGGTAGCCGCAGGGGCAGGGGTTCATCGCCGCGACGAGCTGGAAGCGCGCCGGGAAATCCGCGCGGCGTGCGGCCCGTGCGATCGTGATGCGGCCCGTCTCCAGCGGCTCGCGCAGCGCTTCCAGGGCGCTGCGGGCGTACTCGGGGAATTCGTCCAGGAAGAGCACTCCGTGGTGGGCGATCGAGATTTCTCCGGGGCGCGGGGGTGACCCCCCTCCCACCAGAGCCACCGCACTGCAGGAGTGGTGTGGCGCAGCCGTCGGCCTGGCACCCCATGCGGTCGGCGTGAAGCGCCCGGCCAGGCTGGCCACCGCGGCGCTTTCCAGCGCCTCGTCCACGGACATGGCCGGCAGCAGGCCCGCGAACCGGTGCGCCAGCATCGACTTGCCCGAGCCCGGCGGGCCCACCATGAGCAGGCCGTGGCCGCCTGCGGCGGCGATCTCCAGCGCGCGCCGGGCGGCGGCCTGGCCCTTCACGTCGGCGAGATCGTCGGCGGGGGCTGCGGCCATCGGCGGCATGCCCTCCACCCGGCACCAGCCGTCCTCGGTACCGATGTCGGGGCCCGCCCCGGCGCTGGCCGCGGCCTGGGGAGGAAGGAACCGCGCCACCACGTCCAGCAGGTGCCGGGCCCGGTACACCTCGGTGCCGGGCACCAGGGCCGCTTCTTCGGCGCTGCCGGGCGGCAGCACCATGCGGGCGCGGCCCCCGGCGGAGCGCAGGGCGAGGCTGGTGGCGAGTGCGCCCCGCACCGGGCGCAGTTCGCCGGAGAGCGACAGCTCGCCCGCGAACTCATGGCCGGCCAGCAGCGTGCCGTCGATCTGGCCGCTGGCGGCCAGGATGCCCAGGGCGATCGGCAGGTCGAAGCGGCCGGAGTCCTTGGGAAGATCAGCCGGAGCCAGGTTGACGGTGATCTTCTTGTTGTGGGGGAATTCCAGCCCCGCGTTCTGCAGTGCCGAGCGCACGCGCTCGCGCGCTTCCTTCACTTCCACGTCCGCCAGGCCCACGAGCGTGAAGCTCGGCAGGCCGTTGGCCAGATGCACTTCCACCGTGACGGCCGCGGCCTGCAGGCCCAGCAATGCGCGGCTCTGCACCAAGGCAAGACTCATGAACTTTCCCCCTCCCCACTTGGGTGCGCTGCCGGGTGCCGGCGCGTCGGGGGCGCATGGTACGCACCATTCGGGTGCGCCATGCTGCAAAACCGTCAGGGTTGTAACCATCCACGACGCAGGGGACGCCGGGGCGCACCCATTCGGAGCGCCTGGAGCGGCGCGGCGGCGGGGCATGGCACGGTCCATGCTTTGCGTCTGTCGAACCCCGATCCACCATTGGCTTATTCCGAAGGAGCCCCCATGACCCGCGTCCTGAAGTCCCTGAGCATCGCCCTCCTGGCCGCCGCCCCCGTCTGGGCCAGCGCCCAGCTGACCGGCAATGTGAGCCTGACCACCAACTACAAGTTCCGTGGACAGGACCAGGACACGAGCAAGGTCAAGGCCGTCAAGCCCGCCATCCAGGGCGGCTTCGACTACACGTTCGGCGAGAGCGGCTTCTACCTGGGCAACTGGAACTCCAGCGTGGACTGGCTGCCCGGCAATTCCATCGAAATGGATTTTTATGGCGGCTATAAATTCAAGGCCGGGGGCATGGACCTGGACGTGGGGGCCCTGACCTATGTGTATCCCGGCAACACCACCGGCAACACGACCGAACTCTACGGCGCCGCCACCTACGGCCCGGTGACGGCCAAGTACTCGCACACCATCTCCAAGGACTATTTCGGCTGGGCCGGCGCCAAGACCTCCGGCAACCGCGGCCGCAATACCGGCTACCTGAACGTCGCTTTCGCGCAGGAAGTCGCCCCGAACACCACCTTCAAGGCGGCGGTGGGTTACACGCGCTTCGCCAGCGACATCAAGGACCTGGGCGTGCCCAACTATGTGGACTACAGCGTGGGCGGTGCCTACGATTTCGGTTCCGGCCTCTCGCTGTCGGCTGCGGTGGCCGGCGCCAACAAGAAGAACTTCTTCGGGCCGGTGAACAAGAACCGGCTCATCGTCACGCTCACGAAAACCCTTTGACCGACCATACCCACAACGGGGGTCTCGAGGCCCCCACTACGGAGATCCGAACATGAAAATGGTGACAGCCATCATCAAACCCTTCAAGCTCGACGAGGTGCGCGAGGCCCTCTCGGACATCGGCGTGCAGGGCATCACGGTGACCGAGGTCAAGGGCTTCGGGCGCCAGAAGGGCCATACCGAGCTCTACCGCGGCGCCGAGTACGTGGTGGACTTTCTGCCCAAGGTGAAGATCGAGGCCGCCGTCGCGGACGATCTCGTGGAGCGGGTCATCGAGGCGATCGAGGGCGCCGCCCGCACCGGCAAGATCGGTGACGGGAAGATCTTCGTGGGACACCTGGAGCAGGTCGTCCGCATCCGCACCGGCGAGACCGGCAAGGAAGCCCTCTGACGGCGGCCCGAGCGCAGAGCCAACGGATCAACGCATTCCGAGAGACACAACCATGAAAAAACTGCTTGCTTCCTTCCTGCTGGGAATGGGCCTGCTGGCTGCCGGCTCCGCCGCGCTGGCACAGGCCCCTGCCGCCTCCGAGCCGGCCGCCGTCACCGCATCGGCTCCCGATGCCGCCCCCGCGCCGGCCGCTGCTGCGGCACCCGCTCCCGCAGCGGCCGCCGCGCCGGCTGCCGCTGCAGCTTCCGAAGCCGCTCCCGCGGCGCCTGCGCCGAAGCTCGATTCCGGCGACACCGCCTGGATGCTGACCTCCACGCTGCTGGTGATCCTCATGACCATCCCGGGCCTGGCCCTGTTCTACGGCGGCCTGGCCCGCTCCAAGAACATGCTGTCGGTCCTGGTGCAGGTGTTCGTGATCTTCTCGCTGATCTCCGTGCTCTGGGCCATCTACGGCTACAGCCTGGCGTTCGGCGGCGAAGGCACGTTCTTCGGCACGTTCGACAAGATCTTCCTGAAGGGCATCGCTCCGGACACCCTCTCGACCATGCTGCCGACGATCCCCGAGTACGTGTTCGTGTCGTTCCAGTCCACCTTCGCTGCGATCACCGTCGCGCTGATCGTGGGCTCGTTCGCCGAGCGCATCAAGTTCTCGGCCGTGCTGATCTTCTCGGTGCTGTGGTTCACGTTCAGCTACATCCCGATGGCCCACATGGTGTGGGGCGGCGGCCTGCTGGGCAAGGACGGCGCGCTGGACTTCGCCGGCGGCACCGTGGTGCACATCAACGCCGGTATCGCGGGCCTGGTGGGCGCGTACATGGTGGGCAAGCGCATCGGCTTCGGCAAGGAGGCGCTCACGCCCCACAGCCTGACGCTGACCATGGTGGGTGCCTCGCTGCTGTGGGTGGGCTGGTTCGGCTTCAACGCCGGCTCCGCCGGTGCCGCCAACGGCGCCGCGGGCCTGGCCTTCGTGAACACCGTGCTCGCCACGGGCGCCGCCACCCTGAGCTGGCTGGCCGGTGAATCCCTGCACAAGGGCAAGGCCTCCATGCTGGGTGCCGCATCGGGTGCCGTGGCCGGCCTCGTGGCCGTCACGCCGGCCGCCGGTTTCGTGGGCCCGATGGGCGCCATCGTGCTCGGCCTGATCGCCGGCGTGGTCTGCCTCTGGGGCGTGGGTGGCCTCAAGAAGATGCTGGGCGCTGACGACGCATTCGACGTGTTCGGCGTGCACGGCGTGGGCGGCATCCTGGGCGCCATCCTGACGGGTGTGTTCGCCTCCCAGGGCCTGGGCGGCACGGGTGGCCTGACGCCCGACACGTTCTCCATGGGCGGGCAGGTGTGGATCCAGGTCAAGAGCGTGGTGATCACGCTGGTCTGGTCCGGCGTGGTGGCCTTCATCTCCTACAAGATCGCCGATCTGCTGGTGGGCCTGCGCGTCAGCGAGGAAGCCGAGCGCGAGGGCCTGGACATCACCTCGCACGGCGAAACCGCCTACAACCGCTGAAATCAGGGTTTGTGCGCCGTTCCTTTGGATGCTGAAAAAAGGTACGGTGCCAGGTATCTGGACCGGGGCGGCGACTGGTGGCGTCACCCGGGCCGGACGACAACGAACGATCGAGTTGCTCCTTTTGGACATTCGGCCCGCCCGCAAGGCGGGCTTTTTTTTGGCCATGCGGTGCCATGGCCGAATAATCGGTGCCGGGGCCCGGGAAGGCGGCTGCGGCGGTCGCGCCGCCGAAGGGCTCCCTACGAAAGAGGACACCGCATGCACCTGGACATGGACTGGCGCACGGGCAGCCTGGAGCCCGACGCGCTCGGCGAGTCGCCGTTCTGGCATCCGCTGGAAACCCGCCTCTACTGGGTCGATATCGCCGGCTGCGCGCTGGCCCGCTGGGAGCCCGACACCGGCCGCATCGACCGGTGGGCCATGCCCAGCGAGCCGGGCTGCATCGCCCCCGCGCGCACCGCGGGGGTGGCCAGCGGCCTGGTGATCGCGCTGCGCGACGGCATCTACCGGGCACGCGAATGGGGTGGGTCCTTGGTGCCGGTGGCCACGCTGCCCTACGACCCGGCCACGCAACGTGCCAACGACGGCAAATGCGACGCCCTCGGCCGTTTCTGGGTGGGGACCCTGCACGAGCCGCCGTCCGGGCAGCCGCGGGAGGCGGTGGGCGCGCTCTACTGCATCGACGGCCGCGGCAGCGCCAGCGCGCCCGTGGTGCGCCGCATGCTGGATGGCGTGATGACCGCCAACGGCCTGGCCTGGTCGCCGGACGGCCGGCGGCTCTACTGGGCCGATACCCCGGCCCACACGGTGAGCGCCTGGGAATGCGACGCGCACGGCGAACCCCAGGGCAGCCCGCGCGTGTTCCACTCCTTCCCGCCCAAGCCCGCGCAGTGGCGCCCGGGTGATCCCGGCTACGCGGGACGGCCCGACGGGGCCGTGGTGGATGCCGAGGGCCACTACTGGACGGCCATGTACGAAGGTGGCCAACTGCTGCGGCTGGCGCCGTCCGGCGAGATCGTGGCCGAGGTGCCGGTGCCCGTGGTGTGCCCCACCATGCCCTGCCTGGGCGGGGTCGGCGGGCGCGAGTTGTTCGCCACCTCGGCCCGCAAGGGCCGCCCCGAGGAGGAGGTCACCCGGCTGCCGTGGACCGGTTTCCTGCTGCGAGCGGGCCGGCCGGCGCCGGTACCGGGCCAGCCGGTGGCGTGGTACGAGGAGGCGGCCCTGCCGGCAGGGATGGATTGACGGGACACCCCTGGCGCCGCGAGGCGGCCGGCTTCACGCGCCGCGTTCAAAAAATTCAAGGGGCCTTGCGGTCTCCCGTTCCGGGGCTGCCGCTACGATGCAGTCATGGATTCCGCCCTCCGCCAGATCATCGAACGCGTGCGCGACAGTGCGCGCGAAGGCCGTCCCCTGCGCATCCGCGGGGGCGGTACCAAGGATTTCCATGGCGGCATGCCGCTGGCCGGCGAAGTGCTCGACACCCGTGCCTGCGCGGGCGTGGTGGACTACGAGCCGAGCGAACTGGTGGTGACGGTGCGCGCCGGCACCCCGCTCGCCGAGCTGGAGGCGCTGCTGGCCGGCCGGGGGCAGTGCCTGCCGTTCGAGCCGCCGCATTTCGGTGAGGACGCCACCGTGGGCGGCATGGTGGCGGCGGGGCTGTCGGGCCCGGCCCGCGCGAGCGCCGGGGCCGTGCGCGACTTCGTGCTCGGGGCGGAGATCGTCAACGGCCGCGCCGAATGCCTGCGCTTCGGCGGGCAGGTCATGAAGAACGTGGCGGGCTACGACGTCTCGCGGCTGATGGCCGGGGCCTGGGGCACGCTGGGTGTCGTCACCGAAGTGAGCCTGAAGGTGCTGCCCGTGCCGCCCGCGGAGGCCACCCTGTGCTTCGAGCTGTCGCAGGCCGAGGCGCTGCGGCGGCTGCAGGAGTGGGGCGGCCAGCCGTTGCCTTTGAATGCCAGCCGCTGGGAGGCCGGCCCGTCCGGTGCCGCGGACGGCGTGCTGCACTTGCGGCTGCGGGGTGCCGTGGCCGCCGTGGAGTCGGCCTGCCGTGCCCTGGGCGGACAGCTGCAATCGCCGCAGGCAGCTGCCGCGCAGTGGGATGCCTGCCGCGAGCAGGCGCTGCCGTGGTTCGCCGGCCGGCCCGCGGGCGCCGCGCTCTGGCGCCTGTCGGTGCCCCAGTCGGCTCCGGCCCTGGCATTGCCTGACGGGACATCCGGACCGCTGGTCGAATGGCATGGCGGGCTGCGCTGGGTGCAGGCCCCGCCAGCCCTGGGGCCGGCGCTGCAGGAGGCCGCGCGTGCCGTCGGCGGTGCGGCCACGCTGTTCCGCGCTCCGGCGGAATCTTCCGTCGTGCCGGCGGCCGGTACCGTGCCGGCGCAGCCCGCGGACGCGGCCCTGCAGCGCATCCATGACCGCTTGCGCGCGGCTTTCGATCCCTCGGGCATCTTCAACCCCGGACGGCGGGTGGCGGGGTAGGGCAAGTATGCGCCTGCTGCGGCACCTCATGGGGCGGCACCGCACGCCGTCCACCAACCGGCTGCTGGGCCTGCTGCTGGCGTTCAACGCGGGCGCGGTGAACGCGGGCGGCTTCCTCGTCGTGCACAGCTACACCTCGCACATGACGGGTTTCCTGTCCACCGTGGCCGACAACCTCGTGCTGGGCAACATGGCCCTGGTGCTGGCCGCCGTGGGCACGCTCTGGGCGTTCATGTCGGGCGCGGGCACCACCGCGATCATGGTGAACTGGGCGCGCCACCACCGGCTGCGCAGCGGTTTCGCGCTGCCGCTGCTGCTGGAAGCCGTGCTGATGCTGCTGTTCGGCCTCATGGGCGCGATCACGCTGGGCTGGCCCACGCCGTTCTCGGTGCCGCTCACGGTGCTGCTGCTGGCCTTCCTCATGGGGCTGCAGAACGCGGTGGTGACCAAGATGTCTTCTGCCCAGATCCGCACCACGCACATGACGGGCGTGGCCACCGACCTGGGCATCGAGATGGGCAAGATGCTCTACTGGAACCGGCGCGGCACTCCGCCCGAGGCGCATGTGCACTCCAACCGCGCCCGGATGGTGCTGTTCGCGAGCCTGCTGGGCATGTTCACGGCCGGCGGCATCGTGGGTGCGGCCGGCTTCAAGCACGTGGGCTTCGTCTGGGTGGTGCCGCTCGCGGCGGTGCTGCTGGGGCTCGCGCTCCCGCCGCTCGCATCGGACTTCGGGCACCTGGCCGCGCTGTGGCGTACGCGCCGCCACCGCCCTTGAACGCCCTGCGGGCCGACACCACGACATTCCCACGATAACGATCACCATGCAAACCCGACTCGCCCCCGAATTCCAGGACACGCCCGAAGGCCGCGAGGCCGAGGGCATCCTGCGCAAGTGCGTGCATTGCGGCTTCTGTACCGCCACGTGCCCGACCTACCAATTGCTCGGCGACGAGCTGGACGGGCCGCGCGGGCGCATCTACCTCATCAAGCAGGTGCTGGAGGGGGAGACTCCCACGCGCAAGACGCAACTGCACCTGGACCGCTGCCTGACCTGCCGCAACTGCGAGACGACGTGCCCGAGCGGCGTGCAGTACGGGCGCCTGGTGGATATCGGCCGGCGCATCGTCGAGGACAAGGTGCCGCGGCCGCTGCCCGAGCGCGCGCGCCGCTGGGCGTTGAAGGAGGGGCTGCCCTCGCCGCTGTTCAGGCCGGCGCTGAAGGCCGGCCAGGCCGTGCGCGGGCTGCTGCCCGCCGCGCTGCGCGCCAAGGTGCCGCGCCCCCAGGAGGCGGGCGCCTGGCCGGTGCGCGAGCACGCACGCAAGGTGCTCATGCTCGCGGGCTGCGTGCAGCCGGCGATGCTGCCCAACGTGAACCGCGCCACGGCGCGCGTGCTGGACGCCGCGGGCATCCAGACCGTGATCGCCGCCGGCGAGGGCTGCTGCGGCGCGGTGAAGTTCCACCTCAACGACCAGGACGGCGGCCTCGCGCAGATGCGCGCCAACATCGATGCCTGGTGGCCGCACGTGGAGGCGGGGGGCGTGGAGGCGATCGTGCTCAATGCCTCGGGCTGCGGCGCCACGGTGAAGGAGTACGGCCACCTGCTGCGCCACGACCCGGCCTACGCCGCGCGGGCGGAGCGCATCAGCGCACTGGCGCGGGACCTGTCCGAACTGCTGCCGGACATGCTGCCCGCGCTTGCCGAGCGCCTGGAGGGGCGGATCGATCCCCCGCGCGCGCTGCTGGCCTACCACCCGCCCTGCACGCTGCAGCACGGCCAGAAGCTGCGCGGCGGGGTGGAGGCCCATCTGGCCCGCCTGGGCTTTCGCCTGCGCGTGGCGCGCACGGAGTCGCACCTGTGCTGCGGCTCCGCCGGCACCTACTCGCTGCTGCAGCCGGAGATCGCCGGCCAGTTGCGCGACCGCAAGCTCGGCGCGCTGGACGAGGCGTGCGCGGAAGAGCCGCCCGCGGCCATCCTCTCGGCCAATATCGGCTGCATCACGCACCTGCAGAGCGGCACCCGGGTGCCCGTGCGGCACTGGGTGGAGGTACTCGACGAGGCCCTGCGGCCGGGCGCCGTCTAGCGCCGTGCAGGGGCCGCGCGCGGCAAACTGGCATGATGGCGGGTTTTACGCCGCGTGGCCATGCCGCGCAGCCGGGCCGCACGCCCTGACCAGACCGCATCCTTGATTGCCATGACCGACAACGCGACCGCAGAAGCAACCCAGAACCCCGTCCCCGCCGCAGCGGACGACGCGCAGGCCGTGGCCGGCCGCGAAGACGCAATGGACAACGCCGCGCCGGCCGCCACCGGCGATGCTCCCGAGGCCGGCGAAGCCCGCACGCCCCGCGCCGGCCGGCGTGGAGGCCGGGGCCGCGGAGGCGCCCGCAACCGCTCCGCGGGCGAGCCCGCCGCCGCGCCAGGCGCTGCCGCGCCGCAGGCCCAGGGCCCGCGCCGCACGCATCCCGTGCTGGAACAGCTGGCAGGCTTCTATCCGCACCTCTTCGGCGCGCAATTCCTGCCACTCAAGCGCGGCATCTTCCAGGACCTGCAGGACGCCCATCCCGGCGCTTTCGAGAAGGACGACCTGAAGGCCGCGCTGGGCATCCACACCCGCTCCACCCGCTACCTGCAGGTGGTGGCCGAGGGCCGCCCGCGCCACGACCTGCAGGGCCAGGCCGTGGAGGCCATGGCGCCAGAGCATGTGCACCACGCGCTGCTGGAGGTGTTCCGCCGCAAGAAGCCGCGCGACGGCGAGGACCTCACCGCCAAGCTGCGCCGCCGCATCGCCCAGGCGTACGAAGCATCGGGCCTCACGCGCGATGCCTACGACGCGCTGGTGCGTGGCCGTGACGAGCGCGCCAATGCCGTGCTGGACGAAGCCTTCGCCGAAGTCGCCGAGCGCGATGCCAAGGCCGAGGCCCTGCTGCGCGCTTTCGAGGCCAGCGGCAGCACGGTGGATCAGTTCGCCGACATGTACGGCCTGCAGCCGCGGGCGGCCGAGCGGCTGCTGCAGCGTGCGCGCCAGATGCGTGCAGCGCCCGTGCCTGCGGCGGCTCCGGAGGCTCCCGAGCCGCCGCCGGCCTCGGCCTGAGCCATCCGGCCGGCGCCCGCTGCGGCTTTTCAGCGGGGCTGCTGCAGTTGGTCGCGGGTGCAGAGGCTGCTGTTGCTGCCCATGCACCCTGCCGTGATGAGGTATGGCACGTTGACTGAATGGCGCAGGTAGCCGCGCAGCATGCCATTGGCGTCCACCGTGAAATATCCGCTGCGGTATTCGGTGTTGGTTGCGCCTTCGGAGGCCTGGCAATTCAGTGAACCGGACGTTGCCAGCCCATCGCCGGCGAGGTTGTAGGTACCCCGGTACTGGCAGTTCTTGTAGGCCCCCATGGCAATGGTGTCCATGCGAAACACGCCGTCGCGTGCGACGAGGTCGATGTCGATCGAATCGCTGGCAGGGTAGGGGGAGCTGTAGCCCCGGCCCTCGAAGGCCTTGTCAAAACGCACGGTGTGGTCTTCGTAGCGGTAGCGCGAGATGCGCCGCGGCGTGTCGCCGGGCAGTGTGATGGTGCCCGTGGTGGGACTGTTCAGCACCAGTTGCGCGGTCCCCACGCTCGCGGCCTCCTGCCCGGGAGTGACGGCCCCTCCAATCACGGGGCCGTTGCGGAACTCCTTGAGGGGGATTCCGTAGTTGCGTACCTGAATCATGTCCACCGGAGCAGAGCCCTGCAGGAACAGCGAGGAGCCGTCGGCACGGTATCCGAGGTACGACACGACCAGCGCCCCGCTGCCGGGCAGGTTATCGATCTGCAGGCTGCGCCCCGGCCGTCCGTTCAGTTCGTCGTCGAAGCTCCACATTCCCGTCTGCAGTGCGAAGCCGCCGTAGAAGTGCGTCGAGCAGGGCCCGGGCGTGCCGGAGTTGACCGCGCCGGTCATCCAGCAGGCCCCCGCCGCGACGACGCTGGTGCCGTCGATCTCCATCTTTGCGGAGAGAAAGCCCTGGCTGTCGAACCGGAGCCGTTCGATCTTGTAGGTGCCCTGCTGCTGCGCGCCGGACGCATCCGTGCAGACCTTCGTGCCTTGCGAGGTCAGGCTTCCGCCCTGCACCTGGTAGGGGCCCGAGTAGGCACAGAGACTGCCGTCGCTGCTGCTGAGCTGTTCCAGCCGGAGGTCGCTGTCGGACAGCCGCATCCGGTACGTTGCCGTCCGGGGTGACCGGCTCGCCTGGGAATACAGCCCGATCTCGATCTGCCGGTCGAAATCGCGCGACAGTTGCTGGTTGCCATACGTGAAGCGGGAGATGCGCCGCGGCGCCTCGCCTGGCAGCGTCACGGTGCCGGAGGTGGGCGTGTCGAAGGCCAGGCGCAGCGTGCCGACGCTGCCCGCCACCTCGCCGTTGGCGGCGCCCCCGCCGATCACCGGGCCGTTGCGGAACTCGCGCAGCTCGCCCGTGAAGCCGTTGTCGTCCTGCGCGCGGTAGCCGCTCGCCTGCAGGAAAAGCGAGGAGCCATCGGCGCGGTAGCCCAGGTACGAGACGACCATGCCGCGCCCCAGCTGGGTGTCGATCTGCAGACTGCGGCCGGGCTGGCCGGTGAGTTCGCCATCGAAGGCCCACATGCCGGGCTCGGGCTCAGCGCCCGCCGCCGCGGTGGTTTGCGCCCAGGCCGGCGCGACGCCTGCCGCGGAAGCGGCCAGGGCAAGCGCGCACGCCAGAGCAAGGCGTGCCGTGCGAGCGCGCCGGGAGTGCCGGGCGATGATGGCGTTCTGCATGGGTTTTCCCCCCTGTCATGCGAAGTGAATGCGAAGTATTTACTAAAGCGTAAAACTCGCTCTTTGCCTACCCCTCCTGGGTAGGCTTCTGGTATCAATGGATACCAAAAATGACCTTTGTGACGGGTCGTTGCGCAACCGCGGCGTCCTGCGCTGGTACGGTTGGCACCAGCTTCACGGCACCACTTTTTCCGGAACGGGGCGCGTCAGAACGGGCAGGAGGAGACATGACGACCGACAACGACAATTCCGCAAAGGACCGCTCAGCGTTCGAGACCGCCATCTGGATGCTCAAGGTGGAGATGGGCAATGCCGGCGCGCACATGACCATCGACGCGAATGCCCGGCTCGCCTATACCCGCCAGATCGACGCCATGGCCAACGAGCTGCGCGCGCAGGCCCTGTCGGGGAACATCACCTGGGCGCAGGCCGCCCAGCAGGCGCAGGACACGCGCAACGTGATCATGGAAGTGATCCGCGGCCGCAGCACCCCGTTCGGGCGGGCCATGGCGCAGCAGCTCAAGGCCGAGGGCAAGACGCTCAATGAACTCATCGCGCGCAAGGTGCAGCAGCTGCACGGCCCGGGCGCGCAGTTCGACCGGCTCACGGCGGCACAGCAGAACGGCGTCTATGCGGAGATCGTGAAATCCGCGGGCAAATCCAACCCGCGCGTCACCCAGACGATGCGGGGGCTGTCGCGCGCGGGGCGGGGTCTCATCGTGCTGTCGCTGGCACTGTCGGTCTACAACGTGGCGACGGCGCAGGACAAGGTGGCGGCGGCCGGCAGGGAGGTGGCCGTCACGGGAGCCGGCATCGGCGGCGGCATCGCCGGCGGCGCGCTCGCGGGCCTGGCCTGCGGTCCGGGGGCTCCGGTCTGCGTCGCGGTCGGGGCCTTCGTGGGCGGGGCGCTGGCCGCTTTCGGCGTGGACATGCTCTGGTGAGGCGCCCGGCCCATGGATGTCCTCGCTCCCGAAGAACTCTCCCTCCACCTCCTGCGGGAGGCCGACGCGCGGCACAAGCCGCTGAGCGACATCGTGCTGGCCGGGCAGCGCACGGGCCGCACCGTGGAGGCCGCGCTGCTGGAGGCGGCGTTCCGCTGCGACAGCGGCTATCTGCTGTTCACCACCGACGATGTGCCGGACGAGGAATTCCTCGGCATCCACCTCTTCAGCCCCACCCTCGAGCTGCTGGACTCCGCCACCCTCGGCGGCATGTATTCCACCGGCAGCTTCCTGCTGCTGGGCGTGGAGGGAACGGACACGGTGCGGTTCCGGTTCATCGGCGGCACCGACTGGCGGCTGAGGGTGCTGCCCCGGCCCCGCCTGCGCGTGCCCCTGATGCCGGAGGCGCGCGGGGTGTCGAGGCCGCTGGGATTCTCGCGCCGCTTCGAGATCACCGGACGGCCGCAGCGCGAACTGTCGGACTGACCGGGGTGGCTCAGGGCGCGGGGCTGGCGAGCGCCGCCTCGATGTCCCTGGCGAGCGACGCCGGTTTGTCGGTGGGCGCGTAGCGGCGGATCACCTGGCCGTCCCGGCCGATGAGGAACTTGGTGAAGTTCCACTTGATGGCCTTCGTGCCGAGCAGGCCCGGGGCTTCCGCGGTCAGCCAGCGGTAGAGCGGCGGCGCCTCGGATCCGTTCACGTCGATCTTGGCCATCATCGGGAAATCCACGCCGTAGTTGCGCTGGCAGAACGTGGCGATCTCCCCGTTCGATCCCGGATCCTGCCGGCCGAACTGGTTGCAGGGAAAGCCCAGCACGACGAGCCCGCGGTCCGCATAGCGCTGGTGCAGTTCCTGCAGGCCCGCGAACTGAGGCGTGAAGCCGCAGGCGCTGGCGGTGTTCACGATGAGCAGCACGCGGCCCTCGTACTGGCGCAGGGGCACCGTCTGGCCGTCCATCTGCAGGGCATCGAAATCGTAGGCGCGGGTCATGTCGGGCATTCTCCGGAAAGCCCCGCAGGCCCGGCGCGGTCAGGGCGACTTCGCCGTTGCGGGAGTCCCATTGTCGCCAGCGAAGTAGGGGATCAGCACGCGGTTGCCTTCGCTGCCCGTGGCGCGCAGGTATTCCACCGCCAGGTTCTCGCCGAGCCGGCGCATCTCGCGCCGCAGTTCCGGCTCGGGCGTCTCCACCCGGATGCCGTTGCGTGCGAGTTCGGCCATCGAGGCCGATGAAGCCGCATCGCTCGCGGCCCACCCGCGTTTCTGCGCCTCCTCCGCGGCTGCCTGCACTGAACGGCGCGTGGCTTCCGGCAAGGCCATCCATTTCGCCTTGTTCGCGATCACGAGGTTCTTGGGGTACCAGCCGCGCACGTTGTAGAAGTACTTCACGGGAGACTCCCACACCCTGCCGTCCACGCCCGTCGCGGGCGAGGTGAACATCGCGTCCACGCGCCGGTCTGCCAGGGCCTGCGGTATGCCCTGGGTCGGTACCTCCACCGGCGTGGCGCCCACGAGTTGCGCGAGGCGCTCGGTACTGGGGTTGTAGGTGCGCATCTTCGCGCCGCGCAGATCGGTGACGGAATGGATGGGCCGCACGGTGAAAAGGCCCTGCGCCGGCCACGGCACGGCATACAGCACGACCAGGCCCTGGCGGTCCAGCGCCTCCTGCAGGACGGGGCGCTGCGCATTCCAGAAGCGCAGCGCGTCCTCGTAGCTGTTCACGATGAAGGGCAGCGTGTCCGCCCCGGCGATCTTCGCGTCGCCGGAGAGGGCGCTGAGCAGCACCTCGCCCGCCGCGATCTCGCCCGAGCGGACCTTGGCCGCGATCTCGGAGAGCTTCGCCGCACTGTTGTCGGGACGCAGTTCGACAACCAGGGCGCCGCGGGTCCGGGCATTCACGTCGTCTGCGAACTGGCGCAGGTTCACCGTGTGGAAGAGGGCGGCGGGGTAGCCTGAGGCGAGCGTCCAGGGGGCAGGCTCGGCCGCCCTGGCCGGCAGTGCCAGGCAGGCGACGGCCAGCGCCGTGGCGCCTGCCCGGCTGAAGCGGCGGCGGGCGGGACTGGAGAGAGGGGGCATGGGGACGGCTCCTGGACTGCGCGGAGCCACCGATGCGGCAGCGAGGACGCGCTGTGCCGCGATGATCGCAACAACCCTCCCCCCGGCTGGACGGAAAGTGCAGGCAAATCCGCTTTGCGGAACGGATCCGCGCGAAAACAGGATCGTTCGTTGTTTTTCGGCCGATTCAGCGCCGCTGCAGCGAGGCCAGCAGCGCGGCCAGCACGATCATCCCGCCGCCCAGCAGGGTGCGCGGCTGCAGCGTGGCCGCCGAGAGCAGCACCGACGATACGCTGGCGAACACCACTTCGGAGAGCATCACGATGGCCGTCGTCCCTGCCGCGAGCCGGGACGCGCCGAACTGCAACGCCCAGTTGCCCAGCAGCAGCACGCCCGCGAGCAGCGCCGCCGTGGCGATCCAGGTGGCGTTCGGGGCGGGGAAGGGCTCCACCACGCCCACATGCAGGCCGATGGTGCCCACCACGAGCGCCATCAGCATGCAGCCGCCGAACATCGAGAACATGCGGGCCTCCCCCGGCACCGCATGCAGGCGCCGCAGCGTGACGTTGGTGAGCGCGAACATGAAGCCGCCCAGCAGGGCGAGGCCGTCGGCCATCGTCAGCCCGTGCAGCAGTGCCCGCCCGGAGGCGCCCTCGGGCCAGATCACCAGCACCACGCCCGCGAAGGCCAGCGCCAGCCGTGCGATCGCCCCGGCCGTGGGCCGCTCCCCGAGCACCTTCCAGGCCAGCAGCACCGCCCAGGCGGGCATGAGGTAGAACAGCAGGATCACGCGCACCACGTCGCCCACGGTGACCGCCCAGTTGAAGGCCACGTTGTTCAGGCCCGAACTGAGGGCGAGCAGCCACAGCTGCGGATGCGCGCGCACCTGCGCCCAGAGGCCCGGGCGCAGCGCCAGCAGCGCGATCAGCACGCCGCAATACATCAGTGCCGTGGCCCAGAGCGGGTGCAGGCCGGCCCCGTGCATCAGCCGGAAGGGCCACCATGCCAGCCCCCAGACGAAGGCATTGAACAGCAGGGCGAGGATGGGCAGCGGGGAGGTCATGGGAAATCCGGGCCGCGATGGCGGCGGGTGCCTGGACGCGGATGCCCCGCGCTCCGGCGCCGGGCGCGGCCCGCGGGGGCCGGTGCTTCAGTGGTGGTGGTCGTGCCGCGCGATGTGCAGCAGGTGTTCCACCTCGTCGTGATAGCGGGTGCAATTGTGGATGTGCCAGCGCCGGATCAGCCACATCACGCCCGCCACCACGAGACCGAAGACCGTGATCGCGCCGAACACCGACAGCCCCATCTTGAGCGACAGGCTGTAGAACGCGCCCAGCCCGAGGATGGCCGCCTGCTCGTTGAAGTTCTGCACGGCGATGGAGCGGCCCGCGCCCATGAGGTTGTGGCCGCGGTGCTGCAGCAGCGCGTTCATGGGCACGACGAGGTAGCCGCCCAGGCCGCCCAGCAGGATCAGGAAGGGGATGGCGATCCAGATGCTCTTGATGAAGACCATCAGGATCAGCAGCACGCCCATGGCGATGCCCAGCGGGATGACCTTGGTGGCCATGTCCAGCCGCATGCGCATGGAGGCCACCACGGCCCCCACCGCGGTGCCGATGGCCACCACGCCCGTGAGCGCCGAGGCCTGGGTGGTGTTGTAGGCCAGGGCGGCGGCTGCCCAGGCCAGCACGATGAACTTCAGGTTGCCGCCGGCGCCCCAGAAGAGGGTGGTGGTGGCCAGGGAGATCTGCCCGAGCTTGTCGCGCCAGAGGCGGTTGTTGCAGGCCCAGAAATCGGGCAGCAGCGCCAGCGGGTTGCGCGGCATGGGGCGCATCTCGACGCCGGTGTGCGGGATGCGGGTGTTGAACCAGGCCGCGGCCAGGTACACCGCGATGAGCGTGGCGATGGCCGCCTCGGCCGCGGTGTCCACGCCGGTGTCCACGAACGGGATGTCCACCGACAGCAGCCATCCGGAGATGTTGGGGCCCACCAGCTGTCCGCCCAGCAGCACGCCCAGGATGATGGAGGCGATCGTGAGGCCCTCGATCCAGCCGTTGGCCTTGACCAGTTGGGAGGCCGGCAGCAGTTCGGTGAGGATGCCGTACTTGGCGGGGGAATAGGCCGCGGCGCCCAGGCCCACCACCGCATAGGCGATGAGCGGATGGGAGCCGAACAGCATCATGAGGCAGCCGACGACCTTGATCGCGTTGCTCACGAACATGACCTTGCCCTTGGGCATCGCGTCCGCGAAGGCGCCCACGAAGGGCGCCAGCACCACGTAGAACAGGGCGAACATCGGCACCAGCGCGGCCCGCTGCCATTCCGGGGAGCCGTTGGTGCGCAGCAGTTCGACGGCCGCCACGAAGAGTGCGTTGTCGGCCAGCGAGCTGCAGAACTGCGCCGACATGATGGTGTAGAAACCGCGCTTCATCGAATGGCTGGTGGTGCATCAGCGGAACTGATGCCCTGTTAAATCTCGGACCCGGCTGCAAGTGACTGGCGGTTATATCACGCGCCCTGTACGCTCCGATGCCAGAATTCCTCCCTTTCTGCCTGCCGTCCAGTCCCCATGCCTCGCCCCATACAAGCCACGATCCATACTGCTGCACTGCAGCAAAACCTGGCGCGTGCCCGTGCCGCCACGCCTGACGCCCGCGTGTGGGCCGTGGTCAAGGCCAATGCCTACGGCCACGGCATCGAGCGCGCGTTCGAGGGGTTGCGCGGGGCGGACGGCTTCGCGTTGCTGGACCTGGGCGAGGCCGAGCGGGTGCGCCAGCTGGGGTGGCGGGGACCCATTCTGCTGCTGGAGGGGGTGTTCGAGCCGCGCGACCTGGAACTGTGCTCGCGCCTGTCGCTGTGGCACGCGGTGCACTGCGACGAGCAGATCGACTGGCTCTCCGCGCACAAGACGCATGCGCCGCACCGCGTGTTCCTCAAGATGAATTCGGGCATGAACCGCCTGGGGTTCCCGCCGGAGCGCTACCGGGCGGCCTGGGCGCGGCTCAATGCCCTCCCGCAGGTGGACGAGATCTCGTTCATGACCCACTTCAGCGACGCCGACGGGCCGCGCGGCATCGCCCACCAGATCGATGCCTTCTGCACTGCCACGCAGGACCTGCCGGGCGAGCGCACGGTCAGCAACAGCGCCGCCACCCTGCGCCATGCCGGCGGCGACGCGCGGGTGCGCGCCGACTGGGTGCGCGCGGGCATCGTGCTCTATGGCGGCGCGGCCGACCACCCCGAGCACACGGCGGCGCACTGGGGCCTCGCGCCGACCATGACGCTGTCGGCGCGCATCATCGGCACCCAGCAACTGCAGGCCGGCGACACCGTGGGCTACGGCTCCACCTTCACCGCGGACCGGCCGATGACCATCGGCGTGGTGGCCTGCGGCTATGCCGACGGCTACCCGCGCCACGCCCCCACGGGCACGCCGGTGCTGGTGAACGGCGTGCGCACGCGCATCGTGGGCCGCGTGAGCATGGACATGATCACCGTGGACCTCACGCCGTTGCACGAGGCCGGCGTGGAGGCCGGCACGGGCAGCGAAGCCACGCTCTGGGGGCGCGCAGCCTGCGGCGCGGTGCTCGGCATCGACGAGGTGGCGCAGGCGGCCGGCACGGTAGGGTATGAACTGATGTGTGCGCTCGCTATGCGCGTGCCGGTGGTGGTGGACTGATGCCCTCCGGGCGGGCGCGGCCCGGCCAGCGCGCCGGGGGATCGAGCTGGCGCCGCGTGCGCACGCCCGGGCGCACGCTGGAGGCGTCGCTGCTGAGCCGCTACCGGCTGCGCGTGCACGGCTGGTGCATCGGCGCCTTCATGATGGCCTTCATGTGGGCGGTTTCGCACACGCAGATGGTGCTGGGCGTGGAGTCGCTCGCCGTGCGCTACCTCGCCACGCTCGGGGCCGGCTATGCCGCCTACCTGCTGGTGCTGCGGCTCTGGGCGGCGCGGCTGGTCCGGCGGCCTGCGGGCCGGTCGCGGAACCGGGACGAGGACGGCCCCGATCCCTCCAGCGGAATGGACGTGGCCGATGCGGCCGAAGCCCTGTACGACGCCGGCGATCTCGCGGCCCGGGCGGTACGGGGTGCCGGCGGACGCGCGCCGGCGCTGCCCCGGTCCGGCGGCGGCGATTTCGCGGGGGCGGGCGCGGATGGCCATTTCGGGGACGCCCTCGGCGACATGGCGGGCAACGCCCTGGGCGCCGCCGCCGAGGCCGACGAGGGGGCTGTGGTGGTCGTGCCCGTGGTGGCGATCTTCCTCATCGGCGCGGCCGTGCTGTTCGGTGCGGGAGCGCTCGCGCTGCTGTACTTCGGCTTCGACGTGCTGCTGGCCGTGGCGGTGGAACTGGCGTTCTCCTATGCCACGGCGCGCGCCACCATGGGCGTGGAGCGCGCGGGCTGGCTCGCGGCCGCCGTGCGCCTCACCTGGAAGCCCCTGCTGGGCGCGCTGCTGTGCGCAGTGGTGCTCGGGGCCGCGCTCGACCGCTTCCTGCCCGAAGCGCGGTCGCTGCCGCAGGCGGTGCGCATGCTCCAGGGCGGCCACCGCTGAACCGCCTTGCCGGGCGCATCCGGCAGAGTCACCGCGTCGGTGACTTTTTGCGCTGACGCAATCTGCGGCGCACATTCCCCGCGCCCGCCTGCGCGTTTGCGATGGGTCAAGCGCGCCGCGGGCCGGGCTCCGAAGAATGGTTTCACGGCAGCACGGCGCGGGCGACACCGCGGCGGCTGCCGGATGCCATCACACAAGGAGCCCTCCGATGAGAACGCCTGTATTCCTCCTGCGCGCCGCGTTCGGCGCCTGGGCCTGCGCGGCCCTGGTGGCCGGGACGGCCACGCATGCCGCAGAACCCGTGCAGCCCGTGACCGTGCCGCAGGTGAAGGACCCTGCCCGGGTCGAACTCGGCAAGAAGCTGTTCTTCGATCCGCGCCTGTCGCGCTCGGGCTTCATTTCCTGCAATTCCTGCCACAACCTCGGCATGGGCGGCTCGGACAACATCCGCACATCCATCGGCCACAAGTGGCAGCAGGGACCGATCAACTCGCCCACCGTGCTGAACGCCAGCCAGAACCTCGCGCAGTTCTGGGACGGGCGCGCCAAGGACCTCAAGGAACAGGCCGGCGGCCCGATCTCCAACCCTGGCGAGATGGGCTTCACGCACGAACTCGCGGTGGACATGCTGCGCTCCATCCCGCAGTACGTGGCTGAATTCAAGACCGTGTTCGGCACCGACCGACTCACGATCGACGAGGTGACCTCTGCCATCGCGGCGTTCGAGGAAACGCTGGTCACGCCCAATGCGCGCTTCGACCAGTGGTTGCAGGGCAGAAAGACCGCCATCGACGCGCAGGAGCTGCGCGGCTATGAACTGTTCAAGTCCAGCGGCTGCGTGGCCTGCCACAACGGCCCGAACCTGGGGGGCGGCTCCTTCCAGAAGATGGGCCTCGTCGAGCCCTACAGGACCACCAACGCCGCCCAGGGCCGCGCGGGCGTGACGGGCAAGGACGCGGACCGCTTCCTCTTCAAGGTGCCCACGCTGCGCAACGTGGAGCTCACCTACCCGTACTTCCACGACGGCGGCGCCGACACGCTGGCGCAGGCGGTGGACGTGATGGGCCGGCTGCAGCTCGGGCGGCGCTTCACCGATGGCGAGAACGCCGACATCGTGGCGTTCCTCAAGACCCTCACGGGCGAGCAGCCGAAGATCGTGCTTCCGATCCTGCCGCCGTCGAGCGACAAGACACGGCGCCCACAGCCCTTCGATTGAAGGATGCGGCCTGCGCCCGCCGCCCGCATATCGATACAACCACAAAGTCGTTCAGCGGGCACGGCCGGCTTGGCATAGTGGCTGCCTCGCTGCGGAGCAGCCCATCCCGAGACCAAGACACCACCATGCGAATTTCCCGCACCCTCCTGGCGGCCGCGCTCGCGGCCTCGCTCACGGCAGCCCTGCCCCTGGCCGCGCAGGCGGCCACCTTCCGCTTCGCCCGTTCGGCCGACGTGACCACCTGGGACGTGCATGCCCACAACGTGGGCCCGAACAATGTGCTGCATTCGGCGGTGTACGAGACGCTGGTCGAATACAACAGCAAGACCTTCAAGCCCGAGCCGCAGCTGGCCACCGCCTGGAAGCAGGTGAGCCCGACCCAGCTGCGCCTCACCCTGCGGCAGGGCGTGAAGTTCAGCGACGGCTCGCCGCTCACGGCCGAGGACGTGAAGTTCTCGCTGGAGCGCGCGAAGGCCAGGACTTCCAACTACGCGGTCTATGCGCAGGGCGTCGACCGCGTGCAGGTGGTGGATGCGCAGACGATCGACATCTTCTCGGACGTGCCCAACCCGGTGCTGGTGAACCAGCTGACCGAACTGCGCATCCTGAGCAAGCCCTGGGCCGAGAAGAACAACGCGACGACCCCGAAGGACATCAAGACCAGCGACGAGCCCTACACGCACCGCAACGCGCTGGGCACGGGTCCGTTCGTGCTCAAGTCGTGGTCACCCGACCAGCGCACCGTGCTCGCGGCCAACCCCCACTGGTGGGGGAAGGGAAAATTCGCCGGCAACGTGACCGATGTGGTCTATACCCCGATCAAGTCCGATGCGACCCGCACCGCGGCGCTGCTGTCGGGCGAGGTGGATTTCGTGCTCGACCCCAGTCCGCAGGACATCGCGCGCGTGCGCCAGACGCAGGGCTTCAAGGTGCTGGAAGGCCCGGAAAACCGTACGCTGTTCCTGGGCCTGGACCAGTTCCGCGAGGAGCTTCCCGGCTCGAACGTGAAGGGGACGAACCCGCTCAAGGACGTGCGCGTGCGCCGGGCGCTCTACCAGGCCATCGACATCCAGACCATCCAGCGGGTGACGCTGCGCGGTCTCGCGCAGCCCACGGGCGCGCTCATCGCGCGGCAGGTGAACGGCTGGACGCAGAAGGCCGACGCGCGCTGGCCCTACGACCCCGCTGCCGCGCAGAAACTGCTGGCCGACGCGGGCTATCCGCAGGGCTTCGAGGTCGATTTCGCGTGCAGCGCGGGCCGGTACACGAACGATGAGCAGCTCTGCCAGGCGATCACGGCGCAGTGGGCCAAGGTGGGCGTGCGCGCCAAGCTGCGCACCCAGCCGTTCGCCACGTATTTCCCGATGATCCAGCGCAACGAGGCCAGCATCTACCTGCTGGGCTGGGGCGTGCCGACCTTCGACGCGTTCTACTCGCTGCAGTCGCTGGTCCGCTCGCCCGGCGCGGGCGGCGACGGCAACTTCAACCTGGGGCGCTTCTCCGATCCGCAGCAGGACGCGCTGATCGAGCGCATCAAGAAGGAGACGGACCTGTCCACGCGCAACGGCCTCATCGAGCAGGCCCTGTTGAAGGACCACGAGCTGATCTCGCACATCCCGCTCTACAACCAGATCATTCCCTGGGCCGCCACCCAGAAGGTGGCGCTGCCGCACCGCGCCGACAACCGCATCGACTGGCGCGTGCTGAAGGTGGAACAATGACCGGCCCCGGGCGCGCGTGAGCGGCGCCGTCAGCCGCCCGTGATCGTCCCGCTCGCCTCGCCCAAGCCGATGCGCGCCGCGCCTTCGCGCTCGCACCAGCCGCGCAGCGTGACCGTGTCGCCGTCTTCCAGGAAGCTGCGTTCCTCGCCGGACGGCAGGCGCACGGGCTGGCGGCCGGCCACGGCCAACTCCAGCAATGAGCCGGCCTCACCCGGGCCGGGCCCCGACAGCGTGCCCGAGCCGAGCAGGTCGCCGCTCTGCAGGTTGCATCCGTTCACCGTGTGGTGCGCCACGAGCTGCGCGGGCGTCCAGTAGGCGGCGCGGGTGGTGTCGGTGCGCGAGAGCACGGCCGGCGGCAGTCCCTGCGCGCGCATGCGCTCCGTCTGCAGCAGCACTTCGAGCGTGATCGCGAAGGCGCCCGCGGCGCGGTGGGCGGGCGCGTCCAGGTAGGGCAGCGGCTGCGGGTCTGCCTCGGGCCGCGTGAAGGGCGCGCGGAACGGCGCCAGCGCTTCCAGCGTGACCACCCAGGGCGAGAGGGTGCTGGCGAAATTCTTCGAGAGGAACGGCCCCAGGGGCTGGTACTCCCAGCCCTGGATGTCGCGCGCGCTCCAGTCGTTGAAGAGCGCGACGCCGAACAGGTGGTCCTCCGCCTCGCCGATGCCGATGGGCTCGCCCTGCGCGTTGCCTGCGCCGACGAACCAGCCCAGTTCCAGCTCGTAGTCCAGCCGGCGGCTAGGGGAGAGCACGGGCGCGACGGCGTCGGGCGCCTTGAGCTGGCCGCGGGGACGCCGCACCGCCGCTCCGCTCACGCCGATGGAGGACGCGCGGCCGTGGTAGCCGATCGGCACCCACTGGTAGTTGGGCAGCAGCGGGTTGTCGGGGCGGAACTGCCGGCCCACGTTGGTGGCGTGGTGCACGCTGGTGTAGAAGTCGGTGTAGTCGCCGATGCGGCAGGGCACGAGCATCGTGGTGCCCGCCTGCGGCAGCAGCGCGTCCTGCCATGCGGCCTGCTGCGCGCTGCCGGCGGCGAGGCCCTGCGAGAGGCGCGCGCGCAGGGCCCGGCGCGCCTGCGGGCCCGCCGCCATCAGCGCGTTCATGTCGTCGCCGGCCACGAGGCCCGCGGCCTGCAGGTCCAGGATGCGGTCGCCGATGGCCACGCCTATGCGGGCGCCGCCGTCCTGCGCGCGGAAGCGTCCGAAGGGCAGGTTCTGGATGGGAAAGTCGCAGCCCGCGGCGTTGGCGGATTCGACCCAGCTGCGCAGTGCCGGGTCATGGGTGGCGTCGGTGTGCTGTGGCATGGCAGGGCCTCAGTCCACGGTCATCCCGGCCGTGCGGGCCACCTTCCCCAGGCGGTCGTACTCGCGCAGCGTCAGCGCTCCCAGTTCGGCCGCGGAGGAGCCGCGCGGCGTGAAGCCGGCCGCCTGCAGGCGGTCCTTCACGGCGGGATCGGCCAGGGCCTCCTGCAGGGCCTTGTCCAGGCGCTGCACCACCGCGGCCGGCATTCCGGCGGGGCCATAGACCCCGAACCACGGCTCCACCGAATAGCCGGCCAGTCCCGCCTCGGCCAGGGTGGGCACGTCGGGCAGGGCCGGCGAGCGCTGCGATCCGGCCACGGCCAGCGCCCGCAGCTTGCCGGCCTGGATGTGCGGCAGCGACGCGGGCAGGTTGTCGAAGGCCACGGGCACCTGGCCCGCGATCAGGTCGGTGATGAGCGGGGCGCTGCCCTTGTAGGGCACGTGCGTCCATTCGGTCTTGCTCAGCTGCCCGAACAGTACGCCGGCCAGGTGCATGGAGGTGCCCGCGCCCGCGGTGGAGAACGGCAGGCCGGGGTGCTTGCGTGCGTAGTCGATCAGCTCGGCCACGTTCTTCACGGGCAGCGCGGGGCCGGCCTCCAGCACGATGGTCGATTGGCCCAGCAGGCCCACGGGCGTGAAGTCCTTGCGCGGGTCGAAGGGCATCTTCTTGTAGATGTGCGGGTTCAGCGCGTTGGTCGAGATCGCGCCCATGCCCACGGTGTAGCCGTCCGGCGCGGCCTTGGCCACCGCGTCCATGCCGATGTTGCCGCCTGCGCCGCCGCGGTTGTCGATGACGACGGGCTGGCCCAGCGTCTGCGCCATGCGCGCGCCCACCGTGCGCGCCACGAGGTCGGTGGTGCCGCCGGCCGCGTAGGGCACGATGAAGCGGATGGGGCGGGAGGGGAAGGTTTCCTGCGCGGCCAGGGGGCCGGCGGCGGCGCCCAGCAGCAGGGCCGCGGCGGCGCCCAACGCCGCGCGGCGCGGCATGGAGGGGGAACCGGAAAGGATGGAACGCATGTTGTCTCCTGGTTGTTCGTTGCCGCGATTGTGGCCAGCCTGTCCGGCCAGGTCAGCAGTTTGTCCACGGTGTGGACAAGAAGCGGCGGGATTCCATTCCCCGGCGGGTATGCTGGCGCCATGACCACCGTGGTGCTCGACCGCGTCCTGCGCATCCTCGACCAGCTCTCGCGCTACGACGCGGGAGGCCTCTCGCTGTCGGACATCGCCCGCCAGTCGGGCATACCCCATCCGACCGTGCACCGCCTGCTGCGCGATCTCGCGCAGGCGCGCCTCGTGACGCTGCTGCCCGATGGGCGGGGCTACGTCCTGGGTCGGCTGGCCTTCGAGGTGGGTCTGGCCGCCCGCGCGCGGCACGACGTGGCACCGCTCTTCGCGGCCCACCTGCGCCGCCTGGCGGAAGCCACGGGCTACGCCGCCTACCTGTTCGTGCGCAGCGGCCTCGAAGCGGTCTGCCATGACCACACCCATGCGCAGCGGCTCGATCCGCCCCTGTCCGTCACCGTGGGCGGCCGGCGGCCGCTGGGCGTGGGCGCCGCGGGCCTGGCCCTGCTGGCCGCGCAGGACGATGCCCGGGTGGAGGCGTCGCTCGCCGCCCATGCGGGAGTGCTCGGGCGCTACGGCGGGCTCGACGTCGTGTCGCTGCGCACGCTCATCGCGCAGACGCGCGCCCTGGGCTATGCCCGCAGCGGCGGCTGCCTCAACACCAACACCGCCGCCGTGGGCCATGCCGTGCGTGACCCGGGCGGCTGCGCCTTCGCGGCCGTGAGCCTGTCCACCACCGTCGCGCGCCTCACGCAGCGCGAGGCCGCCCGCCTGGCGTCGCTGCTGCGCGCGGAGATCGCGCAGATCGAGCCGCGCGTGCGCTTCGCCTGGAGCGACGAAGCCGCGCTGCGGTGATGCGCATGACGCGGCGCATCCCCCGTATGCACGTCGTGCCACCACGTTCCATGGAAGCCCGCACGGCGCCACCCCTCCGATGGCCGCGGAGCAGGCCATGCCAGCAGACGCGCCGCGGCTCCGAGCCTGCCTGCGCAGGCTTGGACGTGCACGAAGGGCAGCCGCCTCTGGCGGCAGCGCGGAGCGGCGCAGCCGCTAAGGGGGGGTGTCCTTTCTTTCAGGCCAGTGCCTGCTGTACCGCCGGACGCGCCGCCACGCGCTGAGAGTGAGCGTGGACCTTGGGAAAGCGCGCGATGTCCACCCCGTCGCTGGCCAGCCAGCCGGCCACGGTGAACAGGTAGCCATCAGCCACCGTGTAATGGTCGCCCATCACCCAGGGGCCGTCGCCGAGGCTGTGCTGCTCGATCATCTCGAAGCACTCGGTCATGTTCTGCGGCACCTTGCGCTGCATCGCGGCGATGGCCTCGGGCTCGTCCGCCCAGCGGACCGCGCGGGGACGGTGCGCATGGGCGACATGCACGGTGGAGGCCAGGTAGCTGTGGAACTCCTGCATGCGCGCGAAGCGGTAGGCATCGGTGGGCGCGAGGCGTGCTTGCGGGAACCGCTGCGCCACGTAGGCGAGCAGGGCGGGTGTCTCGGTCAGCGTGCCCTCTTCGGTGACCAGCGCGGGCACGCGGCCCTTGGGGTTGATGGCGAGGTATTCCGGGCTGCGCTGCCCGCCGGCCGAAAAATCGACGCGCACCAGGCGGTGCTCCGCGCCGGCTTCGTGCAGGGCGATGCGCACCGCCTGCGCGCAGGTGCCGGGAGCGTAGTAGAGGGTGAGGGCAGGGGTCATGGTCGGGTCTCGTTGCGAAGGGAAAGGCGGTTGGATGCGAACAGGCGCACCAGGCCCAGCAGCGCATCGGTGTGGGGCGTGGGCACGCCGGTGGCGCGGCCGAGTTCGTGCACTGCTCCCACCAGGGCGTCGATCTCCAGCGGCTTGCCGGCCTCCACGTCCTGCAGCATGGATGTCTTGAAGGCGCCGAGCTTGCGCGTCACCGCGTGCCGGTCCTCGGGTTGCTGGTCGATGCGCAGGCCCAGGCGCTCGCCGATGGCCTTGGCCTCCAGCATCACGGCGGAGACGAAGCCGCGCACGAGCTCGTCGTCCAGGATGCGGTCGGTGGTGGCGCCGGTCAGGGCGCTGATGGGGTTGATCGTCATGTTGCCCCACAGCTTGAACCAGATGTCCTGCTGGATGCGCGGGGACTGTTCCACCTCGATGCCGCCGCGGGCGATGAGCGCCGAGAGCGCCTCCAGGCGCGGGGTGGTGCCGCCGGCGGCCTCGCCCAGGATGAGCCGGTTGCCGAAATGCTGCCGCACGATGCCGGGCCCGTCGACCGAGCAGCTGGCATGCACCACGCCGCCGACCACCCGCTGGGTGGGAATGGCGCGTGCCAGCGTGCCGCCCGGGTCCACGGAGGCCAGCTCCCGCCCATGGGCCGGGCCGGAGCATCCCTCCAGGAACCACCATGGCACGCCGTTCATGGCCGTGAGCACGGTGGTTTCGGGGCCCAGCAGCGGGGCGATGCGCGCGGCCACGTCGGGCAGGGCGGGGGCTTTCACGGCCAGGACGACCGCATCCTGCGCACCGAGCGCGGCCGGATCATCGTGGGCCGCGACGGGCGCGGCCTCGCAGGTGCCGTCCGGCCGGATGCAGCGCAGGCCCCGGGTGCGCAAGGCATCCAGTGTGGGACCCCGCGCCACGAAAGACACATCGGCACCGCCGCGCGACAGCGCCATGCCCAGCCAGCCGCCGATGGCGCCGGCACCATAGATCGCAACCTGCATCGTCTCCTGCCTCCTCGGGATCGCGCCGCCATGGGCGCGGAATGGCCCGGCGCACGAAAAAGCCATGCGCCGGGCCCGGGAGGGCTATTGTGCTGCGGGCGGGATGCGCGCGTCCCGCAGCGGGTGGGGATGCGTCAGCGTGCGGCGCTGGCGGCGTCGGATGCCGCGGAGGCGGGGGGCGTGGTCGCCGTGCCGCCGAAGACGGCACCGCCGGAGGGGGCGGAGGACGCCGCGCCAGGGGCCGTTCCCCCGAAGACCGCACCGCCGGAGCTGCTTCCGGTGCCCGACGTGCCCGCATCGGAAGCCGGTGGCATGGTCGCCGGGGCCGGCGTGGTGGCCGGAGCCGGCGTGCTGGACGGCGTGGTGTTCACATTGCTTTCCTTGTTCCGGTCGCAGGCGGACAAGGCCAGCACCGAAGCCAGCGCGATCGGTGCGGCCACCAGCCAGCGGCGCGATGCGGAAAGTGCGGTGTTCTGGGTCATAGGTTCGTTCTCCGTTCTAGGAAACAAGGCGGCGCCATGCCGCCGGGAGGCCCATCCTAGGGAGGCCGCAGTCCATGCGGAGTAGGATAGGGTTGACGACGCATTTGCTTACGGTTGCCCCCGCTTTCCTGCGCGGTGCGCCGTTGCCCGACCCGTGAAAATCGGCATCGCCGGCCCCATCTGCATGCGTTGCGACTGCTGTCCACGCCTCCATGCGGATGGCCCGTGTGTCTCCGCGTGGTGTTTCTCGCCGCCCCCTGCTCCATTTTTTCCTGGCCCGCATCCCGCGGGCTCCCTCTGCCATGGCCAAAGACAAGACCGTTTTCACCTGTACCGAATGCGGGGGCACCAGCCCGCGCTGGCTCGGCAAGTGCCCCGCCTGCGGGGCCTGGAACACGCTGGTGGAGTCCGTCGCCGAGGCCGGGCCGGGCAAGAACCGCTACAGCACGCCGCAGCATGCGGGCCTGGCGCAGTCGCAGCCGGTGACGCCGCTGTCGGCCATCGAGGCCGCCGACGTGGCGCGCACCGCCAGCGGCATCGAGGAGCTCGACCGGGTGCTGGGCGGCGGGGTGGTCGAGGGCGGCGTGGTGCTCATCGGCGGCGACCCGGGCATCGGCAAGTCCACCCTGCTGCTGCAGGCGCTCGATGCGCTGCAGCGCCTGGGCCTGCCTACGCTCTACGTGACAGGCGAGGAAAGCGGCGCGCAGGTGGCGCTGCGCTCGCGCCGGCTGGGACTGGACCACAGCCAGGTCAATGTGCTGGCGGAAATCCAGCTGGAGAAGATCCTCGCCACCGTCGAGGCGACACAGCCTGCCGTCGCCGTGATCGATTCCATCCAGACCGTGTATTCCGACCAGCTCACCAGCGCGCCGGGCTCGGTGGCCCAGGTGCGCGAATGCGCGGCGCACCTCACGCGGGCCGCCAAGACCACCGGCGTGTCCATCATCCTCGTGGGCCACGTGACCAAGGAAGGCGCGCTGGCCGGTCCGCGCGTGCTCGAGCACATGGTGGACACGGTGCTGTACTTCGAAGGCGACACCCACAGCCAGTTCCGGCTGGTGCGCGCCATCAAGAACCGCTTCGGCGCGGTGAACGAGATCGGCGTGTTCGCGATGACCGAGAAGGGGCTGAAGGGCGTGACCAACCCCAGCGCCATCTTCCTGAGCCAGCACAGCGAGCCGGTGCCCGGCAGCTGCGTGCTGGTCACGCTGGAGGGTACGCGGCCCATGCTGGTGGAGATCCAGGCGCTGGTGGACGAGGGCGGCCCGAGCCCGCGCCGCCTGTCGGTGGGCCTGGACCGCGACCGCCTCGCCATGCTGCTGGCCGTGCTGCACCGCCATGCGGGCGTGGCCTGCATGGATCAGGACGTGTTCGTCAATGCCGTGGGCGGCGTGCGCATCAGCGAGCCGGCGGCCGACCTGGCCGTGATGCTGGCCATCACCAGCAGCCTGCGCGGCAAGCCCCTGCCCAAGGGGTTTCTCGCCTTCGGCGAAGTGGGGCTGGCGGGCGAGGTGCGGCCCGCGCCGCGCGGCCAGGAGCGCCTGAAGGAGGCCGCCAAGCTCGGCTTCACCCTGGCCGTGGTGCCCAAGGCCAACGCGCCCAAGAAGCCGATCGAGGGCCTGACGATCCACGCAGTGGAACGGGTGGAGGAGGCGATGGAGGTGGTCCGCGGCATGGGGTGAATTCCCCCCCTGAGTCGCCTTCGGCGCCTTCCGCGTAAGCACCATCCACAGCGAGGGGCTTGCTCCGGCCGACGACAATCGGCGCATGAACCTGCTGCGCCGCTTCTTCATTCCCGTCCTCATCGCCCTGCTCGTCATCGCGGCCTACCGCTCGTACGGCTGGCAGGGTGTTTTCGCCGTCGGCGGGGGGCTGCTCATGTGGGCGCTGCTGCATTTCACGCGGCTCATGAACATCATGCGCAAGGCGGCCGACCGGCCCATCGGCTACGTGGGCAGCGCCGTCATGCTGAACGCCCGCCTGCGCGAGGGCGTGAACCTGATGCACGTGGTGGCGATGACGCGCTCGCTGGGCGAACTGCTGTCGCCCGAGGGCGAGGAGCCCGAGCGCTACCGCTGGACGGACGGCACGCAGTCACACGTGACCTGCGAGTTCCGCGGTGGCCGCCTCGCCGCCTGGGAACTGGTGCGGCCGGTGGCGGAGGCGGATGCCGGGGCCGGCGGCACGGCGAGCGGCGCTTCCGACGCGCTGCCGCCCGCCACGGGGCCGTCCGCGCCGTAAAATCGCAGGCTTTGCGGCAGCATGCCCCCGGAAAAAAGGAATCCCATGAGCCCCGTAGTTCCCTCGATGGCCGACCGTGACGGCAAGATCTGGATGGACGGCCAGATGGTGGATTGGCGCGACGCCAAGATCCACGTGCTCACCCATACGCTGCACTACGGCTGCGGCGCGTTCGAGGGCGTGCGGGCGTACCAGACCCCCCAGGGCACGGCGATCTTCCGCCTGCAGGAGCACACCGAGCGGCTTTTCAACAGCGCCAAGATCCTGCGCATGCAGATCCCCTTCACGCAGGACGAGGTGAACGAGGCCCAGCGCGCCGTGGTGCGCGAGAACCGGCTCGCCTCCTGCTACCTGCGCCCGCTCACCTGGATCGGCTCGCAGAAGCTGGGCGTGTCGCCCAAGGGCAACCAGATCCACCTGATGGTCGCGGCCTGGGCCTGGGGCGCGTACCTCGGCGAGGAAGGCATGCAGCGCGGCATCCGCGTGAAGACCAGCAGCTACACGCGCCACCACGTCAACATCACCATGACGCAGGCCAAGGCGGTGAGCAACTACACCAACTCGATCCTGGCCAACATGGAAGCCACGGAAGACGGCTACGACGAGGCCCTGCTGCTCGATTCCGCCGGCTTCGTGTCCGAGGGCGCAGGCGAGAACATCTTCGTGATCAAGAACGGCGTGGTCTATACGCCCGACCTGTCCGCCGGTGCGCTCAACGGCATCACGCGCAACACCATCCTGCACATCTGCAAGGACCTGGGGCTGGAGCTCGTGCAAAAGCGCATCACGCGCGACGAGGTGTACATTGCCGACGAGGCGTTCTTCACCGGCACGGCCGCCGAGGTCACGCCCATCCGCGAACTCGACCGCATCGCCATCGGCGCGGGCAGCCGCGGCCCCGTGACCGAGAAGATCCAGGGCGCGTTCTTCGACATCGTGAACGGCCGCAATCCGAAGTACGCCCACTGGCTCACGCTGGTCTGACCCCTTTTTGTTTTTCCTGTCCGCACAGCGCGACCCCCACCATGACGCAAGCCATCATCGAACTGCTCGCCAAGGACCTGAACCCGCAGGGCGGCGTCTTCTGCCCGAGCCCCAAGGCCGACATGAAGGTCTGGAACACCCACCCGAAGGTGTACCTGGACGTGGCCCACACGGGCGAGGCCAAGTGCCCCTACTGCGGCACGGTGTACCGCCTGAAGGCGGGCGAAACGGTTCGCGCGGGCCACTGAGCCGCGGCCGCCCTGGCGCGCCCCGATGTGCGTGCCCCTACGCTGCCGAGCCGTTCCCGGCGTGCGCAGGCGCGGTGCTGCCGCAGGCCTGTTGCCAGATGCTGCCGGCTGCCGGCCCGCCGTGCTGGGCGAGCAGCTCCGAGAAATGCCGGCGCTCGCCGCCGCGCAGCTTGATGAGCGGCGCCGGCGCCGGCTCGGCCTGCACCAGGCACAGCCGCGGATACAGCAAATACCACTTCCAGCGCAATGCCTGCTGGTAGAAGAATGCCGTGTCCTCCGCCTTGAAGAGCGCCAGCCGGAAGGCGTTGCCACGCCGCAGCACCTGCTGGGCGGCCACGTGGATCAGCAGATAGGCCGGGTCCGCGATGCCCTGCAGCCGTGCTGCCGCATCGTCCTGCCCTCGCAGCTGCGCCAGGTAGGCGTCGGTGCCGGCGGTGACCAGCGCGTGGTGGAATTCCTGCTGCCAGGCGGTCACGAAGGGCGCATGCGCGGGAGCGCCGAAAGCCCAGCTCTCGATCACCGGAAAGCGTTCGTCGTGCGTATAGCCGCCCAGGTAGAAACCCACGAATTCCGCGCCGCGCGACTGCCGCAGCGCGTCCATCCAGCGCAGCGGCTGCGTGAGCAGGATGGTGGCGTCGAGCCAGTAGCCGCCGTGGTGGCGCACCAGGTAGAGGCGCACCCAGTCCGACTGCTTGGTCGGATGCAGTTGCGCGAAGCCCGGCGGCAGGTCGCCGGCCGCCACGAAATCGCCGATGTTGCGGCGGTTGACCACCTGCACCTCGAAGTCCGGGCAGTGGATGCGCCAGTTGGCGATGCACTGGTCCACCAGCGGATCGGCGGTTTCGGTATCCCAATAGGTCCAAAGGCGTGGCGGGATCGGCTGGCCGGCCGCGGCGGGTGCAGCGCCGCGCCGGCCGTCGAACAGCACGGCCTGCGGCTGGCCGGGATAGCGGGTGCTGCCGCGGGGGCGCAGGCAGGTCACGAGGCGATAGGCCGCGCGCAGGGCGCGGGCAGAAATGCGAAGCGTCATGGAATACCGTGTCGGCCGGACTGCGCGGATGCGCGACGCCCGGCATTCTGGCACCGCGGCGCTGCGTTACGATCCGCCGCGGAGAGACCATCCGAATAAATATCCCGCGGCCGCGCCATTGCTCCATTGCGCAATGCATGCCGCCTTTTCCGTACCCGTGCCCGCGAAGCACGCCTTGCCCTTCCGATGACTCTCGCTGCCTTTTCCTCCCTGCTGGGGCCCGGCCCCTGGCCGCGCCGCCTCACGACGCTGGCCGCCTTCCTGGTGCCGGCCCTGGCGCTCACGCTGCCTTCCGGTTATTCATACGGGGCCGTGCTGCTCCTGCTCGGGGCCCTGGCCACGCTGCCCCGCTGGGTGCGCATGCGCCCCGACCGGGGGACCCTGGCCCTCGTCGCGGTGACCTTCGCGATGGGGCTGCTGTGGTGCGTAATGTCCGATCCGCGCGAAACCATGGGCCAGTGGGACCGTCCCGTCAAGTTCATGCTGGGCGCCGTCTGCGGGCTGTTCATCGCCTCGCAGCCGCCCAGGCCGCGCCCGCTGTTCTGGGGGCTGCTCGTGGGCTGTATCGGCGCGGGGCTGGTGGCGCTGTGGCAGGTGCATGTGCAGGGCGCGCTGCGGGCTTCCGGATTCCCGACAGGCCGCACGAACGCCATCCAGTGGGGCAACCTGGCGTTGCTGCTGGGTTCGATGCTGGCCCTGCAGCTGATCGTGCTGTGGCGCCAGCTTCCGCGCGCCGTGGCATGGCTGGCGGTCGTGGCCGCGCTCGGGGCCCTCAATGCCTCGGTGCTGTCGCAGTCGCGCGGAGGCTGGCTGGCGCTGCTGCTGGCGCTGCCCATCGGCCTGTGGCTGCTGCATCGCCTGCATCCGGGACGGATCACCGCTATCACCGCCGTGCTGGTCACCGCGCTGGCCGTGCTCACGGCCATGAACTGGGACGTGATGGAAAAGCGCTGGGAGCGGATGCAGGAAGAGGTGACGCAGTACGACACCCACGGCGAGGCCGACAACTCTGTCGGCCAGCGGCTGGAGCATTGGCGATTCGCCTGGAACGTGGGCATGGAGCGGCCCTGGACCGGCTGGGGCATGGCGGGCTACATGCAGGAAAAGGCCACGCGGGTGGCGGCGAAGCAATACGAGCCTTCCATCCTGGAATACATCTACGTCCACAATGAACTGCTGGACGTCTTCGTCAAGACCGGCGTCGGGGGCGTGGTCCTCCTGCTGTGCTTCTACGGCGTGCCGCTCGCGCTCTTCTGGCCCAGCCGCCGCCGCATGGCGGTGGTGGCCTCCGAGCCCGAGCCGGTGCGTGCCCAGGTGCTGGCGCTGCGGCTGTCGGGGGTGTGCATCCCGTTGCTCTATGCGGGCTTCGGGCTCACGCAGGTGTTTTTCGCGCACAACAGCGGCATCATGTTCTACATCTTCATGAACATGGTGACCTGGGCCGTCTTGCTGGGCATGCGCGCGCCGGTGGCGGGCGCCAGGGCATGAGCCCCGTGCCATGAGCGCGCGCACGCTCCACGCCGCTCCGGCCGCGGGCATGCCGTCCGCGCGGCGGCCGCGCGTGCTGCATTTCGTGACCGGCGGCTTCTCCGGTGCCACGCAGGTGGCCGTCGATCTGGTGCGCGCGCACGCGGGCTCCGGCCGTTTCGACGCCCTGCTGGCGCTGCGCTCCAAGCGCCGCACCACCACCCCCGAACGCGTTGCGGCGCTGCGGGCCGAAGGCATGGCGGTGGAACTGGTACCCGGCTGGGCGCATGCGGTCACCGTGTGGCAGCTGGCGGCGCTCTGCCGGCGCTGGCAGCCCGACATCCTGGTCGCGCACGGTTTCAGCGAGCACCTCTGGGGCCGCTATGCCGGCCTGCTCGCGGGCGTGCCCCGGCTGGTGCACGTGGAGCACAACTCCCGCGAGCGCTACACCGCCTGGCGCCTGGCGCAGGCGCGCTGGCTGGCGCGGCGCACGGCCGCCATCGTCGGGGTGTCCGAAGGCGTGCGCAGCACACTGCTGGAGCGCGGCTTCCCGGCGGAGCGCATCCATGCCATTCCCAACGGCGTACGGCTCGAGCCCTTCGCCCAGGCCGCCGCCCACCCCTTTGCCGCGCGCGAGCCCGGCATCGTGATGGCCGCCCGCTTCGCCCGCCAGAAGGACCATGCCACGCTGCTGCGCGCCGTGGCGCTGTTGCGCGATCGCGGCCTCACTCCGCCCGTGCGGCTGGCCGGTGGCGGCAAGGCCGGCGCGCGGCAGGCCGCCGAGCGGCTGGCGCGCGAATTGAACCTGCTGCCCCAGGTGCAGTTTATCGGCCACTGCGCCGACGTGCCGGGGCTGCTGATGGGCCAGCGGATCTGCGTGCTCTCCACGCATTACGAAGGCATGCCGCTGTCGCTTATCGAGGGCATGGCCGCCGGCTGCGCGGTGGTGGGCAGCCGCGTGGTGGGCGTGCAGGAAGTGATCGCGCCGGGACGCACGGGCCTGCTGGCCGAGCCGGGCGATGCCGCATCGCTGGCCGATGCGCTGGCGCTGCTGCTGACCGATGCCGAGGCCGCTGCCCGCATGGCTGCCGCCGCGCGCGCGGACGCCGTGGCGCATTACGGCCTGCCCACCATGACGGCGCGCTACGAAGCCCTCCTGGAGGGCCTGATGCGCGAGGCGCCCGCTGCACCATGACGCTCTCCGCATCCCCGATGGCAGCCCGCACGGCCGCTGCGCCCTGGCTCAGCGTGCTGGTGCCTGTCTTCAACGTGCGCGACTACCTGGCCGAATGCGTCGAATCCGTGCTGGCCCAGGCGCCGGCCGATGCGGGTGTCGAAGTGCTGCTGCTGGACGACTGCTCCACCGATGGCTCGGCCGAGGTCATGGCCGCCCTGGATGCCCGCTGGCCCGGCCGCCTGCGGCTGATGCACCACGGGCGCAATGCGGGCCTGAGCGCCGCGCGCAACACGATGATCGCCGCGGCGCGGGGCGACTACCTCTGGTTTCTCGACTCCGATGACAAGCTCCTGCCCGGCGCCATCGGGGGCTTGAGCGAAGTGGTGCGCCTGCATGCGCCCGACGCCGTGCTGTGCGACTTCGCCGTCTGGCGCGAGCGCCCGCGCCTGAAGCACCGCCTGCGCGGCGAAGGCCACCGCGGCAGCTTCGACGGCCCGCACGCCACGCTGCGCCCCGGCGGGCCGGAACTGCTGGCCGGGCTGCTGTCCACGGGGCAGCTGCATGCCTGGTCCAAGATCACGCGCCGCGCCCTCTGGCCGGATGCCGTGCGCTTTCCGGCCGGCCGGTACTTCGAGGACATGGCCACCATGCCGCTGGCGCTGCTGGGCGCACGCAGCTACTGGCACGCCCCCCGGCCCTGGGTGGCCTACCGCCAGCGCGGGGGCAGCATCCTGGCCACCATGACGCTGCCCAAGGCCCTGGACCAGTCCGCCGCACTGCGGGCTTTCAGCGAAGCGCTGCGAGGCCGGCCCGAAGCCGGGGACGCGGCGCTGCGCTTCGCCCTGGCCCACCAGAGCGCGCGCAACCTGACAGGCGCCATGCGCGTGGTGGCCCGCGCCGCCGGCCAGCCCGGCGCCGACCCGGCGGCGCTGGACGCCGCCGCCGACCGCATCCGTGCCGATTTCGCCGCCGTATCGCCCCTGCCGGCCGGTGCGCTGGCGCGCGCGTATCTGCAGCGCGGCTGGTGGCTGCGGCGCCTGAAACTCCTGCGCGCCCACGCGCTTCGCCAACGATGAACCTGCCTGCACTTCCCCGTCCCACGCTCAAGACGCATGGCGAACTCTGGCTGGCGCGCGGCCTGCGCTGGTTCTACGGCCTGTGGCCGCGCCGTCTCGAGGACTGTCCCCCGCCGCCGTTCGCGCTGCATGCGATCGCGCCTGCCCGGGGCATGCCGGCGGACCGGGAGGACGAGGCGGGGCGGCGCCCCATTCCGCGCGTCATCTGGGCCTACTGGAAAGGGGCCACTCCGCCGCTGCTGATCCAGCGCTGCTTCGCCAACTGGCGGCGCAACAGCCCGGGCTACGAGATCCGCCTGCTGGACGATGTCTCCGCCCGGGCGTGGCTGCCGGACATCCCGGCCGTGCTCGACGACGTGTCGCCCGCGAAGCGCGCCGACTGGATCCGCCTGGAACTGCTGCGGCTGCATGGCGGCATCTGGGTGGATGCCAGCACCATCCTCACGGCGCCGCTGGACTGGGTGCTGGCGCAGCAGGAGCGCACCCCGGCCGACTTCGTGGGCTTCTATCTCGGGCGCCATACCCGCGATGCCGCCTATCCGGTGGTGGAGAACTGGTTCATGGCGGCGCCCCCGGGCAGCCGCTTCATCGCCGACCTGCAGCAGGAGTTCACGACCCAGGTGATCCACCGCACGGGGCACGAATACATCGCCCACCTGCAATCCCTGGGCGTGTACGAGGAAGTGCGGCAGTACATCGATGCGCCGGACTACCTCAGCATGCACCTGGCGCTGCAGTTCATCCTGCGCGCGCGCGGCGGCTACCGGCTGGCGCTGGCCCGCGCGGAAGACGGGCCGTTCTACTATCACATGCTCGGGCGCTGGCAACGCACGCAACTCAAGCTGCGGCTGCTGTTCTCGCGGCCCGCGGGCGCGCTGCCGCCCCTCATCAAGCTGCGCGCGCCCGACCGCAGGCGGCTGGACGACTATCTGGCGCGGGGGCTCTACCTTCCGGACAGCATCGCCGCACGGCACCTGATGGCGGAGACCGGTCCCGCCGTCATGCCGGCGAGCCCGCGCTGACCCCGCCCGCCGCGGCCCGCCATTCGCTGGCCAGCAGCGCCACCAGTTCGCCCGCCGGCATCGGCCGCACCGCCGCCACGCCCTGGCCGGCCCACAGCGCCACCGCGTCGGCGCAGCCCCGGGCCGCGGCGGCCTTGCGCACCGGGCCCATCAGCGCGTTCTGCACCGGGTAGGCCGGCACGCTGCCTTCCCAGGGGGCGAGCCGCTCCATGGTGGCGTTGACGATGCCGCGCGCCGGCCGGCCCGAGAACACGCGGGTGAGGCGGGTGCTGGTCTCGCCCGCCCGGGCCAGCGCCGCCCGGTAGGCCGGGGCGATGGCCGACTCGGGGCAGGACAGGAAGGCCGTGCCCATCTGCGCACCTTCGGCGCCCAGGGCCTGCGCCGCGGCAATGCCGCGGCCGTCCATGATGGCGCCGGCCGCGATGACCGGAATGCGCAGCGCGTCCACGCATTGCGGCACCAGGGCCAGCGTGCTGACCTGGCTGGATTCGAAGTCGGCCAGGAAGGTGCCCCGGTGGCCGCCGGCCTCCAGTCCACTGGCGCAGACCGCATCGGCGCCCACGCCGGCCCAGGCACGGGCTTCCGCCACGGTGGTGGCGGTGCCGATGACGACGCAGCCCGCCGCCTGCAGCCGTTCCACCTGGCGCGCGTCGAGGATGCCGAAGGTGAAGCTGGCGACGGCCGGGCGGGCCTCTACCAGGGCCTCGAACTGCGCCGCGAAGTCTTCGCACCATTGCGCGGGCACGGCGGGCTCCAGGCCGAATTCCGCGTACAGCGGCGCCAGCCGGTCCAGCGCCTCGCGCACCGTGGCGGCGTCGGGCGAGGGGGTGTCCTGCACGAAGAGGTTCATGCCGAAGGGGCGGGCCGTGCGGCGGCGCACTTCGGCGGCGGCCTCGGCCATGGCGGTGGGCGAGCGCATGCCGCAGCCCAGCGTGCCCAGTCCACCGGCTTCGGACACGGCGGCGGCCAGGGCGGGCGTGTCGGCGCCGGTCATGGGGCCCTGCACGATGGGCAGGGCGATGCCCAGGCGGTCGAACAGCGGGGTGCGGCGGGGTGAAAGGGCCGTGGTCGGCATGGCGGGTCTCCGATGGATGGGAACAGGGTATGGCCGGGTTCAGGCGCCTGGCGGCAGGCCGGCAGGAGTGCCGCGCAGCGCGTCCAGCAGCGCATCCAGGGCCGGCGTGTGCCAGCCGCGCCGGCGCACCAGCACCGTCTCCCGGTCGGGCAGCGGCACCCAGCGCAGCGCAGGTGGCTCGCGCATCAGGTCGATGACGGACTGCGGCACCACGCCGGCGCAACGCCCCGCGGCCACGCAGGCCAGGATGGCGTGGTAGGAGGCCAGCTCCAGCACCTGGGGCGCGGCGCCGTGCCGCTGCGCGCGCATCCAGTCCTCGCCCATGCGGCGGTAGGTACAGCCGGGGCCGAAGGCGGCGAGCGTGTCCACCTGCAGGTCTCCGGGCCGCTCCACCGCCGGGTGGCCGGCAGGCAAGGCAACGAGCAGCGATTCGGTGAAGACGGGCGTGCGGTCCACCGGTGCCTCCGGGTCCACACCCGGCGGCGGCCAGGCGACCAGGGCGCAGTCGCTGGCGTGTGCCAGCACCTGGTCCACCAGGTCGCGCGACGCGCCGGTGCGCAGTTCCAGCTGCAGGCCGGGCCATCGGGCGTGCAGGCGGGCGAGGGGTGCCGGCAGGCGCGCGGCGGCGGTGCTCTCCATGGCGCCCAGGCGCAGCCGGCCCACGGGCGTGCCGGGGTGCAGGGCCTGGCGGGCTTCTTCGGCCAGCGCCAGCAGGCGGTCGGCATAGGCCACCAGCGAGGTCCCGGCCGGCGTGAGGGCCATGCGCCGCCCTTCGCGCACGAACAGTGTGGCGCCCAGCTGTTCCTCCAGTTGCTGCACCCGGGTGGTCACGTTCGACTGCACCCGGCCCAGCCGCTCGGCTGCACGCGTGACGCTGCCTTCGGCCGCGACGGCGCGAAAGATTTCCAGGGCGGACAGGTCCATGAAATTCTTTTTGAGAGATTGATTGTTTGAATAATAATCTGAAAAAGAGAATAAACAAGACGAGGCCCGCATGGCACCCGAAACCGTCCCGGCCGATACCCTGGCCAAGCCCCCCACCCTGGTGGACAACCCACTGGCGGTCGCCCTGGCCGGCATGGCCGCGCTCGGCGCCGCCATGGGCATCGGCCGCTTCGCCTTCACCCCGCTGCTGCCCATGATGCTGGGCGATGGCGTGCTCACCCTCGCGGGCGGAAGCTGGCTGGCCACGGTCAACTACGTGGGCTATCTGGTGGGTGCCCTGGCCTGCATGGCGCTGCCGTGGCTGGCGCCGGACGCGTTCCGCCCGTGGCAGGGAGCCCGGCTCACGCGCTGGGGGCTGGCGGCCACCGTGCTGCTGACGTGCGGCATGGCGCTGCCCCTGCCCGGCGCATGGCCGCTGCTGCGCGCGGCGGCGGGCGTTGCCAGCGCGGTGGTGTTCCTCAACGTGTCGTCCTGGTGCATGGCGCGGCTGGTGGCGATGGGGCAGCCGGCGCTGGGCGGACTGATTTTCTGCGGGCCGGGACTGGGCATCGTGCTGACGGGACTGTCGGGCAGCGCCATGGTTGCGGCGCACTGGCGGGCCGCCACGGCCTGGGCGGTCTTCGGGCTGCTTTGCGCGGTGCTGTGCGCGCTGGTCTGGCCGGTGGTGCGCGGGTCGGCGCGGCCTGCGGCGGGCGCGTCGGGGCCGGCTGCGGCGCAGGCTGCCGCTCCCGGGGCCCGCGGCGGCCGCTCCGCCCGTGCGCTGCTCACGCTGGCCTATGGGCTGGCGGGGCTGGGATATATCGTCACCGCCACGTTCCTGCCGGTGATCGCGCGCGGGGTGCTGCCGGCCGGATCGCCCTGGCCCGATCTGTTCTGGCCGGTGTTCGGCGCGGGCGTGGCGCTGGGCGCTGCGCTGTCCACCCGGACCCCGGCGGCCTGGGACCGGCGCTGGCTGCTGGCGGGCTGCTATGCGCTGCAGGCCTTCTCCATCGGCCTGGGCCTGGCATGGCCGGGCGTGCCCGGCTTCGCCCTGGGCAGCCTGCTGCTGGGGCTGCCTTTCACCGCCATCACGTTCTATGCGCTGCAGGAAGCGCGGCGCATCTGGCCGGCGGCGGGCGACAGCTTCGCGGGCCTGCTGACGGTAGCCTACGGCCTGGGCCAGATCGCCGGGCCGCCGCTGGTGGCCTGGGCGCTGCACCATGCGGCCACGCCGCGGCAGGGGTTCGCGCACGGCCTGGCGATGGCGGCCGGCGCGCTGTGCCTGGGGGCGGCGATGCTGGGCGCGATGGCGTGGCGGTGGCCGCCGGAGCCGCGGCCGGAAGGGGGCTGATGCGCAGCGCGGCGCGGACGGACGGAGGTCAGCCGGCGCGCGGCAGCCGCAGCACGAAGCAGGCGCCCTCCGCGCCGTCGGGACGGTCCGTGCAGTACACGCTGCCGTCGTGCCGCTCCGCGATGGAGCGCACCAGGGCCAGGCCCAGGCCGACGCCGCCCGAGCGTTCACTGGCGCCGGGCAGGCGATAGAAGGGCTCGAAGATACGTTCGCGCTGTGCCGGCGGCACGCCGGGGCCCTGGTCGCAGACGCTCACCTCCACGTGCGTCGCCGTGCTGCGCAGCGTGACGGTGATGTCGCCCTGGCTGTAGCGCCGGGCGTTCTCCAGCAGGTTGCGCAGCGCGCGGCGCAGCAGCTTGGCGATGCCGCGCACTTCCAGCGCATCGGCGGCGGTGCCGTCGGCGGCCTGCAGTTCGGCGTCCACGCGCACGCACTCCTCGGCGGCCAGGCCCATCAGGTCCACCGTTTCCACGGTGCCCATGTCGGCTTCGCGCGCGTCGAGGCGGCTGGCAAGGAGGATTTCGTCCACGAGCTGGTCCAGCTCGGCGATGTTGCGCAGGATCTCGGAGCGGAAGGCCGGCGACGGCGTGCTGCCCTGCATCAGTTCCAGCCCCATGCGGATGCGCGTGAGCGGCGAGCGCAGTTCGTGCGAGGCATTGGCGAGCAGCGATTTGTGCGACTTGACCAGCGTCTCGACGCGCGCGGCCGCGGCGTTGAACTGGCGGGCGAGGTCGGCCACTTCGTCCTGCCCGTGTTCGGGAACGCGCACCGACAGATCGCCCTCGCCGAAGCGCTGCACGCTGCGCTGCAGCGTCTCCAGCCGCTGCAGCAGGCGCCGGATGATGGGGAACACGCCTACCGCCACCGCGATGCCCACGATGCCCAGCATCCAGAGGAACCCGAAGGGCGGGCGCGTCCAGAACGCGACCTCGGGGCCGCCGCGGCGGTCGCGCTCGCCACCCGGCGGATGCATGCGCGGCGAAAACTGCAGCGTGTGCGGCATCTGGCCGTCTTCGCCTTCCACGCTGAACTCCAGCTTGCCCGGCGGCGCGCCCGCGGGGGGCGGCACGCGGATCGCGAGCCCGCGCAGCACCGTCTGGCCCGATGCGTCCAGCAGCACCACCTCGCGCGGCGGCGGCGCCGGCTGCGACAGCGCGTTCTGCTCTGCCGCGATGCGCCATGCCCAGCCCACCGCCAGCGTGAGCACCGCCATCCCGCCGACCACGGCGAGCCAGATGCGCAGGTAGAGGCGGCGGGAAAAGGGATTGGACATGGGATGGCTTCCGTGCCGTCAATCTTGCTGTTTTGCGAACACGTACCCGACACCGCGCACCGTGAGGATGCGGCGCGGGTTCTTGGGATCGGATTCGATCGCCGCGCGGATGCGGCCCATGTGCACGTCGATCGAGCGGTCGAAGGCCTCCAGCTCGCGGCCGCGCACGGCCTCCATGATCTGGTCGCGCGTGAGCACCCGGCCCGCGCGTTCGGCCAGCGCCACCAGCAGATCGAACTGGTAGGAGGTGAGGTCCGCCGGCTGGCCGCCGACGGTGACGGAGCGCGCGTCGCGGTCGATCTCCAGCGTGCCGAAGCGCATGGCCTGCGACGGTGCGGCGGGCCCGGTCTCGCGGCGGCGCAGGATGGCGCGGATGCGGGCCAGCAGCTCGCGCGGCTCGAAGGGTTTGGGCAGGTAGTCGTCGGCGCCCAGCTCCAGCCCGATGATGCGGTCCATGGGGTCGCCCTTGGCCGTCAGCATCAGCACCGGCACCTGGGCCGCGGCGCCCGGCAGCGAGCGGATGCGGCGGCACACGTCGAGCCCGTCCATGTCGGGCAGCATCAGGTCCAGGATCACCAGGTCGGGCAGCGCGCCGGCATCGCCGCCCTGCAGGCGGGCCATGCCGCTCTGGCCGTCGGCCATGTGGGTGACCTCCAGGCCCGACTGGCCGAGGTATTCGATGACCATCTGCGCGAGGCGGAAGTCGTCTTCGATCATCAACAGCTGGGCGGTACTCATGGCGTCTTTCGTCTTCTCCGCGGGGGGCGGATTCCCATGCTCGCCCCGGCGCATCTCGGGGCGTTGAAGTCTCCGTAAAGTTCAGGTAAACGCCGGCAGCGCCGCGGCCGGCTCACGCCGGCGGGCGGGCCTGCACGCGCGCGGCCAGCGCCACCAGCAGCAGCACGGGCAGCCCCAGCAGCGCGGTGGCCGCGAAGAACCCGGGGTAGCCGAAGGCATCCACGAACCGCCCCGAGAACCCCGCGATCCACTTGGGGAGCAGCAGCATCATGGAGCTGAACAGCGCGTACTGCGTGGCCGAATATTGCACATTCGTGAGCGCCGAGAGGTAGGCGATGAACGCGGCCGAGGCGATGCCGCCGGCCAGGTTGTCGGCCGACACCACCAGCACCAGCAGCGTCACGTCGTGCCCCTGCAGGCCCAGCCACGCGAACAGCAGGTTGCTCGCCGCGCTCAGCAGGGCGCCGAGCATCAGCACGCGCATCACGCCCACGCGCATCGACAGCACGCCGCCCACGAAGGCGCCGGCGAGCGTCATGAACACGCCGAACACCTTGGTGACGGCGGCCACCTCGTCCTTGGTGTAGCCCATGTCCACGTAGAACGGATTGGCCATGATGCCCATCACCACGTCGCTGATGCGGTAGACGGCGATCAGCGCCAGGATCAGCGCCGCCTGCCAGCGGTAGCGTGCGATGAAGTCCGCGAACGGATCGATCAGCGCGCCGCGCAGCCACTCGGCCGCGTTGCGCGCGGGCGGCAGCGGGCGCGGCGCGGGCTCGCGCGAGAGCAGCACCGTGAGCACGCCCACCAGCATGGATGCGGCCATCACCAGGTAGGCAGTGCGCCATGCGCCGGGCTGGTAGCCCGCGAGGCCGGGCACCTCGGCGCGCGCGGCCACCCACAGCACGCCGGCGCCCGCCCAGATCATCGCCAGCCGGTAGCCCGTCTGGTAGGTGGCGGCGAGCGCGGCCTGCCGGTCGGCATCGGCCGATTCGATGCGGAAGGCGTCGAGCGCGATGTCCTGCGTGGCCGAGCCGAAGGCCACCGCCAGCGCGCACCACACCATGGGTGCCAGCGCCGCGCGCGGATCGTTGAAGGCCATGCCCGCCAGGCCCGCCATCACCAGCGCCTGCGAGAACAGCAGCCAGCTGCGGCGCCGGCCCAGCGCGCGCGTGAGCAGCGGCAGCGGCATGCGGTCCACCAGCGGCGCCCACACCCATTTGAAGGCATAGGCGAGGCCCACCCAGCTGAGGTAGCCGATGGTGGTGCGGTCCACGCCCGCCTCGCGCAGCCAGAACGACAGCGTGCCCAGCACCAGCAGCAGCGGCAGGCCGGCAGAAAAGCCCAGGGCGAGCATGCGCAGGCTGGCAGGTTCGGCATAGACCTTCCAGGCGGCCCTCCAGGAACGGCGGGGCGGTGCTGGCACGGAGGGCGCGGACGATGGAGGCTCGGAGGGCTGCGTGGAGGTCATGGGCAAGGGCGTGGCCGTCCCCCGGGGCGGGGCGGCCGGGCGTGGCGGCATTATCGGGGCGGGCCGCCGGGCGTACCATGCGGGCCATGCTGCCGGGAACCCCCGCCTTCCTTTCCTGCACCCTGCGCCACTATGGCGGGGAGCACGCCGCGCATGCGCACGACCATGCGCAGGTGCTGGTCGGGCTGCAGGGGCGCATGGAGCTGGAGGTGGACGGCCGTTCGGCGTTCGTGGACGCCTCCTGCGGCATCCTGATACCCGCCGGTGCGCGGCACGGCTACCTGGCCTCGCCCGGGGCCCGCTTCTGCGTGGTCGATGCGGCGGCGCAACCGGGCATGGACCGGCTGCGCCGCTTCGCCGTGCCGGCCCCGGCGCGCGACGGCCTGGCGCGCGCCCTCGGAGGCGGGGCTGGAGGTGCACCCTCCCTGCCCTCGCTGCCCGGCGTGTGGAGTGCGCCCGTCGCGCACGGGGGGCAGGTGGCCGCCCACCTGGAAGCCCTGCTGGGCCGTGCGCCCCGCGTGCTGGCCCGCCGGGCGCTGCCGCTGGAGCGGCTGCAGCAGGCCGTGGAGGCTGCCCTGCACGAGCCCTGGCCCACGCCCCGCATGGCGGCCCTGTGCCACCTGAGCCCGCAGCGCTTCCATGCCCGCTGGCTGGAACTGACGGGGGCGACGCCCCAGGCCTGGCTGCGCGGGCTGCGCCTGGATGCTGCCGCGCAGCGCATCGCGCGCGGACAGCGGCTCGACGACGCGGCGCTGGCCTGCGGCTATGCCACGGGCACGGCGCTCGCGAGCGCGCTGCGCCGGGAGCGCGGCACCGGCGCCCGCGCGCTGCGCGGGGACGCGGGCAGGGACTGACGCACGGCGCACTTCGAGCGTTGCGCGACATCCGGCGGCCGCGCCGCGTGGCACGCTCGCGGCCATGTCCTCCCCATCGCCAGCGACTTCTTCCGTGACGCCATCTTCCGCCACCTCCCGGCTGCCGGCACCGTCCGCCGCCCGGGCGCCGCTGGGCATCGGCATGGTGCTGCTCGCTGCCGTGCTCTGGGGCACGACGGGCACGGCGCAGAGTCTTGCGCCTTCCGGCCTGGCGCCGGTGTGGGTGGGGGCGCTGCGGCTGCTGATCGCCAGCGCCTTCTTCGCGGCGCTGCTGCGGTGGCAGGGCGGCGCGCGCGGCCTGGGTGCGCTGCCCTGGCACGGCGTCCTGGCCGGCGGGGTCTGCGTGGCCGCCTACAACCTGAGCTTCTTCGCCGGGGTGAAGGCCTGCGGCGTGGCGCTGGGGACGGCGATCGCCATCGGCAGCGGCCCGGTCTGGGCCGGGCTGCTGCAGACCGTGGTGCAGCGCCGCTGGCCCGCGGCCGTGTGGTGGGTGGGCACGCTGCTCGGGGTGGCGGGCGGGGCCGCCATGGCGCTGGACGGCCGCACCAGCGTGCAGGCCCCGCCTGGCGGCATCGCGCTGTGCCTGCTGGCGGGCCTGTCGTACGCTGCCTATGCGCTCGTCAACCAGCGGCTGGTGGCCCGCGCCGCGCCAGGGGCGGTCAACCTGGCGGTGTTCGGCTCGGCCGCGCTGCTCTCCCTGCCGGCCGCCTTCGCCATCGCCGGGCCGCTCGCGGTGTCGGCGCGCACCTGGGGCGTGGTGCTGTACCTGGGCCTGGTGGCCACCGGCCTGGCCTACCTGCTGTTCACGCACGCGCTGCGGCACATCAGTGGCGCGACCGGCGTCACCCTCGCGCTGGCCGAGCCGGTCACCGCGTTCGCCCTGGCCGTGGCCGTGGTGGGGGAGTCGCCGTCCGCCATGGCCGTGTGGGGACTGGCGGGCGTGCTGGGCGGGCTGCTGATCGTGGTCTGGTCGGAGGTCCGCAGCCGCAAGGGGGCCGCTGCCGGGTGAAGGCGCGCCGCCTCCGGAACGCCGCTTCGGCTGCATGGACATTTGCGCGGGCGGCCTACAGCCGCGCTGCGGCATGCCGCACTAGACTCGCCCCATCATGCCGAACGATCACCCGACTTCCCCTTTCCCGGCCGTCGATGGGTCTCCGGCGGCCATGCCGCATTCCGATACCGGCTGCCGCTTCTGCACCGCCCTGCGCACCGGGCCCTGGAATGCGCGGCGGGGTTTCCTGCTCGCGGCCGGCGCGGCGGTGGCAGCCCCGGCGCTGGCCCAGGTGGACGTGGGCTCCGCCTCGCAGATGCGGCGCCTCGTGCCGGCCGAGCAGCTGGAGGCCGCCGCCGACCAGCAGTACGACCAGATGCTCGCCAAGGCCAAGGCCCAGCGCGCCCTCGCCGGCGATACGCACCCGCAGCTGGTGCGCCTGCGCGGCATCGGCCAGCGCCTCATCCCCTTCTCCGCGCAGTGGAACGACCGTGCGCGGCAGTGGAAGTGGGAAGTGAACCTGATCGGCAGCAAGCAGATCAACGCCTTCTGCATGCCGGGCGGCAAGATCGCCTTCTACACCGGCATCCTGGACCAGCTCAAGCTCACCGACGACGAAGCCGCCATGGTCATGGGCCACGAGATGGCGCATGCGCTGCGCGAGCACGCGCGCGCCCGCCTGGCCAAGACACAGGCCACGAGCATGGGCCTGTCGCTCGGCGCGCAGCTGCTGGGCCTGGGCGACCTGGGCAACGCGGCCGCGAACATCGGCACGCAGCTGATTTCGCTCAAGTTCAGCCGCAGCGACGAGACGGAGGCCGACCTCGTCGGCCTGGAGATGGCCGCCCGCGGCGGCTACAACCCCGAATCCGCCGTCACGCTCTGGCGCAAGATGGGCGAAGCCACGGGCAGCCAGGGCGGGCTCGCCTTCCTGTCCACGCACCCGAGCGGGCCGGACCGCATCCGCGAACTGGAGCAGAACGTGCCGCGCGTACAGGGCCTCTACCAGGCGGCGCGGCGCGGCTGAGCCCGCGCCACCTGCGCAGCGTCAGAGCACGCCCATCCACGGCCACAGCGTGGCCGACAGCAGCAGGATGAGCGCCAGGCCCGCCAGCGTCACCACCAGCCCGACCTTGGCGAACTGCAGCGTGCCGAACGCGCCCGTGCCGTAGCACAGCATGTTCTGCGGAGCGTTCGTCGGCAGGATGAAGCCGAACGACACCACGAAGCTCTGCACGAGCACGATGCCGAATGCCGTCTCCTTCGAGACCGGCAGTGTCTGCACGAAGGCGATGAAGATCGGGATCAGCGTGCTGGCCAGGCCCGTGGCGGAGGCGAAGCCCAGGTGCAGCACGATGCTGAACACCGCCAGCGCGCCGATCACCGACACCACCGGCAGGGCCGCGAGCCCCAGCTGGCCCAGCGTCTGCTGGGCCAGCCAGCCGGCCGCCCCGGTGCGCTGCAGCAGCGTGCCGAGCGAGATCGAGGCCGCGAACAGCACCACCGTGCCCCAGGGCACGAGCTTTTCTGCCTGTGCCCAGTGCATCACGCCGATGCGCGGCATGAGCAGCAGCGCGATGCCGAGTTGCGTCGTGGTGGTCGTGTCGAACGGGTGCAGCGTGCCTTCCGTGGACCAGAGCACGAGCAGCAGCAGCGCCACCGCGATCAGGCGCTTCTCCGGGGCGCTGACGGGCCCCAGCGCGCGCAGTTGCTCGCGCAGGTTGCCTGCGGCGTCTTCGGAATCGGGCACCTCGGGGCGCAGCAGCCACAGGGACACGAAGAACAGCACGACGGACATGCCGATGGTGAAGGGCAGGGCGGCCAGGAACCACTGTCCCCAGGTCACGCCGTGGCCGAAGGCGCCCTGCATGAAGTTCAGGCTGATGAGGTTCTGCGCCGCGCCCGTCTTCACCGCGATGTTGAAGATCGAGCAGGCCTGCGCCGTCACGATCATCAGCGTGGCGCCCAGGCTGCTGCCCACGGGCAGGCCGAGTGCCGCGGTGATTCCGACCATGATCGGTATCACCGCGCCCACGCGCGCCGTGGCCGAGGGAATGAACAATGCCAGCACGAAGCCCACCAGCATCGCGCCCAGCGTGAGCCGTGCCGGCGAAATGCCCACGCGGCTCATCACCAGCAGGGCCACGCGGCGGTCCAGCCCGGTGTGCTTGAGCGCCACGGCCAGGAACAGCGCGGCGGCCACCAGCAGCACGGCCGTGGACGAGAAGCCGCCCAGCATCACGGTGAGCGCATCGGCCGAGCCCATGGGTTTGGCGCCCGGCGTGAGGGACTTGCCCATCAGCCCCACCACCGCCATGCCGGTGAGCAGCACCGCGCTGTTGGCGGGCGAGACGCATTCGCTGATCCACAGCGTGACGACCAGCACCAGCAGCGCCAGGGCGACCTGGCCCGAGGGCGAAAGGCCGGCGGGAGCGGGCAGAGCCAGCACCAGGGCATACAGGCCCAGGGCGAGCAGCAGGTAGCCGAGCTTGCGGCGGGAATCGGGCTCGGGCTGCGAAGTGATCGGAGCGGCGGGGGAGGGCGGGGGGACGGGCGATGTCGTCATGGCGGAGGCTTTTCTTTCACGGTGAGGCCGTGGCCCGCCATCGATCGGAAACGACCGATTGCGCGGTGCCGTCAGGCCTGCCTGGAAGAATGCCCGTACCCCGCTCTCGGGGCGTTGACCGGCATCAAGGCCGGGTGGATACCCGGCCGTGGAGGGCCGCTCAGGTGCCGCCCACGTAGGGGTTGCTGCGCCGTTCGCGCCCGAAGGTGCTCTCCGGCCCGTGTCCGGGAATGAACACCGTCTCGTCGCCCATGGGCCACAGGCGCTGCACGATGCTGTCGATCAGGTCCTGGTGGTTGCCCTGGGGGAAGTCCGTGCGGCCGATGCTGCCGGCGAACAGCACGTCGCCCACGAAGCAGCGCTGGATCTGCGGCGCATGGAACACCACGTGGCCAGGCGTGTGGCCGGGGCAGTGGCGGACGTGCAGCGTCTCGTTGCCGATCTGCACCGTGTCGCCGTCGTGCAGCCAGCGCGTGGGCGTGAAGGGCCGGGCGGGCGGGAAACCGAACATCGCGCTCTGCTGCGGCAGCCCGTCGATCCAGAACTGGTCGCCCGGGTGGGGGCCCGTGATCGGCAGCGAGAGCCGCTCGGCCAGTTCGCCCGCGCCGCCGGCATGGTCGATATGGGCGTGCGTGAGCCAGATCTGCTCCAGCCGCAGTCCGCGGCGCCCCACCTCCGCGAGCACCTGGTCGAGGTCGCCGCCGGGATCGATCACGGCGGCCGCTTGCGCGCCGTCGCACCAGACGAGCGAGCAGTTCTGCTGGAAGGCGGTGACGGGGTGGGTGTGGTAGTGGAGCATGGATGAGAAAGATTTTGCAGCTATCAGCTTCAAAAAGGCTTTGCAAGAGTTTGTGTGGAATTTGTTTTCGGTCAGCGAGGTTGTGCAAATTGTCACAAGTAGCGTAATTATTTTGGTTAGTATCCGCACCGAAAATAATTGCAACAACTCTGCATCCGCTGTTAAGGGAGGTAATCGGCATCCGCCGGTTAAGCAACGCTTTGCACGCGCATCGGGGTCGAGGGTCTCAATAATGCGTGTGCCGGGAATGGGTTGCGTGGCAAAAGCCGCGCGGCGCTGGTTGTGCTTTGCTTTGCTGTCTGTATGTCCCGCCCTGGTTTGGGCGGATACATCCAGTGGACTTGCATGGCTTCAGAGGCAGGTGCAGGCGGCGGGGCCGTGGACGAGCGTCTCCAGTTCCGCAACGGCTTCCCAGAGCCAATGCGAAGCGGCCCGCACGCTGCTGGAGTTTTCGGATCCGGCCCGGGCTGTCGCGTTGACCGCTGCCCTGGATGCGGCGCCCCTGGCCGAGACAGCGACCGAGGTGCTGGCGTGCACGCAATGGCTGCAGCAGCAACAAAACCAGATTTCTCGCACTTCCGAGCTTCAAAGCCGGCGGGCGGATTCCGGTGGTTTTTCCACTTTCGCCGATCTCAGCGGGCCCAGCCCGCTGGATACCGGCTGGGCCTTGCAAGCAATGGCCACCCAATGGAGCGCCATCCAGGCTGAGCCCACCCTGGCCTGGCTGCAGCAGCAACAAGCCGCCAACGGCAGCTTCACTGTGGGGGGACATGCCGATCTGCTGGGCACGGCCATCGTTTTGCGCGGCCTGCAGGCCCACCGCCAGCGCTCAGCGGTTGCCGTGGCCATCGCCGACAAGGCAGCGGGTTACCTGCTGGCCCAGGCCGACCCGGCCGGGAATTGGCAGTCCGATGCCGGAGTCACCGCGCTCGTCTATGAAGCCGTGCATCCATACAGCGGCGCTGCACCGAACCTGGGGGCGTCCGTCAAGGCGTGGCTGCTGGCCGCGCAAGGCGCCAGCGGCGCATGGGGCAATGGTGATCCCTGGGCCACGGCTCTGGCCCTGCGCGCGTTGGCGCTGGCTGAGCGCCCGGCCATCCATCCTGCCCAGGCCGCATTGCGCGTGCAGTTCGTGGACGCCCGCAACGGCAGTCCCATCCCCGCGGTGCAGCTCGCCGGCCCGGGAGGCAGCGGCATCCAGGGATCGAGCGATGCGTCGGGCCGGATCTACCTGAGCGGACTGGCTCCGGGTGCCTATACCCTCACCGCGAGCAATGCCGGCTACAGCACGGTACAGATGTCGGCCACCCTGCGTGCAGGCCTCGTGACGGACCTGGGCATCCTGCAGATGCTGGTGCCGGGCAACAGCGCCACCGCCGTCCTCAGCGGCACCGTCAGGGACAGTGCCACCGGATTACCCCTGAGCGCGGTGGCCGTCACGGTGGCCGCGCAATCGCTGAGCGCCGTCACCGATGCCACAGGCCGTTATCTCATCGGCGGCGTGGCCCCCGGCACCGTCAGCGTGCTGGCCCGCAAGGCCGGCTACCACGACGCTTCAGGGCAGGCAGACGTCCTGGCAGGACAAACCCTGGATTTCTCGCCCGCATTGGTGCCGGGCCAATCCGGAGGCCCGGGAGGAGCGACCGATTGCCGCATCCTGGGCCGAGTCACCAGCGCCGCCGATGCATCGCCGATTGCAGTTGCCTCCGTCTCGCTGAGCGGGGCCAATACGGGCGCCGTGCTCACGGGTGCCGACGGAGCCTACGCATTGACTGGCCTCGTGTCCGGCGATACGCGCATCACCGTCAGCCAGGCAGGATACGGTTCTGCCGAGGCCAACACCCGGCTCGCCTGCAGTGCACTGAGCAACACGGCGGTTCAATACGCCCCCAGGCTCTATCCAGGTAGCCAGAGCCCGCCGGACGCGAACAGCGCCAGCGTGAGCGGCATCGTCCTGGACGTTCGCGACAACCGGCCGATTGCCGCGGCGCAGCTGTCCGCCACGACCAGCACGGGCATCGTGCGTAACACGGCCAGCCAGCCGGACGGCCGCTTCGCGATCGGTGGCCTGGATGGAGCCAGCGTGCAGCTCACGGTCACGGCCACGGGCTACGCAGGTACCACGGCCAGCTACCTGCTGCAGCCTGCCCTGAACAGCGACCTGGGACAGTTGCGCCTGCGCCCGCCGCAGACTGATGAACTTGCCATGGACCTGCAGGTGCAGGCCGTCAAACGGCACACCCTGCAGACCGACCCGCAAACGCTGCGCGTGCTCGGTGCGCTCCAGGTGCAGATACGGAATGCAGGCACGCAGCCTGCCCCGGGAAACATACCGGTGCTCGCTTTCCTGGACGTGGACGGCAACGGTGCCTACGACGCCGGCACGGATGCCGTGCTCGGCCAGGCAACGATGGCTGCAGCGTTGGCGTCAGGGCAGTCACAGGCATTGGAGATCGTGGTCGCGGGCATGCTGCCCTTCCGGGATGCGCCAATCCACGTGATCGTCGATCCGGCAGGTGCGATCCCCGAGAGCAACAAGTCCAACAACGTGCGCTCCAGTGCGCAGGATGTGCTGTTCACTCCGGCCACCGCAGCGTTCTCGCCCAAGCTCAAGTGGCACTGGGATGGCAGCAATTCGCCGTACCCCGACTACAACCAGGTGATGATGGCGCCCGTCGTCGGGCGGATCATCGATACCAACGGCGACGGGCGCTTGAGCGTGGACGATATGCCTGTGGTGGCGTTCACGTCGTTCACCGCCTCGCAGGGATACAACAACGTGGCCACGATCCGTGTCGTCGATGGCAGGACGGGCGCCCACCTGTTGTCCATCCGGGACGACTCCATCTCGGCGATCGCCAATCTGGCCCTCGCGGACCTGGACGGCGACGGAACGCCGGAGATCATCGCCATCACCCGGGACTACCGCGTCGTGGCCTTCCGCAACACCGGCGAGCGGTGGTGGGTGTCCGATGTGACGGTCGCCAGCTCGGGCAGTCCACCGTGGGGCGCTCCGTACGTGGCGGACATCGACCGCGATGGAAAGCCGGAGATCATTTTCGGCCTCACCGTCCTGAACTTCGACGGCACCACCAAGTGGCGCGCCAACGGGCCCTATGTCGGCACTTCGTATGAAAGAAACGGCGGCTTCTCGATCCCCGTCGCGGCCGACATCGAAGGGCGAGGCAATGCCAATGTGATTTTCGGAGGCTCGCTCTATTCCGCCGATGGATCGCTGGTGTGGCAGGCTCCGATGGATGGGTACACCGCTGTCGCCTCCTTCGATGCAGGCCGGCAGCCCTCGATTGCCATCGTCCATTCGGGCCAGCTCTCGCGCATCGGTGCGGACGGACAGGTGCTGTGGACAACCGCCCTGCCCGGCGGGGGCACGGGCGGGCCGCCCACCATTGCCGACATGGATGGCGACGGCATCCCGGACATCGGGGTCGCGGGCTCCAATGCGTACTCGGTGTTCCGGGGAGACGGGTCGCTGCTGTGGAGCAAGCCGTCACAGGACTGGTCTTCGCAGATCACGGGTTCGACCGTTTTCGACTTCGATGGCGACGGGGTGGCCGAAGTGCTCTACTCCGATGAAATCAAGCTGCGGGTCTTCAAGGGGCCGACAGGCGAAGTGCTCTGGGAGCAGCCCAATACGTCGGACACGACACTCGAATATCCGTTGGTGGTCGATGTGGATGCCGACGGGCATTCCGACGTGCTGGTGGTGTCCAACGACTTCGGCTGGCTCATCAATGCGACGGAGCGTTTCCATGGCGTGCGGGCTTTCGAGGACGTCAACAACGCCTGGGTGCCCACGCGCAGCGTCTGGAACCAGCATGCATACAGCATCAACAACATCAACGACGACCTGAGTGTTCCGCGCGACCCTGAGCCGAGCTGGAAGAACCACAACACCTTCCGGCTGAACCGGCGCATGGATGCCGATCCCCGTGCCATCGCGGACATCACGGCCAGCTACGTGCGCGTGGTGGACGGTGGGGCGCAGACGGCCTCGCAGATCGTCGTGCGCGTGGGCAATGCCGGCTCCTACCAAGTGCCCGCGGGCACGCCGGTGGCCATCTACAACACCGACCCTGCACTGGGCCAGCCTGCAGTGCAGGCCCTGGTGGCGCAGGGCGTCACGCAGGGCGTGCTGCCCACGGGCGCATACGAAGACCTGGCGATCATCCTGGCCCGGCCGCTGGCCCAGCTCAGCCCCACGGGTACCGTGTGGATCGTCGCCGACGACGACGGAACGGGCCGCCACACCCTCGCGGATTTCGACCGTGGAAACAACGTGGCCGCGGCCGACCTGGGCGCCATCGCCACCCACCTGCTCATCACGGTGGCCACGGACAAGCCGCTTTACTCGGAAGCCGATACCGCCAGCTTCACCGCCACGGTGCGCAACGCAGGGAGCTTCGGCCGCAGCGCACTCGTTCGTTTCACGGTGCTGGATGCTGCAGGCCAGTCTGTGGACATCCTGCCGCTGGGCGCTGCCGCCCTGCTGCAACCGGCCTCCAGCGGCCAGGTGCAGGCCCCCTGGTCGGCCGCCGCGGTGCTCGCGGGCAACTACCAGGTCCGGGCGGAACTCGTCACGCCGCAAGGCCTCGTGTATGGCACGGCCAGCGCGCCTTTCGCCGTGAGGGCAGGTACCGGCACGGGCGCTGTGGACAACAGCCTGAACAGCGCACGCACCAGCACGGACCGCAGCCGGTACAGCACGGCGCACCCCGTTTTCATCGACTCGCGGATCGCCAACCTCAGCGCCAACCTCCTGCAGGAAAACCTGCGCGCCGTGACGCAGGTCATCGCGCCCGGCGGACAAGTCGTGCTCACGCACACCGAAGACATCGCCCAGGCCGTCCCGCGCAGCCAACGCAAGTATGGCTACTACCTCCCTGCCGGCAGCCTGGTGCCGGGCACCTACCAGGTGCGCATCAGGCTCTTCGGCCCCGCCAGCTACCAGGGCGCGACCCGGTTGGCGCTGGCCGTCAAGTCGAGCGCCCGTGCCGATACCTCCGATGTCGAACTGGCCTCCAGCACCGCCACTTTCGTGATGCTGGACGCGTTGCAGGGCAGCACGGGCGTCACGGGGCAGCTCGGCGCCGCGCCTGCCACCGTGACCGTGGGTGCCGCGTCCGCACTGCAGCTGAGCGTGGCCAATAACGGTACTTCGGCCATTGCGGGCGCGACGGTGCGCGTGCGCGTGCTGGACCCCGGCACGGGCACGCCCCTCGCTGTCTTCACCCAGACCGGCGTGCAACTGCCTGCGGGAACGGGCGGCCAGTACAGCTGGAACTGGGTCTCTTCAGGAACCGCGGGCAGCGTGCTGCCAGTGGCGGCCACCATCGAGATCGCGGGGACCGAGCAACCCCTGGCGCAGGCCACCGTGACGCTCATCGCCGCGACCGCGCAACCGCCTGTCGAGCTCCGGCCCGTGCCCCTCGACGGGCGATGGCTGCTCGCGCTGCTTCTCCTGATGCCTGCCATCGCACATTGCTGCACGCGCCGCCGCCTGCCCGCGCGCGCGCCTTTCCAAAGCCAACCATGAGCCACGCAACCCCGAGCATGAGCGCCTCCCCCAACACCCGGATCGCATGGCACCCCTGGCTGCGCCCGGTAGCCCGCACTGTGATGGCGGCCCACTTGGCACTGGCCCTGCAGCCCCTGAGCGCACTGGCCCAGGACGGCACACCTGCCGTCCCGCCCGCAGCGCAGCAGCAGATGCAGCGCCTGGCGCAGTGGCAGCAACGCATGGAGTCGGCCCGGCTGGAGCAGGCGCGTGTGGCGCAGCCGCCCGGTGCGATCGCGACCGACCGCACCAGCCGCAACCTCACCCGCGTGCACGAACTGCTCAGGGGAATCAAGGCACGCATCGAGCAGCCCTCTGCCCGCGCAACCGGACGCAGCGGATCCACTCCGTATGCGACAAAGGCCGGGCCGGATACGGGAGCGGCCAGCGAAGCAGAGCAGGCGCAGATCACCGCCCTGCTGAATGCGATCGATGCCGACACCGACGCCGTGCTGGCCGATTTCGCGTCCATGCGCCAGCAGCTCCAGGCGCAGGGCGTGGGCGCGGAAATCCTGGCCCGCCACGACGAGGCCCAGGCGGAGCTGGACAGGCGTGCAGGCGAACTGCGCGGCCTGATCCAGGCGTGGCGCCAGGCACCGGGCGCGGCCGCCCTGGCAGCACTGGATGCCTACTTCGAGCGGTATCCTGCTGCCCGCACCAGTGCACCCGTCGATGCCGGCAAGCTCCCCTGGCGGACGCCGCAGCCCAACCCGCGCGCGCCCGCCGAGAGCAAGCTGGCCTGGTTCGAGAACCTGCACGGCAAGCAGCAGGTGAAGCTCGCCCAGGCAGGGGGGGGCAACAGCCTCGGCCTGCAGTTCACGATCCCGCCCGAGCCCGGGCAGGCACCCACGCCCGAGGACCTGGCGGAAACGGCGGAAGTCACCTTCACGGCCGCCATCCGCGCCAAGGCGCAGGAACTGGGCAACAACCCCGTCGCCATCCAGAACTGGGTGCGCAACACCATCGAATGGGTGCCCACCTGGGGGGCGATCCAGAGCGCGCAGGACACGCTGGACAAGCAGCGCGGCAACGCAATCGACATCGCAGGCCTGCAGATCGCGCTGCTGCGCGCGGCCGGCATTCCGGCACGCTACCAGTTCGGCACGGTGGAGATTTCTGCCGCGCAGGCGATGAACTGGATGGGTGGCGCGGCGAACGCACAGGCGGCCCTGCAATTGATGAACCTGGGCGGTATCGCGGCCCGGGGCCTTGTCCAAGGCGGCGGCATCCAAAGCATTCGCATGGAGCATGCCTGGGTGCAGGCATATGTGAACTGGGCGCCCGGGCGCGGGAGCCGCAACGCCACCGCCACGCAGCATCCGAACCCCAACGCCGGCCTCAATGCCTGGGTGCCGCTGGATGCGAGCTTCAAGCAGTACGACCATGTGGCAGGCATGGACCTGCAGGCCGCCGTGCCCCTGGATGCGCAGGCACTGCTGAACGCTGCCCGAAGCGGGGCCACCGTCAATGAACAGGAAGGCTGGGTGCAGAACCTGAACCAAGCGGCCATCCAGAGCCAGCTCACCGCGTACCAGAACCGCCTCAAGGCCTACATCGACACCCGGAAGCCCGACGCCACCGTGGGCGACGTCATCGGCAGGAAGATCATTCCGCAGACGGTGCACAGCGTGCTGGGCGGCGTCACGCCGCTGGTCCTGATCCAGGCCGGCCAGCAGAGCGCCACGGTTCCTGCCGGGCTGCAGCACCGGTTCAGCTACCAGCTCAGCGATGGCTGGGGCAACGAGTTGCTGAGCTACTCGGCACCCACGAGCCGCCTGGCGGGAAAACGCCTGACCCTGAGCTATGTGCCCGCGGACCAGGCGACCACCGACCTCATCGCCAGCTACCTGCCCAAGCCGCATGCGGACGGCAGCCCCATCCAGCCCAGCGAACTCCCCACCAGCCTGCCGGGGTACCTGATCCGGCTCAAACCCCAGATCAGTCTTGAAGGGCAGGTGGTGGCCCAAAGCACCAGCGTGGTCACGATGGGCACCGACCTGCAGGGCCACGGTGGCTTCACCCAGTTGTACGACCCGACGCAATGGGACCTGAGCCCGGACGCGAGCCACGTGGCGGGCCAGGCCACGGCCATTGGCATCAGCGCCGGCGGCATCAGCGCGCGGCAACTGGATGCCTTGAAGGGCCGGCTGGAACAGGCCAAGGGGCTGCTGCAGGCCGGCAGTGTGGAAGGCCTGACGGGCGAGCGCCTGAGCGGCGACCTGCTCACCGCCGTGATCTGGAGCTGGTTCGCGGCCACGGAAAGCCACAGCCGGCTGAGCCAGCGCGCCGCCGGCATGGTGGAGAACCCGGGGCTGAGCTACGGGCTGTTCCACGCGGTGGCGCAGCCGGTGTACAGCTGGGGCGTGGTGCGGCGGGTGGAGTTCCCCGGCGTGAACATCGACATCGGGCACATGCGCAACCTGGCCTGGTCGCGGAGCAACGACAAGGCCCAGTGGGTGGCGTACAACCGGATGCGTGGGCAATACATGAGCGCGCTGGAGCACGCGGTGCCGGAGCGGTTCTTCAGCGATCCGGCGAAATGCAACCTGGCAGGGAGCGCCAATCCGGTGGCCGGGCTGCCGGAATGTCCCCAGGGCATCAGCGCGGTGAAGGCGCTGGGGCTGGCCGCGCAGCAGGGCCAGAAGATCTACACGATCACGCCGCAGGTCTATGCGAACCAGCCCAACATCGTGAACACGGCGCTGGTGGCGCACAGCCCAAGCACGCGGGCGAAGGTGCAGGCAGCGCTGGACGAGGGCAAGGAGGTGACCATCCACGAGGCGCCGATTGCGCAGAGCGGGTGGGTGGGGGCGGGGTTTACGGTGATTGAAGAGGGGACGGGGGCGGGGGCTTACACGATTGAAGGGGGCAGTAATGGAGGGATATTTATATTCAGCGCTTTGATAATGCTCGGATTGACAGTGGTGGCTATATTTAGTGCCGGTGCATTGGGAGGCGCTGCGGTTGCGACTATAGCTGTCGGATTAGTTCTTACCCTTGGTCTTGCTGTTACTGGTCTTTCTCTAATCGGAGCTATTGATAGCAGTTGGTGTCGATGGGGGTACGGTTTGACTGTAGGAACACTCGTGGCGAATGTCGCAGCTTTAGGTTTGGCAGCGGCTGGCAAAGGGGCAGGATTTTTTACGCAATTTTTCCTTAACTCAAATATTCAGAGGGTTCTTGGTGGGCTGCTGGGGTTGTTCTCTGTTGGAAGGGTTTGCGGTATATGAAGGAGTTGCTGTGAAGGTGTTTTTCGCTTTGATTTTTTGCTTGTCGTTGTTGGTAAACTATTTTGCTTGGAAATATTTGGCTCAGCCTTGGGATTTCTTGGTAATGGTGATTTCTGTAGTGGTTGCGTGGTCAGCTTTTAAAAAACTAATTAAGCCATCCAGAAATGCAAAGAGAAATAATGGCGAGCCGCTCTAGCTAATTCAGCACACAGCAGGCATGTGTAGAGAACCCGGGGCTGAGCTACGGTCTGTTCCACGCGGTGGCGCAGCCGGTGTACAGCTGGGGCGTGGTGCGGCGGGTGGAGTTCCCCGGCGTGAACATCGACATCGGGCACATGCGCAACCTGGCCTGGTCGCGGAGCAACGACAAGGCCCAGTGGGTGGCGTACAACCGGATGCGTGGGCAATACATGAGCGCGCTGGAGCACGCGGTGCCGGAGCGGTTCTTCAGCGATCCGGCGAAATGCAACCTGGCAGGGAGCGCCAATCCGGTGGCCGGGCTGCCGGAATGTCCCCAGGGCATCAGCGCGGTGAAGGCGCTGGGGCTGGCCGCGCAGCAGGGCCAGAAGATCTACACGATCACGCCGCAGGTCTATGCGAACCAGCCCAACATCGTGAACACGGCGCTGGTGGCGCACAGCCCAAGCACGCGGGCGAAGGTGCAGGCAGCGCTGGACGAGGGCAAGGAGGTGACCATCCACGAGGCGCCGATTGCGCAGAGCGGGTGGGTGGGGGCGGGGTTTACGGTGATTGAAGAGGGGACGGGGCGGGGGCTTACACGATTGAAGGAGGAAGCCAAGGAGCTTGGTTGGGGGGCTTCGCCCATGGAGTTTCTTTTGCTGCGACGGTGGCTATATTGGTTACCGTAGCAGGGACTTCCATTGGGACATTAGGTGTTGTTGGTGGAGTTTTGGCGTCATTAATATTGGCAGCAGTATTTTTTGCCATTCACCTTATTGTGCTGGAGCTCGCGACTAGAGGTATGAGTGATGAGCAACTGGCTTGTTACAACGGAGGATTTGGTGCAGGAGGCGCGGTATGGGGCATAGCAGCCGCAATGCTTGCAGCTTTTATTCCCACTGTTTCTGCTGCAGCGGTTGCACAAGGCGCCGCTGGAGTAATGCTGGCTGTATATAGTATCCCTGGATTAGTGGCCGGAATGGAACTTCCGTCAACCGATCGCCCTAGTTGCTTTAAATGATGTACTATATTTTTGCATTCATTGTTATATTTTTTGTTGGCTATACGTCTCTAGGGTTGGGTCAGAAAAGGCGCCTTGGGCTAGCGAAGAAAATAGATTACATTTTATTTTTAATTTCAATGATTCTGTTCGTTTTTATGCTTTATTTAATTAAAAAATAGTACCTACCACTTGATTGATAGCCGCCGAATTGAATTCGGGCGCGAGCCACGTGGCAGGCCAGGCCACGGCCATCGGCATCAGCGCGCGGCAACTGGATGCGTTGAAGGACCGTCTGGAACAGGCCAAGGGGCTGCTGCAGGCCGGCAGCGTGGAAGGCCTGACGGGCGAGCGCCTGAGCGGCGACCTGCTCACGGCCGTGATCTGGAGCTGGTTCGCGGCCACGGAAAGCCACAGCCGGCTGAGCCAGCGCGCCGCCGGCATGGTGGAGAACCCGGGGCTGAGCTACGGGCTGTTCCTCGCGATGGCGCAGTCTATGTACAGCTTCACGCCGGTGCCGGCTTACCGTGGCGCCGCCTGGCCATCGCCCCTACAGCGCCCTAGAATCCCGCTTCCCCGAAAGAACCGCCATGGCCCGGGGCCATGGAAGGCTTTCATTCATTCTCGCAACCCGATGGGGTGAAGATGAACAAGCCTTTCATTTCCCTGTGCCCGGAGATCACCCGGGCCCACGCGCTCTTGCTGATGGACTGGCTGGAAGACGAGGGCGTGACCCGCTACCTGAGCGATGCGCGCGATGTCTCCCGGTCCATCGGGCAGGTGGTCGGCCGGGTGCAGCTGCCGGTGCTCACGCATCTGTTCAACCAGGGCGGCCGGTTCTTCATGGCCTGCGACCGGCACGACATGCCCGTGGGCTTCGTCCGCCTGGTCAAGGACGGACCGGACTGCGAGATGGTTCTGGCCATCGGCGACCGTGCCAACTGGGGGCGCCGGCTGGGGGCCAGCGCGATCCGCGAAGGCATGAAGCTCGCTTTCTTCGACATGCGTGCCGAAAGGCTCATCGCCAAAATCCATCCGGACAACGCGCGGTCGCTGAACGCTTTCCTGCGCAGCGGATTCGCGCTGCACAGCGAAGGGCCTTCGGTGACGTCCCTGGCCATGGGCGCGGACCGCTATCTCCGGCTCCTGCGCGAATGCCCCGCGGCTGGCACTCCGGCCATCCACGTCACCGAGATCGACGAAGCCCGGCTCCGGGAGCTTGTCGCGTTCCACCAGGACCCGGAGATCTTCGAGCTGGAGCACGAGATCGAGCGGGCCACGGTCGTCGATCCGCGGCAGGTGGCGGAGGACGTCGTCACGATGAATTCCAGGGCCCTGCTGGAGGTGGACAACGAAACGGTGGAAGTGGCGCTGGTCTATCCGCAGGATGCGGACGAGGCTGCAGGCAGGCATTCCGTCTGCTCGGGCCTGGGCACGGCGATCCTGGGCTACCGGGAGGGCGATGCCTTCCGCTGGCGGATCGCGGACCGCACGCGCCGCATCCGTGTGCGGAAAGTGCTGTACCAGCCGGAAGCCCGGGGCGATTTCCACCTGTAGGCCGCAGCGGCGCCGACGGCGCCGGCCTGCTCAGCGGGCGGAAGCCGGCTTTCCGGAACCAGGCTCGAGCCGCGATGCCAGCAAATCGGCCGTGTACCGCAGTCGGCCGATGTCGGCTTCCGGGTGGACCCCCCTGCTGAAGCAGCACAGCGTGCCATAGACCCCGCCCCCCGGCAGGCGCACCGGCGTGCTCAGCAGCGTGCCCACGGAATACCCCGGATTCGGGGCCTTCCCCGCCTTGACGTAGGCGGCAGCGTTCTCCACGCGTTCCGGCAGCCGTCCCTCGATGACGTGCTGGCACCAGGTTTCCTCGACCGGGTCGGACGTGCCTGCCGGAAGGGGATCGAAGCCCGGGGCATGGTCCACGGCCTGGATCGTGCGGCGCCCGTCCGCGATCTGCGACACGAAGGCCACGTCCATGTCCAGCCGCGTGCGCAGCAGGCGCAGCACCGCGGGCACGGCCGAGGGAAGAGCGGGGTCGGCGGAATCGCAGGTGGCGACCAGCAGTTCCGAAATCTTCACGTCCAGGTCGTCGGGGTCGTAGTCCAGGAACATGCCGGCCAGTCTAAGCCCTTGCCCGCGGCGGGTGCAAGAATGCCCGCATGCTTACCCACCGGCAGTTGCGCTATTTCGTGGAGATCGTGGATGCCGGCAGCTTCAGCCTGGCGGCCGAGCGGCTCTTCATTGCCCAGTCGGCGCTGAGCCGGCAGGTCCGTGAGATGGAGGACGCCCTGCAGGCCCGGCTGCTCGAGCGCGGGACGCGCCACCTCGAGATGACGGCCGCCGGCCGGTCGCTCTACACCGATGCCCGTGCGATCCTGTCCGCGCTGGAAGCGGCTGCTGCGCGGGTCGTCCATGCGCAGCACGGCACCGAAGGCACGCTGCGGCTCCTGCACTCCAGTTCCGTTCCGCTCGCGCCGCCGCTGCTGGCCGTGCTGCGCGCGCATGCGCGCGACTGCCCCGGGGTGTCCGTCGAGGTGTCGCAGGCCTCCTCCGAACACCAGCCGCTCGACATCAGCGAGGGACGCGCCGACGTGGGGCTGGCGCGCGCGCCGATCCTGCGCCGCCATGCCGGCGTGCAGTACGTGCCGCTCTACGATGAGCCGCTGGTGGCCGCGGTGCCCGAGGGGCACGCGCTGGCGCAGCGCGCGGGCGTCGGCTTCGCGGAGTTGCGCGGGGAGTGTTTCGTGGCCACTCCGCACCTGGAGCGCGGCGGCCTCAGCCACCGGGTCGCGGAACTGTGCCGCGACCACGGGTTCCAGCCACGCGCGGCCGTGGTGCGTTCACGCAAATGGGCGCAGCTGGCACTGGTCCAGGCCGGCTTCGGCATCGCCGTCGTGCCCGCATCGATGGGCCGGCTCGCGCCGCCGGGCGTGCGCACGGTCTCCCTGGAAGGGCCCGGCTGCACCAGCAACGTGATGGCCCTCTGGCGCGACGACGCACCGGCCGTGGCGATGCGTTTCGCCGAGCGGCTGCGCGCCGCGCCGTGGGCCGGCGCCACGGACGAGACCCCGGCCGGCGTCCCCAGCTGATTTCGAGATAAGTGGACGCCGCATTCCATATTGGCGCGCACCGGCCCCCGCCGGTAGATTGGGCGGCTTCTTCCTTCCTGCCCAGCTTCGCACCGTGGATGCCTTCCAGTCCCTGTCCCTGCCGCTGCCACCCTGGCCCCTGCTCGTCGTCTGCCTGGGCGTGGCGGTGGCCTATGTCATCTTCGGCATCGCCGGTTTCGGCACCGCGCTGGTGGCCGGGCCGGTGCTCGCGCAGTTCGTGCCCGTCGCGACCATCGTGCCGTTGCTGGCGCTGCTCGATTTCGCCGCCGCGGGCGTGAATGTCGCGCGCGACGGCAAGGCCGCCGATACGGCCGAGCTCCGGCGGATCGTGCCGGCGATGGCGCTCGGCAGCCTCGCGGGGGCGGCGCTCCTGCTGCTCGGGCACCCGGATGCGCTGCTGCTCGCGCTGGGCGTCTTCGCGGTGGCCTACGCTCTGTACACGCTGAGCGGCTACCAGGCCGGCACGGCGTTCGGCGCGGGCGCGGCCTGGCCGTTCGGCCTCGTGGGCGGCGTGTTCTCGGCCCTGTTCGGCAGTGGCGGCTTCCTCTACGCCATCTACCTCGGCGGCCGCATCGCGGAGCCCGCGCGCTTCCGCGTGACCCAGTCCACGCTCATCGGGTTGTCCACGCTGACGCGCGCCGTGCTGTTCCTGCTCGCGGGCGTCTATGCGGACCGCGCGATCCTCGTGCTGGCGGCGGTGCTGGCGCCGGCCATGCTCCTGGGCACCGCGGTGGGCCGCCGCGTCACCCTCGCGCTACCGCGCGCGCAGTTCCTGCGCATCGTCAGCGCCGTCGTCCTGTGTTCGGGGGCGGCGCTGATCTGGCGGTATCTGGCGCGGTGATCGCCGAAGGGGCCGGGCCTGCTCGCGGGCGTCGGCGCTCAGCTCGGAGCAGTGGAACGCCTGCCACACCAGCCTGTCCCGTTCCTCGCAGAACCAGAAGCAGATGACGGAGCCGTCGCCGTTGTCGCAGGTCACCAGCATGCGGGTGTTCCCGTTCCGGGAGCGTACGTACATCCCGGGGCGGAGGAAGGGAATGTTCTGTGTGCGCATGGCGCCATTGAAGCGCCGCCGGGCCGTGCGGCCTTGCGCTCGCGCAAGCCTGCCCGCAGGACCCGGCGCGGTCCTACAGGGGCGCCTCAATGTCCGGGCCCGGCCAGCCGTGCGGCCAGGAAATCGAGGAAGCAGGCGATGCGCGAAGCGAGTTGCGTGTTGCGGTAGTACACCGCGCTGATGGGTTGCCGCACGTCGGCCGTGTCCCGGGCCAGCAGTTGCACGAGGTCGCCGCGTTCGCGGTCCCGCGCGGTCATGAAGTCCGCCAGGCAGGCGATGCCGGCGCCCTGCAGCGCCAGCTGGCGCAGGGTTTCGCCGCTGGAGGCCGCGATGTCCGGCGTGGCGGTCCAGGCGTCGCCATGCGGGCCGCGCAGGGGCCAGAGGTTGAGCGCCTCGGGCTGGGTGAATCCCAGCAGGGTGTGCTGCGCCAGGGCCGCTGCCGACTTCGGCCGGCCGTGCGTGGCCACGTAGGCAGGGCTGGCGAGCACGCGCAGGCGGCTGGAGCCCAGCGGGCGCGCGTGCAGCGTGGAGTCGCGCAGGGCGCCGATGCGGATGGCGACATCCGTGCGCCGCTCCAGCAGGTCGATGTTGCGCTCGTCGGTGTCCAGTTCCAGGGCGATCTGCGGGTAGGCATCGCGGAAGGCCGGCACCAGCGGTGCCACCACGTGCAGCATGAACGGCGTGGCGGCGTTCACGCGCAGGCGTCCCGCGGGCTGGTGCCGGCGCGCGGCCATGTGCTCTTCCGCCTCGTCCAGGGCCGCGAGGATGGCACGGGCACGCGTGAGGAAGGCGTGGCCTTCTTCCGTGAGCGCGATGCGGCGCGTGGTGCGGCGCAGCAGCGTCGTGTCGAGCTTCTTCTCCAGGCGTGCCAGAGCCCGGCTGACGCCCGATGCCGTCTGGTCCAGCTGCGCGGCGGCGGCGGTGACGGAGCCGGCGTCCACCACGGCGGCGAAGGCCTGCAGTTCTTCCAGGGTGGTTTTCATGAGGGCGGATTGTTGACTGCGAGGCAAATATATTCTGCCGATCACGGGCTTTTTCCGCAAAGGTGAAGCGCCCACACTCCTGGCATCGATCTTTTTCTGTGCCCCAAGGAGTGCTTCCCATGCCCATTGCCCTGTTCGCGCTGACGCTCGGCGCCTTCGCCATCGGCACGACGGAATTCGTCATCGTCGGGCTGCTGCCCACCGTGGCCGCGGACCTCGGCATCGGCCTGCCCTCGGCCGGCCTGCTCGTCAGCCTGTATGCGCTGGGCGTGGCCGTCGGCGCCCCGGTGCTCACCGCGCTCACCGGCCGGCTGCCTCGCAAGGCCCTGCTGCTGGCGCTCATGGCGCTGTTCACCGCCGGCAACCTGCTGGCCTGGCAGGCCCCGGGCTACGGCACGCTGGTGGCCGCGCGCGTGCTCACCGGGCTCGCGCACGGCGTGTTCTTCTCGATCGGCTCGACCATCGCCACCGGCCTGGTGCCGCGGGAGAAGGCCGCCAGCGCCATCGCCACGCTGTTCGCGGGGCTCACGGTGGCGCTGGTCACCGGCGTGCCGCTGGGCACCTTCATCGGCCAGCACTTCGGCTGGCGCGAAACCTTCCTCGCCGTGGCGGGGCTCGGCATGCTGGCCTTCGCGGGCAGCGCGCTCTTCGTGCCGCGGCGCATCGCGCACGTGCCGCCGGCCTCGCTCCTGCAGCAGGCCCGCGTGCTGGCCGAGCCGCGGCTGCTGCTGGTCTATGCCAAGACGGCCATCGGCTACGGCGGCACCTTCATCCCGTTCACTTTCCTCGCGCCCATCCTGACCGGCGTGTCGGGTTTCAGCGAAAGCGCGGTGGGCTGGGTGATGCTGGTGTACGGTGTCTCGGTGGCCGCGGGCAACCTCTGGGGCGGCCGGCTGGCCGACCGCCTGGGGCCCATCGCCGCGCTGCGCATCATCTTCGCGCTGCTGGCCGCCGTGCTGCTGCTCCTGCAGTTCACCGCGCCGCATCCCTGGCTGGCCGTGGGCACGGTGCTGCTCTGGGGCGCGGTGGCCTTCGGCAACGTGCCGGGCCTGCAGCTGTACGTGGTGCGCCAGGCCGAGCGCGTCGCGCCGCAGGCCGTGGACGTGGCCTCGGGCCTGAACATCGCCGCGTTCAACCTGGGCATCGCCGGCGCGGCGTGGGCCGGGGGACTGATCGTGACGCACCTGGGCCTCATGCACACGCCCTGGATCGGCGCCGTCGTGGTGCTGGGCGCGCTGGCGCTCACCCAGGCCAGCGGCGTGCTCGACGCCCGCGGCGGGGCTGCCGTGCGCGGGGGGCGTCCGGCGGCCGCGGGCCACTGAGGCGCGGGGGCCGGCCCATCCATTCATTCGTTCATTCATTCACCGACAAGGAGTTTTCCATGCAGGCATCCGCTTCCCTCTCCACGCAGCCGCCCGTGCCGCCTTTCGGCATGGGCACGTTCCGGCTCAAGGGCCAGGCCGCCATCGATTCGGTGGCGAATGCCCTCGACCTCGGCTACCGCCATGTGGACACCGCGCAGATCTACGGCAACGAGGCCGAGGTGGGCCAGGCGGTCGCCGCCAGCGGCGTGGCCCGGGGCGACCTCTACCTCACCACCAAGGTCTGGACCGACCATCTCGCCGCCAGCCGGCTCGTTCCCAGCCTGGAGGAAAGCCTCGAAAAGCTGCGCACGGACCATGTCGATCTGGCGCTGATCCACTGGCCCTCGCCCGGCGGTGCCGTGCCGCTGGCCGAAAGTCTGGAAGCGCTGGCCGAAGCGCGGGCCCGCGGGCTCGCACGGCGCATCGGCGTGTCGAACTTCACGGTGTCGCTCCTGCGCGAGGCGGTGGCCGCCGTGGGGGCAGACATGATCGCCACGAACCAGATCGAGCTGCACCCCTACCTGCAGAACCGGGCGGTGGTGGATTTCGCGCGCAGCCAGGGCATCCACATCACCTCCTACATGACGCTGGGCTACGGCCAGATGCTGCAGGATGCAGAGATCCAGGCGATCGCGCAGGAATGCAGCGCCACGCCGGCCCAGGTCGCGCTGGCATGGGCGATGCAGTCGGGCTTCGCCGTGATTCCTTCGTCCACGCGCCGCGAGCATCTGGCCTCCAACCTGCGCGCCACGCAGTTGCGGCTGGAGGAGACCCATAAGCAGCGCATCGCCGCGCTGGACCGCGGCGGCCGCCTGGTAAACCCGGAAGGGCTGGCGCCAGCCTGGGATTGAGGCCGTTGCCCGGGCTTCAGAAGCGAGCGTTGCTGCCCGTGTCCGCGTTCGTGCCCCCATCCGCATGCACCGGGGCGTCCCACACCACCCGCATCGGGCTCTTGCGCGAGAACAGCTCCACGTGCGAGTCGATGGCATGCTGGACACGCGAAAGCGCCTCGGCGTCGTCCGCGCTGCATTCGAAGGACAGTTGCCCGGCGTCCGCCCGCAGCACGCATGCGCCCCACGGAAAACGCGCGTCCCCCCGCGTCGCGTCATATTCGACCGGGATCTTGCGGCGGAAGTGATAGCACAGCCGGGTGAGAAACCGGCTGGCTTCGGCGGTGGCCATGCGGCCGTGGCGCGTGATCATGGAGATGTGGTGTCGTGGGAACGGAAGGCGCTCGCGGCGGCGCCGGCCGGGGCCAGCGCTTCGTCGGCGAGCACGACGGGATGGCCGAGCGAGCAGCGCTCCACGCGCGCCCGCACGCCGTAGGCCTGCTGGAGCAACTGCGGCGTGACCACGTCGGCAGGCACGCCATCCGCCAGGATGCGGCCCAGGCCCAGCACCAGGATGCGGTCGCAGAAGCGCAGGGCCAGGTTGAGGTCGTGCACGGCGATGAGCGCGAGCGTCTGCCCGCCGTCCACCAGCGCGCGCACGGTCTGCAGCACCGTGAGCTGCCAGCGCAGGTCGAGCGCGCTGGTGGGCTCGTCCAGCAGCAGCAGGCGGGGGGCACGCACCAGCACCTGGGCCAGGCCCACCATCTGGCGCTGCCCGCCGGAGAGCTCGTCCAGCCGCCGCAGCGCCAGGCCGTCGAGCCCCAGGTCGCCCAGCACGCGGGCGAGGGCGGTATCGGCCCGTGCGCCGGCGAGGTCCGGGCGGCCCACGCGCAGGGCGCTCAGCATCGATTCGTGCACCACCAGCGAGGTGGCCTGCGGCAGTGTCTGCGGCAGGTAGCCCACGCGGCGCAGCCGTTCGCGCGGCGCGAGGCGTGCCAGGTCGGCGCCGTCCAGCCGCACGGTGCCGCGCGCGGGCTGCAGGCCCGCGATCGCGCGCAGCAGGGTGGACTTGCCCACGGCATTCGGGCCCACCACGGCAGTGAGCGTGCCCGGCGCGGCGCGCGCGGGCGCGATGTCCGAGAGCACGGTGCGGCCCGGGTAGCCCACCTGCACCTGCTGCAGCACGAGGCCTTCCTCTGTGCGGTCATGGGTCGCCGCACTCATGCCTGCCGCCTGCGCGCGAGGATCAGCGCCATGAACATCGGCACGCCCACCAGCGCGGTGATGATGCCGATCGGCAGCACCACGCCCGGCACCAGCGCCTTGCTGAGGATGGAGGCGCCCGCGAGCATCAGCGCGCCCGCGAGCGCGCTGCCGGGCAGGTAGTAGCGGTGGTCTTCGCCCACCACCAGCCGCGCGATGTGCGGCCCGACCAGGCCGACGAAGCCGATCGTGCCCACGAACGACAGCGCGGTGGCTGCCAGCAGGCTCACGCGCAGCAGCGTCACCAGCCGCAGACGCTCCACCGCCACGCCGAAGCTGCGCGCCTGCTCCTCGCCCGCGCGCAGCGCCGTGAGCGACCAGGCGTGGCGCGCCGACCAGATCCCGCAGAACGCGAACACCGCACCCACCAGGCCGATCTTGTTCCAGGTGGCGCGCGACAGGCTGCCCATGGTCCAGAACACGATCTGCTGCAGCGCGTTGCTGTCGGCGATGAACTGCAGCAGCCACAGCAGCGCCTCGAAGGTGAACAGTAGCGCGATGCCGAACAGCACCACCGTGTCCACCGTGGCGCCGAAGCGCCAGGCGAGAAACTGGATGAGCAGGGTGGCGCCGGTGGCCGCGGCGAAGGCGCACAGCGGCACGGCCAGGTTCTCGCCGAACGCGGCCAGCGTCAGGCCCGAGACCACGGCGACGGACGCTCCCACGGCCGAGGCCGCCGAGATGCCCAGCGTGAACGGGCTGGCGAGCGGGTTGTTGAGCACGGTCTGCATCTCCGCACCCGCCAGCCCCAGCGACGCGCCCACGAGCACGGCCATGGCGGCATAGGGCAGGCGCACCTCCCAGAGGATCACGCGCTGCTCTGCGGGCAGTGCGCCGGGCCGCAGCAGGCCGGCCCACACGTCGGCCAGCGGAAAGGTGGAGGGACCGGTGGAGACGTCCACCGCGAACGCCAGGGCGAGCGCCGCGGCCATGGCCGCGAGCACCAGCAGGCGCGCCGCGGCGAAGCGCCGGTAGCGGCGCGCGAGCGCGGTGCCGGCCGCGGCCTGCGCATCCGACGCCGGAGGGGCGGCAGGGGTCACGCAGCGGCCTCCTGCAGTGCCAGCGCGACGGCGCGTACCGCCGCCGGGGCCATGGTGCTGCCGTGGTCCTCGTCCTCGAACCGCACGAAGCGCGTGCGCAGGCCCGGCACGCCCTCCAGGTGCCGCGCCCAGTCCTGCGGCGTTCCCCCGGCCTGGCGCTGGCGCACGATGGCCGCACGCGCGTGGTCCGCAGGCGGCACCGGCGGCGTGCCCTCGCGGCCACCCGCCGTCATCAGCAGGTCGATGCCGGCGGGCGGCAGCGCGCCGGCCCGGGCCGCGGCGACGAAGCGATCGCGCTCGCGCGTCAGCGGCCCGCCGCGCCACCACACCGAAGGGCTGGCGGCGCAGTAGCGCGTGAACAGGGCGGGGCGGGTAAAGAGCGCATGCAGCGCCAGCAGGCCGCCGTACGAATGGCCGAACAGCGTCTGCCGCCGCGGGTCGAGCGGAAAGCGCCCGGCGATCCAGGGGCGGATGCGCCCGTCGAGCAGGTCGAGGAAGGCGTCGGCACCGCCCTCGCGGCGCCCGAGCGGATCCACCAGCGGCACATCCGCGTTCCCGGCATCGTCGCCCTGCAGGGGCGGCGTGTAGTCGTAGGCGCGGGCCGTGGTGTCCAGCACGCCGGGCGTGGCGTAGCCCAGTCCCACGACCACCGCCGGGAAACGCGCGGCCATGTCGCTGCGCGCGCCGCGGTTGCGCACCAGTTGCGCCACGATCGGGAACAGGATGTTGCCGTCCAGCACGAAGATGACGGGGTAGCCCTGGGCCGGCGGCGGCGCGATCGGCTCCGCCACGAAGATGCGGTGCACGTGGCCGTTCGCGGCCCAGTCGATCTGCCGGGTGCCCGGCATGGCGAAGGCGGGCGCGCCGTCCAGCGGCGGCAGGGCCGTTTCCGGCCGGCGGGCGGCGGCGGAGGGCTGCCCGGCCGCGCAGCCCGCGAGGGCGAGCGCCGCGTCGGCGCCCGCGCACAGCAGGCCGCGACGCCCGGTGGAGGGGATGCCCGCGCTCATCGGGCGAGTTCCGTCCAGTAGGTGCCTTCCAGCGCGAACGGCTGGAAGCGTTCGGTCAGCGTGCGGAAGGTCTCGCGCGGATCGACGTCTGCGAACAGCTCGGGGTGCAGCCATTTGGCGAACACCTGTACCGCGACCACGTTGAAGGGCGAGTTGTAGAAGTGGTGCCAGATGGCGAAGGCACGTCCCTCCTGCACGGCTTTCAGCTGGGCGATGCCGCGGCGCTGCACCGCGCGCGCGAGCGAGGCGCGCGCCGCCTCGGGCGTGGCGTCGGCCCCCAGCACGATGCGCAGCGGCATGTCCCGCGCCGTGGCGGCAGAGCCGATGCCGGTGCCGATGTAGAAGCGCGGCTGCCGGGCGATCAGCAGCTCCGGGTTCAGCGTGCCGAACTCCCCGGGGATCAGTCCCTTGCCGATGTTGCTGCCACCCGCGGCGTCCAGCAGCATGCCGACGAGGCCCACCATCGTGTCGCAGCAGCCCTCGGACAGGCCCACGCGGTTTTCCAGGAAGACCGTGGGCGCCTCCGGTTTCGCGCGCGCCAGCCGGTCCGTCACCACGGCCAGCTGCGCCTTCCAGACCTTCACGAAGGCGTCGGCTTCGGCGCGCCGGCCCAGCACCTCGCCCAGCAGCTTCATGCTGCGGGGCGTGTTGCGCAGCGGGTCGTGCCGGAAGTCGATGAACACCGCGGCCACGCCGGCCGCCTCCAGGCGCGCCAGCGTCTCGCGGTCCCGCTCGCTCGGGCCATGGCCGCCGGCCAGCCCGAGGATCGCCACCTGGGGCCGCAGCGCGATCGCCTGCTCGTCGCTGAAGCTGCCGCTGCTGGTGCGCCCCACGCGCGGCACCTGGTCGAGATGCGGAAACCGGCGCGCCCATTGCGCGTAGCCGGGCGCATCCAGCTTCTCGAATTCGCCCATCATGCCCACGAGCCGGCGCGTCGGGTCCTCGCGGTCGAAGACGGCGAGGGCGGGCAGCAGCCGGCCCTCGCCGAGCAGCACGCGGTCCACGCGGGCCGGCAGGCGGACCGTGCGCCCTGCGAGGTCGGTCACCTCGATGGAGTCCGCGGAAGCGGGTGGCCGTGCCTGCCCGGCCGCGGGCAGGGCCCACAGGCCGGCGGATGCGGCCAGGGCGCCGCAAAGGGCGCGGCATACGGAGCGGCGGAACGGAAGTCTCATGGTGGCGTAGCGAATGCGGGGGGTTGTATTGAGAACCATTTGTATTATCGATCGCGGCCTGATAGCATCCCATGCACTGCGGTCCGAGGTGTTTGCCCCGCCAACGAAGATGTTTGCGGCGGCCCCGTTCCGGCCCCTGCCTCCGCGGCCGCGCCGCTTTCTTCCCGTTGCCCCTTCCCGCCGCTGTCCCCCGTGCCGCCGTCGTCCGTACCCGCCGTCCAGCCCATCGCGCCCACGCCCGGCGCGCTCGCCGCCGAGCCGGCGCTGCGCGCGCATTTCCAGCGCATGCGGCAGCTGCGCCCCGGGCTGCACCTGCACGCCGACGACGCCCGCGACGAGCGCGACCTCGTCGCGCAGTCCGAAATCGAAGAGGGGCTGCGCATCGTGCTGTTGCTGGAGGGCACGGTGGACGTGTCATACGGCCCCGAGCGCGTGCGGCTCACGGGCCGCGCCGGCCATGCCAGTGCCATGCTCGTATCGGTGGCCGAGCGCGAGCGCTTCACCCGCCGCGCCCGCCAGGGTTCCTACGCGCGCCGCGTGAGCCTGGGCCTGGGCTGGGACTGGATTGCCCAGGCGCTGGGCGAAGGCAGCGATCCGCAGGAAGCCCGCGGCCAACTGGGCGAATTCCGCCGCCGCCACCTCGCCATCCAGCGGTGGCAGGCCTCGCCGCGCGCCGTGGCGATCGCCGAGCAACTCGTGCGCCCACCGGTGCTCGAACCGCTGCTGCAGCACCTCTACCTGGAAAGCCGTGCCCTCGAACTCATCGGCGAGGCGCTCGGCACGCTCTACCGCAACCCCGCCGCGCCTCCGCCCCCCGCGGTCGCGCCCGCCGCCCTGCGTCCTCGCGAGCACCAGCGGCTGCGGGAACTGCACGCCTTCCTCGGCTCGGGCGAGGCGGACCAGTTCTCCCTCGACGAGATCGCGCGCCGCGCCGGGGTGAACGCCAACACGCTGCAGCGCCAGTTCCGCTCGGTCTATGGCACCACGGTGTTCGACTACCTGCGCGACTGCCGGCTGCAGCGCGCCCGCCAGGCCCTGGAGCGCGATGGCCTCTCCGTCGGCCAGGCGGCCATGGTGGCCGGCTATACCAGCGCGGCCAACTTCGCCACGGCGTACAAGCGCCGTTTCGGCCTTTCGCCCAAGCAGGCCCGCAGCCGCGTCTGGTAATCAGGGCGCGGCGGGCGGTGCCTGGCAGCCCCGCGTTCCCGGCTCCCGCGCAAACATCTTTGTTGTCCCGGCAAACCACTGCGCCGGCAGCGCGTGGAAGAATCGTTTCAGAAAGTAATGCGAATCATTCCTGAAACCATCGCTCCGCAACGCCGCGCCATGCACCTTCTTCCTGCTTCCAAGACCTTCCGCCGCCGCGCTTCGCCGCTCCATCCCTGGCTGGCTGCCGCCCTCGCGGGTGCCTGCGCCGCCGCGGGCGCCCAGGCCCAGGCCTCCGACACCGCCGGCGCATCCGCCGACACGCCTGCGCTCGGTACGGTGGTCGTCACCGCCAGCGGACGCGAGCAGCAGGTCAAGGAGGCCCCCGCGAGCATTTCGGTGATCACGCGCGAGGAACTGGACCAGCGGCCCTACGCCACGCTGCAGGACGTGATGAAGGACCTGGAAGGCGTGAGCGTGGTGGGCGCCAGTGCCAACGAGAAGGACATCGTCATCCGCGGCATGCCCGGCGAATACACCCTCATCCTCGTGGACGGCAGCCGGCAGGGCACGCGCGAGACCATGAACCGCGGTACCGCGGGCGTGCAGTCGAACCTGATCCCGCCGCTGGCCGCCATCGAGCGCATCGAGGTGGTGCGCGGGCCGATGTCGTCGCTCTACGGGGCGGACGCGATGGGCGGCGTGATCAACATCATCACGCGCAAGGTACCGAAGCAGTGGAGCGGCACGCTGGAGGTCGGCGGCATCCGGCAGGAAGACCGCAGCCAGGGCGACTCCACGCTGGCGGACTTCTGGGTCGGCGGCCCGCTGCGCGACGGCGTGCTGGGCGTGCAGATCTACGGCAAGTCGCGCCACCGCGGCGAGGACGACATCTTCTTCCCGCTCAACTCCACCAGCGGCAACTTCGGCAACCGCGACGAGGAACTGACGGCCAGGTTCACCCTGAAACCCTCGGCGGGCCAGGAGTGGACCTTCGAGGCCGGCCAGGGCCGCTTCACGCAAAAGAGCACGCCCGGCCGCACGCTCTCGCCCACCGCCTCGGCGACCACCGTGGTGCGCACCGAACACGAGCGGCGCCACTGGGCGATCGCCCACGACGGCCGCTGGGATTTCGGCACCACCTCCGTTTCGCTCTACCAGGAGGTCGGCCAGCAGACGCAGTGGCGCACGGGCGGCCGCAACCCGGTGGCGCCCGAGCTGACCAACACGGTGCTGGACGGCACCGCCACGCTGCCGCTTGGGCGCAGCGTGCTCAAGGTGGGCGGCCAGGCCACGCGCAACGAACTGACCGGCATTGCCGCGCAGGACGCCGCGCCGGGCGGCTACGGCGCCAACGTGGACCGCGTGAAGCTCAATGGCTGGGCGCTCTTCGCGGAGGACGAATTCTTCGTGACCGACCGCTTCACCGTGACGGCCGGTGCGCGCGTGGACGACGACGACCGCTACGGCCGCCACTGGACCCCGCGCCTCTACGGCGTCTACCAGCTGGCCCCCGCCTGGACGCTGCGCGGCGGCATCGCCAAGGGCTTCAAGGCGCCCACCATCCGCCAGAGCACCACCGGCTATTGCATGACCACCGGCGGCGCGGGCGGCGCCACGCCCGGCACGCTCTGCGGCGACGGCGGCCTGAAGCCCGAGACCAGCCTCACCCAGGAGATCGGCCTGCGCTTCGACCAGGGCGGCAGCAACGTTTCGGCGACCTTCTTCCACAACGCGTTCAAGAACAAGGTGGCCAGCTACGACACGGGCGTGCGGGACCCTCGCTCGGTCGGCCGCAACATCTACGTGTACGACAACATCGACCGCGTGACCCTGCGCGGCCTGGAGCTCGGCGCAGGCACCACGCTGGCCCGAGACTGGAAGGTGTCGGGCAACTACACCTTCACCGACTCGCGCCGCAAGGGTGGCGGCGAGCCCGCCTTCAACGGTACGTCGCTGGAAGGCCGCCCGCTCGACAAGACCCCCCGCCACGTACTCAACGCCCGCGTGGACTGGACGGCCACCGGCCAGCTGTCGCTCTACGCCTCGGCCAGCTACATCGGCAAGCAGTACTGGGCGGCCTTCCGCAACGCCGCGCTGGGTGTGCGCGAGCGCGGCGCCTCCACCACGCTGGACTTCGGCGGCCAGTACGCCTTCCATCGCAACCTGTCGCTCAAGTTCGCGGTGCTCAACCTGACGGACAAGGTCGTGCCCGTGGACGCGCGCTCCCGCACGGGCGGGCTCGACGGCAACTGGATGGTGGACGAGGGGCGGCGCCTGTTCGTGGCGCTCAACGCCTCGTTCTGATTCCGGTCAGATCGCCAGGTCGTAGCCGACCGTGATCGGCGCGTGGTCCGAGAACTTCTGCTGCTTGTAGATGGACTCGGTGCGCGCCAGTGCCGCGATGGCCGGTGTGGCGAGGTGGTAGTCCAGCCGCCACCCCACGTTGTTCGCGTAGGCCTGCCCGCGGTTGCTCCACCAGGTGTAGGCCGTCTCGGTGGTGTCGGGCTGCAGCAGGCGGTACACGTCCACGAGGCCGCCGCCCGGGTCGGTCGTGTGCAACAACTTTGTCATCCACTCGCGCTCTTCGGGCAGGAAGCCGCTGTTCTTCTGGTTGCTGCGCCAGTTCTTCAAGTCGATCTGCTGGTGGGCGATGTTGACGTCGCCGCAGAGGATGAACTCGCGCTCTTCCTTCACGCGCATCAGGTGCACGTGGAATTCCGCCAGGAAGCGGAACTTGGCCAGCTGGCGCTCCGGCCCCGACGAGCCGCTCGGAAAATAGGCGCTGATGATCGACAGCTTGCGCGAAGGCGTGTCGAAGCGGGCTTCCACGTAGCGCCCCTCGGCGTCGAATTCGGTGGAGCCGTAGCCCACGCGCACGTCGCTGGGCTCGTGGCGGGTGTAGATGCCGACCCCCGAGTACCCCTTCTTGGTCGCGAAGTGGAAATGCCCCTTGAGGCCCGCCAGGGTCTCGAAACGGCCTTCCATGTCGGCGGACTGGGCCTTGATCTCCTGCACGCAAATACAATCCGGCCGCGTCTCGGCAATCCATGCCTCCACGCCTTTCGAGGCGGCGGAGCGGATGCCGTTGAGGTTCAGGCTGGTCAATTTGAAAAGGGAAGCATCCATGGTGGCAGACGGCGCGCAGCGGCAGGCGGGAACGGAAATGGCGGGAGACGGCGCGTCGGCGGACCGCCTCGCCCAGGAATTCGTGCATTTCGCCGTGGAGGCAGGCGTGCTCAGGTTCGGCGAATTCAAGACCAAGGCGGGCCGCATGAGCCCGTACTTCTTCAATGCCGGGCTTTTCGACGATGGCGCCAAGATGGGCCGGCTCGCGGAATTCTATGCAAAAGCCTTGGCTGCAAGCGGCATCGAATTCGACATGGTCTTCGGGCCCGCCTACAAGGGCATCCCGCTGGCCGCCACGGTGGCGGTGGAACTGGCCCGCCATGGCCGCAATGTCCCCTTCGCCTACAACCGCAAGGAGGCCAAGGACCATGGCGAGGGCGGCACGCTGGTCGGCGCGCCGCTGCAGGGCCGCGTCCTCATCGTGGATGACGTGATGTCCGCCGGCACCGCCGCGCGCGAATCCATCGCGCTCATCCGGGCCGCCGGGGCCGTTCCCCACGCGATGGCCATTGCCCTCGACCGCCAGGAAAAGGCCACCGAGAACGGCCAGGACGTGGACCACAGCGCCGTGCAGTACGTGCGCAGCCAGCTGGGCATGCAGGTGTGCACCATCGCCAAGCTGGCCGATTTATTGCAATATCTGCAGGACCGTGGGGGCTCCGGCATGGGCGCCCACCACGAGCGCGTGCTGGCCTACCGCCAGCGCTACGGCGTCTGAACCGCGCCTGACCTTACTTCGCACGCCGCATCGGGCCCTTTTCGGGCGGCGGGAGAGCACGGACACCTGCACAGCATGGAAGCCCTTCCGGTGAAGCAACTGAGCCTCTGGCGCGCTGGCGCCGGAGCGGCGCTGGCCTTCCTGTGCGGTGCCGCGGCCCAGGCGCAGCAGCAGCCCGGGCCCGGCGGCATCTACACCTGCGTGGACGCCAAGGGCCGCCGCCTCACCGCGGACCGCCCCATCCCCGAGTGCTCCGACCGCGAGCAGCGCGTGCTGGGGCCGTCCGGCACGGAGCGCTCGCGCGTGGGTCCCATCCTGTCCGACCAGGAGCGTGCCGCGCTGGAAGCCCAGCGCCGGAAGGAGGCCGACGAACGGGCGCGCGCCGCCGAGGAGCGGCGCCGCGAGCGCGTGCTGGTCGCCCGCTATCCGGACCAGGCCGCGCACGATGCCGAGCGCGCGGCGGCCATCGCGCAGGTGAACGAGGTGACGTCCGTGGCCGAGGCCCGCGTGGCCGAACTGCGGCGCCAGCGCAAGGCACTCGACGCCGAGATGGAGTTCTACCGCCGCGACCCGTCCAAGGCCCCCATGGCATTGCGCCGCCAGATCGCCGAGCAGGAGGAGTCGCTCGCCCAGCAGCAGCGGTTCATCGCCTCGCAGGAGGACGAAAAGCGCCGGGTGCACCAGCGCTTCGACGCGGAACTGGCCCATTTGCGCCAGCTCTGGGCCGCGCAGCAGGGCATGCCGGCATCTCGCTGACCGGGGATCGGCCAGCCCCGGCCCCTATACCACCAGCGTCAGGCGGCCGCGAGCCGCGCGCGCAACATCTCGTTGACCTGCTGCGGGTTCGCCTTGCCCTTGCTGGCCTTCATGGCCTGGCCCACCAGGGCATTGAATGCCTTGTCCTTGCCGGCCTTGAACTGGGCCACGTTGTCGGGGTTGGCGGCGATCACCTCGTCGATGATCTTCTCCAGCGCGCCGGAGTCGTTCATCTGCCTGAGGCCCCTGGCCTCGATCACCGCATCCACGTCCTGGCCTTCGCCGGTCCAGAGTGCATCGAACACCTGCCGGGCGGCGGCATTGGAAATGGTGCCGTCGGCGATGCGCTGGATCAGCTTCGCCAGCAGCGCGGCCGTCACCGGCGCGGCGGCGATGTCGGTCTCGCCCGCATTCACGCGGCGCGACACCTCGCCCATGATCCAGTTGCTCGCAAGCTTGGGGCTGCCGCTGGCCTTCGCGGCTTCCTCGAAGTAGGCCGCCATGGCCTTGGACTGGGTGAGCGTGGTCGCGTCGTATTCCGGCAGGCCGTAGTCGGCCACGAAGCGTGCGGCCATGGTGCGTGGCAGTTCGGGCATGCGCGCGCGCTCTTCCTGTACCCACTGCTCCGAAATCCGCAGCGGCGGCAGGTCCGGGTCGGGGAAGTAGCGGTAGTCGGCCGCGTCTTCCTTGGTGCGCATGGCGCGGGTCTCGCCCGTGTCCGGGTCGAACAGCACGGTGGCCTGCTGGATGGCGTGTCCGTCCTCGATCTGCTCGATCTGCCAGCGGATCTCGTAGTCGATCGCCTGCTGCATGAACTTGAAGCTGTTCAGGTTCTTGATCTCGCGGCGCGTGCCCAGCGGCGCCCCCGGCTTGCGCACGGAGACGTTGGCGTCGCAGCGGAACGAGCCTTCCTGCATGTTGCCGTCGCAGATGCCGATCCAGGTCACGATCTTGTGCAGCTCGCGGGCATAGGCCACGGCCTCCTCGCTGCTGCGGATGTCGGGCTCGGTCACGATCTCCAGCAGCGGCGTGCCGGCGCGGTTCAGGTCGATGCCCGACTGGCCGATGAAGTCCTCGTGCAGCGACTTGCCCGCGTCTTCCTCCAGGTGGGCGCGCACCAGGCGCACGGTCTTCTTCTCGTCGCCGAGATAGAACGACACCTCGCCGCCCTGCACCACCGGGATCTCGAACTGGCTGATCTGGTAGCCCTTGGGCAGGTCGGGGTAGAAGTAGTTTTTGCGCGCGAAGATGCTCTCGGGCGCGACCCTGGAGCCCAGGGCCAGGCCCAGGCGTATGGCGCAGGCCACGGCCTCGCGGTTCATCACGGGCAGCGTGCCGGGCAGGGCCAGGTCCACCGCGCAGGCCTGGGTGTTGGGCTCGGCGCCGAAGGCCGTGGGCGCGCGGCTGAAGATCTTCGATTGCGTGGCGAGCTGGGTGTGGGTCTCGAAGCCGATGACGACTTCGTAGCCATGGATCAGTTTGCTGGTCGTCATGTCACAGTCCTCCGGGCGTGCGGAGGTGGAAATCGGTCGCCTGCTGCAGGCGGTGCGCGGCATTCAGCAGCCGGCTTTCCTGGAAGTAGTTGCCGATGAGCTGCAGGCCCACGGGCATGCCGCCTTCTCCGAAGCCGGCGGGCACGCTCATGCCGGGCAGGCCGGCGAGCGAGGCGGGCAGGGTGAAGATGTCGGCCAGGTAGTCGGCCAGCGGATCGTTGCCGTGCTCGCCGAGCTTCCAGGCCACCGTGGGCGCCACCGGGCCGGCGATCAGGTCGCAGTCCTTGAAGGCGTTCTGGAAGTCATCCGCGATCATGCGGCGGATCTTCTGCGCCTGCAGGTAGTAGGCGTCGTAGTAGCCGTGCGAGAGCACGTAGGTGCCGATCATGATGCGGCGCTTGACCTCGTCGCCGAAGCCCTCGGCGCGGGTTTTCTTGTACATGTCCACCAGGTCGGTGTAGTCCCTGGCGCGGTGGCCGAACTTCACGCCGTCGAAGCGGCTCAGGTTGGACGAGGCCTCGGCCGGCGCGATGATGTAGTACACCGGGATGGACAGCTCGGTGCGCGGCAGCGTGATGGGCACCAGCCTGGCGCCGAGCTTCTCGTATTCCTTGAGCGCGCCGTCCACCGCGGCGCGCACGTCGGGCGCCAGGCCCTCGCCGAAGAACTCGGCCGGGATGCCGATGCGCAGGCCGTCGATGGAGTCGTTCAGCTTCGCGCTGAAGTCCTCGGCCGGCACGTCCAGGCTGGTGGAGTCGCGGTCCGGATCGGGGCCGCAGATCGCCGAGAGCAGCAGGGCGCAGTCCTCGGCCGAGCGGGCCATCGGGCCGGCCTGGTCCAGGCTGGAGGCGAAGGCGATCATGCCGTAGCGGCTGGCGCGGCCGTAGGTGGGCTTGATGCCGGTGATGCCGCAGAACGAGGCCGGCTGGCGGATGGAGCCGCCGGTGTCGGTGCCCGTCACGGCCGGGGCGAGGCGCGCGGCCACGGCCACGGCGCTGCCGCCGGAGGAGCCGCCCGGCACGCGGTCGGTCGCCCAGGGGTTGCGTACCGGGGCGGGCGCATCGGCGCCCAGGGGGGCGACGGCCGAGTTCTCGTTGGCCGAGCCCATGGCGAATTCATCGCAGTTGAGCTTGCCCAGCGTCACGGCGCCGGCGTCGGCCAGCCGCGTGACCACCGTGGCGTCGAAGGGCGACTGGTAGCCGGCCAGCATCTTCGAGCCGGCCGTGCTGGGGAAGTCGCGCGTGACGAAGATGTCCTTGTGGGCGATGGGCACGCCCGCCAGCGGGCCGGCCGTGCCGGCGGCGATGGCCGCGTCCTGGGCGCGAGCCTGGGCCAGGGTGGCCTCCTCGTTGACGCTCACGAAGGCGCCGAGGTCGGTGTGCTGCTGGATGCGGGCGAGGAAATGCCGGGCGGCCTCGACGGCGGAGATGCGCTTGCCGCGCAGCGCCGCGGCCAGTTCGGCCACGCCCAGGGTGTGCAGGGAAGAGGAGGGTTCGCTCATGGATTACGTACGTTTATTCTTGTTATTCGATCACCTTGGGCACCAGGAACAGGCCCCGCTCCACGGCGGGCGCGCTGCGCTGGTTGGCTTCGCGCTGGTCGGGCTCGCTCGCGGTGTCTTCCCGCAGGCGCAGGGCGATGTCCTGGATGGCAGCGACGGGGTGGGAGAGGGGTTCCAGGCCGGCGGTATCCACAGCCCGCATCTTCTCGACGATGCCGAAAAAGCCGTTGAGCTGCGTAAGCATGCGCTCACTTTCGGCGGGGCTCAGATCGAGCCGCGCCAGGTTGGCGATGCGGCCAATGTCCTGGGGTGTCAGTGCCATAGGGAAAACAGGTCCGGAAACGGGATGTAAAGCTGCGCCGGCGTAGGGCCGGGCGGGAGTTATTCACAGGGGATGCGGTATTATCCCGGCTTTGCCGCAATACCCTCCCAACCGCCGGTCATTGTGCGAAAAAAGCCCACAAACACCCTGTAAACACCCGGCGACGGCAGGCCGACGCGCATGCCGTGCCCGAGAGGAATTCCTGAATGTTCGGAGCTTTCCGTCGGTACTTCTCCACCGACCTTGCCATTGATCTTGGCACAGCCAACACGCTGATCTTCGCCCGCGACAAGGGCATCGTGCTCGACGAACCCTCCGTCGTCGCCATTCGCCATGAAGGCGGCCCCCACGGCAAGAAAGTCATCCAGGCCGTCGGCCACGAGGCCAAGGCCATGCTCGGCAAGGTGCCCGGCAACATCGAGGCCATCCGCCCGATGAAGGACGGCGTGATCGCCGACTTCGTGATCACCGAGCAGATGATCAAGCAGTTCATCAAGATGGTGCACCCGCGCACGCTGCTCACGCCGAGCCCGCGCATCATCATCTGCGTGCCCTGCGGCTCCACCCAGGTGGAGCGCCGCGCCATCAAGGACGCGGCCGAGGCCGCGGGCGCCACGGCCGTCTATCTCATCGAGGAACCCATGGCCGCCGGCATCGGCGCCGGCCTGCCGGTCTCCGAGGCCTCCGGCTCCATGGTCGTGGACATCGGCGGCGGCACGACAGAAGTCGGCGTGATCTCCCTGGGCGGCATGGTGTACAAGGGCAGCGTCCGCGTGGGCGGCGACAAGTTCGACGAAGCCATCATCAGCTACATCCGCCGCAACTACGGCATGCTGATCGGCGAGCCCACGGCCGAGGCCATCAAGAAGAGCATCGGCTCGGCCTTCCCCGGCTCCGAGGTGCGCGAGATGGAGGTCAAGGGCCGCAACCTCTCCGAGGGCGTGCCGCGCAGCTTCACCATCTCCAGCAACGAAGTGCTGGAGGCGCTCACCGATCCGCTCAACCAGATCGTGTCTTCCGTCAAGAACGCCCTGGAGCAGACCCCGCCCGAGCTGGGCGCCGACATCGCCGAGCGCGGCATGATGCTCACCGGCGGCGGTGCGCTGCTGCGCGACCTCGACCGGCTGCTCGCCGAAGAGACGGGCTTGCCGGTGCTGGTGGCCGAAGACCCCCTGACCTGCGTGGTCCGCGGCTGCGGCATCGCGCTCGAGCGCATGGACCGCCAGGGCAGCATCTTCACGAGCGAGTGACATGACCATGCCGCGGGGCGGAGGTTGCGGGTCCGCCGGCCGGGCGGGCCGGCCGCCGTGCCTGCGCCCCGGTGCCGCCGCGTTCGTTCCTGCGTCCGTGCCCGCGCGGCACCGTCCCTCCTGACATTCCCTGCGGCTGTTCCCTACCGCCATGCCCATCGGTACCCTCGAACGGACCGCGCCGTCTTTCTTCAAGCAGGGCCCGTCGCCGCGCGCCCGCTTCGCGCTGTGCGGCGCGCTGGCACTGTTCCTCATGGTGGCGGACGCGCGCTTCCACGTCACCGAACCGCTGCGCAAGGCCATCGCCGTGGCGCTCTACCCGGTGCAGTGGGTGATGCTGCAGCCCGTGGAGTTCGTGGGCGGCGGCATGGCCTACCTGCGCACCATGGAATCCGCCCAGGCCGAGGTCGATGCCGCGCGGCGCAACATGGTGGCCATGGCCCAGCGGGCCAACCAGGCCGAACAGCTCCTGCAGGAGAACGAGCGCCTGCGCAAGCTGCTGCAGTTGCGCGACCGGCTGCAGACGCCCGCCAGGGCCGCGCAGGTGATCTACGACGCCGCCGACCCCTATACCCGCCGGGTGATGATCGACCAGGGCCAGATGGCCGGCATCGTGCTCGGCTCCCCGGTCATGGACGAATCGGGCATGCTCGGCCAGGTGACCCGGGTGCATCCGCTGCTGAGCGAGGTCACCCTGCTCATCGACCGCGACCAGGCCATTCCGGTCATGAACGTGCGCACCGGAGCGCGCGGCGTCGCCTACGGCGACCCCGTCATCGCGCACGGCGGCGGGATGGAGCTGCGCTTCATGCCCAGCAATGCCGACGTGCAGGAGGGCGACCTGCTCACCACCAGCGGGGTGGACGGCCTCTATCCGCCAGGCCTGCCCGTGGCCCGCATCGTGCGCGTGGAGCGCCGGGCCGACTCCGCCTTCGCCCGCATCTACTGCGCGCCCCTGGCGCAGGCGCAGGGCGCCCGCCACGTCATGGTGCTGCAGCCCCTCGATACCGGCCTGCCCGAACGGCCCCCGGCCGCCGAGCCCGCGCCAGCGCGCAAGGGGGGCCGCCGATGATCATGCCCCGCGGCGAGCAGCTGCTGCTGCCCGTGCGTCCCGCCTTCATCGCGGCCAGCCTGCTGGTGGCGCTGGCGTTCAACATGCTGCCGCTCGGGCGCGTGGTGTGGACGCCCGACCTCGTCATGGTGCTGCTCGTTTTCTGGGGCGTGCACCAGTCGCAGCGCGTGGGCATGGCCGTCGCCTTCGTCATGGGCCTGTGCATGGACGTCTACCAGACCGCGCTGCTGGGTCAGCATGCGCTGGCCTACTGCGCCATGATGTTCGGCGCGATCTACCTGCACCGGCGCCTGCTGTGGTTCAGCCCGTTCTCGCAGGCGCTGCAGGTGCTGCCCCTGTTCCTGGCCGCGCATGCGATCGAGCTGCTCGTGCGCATGGTCTCGGGCGGCATCCTGCCCGGACTGCCGGGGCTGATCGCCCCCGTGATCGAGGCCCTGCTGTGGCCGCTGGCCAGCTGGGTGCTGCTCGCGCCGCAGCGCCGCCCGCCCGACCGCGACGAGAACCGGCCGCTCTGACGCGCCCCTCCTCTTTTCTTCCGCCCTGCCGACATGACCGAGCTGCGCAACACCGAGGCCGATCTCTCGCGGTTCCGCCTGCGCGTCTTCGTCGTGGGCCTGGTGGTGCTGCTGGCCATGTGCCTCATCGTGGCGCGCCTGCTCGTGCTGCAGGTGGTGCGCCACGAAGACCTTGCCGACCAGGCCGAGAGCAACCGCACCGCGGTCGTTCCCATCGTGCCCAACCGCGGGCTCATCCAGGACCGCAACGGCGTGGTGCTGGCCACCAACTACTCGGCCTACACCCTGGAGATCACGCCCTCGAAGGTCGATGGCCTGGAGGACACGATCGACGAGCTCTCCAAGGTCGTGGAGATCCACGCGCGCGACCGGCGCCGGTTCAAGCGCCTCATGGAGGAGTCGCGCAGCTTCGAGTCCCTGCCGATCCGCACGCGCCTCTCGGACCAGGAGGTCGCCCGTTTCACCGCCCAGCGCTACCGCTTCCCGGGTGTGGACATCAAGGCGCGGCTCTTCCGCAATTACCCGCTGGGCGAGATCGCGAGCCATGCCATCGGCTACATCGGCCGCATCAACCAGCGCGAGAAGGAGCGCATCGAGGATTCCGAGGACGCGGCCAACTACCGCGGCACGGACCACATCGGCAAGCTCGGCATCGAGCAGAGCCAGGAGACCACGCTGCACGGCCAGACCGGTGTGGAGCGCATGGAGACCTCGGCCGGCGGCCACGCCGTGCGGCGTCTCGCGAGCCATCCGGCCACGCCGGGCAACACCGTGATGCTGTCGCTCGACATCAAGCTGCAGAAGCTGGTGGAGGACATGTTCGGCGACCGGCGCGGCGCGCTCGTGGCGATCGACCCTCGCAACGGCGAAGTGCTCGCGCTGGTATCGAAGCCCACGTTCGATCCGAACCTGTTCGTGGAAGGCATCGATTCGGAGAACTGGCAGGCGCTCAACGAATCCATCGACAAGCCGCTGCTCAACCGCGCGCTGCGCGGCACCTACCCGCCCGGCTCCACCTACAAGCCCTTCATGGCACTCGGCGCGCTGCAGCTGAACAAGCGCTCGCCCACGCAGGTATACAACGACCCGGGCTTCTATACCTACGGCGGCCACACCTTCCGCAGCCACGAAGGCGGCCTGGGCGGCGTGGACATGGTGCGCGCCATCCAGTTCTCCAGCAACACCTACTTCTACTCGCTGGCCGTGGACATGGGCGTGGACACCATCCACGACTTCATGAAGCCGCTGGGCTTCGGCCAGATCACCGGCATCGATCTCAACGGCGAGGTGCGCGGCGTGCTGCCCAGCACCGAGTGGAAGCGCAATACCTACAAGCGCCCGGAGATGAAGCGCTGGTATTCGGGCGAGACGGTGTCCCTCGGCATCGGCCAGGGCTACAACAGCTTCACCATGCTGCAGCTGGCCTCGGCCGAGGCCACGCTCGCCAACGGCGGCATCCGCTACCGCCCGCACCTGGTGAAGGCGGTGCGTGACACCGTCACCGGCGTGGTCACCGAGGTGCAGCAGCCGCCCGGCGAGAACCTCGGCTATTCGCCGAAGAACCTGGAAATCGTGCGCAACGGCCTCACGGCGGTGATCAAGGCCGGCACGGGCACGCGCGTGTTCGCAGGTGCTCCGTACACCGCGGCCGGCAAGACCGGCACCGCGCAGGCCGTGAGCCTCGGGCAAAACGTGAAGTACAACGCCAAGCTGCTGGAAGAGCACCAGCGCGACCACTCGCTGTTCGCCGCCTTCGCGCCGGTGGAGAACCCCCGCATCGCCGTGGCCGTGATCGTCGAGAACGCGGGTTTCGGCGCGGCCGCCGCGGCGCCGATCGTGCGCCGCGTGTTCGATTACTGGCTCCAGGGCGATTACCCCAACGAGCAGGACCTGGCGGCGGTCGCCAAGGGCCAGGCCGGCGCCCCGATGGGCACGCCGCGCCGCGCGGCCGACGTGCAGGTCACGGCCCCCGCGCCCTGACGCCGCCGGGCCGTCCCTTCAGCCGGCCGCCTGTGGTGCGCGCGGCGGCTGCAGCTGGCTGACGATCAGCGCGCCGACGATGAGCGCCGCCCCGCACACGCCGGCCCAGCCCAGCCGTTCGCCGATCAGCACCCAGGCCGTGAGCGCCGCGAACACGGGCTCCAGGCCGAAGACGATGGCGCTGCGCATGGCGTCCACGCGCTGCTGGCCCCACGCCTGCAGCGTGACCACCAGCACGCTGGCCACCACGCCCAGGTAGGCCACGGCGGCCCACGCATCGCCCGGCAACTGCGCGATCTGCGCCATCGACGTGGCATGGCCGTCGTGGCGCACGCCCACCAGCACGGTGGCGGCACCGAACATCACCAGCGCCTGCATGGCCGCCATGCGCGTGGCCCGCAGTGGCGCCGCGGCCGTGCGGCGCGCGCATTCCTCGAGTGCGAGGATGTAGATGGCGTAGAACACCGTGCTGGCCAGGGTCAGGGTATCGCCCAGGTTCCAGGGCTCGTTCTCGTGGAACATCAGGCCCATGCCCGCCAGTGCCATGCCGCAGGCGGCCCACAGCGTCCACCCGTAGCGCCGGCCCAGCACGGCCATCGCCAGCAGCGGCACGACCAGCACGTTCAGGCCGGTGACGAAGGCGTTGCGGTTGCTGCTGGTGCGCGCGAGCCCCTCGATCTGCAGCCAGAACGCCAGGAACAGGAGGCCGCCCAGCAGCAGCCCCCAGCCGAGCTCTGCGCGGCGCATGCCGCGCCACATCGGGCTGAGCACGGCCAGCGCGATGGCGAAACGCATCCAGATGATCTGCAGCGCGTCCAGGTGCGCGGACAGCATCTTCATCGCGGGGAAGGTCGTCCCCCAGACCATGGTGACGAGGAGGAGGGCCAGCAGGCCCTGGCGTTCGGAGCGCAAGGCGGTCAGCTGCCCATGCGCCCCAGGAAGGCGCGGATGCGGTCGTTGGCCGGATTGGCGAAGAACTCGGCCGGCGGCGCATCGTGCGCGATGCGGCCCTGGTCGAAGAACATCACGCGGTCGGCCACTTCGCGGGCGAAGCCCATTTCGTGGGTGACCACGATCATGGTCATGCCGCCGCGCGCGAGCTCGCGCATCACGTCCAGCACTTCCTGCACCATTTCCGGGTCCAGGGCGGAGGTGGGCTCGTCGAACAGCATCACCTTGGGCCGCATGGCCAGTGCGCGGGCGATGGCCACGCGCTGCTGCTGGCCACCCGAGAGCTGCCAGGGGTACTTGTGGGCGTGCTCGCGCAGGCCCACGCGCCGCAGCAGCTGCAGGGCCTGCTCGTTCGCCTCCGCGCGCGGCGTGCGGTGGATGCGGCGCGGCGCGAGCGTCACGTTGTCGAGCACGCTCATGTGGCCGAACAGGTTGAACTGCTGGAACACCATGCCGACCTCGCTGCGCTGCTGCTGCAGGACGCGCTGGTCGTCGGTGACTTCCACGCCGCCGATGGTGATGCGGCCGCTGTCGTGCGGCTCCAGCCGGTTGATGGCGCGCAGCAGCGTGGACTTGCCCGAGCCGGAGGCTCCGATGATCACGGTGACCTCGCCCGTGTTGAACACGGTGGAGACATCCTTGAGCACCTGGTGCGTGCCGAACGCCTTGCAGACGTTCTCCGCCACGATGTAGGGCGTGGCGGGGGTGGTGTGCGGCCGGTTCATTGGGCGCGGCCCTCCACGTCGAAGCGGTGCTCGATGGCGTTCGACACCTGGGTGACCAGCGTGGTCAGCAGCAGGTAGGTGATGGCCACCGTGGAGAGCGTGGCGATCGGCTGGAAGGTGGCCGACTGGATGCGGTTGCCCACGTTGGTCAGCTCCACCACGCCGATCGCGTAGGCGAGCGAGGAGTCCTTGAGCAGCGCCACGAAGTTGCTCACCAGCGGCGGCAGCGAGATCTTGAAGGCCTGGGGGAACACCACGTCGAAGAAGACATGCGTGCGCGACAGACCCAGGGCACGAGCTGCTTCGGTCTGCCCGCGCGGCACGGCCAGCAGGCCCGCGCGGATGGCTTCGGAGTTGTAGGCGCCCACGTTCAGGCCCAGCGCCACCACGGCGGCGGCGAAGTCGGGCAGGTTGAGCCCCGGCACCAGCACCGGCAGCGCGAAATACACGAACAGGATCTGCACCAGCAGCGGCGTGCCACGGATGACCCAGATGTAGAAGCGGGCCACCCAGCGCAGCGGCGTCCAGCGCGCGGTGCGGGCCAGGGCCGCGCCGGTGCCGAGAACGAGGCCGCAGAACCCGCTCACGAGCGTGAGCCAGAGCGTGGTGCGCGCGCCGTCGGCGAAGGCCTGCGCGTTGGGGCCGATGGGGTCGGGGAGGAAGGAGAGGGCCTGGCCGAGCAGGGCCAGGGCCAGCACCATCAGCACCAGGGCCGAGACCAGTGTCGCATTGCTGCGCTGCTGGCGGCTCCAGTGCCGGGGCCAAAGGGCGGTGAGCATGGGAGGGAACGTCCGGAAGGCCGGCGGCTGCGTCCGCGGCGGGACGCAGGCCGGCGGTCAGGGATCAGGGGGTGCAGCGGACGTCTTCGTTGAAGTACTTCTTCGACACGGCGGCATAGCTGCCGTCGGCCAGGATCTCGGCGAAGGCCTTGTTCCAGGCATCGGCCAGGCCGGTGTTGCCCTTGGCCACGGCCGGGGCGATCTTCTCGATGAAGAGCATGTCGCCGAGCTTCAGGCCGGCCTTGGGATTCTTGGCGGCGACTTCCTTGGCCACGAACTTGTCGGTCACCCAGGCGTCCACCCGCTTGGAGGTGAGCGCGCTGCGGGCGTCCACGTCGGTCGGGAAGTTCTTCACGTCCTTCACGCCGGGCACCTTCTTCACGTTCTCCAGGTAGCTCGTGCCGGTCTGCACGGCCACCACCTTGCCGGCGAGGTCCTTGCCCGCGCGGATGGCAGGGTCCATGGAAATCACCATGCCGCCGGAGCAGTAGTGGGGGGTGGCGAAGGTGACGGCCTTGGAGCGCTCCTCCGTCACGCCGTGCGAGGCGATGGCGACGTCCCAGCGGTCCTGCGCGAGGCCGGTCAGCAGGGCGTCGAAGCCCAGCGTCTTCCATTCCACCTTCAGATTCATCTTCTTGGCCACCAGGTTGGCGACCTCGACCTCGAAGCCCGTGAGCTGCGTGCCGTTGAAATAGTTGAAGGGCGCGAACTGCCCCTCCGTGGCGATGATGATCTTGCCGTCCTTCTGGATGGCGTCGATCGGGCGGGCCTGTGCCGAGAAGGCCGCGCACAGCGCCACGGCGGCGGTGGCCATCGTCTTGAGAATCTTCATCTGCGGTTCCTGGTGGGGTGGGACAGGGTACAAAAAATCCGGCTTGGCGTGTGGCGAAGCCGGACATGGTGGACCCGCCGCCCGGGGTCGGGCGTCACGGAGTGGACACATTATAAAGACGGGGCATGGCGCCATGCCTCCTCGAAAATGCGGATGGTCCGGTGCCGCCTGGAGCGGCTACAAGGCTCAGCAAGAAGCGGACCTGCCCTCGGGCTCAACACTCCACGATGTTCACCGCCAGGCCGCCCCGGGCCGTTTCCTTGTACTTGGTGAGCATGTCGGCCCCGGTCTCGCGCATGGTTTTGATGACCTGGTCCAGGCTCACGAAGTGCGTGCCGTCGCCGTGCAGCGCCATGCGCGCCGCGTTGATCGCCTTGACCGAGGCGATGGCGTTGCGCTCGATGCACGGGATCTGCACCAGCCCGCCGACGGGGTCGCAGGTGAGCCCCAGGTGGTGCTCCATGCCGATCTCCGCCGCGTTCTCCGCCTGGGCCGGCGTGCCGCCCAGCGCCGCGCACAGCGCGCCCGCCGCCATCGAGCAGGCCACGCCCACCTCGCCCTGGCAGCCGACTTCCGCGCCGCTGATGGACGCGTTCTGCTTGTAGAGGATGCCGATCGCCCCGGCCGTGAGCAGGAAGTCCACCACGCCGCGCTCGCTGGCGCCGGGCGCCGTGTGCACGTAGTAGTGCAGCACCGCCGGCACGATGCCCGCGGCGCCGTTGGTCGGGGCGGTGACCACGCGGCCGCCGGCGGCATTCTCCTCGTTCACGGCCAGCGCCCAGAGGTTCACCCAGTCGAGCACCCGCAGCGGATCTTCCGGACGGGGGTCGAACGTTCCCAGCCGCTGCGCCAGGCCGGCTGCGCGCCGCTTCACCTTGAAGCCGCCGGGCAGCAGGCCCTCGGTGCGGCAGCCGCGCTCGACGCAGCCCTGCATGGTGCGCCAGATGGCGAGCAGGCCGGCGTCGATCTCCGCGTCCGTGCGCCAGTGCCGTTCGTTGGTGCGCATCACGCCCGCGATGTCCAGGCCGTGCGTGGCCGTGAGGCGCAGCAGGTCCGCCGCATCGCCGAAAGGCAGCGGCAGCACCGACGGGTCGGGTGCCACCACCTTGTGGCGGGATCCATCCGCCGCCACCGCTTCGCTCACCACGAAGCCGCCGCCCACCGAGTAATAGGTGGCCTCGTGCAGCAGATCGCCCGAATCGCTGCGCGCGGCGAAGCGCAGCCCGTTGGCGTGGAAGGGCAGGGTCTTGAGGGCGTAGAAGCGCAGGTCGCGCCGCTCGTCGAAGGCGACCGGATGGTGGCCGGCCAGCGGCAGGCGCCCGCCTGCGCGGATGTCGGCCACGTAGCCGCCGATGCGGTCCACGTCCACCGTGTCGGGCTCGTGCCCCGCGAGGCCCAGCAGCACGGCGGTATCGCTGCCGTGGCCCTTGCCCGTGGCGCCCAGCGAGCCGTAGAGCTCCGCCTCCACGCGCCCCGTGGCGGCCATCAGGCCCTGGTGCTCCAGGGCGTGGGTGAACAGGCGGGCGGCACGCATGGGGCCCACCGTGTGGGAGCTGGACGGACCGATGCCGATCTTGAAGAGGTCGAAGACGCTGATGGCCATGGGACGGAGTGCAATGCTGCGGATGGGCGCACAGCGTAGGCAACAAGTTTCACCAGGTCCACTGATCTTTTGTGAAGGAATACATTAGAGATTCTGTTGATTCTTGAAGGCCGGGAAACCATGGACATGAACCGCCTGCGCGCCCTGCGCGAACTGGCCCGCTGCGGCACGATGGCAGCGGCTGCCGAGGCGCTGTCCCTCACGCCCTCGGCGGTGTCGCAACAGATCGCGCAACTGGAGGCGGAAGCGGGCATCGCGCTCACCGAGCGCCAGGGGCGCGGCGTGCGCCTCACGCCCGGCGGCGAAGCGCTGGTGCGGCACGCGGAGCGCCTGATGGCGGTGCTGGACGAGGCGAAGTCCGAACTGGCGCTGCTGCGGCGCGAGCTGGCAGGCGAGTTGCGCGTGGCGGCTTTCCCGTCGATCGCCTCCGCGCTGCTGCCGGAGACGATCCAGGCGCTGCGGGCCGCCTATCCGCGCCTGCGCCTGGCCGTGGAGGAAATGGAACCGGTGGACGGCCTGGCAGCGCTCGGCTCCTGGCGTGCCGACATTGCGCTCATCGACCACCTCGCGCTGCGCCGGGATCGCCGGCAGGACGGCTACGGTTTCGTGGCGCTGGCCCGGGATTCGCTGCACGTGCTGCTGCCCGCCACCCATCCCCTGACCGCCCGTCCGTGGCTGGGCGTGGCGGACCTGCGGGACGAGCCCTGGGCCATGGACGCCGCCTCCAGCAGCTTCGGCGAGTTCGTGCGCAACCTGTGCCTTGCGGAAGGCTTCGAGCCGCGCATGGACGTGCGCGCCCTCGGCTTCGAGGTGGTGTCCGCCATGGTGGGTGCCGGTTGCGCCGTGACCGTGGTCCCCGGGTTGCGCCTGCTGCGCCCCTTGCCGGGCACCCGCGCCGTGCCCCTGCGCCCGGCCGTCGCCCGGGAAATCTCCGTGGCCTTCCGGCGCGGCGAGCGCGAGCACCCGGCCGTGACGGTATTCATCGGTGAAATCGTGCGCGCGGCGGAGCGCCTGTCCCGCCCGGCAGGGGATGTCACCTCATGAAGCCGTCGTAGCCCGTCTTGAGGATCAGCGCCCCCACGACGAGGATGAAGATGCCACGCACGAAGCCCGTACCGTGCTTCATCGCCATGTGCGTGCCCAGGACGCTGCCCACCACGTTGGCCACCGCCAGCGGCAGCGCGAAGTGCCACCACACCTGGCCCTTGGCCGTGAACAGGATCAGCGCGGCGACGTTGGTCGCGAGGTTGAGCAGCTTGGCCGAGGCCGACGCGTTCAGGAAGTCGTAGCCCAGCAGCCGCACGAACAGGAACACGAAGAAACTGCCCGTTCCCGGACCGAAGAAGCCGTCGTAGAACCCGATCGTGAGGCCGATCAGGCAGGCCATGCGGGTTTCGGCGGCGCCCTCGAAGCGTGGCGCATGGTGCTTGCCGAGATCCTTGCGCGCCAGGGTGTAGAGCAGCACGGCCAGCAGGATGAAGGGCAGGATCCGGCGCAGGAAGTCCACCGGCACCACGGTGACCGTCCACGCCCCGGCGAACCCTCCCACGAAGCCCGCGGCCGCGGCGGGCAGCAGCGACTGCCAGCGTATCTGCACGCGGCGGCTGTACTGCCAGGTGGCGATGGCGGTGCCCCAGATCGAGCCGCTCTTGTTGGTGCCCAGCAGGGTGGCCGGCGGTGCGTTGGGAAAGGTGGCGAACAGGGCGGGCACCAGGATGAGTCCGCCGCCGCCCACGATGGCATCCACGAAACCGGCCAGCAGCGATGCCAGCGAAACAATGATCCATTCCATCCCCGGATTGTCTCACCTGCTATCGTTTCAATAGCTTGCAGGCAAAAAAAAGCGCCGGGATCACCGGCGCTTGGGGAAACAGGGCATCTTGTAGGGGATGCTTGGAATGTGTTTTCGAGTTCGAGTTTGTCTCCTCGGCCCCCTCGTGGCGCGACGTGCGCGCCATCGGGTAACTGCAATGTAACTCCCGCACTCGCCTGGTGCATTGGGGGTTTCCCTCAGGCGGTCCGTGCGCGATGGCGGTGCGCCGGGTGGCCGGATGGGGCCGTGGTGGTGCATCGGCGCCCGCGCGGCTGCGCGTCAGCCCGCGGCCCGGGCTTCGGCGCGCAGCCATTCGGCCGCCTTTTCCGCGATCATCAGCGTGGGCGAATTGGTGTTGCCGCTGGTGATGGTGGGCATGGCGCCCGCGTCCACCACCCGCAGGCCCGCGATCGTGCCGCCCCGGCCGTCCCGCACGCGCAGCCGCGCGTCGAGCACCGCGGCAGAGTCTCCGTCGGCGCCCATGCGCGTGGTGCCCACGGGATGGAAGATGGTGGTGGCGATGTCTCCCGCCAGGCGCGCGAGCTCCTCGTCGGTCTGGTACTGCGGGCCCGGCTTCCATTCCTCGGGCCGGTAGGGCGCCAGTGCCGGCTGCGCCACGATGCGGCGCGTGACGCGCAGCGAATCGGCGGCCACCTGCCGGTCCTCCGGCGTGCTCAGGTAGCGCGGCGCGATCGCGGGTGCATCCTGGAAGCGGGGGCTGCGGATGCGCACCGTGCCGCGGCTCGTCGGATTGAGGTTGCACACGCTGGCGGTGAACGCCGGAAACGCATGCAGCGGCTCGCCGAACGCGTCGAGCGACAGGGGCTGGACGTGGTACTGGATGTTGGGGTGTGGCTGCTCCGGCGCGCTGCGGGTGAAGGCGCCCAGTTGCGACGGCGCCATGCTCATCGGGCCGGTGCGTTTGAGGGCGTACTCGAGCCCGATGCGTGCGCGGCCCCACAGGTTGCCCGCCAGCGTGTTGAGCGTGGGCACCCCGTTCACCTTGAACACGGCGCGGATCTGCAGGTGGTCCTGCAGGTTGCCGCCGACCCCCGGCAGGTCGTGCGCCACGGGTATGCCATGCGACTGCAGCAACTCTCCCGGGCCGATGCCCGAGAGCTGCAGCAGTTGCGGCGAATTGACGGCGCCCGCGCTCAGGATCACGTCGCGGGCGGCATGCGCGGTGACCATCTCGCTGCCGTTCCACACCTCCACGCCCGTGCAGCGGCTGCTGCCGTCCGGCAGGGTCTCCAGCAGCAGCCGGGCGGCCTGCGCGCCGGTCCACATCTCGAAATTGGGGCGGCCATAGCAGGTGGGCCGCAGGAAGGCCTTGGCGGTGTTCCAGCGCCAGCCGTTCTTCTGGTTGACCTCGAAATACCCCACGCCCTCGTTGCTGCCGCCGTTGAAATCGTCGGTCGCCGGGATGCCGGCCTGCTGCGCCGCGAGCGCGAAGGCGTCCAGCACATCCCAGCGCAGGCGCTGGCGCTCCACCCGCCATTCGCCGCTGCCCCCGGTGCTCTTGCTGCCATGCAACCGCCGGAACGCCTCGCTCGCCGTGTCGGGGCGGTCCAGGCGCCAGTGGTCCTCGTGGCGGCGGAAGGCCGGCAGCACGGATTCCCAGCGCCATGCGTCGTCGCCGGTGATCTCCGCCCACTGCTCGTAGTCCCGTGCCTGCCCGCGCATGTAGATCATGCCGTTGATGCTGCTGCAGCCGCCCAGGGTCTTGCCGCGCGGATAGCGCAGGCTGCGGCCGTTCAGGCCCTCGTCCGGTTCGGTCTGGTAGAGCCAGTCGGTGCGCGGGTTGCCGATGCAGTAGAGGTAGCCCACGGGAATGTGGATCCAGTGGTAGTCGTCCTTGCGGCCCGCCTCCACGAGCAGCACACGGTGCCGTGGGTCGGCGCTCAGCCGGTTGCACAGCAGGGCGCCGGCCGTGCCGCCGCCGATGACGATGGTGTCGAAAGTGGTGTCGCTCATGGGAAGGGAAGGCGGGAAGCCGCGGCGCGGCAACGGGCCCGGCCATTGTGCGCAGCGGTGCCGTGCTGTCGATAGGGAAACACCTGCTGCTCCTGGTTCGATAGCATTAATGGCCCATCCCTGCTGGTTGCATGCCGGTTTTGACGAAATTTCAACCGCCGCGCTCCGCCATACGGACGGGCTCTGCGCTGACGCGTGCGGCGCGCCGCGCTCCGCTAACATCCGGTTGCCGTTTTCCGCGGCACTTTGTCTCCGCCGTTCAACCCCACCGCATCCTGCCAGTCCCTTCCGCCCCGATCCGGCACCGTTTCCCCTCCATGAGCGACAGCCAGCCACGCATCACACGCACGGATACCCCCGAAGGGCCGGTCGCGGCGCTGCTCGGCCGCTGGGGCGCGGCGGAACTGGGCACGCGGCCGGCCTGGAAGGCCCTGTCGGCGCAGCTGGCTAAGACGCCGCCTTCGGCCGGCCTGGGGTGGGACCTGCGCGGCATCGAATGGCTCGACCACGTGGGCGCGCAACTGCTCTGGAACCACTGGGGCCGCGACTGGCCCGAACGCCTGTCCGTGGACGATGCGCAGCGCGACATGCTCGAGCGCGTGGCCGAATACACCGTCACCCGCCGGCCGTCCGAATCCTCCTGGCGCCTGTCCGAAGAGATCGACCGGCTCGGCGTGAAAGTGCTCAGCGCCCTCGGCCATGCGCGCCACCTGCTGGAACTGGTGGGCCAGCTGATGATCGACCTGGTCCGGGTGGTGCGCGCGCCGCGCCGCGCGCCATGGCGCGACATCTCGGGCCACCTCTACCGCATGGGCGCCACGGCCATGCCCATCACGGCCATCGTGGGCTTCCTGATCGGCGTGGTGCTGGCCTACCTCATGAGCCTGCAGTTGCGGCAATTCGGGGCCGAATCCTTCATCGTCAACATCCTGGGCATCTCGCTGATCCGGGAACTGGGCCCGATGCTGGCAGCCATCCTCGTGGCAGGCCGGTCCGGCTCGGCCATCACGGCGCAGATCGGCGTCATGCGGGTCACCGAGGAGCTGGATGCGATGCGCGTCATGGGCATACCGCACGGCTTCCGGCTGGTGATGCCCCGCGCTGTAGCCCTGGCCATCGCCATGCCGCTGATCGCCGTCTGGACCACGCTGTGCGCTCTGGCGGGGGGCATGCTCGCGGCCGACATCGCCATGAACGTCTCGCCTGCCTATTTCGTGCAGGCGCTGCCCAATGCAGTGGGCTTCTCCAACCTCGTGCTCGCCATGGGCAAGTCGGTGGTGTTCGGCGTCGGCATCGCCCTCATCGGCTGCCACTGGGGCCTGCGCGTGAAGCCCAACACCCAGAGCCTGGGCGAGGGCACCACGGCCTCGGTGGTGAACGCCATCACCATGGTCATCATCGTGGACGCGCTCTTCGCGATCGCGTTCAAGAACCTGGGGATCTGAGCGCATGACGAGCGAAGCAGAAGCAGACGCCATCGCCACGGGCCCCGCGGCCGCCCCCGAGCCGCCGCCGACGGACGCGCCGCCCGTGGTCGAGATCCAGGGGCTGTCCACCGTGTTCGGCAAGGGCGACGAAGCCTTCGCAGTGCACGAGAACCTCGACCTCACGGTGCGCCGCGGCGAGATCCTCGCGCTCGTGGGCGGCTCGGGCACCGGAAAGACCGTGCTGCTGCGGCAGATGCTGGGCCTCACCCGTCCGGCCAAAGGCAGCGTCACCGTGCTGGGCCGGCCGGCCTCCGAGATGGGCCGCGCGGGCGCCGCGAGCCGCGTGGGCATGCTGTTCCAGCACGGTGCGCTGTTCTCCGCGTTCAGCGTGCTGGACAACGTCGCCTTCGCGCTGCGCGAGCAGGGCACCCTGCCCAGGGACCTGATCTGCGACGCCGCCATGGTCAAGCTGCGCATGGTGGGCCTGAAGCCCGAACACGCCACGCGCATGCCGTCGGATCTGTCGGGCGGCATGATCAAGCGCGTGGCGCTGGCGCGCGCGCTCGTCATGGACCCGCCGCTGCTGCTGCTCGACGAGCCCACTGCGGGCCTCGACCCGAACAGCTCCGACGAATTCTGCGAACTGCTGCGCGAACTGCATGCCGCGCTCGGCCTCACCGTGGTGATGGTCACGCACGACCTGGACACGCTTTTCGCGCTCAGCACGCGTGTCGCGGTCCTCGCGGAAAAACGGGTCATCACCAGCGGCACGCCGCAGGAGGTGACCCGCTTCGAGCATCCGTTCATTCAACACTTTTTCCTCGGGGAGCGCGGCCGCCGCGCGATGGCGCCCGCGCCGTCTGCGCCGCCTGCCGCCGCCCCGGGACAGGAGGCCTGATGGAAAACAAGTCCCATGCCCTGGCCGCGGGCATTTTCGTGGTGGTCGTGGCGGCGCTGCTGGCGGGGCTGGGCCTGTGGCTCACGCGCGACCGTGCGAGCTACCAGCTCTATGAACTCTCCACCCGCGAGAGCGTGGGCGGCCTGCAGCCCCAGGCCGCCGTGCGCTACAAGGGCGTCGCCGTGGGCAAGGTCACGCGCATCGGCTTCGATCCCGACGTACCGGGCAACGTGCTCATCCGGATCGCCGTCAACGACCAGGCGCCCGTCACCCCGGCCACCTTCGCGGTGCTGGGCTACCAGGGCGTCACCGGGCTGGCCCACGTGCTGCTCGATGATGGCAATGGTCCGCAGCCGGCGCTTCCCCGCGGGGCGAGCGGCCTGCCGCGGCTGCCCCTCAAAAGTTCCCCCTTCAGCCAGCTGGCGGAGCAGGGGCCGGCCATCCTCGCGCAGGTGCAGCAGGCGACCGATCGCATCAACGACCTGCTGGGCGACGAGAACCAGAAGCGCTTCTCCCTGGCGCTGGACAACCTCGGCCAGGCCGCCGGCAGCGCCAACGCGCTCATGAAGCGGCTCGATGCCACCGTGGAACAGCGGCTCGATCCCGCACTGGCCTCGGTGCCGGGCGTGGCGAGCGATGCGCGCGAGACGCTGAAGGCGCTGCGGCAGGCGGGCACCAACGTCGGCGACGCGGCCAACGAGGTCAGGGCCGCCGTGCGCAAGCTCAGCGCCGAAGGCGGGCCGATCGACAAGATCGCCGACAGCTCGCAATCGCTCTCGCTGGCCGCAGACCGCTTCGGCCGCGTGACGCTGCCGCGCCTGAGCCACGCCGCCGACGAGACCTCGCGCGCTGCGCGCCGGCTGGGCCGGGCGGCCAGCGGCTTCAGCGACAACCCGCAATCGCTCATCTACGGGCCCGGCCGTTCGGCGGGCGGCCCCGGCGAGCCCGGATTCGAGGCGCCTGCCGCGGCGGCCCCGTGAGGCGCAGGCCGCCCGGGCACCTGCAAGCACGCCCCGCAGCATCTTCCACCGCATCCATGGACATGACGAGGAACGACATGGCACACCACGCAGTCACCCCCCGGGCCCGCGGCCTCCGGGCCGTCGCCATCGCGGCCGCCGCAGCGCTCATGGCGGGCTGCTCCGCCCTGCCCGCGCCACCGCCCCGGGCCGACGTGTACGACTTCGGTCCCGGCCCGCTGTCGCAAGCGCCCGCCGAGCGTGGCGCGCCGCTGCCGCCCATCGCGCTGCCCGAGGTGGCCGTCGCGGGGCCGGTCGAAGGCAGCACCGCCGTGCTGTACCGCCTGGCCTACGACGATCCGCGCCGCCTGCGCCCCTACGGCCAGGCACGCTGGAGCCAACCGCCCGCGCAGCTCGTGCAGCAGGCCCTGCGCGACCAGCTCGGCCTGCGCCGTCCCGTGCTCATGGGCGACGAGGGCGCATCGCAACTCGTGGACACCGGCAAGCCGCCTGCGGTGCTGCGCGTGGAGATCGAGGAGTTGAGCCAGGTCTTCCAGGCGCCCAAGTCCAGCACCGGCGTGTTGCGGCTGCGTGCCTCCCTCGCCGACTCCACCCAGGCCGGCGAGAAGCTCGTCGCCCAGCGCGTCTTCGTCATCCAGCGCCCGGCCCCCACGGCCGACGCGCGCGGCGGCACGCTCGCCATGGCCGAGGCAGCCGCCCAGGCGTCGCAGGAGGTGGCGCAGTGGGTGGAGCAGATGGGGCGATAGGCTATTGCCCCAGTGCCGCGAGGCGGCGTAGAAGCGCTTCCACGTCCTGCCTGCGAACTGGAAGAAATTCCTGCACTGTCGTGTCAGGGGGGGGATGCCCTGCCAGTTCCTTTTCGCAGAGCGCCATGTTGGCGCGGATCGCTGATCGCGTGTCCGCCGGAACGCGATAGTTCGCACTTTCAGAGCGTTCGAGATAGTCGTCGAGGGTGAGGTGTGCGCATTGCGTCAACCAGGGAATCTGCGCGCGGGCCTTGTCGAGATCAAACGCCCCGCAGCCGGGATGGATGTAGAGCTGCAGCAAACGAAGATGGGCATCGGGGCTGTTCGGCACCACGCGCAGCATGATGGCTTCGACGGTGCGCGCATCGAAGCCCGGCACGCGGTCGCAAAAGACCTTCATTTCACTGCGCAGGTCCAGCCCGACCTGTGCCCCGTGCATGGCGCGTAGCTGCCACTGGCGTGCTTCCGGTTCCCTGCCTTCCGTTTCGAGATAGGCGCCGTAACCCCATTGCGCGGCGTTGTCTCCCTGCTCGGCGCGCTCCTGTATCCGCATGAGGCAGATGCCGCGAAGGTTGTATTCGTCCTGGGTATCACAGGTGCGCGCGCTATCGATCCACCACCATGCGGTGTAGATGCCGATCATTAGCGCAAAAAGCAAAAGAAGTCGCAGTCCGCAACCCATCCGTTTCCACCAGCGCAACATCATCGTTTTCTCAGAAGTTCGTTAGCCAGTGGGCCCCTGATAACTCCTCCGCCATCGCGCGGGGACGTGCGTGTAGTGGCAATGGGTTCGCCGTCCGGCCCCCAGGTTCTCCATTGTCCTGGGCGTAGGAAGTTCGGAATGGCCAGTCTCTCCAATACTCCTGGTAGCTTTTCGAAAGCACCCTGGCCGATAGCAGGGCCACCGAAAGGATGATTCCACGTGGTGGTGGTAGGCGCCGTGATGTGGGTGCCCAAGGCCCTGGCCAAGATGCTGGCGACACCGTCAGGTGCGGCACCGGCATTGCAGGCATCTATCAGGATCGGTTGCCTATGCCAGATTCCGCTGAGATGAAAAAGCTTGACGATTTCTCCAATGTCTATCACTCCCTGCAGGCGAGTTGCATTCGCATGCGCGAAAAGATACAGATATCCCGGAACCCCTCTTTCCCGCAGGCCTGAGGCATACAGCGCCTTCTCTCCGGGCTGGATCAGGATGATCTTTTTCCGCACTGGATCGATAGTGGCGATTTTCGAGACAATTTTTTGGGCGTTGTCCAAGCCCTTGAACACCAGCTTGGGCAACCCCTTCCCCGGCCCATACTGAATCCACCCATTCTCGACGGGCTCCGCAGGTCCCTCCCGGAACCAGTAGGCAAGCGACATCCTGTCTTTCCTCCCATGTGCATGTGCATGAAGGCCGGTGCGGCCTTCCTCCGGGCGGTGCGTGCCCTGGACGGATGCCAATGTGCCTGCATCGGGCGGTGTGCGGGGGCCGTTGCCCCGCGCGTTCTGCAATGCAGAACATTTCCACCGCACGCTGGACAAGCGCGGTGGAAATGGGGTCGGTGAAGCGGGAAGGCGGCGCCATTGCGCCGCAGGCCACTAGCGCAGCGACACGAAGACCGGGTTCGAATAGAACCAGAGGTTGCCGTAGTTGCGGTCGTTGATCTGGTCGTGGCGGGTGGCAGGATCGGTGGTGGTGACCGGCTGGTCCGCCAGCGGCTCGCCCCCGGACGTGAGACCGGCCACGTTCTCGCCGAGGTTCGTCCCGCGCAGGCGCAGGTACTGGTTCTTCGTGACGGTCATCGGGAACTCCATCACGTTGTAGCCTTCCTCGTCGGTGGTCCAGTCCGCGGCGGTGAAGCGGCGCAGCACCCGCGTGCTCGGGTTGGTGGCCTGCCGGTAGGCGTCGGTACCGGGCAGTGCTTTCGCGCCCACGTCGCCCACGATGAGATCCACATGGTCCACCCTGGGCGTCATGTTGCCGGGATTGCCGCTCGCCACCGGGCGCTGGTAGTTGTTGACCGGAGGGCTCTTGAAGCGGATGCGCACCGTCACGCGCTCGCCGGCGGCGGCGTGGATCTCCTGGCCCATGGTGGCCCGGCCGGCTGCGCCGGACACGTTGAAGTCCAGGGCGTTGATCAGGTCCCCGAACACCCCGAAGCTGCGGCCCGCGCGCAGGCTGTCGATCAGCCCGTCGATGTGGCCTTCCGCCTTGGCGCCCTGCCAGACGTAGGTCTTGGCGTATTCGCCAGGGTAGTAGCCGCTGCTGTTGTTGTTGGAGTCGATCTCGAAGTGCGAGTCGGAATCGGCAATGTTCCAGATGCGGCGGCCTTCGCCCAGCAGCGCATCCCACACGCCGCCCAGTTGCGCCACGATGTAGTCGGTGCCGCCGTAGGTGCGGTTGGGCTTGTTGGCGTCGATGTAGGCCGAGGTGTAGCCGCCGCGGTCGGGCTCGAGCTGGTTGCCCACCATGCCTTCGATGGCGAACACGATCCGGGGCGCCAGGTCGTTCATCTGGCGGAAGTCGGCAATGGTGTACTTGCTGGGGTTGCGCGAGGGGTGGTTGATCAGCGCGTAGCTGTTGTCGGGGTACTTGTCCTTCAGCCAGGCGATGGCCTTGATCGCGTCGTCGCCGGTCTGGTTGTAGCGCTGCGGGTACCGGGCCTTCCATCGGGCCACGTCGGCCGGGTCGAACAGCGACTCGGCGCCGGTGGTGAAGAGGTACTGGAATTCCTTGGCCGCGTTGGCGGAGGTCTTCCAGTTGCCGCTGGTGCCTTCGAAGATGCCGACGCCGATGTGGTCGTGCGTGGGCATGTCCCACTCGAAGGCCGAATAGATCAGCTTGCCCTTGTGGCTGCCGGCGTCCTGCAGCGCCTTGATGCGCGGCATCTCGTAGCTTTCCATGCCGTAGGCGAAGGCCCTGGGCGCGGGAAGCAGGTTGGCCGCGTTGTCGTACTTGGACGAGCGCAGGTGGTTGGTCACGGCCATCCAGTCCAGGCCATAGCTGGTGAAGGCCTTGCCGAGCAGGAAGTCCAGGGTCTGCGTGGTGCGCGAATCATCGGATTGCACCGTGTGCGTGTGCAGGTCGCCGGTGGTCCAGCGGCCCTTCTCGAAGTTGTCGGATGAGCCGCCGGAGCCGCCGCAGGCGCTCAGTAGGAGAACCAGCAAGGAGGAGGCCGCCAGGGGATGGCGTACGGGCCGGCGTGCGCGGAGCGTGGAAGTGGGCATGGGACGCGGATGTTGCAGGGCGTTGTGGAAGCATGCCCCCGTGGCGCGCGATGGCGCCCGGAGGCCGGCGATTTGTAACCAGGCTTCATGACTTCCTGGTGACGTACAGCACGCCCGTCCCTGGCCTTCCGCGACCCCTGCCTCAGAAGCTGTGCCGCAGCGTCAGCGTCGCATTGCGCGGAGCGCCCGGCAGGTTCAGGTTCGCGTTCGATCCGTGCGCCGACACGATGTAGTTGCGGTCGAACAGGTTGCGCAGGTTCAGCTGCAGCGTGGTCGCACGGTCGATGCGGTACTGCGCCATGGCGTCCACCACCACATACGACGGCAGCGTCACGGTGTTGCCCGGGTTGGCGAAACGGTCGCCCACGTAGTTCACGCCGCCGCCCACGCTCCAGGCCTCGCCGAGCTGCTGGGTGATCCAGGCCGAGAAGGCATTGCGCGGCGTGAGGGTGGCGCGCTTGCCTTCCACCGGCTGGCCCGCGTCCGTGGCCGTGGAGCGCGTGACGCGCGTATCCAGGAACGCATAGCTGAAGGTGGCCTGCGTGCCGGGGCGCAGTTCTCCCGAGAGCGACAGCTCCAGCCCGCGCGTGCGCTGCGTGCCGATGGGGATCAGCACCGTGGGCTGCGCCGGGTCGGCGGTCTTGATGTCGGTGCGCTCCAGTTGGAAGAGCGAGGCCGTGGCGGTGGCGCGGCCACCCAGCAGCTCCCACTTCGTGCCCACTTCATAGTTGGTGGTGCGCTCGGGCTTCACGGACGCATTCGATGCCGACAGCGCGAACATTTCGGCCGATGGCTGGTACGAGCGGCTCACCGAGGCGTAGTACGACTGCACGGCGTCGGGCTGCCAGACCAGGCCCAGGCGCGGGCTCCAGGTTGTGTCCGTGCGCTCGAAGTCGGCCTGGCCCGGCAGCCGGTTGTCGGTCGCCTGCCCGAACCGGTCGTAGCGCAGGCCCGCCAGCAGCTTCCATTGCTGCGTGAACGTGACCTGGTCCTGCACGTAGATGCCGCGCGTGTCGTACCGGTTGAGCGCGCTGGCGGTCAGCTTGCCTCCGCCGTCCAGCGGCACGACCGGCAGCACCGGATGGAACAGGTTCACGGTGGCGACGGTGCCGTCCGAGAAGCTCAGCGCATCCTTGTTCTGCTGGCCCAGCTCCACGCCGTACAGCACCTCGTGCTCCACGCTGCCGGTGCGCAGCTTCTGGATCAGCTCGGTCTGGTTGAACACGCCGTGTTCGAAGCGGTCGATGCCCGAGCGCGTGAGCGCCACGGTGCCGGCGGCCTCGTTGACGGCGCCCCCGGGCAGGGTGTTCTGGCGGTCCAGCTCGTAGTGGTAGTAGCGCAGGGCATTGCGCAGGCGCAGGGTGTCGGAGAAGCGGTGCTCGAAGGTGGCGGCGAAAGAGCTGACCCGGGATTCCGACGTGTCCGCATCGCGTGCATTGGCCGATCCGTAGTAGGTGCCCGGGTCCACGGCCACCGGGCGGCCCCGGTATGCCGGAATGCCGAAATCGGTCACGCGCTTGTCCCGCAGGTAATCCGCCTGCAGCATCAGCGAGGTGGCGCCGTCGGGCTTCCAGAGCACCGACGGTGCGATCGCCTGGCGCTCCAGGAACTGCTGGCTGCGGTAGCTGTTGGCATCCTCGGCCGCGCCGGTCACCCGCCAGGACCAGTCGCTGCCCGCGGGTGCGCGGCCCACATCGAACTCGGCCCGCTTGTCCGCCCAGCTGCCCACGCTCAGGGCCGCATCGGACACATTGGTCCCTGGCTTCTTCGTGACGCGGTTCACGAGGCCGCCGGAAGATCCGCGCCCGTAGAGCACGGCGGCCGGCCCCTTCACCACCTCCACGCGTTCGATGTTCGACAGGTCGCGGAAATACAGCGCATCGTCCCGGAAGCCATCCACGAACTGGTCGCCGATGCTGGTGAAACCGCGGATGCTCACCTGGTCGCGCTGTCCGTCGCCCGTGGACAGGCCCACGCCCGCCACGTTGCGCAGCGTGTCCTGGATCGAGGTGGCGCCCTGGTCGCGGATCACCTGCTGGGGCACCACGTCGATGGTCTGGGGCACATCGCGCAAGGCCGCCTCGGTCTTGGTGCCGCTGGCGGACGAGGGGGCGTAGTAGGCCGTGTCCTCGCCGCGCGCGGCCTGCACGCGCACCTCGCCCAGCGCGGGTGCGCCACCGGCGGCCTGGCCCGGTGCTGCCTGGGGGCGTTCGATGGTGAAGGTGCGCCCATCCTGCGCGCGCACGACGAGACCCGAGCCGACCACCAGGCGGTCCAGCGCCTCGCGCACCTCCAGCGTGCCGCGCAGCGCGGGCGCGCGCAGCCCCTGTGCCAGTTCGGTGGCGAACACGATCTGCGCGCCGCTCTGGCGGGCGAGCGCGGACAGCGATTGCGCCAGCGGCTGTGCGGGCAGGTCGATGGCCACGGGCTGGGCATGGGCGGCGGCGGCGATGCACAGTGCCGCAGCCAGGGCCGCGCCCCGGAGGGCGAAGGACCGGGGCTGGCGCAGGGCGTGCAGGGCCTGCAGGGGGCACTGGGGACGGAACGGGGTCGGCATGGAACGGAAACTCCTGGCGGATGGCGGTGAGGAAATGGCCGGAAAGGACTCCGGCTTGCCTGCAAGCCGAACGGGCGCGCGGGTTTGTACACCTCTCCCACGGAAAAAATCGCCAGGCACTGGCGGGGCCGTTTCCCGCGGCCTGGCCGTCAGGAGGCGGAGTGCGCTCCCGCACGGGACCGGATCACCACGCTGCCGTCGGGCTGCCTGTGGACCGCCACGGGCGCGAGTCGCGGCAGCAGATCGATGAGCTGGTCGATGCGGTCCAGGTCGAACACGCCGGAAATCCGCCGGCCCGCGGCCTGCTCGTCCGCGATCACGATGGGCGCGGCATGCTGGCGCTGCATCTCCGCCACGGCGTCGGCCAGCGGCGTCGCCTCCAGCAGCAGCCGCCCTTCGCGCCAGGCCGTGGCCGCGGCCATCGCTGCAGGGCCCGGGCGCTCCGGGGCCGGCAGCACGGCCGAGGTGCCCGTGGCCGCTGCGTCGTCCGGCACGCGCAGCAGGTCCCCGGCCGCCAGCCGCACCGCGGGGGCCGTCCCATGCAGCGGATGCACGCTGACACGGCCCTGCAGCACGGCGATATCCGTGCGCCCCGTTCCACCCGGGCTGAAGACGGCGCCGCGGCGGCGGATCTGGAACACGGTGCCGATGTCGAGCACGCGCACCGCACCGGCCTGCACGGCAAAGGGCCGCTGCAGCCACGGCAGCCAGCGGTGCCATGGCGCATGCGCCACGTCGAACGACGCCTCCCCCGTGGAGAGGGCCAGCCTGCGGGAGCGCAGGTGCAGTGCCACTTCCACGCGCGACTGGCCGTGCAGCCGCACCTCGCTGCCGTCCGGCAGGCGCACGCTGCGGCGTTCTCCCAGCGCGGTGGCCAGGGTGTCGCGGTGCCATGCCGGGTCGGCCCACCAGAGCCCGGCTGTCAGCAGGGCCACCACCGCCGTGCCCGCTGCCGCCCGGGCCGTGCGGCGCCGTTTGCGGGCGGCGGCAGCGCGCTCGATCTCCTCGGGCGTGGGCAGGTGCTGGCGCAGTGCGTCGGCGAAGGGGGCCAGCGCCTCGTCGAAGGGAAGATGGGGAGAACGCGCGGGGCGGCGCGCGGGTGAGGGCGCCCTGCGGGCCGGATCAGTGTCCATGGACGTGGCGTGGATCTCCGTCCGGCGGCGTGTTTCCGGCGCAGGTGTCCTGCAGGACCGGCTGCACGCCACGCAACGCGCGTGCCAGGTGCCGTGCCACCATGCTGCGCGAGATGCCCAGGCGCTGCGCGACCTCGTCCTGGGGCAACCCGTACAGCTTGGCCATCACGAACACATCGCGGCAGGCTTCGGGCAGGTCCGCGATGGCCGACAGCAGGGCCTGCCGGCACTGCTGCGCGGCGCAAGCCAGTTCGGGATGCGACAGCCGAGCAGGAGGGGGAGGCGATGCGTGCGCCTCCAGCAATTCCGGCTCCAGGACCGTCTCGGGCCGGCGCGCGCGGGCGCGGTGGCGGTCGATCGCCAGGTCGCGCGAGATCGCGCGCAGGAACGCCACCGGATTCTCCACGTGCGGTACGGGCCGCTCCAGCAGCCGCACGCAGACCTCGTTCACGATCTCGCGGGGAAAGCAGTCTTCCCCGAAGCGCTGCCGCAGCGCACCGACGAGTTCCTCGTAGTGCTGCACCAGCGCCCCCAGCAGGGGGGCGGCACCGGAGACGGCGCGGGAATCGGCAGCGATGGATGTCATGGCGGCCGTGATTATAGAAAAGTTAATACGAATTATTAACATTGATAAACAGGATTCCGCGTCCTGCATCCCTGCCACCGGCGTGGGCGTGACCCGCCGCCGGGACGGCGGCCCGCACGCGCGGCACAATGCCCACCCTGCCGCCGGCGCTTTTTTTGTCCAGCCGGCGCGGCAACGGAGCCACGCATTCCCATGAGCAGCAGCATCGACCTCGACCGGATCAACGCCGAACTCGGCCACAACGCGCAGGGCCTCGTGGACTGGGCCATCGGCCTGGGCCAGCCCGCCATCGTCACCACCAACTTCCGCCCGTTCGAGGCCGTGATCCTGCACATGTGCACGCGCGCCCGGCCGGACATCCCGGTCGTGTGGATGGACAACGGCTACAACACCGAGGCCACCTACCGGTTCGCCGATGAGGTGACTCGCCAGCTCGGGCTCAACCTGCGCATTTACCTGCCGCTGCGCTCGCGAGCCCACCGCGAGGCGGTGGACGGTCCCACGCCCGCACTGGACGACCCCCGCCACGCCGCGTTCACGCAGGAAGTCAAGCTCGAGCCCTTCGCACGGGCCCTGCGCGAGACGGCCCCCAAGGTCTGGTTCACGGCCCTGCGCGCCACCGACACGGCCGTGCGGGCGCAGATGGATCCGGTCAGCCTCAACCCCGATGGCCTCGTCAAGGTCGCGCCGCTGCTGCACTGGAGTTCCAAGGACCTGTACGAGTACTGCCAGGCACATGGCCTGCCCAACAATTTCGATTACGTGGACCCGACCAAGGGCGAAGACAACCGCGAGTGCGGCCTGCACCTGGCCCATTGACCGGACGCGCCGTTCAAGGCGCCTCCCTCCATTCCGAAGGGCGTGCTTGCATGCCCTTTTTTTATGGCTGGGTGCCCACGCTGCCAGTAGTCCTGGGCTGACGCGGCCATACCCCCCGAACCTACGCGTCCATGCCGGACCGACTTTTACAGTGCCTCCATCGCATCCCGCAAGGGTTCCACCCCGTACCGGAGTGGATGGCGGAGCGAGACACCCAGAAGAGAGGACACGTCCATGAACGAAGACACCATCAAGGGCAACTGGAAGCAATTCACCGGAAAGATCAAGGAGCAATGGGGCAAGCTGACCGATGACGACCTCGACGTCGTCGCCGGCAAGCGTGACCAGTTCGTGGGCAAGCTGCAGGAGCGCCAGGGCCTGGCACGCGATGCGGCAGAAAAAGAACTCAAGGCCTGGCAGGAACGCCATCCCGATTTCCGTTTCGACAAGTGATCCGTTCGGACTCCTGCTCTCCCACCGCATTTTTTTGAAAACCATCCCCTTCACTGACTTGAGGAGAAAACAATGAAGCACGCACGCAATCTGCTCGCCCTGGCCGTCGCCGGTCTGCTCGCCACGTCCGGCATGGCCATGACCAAGGAAGAACACAAGGCGGCCAACGACCGCATCTCCGCCGACTACAAGGCCGCCAAGGCCAAGTGCGACGGCCTGACGGGCAATGCCAAGGACGTCTGCCAGAAGGAAGCCAAGGGCAACGAGAAGATCGCCAAGGCTGAACTGGAAGCCCAGTACAAGCCCAGCGACAAGAACACCTACAAGGTCGCCGAAGCCCGTGCCGACGCCGCCTACGACGTGGCCAAGGAGAAGTGCGACGACCTGAAGGGCGACGCCAAGAACGTCTGCCAGAAGGATGCCAAGGCCGCCCATGTGAAGGCCAAGGAAGACGCCAAGGTGGCCCGCGCCGAAACCAAGCCCGCCGACACGGCCGCGGAAAAGAGCGCACAGGTGGCCGAAGCCAAGAAGGACGCGGCCCACGAAAAGCGTGAAGCCGACTACAAGGCTGCCAAGGAGCGCTGCGACACCATGTCCGGCGACGCCAAGGACAAGTGCGTTGCCGACGCCAAGCGCATGTACAACCAGTAAGCGTACTGGTGGGAGCCATGGCACGCCACGCCATGGCCCTCTGTGGGCCGAGGTCTCCTGACGGGGGCTTCGGCCTTTTTTTGTGTCCATGCCCGAAGCATGGCGTGCCCGTCCGGAGGCCCGAAGGCTGACCTGCATCAAATCTCCCCGCGGGGGCTGCGCCTAAGCTGCATCGCTCACCGCAAGCCAAGGATTGGAGAGATGCATGGCCGCACTGCAATGGTCGGAGGGTCTCGCGCTGGACCTGCCCCTGATGGATGAAACGCACGAGGAGTTCGTTGCCCTGCTGGCCGCTGTCGAACAGGCGGACGACGAGGCGCTGCTGCCGGCGTGGCGTGCGCTCGTGGCCCACACCACGGAGCACTTCGCACGCGAAGACGCCTGGATGGCCGCCACCCGCTTCGCCTCCGGCAACTGCCACAGCCTGCAGCACAAGGTGGTGCTGCAAGTCATGGGCGAGGGCATGGCCCGCGCAGAAGCCGGCGAGCCTGCCGTGCTGCGCCACATGGCTGGCGAACTGGCGGTATGGTTTCCCCAGCACACCCAGACCATGGATGCCGCGCTGGCCCTGCACCTGCGCCGCGTGGGCTACGACCCCGTCAGCGGCACCGTGCATGCCCCCGACGCACTGCCAGCCGAGCCCATTCATGGCTGCGGGGGAGCCTGCTCCAGCGATCTGGCCGAGGCCGAAGTCCCGGCGACGGCCGTGGCCTGACAGCCCGGCGTGTTCGCCCGGACGGCCTGCCGTCCGGGCCGGTCATTCCGTGCGCGACCTTGCCAGCCGCAGGGCGGCCATGCGCCAGGCGAGTTGCCTTATCGCCCGCGCGAAGGCGGGCGTCGCTCCCCACGAGGTGGTCGCGGTCCGCAGCACGGCCTGCTTGGCGGTGCGCAGCGCGTCCCGGTCCCTCGCATCCCAGGCTGCCAGCAACTGGTCCCGGTAGCGCGCGAGGCGGGCGGCCTCTGCCGGACGCAGCGGCACCGGGGCTGCCGATGCCTGCGCAGTGCCCGGCGCCGACAGGAAGCCGGACCAGTCCGTGGCGCCCGGCTGGGCGGAATGCGCGCGGGGCCGGGTCATGGTGCGGTCTCCGCCCGGGCTGCTGAAGACGCGCTTCGGCCAGCGCCAGACAGCGCATACCAGTCCAGCTTGCGGGTGGCCACCATCACGAACGCCAGCACCAAGAACAATGCCAGCGCGCCCACCACCAGCGCCGTTTGTTCCAGCTGAAGCAACAGGTAGAGCAGGCCGTAGAGCAGGGCGATGCCCGCGCCGAACGGCAGTCCGCGCCGCACGCTGCGCAGCATGTGGCAGGCGTAGTAGGCCAGCAGCAGCACGCACGCGCCTGCCGCCAGGGCGTACGCGGCGCCGAAAGGCAGGTGTTCGGACAGACTCACCAGCAGCAGGAAAAAGCTGCACAGGGCGCTGCCTGCCAGCAGGTACTGCACCGGGTGCACGCGCAGCCGCTGCAGCAGCTCGAACAGGCCCACGGCCACGAAGGTGAGTGCGATGAACAGCACACCGTATTTCGTGGCGCGGTCGGAGAGCGAATACGGATTGACGGGATCGATGAAGGACACGCCGAACACATCGGCGCAGCCCGCATCGGCTGCTCCCGGCGGCTCGTAGGGCGCCGGATCGCTTGCGAGGTCACACAGCCGCCGGCTGGCGGCAACGTCCTGCTGCGCGGTGGTGGCCAGAGCCGAGAGGTTCCAGCGGGCCGTGAATCCGTCGTCGCCGAGCGCGCGCTCCGATGGCAGGAAGCGGCCTCCGAACGACGGATGTGGCCAGCTGCTCTGCAGTTGCACGTCGGTCGTGCCGCCCAGGGGCACGATCGAAAGCCGCTCGGTGCCCACCAGTTCGAGATCCACGGAGGCAACCAGGGGCTCGCCGCGCCCGCGGAGCGCCTCCGGCAGCGGCGTATGCAGGCCGCGCGCATAGGTGGGGTGGAAGGTGCCGGGCTTGAGCACCAGTGGTTGCCCGTCCACCTCCACCCGTGCGGCGCGGATGCCGCGTGCATCGCCCACGGCCAGCATGAGGATGGGCGCACCGCACTGCATGCGCGATCCCTCCACGGTGGCGTGGGGGCGCAGGTCCGCGAGCGTCGCCCAGCGCGCGGTGACATGGGCCTGGAGGGTATAGGCGTTGACCTGGTGCAGGCCGCGCGAAAGCTGCTGCATCGCGGCGCCCGACCGCACCTGCAGCGATTCGGGCATGGCCGTGAGCAGGAATTCGCGCCGCTGCTCGGTCGTGCGGCGCTCCTCCCCCTTGCCGGTCACGGTATCCCAGGTCTCCACGCAGGCGCTGTGCAGCATCGGTCCCAGCAGCGTCTGCGGCCCGGCCAGGCTCTGGGCCACGCTGCGGGTGGCTTCGCTGCGGTAGTGCTGCCGGTCGCGCACGATGTCTTCGATCATGCCGAGTCCGAAAAGCAGCAGCAAGGTGACCGCGACGAGCGCCGCGGCTTTGGCGAGAAAGGGGTGTTTCAAGAGGGGCTCCTCCGGCGAGTGGTGATGGAGGGGCAGTCTCGGCTCCGGGTGTGAGGGGGAAATGAGGTGTGTGAGGCGAGCGTGAAGTGGCGTGCGCCGCCACCCGGCCGGCGCGCGCCGCGGGCCTGTGTACCCCTTGGGGGCCGTCAGCCGGCCAGTACCAGGGTCGCCCGCAGCCCGCGGGCGGTGCTGGCCACGTCGAGCCGGCCGCCGTGCAGCGCCATGACCCGTTTCACGATCGCCAGCCCCAGGCCCGAGCCGCTGCGCGTGCCGTCCGGCCGCGCGGTGGTGAAGAACCGCTCGCCCAGCCGGGGCCGGGCGTAGTCCGGCACTCCCGGCCCTTCGTCCTGCACCGAGGCGGTGGCGCCGTCCAGCACCACGCGCACGGTGCCGCCTTCGGGCGAGAAGTCGATGGCGTTGTCGATGAGGTTGCCGAGGGCCAGGGTGATGAGATCGGCCTCCCAGGGGCCGCTTGCTCCGGCCCCTTCCAGTTGCAGGCGCACCCCGCGTTGGGAGGCTCGCGCCCCGCACTGGCGCAGGGCGGCCTCGGCGCAGGCGCGCAGCGCCACCGGTGCGGCGCCGGCCTCGGCGTGCTGGCGCTGCTCCAGCTTGCTCAGTTCCAGCAGCCGGTCCACGAGGCGCTGCAGCCGTTCGCTCTGGTCCACCACCTGGGCCGCGAACTGCCGGCGGTCGTCCCCGGGCAGGTCGTCCTGCAGCAGCTCGCCTGCGCCGCGGATGGCGGCGACGGGGCTCTTGAGCTCGTGGGTCAGGGCGCGGACGTAGCCCTCGATGTAGTCGCGGCCCGCGAGGCGCTCGCGCATGTGGTCCATGGCCCGCGCGAGGTCGCCGAGTTCGCCGGGCACGCGCGGCACGGTGGGCGGCGGCCCGCCGCCGGCGCCCGGCGCCTGCACGCTGAGGGCGTAATCGCGCAGGCGGCGCACGTGCCACACGGTCCACACGGTGACGGCCACGCCCACGGCCGCGGAGAGCGCGAGCAGCAGCAATCCGCCCTGCAGCACCTTGCGTTCGGCGCGGTCGATGAAGCGCTGCACCGTGCGCGTCGGCTTGGCGACTGTGAGCACGCCACCGATCCGCCGCTCCCCGCCTGGGGCACCGTCGATCCAGATCGGCGCGGCCACATACATCACGCCGCTGGTGTCGTCGGCCTGCACGTCGCGCGTGGCGCGGGCGCCGTATTCGCCGCGCAGCGTGCGGGCCACGTCGCGCCACTGCGAATAGTCATCGCCCACGGCGCGCCGCTCGGTATCGAAGACCACGCGCCCGCGCGCATCGGTCACGTAGATGCGGAAATCCAGTGTCTGCTTGGACAACCCCCAGATGGAGGCATCGACCGGCCGGCTCGCGTAGCGCCGCACGTGGCGTGCGAAATCGCTTTCCGGCGTTCCGGGTGCGCCCTGCGCGCCCGCTGCCAGTCGCCCGCTCGCGAGGTCGTCGCTCGCCAGTTCCGCCAGCAGGTTGGCGGTGTCCACCATCATGTCCTCCATCACTTCCCGCACGCTGGGCTTGATCTCGGCCGTGAACACCCGCAGCACGAAGAACGCCGCGATGCCGTTGATGAGGAAGAACGCGAAAAGCAGCCGCAATCCGAGGCGCATGGGTCAAGCTCCTTGCCAGCGGAAGGGGGATGGCGCGAAGCGCGTCAGGGGTGGCTTCATACCTCTAGTGAATAGCCCATGCCCCTGTGCGTGCGGATGTACTCGCGCGACGGGTCGGCCTCGCGCAGCTTGGCGCGCAGGGTCTTGATGTGCGTGTCCACGGTGCGATCGGTGCTCTCGCTGTCGCCGCCCCAGGCGCCGGCCAGCAGGGCATCGCGCGTGTGGATGCGGCCCGCGCCCGCGAGCAGCTGGGACAGCAGGCGGTATTCGCGGCGCGTGAGCTCCAGCGGGCGTCCGTGCAGGTGCATGCGCTGGCCGGTAGCGTCGTCATGGAAGGGGCCGGTGGCCAAGCGGGCATGTGCCACCGCAGGCACGGCGGCGCGGCGCAGCAGGGCCTTGGCCCGGGCAGCCAGTTCGCGCGGGCTGAAAGGCTTGGGCAGGTAGTCGTCGGCACCGAGTTCCAGTCCCAGCACGCGATCGATCTCTTCCCCGTGGGCGCTGAGCATGAGCACGGGCAGGGCGCTGCCCTGCTGCCGCAATTCACGCAGCAGGTCCAGGCCGCTGCCGTCGGGCAGGCCCACGTCCAGCACCAGCAGGTCGAAGCGATGGGCGCGCAGCAGGCCGCGGGCATCGCCCAGCAGCAGGCTGTGGCTCACTGCCAGGCCGTCGCGTTCCAGGGCGTAGGCCACTGTGCGCGCGATGGCCGGGTCGTCCTCCACGAGCAGCAGGCGTGCCGCCATGGTCAGCGCGCCACCAGCACGGGAAAGAGCTTGCCCAGCCCGTCGGCCATCACCTCGACCGCCAGAGCGGCCAGGATCAGGCCCATGAGCCGCGTCATCACGTTGATGCCGGTCTTGCCCAGCACGCGCGCGATCGGGTCGGCCAGTGCGAAGCACACCGCCGTGGCCAGGGCGATGACCACGCCATAGCCCACGAGCGCCAGGTGCTGCCAGAAGGTCTGCGCCCGGTCGGCGTAGATCACCACGGTGGACATGCTCGCCGGCCCGGTGAGCAGCGGGATCGTGAGCGGCACCACGGCGATGCTGTCGCCCTGGGCCGCCTTCTCGGCGCCTTCCTCCAGCTCGTGCGTGTGCGGTTTCGCTTCCGCGGGCTGGGCGTTGAGCATGTTCATCGCGCTGATGAGCAGCAGCATGCCGCCACCCACCTGGAAGCTCTGCAGCGAGATGTTGAAGAATTCCAGGATCTGCAGGCCCAGTAGCGCGCAGGCCGCGATGACGCAGAACGCGCTGAAGGCCGCCACCTGGATGGTGCGCTGCCGCTGCCGTGGCGAGAACCCGTCGGTGTAGTGAATGAAGAAGGGCACGATGGCCAGCGGGTTCACGATGGCCAGCAGGGTGATGAGGGGCTTGAGGTCCATGGAATGTCGGTGTCCGGTTCAGCGGCCGCCGGAAACGTCCAGCAGGCTCATGGTGGTGTAGCTCGCGGCGTCCGACAGCAGCCAGACGATGGATTCGGCCACTTCTTCCGGCGTGCCGCCCCGGCCCATGGGCACCTGGTGGGCAAGGTCGCGCACACGGTCGGGCAACCCTCCGCTCGCGTGGATCTCGGTATCGATCAGGCCGGGCCGCACCGCGTTCACCCGGATGCCTTCCGCGGCCACTTCGCGCGCGAGGCCCACCGTGAGCACGTCGATGGCGCCCTTGGCTGCCGCGTAGTCCACGTACTGGTGGGCGGCGCCCAGGCGGGCTGCGGCGCTGGAAACGTTGACGATGCTGCCGCCCTGGCCGCCGCGCTGCAGGCCCATGCGCCGAACTGCCTCGCGGGCGCAGTAGAAGCTGCCCAGCACGTTGATGTCGAACATGCGCCGCAGCCGCTGGCCGCTCATTTCGGACACGCGTGCCGGCACGTCCACCACGCCGGCATTGTTCACCAGGCCCGATAGCCGGCCCCACTGCGCGTCCACCGCCTCGAACAGCGCCACGACCTGCGACTCGTCCGCCACGTCCGCCTGGATGGCCATGGCTTCGCCGCCTTCCGCCCGGATGGCATCGACCACGCGCCCGGCCGCGGCGGCGTCGCGCGCGTAGTTCACCGCCACGGCCCAGCCATGCCGGGCGGCCAGCCGGGCGGTGGCGGCGCCGATGCCCCGGCTGCCTCCCGTCACCAAAACCACTTTTTTGTCCATGGGTGCGTCTCCTGCAAGAATGCCGTGGCGCGATTACAGCACTGCCGTGCCCGGCGCGGGCCGGCTGCTGCGATCGATTCCCGTCGCCCCCTCCCCCGGGGGCGTTCAACCCGTCCATACCGAAGGAGTGACAACATGGGCAGTTTCGTGGATCTGGCCTCGGCCGATGGTTTCAAGGTGCCGGCCTGGGTGGCGCAGCCCGAAGGCCGGGCGCGCGGCGCCGTGGTGGTCCTGCAGGAGATCTTCGGCGTCAACTCGCACATCCGCTCCGTGGCCGACCGCTATGCGGCCGCGGGCTACCTCGCGGTGGCGCCCGCCACCTTCGCGCGCGTGAAGCCCGGCGTGGAACTGGGCTACACCGAAGACGACATGAAGGAAGGTTTCGGCCTGAAGCAGCAGGTGGAGGCGCTGCCCGGTGCGGGCGTGCTGCCCGACATCCAGGCGGCCATCGACCATGCGGCGCAGCAGAGCGGCGGCAAGGTCGGCATCGTGGGCTACTGCTGGGGCGGCCTGCTGTCCTGGCGGGCGGCGTGCGAACTCCGGGGCCTGGCGGCCGCGGCCGTCTATTACGGCGGCGGCATCACGGGCGACCAGGAAGTGGCGCGCACCCCGCGCTGCCCGGTGATCGCGCACTTCGGCAAGCGCGACCACTACATCCCGCTCGAAGGCGTGGAGACCTTCCGCAAGGCGCACCCGGACGTCGAGGTGCATGTCTATGAAGCCGACCACGGCTTCAACTGCGACCAGCGCGGCTCCTATGACGCGCCGTCCGCGGACCTGGCGCGCGAGCGCACGCTGGCGTTCTTCGCGAAGCACCTGGGCTGAGGGCCGCGGGGGGTGGGAGCCGCCGATGCGTCAGGGCGATGGATCGGCGACGCCCCCGGGGCGGGCCAGTGTCTGCAGCATCAGCGCATGCATCGCGTCCACGGCGGCCGAGCGCTGCGATGCCTTGCTGCGCAGCGCCGCCACCTCCATGGCCTCCAGGGCCGGCAGCATGAAGCCCGCCGGCAGGTTGCTCAACACCTGCAGATGCGCAGGCACGCTGCACCGCGTGCACACCGCCACGGCCAGCCCGCTTTCCACGGCTGCCAGCTGGCCCGCCAGGCTGGAGCTGTGGTACACGATGCGGTAGGGCCGGCGCTGCTGCGCCAGGCCGTCGAGGGTGGCCGTGCGGGCCATGCTGCCGGTTTCGTACACCGCGATGGGCAGGGGGGCTTTGCGCCAGACCTCGTATTGCGGTGAGCCCACCCACACCAGGGGCTCCCGGAAAAGCAGACGGCCGCGCTGCGGCTTGTCGCGCGATACGAGGGCCAGGTCCAGCTCGCCCCGGACCACCTTGGGGATCAGCGAAGTCGACTGCTCGCACGTCAGTTCGATGTCCACCGCATGGTGGCGCCCGGCGAAGCTGCGCAGCAGGGGGGTGAGGTAGCGGGCCGCATAGTCGTCCGGCACGCCCAGCCGCACGCGCCCGGAGAGGTCCGGGCCGCACAGCGCGGCCTGTGCCTCGGCCTGCAGCGCCAGCATGCGCCGCGCGTAGCCGAGCAGTTCCGCACCCGCCGGCGTCACCTGCAGCTGGCGCGGTCCGCGCAGCAGCACGGGCTTGCCCAGCGTCGCCTCCAGCTTCTTGATCTGCATGCTGACCGCGGCCTGCGACCGGTGCACCACGGGCGCCGCCGCCGAGAGCGAGCCGGCATCCACCACGGCGACCAGGGCACGCAGCCAGTCGATCTGCAGGTCCGGAAATCCCATGGCTGCCTCTTCCATTCATTCGATGATCGAATGATAGTGTGGTGAACTATTTGCTTTACGGGATGCCTTCGCCCGAGGAGCATGCAGGCATGTCCCAGTCACCCTTCCGGCCACAGTCCCAGGCATTCCCCTCTCCGGCCGTCCACGCCCGCGAGCGGCGCCATCGGGAGTCTCAAGGCGCATGGCTGCTCGTCGTTGGCGGGGTGCTGCTGGGCACGGTCGGCGTGTTCGTGGAAGAGGCAGGCCAGCCGCCGCTGGTGACCGTGTGGTTCCGCTGCGTATTCGGTGCGCTCGCCCTGCTGCTCTGGGGACTGGCCACGGGCCGGTCCCCGGAACTGCGCATCCGGGGCCGCAGTACGTGGGTGGTCCTGGCGGCGGGCGGCTTCATGGTGATGAACTGGGCGCTGTTCTTCGCGGCCATTCCGCACACATCCATCGGTGTGGCCACCATCGTCTTCCACATCCAGCCCGTGTGGCTGCTGCTCTACAGCGCGCTGGTGCTGCGCGAGGCCGTGCCGCGCCGGCAGCAGTTCGCCACCGCGGTAGCTCTGGGCGGGCTGATCCTCACGACGGGGCTGTGGGGTGACGCCGTCCGCACGGGGCAGGGAGGCGCGCAATACACGACGGGGCTTCTGCTGTGCCTGGCGGGATCGCTGTGCTATGCCGGCGTGACCATCCTGGCCCAGCGGCAGCAGGGCGTCAGTCCCTTCGCGCTGGCGTGGTGGCAGTGCGCGGTCGGCGCGGTATCGCTCGTGTGGGCGCCACTCCTGTACGGCTGGCCCGGCCAGGCCGCGGCCTGGGGCTGGCTGGCGGGCCTGGGAGTGCTGCACACGGGGCTGGCTTACGCCATCCTCTTCGCGGGCATGGCACGCCTGCCGCTCAGCCGCATCGCGGTCCTGCAGTACGTGTACCCCCTCACCGCGGTACTGCTGGACGGCATGGTGTATGGCAAGACCCTCGGGGTCCTCCAGTGGGCGGGCGTCGGGCTCATGGGGGTGGCGCTGTGGGCGATCAAGTCGCGCCCCGCCGCTCCGCGCCAGAAGCGATAAATAATGAAAGCCTTCAGCGCAAATTCTTCCCTGGCGAGACTCTGCACTTCCACGGCAGATAGCGTCTGGCCGGATCACTGCAATGATCCACGCGCCTGCGCCGCGGCCCGCGAAACCGGCACAGCATCACCCGTCCGATGGCCGCGGAGCAGGCCATGCCAGCAGACGCCGTGGAACCGGCTTCGCCAGGCCACCGGCGTCGTCCCATGCCCGCCCTGCGCGGCAGGGCGAGAGCGGGGAAGCTGCGCAGTCGCTCAAAGGGGGGCTGCTCAATGCGCGCCAGCCGCCGCGTCCGCGCTGCCGGCACTGGCGCGCACCGGGTGGGCCAGCCAGACCAGGGGAATCAGCAGCAGGAACAACACGGCCGAGGCATAGAAGATATCGTTGGCCGCCAGCATGAAGGCCTGCTGGTTCACCAGCCGCTCGACCTGCGCGAGCGCCTGCTCCGCCGTCAATCCTCCTGCCTGCAGCCCTTGCAGCGTCTGCGTGACGGCCACTCCACCCTGCTGCAGGCCCTCGGTCAACTGCGCATGGTGCAGCGTGGCACGCCGCTCCCACAGCGTGGTGGACACGGACGTGCCGATGGCTCCGGCCGTGATGCGCATGAAGTTCGACAGTCCGGAGGCCGAGGGAATGCGCGCCGGTGCGATCTCCGACAGCGTGAGCGTCACCAGCGGGATGAAGAAGAACGCCATGGCGATGCCCTGGATGATGGTGGGCACCATGATGGTCGTCAGGTCCGCCTGCGTATTGAACCGCGAGCGCATCCACAGCACCAGCGCGAACACGAGGAAGGCGAAGGTCGCGAAACGGCGCGGGTCCACCTTGGCGATGTTCTTGCCCACCACCGGCGAGAGCACCAGTGCCAGCAGACCCACCGGCGCCATCACCATGCCCGCCTGCGTGGCCGTGTAGCCCATGTACTGCTGGAGCCAGAGCGGCAGCAGCACCACGTTGCCGAAGAACAGGCCATAGCCCACCGAGGTGGCGAGCGCCCCGGCCCAGAAGTTGCGGATCTTGAAGAGCGACAGGTCCACCACGGGGTGCTCCTCGCCGCGCTCCCAGACCATGAAGGTGATGAAGCCCACAACGGCCACCACGCCGCAGGCCACGACCCAGGGCGAAGCGAACCAGTCATGCTCCTTGCCAATGTCCAGCATCACCTGCATCGCCGCCACCCAGATGACGAGCAGGGCCAAGCCGACGGAGTCGATCGGCAGCGCACGCCGCTCGGACTCGCGCTTGTGGAAGATGCCCCAGGTGACGAGCACCGCAACAATGCCCACCGGCACGTTGATGTAGAAGATCCACGGCCAGGTCATGTTGTCCGTGATCCAGCCGCCCAGCAGCGGTCCCATGACCGGCGCGATGAGCGTGGTCATCGACCACATCGCCATGGCCAGCCCGGCCAGCGCCTTGGGGTAGCTGGAAAGCAGCAGCGACTGCGACAGCGGGATCATCGGCCCGGCCACGAAACCCTGCAGTGCGCGGAAGGCGATGAGCGTGGCCATGTTGGGCGCCAGGCCACACAGCAGCGACGCGATGACGAAGAGCGTCACGCTGGCCACGAACAGGCGCACCTGCCCGAAGCGCTGCGACAGCCAGCCGGTGAGCGGCACCGCGATGGCGTTGGCCACCGCGAAGCTGGTGATGACCCAGGTGCCCTGCGTGGGGCTCACGCCCAGGTCGCCCGCGATGGCGGGCAGCGACACGTTGGCGATCGACGTGTCCAGCACGTTCATGAATGTGGCCGCCGAGAGGGCCAGCGTGCCCCACATGCGCGCGCTGCCTTCGAGCGGTGGCGGCGCCAGGGGCGTTGTGTGGGTGGGAGAGGACATGGAGGCTCCGAAAGGGGAGGGCGCCGCCGCGGTCAGTGGGCCTGCGTCCGGCTGCCGGCGCGGGTGGCCGGCCCTGCATTGGCTGCGATGATGCGGGCCACTTCTTCGTCGGCCCCCTTGTCGAGGCCGGCATACACGGCCGTCTGCGCCACCGCCTCGGCACGCGGCGCGTCCGCCAGCAGCGCGCCTGCGCGGTCCTGGGTGTTCACCGTCACGTCCATGGACAGGCCCACGCGCAGAGGATGGTCCTTGAGCTGCTCGGCATCCAGGGCGATGCGCACGGGCACGCGCTGCACCACCTTGATCCAGTTGCCGGTGGCGTTCTGCGCGGGCAGCAGCGCGAACGCCGCGCCCGTGCCCACGCCCAGCCCGACGACCTTGCCCGTGTACTCCACCTTGCTGCCGTAGAGATCGGCCGTGAGCGTGGCGGACTGGCCAAGGCGCAGGTTGCGCAGCTGGTTTTCCTTGAAGTTCGCGTCCACCCACACGTGGCTGAGCGGCACGATGGTCATGAGCGGCGCACCGGGCGCCACGCGCTGGCCGAGCTGCACCGTGCGCTTGGCGACATAGCCGTCCACCGGGGCGGGCAGGGCCGTGCGGCGCTCGGCGAGATAGGCTTCGCGCACCTTCGCCGCAGCAGCGAGCACGTTGGGGTTCTCCTGCACAGGCACGCCCTGGGTGAGCGACTGGTTGCTGGTCAGCTGTTCACGTGCGGCTTCGACGCCGGCCTGCGCGGCGGCCAGGGCCGAGCGGGCCGCGTCCACCTGGTTTTGCGCGTGCTGCAGCTCCTCCTTGGAGACCGCGCCATTGCCCGAGAGGGATTGCCGGCGCTTCAGGTCTTCCTGGGCGCGCGCCACGTCCGACCGCGCCTTGGCCACCTCGGCCTGGCGCAGCGTGATCTGCGCATTCAGCGAACCGTTGTTCACGTACACCGTGCGCGCCTGCCGCACGGCCTGGGCCAGGCCCGCCTCGGCCTGGGCAAGCGCCACGCGGGCATCGGCCGGGTCCAGCTGCACCAGTGGTGCGCCGGCCTTCACGAAGTCGGTATCGTCGGCCATGATGGACATCACCGTGCCGCCCGTCTGCGGCGTGATCTGGATGACGTTGCCCTGCACGTAGGCGTTGTCGGTGCTCTCGTAGTGGCTCAGGACGAGCCAGTCGTACAGGCCCCACCCCGCGCCGGCCACGACGACCACGGCGGCGAGGGCCACGAGGGTCTTGCGGCGGCGGGCCTTGGCGTCCTGCGCGGTGGCCGGGGCGTTGGAGGGTGCGGAAGCGTTCTGGGGTGCGTTCATGGTGATGTCTCCCCGCGGGACGGCCATCGTCCGCGCGGCAAGGGTTCGGAGAGGAAGCGGATGGAAGGAGGCAGGAAGGTCAGTGAGCGGTGCCGGATGCGGCGGGCGCCTGCGGGCCCGCTGCCAGGACGGGAGCCTGCGAGGCATAGCCGCCGCCCAGTGCCCGCGCCAGGCGTGCCTGGTTGTCCAGGCGGCGGGCCGCGAGATCCACGGCCTGCCGGCGCTGCTGCAGCACGCTGGTTTCGGCGGTGAGCACGTTCAGGTAGTTGCCCAGGCCGGCTTGGTAGCGCTGCTGGGCGATGGCGTAGGCGCTCTCGGCAGATGCCTGCGCTTCACGCTGCTCGGCGGCCTGCTGGTCGATGGAGCGTGCCGAGGCGATCTGGTCCGCCGCCTCATGCAGCGCATCCAGCAGGGTGGCGTTGTAGCTCTCGACCGCGGCATCCACGTCGGCGGCCTTGCCGCGCAGGTTGGCGCGCAGCCGGCCCGCCTCGAAGATCGGCAGCCGGATGGCCGGGCCCACGCCCCATTCGCGACTGCCGCCCTTGACGAAGTTGTCCAGCCCCAGCGAGGCCAGGCCCACGAAAGCCGTGAGGCTCACGTTGGGATAGAACTGCGCCTTCGCCACGGCCACGTCCTGCGTGGCGGCTTCCACGCGCCAGCGCGCAGCGGCGATGTCCGCACGCCGGCCCAGCAGGTCCGCGGGCAGCGCGGCGGGCAGGGCGATGGCATGCAGGGACGACAGCGGCGGCGGCACCAGGGCCTGCGCGGCTCCGGGCTGCCCCACCAGTGCGTCCAGTGCATTGCGCGCCATGGCCGCCTGCTCGCGCAGCGCCTCGATCTGCTGACGCGCCTCGGGCAGGCTGCCTTCGCTCTGGCGTTCTTCCAGCCGCGTGTCCAGGCCGGCCGCCACGCGGTCACGCACCAGCGACAGCGTCTGGGTGCGCTGCTCCAGGGTGCGCTGCGCCACGCCGAGCTGGGCCTGCACCCGTGCGAGTTCCACATACTGCCGCGCCACGTTGGACGCCAGCAGCACCCGCGCGGCCTGCGCGTCGGCGATGGCTGCATTGGCGCTGCCCACTGCGGCGTCGATGGCCGCGCGGTTCTTGCCGAAGAAGTCCAGCTCCCAGTTGCCCGTGAGGCGGCCCGTGGCGCTGTTTTCCGTGCTTCCGCCCAGCGGAGGCGGATAGATGGAATTGGCGCTGTAGCGCTGCCGGGTGGCGTCCAGGCTGCCATTGACCTGCGGGCGGTCTGCGGCGCGCGTGGCCTCCGTGAAGGCCTGCGCCCGGGCGATGCGCGCCTCTGCGAGCTTCAGGTTGGGGCTCTGGGACAGGGCCTGGTCGATGAGCGCATCCAGCTGCGCATTGCCGAAGCCGCGCCACCAGTCGGAGGCCACGGCCGGGTCGGCGAAGGCCCGCGCGGCATCCGCCGTGCCCTGCGCCTGTGCGGCCAGGCCCAGGGAGGCCGCATCGCGCATCCGGGCCTGGGGCGCGATGCCGGACATGTCTGCGCAGGCCGTCAGCCCCAGCAGCGCGAAGGCGAGGGTGCCGACATAGAGCGCCACCGCCTGCCAGCGGGGCCCTGCGGTGTCGCTGGCCGGTTGGGCTTGCGGCGCGGCGGCTGCGGAGGAGGAAGGAGCCAGAAGGTTTTTCATGTTGTGTCGTGCTCTCGGGAAAGGGGGGAAGGCTTACCGGCCGTCGGGCGGCGGCGCCAGCCGCGTGGTGAGGTTCTCGTAAATGCGGGCCAGGTAACGGCGAAATGCGGCGGCTTCCGCATCGCTGAAGCCGTGCAGGGCGGTGCGCTGGAGGTCCTGCAGCAATTCAGGCAACTGGGCGGCGGCGGCGTGGCCTTCTTCGGTCAGCGCGAGGTTGACCACGCGGCGGTCTTCCTGCGAGCGTTCGCGGCGGCACAGGCCCTTGGTCTCCAGCCGGTCCAGCAGCCGCGTCATGCCGCCGGCATCCAGCTGGCAGACGCGAGCCAGGGCGGCGACCGTGCTTTCCTGGCCCGACGCCAGGAAGATGCGCAGCAGGGGCCGCCATTGCGCATCGGTCAACCCCAGCGGTTCCACCCGGCGGTCCACCTCGCTGCCCATCAGGTTGACGATGCGGCGCATCTGGTAGCCGATGCTCTGCTCTATCAGCTCGGGATTCACGGAAGGCTTGGCGTCGTGGGTTGAATGCATGCCGCAACATTAATTGACTGGTCAAATAATGTCAAGTCTTTGATTGCGGCGCAGCCCCGTCGGTGGGCCCAGGGATGGAAGGGGGGCGCCTCCTCCGGCCGATGGCTGGAGGAGCCCGGGAGTGGCGTCAGGCTGTCCGGCGGTCCAGGCAGAACCGGGCGAAACGGCCCAGCAGCGCGGCCGCCACCGGTGTCGCGCAGACGTGCCCGCGCAATGCTTCGGGGTCGTGGCTGGTGTGGCGCAGGTCGGCAGCCAGCATGTCGATGTAGCCGCGCATCGCATCCGGCGCGAATTCGGGATGGAACTGCACCCCCCACGCGCAGGGGCCGACCCGGAAGGCCTGGTGCGGTTCGAATGCATTGCCCGCGAGCCGCACCGCCCCGGCAGGCAGGCGCCTCACCGATTGCCGGTGCACCACCTGGGCGCCGAAAGCGCCGGGCAGCGCGGCGAAAAGTGCGTCGCCGCACGTGGCATCCGGCGCCGTGCGAACCTCCACGGTACCGATCTCCCATCCTTCCGGATGGTCCTCCACCTCACCGCCCAGTGCGTGCGCGAGCAATTGGTGGCCATAGCAGATGCCCAGCACGGGCGTCTGCGCCGCCACGGCGCGGGCGAGCCAGCCGCCCAGTGCTTCGCTCCAGGGCGCCCGGTCCGTGACCATGGCATGCGACCCGGTCACCACCACGCCGGCGACGGCATCGGGTTCGGGCATGCCGTCGCCCTGCGCCGCATCGATGGTGAGCACGGGTGCCGCGGTGCCGGCCAGCCCGGCCTGCACCCAGTCCTCGAAGTCGCCCAGGTGCTCCCGCAGCGCCGGGAACGTGCCACCGGTCCTGGCGATCACGATGGGCAGCGGCGTGGGTGACGGCATGGGACTGTGCTGGCGGTCAATGCTGGCCGGTACGGGCGAGATAGCGCTTGCGCCAGAACAGCGCCACCAGGGCGATGGCGATCACCGTCATCGTGGCCATGGCCCACCAGAAGCCGTCCTGCTTGTGGATCAGCGGAATGAACTCGAAATTCATGCCGAAGATGCCGGCGATCAGGTTGAGCGGCAGGAACACGGCGGTGAGGGCGGTGAGCGTGCGCATGATGTCGTTGGTGCGGTTGCTCTGAACGCTGAAATGCATCTGCACCGCGGTTTCGGTGCTCTGTTCCAGCCGGCGCACGTGGTGCACCACCCGCTCGATGTGTTCCAGCACGTCGCGGCTGCGCACCTTGAGCAGTTCCAGTTCGCGCAGCGCGGCGATGTTCTCGGGCAGTGCCCAGGTCTCGAGCGTGTCCACCCAGTCCTGCACGGCAGCCCGCTGGTCCTCGCAGATCTCGTCGAGCTGGTGCAGCGTGAGCCGTGCATCGAGCAGAGCGCTCCAGTTGGCGAAGCGCCCGCGCGGCTTGAGCAGTTCGGCCTGCCAGTGGTCCAACTGGCGGGAGAGTTCGCGGCGCAGGTCCAGGTAGTTGTCCACGATCAGGTTCACCACGCGGAGCATCAGGTCCGCCGGGCTGGTCGGCAGGCGCGAGCCCGGCACGGGTCCGGTGCGCATGTCCCGGGCCTGCGTTTCCGAGGCCGGGCCGCCCTCGGCCGCGGGTGCAGGCTGCGTTGCCGTGAGCAGGCGGGCGGCGAATGCGTCGCGCACGGTGCAATCGCCCGGGTGCACCGACAGCAGCACCTGGTCGAAGACCGCGAACCCCACGGGGCTGGTGTCGATGCGACGCAGCACGGGAGGCCCGGCGCGCCGGGGCGGGGCCAGCCCCGTCAGGCTGGGCACTTCCGTCGTATCGCATTGCGTGGCGCTCAGCCGCCGGAACACCATGACGTCGTACTGGGACGTGTAGTCGTAGTGCGACGGCAGTTGGGCGTTCAGCAGGTCGGATACATGCAGATCGACGAGTTGCAGGCCCGCCAGGGACTGCAGCGCCGCCTGCAGCGCCGGCAGCCGCTCGCCGAAGACGGCGCGAGTGCATGCGATCCACACGAAGCCCTGTGGGGGAATGCGCTGCGGGATCGCATCCAGCTCTTTCGCCCCCTGCGGTCCGATGTGGAATACGCGGATCGCTCCGGAAGCGTCCAGCGTCACGGGGCGTGCTCCCGGCATCCGGAATGGGGTGCCATGGCGCTCCTATCGGGAAAGCAGGCGCGCGGCGTCGCGGGCGAAATACGTCAGGATGCCGTCCGCCCCGGCGCGCTTGAACGCGAGCAGGGATTCCATCATCACGGCATCGTGGTCGAGCCAGCCGTTGGCCGCGGCGGCCTTCAGCATGGCGTATTCGCCGCTCACCTGGTAGGCGAAGGTCGGCACGCGGAACTCGTCCTTCACGCGGCGCACCACGTCCAGGTACGGCATGCCGGGCTTGACCATGACCATGTCCGCGCCCTCGGCGATGTCCAGGGCCACCTCGCGCAGCGCCTCGTCGGTGTTGCCCGGGTCCATCTGGTAGACGTTCTTGTCGGCCTTGCCGAGCGCCCCGCGCGTGCCCACGGCATCGCGGAACGGGCCATAGAAGGCGCTCGCGTACTTGGCACTGTAGGCCATGATGCGGGTGTGGATGTGGCCCTGGGCCTCCAGCGCCTCGCGGATGGCGCCGATGCGGCCGTCCATCATGTCGCTGGGCGCCACGATGTCCACCCCCGCCTCGGCATGCGTGAGCACCTGTCCGACGAGGATTTCCACCGTCTCGTCGTTCAAGATGTAGCCGGTCTCGTCCAGCACGCCATCCTGTCCATGGCTGGTGTAGGGGTCGAGCGCCACGTCGGTGAGCACGCCCAGGTCGGGGAATTCCTTCTTGAGCGCCCGCACCACCCGGGGGATCAGCCCCTCGGGGTTGAGCGCTTCCTTGCCATCCGGCGCTTTCAGCGATGGCTCGATGGACGGGAACAGCGCCAGCACCGGGATGCCCAGGCGCACGCAGTCTTCCGCCACGGGCAGCAGCAGGTCCAGGCTCAGCCGGTCCACGCCGGGCATCGACGCAATGGCCTGCCGGTGGTTCGTGCCTTCGTGCACGAACACCGGGTAGATGAAGTCGTGCGCGGACAGCCGGTGCTCGCGCACCAGGTTGCGGGTGAATGCGTCGCGCCGCAGCCGGCGAGGGCGGTGCTGGGGAAAGGGCGGGGGGCTGGAGAGATGCATCCCGAAATTGTGCTCCCGTTTCGGGAGGGCGTGCCACCCGGCGGGCGCCCGGCGGCACGTACACTGCGGCCCATGCTCTGGGTCAAAGCCTTCCATATCGTCTTCGTGGCCAGCTGGTTCGCGGGCCTGTTCTACCTGCCCCGCATCTTCGTGAACCTCGCCATGGTGCCGCCGGAGTCCACCGCCGAGCGCGAGCGCCTGCTGCTCATGGCGCGCAAGCTGCTGCGTTTCACCACCCTGCTGGCGGTGCCCGCGCTGGCCCTGGGCCTGTGGCTCTACCTGGGCTACGGCATCGGCCGCGGACCCGGCAATGGCTGGATGCATGCCAAGCTCACCGTGGTGGTGCTGGCCGTGGGCTACCACCATGCCTGCGGCGTGCTGCTGCGCAAGTTCGCCGCCGGGCGCAACAGCCACGGGCACCGCTGGTACCGCTGGTTCAACGAGGTGCCGGTGCTCCTGCTGGTCGCCGCGGTGGTGCTGGTCGTCGTCAAACCGTTCTGAAACGGGCGCGCGCCGCCGTGCACAAGACATCCGCCTGGCCGCTCGCGCTGACCTACATCGCGCTCATCGTCTTCGCGAGCCTGTTTCCCTTCGAGGGCTGGCGCGAGCAGGGCATCTCGCCGCTGGTCTTCCTCACGGCCCGGGTGCCACCGCCGTACTGGACCTGGTTCGACGTCAACATCAATGTCGCGGGCTATGCGCCGCTGGGCTTCCTGCTGGCCCTGGCGCTGCTGCGCACGGGCTGGCCCCGGGCGGCCGTGGCGGTGGCCGTGCTGTCCGGCGGCATGCTGTCCATGCTCATGGAGTTGCTGCAGATCTACCTGCCGCGGCGGGTGCCGTCCAACATGGACCTGTTGCTCAACACGGCCGGCACCCTGCTGGGGGCGCTCGTGGCCGCATTGCTGGAGCGGCTGGGGGCCATCGCCCGCTGGAGCCGGTTCCGCGCGCGGTGGTTCGTGCCGGACGCAAGCGGCGCCCTGGTGCTCATCGCGCTCTGGCCGGCCGCACTGCTGTTCCCTGCGGCCGTGCCGTTCGGACTCGGCCAGATGTGGGAGCGCCTGGAGGCCGCACTGGCTGAAACGCTGGCCGACACCCCCTTCCTCGAATGGCTGCCCGTGCGCGACACTCCGCTGGAGCCCCTGATGCCCGGGGCGGAACTGCTCGCGGTGCTGCTCGGGTTGCTCGTTCCCTGCCTGCTGGGCTATTGCGTGATCCGCAACGTCGGGCGCCGCGTGGCCTATGCCTGCGGCATGGTCGCCGCCGGTGTGGCGGTAACCGCGCTTTCCGCCGCGCTCAGCTATGGCCCGGCCCACGCCTGGGAGTGGCTGGGCCTGCCCACGCGCGTAGGCATCGTCGCGGGCCTGGTGGCGGCGCTGCTGCTCGTGACTTTGCCGCGCCGCGCCGCCGGGGTGCTGTTGCTGCTCGTGCTGGTCTGGCACCTGAACCTGCTCAACCAGGCGCCGACCAGCGCCTACTTCGCGGAAACGCTCCTGGCCTGGGAGCAGGGGCGCTTCATCCGCTTCTATGGCCTGGGCCAGTGGCTCGGCTGGCTCTGGCCCTATGCAACGCTGGTGTACGTGGTGCTGCAGGTCGCCAGCCGCCCGGCGCCGGAGGTGCGCGCGGCCCCCGCCTCCTAGAATCCGGGGATGACCGAAGACACTTCCCCGTCCCGCGGCTACTACGCCCGCCACATTTTCTTCTGCCTCAACGACCGCACCAACGGCGAGGACAGCTGTGCCCACCACGGCGCGAAGGAGGCGTTCGACCACTGCAAGGCGCGCGTCAAGGCCGAAAAGCTCGCCGGTCCCGGCCAGGTGCGCGTGAACAAGGCAGGCTGCCTGGACCGCTGCGCGGGCGGGCCCGTCGCGGTCGTCTATCCCGAGGGCACCTGGTACACCTACGTGGACACCAGCGATATCGACGAGATCGTCGAGTCCCACCTCAAGAACGGGCAGGTGGTCGAGCGCCTGCTCACCCCGCCGGAACTCGGACGCTGATCCGGGCTCAGACCCCGGCCTTCCCGCATTTCGGACCGCGGGCTGCCCTTTTTTTTTGGAGGGCGGCACGGGGCCATTTCCATACTGCAGACAAGTGAACGCCCAGACTGAACGCCTGACTTTCTCCGGCACGGCCGGCGCCATCGAGGCGCTGCGCGACCCGGCTGCCGCGGCCGCGGGTGGTGCCCCGCATGGCGTGGCCGTGATCGCCCACCCCCATCCGCTCTTCGGCGGCACCATGGACAACAAGGTCGTGCAGACCCTCGCCCGGGCCTTCGTCGCCTGTGGGTGGACGGCCGTGCGCTTCAATTTCCGGGGCGTCGGCGGCAGCGCCGGCACCCACGATGAAGGGCGCGGAGAACTGGACGACCTGCTCGCGGTCATCGACCAGGCGGCGCCCGGCGGAGCACTCGCACTGGCGGGGTTCTCCTTCGGCGCTTTCGTCACCAGCCATGCCCTGGAGCGGCTCTGGGGCGCGCGCGACATCGAGCGTGCCGTGCTCGTGGGGACGGCCGCCAGCCGTTTCACCGTCGCGCCGGTGCCGGCCGAGGCCCATGGTCGCACGCTGGTCGTACACGGCGAGCAGGACGACACCGTGCCCCTCGCCGCCGTAATGGACTGGGCGCGCCCGCAGACACTCCCTGTGACAGTCGTGCCCGGCGGCGGGCATTTCTTTCACGGACAATTGCCGCTGCTCAAGAGCCTGGTCATGCGGCACCTGACTTCCCAGGCCTGAGGCGCAGGCCGCCGGCTGCCTGCCCGCCTCCGCTTTTCCTTCTTTTTTCTCTCCCGCTTCCTTTCTTCCCGGACCGTTTCGAATGCATGCCTCCATGAAGTCCTTCCTGCCCCTGCTGCGCTCTTTCGCCATGGCCGCCGCGCTCGCGCCTGCCGCGCTCTGGGCGCAGGTGCAGGCTCCCCAGCCGCCCGAGATCGCCGCGCGCAACTACCTGCTGCTGGACGTGACATCCGGGCAGGTGTTGGCCGCCAAGGACATCGATGCCCCCGTGGAGCAGGCGTCGCTGACCAAGCTCATGACCGCCTACCTGGTGTTCGATGCGCTGCGTTCCAAGAAGATCACCCTGGAGCAGACGCTGCCGGTGAGCGTGCTGGCGTGGAAGATGCCCGGCTCGCGCATGTTCATCGACCCCAAGATGCAGGTGCCGGTGGATGACCTGCTGAAGGGCATGATCATTCAGTCGGGCAACGATGCCTCCATGGCCCTGGCCGAGGGGGTGGGCGGCTCGGCCGAGAATTTCGTCAAGCTCATGAATGACCAGGCCAAGGCCCTGGGCATGAAGAACACGGCCTACAAGAACCCCGAAGGCCTCACGGAGCCCGGCCACACGACCACGGCGCGCGACCTGAGCATTCTCGCGACGCGGCTCATGAAGGACTTCCCGGAGTACATGCACTATTACTCCACCAAGCACTATGCCTATCCGGGCACCCCGCCTTCCAACGGCACCAACCGCAATTCGCTGCTGTTCCGCGACCCGACGGTGGACGGCCTCAAGACCGGGCACACGGCGGCGGCCGGCTATTGCCTCGTGGCCACGTCCAGGCGTGATTTCCCCAACGTCGGCCAGCGCCGCCTGCTGTCCATCGTGCTGGGCACCGCGAGCGAGAACGCGCGCGCCAACGAGAGCCAGAAGCTCCTGAACTGGGGCTACACCGCCTACGACGCCGTCAAGCTGTTCGATGGTGGCCAGCCGGCCGCCACCCCGGCGCTCTGGAAGGGCACGCAGAACACCGTCAAGATCGGACGCCCCGACCCCATCGTCGTCACGGTGCCGTCGGGCTCGGCCGGCAAGATCTCCACTCAGATCGTCCGCCAGGACCCGCTGGTCGCTCCGCTGACCAAGGGGCAGTCCATCGGCACGCTCAAGGTCTCGCTGGGCGACCAGCAGATCGCCGAGGTGCCCCTGGTGGCACTCGAGACCGTCGAGCAGGCGGGCATCTTCGGGCGTGCCTGGGATGCCATCCGGCTCTGGATCAAGTGATGCGCGCTGCGCGTGGCGGGAGGCTGGCGGCGCCGGTCCTTGCCTCGCCCCGGGCAAACTGATACATTAGAAGGCTTTTCGGAATTTCCGAAGGGAATCACGTCTTCGCTCGATCCGAATCCGCCGGGCGAAGTTTTCACGTTTAGGGACGATTCATGCCAACCATCAACCAGCTCATTCGTCAGGGGCGCGAGGTCGAAACGACCAAGTCCAAGAGCCCCGCGATGCAAAACTCTCCCCAGCGCCGTGGCGTGTGCACCCGTGTGTACACCACGACGCCCAAGAAGCCGAACTCCGCTCTGCGGAAGGTCGCCAAGGTGCGCCTGACCAACGGCTTCGAAGTCATCTCCTACATCGGCGGCGAAGGCCACAACCTGCAGGAACACAGCGTGGTGCTGGTTCGCGGCGGCCGTGTGAAGGATCTGCCCGGTGTGCGTTACCACATCGTGCGCGGCTCGCTTGACCTGCAAGGTGTCAAGGACCGCAAGCAGGCCCGTTCCAAGTACGGTGCCAAGAAGCCCAAGGCCAAGTAAGCCCTGCGTTTCGAAGAATTTTCGGTGCTGTTCCCGCGTGGCGCGGCGAAGCAGCGTAGTGGCCCCGAACGCAGGTGTTCTGCGTGGGTCGAGTAAGTGGGAGTCCTGAATGGCTCTCGCGGTGCCTGGAAGGGCGCCAACTGAAGCAAAGATAGAGGTCAGAAATGCCACGTCGTCGCGAAGTCCCCAAACGTGAAATCCTGCCGGACCCGAAGTTCGGCAATGTCGAGCTGTCCAAATTCATGAACGTGATCATGGAAGGCGGCAAGAAGGCAGTTGCAGAGCGCATCATCTATGGTGCCCTGGAACTCATCCAGAAGAAGCACCCCGACAAGGATCCCCTGGAAGCGTTCACCGTTGCCATCAACAACGTGAAGCCCATGGTGGAAGTGAAGTCCCGCCGTGTTGGTGGTGCCAACTACCAGGTGCCGGTCGAAGTGCGTCCCGTGCGCCGCCTGGCCCTGTCGATGCGCTGGCTCAAGGAAGCCGCACGCAAGCGCGGCGAGAAGTCCATGGCCCAGCGCCTGGCCAACGAGCTGCTGGAAGCCACGGAAGGCCGTGGCGGCGCGATGAAGCGCCGTGACGAAGTGCACCGCATGGCGGAAGCCAACAAGGCGTTCAGCCACTTCCGCTTCTAAGCCCATCCCTTCATCTCGAAGGCCTGGAGCCCGATCCGCCCCACCGGCGGGCGGGCTCTTTGGCTGTTAACGAAAGACCATCATGGCACGCAAGACTCCCATCGAGCGCTACCGCAACATCGGTATCTCGGCCCACATCGACGCTGGCAAGACCACGACGACTGAACGTATCCTGTTCTACACGGGTGTGAACCACAAGATCGGCGAAGTGCACGACGGCGCTGCGACCATGGACTGGATGGAGCAGGAGCAGGAGCGCGGCATCACGATCACGTCCGCCGCCACGACCTGCTTCTGGAAGGGCATGGACATGTCCTATCCCGAGCACCGCTTCAACATCATCGACACCCCCGGCCACGTGGACTTCACCATCGAGGTGGAGCGTTCCATGCGCGTGCTCGACGGTGCCTGCATGGTCTATTGCGCCGTGGGTGGCGTGCAGCCGCAGTCGGAAACGGTGTGGCGCCAGGCCAACAAGTACAAGGTGCCCCGCCTCGCGTTCGTCAACAAGATGGACCGTACCGGCGCCAACTTCTTCAAGGTCTATGACCAGATGCGCCTGCGCCTGAAGGCGAACCCCGTGCCCGTGGTGATCCCGATCGGCGCCGAGGAAAACTTCACCGGCGTGGTCGATCTGCTCAAGATGAAGGCCATCATCTGGGACGAAGCGTCCCAGGGCATGAAGTTCAACTACGAAGACATCCCGGCCGACCTGGCGGAGTCCGCCAAGGAGTGGCGCGAGAAGATGGTCGAGGCCGCTGCCGAAGCGTCCGAAGAGCTGATGAACAAGTACCTGGAAGAGGGTGACCTCTCCGAGGAAGAGATCAAGCTCGGCCTGCGCACGCGCACGATCGCCACCGAGATCCAGCCCATGCTGTGCGGCACGGCGTTCAAGAACAAGGGTGTGCAGCGCATGCTGGACGCCGTGATCGACTACCTGCCTTCGCCCGTGGACATTCCTCCCGTGGCCGGCACGGACGAGGACGAAGCCGAAACCACCCGCAAGGCGGATGACGGCGAGAAGTTCTCGGCCCTGGCATTCAAGCTGATGACCGACCCGTTCGTGGGCCAGCTGACCTTCGTGCGCGTGTATTCGGGTGTGCTCTCCAAGGGCGACAGCGTCTACAACCCCGTCAAGGGCAAGAAGGAACGTATCGGCCGTATCGTGCAGATGCACGCGAACGAACGCCTGGAAGTGGAAGAAATCCGCGCCGGCGACATCGCTGCCTGCGTGGGCCTGAAGGACGTGACCACGGGTGAAACCCTGTGCGATCCCGAAGCCATCGTGACGCTGGAGCGCATGGTGTTCCCCGAGCCCGTGATCGCGCAGGCCGTGGAACCCAAGACCAAGACCGACCAGGAAAAGATGGGCATCGCGCTGCAGCGCCTGGCCGCCGAAGATCCGTCCTTCCGCGTGAAGACCGACGAGGAATCCGGCCAGACCATCATCTCGGGCATGGGCGAGCTCCACCTCGAAATCATCGTGGACCGCATGAAGCGCGAGTTCGGCGTGGAAGCCAACGTGGGCAAGCCGCAGGTGGCCTACCGCGAAACCATTCGCAAGACGGTGGAAGAGGCCGAAGGCAAGTTCGTGCGCCAGTCCGGCGGCAAGGGCCAGTACGGCCACGTCGTGCTCAAGATCGAGCCGAACGAAGCCGGCAAGGGCATCGAGTTCGTCGACGCCATCAAGGGCGGTGTGGTTCCCCGTGAATTCATCCCGGCCGTGGAAAAGGGCATCAACGAAGCCGTGACCCAGGGCGTGCTGGCCGGTTATCCGGTGGTGGACGTGAAGGTCACGCTGCACTTCGGTTCGTACCACGACGTGGACTCGAACGAACTGGCGTTCAAGATGGCTGCCATCTTCGGCTTCAAGGAAGGTTGCAAGAAGGCCGGTCCGGTCATTCTGGAACCCATGATGGCCGTGGAAGTGGAGACGCCCGAAGACTACGCCGGTACCGTGATGGGCGACCTCTCGTCCCGCCGCGGCATGGTGCAGGGCATGGATGACATGGTCGGCGGCGGCAAGGCCATCAAGGCCGAAGTGCCCCTGTCGGAAATGTTCGGCTACTCGACCGCGCTGCGCTCCGCGACGCAAGGCCGTGCCACGTACACGATGGAGTTCAAGCACTACAGCGAAGCTCCGCGCAACGTGTCCGAGGCCATCATGGCCGCCCGCGCGAAGTAAAGTCCCACCCCTGTGTCGCCTGCGGCGCCTCCCCCTCAAGGGGGCGCACGCAGCGGTCCGGCAAAGCCGGTCCCGCGCGTGCTGCTGGCATGGCCTGCTCCGCGGCCTTTCGAACAGGAAGGTCGGGGTGGCACTAGGGAATCAATTTCTGTCTGCGATCGCATGCCCTTCGTTGCCCGTGGCGAAGGATTCGGCAATGCGGTGCAGACGTAAAACCAACACACGGGCATTGCTCTTTATTCTGGAGTTGAGAAATGGCAAAAGGTAAGTTCGAACGTACCAAGCCCCACGTGAACGTGGGCACGATCGGCCACGTGGACCATGGCAAGACGACGCTGACGGCAGCGATCGCCACGGTGCTGTCCGCCAAGTTCGGCGGCGAAGCCAAGAAGTACGACGAAATCGACGCAGCGCCCGAAGAAAAGGCCCGCGGCATCACCATCAACACCGCACACGTGGAATACGAGACGGCCAACCGCCACTACGCCCACGTGGACTGCCCCGGCCACGCCGACTACGTCAAGAACATGATCACCGGTGCCGCCCAGATGGACGGCGCCATCCTGGTGTGCTCGGCCGCCGACGGCCCGATGCCCCAGACGCGCGAGCACATCCTGCTGGCCCGCCAGGTGGGCGTGCCCTACATCATCGTGTTCCTGAACAAGTGCGACATGGTGGATGACGAAGAGCTGCTCGAGCTCGTCGAAATGGAAGTGCGCGAACTCCTCGACAAGTACGACTTCCCCGGCGACGACACCCCCATCGTGCGCGGCTCGGCCAAGCTGGCCCTCGAAGGCGACAAGGGCCCGCTGGGCGAGCAAGCCATCGACAAGCTGGCCGAAGCCCTGGACACCTACATCCCGACGCCCGAGCGCGCCGTGGACGGTGCCTTCCTGATGCCCGTGGAAGACGTGTTCTCCATCTCCGGTCGCGGTACCGTGGTGACGGGTCGTGTCGAGCGCGGCATCATCAAGGTCGGCGAAGAAATCGAAATCGTGGGCATCCGCGACACGCAGAAGACCACCTGCACGGGCGTGGAAATGTTCCGCAAGCTGCTGGACCAGGGCCAGGCCGGCGACAACGTCGGTCTGCTGCTGCGCGGCACGAAGCGCGAAGACGTCGAGCGCGGCCAGGTGCTGTGCAAGCCCGGCTCCATCAAGCCGCACACCCACTTCACGGCTGAGGTGTACGTGCTGTCGAAGGACGAAGGCGGCCGCCACACGCCCTTCTTCAACAACTACCGTCCGCAGTTCTACTTCCGCACGACCGACGTGACCGGCGCCATCGAGCTGCCGGCCGACAAGGAAATGGTCATGCCCGGCGACAACGTGTCGATCACCGTCAAGCTGATCAACCCCATCGCCATGGAAGAAGGCCTGCGCTTCGCCATCCGCGAAGGCGGCCGTACGGTCGGCGCCGGCGTCGTGGCCAAGATCATTGCTTAAATTCGAGCAATAAGGAATCTGCCATGTCCAAGCAAAAGATCCGCATCCGCCTGAAGGCTTTCGATTACAAGCTGATCGACCAGTCCGCCGCCGAGATCGTCGATACCGCCAAGCGCACCGGCGCCATCGTCAAGGGCCCCGTGCCCCTGCCGACGCGCATGAAGCGTTTCGACATCCTGCGTTCGCCGCACGTCAACAAGACGTCGCGCGACCAGTTCGAAATCCGCACGCACCAGCGCCTGATGGATATCGTCGATCCCACCGACAAGACGGTTGACGCTCTGATGAAGCTCGACCTGCCGGCTGGCGTGGACGTCGAGATCAAGCTGCAGTAATCCCCCCACTGTGGCCATTCGTGCGGCATGCTCCGGCTGGAGCGTGCCGTGCTTCCAACGCGGACTTGCCTGCAAAGGCAGTCCGCGTTATACTTTGAGGCTTCGCATTTTTGCGTCCTCGAATTGAGGGCGCAGGGCTGCGGAGTTTTATCAACCTTCTTTCGCGCACATTGGTGCCAAGCCGTCGAGGCCTGCGCCCGTCGTGCAAACGTCCTGGCCAATTGAAGTCGGGGCGGCGGAAGCTTTGGAGAACAACCAATGAGTCTGAGCAACTCCCTCGGGTTGCTGGGCCGCAAGGTGGGCATGATGCGTCTGTTCACCGATGACGGGGACGCAGTGCCCGTCACGGTGGTGGATGTGTCCAACAACCGCGTGACCCAGGTCAAAACCCAAGAGAACGATGGCTACGTGGCCCTGCAGGTCACGTTCGGTTCGCGCAAGGCATCTCGCGTGACCAAGCCCGAAGCCGGCCACCTTGCCAAGGCAGGTGTGGAAGCCGGTGAAATCATCCGTGAATTCCGCGTGACCGCAGAAACCGCTGGCAAGTACGCCACCGGCGCTGCAGTGCCCGTGGCGGACGTGTTCTCCGTGGGCCAGAAGGTCGATGTGCAAGGCACCTCGATCGGTAAGGGCTACGCGGGCACGATCAAGCGCCACAACATGGCCTCGCAACGCGCATCGCACGGTAACAGCCGCTCGCACAACGTGCCCGGCTCGATCGGCATGGCGCAGGATCCCGGCCGCGTGTTCCCCGGCAAGCGCATGACGGGCCACCTCGGCGACGCCACCACCACCACGCAGAACCTCGACGTCATCCGCGTCGACGAGGCACGCCAGCTTCTCCTGATCAAGGGCGCCATTCCGGGCTCCAAGGGTGGCTTCGTGACCGTGCGTCCCGCCGTCAAGGCCAAAGCTTCCCAAGGAGCGAACTAATGCAGCTCGAACTCCTGAATGACCAAGGCCAGGCCGCGTCCAAGATCGACGTGCCCGAAACCGTGTTCGATCGCCAGTACAACGAAGACCTGATCCATCAGATCGTCGTGGCCTACCGCGCCAACGCCCGCCAGGGTACCCGCGCGCAGAAGGACCGCGAACAGGTTCGCCACTCGACCAAGAAGCCCTTCAAGCAAAAGGGCACCGGCAACGCACGTGCCGGTATGACCTCCTCGCCGCTGTGGCGTGGGGGCGGTCGCATCTTCCCGAACCTGCCTGAAGAAAACTTCACGCAGAAGATCAACAAGAAGATGTACCGCGCCGGCATGGCGTCCATCCTGTCGCAGCTGGCCCGCGAAGGCCGTCTGGCCGTGGTGGACTCGCTGAAGGTGGAAACGCCCAAGACCAAGGTGCTGGCCGACAAGTTCAAGGCCATGAACCTGCAATCGGTGATGGTGATCGCCGATGAAGTGGACGAAAACCTGTACCTCGCTTCCCGCAACCTGAAGAACGTGTTCGTCGTCGAACCGCGTTATGCAGATCCGGTGTCGCTGGTGCATTACAAGAAAGTGCTCGTCACCAAGGGCGCTATCGACAAACTCAAGGAGATGTTCGCATGAGCACGCCCAAGTTTGACGAAGGCCGTCTGATGCAGGTTCTGGTCGCTCCCATCGTGTCCGAAAAGGCCACCATGGTTGCCGAGAAGTCCAATGCTGTGACGTTCAAGGTGCTGCAGAACGCAACCAAGCCCGAAATCAAGGCCGCCGTGGAATTGATGTTCAAGGTCGAGGTCAAGGGCGTTTCTGTGGTGAACACCAAAGGCAAGACCAAGCGCTTTGGCAAGACCATCGGCCGCCGCGACAACGTGCGCAAGGCCTATGTGACGCTGAAGGAAGGTCAAGAGCTGAACCTGTCCGGGGAGGCCGCTTAAATGGCAGTCATCAAGATGAAACCCACCTCGCCCGGCCAACGTGCCGTGGTGAAGGTGACGCGTGACCACCTGTACAAGGGCGAGGCTTTCGCTGCGCTGCTGGAACCCCAGCACCAGAAGTCCGGCCGCAACAACAACGGTCACATCACCACCCGCCACAAGGGCGGTGGCCACAAGCACCACTACCGTGTGGTGGACTTCAAGCGCAACAAGGACGGGATCCCGGCCAAGGTCGAGCGCATCGAGTACGACCCGAACCGTACGGCCCACATCGCTCTGGTGTGCTACGCCGACGGCGAGCGCCGTTACATCATCGCTCCCCGCAATCTGGAAGTCGGCGCCACCATCGTGAGCGGCTCCGAAGCCCCGATCCGCGTGGGCAACACGCTGCCGATCCGCAACATCCCCGTGGGTTCGACGATCCACTGCATCGAGCTCAAGCCCGGTGCAGGTGCCCAGATCGCCCGTTCCGCCGGCACGTCCGCCACGCTGCTGGCCCGCGAAAGCGCCTACGCCCAGGTGCGCATGCGCTCCGGCGAAGTGCGCAAGATCCACATCGAGTGCCGCGCCACCATCGGTGAAGTCGCCAACGAAGAACACAGCCTGCGCCAACTGGGCAAGGCCGGTGTGAAGCGCTGGATGGGTATTCGCCCGACCGTCCGCGGTGTGGCCATGAACCCGGTGGATCACCCTCACGGTGGTGGCGAAGGCCGCACCGGCGAAGGCCGCCATGCTGTCGATCCTTGGGGCAATCTGACCAAGGGTTATCGCACCCGCAACAACAAGCGCACACAGGTCATGATCGTGTCGCGCCGCAAGAAGTAAGGGATAACAAATGACTCGCTCTCTCAAAAAGGGTCCGTTTGTTGACCACCACTTGCTGGCCAAGGTCGAGAAGGCCGTCGCCACCAAGGACAAGAAACCAGTCAAGACCTGGTCGCGTCGCTCCATGGTTCTGCCCGAGTTCATCGGCCTGACCATCGCCGTGCACAACGGCAAGCAACACGTGCCGGTCTATGTCACCGACCAGATGGTGGGCCACAAGCTGGGCGAATTCGCCCTGACGCGCACCTTCAAGGGTCACCCCGCTGACAAAAAAGTCAAGAAGTAAGGAACGACCATGTCTGAAACACGTGCAGTCCTTCGGGGCGTCCGTCTGTCGGTCGACAAGGGCCGTCTGGTCGCTGATCTGATCCGCGGCAAGAAGGTTGACCAGGCCCTGAACATCCTGACGTTCACGCAGAAAAAAGCTGCCGGCATCGTCAAGAAGGTTCTGGAGTCCGCCATCGCCAACGCCGAGCACAACGACGGCGCCGACATCGACGAACTGAAGGTCAAGACCATCTACGTCGAACAAGGCACGACGCTCAAGCGCTTCACGGCCCGCGCCAAAGGCCGCGGCAACCGCATCAGCAAGCCCACCTGCCACGTTTACGTGACGGTCGGCAACTGAGGCCAAAGGAAGAATATGGGACAGAAAATCCATCCTACCGGCTTCCGCCTGGCCGTGAGCCGCAACTGGGCCAGCCGCTGGTACGCGAGCAACCGTGACTTCGCCGGCATGCTGGCCGAAGACATCAAGGTGCGCGAATACCTGAAGGCCAAGCTGAAGAACGCCGCCGTGTCGCGCATCCTGATCGAGCGTCCTGCCAAGAACGCCCGCATCACGATCTATTCGGCACGCCCCGGCGTGGTGATCGGCAAGAAGGGTGAGGACATCGAGAACCTGAAGAAGGAACTCGCCTCCCGCCTGGGCGTGCCGGTCGCAGTGAACATCGAGGAAGTGCGCAAGCCCGAAATCGATGCCAAGCTGATCGCCGACTCGATCACCCAGCAGCTCGAAAAGCGCATCATGTTCCGCCGCGCCATGAAGCGCGCGATGCAGAACGCGATGCGCCTGGGCGCCCAGGGCATCAAGATCATGTCCGCCGGCCGCCTGAACGGCATCGAAATCGCCCGTACCGAGTGGTACCGCGAAGGCCGTGTGCCGCTGCACACCCTGCGCGCCGACATCGACTACGGCACCTCCGAAGCCAAGACCACCTACGGTGTGATCGGCGTGAAGGTGTGGGTCTACAAGGGCGACACGCTGGGCCGCAACGACCTGCCGGTGGCCGAGACGCCCCGTCCGGAAGAAGAGCGCCGCCCCCGCGGTCCCCGTCGCGATGGCCGCCCTGGTGGCGACCGTGCCGGTGCAGGCCGTGGTCCCCGTCGTCCCATGGGTGGCAATGCCGCTCCGGCCGACGGCAGCGACAAGCCCGCTGGTGCCGGTGGCACCGACGCAACCGCCGTTAAGCGCGTTCGCAAGGTTGACGCGCCCGCTACAGCAGCGGACGGCAAAGGAGAATAACGATGCTGCAACCCGCTCGTCGCAAATACCGCAAAGAGCAGAAGGGCCGTAACACCGGCGTCGCTACCCGGGGCAACTCGGTGGCGTTCGGTGACTTCGGCCTGAAGTGCACGGACCGTGGCCGCCTGACGGCCCGCCAGATCGAGGCCGCACGCCGTGCGATCTCCCGTCACGTGAAGCGTGGCGGCCGCATCTGGATCCGTGTGTTCCCCGACAAGCCGATTTCCACCAAGCCCGCAGAAGTGCGGATGGGTAACGGCAAGGGCAACCCCGAGTACTACGTGGCCGAGATCCAGCCCGGCAAGATCGTCTTCGAAATCGTCGGCGTTCCTGAAGAGCTGGCACGCGAAGCGTTCCGCCTGGCTGCCGCCAAGCTGCCGTTGCGCACCACGTTCGTGAGCCGCCAGATCGGCGCCTGATCAGGAGAATCGACAAATGACGAAAGCTGCTGAACTGCGCCAGAAGGACGTCGCCGGCCTGGAGGCCGAGATCAAGTCGCTGCAGAAGGCCCATTTCGGCCTGCGCATGCAGAAGGCCACGCAACAACTGGGCAACACGGGCACGCTGCGCACCACGCGCCGCGACATCGCCCGCGCCAAGACCATCCTTGCTGAAAAGCAAGCCGCCAAGTAAGGAGCCGACATGACGGAAGCTAAAAAATCCCTCAAGCGCACCTTGGTTGGCAAGGTGGTCAGCGACAAGCGTGAAAAGACCGTGACGGTGCTCGTCGAGCGCCGCGTTAAGCACCCGATCTACGACAAGATCGTGATCAAGTCGAGCAAGTACCACGCGCACGACGAGAACAGCGAGTACAAGCTGGGCGACACGATCGAGATCACGGAAAGCCGCCCGCTCTCCAAGACCAAGAACTGGGTTGCCACCCGCCTGGTCCAGAAGGCTGCCCTGGTCTGAGTGGTTCTCCACCCTCCAGGCGGCACGCCCTCCAAAAACGGCCCACAATCGTGGGCCGTTTTTTTATTTCCGGCGCCGGTGCCTGCGTCCGCGGCGCACCGGCTGGCCCATCCACCACCTACCCAACTGGAGAAGAAAGCATGATCAAGATCGGAGAAGCGCTGCCCGCCGTGACGCTGATGGAGTACTCGGAAGTCGAGGGCGGAGGCTGCAGCATCGGCCCCAACCCCGTGGACGTCGCGAAGGCCTCGGCCGGCAAGACGATCGCGCTGTTCGCCGTGCCGGGCGCTTTCACGCCGACCTGCTCCGCCAAGCACGTGCCGGGTTACCTCGAGCAGGCCGAGGCCTTCAAGGCAGCCGGCGTGGACGAAATCTGGTGCCTGAGCGTCAACGATGCCTTCGTCATGGGCGCCTGGGCGCGCGACCAGAAGACCGACGGCAAGGTGCGCATGCTGGCCGACGGCGACGCCGCCTTCGCCAAGGCCACCGGCCTGACGCTCGACCTCAACGGCAAGGGCCTGGGCCTGCGCAGCAACCGCTATTCCATGCTGGTCAAGGACGGCAAGGTGGCTTCGCTGAACATCGAAGCGCCGGGCAAGTTCGAAGTGAGCGACGCCGACACGCTGCTGGCCCAGGCCCGCGGCTGAGAACAGCTCACGCACTCCTCGGCAGAACCGCTCCAGGCACTGTCCGGGGAGGGCACTCTCAGTCGATATCGACCTTGAGGTAGTGCGAGCCGGCGATGGGGTTGTGGTAGTAGGGCGGGATTTCCTCGAAGCCCAGATCCGCGTAGAGTGCCCGTGCGGACTCCATGCCGTCCAGCGTGTCCAGGAGCACGCTGGCGTATCCCGCCTGGCGGGCCACGTCCAGCATGGCCTCCGCCAATTGCCGTCCGAGGCCGAATCCGCGGAACGCCTTGCGCACGTACAGGCGTTTCATTTCGGCCGCGTTCGGGTAGTCGGCGGTGTCCAGCGGCCGGAGGGCGCAGCACCCCGCGATCGCGCCGTCCACCTCGGCCAGCAGGATCTGCCCGCGCGGCGGGGCATAGTCGCCGGGCAGGTCTGCCAGCTCGGCATCGAAACCCTGGAACTGCAGGTCGATACCCAGGCTGTCGCCATATTCCTGGAAGATGGCGCGCACGGGCTCCATCTCGGCAGGCTGGGAGGGCGTGAGGAGCGCGATGGAGGGCTGGTCCACGGGAAGCGTCGGGAGGGTGGCAGTGGGAAACAGTGTAACGGCATGCCCTGACGGCCCTGCTGCCGGCCCGGAGCCCACGCCGCGCGGGGCATCACGTTCCGCCTGCCAGGGCATGGCGGTCTGCCACGGCATCCGCGCCCCGGGATGGGCCGGGGCGGCGTCGTTCAGGTTTCTGCCAGGAGCCGCTCGATCAGCTGGTGGAGTTCCGCGAAGTCCGGCGCCCCCACGTAGCTCTTCACGATCTCGCCGCGCTTGTTCACGATGAAGGTCGAGGGGGTGAGCTGCACGTCGCCCCAGGCCTTGGCGACCGAGCCGGTGTTGTCGATGGCGATCTTGAAAGGCAGCTGGCGGGTCTGGGCGAAGTTCACCACGTAGCTCGGCGGGTCGTAGCTCATGGCCACGGCCAGCGTCTCGAAGCCGCGCTCGCGGTACTTGCCGTAGGTGGACACGATCTGCGGCATCTCGGCCACGCAGGTGGTGCAGCTGGTGGCCCAGAAATTCACGAGGGTGACCTTCCCGCGGAGGTCCGCAGTGGTCTGGCGGCTGCCGTCGAGCAGCACGAAAGTGGATTCCGGGGCCTGGGAGCGTCCCGCGCCCAGGAAGACGAAAGCGCCCACGCCCAAGAAGGCCGCGACCGCGGCGGCGCCGATCCAATGCTTCAAGCCCATCATGCCGTCCTTCCATCCGTCCGTTCAGACCGCGCGGCGCGCGAAACGCGGCGCACGGCTGCCATTGTGCCGGACGGGGCGGTCCGGCGCATGCCGCTGGTGGAGCATGCGGGCGGCAGAAAAGTTCGTGCTTGATGCGTATCAAGCGCCGGGATGCATGCCGTGCGCTGGGCCCACCGGGATGGGCCGACCATAATGCCCGGATGTCGCGCAACCGCATGCCCTGGATCCTGCTGGCCGGTGCCCTGTCGCTGGGGGGCTGCAGTCCGTCGCTGGACTGGCGCTCGGTCCGGATGGACGATGCCGGCCTGACGGCGCTGCTTCCATGCAAGCCGGAACGTGCCGTGAGGCCCGTCGAGCTGCAGGGGCGCTCCGTGGAGCTGTCCATGGCCGGGTGCGATGCCGATGGCGCCACCTTCGCCGTGTCCCACATGGCGCTGCAGCAGGGCTCCGGCGCGGCCGAGGCCGGCATGGTGCTTGCGCAATGGCGAGCGGCGACATTGGCGCGCATCGGCGTGCCGGCAGACGCGACGGACCTGGCCGGCGCCCCGTTCACGCCCCGCGGTGCGCTGCCGCTGCCGCAATCCTTGCGCCTGCAGGTGCGGGGCACGGCGCCTGGGGATGGGCGCGCTGTGGCGCTGGATGCGGCCTGGTTCGCCCGGGCCGAGTCCGCCGAGGGCGGGCCCCGCATGCGGCTCTTCCATGCGGTGATCTACAGCCCGCAGCCCCGAGCGGCGGTGGCGGACACGTTTTTCCCGGGGCTCGTGTTGCGATAATGCGGTCCACCCGATCTCCCCATGAGCACGCGCATCCTCCTCATCGCCCACGCCCCGCTGGCCCATGCGCTGCGCGCCTGCGCCCTGCACGTGTTTCCGGACACTGCCGAAGACATCCTGGCGCTGGATGTGCATCCGAATGCCCCGCCGGAGGACACGCTGGCTGCCGCGCGCATCCTGCTGGACGGGCCGGGCGATGACACTCCCATCCTCGTGCTGACGGACGTGTTCGGCGCGACGCCCTGCAACGTGGCGCAGCGTCTCGTGGACGGGGAGCGCTCGCGGCTGGTCACCGGGGTGAACCTGCCGATGCTGCTGCGCGCGGTGAGCTACCGCCGCGAGCCGCTCGAGGCGCTCGTCGCCCGCGCGGTCGCGGGCGGCACACAGGGGGTGATGCAGGTCGCTGTCGCCGCACCCCAGAACCAGATCCGACGGTCCCATCATGATCAAGACGAATATCACCATCAGCAATAAGCTGGGCCTGCACGCCCGGGCATCGGCCAAGCTCACCAAGCTGGCGGGCAGCTTTCCCTGCGAGGTGTGGATGGCCCGGGGCGAACGCCGCGTGAATGCCAAGAGCATCATGGGCGTGATGATGCTGGCCGCAGGCATCGGCACCGACGTCTCGATCGAGACCGACGGCCCGCAGGAGCAGGAAGCGATGGACGCGCTGCGCGCGCTCATCGACGGCAAGTTCGGCGAAGGAGAGTGAGGCCGGGAATGACCCCCTCAGCAGCCCGCTCAGCAGCCCGTTCCGGAGGCGCCCGATGACATTCGCCGTCCACGGCCTGGCCGTCGCGCGGGGCATCGCCATCGGGCGCGCGGTGCTCGTGGCTTCGAGCCGCGTGGACGTGGCGCACTATTTCATCGAACCCGACCAGGTGCGCGCGGAGATCATCCGCGTGCGCAACGGGCGCAATGCCGTGGTCGAGGAGCTGCAGCGCCTGCAGGCCGAGATGCCTGCCGATGCCCCGCCCGAACTCGCCGCGCTGCTGGACGTCCACCTGATGCTGCTGCAGGACGAGGCACTGGTGAGCGGCGTCAAGCACTGGATCACGGACCGCCTCTACAACGCCGAGTGGGCGCTGACGACGCAACTGGAGATCATCGCGCGCCAGTTCGACGAGATGGAGGACGACTACCTGCGCGAGCGCAAGGCCGACCTGGAACAGGTGGTCGAGCGCATCCTGCGGTACATGAAGGGCGTGGCCAGTCCGGTCGCGCCGCCGCCCTGCAGCCCGCGCCGCGGCAGCGCCGCGCTGGGCCTGCAGCAGGACCTGCTGCCGGGCGACATGGTGGACGTGCCGCTGGTGCTGGTGGCGCACGACCTCTCGCCGGCCGACATGCTGCAGTTCAAGCAGAGCGTGTTCGCGGGCTTCGTGACCGACGTGGGCGGCAAGACCTCGCACACGGCCATCGTGGCGCGCAGCATGGACATTCCCGCCGTGGTGGGAGCGCGTGCCGCGAGCCAGCTGGTGCGGCAGGACGACTGGGTGATCATCGACGGGGACGCGGGTATCATGATCGTCGATCCGTCGCCGATCATCCTCGCCGAATACGGCTTCCGCCAGCGCCAGACCGAACTGGAGCGCGAGCGGTTGTCCCGCCTGCGGCACACGCCGGCCGTGACGCTCGACGGCGAGCGCATCGAGCTGCTGGCGAACATCGAGCAGCCTGCCGACGCGGCGGTGGCCGTGCGTGCCGGGGCTGCGGGCGTAGGGCTGTTCCGCAGCGAATTCATGTTCATGGGCCGGGGCGGCCACCTGCCGGGCGAGGAAGAACAGTACCAGGCCTACCGTGCCGCGGTGGAGGGCATGCAGGGCCTGCCCGTCACGCTGCGCACCATTGACGTGGGCGCGGACAAGCCGCTTGACCACAAGGCAGCCAAGGATACCCCCAGCCACCTCAACCCGGCCCTGGGCCTGCGGGCCATCCGCTGGAGCCTGGCCGACCCGTCCATGTTCCGCACGCAGCTGCGGGCGGTGCTGCGCGCGGCCGCGCACGGGCCGGTGAACCTGCTGTTCCCGATGCTGGCCCACGTCGGGGAGATCCGGCAGACGCTGGCGCAGGTGGACATGGCGCGCGCGGAACTGGAGGCGCGTGGCGCTTCGTACGGGCCGGTGCAACTGGGGGCGATGATCGAGGTGCCCGCGGCGGCGCTGATCGTGCGGCGCTTCCTGCAGTATTTCGATTTCCTGTCGATCGGCACCAACGACCTGATCCAGTACACCCTGGCGATCGACCGGGCCGACGAGAGCGTGGCCCATCTCTACGACCCCATGCACCCGGCGGTGCTGCAGCTCGTGGCGGACGTGATCGCGGAAGGCCACCGGCAGGGCAAGAGCGTGTGCCTCTGCGGGGAGGCCGCGGGCGACGTGGCGATGACACGGCTGCTGCTGGGCCTGGGCCTGCGCAGCTTCTCCATGCATCCCGCGCAGATCCTGGCGGTGAAGCAGGAAGTGCTGCGCTCGGACACCCGCAAGCTGGCCCCCTGGGCCCGCACGGTGATCGACGCGGACAGCCCGGCGGACATGCTGGGCGGCTGACGGGCGTCCGGCCCCGGCGCCTGGCGCGGGACCACTGAAACTCCGGCTCCGTGCCCGGTACGTCTCGGCCGGCACGCGGTTTTTACGCCGCGTTTATGCGGCGTGCCGCAAGCTGTGCACACTTTTTACGGGTGCTTTTCCAGAATGCCTCCATCGCCCGCGAGGGTTGTTGGAGTGCCTGACATGGATGTGCTGTGGGTTGCCGCGATCGCGGCGTTGTGGGTGGCCATGGCCGAGGCCGTGGTGATCCTGGGTCGCCACGATGGCCGGCCGCGGGGAGAAGCACGATGATCGGCATCGACGTGCTCTACGGTTTCGGTGGCATCGTCGCGGTGCTGCTGTTCGCCTATCTGGTGTTCGCGCTGATCTGCGCGGAGGAGTTCTGATGACTGCCTCCGCCTGGGGCCTGCTGGCCCTTTTCCTGATCGTGCTGGGCCTGCTGGCGTGGCCGCTGGGCCGGGCCCTGGCCGCGGTGTGCGATGGGCGGCTGCCGGGCTGGATGCACCGCGTGGAAGCACCGCTCTATCGCCTGGCCGGCGTGCGGCCGGAGGCGGGCATGCACTGGCGCCATTACGCGCTGGCGCTGCTGGCCTTCAATGCCGTGGGCGTGTTCGCCGTGTACGCCCTCCAGCGCCTGCAGGGTGTGCTGCCCCTGAATCCGCAGGGACTGCCCGCAGTGTCGGGCGATTCCGCGTTCAACACGGCCGTGAGCTTCGTGTCGAACACCAACTGGCAGGGGTACGCGGGCGAGTCCACGATGGGCTACCTCGTGCAGATGCTCGGGCTGTCGGTACAGAACTTCCTGTCCGCCGCGACCGGCATTGCCGTGGCCTTCGCGCTGGCGCGGGGATTCGCCGCGCGCGGTGGCGATGGGGCAGGGCATGTGGGCAACTTCTGGGCGGACATCGTGCGCATCACGGCCTGGGTGCTGGTGCCGCTGTCCTTCGTGCTCGCCATCTTCTTCGTGGGCCAGGGCGTGATCCAGAATTTCACGCCCTACCAGGACGTGGCCACGGTGGAGACGACCATCTACCAGGACCCGCAGCTCGATGCGCAGGGGCAGCCCTTGAAGGATGCGTCCGGCAACCCGCTCACGCGAGAGGCCAGCACGCGTGCGCAGATGCTTCCCATGGGACCCGTGGCCTCGCAGGAGGCGATCAAGATGCTGGGCACGAACGGCGGCGGATTCTTCAATGCCAACTCGGCGCATCCCTATGAGAACCCGACGCCGCTCGCCAATTTCGCGCAGATGCTGGCGATCTTCCTGATCCCCGCGGCGCTGTGCTTTGCGTTCGGCCGCGTGGTCGGGGACTGGCGCCAGGGCGCGGCGCTGCTGGCCGCGATGGTGCTGATGTTCGCCGTGGCCGTGGTCGCGGTGACTGTCGCGGAGCAGGCGGGCAACCCGGCGCTGTCCGCGCTGGGAGCGGACCAGGTGGCCTCCGCCACGCAGGCCGGCGGCAACATGGAGGGCAAGGAGGTGCGCTTCGGGATCTCCGCTTCCGCGCTGTTCGCTGCGGTGACCACCGCGGCTTCGTGCGGCGCCGTGAACGGCATGCACGACTCCTTCACGCCGCTGGGCGGGATGGTGCCGATGGTGCTCATGCAGCTCGGCGAGGTGGTGTTCGGCGGCGTAGGCACGGGCCTCTACGGCATGCTGGTCTTCGCCATCCTCGCGGTGTTCATCGCCGGCCTGATGATCGGGCGCACGCCGGAGTACCTGGGCAAGAAGATCGAGGTGCGCGAGATGAAGCTGACCTCCGTCGCCATTCTCGTTACCCCCATCCTCGTGCTGGTGGGCACTGCCGTCGCCGTGCTGGCGGCCGCGGGCCAGGCCGGCATCGCGAACCCCGGGGCGCACGGCTTTTCCGAGGTGCTGTATGCGCTCACCTCGGCCGCCAACAACAACGGCAGCGCCTTCGCCGGCCTGTCCGCGAACACCCCGTTCTACAACGTGCTGCTGGCCCTGGCCATGTGGTTCGGCAGGTTCGGCGTGATCGTGCCGGTGCTGGCCATCGCCGGTTCGCTGGCCGCCAAGAAGCGCCTGCCGCCCGGCCCCGGCACCATGCCCACGCATGGCCCGCTGTTCGTGGCGCTGCTGGTGTTCACGGTGCTGCTCGTGGGGCTGCTGAATTACGTGCCTTCGCTGGCGCTCGGCCCGGTGGTGGAACACCTGGTGCTGCAGGCCCGGTGAGCGGGCCAGGAGAAGAACGACATGACGACCCCCCAATCCCCGGCCACGGCACCCGCCGCGGCCCCGGTTCCCTCGCGGAACCTCACGCTGTTCGATGCCGCGCTGGTGCGCCCCGCCGTGTGGCAGGCATTCGCCAAGCTGGACCCGCGCGTGCAGTGGCGCAATCCGGTGATGTTCATCGTTTTCATCGGCAGCATCTTCACGACGCTGCTGTGGCTGCAGGCGCTGACCACCGCGCAGGACATGGGCATGCGCCCGGTGTTCATCCTCGCGGTGGCCGTGTGGCTGTGGTTCACCGTGCTGTTCGCCAACTTCGCCGAAGCGCTGGCGGAAGGCCGCAGCAAGGCGCAGGCCGCCTCGCTGCGCGGACTGCGCAAGGACACCTGGGCCAAGAAGCTCTCCGAGCCGCGCCATGGCGCGCGTTTCCTGCCCGAGCAGGCCACCAACCTGCGAAAGGGCGACGTGGTGCAGGTGGATGCCGGCGACGTGATCCCGCTCGACGGCGAGGTGATCGAGGGCATGGCTTCGGTGGACGAAAGCGCCATCACCGGCGAATCCGCGCCGGTGGTGCGCGAGTCCGGCGGCGACTTCTCCGCCGTGACAGGTGGCACGCGCGTGCTGTCCGACTGGCTGGTGGTGCGCATCACGGTGAACCCGGGCGAGTCGTTCCTCGACCGCATGATCGGCATGGTGGAGGCCGCCAAGCGCCAGAAGACGCCCAACGAAGTGGCGCTCACCATCCTGCTGGTGGCGCTCACCATCGTGTTCCTCGTGGTGACGGTGACGCTGCTGCCGTTCTCCCTGTTCAGCGTGCAGGCCTCGGGCGCGGGCACGGTGGTGTCGCTCACCGCGCTGATCGCGCTGCTGGTGTGCCTGATCCCCACCACCATCGGCGGCCTGCTGTCGGCCGTGGGCGTGGCCGGCATGAGCCGCATGATGCAGGCAAACGTGATCGCCACGTCGGGCCGCGCGGTGGAAGCCGCGGGCGACGTGGATGTGCTGCTGCTGGACAAGACCGGCACCATCACCCACGGCAACCGGCAGGCGAGCACATTCCTGCCGGCACCGGGCGTGACCCGCGCGCACCTGGCCCGGGCGGCGCTCATGGCCTCGCTGGCCGACGAGACGCCCGAAGGGCGCAGCATCGTGGAGCTGGCGCGCCGCGAAGGCATCGAGGCCGGGGAAGGCGCGGCCGAAGGCCTCGTGCTGGTGCCCTTCACGGCGCAGACCCGCATGAGCGGCGTGGACCTGCCTGCCGCGGGCGGCGCCGCCCCCGTGGCGCTGCGAAAGGGTGCCGTGCAGGCCCTGACCCGGCATGTGCAAGCCCTGGGCGGCTCCATGCCCGCGGAGGTGGCCCGCGCCGCGGACGACGTGGCCCGCCGCGGCAGCACGCCGCTGGCCGTGGCGGAAGGCAGCCGTGTCCTGGGCGTGGTGGAGCTCAAGGACATCGTCAAGGCAGGCATCCAGGCGCGGTTCGCAGAACTGCGGCGCATGGGCATCAAGACGGTGATGATCACGGGCGACAACCGGCTCACGGCGGCGGCCATCGCGGCCGAGGCCGGGGTGGACGATTTCCTCGCCGAAGCCACGCCCGAGGACAAGCTCGCCCTCATCCGCCGCTACCAGTCCGAAGGCCGGCTGGTCGCCATGACCGGCGACGGCACGAACGACGCGCCCGCGCTGGCCCAGGCCGACGTGGCCGTGGCCATGGGCAGCGGCACGCAGGCCGCCAAGGAGGCCGGCAACATGGTGGACCTGGATTCCAACCCCACCAAGCTGCTGGAGGTGGTGGAGACCGGCAAGGCGCTGCTGATGACGCGCGGCTCGCTCACCACGTTCTCGATCGCCAACGACGTGGCCAAGTACTTCGCCATCATCCCGGCGATGTTCGTCTCCACCTATCCGCAGCTCGGCGCGCTGAACGTGATGCGGCTGGCCAGCCCGTCGTCGGCCATCCTCTCGGCGGTGATCTTCAACGCGCTGATCATCGTCTTCCTGATCCCGCTCGCGCTCAAGGGCGTGCGCTACCGGCCGGTGGGCGCCGCGGCGCTGCTGCGCCGCAACCTCGCCGTGTACGGCCTGGGCGGTCTCGTCGTGCCGTTCATCGGGATCAAGCTCATCGACTGGGCGCTTGCGGCCGTGGGCCTCGTCTGAGCGCAGCCTTCCGGAGAAACCACCATGAATACTTTCCTGCAATCTCCCGCGGATGCTTCCGCACCGGCTGCCACATCGGCCGGCGAAGGCCCGGCCCCGGCCCGAGCACCGCTGCTGCGGCCCACGCTGGTGCTTTTCGTCCTGCTGTCCCTGGTGACCGGTGTGCTCTATCCGCTGGCGGTGACGGGCGTTGCGCAGTCCGCCTTCCCCCACGAGGCGGCGGGCAGCCTCATCCGGGACGGCTCCGGCCATGCCGTGGGGTCCACGCTGATCGGCCAGAACTTCACGGAGCCGGGGCATTTCTGGGGGCGCCCGTCGGCCACTGCGCCCATGCCCTACAACGCGGGCGCCTCGGGCGGCTCGAACCTCGGCCCGGCGAATCCCGCCCTGGCCGATGCGGTCAAGGCGCGCATCGAGGCCCTGCGGGCCGCCGACCCCGGCAACACGGCTCCCGTACCGGTGGATCTCGTCACCGCGTCGGCCAGCGGGCTCGATCCGCACATCAGCGTGGCGGCGGCCCGCTACCAGGCGTCCCGGGTGGCCCGCGCGCGGGGGCTGCCCCTGGAGCGCGTGGAGGCCCTGGTGCGCTCCCACACCGAGGCGCCCCTCCTGCCCTGGCTGGGCGAGGCCGGCGTGAACGTGCTGACCCTCAACGTGGCCCTCGACGCGGCGCGCTGAATCCCGGAGACTGCGGTGCCGCGGCATGCCGCCGCGGCCCGTCCCCCATCGCCTTCCACGCATGACCGATCCCCGTCCCGATCCCGATGCCCTCATCGCACAGATACGTGCCGAGGAGCAGCGGGTGCAGCGCGGCAAGCTGCGCATCTATTTCGGCGCGAACGCCGGCGTGGGCAAGACCTGGTCCATGCTGAGCGCCGCGCAGCGCGAGCGGCAGGCGGGGCGCGACGTGCTCGTGGGCGTCGTGGAGACGCATGGGCGCGCGGAAACGGCGGCCCTGCTGGACGGCCTGCCCGTTCTGCCTGCGCGCACGCTGGAACACCGCGGACGGACGCGGACCGAGTTCGATCTCGATGCCGCGCTGCAGCGCCGGCCGGCCGTGCTGCTGGTCGACGAACTGGCCCACTCGAACGCGCCGGGCTCACGGCATGCCAAGCGCTGGCAGGACGTGCAGGAACTCGTGGCCTCGGGCATCGAGGTCTGGACGGCGCTCAATGTGCAGCACCTGGAGAGCCTCAACGGCACGGTGGGGGCGATCACGGGCGTGCGCGTGCACGAGACCGTGCCCGACACGGTGCTCGACGAGGCCGACGAGGTCGTGCTCGTCGATGCCACGCCCGACGAGCTGGCCGCACGCCTGGCCGCGGGCAAGGTGTACCTGCCGCAGCAGGCCGAGCGCGCGGCGCAGAATTTCTTCCGCAAGGGCAATCTGATCGCACTGCGCGAAATCGCCCTGCGGCGCACCGCCGAACACGTCGAGGACGATGTGCGCGGATGGCGTGTGGAGCAGTCCGGCGGCGGCCACGGCGTGCCGCCGGCCTGGAACACTTCCGGCGCGCTGCTGGCCTGCGTGGGGCCGCACGAGGATGCCGCCCACACCGTGCGCACGGCGGCCCGCCTGGCCAGCCAGCTGAACGTGCGCTGGCATGCCGCCTATGTGGAGACGCCGCGGCTGCAGCGTCTTCCGGCCCCGCAGCGCGACCGCATCCTGGCCGTGCTGCAGCTGGCAGAGGGACTGGGTGCGGAGACCGCCGTGCTCACCGGCAACGCCGTGGTGCCCGCGCTCGCGGAGCATGCGCGGCAGCTCAATTGCGCCACCCTGGTGGTGGGCCGCGCCCGCCGGCGGTCCGGCCTGTGGCGGTGGTGGCCGGTGCCCGGCACGGCCGAGGCCATCGGCACCGCCGCGCCCGCGCTCGACATCGTGGAGGCGGGCGAGCCCGGCAGCAGCCGCCGCCTGCCGGCCGCATCCTGGCGCCAGGGGGGCGATGCGCAGGAGGACGGCGAGCAGTTGTCCGCCCGCTGGCCCGGCTACGGGGCCGCGGTCGCCGCGAGCGTGGCCGTGACGCTGCTCGCATTGCCCCTGTCCGGCGTGCTGGAGCTGACCAACATCGTCATGCTCTACCTGCTCGGCGTGGTGGGCGTGGCCATGCGTTTCGGTCGCGGGCCTGCCGCACTGGCGGCGCTGCTCAACGTGGCGGCCTTCGATTTCGTCTTCGTATCGCCGCAGTTCTCGTTCGCCGTGAGCGATGTGCAGTACCTCGTGACCTTCATCGTCATGCTCGGCGTGGGATTGCTCGTGGGCCAGCTGACCGCGGGCCTGCGGTTCTCCGCAGGGGTGGCGGCCGGGCGCGAGCAGCGCATGCGCTCGCTGTTCGAACTCACGCGCGAGCTTTCGGCCGCCCTGGAGGCATCGCAGGTCGTGGACATCGGCACGGCCGCCGTACAGCAGCATTTCGGAGGACAGGCCGTGGTGCTGCCCCTCGACGAAGGCGACCGGCTCATGCTGCCCGTGAATCCACCCGAAGGATTCGACCCGAGCGTGGCCGACTGGACCCTGCGCCACGGCCAGAGCGCGGGCCTGGGAACCGGCACGCTGGCCGCGCAGGGCTGGCGCTACGTGCCGCTCACCGCGCCCATGCGGGTGCGGGGCGTGCTGGCCCTGTCGCCCGCGCACCCGCGCTGGCTGCTGATACCCGAGCAGGCGCGCCATCTCGAAACCCTCGCCCGGCAGGTCGCGATCGCGCTGGAGCGGGTCCACTACGTGGAGGTGGCGCAGCGCGCCGTGCTGGACATGGAGTCCGAGCGCCTGCGCAATGCCCTGCTGGGCGCCATTTCCCACGACGTGCGCACGCCGCTCACCGCCCTCATCGCCCTGGCCGAGTCCCTGCCGGCACAGCCCGGCGAGGGGTTGCAGTCGGCGTCGCGCGCCATCGTCCAGCAGGCCCACCAGCTGCACGCCCTGGTCAGCAACCTGCTGGACATGGCGCGGCTGGAAAGCGGCCTGTCCGGCGGCAGCGTGAACCTGCGGCGCGACTGGCAGTCGGTGGAGGAGGTGGTCGGTTCGGCCATCCGTGCGGCGCGTCCCGCGCTGGGGGCGACGGAGGTGCGCACGTCGCTGCCCCCCGACCTGCCGCTGGTGGAGTTCGACGCGGTGCTCATCGAGCGCGTGCTCGTGAACCTGCTGGAGAACGCGGCCAAGTACGGCGCCGCGCCCATCGAGATCGGTGCTGCCGCGCTGCCGGGAGCGCTGCACCTGCGCGTGCGCGACCACGGCCCCGGCCTGCCTGCGGCGCTGCGGGGGCGCGAGCACACGCTGTTCGACAAATTCACCCGCGGGCAGGCCGAGTCCGCCACGCCGGGCGTGGGGCTCGGGCTCGCGATCTGCAAGGCCGTGGTACTGGCGCACGGCGGCGATATCGCGGCGGCCGGTGCGTCGCCGGGCCCCGGGGCAGAATTCACCGTCACGCTGCCCCGGCGCGATCCCCCGGCCCTCCCGGAGCCCGTGGACCCGCCCGAACCATCATCCACCGACCCTGCACCATGACCCTGCACCTGCGCACCGCGATCGTGATCGAGGACGAGCCCCAGATCCGCCGTTTCGTGCGCGGGGCGCTGGAGGAGGAGGGCTGGCAGGTGCATGAGGCCGCCACGCTGCGCGAGGGGCTGTCGGCCGCCGGCACGCGCCAGCCCGACCTGCTGGTGCTCGACCTGGGCCTGCCCGATGGCGATGGGCTGACCCTGCTGCGGGACGTGCGCAGCTGGTCGGCCGTGCCCATCATCGTGCTCTCCGCGCGCGCCGACGAGTCCGACAAGATCGCCGCCCTCGACGCAGGCGCGGACGATTACCTCACCAAGCCTTTCGGCACGGGCGAATTGCTCGCGCGCGTACGTGCCAACCTGCGTCGGCCGCGGCCCGCCACCGGGCAGGGCCTGCAGGCCGAAGCCGCCGAACCCGTGTTCCGCTTCGGCGACATCGAGGTGGACCGTGGGGCGCGCCTCGTGCGGCGCGCAGGCGCGGTCGTTCACCTGACGCCCACCGAGTACCGCATGCTCACCGTCCTGGTGGCCAACGCGGGCCGCGTCATCACCCAGCGCCAGCTACTGCGCGAAGTCTGGGGCCCGGCCCGCTCCGACCAGAGCCACTACCTGCGCATCTACATGGGCCACCTGCGCCAGAAGCTGGAGGCCGACCCTGCTCAGCCGCGCCACCTGCTGACCGAGACCGGGGTGGGGTACCGCCTGGCCGCCTGACGCTTTGCGGCGGATTGACGCGGCGCGCCGTGCTTTTTACGCCGTTTTGATGCGCCCGTTCCTAGACTGAAGGCCTGTTCCATCCTGCTTCGCACAAGCGCTCCGCGCCGCACGAAGCCCCAGAGCATGCTGCTGCATCGGATATTTCAAGACGAAGAGGGCGCTGATGCCGGCGCCGTGTGTTCCGGCTCCCGCCGTGCGCGCCCCGCGGTGCCCGGCGTGGTCCTGCCGGTCAGGCTGGCGCGGGAGCCCGCACTGCGCGTGCGCCAGCGCCTCCATGCCGCGCTGGGCCCTTTGCTGGGCACCTACCGCCTGTCGGTGAATGCCGTGCGGCCGGTGTGCACGGTCTACCTGCATCTGCGCGAGTCCGACATCGGCGAGTGCATGCACCGGCTCATGGCCGCCTTGCCGATGGCGGAATTCGGGCGCATCGGCCGCGTATTCCATGGCTTGCCGCAGCCCGCGGAGCCTTCTCTGGCAGAGGTGTCGCGTGTCCACGCATGACGTGCCGGCGCTGTGGCAGGCCGGCCTGGCCATCCTCGCGCTGTTCACTCCGCTCGCCGTCGCCTGGGGCGTCGTGCGCTGGAGCATGCGGCGCAACGCTCGCCGCTGAATCACAGGAGCACTCGGCAGACCGGCGCTTGGCCGGCAAGTCCTTCGCCGGGTGCCCGTCGCGGTGCGGGCTCTGCGCTGTGCTACTCCAAAAATTCAATGATTCCAATGCCTCAATAGTTTTTGCAAATACGAGGCTTACAATGTGAAGCGGTAAGTTTTTGTAAACATTTCGGATCTTTCGAGGAAATTGGAAATGAGAACTATCGACAAAGCCATCGGCAGCCTGGCTGCGGTCTTCGTGGGGCTGGCCTGCACCCAAGCCATGGCCGAGCCCGTGCCGCCCGTCACGGTCACCTATGCGCCGCCTGCTGCGCTGCCTGTTCCCACGTTATCGCAATGGGGCTTGATCCTGCTGACGCTCGCGTTGCTCGTCCTGGTCTATCGCACCCTGCGCAAAGCGTCCCATGGACGGCCCATCGCATGGGCTTTGCTGGCGGGAGCTCTCGCTCTTTCCGTGGGCGGAGCTGGCAGCTGGATCGGAAAGTCGTTCGCTGCGCCAAGTGCCAGGCAACTCTCCGTGCCTGCCGGCGGTTCGGTGCAAGTGAGCTCCGGTCTGTACATCCTCACCAACACGAGTGGCGTGGCGCAGCAGATCATCAGGATCGACGTACCCGCGGTGTACACGCGGCTGTCCATCGACAGCCAATTCCCCGCCGAGTGCTCGGTGGGCGCGGTGCTTGCGCCCAACGCTGCCTGCTCCACGCACTTCAATCTCGAATGACCTTCGACGCGGCCTGCCTCATCCCGCATACGGGAAGGCAGGCCGGCAGGCAGGAGCGCCTGATCGCCGCGGTTCACCGGTCAGGGACGCGCACGGTTATCGCGCCCCTCTGCGGCGCTAGACGCCTGCCGCGTGCGCCTGCTGGTCCGCGTGGTAACTGGAGCGAACCATCGCACCCACGGCGGCGTGGGTGAATCCCATCCTGTAGGCCTCTTCCTCGTACATCTTGAACGTGTCCGGGTGCACGTAGCGGCGCACCGGCAGGTGGCTGTTGGACGGCGCGAGGTACTGGCCGATGGTCAGCATGTCGATGTCGTGCGCGCGCATGTCGCGCATCACCTGCAGGATCTCTTCATCCGTCTCGCCCAGGCCCACCATGATGCCGCTCTTGGTGGGCACGCCGGGGTGCAGCGCCTTGAACTTCTTGAGCAGGTTCAGGCTGAACTGGTAGTCCGATCCCGGGCGCGCTTCCTTGTACAGGCGCGGCGCGGTCTCCAGGTTGTGGTTCATCACGTCGGGCGGTGCGGCCTTGAGGATCTCCAGCGCGCGGTCGTCGCGGCCGCGGAAGTCGGGCACGAGGATCTCGATCTGCGTGGCGGGCGAGAGCGCGCGGATGTTCTGGATGCACTCCACGAAGTGGCCGCTGCCGCCGTCGCGCAGGTCGTCGCGGTCCACGCTGGTGATCACCACGTACTTCAGCTTGAGCGCGGCGATGGTGCGCGCGAGGTTCAGCGGTTCGTCCTTGTCCAGCGGGTCCGGCCGGCCGTGGCCCACGTCGCAGAACGGGCAGCGGCGCGTGCACTTGTCGCCCATGATCATGAACGTGGCCGTGCCCTTGCCGAAGCACTCGCCGATGTTGGGGCAGGAGGCCTCCTCGCACACCGTGTGCAGCTTGTGCTCGCGCAGGATCTCCTTGATCTCGTAGAAACGCGTGGTGGGCGAACCGGCCTTGACGCGGATCCACTCGGGTTTCTTCAGCACCTCGCCCTGCTCCACCTTGATGGGGATGCGCGAAAGCTTCGCGGCGGCCTTCTGCTTGGCGAGCGGGTTGTAGGCGACGGTGGATTGCGCTTCGCGCACGACTTCGGGAGTGCTCATGGCTGGTGCTGAGGTCAGGGCGCGAGGCGGATGGCCAATTGGCTGGCCAGCACGGAAGCCGCTTCGTCCCAGGTGGTGTGCACGCCGATTGTAGAAAGGTCCACGGTCGGCAGCCCTGCGTAGCCGCAAGGGTTGATGCGCGAGAAGGGTTCCAGGTCCATGTCCACGTTGAGCGCCACGCCGTGGTAGGCGCAGTGGCGCGAGACCTTGATGCCGAGCGCGGCGATCTTGCCCAGCCCGGTGAAGTCGGGCGCGGGCGCCACGGGCGACAGCGGGTCGGCCTTCTGCGGGCGCTGGGGCAGCAGGGCGTGGCTGCGTGGATCGTCCAGCCGCACATAGATCCCCGGCGCGCCGGCCACCCGGTGGCCCGTGATGCCGAAGTGCGCGAGCGTGCGGATCGCTGCCTCTTCCACGCGATGGACATATTCCTTCACGTAGTAGCCGGCGCGCCGCAGATCGACGAGCGGATAGGCCACCACCTGCCCGGGGCCGTGGAAGGTGACCTGCCCGCCGCGGTTGGTGGCCACCACGGGGATGTCGCCCGGTGCCAGCAGGTGGTCCGCGCGGCCCGCGAGGCCCTGCGTGAAATGGGGCGCGTGCTCGCACACCCAGAGGGCATCGGGCGTGCCGTCGGTGCGCTGCTCGGTGAACGCCTGCATGGCCTCCACCGTTTCGCGCAAATCCACCCGCCCGAGCATCCGCACCTGCATCGCCGTGTCCCGGATCAGAGCACCACCTTCACCATCGGGTGCGAGGAAAGCGCGCGGTACAGGTCGTCGAGCTGTTCGCGGCTGGTCGCCGTCACGGTGAGGGTCACGCCCAGGTAATTGCCTTCGCGGCTGTCTCGCAACTCGATGGTGGAGGCGTCGAACGATGGGTCGAAGCGGCGGGCCACCTCGGTCAGCGCATGGACGAACCCATCGGCCTTGCGGCCCATGACCTTGATGGGAAAGCGGGAGGGGTACTCGATGAGCGATTCCTTGCGCGGATCGCCCTCGGATCCGATCACCGGGGAAGGGGTGGGGGGCTGTGTCATGCGATGATTGTCGGCGAAGCAGGGGAGAGACACCCGGGCGGCGATGCGCCAAGCTGGTGCCCGCAGGAGGCCTGGTTCACCCATCGGGTGCACCGTTGCGCGCCGTTGTCGCACGCGCGCCCCAAGGCATTGCAGGATGCAACGGGTTTTTACTTATAATCAAGGGCTTTGTAAGAAGTTCCAGCCCGGATGCCGGGCGTCCAGCAGGCGTTGACCAACCATGAAAACAGACGCTCCGGACACTGGAACTGAGGTCGAGGATTCCGGTTTCAAGCCCCTTTCTGCAGCCGAGGCGCAGGAATGGCGGCAACGACATCCACCCGTGTCCATCTGGCGCATCGTTGCGGGCCAGGCGGCGGTGGGGCTCGTTGCGGCCCTGGTGGCCTGGGTGATGACCGGACGCTCCCATGTCGCCTGGTCCACGGGTTACGGAGCGCTGGCGGTGGTTCTTCCCGCAGCGCTTTTCGCCCGGGGCATGGCGCGCAGGAGGTCTTCCGCCGGGGGCGCCCTGGCGGGACTCTTCGGATGGGAGCTGGTCAAGATTGCTTTGACCGTCGCCATGCTGGCGGCGGCGCCCCGGCTGGTGCCGGGATTGAGCTGGCTGGCTCTGCTCGCCGGCATGGTGGTGACGATGAAAACGTACTGGATCGCGCTCATGGTGCGGTCCGGTGTCCGCAAACCGATTGATTGAGAGAAGAGTTGTCCGATGGCCGCAGAAGCGCATGCCCCGACTGCCAGTGAATACATCGTTCACCACTTGCAGCATCTTCAGAACATCAAGCAGAAGTCCATCGTCGATTTCTCCGTGGTGAACTACGACTCCGTCATCGTGGGCCTGGTGCTCGGCGCGATCGCCCTGTTCACCTTCTGGATATGCGCCCGCAAGGCGACTTCCGGCGTGCCGGGCCGCTTCCAGGCCGCCGTCGAGATCCTCGTCGAGATGGTGGACAACCAGGCCAAGGCCAACATCCACAACGCCGAGAGCCGCAAGTTCATCGCTCCCCTGGCCCTCACCGTGTTCGTGTGGATCTTCCTGATGAACGCGATGGACATGCTGCCCGTGGACCTGCTTCCCGCCATCTGGGCGCAGATCTATGGCGCCGCGGGCCACGACCCCCACCACGCCTACCTGCGCGTCGTGCCCACGGCCGACCTCTCCACCACGCTGGGCCTGTCCACGGCCGTGCTGATCCTCTGCCTGTACTACAGCGTGAAGATCAAGGGCCTGGGCGGCTGGGCCCACGAACTCGTGACCGCTCCGTTCGGCACGAGCAAGAATCCCGTCTTCGCCCTGATCCTGGGCGTGGTCAATCTGCTGATGCAGATCATCGAATACGTTGCCAAGACCGTGTCGCATGGCATGCGGCTGTTCGGCAACATGTACGCTGGTGAGTTGGTGTTCATGCTGATCGCCCTGATGGGCGGCGCGGCAGCCATGTCGCTTTCCGGTGTGTTGCTCCCCGTGGGGCACATCATTGCGGGCTCTATCTGGGCGATCTTCCACATCCTGGTGATCACCCTGCAGGCATTCATTTTCATGATGCTGGCGCTGATCTACCTCGGCCAGGCGCATGACGCTCACTGAGCCTTCCCTTTCCTTCCTTCTCAACCTTTCTTTCTTTTCATCCTAGGAGTCATCATGGAAAACATTCTCGGTCTCGTCGCTCTGGCTTGTGGTCTGATCGTGGGTCTGGGCGCCATCGGCGCATCGATCGGTATCGCTCTGATGGGTGGCAAGTACCTCGAAGCTTCCGCCCGCCAGCCCGAGCTGATCAACGAACTGCAAACCAAGATGTTCATCTTGGCCGGCCTGATCGACGCCGCCTTCCTGATCGGCGTTGCCATCGCCCTGCTGTTCGCCTTCGCCAACCCCTTCGTCCTGGCCTGATTCCCGTCCAACGCCCAACTAGAAAGGTGTTGCCGTGAGTATCAACGCGACCCTGTTCGTTCAGGCCATCGTCTTCCTGATCCTGGTGCTGTTCACGATGAAGTTCGTGTGGCCCCCGATCGCGAAGGCGCTGGATGAGCGAGCCCAGAAAATCGCCGAAGGCCTCGCTGCTGCCGACCGCGCCAAGTCCGAACTCGTCGCCGTGAACCAGCGCGTCGAGACGGAACTCGCGCAGACGCGCAACGAAACGGCATCGCGTCTTGCGGACGCCGAGCGCCGTGCCCAGGCCATCATCGAAGAGGCCAAGGCCCGTGCGACCGAGGAAGGCAACAAGATCGTCGCCGCTGCCCGCGCCGAGGCCGAGCAGCAGACGATCCAGGCCCGCGAAGCCCTGCGCGAGCAGGTGGCCGCGCTGGCCGTCAAGGGTGCCGAGCAGATCCTCCGCAAGGAGGTCAATGCCGGCGTCCACGCCGATCTGCTGAACCGGCTCAAGACCGAGCTGTAAGTAAGGGACGCAACCATGGCAGAACTCGCCACCATTGCCCGCCCTTACGCGGAAGCCCTGTTCAAGGCCTGCGCAGCCCAGCCGGGCGCCGACCTGGGCAGCACCGTCGCCTGGGTGGACGAACTGGCGGCGATCGCTGCCGACCCGCAGGTGCGGCAGCTGGCCGACAACCCCAAGATCGAGCCCGGACAGCTGTTCGACCTGATCGCCGGGGTGGTGCGCGCGCCGCTCTCCGATGCGGCCCGCAACTTCCTGCGCGTGCTCATCGACAACGGCCGCCTCGAAGCGCTGCCCGAGGTGGCTGCGCAGTTCCGCGCCCTGGTCAATCGCCAGAGCGGCTCGTCCGACGCGGTGGTCCACAGCGCGTTCCCGATCGACGCCGCCGCACTGGCGGAGCTCGGTGCCTCGCTGGAGAAGCGCTTCGGCCGCAAGCTGAACCTCTCCGTGCAGCTCGACGAGTCGCTGATCGGCGGTGTGCGCGTGGCCGTGGGCGACGAGGTGCTCGACACCTCCGTCAAGGCCCGTCTGGAACAAATGAAAGCGGCCCTCGTCGCGTAAGCGCCCGAGGTTTCGGCTAACCCAAGAAAGAAGGAAAGAGTCATGCAACTCAATCCCGCAGAGATTTCTGAACTGATCAAGAGCCGCATCGAAGGTCTGGCAGCCAGCAGCGACATCCGCAACCAGGGCACCGTGGTGTCCGTGACCGACGGCATCGTGCGCGTCCATGGCCTGTCGGATGTGATGCAGGGCGAAATGCTCGAATTCCCGGCCACCCAGGACGGCCAGCCCTCCTACGGCCTCGCACTGAACCTCGAGCGCGACTCCGTCGGCGCCGTGATTCTGGGCGAGTACGAGCACATCTCCGAAGGCGACACCGTGAAGTGCACGGGCCGCATCCTGGAAGTGCCCGTGGGCCCCGAACTGATCGGCCGCGTGGTGAACGCCCTGGGCCAGCCCATCGACGGCAAGGGCCCGATCAACGCCAAGCTGACGGACGTGATCGAGAAGGTCGCTCCCGGCGTGATCGCGCGCCAGTCCGTGGACCAGCCGCTGCAGACCGGCATCAAGTCCATCGACGCGATGGTGCCCGTGGGCCGTGGCCAGCGCGAGCTGATCATCGGCGACCGCCAGACCGGCAAGACGGCCGTGGCCATCGACGCCATCATCGCCCAGAAGGGTCAGGGCGTGACGTGTATCTACGTCGCGATCGGCCAGAAGGCTTCGTCGATCAAGAACGTGGTGCGAGCCCTGGAACAGGCCGGCGCCATGGAATACACGATCGTGGTGGCTGCATCCGCTTCCGAATCGGCTGCCATGCAGTACGTGTCTGCCTACTCGGGCTGCACGATGGGCGAGTACTTCCGCGACCGCGGCGAAGACGCGCTGATCGTCTATGACGACCTGTCCAAGCAGGCCGTGGCCTACCGCCAGGTCTCGCTGCTGCTGCGCCGCCCGCCGGGCCGCGAAGCCTATCCCGGCGACGTGTTCTATCTCCACAGCCGCCTGCTGGAGCGTGCAGCCCGCGTGAACGCCGACTACGTCGAAGCCTTCACCAAGGGGGAAGTCAAGGGCAAGACCGGTTCGCTGACGGCACTGCCGATCATCGAAACGCAGGCCGGTGACGTGTCCGCCTTCGTTCCGACGAACGTGATCTCGATCACGGACGGCCAGATCTTCCTGGAAACCAGCCTGTTCAACGCCGGTATCCGCCCCGCCATCAACGCCGGTATCTCCGTGTCCCGCGTGGGTGGCGCTGCCCAGACCAAGATCATCAAGGGCCTGTCCGGCGGTATCCGTACCGACCTGGCGCAGTACCGTGAGCTGGCTGCGTTCGCGCAGTTCGCTTCCGACCTGGACGAAGCCACCCGCAAGCAGCTCGACCGCGGTGCCCGCGTGACCGAACTGCTCAAGCAGGCCCAGTACAGCCCCCTGCCCATCTCGCTGATGGGCTCGACGCTGTTCGCGGTGAACAAGGGCTTCATGGACGACGTGGACGTGAAGAAGGTGCTCGCCTTCGAATCCGGCCTGCACCAGTTCCTCAAGACCAGCCACGGCGCCCTGCTGGAGCGCCTGGAGAAGAACCGCGCCTTCGACAAGGAAGGCAAGGACGAGGCCGAACTGACGCAAGCCATCACGGCCTTCAAGAAGTCGTTCGCCTAAACCGGACGAGGACCCATCATGGCAGCAGGCAAGGAAATACGCGGCAAGATCAAATCGGTGGAGAACACCAAGAAGATCACCAAGGCCATGGAAATGGTGGCCGCGTCCAAGATGCGCAAGGCGCAGGACCGCATGCGTGCCGCACGGCCCTACAGCGAGAAGATCCGCAATATCGCGGCGAACCTCGGCCAGGCCAATCCCGAGTACGTCCATCCCTTCATGAAGTCGAACGACGCCAAGACGGCCGGCTTCATCGTGGTGACGACGGACAAGGGCCTGTGCGGCGGCATGAACACCAACGTGCTGCGCGCCGTGACGGCCAAGCTGCGCGAACTGCAGTCGCAGGGCGTGACCACGCAGGCCGTCGCGATCGGCAACAAGGGCCTGGGCTTCCTGAACCGCGTCGGCGCCCAGGTGGTGTCGCATGCAACCGGCCTGGGGGACACCCCCCACCTGGACAAGCTGATCGGCCCCGTGAAGGTGCTGCTCGACGCCTATGCCGAAGGCAAGATCAACGGCGTGTACCTCGCGTACACGAAGTTCATCAACACCATGAAGCAGGAATCGGTCGTCGAGCAGCTGCTGCCGCTCTCTTCCGAGAAGATGCAGGCCGAGAAGACCGAGCACGGCTGGGACTACATCTACGAGCCCGATGCCCAGAGCGTCATCGACGACCTGCTCGTGCGCTACGTGGAGTCCCTGATCTACCAGGCCGTGGCCGAGAACATGGCGTCCGAGCAGTCGGCGCGCATGGTGGCCATGAAGGCCGCCACGGACAACGCGGGCAACGTCATCGGCGAACTCAAGCTGGTCTACAACAAGACGCGCCAGGCCGCGATCACGAAAGAACTTTCGGAGATCGTCGCGGGTGCCGCGGCAGTTTAAATTTTTGGAGCAAATGCAATGGCTCAAGAGAACACCCAAGTGAACGCTGGCGTTCAGGGCAAGATCGTTCAATGTATCGGCGCCGTGGTGGACGTCGAGTTCCCGCGCGACCAGATGCCCAAGGTGTATGACGCGCTCAAGCTCGAAGGCTCCCCGCTGACGCTGGAAGTGCAGCAGCAGCTCGGCGACGGCGTGGTGCGTACCATCGCCCTGGGTTCGTCCGACGGCCTGCGCCGCGGCCTGATGGTGTCCAACACCGGCAACCCGATCACCGTGCCCGTGGGCAAGGCGACGCTGGGTCGCATCATGGACGTGCTGGGTTCGCCCATCGACGAGCGCGGCCCGGTCAGCCAGGAACTGACGGCCTCCATCCACCGCAAGGCCCCGGCGTACGACGAACTGTCGCCGTCGCAGGAGCTGCTGGAAACCGGCATCAAGGTGATCGACCTGGTGTGCCCGTTCGCCAAGGGCGGCAAGGTGGGCCTGTTCGGCGGCGCCGGCGTGGGCAAGACCGTGAACATGATGGAGCTCATCAACAACATCGCCAAGGCCCACAGCGGCCTGTCGGTGTTCGCCGGTGTGGGCGAGCGTACCCGTGAAGGCAACGACTTCTATCACGAAATGGCCGATTCCGGCGTCGTGAACCTCGAGAAGCTCGAAGACTCCAAGGTCGCCATGGTCTATGGCCAGATGAACGAGCCCCCGGGCAACCGCCTGCGCGTGGCCCTGACCGGCCTGACGATCGCCGAGTCGTTCCGCGACGAAGGCCGCGACGTGCTGTTCTTCGTGGACAACATCTACCGTTACACCCTGGCCGGTACCGAAGTGTCCGCACTGCTGGGCCGCATGCCTTCCGCCGTGGGCTACCAGCCGACGCTGGCCGAGGAAATGGGCCGCCTGCAGGAGCGCATCACCTCCACCAAGGTCGGCTCGATCACCTCCATCCAGGCCGTGTACGTGCCTGCCGATGACTTGACCGACCCGTCCCCCGCCACGACCTTCGCCCACCTGGACTCCACCGTGGTGCTGTCGCGTGACATCGCTTCGCTGGGTATCTACCCTGCCGTGGATCCGCTGGACTCCACCAGCCGCCAGCTGGACCCGCAAGTGGTCGGTGAAGAGCACTACCAGGTGGCCCGCGGCGTGCAGGGCACGCTGCAGCGCTACAAGGAACTGCGCGACATCATCGCCATCCTGGGCATGGACGAACTGGCCCCCGAGGACAAGCTGGCCGTGGCCCGCGCCCGGAAGATCCAGCGTTTCCTGTCGCAGCCGTTCCACGTGGCCGAAGTGTTCACGGGCTCGCCCGGCAAGTACGTGCCGCTGGCCGAGACCATCCGCGGCTTCAAGATGATCGTGGCCGGCGAGTGCGACCACCTGCCGGAGCAGGCGTTCTACATGGTCGGGACCATCGACGAAGCCTTCGAAAAGGCCAAGAAGGTCGCGTAAAGCGGCGCATACGGGCAGCCCGCGTCGTTGCCGTGCTCGCCGTACTCCGGTACGGCTGTGCGCGGCGCCCGGCGGGCCCTCCCGTCTGCTTGCTTTATCCACCTTCTTTCAGAGCCCAGAGGAAAACCCATGAACACCATCCACGTCGATGTGGTCAGCGCCGAAGAGTCCATCTTCTCGGGTGAGGCGCGCTTCGTCGCGCTGCCCGGTGAGGCCGGCGAGCTCGGCATCTACCCGCGCCACACGCCGCTGATCACCCGCATCAAGCCGGGATCGGTGCGCATCGAGACGGCCGACGGCGGCGAAGAGTTCGTCTTCGTGGCCGGTGGCATCCTCGAGGTGCAGCCCGAGCGCGTGACCGTGCTGTCCGACACCGCCATCCGCGGCAAGGACCTGGACGACGAGAAGGCCAACGCTGCCAGGGCCGCTGCCGAGGAAGCGCTGAAGAACGCCAAGAGCGACGTCGATTTCGCGCGCGCGCAGTCCGAGCTGGCCGTGATGGCCGCCCAGATCGCCGCACTGCGCAAGTTCCGCCAGAAGCGTTGAGTCCTGCGGGGCCGGCGACGGCCTTGCGTACTCCACAACCAGGCCGCCCCATGGGGCGGCTTTTTCTTTTTCCGAGCCTTCTTGGGCAATGCTTCCGGTCGACCGGGCCGGTACGGCGGGGGCCACGTGTTTCGGCTGCCGGAAACTGGACCGTGGGGTAGGCGTGCTCCGACATCGGCATGCGGCGGGCTGTACGGGAGGGCCCACGGGACGGGCGCTAGCATTCCTCATGCAAGCGCACACCAGGGCTTTCTTCCTTCTACGTACGTCGCATTGGGCGGCGGGGTCAGCGGGGCGGCGGGTTGGCGCTTTCCTCCATTCCATGGAAGGGCTCGCGCATGGCGGCTGCTTCCGATGACCTGGTGATCGCGCGTCCCGAGGGGCTCTACTGTCCCCCGGGCGATTTCTATATCGATCCCTGGAAGCCCGTGGAGCGGGCGGTCATCACGCACGGGCACTCCGACCACGCCCGATGGGGCCACTCCCATTACCTGGCCCACATCGACAGCGAAGGGACCTTGCGCACCCGGCTCGGGGCCGACATCACGCTGCAGACGCTGCCGTACGGGCAGGCCATCGAACACCACGGCGTGCGCATCTCGCTGCATCCCGCAGGCCACGTGCTCGGGTCGGCCCAGGTGCGGCTCGAACATGGTGGCCGCGTCTGGGTGGCCTCCGGCGATTACAAGACCGGGCCCGACGGTACCTGCGTGCCGTTCGAGCCGGTGCGCTGCGACACCTTCATCACCGAGTCCACCTTCGGCCTGCCGATCTACCGCTGGCCCTCGCAGGAAGCGCTGTTCGCCGAGATCGACGCGTGGTGGCGGGCGAATGCCGCGCAGGGGCGGCCGTCGGTGATGCTGTGCTACGCCTTCGGCAAGGCGCAGCGCATCCTGCACGGCGTGGACGCTTCGATCGGGCCTATCGTGGTCCATGGCGCGGTGGAGCCGCTCAATGCCGTTTACCGGGCGGCCGGCGTGGCGCTGCCCCCGACGGTGCGGGCCACGGATCCGGCCGTGGATGCGAAGCTGCTGCAGACGGCCCTGGTGGTCGCGCCTCCTTCTGCCCAGGGCACGCCCTGGATGCGCCGCTTCCCCCGGCATTCCGATGCTTTCGCCAGCGGCTGGATGCAACTGCGGGGCACCCGGCGCCGGCGCGGCGTGGACCGCGGCTTCGTGATGTCGGACCATGCGGACTGGCCCGGCCTGCAGTCGGCCATCGGTGCCACGGGGGCGGAGCGCGTCTTCGTGACGCATGGCAGCGTGGCCGTGCTGGTGCGCTGGCTCCGGGAGCAGGGCCTGGATGCGCAGTCGTTCCGCACGGAATACGGCAACGAGGACGACGATGCGGCGCCCGGTGCTTCCACGGCCGTGCCGCCGGTCGCCGCGCCGGGCGGTGATGCGTCGCCCGTGGAGGATGACGGCCGGCACGAGGGCGGGGAAGCGGCGCCATGAAGGACTTTGCCGCGCTCTACCGGGCGCTGGATGCGAGCACGTCCAGCCTGGCCAAGCAGGCGGCGCTGCAGGCCTACCTGCGTGCGGCAGCACCTGCGGATGCGGCCTGGGCGGTGTACTTCCTGGCAGGTGGCAAGCCGCGCCAACTGGTCCCGACCAAGCTGTTGCGGCAGTTCGCGCGCGAGGCCGCGGGCCTGCCGGAATGGCTGTTCGACGAAAGCTACGAAGCGGTCGGAGACCTCGCGGAAACCATCGCACTCCTGCTGCCGCCGCCCGCCGAGGCCCATGCGCTGGGCCTGGCCGAATGGGTGGAGCAGCACCTGCTGCCGCTGCGCGGCATGGCGCCCGAAGCGCTGGAGCCGGTTCTGCGGGCGCAGTGGGACCGGCTGGCGCCCGAGGAGCGGCTCGTCTATTTCAAGCTCATCACGGGGGCCTTCCGCGTCGGCGTGTCGAAGCTGCAGGTCACGCAGGCCCTGGCGGCCGTGAGCGGCGTGGATCCCAAGCGCGTGGCCCAGCGCCTCATGGGCTACACGCACATCGGCGCACGGCCCGGGCCGGCGGATTACGAGCGCCTCGTGGCGCCGCTCGCCGAGACCGGACAGGGCGCGGCGGACGGCGCGGCGCAGTCCGGCGAAACCAGCGGCCATCCCTATCCCTTCTTCCTGGCGCACCCGCTGTCGCTGCCCGTGGACCAGTTCGGGCCCACGCTCGGGCCGCCCGGCGACTGGATCGTGGAGTGGAAGTGGGACGGCATCCGCGCCCAACTGGTGCGGCGCGCGGGTGCCACCTGGGTCTGGTCGCGCGGCGAGGAGCTGGTCAGCGACCGCTTTCCCGAACTGCAGCGCCTGGGCCAGGAGGCCCTGCCGGACGGTACCGTGCTCGATGGCGAGATTGTCGTCTGGCAGCATGCCGAGGGCGATGCGCCGGCACGCGTGCGCCCTTTCGCGGACCTGCAGAAACGCATCGGCCGCAAGACGCTCGGCCCCAAGCTGCTGCGCGAGTTGCCCGTGGTGCTCCTGGCCTACGATCTGCTGGAAGAGGATGGGAAGGACCTGCGGGCACTGCCGCAGCATGAGCGCCGGGCGCGGCTCGATGCCCTGCTCGCCCGGGTGTCGCATCCGGCACTCGTCGCCAGCCCGTTGCTGCATGGCGGTGACTGGGACGAGCTGGCGGCCCGGCGCGCCCATGCCCGCGCCCTGGGTGTCGAAGGCATGATGCTCAAGGCCCGCGGCGCCCAATATGGAGTGGGCCGCACCAAGGACGTGGGTACTTGGTGGAAATGGAAAATCGACCCGTTGAGCGTGGATGCCGTGCTCATCTATGCGCAGCGCGGCCACGGGCGGCGCGCCAGCCTGTACAGCGACTACACCTTTGCCGTCTGGGACGGGCCGCCCGGCGCTGAAGGCCGCTCTCTCGTGCCGTTCGCGAAAGCCTATTCGGGCCTGACCGACGCCGAGATGGCGCGCGTGGATGCGGTCATCCGCCGCACCACCGTGGAAACCTTCGGGCCGGTGCGCAGCGTGAAGCCCACGCTGGTGTTCGAGCTCGGCTTCGAGGGCATCGCCCGCAGCACGCGGCACAAGAGCGGCATCGCGGTGCGGTTTCCCCGGATGCTGCGCTGGCGTGAAGACAAACCGGTGGAGGAGGCGGACTCCCTGGAAACGCTGGAGGCGCTGTTGCCCAGGTCGGATCCTTGACTTCCGGACCCAGCGACCCGATCCCGGCAGTGACGCCGAATACAACCCTTCATTGCCATGCCCAGTCCCCCTTCCCGCGCCCGGCGTCCCCGCCCTCTGGCGGAAGCCTGGCTCGCGACGCGCGGCTGGCGCCCCTTTCCCTTCCAGCGCGAGGTCTGGCGTGCCCTCGCCCAGGGCCGCAGCGGGCTGCTGCATGCGACCACGGGCGCCGGCAAGACCTATGCGGTATGGCTGGGCGCGCTCCAGGCCTTCGGCACCGCGGGCAAGGCGCGGGGCAAAGGCGAAGACGGCACCTCCGCCGACCTGGTTGACGCCCTGGAGGCTGCCGCTGAAAGGCCCGCGGACGGAAAGCGGCGCAAGGCCCCGCCGCCCGAGCCGCTGACCGTGCTCTGGCTCACGCCGATGCGGGCCCTGGCTGCCGACACGCTGAAGGCCCTGCGCACCCCGCTCGACGAACTCGCGGCGACGCAGCCCACGCTCGCACGCTGGACCAGCGGTGCCCGCACGGGCGATACAGGCAGTGCCGAACGCGGCGCGCAGTCGCGCCGGCTGCCCACGGTGCTGGTGACCACGCCGGAGAGCCTGTCTCTGCTGCTGGCGCGGGCGGACGCGCGAGAGTTGCTGTCCACCGTGCGCCTCGTGGTGGCTGACGAGTGGCACGAGCTGCTGGGCAACAAGCGCGGCGTCCAGGTGCAGTTGGCCCTGGCACGGCTGGCCGGCTGGAATCCCCGGGTGTGCGTCTGGGGCATGTCGGCCACGCTCGGCAACCTGCCCGAGGCGCGGGATGCGCTGCTGGCGCCGCTGGGCGCGGAGGTGGGGCAAGAGGGCGTGCTGGTGCAGGGCCAGGTGGACAAGCGGCTCGTCGTCGATACGCTGCTGCCCGACCATCCCGAGCGGTTTTCCTGGGCCGGCCATCTGGGGCTGCGCATGCTGCCCGCCGTGGTGCGCGAGCTGGAGTCCACCACGACCACGCTGGTGTTCGTGAACGTGCGGTCCCAGGCGGAGCTCTGGTACAAGGCCATCCTCGATGCGCGGCCCGACTGGGCGGGCGAGCTGGCGATCCACCACGGCTCGCTGGACCGCGGCGTGCGCGAATGGGTGGAGGCGGGCCTCAAGGAAGGGCGCCTGCGCGCGGTGGTGTGCACCAGCAGCCTGGACCTGGGCGTGGATTTCCTGCCCGTGGAGCGCGTGCTGCAGATCGGTTCGGCCAAGGGCATCGCGCGGCTGCTGCAGCGCGCCGGGCGCTCGGGCCATGCCCCGGGGCGGCCGTCGCGGATCACGCTGGTGCCGACGCACAGCCTGGAACTGGTGGAGGCGGCGGCCGCGCGTGCCGCGGTGCAGGCCGGCGAGGTGGAAATGCGCGCCAGCCCGCGCCGGCCGGTGGATGTGCTGGTGCAGCATCTCGTCACCGTGGCGCTCGGGGGCGGTTTCGAGCCCGAGGCGCTGTATGCGGAAGTGCGCCGCACCGTGGCCTACCGCGACCTGCCGCGCGCGGTCTGGCAGTGGTGCCTGGATTTCGTGCACCGCGGGGGACCCTCGCTCGCGGCCTATCCCGACTACCAGCGCGTGGCGCCGGACGAGGAGGGCGTCTGGCGCATGCCGAGCGCCCGCCTGGCGCGCCGCCACCGCGCCAACATCGGCACCATCGTGAGCGACGCCAGCATGGCCGTGCAGGTCCTGCACGGCGCGCGGCTCGGGACGATGGAAGAGAGCTTCCTGTCGCGCCTGTCGCCGGGCGACTGTTTCGTCTTCGCGGGGCAGGTGCTGGAGATGGTGAAGATCGAGGACATGACGGCCTACGTGCGGCGCGCAGCGCGCGGACGGCCCACGGTGCCGCGCTGGGCTGGATCGCGCATGCCGCTGTCCACCGTGCTCGCGGATTTCGTGGTGCAGCAGCTCGCGCAGGCGGCTGCGGGGCGCTATGGATCGCCCGAGCTGCGCTGCGTGCGGCCATTGCTGGAGGTGCAGCAGCGGTGGTCGGCGCTGCCCACGCCCGGGACGCTGCTCGCCGAAACCCTGCGCACCCGGGAAGGCTGGCACCTGTTCCTGTACCCGTTCGCGGGCCGCCATGCGCACATTGGCCTGGCCAGCCTGTTCGCGTGGCGCGCGGCCCAGGGCGAGGCCGGCACGTTTTCCATCGCCGTGAACGACTACGGGCTGGAGCTGCTGTCGGCGACCGAACGCGACTGGTCCGCGCTGCTGCCGGAGTTGCTGCGGGTGCATGCCGCACCGGTGCCCGAGGGCGGGAGCGATACCGGCCCGCCGAGGCTGCCGGCCGGCGAAGCCCTGGCCATCCGCAATACCGCGAACGCCGCGCGGGCGGAGGCCGCGGACTCGTCCGGCGCCAGCGTGATCGAGACCGGCAGCGCCCCGCAGGACGAGGCCCGCCACGCGCTGCTGCACGAAGTGCTGGCCAGCCTCAACGCCACCGAAATGGCCCGGCGCCGGTTCCGGGAAATCGCACGGGTTGCGGGGCTCATCTTCCAGAGCCATCCCGGCGAGCGCCGCAGCGCGCGCCAACTCCAGGCGTCGTCGCAGCTGTTCTTCGAGGTCTTCCGCAAATATGACGCCGGCAACATGCTCCTGCGCCAGGCCGACGAGGAAGTGCTGAGCCAGGAGCTGGACGTGGCGCAACTGCTGTCGGCGCTGCGCCGCATGCAGGCGCAGGACCTGGTGGTGAAGCCGCTGGCGAGGCCCAGCCCGTTCGCTTTTCCGCTCATGGTGGAACGCTTCCGGGAAAAGCTCACCAACGAGGACCTGGCCGATCGCATCGCACGCATGCTGGCGCAGCTGGACACCGCCGCCGACGCGGGGCCGGCTGCCGCGGCCGGCCTGCCCGCGCAGGATGTCGTGCCTCCGGACCCGCCCGCACGGCCGCAGCGCAGGCGCACCGCGGCGAAGACGGCGGCCGGCAAGGACGGGGACGGCAAAGAAGAGGGCGGGGCGGGCGGGGTCGTGCCTGCCGCCCGGACCGCGATGCAGCAGGCCGCCGACGCGGTGCGCCGGACGCTGGATTTTTCACTCACTTCCGCCGAGGACGCGGGCAGCGGCGCAGCGGGGAGTGGACGCGGCCGGCGCCGTGAGCGCAAGCCGTCGCGGCCCCTGCCGCGGCTGTGAATCCCCACGCCGGCACCTGGGTTGCCGGTCCGGGACAATGGCGTATCCCTCCTCGCTGTGCATGGACCCGTTCAATTGACAGGCGTATCCGCCACCTTCCACCTCGCCGGCGCCGAAGTCCGGCTGCTCGCCGGCCATGCCCTCTGGTGGCCCGATGGGCGCACGCTCTTCGTGGCCGACGTGCACCTGGGAAAGGCCGACACGTTCCGCGCGCGCGGCCTGCCCGTGCCCTCCGGAACCACGCGCGACAACCTCGCGCGGCTTTCCGCACTCGTGGCGGAGCAGGGCGCGCAGCGGCTCGTGGTGCTGGGCGACTTCCTGCACGCGGCGGAGGCGCGCTCGCCCGCCGTGCTGGCATCGCTCGCGGCCTGGCGTGCGACGCATGCGGCGCTGGAGGTGGTGCTGGTGCGCGGCAACCACGACAGCCATGCGGGTGATCCGCCCGCGGAGCTGGGCATCGCGATCGTGGACGAGCCCTGGCCGCTCGGGCCTTTCGCCTGCTGCCACCACCCGCAGCGGCATGCTGCGCTGCACGTGCTCGCCGGCCACGTGCATCCTGCCGTGGTGCTGCGGGGGCCGGGCCGCGATGCGCTCCGGCTGCCGTGCTTCGTGGTGGACGCGGCAGAAGGCTCCGATGCCGGCGCCACGCTGCTGCCGGCCTTCGGCGAGTTCACGGGCGGGTTGTCGGTGGCGCCCGCGCCGGGCCGGCGGTTCTTCGCCGTGGGCGGAGGACGGGTATGGCCGGTGCCGGGTGCGGCCGCCGGGGCCGCCCGCCGCGCCTGAACGCGGCGCTCCCGGCTCAGGCGCCGGGCGGCTCGGGACTGGCCGGCTGACCGGGCGGGTTGTCGAAGCCTGCCAGTTGCCGCAGCAGCCGGTCCTCCTCCTGCCGCCAGTGCGATTCCCTGGCGCGGGCCCGCACGGAATAGTCGATCTGCCCCGCCTGGTCCTCAGGGACGTCCTCGACGAAAATCGGATCCGCATCGCGGGCGAGGTGGTATCCCCGGAATGCCTCGGGGTGCAGCGCCTGCATGCCGTCACGCCAGGTGGTGTAGTGCATCAGGAAATCCCTGCGGATGGCGGGATCCTGCGCCAGCCGGTTCACTGTCTGCTCCATGGCGTCCAGATCGCCCTGCTGCAGCGCACTGAGCCCCAGTTCCCGCATGCCGGATACGGTGCCTTTCGGAAGGTCCAGCCGTTCGCGCAATGCCTGCTTGGCATGCACCATGGTTTCCAGCGGTTCCTGCTGCATGCGCCGGCGGAGCCCGTCGTCCAGGTCCGGGCGCAGAAGCTGCCGCGCGATGAACCGGTTGACCTCGCTTTGCAGCAGCGAGAGCCGCAGCCGTTTCCCTGTCCATCTGTCGAATCGTGCAGCGTCCATCCGGCCGCTGCGGATCTTGTCCATGACCCGGTAGTCGCTCACGGCCAGCAGGATCTTGGAAAAACCTTCCAGCACGTTGTCATGGCAACTGCCCAGGGCCGTCTGAGCGATCAGGAAGACCTGCTCGCGCAGTTCGGTGCTTTGGGAGATCGCGTCGATCACGGTCGCGACCTGTCCGGCCCGCTCCGCAGCCACGGCGGAAGACGAGCCCGCCGCGGTGATTTCCCGCAGGCGCGCAAGCAGGCGGGCGAAGGCGGGCGCATGGGGGGCGTCGTCGAATTGGCCGGGCGCCTCCGCTGCGTGGGAGTCCTGGACAGTCCAGCGGGCCATCTCCCGTCCCAGCGGTTCCGTCTGCAGTGCCAGATCCAGGGAGAGTTCGGCTTCGGCGTCCCACTCCACCGACAGTGCCGTACCGGATCCGCCGGATTCGATATCGATCAGGTGATCGCGCAACTGCCTGGCCGCCGCTGCCACGGCAGGCGCCACACCCGCGTACCGCGGCTCCAGATTCGCGATCCGTTCCGGCTCGGCGCCGAACTGCGCGAGCAGGTCGGTGGCGGCGCGCAATGCCCGGAAGGCCTGATCCGGGTCCGCGTCCAGCATGTCCATCAGCCAGGAACCCTGGGGGAAATCGCCAGGGATGTCGCCTTCCCCGGACGATGCGACCTGCGGTATCCGCTCCGGATGCGGGGAACCGGGGCTTGCGGCGGGGTGTGGCACGCTGGCGCGTGGCGCCAGGGTCTGCTGTGTTCCGACAGCCCGGGGCGTCCGCCCGGCAAGCCCGGCGATCGGGCTGGATGGGCCGGAGGCTGGTGGAGAGTGCGCGTGCCCGGCGGGCCGGGGGCGTACCTGCCGATCGGGCGTACCGGCCTCGGGGCTGGGCTCACGTGACCGTGTCCTGCCGGAGGAGCGTAGCGGGTCCATGGGAGAAATTCCGGAAGGCTGGTCGCCGACAGGGCGGGGCGGTCAGGCGGTACCCGGGCCGGATGAGGGGCCGGGGTCCTGTGGTCCGGGCTGCGGCACGGTGGGCCGGGTGTTGTCCGCCAGTGCCTCCAGCGCACGCTGCACCGACGCCTGCCAGCGTTCGTAAACCTGGCGGCCCGCCTCGGCGTAGGCATAGGCGGCCGGGCTTTCGGGATCGTCGGGGATGTCCAGTTCGTGGAACGGATCGGCGTCCCGGGTCGCCTCCAGCGGCTGGAAGATGGCGGGGTGCAGCACCTGCATGCAGGCGCGCCAGGTGTCGTGGCGCAGGATGAATGCGCGGTAGGCCTCCGGATCCGCTGCCTGCTGCCGCACCTGGGCCTGCAGGGCCTCGAGGTGTTCCGGGCCGAGCACGCTCATCTCCACACTCGTCAGGTGCTGCACGGTGTCCTTCGGAAGTTCCAGTGCCTGCTTGAGCGCGGACTTGGCATGGGCCAGCGTCTCCATGGGGTCCTTTTGCAATTTCTCCCTCTCCCAGGAGGGCATGTCGGTGCGCTGCAGCATCTCGCTGATGAGGTGGCCCACGGCGGTTTCCAGCAGGGCCAGGCGGAATTGCTGGCTGGTCCATTGGTTCAACTTCGCTTCGTTCAGCTGGCCGCGGCGCGCGGCCATCACCAGCTGGAGTTTCCGCACTGCCAGCATGACCTTGGAGAAGCCTTCCAGAACGTTGTCCTGGCAACTGCCGAGGGCCGTCTGCGCGATCAGGAATACCTCGTTGCGCAACTCGGCATCGTGGACCATCGCGGTGAATGCGGCCTTCACCTGGTTTTCCATCTCGCGCCGGGCGGTGGCAGAGAGCTCGGGCAGGGCTTCCTGGTGCAGGCGTTCGAGCATCCGCGCGAAAGCCGGGGCGGCTTCCTCCTCGTCGAAGGCATGGAGATCCACCGCGGAGGTGCGGGCCGTATCGCCCAGCCAGGTCTGGAACTGGCTGCCCAGCGGCGCGCCCAGGTGCGCCAGGTCTCCTTCGAGGCCCCGGTCGTCCTCGTCGGATCCGCTGCTGGCTTCGTTGTCCGAAGACGATGCGCGGCCGGCCTCGGGCGTGCCTGCCGGGACCAGAATGCGCTCGATCACGCGGGCTGCAGCAGGGCTGCGGAGCTGGAGCAAAAGCCAGAGCGAGCGCAGTGCCTCCCCGACATCGTGGCCGGTGCCCTGCTGGTGGTCGAGAAGGGCTGCAGCCGCCTGGTGGATGCGTGGCTCGAGGTCCGGGCGCACGACGGCCGCCATGACCAGGGGAACGAATTGCGCCCGGCTCGGCGGCCCCTGGATGCCCAGTGCCGCAAGTTCCTGGCGCAGGGATTCGGGGGCCTGCAGGGCCGCGCCGGCCCGCGCGGGCGCGGCCTGGGAGGCGCCGCCCGCCCCGGTGCTGGTGCTGGCGCCGGCACTGCCGGAAGGCTGCGTGGCGACCGGCGCGCGTGGCGGCGGCACGGCGGCGCGGGGCGGCCGGCTGGAAGGGCCTGCTCCTGGCGAGGCCGCCGTGGCGGCCTGGCGGGCCGGCAACCGTCCGGCCAGACTGGAACCGGCTTCCGTGGTGCGCGCTCTCACGCGCCGCGTCGGCGACGCATCGGTGTCGCTGCCGCTATCGTGTCGCGGGCTGCGCGCGCGGGGACTCGCTTGGCCTGTCGGCCGGGTGGGGGGCTGCATGGGAACGTGGCTTCCTGCCGTGCGTTGGCACGGGCGATGGCGCCATGCTCGCGCGGCCGGTGCGGCGTGCCCTGCGCCCATGCGCAGCAGATGGTCGATTCGCGAACCGACGGTGTGAAGGCGGCAGGGTGTCGCTCAAGGCCCGTCCGGCGGCGCTCCGCCTCCCAGCACCGGCATGTCAGGCAGTTCGTTGGCCCCGCGGGGCCCCGGGCCTGCCGGGAAGTGCTCCGCCAGCAGCGCCGACACTTCCTCCAGGGCCTGCGTGAGCCCGTCCTCGTAGCGTCCAGCGCGGAAGGCTTTGCCCATGCGGGCGACCATCTCGCGCCAGGCCGCAGGCGGTACGGTGCGCGCGAGGGCCCGGTCGGCCACGATCTCGATCGCATGTTCGGCCAGCAGCAGGTAGATGAGCACCCCGTTGTTGTGCTCCGTGTCCCACACGCGCAGCTTGCCGAAAAGCGTGACGGCGCGCTCGCGCGCGGATGCCCCGCGCCACAGGTAGCTCGAGGGAAGTCCGCCTTCGGCGCAGATGCGGATCTGCCCCGTGTGGCGCGACTCGCTGGCGGCCACGCGGCGCGCCAGGCGTTCGAGCAGATCGGGCGGCAGCGCGCGGTGCAGCCCGCCTTCCGCCCAGCGGTGGCGCAGGAGCCGCGCGATCCGGGCCGGCAGTCCCGGAGGGGGCGTGGATGCAGGGGGACGGGAGGTGGAGGGCATGGAGCGGATCCGGTCTGGATGTGGATGGGAAAAGGGGCTTGGGGCGGAAAGGGCTACCAGTCACCCGACGCACCGCCGCCGCCGAAGTCGCCACCGCCGCCCGAACTGAAGCCACCGCTGTCGCCGCCGCCACCGCCGGAGCCACCGCTCCAGCTGCCCATGCCGATGCCGGTACCCAGGCCCGTGGAGAACCCGTCCCGCAATCCGCCGCCGCGGCCGGCCGCCACGCCGCGTCCGCCGAAGAGCCATGTATAGAGCAGCGCCACGGCGCCCGCCCCGGCGGCCAGCAGCACGCTGGCCGTGAACAGGAAGGCGAACAGGCCCGCGGCGGCGCCCATGAGGAGCCCACCCGCCCGGTTGCCGAAAAGGCCGCGGGCCATCGGGCCGCCGACCATCACCCCGAAGAACAGGAAGATCGCGAAATCGTTCCAGTCCACGCCGCGTTCGGCGCGGCCGGCCTGCGTGTTGCCCGTGGGCACCGGCAGGTTCTCTCCTGCGATACGCGCGCTGAGCTGCCCGAGCGCGGCGTCGATCCCGCCCGCGAAGTCGCCCTCGCGGAAGCGAGGCTTCATGGCGCTGTCGATGATGCGTGCGGCGGCGATGTCGGGAATCGCCCCCTCCAGGGCCTTGGCCACCTCGATGCGCATCCGGCGGTCGTCCTTCGCGACCACGACGAGCACGCCGTCGCCCACGTCCCTGCGGCCGATCTTCCAGGTATTGGCCACGCGGTTGGCGAAGGCGGCGATGTCCTCCGGCGCCGTGGAGGCCACCATGAACACCGCGATCTGCGTGCCCTGGCGCTGTTCGATGCCTGCCAGGCGGGCCTCCAGCCGCTCGCGCTCCGCGCTGCTGAGCGTGCCGGTCTCGTCGATCAGGTGGGCCGAGAGCGGTGGCACCGAGCGCAGCGCCCGCGCCGGCAGCGCGCACGCCAGCCCGAGGGCGATGCACAGCAGGGCCAGCAGGGTGCGCAAAGGTGCGGCGATGCCCGGCATGCCCGGATCCACCTCAGCGCGAAGCCGGCGCAGCTGGCGCGGCCGGTGCGGGGCGGGAGAAGTCCACCGTCGGCGGCGTGCTGATCTGCGCCTCGTTCTGCACCGTGAAGCTGGGCTTGGGTTCGTAGCTGAACACCTTGGCCGTCAGGTTGGTCGGGAAACTGCGCGCGAGCACGTTGTACTCCTGCACGGTCTGGATGTAGCGGTTGCGCGCCACGGTGATGCGGTTCTCGGTGCCTTCGAGCGTCACGCGCAGGTCGCGGAAGGCCTGGTTGGCCTGCAGCTGGGGATAGCGCTCGGCCACCACCATCAGGCGCGAGAGCGCGGAGGACAGCTCGCCCTGCGCCTGCTGGAACTTGTTGAACGCCTCGGGGTTGTTCAGCGTCTCGGGCGTCACCTGGATCGAGGTGGCCCTGGCGCGCGCCTCCACCACCTTGGTGAGCGTGTCCTGCTCGAACGCGGCCTCGCCCTTCACGGTGGCGACGATGTTGGGCACGAGGTCGGCCCGGCGCTGGTACTGGTTGAGCACTTCGCTCCAGGCGGCCTTGCTCTGCTCGTCCAGGCGCTGGAAGTCGTTGTAGCCGCAGCCCGAGAGGGCGAGCGCGGCGGCGAGGGTGGCGATGAGGCGTTTCATGGTGTGCGGGCGCCGGGCGGGATTGCGAACGTTGGGGCGACGTGCCCTTGCCGCTCCGGCGCCGGATCATTCTGCCGCAGCCGCCGGGCCTGCCGCGTCAGCGGGCGGCGCATGTGGCCGGGCGGTCGCCGCACGGGGAGGATGCGCGGCGCTGCCGAATTTCCGACAATGGCGCACTTGCCGATCCGGCCCCGCCGGGGCCCCGATGCCAGGACACTCCACGATGAGCACACGCACTCCCTACCGCGCCGCCCTGGTGGGCGGCTCCGCCGACGAGACCGAGGCCGCGTTCTACGAGGCGCTGCAGGCGGGCGACATCGACCGCCTGATGGCCTGCTGGGCGGAAGAGGACGACATCGTCTGCGTCAACCCCGGCGGGCCCCGCCTGCTGGGCGCGGGCGCCATCCGGGCCGCCTTCACCGCCATGTTCGAGCACGGCGGGCTGCGCGCCCGGCCCGCGCAGGTCCACCGCGTGCAGGCCCTGGCCAGCGCCGTGCACAGCGTGGTCGAGCATGTCGAGGTGCGGATGGAGGGCAGCATGCGCGAGGCGCTGGTCCAGTCCACCAATGTCTATCACAAGACCCCCCAAGGCTGGCGGCTGGTCGCCCACCATGCGAGCCCCGGCACCGTCCACGAGGCCGTGGCTGGCCCGGTGCCGCCGGTGCTGCACTGACCGGTCCGGAGCGCCTCGGCATGGACTATGTCGCGCCCCGGTGGCTTCCCGGCGGCCACCTGCAGACCATCTGGCCCGCGCTGGCATCGCGCCGTGCCGAGGGCGGCGCACCGGCCTACCGGCGGGAGCGATGGACCGCGCCGGACGGCGATTTCGTGGACGTGGACTTTCTGGAGTCGTCCCCCGCGGCATCGGGGTGGCCCCGGCCGCTGCTGGTGCTCTTCCACGGGCTGGAGGGCTCGTCGCGCAGCCACTATGCCGAAGCGTTCGCCGATGTGGCGCGCGCCCGCGGCTGGGACTACGCCGTGCCGCACTTCCGGGGATGCAGTGGCGAGATCAACCTCGCGCCGCGCGCCTACCACTCGGGCGACCACGAGGAAATCGACTGGATCCTGCAGCGCATGGCGCAGCGGCAGCGGCTTGGCAGCGGGCCGGCCGGACCCCGCGCGCCGCTGCTCGTGGCCGGGGTGTCGCTCGGCGGCAACGCGCTGCTGCGCTGGGCGGGCGAGCATGGGCTGGAGGCCGAGCGCAGCGCCGACGCTGTGGCAGCCATCTGCTCCCCGCTCGACCTGGCCGCGGGCGGCCGGGCCATCGGGCAAGGATTCAACCGGCTCGTCTATACGCGCATGTTCCTGCGCACCATGGTGCCCAAGGCCCTGGCCAAGTGGCGCCAGCACCCCGGCCTCTTCGACCGCGATGCCCTGCGCACGGTGCGCGACCTGCATGCCTTCGACGACCTGTTCACCGCGCCCCTGCACGGCTTCCGCGATGCGGACGACTACTGGCGCCGCGCGTCCGCCCGACCCCTGCTGGGAGCGGTGCGCATTCCGGCGCTGGCAGTGAATGCGCTCAACGACCCGTTCGTTCCGGCGGACAGCCTGCCCCGGCCCGGGCAGGCCGGCGCCCATGTGACGCTCTGGCAGCCGCCGCATGGCGGGCACGTGGGCTTCGCGTTCGGGCGCCTGCCCGGCCACGTGCGGGCCATGCCCGAAGCCGTCGCCGGGTGGCTGGCCCGGCAGGCGGGGCTTCCGGCCGCACATCCGCCGGGGCTCGCGCCTACGCCTGCGGCCGCCGCGGCGGGCTAGGATCGGCCCATGGATGACATCGTCAGGCAGGCCATTGCCAAGTGGCCCAACGTACCCGATTGCCATGGCTGGCTGGGCCTGGACGCGCGCGGACGCTGGTTCATGCGCGACGACGCCGTGCAGGCGCAGGGCCCCTTCCCCCAGGCGCGCGGCGCCGTGCTGCAGCACGACAAGCTGATCGATTTCATCCACCGCAATTACGAGCCCGATGCCCGGGGCCGCTGGTTCTTCCAGAACGGACCGCAACGCGTGTACGTGGAACTGGAAGCCACGCCCGTCGTATGGCGCATCGAAGGGGCGGGGGAGGGCGGTGGCGAGGCCGGCTTCTCCATCGTGGCGCACACCGGCCTGCGCTCGGCCGTGCAGGAGTGCCTGCTCGACGAGTCCGGGCGGCTCTACCTGTTCGACGGCCGGGTCCTCGGCCTCGTGCACACGCTCGATATGGAACTGGCCGCCCGTGCGGTGGAGCAGGGTCTCTGGACGCCCGCGGACGTGCGCGCGGACGAGCTGCCCCGGCGCTACGGCTACGTGCAGCGTCCGTCGGAGCTGCGGGACTGACCCCGGACGGAGGGGCAGATAAAAAGCCGGTCGCGCGGACCGGCTTTCATCGCCAGCGGAAAACCTGGCGCGGGTTACTTCGCGGCGTTCGCCATGTATTCGACGGTGGCGCGGATTTCCGCGTCCGATGCCTGGGTGCCGCCGCGCGGAGGCATGGCGCCCTTGCCGGCGATGGCGATGCGCGTCATGCCGTCGATGCCGTCCTTCAGGCGCTCGGCCCAGGCGGTCTTGTCGCCGAACTTGGGCGCACCGGCCACGCCGGCTGCATGGCACACCTGGCAGGCCTGCTTGTAGAGCGCTTCGCCTGCGCCGGCTGCCACCGCGGCGGCAGGTGCCGTGGCTGCGGCGGTGGGGGCCGCAGGGGCCTGTTGCGCTGCGGCCATGGGTGCTGCGGGGGCCGGGGCACCGGATGCACCTGTCGCCGCGGCCTGGGCCTGGGCCTCGGCAGGGGCGGAAGCGCCACCGGCGGCGGGGGCTGCCGGTTCGGTGAACTTGGCACCGGCCGCGTTCGCCATGTAGGCCACGCCGCGGGCGATCTCGGTGTCGTTGAAGTCCCCGCCACCCTGGGGTGCCATGGCACCCTTGCCGGCCAGCGCGGAATGCACCAGCGCCTCGAAGCCCGTCTGGATGCGCGGACCCCAGGCGGCGGCATCCCCGAACTTGGGTGCACCGGCGGCGCCCGTGGCATGGCAGGCCGCGCACTGGCCCTTGAAGACTTCCTCGCCACTGCGCAGCGGGCGGTTGGCGTCGCGCACCTCCACCATGCCCACCTTCTGGATGCGCTCGGCCAATGCGCGCTCCGGGTTGCCAGAGCCCTGCGCCGGCTTGTTGCCCGAGGTGACGTAGATCACGAGGCCGATGATGGCGAAGACGGGTACCACGAAGCAGAAGAACACCGTCCAGAGCAGCTGGCGGGGGTTCTTGATCGGGCCGGTATGCGCTTCTTCGTGGGGGGTGTCGCTCATGAGGGGGACCTCTGTGGGTATGTCTGGCGGAACCAGCGAACGATTATAGGAAGCGCCTCCCGGGCCGGCCGTTAGGGAAAACGGCCAGCCGCAACACCCTTGCGCTGGGTCAAGGAGCCCGTTCAGTGGCCCCAATAGCGGTACGGCGGCGTGTAGCGCCACACGTCGGTGTTCCAGACCTGGCCGCCGATGCCGGCCTCGCAGGCGAAGCCGAAGCCCGAGAACACGTACATCTCTCCCATCACCGTGGCCGCGCTGGTGCGCTTGATGCGCGGAAAGGTGTCGCCCTGCGGGGCGAGGCGCCGCCATGCGGCCGTGTTCAGGTCCATGCGCCACAGCGCGTTGGTGGGGTTCTGGTTGAACTGGGCGCCGCAGCCCGTGGTGCCCCCCGGCTGGTCCCCGCCGGCGAGCAGCAGGCCGTTGCCCAGCAGAGCATCCGCGCCGTGGTTCTGGGGTGGATCGACGTCCTCCCCCGGCGCGGGTGTGGCCTGCCGCCAGGCCAGTGTCCGCAGGTCGAGCGTCCAGGTGTCCCTCAGGAAAATGAAGCCGCCCTGGCCGGTGGTGGCCTCGCCGCCGTAGAGCGCGACCTGCCCGCGCCAGGGCTCGCCGGTCACGGCGCCCGAATAGCGGGATGGTGGCGAGCCCGGCGCGCCGTGGGCCGAGAGCTGGGTCCAGGTGCGCGTGGAGACATCGAAGCGCCAGAGGTCGTTGAGCGTGCGGAAGCCCGCCTCCACGCCTCCGAACACATAGAGCTGGTCGCCCGCGCGCCAGACCGTGGGCCATGCCCGCGGGCTGGGGGCTGGTGCATCGCCGGGTGCCACGCCCGCCAGCGCTTCCCAGCGTCCGGCCCGTGCGTCGTACGCCCAGACGTCGCCCAGGGGCGTGAAGTCCGACAGGTCCGCGGAGTAGCGGGCGCCTCCGAACACCACCATCCAGCCGCGTTGCGGCATCGCCACGCCGCCGGAAAAGGCGCGCGGAGAGGGCACATCGCCCGTGGGCACCAGGCGCGTCCAGCGGTTGGCATGCACGTCGTAGCGGTGCAGGTCGTTCAGGAAATCGTTGGTGCCGGCGCGGAAATCGTCCTTCACGCCGCCGAAGAGGTAGATGGCACCCCGGAGCGCCGCGGTGACCGGTGCGCTGCGCCCGGACGGGGCCCCTTCGCTGGAAAGCCGGGTCCACACGCCGTCGTCCTGCGGGCCGGGCTTCGGGCCCGCCGTGGCGGCACAGGCCGCGAGGGCACAGGCCATGCCGACGAGGCTCCTGCGGCGCAGGGCCGGCCAGGAGGCAGGCCGCGGGCTTGCGGAAGGCGGTTGGCCGGACGGGGTGGACGATGGCATGCGCATGGCTGGCTTTCTCCCTGCTGTTCTGGTGTGGTCGGGAGACGGACGGTAGCTGCGCGCTGGAAAGCTGCAAGCGGCCTTCCGGCATGCAGTGCATGCACGTCCGTTGGGATCGTGCCATCCGCCGCGCCGGACGGCATGCCCAAAGAAAAAGGCGCCCGCAGGCGCCTTGGCAGGGCGGAAGGCCGCCGCTTCAGGAGTTCGGTGCTGCCGTGCCGCTGCCCGTGGCCGGGGTTTCCTGGGCCGCCGTCCAGCCGCCGCCGAGCACCTTGTAGAGCGCGACCTGGTTCTGCAGTTGCAAGAGCCGCGTCTGCACCACCAGTTGCTCCGAGGTGAACAGCGAGCGCTGCGCGTCCAGCAGGTCGAGGTAGCTCGCCACGCCGTTGCGGTAGCGCAGGTCGGACAACTCGAAGCGCTTGGCATCGGCCGTGGCCTGCGCGCGCTGAGCGGCGAACTGCTCGCCCAGCGTGGCCTGCCCGGCGAGTGCATCCGACACTTCGCGGAAAGCCGTCTGGATCGATTTCTCGTACTGCGCCACGGCAATGTCACGGCCCACGCGCGCGGAGTCCAGCGTGGCCTGGTTGCGGCCTCCGTCGAAGATCGGCAACGCCAGCTGCGGCGCCAGCGAGAAGGCCCAGGATCCGCTCTTGAACAGGCCCGACAGTTCGTTGCTGACGGTGCCGGCGCTGGCCGTGAGCGAGATGCGCGGGAAGAACGCGGCCCGGGCCGCGCCGATGTTGGCGTTGGCGGCCACGAGCTGCTGCTCGGCCTGGCGGATGTCGGGGCGGCGCACCAGCAGGTCGGACGGCAGGCCGGCGGGCAGCGACGGCATGGCGGGCGCGTCCGCCAGGCGCGTGCGCGCATCGAGCGTGGCCGCGATGTCCTGCGGCAGCGGCTGGCCCAGCAGCAGGGCGAGCGCGTTCTCGTCCTGCAGGCGCTGGCGCTGCTGCTGCGCGAAGGTGGCGCGCGCCGCCTGCGCCAGCCCCTGGGCCTGGCTGTAGTCGAGCTCGGAGCTCACGCCGTTCTCGAGCCGCAGCTTCGTGAGCTGCACGGATTCGTCGCGCGTCTGCAGCGTGCGGCGCGAGATGTCGAGCAATTCCTCGTCGGCCAGCAGGTTGAACCAGCCGGTGGCCACGGAGGCGACCAGGCTGATCTGGGTGGCGCGGCGGGCTTCCTCCGTCGCGAAGTACTGCGCCAGGGCCTGTTCCTTGAGCGCGGCGATGCGGCCGAAGAAGTCGATCTCCCAGGCGGAAACTGCCAGGCCGACCTGGTAGTTGTTGACGTACTGGCCGGTCGTGGTGCTGGGCTGGCGCGATGCGTTCACCGCGGCGTTCACCGTGGGAAACTGCCCCGCGCGCTGGATCTGGAACTGCGCGCGGGCCTGCTCGATGTTGAGCGCGGCCACGCGCAGGTCGCGGTTGTTTTCCAGTGCCAGAGCGATCAGCCGCTGCAGCCGGGGATCGGCGAAGTACTCGCGCCAGTCGATATCCGCAGCCGCCCGGGCGCCGGCCGGCGCTGCGGCGCCTGCGGCCGGGTAGGCCGCGGGCACCGGCGCCGCCGGGCGCTCGTACGTGGGGATGAAGCTGCAGCCGGCGAGCAGCGCCGCAGCGGCGGCTGCGCAGAGGAGGGGGCGCGTGCCGGGGCGTGCGCGGGAGGTTGCTTGCATGGTGTTCTTCTCCTGCCGTTCTTGAAAGGGCTTATTCCCCATCCGTGGCATGCCGGTGCAGTTGTGCCTGGTGCGCGTCATGCTCCTGCTGGCGTTTGCTGCCCTTGAAGAAGGAGCGCACCAGCACGAAGAACACGGGCACGAAGACCACGGCCAGCACGGTGCCGGTGATCATCCCGCCGATCACGCCGGTGCCGATGGCGCGCTGGCTCGCCGAGCTCGCGCCCGAAGCGATGAACAGCGGCACCACGCCCAGGGTGAAGGCCAGCGAGGTCATCACGATGGGGCGGAAGCGCAGGTGGGCGGCTTCCAGCGCCGCCTCCAGCACGCTCTTGCCCTCGGCCTGCAGGTCCTTGGCGAACTCCACGATCAGGATGGCGTTCTTCGCCGAGAGCCCGATGATGGTCACCAGGCCGATCTGGAAGTACACGTCGTTGGACATGCCGCGCAGCAGCGTGGCGAGCAGCACCCCCAGCACGCCCAGCGGCACCACCAGCATCACCGAGAACGGGATAGACCAGCTCTCGTACAGCGCCGCCAGGCAGAGGAACACCGCCAGCAGCGAGAACGCGTACAGCACCGTGGCCTGCGAACCCGCGAGCTTTTCCTCGCGGGACTGGCCCGTCCACTCGAAGCCGAAGCCCGGAGGCAGTTTCCCGGCGAGTTTTTCCATCTCGGCCATGGCGTCACCCGTGGTGAACCCGGGGCCGGCGTCGCCCGCGATCTTCATCGCCGGATAGCCGTTGTAGCGCACGGTCTGCATGGCGCCCGTGATCCAGCGCGTGGATGCGAAAGCCGACAGCGGCACCGTCTGGCCCTGGGCGTTGAGCACCGGCAGGTCCAGCACCGATTCCGGGCGCATCCGCGCCGCGGCGTCGGCCTGCACCACCACCCGTTGCAGGCGGCCCTGGTTCGGGAAGTCGTTGATGTAGGCCGAACCCAGCGCCGTGGAGAGCGCGCTGCTGATGCTGTCGAAGCCCACGCCCAGGGCATTGGCCTTGTCGCGGTCGATGTCGATCTGCATCTGCGGCGCGTCTTCCATGCCGTCGGGGCGCACGCCCGCCAGCACCTTGCTCTGCGCGGCCATGCCCAGCATCTGGTTGCGGGCTGCGACCAGGGCGTCGTGGCCCTGGCCGGCGCGGTCCTGCAGCCGGAAGTTGAAGCCCGTGCCGGTGCCCAGTTCGGGGATGGGCGGCGGGCTCAGCGCGAAGATGAAGGCATCGCGGATGCTCGACAGCGCCATGAAGGCCCGGCCGGAAATCGCCGCCGCCGAGTGCTCGGCACCCGAGCGCTCGCTCCAGTCCTTCAGAATCACGAAGGCCAGGCCCGCGTTCTGCCCCTGGCCGGAGAAGGAGAAGCCCGCCACGGTGACGATGTTCTCGACCTCCGGCTGCTTGAGCATGAAGTCCTCGACCTGGTGCAGCACGTCGCTGGTGCGGGACTGCGCCGCGCCCGCCGGCAGCTGGATGTTGGTGATGATGTAGCCCTGGTCCTCGTTCGGCAGGAACGAGGTCGGCAGGCGCGTGTACACGAGCGCCACGGCGCCCAGCAGCACGGCGTAGATGATCATCATGCGGCCGCTGCGGCGCAGCAGCTTGCCGAGCCAGCCTTCGTAACGGTGCGTCGTGCTCTTGAAGGAGCGGTTGAACCAGCCGAAGAAGCCCTTCTTTTCCGCATGGTGCTCGGGGTCGATCGGCTTGAGCAGCGTGGCGCACAGTGCCGGCGTGAGCGACAGCGCCAGGAACGCGGAAAACGCGATCGAGGTGGCCATCGTCGCGGCGAACTGGCGGTAGATGTTGCCGGTGGAGCCGGCGAAGAACGCCAGCGGCACGAACACCGAGATCAGCACCACGGTCACGCCGATCACGGCGCCCGAGATCTGGCCCATGGCCTTGCGCGTGGCCTGCAGCGGCGGCAGCCCTTCCTCGGCCATGATCCGCTCGACGTTCTCCACCACCACGATGGCGTCGTCCACCACGATGCCGATCACCAGCACCATGCCGAACATGGTCAGCACGTTGATCGAGAAGCCCATCGCCAGCAGCGCGCCGAACGTGCCCAGCAGGGCCACGGGCACCACGATGGTCGGAATGATGGTGTAGCGGAGGTTCTGCAGGAACAGGAACATCACGATGAACACGAGCACCACGGCCTCGATCAGCGTGTGCACCACCTTCTCGATGGACACGGAGACGAACTTGGAGGTGTCATAGGGCACCACGTAGTTCACGCCCTGGGGGAAGAACTTCTTGAGTTCCTCCAGCTTGGCCCTCACCGCCTTGGCGGTCGCCAGGGCATTCGCCGACGGCGTGGGCTGCACGCCCAGGCCCACGGCCTGCTTGCCGTTGAGGCGTGCGCTGGTGCTGTAGCTCTGCGACCCCAGCTCGATGCGCGCCACGTCCTTGAGCCGCACGGCGGAGCCGTCGGTGTTGGCGCGCAGCACCACGTTGCCGAACTGCTCGGCGTTGTTGAGCTGCCCCTTCACGACGATGGTCGCCGACACCGGCTGGCCCTGTTCGGCGGGCAGGTCGCCCAGGTTGCCGGCCGACACCTGCACGTTCTGCGCGCGGATGGCGGCGTTCACCTGGTCGAGCGACAGGTTGAAGCCCTTGAGCTTGGCCGGGTCCACCCAGATACGCATGGCGCGCTCGGCGCCGAACTGCGTGAGCGTGCCCACGCCGGCCACGCGCTGCAGTTCGGGCACGACGTTGCGGGCCGCATAGTCGTTCAGCGCCTCGATGCTCACGTCGGGGTTCTCGGTCGTGAGCATGGCGAACATCAGGAAGTTCGAGCGCGACTGCTCCACGCGCACGCCCTGCTGCGTCACCGCGGAGGGCAGCCGCGGCGTGGCGCGCGAGAGGCGGTTCTGCACGTCCACCTGCGCCAGGTCGGCATTGGTGCCGGGCTCGAAGCTCAGAACGATCGTGCCCGTGCCGTTGGCCTGGCTGGTCGTCTCGACGTAGGCCAGGCCCGAGGCGCCGTTCATCTCGCGCTCGATGACCGCGAGCACGCTGTCCTCCAGCGTCTGGGCGTTGGCGCCGGGGTAGGCCACCGACACCTGGATGGTCGGCGGCGCCACGGCCGGATACTGCGCGATGGGCAGTTTGGCGATGGAGATTCCCCCCACCACCATGATGAAGATTGTGATGACCCATGCAAAGATGGGCCGTTCGATAAAGAACTTGGCCATGTGCCGCGCTCCGTGTTCTGGGGGTTACTGCTTCGCGGGGGCAGAGGCGCCGGAGGCGGAGGCCTGGGCAGCGGAGGCCCCGGCGGCGGGCGCCGACGCGCCGCCAGCGGGAGCTCCGCCTGCCGCCTGCCAGGGCACCGGCTGCACCACGATCGGGTCGCCCGGCTTGCCGCGCGGCAGCTTCTGGAAGCCGTCCACCATGACCTTCTCGCCGGCCTTCAGGCCATCCAGCACGACCCAGTTGGTGCCCTGGGCCGGGCCAAGCTTCACGGGCCGCGGCGCCAGGTGGTTGTCCGGGCCCACGACCATCACGGTATCGCCCTTGGCGGAGCGCGTCACGGCCTGCTGGGGCAGCAGCACGCCGTTGTCCACCTGGGCCTGCTCCAGGCGCACGCGCACGTACAGGCCTGGCAGCAGCTGGCGTTCGGGATTGGGCACTTCGGCGCGCAGGGTGACCTGGCCGCTGGTGGGGTCCACCGACAGGTCGGTGAAGAGCAGCTTGCCCGTCTGCGGATGCACGCTGCCGTCTTCCATGACCACGCTCACCGATGCGGCGCCCTTGGAGGCCTGCTTGTACTTGCCGCTCGCGAGGCCGGCCTTGAGCTTCAGTGCGTCCGAGGCGGACTGGGTGAAGTTGACGTAGAGCGGGTCGATCTGCTGGATCACCGCGAGCTGCGTGGCCTCGCCCTGGCCCACCAGCGCACCTTCGGTGACGAGCGCGCGGCCGATGCGGCCAGAGATGGGGGCCGTCACGGCCGCGTAGCCCAGGTTGATGCGGGCCGTGGTGACGGACGCACGCGCAGCGGCCAGGTTGGCCTCGGCCGTCTTCTGGGACGCCACCGCGTTGTCGTATTCCTGCCGGCTCACGGCATTCACGGCCACCAGCGGCTTGTAGCGCTCGGCCAGAGCGCGGGCCTGGGCCACATTGGCCTCGGCCTGCGCGACGCTCGCCTGGGCGCTTTCCAGCGAGGCGCGGTAGGGCGCGTCGTCGATCGCGAACAGGCGCTGGCCCGCCTTGACATCGCTGCCTTCGGTGAACAGCCGCTTTTGCAGGATGCCGGCCGCACGGGCGCGGACCTGGGCCACCCGCGACGCTTCCAGCCGGCCTGGAAGCTCCGTCACCAGGCCCACATCGCCCGGCGATACGGTCACCACGCCCACCTGCGGCGGCGGGGGCGTGCCGCCCTGGCCCTGCTGGGCGGAGTCGCCCGATTTCCCGCAGGCCGCGAGGGTGGCTGCGGCGAGCAGGGCCAGGCAGAAAAGCCCTGACCGCGCTGTGCGGCGGAGCGGGGCGGCGGAGACAGCAGGTTCGACACTCAAGCGGTACATGGAAGTCCTTCCGGATCGGCGCAAGGGAAAAGGCTTCCACATGGCCTTGAGCGATGTCAAAACCATGCGGCGGCCCTTGAATTTCGGCGGGATTATACATACAAACATGAATGTATAATTGCGGAATGCTGCTTCGCGAAGCGCGGGTCGAGATGTCCGCCCTTCGCCGCCAGCCCGTGCAGAATCAAGGAGACTCCCCACATGGCCCGACGTACCAAGGAAGATGCGGTCGCCACCCGCAACAGCCTGTTGGATGCTGCAGAACATGTTTTCTATCAGAAGGGGGTTTCGAACGCATCCCTGAACGACATCGCCCAGGCCGCGGGCGCCACGCGCGGTGCCATCTACTGGCATTTCAAGGACAAGGTGGACCTGTTCAACGCCATGATGGAGCGTGCGACGCTGCCGCTGGAGTGCGCGAGCGGCGGGTGCGCGGACCATGGCCGCATGCCTCCGCTGCAGCGCCTGCGGGCGGCGATCGACTTCGTGTTGCGCAGCCTGGAAAAAGACGAGTCCGTGCGCCGCGTGTTCGAGATCGCGATGTTCCGGGTGGAATACGTGGGCGAGCTGTCCGCCGTGCGGGACCGCCACGTCGAGGCCAGCCTGGAGTTTCGCCGGCAGTTCGCCACTGAACTGGCCCTGGCGGCGAGCGACCAGGCCGTGGAGCTGCCATCCCCGGTCGAGGTGGCGGCCGAAGGGCTGCAGGCGCTGTTCGACGGCCTGATGCAGGTCTGGCTGCTGGGCGGCGCCACCTTCGGCCTGGCGGACACCGGTCGTGCCGCGGTGGACGCCTATCTGCGCGGCCTGGGCTTCGACGTGTCGGCCGGCTTCGATCCGCTGCCTTCGGGCATCCCCTGGAAGATTTGCCAGGGGGGGCGCAACGCCGTGCCATAATCCCCGCCTGGGCCGCAAGGGCCCGCACGCGGCTGTAGCTCAGTGGATAGAGTATTGGCCTCCGAAGCCAAGGGTCGTGGGTTCGATCCCCGCCAGCCGCGCCAGATTCCCCGTTTTCATTCCCCCCTCGCCACGAACGTCCGGACCCTGTCCGGAGGGTGTTCCCGTGCCAGGGCGCCCGGGCGCACCCCTGGCGATGGTTACCGCTGACCGCCGGACGGGGGTTCCGCCCCTGCGTGCCGCGGAGTGTCGCGCGGTTCCGTGGCGACGGCCTTGCTGGCGGCAGCGCCACCTACTGCACCGGCCACGCCTCCCACGGCCACGCCGACCACCACGCCGATCGGTCCGGCCACGGCGCCGCCGACTGCTGCGCCCGTCGCGGCTCCCGCCATGACGCCGCCCCCTGCCAGTACGGAGCCGGCTTCGCGCTCGGCCTCCTCGGGCGTGAGGGGGACCTGCGCCGCAGGCCGCGGATCCTGCGACGGCACACCATAGCCTGGCCGGTGCTCCACGGGAATGCCGTCTGCGGAGGGGCCGACGCTGGTCGGCGGGGGCGTGGTCTTGTCGGGTTGCATGGCTTGCTCCTTGTGGTCGATGGATCGGATGGTCACTGCGGGCTTGTGCCCGCTGGAACCGTTGTATCGCCCCATGCCGACCCCGCCGCGACGGCCTGGAGGTCGAAGCCGTGTCAGCGAATGCGCAGTGCCTGTCCTACACGGATCGAGCGTCTTGACTTGCATCAATTCATCCGGGGTGCAGTGCAGGTTCCGCGTGCTTCCCGGCCTGTGGCCGCGGGTGGCGTGGGGCCGGCACCGCCGTGGGCGTTGTCGGGTCGGCGGATGCGCCCCCGTCCGACGGGCGGGGCGCCGGCTCCGATGCGCCAATGGGGTTCCATCCCCAGAAAGACGGAGGTCGCCATGTCCAAGTCCCATCGCCATTGCTCCGACGCCGCCGCGGGCCGCATCGCCGCGAAGCCCCGGGAGATCAAGCGGCGCCGGCAGCGCGAGGCCATGCTGCGGCCGGGAAGCCCGTCACCCTGCTTCCCCGATCCCGAGCCCCCGGTGTGGAAACCGCTGGGCTGAGGTGCGGGACGGCGCCAGGGGATTCAGCGGGACGGCTCGAAGCCGTCGTCCTCTCCCGCCATGGGGAGGTACATGCGCACCCAGGGTCCGCTGCCCGGCAGCATCTTCCAGCGATGGCCGGCGCCGCCCGTGTCTTCCGCCAGCAGCACGGTGCCGGGCGCCAGGCGGAAAGTGGAGCCGTCGCCGACCTGGAATTCGAGTTCGCCCTGGAGGGTGACCACGTACTGGCGGCGCGGCGCGGGATGCACGTCCTGCTCCCAGGCTTCCACCGAATCGCTGAGCCAGAACTCCCGGGCAGGCATCTTGCGCAGGGTCGCAACGGTGCCTTTCACGAAAGCCACGCGGTGGTCGGGGGTGTCGTAGAGCTTGATGGCGGGAATGCGCCCGGGCTGCTCGCTGGCGGCGAACACGGTGGCCGGCAGCGTGGCACTCGCGAGGATCAGGGCGAGGAGGGCGGGAGAGGCGTCATGGAAGCGGGGGCGCAATGGCATGGGTGTGGACCGGTTCGGTGGCATGGGGGCGGAAACCGCCTGGTCCGGTAGGTGCCACCCAGCGCCGCCCGGGTTGCCGCAGCCCGCAATCAGAATGCCTGGCAGGCGCCGTCCACGAACACCTTGAGTTCACCGCTTCGGAACGGCGTCCATACTTCGTCGCTGGTCAGGGGCGCGGTCACCACCACGGCCACCCGGTCGTGCGGGGTGGTGTGGGCCGAGAAATCCACACTCAGGTCCTCGTCGCACAGGCAGGCCTGCGAGAACGGATGCCGGCGCTCGATGTAGCAGAGGTGGGTGGACGCATGGGCCCAGAGGGCCTGCCCGTTGGACAGCAGGAAGTTGAAGGTGCCGTGCGGCGCGATGCGCGCCGCGAGTTCACGCAGGGTGAGGGTGAGTTCCTGCACGCTGGGCACGTCGGCATGGGATTTGGAAAGCTCCTGCATGATCCAGCAGAACGCATGCTCGCTGTCGGTGGCGCCGACGGGATGGAAGTGCGAATGCAGGCGGGGGCGGAAGTCCTTCAGGTCGCCGTTGTGCGCGAACACCCAGTAGCGGCCCCAGAGTTCACGCACGAACGGGTGGCAGTTCTGCAGGGTCACGCTGCCCTGCGTGGCCTTGCGGATATGCGCGATGACGTTGCGGCTGCGGATGGGATAGCGGCGTATCAGTTCCGCGATCGGTGAATCCACGGCCCGTTCGTGGTCCACGAAATGGCGCAGGCCCTTGTCCTCGAAGAAGGCGATGCCCCAGCCGTCGGAGTGGTCGCCCGTTTTGCCGCCGCGCTGCGCGAACCCCGTGAAGCTGAAGGTCACGTCGGTGGGCGTGTTGGCGTTCATTCCGAGCAGCTGGCACATGGTCGATGGAGGGGGCAGAGAAATATTCGTGGGAGCTGCTGCCTGGCGCCGGGCCCCGCGGCGCGGGACCTGTGCCGCCAGGCGGTGGTCAGCCTTCGCGCGGCGGGCGCAATTGCCAGGCAGCCACCAGGGCCAGCAGGCACAGCCCGGTGAGCAGCAGGAAGGTTTCCCCGAAGGCAGCGATGCGTTCCGGGCTGCTGACCGCATTCTGCAGCGAATCGCCGTGCGCGGCGATGCGCCATTCGAGCACGATGCCGCACAGGCTTACCCCGGCCGCGCCGCCGAGCATGCGCACGAAGCTGATGGCGCTCGACCCCTGCGCGATGAGCGGCTTGGGCAGCGGCCGCATCGCGCCCAGGTTGAGGGACGGCAGGATGAAGCCCAGGCCGATGCGGCCCAGCACCGCGAAGGCCACCAGCAGCCACAGGGCCGTGTGCAGGCCCGCGAACGCCATCAGTCCGAAGGACAGCGCCAGCAGCGCCAGCCCGATGCCCACGAGCAGGTGCGTGGGCTGGCGGTCGGCCATGCGCCCGACCAGGGGGATGGTGATCGCCAGCATGATGCCCGCCGGCAGCATCAGCGTGCCGACGTGCGATGCCGACATCTGCAGGCCCAGTTGCAGGAACACCGGCAGCAGGTAGGTGGATCCGAAAAGCGCGGTGCCGTAGATGAACGCCACGATGCTGCCCATGGCGAACTGCCGCACCTCGAACAGCCGCAGGTCCATCAGCGGCTTGCCCTGGCCTGCCAGCATGCGGCGTTCCCAGGCGATGAACGCGGCCAGGGCGGCGAGGGCGGCCAGGAGCAGCACGGCCGACACGAATGCGGGACCGTCACGCAGCGATACCAGCCCGTTGAGCAGGCACAGCGTGCCTACCGCGCCGAGCAGCAGCCCGGCCCAGTCGAGCGAGGCGCCGGCACGGTCCGCGGCCACGCCGCCGGGGCTGCTCACGGGCACGTATTTGTAGGCGAGGACGAGGGAGGCGATGCAGAACGGCACCACCATGAAGAAGATCGAGCGCCAGCCGAACCAGTCCACGAGCAGCCCGCCGACGCTCGGGCCGATGGCGGGAGCCAGCACCACGCCCATGCCGAAGATGCCGCTGGCGCGGCCCTGTTCGTGCGGCTGGAAGGCATGCAGGATGATCACCGCAGGGATGGGCTGCACCACGCCGGCCGCCAGCCCCTCGAGCACGCGGGCCAGGAGCACCCATTCGTACTGGCCGGCGACGCCGCCGCCGATGCCGCCCGCCAGCAGCAGGACCATGGCCCCTGCATACGTGGCCCGGTAGCCGTAGCGCGCCAGCAGCCAGGGCGTGGTGAGCATGGCCACCGTGGTGGCCACCATGAAGCCGGAGGTGACCCACTGGGCCCGTGCCTGCCCCAGCGTGAAATGGTGGCTCATGTCCGGGATCGCCACGTTCACGATGGTGGAGGACATGATCGACGCCATCGTGCCGACCATGACCGAGAGCAGCAGCAGCCACCGGTAGCGCTCGCCGTACCGCTCGCGCAGCAGGGCGGCGGAGCCCGTCATGCCATGCCTCGGAACGGGGCTGGCTGGCGCACCCCGGTGCGCGGCAGGCACGGCCTGCGCCAGCAGACGCCGCGCAAGGGCCGCCCCGCGGCGCAGCCGCTCAGGGGGACGCTCACTGTCTTTCGGACCAGAGCTTGCCGCCCGTAGCCCAGTTCTCGCGCTTCACGTCGGTGATGAGGATGTCCACAGATTCGGGCGAGCCGCCGAGGATCTCGACGGAGACGCGGGTGATTTCCTCCACGAGCTTTTTCTTCTGCTCGACGGTGCGGCCTTCCATCATTTCGATGTGGTACGTGGGCATGGGGGGATTCCTTTGAATGGCGAAGACAACAGTCCGCCGATCATATCGGCGGCATGGCCGCGGCGGCGTCCCGGGATGCTCCTGCGCCAGCCGCGCAGCGAGGGCAGAGGCAGGCCATGCCGCGTGCTGCGGCCGGCACGGCGGCCAGGGCAGCGGGATGCACCAGGGTGGCCATGCACCAGCAGCTGTCTGCCGGCTGACCGGCCTCGATGGCGCATTGGTTGCTCTGGCCGCACAGGGGGCAGAGGGCAGGGTCCGGAAGCGGGGCGGCGTCGGGCATGCGGCCAGTGTAGGCCCCCCCAAGCAAAAGCGCCCATCGCCATCGATAGCGCGGCAAGGGGCTCTTCTGGAACATCCGCCCGCTGCCCGGAGCGGGTGGGATCTCAGGCCGCCAGGCGTGGCAGTGCCGTTCCCGCTTCGGCCAGGCGGAAGACCGCCACCGCCTGCACCAGGTGCGAAGCCTGTGCCTCCAGCGAGCCGGTGGCGGCCGCCGCTTCCTCCACCAGCGCGGCGTTCTGCTGGGTGACCTGGTCCATTTGCGCGATGGCACGGTTCACCTGTTCCAGCCCGCTGGTCTGTTCCTGGCTGGCGGCGCTGATTTCGGCCACGATGTCGGTCACGCGGCGCACGCCGTTCACCACGTCGCGGATCACGGTGCCTGCCTCTTCCACCAGCCGGTTGCCCGCGTCCACCTGCGTGACGGAGTCGTCGATGAGCGCCTTGATTTCCTTCGCGGCGGTGGCGCTGCGCTGCGCCAGCGTGCGCACCTCGCTGGCCACGACGGCGAAGCCGCGGCCCTGCTCGCCGGCCCGCGCGGCCTCGACGGCGGCGTTGAGCGCCAGGATGTTGGTCTGGAAGGCGATGGAGTCGATCACGCCGGTGATGTCCACGATCTTGCGCGAAGCACTGTGGATGCCGCCCATTGTCGTTACCACGTTGCCGACCACCTGGCCGCCGCGCACCGCCATATCGGACGCGGAGCGCGCCAGCTGGTCGGCCTGCGCGGCGTTGTCCGCGTTCTGCCGCACCGTGGCGGTCATCTGTTCCATCGACGCGGCGGTCTGCTGCAGGGCGCTGGCCTGCTCTTCGGTGCGGCTGGACAGGTCCAGGTTGCCGGTGGCGATTTCGCTGGACGCGAGGGCGATGCCGTCCGCGCCGCGACGCACCTGGCCGACCGTGTCACGCAGTTGCGTGGCCATGGCGTCCAGTGCGCGCAGCAACTGGCCCATCTCGTCGCGCGCCGTGCTGGCGGAGCGCACCGTCAGGTCGCCGCCGGCCACGGACTCCGCCACCGACACGGCGCGGTGCAGGGGGCGCGTCACGCTGCGCGTGATGCCCAGTGCCAGCGCCGCGGCCGCGGCGGTGGCCAGCAGGCCGAGCAGGACCAGCGCATTGCGGCCGCTTTCGTAATTGCGCTGCACCGAGGCGGCGGCTTCGTTGATCTGCTTGCGCTGGAAGTCCAGCAAGGCCTGGAGCGCATCCAGGTAGCCCTTGCCGGACGGCGTGAACTCGGTGTCCAGGATGCGCTGGGCATCGTCCGACCGGCCCTCCGCCTTGGCCTTGTAGATCGCATCGCGTGCGTCGACGAACTGCTTGCGCAGCACGCCGGCCCGGTCGAAGAGAGCCTGCTCTTCAGGGCCGGAGATGAGCTGGGCCAGTTGCTGCTGCTGCTCCGTCGATTGGCGGGAGGCCGCCGCGTTCTCCTGCGTGAACCGGCCGGCCAGGGCCGCGTCGCTGCTGCGCGCGACCAGGGCATGGCGCGACACGTTGCTGTAGATGGTGCGGTACCAGTCCGAGATCAGGCGTTCCTTCGCCAGGGGCAGGTTCATCATCGCGGCGGTGTCCTGCGCGACGGACTGCAGCCGCCACGTGCCGACGGCCAGCATGCCGACGATGAAAAACGTCAGCAGGCCGAAGGCCAGCGCCAGACGCTTTCCAATGGATAAATCTTGGAATTTCATGATTTATGTCAGGGTAAACCCTGATTGTAACTTGATGTTTATTCCGGGTTGTGCGATGACTCCAGGGTGCCCTTCGGCGGGGGACGGCTTTTCACCATGAAAAAAGGCACCCTCTCGGGTGCCTTCGGGCGGTGCGGAGGCGGATCAGGCCGCGCCGGACTTCACCTTCAGCCGCCAGGCGTGCAGCAGCGGCTCGGTATAGCCGCTGGGCTGTTCCACGCCCTTGAACACCAGGTCGCAGGCGGCCTGGTAGGCGGCGGACTCGGCGAAGCGGCCGGCCATCTTCCGGTAGGCCGGATCGCCCGCGTTCTGCTGGTCCACCACGGCAGCCATGCGCTCGAAGGTCGTGCGCACCTGGGCCTCGGTCACCACGCCGTGCAGCAGCCAGTTGGCGATGTGCTGGCTGCTGATGCGCAGCGTGGCGCGGTCTTCCATCAGGCCCACGTCGTGGATGTCGGGCACCTTGGAGCAGCCCACGCCCTGGTCGATCCAGCGCACCACGTAGCCGAGGATGCCCTGGGCGTTGTTGTCCAGTTCCTGCTGCTTCTCGGCATCGGTCCACTGCGGGTTGGCGGCCACGGGAATGGTCAGCAGGCCGGTGAGCAGGTTGTCGCGCTCGGCATCGGCGCTGGTCTTTTCCAGTTCCTTCTGCACGTCGGCCACGTTGACCTGGTGGTAGTGCAGGGCGTGCAGCGTGGCGCCCGTGGGGCTGGGCACCCAGGCGGTGTTGGCGCCGGCCTTGGGGTGGGCGATCTTCTGCTCCAGCATGGCCTTCATCATGTCGGGCATGGCCCACATGCCCTTGCCGATCTGGGCCTTGCCGCGCAGGCCGCACGACAGGCCCACCAGCACGTTGTTCTTCTCGTAGGCCTGGATCCAGGCACTGGCCTTCATGTCGCCCTTGCGCACCATGGGGCCGGCCTGCATGGCGGTGTGCATCTCGTCGCCGGTGCGGTCCAGGAAGCCGGTGTTGATGAAGGCCACGCGGGCCGACGCCGCGGCGATGCAGGCCTTCAGGTTCACGCTGGTGCGGCGCTCTTCGTCCATGATGCCCAGCTTGACGGTGTTCTCCGGCAGGCCCAGCAGGCGTTCCACGCGGGCGAAGAGCTCGCTGGCGAAGGCCACTTCGGCCGGGCCGTGCATCTTGGGCTTGACGATATAGACGCTGCCCTTGCGCGAGTTGCGGATGCCGGCCTGGCCCTTGCCCTGCAGGTCGTGCAGTGCGATGGCGGTGGTGACGACCGCGTCCAGGATGCCTTCCGGGATCTCGCGCTGCACGCCCTGCGCATCGGTCCACAACACGGCCGGATTGGTCATCAGGTGGCCCACGTTGCGCAGGAACATGAGCGAGCGGCCGTGCAGGCGCACTTCGCCGCTGCCTCCGGGCGCGGTGTAGATGCGGTCGGCGTTCAGGCCCCGCGTGACGGTCTGGCCGCCCTTGACGAAGGATTCGGTCAGCGTGCCCTGCAGGATGCCCAGCCAGTTGGCGTAGCCGGCCACCTTGTCCTCGGCATCGACGGCGGCGACGGAGTCTTCCAGGTCGAGGATGGTGGAGAGCGCGGCTTCCACGATCACGTCGCTGATGCCCGCCGGGTCGGTCTTGCCGATGGTGGTGTTGCGGTCGATCTGGATGTCGATGTGCAGGCCGTTGTGCACCAGCAGGATGGAAGCCGGGTAGGCGGAGTGGCTGCCGGGGGTGTAGCCCACGAACTGGGACGGGTCCTTCAGCCCGGTGGTGCGGCCATTCTTCAGGCGGACGATGAGCGTGCCGTCCGCGACGCTGTACATCTCCGCATCGGCATGGGAAGCGTCCTGCAGCGGCACGGCCTGGTCCAGCACCCCGCGCGCGAATGCGATCACCCTGGCTCCGCGCACCGGGTTGTAGCCCTTGCCCTTTTCGGCGCCCTCTTCGGAGATGGCGTCGGTGCCGTAGAGCGCGTCGTACAGGCTGCCCCAGCGCGCGTTGGCGGCGTTGAGGGCGTAGCGTGCGTTCAGGATGGGCACGACCAGCTGCGGGCCGGCCTGGATGGCGAGCTCGTCGTCCACGTTGGCGGTGGTGGCCTGCACGCCCGCGGGCTGCGGCACGAGGTAGCCGATCTTCTCGAGGAAGGCGCGGTAGCCCGCCATGTCGGTGACCGGGCCGGGATGGGCCTTGTGCCAGGTGTCCAGTTCGGCCTGCAGGCGGTCGCGCTCGGCCAGCAGGGCGATATTGCGCGGAGCCAGCTCCCGCACGATGGCATCGAAGCCGGACCAGAACGCGGCGGCGTCAACGCCCGTACCGGGGAGCACGCGCTCTTCGATGAATTGGTGCAGGAGCGTGGCCACTTGCAGGCCGTGGACGGTGGTGCGGTCGGTCATGGTGTGGTGGACTGGGTCGAATGATGGAGTCACTGTATTTGAATTTTTTATCCGCATAAACCACCCTCGAATCGCAGAACCCGTGACTTTTTTGCACGAATCCAGGGAAGGGTGACCAGAAGGGCTTCGGTCTTGCGGCATGCAACAACCGTGTCCATTGGTTTGCTATGGTTCCAGTAGCATTCAACCTCGTGTTCAGTGGGTCTTTTCTGGATCGATGCCCGGACAGGTGGCGCGAGATGTACACCGGTGGTGCCCGGCGGTTACAGGCTGCCGATAATCGCAGCCCATGGACAAGCTCAAGGCCTTCGAGTCGTTCGTGTCGGTGGCGACGCGCGGCAGCCTCACCGCCGCGGCACGCGCCGAGGGCGTGGCGCCCGCCATCATGGGGCGGCGCCTGGACGCGCTGGAAGAGCACCTGGGCGTGAAGCTTATGGTGCGCACCACGCGGCGCATCAGCCTCACGCACGAGGGCAGCGCCTTTCTGGAGGATTGCCAGCGCCTGCTGGCCGATGTGGCCGAGGCCGAGGCCAGCGTCTCGGTCGGCGGGGCACGGGCCACGGGGCACCTGCGCATCACCGCGCCCGCGGGGTTCGGACGGCGCCACGTGGCGCCGCTGGTGCCGCTGTTCCGCGACCTGCATCCCGACGTGCGCATTTCCCTCAACCTCAGCGACCGCGTGGTGGACCTGGCGGGGGAGGGGTTCGACTGCGCCGTGCGCGTGGGTGACCTGCCCGATTCCTCGCTGGTGAGCGTGCGCATCGCCGACAACCGCAGGCTCTGCGTGGCCACGCCCGCCTACCTGGAGCGCCACGGCACGCCGAAGCATCCGTCCGAACTCGCGCGGCACGCCTGCCTGATGCTGTCGAGCGACGCGTCGCAGACGCGTGGCTGGGCCTTCCGCATGCCCCCTGCAGACGCGGACGGCGCGCCCGGCGACGTAGTGCATGTCAAGCCCACCGGCCCCCTCGACTGCTCCGACGGACAGGTGCTGCATGACTGGTGCCTGGGGGGCTGGGGCATCGCGTGGCGCAGCACCTGGGAGGTGGAGGCCGAGATCGCCGCCGGCCGGCTGGTGGCCGTGCTGGAGGATTTCGCCGCGCCGCCCAACGGCATCTACGTGGTCTTTCCCCATGCCCGCCATCTGCCGCTGCGCGTGCGGCTGTGGATCGACTACCTCAAGCACCACTATGCGCAGCCGGCGTTCTGGCGCCGCGCCGCGCATGCGCTCACCGCTCCCACCCTCCCGACCCCACCATCGCCATGACGCACCGACTCCATGCCCCGCTTCAAGTTCTTTTGCGCCGTCCCGGTCCGGGCCGGGTGCCGGCCGCGCTGGCGCTGGCCAGCCTGCTGGCCGGCTGCGCGGGTGCACCCGGCGGTGCTCCGGTACCCGCGCAGGACACCGCCGCCGTGCCTGCCCGGCGCGACGGCGCCGCGGCGCCTTCCCGGGCCAAGGGCTCGCCGCCGCCCGGCATCGTCAGCGTGACCTATGCCGATCCGGCCGGCTTCAGCGATGCCCGCCGCGGGGCCCCAGAAACCGGGCAGGCCCGCCGTGCCTGGGTGGACGCGCTCTGCCTGTACCTGTCGGAAACCGCAGCCGCGGCGCTGCCCGAAGGCCAGCGGCTGGAGGTGCGGATCACCGATGTGCAGCGTGCCGGCGGTTTCGAGCCCTGGCGCGGTCCGCAGGCCGGACAGGTGCGCATCGTGCGCGACATCTATCCGCCGCGCATCGTGCTCGAGTTCAAGCGGCTGGCCGCCGACGGTTCGGTGTTGCAGTCGGGGCGCCGCGAATTGCGCGACCCCGCGTTCATGGAGCGGGCGGCACGCGGCGGGACCGATCCGCTGCGGTACGAAAAGGGCCTGATCGACGACTGGGTGCGGCAGGAGTTCGGCGCGCGCTGACGCCCTGCTGCACGCACGCAGTGTAGGCCGCGCCCCACAGGTGTGCAGGCCACGCGCCGACGGGGCATGCACGCTCCGCACGCCTAGATTCGTCCCTCCGGGCCGATCCTCTTCTCCATCCCGCTGCATTGTTGCGCCGATGGCCGGCCGGGGCATGGACACAAAGGACAACCACAATGGCAGGGCTCGCACGCATCACCGGCGTTCTCGTCGGCATCACAGGCATTCTCGTTGCAGGTGCGGGCGCATGGCTCGTTTCACTGGGCGGCAGCCCCTACTACCTCGTCGCCGGGCTCGCGCTGCTGGCTTCGGGCGTGCTGCTCGCGCGGCGATCCGCGGGGGGGCTCTGGGTGTACGCCGCGCTCCTGCTGGGCTCCACGGCCTGGGCGGTGTGGGAGGTGGGCGTGGACTGGTGGCCGCTCGCCGCGCGGCTGGATGTGTTGTTCGTGCTCGGCCTCTGGCTGGCGACGCCGTGGATGCGCCGGTCGCTGTTGCGCGAGCCCGCATCGCCCCGGCCGAATGCTTCCGGCGATGCCGCGGCCAGGGCTTCCGCGCTGCGCATGCCGCGCATGGCGCTGGGGCTGGCGCTGCTGCTGTCCGCCGTGCTGGCGGCGGCCTCCTGGTTCACCGCTCCGCATGAGCTCGCCGGCCAGCTGGCGGGCGAGTCCGTGCCCGCGCCGGCCCAGGCCGCGCCCACGCTGCCCGATGGCGAATGGCACGCCTACGGCCGCACCGGCCATGGCCAGCGTTTCTCCCCGCTGGCGCAGATCACGCCCGACAACGCCTCGCAGCTGAAAATGGCCTGGGAGTTCCGCACGGGCGACGTGCGCGGCAAGGAGGGCGACCCGGAAGAGACCACCTATGAGGTCACGCCGCTGAAGATCGGCAACCGCCTGTTCCTGTGCACGCCGCACCAGTCGGTGATCGCGCTCGACGCAACCACCGGCAAGCAGCTCTGGCGGTACGACCCGCAGATCGAGGGCAAGCTGGCGCTGCAGCACCTGACCTGCCGGGGGCTGTCGTACCAGCCGCCGCGCGACCCCGTCGCCGATGCGTCGCCCGCAGCGCTCAACGCCGTGGCGGGCGCCGCTGCGGGCGGCGAGCGCACCGAGCCGGCGCCCCATGCTTCACCCACGACCACGCAGCCGGCAGCCCCTGCCACGCAGGCGGCGGACCAGCGCCAGCCGCCCATCGCGGCCCGCAAAGGCCCCACCGACGCCGCCTGCCGCGCCAAGCTCTTCATGCCCACGGCCGACGGCCGCGTGATCGCGCTCAACCCCGAAAGCGGCGCCGTGTGCACCAACTTCGGCGGTGGCACGGGCCAGATCGACCTGTGGCAGCGCATGCCCAACCTGCGCCCCGGCGCCTACTATTCGACGTCTCCCGTGGTGGTCACGCAGCGCCTTGTGATCGTGGGCGGCACGGTGCTGGACAACGCCTCGGTGAAGGAGCAATCCGGCGTGATCCGCGCCTTCGACATCGACTCCGGCGCGCTGGTCTGGAACTGGGATTCCGGCAACCCCGACGACACCGCGCCCCTGCCGCCCGGCCGCACCTACACGCCCAATTCGCCCAACAGCTGGTCGATCTCCAGCGTCGATGAAACACTCGGCATGGTGTACGTGCCCATGGGCAACCAGCCACCCGACCAGTGGGGCGGCAACCGCAGCCCGGCGGTGGAGAAGTATTCCTCCTCCGTCGTCGCGCTGGACCTGGACAGTGGCAAGGTGCGCTGGCACTTCCAGACCGTGCACCATGACCTGTGGGACTACGACGTGCCCTCGCAGCCCACGCTGATCGACCTGCAGGTGGGCGGGCAGACCGTGCCCGCTCTGGTGCAGCCCACCAAGCAGGGCGAGCTGTTCGTGCTCGACCGGCGCACCGGCACGCCGATCCTGCCGGTGACGGAGCATCCCGCGCCGCAGGGCGCAGCCCAGGGCGACCGCACGGCGCCCACGCAGCCGAAGTCGGCCCTGTCGTTCGACCCGCCTCCGCTCACCGAGCGCGACATGTGGGGCGGCACGATGTTCGACCAGCTTGCCTGCCGCATCGCCTTCCACCGCCTGCGCTACGAGGGCCGCTTCACGCCGCCGTCGGAGCAGGGCAGCATCATCTATCCGGGCAACTTCGGCGTGTTCAACTGGGGCGGCATCGCTGTCGATCCGCAGCGGCAGGTGGCCTTCACCACGCCGACCTACCTCGCGTTCGTCTCCAGGCTGGTGCCGCGCAAGGACGACACCAGCCTGATGGTGCAGGAGGGCGGACCGCCCAAGGGCAGCCTGCCGGCGCTGAACGAGAACTTCGGCGCGCCCTTCGCCGCCTCGATGAAGCCGTTCATGTCACCCGTGGGCCTGCCCTGCCAGGCGCCGCCCTGGGGATACGTGGCCGGGGTGGACCTGCGCACCGGCCAGGTGGCCTGGAAGCACCGCAATGGAACGGTGCGGGACCTGTCGCCGCTGCCGCTGCCCTTCCGCATGGGCGTGCCCGGCATCGGCGGGCCGATGCTCACAGGAGGTGGCGTGGCCTTCTATTCGGGCGCACTGGACAACTATGTGCGCGCCTACGACCTGAACGGCGGACGCGTCCTCTGGCAGGACCGCCTGCCCGCCGGAGGGCAGGCCACGCCGATGAGCTATACGGGTGAAGACGGCCGGCAGTACGTGGTCGTCGTGGCCGGCGGGCACGGCTCCACGGGCACCAAGCCCGGCGACAGCGTGCGCGCCTACGCGCTGCCCGCGCAGAAGTAGCCGGCACCGCCACGCGGCCTAAAGAGAAGAGGGCGGGGCGCGCTACCATGCGCCACCCCCTTCGATGCAAAGGATCGCCGCGTGACCACCGAAGCCCTGCTGGCCTATGCCCATTTCCTGGCCATCCTGACCATGGCCGTCTTCCTCGCGAGCGAGGCCGCGCTTTGCCGCAAGGAGTGGATGAATGCCGCCGTCGTGGAGCGCCTCGCGCGCGTGGACCTGTTCTACGGCCTTTCGGCCCTGGCCGTCCTGGCCACGGGCGGGGCCCGTGTGGTCTGGGGCATGAAGGGTGCCGCCTGGTATGCGGCGCAGCCGCTCCTGCACGCCAAGGTCACCCTGTTCGTGGTGATCGGCCTGCTCTCCATCGCCCCCACCATGCGCTTCCTGCGCTGGCGCAAGACCCTGCGCGCCACCGGCGCACTGCCCGACGAAGCCGCCATCCGCAGCACGCGCCGCCTCGTCATGATCGAGGCCCATCTGCTGGCCGTGATCCCGCTCCTCGCCGTCTTCCTCGCACGGGGCGTCGGCGCCCGGTAAAAGAAATACGCCCGGAGGCCATTGCGGCATCCGGGCGCTAACCATGTGCTGATGAGGGCCGAGCGCGCCTTCGCCAGCGAACGGCCTGTGCATTACCGGCGCCAAGCCATTCCTTCGAGCGCATGTGTTCTGGGATGGAGGACTGTATCCAGCTCCGCCAGTGGCCTTCGCTCCCAAAGATCCAGAAGGCCGCGGAGCAGGCCAGGCCAGCAGATGCCGTGGAACCGGCTTTGCCGGGCCACCAGCATCCAGCCCCCCGCCAGAGTCGGGGGGCGTTCGTCCCGTCCATGCCCGCGCAGGCGGGCATGGAGCCGCGGTCCTCACTCCCCCTTCCCGCCGCGCGCAGCGCGGCGAGAGAAGGGGGAAAGGCGGCGCAGCCGCCTCAGGGGGATGTCACTTCCCGCTCAGACATTCCTTCATGAACGCCTTGCGCTCGTCTCCCTTGAGCGCCTTGGTCTTGGCATCGGCATTGCAGGTCTTCATCTTGTCCTGCTGGGTGGCGGGCTTCTTGGCCGAGAGGCATTCCTTCATGAAGGCCTTGCGCTCGTCGCCCTTCTTGTCCTTGGCTTCGGCGTTGCAGGTGGTCATCTTGCCCTGCTGCGCGGTCGGTGCCTTGGCCGGCTTGGAAGCGGCCGCGGTGGCGGCGGCAGGTGCGGAGGCGGCCGGGGCCGCGGTGTCTGCGGCGTGGGCCGTCGCGAAGGAGAGGGCCAGGCCGGTGGCGGCCAGCATCGAAAGCAGCTTCTTCATGTAATGCTCCTGCGGATGATGTGAGGGGGTGGTCCGCCCCGGCCGCCACTGGCGGAGACCGGGGCTGTCCAGCTTAACGCCGGCCGGGCCCGGGCGGATGACGGCCGGCCCGTAGAATCCACGCATGCTCTCCGTCAAACAGGAATTGCTCGCGGCGCTGGCCGGCGAGCTGGAAAAACTCTCGCCCGGCGCTGCCGGGCGCGCTGCTTTCGAATCCCCGAAGGTGGCTGCGCACGGCGATTTCGCCTGCACCGCCGCCATGCAGCTGGCCAAGCCGCTCAAGCTCAATCCGCGCGCACTGGGCGAACAGCTCAAGGCCGCGCTGGAGGCCACGCCGGCCTTCGCGCGCTGGGTCGATGCCATCGAGATCGCCGGCCCCGGCTTCCTGAACATCCGCCTCAAGGCCGCAGCCAAGCAGGAGATCGTGCGCGAGGTGCTGGCCGCCGGCGACCGGTTCGGCTACCAGAAGGACAACGGCCAGCGCGTGCTGGTCGAGTTCGTCTCCGCCAATCCCACGGGGCCGCTGCACGTGGGCCACGGCCGCCAGGCGGCCCTGGGCGATGCGATCTGCAACCTCTTCGCCACCCAGGGCTGGAGCGTGCACCGCGAGTATTACTACAACGATGCCGGCGTGCAGATCGAAACGCTGGCCAAGAGCACGCAGCTGCGAGCCAAAGGGTTCAAGCCCGGCGACGAGTGCTGGCCCACGGATCCGGAGAACCCGGCCTCCAAGGCGTTCTACAACGGCGAGTACATCCAGGACATCGCCAACGACTTTCTGGCGAAGAAGACTGTCCAGGCCGAAGACCGTGCATTCACCGCGAACGGCGACGTCGAGGATTACGACAACATCCGCCAGTTCGCCGTGGCCTACCTGCGCAACGAGCAGGACAAGGATCTGCGGGCGTTCAACCTGCATTTCGACCAGTATTACCTGGAGTCGAGCCTCTACACCACGGGCCGCGTCGAGGCCACGGTGAACCGCCTGGTCGAGCGCGGCCACACCTACGAGCAGGACGGCGCGCTGTGGCTCAAGTCCACCGACTACGGTGACGACAAGGACCGCGTGATGCGCAAGAAGGACGGCACGTACACGTACTTCGTGCCCGACGTGGCCTACCACATCTCCAAATGGGAGCGCGGCTTCGCCAAGGTGGTGAACATCCAGGGCACCGACCACCACGGCACCATCGCGCGCGTGCGCGCCGGCCTGCAGGCCGCCGACGTGGGCATCCCGCAGGGCTATCCCGACTACGTGCTGCACACCATGGTGCGCGTGGTCAAGGGCGGAAAAGAGGTGAAGATCGGCAAGCGCGCGGGCAGCTACGTGACGCTGCGCGACCTGATCGAATGGACCAGCAAGGACGCGGTGCGCTTCTTCCTGCTCTCGCGCAAGCCCGACACGGAATACACCTTCGATGTCGATCTGGCCGTGGCGCAGAACAACGACAACCCGGTCTATTACGTGCAGTACGCGCATGCGCGCATCCAGTCGGTGCTGCGGGCTTGGGCAGAGGCCGGCGGCGGCGACGTCGCTTCGCTCAAGGATGTGGATCTGTCGGCGCTGGAAGGCCCGCAGGCCCAGGCCCTGATGCTGCAGCTGGCCAAGTACCCCGAGATGCTGACGGCCGCCGCCGAGGGCGAGGCCCCGCACGACGTGACCTTCTACCTGCGCGACCTGGCTGCCAGCTACCACAGCTACTACGACGCGGAGCGCATCCTGGTGGACGACGAGGCCGTCAGGCGCGCGCGCCTTGCGCTGGTCGCCGCCACGGCGCAGGTATTGCACAATGGCCTGGCGGTGCTGGGCGTGTCGGCGCCAGCCAGAATGTGAGTCTCTAGCCAAATATGACCAAGAAGCAGCAACGCGGCGGTTCGGCCGTCGGCTTCATCCTGGGGATCGTCGTCGGCCTGGGCGTGGCGCTCGCCGTGGCGGTGTACGTGACCAAGGTGCCGGTACCCTTCCTCAACAAGGGTGGGGCACGCAGTTCCGACCAGGATGCCCTCGAATCCCAGCGCAACAAGAACTGGGACCCGAATTCGCCGCTGTACGGCAAGAATCCGGCGCGGCCGGCCACGCCGGCGGCCAGCACGCCGGCCGTGGCGGGTGTCGAGCCCGCACCGGCCAGCATGCCCGCGGCATCCGCTGCGGTAGCGGCCGCGTCCACGCCGCGGCCCGCCGCGAGCAGGCCGGTGGCCGGCGCCTCGTCGGCCGATCCGCTGGGCGACCTGGCGCGCGCGCGTGCCGCTGCCGGCGCCGAGCCGTTCGATTACTTCGTGCAGGCCGGCGCCTTCCGCACCCAGGGCGATGCCGATGCGCAGCGCGCCAAGCTGGCCATGCTGGGCTGGGAAGCCCGCGTGAGCGAGCGCGAACAGAACGGCCGGACGGTGTTCCGCGTGCGCGTGGGCCCGTTCACCAAGCGCGACGATGCCGAGATGCTCAAGGAGAAGCTCGATGGCGCCGGGGTGGAGTCCGCACTGGTGCGCGTGCAGCACTGACCGAGCCACTGAACTTTGCCGCACGGCGCGGCTCCTAATCCTCCAGATACCGTAACCAGGAGTGCCCTTTTCCATGAAACGCCGCGAGTTCTCCCTCTCTGCCGCCACCGCCGTGGCCGCTTCCGCCGTCGCGCTGCCGGTGGCCACGCCCGCCTTCGCGCAGGCGCGCCAGTTCAAGGAGGGCAAGGACTACACCCGCCTGGCCAAGCCGGCCCCCACCGATGCGCCCGCCGGCAAGGTCGAGGTCATCGAGTTCTTCTGGTACAGCTGCCCGCACTGCAACGCCTTCGAGCCGACGCTCGAGGCCTGGATCAAGTCCGCCCCGAAGGACCTCGTGATCCGCCGCGTTCCGGTGGCCTTCAATTCCAGCTTCGCCGCGCAGCAGAAGCTGTATTTTGCCCTGGAGGGCATGGGCAAGCTGCCCGAGGTGCACGCCAAGGTGTTCCGCGCCGTGCACGTGGAAAAGCTGCCCCTCAACAAGGACGACCAGATCTTCGAATGGGTCGGCAAGCAGGGCGTGGACGTGGCCAAGTTCAAGGAGGTCTACAACTCCTTCACCGTCTCCAACCAGCTGCGCAAGGCCGCCCAGCTGCAGGATGCGTACGGCGTCGAGGGCGTGCCCTCCATGGGCGTGGCCGGCCGGTTCTACACCGACGGCACCATGGCCGGCAGCATGCAGAACGTGCTGCAGGTGGTGGAATACCTGGCGGGCCTGGCCCGCAAGGGCTGACATCCCGTCCAGGGGCGCCGCCCTCCGCCCCGGCAAAAAGCCCGCTCCGGCGGGCTTTTCCTTTCCGGCGTCTGCGCTGCCGCAGCGGGGGACTACAATCTTTGCAAGATTCGTGCCCTCTATGAGACCCAGACTCCTCCCCACCCTCCTCCTGCTGGCGTCCATGGCATTCGCCGTGGGGCCTGCCCAGGCCGAAAAAGCCGATCGCAACAAGCCGATGAACATCGAGGCCGACGCACTGCGCCACGATGAACTCAAGCAGACCAGCGTGTTCACCGGGCGCGTGGTGGTGACCAAGGGCACCATCGTGCTGCGCGGCACCCGGCTGGACGTGCGGCAGGACCCGGACGGCTTCCAGTACGGCACCATGACGGCCGAGCCTGGCAAGCGGGCCTTCTTCCGCCAGAAGCGCGACACCGCGCCCGGCGCCCCGGACGAGTTCGTCGAGGGCGAGGGCGAGGTGATCGAGTACGACGGCCGGGCTGACCTGGTGCGCCTGATCCGCCGCGCGGAGCTGCGCCGCTACCGCGAATCCACCCTCACCGACGAGATGGCCGGCGCGCTGATCGTCTACAACAACACCACCGACGTCTTCACCGTGGACGGCCAGAAGACCGCGCCCGCGGGTGCCGCGTCGTCCGGTACGCCGGGCGGGCGCGTGCGTGCGGTGCTCTCGCCCAAGGAGACCGCTTCGGCACCCGCGGCGGCTCCGGCACCGGGGCCCGCTCCCACGCTGCGCCGCAGCAACGAACTGGGCAACGGAGCGAAGTGAGCATGGCGGTTTCCCACCCACCGGACGCCGCGGCGGCACCGGCAGCGGACGCGCCGAGCCGCCTGGAGGCGATGCATCTCGAGAAGTCCTACGGCACCCGCAAGGTGGTCAAGGATGTTTCCATGGTCGTGCAGAAGGGCGAGGTCGTCGGCCTGCTCGGCCCCAACGGCGCGGGCAAGACCACGTCGTTCTACATGATCGTGGGCCTGGTGCGCAGCGACGGCGGTGACATCCGCATCGACGGGCAGTCGGTGGCGAACATGCCGATCCACCGTCGTTCCCGCCTGGGGCTGTCGTACCTTCCGCAGGAGGCCTCGATCTTCCGCAAGCTCTCCGTGGAGGAAAACGTGCGCGCCGTGCTGGAGCTTCAGCGCGGCGACGACGGCCGGCCGCTCGCGCGCGAGGAAATCGAGGAGCGCCTCACCGCGCTCCTGCAGGAGTTGCGGGTGGACCACCTGCGCGCCTCGCCCGCGCTCGCGCTCTCGGGCGGCGAGCGCCGCCGCGTGGAGATCGCGCGCGCTCTGGCCACCCAGCCGCGGTTCATCCTGCTGGACGAGCCGTTCGCGGGCATCGACCCGATCGCGGTGATCGAGATCCAGCGCATCATCGGCTTCCTGAAGGCGCGCGGCATCGGCGTGCTCATCACCGACCACAACGTGCGCGAGACGCTGGGCATCTGCGACCACGCCTTCATCATCAGCGACGGCCGGGTGCTCGCGCAGGGCACTCCCTCGGAGATCGTGGACAACGCCGAAGTGCGCCGCGTGTACCTCGGCGAACACTTCCGCATGTGATGAAGCCGGGACTGTCGCTGCGCATCTCGCAGCATCTGGCGCTGACGCCGCAACTGCAGCAGTCGATCCGGCTGCTGCAGCTGTCCACGCTGGAGCTGTCGCAGGAAGTCGAGCAGATGCTCGACGAGAACCCCTTCCTAGAGCGCAATCCGGACGAGGCGCCGCGCGAGGAGTTCGGGTTGCCGCAGGCGGATGCGCCGGTGAGCGATGCCGACCGCGGTGCGGAGGAGTCCCTCTATACGCCGGCCAGCGGGGCCACGGAGGCGGCAGCCTCGTCGCCCGGCGAGGGCGCATCCGAAGGCCCGGACGCGCCGGAGGTGCCCGACGCGCCGGACTGGGAGGGCGACGGCACCGTCGAGATGGCACCCGACGACGGCGAGTGGGGCGGCGAGGCGCCCGCACGCACCCGCAACCAGATGGGGGACGAGGACGACACGGACGCCACCGAACTCGCGCGCGAGCACGAGTCGCTTACCGATTACCTGCACCGGCAGGCGCTGTCGCTGCGCCTGTCGGAGGTGGACCGCGCGGCGCTCCGCTTCCTGATCGAATCCCTGAACGACGACGGCTACCTCGACGAGTCGCTCGAAGCCCTGGCCGTGGCCCTGGCGGGCGAGGAAGACCCCGAGCAGGTGGAGGAACTGGTGCACCGCTTCACGGTGGCGCTGCGGCTCTTGCAGAGCCTGGAGCCCGTGGGCGTGGGCGCGCGCGGCCTGAGCGAATGCATGGCGCTGCAGCTGCGGGCCCTGCAGGAAGATGGCGACGCGGAACCCGAAGTGCTGCAGGCGGCGCTGCGCATCTGCAGTCAGCCGCTGGAGATGCTGGCGCGGCGCGACGTGCGCCGGCTCGCCCAGGGCTGCGGTGCCAGCGAGGAGTGCACGCGCGCGGCGATGGCGCTCATCGCACGGCTGGAACCGCGGCCGGGCCGGGCTTTCGCGCAGGTCGAGCGCAACATCATCGTTCCCGACGTGATCGTGAAGAAGAGCAGCGGCCGCGGGGCCGCGCATGCGTTCACGGTGCAGCTCAATCCGGACGTCATGCCGCGGCTGCGCGTGCACGACATCTACGCTGGCGCGCTGCGCGGCAACCGCGGCGGCGAGGGGCACCAGGCGCTGCAGCAGCGGCTGCAGGAGGCACGCTGGTTCATCAAGAACATCCAGCAGCGGTTCGACACCATCCTGCGCGTCTCGCGCGCCATCGTGGACCGCCAGAAGAACTTCTTCGTGCATGGCGAGCTGGCCATGCGGCCGCTCGTGCTGCGCGACATCGCCGACGAGCTGGGACTGCACGAGTCCACCATCAGCCGGGTGACCACGGCCAAGTACATGGCCACGCCCCAGGGGACCTACGAGCTGAAGTATTTCTTCGGCTCGGGGCTGGGCACGGAGACGGGCGGCAATGCGTCCAGCACGGCCGTGCGTGCGCTCATCAAGCAGTTCGTCGCATCGGAGAGCCCGGCCAAGCCGCTGTCGGACAGCCAGATCGCGGAGATGCTCAAGGAGCAGGGCATCGAGTGCGCGCGCCGCACGGTCGCCAAGTACCGCGAGGCGCTGAAGATCGCGCCGGCCAACCTGCGCAAGGCGCTGTAAAGGCTGGCCCCCGGGTGGGGCCGTGTCAGCCGAGCAGGCCGGGATTCATGCGCCAGAGGACGTAGTTGAGGGCTCCGGCGAAGCTGATCCAGGCCAGGTAGGGCAACAGCAGAAGGCCCGCCAGCGGCCGCATGCGCAGGAAGGCCACGAACGTGGCGGCCACGCAGGCACCGAGCAGGGCGATGTCCGCCAGGGCCCAGGCGCCCAGGTGCCACTGGAAGAACAGCCAGCTCCAGAGCGCGTTGAGCGCCAGCTGGACGCAGAAAAGCGCGAGCGCGTGGCGCCGTGCCGCGCCTGCAGGTTCCCGCCAGACCAGCCAGGCGGCGATGCCCATGAGGGTGTAGAGCACGCTCCAGACGGGGCCGAAGACGCCGGGCGGCGGCGCCCAGGGCGGCTGGACCAGCTGGGCATAGAACTGCGGCGCCTGCACCGAGGCCGCGCTGCCGATGCCCGCGGCGATGAAGCACAGCAGCAGCCAGCCCGCGAGCGCCAGCCAGGCGCGGGGCGACAGGGATGCGCGGCGTGCACTGGCTGCGGCGGGAGAGGGCGGGGTGGAAGGGGATGTCACCATGCCCCCATCATCGCTGCTGCCACGGCGCCTGCCCAGACGCTTACTCGGGCGCTCCGAGCGCCGGGTGGCGGGACGCCGGGGCGTGGGAGCCGTGGGCATCGAGCTTGAAGCCGGCGACGGCGTCGGCGAGCTGGTGGGCCTGCTGCTGCAGCGACTGCGCGGCGGCGGTGGCCTGCTCGACGAGGGCGGCGTTCTGCTGGGTGCTCTGGTCCATCTGGCTGACGGCGCCGCCGATCTCGGCAATGCCGGTGCTCTGTTCCTGGCTGGCGTTGCTGATCTCGGTGACGATGGCGGTGACGCGCTGCACGCTCTCGACCACTTCCTGCATGGTGGAGCCGGCGTCCTGCACGAGCCGGCTGCCGGCGTTGACCTGTGCGACGGAGTCGTCGATGAGGGACTTGATCTCCTTGGCGGCGGTGGCCGATCGCTGGGCGAGGGTGCGGACCTCCGAGGCGACGACGGCGAAGCCGCGGCCCTGCTCGCCGGCGCGGGCGGCCTCGACGGCGGCGTTGAGGGCGAGGATGTTGGTCTGGAAGGCGATGGAGTCGATGACGCCGATGATGTCCACGATCTTGCGCGAGGAGGCATCGATGCCGCCCATGGTCTGCACGACCTGGCCGACGACGGTGCCGCCGTGGGCGGCGATCTGCGAGGCGTTGGCGGCCAGGTGCTTGGCCTGGCGGGCGTTCTCGGCGTTCTGCTGGACGGTGGCGGTGAGCTGTTCCATGGCGGCGGCGGTTTCCTCCAGGGAGCTGGCCTGCTGCTCGGTGCGGCCGGAGAGGTCCTGGTTGCCGCTGGCGATCTCGCTGGTGGCCAGGCGCACGGATTCGGCGGAGGCGCGGATGCGCACGAGGACGGCGGCGATCTTGTCCACGAAGTGGTTGAAGGCACGGGCGATCTGGGTGAGCTCGTCGCTGCCGTGGGTGTCGAGGCGGCGGGTGAGGTCGCCTTCGCCAGAGGCGATGTCTTCCAGGGCGTCGCGCACGACGGCGAGGCGGCGCAGCTGGCGGCTGACGGCATAGGTGAGCAGGCCGACGGCGGCGAGCACGCACAGCACGGTGATGGCGATGGCGACGTTGAGGAGTTCGCGCACGGGGCGGGTGGCCTCGGCGCGGTCGATGGCGATGGCCAGGATCCAGGGCGTGCCCTCCACCTTCGCGGCGTAGAGCATGGTGGGGGCTCCGTCGATGGAGATGTCGGCGCTTTCGCCGTCCGCAGCGAGCCGTGTGAGCTGCGCGCCGTCCAGGGTGGAGGAGATCGCGGTGACGGGCTTCAGGGCCAGTTCCGCCTTGGCATGGGCGAGGATGTTGCCCTGCCCGTCCAGCAGGAAGGCGAAGCTCTTCTCCATGGGGTGGATCGCGTTGACCTTGCGGGTCACGGTGTCCAGGTGCATGTCGGTGCCGATGACGGCGGTGGGTTGACCGGCGGGACCGACGGGCTCGACGAAGCTGATGGTGAGCTTGCCCGTGCTGGCGTCCACGTAGGCGGGCGTGAGGGCCGGCCCGCCAGTCTGGACGGCCTGCTTGTACCAGGGGCGGGCGGTGCCGTCATATCCCTCCGGCATGGGGTGCGCGAAGATGTTGCGCTTGTCGGCATAGACGAAGTAGGTGTCGTCGAACGCGCCGGCCTGCTTGGCTGCGAGGAGGAAGGGCACCGGCTCGGCCTGGCCGACGGCCGTTTTCAGCGAAGAAGTGATGCGCTGCTTTTCCCTGACCCACTCGGCCAGTTCGCTGGCATGCAGGCGCGTGAGCTGGCCGATGCGTTCGTCCAGGCCTGAAAGCGTATTGCCCCGCACGACGAAGAAGGTGGCCAGCGCCAGTGCGATGAGCGACAGGGCGGTGATGGCGATGCAGATCCCGATGAGGCGGGCGCGAAGGCTATGGAACATCGACGGACTCCGGAAAGAAGGCCTGTGGGAAGGGGGATCGCCTGGTTATCGTCAATTGTTGAACTTTATCAACAGATTGAAACGATCGTTCTGCTAGGCGAAAAATAAACGCCGGCGTTCGCTTTCCCTGCAAGGCGTATCCTCTCGCCTGCGTTATGAATTCATTGCAAATCTTTCTGCCCTGCGCCGCCGGCGTGGAGGGCTTCCTCGCCGACGAGGTCCACGGTATCACTGGCCTCACCGGGCACGACCTGCTCACGGGCCGCGGCGGCGTGCTGGCCCGGGCGTCCTGGCGCGAGGCGTTGCGGTTGAACCTGCACAGCCGCCTCGCGCAACGGGTGCTGGTGCACCTGGCCGAGCGGATGTACCGCTCCGAGAACGATCTCTACGCCATCGCGTCCGAGGTTGCCTGGGAGATCTGGTTCACCCCGCGCCAGAGCTTCCGCGTCGATGTCACTGCCCAGCACAGCCCGCTCCAGAGCCTGAACTTCGCGGCGTTGCGCGTGAAGGACGCGGTGGCCGACCGTTTCCGCGCGAAAGCCGGCGGCGTGCGGCCCGACGTGGACACGCAGCGGCCCGACGTGCGCATCCACCTGCACCTCACCACGGACCAGGCCACGATCTACATCGACACCTCGGGCGAGCCGCTGTTCAAGCGCGGCTGGCGGGAGGACAAGGGGGATGCGCCGCTCAAGGAAACGCTCGCTGCGGCCATGATCGCCGCCAGCGGCTGGGATCCGCTGGGCGACGCGCCCGTGCCGCTGTACGACCCCTGCTGCGGCAGCGGCACGATCGCCATCGAGGCCGCGCAGATGGCCTGCCGCATTCCCCCCGGCCTGCGCCGGCGCTTCGCCTTCGAGAAGCTGCTGCCCTTCCAGGCGCACGTCTGGAATGCGCTTCGCGATGAGGCGGAAGGCGGCATCGTCCCGGCGGCCGTGCCGGTATTCGGCAGCGACGTGTCGCACCGCATGGTGGATTTCGCGCAGCGCAATGCCGAGCGCGCAGGCGTCGCCAGGGCGGTGCAGCTGCGCGGCGGGGATGCGCTGCAGCGCATGCCGCCCGGCGACCGGCCGGGCGTGATGCTGCTCAACCCGCCCTATGGCGAGCGCATTGCCGCGGCCGGCACGGCAGGGCGCAGCGCGCGGGAACGCATGGGCGTGGTCGAGCGCGCCGGCCGGGAGACCGCGCAGACGGAGGATGGCGGGGATTTCTTCCTGCAGCTGGCGGCGCACTGGAAGAAGCACTATGCGGGCTGGCAGGCCTGGATGCTCACGCCCGACCTGAAACTGCCCGGCAAGATGCGCCTGAAGGAATCGCGCCGCGTGCCGATGTGGAACGGGCCGATCGAATGCCGGCTGTTCCGTTTCGACATGGTGCAGGGGGCCGTGCGCCACCGGGCGGAGGGGGGAGCGTCGCCGGCGGCGGATGCGCCTGCCGGCCCGGGAAGCGCCGCGGATGCGGGCCGGGACCATGCCGGTTGAGCTGCGCCTGCCCGCGCAGGCCGCGGAGGGCGAACCGGTGCGTCGCGTGGTGGTGGACACCAACGTGGCCCTGGACCTGCTGATCTTTTCCGACCCGCGCACGGGGCCGCTGCGGCAATTGCTGGCCCAGGGCCGGCTGGCGTGGATCGCCACGCAGGTCATGCGCGACGAACTCGAGCGCGTGCTGGCCTACGCGCACATCGTGGAACGCATGGACTTCTACCGGGTGGACGCCGCGCAGGTGCTTGCGGCGTTCGATGCCCAGGCGCGCCTGGTGGAGATCGCGCCGCGCGTGGCCTATGTCTGCAAGGACGCGGACGACCAGAAGTTCATCGACCTCGCGGCGGCCCATCGCGCCATCCTGCTGTCGAAGGACAAGGCGGTGCTCTGCATGCGCAAGCGGCTGCTGAACATGGATGCGCACGTGGCCACGGCCCTGGTGCTGGAGGCCGCGCAGCCGGAAGCCGCGTGAGCGCGGCACCGGCGTGTTTCACCGCTCGTCGAACTGGAAGCCCTCCGCGGGGTGCAGGGACCAGCCGCCGTCGCCCGTGAGCACCAGCACGTGGGTGTGGTGGGCCAGCACGGCCGGCCGGTGTGCGATGCTGATGACGGAGGCCCCGCTGGCCCGCACGCGCTCGTAGAGGGCGGCCTCGTTGGCGCTGTCCAGCGCGCTGGTGGCTTCGTCCAGGATGACGGTGCGGGGCTGCCGTACCAGCACCCGCGCGAAGGCCAGCCGCTGCTGCTCGCCGATGGACAACTCCTTCTCCCAGTCGCGCAGGGCGTCCAGTCCCCCCACGCGGCCGGCGAGGTCGGGCAACTGCACGGCTTCGAGCACTTCCAGCAACTGCTCGTCCGCAAGATCGGTGGCGCGGGCGGGGTAGATCATCTGGCTGCGCAGCGTGCCCGGCTGCATGTACGGCCGCTGCGGCAGGAAGAACACGCTGTCCATGGGCGGGTGGTGCACCACGCCCCTGCCGTCGCGCCACAGGCCGGCGAGGGCGCGCAGCAGCGAGCTTTTGCCGCAGCCGCTGGCGCCGGTGATGAGCAACGCGTCGCCCGGTTGCAGGTCCAGGGAGAGATCGCGCACCAGCAGGCGCGAGAAGCGGGGCGTGTACAGGTCCAGTCCTTCGACGGCGAAACGCGCGCCTTCACGGGCTTCGATCTGGCCGGATGCCTCCGGTGACAGCGAGGCCACCGGAGCGGCCGCAGCAGCGGTGGCGGTGGATGGGGCGCCGCCCCGCCGGCGCGCACGGCGCTGCTCGCGCCGCTGCCGGCGTGCGGCGGAGGCAGCTTCCGGCTCCATGGGCTCGGGGGTCCTGCGTTCCGTGGGGGCTTCCAGCAGGGCCTCGCGCAGGGTGTCGAGCCGGCCGATGCCCGCGACGAACCGGCTCAGGCTTTCGAAGTTGTCCACGATCAGCGACACCGAGGCCAGCACCGCCGCGAAAGCGCCGCCGGCCTGGATGGCGCGGCCCACTTCCATGTCGCCCGAAAGCACCGCGTCGGCCAGGATGATGCTGGGGATGACCAGGGTGAGCTGGCTGAAGGCCCGCTGGAACAGGTTCAGCGAGCGCTGGCGCTTGATGAGGCGGGCGTAGTTGTTGAATACGGCCTGGAAACTGCGATCCAGCTGGGCGCGCTCCTGGGCCTCGCCGCGGTAGAACGCGATGGATTCGGCGTTCTCCCGCAGGCGCATGAGCCCGAAGCGGAAATCCGCCTCGCGCCGCAGCTGCCAGAAGTTCAGGCGGATGAGCGGGGCGCCGAACACGTAGAGCGCCACCACCGTGCCCACGAGCGCATAGACCGCCAGGAACGCGACCAGCGCCTGCGAGATGGACCACAGCACCGCGCTGAACGCCACCAGCTGCATCATGGCGCCGATGAAGATCAGCAGGAAATGCGTGGAACGGCCGGTGAAGCTGTTGATGTCCTCGCTGATGCGCTGGTCGGGGTTGTCCACCGTGCCTTCCGCATTCAGTTCGTAGTAGCGGCGGCGCCCGAGGTAGCCGTCCAGGAAGCGGTGGGTCAGCCAGCGGCGCCAGTGGTTCGCGAATGCATCGCGCATGTAGTAGTAGAAGGCATAGACCGGCACGGCGAAGGCCAGCACGATGAGGCAGGTGCGCACCGCGTCCCAGAAGCGGTCCCGGTCCTGTGCGGCCAGCGCGGAGGTCATCTCCCCCGTGCGGTCGATGAGCCGCACGGCCAGGTGCGTTTCCAGCAGCATGAGCAGGATCAGCAGGCCCATCAGCGACCAGGCCGCGAACTTGCGGTCGCCCAGCCAGTAGGGCCTGGCGACGGCCATGAATTGCCGCCAGGCGGCCAGGGAGAGGGCCGGTGCCCGGGCGCCGGCACCGGCCTTCGGATCGGGGTCGGCGGCGGTGGGCAGCGGCGCGGCGGCGGTGGCGGATGAAGGCATGCGTGGCGGGGGCGGAACGGGGCGGGAGCGCTTGTCCGCACGATATGCGGCGGGCTCTGCCGTAGCCTGTCGGACGCCGCCCACGGGGCATTACGGAAACGCCCCCGACCTGCCACGCCGCCGCGCGATCGCGGTGCTACGGAGCGAGCAGGTCGTAGGCAGCGCGTATGCGCTGCACGTCGCGGCCCCAGCGGCGGTCCTGGGGGAGGCGGCGCAGCCAGGCGAGGCGGCGCAGCGCCTGCTCCATGGTCAGCCGGAATTGCGGACCATGGGCGGCCGTCCATGCGGCGGCTTCGGCGCGCGCGGGGACCAGCGCGTCCGATGCACGCAGATAGAGCGCGGTGGAGTGGGCGTAGCACAGCAGGTCGCGCACCTGGCAGACGGGCAGTGGCAGGGTGGCGGCCGGGTCGTCCTCGAAGTCCAGGTAGCCCACCACGCCGTCCGGGCAGCGCACGAGGTTGCGCGCGAAGGCCTGGCTGAGGCAGGTGCCGCGCGCATGCACCTGCGCGATCGCTGCCAGGCCCTGGCGCCAGAGCACGAGCACGGCCTCCGGGCCGTCCCCGAGGTGGTGTTCGATCTCGTTGCCCAGGGAGTGCGTGTCCACCTCCGGGCGGCCCAGGTCCAGGGTGAGTAGGCCCTCGGCGCTATAGGCCAGCACCTCGGGCACGCGCAGCCCCAGGGCCGAGAAGGCATGCAGCCGCCGCACTTCGGTGGCGATGCCCTCGGCTCCGCCCGGCGTGGGCACGGGCCGCAGCACGGGCAGGCCCAGCATTCCGGCGAGCAGGGCCATGGCGCGGTGCCGGCCGGGCCCGCGCACCGGGGCGGCGCGCTTGAGCCACACCCGCGTTCCGTCCGCCGCGATGTGGCTCTCCACCGCATGCACCTGGGAGGGCAGCCGCTCGCGCAGGAAGGCGTCCCAGTCGGTGGGCGCGGCGTGGTGCGTGGGCCGGGCAGGGGAGGACGGGGGCGCCGGATCTGGCGGAAGGGCGGGCATGGACTGGACGAGGGGAAACAGGGGCGTCAGGGGGCGCGGCTACACTCGCCGCCTTGGAATGCGCAAGGCGGGCAATCCTGTCCGCCGCGGCGGCATCATAGAGCGATGGGCCGGCCCGCCGCTGTCCGCCTTTTTCCCCATCTTCTTCAAAATACGGCCTGCCCGCGCGTGCGCGCCGGCCAGGAGTCCCCGATGACCGATCCCCACGCCCCCGCCGCCGATGCCTCCGGCGCCGTTCCCGCGCTCAGCAATGACGACCTCGATGAGCTGGACGCACTGCTCGACGATCTGCGTTCGCGCGCCGAGGAAATCCCGCAGTGGGAATTCTGCGACGGTTTCCTCACGGCGCTCGTCTGCACGCGCCGCGCCATTGCACCGGCCGAATACCTGCCCATGCTGCTGGACGACGGCGGTCCGATGGACATGGTGGCCGAAGGGGAGGCGCTGCCGCGACTGCCGGCCTTCCAGGACGATGCGCAGCAGGCACGCTTCGTCGAGTTGTGGATGCGCCGCTGGAACGAGGTGGCGGGCCAGCTCGAGGACACGGTGGAGTCGCTGGAGGACGACCGTGCCTTCCAGCCCGAGGTGATGGACATGCGCGGCGCGATCGCCTGCCTGCCCGAGGAGGAGCGCGCCGAGATGGCCGGGCAGGACGTGCCTTCGTTCGGGCAGGTCTGGGCGCTGGGTTTCATGTTCGCCGTGGAGAACTGGCCCGAGGAGTGGGCCGCGCCGCGCGACAAGGAGGCCGCGCAGTGGCTGGACGGCGCGCTCGACCACATCGTCGCGCTGACCGAGGACGACACCGGGCGCCCCGAGCACAACATGTATGCGGAGGATGGCCCGCCCAGCGTGAGCGAGGACCGGCTGGAGGTGTTCGGCGAGGCGATCTGGGCGGTCTATGACCTTCGCCAGCTCTGGAAGAGCATGGGTCCGCGCGTCGAATCGGTGCGCCGCGCGGACACGCCGGGCCGCAACGATCCGTGCAGCTGCGGCAGCGGCAAGAAATACAAGAAGTGCTGCGGAAGCTGAGGTCCCGCCTGCGCGCGGAGTGGGCGCCCAGCATTCCGCGTGAGCTGCTGGCGGGCGCGGTCGCCACGTTCGCGCTCATTCCCGAGGTGATCGCGTTTTCGTTCGTCGCGGGCGTCGATCCGTCCGTGGGGCTCTTCGCCTCGTTCGTCATCAGCATCGTGATCGCCTTCGCGGGCGGGCGTCCGGCCATGGTGTCGGCGGCGGCCGGGTCGGTGGCGCTGGTGGCCGCTCCGCTGGTGCAGTCCCATGGCGTGGGTTACCTGTTCGCCGCGGGGCTGCTGGCAGGGGCCGTGCAGGTGGCCTTCGGCCTGCTGCGCATGGGCGTGCTGGTGCGCTTCGTTTCGAGCTCGGTGCGCACAGGTTTCGTGAATGCGCTGGCCGTGCTCATCTTCTCGGCCCAGCTGCCCCACCTGCGGGGCGCCGGGCCAGCCACCTGGGGCATGCTGGCGCTGGGCCTGGCCATCATCTACGGCCTGCCGCGCCTGGGCGCGTGGCTGGGCTGGCGTGTGTTCACCGCCATTCCGTCGCCGCTGGTCTGCGTCGTGGCACTCACGGCGCTGGCCTCCGCGGCCGGCCTGCCGCTGCCCACCGTGGCCGATCTCGGCAGGCTTCCGGACGCCTTGCCCGCCTTTGCTTTGCCCGGCGTGCCGTTCACGCTGGAGACGCTGCGCATCATCGCGTTGCCGGCACTCGCGATCGCCTTCGTGGGCCTGCTCGAATCCGTGCTCACCGCCGCGGTGGTGGACGAGATGACCGACACGCCCAGCGACAAGAACCGTGAGTGTGCCGGGCTGGGCCTGGCGAACATCGCGGCCAGCCTGACCGGTGGCATCGCGGGCTGCGGAATGATCGGGCAGGCGGTGGGCAATGTGAAATACGGTGGCCGCGGGCGCCTGTCCACCCTGTTCGCGGGCGTGTTCCTGCTGGTGCTGATGGTGGCGCTCAAGGACTGGGTTTCGCGCGTGCCGGTGATCGCGCTGGTGGCGATCATGGTGATGGTGTCGGCCTCCACTTTTGACTGGAACTCGCTGCGCACCCTGGTGCGCCACCCCCGGACCTCCAGTGTCGTGATGCTGGCCACCGTGGCGGTGACGCTCGCCACCCACAACCTGGCGGCCGGCGTGGCCGTGGGGGTGGTGCTGAGCGGCGTGTTCTTCGCCTTCAAGGTGGCGCGCCTGCTCGACATACGCGCAGAGGATGATCGCGCCACCGGCCTGCGCACCTGGCGCGTGTCGGGCCAGGTGTTCTTCGCGTCGGCCGATGCGTTCATCGATGCCTTCGACGTCCTGGCCGCCGAAGGCCGCGCGGTGCGCATCGACGTCTCTCGCGCCCACTTCTGGGACGTGACCGCCGTGGCCGCCCTGGACAAGGTGGTGATGCGGCTGCGGCACCACGGCTGCCCGGTGGAGGTGGTGGGAATGAACGAGGCCAGCGCCGGCCTCGTGGAGCGCGTGGGCGGACCCTGATCGTCAGAAGCTCGTCCAGTCGTCCTGGCTCGAGCTGCCCGCCAGGGCCAGCGAAGGCGCGGGGGCTTTTGCGGGCACGGGTGCAGGTGCGGGTCGGCGGGCCGCCACGGCCGGAGCGCGTGGCGCGGCAGGCACCCGTGCCGGGGCCGGCCTGGCGGCAGGCAGGGTGACCCTTGCCGCCGGTGCCGCGGCGGCGCGTGGTGCGGCCACCGGGGCCGGCAGGCCCTGGTCGTGGTGCAGGCGGAACTGGCTCACCGCATCCACGAGCCTGCCGGCCTGGGCCCGCAGGCTGTCCGCGGCGGCAGCGCTTTCCTCGACCAGCGCGGCGTTCTGCTGCGTCACCTGGTCGAGCTGGCTCACCGCATCGCTCACCTGGCCGATGCCCTGGGCCTGTTCCTGGGTGGCGGCGCTGATTTCGCTGATCAGGTCGTTCACGCGCTTGACCTGGGTGACGATGTCGGCCATGGTCCGGCCGGCTTCCTCGACCTGCTGGCTGCCGGCTTCCACCTTCTCCACGCTGGTGGAGATGAGTGCCTTGATCTCCTTGGCGGCGTCGGCGCTGCGCTGCGCGAGGCTGCGCACTTCGCTCGCCACCACCGCGAAGCCGCGGCCCTGCTCACCGGCGCGGGCCGCCTCCACCGCGGCATTGAGCGCCAGGATGTTGGTCTGGAAGGCGATGCCGTCGATGACGCCGATGATGTCCGAGATCTTGCGGCTGGAGTCGGAGATGGAGCCCATGGTGCTCACCACCTGTCCCATCACCGTGCCGCCGCGCTCGGCGACCTCGCTGGCGGAGTTCGCCAGTTGCGTGGCCTGCCGGGCGGTGTCGCCGTTGTTCTTCACGGTGGCCGTCAGCTGCTCCATGGAGGCGGCCGTCTGCTGCAGGTTGGACGCCTGCTCTTCGGTGCGCTGGCTCAGGTCGGCGTTGCCGGTGGCGATCTGCGTGCTGCCCGTGGCGATGGAGTCGCTGCTCTGCCGCACCTGCCCGACCACGCGGGCCAGCTGGTCGCGCATGTCCTTCATGCCGGCCAGCAGGCTGGACTGGTCACCGGAGCGGGTCTCCACGTCCACCGCGAGGTTGCCCTGCGCGATCTGCCGCACGATGCCGCTCGCGTAGTCGGGCTCACCGCCCAGCTGGCGCGTGATGGAGCGGGTGACCCACAGGCCCAGCGCGCCGGCCAGTGCCACGGCCAGGGCGGATCCGGCCAGGATCACGGCGGTATTGATGCCGCGCATCCGGTCGGCTCCCGCCTTGCGCTCGGCCAGCAGGCTGGATTCCGCCTGGTCCAGCTCCTTCTGCAGTGCCCGGAAGCCGTCCATGGCGGCCTTGTCCTTGCCCTGGGCGAACTGCGCGATGAAGTCCGGCATGGCCTTGCTGCCCGCCGCGACGTCACGCCGCTCCTGGATCAGCCCGGACATCACGGACGTGAATTCGTTCTCCCGGGCCTTCATGTCATCCAGGCGCCGCTGCTGGACGGGGTTGTCGGCCGTGAGGGCCTTGATGTCGGGGAGCGTCTTGTTGAATTCCTGGGCGCCGCTGGTCCAGGGCTCCAGGAACTTCTCATCCCCGCTGAGCAGGAAGCCGCGGGCGCCGGTCTCCATGTTGACCATGCTGCCGAGCAGGGTGTTGGAGCGGTCGAGCACCTGGTAGGTGTGCTCGTTCCACGATTCCGCTTCCGCGAGGCTGCGGCTGGTGACGAGCGCGCTGGCGGCCACGGCGATGAAGATGGCGATCACCAGGCCGAAAGCGATGAGCAGGCGCTGGGACACGGTGAGGGAGCGGGCACTGGCGGCCATGGGGTACCTCCGGCGGAAAGTAGTCGTCTTTGTGCTCCCAGTCTGGAACGAATCTGAAATATTTGCTCATCAGTTTTTGGAATTCATGAATTTCACTACCTCGTCCTATGGACATGCGTCGCATTCATCATTTGCTGATGGGCTGAGCATGTTTTCTTCACACATGGTGCGTAGGCGTGCGTTCCCGCGGCATGGCTGAAGGCGATGCCGGGCGAGGGAGAAAGGGGGCCGGAAACACGGGCCCGCGCTGAGCGCAGCGGGTGGAAGCCCGTTCCGGTGCGGTCAGCGCAGCAGCCTGGCGAGCCCCGCGATCGCATGGTCGCGGGCGGCCGAGCGCACCGCCGCCCGGTCGCCGGGGAAGCGGCGCATTTCGCTGTGTGTCGTACCGCCCACGTGCCAGCCGAACCAGACGGTGCCCACGGGCTTCGCGGCACTGCCGCCCGCAGGGCCGGCCACGCCGGTCACGGACAGCGCTGCCTGGGCGCGGGAGTGGCGCACGGCGCCTTCCGCCATGGCGCGGGCCACGGGTTCGCTCACGGCGCCGTGCGTGTCGATGAGCGCCGCCGGAACGCCCAGCAATTCGGTCTTGGCGGCGTTGGAATAGGTGACGAAGCCGCGCTCGAACCACTGGCTCGATCCGGCCAGGTCGGTGCATGCGCCGGCGATCATGCCGCCGGTGCAGCTTTCGGCCGTGGCCATCATCCAGCCGCGTTCCGCGAGTGCCTGCGCGAGGAAGGCGATGTCGGTGCTCACCACAGCACCCTCCCGAGCGCGATGGCGAACAGCGTGCAGAAGGCGGCCACGAAGTCGTCGAAGAGGATGCCCCAGCCGCCGCGCCAGCCGAAGCCCTTGAACAGCTGGTCCGCCCAGGCCACGGGCCCGGGTTTGGCGGCATCGAAGAAGCGGAACAGCGCGAACGCTGCGCACTGTCCCCAGAAGCCCATGGGCATCGCCAGCCAGAGCACGCACCAGAACGCCACGATCTCGTCCCACACCACGCACCCCGGGTCGGCCACGCCCAGGTGGCGGGCGGTGGTGGTGCAGGCCCACCAGCCCACGAGCGTGCCGGCCAGGATGAGGCCGCCGATCTGCAGGGGGGACAGCCAATGCTGCAGCACCAGGTAGGCCAGCCACGCCCAGGCCGTGCCCACGGTGCCGGGCGCGCGTGGCGAGAGGCCTGCGCCGAAGCCCAGGGCGATCCAGTGCGCCGGGTGGGACCGCATGAAGGCGGCGCTGGCCCTGCGGGGGGGGGCAGCCGCGCCGGCTGCGGGCAGGGGAGGCAATGCGTTCATCGGCGGCTCTCGTTCAGTTCCACGTCCTTGCCATGGCGCACCACGTGTTCCGCCGTGAAGCGCGCCTCGGCGCCGGGCGCCAGGGGCTGCTGCCAGGCGACGGTACCGGCCGTGCCTTCCCAGGCGGTGGTGAGCGGTGGCGGCGCATAGCGGGACTCGACCTCGATCTTGGCGTTGCGCGACACGGGGGCGGTGTCGATCACCTGGAGCGTGATCGGGGTGGTGTGGCGGTTCTCGATGCGGTAGGCGAGCTGGGTGCGGCGCTCCACGGTGGCGCCCGTGAAACCTGCGGTGCCGGTCGTGGTGCGGGGCGCCTCGGCCTGCACGCGCACGAGGTCGTCCGGGCCGAACCACAGCGGCACCGTGCGCCCGCCGGGGCTGCCCGCATCCGTGGCCGAGGCGAAGTCCAGCCGGCCCTGGCCCACGAAGGCGCCATCGCGGTACAGGCCGACGGTTCCAGCCGGCCAGGGGCCGGCGGGCGGCGCGATCTCCGCCACCAGGTAGGCGGTTTCGCGCTGCGCGGGCACGGTGCGCGTGACGAGGCGGGCCGCGGCGTCGTGCGTGCCCAGCAGCAGCGTGGTGCGCTGCCCGCTCGCGGGCACGCTCAGGCGCTGCGGCACCTCGAAGCGCGTCGCGTAGCTGCCGGCCAGGGCCGTGACGTCGAAGCGGGGCAGGGGTTCTTCCGCGGCGTCGGCGGATTCCGCCATGGAGGCCGGCGCGGGCGCTACCGGCGCTGCCGGCGCCGGCAGCCGTGCGAGCCGGCTCTGCGGCTCCGGCGGCTGCGCCACGTCCACCGTCCAGGTGCCGGGCCGCGGCCCCGCGGTGGCGCGCGCGGGGGCCTGGGTGGTGAGCGCGAGCCGCACGTCGTTCCAGTCTTCGCCGCTGCGCTGCGCGACGATGGCCAGCCGCTCGAGCACCACCGCCCCCGTGGCGGTGTCCAGCCGCGCGCGGTAGGCAGGTTGCCAGCCGGGGCCGCGCACCTGGTAGGACAGGCGCAGGCCGGCGTCCCGGTCGGTGGCGAGGTTCACGGCCACGGAGATCGCCCTGGCCCGTGGCCCGCCCGCCGTGCGGTCGCGTTCGGCGCGCAGCGGTTTCAGGTCGCGCTCCAGCGCTTCCTGGCGGCGCTGCAGCGGTTGCAGGCGCACGAGGGTGTCGGCCGACGTCCTGCGCAGCGCCTCGGCCGTGGCCGGGATCTGGGCGGCGGGAATGGCCGGCGCCACGGTGGCAGCAGCCGCCGGCGGGCTGCCCTGGCCGTCCCGTGGGGCTCCGTCGGAGCCACCGCCGCCGGCCAGGTGGTCGAGGTACCGGTCTGCGCGCCGCAGCGCCGCGATCTCGGCCTGTACACCCGCGATCTGGTCTTCGAGCGCCCGGACGCGGTCGTCCAGCGGGCTCGCGCAGCCGGCCGCCACGTCGCGGTCTTCGGTGGTGACCTTGAATTCGCCCACGCGCACGCCGGCATCCGCGCTGATCTGCAGGCTGTCCGGGTCCAGGCTGGCGGGCAGGCAGGCGAAGGTGGCCCCGCGTGCGCCCGCGGCGATGCGCGCACTGCGCTCGATCGTGGCGATGCCCGGCGCCACCGTCACCTGGGTGATGCGCGATGCCACCACGGAGGGGCGCTCCTGCGCACAGGCCATGCCGGCCGCCACAAGCCACAGGCAGGCGGCAGCCGTGCCGCGCATGCCGATGCGCCGCGACGGCGGGACGGGGCGCGCGAACAGCGCGGAATGCGTGGAACCGGCCGCGCCCGGGCATGCAGAGGACATCCGCGCTCCTTCTCTCTCGTTGGGACTGGGGAGGGCAATGCTAGCAGCGCCCCCGCCATGCGCGGTCAGCGGAAGTGGTCGAAGGCCAGGTACTGCGCGGCCATGGGCCGGCCCTGCGCATCGAGCAACCGCAGGCCGTGCCCGGCCTCGATGGCGCCGATGCAGGTGGCGCGCGTTCCCGCCTGGCGGGCAGCGGCCTCGACCTGCGCGCGCCGGCCCGGGGGCGCGGTGAACAGCAGCTCGTAGTCGTCGCCCCCGGCCAGCACGCAGCGCAGCATGTTTTCCCGGCCGTAGGGCAGATGGTCGGGGGCATGCCCGTCGCAGGCCGCCATGAGCTGCGGGGCGAGCGTGGTGTCGATGCGCGCGCCCACGCCCGACGCCTGCAGGATGTGGCCCAGGTCGCCCACGAGCCCGTCGCTCACGTCGATGGCGCTGCTGGCCACGCCGCGCAATGCCTGTCCCAGCGCCACCCGTGGCGTGGGCCGCTCCAGCCGCTCGCGCGCCTGCGCCAGCACCTGCGGCGGCAACTGCACGGGCATTTCGCCCAGCAGTGCATCCAGCGCCAGCCGTGCATCGCCAAGGTGGCCGCTCACCCACAGGTCGTCGCCCGGCCGGGCGCCGCTGCGCAGCAGGGCCTGGCCTGCGGGCACTTCGCCGAACACCGTGATGCAGATGTTGAGCGGGCCCTGCGTGGTGTCCCCGCCCACCAGTTCGCAGCCATGTTCGTCGGCCAGTGCCAGCAGGCCTTCCGAAAAGCCCTGCAGCCAGGCCTCGTCGGCGCGGGGCAGCGCCAGCGCCAGCGTGAAGGCCAGCGGCCGTGCGCCGCAGGCCGCGAGGTCCGACAGGTTCACCGCGAGCGCCTTGTGGCCCAGGTGCGCGGGATAGACATCGGCGAAGAAGTGCCGGCCTTCCACCAGCATGTCGCTGGACACCGCGAGCTGCATGCCTGCGGCCGGCGAGAGCAGCGCGCAGTCGTCGCCCACGCCCAGGGCCGCGCGGCGCACGGGGCGGTGGAAATAGCGCGCGATCAGATCGAATTCACCCATGGGCCGAGCATACCCGGCACCCCACCATGGGGGGGAAGGCTGCCGCCCGGCCGGACCCGCCGCTAAACTGCTGCGCTCTTTTCTGGCAAGGAGTTCTCTGTGCAAAAAGCAGTAGCGGCGACGCTGGTTCTGGCGCTCACCCTGGGCCTGGGGGCCTGCAGGAAGCAGGAGGCGCCACAGAAAGCCGCCAGCGAGCCGGCTGCCCCGCCAGCCGCCTCCGCGCAGCCTGCGCCTGCCGCGAGCGCACCCGCTTCGCAGTCCGCGCAGGCGGCCTCCGGCAAGGGCTTCGATGTGGCCAGCCTGCCGGTATCCACCGCGCCCCTGGGCGCCTTCCCCTACATCGCGCTGCCGGCCGGCTACGTCACCGGCACCAAGCCCGACGTGATCGATTTCGACCAGGTGCCGTTCTGGACGGGCGACCGCCTGGAACCCGTGGAAGGCCGTGTCTGGTCGGCGCACATCGCTGCCGCCCAGGGCAAGACGTTCTCGGACCTGGAGCTGTCGCGCAACATCGAGTCCGTGGTGGCCTCCATGGGCGGCAGGAAGATCTTCGAGGGCAAGCTGCCGCAGGCCGTGACCGACAAGATGAAGCAGTGGCCGCGCGACATGATCACGCGCTACAACAGCGGCCTGGGCGACATCTGGAACAACGCCGTGCAGGTCTTCGTCGTCCACCGCGCGGACCGCGACATCTGGATCCACCTGTGCAACTACGAGTTCGGCGGCGGCCTGCTCATCGCCGAGACCAAGCCCCTGCAGGTCACCGCCGGCCTGCTGCCGGCCAGCGAACTGAAGGCGCAGATCGACAAGGCCGGCAAGGTGGCGCTGCACGTCAACTTCGCCACCGACAAGACCGACATCCTGCCCGATTCGCAGCCGCAGATCGAACAGGTGGTGCAACTGCTCAGGCAGGACGCGTCGCTGAAGCTCGCCGTCAACGGCTACACCGACAACACGGGCGACGCGGCCCACAACAAGACGCTGTCGGAGGGCCGTGCCAAGGCCGTCGCCGCTGCCGTCACGGCCCAGGGCATCGATGCGTCCCGCCTGTCGTCTGCCGGTTTCGGCGCCGCGGATCCGGTGGCGGACAACGCGACGGACGATGGCAAGGCGAAGAACCGGCGGGTGGAGCTGGTCAAGCAGCCCTGACGCCCGCCAGCGCCGCTGGCCGCAGCCGCGGCAGGCGCCCTACGCGGGCTCGCCCCGGAAGCGCAGCGCGGCCTGGCGGCTCACCTCGCCCAGCAACTGCTCGTCGCGCTGGCGGTCGCGCAGCCAGCGCGCGTCGTTCTGGCCGGCCGCGGCCTCGCTGCGCAGCAGGTGCAGCGCGCCGGAGGCCCCGGTGACCGTGGCGTGGCGCGCGATGTGGTCGATGGTCTGCAGGATGTGGTCGCGCAGCGGCATGTGCTCGCCGGTGGCCGGATCGACGTACACCGCCTGCATGCCGAAGCGGCACGCCTGGAAACGGTTGTAGGTATAGACGAGATAGTCGTCCTCGCTGGGCGTGAAGGGCTGCTCGGCGAGGAACCAGGCCCCCAGCGACTGCACGAAGGCCGACAGCGCGGCGGCGCGCTCGATGGTGAGCGGCGTGTCGAACACGCGGATCTCGATCGTGCCGAACTCGGGCTTGGGCCGGATGTCCCAGTAGAAGTCCTTCATGCTCTTGACCACGCCGGTGCGCGTCATCTTCTCGAAGTAGGCCTCGAAGTCCTTCCAGGTCAGCACCATGGGGGCACGGCCCGACAGCGGGAACGCGAACACCGAATTGAGCCGCGCCGAATCGAAGGCCGTGTCCTGACCCTGCACGTAGGGGCTGGAGGCCGACATCGCGATGAAGTGCGGGATGTAGCGCGACATGCGGTGCAGCATGAGCAGCGCTTCGTCGGCGCTGGGGCAGCCGATGTGCACGTGCTGGCCGAAGATGGTGAACTGCTTGGAGAGGTAGCCGTAGAGCTGCGACAGCTCCTGGAAGCGGGGCTTGTCGTAGATGCGGCGCTCGTGCCATTGCTGGAAGGGGTGCGTGCCTCCGCCGGCCACGGCGATGTTGAGCTTGTCGGCGCTCCTGACCAGCGCGTCGCGGATCTGCGAGAGCTGGCCCAGCACTTCGCTGCCGGAATGGCAGATGCCCGTCGAGACCTCGATCATGCTGTTGGTCATCTCGGGCACCACGCTGCCGGGCAGCGGCTGCTTCGCCATGAGGCGCAGCATGTCCTCGGCGTAGGGCGCGAGGTCGTAGTTGTGCGTGTTGACGAGCTGCAGCTCGAGCTCGACGCCGAGCGTCAGCGGCTCGGAATGGTGGAAGGCTTCGAGGCTCATGGCTGCGGCTCCCGCTCTGCATTGGCGGCGCGTGTCTGGGGCGCCCAGGGTTTCGAACTCTCGCCGGCGCGGTAGATGGCCACCGTGGCGATCACGGCGCCGAGCACTTCCATGAGCAGGATGGTGGGCAGGGCGACGCGCGCGATGAGCTGCCCGGTGGACGCGGATGCCACCACGAACTGCGAGGCGATCAGCAGCGCGATCGACGACATCGGCGTCATCGCGCAGCCCACCCACAGGGCCTGGCGCCAGCTGGCGCCGCTGCCCACGTTGCCCAGGGCCACGCCCAGGGCCTTGGCCACGAGGCGCGCCACGATGAGGGCCAGCACCAGGCCGGCGACGGGGCCGCTCCAGTCGGCCTGCGCGGCGACGGTGGACACCAGCACGAACATCAGCATGGTGAGCAGCGAGGCCGCGGTGCCGAGCTGGCGCGGCCAGGCCCAGGGGCGCGGGTTGAGCTGCTTGAGCAGCATGCCCGCCAGCAGCGCGGCGAGCGGTGCGGAGCCGCCCATGTGCGCGGCCACGGCGGTGCCGGCTGCGATCAGCGTGAGCAGCAGGAAGGCGGTGTTCTCGCTCGTCGGGCTCATGAAGCGCAGGGCCATGCGCAGGACGAGGGCCAGTACCGCGCCGACGATGACCGAGACGCCGAGCACCACCATGACCGGGTACACGGTGTCCATGATGCGTGCGGCGGGCCGGTTGATCAGTTCCGCGGTGGCGCTGCCCAGGGTGAGCGCGTACAGGGTGGAGAGCGTGGCCAGCACGATGGCCCGGTCCGTCACCGGGCCGGCCGCGCGGGTGTCCGCGACCACGCGCGTGAGCACGGCAGGGGATGCCGCCATGGCCACCAGCGCCAGCGGGCCCGCGGCGCGCTGGGGCACGTCCAGCCAGAGCATGGCGTAGTACACCGCGAAATAGGCCAGCGCCGATTCGATGATGCTCTGCACGAGCACCATCGGGTTGTGCCGGAACCACCGCAGCGGGATGCGCCCGCCGGCCTCGAAGAGCACGATGGCGATGCCCAGCTCCAGCAGGAACAGGCTGATGCCCTGCAGGGGCCAGACGGCGCCGCTGAAGCCCAGCAGCCCGGCGATGGTGCCGACGAGCGTGTAGCCCACCACCTTGGGCAGGCCGATGTGGCGCTGGAAGAGATAGCCGGAGACCGCCGCGACGGCCAGCAGCAGGGACCACTGCACCGTCGGGAGTCCGGCCGATGGGCGCAGCCATTGCGCCCAGAAGCCCATGATTTCATCCATTTGTTCTAGTCCTCGCATTCCCGCCCGAACCGCGCGGCGAGGCCGCGCGTCCCCCGGCCGGGGCCGACCGAATGTACCTGCTGATCCGGGAGGGCGCTGTAGGACGGGCACTCCCGGAAAAAGGGTATGCCGGGCGGCCCCCGGTCTCAGGCCCGTGGCGCCATGCGCCGCGGCACGAAGAACTGCAGCGGAGCGTGCCGCAGGCGCGCGCGCAGCGCGGCGGTGAGCCGGGCGCGGTCCACGCGGGTGACGTTGTGGGCGCGCAGCGCGAGCCGGAAGGCCAGGTAGAAGCTCACCGTCACGTTGAGCGCGCCGATGAAGGGCAGCGTCGCGGCCGCCCACCAGAAGGCGGGTTGGTGCAGGGCGGCGGTACCCAGGGAGGTCAGCGCGGCGCCCAGCTGCCCGGTCGAGAGCGTGACGTGGCGCACGTCCAGGCCCAGGCCGAAGAACGCGGAAAACGCCGGCACGAGCCCCAGCATGAACCCCAGCGAGACGTTGGCCGCGAAGCCCGAGAGGTTCTCGCGCCAGAACCGCGCCCAGCGCACGGCGCGCTCGCGGCCCAGCAGGCCGGTGATGCGCGGGTTGTAGCGCAGGGCCGAATCGAGCCGGTGCAGCACGAACCAGTTCTCGGCCCAGCCCGCGATGATGCTGGAGGCGAACAGCAGCACCCCGGTGAAGGCCGCATACAGCAGCGAAGGCCCCGCCAGCTGCAGCGACTGCAGCACGTGCCGCGCTTCCGCCCGGTCGATGGCAGGGCTGCCGGTCGCCCAGGCGATGGCGAGCGTCAGGCCTGCCACGGTGGGAAAGACCACCAGCACGTTGCCCAGGATGGCGGCCACCTGCGAACGCACCAGGTGGGTGACTTCGTCCACGAAGGACTCCACGGCCTCGGTGGTCTGCAGCTCCTTGAGCTTCGCGGCCATGGCCGGCGCGGTCATCGCCGGCTGCTTGGTTGCGACCGTGCAGTGCAGCAGCATGACGAGCACGAAGCTCACCGCGTAGTTCATGCCGGCCCAGAAGCCGCTCCAGAAGGACGACAGGGCCAGCGCCACGATGCCGAACTTCATGAGCGTGGTGAACGCCATGACGAAGCCGCCGCCCGCCGCCTTCGCCACCATCGCGCGGTATTCGGCGCCGGTGCGGGTGATGTAGTGCTCGCCGGTCTCCGCGCTGCGCTCGGCCACCTTGGCCGCGAGCAGCGAGGAGTTGGAGGCGATCAGCGCCCGCAGGCTGCGCCGCTCCCGGCCCACGGTCACGAGCCGCGCCATGAGGCGTGCGGCGCTGGCGGCCGGCTCGGGCGACAGCAGGCAATCCAGCAGGTCGCGCACCCGCAGGATGCGTTCGCGCAGTTGCCGCAGGCGGAAGACCAGGCCCACCGAAATGCCGTTGTCCTCGAAATGCGAATACACCGTGGCCGCAGCGGCGCGGCAGGCTTCCAGGCGCTCGCGCAGGCGCAGCACGGCCTCGTCCAGCCGGTCGGTGGTGCGCAACTGGTGCAGTACCTCGACCCGCAGGCTCTCCACGTCGCGGATCAGGGCATGGAACGGCTGCGCGTCGCGGGCGGAATCACTCATGCGCAGCCGCAGCTCGGGTGCGAACCCGGTGGACAGGATCTGGCCCGCGCAGTAGGTGATGGCGTCCAGCAGCGAGTGCTGCCAGCGCGTGGCGCCGCCACCGTCCGCGGCCGGCACCAGCACCGCCAGCAGCCGCGCGAGCAGCGCCTCGTCCAGCAAGGCCAGCCACTGGGCGTCGAACTCGTGGGGCAATGCCAGCATGAACAGTTCGGAGGCGTCGATCGTCTCCGGGCTGCCGGGCAGGAGCTTGTAGCGCAGCCGTTCCGCCACCTCGCTCGCGAGCGCGGTGCGCGGCGCGAACCCGAAATCGGCCAGCAGGGTGGTGATGTCCACCGTCCCGACCAGGGCGCTCCACCAGGCCTGCAGCCGCGCCCGCGCGCCAGCATCGCTTTCCGCGGCTTCCACGAGGCGCGCCAGGCGGGCGACGGCTTCCTCGGGGGAGCGGCAGTTGCCGCGCACCCAGGCCAGGCACTCGATGAGCCAGAGGTGCCGCCGCGCCAGCGGGGCGGACGGATCCAGGTCGGCCAGCAGCGTCCCGGGCTGTGGCGCGGTCTGCCGGGTCAATGCAGCACCCGGCCGGACAGGGGTGTGCTTCCGGCGGGGCCGCCGGAAAGGGCTTCCAGCACGAACAGGGGGATGGCGCAATCGAAGCGCTCACCGTCCTCTGCCACGCAGAAGTAGCTGCCGTGCATGCTGCCGCTGGGCGTGCGCAGCCGGCATCCGCTGGTGTACTGGAACGCCTCGCCCGGGCGCAGCAGCGGCTGCTGGCCGACCACGCCCAGGCCCTTGACCTCCTCGGTGTGGCCGCGGGCGTCGCTGATCGTCCAGTGCCGCGCGATGAGCTGCGCTGGCACGTCGCCGGTGTTGGTCACGGTGACCGTATAGGCGAAGCTGTAGACGCCGTCCTCGGGCGCGGACTGGTCGGGGAGGTATTCGGGCTGGACTTCGGCCCGGAACTGGTACTTCGGCATGGGCGCGATTATTAGGGTTTCCGGGGCCGGGCGGCCCGGCCGTTCCGTCGGCGGGGGCCGTGGTACGGTGCAGGAGGCCTGCGGAAGGCGGTCCGCCGCGCCTGTGCTGCGACAATCCGGGCATGACCCGCCAATTCCGCATCGCCCCCTCGATCCTGTCCGCCGATTTCGCCCGCCTGGGCGAGGAAGTGAAGAATGTCATCGCCTCCGGCGCCGACTGGGTGCACTTCGACGTGATGGACAACCACTACGTCCCCAACCTCACTTTCGGCCCGATGGTGTGCCAGGCGCTCAAGCCCCATGCCGTCACGCCCGACGGCCGGCCCGCGCCGATCGACGTGCACCTGATGGTGCAGCCGGTGGACGCCCTGGCTGCGGCCTTCGCGGAGGCGGGAGCGGACTACATCAGCTTCCATCCGGACGCCTCCGCGCACGTGCACCGCAGCATCCAGGCGATCACCTCCAAGGGCATCAAGGCAGGACTCGTGTTCAACCCGGCGGCGCCGCTGGACGTGCTGGACTGGGTGATCGACGACATCGACCTGATCCTCGTGATGAGCGTGAACCCGGGTTTCGGAGGGCAGAGCTTCATCGATTCGGCGCTGCGCAAGATCGAGGCCCTGCGCCGCCGCATCGATGCCTGCGGCAAGGACATCCGCCTGGAGGTGGATGGGGGCGTGAAGGTGGACAACATCCGCCGCGTGGCGGATGCCGGTGCCGATACGTTCGTGGCGGGCAGCGCTATCTTCGGCAAGCCCGACTATCGCGCCGTGATCGACGCGATGCGCGCCCAGCTGGGCTGAGCGCGTGTTGCGCAGCCGGGTCGCATGGACGTGCGGCCCGGCATGCCGACCCTTACTGCTGGGGCATCGGCTGGGGCATGGGAGCCGGCGGCGGGGCCTTGGGCGCGCCCGGCATCGGGTGCGGATGGGGCTTGCCGTGCGGATGGGGGCGGCCGCCCGGAGGGGGCATGGCGCCGGGCGCACCTCCCGGAGGCGGGGGCATGGCGCCCGCGCCGGGTTGCGGAGTTGCCGGCACCTGGGTGGTGGCTTCCATCAGGATGCCGCCGCCGGCCACGGAGCCGTCCTGGGTGCCGGAGCGCACGCGCGCCACGCAGGCGTCGCGGTCCACGGGGGTCTTGAACACTTCGCAGCGCTGGAGCGCATTGCGGGCGTAGCCGTTCGCGGCGGCGTCCTGGGCGTCGAGCTGGCCGGAGCGGGCGGCCTGCAGTGCAGCGCCGGCTTCCTTCAGGCAGGTGTCGCGGCTCTGGGGGGTGGCGCCGCTCATGCAGGCCTGGCGGTCCTGCTGGTAGCGCTCACGGGCGCCGGCGGCGTCTGCGGGGGCGGCCTGGGCGGCGGCGCAGGCCGCGATCAGACAGGCGGCGGACAGGATGCGGGGTGCGATGGCAAAGCGATTCGGCATATCAGGAACCTCCATGTGTCGGTGGTGCCGGCCGCGGACGGACGGCGTGGGGTCACAGTTTCCGCGCCGTGGGGCGAAAACGGTCGAGCCAGCGTAGCCGCTGCGGTGCGGTTGCCGTGTCGGACGGACCAGACAATCGCTGTGGCCGTTGCCCCACGGCTGCGCTTCCCGGCAGTCCCGTCGCTCAGTCCCCGATGCGGCCGAGGAACTGCCGGCAGCGCTCGCTGGCGTCCGGACCGAAGAACTCGGCCGGCGTCGTGTCCTCGAGGACATGGCCGCCTTCCATGAAGACGATGCGGTCGGCCACGTCCCGGGCGAAGCGGGTTTCGTGGGTCACCACCAGCATGGTCATGCCCTCGCGCGCCAGGTCGCGCATGACTTTCAGCACTTCGTCCCGCAGCTCCGGGTCGAGCGCCGACGTGGGTTCGTCGAAGAAGATGACCTCCGGCTCCATGGCCAGCGCCCGGGCAATCGCCACGCGCTGCTTCTGTCCGCCCGAGAGACGCCCCGGGTACTCGTCGGCCTTGTGGCCCAGGCCGACCTTCTCCAGCAGCGCCCGGCCGCGCCGGCGGGCGGCGTCCTTGCGCACACCTTTCACCGATACCGGGCCCTCGATGATGTTTCCCAGGACCGTCATGTGCGGAAACAGGTTGAAGGACTGGAACACCATGGCGGTCTTCTGCCGGATCGCCTGGATGCCCTTGCGCGTGGCGGTGTCCGTGCCCGTCCCCGGGGCCGTGATCCCGGTGGCGCAAATCTCGATGTGCCCCTGGTCCGGCATTTCCAGGAAGTTGAGCGACCGGATGAAGGTGGTCTTGCCCGAGCCGGAGGGGCCCATGATGACCACCACTTCGCCGCGATTCACGGACAGGTCCACGCTTTTCAGCACCTGGTTCGAACCGAAGCTCTTGGCGAGTCCGCGGACGCGGACGATGGGGGCGGTGGTAGTGGTGTTCATGCGTAGCGCCGGGACAGCCGGCTTTCCAGCCAGGTTTGCAGGATGGTCAGTACCTGGTTGATGAACCAGTAGATCGCACCGACCATCAGGAACATCTCCATGTAGCGGAAGGTGGCGGCGCCGATCTGCTCGGCCACGCGCGTCAGTTCGATCACGGTGACGGTCGATGCCAGCGACGTGTCCTTCATCAGCCCGATGAGGCGGCTGCCCAGCGGCGGCAGCGCCACGCGGAACGCCTGCGGCAGCACGATGCGAAAGAGCGCTTTCCAGTAGCCCATGCCCATCGACCAGGCGGCCTCCCACTGGCCTTTGTCGACGGCCAGGATGCCGGAGCGGAAGTTCTCGCTCAGGTAGGCGCCGGCGAAGAGGCTCAGGGCCAGCAGGGCCGAGGGCAGCGGCCCCATCACGATGCCGTAGCTCGGCAGGCCGAAGTAGATCAGCAGGATCTGGATCAGCAGCGGCGTGCCGCGGAAGATGGAGACGTAGGAGAAGGCGAACCAGCGCAGCGGCCGGTAGGGCGAGATGCGCGCCAGGGCCACGAGCAGGCCGATCACGCATCCGCAGAAGAAAGCCGAGAACCCCAGCCCCAGAGTGACCAGGACGGCCTTCTCCAGGAGGGGCGCGGCCCGCAAGAACAGTTCCAGCATGGGTGATTCTCCAGCGTGGGTTCGTGTGTGCCGCGGGGTCAGCCGGCTGCCAGCGCGGCGTTGTAGGCGGCGAGCGCCGCCGCCAGGTCCGCCTTCAGCGCTTCCGGGTCTTCCAGCCCGATGGACAGGCGCACGACCGGCTGGTCGGTGCGCGGGAACTTGCGGTGGGCCTGCTGGGCGGCAGGGTAGTACGCCGCCAGGCTGTGGACACCGCCCCAGCTCGCGCCGATGACGAAAATCCTGAACTCGTCGAAGAAGGCATGGAATGCCTTTTCCGGACCCGGGGCGAGGATCACGGAGAACAGGCAGCCGTTGGTCCTGAAGTCACGCTTCCAGATGGCGTGGCCCGGGTCCGACTCCAGCGGCGGGTACAGCACCTCGTGCACGCCGGGCTGCCCCTGCAGCCATTGCGCGATCCGGAGGGTCGCCGCGCTCTGCGCCGCCAGGCGGACCTGCAGGGTTTCCAGGCCGCGCAGCACCAGGAAGCAGTCGTCCGGGCTGACCTGCTGGCCGAGGATGCTCTGGGTTTCGCGCAGCACCTCGTAGTGCTTCCCGTCGTTCATGCTGATGCTGCCCATCAGGAGGTCGGAATGGCCGCCCATGAACTTGGTCGCGGCCTCGACGCTGAAGTCGATGCCGTGCTCCAGCGGGCGAAATCCCAGCGGACTGGCCCAGGTGTTGTCCATCATGGTCAGCACGCCCCGGCTGCGCGCCACCCTGGCGATGGCGGGCGTGTCGTGCATTTCCATGGTGACGGTGCCCGGGGCCTCGAGGCAGATCATCCGGGTGTTGGAGCGGATCAGCATCCCGATCTCGGCGCCGATCGCGGGGTCGAAGAACTCGACCTCGACATTCATGCCCGCGAGCCATTTCTCGGCGAAGGTCTTGAGCGCACCGTAGCTCGCCGCGGAGACCAGCAGATGGTCACCCCCGCGCACGAACCCCATCACGGTGGTCATCAGGGCGGCCTGGCCGGAAGGCGCGATGACGCAATGCGCCCCGCCTTCCAGCGCGGCGATCCTGTGTTCGAGCGAGCGTGCGGTCGGCGTGCCGGTGATGCCGTAGCTGAACCCGTCGGGCTGGCGGCGCTTGCGCTGCACGAAATCCTCGAAGTCGTCGAACACCACGGTGGAGGCGCGAATGACGGGCGGTGACAGGCACGCGAATTGCAGATCGGTATTAGCTCGGTTGATTGAATTCATGGAACGTATTCAATGGGGTTATGCGCTGAAACCCAGTATTCAGCATCCCCAACCCGGCCTCAACAGCCCGCAGAACTCACCTGATAAGTACCGGTTATAGCCATGGAAATGCGAGATATCGGCGTCTTCCGAGCCGTCATGCAGGCGGGGACCACCAGCAAGGCGGCGACGTTGCTGGGCGTATCCCAGCCAGCGGTCAGCCAGTCGATCCGCAGGCTCGAGACGGATTCGGAGCTTCGGCTTTTCGACCGGGTGCGGGGCCGGCTCGTGCCGACCCAGGAAGCGCTGGCCCTGATGGTCGAGGTGGACCGGTACTTCATGGGCGCCGAGATGATCGAACACCGCGTGAGGAGCTTGAAGTCCTTCGGGCTCGGCCGCCTCACGGTCGCGTCTTTGCCCGCCCTGGGCACCGGTTTCATGCCGCGCGCCATCGCGGCCTTCGGCCTGGAGGCCCGCCGCGTCCAGCTGTCTTTCCAGATACTCAGTTCGCCCCAGGTCCACCAGCATGTGTCATCAGGGCAGATCGACTTCGGCCTGATGGCCGACGAACTCTCCGTGTCGGGCGTCGAGAACTCGGAGTTCCTCAAGATCCCCGGGGTCATCGTGATGAATGCGCAGCATCCGCTGGCGCGCAAGCCGGTGATCGATTCGGACGACCTCGCCACCCACCCGTTCCTGGCGCTCAACCCCGAAGACTCGTGCCGCAGGCGGCTGGAGGCTTCGCTGCGCTCTGAGGGCAAGGCATTGCGCCCGATCCTGGAGACGCCCTATTCCAATTCGATTTGCGAACTCGCCCTGCAAGGGGTGGGCATGGGGATGGCCCATCCGATCCAGGCGCTCGATTACCTGTCGCGCGGCCTGCTCATGAAACCCGTCACGGTCGAAGCCTGCTTCACCAGCCTGCTGGTCTTCCGGCCCGGCACGCCGCTCTCGGAAAACGCGAAGGAGCTGCTGCGCATCATGCGCATACAGATGGAGTCGGATCGACAGCGTGTGTCGCGGGCGCTCGGCCACGGGCGATAACCTGGGCTTATGGAGCAAGTGGCCGCGCCGGATTGCGGCCTGCGGGGCAGCATCCAAGAATCAGGTGGCGGCGCCTCGTGGCGTCCGCCCCAACCCTGTCGAAAGCCACTGTCATGAAACCTGACGCCGTACGCCGCCATGCCCTCGCCATGCTCATGGCCCTCGCTGCCTGCCACCCTGCCTGGTCGCAGCCCCAGGACATCCTGGCCACCGCCCGCGCCAATGGCGTGATCCGGGTCGCCAACACCCAGGCCAGCCCTCCCTGGAGTTCGCTGGACGACAGGAACCAGCCTTCCGGCTACGACGTCGAGGTCGCGAAGGAGGTGGCCAGGCGCATCGGCGTCGCACGCGTCGAGTTCGTGGCCGACCTGTTCAAGAACTTCGTCGAGGGTCTCAAGGCCGGCAAGTACGACCTCGTCATGAACGATCTGACGCCGACGGCCGAGCGCATGAAGCAGGTGGATTTCGCTGCGCCGTACGGCGTGGAAGACTTCCGCATCTTCGTGCGCAACGGCAACAACGACATCAGGGACCGGCCCGATCTGAAGGGGAAACGGGTGGGTGTCACCGCCGGCAGCAGCAACGAGTCCTGGTCGCGCGCTCACCTGAAGGAATCCGAGATCGTCACCTACGACAACGGCGGCCTGGTGTTCAACGACCTGGCCATCGGCCGCATCGACGCCATCATCAGTTCGCATTTCGGTGGCATGAAGTACGCCACGGTGAACAAGCTGCCCATCAAGGAAGTCGGGCCGATCCAGACCTACCAGCTGTCGGCGCCCGCGATGGCGAAGGGGCAGCCGGCCTTGAAGGAGGCGGTGTCCAGGGCCGTCAACGACATGATGGCCGACGGCACCATCGACCGCCTGTCCAGGCGCTGGGTCGGCGTGAGCTACGACATGGCCGCGGAGATCCAGAAGGCCCAGAAGGATCAGTAGGCACCACGCGATGATCCGCGGAGGGCCGCAGGGCATCCGAGGCACCCGGGGGGTTAGCATCCCGGTGCATCACCGGTGGAAGGGCGCGCAGTGTGTCCGCTGCCAGGCGGTGCGAGTGGTCGATGCCCCCATGGCGAACCGGTTCCCGCCGGTTCCTCATGGCAGGCGGGCCGTGTGGTGCGATTTCCTGAACCTCATTTCCATGATTGCAGACATTATTCCGGTGACCCGGGCACGCGCCGATGCGGCGATCGTGGACCTGGACGGCACCATGGTGGACACCCTGGGCGATTTCGCGGAAGCGCTGCGGCGCATGCTGGGCGACCTGTCCCTGCCGGGCATTCCCGCGGCGGAGATCGAGCGCATGGTGGGCAAGGGCACGGAGCACCTGCTGCGCTCGGTGCTGGACCACGTGCTGCAGCCGATGGAGCCGCAGCGCCGCGCAGCAGCGGTGGAGGCGCACTACCCGCAGGCGTGGGAGGCCTACGGGCGCCATTACCTGGCCATCAACGGCAGCCATTCGCGCGTTTACGAGGGCGTGGCCGAGGGGCTGCAGGCCCTGCGCGCCGCGGGGCTGCGGCTGGCCTGCGTCACCAACAAGCCCGGGGCCTTCGCCGTGCCCCTGCTGCGGGCCAAGGGGCTGGACGGCTTCTTCGACCATGTCTTCGGCGGGGATGCGTTCGAGCGCAAGAAGCCCGATCCACTGCCGCTGCTCAAGGCCTGCGAGGCCCTGGGAACGGCCCCCGCCCGGACCCTGGCCATCGGGGACTCCGTCAACGATGCGCGCGCGGCCCGCGCCGCCGGCTGTCCCGTGGTGCTGGTCACCTACGGCTACAACCATGGCCAGCCCGCCCGGCAGGTGGACGCGGACGCGCACGTGGACAGCCTGCAGGCGCTGTGCGCGGGCTGACGCCGCACTGCGGCGGTCCGGCGCTCAGCCGGCCTTGCCCAGCAGGGCGTCCTTGAGCTTCCAGTCCGCGGGCTGCGGCCCGAGCCAGATGCCCATCAGCGCGTCGAAGAATTCGGGCTCGCGGAAAGCTTCGCCCTGCCGGACGCCTTTCACGGTGATGACGGTGCCGGTGCCGGGCAGCCAGTCCACGGTGAAGCGGTCGCCGGCCGCCAGCCGGCGGTGCGCGGCGAAGATCTCGCCCATGCGCAGCACGCCCGGCGCGAGGCGGGAGAACGCCGCCTTGTCCAGGTTGTCCTCGATGCCGCGTGCGAAGAGCTTGCCCAGCTCCGTCGAGTCGATGTCGCGCAGCATGGTGATGGACAGCCGCTTCGGTCCCGGCAGCGCCACCACGTCCTGCAGCGAGCCGGCGTGGCGCTCCAGGTACAGCCCCGCCGCATAGACCTTGAAGACGGCCTTGTAGCGCACGCCCGCGCCGTTGAGCGCCAGTGGAACGTCCGCCAGCGTGACACGCGGCTCGAACGCCACGCCGGCCACGGTGGTGGCGGTCTGCGCGCCCACGGGCGCGGCGCCGCAGGCGATGAGCCCGGCGAGCGCCCAGGCGAGGCCGCGTTGCCGAAGTGTCATGGCGACTCCCAAAAAAAGCACGATCGTTCTTTTTATTTTCCGCGCCCTGACGCAGGCGGCGCAACAGGGTTTTCGCGCAGGCCGCTTTGCTACACTTTGCGCCCATGTTCATTCACCACGTGGTCATCACAGGTCGCAGCGGCCGGGGAGCCTGGCCCTGGCGCAAGCCTGCCGCACCGAACCGCTGACCGCACCCGGGCCCCGCGTCCCGGCGTGTCCTCCGTGGCCCCTGCGGGGCCGAACGCAATGAACCTGGCGCGGCACCGGCCGCGGGCGCAACGACCGCCCGTGGCGGGCCGGCCGATCTGGAGCGATCTCCCGTGATCACCGAACTCGAATTCAAGAGCCTGGCCGGCGAAGGCTACAACCGCATTCCGCTCATCGCGGAGGCTTTCGCGGACCTGGAAACCCCCCTGTCCCTCTACCTCAAGCTGGCCCATGCCCGCGACGGCGGCCGCCACAGCTTCCTGCTGGAATCCGTGGTGGGCGGCGAGCGCTTCGGGCGCTACAGCTTCATCGGCCTGCCGGCGCGCACGCTGCTGCGCGCCAGCGGTTTCGGCGACCAGGCCCGCTCCGAAGTGGTGACCGACGGGCAGGTGGTGGAAACCGACCGTGGCAACCCCCTGGACTTCATCGCCGCCTACCAGAAGCGCTTCAAGGTGGCGCTGCGGCCCGGCCTGCCCCGCTTCTGCGGTGGCCTGGCGGGGTATTTCGGCTACGACGCGGTGCGCTACATCGAGAAGAAGCTGGAAGCGAGCTGCCCGCCCGACACGCTGGGCATGCCGGACATCCTGCTGCTGCAGTGCGAGGAGGTGGCCGTCATCGACAACCTGTCGGGCAAGCTCTACCTGATCGTCTATGCGGACCCGGCGCAGCCCGAGGCCTATGCGCGCGGCAAGAAGCGCCTGCGCGAGCTGAAGGACCAGCTCAAATACTCGGTGGCCGCCCCCCTGGTCAAGCCGACGGAGAGCCATCCGCCGCAGCGCGACTTCGCCAAGGCCGACTACCTGGCGGCCGTGGAGCGGGCCAAGGAACTCATCGCCGCGGGCGACTTCATGCAGGTGCAGGTGGGCCAGCGCATCCACAAGCGCTATACGGAGTCGCCGCTGTCGCTCTACCGCGCGCTGCGCTCGCTCAATCCTTCGCCCTACATGTACTACTACCATTTCGGCGACTGCCACGTGGTGGGGGCGAGCCCCGAGATCCTGGTGCGCCAGGAGCGCACGGACGAGGGCCAGAAGATCACCATCCGCCCGCTGGCCGGCACGCGCCCGCGCGGCGCCACGCCCGAGAAGGACAAGGCGGCCGAGATCGAGCTGGTGAACGACCCCAAGGAGCGTGCCGAGCACGTGATGCTCATCGACCTGGCGCGCAACGACATCGGGCGCATCGCCCGCACCGGCACGGTGAAGGTGACGGAAGCCTTCGCGGTGGAGCGCTACAGCCACGTGATGCACATCGTGAGCAATGTGGAGGGCCTGCTGAACGAAGGCATGACCAGCATGGACGTGCTCAAGGCGACCTTTCCCGCCGGCACGCTCACCGGCGCGCCCAAGGTGCATGCGATGGAGCTCATCGACCGGCTGGAGCCGACCAAGCGGGGGCTGTACGGCGGCGCCTGCGGCTACCTCAGCTATGCGGGCGACATGGACGTCGCGATCGCCATCCGAACGGGCATCGTGAAGGACGGGACGCTCTACGTGCAGGCCGCGGCCGGCGTGGTGGCGGACTCGGTCCCCGAGCTGGAATGGAAGGAAACGGAGCACAAGGCCCGCGCCCTGCTGCGCGCGGCCGAACTCGTCGAAGAAGGACTGGAATGACCCGCGCCATCGACAAGACCCGCAGCTGCCGCAGCATGGCGGAGGTGCGCGAACGCATCGATGCGCTCGACGACATCCTCGTGCCGCTGCTGGTGGAGCGGGGCGGCTACATGACCCAGGCGGCGCGCAACAAGCGCGAGGCCTCCCAGGTGCGCGACGAAGGACGCATCGAGTTCATCGTGCGGCGGGTGCGCGAGCGCGCGCTGGCCGAGGGGGGCGAGCCCGACGTGATCGAGGCGATCTACCGCGGCATGATGGAAGCCTACATCGCCTACGAGCACCGCGAGTTCGACCGGATGGTCGCTGCGGGCGAGAAGGCGGGCGGCGGTCCGGCCTGACCGCGCTTGCTGCCCGCCGGCCCACCCGGGGGGCGTGCGCGGCGCTCAGTGCCGCATCGACGACAGCTTGAAGGCATTCGCCAGGGTGGAGCGGTTGCTGATGCCCCAGCGGGAGGCGACGTCCAGCATGTGGACGCGGCCGCCCGTGGCGCTGGCCTCTTCCATCTCCCCCTCGATGCGCCGCACGCGTTCGCGCCGGATCAGTTCCGCGGGGGTCATGCCCAGGTGGTTGCGGAATGCCAGTTGCAGCGCGCGCTCGGTGACGCCGAGCCGGCCGGCGATCTCGCGCACCGAGAGGTTGGGGTCGTGCAGGTTCTCGATGATGTAGCGGTAGGCGGCGCGGTAGCGCGGAGGCAGGCGCAGGCCCACGGTGTCCTGCGGGGCGTTGCCGGCGGGCGCGTCCATCCGCTGCAGGGCCGCGTGGTGCACCACGCGCATGGCCTGCGCCACATGGCGCTTGTACTGCCGCAGCGATTCGCCGAGACGGCCTTCGCTCATGTGGATCTTCGACAGGCAGTACTGGATGTCCGAGGCCAGGGGGTGGTGTTCGATCTCGCGCTCGCCCCCGGCCAGCGGCATGATCGCTTCGCGGGCCGCAGGGATGGCGCGGTCCGCCAGCAATGCGAGGCAGCCCTCGACCCGGGCTTCCGCGTCGATGCCCGAGATGCCGTGCTGGCGCAGCCAGCGCCCGAAGCCGGCAACGGCTTCCTGGCGGGCTGACGGATCGCAGGCATGCATGCCTGCCAGGTACCCGAGGCGGGCGCGCAGCAGCGCGGGCGTGCCAGGTGTGGATTCCAGGGTGCGCAGCTCGGAGGCGAGGGCCTCGCCGGACAGGCGCTCGCGGCCCAGTTCCTGGGCGGCCTCGGCGAAGGCATGGTCGGACAGCTCCTCGCTGTGCAGCAGTTCCACGCGCGAAAGGACTTCGAGCCGGATGGCTGCGGCGTGGAGCGCGAGGGAGGCCGCTGCCTCCTCCGACTCGCACAGCGACTGCGCGCGCTGGGCCGCCACCAGCGCCGAGGCGTGCTGGCCCTGGGCCTGCAGCGACAGGGCGAGTCCGCAGCAGGCTTCCACGCGCAGCGGGGCGGGGACGTCGTGGTCATTGGCCACCAGCGCCCAGCAGGCGGCGGCACGGGCGGGCTTGCGCAGGTGCTGGAACATCCAGGCCTGGTCCAGCGCGGAATGCCAGCGCACCATGCTGCGCGAGACGGCGTCGTAGGCCTTGAGCTGCTGGTGGAAGACATCGCTCGCGAGTTCTTCCTGTCCGATCAGCAGCAGGGTGCGCCCGAGCAGGGCACCTTCTTCCACGGGGCTCGCATCGCGGGACTGCCCGCGCTCCAGGCGGCGGCGGCCCATCGCGGCGGCCTCCTTGACCTGCAGGTTCTGGAGCAACTGGGTGAGCGCTTGCGCTCCATGGCCGATGCGATGGCAGGAAAGAGAGAGCAGAGAAAGGAGCATGTCGTTCGTCGCGGCCCCCGCCGCGCCCCATGTGGTTTGGATGAGGACGATGCTAGGAACCATGCCGCGGACAAATCTCACCTAGGTTTTCCAAATCCTCAAATTTGCACACTCCAGGCACGGGGAACCGAAATTTTCGCTACCGGGCCGCATTCGGGAGGTGGACGCCGCTGCTGCCTGGGTCCATATAGGAAAGTTATTGATATCCGAAATTAAATATGTACTCAGGTCCTTGACAGCGTTGGCGCCGGGGATTAACAAACGGCAGCACCATCGGGACTGTTGATACAAATCCATGCAGGAAATTGCATATTTCTATCGACGTCTTACAGACGATCAATACACCTATCTCGGCTGGAATGAACTAAGCTTGCGCCTGTCGCCACTCACGCACGGATATTTGCAATGAAATGCAAAAATTGTGAATATCCCGGTGGAGGACACACGACTGTCATGGTCGTGACTAGATCTACGAAAACGTTTGCGTATGGGGAAATTCATGCGAGTCGCATTGCTGTCGCGCCGTTCGGCGGTGAACCAATTCCTTGTGGATTTGTTGAATCGAGGGGGCATTCAGGCCATCTTGCAGGTCAGCATCGCTGCCTTCAGGATGCAGGCCCGTCGGCACCCGCCCGATGCGGTCATCCTGGAGGATTGCGGCGGCACGCTTGCCGAGGACCTGGGCCTGATCCGCAGTTGCATATCCGCCCACGTGCCCGTGCTGGTGGCCGGATCGGAACTGCAGGCGGGCTTCGGCACGGCCCTGGCATGTGGTGCGGTGGACTACATCAACCTCTCCCGCGTCGGGCATGACGAATTGAAGGCGCGGCTGCGCGGGCACGTGGAGGCCTATGCGCTGGAGACCGCGCGGTCGATCACGGTGGATGGCTGCGAACTGGATCCGGCCCGCCAGTGCTTCGTCCATCGCGGCACGGTGGTCGAACTCACCCACCGCGAATGCGAACTCGCCTGGCTGCTGTTCTCGCGGCCCAACCAGGTGGTTTCCTCCCCCACCATCGTGGCCCGGGTCTGGGGACGGTCGGTCGAATCCAACAAGCGCACGCTGGAGCAGCACATCTACAAGCTGCGCGTGAAGCTGCGCCAGTGCGGGTGCAGCCTGCATGTGCAGGCCGCGTACGGCCGGGGTTACCGCCTCATGTCGTCCACCGAGGAAGTCACCGCCGCTCCGGTCGCGCAGCCTCCCAGCATGCAGGTGTCCCGGGTCCGGCCCGCGGTGCCCGCGGCCATGTCCGCACCCATGCCGGCGTCCCTGACGGCCATGTTCTCCATGCCGCCGCTGGGCAGCTGATCGGGCGGCCTGCCCGCCCCGCCAGGGGCAGGGCTCAGACCTTGATCCACAGGTATTCGCCGGAGCAGATCCCCAGGAAGGCCTCGTCGGTGGAGGTCAGGATGTTGTCGCTCCAGTAGCGGCCATGCTCGGCATAGTGCGTGAGCGTTTCGGCCAGCCAGGTGCCGGTGATGTCGGGCGTCATCGGAACGCGCACGATGAGGATGATGCCGCCGGTGTCCGGGTTGATCCCGGCCTGCGCCTGGTCCTGAGCATAGACCGTGAGATTGGCCTCCAGCAGGAGGCGATAGACGGCCAGCGTGCGGCCGGCCGTGACGATGCCGAAATGGAAGTTCAGGTACATCGCGCCCACGTCGTTCTCGTAGTGCGCGATCTGGACCTCGAAGCCTTCGACTTCCACCCAGCCGCGGTTCAGCACGGCCTGGGCATCGGGCAGGTCGATGACACCGCAGAGATCGGTGACGAGTTGCTCGTACTGCTGGAAGCTCATGGTCGTTCGGGCATGCGCGGCAGAAGCCATGCGGGACCGCCGGCCAGCCGTTCCGTCGTCAGGAGCAGTTGCGACGTGGTCCGGGGCCGGCTGTAGTTCAGCAGCTGCAGGGGCAGGAGCGCGAAGCGGTCGGACGGTTTGCTCGAGACGTCCATGCCGGCACGCAGCAGCGCCTCGCGCACTTCGGCGACCGTGGTGAGCGGTTTGCCGCCGTTCTGGCGGCGCAGGTGCTCGGCGATCCGGGCCAGGAGCATGGCCTGCACCGGGTGCCCGGCGCCATGCGATGCCCAGACGATCGAGCCGAGCGCGGCCACCAGCGTGTCGGCCTGCACCACGGGGTCGTCGCTGGCCATGCCCTTCTCAAGGTTATCGAGCATGGCCTGCATGCGCAGCTTCGCCGCACTGCCGCCCGCCTGCGCCTGGCCGCCATGGCCGCGGCCATCGCCGCCCTGGTGGTGGCCTCCGGACTGCCCGCCGGCGCCGGATTCGCCATCGCGCGTGTCCTGCTGCGCCGTGTTGCTGCCGGGCTGCAGGAAGATGTCCTGGGAGTACTGCTCCTGCTCTTCCAGGTCGCGACGGTGCTCGGCGCGGCCTTCCCGGCCGCGCTCCTGCACCTCCCGGCTGCTTTCCTCTTCCTGGCCCTTGTGCTCGCTGCGCGCGGATTCGCCGGTTTCCTTCGCCTGTTCGAAGTCGGCCAGGAAGTCCAGCGGCGTGCGCTCTTCGGTGGGCGCGTGCTCGCTGCCCTGGCCCGGCAGGTGGCTGTGCCGGGGTGGCGGCGGTGGCGGCGGACGTCCCAGCGTCTTGAAGACGTAGTCGCCGTAGCGGCCCTGCAGCACGGCGCGCTGGCGGTCCTGCACGGCTTCTTCATGCAGTTGCTCGCGCAGGTTTTCCCGCTTGATCAGCTGCTGTTGCTGAAGCTGGCGCGTGCGCAGCTGCTTCAGCCGGAATACCGAGAACAGGTTCTGCATCATGGCGTGAACACTGCCGTGAGAAGCCGCTGTGAAAACTGCAGCACGGTGCTGCCCACCCAGGGCGCGCTCACGGCGACGGTGACCGTCACGCAGATGAGCTTGATGCCCTGCGAGATCGACTGGTCCTGCAGCGAGGTGACGGCCTGCACCAGCGCCACGAGCAGGCCGACGATCGCCGCGACGGCCACGGCCGGCAGCGACAGCAGCAGGCACAGCATGAGGGCCTCGGAGGTGAGCTGGACGATGTTGTCGTGGTTCATGGCGTGCGTGGTCCGTGGACTCAGCGGTAGGTCATGACCAGCCCGTGCATCACCTGGGACCATCCGTCGAGCACGACGAAGAGCAGCAGCTTGAAGGGGATGGCGACGTTGGTGGGGGAGACCTGGGACAGGCCCATGGCCAGCAGGACGTTGGCGATGACCAGTTCGACGATGATGAAGGCCAGGTAGAGCAGGAAGCCGATGCGGAAGGCGGCGGTGAGTTCGGTGAGCAGGAAGGCCGGCGCCAGCACGACGAGGTCATCGGCCTGCAGGGACCGGGCGCGGTCCTCGGGCCAGAGCGCCTGGGCCGATTTGAGGAAGAACGCTTTCTCGGCGGCGTCGGCATGCTTGTCCAGGAACTTGCGGAACGGCTCGCGTGCGGCCGAGGCGGCGGCGAGCATCTGCTGGGTGTTGGAGCTCTGCGCGGAAGGCGGCAGCATCTGCATGCGGTCCGAGGCCTCCATGGCGACCGGGGCCATGACGTACACGGAGATGATGATGGCGATGCCGTTGAGCACCATGTTGGGAGGCACCTGCTGCACGCCGAGCGCGTTGCGCAGCAGGCCCAGGACCACCACCACCTTGGTGTAGGACGTGACGATCATGGCGGCGAACGGCAGCACCGCCAGCAGCATCAGCGCCAGCGCCAGCGAGATGGGATCGAGTCCCGAGAGCGGCGTCATGGTGCGTCCGTTGCCGTGGGCGATGCCGCTGCGCCGGCCGCCGCCATGTGCGCGATGCGCACGCCCAGGCTTTCGCCGATCACGACCAGGCGGCCCGTGCCCACGACCTGGCCGTGGCAGACCAGGCGGACGGTGGCGTCGCGGGCGGGGACGGCGAGCGGAACGACCGAGCCGGCATCCAGCGCCGCGAGTTCGTCCAGGCGGATGTGCGCGGTGTCGATCTCGACGGCGACGGGAACGCGGATGCCGCCGATTTCGGCCAGGGGAAGCGGTGTGGCCTGGGGGGCGGCTTCGCTGCCGGCATCTTCCGTGACTTCCGCGGCGGCGCGGGCGGGGGCCGCCTCTCCGCTGCCGTCGTCCAGGTCCGCGAAGGCATCGGCTTGTGGCGCGGCATGGAGCGCGAGTTCGGAGTCGTCCAGATCGAGTTCTGCGGGTATGTGCATGGTGGTTCCCAGTCCGAAGGAAAGGTGGCAGAGGCGCCGCCGGCCCGCGGCGAGCGCGCCGCACAGGACGACGTCGCCTGCCGCCAGGGTGGCGAGGTCCGCGGGCGCGAGCCTGCGGGTGGCGAGGCGGACGGTGCCCGGCAGGCGCAGCGCCGCCAGGGGGGTGCCGTCGGCCTGCGCGGAATGCGCGAGGCTGGCCTGCAGCCGGGCAGCCACGGTGCCGTCGATGGCGTGCAGGCCGATGCGCAGGCCGCCGTATATCCATTCCAGCGGCGCCTGGACGGCCGGGCGCACGGCCACGCCGGACAGGGCGACGCCGGGCAGCACCGGGGCCGCGGCCGCGAGGGGGCCTGCGAGCAGGGTTTCCGCCACTTCGCGCGCCAGCGCGGCATCGGCGAGGCGGACCGCCATCCCGAGCGCCGGCCAGGCCGACACGGGCACGGAGACCTGCAGGTGTCCGTGCATGCAGGAGAAATCCAGCATTGCTGCTTCGTGCCGGTTGCCGGGCGTGGCCGCTGCCACGCGCCCTTGCGGCTGTCCGCAGAGGCCGGCCGCCCAGCGGGCGAAGCGGCGGTCGAAGGCGATGCGCGCCAGATGCGCCTCGCCGGCGGGCACGGTCGGCAGGCAGTCGGCCAGTTCGGCGGTGGTGGCGGATGAGGACGCGAGGACGTTCACGTTGGAGATTCCAGATCGATGTCGATGCCGCGCTGTCCGGGGCCCAATGCCTCGAGCTGCGCACGCAGTGGATCGCGATGGAGGGAGATTAGCCGTGCCGATTCGGAGGACCGGGTGCGGAACCGAAGGCTCATCGCGTAAGGCGAAAGGGTGAGGGCGACTTCGCTTTCCGGGAGCACGGCGGGGTCCATCGGCACCGTGACGGACCAGGACTGGAAGGCCGGATCCGCCTGGGCGCACAGCCACGCGATGCGCTGCACGGTGTCCTGCAGCCAGGCGGGCGCATCGGCCGCGGCGGGGCGTGCCGGTGCGGCGGGGCCCGGCTGGTCCGCTCCGGAGTCCTGCCTTGGGTGCCGTGACGTGTCGCCGTCCTGGCGCGCCTGGGGAGGCGCCTGCGGGGGCGGCGAAGCGGGAGGCGGAGGCGGCGCAGGCGGGGTGCCAGAGGGCGCGACAGGGGGGGTGTCCGGCGCGGAGTCCGGCAGGAAGTCCGCGGTGTCGGTGGATGGCGCGGCGCTGTCCTGCGCAGCGGCCTGGCTGTCCGGCGAGCCGTCTTCCGCCGCCCGCTGGCTGGACCGGGCCGGCCTCTCCGCCTCGGCCGGGCACGCAGGCGCACGCCCTCCGGACATCAGCAGGAAGCCGCCGGATTCCGGCAGGTCGTCCGCCGCGTCGCCCAGCAGGTGGCGCTGGAACCGGTGGGCGGCGCCGGCCGCATGCGGCAGCGCGGATGGCCCACGCCACGCGGCCTCCGCAGCCGGGCTGCGGCTGCCGGACGGGCCCGGGCGGAGTTGCGGGAGGTCTCGGCCCATGGCGCAGGCTATGCGACGCGGCCGATCGGCCGCAGCTCGATCAGGCTGCCCAGTTCCTGGAAGGAGTACACGCGCAGCCAGTCGATGCGGCCTTCGATCATCTTCTTGACGTAGCGGCGGATGTCCATCGACGTGACCAGGGCCACGCCGGTGGCGGGCGACGAGCGGGCGACGGCCGCGATGCGGTCGGTGATGTCGCGCGCGTCGTCGGGCGACATGGCGAGGTAGTTGCCGGCGGGCGTGGGCTTGATGCACCCCCGGATCGCCTGTTCGATTTCCGGCGCGAGCAGGATGGCCGAGATGTGCCGCTGGCCGCCGCCGGCCTCGTGCGCGAGGTACCGTCCCAGGTCGGAGCGCACATACTCTGTGAGCAGCAGCAGGTCCTTTTCCTTGGGGGCCCAGGTGATGAGGCTTTCGAAGATGCTGCGGATGTTGCGGATGGGCACCTGTTCTTCCAGGAGGCGGCGCAGCACCTCGGCCATGCGCTGCAGCGGCATGACCTTCTGCACTTCGGCCACCAGCCCCGGATATTCCGGCGTGGCCCGCTCGATGATCCACTGCACTTCCTGCACGCCCATGAACAGGTGGGCGTGGCGCTGGAGCATCTCCACCACTTCGCGGGCGATCACCTGTTCGATCTCCAGGCACGCACCGGCGCGCTGGGCGGGCGGGATGGCCGCCTGGGGCACCCAGAGCGATTCCTCCATGCCCAGCAGCGGGCCGTGCCGCTGGGCCTGCGCAGCCAGGGGGGATTGCGGATCCAGCAGCAGGAGCATGTCGCCGGGCAATTGGGGCTGGGCCACGGGCACGTCGTTGATGAGGATGTCGAAGCGCAGGTCCTCGAGACCGTCCCAGACCCACATCGCGGCGCCGGGGAAGGGCAGCCCCAGCCGCGTCTGCAGCCCTTCGCGCTCCTTGTTCAGGGCCTGGTCGAGCCGCTCGGCATTGAGCAGGCGGGCGAGGGGATCGGACAGGCGGATCGACAGCGGCTTGGCGAACTCGGGCGCGCGGTGCTGGATGGCCGTGCCCTCGCCCTTGCCGCCTTCGCGCAGCAGGGATGCAATGGGCTTGGAGTGGGTCTTGGCGCTGCCCGGGGTGGCCGACTTGCGGCTGCGCGACAGCCACTGGCCGCCGCCCACGAGGCCCGCCGCCAGCAGGCAGAACGGAACGGCGGGAAAGCCCGGAATGGCCGCGAAGCCCAGGGTGAGGGCGCCCGCGAGGTACATGGAGCGGGTATTGCGCGTGAGCTGCTCCGTCATGTCCTCGCCCAGGGATGTGGGCTTCTTGCGGTGCTCGTCGGCCACGCGGGTGGTCAGGATACCGGCGGCCATACAGATGAAGAGCGCGGGAATCTGCGAGACCATGGCATCGCCGATGGACAGCACGGCGAAGCGGTTGGCCGCCTCCCCGGCGGTCATGCTGTGGTACATGATGCCCACGACGATGCCCGCGAGGATGTTGACCAGCGTGATGATGAGACCCGCGATGGCGTCGCCCTTCACGAACTTCATCGCGCCGTCCATCCCGCCGTGCAGCATGCTTTCCATGCTGAGCCGCGCGCGTTTGGCCTTGGCCTCGTCGGCGGTGAGCAGGCCGGCGCGCAGGTCGGCGTCGATGCTCATCTGCTTGCCGGGCAGCGCATCGAGCGTGAAGCGTGCGCCGACTTCGGCGACGCGCTCCGAGCCCTTGGCGATGACGATGAACTGCACGATGGTGATCACCAGGAACACCACGATGCCCACCACGAGGTTGCCGCCCACCACGAGCTGGCCGAAGCTCTCGATCAGGTGGCCCGCGTCGGCGTGCAGCAGGATGGCCTTGGTCGAGGCGATGTTCAGCGACAGCCGGAACAGCGTGGTGAACAGCAGCAGCGAGGGGAAGGTGGAGAGGGAGACCGCGTCCGGTATGAACAGGGTGGTCATGAGCAGCAGCACGCTGATGCTGAGGTTGATCGCGAGCAGAGAGTCGATCAGCAGCGTGGGCAGCGGCAGGATCATCAGCGCGATCACGCCGACGAGAAAGCCGGCCATCGTCAGGTCATTGACCAGGGTGGAGTCGAATCGTTTGGCCATGGAGTGATCCTTGGGGGGGCGGGGCACGGAATGGAAAGCAGGGCGTCAGCGCGGGCTGCCGCCGCCGAGCCGGTCGAGTTCCGCCACCCAGCGCAGCACGACGGAGACGGCTTCGAACAGTTCCTCGGGAATGGGCTGGTCCAGCGGCAGCTTGTGCAGGGCACGCGCCAGCGGCGGATTGGCGATGAGCGGGATGTGGTGCAGTGCGGCCAGCCCGCGGATGACGGCCGCCTGTTCGTCCATGCCCTTGGCCACGACGATGGGCAGCGGGGTCGCACCGGCTTCGTAGCGCAGCGCCACGGCGTAGTGGGTGGGGTTGGTGACGACCACCGTGGCGCCCGGGACCCGTTCCTGCGGTGGCGATGTCGCCATTTCCTCGCGCAGCGACTTGAGGTGGCCCTTGAGGTGCGGATCGCCTTCGCTGTCCTTGTTCTCGCGCTTCACGTCGTCCTTGCTCATGCGCTGGTCCCGCATGAAGAGCCAGTGCTGCAGGCCGAAGTCGAGGGGGCCGATGACCAGGAAGACGAGGAATGCGAACGAAAAGAGTTTCAGCAGCGCGCTCCAGGCGATCTGTCCGCTGGCCTCGGGCGTGAGATAGACGGAGCCCACGAGCAGGGGCACCAGCCCGGTCACGATGTGCCACAGCACGGCGCCGAAGACGACGGCCTTGAGGACGGACTTGGCGAATTCGACGAGCGACCGCGCGTTGAACATCTTCTTGAGTCCTTCGGCGGGGTTCAGGCTGTCGAACTTGGGCGTGAGGGGCTCGAAGGTGATCATGAAGCCGACCTGCGGCAGCAGTGCCAGCACGGCCACCAGCACCGAGACGATGACCATGCCGAAGGCCACCGCCATGCCGTCGAGCGCCATGGAGGACAGCAGCGCCAGCAGCTCCTGCGTGCTGTGCACGCGCACGCCCTGCTCCAGCGCCGTGGTGACGATGCGGCGCACGCGGTCGTAGAGCATGGGCCCCGCGCCTGTGAGCACGAGCAGGGCCGCGCCCAGGACAGCACCGGCCACCAGATCCTGGCTCTTGGTGGTCTGGCCCTTCTTGCGGGCGTCCTTGAGTTTCTTGGCTGTGGGCTCTTCGGTTTTTTCCGACATGGTGGGCCATCGATCCGGCGCGGAATGCGCGGCATGCGCCAATCTAGGACCCGGGCGGCTGCGGGGCCCCGTGCCGGGCGAAGCGGTGCTGCCCAGCGCGAAGCGGCGGCCGGGCGCGTGCGTGTGCGCCGCGGGGGTTCGCATTCCGGTGGACGGCTTCGGGGCGGCCAGCGCCTGGCGGGCCGGGATGCCCCAGGCTGCTGGCCAGCAGGCCGGGGTGGATCGGCCGATGGAGAACTCGTGAGCACGATCAAAGGCCTGCGCACGCTGGTGCGCCTGAAGGCACGCCGCACGGAGCAGGCCGAAGCGGCCCTGCAGGAAAGCATCCAGGCGCTGAAGGGCGAAGAGGAGGCGCTTGCGCAGGCGCAGGCCGAGGAGTCGCATGCGCGCGATGCGGAGCGTGCGCGCCGCGAGCGGCTGGCCTCGGCCACGTCGGCGGGCAGCTGCTTCCTGGCCAACGATGCGATCACCCTGCAGATGCTGGTGTCCGAAGCGCAGGGCCAGAGCGCGGAGGCCGAGCGCCATACGGCGCAGGCCCTGGGGCGCTTGGATGCGGCCCGCGAGCAGGTGCGGCTGCGCGACGCGGCCGTGCGCCGCGCGCAGCGGCAGCTGGAGGCCACGCGCGAGCGCCTGGAGCAGGCCCTCGCGGCCGCCGAGCGCGCGCAGGAAGACGCGCAGGACGAGGAGGCCGAGGAAACCGCGGTGGCCCGCATGCTGGCCACCGCGCGGCAGGGGCGGCGCACCGGCGCACGATCCGGGGCATCGAGGGCGGTGGAGGCCTGACGCGATGGAAGAGTATTTGCAGAACGGATATGCGCTGGTCCGGCTGGGCGGGGACCTGCATGGGCTGCTGGGATTGCTGGCGCTCTGCTGCGCGCGCTTCTACGCGGCCATGCTGGTGCTGCCGGCGACCAACGACCAGCTGCTGCTCGGGCGCGTGCGCAACGGGACGGTGCTGCTGCTGGGGGCGTTCGTGGCGTGGGGCCAGCCCTCGGGGCTGCTCGAGTCCACCAGCCCGCTGGTCTTCATCGCCCTGGTGGTGAAGGAGGCGCTGATCGGCATGCTGATCGGATTCGCCGTCTCCGTGGTGTTCTGGGCGGCCGAAGGCGTCGGCATGCTGATCGACAACCAGGCGGGATACAACAACATCCAGCAGACCAACCCGCTCAGCGGCCAGCAGAGCACGCCGGTGGGCAACCTGCTCATGCAGCTGGCGATCGTGGGCTTCTACATGCTGGGCGGCATGATGGTGTTCGTGGGGCTGCTGTTCGACAGCTACGACTGGTGGCCGCTCACGGGGATGATGCCCAGCTGGCCGGTGCTGGCGGAACGGTTCTTTCCCGACGAGGTCGCCGGCTACGCCCAGACCGTGCTCAAGATCGCGGGGCCGGTGCTCATGACGCTCATGCTGATCGACCTGGGCATGGGGCTTCTCAGCAAGGCGGCCGAGAAGCTCGAGCCGGGCAGCCTGGCGCAGCCCATCAAGGGCGCGGCCACCATGCTCCTGCTGGTGCTGCTGGTGGGGGTCTTCTTCCACCAGGTGCGTGAGCAACTCACCCTGCGGCCCGTGGCGCAGCGGCTGGAGCGCATCTTCGCTCCGCGTGACCCGGCGGATTCCGGCCCTCCAGGCGGGGCTTCGCCATCGGTGCCCGCGCCGGCCGCTGCTCCTGTCCCCGCCGCGAGCGCCGCTGCAGGCCGATAGCAGCGCTCCGTCGTCCGGTCTCCATTTCGTGCGCCGGCACGCCCTGCGGGGCGCCCGGCGTCTGGTGCCCTGGGCCCCTTGCGCACGCTCCGTTCGCTCCGGACATCCACCTCGGCCATGTCCGTTGCCGCAGACGGTTCGCATCCGCTGCGCCGTCTTCGCGTGGCGCTCCCGGACTGCGGGGGCCGGCTCTTAACGTGCCAGTGCGATCTCCTGATGCCTGCCGTGCGGGTTTCTGCTTCCGTGCACGCAGCGCGCCGTCGCTCCTTCCTGGTTCGGAGTGTCGGCGCGCTGCGTGCCCGCGGTGGAAAGTGCGCAGCCGGAGCGGGAGGTCGGGACGTGTTGCCCGGCATGCCTGCCGCCGGCCGCCTTCGGGGTGGCCGGCCGTGCATGCCGGCCATCGCTCGGCGGCGGCCCGGGAAGCGATTGCTTTTCCAGGACCGCGGCAACGGCGTCCGCCGCGAGGCGGCCGCTGCTTTTTTGATCCACTTCACAGGAGTTCATCCATGGCCATTTCTCTCCAGACGCAGATGCAAACCTCCTCGCTGGGCCTTTCCAGCGATTCTTCCGCGGCATCGGGCAGCAGCAGCGGGGACAATCCCCTGCAGCAAATCATGATGCTGATCATCGAGCAGGTGCTCAAGGCGCTGCAGGACAAGCTCGGCAACAAGGACGGCGGCAAGGCGGCCGGCGGTGCCGATTCCGCGTCCGGTCCCGGCGGTGCCGGCGGCAACCAGGGAGGTTCGGGCCCGGAAGGCGCGCTGCAGCGCTTTGCCGAACTGTTCAAGGGCCTGAGCGAAGCGCTGGACAAGTCGCTCAATGACCAGAAGGCCAACGATTTCGCGCAGAAGCTGGCCAACGCGCTGGGCACGAACGCCAAGACGCTGGACAAGCTCGATGACGGCAAGGAAAACGGCAGCTTCAACGACTTCGCCAAGGACTTCATGAAGAACCTGGACTCGCTCGCCCAGGGCGGCGGTGCGGGTGGCGGTGCCAGCGGCGCGGGCAATGCCGGCGGCGCGGATGGCGCGGGCGGTGCCGGTGGAGCCAGCGGGGCCGAAGGCGCTGGTGGCGCCGGCGGGGCCGATGGCGCAGACGGCTCCGAGGGCAGCATCGGCGATCTGGTCAAGCAATTGATCGAGCGCTTGCTCAAGGGTGATTCCAAGGGTGCGGACAACGTGTCGGGCAAGGATGGCGCCGGCGACAAGGGCGGTGCGGACGGCAAGGGCGACGCTTCGCTCGACAAGCTGATGGAAGTGCTCAAGCAATTCATCCAGCTGCTGGAAATGGCCCTGAAGGGCAACGGCGGCCAGGGTGGCGGCAGCGGCGGCGGTGCCGGCGCTCCCCAGGGCGCTGGTGGTGCCGGCGGTGCGCAGGGCGGTGCGGGTGGCGCCCAGGGTGGTGCCGGCGGCGCGCAAGGTGCCGGTGGCGGCGCTCCCGCCGGCGGCTCGCCGGAGGCAGGCGGCGCGCAGGGTGCAGGCGGCCCGGGTGGTGGTGCCCAGGGCGCCGACGGTGCCGGCAGCCCCGAGGACCAGATCAAGCAACTGCTCGACGATTTCGCGAAGGGCAACACCAGCGGCGTGGACAACATGCTCAAGGGCGAGAAAGGCCAGGAGCAGCTCAAGCAGATTCTCGAGATGCTGATGAAGCTGATCGAGGCGCTGACCGGCAAGAAGGCCGGCGACGACGGCGCCGGCCAGGCAGGCGGCCAGGGTGGTGGCAGCGGCGGTGGATCGCCGGCCGCAGGTGGCGCACAGGGCGGCCAGGCACCGCAGGGTGGCCAGGCTGCGCCGGCTCCGGCCGCCGCTCCGGCTCCTGCTCCCGCCCCGACCCCGGCACCCCAGCCGTCCGGCACCGCCGCACCCCGGCCCACCTCGACCGAGTCGGACACCCGCGACGGCACGCAGCATGACTCCGATCCTGCGGCCAAGACCCGGCCCCCGGTGCCCGAGCCGGTCAAGGCGCAGCCGCCCGAAGCCACGCAGGCCCAGGCTCCTGCCCCGGCTCCCGCCCCCGCCCCGGCTCCTGCGCCGGCTGCCGCTCCCCAGGAGCAGCATGCAGCGTCCCGCTGACCTGCAGGACGGCGGACTGCCTCCGGGCGGTCCGTCGCCGCGGGCGACGCCCCGGACCGGCCGCGGCATGGCGGTCTGAACGCTTCCCGCGCCGGTCTTCTTTCCACATTCCTCCGGAATGTCTGCCTGCAGGCTGCCGAGGGAGGGCGCGCAGCTGCCATGCCCGCAGCGAGGTCCTGCCCCGCAGGAATCCATTCCTCTTCCATCCATTCACAGGAATCCACATCCATGTCCGTCTCTCTTCAGACATATTCCCAATCCACGTCGCTGCGGATCACCGAGACGCCGGCGGCCACGCCGGCCGGCGGTGCGGAGCCGGCGATCGACCAGCTCGTGCTGCAGGTGCTGGAGCAGGTACTCAAAGCCCTGCAGGGCGCCGCCCAGGGTGGCAACGGCGTCGGCGGCCATTGCGGCGCCGGCGGCACCGGCGGCACGCGCTCCGCTGACGGGCAGCGCAACGGCCCGGAAGGGGTGCTGCAGCGTTTCGCCGAATTGCTCAAGCACCTGGGCCAAGCGCTGGAGAAATCGCTGGCGGCCGTGCGGGCGAACGCGTTCGCGAACAAGCTGGCACGCGCCCTGGGCTCCGATGCCCGCACCCTCGACCGGCTGGACGACGGCGCGGAAAACGGGAGCTTCCAGTCCTTCGCGAAGGACTTCCTCAAGAACCTGGATGCGCTCTCGGGCAACGGCGCGGCCAGTGGCTCCGGCAGCGTGGGCAGCGGCCATGGGGATGACGACGATGATCTGAGCGATCTCGTGCGCCAGCTGATCCTGGCGATGCTGCTCGGCAATCCCCAGGCGCTCGCCAAGCTGCTGGGCAACCGCGGCGCCGGCTCCGATGTCCTCCTGAAGGTGCTGGAGCAGTTCGTGCAGCTGCTGGGCCTGGGCCTGCAGGCTGCGGGTGGTGGCGCTGCGGGCGGCAGCCATGCCGCCGGCGGCGGTGGCGCCGAGGCCATGGCGGAGCTCGTCAAGCAACTGCTGGGCGCTTTCATGCAGGGCGATACCGGCGGCGTGGACAAGCTGCTGCAGGGCCAGGGCGGCAGGAATTCGCTCCAGCAGATCCTGGCGCTGCTGACGCAGCTGATCACGATGCTGTCCGGCGGCAGGCCCGCCGGCGGCGGTGCGGCAGGCCAGGGCGGTGGTACCTGCTCCGGCCATGCCTCGTTCAACAGCGGCAAGGAGGTGGCCAGGGTGCCTTCGGATGCCGCGCAGGACGGCGCACAGAACTGCGGAACCCAGAGCCATACTGGCTGACGGCGGCTGACGGCGCGCGGCACAGGCCGCCCGCCGGTGGACGCGGGCGGGGCCCTGGCCATGCGCGCGAGCGGCATGCCAGGGCCTTTTCCTCGTCCAGGGCGGGGCGCCGGGCGCCCCCGGCGGTCAGCCGGCCACGCGGCCCGCCCAGCGCGGTGCCGAGCCGCGGCGCCGCAGCCAGGGGGCGCAGGGGCTGTGGAGCGTCTGGTCGGTGACGCGGTTGTCCCACAGGTCCAGGCTGGCCAGGCTGGCGCTGCCGGCGAGCGCGTGGGCGCCCGCATTGCCGACCTGGTTGCGTGCCAGTCCGAGCCGACGCAGCCGCGGGTTGGCGGCGAATGCGCGGGCCCCGGCCGATCCCACGGCATGGCCTTCCAGGTCGATTTCTTCCAGCGATGGGCTGGCTGCGAGTGCAAGCGCGCCGCGTTCCCCGATGCGCACGCCCTCCGCCGAGCTGTTGTTGAGCACCAGCGATGCCAGCTGCGGACAGCGCGAGAGCGCCGAGGCGCCGGTATCGCCGATCTGGCAGTCGCCCGCATCGAGGAAGCGCAACGAATCCGAAGCCGCCAGGGCGCCAGCGCCGGTATCGCCCAGCGGGTTGTGGGCGATGACCAGGGCGGTGAGCGCGGGCAGGCCGGCCAGGGTGGCGGCCCCTTCTGCGCCGATGCCGTTGCGTGCGAGGTCGAGCTGCTGCCACCGGGGGGCTGTGGCCAGGGCGCGGACGCCGGCATCGCCCAGGCGGTTGCGGTGCAGGTCCAGGGCGCGCAGCGCGGCACCGCGCGCCAGGGCCGCGGCTCCTGCCGCCCCGATCTGGTTGGCCTGGGCCGACAGCGTATGCAGGCCGGGCAGTGCCGCCAGGGCCTGTGCGCCATCGTCGCCCAGCGCATTGTGGCTCACCGATAGGGTCCGCAGGCCCGGCATGCGCGCGATCACGGCGGCGCCTTCGGCCCCCAGGCGGTTGCCGTCCAGGTCCAGTTCCGCCAGGCTGCGCAGGCCCAGCAGCGCGGGCATGGCTTCAGGGCCCAGTCCGTTGCCGCGGGCCTGCAGGCGCGAAAGCCGCGGCAGGGACGACACGGCCGCGAGCCCTTCCGGCGTGAGGTCGCAATGGTCCAGCCGCAGCGTGGCGAGCGAGCCCGCGGCCGCGAGCACACGCGCTCCCTCTGCATCCAGCGGCACGTGGGCCAGCTCCAGGGTCGCCAGGCGGCCGTGGCGTACCAGCGCGTGCAGGGCTTCAGGCCGCAGGGCCATGCGCCGCAGGGCCAGGGTGGCCAGCGGCAGGTCGAGCAGGCAAGACAGGCCGCGTGCCGTCAGCCCGGTGCAGTCGGACAGTTCCAGGGACTGGAGGGTGGCGGGCAGCAGGCGCAGGTCGTCGTCGCAGAAGTCGCCGCGCAGGGTGAGTCCGCGCAGGCCCCGCATGTCCTCGCGGCACAGCGAGAGCAGGCCTCGGACGTCGCGGACGGTGTGTTCCTCGGGGCCGGCATCCGGGCCGGCAGGCGCATGGGAGAAGGCGTTCATGGTGTGTCGTCGTGCGAAGGCGGATTCGAAGGCGCCCAGGGTAGGCGGGGCGGTGGCGCGCAGGTCCCCCCGGACACGAAGAGAACGCCGGCCTGGCGAGGGAGGGCGTCGATCCGGCGAAGGGCGGCAGGGGCTTCGCGGTGCCGCATGCAGCTTCGCCCGCCAGGCGCGGGCATTCCTGCGCCTTCCTAGGATGGATCCAAGCAGTCGATCCGCCTGGCGGCTTGGTCTGCGGCGGCGCGGGCGTCGCGCTGATCCGACGGTCACCCGGACATGGCGGACCTTTTAGCAATCTGGAGGAGTATGGCAACCAAAACAACCGAATCCGCGCAGGCGCATGTGCCGCCGCGGATACCCCTGTCCCCTGCGCGCCGCGCCTGCCTGGCGGCCGCCCTGCAGCACATGGGGGCGGACGATGCTTCCGTGCGCGCCTTCGCCGAGCAGGGCATGGTGATGGTCAACGAGGTCCTGCTGGCGATCGCATCGCTGCAGGAGCGCGATGACGGCCGCTGGTTGGCCTCCGCGCTGTTGCCTCGCCCAGAGGGCGTCTCGAGCGCCCGCTGGAGCGAGGCCCTGCTGGTGGCGAACGGGCAGGCGATCCTGCTGGCCCCGTGGGCTTTCAGCCTGGACGACAGCGGCGACGCGGTGCTGCTGATGTCCCTGGAGCCCGACATGGCCGACGCGCGCACGCTGGCTGCGTATTTCGACGGCATGCTGTCGCTGTGCGAGGCTGTGTCCACCGGTGCCCAGGCGCTGGCGCAGGCTGCCCGGACGGGCAAGGAGGCCGCATGAACGCGCCGCTCGACCTGTCGAAACAGTCGCCTGCTCCGGTGCAGGAATTCGAGGCCTCGCCGGCACTGCAGGCCCTGGTATGCGATGCCGCGCTGGTGCTGGGCGCCGGCGCCGGGCAGGCGCAGGAGGCTGCGCGCACCGGCCGCTTCGAACTGGAGCGGCACACCGTGGCCGTGACGCCCGATGCCAGCGAGGAAACGCTGCTGCTGTCGGTGGACCTCGGCCCCGCCTACCTGGCCGACCCCGATCGCGCACAGGCCGCGCTTCTCGCCAATATGCACCTGTTCGTCAAGGCCGGCGTCGTGTTCGCCCGGGGCCCCGCCGGCCCCGTGCTCGTTGGCCGCTGGCCTTCGACCGATGCGCAGGCACTTGCCAACGGCGTGCGCCAGATGGGCGCCATCGCCCAGGGCTTCCGGGCCCCCAGCCCTTCCGGGGCTTCCTCTTCCCCTTCCTCTTCCCTTTCCCGGCCGGCGCGAGGCGCTGGCGAACGCCAGGAGTGACGCCATGACGCCCCTTTCCTCGACCCCCAGGTCTTCCATCACCCCCGCTGCCGGAGACCCGGGCTCCAGTTCGCAGGCCGGTGTCTCCACCTCGCAGGCCCCTGCGGCCCGCGGCAGCCAGCGCTTCGGCAACGAAGGGGGGCCACCGGTGCGCAACGCCGGCGGGCGCGCCCGGGCGGACGCGCCGCCCCCTCCGCGTATCGCGAATCCGTTGTTGGAGATGTCTTCCCTGCAGGACAGCGTGCCCCTGCGGGACCGCTCCGATCTCGGATCCAGCCATCCTTCCTTCCGGACGGAGGTAACGCATTACTCCGACGCCTTGCAGGACGAGTTGCCCCACATCGACTTCAGCCCTTCCGGCTCGCTGGCGCACCCTGCAGCGGACGGCTCCGACGCCGCCCGTGAATCCTTCCGTACCGCCATGGGCGAACGGCAGTCGTCCCCGCCCGCCGGCAACGAAGACGGCGCGGCCGTGCCGGCACAGCAAAGCTGGCGGCAGATGGCGACCGCGGCGCTGCGCCACCGGGCTATAGCCGCCAGACAGGTCGTGCAGAGCGGCGGTGCGGCCCTGGGGCGCACGGCGATGGCCCCGGTCTCCCTGGCCCGCAGCGGGGCCTCCGCGGCGTGGAGCATGGGCAGCCAGGCCTTCCGCATTCCCAAGGTGGCCATCGGCCATCTGACGCACCAGGGCATCGCCGTGGGCGTGACCACCGCGGTGCGCGAGGTGGCCGCGGAAGCGCTGATCGCCGGTTTGCGCCAGGCGCCGGCCGGTGCGCTGCTGGGCATCGAAATCGGCATGGGCGTGGTCAACATGTCGCTGCAGGCGCTGCGCCAGGTGCGTGAGAAGCGCAATCCCGACGAGGCAGCGCGCGGCTTCCATGCGCTGAGCCCCGAGCAGTGGGCGAACAAGACCCCGGAGGAAAAGACCCAGTTGCGCAAGGAGCAGCAGCAGCATTCGGACCGCGTCGCTTCGCTGCAGATGGCCTCGGTCATGGTGAACGTGGGCTTCGCGGCGTACGGCACGGCCCATGGCGACAACTCCTTCGCGGCATCGAGCATCGCGAGCGAGGCCAAGGTGATCGCCTATTCGCTGATGCGGGACGGCATCCAGTCCAAGTTCTCCATGATCAAGATAGACAAGCCGACCCACGGGGTGAGCGGCAGCCACCTGACCGGCGCAGCGCTGTTCTATGGAGGAGCCAACCTGGCGGCCGCCTATGCCTGGAGTGCGTTGCCGCCCCTGGGTCTGCCGGCCGGCGTGACGACGGCGAATGTGCGTGACGTGCTGCGCGGCGTGCCGGTGGAGGGCGTTTCCCTGCAGGGCGCCGTCGGTGCCACGGCCAAGATGATCGGCGTGAAGGCCGCCATCAACACCGTGCTGGAGGCCTCGGACTGGTTCTCCGTGACCGAACAGGAGGCGCGGCAGGCGGGCGCGAAGCAGCAGTTGGCCCCCCGCACCCTGCCCGACGACTACGGTCGCCTGAAAGACCATGTCGCCGCACGCGTCGCGATCATCGACAGCTCCAACTCGGTCGGAGACCTGGTGGGCTTCCTCACCAAGGACATGCCCCCGGCAACCAGCGCCTTGCTCACCAATGGAGCGCTGGGTGTCTGGGCTGGCGTCAACTACAAGAGCATTGGCTCCACCTGGCAGGCCGACGGTGCCGTGCGTGCCGCGGAAGACCGCCGCCCCGCGCCCCAGGGCGCGGAGAACGTCTGATCCTCGCGCCAGGCCGTCCCATGCCCGCCCCGACGGAAGCTCCCACGCCCCGTGCCCGCGGTGCGTGGAGCCGGCGGCTCCGCACCACCGCGGTGCCGGCCGCCGGCGCGCGGCTGCCGCTGCGGGGCGCGCGGGCACTGGCGGCGGTGTCCGCGCCCGTGCGCGCCTCCATGGCGGCTGCATCCCCGCACGATCCCGGTGACGGCGCGCCGGCTTCCCCTGCCCGCCAGCTGTTGGAGCGCTTCCAGTTCTGCGAGCTGGATGCCATGCCCCCTGGCCGCCTGCGCCAGGTGGTGGAGTTTCTCGGCGGCCGGGGCCGGGCACTGAGGACGGCGCCGTTGCGCGCCAACTGGAAGGCGCTGCGCCTGGCACTGGAGGAGTCCGCGCTGCGTGCACTGCTTCTCGAACGTACCGACGAGGTGGTCGCGTTCCTGCTGCGGCCTGATGCGGCCGGCGATGGCGGGCTGGGTGCACAGGCCCCCAGCTTGGAGGCGGGCGTGCATGCGCCGTCCGCCTTCTTCGCCTGAACCGCTTCCCCGGGTTGATTTCCCCGCCCGTGCGCGGCGTGCGCGGCCGGGCGGTGGGCCTGTCAGCCCGAGATGTCCGAGAGCGTATCGACAGAACGCCCGAAGTCCCAGAGGTCGGACGTGGACTGGTTGAGGAAGGCACGGATCTCCTCGTGCTTTTCCATGGCCTCGTCGGCCAGCGGGTCGTTGCCGGGCTTGTATTCGCCCATCTGCACCAGCGGCTCGATCTCCTCGTACTTGGCCATGAGCTGGCGGAAGCGCCCGCCGGCCTGCTGGTGCTCCCGCGGCACGATCTGCGACATCACGCGCGAGAGGCTGCCCAGCACGTCGATGGCCGGGTACTGGTTGCGCGCCGCGATCTTGCGCGAGAGGATCATGTGCCCGTCGAGGATGCCTCGCACTTCCTCCGAGATCGGGTCGTTGCCGCTTTCATCCTCGTAGAGCACGGTATAGAGCGCGGTGATGGAGCCGCGCGTGCCCATGCCGGCGCGCTCCAGCAGCCGCGGGATCTCGGCGAACACCGAGGGCGGAAAGCCCCGGCGCGCCGGCGGTTCGCCCGCAGCCAGCCCGATCTCCCGCTGGGCCCGCGCGAAGCGGGTGAGCGAATCCATCATCAGCAGCACCTTCAGGCCCTGGTCGCGGTAGTACTCCGCCACGGCCGTGGCCACGTGCGCCGCCTTGGCTCGCTCGCTGGAGGAGCGGTCGGAGGTGGCGCAGACCACCACCGAGCGCGCCATCCCTTCCTCGCCGAGGATGAACTCGACGAACTCGCGCACTTCGCGGCCCCGCTCGCCGATGAGCGCGATCACGCTGACGTCGCACTGCGTGCCGCGCGCGAGCATGCCCATCAGCGTACTCTTGCCCACGCCGGCCGGCGCGAAGATGCCCATGCGCTGCCCCTCGCCCAGGGTGATGAGGCCGTCGATGGCCTTCACCCCCGTGGGCAGGGGGTGCTCGATCATCTCGCGCTCCATGGGGGTGGGCGGCAGTGCGAACACGGGCCGCGTCTCGCTGCAGTCCAGCGGGCCCTTGCCGTCGATGGGCTGGCCCAGGCTGTCGATCACGCGGCCCAGCAGCCGGGGGCCGACGGGCACCGAGAGCACCTCGCCCAGGCCCACCACGGGCGATCCGCCGCGCACGCCGAGGATGGAGCCGAAGGGCGAGAGAATGCTCTGCCCGTTGGCGAAGCCCACCACCTCGGCCGCCTGCAGCAGCCCGCCGCGTTCGTCCAGCACATGGCACAGCTCGCCCAGCTTGGCATCCAGGCCGTTCACGCGCATGAGCGTGCCGATCACCTCCGCCACCTTGCCGCTGCGGCGCACCAGCGGGGCGGCGGCGATCTCTCGCTCCATCCAGCGGGCGATCCGCGCGGTTCCGTTCACGTCATGCATCGCCATCCTCCCGGTCCAGGCGGCTTTCGTCCTGGCCATCGTCCTGGTATTCGTCGTTGTCGTCCTGGTGGCCGCCGTCCTCGCCCAGCCGGCTCGCATAGGCCACGGTGACCGGCTCCTCGGCGGCCACGCGGACGGCGCGCTCCAGCGCGCCGCGCAGGCCGGCCAGCTGCACCTGCAGGCTGGTGTCCAGGCGGCCGATATCGGCATCGAAAATGCTGCTGCCGGGCGGGAGGCCGGCATCGGCTTCCACCTGGACGCGCGGGGCGTCGGGGTCGCTGCCGATGGCCGAGAGCGCGGCGCGTGCCGCGTCCGCATCGTCCGGATGGACGCGCAGGCGTGCGGTACGGGCGTCGCCCAGGGTATCGCGCAAGGTCAGGATCGACCGCTGCAGCAGCGCCTGCCTCGGCTCCGCCAGCACCATGCGTTCCACCGCCATCGCGACGACGGCCGCCAGGCGCCTTTCCATGCCCGCCATGGCGGCACCGTGCGATGCCTGCAGCGCGGCGAATTCCGCATGCCAGCGGCGGGCGGCGTCCTCGGATGCATCGGCCACGGCCTGCTCCGCGAGGAGCCGCGCATCGGCGCGGGCCTGATCAACCAGCGCTGCGGCATCCGCCGCGGCCTGGTCGCGCATCGCCTGCGCCTGCGTGGCCGCGGCCTCCAGCAGGTCGGCCGCCTCGTGCCTTGCCTGTGCGAGGAGGTGGTCGCCTTCGGTGCGTGCGCCTTCCAGCAGGGCCACGGCCGTGGTGGCGGTTTCGAATTCAGCGGCCCGAAGAATGCCGGCCGGCGAATGCAGGCCGGCGCCTCGGGGGGAAGACCAGATCAGCATGCGCGGCCCTCCGGGAACAGGGTTTCGAGCGCCTGCAGGCGCTCCCGCGCCGCGGCCGATGCGCGGGGCACCAGGTGGGGGCGGGGGGCGCCGGAGCGCGATGCCGGCAGGGCCAGCCGCACCATGCGCCGCAGCGCGCGGTCCGGCCAGGCGCCGGCGCGCACCAGTTCGCGGTAGCCCACCCAGGACCATGCGAGCGGTGGCCAGCCGGCCACTTCGGGGGACACGGCAGCGCCGCCGTCGCGCGCGCGCAGCGGAGCGAAGGCGGGACCCAGAGCCTCCTGCAGCGCCGTGCGCGCGCTGCGCTGCACGCAGCAGCGCAGCACGCCGGGCCGGCCCAGCAGCGCCAGCGCGCACAGGCGCGCCAGCAGCGATGTCCGGTCCAGCAGCGCGAGGCGTGCGCCGCCGTCCTCCAGCCGCTCCAGCGATGGCAGGGGGCCGCAGCGGCGGACGAACCAGTCCTTGGAAAGGGCGCCCTGCACCTGAGGGGGCAGCGCATCGCTGCGTGCCGCGGCGGCGGCCCCGGCGTCCGTGGGCCGCAGCCAGCTGGGATCGACGTGGTCGGGCAGCGCATCGATGCGGGCCTGCAGTTCGCAGGCCAGCCGGGCGAGGTCGCGGGCGCGGCTCATCCCGCAAGTCCCTTGGCCATGGCAGGGGCCGACGGCAGGGGCGCCGCCGCGGATGGGGCGGATGCGTCCGCTGCGAGTTCGCCGGTGGCGGCTTCCGGCTTGCGGCGCAGGCCGGCGGGCAGCCAGGCCGGCCGCTTCCAGGCGATCCATCCTGCTGCGCCGCCCAGCACCAGCAGCAGGGCGGCGGCCAGCGCGGCCCAGAGGCCGGCGCGCGAGGCCTCCTTCTCCGGCGCGGGGCCGATGGGCATGCCCGGCACGAGCGTGACCGTGACGTTCTCGTACGTCAGGCCTTCGACGCTGCGCGCCACCATGTTCTTGATGCCCGCCGTCAGCCCCGCGATGTTCGCGCTCTCGCGGTACTTGATGAACACCGCGGCGCTCGCGGGCTTGACGGTGGAGGCGAGCGGGTCGTTGTTGGGCAGCACGATCTGCACCCGCGCGGTGACCACGCCGTCGATCTGCGACAGCGTGGCCTCCAGCTGCTGGGCGACGCCATAGATGAAGCGCACCCGCTCCTCCGTCGGGGTGGAGATCAGGCCTTCCTTCTTGAACATCTCGCCCAGGGTGGCATGGCGCTCGCGCGGCAGTCCGTAGGAGCGAAGCACGGCGAGCGAGCGCACCACGTCGCTCTTTTCCACCTGCACGTTCCAGGTCTTGCCGGCGTCGGAGGTCGCCTTGCCTGCGTCGATGCCGCTTTCGAGCAGCGCTGCCACCATGTCGTTGGCGTCTGCCTCGGTCTGCCTGGTGTAGAGGTCGTCCTTGCAGCCGACCAGTGCCAGCAGCAGGACGAGGGGAGCGAGCCACCGGCGCAGCGGCGGGAAGCCCGGGGCCGGACAAGGCGTGTCATGCGTCATGGTGGCCTCCGCTCACTGGTTGCGCATCAGCGTCTGCAGGCCGCTCTTGCCGCTCTGGGCCAGATAGACCATGGCATGGAACTGGAACTGCATGCCGGACACCCGGTACATCAGCTCGATCTGGCGGGACGTCATGTCGATGTCGTTCATGGAGTTGTCCTTCTGCGCGTGGGCCAGCGCGTGCATGTCCTGCAGCGCCTTGCGCATGGATTCATCCTGGTGCATGAGCGCGTTGCCCAGGGTGGAGTCGGGGGCCATCTCGGCCAGGGGGGCCTGGGGCTTGCCTTCCATCAGGCGTGCGAACTTCTCCGCCAGCGCGCTCAGGTTGCTGGGCTGGGCGGCGCCGGATTCGATGGCCGGCGCGGGGGATACGGGCAGCTGGAGGGCGTTCATGGCGTTGTCCTGTAGGGAGAAGGGGGCACCGCGCGCGGGGCTCAGGCGCGCAGCTGGAATACGAAGGGGTTGGTGAGCGGATCCACGGGCGCGAACTTGCGCGGGCGGAATGCGGCCTGCGGATCCGGCGTCTCACCGGACTCCTGTGGGGCGGTGTCCTGGCCGGCAGTGTGGCCATCGGCATCGCCGGTCTGTGCGAACAATTGCTGCACCAGGTACAGGGCGGTGGGGTCCGTGCAGCCTGCCAGCACCTCGTCGGCATTGGCGCGCCAGGCGGGGTCTTTCATGAAGCGCTGGCAGCGCGCCATCAGCGCCTTGGCCATGCCCCAGTGGGTGGGGCTGCCTTCCACGTTGCGCATGAGGCGGATGCACTCATCCACCTGGCCGCGCTGGATGCAGATCCAGCCTTCGAGCAGGTCCAGTTCGACCATGCGCGGGCGCAGGATGCGCGCGCCCTGGAGGATCTCGGCGGCGTCGTCGGTGAGTTCGAATTCGACGGCTTTCGTCGCCAGATTGATCAGGCCGGCGACCACTTCTCGTCGAGAGATTTTGGGGGTCATGGAGCGGTCTCCCTGGAGGGTTTTTGGGGTGCGTCCGACGGGTCGAGTGGCGGCCCGGCGGTGGCCGGCGATTCGCGCAGCGCGGGCTGCGCGGCCGCTTCGGTGCCGGAATGCACCAGAACCGCGTAGGCCGCGCAGGAGAGCGTGGCCACGGCCAGGAACACGGCATACGGCATATGCGTCGTTCCTGGATCGGCGGCTCGGACTGCGCGGGGCACCGCGTGCATCAGTTGGGTGCGAGGCCGGACAGGCCCTTGCCCATGGCGCCGATGGTCTTGGCGTTCATTTCCGCCATTTCCTTCTGGAAGTTGAGCAGGGCCTGCTTGGCCATGTTGCGGGTGCTGGCGTCGGTGAGCGCCTCCTGGTTGCGCATGTTTTGTTCCTGCAGTGCGATGGAACGCTGCGTCGATGCGTCTGCGCCGGAAATGGACATGGTGGGACTCCTTGGGGTGAAAAAACGTGAAGGGATGCAATCGGAGACGAGGTGGCGCCGCGCTGCATGCCGCAGGGCGGCTGCGCACGGCGCATGCCGCGTCAGTTGGGGGCGAGACCGGAGAGGCCTTTTCCCATGGCGCCGATGGTCTTGGCGTTCATTTCCGCCATTTCCTTCTGGAAGTTGAGCAGGGCCTGCTTGGCCATGTTGCGGGTGCTGGCGTCGGTGAGCGCCTCCTGGTTGCGCATGTTTTGTTCCTGCAGTGCGATGGAACGCTGCGTCGATGCGTCTGCGCCGGAAATGGACATGGTGGGACTCCTTGAGAAAAAGAATGACTGGATGAAAAAGGGGACGATGTCGCGCCACGCCCTGCGCGGCGCCGTGGACATCAGTTGGGCGCGAGGCCGGACAGGCCCTTGCCCATGGCGCCGATGGTCTTGGCGTTCATTTCCGCCATTTCCTTCTGGAAGTTGAGCAGGGCCTGCTTGGCCATGTTGCGGGTGCTGGCGTCGGTGAGCGCCTCCTGGTTCCGCATGTTTTGCTCTTGCAGAGCGATGGAACGCTGCGTCGATGCGTCTGCGCCGGAAATGGACATGGAAAACTCCTCGAGAGAATGTTGCGGTACGAACCGCGGTTAGCGGAGACCGCACCCTGCGGTCTCCATTCGGGAGGCGCACCGGCAACGCCGACGCGCCGTGTCTTGTGGCCTGCCCGTCAGTGGATGACGGGCTTCTGGGTGGCCCGGCCCAGGAAATGCAGAACCCCTTGCGCGGCCTGCCGCACCGGCTGGTCCACGCTGGTCGCCAGCACGTTGTCGATCCAGTGGCGCCAGGCGGGGTCGCCGTTGAAGAGCAGCGTGAGCGCCAGGGCGACCTTGCTCACGCCGTCTTCCGGGTGGGTCTCCACGTGGTGCAGCAACTGGTCGCGCTCCTTGCCCCGCTGTCCGGCCATGGCCAGCACGATGTTGCGGTAGAGCAGGTAGGTGCTCGAGTCCTCCAGGGTGGCCTCGACGGCCCGGCTGATCGTGTCCGCGTCGTCGCCGACGCGGTACACGGTGCCCAGCAGGGCGACGCTCATCAGGTTGCGGTAGATCACCGGGTAGGGCGCGGCCGGCGCTTCGGCGGCGGCGTACGGGGCGGCGGTGGGGCGGGGTGCGTGGATCATGGTCGTGCCTCCCTCACACCGCCAGCGTCGTGCCGTGCAGCGTTTCCCAGATCTTGCGGATCACGCGCTGCGAGGCCTGGAATGCATCGACCAGCTGGCCGATCAACTGGCGCTCGGCGTCGATCTGCGCCTGGATCCGCATCGCACTGCTTTCGCGGGCGACTTCGTCGAAGTAGCGGATCATGGCGCGTGCGCGGTCTCCGCTGAGGTCTTCGCTCAGGGCCTGCTCTAGGTTCTCCAGATCGCTGAAAATGGTGGATTCGATGGATGCGGTCATGGTCTGAAAAGGTCTCTTGGGTGTGTTATCGGAAGGACGCCGGCTGGTCGGCCGAAGCGATCCGCGAACCGGACGTGAGCGAAAGGTGCTTCACCCCGTCCCGGGTCTGCATGTACTGCAGGCCGTCGGTTTCCATCAGCGCGCTCATGGCGGGCGGGCTGGCCGGGGGGCGCTGGGTCGCGGCCACGTCGATGCCGCGCACCAGCGGTGCCAGGTCGGTGGCCACACGGGCCGCGTTCTGCTTCAGGACCGTGAGGTTCGCCACCTCTCCCGTGACCGTGAACAGGCCGTTGCCGTGGTGGGCGATGCGCAGTCCGGGCTGGCCCAGTGCGTCGGAGATGCTCTGCGCGACTTCCGTCGCCGAAGCGAAGGACTGCACGATGCGGTCGCCCTGGAAGCTGGCCAGGCGCTGGCGCAGCGCGTCGGCATCGGAGGGCTGGCGCAGCAGGCCGCGCACCACCACGCCGTCTCCCTGCTGGACCACTTCGTAGCCCGCCACGGAGGTGTCCGCCAGGGCGCGCTCCACGCGCATCCTCAGCGGCTCGGGCGGCAGCACCGAGGTCAGCGCCTTGCGTTCCGCCTGGCTCTGGCTCAGGGGGGCGACGGCGGCGCTGAGCGCTGCCGTCATGAGCGCCGTGCCGACCACGGCCGAAGTGATGCGGGGCCACATCGACCGCACCCTGGCGGGTGCGGCGGGCGGGGCGGCCACGACGGCGGCGGCGGGGGCCAGCCGGGCGATGATGTCCGCGTCGGCAGGCCAGGTGGCGTCGGCGGGGCCGGCGCACAGCACCACGTCGCCGAAGCGCCGGGGCGTGAAGTCGGCCAGGACGGCAGGGGCCTGTGCCTCTGCGGATGCCGTTGCGATGTGGACCATGCCGTCGTCTCCAGCGTCGATGACCACCGGTTCGGCGGTCCAGTCGAGCAGCTGGATGTCCGCCGTGTCGTCCGCGCTGATATGTTGGCGCGTTGGAGTCAAATCTATGCGGGCCCCGGCGTGCTGGCCGGTCAGGATACGAAGTTGCTTCATGGCTTGCGAACCTCCGGAGAGATCGAGGAAACGGTGGTCGGTGCGTCTTGCGCGAGGACGCGCGGCGTGATCAGGAACAGGCGCTCGGTGCGGCGGGTGAGGCGCTCCGTGTTGCGGAAAACCCCGCCCACGACGGGCAGCTTGGACAGGCCCGGCACCGCGTTGTCCTGCGTGTTCTCCGACTCGACGGTGATGCCGCCGATCAGCAGGCTCTCGCCTTCGCGGACGTGGGCCTCGGTGCGGATCTCGGTCTTCTTGACCAGGGGGATCTGGTCCACCACGTTGGTCTCGAAGGCGCCGTCCTCGATGTAGAGGCTCAGCTTGATGTTGTTCTTGCCTTCCACCGCGGTGACCTGCGGCGTCATCTGCAGCAGCGTGCCGGCCTCGATCTGGAAGAGATTGGCCTCCAGGTTCCCGGCGACGCGCACGGTGGCCACGCGCTTCTCGCGCATCACCGCCGCCCGGTTGGCGACGCCCAGCACGGACGGCTTGGACAGGATGCGCGCCTTGCCCTGGGCCTCCAGGGCGTTCACGTTGGCCAGCAGGTGGCGGCCCGCGTCGAGCACGATGGTGCTGAGCGCGGCCGGGGTGCTCGGGCCGGGCAGGTTGGTGGCGATGCTGCTCGTGCCGGCGCGCAGCGACCAGTTCACGCCCAGCGCATCCACGCTGTCGGAGTTGACTTCGATGATCGTGGCCTCCAGCTCGACGAGCTGCGGCTTCTGGTCCAGGCGGCGGATCAGCGATTCGTATTCGTCCATCCGGTCGGCCCGGCCGTACACGACGACGGAGTTCGTGCCCTCGTCGGCCTCGAACCGGGGAGGTGCTTCCTCGGCCTTGTCCGCTGCGGTGGCGGTGGGCAGGGACACGGGCTCTGGCGGGCGCATGCCCTCGGAAGGGTTGGCGCGCGGCAGCGGCGGCAGGAACTGGTTGGCCGCGGGCACGGGCACGTAGGCGCTCATCTTGCGGCGCGTCTGCTGCTGGATCTTCTCGATCACCTCGGCGCTCGTCACCTTGGAGGACGCCAGCCCTTCGCCGTCATCCTTGCTGTAGAGCTTGCGCAGCGTGGTGGCCACGCCGGGCACCACGGAGTCGCCCATCGAGCGGTCGCTGGCAGAGGCGAACTGCAGGGAGAAGACGCGCACCGTGCGCTCGGCGCTGGCCGTGACACCGGCATCCAGGGCCTCCAGCGCGGAGCTCACGAGTTCCACGTGCCGGGGCGGGCCGGACACATAGATCGTGCTGCTGGCGGCGTCGAAGCGGATGGGGTAGCGCTTGTCTCCCACGTCCAGGGACTGCAGCATGGCCGTGAGCTGGTCGCGGCTGAATCCCTTGATGCGGAACATGCGGCTCTGGATGGACTTGCCCGGGTAGAAATACAGCGCCGAGCCGTCGTGGTACCAGAGCATGTTGTAGGCGCGCGCCACGCTGTCGAGGAACTCCCGGGGCTTCGCGTCGAAGTTCGCGTTGACGATGCCGTCCAGCCCGTCCGCCACCACGGCGGGGATGCCCTGGCTGGCGGCGAAATCCTGCAGGACGTCCGTGAGCCGCTTGTTCTCCGCGCGGTACACGAAGCGCCCGCGGTTGAGGACGTCGGAAGCCCGCGAGGCAGGCGTGAGCGTTTCCAGTGCCCGGGCGGCGGGGATGGTCGGTATCGCCACGGGTGCGGTGGCGGCCGAAGCGGGCGCGCTGGCGGCGGCTGCGCCGACGGCGCCTGCCGAGAAGGTCGCCGCTGCCAGCGCATGGTAGGGGGTGTGCTTGCGCGGCGGGGCCTTCTGCAGCGTGTTGCTGCGCTGGGCCGGGACGGGCGCAGCGGCCGTGCTGGAGCGAGCGGCGTCCGTGCCGGCCGTGGCCAGTTCCGCGGCGGGCACCGCCAGGGCGGCGCCTGCGCCCGCCGTGGGCAGGCTGGAGAGGCTGGCGCTCAGCCGCAGCGAGGAGGCCTGGGCTGCGGGCAGGCCGGCCATGCCCAGAGCGAGCACCGCGCCGGCCAGCACGCTGCCGGTCACGCCGGTGGCTGCATGCCGTAGTCGGGGGGCGGAAATTTTGGGCATCACTGGAGCGCTCCGTTCGGTGTCTTCGTGTGGGGGACAGCTTAGGAGCCGGTGCCGGGCGGAGTGCGCGGGGATGCGAAGCCGCGCGACGGCTTGCGAAGCCCTCCGCAGCGCCCGCCGTGCGGCAGGTTCCTTCGCCTTTCGGGCCATCGCTTCGAGCCTGGGGCCGCTGCCAGCGGGGTGTCCGTTTGCAATGGCGATGCGGGCACTGCCGCGCGCCGGACATCGCCCGCGCGCGGGCCATGCCCTTCGATTGCGCTCCCGGACCGCCGCGCGGCCCCGGGCACTCCCCCTCAGAAAGGAACGACGATGTCACTCCCCCGCACCGCGGCGAACGAACTGGTCTATACCCACGGCTATTACGAAATCCTGTCTCCCGGCGTGATTGCCGCCGCGCTGGAATCGCGCGGGCAGCGCGCTCCCGACCTGCAGGATCCGCTGTGCTACTTCGAACTGGGCATGGGCTTCGGGGTCTCGCTGCTCGCCCATGCGGCCAGCTTTCCGCACATGCGTTTTTTCGGCAACGACTTCAATCCCGCCCATGTGGCCTATGCGCGGGACCTGGCCCGCGATGCGGGGCTGTCGAACGTGGAGGTGTTCGAGGACGGCTTCGAGGAATTGCCCGACCGCGACCTGCCGATGATGGACTGCATCGTGATGCACGGCGTGTACTCCTGGGTGTCCCCGGCGCTGCGGCAGGCGATCGTGCGGTTCATCGAGCGCCGCCTCAAGCCCGGCGGCGTGGTCTATGTGAGCTACAACACGCTGCCCGGCTGGGCCCCGCTGCTGCCGCTGCGCGAGCTGTTCCACCTGCATGCCTCGCGCGTGGCCGATCCGGAGTCGGGCGCTGCCGGGCAGCTGCAGGGGGCGCTGGACTTCATCGGCCGGCTCGCGGCCTGCGAGGGCGGCTATGTGCAGGCCCATCCGGCGGTGGCCGAGCGCCTGCGGCATGCGCAGGTGGAAGGGCCGAACTACGCGCTGCACGAATACGTGGGGCCGGATTCGCACCCGCTGTACTTCCACCAGGTGGCCGCGGAATTCGAGGCGGCCGGACTGTCGTTCGCCGCGCCGGCCCTGCTGGCCGAACAGGTGGACGCCGCCTGCGTGCCGGAGGAACTGGCCGCGCTGCTGGAATCGACCCCCGACCCCGTGCTGCGCGAAACGCTGCGCGACTACGGCCTCAACCGCGCCTTCCGCCGGGACCTGTTCGTGCGCGGGGGGCAGGCGCTGGCGCCTGCCGAACAGGCTGCGCGCATGCGGGAGCGGGAGTGGCTGCTGGCCGCGCCGCGCGACGCCCTGCCGCAGTGCGCGGCCCTGCGGCTGGTCGGCCAGTGGCTGGGCGAGGCGGTCTGCGCCGATCTGCTCGATGCGCTGAGCGAAGGGCCGGTGCGCCTGGGCGACCTGGCGGCCAGGCCGCAGCTCGGTGGCCTGCCCGCGCAGTCCATCCATGAAGGGCTGCTGTTGCTGTCCAGCAGCGGCGTGGTGATGCCGGCACTGCCTGCCGCGCTGCGCGCCACGGCCCGTGCGTCGGTGCAGGGCTTCAACGCCGCGGTCCTGCAGCGCGGCGGCGCGGACGGCACGCGCCACCTCGTGTGCGGAGCCTCCGGGATCGCGACCGAATGGACGCCCGCCGCGCTGCGGCAGATCCGCGCCGCGCAGAGCCATGGCGGCGACCCGGACGCCATCGCGCGCGCCGTGGCGGAATCGCTGGGCCGCGACGGCGTGCTGGATGCCGCCGAGCTCGCGGAAAGCGCCCGGCGATACCTCGCGCAGCGTGCTCCGCTGCTGCGCCGGCTGGAGGTGGTGTGATGGCGCGGCCTGCTTCCCGGATGCGGGCCGCCCGCCGCATGCTGGCCGGCGTGTTCGCCCTGTCGGCCGGCGCGGCCATGGCGGCGGGTGCCTACGACTGCCGGCTGCCCGGCGGGGCGGCCCTGCTCGTGGTGGGCGCGGACATCGCGCAGCGCTTTCCTTCCATCGGCAGTTCGTGCAACGCGGCCGCCTGGACGCCCGCGCGCGACGTCGCGCTGCCCGGCTGGCCGGACACCTCGGCGATCGCCGCCGCGCGTGTGATCCACGCGCCGGCGCCCCGCGACATCTACGCACCCACGGCCGGCGCCGCGCTGCCGGGCATGCGCTGGCCGGAAGGCGGCGCGCGGCGCGGGCCCGGGATCAGCCCCCGGGCGGAAGCGCTGTCGCCCATCATCGAATCCGCGGCGCAGCGCCACGCCATCGATCCCCACCTGGTGCGCGCGGTCATCCAGGTCGAGTCCGGCTATGCCCCCCGCGCGCGGTCGCCCAAGGGCGCGATGGGCCTGATGCAGCTCATGCCCGCCACGGCCGCACGGTTCGGGGCCGCCTCCGAGGACGACATCCTCAGCCCCGCTGTGAATGTCGATGTGGGCGTGCGCTACCTCCGGTTCCTGGCCGACCGCTTCGGCGGCCGCACCGACCTCGTGCTGGCCGCCTACAACGCGGGCGAGGGCGCTGTCATCCGCCACGGCTACCGCGTGCCGCCCTACCGCGAGACCCAGGACTACGTGCGCAAGGTCCTGGACCTGTATCCACTGGCGAAACGCTAGGCAAAACAAAAGGCGGACCGACCGGTCCGCCTTCATGCGCCGCCGCCGCAAGGGGGCTTGTTCGCCGCGCCTACTGCAGGAAGCCCTGGAAGCCCGCGATCTGCTTGTCCGTGGGCCGGGCCACCGGCGCCAGCGCATCCGGCAGGGGCAGGTCGGACAGCAGCCATTGCACCAGTGTCCGCACCCCGAGCCGCGATGCCAGGGTGCCGGCGTCCTGCGACAGCGTCGCGCCCCGGTCGCCCAGGTCCTGCTGCGCGAGCGCGCGCGCAGCCTCCAGCAGCAGTGCCAGGCGGTCGCCGCCCGGGCCGGCCGGTCCCGTGTCCGGCAGCATGTCCAGGCGCCGTGCGGCCCGGGGAATCTCCGCCAGGCGCACCAGCCCCGCGATCAGCGCGGGTGCCGGCCGGGCGTTGTGGAAACCCCGCTGCGCATCCACCACCAGCCAGTCATGCTCCACGTCGATGTCCACGAGGCGGGGCAGGGGCGCCGTGCCGTCATCGGCATGGCCGGTCAGGCGCTGGAAGTCGGCGGTGCTGGCGAACACGTGCGTCAGCCGCCCTTCGACCAGCATGCGCAGCGTATGGTTGGCTGCCATGGCGTGGCTGGCCCCGGCCATCGATTCCAGCCGGATCAGCAGGCCGTGCATGGCCATGTGCAGCAGCGCCAGCGAGTTCATTCCGCACGAAAAACGCAATTGCGAGGACACCCACAGGCCCGAGGCCTGGGGAAAGCCTTCGTCCAGCAGCAGCGGCGGCTCCACGAGCGAGACCAGGCGCAGTTGCACGCCGGGCCGGCCCCCGCAGGACACGAGCCGGTTCGCGCCGGAGCGCCAGGCTGCCGGGATGGTGGATGGCTGGAGGGACGGGGTCAGCTGGGATGTGTGCATGGTGCCACCTCGGTGGATGGAGAAACGATGCCGCGCGCGCGGCGGCGGAAGGGGTAGGCGGTCTTGCGCGTACCGCCCTGGGGCTCGAGCCGGTAGAGCAGGTCGCCGTCGCGCTCGCCGGCGCGCTGCCAGCCGTGCCGGTCGAGAAAGCGCAGGCAGCGGCTGTTGTTCCGCTCCACCGCCACCGTGATGCCCGGCTGCAGCGCGAAAAGCCACGCCAGGGCCGGCTTGAGCAGCAGCGCCCAGCGCCCGTGGTGCGAGGGCAGCACGGCGATGTGTGCCTCCTCGCCGTCGAACAGGATGCCGCCGATGGGTTGGCCGTCGGCCTCGAAGCCGATCGACGGGCAGTCCGCGTAGAACGCCGCGAAGCGCTCGCGCGTCACGGTCTCCGTGTAGCCCTGGTCGCCATAGCGTGCGGCGTCGGCGTCGTAGAACACGCCGAGATCGGCGCGGTCTGTCAGTTTCAGCATGGGGTGCTCCCTGGTGCGGCCCGCCGGTCAGGCCGCCAGGGCCGCGGGCTCGTCCTCGGGTTCCATCTGCAGCAGCTGGCGCATTGCCTTGCGCACGTGCGGGTCGTCGCTTTCCAGGCACTGCTGCGCGTGGTAATGCCAGGTGGGGTCGCCCAGGATGTTCAGGCACAGGGCCTTGAGCTCCGGCGCGGTGTCCTCGCCCAGGGTGTTCAGGTACTGCAGCGCCTCGGTGATGTAGCCGCGCTGGATGGCAATCAGCACCGGGAAGATCAGGTGCTCCTCGGTTTCGGGGCTCAGGGCGTTCATCTCGTCGAGCAGCGTCTCGGCTTCGTCGAGGCGGTCGTCGCGCAGCGCCTCCACCAGGCGCACGGCCAGGGCGGCGACGGGGTCATCGGGAAGTTGGGTTTCGTCCATGGCTTGGCGTGCCTTTGCAAAGGAAGTGGATGGGGGCCGGGCGGGCGAACAAGGGCCGCCGCGCCCGGCGGCGGGCCGCGTCAGGCCCGGATCTGGTAGTGGCTGATCTGGGCTTCGATCTGCACCTGCAGCGTTGCCGCAGTGGAGCTGCCGCCCAGCGGGAGCTTGTCGGCGAGGCCCTGCTCCACGGTCTGGCGCGCGGCCACGCCGATGGCGCCCTGCACCGCGTCGAAGACGCTGCGCGAGGCCTGCTCGATGGGCTGCATCGCCGCGTTGCGGGTGATGGCCGCCAGGTCGCCTCCCAGGGTGCGGGCGTTGTTGCCGCCGCCCGCCAGGCCCTGCAGCAGGCGCTGTCCGATGGCCTCGGTGGCCTGGCGGGTGGCCTGGTCGATGGCCATCTCGATGGACAGGCCCATCTGCTGGCGGATGTGCGCGGCAGCGCGGCGCGCCATTTCCGCCGGGCCCTGTCCGGTGGGGGGGGCGCTGGTATCCGAGGCTTCCGACAGCGAGGCGAAGCCCTTGAGCGCTGATGCGTCCAGCTGGCCGAGCGCGCTCTGGATGGCTTCCAGGATGGTGCGTGCGATCACCTGCTGCACGAACTGGTCCACGGCGAGCAGGATGGCGCCCTTGGTGGCGGCCAGGGCGGTGGACGGTGCCATCGGCTGCACCGCGCCGTCCAGGCCGCGCTGGCGGCCCGTGAAGGCATGGTTCACCGCGGCGCCGGCCACGCCCGCGGCGGCGTCGGTGCCGATGGCGCCCAGGCTCGAGCCCAGGCCCGTGCCCGTGCCTGCACCCAGCGGCGACAGTTGCTCGTAGATCGCGCCCTGGACGGCGGTCTGCGCCGAGAAGTTCAGGCTGTTGAGCGCGGCGTCCGTGGCGGCGCCCTGCACGCCGCGCAAATGCTCGCCGGCCGTGGCACGCGTGCCGTCGGCGCGGCGGCGGCCGGCAGTGGCCTGGAAGAGGGCGGCGTTCGCCGCGCTGTCGAAGGCGTTCGCCCCTGCTTCGCCGGCGCGCGAGTCGCCGTCGGGGTCCAGGGTCATCTGCACCTTCAGCGTGAGCGTGGACACCTGTTCCTGCGCGAAGCCGAAGGCGGCCGTGCGGGCCGTGTCCTGCACGGCGTGTTTGGCGCCCTGCAGCATGCCCGTGGCACCCGTGCCGCAGCCCGCGAAGCGGCCGGCACGCGATCCGCCCAGGCCGCCGCCCACTGCCGCGCCCACCATGTCGGTGGCCAGCGCTCCGAAGCGGGAGGTTCCGTGCGGGTCCAGCACCTTGGCCGCGAGCTTCGTGGCCTCCTGCCCGGCCAGCCCGATGGCGGCGTCCACGGCCATGCGTGCCATGTTCTTGGCCACGCCGCCGGGGCCGAAGTTGGACGCCGTGTCCACCACCCCCATCGCCAGCTGCGTCAGACCCTGGAAGGCCTTGGAGAAGTTGCCCTTGGCGATGGCCTTGGCCGTATTGACCACGCCGTCCTTGATGTTGGAGAGGCCTCCTTCCACGCTGTCCACGACGGAGTCGGCCAGCTTCTGCGCGGTTTTTTGCACCTTGTTCAGCACCTTGTCGAGCGCGCCGTCGAGCAGTGTGTTGGCCGCCATCGCCGCCGGCATGAGGTTCATGGCGCCGCGCGCCATGGTCATGGTGGCGTCGGCCAGGCCCTTGAGACCTTCGGCCGCGGCCTTCAGGTTCAGCGTGACGATTCCCTTGGCGATCTGGCCGACGCTATGGACGGCTTTTTCGATTCCCTTCCCTATCGCCTGGAAGGCTTTCTTGATGGCACTCATCGGTAGTGGCTCCTAGTGGTTGACGTGGAAAAAAGCACCGGTGCACCAGGCACTTTCACCATCGGAGGGGGAATCGTGGATCGGTGGACCAACGCGGCTACCAATGTGCGGGGGCGGCCCGGCGCGGAAGGCCGGCCGTGCGATGGCATGTAAGAAGATGCGAAGCGGCCGGGCCGCCGCCATGGCTGGCGGGCCCGGGGCGTGGCGCGCGCCGCCCGCCGGGTGATAATGCGGCGCATGCTGTGTCCGCAGGCGTTCCCTTCCCGTCCCTGGCAGGCGACCTTTTCCGGTTTCCGCTGGCGCAAGCCTGCGCGCTGACCACCCCCTCGCGCCCCATGCCGGGCGCCCCCTCCCCCAGTCCGCCCGGAAAGCGCTGCGCCCGCCGCGCGCCCGGGTGCCGGAACCGTCCCTGGAAGGGGCCGACGGACCCGCGGGTCCCGCCCCGTCCGCAGAAGGAAGCACCCATGCTGCTGATGATCGACAACTACGACAGCTTCACCTACAACATCGTCCAGTACTTCGGAGAACTCGGCGCGGAAGTGGAAGTGCACCGCAACGACGAGATCACCGTGGAGGAGATCGCGGCCCGCAATCCGCGCCACCTCGTCATCTCGCCCGGCCCGTGCTCGCCCGCGGAGGCCGGTGTCTCCGTGGAGGCCATCCGCCACTTCGCGGGCAAGCTGCCCATCCTGGGCGTGTGCCTGGGCCACCAGTCCATCGGGGCGGCCTTCGGCGGGCGCATCATCCGGGCCCGCGAGCTGATGCACGGCAAGACCAGCACGATCACCACCACCGGCCAGGGCGTGTTCGCCGGCCTGCCGGAGCAGTTCACCGTGAACCGCTACCACTCGCTGTCCATCGAGCGCGAGTCCTGCCCCGGGGTGCTGGAGGTCACGGCCTGGACAGACGATGGCGAGATCATGGGCGTGCGCCACAAGGAGCTGCCCATCGAAGGCGTGCAGTTCCACCCCGAGAGCATCCTGACCGAGCATGGGCATGCCATGCTGAAGAACTTCCTCGGGGCGAAGGCGTGACCGCCATGGACGTCTCCCTGGTTTCGCTCTTCGAGTTCAAGCGCTGGTCCAACGGTGAGCTGCTGGCGCTGGGCATCGCCTCGCGCGACCAACTGCCCGCGGACGATTTCCGTACCTTCTCGCGGCTGCTGAACCACACCCATCTCGTGGACCGGATCTTCCGCGCCCACCTCGCCGGCGATGCGCAGGGTGCGCCCGCGGCCACCCAGACCGAAGAAACGCCCGCGCTGGAGGCGCTGGTGCCCGAAGTCCGGGCGTGCGACGACTGGCTCGTGGCGTATGTGCAGGCGCTGGATTGGGCCCGCCTCGCCGAGCGCATCGCGTTCCGCTTCACCGACGGGGACACGGGCACGATGACTCGCGCCGAGATGCTGCACCACCTGCTGCTGCACGGCACCTACCACCGCGGCGCGGCGGGCCGCATCCTGGCGGTGCACGGCGTGCAGCCGCCGCGCGATGCGATCACCACGTTCCTGCACCGTTTCGAGCCCGGGCGGCGCTGGTAGGCGAAGGAGGAAAGCGCGATGCCGGATTTCCACCATCTCCTGCTGTTCATCGCCGCGGGCTGGCTGCTGAACCTCACGCCGGGCCCCGACGTCTTCTATATCGCCACGCACGCCCTGCGCTCGGGCGTGCGCGCGGGCATCGTGGCGGGCCTCGGGATCACGGCCGGCTGCTTCGTCCACGTGGCCGCCGCGGCGCTCGGCGTGGGGGCGCTGCTGGCCACGTCGGCCACCGCATTCTCCGTGCTCAAGTGGGTGGGTGCCGCCTACCTGGTCTGGATGGGCCTGCGCATGCTGCGCGCCCGGCCGGGCGGCGGGCTGGCGGCCGTGGCCCGCTCGGCGGGCGGCTTTCCGGAGGACGCGGGCGCCCCGGCCGGCACCCCGCTGCGCCAGGTCTTCCTGGGCGGCTTCTGGACGAACGTGCTGAACCCCAAGGTGGCCATCTTCTTCCTGGCCTTCGTGCCGCAGTTCATCGCCCCGGGCGCGGAGCACAAGGCGCTCGCCTTCGTGCTGCTGGGCACGCTCTTCAACCTCAACGCCATTCCCGTCAACGTCGGCTGGGCCCTGGCCGCCGCCTGGATGGCGCGGCGGGTGTCGCTGGTGCAGCGGCGCATGCACTGGCTGGACCGCGCGGCCGGCGCGATGTTCGTCGGCTTCGGCATCAAGCTCGCGCTTTCCGAGCGCCCGGGTGCCTGAACACTTCCCCGATTTCACGAATAGGCTTTATCCGCATGTCCATCACCCCCCAGGAAGCGCTGCAGCGCACGATCGAACACCGCGAAATCTTCCACGACGAGATGCTGCACCTGATGCGCATGATCATGCGCGGCGAACTCTCCCCCGTGATGACCGCGGCCATCGTCACCGGCCTGCGCGTCAAGAAGGAAACCATCGGCGAGATCACCGCGGCGGCGCAGGTGATGCGTGAGTTCTCCCGCAAGGTGGCCGTGGCCGACAGCACCCACCTGGTGGACATCGTGGGCACCGGCGGCGACGGCGCCAATACCTTCAACATCTCTACCTGCGCCATGTTCGTGGCCGCGGCGGCGGGCGCCAAGACCGCCAAGCACGGCGGCCGGGGCGTGTCGAGCAAGAGCGGCAGCGCCGACGTGATGGAGTCGCTCGGCGTCCATATCGACCTGCCGCCCGAGGCCATCGCGCGCTGCATCGCCGACACCGGCATCGGCTTCATGTTCGCCCCCAACCACCATCCGGCCATGAAGAACGTGGCGCCCGTGCGCAAGGAGCTGGGCGTGCGCACGCTCTTCAACATCCTCGGGCCGCTCACCAACCCCGCCGGCGCACCGAACATCCTCATGGGCGTGTTCCACCCCGACCTCGTGGGCATCCAGGTGCGTGCGCTGCAGCGCCTGGGCGCGGAGCACGCGCTGGTGGTCTATGGCCGCGACGGCATGGACGAGGTGAGCCTGGGCGCGGCCACCATGGTGGGCGAACTGAAGAACGGCGAGATCACCGAGTACGAGATCCATCCCGAGGACTTCGGCCTGGCGATGTCCAGCAACCGCGCCCTCAAGGTGGAGACGCCCGAGCAGTCGCGCGAGATGCTGCTGTCGGTGCTGCGCGGCGAGCCCGGCCCCGCGCGCGAGATCGTCAGCCTGAACGCGGGCGTGGCGCTCTATGCGGCGAACGTGGCCGCCACCATGGCCGACGGCATCGCGCGGGCCCGCGCGGCCCTCGACTCCGGCGCGGCGCTCGCGCGGCTGGAGCAGCTGGTGGCGCGTACCCGGGCCCTGGCCGCGGGTGCCTGAGGCACCAGCCGGCTGCGACCTCCCCATGTGGCGCGACAGCGGAACCTGGATCGCCCTCGGCGTATCCCTGCTATTCATCGTGGCGGGCATCGTGATGCACCGCGTCTTCATCCACATCCTGAAAAAAGGCGCCCCCGAGGGGGAGGCGCCCCCTTCGAAGAAAGCACCGGAACATGAGTGACATCCTGAACAAGATCGTGGCCGTCAAGCGCGAGGAAATCGCGGCGGCGCAGAAGAAGACGCCCCTGGCCGCCATGCGCGCCGATGCCGAGAGCCGCGTGCTCACGCGCGATTTCGAGGGCGCCCTGCGCGCGAAGATCGCCGCGGGCCAGGCGGCCGTGATCGCCGAGATCAAGAAGGCCAGCCCCAGCAAGGGCGTCATCCGCGAAAACTTCATTCCGGCCGACATCGCCCAGAGCTATGCCGAGGGCAACGGCAAGGTCAGCGCGGCCTGCCTCTCGGTGCTGACCGACCGGCAGTTCTTCCAGGGCCAGCCCGACTACCTCAAGCAGGCCCGCGCGAGCTGCGCGCTGCCGGTGCTGCGCAAGGACTTCATGGTCGATGCCTACCAGATCTACGAATCGCGCGCGATGGGCGCCGACGCCATCCTGCTGATCGCCGCCTGCCTGGAGGATGCGCAGATGGCCGAGTTCGAGGCCATCGCCCACAGCCTGGGCATGGCAGCGCTGGTGGAGGTGCACGACGGCGCCGAGCTGGACCGCGCCCTGAAGCTGCGCACGCCGCTGGTGGGCATCAACAACCGCAACCTGCGTACCTTCGAGGTGTCGCTGGACACCACCGTCTCGCTGCGCAAAGCGGTGCCGTCCGACCGGCTGCTGGTGGCGGAATCGGGCATCCTCACGCCGCAGGACGTCAAGACCCTGCGCGATGCCGACGTGCATGCCTTCCTCGTGGGCGAGGCCTTCATGCGGGCCCAGGAGCCCGGGGCGGCGCTGGCGAAGCTGTTTTCCTGATCCTCCGGCCATGAACCCTCCCGCGCACGAACCCTCCGCCCCGCCTTCGCAATTGCAGGGCGCCGATCCCGCCGACTGGCCGGTGGCGCCCGGCTGGCAGCCGCTGGTCGATGATTTCTTCGCGAGCGCGCGCGGGCAGGCGCTGCTGGGCTTCCTGCGCCAGCGGCTGGAGGCGGGCGCGGTGATCTTTCCGCCCCGGCCGCTGCGCGCCCTGGAGCTCACGCCGCCGGAGTCGGTGCGCGTGGTCATCCTGGGGCAGGACCCCTACCACGGGCGCGGCCAGGCCGAAGGGCTGGCCTTCTCGGTCGCACCCGGCGTGGCCCTGCCGCCCTCGCTGCGCAACATCTTCAAGGAGTTGCAGCGCGACCTGGGCACACCGTTCCCGGCCTGGCCCGAGCCGGGCGGCAGCCTCGTCAAATGGGCGAAGAACGGCGTGCTGCTGCTCAACACTTGCCTCACCGTCGAAGAGGCCCAGCCCGCAAGCCACGCGGGCAAGGGCTGGGAACAGCTCACCGACGCGGTGATCCGCAAGGTGGGCGAGGGCGACCGGCCCGCGGTCTTCATGCTCTGGGGATCGCACGCGCAGTCCAAGCGGCCGCTCATCGACACCAGCCGCCACCTCGTGCTGACCGCCAACCATCCGTCGCCCCTGTCCGCGCTGAGGCCGCCCGTGCCATTCATCGGCTGCGGGCATTTCGGCCGGGCGCGGGAGTTCCGCGAGCAGCGGGCGGCGAAGTAGCGCGTGCCGCCTCGTCTCCCTGCCACCGGCTGCGGCGAGGCGTTGGAGCTTGCCGGCCGGCGGACGCTTCGCGCAGATGCGCGGGGCTTCGTCTCCGGCCTGCGCTGTATAGCGCGCTGGCGCAGCATGGAGCTTTCCCGGGTGCAGGCATCCGCGCAGGCCCGCGCGGTGTGCCCCCGCGGATGCAGTTCATGCGGCCCACCATGCAATCACGAAACGTCCACCGGAGCCACTCTACCCGGAGCGGAGGAACAGCACCGCAGCAGCCCCCCGACGCTGGCACCGCCGCCCGGCGCGGCAGTGCACCGGCGCCCCGGGGCAGTGTCCCGGCGCTGATCGCCCCGCGCGCGCAGACAGCGGGCTCCCCGGGTGTGGCGGGCGTGCAAGGGCCGCCGCCGAGGGCTGCCCTGCCCGCACGGACCCGTGCGTCGCCACCGGCCATGAGCGACACGGCCGCGGGCAGGGTGGTCGACGAGGTCATGGTGTATCTGCAACGGTTCGAGAAGCTCATGTCCGACCCGGCGGTGTCTCGAGAAGCCACCGCGCGCATGCTGCCCGGCGCATTGAAGGCCGCGCGGCGCGGGCTGGACGCCGTGCCGTTCCTCAACGTCTACCAGCTCAACAGCCAAAAGGGCCAGATAGCTCTGCGGTATCTCCCGCAGAAACAGGCGTTCATGGCCGGCGACCTGGCGGGGGTGCTGATCGACACCTTCGATGCGAAGGATGCAGGGGGCAAGCTCAAGTGGCGCATGCACGCGGCCGAGGCGGCGCGGATGGGCATGACTCCGGAGTTCGACCGGGAGCTCTCGGACTACCTGACGGGCCTGGACGGGACCCTGCAGCAGCTCGAACCCTGCATGGACGCCGCCTCGGTTTCGATCCGGCGCCTGGGTGCCAGGCCGGATCTCAAGACCGATCAGGGCATGGCCCGGGCCCTCAAGGACGCCGTGGTGGGGCTCACGGAAATGCGGCTCAAGCGCATCGAGCGGCACCTCGATGGCGTCCAGCTGTGCATCCAGCGCCTCGGCATGGAGCCAGCCCTGGCCGGCACGCCGGCCGGGGCCGCCCTCGGTGCGCTGAAAACCCGCGCCGCAGGCCACGAAGAACTGCTGGACGCCCTCGACGTGCTGCTGGACGCGCGCGCACCCGCACCCCCCGAGAAGGTGGCGCAACTGCAGGGCCAGCTGGACGCGCTGCTGGGCGCCGCCCGGGCGTTCGTGGAGGTGGCCGGCGCGCAGTTCGCCTCCGAGGGCGAAGATCCGTCCTCCGCGACGTTGCGGCTGGCACCGCACATCCTGCATTCCATCGCGCGCGTCGCCGGCGAAATGGAAGACGCGCTGGGTGCCTACAAGCTGCCGGAAGCTGCGGCCAGGCATGTGCAGGGGCTCACCTACCTGGGCCAGCATATCGCTCCGGATGCGGCGCCTCGCAACGAGACCGACAGCCCGGGGTCTGACGCGGCGATGGAAGCGGTGCCGGACACGCCGGCTCCCGCGGTGCCCCGGCGGCACCCGCCGCAAGCGCGTGCCAGGCTCCGCAGGCAGAAGGCGCACCAGGGCAGTGGCGAGTCGTCCTCCTCCGTCGCGCAGGATCCCGCACGCGATGCCCTGCTGCAGATGGCCCGCGAGCGCCTGGGCACATTCAAGCGCCCTCCCGCGGTCCGCGTGGCCGGGCTGGACGATGTGATCGAGATGGGCGCATCGCTCCGCAAGAACACGTCGGCTCTCCAGGTCTATCGCAATGCCGACAGCGACCCGCTGGAAGCCGGCAGGCAGATGCGGCTGGCGCTCGACAGCTGGTTCGGCCATGCGGGCCGCTGGAAGGGCGTGCTGGAGCAGTTGCAGGCATCGCAGGACGGTGACGGCGGGGCGCCGGCGAAAGACCTCCTGCGGAAAATCCGCGAGGAGCGGATCGAGCCGCTCAGACAGCTGCACGCACAGATCGATGCCGTGGAACTGGACCGGGTCAAGACTTTCGCGTACCCCCGGCTCAAGCACGTGGAGCACCTGATGCAGGCCGACCCGCAGGGCCGGAGCCTGAGGGTCGGCACGCCCGTGCCGCTGCGCTCGCAGGACAGTGCCAGCGGAAACCGCGCCACGCTCTTCGAGGTAGCGCTGGACGTCGGGACGCTCGCGAACGGCCAGCCCGCGCCGCCGCTCTACGTGCACCTGCACACACGGCAACCGGTCACGGCCGATGCCTGCCGCACCATCGCATTCGACGACCTGGACGCCGTCCACGTCAAGAATGCAGAGCAGCGCGGAAAGGGGCGAACCTGGGAGGTGCTCAATAACGCTCTCGACAGCGTGCACCGGGGCCCCCTCGACGCGAAGGTGCTGGAGCAGCTGCAGCAGCGCATGGCCAGGAGCTGATGCCGCCACGGCGGGCGGCGCGTGCGGACCGCGCACCTGCAAGAATGCCGTCTCCACCTGAACGCATTCCTGAAGGAGACAACGCACCATGACTGCACCCCGCGGCGACCGCGCCATCGATTGGACCCTGCCCTACGCCTCGCACCGGAGCGCGGTCATGGGCCGCAATGTCGTGTCCACCTCCCAGCCCCTGGCGGCCCAGGCCGGGCTGCGGATGCTGCAGGCGGGGGGCAATGCGGTCGATGCAGCCCTGGCCGCAGCGATGGTGCTCACCGTGGTCGAGCCCACGGGCTGCGGCATCGGCAGCGACGCATTCGCCATCGTGTGGGACGGCCAGGAGCTGCACGGCCTGAACGCTTCGGGGCGAGCCCCCGCCGCCTGGACGCCCGGCTACTTCGCCGAGCGTGGAGGCATCCCGGAGACGGGCTGGAATGCCGTGACGGTGCCGGGCGCCGTCTCCGGCTGGGTGGCGCTCTCGCGGCGCTTCGGCCGCCTGCCTTTCGCGCAACTCGCGCAGCCGGCCATCGATTACGCGCGCGGCGGCTTCGCCGTCTCGTCCACCATCGCCCGGCAATGGGCGCTGGGGGCCTCCAAGCTGGGCGGCCAGCCAGGGTTCGCCGAATGCTTCATGCCCGGAGGCCGCACGCCGCGCGCGGGCGAGATCTTCCGCAGCGAAGCCCATGCCCGCACCCTGGAGCGCATCGCCGCCACCGAAGGCGAAGACTTCTACCGCGGCGAGCTGGCCCGGCAGATGGTGGCGCACGCCCGCGCGAACGGCGGCGCGATGACCGAGGAGGACCTCGCGGCCCACCAGGCCGACTGGGTGGGCACCGTGAGCCGGCGTTTCGGTGATTCGGTGATCCACGAGATCCCGCCCAACGGCCAGGGCATCGCGGCGCTGATGGCGCTGGGCATGCTGGATGCGCACGGCATCGGCGCACAGCCCGTGGACCACGTGGACACCGTGCACGCGAGCATCGAGGCCATGAAGCTCGCGCTGGCGGACCTGTACCGGCACAACGCCGATGCGGACGCCATGCGCGTGGCCGCGCGCGACCTGCTGTCGGACGCCTACGTGCGCGAGCGCGCCGCGCTCATCGACCCGGCCCGCGCGGGCGACCCCGGCCATGGCACGCCGCGCCCGGGCGGCACCGTGTACCTCGCCGCGGCCGACGAGAGCGGCATGATGGTCTCCTTCATCCAGTCCAACTACATGGGCTTCGGCTCGGGCGTGGTGGTGCCGGGCACGGGCATCAGCCTGCAGAACCGCGGCCACTGCTTCACTGCCGAGGCGGGCCACGCGAACGAGGTGGCGCCGCGCAAGCGCCCCTCGCACACCATCATCCCGGCCTTCGCCATGGATGCCGGCGGCGCGCCGCGCATGGCCTTCGGCGTCATGGGCGGGCCGATGCAGTCCCAGGGCCATGTACAGATGGTGCTGCGCGTGCTGCGCTACGGACAGAACCCGCAGGCTGCCGCCGATGCCCCGCGCTGGCGCGTGACGGGCGGCCGCGGCGTGGCCGTGGAGTCCACATTCGATCCCGCCGTGGCAGAGGCTTTGCGCGCGCGCGGCCACGAGGTGGCGGTGGAGGCGGGCGACGGCGTCTTCGCGTTCGGCGGCGCCCAGCTGGTGCTGCGGCTGGACAGCGGCACCTATGCGGCGGGATCGGACCCGCGCAAGGACGGGCACGCCGTCGCGTACTGAGTGCCGCTCCGGGACCCGCCCGGGGCTTCCCGTGCGGGCGGTGCCGCGTCAGCGACGCGCCAGCAGCATCGCGTCGCCGTAGCTGAAGAACCGGTAGCGCTGAGCGATCGCGTGGCGGTAGAGGCCCATGGCATGGTCGTAGCCCGTGAAGGCGCTGATGAGCATCATCAGCGTGCTCTTGGGCAGGTGGAAGTTGGTGACCAGCAGGTCCACCACCTGGAAGGCGAAGCCCGGCGTGATGAAGATGTCGGTATCGCCCGTGGCCTGCCCGCTGCGCGCCCAGGATTCGAGCGTGCGCACCGTCGTCGTGCCCACGGCCACCACGCGGCCGCCGCGCTGCCGGCAGCGCTCCAGCGCCGCCAGCGTGGCCAGCGGCACCTCGTACCACTCGCTGTGCATGCGGTGGTCCGCCAGGCTCTCGGTCTTCACGGGCTGGAAGGTGCCGGCGCCCACGTGCAGCGTGACGCTCGCGCGCTCCACGCCGCGCACCGCCAGCGCCGCCAGCACCCCTTCGTCGAAATGCAGCGCCGCCGTGGGCGCCGCCACCGCGCCTGGCGCGCGCGCGAACACGGTCTGGTAGCGTTCGGCATCCTCGGCCGCATCGGGATCGCCGCCGCCTTCCTGGTGGCGCTCGATGTAGGGTGGCAGCGGCATGTGGCCGTGGCGCTCCATGAGCGCATGCGGGCCCGCGCCGTCGGGGCTCGACAGCGCGAAGCGGAACAGGGGACCGTCCTCGTCGGGCCAGCGGCCCAGCAGCGTCGCGCCGAAGCCGCCGCCCGCAGGGCCCCCGGCCATGTGGAGCATGGCGCCCACGGCAGGCTTCTTGCTCACCTTCATGTGCGCGACCACCTCGTTGCCGGGCTCGCCGCCCGGGCCCACGAGCACGCGCTCGATCAGCAGCTCCACCTTGCCGCCGCTGGCCTTCTCGCCGAACACGCGGGCCTTGACCACGCGCGTGTCGTTGAACACCAGCAGGTCGCCTGGCTGCAGCAGGTCCGGCAGCTCGCGGAAGATGCGGTCCACGGGTGCATCCGCACGGCCATCGAGCAGGCGCGAGGCGCTGCGCTCGGGCGCGGGGTGCTGGGCGATGAGTTCGGGGGGCAGCGAGAAATCGAAGTCGCTGAGGGTGAAGGCGCGGGGCGGCTGGCTGGCGGACATGGAGGGCTTGAGGGCCGGACGGGCCCGTTCCAAGGAGAGGGGTCAGAAAGGCGAAGTTTCCGATTCTCCCATGGAGGGCGGTCTGCGCCTTGCCCGGTCCGTGTCGGCCTCGAAGGCCGTTGAGAGCCTCCTGATGCGACCGATCTCATGGTCCCCCGCCTATCTGCCGAAACCAACCTACAGCCAGCTGCCGAGCTGCAGCAGGCCGGCGACGGTGATTGCAATGCGGCGCAGCATTGCCGCGCCAGTCCATGGACCGGACCGAACGCAATCCATTAGGTCCTTTTCTGGCATGCATGTCCGGTCGTTATGTGATCTGTCCCGCAAGCGCCTGCTCACACCACCTTCAACGCCAGGTCCGGCAGCCCGTCGATGTGTGCCACCATCACGTCCCCCCTCACCACCGCGCCCACGTTCTCCGGCGTGCCGCTGTAGATCAGGTCGCCGGCCTTGAGCTCGAAGGCTTCGGAGAGCTTGGCGATCTGTTCGGCCACGCTCCAGATCATCTGGTCGAGGTCGGCCTGCTGCTTCACGGTGCCGTTCACCGCCAGGGTGATCGCGCCGCGGGGGAAATGGCCCGTCCGTGCCACGCGGTGGATGGGGCCGATGGGAGCGGAGAGGTCGAAGCTCTTGCCGATCTCCCAGGGCTTCTTCTGGTCCTTCATGTCGCCCTGCAGGTCGCGCCGCGTCATGTCCAGGCCCACGGCGTAGCCGAAGACGTGCTGCAGGGCCTGGTCGGCCGGGATGTTGCGCCCGCCGCTGTGCAGGGCGGCCACCAGTTCCACTTCGTAGTGGTAGTTGCGCGTCAGCGCCGGGTAGGGGTGGTCGGCAGTCTGTCCGGGCGGCACGTACTGGATCGCGTCGTTCGGCTTCTGGAAGAAAAACGGAGGCTCGCGCGTCGGGTCCGAGCCCATCTCGCGGGCATGGGCCGCGTAGTTGCGGCCGATGCAGTAGATGCGGTGCACCGGGAAGACCTCGGCGCTGCCGGCGATCGGCACGGCGGGCACGGGCAGGGTGAAGGGCGAGGGGGCGGCGGGCGTGGCGGCGACGCTGGCGCAGCCGGCGGCCAGGGCGCCGCCGAGGGTGGCGGTGGTGTTCATAAGGATATCTCTGCGTTGCATGGGCTGTCTCCTGTGTCCTGGATGGCGGGCGGCCTCTCGCGGGCCGGTGCATGCCACTGTAGGAGCGGCCGGGGCGCTGCATGCGGACGATTCAGCGCAAGACTTGGACGCGTTCGCGGGCAGCGGCCTCGCCCTGCAGTTCCCGCAGCCGCTCCGTGCGCCAGTCGCGCGGGCTCAGGCCGTGCCACTGGCGGAAGCGCCGCGCGAAGTACGCCTCGTCCGCGAAGCCGCAGCGCCGAGCGATCTCGCCGATGCGCTCGCCGGTGGCCAGCAGCAGTTCCTGCGCCAGGGCCAGCCTGCGTTCGGTCAGCAGTTCGGTGAAGGTGCGGCCCGTTTCCTTCTTGATGAGGTGGGCGAGGTAGTTGGGCGAGAGGCAGGCCGCCTCGGCCGCGCTCGCGAGCGTGGGCTCGCCCGCCAGTTCGCCGCGCAGGTAGCGCAGCACCCGGGCCAGTGCCGCGCGCCGGCTGCCGCGCTGGGCCTGGTTGGCGGCCAGGGCGCGCAGCTCGCCCTCCCGGCACTGGCAGGCGCGCGCCAGCAGTTCCAGCAGCCCACCGCGGATGCGCGCCGCCGACGCCAGCCGGCGCGCCGTGTTCTCCTGCTGCAGCATGTCCAGCACCGCCAGCACGGCCTGCCAGTCCGCGCCGCCGAAGGTGAAGTCCAGGTGTTCCTGGAACTGGAAGGGCGCGAGTTCGGGCGCCAGCGCCAGTGGCACGTCCTCCAGGTCCAGCGGGTCCACGCGCAGGTCGGGCCAGAGAAAGCGCTGGCTGAAGTTCACCACCAGCCAGCGCGTGCCGGGCGGATGCGGCACCAGGTGCATGCGGTGCGGCAGCACGAAGCTCAGCGTCCCCGGGGTGAAGGGGCGCACCGTGCCTCCCACGTGGTGCTGCGTCGCCCCTTCGAGGCTGGCCTGGATCTGGAAGTACTCGTGCTTGTGCGGCTGCGTGAGCGGCGTGCGGCCGCTCTGGTCGCGGATGTCGAAGTCCAGGTGCCGGGAGCGCTCCACCATCGCATACGTGCGGACGGCCGGGGGCGCGTGGTCCGGACGCGCCCGGCTCATCCGGCTGCGCCCCCGGGCCGGGTCCAGAGATCGACGAGGTCCGGGAAGCGCCATTTGTCCGGGTCTTCGCGCGCGACGATCTTGTCGCCGGAGGCGGGCGAGGAGAGATCGACCACCTCGGGCGGGATGCGCAGGTCGGATTTGGTGGAGAAGAACACTTTCACGCGCGGCGATACCAGCGAGGTGGACTGCTCCATCACCACGCCGATGCGGCCCGAGGCGAGCCGCACCAGCGAGCCGACGGGATAGATGCCGATGCTCTTGACGAAGGCCTGGAACAGCCGTGCGTCGAAATGCCCGTGCGTCCATTCGGCCATGCGGCGCAGCGACTCGGCCGGATCCCAGCCGCGCTTGTAGGGCCGGTCGGAGGTGATGGCGTCATAGACGTCGCAGATCGCCGTCATGCGCGCGATCAGGCCGATGTCCTCACCCGCGAGCCGGTGCGGGTAGCCGCTGCCGTCCATCTTCTCGTGGTGGTGCAGGCAGGCGTCCAGCACCTCCTCGTCCACGCCGCCGCAGGCCAGCAGCATCCGGTGGCCGTGCTCGGAGTGGCTGCGGATCACGTCGAACTCGTCGTCGGTGAGCTTGCCGGGCTTGTTCAGCACCGACAGCGGGATGCGCGCCTTGCCGATGTCGTGCATGAGGCCGGCCATGCCGGCGGTGCGCAGGCGCTCGCCCTCCAGTCCGATCTGGCGGCCCAGGGCCACCATGAGCGCGCACACGGCCACCGAATGCATGTAGGTGTAGTCGTCCGCGGTCTTCAGTCGCGCGAGACTGATCAGGGCCGACGGATTGCGCGTCACGGAGTCGGAGATTTCCTCGACGAGGCTGCGTGCCTCGGTCGAATCCACCACCCGTCCCATGCGTGCCTCGGTGAACATCGAGGTCATCGTCTGGCGGGCGTGGCTGGTCAGGGCCGCCGCATGCGCCAGTTCCTCGGACATGCTGGTCGGCGCCGTCCCCCGCGAACGCGCGGGCGCGGCCGGGGAGGGCGAAGGCGGTGGTGGCGCAGCCACCTTGAGTTCCGGCATGTCCTGCAACTTCTGGAAATCCGTCTCCCGCCGGGCTTCGGCCTGCTCGGGCGTGACGGTTTCCACCCCGGCGCCGACGTCGCGGCCCTTGGAGACGTCGATCCAGACCTCCTGGATGGCCGTGGCGTGGATGCGTGAGAGGTCCGCCGGATCCTGCAGAACGAAGCCCGTGCGCCAGAACGGATGGTCCATCCAGGAGCCGCAGAACTGGTGCAGGTACATGCCCAGGGTGAGGTGCTGTACGCTGATTCGCTTGAGCATGGGGGCGAAAAGGAACTGGTGCGGAAAGGACGGCCGGGGCTGCGGCAGCATGTTAGCCTTTTGCGCGTCCCCGTGGCGCGCAGGGTGCGCTGTTTCCATTTTTGCAATTATTGCGATTTTTAGTATTTTAACGTCCAGCGCGACCCGGTCCTCCCGCTGTCCCGCCGCCGCCTCGCCCATGCCCGTTCCCGCACCCGGTCCCGCCCAGAAAGCCCTCCTGAAGCTGGGACTGTCGCGCGACATCGACCTCGCGCTGCATCTGCCGCTGCGCTACGAGGACGAAACCCGCATCATCCCCCTGCGCAACGTGCGCGATGGCGACACGGCCCAGATCGAGGCTACGGTCACGGCCAGCGAAGTGCAGTTGCGCCCGCGCCGCCAGCTGGTGGTGACGGTGGACGACGGCACCGGCACCTGCGAACTGCGCTTCTTCAGTTTCTATCCCTCGCACCAGAAGACCCTGGCCGTCGGCGCGCGCCTGCGCATCCGCGGCGAGGTCAAGGGCGGCTTCTGGGGGCGGCAGATGCTGCACCCGGCATTCCGCCTGGCGGGCGGTGAGCTGCCCGCCGCCCTCACGCCGGTCTATCCGACCACGGCCGGCCTGCCCCAGCCCTATCTGCGCCGGGCCATCGTGAGCGCGCTGCAGCGCGTGGACCTGTCCGAAACCATCCCGCCGGGCCTGGAGCCCCCGATCCCGCGGTTCCTGGGCGAGGGCGGAGGCGGACGCTCCTGGTGGACGCTGCGCGACGCTCTCGTGTTCCTGCACCATCCCGCGCCCGACGTGGCCCTCGCCACGCTGGAGGACCACAGCCATCCGGCCTGGCAGCGGCTGAAGGCCGAGGAACTGCTGGCGCAGCAGCTCTCGCAGCTGGAGGCCAAGCGCGAGCGCGACCGGCTGCGTGCCCCGGTGCTGCGGCCCGTGCCGGGCGAGCAGGGCGGGCCCGCCCTGCACGAGCGCCTGCTGGCCGCGCTGCCCTTCGGCCTCACGGCCGCGCAGCAGCGCGTGTGCGCCGAGATCGCTGCCGACCTCGCCCGCCCCGTGCCCATGCACCGGCTCCTGCAGGGCGACGTAGGCTCGGGCAAGACCGTGGTGGCGGCGCTTTCGGCGGCCGTGTGCATGGATGCCGGCTGGCAGTGCGCGCTCATGGCGCCCACCGAGATCCTGGCCGAGCAGCACTTCCGCAAGCTCATCGGCTGGCTGGAGCCCCTGCTCGCGGCCGGCGGACGTCGCGTCGCCTGGCTGGCCGGTGGCCAGAAGAAGAAGGAGCGCGCCGCCATGCTGGCGCTGGTGGAAAGCGGCGAGGCAGCCCTGGTCGTGGGCACCCACGCCGTGATTCAGGACCAGGTGCGCTTCCGCAACCTCGCGCTGGCCGTCATCGACGAGCAGCACCGTTTCGGCGTGGCGCAGCGGCTCGCGCTGCGCCGCAAGCTTGCCGACCAGGGCATGGAGCCGCACCTGCTGATGATGAGCGCCACGCCGATCCCGCGCACGCTCGCCATGAGCTACTACGCCGACCTCGACGTCTCCACCATCGACGAACTGCCCCCCGGCCGCACGCCCATCGTCACCAAGCTGATCGCCGACAGCCGCAAGGACGAGGTCATCGAGCGCATCGGCGCGCAGGTGGCCTCGGGCCGGCAGGTGTACTGGGTCTGCCCGCTCATCGAGGAGAGCGAAGCGCTGGACCTCTCCAACGCCACCGCCACCCACCTGGAACTCAGCGAGGCCCTGCAGGGCGATCCGGCGCGCGGGGAGGCGCCGGTCATGGTCGGCCTGCTGCACTCCCGCATGCCACCGGCCGAGAAGAAGGCCGTCATGGAACTGTTCACCGCCGGCACCATGGGCGTGCTCGTCTCCACCACGGTGATCGAGGTGGGCGTGGACGTGCCCAACGCTTCGCTCATGGTGATCGAGCATGCCGAGCGGTTCGGCCTCTCGCAGCTGCACCAGCTGCGTGGCCGCGTGGGCCGCGGATCGGCGGCGTCTGCCTGCGTGCTGCTCTACTCGACGGGCGAGAGCGGCCGGCTGGGCGAGACCGCGCGCGACCGCCTGCGGGCCATGGCCGAAACCCAGGACGGTTTCGAGATCGCGCGGCGCGACCTGGAAATCCGCGGCCCCGGCGAATTCCTCGGTGCGCGGCAGTCCGGCGCGCCGATGCTGCGCTTCGCGGACCTCGCCACCGACACCCTGCTGCTGGAGTGGGCGCGCGAGACGGCCCCGCGCATGCTCGACGGGCATCCCGGCGATGCGCGCCGCCACGTGGGCCGCTGGCTCGGCGGCAAGGCCGATTACCTCAAGGCCTGATCCGGCGGACCTGTATCCGTGGCAGACTTGGCGGCCCGCCGGCACGGTCCGCATTCCGTGTCGCGGGCGCACAATCGCACCTTCCGCATTGCCGACCCTTCAGACAATGACCCTCACAGAACTCAAATACATCGTCGCCGTTGCACGGGAGAAGCACTTCGGCCGCGCGGCGGACGCCTGCTACGTGTCGCAGCCCACCCTGTCGGTGGCGATCAAGAAGCTCGAGGACGAGCTGGAGGTCAAGCTCTTCGAGCGCAGCGCGGGGGAGGTGTCGGTGACGCCCCTGGGCGAGGAGATCGTGCGCCAGGCCCAGAGCGTGCTGGAACAGGCCGCGGCCATCAAGGAAATCGCCAAGCGCGGCAAGGATCCGCTGGCCGGCGTTCTCACGCTGGGCGTGATCTACACCATCGGCCCCTACCTGCTGCCCGAGCTGGTGCGGCACGCCATCGCCCGCACCCCGCAGATGCCGCTCATGCTGCAGGAGAACTTCACCGTCAAGCTGCTGGAGATGCTGCGCACCGGCGAGATCGACTGCGCCATCATGGCCGAGCCGTTCCCGGACACGGGCCTCGCCATGGCGCCGCTCTACGACGAGCCGTTCCTGGCGGCGGTGCCTTCGTCCCACCCCCTCGCCGAGCGCAGGAGCATCTCGGCCGCCGAGCTCAAGAGCGAGACCATGCTGCTGCTGGGCGCCGGCCACTGCTTCCGCGACCACGTGCTCGAGGTCTGCCCCGAGTTCGCGCGCTATGCGAGCAATGCCGAGGGCATCCGCCGCACCTTCGAGGGCTCGTCGCTGGAAACCATCAAGCACATGGTGTCGGCCGGCATGGGCGTCACGCTGGTTCCGCGCCTGTCCGTGCCGCGCGACGCGCTGCACACCGGCACCAAGCGCCGCAAGAGCGACGACACCCACATCCGTTATCTGCCCATCGAGGAAGAGGACGGCAGCCCGCCGCCCATGCGCCGCGTGGTCCTGGCCTGGCGCCGCAGCTTCACGCGCTACGAGGCCATCGCGGCGCTGCGCAACGCCGTGTACGCCTGCGAGCTGCCGGGCGTCACCCGCCTTTCCTGAGAAAGCCGGGCCTGCCCCGATGGCCCGCAGTGCTCCGGGGGCGGTGCGCTTGCGATAAAGTTTCCCCGATTCCCAGCCCATCCAACGAAGGAGCTCCTCCATGGCCAAAGCCTCTGGCAAATCCACTGCATCCCGGTCCCCCGCCACCGCGCCGCGCATCAACATCGGCATCAGCGACAAGGACCGTGCCGCCATCGCGCAGGGCCTCTCGCGCCTGCTCGCCGACACCTACACGCTCTACCTGACCACGCACAATTTCCACTGGAACGTGACGGGTCCGATGTTCAACTCGCTGCACACCATGTTCATGGAGCAGTACACCGAACTGTGGAACGCCGTCGATCCGGTGGCCGAGCGCATCCGTTCGCTGGGCCATCCCGCCCCCGGCTCCTATGCCGAGTTCGGCCGCCTGACCTCGCTGGCCGACGTGCCCGGCACGCCGCCCGCGGCGCTGGACATGGTGCGCATCCTGGTCGAAGGCCATGAAGCCGTGGCCCGCACCGCGCGCGAACTGTTCCCCGTGGCCGACAAGGCCAGCGACGAGCCCACGGCCGATCTGCTCACCCAGCGCCTGACCGTGCATGAGCAGACCGCCTGGATGCTGCGCTCGCTGCTGGAAGGTTGAGTCTTTCCCGCTCCAGCCCACGCCCGCCTGCCGCGGGCGTTTTTCATTCCCGCCGCACGCCCATGCAGAGCACCGCACCGCACCGTCCCCCCCGGCCCTCGCGCCTGGCGCTGTACCTCGACCTGATCCGCTGGAGCCGGCCTGCCGGCTGGCTGCTGCTGCTCTGGCCCACGCTCTCGGCGCTGTGGATCGCGGCCGGAGGCTTTCCGGGCTGGCACCTGCTGGCCGTCTTCACGCTGGGCACCATCCTCATGCGCAGCGCAGGATGCTGCGTGAACGATGTCGCCGACCGCGACTTCGACCGGCACGTGAAGCGCACCGCGCAGCGCCCCGTCACCAGCGGCGCCGTATCGGTGCGCGAGGCGCTGGCCGTGGGCGCGGTGCTCGCCCTGGTGTCGTTCGGCCTCGTGCTCACCACCAATGCGGCCACCGTCGCGTGGTCGCTGCCCGCGCTGGCCGTCACCATGGCCTACCCGTTCGCCAAGCGCTTCGTCTCCATGCCCCAGGCCGTGCTCGGCGTGGCTTTCAGCATGGGCATCCCGATGGCCTTCACCGCGGTGGGCAGCACCGTGCCGATGCTGGCTGCCTGGCTGGTGCTGGGCAACCTCTGCTGGGTGCTGGCCTATGACACCGAATACGCCATGGTGGACCGCGACGACGACCTGAAGATCGGCATGAAGACCTCGGCGATCACCCTGGGGCGACACGACGTGCCGGCCGTGATGGCCTTCTACCTGGCGTTCGTCGCCCTCTGGGCCTGGGCGCTGGCGCCCTTCGGCCTGGGCTGGCCCCTGCATGCCGCGCTGGCCGCCGTGCTGCTCCAGGTGGCTTGGCACTGGCGCCTCATCCGGCACCGCACCCGCGATGGATGCTTCCGTGCATTCACCAGCAACCACTGGCTGGGCTTCACGCTGTTCGCGGGCATCGTGGCGGGGTTCGCACTGCACTGATCTGCCGCCGGCGCGCGTCCTTGGCGCCCGCCGGCCGGCGGTCTGCTACGGCGCGAACGGCCCTTGCTGCACATGCCGGCCGCTGCGCCGCAGCAGTTCGCCGAAGGCCTCGGACATCAGATAGGCGAACTCCACCGGCCGTTGCGCGCCGATGGCATCGCCATGCACCACCTCCGTGGCCGGATGGCACATCAGCAGCCCGCCGTCCGGCAGGTGCGGCAGCCACTTCGCCATGTGCGCCCCGTAGGCCGAGGCATCGGGCGCATCGAAGCCATAGACCCCCCCGAAACCCGGGTTCGTCGCCAGCCCCGTCCGGCGCCAGCGCCGCGTGGCCGTCCAGCCGCCCAGCATGGCGATGATGGATGCCTTCGGTTGGCGCCACAGCCCGGGGGCGGGCGCGGTGGAGCGTACCCAGGGGCGCTCGTGGGGCGCATAGCGGGCCAGCAGCTCGGTCTGCAGCGCATCCCGCGCGCGGGGCAACTGGTGCACATGCTGGTGGCCATCGACGAAGTCCGGTGGCGTGCCTGTCTCCCGCTCGAAGGCGTCGAACTGCGCGCGCCAGGTGGCCCGCAGTGACGCGGCGGACAGCTGCCGGGCGTAGGCCCGCAGGATTACCTCTCCGAGGGGACGGGCGCCGGCGTGCGCACCTCCGTGGGTTTCGGTCAGGTTGAAATGCAGGCCAACGGCCAGGCGGGGGCGCAGATGCGCGAGGCGGCGCGCCGCTGCCGGCCATTGGGGCGATGTCGTCATGCAGCCGGTGGCGGAGAGGCGGCCAGCCAGTACGAGCTGCTCCACCGCTGCATCCACCAATGGATGCAGCGCGTAGTCATCCGCGCACAGGACGAGGGCGCGGGTCACGACCGCGGGCCCGAGGAGTTCCTGAACGCCCAGGACTTGCTCAGCAGGAACGTGCCCGTGGCCACCAGCACCAGCACGCCGACCAGACTCCAGGCATAGTGCCAGTCCAGGGCATGCAGTGCCACGAAGTACAGTAGCTCGTTGGCGGCGAAGGACAGGCTGGCGACCGCGAAATAGCGTGCTACCACTGCGGGGCCCTTGGCCCGGGCGCTGGCGAACGTCAGCAAGGCATGGCCGTTGTAACTCACGGAAAAGGCCACCAGGAACGCGAACACGTTGGCAGCCAGCGGCGCCATGCCGGCGAGAGCCACCAGAGAGACCGCCACAGCGAGGTGTGTGGCGGCGGCAGCACCGCCCACCAGGATGAACTGAAGCTCTTGCGGCAGGCGCCGCAATAAGGAAAAAAGGGTGTGCAGCGTCTGGATCACGACCACTCGCGCGTCAGCGGGGCTCGGTCTTCGCCGCGCGCCGTCAGGTCGGTCGGGTGCCTCCCGATCGCATTGCGGGGCCGTCCGGCGACCCCGGCGCCATCGGGCAGGCAGTCATTCCTGCCGCCGCTGGGGGCGATGGGGGTGTCGGAGAAAGAGACCATCATGTCAGCATGTCCGGAATTCGAGATTAGCGGGCGCATGCGTCGGGCACATAGGTGCGCCAATGCATGGTGAGCGGGGCTTCGGCGCCCCGGTACGGCCAGCGCACCTGCACCTGCCCCTGCTGCACGCGCATCCCGGGGGTGCTGTCCAGTTCTTCGAGCAGCGCCGGCACGGGGGGCTGGTCGCCCAGGCCGATCCACAGTGTGCCATTCGCCTGCAGGCGCTCCAGGGTGATCCACGGAGAAAACCGGTCGTCTCCGGTGATGAAGACGGACGGCCGGTCGGGCAGCTGTGCCGCCACCAGGCCGGTCGCCCAATAGTCGCCCGAGACGGAATCCAGCGGGCAGCGCGAATGCGCCTCCCACAGCGCCCGCGCCTGCTGCGCGACCGCTGTCTGGGGCCAGTCCGTGCGCGCCGGGCGCTTGCGCCACTGCGCACCATAGGCCAGGAACACGCCGGTCAGCACGGAAACCAGCACCAGCCACACGGCCAGGCCGCGCAGCAGCCGCGGCCGCAGGGCCGGCAGCCAGGCCTCGGGCAGCCACGCTGCCACCAGCAGGCCGCTGTACACCCACATGGGCACGCCCCACATGTCGCGCAGCCGCAGCCCCAGCACGATGCCCAGTGCGCAGGCCAGCAGGCACGGGCCCAGTGCGAGAACGAGCAGGTAGCCCGGCATGCGGGCCTGCAGCCGCCACGCGTCGGGACGGGCGTCCGCCGCGCGCTGCCCGCGCGTATTCCACAGCGCCGCCAATACGATGATCGCCAGGGGCAGGTGGTTCAGTGCCTGCGTCGCCAGGAAGGACAGCGCATCCAGCCGCGCCGCGATGGGTCCGGCGCCCTCCACGGCCGCGCGGCCTTTGGCATATGCCATGGGCAGCCAGCCGGACTCCCGCAGCCAGTGCAGGTGCGGCGCGAACACCAGCAGCATCGCCACCAGAGCGAGCCACGGCCCGGGGCCTGACAGCACCCGGCGAGCGGGCGTCAGCAGCAGGTACAGCGCCAGCGCCATCAGCAGCAGGCCGACGGAATACTTCGTGAGCAGGCCCAGACCCGCCACGATGCCCAGTGCCAGCCAGTGCCGCAGCCTGCCTTCCTGGAGCGCCGCCAGCAGGCAGTAACCCGCCGCCGCCCACAGCGGCATCTGCGCGATGTTGTGGTTGAACTCCAGCGCCGGCCGGGTGTAGTAGGCCACTCCCATGGTCAGCAGCGTGCCCAGCAGGGCCCGCTCGCGCGACATCAGGCGACACCCAGTGATCCACACCAGCCACAGCGTGGCCGCGATGAACAACTGGCTCAGCAGGAACGGACCGACGCGCCCGAACGCACGGTAGGACAGTTCCAGCACCCAGGGCGCCAGCGGCGGGTGCTTGTAGTAGCCCCACTCCCACTCCCGCCCCCAGGACAGGCTTTCCACCACGTCCAGCGGCAGGCTGGAGCTCAGCAGGGGCGGCAGCAGCGACCACGCGAGTACGTAGAGCGCCGCCAGCAGTGCGAGGGCTCTATGGGAAATGCTGGACGGTGCAGTGGTGGCGATGGGCATGCAGGCAGGCGTGGCGAGCGTAGCGGGCTCTTGAGGAAGAACCTGCGATTGTAAAAGTTGCAACGCCCTCCGCTACCACCTGCGGTACCGCCATCCCGACACGGTCACCTTCCGAACTCGTCCCCCAGTTCCCGGGCCCGTGCCTGTGCGGCTTTCATCGCGCGGATGAACTGGTCCGGCAGGCCGGCCTGCTCCATCGACTGGACGGCCGCGAAGGTGGTGCCGCCCTTGGAGGTCACGCGCTGGCGCAGCACCGCGGGCGACTCGTCCGAGCGGCGCGCCAGTTCCGATGCCCCCGTGAACGTGCCCACGGCCAGCTGGTGCGCCTGCTCGGGCGCGAGGCCCATCTCCACCCCCGCCTGCGCCATCGCCTCCAGGAACAGGAAGACATAGGCCGGGCCCGATCCCGACAGCGCGGTCACGGCGTCGAGTTGCGGCTCCTCGTCCACCCAGAGCAGTTCGCCCGTGGACGACAGCACCTGCTGCACGGCCGCGCGCTGCGCCGGGCTCACCTGCGTGCGGGCATAGAGCGCCGTCATGCCGCGCCCGATCAGCGCGGGCGTGTTGGGCATGGCGCGCACCACGCAGTCCGTGCCCAGCCAGGCGGCGATGCTGTCCGACCGGATGCCCGCGGCCACGCTGAGGTGGACCGCATTCGCCGTATACGGGCGTGCCTGCTGCGCCGCCTCCTTGAACGTCTGGGGCTTGACCGCCCACACCACCACGCCTGCGCGCTCCAGGGCCGTCCCGGCCTCCGGCAGGGCCTCGATGCCGTGGTGCGCACGCAGGGCGGCCCGCGCTTCCTCCCATGGCTCGACCACCTCGATGCCGGAGGCGGGTGTGCCCTGCCGGATCAGCCCGCCGATGATGGCGCTGGCCATGTTGCCCCCGCCGATGAAGGCGATCGCGGGCTGGTCGGATGCGGGGGAGGGGGTGTCGGGCGTCATGCGTGCGAAAGCGGGGAGGGCCGGCGGGCGGCCCGTGGAAGAAGGGAAGGCCCGCAGCGGAGCGCCGCCGCAGGCCGCGGCACCGGATGGTAGCGCTTCCTTCCGGTCAGTCCAGCGCGGCCTGCCGCACCGCATGCTCCCAGCGTGCCATGCATTCCTGCGCGCGCGCGGCGCTCAGCGTGGGCAGGAACCGCCGCTCGGCGCGCCACAGCGCCGACAGGGCGTCCGTGCCCGCATAGACCCCGCTGGAGAGTCCCGCCAGGTAGGCGGCGCCCAGCGCCGTGGTCTCGATCACCGCCGGCCGCACCACGGGAATGCCCAGCAGGTCGGCCTGGAACTGCATCAGCAGGTCGTTCACGCAGGCGCCGCCGTCCACCCGCAGCTCGCTCACGGGCGCGCCGCCGGCCGCCACCGCGTCGCGGCTCATCGCCTGCAGCAGCGCAGCGCTCTGGTAGGCGATGCTCTCCAGCGCCGCGCGCGCGATATGGGCAATGGTCGTGCCGCGGGTGAGGCCCGTGATGGTGCCGCGGGCGTCCGGCTTCCAGTAGGGCGCGCCCAGTCCGGTGAAGGCCGGCACCATCATCACGCCGCCGGAATCCGGCACGCTCTCGGCCAGCGACTGCACCTCGCTGCTGGTCGATATGGCGCGCAGCCCGTCGCGCAGCCATTGCACCACCGCGCCACCCACGAACACGCTGCCCTCCATGGCGAAGGCCGGCTCCGGCGCCCCGTGGCCCGCGCCGGCCCGGGGAGCGATCTGCGCCGCGCTGGTCGTCAGCAGCCCGTTGCGCGAGGTCTGGAAGCTGCTGCCCGTGTGCATCAGCATGAAGCAGCCGGTGCCGTAGGTGTTCTTGGCCATGCCGGCGGTGAAACACGCCTGGCCGAACAGCGCGCTCTGCTGGTCGCCCGCCACCCCGCCGATCGGGATGGCGCCGCCCAGCAGCGCCGCATCCGTCGCGCCGAAGTCGCTTGCCGAAGGCTGCACGCGCGGCAGCAGTTCGCGCGGAATGCGCAGCAGCGCCAGCAGGTCGTCGTCCCAGGTGTTGGAATGCACGTTGAACAGCATCGTGCGCGAGGCATTGCTCACGTCCGTCACGTGTACCTTGCCGCCCGTCAGCTGCCAGATGAGCCAGCTGTCCACCGTGCCGAAGGCGAGTTCTCCGGCCTCTGCCGCCGCGCGCGCGCCGGGCACGTGGTCCAGCAGCCAGCGCAGCTTGGTCGCCGAGAAATACGCGTCGATGCGCAGACCCGTGCGCTCCTGGATCATCGGCTCGTGGCCCTGCTCGCGCAGTTCGGCGCACAGCGGCTCGGCGCGCCGGTCCTGCCAGACGATGGCGTGGTGCACCGGCTGCCCGGTGCGGCGGTTCCACAGCACCGTGGTCTCGCGCTGGTTGGTGATGCCCAGCGCCCGCACGTCGCCCGGTCCGATCTGCGCCTGCGCGAGCGCCTGCCGCGCCGTGGCCAGCTGCGTGCGCCAGATCTCCATCGGGTCGTGCTCCACCCAGCCGGGCTGCGGGTAGATCTGCGGCAGTTCCTGCTGGGCCTGCGCGACGATGTGCCCATGCTCGTCGAAAACGATGCTGCGCGAGCTGGAGGTGCCTTGGTCGAGGGCGAGCAGATAGGTCATGGCGTCCGGAGGGTATGCGGTGTTGGAAGAGGAAAGGGCGGCCTCACGCCGCCACGTCGAGTTCGACCCCGGCGTCGCGCAGCAGGGCGGGAAAGGGATCGGGCGGTGCCGCGTCCGTGAACATCCGGTCGATCTGCGCCAGAGTGGCCACCTGCACCATCGCGGGCCGGTCGAACTTGCTGTGGTCCGCGGCCAGCCACACCTCGCGGGCCTGGGCGATGATGGTCTGCGCCACCTTCACCTCGCGCAGGTCGAAGTCGCGCAGCGAACCGTCCGGCTCGATGCCCGAGATCCCGATCAGCGCGATATCCACCTTGAACTGGCGGATGAAGTCCACCGCCGCCTCGCCCACGATGCCGCGGTCCCGCGCGCGCACCACGCCGCCGGCCACGATCACCTCGCACTGCGGATTGCCCGCCAGGATCGCCGCCACGTTCAGGTTGTTCGTGATCACGCGCAGCCCCTGGTGGTGCAGCAGCGCCCGTGCGATCGCCTCGGTGGTGGTGCCGATGTTGAGGATCAGGGAGCAGTTGTGCGGCACGGCCTCGGCCACGGCCCGCGCGATGCGCGCCTTGCCTTCGGCATGCAGCGTCTCGCGCTGGGTGTGCCCCAGGTTCTCCGTGGTGGAGCTCGGCACGCGCACGCCGCCATGGAACCGCAGCAGCAATCCGCTGTCGGCCAGCCGCTGGATGTCGCGCCGGACGGTCTGCAGCGTCACGCCCAGCGTTTCCGCGAGTTGTTCGACGGTGGCCGTGCGCCGGGTGCGCACTTCTTCGAGAAGCAGGAGCTGTCGGGGATTGGTGTTCACGCGAAAAGGGGAAAGAGGGCTGTGCCGCAGGGCGCCGGTCGGATGGAGGCCTTGACTTTAAAACGAACGAAAAGGAAAAAACCGAGGGTAAACCTGGAGGTGAATCGAATCAAAAAGAACAAAAATGAACGAAATCGAAACGTATTGGCGCGTTGGGCGTGCGTTTCGGCAAAGAACACGCAGGCTGCGAAGCCCTGCGTCTCAAGACAACACGAAAGGTGCGGGGATGCAGCTGGTACTCGAGCGCATCGGCAAGACGGTGGGTGCGCAAATCTGGCTCCGCGGCATGGACATGGCGCTCCAGCCGGGGGCCGTGACGGTGCTGCTGGGGGCCACGCAGGCGGGCAAGACCAGCCTCATGCGCATCATGGCCGGGCTGGATGCGCCCACCGAAGGTCGCGTGCTGGTGGACGGCGCGGACGTGACGGGCATGCCCGTGCGCGAACGCAACGTGGCCATGGTCTATCAGCAGTTCATCAACTACCCCTCCATGACGGTGGCGGACAACATCGCCTCCCCGCTCAGGCTGCGGGGCGAGAAGAACGCCATGGAGCGCGTGCGGTCCCTGGCCGAGCGGCTGCACATCGACATGTTCCTCGATCGCCTGCCGGCCGAACTCTCCGGCGGCCAGCAGCAGCGCGTGGCGCTGGCGCGTGCCCTGGCCAAGGGCGCGCCGCTCATGCTGCTCGACGAACCCCTGGTCAACCTCGACTACAAGCTGCGCGAGGAACTGCGCGACGAGCTCAGCCAGCTCTTCGCCGCGGGCGACTCCACGGTCGTCTATGCCACCACCGAACCCGGCGAAGCGCTGCTGCTGGGCGGATACACGGCGGTGCTGCACGAAGGCGAACTGCTGCAGTACGGCCCCACCGCCGAGGTGTTCCATGCGCCGTCCTCCCTGCGTGTGGCCCGGGCCTTCAGCGACCCGCCCATGAACCTGCTCGCCGCCGAGGCCGTGGCGGGCGGCGTGCGCGTGGCGGGGCGCGACGTGTTGCCCCTGCCGGAGCCGCTGCCTGCCAGCGCGGCCGGCGGCCTCACCGTCGGCGTGCGTGCCAGCGCCCTGCGCCTGGCCCCCCGGCCCGGCGACATCGCGGTCGCCGGCACGGTGGAACTGGCGGAGATCGCCGGCTCCGACACCTTCGTGCATGCCCACACGCCCTGGGGCGAAATGGTCGCGCAATTCACCGGCGTGCACGACTTCGCGCTCGGCTCCGCCCTCACGCTGCACCTGCAGCCCGGCGACGCCTACGTGTTCGGCGCCGGAGGAGAACTGCTGCGCGCTCCGGTGCGCAAAGGCCGCTGAGATGACGACACACCCCCTGGCCTGCTCCGCGGGCACCGGACGGGCGCGGCAGCGCCGGTATCCCGCCCTGCGGATGGCGTGCAGCACGACGGAAGACTGACATGGCCCGCATCCAACTTGAGCTCGCACATTCGTACAAGCCGAACCCGCAGCAGGACAGCGACTACGCACTGCTGCCCCTGACCATGGAGTTCCGCGACGGCGGCGCCTACGCGCTGCTGGGCCCCTCGGGCTGCGGCAAGACCACCATGCTCAACATCATGTCGGGCCTGCTCGTGCCTTCGCACGGCCGGGTGCTGTTCGACGGCCGCGACGTCACGCGCGCCAGCCCCCAGGAACGCAACATCGCCCAGGTGTTCCAGTTCCCGGTCATCTACGACACCATGACCGTGGCCGAGAACCTGGCCTTCCCGCTGAAGAACCGCAAGGTGCCCGAGGCGCAGATCCGCCAGCGCGTGGGCCAGATCGCCGAGATGCTGGAGATGAGCCACCAGCTGGACATGCGCGCGGCGGGCCTGTCGGCCGACCAGAAGCAGAAGATCTCCCTGGGCCGCGGCCTCGTGCGCCCGGACGTCTCGGCGGTGCTGTTCGACGAGCCGCTCACCGTGATCGACCCGCACCTGAAGTGGCAGCTGCGGCGCAAGCTGAAACAGATCCACCACGAACTCAAGCTCACCCTCATCTACGTCACCCACGACCAGGTGGAGGCGCTCACCTTCGCCGAGGAAGTCGTGGTGATGACGCGCGGCCGTGCCGTGCAGGTGGGTTCCGCCGACGCGCTCTTCGAGCGGCCGGCGCACGTCTTCGTGGGTCACTTCATCGGCTCGCCCGGCATGAACTTCCTGCCCGCGCAGCTGCAGGCCGGCGGCCTGCGCGTCGGCGGCCAGACCCTCCCGGGCCCGGCGCGCGAACTGCCCGAAGGCCCGCTGCAGCTTGGCGTGCGGCCGGAATACCTGGCGGTCGTCGCCGAAGGCACGCCGGGCGCACTGCCCTGCGTGGTGGACAAGGTCCAGGACATCGGCACCTACCAGCTCCTCACGGCGCGGCTGGACGGCCAGCCGCTCAAGGCGCGCGTTTCGCCCGACGAGGCGCTGCCGGCGCCCGGAGACACCGTATGGCTGCAGGTCGTGGGCCCGCACACCTGTTTCTACCGCGACGAGCAACTGCTGCCCTGAGAAGGAGCCGCCTCCATGAGCACCACCACCAAACCCGTGAACCAGAAGGCCTGGTTCCTGATCCTGCCCGTCATCCTCTGCGTGGCCTTCTCGGCCATCCTCCCGCTCATGACGGTGGTCAACTACTCGGTGCAGGACATCATCTCGCCCGAGCGGCGCGTGTTCGTGGGCACCGAATGGTTCGCCCAGGTCATGCGCGACGAGGAACTGCACGGCGCGCTGCTGCGCCAGCTCGGCTTCTCCCTGTCGGTGCTGCTGGTCGAGATCCCGCTGGGCATCTGCCTGGCCCTGGCCATGCCCGCTCAGGGCTGGAAGTCGTCCGCCGTGCTGGTCACCGTCGCCCTCTCGCTGCTCATTCCCTGGAACGTCGTGGGCACCATCTGGCAGATCTACGGGCGCGCCGACATCGGCCTCATGGGCCGCACCCTGCAGCAGCTGGGCATCGACTACAGCTACACCGGCAGCGAGACCCAGGCCTGGCTCACCGTGCTGCTGATGGACGTATGGCACTGGACGCCGCTGGTGGCGCTGCTGGCCTTCGCCGGGCTGCGCTCCATTCCCGATGCCTACTACCAGGCCGCGCGCATCGACGGCGCCAGCAAGTTCGCCGTCTTCCGCTACATCCAGCTGCCCAAGATGCGCGGCGTGCTCATGATCGCCGTGCTGCTGCGCTTCATGGACAGCTTCATGATCTACACCGAGCCCTTCGTGCTCACCGGCGGCGGGCCGGGCAACGCCACCACCTTCCTCAGCCAGTACCTGACCACCAAGGCCGTGGGCCAGTTCGACCTGGGGCCGGCCGCCGCCTTCTCGCTCATCTACTTCTTCATCATCCTGCTGCTGTGCTTCATCCTCTACAACTGGATGCAGCGCGTGGGCACCCAGCAGCCCGAGGTGGAGCATTGATGCGGCCGCTGCCATCGATCACGACGACGAAGCCGATCCACGAAAGAAGGAATAGCCGCCATGACTGAGCGCCGCTTCCGCAAACGCACCATCTTCCTGCTGGCCTACCTGGTCTTCGCCCTGCTGCCCATCTACTGGATGGTCAACATGAGCTTCAAGACCAACGCCGAGATCCTCTCCACTTTCACCTTCTGGCCCCAGCACTTCACCTGGGACAACTACAGGACCATCTTCACCGACGAGTCCTGGTACTCGGGCTACATCAACAGCCTGATCTACGTGGCGATGAACACGGTGATCTCGCTGGCCGTGGCGCTGCCGGCGGCCTACGCCTTCAGCCGCTACCAGTTCATGGGCGACAAGCATGTCTTCTTCTGGCTGCTCACCAACCGCATGACGCCGCCGGCCGTCTTCCTGCTGCCCTTCTTCCAGCTCTACACCACCGTGGGCCTGATGGATACGCACATCGCCGTGGCGCTGGCGCACCTGCTGTTCAACGTGCCGCTGGCCGTGTGGATCCTGGAGGGCTTCATGAGCGGCATCCCGCGCGAGATCGACGAGACCGCCTATATCGATGGCTACAGCTTCCCGCGCTTCTTCTTCACCATCTTCCTGCCGCTCATCAAGGCCGGCGTGGGCGTGGCGGCGTTCTTCTGCTTCATGTTCAGCTGGGTGGAACTGCTGCTGGCGCGCACGCTCACCAGCGTGAATGCCAAGCCCATCGTGGCGACCATGACGCGCACGGTGAGCGCCTCGGGCATGGACTGGGCCACGCTCGCCGCTGCCGGCGTGCTCACCATCGTGCCCGGGGCCATCGTCATCTGGTTCGTGCGCCACTACATCGCCAAGGGCTTCGCCATGGGGCGGGTCTGAACATGGAACACCCCCCTGTGCGGCTTCGCCGCTTCCCCCCGCTCTCGCCGCGCTGCGCGCGGTGGGCAGGGGGACGCCGCCGGCGGCCCGGCAAAGCCGGTTCCGCGGCGTCTGCTGGCCTGGCCTGCTCCGCGGCCATCGGACGGGCGAGGCCGCGCCGGTCTCCAAGGCTGCGCTCCTATTCACCCGTGTCGCTCCCAATCCTGCTGAAAGGCTCCGAACATGTTTGACTGGATGGCCTGGACCACGCCGGTGGCCGTGTTTTTTACCTGCATAGTGCTCATGCTCGCCGGCATGGCCGTGTGGGAGGTCAAGTCCCCCACCACCTTGCGCAAGGGCTTCCTGCCCATTGCCACCACGCGTGGCGACCGGCTCTTCATCGGCCTGCTCTCGGCGGCCTATATCAACCTCATCTTCGTGGGCCTGGGTGCCAGGTTCGTCGAGTGGTTCAAGCTCGAGCAGGAACCATCGGTGTGGATCAGCTTCGTGATTTCCATGCTCGTGCTCGCGCTGATCCTGCGCAAGGGCTGATTTTTCTCGGACGCGTGGCCCCCCGCTCCCCGGGGCCGCCGGCCGGTCGCAATGGCAGCAGGGGACACCCACCTAACAAGGAGACAGTCATGAAGATGCGTTTGACCGCCCTGGCGTTCGCCGCCACGGCCCTGGTGATCGGGCAGGCCGCATGGGCCGGCGAGGCGGAGGCCAAGAAGTGGATCGACAGCGAATTCCAGCCTTCGACGCTCAGCAAGGACCAGCAGATGGCCGAGATGAAGTGGTTCATCGACGCCGCCAAGAAGCTGCAGGCCAAGGGCGTGAAGGACATCTCGGTCGTCTCCGAAACCCTCACCACGCATGAGTACGAATCCAAGACGCTGGCCAAGGCGTTCTCGGAGATCACCGGCATCACCGTCAAGCACGACCTGATCCAGGAAGGCGACGTGGTCGAGAAGCTGCAGACTTCCATGCAGTCCGGCAAGTCCATCTACGACGGCTGGATCTCCGACTCCGACCTGATCGGCACCCACTACCGCTACGGCAAGATCATGTCGCTCACCGACTACATGGCCAAGGCGGGCAAGGAGTGGACCAATCCCGGGCTGGACATCAAGGACTTCATCGGCACGAGCTTCACCACCGCGCCCGACGGCCAGATGTACCAGCTGCCCGACCAGCAGTTCGCCAACCTCTACTGGTTCCGCGCCGACCTGTTCGAGCGCAAGGACCTGAAGGACAAGTTCAAGGCCAAGTACGGCTACGAACTGGGCGTGCCCCAGAACTGGAGCGCCTACGAGGACATCGCCGAGTTCTTCAGCAACGACGTCAAGCAGATCGACGGCAAGCCCATCTACGGCCACATGGACTACGGCAAGAAGGATCCTTCGCTGGGCTGGCGCTTCACCGATGCCTGGCTCTCCATGGCCGGCGCCGCCGACAAGGGCATCCCCAACGGCATGCCCGTCGATGAATGGGGCATCCGCGTGGCCGACGACAAGTGCACGCCGGTCGGCGCATCCGTCTCGCGCGGCGGTGCCACCAACTCGCCTGCCGCCGTCTATGCGCTGACCAAGTACATCGACTGGATGAAGAAGTATGCGCCCAAGGAAGCCATGGGCATGACCTTCGGCGAATCCGGCCCCGTGCCCGCACAGGGCCAGATCGCCCAGCAGATCTTCTGGTACACCGCCTTCACCGCCGACATGGTCAAGCCCGGCCTGCCGGTCGTGAACGCCGACGGCACGCCGAAGTGGCGCATGGCCCCGGGCCCCAACGGCCCGTACTGGAAGGACGGCATGCAGAACGGCTACCAGGACGTGGGCAGCTGGACCTTCTTCAAGGACCACGACGCCAACCGCACGGCCGCCGCCTGGCTCTACGCCCAGTTCGTCACCGCCAAGACCACGTCGCTCAAGAAGACCCTGGTGGGCCTGACGCCGATCCGCGAATCCGACATCCGTTCCAAGGCCATGACCGACGCGGCTCCGAAGCTCGGCGGCCTGGTCGAGTTCTACCGCAGCCCGGCCCGCGTCGCCTGGACCCCCACCGGCAACAACGTGCCCGACTACCCCAAGCTCGCGCAGCTCTGGTGGAAGAACGTGGCCCAGGCCGTCACGGGCGAGAAGACCCCGCAGGGCGCCATGGACAACCTCGCCGAGGAAATGGACCAGGTGATGGCCCGCCTGCAGCGCGCCGGCATGGCCCACTGCGCGCCCAAGCTCAACCCCAAGGGCGATCCCGCCAAGTGGCTGAGCGACGAGCATGCGCCCTGGAAGAAGCTGGCCAACGAAAAGCCGAAGGGTGAAACCATCGCCTACGACCGCCTGCTGCAGGCCTGGAAGGATGGCAAGGTGCGCTGACGACCGGCGGCGGCCCGGCGCGGGCCGCCACTTTCTTTCTCCGGTCTCCCGCCCGGCCCTGTCCCCGGGGGCGCGCGGGAGACCTGCCTTTGCGGGGTGGAATCAGGGTAAACCCTGAAATTCACCCCGGTTGAATGGACAATCGATCCCATGACTTCCCCGAACACGCCCCAGCCCACCGTGCGCGCCCAGCTCCTGGCGCGGCTTGCCGAACCCCGGCAGTACGACCTGGCGGTCATCGGGGGCGGTGCCACGGGGCTCGGCGTGGCGCTCGACGCTGCCGCGCGCGGCTTCAGCGTCGTGCTCGTGGAATCCCATGACTTCGCCAAGGGGACCTCGTCGCGCGCCACCAAGCTGGTGCATGGCGGCGTCCGGTACCTGGCCCAGGGCAACATCTCCCTGGTGCGCGAGGCGCTCCATGAGCGTACGACCCTGCTGGGCAATGCGCCGCACCTGGCCCAGCCCCTGCCGTTCGTCATGCCCTCCTACCACCTGTGGGAGACGCCGTTCTACGGAGTAGGCCTGAAGGCCTACGACCTGCTGGCGGGCCGCGCCGGCCTGGGCTCCACCGAATTCCTCGGCCGCGAAGGCACCCTGCGCCTGCTGCCCACCGTGCGGCGCGAAGGGCTGCGGGGCGGCGTGAAGTACTGGGACGGCCAGTTCGACGACGCCCGGCTGGCGCTGGCGCTGGCGCGCACGGCCGCGCTCCGCGGCGCGCTGCTGGTCAACTATTGCCCCGCCCGCGAGCTCATCCATGAAAACGGCAAGGTGGCGGGCCTGCTCTGCGAGGACGTGGAAACCGGCACCCGGTACACCGTGCGTGCGCGCTGCGTGGTCAACGCGACCGGCGTGTGGGTGGACGGGCTGCTGCGCCAGGACGCCGAGGCGCTCGGCCGTCCGGCCAAGCCCATCGTGGCCCCCAGCCAGGGCGTGCACATCGTCGTGGACCGCGAGTTTCTTCCCTCCGACCATGCCATGATGGTCCCCAAGACGGCCGACGGCCGCGTCCTCTTCGCCGTACCCTGGCTGGGCAAGATCATCCTCGGGACCACCGACAGCCCCCGGCAGGACCTCGAACGGGAACCCCTGCCGTTCCGGGAAGAGGCCGACTTCATCCTGAGCGAGTCGGCCCGCTACCTCACCCGCGCGCCTTCCGTGTCGGACGTGCGCAGCATCTGGGTGGGCCTGCGCCCCCTGGTCCGGCCGCCGGACGACGAGGGAGGCAGCACCAAGGGCATCAGCCGGGAGCACACCGTGCTGGCCAGCCCCAGCGGACTGGTCACCGTGACCGGCGGCAAATGGACCACCTACCGCGCCATGGCGGAGGATGTGTTGCAAAAATGCTTCGACGCCGGCCTCCTGGCAGCCCGCGCCGGCGGCGTCACCCAGCGCCTGCCGGTGGTGGGTGCGCCCCAGGGCGCCGTGCGGCACGGCATGGACGAGGCCCAGGGCCCGCACTCCTACGGCTCCGAGGCAGAGTTCCTCGATACCGTGCCCGGCGCCCAGCGTTGGCTGGCGCCGGGACTGTCGGAGGCCATGGTCCGCTTCGCCGCACGCCACGAATACGCCCGCACGGTCGAGGACATGCTCTCGCGGCGCAGCCGGATGCTGTTCCTCGATGCCGCCCGCGCCCTCGCGATCGCCCCCGACGTGGCCCGCACCCTCCAGGAAGAGCTGGACAGGGACCCCGCGCTCGCCGCCTTCGAGGCCCTGGCGGCGCAGTACCTTTCCGTGCCACGCTAACTACTTGACACGCCTTTGGTTTTTTGAAAGAATCGAGGGCTTCGCGTTTCTCTACGCGGATTTCTGCCCAGCGGGAAGCGGTGCAAATGGTTTGCGCCGCGGACGACGGGCCCAAGACTGACTGGCTGATAAGCAGCCCTGCGAGGTTTCCAGGGCTGTCGATCTTCTGGTGCAAGTTGGGAATATTCACATGATCCAGACAGAATCTCGGTTAGACGTTGCCGACAATACCGGCGCGAAGTCCGTCCTGTGCATCAAGGTGCTGGGCGGTTCCAAGCGTCGCTATGCCAGCGTGGGCGACATCATCAAGGTGAGCATCAAGGAAGCCGCTCCGCGTGGCCGCGTCAAGAAGGGCGAGGTTTACAGCGCAGTGGTGGTCCGCACCGCCAAGGGCATCCGTCGCGGCGACGGTTCGCTCGTCAAATTCGACGGCAACGCAGCAGTGTTGCTGAATGCAAAGCTGGAGCCCATCGGCACCCGCATCTTCGGCCCCGTGACGCGTGAACTGCGTACCGAGCGCTTCATGAAGATCGTGTCCCTGGCTCCCGAAGTTCTCTGAGGACGCGCCATGAACAAGATTCGCAAGGGCGACGAAGTGATCGTGCTCACCGGGCGCGACAAAGGCAAGCGCGGCACGGTGTCGCTGCGCAAGGATGACTCCCATCTGGTCATCGACGGCATCAACCTGGTCAAGAAGCACGTGAAGCCGAACCCCATGAAGGGTACGACCGGCGGCATCGTGGAAAAGGCCATGCCCATCCACCAGTCCAACGTGGCCATTTTCAACGCTGCCACGGGCAAGGCCGATCGCGTGGGCATCAAGGTGCAGGCGGATGGTTCGCGCGTTCGCGTGTTCAAGTCCAGCGGCGCTGAAATCAAGGCGGCCTAAGGAGTCAACATGGCACGACTGCAACAACACTACCGCGAAAAGATCGTTCCCGAACTCACCAAGCAGTTCGGCTACACCTCGCCGATGGAAGTCCCCCGTCTCACGAAGATCACCCTGAACATGGGTGTGAGCGAAGCGGTGTCCGACAAGAAGGTCATGGACAACGCCGTGGCCGACCTGACGAAGATCGCAGGCCAGAAGCCCGTCGTGACGAAGGCCAAGAAGGCCATCGCCGGCTTCAAGATCCGCGAAGGCCAGGCCATCGGCTGCATGGTCACGCTGCGTGGCGTCCAGATGTACGAATTCCTGGATCGTTTCGTGACCGTGGCACTGCCCCGCGTCCGTGACTTCCGCGGCATCTCCGGCCGTGCCTTCGACGGCCGCGGCAACTACAACATCGGCGTCAAAGAGCAGATCATCTTCCCCGAAATCGAGTACGACAAGGTGGATGCCCTGCGCGGCCTGAACATCAGCATCACCACGACGGCCAAGTCGGACGAAGAGGCCAAGGCCCTTCTCGCCGGTTTCCGTTTCCCCTTCAAGAACTAAAGGCAGCGTATGGCTAAAGTAGCTTTGATCCAGCGCGAACTGAAGCGCGAAAAACTGGCAGCCAAGTACGCCGCGAAGTATGCGGAACTGAAGGCCATCGCCGGCGACGCCAAGCGCAGCGACGAGGAGCGTGAAGCCGCCCGCCTCGGCCTGCAGAAGCTTCCCCGCAACGCGAACCCCACGCGCCAGCGCAACCGCTGCGAAATCACGGGTCGTCCCCGTGGCACGTTCCGCCAATTCGGTCTGGCCCGCGCCAAGATCCGTGAACTGGCTTTTGCCGGTGACATCCCGGGTGTCACCAAGGCCAGCTGGTAAGCAGGCAGGAGAAAACACATGAGCATGAGTGATCCCATCGCCGACTTGCTGACCCGCATCCGCAATGCGCAAATGGTGTCCAAGGCCACCGTTTCCGTGCCTTCTTCCAAAGTGAAGATCGCCATCGCGCAGGTGCTGAAGGACGAGGGTTACATCGACGGCTTCGAAGTGAAGTCCGAAGGCAACAAGTCCGAACTCGAAATTTCCCTGAAGTACTACGCCGGCCGTCCGGTGATCGAGCGCATCGAGCGCGTGAGCCGTCCTGGCCTGCGCGTGTACAAGGGCCGCGACTCCATCCCCCAGGTCATGAATGGCCTGGGCGTTGCCATCGTCACCACGCCCAAGGGCGTGATGACGGATCGCAAGGCACGTGCCACCGGCGTCGGCGGCGAAGTGCTTTGCTACGTCGCTTAACGTGGCATCGAGGAGAAACTGAAATGTCCCGCGTAGGAAAAATGCCGGTGGCCATCCCCAACGGGGTCGATGTGTCCATCACGGAAGACCAGATCAGCGTGAAGGGCTCGGGCGGTACGCTGTCCGTGGCGCAGAACCGCCTGGTCAAGATCGCCAACAAGGAAGGCAAGCTCAGCTTCGAGCCTGTCAACGATTCCCGCGAAGCCAATGCCATGAGCGGCACCATCCGCCAGCTCGTGAACAACATGGTGGTGGGCGTCAGCAAGGGCTTCGAGAAGAAGCTGAACCTGATCGGCGTGGGCTACAAGGCCCAGGCTTCGGGCGCCAAGCTGAACCTCGCCGTCGGCTATTCGCACCCCGTGAACTTCGACATGCCCGCCGGCATCACGGTGGCCACGCCTACCCCCACGGAAATCGTGATCAAGGGCGCTGACCGCCAACGCGTCGGCCAGCTGGCCGCCGAAATCCGTGCCGTTCGTCCTCCCGAGCCCTACAAGGGCAAGGGCATCCGTTATTCGGATGAAAAGGTCACGATCAAAGAGACCAAGAAGAAGTAAGGAGCTGCAGCATGTTGACCAAGAAAGAGCAGCGTCTTCGTCGTTCGCGCCAGACCCGCATCCGCATTGCACAGCAAGGCGTGGTCCGTCTGACGGTGAACCGCACGAACCTCCACATCTACGCCAGCGTCATCTCCGAAGACGGCAGCCGCGTGCTTGCCAGCGCATCCACGGCGGAAGCCGAAGTGCGCAAGGAACTGGGCGGTTCCGGCAAGGGCGGCAACGCCGCCGCGGCCCAGATGATCGGCAAGCGCATCGCTGAAAAGGCGAAGGCCGCCGGCATCGAGAAAGTCGCATTCGACCGCGCTGGATTCGCATATCACGGCCGCGTGAAGGCCCTCGCAGAAGCCGCGCGTGAAGCCGGCCTGCAGTTCTAAGCGGAGCGAATAGAAAATGGCTAAGTTTCAACCCAAAGTGCAGACCGAAGGACAAGACGACGGGATGCGCGAGAAGATGATCGCGGTCAACCGCGTGACCAAAGTCGTGAAGGGCGGCCGTATCCTCGGCTTCGCCGCACTGACGGTGGTCGGCGACGGTGACGGCCGCGTGGGCATGGGCAAGGGCAAGTCCAAGGAAGTGCCTGCTGCCGTGCAAAAGGCGATGGAAGAATGCCGTCGCAACCTGGTGAAGGTCTCGCTCAAGAACGGCTCCATCCACCATTCGGTGAAGGGCCATCACGGTGCCGCGTCGGTCGAGCTGCACCCGGCTCCCAAGGGTACCGGCATCATCGCCGGCGGCCCCATGCGCGCCGTGTTCGAAGTGGTGGGTATCACCGACATCGTGGCCAAGAGCCATGGTTCCTCGAACCCCTACAACATGGTCCGCGCCACGTTCGACGCACTGGTGAACTCCACGACCCCCGCGGAAGTGGCTGCCAAGCGCGGCAAGTCGGTCGAAGACATCTTCGCCTGAACGGAGCTCTGCAAATGACTACGCAACAAACCGTCAAGATTCAACTGGTGCGCAGCCCCATCGGCACCAAGGAATCGCACCGCGCCACCGTTCGCGGCCTGGGCCTGCGCAAGCTGAACAGTGTCAGCGAGCTCAAGGACAGCCCCGAAGTGCGCGGCATGATCAACAAGATCAGCTATCTGGTCAAGGTCCTCTGAGAGGTTGATGATGGAACTCAATAGCATCAAGCCCGCAGAAGGCGCGAAGCATGCCAAGCGCCGTGTGGGCCGTGGCATCGGCTCCGGCCTGGGCAAGACCGCAGGCCGCGGTCACAAGGGCCAGAAGTCGCGTTCGGGTGGCTACCACAAGGTGGGCTTCGAAGGCGGTCAGATGCCTCTGCAGCGCCGTCTGCCCAAGCGCGGCTTCAAGTCGCACCTGCTGAAGTTCAACGCCGAAGTGACCCTGAGCACGCTCGAGCAGCTCGGCCTGGCCGAAGTCGACCTCGCCGCGCTCAAAGGCGCCGGCGTGGTGGGCCAGCTCGCCAAGGTGGTCAAGGTCATCAAGAGCGGTGAACTGACCAAGGCCGTGAAGCTGAACGGCATCGGTGCCACGGCGGGTGCGAAGGCAGCCATCGAGGCAGCCGGCGGCAGCCTGGCCTGAACGGCACCCTGAAGAAGGAACGCATTCGTGGCTACCAGCGCAGCGTCGATTGCAAAGACCGGTAAATTCGGCGACCTGCGTCGCCGGCTGGTTTTCCTGCTGCTGGCCCTGATCGTCTATCGCATCGGGGCGCACATCCCGGTGCCGGGCATCGATCCGGCCCAGCTGCAGCAGCTGTTCAGTGGCCAGCATGGCGGTATCCTGAACCTGTTCAACATGTTCTCGGGCGGGGCTCTGTCCCGCTTCACGGTGTTCGCACTGGGGATCATGCCGTACATCTCGGCATCGATCATCATGCAGCTGATGACCTATGTCCTTCCCACCTTCGAGCAATTGAAGAAGGAAGGCGAGGCCGGACGCCGCAAGATCACCCAGTACACGCGCTACGGAACACTCGGCCTGGCCATTTTCCAGTCGCTCGGCATCGCCGTGGCGCTGGAAAGTTCGGCCGGCCTCGTGCTGAGCCCGGGCTTCGGCTTCCGCCTCACCGCGGTGGTCAGCCTGACGGCAGGCACCATGTTCCTCATGTGGCTGGGCGAGCAGATCACCGAGCGTGGCCTGGGCAACGGTATCTCGATCCTGATCTTCTCCGGTATCGCTGCCGGCCTGCCGAGCTCCATCGGCGGCCTGCTGGAACTGGTGCGCACGGGTGCGATGAGCATCCTGGCGGCGATCTTCATCGTGCTGCTGGTGGCAGCGGTGACCTACTTCGTGGTGTTCGTCGAACGCGGGCAGCGCAAGATCCTCGTGAACTATGCGCGCCGCCAGGTGGGCAACAAGGTCTACGGGGGGCAGTCGTCGCACCTGCCGCTGAAGCTGAACATGGCTGGCGTGATCCCGCCGATCTTCGCGTCGTCGATCATCCTGCTGCCTGCCACGATCGTGAACTGGTTCAGCGCGGGCGAATCGATGCGCTGGCTGCGTGACATCTCCGGTGCGCTGACCCCTGGCCAGCCCGTCTACGTGATGTTCTATGCCGCTGCGATCGTGTTCTTCTGCTTCTTCTACACGGCGTTGGTCTTCAACAGCCGTGAGACGGCGGACAACCTGAAGAAGAGCGGTGCCTTCATTCCCGGGATTCGTCCCGGCGAGCAGACGGCCCGCTACATCGACAAGATCCTGGTGCGGCTGACGCTGGCCGGCGCGGTGTACATCACCTTCGTCTGCCTGCTGCCGGAGTTCCTGATCTTGAAGTACAACGTGCCGTTCTATTTCGGCGGCACGTCCCTGCTGATCATCGTGGTCGTCACCATGGACTTCATGGCCCAGGTGCAGAACTACATGATGTCCCAGCAGTACGAGTCGTTGCTCAAGAAGGCGAACTTCAAAGCAACACCAGGCACCTGAGGTCTGGCGAGTCGGAAGCGGATCCGCTACAATAGCGGGTTCGCCTCTAGCTAAGTGACGGTTAATGATGCCCATCGATCCATCGCGGGCACGCAAATGTGTTCCGCGCCTGGCCGGAACGAATGGACTAGTTTTAGGAGAGTGAAATGAGAGTTTCGGCTTCGGTCAAGAAAATCTGCCGCAACTGCAAGATCATCCGCCGCAAGGGTGTCGTGCGGGTCATCTGCACCGACATGCGCCACAAGCAGCGCCAAGGTTGATTGAAAGTTTAGAGGACGCAAATGGCACGTATCGCTGGCATCAACATTCCGCCGCATCAGCATGCTGAAATCGGCCTGACGGCTATCTTCGGCATCGGACGCACGCGCGCTCGCAAGATCTGCGAAGCCTGCGGCATCGCCTACTCCAAGAAGATCAAGGATCTGACGGACGGCGATCTCGAAAAAATCCGCGACCAGATCGCCCAGTTCACCATCGAGGGTGATCTGCGCCGCGAAACCACGATGAACATCAAGCGCCTGATGGACATCGGCTGCTACCGTGGTTTCCGCCATCGCCGTGGTCTGCCGATGCGTGGTCAGCGCACCCGCACGAACGCCCGCACCCGCAAGGGTCCGCGCAAGGGTGCCGCAGCGCTCAAGAAATAAGCAGATTGAAAGATCCACATGGCAAAGTCTCCCGCCAATAACGCAGCGCAGCGTGTGCGCAAGAAGGTTCGCAAGAACGTTTCCGACGGCATCGCGCACGTGCACGCTTCGTTCAACAACACGATCATCACGATCACGGACCGCCAGGGCAATGCCCTGTCCTGGGCCTCTTCCGGTGGCCAGGGCTTCAAGGGTTCGCGCAAGTCGACGCCCTTCGCAGCCCAGGTGGCGTCCGAAGTGGCCGGCCGCGCCGCGATCGAGCAAGGCATCAAGAACCTCGACGTCGAGATCAAGGGCCCCGGCCCGGGTCGCGAATCGTCGGTGCGCGCACTGGGTGCCCTGGGCATCCGCATCACGTCCATCTCCGACGTGACGCCGGTTCCGCACAACGGCTGCCGTCCGCAAAAGCGCCGTCGCATCTGATTTTTTTGCGTAAGCCCACCGCCACCCGGGCGCATGCCGCAAGGCATGGTGCGGGTGGCTCCCGCGTTTTTTGGCGCGGTAGATGACATTTCAAGGAAGCTCAAGTGGCACGTTATCTCGGCCCCAAGGCCAAACTCTCCCGCCGTGAAGGCACCGACCTGTTCCTGAAGAGCGCACGCCGCTCGATCGCGGACAAGGCCAAGTTCGACTCCAAGCCCGGCCAGCACGGCCGCACCTCCGGCGCCCGCACCTCCGACTTCGGTCTGCAGCTGCGCGAGAAGCAGAAGGTCAAGCGCATGTACGGCGTGCTGGAAAAACAGTTCCGCCGCTACTTCGAAGCCGCTGACCGCCGCAAGGGCAACACCGGTGCCAACCTGCTGTCGCTGCTCGAGTCCCGCCTGGACAACGTGGTGTACCGCATGGGCTTCGGCTCCACCCGTGCCGAAGCACGCCAGCTGGTGTCGCACAAGGCCATCACGGTGAACGGCCAGTCCGTGAACATCGCTTCCTACCTCGTGAAGCCCGGCGACATCGTGGCCGTGCGCGAGAAGTCCAAGAAGCAGGCCCGCATCGTGGAAGCGCTGCAGCTGGCCCAGCAGGTGGGTATCCCCGCCTGGGTGGAAGTGAATGCCGACAAGGTCGAAGGTACCTTCAAGAAGGCTCCCGACCGCGACGAGTTCGGTGCAGACATCAACGAATCCCTGATCGTTGAGTTGTACTCGCGCTAATCCACAGCGTTCATCGATCGCAATTGTTTCCCGTACCGCGAGGCATCGCGGTACGGGTGCTTCGCCAGCCTTACCGGTGTAACGAGCTGGGGGTATTGAGAGGAAGTCTGCATGCAAACCAATTTGCTGAAACCCAAGACGATCAACGTCGAGCAGCTCGGACACAACCGCGCCAAGGTCGCGCTGGAGCCCTTCGAGCGCGGTTACGGGCACACGCTCGGCAACGCCATCCGGCGCGTGCTGCTGTCGTCCATGGTGGGTTACGCAGCAACGGAAGTGACGATCGCCGGCGTGCTCCATGAGTACTCGTCCATCGACGGCGTTCAGGAAGATGTCGTGAACATCCTGCTGAACCTGAAGGGCGTCGTGTTCAAGCTCCACAACCGCGACGAGGTCACGCTGAGCCTGCGCAAGGATGGCGAGGGCGTGGTCACCGCGCGCGACATCCAGACGCCGCACGACGTGGAAATCGTCAATCCCGACCACGTGATCGCCCACCTGTCGCAAGGCGGCAAGCTGGACATGCAGATCAAGGTGGAGAAGGGCCGCGGCTACGTGCCGGGCAACCTGCGCCGCTATGCCGACGAATCGACCAAGTCGATCGGCCGCATCGTGCTGGACGCCTCCTTCTCGCCCGTCAAGCGTGTGAGCTACACGGTGGAGAGCGCCCGCGTCGAGCAGCGCACCGACCTGGACAAGCTGGTGGTCGAGATCGAGACCAATGGTGCTATCACCGCGGAAGACGCCGTGCGCGCCTCCGCCAAGATCCTGGTCGAGCAGCTCGCGGTCTTCGCACAGCTCGAGGGCGGTGAACTGGCTGCGTTCGACACGCCGGCCGGCCCGCGTGGCAGCGCCACGTTCGATCCGATCCTGCTGCGCCCCGTGGACGAGCTCGAACTCACCGTGCGCTCGGCCAACTGCCTGAAGGCCGAGAACATCTACTACATCGGCGACCTGATCCAGCGTACCGAGAACGAGTTGCTCAAGACCCCGAACCTGGGTCGCAAGTCGCTCAACGAAATCAAGGAAGTGCTGGCTTCGCGCGGCTTGACGCTGGGCATGAAGCTCGAGAACTGGCCCCCGGCCGGCCTCGACAAGCGCTGATCCGGCGTTTTATAATCTTTGGCTTCCCATTTCGGGAACCAGTGCTGCGGGCAGTACCTGATACGGCTGCCCGTTTTAATTGACTGATAAGGAAAAGCACCATGCGCCACGGACACGGCCTCCGTAAACTGAACCGCACCAGCTCGCACCGCCTCGCGATGCTGCAGAACATGATGAACTCGCTCATCGAGCACGAGGCCATCAAGACCACGGTCCCCAAGGCCAAGGAACTGCGCCGCGTGATCGAGCCCATGATCACCCTGGCCAAGGAAGACACGGTGGCGAACCGCCGCCTGGCCTTCGACCGCCTGCGTGACCGCGACAGCGTGACCAAGCTCTTCAACGTGCTCGGCCCCCTGTTCAAGGCCCGTCCCGGTGGCTACACCCGCATCCTGAAGATGGGTTACCGCGTGGGCGACAATGCCCCCATGGCCTTCGTCGAATTCGTCGAACGCCCGGAAGTCGCTGAAGTTTCTGAAAATTCTTCCGCAGACGCCGCAAAGTAAGCTATAATTTATTTCTTGCCGCGCGATGGAGCAGTCTGGTAGCTCGTTGGGCTCATAACCCAAAGGTCGGAGGTTCAAATCCTTCTCGCGCAACCAACAAAAGTGCTTTGCACTCTCAAAAACGCCCACTCCACAGTGGGCGTTTTTGTTTTTGCGCTTCCCGCTGCCATGCTGGTTTCCCGGCTGGCGCTCTGTCCGGGTATGGCCCCTGCGAACCGGGGCGTGCCACTGTTTCTCACCCTGCTTTTCGTATTCCATGCGCCCGCTGACCCTTGGCATCGACTTCGGCACTTCCAATTCCGCAATGGCGGTCCGGCGCGACGGGGAAACGGCGCAGATGGTGCCCGTGGAGCAGTCGTTCCACACGCTGCCGACGGCGATGTTCTTCAATACCGAAGAGTCCCGGACGCACGTGGGCCGGGATGCGATCGCCCAGTACCTGGCGGGTACCGAAGGGCGGCTGATGCGTTCGCTCAAGAGCCTGCTGGGCAGCGCGTTGCTGGAAGAGAAGACGGCGGTGCAGGGGGCGCTGATGAGCTACCAGGACATCATCGCGCTGTTTCTGCGCACGATGGCGCAGCGCGCGCAGGCCGTCGTGGGCGGTGTTCCCGCGCATGTCGTGCTGGGGCGGCCGGTGCATTTCGTGGACGGTGACCCGGCTCGGGACGCCTTGGCGGAGGGCGCGCTGCGGCGGGCCGCGGAGATGGCCGGCTTCGCGGATGTTTCCTTCCAGCTTGAACCCATCGCCGCGGCGCTCGACTATGAGCAGCGCGTGGACCGGGAAACGCGCGTGCTGGTGGTGGACATCGGCGGGGGGACATCCGACTTCACGGTGGTCCTGCTCGGACCGGAACGCTCCCGCCGCGCCGACCGCAGCGGCGATGTGCTTGCCACCGCCGGCGTGCACCTGGGCGGCACGGACTTCGACCAGCGGCTCAGCCGCTCGCAGGTGATGCCCCTGCTCGGCCTGGGGCACCACGGCCCATCGGGGCGGGAAGTGCCCAGCCGCATCTTCTTCGACCTTTCGACCTGGCACCTGATCCAGTGGCTGTACAGCCCCAAGGCCCTCGCGGAAGCGAAGGGTCTGCGGCCGGACTATCGCGACGCACGCCTGCATGACCGGCTGATGGTGGTGCTGTCGGAGCGGTGGGGGCATCGCCTGGCGCAGGCGGTGGAGCAGGCGAAGATCGATGTCTCGAGCACCGGGGCGCCGGCAGCGCTTCCGCTCGGATGGCTGGAGCGGGGTCTCGAGGCGACCATCGCCCCGCTTGCGATGGCGGGCACGCTGCAGCAGCCATTGCAGGAGGTGGTGCGTTGCGCCGCGGAATGCCTCGCCGCGGCCGACCTCGGAGCCCGGGGCGTGGACGCGCTCTACCTCACGGGCGGTTCCTCGGCCCTCAAGCCCTTGCGTGAAGCGCTGGCCGTGGCGTTTCCCGGTGTGCCCCAGGTCGAAGGGGACCTGTTCGGCGGCGTGGCCTCCGGGCTGGCGTACACCGTCCGCTCCTGACCGCCCCACCCAGCTTCCGTCTCCATGCAGGGCCGCCGTCGTGCGGCGGGCGCCGGCGCTCTCAGCTGCCCTCGGCGTCTTCCTTCTTCATGGCCAGCGCAGCGTCGTAGAGCGTATTGCGCGGCGCTCCACTGATTTCGGCCGCCAGGCGGACGGCGGTCTTGACGGGCAACTCGGCCAGCAGCTGGCGCAGGATGCGCAGGCCGGCGGCGGTGGCGGGGTGGTCATCACCGCCCGACAGCGCAGCGGGGTGCACGACGATGGCGAATTCCCCGCGCGTGCGCGAGCTTCCTTCTTCTCCCAGCCAGGCGGCGAGGTCCTGGGCGGGCAGGGTGGCGATTTCCTCGAACTGCTTGGTGATCTCCCGCGCCAGGGTGACCGGCCGGTCGCCCAGGGGGGCGAGCGCCGCGGCGAGGTCGGCGATGCGGTGGGGCGCTTCGAGCAGGACGGTGCAGCGGTGTTCGGCCGCGAGGGCCTGGACGGCAGCCTGGCGCTCCGAGGCGCGCGTGGGCAGGAAACCGGCGAAGAGAAATCCCCCGGCCAGTGGCCGGTGCGAGGCCGCGCCGGCATCCACGGCCCCGGCCACGCTGAGTGCAGCCGTCACGCTGCTCGCCCCGGGCAGCGGCAGTGCGCGCAGCCCGGCTGCCTGCACGGCCGCGACGAGCCGGGCGCCCGGGTCGCTCACGCCCGGGGTGCCGGCGTCGCTCACGTAGGCGATGCGTTCGCCGCGCTGCAGCCGCTGCACGACGGCCTGCGCCGCCTCGGCTTCGTTGTGCTGGTGCACGGCCATCCATTGCGACGAGGTCTTGTCGATGCCGTAGGCGCGCAGCAGGGACTGCGTGTGCCGGGTGTCCTCGCAGGCGATGGCATCGGCCAGCTGCAATACGTGCAAGGCGCGCAGGGTGATGTCCGCGAGATTGCCGATCGGCGTGGCGACGACGTAGAGGGCGCCTTGCGGATAATGCTGCGCTGCGGCCGCGTCACGCGCGGCGGACAGGGCGGAGGCGAAAGAGGCGCTCAATGGGAATCCTTGAAAAAAAGACCGGCGGCACCGACGGGGCCGCGCGCAAGACAACGACGCGGGCGGCAGGCATGGCCGCGGAGGACCGTGCGCTGGCCCATCTGCAGGCCGCCGGCCTGCGGCTGCTGGCGCGCAATTATCGGACGCCGGGCCGCGGAGGCGGGGAGATCGACCTGATCCTGCGCGACCGCGACGGCACCCTGGTGTTCGTGGAGGTGCGCAGCCGGGCGAGCGATGCCTACGGCGGTGCGGGCGCGAGCATCGGCGCAGCCAAGCGGCGGCGGATCGTGTTCGCGGCGCGGCACTACCTGCTGCGCTGGCCGTCGCTGCCGCCATGCCGCTTCGATGCGGTGCTGGTGAGCGGCGACGCGGTGCAGTGGCTGCAGGCTGCGTTCGATGCCGGCTAGCGTGACGGCCACGGGCCGCGCCAGTGCTTTGCCACGAAAGCGATAGCACCCGGGGGGTATCATCGGCGCACATGCTCGAGCAACGCATCCAACAGCATTTCATCGACAGCGCGGATCTCAAGTACCAGGCCGCGCAAATCCTCAGTCAACCCATCGGGGCGGCCGTGCAGGCCATCCTGGCGTGCGTCACCAGCGGAGCCAAGGTCCTGGCCTGCGGCAGCGGTGCGGCCTCCGCACAGGCGCGGCAGTTCGCGGCGCTCTGCGTGGCCGGCTTCGAGCGGGAGCGGCCCGAATTGGCTGCGGTCGCCCTGGAGCCCGACGCGCTCTGGTCCGCGCCCGGCATGCCCGGAGGCGACGCGCAGGTGCTGGCGCGGCAGGTGAGGGCCCTCGGCCAGGCGGGCGACGTGCTGCTGGCGGTGGCCGACGGCAGCGCGGCCACCGATGCCGCACTGGTCGAGGCCATCCAGTCCGCGCACGAGCGGGACATGACCGTGATCGCCCTCACCGGGCGTGGCGGCGCCGCGCTGGCCGGACTGCTGCGCGAGACGGACGTGCTGATCGAGGTGCCGCACGACCGCGCGGCCCGCGTGCGCGAAGTGCATGCGCTGGTGCTGCACTGCCTGTGCGATGGGGTGGATGCCCAGTTATTTGGTGAACAGGAGATACCGCTATGACCTTGCAGACGATGACCCGAACCACTGGCGCCGTGCTGGCCGCCGTCGCCCTGGGGACCGTGCTTTCGGCATGCGCACCGCTGGTGATCGGCGGCGCCGCCGTGGGCACCATGATGGCCGCGGACCGGCGCACCACCGGTACCCAGGTGGAGGACGAGACCATCGAGCTGCGCGCGGGCAACCGGCTGCGCGACACCTTCGGTGACCGTATCCACGTGAACGTGACCAGCTACAACCGCCAGGTGCTGCTGACGGGCGAGGTGCCCTCCCAGCAGGACAAGGAGCGGGTGGAGCAGACGGTGCTGACCGTCGAGAACGTGCGCTCGGTGGTGAACGACCTGGCGGTGATGTCGGCCAGCACGCTTTCCCAGCGCGCCAACGACACGCTCATCACGGGCAAGGTGCGCGCCAGCCTGGTGGACGCCAAGGACATCTTCGCGACCGCCTTCAAGGTGGTGACGGAGCGCAACACCGTCTATCTGATGGGCCGCGTGACGCAGCGCGAGGCTGACCGCGCCACGGAGATCGCGCGCGGCGTGAACGATGTGCGCAAGGTGGTGCGCGTGTTCGAGATCGTCTCCGAGCAGGAGCTGGCGCGCGGCTTCTCGCAGCAGCCCCAGAGTCCTGCGCCGGTCACCGCCGACAGCAAGTAAGAGGCACCCCCCGGAGCGGCTGCGCCGCTTTCCTCCGCTCTCGCCGCTCTGGCGGGGGGCTGGACGCCAGTGGCCCGGCGAAGCCGGTTCCACGGCGTCTGCTGGTGTGGCCTGCTCCGCGGCCTTCTGACGGGTGAGGCCGCGGCGGTTTCTTGCGCCGTACTCAGTTGCTCTGCGGCTTTTTCACGCCCAGGCGGGTGATGAGGCTGGAGGTGTCCCAGCGCGCGCCGCCGGCCTGCTGCACGTCGGCGTAGAACTGGTCCACGAGGGCGGTGAGGGGCAGCCGTGCGCCGTTGCGGTGGGCCTCTTCCAGCACCAGGCCCAGGTCTTTGCGCATCCAGTCCACGGCGAAGCCGAAGTCGAAGCGGCCTTCCACCATGGTCTTGCCACGGTTGTCCATCTGCCAGCTCTGGGCGGCGCCCTTGCCGATCACGTCCAGCACCAGCGGCATGTCCAGCCCGGCATGCTGGCCGAAGGCGATCGCTTCCGACAGGCCCTGGACGATGCCCGCGATGCAGATCTGGTTGACCATCTTGGCGAGCTGTCCGGCGCCGCTGTCGCCGATGCGCGTGAAAGCGCGCGAGAAGGCCATCGCCACGGGGCGCACGCTGTCGAATGCTTCGGCGTCACCGCCGCACATGACGGTGAGCTGGCCGTTCTGCGCGCCGGCCTGACCGCCGGAGACAGGCGCATCGATGAAGCGCAGGCCCAGCGTGCGGGCGGCCTGGGCCAGTTCGCGCGCGACTTCGGCGGATGCGGTGGTGTGGTCCACGAAGACCGCGCCCGGCTGCATGCCGGCGAAGGCGCCATCGGCACCGAGCACGACCGAGCGCAGGTCGTCGTCGTTGCCCACGCAGCAGAACACGATGTCCGCGCCCTGGGCGGCCTCGCGCGGGGTGGCTGCATGCCGGGCGCCGGCCGCCTGGGCGAATTCCTCGCACCAGGCCGCTGCCTTGGCGGCGGTCCGGTTGTAGACGGTGACCTGGTGGCCGGCGAGCGCCAGGTGGCCCGCCATCGGGTAGCCCATGACGCCCAGGCCCAGGAAGGCGACCTTGCGCGATGGGGTGGCGTCGTAGCTGCGCGGTGCGGTGCTGGATGGCATGGGGTGGTCTCCTGTCGGGTGCTGGGGAACGGTGGAAAAGACAACGCCCGCCGGGCTGCGGCGGGCGCGGCATGGGGCTGGCGTCAGACGATGGCGAAGTGCTCGGTGCCGGACGACAGGTCGGTGCTGCGGGCACGCTGGCTGCCCAGCTTGATCTGCAGCCGCAGGTCGTTGAGCGAGTCGGCGTTGCGCAGGGCGTCCTCGTAGCCGATGACGTTGGCCTCGAAGAGGTCGAAGAGCGACTGGTCGAAGGTCTGCATGCCGAGGTTGCGGCTCTTCTTCATGATTTCCTTGATCTCGGCGACCTCGCCCTTGAAGATCAGGTCGGCGATCAGCGGCGTGTTGAGCATGACCTCCACCGCCGCGGCGCGGCCCTTGCCGTCCTGCTTGGGGATGAGGCGCTGGGACACCATGGCACGCAGGTTGAGCGACAGGTCCATGAGCAACTGCGCGCGCCGTTCCTCGGGGAAGAAGTTGATGATCCGGTCCAGCGCCTGGTTGGCGCTGTTGGCGTGCAGCGTGGCCAGGCACAGGTGGCCGGTCTCGGAGAAGGCGATGGCATGGTCCATGGTCTCGCGGTCGCGGATTTCGCCCATGAGGATCACGTCGGGCGCCTGGCGCAGCGTGTTCTTGAGGGCGGCCTCCCAGCTGTCGGTGTCCAGGCCCACCTCGCGCTGGGTCACCACGCAGTTCTTGTGCGGATGCACGAACTCGATCGGGTCTTCCACCGTGATGATGTGGCCGAAGGAGTTCTCGTTGCGCCAGTCCACCATGGCCGCGAGGGTGGTGGACTTGCCCGAGCCGGTCGCGCCCACGAGGATGCACAGCCCGCGCTTGGACATGGTGATTTCCTTGAGCACCTGCGGCACGCCCAGCCCGTCGATGGTGGGCAGCGTGAGCGGGATGGTTCGCAGCACCATGCCCACGCGGCCCTGCTGGATGAAGGCGTTCACGCGGAAGCGGCCGATGCCCGCTGGGGAGATGGCGAAGTTGCACTCCTTGGTACGCTCGAAGTCCGCCACCTGCTTGTCGCTCATGATGGCGCGCGCGAGGGTGAGGGTGTGCGCCGGCGTGAGCGGCTGGGGGGAGACCTTCGTGACCTTTCCGTCCACCTTGATGGCGGGGGGGAATTCCGCCGTGATGAAAAGGTCGCTGCCGCCGCGCCCCACCATGAGCTTCAGCAGGTCGTTGATGAATTTGCTGGCCTGATCGCGTTCCATTCAGTGCTCCGGTCGTGCGCCGCGGCGTCAGCGCTGGCTGTCGCTCAGGCGGGCGCTGACGACCCGCAGGCGTTGCGAGAGCTTGCGCGCGAGCAGGGCGACCAGGCTCGCGGCGAGCTGGGGGTCCTTGGCCATCATGTCGTCCAGGGCTTCGGCGCTGAGCACGGCGATCTCGCAGTCGGTCAGCGTGGTGCAGGCGGAGAAGCGGATGCCGCTGTCCAGCAGTGACATCTCGCCGAGGATGTCGCCCGGGCGGGTCTCCGCGAGCCGCAGGTGCTCACCCCAGGGCTGCACGCGGTCCACGGCGATGGTGCCGGTGAGCAGCACGACCATGAAGTTGCCGTATTCGTCCTGGCGGATGACGTCGCGGTCGGCGGGCACGGCCGCGAAATGGAAGAACCGCTCCATGCGTTCGACGGCGGAGGCGTCGAGGTGGGCCATGTAGCGGTCTTTCGACCAGAGCGCCTGCAGCAGCTTGCCGCCCCGGCTGGCGGGCAGGCGCTGCGCGGCGACCTCCACGGCACGGGCTTCCCAGGGTACGAGCATGGAACTGTCCACGCCCTGGCCGGCGAAGGCCGTGGTGAAGAAGACCGAATCGCTGGCGCCTTCGCCGCCCGACTTGTTGCCGCGGGACTTGGCTTTGAGCAGGCCGAGGATGCCTTTCATGGAGATGCTCCGGTGCGCGCGGCGGGGTGGATGTCTGCAGCGCGGTATGTTGGGGAATGGGGATGGCGGGGCGCCCGGACCGGTGTCAGCCCGGGAAGTTCTCCGGAATCTTGGCCTTGCCGCGGGCTTCCGCGGGGCTGATGATGTTGCGCCGCACGAGGTCGGTGAGGTTCTGGTCCAGCGTCTGCATGCCGACGCTGCTGCTGGTCTGGATGGTGGAGTACATCTGCGCCACCTTGGCCTCGCGGATCAGGTTGCGGATGGCACTGGTGCCCAGCATGATCTCGTGCGCCGCCACGCGGCCCTGGCCGTCCTTGGTCTTGCACAGCGTCTGGGAGATCACGGCCTGCAGCGATTCGGACAGCATGGCGCGCACCATCTCCTTCTCTTCGGCGGGGAACACGTCGATGATCCGGTCGATGGTCTTGGCGGCGCTGGAGGTGTGCAGGGTGCCGAACACGAGGTGGCCCGTCTCGGCGGCGGTCATGGCCAGCCGGATGGTCTCGAGGTCGCGCATTTCACCCACGAGGATGGCGTCCGGGTCTTCGCGCAGCGCGGATTTCAGCGCGGCGGCGAAGGACAGCGTCATCGGCCCGACCTCGCGCTGGTTGATCAGGCACTTCTTGGAGTCGTGCACGAACTCGATCGGGTCTTCCACGGTCAGGATATGCCCGTACTCGGTCTCGTTGAGGTGGTTCACCATGGCCGCGAGCGTAGTGGACTTGCCCGAGCCCGTGGGGCCGGTGACGAGCACGAGGCCGCGCGGCTTGAGGGCCAGGTCGGCGAAGATTTTCGGGGCGTTGAGCTGCTCGAGCGTGAGGATCTTGCTCGGGATGGTACGGAACACGGCGGCCGCGCCGCGGTTCTGGTTGAAGGCGTTGACCCGGAAGCGCGCCAGGCCCTCGATCTCGAACGAGAAGTCCACTTCCAGGAACTCCTCGTACACCTTGCGCTGGGCGTCGCTCATGATGTCGTACACCATGGCATGCACCGTCTTGTGGTCGAGCGCATCGACGTTGATGCGGCGCACGTCGCCATGCACGCGGATCATCGGAGGCAGGCCCGCGGACAGGTGCAGGTCGGAGGCCTTGTTCTTCACGCTGAAGGCGAGCAGTTGGGTGATGTCCACGAAAAGCCCTTGGTCGTTTGGTACGCTTGAGAGCAATCATTATGACGACGATTGGTAACAACCTCCAAGGGGTCCTGGACCGCATCGCGCAGGCCTGCGCGGGGGCGGGCCGGGCGCCCTCCAGCGTGCGGCTGCTGGCCGTTTCCAAGACCTTCGGCGCACCGGCCGTCCGCGAGGCGGCGCTGGCGGGACAGCGGGCGTTCGGCGAGAACTACATCCAGGAGGGCGTCGGGAAGATCGTTGCCCTGGGCGCGCCGGAGTCCGGCTTGGCCCATGCGCTGGAATGGCACTGCATCGGCCCCGTGCAGAGCAACAAGACGCGGCTGGTGGCGGAGCATTTCGACTGGGTGCACACGGTGGACCGCCTCAAGACGGCCGAGCGCCTGGCGCAGCAGCGTCCGGACCACCTGCCGGCGCTGCAGGTGTGCATCCAGGTGAACGTGGACGGCGGCGCCACCAAGGCCGGCCTGCCGCCGGACGACGTGCCCGGCCTGGCCCTGGCCGTGGCGCGGCTGCCACGCCTGAGGCTGCGGGGGCTGATGGCCATCCCCGAGCCGGCGCCGGACTTTGCTGCGCAGTTCGCGGTGCATGCGCAGGCGAGGGCGCTCTTCGACCTTCTGCGCGCATCCGGCGCGCCGGGCATGGAGGACTTCGACACGCTTTCGCTGGGCATGACGGCCGACCTGGAGGCCGCCATCCACGCGGGCAGCACCATGGTGCGCGTGGGCAGCGGCATCTTCGGCGCGCGCAGCTACCCTGCGCGCTGAGGAGCGCAGGGTCAGCCCTGGAATGCCTCGACGCAGCCCAGGGTGTGTTCGACATCTTCGGGCCCCACGTCCAGGTGGGTGACCCAGCGCAGGCGGATCTGCCCGCCGCAGAGGCTGCGCGTGACGTAGATGCCGTGCTGGGACAGCCAGGCCATCAGGGCCGGGGCGATGTCGGAGTGCACGTCGGTGAACAGGATGTTGGTGTGCGCGGAGGCCACGCTGAGGCGCCGGCGCAGCACCGGATGGCTGCGGCCGACCTCCGCCAGGCCCTCGGCCAGCGAGCGCAGCAGGGTGTGGTCGTCCGCCATGCGGCGCACGTGGTGGTCCAGGGCGTAGTGCCCTGCCGCAGCGAGCATGCCGACCTGCCGCATGGCGCCGCCCAGCATCTTGCGGGTGCGGCGGGCGCGCGCGATGAAGTCGTGGGAGCCGAGCAGCAGGGAGCCCACGGGAGCGCCCAGGCCCTTGCTCAGGCAGATCGACGCGGAGTCGAAATGCGCGCAGATGGCGCGCGCCTCGTCGTACACGTCCGTGCCGTGGGCCATGGCGTTGGCGGTCGCCGCATTGAACAGTCGTGCGCCGTCGAGGTGCATGGACAGCTGGCGGCTGCGCGCGAGGGCGGCCACGTCGGCGATGTACGGGTTGGGCAGGACCTGGCCGCCGGCCGTGTTTTCCAGCACCACCAGGCGGGTGCGGGCGAAGTGCGGGTCGTCCGGCTTGATGGCCGCGGCGATGTCGCGCAGGCACAACGTGCCGTCGGCGCGGTTCTCGATGGGCTGGGGATGGATGGAGCCCAGCGTCGCCATGCCGCCGCCTTCCCAGCGGTAGGTGTGCCAGCTCTGGCCCACGATGGCTTCGTCCCCGCGCTGGCAGTGGCCCATGAGCGCAATGAGGTTGGCCTGCGTGCCGCTGGGGGCGAACAGCGCGGCGTCGAACCCGAGAAGTTCCGCGGCATGGTTCTGCAGGTCGTTCACGGAAGGGTCGTCGCCGAAGACGTCGTCGCCCAGGGGGGCGCCCTGCATGGCTTCACGCATGGCGGCAGTGGGCTGCGTGACGGTATCGCTGCGGAAGTCGTGCATCGGAACGGGCTCCTGGGGGGGCGGGAGAAGGGGGGCGGGCTTCGGCTGCGATAGTAGCTGCGGCGACCCGCTCCGCGAGTGAAACGGGGGCAAATCCCCTCGGGATGCCGGTGCGCTCCCGCCTGCGGGCGGTGTAAGCTGGGGCGGTTGCGCGCCGTGCCCGCTCCAGGGCCTGCCCCTCCCTTTTTTACCCCTTCCCGTTTTCAAGGAGTTGCCCTGCCATGCCCGGTCTGTTGCCCGATGTCGATCCCGATGGCCTGCTGGAGTTCTCGGTCGTGTACACCGACCGGGCGCTCAACCATATGTCGCGCCGTTTCGCCGGCGTGGTGCAGGACATCCTCGCCACGCTGAAGTCGGTGTACGGCGCCCACACCGCCGTGCTCGTTCCCGGCAGCGGCACGTTCGGCATGGAGGCGGTGGCCCGCCAGTTCGCCAACCGCGAGAAGGTGCTGATCGTTCGCAATGGCTGGTTCAGCTACCGCTGGAGCCAGATTTTCGACGCGGGCGGGCTGGGCGGCGGTGCCGTGGTCTGCCAGGCGCGCCGGCAGGGCGAGGGCCCGCAGGCACCCTGGGCGCCGTGCCCGGCCGACGAGGTGGCGCAGGCCATCCGCGCCGAACGGCCGAAGGTGGTGTTCGCGCCGCACGTGGAGACGGCCAGCGGCATCCTGCTGCCGGACGACTACCTGCGCACCGTGGCGGAGGCGGCGCACGAGGTGGGCGCGCTGTTCGTGCTGGACTGCGTGGCTTCCGGCGCGATGTGGGTGGACATGCGTGCCACGGGCGTGGACGTTCTCATCTCCGCGCCGCAGAAGGGCTGGAGCGGCTCGCCCTGCTGTGCCATGGTCATGCTCAGCGAGCGCGCGCGTCATGCGATCGAGGGAACGCAGAGTTCCAGCTTCTCCTGCGACCTCAAGAAGTGGATGCAGATCGCGGAAGGCTACGAGAAGGGGCAGCATGCCTACCACACGACCATGCCAACCGATGCGCTCATGCGGCTGCGGGACGTGATGTTCGAGACCCGCGACGACGGCTTCGAGCGGGTGCGCGAGCGGCAGATCGAAATGGGGGCCAAGGTGCGCGCGCTGCTGGAGTCGCGCGGGTTCCCGAGCGTGGCGGCCGAGGGCTGGAAGGCGCCGGGCGTAGTGGTGAGCTACACCACCGATCCGGGCATCCAGAGCGGCCGCAAGTTCCTGGAGGCGGGGCTGCAGACCGCTGCGGGCGTGCCGCTGCAGTGCGGCGAAGGGCCTGACTTCCAGACCTTCCGCATCGGCCTGTTCGGGCTGGACAAGTGGCGCAACGTGGACCGCACGGTCGGCCACCTGGCCGCGGCCCTGGACCGCATCGCGCCCGCCCGGGGCTGAGTCCGCGCCGGGCGCGGCCGCGCCTGGGGCCTGTTGACAGGCCCTAAACCGCCAAGCCCGTACGGGCAACAGTTCCTTACGCCCCGCCGGGCGGCGGGCGGGCTATTCTCCGGGCATGGACAGCAGCAGTCGCAACCGCAACCCCGGCGACGGCGGGCCCGCGCCGGGCATGGAAGCCCTGGGCGCCGCGGGCGGCCTCCTGGGTGTGCCACCCCTGGGCGAAAGCCCTTCGGCGTCGCCGGCCGCCACCGAGCGCGCGCTGGCGCTGGCGCGGTCGAAATGGCTGGCCACCGGGCTGCTGCTGGCCGTGGCGGCGGTCTTCGCGGGCACCTATGCCCTCCCGCCGAGCCTGCTGGTGTCGTGCGTGCGCGCGATGGCCGAGGCAGCGATGGTCGGTGCACTGGCGGACTGGTTCGCGGTGTCCGCCCTGTTCCGCCGGATCCCGCTGCCCTGGGTGCAGCGCCATACCGACATCATCGCGCGCAACAAGGAGCGCATCGGTGGCAATCTGGCCGTGTTCGTGCGCGACAAGTTCCTGGACGCCCCCTCGCTGGTCACGCTGATCCGCCGCCACGACCCGGCGGACATGCTGGCGCAGTGGCTGACGTCGCCGGGCAACGCGCAGCTGCTGGGGCGGCAGGTGGCGCGGCTGGCGCTCGCGGCGCTCGATACGGTGGAGGACGCGCGCATCCAGCGCTTCATGAACCAAGCCGCGCGCGCGCTGGTGGGGCAGCTGGACCTGTCGCGCACCATGGCCGCGGCGCTGGGCGCGCTCACCCAGGGGGGGCGCCACCAGGTGCTGCTGGACGACGTGCTGGCACGCGTGACCCTGCTGCTGCGCGCCCCCGAGACGCGCACCTTCATCGCGGAAGCCATCGTGCAGTGGATCAAGCGGGAGCATCCCCTGAAGGAGAAGGTGCTGCCCACCGACTGGCTCAGCGGCAAGGGGGCGGGGGCCATCGCCCAGGCCATCGACAGCCTGCTGGCCGAGGTGGCGAGCGATCCGGCGCACCAGCTGCGCTCGGCGCTCGATGCCGCGGTGCAGCGCCTGATCGAGCGGCTTCAGACCGATCCCGACTGGGAGCGGCGCGGCCTGGAGCTGCGCGAGTACCTGCAGAACGACGAGACCCTGGGCCGCTACGTGCACGACCTGTGGACGAACCTGCGCGAGCGGTTGCAGAAGGACCTGGCCGACGACGACTCCGAGATCTCCCGCAGGGTGGCCGCCATGGGGCAATGGCTGGGCATGGCCCTGGCAGGCGACCCCGCGCTGCGCGTGCGTCTGAACGTGCGCCTGCAGCTCTGGGCCACGCAGGTGGCGCCCGACCTGTCGCAGTTCGTGGCCGAGCACATCCGCAACACCGTGGACCGGTGGGATGCCAAGGAAATGGCGCGGCTCGTGGAGCTGCACATCGGCAGTGACCTGCAGTTCATCCGCATCAACGGCACCGTGGTCGGCGGCCTGATCGGACTCGTGCTGTTCGCGCTCTCGCACGCGCGGGAAATCGCCCAGGGGCTGGGAATCCTCGCCGCCGGCTGAACCGGCGGCTTCCATCGCCGGGTCAGCCCTTGCGTGGTTCCTCGCCCGCCGCGTGGGCCCGCGCGATGGCCAGGATGACCTCGCGTGCCAGGCGCCGCTGGGGGACCGGCAGCTTGAGATAGATGTCGAAAAGCTCTCGGTCGTCGTAGCCGAGTCCGGCATGCCATTTGTGGAGAGGCTCGCCTGCCGCGCGCAGGACGGCGCTGCCGTCCCCGGCATCGACGAAGTCCTCCAGCGGCACGCGCAGCCACTGCGACAGCGTGGTGAGCTTGCGGGGGCCCGGCATGGTTTCCCCGAGCAGCCACCGGCGCACGCCGTGGAGCGTCATGGGCTTGCCCCAGTGCCGTGTATTGAACTCGCGTTCCAGCACCGAGGGTTTGGGTTCGTAGCCTGCCGTTTCCATTGCCTCCCGCAATTTCCGGGCGAATTTTTGTTTTGCTTGGTCCTGCATGCCGGCACGCTAGGGACCCCTGCAGTGTGTGGCGTGACTCGGAAGGCGGGTTACGTCCGGGGTGTGATCCCTGGTTCAGTGGACTGCGGGGAACGGGTGTCCGTACGTCAGCTCCGGCCCCGCCGCTCTTCTTCCGCGGCATGCGCGCGGGCGATGGCGAGGATCACTTCGCGGGCGATGCGGCGCTGCGGCACGGGCAGCCGCAGATAGACCTCGAACAGCTGGCGGTCGTCGTAGCCCATGCCGGCGTGCCAGAGGGCGGCGGGCTCGGTGCTGGGGCGCACGGCCTGCGGGGCCGCGTCTTCCAGGAAGTCCTGGAGGGGGATCTGCAGCCACTGGGAGAGGGTGACGAGCTTGCGGTGGTCGGGCAGGGTTTCGCCGCGCAGCCAGCGCCGCACGCCGTGCAGGCTCATGGGCTTGCCCCAGTGGCGGGTGTTGAATTCCCTCTCGAGAACGGACGGCCGGGCCTCGTAGCCCGCCTTTTCCATAGCGTTCCGTAACTTCTCGGCAAAATTTTGCTTTGCATCCTGCATGCAGTCACGCTATGGATCGCCCATCGGAATGGGGTGATTCGGCTATATAGTCACGAAATCAACGTGATTTGTGGTTACAGATGCGGTGTGCGGCGCTGTCCGGCGGGCCGGACGGGCATGCACAGGTGACCGGGAACGGATCCACGACAAAGGGAAGGGCGTGCGATGGAGGACGTGGTTGGCATGGCGCTGCAGGCGCCGGAACGGGCGCTTTGCGTCGGGGGCTGGGGGGTCTCCGAAAACGGGGAGCGTAGCGAAGGGTACAACTCCCGGCCTGCGGGCCGGCCGGAGCCTGAAGACCCGATGGAGAGCGCCATCGCCCAGTTGCGGCTCGCGTGGTGCATGAAGGACCCCGACACGACGGCAGACCGCTGGATCGCCTCGGCCGAGTGGCCCTTCCGCGCGATGGCGCTGGCATTGGAGGCGCGCCGGCGTGCCCTCTGGGGCCGGCTGTCGGCCCTGGGGATGGCGCGCCTGCAGGCCCAGGGAGAAGGGCTGGACACGGTGCTGCGCCTGGCGCGGCGGCTGCCGCGCGGGATGGCGCCCACGCGCGGCGCAGGGCTGGGGGGCACGCCGGAGCAGGGTGCCCCGCGGCTGGAGGATCTGGCGGGCCTGGTGGGCCGTGCGGCGGACCTGCGCAGCTATGGCTGGCAGGGGCTGTCCCCCGGGGCCATGGTGGCCTGGGCGCTGGGGCACGGGGCTGGCGCGGTGGGCGCCGCGTCGGAGAATCCGACGGTGGCCTGGCTGAGCGGCGGCGCCGTGGCAGCGGCCAATGCGCAGGGGCCCTGCATGGTGCTCGGCGGGGTGATCGATGCGGTGGTGCTGCGTGCCCTGCGCGCCAGCGCGGAAGGCCGGGTGGACGAGGCGCTGGCGATCGCCCGCATGCATTCCGCACCGCTGCAGGATGCGGCGGAGCAGGTGGAGTGCGCCGCCACCATGCTGGACGCGATCGACCTGCGCGTGCAGGAAATCACCTGGCTGCTCGGGCGGCTGGAGGCGCGCCTTGGCCCGGTGGCGCACCGGGCCGAGATCGCGCTCGCGTTGCGGGAGGCGCGCCAGGCGCACCCGGTGCGCAACGCGGGGCAGGGCCTGGCGCCTGAGCTGTTGCCTGGCGAGCGTGCGGTGCTGGAAATGCTGACCACGCTGGGCGGCGCGCTGTACCGCACCGCGACGGTCCAGCTGCTGGACGATCTGGGTCGCCTGACGCGCCAGAGCGGCGAAACCGTGGCCCGCATGCGGCGCTGGCTGCTGATGACCCCGGCGGGGTAACTCCGGGGCAGCGCGGCGCAGCGGTACGGGCACGGCGCGGTGGAGCGGGCGATGCGCCTCGTGCGACGGCATGCTGCAAACGGAGCGGCACCACAGGGGTGGGCCGTCCTAGAACCGGGGCAGATCCGGGTGCGCGATCTGGCCGCCGCGCACCAGCATCTTGCCGTACTCCGCGCAGCGGCTCAGCGTGGGGATGACCTTGCCCGGATTGAGCAGGCCGGCCGGGTCGAACGCGGCCTTGAGGGCGAACATCTGTGCGTTTTCCTCGGTGGTGAACTGGGTGCACATGCTGTTGAGCTTCTCCACGCCCACGCCGTGCTCGCCCGAGACGGTGCCGCCCATGGCCACGCTGGTTTCCAGGATGTCGGCGCCGAAGAGCTCGCAGCGGTGCAACTCGTCGGGGTCGTTGGCGTCGAACAGCACCAGCGGGTGCAGGTTGCCGTCGCCGGCGTGGAAGACGTTGCAGCAGCGCAGGCGGTATTTCTTTTCCATCTCGGCGATGGCGAGCAGGATGTCGGCCAGGCGCTTGCGCGGGATGGTGGAGTCCAGGCACATGTAGTCGGGGCTGATGCGGCCGCTTGCCGGGAAGGCGTTCTTGCGGCCGCTCCAGAAGCGCAGGCGCTCGGCCTCGTTCTCGCTCACGGTGATGGCGGTGGCGCCGGCCGCGCGCAGCACCTCGCTCATGCGGCCGATCTCTTCCTCCACCTCTTCGGGCGTGCCGTCGCTCTCGCACAGCAGGATGGCTTCGGCGGTCAGGTCGTAGCCGGCCTTGACGAAGTCTTCCACGGCGGCGGTCATGGGCTTGTCCATCATCTCCAGCCCGGCCGGGATGATGCCGGCCGCGATGACGGCGGCCACCGCATCGCCGGCTTTGCGCACGTCGTCGAAGCTGGCCATGATGCAGCGCGCCAGCTGGGGCTTGGGGATGAGGCGCACCGTGGCCTCGGTGGTCACGGCCAGCATGCCTTCGCTGCCGATCACGGCGGCCAGCAGGTCGTAGCCGGGGGCATCGAGCGCCTCGCTGCCGAACTCGACCGGCTCGCCTTCCACGGTGAAGCCGCGCACGCGCAGCACGTTGTGCACGGTCAGGCCGTACTTCAGGCAGTGCACGCCGCCCGAGTTCTCGGCGATGTTGCCGCCGATGGTGCAGGCGATCTGGCTGGACGGGTCGGGCGCGTAGTAGAGCTGCCAGGGCGCGGCGGCCTCGCTGATGGCGAGGTTGCGCACGCCGCACTGCACGCGGGCCGTGCGGCTCACCGGATCGATGGAGAGGATGCGGTTGAAGCGCGCCAGCGACAGCGTGACGCCCAGCGCATGCGGCATGGCACCGCCCGAGAGGCCCGTGCCCGCGCCGCGCGCCACCACCGGCACCTGCAGCGCATGGCAGGTGCGCAGCACGGCCTGCACTTGCGCCTCGGTCTCGGGCAGGCAGACCACCAGCGGGCGCTGGCGGTAGGCGGTGAGGCCGTCGCATTCGTAGGGCGTGGTGTCTTCCGCATGCCAGAGCAGCATGTGCGCGGGCAGGTGGGCCGCGAGGGCCTGCACCACCTGGGCCTGCCGGGCGGCGCGTTCGGCGGCGCCGGGGGGCGGGCTGGCGGTCGTGGGGCCGGGGGATGCAGCGGGGAGGGGGGCGACGGCGCTCATGCCCTTGACTTTAGAGGAAGGCGGCCCGCGAGTGCGTGAGTTTTCTTTCAGCGCCGCGTGAATCGGCCGGATGACCGGCCGGATCGATCACACCGGTCCGGGGCTGACCGGGCGCCGGCTGCCTTCCAGCAGCCAGAGATGCCGGCTGGCGCGGGTCAGGGCCACGTAGAGCATGTTGCGTTCCCGGTAGGCCTCGTGCCGCGCGGCGGCACGGGGAAAGCGGCCGCGCTCGACCAGCGGCACGGCGACGTATGCGTATTCATGGCCTTTGCAGCGCTCCACGGTCAGCAGTTGCAGGCTGGGAGCCTCGTTGTGGCGGTGCTGCCGGATGCCGGACTCCACCATGAGCGCGAGCTGTCCCAGGAACTCATCGACGGACAGGCCCGCGCAGATGCGCGAGAGCGCCTGCAGGCTGTCCAGGCACTGGCGGTGTTCATGAGGGCTGATGGGGGCTTCGGCGAAGAATCGGTGCAGCAGCGGATGGCTGCAGAGCCGGCCGGCGTCCGCGCACACCTCGGGCGGCAGGTCGAGCCAGGCCTCGCAGGCGGCTGAGGCCACGGACGCGTTGGGGTCGAAGCTGGCGCGCAGCAGGAAGTCGCGCATGCGGTCCGGCTGGTGGACGAGTTCGGCGGCCACGGCGCGGGTGTCCACTTCGGCGGTGGAGTATTGCGCCAGCGCCTGCAGGTCGAACTGGCCATTGGCCAGCACGTCGGCATCGGGCCGGCTGCCGCGCCGCACATAGCGCATCAGGCCGTCGAGGGCGCTGCTCAGGATGCCCTGCGTGAGCCGCACGTGGCCGCCGCAGCCCGGCAGCGCGCGTAACAGGGCCAGCACCAGGGCGATCGCGGGGCGCTGGTAGAACCGCTTCAGCCCCTTGCAGGCGTAATGGATGCCCTCGTGGGCGAAGCGCCATTCCAGCAGCACGGAGTCCTCGGGCGAGCGCAGCACCACGGTCAGGCAGGGCGCCGTACCGTTCGCGGGGGGCGGAGCGTCCTGCACGCGTTGGTGGACGGCCAGCAGCTGCCGGGCGCAGTCCTCGTCGCTGTCATAGGTGAGCCGCTCGAAGCGGGCGGCCTTGGCGGGGTAGTGCGTCTCGAATTCCACGCCGAAGAGCGGGTTCAGGCCTTCGCAGATGGCCTTGCCGAAGCGGTAGGTGGTGTTGAGCGTGAGCACTTCGGGCGGCTCGGGCAGTTCCTGCCGGATGCGTTGCAGCCCGTTGCCGAAGACGGAGAACGCGCCGGGCAGGATGTGCTGGTTGAAGTCGCCCGCGCCCACGAACACGCCGTTGCCGCCTGCAACGAGGTGGCGCAGCACCAGCATGGCGGCCTCGTCCAGGTCCTGCAGTTCGTCGAACAGCACTGCGTCGTGGCGGTCCTCCAGCCAGGGGTATGGATCGCCGAAGTCCAGCGCGCAGAGCTGCCGGGCGATTTCGTAGGTGCAGTCGCCCGGAGCATAGAACTGTGGTTCGTCGTCCGGTCCCCGGCGCAGGCGCTCGTACCGGCCCAGCAGCAGGTAGAGTCCGTAGTCCAGCGCGTGGTCCCGGCAGTAGGCGGCCGCGTGCATGCCTTCCCGGTCGATGTCGCGGTGCAGGAGGCGCTGCTTGGCCAGGGCCTCGAAGTCGGTGAAGGCCTGCACGTCGAGTTCGCGGGCCAGGAAGTCGACGGCCTCGGGCGGTGCCTCGTGCCGCAGTTCCTGCAGCAGCGCGGCGTGGGCCTGGCGGATCAGCAACTGGCGCTCCAGCGGCTCGGTGAGTGCGTTCACGGGCAGGCCCTGCGCTTTCAGCAGGCCGGCGCAGAGCTGCTCCACCGTCATGATCCGCACCTCGCGCGCGTCGGCCGGCATGTAGCGGCCCAGCCGGTCGCGGAGGGCGGCGAGGCCCGCGTCGGAGTAGGCCAGCATGAGCACCCGGCGCGCACCGTGCATCTGGACCAGGTCCGCCGCCTTGGTCGCCAGGGTGGTGGTCTTGCCCGTGCCTGCCAGCGCGTTGATGAGCACCGTCTTCGCCGTGGTGTTGAGGACGGCCTTCTGCTCGTCGTTCGGGCGGCGCTGGATGAAGGGGGCGGCGGGGGAGGGATGCTGGGCCATTGGATCCGATGCAGGAGGCCCGCAGGGCCTCGGGGGTGTTGTCAGGTGACCCTGCGCAGCCATTCGGCGAAGGCGGCACATTCCCAGCGGTCCATGGTGCCGGTGCGCCAGCAGAGGTAGTGGGCATGGGGGCTGGGCGCATCGAGCGGGAACAGCCGCACGAGGGTGCCGTTCTCCATCCAGGATGCGCCGAGCTTGAGGCGCACGAGCGCCACGCCCATGCCGGCCGACGCGGCGTCGCACATCAGGCCGATGTCGTTGAACTGCGAACCTTCCGAGGGCTCCGCCCAGCCGAGTCCGGCGGCGGCGAACCAGGTGCGCCACGGCTCCAGCGGGCTGCGCAGCAGGGGCGTGCCTTCGAGGTCCGCGGGGCGTTCGAAGGGGCCGTGCTCGCGCAGGAAGGCGGGGGAGGCCAGGGGCGTGACGACGTCGCGCGACAGCTCCACGTGCTCCATGTCGGCATAGTGCCCCGGGCCGAAGCGGACCACGAGGTCGGCGTCTTCCGCCACCACGTCGAGCAGGGGGATGGAGACGTGCAGTGCCAGGTCGATCTCCGGGTAGGCCTCCGTGAACTGGCGCAGGCGCGGGATCAGGATGGCCCGCGCGAAGGTGGGCGTGACGGCGATCTTGAGCCGCCGCTTGCCCGGCGCGGCCGCCGTGCCCGGAAAGCGCTGCAGCGCGCCCAGGCCCTCGCGCACGTGGGCCAGGTAGGCGCTGCCTTCGGTGGTGAGCGAGAAATCCGCCCGCCCGAACAGCCGCGCACCCAGGATCTGCTCCAGCTGGCGCACGCGATGGCTCACCGCGCTGGGCGTGACGCACAGCTCGTCGGCCGTCTGCGTCACGCTGCGCAACCGCGCCAGCGCCTCGAAGGTCAGCAGGCACTGGATCGGCGGGATGCGCTGGGCGGCGCTTCTGGAAGACGGCGAAGTGGGGCTTAGGGAGGCCATCTCACGGATTCCCGACGCCACGCTCCGCCTGCCGCGCAGCGCGTCAGGGGATGTTGCACGTTATTTGAAAATCACCGTCTTGTGGCCGTTGAGCAGCACCCGGTGCTCGGTGTGCCACTTCACGGCGCGGGCCAGGACCTGGCTTTCGGTGTCGCGGCCGCGGGCCGTCAGGTCTTCCACGGTGTCGGTGTGGTCGGCGCGGGCCACGTCCTGCTCGATGATCGGGCCTTCGTCCAGGTCGGCGGTCACGTAGTGGGCGGTGGCGCCGATGAGCTTCACGCCGCGGTCGTGTGCCTGGTAGTAGGGCTTGGCGCCCTTGAAGCTGGGCAGGAAGCTGTGGTGGATGTTGATGGCCCGGCCTTCCAGCTTGCGGCACAGGTCGTCCGACAGCACCTGCATGTAGCGGGCCAGCACGACCAGCTCGGCGCCTTCCTGCTGGATGATCTCGTACTGGCGCGCCTCGGCCTGGGGCTTGTTGTCCTTCGTGACCGGAATGTGGTGGAAGGGCACGTTGTAGCTGGCCGCCAGTTGGTAGAAGTCGCGGTGGTTGCTGATGATGGCGCAGATGTGCACCGGCAGCAGCCCGGACTTCCAGCGGAACAGCAGGTCGTTGAGGCAGTGGCCTTCGCGACTGACCATGATGGCGGTCTTCATGGGCTCGCTGGCGGCGTGCAGGCTCCAGTGCATGCGGTGCGGCTCGGCGAACTCGGTGAGGCGGGCGCGCAACGCGGCCTGGTCGTGGGTGTCGCAGGCGAAGCGCACGCGCATGAAGAACAGGCCGGTGGCGTGGTCGTTGTACTGGGCGGCTTCCTCGATGTTGCCCCCATGCTCGAGCAGAAATCCGGAGACCGCATGCACCAGCCCGAGCTTGTCCGGGCAGGAGAGGGTGAGAATATAGGCTTGGGTCATAGCGGGGCGATTGTCGCAGCACGGCCCGCAGCAACGCGGAGCAAGGAATTGATGCATGAGGAGGAGGGGGGCGTCCCCCGCAACGCTCCCGGGGGGATGGCAGGCTGGTGGGTACCCGCCGCCCTGCTTCTGTACGCTGCCGCCGGGCTGGCCTGGGTGGCCGGCGCGGAGGCGCTTTTGCCGGCCGGCAGTGTGCTGCGCGCGGTGTTGCAGGCGGCCTTCGTGCTGGCGCCGGCGGGCTGTGGCGTGTGGGCGCTGCGGCGCTGGCGCGCGCGCGGCCGGGAGATCGCGGTGCTGGCCCGTGGTGCCGTGCAGGCCGACGAGCGCCAGCGGCTCGCGGCCACGGTGGTGGACAACGCGGCCGAGGGCATGGTGGTGACGGACGCCGAGAGCCGCATCCTCTCGGTGAATGCGGCCTTCACGCGGCTCATGGGGTACGGCGAGGCGGAACTGCTGGGCCGCACGCCGCGGATGTTCAAGTCGGGTCGCCACGGGCGTTCGTTCTACGAGGCCATGTGGGAAGAGCTGGGCCGCACCGGGCACTGGCAGGGCGAAATCTGGAACCGCCGCAAGAACGGCGAGGTGTTCCCCGAGCGCATGTCGCTCTCCAGCGTGCGCAACGCGCGCGGCGAGGTGACGCACTACGTGTGCCTGTTCACCGACATTTCCCAGGAGCACGAGCAGCGGCGCCGGCTGGAGGTGATGGCCCATACCGACCCGCTCACGGGACTGCCCAACCGCACGTTCTTCGCGCAGCAGCTCGAGGAGGCGATGGCGGACGCGCGCGCCCGCGGCGAGCCGCTGGCGGTGCTGCTGGTCAACCTGGACCGGTTCAAGGATGTGAACGACAGCTACGGCCACGCGGTGGGCGACCAGGTGCTGCGCCACATCGCCGCGCGCGTGCAGGAGGCGCTGCGGCCGGGCGACCTCGCGGGGCGCCTGGCGGGCGACGAGATCGGCGTGATCGCCCGCCGCGTGGACGGGGCGCAGGGCGCGGTGGCGGCCGCCCGGGCCCTGCTGGCCGCCCTGGCCGAGCCCTGGCGCTCGCCCGACGGCTTCGAGGTGGTGGCCTCGGCCAGCGTGGGCATCTGCCTTTTCCCGGACCATGGCGATACCGCCGATGCGCTGCTGCAAGGCGCCCATGCGGCGGTGTACGGCGCGCGCGAGCACGGGCAGGGCGCATGGCATTTCTTCGACGAGAGCCTGACCCAGGCCGCGCGCGAGCGCCTCGCCCTGGAAGCGCGGCTGCGCTCGGCGCTGGCCCAGGGGCACCTGCAGCTGCACTACCAGCCGCAGGTGGACATCGCCTCCGGGCGCATCGTGGGCGCGGAGGCGCTGGTGCGCTGGATCGACCCGGTGGAGGGGACCATCGCGCCCGACCGATTCATCCCGGTGGCCGAGCGCACGGGCATGATCGGCCCGCTGGGCGTCTGGGTGATGCAGGAGGCCTGCCGCCAGGCCCAGGGCTGGCGCGAGGCGGGGCTGCCCGAGGTGACGATGGCGGTGAACGTCTCCCCGCGGCAGTTCCACCTGACCGACCTGGCCGGCTGCGCGGCCCTCGCGCTGGCGGATTCCGGCCTGCCGTCCACGCTGCTGGAGCTGGAACTGACCGAGGGCGCGCTGGCGGAGCGGCCCGAAGAGGCACGCCAGGTGCTGCTGCGGCTGCGCGGCCTGGGCCTGCGGCTGGCGATCGACGATTTCGGCACGGGCTACTCGTCGCTGGCGCACCTCAAGCGCTTCCCGATCGATGTGCTGAAGATCGACAAGGGGTTCATCCGCGACCTGCCGCAGAGCGCGGACGACATGGCGATCTGCGCGGCCATCATCGCGATGGGGCACAGCCTGGGCCTGGCGGTGCTGGCCGAGGGGGTGGAGACGCCGGAGCAGCTGGCGTTCCTGCGCAGCCGCGGCTGCGACCGCTACCAGGGCTACCTGTGCCGTCGGCCGGTGCCCGCGGCGGACTTCGCGGCCCTGCTGGCGCAGCAGGCCGCGGGAGTTGACGCGCCTTTGCCGGCCCAGCCATAATCCGCCCGCTTTTTCCGCGGGCCGCGCGGGCGTCCCTGCCCGTGCCGAAGACGCCGCGGAAGCGGCGCGGCAGGACTGCCGCCTTCCGGCCCCTGCCGGCTTCTTCCCGCACCTCCCGTGCGGGCCCATCCACCGGAGCGCGCGAGCGCGGGAGAGAACGCCATGGACCCCTACCCTAGACGGCCCTCCCCTGCCATGACCCCGGTGTGCCCGATGGCCGCCCACTTCCCCCGCATTTCCCTTGCCGCATCCGGCGCGCGCCCGGACGCCGCCTGCCGTCCGCCCCGCCGCTGACGGCATGGAGGCTTCCCGCGCGTCTCGCGCGGCTGGAGCCTTCGCATGTTCTTCTTCCGTTCCTTTCTTCCCGCTTCCTCCCTGAGGGACGAGGTGGTCGCCCTGGTGCTGCGCGACGCGCTCGCCCGCCGCCGCCCGCAGGCGCTGTGCGGCCTGCTGCAGAGCCACGGACGCGGCGCCGTGGCGGCCTGCCTGTCCCGCGAGCCGGGCGCGGTGATCGCCGATGCGCTGTCCATGCTGCCCGCGGACCAGCGCCGCGCGGTTTTCCTGCGCCTGAGCCGGCCCGCGCGCGAGCGGGCCGAGCGCATCGGCGGCCGGGCGTTCGATGCTTTCGGGGCCTCCGGCCCGGCGGGCGCCTGGCGCCGCGCGCGGGCCTGGGTGGCCCGCCGCTGCGGCCGTTCCGGCAGGGCGGCCTGATGCGGCCCCGCCGCGGTCGCCCGCCCGTCTTCCGCTTCTTCCCGTTTCTTTTCGCAACCTGACCGACCGGCCCCGCCGCATCCGGACCGCACCATGCAATTCCTCCGCCATTTCCACCTGTTTCCCTTCCTCGACACCCTGGTCAGCCTGCTCACCGCCTTCGGGCTGGGTGCGGCGATCGGGCTGGAGCGGCAGATCCGCCAGCGGACGGCGGGGCTGCGCACCAACACGCTCGTGGCCGTAGGGGCCGCGGCGTTCGTGGTGCTGGCCGACCGGCTCGAGGGGCCTTCCGGCGCGGTGCGCGTGATCGCCTACGTGGTGTCGGGCGTGGGCTTCCTGGGCGCGGGGGCGATCATGAAGGAGGGCGCGAACATCACCGGGCTCAACACGGCGGCGACGCTCTGGGGCTCCGCGGCCGTCGGCGCCTGCGCGGGATCGCACCTCGTGGCCGAGGCGGTGCTGGCCGCACTGTTCGTGCTGGCGAGCAACACGCTGCTGCGCCCCGTGGCCAACCGCATCAACCGGCGCCCGGTGCAGGAAGCCACCAGCGAGGCCATCTACACCGTCTATGTGCTGTGCGAACGCGGCGTCCACGGCGAGGTGCGCGAGCGCATGGTGGAGCTGCTGGAGGGGGCGAACTACCCGGTGCGCGGCGTGGGCCAGCATGCCTTCGGGCGCACCGAGACCGAGATCGAGGCCACGCTCTACGCCACGGCGGTAGAGGCCGACGAACTGGATGCCGTGATGCGTGCGATCGAGGCCCTGCCGGGCGTGCTGCAGGCGTTCTGGAACGCCGGCTCGGAGGAATAGGCCCGCGGGCGATGGGCGCCCGGGCGCCTCATCGCCTTATCTCTTGAGTGCGGCGCAATGGTCCGTGGGTGGCAGGGGAGCGGTGGGCAGGACCGTGTCGGCGGCGTCCCCGGGCAGCGGATCGGTGGCGGATTGCGCCTGCGCGATCGCGATGCGGGCCTGCACGCCCGCGTCCCAGTGCAGCGGCACGCCGAGGTCGCGGCGCGCGTGGCCCGCGCCCGTGACCAGCAGCACCGTCTGCCCCGGCCGTCGCGCGCCGGCTGCCGTCCGCGCCAGGCTGTCGTCGCGCGCGATCTGGATGCGGGCCATGCCGGGCAGCTGCGCCGCGGGCAGCAGGCCGCAGTGGCCGGCCTCCATCGCCTCGACCTGCCGGCGCAGCACAGGTGCCGGCACGCGGCCGTCCCAGGCCGCATCCTGCATGGCCTCGCGCATCCGCGCGCGGGGCAGGTTGCCGCCGAGCACCGGAACGCCGGCACGCACGGCCTCCATCACCACCGGGCCGTAGTGCGCCCAGGGCCAGGCCGCATCGTTCCATGCGAGCGCTTCGCGCACGGCGGATTCGGTGGCATCGCGGGGCAGGCCGGCCGTGCCGTGGCCGGCCTCGGCCATCTCGATCACCAGCGCCGCCAGTTGCCCGCGGCCTGCCAGCGAGGCGACGGCCTCGCGCTCCAGCTGCTGGTGGTCCGGCGCGTCGTGCTGCTCGCCCAGGAGCAGGATGTCGGCGGGCAGCAGTGCCTGCCAGGAATCGCTGCCGGCAGGCGGGAAGGGCGGGGCGGGGCTGGCGCACGCCGCGGCCAGGACCAGCAGGGCCAGGGAGGCGGCGCGCCGCAAGCGGATGGGCAGGTGCATGGCCGGCACCTTAACCCATCGCGGCGGACGGCCCGGAAGGTCTCTGGCTTGACTTGCATCAAGGGTTGCGGCGATGCCCGTTCCTACACTGCCGGCCATGCGCAGGCCCCTTACCCTGACCACCCGGCTGCTCGCCGTCGGCAGCGGCTTTCTTGCCGTCGCCCTGCTGTCCATCGCCTTTACGCTGTGGATCACCTGGAAGCTCGAAGGCGGTGCCGCGGCCGTGAACGAGGCGGGCCGCCTGCGCATGGCGATGATGCGCATGGCGCTGGCCGGGCGGGCCGAGGCCCCGGAGGCGCTGGCGCCGCTGTCCGGCCGGTTCGATGCCGGCCTGGACCTGCTGCGCCAGGGGGACCCCGCCCGGCCCCTGTCCGTGCCCTGGAACGAAGACACGCGGGCACGCTTCGCCCGCATCGTGGAAGACTGGGGCCGGCTGCGCGACGGCCGCGCCGCGCCGGACGTCGCCCGGGCGGATGCCTTCGTGGCGCGCGTGGACGGCTTCGTGGAGGCGATCGAGCGCCAGATGGCGCGGTGGACCGCGGCGCTGCACCTGTTCCAGCTGGCGATGATGGCCGTGGCGATCGCTGCGGCGGTGGCCTTCATGGCCGTGAGCCACTGGCTGGTGCTCGCGCCGGTCGCGCGGCTGCAGCAGGCCCTGGCCCGCATGCGGCAGGGCAACCTGCGCACGCGGCTGCCGGTGGAGTCGCAGGACGAGTTCGGCCAGCTCGCCACGGGTTTCAACCTGATGGCGCACGCACTGCAGTCGTCCCACCAGGACCTGGAGCGCAAGGTGGCCGAGAAGACCTCGCGCCTGGAAGAGCGCAACGCGCGGCTGGCGGCGCTCTACGAGGTGAGCGCCCAGGTCTCCGGGGCCGGCAGCCTGGACGCACTGGCGCGCGGCTTCGTGCAGCGGGTGCGCGAGATCGCGCGGGCGGACGCCGCCGCCATGCGCTGGTCGGACGAGGCCAACGAGCGCTACATGCTGCTGGCCGGTGACGGGCTCCCCGAAAGCCTGGTGCAGGGCGAGCACTGCCTGCCCACCGGCAACTGCCATTGCGGCCAGCCGGAGGGCGCCGCGCGCCTGCGCGTCATCCCGATTCTTCCCGGTGCAACGGCCGGCATGCCGCACTGTGGCGAGGCCGGCTACCAGACCCTGGTGCTGGTGCCGGTGCGCACGCAGCAGCGCGTGCTGGGCGAGGTGGACCTGTTCTTCCGCTCGGCGACCGAGATCGAGCCCGGCATGCAGGAAATGCTGGAGGCCATGGCGAGCCATCTCGCGACGGCGATGGAGGGACTGCGTGCCACCGCGCTTGATCGCGAGGCCGCCGTGGCGCAGGAGCGCTCCTTCATCGCGCGGGAGCTGCACGACTCCATCGCGCAGTCGCTGGCCTTCCTGAAGATCCAGACGCAGCTGCTGCGCGACGCGGTGGGCCGGGGCGACGATGCGGCGCGCGACCGCAGCATGGGCGAGCTGGACGTGGGCGTGCGCGGCTGCTATGCCGACGTGCGCGAACTGCTGCTGCATTTCCGCACCCGCACCAGCGAGGAAGACATCGAGGGCGCGCTGCGCGCCACGCTGTCCAAGTTCGGGCACCAGACCGGCATCGCGCACGGGCTGTCGATGGCCGGCCACGGGCTGCCGCTCGCGCCCGATGTGCAGGTGCAGGTACTGCACATGGTGCAGGAGGCGCTGTCCAACGTGCGCAAGCACTCGGGCGCACGCCGGGTGGAGGTGCGCGTGCAGCGCGAGCCGCACTGGCGCTTCGAGGTGGAGGACGACGGCCGCGGGTTCGACGCGGCCTCCGTGCCGCCCGACTCCGTGCACGTGGGCCTGGGCATCATGCGCGAGCGGGCGGAGCGCGTGGGCGCGCAGGTCAGCATCGAGGCGGCACCCGGGCGCGGCACGCGGGTGCGCATCGACCTCCCGGCGGCCGGGGAGCCCGGCGCCGACGACGCCGCCGCGACGGCGAGCTTCTCCATTTCCGATTTCGCGCCGCTCGCGTCCTGAGCACCACGTTCCATGGCTTCCGACCCCCTGCCGCCCCGCAGCCCCTCCCTGGCGCCGGACGCCGCGCCCCTGCGGGTGTTCGTGGTGGACGACCATACGCTCTTCCGGCGTGGCCTGATCGCCCTGCTGTCGCAGTACCCGTCGCTGCGCGTGGTGGGGGAGGCCGGCGATGCCGGCGAGGCCCTGCGGCTGGCACCGCCGCTCGCGCCGCAGGTATTGCTGCTGGACAACCACCTGCCGGGGGTGCGCGGCATTGACGCCATCCGCGGCCTGCGCGAGGCCATGCCGGGCGTGCGGGTGCTGATGCTGACGGTGAGCGAGGATGGCGAGGATCTCGCCCAGGCGCTGCGCCAGGGGGCCCAGGGCTACCTGCTCAAGACCATCGAAGGCGACCTGCTGGCCGATGCCATCGGCCGGGCCGCGCGGGGCGAGCCGGTGGTGAGCATGGAGCTGATGGGCAAGCTCGTGGCGGCCTTCCAGGCGCAGGGCGGCCCGTCCGCGGTGCCGGCGCGCGGGCCGGAGGTCGCCGGCGGAGCCGCCATCGTGTGCGAACCGGAGGACGCGGCTCCCGGCGGCGCATCCCCGCTGTCGCCGCGCGAGGAGGATGTACTGCGCGAGATCGCGCGCGGCGCGAGCAACAAGGAAATCGCCCGTGCGCTCGACATCGCCGAGACCACGGTGAAGATCCACGTGCAGCACATCCTGCGCAAGCTGGGGCTGAGTTCGCGCGTGCAGGCGGCGGTTTATGCGTCGGAGCGCCAGCGCGAGTAGGCGGGCGGCGCGCCGGTGCCTCCGGCCCATGCGTCCGCCGCACAGCGCCGCGCCCACCACCATGCCAGGCCGGCGGCCAGCGCCAGGCCCGCGAGCATGGCGACCGAGCCCGCGGCGTCGAGCGCCACGCCCGCGGCCAGAGGCACGAGCATGCGGCTGGCGGCGAACAGGCTGGCCTGCAGTCCGTAATCGAAGGCCTGCGAGCGTGGCCGGGCGAACTGCATCATGAAGCCGAACACGCAGGCCGAAGACGCCCCCATGGCCAATGCCACGCCGAGCACTGCCGCGGCCATGCCGGCCATGGGTGCGCCTGCCGCCACCACGGCGGCCAGAAGGGCCAGCGCAGCCGTGTTGAGCCCCGCATAGAGCGGCAGGGCGCGCGCCGTGCCCAGGCGCCGGGTGATCTGGGGCGACGCCGCTGCGGATACCGCGGCCACTACGCCGCCGCCCAGGCCTGCCAGCCAGGCGGCCTGCTCGGCGGCGAAGCCGTGGTCGAGCAGCAGCGGCTTGAGATAGAACCAGGCCGCACCGATGAAAGGAAAGTAGCTGACCAGCACCAGGGTCCAGTGCCAGGCGCCGGGCTGGGTGCCGTAGCCGCGTACCTGCGCCGCCAGGCCGGGAGCCGTGGACCGTTGCGGGGGGCCTGGCTCCTGATCGGGCTCCCGGCGCACCGCCCAGGCCAGCAGCAGGGCGCCCAGCACCAGCGCGCCCGCCAGGCTCAGGAACGGCGCCCGCCAGCCCCAGCGCGCCTGCACGAGCAGCATGGCACCGCCGCCGACGATGGCCCCCAGCGACAGTGCCGCCGCGCGCACGCCGCCAGCGCGCATGCGCTCCCCGGGAGGCAGAAGGCGGATGGCCAGCGCGCTGACGGGAATGTCGGCCCAGGTCGCGGACAGCGCGGCGGCGAAGGCCAGACCGAACAGCCAGAGCCGCTCGGCCAGCAACTGCTGCCAGCCCAGGGCCAGCAGCACGACCGCGTAGGCCAGGACCAGGGCCAGCGCCCAGGCGCGGTAGCGCGACCGGCCTCGGGCATCGCGCGCTTCCACTGGCGCGGCCAGCGCGAATTTGGCCAGCGCGGGCAGGCCCGCGAGCTGGAACAGGCCGATGGCCGTGCCCGACCAGCCGTGCTGCCGCATGACCAGCGGCAGGCCCAGCCAGAGATAGACGCTGGGCGCGGTCAATGCCAGGTGCAGCCAGCCGAACAACGCCTGCAGCAGCCAGGCGGGACGTCGCGCAGGGTTGGAGGCGGTATTCATGGAAGGGCCTTGCGGGCCACGAGCACGGTCAGCGGTGCCATGGGAAAGCCACGCGCTTCCATGCGCTGGATCTGCACGAAGCCAGCCCGTGCCAGCATGGCTTCGGGCACCCCGCGCTCGGCCACGTGGCGGCCGAGCATGCGCATGGGCAGGTAGTAGGGCAGGGTGCGCAGTGCCTCTTCGGCTGTGTCGTCCACCTCGGCATGGGCGCAGACGAAGACCCCGCCCGGCTCCAGGGCGTCGAAGACTTTGGCGATTACGGCGGCCGCATCGGGCACGAAGTGCAGGACCGAGGAGCACCAGACCAGGTCGTAACCGCTGCCGAAGCCTTCCCGGGCGAGATCGCCTCCCAGTGCGACGAAGCGATCGGCCAGCCCCGCCTGCCGTGCGTTCCGCGCCGCCACGGTCACGGCCTCGGGCCAGTCGAAGACGGTGGCCCGCAATGCAGGCTGGCAGCGCAGCCACGCCAGTGCGATCCAGCCGGGGCCGCCGCCCAGGTCCAGCATGTTGCGGGCGGCGGCGGCTTCGGGCACCTGCTGCAGCACCTGCAGCGCGGCGGGCACGCTGACGGCGCGCTGCTCCTGGTCGAGTTGGGCGCGCGCGGCCTCGGCCCAGCCCTCGGCAGTGCCTGCGGCCAGCGGCGCGGTGGCTCCGTCGCCCTCGGGGCCGTGCTCCACCAGGCCACGCAACCGGCCGGCTGCGTTGCGCAGCGAGCGCAGCCGGAACAGCCAGGCCGCGGCGCACGATTCGGGCGAGGCGCCGTGCAGGTAGCGCAGGGCGCTGGCGCTCAACTGGTAGCTGGCGGACGCGTCCGCGCTGCGCTGCAGGAGGCCCATGGCCCACAACAGTTCCAGCCAGTGCGCGGTGTTGGCCTCGTGCCAGCCGAGGGCCCGCGCCAGTTCGGGGGCGGAGTGCTGCGTGGCCAGCCGGTCCAAGGCGCCGGATTCGATCGCCAGCACCAGGGCCTCGGCCTGCACCTGGGCGGCTGCGAGATTCCACAGGGGCTGCAGCGCGTGGTCGCCGGACCGGGAGGCGGAAAGATGGGTGGGCATGGGGTGTTCCTTTCTCGTGTGACCGTTCACAAGCGCCAGGTCAGGCGCAGGCCGAACTCGCGCGGTGGGCTGTAGACCACGACCTGGCCGTTGAGGTAGCCCGCGGCGTCATAGCGCCGGTCGGCCGCGTTGCGCAGGTAGGCGGCGATGTCCCAGGGGCCGCTGGCGTAGCCGGCCGAGAGGTGGACCAGTCCATAGCCGGGGCGGCGGTGGTCGTTGGCCGCGTCCAGATAGACCTTGCCCGTGCCCTGCACGGCGGCCTGGGCCCACCAGCCCCCGGGCGCGTCGTAGCGCAGGGCCACATGCAGGTTGGCGTCGGGAGCGAAAGGATTGCGGTGGCCGTCGTAGACGGCGGTGCCGTCGTGGAAGCGGCCGAAGCGCGTACGGTTCAGCCCCAGGGCGGTCCTGAGCTGCCAGCCATCGCCGAACACGTAGTCCAGCTCCAGGTCCGCGCCCGTGGAGCGCGCCCGCGCGGCATTGGTGATGTAGACGACGCCTGGCAGCCCCATCTGCTGCACCTGCATGTCGCGCACTTGCTGGGTGTAGAGCGACGCCGCATAGCGCAGCCGCTGGCCGGCGAGGCGGCCCTTGGCGCCGATTTCCCAGGCGCGCACGGTCTCGGGCGCGTAGGCCGCATAGCCCATGGCCGGCGAGAACACGTTGAAACCGCCCGCGCGGTAGCCCCCGCTGACGCTGGCATAGACCAGGGCCTGCGGCGACCACTGGTACTGCAGCGACAGCTTGGGGCTGAGGCGCGACCAGTCGTCGCTGCGCGCCGCGGCGCCCGCGGGCGCGAGCTCGACGCGGTTGCGCTCGATGCGCGCGCCCGCGGCCAGTGTCCAGCGATCGGCCAGGGGGACGGTCCAGTGCGTGAACAGTGCGGCCGTGCCGCCCTGGAGCCGGGCCGTGGGGCGCATCAGGGCGGCAGGCAGCTTCTGCTCGTAGCGCAGGTCATGGTCGTCGCGGTCCACGTACAGGCCTGCCAGCCAGCGCGCGCCGCGCAGGGCCCGGGATTCACCCTCCAGGCGCAGTTCCTGCGAGGTGGTAGCCAGGCGGTAGTCGCGGCCCACGTGCAGCAGGTCGGCGGGCTGGAAGTCCGTGTCCTGCAGGATGCGGTCGTCGAAGACATTGCGCGCGGTGATGGAGCGCAGCCGCAGTCCCGAGGCGAAGCGGTGCGACACGTCCAGCGACAGGGTCTGCCCGCGCGAGCGGTTCCAGCCCGCCGTGCCCGAGTTCACCGTGGCGCGCGGCGCGGCGATGCTGCCCCATTGCGCCGCGCCGTCGTCCCAGCGCTGCCCGGCGTAGCGCAGCGTGGCCTCGGTGCCGGCCGTGGGCGTCCAGCGCAGCGCCAGGCGGCCGCTGGCGCGGTCGCGGTCATCCAAGCGGTCACCCGTGCCCTGGTGGCGGATGAAGCCATCCTGGACGCGCGATTCGCCCGACAGGCCGATGAAGAGCTGGCCCGGCACCAGGACGCGGCCCAGCTCGAAGCTGCCGGCACGCCGGCCGTGGTTGCCGGCCTCGGCGCTGATCGATGCATGGGGCGTGTCGCCGGGCTGGCGCGTGACGATGCTGACCACGCCGGCTTCGGCATTGCGGCCGTACAGCGTCGATTGCGGGCCGCGCAGCACTTCCACGCGTTCCACGCCCTGCAGGTCGTGCTCGAAACCCTGGGCCATCAGCGTGGGAACGCCATCGACCAGCAGCAGGGTGGAGGAGGAAAACGACACGAAGTTGGCCGTGAGCCCGCGCATCACGGGTGGCTGCACGCCCGACTGGCCAAAGGCCTGGAACCCGAAACCCGGCACCTGCGCGGAGAGCGCGTCCAGCCCGTGTACGCCGGCCGACTCCAGCGCCGCGCCGTCGAAGACGGAAACGCTGGCGGGCACGGTGTCGAGGTTCTCGGCCTGCTTGTTCACGGTGACCGTGATGTCGGGCAGCGGCGCGCCGGGCGCGGGGGCCTGGGCTGCCGCGGCCAATGGTGCCCACGCCAGCGCGGCCTGCCAGCGAAGGGGAAAGGGAAGGGGCATGGTGTTCTCGTCCTCGTTCGAAAAGCTCTTGCAAGCGCATTTCGATGCTATTGGTGATGAGAATGGATATCATTTGGAAACATTTGCGCGCTGGCGAATTCCGTATGGGCAACGCGCAACCGGCCCCTGACATGACCTGCCGCATCCCGTCCTCGACCTCCGTTTCCCCATCCTGCGCGGCAGGCTGGACCCGCCATGCACTGCCGGCCGAATTCGGCGATTGCCATGCCGAATTTTTCACGCTGGGCGACGGCGTCACGCTGGCGCGCTCGCACTACCGCCCGTTGCGCGATCTGGTGGAGGAGAGCGTGCAGGCCGATGCCTCGGAAGGGGGGAGCACCCTGGTCATCACGCTGGGGCTGACGGGCGAGTCGGGCTTCGTCGCCCGTGGCGGGGGGGTCACGCTGCGTTTCGGGGCGGGGCGCACGACCATGGCGGCCTTCCGCGGCAGCCGGGGCGAGCGCCGCTACACGGCCGGCCAGACCGTGCGGCAACTGAGGCTGCTGCTGTCGGGCGCGGCGCTGGACCGTTATCTGGGCCCGGAACTGGCGCGGCGGCTCTCGCAGACCGATGGCGTGCGGGCCCTGGACCACCGCGCCAGCCTGCCGGCCAGCGTGGCGCTGGCCCGGCGCCTGGCCCAGCCACCCGGTCCGCAGCCCACCGATGCGCTGGACCGCCACATCGCCATGCTGAGCCTGGCCTCGCTGGAACTGCGGCACCTGGTACCCTCGCCCGTGCCGGACGCGGCGCCGCCGCGCTGGTCGGCCGACGAACTGGCCCGCCTGGAGCACGCCCGCGAGCTGCTGTCTACGCAAATGGACCGCGCGCTGACCGTGGCCTACCTCAGCGCCGCCGTGGGCCTGGGGGAGCACCGGCTGAAGCAGGGATTCCGCGCCGTGTTCGGTGCCTCGCCGCAGGCCCTGCTGCTGGAGCTGCGCATGCGCCGCGCCTGGGCGCTGCTGGAGACCGGCTGCCAGGTCGCCCAGGCTGCCTGGCAGGTGGGCTATGCCCATCCACCGAATTTCAGCACGGCGTTCGCGCGGTTCTTCGGGCGCAGCCCGAAGTCGGTGTTCGGCCGCCGTTCCTGACCGGCCCCGTTCCCGCCACCATCGCCGCGCCCTAGTTCGTTGGAACTAGACCGCAGGCCCGCGGCTAGTTCTTCTGCCTCGCCCCGACCGTACCACCGGCGGATGTGCAGCGCGCGCCGCGGGCGCAATCATGGATGCCATCGCTCCCACGAGGAAAACAAGATGGCAGATACCGCGTCCGCAACCCCGGACGGAACCCCGCGCCGCGCCCGCCAGGCCTGGTCCGTGCTCGCCGTGAGCACGCTCGCCTTCACCGTGTGCTTCATGGTGTGGATGATGTTCGGCGTCATCGGCATCCCGATCAAGAAGATGCTGGGCCTGAATGCCACCGAGTTCGGCCTGCTCACGGCCATGCCGGTGCTCACGGGCTCGCTCGTGCGCGTGCCGCTCGGCATCTGGACGGACCGCTACGGCGGCCGCATCGTGATGGCCTGCCTGATGGCTGCGACGGTGCCGGCCATCTGGATCATGGGGTATGCCACGCAGTACTGGCACTTCCTCGCGATCGGCCTATTCGTCGGCCTGGCCGGGGGCTCGTTCTCGGTGGGCACGCCCTACGTGGCGCGCTGGTTTCCCAAGGAGCGCCAGGGCACGGCCATGGGCATCTACGGTGCGGGCAATTCCGGCGCGGCGGTGAACAAGTTCGTGGCGCCGGCCATCCTGGTGGCCTTCGGCTGGGCGGCCGTGCCGCATGCCTATGCGGCCATCATGCTCGGCACGCTGGTGCTGTTCTGGCTGTTCAGCCACAGCGATCCGGCGCACCGCGTGCCCAGCCACGTCACCTTCCTGGACCAGCTGCAGGCGCTGAAGGACCCGCGCGTGCTCAAGTACTGCCAGTACTACAGCATCGTGTTCGGCGGCTATGTGGCGCTGTCGCTCTGGATGGTGCAGTACTACGTGGGCGAATACGGCCTGGACATCCGCGTCGCCGCGCTGCTGGCCGCCTGCTTCTCGCTGCCCGGCGGCGTGCTGCGCGCCATCGGTGGTGCGCTCAGCGACAAGTACGGCGCCCACAGCGTGACCTGGTGGGTGCTGTGGGTCTGCTGGGTGTGCCTGTTCCTGCTGTCGTACCCGCAGACCGATTTCACGGTGCTCGCCACGGACGGCCCGCGCAGCTTCCACATCGGCCTGAACGTGTATGCGTTCACCGGGCTCATGTTCGTGCTGGGCATCGCCATGGCCTTCGGCAAGGCGAGCGTCTTCAAGTACATCAGCGACGACTACCCCGCCAACATCGGCGCCATCAGCGGCATCGTGGGCCTGGCCGGCGGCCTGGGCGGTTTCGTGCTGCCCATCCTGTTCGGCGTGCTGCTGGACTGGACGGGCGTGCGCTCCAGCGCCTTCATGCTGATGTACGGCGTGGTCTGGGTGTCGCTGGCCTGGATGTATTTCACCGAGGTGCGGCATACCGATGTCATGGACGCCGGCCGCAGCGCGGCGGACCATGGAATGCCCGATGCAAGGAGACCGTGACATGCCTGCCACCCCTTCCCCCTCTTCTTCTCCCTCCCGCGGCGGTGCCCGGGCCGGGCGCGTGCTGACCCTCTGGACCCCGGAGGACAAGGAGTTCTGGGAGCGCGAGGGCGAAGCCATCGCTCGCCTGAACCTCTGGATCTCGGTGCCCGCGCTGTTCCTGTCCTTCGCCATCTGGCAGGTCTGGAGCGTGGTGGCCGTGAGCTTGCCCGCGCTGGGGTTCCGCTATTCCACCAACCAGCTCTTTTGGCTGGCGGCGGCACCTGCGCTCTCGGGCGCCACGCTGCGCATCTTCTATTCGTTCATGGTGCCGATCTTCGGCGGGCGGCGCTGGACGGCCCTGTCCACAGCCTCGCTGCTGCTGCCCGCGCTGGGCATCGGCTACGCGGTGCAGGACAACACCACCGGCTACCCGACGATGCTCGCGCTCGCGCTTCTGTGCGGCCTGGGCGGTGGCAACTTCAGCTCCAGCATGGCCAACATCAGCTTCTTCTTCCCGAAGGAGCGCAAGGGCTCGGCGCTCGGCGTGAACGCGGGGCTGGGCAACCTGGGCGTGTCGGTGGTGCAGTTCCTGAGCCCGCTCGTCATCACGGCCGGTGTCTTCGGCGTGCTGGGTGGCGATGCGCAGACCATGGTGAAGAACGGCCAGGCGCAGCAGGTGTGGGCGCAGAACGCGGCCTTCGTCTGGGTGCCCTGGATCGCGCTCGCATCGCTGGCCGCCTGGTTCGGCATGAACGACATCGCCGACGCGCGCGCTTCGTTCGCGGCGCAGGCCGCCATCTTCCGCCGCAAGCACAACTGGATCATGTGCGTGCTGTACCTCGGCACCTTCGGCTCGTTCATCGGGTTTTCCGCGGGCTTCCCGCTGCTCATCAAGAGCCAGTTTCCCGACGTGAACCCGCTCGCTTACGCGTGGCTGGGGCCGCTAGTGGGCGCGCTGGTCCGGCCCGTGGGCGGGTGGCTGGCGGACAAGCTGGGCGGTGCGCGCGTCACGCTGTGGAACTTCGCGGTGATGGCGCTGGCCGTGCTGGGCGTGCTGGCCTTCCTGCCCAAGGGAATGGGCGGCTATGCGCTCGCCTTCGGGCCGGCCGAGGGCAGCTTCGCGGGCTTCTTCGCGATGTTCATGGTGCTGTTCCTCACCACCGGCATCGGCAACGGATCGACCTTCCGGATGATCCCCGTGATCTTCCTGAACCTGCGCCTCGCCGACGTGCGCACGGACAGCGCCGAGGCCCGCGCCCAGGCCACCCGCGAGGGCAACACCGAAGGCGCCGCGGCCCTGGGCTTCGCGGGCGCGCTGGGCGCCTACGGCGGCTTCTTCATCCCCAAGAGCTACGGCAGCTCCATTGCCGCGACGGGAGGTCCGGAGCTGGCGCTGTGGGCTTTCGCCACGTTCTACGCGCTGTGCATCGGCATCACGTGGTGGTACTACGCGCGCCGCCGTGCAGAGATGCCATGTTGATGACCTACCCCCTGTGCGGCTGCGCCGCTTCCCCCTTCTCTCACGCTGCGCGTGGGAAGGGGGACCACACCGGTGGCCCGGCAAAGCCGGTTCCACGGTGTGTGCTGGCGCGGCCTGCTCCGCGGCCACCGGATGCGTGATGGCGTGCCAGCTCCCGGCGAAGCGGGCGCGGCGTCAACACGACGGATGACATGACGATTTTCCAAGGAACCACGATGAGCCACTTTCTCGACCGCCTCACGTACTTCAGCCAGCCGCGCGAATCGTTCGCGGGCGGCCATGGCCAGGTCAACGGCGAAGACCGCACCTGGGAGGACGCCTACCGCAACCGCTGGGCGCACGACAAGACCGTGCGCTCCACCCACGGCGTGAACTGCACGGGCTCCTGCTCGTGGAAGATCTACGTCAAGGGCGGGATCGTCACCTGGGAAACCCAGCAGACCGACTATCCGCGCACCCGCTGGGACATGCCCAACCACGAGCCGCGCGGCTGCGCGCGCGGTGCGAGCTACAGCTGGTACCTCTACAGCGCCAACCGCGTGAAGTACCCCATGGTGCGCGGGCGCCTGCTTAAGGCCTGGCGCGCGGCGCGGGCCACGATGGGGCCGGTGGAGGCCTGGGCCGCGATCGTCGGCGACGAGGCCACGCGCCACAGCTGGCAGCGCGTGCGCGGCCTGGGCGGCTTCGCGCGCTCCAGCTGGGACGAGGTGAACGAGATCGTCGCGGCCGCCAACATCCACACCATCCGCCGCCACGGGCCGGACCGCATCATCGGCTTTTCGCCGATTCCCGCGATGTCGATGGTGAGCTACGCGGCCGGCTCGCGCTACCTGAGCCTGATCGGCGGCGTGTGCATGAGCTTCTACGACTGGTATTGCGACCTGCCGCCCTCCAGCCCGCAGGTGTGGGGCGAGCAGACCGACGTGCCCGAATCGGCCGACTGGTACAACGCCGGCTACATCATCGCCTGGGGCTCCAACGTGCCGCAGACGCGCACGCCGGACGCGCACTTCTTCACCGAAGTGCGCTACAAGGGCACGAAGACGGTGGCCGTGACGCCCGACTACTCCGAGGTCGCCAAGCTCGCCGACCTGTGGATGAACCCCAAGCAGGGCACCGATGCCGCGGTGGCGATGGCCATGGGCCACGTGATCCTCAAGGAGTTCTACTTCCCCGAACAGGGCGAGCGCAGCGCGTACTTCGACGAGTACGTCCGCCGCTACACCGACATGCCCATGCTGGTGACGCTGCGCGAGCAGGCGCTGCCGGACGGCCGCGTGGTGCGCGTACCCGACCGCTACGTGCGCGCCAGCGATTTCCCGGGCCGGCTGGGCCAGGACAACCATCCCGAGTGGAAGACCGTGGCGCTCGATGCGCACGGCGAGGTCGTGTGCCCGCAGGGCGCGATCGGCTTCCGCTGGGGACCGGACGGCCGTGCCGACCAGGGCCAGTGGAACCTGGAGGACAAGGACGCGCGCACGGGTGAGGCGGTGCGGCTGCGCCTGTCGCTGATGGAAGCCGGTGCGGAGGAAGCGCACGGCTGGGAGACGGCGCAGGTCGGCTTCCCGTATTTCGGCGGCATCGAAAGCGAGCATTTCCCGGCGAACGTGCAGTCCGACGTGATCGCGCGCACCGTGCCCGTGCGGCGCCTGGCCACCGTGGATGCCGACGGCACCGCGCGCGAAGTGCTCGTGGCCACGGTGTTCGACCTGCAGGTGGCGCAGTACGGCGTGGCGCGCGGCCTGCCCGGCGAGAACGCCGCCACCAGCTACGACGACGACACGCCCTACACCCCCGCATGGCAGGAGAAGATCACCGGCACGCCGCGCGCGCAGGTGATCGCCGTGGCGCGCCAGTTCGCCGAGAACGCGCACCGCACGCGCGGCCGCTCGATGGTGATCATCGGCGCGGCGATGAACCACTGGTACCACTGCGACATGAACTACCGCGGCATCATCAACATGCTGATGATGTGCGGCTGCATCGGCCAAAGCGGCGGCGGCTGGGCGCACTACGTGGGCCAGGAGAAGCTGCGGCCGCAGACCGGCTGGACGGCCCTGGCCTTCGCTCTGGACTGGGTGCGCCCGCCGCGCCAGCAGAACTCCACCAGCTTCTTCTACGCGCACACCGACCAGTGGCGCTACGAGAAGCTCGGCGTGGAAGAGGTGCTTTCGCCCCTGGCCGACCGCGCCCAGTTCGGCGGCAGCATGATCGACTACAACGTGCGCGCCGAGCGCATGGGCTGGCTGCCCTCCGCGCCGCAGTTGCAGACCAACCCGCTGCAGGTGGCGCGCGACGCTGAGGCCGCGGGCCTGGACCCGAAGGCCTACGCGGTGCAGGGCCTGCAGAGCGGGGCGCTCAAGATGAGCTGCACCGACCCGGACCATCCCGACAACTGGCCGCGCAACATGTTCGTTTGGCGCTCCAACATCCTGGGCTCGTCGGGCAAGGGGCACGAATACTTCCTCAAGCACCTGCTGGGCACTCGCAACGGCGTGCAGGGCAAGGACCTGGGCGAGGGCGACGCCAAGCCGGCCGAAGTGGAGTGGCATGCGCAGGCGCCAGAAGGCAAGCTGGACCTGCTGGTCACGCTCGACTTCCGCATGAGCACCACCTGCCTCTATTCGGACATCGTGTTGCCCACCGCCACCTGGTACGAGAAGAACGACCTCAACACCAGCGACATGCACCCGTTCATCCACCCGCTCTCCACCGCGGTGGACCCGGCATGGCAGTCGCGCAGCGACTGGGACATCTACAAAGGCTTCGCCCGCGCGTTCAGCGAACTCGCGCCCGGCCATCTGGGCGTGGAGCGCGACCTGGTGCTGAGCCCCATCGCGCACGACACGCCCGGCGAACTGGCCCAGCCCTTCGGCGTGGCCGACTGGACGCGCGGCGAATGCGACCTCATACCCGGCAAGACCGGACCGCAGATGAGCGTGGTGGAGCGCGACTACCCGAACCTCTACCACCGCTTCACCGCGCTCGGGCCCCTGATGGAGAAGGTGGGCAACGGCGGCAAGGGCATCGGCTGGGACACGAAGGCCGAGGTGCAGCAGTTGCGGGAGTTGAACGGCACCGTGCCGGGCAACGGCCCCACGCAGGGCATGCCGCGCATCGATTCCGACATCGACGCCTGCGAGGTGATCCTGCAGCTCGCGCCCGAGACCAACGGCCACGTGGCCGTGAAGGCCTGGGACGCGCTCGGCCGGCAGACCGGCCGCGACCACACCCACCTGGCGCTGCACCGCGAGGACGAGAAGATCCGCTTCCGCGACGTGCAGGCCCAGCCGCGCAAGATCATCAGCTCGCCCACCTGGAGCGGGCTGGAGAGCGAGAAGGTGAGCTACAACGCCGGCTACACCAACGTGCACGAGCTGATCCCGTGGCGCACCCTCACGGGCCGCCAGCAGTTCTACATCGACCACCCGTGGATGCAGGCGTTCGGCGAGGGCTTCAGCAGCTACCGCCCGCCGGTGGACCTGAAGGCCACGGCCGAGGTGCAGGGCAGGAAGCCCAACGGCCACCCCGAGATCGCGCTCAACTTCATCACGCCGCACCAGAAGTGGGGCATTCACTCGACCTACACCGACAACCTGCTCATGCTCACCCTGAGCCGCGGCGGGCCCTGCGTGTGGATCAGCGAGGAGGACGCGAAGCGCGCGCAGATCGAGGACAACGACTGGATCGAACTCTTCAACGCCAACGGCGCGCTCACCGCGCGCGCGGTGGTGAGCCAGCGCGTGAAGCCCGGCATGGTGATGATGTACCACGCCCAGGAAAAGATCGTGAACACCCCTGGCTCGGAGGTGACCGGAACGCGCGGCGGCATCCACAACTCGGTGACCCGCGTGGTGCTCAAGCCCACCCACATGATCGGCGGCTACGCGCAGCTGAGCTACGGCTTCAACTACTACGGAACGATCGGCACCAACCGCGACGAATTCATCGTGCTGCGCAAGATGAACCGCGTGGACTGGCTCGACACGCCCGTCGCCGACCCGCTCGTCCGCCCCACCCTGGACCAAGGAGAAACCGCATGAGAGTCCGCGCACAGATCGGCATGGTGCTCAACCTGGACAAGTGCATCGGCTGCCACACCTGCTCCGTCACCTGCAAGAACGTCTGGACCAGCCGCCCCGGCATGGAGTACGCCTGGTTCAACAACGTCGAGACCAAGCCCGGCATCGGCTACCCCAAGGACTGGGAGAACCAGGACCGCTGGAACGGCGGCTGGGTGCGGCGCGCGGACGGCTCCATCGCGCCGCGCCAGGGCGCGAAGTGGAAGCTCTTGATGAAGATCTTCGCCAACCCCAACCTGCCGGAGATCGACGACTACTACGAACCCTTCACCTACGACTACGCGCACCTGCAGTCCGCGCCCGAGATGAAGGCCGCGCCCACGGCGCGCCCGCGCAGCCTGATCACCGGCAAGCAGATGGACAAGATCGTCTGGGGCCCGAACTGGGAAGAGATCCTGGGTGGTGAGTTCTCCAAGCGCAGCAAGGACAAGAACTTCGAGCACGTACAGAAGGACATGTACGCGCAGTTCGAGAACACCTTCATGATGTACCTGCCGCGCCTGTGCGAGCACTGCCTCAATCCGGCGTGCGTGGCCTCGTGCCCCTCGGGCTCGATCTACAAGCGCGAGGAAGACGGCATCGTCCTCATCGACCAGGACAAGTGCCGCGGCTGGCGCATGTGCGTCTCGGGCTGCCCCTACAAGAAGATCTACTACAACTGGAAGAGCGGCAAGGCCGAGAAGTGCATCTTCTGCTATCCGCGCATCGAATCGGGCCAGCCCACCGTGTGCTCGGAGACCTGCGTGGGCCGCATCCGCTACCTGGGCGTGCTGCTCTACGACGCCGACCGCATCGCCGAGGCCGCGAGCGTGGAGCGCGACCGCGACCTGTACCGCGCGCAACTCGACATCTTCCTCGACCCGAACGACCCGGAAGTGATCGCGCAGGCCCGCATCGACGGCATTCCCGACGCCTGGATGGAGGCCGCGCGCAGGAGCCCTGTTTACAAGATGGCGGTGGACTGGAAGGTGGCCCTGCCGCTGCACCCCGAGTACCGCACGCTGCCGATGGTCTGGTACGTGCCGCCGCTCTCGCCGATCAGCGCCGCGGCCAACGCGGGGCACGTGGGTGCCAACGGCCTGATCCCGGACGTGGGCCAGCTGCGCATTCCCGTGCAGTACCTCGCCAACCTGCTCACGGCCGGCGACACCGCGCCGGTGGTGCGCGCGCTCGAACGCATGCTCGCCATGCGGGCCTTCCAGCGTGCGAAGCACGTGGAGCAGCGCACCGACCTCGACGTGCTCGCGCAGGTGGGGCTGACGCAGGAAGAGGTGGAAGACATGTACCAGACCATGGCCATCGCCAACTACGAAGACCGCTTCGTCATCCCCACCACGCACCGCGAGTATGCGGAGAACGCCTTCAACGTGCGCGGCGGCTGCGGCTTCAGCTTCGGCAACGGCTGCTCCGGCGGCGTGAGCGACGTGAGCCTGTTCGGTGCCGAGAAGAAGCGCACCATTCCCATCAAGGCGGAGGTCTGACATGGGCGCCACCACCGACCTGCGCACCGCCCAGGCGGCCATCGCCGGCCGCCATCCCGGCAGCGTCACGCTGCGCGTGCTGGGTGCGCTGCTCGACTACCCAGGCGCTGCACTGCGCGCGCACCTCGCGGAACTGCCCGCGCTGCTCGATGCCGATGCCGCGCTGGCAGCACCACGCCGCGCGCAGGTCGCCGGCCTGCTGGAACTGCTCGGCACGGGCGACCCGCTCGATGCCGAGACCGCGTACGTGGAGCTGTTCGACCGCGGGCGCGCCACCTCGCTGCACCTCTTCGAGCACGTGCATGGGGATTCGCGCGACCGCGGCCCCGCCATGATCGACCTGGGCGAGACCTACGCCCGCGCCGGCCTGCTGCTGCGCGAGGACGAACTGCCCGACTACCTGCCGGCGGTGCTGGAGTTCGTCTCCACCCAGCCGCCGCGCGAGGCTAGCGCCTTCCTCGGCGAGATCGCGCACCTGCTGGCCGCCATCCACGGCGCACTCGTGCAGCGCGGCAGCGCGCAGGCGGCGCCGTATGCGCAGGCCTATGCGGCCGTGTTCGCCGCGCTGCTGGAACTTGCGGGCCAGCCGGTGCCCGGGGTGCCCGCCGCGCCTGCGAAAGCGGCGCCTGAGCCCGGCATCGACGAGAGCTGGACCGAGCCCGCGGCCTTCGGCGGCTGCGCGAACCTCGGCCAGGCCCGCGCCGGCCAGTCCCAGCCCATCCACATCGTCCGCGCCGGAAGCTCTGGCGCATCCCGAGGAGCGAACCCATGACTGCCGCCCTGCACGATTTCCTGTTCCAGGTGTACCCGTATGTCTGCTTCACCGTGTTCGTGGTGGGCAGCCTGATCCGCTTCGACCAGAACCAGTATTCCTGGAAGAGCGATTCCTCGCAGATGCTGCGCGCCGGCCTGCTGCGCTGGGGCAGCAACCTGTTCCACTTCGGCGTGCTGTTCCTCTTCTTCGGGCACATGGTGGGCCTGCTCACGCCGCACAGCGTCTATGGCGTTTTCATGAGCGCTTCGGCCAAGCAGATGATGGCCGTGTCGGCCGGCGGCGTGGCGGGCGCGATGTGCTTCGCCGGCCTCAGCATGCTGCTGTGGCGGCGGCTGTTCGACCCGCGCATCCGCCACACCAGCCATGCGACCGACATCGCGGTGCTCGTGGTGCTGTGGGTGCAATTGGTGGTGGGGCTCGTCACGCTGCCGTATTCGATGCAGCACACCGACGGCAGCGTGATGCTGATCCTGGCCGATTGGGCGCAGCGCATCGTCACGCTGCGGCCGGTGGATGCCACCGCGCTCGCGGTGCTGCCCTGGCCCTACCTGTTCCACATCGTGTTCGGCATGACGATCTTCCTGCTCTTCCCGTTCAGCCGGCTGGTGCACGTGTGGAGCGGCTTCGGCACCGTCGCCTACCTGCTGCGCGCGCCGCAGGTGGTGCGCTCGCGCCGCATGAACGTGCCGCGGGGCCACGACCTGCCGGGCCAGCCCAGCGCCGTGCCGTCGCCAGACGTGGCCCGCGCCATCGACAACCCGCGTGCCACGCGCTAGCGGTGTTCACAACGGAGCACACCATGTCCTGCACCTGCCAAGACTCTCCTGCCTCCACCGGCTGCTGCGGCTCCGGTGCAGGTACCACGGCGGATGCCGCTATCGCCATCGATACCGTCCCCGGCTTCGATGTGGACCATCTCGGGCAAGGTCCCGGCTCGCCCGCGCCGGCCGTCCCGGGCCCCGTCGCTTCGGTGAACGGCATCGCACTGCACCGCGCCGACGATGCGCCCGATGCCGACCCGCTGCGCCAGCGCGCCTGCACCGAGCTGCTGCGCCAGGCGGCCCAGCGGGTCGGCCTGCTGGCCACGGACGATGCCCCCGCCGACGACGGCACCACCTCCGAAGCCGCGACCCAGGCCATCGAGGCGCTGCTGGAGCAGGCCCTCGCCGTGCCCGATCCGTCGGAAGACGCCTGCCGCCGCCACTACGAGGCCCATATCGCGCGTTATCGTGACGGCGAACGCGTGCACCTGCGGCACATCCTCTATGCCGTGACGCCGGGCGTGGATGTACAGCGCCTGCGCGAGCGCGCCGAGGCCGAGTTGCTGCAGCTGCGCTGCGCCCAAGATGGGGGCGAGGCCTTCGCGCGTGCCGCACGGCAGTGGTCCAACTGCCCCACGGGCGCGGAGGGTGGCGACCTGGGCTGGCTGGCGCGCGGCGACTGCGCGCCCGAGTTCGCGCGCGAGGTCTTCGGCGCCAGGGAAGTCGGCGTGCTGCCGCGCCTGGTTCACAGCCGCTTCGGCCTGCACGTGGTGGAGGTGGTGGCGCGCGACGCGGGCCGCCAGCGCGGCTACGGCGAGGTGCGCGAGGCCGTCGCGCTCGCGCTGCGCCAGCAGGCGTGGGTGAATGCACTGCGGCAGTACCTGCAGGTGCTCGCGGGCGAGGCCGCGCTGCAGGGCGTGGACCTGGACGGCGCCGGGACGCCGCTCGTGCAGTAGCTACCGCCAGCGCTTCCAGGACCTGGCGGCGCAGGGCCCTGCGTGCCCTGCGTCGAGCACGGCTGGCACGACGGGCAAGCCCTTTGCGCCGACGTTGACATAGCCCAGTGCGGCGACACGGCGCAGGAGTAGAAAGACGGTTTGGCCGTGTTCAGGAAACTGGAACCCATGCAACGCGATCCGATCGACTCCCTCGCGCCCGATGCGGCGCCCCGCCTGCCCGAGCAGCCCATCAGCCTCGACGTGCTGCGCGAAAAGTACCTCAAGCCCGGCGAGGCCGATGCCGAGACGCTCTACCGGCGCGTGGCCCGCGCCCTGGCATCGGTGGAGGCGCCGGAGGTGCGCGAGGCGATCGAGGCGCGTTTCCTCGCCAACCTGCGGGCCGGAGCGATCGGCGCGGGGCGCATCATGAGCGCGGCGGGCACCACCATCCAGGCCACGCTCATCAACTGCTTCGTGCAGCCCGTGGGCGACTGCATCCAGGGCATGGACGAGGGCGGCTACCCCGGCATCTACGAAGCGCTGCGCGAAGCCGCGGAAACCATGCGGCGCGGCGGCGGAGTGGGCTACGACTTCTCGCGCATCCGCCCGCGCGGCGCCGAGGTGAAGGGCACGGCCTCCATGGCTTCGGGGCCCTGCAGCTACATCAACGTCTTCGACCAGTCCTGCGCCACCGTGGAGAGCGCGGGCGCGCGCCGCGGCGCGCAGATGGGCGTGCTGCGCATCGACCACCCGGACGTGCTCGACTTCATCACCGCCAAGCGCACACCCGGCCGCTGGAACAACTTCAATGTCTCCGTCGGCGTGCCCGATGCCTTCGTGCAGGCCGTGCTGGACGATGCGCCGTGGGAGCTGGTGCATCCCGCGCGCCCCGGCGCCGCGCTGCGCGAAGAGGGCGCCCGCCAGCGCGCCGACGGCCAGTGGGTCTATCGCACGCTGCCCGCGCGCGAACTGTGGGACACGATCATGCGTTCGGCCTACGACTTCGCCGAGCCGGGCATCCTCTTCCTCGACCGCGTCAACACCGACAACAACCTGGCGTACTGCGAGAGCATCGCGGCCACGAATCCCTGCGTGACGGCAGACACGTGGGTAATGACGGATGCCGGCCCCGCGCAGGTGGCCGACCTCGTCGGCAGGCCCTTCAATGCCATCGTGAACGGGCGCCCCTTTCCCACGCTGAGCGCCGGCTTCTTCGCCACCGGACACAAGCCCGTGCTGCGGTTGCGCACCCGCCAGGGCCATGCTTTGCGGCTGACGGAAGACCATCTGGTGCGGCGCTTGGCGAAGCAGACCCGCTACGTGCGCGAGGTAGAGTGGATCGCCGCGGGCGCGCTGCAGCCTGGCGACGACATCGTGCTGAACGACCACCGCGCCCTTTCGGGCTGGAAGGGCGAGGGCACCGAGGCCGAGGGCTACCTGCTGGGCCTGCTGATCGGCGATGGCACCTTGAAGGTCGACAAGGCGGTGATCTCTGTCTGGATTGCAGAAGCGAAGGAAGACGAACGCCTTGTCGCCAATGGCGCGCCCGTCCCCTCCAGCGGCGCGCACGGCATCGTGAGGGCCGCCGAGGCTGCCGCAGCGACGCTTGTGCACCGGGCGGATTTCCGCGGCTTTCAGCGCACGGTGGCGCGCAGTGGCGGGGCCTGCGCGGAGCAGCGCATGGCCAGCGGTGCCGTGCGTGCGCTGGCGCTGCGCATGGGCATGCGCCCCGGCGCGAAAACCATCACCCCCGCCATGGAGCGCGCATCGTCCGCCTTCTCCATGGGACTGCTGCGCGGTCTCTTCGATACCGATGGCTCGGTACAGGGCCGCCAGGACAAGGGCGTGAGCGTGCGCCTTGCGCAGAGCGATGCGGAACTGCTCCAAGCCGTGCAGCGCATGCTGCTGCGGCTGGGCATCGCCTCCACGCTGTACCCGGACCGGCGCACGGCCGGGTTGCGCCTCCTGCCCGACGGGCGCGGCGGTCGGCAGCCCTGCGCCACACGGGCGCAGCACGAGCTCGTCGTGAGCGGCGACAACCTGCGCGTTTTCGCCGAACGCATCGGCTTCGAAGACGCGGACAAGGCTGTGCGGCTGGACGCGGCGCTCTCGGGATACCGGCGCGCCCTGAACCGTGAACTGTTTACCGCCACCGTGCAGGACGTGCTGCCGGACGGACACGAAGACGTCTACGACGTCACCGTGGCCGACTGCCATGCCTTCGACGCCAACGGCCTCTATGTGCACAACTGCGGCGAGCAACCGCTGCCTTCCTACGGCTGCTGCGACCTCGGCCCCATCATCCTGCCGCGCTTCGTGCGCCATCCCTTCGGGTTCGCCGGCGAGCCGGCCTTCGATTTCGATGCGTTCGCGGCCAGCGTGGCCACGCAGGTGCGCGCACTCGACAACGTGCTGGACGTCACCTTCTGGCCGCTGCCGCAGCAGCGGGCCGAGTCCGCGGCCAAGCGGCGCATCGGCGTGGGCTTCACGGGCCTGGGCAATACCCTTGCCATGCTGCGCCTGCGCTACGACACCGACGCCGGCCGCGCCATGGCCACGCGCATCGCCGAGTGCATGCGCGACGCCGCCTATGCCGCCTCCGTGGAGCTGGCGAAGGAGAAGGGCGTGTTCCCGGTGTTCGATGCCGCGGGCTACCTCGCGCCCGGCACCTTCGCGAGCCGCCTGCCCGCCGCATTGCGGGATGCCATCCGCACCCACGGCATCCGCAACAGCCACCTGCTGTCGATCGCTCCCACCGGCACAGTGAGCCTGGCCTTCGCGGACAACGCCTCCAACGGCATCGAGCCGCCGTTCTCCTGGACGTACACCCGCCGCAAGCGCGAAGCCGACGGCAGCACCAGCGAGTACGCGGTGGAGGACCACGCCTGGCGCCTCTACCGCGCGCTGGGCGGCGACATGGACGCGCTGCCCGACTACTTCGTGAGCGCGCTGCAGATGCCCGCGGCCGGGCACATCGCGATGATGGAGGCCGTGCAGCCCTTCATCGACACGGCCATCTCCAAGACCGTGAACGTGCCGGCCGACAACCCCTACGAGGATTTCAAGAACCTCTACCTGCACGCCTGGCGCGCGCGCCTCAAGGGCCTGGCCACCTACCGGCCCAATGCCATTCTGGGGGCCGTGCTGGAGGCGCCGGCCGCCGCGCCGCAGGGCGGCGACGCGACCGCCTCCGCGGCACCTGCGATGCCCGCCGCGGCGCCCGTGGACCCGATGCGCGCCGTGATCGAAAGCCGCCCCAAGGGCGCGCTCTCGGCCGTGGCCGAGAAGGTGGAGTACTGGACGCAGGAGGGCCGCAAGACGCTCTACCTGCTCGTCTCCTTCCTGCCCGTGCCCGACGGCCATGGCGGAACGCTGGACCGCGCGATCGAGTTCTTCATGCCGGTGGGGCAGAGCGGTGAATCGCAGCAGTGGATCACCTCCAGCATGCGCCTGCTCTCGCTGGCCGCGCGCGGCGGCTTCCTGGAGCGCGCGCTCAGCGACATGCGCAAGGTCGCCTGGGACCGCGGCCCCGTGCGCCTGGGCACCCACACCCGCCCCGACGGTGCCAGCGTGCCGCTCTGGCACGACTCGGAAGTGGCCGCCATCGCCTACGCCGTCCAGAACATCCTGGCCCAGCGCGCCGCCGCGCCCGCCGGGCCCATGCGCCAGCAGGAGCTGCCGCTGGACGCTCCCGCCGCGCCCACCGGCCTGCCGCCCGCGATGGCCGGCCGAAAGTGCCCCGAGTGCGGCGCGCATGCCGTCATCCGCAAGGATGGATGCGATTACTGCACGCAGTGCGGGCACCTGGGTAGCTGCGGGTAGGCCCGGGACAGGCGGTTTCGCTGCAGCGTCCCCGGCTTCGCATCGCGGCCGCCGCCCGGGCCGCTGCGGCGCTACAACCGGTCCATCTGCCGCGCCGCTTCCTGCCTTCCGGGCAGAGGCTGCCATCGCGTTGCGGCGTTGCACCGAGGACTCTCCATGCTACCGAACCACAGACACGTGGGCACGTCCCGCACCGGCCGGACGGCGGATCTTCCGCGTCCGGAATCCCCGGATCGCCATGGTCCCGAGGCGCGGCCTGCCGGGCGTGGGCCGATGCTCCAGGGGGACGGTGCGCTGGCCGGCCTGCGGCCTTCGCAGCGGTCCGGTGACTATCTCGGAGGGTATTCTTCCCCGCCGCGCCAGGCATCGCCGGTGTTCGGCAGGGATCCCGGACCGCCGCGCGCAGGCACCCACTGGACCGAGCTGCCCCCGGAGCCGATATCCCATTGGACCGACCAGCTGCACCAGGTGTTGCCGACCGCTTCCCTGGACCAATGGATCGCGAACCGCGAGGACCGGGCGATGGGCCGCCCCGCGCCCCCATCCGCTTTCCCGCAGCCGGCCTCCGCAGCTGCCGTACCGCATGCATGGCCTGAATCCCGGCCTGCGTCGCCGCCCATGGCGATGCCGGCACGCAGCGAGCCCCCGGCCGCACCTGCGCAGCACGAGGAGGAGTTTTCCTTCAGTGCCTGGGCGCAGCCGCCAGTTGGCCGCACCCAGCATGCCAGCGCATCCGCGCAAAGGCCGGAGCCGCTCGACACACCGGCGGCCTCCCATATCAGGAAGGCCACTACGACCACGAAGACCCCATCGGGGCAGGAAAAAATACGGATCGATTTCGGCAATGCCGTCGGCTCCATGAGCACCGAGCTGCAGGCTGAACTCCGGCGGGGCATGCGGCAGGCCTCCCCGGGGTCGACCCGGCTGCAGGGCGTTGACAAGCGCCTTGCAGATGCGTTCTCCAATGCGCTGAATGAGCTGGGCGCCGGCGGCCATCGCCTGCCGGCCAACCCGCTGGTGACGGAGAAGGCGATGCAACTGGCGTCCCGCAGCGTGGCGCGCGAAATACTCATGCCAGAGTTGGTGAATGCGCCCAGAGGCGCGGATATCGTTCTGGATTCCGGGTCGTGGACGGCTCCATCGTCGCCGCCCTCCACGTTCGAATCGCGTGCGGCGTCCGTGCTCACCCATCTCCGGGAAGGCGGGAGCAAGAATCCGGAAAGGCCCGATGCCCCGAGCATCAGCATGACAGCGGTCGCCGTCCTGGAGGACGAACTGCGGGAAGAACTGGAAAAAGCCACGCTGTCCGTCGTCGGGGGGCGGGTCCGTCTGGACGATGTCGATCCGCGCCTTGCCGAAGCGGTCGATAGCGCCCTGCAGGATGTGGCATCGCAGGGCTACGGACTTTCCAACCACCAAGCAGTGCTGGAACAGGCGAAGAGGAGGGCGGCCAAGACTCTGGCAAGAAGCCTGGTCGGGGAGCAATTGCGCAGAGAGGCGTCCGAGGCGGAGCGTGCCCATGCCGGTGCTTCCGTGCCGCTCGAGCAGCGGGCGGCCTCCACGATCAGGAAGGCACTGATGGCCCCTTCGGGGACGGACGGAAAAGCACGGCTGGATTACCCCAAGGCCATCGGTTCCTTGAGTGCGGACCTGCAGGCCGATCTCCGGCAGGGCATGCGGCAGGCCTCCCCGGGCTCGACCCGGTTGCAGGGCATCGACCGAAGGCTCGCAGATGCTTTCGCCGTTGCTCTGAAGGAAGAACTGGGCGTCGGCGGCAATCGCCTCCCGGCCAACCCCCTGGAGACGGAGAAGGCGCTGCAAATGGCGGCCACCACGGTGGCGCAGGAGCTGCTCATGGTTGGGCTGTTCCGTATGCCCGACGCCCCGGAGGTCGTCAAGTACAGCTCGCCGATGCGCCAGCCGCAGCCCCCGCTTGCTTCGCGCGCAGCGTCCTTGCTCGCCGGCATCCGGGAAGAGCGGAGCCGGAAAGCGGAGAGGCCCGATGCCTCGGTTGTCAACATGATTGCGGTCGCCGTCCTGGAGGAAGAACTGCGTAAAGACCTGGAGAAGGCCACGCTGTCTTTCTCCGGGAGGCAGGTCCGTCTGGACGATGTCGATCCGCGCCTTGCCGAAGCGGTCGATAGCGCCGTGCAGGAGGAGGCATTGCAGGGCTACGGACTTTCCAACCACGATGCGGTCCTGCAGCAGGCGAAGAGGAAGGCGACCAAGCAACTGGCAAAGAGTCTGGTCGGGGAGCAATTGCGGAAAGAGGCGTCCGAGTCGCGGCAACGCCCAGCCAGGGCCGAGCCACCGCCCGCGGAGTTCTCCTTCAACGCCTGGCTGCCGCCGGGCTCCTCCAGCACGCGCCGTTCCTGAGCAGGGGCTTGCCGGTCCATGCCCCCGCGCCATGGACCTGGGGGCCACTCATACCGATGCCGAGTGGCACACCGCCTCGATGTTGTGCCCGTCCGGGTCGCGCACGAAGGCGCCGTAGTAGTTCGGGTGGTAGTGGGGTCGCAGGCCCGGGGCCCCGTTGTCGGTGCCACCCGCCGCCAGGGCCGCGGCATGGAAGGCATCCACTGCTGCGCGGGTGCCGGCGCGAAAGGCTATGTGGATGGCCGGCCGGTTGGGGCCGCCGCTACTGATCCAGAAGTCGGTCTTGGGCGGCTCGCCGAAGCCGGCCATGTCGTGGCTGCCCGTCAGGGCCGCGCTCACTTCCATCAGCAACTGGTAGCCCAGGGGCGCGAGCGCCTGGGTGTAGAACGCCTTGCTTTTTTCGTAGTCGGTGACGGCGATGCCGGTGTGGTCGATCATCTTGGCTCCTCCTTGCCTGTGGTTGAACGCAGCCCGAGCCGGGCCAGCTTCTTGATGAGTCCCATGCGCGAGATGCCCAGGCGCCGCGCAGCCTCCGACTGGTTGCCGCCGGTGGCCTGCAAGGCTTCCTGCAGCATGCGGGTTTCCAGGGACTGGATGGCCGCATCGAGCGCACCCGGCGCTGTGCCCGTGTCGTGATCCGCTTGTCCGGTTGCCGGCGGTTCCGGAAGCTCGGCCGTTTCCCCGCTTGCGAAGCGTAGCAGGCCTGTATCGACGCAGCTCGATCCGGGTGCGATCAGTGCGGCGGCCGATTCGACGACCGCGCGCAGTTGCCTCACATTGCCGGGCCAGTGCGCGGTAGCGAGCCAGGCCTGCGCATCGGGGGTGAAAAAAGCTCCTGGTGTGGCGCGGTGCAGGAAGTGTGCGGCCAGCAGGGGCACATCGGCTTGGCGCTCGGCCAACGCGGGCAGGCGCAGCACCACTCCCTTGAGCCGGTAGAAAAGATCTTCCCGGAAGTGGCCTTCGCGCGCCATTGCCTCCAGATCGCGGTGCGTGGCCGAGATCACGCGCACATCCGCACACCGCATTTCCCGGCCGCCCACGGGCAGGAACGTGCCTTCCTGCAGGAATCTGAGCAGCTTCACCTGCATCGGCGGCGGCATTTCGCCCACTTCGTCGAGGAACAGCGTGCCGCCGTGCGCAGTCTCCAGCAATCCCGGCTGGTCGCGGTAGGCTCCCGTGAAACTGCCCTTGAGGTGGCCGAACAGCTCGCTCTCCAGCAGTTCGGCTGACAGTGCGCCGCAGTGGATCACCGCCAGCGGCCCCCCGCTGCGCGCGCTGCACTGGTGCAGCGCCCGTGCCACGAGTTCCTTGCCCGTGCCGGTGGGCCCGAGCACCATCACATTCACCGAGGTGCCGGCCACGCGCCGCACGATCGCGCGCAACTGCTGCGCGGCCTGTGTCTGGCCCACGATGCCCATGTCCTCGCCGGGCGATGCGCCGGCACGCAGCGTGCGCAACTCGGCATCCAGGCGGGCCTTGTGCATGGCGCGTGAAACGACGAACCGAAGCATGTCCGGATCGATGGGCTTGGTGAGGAAATCCCAGGCCCCGTGCTCCGCAGCCTGCAGCGCCAAGGCCCGCTCGCCGTGGCCGCTCACCACCACGACTACCGCATTGGCGAAGCGCGGGATGAGCGCCAGCCCGGCCTGCGGGTCCATGCGGGGCGGCATGGCCAGGTCCAGCAGTACCACATGTGCAGGGTCGGCATCGAAGGCGCGCAGCGCCTCGTCGGCATCGCTTGCCACGCTGACACGGTGCCCCAGTTCGCGCAGGAAGGAACTGCCCAGCCGCTGGTAGGAAGGCTCGTCATCCACGAGAAGCACGTGGCCGATGGCAGGGCGGTTGGTCATGCGGAGGCTGGAAAGGTGAGTGTGAAACAGGTGGTCCAGGGCGCGCGCTCGGCGAGTGTGACCGAGCCGCCGTGGGCCGCCATGATGCGCGCCACGATCGCCAGGCCCAGGCCGGTCCCACCGGGGCTGCGGGACGCAAAGGGCTCGAAGATGCGTTCGCGCAGGTCCGGCGGCACCCCGGGGCCGTCGTCGCAGACATGCACCAGCACGCCCGCGGGCGTACGCTCCGCATCGACGTGCACCCGCTGGCCCGAGGCCGCGGTGCGCGCGTTTGCCAGCAGGTTGGTGATGGCCTGGTCCACCCGCGCGGGGTCCGCCACGGCGGGCAGCGGTTGCGCCAGTCCGGGGCCACGCTCCACATCCGGCAGGTGTCGCAGCGCATCGCGCAGGCAGGGGCTCAGGTCCATGGGCTCGGGGCGGATCTGCCAGGGGCGGGCATAGTCGAGCAGGTCGTCCGCCAGGCGGGCGATGCGGGCGATTTGCGCCTGGATTTCCTGCCGGGGCTCGGGCGCGGCGAACGCTGCCGCCATGGCGATGATGTTGAGCGGATTGCGCACGTCGTGCGCGACGCTTGCGGCCAGCGCACCCAGTTCTGCCAGGCGGGCCTGGGTCTGCCGCTCGCGCTCGCGCTGCCCTGCGGCAGCGGCCCGTTCCACCTGCCCCGCAGCGTCGGCCAGCACGCTGCCAAACAATTCGGCGAGGTGCCGGGGCCCGGGAGGTGCCTGCTCGAAGCCGCGCAGGTCCGTGTGCCAGCTGCCCAACTGGTCGCGCGTGCAGACCAGTTCCGGGCCGGGCGGATCGGCGGCTGCCGCAGGAAGTGCTTCGACGCGCACCTGCACCGCGAGTCCCATGCGGCCGGACAGCAGGGCGGTTGCCTGCTGCGCCAGTTGCGCCAGGGAATCGGCGGAGGACAACCTGTGACGCCACGCCTGTAGATCGTCGGCCGTGGGCGTGCCGCCGGGATAGACGATGCGTTCGGCCAGACGGCGCACCGGGCCTCCCAGCGAAAGGCAGACTGCAGCGACCACGGCCGCCGTGACCCAGCGCGATTCGAGCGGTAGCAGCAGTGACAGCGGGACGGCCAGCAAGCCCAGGCCGGTCAGCAGCGCCCAGGCCAGCGCCCTGCGCGCCCAGGCGTTGGCCACGAAGACGCGGTAGCGCAGGATTCCGTATACGAGGATCACCGGATAGGCCGGGAAGGCCAGCACCTGCCATGGATACTGCGCGATGCCCAACGCGGCGAACCCATAGCCCGAAATGCACATCAGCCCCCAGCCACACGACAGCGCCACCGCGGCGATCTGGCGGCGATGGGCTGGAGACGGGCTGCGCCAGAACGCACGCGCCAGCAGCAGCAGCCCCCCTGCGGCCAAGCCCGCCCACACGAGGCTGGTGGTCCAGCCTATGCGGTTCGGAACCACCACCCACTGCACGCCCGTGAATGCCGGGAAATGCACGAACGTGCCGGGCGAGCGGTAGAGGGAAATCGCCACCGCCGCCGCCGCGGCCCCGTAGGCCGCCGCCAGCAGTCCGCGCGAAGGGCGCCAGCCCGTAAAGAGGGCGCAGAAGTGCAGGAAGGCCGCGGATGTGAGGGGAACGGTGGCCAGCAGTGCCAGCGCCCATGGAGCCGAGGCGGTGCCAGCCCAGTTCGGCAGTTCATTGCCGACGATCCAGGTGCCGACTCCCAGAAGGAACACGGCCAGCAATCGAGCTCCTTCCACTTGGCGCGCCCAGACGAGAAGCGCCGCTGACAGCGCCAGCGTCTCGATCAGGGCCAGGGCGAGGACGGTATGGATGACCATCGCCGGACTGTAAACGCAGTGGACACCCCTGCCGGAACGGCCTGTCTACTGCGTTGGCAGGTTGGTAGGAAAATCCTTTTGAATCAATGGTTTGTGATCTGGTACGCGGCGTGCAGACAGGCAGGGCATGGACACCGCCGCTTCCCACCCCTCCGCCACCGCACCGCGGCCAGCCGCCGCGCTCGATCTTTCGTCCCTGCTGGGGCCTGCCGGGTGGGCCCGGCTCGCCCCCGCCATCCGCCGCCGCTTCGCCGCAGGCCACGCCGCCACCGTCTACGAGGGGATGATGGAACTGAAGTGCTCGCCTGCGGGGCGCTGCTTTGCCTGGCTGGCAGCCTGCTTGCGCAGCCCGCTGTCGCCGCTGTGCCGGTCCGGCGTGCCTGTGCAGGTGCGCGTGTATGGCGACGGGCTCGGCGGCGTGGTGTGGGAGCGGCATTTGCGCATTCCGGGCCGGCGCGTCCACGTCGTGCGTTCCACGAAGTCGGCCGGTACCGGCGGTGGGCTGCAGGAGCGCACCGATGGCGGCCTGTCGATGGCGCTGGACCTGCGCGAGGAGGACGGGGCGCTGGTGTTCTCCAGTCGCCGCTACTTCCTCGCCCTCGGCCCGCTGCGCATTCCCGTTCCGGCCGCGCTGACACCCGGCACTTGCCGGGTCGAGCACCGCGACCTGGGCGCGGGGCGATTCGTTTTCACCCTGGAAATGCACCACCCGCTGTGGGGGTGCACCTTCCGCCAGACCGGCGTATTCGCCGACCCCGAGGAGCTTCTGCCATGACGGCCATCTTCATCATTCTTACCGTGCAGGCCCTGATGGGGGCCTTCGACAACCTCTGGCACCACGAATGGCAGGCCCGCCTGCCGCAACGCGCTTCCGCGCGCCACGAACTGCTGCTGCATGCACTGCGCGAAGCGATCTACGGATTGCTCTTCCTGGGATTTGCCTGGGTGCGGTGGCAGGGATGGTGGGTGCTGCTGCCCTCGGCCCTGCTTGCTGTGGAGGTCGTCATCACGGCGGCGGATTTTCTGGAGGAGGACCGCAGCCGGCGCCTTCCGCCCGCCGAGCGCGTGCTGCACACCCTACTGGCCGTGAGCTACGGCGTCCTGGTGGGCGCGGTCGCTCCCATGTTCGCCGCACTGGCGGCGCTGCCCACCGGCGTGGCCGTGGAAGGGCACGGCGCGTGGTCCGTATTCTTCACTCTGGGCGGGGCCGTGGTGTTGGCCTGGAGCCTGCGCAATGCGATCGCCGTCGTCCGGCTGCGTGGCGTGGCGCAGGCCGATGCTGCATCTGCGGCGTCCCGGCACGGGCCTGCGGTACTGGTGGCCGGTGGCACTGGCTTCATCGGCTCCGCCCTGGTGCGCAGGCTGCAGCGGGAAGGCCGCCGCGTGATCGTGCATACGCGCGATCCGTTGCAGGCGCGGGCGGCCTTCGGGTCGGGCGTGTGGGCCGTAGACCGGCTGGACGATATCCCGCCGGAAACCGCCATTGGTGCCTTGGTGAACCTGGCCGGCGCCCCCATCCTGGGCCTGCCCTGGACACGCCGGCGTCGCGAGCGCCTGGTCGGCAGCCGCGTGGAGGCGACCCGAGCGCTGCTGGCCCTCGCCGAGCGCCTGGAGCGGCGTCCTGAGGTGCTGGTCAGCGCATCCGCCGTGGGCTTCTACGGCCTGCCGGAAGGCAGCATATTCCTTCGGGAGGACCAGGGACCAGAGCCTGGACGCTTCCAGTCTGACCTGTGCGCGCAGGTCGAGCTGGAGGCTGGCCGTGCCAGTGCGCTGGGAATGCGCGTGGTCTGCCTGCGGTTGGGTATCGTGCTGGGATCGGATGGCGGCGCCTACCCTGCTCAGGCCCTGGCCGCGCGCTGGGGACTGGGATCGGTGCTCGGCCACGGGCGCCAGCCCGTGCCGTGGATCCACCTTGACGATGCCGTGGGGCTCTTTCTGCATGCCTGCACGCAGCCTCGGTTGTCGGGCGCCGTGAACGCGGTCGCCCCGGGAGCCCTGGACCAGCAGGCGTTCGCGCGGGCCCTGGCGGCTTCCTTCGGCAGGACGGTGCGCATGCGCATCCCCGCGTGGCCCTTGCGTCTGGCGTTGGGCGAGATGTCGGAGTTGCTGCTGTGCGGGCAGCGGGTACTGCCCGTCCGGGCCGCCGCGAGCGGCTACGCCTTCAGGCACCCAACGCAGGAAGGGGCGCTGGCATCGCTGGCCCGGCCAGGCGCACAGGCGGATGCGATGCCGCGGCCGGTGGCCCATGTTGATGGTGCGAGCGGCCGGTCCGCGGCTCGGGGGGACAATGCCGGAACACCCCGGTCTTCCCCCGCCGCCCGATGATCCGCTCGTCCGTCCCCTTCCCATCCCGGCCTTCCGGCGCTGCCGATATTGCGGTTCCCGGCCTGCGCAGCCCCGCCGCCGGATTCGACCAGCCCTTCGAGATGCTGCACGCCTGCCACGAACGCGTGCAGCGCACGCTGGGGCTGCTGGAGCGCCTGCGTGCCCACCTGCGTGTGCAGGGCTGCGATGCGCAGGCCCGCGAGGCCGCGCGCGACGTGCTGCGCTACTTCGACATCGCCGCGCCGCTGCACCACGAGGATGAGGAACTGCACGTGTTTCCGCCGCTGCTGGCGCAGGGGACTGCCCCGGTGGTGGAGCTCGTGCGGGAACTGCAGCGCGAACATGCCGCCATGGCGCGGCTGTGGTCGCAGGCGCGCATGCCGCTGGCCGCCATGGCCGGCGGGGAGCCCGCGGCGCTGCCCTGGTCGCCGGAGCAGGAGCGGGTGCTGGACGACTTCGCCAGCCTGTATGCCGGGCATATCGACCGCGAGGAAGCGGTGGCCTACCCGGCGGCTCAGCGGCTGCTGCAGGAGGCTGCGCTGGGTGGCATGGGGCAGGAGATGGCGCGGCGACGGGGCGCAGCGTAGTCCACGGCATTCTCCTCGAGCCTTGGGCGCTGGCATCGCCTTAGGCGCTGGATTTCCTCAAGGCGGACCGGGATCAATCGCGTGCGAGAGATAGGAACGCCGGGGGCACCGAGGCGGTCAGCCAAACACCGTTCTCCACTTGGTGGAACACGTGCCCGCCCGCATGCAGGCGCTGCGCCGCGATCCGCAGGACCACGGGCTCGCCGTGGCGGCGGCCCACCTCCATGGCGGTTGCCTGATCGCTGGAGAGATGCACGTGGTGGCGTCCTGCCGGGACCAGACCCTGTGCCTGGATGCTGGGCAGGAAGCGGGTGGCGGTCCCGTGGAACAGCCATTCGGGGGGATGCACTGCTTGCAGTTGCCGCTGCACCTGCATGGACGAATGGCCCTGGATGGCACGGATGAACAGCCCGTCTTCCGACATCTCGTAACGGCGCTTGGCTCCTGCATGGACTGCCTGCAGCACGTTGCCCGGGTCCAGGCGGTGCCCCGCAGCCCGAGCCTGCTCGACCAGGCAGGAGACCCGTGTCCAGCCTTCAGGATCGAGTTGGAGTCCGATCGATTCGGGCTTGTGGCGCAGGATGAAGGCAAGCAGCTTGCTGGTGTTTTCCGTTTCGGAATCCATGTCAGCTCCACTGTGGCAGGGAAAGATCGGTGCGCCACTGTTCCGCGTGGGTCAGCAAGCTGTCGCGCAGCCGCGAGGTGGCTGGGTCCAGCCGCTGCCCTTTGCGGTGGAAGACATGGTAGGTCAGAGGAGGATAGCCCTTGAGCGGAATGGCCACTGTCCCGCGCGGGGCCGGGCAAAAGGCATTGACGACTGCCAGACCCAGGCCCCAGGCCGCGAACTGCATCATCAGGCCCCAGCTGTTGGTCTCCACCGCAACGTGCCACCGGATGCCCTTGGCTTCCAGTAGCTGACCGAGCAGTTCCCGATGCGGGCGCCCGGCGTGCGGAACGACCAGGAACTGATCCCGCAGGTCCTTGAGCGACATGAAGCGCTGCAGAGCCAGGGGATGGCTGCGCGGCACGATGAGCACCTGGCCCACCGAGGTCAGTGGTTGGCTGTCGAGGGCGCTCGCCATTTCGCCGAGCGGTGCCACGCCCAACTGTGCTTCTCCGTGTTCCACCGAAGCAATGGCGCGTTCCCGATTCCCAGTCAACAACTTCAGTGCCATCGCTTTCGACGATGAACGGAAGTGGGTAAGCGCCTTCCCGATCAAGTGCAGGTATGCACCGTCGCCCGCCACCAGTGACACCGCATCCGTGCCTGCAGCCCCCGACATGCCCTGTATGAACCGTTGGTTGAAGGCGAGCAGCTCCCGTGCGTGGCGGGCCACTTCCAACCCCTCTGCCGTGAGCTTGAGCTGGCGTCCCTGCCGCACGTAGAGCGGCACGCGCAATTGCTCGCTCAGCTTCCTGAGTTTCGCGTGCAGCGCGGGCTGGCTGATGTGCAGCTGCCTGGCGGATTCGCTGAGGTTCAACGTATTGGCAAAGACGGCGAAGGACTGCAATGCGTCGAGATGGGTGGTAGGTACCAGCGACATCTATCCATTTTATGGATAGTCCATAAGAACATAGTAGTTCTGGGTGAACGATCAGCTCTCTAGCATTCGAAGCATTGAATCAAGGAGTCTATGGATATGGAATCGAATCTCTCTTCACCCAGACTGGGCATCGACATCGGACGAGTGATCATCGCGCCGGATGGCAACGATGGCGCCGACACCTCATTCATCGGAGGTTCACTGGACGACGCGCTGGCAACGCCTCCCTACGAAGGCATGTTCGAGCATGTACCGGCACTGGTCGAGCGCTTCGGCGGGAGTGTCTGGCTGGTGTCCAAGGCGGGCATTCGCGTTCAGGACAAGACGCTGCGCTGGCTGGAGCACCACCGCTTTCATGAGCGCACGGGCATTGCTCCGGAGAATGTGCGATTCTGCAGGCAGCGGCCGGAGAAGGCGCACCATTGCCGCGACCTGGGCATCACGCATTTCATCGACGACCGGGCGGACGTGCTGCTCCACCTGGAAGGTGTGGTGGCGCACCGCTTCCTTTTCGGGCCGCAGCGCGCGCGAACGCAGGGAGAGCAGTGGCGTGAGGCTGGTACCTGGGCGATCGCCTCCCGGGAAGTGCTGGCTACGCTGGCGCCAGTGCAATAAAAAAACGCACCCGCTGTGGGTGCGTTTTCTCGTGGCTTACATACATGGAGCGGCCGGGTGGCGCGCCGTACCGCAGGGAGGCAACCCTGCGGGTCAGTGCACCACCACCGGATTCTGCGCCAGCCCCACGTACCCGTCGAGCGTGTCGTCCACCTCTTCCTGGGTGGGCGTGTCGCGCTGCCAAGCCAGGATCTGCTGCTGGAACATCTCGGCCCAGGAGCCGTCGAGGTACACCTCCTTGCCGGAGCGCTTGTCCACGATCTCGAAGCCGTGGCGCACCAGTTGGTGCACGGGCGGCACGCCGGCGGGTGCCTCGGCCTCGCTGGTGTCGGGCTGCATGTGGACCACCACGAAGGAGTCGGAGTCGTAGAGCATGTGCATGGTGTTCCCCTGTCGGTCAAACAATCGTTTACTTGGGTCAGATGGCCACCCGGGTCCCGAAGTTCAAGACCCCCGGAAACCCGTCCTTGCATACGCCGTGCCAGCCCTCCCGGACCGGAGCCCGGACGGCGCGCCCGAAGCGGATGCGTGAACCCAGTATTTCATGAAAAGCCCGGCCGTACAGGCTGGAGGGCGAAGTCACGCCACCGTCCCACGAAGCTGTGGGTGAAACCGCACACCGCGCTGGCATGGCCGCCTGCCCGCTCGCAGAGGGCGGCCCACCCGTTCAGGGGCTGCCTTTGCCCGACAGCTGCAGGTCCACGTAGTCGCCATTGCCCTTGGTGAGCCGGATGCGGGCGGGCAGGAAGCCCAGCGAGGGGGCCAGCCACAGTTCCGCCTTCTCGTCGGCATCGCGGCGCGGCAGGCGTTCCAGCTTCAGCGCCGGGGTGGGGCCTGTCGGCAGGTCGAGCGTCTCGGTGCCTTCGATGGTGAAGGTCCAGCGGTCGGCATTGCGGGCCCCCACGGTGGTGAAGGTGATGCGGGTACCGTCGGGATAGCGCTCGGGCGCGGCCGCCAGCAGGGCGCCGAGCTGGATGAACACGCTCAGCCGGTCTTGCGCGCCCGCGGCGATGGCGGCCGGGGCGGTGCCCCCGCTGAAGGTGGCGCGGCCCGCGCCGAAGTCGAAATCCGCCGTCTGCTCCTTGCGGGCCTGGTCGCCGAAGCGCCTGGGCTGCAGGCCTGCGGGCGTGACCACGCCGCTGCTGGTCTGCGAGCGCGAGCCGAGCAGGAAGGCCTTGGCCTCTTGCCGGGCCTCGTAGCTTGCACCGTCGTGGCGCCACACGAGCGTGGCGCTGGCCCGGTAGGCGAACTTCTTCACCTCTCCGCTCACGTCGAACGCGAGGCGCAGCGAAGGCGGCAACTGCACGGGTGGCGGCTTGGCGCTGGCATCAATAGCAGGCCCGTTCGGAGGGCGGATCTCCACGCCTGCAGTGCGGGTGTCGGCGGGATCGCTGGCGTCGGCAGCGGGTGCCGGGGCTGCGGCCGTGGCGCTGGAGGCCGCGGAGGCCGGGGGGGATGAGGGGGCGCTGGCCAGGGCTGCGGCGGCCTGCGCGGCGGTCCGCGCCGCCTGGGCCGCATCCATGGCCGTGTCCGCCGCTTCCGCGGGGGACGAGGGGGCAGGCTCCGCCATCGGCGGCGCGGACGGCGCCTCGCCTGCACCGGCAAGGGCGGGCGGGGTGGGGGGCATGGCCTCCTCGGCGGGCGAGGCCGCGGGCTCGGGAGCCGCTGCCGGCGGCGCGGGGCGCGGTTTGCGGACCTTCGCCGGCCTGGGCGGTGGTGGGGGGGATGGCGCAACCGGTTGCGCCGCAGGCGGTTCCGGCGCGGGGGCGGGTTCCGGAACCGGTGGGGCCGGCGGGGGCGCCAGCATGCGCGTGTGGAAGGCCAGTTCTTCGGGCCGGCTCGCGTCCGTGCCGCCGGTCCAGCGCGGCAGGCCGAACAGCACGAGTGCATGCAGGGCGGCCACCAGGGCGGTGAGTGCCGCCAGGACGCGGCGCGGCATCAGCGGCGGCCCCCGCGGCGCCAGGCAGCGGCCACGCTCATGCCTGCCCGTAGCCCAGGTCGGCCGAGAGCCGGCCCGCCATGGCGCGCAGCGGCGCGTCGATGGCGCCGCCCCATTGCGGATCGAACGTGGCGACGGAGCCCAGCGTGGTGATGCCCAGCGCCAGGTGGCCGTCCGCGTCGAACACCGGAGCGCAGAAGGCCACGATGCCCGGCAGCAGCGTATCGACCACGCGGGCGGAGCCGCGCTGGCGCACTTCCTCCAGCATGGGCTGCAGGGCCTCGGGCGTGGCGGGGATGTCCTTGCGGCCGCGCCGGGCGGCCTCGGCCAGCTCCTCGGCGATCAGCCCGGCCGTCACGTCGGGCGCCAGGTGCGCGGCGAAACAGCGGCCGGTGGCGGACGACAGCAGCGGCATCACGTCGCCCAGCCGCAGGTTGGCGGTGACCGACTGGTGCGATTCCTCCCAGTGGACGATGGTCGGCCCCCGGTTGCCCCAGACGGCCAGGGCCAGGGTCTGCTGGATGTCTTCCATGAGGGCCGGCAGGCGCTCGCGGGCGAGCCGCACCGGGTCCAGCCGGGCCAGGGAGGCCAGGCCCAGCTTCAGGGCCGCCGGGCCCAGGTCGTAGCGGGCGGTGCGCGGATCCTGTGCGACGAGGCCCATGCGCTGGAAGCTCACGAGGTAGCGGTGCGCCTTGGCTGCGCTCATGCCGGCGGCGGCGGCGAGGTCCTTGAGCATCAGCGGGCCCCGGCTGCGCGTCAGGCCCTCCAGCAGCGAGAAGCCCACCTCCACCGATTGAATGCCCGCCCTTTCCTTGTCCATCTGCAATAGAATTCCCGGAGTTTTGTTTAGTTAAATCAATTTAACCATTCGTAATTTGTGTCAGGCAGCGTGCCGGCGCGCTGCGGAGACAACGAGGTCTGAGCCCCCATGAAACTCGCCACCTACAAAGATGGTTCCCGCGACGGCCAGCTGGTCGTCGTTTCCCGCGACCTGGGCACGGCCCATTATGCGACCGGCATCGCGAGCCGCCTGCAGCAGGTGCTCGACGACTGGGGCTTCCTCGCCCCGCAGCTGCAGGACCTCTACGAGCAGCTCAACGCCGGCCGCGCGCCGCATGCCTTCCCCTTCGAGCCCGAGCGCTGCATGGCCCCGCTGCCTCGCGCCTACCAGTGGGCGGACGGCTCGGCATACATCAACCACGTGGAGCTGGTGCGCAAGGCCCGCAATGCCGAGGTGCCCGAGAGCTTCTACACCGATCCGCTCATGTACCAGGGCGGCAGCGACGACTTCCTGGGCCCCTGCGACGACGTGGTGGTGCCCAGCGAGGCCATGGGCATCGATTTCGAGGCCGAGATCGCGGTGGTGACCGGCGACGTGAAGATGGGTGCCACGCCCGAGCAGGCGCTCGACGGCATCCGGCTGGTGATGCTGGCCAACGACGTTTCCCTGCGCAACCTGATCCCGGCCGAGCTGGCCAAGGGCTTCGGCTTCTTCCAGTCCAAGCCCGCCACCGCCTTCAGCCCCGTGGCCGTCACGCTGGACGAACTGGGCGACGCCTGGGAAGGCGGCCGCCTGCACCTCACGCTGCAGTCCACCTGGAACGGCCGCAAGGTCGGCATGTGCGATGCCGGCCCGGAGATGACCTTCCATTTCGGGCAGCTGATCGCCCACATCTGCAAGACCCGCAACGTGCGCGCCGGCTCCATCGTGGGCAGCGGCACGGTCAGCAATCGTGGCGTGGAGCAGGGCGGCCGCATGGAGTGGCCCAGGGGCTACAGCTGCATCGCCGAGAAGCGCTGCATCGAGACCATCCAGGACGGCAAGCCCTCGACCGAGTTCATGCAATTCGGCGACACCATCCGCATCGAGATGAAGAACAAGGCCGGACAGAGCCTGTTCGGCGCCATCGACCAGGCGATCGCCAGCCCCGCCGCCTGACGCCATGAGCCTGCCCGCCGCCTTGCGCCGGCTGGCCGCCGCCGGGCTGTTCTGCCTGGCGTGGCCGGCCATGGTCCCGGCGCAGCCCGCTCCGGCACCCGTGCCTGCGCCTGCACCCGCCGCCCTGCCGGCGTCCGCACCCGCTTCCGCGCCGGCCTCCGCCGCCCGCCCCGCCGCTTCCGTGCCCGCACCGGCCCATGCCGTCCGGCGGGCCGACTGCCCCCCGCTGCCCAGGCCGCTCGATCCCGCCGGCATTCCCCAGGCGCTGCAAAAGGCCCGCGACCGCGGGCTGCTGTGGCGCGTGGAAAAAGACGGACGCACGAGCTGGCTCTACGGCACGGTGCATGCCGCCCGGCGCGGCTGGATGCTGCCCGGCCCCACGGTGATGGCCGCCGTCCGCGCCAGCGACCGCGTGGCGCTGGAGATGGACCTGCTGGACCCCACGGTGATGCAAAAGCTGCAGGCCGCCCTGCGCAAGCCGGCGGACGCCCCGCCGCTGCCGCCCGACCTGGAGCGCCGCCTGGCCGCGCAGCGCGATGCCGCCTGCGCCGATCCCTCCATGCTGGAGATGCGGCCCGAGCTGCAGGTGTCGTCGCTGGTGGTGATGTCCGCGCGGCGCGAAGGCTTCGATCCGGCCTATGGCATCGATTTCGTGCTGGCCGGGCTGGCCCGCGGGCTGCACAAGCCCGTGCTGTCGCTGGAGTCGGTCGATCTGCAGGTGCGGGTGCTGGCGTCCGACGACCCGAAGGAGACCGCCGCCGCCGTCGCCTCCGGGCTCGACCAGCTGGAGAACCATTCCGCGCGCGACACCCTCACCACGCTCGCCACGGCCTGGTCCGGCGGCCGTGCCAACCTGCTGGAAACCTACGGCCAGTGGTGCGGCTGCCAGCGCACCCCCGAAGAGCGCCAGTCTTTCGAGCAGCTGGTGGCGGACCGCAACCCGGGCATGGCGCGCGCCATCGTGGCCGAGCACCGCGCGGGCTACAGCGTGTTCGCGGCCGTGGGCGCGCTGCACATGGTGGGCCCCCAGGGCCTGCCGACCCTGCTGGCCCGCGAGGGCTTCCGGGTCGAGCGCGTGGAATGGCCTGCCCGGCCCTGATTTTTACGACGACAACAGGAGACAACCATGCACCGCAGAACCCTGCTGGGGAGCGCCGCCGCCGCGGCCGCCCTGGCCGTCCAGCCCTGGGCGCGTGCCCAGAACGACTACCCGGCCCAGCCCATCCGCTGGGTCGTGCCCTATCCGCCCGGCGGCGGCACCGACGTGCTCGCGCGCACCGTGGCCGAGGCACTGCGCACCCCGCTGGGCCAGCAGATCGTGGTGGACAACCGCCCCGGTGCCTCCACCAACATCGGCGCGCAGATCGTCGCCACTGCCAGGCCGGACGGCTACACGCTGATGTCGGCCGACAATGCCCTGCTGGCCTACAACGAGCACCTGTTCAGCAAGCTGCCGTTCAGCCCGGAAAAAGACTTCACCTACATCGGCGGCCTCTCGCGCTTCCCGCTCGCGCTGGTGGTGCACCCGGGCTTCGAGGCGCGCACCTTCCAGGAATTCCTGGCCTATGCGCGTGCCAACCCCGGCAAGCTCAACTACGCATCGCCCGGCAACGGATCGCCCCACCACCTGGCGATGGAGATGTTCAAGAACCGCACCAAGACCTTCCTCACCCACATCCCCTACCGCGGCGCGGCGCCAGCGCTGCAGGACGTGATGGGCGGCCAGGTGCCGTGCATGTTCCTGGACCTCGCCGCCGGCCTGCCGGTGATCCAGTCGGGCAAGGTGCGCGCGCTCGCCATCGGCTCGGGCCGCCGCGCCGCGCGCCTGCCCCAGGTGCCCACGCTGGCCGAAGTGGGCGTGCCCGATGCCGAGGTCTATGCCTTCCAGGGCGTGCTCGGCCCCGCGGGCCTGCCCCCTGCCGTCGTCGCCCGCCTGAACGGCGAGATCAACAAGGCCCTGGCCACGCCCACCGTTGTCCAGCGCATGCAGGATTTCGGGATGGAGGCGCTGCCCGGCACCCCCGAGCAGTTCCGCGCGATGGCACGCGCCGAGGCGAAACGCTGGGGGCCGATCATCCAGGCGGCCGGCGTGAAGCTGGACTGAGCGGCTGCGCAGCCGCGCTGTAGGCCGGCGCCGCGAACTCGGCGCCATGGGCGCGCGGGCAGGAGGGATTGCGCTACGGTGGAACGTTGGATTTCCCCACTCGACGAAAGCGACATCCCATGGCCCGCATCCTGATGGTTCTCACGTCCCACGACCGCCTCGGCGACACCGGCAAGAAGACCGGCTTCTGGCTCGAGGAATTCGCCGCGCCCTACTATGTGTTCAAGGACGCGGGCGCGGAGATCACCCTCGCATCCCCCCAGGGCGGCCAGCCGCCGCTGGATCCCAAGAGCGACGACGAGAGCGCCCAGACCGACGCCACGCGCCGCTTCAAGGCCGATGCCGAGGCGCAGCAGCAACTGGCCACCACCATGCCGCTCGCCAGCGTGCGCGCGGGAGATTTCGATGCCGTGTTCTACCCCGGCGGCCACGGCCCGCTGTGGGACCTGGCCGAAGACGCGCAATCCATCGCGCTGATCGAGAAGACCTTCGCCGCGAAGACGCCGCTGGCCCTGGTCTGCCACGCACCCGGCGTGCTGCGCCACGCCAAGGCGCCGGGCGGCGAGCCGCTGGTGAAGGGCCGCAAGGTGACGGGCTTCACCAACAGCGAGGAAGAGGGAGTGCAGCTCACGCAGGTGGTGCCGTTCCTGGTGGAGGACATGCTCAAGGCGAACGGCGGACTGTACGGGAAGGGTGCGGACTGGGCGCCGTTCGTGCTGGAGGACGGGCAGTTGGTGACGGGGCAGAATCCGGCGTCATCGGAGCCGGCGGCGAAGGCGCTGCTGCAGTTGCTGGGGTGAGCCCCACCATGGGGTGAACTGGTGGCGGGATACATGGCCTCACGGTCGCGGCAGCCCTTAGTGAAGGCGGTCAGACCGGTGTAGTGCCTTGAATTCTTTTGCCGCGGGATGACCGGGGTCATGGCCGTCGGTGCGCCTGATGGCAGGCCTGCTGTTCGCGGACGCCAGCAACGCTTCGCGCCGACCTCAATACCGAGGCTGAGAGGCCCAGTAGCTGTTGCTGCCGTTGTAGACGGCCCAGCCGGTATTGGAGTTACTGGGCTTGGGGTAAGCCTCGAGAAAGTAGTTGTAGCCGAAAGCCAACAAGGACGCATCAGGCAGCGTGGTTTTCAGCTGCGCCTCTCGGTAGTCCGGTTGCATGAACAGGTTGTAGAAACCGTATACGCGACGCGATGCGAACAGCGTGGCAAGGCGGTTGTAAGCGTTGCTGGTTAGCGCGACGATGCCATCACCCGTGCCTATACCGAGATACTGCATGGGGCCGATCCCGAGCGCTGCATTGGTAAGCGCGTCCAGCAAGACGACATTAGGCGAGCCCGAAGTGCTGTCCACGAGCAATGTGAAGGCGTGAACCGACGCGAAGACTGCATTTGCGTGCGGCGAGGTGTAGTTAAGCGAGACGCCTGCAGGCACAATCGGAAGGCCCCACGCCACGCCGAGAACGCGCATCAGTTCACGATACTCGCTGCAATCTCCCACCGTCAGGCTGAGCATGGCGCGGAGTTCGTCGGAAAGTGTGAGCTGGTTGGTCAGAAGCAGACCCCCGGTTTCCACGAGCTTTTCAAAATAACGGCTCGTCCCATAGATGTAATACGCATGCGCGAGGTTTTGAAGCATCAGGCCTTTGTAAGCCGCGTCGCTAAGTCCCGGATAGGCCGAAGCCAAGGCGGGCCGGACCCCTTTGTATAAGGTGTCCAGTTGCGATGTCACAGCGGTCAGGAAAGCCTGACCGGTTAGGCCTTGAGCAGTCCAGGTTTGCGCCCAGCCTCGCAGGACACCGTTGAAGTTGTTCTGGAAAAAAGTCTGTTGTGCTTGGGTATTGAATGACACAGCATTTGCCTGCTGCGATCCTCCCAGGTCATCGAAGATGACCTTCTTGTTCGCGTCGGGATCCCACTTGATACCGGTCGCGGCAAATGCTGATGACGGCGTCCAGGGGGCGTTGTACTGATCGAGCAATGGATCAGCGTGAGCCGAAATCAGGAACATTCCAGGAATCAATGCGGCAAGGATGGTCTTTTTCATATCTTGATCAAAAGTACGACCGAATAGTTGTATTTGGATCAAATTTAGCAGAGTTATCCCGCCTGTTGTTGAGATATGGTTTGCGGACGAGTTCAAGCGGTACGCCGTGATGCTGGTAGAGCGGCGTGGAGTGCTGGTCACGCACATTGCGGGGGGCCCCGGCATTAGTCACAGCGTGCTGCTGCTGCGGCCCAGGCCCGCAGCGTGGACGACGGTCTTCGCCCCAAGCGTCTTGAACACGGCCGGCAATCGCCAAGTCAGCGAGTAATGGTAGGAGTGTTGCCTCCGCGTGGGTGTTGTCCAGGAGTCCGTGAATCCGTGCGAGACGCCTGCGCAAGAAATGTGGCTGGGAGCCGGTCCCGGTCCAGCAGGCGTTGGCCACCCTCAGTGACGCCGCCCCGGCCGCCATTCACTCACGAGCACTGCCAGCACCACCAGCATCCCGCCAAACCATGCCAATGCAGGAAGCCGCTCGCCGACGAGCCGTCCGATGGCGGCGCCCCATATCGGTTCACAGGCGTAAATGAGCGTGGCCCTGGTGGGCGAGACTTCGCGCTGCGCCCAGTTCATAACCAGTTGGATGAGCACGCTGGTAACGCCCAGGCCGCCCACGCAAGCCAGCCCAACCCACGAGAACGTCGGAATCTCCTCGTTCGCCGCGGGCATCGCCGCGAAAGCCAGCACGCTTGCGGAGATCAGCTGGACCACGGTCACCCGCCTGAGATCGACGCGCCCGGCGTACCTGCCGATGAGCACGATCTCTGCAGCGATGGCCAGCGCCCCCAGGAATGTGAGCAGCTCACCCATCCCCGGCGCCAGGGTGTCCAGCGGATCCACGCCGCTCAGCAGGAGCAAGCCGGACAGGGCCAGGGCCACGCCGATCCACGCCATGGGATGGGGGGCGTTGCGCATCAACAGCCACTGGAACAACGGGACCGCCGGCACATACAGCGCGGTGATGAACGCCGACTGGCTGATGGTGATGAACTTCAACCCGCAGGTCTGCAGGCTGTAGCCCAGGAAGATGGTCATGCCAATGGCGCATCCGCCCTTCATTTCAAGCCAGGTCAGCTGCCGCATGCATCCTCGAAAGACCAGCAGGCTGATGGCCCCCGCCACGGCGAAACGCAGCCCGACAAAGAACATCGGGCCGCTGTGCGCCAGCCCGATGTGGATGACGAGAAACGCTGCGCCCCACACCATGGTGATGAGCAGCAAGGCCACTTCCTGGCGCCGCAGGGAGCATCGATGAGACAATGTGTGCAACATACTGCACATCATCATATGAGCAATATATTGCACAGTCAAACGACTGACGGGAACGTACTCGCCTTCGTGAGCGAGAACCTGCGCCGCCTGAGAGCGGAGGCGGGCTTGAGCCAATTGGCACTCGCTGAAGCGGCGGGATTGAGCCGCCGGATGATTTCCAGCCTGGAGGCCGGGGATACGAACATCAGCCTGGCCAGCCTGGATCGTCTGGCTGCGGCACTCGGCGTCGGGTTCGTCGCGCTGGTCAGTGATCCCTCGGCCAGGAGCCAGCGGGTCGATGCCCTGGCCTGGAAGGGGAAAAGCAAGGACAGCCGCGGTGTGCTCCTGGGCTATGTCCCCGCAACCCAGGAGGCCCAGCTGTGGTCATGGGCCCTTGCGCCTGGAGAGACCTACCACGGACAGGCCGACCCCGCCGGATGGCACGAGATGGTCTTCGTGGTGGTGGGCACGCTGACACTCCGGTTCGAACACGAGGTGGTCACGGTGGCTGCCGGGGACTATTGCATCTACAGCAGCGCCCAGGACTATGTGTGCGAGAACGCCGGGGCTGAAACGCTGCGGTTCGTGAAGAACGTGGTTTGCTGACTGGCGTCGCCGGAGCTCAAGAGGCCGCATCGGGTCAGGCCACGACGCTGGCCACCGCTGCATAGTGGCTCGCCGTTCCACCCAGCACGAACAGGTGCCAGACCCCATGCGCATGGCGATAGCCGGCGCGATTGGCGTAGAAGACCGTGCCCACCGTGTAGAGGGCTGCGCCGGTGAGCAGCCACCGCAGCCCGCCGGCGTCGATCCGGGCCAGCAGCGGTAGGGCAGCGACCACCATGGCCCAGCCCATGGCAACGTAGAGCGGCAGGGGCGGTGCCGGAGACGCGACGCCCAGTTCGCGCACCATGCCCAGCAAGGCGATGCTCCACACCGCCCCCAGGACGGCCCAGTCCCAGGCACCTCGCGCCGCGACCAGGGCGAAGGGCGTGTAGCTGCCGGCAATGAGCAGGTAGATGGCGCAGTGGTCCGCCCGCCGCCACCACAGCTTCGCCTGCCCCTGCGCGCTGTGGAAGAAGGTGGATGCGGCATACAGCGCAACGCAGGACAGCGCGAAAACCAGCCCCCCTGCGATCTTGCCCGCGTCCCCGGTGGGCAGGCTGACGATGAGCATGAGGGGAACGCCTGGAACAGCCAGCGCGAACCCCAGCAGGTGGGTGCAGGTGTTGAATCGTTCGCCGGGGCGCATTCCGATGGAGCAGCGGTGAATGGGCACCAGTGGATCAGCCGGGCGTGACATGGGCGTGAAGAAAAGGGGCTAGCCCGAGCGGTATCCGCTTGGCAGGATTGGCGCGCCAGGACCGACCTACCCCGGCGGCAACGCCCGCTGTGGTACTTGGCCAAGGACGCGCAATCCATCGCGCTGATCGAGAGGACCTTCGCCGCGAAGAAGCCGCTGGCCCTGGTCTGCCACGCACCTGGCGTGCTGCGCTATGCCAAGGCCCCGGGCGGCGAGCCGCTGGTGACGGGGCAGGATCCGGCGTCGTCGGAGCCTGCGGCGAAGGCATTGCTGGGGTTGCTGAAGTAAAACTGCCGCTGAGTTGTGTTCTAAGCGAGCAACAGCGCTTCAGGGAGCGCGCTGTTGCTGTTATTGGATCGCAATGCGTAACGCTTCCGACTTTGGAGAGGCCGAACCAGCCCTCGAGGGCGTGGCGGCCGGGCCATTGAGGGCTGGTCTTAATCCTGCTGTTCATTCCTGTGGAGGTCGCGTTTGCAGCGGGTGCGGCCGGTCGATGGCCGAAGATCAGGGACAGCTTTGCGACCCATCGCCGACTCTTGACCTCCCCCTGCCGCGCGGAGCACCAGCGATTCCTTGGGCAAAATAGAGCACTTCGGGTGCTTACCTGCCCCGGTTCTCTAGCCCATGGCCATCAAGAAATCCGACCTTTATTCCTCTCTGTGGGCATCGTGTGATGCGCTGCGCGGTGGCATGGATGCCAGCCAGTACAAGGACTATGTCCTGTTCATGCTGTTCATCAAGTACGTTTCAGACAAGTACGCCGACAGCCAAGACCTCCGCCCCGCCATCGCCATCCCGCAAGGCGCCAGCTTCAAAGACATGGTGGCGCTCAAGGGCAAGAGTGACATCGGCGACCGGATCAACACCGACATCATCCAGCCGCTGGTCGACGCCAACACCCGCCTGGCCCGTACCGACTTCCCCGACTTCAACGACCCCAACAAGCTCGGCGAAGGCAAGGACATGGTGGACACGTTGTCCAACCTGATCGGCATCTTCCAGAAGCCTGAACTCGACTTCTCGAACAACCGCGCCGAGCACGACGACATCCTCGGTGATGCCTACGAGTTCCTGATGCGGCACTTCGCCACCGAGTCTGGCAAGTCGAAAGGGCAGTTCTATACCCCATCGGAGGTGAGCCGCGTCATCGCGCAGGTGATCGGCATCTCGCCCGAGAACGCGAAAGCCTCGACGACTGCGTACGACCCGACATGCGGCTCGGGATCGCTGCTTCTGAAGGTGGCCGCCCAGGCGGGCAAGCGCATCACGCTCGAAGGGCAGGAGAAGGACGTGACCACCGCGGGTCTCGCCCGCATGAACATGATCCTGCACGACTTTCCCACGGCCAACATTCTGTCGGGCAACACCCTGGCTGCGCCGAAGTTCAAAGACGGCGAACAACTGCGCACCTACGACTACGTGGTGGCCAACCCGCCGTTTTCCGACAAGGCCTGGAGCACCGGCCTGGTGACGCCGCTCAAAGAGAACGACCCCTACAAGCGCTTCAGTTGGGGCGACCCACCGGCCAAGCAGGGCGACTATGCTTATCTGCTGCACATCGTCCGGTCGATGAAGAGCACAGGCAAAGGCGCCTGCATCCTGCCCCACGGGGTGCTTTTCCGCGGCAACGCCGAAGCGGTGATTCGTGAGCAGCTGGTTCGCTCCGGCATCCTCAAAGGCATCATTGGCCTGCCGGCGAACCTGTTCTACGGCACCGGCATTCCGGCCTGCATCGTGGTGCTCGACAAGCAGAACGCCTCGGCCCGCAAGGGCGTGTTCATGATCGATGCCTCCAAGGGCTACATCAAGGACGGCAACAAGAACCGCCTGCGTGAGCAAGACATCCATCGCATCGTCGACACCTTCACTCGGCAGGTGGACACGCCCCGCTACGCCCGCATGGTGCCGCTGGCCGAGATTGCCGACCCGAAGAACGACTTCAACCTCAACCTCCCGCGCTACATTGACAGCAGCGAACCCGAAGACCTGCAAGACATCGACGGCCACCTGCGTGGGGGCATCCCCGAGCGAGACCTCGATGCCTTCGCTGCCGATTGGCATGTGCTGCCCGGTGTGCGGCAAGCCTTGTTCGAGTCTGCCGGCCGCCCTGGCTACGCCCGCCTGAAGCTGCCGCTGACCGAAGTGAAGTCTACCGTGCTCGGCCATCCGGAGTTCGCCGCGTTCACGAGGAAAGTGAACACCTTGTTGGACAAATGGCATCAGGCGATCACGCCGCGCCTGATGGGTTTTGACGAGGGCGACCACCCCAAGGCCCTGATCGACACCGTGTCCGAAACCCTGCTCGCCGCCTTTCAGGCCGCCCCGCTGCTGGACGCGTATGACGTGTACCAGCATCTGATGGACTACTGGGCCGAAACCATGCAGGACGACGCCTACCTCGTGGCCGCCGACGGCTGGGTGAAGGGCGCGCAGCCGCGCGAGATCGTCAAGGTGCCCAACAAGGACAACAAGCTCGTCTGGCCCGAAGCGCACGACTACCTGCAGGGAAAGCGGCGCTTCAAGTCCGACCTGATCCCCAAGGCCTTGCTCGTGGCGCGCTATTTCGCCAAGGAGCAGACCGCCATCGACGCCACCCGCGCCGAACTGGAAGCACTGCAAGCGCAGCTCACCGAGCTGGAAGAAGAGCACAGCGGCGAGGACGCTGTGTTCTCCGGCTTCGACAGCATCACCGCCGCGGCAGTGAAAGACCGCATCCGCGAACTGGGCGAGAGCGGCGATGGTGACGACGCCGACGAGTTGGCGGTTCTGAAGCAATGGCAGCGCCTCGCCGACACGGTGGCTGCGCTGAAGAAGCAGCTGCGCGAGGCCGAGGCAGCGCTCGACACGCTGGCCTTCCAGCAGTACCCCAAGCTGAATGAGTCCGAGGTCAAGGCCCTGGTGATCGACGACAAGTGGCTGGCCCGCCTGCACGCCGACGTGCAGGACGAGCTGGATCGCATCTCCCAAACGCTGACCGGCCGCATTCGCGAACTGGCCGAGCGCTACGCCACCCCGCTGCCGCAACTCACCGACGAGGTCGAAGCCCTGGCCCGCCGCGTTGACGAGCACCTGAAGAAGATGGGCTTCGCATGGCACTGATCACCAAACCGAGCGCCCCCCTGAACGCCAGCGACGGCTACCGCCAGCTGGTGCAGCAGATTTCCGACACCTACACCCAGGGCCGGGTGCAGGCGGTACAAGCCGTCAACGCCCAGCTCGTGCAGACCTACTGGCAGGTGGGGCGCCACATCGTCGAGTTCGAGCAGGCCGGCCAGGTGCGCGCCGAGTACGGCAAGGCCCTCATCGACACCCTGGCGGCCGACCTGGGCCTGCGCCACGGCAAGGGTTTCAGCCGCAGCAACCTCATCCGCTTCCGCCAGTTTTACCTGGCCTACCCCGGCTTGGCCGAGAAAGGTGCGACGCTGTCGCACCAATTGACCTGGTCGCACATCGTTGAGCTGCTGAAGATCGACGACCCGCTGGAACGCGGCTTCTACGAGCAGCAGGCGCTGCGTGAGCGCTGGTCGGTGCGCGAGCTGGTGCGCCAGAAAGACAGTGCGCTGTTCCTGCGCCTGGCCGCCAGCCAGGACAAGGCCGGCATCCTGCAACTCGCCGCCCAAGGCCAGGTGGTCGAGCAACCGGCCGACCTGCTGCGCGAGCCCTACGTCTTCGAGTTTTTGAAGATCCCCGAGCCCTACCAGGTGTCGGAAACCCAGCTTGAAACCCTGCTGTGCGACCACCTGCAGCCCTTCCTGCTGGAGCTGGGCAAGGGCTTTACCTTCGTCGGCCGGCAATACCGCGTCACGATCAACGGCACGCACCATCGGGTGGACCTGGTCTTCTACCACCGCATCCTGCGCTGCTTCGTGCTCATCGACCTGAAACTCGGCGAGGTGCAGCACCACGACATCGGGCAGATGAACCTGTACCTGGGCTACTTCGCCAACGAAGAGAACGTGGAAGGCGACAACCCGCCGATCGGCATCATCCTCAGCCGGCAGAAGGACGAACTGCTGGTGGAGTACGCGACCTATGGCATGAGCAGCCAGCTCTTCGTGCAGAAGTACCAGCTGTATCTGCCGGATCGGGAGGCGTTGCGTCGGGAGTTGGAAATGACGTTGCGGGAGGCGGGGCAGTGATGGGGCGGGACGCAACACTGACCGGTTGGGCCGTAGAGCAATTGGGATCAGTGACTCGAACCTCTTCAGGCACCACGCCTGCTCGTGCATTGAGCGACCGCTACTACCGGGGTGGCTCTGTCGCGTGGGTCAAGACCATGGATCTTGCTAACACGGAGATCCATGAAACATCAGAGCGGGTGACGGATCTCGCATTGAAAGAAACCAGTCTGACCGTCTATCCGGCAGGCACTGTGCTCGTCGCAATGTACGGAGGCTTTCAACAGATTGGCCGAACAGGGATTTTGCGTACGCCTGCGGCGGTCAATCAGGCCATAACGGCGATCCAGTCGAACGCAGACCGGCTCACGCCGGAGTATTTGCTCGCAACGTTGAACTACCGAGTCGACTACTGGCGATCTGTTGCCAGCAGTAGCCGGAAAGACCCGAACATCACTGGCAATGATGTGCGTGCGTTTCCCATCGCCCTCCCCACGGTAGAAGAACAGCAAAAGATTGGGCTGGCGCTGAGCGATGTAGACGCCCTACTGGCCGGGCTGGATCGGCTCATCGCCAAAAAGCGCGACCTCAAACAGGCTGCCATGCAGCAACTCCTCACCGGCCAAACCAGACTGCCGGGCTTTGAGAGTGAATGGGCAGAAGTGCGCTTGGGAAGTCTCGGCACGGTGTACGGCGGACTCACTGGAAAGACGAAGGCTGACTTTGGGTCCGGCATCGATCGGTACGTCACCTTCGTCAATGTGATGAGCAATGTGACGGTTGACCACGGCCTGTTTGAGCAGGTGCGAGTCGGGCCGATGGAATCGCAGAATCTGGTGAAGTCTGGCGACTTGCTTTTTAACGGTTCATCCGAGACGCCGGAAGACGTGGCGATGTGCTCTTTGGTGAGCGGTGAGATTCAGGGGCGGCTATTTCTCAACAGCTTCTGTTTCGGTTTTCGGCTTCACAGCGGCGCTGAAACAGACGCGTTATTCCTGACTTACTATTTGCGTAGCCGCGAAGGTCGAGAAATCATGAAGTCGCTGGCCCAGGGTTCAACGCGCTACAACCTATCCAAAGGCGCTCTGCTCGACTCCGTTCTGCACCTGCCGAGTAAGGCGGAACAGACCGCCATTGCCGTTGTTCTTGGTGAAATGGACGCGGAACTCTTGGCTCTTGGAGCTCAGCTCCGAAAGACACGGATCTTGAAGGATGCCATGATGCAAGAGTTGCTCACGGGTCGAGTTCGACTGATCTGAACGACCCAGCACTGAACAACAAGCCCAGGGAGAAGCGTGATGCCCACCGTACCGCCTCCATCGCCGCGTTCCGAACGCCGCACGCAGAACCGCGTGGTGGCGCTGTTCACCGATCCGGCACGACCTGACGGCCTCGGCTACCGCCACCTCGGCGACTGGAGCAAGCGCCCCGACGCCACCACCCGCAACCGCCCCATCGAAGCGGCGCTGCTGCGCGACAACCTCACGGCCCGCGGCTACTCGCCTGCTCACATCGCCGCCGCGCTGCAGAAGCTGGAAACCGCCGCCGACAGCACCGGCATCACGCTCTACCAGGCCAACCTGCGCACCTATCAGTTGCTGCGCTACGGCGTGCCAGTGCAGGTGGCGCCCGGCAAACCGAACGAGACGGTGCACCTGATCGATTGGGAGTACCCCGAGCGCAACGACTTCGCGCTGGCCGAAGAGGTGACGCTGAAGGGCGGCCACGAGCGCCGGCCCGACATCGTGCTCTACCTCAACGGCTTGGCCGTCGTGGTGATCGAGCTGAAGCGCAGCTCGGTGGAGGTGGCCGACGGCGTGCGCCAGCTCATCACCAACCAGGAAGAGATCTTCAACAAGGGCTTCTTCAGCACCGTGCAACTGGTGCTGGCGGGCAGCGACTCGCAAGGGCTGCGCTACGGCACCACCGGCACGCCGGAGCAGTTCTTTGTGGAGTGGAAGGACGAGGCGCCCGCCGAAGCCGGCGCCCCCGCGGAGGAAGGCGCGTTGCTCGACCGGCCCTTGGCCCAGTTGTGCAACAAGGCGCGGCTGCTCGACCTGATGCGCCACTTCGTGATCTTCGATGGCGGGCAGAAGAAGGTGCCACGCCAGCACCAGTACTTCGGCGTGAAGGCCGCCCAGTTGCGCGTTGCACAGCAGGAAGGCGGCGTGATCTGGCACACCCAGGGCAGCGGCAAGAGCATTCTGATGGTGCTGCTGGCCAAGTGGCTGCTGGAGCACGATGCGCAGGCGCGCATCCTCGTCGTCACCGACCGCGACGAGCTGGACAAGCAGATCGAAGGCGTGATGAAGAACGCCGGCGTGATCGGCACCGACGCGCCCTCGCCCCGCATCAGCTCGCGGGCCGACTTCGTGCAGAAGCTGGGCGCGGCCAACCCGCGCCTGTTGTGCGCGCTGATCCACAAGTTCGACGCGGCCGATCTGAAGGGCGAGCCCCCCGCCGTGCAGGGCCGCTTCTACGTGTTCGTGGACGAATGCCACCGCACCCAGGGCGGCGACATGAACAAGCAGATGAAGCGCTGGCTGGCCAATGCCATCTTCATCGGCTTCACCGGCACGCCGCTGCTGCGCAAAGACAAGCTGATGACGCGCGACGTGTTCGGCACCTATATCCACACCTACAAGTTCCACCAGGCAGTGGCCGACAAGGTGGTGCTCGACCTGAAGTACGAGGCCCGCGACGTGCCGCAGCGGCTGACCTCGCAGCGCGCCATCGACCAGTGGTTCGAGCAGAAGACGCGGGGGCTCAACAACTTCCAGAAATCGGTGCTGCGTCGGCGGTGGGCCACGATGGAAGAGCTGATGAGCGCCGAGGAGCGCAAGGCGCGCATCGCGGCCAGCGTCATCCACGACTTCGCCGTGAAGCCGCGGCTGAACAACGACCGCGGCACGGCCATCCTGGTGGCCGCGAGCATCTACGACGCCTGCCACTACTACCGCATCTTCCAGACCAAGCCCTTCGGCCAGTACTGCGGCATCGTCACTTCCTACGAGCCGAACCACAACGCCATCTCGCGTGAGCCGAAAGACAGCGACGAACGCTACAAGTTCGACACCTACACCAAGCACGTGCTGGGCAAGAACCAGACGACGAAGCAGTACGAAGACGAGGTAAAGCGCCGCTTCAAGGAGGAACCGGCCAACCTGAAACTGCTGATCGTGGTGAGCAAGCTGCTCACCGGCTTCGACGCACCGAGTTGCAGCTACATCTACCTCGACAACGAACTGCGCGATCACAACCTGTTCCAGGCCATCTGCCGCACCAACCGGCTGGATGGCGATGACAAGGACTACGGCCACATCGTCGACTTCAAGGAGCTGTTCGGTGACGTGCAGCAGGCCATCTCGGTCTACAGCTCCGACGAGCTGGACATCGACGAGGGCAGCGGCGGCGAGAACAACGTGCACCTGAAGGACTGGCTGGCTGAAGGGCGCCACCAGCTCGACCAGGCCCGCGAGGCGCTGCACTACCTGTGCGAGCCGGTGCCGCTGCCGCGCGAAGTGGAGCAGTTCCTGCACTATTTCTGCGGCGATGCGGCCGAGCCCGATGCCTTGCTCAAGACCGAGGCGCTACGCATCTCGTTCTACAAGGCGGTGGCGATCTTCGTGCGTGCCTTTGGCGCGCTGGCGCAGCATCTGGGCGAAGCGGGTTACTCGGAAGCCGAAGCGGCCACGCTGCAGCGCGAGCTGGACTTCTACACCTTCACGCGCGCGAGCATCAAACGCCACTCAGGCGAAGAGCTGGACATCAAGCCCTACGAGGCGGACATGCGCCACCTCATCAACACCTACATCCAGGCCGATGCGGCCGAAGACCTGGGTGAGCTGGGCGAGATGTCGCTCACCGAGCTGATCATCGAGACGGGCATCCATGATGCGATCGCGAGAAAGCTCAACGCGAAGGGCAAGCTGTCGAGGAACGCGATTGCCGAAGGCATCATCAACAACGTCCGCAAGACGATCATCCGCGACCAACTGACCGACCCGCGCTTCTACGAGCAGATGTCGAAGCTGCTGGACGATCTGATCCGGCAGAGCCGGGCCGATGCGGCCGCCTACGAAGAGTTTCTGCGCAAGGCCGAGGCCCTGGTGCGGCAGCTCGGCGCGAAGCGCGGAGAAGACGGCGTGCCGGCGGCTTTGCACGGCCGGCATGAAGCGGCGGTGATCTACAACAACCTCGGCTCGCTGCCATCGGCCACCTTCAAGTACCCGACGGCCGACGACGACAAGGCAGCATTGGCGCTCCGGATCGACCTGACCGTGCGCGAGAACGCCCCGGCGGGTTGGTATGGCGACGACGCCCGCGAGGCGCAGGTGGTGAATGCACTGTTCCCCATCCTGGAGCGCGACCGCACGGCCACCGAGGCGGTATTCGAGATCGTCAAGAACCAGCCGGGCTACCAATGACCGAGACCATCCGCCTGGGCGAGGTGTCGATCCGGGTGACCCGCAAGGACGTCAAGAACGTCCACCTGACGGTGCATCCGCCGGATGGGCAAGTGACGCTCACGGCACCCACCGCCACGCGGCTCGAAGTGGCCCGGGCCTATGCGATCTCGAAGCTGGGTTGGATACGGGCCCAGCAGTCGACGCTCAAGGCGCAGGCACGGGAGGCGCCTCGGCGTTTTGTCGGGCGCGAGAGCCACTACCTATGGGGGCGCCGCTACCTGCTGAGCGTCGACTTCCAAGACGCCAAGCCCGCCGTGACGTTGGACCACAAGCGCATTCGTTTGGCTGTTCGCCCGGGCCACGAGGAGAGTCAGCGCGTGGCGGTGATGCACGAGTGGCACAAGTCACTGCTGCACCAGTCCGTGCCACCGCTGCTGCGCAAGTGGGAAAAGCGGCTCGGCGTCAAGGTCGAGCGCTACTTCCTCCAGAAAATGAGGACCAAGTGGGGCAGTTGCAACCCTGCGGCGGGGCACATCCGGCTCAATACTGAACTGGTCAAGAAGCCAAAGGACTTGCTCGAGTACGTGATCGTCCACGAGATGGTTCACCTGCTGGAGGCAAGCCACAACGATCGCTTCGTGGCGATCCTGTCTGAGCATTGGCCGCAGTGGCGAGAAGCTCGGCAGGAACTCAACGAACTGCCGCTGGCCTCCGAGAAGTGGGGGCGATGACGCTCGCTTCTTGCAGGGCATTCGATGTCCGCCAATGCTGTCAGCAGTCATTCGAAGGAGTTCGATTAAGCTTCCCCTTTCAGCCTAAAGCCGTCTCTCCAAGGTGGTTCTTCAGAGATTGCTGCCAGCTGCGGACGAGGTTCCGATGACGGCTACGTTATCAAGTATTGCCCCAAGCTCGCGTGCAGCGTCGCGGCCAGAGCGACACCGCTGAAGGCAAAAGAAAGCCGCTCGGCTACCACCGCTCTGCCCTGCAAGCCAGTGCGTATCAGTGCGACTGCCCTGCCGGAATCGGCATGATGAGTTCCATCCGATCCCGCCCCTTGCGCTTCGACGCATACAGCGCCTCATCCGCCCGCTTGAGCCAGTGCGACAACTCGGCATCGGGCTGGTCGAACAAGGTCGCCCCGATGCTGAGGGACACGGGCTCCGGCGTTGCGAACATCGTGCCCGCCTGCTGGGCGAACGCCTCGCGCAATTCCCGGCCCAGGGCCTGCGCGGCGGAGGCCGACGCGTCGCGCAGCAGGATCACGAATTCGTCCCCGCCCAGGCGTGCGGCCAGGGCGCCGCTGGGCAGCGTGCTGCGGATCAGGTCGCTGAGCGTGATGAGCAGGCGGTCGCCGGCATCGTGGCCGTGCAGGTCGTTGACCTGCTTGAAGTTGTCGATGTCCATCAGCAGCAGGGCGCACGTGCTGGCCGGCGAGGCCTGCCGCAGCAGCGCCGGGGCGCGCAGGTAGAGCGCGCGGCGGTTGTCCAGGGCGGTGAGCGGGTCGCGGGCGGCGATCTGGGCCATGCGTTCCTCGCGGCGGTGGCGCTCGGTGCCGGTCATGGACATGGCGAGCAGCATGATCGCCATCACGCCTTCCACCAGCGATACCTGAATGACCACGCCCCGGAAGCCGGCCAGGTTGATGAAGGCGTCGAGCGCCACCGCCGAAGCAGCCTTGGCCAGGTAGAACAGGCCGTGCGCCCACAGGATGAAGCGCAGCTGCGCCGCGCCCACGCTTACAGCGGCGCCGCCCTGCGGGCGCAGCAGCAGGCCGGCGCGCAGGGTGACGGCGGCTACGAGCAGCGACTGCACGCCCAGCATCGTCTTGGACCACCACGGCCCTTCGGGCAGCCACAGCATCGCCAGCCAGATGGCGGCCAGCAGCCACCACCCGGCGCGCGGCAGCCGGGCGCGCCTGAACGCGGCAACGCCGGCCAGGAACAGCGCGTGGGCGATGATCAGCAAACCGTTGGAGAACCAGATGCCCACGAACATGAAGCCGCTGGAGCGCAGCAGGGCGAGCGCGCTGCCGACGGCGATGACGGCGAAGCCCGCGCTCCAAAGGAGCAGCGAACGCTCGCGTACGCTGCTCCACTCCGAAGCCAGGTACAGCGCAGAGGCGGCAGCCAGGGCGGCGGTGATGACGAGCAGGGTGAAGGGATCGAGAACCATGGACGATGAACGGGTGGAGGGGGTATCCGCACCGGCAGGCCGGAAGTGCCGGGACCGGTCCTGATCGGCGTGTTTCCCCAGAAAGTTGGATGCGCTCCACATTTATTATTTTTATCATTATCCAACAGAGTTCAAACCCCGTGCAGGCGATTGCCTTTTGGGCTGAGGAGGGCAGCTCCACCCGCACGCAGGCGCGTGGCACGAAGCCGTGTCCCAGGCCCGGGGCCTGGGCGGCTACCTTGATCTGCATGTTGGGTACGGTGATGCGCCGCAGGCCTGCAAGCAGGCCGGCGGTACGGTCGGCCAGTTGCCGCGCGCCGTCTCTTGCCACGATGGCGGTGTGCTCCAGCAAGTCGGCGCGGGTGAGCGGGCGCTCCAGCTGCGCCAGCGGATGGGTGGCGGCCCACCGGTTCCGGCAACGGCGCCGGAAGGGCTCTGCAAGCCGATGTCAGCCGTAGAGCAGGCGCGCAGGCCAGATGACCAGCGCAGGAAACGCCACCATCAGGAACATCATCGCGAACTCCGCCAGCATGAACGGCCACACGCCGCGGATCACGTCGTCCATGCGGATGCGCGCCACGCCGGCCACGACGTTCAGCACGGTGCCCACCGGCGGCGTGACGAGGCCGATGGAGTTGTTGATGATGAACAGCACGCCGAAATAGATCGGGTCGATGCCCGCGGCCTTTACCACGGGCATGAGCACGGGTGTCAGGATCAGGATGGTGGGCGTCATGTCCATGGCGGTGCCGACGACGATCACCAGCAGCATGATCATCACCATCAGCAGCATGGGGCTGCCGATGAAGGGCTCCAGCAGGGTGACGACCTTGCCTGGCAGGTCGGCCACGGTGATGAGCCAGGCCGAAACCAGGGCCGCGGCCACGAGGAACATCACCACGCCGGTGGTGCGCGCGGCGGTGACGAACACGCCGTAGATCTGCGAGGGCTTGAGTTCGCGGTAGATGACCACGGCGACGAAGAGCGAATACACCGCCGCGACCACGGCCGCCTCGGTGGGCGTGAAGACGCCGAAGCGCAGGCCCACCAGGATGATGAGCGGCAGCATCAGCGCCCAGCCGGCCTGGCGGAATGCGAGCCAGACTTCCTTGCGCGAGCGGCGCGGCGGCGGCACGATGTGTTCCCTGCGCACCAGCCACCACCACGTGGCCCAGAGGGACCCGGCGATGAGGATGCCGGGAAAGATGCCGGCCAGGAAGAGCTTGCTGATCGACAGGTTGGCGGCCACGCCGAAGATCACGAAGCCGATGGAGGGCGGGATGATGGGGCCGATCACGCCGGCCGCGGCGATGAGGCCGCCGGAGCGTGCCTTGTCGTGGCCGGCGGCCACCATCATGGGGATCAGCAGGGCCGAGAGCGCCGCCGCATCGGCCACCGCCGAGCCCGAGAGCGCCGAGAGCACGCAGGCCGCGACGATGGCGACATAGCCCAGCCCACCGCGCACGTGGCCGACGAGGGTGAGCGCCAGATCGACGATGCGTTTGGAGAGGCCGCCGGTGTTCATGATTTCGCCGGCCAGCATGAAGAAGGGCACGGCCAGCAGCGGGAAGCTGTCGGCACCGTTGATCAGGTTCTGCGCGAGGATCTGTGCGTCGAACATGTCCAGATGCCACATGAGCGCCACGCCGCACAGCAGCAGCGAGAACGCGATCGGGATGCCGATCGCCATGGCGCCCAGCAGCGAGAGGAGGAAGACGGCGATGGTCATGTGCGGGGCTCCTCAGCCGTTGTCTTTCTTGTTCGACGGGCCGGAGGCAGGGGATCCGGCCTGGGCGGCGGCGAGCCGGTCTTCCTCGGCCAGGCGTGCCTGCAGGGCGTCGAATTCCGCCGTCTCTTCCGAGTCCTTGACCATGACCAGCGCGTCGCCGCGCAGCTGGCCGCTCAGCACGCGCCAGAGGTCGTAGAGCAGGAAGACCGCGGCGGACACGGCGAAGACCACGCCCACGAAGTAGAAGTACCCCATGGACCAGCCGGTGGTGGGCGCGGTGACGTCCATGTTCAGTTGGGCCTGCGTCCAGCTGCCCGAGAAAACCAGCCAGCAGACGCCGAGCATCAGCACCTGGCCGGTGACCACGCAGGCCTTCTTGCCCGCGTCGGGCAGGCGGCTCACGAGCATGTCCACGCCCAGGTGGCCGTGGTCCTTCATGGCGACCACGGCGCCCAGGAAGGTGAGCCAGACGAAGAGCCAGCGAGACACCTCTTCCGACACGGTGATGCCGGTGTTGAAGGCGTAGCGCAGCACGACGTTGCCGAACACCATCACCACCATCACCGCCAGGGCGCCGGCCATGAGGAAGTCCAGCATCCGGCAATAGCGATCCATCCAACGCTTCATGGTCTTGTCTCCTGATCGACGGTCGTCGATGGCGTGTCAGAGGCTGCGGCCGTCCAGCAGGCCGCGCGCGGCCAGGTGGTTGATGAAGGCGCGCAGGCCGAACTGCCAGGGCGGCGCGGTCTCGCTGTGGGTGACGCGGTTGCACAGGGCGCCCAGCCGGGCGCTGCGGATGGTGACCTCGTCGCCCAGCTTGTGGGTGAAGCCGGCGCCGGGTTCGCCCCGGTCTTCGATGGGCGCGAAGAGCGTGCCCAGGAACAGCATGAAGCCGTCCGGGTACTGGTGCGCGGCCAGGGTCTGCGCGACGATGTCCGCCGGGTCGCGGCTGATGCTGGCCATGGTGTTGATGCCGCGCAACGCGTAACCGTCGGTGCCGCGCACCTCCAGGTGCACGGTTTCGCGGCGCACGTCGTCCATGCCGAAGCTGGCGTCGAACAGCCGGATGAACGGGCCGATGGCGCAGGAGGCGTTGTTGTCCTTGGCCTTGCCGAGCAGCAGGGCGCTGCGGCCTTCGATGTCGCGCAGGTTGACGTCGTTGCCCAGCGTGGCACCCACGATGTCGCCGCGGCCGTTCACGGCCAGCACCACCTCCGGCTCGGGGTTGTTCCAGGCCGAATCGGCGCGGATGCCGATCTCCTGGCCGGTGCCGACGGAGGCCAGCACGGGCGCCTTGGTGAAGACCTCGGCGTCGGGGCCGATGCCGACTTCCAGGTACTGGGACCACAAGCCTTGCTGCTGCAGCAGGGCTTTCAGCGCCATCGCCTTGTCGGAGCCGGGGCGGATGTCCGCGAGGTTCCCGCCGATCAGCGCCTGCACCTTGCCGCGCAGTTCCTGGGCGCGCGATGCGTCGCCGTGCGCCTGTTCCTCGATCACGCGCTCGACCATGCTGGCCGCGAAGGTCACGCCGGCGGCCTTGACCACCTGCAGGTCGCAGGGCGCGAGCAGGAAGGGAAGGACGGCGTCGCGGGTGCCGAGCCGGCTGTTGTGCAGCAGTTCATCCACCGCGCACAGGCGCTCTCCGGCAGCCTGGCGCGCGGCCTCGGCGGGCCGGTCGGCATCGAGCAGGGTGCTCATGGTGGGGAAGGCGCGGCTGATGTCGAACACGCCTTCGGGGCGCAGCGCCACCACCGCCGGGCCGCCCTGCGGGCCGGGCGTCCAGGCCCGGGCCACCAGCGTGCCGGCCAGGCCGTCTTCGGGCAGCAGGTGGTTCTTGTCTTCGTCGTTCATGCTTCTCGTCCTCGAATGGGGATGCATCGGGGCTCAGCGGCCCCGGTACTCAATGGTTGTGGCGTGGCGTCTGCTCGGCGATGCGGCGGAACTCGAGCGCGAAATCCAGCGTGGCGCCGTCGGCCAGCTGGCCGGTTTTTTCGCGGTAGAGCGCTTCCCAGGGCGAGCGGCTGGCGGGCACGGGCGGCGGCGGCAGTTCGCGGCGGCGGCGGGCGATTTCTTCGGGCGGCACCAGCGCGTCGCAGCGGCCCTGCTTCAGGTCGATCAGGATCAGGTCGCCGGTCTGCAGCCAGGCGAGGCCCCCGCCTGCGGCGCTCTCGGGCGAGGCATTGAGGATGGAGGGGCTGTCGGCGGTGCCGGACTGCCGGCCGTCGCCCAGCGTGGGCAGGGCCCGGATGCCGCGCTGGATCAGCGCATCCGGCGGCTGCATGTTGACCACCTCGGCCGAGCCGGGCCAGCCCAGCGGGCCGGCGCCGCGCATCACCAGGATGCAGTCCTCGTCGATGCCGAGCGCGGGGTCGTTGATGCGCGCGTGGTAGTCCTCGGCGCCGTCGAAGACGATGGCCCGGGCCGTGAACACGTCTTCGTGGCCCGGCCGGCAGAGGTAGCGCGCGCGGAAGGCCTCGGAGATCACCGAGGTTTTCATGATGCCGAAGTCGAACAGGTTGCCCGAGAGCACCAGGAAGCCGGCCTTGTCCATCAGCGGATCGGCGAAGGGGCGGATGACCTCGCGGTCCGTCGCTTCGCGGCCCTGCAGGTTCTCGGCGATGCTGCGGCCGGTGACGCTGGCGCAGCCGCCGTGCAGGCGGCCGGCCTGCAGCAGTTCCCACATCACCGCGGGCACGCCGCCGGCGCGGAAGAAGCGCTCGCCCAGGTACTTGCCGGCGGGCTGCATGTTGACCAGCAGCGGCAGGTCGTAGGCGTGGTCCGTCCAGTCGCGCGGCTGCAGTTCGACGCCGGCATGGCGCGCCATGGCCTGGATGTGCACCTGCGCGTTGCTGGAGCCGCCCGCGCAGCTGACCACCGCCAGCGCGTTGAGGAAGCTCTCGCGGGTGAGCACGCGCGAGGGGCGCAGGTCTTCGTGCGCCATCTCGACGATGCGGCGGCCGGTGGCATAGGCCATCTGGCCGCGCTCGCGGTAGGGCGCGGGAATGGCTGCGCAGCCGGGCAGCGAGAGGCCCAGCGCCTCGGCCACCGCGTTCATGGTGGAGGCCGTGCCCATGGTGTTGCAGTGGCCGGCCGACGGGGCGCTGTCGCAGGCGCGCTGCAGGAATTCTTCCTCGTCGATCTCGCCGGCGGCCAGCATGCGGCGGCTGCGCCAGATCACGGTGCCCGAGCCGACCAGTTCGTTGTCGTGCCAGCCGTCGAGCATGGGCCCGCCCGAGAGCACGATGGCGGGGATATCGACGGTGGAGGCGGCCATGATGCCGGCCGGCGTGGTCTTGTCGCAGCCGGTGGTCAGCACCACCGCGTCGATGGGGTAGCCGTAGAGGATCTCGACGAGGCCCAGGTAGGCGAGGTTGCGGTCCAGCGCGGCGGAGGGGCGGCGGCAGTTCTCGAAGATCGGGTGGACGGGGAATTCGATGGGTATGCCGCCCGCGTCGCGGATGCCGTCGCGCACCCGGCGGGCCAGTTCCAGGTGGATGCGGTTGCAGGGGGAAAGATCGCTGCCGGTCTGGGCGATGCCGATGATGGGCCGGCCCGAGCGCAGCTCCTCGGGCGTGAGCCCGTAGTTCATGAAGCGCTCGAGGTAGAGCGCGGTCATGTCGGAGCGCGCCGGATCGGCGAACCAGTCGCGCGAGCGGAAGCGGCGGCCTTCGGGTGGGGTCATGTCGTTCTCGGTTACTTGCGGCGGGCCTTTTCCAGCTCGGCCATCATTTCGCGGGTGGTGTCCTCGCCGAATTCCTTGCTGTACTTCGCGACCACGGGCTGCAGCTTGTCACGCAGTCTGGCCTGCTCCGCGGCGGGCAGCTCGGTGACCTGCATGCCGAGCTTCTTCAGCTCGCCGAGCGCCTTGCCCTCGAGCGCGCGGATGGCCTTGCGCTCGAACGCGGTCGCCTCGTTCGCGGCTTCCTGGACGATCTTCTGCTCCTCGGGGGAGAGGGTGTCCCAGGTCTTCTTCGACATCAGCAGCACCCAGGTGCTGTAGATGTGGCGCGACAGGACCAGGTGCTTCTGCACCTCGTAGAACTTGCTGGTCAGGATGGTCGCGGTGGGGTTCTCCTGGCCGTCCACGGCCTTCTGCTCCATGGCCGAGTACAGCTCAGTGAAGGGCATGGGCGTGGCGTTGGCGCCGAGCGCGTTGAAGCTGTCGATGAACAGCTGGTTCTGGATCACGCGGACCTTCAGGCCGGCGAAGTCTTCGGCCTTCTGGACCGGGCGGCGCGAGTTGGTGGTCTGGCGGAAGCCGTTCTCCCAGTAGCCGAGGCCGACCAGGCCCTTCTCGGGCAGCTTGGCCAGCAGCTTCTTGCCGAAGGCGCTGTCGAGCACGGCGTCGGCTTCCTCGCCGGTATTGAACGTGAGCGGCAGGTTCAGCACGCCGAAGTCCTTGACCACCGACACCAGGGTGGAGCTGTCGGGCACCGTCATCTCCAGGGTGCCGCCGCGCAGGGCGGAGATCATGGTGACATCGTTGCCCAGCGTGCCGTTGGCGAAGAGCTTGGCGCGCATCTTGCCGCCGCTCCTGGCTGCCAGCACCTCGTCGAAGTGCCGCGACGCGTGGGCCTGCGGATGGTCGTCGCTGATGCCGGTGCCGATCTTGAAGGTGCGCTCGCGCACCTGCGCCATGGCGGGCGGGGCCAGCACGGCAGCGAGTGCGGCGGCCAGCGCGAACGTCTTGAAGGCTGCGTGGAATTGCATGATGTCTTGTCTCCTGCGGATGTTCTGGGATGTCGCGGGGGTGCAGACTAGGGGGCGGTGCCCGTGGCGTCCAATCAGTGTTTTTCCACGGGGCATTCCTTCCAGTTATCGGTCACCCCAAAATGCCGGGCAAACCCTTATCCATCGCCACCGCCTGCAGCCGGCTGCGCTCCAGGCACCTGCAGTTCCTCGACATCCTGGGCCGGACGCGCAACCTGCGGCTCACGGCCGAGCAGATGCACGTCACCCAGCCGGCCGCCACCAAGATCCTGCTGGACCTGGAGGAAATCTTCGATGCGCGCCTGTTCGAGCGCCTGCCGCGCGAGATGCGGCCCACCGAGCTGGGCCTGTTCGCGCTGGGCTATGCCGCCTCCGCGCTGGCGGGCCAGGCGAAGTTCGTGGACGAGTTCAATGCGCTCAAGCAGGGCGGCCACGGCCAGCTGTCCATCGGGGCGATTTCCGGCTCGGCCGCGCGGCTGCTGACCACCGCCATCGCCGAGATGCAGCGGCGCCGGCCGATGCTGGTGCTGAAGGTGCGCGAGCAGAGCAGCGACCAGCTCATCGCCTGGCTGGGCGAGCGCAGGATCGACCTGATGATCGGCCGCTTCACCGACGAGGCGCAGCAGGCGGACTTCCAGTACGAGCGCCTGTCCGGCGAGACGCTGCAGGTGGTGGGCGGGCCGCACCATCCGCTGCGCGGCATCCAGGGGCTGGAGGTGGGCCGCCTCGCGCACTGGCCCTGGCTGCTCTACCCGGAATCGACGGCGCTGCGCAAGGTGTCCGACGACATCTTCCGGGCCATCGGGATGACGCCCACCTCGGGTGTGATGGAGACGCAGTCCTTCCTGTTCGCGCTGGAATCGCTGCGCATCACCGACATGCTCTCGCTGCAGCCGAGCGCGCTGGCCGACCGGTACATCGCCAAGGGCCTGCTCGCCCCCATCCACGTGGACGTGCCCCGGGCGATGCCCGACTACGGCATGCTGGTGCGCCAGGGCGAGACCCCGACGCCGGCGGCGCAGGCGTTCATGGAGGTGCTGCGGGATGTGGCGGGTGGGACGGTGGTGGCGGCCCGGCGGTAGGCGCCGGATGGCGCCTAGGTCAGTACGGCAAGCGCGATCACTGGTGATGACTGCACTTGCCCGGTCGGCGTCACATTAGTCTGAGGAGAGATAAACGTACTCGCCCTTTAACTTGTGCGTCAGCCGGTCTCTGAGCTCCGTCAACCCTGGCCCTGCAAGTTGGATCGCTGCGTTATGCCCAAACGGTATGGCATCCAGCGACCTCCGCCACGACTCCACCGATTCGAGTTGAAGCGCTACAGCCGTTGCAGACCCGATCTGCGCGGACTTGAACTCGCCGTCACCCAGTTCGCTCGCTATGACGGTCAACTCTACGAAGGTTGTCCCCAGGGGCGCGTCTTCGCGCGAGTCGTTGACCACGACGAATCTTCCGTCGTCCAGCGTTCTATCGACAAGCAACTTCAGCTGTGGCACATCGCTCTCCTTTGAGCCGCTACTCAACCCAACACCGGACACGCCCGGTCGTCATTCATTTGCTCAACTCCTGCGTCCGTTGTTGCTCTTCTTGGTGGCCGCCCGGAAATCGCCCGGCGTCGTCGCATCAATGCCGATGACGCGGAGGTAGCGCGTCCGGTCCTTTTCCTCAAGCTCCTGTGCCTTTGCGGACAGGATCGCCAGTACCTGGGGGAAATTGAGCTTCTTCTTTGTTTCAGGGTCGGTCCACTGGCGATCCTTGGTTTGCAAGAGCACGACCAGGAAACCCGCCGTCGCCTTGTTGTGGCGCATGTATTGGCCTACCAGTTGAGCCTCAAGGGCGATGAGGTAGTCCGAGAGATCCCACCGGGCAGACATCTTCAGTTCGATAGAGGCCCGCCAATCGCCCTTGCTGCATTGGATGTCCCGGCGTTTCGCCTCGGCAGTCTGGGGTTCGACGGTCACGGAGTACCGCGCGCGAGCATGATGGTTTAGCTCGCTGGCCAGTAGCCTTTGGAAGTGCGCTTCCAATGCCAAGCCCGCTTTTTCGCCTTCGGCTCCCTTCCTGTTGACTCGCGTGAACTCGACCCCGCTAAAGAAGCTGCGCAGGCTGTGCTCGCCGCATTCGATGTCGTACTTGACGGCGCGGAGGTCAGCATGCACGGCCATGGCGAACGAGGTCGTGCCGGTGACGTCCCCACGGAAGTCTTCCTCGAACTTCGTGTACTTCACTTGCGGCAGAGGCGCCCTGGTGAACTGACGTTCACGCAGTTCAAACTGCGTCTTCTTGATGTATTCGACCGTCAAGTCGCCCGCGGGCATGGCTTGCTTGATTCGCTCCAGCGCGCTGTAGGCCGCTTGAGACGTCGCCGCGGCGATTCCGCTGATGAGTGATCCGCGGAATCCCTCTGCGTGGTCCCGACGGCCCGGGCTATAGGGAACACCCTCCGGTCTCTCCTCGTCATCTTTTGGGTCAACTGCCCACCTAGTCCATAGGTACAGGTCCTCCAGCGCCAAGATGCCGTGGTCGCTTTCCGTGGCAATTTGCATCGCGATGTTCTCGTGGTCACGACCGAATGCAGCCGCGAGGTCAAGGATGAAAGTCTTGACGGCCAGCGGGTCCAACGGCCTCCAATCGCTGACGGCATTGCGCCACCGCAACGGACTCTTAATGAACCAGCGGATAGCCCAGATAAGTGCATGTTCGCGCTGCGCGCGCAGGGCCTCGTCCACTGGGTCAGCCAGCGGCGAGCAGTAGGCGTCCTTCATTTTCTTAAGCGCCAGACGCTCGAAATCATTTTGCGGGACCTTGCCTGGCACCAGGAGGGCGACCTTCAGCAACCGATTAACCATGTAGCCGCGTGATGGATTCACGCTCGTTAGATGCTTCCATGCAAGACCTGCGAGCGCTTCTTGGACCAGGACAGGTGCGTTGGGGATGGTCGCCAGCAGGTGTTCTGCATGTTCCCTGGACGCAGCGCCGTTCGATGCTTCGCTAGCGATTGCAGCCAACTCAGAAGTCGCGACGGCCGGATATGCCTCGACGAGGGGCCAGAACCATTTCGGATAACCGTTGATTTCGAGGAGTGCGTAACGAAGGGCCCGGCAAACCTCCTGATCCGTGAGGGCGGGAAGCGCTGTCCCATCCGCGAGTTCAAGGTTGAGGCCCTGCAGGCCGGCCATAGAGATGTGGAAAGTCGAGTTCGGTTCGCTCTCCTTGACGGTCGGGGCCTTGTCGCGCCAGAGTCGACGCAAGCCCTGTCGGGTCGCAGCAGCAATCTTCGCTCCGGCGGCCTGCTCAAACGCCTCGAAATCGACCTCGCCATATCGTGAGGTGCGATTTCTTTGCACCAGCCATCCGGCGATCCACTCAAGCGACACAGTATCCGTGCCGTCCGCCAGCGCGCCCAAACGCTCGGTAAGCTGACGCTTGGCCTTGGTTCCGATAGTGGGTTTCTCGCTCTTACGCTTGACCGGCTTGAGCGCCGATTGCTGTGCAATGGCTTTCGCGCGCTGGGCCAGCCACTCTGCGTACACGCGGGTGAGCTGCGCGTCGTTCACTTGAGCCACGTCCTCGGATGTGTAGTTGGAAGGCCGGCGAAAGCCAATGATCGCGTGAAACAGGTCGTCGTCGTTGAACTGTCTCTGAACGGTGCAATGCAGCAATGCGAGGCGCACGGCGGCATTCGCCTCTGCTGCTGACCTCAGCCTCTCGAGTGCGCTGCTCTGCAAGTAATCTCTTTCGATGACCCGATTCACGATAAGGCACAAGCGAGCGACCTTGGCCGCTTGGGAACTGTCCGCCCGTGCCACCAAGGTTTCGAGAACCTTGGCAACGAGATCCACATACGGCTGGTCTTCGCGATTTCGCCTGTGCTTCACCTCTCTTTTTGCCATGCGTACAACGAGCCCGCGCGTCAGTTGGTACAGCTGGTCATCCGTCGCGCCGGCTAGCACGCTTCCCTCCTCGAAGTAATAGGAAAGCTGAAATCCAAGCGGTCCTGCCAAGAACTGGTTGTTGACCATCACGGCGACGTCACGGGGCGAGAAATACTTCCACCCCAAATCGCGTATTAGGTTGCTGACTACGCCTTCTCGCACGGTGGTGCTCGCCACTGCTGCTTTGGCGAGTGCTGCAAGATCGTCAGGGCGACCCAATGCAATGAAGTAGCCGACGTCGCTGCTGTCTGAAAGGACGCGGGCAAATTTGAACCCGTGACGCTTGAGAAGCTTTGCCCGCAGCACCTCAATTTTGCACGCGGAGGCAATGTCTAGCAGGACGTCTCGCGCCCACTTGTTATGCTGGTACTGGTCGTAGAGGCTCGAAAGCGTCCCGGCCAATCGGTCTGGACCCGCTTGCCAGAAATTCTCAGACGTCAGATTGAACATGCCGCGGCCGATGTGATCGCCCTGTTCCACCAAGCGCTTGATGCTTTCTGTCAAAGCGTCTTGTGCCGCCTTGAGCGGAACCACCGGATTGCGGAGGTCGCCGAAGAACGCCAATGCCTGCGGGTCCTTCTCCACGATGACCTCTCGGCAATGCGCATTCAGCGTGGCGAGCCACCCAAGCATCGGCAAAAAGGCGCGCTGAACTCCTTGTTCGCCGCTGGTCGCAGTCCAGGTGAAATTCTCGAGTAGTCGTTCGGCCTGATCAGGCGAGGCTACCAAGCCGGCGAGACGTTTGGCCGCGAGGAAGGGCAAGAGTTCGTCGGGATAGACCTTGACCTGATGGTGGCCAGCATCGATGAAGAGTTGGGAGTTCAACAGCGCCTTGATGCCCGCCTCATGCAGCAGCGAAGACGCAATCAGCCGAGCTGACAACGCCGACTCAGGAATAGCCAAGGTCGCCTCGGGCATCTCGATGTTCACCAACCGGCATACCACCGACGCAGAGGCCAAGCGTTGGGCGGCAGCGGTCAGGAACTCCGGCTCGGGGTTGCCTACTTCTGCGAGCCGATGGTCAGCGCCACGCAGTGTGCCGATGGCGTTCACAACACGATCGAACACATCGGTCAATGATGTCGGCGGATTGGCCACCATGTCGATGAGAGCAAGGATGTCCAGTCCGCCCGGGCTGCGGACGAAGCCCGACAAGCCCCGCTCGCTGGCAATTTCGATCAACTGCCTGGCATTAAGCTCAGGGTACCGTCTCCCAAGATATACGGCAGCTTGGTCGTATTTAAGATGGGCCATTGAAAACAGGCGCAACGGCACCTTCTTTTCGGCATCCACTGTCAAACTGACCCTTCCGCGGCTATTGCCCTGTTCCCCTGCACGTGTGCCACCGATAAGCTTTGGAACTGGCTGGGACAGCAGGCTCGAGAGCTTGTCAAAAACTCCCCAGGTGAGTACTGCCGGCCGAGTCGAAATTACCCACCGGACATGCTCGTTCGGCCAGTTCAGCTCTTCGGCAACGTCTCTGACAAGATAGCTGATGCTTTCTTCCTTGCCAGCGGTGGCGGCCTCATCCAAAGAGTCCACGAATACCGTGATGCGTCCGACAGGCGCAGCCTTCCAAGCGCGATACGCATCACGGTTATCGCCATCCAGCGCCTTATCGAGACTTCCACGATCTGCAAGCTGGCGCAGTGCGATGAATACCGCGGTCTCTCCGCGCTCTCTCAACTGCGCCGCCTGATGGCACATTTCGGTGGTCTTGCCGAAGTTGGCCGCCGCGACGATGATGCTGCTGCGGTTCTCGAGCACCTCGGTCCATCCGACCAGCTTGCCATGTAGTTGTGCATCGATGAGCTCGTATTGGTCGTAGCGTTCCCGCTCGACAAAGCGTCGATTCAGATCGTAGTAGGCCAATTCGCCCTCCGCGTGTGGTATCTGTTTTATGCGGGAGCAGTTTAGTCAGAGGCGAATGCTCAGAATTGATCCGGCGGTCCGATGCACGGCCGCATTGGACAAGGCTGTTTCATGGCGCCCTGCCGCGTAGGCGCAGAAATACGTTCCCCCATGTTTGGCTGGCATGTCACGGTTCGACCCAGGCTTTCGCAGTGTGCAGCCAGCCCCAGCTACTCAATACGGCAGGATCCCCGGCAACAACTGCCGGTCCAGCCGCTGCCGCCACCACTTGAGCGCCTCGCCCATGTGGTCCGGCCGCCAGGCCAGGAAGAAGGGCTCGTCCGGGCGTGGCGATTCCACTTCCAGTTCCACCAGGATGCCGGTCTCCAGTTCCGTGCGCACGCAGGCGCGGGGCACGAAACCATGGCCCAGGCCGGCAGCCTGCGCGGCGATCTTGGCGTGCATGTGCGGCACGATGATGCGGCGCTGGCCCGACAGCAGGCCGATGGTGCGGTCGTTCGACGACCGCGCGCCGTCGCCCACCACCACGGCCGTGTGCTCCAGCAGGTCGCCGCGCGTGAGCGGGCGCTGGAGCCGGGCCAGCGGGTGCGTGGCCGTCACGCAGAACACGAACTGCAGCGTGCCCACCGGCACGGCCTTGTAGCCGCCGCCGGCCGGGCCCTCGCCGGCGGCCACCACGATGTCGGCGCGGCCCTCGCGCAGGGCCTCCCAGGTGCCGGTCATCACGTCGCAGCCGATGCGCAGCCGCGTGCCGCAGTTCAGGTCTTCGAAGGCGCAGATGTCCTGGTTGAAGGCATGCGTGGGGATCAGTGAATCGTGCACCAGCCGCACCTCGGATTCGAAGCCCGTGGCGATCTGCCGCATGCGCGATTCCAGCTGCCGGGCACCGGCGAGCAGCCAGCGGCCCTCCTTGATCATTTCCTGCCCCGCGGGGGTGAGCGTCACGCGCGGGCCGTTGCGGGTGAACAGGGCAAAGCCCAGCTGCTCTTCCAGCCGGGCGATGGCGTACGAGATGGTGGACGGCACCTTGTGCAGCCGTTCGGAGGCCCCGGCGAACGAGCCGTGCCGGGCGATGGCTTCCACCAGTTCGATGGCTTCCAGGGAGAGTTTCAGCATGGTCGGGATGGCTTGAGCTGGATCATCGAAATTATCGATGATGGAGGGCCAAACCTTTCAACCTGATGCGCATCAAGGCGCCGGATACTTTCTTCACCGCAGCACTGAAAGACCAGGGAAAAACCCGGGCAATGCCCTCCGGGGCGCAGTGTGAATTCCATCGAATGAAGAAAGGACCGAAACCATGATCGACATCCGCAAAGCCCAACACCGCGGCACCGCCAACCATGGCTGGCTGCAATCCCGCCACACGTTCTCGTTCGGCCACTACCGCGATATGAACCAGCAGGGGTTCTCCGACCTGCTGGTCATCAACGACGACCGGGTGACGCCCTCCAACGGCTTCGGCACGCATGGCCACCGCGACATGGAAATCTTCTCCTATGTGCTGGAAGGCGCGCTGGAGCACAAGGATTCGATGGGCACCGGCTCGGTCATCCGCCCCGGCGACGTGCAGATGATGAGCGCGGGCACCGGCGTGCAGCACAGCGAGTTCAACCACTCGGCCGAAGAGCCCGTGCACTTCCTGCAGATCTGGATCGTCCCCAACAAGGTCGGTGTCCAGCCGCGCTACCAGCAGGTGCACTTCACCGAGGCGGACAAGCGCGGCCAGCTGCGCCAGATCATCTCGCCGGAGGGCACGAACGGATCGCTGGCCGTGCACCAGGATGCCCGCGTCTATGCCGGCCTGTTCAACGGGGACGAGTCTGCCGACCTGACCGTGGGCGCCCACCGCAACGTCTATGTGCATGTGGCCCGCGGCAGCGTCGAGGTGAACGGCGAGCGGCTGGACGAAGGCGACGGCGCCCGCATCCGCAACGCCGGCGATCTGCACTTCGCCAAGGGCGAGGACGCCGAGGTGCTGGTGTTCGACCTGCGCCCCAACGAGCTGCCCACCATGCCCCACTGAACGGGCAGGGCAGGTGCTTCCGTTCTTTCGTCCAGTCCGTCATCCACACACGTTCCAGGAGATTCCCATGCAAAACGCCAACGCGTCCGCCGCCCGTCCCGTCGCCGTCGCCCGTCCCGGCGCCCGCCTGCTCAACCCGCAGGACCACACGCTGATCATGATCGACTTCCAGTCGCAGATGGCCTTCGCCACGCACTCGATCGATCCGGTGCAGCTGCGCTCCAATGCCGCGCTGGTCGCGTCGGCCGCCGCCGGCTTCGGCGCCTCGACCATCCTGACCACGGTGGCGGAGAAGAGCTTCTCCGGCCCGATGTTCGACGAGGTGACCGCGCCGTTCCCCGGCCAGGCCCTGCTGGACCGCACGTCCATGAACACCTGGGAAGACGAGGCCGTGATCCGCCGCGTGAACGAGATCGGCAAGCCGCGCATCGTGCTGGCCGGCCTGTGGACCAGCGTGTGCATCGTGGGCCCGGCGCTGTCGGCGCTGGACCAGGGCTTCGAGGTGTTCGTGATCGCCGATGCCTGCGGCGACATCTCGGTGGAGGCCCACAACCGCGCCATGGAGCGCATGGTGCAGGCCGGCGCGCAGCCCATCACCGCGCTGCAGTACCTGCTGGAGATGCAGCGCGACTGGGCGCGCGGCGAAACGTACGACATGACGACGGGCATCGCGAAGAAGTTCGGCGGCGGCTACGGCCTGGGGATCACCTACGCCAAGACCATGTTCAACGCCCACGAAGGCTGAAGAAAAGGCGCTCTGCCATCGTCAAACCCTTGGAAGGCCTGCACACCATGACCGCATCCGCCACCACCCCCGACCTGATCCTGCGCAACGGCCGCTTCACCACGCTGGACCGCGCCAATCCCGCGGCGAGCGCCGTCGCCATCGCGCAGGGGCGCTTCACCCGGGTGGGGGGCGACCGCGAGGTGATGGCGCTGGCCGGGCCGCAGACACGGGTGATCGACCTGGGCGGACGCAGCGTGCTGCCGGGGCTGATCGACAACCACCTGCACATCATCCGCGGAGGGCTGAACTTCAACATGGAGTTGCGCTGGGACGGGGTGAAGAGCCTGGCCGATGCGATGGCGATGCTCCAGCGCCAGGTGGACGTGACGCCCGCGCCGCAGTGGGTGCGGGTGGTGGGCGGCTTCACCGAGCACCAGTTCGTGGAAAAGCGCCTGCCCACGCTGGCGGAGCTGAACGCGGTGGCACCGGACACGCCGGTGTTCATCCTGCACCTGTACGACCGCGCGCTGCTCAACGGCGCCGCGCTGCGGGCCGTGGGCTACGGCCGCGACACGCCCGCGCCGCCCGGCGGCGAGATCGTGCGCGACAGCGCGGGCAACCCCACGGGCCTGCTGCTGGCCAGGCCGAATGCGGCCATCCTGTACGCCACGCTGGCCAAGGGCCCGAAGCTGCCGCACGAATACCAAGTGAACTCCACGCGCCATTTCATGCGCGAGCTCAACCGCCTGGGCGTGACCGGCGCGATCGACGCGGGCGGCGGCATGCAGAACTACCCCGACGACTACCAGGTGATCCAGGAGCTTGCCGACGCCGGCCAGCTCACGATCCGCCTGGCCTACAACCTGTTCACGCAGAAGCCCAAGGAAGAGAAGGCCGATTTCCTGCACTGGACGGCCACCTCGCAGTACAAGCAGGGCACGGATTACTTCCGCCACAACGGCGCGGGCGAGATGCTGGTGTTCTCCGCCGCGGATTTCGAGGATTTCCGGCAGCCGCGCCCCGAACTGGCACCGGAGATGGAAGGCGAGCTGGAGGAGGTGGTGCGCATCCTGGCGCAGAACCGCTGGCCCTGGCGCATGCATGCCACCTACGACGAGACCATCGACCGCGCGCTCGATGTGTTCGAGAAGGTCAACCAGGACACGCCGCTGGCCGGCCTGAACTGGTTTTTCGACCACGCCGAGACCATCTCGGAAAAGTCCATCGACCGCATCGCGGCCCTGGGCGGCGGCGTGGCCGTGCAGCACCGCATGGCCTACCAGGGCGAGTATTTCGTGGAGCGCTACGGCGCGGCCGCGGCCGAGGCCACGCCGCCGGTCAAGCGCATGCTGGAGAAGGGCGTGAAAGTCTCCGCCGGCACCGATGCCACCCGCGTCGCGAGCTACAACCCCTGGGTGTCGCTGTCGTGGCTGGTGACCGGCAAGACGGTGGGCGGCCTGCAGATCACGCCGCAGCGCAACTGCCTGACCCGCGACCAGGCGCTGCGCATGTGGACCGAGAACGTCACCTGGTTCAGCAATGAGGTCGGCAAGAAGGGCCGCATCGAGGCGGGCCAGCTGGCGGACCTGGTCGTTCCCGACCGCGACTTCTTCGCCTGCGCCGAATCCGAGATCGCCGACACCACGGCCCTGCTCACCGTGGTGGGCGGCAAGGTGGTCTATGGCGCTGGTGATTTCGCCCGCTTCGACGAAGGCGCGCCGCCGCCGGCCATGCCCGACTGGTCGCCGGTGCGCACCTTCCGCGGCTACGGCGCATGGGGCGTGCAGGAGGGCGCGCCGCTGCAGGCGGTGATGCGCAACGCGGCGGCGAGCTGCGGCTGCGCCAGCAACTGCCACCTGCACGGCCACGCGCATGCCACGGCCTGGAGCAGCAAGCTGCCCGTGTCCGACCTGAAGGGCTTCTGGGGCGCGCTGGGCTGCGCCTGCTGGGCGGTGTGACCATGGGCCGCACTGACCACGCCGCCGCCAAGGCACCGGGCAGCTTCGCGCCGCTCGCCATTCCCGTCTTCGCAGTGCTGTGGGCCGCCACGGTGCTGGGCAATATCGGCAGCTTCATGCGCGACGTGGCCAGCGCCTGGATGGTGACGGAGCTGTCCTCCAGCCCCGCGGCGGTGGCGCTGATCCAGACGGCGGCCACGCTGCCCGTCTTCCTGCTGGCGATTCCCGCGGGCGTGCTGTCGGACATCCTGGACCGCCGCCGCTTCCTGATCGGCGTGCAGGTGCTGCTGGGCGCCGTCAGCGGCACGCTGCTGGTGCTGGCCCACGCGCAGGCGCTGACGGTGGAATGGCTGGTGGCGCTCACCTTCGTGGGCGGCATCGGAGCCGCGCTGATGGGCCCGACCTGGCAGTCCATCGTGCCCGAACTGGTGCCGCGCAGCGAGCTCAAGAGCGCCGTGGCGCTGAATTCGCTGGGCATCAACATCGCCCGCGCCATCGGCCCGGCCGCCGGCGGCCTGCTGCTGGCGAGCTTCGGCGCTGCGGCGGCCTATGGCCTCGACGTGCTGAGCTATGTGTTCGTGATCGCCGCGCTGCTGTGGTGGAAGCGCCCGCAGGCCGAGGCCTCGGCGCTGAACGAGCAATTCTTCGGCGCCTTCCGGGCCGGCGTGCGCTATGCCCGCGCCAGCCGCGAGCTGCACGTGGTGCTGCTGCGCGCGGCGGTGTTCTTCCTGTTCGCCAGTTCCGTCTGGGCGCTGCTGCCGCTGGTGGCGCGGCGCATGCTGGGCGGCTCGGCCGGCTTCTACGGCGTGATGCTGGGCGCGGTGGGGGCGGGCGCCATCCTGGGCGCGGTGCTGCTGCCGCGGCTGCGCAGGCGCCTGGACACCGACGGGCTGGTGCTGCTGGCCTCGGCCGTCACGGCGGTGGTGATGGGCGTGCTGGCGCTGGCGCCGCCGCAGTGGGCCGCCGTGGCGCTGATGCTGGTGCTGGGCCTGGGCTGGATCATTGCGCTGACCACGCTCAACGGCGTGGCCCAGGCGGTGCTGCCCAACTGGGTGCGGGGCCGCGGGCTGGCCATCTACCTGATGGTGTTCAACGGCGCCATGGCGCTGGGCAGCCTGGGCTGGGGCCTGGTGGCCGGCCAGCTGGGCCTGCCGGCCACGCTGCTGGCCGGGGCGGGCGGCCTGGTGGCCGTGTCGCTGGTCTTCCACCGCGTCAAGCTGCCCACGGGCGACGCCGATCTGCAGCCGTCCAACCACTGGCCCGAGCCGCTGCTGGCCGAACCCGTGGCGCACGACCGCGGCCCGGTGATGGTGCAGGTCGAATACCGGGTGCGGCGGCACGACCTGCCCGCCTTCCTGCAGGCCATGCAGCACGTGGCCCGCGAGCGCCGCCGCGATGGAGCCTATGCCTGGGGCGTGGCCGAGCACACGGGGGAGCCGGGACGGGTGATCGAATGGTTCCTGGTCGAGTCCTGGGCGGAGCATCTGCGGCAGCACCGGCGCGTCTCGCGTGCCGATGCCGACCAGCAGGCCGAGGCACGGCGCTTCCACATCGGACCGGACGCCCCGGTGGTGCACCACTTCCTGGCCCTGGATCCGCGCGATCCCGCAGCCTCCGTGCCGAGGGACCCGGCCCCGGGCGGCCACGGTCACGGTCACGGCCACGGCCATGCCGGCAGCGGCGGGGCGGACTGACCCGTCTTGGGCAGGGGCTGGACCTTTTCTTGCTTGGGGTGGCCCGGCCGTCCGGAGGGGCTGCGGATGTGTCGCCATTTGGTAACGACATAATCCGCCCCCCGAAAACTGGGCTTGCCGGGGCGGCGCTTCACGAATGCTTCACCCGGACGCCGGTTGAAACATGCAGAATCTGCCGCCTCCGTCACATTTCTCTCATTTTTCGTGAACAGCCCCGCCGATAGATTGCTGCTCGCCCTGTCCGGGCGCCCGATGGTGCTGGGCAGGGAAGGGGCCAGGCCGCTCCAGTTCAAGTACCGCAAGAGCGCCGCCCTGCTGGGCTATCTGGTCGGGCAGGCCCGGCGCGAGGTGCGGCGGGAACTGCTGGCGCAATGGCTGTGGCCCGATCTCGACATGCAGGCCGGGCGCGCCAACCTGCGGGTGGTGCTGGCCGACCTGCAGGCCCAGTGGCGGCAGCTGGCGCTGCCCGGGACGATCCGCGTGGAGCGCGACTGGATCATGTACCAGCCCGCTGCGGGGCTGTGTGCCGACCTGGAGATCCGCACGTCGCCGCACCTGCTCGACGCCATCGAGGGAGAGCTGCCCGCGGACTGGATCTTCGCCCTGCAGTCCGAGCCCGCCGACTGGCTGGCGGGGGCCGACGAGGGCGCGTCGGAGGAGTTCCGCGAGTGGCTCGGCGTACAGCGCCAGCGGATGGAGGCGGTCCGCAGCGACCGGGAGGTGCCCGCCCCGGCGGCGGCGGCGCTGCCCGCCGTGCCGGCCGGCAGCGGGGCCGAGGGATGCGCCGATGTGGCCGCGATCACGCTGCTGCGCGTGCAACTGGCGGACGTGGATGCCAGCGACCGCCATCCCAGCACGCCCGAAATGGACGCCCTGGTCGATGCCCTGAAGGCGGAGGTGCAGCGCTTCGACGGCGTGGTGCTGGCGACCGACGATGCCGGCTGCACGCTGGGCTTCGGCGTGGACAGCCGCCACACCGGGCAGCGCTGGCAGGCGCTGCGCTGCGCGGCCGCATTGGCGGCCATGATGCCCCCCGGCCGCGCTTTGAGCGCGGGCGCCACCCATGGCTGGGTGCTGCTGGATCGCGCGCCGCAGTGGCACGCCGTGGGCTGGCGCATGCGACTGGCCGAGCGGCTGGCCCAGCGGGCCGAGCCGGGCGAAATCGTCTGCGACGAGAGCATGGCCGACATGGCGCCCAGCTTCGGGTGCCGGCCCCTGGGCACCCAGCGCTTTCGCGGCATGGGCCGTGAATTCACGCTTTTCGGCTGCCGGCTGGACCAGCGGGAAGCGCGGCTGCCACCCGGGGGTGATTTCGCCGGCAGCAGCTTTTTCGGGCGGCAGGCGCTCGTCGCCTCGCTGCTGCAGACCCTCCGGGCCCCTGCAGGCGCCGGTCCGCTGGCGGTCTGCCTGAGCGGCGAGCCGGGCGTCGGCAAGACGCGCACCGCGTGGGAGTGCGCCCGGTGCTGGCTGGAGCAGGGCGGCGTGGTGTGGATGGCGGCCCTGCCGGAAGGCGCCGGCACGCCGTGGCGCGCCCTGCACGACCTGCTGGCCGGCATGCTCGCGGGCCGTGACGATGCGGGCGGCGTGGATCTTCCGCCACCGGCACGGCAGGCGCTGATGGCCTTCCTGGAAACGCGCAACGTGGGCCGGCGGCAGCGCGCCGACCTGGCCGACGGGCTGGGCCGGCTGCTGCTGGGCCATGGCGAGGGGCCGGCGCTGGTGGTGGTGGACGACGCGCAATGGCTCGATCACGCCACGGCCGAATTTTTGCTGCCGCTGGCGCAGCAGCAGCCGCAACTGCGCTGGCTGCTGAACCGCCGTGCGGATACGCCCCAGCCGCTGCCCATCCCGGGCCTGCAGGAGATCGCGCTCGCCCCCCTGGACGACGACGCCGCGCGCGAGGTGCTGCGCAGCCTGCCGGACGGCCCGGGCCTCACGCCCGACGCCCTGCGCGGCCGCATCGCCAGCGCGCGCGGACTGCCGCTGTACCTGCTGGCAGGGTCGATCCACCCGGACGGTGCCAGCCATTTCAACGAGTTCTGCCACGCCCTGCTCAACCGGCTGGGCCCGCTGCGCGAGGGCATGGAGGTGGCGGCCGTGCTGGGCATGCTGTTCTCGCGCGACGACCTGGCGCACCTGTGCGGCGAGGCCCCGGCGGCCGACGCCTTGGAAGGCGGCATCCGCGCGGGGCTTGTCGTTGCGCGGGGGCTGGGCCATGCGGCCTTCTTCCATGCGCGGCTGCGCGAATACGTGCTGTCGGCCATGCGGCCCGAACAGTTGCAGCGCCATGCCCGCCGTGCGGCCGGCCGCGCGGCGCAGCAGGGCCAGCATGCCCGCGCGGCAGGGCTGCTGGAGCAGGCCGGCGACCCCGCGGCCGCTGCCGAAGCCTGGTACCGCGCGGCGCGGCAGGCCGTGGCCGAGGACGACATGGCCGCCGCCTGCGACAGCTGCGCCCGCCTGGCGGCACTGGGGTACTTTCCCGGGCCGGCCGGCATCGAGGCGCGCATACTGCACGGGCGCTGCCTGATCGCGCGCCACGGCTACGGCTCGGACCAGGCGCATGCGGTGGTGCAGGAGCTCGGCCGCATTCCGCTGCCCCCCTCGCTCGATCCGGAGCTGATGTTCGACATGCAGATGCTGGCCTATCTCGGGTCCAGCTCGCAGGGCTATGTCCATGGGCTGGACCATGCGCACCGGCTGCAGGCGATGGCCCGCAGCCCCGCGCAGCATTTCGCCGCCGCCTGGGCGATGGGCAACACGCTGTTCTGGCTGGGGCGCTTCGAGGAGGCGCGCGGCTGGTTCGAGGCCAACCGGCGCATGGGCCGGGCGCTGGAGCTGCGCGAGCGCATGGCGCACCTCATGTCCGACCTGGCCGTGTTCTCGGGCGCCCAGTTGGCCTGGCTGCTGTGGTTCGTCGGCGAGGACGCCCTGTCGCGCGAGACCATCGAGCAGGCCCGGGCGGAGGCGCTGCAGTCGGCCACGCGGCAGGACCTGTGCATCGTCCAGTGCTTCCATGCCCTGGTGGCCTGGTGCCGCCGGGACCCGCCGGCCATGCTGGCGACGGCCGAGGTCGCCTGGACGGTGGCCGAGCTCGAGGGCCTGCAATTCTGGTACGGGCTGGCCGGCATGCTGATCGTGCTGGCGCGGGCCCACGCCGGTCTGCCGGTGGATCTCGCGGCGGTGACCTCCGGTACGACGGCCCTGCAGGTCGGCTACCGGGCCGCAGCCACCACGGAGGCCTGGTTCGGCATCTCCGTGCTCTGCGCGACCGGCAACCCGTCCGGCGCGCTGGCCCTGGCCGAGCAGGCGCTGGCCGCCGCGCACCTGAGCGAACACCAGTATTGCTGCATGGACATCTGGCGGCTCAAGGCCCAGGCCCTGTCGGAGCTGGGCCGGCCGGAAGAGGCCGTGGCAGCGGGCCGGCAGGCGGCGGCGCTGGCCCGGCAGGCAGGAGCGCACGGGTGGCTCGCGCAATGGGGCGGCACGCTGCCCTCACCAAGCCGGCCCTGACCCGTACTTGTCGCCTGGCGATGCAAGGCCAGGCAATTGCAAGGGATTACGGCAAAACGCGGCTGTGGCCTACAAATAACACTTTGAAACCGTTCTAACGGTCTGCTAACGGTGCCCTCCTAGCATGCGACCCGTCCCGGCTTTTCGGGATGCCGATCCATCCCGACCAGAGGGTACGCATGTCTGCACACCATATTTCCCGCCGCGCCGGCCGTGCCGCCCGTGCGGGCCTTCCCCATCGCCTCCAGCAGGGTTTCACCCTGGTGGAAATGGCCATCGTCCTGGCCGTCATCGGCCTGATCATCGGCGCCATCGCCATCGGCAAGGACGTCCAGCGCAACGCCGAATACACCAAGATCAAGAACAAGTTCATCGACCAGTGGGAGCAGGCTTACAACGCCTACTACCAGCGCACGGGCGTGGTGCCGGGCGATTCGCAGACCGCGCCGCGGCTGATGGTCAATGGGGCCAATTACGCCGGTGCCGCGGGCGTGCTGTCCGGTGGCGACATGACCGGAGCCACGGAACCGGGCGCCATCTGCCACGGCGCGGCCGGTCCCAACATGGTGCGCGGCATGCAGGGCGCCGGTGCTGCCGCAGGTGCCGCGAATGCCTTCGACCTGCGCCTGCTGATGAACCAGGCCGGCGTGCGCATGCCGCCCGGCCGGGCAGAAGGGTCCGAAGACCGCTACGTGTATCTCGACACGAACGGCAACCCGCAGGAAATCCAGGTCTGCTTCCAGTGGAACAAGCCCGGCAGTCCCGAGAACTCGGGCAACGTGATGGTGATCACCGGCCTCACGCCCGACCTGGCCCGCATGCTGGACCAGATGATCGACGGCAAGCCGGACGCCCAGGAGGGGCGCTTCCGCCAGCAGGGCATCGCCAACGGCACGGCCAACACCGCCGGCGTGGAATGGGGCGCCAACAACACCTACCAGGATGGTGCGACGGGTGCGGCGGCGACCACCGCCGGCCGTACGCAGGACGAAGACCAGGTGATCCGCATGGTCGCCATCTACAAGATGAACCAGTGATGCGCGCCATCGCCCGAGGAACCGCCATGCGCCCCTACCGCTCCCCGCTCGCCCGCCGCATCCAGCGCGGCTTCACGCTGGTCGAAATGGCCATCGTGCTGGCCGTCATCGGCCTGATCATCGGTGCCATCGCCATCGCCAAGGATGTGCAGCGCAACGCCGAATACCAGAAGATCGCCAACAAGTTCGCCTACCAGTGGAAGGCGGCCTACGACCAGTACTACCAGCGCAACGGCGGGGTGATAGGCGACTGCCAGCAGGCGCCGACCTACATGGTCAACGGCTCGGAAACCTCCTTCGGCGGTGCGGCCGCCGTGTGCAACCGCGCGGGCGGCGCCGCCAAGGCCGGTATTCCCGAGAACTTCACCAATACCGGCCTGAAGGTCTGCAATGGCCAGGGCTATGCCAAGGACCAGGTGGGCGCGGGCGATGCCGGCCTCGCCACGCAGAACCTGCGCGACCTGTTCAGCCGCATCGGCGTGCGCATGCCTCCCGGCCGCGGCGAGGGGCAGGAAGACCGCTACCTGTACCAGGACAGCAACGGCAATGCGGTCGAGCTGCAGGTCTGCTTCCAATGGAATCCGCCGGGTACCACCAGCGGCGCCGGCAACGTGATGGTGCTGCGCGGGCTCACGCCCGACCTGGCCCGCTTCCTGGACCAGGTGATCGACGGCAAGCCGGATTCGCGCGAAGGCCGCTTCCGCATCCAGGGCCGCACGGCGCACGCCGCTGCGGGCGACGCCAACGCGCCGGGCACGGCCTGGGAGGCCAACAACACGATCGCCAGCAGCATCCAGGCCACCGATACCGCCACGGGCCCGGCCAACGCCGGCGCCGCCACCACGACGGGTCGCCAGTACGACGAAGACCGCGTGGTGCTGTTGACGGCCCACTGGATCATGGAAGAGTGACCGTGCCGTCGTCCAAGCGCGCGGCCCGCCTGGCCGCCCTGGCATGCGCCACGGTGCTGCTGGCCGTGGGCGTCTGGGTGGCCCGCGACGGGCTCCAGCAGCTGGCCTTCGAGCGCCGCGAGGCCGCGACGGCGGCCGCGCGCGTGGGCGCGCTGCGCAACGCCATGCCGGAGGTGCTCAAGCGCGAGGAGGATGTCCGCCTGGCCGGCCAGGCCCGGCAGGCTGCCAGCCAGCTGGGATTCGACCCGGCGGGCTGGGCGGAGCGGCGCATCAACCGCAGCGCCACGCCGGTCTCGCGGACCGAAGCCGCCGAACTGCTGCGCCAGATGGGCGCGGGCGGCGGCGAGCGCTTCTTCGCGGCCGATAGCTTCGAGCTGGCGGTGCTGTCGCGCGACGCCGGCCTTTTCACCCCGCCTGCCGCGGACGACAAGGGCTTCGTGCTCGCGGTCAACGGCACGCTGTATTTCCCACTGGCGCCCAAGCCATGAGCACCGACAACATTCTCCTGGTGACCCGCGACGGCTGGCGGCAGCTGTCCGGCGGCGCGATGTCCGACGTGGCGCCCTGGCCGGTACTCGACGCGCCCGCCATCGTGGTGACGGACTTCGAGGAAGCCCCGATGGGCAGCTACCGCTTCGACGGCGGCAAGCCGGCCTATGCCGCGGCCCTGATCGAGAAGCGCGCCCGCGCGGAGGGACTGACCGACGGCGCGGCGCACGTGGTCGTGCACCGCGTGGTGTCGGTGCGCGGCGGGCTGCAGACCTTCCATACGGTGGTGCCGCTGGAGTTCTGGCAGCGCATGCTGCAGTGGTCCGCGCAGCAGCACGACCATTGCATCGTGCTGCCGCTGGGCGCGCTGCTGGCGGCCGGCGTGGGGCCGGGCCGTGCGCTCATGCTCCGGTCCGGGCGCACGCTGCATTTCTTCGGCGAATCGAAGGCCGGGCTGCACTACCAGAGTACGAATGCGATGGGGCGGGGCGCGGACGACCTGCAGGCTGCCGTGCGCGTGCTCTCGGGCCAGACCCGGGCCGGCATCGCCAACGGGATCACGCACCCGGTGGAGTGGGGCAGCCTGTGGGCAGCCACGGCCGGTGAAGACGCGCAGACGGCGCAGCAGTGGACCGCGCTGTCGGACATCCCGGCCGAGCCGCTGCCGGCCGCCGCGACAGGCGTGGGCGCCTCGGTGCTGCCGGCGCTGGTCGGCCGCGCCGGCGCGCGCGCCGCGATCAATCCGCCGGTGGCGCGCATGGCCTGGTGGAGCGAACGGCTCGTCGCGGGCGTGGCCACGCTGACCGGCGTGCTGGCCGTGGGCCTCGCGGGCCTGGGCATGGTGGTGCAGGGCGAGGCGCAGGCCACGCGGGCGAACGCGGCCGAGACCCGCCGCGAAGCCGCCACGCTGGAGGCGCGCATCGCCGCGGTCAACAAGGCGGAGGCCCCTCAGGATTTCACGCCAATCGCGGACATGGCCCGCAAGCTGGGCGACGGCGCGCGCTACGACCCCGTGGCCATGCTGGCGCTGCTGCGCGACTCGGCGGCCCCGGGCACCCGCATCCTGCGCGTGCGCTTCGACAACGGCAGCAGCGGGAGCGCGGCACCGGGCTTCCAGGTCGATGGCGTGGCGGATTCCGGCGGCGTGGGGGCCATCGGCCGCCTGCTGACCAGCCTGCGCGCCGCCGGCTGGACCGCGCAGCCCGTGAATGCGCTGGACGCTGCACCGGGCGCGTTCTCGTACCGCCTCACCGCGGCCCCCGGGCCGCGCGGCTGAAGAAGAAACGGCAATACCCGATGAAATATGCAGCGCTCCTGCTCAACGCCCTGGCGTTGATGCTTCTGGGCTGGGGGCTTTTCGCCCTGTACGGCCTGCTGACGCCGCGCGCGCCGGTGGCCCGCGTCCCGATGGTGGAGCTCGGCTCCCCGCCGCCCCGGGCGGCGACGGACCGCAGGCAGGTGGCCGCCACGCTGGACGCCATCGCGCAGATCAACCAGCGCATGCACACGCTGGCACCGGTCTCGGACCGGCCGCTGGTGGCGGTGCCCGCGCTGGGAACCCCTGGCGCGGAAGGCCCCACGATGCCGCAACGTTCCGTCACGATGCTGATGCGGCAGGGCGACGGCTATGTGGCCATGGTCGATGACCGGCTGGTGCGCCAGGGCGACCGCCTCGACGGCGGCGGCCGGGTGCTGAAGATCGACCGCAGCCAGGTGGTGGTGCGCGAGGCCAGCGGCCGCCAGACGCTGACGATTCCCGTGGACCGGCTGCGCGTGGGCACGCTGCGCTCGGCCGCCGCACCCGACACCACGGCGGCACGCCGCCAGTTCAATGCGCCGGCCCGCGCGGGAGAGGCGCCATGAACCGCGGCGTCGTCGCCGGCCTGGCCGCGGGCGTGGCGCTGCTCGCGGTCGCCGCCGTGCTGCTGGTGCGCAACGACCCCGCTGCCGTGCAGGCACCGCAGGCCGCCGCGCCCGCGACCGCCGCGCCCCCGGCGCAGCCTGGCGCCGGAGCCGCACCGGCGGCCGTGCCGCCCGGTGCCTCCGTGCCTTCCACGGCGGCCGATGCCGCCGGCCGTGCGCCGGCCGATCCGTCCGCGGCGCCGTGGCTGGGCTCCGCCGGCGCACGGGCTTCCGCGCCCGGCGGCGCGCCGTCCGTCGCGGCCGGCCGCGCGGGGGCGCCGTCGCTGGACGACATCCAGAAGCGGCTCCAGGCGATGCTGGCCCAACCGCAGCCGGACGTGCGCGAAGTCGATGCGGTGCTGGCCGACCTGCAGCGGAACCAGGGCAGCACCGTGGTATCCGGCGTCGACCTGCAGGCGGTGCGCGACAACCTCGCGCGCAGCGAACGCATCCGGCAAATAGCGGTGGAGATGCAGGCCCTGGCGGCGAAGCCGGGGCCGGACGTGCCCGCGCAGCTGCAGTCCCGCATGGCGGAGATCCAGCGCCTGCAGGCCGGCATGACCGGCAATGTGGCGGCACCCACGGGAGCGGGCCGGTGAGCCGGTTGTCCGGCCGTGGGCGTGCGGCGCGGCAGCGCGGCTTCTCGCTGGTCGAACTGGCCATCGTCCTGCTCGCCATGGGCGTGCTGGGATGGGCCGTGGCCGGCAGCTACGGCAATGCGGCCACCGTGCGCGACCGCGACCGTGCCGTGCAGACGGCCGAGACACTGCGCGAGGCGCTGCGCGCGTTTGCGCTGCGCAACGGCCGGCTGCCATGCCCGGATTCCGCGGGCACGGGCTGGGAGGGCGACGCCTCTGGCGCCTGCGCCAGCGGCGTGGAGGCCGGCTGGCTGCCCTACCGTTCCCTCGGCCTGGACGTGCCGCAGGCCGCGCTGCGTGCGGCCTATGGCGTCTATCGCAACCAGGCCGCTACCGGGGGCGATGCGGACCTGGCCGTGGCCACCGAGCGCACGGGCGACGCGCCCGGCACGCCCGGCTACCGCAATGCCCGCGACCTGGTCGCGGGGCTGGTGATCGCCGGCCGTCAGACCGTGGCGACCTCCCATGCCCGGCTGACCGGGGACGACGCCGGCGAAGGCGCCGTCGATTGCCGCGACAACGCCCGCTCGCATCCGGCCTTCTTCATCGTCGTGCCGCTCGAAGACCGCGACAACGACGGCAACCGCTTCGATGTGCCCCATGCCGCCGGAATCCCTTGCGCCTACAGCCCCGGCACCGCGCTGCGCAGCGACCGCGACGACGTGGTCGCCGCCGAATCCCTGGCGGCGCTGGCCGGCTGGATCGGTGCGCGCGCCCCTTAGAAAAGATATGGAACCCGACATGCCCTCCCTGCCGCACCACTTCCATCCCCGATGCGCGCTGCTGGCGCTCGCCGCCGCCGCGATGCTGGCAGGCTGCGCCAGCGCGCCCGCGCCGCGCAGCCTGCAGAGCCTGCGTCCCGCCGACCTGGAAACGCCGGACAAGCTGCGCGAGCAGATGGTGGCCGAGTCGCAGAAGCTGCTGGCCCACCAGCTGGCGCTGAACCAGCAGCTGCGCCAGGCAGCGCCCGCGCCGGAGATCGCGCCCGTGGCGCCGAAGTTCGACCCGCTGGAGGGCAAGGTCATCACGGTCGCCATGTCGCGCGCCACGATCAGCCAGATCCTGGCGGCCTTCGCCGACAGCGCGCGGATCAACCTGATCGTGGACCCTGCGGTGGTGCGCGCGGGCCAGCTCTCCGACATGTACCTGCGCGAAGTCTCCCTGCGCGAGGCGTTCACCGAGGTGCTGCGCTCCTACAACGTCGCGGGCGAGATCCAGGGCAACACGCTGCGCGTGACGCTCAACGAGGAGAAGTTCTTCAACCTGGACTTCCTCAACAGCAGCACCACGCTGGACCTGTCGTCCGGCGGCAACGTGTTCGGCAATTCGACGGGCGGTGCCGGCGGGGGCGCTTCCAATGCGCTGCGCGGCAACCTGGCGATCACCGGCAGCGGCGGCGTGAAGGCCGATCCCTACCAGGAAGTCGAGAACAACCTCCGGGTCATCCTCGGGGAGGACATGCGCCGCCCCACGGCCCAGCCGTCCGCGCAGGCCCCGATTCCCGCCGCGCAGCCCGGCGCCGCACCGGCCATGGCCCCCTTCAGTGCCGACCTGGCCGAGGGAGCGGGCACGGACGCGGGCTTCAGCGTCAACCGGCTGACCGGCACGCTCTACGTGAAGGCGCGCCCCGCCAAGATGCGCGCGGTGGAGAAGATGCTGGCCAAGGTACAGGGCATGCTGCGCCAGCAGGTCTATATCGAGGCGCAGCTGATCGACGTGCAGCTCTCCGACAGCTACGAATTCGGCGTGGACTGGAGCATCCTGCGCGGCCGCCTCGCCTCGGGCTTCGGCACCTCGCCGATCTCCCTGTCGGGTGTCCAGGGATCGCTGCCCAATACCGGGCCGGCCCTGGCCCGCACGGTGACGCTGCCGGCGGCGCTGATCGGCAGCCTGACCGGCCCCGCGCTGGGCGTGGGCTACCAGGGGAGCACCTCGAGCGTGGTGCTCAACGCCCTGCGGTCCTTCGGCAACCTCAAGGTGCTCTCCAACCCCAACGTGCAGGTGCGCAACGGCACGCCCGCCATGCTGTCGGTGGGCAACAGCATCCGCTACGTGTCGCGCTCTTCCTCGACCCAGGTCGTGCCCGGCGGCGGCGCCAGCACCACGACATCGGACGTGCAGACCGACTCCGTCTTCTCGGGCGTGATGGTGGGCGTGCTGCCCTACATGCGCGAAGACGGCCGCATCGAGTTGCTGGTCAACCCGATGCAGAGCGAGGTGGACCCGGCCAGCCTGGCGCTGGTGCAGGTCAACTCCGACAACCGCGTGACGCTGCCGGTGGTGAGCTACAAGGGCCTGACGACCACCCTCAACGTGGGCGACGGCGACGTGGTGGTGGTGGGTGGCCTGATCGACCAGCGCACCACCGACCGCGACCGCGGCGCGCCCGGCCTGTCCGACGTGCCCGTGCTGGGCAAGCTGGTCGGCAACCAGTCCGACACCCATGCCAGCCGGGAACTGGTGATCGTGATGCGGGTGCGCAAGCTATGAGCCTCATCCACCAGGCACTGCGGGACATGGACCCGCCCCTCGCGGCCGACGCGGCCGCGCTGGCACCCCGTTCCGCGCCGGCCCCCGCGCGCGGACGCCGGGGCCCGCTGCTGGCGCTGGTGGGGGCCCTGGCCGTCGCGGTCGCGGGGCTGGCGGGCTGGCATGCGCTGCGCACGGGCCGGCCGCTGGCGTCTGCTGCGGCGCCCGCTGCCACGCCGCCGGCCGTCATCGCGTCCGCCGTGGCGGCCTCGATGCCGCCGGCTCCGGCCGCATCGGCCGCGCCGGTGCAGGCGCCCCTGCCAGCCGTTTCCCCGGCACCCGCCGTGTCGGATGCGAACGCCGCGCCTGTGCCCGTGCCGACGGCCGTTGCTGCGCCCGTTGCCACGACCGTCCCGGCCGCACCTGAGCCCGTGGCCCAGGCCGACGCCGCGCCGGTCCGGAGGCCCGCGCCCGCCCGTGTTTCCGTCCAGCCGCCTGCCGAAAGGCCGCGCGGCGGCAGCCGTGCCGCTGTGCCTCCGGCCCGCCCATCGCAGGGCCATCCTGCGGCCGCACGGGTCGCCGTTTCGCCCGCTGCACCCGCCTCCGCCCCGGCCGCCATGCCGGTCGAGCAGCGGTTCAATGCGTTCCTGCAGGCCATGCGGGCGGGTGATCTGCCGGGCGCGGGCCAGCACCTCGCGGCGCTGCGGCGCGAACTCTCTCCCGGCAGCGTGTCGCTGCTGCGCGCCGAGGGCTGGTACGCCCTGGCGGGTGGCGACGCGGGTGCCGCCGCGCGCATCTACCAGGACATCCTGGACCGGCTGCCCGGCGACGAGGAGGCCAGCATCAACCTCGCCAGCATCGAGGCGCGGCGCGACCGCGCGGAGTCCGCGCGCAAGATCCTGGCCGATGCCGTGCGCCTGCATCCCGAATCGGAGAGCCTGAAGGCCGCCCTGGCGCGCTTCCAGGCGAAGCCCTGATGTCGCTCGCCGCACTCCACGCGCGGCTGGGGCTGGCCCGCAATCCCTTCCCGCCCACGCCCGACGCCAGCGCGTACTTCTTCACCACGGCGCTGGAGGAGCAGTTCGCCGAGGTGATGCACTGCATCCAGGCGCGCAAGGGCTTCGTGCTGCTGACGGGCGAGGTCGGGCTGGGCAAGACCACCTTCGTGCGGCGCCTGCTCGACACCCTGCCCGAGGGCGAGGTGCGCTCGGCGCTGGTATTCAACACCTTCCTGCAGCGTGAGTCGCTGCTGTCGGCCATCCTGCGCGACTTCGGGCTGGAGCCCTCGGGCGACATGGACGAGGCGCTCACGCGGCTCAACCGCTTCCTGCTGGACGAGCACCGCGCGGGCCGGACCTGCCTGCTGGTGATCGACGACGCGCAGAACCTGCAGCCCGCCTCGCTGGAGCTGGTGCGGCTGCTGTGCAACCTGGAGACCGGCCAGGAAAAGCTGCTGCAGATCGTGCTCTCGGGCCAGCCCGAACTGGAGGCGATGCTCGACGGGCAGGACCTGCGCCAGCTCAAGAGCCGCATCGTCAAGCATGCGCGCCTGCGCGGCCTGGAGGCCGGCCAGGTGCTGCGCTATTTCGAGATGCGCGTCTCGGCCGCCGGGGCCGCCGGCCGCATCGCACTGCAGCCCCGGGCCGCGCGGCAGCTGCACCGCGCCACGGGGGGCAACCTGCGCCGCATCCACCTGGTGCTGGACCGCTGCATGTACGGCTTGGCCGCGCAGGGCGGCGGGGCCATCGACGGCCGGTTGCTGCGCGCGGCCCTGGACGACCTGGACGGCAGCGGACCGCCGGCGCACCGCCGTCCCGGCTGGCATGCGCTGCTGGCCCTCGGCGGCCTGGGGATGGCCGCCATCGGTGTCGGGGCAGCCTATGTGTGGCCGGTGGCGCCTGCGCCCACGGCACCGGCTGCGGCGGTGGCGCGCGCGTCCGCCGTGGGCGCCGTGCAGACCGCGGCAGAGCAATCGCCGGCATCGCCGGCTCCGGATGTGGGCGCACAGCCCGCGGCCGCGGCCACCATGGACGAGCCCTCCGTGCCCCCGGTGGCGGCGGCTTCGGCGTCGGCGATGGTGGCTGCTGCATCGGCCCCCGCGTCCGCGCCCCTGCCGGCCGCGTCTGCCGTGTCTTCCATGTCTTCCGCCGTGCAGGCTGCCACCGAGGCCGGCTCGGGCCAGGACGAGCAGCGCTGCCTGTCGCGCATCGCGGCGGAGTCGCAGGGCCGGCCCATGGTCCGCCGCGTGCTTCCCGCCGCGGCGGCCGCCCGCCTGCAGCCGTCCGAAGGGCTGTGCCTGTTCGACCGCGACGGGCAGCACTGGGCTTTCTGGCGCGACACGCTGGACCGGTCCGCCTACGTTCCCACGCCCCAGGCGACGCCTGCCAGCACCGCGCTGCAGAAGGCGCTGGTGCGCCAGGGCGTCTTCGACGCAGCCCGGGTGGACGGCTTCTACGGTCCGCAGACCGTGGCGGCGCTCGCCGCCTTCCAGGGACGGATGGGCCTGCCGGCCACCGCCGTTCCCGACGAATTGACCTACATGCTCCTGGAGAAGATGAATGCAGCCCCCGCTTCCGGCGCCCGCGTTGAGTGAAGGCCTGCTGTCCCCCGACAGCGGCACGGCGCTGCTGATCGGCGAGCAGCTGATCGCCGACGGCGTGGTGACGCCGGTGGTGATCGAGTACGCACTGCACAAGCAGAAGATCGAAGGCGTTCCCCTGGGCCGGCTGCTGATGGAGCTGGGCTTCGCCAGCGGCAAGGAGATCGCGCGCTACCTGTCGCGCCAGCGGGGCATCCCGTTCGTGAACATCGCCGACCTGCCCGCGCCGGACCCCGACGTGGCCGCGGCCTTCAACCGCAACGTGTGCCTGACCCACGCCTTCCTGCCGCTGCGCCGCGACGGGAATGTGGTGGAGGTGGTGCTGGGCGATGCCGTTCCCGGTGCCGTCGCCGACGTGGTGGACCGCCGCACGGGCATGGGGGTGCGCTTCCTGCAGGGCGAGTTCGACAAGGTGGCGCGCGCCACCCAGCAGCACTACTACTTCGCCGAGAACCCGGCGGACAAGCTGATCGCCAGCGAGGTGCGACGGCTCGCCGCCGACGTGGACCGCGCCTACAGCCCGGCCCGGCTGCTCGACTACGTGCTGCACCTGGGCGTGCGCGAGCGCGCCACCGACATCCACATCGCCCCCACGGCGCACAGCAGCACCGTGCTGATGCGCATCGACGGCGTGATGCGCCCGATGTTCGCGCTCTCGCGCGCGCTCGACCGGCTGGTGAGCTTCGTCAAGCTGCAGGCGGAGATGGACGCCAGCGAGCAGCGCCTGCCGCAGGACGGCAGCTTCACCGCCACCGTGCTCGAAGCCGCCTACACGGTGCGCGTGTCCACGCTCATTTCGGAGCAGGGCGAACGCATGGTCATGCGCCTGCTGCCCGAGCGCGGCGACCTCGACAAGCTCGAGGACCTGGGTTTCCTGCCCGAGGACGTGCAGCGCATGGCCCGCGTGTTCGCGCGCCCGCACGGCCTGATCCTGATCACCGGCCCGACCGGCTCGGGCAAGAGCACCACGCTGCATGCCGCGCTGCGCATGCAGCCGGTGGTGGAGCGCAACGTGGTCACCGTGGAAGACCCGGTGGAATACCGCGTGCCCGTGGCCTGCCAGACCGAGGTCAACCGGCGCGCCGGCTACGACTTCTCCACCGCGATGCGGCACTTCCTGCGGCACGATCCGGACATCATCCTGGTGGGCGAAATCCGCGACGGCGAAACCGCGCGCGCCGCGCTGGATGCCTCGTCCACCGGCCACCTGGTGCTGTCCACGCTGCACGTGGGCGGCATCTTCGGCGTGGTGCCCCGGCTGAAGCTGCTGGGCGTGGATGCCGACACCATCGCCGAGAACCTGGTGGCCGTCATCAACCAGCGGCTGGTGCGCCGCATCTGCCCGGACTGCCGCACCGAGCGCGACGCGACCGAGGAGGAACAGCGCTGGCTGGGCCAGCCCACGGCGCGGCTCTTCCACGGCGCGGGCTGCCGGCACTGCCGCGGCACGGGCTTCCTGGGCCGGCTGCCGGTGTATGAAATGCTGATCGTGCAGCGCGAGCTGGCCGATGCGATCGCTGCCGACGCGCCGCGCGGCGTGCTGCGCGAAATCGCCGAGCGCGGCGGCCTGCGGCCCATCCTGGATCTTTCGCGCCACCGCGTGCTGGCCGGCGAGACCACGGTCGAAGAGATCGAGCGCGCCGTCGGCGGCCATTGAGGTGGATGCCCCATGAGCCAGATGCGCCTCTACTACTACCGCGTGCTGCTGCCGCACGGCGCCCTCAAGCAGGGCCTGCTGCAGCTCATGGTGGAGCGGGACCACTCCGCGCGGCTGCGGATCGAGCAGGAGACCGAAGGTACCGTGCTCACGCTGCGGCGCCTGCCCGGCTGGATGCTCGATGCCGGCAGCGTGCTGCGCCGCGTGGGCGGGCGGAGCCTGCGCATGGAAGACCTGGCCGGCCTGCTGCGGGATCTGAGCCTGATGCTGGCGGCCGGCGTGCCCGCCATCGAGGCGCTGCGCACCCTGGTGGAGGAGGGCGGCCAGACCGGCCAGCACGCGGCCGGGCGCGTCGCCAGGCGGCTCGCCGACGACCTGATGAGCGGCATACCGATGGCCGCGGCGTTCGAGCGCCAGCCCGACGTGTTTCCCGAAACCGTGCGCAACCTCGTGGCCATCGGCGACCAGTCCGGCACGCTCGACCGCATGCTGGCCGAAGCCGCGGAGCACGTGGAGCGGATGGTGTCGATCCGGCGCGACATCCGCACGGCGATGATCTACCCGATCTTCGTGTTCGCGACGATCTTCGCGGTCGCCGCGTTCTGGGTCTATTACGTCGTGCCCAACATGGCGCGGCTTTTCCGCCAGCTCAACGCCAAGCTGCCCCCGATCACCGAGGGGCTGGTGCGATTTTCCGATGCGCTGGCGGAGCACGCCCTGGTGGCCGTGCTGCTGGTGGTGGTGCTGGCGGCCGCGACCGCCTATGTCTTCGTGCGCGTGCCGCGCGCGAAGGTGGTGCTGCACGAGGTGCTGCACCGGCTGCCCATCACCCGGGTGCTGATGACCGCGTCCGGCATGGCCCACCTGACCGAGCACCTGGCCATCCTCGTGCGGGCCGGGCTGGAGTTCGTGTCCTGCCTCGACATCCTGGAGCGCTCCACGCGTGACCGGTACTACCGCCACCGGCTGCGCCGCGTGCGCGAGGCCGTGGCCCGGGGGGAGCGCATTTCCCTGGCCATGCGCCGCGTGGGCGGCTTCCCGGCCATGGCCGTGCGGATGATCGCCGTGGGCGAGGAGTCCGGCAGCCTGGACCAGCAACTCACCCACCTGGCGGTGGAGTACCGCAAGCGGCTGGACACGCTGATCAAGTCGCTGTCGGAAATCATCAAGCCCGCCATCATCCTGGTGGCCGGCGGACTGTTCCTGTTCCTCATCGTGGCGCTGCTGCTGCCGGTCTATGACCTGGTCCAGCAATCGGTGCAGCAATCGCTGGGAGCCCGCTGATGGACCATGCCCGCCGACCCCATCGCCATCCCGGCGCCGCGCCGGGCCGCCGCCAGCGCGGCCTGGGCCTGCTGGAGGCCATGCTGCTGCTCCTGGTGGTGGCGGGCGCGCTCGTGGCCGGCGCCATCGCGATCAAGTCCCGGCAGGCCTCGATCGCCGCCGAGGATGAAATGGCGGCGCTGGCGCAGGCCGACCGCTTCCTGGCCAGCTTCGTGGCGGCGTACAACCGCCTGCCGTGTCCGGCGACGGGCGACACCGGCCTGGAGGACTGCGCCTCCGGCGCACAGAAGGGCAGGCTGCCCTACCGCACGCTGGGGCTGGAAGGTTCGATGGCCGCGGCCGGCATCGGCCAGCTGGGCTACGAGGTGCAGCGCAGCGCGGTCGATCTGGCCCAGGCCGCGAGCGGCAACAACGACTTCGAGCCCATCGCCTTCGGCGGTGACACCTACAACGCCCGCCGCGCGCTGGGCAACCCGGGCACGACCGCCGACTTCTGCCAGACCCTGGCCAAGGGGGCCGCGGCCTCCGTGCAGCCTGCGCAGGCCCGCGTGGGGCCGGCTTCCGGCGGCTATCCCGTGGCCTATGCGCTGGCCCACCCGGGCCGCAAGGACGCCGATGGCGACGGCCAGCTCTTCGACGGCCTCAATGCCGGCACGACCGCCGCGATGGAACTGCCCAACGCCGGCTCCGTCCTGGGCAGCTACGACGACCGGGTGGTCGCGCGCACTTACGCCGGCCTGGGCCGCATGCTCGACTGCGACCGCCTGACAGCCTCGCTGGACGTGATGTCCCTGGCCACCGAGGTCGTGGAGGAGGTGGACTCCCAGCGGTCCAACGGCCTGGCGGTGGCGGCGGTCATCACCTCCGTCAACGGTGTGAAGGCTATTGTCAGCGGCATCAAGATCGCCGTCTCCGCGGGCACCATGGCGACAGCCTCGGGCTACATGGCCACGGCCAGCAGCCTGCTGGCCACCGCGATCGCGACCTGCGTGTTCCTCGTCGGATGTGCGGAGATCCCCCACGCTGCGGCATCGGTCGCCGCGGCTGGCGTGGCGATCGCGGCATCGGCCGTGGCGATCGGGCTCAATGCCGCCGCGCTCGCCTCCTCGCTGGTGGCCTTCGGCATCGGCGTGGCCGCGACGGTCCAGGCCGGCCAGGCCCAGACCGTGACCATGGACATCTCCGCCTCGGTCACCGCCGCGAAGGGGACCTGGGACAAGGCCACGGCCACGCGCGTGAAGGCGCTGGCGGACCTGGGCACGGCGCAGTCGCAACTGGCCACCGCCGCCAGCGAGCGCGACGCGGCCAATTCGGCGCTCTACACCGAGGCCCACAACGTCATCACCGAGGCGAACAACAAGGGCTCTCCCAACAAGGGCACCACCAGCATCACCGCCTTCGACGCCGATCTGGCCGCCGTCAAGGACAAGGCCGATGCGTGGATCCTGGCACTGCAGAACTACAACAACGCAGCGGATGCCCTCAAGCAGGCGGAACAGACCTCGGCCGGCTCCAATACGACCACCACGCAGAACGACGCGGCCATCGCCGCGCTGCAGGCGCAGATCGACGCGGAGACCGACCCGGCCAAGAAGGCGGAACTGCAGAAGGCCCTGGATACCCTGCGCGCGCAGGGCAGCACCAGCAACAACGCCGCCCAGATCCAGCGCCTGCGCCAGCAGATGGACGGGCTGAGCACCGAGATCGCCAACCTGGACGCGCAGATCGCCGCCGAGACCGATCCGGACGCACGGGCCGCCCTGCAGCAGCGCCGCGCCACGCTCCAGGCGCAGAAGGACGACCTCGGCACCCAGCTCGCGAGCCTCTCGCTCACGGTGGCGTCGGCCCAGGCCAACAAGGACGCGGCGCTGGCCGCGCTCTCCGCGGCCAGGACCGCGCTCGACTCCGCGCGGGACAGTGCCGCCGACAAGTTCAAGGCACTGCCCTACGTGGTGCGGGAATGCACCACGCAGATCGTGGACAAGAAGGAAGTCCAGACCTGCAAGGACGTGAACTACACCTTCAATGGTCGCCAGCGCGTGCTCGACAAGCTCAATGCGCTCTACGACACCAGCAACGGCAAATACTTTATCTGGTGGACCCGCAACGAGAACGTCAAGTCCGCGCAGCAGGTCTATGACCGCAGCGTGAGCCAGGAGGCCAGCGCCAAATCCCAATACGAACAACTGGCCGGCATGGCCACCGGCGGCTCCAGCGGCGAGGCGATGCCCAACGCGATCTGGAAGGGCGCTGAGACCATCCTGAAGCAGGTGGATCTGCGCGGAGGTATCCGATGACACGCAATGCATGGCGCCGGAGCGCGGGTTTCTCCGTCGTGGAACTGGCCGTCGCCCTGGCGGTGGTCGGAGTGGCGGGACTGGCGGCCTGGCAATTGCTGCCGGCCAGCCGCGGCGTGGCGCAAGGCGATCCGGCGCAGCTGCGCCTGCGCCAGGCCCAGGATGCCGTGGAAGGCTTCGCCCTGCGCAGCCACCGCCTGCCCTGCCCGTCGCCCGTCGGCGGCAGCGGCAGCGAGGTCTGCGGCGCGGATGCTCTGGGCGAGTTGCCGTGGCGCACCCTGGGCCTGCCGCGCGCCGACGTGCCGCTGCGCTACGGGGTGTACCGCACGCCCGCGGCCGACCTGGCCACCGCCGTGGCGAAGTTCAGCCCGAACCTGCCGCCCCTGCCCGTGGTGGCCGGCTACAACGCGGCGCAAATCAACGGCCTGGACTTCTGCCAGGCCCTGCGTGTGGCCACGGCCGCGCCCACCGGCCTGCAGGCCGGCGGCGTGCCGGTCGCTTACGCGGTGGCCGATGCGGGGGCCGACCGGGTTTTCAACCTGCCCTATAGCGGGACCTTCCCGTTGCCGGGAGCGGCCTCCACGCCGGAATTCGACGACCGCATCGCCGTCACCGGGCTGGGCGAGCTGTCCGCGCGGCTGTCGTGCGTGACCCGCCTGGGCGAGGCCCAGGCCGCGGCCCGCTCGGCCTACGCGGCGTTCGATATCTACCGCGATGCGGACATGTTCGACCGCTTCCGCGGGTTCGCCTACCAGGTGCGCATTACCGATCGCAAGTTCGCCGAGGCCAACCTGGGGCTGGCCTCCCTGGACATGCTGATCGCCATCGGCACGACAGCCAGTGCCGTATCGCTGGCGGCGAACAGCGTCGGCATCGGCGCCGGCACCGTCATCGGTGCGGTGGGGGCCATCGGTGCCGCGTCGGCCGCGCTGGTGGTGGCCAGCGTCCAGCTCGCATCGGCCGTCACGGCGGAGGCCAAGGCCGGCAAGCAGGCTGCGGATTCGACGGTGGTGAAGGAGCGCATGCGGCTCGCGCGCGACGCCGCCGTCGCTGCCGCCGCCCAGCAGGACACCAAGGGATTGTTGCCATGAGGAAGACCCATCGTCCCGGAGGCCGCCGCCAGGCGGGCTTCTCCCTGGTGGAGCTGGGCGTGGCGCTGGTGCTGCTGGGCCTGCTGGCGCTGGCCTTCGTGGCCTACTGGCGCATGTCGGCGCAGGAAAAGACGAGCGTGGCCGACCGCGACCTGCTGGCGGTGACCGAGCGCGCCGTGGTCGGCTTCGCGCATGCCCGCTTCCGCCTCCCATGCCCGGCCAGCGACTCCGCCGGCAACGAGGACTGCACCGGCGGCCGCCAGGTCGGCTTCCTGCCCTGGCGCACCCTGGGCGTTCCCGATGCGCGCGCGGGCACGCTGATGTACGGCGCCTACCGCGCGCCCGACACCGGCCAGCCCTGGCGCGACATGGACCTGGCCCAGGCCCAGGACCGCCTGCGCCCCTCGTTCACCGTGGGCCTGCCGCCCGTGCTGCCCGCCACGCCGCTCGCGCTCAACCCGGCCAACGTGAACCTGCTGGACTTCTGCTATGCCCTGACCCTGGCCTCCAGCGCGTCCGCGAACGCATCGGCCCTGGGCGTGGTCGATGCCAATGCAGGCGCCGCGCGCCGCGCGGTCGCCTTCACGGTCGCTGCGCCCGGGCTGCTGGACGCCGACGGCGACGGCAACCCCTTCGATGGCCGCCAGGCCAGCGCGTCGAATGCCTCTCCCACCTTCGACGCCGCCAACCGCCCGGTCTCCGGCGATTACGACGACCGGGTGCTGGCCGTGCCCTTCAACGCGTTGTTCGCGCAGATGCAGTGCGGCCAGGCGCTGTCTGCGGTCAGCCATTCCCATGTCAACGCGGCGACGGCCGCCGCCTCCATGCAGCAGGCGATGGTCGATTACCAGCGCCAACTGGAGATCGCCGCGCTGCTCGCGGGTGCCGGCGTGGCCTCCGCCACGGCCGGGGTGCTCAGCGCGTCGGCGGGACTGTCCTCCGCCGTGGCGGACTCGGCCAACGCGGTGGCATTCACCATCCTTACCTATGGCTCGGCCGCAGGCGTGATGGCGCCGGCCGTCGCCTCCGTGGTCGCCAACACCGCCGCCGTCGTGGCCTCGGCCGCCACGCTGGCCAAGTCCGTGCTCGCCAAGCAGGAGGCCGACCGCCGCGTCACCGAGGTGGCGCCCCTGGTCACCGACAGCGCCGCGCAGGCCACCGCCATCGACGCGGACGCCCGCACCGCCGACAACCTGGGTTTCTGACACATGCGCCTTCTTCCCATCCACCGCCCGGCCCCCCGCCGCCGTGCTGCCGCGCAACGCGGCTTCAGCATGCTGGAGCTGTCCATCGCGCTGGTCGTCATCGGCCTGATCATCGGCGCCGTGGCCGTGGGCCGCGACCTGCAGCGCAACGCCAGCTACCAGCGCATCTCTTCCAGCTTCGTGCAGGGATGGCTGATGGCCTACGACGCCTACGTCGCGGGCACCGGCATCGTGCCCGGCGATTCGGCCACGGCCCCCACCGGCCTGGTCAACGGCAACACGAACGAGCTGTGCGGCAACGACCTGCTCAACGTGTTCCTGGCCGCCGGCATCCGCCTGCCGCAGGGCCGCGCCGAAGGGCAGGCCAGCCGCTACGCCTACCTGGACTCCAACGGCAACCCGCAGGAGGTGGAGGTGTGCTTCCAGAACGTGGCCTGGGCCGAGCCCGGGACGACGGTCGGCACCTATGTCTCGCGGCCGCGCAACGTGATGGTGCTCAAGCGCATGACCCCGGCGCTCGCCTCCCTGCTGGACGCGCAGATCGACGGCAGCGCGGACGCGCGCTTCGGCCGCATGCGGGAGAACTCCCAGGCCGCCCTGGTGGCCGTGACCACCGGCGTGCCCTGGAGCGTGGACGAGCGCATGGCCTTCGGCAGCACCACGGCCACCACGCTCGACGAAAGCCAGGTGGCGGTGGTGACGGGCTGGGTGGTGATGAACCGCTGAAGGCGGCTCAGGGGGCAGTCAAAGTCTCCACCTCCACCGCGCAGTCGTAGAACGTCGGCGCAGCCCCCAGGTCCGTCAGGGCCTGGCCGGTGACCTCGTTCACGTTCGTGCCCTGCAGGCCGAACTTGCGCCACCAGATGCCCAGGCCGTGGACCACGCCCGCTCGCGCGCGGCCGTTGAGCGCCACGCGGCAGGCGTAGCTGCCGCGGTCGTTGAACACGCGCACCGTGGCACCGTCCCCGATGCCGCGTGCGGCGGCGTCGTCGGGGTGCATCTCCAGCAACGGCTCGCCCTCGATCTGCCGCAGGCTCTTCACGTTCACGAAGGTGGAATTCAGGAAGTTGCGCGCCGGCGGCGAGATCATCGCCAGCGGGTAGCGGCCGCCGGGCTGGGCAGGCTCGTGGTTGGGCAGGTAGTCCGGCAGCGGGTCCAGCCCCTGCGCGGCCAGCCGCTCGCTGTGGAACTCGCAGCGGCCCGAGGGCGTGGGGAAGCCGCCTTCCGCGAACGGCGCATCGGGAATGGCCAGCGTGGCGAAGCCCGTGTCCAGCAGCTGCTGGAAGTCCACGTGGCCGCCATAGGCCTGCCGGCAGAGGTCCTCGTCGCTGTCGGCGAAGCAGGGCTCCGTGAAACCCATGCGCGCGGCCAGTTCGCGAAACACCTGGGTGTTGGGCCTGGACTGGCCGATCGGTGCCACGGCCGGGCGGTTCAGCAGCACGTCGGTGTGGCCATAGGCCACGTGCACGTCCCAGTGCTCCAGCTGCGTGGTGGCGGGCAGCACGTAGTCCGCGTAATCGGCCGTGTCGGTCTGGAAATGCTCCAGCACCACGGTGAACAGGTCGTCCCGCGCGAAGCCGCGCACGACCTTCGTCGAATCCGGCGCGACGGCCACGGGGTTGCTGTTGTAGACCACCAGCGCCTCGATGCGCGGGCCGAACCCGGCGGACGCATCGCGCAACAGGTCGTCGCCGATGGTGGACATGTTCACCGTGCGCGGCATCCGGCCGCCGGGCAGCAGGTCCGGCCGGTGCAGCGCCTGCCGCTGCACCGGGAACTGGCCTGAACTCGACAGCAGCAGCCCGCCCGCCCGGTGCCGCCACGCGCCCACGAGCGCGGGCAGGCAGGCCACGGCGCGCGTGGCATTGCCGCCGCCGCGTGCGCGCTGCATGCCGTAGTTGAGGCGGATGGCCGCCGGCCGCGCGGTGCCGTAGTCGCGCGCCAGTTGCCGGATCTGTTCCACCGGCAGCCCGCACACCGCCGCCGCGCGCTCGGGCGGCCAGGCCAGCGCACGCTCGCGCAGGCCCTCCCAGCCCACCGTGTGGCGCGCGATGTAGTCATGGTCCAGCCAGTCGTTCGCGATCAGCTCGTGCATCAGCGCGAGCGCCAGCGCGGCGTCGGTGCCGGGCAGCAGCTGCAGGTGCTCGTGGCACTTGTCGGCCGTCTCGGTCCTGCGCGGGTCGATGCACACCAGCCGGGCGCCCGCGCGCTTGGCCTGCTGCGCATAGCGCCAGAAGTGCAGGTTGCTGCCGATGGAGTTGCTGCCCCAGATGAGGATCAGCTGCGACTCGGCGAAATGCTCCACCTTCATGCCCACCTTGCCGCCCAGCGTCTGGTTCAGGCCTTCGCCGCCGGCCGCGGCGCAGATGGTGCGCCCCAGCAGCGAGGCGCCCAGGCGGTGGAAGAACCGCCGGTCCATGCTCTCGCCCTGCACCAGCCCCATCGTGCCGGCATAGCTGTAGGGCAGGATGGCCTGCGGGTCGCGCGCGGCGATGGCGGACAGGCGCGCGGCGATATCCGCCAGTGCCTCGTCCCAGCCCACGGGCTCGAACTGCCCGCTGCCCTTGGGGCCGACGCGGCGCAGCGGCGTCAGGATGCGGTCGGGGTGGTTCGTGCGATCGGCGTAGCGCGACACCTTGGCGCAGAGCACGCCGTCGGTGTGGCCATGGGCCGGATTGCCCTGCACCCGCACTGCCACGCCGTTCTCCACGGTGGTGACCAGGGCGCAGGTATCGGGGCAGTCGTGGGGGCAGGCGCCGCGCACCTGCAGGGGCGCGCCGGACGGCGCGGGAATGTGCGAAATGGTTTCCATCGTGGGCAACGTGCGGGGCGGGGCGATACACTGCGCGCGCAGGCGGACTGGGCAGGCGCTGCGCGGTCTTTCCAGGGTTTCAACAACATCGGGGCCGGATCTGCCGCAAGCCGGCTGTCGCGCCCCGAGGGGGGATTTCACCATGAAGCAGGCAGTTCTGGGGCGCAGGCGGTTTTCCATCGGCCTGGGCATGGCCGCGGTCGCCGGGTTCGGCCCGGCGCGCGCGCAGTCCGAGGGGCCCATCGTGCTCGGCCAGTCGGCGCCGTTCTCCGGGCCGTCCGCCCAGCTGGGCGTGCAGTTCCACGCGGGCGCGAAGCTGTATTTCGACGCGCTCAACGCCCAGGGCGGCATCGGCCGGAGGCCGGTGGAGCTGCGCACCCTGGACGACGGCTACGAGCCCGACCGGTGCGCGGCCAACACCCGCAAGTTCATCGAGCAGGACGTGCTGGCCCTCTTCGGCTACGTGGGCACGCCCACCAGCCTCGCGGCGCTGCCGCTGTTCAACCAGGCCAGGGTGCCCTTCTTCGGGCCCTTCACCGGGGCGGAGGCGCTGCGCCAGCCGTTCAACCGCCTGATCTTCCACGTCCGGGCGTCCTACAACGACGAGACGGCCGTGATCGTGCGGCAGCTCACCCACCTGGGGCTGCGCAGGATCGCGGTGTTCCACCAGGACGACGCCTACGGCAAGGCCGGGCTGGACGGCGTCACCCTGGCCCTGGCGCAGGACCAGCTCAAGCCGCACGCCACGGCGACCGTGCCCCGCAATTCGGTGGACGTGGCCCCGGCCGTCGCGAAGCTCGTGGCCGCCCGCCCGGAGTCCATCGTGATGGTCACCACCTACGCGGCGAGCGCCGCCTTCGTGCGCGCGGCGCGCAAGGCGGGCTATGGCGGCACCTTCTACAACCTCTCCTTCGTGGGCACGCAGGCCCTGGCCGACGCGCTGGGCCGGGACGGCGCCGGCGTGGTCGTCTCGCAGGTGATGCCCTCGCCCTACCAGACGACGCGGCAGATCGCCCGGGAGTTCCAGGACGCGATCAGGAAGGGCGGCGGGAAGGTGCAGGCCAACTATTCGAGCATGGAAGGCTTCGTGGCCGCCCGGGTGTTCGCCGAAGGCCTGCGCCAGGGCGGTGGCAAGCCCACGCGGGAGTCCCTCGTCGCCGGCCTGGAAGCCATCGGCACCGCGACGGTCTCGGGCTATCCGATCAGCCTCAGCAGCAGCAGCCACGCGGGCTCGCGCTTCGTCGAGATGTCGATGCTGACCGGAGACGGCCGGGTGATGGTCTGAGGCCTTCTCAGAGGCCCTCGAATTCCCGCGTCTGCGCCAGCCCGTGCATGAACGCCTCGCAGCGGGCGAGCTGCTCCAGGCTCACGTACTCGTCGGGCTGGTGGGCCTGGCGGATGCTGCCCGGGCCGCAGACCACGGTGGAGATGCCGGCGTTCTTGAAAAGGCCGGCCTCGGTGCCGAAGGCGACCAGCGTGGTGCCGGCCTCGCCCGCGAGGCGCTGCGCCAGGCGCGTGACGGGGTCCTGCGCGCTGCCCAGGAAGCTCGGGATCTCGCAGATGGTGTCGAAGGTGATGCCCGTCTGCGGCGCCACGGCCTGCATCGCGGGCTCCAGCGAGCGCGCATAGGCCACGACCTCGGCCTGCATGCGGGCCGCGTCGGCCGTGGGCAGGTCGCGGAATTCGTAGCGGAACTCCGCGTCGCGCGGCACCACGTTGTCGGCGATGCCGCCATGGAACTGGCCCACGCTGGCGGTGGAGAAGGGCACGTCGAAGCCGTCGAAGCGCGGCTCCTCGCGCTCGAAGCCCTCGGCCATGTCGCGCACGCGGCCGACCACGCGCGCGGCCATCTCGATCGCGTTCACCGAATGCGGCGTGAGCGAGGAGTGCGCCTCCTTGCCGCGCACGCAGCAGCGGTAGCGGTACACCCCCTTGTGCGCGATGGCCGGCACCATGTCGGTGGGTTCGCCCACGATGCAGGCGAGCGGCCGCACGCCGGCATCGCGCAGGTCGGCGATGAGCTCGCGGGCGCCGAAGCAGCCCACTTCCTCGTCGTAGCTGAAGGCGTAGTGGATGGCGAAGGGCGCGTCGCTTTCCAGGAACTGGCGCGCCTGCGACAGCGCGATGGCGATGAAGGCCTTCATGTCGGCGCTGCCCCGGCCGTAGAGCCGGCCGCCTTGCACGGTGGCCGAGAGCGGGTCCACGCTCCAGTCCTGGCCGTCCCAGGGCACGGTGTCGGTGTGGCCCGAGAGGATGATGCCCGCGGGCTTGCCCTCGCCCAGGGTGGCGAACAGATTGGCCTTGGTCTTGCTTGCGTCGTAGGTCAGCCGGCACTTCACGCCGAGGCGATCCAGTTCCGTACGGATGAAATCGATGAGCTCCAGGTTGGAGCGGTGGCTCACGGTGTTCATGCGCACCAGGGCCTGGGCGAGCGAGAGGGCGTGTTCGGACAGCATCGTGGGGTGTGGAATAACCCTGTCTGGTGCGCGTGCGGAGGCAGGGCTAGACTCTCCGGACCAAGGAAGCATCCATTATGAAACTCATCGACTCCATCGTCACCGAGGCGGCCGCCATCGCCGCCGTGCGCAGGGACATCCACGCGCATCCCGAGCTGTGCTTCGAAGAAGTGCGCACGGCCGACATCGTGGCCGCCAGGCTCGCCGAATGGGGCATCCCGGTCCACCGCGGCCTGGGCAAGACAGGCGTGGTGGGCATCGTGCACGGCCGCGACGGCGGTGCCTCGGGCCGCGCGGTGGGCCTGCGGGCCGACATGGACGCGCTGCCCATCACCGAATTCAACACCTTCTCGCATGCCAGCACCCACCCCGGCAAGATGCACGCCTGCGGCCACGACGGCCACACGGCCATGCTGCTCGGCGCGGCCCAGCATTTCGCTAAGCACCGTGACTTCGACGGCACCGTCTATCTGATCTTCCAGCCGGCGGAAGAGGGCGGCGGCGGCGCGCGCGTGATGATCGAAGACGGGCTCTTCACCCAGTTTCCGATGGAGGCCGTGTTCGGCATGCACAACTGGCCCGGCATGCGCGCCGGCCAGTTCGCGGTCAGCCCCGGCCCGGTCATGGCCTCGTCCAACGAGTTCAGGATCGTCATCCGCGGCAAGGGCAGCCACGCCGCCATGCCGCACATGGGCATCGACCCCGTGCCCGTGGCCTGCCAGATGGTGCAGGCCTTCCAGAACATCATCAGCCGCAACAAGAAACCGGTCGATGCCGGCGTGATCTCGGTCACCATGATCCACACCGGCGAGGCCACCAACGTGGTGCCCGACAGCTGCGAGCTGCAGGGCACGGTGCGCACCTTCACGCTGGAAGTGCTGGACATGATCGAGCAACGCATGAAGCAGGTGGCCGAGCACACCTGCGCCGCCCACGACGCCACGTGCGAGTTCGAGTTCCACCGCAACTATCCGCCCACGGTGAATTCGCCGGCCGAGGCCGCGTTCGCGCGCCGCGTGATGGAGGGCATCGTGGGCGCGGAGCACGTCTCCCCGCAGGAGCCCACCATGGGCGCGGAGGATTTCGCGTTCATGCTGCAGGCCAGGCCCGGCGCCTACTGCTTCATCGGCAACGGCGAAGGCTCGCACCGCGAGATGGGCCATGGCGGCGGCCCCTGCACGCTGCACAACCCGAGCTACGACTTCAACGACGACCTGCTGCCGCTGGGTGCCACCTACTGGGTCGAGCTGGCGCAGCAGTGGCTGGTGGCGCCGCGTCCCGCCGCCTGACGCCGCGCGCGCCGCGGCCTGCATGCCGGGCCGTGGCGCTTTTTTTCGGGCCCGCCTCCCTTGCCGGCCCGGCCCCTGCTGTTGGGGCTGCTGCGGGCAGGCCCGCGCTCCGGGCTTCTGCCACCTCCCCCGTCCGACGTATTTCCCCAGGAATCTCCCAGGATGATTGCCCCCGCGCACGCGTTTTCCTCCACCTATGCGCAGGCCCGCGCGCAGTTCCTCGATGCGGCGGCCGCGGCCGGCCTCGCGGTGGAGTCGCATCCGCACCCGCTGCCGGGCCGCGAAGGCGAGGCGCTGGCGATGGACGTGGTGCGCGACGGCCCTGCCGATGCGCACCGCCTGCTCATCCTGAGCAGCGCCTGCCACGGCGTGGAAGGCCATTGCGGCAGCGGGGTGCAGGTGTTCGCGCTGCACGACGCGGCGTGGCGCGCGCGGGCCCGCGATGCGGGGCTGGCGGTGCTCTACATCCACGGGCTGAACCCGCACGGCTTCTCGCACATGCGCCGCGCCACGCACGAGAACGTGGACCTGAACCGCAATTTCCTGGATTTCAGCCGGCCCCTGCCGGTCAACGAGGCCTACCGCGATGTCGCGCCGCTGCTGCTGCCGGCCCGGTGGCCTCCGTCGCCGGAGAACGAGCGCGCCGTGGCCGCGTTCATCGCCGAGCGCGGGGAAGCGGCGTGGCAGGCCGCGATCACCAGGGGGCAGCACGAGTTCCCGCAGGGGCTGTTCTTCGGCGGCACCGCACCCACCTGGAGCAACCTCACCCTGCGGCACGTGCTGCGCGCGCACGGCGCCGCGGCGCGGCACATCGCCTGGATCGACCTGCACACCGGCCTCGGGCCGAGCGGCCATGGCGAGCGCATCTACGCAGGCCGCAACGATGCCGCCGCCATCGCGCGTGCGCGGGCCTGGTGGGGCGGGGATGGCGCGACGCCGGTCACGTCGATCTACGACGGCTCGGCGAGCTCCGCCTTCCTCACCGGGCTCATGTGGAACAGCGTGTACGAAGAGTGCCCGCAGGCCGAGATGACCGGCATCGCGCTCGAATACGGCACCGTTCCCCTCCTGGAGGTGCTGCAGGCCCTGCGCGCCGACCACTGGCTGCACCTGCATCCCGAGGCATCCGCCGGCCAGGCGGAGGTGATCCGGCAGCAGGTACTGGCCGCGTTCTATGGCGACACGCCCGCGTGGAAGGCGCGCATTGTCGAGCAGGCGCGCGAGGCGCTGTGGCAGGCCGCGGACGGCCTGCAGCGATTTTCGTGACGCGCCTGCCGCCACGGCGTGCGTGCCCCCTGGTTTTTTTGCGAATTCCTGCAAACAATGTCCATACACCAACCACATCGGCAGTGACCGGGGCGGGAGAGGGCGCTCCGGAACACCACACGGCCGTTCACCGTGACGGGAGGAGCATCCATGGCAGGGCAGGCAAGGGGCGGCTGGACAATGGCGCGACGTCTGGCGGCGATCAACGCGCTCATCTTCGTGCTGCTGGCGATAGTGGCCGTATCGATCTGGACCATGATGGAGCGGCTCAGCAGCGATGCCGAGATCGTCCGCGCCTACAACGTTCCACAGCTCCAGCGTATCGCAGAGCTGGAGCTGAACGTCACGCGGGCCTCGCTGCAGCTGCGGCACGCCATCCTCTCGCGCACGCCCGAAGAACTCAACGCCACCCTGGCGGACATCGCGGCAAAACGCACCCTGCTGCAGAAGACGCTGAAGGAGTTCGGGGAGAACATGATCTCCGACGACGGCCGCCAGGCATACGCGCCCTTGCCCGCGCTCATGGATGAGTTCTGGGCCACCGGCACCGACAACATCCAGCTCATCCAGGCCGGCCGCAAGGAGGATGCGTTCGCCATGCTCGTGGACCGCACCATTCCCGCGCGCAACCGCCTGCTGGAGCCGCTCGGGAAGGAAAAACAGCGCCAGGGCGAACGCCTGTCCGCGCGCATCAACGACGTGCAGGAACTGGCCAGGACCGACCGCAACCTCGCCACGATCGCGGTGCTGATCGTGGTGGCCTGCCTCGCCGGGCTGAGCTGGTACCTGCGATCCGTGGTGCGCCAGCTGGGCGCGGACCCGCCCGACCTCAAGCGCGTGGCATTGGCCGTTGCGGGGGGCGACCTGGCCGTGGACGTGCCGGTGCGCGCGCGGGACGGCGACAGCGTGATGGCCGGCCTGGCCTCGATGCGCGACCGGCTCGCGGCCGTGGTGACCACGGTGCGGTCGAGTTCGGAGAACGTGTCCTCCGCCAGCCGCGAGATCGCGGCGGGCAACCACGACCTGTCCGCCCGCACCGAGCGGCAGGCCTCGGCGCTGGAGCAGACCGCCGCGTCCATGGAAGAACTCGGCTCTACGGTGCGCCGCAACTCCGACAGCGCGCGCCGCGCCAACGAACTGGCCCAGGCAGCCTCCAGCGTGGCGGCCGATGGCGGCACCGTCGTCGCGCAGGTGGTGGACACCATGAAGGAGATCCAGGACAGCAGCCGGCAGATCGGCGACATCATCGGCGTGATCGACGGCATCGCCTTCCAGACCAACATCCTCGCGCTGAACGCGGCGGTGGAGGCCGCGCGCGCCGGGGAGCAGGGCCGGGGATTCGCCGTGGTGGCGGCCGAGGTACGCACCCTCGCGCAGCGCAGCGCCACGGCGGCCAGGGAGATCAAGGCGCTCATCACCGGCAGCGTCGAGCGCGTGGGCCGCGGCAGCGAGCTGGTGGACCGGGCGGGGGCCACCATGACGGAGGTGGTCGCCTCGATCCGCCGCGCCACCGACCTGATGGGCGAGATCAGCGCCTCCAGCGCCGAGCAGAGCCAGGGCGTGGACCAGATCGCCGAAGCCATCACCCACGTGGACCAGGCCACGCAGCAGAACGCCGCCCTGGTGGAGCAGATGGCCGCGGCGGCCAGCAGCCTGAGCAGCCAGGCGGCCGAGCTGGTGCGTGCCGTGGAGGTGTTCCATCTGAAGGGCAGGCCCGCTGCCGCGCTTCCCCCGCCCGCCGCGCCGACCGCGGGTCTGTGAGGCCGGCCGCCCACTGATTGATGCCCGGGCGCCTCGGCCCGGACCTAGCGGCTCTTCAGTTCCACGGACTGCCGGCGCATCAGCAACTCCCGCGCCGGCACGCCGAATTCGTTGCGAAAAGCGTGGCTGAAGTGTGAGAAATCCGAGAACCCGAAGTCCAGCGCCGCCTGCGAGACGCTGCGCACATGCCCCCGTTCGATGGCCGTGCGGCAGGCCTGCAGGCGTTCCTGCCGGATGACCTGCATCAGCGTCTTGTGGTGGCGCGCGAAGGCGCGCGTCACGGTGCGCGTGGACACGTGGTGGGCCCGCGCGATGCTGTCCAGGCCGAGTTCCTGGTCGGTGAGGTGGCGGCGGATGTGGTTCATGACCCGGGCGTAGAGGTCCCGCTCGGCCTGGACGACACTGAGATCCTGCAGCTCGAGGCTGAGCACGAGCAGGTCGATCAGCGTCTGCGAGAACCGGCCGGAGACCGCCGCGTCCTCCAGGCAGGCCGACCCGGCGGCGGCCTGTCGCAGCATCTCGCGCAGCGGGATGACGCCGGGGCGCTGATCGTCGAGCACGGTGGCGGTCATGTGCTCGACGCCGGGCAGCCGAGCGCTCAGCAGATGGCGCGGGATGCGTATCAGATGGTTGCTGCCGCCCAGGCTGAAGCGGAAGGCTTGCGAGGCGTCGTAGAGGAACAGCCGGTCACGGTCCAGCACGGCCTGCCGGTCGCCTTGCTCGAGCAGGCCATGGCCATCGTGGCTGAAGCCCAGCCACAGGTCGTCGTCGGGTCCGGTGCGCAGGTGCGAGGAGGTGCGCTCCCAGTAGTGCATCGGGGCGGAGAGCGAGCAGATGTCGAGCGTTCCCACGGGATGGACGTCCAGCCGCGCATCGAAATCCGTGTCCTCCAGCGGCTGGCTGGCAGCCGGAATGCAATGGCGGCACACCACTTCGTTCCAGTACTCGAAGCGGCGCGAGGGGGCTACGACGGTGGTGGCGTATTGATGAGTCATGGCATGAACCTCGTTGCGGCGTGCGGAGAGCAGAGCGGCGCGTGGGAATTCAATCAAGCAAGCGACATGCCCGCAGGCCACCGCGTGGATGCGGGACAGCGTGCCAGCGAGGCCCGCAGCCACGGCGGATTCCCGCCCTGCCAGCGCACCAATCCGGTGTATTCATCGGATGCCATGCACCACCCTGGGGGCGCACCGCAGCCCGGGCGGACGGCGCGCACACCTGTCCGCGCCGGACAAGCGAATGTCCTTCTGAACCAAGTGCGGCCAGGTCGGCTTGCGAACAATGGGCTCCGCAGCGGCACGGTACCGCACGGCCCTCCCCGGGGCCGCCGCCCGGGTCCGCCAGCGCAAGGGCCGCAGCTGCCGTGCGGCCCCGCAAGAGCCACCGCCAACCCCTGATATGGAGAACCCCATGACTGACCCACAAAGCGCCACGCAGGAAAAGCCTTCGCTCTACGAGCGCCTCGGCGGCTACGACGCCATCCACAAGTTCGCCGGCGAGATCCTGAGGGTGTGCATGAAGCACCCCGCCATCGGCCATATCTGGAGCCACATGTCGGAGTCGACCTTCCAGAAGGAGCACATCAACTTCGTCGACTTCCTGTGCCAGCACTGGGGAGGCAACACGGTGTACCGCGGCCGCGACATGGTGACCGCGCACCGCGGCATGGGCCTGACCGAAGTGCACTGGCAGGCCGTCATCGAGTGCATCGACGAGTGCTACGAGAACTTCGGCGTGCCGCAGGACATCCGCGAGGAAGTCAGCGCCTTCATCGTCAAGTTCAAGCCGGCCGTCATCGGCAGCCCCTCGTACCGCGACGTGGTGCTCGCCCACCCCGAGATGGACGTGTCCAAGGGCATGAAGAGCGTGGGCGTCCACTGGCCGGCCCGAGGCGGTGCGGCCAGCGCTGCCGCGCAGAACTGAACCGCCTGCGCAGCCCCCAGCCCACAGGACCCCGCAATGCCCATTGAACGCCCGAACCCCGAACAGCTCCAGGCCCTCGCCGCCCGGCTGCACATGCACCTGACGCCGCAACAGGCCACCGAATACCTCGCGCTGATGCAGCCGAGTTTCGACGCCTACGACCTCATCGACGGCCTGCCCGACGAGATCCCCGCCGTGCGCTATCCGCGCGAGGGCGGCCACCGCCCGAGCGGCGACGAGAACCCCCTCAACGCCTGGGCTTGCAAGGCCGAGGTGCGCGGCGCGGCCGAAGGCCCGCTGGCCGGCCGCACGGTCGTGCTCAAGGACAACATCGCGCTGGCCGGCGTGCCGATGGTGAACGGCTCCTCGACCCTCGAAGGCTTCGTGCCGGCCTACGACGCCACCGTGGCCACCCGGCTGCTGGACGCCGGTGCCACCATCCTCGGCAAGGCCACCTGCGAGCACTTCTGCCTGTCCGGCGGCAGCCACACGTCCGACCCTGCACCCGTGCACAACCCGCATCGGCATGGCTATTCGTCGGGCGGCTCGTCGTCCGGCAGTGCCGCGCTGGTGGCTTCTGGCGCGGCCCACTTGGCCATCGGCGGCGACCAGGGCGGCTCGATCCGCATTCCCTCGGCCTTCTGCGGCACCTACGGCATGAAGCCGACCCACGGCCTGGTGCCCTATACCGGCGTCATGCCGATCGAGGCCACCGTGGACCATATCGGCCCGATCACCGCCAACGTGCGCGACAACGCCTTGATGCTCGGCGTCATCGCCGGCAGCGACGGGCTCGATCCCCGCCAGTACGCGCCGCCGGCCGAGGACTACACACGCGCCCTGGGGCGCGGCGCCGGGGGGCTTCGCATCGGCATCCTCGCCGAGGGCTTCGGGCTCGCCAACCAGGACCCGCGCGTGGCCGGCAAGGTGCGCGAGGCCGGGGCGCGGCTGGAAGGGCTCGGGGCCACCGTCGGCGAGGTCTCGGTGCCCGAGCACGGCCTGGCCGGGGCGCTGTGGCAGCCCATCGGCTGTGAAGGCCTCACCGCGCAGATGATGCACGGCAACGGCATGGGCTTCGGCTGGAAAGGCCTCTACGACGTCGGCCTGCTGGACCGGCACGCCGGTTGGCGCGATGGCGCCGATGCCCTCTCGGCCACGCTCAAGCTGTGCATGTTCGTCGGCCAGTACGGCCTGGAGCGCTACCACGGGCGCTACTACGCCAAGGCGCAGAACATCGCCCGCCGCGCACGCGCAGGCTACGACCGGGCGCTCGCCGACTACGACCTGCTGCTGATGCCCACCGTGCCGATCGTCGCGCAGAAGCTGCCCGAGCCCGGAGCGCCGCTGGCCGAATACGTGGGCCGCGCCTTCGAGATGATCGGCAATACGGCCCCGCTCGACATCACCGGACACCCGGCCATGTCCATCCCCTGCGGCACGGTCGACGGCCTGCCAGTGGGGCTGATGCTGGTCGGCCGCCACTACGCCGAAAGCACGATCTACCAGGCCGCCGCCGCCTTCGAGGCGAGCGCCGACTGGCGGCAGCTCTGACGCGCCGCCCCGGCCCCGTCGTCCCCGCCAAGCGCTTCCCCTTCTCGTTTGCAACACAAGGAGTCTCCCCATGAATGCTTCCGTCGCTACCGCTCCCGTCCAGACTTCCACGCCCGGCGAACGGGCCTGGGCGCTGTTCAAGGTTCTCAAGGACAAGAACCTCATTCCGGACGGCTACATCGAAGGCCTGACCGACCTGCTGGCGAACAAGTTCGACCCGGCCAACGGCGCCCGGGTCGTGGCCAAGGCCTGGACCGATCCGGCCTACCGCGCGCTGCTGCTCCGCGACGGCACCGCCGCCTGCGGGCAGTTCGGCTACACCGGCCCTCAGGGCGAATACATCGTGGCGCTGGAGGACACGCCCACGGTGAAGAACGTCATCGTGTGCAGCCTGTGCTCGTGCACCAACTGGCCGGTGCTGGGCCTGCCGCCCGAGTGGTACAAGGGCTTCGAATTCCGTGCCCGCCTGGTCCGCGAAGGCCGCACGGTGCTGCGCGAACTCGGCACCGAGCTGCCCGAGGATATGACCGTCAAGGTCTGGGACACCTCCGCAGAAACCCGCTACCTCGTGCTGCCGATGCGGCCCGCCGGCACCGAGGGCTGGAGCGAGGAACGGCTCCAGTCGCTCGTCACCAAGGACGTGCTCATCGGCGTGGCGCTGCCCCGCGTGGGCTGAGCCGCCGCACTCCCTTTCTCCCCCCACCTTCTTCCCCTTTTTTCGGAGATTCGATCATGGACGGTTTTCACGATCTCGGCGGAGTCCAGGGCTTCGGCCGGATTCCCCACGCCATCAACACCCTGAGCTACAAGCCCGTGTTCAAGCAGGACTGGGAGCACCTGGCCTACACCCTGATGTTCCTCGGCGCCGACCACATGAAGCTCTACAGCGTCGACGAAGTGCGCCACGCGGTCGAGCGCATCGAGTTCCGCCAGCAGGCGGGCACCCAGTACTACGAGCGCTACGTGATCGCCACGGCCTCGCTGATGGTCGAGCTGGGCGTGCTCACGCAGGCGGAACTCGACGCGGCGCTGGGCTCGCACTTCAAGCTCGCCGCGCCGGCCCGCTCCGGGGGCCGGGCGGCCATAGCCGGCCGCGCGCCTTTCGAGGTCGGCGACCGCGTGGTGGTGCGCGACGAATACGTGGCCGGCCATATCCGTGCGCCCGGCTACGTGCGCGGCAAGCAGGGCGTGGTCCTGCACCGCACGACCGAGAAGTGGCCCTTCCCCGACGCCATTGGCCATGGCGACAAAAGCGCCGCGATCCAGCCGACCTACCACGTGCAGTTCAGCAACCGCGACGTCTGGGGCGATGCCTGTGACGAAGGCTTCGTCGTGGTCGACCTGTTCGAAGGCTACCTCGACAAGGTCGCCCAGGCGCCGGTGGCCGGCCAGTCCGCGGCCCGCCCGGTCGAAGAAAGCGTCGCAGCATGACGATGGCGGCGCCCCCGTCGCCGCCCGGGGCGCCGCCCCGGATCCCGGTGACCGTGCTCTCCGGCTTCCTCGGCGCGGGCAAGACCACGCTGCTCAACCACATCCTGCGCAACCGCGCCGGCATGCGGGTCGCCGTCATCGTCAACGACATGAGCGAGGTCAACATCGATGCCGAGGACGTGCGGCGCAGCGTGGAGCTGCACCGCGGCAGCGACGAACTGGTCGAGATGAGCAACGGCTGCATCTGCTGCACGCTGCGTGCCGACCTGCTGGAGCAGGTCAGCGCGCTGGCCCGCTCGCAGCGCTTCGACTACCTGCTGATCGAATCCACGGGCATCTCCGAGCCGATGCCGGTGGCCGAGACCTTCGCCTTCCTCGACAGCGCCGGCTTCAGCCTGAGCGAGCTGGCGCGGCTGGACACGCTGGTGACGGTGGTCGACGGCGAGACCTTCGAGCAGCAGCTGGCCTCGCATACGCCGGTCGAGGCGCAGGGCAGCGACGGCACGCCGCCGCGCAGGCTCTCCGACCTGCTGATCGAGCAGGTCGAGTACGCCAACGTGATCCTGGTCAGCCGGCTGGATGTCATCGGCGAGGCACGCTTCGCCGAACTCGAGGCGCTGCTGGCGCGGCTCAATCCGTCGGCGCGGATCCTGCCGATGGTGCAAGGCCGCGTCGACCTCGCCCAGGTGCTGGACACCCGCCTCTTCGACCTGCCGAGCCTGGTGCGCTCGCCGGGCTGGATGCAGCGCATGGCCGCCGACGACGAGCGCACGCCCGAGTCCGACACCTACGGCATCGCATCCTGGGTCTACCGCGCGCGCACGCCGTTCCACCCCGGGCGCCTGCTGGCCTGGCTGCGGCAGCCCTGGAGCAACGGCCGGCTGCTGCGCAGCAAAGGCTACCTCTGGACGGCCAACCACTACCAGGACATCGGCATGCTGGTGCAGACCGGCGGCCGCTTCCAGTGGGGCCGCGCAGGCCGGTGGTGGCGCTTCATCGCCCAGCCCGACTGGCCGCAGGACGCATACCGCCGCCAGGGCATCCTCGAAAAATGGGACGAGCACGTCGGCGACTGCCGCCAGGAGATCGTGTTCATCGGGCAAGAGATCGACTGGGATCGGCTGCGCGACGAACTCGATGCCTGCCTGCTCGCCCTCGGCGAAATCGAGGCCGGGCCCGATCACTGGACCGCGCTGGCGGGCGCGCACGACTTCGACGCCGCCGCCACGGCGCCGCACACCTAGGCCGCAGGCTCCAAGACCGCAACGCAAGAACAGGAACCATCCCCATGCTGACCATCACAGAACACTTCCCCGCGCTTCGCCGCTGCACCCGCGAAGCGGCCCTGGCCGCCGCCGTCTGGCTGCTGGCCGGCTACGCCTACGCCGTGGACCTCAACTCCCAGGACCTGATCCCCGCGCCCGCCGGCACGAATGCCGTCCTCGGCTACCTGACGCACACCGATCGCGACAGCTTCTGGACCAGCAGCGGCAGCGCGCTGCGCGAGGGCACGGGGTTGAAATCCACCGTGGGCATCTTCCGCTACGTCCGCTACATGGACCTCGGCGGCTTCGCGTTCGCGCCCCAGGTGCTGCTGCCCTACGGCCGCCTGTACGATGGCTCGCTGGGCGGTGTGCCACTGGAATCGGCCAGCGGTACGGGCGACCCCATCCTCGCGGCACCCGTCTGGCTCGTGAACCAGCCCGGCACCACCTTCGCCGTCGTGCCCTACCTGTTCGTGCCCGCAGGCAGCTACCGCGCCGGCCGCACGCTCAATCTCGGCGAAAACCGCTGGAAGGCCAACCTCCAGGTCGGCGGCACGCACCAGCTCGGCGCGGGCTTCGGCAGCCAGTTGTCCGCCGATGTGATGTGGTACGGCACGAACGACGAAGCCGGCGCCGGCTCCAGCCGGCTGCGCCAGCAGAACAGCTACCAGGTGCAGGCCTGGCTGACCTACACGCCGCCGTCCGACGCCTCCTGGACTTTCTCCGCCGGCTATTCCGGCCTGCGGGGCGGCAGGCAGCGCCTCGATGGCGTCGACACCGGCCAGGCCACCCGCGCGGACCAGCTCCGCCTGGAGGTCTCGAAGTTCGTCACCCCCACGCTGCAGATCCAGGGGCTGGTGCAGCGCGACATCAAGGTCCGGGCCGGCTTCAAGGAGGATGTGCGCGCCACGCTGCGCGTGCTCAAGGTATTCTGAGAGCGGCTGGCGCCACCCTTCCGGCGTCCTTGCCGCGTCTTGTCTGCACGGGGCAGCGTCGCCACGCCCAGACAGGCGGCAATCAGAAGACCGTGAGCGGGATGGTCCTAAGATAGGCAGGCACGGCAGAGCGCCGCGCCCGGGTCTGCCGGCCCGGCCATCCCCATCCCTCCCGGAGACACGCTTTCCCATGTCCGACCTGAACGCCGCCTTCGAAGCCGCCGTGGCCCAGTCCAAGAACCTCAGCGAGCGCCCCGACAACCCGACGCTGCTCAAGATCTACGCGCTCTACAAGCAGGCCACCGCGGGCGACAACGCGGAGGCCCGCCCCGGCTTCTCCGACGTCGTGGGCCGCGCCAAGTGGGACGCCTGGACCAGGCTCAAGGGCACGGCCGGCGACGCCGCGAAGCAGCAGTACATCGATCTGATCGAGTCCCTGAGCTGAGACCGGCGCCGCGCCCCCGCCGGGCGCCGCTTCAATCCGCGGCCGGCGCGGGCGCGGCGTTCCCGGGCGCCGGCAGCGCGGCGCGCAGTTCCCGCAGCCGCCCGTCCGGCGGCTGCGCGGCCAGCCGGCGCACGGCCTGGTAGAACCGCGGCCAGTCGCCTCCCTCCCGCCGGAACAGCGCCTCGAAGGCGGGCACGAGGTCGTCATAGGCCGCCTGCGCCCCGAAGGCCGCGTTGTTGGCTTCGGCCACCCAGCGGTCATAGCCCGCGACCTGCGCGGGCTGCGTGCCCTGCGCCAGCCAGCCGGCACGCAACCCGGCGTACCGGGCGCGAAACTGCTTCATCGCCTCGCGCTTGTGTTCCTGCAGCCCGGGCTGACCCGCTTCCCGTGCGTACAGGTCCGCCAGCCGCTCGCGCGTATCGCGGGCCAGGGCGCGGAACGCGGCGCGCCGTTCCTCACCCAGCGCGTATTCGGCCCGGGCCTGCGGCGTGGCCCGCTCGGCGAGCCAGCGGGCCACGCCGAGCCGCTCCACCGCCGTGGCGAAGGATTCGTTGAACATCGTGTCACCGTTGGCATACACCACCTGGTGGGCCAGTTCGTGGAACAGCAGCCGCACGAAATCCCCCTCGGGCCAGCCGATGAAGGTATTGAGCAGCGGATCCCCGCCCAGCCAGTTGGTGTAGCCCAGCGTGGAATAGGCGGGTACGCCGTACACGGCCGTCTCCAGCCCGTCGGCGGCGAGGCGCGCGGCTTCCGCCCGTGCGTCGCCTTCCGCGAAGTAGCCCCGGTAGCCGATACAGCCCGTGATGGGAAAGCACCAGGTGTGCAGCGTGAGCGAATCGGGCGGTGCGGCCACCACGTTCCAGACGGCGGCGCGGCGGCCCAGGTCGGCATAGCGGCGGTAGCTGGCGTTGTCGGGCAGGTGCAGTTCGGTGACCGCGAACGCCCGCGCCTGTCGCGCGAGCTCCAGCCGGGCCCGCAGCGGCGCGGCAGTGTCCGGCCGCGCGATCCAGTCGTCCACCGGCTCCGCGGCCCGCATGATCTGCAGGTGGCCGCGCACCGATTGCCAGTAGTAGCCGAGCGTGTCGCCGGTATGGGCGCAGCCCGCGAGTAGGGCGCCTGCGAGGCCGGCGGCCGCGAGGCGCGCAGTGCGGACAGGGGATGGAGTCTGGGAAGTCATGGGGCAGGGAGACGGGCGCGAAACGACCCGCAGGAGCACGGTGGAGTGTACGGAGCGGCGGCCGGTTCCCGGCCGCAGCCTCCCTAGAATGGCGCCATGCCCCACGATCCCATTGCGCCCGCCGCTCCCGCATTGCCCGAAGGGCTGTTCGCGGATGGCCCGGCCGAACCCGCGCGCTGCTTCTGGTGCCGCGCCACGCCGCTCTACCGCCACTACCACGACCATGAATGGGGCTTTCCGGTGAGCGACGACCGGCGCCTGTTCGAAAAGCTCTGCCTGGAAGGCTTCCAGGCGGGCCTGAGCTGGATCACCATCCTCAACAAGCGCGAAGCCTTCCGCGCGGGTTTCGCGAACTTCGATGCCGAGCGCATGGCGGATTTCGATGAGGCCGACGTGGCGCGCCTGCTGGCCGACCCCGGCATCGTGCGCCACCGCGGCAAGATCGAGTCGGCCATCCGCAATGCGCGCCGCGTGCTGGAGCTGCGGCGCGAATTCGGCAGCCTGGCGCACTACGTGTGGCGCTTCGCGCCGGCCGCCGCCGAGGGGCGCCCGGAGCGGCTCACGCTGGCGGCCGCGAAGTCGCTCACCACCGCGCCGGCCGCCGTGGCCCTGTCGAAGGACCTGAAGAAGCGTGGCTTCGGCTTCGTCGGGCCGACCACGATGTACGCCTTCATGCAGGCCATGGGCCTGGTCAACGACCATATCGAGGGCTGCGCCACGCGCGAGGCGGCCCAGGCCGCGCGCGCCGCGTTCCAGGTGCCCGGGCCCGCGCGCTGAGCGGTCCCACGCAAAAAAGCCCTCGCGCAGGAGGGCTTCGGGGCGCAGGGGCGGCCGCACGGGGCGCCGCCGCTGGAAAAAGGGGGCTCAGCCGCCCTTCTTGGAGCGCTTTCCGGGGTTCTTCTTGCTGCGCGTGGCGACGCCGCGCTCCAGGCTCACGCGCTGGCCGCGGCCGCCCGTGGGCAGGGACATGCCGGGCAGCGGCTTCGGTTGGGGGGTGCGCTTGCGGTCGGCTTCGGTAACGATCTTGTTGCCCATGGTGTGAGACTCCTGCTGGAACGTGCTGTGAAAACCCTCTATTAAGCCATAGACGCGCCGCGGAGCCTCCTGGCGGCCGGGTTTGTAAGACAGTTGCCATTGACGCTGCCCGGCGCCCGCCCAACAATCCCCCCATGAATCCTCTGCTGCGCGCCCTGGAAGAGCGGCTGGCCGCCTCGCCGGTCGGGCTCGCGCTGGAGCTGCCAGGGGGCGAGCGGCTGGGCGTGCGCGACGCGCGCGTGGTGCTGCGCTTCCGCGACGCGATGGCGCTCGCCGCCCTCGCGCGGGGCAAGGTGGGCGACGTGGGCGCGGCCATCGTGGAGGGCCGCGTGGCCATGGAAGGGCGCGTGCGCGACCTCATGGCGGCGGCCGGTGCCCTGCTGCGGGGCGATCCGGCGCACGGATCGTCCCATTGGGGCGCCGCCCTGGCGCACCGCATCCGCTCCTACCGCCTGCACACGCTGGGCCGGGACGCGCGGCAGATCCAGTTCCATTACGACCTCTCCGACCGCTTCTACGCGCTGTGGCTCGATCCGCGCCGCGTGTATTCCTGCGCCTACTACCGCGACGCGGGCATGCCGCTCGCCCGGGCGCAGGAGGCCAAGCTGGACCACATCTGCCGCAAGCTCCGCCTCGCGCCCGGCGACCGCTTCCTGGACATCGGCGCGGGCTGGGGCGGGCTGCTGCTCTGGGCCGCGGAGCACTACGGCGTGGAAGGCACCGGCATCACGCTTTCGCGAAACCAGCATGCGCACGTGACGCGGCTCATCGAGGAGAAGGGCCTGTCCGGCCGGGTGCGCATGCTGCTGTGCGACTACCGCGACCTGCGGCGCACCGAGCAGCGGCCGTTCGACAGGATCGCCTCCGTGGGCATGTTCGAGCACGTGGGGCGCGCGCGCCTGCCGGAGTATTTCGCCTGCGTGCACGGCCTGCTGCGTCCCGGCGGGCTGCTGCTCAACCACGGCATCACCGCGGGCGGCGTGGATAACGACCAGCTCGGCGCCGGCATGGGCGACTTCATCGAGAAATACATCTTTCCCGGCGGCGAACTGGTGCACGTGGGCGCCGTGCTGCACGACATGGCCGGTGCCGGCCTCGAGATGGTCGATACCGAGAACCTGCGTCCCCATTACGCCCGTACGCTCTGGGCCTGGTCGGACGCGCTGGAGGAGCACCTCCCCGAGGCCGAGGCCATCCTGTCGGAAGAGGCCGGGGCCGATCGCGGGGCCAAGGCACTGCGCGCCTACCGCCTGTACCTGGCCGGCAGCGCCATGGGATTCGAGCGCGGATGGATGGCGCTGCACCAGATGCTCGCCATCCGGCCCGACGGACGCACCGATTCCGGCCCCATGCCGGGCGCGCAGTCCGACTACCCTTTCCAGCGCGGCTACATGTACGAGGGGCTGCCGCGCGCCTGCTGACCCGGCCCCGCCTTCTGACCTGCCTACTTCCTGATCCATGCTCTACAAATTCAAGTCCCGGGCCACGGCCGACATCATCATGCTGCAGGCCCACGGCCGCCAGATCCTGCAGGCGATCGGCAAGTCCCCCGACGATGCGCACGGCATCATCACGGCCGAGCAGATCCCCGCGGCCATCCAGTCGCTGGAGGCCGCGGTGGCCGCGGACGAGGCCCGCCGCGCCGAGAGCGGCGAGGCGCAGGACGGTGCGGCCGCCGAAGGCCGCGAGGAGCGGGGCGACCCGGCCGAGGCGGTGCGCCTGCGCCAGCGCGCAGCCCCCTTCATCGACATGCTGCGCCGCAGCGCCGCCGAGGGCCGCGAAGTCACCTGGTAGCGTCGCGGCTCAGTCCACCTTGGCGCCCGAGGCCTGCACCACGCGGGCCCACTTGGCGTGCTCGGCCTGGATGTGCCGCGCGAACTCGGCCGGCGTGTTGCCGCCGGGAATGGCGCCCTGCGCCAGCATGCGCTCCTTCACCGCGGGCGAAGCCAGTGCCTTGGCAGTCTCCTGCTGGATGCGGTTGACGATGTCGGCCGGTGTGCCCGCCGGGGCCAGCAGGCCGAACCACGAGCTGGCCTCGTAGCCCTTGAGCGCCGGGCCGCCGGCCTCTTCCACGGTGGGTACGTCCGGCAGCGCCGGCGAGCGGGTCGCGCTGGTCACCGCCAGCGCCTTGAGCTTGCCCGCCTTGATCTGCGCCATGGAGGAGGGCAGGTTGTCGAACATCACGTCCATGTTGCCGCCCACCATGTCCAGCAGGGCCGGGCCCGAGCCGCGGTAGGGCATGTGCAGCATGTAGGTGCCGGTCATGCTCTTGAACAGCTCGCCCGCGAGGTGGATGGAGGTGCCGTTGCCGCTGGAGGCCATGTTGAGCTGGCCGGGGTGGGCCTTGGCGTAGCGGATGAAGTCCTGCACGCTCGAGATGCCCTGCGCGCGCGCCTTCTCTGCGTTGACCTCCATCACGTTCGGCACCGCGGCCACCAGCGTGATCGGCACGAAGTCCTTGATGGGGTCGTAGGGCAGCCTGCCGTAGAGCGCGCGGTTGATGCCGTGCGTGCCCACGGTGCCCATGAGCAGGGTGTAGCCGTCGGCCGGCGACTTGGCGACGATCTCCGCGCCGATGTTGCCGCCTGCGCCCGCGCGGTTGTCCACCACGAACTGCTGCCCGAAGGCGCGGCTGAGTTCGGGCGCGACGGCCCGCGCGAGGATGTCGGTGGTGCCGCCCGGGGCGAAGGGCACGACGATGCGCACGGGTTTGGAAGGCCACGTGTAGGCGTGCGCGGGCGCGTTCCAGGCGGCGAGCGCGGCGCCCGCGATCAGCGCGCAGCCCAGGGCGATGGCGCGGCGGCGCGCGGAGGCGTGCTGCACGGCGGAGACGGCGGCAGAGCGCGAGCAGCGGGAGGATGATGCAGTGTCTTGCAGGGGCATGAGGCAAGGACCTTTCGTCGGCCATGGGATCGGGGGCTGGCCGCGCGCGGTGGCGCGCGGAGCCGTCCGTCCGTTGTAGGCGGGCCCTTGCCGGGGCGGCAGATGGATAACCCTGAAGCCGTGTGGAATGCACAGCGGCGAGGAGCTCGGCGGCACTCTTTGAGAAAATCCGGAATCGCCGGCGTTCGCATCCCTGGAAATTCCCGGAGCCACCCTGCGTCCCGAGAACGCCCATGCCCGCTTCCCCTCCCCCCGATACCGACCCGCGCAGCCCGTTCCCCTCCACGGGAGGCGAGTGCGGCAGACTGCTGCGCGCCATCGACTGGAGCCGCCACGCGCTCGGTGATCCGCGGGACTGGCCGCCCGAACTCAAGACGGCGGTGCGCACCACGCTCAGTTCCCGCTTCCCCATGATGGTCCACTGGGGCGACCGTCTGCACACCTTCTACAACGATGCCTATGCCGTGAGCCTGGGCCACAAGCACCCGGGGCATCTGGGGGAGCCGGCCTTCGACTGGTGGTCCGAGATGTGGGGCCAGCTGGAGCCGTTCTTCTCGAAGGTGCTGGCCGGGGAGAGCTTCTACACCGAGGACGCGCGCTACACGCCCGACCGCGACAGTGCGGCGCGCGAGGCCTATTTCACGCACTGCCACAGCCCGATCTGGGATGACGAGGGGCGCGTGCGGGGCATCTTCCTCGTGGTGACCGAGACCACCCGCATGGTGCTCGCCGAGCAGGGCCGCATCCGCGAGGAGCGCCGCAACCGCCAGATCCTCGACAGCGCGCGCGACTACGCCATCATCAGCTTCTCGCTCGATGGCCTGGTCACCAGCTGGAACGAGGGCGCCTGCGCGGTGCTCGGCTGGACCGAGGCGGAAATGCTCGGCCAGCCCCCGGACCGGTTCTTCACGCCCGAGGACAACGCGCAGGACGCCCCGCGCGCGGAAATGCGCCTGGCGCTTGCCCGGGGCCATGCCAGCGACGAGCGCTGGCACCTGCGCAAGGACGGCCGGCGCTTCTGGGCCAGCGGCGAGATGACGCCGCTGAAGGACGAGGCGGGCCGGGTGCAGGGGTTCGTCAAGATCCTGCGTGATCGCACGGAGCACGAGCGCCTGAACAGCGAGCGCGACAATGCCGTGCGGGAACTCGGCCTGCTCAACGACAACCTGAAGGCCCGGGTGGCGGAACAGGCGGCCGACCGTGACCGGATCTGGCACCTGTCGACCGACCTGATGGACGTCTGCGACGTCAACGGCCGGCTGCTGGCGGTCAACGACGCCTGGGGGGCGACGCTCGGCTGGACCGAGGAGGTGCTGCTGCGGACCCATTTCCTCGACCTGGTGCATCCGGACGACCGCGAGCCGACCATCGCCGAGCTGCGCCGGCTCGAAGACGGCCGCACGACCATGCGCTTCGAGAACCGGGTCCGCTGCCGCGACGGCAGCTACCGCGTCATCTCCTGGGTGGCCCAGCCGTTCGAGCAGCGCTTCTATGCCACGGGGCGCGACGTCACCGAGCAGCGCAGGGTCGAGGACCAGCTCCGGCAGAGCCAGAAGATGGAAGCCATCGGCCAGCTCACCGGTGGCATCGCGCACGATTTCAACAACCTGCTGGCCACCATCATGTCCAGCCTGCAGCTGCTGCAGCGCAAGCTCGCCGCGGTCCCCGAGGCGAAGGGGACCGAGCGCTACATCGCGATGGCCGGCACGGCCGCCCAGCGCGCGGCATCCCTGGTCCACCGCCTGCTGGCGTTCTCGCGCAAGCAGACGCTCGACCTGCAGCACGTGGATGCCAACGCGCTCGTGCTGGGCATGGAGGAGATGCTGCGGCGCACGCTGGGCGAGAACATCCTGCTCGTGCTGTCGCTGGCACCCGGGCTCGGCATGGTCCGCAGCGACCGCAACCAGCTCGAGAACGCCTTGCTCAATCTCTGCATCAACGCGCGCGACGCGATGGAGCAGGGCGGCCGCCTCACCATCCAGACTTCCACCGTCGTGCTGGACCGCCTCTACCTCAACCAGCACCCACACCTGAAGCCGGGCAGCTATGCCAGGCTGACCGTGACCGACAGCGGCACCGGGATGCCCCCGGAAGTGGCCGCGAAGGCGTTCGAGCCATTCTTCACGACCAAGCCCATCGGGCAGGGTACGGGGCTGGGCCTGTCGATGATCTACGGATTCGCCCGCCAGACCGGCGGCCACGTGGCGATCGACTCCCGGGTGGGCGAGGGCACGGCCGTGAGCCTTTACCTGCCCACCGTGGCGGATGGCGCCTCACCCGTGCCCGCCGCGCCGACGGCCACTGCCGACCTGCCGTGCGGCCGCGGCGAAACCCTCCTGTTCGTCGAGGACGAGCCGGGCCTGCGGGCCATATTGGGAGAAGTGCTGGCAGACCTGGAGTACGTGGCGCACGAGGCCGTCGATGCGCCCTCGGCGCTGGAGGTGATGGAGGCGCTCGATGGCCTGGACCTGCTGATCACGGACGTGGGCCTGCCGGGCATGAGCGGCAGGCAACTGGCCGATGTGGCCCGCCAGCTCCGCCCCGGCCTGAAGGTGCTGTTCATCACCGGCTACGCCAACCAGGCGAACGTCCGGAGCGAGTTCCTCGGGCCGGGCATGGACATGATGGCCAAGCCGTTCACGATCGAGGCGCTGGCCTGCAAGGTCCGGCAGATGCTGGATTGACCAGAAAGAAAAACGCCCTGCGGCGCGGGGGCGCTGCAGGGCGTCGCCGTGGCGGGGCATCGCCCCGCCGCACTGGGAGCGGCGTCAGTCCGCGTAGGTGCCGGCGGCCTTGATGATCGGGCCCCACTTGTTGATCTCGGCCTGCACGAACTTCTTGTGCTCGGCCGGCTCGATGCGCTGGTCGGAGGCCACCACGGCGCCCAGGCCTTCCTGCTTCTTGATGAAGTCCGGGTCCTTCAGGGCCGCCTTCAGGGCTTCGTTCAGCTTGGCGACCACTTCGGCGGGCGTGCCCTTGGGCGCGTAGAGGCCGTGCCAGATGGTGACCTGGAAGTCCTTCACGCCGGATTCCGCCAGCGTGGGCAGGTCCTTGAGCGACGGCGTGGTCAGGCGCTTGGCCGTGGTGACCGCATAGGCCTTGACCTTCTTGGCCTCGATCTGCGATGTGGTGTTGGTCGTCTGGTCGCACAGCAGGTCGATCTGGCCGCCGATCAGGTCGGTGATGGCGGGGGCCGTGCCCTTGTAGGCGACGGTGGTCATCTCGACCTTGAGGGCGTTCTGGTAGAGCAGGCCGCACAGGTGCGAGGCGGCGCCCAGGCCGGCGTGGCCCAGGTTGATCTTGCCCTTGTTCTGGCCGATCCAGGTGGAGAGCTCCTGGTAGTTGTTGGCCGGCAGCGAGGGGCGGCCGATGAGCGTCATGGGCACGTCGTTCACGATGCCCAGGTACTCGAAGTCGGTGGGCACGTTGAAAGGCAGCTTGCGGTAGAGCGCCGGCATCGTGGCCATGGCGATATGGTTGAGCAGCAGGGTGTAGCCGTCGGGTGCCGCGCGTGCCACCTTGGCGGTGCCGATGCTGCTGCCGGCGCCGGCGGCGTTGTCGATCACCACGCTCACCCCGCCCAGCGGCTTGCGCATGGCCTCGGCCAGGTCGCGCGCCACGCGGTCGGTGGGACCGCCGGCCGCGAAGGGCACGACGATGGTCACCGTCTTGTCCTTGGAGGGGAAGGCTTGCTGTGCCTGGACGCCGAATGCGGCGGCTGCGGCAGCGGCCAGCAGGGCGGTCTTGAACAGTGATTTCATGGTGCTCCTTACGTGAAGAGGCGCCATGATAGTCATGGGCTTTCGGTGCTACATCAAGGTAATCACTGAGGCCCGGAGATGCAGGGTTTTAAGTTTTTTTGCGCTGGATCCATTGAAGTGCAAGGATATGTTGCTATGGAAATGTGAGTGTAAGCTCCATGCAATCCACCTGTGGCAGGCGCCGGCAGGCGTCGTCCGGGGTCACCGGTAGCTGCGCGCATCCTCGATCACGCGGCCGTCGTTGGGCAGGCTGCCCGGCGGCAGCATCTCCACCTCGGCGCGCAGCTTGGTGACCTCGCGCACCGCAGCCGCCAGCTGGTCGGCCAGCCCGCCGGCGGTCTCCGACGTCTCCACGCGCAGCACCAGGGTGTCGCTGGCCATCTCACCGCCCACGACGAGGCGCGCGCGCGCCACCTGCGGGAAGCGCCGCGCCACCTCGGCCACCTGGCCGGGGTGCACGAACATGCCGCGCACCTTGGTGGTCTGGTCGGCCCGGCCCATCCAGCCGCGGATGCGGCGGTTCGTGCGGCCGGTGGGGCAGGGGCCGGGCAGCACGGCCGACAGGTCGCCCGTGCCGAAGCGCACCAGGGGGTAGTCGGGGTTGAGCGTGGTCACCACCACCTCGCCCACCTCGCCGTCGGGCACGGGGTCTCCGGTGCCGGGCCGCACGATCTCCACGATCACGTCCTCGCCCAGCACCAGACCCTCGCGGGCGCGGGTCTCGTAGGCGATCAGGCCCAGGTCCGCCGTGGCATAGCACTGGTAGGCCGCGACGCCGCGCTCGGCGAACCAGTCGCGCAGCGAGGGCGGCAGTGCCTCGCCCGACACCAGCGCCTTGCCCAGGTGCGGCAGCGCCGTGCCCGTCTCCGCCGCCTTCTCCAGCAGGATGCGCAGGAAGCTCGGCGTGCCGATGTAACCCGCGGGGCGCAGCTCGGCCATGGCCTGCACCTGCTGCTCCGTCTGCCCCGTGCCGCCCGCGAACACCGTGCAGCCCAGGGCCTGCGCCCCGCCTTCCATCATGGCGCCCGCGGGAACGAAGTGGTAGCTGAAGCAGTTGTGCACCAGCTCGCCCGGCCGGAACCCCGCGGCATGGATCGCGCGCGCCATGCGCCAGTAGTCCGCCCGCCGGCCTTCCGGTTCGTAGAGCGTGCCCGGGCTCGCGAACACGCGCGGCATCGCCGGGCCGAACGCCAGCGCGCTGAACCCCCCGAACGGGTTCGCGGCGCGGCCCGCCTGCTGCCGTTCCAGCAACTCGTGCTTGCGCGTCACCGGCAGGGCGGCCAGCGCGTCCCGGCTGGTCACGGCCCGCGCATCCACCCCCGCCAGGATCTCGCCGAAAGCCGCCGTGGCCGACCGCGCATGCGCCACCTGCGCCGGCAGCGCCGCCATCAGCGCAGCCTCGCGCTCCTCGGGCGCGCGGGTTTCGAGGGCGTCGTAGGAATCCATCATGCTCATGCCTTCATCCATGCGGTTGTGCAATCCATCGTCATACGCAGCGGCGCCGCCGTTCGGCGTGAGCCCCCGCTTTAACCTTTGCGCGCGGCCCTGGAACACCCGCAGCGCCACCCATCGAAAGGCCGCGGAGCAGGCCAAGCCAGCAGACGCCGTGGAACCGGCTTCGCCGGGCCACCAGCGTCGTCCCCCTTCCCGCTGTGCGCAGCACGGCGAGAGCGGGGGGAAGCGGCGCAGCCGCTCAGGGGGGTGAGCTCCATGTCAGGCCAACCAGCGCTTGCGCCGCTTGTAGCTCTTCGCATCCTTGAAACTCTTGCGCTCCCCCCCGCCCATGCCCAGGTAGAACTCCTTCACGTCCTCGTTGTTGGCCAGGTCGGCGGCCGCGCCGTCCATCACCACGCGGCCGCTTTCGAGGATGTAGCCGTAGTCCGCGTACTTCAGCGCCATGTGCGTGTTCTGCTCGGCCAGCAGGAAGGTGACCTTCTCGCGGGTGTTGAGGTCGCGCACGATGTGGAAGACCTCGTCCACGATCTGCGGCGCCAGGCCCATGGAGGGCTCGTCGAGCAGCACCATGCGCGGGTTGGCCATGAGCGCGCGGCCGATGGCGCACATCTGCTGCTCGCCGCCCGAGGTGTAGGCCGCCTGGCTGGTGCGCCGCGTCTTCAGGCGCGGGAAGTAGGCATACACCTTCTCCAGGTTGGCCGCGATCTCGCCGCGGTCGCGCCGCGTATAGGCGCCCGTGAGCAGGTTCTCCTCGATCGTGAGGTGGGCAAAACAGTGGCGGCCCTCCATCACCTGCACCACGCCGCGGTCCACCAGCGCAGCGGGCGACAGCCGCTCGATGCGCTCGCCGCGCAGTTCGATGCTGCCCTTCGTGACCTCCCCGCGCTCGCCCGCCAGCAGGTTGGAGACCGCGCGCAGCGTGGTCGTCTTGCCCGCCCCATTGCCGCCCAGCAGGGCCACGATGGCGCCCTCGGGCACGGAAAGCGACACGCCCTTGAGCACGAGGATCACATGGTGGTAGATCACCTCGATGCCGTTGACGACGAGCAGCGGTTCACTGGCGGATGGCGGGGCTGTGGTCATGGCTGGCTCCATGGGCATGGGGTGAATTGGCTGTGCGCTCCGAGGCGTGGCGCATAGTGGAGTGCGGCGCTGCCTTGGGCATGGGGTACGAGGGACACCGAGGAAGGGCCGCCCCGCACTGAGGGTGTCGTCCCCCCTCCCGGAACGCGCAGCGGGCCGAGAGAAGGGGCTGAGTGCCGCGGCTCCGAGCCTGCCTGCGCAGGCTTGGACGTGCACGAAGGGCAATCGCCTCTGGCGGCAGCGCGGAGCGGCGCAGCCGCTCAGGGGGGTGTTAGCTACAGTTCTTTGGCTTGATGTTCTTGTCCTTCGCATACTTCGCCGCGTACTCCTTCACCAGCGGATCGATGTGCGTCTTGTCGGCCTGGTACCAGTCCGAAGCGAGGTTCCACTTGCCGCCGTCCCACTGCACGATGCGCGCCCAGTCGGTGCCCATGTGGTTCTGGCAGGAGGTCTTCACCGGGCGCATGATTTCGCCGAAGCCCAGGGCCTTGAGCTTGTCGGCCGTGAGGTCCAGGTTCTCGAAGCCCCAGCGCACCTGCTCGGGCGTGAGCACCTTGCCCTTGCCGTACTTCTCCTGCGCGGCGCGGATCGCCTCCACCTGCAGCATGGAGATCATCATCCCGCGCGTATGCGCCAGCGTGCCCACGCCCGTGGGAGCCCCCGTACCCTGGCCCTTGTCATAGACGAACTTCTTCAGGTCGTCGTGCACCTTGTCCTTCGCGGCGCTGTTGTGGATGGTGATGGCGTTGTAGCCCTTGGCGCCCGCGCCGATGTCCTTCACGTCGTGGTCGGAGCCGGCCCACCAGATGCCGTAGATCTTCTCGCGCGGGTAGCCGCTGGCCTGCGCCTCGCGGATCCCGGCGGGCGTCATCACGCCGGCAGACCAGAAGAGCACGTAGTCGGGCCGCTGCTGGCGGATCTGCAGCCAGGTGGATTTCTGCTCCACGCCGGGCGGCGTGACGGGGAAGGTGCTGAGCGTGAAGCCGTCGGCCTCGGCGCGCTTTTGCAGCAGCGGGATCGGCTCCTTGCCGTAGGGGCTGTCGTGGTAGACCAGCGCGATCTTCTTGCCCTTGAGGCTGCCCTTCTCCTTCTTGGCGATGTCCTGCAGCATCACGTCGGCGGCGGTCCAGTAGGTGCCCAGCAGCGGGAAGTTCCACTCGAACACCGTGCCGTCGGCCGACTGCGAGAGGCCGTAGCCCGGGGTCTCCACCGGGATCTTGTCCACGAAGGCCTTGTCGGTCACGGCGAAGGTGATGCCGGTGGACTGCGTGTCGAAGCCGGAGGCGCCGCTGCCCTTGCCCTTGAGGCGCTCGTAGCATTCCACGCCCTTGGCTGCGTCGTAGGCGGTCTCGCATTCCTCGAACGAGAGCTTGACGCCGTTCACGCCGCCGTCGCGCGCGTTCACGAGCTTCAGGTAGTCCTGCTTGCCGTCCGCCCAGGGAATGCCGAGCGGCGCGAACTGCCCGGTGCGGTAGACGAGCAGCGGCACGAACTGCTCGCCTGCGGCCTGCGCCTGCGCCAGTGGCGCGGCGCTCCATACCGAGAGGCCGGCCGCGAGGGCGGCGGCGATCGATGCGATCTTCCTGGGTTGCATGGCTTGTCTCCTTGGGATGTGGGCACTCGGGTGGTGCGTTGGCGGAACGGAAGAGAACCGGAACGGGCTGTGTTCAGTGCGGGAACGGCCAGATGCGCAGCTTCTGCCGCGCGGTGGACCACAGCCGCGCGAGGCCGTGCGGCTCCACGATGAGGAAGAAAACGATCAGCGCGCCGAAGATCATGTGCTCCAGGTGCGTGGCCGTGCCGGTGGACAGCGGCAGCCCCAGCCAGTGGGGCACGTAGTTCAGAAGCAGCGGCAGCAGCACGATGAAGGCCGCGCCGAAGAAGCTGCCCGCGATGGAGCCCAGCCCGCCGATGATGACCATGAACAGCAGCTGGAACGAGCGGTCGATGCCGAAGGCGGCCGGCTCCCACGAGCCCAGGTGCACGAAGCCCCAGAGGCCGCCGGCCACGCCCACGATGAAGCTGCTCACCGCGAACGCGCTGAGCTTGGCGTACACCGGGCGGATGCCGATCACGGCGGCGGCCACGTCCATGTCGCGCATGGCCATCCACTCGCGGCCCACGGCACCGCGCACGAGGTTCTTGGCCAGCAGCGCGAACACCGCCACGAACCCCAGGCACAGCAGGTACTTCTGCACCGGCGTCTCGATGCCGAAGCCCAGGACCTGCAGGTGGCCCACGCTCACCGAGCCCGACGACGAATCGTTGGTGACCCACTTCACGCGGTTGGTGAACCAGTCGGTGAAGAACTGCGCGGCGAGCGTCGCCACCGCCAGGTAGAGCCCGCGGATGCGCAGGCTCGGGATGCCGAACAGCACGCCGAACACCGTGGCGCAAAGCCCGCCGCCCAGCAGCGCGAGCAGCAGCGGCATGCCCTCGATGCGCACCTGCAGGTTGTAGGCCGCATAGGCACCGACGGCCATGAAAGCGCCCGTGCCCAGAGAGATCTGCCCGCAGTAGCCCACGAGGATGTTGAGCCCGATCGCCGCGAGCGACAGGATCAGGAACGGCACCGCGACGGCGCGGAAGAAATAGTCGCTGCCCACGAGCGGTACGCCGACGAAGGCCACCACGAGCAGGGCGAGCAGGGCCCAGCGGTCCTGCGCGATGGGGAACAGTGCCAGGTCGGCCTGGTAGCTGGTCTTGAACTGGCCGTTTTCACGGTAGAACATGGTGCTTGTCTCCTTCTACCGGTTACACGCGATCGATGATCTTGTCCCCGAACAACCCTTGTGGCCGGATCAGCAGGAAGGCCAGCGCCAGCACGTAGGCGAACCAGTTCTCGATGCCGCCGCCCAGGAAGGGGCCGAGGTAGATCTCGGAGAGCTTCTCGCCCACGCCGATCATCAGGCCGCCCACGATGGCGCCGGGCACCGAGGTGAGCCCGCCGAGGATCACCACCGGGAAGGCCTTGAGCGCCACGAGCGAGATGGAGAACTGCACGCCCAGCTTGCTGCCCCAGATGATCCCGGCCACGAGCGCCACGATGCCGCCCACCGACCACACGATCACCCAGATGCGCGAGAGCGGGATGCCGATGGACTGGGCGGCCTGGTGGTCGTCCGCCACGGCGCGCAGCGCGCGGCCGGTGCGCGTCTTCTGGAAGAAGAGCGAGAGCAGCGCGACGAGCGCGGCGGCCACCACGGCGGCGTAGAGGTCTTCCCTGGAGAGCAGCAGGCCGCCCTCGAAGACGTTCTCCAGCACGATCATCGGGTCCTTGGGCATGCCCACGTCGATCTTGTAGGTGCTGCTGCCGAAGATGAGCTGCCCCGCGCCGTCGAGGAAATAAGTGATGCCCAGCGTGGCCATCAGCAGCGCGATCGGCTCCTGGTTCACGAGATGGCGCAGCGCCAGGCGCTCCACCAGCCAGGCCACGCCCACCATGCACGCCACCGCCGCGCAGAAGGCCAGGAGGTTGGCCAGCAGCAGGCTGTCGAAGCCCAGCCAGCGCGGCAGCCATTCGGCGAAGCGCGCCATGGCGAGCGCCGCGAACAGCACCATCGCGCCCTGCGCGAAATTGAACACGCCCGAGGCCTTGAAGATCAGCACGAACCCCAGCGCCACCAGCGCATAGAGCATGCCGGCCATCAGGCCGCCGAACACCGTCTCGAGAAAGAAACCCATGGCGTATGCCTCCGATGTCCTGCGTGCCTAGTGCCCTGCGCCCAGATAGGCGCGGATCACGTCTTCGTTGTTGCGCACCGCCTGGGGCGTGCCGTCACCGATCTTCTTGCCGTAGTCCAGCACCACGACGCGGTCGGAGATGTCCATCACCACGCCCATGTCGTGCTCGATCAGCACGATGGTGGTGCCGAATTCGTCGTTCACGTCGAGGATGAAGCGGCACATGTCCTGCTTCTCCTCCACGTTCATGCCGGCCATGGGCTCGTCGAGCAGCAGCACCTGCGGCTCCATGGCCAGGGCCCGGCCCAGGTCCACGCGCTTCTGCAGTCCGTAGGGCAGCTGGCCCACGGGCGCCTTGCGCCAGGCCTGGATCTCCAGGAAGTCGATGATGCGTTCCACCACTTCGCGGTGGCGGATCTCCTCGGCCACCGCCGGCCCCAGGCGCAGCGCCTGCATCAGCAGGTTGCTGCGGATCTTCAGGTTGCGGCCGGACATGATGTTGTCCAGCACGCTCATGCCCTTGAAGAGCGCCAGGTTCTGGAACGTGCGCGCCACGCCCATCTCGGCCACCTGGCGCGAATTCATGTGGGCGAAGGTCTTGCCCCGGAAGGTGATGGAGCCTTCCTGCGGCGCATAGACGCCGTTGATGCAGTTGAGCATCGAGCTCTTGCCGGCGCCGTTCGGGCCGATGATGGAGCGGATCTCGTGCTCGCGCACGTCGAACGAGATGTCGGTGAGCGCCTTCACCCCGCCGAAGCGCAGGCTGATGTTGCGCACGTCGAGGATCACGTCGCCGGTCTTCTTGTGGGGAGTGGTCATGGCGTTGTACGTTGCGCTGCGGGGCGAGGTCAGGCGGCCTGCCGCACGGGCGGGAAGGTCTTCGCATCCTCGATGCGCAGCGTGGCGCTCACGCGGCCCGTGCGCCCGTCCTCGAACTTCACCTGCGTCTCGATGAACTGCTCGGTGCGGCCCGCGTAGAGCGCATCGACCAGCACGCCGTACTTGTCGGCGATGAAGCCGCGACGGACCTTGTTGGTGCGCGTGAGCTCGCCGTCATCGGCGTCCAGCTCCTTGTGCAGAACGAGGAAGCGGGCGACCTGGCTGCCCGCGAGCAGGCCGTCGGCCGCGAGGTCGGCGTTCACCTTCTCCACGCAGTCGCGGACCAGCGCCAGCACCTCGGGCTTGGCCGCGAGGTCGGTGTAGCCGGCATACGGCAGGTTCTGGCGCTCCGCCCAGTTGCCCACGGCCTCGAAATCGATGTTGATCAGCGCGCAGACCTTGTCGCGGCCGTTGCCCAGGGCCACGGCTTCCTTGATGTGCGGGAAGAACTTGAGCTTGTTCTCCACGTACTTGGGCGCGAACATCGCGCCGTCATGCGGCCCGCCGGAGAGCCTGCCGACATCCTTCACGCGGTCGATGATCTTGAGCTGCCCGCTCGCATCCAGGAAGCCCGCGTCGCTCGTGCGGTACCAGCCGTCCGGCGTGAGCACTTCGGCCGTCGCCTCGGGGTTCTTGTAGTAGCCGCGCAGCAGGCCCGCGGACTTCACGAGGATCTCGCCGTTGCCGTCCACCTTGATCTCCACGCCGCGGATCGGCACGCCCACCGTGTCGGCATGCACCGCGTCGTCGGGCTGGAGGCATACGAACACCGCCGTCTCGGTGGAGCCGTAGAGCTGCTTGAGGTTGATGCCGATCGAGCGGTAGAACGTGAACAGGTCCGGCCCGATCGCCTCGCCGGCCGTGTAGGCCACGCGCACCCGCGAGAAGCCCAGCGTGTTGCGCAGCGGGCCATAGACCAGCAGGTCGCCCGCCGCGTAGCGCAGCCGGTCCCACCAGCCCACCGCCTGGCCGCTCTGCAGTGCCGGGCCCACGCGGCGCGCATGCGCCATGCAGGTGCGGAACAGCCAGCGCTTGAAGGCACCCGCGTCTTCCATGCGGATCGTCACGCTCGTGAGCAGGCCTTCGAAGATGCGCGGCGGCGCGAAGTAGTAGGTGGGCCCGATCTCCTTGAGGTCGATCGACACCGTGGCCGCCGACTCCGGGCAGTTCACCACGTAGCCGCAGGCCAGCCACTGCGCATAGCTGAAGATGTTCTGTCCGATCCAGGCCGGCGGCAGGTAGGCCAGTACGTCCTCGGCGGCGGTGAGGCGGTCGAACTCGGCGCCGGCCGTGGCGCGGTCCAGCAGCGTGGCGTGCGTGTGCACCACGCCCTTGGGGTTGCCGGTGGTGCCGGAGGTGAAAAACATCGCGGCCACGTCATCGGGCTGCACGGCCTGGGCGCGCGCGGCGAACCAGCCCGGCGCGGCATCGGCGATGCGCGCGCCGTCTTCCAGCAGCGCATCGATCGATTGCAGGCCCGGCTCGGCATAGTTGCGCAGGCCGCGCGGATCGTCATAGAAAATGCCGGCGATGGCCGGGCACTGCGCGCGGATCTCCAGCAGCTTGTCCACCTGCTCCTGGTCTTCCACCACGCAGAAGCGCACCTCGGCGTTGTTCAGCGGATAGACGCATTCGGCCGCCACGGCGTCCTGGTAGAGCGGCACGGGGATGGCGCCCAGCGACTGCGCGGCGAGCATCGTGGCGTAGAGCCGCGGCCGGTTCGCGCCGATCACCACCAGGTGCTCGCCGCGCGCCAGGCCTGCGGCGTCCAGGCCCGCGGCCAGCCGCTCCACCAGCTGCGCGAGGCGCGCCCAGGTGGTGGTCTGCCAGATGCCGTATTCCTTCTCGCGCAGCGCGGCAGCCTGGGGGCGCTCGGCCGCGTGGCGCAGCAGCAGTCGGGGAAAGGTATCGCTCATGCCGGGTTCCTGCCGAAGGGTGGAGGAAGCGGGAGGGGGTGGAGCCTGTCGGCAGGCACGCCATCCGCGGGAATGCAACGGATGGTAGGAACCGCTTTGACGCCATCCTGTCTTGCCAACGACAATTTCGGGGAAACTCCTGACGGGTGTAACCCTGCGTGCTGCCGCGCCGCCCCCGGCGCGGAGCCGGTCATGCCCGGGCGGTATCCTCGCTCCCCATGTACGCCCCGTTCTTCGGCCTCGAACACGCGCCGTTTTCCATCGCCCCCGACCCGCGCTACCTGTTCATGAGCGACCGCCACCGCGAGGCGCTCGCCCACCTGCTCTATGGCCTGGAGGCCGGCGGCGGCTTCGTGCTGCTCACCGGCGAGATCGGTACCGGCAAGACCACCGTGTGCCGCTGCTTCCTGGAACAGATCCCGACGCACTGCAACGTGGCCTACGTGTTCAACCCCAAGCTCACCGTGGGCGAACTGCTGCGCTCCATCTGCGACGAGTTCGGCGTGGCCCACGCGCCCGCCGTGCCCGGCGCGGAAACCGTGAAGGACTGCCTGGACCCGCTCAACGCCTTCCTGCTGCGCGAGCATGCCGCGGGCCGCAACAACGTGCTCATCATCGACGAGGCCCAGAGCCTCGCGCCCGAGGTGCTGGAGCAGTTGCGCCTGCTCACCAACCTGGAGACCAGCGAGCGCAAGCTGCTGCAGATCGTGCTCATCGGCCAGCCCGAACTGCGCGCCATGGTGGCCGACCCGGCGCTGGAGCAGCTGGCGCAACGCGTGATCGCGCGCTACCACCTCGATGCGCTCACGCCCGAGGAAACCCGCCAGTACATCGCGCACCGCATGGCGGTGGCGGGCCTGAAAGGGCCACTGCCGTTCACCGCGCGTGCGCTGGGGCGCATCCACCAGCGCGCGCGGGGCATCCCGAGGCGCATCAACCTGCTGTGCGACCGCGCGCTGCTGGGCGCCTATGCCGGCGGGTTGCACGCGGTGGACGATGCCATCGTGGAGCGGGCGGCGGCGGAGGTGTTCGGCCCCGGCGCGGCAGGCCCGGCACCCACGGCCCGCCGGCCGCGCTGGGCCGCCGCGGGCGCCGGAGCGCTGGCAGGCGCCGCGGCCATCGCCGCCGCGGGCTGGGGCCTGGGATGGGGACCTGCCTCCCACCCGTCCTCTGGATCATCGGCACTACCGCACGCCCCCGGGGCCGTGGCGGCGACGGGGGCTCCGGCGTCGGTGCCGGCCATGGCCGCATCGGCCGCCAGCGCGGCGGCGGCACCGCAGCCCGTGCATTCGGCCCTGCAGGATTTCCTGGCCGCGCAGCCGTCCGGCGAGGACGCCGCCTGGCGCTCGCTGGCGGCCGCATGGGGCGTGAAGGGCGGGCTGGAAGGCGGCGACGCCTGCGACGCCCTGCAGCGCCAGGGCCTGCGCTGCTACCGCCAGCGGCGCGCCAGCCTGGCCCTGGTGCGCCAGCTGGACCGGCCCGGCTGGCTGACCCTCTATCCCTCCGCGGATGCGCCGGTTTCCGTGCTGCTGGCGGGCTTCGATCCCGTGCGGCAGACGGCGCTGCTGGAAGGGGCCGGCGGCCGGCGCCTGGCCGTGACCGCGGCGGACCTCGCGCAGGCCTGGCGCGGCGAATTCGCGACCCTGTGGCGCGCCCCTGCGGAGTGGCCCGCGGGCGGGCGGATGGAAGCCGGCCCTCCCCAGGCCCAGGCCTGGCTGGATACCCAGCTCGCGCGTGCCGGCGCGGGCGCTCCCCCGGCGGCCGGACAGGCGGCGGCCACCGCCGCCACGGCCGGGCAGCGGCGCGCCCGCATCTACCGCTTCCAGGTGGCCCAGGGCCTGGTGCCCGACGGCGTGGCCGGCCCGCTCACGCTCATGCTGCTCAACCGCGCCGCGGGCGTGGACGAACCCCGCCTGAAGACTTCCTGATCCGGAACCCTTTCCCGTATGTCCTACATCCTCGATGCCCTGCGGCGCGCCGAAGCCGAGCGTGGCCGCGGCGCCGTTCCCGGCCTGCACACGCCCGGCCCGTCCACGGGGCCCACGCCCGTTCCGCCCGGCGGCGCACGCCGCGCGCCGGTCGCCCTGGCCGCCGCCCTGCTGTTCGCCGCCGGCGCTGCCGCCCTGGCGTGGTGGGCCGCGTCCTCGCGGGCGGTACCCGCCGGTCCGGCTGCCAGCACCGGCGCGGCGGCATCCGTGGCACAGGCGGAACGTGCAGCGCCGGTGCCGGCGCCTGCGCCACCTGCCATTCCCGCCCAGCCATCCACCATGCCTGCGACACCTGCACCTGCACCGCATCGTGCTCCCCCGCCTGCACCCCGGGTCACCGCGCCGGCTCCGGCTCCGGCTCCGGCTCCGGCTCCGGCTCCGGCTCCGGCTCCGGCGCGGCTGGCTTCAGCCCCGGCACCGGTCGCCTCCGCGCGGCACGAGGCGGCCCCTGCTGCCCGCGCTGCGGCCCCCGCGGCAGTGGCGCTGCGGGATCTGCCGGACAGCGTGCGTGCCCAGTTCCCCGCGCTGCAGGTCAGCGGAGTCACGTACTCGTCCAATCCCCTCTACCGCATGGCCATCGTCAACGGGCAGGTGCTGCACGAAGGCGACACGGCCTCGCAGGGCGTGGTGCTGGAGGTGATCGAGCCCGAGCGGGTGGTGTGGAAGTTCCGTGACCACCGGATCGCGCAGCCGGCGAGATAGCGTGCGCTACAGGGGCATCGGGGATTGGTTCCCTGTTTATTGTTAATTTGTGTAATCCATTGTGTGGAATTTCACCGACCCCTCCTAAACTCCGCCCCCAAGTTCAACAGCCCGACAGGGCGAGGTGGGGGGTAGCGGCCGGTCCATAGGGGGCCTGGGCTGCGCGCACCCGCGAATCAAGGGGGGCGCGTATGCGTCAAGGCATGGGGGGAGGGCGCGCGCGTCCTGTTCGGGCGTGGGTGATTCTGGCGGCGCGCCTGGCATTGGCGCTGGCCGCGCTGGTTTTGCTGAGCGCCCGCGCGGGCAGCCCGGAGGTGTCGCGCGGCCTGGCATGGCTGCAGGCACAGGTCGGGGCGGACGGCGCGCTCGCGGGCGATGCACGCGGCGCCCATCCGCTGCAGGCGCTTTCCGAAACCGTGCGCACCCTGGCCGTGCTGTCCGGCCCGTCTGCCGTCGCACCCACGCTGACTGCACGACTGGCGGCAGAGGCGGGAGACGACACCGAATGGATGGCGCGGGCTGCCCTGGCATTGCGCACTGCGGGCCTACAGTCCGATTCCCTGGAGGCTTCGCTGCGCGCGCGCCAGGCGGCCGATGGCGGCTTCCCGGCATCGGCCGGGCCTTCCGAACCCTCCACGCTCCTCGATACGCTCTGGGCCCATGACGCGCTGGCGCTGGCCGACGGCGGTACCTTCGCGGGCGCGGCGCGCGCCCGGGCATGGCTGCGTGCCGTACAGCAGGCCGACGGCGGCATGGCGGGCGAATCCGCCGGGGTGCGCGTGCAGGCTACGGCCCTGGCCGTCCAGGCATTCACGCCCGGCGCCGCGGCGGATGCCGCACAGCAGGCGGCAGTGCTGCCCATGGTGGCATGGCTGACGGACCGGCAGCAGGCCGACGGCAGCTGGCACGGCAGCGTCTATCTCACCGCGATGGGCCTGCACGCGCTCACGCTGCAGGGGGCGGATTCCGCAGCGCGCGGTGCCGCCCGGCAATGGCTCGTGGCCGCGCAGGCTGCGGACGGCAGCTGGTCGGGTGATGCCTTCCTGACGGCCGTCGCATTGCGCGCCCTGGCGGCGGCCCCCCCCGCCACGCCCGTGGCCGCGGCCCTGGCCGGCCGGGTGGTGGATGCCGCCAGCGGCCAGCCCCTGGCGGGTGCCACGGTGGAACTCTCGGGTGCCGCGGCGCAGGCCGCCACCTCCGGCACGCAAGGGGCCTTCCGGTTCTCCGGGCTCGCCGCGGGCCGGTATGAACTGCGCGTGGCGCTGGCCGGCTACGCGGCGCTGGTGCGGCCGGCGGAACTGGCCACCGGGCAGCAACTGGACCTGGGCCTGCTGGCCCTGGCGGGAACATCCACCACGGGGACGGTCCGCGGACAGGTGCTCGATGCGTCGGGCGCGCCCGTCGGTGATGCGCTCGTGGCGCTGGACGGCGGCGCAGGCGCACGCACCGACACGCAGGGCCGCTACCGCATCGACGGCGTGGCGCCGGGCACCGTCCGCCTCACGGCCTCGCACGACGGCTTCCGCGCCGTGCAGGCCAGCGGCACCCTCGCTGCGGGGCAGACGCTGGTGTTCTCGCCCACGCTCACGGCGTCGTCCGAGCCGGCTCCCCAGCCCACGGCGGCGCGTTTCAAGGGCCGCGCCGTGGATGCGCAGGGCCAGGGCCTCGGCGGCGTGTCGGTGGCCATTGGCGCCGCCACCACGGGCGCCACCGGTGCCACGGGATCGTTCGACCTGCAGGCACCCGCCGGCAATTACCGCGTGGCTTTCTCCCGCAGCGGCTACCGCTCCGCATCCGCCGACGTGCTGGCCGCGTCCGGCTCCGTGGTGGATTTCGGCGATGTCGTGCTGCAGACCGTGCGCACCAGCACCGAGGTCGCGGGCCGCGTCACCGATGCCGACACCGGCTCTGCCATCGCCAATGCGGAGGTGTCGGGCGGCGGCGCCAGCGCGCGCAGCGCGGCCGACGGAAGCTATGCGCTGTCCGGCATCACCGCCACCCGGTTCGACCTGCGCGTCGCCGCCGCGGGCTACCTCACCCAGTCCTGGCGCCTGGAGGCCGCCGAGCCCGCGCAGGTGCGCAAGGACTTCGCGATGGCGCCGGCCGGCACGGGTGCCGTCCGGATCACCGCGCCGGCCGCCTCCATGGGCCAGGCCGGGGCGAACGCATCCGTCGCGGTCACGGCGTCCGTGGAGCACACCGGCGGCGATCCGCGCGACCTGGTCGCCCAACTCGCGGTGCTCGATGCCCAGGGCGCATCCATCGGCCTCGCGCCGGCCCTTGCGCCGTCGGGCAGCGAGCCGCTGGGCGCCTTCACGCTGTCGCAGGGCGAGGCGCGGCCGCTGCGCTTCGCCTGGAACACGGGGCAGTTCGCGCCCGGTGCCTACAGCCTGCTGGTGCGGGTCGTCCAGGCCGGCTCCGCGAGCCGCGAGAACCCGGCGGGCCAGGTGCTCGCCACCCGCAGCCTCCCGCTGGAAATCCGGGGCGAGGCGCTGTTCGACGGCGCCGTGGCGGCCCATCCGCCGGTCGTGCGCGCACAGGCCGCCACGCCGGTCGATCTGCACGCCGTGATCCGCAGCACGGGCAACCTCGCGCTGCCCGCCCAGACCTACCGCCTGGCCGTCGTGGACGAGGCGCAGGGCGATACCCTCGCCACGTTCGAGGCCGGCGCAGGCGCGCTGGCGCCGAGCGCGCCCGCCACGCTGTCGTTCGGCCGCTGGGTACCCACGCGCCCCGGCAGCTTCGCGCTGCGCCTGACCGCTGCCACGGGCGATGCCCAGGGCGTGGCGCTGGGCCGCCTCTACGCGGGCGACACGGCGACCGGCGCCTACACGGTGGACCGGCCCGTGGTGCCCACGGGGACGCAGACCGTGCGCGCCACGGTGCGCATCACGGGCGAGGATGCGGCCACCGGCGGAACCACGAACCCGATGTCCGCGGCCATCAAGTCGGCGATCCAGAAGAGCGTCACCTACGGCGACGTGCAGGCCGCTGCCTGGACGGCCGGCAACCAGTGCCAGGGCTGCCACGTGCAGACGCAGGCCCTCGTGGGCGGCGAGCTGTCCCGCGGCCTGACCGACCACGATCCGAAGCTGCGCAACGCCATCTACAACGCCGTGGCCCTCTACCGCCAGCCCGATGGCGCGCTGCGCGACGACGCCTTCGGCTATTCCAAGGCCGAGACGCTGCTGAACCTCTGGGCGCTCAACGCCTGGCATAAAAAGGACGAGATCACGCCCACGCTGGCGAGCGCGGCCTCCTACACCCAGCGGGTGCAGGACGGCGACGGCGGCTGGAGCACCGACTACACGGGCGGCTGGTGGACGGCGCGGGCCTCGCAGACCGCCTTCAACGTCAAGAACCTCGCGGCGGTGGCGGACCAGCTGGGGCAGCGCAAGCCCTGGGTGCAGCATGCGGCCGAGGTCTTCAGCGAAGGCGGCCCGCTGGCCAATGCGTACTACCTCTTCGCAGACGCGGACATGCTCCTCGCCAGCGACTACAGCCGCCACACGGTCACCCGGATCCATCCGGACGGAAGCATGACTCCCTATGCGTCCGGCATCTACCGTGCCGCGGGCATGGCGAAGGCGGCCGACGGCACGCTGTTCGTGGCCGGGCCCACAGGCATCCACCGGGTGCCTGCGGGCGGCGGAGAGCCCACCGTCTTCAGCAACGTGGGCGATGCGGCGATGGGGCTGTTCATGGCGCCGTCCGGCGACCTGTACGCCGCGCACTACAGCCAGAACGCGATTTATCGCATTTCCCCGTCGGGCACCGCCGAGCTCTTCTGGTCGGGTGCTCCATTGGCAGGGCCTACCGGTGTGGCACTGGACGCCGAAGGCCGCCTCGTCGTCGTCAACTACAACGCCCGAAAGATCGTGCGCTTCCGCCTGGACGACAAGTCCTACGACACGCCCGTCTCGCTGCTCTACGGCAATCCCCGTTCGGTGGTGCAGGAAGGCTCCGGCTGGCTGGTGGGCACGAGCAACGGCGCCTACCGCTTCAACGCCGACTGGCAGGGCCAGCGCCTGAGCTTCGCTCCGGCCGAGGGCGTGGCGGTCCTGCCCGGCGGCACCATCTTCACGTCCGACGGCGGGCAGCGCGTCTACAAGCTGGCCGCGCAGGCGCCCGACGTGGATGCGCTCGTCGCCGGATACGACGCCTCCGCGCAGCGCGGCGCGCAGTGGCTGCTGAACGATGCCAACATCAACCCGTCGAGCAACCTCGAGCTCGCGCACCAGCTGATCGGCCTGGGCAGCGCCCAGCGCCGCTTCGCCGGCACGCCGCTGGCGCAGACCCTGCACGACCGCATGGCGGCCGTGGGCGCGGCGCTGAAGGCGCGCCAGCGCGCGGACGGCGGCTGGGGCTGGTACGACTACCACGGCAGCGATTCGATGGTCACGGCCCAGGTGGGCTATGCGCTCGACTACCTGAACCCGAGCCCGCAGGATCCCTACATCCTCAATGCAGTGCAGTTCCTGCTGGCGCGCCAGCAGGCCGACGGCTCGTGGATGAGCGAAAACGGCCTCTTCACCACGCGCTACGGTGCCACCTCGTGGGTGGAAGTCTGGCTGCCCGTGGCGCTGGAACGGGTGGGCGGCATCGACACCGACCTGCGCCTGCGCTTCGCCCCCGACGTGCACCTGACCAACCCGTCGCTCGCGCCCACGCAGTCCGCGGCGCAGTCCGATGGGTCCATGGACTACCTCTGGAAGCTCGTCGGCGTGACCACCAAGGCCCGCCAGATCGAGTTCGACCTGACGCTGGATAACCTGCGGCCCGGCGAGTCCCGGCCCGCGTCCACCTTGGCGGCGCTCACCTTCCGAAACAGCTTCCTCGGCGACAGCGTGGACGCTCCCGTTGATGTGCCTGCCGTGAAGGCCTCGGCCTATCTCGGCGTGGGCGTGTCCACCGACCGGGCCACCTATCCGGCGCGCGCGCCAGTGGCCATCACCGCCCGGGTGAGTAATTCCGGCGCGGGTGCCGCGTCCGGCCACGTGGGCCTCGCCATCGCCACGCCTGCGGGCGGCACGGTGGCGGACCTGGGCCGCGTGCCCTTCAGCGCGCTGGCTGCCGGTGGCACCATCGATCTGCCGTCCACCTGGAACACCGCGGACACGCAGACCGGCAGCTATCGCGTGGTGGCGCGCCTGGCCGATGCGGGGGGCCTGCCGGTCGAGGAGGCCGTGGCGGATTTCCGCATCGTCGCGGATGCGAGCGGCGGCAACGGCCTCACGGCCCGCGTGCAGACCGACCGGCGCAGCTACGAGCCCACGGACACGGTCCGCATTGCCAACCGGCTGCAGAACTTCGCGGCCAACCAAGCCTGGAACGACCTGAAAACCACCACCACCGTCACCGGCCCGGACGGCGCCGAGCGCTGGTCCGCGCAGGCGGCCGTGTCCACGCTGCCGGCCCAGGGCCTGCATGACTTCGGCCATGTGCTGCCGCCTTCCGGCCTGCCCGCGGGCGACTACGCCGTGCGCCTGGTGGCCCGCAGCGCCGAGGGCGAGACCGTGGCGAGCGCCACCACCACGTTCACCGTGCGCAGCACGGCCGATACCGGGGCCGGCGTGCGTGGCACGCTGCAGGCGCAGCCCGGCGTCGCAGCCATCGGCGAGCCCGTGCAGCTGTCGCTCGCACTGGACAACACCGGCAACGCCGACGTGCGCAACGCCACGGTGCGCGTGCGCCTCCTGGACGCCGGCAGCGACCGCGTCGTCGCCACCTTCGCGCGCCCGGGCGTGGACCTGGTGCGGGGCACGCCACTGACCCTGTCCTGGCCCTGGACGGCCGAAGGCACGCCGGGCACCATCCTCCCCGCGGCCGCATCCATCGAGGTCGCCGCCGGCCAGGAAGCCACCCTGTCCACCACCGCGATCCAGCTGCGCCAGGCGGCCCCGGCGGCGACCGTCACCGCAGCTATCGGCGACGGCAGCGATGCGCGCCTGCTGGTTCTGGTGGCCTGCAGCGCGGCGGACGACGGGCAGCCGCCGTCCGCGGCCTGCGACGAGGCCAAGGCCCAGGCCCTGCGGGACGACCTGGCCGCCCGCGGCCTGACCGCGAAGGTGGTGACCACGCGCGCCGAGTTCGAAACCGAAATGCGCTGCGGCCGCTACAACGTGTACTGGATCAGCGGCGGAGCGCAGAAGCTCGGCGACGTGGCCGTGCGCGAACTGCGCGAAGCCGCCCGCCGCGGCGCCGGTCTGCTGGTCGATGGCGCCACGGCGGACCGCGACGCGGTGCTGCTCGAGGCCATCGGCGTGCAGGCGCAGGGCACGTCCGGCCTGCAGGGCGCGGTCGCCACGCTCACCGGGCCGGTCTATCCGCAGGGCGGCGGGCTGCCCACGCCGGGCCAGCCGCAGCGCCTGGCCGTTCAGGGCGCCACCGTCCAGGCCACGCTCACGGGCGGCGGCGTGGCGGTGGCCGGCCGTGCCATCGGCCGCGGCCGGGGCCTCGCCATGGCCTTCAGCCTGTCCACGCTGCTGGCGCGCCCCGGCGCAGGCACTGATGCATTCCTGGGCGCGTTCGTCAGCGACACGCTGCAGTACCTTACCGTGCCCGCCGTGAACACCCGCGTTCCGGGCAGCCTGCAGAGCCTGTCCACCGTGCTGCGCAACCCCGGCACCAAGGCCCTGCAGGTGACGGTGCGGGCGCGGCTGCCGCAGGGCGCGCAGGCCCTGGACGCCATCCCCGACGCCAGCGGCGCCGTGGCGGGCGCTTCGATCGTCGAATGGAGCGTGCCGCTCGCGGCCGGTGCTTCCACGCAGCTGATCCTGCACGCCACGGCCACCGCGCCGGGCCGCTACGACGTGCCGTGGGAGATTTCCGCAGTCGTGGTGGGCGCGTCCGGGGCGGCGCCTGCGGTGCAGACGCTCGCGCAATCCTTCGAGATCCGCGATGCCATGGACCTGGCGCGCGACGCGCAGGCCGCGGCCGATGCCTTCGCGGCAGCGGGCGGCGGCAGCGCTGCGTCTTCCGCGCGCAATGCGGTCGCGTCCGCCGTGCAGTCCATGGGCCAGGGCCTGCCCGCGCAGAGCCTCGCTCCCTGGACCGCCGCCGCCGACGCCCTGCGCGGCGTGGCCGGCACGGGGGCCGACGCCGCGCGCGCCGCCATCGCCGAGGCACTGCAGTCCGCCCAGCGGCAACTGTGCGGCCAGTGGGCCTGCATCACCGGCGACCTGGACTTCCAGGTGCGCGGCCAGGCCGCCCGCGAGGTGCCCCTGCAGGACACCATCGTCGGCAGCCGCACGGTGTTCAACCGGTGCCCGCCGCAGATCAAGGACATCCCCGTCACCTCGCAATGGGTGCTGCGGCGCACCGGCGCCACCGTGCAGCACCTGTGGGACAACCTCACGATCCCCGGCTACCAGAACAACCGGCGCGACAACGGCTGGCAGGCCCAGGGCCAGAACGGCGACGTGGTGGACGCCACGCTCACCGCCGAATGGCAGGGCCAGGTGCTGCACCTCGACCGCGACAGCTTCCGCATCGTCGTGCTCCCTCCTGTGCTGGCCGGAAGCGTCAGCGCCAGCCCGTCGCGGGCCCGCGCGGGGCAGAACGTGACCCTGTCGCGCACGGTGCGCAACAGCGGGGCCATGGGCAAGGACATCCCGGTACAGCTGCGCGTAGTCAACCTGACGCGGGGCACCGCCTCCGTCGCCTGGAGCCAGTCGATGACGCTCAACCCCGGCGAGACGAACAGCGGCAACGCCAACTGGCAGGTCCAGGGCGCGGCAGGCGACACGCTGCGCATCGAACTGATCGCCACCGTGAACGGCACCGTGCAGGTGCTGGGCACGGCCGGCTTCGCCATCGAGCCCTGACCGGAGGCGGACGCACAGCATGCCAACGACACCGCACTGCATCTCAAAGAAATCGAGGGAGAACCCATCCATGCCATCGTCGAACACCCGCCATGCGTGGCGCCCGGTGCTGCGGCCCGTCGGCGGCTTCGTCATCGCGGCCCAGCTGGCGCTGGCGCTGCAGCCGCTGAGCGCGCTGGCACAGGACGGCAACGGCACCGCCGCCGCGTCCAGCCCGCTCGCCCAGTCGCAGCTGCGGCGCGCGGCCCAGTGGCAGCAGCGCGTGGAGACCGCGCGCGTCGCGCAGGCCCAGGCCGCCCAGCCGGCCGGCGCCCAGGCCAGCGAGCGCACCAGCCGCAACCTGGTGCGTGTGCATGACCTGGTGCGCAAGCTCGCGGGACGTAACGCAGCGCCGGACGTGGCGGGGCGCAAGAGCACCGCCGCCGCCGTGCCGTCCACCGCCCGCGCCGCCACCGCCGCGCCTGACGACGCCGACCGCGCGCAGATGGCCCAACTGCTCGATGCCATCGATGCCGACACCGATGCCGTGCTGGCCGACTTCGAGGCCCAGGGCGCGGAACTGCGAGGCCGCGCCGTGGGCGCGGAGATCCTGGCCCGGCACGACGCGGCCCATGCGGCCGTCCGCCTGCGGGCGGAAGAACTGCGCGGCCTGATCCGCCAGTGGCGCCAGGCACCCGGCGATGCCGCCGTGCAGGCCCTGGCCGCCTACTTCGAGCGCTACCCCGCCGCCAAGCCCCAGGTGCCCATGGGCGTGGGGCCACTGCCCTGGAGCACACCGAAGCCCACGGAGCGCCTGCCCGCGGAAACCCGCGCCGCCTGGTACCGCCACACCTACGCCACCGAGGGCGTGCAACTGGCCCAGGCCGGCGCCGGCCCGGGCGGCCTGCACTTCGACGTGCCGCCCGAGCCCGGCGAGGCCCCGGTGGCCGACGACCTGGCGGCCACGCCCGAAGTCACCCTCACCGCCGCGATCCGCGCCAAGGCCGAGGAATTGGGCCGCAACCCGGTGGACATCCAGAACTGGGTGCGCAACACCATCGAATGGGTGCCCACCTGGGGCGCCATCCAGAACGCCCAGGACACGCTGGACAAGCGGCGCGGCAACGCCATCGACATCGCCGGCCTGCAGATCGCCCTGCTGCGTGCAGCCGGCATTCCGGCCCGCTACCAGTTCGGCACCGTGCAGGTCCCCATCGCCCAGGCGATGAACTGGGTCGGCAACGCGCAGAACGCCCAGGCCACGCAGCAGCTCATGGCGCAGGGCGGCATCGCCACGCGCCTGCTGGTGAGCGACGGCCAGCCCGTGGCGCTGCGCATGGAGCACGCCTGGGTGCAGGCCTACGTGAACTGGGCGCCCGCGCGCGGCTCGGTCAACGGCAGCGCCACGCAGCACCCGAACCCGCAGGGCCCGCTCAATGCCTGGGTGCCGCTGGATGCGAGCTTCAAGCAATACGACTACGCCTCCGGCATGGACCTGCAGGCCGCCGTGCCGCTCGATGCCCAGGCCCTGCTCGCCGCGGCGCAGAGCGGCGCCACCGTGAACGCGCAGGAAGGCTGGGTGCAGAACCTCAACCAGGCGGCCATCCAGGCCCGGATGGAGGATTACCAGGCGCGCCTGAAGGCCTACATCGACGGCCGCAAGCCCGATGCCACCGTGGGCGATGTCATCGGCCGCAAGATCGTGGCCCAAAGGGTGTCCAGCGTGCTCGTGGGTGTCACGCCCCTGGCGCGCGTCCAGGCCGCGCAGCAGGCCACTGCCGTGCCCGAGGCCCTGCGCCACCGCTTCCGCTACACCCTGTCGGACGCCTGGGGCAACGAACTGCTCACCTACACCCAGGCCACGAGCGAACTCGTGGGCCGCCGCTTCACCCTGGGCTACGAGCCGGCCGACACCGCGAGCGCGGACCTGATCGCCAGCTACCTGCCCAAGCCGCATGCGGACGGCAGCCCCATCCAGCCCAGCGAGCTGCCCACCAGCCTGCCGGGCTACCTGATCCGGCTCAAGCCGCGCCTGATGCTGGACGGCCAGGTGGTGGCGCAGGGCACGCAGGCCGTGACGATGGGGTCCGAACTGGTGGGCCAGGGCGGCTTCTCCGTGCTCGGCGATGCATCGCAACAATGGGACCTGAATTCGGACGCGAGCCATGTGGCGGGCCAGGCCACGGCCATCGGCATCAGCGCCGGAGGCATCAGCGCGCGGCAACTGGATGCCTTGAAGGACCGGCTGGAACAGGCCAAGGGCCTGCTGCAGGCCGGCAGCGTGGAAGGCCTGACGGGCGAGCGCCTGAGCGGCGACCTGCTCACCGCCGTGATCTGGAGCTGGTTCGCGGCCACGGAAAGCCACAGCCGGCTGAGCCAGCGCGCCGCCGGCATGGTGGAGAACCCGGGGCTGAGCTACGGGCTGTTCCACGCGGTGGCGCAGCCGGTGTACAGCTGGGGCGTGGTGCGGCGGGTGGAGTTCCCCGGGGTGAACATCGACATCGGGCACATGCGCAACCTGGCCTGGTCGCGGAGCAACGACAAGGCCCAATGGGTGGCGTACAACCGGATGCGGGGCCAGTACATGAGCGCACTGGAGCACGCGGTGCCGGAGCGGTTCTTCAGCGATCCGGTGAAATGCAACCTGGCAGGCAGCGCTAACCCGGTAACAGGGTTGCCGGACTGTCCGCAAGGCATCAGCGCAGTGAAGGCGCTGGGGCTGGCGGCGCAGCAGGGACAGAAGATCTACACGATCACGCCGCAGGTCTATGCGAGCCAGCCCAATATCGTGAACACGGTGCTGGTAGCGCACAGCCCGGGCACCCGCGCAAAAGTGCAGGCAGCGCTGGACGAGGGCAAGGAGGTGACCATCCACGAAGCGCCGATTGCGCAGAGCGGGTGGGTGGGGGCGGGGTTTACGGTGCTTGAGGAGGGGACGGGGGCGGGGGCTTATACGATTGAAGGGGGGAGTAATGGTGGGTGGTTGAAGGTCGTTTTTGCGATTGCCATTTTAGTCATTGCCGCTTATTTTGTGGGGGTCCTGTTTCTCGCTGGATATATTGGGGCGCTGGGTGCGATTATGGGTATTGGCGGGGCGACTCTCAGTTACTTTGGTTTGTTGAAAGGCCTTGGTGAAATAAATAATGATCAACAGCTGAATAGGCTGGTTGCTTTTACTGCTTTAAAGGGCTTGGCTTCGATATTGTTGTCGAGTGTGACATTGGCTTTTTACAATTCGATGATTACTTTCGGTCCCTTGAATCAGGTGTTGCCGTTTTCTTTGATGAATTTTGGTATATTTTTTATATCGGGATGGTTTTTCTGATGTCTCTATTTGTAGGTTCATTAATGCTGGTTTTGTTTCTTTGCTTAGCTGGCGAGGTTTTTTATTTTTCTGTAGAGGATGATTTAGATGGTTTGCGAGTAAAGACATTTCTTCGTTTATTTTTTGATTTTGCTGCTCCATTGATCGTCGGGTATTTTTCTTTCGGAGTGACGCCGTCGTTCTGGTTTTCGGTGTTTTTATGCGTCGTGTTTGTATTTTTTTCCGGGAAATACTTGAGACCCATAATATCTGAGAGAAGAGAGCAAATTCTTTTGGATATTCCATATTTCGACATGAAGAGGCGTCCTGTTTTGAGTTTGGGCTCTCTTGTGATCGCATATGTTGCTATAGCATTATTCTTTATAAAAGCAGTTGTTGATTGATATATGGCGCTGGCATGGTGGAGAACCCGGGGCTGAGCTACGGGCTGTTCCAGGCGGTGGCGCAGCCGGTATACAGCTGGGGCGTGGTGCGGCGGGTGGAGTTTCCCGGGGTAAACATCGACATCGGGCACATGCGAAACCTGGCCTGGTCGCGGAGCAACGACAAGGCGCAATGGGTGGCCTACAACCGGATGCGAGGGCAATACATGAGCGCGCTGGAGCACGCGGTGCCGGAGCGCTTTTTCAGCGATCCGGCGAAATGCAACCTGGCAGGCAGCGCCAATCCAGTGGCTGGGTTGCCGGACTGCCCCCAGGGCATCAGCGCAGTGAAAGCGTTGGGGCTCGCCGCGCAGCAGGGCCAGAAGATCTACACGATCACGCCGCAGGTGTATGCGAACCAGCCCAACATCGTGAACACGGCGCTGGTGGCGCACAGCCCGGGCACGCGGGCAAAAGTGCAGGCAGCGCTGGACGAGGGCAAGGAGGTGACCATCCACGAAGCGCCGATTGCGCAGAGCGGGTGGGTGGGGGCGGGGTTTACGGTGCTTGAGGAGGGGACGGGGGCGGGAGCCTACACGATTGAGGGAGGTAGTAACGGCGGATGGTTCTCTTTAGTGGGAGAGGCTGGTGGGGCCTTGCTCATTATTATTGGGCTGGCCTCGCTGTTGGCCAAGGCGGGCCTCATTGCTGCAATGACATTTGTTCCTTGGCTGATGCTTGCAGTAGCCGCAATAACCTTGATTTCTATATATTTGGCCGGCGATGGATGGGATCCTAAGGGATGTGGAGGAATAGACTATTGTGATAGCCTTGACGCTATACAGATATTTTCTGCGTTAGGTGCAATGGCTGCTTTGCTTGGCGCAGGCTCTATTGTAGGACTGGCGTTGGGACTATATGTTTTCTATCAGATTACAAAAGGCAAGTTTTTTTATTAATAAAATGCTTTGATTTATGTATATCGAAATATTTTTCCTTGCGATATTTGTTGCTTTGTTATTTTATCTTGGGAGAATTGTTGGGAAAAATTTTCATGCAGATTTCGGAGACGACGGCATAAAAATAACAAGAAATTTTGTTGTTCAAGATATTAAAATCAATAAAATAAAGAAAATCAAGAAAAAAAGCCGCGCTGTGATATTTTATGGTGACTTTGATGTATACGTGAGAGGGGTGAAGAGAAATATCGGCGTGATTGAAATTATGGAGAATAACGAATTTGATTTCGAAAAATTAAAAAAATATCTGATTTCTAAAGATTTTCGAGGTGAGGTAGGGACCTGATTTTTCATTTTTTCAGTGGGCTTTAGTTGGCCGCGTGTCAAGTGGCGAGCCTACGCAACTGGATGTCTTGAAGGACCGGCTGGAACAGGCCAAAGGGCTGCTGCAGGCTGGCAGCGTGGAAGGCCTGCGGGCGAGCGCCTGAGCGGCGACCTGCTCACCGCCGTGATCTGGAGCTGGTTCGCGGCCACGGAAAGCCACAGCCGGCTGAGCCAGAACGCCGCCGGCATGGTGGAGAACCCGGGGCTGAGCTACGGGCTGTTCCACGCGGTGGCGCAGCCGGTGTACAGCTGGGGCGTGGTGCGGAGTGTGAAGTTCCCCGGGGTGAGCATCGACATCGGGCATAAACGCACTTTTGCCGCCGCTGTGGCTGTATTGGGGAATGTTGCGGAAAATTCCAGAAATATGGAGGCTCTGCTTGAAGAATGAATATTGAGAATGTCGAGGGGTTGGCCCTGTTTGTGTCGGAGGCGCGTGAGGTTGAGCATATGGTCATACCTCAAATAGCAATAGTGGGCGTTGACTCTGCGCTGCTAAAGCTTGCGGGATTTTTAAAAGAAATGAAAATTGAAGGGAATGAGGAAGTTAGGTTGAAAACCAGCTTCGACGACCATGGCGGGGAAATGATTTTGCGGGTATATGGAAAACCGTGTCCTTTTTCGAGGAGTTTTCAGCTGCCTGAAAAATTTGAATGGATTTGTCCGTTAAGAGGAATTGAAATTGACTATTGGGAGAGGCCTGCATTTGGTCTCGATCTACGGTCTGAAAGTAGGCAGCGCGTTCTGTTCTCAATGGGTGAGGCCGCTGCCAGGTTAATTGGTGAGTTGCTGCAACTTTTCGTTTCTGAAAAGTTTGTTGATAGATTTCCTCTGGAGCATGATGGTTATATGCCATCTCTCTCTCCTTTGAGCTACGAACTAATTTTCATCAAGGCTCACTCGATGCATGGTAAAAATATGCTTGATAGGGAATGAATGGAAGTTGGGATAAGGAGTGGTAGATGCAGGAGCTTCTTTTGGTTTTCTATCTGGCAAGCCTCGGTGCCTTGGCTGGGGTACTGCTCGTTGGGCTGAAACGGGTAAGGTTTGAGTTCGCGATTGTTTTTTTTGATCATCACTCTGTTTGCCGGACTGTGTTTGAAGGCCGCCATCGGTGCGATGGACGCCTGGTGGAAGCTAGGTGCTGTGGCCGCGGTGTCATGCCTCTGCTTCGTGGCTGCCTGCCGAAGCTGGAGCGAGGAGGCCACGGCGGTGGGCGGTCAGTCGATACGGTCTCAAGCACTGTTCGCGCTGATGCTGCTGGGCTTCAGCACAGGCTATGCATTCCATAGTTACGTATTGATGATGGGCTTCCTGGCGGGGCGCGATGAGCAGTTGGCGATGTTGCCCTTATGGCTGTCCGGTACGCTGGCGATGGGTCTCGTGGGAATGGGGCTGCTGCTTCAGCTGTCGAAAAAATCGCCGCGTCGGGCGAAATCTGAAGGACGCTAGTGCCATGAATGCATTGCTGCGCTACCAGGAGTTGTTCACCCTCGCGCTGGAGGGTGTTGGGCTGCCTCTCGGTGGTTCGAGCCTGAAAAGGGTGTTGCATGACCAAGCCCAGCGCTAGCCCGAACGAAGCCATTGCCGCCGCTCGTGCCGAGCTCGTGGAGGCCGACAGTATGGCCATACTCGCGTTCGGCCATGTTTCACAGCGGCTGTTCGCCATCCACCACTTCTACCCTTTCGCACAAGGGCTCAGCGCGCTGCCGTCCGATGAGAACCTGGAATGGGCCCGGGCCATCGCGGCGCTTCCGGCTGACGGGCTGGAGGCGTGGGTCCGGCAACAAGGCGGATGCCGTCTTCTCGCATCCGATGCAGAGCATCTTGCAGATCCAGAGGGGCACCCCGGCGGGCCGGGGCACGATGCTCCGCGCACCTGCATCGCGGAATTCCAGGCCACCATGGAGCCGGAGCTTCTGGACGGCTCCATGCCAGGCGGGCTCGATGCATGGATCGAACGGGCCTGCGAGGGTCGTTTTGTTCCCGGAGCGGAGGCCGTGGCGTTGGCGCGGTATATCGCCCGGAACTTCGACCGTTATGGCGGGGAAGTGCAATCGAGCGTGCTTTTCTTTCTCGGCAAGATCGCACCGTCCGTGGCTTGCGAGGTGGCGCTCGACGGCTTGGGGCGCGTGCATGCGCGCGCCTGCTCCTGCTTCGAGGAACTCCAACGCCTGGTCGATCTGATGTTGCGCCACGGGGAAGCGACTGGCCGCGAGGCGCCGGTGGATGTCGATGGGTACTTCCGGGCGGCCTACCTGCTATTGCATCCGCCCCGGCGGCCGGCGCCATGAACTTGCTGCGGTTCCTGCTGCAGGCAGGAGGCGAAGGCTTCAGGGCCACGGAGTTTTCCTCTGCCGCGGTAAGCGCCGGTATTCCCATGGGGGTTGTGGCCCACGTCCGGAAGCCGCCGGGTGGGCTGGCCATGGATTCCGGTTTGCCGGGCACTGGCGGCGATGCCTTCCTGCTGTGGCGATCCGCCAAAGTGGACTATGCGATATCCAGGCAGCAGTACCGGGCGCAGCAGGTGTTCGGCGCGCCGGAATTCCTGCAGTCCTGGAAGAGGGAGGAAGAGGCCCTCCTGGACCACCTGGGCTGGATGGCGGACCGGCTGCCGCGCGTGTCCGATTACTGCGACGGCGCGTCCTTCCTGCTGCTGAAGCTGATCTACGGCGAGGAAGAAGGGGGCGGTGCCGGCACCACGGGGTGGTTGTATTCGGCCGCGCTCATGCAGATGCTGGCCCGCATGGGTGCGGGGATGGAGGCGGACCAGGAACTGGTGGACGTCCATTTCGCCCGCGTGGAACCGGGGGCGTCCCCTTGCTCCTCCTCTCGGCGATAATCCCCCCGTGAAGCGCGCCAGACCGCCGCTGGTGCAAGTGCCGAAAGGCCGCACTGGAGGAACGTCCGGACTGCACAGGACGGCGTAGCAGCTAACGGCTGTCCACCGCGAGGTGAGGATCAGAGCAACAGAGACGAGTCCGGAAGGAGTGCCGCAAGGCAGACCAGCCGGGGTGAAACGGGCAATCTCTACGCGCAGCAATACCAAGTAGGCCAGCGTTGACGTGGTTCCGCGGAGCTGGCGGGTAGGTAGCATCGAGCCGGGTGGGCGACCCCCGGCCCAGAGTAATGGCGGTCACATGCGGGCAACCGCATGCACAGAATCCGGCTTATCGGCGCGCTTCACACTTTTGTTTTTCCATGCGCCTGCGTCCTGCAGGCGCCGCCGCATGCCTGGTGGCACCCGCATCCTTCATCGCATTGCATTGCATTCAAGGCCGTGCGCAGTGCGGCGCATGGCCGGCGCGCAGTTCCGCGGCGCGCTGTTCCGTGCCCGGGTGGGTGGCGAGCAGGCCCATCCATGCGCTGTCGCCGCCGCCTTCCTTGCGCGGAGGCGTCTCGCGCGCAGCCGGGCTGCTGCCCGGGGCTTCGGGAGGCTTCGCGGCCGTGCCGGCTTCGCCGCCCTGGTTCGCGGCTCCATCCGCATCGTCTCTTTCCTCGCGGCCATCCTTTGTGCCGTCGCCTGCGGGCGCCTTGCCGCGGCGTGGCGCCTCCCGCTGCTCCTGCGCGATGGCCAGCAGCAGGTCGGCCATGGGCGCGGTGGGCAGGCGTGCATGGCCCATGAGCGCGAGGGCGTAGCAGTCGGCCTCGCGCTCGTGGGCGCGGCTGTAGGCCAGGCCGGTGACGAGGGCGCCGCCGGTGGACAGCAGGCTGGAGACATCCCCCAGCGCCAGGCCCAGTCCGATGTTGAGCACGCCCTGCTCGACCACGGTGCGCGTGGTGTGGCGGTACACGACGTGGCCGATCTCGTGCGCGAGCACGCCGGCCAGGGCATCGTCGCCCAGGCCCCGGCGGGACGCGGTTTCCGCGAGGCCGTCGGTGACGACCACGGTGCCGCCCGGCAGGGCGAAGGCGTTGGCGCCCATGCCGCGCCGGAACTCCAGGCGCAGCGCGGGCGCGTAGCCCGCATAGCGCTGCGGCGCCGACGGCATGCCCTGCACGAGCGTGTCGAAGCGGGCGCGCAGCTGCTGCTGGCGCCCGGGCGCGAGGCGCGAGGGGCGCAGCAGGTCGCCGTCCATGCGCTCCAGTGTTTCCCGCGCGAGGGAGGTTTCCCATCCCAGGGGCACGGCCCGGGTCAGCTGGGTGGCCAGCCAGGGTGTGCCGTAGCGGTAGAAGAGCGCCAGCACCAGCACGGAGGCGAGCAGCACGGCCGCCAGCACGCCCCAGCGGGTCTGCATGCGCTGGGCGATGCCGGCGCGGTGGCCGGCCGCCTGCAGCGCGGCGTGCCAGCGCGCGATGCCATCGCCCGCGATTTCCAGGCTGCCGCGCTCGCCCAGGTCCACCGCCAGCCGAGGGGGAGGGCGGCGCGGGTTCCAGGCCTCGGGCCAGTCCACCGCATCGTGCGCGAAGTGCTCGGGGTCCCCGCCCTCGGCGCCCACGGGGTGCAGCGTGAGTTCGGGGCCGCGCGGGCCGGGGGCGATGGCCGCGAGCACGGCGCGGCCCTGGCTGCTGCGCCCGTCGAACCAGCGCGCGGGCACGGGCTGCGGGACCGTGCGGGGCGGGGAGTCCGGTGGCGGTGGCGACGCCGCGGTGGAGGTCATGGCGGACGGGAGCCGTTCAGCCGATCAGGTCCAGCCCTGCGGCATCCGCCAGGGCGTCGCCCACGCCGTTCTGCTGTTGGCGCTGGAGTTGCCCCGCCAGCTGGTCCACACCGCCCTTGACGTGCAGGGTCACGGACTCGAGCTTCATGCGGTATTCATTCACGCGGGCGAACGGGCGGTAGAAGCCCAGCGTGAGCAGGGTGAGCAGCAGGTTCCTGATGCGCAGGCCGACGAAGCGGCGCGCGCGCAGGTGGCATTTGAAGCGGGCCATGTGGCTCACGCCGATCTGGTTCCAGGTGATCTGGAACATGCGTGCCTCGCGGTAGGCGCGCGCCGGTGCCGAGACCAGCAGCGCCATGAAGCCGAAGAAGACGATGCCCACGATGAAAAGCAGGGCCAGCCAGGGCCCCATCCCCCGGGTCTTGCCGGACACCAGCGCCAGCGATCCGCCGAAGGCGACGCCCACGATGGCGCCCATGACCGCCACGGTGATCAGGAACACGCCCAGGGTGGCGAGCCACACCTTCACGAAGTCCGAGTACACGGGCTTCCAGCGGCCGGGCTCGGTGCCCAGGCGCGAATGGAGCACCAGCATGCTGCGGTAGTTGTATTCGAGGCGGATGGCGCACAGCACGGTGAGCACGAACGTCAGCGCGAGCAGCCCCCACATGGTCGCGCTGACCTGCGGGATCCGGCGGCCGGAGGCGCCGGCCACGGGTTCCGGCGCCAGCGCCTGCAGCCCGTAGAACGCGGCCAGCCACAGGGCGGCGATGGCGAACACGGGCCAGCTCGCCGCATAGACCTGCCGCCAGCCGGCTGTGAACTGCAGCCGCAGCCCGCGCCAGCGCGTGTTGCCGAGGCGAAAGCGCATGGCGCTGCCCCAGATGAGCGGGGCGAGAGCCGCGCCCGCGAGGATGAAGAGGCCCACCGCGGTGTCCTGCCCGGTGCGCACGGCGATCTGGTAGGCGGCGGTGAGCACCAGCAGCACGATGAAGCCGAAGACCATGCGGCGCTGCTGCGCGGTGAATTCAAGCGGGCTGCCGGCCACGAGCGTGTGGCCGTAGAAGTACTGCGCGGTGCGGCGGCGCGCCCAGGGGGTGTAGAGGCCCAGCGTCAGGATGCCCAGCAGCACGTTGACGATCCAGACGCGGAAATACTCGCCGCCGCTGCCGGAGAACTCCAGCGGATGCGGCTCGATGCCGTGCGACGTGAACGACGATGCCATGCGTGCCACGTGGGGCTCGACGCGCTGATCCATGGATGTGCCTCCCTCGAAGAGCCCGGCAGTTTATCGCGGCGGCACGGGGATCAGAAGCGCTCCCAGGGCAGCAGGTAGCGCCACTGGCCTTCGGGCACCCTGGCGAGCGAGACGCGGCCGATGCGCAGCCGCTTGAGCGCCGTCACCTGCAGTCCCACGGCCTCGCACATCGCGGGGATCTGCCCTGGGCGGATGCCCTTGAGCGCGAAGCGCAGCCGCGTTTCGCTCTGCCAGCTCACCTTGGCGGGCGGCAGGGGTCGGCCGTTGAATTCCAGGCCCCGGCAGAGGCGCTCGAGGCCGCCCTCGGCGATGCGGCCCTCCACGGTGGCGATGCATTCCTGCTCGAGCAGCTCGATGTCTTCGGCCAGGCGGCGCGCCATGCGGCGGTCCTGCGTATAGACCACGAGCCCGCTGGCGGCGTCGGCCAGCGGCGTGAAGCACTCCTGCTGCCGGAAATGCCGCTGCAGCACCCGCACGGGCGGGCTGTCGCCCACGTACCGGTTGCCGGGCTCCAGCAGCGTGCCGGCATCGGGTGCCCCGCTGCTGCGCGCCTGGCGCGGATCGCCGGCGGGGCCCTGGCCGATGCCGGCCTCCCAGCCGGCGGGCTTGTGCAGCAGGAGGGTGACGGGCGGCGCTTCCTCGGCCTTGGCGTTCTGCGCGACCACGACATCCTGGTCCGGGCGGACACGGGCGCCTGGCGCCTCGGTCATCCGGCCGTCCACCTGCACCCAGCCGCCTTCGATGAGCCACTCGGCCTCGCGGCGGGAACAGCCGCGCATCTCGGCGACGCGCTTGGACAGGCGGATGTGGCCGGCGTCTCCGGCACCGGTGCCATCGGGGGAAAGATCATGCATGGCCGGCCTCCAGCGCGCGCAGGCGCTCCACATGGGCGAGCAGGGAGCGCTGCGCCACGGGCCACAGCCGCTCGGGCACGTCGGCATAGGCGTGGCGCACCCAGTCGTCCATGCTGCCTTCCGGCAGGGCTTGCATGGCCGCGAGCACTTTGGCCTCGCGCGCGAGCCGGTGTGCCTTCAGCCGGGCGATCGCCCCGCGCGCACCGGCGATCGCATGGCCGTGTGCCGGCAGGATGAATTCCACGCCGTGGCGTTCGCACAGCGCGTCGAGACGGTCGAGCGAGGCGAGGTAGTCGTCCATGTTGCCGTCCGGCGGGTCGATCACGGTGGTGCTGCCATTGAGGATGTGGTCTCCGCTGAACAGCAGGCCGTCCTCGCGCAGCAGCAGGCACAGGTGGTTCGCGGCATGGCCGGGGGTGTGGACCACTTCGAGCGTGTGGGTGACGTCGCCTTCCAGCTGCCGGCCGCTCAAGGTGAGCCGTTCGCCATCGGCCAGTGCCCGGTCGGGCGTGAACCGGCTGGCCGCGCGCGCCGTGGGGGCGGAAGGCAGGCCCAGCACGGGCGGGCGCGGGCGCCCGGCCGCGGCCACGCGTGCGGCCAGCGGGGCGGCGCCCGGCGCGTGGTCGGCATGGGAGTGCGTGCACACGATGGCGCGGATGTCTCCACCCGCCGCATGCCAGAGCCGTTCGAGATGGGCCTCGTCGGCCGGGCCGGGGTCGATGGCGATGTAGCCGGTGGACGGATCGCCCACCAGGTAGCTGTTGGTGCCGGGCCCCGTCATGGCGCCGGGATTGGCCGCGGTGAGCCGCTGCAGGTTGCGCAGCAGGGGCACGGGCCGCTCGGGCTGCCAGTCGAGCGGATGCACGATCTGCCCGTCGGGGCAGACCAGGGCCAGTTCGCCGTACGGGGCCTCGTGCTCCATGTAGCGCGCCTCGCGGCCCGCGAGCAGGCCGGCGCGCGGGCAGCTGGTCCACAGCGGCTGCTCGTGGGCCACGGCGGCGAGCACCGCGTCGGCGCTGGCGAATTCCGCCAGGCGCTCCAGCGTGCGGATGGTCGGGAAGATCATGAAGAACTGGCCGGCCGCATGCCGCTCCAGTGCATCCCGCGGGCGCACCCAGACGGGCTCGAACTGCTCGGTCTCGTCGGCCACCGGCTCCTGCCCCTGCGGCATGCGCGCGACCAGGAAGGGCACGTCGAAGCGCTTGGGCAGGTCGCGGTCGGCCGTCCAGTGCGCGAGCAGGAAGACCGCGTCGGCCGCCAGGCGCAGGCCGCGCGCGGTGCATTGCGGCACGAAGGCTGCGCTGCGGTCGAGCGCGGCGATGTCTTCTGCGGTGGCGAAGCGTCCGTCCGGGCGCCGCGCGAGCAGCACGCCCAGCTCTTCGAAGCTTTCGCGGATGGCGGCGATGGCCTGGGTGACGCGGTCCGGCGTCTGCGCGGGGCGCCGGTCGGCCTGCGCATGGGTGATGGCTTCGGCGTCCTGCGGGTCGATGGCGCCGCCGGGGAAGACGTAGGCCCCCGGCGCGAAGCTGGCCTGTGGCGAGCGCCGCGTCATGAGCACTTCGAGGCTGCCGCCGGGCGCGTCGCGCAGCAGCAGCACGGTGGCGGCCGCGCGCGTGGCGGCGGGCTCGCGGTGGGGATGGAGTTGTTGGGAAGGGCGGGGCATCCGGGGATTATCGGCAGCGCACCCCTGCCTGCCGGCAGAGGGGCTTCCCGCCCGTGCGGTGGCCGGCCCCGGTTCAGGCCGCGGTCGCCGTCGGCGCCGACTGCCGGTGCCCCGCCGCGGTCTTGTAGCTGCGCACCCAGTCGGCCAGCAGCGCGGGATCGAGCACGTCGCCGATGCGCTCGAAACCATCGGGCGCGCGCTCTTCCACCATGTCGAGGATGGCGTCCAGGCCCTCCGCGCGGTTGAGCTCCACGATGCGCGCGGTCATGGGCCGGCGGCCTTCCTCGTAGGCGTCGAGTGCGGCGGGCAGGTCGTGCGGACGGGCGGCCAGCGCCTCGGCGATGGCGCGCGCGTCCAGCAGCGCCTGGGTCGCGCCGTTGGAGCCGATCGGGTACATGGGGTGGGCCGCGTCGCCCAGCAGCGTCACGCCGCGGCCCTGGCGCCAGCGCGGCAGCGGGTCGCGGTCCACCATGGGCCACTCGAGGATCTGCGTGGCCTGCGCGATCAGGCCCGGCACGTCCACGAAGCCGAAGCGCCAGGTGCCGAAGGTGGGCAGCAGGTCGTCCACCGAGCCCGGGCGGCTCCAGTCCTCGCGGCCCGGGGCCACGAGGCCGCCGCCGAAGCCGTCCTCGCGCAGCCGGCGGTCGGCCACCCAGTTGACCAGCTGCAGCCCGTCCGCGCGCGGCGGCGCTATGGGATAGACGACGAATTTCGCGCGGCGGTGGCCGGCCTGCACCATGGTGCGGCCGTCCATGAACGGTCGGGCCCAGGTGGTGCCGCGCCACATCATCATGCCGTTCCAGCGGGGCGCACCTTCATGGGGATGGAACTGGCGCCGCAGCGCCGAATGGATGCCGTCCGCCCCGATGAGCAGGTCGCAGCGCAGCGTGGCGGTGCCGCCGTCGGCGAGCTCGGCCTGCGCCAGCACGCTGCCGCCGGCTTCCTCGGTGCAGCCGGTGATGCGGGTGCCGGCGCGCACGCGTTCCTCGCCCAGGCGCTGCAGGCAGGTGTTCCACAGCAGCATCTGCAGCTCGCCCCGGTGCACGCTGTACTGCGGATGGCTGTAGCCGGCCTCGGTGCCGCGCAGGTCTTCGTAGATCGGCTGGCCGTGCCGGTTGGCGAACACCAGGGCGCGCGTGCGCACGCCCATGGCGTCGAGCGCGGGCAGCAGGCCCAGGCCGTCCAGCACCTCCACCGCGTGCGGCAGCAGGTTGATGCCCACGCCCAGCGGCTGGGGCCGCGCCGCGGCCTCGCAGACGGTGACGCGGTGCCCCTGGGCGGAGAGGGCGAGCGCGGCGGCGAGGCCGCCGATGCCGCCGCCGGCGATCACGATGTCCAGCGGACGCGGCGTGGACTGGAAGGAAGCGGGGGAGGGCGAGGTCATGCTGTGCGTTCTCCGGGTTAATGCCGCTTGACGCGGATCAATGCGTTTCACTATTGTTGCGCCATGCAACAAAAAGAGCGCTCCGCAAAAACCCGCAGTCCCGGCGCACGTCCCCCTGCGGCCGCCCGGGCATCCGATGCGCCCGAGGGCCCGCTGCAGCCGCTGCCCGGGCTGCGCTACGGCGTGCTCGACCAGCTCATGGGCTATGCGCTGCGCCGGGCGCAGAACGCGCTGTACCTCGATTTCCTGCGCGCGGTGGGCGATGACGTGAGCCCGCAGCGGTTCGCCGCCCTGGTGCTGGTGGTGGGCAATCCGGGGCTGCGCCAGGGCCTGCTGGCCGAGGCGATGGGGCTGCACCGCAGCGGCGGCATGCGCCTGGTGGACTGGCTGCACGCCCAGGGCTGGGTGCAGCGCGAGGCCGATCCGCAGGACCGGCGCTCCTGGCTGCTCCATCCCACCCCGCAGGGCCGTGCGGCGCTGGAGGCGCTGTCGGCCCGGGTGCGCGCGCACGATGCCGCGCTGGTCGCATCCCTGGGCCCCGGCGGCGACACCCTGCACCCGCTGCTGGACCGGCTGGCCCGCACGGCGCCCGGCCCCGGGTGAAGATACGCCCCCGCCGGTACGGGCGACGCAGTCCGGCATGATTCGAACACTTCCAGGAGACAAGCACCATGACCCATTCCACCCCGCGGGGCGCCTCCCGCCCTCTTCCGCCGCAGGGCATCCGCCGGCGCGATGCCGGCCTGGCCCTGGCCGCGCTCTGCTTCGGCTCCGCCGGGCCTGCAGCGGCGCAGCAAAGCGTGCAGCGCATCCTGGTGGGATTTCCCGCGGGGGGCTCGGTCGATGTGGTGGCGCGGCGCCTGGCCGAGAGCTGGCGCGCACGCAACGGCACGACCACGCTGGTCGAATCCCGCGCCGGCGCGGGCGGGCGCATCGCGCTCACGGCGCTGAAGGACGCGCCGCCCGACGGGCTCACCGTGGTGCTCAGCCCCTCGTCCATGCTCACGATCTATCCGCACGTGTACAAGCGGCTGCAGTACAAGCCCGCCACGGATTTCATCGCCGTGGCGCCGGTGGCGCTATCCACCTGCGGCTTCATGGTGGGGCCGAAGGTGCCTGATTCGGTGAAGACGCTCAAGCAGTTCGCCGAATGGGCCAAGGGCCGGCCCGAGCCCGAGGGCTATGCCTCTCCCGCCGCGGGCGCCATGCCGCACTTCCTTGGCAACCAGTTCGCGCGGGCCGCCGGCATCTCGCTCACGCACGTGCCCTACCGCGGCGCGGCACCCGGCCTGCAGGACCTCATGGGCGGGCAGGTGGCCTCGGGCTGCTTCAGCGTGGGCGACTGCCTGCCGCACGTGCCCACGGGCCGCGTGCGCGTGCTCGCGGTGAGCGACAGGCAGCGGTCGCGCTTCCTGCCCGACGTGCCCACCTTCGCCGAGCAGGGTTTCGCGGGCATCCAGGGCGTGGAGAGCTACGGGCTCTACCTGCCCGCCCGCGCGCCCGCGGCGGTGGCCGAGCGCTGGGCCGAAGCCGCCCGCGCGGCCGTGGGCGATCCGGCGGTCGTGGAGGCGCTGGCCAAGCTCGGCTTCGAGCCCGCGTCGGGAACGCCCGAGGAATACGCCCGCCAGCTGGCCCAGGAGCGCGATCGCTGGGCGCCGGTGGTCGCCGCCTCGGGTTTCTCGTCGGAGGAGTAGCGGCGAAGGGCCCGCGGCGGGCACGGAATCCGGGGAAAATCACGAACCTTTCCTAGCGATGGACCCCATGCCGACTCCTGCCGCCGAGGGCGCGAGCCCGTCGCCCGTGTCCCTGCCACAGGCCCTGCGCTTCTGGCTGAAGCTCGGCTTCATCGGTTTCGGTGGCCCGGCCGGGCAGATCGCGCTCATGCACGACGAACTGGTGGACCGGCGCCGCTGGATCTCCGAAAAGCGCTTCCTGCATGCGCTGAACTACTGCATGCTGCTGCCCGGGCCCGAGGCGCAGCAGCTCGCCACCTACCTCGGCTGGCTGCTGCACCGGACGTGGGGCGGCATCCTGGCAGGCGTGCTCTTCGTGCTGCCCTCGCTGTTCATCCTGGTGGCCCTGGCCTGGCTGTACATGGCGCACGCCGATGCGCCGGCGGTGGCGGGCGTCTTCCACGGCATCAAGCCGGCGGTGACGGCCATCGTGGCGCAGGCCGCCCTGCGGATCGGGGGGCGGTCGCTGCGCAGCGGCTGGCTGTGGTGCATCGCCATCGCGGCGTTCATCGCGCTCTTCGCCTTCGATGCGCCGTTCCCCGCCATCGTGGCGGCCGCTGCGGCGGCGGGCTACATCGGCGGCAGGCTGCGTCCGGCGGCGTTCGGCGCCGCGGTGGCCACCGCCGCTCCGCCGGGGACGCCCCGGATACAGGGCCGCGCCCTCATCGACGACGACACACCGGTGCCCGCCCATGCGCGCTTTTCCTGGCGGCGCGCGTGCGCGGTGCTGGCGGCCGGCACGGCCCTCTGGCTGCTGGCCATGGGCGGGCTGTGGGCGGCGTTCGGCCGCGATGCCGTCCTGGTGCACATGGCCTGGTTCTTCACCAAGGCGGCGTTCATGACCTTCGGGGGCGCGTACGCGGTGCTGCCCTATGTGTACCAGGGCGCGGTGGAGCACTTCCAGTGGATCACCCCGGCCCAGATGATGGACGGCCTGGCGCTCGGAGAAACCACGCCGGGGCCGCTCATCATGGTGGTGTCGTTCGTCGCCTTCGTGGGTGGCTGGGCCCGCGCGCTCTTCGGTCCGGACGCGCTGCCGCTCGCCGGCGCGGCGGCGGCGGCCGTGGTGACGTTTTTCACCTTCCTGCCGTCCTTCGTCTTCATCCTGCTGGGCGGCCCGTTCATCGAGTCCACGCGCGGCAACCTCCGGCTCGCGGCGCCGCTGGCGGGCATCGCGGCGGCCGTGGTCGGGGTGATCGCGAACCTGGCGGTGTTCTTCGCCCTGCACGTGTTCTGGCCGCAGGGCCTGCACGCGGGCCCCGATGTACGCATGCTGCTCATCGGGGCGGTGTCGGCCGTGGCGCTGGTGCGCTGGCGCGTGGGCGTCATCCCGGTGATCCTCGCCGCGGGGCTCGCCGGGCTCGCGATGGGGTTGTGAGCCACGGGCAGGGCCCCGGCACGAGAGACCGTCAGGCCGGGGTCCTCGCGGGAATCTCCAGCCCGCGCGCCACCGCCGGCCGGGCCACGAAGGCATCCAGCACGCGGCGCACGTGGGTGAACCGGTCGAAATCCACCAGTTCGCCTGCCTCGTAGAAGCCCACGAGGTTGCGCACCCACGGGAACACCGCGATATCGGCGATCGTGTAGTCCTCGCCCACCAGCCAGGGGCGGCCGTCGGCCAGCTGCCGGTCCAGCACGCCCAGCAGGCGGCAGCTCTCGGCCACGTAGCGGTCGCGCGGGCGCTTGTCCTCGTAGTCCTTGCCGGCGAACTTGTGGAAGAAGCCGAGCTGGCCGAACATCGGGCCGACGCCGCCCATCTGCCACATCAGCCACTGCAGCGCGGCATAGCGCTGCGCGCCCGCGGGGGCCAGGAAGCGGCCCGTCTTGTCGGCCAGATAGATCAGGATCGCGCCGGACTCGAACAGCGCCAGGGGCTGGCCGCCCGGTCCGTTGGGGTCCAGGATGGCCGGGATCTTGTTGTTCGGATTGAGCGAGAGGAATTCCGGCGAGGTCTGGTCGTCCTGGTCGAAGCGCACGAGGTGCGGCTCGTAGGGCAGGCCGGTCTCCTCCAGCATGATGGATGCCTTCACGCCGTTGGGCGTGGGCAGCGAATACAGCTGCAGGCGGTCGGGATGGCGGGCGGGCCATTTGCGGGTGATCGGGAAGGCGGCGAGCACGTCGTCGGTCATCGGAACTCCTCGGGGGGGGCGTCAGGGACGGGAGGCGCCATCATCGCGCGCCCGGCCGGCCCCTGCAGGCGAGGGGCCATGCCGCGCCTGCCGGGCAACGATAATCCTGCGGATGCAGATCCGCTTCACCAAAATGCAGGGTGCCGGCAACGATTTCGTCGTGCTCGACGAAACGCAGGGGCGCCTGGGCCTCACGCCCGCGCAGTACCGCTACCTCGCCGACCGCCACTTCGGGGTCGGCGCCGACCAGATCCTCACCGTGCGCCCGTCGCCGGCCGAAGGCATCGATTTCGAATACGTCATCCACAACGCCGACGGCGGCGAGGTCGAGCAGTGCGGCAACGGCGCGCGCTGCTTCGCCCGCTACGTGCGCGACAAGGGCCTCACCGACCGGGACACCATCCGCGTGCAGACCCTGGCCGGCGTGATCGCCCCGCGCCTGACACCGGACGGCCGCGTCACCGTGGACATGGGCCGCCCGCGCTTCGCCCCCTCCGAAGTGCCTTTCGACGCCTCGGGCCTCGCCCCCGCGGCCCGCGGGGCGGGGCAGACGTGGCCCCTGTCGCTCGGCGCTGCTGCCGATGCGCAGGTGGTGGATGTGGCGGTGGTCTCCATGGGCAACCCGCACGCCGTCCAGCTGGTCGCGGACGTGGACACGGCGCCGGTGGCGCGTACCGGCCCGCTCATCGAGGGCCACGCGCGCTTTCCGCAGCGCGTGAACGCGGGCTACCTGCAGATCGAGGACCGCGCCCGCGTGCGCCTGCGCGTGTACGAACGCGGCGCCGGCGAAACCCTGGCCTGCGGCACGGGCGCCTGCGCGGCCGTGGCCGCCGGCATCCGCCTGGGCCTGCTGGACACGCGCGTCGATGTCCGCACGCGCGGCGGCCTGCTCACCATCGCCTGGAGCGGCGACCCCTCCGAGTCCGTCTTCATGACCGGCCCGGCGACCACCGTCTTCGAAGGCCAGATCGACATTCCCGACGCACCATGACCCATCCGCATACCCCCGCCCAGGCCGTGCCTCCCATCACGGAAGAAGACATCGCCGAATTCCTCGCCAATACCCCGGGCTTCTTCGAGCGCCATGCCGAACTGCTGACCGGCGTGGTCCTCACCAGCCCCCACGGGCAGCGCGCCGTCAGCCTGCAGGAGCGCCAGGCCGAGATGCTGCGCGAGAAGATCAAGGGCCTGGAGCAGCGCATCATGGAAATGGTGCGCCACAGCCACGAGAACACCGCCATCGCGCAGAAGATCCACCAATGGACGCGCGAGCTGGCGCAGGCCGGCGACCCGGCGCTGCTGCCGGGCGTGGTGGAGCAGGGCATCCGCCGGCTGTTCGACGTGCCGCAGGCGGCGCTGCGCCTCTGGGACGTGGCCGGCCCGTACGCGGGCGCCGCCTTCGCGCAGGGCGCGAGCGCCGATGCGCGCTCGTTCGCCACCTCGCTCACGCAGCCGTTCTGCGGCCCCAACCTCGGCTTCGAGCCCGCGGGCTGGCTGCCCGAGCCAGCCTCGGTGCAGTCGATCGCCCTGCTGCCGCTGCGCCAGGGCGCGCTCGATGGGGAAGCGCCGGCTTACGGCCTGCTGGTGCTGGGCTCGCCCGATCCGCAGCGCTTCGGCGCCGACATGGGCACCGACTTCCTCGTGCGCATGGCCGAACTGGCCAGCTCGGCGCTCTCGCGCCTGCGCTGATCCGGCCATGGCGGACCGCCTGCAGCCGGTGGCGCCCACCGATCCCGACGTGCTGCGCTACCTGGAGCACGTGCGCGTGGAAAAGCGCCTGGCGCAGCGCACCGTCACGCTCTACACGCTCGACCTGGCCAGGCTGGCCGCCGGTGCGCGCGATGCGGGCGTGCCGCTGCTGCAACTGCAGACCGCGCACATCCGCCGCTTCGTCGCGCAGATGCATGCGGGCGGGCGCAGCGGGCGGGGCATCGCCCTGATCCTTTCGGGCTGGCGTGGCTTCTTCACCTGGGCGGCGCGGCAAGGCCTCGTGCCCCACAACCCCGTGCAGGGCATTCGTGCCCCGCGCGCGCCCAAGCCGCTGCCCAAGGCGCTGGGCGTGGACGACGCGGTGCGGCTGGCGGAGTTCGAGGGCTCGGCGGGCAGCGACCCGTGGCTGGAGGCCCGCGATGCGGCGATGGTCGAACTGCTCTACGGCTGCGGCCTGCGCGTGGGGGAACTGGCCGGCCTGGACGCCGTGCCGGGGCCGGACACGCAGCGCCAGGGCCGGGGCTGGATCGACCTGGAAGCCGCCGAGGCGCACGTGTTCGGCAAAGGCTCGAAGCGGCGCAGCGTGCCGGTCGGATCGGCCGCGCTGGCGGCCCTGCGCGCCTGGCTGGAGGTGCGGCTGCAGCCCTTCGGCGCGGCGTCCGGCCGGGCGGATCCCGCGCTCTTCCTGGGCCGGCGCGGCGCACAGCTCACGGGGCAGTCCATCTGGTCGCGCCTGCGGCAGCGCAGCCAGCTCGCCGGGCTCTCCACCCCCGTGCATCCGCACATGCTGCGGCACTCCTTCGCCAGCCACCTGCTGCAGTCCAGCGGCGACCTGCGGGCGGTGCAGGAACTGCTGGGCCACGCCAACATCACCACCACCCAGGTCTATACGCGCCTGGATTTCCAGCACCTCGCCAAGGTGTACGACGCCGCGCATCCGCGGGCGCGCCGCAAGCCCGGCGGCTGACCGCCGACAACGGGCTGCCCCTCCAGGGCGGCAGGGGTTTTCCGTGCTGCAGAATGTCGGCCCATGTCCTGTCCCCCTGCCACGCTGTTGTTTTCCCCCTACGATCCGCGCCGCCGGCGCCTGCTCGCCCAGGCGGCCGGGCTGTCTTCCCTGCTGGCGGCCCCGCTGCTGCTGGAAGGCTGCGGTGGAGGGGCCAGCGCCGACACAGGCGTTGGTGGGCCGGAGCGGGCCTTCACCCGTGCCCGGCCCTTGCGGGCCAGCTGGGTTTCCACGGTCCTGAACCTGGACTGGCCCTCCGCGGAGTCCGCCCGGATCGCCGACGATGCGCAGCGCGTCGCCGTGCAGCAGGCGGAACTGCTGCGCATCCTCGACGAGGCGGTAGCCACCGGCCTCAATGCGGTGATCTTCCAGGCCAAGCCGTGCGCGGATGCTCTCTACGATTCCGACCTCCTGCCCTGGTCACCCTACCTGACCGGCACGCTGGGCCGGCATCCCGGATTCGACCCCCTGGCCTTCGCCGTGGAGCAGGCGCATGCGAGGGGGCTGGAACTGCATGCCTGGCTCAATCCCTACCGCGTATCGATGGACGTGGGCCCGGACACCGTGCAGATGCTGTCCGGCCTGCCTGCCGACGGCCCGCCCAGCATTTACCGCGCCCGGCCCGGCTGGATCCGCACGGCCGCCCGGCGCTTCGTGCTGGACCCGGGGCTGCCCGAGGTGCGCGCCTGGCTGGGCAGCGTGGTGGCCGAGATCACATCGCGCTACGCCGTCGATGCCATCCATTTCGACGACTATTTCTATTACGAAACCGCCGATTCGCGCCTGGACGACGCACAGACCTTCGCCACCTACGGCCAGGGCTTCGAGGACAAGGGCGACTGGCGCCGCCACAGCACCCGGCAACTGGTGCAGGGGCTGTCGGAGCAACTGCGCGCCACCAGCCCCGGCGTGCGCTTCGGGGTCAGCCCCGCGGGCGTCTGGCGCAACCGGGCCGACGATCCGCGCGGCTCGGACACGCAGGCCGGGGCACCCAGCTACGACGCGGCCTTCGCCGATACGCGCCAGTGGGTGCTCGATGGCCTGGTGGACGACATCGTGCCCCAGGTCTATTGGCCCTTCGCGCGGCAGGCGGTGGGCTACGGCACCATCGCGCGCTGGTGGGCGGACGTGGCGCTGGCCTCTCCCGGCGTACAGGTCCACATCGGCATGGCGCTCTACAAGGCGGGGCGGCCCACGGCGCAGGAGCCGGACTGGGGCGTGGAGGGCGGCGTGCCGGAATTCCGCCGCCAGATCGACCTCAACGAATCCACGCCCGGCATCCACGGCAGCGTGCTGTTCCGCCACGCCTTCCTGCGGGACCCTGCGGCCGCGGCCGTCGCGGCCTGGCTGCGGCAGCGGTGGGTCCCCGCGCCCTGAGGCCGGTTCCCCGGAGGCTCACCCGTGGCGCAGCAGCGCGCGGGGGGCAGAGGCCGCGGGCAGTGCCGCTCCGGCCAGGGCGAAGCTTTCGGCGGGCAGCCGGAAGCTGGCCACGGTGCCGACCAGTTCCCGGGCGCGCTGGCTCAAGGCCGCGGCAGCGGCGGCCATCTCCTCGACCAGGGCCGCGTTGTGCTGGGTGGAGCGGTCCATGTCGTTCACCGCGTCGTTGATCTGGTCCACGCCCTGGCTCTGCTCCTGGCTGGCGGCGGTGATTTCGCCCACCAGCTGCGACAGCCCCTGGATCGACTGCACCACGCTCGACATGGTCTGGCCGGCGCGGCCCACCAGCGCGGTACCCGCGGCCACGCGGTCCATGCTGGCGCCGACCAGGCCCTTGATCTCGCCGGCCGCCTGGCCCGCGCGCTGGGCGAGGCGGCGCACCTCTCCCGCGACCACCGCGAAGCCCCGGCCCTGTTCGCCTGCGCGGGCGGCCTCCACCGCGGCGTTGAGCGCGAGCAGGTTGGTCTGGAAGGCGATGCTGTCGATGATGCCGGTGATGTCCGCGATGCGCCGGCTGCTGTCCTGGATCTGCTGCATGGTGTCCACCACCTCGGTCACCACCGCGCCACCCTGGGCGGCCACGCGGGACGCGGCCTGCGCCACGCGGTCGGCCTCCAGCGCATTGCCCGCGTTCTGCCGCACGGTGCCGTTCAATTGCTCCATGGAGGCTGCCGTCTGCTGCAGCGCGCCCGCCTGGCCTTCGGTGCGTGCCGAGAGGTCGCTGTTGCCCTGGGCGATCTGCAGCGCGGCGGAGGACACGCTTTCGGCGCTCTCGTGGATGGCCGCCACCATGGCGGCAAGCTGGTCGCGCATGCTCCGCAGCTGGGCCATCAGGCTCGTCGTATCGCCCTGGCGCGCGGGAATCTCGATGGTGAGGTCGCCCTGCGCCACGCTGCGTGCCACGGCCGCGGCCGAGCCGGGTTCCGCGCCGAGTTCCCGCAGGATGCCGCGCACCACCAGGGTTCCGAAGCCGATGGCGAACACCATGCCCGCCAGCACCGCAGCGATGACGCCCGCGCGGGTGTCGTCATAGCGGGTCTCGGCCGCCTCGTAGGTGCTGCGCGCGGTGTCCAGCTGCACCTGCGTGAGGGCCGCGAGCACTGCCTGCAGCGGGTCGAGCGCCGGATACATCTCCCGGGCGGCGAATGCCGTCAGGCCGGGGATGTCCCGGGCGCGCAGCAATTCCTCCAGGGCCTGCACGGCGGCGTCCGCACGCGCCTGCAGCGGCCCGAATTCCTCCAGCAGCCGATGTTCCTCGGCATGCAGGCCGGTCGCCAGGTACGCGGCCCACTGCTCCCGCACCTCCTTGCGCGCCGCATCGACCGACTGCAGGCCCTGCTGCGGCGTCAGCGCGCCGTCGCGCACCTTGTGGGCGGTGTCCACGATGTTCACCGCATAGGCGTCGGCCACCCGCTTGATCTGCTGCAGCGGCACGACCCGGTCGTGGTAGACGGAAACCAGGCCGGCATTGGAGTGGGCCATGCCCAGCAGCCCGGCGGCGCCGACACCGGCAGCCAGCAGGCAAAGGGCGGCCAGGAGCCAGCCGAGACGGGTCGAGACCTTGAGCCGGGGTAGGTAGTGCATGGAAATTCCCTCTGTAGTGGATGGTGGATCTGTTCTTGCGCGGGCCGCACGGGGCTGCTGCAGGCATGGATCCTAGGAAAGCCCGGCGCCGGCTTTCTCAACAATCCTCAAATCTTCTTTTCCACAGAATTTCCTGCGCATGAAAGCCACGCTTTTGAACGCTTTCCGTATAGGGAACTGCGGTTCGGGGCCTGAGTCCGGGGAGAATGCGCATCTCACGAAACCCACGGGAAGCGCCTCGGTGCGCAGGTTTGCATGACTGAATCTAGGAAGGCCGAAATGTTTCCCTCGGGCCTGCGCTGGTGGCTGGGCGCCGGCGTGGCGCTCGTGCTGTTGTCCGGGTTCGCCGTGGCAGGCGGCCATTGGGCCGGGACGAGGTTGACGGACTTGCCGGCCCCGGTGGCGGGGCCGGGGCGCGCATTCGGCCATGTGGACTCGCTGCAGCGCGCCCCTGACGGGTCGCTGCGCATCCAGGGGTGGGCGATCAGCCCGGACGGCATCCGGAGCCTGGAGGCCCGTGTGAATGGCCATCCCGTGGAGATTCCCTCCGGCCTGCTCCGCCTGGATGTCTTCCGGGCCCATCCCGGGAAGCGCGGCGCCATGGAGGCCGGTTTCGACGGCAAGCTGCCCATCGGCGACATCGACCGGCAAACCGACCTGGAAGTCGTGGTCGTCGATCGGAAGGGGGGGAACACGACGTTGATGCGCCAGACGTTCTTCCCGCAGTCCTACAAGACCCGCTGGGGGGATTTCCGGCCCGGGCGGAGCGTGGATCCCGATGACGTGTTCTTTTTTCCCATCGCCACGAGCCACGTGGAAGGAGGAGGCGCCGACGGTATCCGGGACACCTTCGCTCCCTATGAGAGCCATACCGTCAAGGCCGGGATCCGTGTCCAGATCCTCTACATGCGCACCACCACCGGTGCCCAGGGGGACTATGCGTTCGATCCGGATTTCGTCCCGGACAAGAAATGCGGCCGGCGCCTCATCGCGGAAGACAGCCTGCACGGCGTGATGCGATACGCCGTCGAGAAGAAAATGCCCGTGCTGTTCACGCTCAACGGGGGGATCTGGGCCGACGCCCCGTGCGATGCCCCCCAGTGGGACATCAACGATGTGCTGGAGCAGGACGAGACGCTTTGCCAGTGGAACGACAGGAACGGGGTAATGCCCGACTCGGCGATCGAGGGGCAGCCCGGATCGTTCGAGTCCCCGGAGCTGGGGCGTGCCCTGAGCCTGAACGTGTTCGCAGAGCGGGCCCGTTTCTACAAGAAGCGCAACCTGCAGCAGGCCGCCGCGCTGATCCAGCGCTTTGCCATCGAGCACCCTGACCTGTTCATCGGCATCAGCCTGGACCCGGACGTGTACATCAACCCCTTCTTCGAGGGGCGGCAGTGGTACGACTACAACCCGCAGACACTGCGCCAGTTCCGCGACTGGCTGCGTGGCAGCGGACCCTACGCGAACGAAGGCGGGCCCGGCGTGCCGGACCTGCGTTCCTACCGGCGGCTGCAGTCGCTGACCCTGGCGGATATCGACAGGATGAGGGGCAGGCACCACGCCAGCTGGGAGGAGGTCGATCCTCCGCGCCGGTTCCCCAAGGCACCGCATCCGTTCTGGCAGGAGCCCTGGACCCAGGCATGGGAGCAATTCCGCCGCCATCTCGTGAAGCTGCATTACGACGAGCTGTCGCAGTGGGTGGCGCAGACCGGCGTGCCCGCCAGCCGCATCTATTCCGCGCAAGGCTTCATGCCCCCGGGCTTGATAGAACCCTTTGCCGTGCGCCTCGACAGCCCGGCCAAAAGCTACGATTCCGGGGGCATCTCGATCGAGGGCTCGGCGCCGGTGCAGGGGCGACTGGGCGCGATCATCTATGGCGACAGCGCCACCAATTCGATCCCGATGGAAGGCAAGACATCGCTGTTCGGTGAATTCCGCCGCTACAGCCCGGAATGGGCCGTGGTGGAGTACAACACGGCCGACCTGACCGCCCCCCGGCGCATGCCGAACTACGACCGGGCCTACCGTTCGCTGAGGGAGATTTCCAACTATGGGGCACGCCTCGTCTCTCCCATGGCCTGGAACGGCAGCCCGGGCGAAGCGGCGAATACGCAAGGCTATGTCAGCTACACGTCGTTGCGCCGCACGCCGCTCGAAGAGGCCATCCAGCATTTCATGATGTCGCGGTATGACCTGCCCCGCGGTGCACGCCTCTGGACCTTCGGATCGGGACGGCACCACGACACGGATGGGTGGCAGGCCGGCGCAGGAACACCGGTGGCCGCCACCCCGGACGGGCTGCGCCTGGTCCTGGACGGCGAAGGCCGTGCCGGCGCCGTATCGCCCGCCGAACTGGCCATGCGCCCCGGCGCGTTCGACGCACTGGTCGTGCAGGCCGACGGCGGCGGCGAAGACCTGAGTCTGGCGGTGGATGTGCAGACCGCGGGCGGCGCCTGGCAGCCGCTCGTGGCCGACACCCCCGTTCGGCAGTGGGAGCGCCGGAGCGTGGGATGGCGCATCCCGCTGCCGGCAGCCTCCGCGCCGGACGCCGGAACTTTCGACCGGCTGCGCCTGGTCTGGCGAGGTCGGCCCGGCGCCGCCGTGGATATCGGCCTCGTGGCGCTCTACCCGGCGCCGCGCGCGGCCGCCGTGGAGCCCGCCGCCCGCTGAGCCGCCGCGGCGCGGTCCGGGCGCCTGGCGGCTGCCGGACGGACAATACGGCCCATGAAAACCATCCGCCTGCGCCCTGGCAAGGAGCGTTCCCTCCTGCGCCGCCATCCCTGGATCTTCGAATCGGCCATCGCCAAGGGCGGTGGCGACAGCGGGGAAACCGTGCGGGTGGAGTCTGCGGACGGCCGCTTCCTGGCCTGGGCCGCCTTCAGCCCTGCATCGCGCATCCGCGCCCGCGCATGGAGCTTCGACGAGGCGCAGCGCATCGATCCCGCGTTCTTCGCCGCGGCCGTGGACCGCGCGGTCCGGGCGCGGGAGCGCTTCGCCATCGAGAGCGACGGCGTGCGCCTGGTGCACGGGGAGTCCGACGGCCTGCCCGGCCTGATCGTGGACCGGTACGGGGACACCCTGGTGGCGCAGTTCACCAGCGCCGGCACCGAGCGCTGGAAAGCCGTCATCGCCGATGCCCTGCTGAAAGCCACCGGCCTGCAGAAGCTCTACGAACGCTCCGACGCCAGCGTGCGCCAGCTGGAGGGCCTGGAGCCCGCCACGGGCTGGCTGCGCGGCGAAGGCCCCACGGAACTCTCCATCCGCGAACATGGCTGGCGCCTCACCCTGGACATCGCCGAAGGCCACAAGACCGGCTTCTACCTCGACCAGCGCGACAGCCGCCACCGCTTCTCCGAGGCCGTGCGCCGGCTCGGCGCGCGCCAGGTGCTCAATTGCTACTGCTACACCGGCGGCTTCACTATCGCGGCGCTCGCGGGCGGAGCCTCGCAGGTGACCTCCATCGATTCGTCGGGACCGGCGCTGGAGCGTGCGCGCTCGCATGCGGCCCTCAACGGCTTCGAGGCCGCCCGCACGGAATTCCTCGATGCCGACGTGAATGCCTCCCTGCGGCGCTTCCTGCAGGAGGGCCGCCGCTTCGACGCCATCGTGCTCGATCCGCCGAAGTTCGCACCCACGGCCGCGCATGCCGAGCGCGCCGCCCGGGCCTACAAGGACATCAACCGCCTGGGCCTGCAGTTGCTGAACCCGGGGGGCCTGCTCTACACCTTCTCCTGCTCCGGCGGCATCAGCGCCGACCTGTTCCACAAGATCGTGGCGTCGGCCGGTGCCGATGCAGGGGTGGACGGCTACATCCTGGAGCGGCTGGGCGGCGCCCCCGACCACCCCATGACCCTGGAATTCCCCGAGGGGGAATACCTCAAGGGGCTGGCGGTGATGCGCAAGGGAGCGTGACGGGCGCCTGCGGCTCGCCGTCGGCGCCGGCCATCTCGACGCGGCCGCGGCCGCCACGCTTGGCGGCATAGCAGGCAGCATCCGCGTCGGCCATGAGGATTTCCAGGGGCTCCGGCGTGCTCCCGAACAGCCGCACGCCGACGCTCGCGCCGATACGGAACACGTGTGGCGCCGCATGGAAAGGCTCGCTGCGCAGTGCCTCCACGATCTGCAGGCCGATGCTCCGGGCGCCATGCCGGCTGCAGTGCCGCAGGAGGACCACGAACTCGTCGCCGCCCAGGCGCACGAGCACGTCGTCCCCGCGCACGCACCGGCGCAGCCGGCCCGCCACCTGGCAGAGAACCTGATCGCCGGCCGCATGGCCGGCTTCGTCGTTCACGGCCTTGAAGCCGTCCAGGTCGATGAACAGCAGCGCATGCGATCCAGGCTGGGCCGAGAGTTCCTGGACCTGCGCTCCCAAACTGCGGCGGTTCGGCAGTCCGGTCAGCACGTCGTGGCGCGTTTCCATGCGCAACTGCTCGGCCAGCACCCGCAACTGCTCCTCGCTCTCGCGCGCACGCAGTTCGGCCGCGCGCAGCTCGCTTTCGTTGCGCTTGACTTCGGAGATGTCCGTATGCAGGGCGTAGCTCTGTCCGCCGGCGCTGCGGTTCATGGTCACGCGCATCCAGCGGCCGCCCGGCAGCGGCACTTCGAACGGGGCGCCCGCGAAGAAGGCGGCATCGTGCAGGGCCGCGGCCAGGTCCTGTGCGCGCCGCAGCCGTTCCTGGACATCGGGCGACGCATCCCAGAGCTGCCTGACGATCTGCACATAGGTACGCTGCGCCAGGGCTTCCCTGGAAGGCAGCCCGTGCATCATCACGAACAGGTCGTTGGCGTACAGGATGCGGCCCTCGTCGTCCAGCACGGCCGCGGCCTCGCCCAGGTCCTCCAGCATCTGCCGGGTGCCGGACGCCGGAAGCGCCGTCTGGCACTCCGGGGCCGGGGCTTCGCAGGTTTCGTCCACATGCGCCACGTGCTGCCAGACGCGTATGCGGTGCCCTCCCTGCACCGGCACCGCGGCCACGCGCAGCCAGCGCCCGAGGTGCTGGAAGACATAGGGCCGCGTCTGCAGGCGGTTGCGCATCAGGCCGTCGACGATGAAGCGGTCGATATGGGGCAGGTCTTCGGGCGGCAGGCGCCCCTGGTAGAAGCGCCGCAGGTTGTCGGCGTAGGGCTCGCCGGCATGGACATGGCCTTCGTGCTCCGGGAAGAACCGGAGAAACGAGGCATTCCACAGGACGGTACGCTCCTCGGCATCGAACACGCACATGGCGATGCCCAGCGAATCCAGGAGCGTGGCGGTCAGGTCGAAATCCATGGCCTGGAAGGGAGCGGAAACAGCTCGTAGAAGGGCTTCGGGGTGCGGAATCTGGAAATCAATGTAGCGCATTTCCCGATCCGCCAAACGGGGAAAAGGCGGGCTTTGGCGCGCGAAATCCGGGGGTGTTGACAGCCTCGCTAAACTTTTGGGAAGGCGTGCCGCGCCGGCACCCTCCATCTTCCGAAAGCGTTTGCCGACCATGTCCCTCATTCCGACCACCATCCTCACGGGCTTCCTGGGCTCGGGCAAGACCACCCTCCTCAAGCGCGTGCTGACCGAATCGCACGGCCAGAAGATCGCCGTCATCGAGAACGAATTCGGCGAGGAGAACATCGACAACGACATCCTGGTGACCGACGCCAAGGAGCAGATCGTGCAGATGAGCAACGGCTGCATCTGCTGCACGATCCGCGAGGACCTGCGCGAGACGCTGCAGGTGCTGGCCGCCAAGCGGCGCAAGGGGCTGCTGGATTTCGAGCGCGTGGTGATCGAGACCACCGGCCTGGCCGACCCCGGCCCCGTGGCGCAGACCTTCTTCATGGACGAAGAGATCGCCGAGACCTACCTCATCGACTCCATCATCACGCTGGTGGACGCCAAGCACGCCGCCCAGCAGCTGAACGACCGCCAGGAGGCGCGCCGCCAGGTGGGCTTCGCGGACCAGATCTTCCTGTCCAAGACCGATCTCGTTTCCAGCGAAGAGACCGACGCGCTGGTCCACCGCCTCAAGCACATGAACCCGCGCGCCCCGATCAAGGCGGTGCATTTCGGCGAAGTGCCGGTCTCCGAGGTGCTGGACCTGCGCGGCTTCAACCTGAACGCCAAGCTCGACATCGACCCCGATTTACTGAAGGAAGAGGACGACCATGGACACGGGCATGACCACGCGCACGACCACCACGACCATGACCACGAGCATGGCGAGCACTGCAGCCATCCCTCGCACCAGCACGCAGGCCACGGCCACCACCATCACCATGACGACGATGTGAAAAGCTTCGTCTACCGCGCCGACCGGCCCTTCGACCCGGCCAAGCTGGAGGATTTCCTGGGCGCCATCGTCAACATCTACGGCCCCCGCATGCTGCGCTACAAGGGCGTGCTGCACATGAAGGGCACCGAGCGCAAGGTCATCTTCCAGGGCGTGCACCAGCTCATGGGCAGCGACCTGGGACCGCAGTGGGCCGAGGGGGAGAAGCGCCAGAGCAAGATGGTGTTCATCGGCATCGAACTGCCCCAGGACATCTTCCAGCAGGGCCTGGAGCAGTGCCTGGCGTAAGCCGTGCCCTGGCGGCCGGTTTGTAGGATAACCACTACTTCGCGGGGGGCGGCCGCGCAGGCGTGAAATCGGCCGATACAATCGCGCCCCGGCAAAAACGGGAGGACACCGCCGCCGCATCGACCGCTTTTCCGGGAGGGCGGGCGGCAGGGGCGGGACCGGGTTTGCCGCGCCGCCGTTCCATTCCGGTGGAAACCGCCGGACGTAGGAGGCGGCCTCCTTCCCGTTTGGAGCAATTGACCGTACCATCCACGGCACCGTCGCCGGCCACCCCGCCGGCGCAGCCAGCCTAATACACATCATGCCTACGACCCTGCAAGCGCAATCGCCCGTCGCGGCCGCCAAGAAAGACCCGAAGCTGGCCAACAACTGGAAGACCAAGCCGGCCGAGGAGCTCTCCGACGCCGAGGTGCTTTCCATGCCCGACAGCGAATACATGAACGAGAAGCAGCTGGCGTTCTTCCGGCACAAGCTCGTGCAGCTCAAGCAGGACATGCACAACAACGCAGGCGAGACCACCGAGCACCTGCGCGAGGACACCGTGGTGGTGCCCGACCCGGCCGACCGCGCCACCATCGAGGAAGAGCACGCCCTGGAGCTGCGCACCCGTGACCGCGAGCGCAAGCTGCTCAAGAAGATCGAGCAGTCCATCGCGCGCATTGATGCGGGCGACTACGGCTACTGCGACGAGACCGGCGAGCCCATCGGCGTCGGCCGCCTCCTGGCGCGTCCCACCGCCACCCTGTCCCTGGAGGCCCAGCAGCGCCGGGAGCTCAAGCAGAAGATGTTCGGGGATTGACGGCACCGCGTCCGCCACGCCCGCCCGCGACCGGCCCGTCCCGCCGTTTTCCGCACCAGTCCGCCCGACCCCCGTGCCGAGGCGCGTGCCCTCCAGCCACGACGATCCATGAGCAAGGAAGATTCCTCCCGCGGCCTGCTGTCCAAGGTGGTGCGCTTCGTGCGCAATCCCACCGTCAACTGGAATGAGCTCGACTCCATCGACGAGGAGCGCGAAAGCCAGTACAGCAAGCAGATGCTCAAGGAGATGATCGAGCGCAAGCGCCGCAACGACTTCGTGCGGCGCCGCGAATTCGATCAGCTGCGCAAGCTGCGCCAGCGCGAGGCCCTCCACGGCCAGCGCTCGGACGACCAGACCGCCCGGCCCTCGTTCTTCCATACCAGCATGACCTCGCCGGACGACCGGGCCGTCACGCTCAAGAAGATCGACGAGATCGAGGCGCAGATGTCCCAGCAGTGGTGGAAGAGCAAGCAGCCTGCGGCCGCCGGTTCGGCCGGCATGGCGCCCACCGAACCGGCGCCGTTCGGTGCCTCCGATTCCACCATCGCGGCGCATGCCCGTGCCTTCGCGCCCACCGCCCCGGCCAGCCTGCCGGCGGGGTTGTCGGAGTCCGGCGTGCAGCCGCTGTTCTCCGGTGAAAGCCTGCCGCCCGCCACGGACTTCATGGCCCCCACGGTGCCCCAGGCCTTTCCCGGCGAGCGCTCCACCGAAGGCTCGCGTCCGCTGGCGCCCCCGCTGCTCACCGAGCGGGCCGATCCGCCGCCGCGCCGCGTGCCCGCCCATGTGGTGCCCGAGCCGCCCCCCTTCGTGCACGAGCCCGACCTGGAAGAGGCCGCGATCCGCTTCGCGAACGGCGATTACGCCGGCGCGGAAGCGGGCCTGCTGGAAGCACTCGCGCAGCACGAGGGCGATGAAGACATGGCGCGGCAGGCAGAGTTCTGGATGGCGCTCTTCGACTTCTACCGCGCCACGGGCGACCACGCACGCTTCGAATCGCTGGCCATCGATTTCGCCGCACGGTTCGGCCGCTCCGCGCCGCTGTGGTTCTCCATGCCCGAACTCCTGGGGCTGCAGCCTCCGACCGCCGCGGCCGCGACCGAATCCGCCGGCGGGGCCCAGCGCGAATTCCTCTGGAACGCACCTTCGGTGCTCACGGCGCAGTCGGTGGCCGCCCTGCAGGCCTCCGTGGCCCGTGCGTCCGCTCCGCCCTGGACCTTCTCCTGGTCGCGCCTGATGACCATCGAGGACGGGGCCGTTCCGGGCCTGGCGCAGCAGTTCGGGCAGTGGGCGGACCGTACCGAGGCCATCGTCTTCAAGGGCGTGGACGCCCTGGCGAGCCTGCTGGAGGCCCGCACGCCGTCCGGCGACCGGAGCGTTCCGCCGGACTGGTGGCGCCTGCGCATGGCGGCATTGCGGCTGATGGGCCGGCCCGACGAGTTCGAGCTGGTCGCGCTGGACTACTGCGTCACCTACGAGGTCTCCCCGCCGTCCTGGCTGCCCCCGAACTGCAGCTATTCCGATGACGGGGGCGGCGAGGGCGCCCATCCTGCGGCGGCCTCGGTGCCCTTCGATGCGGATGCCTTCTCCTCGGGCTTCGGCGAACCGGCCTCCCAGCCCGGCGGGCTGGAGCCCTCCATCCCGGCTGCCGTGCTGTCCGGGCACATCGAGGGCGATGCGACGGCCATTCTCGAACCCATGGAGGCGCACCTGCACGCCGGCGTGCCCTTCGCCATCGGCTGCGACCGGCTGGCGCGGGTGGATTTCGCCGCCGCCGGATCCGTGCTGAACTGGACCGCCGCCCAGCAGGCGCTGGGCAACGTGGTGCATTTCACCCAGGTCCCGCGGCTGGTGGCGGTGTTCTTCAACGTCATCGGCATCCACGAGCACGCGCGCATCGTCCCGCGGCAGAACTGAGCCCGTCACCCGGGCCGGCGTGCGGGCCGGCCGGCGGCTGTTGCAATCCGGGCGTCCATCCCCAATTCCGGACGCTATGGAACAGTTTCACGGCACCACCATCCTCAGCGTCCGCCGCCAGGCCGCGGACGGCACCATCCAGGTCGCCATCGGCGGCGACGGTCAGGTCACGCTCGGCAACATCGTCGTCAAGGGGTCGGCGCGCAAGGTGCGCAAGCTGCACCACGGCAAGGTGCTCGCGGGCTTCGCGGGCGCCACGGCCGACGCCTTCACCCTCTTCGAGCGCTTCGAGGCCAAGCTGGAAAAGCACCAGGGCCACCTGACGCGCGCCGCCATCGAACTCACCAAGGACTGGCGCACCGACCGCGTGCTGCGCCGCCTGGAGGCCATGCTGGCCGTGGCGGACGCCAGCGCCTCGCTCATCATCACCGGCAACGGCGACGTGCTGGAGCCGGAGCAGGGCATCGTGGCCATCGGCTCCGGCGGCGCCTACGCGCATTCGGCCGCCAAGGCGTTGCTGAACCACACCGAGCTGTCCGCCGAGGAGATCGTGCGCAAGTCGCTCGCCATCGCGGGCGAACTGTGCATCTACACGAACATGCACCACACCGTCGAAACGCTCTGACGCCCGCGTCGTCCTTCCGCCGAAAGCGGCGGGCCTGCCCGCGGGCCGCCCGCCGTGTCCCCTCCCTGCCGGTTCCCGGCCCGTTCCGTCCCGAGTGAACACCATGTCGTCCATGACCCCCCAGGAAATCGTCTCCGAGCTCGACCGCCACATCGTGGGCCAGTCGGGCGCCAAGCGCGCCGTCGCCATCGCGCTGCGCAACCGCTGGCGCCGCCAGCAGGTCGATCCGGCGCTGCGCCAGGAGATCACCCCCAAGAACATCCTCATGATCGGCCCCACCGGCGTGGGCAAGACGGAAATCGCCCGCCGCCTCGCCCGGCTGGCGGACGCCCCGTTCATCAAGGTGGAGGCCACCAAGTTCACCGAGGTGGGCTATGTCGGCAAGGACGTGGACTCCATCGTGCGCGACCTCGTCGAGGTGGCCGTCAAGCAGACCCGCGAGGCCGACGTGAAGAAGGTGCGTGCCCGGGCCGAGGACGCCGCCGAGGACCGCATCCTCGATGTGCTCATCCCCACGGCGCGCACGGGCGAGCAGCCCGCTGACAGCACTGCGCGGCAGGTGTTCCGCAAGAAGCTGCGCGAGGGCCAGCTGGACGACAAGGAGATCGAGATCGACCTGGCCGATGCCAGGCCGCAGCTCGAGATCATGGGCCCGCAGGGCATGGAGGAAATGGCCGAGCAGCTGCGCGGCATGTTCAGCCAGATGGGCCATGAGCGCCGCAAGACGCGCAAGCTGCGCATCGCCGAGGCGCTGAAGCTGCTTACCGACGAAGAGGCGGGCAAGCTGGTCAATGAAGAGGAAGTCAAGACGCGCGCCCTGCAGAACGCCGAGCAGAACGGCATCGTGTTCATCGACGAGATCGACAAGGTCGCCACGCGCCAGGAGGCGGGCGGCTCCGACGTATCCCGCCAGGGCGTGCAGCGCGACCTGCTGCCGCTGGTGGAGGGCACCACGGTGAGCACCAAGTACGGCATGGTGAAGACCGACCATATCCTCTTCATCGCCTCCGGCGCCTTCCACCTGGCCAAGCCGAGCGACCTGATTCCCGAACTGCAGGGGCGCTTTCCCATCCGCGTCGAGCTGGAGTCGCTCTCCGTGGGCGATTTCGAGGCCATCCTCACGCAGACCCATGCTTCCCTGGTGAAGCAGTACCAGGCGCTGCTGGCCACCGAAGGGGTCACGCTGGAGTTCGTCCCCGAGGGCATCACCCGGCTGGCCCGGATCGCCTTCGAGGTGAACGAGCGCACCGAGAACATCGGCGCGCGCCGGCTGTCCACGGTCATGGAGCGGCTCCTGGACGAGGTGAGCTTCGACGCCGCGAAGCTCTCCGGCCAGACCGTGCGCGTCGATGCCGACTACGTGGACGGACGCCTCGCGAGCCTCAGCCAGAACGAGGATCTTTCGCGCTACATCCTGTAAGAAACGATCTTTTCCTACAGACTTGCGGATTTTTCCGCGGGTTTTTCCTGGAGTCGCATCGCCGCCCGGACGCCAGCCGCCGGGCGGCGATTTCTTTTGGGCGCCGGCACGGGGCGGACGGCCGGCCAGGGCGCCGGATGCCTGTGCGCGTTCCACGTTGGCGCCAGACCCTAAGGTATCACTTCCACAGCATTTGCTAAGTGCTTATCCAGGAAGGGAATTCACCCCCGATATACGTTCGCAATCAGCGCTAAGTCGTTGATTTCATTGCAAAACTTTGTTGCACCCGATCGTGCGATCGGGCCTTTTCCTGCTACAGTGCAAAAAAGTGCAATTAAGTGGTGAAAAGTGCCCTCCAACCCCGTTCTTCGCGGGAAGTGGCGGCGACAACCTGTCGGGGTCTAACGGTGTTTCAAGGGGCGTCATCGCTGAGTCTGGATGCGAAGGGTAGGCTTTCCGTGCCCACCCGGCATCGTGACGTCCTGAGCGCGACGGCCGGCGGACAGCTCACCATCACCAAGCACCCGCACGGCTGCCTGATGGTCTTCCCCCGCCCCGAATGGGAAAAATTCCGCGAGCGCATCGCCGAACTGCCGATGTCCGCCCAATGGTGGAAGCGCATCTTCCTGGGCAACGCCCAGGACGTGGAGATGGACGGCACGGGCCGCGTGCTCGTGGCACCCGAACTGCGGCAGGCCGCCGGCATCACCAAGGACACCATGCTGCTGGGCATGGGCCACCACTTCGAGCTCTGGGACAAGGCCACCTACGAGGCGCAGGAAGCCCAGGCCATGCAGGGCGAGATGCCCGAAGCCTTCAAGGACTTTTCTTTCTGAAGGCCATGGCGGACACCACGACACTGCTGCACACCACCGTCCTGCTGGACGAGGCGGTCGATGCCCTGCTGGGGGGCGCCGGCCCCTCGCCCGCCGGCGTCTGGATCGACGCGACCTTCGGCCGGGGAGGGCACTCGCGCAGGATATTGGAGAGGCTGGGGCCGCAGGGCCGCCTCGTGGCTTTCGACAAAGACCCCGAGGCGATCCAGGAAGCAGCGCGCATCACCGATGCGCGCTTTTCCATTCGGCACGAGGGTTTCCGCCACCTGGCCGACCTGCCTGAGCGCAGCGCGGCCGGCATCCTCATGGATCTCGGCGTGAGTTCGCCGCAGATCGACAGCCCCGGGCGCGGCTTCAGTTTCCGGTTCGACGGCCCCCTGGACATGCGCATGGACACCACGCGCGGCGAGAGCGTGGCCGACTGGCTGGCGACGGCCGACGTGGGGCAGATTGCGGAGGTGATTCGTGAATACGGTGAAGAACGGTTTGCTGGCCCCATTGCAAAGGCGATTGCTGCTCGGCGCGCGGAGCGCGGCCCGCTGCGCACCACTTCCGAGCTGGCCCAGCTCGTGGCTGGCGCGGTCAAGACCCGCGAGGCCGGCCAGAACCCCGCGACCCGGACCTTTCAGGCTCTTCGGATTTTCATCAACGCAGAACTTGAGGAGCTGCAGGCCGCGCTAGAGGCCAGCCTGCGCGTGCTCGCGCCGGGAGGCCGGCTCGCGGTCATCAGCTTCCATTCGCTCGAAGACCGCATCGTCAAGCAGTTCATCGCGCAGCACTCCCGGGAGGTCTATGACCGCCGCGCGCCGTTCGCCGCCCCGCAGCCGATGCGGCTGAAGGCGCTGGACCGCATCAAGCCGGGCGCCTCCGAGGTGGATGCCAACCCGCGCGCGCGCAGCGCCGTGATGCGCGTGGCCGAGCGCACGGAGGTGCCGGCATGACGCGCCTGAGCCTCGTGCTGCTGCTGGGCGTGCTGGCCAGCGCGCTCTACCTCGTGCACACGCAGTACGAGTCGCGCCTGCTGTTCACCGAGCTGGACCGCGCCATCGGCGAGTCCCGCCGCCTGGAGACGGAACACCAGCGGCTGCAGGTCGAGAAACGCGCCCAGGCCACGCCGCTGCGGGTGGAGAAGCTCGCGCGCGACCGGCTGCAGATGCGCACGGCCACGCCCGCGATCACCCAGTACGTGACGGACGACGGCACGCCCGTGCCGACCCCCACCGCGCCGGCCTCCGCCGCCACGGCGCCTGCGGGAGTTCGCCGATGAGCCGCAGCGTCCTCTACACCTCCAGCCCGCTGCTCGCGAGCAAGACGCCCGTCTGGCGCAGCAAGTTCATCGTCGCCATGGTGGCGCTGGGCTTCCTGGCGCTGGCCGGGCGCGCGGCGTACGTGCAGGTGTTCGGCAACGACTTCTTCCAGCGCCAGGGCGAAGTGCGCTTCGCACGCACGCTGGAACTGCCCGCCAACCGCGGCCGCATCCTGGACCGCAACGGGCTCATCCTCGCCTCCAGCGTGCCCGCCGCCAGCATCTGGGCCATTCCGGAAGACGTGGAGCAGGACAAGCCCGAGGTGCAGGCCAAGCTGCGGCAGCTTGCCAGGCTGCTGGAGATGCCGCTGTCCGCCCTGCAGGCGAAGCTGGCCGACGAGGACAAGACCTTCGTCTGGATCAAGCGGCAGCTCGACTGGGAGGTGGGCCAGCAGATCGCCGCCCTGGACATCAAGGGCATCTACCAGCGCAAGGAATACAAGCGCCAGTACCCCGAGGGCGAATCGGCCGCGCACGTGGTCGGCTTCACCAACGTGGAAGACCATGGCCAGGAGGGCGTGGAACTGGCGTTCGACAAGGACCTGGCCGGCAAGCCCGGCTCGCGCCGCGTCATCAAGGACCGCCTGGGCCGCGTCGTGGAAGGCGTGGGGGCCGAGGTGCCGCCGGTCGATGGCAAGGACATGCAGCTGTCCATCGACAGCAAGGTGCAGTTCTTCGCCTACCAGAAGCTGCGCGACCAGGTGGCGCTGCACAAGGCCAAGGCGGGCAGCGTGGTCGTGATCGATGCGCACACCGGCGAGCTGCTGGCGCTGGCCAACTACCCGAGCTACGTGCCCGACAAGCGGCAGAACCTGACCGGCGAGCAGCTGCGCAACCGCGCCATCACCGACGTGTTCGAGCCCGGCTCGACCATGAAGCCGTTCACCATCGGGCTCGCGCTCGAGACCGGCCGCGTGCGGCCCGACACCATCATCGACACCAACCCCGGGCGCGTCACGATCACGGGCTCGACGATCTCCGACACCCACAACTACGGCGTGCTGACCGTGGAGGGCGTGATCCAGAAGTCCAGCAACGTGGGCACGACCAAGATCGCCATGCAGATGCCGGCCAAGGAGATGTGGGAAACCTTCTCCGCCGCGGGATTCGGCCAGAAGCCGCAGATCCATTTCCCCGGCGTGGTGAGCGGGCGGCTGCGTCCCTACAAGACCTGGCGCCCGGTCGAGCAGGCCACCATGTCGTACGGCTACGGCCTCTCGGCCAGCCTGCTGCAGATGGCGCGCTCCTATACGGTGTTCGCCAACGGCGGCAAGATCATTCCTGCCACCATGCTCAAGACCAGCGAGCCCGCCGTGGGCGTGCCGGTGTTCTCCGAGCGCACCGCCTCGCAGATCCGCAAGATGCTGCAGATGGCGGCAGGCCCGGGCGGCACGGGCCAGCAGGCGCAGACCGTGGGCTATTCCGTGGGCGGCAAGTCCGGCACGGCGCGCAAGCAGGTGGGCAAGAGCTATGCCTCCGGCAAGTACCGCGCCTGGTTCACCGGCATGGCGCCCATCGACAAGCCGCGCATCATCGTCGCGGTGATGATCGACGAGCCCAGTGCCGGCTCGTTCTACGGCGGCGCCGTGGCTGCGCCCGTGTTCAGCGAAGTCGTGCAGCAGACGCTGCGCATGATGGGCGTGGCGCCGGACATGGCCGTCAAGCCCCGGATCGTCTCCAACGGCGTGGAGGAGTCGCTATGACCGAGCCCCAGTCCCCGTCCGGACACCCCACGCCCCCGCTGCTCGGCTCCGTGCCGGAGGCGCTGGAGTGGCTGCGCGCCCATGCACCGCACGGCGCGCTGCGCACGGACAGCCGCCAGGTCGAGCCCGGCGACATCTTCATCGCCTGGCCCGGTGCGGCCACCGACGGCCGCATGCACGTGGGCGAGGCGCTCGCGCGCGGCGCGGCCGCCTGCCTGGTGGAGCGCGAAGGCGTGGAGGCCTTCCGCTTCGGCGCCGACGGCGTGGCGGCGCTGCGCGACCTCAAGGCCGCCACCGGCCTGCTGGCCGCCGACTGGTTCGGCATGCCCACGCAGCGCCTGGACGTGGTGGCGGTGACCGGCACCAACGGCAAGACCAGCACCACCTGGTGGCTCGCCGATGCGCTGAACCAGCTGGCGGGCAGCGGCCTGGCCACCCACGGCGGCTGCGGCCTGATCGGCACCCTGGGCGTGGGCGTGCCGCCCGTGCTGGAAGGCACCGGCCTCACCACGCCCGACCCCGTGCGGCTGCAGCAGGCCTTTGCCGGCTTCGTGGCCAACGGGCTGGGCGCCTGCGCCATCGAGGCCTCGTCCATCGGGCTGGCGGAGCACCGCCTGGCGGGCATGCGCCTGCGCGTGGCCGTCTTCACCAATTTCACGCAGGACCACCTGGACTACCACGCGGGCATGGCAGCCTACTGGCAGGCCAAGAGCGCGCTCTTCGACTGGCCCGGATTGCAGGCGGCGGTCGTGAACATCGACGATCCGCGCGGTGGCGAGCTGGCGGACACGCTCGCGCAGCGCCCCATCGACCTCTGGACCACCTCGATCACCGGCCCGGCCCGGCTGCAGGCCCGCGACATCACGTGGGGCGAGGGCGGCCTGCGCTTCACGGTGGCCGAAGGCGTGCAGGCCCACGTGCTGCAGACGCGCGTGATCGGACACTACAACATCCACAACCTGCTCGCCGTGGTCGCCAGCCTGCGCGCGCTGGGCATTCCGCTCGAACATGCGCTCTGGGCCTGCGCACAGCTCGCGCCGGTGCCGGGCCGCATGGAACTCATCCACGAACCTGGCCAGCCGCTGGTGGCCGTGGACTACGCCCACACGCCCGATGCGCTCGAGCAGGCCCTGCAGGCGCTGCGCCCCGTGGCGGAGCAGCGCGGCGGGCGGCTGTGGTGCGTTTTCGGCTGCGGCGGCAACCGCGACCGGGCCAAGCGGCCGCTCATGGGCCGCATCGCGCAGCAACGCGCCGACGCGGTGATCGTGACCAGCGACAACCCGCGCAACGAGGCGCCGGGTGCCATCCTGCACGAGATCCTGCTGGGCACGGTGGCCGGCACCACGGTGCAGGCCGAGCCCGAGCGCGATGCCGCCATCGCGCGCGCCATCGCCGAAGCGGACGGGCGCGACGTGGTGCTCATCGCCGGCAAGGGGCACGAGGACTACCAGGAATCCGCGGGCGTGCGCCGGCCGTTCTCGGACGCCGCCCATGCGCGCGCCGCGCTGGCGCAGCGCGAGTCCGCGGCCGGCAGGGACGCGGGGGGCACGGCATGAGCGGCACTCCCATGCTCACGCTGCAGCAGGCCCATGCCCTCGTGCAGGCCCGCATCCCGCAGGCGCGCCTCGTGGGCGAGCCAGGCACGCCCCTTCTGCGCGTGCACACCGACACGCGCACGCTGCAGGCGGGCGACCTGTTCGTGGCGCTGCGGGGCGAGCGTTTCGACGCCAATGCATTCCTCGCGCAGGCGCATGCGGGCGGCGCGGCAGCGGCCCTGGCCCACCCGGGCCGGCTCGATGCCGCGGCACTGCCCGGCATCGAGGTACCCGACACCCTGGCCGCCCTGGGCGCCCTGGCCGCCGGCTGGCGCGCGCGCCTCGACCTGCCCCTGATCGGCGTCACGGGCAGCAACGGCAAGACCACCGTCACGCAAATGACCGCGGCGGTGCTGCGTGCCTGGAAGGGCGACGCCGCATTTGCAACGCAAGGCAACTTCAACAACGACATCGGCGTGCCGCTCATGCTGCTGCGCCTGCGCGCCGCGCACGAGGCCGCGGTGATCGAGCTCGGCATGAACCATCCGGGCGAGATCGCGGTGCTGGCCGGCATCGCGCAGCCCACGGTCGCGCTGGTCAACAACGCCCAGCGCGAGCACCTCGAATTCATGCACACGGTGCAGGCGGTGGCGGAGGAGAACGGCTCGGTGATCTCCGCGCTACCGCCCGGCGGCGTGGCGGTGTTCCCGGCGGACGATGCCTATGCGCCGCTCTGGCGCGGCCTGGCCGGCGCGCGCCGCTGCCTCGCGTTCGGGATGGAGCCCGGCTCCACGGCGGACGTGCGCTGCACCCGTGCGCACTGGGATTCCGGCGCCTGGAACGTACACATCGACACGCCCCTGGGCGGATTCGATGGCACCGTGCGCATCGCAGGGCGCCACAACGTGGCCAACGCACTGGCCGCCACGGCCTGCGCGCTGGCAGCAGGGGCTCCGCTCGACGCCATCGCGCGCGGCCTCGCGGCCTTCGAGCCGGTGAAGGGCCGCTCGCGCGCCTTCACGGCCGCGGTGCCGCAGCCGGGCGGCGGCTCCCGCCGGATCACGGCCGTGGACGACACCTACAACGCCAACCCCGATTCCATGCACGCAGCCATCGACGTGCTGGGCGAACTGCCCGGCCCGCGGCTGCTGGTGATGGGCGACATGGGCGAGGTCGGCGACCAGGGGCCGCGGTTCCACGCGGAAGCGGGAGCGCATGCGCGCGACCGCGGCATCGAGCGGCTGTTCGCGCTGGGAGCGCTCGGCATTCACGCCGTGCAGGCCTTCGGGCCGCAGGCACGGCATTTCGACGACATGGCATCGCTGCTCGCGGCGGTGCAGGAAGCCGCGCCCTCGACAGGCAGCGTGCTGGTGAAGGGATCGCGGTTCATGAAGATGGAACAGGTGGTGCAGGCGCTGGAGGCGCCGGATGCGGTGTCGCAGATCCACCCCGGAGGCAGCGGCCAGGGCGCCGCAGCGGGCGCGCGCGCTGCCCTGCAAGGGGGGGCCGCATGCTCCTGATGCTGTCCCAGTGGCTGCAGGGCCTGTCGCCCGAATTCGGCTTCTTCCGCGTCTTCCAGTACCTCACCTTCCGTGCGGTGATGGCGGCCATGACGGCGCTGCTCATCGGGCTCCTGGCGGGCCCGAAGGTGATCCGCATGCTCACCGCGCTCAAGATCGGCCAGCCGATCCGCGGCTACGCGATGGAATCGCACCTGTCCAAGAGCGGCACGCCCACCATGGGCGGCGTGCTCATCCTGGGCGCCATCGCCATCTCCACGCTGCTGTGGTTCGACCTGTCCAACCGCTTCGTCTGGGTGGTGCTGGCCGTCACCCTGGGCTTCGGTGCCATCGGCTGGGTGGACGACTGGCGCAAGGTCGTGCGCAAGGACCCGGAAGGCATGCGCTCGCGCGAAAAGTACTTCTGGCAGTCCGTCATCGGCATCGTGGCCGCGCTCTACCTGGTGTTCTGCATTTCCGAGAATTCCAACGCGCGCGTGTTCGAGCTCTTCGTCACCTGGATCCAGTCGGGTTTCTCGATGGACCTGCCGCCCCAGGCGGGCCTGCTCGTGCCGTTCTTCAAGGAAGTGAGCTACCCGCTGGGCGTGCTGGGCTTCGTGATCCTGACCTACCTCGTCATCGTGGGCTCCAGCAACGCGGTCAACCTGACCGACGGGCTGGACGGCCTGGCCATCATGCCGGTGGTCATGGTGGGCGCCTCCCTGGGGGTGTTCGCCTATGTCACGGGCAGCGCGGTGTATTCCAAATACCTGCTCTTTCCCAACATCGCCGGCGCGGGCGAATTGCTGATCTTCTGCTCGGCCATGGCCGGCGCGGGGCTGGCCTTCCTGTGGTTCAACACCCATCCGGCGCAGGTGTTCATGGGCGACGTGGGCGCGCTCGCGCTGGGCGGCGCCCTGGGCACCATCGCCGTGATCGTGCGCCAGGAAATCGTGCTGGCCATCATGGGGGGCATCTTCGTGGTCGAGGCCCTGTCGGTGATGCTGCAGGTCACGTGGTTCAAATACACCAAGCGCCGCTACGGCGAGGGCCGGCGCCTGCTCAAGATGGCGCCGCTGCACCACCATTTCGAGAAGAGCGGCTGGAAGGAGACGCAGGTCGTCGTGCGCTTCTGGATCATCACCATGCTGCTGTGCCTGATCGGCCTCACCACGCTCAAACTGCGATGAACCCGATCGACCGCGACCTCCATCCCGCCGCCGGCGCCCCCCTGGGCGCCGAAGCCGCGCCATGGCCCCGTCCCGCCGCCGTGGCGGAGGAGGCGCCTGCGCCAGCCGAGAGCCCGGCAGCCGACAGCCCTGTTGCAGAGGGTGCGGCAGCCGAAGGCCCGGCCGGGGGAGATGCGCCCGCGCGCGCCATCGAAGCCGCCCTCACCGTCGACGCTCCGGCTGCCGTGGAGGCCGCCGGCACCCTGGAGCCGGCGGCAGAGACCGGCGCGCAGCCGGTGGCGCTGGCGGACGGAATCGACATGACCGCGCCGCGCGTTTCCGCGGCGCAGGAGGCCGCGGAGTTCGTGGCCCGCATCTTCGCGGACGTCCAGGCCGAGGCATCCCCGGCAGCCGATCCCGCCGATGCGCGCGAGGCTCCCGTGGGCGAGGCTGCCGGCGCACAGGTCCCGGCGGATGGAGAGGAGCCCGCTGAACCCCTCGGCCGTCCCGCGGACACGCTGCGCCCGCTGGCGGGCCGCCGCATCCTCATCCTGGGCCTGGGCGCTTCGGGACTGGCCATGGCACGCTGGTGCGTACGCTGCGGTGCCGGGGACGTGACCGTGGCCGATACCCGCGAGGCACCGCCGCAGCTGGCCGTGCTGCAATCCGAACTGCCCGGGGTGCGCTTCGTCGCGGGCGCGTTCGACGCGGCGCTGGTGCAGGGCCAAGGCCTGGATGCCGTCTACCGCTCGCCGGGCCTGGCGCCCGACACGGTGGCACCCGTGTTCGTCGCGGCCGCCGCCGAGGGCATCGCCACGGGCGGCGAACTCGGACTTTTCTCCATGGCGCTGGCTGCGCTCAAGGACTCCCATGGCTACGCGCCCGCGGTGCTGGCCATCACCGGCACCAACGGCAAGACCACGGTGACCTCGCTCACCGGCCTGCTCGTCGAATGCGCGGGCCGCTCCGTGGCCGTGGCCGGCAACATCGGCCCGACCCTGCTCGACACCCTGGGCCGCCACCTGGACGCCGACACCCTGCCGCAGGCCTGGGTGCTGGAACTCTCCAGCTTCCAGCTCGAAGGCGCGGCCGGCTTCGAACCCACCGCTGCGACCGTGCTCAATGTCACGCAGGACCACCTCGACTGGCACGGCGACATGCAGGCCTATGCGCGCGCCAAGGCCCGGATCTTCGGCGAATTCGGCCTCATGGTGCTCAACCGCGAGGACGCCGCCGTGATGGGCATGCTGCCGCCGCCCGTGCGCTTGAAGCTGCAGAAGCCGCAATTGCGTGCCCATGTGACGTTCGGGGCGGACATGCCCCAGCGACCCGGGGACTTCGGCATCGAGACCGTCAACGGCATGGCCTGGCTGGTGCGCGCGCAGGAGTCCGACGAGACGGCGAAGCGCACGCGCAGCCACGCCGAAGAAGATTTGCACATCCAGCGCCTGATGCCGGCCGACGCGCTGCGCATCCGCGGCCGCCACAACGCCGTGAACGCGCTGGCCGCGCTGGCGCTCGCGCATGCGGCCGGCTGCCCGTTCGCGCCCATGCTCTATGCCCTGCGCGAGTACCGCGGCGAGCCGCACCGCGTGGAGCCCCTGGGCCGCGTGAACGAGGTGGAGTATTTCGACGACAGCAAGGGCACCAACGTGGGCGCCACGGTGGCCGCGCTGGGCGGCCTGGGCGCCGACCGCCGCGTCGTGGTGATCCTGGGCGGCGACGGCAAGGGCCAGGACTTCTCGCCGCTGGCCATGCCGGTGTCGCGCTACGTGCGCGCCGCGGTGCTCATCGGCCGCGACGGGCCGCAGATCCGCGCCGCCCTGCGGGATGCGGGCGTGCCGCTGATCGACGCGCCCACGCTGCCGGAGGCCGTGCGCCTGGCCGCGCAGCGGGCCCATGCGGGCGATGCGGTGCTGATGTCGCCCGCCTGCGCGAGCTTCGACATGTTCCGCAACTACGAACACCGCGCCGAGGTGTTCCGCGAGGCCGTGCAGGCGCTCGCGGACGAGGCCGGACAGGCGCTGGAAGGGGGGCTGGCATGAACGCGGGCGCTGCTGCATCGTCTCCGCAGGGCCTGCGCCAGCGGATGGCCGGCTGGTTCGGCCGCGGCGCCGCGCCCGCGGCCGACGTGTTGCCCGTGCGCGTGGGCGGCACGGAGTACCGCCAGACCACGACCACCCCGGCGCGCGTGCTCGGGTTCGACCAGGCCCTGCTCTGGGTGGTGGTGGCGCTGCTGGCCTGGGGGCTGGTCATGGTCTATTCGGCCTCCATCGCCATGCCGGACAACCCGCGCTTCGGCAAGATCGCGCCCACGCATTTCCTCATGCGCCACATCTTCGCGCTGGCAATGGGCTTCGTGGCGGCGCTGCTCGCTTTCCAGGTGCCCATGTCCGTGTGGGAGCGGGTGGCGCCCTGGCTGTTCGTGCTTTCCATCGTCCTGCTGGTGGCCGTGCTCGTGCCGCACGTGGGGACGGTGGTCAACGGCGCGCGGCGCTGGCTGTCGTTGGGCATCATGAATTTCCAGCCCTCCGAACTCGCGAAGTTCGCGGTGCTGATCTACGCGGCCGACTACATGGTCCGCAAGATGGAAGTGAAGGAGCGCTTCTTCCGCGCCGTGCTGCCCATGGGCGTGGCGGTGGCGGTCGTGGGCGTGCTGCTGCTGGCCGAGCCCGACATGGGGGCCTTCATGGTGATCGCGATCATCGCCATGGGCATCCTGTTCCTGGGCGGCGTCAACGCCCGCATGTTCTTCCTCATCGCCGCCGTGCTGGTGCTGGCCTTCGCCATCATGGTCATGGGCAGCCCCTGGCGGCGTGAGCGGATCTTCGCCTACCTCGACCCCTTCAGCGAGGCGCACGCGCTCGGCAAGGGCTACCAGCTGTCGCACTCGCTCATCGCCATCGGCCGCGGCGAGATCTTCGGCGTCGGCCTGGGCGGCAGCGTGGAGAAGCTGCACTGGCTGCCCGAAGCCCACACCGACTTCCTGCTCGCCGTGATCGGCGAGGAGTTCGGCCTCGCCGGGGTGCTGGTCGTGATCGCGCTGTTCTTCTGGATGACGCGCCGCATCATGCACATCGGCCGCCAGGCCATCGCCCTGGACCGCGTCTTCGCGGGCCTCGTCGCGCAGGGCGTGGCGATCTGGATGGGCTTCCAGGCCTTCATCAACATGGGCGTGAACCTCGGCGCCCTGCCCACCAAGGGCCTGACGCTGCCGCTCATGAGCTTCGGCGGCTCGGCCATCCTCATGAACCTCGTCGCGATTGCGGTGGTGCTGCGCGTCGACTATGAAAACAAGCACCTCATGCGCGGAGGCCGCGTATGAGGTGCTTGTTTCGCCAAAACAAGCATTCGCCGCGTGCCAGCGCGGCGGGGCGCGCAGCGCCGATGAGCGGAGGCCGCGTATGAGCACCCCCAGGACGGCCCTCGTGATGGCCGGCGGCACCGGCGGCCACATCTTCCCCGGCCTGGCCGTGGCCGAGGAACTGCGCGCGCGCGGCTGGAACGTGCACTGGCTGGGCACGCCCGGCAGCATGGAGTCCCGCATCGTGCCGCCGCAGGGCTTCGCCTTCGAGCCGATCGATTTCTCGGGCGTGCGAGGCAAGGGCCTGGCCACGCTGGCGCTGCTGCCGCTGCGTTTGCTGCGCGCGTTCTGGCAGGCGCTCGCGGTGGTGCGGCGCGTGCAGCCCGACGTGGTCGTGGGGCTGGGCGGCTACGTCACCTTCCCCGGCGGCATGATGGCCGTGCTCTGCGGCAAGCCGCTCGTGGTGCACGAGCAGAATTCCGTCGCCGGCCTGGTCAACAAGGTGCTGGCCGGCGTGGCCGACCGGGTCTTCACCGGCTTCCCCGGTGCGCTGCGCAAGGGCGCGTGGGTGGGCAACCCGCTGCGCACCGCGTTCACGCGCCAGGCCGATCCGCAGGCGCGCTTCGCGGGCCGCAGCGGCCCGCTGCGCCTGCTGGTCGTGGGCGGCAGCCTGGGCGCGAAGGCGCTCAACGACATCGTGCCGCAGGCGCTGGCCCTCATTCCCGCGGAGCGTCGCCCGGTGGTCACCCACCAGAGCGGCGCCACCCAGATCGATGCGCTGCGCGCGAACTACGCCGCCGCGGGCGTCGAGGCCACGCTCACCCCCTTCATCGACGACACCGCCACCGCGTTCGCCGAGGCCGACCTCATCGTCTGCCGCGCGGGCGCGAGCACGGTGACCGAGATCGCCGCCGTGGGCGCGGCGGCCGTCTTCGTGCCCTTCCCGCACGCGGTGGACGACCACCAGACGGCCAACGCCCGCTTCCTCGCCGACGCCGGCGGCGGATGGCTCGTGCAGCAGCGCGACCTCTCTGCCGAAGCGTTGGCGCAATTGCTACAAAATACGGAGCGCGAAGCGCTGTTGGAGCGCGCGCTGAAAGCCAAGACGATGCAGAAGATCCACGCCACCCGCGAGGTGGCGAACGCGTGCGAGGAGTTGACCGCATGAAGCACGCCATCCGCCACATCCATTTCGTGGGCCTCGGAGGCGCCGGCATGTGCGGCATCGCCGAAGTGCTGTTCAACCTGGGCTACGAGATCTCGGGCTCGGACCTGGCCGACAGCGCCACGCTGCGCCGCCTGGCCGCGCTGGGCATCGCCACCCACGTGGGCCATGCGGCAGCGCACATCGAGGGCGCCGACGCGGTGGTCACCTCCACCGCCGTGCAGGCCGACAACCCCGAAGTGCTGGCCGCGCGCGAGCGCAAGATCCCCGTGGTGCCGCGCGCCCTGATGCTGGCGGAGCTGATGCGCCTCAAGCGCGGCATCGCGATCGCCGGCACGCACGGCAAGACCACCACCACCAGCCTCGTGACCAGCGTGCTCGCGGAAGCCGGGCTGGACCCGACCTTCGTGATCGGCGGGCGCCTCAACAGCGCGGGCGCGAATGCCAAGCTGGGGCAGGGCGAGTACATCGTGGTCGAGGCCGACGAATCCGATGCATCGTTCCTCAACCTGCTGCCCGTGATGGCGGTGGTGACGAACATCGACGCCGACCACATGGAGACCTACGGCCACGATTTCGGCCGGCTGAAGTCGGCCTTCGTTGACTTCCTGCACCGCATGCCGTTCTACGGCACGGCCATCCTCTGCACCGACAACCCGGCCATCCGCGAGATCCTGCCCGACGTCACCTGCCCCGTTACGAGCTACGGCTTCTCCGAGGATGCGCAGGTGCGCGCGGTGGACGTGCGGGCCGATGCGGGCCGCATGCGCTTCCGCGTGCAGCGCCGCAACGGCGTCACGCTGCCCGACCTCGACGTGGTGCTGAACCTCGCGGGCGAGCACAACGTGCTCAACGCGCTGTCGGCGATCGCCGTGGCGGTGGAGCTGAACATCCCCGACGAGGCGCTGCTGCGCGCGCTCGCGCAGTTCAAGGGCGTGGGCCGGCGCTTCCAGCGCTACGGCGAACTGCCCGCGCAGGGCGGCGGCACTTTCACCCTGATCGAGGACTACGGCCACCATCCCGTGGAAATGACGGCCACGCTCGCCGCGGCGCGCGGCGCGTTCCCGGGTCGCCGTCTCGTGCTGGCCTTCCAGCCGCACCGCTACAGCCGCACGCGCGACTGCTTCGAGGACTTCGTGAAGGTGATGGGCAGCGCCGACGCCGTGCTGCTCACCGAGGTCTATGCGGCCGGCGAGGCGCCCATCGTGGCCGCCGACGGCCGCTCGCTCGCCCGGGCGGTGCGCGTGGCAGGGCAGGTGGAGCCGGTCTTCGTGGACGACATCGGCGAGCTGCCGCGGCGCATCGCGGACAACGCGCGCGGCGGCGACGTGGTGCTGTGCATGGGGGCCGGCTCGATCGGCGCCGTGCCCGCGAAGGTGGTGGAAATGCTGCGGGCCGAGGCGCCGGCGGTGCAGGAAGGACGGTGACGGCGGTGGGCCTGAAAGATTCCGAAATCGACGTGCGTGCCCTGGGCAAGGTCGCGGTCCTGATGGGCGGCGACTCCGCCGAGCGGGAGGTCTCGCTCATGTCCGGCGGCGGCGTGCTGCAGGCGCTGCGCGCGCGCGGCGTGGACGCGCACGCCTTCGACCCGTCGCAGTCCGACCTCTCGGAACTCAAGAGCCACGGCTACGCGCGCTGCTTCATCGCGCTGCACGGCCGGCATGGCGAGGACGGCACCGTGCAGGGCGCGCTGGAGCTGCTGGGCATTCCCTACACCGGCCCGGGCGTGATGGCGTCGTCCATCGCGATGGACAAGATCATGACCAAGCGCATCTGGCGCTTCGAGGGCCTGCCCACGCCGGACTGGCGGCTGGTATCGAGCGCCGCCGAGACCGCGCAGGCGCTCAAGGACCTGGGCTCGCCCATGATCGTCAAGCCCTCGCGCGAGGGCTCGACCATCGGGCTGACCAAGGTCACCTCGCCCGGCCAGTGCGAGCAGGCCTACCGCCTTGCCTCGCGCTACGACCCCGAAGTGCTGTGCGAGCAGTTCATCGACGGCGAGGAAACCACCTGCCCCGTGCTGGGGCAGGGCGCGGGCGCCCATGCGCTGCCGGTGATCCGCATCGTGGCGCCCGAGGGCAACTACGACTACCAGAACAAGTACTTCACCGACGTCACGCAGTACCACTGCCCCAGCGGCCTGCCCGGGCAGGAGGAGCGCGAGATCCAGCGCCTGGTGGTGGAGGCGTTCCGCACGCTGCAGTGCCGCGGCTGGGCCCGCGCCGACATCATGATCCGCGCGAGCGACCGCAAGCCCTTCCTGCTGGAGATCAACACCTCTCCCGGCATGACCGGCCATTCGCTGGTGCCCATGTCGGCGCGCGCCATGGGCGTGAGCTACGAGGAACTGTGCCTGCGCATCCTGGCGGGGGCGTCGCTCGACGCACGCCAGGGCCAGGTGGACGCCGCAGGACATCCGGGAGCCGCATGACCACGAACACGCTGCCCGCACCGCTGGACGTGAAGCTCATGAACTGGACCGCGACGGTCCTGTTCGTGGGCTGCGCCGCGGCCGTGCTGGTGGCCGCCGGCTCGTGGGCGCGGCACCACCCGATGTTCGCTATCGGGCGCATCGTGGTGCAGGGCGAGCTGGTCCACAACAACGCGGTGACGCTGCGCGCCAATGTCGGCCCGCACCTGGTGGGCAACTTCTTCACCATGGACCTGGCCGCCGTGCGCGAAGCCTTCGAGCAGGTGCCGTGGGTGCGCCGCGCGCTGGTGCGGCGCGAGTTCCCCAACGGCCTGCGCGTGGAACTGCAGGAGCACGACGCCTTCGCCTACTGGGGGCCGGAGGAGGGATCGACCCTGCTCAGCACCCGCGGCGAGGTTTTCGATGCCAGCGCCGACGACCTGGAAGACGACGAATTGCCCCGCCTGCAGGGCCCGCAGGGCCAGTCGGAAGCGGTGATGCGCATGTACCAGCGGCTCGCCCCGGTGGTGGAGCCCCTGGGCGCGCGCCTCGCGACGCTGGAGCTGTCCACGCGCGGCAGCTGGCGGGCGTCGCTGTCGGGCGGCGCGGCGCTGGAGCTGGGCGGCGGCGCGCCGGAAGACGTCGAGGCACGCACGCGGCGCTTCGTGCGCACCGTGGCGCGCGTGGCGGCCCAGTACGGGCGCCGGCCCGACGCGTTGGAATCCGCCGACCTGCGCCATCCCGACGGCTACGCGCTGCGGCTGCGCGGGGTGACCACCGTCGAGGGCGACGCACCGCGCGCCGTGCGGGCGGCCGTGCGCCGCACGCCTCCAAGGAATCGCTGACCCTTAGTCAGGACACACAAAGATATGGCACGAGAATACAAAGACGTGGTGGTGGGGCTGGACATCGGGACGGCCAAGGTGATGGCCGTGGTGGCCGAGGTGCTCCCCGGCGGCGACCTGAAACTGGCCGGCCTGGGCGTGGCCCCGAGCAACGGGCTCAAGCGCGGCGTGGTCGTCAACATCGACGCCACGGTGCAGAGCATCCAGCAGGCCCTGAAAGAGGCCGAGCTGATGGCCGACTGCAAGATCCAGCGCGTCTACACGGGCATCACCGGCAGCCACATCCGGGGCCTGAACTCCAGCGGCATGGTGGCCGTCAAGGACAAGGAAGTCACTCCCGCCGACGTGGCGCGCGTGGTCGAGACCGCCAAGGCCATCAACATCTCCTCCGACCAGCGCCTGCTGCTCGTGGAACCGCAGGAATTCGTGATCGACGGGCAGGACGTGCGCGAGCCCATCGGCATGAGCGGCATCCGGCTGGAGGCCAAGATCCACATCGTGACCGGCGCACAGAGCGCGGCCGAGAACATCATCAAGTGCGTGCGCCGCTGCGGCCTGGAGGTGGAGCAGCTCATGCTGAACCCGCTCGCCTCCAGCCAGGCGGTGCTGACCGACGACGAGCGCGAGCTCGGCGTGGCCGTGGTGGACGTGGGCGCGGGCACGACCGACGTGGCCATCTTCACGGGCGGGGCCATCCGCCACACCGCCGTGATCCCGATCGCCGGCGACCTCATCACCAGCGACATCGCCATGGCGCTGCGCACGCCCACCAAGGATGCCGAGGACATCAAGGTCGAGAGCGGCTACGCCAAGCAGCTCCTGGCCGATCCCGAGGCGCAGGTGGAGGTGCCGGGCCTGGGCGACCGCAGCCCCCGCATGCTGAGCAAGCAGGCGCTCGCCGGCGTGATCGAGCCGCGCGTGGAGGAGATCTTCTCGCTGGTGCAGCAGGTGATCCGCGAGTCGGGCTACGAGGAGGTGCTCTCCTCGGGCATCGTGCTCACGGGCGGCAGCGCCATCATGCCCGGCATGGTGGAACTGGGCGAGGACATCTTCCTCAAGCCCGTGCGCCGCGGCATTCCGAAGTATTCCAGCGCGTTGTCCGACATGGTGGCCCAGCCCCGTGCTGCTACCGTCATGGGTTTGCTCGAAGAGGCGCGGCAGGCACGCCTGCGCGGCTTCAAGGTGGCCCAGAAGAGCGGCTCGGTGAAGACGGCCTTCGGACGGTTCAAGGATTTCATCATCGGGAACTTCTGACATGCGAACCCCTCTGCAACGGCTTGTCCGCGAAAGTTCCCCGGCCCGTGGCCGCCTCCGATGGCGGGGCACGGGCCCTCCCGCGGCGTGCACCGGCACCCCCGCAGCACCGTTTTCCCATTCGTATGACCTACCGGCCGCAACGGCCAACCGCAAATCTCACGTGAAAGACCAGGACTAGGAGCACCAGCATGACCATCGAAATGATCGAAGCCGAAGAATTCAACCAGGGCACGCAGATCAAGGTGATCGGTGTCGGCGGCGGCGGCGGCAATGCCGTCGAGCACATGATCTCGCGCCAGGTGCAGGGCGTGGAGTTCGTGTGTGCCAATACCGATGCGCAGGCGCTCACCCGCAGCAGCGCGCACCGCGTCATCCAGCTGGGCCACAGCGGCCTGGGCGCCGGCAGCAAGCCCGAGAAGGCCCGCGAGGCCGCCGAGGCCGCGCAGGAAGACATCCGCCAGGCCATCCAGGGCGCGCACATGCTGTTCATCACCGCCGGCATGGGCGGCGGCACCGGCACCGGCGCCGCACCCGTGATCGCACGCGTGGCCAAGGAGATGGGCATCCTCACCGTGGGCGTGGTCACCAAGCCCTTCGACTGGGAGGGCGGCCGCCGCATGCAGAACGCCGACAACGGCCTGGCCGAGCTGGAAGCCAACGTCGATTCGCTGATCGTCGTGCTCAACGAGAAGCTGCTGGAAGTGCTGGGCGACGACATCACCCAGGACGAAGCCTTCGCGCACGCCAACGACGTGCTGAAGAACGCCGTGGGCGGCATCGCCGAGATCATCAACGAGTACGGCCACGTCAACGTGGACTTCGAGGACGTGCGCACCGTGATGGGCGAGCCCGGCAAGGCCATGATGGGCACGGCCACCGCCAGCGGTCCCGACCGCGCCCGCATCGCCGCCGAGCAGGCCGTGGCCTGCCCGCTGCTGGAAGGCATCGACCTCTCGGGCGCCAAGGGCGTGCTGGTGCTGGTCACGGCCGCCAAGGGCAGCCTCAAGCTGTCCGAGTCGCGCCTGGCGATGAGCACGATCAACGCCTACGCCTCGCCCGATGCGCACGTCATCTACGGCGCCGCCTATGACGACAGCCTGGGCGACGACATCCGCGTCACCGTCGTGGCGACCGGCCTGTCGCGCGCCAACGCGCGCCGCCAGCCGATCTCCGTGGTGCAGGGCGGCCTGCGCACCGGCACCGACAACATCGCCTACCAGATGCCCATCGCAGGTGCCGCCGTGGGCGCGGCCGGTGGCCTGGTGGGTGGTGCTGCATCGCAGGCCGACTACGGCAACATGTCGGTGCCCAGCGTCTGGCGCACCAACCGCACGCAGGCCGCGGCCCGCGTGGATGCGCTGTCCTCGGGCGGCATGGACGACCTGGAGATCCCCGCCTTCCTGCGCAAGCAGGCGGACTGATTGGCTCCCCCCTGAGTCGCCGGTGGCCCGGCAAAGCCGGTTCCACGGCGTCTGCCGGCATGGCCTGCTCCGCGGCCTTCTGACGGGTGAGGTCGTGAATGATTCACGGCCGTGACCCTGAATCATGGATTTCCGCACTCTCTGGCCGCCCCGCTTCCGCAAGGAGCAGGGCGGCTTTTTGTTTCCGTTGTGACGCATGGGCTATGGATGGCATAGCCATCTGTGCGGGCAGGGACGGGTGCCGCCACCTAAAATTGCGGGATGCTCCAGCAACGCACGATCAAGACCCTCACCCGCGCCGTCGGCGTGGGCCTGCACAGTGGCCAGCGGGTCGAGCTCACGTTGCGTCCGGCCGCGCCGGACACGGGCATCGTGTTCCGCCGCATCGACCTGCCCGAACCCGTGGACATCCCGATCCGCGCCGAGTCGGTGGTCGATACCCGCATGGCCTCCACCATCGGCGTGGGCGGTGCCAAGGTGCATACGGTCGAGCACCTCATGTCGGCCTGCGCGGGCCTGGGGTTGGACAACCTCTACATCGACATCACGGCCGAGGAGGTGCCCATCCTCGACGGCTCGTCGGCCTCCTTCGTGTTCCTGCTGCAGAGCGCCGGCGTGGTGCTGCAGAACGCGCCCAAGAAGTTCATCCGCGTCACGCGGCCCGTGGAAGTGCGCGAGGGCGAGGGCCAGCAGCTCAAGTGGGCGCGGCTGGAGCCCTACCACGGCTACAAGCTGCGCTTCGAGATCGACTTCGCCCACCCGGCCGTGGATTCCACCGGCCAGAGCGTGGAGTTCGACCTCGGCGCGGGCAACTACACGCGCGACATCGCGCGCGCGCGCACCTTCGGATTCACGAAGGACGTGGAGATGATGCGCGCGAGCGGCCTCGCGCTGGGCGGCGGGCTCGACAACGCCATCGTCATGGACGATTACAAGGTGCTCAATGCCGACGGCCTGCGCTACGACGACGAGTTCGTGAAGCACAAGATCCTCGACGCCATCGGCGATCTGTACATCGTCGGCCATCCGCTGCTGGCGGCCTACAGCGCGTTCCGCTCGGGCCACGCGATGAACAACCGTCTGCTGCGCGAACTGCTGGCCCAGGAGGATGCGTGGGAGATCGCCACGTTCGAGAGCGAACGGCAGGCACCCTCCGGGTTCGCCGCGCCCGTGCAGGCCTGGTGAGGCCGCGCCGCCATGCTGCTGTTCCGCGGTCTGTTCTTTTTCCTGCTGCTGCTGGCGGTGGTGTCGTTCGTGTTCTATGTGGCCACCGGGCAGCCGCGCTACAAGCGCTTCGGCATCGTGATCGTCAAGTGGACGGTGCTCTCGGCCTTCGCCTTCTTCGCGGTGCTGGCGCTCGAGCGCTTCCTCTGATGTCCGCTGGCGTGCCCCGCCGTGGGGTGACACGGCCGGGCATCGCTCCTATACTCGCGCCTGCTCCGGGGTGCACGTAGAGACTCGAAAGGTTTCTGGGCGTGCTGAGACGGCGGACCTGACCGCCGGAACCGCGAACTTGATCTGGTTAGTACCAGCGTAAGAAGAGCTGCAGCCGGGATTCCCGCACCTGCAGGCGGATGCCTTCCGGGGCATCCGCCTGGCCGCCACGCGCCATCCCCCTTTCATGGGGAAGGTCCGCGCAGCGGGCGCCTCCATCCGGGGCCGGTACGGCGCACCTGGCCCCATGCGGAGCACATTTCCATCCACCCGAGGAGATTGCCCGCCATGAACGCCCCCGACAAGTTCGCCCAGCTGCTCTCGCTGACCCGCGAACCCTTCCCCGCCTCCACCAAGAACTACCTCATCGGCAGCCGCCCCGATGTGCGCGTCCCCGTGCGCGACATCGCGCTCACCAATGGCGAGCAGGTCAGCGTCTACGACACGTCCGGCCCCTACACCGACCCGGCTGCCGGGATCGACGTGCGCCGGGGCCTGCCCGGCGTGCGCGGCGCGTGGATCGAGGGCCGCGGCGACACCGAGCGCTACGAAGGCCGCCAGCGGGTGGCTCTGGACGACGGCAGCCGGTCCGAGGACGCCGCCCGCCTGGCCGCGCTGCGCGCCGAGGCCGCCGCCCTGCAGCGCACGCCCCTGCGCGCCAGGAGCGGTGCCAACCACACCGGCAATGTCACGCAGATGCACTATGCGAAGAAGGGCATCGTCACGCCCGAGATGGAGTACGTCGCCCTGCGCGAGAACGGCCGCCGCGAATGGATGGCGCAGTACCAGCAGGACGCCGCCCGCGAGCAGCGCCTGACCGGCAACCCGATGGGCGCGAGCATCCCGAAGATCATCACGCCCGAATTCGTGCGCGACGAAGTGGCGCGCGGCCGCGCGATCATCCCGGCCAACATCAACCACCCCGAGGTCGAACCCATGGCCATCGGGCGCAACTTCAAGGTCAAGATCAACGCCAACATCGGCAACTCGGCCGTCACCTCCAGCATCGAGGAAGAGGTGGAAAAGCTGGTCTGGGCGATCCGCTGGGGCGCGGACAACGTGATGGACCTCTCCACGGGCAGGAACATCCACACCACGCGCGACTGGATCGTGCGCAACAGCCCCGTGCCCATCGGCACCGTGCCCATCTACCAGGCGCTGGAGAAGGTGGGCGGCATCGCCGAAGACCTGACCTGGGAGATCTTCCGCGACACGCTCATCGAGCAGGCCGAGCAGGGCGTGGACTACTTCACCATCCATGCGGGCGTGCGGCTGGCCTTCATCCACCTGACGGCCCAGCGGCGCACGGGCATCGTCTCGCGCGGCGGCTCCATCATGGCCAAGTGGTGCATGGCGCACCACCGCGAGAGTTTCCTCTATGAGCACTTCGAGGACATCTGCGACATCATGAAGCAGTACGACGTCAGCTTCAGCCTGGGCGACGGCCTGCGGCCCGGCTGCGCGTCCGATGCGAACGACGAGGCGCAGTTCGCCGAACTGCGCACGCTGGGCGAACTCACGCAGACCGCCTGGAAGCACGACGTGCAGACCATGATCGAGGGCCCCGGCCACGTGCCCATGCACATGATCCAGGCCAACATGACCGAGCAGCTCAAGACCTGCCACGAGGCTCCGTTCTACACGCTCGGGCCGCTGACCATCGACATCGCCCCCGGCTACGACCACATCGCCAGCGCCATCGGCGCGGCCATGATCGGCTGGATGGGCACGGCCATGCTCTGCTACGTGACGCCCAAGGAGCACCTGGGCCTGCCCAACCGCGACGACGTGAAGCAGGGGATCATCGCGTACAAGATCGCGGCCCATGCGGCCGACGTGGCCAAGGGCCATCCAGGAGCCCGCGCGCGCGACGACGCGCTCAGCCAGGCGCGCTTCGACTTCCGCTGGCAGGACCAGTTCAACCTGGGCCTGGACCCGGAAACCGCGCAGCAGTACCACGACGAGACCCTGCCCAAGGACTCGGCCAAGGTGGCGCACTTCTGCTCGATGTGCGGCCCGAAGTTCTGCTCGATGAAGATCACGCAGGAAGTGCGCGACTTCGCGGCCCGGGGCATGCAGGAAAAGGCCCAGGAGTTCCGCGGCACGGGCGGGGAGCTGTACGTGCCGATCCAGCCGGTGTGATGCCGTCTGCCCGGGCCGGTCGGGACGGTTCAGCCCGCCGTGGCCAGCAGGCGCTGCGGGCGCGGGAGTTGCAGCGCGCTGCGTGCCGGCGGCGCGGCCAGGGCCGGCTCCTGCGCGGGCAGCACGAACTGGCTCACGAGCTGGGCCAGGTCGTGGGTCTGCAGGCGCAGGCTTTCGGTGGCGGCGGCCGATTCCTCCACCAGCGCGGCGTTCTGCTGGGTCATCTCGTCGAGCCGCGTCATGGCGGCGTGGATGGCGGCGATGTCCTCGTTCTGCGATTGCGCATGGCTGCGGATCTCGCCCATCGTACGGGCCGTGTCCTCGACGGTCGAGACCACGCGGCGCATGGTCTGGCCGGCCTGCCGGGCCAGGCCGGCGCCGTCCTGCACCTGCTGCACCGAGGACTGGATGAGGCCCTTGATTTCGCGCGCGGCTTCGGCCGAGCGGTTGGCCAGGCTGCGCACCTCGGCCGCCACCACCGCGAAGCCGCGGCCCTGCTCGCCGGCCCGCGCAGATTCCACCGCCGCGTTCAGCGCCAGGATATTGGTCTGGAAGGCGATGGAGTCGATCACGCCGGTGATGTCCGCGATGCGGCGCGAACTGGCTGCGATCTGTTCCATGGTCTGTTCCACCTGGCCCACCACCCCGCTGCCTTCGCGCGCGACCTGGGCCGCCTCGGTCGCCAGGGCTTCGGTGCGCTGCGCCGAGTCCGCGGCGCCGGCCACGCGGAGGGTGACATGCTCCAGCGCCGCCGCGGTCTCCTGCAGCCGCGCGGCGGTTTCCTCCGTGCGGCTGGACAGCTCGGCATTGCCGCCGGCGATCTCCGACGAGGCCGAGCGGATCGCCTGGCCCAGGGACTGCATCCGGCGAACAAGCCCGCGCAGCGCCGCCTGCATCACGGCAAGCGATTCGAGCATGTGGCCGGCCTCGTCGCGCCCGTGGCCCTGGATCTCCTGGCGCAGGTCCAGTCCGGCCACGCGGTCCGCCGTGGCGCCGGCCTGGGCGATCGGCCGGGTGATGCTGCGCACCAGCCACAGCGCCAGCAGCGTGCCGGCCGCCAGCGACAGCACGCCGAACGCCAGCAGCGCCCAGCGGCCCGCGGCGCCCAGCCCGGCCACCTCGTCCGCGCCGGCGTCGATGGCCTGGCGCTGCGACTGCGACAGGCCGTCCAGCGAGGCGAGCAGGCGCGTGGCCGCGGGCACGAAGCGTTCGCCGTACACCTTGCGGATGCGTTCCGTGAGGCCGGAATCCCGTGCCGCGATCAACTCGGCACAGGCCTGGCTGAAATCCCGGCCCGCCGAGCGCACCGCCACGATCCGTTCCGCGTCCTCCGTGCCCTGCAGGCGCTCCGCGAGCTGTGCCAGGAGGCTGTCGTACTGCCGCTGGGTGCGTGCGATGTCGGCCCCCAGGATGTCGCCCACCTCGGGTTCGGAGCTGAGGGCCACGGCCTTGTAGCGCTCCGCATTGATGGCCTGCAGCCGGTGCGCGTCGGCCACCAGCCGTTCCGTGGCGACCCGGCGGTCCACCATGGCGCTGGCAGACGCGCCGATGCGTTGCAGCGCGACAACGCCGATGGCCGAACCGATGCCGTTGAGTGCCAGCACGGCAAGAAAGGCGCCCAGCAGCCGCCGCCCGAGCGCGCCGCGGCGGGCAGGCCGGTCCGGCAGCGCATGGGGCGGGAGGGAAGGCTGGGCGGAGTCGGGAGTGTGGGAGGAGGGAGTCACGCAGGAGACCTGGCAGTGCAGGGAAAGGAGACGGGGCATGCCCGGATTCGGATACTCTGCACCAAGGTTGTGACAGTTTGTTTATATCGCTTGCGACTCGGTCACGCGGCAGGTAACTGCGCCAGTCGTGCTTACCCTGGCGGTGCCACTGTCGTGCCGCCCTATAGTGGGCGCCCCTGCGGCCCACGAGGCGGCAATGGGTGGGCGCGGTTATTGCATGCGCCTTTGTAACGTTTTGTAGAGGATGTCATGAATACTCTGGGACGCCTGTCGATCCGCGCGCGCCTTTACTTCGGCACGATTTTTTCCCTGGTGCTGCTCGTCGTCATCGGAGGGCTGGGATACCTCGCCCTCGACCGCACGCGCGACACGCTGCAGGTGCTCTTTTCCCAGCGGGTGCAGACCCTGACCGACATGGCGGACCTGCGCACGACGCTGGGCACGCTGCGCCGTACCGAGAAGGACATCATCCTCAACTTCAACAACTCGGTCGAGGTGGCTTCCCAGCGCGAAGCCTGGGGCAAGACCCTGGCCGCGCTGCGCAAGAGCCTCACGGCCGTGCGGCAGGTGCAGGCGGGCGACGCGGCCTTCGTGGGCTCCATCGACAAGGCGCTGGCCGAGATCCAGCAGTACGAGGCCGGCATCTCCCCGATCTTCGAGCAGATCGAGCGGGCCCAGCTCGACGGGGCCGGCGGTGCCGCCTATGCCGACCGCCTGAAGGGCCACATGGAGGCCACCGACCAGATCCTCGCGAGCCTGGCCCAGAGCGCACGCGAGAACATGGAGGAAGCGCGGCAGGGGGTGGAGGCGCGCACCGCCACCATGTCCGCGGTGATCGGCGGCGGGCTGGTGCTGGGGCTGGCGGTGCTGATCCCGCTCACCTTCTTCAGCGTGCGCTCCATCACCAGCTCCCTGGCGCAGGCCCGGTTCCTGGCCGAACGCATCGCCAGCGGGGACCTGTCGCATGAAGTCCGGCCCGCCCAGATGGACGAGGTCGGCCAGCTCGTCGTGGCCATGGGCCGCATGCAGGATGCATTGCGCGGACTGGTGCGGCAGGTGCAGGAAGCATCGGGCAACATCTCGACGGCCAGCACGGAGATCGCCTCGGGCAACCACGACCTGAGCCAGCGCACCGAGCAGACCGCCGCCAACCTGGAGGAGACGGCCTCGTCCATGGAAATGCTCGCCGGCACGGTGCAGCAGAGCACCCAGTCCGCACGCCAGGCCAGCGACTTCGCGTCCACCGCGGCCCAGGTGGCGGCCAGGGGCGGCAGCGTGGTCTCGCAGGTCGTGGAGACCATGGGCCAGATCACCGACAGCTCGCGCAAGATCGCCGACATCACCGGCGTGATCGATTCCATCGCCTTCCAGACCAACATCCTGGCGCTGAATGCCGCCGTCGAGGCGGCCCGCGCGGGCGAGCAGGGCCGCGGCTTCGCGGTGGTCGCGGCCGAGGTGCGCACGCTGGCCCAGCGCTCGGCCTCGGCGGCCAAGGAGATCAAGGAGCTCATCGGCTCCTCGGTGGAGCGCGTGGAAAGCGGCTCCCGGCTCGTGAGCCAGGCCGGCACGACGATGACCGAGATCGTGGACAGCGTGCGCCGCGTCTCCGAAATGATCTCGGAGATCACCGCCTCGTCGGCCGAGCAGAGCGACAACATCGGGCAGATCAGCCAGTCCGTGAGCCAGCTCGACCAGATGACCCAGCAGAACGCCGCGCTGGTCGAACAGTCCACGGCCGCATCGGAGTCGCTGCGCGATCAGGCCGTGCAGCTGATCGGTGCCGTGCGCCGCTTCCGCCTCGACGATGACGACGGCGCTGTCGTTGATACCGCCCTGCAGGCACCGCCGCCGCCGCCCGGCAGCGCGCCCCTGGTGCCCCGGTCCCAGGCCGCCGCCCTGCCCGAACCCGTGCGTGGTCCGGTGGCCGGCTTCGTGCGCCACGAACCCGCCGCCTGACCAGGGCCTCCCGACCGGACCGGGGTTGCGGTTTTCCCCGGCCGGGGCGGGCCGGTCATGGTGGTAGGCTGCGGCTTTTGCCCCGCAGCAACGAGCCATGATCCGTACCGACTCCTCTTGCGCCGATGCATCCGGTTCCGGCGCGCTGAACCACTTCCGTTCCGCCGGCCTGGCGCTGTTCCTCGGCCTGTCCTCCCTGGGCGCTCAGGCGCAGCCCTACGACGGCATCCCGGGCCGCGAGTACGAGCACGGGCCCGGACACCGCAAGGGCGGCCCGGGCCATGGCCCCCATGGGCACCATGCCGGCCCGCGCCATGCACCGCCGCCCCCGCCGCAATGGCACCATGCCGGTCCGCGCCACCATCCCGGCCCTCCGCCGCATGCCCGCGCCCATGGCCGCCGTGGTGCAGGCCCGCACCACGACTGGTACCGCGGCAGCCGCGTGCCGCCGATGTACCGGTCGCACCACTACGTGGTGCAGGACTGGCGCATGCACCACCTGGCGCCCCCGCCGCGCGGCTACCACTGGGTGCAGAACGGCCCCGACTACCTGCTGATCTCGGTCGGTTCCGGCGTCGTCGCGCAGATCGTCTTCCGGTAGCCGGAGGGCATCAGAGCGTCCGTCCGCCCCGGTACATGGCGTGCTGGCGGCGGTTGAGTGTCGTGGCTTCCGCCAGCCTGCCCATCGCCGCGCCGGCATGGGCGTGGGTGATGGCCAGGCCGAGCGCGTCGGCGGCGTCGCTGCCCGGCAGGCCGGGCAGCTGCAGCAGCCGGCGCACCATCTCCTGCACCTGGGATTTGGCCGCGCGGCCATGGCCCACCACGGCCTTCTTCATCTGCAGCGCGGTGTATTCGGCCACGGGCAGCCGGCTGGCCACCAGGGCGGTCACGCAGGCACCCCGCGCCTGCCCGAGCAGCAGGGTGGACTGGGGGTTCACGTTCACGAAGACGATCTCGACCGTGGCCACGTCGGGCTGGTAGCGGGCGGCCACTTCGGTGATTCCGTCGAACAGGATCTTCAGGCGGCCCGGCAGGTCGCCCAGGGCGGCGCCCGTGGTGCGGATGGTGCCGCTGGCCACGTAGCTCAGGTGGTGGCCGTCCACATCCACCACGCCGAAGCCGGTGGTCTGCAGGCCGGGGTCGATGCCCAGGATTCTCATGGGGGTGCCGTTCACAGGCCGAAGTACCAGCGGGCCGAATGGAAGAACACGGGGCCCGCGAAGCACAGCGCGTCCACGCGGTCCAGCAGGCCGCCCGCCCCGGTGGTGGACTGGCCCTGCAGGCCCCAGCTGGTCACGCCGCGGTCGCGCTTGAGCGCCTTCATCACGAGGTGGCCGAGCGTGCCGGCCAGGCAGGCCAGCAGCGCCATGCCCAGCGCCTGCCCCACCTTGAAGGGGGTGATGAACGACAGCGCCACGCCCGCCAGGCCGCCCACCGCGACGCCGACGATCCAGCTCAGCCACTGGAAGCTCTGGCTCACCAGCGGGGCGACGGGGCGGTGCGGGAAGCGCCGGCCCAGCAGGTGCTGCGCGATGACGCTGGTCTGCACCACGGCCACGAGGAAGAAGACCAGGAAGGCGCCGCGCCCCTCGTAGTTGGGAAAATCGAGCAGCAGCAGCGCGGGCACGTGGCTCATGCCGTACACGCAGACCATGATGCCCCACTGCAGCTTGGCGTTGCGCTCCAGAAAGCGTTCCGGGTCGTTGGCCAGCGCGCTCGCCACCGGCAGCGCGAGGAAGACATAGACCGGAATGAACACCGTCAGCAGGTCGAACTTGCGCATTCCCACGATGGCGAACTGCAGCGGCAGCACGACGAAGAACGCCAGCGCGAGGCTGCGGTGGTCGCCCCGCCGCGTGGGCGAGAGCGTGATGAACTCGCGCAGCGCCAGGAAGGCGACGATGGCGAACAGCACCGTGGCGACGGCATCGCCCAGGGCCCAGCCCACCCAGAACACCGTCGCCATGATCCAGGAGGTCTTCAGCAGGCTCCAGAAGCGGCGCCATTCCTGCTGGTGCACCTCGTGCGCGGCCTGGTCTTCCGGGCCGGGCCCGCGCGCCTCGCGCAGCGTCTGGAAGAAGGCATAGAGGGTGACCAGCGACAGCAGGCCGAACATGGCCACGAACAGCGCGCCGATCTGCTGCGTGGTGGTGAGGTGGCGGAGGGTGTCCAGCATGTCTCACACCTCCCGCAGGGCGATCACCGCGCGCCGGGCGCGGTCGAGGAAGGCGCGCCGCTCTTCGCCCGCACCCAGTTCGATGGGGGCGCCGAAGGTCACCGAGCACAGGATGGGCACGGGCACCACCTCGCCCTTGGGCATCACCCGCTGCACGTTGTGGATCCAGGCCGGCACCAGCACCACCTGCGGGAACATCTGCGCGAGGCGGTAGAGCCCGGACTTGAAGGGCTGGGGCTCGTCCCCGTGGCCGCGCGTGCCCTCGGGGAAGATCACGATGGAATCCCCGCTCTCCAGGGCGTGCACCAGCGGCGCGAGCGGATCGTCAGCGGGCAGCGCGGCGCGCAGGGCTTCAGGGGCCGGCCGCACGGGCGGCGCCGGATCGGCGGTCGGGGCGGCTGGCCCGGCCAGCGCGGGCGCGGGCTGCGCCAGGAATCCCTCGAGCGTGCCCTGGGCGGACGGCGGGAGGGGCACGGAAGGCTCCGGCCGGGCGGGCGGTGCAGGCTCCGCGGAGGCCGGCAGGGGCGCTCCGGCCGTCGCCTGCATGTCGGGCTGGGGTGGCGCCTCCGGCGCAGGGCGCTGGCCGGGCGTGCCTGAAACCCGGTCCACATACACCGCATTGAAGACGGCCGTGGTCAGCCATTGCCGGAACGGGCTCCTGGTCCAGTAGTCCCGGGCGGCGATGGGCCGGGTGATGCTGCGCAGTTCCTGGGGCAGGGCGGCCCAGATCATCACCAGGTCGGCATGGCTCTGGTGGTTGGCGAAATAGATGCGCTGCTCGGCCTTGGGCGGACAGCCGTACCACCGGGCCTGCGAGCCGGTCAGCAGGCGCACCAGTCCGAGCAGGAAAAGGCTCATCAACTTGGACAGCATGGCCCGGATCATACGGGGGCACTTCCTGTTCCAGCCCGGCGCCATGCCGTGTCTGCCCTCGGGGCAATCCCGCAGGCCGGGAAGGGCCATGAATTGCGGAATGGGGATAAATCGTTCCACTCTTCGGAATCCGGAAAGTTCGCCTCCTATTCGGCGAATATGGCTTCTAGACTCTGCTCATGCGAATCAAAAAATGATTTTGGTATCGTATTGATCAAATTTATCAAGAGGGAACTTTGTACATGCCGTCCAACATTCTGCTGTCACGCCGCACCGCTCTCGCCCTGGGCCTGGGGAGCGCGGCCCTGCCCTGGCTCGCCCATGCGCAGGGGCCGCAGGGCGCGGCCAGCGGCGGCGATTTTCCTTCCCGGCCGATCCGGCTGGTGGTGCCCTTCGCGCCGGCAGGATCGACGGACATCCTCGCGCGGCTGCTCTCCAAGCAGCTCTTCCCCCACAGCGGCCAGCCCATCGTGGTGGAGAACGTCGCCGGCGCGGGCGGCAACCTGGGGGCCGCCGTGGTGGCGCGCGCACCAGCCGACGGCTACACCCTCGAGATCGGCGCGATGTCCACCCACGCGATGAACGGCAGCCTCTACCGGCAACTGCCGTTCGATCCCATGAACGATTTCGACACCGTCGCCATGCTGGCCTACGCGATCAACGTGATCGCGGTGTCCGCCAGCATGCCGGTGCACACCTTCCCCGAACTGCTCGCCTACATCCGCGCCAACCCCGGAAAGATCAACTACGCCTCCGGGGGCATCGGCACGCACAACCACCTCACCCTGGCCCTGCTGGCCAAGACCGCGGGCCTGGACATCGTGCACGTACCCTACAAGGGGGGCGGCCCCGCCGTGGCGGCCCTGGTGCAGGGAGAGTGCCAGATGTTCGCGGGCGGCGCCTCGCTGCTGCTGCCCCATGCGCAGGCCGGGAAGATCCGCCTCATCGCGGTGACCGAGAAGAACCGCACCGACCTGCTGCCCGGCATACCGAGCGTGTCCGAGACGCTCAAGGGCTTCGAAGTGACCAACTGGTATGGCGTGTTCGCTCCGCGCGGCCTCGAGCCGGCGCGCCGCGCGCAGCTCAACGAAGAGATCAACCGCGTCACCGCGCTGCCCGAGATCGCCGAGCGATTCCGGGGCCTGGGCATGGTGCGCTCCCCCCTGTCGCCGCTGCAGCTGCGCGCCGTGCTCCAGGCGGACCACGATCTCTGGTCCCGCACCATCCAATCCCTCCGCATCGCACCCGAATGACCTCCTCTGCCCCCGCTCCCCTTCCGCCCGAAGCGGCTGCCGTCCTGCACAGCGTCGACTGGAGCGCGCTGGAATGGGTGCCCGTGCGCCGCGGCATCGAACGCAAGGCGTTCGGCAGCGGCAACGTGACCCTGGCGCTGCACCGCCTGATGCCCGGGCACGAGCCCCGGCCGCACCAGCACCCTAACGAGCAGGTGATGTACATCCTGGCGGGGCAGATGGACGTGCATGTGGACGGGCAGGTGGTCCGGCTGGGGCCCGGGGGGCTGCTGCTCATTCCTCCCCATGCGCTGCACTACGGCGTGGTGGTGGGCGACGAGCCCGTGCTCAACCTGGATGTGTTCACGCCCGCGCGGCCGGAATACCTCGCATGACCGGCATCGCCCCCTCCCTGCCTTCCGCGCCGTCTCCGGCGGCACGGCTGCGCAGCCGCATCCTGGCGCGCGACCGCCTGATGGCGACCTTCGTCAAGACGACCTCGCACCAGACGGTGGAGGTGCTGGCCGCCACCGGGCTCGATACGCTCGTGCTCGACGCCGAGCACGCGCCGTTCGGCCCGGAGAGCCTGGACCGCAGCCTGCTCGCCGCACATGCCTGCGCGCTGCCGGTCCTGGTGCGCGTGCCCTATCCGCGCCCCTCGGCCATCCAGCAGGCGCTGGACCTCGGCGCGGGCGGGGTGATGGTGCCGCACGTGGACGATGCCCGCATCGCCGAAGAGGTGGTGCGTGCCGCGCGCTACGGCCAGGGCGGAGCCAGGGGGTTCAGCAATTCCTCGCGCGCCGGGGGCTACGGCACCCGCGGCATGGCCGAGCACCTGCGTGCCAGCGATGCGCACACCTCGGTCATCGTGCAGATCGAAAGCGCCCGTGCCGTGGCCGAGGCGGCCGCCATCGCCGCCGTGCCGGGCGTGGATTGCCTCTTCGTCGGCCCGGCCGACCTTGCCGTGTCCCTGGGGGCCCAGGGCCTGGACGATCCGCGCGTGGCCGCCGCGGTCGCGGCCGTGAGCGCTGCCGGGCTGGCCCAGGGGCGCGCGGTGGGCTGCTTCGTGCCCGATGTGCACGCCATCCCTCCGCTGGCCGCGCAGGGCATGTCGTTTTTCGTGGTGGGTTCCGACCAGGCCCTGCTGTGCCGGGCGGCGCGGCAGGTGCTGGCCGAGGCGACCGAGGCCGAGACGGCCTGAGGGCCATCCCGGAGACCTGCCCATGAACCGCCGTCCTTCCTTTTCTCCAGCGCGCGTGACCGGGGGCCCGCGCGCGATCGCGTACCCCGAATGTCCCCCGCATTCGCCGGCCTTCCATTTCCACAGAGAGAACAACCCATGAGTACCGAAGTCCGCTCCGTGCAACGTGCGCTGCTGATCCTGCGCGTCATGAACGAGCGCTCCACCTGGAGCTTGCAGGAACTGCACCAGCGCACGGGCCTCGCCAAATCCACGCTGCACCGCCTGCTGGGCACGCTGGAGCACGAGAAATACGTGCGCAGCGATCCCCATGCCTACGGGCAGTACCAGCTGACGCTGGCCGTGAGCAACCTCAGCAGCGGCGTGAACGAGAAACTGCGCCTGGCCGAGCTCGCCGCGCCGCTGATGATCACCGCCACGCGGCAGATCAAGTGGCCGCTGTCGCTCGCCGTGATCGACGGGCACCAGATGCGCGTGGTCTTCTGCACCATGCCCTACAGCCCCTATGCCATCCGCCCCTCCAGCCTGGGCCGGCGCTACGACCTGATCCCCTCGGCGCTGGGCCGCGCCTACCTCGCATACTGCACCCGCGCCGAGCGCCGCATCCTCGTGGAGGCCGCCAACACCCATGGCGAGCCGCACCAGAAGATCACCGACATGTGGGCGCTGCGCCGGATCGTGCGGGAAACGCGCCGCCAGGGCTATGCCATCCGCTATGCGCGCAACAACTCCGAGAGCACGGCTTTCGCGGTGCCGGTGTTCGGCGGGGGCGTGCTGCGCGGCGCGCTGGTGTATTCCACCTTCGCGAGCCAGATGGACGACCGCATGCTCAAGCGTTTCCTCTCGCTCGTGCAGTCCACCGCATCGCGCATCGGCGAGGAAGCCGCGCAGTCGTCGCAGCCCTCCGGCATGCCGATGCCGCCGCAGACGGCTGGCGTCCTGGCTGCACCGCAGCCGGTGGCGTATGCGGGTGCCGTGTCGAACGCGCACCCCGTGGCGGCCTGAGAGCCCTAGGGCAGCTCCGCGCTGGCCATCCGGCCCAGGATCACGCGCGTGCGGCCCGACAGGTACGCCGAACCCGGGTTCTTCTCGAATCGCTTGGGCGCGGGCAGCATGACGGCGAGGCGTGCCGCCTCCGCGGCACTCAGCTGCGACGCGCTCTTGCGGAAGTAGAGCTGCGCTGCCGCCTCGGCGCCGAACACGCCTTCGCCCCATTCCACGCTGTTGAGGTAGATCTCCAGGATGCGCTCCTTGGAGAGCCACTGCTCCAGCGCCAGCGTCAACACGAACTCCTGGCCCTTGCGCAGCAGGTTGCGCTCGCCGGAGAGCAGCAGGTTCTTGGCGAGTTGCTGCGTGATGGTGGAGCCGCCCCGGATGCGCGCCGGGCGCACCGCCCGCCCGGGCTGTGCATCCTGCAGCCGGGCGGCCTGGGCCTCGGCGCGGGCGTTGCGCTCCCAGGCCTTCTCGATCGCATTCCAGTCCACGCCGTCGTGGCTGGCGAAGCCGTCGTCCTCCGATGCGATCACCGCGCGCTTGAGCGTGTCCGCGATGCGGCCATAGGGCACCCATTCCTGGCGCCAGCGCAGCCCGTTGCCGCCGGCCACCTGGGCCCAGGCCTCGGAGCGCTGGAAGCTGGTGGACTGCGGGTCGATGGCCGCCATCGCGGCGATGCGCAGCACGAAGAACACCTGCAGGCCCACGCCGGCCAGCAGCACGCAGCCGATCCAGCGCAGCAGGCCCCTCATAGCTGCGCGCGCAGTTCCTGCAGCACCTGCGCGGCCGGGGGGCGCACGCCGCGCCAGACGGCGAACGCCTCGGCGGCCTGTTCCACCAGCATGCCCAGCCCGTCGCGCGGCACCGCGCCGTGGGCGCGTGCCCAATCCATGAAACCCTGCGCGGCGGGGCCGTACATCATGTCGTAGGCCAGGGTGCCCTCGCGCAGCACCGTGTCCGGCACGGGCACCTCGCCGCCGGCCAGGCTGCTGGCCGTGGCATTGATGACCACATCGAAGCCGGTGCCGGGCTGGCCGAGCGGCCGCGCCTCGAGCGCCACCTGCCGGCTGGCCGCCAGGTCCGCATGCGCCTGCACCAGGGCCTGCGCGCGCGCTTCGGTACGGTTCACCACGGCGATCCGCCGGGGGGCCTGGTCCAGCAGCGGGGCGAGCACGCCCGCCGCCGCGCCCCCGGCACCCACGAGCAGCACGTCGCGGCCCGCGAGCGCCACGCCCGCATTGCCGACGATGTCGGCCACCAGGCCCAGGCCATCGGTATTCTCGGCATGCACCGTGCCGTCGGCCCGGAAGCTCAGGGTGTTGGCCGCCCCCGCGCGCCGCACGCGGTCGCTGGCGTGGGTGGCGAGCCGGGCCGCGTCGTGCTTGAACGGCACCGTCACGTTGCAGCCCGCCCCGCCGGCCGCCGCGAAATCGGCGAGCGCCCGGGCGAAGCCGTCGAGCGGCACCAGCCGCCGCGTGTAGGCGATCCGCTGGCCGGTGAGTTCGGCGAAGCGCGCATGGATCCACGGTGAGCGGCTGTGCTCCACGGGGTGGCCCATCACGCAGTACACGTCCGGGGCGGATATCGTCGTCATGGCGGCAGGAGAGGGAAGTCGTCGGGCAGGCGGGCGGTGTGCGTCAGCGCACGCTGGTCTCCAGCGTCTGCTCGCGCGTGAACTTGAACCGCGACACCACGGCGATCTGGTCGGCCTTGGCGCGCATCGCGGGGCTGAAGGTGCCGAAGGGGCCGGACGCGCGCACGATGGCCTGCGCGCGCTGGTCCAGCAGGCGGTTGCCCGAACCCTGGACGATCTCGGTGTCGAGCACCTGGCCGTCGTGGTTCACGGTCACGATCATGGTCAGCTCGCCGTAGAGCTTCCGGCCGGCCTGCTCGGGGAAGCTCTCCGTGCCCTTGTCCTCGATCTTGCGGCGCAGCGCGTCGTAATAGACCGCATAGACCTCCTCGCGGGTCGCCGGGCTGATGTAGCGCTTCTTCGGGCGGGAGTTCTCTTCGTTGATGCGCTTCTCGATCTCGGCAAGCAGCTTCAGCAGCTGGCGGCGCCGCTCCTCCTGCTGCACGCGGTCCGTGTTCGGGCTCTGGTCGCGCGGATCGGGCGGGGGCATGGTCGCCAGCTGCTTGCGCAACTGCGCCAGCAACTGGGCCTGCTGCTCCTGCATGGCGTCGAGCTTGCGCTGCGCCTCCTCGAAATCCTCGCCCACCTGCGTGATGGCGGAGTAGGGCAGGGGGCTGGTCGCCCGGCCCTTGTCCGCGTCGCCGCCGCCCGCCAGCGAGGATTGCGCGATCGCCTGGGCCTTCTCGGGGCGTTCATTGGACTTGGCATTCACCAGGATCACCTCCAGCGGCGTGTCCTGGAAGACCCGGTTGAAGCCTTCCGGGTCGATGAAGCGCGCCGACAGCAGCACGGCGTGCACGGCCACCGAGAAGGCGAGCGCGATCTGCAGCGTGCTGAAGCGTTGGAGAAGGGCGGGAAGTCTCACGGCGGCCGATTATGCGGGCTGGAGCGGCGTGGCCAGCGGCGTTCAGGACGCTGCGGGCTGTGCGTTCGTTCCCTCGGCCTCGTTGACGTCCACCGCGATGGCGATCGGGCCGGCCACGGCTTCCTCGTCGTCGCCCTCGGGCTCGCCGGCGATGGCGTCGTCCCCCGGATCGGCCGGATCGTCCAGGCGCTCGACCACCGTGCCGTTCACATCCAGCGTGATGTCGTCGATCTCGCCCAGCTTCACGCGCACGCGCGCCCCGCGGGGCAGCGCCTGGGCGCCCAGCACGGGCAGCACCAGCGGCAGCTCGTCCGCGCGCACCAGGTAGCTGCCGCCGCCACCGTCCTTGATCACGCTGGCATCGATTTCGGCGATGCCGTTCTGGCGCAGGTACTGCAGCGTCCAGAAGCGCTCCATGCCGGCCTGGTAGCCGTTGTAGGCGCTGTAGGCCGCGTCGAAGCTGCTGATGATGGAGAACAGGTCCGCATCCTTGGGCTTGAACGGCGCCGCGAGCGCGGCCGTCTTGCCGTGGCGCACGCAGGCGATGATCTGCCACTGGTTCACCAGATCGACGTAGCGGCGCAGCGGCGAGGTCGCCCAGGCATAGCTTTTCACGCCGATGCCCGCGTGGGGCAGGGCCTTGGTGCCCATGCGCACCTTCATGCCGGGCGCGAGGCTCGCCTGGCTGCGGTAGATGCCGGGCACGCCATGGTCGGCCAGCAGGCCGCCCCAGGTGCTGTTGGCCACGATGGCGGCCTCCGCCACGATCAGGTCCAGCGGCGCGCCGCGGCGGCGCGTGGTGATCGAGACGGTCTCGGCGCCGGTCGGCTCTCCGCCCTCGGGCACGCCCGCAAGGCGGAAGTTGTAGTCGGGCCGGTTGAAGGTCTCGGGCTTGCCGCGCACCACCTCGCGCTGCGCCTTGAGCTTGCGCGCCAGGCGGTGGAGGAACGACAGTTCGGCCCGGCGCTCTTGCAGCGCGGCGGGCGTGCCCTCCACCTCCACGGACGGGTCCTGCAGCCACTCCTCGGTGACGATGTGGTCCAGCCGGTCGTGGCGCAGGTTCACTGCCACGGGCACGCGTTCGAGCTTCGTCTCCGAGCCGGTGATCTCCAGCGTGGCCTCGTCGATGGACACGTAGAGCGAAACCGCCGGGTTCGCGCGGCCTTCGTCCAGCGTGTAGATCTGCACCACTTCGTCCGGCAGCATGGTGATCTTGTAGCCCGGCATGTAGACGGTGGACAGCCGTTGCCGGCCGAGCTGGTCGAGCGGTGAGCCCGGCACGATCGCCAGCCCGGGCGCGGCGATGTGGATGCCCAGCACCACCGTGCCGGTGCCCAGGCCCTGCACCGAGAGCGCGTCGTCGATCTCGGTGGTCTGCGAGTCGTCGATCGAATAGGCCTGCACGGGCGCCAGCGGCAGGTCGGCCGGCGGCTGGGGCGCCGTGAGCGACGGAAAGCCCGTGCCCTTGGGGAAGTTGTCGAACAGGAAGCGCTTCCAGTGGAACTGGTAGGGCGAATCGATGGCACCCGCCTGCTGCAGCAGGTCGAGCGGCGCCTTGTGCGTGGCGCGGCTGGCTTCCACCACCGCCTTGTACTCGGGCGCGTTCTTGTCGGGCCGGAACAGGATCCTGTAGAGCTGCTCGCGGATCGGCTGCGGGCATTCGCCGCGGCCCAGCTGCTCCGCCCAGGCTGCGATCTGCTCCTGGACCAGGCGCTTCTTCTCGATGCCGGCCAGCGCCTGCTGCAGGATCTCGGCCGGCGCCTTCTTGAAACGGCCCTTGCCGGCGCGTCGGAAGTAGTGCGGTGCCTCGTAGAGCGCGAACAGCGCGCCCGCCTGCTGGGCCAGCGTGGCGTTCTCGGAGAAATAGTCGCGGGCGAGGTCGGCGAAGCCGAATTCCTCTTCCGGGGCGAACTCCCAGGCCAGGGGCAGCTCGATGGTCGCGGCCAGGGCCTGGCCCTCGCGCAGCAGGTCGGCCGGGGCCGGCTTCTCGAACTTCAGCAGGATGTGGGCGGCCTTCACCTTCACCCGCTTGCCCGATTCGAGCTCGATCTGGGCCGAGCTTTCCGCTTCGGACAGGATGCGGCCGGCCAGGAACTTGCCGGCTTCTTCAAACAGTGCGTGCATGGCGGGATTGTCCCATGGGCCGCGCACCCGGCCGGCCCGGCGCGGCAGGAGCCGCCGGGCGCCCTATGATCTGGCGCTCGCCGGTGCCTGCCGCGCCCCCTTTTTCGCGACCGACTCCGTCCGCTTCCGCTTCCGCGTCCCTCCCATCCGATGACCGCGCCCGCGCAATCCCCCTGGCTTTCCCCCCTGCTCGCCTGCAGCGCCGCCGTGGCCATTGCGCTGCCCTTCCTGTACGGGCACACGACTCCGCCGCTGTCCAATTTCTGGCCCCTTGCCGTTTCCGGCCTGTGCGCCTTCGCGGTGGCGGCCGCCCTGGTCGCCGCCTGGTCGCGCCAGCCGGCCGGCGCGGCGGGCGACGGCCTGCGCCAGGGCGCGGCAAAGGCGGTGGCGGCCGGCATGCTGCTCGCGGGCCTGGTGGGCGCCGCGATCGGCCTGGCCCAGTTCTTCTGGGGCGATCCCGGCTGGGCGCCCTGGATCTATCCCTCCACGCACGGCATCGCCATGGGCAACCTGCGCCAGCGCAACCAGCAGGCCACGCTGCTGTGCATGGGCGCCTGGGCGCTCGCATGGTGGGTGGCGCGCACGCAGGGCAGCGAAAGCCGGCGCCTGCGGCCCGCTTCCGTGGCGCTGGCGCTGCTCGCCTTCTGGGCGCTGGCGCTGCTCGCGGCCGGCGCGGCGGCCACGGCGTCGCGCACCGGGGCGCTGGAATGGGGTTGCATGCTGGTCCTGCTGCTGCTCTGGCGCCGCTCCCTGGGCGCGCCGGCCCTGGCCCTCGGCATGGCGGGCATCGCGCTCTATGCCCTGTTCTCCGGGCTGCTGCCCATCCTGCTGGAGCGCTGGACAGGCTTCGCCATGGACGGCCTGTTCGCGCGCCTCTCGGCGCCGGAGCATGCCTGCGACAACCGCCGCGTGCTCTGGTCCAACGTACTGCACCTGATCGCCCAGAAGCCCTGGACGGGCTGGGGGTGGGGCGAACTGTCCTACGCCCACTACATCACCGAATACCCCGGCAGGCGCTTCTGCCTGCTGGTGGACAACGCCCACGACCTGCCGCTGCACCTGGCCGTGGAACTGGGCCTGCCTTTCGCGCTGGGCGCCTGCGGCCTGGTGCTCTGGCTCGTGTGGCGCGCGCGGCCCTGGCGGGAAGCCGACCCGGCCCGGCAGCTCGCCTGGGGGCTGCTGGCCATCGTCGGCGTGCACAGCCTGCTGGAGTTCCCTCTCTGGTACGGGCCCTTCCAGCTGGTGACGGCCTGCGCGCTCGCGCTGCTGTGGCCGCGCTGCTGGCGGATGCCGGCGCGCGCCGCCCTGCGCGTCCCGCTGCTGTGCGCCGCCGGACTGGCGGCGGGCCTCTGGCTGGCCGGCATCGCGCTGCTGGTGCGCGACTACCACCGCGTCTCGCAGCTCTACCTGGCCGTGGACCAGCGCGATCCTGCCTTCCGGGAGGACACCGAACGGCGTGTCGCCCATGGCACCGTCTTCTTCCGCGACACCCTGGATTTCGCCATCCTCACCACCCTGCGGCCCACGCAGTACAACGCTGCACGCGTACACGCCCTCGCCAGCCGGCTGCTGCACTACTCGCCCGAGCCCCGCGTCATCGAGGCGCTCATCGACAGCGCCACCCGGCTCGGCCTGGACGGCGAGGCCGACTTCCATACGCGGCGCTACCGCGATGTGTATCCGCAGGAATATGCCAGCTGGCTGGCCAAGCGGCCGGCGCCGGCTTCCGCCGTCCCGCCGGCGACGAGCCCTTCCGGACCACGGCCGGGCCTTCCCGGACCGCGACCGAGCCGCCCCCTGCGCTAATCCACCAGGCCGCAGAACGCCACCACTTCGCCGAGGTGGTCCGGGAACGTGCTCAGCGCGTGGTCGCCCCCTTCGAGCAGACGCACCTGCGCGCCGGCGTGGCGGGCCGCCATTTCCCGCCAGTCCAGGAGCTCGTCCCCCTTGGCGATGATGGCCAGCTTCGGGCCGGTCGGGGGAAGGCCCCGCACGTCCAGTGCCCGGAGCTCGGCGATGTATTCCGGCCGGAAGTAGAAGTGCTCTGCGGGATCGTGCCAAGCCGTCTGTTCGCCGATATAGCGCTCCAGGTCCCGGGCCGGGTCCACCGCCGGGTTCAGCACCACGCTCGTGCATCCCGGCTTCTGCCGGGCCACCCAGCTCGCGTAGAACCCGCCCAGCGAGGAGCCCACCACGGCCATGCGCTGCGCCGGCCAGTCCGCGATGCCCTGGGCGACCAGCGCCATCGCCTCCCGGGGCGACGGGGGCAGCTGCGGGCACCAGAAGTGCGCGTCCGGCCGGTGGGCCGCCATCCATTCCGCCATCTGCCGCGCCTTGGCCGAGCGGGGAGAGGAGCGGAAGCCGTGCAGGTAGAGCAGGTGGGTGGTGGTGTGCGGCATGGTCGGACGGGGTGGGAACGTGCGCAGGCAGGCGGTGAGGGCGATGGGGCACTGCGGCGGATGGGTCATTGTGCCGCCGGCCGGCCCCCGCGGGGCGGCCACCGATAATGGCGCCCCATGTCCGCCGTTTTCGACAAGCCTTCCCTGCCGCAGCGCATCCTGCCCCTGTTCCGGGGCTTCGACTGGCCGCTCATCGCGGTGCTGCTGCTGCTGTCGTCGATCGGCCTGGTGGCCATGTATTCCTCGGGCTACGACCACGGCACCCGCTTCTACGACCACGGCCGCAACATGATCCTGGCGGCGGGCATCCTCTTCGCCGTCGCGCAGATTCCTCCGCAGCGGCTCATGGCCCTGGCGGTACCGCTCTACGCGGTGGGGGTGGCCCTGCTGGTGGCGGTGGCGATGTTCGGCATCATCAAGAAGGGCGCCCAGCGCTGGATCAACGTGGGCATCGTGATCCAGCCGAGCGAGATCCTCAAGATCGCCATGCCGCTCATGCTGGCCTGGTGGTTCCAGAAGCGCGAGGGGCAGCTGCGTCCGCTGGATTTCGCGGTGGCCGGCGTGCTGCTCGCCGTGCCCGTGGGCCTCATCATGAAGCAGCCCGACCTGGGCACCTCGCTGCTGGTGCTCGCGGCCGGGCTTTCGGTCATCTTCTTCGCGGGACTGCCCTGGAAGCTGGTGCTGCCCCCGGTGATCCTGGGCGGCATCGGCATCGCCCTCATCGTGTGGTTCGAGCCACAGCTCTGCGCGGACGGCATGCGCTGGCCGGTGCTGCACGACTACCAGCAGCAGCGCATCTGCACGCTGCTCGATCCCACGCGCGATCCGCTGGGCAAGGGCTTTCACATCATCCAGGGCATGATCGCCATCGGCTCGGGCGGTGTGTGGGGCAAGGGCTTCATGGCCGGCACGCAGACCCACCTGGAATTCATCCCCGAGCGCACCACCGACTTCATCTTCGCGGCCTATTCCGAGGAGTTCGGCCTGGTGGGCAACCTGTTCCTGATCGTCTGCCTGCTGCTGCTCGTCTGGCGCGGGCTGGCCATCGCCCTGGGCGCGACGACGCTCTTCGCGCGCCTGATGGCCGGCGCCGTGTCGATGATCTTCTTCACCTACGCTTTCGTGAACATGGGCATGGTGAGCGGCATCCTGCCCGTGGTGGGCGTGCCGCTGCCCTTCGTGAGCTACGGCGGCACCGCCATGGTCACGCTGGGGCTGGCGCTGGGCGTGCTGATGTCCATCGCCCGCGCGCAGCGGCAGCCGCTGGCCCCGGCCTGAGGGGCTGGCGGCCCCCTCAGTCCGTCAGTCCGCGCGCAGGCACGCCTCCACGGCGCGGCCTGCCCGCAGGATGCGGGCATCCGCGCCGTGCAGCCCTGCCACCGACAGCCCCACCGGCAGTTCGCCCGGGGCCTCGCAGGGCAGCGACAGCGCGCAGCCATCCAGAAAGTTGATCACCGACGTATTGCGCAGCACCAGGGCGTTGGTCGCGAAGAAGTGGGCGTCGTCCTGCTCCAGCGGTGCACGCAGCGGCGCACGCACCGCCACCGTGGGCATCAGCCAGGCGTCCAGGTGGCCCAGACGCTCCTGCGCGGCGGCCTGCAGCAGGGTGCGGGCATCCTGCACATCGATGTAGTCCGCTGCCAGGATGGCTTCCCCCCGCCGGGTGCGCTGCGCCACGCGCGGGTCGTAGCGGGCCGCCACGGAGGCGTCCACGAGGCGTGCGCGATGCACCTGCCAGGCCTCCGCCGCGATCAGCCCGCCCGCCGCGTTGATGCGCGGCAGCCCTTGCAGCTCCGGAAAGGCCACCCGTTCGATGCGGGCCCCCGCCGCGGAAAGCCGGCGCAGCGCGCTCTCGAACGCGGCGGCCACCTCGGGCTCCAGCCCGTCCATGACGAGATCCTGCACCACCCCCAGCCGCATCCCGGCCAGCGGCAACGCGCCGGCAGCGTCGGCATCGCTTCCCTCGCCCGACAGCACCGCGTCCAGGATCGCGCAGCAATCCACGCTGCGCGCCAGCGGCCCGACGGAGTCGAGGCTGCGCGAGAGCGGATACGCGCCCGCGAGCGGCACCCGCCGTGCCGTCGGCTTGAAGCCCGTGAGCCCGCAAAACGCCGACGGAATGCGGATGGAGCCACCCGTGTCCGTGCCCAGTGCCGCGGCAGCCAGGTCCAGCGCCACCGTGGCCGCCGCGCCGGAGCTCGATCCGCCGGTGACCCGGCCGGCATCCCGCGGGTTCGCCGGCGTGCCGTGGTGGGGGTTGAGGCCCAGGCCGGAAAAGGCGAACTCGCTCATGTTGGTGCGGCCCAGCAGAATGGCGCCCGCGGCGCGCAACCGGGCCACGGCGGCCGCGTCGCGCGGGGCGGGCGCGGCATCGGCGAGCACGGCGGAGCCGGCGCGCGTCACCTGCCCGCGCACATCGAACAGGTCCTTGACCGACACCGGCAGGCCCGCGAGCGGGGACGGCACGTGGCCCGCGGCACGGGCCAGGTCGCTCGCACGCGCCGCCAGCCGCGCGGCCAGCGCGTCCACTTCGCCGACGTAGGCGGCGCCTCCGCCAGCACGGTGCGCCGCGATGCGCTCCAGTGCCGCCTCCACCAGGGCCTCGCTCGTCGTGGCGCCTTCGGCCAGGGAGCGGGCGAGTTCGCGGATCGTGGGAAGGGTGGGGCGGTCGGACATGGGCGGCGGTCTCCTGGGCTGGGCCGGGTGGATGAAGCAGGGAAAGGGCTGACCGTGCATTCTTGCAGGCCGGCGCTGCGCCCCGGCCCCGGACGGGTCCCGAGAGGCCACGACGGCAGGCGGGATGTGGCGCCCCCGCGGACGGGCGGCGGCGGGCCCTTCTAGAATCTCCGGATGATCTCCCGCGAACCGACCATCGAACGCCTGTCCATCGCCCGCCAGCTGCTGCTGGAACCCTTCGGGCTGGACGAAACCCACCTCGCGCGCGCGCTGTCGGACATCCGGGCCCACCGGGTGGACGACGCCGACCTCTACTTCCAGTACACCCGCAGCGAGGGCTGGAGCCTGGAGGAAGGCATCGTCAAGACCGGCTCCTTCAGCATCGACCAGGGCGTGGGCGTGCGGGCCGTGAGCGGCGAGAAGACCGCGTTCGCCTATTCGGACGACATCTCCGAGGCCTCGCTGCGCGACGCGGCGCACACGGTGCGCTCCATCGCCGCGGCGGCGCAGCAGGGCCGCGCGAAGGTCGCCGCCCGCAAGGTGGCGGCCAGCCGCTCCCTCTACCCCGACCTGGATCCGATCGCCACGCTCGACAGCACGGCCAAGGTGGCGCTGCTGGAAAAGGTGGAGCAGCGCGCCCGCGCCAAGGACCCGCGCGTGGCCCAGGTCATGGCCGGCCTCGCGAGCGAATACGACGTGGTGCTGGTGGCCCGTGCCGACGGCACGCTCGCGGCCGACGTGCGCCCCCTGGTGCGCCTGTCCCTGACGGTGATCGCCGAGCAGGGCGGCCGCCGCGAGATGGGCTCCGCCGGCGGTGGCGGCCGCTTCGGACTGGCCTACTTCGACGACGGGCAGATCGGCCGCTACGTGGACGAGGCCGTGAATGCGGCCCTGGTCAACCTGGAGGCCCGCCCGGCGCCTGCCGGCGAGATGACGGTGGTGCTCGGCCCCGGCTGGCCCGGCATCCTGCTGCACGAGGCCGTGGGCCACGGCCTGGAGGGCGACTTCAACCGCAAGGGCTCCAGTGCGTTCAGCGGGCGCATCGGGCAGCGCGTGGCCGCCAAGGGCGTGACGGTGCTCGACGACGGCACCATCGCCGACCGCCGCGGTTCGCTCAATGTGGACGACGAAGGCCATGCCAGCCAGCGCAACGTGCTCATCGAGGACGGCATCCTCCGGGGCTACATCCAGGACTCGCTCAATGCCCGCCTGATGGGCGTGGCCCCGACGGGCAACGGCCGCCGCGAAAGCTACGCCCACATCCCCATGCCCCGCATGACCAACACCTACATGCTGGGTGGCGACAAGGACCCGGCCGAGATCGTGGCCAGCATCCAGCGCGGCCTCTATGCCACCAACTTCGGTGGCGGGCAGGTGGACATCACGAGCGGCAAGTTCGTGTTCTCCGCCAGCGAAGCCTACTGGGTGGAAAACGGCAAGATCCTCTACCCCGTCAAGGGCGCAACCATCGTCGGCAGCGGCCCGGAATCGCTCAAGCGCGTGAGCATGATCGGCAACGACATGGCGCTCGACAGCGGTGTCGGCACCTGCGGCAAGGAAGGCCAGAGCGTGCCCGTGGGCGTGGGCCAGCCCACGCTGCGCATCGACGGCCTGACCGTCGGCGGAACGGCCTGAGGGCACGCTCCCGCCCGGCGCGCAGTGCGCGCGGGCAGCGAAAAGCCCGGCGGTGAATGCGTCACCGGCCGGGCTTTTTTCATCCCCGCAGGACTGCGTCAGGCCGCGACCACCACGCCCGCAGGGCGCTGGCGACGGAAGCCCAGCACGCCGGCGCCGGCGGCGACCAGGGCGCCGATCAACAGCACCACCAGGGTGCCCCAGGATCCGCGCGCAACGTTCCTGGCGGCTTCTGCGCCGGCCTCGCGGGCCTTCTGCTCGGCCTGCTGCTTGGCTTCCTCCAGCTTGGCGCGGGCCTGGTTGTAGGTCTGCTCATAGTTGCTGGCGATCTGCTCGGCCTCGGCGCGGGACTTGCCCGTGCGTGCCACGATGATGTTCACCAGCGCTTCCTTGTCCGCCGCGTTCAGCACCCGCTCGCCGCGCTGCATCACGCCGGCCAGCCAGCTCTTCGCATCCACGTCGGCGGTCTGCGGGGCCTGCGCCGCGCTGCTCGCGCTGGCCTGGGCCTGGCTGGCGGCGGCCTGGGCTTCGTTCTTCAGGTTCTCGGGCTGCAATTCCGGCTTGCCGGTCTGGCGCAGCAGCTTTTCGAGTTCGGCCTGCAGACTGTTCGCATCCAGCGAGATGCCGGCCTGGTCGAGCTGGCGCTGCACCACGTTGCCCAGTGCCGGAGCGGCTGCGGAAACCCCTGCACCGGCCACGGCACCCACCGTGGTCAGCCCGGTCTTCGCCGCGCCACCCGCTGCGTTGAGGGCGCTGCCCGTGGCGCTGACGACCAGGTACACGGTCACCAGCGTCGTCATGCCCCAGGCCAGCAGGCCGTGCAGGGCGCCCGAGCGGCGCGCGAGATAGCCTGACACGAAGCCGCCGACGGCGATGGCCAGCAGCGTCGTCACCCCGGCCCAGATGCCGGCGCCCACGCCGAAGCCGCTGAAGGGATTGCGATCGCCCAGGGGGTCGATCGCCGAGGCACCGATGGCCGTGCCCAGCACGGAGAGCACGAGATAGACGATCAGCGAAAGGACGAGGCCGGCGAAGACGGCGCCCCAGGAGACGGTGGGCACCCCGAGGCGCTCCTCGTGGATGACGGCGGTGGTGTGGACGGACATGGCAGCTCCTCAGGTAGATATGCACGGCGCTGGGCACCGCGGCGATGGCGACCCGGCGGCCACGCTGTCACCGTGTCGCACCGTGATCCGCAGGCTTCGGCCCCGGATGCTGTCGAGCTTAGGAAGCGCCTGTAAGCATTCGCGTCTCCCGATACACCGTGCACCGGTAGGACGGGGCCGTATGGAAGAGCTGCGTTCCGCTTTGCAGCATGCCCGGGCATCGCAGTCTTGCTACATTGGGCCCATGTCCCACGGTTTCCGCCGCCTGCGCCCGTCGCACCTCCCAGGCCCCCGCACATGCGGCGGGGAGGGCCTGGCCGCTGCCGGCCTGGTTCCGCAACGTTGACGCATCGCCCCGGTCTAGCATGGCGACGCATCCTGCCCCGCTTCCCAGCAGCCTGCAGACCTTCGGCGACATCAGCCGCTGGCTGCGCGAAAGCGTGGCGGACGAGGATTCCCTGCAATTCCGGGAAGCCGTGACGGCGCTGTCGGCGCGGGTCGAGGCGGCCGTGCAGATCCGCCGTGCCCGGCAGGTCGATCCGCAGGCCGTGCTGGAGTGTGCAGGCCAGTTGCTGGACGAGGCGCGCGCGCACCAGCTCTTCCTCTCCGGCCTGGGGTCCGCGTGGCATGCCCTGTACGAGTTCGGGGCCTATGAAAGCGCGCTGCGCCAGCTGATCCGGGCCACGGCGGCCTGGCAGGAGGCCCTGCAGCGGCGCAGCCGCAACGAGGCACAGCGCTTCCATGCATTCGAAGGGGATGCCTGGAGGGCCCTGGGCGAGGCCGTGCTCGCGATCGACCTGTACCAGCAGGGCGGCGTGGGCCCGAGCGACATGCAGGACCTGCTCGCCAGCAGTCCCCTGTCCCTGCCCGCCCACGGCTGGTGGTCGCGCCTCGGGGCCTGGCTGGGCCGCCGGCGCGGCGCGGCGCGCTGACCGGGGCCGTGCTGCCGCCGCCGATGCGTGTCGCCGATGCGCAACGTGGCGCGCTGCCGTGCCGCGCCGGGAAAAAGAGTGCTACATTGGCAGATATGCCGATTCGCAGCGCGTTTTACTTTTGGTCCTTTTGGTTCTCTGTCCCTGGCGGATGAGAGGTTAGCGCGCAGCCACCCCTGAAAGCACCTACCCCCTGAAGACCGCCGAAGCTGAAAAGCCCGGCGGTTTTTTGTTTTTCCCGTCCCACTTTTCGAACCACCTCACGAGGAAGCAGCCATGACGGCCCCTGTCCAATCCGCACCCTCTTCCAGCGATGCCTGGTACCGCCACGTCGAGAAAACCAGCGAAACCGACGACGAACGTATCAAGGACATCACCGTGCTGCCCCCTCCCGAACACCTGATCCGCTTCTTCCCCATCCGGGGCACCGCGATCGAAACCCTCATCTCCCGCACGCGGCACCGCATCCAGGACATCATGGCCCGCCGCGACGACCGCCTGCTGGTCGTGATCGGCCCGTGCTCCATCCACGATCCCGCCGCTGCGCTCGAATACGCGCGCCGCCTGCAGGCCGTGCGCGCCCAGTACGCCGACACGCTGGAAATCGTGATGCGCGTCTACTTCGAGAAGCCGCGCACCACCGTGGGCTGGAAGGGCCTCATCAACGATCCCTACCTCGACGAGAGCTACCGCATCGACGAGGGCCTGCGCATCGCGCGCCAGTTGCTCATCGACATCAACCGCCTGGGCGTGCCGGCCGGCAGCGAGTTTCTCGACGTGATCTCCCCGCAATACATCGGCGATCTCATCAGCTGGGGCGCGATCGGCGCGCGCACCACCGAGAGCCAGGTGCACCGCGAGCTGGCATCCGGCCTGTCCGCACCCATCGGCTTCAAGAACGGCACGGACGGCAACATCCGCATCGCCACGGACGCCATCCAGTCCGCGAGCCGGGGCCACCACTTCCTCTCCGTGCACAAGAACGGGCAGGTCGCCATCGTCAACACGCAGGGCAACCGCGACTGCCACGTCATCCTGCGCGGCGGCAAGACCCCCAACTACGATGCCGACAGCGTGGCCGCCGCCTGCAAGGACCTGGAAGCCGCCAAGCTGCCGCCGACCCTCATGGTGGACTGCAGCCATGCCAACAGCAGCAAGCAGCACGAGCGCCAGCGCGACGTGGCGCGCGACATCGCCGGCCAGATCGCCGGCGGCTCGCACAGCATCTTCGGCGTGATGGTCGAGAGCCACCTCGTGGCCGGCGCCCAGAAGTTCACGCCGGGCAAGGACGATGCCTGCGCGCTGGAATACGGCAAGAGCATCACCGATGCGTGCCTGGGATGGGAGGATTCCCTGGGCACGCTGCAGGAGCTGTCGGACGCCGTGCAGGCGCGCCGCGCCGCCGTCGCCCTGGCGGCCTGACCTGCGCCGGGCCTGCCCGCGCGACCCCCGGGTTTACCGGGAGGCGGCGGCGGTTGCGGACGGGGGAGGCCGCCGTGTAAGCTTTTCGGCATCTCCCTCACCGGCACAAAGGCTTTTCCCATGCGCAGCGAAGTCACCGTCCTCCTCGGGCCCGGCCAGGAATTCCGCTTCGATCTTGAAGGCGAGGTACCCATGGCCCACGAGATCGCGCGCCGCTGGCTCGACGAGGAGTTCGTTCGCCTGGAATGCGAGCCGCTGCGCGCCAGCGGCAAGGTGCTGACGGCCGACAAGGTGCTGGTCGTCGCCCAGGCCGCGGGCCCGGCCCTGCTGGCGCAGGAATGGGGCCGCCGGTTCGCCGCGGCGGCGTCCGCGGCGCTGGCCCGGCCGGTGGTGCGCGTCGATCTGCCGGCGATGGCGATCAGCTACTGACCGGCGCGCTCCGCCAGGGCGCCCAGCAGCCGGGCGTGGATGCCGCCGAAGCTGCCGTTGCTCATGCACACGACATGGTCGCCCGGCCGTGCCGCCGCGGTGATCCGTTCCACCAGGGTGGCGATGTCGCCCGCCGTGCAGGCCCTGCTCCCCAGCGGGGCGAGCGCCTCGGCTGCATCCCAGTCCAGCCCCGCCGTGTGGCAGAAGGCGAGGTCGGCGGCTTCCAGCGCCCAGGGAAGCTGCGACTTCATCGTGCCGAGCTTCATGGTATTGCTGCGCGGCTCGAAGGCCGCGAGGATGCGCGCATGCGGCCCGACACGGCGGCGCAGGCCGTCCAGCGTGGTGCGCAGCGCGGTGGGGTGGTGCGCGAAATCGTCGTACACCGCGACGCCGCCGGCCGTGCCGCGCAGTTCCATGCGCCGCTTGACGTTGCGGAACCGTCCCAGCGCCGCCGCGGCCTCGGAGGGCGCCACGCCCACATGGTCCGCGGCCGCGATGGCCGCCAGTGCGTTGAGCTGGTTGTGCACGCCGCTCAGCTCCCACTCCACGCGGCCGACGGCATGGCCGCCGCGCAGCACGTCGAAGGCCTGCGGCTCGCCGCGCGCCGTGAAATCGCTCACCGCCGCACCGAAACTGGCCATGCCGCTCCAGCAGCCCTGGTGCAGCACCCGTGCCAGGCTTTCCTCCAGCCCGTTGAACACCACCCGGCCCGAAGGCGGCACCGTGCGAACGAGGTGGTGGAACTGCCGCTCGATCGCGGCCAGGTCGTCGAAGATGTCCGCGTGGTCGAACTCGAGGTTGTTCAGCACCGCGGTGCGCGGGCGGTAGTGGACGAACTTGCTGCGCTTGTCGAAGAAGGCCGTGTCGTATTCGTCGGCCTCGATCACGAACAGCGGCGCGCCGCCGGCCGGGCCGTCCTGCGCCACCGGCCGCTGCGCCGCGCCCAGCCGGGCGGAGACACCGAAATCCAGTGGAACGCCGCCCACCAGGAAGCCGGGCTGCAGGCCCGCGCATTCGAGGATCCAGGCGAGCATGGACGTGGTCGTGGTCTTGCCGTGCGTGCCCGCCACCGCGAGCACATGGCGCCCCTGCAGCACATGCTCGGCCAGCCACTGCGGGCCGCTCGTGTAGGGGGTTCCCGCGTCGAGGATGGCTTCCATCAGCGGGAACTTGGGACTGCCGTCGGGAAGCCGCGCGCGGCTCACCACGTTGCCCACCACGAACATGTCCGGTGCCAGGTCCAGCTGTTCGGCGCCGTAGCCTTCGATCAGTTCGATGCCCAGCGCGCGCAACTGGTCGCTCATCGGCGGATACACCCCGGCATCGCAGCCCGTGACCTTGTGGCCCGCCTCCCGCGCCAGCGCGGCCAGGCCTCCCATGAACGTTCCGCAAATGCCCAGAATGTGAATATGCATGGGCGCCGATTCTAAGGTTCGGCCCGCACGCTCCGGCGGGCGGGCTGTCGATGCTATGCATTCAATAGCGACAGGCTGCCGCTGGCAGGGCTGCAGGGCAAGACCCCGCTCCGGGCGGGCGCATTGTGTCTCCCCGCCGCCGCCCCATCCCGCCACAATGCGGGTATTCCCTCCCTACCGAGACGCCGCCATGTCCAACGCCCTCGCCACCGAGATCGCCAATGCCGCAGCCCGCCTCGTCGTCGAGGAGGGGCTCGAATGGGGCCCGGCCAAACGCCGGGCCGTCCGGCAGCTGGGCCTGCCCGCCCGCACCGCGCTGCCCGACAACGATTTGGTGGAAAACGCCGTGCGCGAGTACATCGGCCTTTTCTGCGCCGACACCCAGCCTGCCGAACTGCGTGCACTGCGCGAACTGGCCCTGGTCTGGATGGAGCGCATGGCGGAGTTCCGCCCGCACCTCGGCGGGGCCGTCTGGTACGGCACGGCCACGCGGCTCTCGGACATCTACCTGCAGCTCTTCTGCGACGACTGCAAATCCGCCGAGATCGCGCTCATCGACCACCACGTGGATTACGAACCCCGCACGGTCACCGGCTTCCACGGCGAATCGGTGGAGGCGCTCAGCCTCTCCAGCCATGCCCCCGGCCTGGGCGAGACCGTCGGCGTGCACTTGCTTGTCTATGATCTGGACGACCTGCGCGGCGCGCTGCGCCCCGATGCGCGCGGGCGCGTGCCCCGGGGCGACGCCCGGGCCGTGCGCAGACTGCTGGACAACGAGGACACCCCCGAATGACCGATACCCCCTCCGCGGCAGGAGCTGCCGCTTCCGGCGCCGCGCCGGTGAGCCGGCCGCGGCGCCGCGCCCTGTATGCCGCCGCCGCGGCCGTGGCTGCAGCGGGCGGCGCGGGCCTGGCGTGGTGGCGCTTCCAGCCGCACGCTACCGCTTCGGATGCCGAGGCCGCGCTCTGGGGCATGCGCTTCGACGCGCCCCAGCCCGGCAGTCCGCCTCTGGACATGCAGGCCTTCCGTGGCCGCCCGCTCCTGGTGAATTTCTGGGCGACCTGGTGCCCGCCCTGCGTGGAAGAGCTGCCCATGCTCAATACCTTCTACCGGACGCAGCAGGCCAGGGGCTGGCAGGTGGTGGGCCTCGCGATCGACCAGCCCTCGTCGGTGCGGCAGTTCCTGGCCCGGATACCGCTGGACTTTCCCATCGGACTGGCAGGCCTGCAGGGCACGGACCTGGGACGCAGTTTGGGCAACCTGGCGGGCGGGCTTCCCTTCACCGTCCTGTTGGGCGCAGATGGCACCATCATGCATCGTAAAATGGGGCAGATCACGGCCGATGACCTCCGCCAGTGGGCCGCGCTGGGATGATTTCAGTGCAACCCATTCGTAGATGATGGAATTTGCGCTCGGATAGGGGTGGAAAGGGCCAAATTGGGGTAAATTCGCGCCCTATTTCGTTTTAGGCGTTGGAGTCCCCATGGATTTGCGAAAACTCAAGACCTTGATTGACCTCGTCTCCGAGTCGAACGTGTCGGAGCTCGAGATTACCGAGGCGGAAGGCAAGGTCCGCATCGTCAAGAGCGGCGGCGCGGTCGTCCAGCAATTCGTGGCGGCGCCGGCTCCGGCCCCCGCCGCGGCGCCCGCTCCGGCCGCCGCCGCACCGGCGCCCGTCGCCGAGCTGCCGGCACCGTCCGTTCCTGCCGGCCACATCGTCAAGTCGCCCATGGTGGGCACGTTCTACCGCGCTTCCAGCCCCGGTGCCAAGGCATTCGTCGAAGTGGGCAGCCAGGTCAAGGAAGGCGACACCATCTGCATCATCGAGGCGATGAAGATCCTCAACGAGATCGAGGCCGACAAGTCCGGCACGGTCACGCGCATCCTCGGCGAGAACGGCCAGGCGGTGGAATACGGGCAGCCGCTGTTCGTCATCGAGTAAGCCTCGCTGCGCCACCGCAGACCTGCAGCGAACCAGGAATTTCATGTTTAAAAAGATCCTTGTCGCCAATCGCGGCGTTCTTGCCGTGGGCAAGGCGCAGCAAAGCGCCCTGGCACGCGTCAGCGTGCAGCGATGAGCCGCGAGAAAGCCTATGTTCAAAAAGATCCTTGTCGCCAATCGCGGCGAAATCGCCCTGCGCATCCAGCGCGCCTGCCATGAGCTGGGCGTGAAGGCCGTCATGGTGTATTCCGAGGCCGATCGCGACGCCAAGTACGTCAAGCTGGCCGAAGAGGCCGTGTGCATCGGCCCCGCGCCCTCGCCGCTGTCCTACCTCAACATGCCGGCGATCATCTCGGCCGCCGAGGTGACCGATGCCGAGGCCATCCACCCCGGCTATGGCTTCCTGTCCGAGAACGCCGACTTCGCCGAGCGCGTGGAAAAGAGCGGCTTCCAGTTCATCGGTCCCACGCCCGAGTCCATCCGCACGATGGGCGACAAGGTGTCTGCCAAGCAGGCCATGATCCGCGCGGGCGTGCCCTGCGTGCCGGGTTCGGACGGCGAGCTGCCCGACGATCCGGTGCAGATCCGCCGCATCGCACGCACCGTCGGCTACCCCGTCATCATCAAGGCGGCGGGTGGTGGCGGTGGTCGCGGCATGCGCGTGGTGCACACCGAGGCCGCGCTGGTGAATGCCGTGCAGATGACCAAGGCCGAAGCGCAGGCCGCGTTCGGCAACCCGGCCGTGTACATGGAGAAGTTCCTCCAGAACCCGCGCCACATCGAAATCCAGATCCTGGCGGACAAGTTCCGCAACGCGGTCTACCTGGGCGAGCGCGACTGTTCCATGCAGCGCCGCCACCAGAAGGTGATCGAGGAAGCGCCGGCGCCCGGCATTCCGCGCAAGCTCATCGAGAAGATCGGCGAGCGCTGCGTGGCCGCGTGCAAGAAGATCGGCTACCGCGGCGCGGGCACGTTCGAGTTCCTCTACGAGAACGGCGAGTTCTACTTCATCGAAATGAACACGCGCGTGCAGGTCGAGCACCCGGTGACGGAGTGGATCACGGGCGTGGACATCGTGAAGACGCAGATCATGGTCGCCGCGGGCGAGAAGCTGCCCTTCACCCAGCGCCAGATCGAGATCCGCGGCCACGCCATCGAATGCCGCGTGAATGCCGAAGACGCCTACAAGTTCACGCCGTCGCCCGGCCGCATCACCATGTGGCACGCGCCGGGCGGCCCGGGGGTGCGCGTGGATTCGCACGCCTACACCAACTACTACGTGCCGCCCAACTACGACTCCATGATCGGCAAGATCATCGTGCACGGCGACACGCGCGAGCAGGCCCTGGCCCGCATGCGCACGGCCCTGTCCGAGACGGTGATCGAGGGCATCCACACCAACATCCCGCTGCACCGCGAGCTGATGGTGGATGCCAAGTTCGTCGCCGGGGGCACGAACATCCATTACCTGGAAGAGTGGCTGGGCGCGCACAAGCGCTGACCGGCACCGGCCCGTCGCCGGTCACTGGCATGCTGGCCGCCCGGAAACGGGGGCCAGCATTGTCGTTTCTGCAGGAGATTGACATCCATGTATGAGCTGAGCCTGTTGTGCCCCGAGGGGCGGATCGAAGCCGTGGGCGAAGCCCTCGAAGCGCTGGATGCCCTGAGCGTGTCGGTCGAGGATGCCGATGCGCAGACCGAGGCGGAACAGGCCCTGTTCGGCGAGCCCGGGATGCCGCCGCCCCGCGACGGCTGGCAGCGCAGCCGGGTGGTGGCGCTGTTTCCCACGCAGGAGGCCGCCGGGGAGGCGCGCGCGCTGCTGGAGGTGCAGGATTTCTTCGACGGCTGCCGCGTCCTGGGCCTGGCCGAGGTGCCCGACCAGGACTGGGTGCGCCTGACCCAGTCGCAGTTCGCGCCGGTGGAGATCACGCCCGAGTTCTGGATCGTGCCCACCTGGCACGAGTTGCCCGCGCAGGCGAAGCGCCACATCCGGCTGGACCCGGGCCTGGCCTTCGGCACCGGCACGCACCCGACCACGCGCATGTGCCTGCGCTGGATCGCCGGGCGCGGCGGCGACTTCGGCCGGGTGCTGGACTACGGTTGCGGCTCGGGCATCCTTGCGATCGGTGCCGCCAAGTTCGGCGCCGCCGACATCGACGCGGTGGACATCGATCCCGCCGCCGTGGAATCGACGCGGCTCAATGCAGAGGCCAACGGCGTGGCCCTGAAGGCCGGCCTGCCCGAGGCCGCGCAGGGCCGCTACGGCACGGTGCTGGCCAACATCCTCGCGACGCCGCTCAAGGTGCTGGCGCCGCTGCTGTGTGCCCACGTCGATGCGGGAGGGCACCTGGTGCTCGCGGGCATCCTGGAGCGCCAGGCCGAGGAACTGCGCGAGGCCTATGCCCCCTGGCTCCCGCTGCAGGTGAGCGACGCCGAGGACGGCTGGATCCTGATGACCGCCGCGCGCTGAGGCAGCGGCCCCCGCAGGGCGGCGCAGGGCGCCCCCTACAATTCCGAGTCGATGAGCCAGATCACCCGCTGCCCCGCCTGTGGCACGACCTTCAAGGTCGTCGCGGACCAGTTGCGCATTTCCGAAGGCTGGGTCCGGTGCGGGCAGTGCAAGGAGGTGTTCGACGCCTCCGCGAATCTCCTGCCGGGGCCGGCGCGGCCTGCGGAGCTGTTGCCGCCCATGGCGTTGCCGGGAAGCGCGCCTGCGCCTGTTCCCGCGCCGGCGGCCGCCGCCCCGGCTGAGTCGGCGCCCGCCCCGGTGTCCGGCCCGGCCGTACCGAGCGTCCCGACGGCCCGGGCGCAGCAGGCAGCGCCGCCGCGTCCCGGGGAGCCGGTGGCCCTGCCCGGATCGGCTCCTGCCGCCGTGCCGGCCTTCCTGTCGGCACGGGCAGCCTCTCCGGAGGCGCATGGCGAGGATCCCGGCTGGAGCCTCGAGCCGCTGTCGCCCATGGCATGGCGCGTGCGCGCGCCGGCCGCGGCACCGCGGGCGGATCCCCTGCCTGCCCAGGCGCCGGCACCTTCTGTACCGCGCGCCGCTGCCGAGGAAGCCGCCAGGGAGCCCGGTCCTGCCGGCGCCATCCTGCCCCATCCCCCGGGTGCATTGCCCGCGCCGCAGGAGTCCGACTCGGGCGGCTACGAACTGCCTTTCGCCGAGCTGCGCGATTCCGGATGGCCCGACGAGGAGGCGCTGGACGCGGAGGACTCCCTGTCGCCGCAAGGCGGCATGCCCCTGCCCGGGCGCATGGAAGCCGCCTCCGAACCCGCCCCCGCGCCGCAGGACGAGGATGAATCGCCGCTGGACGATGCGTCGGAGCAGGCCGTCGCCAGGGAACTGGCGCACGAGGGCATCGATACGGACACCGACCCGGTGGACATCGCCACCCAGGCGATGCCGCTGCCCGAGCCCGCCATGCCTGCCGTGGCGCCACCGTCCCCGCCCTCGGTATGGCGCTCCGCGCGTACACCGGCGCCCAGCCGGGGCACGGAGGACGACGACGATGACGATCCGGACGGGGAGGGTGCTCACGCCTCCAACGAGCCGGGATTCATGCGCGCAGCGCGGCGCAGGGCGTGGTGGCGCAGGCCGGCGGTGCGCATTGCGCTGGGCCTGGCCGGCGTGCTGTTGCTGGGGGCGCTGCTGCTGCAGGTCGGCCTGCAGGAGCGGGACCGGCTGGCCTCGCAGCATCCTGCGCTGCGTCCCCTGCTGCAGGTGCTGTGCGCTCCGCTGCAGTGCCGCATCGCTCCGCCCCGGCGCATTGCCGACGTGGTCATCGACAGCTCTTCCTTCAACAAGGCGCGCGGGGACGGTTTCCTGCTCGCGCTCACCATCCGCAGCCGTGCGGATTTCCCCGTGGCCATGCCGGCGCTGGAGCTGACGCTCACCGACGCGCAGGAGCAGCCCGTCCTGCGGCGCGTGCTGCTGCCGCAGGATCTCTCGGCCCCCGCGGAACTGCCCGCCCATGGCGAGTGGGGCGGCACATGGCCGGTGAACGTGGGCGCGGCCGGCGGTGCGCGCGTGGCGGGCTACCGGTTGCTGGCCTTCTATCCATGAGGCCGGGCCCTGCGCGCATCCGCATGGCTGCGCGGTGTTCGCGCTTCCTTCCGTTTCCGTTCCCTTGATTTTCCATCCCGATTGACAGGATTTCTATGGCTGCCCTGATTTGCGGTTCCCTGGCCTTTGACACCATCATGACCTTCGAGGGTCGCTTCGCCGAGCAGATCCTGCCGGACCAGCTGCACATCCTCAATGTGTCGTTCCTCGTGCCGTCCCTGCGGCGGGACTTCGGCGGCTGCGCGGGCAACATCGCCTACAGCCTCAAGCTGCTGGGCGGCAATCCCGTGCCCATGGCGATGCTGGGCAGCGATGGCGGCGACTACCTGCAGCGCCTGCAGGACCTCGGCATCGATACGCGCCATGTGGGCCGGGTGGACGAGACCTATACCGCGCAGGCGCTCATCATGACCGACCGCGACAACAACCAGATCACGGCCTTCCATCCGGGCGCGATGATGCTCGCGCACCGGTCGCGCATCACCGCCGAGCCCGACCTGCGCCTGGGCATCATCGCGCCGGACGGCCGCGATGCCATGATCGAGCACGCTGCGCAGTTCGAGGCCGCGGGCATCCCGTTCGTGTTCGACCCGGGCCAGGGCCTGCCGATGTTCGGCGGCGAGGAGCTTGCGCGCTTCATCGGCCAGGCGAGCTGGGTGACCGTGAACGACTATGAAGGCCGCATGCTGTGCGAGCGCACGGGCTGGAGCTTCGCGGAGATCTCGCGCAAGGTGCGCGGCCTCGTGGTCACCCTGGGCGCGGACGGCTGCGATGTCTGGGAGGACGGCGTGGCCACGCGCGTGCCGCCCGTGCAGCCGGCCAGCGTGGTGGACCCCACGGGCTGCGGCGACGCATGGCGTGGCGCGCTGCTCTTCGGCCTGGAGCAGGGCTGGCCGCTCGCGCGCTGTGCGGCGCTGGGCAACCGCCTGGGAGCGCTCAAGATCGCGCAGCGCGGGCCGCAGAACTACCAGCTCGATTTCGTGCCGGCCTGAGGCCGCGCAGGCATAAAAAAACCCGGTGCATGCACCGGGTGGGACCAGCCCCGCGGACGGGGCGGCGGGCCGCTGTGGTCGCTCAGGGCTTGGTGCCCGTCGGGAAAGGCCATGCGGCCTGCGGGTTCAGCGTGGTCTGTGCTGCAGGAGCAGGCGCAGGGGCAGAGGCCTTGGAGGCCGCCTTTTTCGGAGCAGCCTTCTTCGGTGCGGCAGCCTTGGTGGTGCCGGTGGCCTTCTTGGCAGGAGCTGCTGCGGCCTTCTTCGCCGGTGCGGCTGCCTTCTTGGCGGGAGCTGCGGCCTTCTTCGCCGGTGCAGCTGCCTTCTTGGCGGGGGCTGCGGCCTTCTTCGCCGGTGCGGCTGCCTTCTTGGCGGGGGCTGCGGCCTTCTTTGCCGGTGCGGCTGCCTTCTTGGCGGGGGCTGCGGCCTTCTTCGCCGGTGCGGCTGCCTTCTTGGCGGGGGCTGCGGCCTTCTTTGCCGGTGCAGCTGCCTTCTTGGCGGGGGCTGCGGCCTTCTTTGCCGGTGCAGCTGCCTTCTTGGCGGGGGCTGCAGCCTTCTTCGCCGGTGCGGCCTTCTTCGTCGTGGCGGCGGCCTTCTTGGCCGATGCCGGTGCTGCGGCGGCCTTCTTCACGGTCGTCGCTGCCTTGGTGGAAGCCGCTTTCTTCGCGGCGGGTGCTGCCTTCTTGGCGGCGGTCGTCTTCTTCGCAGTTGCCATCATTTTCTCCTTGGGTCGATTTGCAAAGAGCGCTCCATGCCTGCATTGGACAGGGAGCGATCCATGGCGATGGGGGCTCTCGGGCACCCACCGCCATGAACGCGGGAACGCCCCGCACGGCAGGGCCCTTGCGGGCTGCCGGTGCGGGGCGTGGAATGAAAATACATGGCCTGGAATTACGGGATCGACTAATCCCAGGACAGTGCGCCGCCGGACTGGTACTCGATGACGCGCGTCTCGAAGAAGTTGCGTTCCTTCTTCAGGTCGATCATCTCGCTCATCCAGGGGAAAGGATTCTCTTCGTTGGGGAAGAGCGCCTCCAGGCCGATCTGCGTGGCGCGCCGGTTGGCGATGTAGCGCAGGTAGCCCTTGAACATGGACGCGTTCATGCCCAGCACGCCGCGGGGCATGGTGTCTTCCGCGTACTGGTACTCCAGCTCGACGGCCTTCATGAACAGGCCCTTGATCTCTTCCTTGAACTCCGCGGTCCAGAGGTGCGGGTTCTCGAGCTTGAGCTGGTTGATCAGGTCGATGCCGAAGTTGCAGTGCATCGACTCGTCGCGCAGGATGTACTGGTACTGCTCGGCGGCGCCGGTCATCTTGTTCTGGCGGCCCAGCGCGAGGATCTGCGTGAAGCCGACGTAGAAGAACAGGCCTTCCATCAGGCAGGCGAACACGATGAGCGACTTCAGCAGGGTCTGGTCGGTCTCGGGCGTGCCGGTCTTGAAGTCGGGGTCCATGATCGCCTCGATGAAGGGGATCAGGAACTCGTCCTTGTTGCGGATCGAATCGACTTCGTTGTAGGCGTTGAAGATCTCGCTCTCGTCGAGGCCGAGCGACTCGACGATGTACTGGTAGGCGTGCGTGTGGATCGCTTCCTCGAAGGCCTGGCGCAGCAGGAACTGGCGGCACTCGGGCGCGGTGATGTGGCGGTACGTGCCCAGCACGATGTTGTTGGCGGCCAGCGAATCGGCGGTGACGAAGAAGCCGAGGTTGCGCTTGACGATGCGGCGCTCGTCCTCGGTCAGGCCGTTCGGGTCCTTCCACAGCGCGATGTCGCGGGTCATGTTGACCTCCTGCGGCATCCAGTGGTTGGCGCAGGTGGCCAGGTACTTTTCCCAGGCCCACTTGTACTTGAAGGGAACGAGCTGGTTGACGTCGGTCTGGCCGTTGATGATGCGCTTGTCGGCGGCATTCACGCGGCGGTGCTGTGCGGGTGTCGCGGCGTTGGAAGTCGAGGCCGCGGCGGGGGATGCGGAGGTGGCCACGGCCTGCAGTGCCGGGCTCTGGAAAGACGCAGGGGGCGCCATGTCGGGACGGTGGCTTTGCAGACCGCCGTCCGGAGTTTTCTGCGATGAGGGCTTGACTTCTTCGTCCCAGTTCAGCATAGGTCTTCCAATGGTCGGATTATGAAAGCAGCGCTGCAAAAATAAAAGCGCCGCAGCGTGGCGCAGAGATGTTTTTGTTGCTTCACAGCACATGCGAGGAAGGTCCCGCGCGGGGACCTTCCTCGCAGCGCGTCACATCACTGGCAGGCTTCGCAGGTGGGGTCGTCGATGGCGCAGAACTTCACGTCGGTCGCGGGCAGCGCGGCGGCCTGCGATTGCGCTGCGGCGGCGGCCGCATCGAGCGCGCCGGGGCGTGCGGCGCCGCTGCCGGCGGCCTGCATCGCGCCGTCGCTGCCCGACGAAACGGCGTTGAGCTGGCGCGTGTTCACGGTGCTCATCTCGACGTGCGTCGCGCTCTGCGTGCGCAGGTAGTACGTGGTCTTGAGGCCGCGCACCCAGGCGAGCTTGTAGGTCTCGTCGAGCTTCTTGCCGGATGCGCCGGCCATGTAGATGTTCAGGCTCTGCGCCTGGTCGATCCACTTCTGGCGGCGCGATGCGGCCTCCACCAGCCACGTGGGCGCCACTTCGAAGGCGGTGGAATACAGCGCCTTCACGTCCTGCGGCACGCGGTCGATCGGGTGCAGCGATCCCTTGAAGTGCTTGAGGTCCATGACCATCACGTCGTCCCACAGGCCCAGGCGCTTGAGGTCGCGCACGAGATAGCCGTTGATGACGGTGAACTCGCCCGACAGGTTCGACTTGACCGACAGGTTGCCGAAGGACGGCTCGATCGAGGCGTCCACGCCGACGATGTTGGAGATGGTGGCCGTGGGGGCGATGGCCACGCAGTTGGAGTTGCGCATGCCGTCGCGGGCGATCTTCTGGCGCAGCGCGTCCCAGTCGAGGGTGGCGGCGCGGTCCACTTCCACGTAGCCGCCGCGGGCCTTCTCCAGCAGGTCGAGCGTGTCGATCGGCAGGATGCCGCGGTCCCAAAGCGAGCCGGGGTAGCTGGAGTACCTGCCGCGTTCCTGGGCGAGTTCGGTGGAGGCCCAGTAGGCGTAGTAGCAGATCGCTTCCATCGAGCAGTCGGCGAATTCCACCGCGGCCTGCGAGGCGTAGGGAATGCGCAGCTCGTACAGGCTGTCCTGGAAGGCCATCAGGCCCAGGCCCACCGGGCGGTGGCGCATGTTGGAGTTGCGAGCCTTCTCGACCGCGTAGTAGTTGATGTCGATCACGTTGTCGAGCATGCGCATGGCCGTGGAGATGGTCTTGCGCAGCTTGGCGTGGTCGAGCTCCTTGCCGTCCGGGCCGTCCTTCAGGTGGCGCACGAGGTTCACCGAGCCGAGGTTGCACACGGCAGTTTCGGCGTCGCTGGTGTTGAGCGTGATCTCGGTGCAGAGGTTGGACGAGTGCACCACGCCGGCGTGCTGCTGGGGCGAGCGCACGTTGCAGGCGTCCTTGAACGTGATCCAGGGGTGGCCGGTCTCGAACAGCATCGTGAGGATCTTGCGCCACAGGTCGGTGGCCTGCACGGTGCGCGAAGGCTTGATCTCGCCGCGCGCGGCCTTCTCTTCATAGGCGACGTAGGCCTTCTCGAAGTCGGCGCCGAACAGGTCGTGCAGGTCCGGCACGGAAGAGGGAGAGAACAGCGTCCAGGTGCCCTTTTCCATCACGCGGCGCATGAACAGGTCGGGGATCCAGTTGGCCGTGTTCATGTCGTGCGTGCGGCGGCGGTCGTCGCCGGTGTTCTTGCGCAGCTCCAGGAACTCCTCGATGTCGAGGTGCCAGGTTTCCAGGTAGGTGCAGACGGCACCCTTGCGCTTGCCGCCCTGGTTCACGGCCACGGCCGTGTCGTTCACCACCTTGAGGAACGGCACCACGCCCTGCGATTCGCCGTTCGTGCCCTTGATGTGGGAGCCGAGCGCGCGCACGCGGGTCCAGTCGTTGCCCAGGCCGCCCGCGAACTTGGAGAGCAGGGCGTTTTCCTTGATGGATTCGTAGATGCCGTCGAGGTCGTCGGGCACCGTGGTCAGGTAGCACGAGGACAGCTGCGAGCGCAGCGTGCCGCTGTTGAAGAGCGTGGGCGTGGACGACATGAAGTCGAACGACGACAGCACCTCGTAGAACTCGATGGCACGGGCCTCGCGGTCGGGCTCGTTCAGCGCCAGGCCCATGGCCACGCGCATGAAGAAGCACTGGGGCAGCTCGATGCGGGTCTTGCGCACGTGCAGGAAGTAGCGGTCGTACAGGGTCTGCAGGCCCAGGTAGTCGAACTGCTGGTCGCGGCCGGCATCGAGCGCGGCGCCCAGGCGGGCCAGGTCGTACTGCAGCAGGCGGGGGTCTAGCAGTTCGTTGTCCACGCCCTTCTGGATGAACTGCGGGAAGTAGGCGGCATAGGCCGGGCCCATGTCGGCGGGCACCACGTCCTGGCCCAGCACCTCGCGCACGATGGTGTGCAGCAGCAGGCGGGCGGTGGCGTAGGTGTAGTCGGGGTCCTTCTCGATCAGCGTGCGCGCGGCCAGGATGGAGGCCTTGTACACCTCGTCCATCGGGACGCCGTCATACAGGTTGCGCAGCGTCTCGGCCACGATGGGTGCGGCGTGCACGTCCTGGCCGAGGTTGGCGCAGGCGGAGTCGATCAGGCCGCGCAGGCGGGCCTCGTCGAGCGGCACGCGCTGGCCGTTGTCGATCACGTGCAGCACCGGCGTGGAGGGCACGGGCTGGCGGTCGTGCTGCTGGTGCGCACGCTCCTGGGTGCGGCGCTCGCGGTAGAGCACGTAGGCGCGGGCGACTTCATGGTGGCCGCCGCGCATGAGGCTCAGTTCCACGTTGTCCTGCACGTCCTCGATGTGGAACGTGCCGCCGCCCGGGCGCGAGCGCATGAGCGCGCGCACCACGGACTGGGTCAGGGTGTCCACCGTCTCGCGCACGCTGGCCGAGGCCGCGCCCTGGGTGCCGTGCACCGCGAGGAAGGCCTTCATCATGGCCACGGCGATCTTCTGCGGCTCGAAAGGCACGACCGCGCCATTGCGGCGGATGATCTGGTAGTGCGAGAGCGGGTGGCCGCCGGCCGCGGGCTCGGTGCCCTGCGCCGCAGGCGTCTGATCGGGTGCGGTCGTGGCGGATGATGGGCTCAGCGCAGGCTGCATACAGGAAACCTCGGTGGATGGGGTGGCAGAAAAGGACGGTGGTGTAGGCGCACACCGCCAGTTGATTGCGTAATGCGGAACGCTATAGGTAGTGGTCAAATGACTACCTGGGCACTACATGTAGTGTATCTCTTGAAATTCGATGCGTGTAGCCACGCGATGTTTCCATGCGTTGGCACGGAAGGGGGAGACCGGTCCTGGAGGCCGCGCCAGACGGTGGTTCCGGAGCGTTCAGCAAGGCCTGGCGCGTGTTGCGGGACCAGAGCGCGGCGCGGACCGGCGCCAGTGCTGGTGGGGCGCAAGGGGAGCGAGTGTCGCGATTTGCCCTCGTCCGCGCCAGCGCTTCGGGAAAACCCTTGCTCGCCGGTCAGGAGGGCTTGACTTGCGGCGGGAAGTCGATGCGCGGGCTGCCCAGCCGGGACTGCAGTTCCCGCCAGTCGAACCCCGGTCCGGGGTCCTGCTTGCGCCCGGGCGCGACATGCTCGTGGCCCGCGACGTGGGCCACGGGATAGCGTTGCGCGATGTCGCGGCACAGCGTGGCGAGCGCCTGGTACTGGGCGGGTTCGAAGGTGTCGCCTTCCAGTCCTTCCAGTTCGATGCCGATCGAGTCGTCGTTGCAGTTGTCCCGGCCCCGGTAGGCGGACGGGCCGGCATGCCATGCGCGGTCGCCGCAGTCCACGAACTGCCACACCCGACCGCTGCGCTCGATGAAGAAGTGGGCCGAGACCTGCAGGCCGCGGATGCCGGCGTAGTAGGGGTGGGCATCCCAGTCCAGCGCATTGGTGAAGAGGCGCTGGACTTCGCCGGTGCCATATTCGCCCGGGGGCAGGCTGATGGAATGCACCACGATGAGATCGATGGCGGCCCGGGTGGGGCGGGGGCCGAAGTTCGGCGAGGGCAGGGCGGTGGCGGGCAGATACCAGCCACCGTTCCAGCGCGGGCCGGCCTCGCCCGGGCCGCTGCCGCCCCGGGCATCGTTCATGGGGTCAGGAGGCTGCATGGTCGTCGGGCGCGTCGTCGTCCTGCGGCGTGGCGATGGCCAGGCGGTCGATGCGGTAGCGGATCTGCCGCAGGCTGATGCCCAGGCGGGCGGCGGTGGCCGTGCGGTTGAACCCGTGCTCGCGCAGGGCGCGCACCAGGATCTCGCGCTCCTGCTGGTCGAGCCAGCCCTGCAGGTCGCTGGGCAGGGGCACGTGGGCCGCGGGGAGCGGGTCCGCGGTGCCGGCCGGCACGCCGGGGGCCTCGGGCGCCGGGGCTGCGGCCGCGGGTGCGTGCGGCGTGCCGGCAGCGGCGTCCGCGGGGCATTCGATGTGGAGTTCGCCGCCGTCGCTCAGCGCCACGGCGCGGTGCAGCAGGTTCTCCAGTTCGCGCACGTTGCCGGTGAGCGGGTGCCGGGCGATGTCCGCCAGGGCCTCGGCGGTCAGCGGCGGCGCGGGCAGGCCGGTCTCCGCGGCGATGCGGTCGAGCAGCGCGGCGCACAGGGCGGGAAGGTCCTCGCGGCGCTCGCGCAGCGGCGGGATCACGACCTCGATCACGTTGAGGCGGTAGTAGAGATCCTGCCGGAAGCGGCCCGCCTGCACGTCGGCGGCGAGATCGCGGTGGGTGGCGCTGACGATCCGCACGTCCACGGTGTCCTCCTGGGTGGACCCCAGGGGGCGCACGCTGCGCTCCTGGATGGCGCGCAGCAGCTTGGCCTGCATGGACAGGGGCAGGTCGCCGATCTCGTCGAGGAACAGCGTGCCCCCGCGGGCGGCCTGGAAGTAGCCGTCCCGGTCCTGGCTGGCGCCGGTGTAGGAGCCCTTGCGCGCGCCGAAGAATTCCGCCTCCAGCAGGTTCTCGGGGATGGCGCCGCAGTTCACGGCCACCAGCGGGCCGTCGGCGCGCTGGCTGCAGCCGTGCAGGGCACGGGCGACGAGTTCCTTGCCGGTGCCCGATTCGCCGCGGATCAGCACGGGAGCCATGCTGCGCGCGACCTTGGCGATGCGCTGCTTGACGTTGCGCATGGCCTCCGAATCGCCCACGAGCGGATCGAGCCCGGACAGGCTGGCGGCCGTGGCAGCTCCCGGCGGGCCGGGCCGCGCGGAGCGGGGCGGCGGCACGCCGCCCGTGCCCTGCACGGCCGAGGCGACCACGGAGCGGAACTGCTTGAGGTCCACCGGCTTGGTGAGGTAGTCGAACGCGCCGGAGCGCAGTGCCTCGACGGCGTTCTCCGCCGAGCCGTAGGCGGTCATCACCACGCAGCGCTCGCGCCGCTTCTGCTGGCGGATCTCCTGCAGCAGTTCCATGCCGAAGCCGTCCGGCAGGCGCATGTCGGTGATGACGGCGTCGAACCGCCGGCTCTGGAGCTGCCGGCGCGCCTCCTCGACGGTCGCCGCCGTCTCCACGCGGTAGCCCTCGCGCAGCAGCGTGAGTTCGTAGAGCGTGCGCAGGTCGGGCTCGTCATCGACGACCAGGATGGTGGCGGCGGGGGCATTCATGGCGGAGCGGGCAGGCAGTGTCAGACGACGATTGTGTCAAACAGCGTGGACGACGGCCCGCCCGGCCTCGCGGCGCGGCGGAAGGCCACCGTGAACGCGTTGCCGCCGATAGCCCCGCGCTCCAGCACCCGCGTGAGCCGCTGGTAGCCGACGGAGGCGCCATGGCGCTGGCAGAGTTCGCGGCAGATATAGAGGCCCAGGCCGCTGGAGCGGCTCTCGGACGAGAAGAAGGGCTCGAACAGGTGGCGCTCCACGGTCTTGTCCAGCGGAGCGCCATCGCTCCAGACCTGCAGGTGTGCCTGGCCCCCGGCATTGGTGTAGGTGGAGATGCACAGCGAGTCCGGCTCGGCGCCCATGTAGCGCAGGGCGTTGTCCAGCAGGTTCACCAGCACGCGCCGCAGGTGGTCGGCGTCGAATTCCACCTGCGTGCCCGCCGCATGCAGCGACAGCTGGGCGCGGCGGCTGTGCGGGCTGTGCGACTGCCAGTCCCGGCAGACCTGGGCCACCGAGTCGTCCAGCGGCAGCGTGCCGGCAGGCGCATGGTCGATCTGGTGCTGCACGCGTGCGATGTCCAGCACCTCTTCCGCGATGCGGGCGAGCCGGTCGGCATTCTGCTGCACCATGTGGGCGAGCCGCCGGTGGGCCGGGTCGGACAGGTCTTCCTCCAGCAGCGCGTTGGCCTGCACGATGGCGGCCAGCGGATTGCGGATCTCGTGGGCCACGGCGGCGGACATGCGCCCCATGGCGGCGAGCTTCTCGGTGCGCAGGCGCGCCTCCATCTCGCGCAGGTCGTGCAGGAACATGACGCACATCTGCGCACCGCCGGTGTCGAGCGCGATCAGGGGCGAGGCCGTGAGCCAGGTCCGCACGTGCAGCGCGAGCGGGCTCTGGCCCGGCTGCAGGATGTCCACATCGGCGCCCTGCGGCTGCGCCAGGCGGAAGGTCTGCCGGGCCATGTCGAGCAGGGGGCCCCAGGACGGCGAGCTCGTGAGAGGGAACGGCGGTGCAGGCTGGGGCGATTCGCCGAGCAGCAGCAGGGCGGCCGGGTTGGCGAGGCGGACGGTGTCGCGGCCGTCCACCACGATCACGCCGTCGGAGAGGTGGTCGATCACGAGCGCGCTCACCTGTTCCTGCAGCTTCGCGGCGAGCTGGCCTTCCAGCGCCAGCTGCTGCTCGCGGTGCAGGCGCGTGGCCAGCTGGTGGACGAGGTAGGCGACGATGAAGTAGCCGGTGCCCGTCAGCGCGGCCTGGAAATAGCGCTGCGTCGATTCGGCCGTGCCCGCGCCGCCCAGCCACCAGGTCCAGGCCAGCAGCAGCAGGGTGGCGGCCGCGGTCGTGCCCAGCGCCAGGGTGAGGGTGCCCAGCACGCCCGCCATGAGGATGGGCAGGCCGAACAGGGGCGTGTAGTTCATCGCGCCCGACTGCAGCATCTGCAGGCTGGCGATCAGCGCCAGGTCCACCCCGATGGTGGGCAACCAGCGGATGCCGGCCTGCGGCGGGGGCGGCTTCTCGCCCGAGATGGCCAGCGTCATGACCGCCGCCAGCAGGTAGAGGGTGCACAGGCCCGTGAGAGCCGGGCCGGCGCCCTGGTTGAAGGCGAAGCCCAGGGCCTGCAGCAGCAGCAGGGCCACGGCCACCACCACGCGGCCGGCGAGGAAGCTGGTCCACAGGCGCGCGAAGGGCGGATCCGCCACGGGCACCTGCAGGGTGGAGTGGGACCACTGGGACACGTTGCGGCCCTAGCGGGGGCCCAGGCGCTGGTGCTCCGGGCCGCAGTAGGTGTGCCCGCCGTGCGCGATCGCCTGCGAGGCCGGCACGTGCACGCCGCAGTGGGCGCACGGCACCATGTCCTGCGGCTTCGCCAGGCGGGCGCGGGCCTCGGCGCTGGCCACCTGGCCGCGCCGCGCGCCGCCGCGCCACAGCCAGAAGGCGACGGCCAGCACGAGCAGCAGCACGAGGTATTTCACACCGAGCGCCCCAGCACCACTTCGAGCACGAAGCGCGATCCCACGTACGCCAGCAGCAGCAGGCCGGCCCCGGCGTAGAGCACGCGCACCGCGATGCGGCCGCGCCAGCCGAACCGGGAGCGCCCGATGAGCAGCACGGCGAAGGTGAGCCACGAGAGCACGGAGAACACGGCCTTGTGGTCCCAGTTCCAGGCACGGCCGTAGAGCGTTTCGCCGAACAGCAGGCCCGCCGCGAGCGTGGCGGTGAGCAGGACGAAGCCGGCCACGACGAAGCGGAAGGTGAGCCGCTCCAGCGTGAGCAGCGGCACCCCGCTGCGCGGGTCCGCCGCCTGGCGGATGCGGCGCTCGGCGCGGGTCATGAGCCAGGCGTGCACGACGGCCGCGGCGAAGAGTCCGTAGGAGGCGATGCCCAGGGCGAGGTGCAGCGGCAGCCAGGCCGAGGCGTTGACGTGCAGCGGCTGCCCGGGGAACACCAGGGCCAGCAGCACGGCCGCGGCGCCCAGGGCGGCGAGCATCCAGCGCGTGCGCATCTGCGGGAAGACCTGGTGCTCGATCGCATAGACGGTGAGCACCAGCCAGGCCGTCATCGAGAGCGCGGGTGCGAAGCCGAAGCGGGGCGTGTCGCCCAGCAGGCTCCAGGCCAGCACCGCGGCGTGCAGCACCCAGGCCACCCAGAGCGCGGCGCGGCCGCGTTCCGCGCCGATGCGGGCGGCCGCCAGGGCCGGTACCGCGTAGGCCAGCGCCGCGCCCAGGGAGAGCAGCCAGTGGGCGGAGGAGACGCTGGGTAAAATCATGGGCCCACAGTTTAGCCCGCCGCTGCCCAGGCGGCCCGGCCCGGATGCAGCGTCCGGCCCGCCCAACCGGAATACGTCCCATGGCATCCGCCCTCACCGAAAAACTCTCCCGGCTCGTCAAGGAGATGCGCGGCCAGGCCCGCATCACCGAATCCAACGTGCAGGACATGCTGCGCGAGGTGCGCATGGCGCTGCTGGAGGCCGACGTGGCCCTGCCGGTGGTGCGCGACTTCATCGCGCGCGTGAAGGAAAAGGCCCTGGGCCAGGAAGTGCTGGGCTCGCTCAAGCCCGGGCAGACGCTGGTCTCCATCGTGAACCGCGAGCTGGCCGCGACCATGGGCGAGGGCGTGTCGGACATCAACCTCGCCGCCCAGCCGCCGGCCGTGATCCTGATGGCGGGCCTGCAGGGCGCCGGCAAGACGACGACCACGGCCAAGCTCGCCAAGCACCTGATCGAGAAACGCAAGAAGAAGGTGCTCACCGTCTCCGGAGACGTGTACCGCCCGGCGGCCATCGAGCAGCTCAAGACGGTGACCAGGCAGGCGGGCGCCGAATGGTTCCCCAGCACGCCCGACCAGAAGCCCCTGGACATCGCGCGCGCCGCGATCGACCACGCCCGCCGCCACTATTTCGACGTGCTGCTGGTCGATACGGCCGGCCGCCTCGCGATCGACGAGGCGCTCATGAACGAGATCAAGGAGCTGCACGCGGCGCTGAACCCGGTCGAGACGCTGTTCGTGGTCGATGCCATGCAGGGCCAGGATGCGGTCAACACCGCCAAGGCGTTCAAGGAGGCGCTGCCGCTCACCGGCATCGTGCTGACCAAGCTCGACGGCGACTCCCGCGGCGGCGCGGCTCTGTCCGTGCGGCAGGTGACGGGCGCGCCCATCAAGTTCGCCGGCGTGTCCGAGAAGATCGACGGCCTGGAAGTGTTCGACGCCGAACGCCATGCAGGCCGCGTGCTGGGCATGGGCGACATCGTGGCCCTGGTGGAGCAGGTGAGCGCGGGCGTCGATCTGGAGGCAGCGCAGAAGCTGGCCGCCAAGGTCAAGAGCGGCGACGGCTTCGACCTGAACGACTTCCTCGGCCAGCTGCAGCAGATGAAGCAGATGGGCGGCATCTCCAGCCTCATGGACAAGCTGCCCTCCGAACTGATGGCCAAGGCTGGCCAGGTGGACATGAACAAGGCCGAGAAGGACATCCGCCGCAAGGAAGGCATCATCCAGAGCATGACGCCCCAGGAGCGCCGCAAGCCCGAGATCATCAAGGCCACGCGCAAGAAGCGCATCGCGGCCGGGGCGGGCGTGCAGGTGCAGGAGGTGAACCGCCTGCTCAACGAGTTCGACCAGATGCAGGGCATGATGAAGAAGATGAAGGGCGGCGGCCTCATGAAGATGATGAAGAAGATGGGCGGCATGAAGGGCTTCGGCGGGGGCGGCATGCCCAAGCTGCCGTTCTGATCCTTTCCACGTCGTCTTTCTTCTTCACTCTCGATCCAGGCCCTGCCCCGCAGGGCCTTTTCTTTGGCCGCGGCCCTGCCGGCCGTCCATGAAAAAAGCCGGCCCAGGGGGCCGGCTTGAAAGTGCGCGCCGTGCGCGCACGAGGGGCAATCGGTGCCTCAGGCCGCCTTGAGCAGCGGCGCGGGCTGGCGCAGCGGGCCGCCGTTCTTCAGCTGGGTGGCGTGCATCCAGGCGCGGCGCAGCACGGGCGGCGACCAGGCCTCTTCGGGGATCAGCAGCAGGCGCTGGGCGCGCAGGGTGCGGCCGAGGGCGATCTGGCTGGACAGCACCACCAGGGGAATGGCCATCACCAGCGGCAGGCCCACGGGCATCAGCCAGACCAGCGCGGTGGGGTCGATCAGCGCCACGCCCACGCCCAGCAGGGCGATCACGAGGCTCATCGGGGCCAGTTGGCGCAGGGCGTCCTTCCAGGGCACGGCATTGGCTTCGCGGGGGGGCGACTTCCAGTCGAGCTTGAGGCCGGTCAGGGCGACGATCACGAAGAGCGAATGGCCGAGCATGCGGATGGGCGCCTGCAGGATGGCCATGGCGCTTTCCAGCGCGGCGCTCTTGAACACGCTGGCCGTGCCGCCGTACTGCTTCTGCTCGCCCTTCATGAGGATGGCGGCCACGCCCAGCACGCGGGGCAGGAACAGCATGCACAGCGTCCACGCCCACAGGGCCATCAGTTCGCCGGGCAGCACGTTCCAGTCGGCCACGAGGCGGGCGCCGGACAGCCACAGCACGGTGCCGAAGGTGATGAAGGCCAGCCACAGGGGGGCCGAGAGGTAGGCCATGGCGCCGGTCACGAACATGGCGCGGTGCACGGGGTGGATGCCGGGCTCGGCCATCAGGCGGGCGTTCTGCAGGTTGCCCTGGCACCAGCGGCGGTCGCGCTGCAGTTCGGACAGCAGGTCCGGCGGCTGCTGTTCATAGCTGCCCACCAGGTCGGAGACCAGCCATACGTGGTAGCCGGCGCGGCGCATCAGCGCGGCCTCGACGAAGTCGTGGCTCATGATGCCGCCGCTCATGCCGCCCGTGCCCTTGATGGGGGCCAGGGCGCAGTGGTCCATGAAGGGCTTCACGCGGATGATGGCGTTGTGGCCCCAGTAGTGGGATTCGCCGAGCTGCCAGAACTGCATGCCCAGCGTGAACAGCCGGCCGGTGACGCGCGAGGCGAACTGCTGGGCACGGGCGTGCAGCGTGACGTGGCCGATGGCCTGCGTGGCGGTCTGGATGATGCCGGCGCGCGGATGGGCTTCCATGAGCTTGGCCATGGAGACGATGCAGTCGCCGCTCATCACGCTGTCGGCGTCGAGGACCACCATGTACTTGTAGTCCTTGCCCCAGCGGCGGCAGAAATCGGCCACGTTGCCGGCCTTGCGGTGGCTGCGGCGGGTGCGCAGGCGGTAGTACACCTCGACCTGCGGCTGGTTGGCGTTGGCGGCCAGCACGGCACGCAGTTCTTCCCAGGCGGCGCGCTCGGCGGCGGCGATCTCGGGGTCATAGCTGTCGGAGAGCACGAAGACGTCGAAGGTCTTCGCATGGCCCGTGGCGGCCACCGATTCGCAGGTGGCGCGCAGGCCCGCGAACACCGTCGCCACATCCTCGTTGCAGATGGGCATGATGATCGCGGTGCGGGCGTCGGGGCTCAGCACGTCGTTGCGGACGCTTTTCGCCGACAGGGCGTGGCGGTCGCCGCGCAGCATCACCCAGAAGCCCATCATGGCCGTGAGGAAGCCGGTCACCACCCAGGTGGAGAGCAGGGCGAAGAGGGCGAGCTGGCCGTATTCGAGCCAGGCGCTGTCATAGCTGGGCTGCACGCCGGCAAAGAGCGTCGTGGCCAGGGCGCTGGTGGCGAGGGCCAGCAGCAGGAAGATGTTGCGGCGCTGGCGGGCGGCGCGCTCCCAGGGCTCCTGCGGCGCGGCGGGGGCTGTCGCGGCGGAGGCCTTGCGGCCGTTGAGGCGCATCAGCACGGCGGTGCCGATGCTGTTCCAGAAGCCGCGCCAGGGCAGCGGCGCCATGGAGCCGCGGTGCACGGGCGGTGCGGTGAGCGAATTGGGATGGCGGTCTTCGCGCAGCGTGCTGCGCGACGACTCCACCGGTCGGGGGTAGCGTGCGCCACGGCGCGCCACCACGGCGGGAGCGGGCGTGCCCGCGGTGTTGCGGGGGGCGGCTTCCGGTCGGGAGGATAGGGATTCCATGGTTGTGCTCACTCGGTTGTGGTGTTCCAGGAAGACAGGTGCGTAACCCTCTCGCGAACGCGTTGCGGCCGATGTCGGCGCAGCGCTGGAGGGGGAGTAGGCCTGTGGCATGCGAGCAATAGGGCAAACCCTGTGCCAGCCTGGAAAAATCCTTGTGAATCAAGGACTTGTGAGCACGAAAGCGTGTAAGTAGTTGTGCGGAGGGCCTGGATGGCCCCAAAACCCCGGTTTTTGTCGCAAACCAGCGACCATGGATGCCGGTGAAAAGCAGAAATCCTTTGAAATCAACGACTTATTCTTGTCGCTCTTCGGCGACATCGTCTGGCGGGGCCCCGTCGCTCTTGAACTGGCCCGGCGTCAGCGCGTGCTTCTGCAGCAGGCGGTAGAACTCGGTCCGGTTGCGCTGCGCCAGCCGCGCGGCATCGGCGACGTTGCCGTCGGTCATCTTCAGCAGGTCCACCAGGTATTCGCGCTCGAAGCGCTGGCGGGCCTCGGTGAAGCTCAGCACCTGCACGGTGGGCGTGCGCAGCGCGCGCTGCACGAGGCCCAGCGGCACCAGGGGCGTGGTGGAGAGCGCGCAGGCCTGCTCCACCACGTTGTAGAGCTGGCGCACGTTGCCGGGCCAGGGCGCTGCCGTGAGCGCCTTGAGCGCCTCCGGCGAAAAGCCCGACAGGCGCTTGTCGTACTTGCGCGCCAGCTGGTCGAGGAAATGGTTGGCCAGCAGTGGGATGTCCTCGCGGCGGTCGGCCAGGGTGGGCAGCGTCAGCGTGACCACGTTGAGGCGGTAGTAGAGGTCCTCGCGGAACTGGCCCGTGGCCATGGCGGCCTCCAGGTCGCGGTGCGTGGCGGAGACGATGCGCACGTTCACCGGCGTGGCCTGGCTCGCGCCGACGGGGCGCACGGCGCGCTCCTGCAGCACGCGCAGCAGCTTGACCTGCAGCGCGGGCGGCATGTCGCCGATTTCGTCGAGCAGCAGCGTGCCGCCGTCGGCTGCCTGGAAGAGGCCCTTGTGGTTGCTGTGCGCGTCGGTGAAGGCTCCCTTCATGTGGCCGAACAGTTCGGACTCCAGCAGGGCCTCGGGGATGGCGCCGCAGTTCACGGCCACGAAGGGCCGCGCCGCGCGCGGGCTGGCCCGGTGGATGGCGCGCGCGAGCAGCTCCTTGCCGGTGCCGCTGTCGCCCAGCAGCAGCACGCTGGCGTCCGACTGCGCCACCATGCGGGCCTCGGCGAGCAGGTCGGCCATGCGGTTGGAGCGGCTCACGATCTCGGCGCGCCAGGTGCTGTCGGCCTGGGGCGTGCGGGTGGCGGGCGCGCTCAGCGCCAGGGCCTGCGCGATCTTGTCGAGCAGGTCCTTGGCCTCGTAGGGCTTGGTGAGATAGGTGAACACGCCGCGGGCCGTGGCCTCGACCGCGTCGGGAATGGTGCCGTGCGCGGTGAGCAGGATCACGGGCAGCGAGGGATGGCGCGAGCGCACCTCGTCGAACAGGGCCAGGCCGTCACGGCCGGGCAGGCGCACGTCGCTCAGCACGAGCTGCGGGCGGCTGGTCTCCAGCTGGGCGAGCGCGGCTTCGGCGGAGGGGACGGCCGTGATTTCGTAGCCGGCCGCGTTGAGCCGCAGCGACAGCAGCCGCAGCATGTCGGCGTCGTCGTCCACCACGAGGATGCGTGGACGGGGCGCGGAGGGTTTCGTCGGGGGCGTGGCGGGCATGCTCGGGGCCGGTTCAGCGGGGGGATTCGGTCGGTGCGGGGTGCGCGGCCCTGCCGTTGCCCGGGGCTCCGGGGCGGGCGTTGAGGCTGCGTTCGATGGCGCGCATGGCCTCCAGGCGCTCGTTCAGCTGGTCGATGCGCCGCTGCCCCTCCTTGAGCTGCTGGGACTGGCGGTCCAGCTGGTCTTCCAGCCGGCGCTGCTGCAGCAGGCGGTTCTCGAGCAGGCGCGCCAGCGGCTGCAGCGACGCTGCGGCCGGCCGGTTGTCGGACAGCAGTTTCTGCACCAGCCCCAGCGAGCGCGCGGTGTCGGCCGGCTGGCGCGTCTGCAGCAGGACCAGGGCCAGCTGGAACGACTTCTCCGGCGGGCTGCCGGCACTGGCCTGCGCGTCCGACAGGCGGGCGATCTCGGCCATGAGTTCGGGCGGCGGCAGGCTGCGGACGCGGTCGGCGTACAGCAGCATCTGGCGTGGCAGCGAAGCGGCAGGACGGGCGGACTCGGCGGAGGCGGCCGGAGCACTGCCGTCCGTGGACGGCATGCCGGCGGCATCCGCCCCGGGCTTGTCCGCCTCTTCCGCGGGCACGGGAGAGGGTTCCGGCACGGCGGCGGGAATGGCCGGCACCGGCTCGGCCGGCGCAGGCTCGGGCACGGCGGCGCAGCCGGCCAGCAGTGCCAGTGCGGTCGCCATTGCCAGATGCGCCAGATGCGTCAGGTGCGCCCCTGCGGGGCGCGGGGCGCCGGGACGGGGGCGTGCGCCATGGCGCGGCAGCGGATGATCAGGAAGCATGGGGCAGTTCGATGCGGAAGGGTGTACGTTCGCCGTCCTCGACGAGGCTCACGCGCCCGCCATGGGCGGCGACGTACTCCTGGACGATGGACAGGCCGATGCCGGTGCCACGCGCGGCGTCTTCCGGCTGCCGCACCCCCCGGTAGAAAGGCTCGAAGATGCGTGCCCGGTCATTTTCATGCACGCCGGGGCCTTCGTCGGCCACATCGATGCGGATACGGTCTTCGAAACGTATGAGTTGAATCAGAATCCTGCTGCCCGGGGGCGAGAAACGGATCGCGTTGGAGAGCAGGTTGCCCACGGCCGAGGCGATCTTCTCGGCGTCCACCGGCAGCGTGACGGGCTTGCCCTCGACCACCACGTCGAGCTTGCGGGCCTGCCACTGCAGGCGCTGGGTCTCGACCTGGGCCTCGATCAGCGCGAGCAGGTCGGTGGGCGCGCGGTGCAGCTGGCGGGCCTCGAAGGCCGCGGCGTTGAAGCGCAGCAGGGCCTCGATCTCGCTTTGCAGCACCAGGGTGTTCTGGTGCAGGATGTCCACCACCTCGCGCTGGCCCGCGCCCAGTTCGCCGGTCACGCCGTCCTGCAGCAGGGCGACGCCCTCGCGCATGGAGGCCAGGGGGGTCTTGAGTTCGTGCGAGATGTGCCGCAGGAACCGGGCCTTGTCGGCGTCCAGTTCCAGCAGCCGCACGCGCAGCCACTCGAGCTGCTGGCCCACGCGGCGGATGTCCACCGGGCCGGGGATCTCCACCGACTGGGCGAGTTCGTTTTCCCCCAGCAGGCGGATGGCGTGCTCCAGGCGCTTGAAGGGCCGGGCGAGCCAGATGCCCAGGGCCAGCGCGAGCGCGAGGGCCAGCACGATCACCCCGACCACCTGGTGGGTCACCTCGCGGCGGCTGGCTTCGATTTTTTCCTGCAGTTCGGTGCTGCGGCGGGTGTTGATGTCCTGCACCGACTGGGCGATGGCGCCGTTCACGCCATCCAGTTCCAGGAACAGCCCGGCCACGGCGCGCTCGTTGTCCAGCGAGAGGGCGGGAGGGCCGTCGAGCAGTGCGGTGACCTGGGCGAGGTGCGCGCGCCACTGTGCGGCGAGTTCGTGCGGCAGGCCCTTGGTTTCCAGGCGCTGCAGGATCTCGTGCGCCTCGCGCGAGATGTCGTCGAACCGGCGGCGCAGCGAGCGGTCGGCCAGCACCAGCGATTGCCGGGCAGCGCGCTCCAGTGTCTGGCCGCGGGCGTTCAGGCTCTGGGCCGCGGCGTTGAGCTGGATGGCTTCGGCCGCGCCGTTGCGGCTCTGGACCATGAGTTGCTCCAGCGTGAAGATGGCGCGCAGCGAACTGGCGCCCTGCAGCCCGGCGATGAGCAGGAAGGCCAGCAGCAGCATCTGCTGGAACGACAGCCCCCCGAGGGCGGCGACGCCCTGCTGGCGGCGGAAGAGGCGCGCGGCGAAGCCCATGCGGCCCTCTTCTTTCAATGCGCGGCCAGCGCGCCGTGGTCCGCCGTGACCACTTCGCCCCGCAGCGTGTAGGCCTTGGCCTCGGTGATGGTGACATCGACCATCTGCCCGACGAGCCGCGGGTGGCCCGCGAAGTTGACCACGCGGTTGCATTCGGTGCGGCCCATGAGCTCGCTGCCGTCGCGCCTGGACGCGCCTTCCACCAGGATGCGCTGCACGGTGCCCACGCGGCTTTCGCTGATCGACTTGATGTTGGCGTTGATGACGGCCTGCAGTTCCTGCAGGCGGCGCAGCTTGACCTCGTGCGGCGTGTCGTCGTGTAGGCTGGCGGCGGGCGTGCCGGGGCGCGGGCTGAAGATGAAGCTGAAGCTGTTGTCGAAGTGGATGTCGTCGATGAGCTTCATCATCTTGCCGAAATCCTCTTCGGTCTCGCCGGGGAAGCCCACGATGAAATCGCTGCTCATGGCCAGGTCGGGCCGGATGGCGCGCAGCTTGCGGATGGTGCTCTTGTATTCCATGGCCGTGTAGCCGCGCTTCATGGCCATCAGGATGCGGTCGGAGCCGTGCTGCACGGGCAGGTGCAGGTGGCTGACCAGCTTGGGGATGCGCGCGTAGGCGTCGATCAGGCGCGGCGTGAATTCGTTGGGGTGGCTGGTGGTGAACCGGATGCGCTCGATGCCCGGGATGTCGGCCACGTATTCCAGCAGCAGGGCGAAGTCGGCCACCTCGGCCGTGCCGCCCATCTTGCCCAGGTAGGCGTTCACGTTCTGGCCGAGCAGGGTCACTTCCTTCACGCCCTGGTCGGCCAGGCCCGCCACTTCGACCAGCACGTCGTCGAAGGGGCGGCTGACTTCCTCGCCGCGCGTGTAGGGCACCACGCAGTAGCTGCAGTACTTGCTGCAGCCTTCCATGATGGAGACGAAGGCGCTCGCGCCCTCGACGCGCGCCGGAGGCAGGTGGTCGAACTTCTCGATCTCGGGAAAGCTGATGTCCACCTGCGGGCGGGCCAGGGCCTCGCGCTGCGCCAGCAGCTCGGGCAGGCGGTGCAGGGTCTGGGGGCCGAAGACCACATCGACGTAGGGCGCGCGCTTGATGATTTCGTCGCCCTCCTGGCTGGCCACGCAGCCGCCCACGCCGATCTTCACGCCGCGGGCCTTCAGGTGCTTGAAGCGGCCCAGGTCGCTGAAGACCTTTTCCTGCGCCTTCTCGCGCACGGAGCAGGTATTGAACAGGATCAGGTCGGCCTCTTCGGCGTTCTGCGTGGGCTCGTAGCCCTGGGCGGCATGCAGCACGTCCACCATCTTGTCGGAGTCGTACTCGTTCATCTGGCAGCCGAAGGTTTTGACGAAGACTTTTTTGGCCATGGCGGGAAATTCCGGAAAAGGGGAGTGGCGGCGCCGTGCGGGCGCCGGGTGCGGGCCGCGCGAGGGCGGCCGGGGCATCGGGACGAGGGGGCGTGGTCGCGGGGACGGCCCGCGCCCTCAGCTGCCGGAGCCGAACAGCGAATCGAAGAAAGAGCCGCCGCCGCTGCCCTTGCGGGGCACGGCGGCCTCCGCCTTGGTCAGGATCCACACGGTGTGCAGCAGGCCCGTGGCGGGTTCGATCGTGTAGTTGACGGTGAACGACTGGCCGATCACCGAGTGGGCCATCACCAGCGTGTTCTGCGGGCTGAAGATGCGCAGGCCGGGCGCCATGCGCACGGTGCTGCCATTGAGCTGGGCCTCGGCTGTGCTGAGCACCACCAGGGTGCCGCGCTGGGCGGCCTCGGGGAAGTTGCGCACGCCACCCATGCCGGGCTGCACCTGCTGCGCGGCGGCCGGAAGGGCCATGAAGGCCGGGGCGGCCGCGCCGAGGGCCAGGAGCAGGGCGGCCGCGCGGGTACCGGGGCGCAAAAGGATGGGAGTCGTGGGGGGCTTGCAGCGGGTCATGGTGTTCATCCAGGGGCTGAAGCGCGGAATTCTACGGCCGGGCCCCTTGCGGGCATTCCGGGCGCGCGAGTGGGGATGCAGGAAGTTGTTGTGCGGGCGGAAAAAAGCGCTATACTTGAGGGCTCAGGCGCTTTAGCTCAGTCGGTTAGAGCGATGGAATCATAATCCACAGGTCCGCGGTTCGAATCCGTGAAGCGCCACCAGATGCGAAAAGCCTTGCAGGTCACGAGCCTGCAAGGCTTTTTTTCTTGGAGCCCCATGACCATCACCATCCGGCCTGCCACCGCTTCCGACTTCGATGCCGTCGCCGAGGTGTGGGAGGCTTCCGTCCGGGCTACGCACCATTTCCTGCCCGTGTCCGAGATCGAGGCGTTGCGCCCCGTGCTGCGCGAGCAGTACCTGCCGGCGGTCGATCTGCAGGTCGCCGTCGGCGCCGACGGCGGGATCGCCGGGTTCATCGGCACGGCGGCCGGGAAGATCGAAATGCTGTTCGTCGCCCCGGCCGCGCGGGGCTCGGGTGTCGGCACCGCACTGATGGCGCGCACCGATGCGCCGGAGGTGGACGTGAACGAGCAGAACACCCAGGCCCTGGACTTCTACCAGCGCCGGGGCTTCCACGTCGTGGGCCGCTCGCCGCTGGACGGGCAGGGCCGTCCGTATCCGCTGCTGCATCTGCGGCGCTAGGGCGAGCCCTGGCAGTGCAGATGGCCGAAGGTCGCCAGGACCAGGCGCGCCATCCATCGGGGCGCCCAGACCAGCAAGGCCATGAGGCCGAAACCGCTGGAACTCGACAGACAGGCCCAGAGCAACGTTCCCATGGCCATGCCGTCGGCAGCCGTGCACGCATGCCATGCCAGCGCTGCCAGCGCCGCCGAAACGATCCGCAGGCCCGTCACCGACCTGGGGGGCATGGGGGCGGGCAAGGTGTCCCGCACCCGCCGGGTCGCCAGGTACAGCAGCCACCATGCGGCGCCCATGCAAGCCGCTGCGCAGGCCGTCAACGCGCCCGCGCTCATGCGGCGGCACTTCCGCGTGCAATGCGCTGCGCAGACCATGCCGCCACGGCGGCCAGCAGCAATAACAGGATGTCCACCCCGACGACAGCGACCGGCGTGCGCGGCCATGCCGTGCCGTAGGCACCCGTAGTGAGCGCGTTCAGCACGACACACCCCACGGCGAGGCCGGAGATGGCCGCGGCCTGGTCGCACCAGGCCTTGGGACCACGCGCTACCGCCAGCGCCAGGCAGGCCAGCCAGGTGCCGTAGAACGCGGCCGCCTCCAGTTCCGGGCGGGTCCAGCCCATGGCATGCGCTGCATCGGGCAGCAGGCGATTGGCAGCCAGGAAGGCCAGCGTGGCCACCACGGTGCCGGCGATGCCGGCGATGCACAGCGACTCGACCAGGCGCCACCGCAGGCCCGGTGGCGTGCGTGCGCGCCGCGCGGCCAGCCAGTGCACCAGGCCGCTCGCGATGAGCACGCAGCCCGAAAGTCCCAGGCCGAAGTACAGCCAGCGCAGCAGCGGATGCTCGAACTGGATGAAATGCAGGCCCGAGATGAAGCGCTGCACGCCCATGGCCGGAGCAGCCTCGAAGCGGTGCAGCGGATGGCCGGTGGCAGCGTCGAAGAAGAGCTGGTCCAGGTTCATCGGCACCTCGCGCGCATAGGAGCGGCGCAGCTCCACCGTGGCGTGGCGGTCGCCCGGGTTCCAAACGCGCAGGAAGTACGGTTCGGCCCCCGCGCCCCAGGTGCGGCGTGCGGCGTCGGCCATGGCGTCCAGCGATGCCATGGGTGCGGTCGCCGGACCTGCGCGCGGGCGCTGGTAGCGGCCATAGCCGTCGGCCTGCAGGGCGGCGCGGGCTTGGGGGCCATCGCCATAGACGCCCACGTGCGCCAGCGGAAAATACAGCGACCAGAAGATCACCAGCCCCGATACCGTGATCGCCACATGGAAGGGCAGGCCCATCACGCCGGTGATGTTGTGCAGGTCCAGGCTGCTGCGCGGCAGCCGGCTGCGTGGCCGGAAGGTGAAGAAGTCCGCCAGCAGGCGGCGGTGTATCACCACGCCCCCCACGAGCAGCACCAGCATGCCCATCCCGGCCAGGCCCACCAGCCACTTGCCGAGGTCCTTCCAGTCCCAATGCAGGCCATAGTGGAACGGGAAAATGAAACCGCTCGCGCCCCAGGTCTCCGGCGCGGGCAGCACCGCCAGCGTGGCCGCATCGAGGTAGCGCTGGCCACGCCCGCCATCCGGGCCCTGCCAGGACAGGCGCAGCACGGGCGTGCGTGGCGTGGCCCAGTCGATGCGCCATTGGCGCGCGCCGGCCGGCACCAGCGCCTGGACGACGGGCTGCAGCGCGTCGAGCGGTGGCGGGCGCTGTGGCGCGGGCAGCCGGGTGGCGGGCATCATCCAGCGGTCCAGTTCCCTGTCGAACACGCTGAGCGTACCCATCCAGAAGACGAGCAGCAGCACCACCCCCAGCACGATGCCGCACCAGGTGTGCACACCTGCCATGCGCCTGCGCCAGCCGGCATTGGAAGCCGGGGCCGCGTTCATGCGGGCATGCCCGGTTGCAGCCACCAGCCCGCCGCAGCGCAGCCCGCGGCGGCCAAGCCCAGCACGCCGGCCAGGCGCAGCAGCCGGGGGCACGCCAGCGCCCAGAGCAACACGCCCAGGTAGGCTGGAAAGCCCAGCATGGCAGCCGCCACGACGGCATCGGACGGTGCCAGGCCGCCGCGGGCCATCGCGCTGGCGGTGACCGTTACCGCCAGATGCACCACGCCATAGCCGCCGGCCACGGCCACCACCGCGCGTGCCGCGGCGAACGCCACCGTCGCTGCGCTGTAAGCCATCAGAAGTCCACCGAATAGCCCAGCGTCAGTGTGCGGCCGCGGCCCGCGAAGTAACGCAGCGGTTCCACCAGCGCGCTTTGCGAGTAGTAGGTGATGTAGTCGCGGTTGAACAGGTTGGCCACGGCCAGTCGCACGCGGCCCTTGGGCAGCCTGTACTGCAGGCTGGCGTCCACCAGCGTGTAGCCACTGAAATTCATGGCCGGGTTGTCGAAGGTGCGGCTGAAGGCGCGCTGCACCTGCACGAAGGACGAGAGCTGTTCATTCCACTGCGCCGTCCAGCTGGCCACCAGCCGGTCGGGCGCGATGTTCAGGCCGTCGAGCCGCGCGTCCAGGCGGCCATCGTTGTTGCTGTCGTAGCGGCCCCTGGTGCGCGAATAGGCCAGCCTGGCCTTGTGGGCGCGGTGGACCTGCCAGCCCAGGCTGGCCTCCAGCCCGTCGATGCGGTTCTTCTCGCGTGCGAGCATGAAGGCCTCGTTCACCCGCAGCACCCGCGTGCCGTAGTCGGAGGACGACCGGAACCAGCTGGCCTCGGCGTCCCAGTCACCGCGTTTCACGCGCGTGCCCAGTTCCACGCTCTGGGTGACGATGGGGCTCAGGCTCTTCATGTCGTCCACGTTCTGGCCCGGCGTGTTGATGGACCGCAGCACGCGGCCCACGTCCGGCATGCCGAAGCCTTCGGAATAGCTGGCATAGACGTTCCAGTCCCTGGCAGGCTCGTAAACGATGCCGGCGTTGTAGAGCGTCTCGTCGAAGTCGAGCGTGCCGCCCTGCACCGCCACGCGGTTGTAGGCCGCCAGCGTGCGGTAGCTGTCGACCTTCAGATCCGCGTATTCCCTGCGCACGCCGCCGTGCAGCGTGACCTTGTCGAGCAGCCTGTATTCACCCTGCAGGAAGAGCGCCAGGTTGCGGTATTCCGATTCGGGCACGTAGGTTCGACCGGTACCGAACAGGTCCTGCTTGCCCTTGTCCACCAGCGTGTCGAAGCCGCCGGTGAGCTTGAGCCGGCTGTCCAGCAGATCGGCCTTGGTCAGCGTGACCTTGGTGCCCAGCTTGGACGACTTGGCGCGCGACTGGTCCACCAGCGTGCCACGCGGCGCGATCAGCGGGTCCTGGAAGGTGGCCGAGCGGTCGCCGCCGAACAGCGCCTCGAATTCCTGGCTGAACGCCAGGGCCGACAGCTCCATGCCCGCCAGGTTGTAGTGGTCGTAGGTGATGGCCGAGGTCTGGACCTCGTTGAAGGGTGGCGCGCCCGCTGGCGTGCCCTCGATGGAGGTGGTGGGAATGCCGCGCGCGCGATCGCCCGCCACGCCGATGTAGTGGGACTGCGACTTGATGCGGTAGCGGTTGACAGACAGTTGCAGCCGCTGGTCGTCATCCAGCCAGTAGCCCAGCTTGCCCAGCACGTCATGGCTGCGCGCGTCCATCAGGTCCCCCTGGGTGTTGTCGGCGCCGATGCCGCGGCCCCGCGCGTCGCGCCACAGGCCCTGGTCCTCGACTGCGATGGAGAACAGGTAGTCCAGCCTGTCCTGCCGGCCATTGGCGCTGTAGGCCATCTTGGTGGACAGGCTGTCGCTGCCGCCGTGCCCGGCGGGCGCGGTGGCCTGCACGTCCACGTGCTGGTTGAGCGCGCCGTTCTCGGGTCGCTTGGTGATGAGGTTGATGGTGCCCCCCGTGGCGCCCAGGCCGTTGATGGCGTTGGCGCCCTGGACCACCTCCACCCGGTCGATCATGGCGAAGTCGATGGTATGCGCCTCGCGCCCCGTGGGACGGATGGGGTTGGACTGCGGCACGCCGTCCACCAGGATCAGCGGCGTGCGGCCCCGCAGCGTCTCGCCGCTGCCGTTCATCTTGCCGCGGCTGGGCGTGTACGACGGGATCAGGTTGCTCAGCACATCCGACGAATTGGTGGACAGCGCCAGCTGCTGCTCGATCTGCGCGCGCTGGATGATCTGCACCGTCTGCGGCGCCTTCTCGGCCTCCATGTTGGAGCGCGAGGCCGACACGGTCACCGTTTCCAGCGTGCCGCGGCCCGCTGGCGCGCGGGCCGCCGGGGCGTCCTGCGCCGCATCGCCGGTGGGAGCGGCCGCGTCGGCGGCCGCGGCCTGCGCGGGGGCCGGGCGGGTGCCCGTGCGGTCCTGCTCACCGGCCGCGGGTGCCGCAGGCACGGAGGCCGGAAGCGCAGGCGCGAGCCCGTAGCCGGCACCGGTCTTCCGGATGGTGTGGCCGCTGCCCTTGAGCAGTTGCGCAAAGCCTTCTTCCACGCCATAGCGGCCCTGCAGGCCGGCGGTGGTGGCTCCGGCCACCCGGCTGGCATCCACCGCCAGCGACACGCCCGCCTCCTGCGCGAAGCGGTTGAGCGCCGGGCCCAGGGCGCCGGGCGGGATGTCATAAGCCTGCACCACGGCAGCCGCGCCGGACTGGGCCTGCACCGCAGGGGACAGCGCCGCCATTGCCAGGGACAGCGACAGTGCCAGGGGCGGGAGGCCGCCGCGCGGGCCGGAACGCTTGAAGTCGCGCATGTTGGGAGATCCTTTGGTCATTGGTTTCACAGCCCTTGACGGGCCAGAACGCAAAACCGGAACCTCTTCACGCAAAAAAATCTGCTCCTCAGGGCGGAGCCGCTGCCAGGCTCACCCATACCCAGCGCGAGGCGAGCGACCGTACCCGCAACTGCGGGAAGGTCTGCTGCAGCAACTGCAGTGCCTGCCCGGGGTCATCCAGCGGCAGCACGCCCGTCATGCGCACCCGTGACAGTGCAGCCCGGTCGAAGTGCAGGCTGCCCGGGTGGTGCCGGGCCAGTTCGTCCAGTACCTCGGACAGCGGCCGGTCATCCACCACCAGTTGATGGCGGCGCCAGCCCTGTTCCACGCCTTGCGGATCCAGCGGCTCGACGCGTCCCACGCCGGCAGCGCCCAGGGTCACGCGCTGGCCGGCGCTGACTTCCACGGCCTCGGGGCTGCCGGACTGCCACTGTTGCGGCGTCTGGACCGCCACGCGCGATTCGAGCATTTCCACCCGTACCCCGGCCGCGTCGTAGGTCACGGTGAAACGGGTGCCCAGCGCACGCACCCGGCCCAGCGGCGTCTGCACGTAGAAGGGCCGCGACGCATCGTGTGCCACCTGCACCAGAACGCTGCCGCGCAGCAGTTCCACCACGCGCTGCTGCGCATCCAGGCGCCAGCGCACCGCGCTCGCGCCGCTCAGCGTGAGTTGCGAGCCATCGTCGAGCACCTGATGGCGCCACTGTCCTTCGGTGCTGCGCAGGTCGGCCAGCTCCTGCGCCCAGGGGCTGGCGGGGTGGTCGCGCAGCATCCACCCCGCGGGCACGGCCAGCACCGTGGCCAGCGCCAGCGCACTGCCCCAGCGCACTGCCCGCTGGCGGCGGCGCAATTGCCATGCCGCCCGCATCGCCGCATGCGCGGCCTGGCCGTCCCCCGGCGCCTGCCGGCGTACCGCCTGCACTTGCTCGATGAAGGATTCCATGCGCGCCGCCGCCTGCGCGTGCCGCGGATCCTGCGCCTTCCAGGCGGCAAAGCCGGCCTGGGCCCGGGCGCGTTCTTCCGCGTCGTCGCTGTCCAGGCGCACGATCCAGTCGGCGGCCTGTTCGGCGATGGCCGTACTCTCGTGCGGCAAGGTGCTCACCCGTCCACCGCCTGGTGGCAGCACACCAGCGCCTGGACCAGGTACTTCTGCACCATGCGGGTGGACACACCCAGCGCGGCTGCCACATCCGCGTGCGGCAGCCCTTCCAGGTAATGCAGCAGAAAAGCCTGCTGCGCCCTGGCCGACAGGTCCTGCAGCGCGGCCTCGATGCGTACCAGGCTCTGTACCGTCTCCACCACCTGCTCGGTCGAAGGCCCGCCATCGGCGGCGGCCACCACGGCCAGCGCGTCCAGGTAGGCCTGCTCGATCACGCGGCGCCGGCCCTCGTCGATCAGCAGTCGCCTGGCGGTGGTGACCAGGTAGGCGCGAGGCTCGCGCAGCGTCGGCAGCACGGCGGGCGAGCCCAGGATGCGCAGAAAAGTGTCATGGGCCACATCGGCCGCCTGATGCCCGCAACCGAGCTTGCGGCGCAGCCACGCCAACAACCATCCATGATGTTCGCAATACAGCGCACGGACATGCTGCTGCCGCGCCGTTTCCACGGCTGCCATACCCCTACCCTTCATGACCTCGGCAGGGCGCCGAGTAAGTGAGAACGGTTCTCAGTCTAACTGAGTCGCGGCGGGCTGTCAGGACGCATCTGCCGGAGACGATGACGCGCCCCGGGCCGCACGGCTTTTTTCGCCGGGTGGCCGCGCAGTGTGCGGGGCCGCGGCCAATAATCCCGGCCATGTCCGAAACGACCGGCCCGGTGCGCCCGTGATCCACCTCCCGTTTTTTCCACTCCCCGTCCGCCGCGGCCGGCCGTGCCGCCCCGGGCGCCGCTGACATGCGCATCCTCGTCGTCGAAGACGATCCCGCGCTGCGGCTGGGCATCCGCCGGATGCTGCAGTCCGAAGGCTGGCAGGTGGATGTCGCCAGCGATGGCGAACTCGCCCTGACGGCGGTGGCCACGGCCGAATACGACGCGGCCGTGCTGGACCTGGGCCTGCCGCGGCGCGACGGCTTCGAGGTGCTGCGCCGCTGGCGCGAACAGCGGCGCGACCTGGCGGTGCTGATCCTCACGGCCCGGGACGAACTGGACCAGCGCGTGCGTGGCCTGAACGAAGGGGCGGACGACTTCCTGGCCAAGCCGTTCGAGGCGCAGGAGCTGGTGGCCCGCCTGCGGGCGATCACGCGGCGGCGCAGCAAGGGGCTGATGACCAACGTGCTGTGCATCGGCGACCTGAGTCTCGATACCGAGAGCCGCGAGCTGCGCCTGCGCGAGGAGCGGCTGCCGCTGAGCCCGCGCGAGGCGGCGCTGGTGGAACTGCTCATGGCATCGCCCGGGAAGGCGGTGGCCAAGAGCCGGATCGTTTCAGCCATGTCCACCTGGGAGACGGATTTCAGCGCGAACGCGGTGGAGATCTACATCCTGAAGCTGCGCCGCAAGCTCGCCGGCAGCGGCGTGGCCATCGTCACGGTGCGCGGCGTGGGCTACGCCATGGAGTCCGAGCCGTGACACGGCCGCTGCCGTGGCCGCTGCGCGGCGCCAACAGCCTGCGGCGCAAGCTGGTCGCGCCGCTGCTGTGGACCTGGATCGCCTCGGCCGTGGTGGCGTCGCTGGCGGCGTTCTGGCTGACCGGCCGGGCGACCCAGCTGGTGCTGGACCGCGTGCTGCGCGACGATGCCGTGGCGCTGGCATCGCAGATCCAGTGGAACCCGGGCGGGCCCGTGCTGGCCATCGATTCGCGCACGGCGTCGTCCATGGTCTATGACTCCTTCGCGCCGTCGCACTTCACGCTGCGCACGGACGACGGTACCGTGCTGGCCGGCAATGCCGAACTCGCCCTGCCGCAGCAGCGGGGCGACCGCGAGGGCGATGCCGACGGATCGTTCTTTTTCGAGCACGACACGCCCTGGGGGCGGCTGCGGCAGGTGGCGGTGCATGCGCGCCATGCCGGCTCGCCGGGGGTGTGGGTGATCGTGGGCGAGTCGGTGGCCAAGCGGCAGATGCTGACCCGGGAACTGGCGCAGTCGATCTTCGTGCCGGTCGCGGTGCTGGGTTTCGTGATCGTGCCGCTGGTGCTGTTCGGCGTGCGCCGCGGCCTGCAGCCGGCCCGCGCCGTGGGTGACGCGATGGGGCGGCGCGGCATCGACGACCTCTCGCCCCTGCCGCTGGAGGACGTGCCCGACGAACTGCGCAGCATGGTGCAGCACACCAACGACCTGCTGCGGCGCCTGGGGGAGTCGGTGGATTCGGAGCGCCGCTTCATCTCGGATGCCGCGCACCAGCTGCGCACGCCCGTGGCCGGCATCCACCTGCTGGTGGAGGACCTGCGTCGGGTGTACCAGGCCGACCCGGGGCAGCCGCCCGATGCGGAGGTGCTGTTCGAGCTGCATTCGGCCGCTGACCGGGCCACGCGGCTGGTGCGCCAGTTGCTGTCCCTGGCGCATGGCGGCACGGACGGTGGCGCGGCGGCCGAGCCCGTGGCCCTGGCGCCGCTGGCGCTGCGCACCGTGGAGCGCCACATGCCTGCAGCGGCGGCAGCCGGGAAGGCGCTCGAGGCCGGCGATGGCCTGCGGGGGAATGGCGTGCAGGCACGCGCACTGGCGCTGCCGCTGTTGCTGGAAGAGGCGCTGGCGAATGTGCTGGACAACGCCATCCGCTATGGCGGCGCGCATATCCGCCTGGATCTGCTGCCTGACCCCGGGCTGCCCGGCGGCGGCTGGTGCTTGCAGGTGGACGACGACGGGCCGGCGCTGCCGCAGGCGCACCGCGAGGCCATGCTGGCCCCGTTCTGGCGTGCGGGCGAGTCCACCTCGGAAGGCTCGGGGCTGGGCCTGCCCATCGCCCTCAAGGCCTTGCGCCGCATGGGGGGCGACCTGCCGGTGCCTGAAGCGCCGCCCGGCGGGGGCACGCGGGTGCGGCTGCTGCTGCGCGCGGCCTGAGCGCGCGGCACGCCGGCTGCCTGCGGGCATTAAGCCAACGATAAGGGTTTCCCCCGAAGAATCGCTCCGCCCGCAGGCCTCGCAGTGAGGCCTCGCTGTCTGGAAGCGATCCATGAAGACCACGTTCCCGAACCTGAGCAAGCGCATGGCCTGGTGCGGCGGTGCAGCCCTGCTGACCGCCGTCGCCGCCGCGGCGGTGCTGGTGCTGCTGCCCTCCAGGGAGTCGGCCGCCGCCGATGCGCCCGCGCCGTCGCTGCCCGAGCTGTCGCGGTCCGGCAAGGTGGCCGACGGCGTGGTGCGCGTGTCCTCCAGCCAGGCCGCCACGCTGGACCTGGGGCCGGTGCAGCAGCGCGCCTTCGAGGACGTGCAGCAGGCCATCGGCAACATCGACTTCAACCAGGACCGCACGGTGCCCGTCTCCACCGCCTATGCGGGCCGCATCGCGCGGGTGCTGGTCAAGGCCGGCGACACCGTGCGCGCCGGGCAGACGCTCTACACGGTGAACGTGCCCGACATCGCGCAGGCCGCATCGGCGCTGGTATCGACCGCGGGCACGCTGCGCTCGGCCACCGAGACCCTGCGCCGCGCGCAGGCGCTGGTGGGCGACAACAGCATCGCGCAGAAGGAATACCAGCAGAACCTGTCGGACCAGCAGGCGGCCGATGCTGCGTACCGGGCCGCGCGCAAGACGCTGCAGCTGTTCGGCCTGGCCGAGGCCGACATCCAGCGCATCGAGCGGGACCATGCCATCGATGTCGAGATGCCGGTGAAGAGCCCGATCGATGGCCGCGTCGTCGCGCGGTCCGCCCAGCCGGGGCTGCTGACCCAGCCCGGTGCATCGCCCGCGCCGGTCACGGTGTCGGACGTGCGCACGCTCTGGATGGTGGCCAGCGTGCCCGAGTCGGATTTCTCGCGCTACAAGGTGGGCCAGCCGGTGAGCGTGCATGTGCAGGCGTGGCCGGGCCGGGACTTCACCGGCCGCATCAGCTACGTGGGGGACACGGTGGATGCCGGCACGCATCGCTTCGTGGTGCGGGCCGACGTGGCCGACCCCGATCGCGCGCTGCGCCCGCAGATGCTGGCGGACTTCCGCATCACGCTCGCGGCGCCGCAGGAGGCCGCCGCGGTGCCGGCGACGGCGGTGGTGCGCGAGACCTCGGGCGACAACGTGGTCTGGGTGGCGCAGGGCGCCAGGGACCCGCTGGGCGTGCGGCTGCAGCGCCGCGCCGTCACCGTGGGGCGCAGCGACGGGGGCGAGGTGCAGATCATGGCCGGCCTGCAGCCGGGCGATCGCGTCGCGCAACGCAATGCGCTGCTGCTGAGCAACCTGTACGAGGCCGGCGCGGCCGAGTAGCCCACCCCACCCTGGCCGCCGGCCACCCGCCGCGTTCCCCGCCCGCCGATCCTCCGCAGGAGCCCGTTCCGTGTTTCGACCCCTTCTGGCCTTCGTGCTCTCGCGCCGGCCCATCGTGCTGCTGGGCCTGCTGGCCTTCATGGCCGCCGGCATCCTCGCCTTCCTCCACCTCAACGTGGAGGCCTACCCCAACCCGGCGCCGGTGATCCTGGAGATCACGGCGCAGGCGCCCGGCCAGTCGGCCGAGGAAATGGAGCGCTACTACACCCGGCCTATGGAAGTGGGCCTGGCCACCACGCCGGGCGTGGACAACATCCGCTCGACCTCGTTCTACGGCCTGTCGTTCGTGCGCGTCACCTTCAAGTACGGCACCGACTACTACTTCGCGCTCACGCAGGTGGCCAACAACCTGCAGGCCAACGTCAGCCTGCCGAACAGCGTGCAGCCGCAGATCCAGGCGTCGAGCCTGGTGGGCGAGATCCTGCGCTACCAGGTCAAGGGGCCGCCGGGCATGGGCCTGACACAGCTGCGCACGCTGCAGGACTGGGTGATCCAGCGCCGGCTGCTCACGGTGCCCGGCGTGGCGCAGGTGGTGACCTGGGGCGGCACCACCAAGGAATACCACGTGGAGCCGGACCCGAAGCTGCTGGAGTCGCGCGGCGTGACGCTGCAGCAGCTCATCTCCGCCATCGGCAACGCCAACCTCAACGTGGGCGGGCGCGCCGTCAGCGTGGGCGACCAGTCGGTCAACATCCGCGGCCTGGGCGCGGTGGAGAACCTGGCCGACATCGGCAACGTGGTCATCACCCAGCAGAACGGGCTGCCGATCCAGGTGAAGGATGTGGCGCGCATTGCCGAAGGCACGGTGCCGCGCCTGGGCGAGGCCGGGCGCGACGACCAGAACGACGTGGTGACCGGCGTGGTGATCATGAACCGCACGCTGCACACCAAGGACGTGATGGAGCGCGTGCAGCAGGCGGTGGAGAAGATCAACGGCGACCACAGCCTGCCGCCCGGCGTGCACCTGGCGCCGTACTACGACCGCTCGGCGCTGGTGAACGTGACCACGCACACGGTGCTGCACAACCTGGTGTTCGGCTGCCTGCTGGTGTTCCTCATCCAGTGGATCTTCCTGGGCGACCTGCGCAGCGCGGTGATCGTGAGCGTGAACATTCCGTTCGCGCTGTTCTTCAGCATCATGATCCTGGTCCTGACCAACGAATCGGCCAACCTGCTGTCGCTCGGGGCGGTGGATTTCGGGATCATCGTGGACTCGGCGGTGATCCTGGTGGAGAACGTGTTCCGCAACTTCCAGCGCAGCCGGGGCGACCGGGCGACGGCGCTGCGCGCGCTGGCGCGCGAGCCCGATGGGGCGGTGCTCGCTCCCGCCACGGGATGGACGGCGCGGTTGCGCACCATCTACCTGAGCGCCCGGCAGGTGGACAGCTCGGTGCTGTTCTCCACCTGTATCACGATCGCCGCGTTCACGCCGCTCTTCACCATGCAAGGGGTGGAAGGGCAGATCTTCGGGCCCATGGCGCGCACCTACGGCTACGCCCTGGCGGGCGCGCTGCTGGCCACCTTCACCGTCACGCCGGTGCTGGCGAGCTACCTGCTGCCGCGCAAGGTGGAGGAGAAGGAGACGCTCATCGTGCGCGCCATCCACCGCGCCTACCGGCCCGCGCTGCACTGGGTGCTGGCCCATGCGCGCACCACGGTGGCGATCGGCTGCGTCGCGCTGCTGGCGGGCGGCCTGCTGGCGACGCGCCTGGGCAGCGAATTCCTGCCGGCGCTGGAAGAGGGCAACCTGTGGATACGCGCCTCCATGCCGCCGACCATCTCGCTGGAGGCCGGCACCGAGCAGGTCAACCGCATGCGGGCGCTGATCAAGGCCTATCCGGAGGTCGTCACCGTGGTCTCGCAGCATGGCCGGCCGGACGATGGCAGCGATGCCTCGGGCTTCAACAATGTGGAGCTGTTCGCGCCGCTCAAGCCCTTCGGGGAGTGGCGGCCCGGCATGACCAAGGAACGCCTGGTGGCCGAGCTGCAGTCGAAGTTCGAAAGCGCCTTCCCGGGCGTGGGTTTCAATTTCTCGCAATACATCCAGGACAACGTGGAAGAGGGCCTGTCTGGCGTGAAGGGGGCCAATTCGGTCAAGATCATCGGTCCCGACCTGCCCACGCTGGAGCGTCTGGCCGACGAGGTGATGGGGGTGATGCGGCAGGTCGATGGCGTGGCCGACCTGGGGACCTTCCACACGCTGGGCCAGCCGAACATGAACATCCACATCGACCGTGCCCGCGCCGCCCGCTACGGACTGAACACGGGCGACGTGAACGCCACCATCCAGGCCGCGCTGGCCGGCACCAATGCCACCACGGTGCTGGAAGGCGACCGTCAGTTCGGCCTGACGGTGCGCTTCCCGAAGGAGCAGCGCGGCAGCATCGACGCGGTGCGGGCGCTGCGCATCGGCTACACCACGAGCGGCGGCGGCACGGCCTTCATTCCGCTGACCGACGTGGCCACGATCTCGGTGGACACGGGTGCCACCTACATCTACCACGAGAGCAACGAGCGCTACATCCCGATCAAGTTCAGCGCGCGCGGCCGCGACCTGGGCAGCACGGTGTCGGAGGTGCAGCGCAAGGTGGCCGAGCAGGTGCGGCTGCCCGAGGGCTACCGCATCACCTATGCGGGCGAGTTCGAGGAACTGCAGCAGGCCAAGGCGCGCATGATGATCGCCATCCCGCTGGCGGTGGCGCTGATCGTGGTGCTGCTGTATGCGCTTTTCAGCAATTTCGCGTACAGCCTGCTCACGCTGGCGGCCGTGCCCTTCACCGTGCTGGGCGGGGTGCTGGCGCTCTGGGTGTCGGGCCAGGTGCTGAGCGTGTCGGCCATCATCGGCTTCATCTCGCTGCTGGGCGTGTCGGTGATGGACGGCATCCTGATCCTGACCTGCTTCAAGGAGCTGCGCGCGGCGGGCCGCAATGCCCTGGACGCGATCACCGAAGCGTACGAGAGCCGCATGCGGCCGCTGTTGATGACGGCGCTCTCGGCCTGCATCGGGCTGTTCCCGGCCGCCCTGTCGCACAGCATCGGCAGCGAGGTGCAGCGGCCCCTGGCCACGGTCGTGGTGGGCGGCATGCTGATCGGGCCGCTGTTCCTGCTGCTGGTCGTGCCGGCCCTGCGCCTGTTGGTGCTGCGGCGCATGAAGTTGTCCAGCCGCCGCCAGGGACTGGGAGGCAAGAGGCCACGCGTCGAGAGGGAAGGGATATGACCTTGATGTTTGAAAGAGCGCTTTGCGCTGCCGCCGTGTCGCTGGCGCTGGCCCTGGCGGGTTGCGCGGTGGGGTCCGACTATGCCGCGCCCGCCACGCCGGCCCCGGCGTCGCTGACCCGCGAGGCGTTGGCATTGCCGCTGCGGCCCGGGCCGGTGGCGCCGGACTGGTGGAAGGTGTTCGGCAGCGCGCCGCTCGATGCCCTGGTGGCCGAGGCGCTTGCGCACAGCCCCACGGTCGATGCCGCGCGCGCCACCCTGCGCGCGGCGCAGGAGAACGTGGCTGCCCAGCGCGGGCTGTTCTATCCGCAGGTACAGGCAAGCCAGAACAACACGCGGCAGAACACGGGGAAAACCCAATCGTCACCGCTGAATTCGGGCGACACGGTGTTCAACTACCACACCGCGCAGCTCAGCGTGGCCTACACGCCCGACCTGTTCGGCGGCAACCGGCGCCAGGTCGAATCGCTGCAGGCCTCGGCCGAGCAGCAGCGTTGGCAACTGGAGGGCGCGCGCCTGACGTTGGCGAGCAACCTGGTCGGTGCCGTGCTGCAGGGGGCCATGCTGGCCGAGCAGGTGGAGCTGACCGGGAAAGCCGTGGCTGCGATGCAGGAGCAACTGCGGGTGATGCGCAACCTGCAGCGCGCCGGCTATGCCAGCGGCCTGGACGTGGCCACGCAGGAGAACCTGCTGAGCCAGGCGCAGCAGGCGCTGCCGCCGCTGCAGAAGCAGCTGGAGCAGACCCGCAACCTCGTGGCGGTGCTGGCGGGCCGTACCCCCGACGCTGTGCTGCCCCTGCCGCGGCTGGCAGACCTGGCTCCGCCGCCGCTGCCACAGGCCGTGCCGTCGCAGCTGGTGGCTCAGCGGCCCGACGTGCGCGCGGCCGAGAGCGCGCTGCATGCGGCCAGCGCATCGATCGGCGTGGCGGAGGCAGCGCGCTTTCCGCAACTGTCGCTGACGGCGGCGCTGGGGGGCGGCGCCACGGATTTCGGCCGCATGTTCTCTGCGGGCAATGCGGTCTGGTCGCTGGGCGCCGGCCTGCTCATGCCGATCTTCGACGGCGGGACGCTCGCCGCGCGCCAGCGCGCGGCCGAGGCGCAGTTCGATGCGGCGGCGGCGCAGTACCGCGGCGCGGTGCTGACGGCGTTCCAGAACGTCGCGGACACGCTGTATGCGCTGTCCATCGACCAGCGGGCCCTGCAGGTGGCCGATGCCAGCGTGGAGGCCACGCGGTCCGGCTACGAACTCACGCGCTCGCAGCTCGCGCAGGGCTATGCCTCGCGGCCGTCGCTGCTGGCTGCCGAGCAGGCGTGGCGGCAGGCGCAGGCTGCGCGGGCCGCTGCCTACGGTACGCTGCTGGGCGACAGCGTGGCGCTCTACCAGGCGGTGGGCGGCGGCGTCCAGCCGTGAGGCCAGCGCCCGCGCCCTGTCAGAGACGGAACACGCCGTCGTCGTAGGCGGCGTTGTAGTCGGCCGCGTCGCGCAGCGTCTTCTCGGCCATCTCCGCCGCGGCGGCCTGCAGCTTGGCCTGCCACTTGCCGCGGCGTGCGTAGTCGATCAGTTCGTCCGCGATGGCCGAACCCTGGCGGCCGGCGCTGCGCAGCTGGCCCCAGGCGACCAGCCGGCCCATGGTGGCGACGACGCCGCGGATGTCGGCGAGCTTCTGGCTGGCGCCGGCGATGGTCACGCGGTCCTCCAGGGGCTGCAGGCCGCGCAGCACGTAGGGCCGTCCGTCCATCTCCACCGGCTGCAGGAACGCCATCGAGACGGCCTGCACGCGCCGCTGCACGGCCACCACCCGTTCGGCCTGCGTGCCCCAGCGGGGCTGCTTCGTCTTCAGGTGCGGTACCAGCGATGAGGGCAGGGCCTGCTTGAGGTCCAGCAGGTAGTTGCCGTCGGGCGAGCCCTTGCCTTCCACGAGGATGGCGTAGCGGTCCACGCCCAGGCTGCCGGTGCCGGCGATGCGGCGGGCCACGTCGAGCACGCGGAAGAAGTGCGGATGGTCCGGGTCGTGCTGTTGCGCCTTGGCGAAGTCTTCCATGAAGCCCAGCACCCCGGCACGCTGGGCGTCGGTGACGGGCAGGGCCTTGCGTCCGTCGGTGCGCAGTCTGCGCTTGCGGCCTTTGGTGACCGTGCGGCTGTCGAGGAAGTCGGCGCGCTGCCGGTCCCGCAACCCGTCCAGCAGGGTGCGGACCAGCCCCTGCGCGGTCTGCGGCTCCACCCAGTAGGCCTTGCCGTCGCCCAGGGCATGGACGTAGGCGGACAGGAAGGCCGTGCAGAGTTCTTCCACCGCGAGGGGGGCCAGCTGCAGGCTGCCGGCACCCACCCGCAGGCTGGCCAGCAGCCGCACGAGGTCCCAGGTGGCGGGGGCGAGCGCGGCTTCGTCGAAGTCGTTCAGGTCAAAGTACGCGATCCGGTGCTGGCCCTTGTAGCTGCCGAAATTCTCCAGGTGCAGGTCGCCGCAGCACCAGGCGGGCGGCGCCGACTTGAAGATGCCGCCCCGTGGCAGGCGGGCGTAGAACAGGTGGCAGGTGCCGCGCAGGAAGACGAAGGGATCGCTGCGCATGTGCTCGTACTTGAGCGCCAGTCGTTCCGGGTCGCGGCCCGCGTTGTAGTGGAGGATTTCCTGTACGGCGTCCATGGGGATAACTCGGCTGTAGGGAGTCCCATTGTGCGCCCGCGGGCGGCCGTCCGGGCCCTGGCGGCCCCCTTGTTCCCGGTTCCGCCTTTCGATTGCGCCATCGCGGCATCAGGCCGCCTGCGCCCACTCCTGCGCCGGCACGCCTTCGCCGAAGTACAGCGCCCGGATGTCGGCGCGCTCGCGCAGGTCCGCGGCGCTGCCGCACAGGGCGCTGCGGCCGGTCTCGAGCACGGTGGCGCGGTGGGAGTGGCGCAGTGCCACGGTGGAGTTCTGCTCGGCGATGAGCAGCGTCAGCCCTTCCTCGCGGTTGAGGCGTGCCAGTTCGCGGAAGATGGCCTCCACGGTGCGGGGCGCGAGCCCCATGCTGGGTTCGTCCAGCACCAGCAGGCGGGGCCGGGCCATCAGCGCGCGGCCGATGGCGGCCATCTGCTGCTCGCCGCCGGAGGCGAGCCCGGCGGGCGTGCGGCGCAGGGCCTGCAGGCGCGGGAAGGCGGCATAGACGCGGTCCAGGTCCTGCGCGAGCCGCGAGCGCGGCGCGCCGCCGCCCAGGCCGCCGGCGACGAGGTTCTCCTCGATCGTGAGCGACGGGAAGCAGTGCCGGCCCTCCAGCACGGGCACCAGGCCGCGGCGCACCAGCGCGTCCGGCGTGGCGCGCAGCACATCGTCGCCATCGAAAGCGATGCGCCCGCGCGTGACCTGGCCGCGCAGGGCCGGCAGCAACTGCGAGACGGCGCGCAGCACGGTGGACTTGCCGGCGCCGTTGGCGCCCAGCAGGGCGTGGATCTCGCCGCCCCGCACGTCCAGGCTCACGCCCTGCAGCGCGGCGATGGCGCCCCGGTAGTGCACATGCACGTCCTGCAGGCGCAGCAGTGGTGCGTCGTCGTCCCGTGCGGCCATGGCGCTCAGCTCCAGGCGTGGAAGGGCGGTTTCACGCCGTTCAGGTGGTAGTTGCCCACGATGGCGTACTTCCACCGCACCGGGTCGTGCAGCGTGTGGGTGCGCGCATTGCGCCAGTGGCGGTCCAGGTGGTACTGGCCCAGCGTGGAACGCGTGCCGGCGAGTTCGAAGAGCTTGTTGGCGGCCTGCAGGGCGATCTCGGTGGATAGCACCTTGGCCTCGGCCACCGCGATCTGCGCGGCGGCCACGGTGTCCGCGTCGGGCGCAGCCAGGGCGCGGTCGATGGCGCGGCCCGCGCGCTCCAGCAGCGCCTCGCTCGCGTGCAGGCGGATCTGCAGGTCGCCTACCGCGTGGATGGTGTAGGGGTCTTCGGCGGCGGTGTCGCGCTGGCTGTCCACCCAGGGGCGGGTCTTGGTACGCACGAAGTCCTGCGTATCCTCGATGGCGTTGCGCGCGATGCCCACGTCCACCGCGGCCTGGATGATCTGGAAGATCGCGCCGTCCGCGGAAGGCCGGTCGTAGCCCTTCCAGGCCGGCACGAGGTGGGTGCGGGGCACGCGGACCCGGTCGATGAGCACGGTGCCGCTCAGCGTGGTGCGCTGGCCGAAGCTGCTCCAGTCGTCGATGACCGACAGGCCGGGTGCGTCACGCTCGGCGATGGCATACCAGGCGCGGCCCTGCGGATCGTTGGCCACGATGGGCACGTAGTGCGCCAGCAGCGCGCCGCTGGAGTAGAACTTGCGCCCGGTCACCACGACGTGGTCGCCGTCCTCGATGAAACGGGTCTCGAAGTCCGCGGCACGGCGGGAGCCCGATTCGGAAAAGGCGTTGCCGAAGCGCGCGCCCGCGAGGATCTCGCCGAACAGCAGGCGCTGCTGGGCCTTGTCCGACACGGTGCGGATGGCGGCCACGATGCCCAGGTGGTTCTGGGTGATCTGGCCGATGGAGGGGTCGGCCGCGGAGATGATCGCGATGACCTCCGCGAGCGTGGCATAGGACACCTCCGCGCCGCCGTGGGCGCGCGGCACGTTGATGGCCCAGAGGCCGCTCTGGGAATAGGCGTCGATCTCCTCCACCGGCCAGAGCCGGTCGCGGTCGCGCAGCGCGGCGCCTTCGCGGAAGCGCTCGGCCAAGCCATGGGCGACGGCCAGGGCTTCCCGGTCGTCGCGTATCACGTGGGCCGGGGCTGCGGGACGTGGCAGCCCCGGCACGGGCTGGCCGGGCTGCAGGGCCGCCTGCAGGGCGTGCGGGCGGACGGGCTGTTCGGTGGCGGGGTTCTGGAGCACGGCGGACATGGTGATTCCTCCTGGTGGTGGATGAAAGAGGGGCGTAAAGGAACGGTCGATCAGTCGTCGATGCTGCGGCGCAGCGGGATCTTCCGGTCGCGGGCATAGGCTTCGGAAGAGGCTTCGATCAGCGGACGCAGCAGCTTCCAGTCCGGCGCGATCCAGTCGGAGACCACCTTCCACTGCGTGCCGTCCCATTGCTGGAAGGCCACGCGGCCGTCGCCTTCGTGGTTGTCCCAGGTGACGTGGATGGAGTGGAAGAGGCCCTTGGCGCCGAGCGCCGCGGCGCGCGCCTCGTCGATGCGCAGGTTCTCGAAGCCCCAGCGCACTTCGTCGCCGGTGAGGGTGCGCCGGCCGAATTTCGCCTGCGCGATGCGCACGGCCTCGACGTTGAGGATGCCGTTGAGCACCCCGAGATTGTGATAGACGCTGCCGATGCGGCGCGTGTCTTCCAGGTTGCCCTTGCCCGCGGCGTACAGGGTCTTGCGGATCTCCTGCAGCACGGGGTACTGGTCGCCCGCCGCCACCGTGGTGATGGCGGTGTAGCCCTTGGCCGCGTCCCCCGCGGGCAGCACATCCTCCTCGGAGTTGGACCAGACGTTGCCGATGATGCGCGTGGCGGGAAAGCCCGTTTTCTGCGCCGTGCGCAGGGCCACCGGGTTCATCACGCCCCAGCCGCGCAGCACCACGTAGTCGGGCCTGGCGCGGCGGATGGCGAGCCACTGCGACTGTTGCTCGTTGCCGGGGTGCGGTACCTCGATCTGCTGCAGCGTGAAGCCGTACTGCTTCGCCAGCAGTTCGTAGATGGGGATGGTTTCCTTGCCGTAGGGCGAGCCGTGGTAGAGCACCACGATCTTCTTTCCCTTGAGCTTCTCGGCGCCGCCTTCCTTGCCGGCGATGTAGTTCACGATGCCCGAGGTCTCGCTGTAGGGGTTGAGCAGCAGCGGGAAGGCGTACTTGAACACGCGGCCGTCGGTGGTGTCGGTGCGGCCGTGGTTGATGGTGATGAGCGGCACCTTGTCGGCGGTGACGCGGTCCAGCATGGCATAGGCGATGCCCACCGACAGCGGGTTCCAGGCGGCGATGCCGGGGCGGGTCTTGAAGCGTTCGTACACCTCCACGCCGCGCTCCACCTCGTACTGCGTTTCGCCCTCCGCCCAGGTCAGCTTCACGCCGCCCACGCCGCCGTCGCGCAGGTTCACGAGGTTGAGGTAGTCGATGAAGCCGCCGAAGAAGCCCGTGCCCCCGGCGGCATACGGCCCTACGCGGTAGCTCTGCAGCGGGAAGAACTGTTCGTCGGCCCGGGCGGGCTGCACGGCGAGGGCAGCGGTGGCGGCCAGCGCGAGGGCTGCAGCGCGCAGGTGCGGAAGAAGGCGCATGGAAGATAACTCCTGGAGGACGGTGTGAAGCGATGGAAAGGGAAGGGGCGGTCAGCGCGGGGCGTGCGGGACGTGCGCGGCGATGCGGCGCGCACAGGCCTGCCGCAGGCGGCTGCAGAGTGCCGCCAGGCCTTCGGGCTCGGCGATGAGGAAGCCGATGATCAGCACGCCCAGCACGATGCGCTGGACCATCTCCAGCACACCGGAATCGAGCACTCCGCCGAGCGCCCAGCCGCCCAGGCGCGAGAGCAGCAGGGGCAAGGCGACCATGAGCGCTGCGCCGAGGAAGGCGCCGCGCAGGGTGCCGAGCCCGCCCAGGATGACGATGAAGAGGATCTGGAAGGAGCGGTCGAGGTTGAATCCCGCGGGCTCCACGGTGCGCAGGTACACGAAGGCCCAGAGCACACCGGCCACGCCGACGATGAAGGACGAGACGGCGAAGGCCAGCAGCTTGGTGCGCAGCACCGGGATGCCGATCACGCGCGCGGCCAGCTCGTTGTCGCGCACGGCAATGAAATGCTGCCCGGTGCGCGTGGACACGAGCCTCCATGCGGCCGCCGTGAGCAGCGCCACCACGGTGAGCGCGAACAGGTAGCGTGCTGCGGGGGTATCGAAGACCCAGGGCCCCACGCGCAGCTCGGGCGCATCCACCACGCCCGAGCGGCTGTCCAGGGTGAACCAGCCGAAGCGGGTGAGCGCCCATTGCACGAAGAACTGCGCGGCCAGGGTGGCGACGGCAAGATAGAAGCCCCGCAGCCGCAGGCTGGGCAGGCCGAAGACGAGGCCCACCGCCATGGCGCACAGGCCGCCCAGGACCATGGCGGCCGGCAGCGGCATGCCGGGCACCCGCAATTGCAGGTTCAGCGCCGCGAACGCACCCACTGCCATGAAGGCCGCCGTGCCCAGCGAGAGCTGGCCGGCATAGCCGGTGAGCAGGTTGAGGCCCACCCCGGAGAGTGACAGCACCAGGAAGGGCAGCAGGATGGCGTCGAACCAGTAGGGCGTGGCCAGCGCGGGCACGAGCCCGTACGCCAGCGCCAGCAGCGCGGCGGGGGGCAGCCAGCGGGGCGCCGTGCGGCTGCCGGGGACCGTGTGGACGACAGCCGTGGCGTGCGCAGCCGTGGCCGCGGTGGGAGGGAGGATGGCGCTCATGGTCATGCCCTTTCCACGAGGCGCTGGCCGAACAGCCCCTGCGGGCGCACCAGCAGGAAGGCGAGGGCGACGGCGTAGGCGAACCAGCCCTCGATGCCGCTGCCGACGACCGGGCCCAGGTACACCTCGGCCAGCTTCTCGAATGCGCCCACCAGCAGCCCGCCCACGATCGCGCCCGCGACCGAATCGAAGCCGCCCAGCACCAGCACGGGCAGGGCCTTGAGCACCACGAGCGACAGCGAGAACTGCACCCCCAATCGTGCGCCCCACAGCAGGCCGGCGGCCAGCGCGATCACGCCGGCGGCGGCCCACACCGCGGACCACACCCGGGGCAGGCGCAGGCCCACGGCGAGCGCGGCGAAGGTATCGTCCGCCACGGCGCGGAAGGCGAGGCCCGTGCGGGTGAAGCGGAAGAAGGCGGCCAGCAGGACCACCAGGGTGCCCGCGCACGCGGCGGCCACGAGGTCGAAGCGGGAGACCAGCATGCCGGCGACGTCCAGCGGCGTGTCCTCGATGCCCAGGTCCAGCGCATGCACCTGCGTGCCCCAGGCGAGTTGCGCCACGCCCTCGATCACGTAGGACAGGCCCAGCGTCGCCACGAACAGCGCCATCGGGGAGCGGCCGGCCAGCGGCCGCAGCACGGTGCGCTCGATGGCCAGCCCGAGCAGCACCATCAGCACGAGGGTGGCCGCGAGCGCCAGGGCGAAGGGCACGCCGCGCTCCACGAGGCTCACGAAGGTCAGCGCCGCCAGCAGCAGCTGCGCCCCCTGCGCGAAGTTGAGCACGCCCGAGGTCTTGTAGATGAGCACGAAGCCGATGGCCACGAGCGCATACATCACGCCCGAAAGCAGGCCGCCCACGAGCACTTCGGCGAAGAAGGTGAAATCCGCGTCCATCACGCGCCCTCCGCTTCGGTGCCGGCCTGCTCCACGCCCAGGTAGGCGTCGATCACGGCCGGGTCGTGCCTCACTTCGGCGGGCGTGCCGTCGGCGATCTTGCGGCCGTGGTCCAGCACCGCCACCCGGTCGGAGAGGCCCAGCACCACGCCGATGTCGTGCTCGATGAGCAGGATGGCGGTGCCGAACCGGTCGCGCGCCGCGCGCACCAGGTGGGCCATGTCGCGCTTCTCCGAAAGCGTCATGCCGGCCATGGGTTCGTCCAGCAGCAGCAGGCGCGGCGCGGCGGCCAGCGCGCGGGCCAGCTCGACGCGCTTTTGCAGCCCGTAGGGCAGGGTGGCGGCGGGCCGGTCGCGCACGGATTGGAGGTCCAGGAAATCCAGCACCGCGTCCGCCTGCACGGCCGTGCTGCGGCGGGCGGCGCGGGCGCCGGGCGCGCCGGCCCACTGCGCGAGCCAGTTCCCCTGCGGATCGGTACAGCCCAGCGCCACGTTGTCCCGCACCGAGAGGCCCCGGAACAGTGCGAGGTTCTGGAAGGTGCGCGCCACGCCCAGCCGCGCCAGGCGCTGCGTGGGCACATGCGCGAACTCCTCCGCGCCCAGCCGCACGCGGCCGCTGTCGGGGCGGTACAGGCCGCACACCACGTTGACCAGCGAGCTCTTGCCGGCCCCGTTGGGGCCGATCACGGCGCGGATCTCGGCGGGGGCGATGTCGAGGTCGATGTCCGACAGCGCCTGCACGCCGCCGAAGGAGAGGGCGACGTGCCGCAGCTGCAGCACGGGAAGCGGGGTGGGCGTTGCCATGGTGTGTCGGGCGCGGAATGTTCCGTTCGTGCGGGTGGGCGGAGCTCAGGCCTCCGCCGCCTCCAGTGCGGGCTGCGTGTGCGGCTGCGATGCCTCCGCGGCCTGGCGTGCTTCCAGCTCGCGCACCAGCGGCAGCACCTTGCGGCCGAAGTACTCCACCTCTTCGATGAAGTGCAGGAAACCGGTCAGCACCAGGTCCACGCCGATGGCCTTGAGCGCGACGATGCGCTCGGCGATCTGCTGCGGCGTGCCGATCAGGTTGGTGCGGAAGCCGTCGTTGTATTGCACGAGGTCCTCGAAGGTGGACTTCGCCCAGTTGCCTTCGCCTTCCGGCGAGGCGCGGCCAGCCTGCTTCACGGCATCCCCGAAGGCATGCACCGCTTCCACGTGCGCATGACGGATGATGTCCTGCAGCACGGCCTGCGCCTCTTCCTCGGTATCGCGGGCGATCACGAAGGCGTTGACCCCGATGCGCACGGTGTGGCCGTTGACGCGGGCCTTGGCCTGGATGTCGTCGATCTGGGCCTTGAGCCCCTCGGGCGTGTTGCCGTTGGTGAAGTACCAGTCGGACACGCTGGCCGCGTTGTCGCGCGCGGCGCGCGAGCTGCCGCCCTGGAAGATCTCCGGATGGGGCTTCTGCAGCGGCTTGGGACTGAGCGTGTAGTCGTTGAAGCGGTAGAAGTCGCCCTTGAAGGTGAAGTGGTCCTGCGTCCAGATGCCCTTGAGCGCGCGGATGAATTCGTTGGAGCGGCGGTAGCGCTCGTCGTGCTCCAGCCACGGCTCGCCGATGGCCTGGAACTCGCCCTTGAACCAGCCGCTCACCACGTTGATGCCGATGCGGCCGCCCGAGATGTGGTCGATGGTGGCGATCTGCTTGGCCACCACCGCGGGGTTCCACGGCCCCGGCAGGATGGCCGCCAGCACCTTCAGTCGCGTGGTCGCGTGCAGCAGCGCCTGGCTGAACGACACGGACTCGTGCTGGTGCTCCGCCCCGTAGCCTGCCGTGAAACGGATCTGGCTCAGGGCGTATTCGAAGCCGGCCTTTTCCGCCGCCACCGCCAGCCGCTGGTTGTATTCCAGGCTCCAGTCGGTGCGCTGCTCGATGGTGCTCACGACCAGGCCGCCGCTGACGTTCGGCACCCAGTAGGCGAATTTGACGGGTTCGTTGCGGGATGTGCTCATGGTGAAGGCTCCTTGGGTGGGATGGAGGAAGGCGTGCGGGATGCGTTGCGGGTGGGCGGCGCGGGCCGGCCCTCAGGCCACGGCGGCCAGCGCGGGGCGCACGGGCGTGGAGGCTTCCCGCCCTGCGCGCAGCAGCGGCAGGGCGCGTTCCACGGCCAGGTCGGCGCGTGCCAGCAGGGCCGGGTCGGTGATGCGGTAGTCGGTGAAATCCTTGTCGGTGCCGTACACGCCCAGGGGCAGGGTGCGGGCCTGGAAGAAGCTGAACAGCGGGCGCAACTGGTGGTCGATCACCAGGGCGTGGCGCTCGCTGCCGCCCGTGGCGGCCAGCAGCACCGGCACATCCACCAGGGCCTCGTGGTGCACGAAATCGAAGAAGTGCTTGAACAGGCCGGAGTACGTGGCCCGGTACACCGGGCTGCCCACCACGAGCACGTCCGCCTGTTCGACGGCGGCGATGTCGGCCTCCACCTCGGGCGGCAGCTGGTTGCGGTAGAGGGCGCCCGCCAGGCGGGGACCGACGGCGCCGAGTTCGATGGTGCGCACGCGGACCGGGACGGCGTCGCCGATCCTCTCGACGAGGTGTTCAACGAGCGCGAGGGTGCGCGAGGGGCGCTGGAGGCTGCCGGAGACGGCGACGAGATTCAGGGTTCGGGCCATGGTGATCCATTCGTTGCGATGAAGGGGGCGGCACCGCGGCGCGGTGTCCGTCCTGTCTTCAGCAGCTTGCGTGCCAGAGATTTTTTCCTTTGGAATCAATGGCTTGCGAATCCGCTGTCACGCAACGGGTGTGTGCTGCACAGCACGCTGCTGTCGCGTTGCTGCAGGATCAGCAGTCCACCGGGAAACGTGCATGCATATGCGTTTCCCGCAGCAGCGGATCACGAATAGAAGGAGGGCTCGGGCCGCTGCCCGTGCAGGGCCCACCGGCCCAGTTCGCGGCGCTTGTAGTCCACCGGGTCGTGCAGCGTGTGTACCCGCAGGTTGCGCCAGAAGCGGTCCATGCGCAGGGCGGCCGTGGTGGCGCGCGGGCCGGTCACCTCGAACAGCCGGTGCGCCACATCGAGCGCGGCGCGGCCCGCGGCCACCTTGGCGGCCGCCACGGCCACGGCCACGTCGCCGCGCGCCTGGGGCGGGAGCGCCAGCCCTTCGGACCAGGCTGCGTCGAACAGCGCGGCCGCGCGGTCCGCCAGCAGGCGCGCACCTTCGAGGGCCAGCCAGAAGTCGCCGTAATGGCCCAGCAGGTACGGGTCTTCGCCCGCCTGGTCCACGCCGGAGGCATGCCATGGGCGCGCATGCTGCAGCGTGAAGCCGCGCGCTTCGGCCAGCGCGCCTTCGCCCAGCCCCAGGTACACGTGGGCCAGCACCAGCTGAGCGAGCAGCGGGCGCAGCGCCGCGAAGGGGGAGGACAGGGGACCCGGGTCGGTGAGCAGCTCATGCGCCTGCACGCGCACCTGGTCGAAGACCACGCTGCCGCTGTCCGTCTGGCGCTGGCCGATGTTGTCCCAGTCGCCCTGCACCTGGATCCCTTCCCGGGTGGTCGGCACCACGGCGATCAGCATCCGGCCCGTGGGGTCGAATGCGGAGGCGAGCAGCATGTCGGAATCGCCCGCGCCCGAGCAGAAGCTCTTGCGGCCATGGAACGACCATGATCCGTCCGGTTGCTGCGTGGCCACGGTGCCCCGGTCCAGCGGGTTGAGCGCATTGCCCCAGAACCATTGCCGCGCCACGGTGGATTCGAGCCAGGGCTGCCACTGCGCCGGCCGGCCGAAGAGCTGCGCCGTGGCCAGCAGCAGGTGGTGGAAGCCGAACACGTGGGCGACCGCGCTGTCCACGCGCGCGAAGTGGCGCACCACGCCCAGTACATCGCTCCAGGAGGCCCCCGCGCCACCCAGGGCGGCGGGAACGGAGAGGGCCAGCAGTCCGCTCTCTCGCAGCAGGCGGCGCTCGTGCAGCGGCACGCCCCCGGCCTGGTCGCGCTCGATGGCCGTGGCGGCGAGGGATTCGGCCATGCGGTCCCGGGCACCGTGCCAGTCCCGGTGCGCTTCGGCTGCGAAATGCTTCATGGTGGGGGTCCTTTCGTGTCCGTGGTGAAGTGGAACAGCCGGCATCGCAGGGTCCGTGCCATCGCCGCCCGGGGGAGGCGGAGCGGGGCGGCTGCTGCGCAATCAGCAACCGCCCCGCCGGGCTGCTGCGGCAGTGTCCGCCAGGGCGCAGTTGCTGCTGCAGCCGCAAAACGTCTATCGATGCTTGGAATCCTTATTTGCCGCGGGGCGTCCGGATTCCCAGAATTGCTGTCCAGGCAGCAGTTTTCGTCCTTCCCGCACGCGCCGCGGCCTTCCCGGCGGCGCGGCGGGACCCTTACCGAGGAAAGAGCCCGACATGAGCCTTGCGACGATGCCAGTGCACGACCCTGCCGCCGATGGCGGGGACGCGGCCGCCGCCGCGCCTGCGTCCGACGTGGTGGCGCGGCAGTTGGCGGAGCAGTTCGCCCGGACGGCGGCCGAGCGCGACGAGCGCGGCGGCACGCCCAAGGCGGAGCGCGACGCGCTGCGCGACAGCGGCCTGCTGGCGATGAGCATTCCGGCCGCGCAGGGCGGCGGCGGGGCGGGCTGGCGCGATACGCTGGAGGTGGTGCGCATCCTGGCGCGCGCCGATTCGTCGCTCGCCCACCTGCTGGGCTTCCACCACCTCATGCTGGCCACGGTGCGCCTGTTCTCCCAGCCGCGCCAGTGGGAGCCCTGGTTCCGGCAGACGGCGCGCCTGCGGTGGTTCTGGGGCAATGCCCTCAACCCGCTGGACGACCGCACGCAGCGCACGCGCCAGGGCGGCTGGAGCGAGTTCTCGGGCCGCAAGAGCTTCTGCTCGGGCGCGCTCGATTCCGAGATGCTGGTCGCCTCCGCGCGCGACGCGGATTCGGGCGATCTCGTCGTGGCGGCGCTGCCCACGGGGCGCACCGGCATCTCCGTGGCACCGGACTGGAACAGCATCGGCCAGCGCCAGACGGACAGCGGCAGCGTGGTCTTCGAGCGCGTGCGGGTGGAGCCGCACGAGATCCTGGCCGACCCCGGTCCGCTGGCGACGCCCTTCGCCTGCCTGCGGCCCCTGCTGGCGCAGCTCGTGCTCGCCAGCATCTACCTCGGCATCGCCGAGGGTGCCTTCCAGGACGCGCGCCACTACACGCTCCACGAGGCCCGGCCCTGGCGCAGCTCGGGCGTGGCGCGCGCGATGGACGACCCCTATGTGCTGGGCCACTACGGAGACTTCTGGGTGGGGCTGGAGAGCGTGCGCGTGCTGCTGGACCGCGCCGCCGAACGCTTCGACGCCGCCTGGGCGCGGGATGGGCAACTCACGGCCGCCGAGCGGGGCGACGTGGCCGTGGCCGTGGCGACCGCCAAGGTGGCGGCCACGCGCACCGGCCTGGACCTCTGTACCCGCATGTTCGACGTGGCCGGCGCACGCGCCACGCACGGCGGGCTGCGCCTGGACCGCCACTGGCGCAACCTGCGCACCCACACGCTGCACGACCCGCTGGCCTACAAGCTGCGCGAACTCGGGGAGTGGGCCCTGCAGCAGCGCCATCCCGATCCCAGCTTCTACTCCTGACCGCCATGTCCTCCCTGCACTTCCATACCGCCTTTCCCGAAGACGGCGACGCACCGGCCCGGCACCGGGAGACGCCACCGCTGCTCACGCTGCCCGGCGCCCGCGCCATGCCCACCTCGATCCGCGCCACCGCGCAGGTGTTCGAGGATCCGCGCTCGCTGGCGCTGCTCGAGCGCATCCGCCTCGTGGCGCCCAGCGATGCCAACGTGCTCATCCTGGGCGAGACCGGCACCGGCAAGGAACTGATCGCGCGCCACGTGCATGCGCTGAGCGCGCGGCGCGAAGGGCCTTTCGTGGCCGTCAACTGCGGCGCGCTCTCCGAGACGCTGGTGGAAAGCGAGCTGTTCGGCCACGAAAAGGGCGCCTTCACCGGCGCCTTCACCGCCAAGGCCGGATGGTTCGAGGCCGCCAACGGCGGCACGCTGTTCCTGGACGAGGTGGGCGACCTGCCGCTGTCCATCCAGGTCAAGCTGCTGCGGGTGCTGCAGGAACGCGAGGTGGTGCGGCTGGGCGCGCGCAGGAGCCTGCCGGTGGACGTGCGCGTGGTGGCGGCCACCAACGTGCGCCTGCAGGATGCGGTGGCCGCGGGGAATTTCCGCGAGGACCTGTTCTACCGGCTGCACGTGGTGAACCTGGCGCTGCCCACGCTGCGCGAGCGGCCGGGCGACATCCTGCCGCTGGCGCGCCATTTCATCGACGAATACCGGCACCGCCTGGGCTACGGCGCCGTGCGGCTCGATGCCGGCGCGGAGCGCAAGCTGCTCGCCCACGACTGGCCCGGCAACATCCGAGAGCTGGAGAACGTGATCCACCACGGCCTGCTGATCTGCCGCCGCGGCGTGCTCCTGGCCGAGGACCTGCAGCTGTCGTCGCTGGGCCTGCAGCGCCGCCCCGGGAGCGACACGCCGGCGGACGCGACGCCGCTGCAGGCGCTGGAAGCGGCGCTGTCCGGCCTGTTCCAGCAGCAGGGCGACCAGCTGTACGAGCGCATCGAGGAAACCGTGGTGCGCGCCGCCTTCGAGTTCTGCCACCGCAACCAGGTGCAGGCTGCGCGCCTGCTGGGCATCAGCCGCAACATCCTGCGTGCGCGGCTCATCAAGAATGGGGACATCGCGGCGGCGAGGTGAACCGTTGCCCGCGGGCGCGCGCCCCGCGTTCAGCCAGACAGCGTCGCTCCGGCCCAGCGGCCCTCGCCGATCAGGCTGCGCACGCAGTCGCGCACCACGCCGCGTGCTGCCAGCACCGCCGGCGGCAGTTCGTCGTCGGCCAGGCTGCACAACAGGTTGACGCGGCGCGCCACCGGGGCGTCCAGGCGCGCGTGCCGGAAGCGCCTGTCGGCATCGGGATAGCGGCCCAGCGCGGCCCAGGGCTGCAGGGTGGAGCCCAGGCCCGCATCCACCGCGGCCATGACCATGGCCAGCGAATCGACCTCCAGCGCCACCTTCGGAGCGATGCCGGCGTGGTCGAAGGCCGCATCGATGGCGCTGCGCAGCCCGTGCGGACCCGTGGGCAGGATCAGCGGCTCGTCCCGCAGGGCCTCGATGTCCAGCTGCGCCGGCAGGGCGGGCTGGGCCACCGAGCGGATCAGGAACAGGGCTTCCTCCATCAGCGGCAGCACCTGCCAGCCGCGTCCCGCGCCGCTGGCCGGCCGGTGCAGGGCCAGGGCGTCCGGCCGGTGGCCGAACAGCACGGCGATGTCCAGCTCGCGCGCGCGCAGCATGGCCGCGAGGTGGCCGGACATGCCCTCGACCATGTGCAGCCGCACTTCCGGATAGCGCTGCCGCATCGCCAGCATCAGCGGCAGGCCCAGCAGTGCCGAAGTGGTGGGCGCGAGGCCGATGCTGACGCTGCCCGACAGCCGCGCATGCTGCGCCGAGCGCACGGCCTGCTCCGCGTGGCGCAGTGCCAGCTTGGCCTCGTGGAAGAAGGCCAGGCCTGCCTCGGTGGGGGTCACACCCTGCGGCGTGCGCTGCAGGAGCCGCGTGGCCAGTTCGCTTTCCAGGCGCGAGACCTGCTGGCTCAGCGCCGACTGCACCATGTCCAGTTCCAGGGCGGCGCGGCTCATCGAGCCGGCCTCGACGATGCGGACGAAGTAACGCAGCTGGCGCAGTTCCATGGCGTGATTGTCGTAGGGCGCAGGAGGTCCGGCGGCGGCGCCGCAGACTCAGTCGGCCGTCAGCTTGCGTGCCCGGGCGATGGCGCCCCACTGGTCGTATTCCTTGCGCATAAATGCCGCGAACGCGGCGCGGCTGGTGGGCTGCGGCGTCAGGCCGTGCTTTTGCAGGGCCTCGTGGACGCCCGGGTCGTTCAGTACCTTGACGATCTCGCGGTTCCAGGCGTCGAGCACCGGCGCCGGCGTCCTGCCCGGCGCGACGAAGGCATACCAGTTCAGGGCCTCGAAGCCCGGGTAGCCGGCCTCGGCCACCGTGGGCACGTCGGGCATGTAGGCCGGCCGCGCCAGTCCCGTGGTGGCCAGGGGGACGAGCCTGCCCGATTCGATGTGCGGCAGCGCCGTGGGCGGGGCCGAGAAATACGAGGCCACGCGCTCGCCCAGCAGGTCCTGCAGCGCGGGCGCGCCGCCCTTGTAGGGCACGTGCACCATGTCGATGCCGGCGCGCTGGTTGAACAGCTCGCCCGCGAGGTGCGAGGCGGAGCCGGCCCCGGTGGAGGCGTAGTCCACGCTGCCCGGCTTCGCTTTGGAGAGCTGCACGAACTCCGCCAGCGTCTTCACGCCCAGGCCCTTGTGCACGACCAGCACGTTCGGAAAATACACACCGCCGGAGATCGGCGCCAGGTCCCTGAACGGGTCGTAGTTCAGCTTCATCAGGTGGGGCGCGATGGTCAGCGGCCCGACGGAGCCGAACAGCAGCACCGAGCCGTCCGCCGCGGCGCCGGCCACCTGCTGGTGGGCGATGTTGCCGCCCGCTCCGCCCTTGTTGTCCACCACCACGGACTGGCCGATGTTCTCGCCCAGCTTCTTCGCGATCAGGCGTGCCGCCGCATCGGCCGCGCCGCCGGGCGCGAAGCCGACGACCAGCGTCACCGGCCTCTTCGGGGGAAAGTCCTGGGCCTGGGCGGCTGCGCCCGTGAAGCCCGCCAGTCCGGCCACGCAGGCGGATGCGGCCAGCGCCAGGGCGCGCAGGGGTTGTCGTCGGTTCATCGCAGGTCTCCTTGTGTTTTTGGGATCAGTCCGCGCCCGGCGCGATGGGCGAGGGCTGGCGCTTTTCCACCGCGTGGCGCAGCAGCGCCGCCGTACGGAAGATGCCGTGGGCGAACTTGCCGTAGGGCAGCGTGGCGAACAGCGCCATCACCGCGCCCAGGTGCAGGCACAGCAGCAGGGCCAGGGCCGGCGTGCCGCGCGCCAGCCACAGCGCCAGGCCGCTGGTGGCGGTCAGGAACAGCAGGGCGATGAAGCCGCGGTCCATGGGCTTTTGCGCGGCGTCGCCCTGCAACGGATGGCGCCGCAGGTGCAGGCGCCACAGTCCAGCGGTGCCCAGCGCCAGGCCGATGCCGCCCGGCACGCCCAGCAGCTTGGGCAGGCTGGGCAGGTCGTAGGGCGCGGGCAGGCCCAGCGCATAGTGGTAGAGCGTGGCCACGCCGGTGGCGGCAAAGCACAGCAGGAAGCCGTAGAAGGTGAGGTGGTGGCAGCGGCGGCGGGCCTGGGTGTAGGCGTCGTCCTCGTTGTTGCAGCCCTGGCCGTGGCCGCCGTCCAGGTATTTGAGCCGCAGCACCGCATCCGCCGCCTCGGCCGTGGCCGGCGGCGACAGGGGCGCGCCACTGGTGGCCGGCGCCACGTCGCGCCAGAAGCGGCGCACGCCCAGGCCCAGCGCCAGCACGGCGAACAGGAACACCGGGGCGAACAGGCCCACCAGCAGGTGGTGCGGGAAGATGGCGTAGAAGTCGCTGCCCGGCGCACTCCAGAGCGTGCCCTTCGACGCCACGGCCAGCAGCAGGAACAGCGCCAGCCCGCCTGCCAGGGCCAGCGACAGCGCCAGGCCGTTGTGGCGGTAGAGCCGCCCCAGGCCGGGCGGCCATGCGTAGTCGTGGTAGGTCTGGCCGCGCACGGTGGCCATGGCCTGCGGGACGTTCACCGCGAATGCGTGCGGCGGCGCGTACTGGCAGGCGTGCAGGCAGGCACCGCAGTTGTGGCACAGGTTGGCCAGGAAATGCACGTCCGCCTTCGGAAACTCCAGCCTCCGCGTCATGGCCGGGAACACGGCGCAAAAGCCCTCGCAGTAGCGGCAGGCATTGCAGATCTGCAGTTGGCGCGCCACCTCGGCCTCCGCCGCGGTGAGCGCCGGCGCAGGGCCGGCGGATGCGGCGGGTGGGGCGGATGCGGACGTGGGGGCGACGGCGACGGCAACGGGCTCGCCCCTGGCCAGGGCCTGGGCGTCGCGCGCGAGGGCTTCAAGCGATTGCATGGGGGTGTGCTCCATGGTCCATGGCGACCAGCGCAGACAGCGATCGGGCGGTGGCCCGCCGCGATGCCAGGGCGGCGTTGACGCCGGCGATGCGGCCGAAGGCCGTGCCGATGCTCATGCCCACGCCGGCCGTGTAACCCTTGCCCAGTACGTTGCCGGCCATCATTTCGCCGGCCACGAACAGGTTGGGACTGGCCGCGCCGCCGAAGCGCACGGCCGCGGTATCGTCGGTTTCCAGGCCGAGGTAGGTGAAGGTCACGCCCGGCTTGAGCGCGTAGCCGTAGAACGGCGCCGTGTCGATGGGGCGGGCCCAGTGCGTCTTGGGCGGCGCCAGGCCCTCGGTGCGGCAGTCGTCCAGCGCCGTGTGGTCGAAGCTGCCCACGCGGCAGGCGGCGTTGTAGGCGTCCAGCGTGCGCAGGAACGCGTCCACGTCCAGCCCCAGCTTCTGCGCCAGCCCGGGCAGGCTGTCGGCCCGCGTGCCGGGAAACACCGGCGGCATGAAGCGGCCCACGGCCTTGCTGTCGATGATCGAGTAGCCGATCTGCCCCGGCTGCTGCGCCACCAGGCGCCCCCAGATGGCATAACGCTTGGGCCAGAAGTCCTCGCCCTCGTCGTAGAAGCGCTCGGCATCGCGGTTGACCACCACGCCCAGCGAAACGCAGTCGATGCGCGTGCAGATGCCGCCGTCGTACAGCGGCGCGCGCGCGTCGATGGCCACCATGTGGGCCTGCGTCGGGTCGCCGATGCGGTCGGCGCCGTGGTCCTCCAGCAGGTGGCGCAGCAGCACGCCCTGGTTGTAGGCCGTCCCGCGGATCAGGAAGTTGTCCGAAGGCCACTCGCCACGCGCGTTGCGGCCCCAGGCCTCGCGCAGCCAGTCGCGGTTGGATTCAAAGCCGCCGGCCGCGAGCACGCAGGCCCGTGCCGCGATGCTCTCGCCGCCCTGCAGGTGCGCAGCGACGAAGTGCCCGCCGTCGATCTCGATGCGCTCCACGGGCGCTTCGTAGCGCACCCGCACGCCCAGCGCCTCGGCACTGCGGTAATAGGCGTTCACCAGGGCCTTGCCGCCACCCATGAAGAACGCGTTGGTGCGCGCTACGTGCAACGCCCCCGACAGCGGCGGCTGGAAATGCACGCCGTGGCGGCGCATCCAGGGCCTGCAATGGGCCGAGTGGCGCACCACCAGCCGCGCCAGCCGCTCGCTGGTGAGCCCGCCCGTGACCTTGAGCAGGTCCTGCCAGAACTCTTCTTCGGGATAGGCATCGACCAGCACGTCCTGCGGTGCATCGTGCATGCAGCGCAGGTTGCGGGTGTGGGCCGAATTACCGCCGCGCCAGGCGCGCGGCGCGGCTTCCAGCAGCAGCACGCTGGCGCCGGCCTCTCGCGCCATCAGCGCGGCGCACAGCGCGGCATTGCCGCCGCCGATGACGAGCACGTCGGGTTGCATCGTGGGGTGTCTCTTCCTGGTATTGGGCCGGCCGGGCGGAGGCTGGCCGGATGACCCGAACTCTAGGAAGAAGCCCGCCCCCGGTGCAGCGGGGCGGGCTCATGGGGGTATCACGCGACGAGATGGGCGCGCGCCGGAGCCCCCAAAGCGGCCGGTGGCGCGGATGGAGGCTCAGCGGTGCGTGAAGGCCGCCGGGCGCTTTTCCAGGAAGGCGGCCATGCCTTCCTTCTGGTCCTGCGTGGCGAACAGCGCGTGGAACAGGCGGCGTTCGTACATGAGGCCGTCGGAGAGCGTGCCCTCGAAGGCGCGGTTGACGGTTTCCTTGGCCGCCATGACGGCCACCTGCGAGAAGCCGGCGATCACCAGGGCCGCGCCCAGGGCTTCGTCCATGAGCTTGTCGTAGGGCACGACGCGGCTCACCAGGCCGGCGCGCTCGGCCTCCTGGGCATCCATCATGCGGGCGGTGAGGGCCATGTCCATGGCCTTGGACTTGCCCACGGCGCGCGGCAGGCGCTGGGTGCCGCCCGCGCCGGGAATGACGCCGAGCTTGATCTCCGGCTGGCCGAACTTCGCGTTGTCGGCCGCGATGATGAAGTCGCACATCATCGCCAGCTCGCAGCCGCCGCCCAGCGCAAAGCCGCTCACGGCCGCGATCACGGGCTTGCGGATGGAGCGGATGCGCTCCCAGTTGCGCGTGATGTAGTCGCCCTTGTAGGCGTCGGCGAAGCCGTACTTGGCCATGGCGCCGATGTCCGCGCCCGCCGCGAAGGCCTTCTCGCTGCCGGTGAGGATGATGCAGCCGATGCGCTCGTCGGCATCGAAGGCGGCCAGCGCGTCGCCCAGCTCGTCCATGAGCTGGTCGTTGAGCGCGTTGAGCTGCTTGGGGCGGTTCAGCGTGATGACGCCGACCTTGTCCGCCTCGGTGCGGACCTCGATGACTTCGTAGGCCAAGGGGTATCTCCTGGATGTCGTTGTGGTGCGGACGACTATACCCAAGGGCCGCCTTCCGCGCCCGTCCCGCAGGCTACCCGGCGGCCATGCCCGTGTCCGGCTGGCCATCCAGCCAGCGCCGCGCCAGGGGCGCGTCCGCCAGCGCCAGCGTGACGGTGTCGTCCGGCGCGCCGCCTTCGCGCTCCAGCGCCAGCGGCAGCCGCAGCACGCGGCGGTCGCGGGACACCAGCGCCGTGACGCGCTTCTCGCGGCCGGCGTAGAGCGCGACATCGTCCAGCCGCTGCACGCGCCAGGTCTCTCCGTGCGCCTCCACGGCCAGCCACTCGTCGCCCGCGGAAAAGCCGGCTTCCTCGGCCAGGCCGCCGCGCAGCACCACCTTCACCTGCAGGCCTGGGCCCTCGGACACCCGCAGGCCCAGCCGCTGCGCGGGCTGCGCCGCCTCCGCGCGCAGGGCCACGCCGTGCGCGGCCAGCATTTCCGCCAGGGGCAGGTCGCCGGTGCCGTGCACCCATTCGGCGATCTCGCGCGCGAACGGGCGGCCCGAGAGGGCCTCTAGCACCGCCAGCAGGTCGTCTTCCGACATGGGGCCGGCATCGCAGCGGTCCCAGAGCGCGCGCATCACGTCGTCGAGCGTGGTGCGGCCCTCGCGGCGCAGCGCCAGGTCCAGGCACAGGCCGACGAGCGCGCCCTTGGTGTAGTAGCTCACCGTGGCGTTCGGCGTGTTCTCGTCCTGGCGGTAGTACTTCACCCAGGCGTCGAAGCTGGCATCGGCCACGCTCTGCACCCGGCGCCCCGGCGTCTGCAGCACCTGGTTGATGTTCTTGGCGACCAGGCGCAGGTAGGTGGCGTCGTCGATCAGCCCGGCGCGGCGCAGCAGCAGGTCGTCGTAGTAGCTGGTGAAGCCCTCGAAGAACCACAGCAGGCGGGTGTAGTTCTCCTGGGTGTAGTCGTAGTGCGCCAGCTCGGCCGGGCGCAGGCGCTTGACGTTCCAGGTGTGGAAATGCTCGTGGCTGATGAGCCCGAGCAGCGTGGTGTAGCCCTCGGGCGTCCTGGCCTCGCCCTGGCGGGGCAGGTCGCGGCGGCTGCAGACCAGGGCCGTCGAGTTGCGGTGCTCCAGCCCGCCGTAGCCGTCGTCCACCACGTTGAGCAGGAACAGGTACTGCGCATAGGGCGGCTTGCCGGCGCCATGCCAGAAGCGGATGCCGGCCTCGCAGATGCGGCGCGCGTCGGCCACCAGGCGCTCGCCGTCGAACGAGGGCGCCGCGCCGGCCACGACCAGGCGGTGCGGCACGCCGCAGGCGGTGAAGCGGGCACTCCAGAAGGGGCCCATTTCCACCGGGCAGTCCACCAGCTCGTCGTAAGAGGCCGCGCGGTAGGTGCCGAAGCCCGCGCGCGTGGTCTTCTCCGCCGCGAGGCCCGTGGCCACGGACCAGTGCGACACCTCCGGCGTGGCGACGATCTCCAGGTCGTGGCGGGCGTCCTCCCGGCCATGCACGCGCAGGCACAGGCTCGTGCCGTTGAAGAATCCGCGCGACGAGTCCAGCCAGGCCGTGCGCACCGAGTTGTCGTAGGCGCTGACCTCGTAGGTCAGCACCAGCGGCGATCCTTCGCGGCAGGCGGCCTGCCAGAGGCTCTTGCTGCGCTGCACGAGCGCCACCTCCTGCCCGTCCTGGCGCGCTCGCAGGTTCTGCAGGTTCTTCGCGAACTCGCGCACGAGGTAGCTGCCGGGGATCCACGCGGGCAGCGACAGCTCCTGCTGCGCGGCGGGGCTCTCCACCGTGAGGGTGACGTGGTAGATGCGCGCGTGCAACTGCGCGGCTTCCACGCGGTAGTGGACGGCGGGGGCGTGCGATCGGTGGGCGGCCATGCGGTATCCGGGAGGGGCGGGAAAAGGGTCAGTTCGTGGCGGGCGCGGAGCCGGAGCCCGCGTCGGCGAGGCGCTTTTCCACCTCGCGCGCGTCGATGGCGCCCGGCACGCGCGAGCCGTCGGTGAAGATCAGCGTGGGCGTGCCGGTGATCTTGTGCTTCTTGCCGAAGGCCAGGTTGCGCTGCACGGCGGCCGTGTCGCAGCTCGCGGCCGGCGTGGTCTTGTCGCGCACCATGTGGTCCTGCCATGCCGCCGCGCGGTCCTTGGAGCACCAGATGTTGCGCGACTTCTCGGCCGAGTCGGGGCTCAGGATGGGATAGAGGAAGAGATAGACCGTCACGTTGTCCACGTTCTGCAGGTCCTTCTCGAAGCGCTTGCAGTAGCCGCAGTTCGGGTCCTCGAACACGGCGATCTTGCGCTGGCCGTTGCCGCGCACGATGGTGAACGCGTCCTGGAACGGCAGGGAGGCGAAATCCACCGCCGTGAGCTTGTTGATGCGGTCCTCGGTGAGGTTGCGGCGTGCCTTGGTGTCGATCAGTTCGCCCTGGATGAGGTAGTTGCCCTTGGCGTCGGTGTAGAACACATCGGTGCCGATGCGCACTTCGTACAGGCCCTGCATGGGCGTGGCGCGCACCTCGTCGATGTTCTGCAACTGCGGGATGCGGCTGCCCAGGGCCTTGCGGATCGCCGATTCCTGGGCGTGGGCGCCGAGGCCGAGGGTGAGCGCGGCGGCGCCGGCGAGCAGGGCGGGGATCAGTTTCATGGTGCTCCTTCGTGATGCGTGGATCTCTGGGGAATGGGCGGCACGGCGGCCGCCGCATTCCGGGATGGGGGCGGGCCGTCAGCCCAGGCCCATGGCCTGGCGCGTCACCCAGTCCTTCAGGGGGCCGCTGCGCTCGAATCCGCGCATGCCCCAGTTGCGCAGCCAGGGCACGGGCCCCTCGTGGTGCGAGAAAAGCTGCTGCAGGCCGTCCATGGCCCAGCCCATCGGCAGCAGCGCGGCCTTGCGCTCGCGCTCGTAGCGGCGCAGCAGGCGCTGGTCCGCCACGCCGCGCCAGTAATCGCGCTCGCGCAGCACGCGGGCCAGGGCCAGGGCATCGGCGAGGCCCAGGTTCAGCCCCTGGCCGGCCAGCGGATGCACGGTGTGAGCCGCATCGCCCGCCAGCGCCCAGCTGCGGGCCGGCGCCTTCGCGGACGCGGGGGCGCTGCCCGCGGCGGCCGGCATCGGCCCGCACCAGCGGTCGGCCTGCGCCTGCTGCAGCGGCCACGCGGCCCGGGGTGCGTCCAGCGTCAGGGCGCCCAGCGTGTCCAGGCTGGCGGAGCGGATGCGTTGTTCGAAATCGGAGGGTTCCATGGCCAGGAGGCGCTGCGCCTCGTCCTGCCGTACGGACCACACCACGGCCACGGAGTTCCCCTCCGGCCCCCCCAGGGGCAGGAAGGCCAGGATGCCGTCGGGCAGGAACCACTGGCGCGCCACCTGGCCGTGGGGCCGCTCGCAGCGCAGCCGCGTGGCCACCGCGTGCTGGCCGTACGGCACTTCGGCGTAGCGCACCCCGAATTCCTCGCGCGTGCGGCTCGCGCGGCCTTCGCAGACCACGGTGAGCGCGGCCTGCACGGGCGCATCGACCACCTCCACCTGCGGCTGGAAGCGCACGGCGTCGGCCAGCCGGGATTCCAGCGCAGGCACGTCGATGATCCAGGCCAGCGCCTCGGTGGCGGGATGGCGCTGCGCGTCGAAGGTGACCTCGCCGCCCATGTCGCCGTGCACGTCCATGCGCAGCACCGGCGTGGCGTGTTCCGCGCCGGGCCAGCTGCGCACGGATTCCAGCAGCGCGCGCGAGGCGGCGTTGAGCGCGTAGGCCCGCACGTCGGCGCCCTCGGCCGCCGGGGCCGGCCCCGGGACCAGGGCCACGCGCAGGCGCTCGCGCGCGAGAAGCAGGGACAGCGCGCGGCCCACCACGCCAGCGCCGCGAATACAGACATCGAAGGTTTGCGCCATGCGGCCATTGTAGGAGCCGGCCCGTGCTCTGCCGTGCGAAGGCACAATCGCCGCTTCCCCTTTTCCCACCGCGCTACCCGGAGACCTCCGCGTGACCTTCCGCACCGACCGCGACCTGGGCGGCACCATCTCCCGCCTGTTCATCCACCCCGTCAAGTCCTGCGCGGCCATCGCCGTGCCCGAGGCCCTGCTCACGCCCACGGGGCTGGAATGGGACCGGTCCTGGATGGTGGTCGATGCGGCGGGCGAATTCCTCACCCAGCGCACCGTGCCGCGCATGGCCCTGGTGCGTCCGCAGCTGGACGCGCAGGCGCTGTCGCTGCACGCGCCCGGCATGCCGGTGCTGCGCGTGGCCCTGCAGGCCGAAGGGCCGGTGGCGCAGGTGCGCGTCTGGGACGATGCCGTGCCCGCCCGGGACGCGGGCGAGGAGGCCGCGCGGTGGTTCTCGGAATGCCTGGACCGGCCCTGCCGCCTGGTGCGCTTCGATCCGGCCCACCGCCGGCTCTCCAGCCTGCGCTGGACGGACGGGGTGGAGGCGCCCAACCAGTTCGCCGACGCCTACCCCGTGCTGCTGGCCAGCGAGGCCTCGCTGCAGGAACTCAACGTGCGGCTGCAGACGGCAGGCGCGCCGGCCGCCGCGATGGAACGCTTCCGGGCCAACATCGTCATCGACGGCGTGGAGGCGCACGACGAGGACCGCATCGATGCCCTGCACGTCGACGCGGAAGGCGGCGAAGCCTGCCTGCGGCCGGTCAAGCCCTGCACGCGCTGCCCGATCCCCGACATCGACCCGGCCACGGCCGAAAGCACCCCGGACGTGGGCGACACCCTGCGCGCCTACCGGCAGGACCGCCGCGTGAACGGCGCCGTCACCTTCGGCATGAACGCCATCGTGCTCGAAGGGGCCGGCCGCGTGCTGCGCGTGGGCCAGCGCATCGCGGCCGACTGGCGCTTCGACTGACCCTCCGGGGCGGGCGGGCCGGCAGGGACACGGCCGCCCGGTAAAATCGCCGGTTTTCCCCCGAACCCTGAAAGCCCCGCCATGAGCCTGAAATGCGGCATCGTGGGCCTGCCCAACGTCGGCAAGTCCACCCTCTTCAACGCCCTGACCAAGGCCGGCATCGCGGCCGAGAACTACCCCTTCTGCACCATCGAGCCCAACACCGGCGTGGTGGAAGTGCCCGATCCCCGCCTGCAGCAGCTGGCCGGCATCATCACGCCCGAGCGCATCGTGCCGGCCATCGTCGAGTTCGTGGACATCGCCGGCCTAGTGGCGGGCGCCTCCAAGGGCGAAGGCCTGGGGAACCAGTTCCTGGCCCACATCCGCGAAACCGACGCCATCGTCAACGTGGTGCGCTGCTTCGAGGACCCGAACGTGATCCACGTGGCCGGCCGCGTGGATCCGATCGCCGACATCGAGGTCATCCAGACCGAGCTGTGCCTGGCCGACCTCGCCACGGTGGAGAAGGCCCTCAACCGCTACAGCAAGGCCGCCAAGAGCGGCAACGACAAGGAAGCCGCCAAGCTGGTCTCGCTGCTCACGCCCATCCAGGCCGCGCTCGACCAGGGCAAGCCCGCGCGCACGGTGCCCGTCAGCAAGGAAGACGCACCCCTGCTCAAGCAGTTCTGCCTGATCACCGCCAAGCCGGCGATGTTCGTGGGCAACGTGGCCGAGGACGGCTTCGAGAACAACCCGCTGCTCGACCGCCTGAAGGAATACGCCGCTGCCCAGAACGCGCCCGTCGTGGCCATCTGCGCCAAGATCGAATCCGAGATGAGCGAGATGAGCGACGAGGACCGCGACATGTTCCTGGCCGAGATGGGCCAGGACGAACCCGGCCTGAACCGCCTGATCCGCGCCGGCTTCAAGCTGCTGGGCCTGCAGACCTACTTCACCGCCGGCGTGAAGGAAGTGCGCGCCTGGACCGTGCCCGTGGGCGCCACCGCGCCCCAGGCCGCCGGCGTGATCCACGGCGACTTCGAGCGCGGCTTCATCCGCGCCCAGACCATCGCCTTCGACGACTTCATCGCCTTCAAGGGCGAGCAGGGCGCCAAGGACGCGGGCAAGATGCGGGCGGAAGGCAAGGAGTACGTCGTCAAGGATGGGGACGTGATGAACTTCCTGTTCAACGTCTGATTCGAGCAAGCCATTTCGGTCACTGCGTCCGCTAGTAGGGGGCAGTGGTCGATAGAAGTCCTTGATTCAATGATGGATGGCGGCGAATTGTCCGACTTGTATCGCCCACCTATCGACGATAAGGCGCTATTTGTCCGATAAACCGCTCATGCCACTGCCCAGTACCGCCGCCAGCGGTTGTTGCCCTCAAAGCGGACTTCCCCGCGCCCGATCAACTGCTCCAGGGCTCGTTTGACCTGTTTGGCGTGGATTTCACCACCGACGCGCCGGTGGATATCGCTAATAGCCGATCGAGGATAGCGCTGCAGATCCTCCATGATCAGCGCGGCCAAGCGGTGCGGCTCGATGCGTTTGAGGGTGGTTTCGCCGCTGAACTGCAGGCTGCGCAGCAGATTCGGATCGACAAAGTAGCGTGTTGCCTGGGTGCGCCCAGCGCTCTGCACTAGTTGCCAGTCCAGCAGGCGCTTGAGCCAGGGCTGCAGTGCCTCTACCGATGACAGATCCAGGGCGTTGATTAGTTCGCGGGCAGTCAGTGCGTCGTGTTGCGCCAACAGCCCTAATGCGATCCGCTCGCGCTGCGTGAGCTGATAGGTCTGATCCGCCCTGGCAATGAAGTCGATGACCTCGGGCTTGAGAATGCGGCGACGCACAGTCACTTGCACGCGGTCGTGTGTCTCGACCAACTCGGGAGCTGGACGACCTTGCGAGAGCAACACCTCGAAGATTTTGTCGAAGCCACTGCCTTCCCGCTCCATCAGTTTCAAGTCATGGAAGAGGCGAGCCAAGTGCTCGTTACGGCGTACCGTGGTGTGCAAGATGTTCCTTGGCGAGACACCCAGGGGCAGCGGCCCAGGGTTGACCACTTCCAGCCGGTCTGGATGCAGATTCAGGAAAACGTCGCCGCGCTGGGTGTAGGGGCGGTGTACCAAGGCATTGACCAGCAGTTCGCGCACCACGATTTCATCGAAGGCGGGCACGTTCTGGCGATACAGGCCATCGGGTAGCTCGTAGCGCTCGCGGAAGTCAGGCACTTCCTGCCAGACCGCCTCGATCAACTCCATCGGATTTTGCGTGTGGTCGTCCCACACCAGCTTGTTCACCTTCTGCCCATGTTCGTCGTACTTGATGAACTGGATGACTGGTGCCGTGGTCAATTGGGCGCGATGATGTTGGCGGCCAAGACTGAGCACGCCCAGGTTGGTGAGTTCCGCCCCTCGAGCGAGTTGATAGTGATCAAGAAGTTCGTCGTCAGACTTCTCCTTGACGGAGGGCTTGACGCGATCCGAGGCGCGCAAGGCGGCCAGCAACCTGTCGCGCTTCGCGATATCCATCTCCGCGCTTCGAACATGCAAGGTGGTTTGTGTTTCCCATGGCAGTGCAGAACGCTCACTGGCCAGGCGCATCACGTCATCGCCCGTCACGGGCTTGCTCTGGTCGGCCACCCGCAGGAAGTAGCGACCATCCGTGGTGGATGCGACGGCCATGGAGCGAGGGATGCGCAATTCGACGTACTGACCACCATTGGGCGAGGTGGTGACATCCGGCAATACGGTCACGTTGACCGTACGCTCTGCCAGCTTGCGGCGAAGTGTGTCAGGCAGGTCTGAAGGGATACGCTGGTCGGCAGGAGGCTCGCTCTGGCCATCCTCTATTCCCAGCAGCAGGCGGCCACCCGTTGCATTGGCAAAGGCGATGCAATCCTTGGCGATTTCGCTCCAGTCTGCCGTCTTGCCGGTGACCGCTCGCAAGGATTTCTGGTCGAGGAGTTGTCCTTCCAGGCTCAAGAGCCACCTTCCTCTGCTGGATTCATTTTTCCTCGTATGGAGGTCGTTTGGGATCGTTTCGAGTCTACCCGTTTGATGTTTGGAAACCCTGGAGCGATTTGGTACCCAGCGTACTCGAACGGTCTGTCGGGCAGGCGAGACGGCCTTGCCCATTTCCTCCCTTGGGTATGCTCGCTGCATCGTGCGGAGCAGGCGATGTGTACTGAGCGACGCTGCGCTGCACTCGTACAAATGCGAGACCTTTTGCACTTGCCTTTCGACCCGACGTTTGAGGGGGGCGTCACGCCGTCCCTGCGCCGAACAACGCGCCGGACTTCGGCGCACGTCCCCGCCACCCCATGCCTCTCCGCCTGACTGTGCGCCTGCGCCGCGCGGCGCTCGCCCTCCGGCCCGCGCCCATGCACGTGGACGGCCGAGAGCGCCTGCGCATGGTCCTGGGCGCGCTGCTCGGCGTGCTGCTGGCCGGCCTGCTCAGCCGCTGGGTGGGTGGCCAGTGGGGTATGTCGCCCTGGCTGGTCGCGCCGATCGGCGCGAGCGCAGTCCTGGTGTTCGGCGTGCCGGCGAGCCCGCTGGCGTAGCCCTGGCCGTGGCGCTGGCGATCGCGCTCATGGTGCGGCTGCGCTGCCTGCATCCGCCGGGCGGGGCGGCGGGCTGTTCGTGGTGATGGCGCACGGCGCATCGCCGCAGTTCGCGTTCTTTCCCGTGATGACCAATTCCCTGCTGCTGGTTGCGGCGGGCATGGCGTGGCATGCGCCCACGGGCAAGCGCTACCCGCACGCGCAGCAGGTCCGTCCCGCCCCCGCGAGCGCCACGGAGGCGCGCGCTGTGGGGCGCTTCACCCCCGAGGACCTGGATGCCGCATTGGCCCGCTACAACCAGGTGCTGGACGTCTGCCGCGATGACCTGGAGGCGCTGCTCCACCACGCCGAGGCCGAGGCCTGGCGCCGCAATTTCGGGCAGCTGCGCTGCGGCGACATCATGTCCGCGAGCCGGTCACGGCCGCGTTCGGCACAGGGCTGCAGGAGGCCTGGGCGCTGATGCGCCACCGCCGCATTAAGGCACTGCCGGTGGTGGACCGCGCGCGCCGCATCGTGGGCATCGTCACCACGGCCGACTTCATGCGCCAGATCGACCTCGACGTGCACCACGGCATCGGCGAGCAGCTGCGCGCGCTGGTGCGCCGCGTGGGCGCTGTGCATTCCACCAAGCCGGAAGTGGTGGGCCAGATCATGACCCGTCAGGTGCGCGTGGTGAGCGAACAGCGCCCCGCGCTGGAACTGGTGCCGCTGTTCACGGAGGACGGCCACCACCACATCCCCGTGATCGACGAGGAGCGGCGGCTGGTCGGCATCATCACGCAGTCGGACCTGGTGCGCGCGCTGCACCGGGCCGTGCGCTAGCATCGACGCATGCAGACCGGCATCCTCTACGCCACGCTCGCCTATGTGGCGTGGGGCATCTTTCCCGTGTACTTCCACCAGGTGGCCTCGGTGCCGGCGCTGGAGGTGGTGCTGCACCGCACGCTCTGGTCGATGGTGCTGCTGGCCATCGTGCTGGCGGCGCGGCGGCAGCTCGCCTGGGTGGCCGCGCTGCGCCGGCAGCCCCGGGTGGTCGCGGCCTTCCTGCTCTCGGCGCTGCTGCTGTCGGCCAACTGGCTGATCTATGTCTGGGCGGTACACAACCAGCACGTGGTGGATGCGAGCCTGGGCTACTTCATCCTGCCGCTGGTGAACGTGGCCATGGGCTATGCCTTCCTGCACGAGCGCCCGCGCCCCGGGCAGTGGGTGGCGCTGGCCGTGGCCGCGGCCGGCGTGCTGTGGCTCACCGTGCAGGCCGGCCGCCTGCCCTGGATCGCGCTGGTGCTGGCCCTCACCTTCGGCTTCTACGGCCTGCTGCGCAAGACTGCGGTGCTGGGCGCCATGGAGGGTCTGGCCCTGGAGACGGCCTTGCTCGCGCCGCTGGCCGTGGGCGGCCTCGCGTGGCTGGGCTGGACGGGGCAGGCTGCCTGGGTGCATGCCGATGCGGCCACGCTGGGCTGGCTGGTCGCGGCCGGGCCGATCACCGCCATCCCGCTGCTGCTGTTCGCGGCAGGGGCGCGCCGCATCCCGCTGGCGACGATGGGCGTGCTGCAGTACATCTCGCCCAGCCTGCAGTTCGCGCTGGGCGTGTGGCTGTTCGGCGAGGAGGTGCAGCCGGCGCGGCTGGCGGGCTTCGTGCTGATCTGGGCGGCGCTGGTGCTCTATACGCTGGAAGGCACCATGCTGCGCCGGCGTGCAGCGGCGCCCTGAGGGCTCCGGCCTAGCGCGGGTGGCCGCACTTCAGTGCACCATGACCTTGGGCCAGAGATAGAGCAGGCTCCCGGTCATGGCCAGGTAGCGCAGGAACTTGCCCACGGCCATGTAGGCCACGCAGGGCCAGAACGGCAGTTTCAGCCAGCCCGCTACGGCGCAGAGCGGGTCGCCCACCACGGGCAGCCAGCTCAGCAGGCAGGCCTTGGGGCCGAAGCGCTTCAGCCAGGCGAGGGCGCGCACGTTGGTGTGCTCGCCGCGGGCCTTGTCCACCGCCTTGTGCGCGCCCAGGCCCATCCACCAGCTGACGGCGCCGCCCAGGGTGTTGCCCGTGGTCGCCACGAGGATCGCGGGCCAGAACATCTGCGGGTTGAGCTGGATGAGGCCGAACACCGCCGGCTCCGAGCCCAGGGGCAGCAGCGTTGCGGAGATGAACGACACCACGAAGACCGTGCTGAGACCGTACTGGGGCAGCGCCAGCAGGTCCATGAGGTGTTGCATCCAGAGTTCCATAGCTGGCGCGAGTTTAGGGGGCCGTGGCGGGCCGGCGCTGTAGCCCGGCACGCCGTCGCGCTGTGGCGGGCCGTCCCATGCCATAGCCTGCGTGCAGGCGGCGGGGCAGGCCGTTTGGAAGATTTGATAAGCTGCGCCCCCACATGGAGCGTAACTGCTCTACCTGCACAGCCCGTCACCATGTAACATTCGGTAAGGCGATGTGCGCCGCCGTAACGTCTTTCAAGCAGTTCAAGCGCCAGGCGGTTCCCTGGCGGCATGGAGAGGGCATCCGTCGCTATGGGTCTTGCCAAATTGTGGGGATCGCTGCAAACGCGCGGCCCGGAGCGTTTTTCCAATACGGAGGCGTTCTCTCCGAGCGAGGCCTTTTCCGAATTCGACGAATCCGCGCAGTTCCGCGGCTCGGACCTGCAGGCCGCGCGCATCCTCGAGCGCCGGCTGGGCCGGCCCTACCGCCGGATGGTGCCCGTGTTCCTGTGCGGGCTCTATCTGGTGTGCACGCTGGCGTTCTATGCGCTGGGCATGGTGTCCGGGCCCCTGGTGCTGATGGTGGCGGCGCTGATCGCCTGCGGCATCGCGCTGGGCACGGCCTACATGCGTTTCGGCCACCCGGGCGAGGCGCCGGAGCCGGGGCGGATGCGCGACCGGCAGTTGCGCCTGCCCATCGTGGTGGCATCCGCGGCCACCCTGCTGCTCGTCTTCTACCTGGAGCCCGTCACGCAGATCGCGCTGGCGCCGTTCCTGTTCGTCGCCATGTCGTACGGGCTGCTGACGCTGTCGCGCCGCACGGCCCTGCTGCTGTGCGGCGGCATCCTGGCCGGCTATGCCCTGGTGATGGGGCTGCACTACGCCGAGCGCGCCGACGGCGTACTGCTGCGCCTGGAGGCCCTGCATTTCGTGGCGCTCGCGCTGGCCCTGCCGGCCTATGTGCTGCTGATGGGCCGCGTGCGGCTGCTGCACCGGCTGCTGCAGAAGACCAGCAGCGAGATGAAGTCCATCGCGGAGAGCGCGCGCCTGGATGCGCTCGGCTGCCTGAACCGCCGCTCGATCCTCGCCGCGCTGGAAGAGCAGAAGCAGCTGGCCGACGAGAGCGGCATCCCGCTGTGCCTGGCGGTGGTGGACCTGGACCATTTCAAGCGCATCAACGATGAGATGGGCCATCTGAGCGGCGACGAGGTGCTGCGCACCTTCTCGCAGCTGGCCCAGCAGATCGTGCGCGGCGACGATTTCTTCGGCCGCTACGGCGGCGAGGAGTTCCTGCTGATCTTCCCGGCCACGCCCCTGCTGCCCGCGCTCAATACCTGCGAGCGCATCCGCTCGCAGGTGGAGTCGCACGACTGGAAGGAGCCGTTGCGCGGGCGCGTCACGGTCTCGGTCGGCGTCACGCAGTACGTGCTGGGCGAATCCGTGCTGGAGTTCTTCTCGCGCGCCGACACCGCCATGTACCTGGCCAAGCAGGGCGGGCGCAACCAGGTGGTGGTGCAGGAGCCCGTGGGGGCCTTCGCCCCGACCGAGGCCGGCGAGCCGCAGGTCCCGGCGCACGGCTATTTCTGAGCGCGCCGGGCAATGCCCGGGTCCGCGTCCCCTGCTTTTCATTTGCTGAAAATTTAAGCAGGTACAATCCCGCCTCTTTTTTCTTCCGCCTGTTTTTTCAGCACTCCCGCGCGCCATGCAGATCGGCCACATTCCCCTGGCGAACCGCCTCTTCGTCGCCCCCATGGCGGGGGTGACGGACCGGCCGTTCCGCCAGCTCTGCAAGGCCTTGGGCGCGGGCTACGCCGTGAGCGAGATGGTGACCTCGCGCAAGGACCTGTGGAACAGCCTGAAGACTTCGCGCCGCGCCAATCACGAGGGCGAGCCCGGCCCGATCGCCGTGCAGATCGCCGGCACCGACGCGGCCATGATGTCCGAGGCCGCGCTCTACAACATCGACCGGGGCGCCGAGATCATCGACATCAACATGGGTTGCCCCGCCAAGAAGGTCTGCAACAAGTGGGCGGGCTCGGCCCTGATGCAGAACGAGGCGCTGGCCGTGGAGATCGCGCAGGCCGTGGTCGAGGCCTGCGCACCGCGCAACGTGCCCGTCACGCTCAAGATGCGCACCGGCTGGTGCCAGCAGCACAGGAACGCGGTACAGCTCGCGCGCGCGTTCGAGGACGTGGGCATCCGGATGCTGACGGTGCATGGCCGCACGCGCGAGCAGGGCTACAAGGGCCATGCCGAGTACGACACCATCGCCGCCGTGAAGGCCGCCGTGCGCGTGCCGGTGGTGGCCAACGGCGACATCGACTCGCCGGAAAAGGCGAAGGCGGTGCTGGCCGCCACGGGCGCCGATGCGATCATGATCGGCCGCGCGGCCCAGGGCCGGCCCTGGATCTTCCGCGAGATCGGCCACTACCTCGCCACGGGCGAGCACCTGGCGCCGCCGCTGGTGGCCGAGGTGCGGCGCCTGCTGCTGGACCACCTGCAGGACCACTACGCGCTCTACGGCGAAGCCACGGGCGTGCGCAGCGCGCGCAAGCACATCGCCTGGTACGTGCGCGCGCTGCCCGGCGGCGAGGCGTTCCGGCAGCACATCAACACCATCGACGACTGCGCCGCCCAGTGGGAGGCCGTCGCGCTGTTCTTCGAGGAGCTGGGCCGGCACATGGACCGCCTCCCCGCGGCGGCGCCCGAGGGGGCCGGCGCGGATACCGACGACACGCAGGAACCACAAGGACTGCCCGCATGAGCAACAAGAACATCGAAGACTGCGTCCGCGAGAGCCTGCAGGGATATTTCCGCGACCTCGGGGGCGAGACCCCCGACGGCATGTACGACATGCTCGTGCGCCTGGTCGAGAAGCCGCTGCTGGAGGTGGTGATGAACCACGCCGACAACAACCAGTCCCGCGCCGCCGAATGGCTGGGGCTGAACCGCAACACCCTGCGCAAGAAGCTCGTGGAGCACAAGCTGCTCTGACCGACCGAATCCACAACCTCCCCACCACCATGAACGCACTTCTCTCCGTCTCCGACAAGACCGGCATCGTCGAATTCGCCCGGGCGCTGCACGCCCTGGGCATCCGCCTGCTGTCCACCGGCGGCACCGCCAAGCTGCTGGCCGAGCAGGGCCTGCCCGTCACGGAAGTGGCCGAGGTGACGCAGTTCCCCGAGATGCTCGACGGCCGCGTGAAGACGCTGCACCCCAAGGTGCACGGCGGCCTGCTGGCACGCCGCGAGCTGCCGGAACACATGGCCGCGCTGAAGGAGCACGGCATCGACACCATCGACCTGCTGGTGGTGAACCTCTACCCCTTCGAGGCCACGGTGGCCAAGGCCGGCTGCACGCTGGCCGACGCCATCGAGAACATCGACATCGGCGGTCCCGCCATGGTGCGCAGCGCTGCCAAGAACTGGAAAGACGTGGGCGTGGTCACCTCGGCCGACCAGTACGACGCCGTGCTGGGCGAGCTGAAGGCCGCGGGCAGGCTGTCCGACCAACTGCGCTTCGCGCTGTCGGTGGCCGCGTTCAACCGCATAGCCCAGTACGACGGCGCGATCAGCGACTACCTCTCCTCCGTCACGTTCGAGGCCGAGAAGCTGTCCGAGGCCTATGTGCCCGAGCGCAACCCCTTCCCGGGCCAGAGCAACGGCCAGTTCGTCAAGGTGCAGGACCTGCGCTACGGCGAGAACAGCCACCAGCAGGCGGCCCTCTACCGCGACCTGTATCCCGCGCCCGGCTCCATCGTCACGGGCGAGCAGCTGCAGGGCAAGGAACTCAGCTACAACAACATCGCCGACGCCGATGCCGCGTGGGAATGCGTCAAGAGCTTCGACGCCGCCGCCTGCGTGATCGTCAAGCACGCCAACCCCTGCGGCGTGGCCGTGGGCCTGGACGCCGCCGATGCCTACGGCAAGGCCTTCCAGACCGATCCCACCAGCGCCTTCGGCGGCATCATCGCCTTCAACCGCCCGGTGGACGGAGCCGCTGCGCAACTGGTCGTGAAGCAGTTCGTCGAGGTGCTGATGGCGCCCGAGTTCACGCCCGAGGCGCTGGAGATCTTCAAGCCCAAGACCAATGTGCGCCTGCTGAAGATCGCGCTGCCGGAGCACAAGGGCACGACGGCCTGGAGCCGCGGCCGCAACGCCATGGACGCCAAGCGCATCGGCTCCGGCATGCTGCTGCAGACGGCCGACAACCACGAGCTGTCGCTGATGGACCTGAAGGTGGTCACGAAGAAGCAGCCCACCCTCGAGGAGATGGAAGACCTGCTGTTCGCCTGGAAGGTTGCCAAGTACGTCAAGAGCAACGCCATCGTGTTCTGCAAGGGCGGCATGACCATGGGCGTGGGCGCCGGCCAGATGAGCCGCCTCGACTCCGCGCGCATCGCCAGCATCAAGGCCGAGCACGCGAAGCTGTCGCTGCAGGGCACGGTGGTGGCGAGCGACGCCTTCTTCCCGTTCCGCGACGGCCTGGACGTGGTGGTGGACGCCGGCGCGACCTGCGTTATCCAGCCCGGCGGCTCCATGCGCGACCAGGAAGTGATCGACGCGGCCGACGAGCGCGGCGTGGCCATGGTGTTCAGCGGCGTGCGCCACTTCCGCCACTAAGAGCCGGCCGCCGCGGCGCCCGGCCGCGCAGATTCCAGGCGGTCCGGAGTCAGACCGTCTGTATCGACTGGCGCACGCTGTGCGTGCCCTGCACGTTGGCGGGGTTGCCCGCCATCACGTTCACCGGCGTGCGGCCCCCGTCCACGTCGGTGTTGGCGATGTGCACGGTGGATTGCCGGGAGTCGAAGCGGAAGAGGAAGGATTTCAGGTTCTGCGCGGTGGAGTCTGCGATGTCCACATGCGCGGTGATCGGGTAGCCGCCGCGCGTGACGGCCAGCTGCCCGATCTGGTTCGCATAGATGCCGCGCAGCTTCAGGTCCACGTCGCCGTTGATCTGGATCGCCTTGTCATGGCTGTTCTGGAATGACGAGTTCGTGATTTCCACCCGGGCCGGGCCCGGAGGGATGCTCTTGGCGGAATAGCCGGCGCGCTGCGCATCCACGGCCCGGTTCTCCGCGCCGTCCACGGTGACGAAGTCGTCGTCCGTCTGCAGGCCGTGCACGTTGTCGAGCCTGGCGTCGCCGAGCAGGTGGATGCCGTCGCCGCCCTTGAACTGCAGGTTCTTCACGGACGCGCCCGGCTCCAGGATGAAGACCGGCAGGTGCGTCTCCGCCGTGCCGCCGCCGTTCAGCCCTGGCCCGGCGCTGAAGAGTCGCCCCTGGCCGTCGAAGGTCTGGCCGGCCTTCACGACGATGGGTCGGTTCACCTCCACCGTGCCCGTCGGCGCGCCGACCTGCATGTTCGTGGGCGGCTTCGTGGCATGGGCCGTGCCGGCGCGGTTGGCATCGGTGTGCGCCGCGGCCCGTTGCGTGGTGTGCGAGGTCGGATGCGCCGCTTCGGCGCCATGCCCCGCGGCGCTGCCGCGGGAGCGGGACGACGGTGCGGCTCCGCCGCGCATGCGCTTGAGGAGGCCTTCGAGCAGGGTGGCGAGGGATTGCTGCAGCGCCTGGCTGCCCTGGTGCCGGGCGGCAGATGCGGCCTGGTCCGATGCCGCGGCATGCCGTGCGGTCAGGGAGGGCGAAAGAAAGGCGATGGGGTTCATGGATGCTCGCGGAAATGCGCCGCCGAAGCGCCTGTTCGCCATGCCCGATGCATGGCGTCGCATCCACTCTGCGCTCCGGAACCGGCACGCCGCTGCCGCCACGCGAAGCGGCGGCCGTGTTGCCGAAGCGCCACCCGGGCGGGCTTCGGCAGCGACCGGGGTCAGCCTGCGGAGACCAGGCGGAACACCTCGCGCGCCGCGGCGATGGTGTCGTCGATGTCCTGCGCGCTGTGGGCGCTGCTCACGAAGCCGGCCTCGTAGAGCGCGGGCGCGATGTACACGCCGCGGTCCAGCAGCCCGTGGAAGAGCGCGTTGAACCGCGCGCCGTCCGTGGTCATCACCGTCGGATAGTTCCGGGGCAGCTCGGGCAGCAGGAAGAAGCCGAACATGCCGCCTTCGCTGTCCGCGCTGAAGGGCAGGCCTTCCGCGCGCGCGGCGTCGGCCAGCCCGCCGACCAGGGCACGGGTGCGTTCGCCCAGCGCTTCGTAGAAGCCGGGGCGGGCGATCTCGCGCAGCGTGGCGAGGCCGCAGGCGGTGGCCACCGGGTTGCCCGAAAGCGTGCCGGCCTGGTACACCGGCCCGAGCGGGGCCAGCTGCTCCATGATCGCGCGCGGTCCGCCGAAGGCCGCGAGCGGCATGCCGCCGCCGATCACCTTGCCGAGCACCGTGATGTCGGGCCTGAAGCCCGGGATGTCGCGGGCATAGATGCTCTGCGCGCTGCCGAGCGCCACGCGGAAGCCGGTCATCACCTCGTCGAACACCAGCAGCGCGCCGTGCTGCGTGCAGAGCTCGCGGCAGCGCTGCATGAAGGGCACGCTGGCGCGCACGAAATTCATGTTGCCGGCGATGGGCTCGATCATGAGCCCGGCGATCTCGCTGCCGTGCAGCGCGAAGGCCTCCTCGAGCTGGGCGATGTCGTTGTATTCGAGCACCAGCGTGTGCTGCACCACCTCGGCCGGCACCCCGGCGCTGGTGGCGTGGCCGAAGGTGGCCAGGCCCGAGCCGGCCTTGACCAGCAGCGCGTCGGCATGGCCGTGGTAGCAGCCGTTGAACTTGACGATCTTGCTGCGGCCCGTGGCGCCGCGCGCGAGGCGGATGGCGCTCATGCCGGCCTCGGTGCCGGAGCTGACCAGGCGGATCATCTCCATGGACGGCACGTGGCGGAGGATCTCCTCGGCCAGTTCGACCTCGCGCTCGGTGGGCGCGCCGAAGCTGAAGCCGTCGAGCGCGGCCTTCTGCACCGCGTCCAGCACGGCCGGATGGCCGTGGCCCAGGATCATGGGGCCCCAGGAGCCGATGTAGTCGATGAAGCGCTGGCCGTTGGCGTCCCAGAAGTAGGCGCCCCGGGCTCGCTGCACGAAGCGGGGCGTGCCCCCCACTGCGCGGAAGGCGCGCACGGGCGAGTTGACGCCGCCGGGAATGAGCGCCTTGGCGCGTTCGAAGAGGGGGAGGTTGAGGTCAGTGCTGGGTGTCATGGGGAGGCATCACGAAGCCGTCGGTGGACGTGGGATCGGTCCCGGAGCCGTCGTCGGGGTCTTCGTCGTCGTCATCGTCGTCCGGCTGGGCCCAGAACATCCGGTCGGGCAGGATGTGGCCCATGCCCGGCCGGAAGCCGGCGTCCAGGCAGCGGTCGAGGTAGGTGAGCGCTTCGCTGGCCGCTTCGGCGAGGTCGTTGCCGCTGGCCACGAGCGCGGCGAGCGCCGCCGACAGCGTGTCGCCGGCGCCGGTGAAGGTGGCGTCGAACAGCTCGAAGCGCGTGGTGCCGAGCACGGTCTGCGCCGAGGTGAGCACGTTCTCGACGTGCTGCTCGGGCGCGGGAATGCCGGTGACCAGCAGGTAGGGCACCCCGAGTTCGGAGGCGGCCATGGCCAGGTCGCGTGCGGAGGGCTTGCGGTCGCTGGACCAGTCCGGCAGCAGCCAGCGCGAGAGCGTGCTGTAGTTGCCCACCAGCACGGAGGTCTGGGGCAGCAGCAGTTCCTGGAAGGCGTCGAGGTACTGGTCGATGAGGTCGTCGCGCCACCACGACAGGTTGGGCATGTACGCGATCACCGGCACGTCGTCGTAGTCGGACGCGATGGAGGCGATGGCGCTGAGGTTCTCGGGGCTGCCGACGAAGCCGACCTTGATCGCCTGCACGGTCAGGTCCTCGAGCACGCTGCGGGCCTGCTCGGCCACGGCCTCGTCGTCCAGGGCGTAGTGGTCGAACACCTGCGCGGTGTCGCGCACGTACGCGCCGGTCACGACGGCCACCGGATGCCCGCCCACGGAGGCGATGGTGGCGATGTCGCCCGTCAGGCCTCCCGCGCCGCTGGGGTCGCTGGCGTTGAAGGCCATCACGCAGATGGGGACCCCGCCGTCGTCGTCGGCGGCGCCGGAGGAGGGGGGAAGGGGAGCTTGGAGGGGGAATCTGTGGTCATTGCGCCGCACCAGCGTAACGGTTGGCACGGAAGCTGCGTCCCGCGGTGATGTCTAGATACAATCGTTGCATTCTATGTGAAGGCCCCTTAAGCTGTGACGGACCCTAAAACCTGGATGTGCCTGATTTGCGGCTGGATATATGACGAAGCCGCAGGTTCGCCCGAGCACGGAATAGCGCCCCAGACCCGCTGGGAGGATGTGCCCATGAATTGGACCTGTCCTGAATGCGGAGCACGCAAGGAAGACTTCGAAATGGTCCAGATCTGAGCGTGCCTCCGGCAAAAAGCGTCGTTTTTTACCATCATCAGCGGTGACGAAATTGACCCAGACCAGTGGCGCAACCTTCAAGGTGCTTGTCGTGGACGACAGCAACACCATCCGCCGGAGTGCCGAGATCTTTCTCAAGCAGGGAGGCCACGAGGTCCTGCTGGCGGACGACGGTTTCGACGCCCTGGCGAAGGTCAACGATTATCAACCCCAGTTGATTTTCTGCGACATCCTGATGCCGAAACTCGACGGCTACCAGACCTGCGCCATCATCAAGCGCAATGCGCGTTTCGCGGACACGCCCGTTGTCATGCTCTCGTCAAAAGACGGCGTATTCGACAAGGCGCGCGGCCGCATGGTGGGCTGCCAGGAATATCTCACCAAACCATTTACCAAAGACCAGCTGCTGAAAGCCGTTCAGCAGTTCGGTAATGCCCAACAAGGAGCGATGTAATGCCCATCCAGAAAGTTCTGGTTGTTGACGACTCGAAGACCGAGCTGATGTTCCTGACCGACCTGCTGCAGAAGAAGGGCATGCAGGTGCGCACCGCCGAGAACGCCGACGAGGCCTTCCGCCGCCTGGCCGAGGAAAAGCCCGACCTCATCCTGATGGACGTGGTCATGCCCGGCCAGAACGGTTTCCAGCTCACGCGCGCCATCAGCCGCGATCCCCAGTACGCCGACGTGCCCATCATCATGTGCACGAGCAAGAACCAGGAGACCGACCGGGTGTGGGGCATGCGCCAGGGTGCGCGCGGTTACATCACCAAGCCGGTGGATCCTGCGGAGCTGCAGGCCAAGATCGACGCGCTGAACTGATCCCGGCCGCCCGTCCATGGCCAATCGCGAAGCGCTCCGAGAACTCCAGACCCGGCTGGCGGCCCGATTGCAGGCCGCCCGGGTCGAGGGCTCGTCCGTGTCCTCCTGGCTGGCCGTGGAGTCGGCCGGCCGCCGTTTCCTGCTTCCCCTGGGCCAGTCCGGAGAGATCTTCCCCTGGACGGGCGTGCAGCCCGTCCCGTACACCCAGGGCTGGTTCCTCGGTGTCGCCAACCTGCGCGGATCGCTGATCGGCGTGGTGGACCTGGCCGGCCTGCTGGGGCAGCCCACCGCCCGCACCGAGCAGGCGCTCGGCGAGGCCAGCCTGCTCGTGCTGAACGCCGCGCTGGATGTGAACGCGGCGCTGCTGGTCGATCGCCTCTCGGGCCTGCGCGGCACCGATGCCTTCGTGGACTCCTCGCCCCCGGGTGCCGACGCACCCCCGTACTTCGGCACCACCTACCTGGATGCCGAGGGGACCCCGTGGCAGGAGCTGAACCTGCAGGCGCTCTCCCAACACCCCGCATTCCTCAGCATCAGCGCTTGAGCGCACTCCCTCTCTGAAGGCCGAACCATCATGTCCGTCGTGAATCCGTTTGCAAAACTCTTCCCCCGCAAGACCGCGGGAGATGCCTCTGCCGGCCAGGACTCGCTCGCGGCCGCCTCCTACCAGTCGGACGGCATGCAGAGCGTGCAGGGGGAGCCTTCGGCCCTTCCGCCGTCGCCGGAGGGCGAGGTCGCCGACGAGGACCTGATCTCGCTGCCCCTGCTCGGCCGCGCGACGGCGGCGGAACACCAGCGCCGGCTGCTGGCGCTGTTGGCCGTGGGCGTGGTGGTGCTGGCGCTGATCGCCGGCTGGGTGCTGAAGCAGGCGGACCGTTCCGCCCAGCAGCTCGCCGCCACCGGCCAGGCCCTGATGCAGTCCCAGCGGCTGGCGAAATCGGTCTCGCAGGCGCTGGTCGGCAGCCCGCAGGCCTTCCCCGACGTGGTGGATAGCTCGGGCGTGCTGGTGCGCAACGTGCGCGCGCTGTCGTCCGGTGACGATGACCTGCGCGTGCAGGCCCTGGGCGAGCCGTTCAAGCCCGACCTGGAAGCCATCACGCCGCTGATGGAGCGCGCGGAGCGCAATGCCGGCGTCGTGATGGGGCAGCAGAAGATCCTCACGCAGGTGGGCGATGCGCTGCGCACCATCAACCGCCAGTCGTCCGACCTGCTGGAGATCGCCGAGACGATCTCCTCGCTCAAGCTGCAGCAGAACGCCCCCTCCACGGACATCTCCGCGGCCGGCCAGCTCGTGATGCTGACCCAGCGCATCGGCAAGTCCGCCAACGAGTTCCAGACCACCGAGGGCGTGAGCCCCGAGGCCGTGTTCCTGCTGGGCAAGGACCTGAACTCCTTCCGCGAGATCGCCCAGGGCATGCTCGACGGCAGCAGCGAGATGCGCCTGTCCGCCACGCGCGATCCGCAGACGCGCGAGCAGCTCGAGAGCCTGATCAAGGTGTACGACCAGACCCGTACCCAGGCCGGCGCCATCCTCGGCAACCTGCAGGGCCTGGTGTCCGCCCGCGAGGCGCAGTCCGCCATCATTGCCGACAGCGAACCGCTGCGCCGCCAGCTGGAAGGCCTGCAGACCAAGCTCTCCGAGCAGACCGGCCTGGGCGCCGGGCAGCTGGCCGCCCTGGTGGCCGCCGGCCTGTTCGTGCTGCTGTGCGGCGTGGGCATCTCCCGCGTCCAGCTGATGGACAGCCGCACCCGCCAGGCCGCTGCCGAAATGCAGCAGCGCGACGCCCGCCGCCAGGAGCAGGAGGCCAAGCGCGTCAACGACGCCAACCAGGCCGCCATTCTGCGTCTCATGAACGAACTGCAGTCCGTCGCCGAGGGCGACCTGACACAGGAAGCCACCGTGACGGAAGACATCACGGGCGCCATCGCCGACTCGGTGAACTACACGGTGGAAGAACTTCGCCAGCTGGTGGGCAGCGTGCAGAACACGGCCACCCGCGTGGCCCAGACCACGGCGCAGGTGGACAGCACGTCCACCGAACTGCTGGCGGCCTCCACCGAACAGCTGCGCGAGATCCGCGAAACCGGCCGCTCGGTGCTCGACATGGCGACCCGAATCAACGAGGTGTCCGCGCAGGCGCAGGAATCGGCCGCGGTGGCGCGCCAGTCCCTCCAGGCCGCGGACTCCGGCCTGCAGGCCGTGCAGAACGCCATCGGCGGCATGAACTCCATCCGCGACCAGATCCAGGACACCTCCAAGCGGATCAAGCGGCTGGGCGAATCGTCGCAGGAGATCGGTGAAATTACCGAACTGATTTCCGACATTACCGAGCAGACGAACGTGCTGGCCCTGAACGCCGCCATCCAGGCCGCGTCGGCCGGCGAAGCGGGCCGCGGCTTCTCCGTCGTGGCGGAAGAAGTGCAGCGCCTGGCCGAACGCTCCGCCGACGCCACGCGCCAGATCTCGGCGCTGGTGAAGGCCATTCAGACCGACACGCAGGATGCGGTGGCCGCCATGGAGCGCTCCACGCAGGGTGTGGTGGAAGGTGCGCGCCTGTCCGACTCCGCCGGCACGGCCCTGACCGAGATCGACCGCGTGTCGCGGCGCCTCGCCGAACTGATCGAGCAGATTTCCTCGTCCGCCTCCCGCGAGGCCGAACTGGCCAACGGCGTGGCCGACAACATCCAGCACATCTTCGCGGTGACCGAACAGACCGGCGAAGGCACGCGCACCACGGCACAGCAGGTGCGTGAGCTGTCGCACATGGCCGAGGAGCTCCGCCAGTCCGTGGCGCGTTTCAAGATCGCCTGACGGGCCGGCCTGCAGCCAGCTAGCATCAACGAAACGGCTCGCGGAGCCGGGGACGAATTCATGTCACCTATTGACGCCGCAAACGCACCGGCCGCGGATTGGAGCCAGGGAGAACAGGATCTCGGGCCCCTGGCCTGGGTGCTGGATGAGTTGCGCAAGTCGCTCGATGGCGCCGTCAAGGCCATGCGCCGCTTCGTGCGCGATGCCGAGGCCGCGCGCGGATCCGATCTCGCCTCGCTGGACGCCGGAGCCCTGCGCATCGCGCGCCAGCAACTGCACCAGGCCAGCGGCGCGCTGGAGATGGTGGGCATGGGGCCGCCGGCCCTCGTGCTGCGCTCCATGGAGGCGGCCGTGCAGAAATTCGTGCAGCGGCCCGACCTTTGCAGCCAGGATTCCGCCGCCGTGATCGAGCGCGCGAGCTTCGCGCTGGTGGAATACCTGGAAAGCGTGCTGGCGGGCAAGCAGGTGTCGCCGGTGGCGCTGTTCCCGCAATACCGCGACGCGCAGGCCCTGACCGGCGCCGAACGGGTGCATCCCGCTGACCTCTGGCCGGTGGAGCGGCGGTTCCGCGAGCCCGACTTCGTGGTGGATGCCGCCCCCCTGGAATACGGTGCCGAGGCGCGCAGCCGTCTCGACGCCGCCGTGCTGCGCATCGTGCGCTCCGGCGACCTGGCCGCCGCGCGCGAGATGCAGGACATCTGCCTGGGCTTCGTGGCCGGGCAGTCCGACCGCCAGGCGCGTGCCTTCTGGAAGATCTGCGCCGGCTTCTTCGAGGCCCTGGCGCAGGGGCGCATCACGCCGGACGTGTACGTCAAGCGCGTGGCCTCGCGCGTGCTCATGCAGTACGCCACGCTGGCCCGCGGCGAGCCCACGGTCGCCGACCGCCTGGTGCAGGACCTGCTCTTCTTCTGCGCGCAGGCACGGCCCGTGTCCGACGATGCCGCCGCGCCGCCGCCCGGCCCGTCCGTGCTGCATGCCGTGCGCCAGGCCTTCGGCCTCGAGCGCTTCCGGCCGGTGGACTATTCCACGCCGCGTTTCGGGCTCTACGATCCGGCGCTCCTGGCCCAGGCGCGCAAGCGCATCGCCGCGGCCACCGAGACCTGGTCCGCCCTGGCCGGCGGCGACCGCAACAAGCTCAAGCCCGCGGCCGACCAGTTCAGCCTGGTCTGCGATTCCCTGGCCAAGCTGCAGCCCGGCAGCGAGCCGCTGTCCCGTGCGCTGTCGCGCGCGGTGGATTCCACGGCCCGCTCGGGCGAGCCGCCGCTGCCCGCGCTGGCCATGGAGGTCGCCACGGCCGTGCTGTACCTCCAGGCCTCCTTCGAGGAACTGGAAACCGCCCAGGACCACATGGCCGACCGCGCCACCCGGCTCGCGGAGCGGCTGGACAGCGTCGCCGCGGGTGGTGAGTCTGCGCCGCTGGAGCCCTGGATGGAGGAGCTCTACCGCCGCGTGAGCGACCACCAGACCATGGGCAGCGTGGTGGACGAACTGCGCGCCACCCTGGGCGAAGTCGAGAAGTCGCTGGACCAGTATTTCCGCAGCCCCGGCGACCTGCCGGTGCTCGGCAGCGTGCCCGGCCGTCTCGCGCAGATGCGCGGCGTGCTGTCCGTGCTGGGCCTGGACCAGGCCTCGCTGGCCGTGGTCCACATGCGCGACACCGTCGAACGGTTGTTGCGCGGCGACGTCCCCGAGGAAGAGCGCCAGGCGGTCTTCGAGAAGCTGGGCAGCAACCTGGGCGCGCTGGGGTTCCTCATCGACATGCTCAGCTACCAGCGCACCATGGCGCGCAAGCTGTTCATCTACGACGAGCCGGCGGGCGAATTGCGCATCCTGATGGGGCGCACGCGCACCCGCGCCGGCGACCTGCCCGAGGAGCAGGATGCCCATATCGAGGCGCGCGCGCCGCTGCCCGCCCCGCTGCCGCAGATCCCGGACCGGGTGCAGCCGCCGATCGAGGACGAACTGGACGCAGCGCCCGCGCAGCTGCCCGCCCCGGCGGATGCCCTCACGGCCGCCGGGCCAGCCGCGCCCCGGGCGCCCCATGCGGCGCCCGTGGCTCCCGCGCCTGCCGCCGTGGCTCCGGCTGCTCCGGTGGCCTCGGGAGACGATGCCGACGACGAGGCCGAGCTGCTGGACATCTTCCTGGAAGAGGCCCGCGAAGTGGTGGCCAACGGCCTGGAGGCGGTCGAAGGGCTGCGCGCCGCGCCGGCCGACCTGAGCGCCCAGACGACGCTGCGGCGCGCTTTCCACACGCTCAAGGGCAGTTCGCGCATGGTGGGCCTGGACGCATTCGGCGAGGCCGCCTGGTCGATGGAGCAGGTGCTCAACGCCTGGCTCGCGGAGCAAAAACCCATCCAGCCGCCGATGCTGCAGCTGTCGGACGAGGCACTGCGCGCCTTCGGCCGCTGGGCGGACGACATCGCCGCAGGCCAGGCCGGGGGCTGGGAGCCCCGGGGCTTCGCGGAGTCCGCGCAGGCCATGCGCGAGCGGGGCGAATACCTGCCGCTGGCCGGTGCTGCCGCGGTGGCTGCGGGCGTGGCCGCGGAGGCAGTGTCCGACGACGTGGCGGCGGAAGAAGCTCTGCATTCCGGGGTTCCTGCAGCGGACGCCGCGGACATCGCCGAACAGCCGGCAACCGACGCGCCGGTCTTCGATCTGGCCATGGACATCGAGGGACAGGACGCGGCAGCCCATGCGGAGGCGGAGCCTGCAACCTCCGGGGCTGCCACCGACGTGGCCCCTGCTTTCGACCTGGACCTGGATCTGGACTTTCCTTCCGAGGGGGCCGCGGCGGACGAAGTGCCGCTGGAGGCGCCGCTGGATTTCGCCGAAACCCTGCCGCCGGTGCCCGACGCGGCCACGGAGGCGCTATCCGGGGATGTCCCGGCGGAAGTACCTTCGGCGGAAGTGGCCGAAGACATCGATTTCTCGGCATTCTCCGAGGCGCTGGCCGAGGGGGCCGCGGGCCAGCCGGCGGAAGCCGCACTGCCCGCCGGGCACGACGATGCGCCGCTGCCTGCAATTCCGGATGCTTCCTCGCCCGACGCGGCGCTGCAGGCGGCGGGCATGCCGCCGCTGGCCGATCTGCTGGCCGAAGCGGAACTGCTTCCCGATGACGGCATGCCGTCCGAGGACATGTCGTCCGAGGGCGTGGCGCCCCTGGCGGAACTGCCGGCCGATGCCTGGCCCGACCTGTCGCTGGAGGGCGAGCCTGCCGCTGCGCCAGGAAATGCCGCCGTGGACGAAGGCGCCGCCGAAGAGGCTGCCTTGCCCGCTGTCGAAGCGAGCGGCGACGCGCCGGATGCCGTCGAGTTGCCGGCGGAACCGGAGCCTGCCCTGGCGGATGCCGCGGCGCTGCCGGAAGCCGAAGCCGAAGCCGAAGCCGAAGCCGAGGATGCGGTGGCTGCCGTGTCCGTTGCCGAGGAAGAGCCCTCGGCGGAAGCCGGCTTGGAGCAGGCGCTCGGTGCCGAGTCGCCGGAGGAGGCCGTCAAGGTCATCGAGACCCTGCGGATCGGCATCCCCCTCTACAACGTCTATCTCAACGAAGCGGACGAGTGGTCGCGCCGCCTCGTGACCTGCCTGCAGGAGTGGTCGCTGGAACTGCACGAGCCGCTGCCGGACACGGCCGTGGCGCTGGCCCACTCGCTGGCCGGCAGCTCCGCCACCGTGGGCTTCCAGGCGCTGTCGGACATGGCCCGTGCGCTGGAGCATGCCCTGCAGCACGTGCAACTGCAGCCGCAGGGCACGCCGGAGCAGGCGCGCGTCTTCATGGCTGCGTCGGAGGACATCCGCCGCCTGCTGCACCAGTTCGCCGCCGGGTTCCTGAAGGAACCCCATCCCCAGATCCTGGCGGAACTGCGCGAGATCCTCGAGTCCGAGATCGTGCCCGCCCCCTGGGAGCTGCCGGCCGGCGAGGCTGCGGATGCCGAGCCGGCCACCCAGACCACGGCGGACGACGACGCCACGGCCGAGGCCGCTCCCGTGCCCGAGGCCGAACCGGAAGAGCCCGCCCCGCGCGGCCATGTGGCGCCCGCGCTGTCGGTGCCGCTGCCCGCGCAGGATGCGGTCCAGGGTGCCGGGCGTGCGCTGGAGCCGGTGACCACCGATATCGACGACGACATCGACGCGCTGGACGTGATCGATCCCGACCTGTTCCCGATCTTCGAGGAAGAGGCGATCGAGCTGCTGCCCGCGCTGGGCGCTGCACTGCGCCAGTGGGCGGCCCGCCCGGAGAACCTGGGTGCCCGCAACGAGGCGCTGCGCGCGCTGCACACGCTCAAGGGCAGCTCCCGCCTGGCTGGCGCGATGCGGCTGGGCGAAATGGCCCACCGGCTGGAATCGGCGGTGGAGCAGGTGGATTCCGAAGCGCCGAGCGCCGAGGCGATCGAGCCGCTGCTGGTGTCCTTCGACGGCCTGCAGGCGAGCTTCGATGCCCTGCGCTCCATCGGTGCCCAGGGGCTGGCCCAGCCCGTGGCCGTGGAGCCGCTGGCGACGGAAGGCCCGGCTGCCGCGCCCGACGCCACGGTGGCGGAGTCCGTCCCGGCACCCGCGCCGCGCCGCGCCGTGGCCCTGCCCGGAGCGTCCCAGCTCACGGCGGCCCGGCCGGTCTCGAGCCAGTCGGTGCGCGTGCGCGCCCAGCTGCTGGACCGCCTGGTCAACCAGGCGGGCGAGGTGATGATCGCCCGCTCCCGCCTGGATGCCCGCATGGCGCAGATGAAGGATTCGCTGGCCGATCTCACCGGCAACCTGGAGCGCCTGCGCCAGCAACTGCGCGACATCGAGGTGCAGGCCGAGACGCAGATGCAGTCGCGGCTGGCGCTGTCGAAGGATTCGTCGGCCGACTTCGACCCGCTGGAATTCGACCGCTTCACCCGCGTGCAGGAACTGACCCGCATGATGGCCGAGTCGGTGAACGACGTGGCCACCGTGCAGCGCAACCTGCAGCGCACCATGGAAGGCGCGGAAGACGACCTGATCGCCCAGGGGCGGCAGGCGCGTGAGCTGCAGCGCGACCTGCTGCGCACGCGCATGGTGGAGTTCGAGGGCATTTCCGAGCGCCTCTACGCCGTCGTGCGGCAGGCTTCCAAGGAGACGGGCAAGCAGATCAAGCTCGACATCGCGGGCGGCTCCATCGAGATGGACCGCGGCGTGCTCGACCGCATGACGCCCGCCTTCGAGCACCTGCTGCGCAACTGCGTGGCGCACGGCATCGAGGCTCCGGAGGCACGGACGGCCGCGGGCAAGCCCGCGACCGGTTCCATCACCGTGGCCCTGAAGCAGGATGGCAACGACGTGTCCGTGGAGTTCCGCGACGATGGCGCCGGCCTCGACCTGGAACGCATCCGCGCGAAGGCGGCCAGCCAGGGCCTGATCGCCCCGGATGCCGTGGTCGGTCCCGCGGAAGCCGCCCAGCTGATCTTCATGCCCGGCTTCTCCACGGCCGCCGAGGTCACCGGCCTGTCCGGGCGCGGCATCGGCATGGACGTCGTGCGCTCCGAGGTGAACGCCCTGGGCGGACGCGTGGAAACCACCACCGAAGCGGGCCAGGGCACCTCGTTCCGCATGGTGCTGCCGCTCACGACGGCCGTGACGCAGGTGGTCATGCTGCGCGCGGGCGCGCTCACGCTGGGTGTCCCGGCCAACCTCGTGGAGATCGTGCGCCGCACCGGCGCGGGCGAACTGGACGAGGCCTACCGCACCGGCAGCTTCGAGGACGGCGTCGAGGCGCTGCCCTTCTTCTGGGCGGGCGCGCTGCTCCAGTCCTCGGCCAGCAGCCAGGAAACGTCGGGCCGCACCCGGCCCGTCGTGATCCTGCGCAGCGCATCGCAGCGCATCGCCATGCACGTGGACGAAGTGCTGGGCAACCAGGAAGTGGTGGTCAAGAACCTCGGCCCGCAGCTCTCGCGCCTGCCCGGTCTGGCCGGCATGTCGGTGCTGGCCTCCGGGGCCGTCGTGCTGATCTACAACCCCGTGGCACTCGCGACGGTGTACGGCGAGCAGGTACGGGGCCAGATGGCCGCGCCCGTGGCCGCTTCCCTGGAGGCCGGCTCCGCGCCGGCAGTGGCTGCCGGTGCCGTGGGCGGCGGTGGTGCACTGACCGTGCCCGTCGCCCAGGTGCCGCTGGTGCTGGTGGTGGACGATTCCATCACCGTGCGCCGCGTCACGCAGCGCCTGCTCAAGCGCGAGGGCTACCGCGTGGCGCTCGCCGCCGACGGGCTCCAGGCCCTGGAGCGCCTGCAGGAGGAGCGGCCGGCCGTGGTGCTCTCGGACATCGAGATGCCGCGCATGGACGGCTTCGACCTCGCGCGCAACATCCGCGCCGACCGCGAACTGCACGAGCTGCCGATCATCATGATCACCTCGCGCATCGCGCAGAAGCACCGCGAGCACGCCGCGGAACTGGGGGTCAACCACTACCTGGGCAAGCCGTATTCCGACGAGGAACTGCTGAGCCTGGTGCACCACTACGCCCGTGCCGCGGCCGCTGCTGCGGCGGGGCAGGGCGGCGAGGAAGCCGTGCCGGCGGAGGCCACTGCCGGCTGACGTGGAGCCGCCCGGCCGCCGGCCCACCGGTCAGGCTGGCGCGGCCTCCGACTTCACCACGGCATAGCGCGCCAGCGTCCGCTGGCGCGCCTCGTCGTGGTCCACGATGGGGTGCGGGTAGTTCTCACCCAGCCGCACCCCGGCGGCCTCCAGTTCCAGCGGGCCGGCCTCCCAGGGGGCGTGCAGCCAGCGGTCGGGCAGCTCCGCCAGCTGCGGCAGGTAGATGCGGATGAAGCGGCCCTTGGGGTCGAACTTCCGGCTCTGGCTCACCGGGTTGAAAATGCGGAAATACGGTTGCGCGTCGCAGCCGCTGGAACTGGCCCACTGCCACCCGCCGTTGTTGGCGGACAGGTCGAAATCGTTGAGCTTTTCCGCGAAATAGCGTTCCCCCCAGCGCCAGTCCACGCCCAGGTCCTTCACCAGGAAGCTGGCCACGACCATGCGCAGCCGGTTGTGCATGTAGCCCGTCTGGTTGATCTGGGCCATGGCGGCGTCCACCAGCGGGTAGCCCGTGCGTCCCTCGCACCAGGCGGCGAAGCGTTCCTGCGCTGGCGTGCCGTCCTCCCAGGCGATGGCGTCGTATGCGGGCTTGAAGCTGGCGCCGCCGGCCACCTGTGGATGGTGGGCCAGCACCTGGAAGTAGAAGTCCCGCCAGATCAGCTCGCTGAGCCACGTGGCGGCGCCGGTGCTGCCCTGGCGCATGCGCTCGTGGGCGGCGCGCGCTGCCCGCCGCGGCGACAGCGTGCCGAAGCGCAGGTGCACGCTGAGGTAGCTCGGCCCCTTCACGGCCGGAAAGTCGCGTGCCTCGCCGTACTGGTCGATCCGCTGCAGAAAATCGTCCAGCAGCGTGCGCGCGCCGTCCATGCCCGGCGGCAGGGGCAGGCGGTCCAGCCCCGCGGGCTCGAAGCCGATGTCGGCCAGCGTGGGCACCCTGCCGCGCTCGCCTTCCGGGCGGGGCGCGAGCCGGCCCGCATGGCGCTCCACGGGGTAGGCGCTCAGGTAGAACGCGTCCACCTTGCGCAGCCAGGCATTCTTGTAGGGCGTGAACACGGTGTACGGTGTGCCGCCCTGGGTCAGGACCTCCGCGCGCTCGAAGACGGCGTGGTCCTTGTAAGTGAGCATTTGCACACCACCTGCGACCAGCCGGTGGCGGACACGGTCGTCTCGCTCCAGGGCGGCCGGTTCGTCGTCGTGGTTCGCGAACAGGGCCTGCACGCCCAGGCCCACGGCCAGGGCGGGCACCTCCTCCGCGGCCACGCCGTGGCGCACGATCAGCCCGCCGTGGCGGTGGCCCGAGAGGGCGCGCAGGGACGCGTCGAGCTGCACCAGCGATTCGCGGATGAACTCCACGCGCCGGTCCGCCCGCGGCAGCGGGTCCAGGATGTCCGTGTCGAAAACGAAGACGCAATGCACCTGGCTGCACTGGCGCAGCGCGTGGTAGAGCGCGGCATGGTCGTCGCTGCGCAGGTCGCGGCGGAACCAGACCAGGCCTTTGGAAAAAGTGGGCTCCATGATCGTCGTTAAAATTGCGGGATGCCTGCCGATTCTGCGCCCATGAACCTGACGCACCACTTCCTGATCGCCATGCCGGGGCTGGAAGACGAGTCGTTTGCCCGCAGCGTCGTGTACCTGTGCGAGCACAGCGAGCGCGGCGCGCTCGGGCTCATCATCAACAAGCCGTCCGACCTCAGCCTCAAGGGCCTGTTCGACAAGGTGGACCTGTCGCTGCGGCGCGAAGACCTGTCGCTCGAGCCGGTGTTCCGCGGCGGCCCGGTCCAGACGGAGCGCGGTTTCGTGCTGCACGAGGCCATGGGCCCTTCCACGGGAGGCGACAAGCCCTCCGCGGGCGACGGCGGCGCGCAGGGCGAAGGCGAGGGCGCGGAGGAGTCCGCCTACGCCTCCACCATGTCCATTCCCGGCGGGCTGGAGATGACCACGAGCAAGGACGTGCTCGAGGCCCTGTCCACCGGCGCCGGCCCGCGGCGCGTGCTGGTCACCCTCGGCTATTCCTCGTGGGGCGAAGGCCAGCTCGAGTCGGAACTGGCAGAGAACAGCTGGCTCACCGTGGGGGCCGACCTGTCCGTGATCTTCGACACGCCCGTGGGCCAGCGCTACGACCGGGCCCTCGCCCTGCTGGGGCTGCAGTCCTGGATGCTCTCGCCCGAGGCGGGCCACGCATGAGCGGTCCCATGCCGGACCCCCTGCCTGCCGCTCCCGCCGCCGCATCCCCCGCCGTTCCGGCGCATCTCCAATCCTTCCTGGCCTTCGATTTCGGCGCCAAGCGCACCGGGGTCGCGGTGGGCTCGCGGCTGCTGCGCACCGCCAGCCCGCAGGCCACGATCCGCGCCGAAGGGGCGGATGCGCGCTTCGCCGCCGTGGCCGAACGGCTGCGCGAGTGGCAGCCCGATGCGCTCGTCGTCGGCGTGCCGTACCACCCCGACGGTGCCGCGCACGAGAACACCGCGCGCGCGCTGAAATTCGCCCGGCAGCTGCGCGGGCGCTTCGGCCTGCCGGTGTTCGAGGTGGACGAGCGCTACAGCACCACCGAGGCCCATGCGGGCGGCGCGAAAGATGCCGATGCCGCATCGGCCTGCATCATCCTGGAGCAGTTCTTGAGGCAACTTCCATGACTCCGACGCCAACTTCCGCCCCGCCCGGGGCCCTCACCCTCGATGCCGAGGCGCTCTACCGCGAACTGCTGTCCGGCGTGCGCGCGTTGCGCACCCCGCAGACGCATCTGGCCGGCATCGCGTCCGGCGGCGCCTGGCTGGCCGAGCGCCTGCAGCAGGACCTGGGCCTGCCGGGCGAGGCCGGCGTGCTGTCGTCGGCGCTGCACCGCGACGACTTCTCCCAGCGCGGCATGGCCGCCAGCGCCCAGACCCGCCTGGGCTTCGAGGTGAACGGCGCCGACATCCTGCTGCTGGACGACGTGCTCTACACGGGCCGCACCATCCGCGCGGTGCTCAACGAACTGTTCGACTACGGGCGCCCGGCGCGCGTGCGCCTCGCCGTGCTGGTGGACCGGGGCGGCCGGGAGCTGCCCGTGCAGGCCGAGTTCGCCGCGGCGCGCGTGGCGCTTCCCGCCACGCAGTCCCTCGCGCTGGCCCGTGCGGACGGCGGCGCCTTCCACTTCCACGTCCAGGAGGCCTGACGCCGTGCTCTCCAAGCGCAACCCCCAGCTCAACCGCAACGGCGAGTTGATCCACCTGCTGTCGATCGAAGGCCTGCCCCGCAGCATCGTCACGCACATCCTCGATACGGCGGCGAACTTCGTGTCGGTGAACGACCGCGAGGTGAAGAAGGTGCCGCTGCTGCGCGGCAAGAGCGTGTTCAACCTGTTCTTCGAGAACAGCACGCGCACCCGCACGACCTTCGAGATCGCTGCCAAGCGCCTGTCGGCCGACGTGCTCAACCTCGACATCGCGCGCTCGTCCGCCAGCAAGGGCGAATCGCTGCTGGACACCATCGCCAACCTCTCGGCGATGGCGGCGGACCTGTTCGTGGTGCGGCACAGCGAGTCGGGCGCGCCCTACCTGATCGCGCAGCACGTGGCGCCCCACGTCCACGTCATCAACGCGGGCGACGGCCGGCATGCGCACCCCACGCAGGGGCTGCTCGACATGTACACCATCCGCCACTACAAGAAGGATTTCTCCAACCTCACGGTGGCGATCGTGGGCGACGTGCTGCATTCGCGCGTGGCACGCTCGGACATCCACGGCCTGACCACCCTGGGCTGCCCCGAGGTGCGCGTGGTGGGCCCGCGCACCCTGGTGCCCGGGGACCTCTCCCACATGGGCGTGCGCGTGTGCCACACGCTGGAAGAGGGCATCAGGGACGCCGACGTGGTCATCATGCTGCGCCTGCAGAACGAGCGCATGAGCGGCGCGCTGCTGCCTTCCAGCCAGGAATATTTCAAGAGCTTCGGCCTTACCCCCGAGAAGCTGCGCCTGGCCAAGCCCGACGCCATCGTCATGCACCCCGGGCCGATCAACCGCGGGGTGGAGATCGACTCCGCCGTGGTCGATGGGCCGCAGGCCGTGATCCTGCCCCAGGTGACTTTCGGCATCGCCGTGCGCATGGCCGTGATGTCCATCGTGGCGGGGAATGAGGCTTAAACGATGAAGATACTGATCCAGAACGGCCGGGTGATCGATCCGGCGAGCGGGTTCGACAAGACCGTCGACGTGGCCGTCGCCGCGGGGCGGGTGATCGCGGTCGGCCGCGCGCCGCAGGACTTCCATCCGGCGCGCACGATCGACGCCACGGGCTGCGTCGTGCTGCCGGGGCTGGTGGACCTCGCTGCCCGCCTGCGCGAGCCCGGGCACGAGCACGAGGGCATGCTGGAGTCCGAGATGGCCGCGGCCGTGGCCGGCGGCGTCACCAGCCTCGTGTGCCCGCCGGATACCGATCCGGTGCTCGACGAGCCCGGCCTCGTGGAGATGCTCAAGTTCCGCGCCGAGAAGCTGCACCGGGCGCGCCTCTTCCCCCTGGGCGCGCTCACGCGGGGCCTGGCCGGCGACGTGCTGACCGAGATGGCGGAGCTCACCGAATCCGGCTGCGTCGGATTCGGCCAGGCCGACGTGGCGCTCGCCAGCACCCAGGTGCTGCAGCGCGCGCTGCAGTACGCCGCCACCTATGGCTACACGGTCTGGCTGCGGCCGCAGGAGCTGCACCTGGGCAAGGGCGTGGCCGCCAGCGGCCCGCTCGCGACACGCCTGGGCCTCTCGGGCATTCCCGTGGCGGCCGAGACCATCGCGCTGCACACCATCTTCGAACTGCTCAAGCCCATCGGCGCGCGCGTGCACCTGTGCCGCCTCTCCAGCGCGGCAGGCGTGCAGCTCGTGCGGCAGGCGAAGGCAGAGGGCCTGAAGGTCACCTGCGATGTGAGCATCAACTCGTTGCTGCTCACCGACACCGATATCGGGTATTTCGACAGCCGCGCCCGCCTGTCGCCGCCGCTGCGCCAGCAGCGCGACCGCGACGCCCTGCTGGCCGCGCTCGCCGACGGCACCATCGATGCGCTGGTCTCCGACCACACGCCGGTGGACGAGGACGCCAAGACGCTGCCCTTCGCCGAAGCCGAGCCCGGCGCCACGGGGCTGGAGTTGCTGGCGAGCATCGCGCTCAAGTGGTCGCGCGACCATGGCGTGCCGCTGGACCAGGCCTTCGCCAGGGTGACTTCCGAGCCTGCCCGCGTGCTGGGTTCCGCACTCGGCACCTTCGCCGCCAGCGCCGGCCGGCTCGTGGAGGGCGGCGTGGCCGACCTCTGCGTGTTCGATCCCCAGGCCGCCTGGACCGTGGAGCCCGGGGCGCTGCGCAGCCAGGGGCTGCATACGCCTTTCTCGGGCTACGAGCTGCCGGGCCGCGTGCGCTGGACGCTGGTGGGCGGCATCGTCGCGTTCGAGCGCGCCTGATGCGCTCGCTGCGCGCGGTGGCGCGCCTGATGCGGCTCCTCGCGCACATCCTGGCGGGGCTGGCCACGGTGCTGCTGCGATTCCCCCGCATGGGGCCGGACGAGCAGCATGCGCGCGTGCAGGCCTGGTCGCGCGAGTTGCTCGCACGCATCGGCATCAACCTGGAGATACGGGGCACCCCGCCAGCGGCCGGGCCGGTGCTCCTGGTGGCCAACCACCTGTCCTGGCTCGACATCACCGTCATGCACGCCGCCCGGCACTGCCGTTTCATCTCGAAATCGGACGTGGAGCGCTGGCCCGTCATCGGCCGGCTCGCCACGGCCGCGGGCACCCTCTACATCGAGCGCAACACGCGCCGCGACGCCATGCGCATCGTGCGCCTCATGCAGGAAGCGCTTGCGCGCCGCGAGGTGCTGGGCGTGTTTCCCGAAGGGACGACGGGCGACGGCACCGAGTTGCTGCCGTTCCATGCGAACCTTTTGCAGGCAGCCGTGATGGCCGACGCGCCGGTGCAGCCCGTGGGCCTGCGCTTCGTCGACCGCGCCACGGGCCGGCCCAGTGCGGCCGCCCTCTATGTGGGCGACGACACCCTGTTGGCTTCGCTCTGGCGCGTGCTGTGCACCGACGGCCTCGTGGCCATCGTGCACTACGGTCCGCCCCGGCACGCAGCGGGCCGCGACCGGCGCGCGTGGGCGGAAGACCTCCGGCAGGCCGTGGACGCACTGCGGCGGACCTGAACGTTCCGCAGCCTCAGGGCCGCGGCGACGGGCTGGAGGTACCCGCTGCGGGCCCGCCCAGGGGCGGCAGGCGGTTGGCCACCGGCATGGACCGCACGATGGACGTGCTCGTGCTTGCGTAGGGCGCGATCCTGCCCAGGCAGTGGTCCAGTTCCTCGATGCTCCGCAGGTGCAGGCGGCAGAAGAACGCGTCTTCTCCCGTGACCTTGTCGCACTGCACGATCTCCCCGATATCGTGGATCACCTGCTCGACCCGCGCGACCTCGCCGGGAAAGGGGCGCACCCGCACGATGGCGGAGATGGGAAAACCGACGGCCTTGTGCGACAGCTGGATCGAGAATTTCTCTATCACGCCGCGCTCGACCAGCCGCTTGATCCGTTCCGCGCAACTGGGCTGTGACAGCCCCACCCGTTCGCTGAGCGCCTTGACGGTGGTCTTGGCATTCTGGTGCAGTGCCACCAGCAGATTCCGATCGATGTTGTCCATTTTAAAAAATTAGGCAAAGAATAAAAATTTCTAATTTATTTAGGGATTCGCACGATCGGGGCTTTCTTTGTCCATTTCCATGGACGGGCTGCCTCCGTAAAATCCCTCCCATTCCAGGCGGCGGAATATAAACGATAGCAGCCTCCGGAACAATTTCATGCCCATCCGGAATGGGGCATTGCGCGCAACGAATGGAGCGCCTCACTGGAGGTGGTTATCCGGGTTGCGTCGTTTATCAAAATAACGTGCATCCAATGATCAAAAGTCAACTGAAAGAACTGGGTTATTGCCATTTCGTCCCGGAGATCGAATGCGATTCCCGTGAGCTGAGGGTTCTGCATCAGGAATTCGAGCAGCTCGAGCATGATCCCTATGCCCCTGCCGAAGTGAAGCGATTCCGGCGCTACGGGAACGGCGTCATCCTGCCGTGGACGGAAGAGGTGGGCATCCACTGGATTCCGCCGGTCGAGGACGACTCCGGCACGCCGCGATCGGGCTACGACCAGGGGGGCAACAATCCCGAGCACCCCGATATCCGGTATTTCCATGCACTCGGAGACAGCGTGAAATCGACGGATTTCCTCTGCGATCTGGTCCGGCACGATTTCTCGCACACGTTCTGGTCGGAGATCGATCGCCGGTCGCCCATCTATTTCGGTGTCCACTTCGTGAAAATCCGGTCCGGCGCGGCATCGGATCTCGGCATCAGTTCGCCGGACTGCTTCCACCAGGACGGCGAGCCGTTCACATTCGCGCACTTGGTGCGAAGGACACAAAGCACGGCCGGAGGTGTCAATTACATCGGTACCGTGGAAGCGAGGGGTCTTCCTCTGGAGAAGGTCGCAGAAAAACAGATAATCGCGAGCTTCGAGCTCTCCCATTTCATGGAAAGCTTCGTGGTGCACGACCCCCGGGTTTCACATTATGTGACGCCGATACGCCGGGACGAGCGGATTTCGGGCGATGGAGAGCGCTGTGTTATTCTGATCGACTTTTCCAGAATGAGGCAGAGCCTGTAAGCCATGGATGTCCTTCAGTCCCTGCTTCCCATCGTGATGGCGCTGGCCGGCGGTTTCGCCGTGGGCCGTTTCCTGCCGGAGAAAATCGGCTCCCTGCTGGTTCGGTGCATATTGCCGCTCGTATGGCTGCTGCTTTTCCTGATCGGCGCCGAGTTCGGCGAGGTCATCCTTTCCGCCCGGTCGGTCGGACAGGTGATCCGGTCCGCAGCGGTTTTCGCCGTGCTGACCACTTTGCTGCCTGCCGCGCTGATCTTCGCGGCGAAGGTGCGGGGCGCGGGGGCCCGGGAGGGACGCAGCGGCGGAACGCATATGCAGGCGATCTGGCCTCCGCTGAAGGAGTGCTGCCTCGCACTGTCCATGGTGGTGCTCGGCAGCCTGTTCTTTCTCGCCAATGCGAACTTCATGGACGGCGCGTTTCCGCTGCCCTCCAGTTCCGCCGTCCTGATGGCGCTGATCGCCCTCGTGGGGATCGACCTGGCCCGGGTGAAGCTCAGTGCCCGGTGGTTCTCATGGCGGGTGTTGATGGTGCCCGGGCTGGTGGTGGTGGGGTCCTTCGCCGGTGCGATGGCCGCCTCCCTGCTCACCGGTGAAACCATGAGAACCTCCATGGCGCTGTCCAGCGGGTTCGGCTGGTTCACCCTGTCCGGCGTGATGGTGGGCAACCACCTGGGCCAGACCTACGGGACCATGGCGCTCATGATCGACCTGTTCCGTGAATTGCTGGCGATCATCGCCCTCTACATGCTGGGCCGCTACCACCCGGCGGTGGGCATCGGCAGTGCCGGTGCCACCGCGCTGGATTCCACGCTGCCGATCGTGAAACAGGCCTGCCATCCGGATGCGGTGCCGATGGCCCTGGTCAGCGGCTTCGTCCTCACCATTCTCGCGCCGGTGTTCATCGCCTTCTTCCTGTCGTGAGGCCGCTTCCGGCGCTGCCCGCGCCCGCTCAAGCGCGCGGAAACGCCACCACGTGGTCCACCTGCGGCCGGATGCCGATCCATTCCCCCACGGCATGGTCATGGTGGCTCGGCACGTGGGCCATCACGGTGAGCCCGCTCTCGAGCTGCAGGGTGTAGAGGAATTCCGACCCCCTGAAGGACTTGCGCACGATGCGCGCCTGCACCGGAGCGCCGTCGTCGTGCACCACGTCGTCCGCGCGCAGGAGCACGTCGCAGGCGCCGCCCGGATAGCTGGAGGGCAGGGGGCATTCGGCCAGGTCTTCCAGGTCGCCCAGGGGCGTGCGCGCCACCACGGTGTCGCCGCGCTGCTCCAGCGTCGCGGGCGCGAACACGCCGTGCCCGATGAAGTCGGCCACGAAGCGCGTGGCCGGGCGGTGGTAGAGCGCATAAGCGTCGTCCCACTGGTGCAGCGTGCCGCTTTCCATCACGCCGATGCGGTCGCCAATGGCGAAGGCTTCCAGCTGGTCGTGGGTGACGAAGAGCGCCGTGGCGCCGGCCGCCTTGAGGATGCCGCGCACCTCGTGCGCGAGCCGTTCGCGCAGGTCCACGTCCAGGTTCGAGAACGGCTCGTCCAGCAGCATGAGGCGGGGCCGGGGTGCCAGCGCGCGGGCCAGCGCCACCCGCTGCTGCTGCCCGCCGGAGAGCTCGTGCGGATAGCGCGCCGCGCTGCCTTCGAGGCCCACGAGGCGCAGCACCTCGTCCACGCGGGCTGCCTGCTCCGCCTTCGGCAGGCGGTGGATGCCGAAAGCCACGTTGCGGCCCACGGTCAGGTGGGGGAAAAGGGCGTAGTCCTGGAACACCATGCCGATGCGGCGCTGCTCGGGCGGCACGCTGCGGCCGGCCGAACCCACGCTCTCGCGCTCCAGGCGGATCTCGCCGGCCGCCACGGGCTCCAGCCCGGCCACCGCCCGCAGCAGCGTGGTCTTGCCGCAGCCCGAAGGACCGATCAGCACGCCGATCTCGCCAGCGGCCAGGCCCAGGGTGGCGCCGTGCACGGCCGCCTGCGCGCGGCCGGGGTAGCGCACGTCCAGTTGGATGACTTCGAGGAACATGCGGGGATTCTAGAAGGGGCAATGCGTAGAATTCGCATTTGCATCCAGGGCGGTGCCGCCCGGCCGCCGTGGGCAGCCCCGCCCGTTGCGGCCTTTTCCTTCCCGGCTTTCGTTTTTCCTCCCACCGCCTTGCGTTTCCTCCCCGCCCTGCGCGCCGTTCCGCTGCTGCTGCTCGCCTGCTTCCTCACCCTGCCGGTGCTGGCCGTGTTCGCGTCCTGGCTGCCGTGGGGGCATGGCGGCGCCGAGTCCCTCGCCATCCTGCGCGAGATGGCGGCCACGGTGCTGCCGGACTACTTCGCCACCACCGTCTGGCTCGCGATCGCGGTGGGGGCGGGCGCTGCGCTGGTGGGAACGGCCACCGCGGCGGCAGTGACCCTTTTCGACTTCCGCGGACGGCGCACGCTCGAGTGGCTGCTGCTGCTTCCGCTGGCCATGCCCGCCTACGTGACCGCGTATGCGTACACCGATTTCCTGCAGTTCAGCGGCCCGCTGCAGGTCTGGCTGCGCGCCACCTACGGCCTGGAGGGCCGGCTGCTGCCAGAGGTGCGCAGCCTGGGAGGGGCGGTGTGGGTGTTCGTCTTCTCGCTCTATCCCTATGTCTATCTGCTGGCGCGCACGGCGCTCGGCGAGCGTGCCGCCCACCTCATGGAAGCCGCTCGCCTGCTGGGTGCGCCGCTCGCGCGCCGCGTGCGCACCGTGGCCCTGCCGCTGGCACGCCCCGCGGTGGCGGCGGGCGTGGCGCTGGCGTTGATGGAGACGCTGGCGGATTTCGGGGTCGCGAGTTACTTCGGCATCCAGACCTTCACGACAGGCATCTACAAGGCCTGGCTGTCGATGGACAACCGCCTCGCGGCCGCGCAACTCGCCACCCTGCTGCTGGTGCTGGTGGTCGTGCTGCTGCAGCTGGAGCAGCGGGCACAGCGGCGCATGCGCTTTGCCACCAGCGGCGTGGGCCGCGCGGGCTCCGCCGAGGCCCAGCCCCAGCGGCTCGCGGGCTGGCACTGTGTGGCCGCCTGGCTGGTGTGCGGGCTGCCGGTGGTGATGGGCTTCTTCGCGCCGGTGGCCTTCATGCTGCGCCCGCTGGCTGCGGACTGGTCCGTGCTGCCCTGGGGCCGGTTCGTGGAGTGGGCCGGCCACAGCGTGCGCCTGGGCGCCATCACCGCGGTCCTGGCCGTGGGCGTGGCGCTGGCGCTCGCCTTCGCCGTGCGGCGGCGCGCGGGTCGCCTGACGCGCGGTGTGGTGCAACTGGCCAGCGTGGGCTATGCCGTGCCAGGTGCGGTGATCGTCGTCGGCCTGCTGCTGCCCGTGGGCTGGCTCCAGGCCGCGGTGCCGGAATGGCGCGTGCCGGCACTGGTCACCGCCACGGCGGTGGGCATCATCTGGGCCTACCTCGTGCGCTTCTGCGCGGTGGCGCTGCAGTCGGTGCAGAGCGGCTACGCGCGCATCCCCGCCAGCCTCGACGACTCCGCGCGCATGCTTGGCACGGGAGGGCTGGGCCTGCTGGCGCGCGTGCACTGGCCGCTGCTGCGCCGCTCCACCGCGGCGGCGGCGCTCCTGGTGTTCGTGGACGTGATGAAGGAACTGCCCGCCACCATGGTGCTGCGGCCCTTCAACAGCGACACGCTGGCCGTCGTCGCCTACCAGCTCGCGCGGGACGAGCGCCTGGGCGAGGCGGCCCTGCCGTCGCTCGCGCTGGTGGCCGTGGGGCTGGTGCCGGTCATCCTGCTGAGCCGCACGCTCCGCGCGTCCGGTGCGCGCTGACATCCCGGCGCGCCGTTGTGGGCCCTAGACTCGCGGCATGACCGCCGCCACGCCCCATACAGACGTCACCATCTACCACAACGCCCGCTGCAGCAATTCGCGCGGTGCGCTCGCCCTGCTGCGGGAGCACGGCATCGAGCCGCGCATCGTGGACTACCTCGCCGAGCCGCTGGACGAGGCCGTGCTGCGCACGCTGTTTTCTCACGTGGGCGGCCCCGTGCGCGCGCTGCTGCGCCCGAAGGAGCCCGCCTGGCAGGCGCTGGGCCTGGACGACGAGACCATCGGCGACGAAGCGCTGATCGCGCACGTGGCGCGCCATCCGGAGTTGATGAACCGGCCCATCGTGGTCACGCCGCGTGGCGCGCGCCTGTGCCGGCCGCCGGAAACGGTGCTGGAGCTGCTGCCGGCCGCCCGCTGAGCGTCGGGCGCTCCGGACGATGGGCTGCGCCTACTCCCGCGTGACGCGCAGCACTTCCTCGGGGCTCGTGATGCCGGCACGCACCAGCCGCTCGCCGTCTTCGCGCATGAGCGTCATGCCGCCCGCGATCGCGGTGGCGCGCAGCTCCGCCTCCGCGGCCTGGCCGTGGATCTGCGCGCGCAGCGTGTCGTCCACCACCAGCAGCTCGAACACGCCCGTACGGCCCCGGTAGCCGCTGGGCTCGGTCGGGTCGAGCTTGCGCACCAGCCGCTGCGCCAGCACGCCCAGCAGGGAGCTGGAGAGCAGGAACGGCTCCACGCCCATGTCGGTCAGGCGGGTGACGGCGCTGGCCGCATCGTTGGTGTGCAGCGTGGCCAGCACCAGGTGGCCCGTCAGCGAGGCCTGGATGGCGATCTGCGCGGTCTCGAAATCGCGGATTTCGCCGATCATGATCACGTCCGGATCCTGGCGCAGGATGGCGCGCAGCGCCTTGGCGAAGGTGAGGTCGATCTTGCTGTTGACCTGGGTCTGGCCCACGCCCGGCAGCTCGTACTCGATCGGGTCCTCCACCGTCATGATGTTGCTGCTGGTGGCGTCGAGCCGGCCCAGCGCCGCATACAGCGTGGTGGTCTTGCCCGAGCCCGTGGGCCCGGTCACGAGCACGATGCCGTGCGGCTGGTGGATCAGCCCGTCGAAGCGCCGCAGCGTGTCGCCCTGCATGCCCACGGCCTCCAGGCTCAGCTTGCTCTCGCTCTTGTCCAGCAGGCGCAGCACCGCCCGCTCGCCATGGGCGCTCGGCAGGGTGGACACCCGCACATCGATCGCCCGCGTGCCCAGGCGCAGGCTGATGCGGCCGTCCTGGGGCAGGCGCTTTTCGGAGATGTCCAGGTCCGCCATGATCTTCAGGCGGGAGATCAGCGCCGCATGCAGCGCGCGGTTGGGCTGCACCACCTCGCGCAGCGTGCCGTCCACGCGGAAGCGCACGCTCGAATGCCGCTCGTAGGGCTCGATGTGGATGTCGCTCGCGCCGTCGCGCGCAGCCTGCGTGAGCAGGGCGTTGAGCATGCGGATGATGGGCGCGTCGCCGGCCGATTCCAGCAGGTCCTCTACGGCCGGCAACTCCTGCATCATGCGCGAGAGGTCGGCGTCGGATTCGACCTCGCTCACCACCGTGGCCGCGCTGGATTCCCCCTGCGAATAGGCCGCGCTGATGCGCTGCGCGATCGCATGCGCGTCCAGTGGCATCAGCTCCCGCACGGCATGCTTGCGCATGACCTCGGACAATGCCCCGGCGTCCGGTGCGGGGCCGTGCCAGAGCACGCAGGTATGGCCGTCGTCCTCCAGCAGCAGTTGCGAACTGCGTGCGAAGGCATAGGGAAGCGGATGGCGCATGGCGTGGCGGGGAAAGTCGGAGGACGGGAGTGTCCGGTTACTGCGGGTTGTAGGCCCCGGCGTCGGCCGGTGCCGGGGCGCGTGCGGGCGCCTGCGCGGGCGCCGGGACCGGCGGGATGAGCGGCACCAGCGGCGCGGGTGGGGTGCTGCGCACGGCGGGCGCCTCGCCCTGCGGCGTGGCCGCGGGAGCCGGTGTGGGCGAAGGCGCGAGCGGCGGCAGCACCGGGGCTCCGGATACCGCGCGCATGACCGTGCTGGGTGCCGGCTGGGTGTTCTGCTGCAGCGCGCGGATGGCTTCGTATCGGTCCATCATCAGGGCGTCGCTCGTGGCCGTGTCGCGGATCACCACCGGGCGCAGGAAGACCATCAGGTTGGTTTTCTGGCGCCTGCGGTTCTCGTTGCGGAAAAGGCCGCCCACGACAGGCAAGTCGCCCATCAGCGGCACCTTGTCCTGGCCCATGGAATACCGGTCTTCCAGCAATCCGCCCAGTACGATCACGTTGCCGTCGTTCACCAGCACCGTGGATTCGATCGAGCGCTTGCTCGTCGTCGGGCCGTTGGCTTGCGACAGCGTGCTCGAATCCACCTGCGACACCTCCTGGTAGAGCGTGAGCTTCACCGTGCCGTTCTCGCTGATTTGCGGGCGCACACGCAGCATCAACCCCACGTCCTTGCGCTCCACCGTCGTGAATGGGTTCACGGTGCTGCTGCCCGTGGTGTTGGCATACGAGCCGGTCACGAACGGCACGTTGTTGCCGATGATGATCTGTGCTTCCTCGTTGTCCAGCGTCATCAAATTGGGAGTGGACAGGACATTGGCGTCCCCCGTGTTCTCGAGGAAGTTCGCGAGTGCTCCGAGGTAATAGTTGCCATTGATGCGCGGCGCAATGGCGACGTTGAGCCCTTTCCCCAGCCCGGATGCACTGCTGGCGATACCCGTGGCATTCCCGCTGGCAGCAGCCAGTGCGAGGCTGAGGATGTTGGCGTTTCCGCCGGTGGTGGATGCCGAGGAATTGGTGCCGATGACACCGATGGTGCCATTGCCATAGTTGCCCATCACCCCCTGCCACTGGATGCCGAATTCGGCGACCTTGTTGGCGGACACCTCGACGATCAGGCTCTCCACCAGCACCTGCGCGCGCCGGCCGTCGAGCTGGTCGATCACTGCGCGCAGTTGCCGGAACTGCGGCTCGGGCGCGGAGATGATGAGCGAGTTGGTGGACGGGTCGGCCTGGATCTGCCCGCCCGTGGACGGCTGGTTGCTGTTCGCGCTGTTCAGGCTGCCGGCGCTGCTGCCCAGGCCACCGGCGCTCGAGCTGCCGCCCATGCCGCCGCCCGTCCCGCTGCTGCCGGTCTGCATGAGCCCCGAGCCCGAGAGCCCGGTGGAACCGGTGCCCGAACCGCCGCTGGAAGAGGACGGGCCGGAGGAGGACACGGCACCGCCGGCGTTGCTGCCCATGGAGGCCGCCAGCGCTGCCCGCAGCGTGGTCGCGAGCTTGGTGGCGTCCGCATTCTTCAGGTACACCACGTGGATGTTGCCCGACGCCGCCGCGCTCCCCACGACCGGCGCCTGGTCGAGCTTGTCCACCAGCGTGCGCACCAGCGCCAGGCGGGCGGGATTGGCGGCACGCACGATCAGCGAGTTGCTGCGCGGCTCGGGCAGCAGCGTGGTGCGGTAGGCCGTGTCGCTCTGCCCCGGGATGGCGCCGGCCGCGCCCGTCGCGGTGGCGGCCATTCCGGGCGTGCTGCCCGTGCCTTCCACCAGGCGCGACACTAGCGGCGCGAGCTCACTCGCCACCGCGTTGCGCAGCGGGATCACTTCCACGTCGCTGGCGTTGGACACATCCATCGCCGCGACGATGCGCGCGATGCGCTGCAGGTTGTCGGCGTAGTCGGTGATGACCAGCGAGTTGTTGCCCGGGTTCACGTTGATCGTGTTGTTCGGGCTGATGAGCGGGCGCAGCACCGGCACCAGGTTGGCCGCGTTCTCGAAATTGAGCTTGAAGATCTGCGTGACGATCTGCCCGCCGCCGGGCGCGCTGCCCGAGCCGCCCTGGGTGACCGTCACCGATCCCGACTGCAGCTTGGCGTCCGCCTCTGGAACGACCTTGTAGAGACCCGCGGATTCCACCACCGTGAAGCCCTGCAGGCGCAGGGCGGCCAGGAACTGCTGGAAGGCTGCGGCCGGCGGCACCGCCCGTTCCGTGACCAGCGTGAGCTGGCCCTTCACGCGCGGGTCCACCACCACGTTGCGCCCGGTGATCGTGGCCATGGTGCGAGCCACCGCCTCGATGTCGGCACCGGCGAAGTTCAGCGTCACGGGCTCGCCCGGGCGCACGCTGGACGGCGCCGCGCCGGTGGCGGTCTGGGCATTCAGCGGGCCGCCGGCAGCGACGAGCATCGCGCCGGCGGCGATGGCATGGAGGGCAAACCGCAGGCGCTGCGAATTCAAGGAAGTCATAGGGTCAACCCACGGTGATGAGGGAACGGGCGCCCGTGCGCCGTCCGATGATGTTGAGAAGGTTCGAGAGCACGGCTTCGCGCTCCGGCGCGGCCGTGGCCTCGCCCTCGAAGCGCAGGCGCTGGCCGATCCAGCGGCCGCTGCCGGTGAGGCGCAGCGCGCCGTCCAGCGTCGCGAGCGACAGCGTGGTCACGTCGCCGCCCTGCAGTGTGAGCCGATAGCTGCCCATCGGGCGCAGCGTGGACAGGCGCGAGGACATGCCCAGCGCATCCAGCTGCGCCTGGCCGGCGATCACGACGCGCCCTGCGGCGCTGTCCATCGCGAGGCCCTGCGTGCGCAGCGCCAGGCGGCCCTGGGGCTGCAGGGTATTGAAGGGGGTGCCCAGCCCCGACAGCACGGCCGCCGGCCACTGGCTCTGCCCGTCGGCCACGGCCACATGCACGCCGCCCCAGCGCAGCGCGACGCGGGCCGCGATCGGAGAGGCCGTGCAGCAGTCCGCCCGCACTTGCGCGCGCAGCCCGGTCCAGGTGGGCCGCAGCGTCCAGTGCAGCTGCCCGGGCAGCGCCGCGCGGTCGGCACTGCCCTGGCCTCCGGTCAGCACCAGTTGCGCCGAGCCGGTCCAGACCGTGCCGCGCGCCTGGGCGAGCAGGACCTGCCCGCCGCTCGCACGCTCCACGCCCGACGCCAGCCACGCAGCCGGCGCGAAAAGCACCAGGGTGGGAAGCGCGCCCAGCAGGCAGCCGGCCACGGCCCAGAGACGGGGAGACCGGGGAGGGCGCGGCACGCCTGGGCGGATGGATCGGGTGGTGCGGGGCACGGTGGTGGGAAGGTGTCGGGAAAGAGTCCGTTGCAATGGAAATCCGGGATATCGGGCTGGATGGCCTACCGTGCGGGAAGGGCCAGCACCAGCGTGCCGTCCCAGCGCGGCATGGCGTCGTCTGCCGCCGCTGCAGCAGCCGGCTTGCCGGCGCGGGCGGCTGCCGGGCCCGGGGCAACTGCGCGTTGCGGCGAGGTCGGGCCGAGCACCGCCGCCGACCCGCCGGGCTGCGGTGCCGCCGCCGTGCTGCGGGCCAGCCGCGCCTCGACGGGCACGGCGCGGGCATTGCTGCGCGCCTGCGACAGCCATTCGCCCAGCCCGTCCGCGGGCGCACCCTTCAGCGTGACCGTCGCGCGGTCGCCCAGGATGTTGATCTGTGCCTGCGTGCCCAGGCGCTGCGTGAGCGACGTGCGCAGCGCCTGCGATGCGTCGCCGGCCGGCGCAGCGGGAGCGGCCTGCAATTGCAGCGCTTCCGACTGCAGGGCCTGCATGCGCTGCAACTGGGCGTCCAGTGCGGCATGCTGCGCCGGCGCCTCGCGCAGCGTGCGCAGCGCCGGCGCCAGCGCCACCCACCAGAGCAGCGCCACCGCCACGACCGTGCCGGCCGCGAGCACCAGCGACTGTTCGCGCGGAGCCAGCGTCTTCCAGCGTGCGCGCAGCGCTTGCGTGCGGGATGCGGAGGCCGCGGAAGAAGAGGGTGGCCGTGACGGCTTCATGGGCGTGCCCCTTCGCGCAGCAGCACCGCGCCATCCTGCAGGCTGGCCTGGTACCCGGCAGCGGCCAGGCGTTCATTGGTCGTGGTCAGTTCATCGGGCTGCAGCTCGATGCCCCGCAGCCGCAATTCCCCGGAGGCATAGTCGATCCCGGTGGGCAGGCGCCCCGCAGGCAGCGCGCTGCCTGCAGACGCGAGCATCGGTTCCAGGTCGCGTGCGGAGACCCCGCCCGCCTGCTGTCGCAGCCGGGCCACTTCGCGTTCCATCTGGACCGGCGCGTCCACCACCACCTGCACCTGCGGAAAGGTCTGGGTCAGCGCATTGCGCACCCCGGCCTGCTTGTCGGCGAGCGCCTGGCGCTCCTGCCAGGCCCAGGCGTTCAGCCCGGCCACCTGCGCCGCCACGCACACGCCCAGGGCCCAGCGCGCGGCCCGCCATTGCGGCGCTCGCGCGAAGGTGCCGAAGGCCGTCGCCGTCTTGCGCAGCGTGCGCGTGCGGCGGTTGCTGGCGAACTCGAACTGCGCCAGTTCCCATGTGCCGCGGGCGGCCGCCAGCGCGCGCTGGCTCGCCGTATGCAGTACCGCGGGGCGGCCGGTCATCTGTTCGGCGAGCCGGGCCACTGCCGGCTCCGCCTGCAGCGGGGGCGGCGCCTCGCCGCCGTCCGCACCGGCTGCATCGGCCGCGCGCGAGGCGCCCGTGAGCTGGAGCGCGGCAGGCGAGAGCGGCAACACGGACGGGACGGCCTCCGGGCCCTGTCCCGTGGCCACCAGCAGCGGCTCCTCGGGCGTTCCGATCACGTAATACGCAGGCACGTCCCCGTTGCCCGGCGCGAACTCGGGCACCACCCGCTGCACCGGCCGGCCCGCAGCCTCCAGCGCCTGCAGGGCCGCGCGCAGCCAGTTCCGGTCGCACACGGCCACCCAGGCCGGCACGCCCGGCCGCGCACCCGGTTCCAGTGCGAAATGCAGTTGCGATGGGTCGTCCAGCAGCCGCTCTTCCAGCAGCCCTTCGAGCACTGCGCGCAGCCGCGGCGCCTGCGCGCCCTGGGGCAGCGTGACGCGCTGCCATGACAGGGCCTGGATCGGCACCACGGCGACCACCTCGCCCGCCCGCCCCGGATCGGGAAGCAGGGACGCGCGGGCGCTGTCGTGGCGGGTGGCGGTGTGGCCGTCCGTGGTCAGCGTGTAGCCGTATTCGGTGGCCGGCCCGGGGGCGCTGCCCAGGGGCAGAAAAAGGACGAGGGTGCTCATGGGTGGAATTCGCGGGCCATTTTAGGGGCGCTGCATGACGGCAGGTCCGGCGCCTGCGCAGGTCATCGTGCGGCGGCGGGGCTCCTCACGAACGCGCCGCGTTCGCGCCACAGCGTGCGTGCCGTGGAGCCGGCCTTGTACACCAGCGAACGTTCCTCCACGACGGTGTCGCCCAGGCGCAGGCGTCCCCGCACTTCGTAGTATGAGGACATGGTCGAGTGGGTCTCGGGCGGGATCTGCAGGCTGCCGCCCAGCTGCCGCGTGGCGTCCGCGGAAGTCTTGAAATGCTGCGACTCCCGCGCCTGCACCAGCCGCTGCGCACCTGCCGTGTCCAGTCCTTCGATGCTGGCCTGCAGCACCTGCGCGCTCGCGGTGTTGAGGTTGACCGGCGTGCGCCGCGGCAGCAAGGTTGCATATGGCTCCAGAGCCGCGACCGTGGACGCCGACAGCCCCAGCCACGTGAGCTGCGTGAAGCTGCGGGGCATGAGCGGGACAGACGCGAGGTCGGCCGGCGCGGCGGCGGGCGCTGCCGCGGTGCCCGTGCCCGTGCCGGGGGTGCCGGCTCCCGCTGCATTGCCCTGCGCCATCGCCTTGCGCAGCCCTTCCGCGAGCTGCTGCAGCTCCTGCTGCGGCAGCCCCAGCGCATCGAACAGGCGGCCGAACTGGCGCAGGGCGGGCGCGGACACGGCGCCGCCCTCGACCAGGTTATAGACATTGAGCCGCGACTGCAGGTCCGTGATCTGTCCCGACAGGAAGGCGTTGGCGGTATCCGTGCTGGCATCCGGCTCCGCCGCCGCGCCATCGGGCCCCGCCGCGAGGAAGGTGGACAGCCGCGCTTCTTCCAGTGGAACGGCCCAGGGTTCCGCGAGGTGGTCCGTACCGTCCCCGCCGCGCGCGAACAGGTCTTCGCGCAGGATCAGCCGCGACCAGTCGAGCGCGCCGACCAGCAGCCAGGCCGACTGCACGCGCGCCCGTTCGGCAGATTCCACCTCGACGGCGCGCCATTGCTGCCACATCGCCGCTGCCGCGAAAGTGGCCACCAGCGCCACGGTGAGCATCGCCGCGAGGAGCGCCGCCCCGCGCTGGCGCACGGCGCCCGTCCTGCCGCCACCGCGCCGCTTCACGACTTGCCTCCGCCATTGGTGGGATTGACCCAGTCCCGCGTGATCGTGCCGGCGAGCGCGCGCCCCGGCGGCAGCACGATCTGCAGGCGCACCCCGTCGGGAATGTTCGTCGGGGCCGTCGGCCCCATGGTCTGCGGGGTGGGGGCCGTGGCGCTGCTGGACAGCCCGTTGTACCAGGCCCCGTCGCGGTAGTAGAAAAGGCGCCATTCCTGCAGCGGCATCAGCACGGTTTCCCCGCGTTCGGCCCCGGCGTTCCCTGCACCGCCCGAGCGCGCCCACAGCGCCGCCCGCTGCCAGGCCGTGTTCCATTCGCCCAGCGTGCGCAGCGGAGACGATTGCCAGCGCAGCCACTGGTCCGTGCCGTTCACCGCGCGCCGCGCCCAGGCCACCACGAATGCCCCTTCGTCCGGCGTGCCACTGCCGCGGCGCGTCAGGCGCAGCACCTGCCCGTCCCAGTCGATGGGCGTGGTCTGGTCCATGGCCTGCAGCGCATCCAGGTCCGCGGTCCACTGCGCCAGCGCGGCTTCCACCACCAGCAACTCGTCCCCGCGCGCCCGCGTCTGCTCCTGTGCCCGCGCCATCCCATCCAGGCCGCGCCAGCTCATGAGCGCCAGCAGCGACATGATCACGATCGCGACCAGCAACTCCACCAGCGTGAAGCCGGCGGAGTGGCGCAATGCCGGCATCGGGTCCGCGCGCTTCGCCATGGTCAATGGTCCAGCCGGCAGCATATTGCCCGGGGCAGGGGGATCGGGCACGGCCTCACCCGTCCGAAGGCCGCGGAGCAGGCCACGCCAGCAGACGCCGTGGAACGGGCTTGGCCCGGCCACGGGCGGCGTGCCCCTTCCCGCCGCGCGCAGCGTGGCGAGAGAAGGGGGAAGGCGCGCAGCGCCTCAGGGGGATGCCCCATCAGTACCTCCCCACGATGGTGGACAGCCGCAGCACCGGCCCCGCCGCATCGAAAACCTGCGCATCCACCCGGCGGAATTGCGGATTGGGCGTCGGCCGCACGGCCACCGCCACGTCATAGCGCAATCCGGCCTGTTCACAGGGTACGGTGCTGTCCCCGATGGAGGGCATCTGGCGCGCGAGCCGCACTTTCACGAGTTCGTTTTCCGCGCAGATGTGCGCGAGCATCACGTCCGCCTGTCGCGCGGCATTGCGGGCCAGCGCCGAGGTGGCCTGCGTGCCGGCCGTCAGCGCGATCGCCACGATGGCCAGGGCCACCAGGACCTCGACCAGCGTGAAACCCGCGGCCGATGCCCGGCCTGCGCACCGGTGCGCGGGGGCTGCCCGCCGGATCATTGCACCGTCTCCGCCGTGAAGGGACGCAGGCCGTCGGTCGCCACGCGCACCGAGCGCCCGGGATGGGACTGGCTCGCAAGCACCACCTGCTGCGGTGCGATCAGCGGCTCGGGGCCCAACTGCAGCAGCGCGGGGCCGACCACGTAGGTCGAGGGATCGAGCCAGGCGCCCGGGGCCGGATTGCCGGGCAGGCCCTCGAACCGGAAGCTTCCGCCCACGGCACGCCAGCGCACCGGCGCGCCGGACGCGCGGGACTGGGCCCGCCCCGCCTCCAGCAGCGCGGCGAGGCGCTCGCCTTCGCGCTGCAGGGCCGTCTGGCCGTCGTCCCGCAGGGCGAAACCCACGCCGGCCGTCGCGATGGCGATCAGCGAGATCACCACCAGCAGTTCCAGCAGCGTGAAGCCCCTGGCGCCGCGGCATGCGCTGCCCGGGGCAGGGCCCGTGCCATGGCAGGGGCCGCGGTGCCGGCGCTTACTGCCAGCTGCCGATGTCGGCATTCTTGCCCTCGCCGCCCGACTGCCCGTCGGCGCCGAAGGACATCACGTCCACTTCGCCCTTGATGCCGGGATTCAGGTACTGGTAGGGCCGGCCCCAGGGGTCGTTGGGCAGCTTCTCGAGATAGGGGCGCCAGTTGCCCGGGACCGGGCCGTTCGTGGGCCGGGCGATCAGGGCCTGCAGCCCCTGTTCGGCGGTGGGATAGCGCTGGTTGTCCAGGCGGTAGAGCTTCAGCGCCTGGACGATGTTGGTGATGTCGGTGCGCGCCGCGGTCACCCGCGCATCGTCCGCACGGTCGATCACATTGGGGACGATCAGGGCGGCCAGCACCCCGATGATGACCAGCACGACCATCAGCTCGATCAGCGTGAAGCCGCGCGCGATCCGGCTGCGGGCGTTCCTGGCGCGCCGTGCGATGGCGCCTGCGTTGCGGGAGATCACGGTCTTCTGAAAAGTGGGAGACATATCCGGTCAATGATAATCGTGACATGGTGACAAACACATCCGGCCCCTGGGGCGTTCGGCTCGGCACCCTCGCCCTGTGGGTGCTCGCAGGCGCCAGCGTGGTTTTCTGGGGACTTCGGCTGGCAGTCCGGCCGGCCCCCATCGCCGCGCCCGTCGCGGCGCCCGCGCCGGCGGCTCCGGATGCGCAGGCGCTCGCGCGGCTGCTGGGCGCGGGCCCGGCCGTTCCCGGTGCGCCCGCTGCACGCGAGCCCAGCCGCTTCGCCCTGCAGGGCGTTCTCTCCGGCACGGCCAGCGGCGGCGGCGCGGCCCTCATCGCCATAGACAACCAGCCCGCGCGTCCGTTCCGTCTCGGGGCCACCGTGGCCGAAGGCCTGGTGGTGCAGTCCCTGGGTCGCAGGCAGGTGCGCCTTGGTCCATCCCGGGGCGGCGAGGCCACGGTCACCCTCGAAGTGCCTGAAAAAGGAGGCGAGGCAACGGGTGTAACAACTGTCGCACCCTAGGCTGCCGCCGCGTGTCTGCGCAGGCTCACGCGGGATCCAGGCTGCCGATCTCGCAGCACTCCCAGGCGCCGTAGCCAGGCGCATCCAGCGGCCATTCATCGGCGCGCGGTGCGCGGGACGGATGCTCCAGCAGCCAATGCACGCAGCGCGCCACGCCGGCATGCGTGATCCACACGACGTCGGCGGCACCCATGGCGCGCGCCTCCCGCAGGGCGGCCTGCACGCGCGCCAGCATTCGCTCCAGGCTTTCACCATCCCCTGGCGCGTGGCCAGGGAAGTCGGCCATCCATGCATCGACGGCCGCGCGCCCGATCCCGTCCCAGGAGCGCCCCTCCCAGGTCCCGAAGTCCATTTCCACCAGCCGCGCGTCCGGCTGCGGGCAGAGGTCGGAACGCAGGGCCTGCAGCGAACGGGCCAGCTCCGCGCAGCGCCCGAGCGGCGAATGCCGGACGGGCAGGGTGGTGGCAGGCAGGGCGCGGGCCAGGCGGCTGGCGGCATCGGCGGTGGCCCGTGCGTCCGCCGCCACATCCAGCGAGCCATAGCAGACGCCTCTCTCCATGCATGGCGCGGCATGCCGTACCAGCCAGAGCCGCACGGACCGGGGGCTCATGCAGCCGAGGTGCCGGCCACCGCGGCGCATCCCAGGTAGAACGCGATCTCGGCCACCTGCTGCACGGCCCCCAGGCAATCCCCCGTGAAGCCCTGCAGGCGCCGGGCGAACCAGGCACGCAGCGTCCAGGTGGCCAGTCCGCTGGCGCCCAGCGCCGCCAGGGCCGGGGCCGGGCCCAGCAGCCAGGCAGCGAGCACCAGCGCGGGCGCGGCCCAACAGCCGGCCGCCAGCAGCGCGCCTAGCGTGATCCGGTCCGCCAGCGGCTTGCTCTTGGAGGTGGCCTCATGGCCCACGTGGGGCAGGGTGCGCACCAGCAGCAGGGGCCAGAAGCGGGACACCACATGCGCACCTGCCAGCGCCGGCAGTGCCACGGCCAGCCCGCGGTGCCCCAGCATCGCCAGCAGCGCGAGCTTGCTGGCCAGGGCCAGGCACAGGGCCATGGCCCCGAATGCGCCGATGCGCGAATCCTTCATGATTTCCAGGGCCCGCCCGCGGTCCGCGCTGCCGCCCAGGCCGTCCGCCACATCCGCCAGCCCGTCCTCGTGGAAACCTCCGGTGAGCACGACGGTGGCCGCGGTGCTGAGCGCCGCGCAGGCCAACGTGGCATAGGGCTGGGGACCGAACAGCAGGTGGAGCGTTCCGTACACCAGGGCTGCCACGGCCGCCACGATCCAGCCCACGCCCGGGAAGTGCGCGGCGCTCGCCCGCAGCATGGCCGGGCTGAAGCCCACCCAGTCGGCGCACCTCCCGGTCACGGGAATGCGGGTGAAGAACTGCACGGCCAGCAGGAAGTGGCGGAGTGCCTGCATGGACGGCAGCGGGGTGGGGGCCTGTGGTGGGTGGAAGGCGTCAGCCCCGGCCCGCGGGCGCCTGCAGGAACAGCCGGTACGCGGGATTCTGCGTTTCTTCCACGTAGGGATAGCCCAGCGTCTGCAGGAAGGCGTCGAAGGCCTGTGCGTCGCCCGCCGGCACCTGCATGCCCACGAGGATGCGGCCGTAGTCCGCTCCCTGGTTGCGGTAGTGGAAGAGGCTGATGTTCCAGCTCGGCTGCATCATGCTCAGGAACTTGAAGAGCGCGCCCGGGCGCTCCGGGAAGATGATGCGCAGCAGCCGCTCGTCCTGGGCGAGCCCGGAGCGGCCCCCCACGAGGTGCCGAAGGTGCTCCTTGGCCAGTTCGTCGTGCGTGAGGTCCAGCGCCTCGAACCCGTGGCGCTGGAAGTTGCGCGCGATCTTCTCCGACTCGCCCTTGCCATGCGTGGTCAGCCCGACGAAGACGTGGGCTCGCGACGCATCGCTGATGCGGTAGTTGAATTCCGTCACGTTGCGGGGACCGCCGGGCAACTGGCCGACCACCTCGCAGAAGCGCCGGAAGCTCCCGCGCTCCTCGGGGATCGTCACCGCCAGCAGTGCCTCGCGCTCTTCGCCCACCTCGGCACGCTCCGCGACGAAACGCAGGCGGTCGAAATTCATGTTGGCGCCGCACAGGATGGCGGCGTACGTTTCTCCGCGGGTCTTGCGCTCGGCAACGTACTGCTTGATGGCCGCCACCGCCAGCGCCCCGGCGGGCTCCACGATGCTGCGCGTGTCCACGAAGATGTCCTTGATCGCCGCGCAGACGGCGTCGGTGTCCACCGTGATGAATTCGTCCACCAGCCCGCTCGCGACGCGGAAGGTCTCCTCGCCCACCAGCTTCACGGCCGTGCCGTCCGAGAACAGTCCCACGTCGGAAAGCGCCACCCGGTTGCCGGCAGCGACCGAGCGCACCATGGCGTCGGAATCGTTCATCTGCACCCCGACGACACGGATGTCCGGCCGCACGGCCTTGATGTAGTTGGCCACCCCGCTCACCAGGCCGCCGCCGCCGATCGCCACGAACACCGCGTCCAGCCGGTTGCTTCCCAGGCTCTGCAGCTGGCGCAGGATTTCCATGGCGATGGTGCCCTGGCCGGCGATCACGTCCGGATCGTCGAAAGGATGCACGAAGGTCAGGCCCTGCTCCTGCTGCAGGTGCGCGGCATGCTCGTAGGCGTCGGAGTAGCTGTCCCCGTGCAGCACGACCTCGCCGCCCAATGTCTTCACGGCGTCCACCTTGAGTTGCGGCGTGGTCGTGGGCATCACCACCACCGCCCGCGTGCCCAGGCGCCTGGCGCTCATGGCCACGCCCTGCGCATGGTTGCCGGCCGAGGCGCAGATCACGCCGCGCTGCAGCTGCTCGGCAGACAGGTGCGCCATCTTGTTGTAGGCCCCCCGCAGCTTGAAGCTGAACACGGGCTGCTGGTCCTCGCGCTTGAGCAGCACCGTGTTGTGCAGCCGGCGGCCCAGCGCGCGCGCGGGCTCCAGTGCCGACTCGACGGCCACGTCGTACACGCGCGCCGTCAGGATCTTCTTGAGGTAGTCGGCGGGCGTCAGGGCGGGGGAGGGAGTCTTCGTCATGGATGCATGGGCTTCGGCAGGGCCGACATCATAGGCGTTTGCCTTCCGCCGGTTCGCCGCAGCCGGGCGGGGCAAAAAAAACGGCCCCGGATCGTGAGATCCGGGGCCGAATCCATCCTTTGAGGAGATGGAGGAGACAATAGGCGCGTCGGGTGGGTTTTTCTGACCCGCCAACCCTTTCGGGCAACGCATGGGGCAAGTGTAGCGCAACCGATGCTGCGATGCAGCAAAATTGCGATGGCGCAGCCACAAAAGTTGTCAGGCCGCCAATTTGATGGGAAAAAACAACATGGAATGCACAGTCACCTGGACCGGCGCTTCGGGCACGCGCTCGGGCATGGGGTTCATCGCGGAAACCGGCAGCGGCCACATCCTGGCCATGGACGGGGCGCCCGATGCCGCCAATCCCGCCAACGGCGGCCAGAACCTGGCCCCGCGGCCGATGGAGACCGTCCTTGCCGGCACCGGCGGTTGCACGGCCTATGACGTGGTGCTTATCCTGCGGCGGGGCCGGCACGATGTCCGCGGCTGCAGCGTGAAGCTCAGTTCCGAACGCGCGGACACGGACCCGAAGGTGTTCACCCGCATCCACATGCAGTTCACTGTCACCGGCAAGGCCTTGCCGCCTGCCGCGGTCGAGCGTGCCATCGCCATGAGCCACGAGAAGTACTGCTCCGCGAGCATCATGCTCGGCAAGACGGCGGAGATCACCACCGGCTTCGACATCGTGGAGGCCTGAGCCCGGCCGCGTCCTCCATATCTATATATGGTGCGCCGTGGCCGTCATCACCCGGGCCGCGGCGGCCATGAGCATCCGGGCCGGGGCGGGCAGGGCCGTCGCACCGGCGGCACGTGCGTCGTCCGCATGCCGCTGCTCGTCGGCCTGCATGCGTTCGATCACCGCCAGGGAGGGCGCGTCCTGCGCCGGCATGCGGTCCAGGTGCCCCTGCAGGTGGCGTGCCACCTGGTTTTCCGTCTCCACCACGAATCCCAGGCTCGCGGCGTCGCTGACCTGGGCCGCCGTCCAGCCGATCGCGAATGCGCCCGCGAACCACAGCGGATTCAGCAGGCTGGGCCGGCTGCCCAGTGCGTCGAGGCGTTCGGCCGTCCAGGCCAGGTGGTCGGTTTCCTCGCGCGCGGCCTCCAGCAACCGGGCGCGCAGCGCCGGGTCGCGCGTGACGGCGGCCTGTCCCATGTAGAGTGCCTGCGCGCAGACTTCACCCACGTGGTTCACCCGCATGAGCGCTCCGGCCTCGCGCCGCTGGGTGGGAGACAGGTCGCCTTCCGGCAGCCCCCTGGCTGGCGACGGCTGCGCGGCGTGGGGGCGTGCGAAGAGCGTGCGCAAGGCGTTGTCCGCGGCTATCAAGAGCTTGTCCATGGCGATGAATGTCGATGGCAGAAGGGTTGGATTGCTGCAAAAAAAATAGCGGAAGGACCCGGTTCCATCGCGTCCTATCTCAATTCCAGGGAACCTTTTTGTGTGTTGCGATGCTGCAACGAAATAGGGCTTTCGGGGCGATTGTGCGGGAATTCCTTTGCGAAACGGAACGGCCTCTGTTGCAATAAGGGCAACTTCCCCACCAGGAGGTTGGCCCGGGGTTGGCGGACTGCGCCTGTCGTGCGTACCAGCCCCCCGAACCGGCGCCCTCGTTTAACCTTGGAGTAACTCGCAATGAAAAAATCCCTGATTGCCCTGGCCGTGCTGGCTGCTTCCGGCGCTGCAATGGCTCAATCTTCCGTCACGATGTTCGGTATCGTCGATACGGGTGTTGCCTACATCAACAACGCCAACTCCGCTGGTCAGAACGTGTACGGCCTGACCACCAGCGGCAACGCCACGAGCCGTCTGGGCTTCCGTGGCACGGAAGACCTGGGTGGCGGCCTGAAGGCTGGCTTCTGGCTCGAAGGCGAGATCTTCGGCGACAACGGCAACGCCAACGGCTTCAACTTCCAACGCCGCTCCACCCTGAGCCTGGCTGGCAACTTCGGTGAAGTGCGCCTGGGCCGCGAACTGACCCCTTCGTACAACAAGGCCAGCAGCTATGACCTGTTCGGCCAGACCGGCATCGGCCAGTTCCAAGGCTGGAACGAGTGGCTCGGCCTGAACGGCGCAACCGGCGTGACCGCTGACACGAACAACATCCGTTCGAGCAACATGGTCAGCTACTACACCCCCAACTTCGGTGGCTTCACCGGCGGCGTGGGCTATGGCTTCGACGAGCAAACCGTGGGCAAGGCCGGCCGTTACTTCGGTGGCTACGCTGCTTACGACAACGGCCCCCTGAGCGTGACCGTGTCCTATGACCAGCGCAACACCGGCTTCACGCTGGCTGGCATCTCCACCGCTGGCAAGCACAACATCCTGACCGTGGGCGCTTCCTACGACCTGAACGTTGCCAAGCTGATCGCCATCGCCCAACAATCGAAGTACGAAGCTGACGGCTTCTCCGGCGACGCCAAGTTCAACAACTACGCCCTGGGTGCTTCCATGCCCGTCGGCGCAGGCGAATTCAAGCTGCAATACGCCCTGTACGACCAGAAGGCCATCGACTCCAAGGCTCACCAGCTGTCCCTGGGCTATGTCCACAACCTGTCCAAGCGCACCGCTCTGTACGGCACCGTGGCTTACCTGAAGAACAAGGACAACTCCAACCTCGGCCTGGCCACCAAGGGCCTGACCGTTGCCGGCCCTGGCATCGGCAACAACCAGACCGGCGTGCAAGTCGGTATCCGTCACGCTTTCTGATGGATGGCTGGCCCAGCCAGCTTGACTCAGCAAGTCAGAAAACCGCTGCCCTCGGGCAGCGGTTTTTTTTTGTCACCTCGGTAACAGGATCTAAGGGAAAACGACTGTGGGTATGCCGCTAACGCATGTTCCGATGCAAGTCATTGATTTCTAGAATAAAAGTTCCTTCACCCCTCCCGCAGAAAGAGACAACACATGCGTATTTCGTTTGTGAAAAAAGCGGTGGCACTGACCACCCTGACAGCAGCGGCTCCCTTCACCTTCGCGCAGCAGGCCGGCACGAGCAGCGTCCAGCTGTATGGCATCGTGGACATGGCGTATCGCCATACCAACAACGAGGGTCCTGCCGGCAGCCCGGGCGGCTCGCTGGACCAGATGGTCGGGGGCGGCATGTCCCAGAGCCGCTGGGGCATCAACGTGACCGAAGACCTGGGCGGGGGGCTGAAGGCACTGGTCAACCTGGAAAACCGCTTCGGCGCCGATACCGGCACGCCGGCCACGCCGTACTTCCAGCAATCCTGGGTAGGCCTGCAGGGCGGCTTCGGCCGCGTGACGCTGGGCCGCCAGTACAACATCCTCTTCGACCTGGTGACCAGCACGTATGCGTCCTATCCGTACTCGCCGTACATGGACGTCTACAAGCCCGAGATCGGCTTCGCGCTGGGCGCGCGTGCAGACAACATGATCAAGTACATGGCCGAGGTCGGTCCCTGGCGTGGCGGACTGCAATACTCCTTCGACGAAAGGAGCGCCACGGGCGGCAAGACGGTCGGCGGCTACATCCGCTATGCATCGGGCGGCCTGGCAGCCGGCCTGGGCTACCAGAACTACGAGTTCGCCTCCGGCAAGAAGATCGATGCCTGGACGCTGGGCGGCTCCTACCGCATGGGCAACTGGTACTTCAATGGTGGCTATGGTCAGAACAAGGTGGATGACGGGCTCACCGCCGTGGACCGTGCCGTGCTCTCCGCGATGTGGCAGGGCGGCATCAACGGCGGCTTCGGCGGCCCGGCCTTCCTGGCGGCCAACAAGCGCACGATCTACAAGATCGGTGCCGGCTACCAGATCACGCCGCAGATCAACCTGGGTGCGCACTACTTCCGTGCGGAGCAGAAGGGCAATACCGATCTGGCCAAGGCCAAGGCCGATTTCTTCACCATGGCCCTCGACTACGCATTCTCCAAGCGGACGGACGCCTATATCGAAATCGACCACACCAAGCTCAAGGGAGACCAGGTCAGCCTGAACAACTACGCCGGCCAGGCCAACGGCGCCAAGTCGCGCACCGGCTACACCATCGGCCTGCGGCACCGTTTCTGATCCGTCCGCGGGGCGGCGGGCGGGCGGCGCGATGCCGCCGGCACGCTGGTCCTCGCGAAATCCTGCTGCGCGATCGTGGAGCAGGCCTGCATGCCCTCCTGCCCGCCATGGGTCGGAGGGCATGCGTCCATCTGCCCGTCCATTGCCGTTGGCCGCCTCCATGTCCATCATGAATGCGGCCAGGCCAGCGACCGGTTTGCGCCCACAATCATCCGCGATGGCGCGGGTATTGCATGCAGTGGCCGCATGCCCTGCTAGCATGCCTGCTTCTCTGCCGCTCCTACGATGCTTGCCTTCATTCTGAGACGCCTCATCCAGGCCGTGATCGTCATGGTCGCGGTGGCCTTCATCTCCTTCATGCTGTTCCAGTATGTGGGCGATCCCGTCACCTTCCTGCTGGGGCAGGACGCCACGCCGGACCAGATCCGGGACATGCGGGCGGCACTCGGGCTGGACCAGCCTTTCATCGTGCAGTTCTGGCACTTCCTCGTGAACGCGGCGCAGGGCGAGTTCGGGCTGAGTCTCCGGCAGGGGGCCAAGGTGTCCAGCCTCATCGCCGAGCGGTTTCCCGCCACGCTGGAGCTGGCGCTGGTCGCCGCCGTCCTGGCCCTGGTGGTCGGCGTGCCCATGGGCGTGTATGCGGCCCTGCGCCGCGGCACCTTCACCAGCCAGCTGTTCATGACGCTGTCCCTGCTGGGTGTGTCGCTGCCCACCTTCCTCATCGGCATCCTGCTGATCCTCGTGTTCGCCGTCCACCTGGGCTGGTTCCCCAGTTTCGGGCGAGGCCCGGTCACGCAGGTCGGCTGGTGGAGCACGGGCCTGCTCAATGCCAAGGGCTGGCACCACATCACGCTGCCGGCGGTAACGCTGGCCATCTTCCAGCTCACGCTCATCATGCGCCTGGTGCGTGCCGAAATGCTGGAGGTGCTGCGCACCGACTACATCAAGTTCGCCCGCGCCCGCGGCCTGTCCGACCGGGCCATCCATTTCGGGCACGCGCTGAAGAACACGCTGGTGCCGGTGATGACCATCACCGGCCTGCAGCTGGGCGGCCTCATCGCCTTCGCCATCATCACCGAGACGGTGTTCCAGTGGCCCGGCATGGGCCTGCTCTTCATCCAGGCGGTGACGTTCGCGGACATTCCCGTGATGGCGGCCTACCTCTGCCTGATCGCCCTGATCTTCGTGGTGATCAACCTGGTCGTGGACCTGCTGTATTTCGCGGTCGATCCCCGCCTGCGCGTGGGCAAGGCGGGAGGGCACTGAGATGGTCGTCGCAGCATCCAAGCCGGCACCGTCCGCACCGCCCCGCCTGCGGGCCGGCGGCCGCGCCTTCGCCCACATCGCGCAGTTCCACCCGGAACTGACGGCCTTCCGCCGCGACCTGCATGCCCATCCCGAACTGGGTTTCGAAGAGGTGTACACGGGTTCGCGCGTGAAGGAGGCGCTCAAGGTCTGCGGGGTGGACGAGATCCACGACGGCATCGGCCGTACCGGCATCGTGGCGGTGGTCCATGGCCGCAGCCGCTCCAGCGGCAGCATGATCGGCCTGCGGGCCGACATGGACGCCCTGCCCATGTCGGAACAGAACGAGTTCACCTGGAAGTCCTGCAAGCCCGGGCTCATGCATGGCTGCGGCCACGACGGCCATACGGCCATGCTGGTGGGGGCCGCGCGCTACCTCGCCGCCACGCGCCATTTCGACGGCACGGCCGTGCTCATCTTCCAGCCCGGCGAGGAGGGCTTCGGCGGTGCGCGCGTGATGATCGAGGACGGCCTGTTCGAGCGCTTTCCCGTGCAGTCGGTCTATGCCATGCACAACTGGCCAGCCATGCGGCCCGGCACCATCGGCCTCAATTCCGGGGCGATGATGGCCTCGGCCGACCGCATCACCATCGAGATCACCGGCCGGGGAGGCCACGGCGCCCACCCCTACCAGACGGTGGACGTGGTGCTGGTGGCCGCCCACATCATCACCGCGGTGCAGGGCATCGTCTCGCGCAACGTGCGCCCGCTCGACAGCGCCGTGATCAGCCTGTGCGCGATGCAGGCGGGCGACCTGGGCGCCTTCAGCGTGCTGCCCGGCACGGCCACGCTCGTGGGTACCGTGCGCACGTTCTCGCCCGCGGTGCAGGAAATGATCGAGCAGCGCCTCAAGGACCTGTGCAGCGCGGTGGCCCTGGGCTTCGGTGCCACGGCCACCGTACGCTACGAGCGCATCTATCCCGCGACCATCAACACCGAGAGCGATGCGCAGTTCGCGGGGGACGTGGCGGTGTCGCTCGTCGGCGCCGAGAACGTGGTGCGCGACCTCGAGCCCAGCATGGGCGCGGAGGATTTTTCCTTCATGCTGCAGAGCAAGCCGGGGGCCTACCTGCGCATCGGACAGGGCACCGGGCCCGGCCACAGCGCGCTGCACAACAGCCGGTACGACTTCAATGACGAAATCCTGCCGCTGGGTGCCGCGCTGCATGCGGGCCTGGTCGAGCAGGCGATGCCGCTGGCAGCGGTCTGAGGGCACGATCATGAAATTCCCACGCACGGCATTGCGCGCCGCCATCGGCGCATCCCTGGTCGCTGCAGCCTGCATGGTGGGCGCGCAGACCATCCGTGTCGCCAACCAGGGCGACGCGCTGTCGATGGATCCGCATTCCCTGAACGAAAGCCTGCAGCTCAGCGTGACCGGCAATGTCTATGAGCCCCTCGTGGGCCGCAACAAGGACCTGAGCCTGGCGCCCGCTCTGGCGACGCGCTGGACGCAGACCTCGCCCACGGTATGGCGATTCGAGTTGCGCCGGGGCGTGCACTTTCATGACGGCAGCCCGTTCACCGCCGACGACGTGCTGTTCTCGCTGGCGCGCACGCAGGCCGGCAGTTCGGACATGAAGACGTACACCAACGACTTCAAGGAAGTGCGCAAGGTGGACGACTACACGGTCGAGATCGAGACCAAGTCCCCGTATCCCATCCTGCCCGACGTGCTCACGCTGGTGTACATGATGTCGCGCAAGTGGTGCGAGGCGAACCAGGCCACGGAGCCGGTGGACCGGCGCAAGGGGGTGGAGAATGCGGCGTCGTTCCGGGCCAACGGCACGGGGCCGTTCCGCCTGCGCGAGCGCCAGCCCGGCGTGCGCACGGTGTTCACGCGCAACGTGCAGTACTGGGGGGCGATCGAGGGCAACGTGGCCGAGGTGGTGTTCACCCCCATCGGCAACGATGCCACGCGCGTCGCGGCGCTGCTGTCGGGCCAGGTGGATGTGATGGAGCCCGTGCCCGTACAGGACATCGAGCGCGTGAACACGAGCCCGCTCACGCGCGCCGTGACCGGGCCCGAGTTGCGCACCATCTTCCTGGGCATGGACCAGAAGCGCGACGAACTGCTGTATTCGAGCGTGAAGGGCAAGAACCCGTTCAAGGACAAGCGCGTGCGCCAGGCCTTCTACCAGGCGATCGACATCGAGGGCATCCGCAAGACGGTGATGCGCGGCGCGTCGAACCCGTCGGCGCTGCTGGTCGGCCCGGGGGTGAACGGCTTCCAGCCCGACATCAGGCGGCTGCCATACGATGCGGACGCCGCGCGCAAGCTGATGGCCGAGGCAGGCTATCCGAACGGTTTCGAGGTGGGCATGAACTGCCCGAACGACCGCTACGTGAACGATGCGCGCATTTGCCAAGCCGTGGCCGCCAACCTGGCGCGCATCGGCGTGAAGGTGAACCTGCAGGCGGAGACCAAGGGCACGTACTTTCCCAAGGTGCTGCGGCGGGACACCAGTTTCTACATGCTGGGCTGGATGCCCGCCACCTACGACGCGCACAACGCGATGAACGCGCTGATGGCCTGCGTGGACGAGAAGGGCGCCGGGCAGTTCAACCTGGGCGGGTACTGCAACCCCAAGGTGGACGAACTCACGCGGCAGGTGCAGTCGGAGACCGACAAGGCCCGGCGCGACGCGATGATCCGCCAGGCATTCGAGATCCACGCGGCCGACGTGGGCCACATCCCGCTGCACCAGCAGGCCCTGGCCTGGGGCGTGTCGCGCAAGGTGGCGCTGGTGCAGATGGCCGACAACTTCATGCCATTCAAGTGGATGAGCCTCGCGAAGTGACACGCTGATCCGTTACGCCCGCGTGAGGATGCCGCTGTGCCCCACGCTTTTCCCGAATCCCACGATGAAAAAAACGCTCTTCCGATGGTTCGACAGCGATGTCGGCTACAGCTTTCGCACCTCGCCCGTCGCCATGGGTGCCGCGGCGATCGCGGTGGTGTGCGTGTTCTGCTCGCTGTTCGCGGGCTGGGTGGCGCCGCACAATCCGTTCGATCTCACCACGCTCGAATTGAGCGATGCCCGGCTGCCGCCGGCGTGGAGCGATGGCGGCTCCTGGAAATACCCGTTCGGCACGGACGACCAGGGACGCGACATCCTCTCGGCGCTGATCTACGGCGCGCGCATTTCGCTCGTCGTCGGCCTGGCATCGGTCGCGCTGTCGGTGGTGGTGGGGGTGGCGCTCGGGCTGCTGGCGGGCTTCAAGGGCGGTTGGATCGACGCGGTGCTCATGCGCCTGTGCGACGTGATGCTGTCCTTTCCCGCGATCCTCGTGGCCCTGCTGATCGCCGGGGTGGGCCGTGCGGTGTTCCCCAACGCGCACGAGTCGCTGGCCTTCGGCGTGCTGATCCTGTCCATCTCGCTCACGGGCTGGGTGCAGTACGCGCGTACGGTGCGCGGCTCCACCCTGGTGGAGCGCAACAAGGAATACGTACAGGCGGCACGGGTGACGGGCGTGTCGTCCTCGCGCATCATGCGGCGCCACGTGCTGCCCAACGTGCTCGGGCCGGTGATGGTGCTGGCCACCATCCAGGTGGCCACGGCGATCATCACCGAAGCGACCCTGTCCTTCCTGGGCGTGGGTGCGCCGCCCACGTCGCCCTCGCTCGGCACGCTGATCCGCATCGGCAACGACTACCTGTTCTCGGGCGAGTGGTGGATCACGGTGTTCCCGGGCGTGATGCTGGTGTTGATCGCGCTTTCCGTGAACCTGCTGGGCGACTGGCTGCGCGATGCGCTGAATCCTCGGCTGCGCTAGAGATGGAGAACACCCCCCTGAGCGGCTGCGCCGCTCCGTGCTGCCGCCAGAGGCAACTGCCCTTCGTGCACGTCCAAGCCTGCGCAGGCAGGCTCGGAGCCGCGGCACTCAGCCCCCGCTCTCCCCGTGCTGCGCACGGCGGGCAGGGGGACGACGCCAGCGGCCTGGCAAAGCCAGTTCCGCGGCGTCTGCTGGCGTGGCCTGCTCCGCGGCCACAGGTCGGGCCGCGCCGGTTTTGGGCGCTGCGCCGAAGTGCAACGGATAACGGATGGATGGCCTGCCATGTCCCTTCTTGAAGTCGAGAACCTCGTCGTCGAATTTCCGGGCCGCCGCGGGACGCTGCGGGCGCTGGACGATATTTCCTTTTCGATCGCGCCGGGCGAGATCCTGGGCGTGGTGGGCGAGTCGGGGGCGGGCAAGTCGCTGACCGGTGCGGCCATCATCGGGCTGCTGGAGCCGCCGGGACGCGTGGCGGGCGGGCGGATCCTGCTGCAGGGCGAGCGCATCGACGACCTGCCGCCGCAGAAGATGCGCCATGTGCGCGGGCGGCGCATCGGTGCGATCTTCCAGGATCCGCTCACCTCGCTGAACCCGCTCTACACGGTCGGCAGGCAACTGGTGGAGACGATCCAGGCGCACCTGCCGGTGAATGCCGCGGAAGCGCGGCGCAGGGCGATCCAGCTGCTCAAGGACACGGGCATTCCCGCGGCGGAGCAGCGCGTGGACCACTATCCCCACCAGTTCTCGGGCGGCATGCGGCAGCGGGTGGTGATTGCCCTGGCGCTCGCTGCCGAGCCCCAGCTCATCGTGGCCGACGAGCCCACCACCGCGCTGGACGTGTCGATCCAGGCGCAGATCATCCAGTTGCTGAAGAACATCTGCAAATCGCGCGGCGCGGCCGTGATGCTCATCACCCACGACATGGGCGTGATCGCCGAGACCTGCGACCGCGTGGCCGTGCTCTATGCGGGCCGCGTGGCGGAGATCGGGCCGGTGCACGAGGTGATCAACCACCCCGCCCATCCCTATACGGCGGGCTTGATGGCGTCGATTCCCGACATGGCGCAGGACCGCGAGCGCCTGAACCAGATCGACGGCGCGATGCCGCGTCTCAACGCCATTCCACCGGGCTGCGCCTTCAACCCGCGCTGCCCCCATGCCTTCGACCGCTGCCGCGTGGAACGGCCGGAACTGCTGCCCGCCGGGCCCACGCGCGCCGCCTGCTGGCTGCATGCCGCCACGCCGAACGCCTCCGCCGCCATCCAGGAAGCCGTGTCATGAGCAACGCGATGCCCACCCCGAAGAACGCCTCCGCAGCGCCGCTGGTGCAGGCGCATGACCTGGCCAGGACTTTCGATGTCTCCGCGCCATGGCTCAACCGTGTGCTGGAGCGCAAGCCTCGCACCCTGCTGCATGCAGTGGACGGCGTGAGCTTCACCATCGAGAAGGGCAAGACCCTCGCGCTGGTGGGCGAATCCGGTTGCGGCAAGAGCACGGTGGCACGGCTGCTCGTGGGCCTGTACGAGCCCACCCGCGGCGGTCTCACCTTCGACGGGCAGGATGCCCATGCCGCCTTCAAGGGCCGCGACGCGCGCACCATGCGCCAGCGCATCCAGATGATCTTCCAGGACCCGTACGCGAGCCTGAACCCGCGCTGGATCGTGGAGGACATCATCGGCGAGCCGCTGCGCGAGCATGGTCTCATCACCGACAAGGCCCAGCTGCGGCAACGCGTGGGTGAGCTGCTGCAGTCCGTGGGACTGTCCCCGCTGGACATGGCCAAGTACCCCCACCAGTTCTCGGGCGGGCAGCGCCAGCGCATCTCGATCGCGCGGGCATTGGCGACCGAGCCGGAGTTCCTGGTGTGCGACGAGCCCACGTCGGCACTGGACGTGTCCGTGCAGGCGCAGGTGCTCAACATCATGAAGGACCTGCAGCGCGAGCGGCACCTCACGTACCTGTTCATCAGCCACAACCTCGCCGTGGTGCGCCACGTCAGCGACCAGGTGGGAGTGATGTACCTGGGGCGCCTCGTGGAACTGGCCGACAAGCGCGAGCTCTTCGCCGCGCCGCGCCATCCCTACACCCGCATGCTGCTGGACGCCATCCCGAAGATGCACGATACGGGCCGCGCACGCACGCCCGTGCAGGGGGAAGTTCCGAATCCGCTCAATCCGCCCTCCGGCTGCGCCTTCAACCCGCGCTGCCCCCATGCCAATGACCGCTGCCGCACCGAGCGGCCGCAGCTCATCGACGACGGCGGCGTGCGCGTGGCGTGCCACGGTATCGAAGAGGGGCGGATCCCGCGGGTCGCCGCCGCGCAGGCCGCCTGACGGCCACGCGAGCGAAATGCCCCTGAGCGGGGGGCAGGCAGTCAGTTGAAGCGGCCGTGCGTCCCGCCCAGGCCGTAGCGGCCGGCCCCGAGCAGCATCACGGCGAGGGCGCCGAACAGGTACATGCCCTGCAGCTCCAGCGCCCAGCCGCCCTGCTGCGTCATCGTGAACAGCTGGCCCATGTGGACGAGGCCGATGGCCACCACCATGTTGACGAAGATGATGGCTGCTCCCGCGCGGGTGGCGACGCCGGCGATGACCATCAGGGGTGCCAGGATTTCACCGACGTACACTAGGTAGCCCAGGGCGCCCGGCAGGCCGGCCTTTTCCAGCATGCCCGTGATGAAGCCGGCGCCGTTCTGCAGCTTGAAGAGGCCGTGCAGCAGGATCAGCACGCCCAGCGCGAGGCGCAGCACGAGCTTGCCTGCGTCGTCCAGGGCCGGTGCCGCGGCCTGGGTGGCCGCCGAACCGGGGCGCAGGGGTTGAACGGGTCGGGTGGATGCGGTCGAGAGGGTCATGGCAGTGCTCCTGGCAGCAGGGGGTGAGTGATCGATGCCCGCAGTGTGCGCGCCGCCGCCGTGGGGTGTCGGTGCGTTTTCGCACACTGTCCCCGCGATGTCTCCCGGAGCGTGTCGGAGGGCGCCGCGCCACGGGCTCGGCCGTGGACGACAGCGGTCATGTCTCCTTCGGCTGGCAGCCCTGGCCGCCGTGCCGGCCGATCAGGCGGCTGCCAGTGCCGGGTGGCGCGCGTGCGGAAGGGGCGCCACCGCCCTGGCTGTGCCATGGGAACGCCATTGCGCTGCCGCAGGGGTCGCCTGGGCCTGGAGCTTGAAGACCGCCACCAGCGTGTTGAGCTGTTCCGATTGCGCCCGCAGGCTGGCGGCTGCGGCGGCGCTCTGCTCCACCAGTGCGGCGTTCTGCTGCGTCACCTGGTCCAGGTGGTTCACCGCTTCGCCCACCTGGCCGATGCCGCTGCTCTGTTCGGCCGAGGCGTTGGCGATCTCGCTGATCAGGGTGCCGACCTGGCGGACCTGCGCGACGATGTCGTCCATGCTGCGGCCCGCCTCGCCCACCAGCTGGCTGCCGTTGTCCACCTTCGCCACGCTGTCCGCGATGAGATCCTTGATCTCCTTGGCGGCCTGGGAGGAGCGTTGCGCCAGCGTGCGCACTTCGCTCGCCACCACGGCGAAGCCGCGGCCCTGCTCGCCGGCCCGCGCCGCTTCCACGGCCGCATTCAGCGCCAGGATGTTGGTCTGGAAGGCGATGGAGTCGATGACGCTGGTGATGTCCGCGATCCTGCTCGACGAGGCCGCGATGGCCTGCATGGTCTCCACGACACTCCCGACGATGGTGCCGCCCTGTTCCGCCGCCTGGGTCGCGCGGGCGGCAAGCTGGTTGGCTTCCCGGGCGGTGTCGGAATTGGTCTTCACGGTGCTGCTCAGTTCCTCCATCGAGGCCGCGGTTTCCTCGAGGCTGCTGGCCTGCTGCTCGGTGCGCTGGCTCAGGTCCGCATTGCCCATCGCGATCTCGGCCGCGCCGGTGGCGATGCTCTCGCTGCTGTCGCGCACCTGTCCGACCATGGACACGAGCTGGCCGTTCATGTGCTGCAGGGCCTGCAGCAGTGCCGCGGGTTCGTCCCTGCCCTGGATGTGGAACGAGGACGTGAGATCGCCCTGGGCCACGGCCGATGCGACGGAAACCCCGGTGGCCAGTGGCTGGGTGATGGAACGTGTCACCACGGCTGCCAATGCCAGGCCGCAAACGAGCGAGAAGGCGATGAGGACGCTGAAGACCAGTATGGCGCGGTCGTATCCGGCGCTCGCTGCGGCAGCGGCGGCGGTACCGCCATCCTCATTCAGCTTCACCAGTTGCGCCAGTGTTTCGATCAGGTCGGAGAACAGCTTGGCAGAGTCCCCGGTCGCCAGGGTGTTCGCCGCGGCCGCCGAAGCACCACCCTCATCCAGCAGCGTCACGAGGCGGCGTTCGTGGATGCGGTAATTGTCCAGCTGCGTGCGGAAGACGTCGTAGAGCTTCTGTTCTTCGGGCGAGGAAATCATCTTTTCATAGACGGCAACACCGCGTGGCAATTGCTCGTCCATCAGTGCCTTCTGGGTTGCCAGTTGGCGCTGGCGCCCTTCGGCAGTGGCTTCCAGCAGGCGCCGCAGGCTGGCCCGCCGGGCGCTGTTCAGCACGGAACGCAGTTCACCGACGGCCCGGACGCTGGGCAGCCAGTTGGTGCCGAGCTCGCTGGCGTGGTAGTTGATGCTCCGGATCTGGACGATGCCGAACAGCCCCAGCCCGAGCAGAAGGGCCAGCAGGGTACCGAAGCCCAATGCCAGCCGGGTGCCGATCTTGACTTGTCGAAGGATTTGCATGAAAGGACTCCCTTGGTGTGCAAGTTGATCATATTTATCAAACTTAACACAATCTTACGGGAGTCCATTGTTTTTGTCTCTTCCCGAAATCAGAAAATCTCATGCATATCAAAGAGATGACTAATTTTCTCCAAAGGTTGGCAATTTCTGATTTGTCATTTATATCATTTTATGGCTTTCGCTGACGCTGAGAGCCCGGAGGTCAGTTGCTCACTCAGAACGGCCAGGATCTCGTCCGAGAGCGCCGGACGCCCGGACGCCGTGGCACGCGCCAGCACCATGCCGCCGACCATGGTGGCCAGCATCTGCATGGCACGCGCACGGGCTTCGGCGCCGGGTTGCGCCGACGGCTCCAGTCCTTCGGCCACGCGGGCGAATCGTTCGATGTTGCGCTCGATGCCCTGGGCGAATACCTCGGACAGTTCGCCACCTGCGCGTGCGGCGTCCACTGCCAGTGCCGCGACCGGGCAGCCTTCGCCTGGGTGGTCGCGGTGTTCGGGTGACAGGTAGCTCGCCACCCGGGCTGCCAGGCCTGCAGGCTGGTCGCTCGGGATCGACCATTCGAAAGCGAGAGCGCATGCTTCGCGCACCAGGGCATCCTTGCTCTCGAAATGCCGGTACAGGCCACCGTGCGTCAGGCCTGCCCCGCGGGTGATCTCTGCCACCCCCACGCCTTCCAATCCGTGCTCCCGGTACAGGCGCGCAGCCGTCTCCAGGATGTTCCTGCGGTTTGCGGAGGATTGTGCCTTGGACACTTTCATGGGAGATCCTTATTGATGATGTTTGTACGCAATGGGATGCGACGGCTTATGATGATGCCCATCATCTTAAACGGCGCGTTCTCTCATGTCTCCTGCATCCACTTCCACCACCGGCGGTAACGGCCACTCCCCTTCCATGGCGGGCCATCCGGGCACGCCTCGCGTGGTCATCACCGGGATGGGCATGGTGTGCCCGCTGGGTTGCGGGTCGGAACTGGCGTGGCGGCGGCTTCTGGAGGGCCGTTCGGGCCTGCGGCGCCTGCCCGAAGCCGTGGTGGAAGGGCTGGATGCGGCAGTCGGCGGCATGGTGCCGGCGCCAGCGGAGGATGCCGAAGGGGGCTGGGAGCCTGGCATGGCCGTGTCCGCCAAGGATCTGCGCAAGATGGACCGCTTCATCCCCATGGCCCTGGAGGCGGCACGGCAGGCACTCGCACAGGCCGCATGGGCTCCCGCGGACGCGCGGGCACGGGAGCGCACCGCCACCGTGATCGCCTCGGGCATCGGCGGCTTCGGGGCCATCGCCGAGGCCGTGCGCACCACCGACACGCGCGGCCCCCGGCGCCTGTCGCCTTTCACGGTACCGTCCTTTCTCGTCAACCTGGCCGCCGGCCACGTATCGATCCGCCACGGCTTCCAGGGGCCGCTCGGCGCGCCCGTGACGGCCTGTGCCGCGGGCGTGCAGGCGCTGGGAGACGGAGCCCGGATGATCCGGGCCGGCGAGGCCGACGTGGCCGTCTGCGGTGGCACCGAGGCCGCCATCGATCGCGTCAGCCTGGGGGGATTCGCCGCGTCGAAAGCCCTGTCCACCGCGTTCGCGGACCGGCCGGACCAGGCCTCCCGGCCTTTCGATGCCGCGCGCGACGGTTTCGTGATGGGGGAGGGTGCCGGCGTGCTCGTGCTCGAATCGCTGGACCATGCGCTCGCGCGCTGCGCGGTGCCGCTGGCCGAGCTGGTGGGTTACGGCACGTCCGCCGACGCACACCACATCACCTCCGGGCCCGAGGACGGCGACGGCGCGCGGCGCGCCATGGCGCTGGCCCTGGCACAGGCGGGGCTGGCGCCGGGGCAGGTGCAATACCTGAACGCCCACGCCACCTCCACCTACGTGGGTGACCGTGGGGAACTGGCCGCGGTCCGCAGCCTGTTCGGGACGGACGGCGCGGTCGCGATCAGTTCGACCAAGGCCGCCACGGGCCACCTGCTGGGTGCCGCCGGCGCCGTGGCCGCCATCTTCACGGCGCTCGCGCTGCGCGACCAGGTGGTGCCCGCGACGCGCAACCTCGTGCAACCCGATGCGCTTGCCGAGGGTCTCGACCTGGTGGCCGGAAGCGCACGCCCGATGCCGCTGCAACACGCCCTGGTCAACGGGTTCGGCTTCGGCGGCGTGAATGCCTCGCTCGTGCTCGAACGCTGGGCGCCTGGCGCTTCCTGATGCCGGGCATGGGCGAGGCAGGCGCTCACTCCTCGCCCTCCAGATCTGCCAAGAACGCCGCAGCCGGAACATGGACCAGTTCCGAAGACGACAGCCCGGTCCGGCGGGAGTGCCGCACCGCCATGGCATATCCGAGTGCATAGCCCGAATGGCGCGGAAGTGTGTCCGGCTGGGTTCCAAAGAACCACTTCGCATGCCCATAGTCCGTCCGGTCGTGGTGTGCGCGGGCGAGTGCAGCGATCGCCTTGAGCCGGACCGGGGACAGCGAATGCGCATAGAACGGCGGACCGTTGCCCTCGAATTCCGATTCGAACAGGCACGCCAGCCCTTCGCTGACCAGCGCTTCGCCCAGAGTATTGCCGTAGCCGGGACCGGCCCAGCGCGCGCAGTGGTGCAGCTCGTGGGCCAGCAGGCTGCGCAGGGCGTGGCCGAACGCCACGGGGTCGGCCTCATGGCGATGCATGTCGATGGGCAGGAACACGCGGTGAGCGGACGGCGTGTACCCGCCTGCGCCCAGCTCCGGAATGGTGGACGCCGGATCGTGATAGACCACCACATCGACGCCTTGCAGCGGCAGCCGTTGCACCACGGATGCCGTCACGGCCTCCAATGCCGCCCGCAGGGCGTCCACGTGGATGCCCAGTTCATCGCCTGCGTTCAGCAGGTGGATCGCAACGACAGGGGTCGATGGCATCGTGTGGTTCCGGGCGGGTGCGAAAGCGCTTCACGTATAGCGCTTGGCCCGGAGGTTGTCCTTCATCTGCTGCAGGCGTGGCTGCAGCGGCTCTCCGATGCGCAGTGCCACGCAGGTGGCGAGCACGTCGATCACCAGCAGGTGCAGCAGGCGCGAGACCATCGGGCTGTAGCGGTCGTAACCTTCCGGATGGTCGGCTGCGAGGTGGATGTGGCAGGCGCTGGCCAGGGGCGAGCCGCTGGCGGTGATGGCGATCGTGGTGGCGCCATTCTTGCGGGCGATGTCGGCCGCGTCCATGAGGTCGCGGGTGCGGCCGGAGTTGGAGACGATCACCACGCAGTCGCCCGGCCCCAGCAGGGTGGCGCTCATGACCTGCATGTGGCCGTCGCTGGTCGAAAGGCTGGTCACGCCCAGCCGGAAGAACTTGTGCTGCGCGTCCTGCGCCACGATGCCCGAATTGCCCGCACCGTAGAACTCGATCCGCCGGCCCGTCTGCCAGGTGGCGGCGATCGCCTGCGCAGCCTGCTCGATGGCCTTGGTGCTCGCCGCGTTGCGGTACTGCAGGAAGGCTGCGACGGCGTTGTCCACCACTTTCACGAGCACATCGCCGGTCTTGTCGTCCGCGTCCACGCTGCGGTGGATGAACGGCACGCCCTCGCTCACGCTCCCGGCGAGCTTGAGCTTGAAATCGGCCAGCCCGTCGTAGCCCATGCTGCGGCAAAAGCGCACCACCGTGGGCTTGCTCACTCCCGCCCGCGCCGCCAGCTCCCGTACCGGCAGCCGCGCGAACGCACGCGCGTCCTGCAGCACCAGCTGGCCCACCCGCTGCTCGGCGGGGGCCAGCGAAGGCAGGGAGGCAGTGATGCGTTCGAGCATGTCAGTAGTCCCGTGCGAAAGCTGGAGTGCTCTGGATGAGTGCCACTGCCCATAGCCTGTGAAACTGGCGCGGCCTCACCCGTCGAATGGCCGCGGAGCAGGCCAAGCCAGCAGACGCCGTGGAGCCGGCTTTGCCGGGCCACTGGCGTCGTCCCCCTGCCCGCCGTGCGCAGCACGGCGAGAGCGGGGGGATGCGGCGCAGCCGCTCAGGGGGGTGTTTCAAGATTCCTCCATCCAGCTATGCCCTTCGCGCGCCACCATGGCGCTCGCGGCGCTGGGCCCCCAGCTGCCGGCGGCGTAGGGCCGTGGGCCGTCTTCCGAGTCGCGCCAGGACTGCATGATGGGCTCGACCCAGCGCCATGCTGCTTCCTGCTCGTCGGCGCGCACGAAGAGGTTCAGCCTTCCCGCGATCACGTCGAGCAGCAGGCGTTCGTAGGCGCCCACCCGCTCGGTGCCGAAGCGCTGTTCGAAGTCCAGGTCCAGGTGGACCGGTGCCAGGGCCTGCACTTCGGAGATGCGCATGCCGCGCTTTTCCTGGCCGGCGGCGAAGAGGTGCAGCGCCACGCCGTCGCGCGGCTGCAGGTGGATCACGAGGCGGTTGGCGCTGCCCAGCGGCGTGCGGTAGATAGCGTGCGGCGTGGGCCGGAAGTTGATGGCGATGTGTGCCTCGTGCGAGGCCAGCCGCTTGCCGGTGCGGACGTAGAACGGCACGCCCGCCCAGCGCCAGTTGGCGATCTCGGTGCGCAGCGCCACGAAGGTTTCCGTGCGGCTGTCCGCGGGCACGCCGTCTTCCTCGGCATAGCCGCGCACGCGCTCGCCGCCCAGCGAGCCGGCGGTGTACTGGCCGCGCACCACGTCCCGCGACAGCGTGGCCGGGGTCCAGGGCACCAGCGAGCGCAGCACCTTGAGTTTCTCGTCGCGGATGGCGTCGGCGTGGGCGTTGATGGGCGGCTCCATGCCGATGGCGCAGAGCAGTTGCAGCGCGTGGTTCTGCACCATGTCGCGCAGCGCGCCCGTGCCGTCGTAGAAGGCGCCGCGCTTTTCCACGCCGAGCTTCTCGGCCATGGTGATCTCGATGCTGGCCACGGTCTCGCGGCGCCAGAGCGGCTCGAACAGGGCGTTGCCGAAGCGCAGCGCCAGCAGGTTCTGCACCGACGGCTTGCCCAGGTAGTGGTCGATGCGGAAGATCTGCTCTTCGTCGAACACGCGGCGCACGGCGGCGTTGATGGCGCGGTTGGAGGCCAGGTCGTGGCCCAGGGGCTTTTCCAGCACCACCCGCGTGTGCGGCGTGGCGAGGCCCGCGGCGCCGAGCTGCTCGCAGGCCGTGGTGAACAGGCCCGGGGCGGTCGCGAGGTACATCACCACGGTGTCGGCCTGCCGCTCGGCGAGGCGCGCCCCGAGCGCCGCGTAGTCGGCGGGCCTGGACAGGTCCATGCGCTGGTAGTGGAGCAGGGCGGCGAAGCGCTCGAACTCCTCGGCGTTGGGGCGCTTGTCGCCCTCCACTGCCGCGAAGCGGCTGGCGATGAGTTCGCGGTAGGCCGCATCGCTCAGGTCGTCCCGCGCCACGCCGATGATGCGGCCTTCCTCCGGCAGCGATCCGTGCCGGAACGCCTGGAAGAGGGCCGGCAGCAGCTTGCGCCATGCCAGATCGCCCGTGCCGCCGAACAGGACCAGATCGAAACTCATTGCTGCTGCGCTCCCGATGTCTGAAGTGGGTGGAGTGAGGAAACCCGGACGGCGGGAAACGCCGCGGTCCATGGCGCGATGTTACCGAGTTTCACCTTGAGGTGGCGGCTGACAGGAACTCCGGTTACAACGCGCCTACACTCGCGGGTGGCGCAGCGGGGACATCGCACCCTCGCCCCACCCAACCCCGGAGGATTGCATGAACCAACTCGACGCCCTCAAGCAGGTCACCACGGTGGTGGCCGATACGGGCGATTTCCGACAGCTCGGCGCCTACCAGCCGCAGGATGCGACCACCAATCCCTCGCTGATCCTCAAGGCGGTGCAGAAGGCCGAGTACGCCCCCTTGCTGCAGGAATCCGTCGAACGCTGGCGCGGACGGCCGCTCGACGAGATCATGGACCGGCTGATCGTGCGCTTCGGCTGCGAGATCCTGTCGCTGATTCCCGGGCGCGTCTCCACCGAAGTGGATGCCCGTCTCTCGTTCGACACCATGGCCACGGTGACGCGCGGCGAGCGCATCATCGATCTCTACCGGGCCGAGGGCGTGGACACGGCCCGCGTGCTGATCAAGATTGCCTCTACCTGGGAAGGCATCGAGGCCGCCCGCATCCTGGAGCAGCGCGGCATCCGCACCAACCTCACGCTGCTGTTCTCTCCCGTGCAGGCCGTGGCCTGCGGCGCGGCCAAGGTGCAGCTGATCTCGCCCTTCGTGGGCCGCATCTACGACTGGTACAAGAAGCAGGCCGGCGCGCAGTGGGACGAGGCGGCGATGTCCGGCCCCAACGATCCCGGCGTGCAGTCGGTGCGCCAGATCTACCAGTACTACAAGCACTTCGGCATCCGCACCGAGGTCATGGGCGCGAGCTTCCGCAACGTGGGGCAGATCACCGCGCTGGCGGGCTGCGACCTGCTGACCATCGCGCCGGAACTGCTGGCGCAGCTGGCCGCGTCGGAGGCGCCGCTCACCCGTGCGCTCGACCCGGACGCCGCCCGCAGCCTGGAGCTGCAGCCAGTGCAGTACGACGAGCCCGGCTTCCGCTACGCGCTCAATGCCGACGCCATGGCGACCGAGAAGCTGGCCGAGGGCATCCGCGCCTTCGCTGCCGACGCCGCCAGGCTCGAGCAGATGGTCCTCGCCGCATGAGGAGGGACGCCGCGATGACCCTCCAAGCTGCCGGACGCGTGCGCTGCGACCGCACCGCTGCCTGGGCCGCGCTGCAGGCCCACTACGATGCCGCGGGCCGTGGCTTCGATGTCCGCGACGCCTTCGCGGCGGACCCGCAGCGCTTCGGGCGCTTCAGCCAGGAAGCGCCGCACGTCTTCGCCGACCTGTCCAAGAACCGCATCGGTGCCGACACCGAAGCCCTGCTGCTGCAACTGGCCCGTGAATGCGGCCTGGAGGGCTGGCGCGACGCGATGTTCGCGGGCGAGGCGATCAACCACACGGAGCAGCGCGCGGTGATGCACTGGCTGCTGCGCGAGCCGGCTCCGGCCGTGCCGCCCGCGGCCCCGGAGGCCTCCGGCGCGGTGGCCGCCGGCCGGCGCGACGTGCATGCCACCCTGCAGGCCATGCTGGATTTCGCTGAGCGCGTACGGGCCGACGATGCCATCACCGACATCGTGAACATCGGCATTGGCGGCTCCGACCTGGGCCCGTCGATGGTGACCAAGGCGCTGGACGACCTGTGCCATCCGGGCAAGCGCCTGCATTTCGTCTCCAACGTGGACGGCGCGGAGCTGGGCGGCGTGCTGCGCACGCTCCGCCCGGAAAGCACGCTGTTCCTGGTCGCCTCCAAGACCTTCACCACCGCAGAGACGATGACCAACGCGCACGCCGCGCGGGCCTGGTTCCTGGCCCGGGGTGGCAGCGAAGAGGGATTGCAGCGTCATTTCGCCGCGCTGACCACGAACGTGGAGGCCGCGGCCGCCTTCGGCATCCAGACCACGTTCGGCTTCTGGGACTGGGTGGGCGGGCGCTATTCGCTGTGGTCCGCCATCGGGCTGCCCATCGCGATCGCCGTGGGAGCGGAGGGTTTTCGCGGCCTGCTGGCGGGCGCGCATGCGATGGACGAGCATTTCCGCACTGCGCCGCTGGAGCGCAGCCTGCCGGTGCGCCTCGGCCTGCTGGACGTCTGGTACCGCAACTTCCACGGCTTCGCGACGCGCAGCGTGGCGCCCTACAGCCATGCGCTGCGCCGGCTGCCGGCCTACCTGCAGCAGCTGGAGATGGAAAGCAATGGCAAGGGCGTGGATGCCGAAGGGGAGACGCTGCCCTTCGCCACGTCGCCCGTGGTCTGGGGCGAGCCCGGCACCAACGGCCAGCACGCCTTCTTCCAGATGATCCACCAGGGGCCGGACATCCTGCCGGTGGAGTTCATCGTGCTGCGCGAACCGGGCCGCGACCTGCCGGAGCAGCATCCCCGCCTCGTGGCCAATGCCCTGGCGCAGGCCAAGGCGCTGATGCAGGGCAAGGCCAGCGACGACGGACACCGCCGCTTCACGGGCAACCGGCCGAGCACTTTCCTGGTGCTGGATCGCCTGGATCCCCCGTCGCTGGGCGCGCTGATCGCGCTCTACGAGCACCGCGTCTTCGTGAGCGGCGCGCTCTGGGGCATCAACAGCTTCGACCAGTGGGGCGTGGAACTGGGCAAGGTGCTGGCCAAGGACCTGGAGCCGCGCCTGGCTTCGGGCAACGGCGAGGGGCTGGATGCCTCCACCGCCGGACTGCTGCGGCGGCTTGCACCGGGGGGCTGACGCCTTTCCATCCTTTTTTTCCTGCACCCAGCACGACAGCCCGCTCCATGCGGGCTGTCTGCTTTGGGCCGCCGGGAGGTGCTTTCCATGCTGTATTGCATGGATTAGGGAATATCCCAGGCAGTCTGCGCAAAAAAGTACCAACAAGGGTGAAGCGAGTACCAGCATGGAGGGGAGCCTTGGACAGAATTCCACCCCACGGCGACCTGTTCGACATGAAGGCGGGCGTCGCTCACCCAAGGAGACAACATGAAGCGTTTTCTGAAAGCGGGCCTCGCCCTGGCCGTGGCCGGCGCAGCCGGCCTGTCCCAGGCCGCCACCGAACTCGTGATCGCGACCGTCAACAACGGCCACATGATCGAGATGCAGAAGCTCACCCCCTTCTTCGAGAAGGCCTACCCCGACATCAAGCTCAAGTGGGTCACGCTGGAGGAGGGCACGCTGCGCCAGCGCGTGACCACGGACATCGCCACCAAGGGTGGGCAGTTCGACGTGATGACCATCGGCCTCTACGAGGCGCCGATCTGGTCGAAGAAAGGCTGGCTCAAGCCCATCGCCACGGACGCGGCCTACGATGTGGACGACCTGCTGCCCGCCATCCGCGACGGCCTGTCGCATGACGGCAAGCTCTACGCGGCCCCGTTCTACGGCGAGAGCTCCATGCTCATGTACCGCAAGGACCTGGCCGACAAGCTGGGCGTGAAGTTCTCCGACCAGCCCACGTGGGCCGAGGTGAAGGCCTTCGCCGACAAGGCGGGCGACCCCAAGGCGGGCGTGTATGGGATGTGCCTGCGCGGCAAGCCGGGCTGGGGCGACAACATGGCCTTCCTCTCCACGCTGGTCAACACCTACGGCGGCCAGTGGTTCGACATGGCCTGGAAACCGCAGATCGACTCCCAGCCCTGGAAGGACGCCATCGGCTTCTACGTCGATCTGATGAAGAAGGACGGCCCCCCGGGTGCCTCGGCCAACAGCTTCAACGAGAACCTGGCGCTGTTCAGCGAAGGCAAGTGTGCGGCATGGGTGGACGCCACCATCGCGGCTTCGTTCGTCAGCGACCCGAAGCAATCGAAGGTGGCCGACAAAGTGGCCTTCGCGCAGGCGCCCACCGCCGTGACGCCCAAGGGCGCGAACTGGCTGTGGTCGTGGAACCTGGCCATCCCCGCGGGTTCGTCCAAGGATGAGGCGGCGCAGAAGTTCATCCGCTGGGCCACCTCCAAGGACTACATCGCACTGGTGGCCAAAGAGGCTGGCTGGGCTGCCGTGCCCACGGGCACGCGCAAGTCCACCTACGCGAATCCCGAGTTCCAGAAGGTCGCCAGATTCGCAGCCGCCGAGAAGAAAGCCATCGACTCGGCCAACCTCTCGGACAGCACGCTGCCCAAGTCGCCCTATACCGGCGTGCAGTACGTGGCGATCCCCGAGTTCCAGGCCATCGGCATCGCGGTGGGACAGCAGATGAGCGCGGCGCTCTCGGGCAAGGCGACGGTGGAACAGGCGCTCAAGACCTCGCAGACCATCGCGGAACGCGAGATGAAGAAGGCCGGGTACTACAAGTAGCAAGCAGGCCTCCGCCCCGGCGGCTGCGCGGCATGCCGCGCGGCCGCACGCCAACCGCAAGGGACACGCTGCCATGAAAAGACTCCTGCCCCGCGCCCTGATGGCGCCCGCGGTGCTCACGCTGCTGGCGTGGATGATCGTGCCGCTCGCGATGACGGTGTATTTCTCGGTCGTCAGCTACAACCTGATGCAGCCGGGCGAGCATCCGTTCGCGGGCCTGGACAACTTCCAGTACTTCATCACCGACCCGGACTTCTGGCCGGCGGTATGGAACACGCTGCTGCTCATCGGCAGCGCCATCGCCATCACCGTGGTGCTGGGCGTGTTGCTGGCGCTCCTGGTGAACGAACCCTTCCCGGGGCGCGGCATCGTCCGGGTGCTGCTGATCTCGCCCTTCTTCGTCATGCCCGCGGTCAACGCGCTGCTGTGGAAGCACATGATGATGAATCCCATCTACGGCATCCTGGCCGACCTGTGGCGGTTCTTCGGCGCCACGCCCATCGACTGGATGACCGACTACCCGCTGCTGTCGGTCATCATCATGGTGGCCTGGCAGTGGCTGCCCTTCGCCTGCCTGATCTTCATCACCTCGCTGCAGTCGCTGGACCGCGAGCAGATGGAGGCCGCGCGCATGGACGGCGCCACCGCCGTGCAGCGTTTCTTCTACCTGGTCATCCCGCACCTGGGCCGCCCGATGGCGGTGGTCATCATGATCGAGATGATCTTCCTGCTGAGCGTGTTCGCGGAGATCGCCATCACCACCAGCGGCGGCCCGGGCAACGCCAGTACCAACATGACCTACCTGATCTTCAAGCAGGCGCTCATGAACTTCGACGTGGGCGTGGCCTCCGCAGGCGCGCTGTTCGCCGTGGTGCTGGCCAACATCGTGGCCGTGTTCCTGATCCGGATCGTCGGCAGGAACCTGGACTGAAAAGGCGCTGAACCACCATGCAAGTCCATTCTTCCGCCGGCGGCCGGCTCGCGCTCGCCATCCGCACCGTGGGCGCCTGGGGCGCCGCGCTGCTGCTGTTCTTCCCCATCGCCTGGCTGTTCCTCACGGCCTTCAAGACCGAACTGCAGGCCATCCACGTGCCGCCGCTCTTCGTCTTCGAGCCCACGCTGGAGAACTTCAGCGAGGTGCAGCGGCGCAGCGACTACCTGCTGTATGCGCGCAACTCGCTCATCACCAGCCTGGGATCGACCGTGCTGGGCCTGCTGATCGCCGCGCCCGCGGCCTATTCGATGGCGTTCTTCCGCACGCGCAGGACGCGGGACGTCCTGATGTGGATGCTCTCCACCAAGATGATGCCGGCCGTGGGCGCGCTCGTGCCCATCTACGTGATCGCGCAGACCGCCGGCATGCTGGATTCGCTCACGGCGCTCACCATCGTGTTCACGCTGTCGAACCTGCCGATCATGGTGTGGATGCTCTACAGCGCCTACAAGGACATTCCGCACGAGATCCTGGAGGCCGCGCGCATGGACGGCGCGGGCCTGTGGGCAGAGTTCCGCCACGTCGTGCTGCCGCTCTCGGTGGGCGGCATGGCTTCCACCGGCCTGCTGTGCCTGGTGCTGAGCTGGAACGAGGCCTTCTGGGCGCTCAACCTCACTTCCGCCAAGGCCGGCACGCTGGCCACGCTCATCGCGTCCTACTCCAGCCCCGAAGGGCTCTTCTGGGCCAAGCTCTCCGCCGCCTCGCTCCTGGCCATCGCGCCCATCGTGGTGTTCGGCTGGTTCAGCCAGAAGCAGCTGGTGCAGGGGCTGACCTTCGGCGCCGTCAAGTGAGCGCGTGGGCAGAGACAACGAGACACAAGAAAGGCAGACACCTTCCATGGCCTACCTCGAACTCCAGGGCATCCGCAAGCGCTTCGGCGATGCCGAAATCATCAAGGGCGTGGACCTGCAGATCCGGAAAGGCGAATTCATCGTCTTCGTGGGGCCGTCGGGCTGTGGCAAGTCCACGCTGCTGCGGCTGATCGCGGGACTCGAACCCATCACCAGCGGCAGCCTGATGCTGGATGGGCGCGACATCACGCACACACCCTCGGGCAGGCGCGACCTGGCGATGGTGTTCCAGAGCTACGCGCTGTATCCGCACATGAGCGTGTACGACAACATGTCGTTCGCGCTCAAGCTCGCGGGCGTGGCCCGGGACGAGATCCGGGCCAAGGTGGAGCATGCGGCCCGCACGCTCAACCTCACGCAGTACCTCGGCCGCACGCCCAGGGAGTTGTCCGGAGGCCAGCGCCAGCGCGTGGCCATCGGACGCGCCATCGTGCGCGAGCCCAAGGTGTTCCTGTTTGATGAACCGCTCTCCAATCTCGATGCGGCCCTGCGCGGCAACACCCGCGTGGAGATCCACAAGCTGCACCGTGCCCTGGGCGCCACCACCATCTACGTGACGCACGACCAGGTCGAGGCCATGACCCTGGCCGACCGCGTCGTCGTCTTCAAGGACGGGCTCATCGAGCAGGTCGGCACGCCGCTGGAGCTCTACGATCACCCGGCCAACCGCTTCGTCGCGCAGTTCATCGGCATGCCGTCGATGAACATGGTGGCGGCCCGGGCCATCGCGCCCTTCGCCGCGGCCACGGGGGGCGTGCTGCCCGCAGACGGCTTCCTGGGCGTGCGGCCCGAGGGGCTGCGCGTGCACCGCAGCGATGGCCCGGACGGAGAGCAGGGCGTGCCGGGCCGCGTCGAGCTGGTCGAGGCCCTGGGGGCCGACACGCTGATCCACGTCGATGTGGCCGGCGTGCCGCTGGTGGCACGCCAGAACGAGCGCACGTCGCTGCAGCCCGGCGACGGCGTGGCCGTGGAACTGGATCCCGCCGTGCTGCACTGCTTCGACCGCGAAGGCCGCGCGCTGCGCACCTGAACACGTTTTCTTCTTCGCCCCGCTCATTCCACCACCCATTCCTTCAGCGGACCATCGCCGTGACCCCTGCGCACCTTCCTCCGGCTCCCACGGAGTTCACCATGCTTCACCTGGGCCTGGGCTCGTTCCACCGGGCGCACCAGGCCGTCTATCTGCAGCGCCTCATCGACGCAGGCGATACGCGCTGGTCGCTCTCGGGCGCCAACATCCGGCCCGACATGCCCGAAATCATCGCCGCGCTGCAGGCGCAGGGCGGTCGCTACACGCTCGAAACGGTGTCGCCTGCGGGCGAGACCTTCTACGAGGAGATCGCAGCCATCCGCGAGGTTCTGCCCTGGGGCCCCACCCTGGCCGCCGTGATCGCGCGCGGCGCCGCACCTTCCACGCGCATCGTCTCCTTCACAGTGACCGAGGCGGGCTACTACCTCGATGCCCGGGGCCGGCTGGACATCGGTTTCGCCGAACTCGCGGCCGACATCGACCGCGCCCGCCACGCAGAGGTGAGCGGCGAGAACGGCACGCTCTACGGCGCAGTCACCGCCATCCTGCGCGCGCGCCGCGCGGCCGGCGCAGGGCCGCTCACGCTGCTCAACTGCGACAACCTGCGCCACAACGGAGACCGCTTCCGCGCCGGCCTGCTCGAATTCATCGAGCGCGCAGGCGATGCCGGCCTGCTGGCCTGGGTGCAGGACCATACCGCCTGTCCCAACGCCATGGTGGACCGCATCACGCCGCGCGCGCCGGCCGAGCTGCGCGGCCGGGTGCGGGCCGCCACGGGCCGCGATGACGCCGCCGCCATCACCGCCGAGCGCTTCATCCAGTGGGTGATCGAAGACCGGTTCGCCGCCGGCCGGCCGGCGTGGGAGCACGTGGGCGTGGAGATGGTCGAGGACGTGCAGCCCTACGAAGAGGCCAAGATCCGCCTGCTGAACGCCGCGCACAGCTGCATCGCCTGGGCGGGCACGCTGGCGGGGCTGGACTTCATCCATGAAGGCACGCACGACGCCGCCATCCGCCGGATGGCCTACGACTACGTGACCGACGACGCCATCCCCTGCCTGGGCCGCCCTGGCCAGCCCAGCCCGGTCGATCTGCCTGCCTACCGCGACGTGGTGCTCGACCGCTTCGGCAACCCCGCCATCCGCGATACCAACCAGCGCGTGGCCATGGACGGCTTTTCGAAGATTCCCGGCTTCATCGCGCCCACCGTGCGCGAGCGCCTGGCCGCCGGCCAGTCCATCGACAGCGTGGCCATGCTTCCCGCGCTGTTCCTGGCCTTCCTGCAGCGCTGGCACCAGGGGCGCCTGCCCTATGCCTACCAGGACCAGGGCATGGACGAGGCCGTGGCGCACGCCATCTGCGATGCGGCCGATCCCGTCGCGGCGATGTGCGCAGACGCCGGCCTGTGGGGCGACACCGCAGGCGATCCGCGCCTCATCGACGCGATGCGGCGCGCCAGCGAGCGCGTCGCGCGATTCATTCAATCCAGGAGCTGACCCCCATGACGACCCCCTCCCGCCTGCAAGACCGCCACGTACTGCTCACCGGAGCCGGCGGCGGCATCGGCCTGGCCGTGGCAGAGGCCTGCCTCGCCGAAGGCGCGCAGTGCAGCGTCGTCGATCGCGGCGCAGCCGTGCCCGCGGAAGTGGCCGCGCTGCAGCAGCGCCACCCCGGGCGCATCGCCTATATCCCGGCCGACATCACCGAGCCTGGCGCCATCGTGCGCCTGCTGGGCGAGGCCATCGCCGCCTTCGGCCCGGTCCACACGTTGTTCAACAACGCCGCGGTATTCGACCTGGCGCCCCTGCTGGAAAGCGACGAGGCCTCGTTCGACAGGCTGTTCGCAGTCAACGTCAAGGGCATGTTCTTCGTGATGCAGGCCGTGCTGCGTCACATGGTGGAGGCCGGCACGCAGGGCGCATCGGTCATCAACATGGCCTCGCAGGCCGGCCGGCGCGGCGAGGCGCTGGTGTCGCACTACTGCGCCACCAAGGCCGCCGTCATCAGCTACACGCAGAGCGCGGCACTCGCCATGGCGCCGCACGGCATTCGTGTCAACGGCATCTCGCCCGGCGTGATCGACACGCCCATGTGGGCGCACGTGGACAGCCTCTTCGCCCGGGCCGAAGGGCTGCCCATCGGCGAGAAGAAGCGCCAGGTAGGCCTGGCCGTGCCGCTGGGCCGCATGGGCGATCCGCGCGACGTGGCCGGCGCGGCCGTGTTCCTCGCCAGCGACGAGGCCCGCTACATCACCGCCCAGACGCTCAACGTCGATGGCGGCAACGTCATGAGCTGAAAAGCATGCACGCCACCGATTTCCATCTCTACATCGACAGCGCCGACATCGCGCAGATCGAAACCTGCCTGCCGCACCCGGTCATCCACGGCGTGACCACCAACCCCACGCTATTGCTGCGTGCCGGTGTGAAGCAGGCTGCGGTCCCGAGCCTGCTGGCGCGCTGCATCGAACTGGGTGCGCGGCAGGTGCAGGCACAGGTGTCTTCCTCCGACACGGACGGCATGCTCGAAGATGCGCAGGCCTTGCTGCGCCACTTCGACAGGGGACAGCTGGTGGTGAAGCTTCCCGCCACGCGCCAGGGGCTGGATGCGGGCGCCCGGCTCATCGCGCAAGGCACTCCCGTCACCTGGACGGCCGTCTATGCCCTGGAGCAGGCGCACTTCGCAGCGCAACTGGGCGCGGCCTATGCGGCCCCGTACCTGGGCCGGCTGAATGATTCCGGGGTGGATGGCCTCGCGCGCATCGCGCAGATGCAGGCACTGGTGGCGCAGGCGCCGGCCCCGCGAACGCGCCTGCTGGTGGCCAGCGTGCGCTCCCGCGATGCCTACCTGGCCCTCCTGCAACTGGGCGTGGGTGCCATCACCATCCCGCCGCAGCTGTTCACTGAACTCTTGGACCACCCCGCCACGCTGGAGGCCGAGCGCGGCTTCCTGGCCGATGCGGCGGCGTGCTGAACCGCCAGGAGACTCCCGCATGCGTGTAGCCTTCATGGGCGAGGCCCTCATCGACTTCACCTCCTCCGGCACCCATGGCGCACTGGGCTTCGCGGGCCACGTGGGCGGCTCTCCGCTCAACGCCGCCATCGCCTGCGCCCGGCTCGGCCAGCCCACCGGCCTGCTCACGCAGCTGTCCACCGATCTTTTCGGCGAGCGCATCCTGGGCTACCTGCAGTGCAACGGCGTGGACACGCGCTTCGTGCCGCGCAGCGCAGCGCCCTCCACGCTGGCCTTCGTCGAGCGCACGCCGCAGACCAACCGCTACGCCTTCTACGCCGCCGGCAGCGCCGATGCGACCTGGGCTCCCGATCCGCTGCCCGAACTGCCGCCTGAATGCGCCTTCCTGCATTTCGGCTCCATCGCCATGCTGCAGCAGCCTGCGTCCGCGCGCATCCTGGACATGGTGCGCGCCTCGGCAGGGCGCCGCGTCGTGGTGCTCGACCCCAACGTGCGGCCCAGCCTGATCGGCGACATGGTGCATTACCGCGCGCAGGTGGCGCAGTGGGCGGGCCACTCCGATGTCGTCAAGCTCAGCGACGAGGATGCGGAACTGCTCGCGCCCGGCCAGCCGCCGGGCGCGCTGGCGGCGGATTACCTGGCCGCCGGTGCCCAGGCCGTGGTCGTCACCCAGGGGCCAGCCGGCGCCACGCTCTGGCGCGCGGGCCATGCCCCCCTGGCCGTGGCCACGCCCCGCGTGCAGGTGGCGGACACCATCGGCGCGGGAGACACCTTCACCGCGGGGCTCTCGGTGGCCTTGCTGGCGCACGGCGTCGAGCGGCCCGCGCAGCTGGCTGCACTGGACGACGACGGCTGGCGTGCAGCCATGCGCTTCGCGGCCGCCGCCGCGGCGCTCAACTGCATGCGGGAGGGGGCCGATCCTCCGTCGCTCGCCGCCGTCCAGGGGCTGCTCGCCTGCACCGACAATGTTCCTGAAGCCCTCCCGATGGGTGCTTCGAACCCATGCACGCCATGACGACACCCCGCAAGCGCCCCGTTCCACGGCAACGCCAGCCGGTGCTGGAGCGTGACATCGCGCGCTCACCTTCGCTGGGTTACGAGACGTCCGAGGAGGCCGGCCTGGTGCGCTGCCTGGCGCACGGGTTTCCGAGCCCGCTGGTGCGGTGGCACTTCCACGAAGACTACGAACTGCACCTGATCACCGAGACCTCGGGCAAGGCCTTCATCGGTGACTGGATCGGGCCGTTCCAGCCCGGCCACCTCGTGCTGTGCGGTCCACGCCTGCCGCACAACTGGATCTCGCTGGACGTCGCCGAGGGCGGGGCCCCCGGCCGCGACCGCGTGATCCAGTTCTGCCACGAACCCATCGAGCGCGCCGCCGCCGGCATCCCGGAGCTGCGCGAGATCATGACCCTGCTGGAGCGGGCGCGCCACGGCATCGAGTTCTTCGGCATGTCGCAGAAAGCGCTGGAGCACTGGGACACCGTCAAGGCCGCACGTGGCCTGCGTAGGCTGGGCCGGTTCTGTGAATTCCTCGCCGACCTGGCCGACTGCACCGACTACCGCCTGCTGTCGAGCGTGCAGATGCAGGGCCAGCACGGAGCCGACGGCGATGCCCAGGTGGACCGGATCAACGGCATCGTGGACCGCATCACCCGCAACATCGCGGAGCCCATCTCCATGCAGGAGGTGGCCACCGAGCTGGGCATGAGCGAAAGCCGCTTCAGCCGCTTCTTCCGGCGTGCCACCGGCAACAGCTTCACCGACTTCGTGAACCGCGTGCGCATCAACAGCGCCTGCCACCTGCTGATGCAGACCGACGACTATGTGACCGACATCTGCCACCAGGTCGGCTTCAACAACGTGGCCAATTTCAACCGGCGCTTCCTGGAGATCAAGGGCATGACGCCCACGGAATTCCGCCGGCAGGCCGACACCCGCTTCGGCGGGGTGCTGCAGAACTGACAAAACCTGCACAAGGGAGCCATTCGTGTACCTGGGCATCGATCTCGGAACCTCCGAACTCAAGGCACTGCTGCTGGCCCCCGACCACCGCATCGTGGGCGTGGCGCGCGCACCGCTGACCGTGCAGCGGCCGCAGCCGCTGTGGTCCGAGCAGGCGCCGCAGCAGTGGTGGGATGCGCTGGAAGCCGTCATGCAGGCGCTGCGCAGCGCCCACCCCACGGAACTGGCGGCGGTGCGCGCCCTGGGCCTGTCGGGCCAGATGCACGGTGCCACGCTGCTGGACGCGGCCGGCAAGGTGCTGCGTCCGGCCATCCTGTGGAACGACGGCCGCAGCACCGCGCAGTGCGAAGCGCTTTCCCGCGCCGTGCCACGCCTGGGTGAGATCAGCGGCAACCTGGCGATGCCGGGCTTCACCGCGCCCAAGCTCCTCTGGGTGCGCGAGCACGAGCCCGGCGTCTTCGCCCGCACGGCCCGTGTGCTGTTGCCCAAGGACTGGTTGCGCTTCATGCTGAGCGGCGAGGCGGTGGGCGAGATGTCGGATGCGGCCGGTACGCTGTGGCTCGATGTGGGCGCGCGTGACTGGTCCGATGAACTGCTGGCAGCGACCGGGCTCACCCGGGTCCACATGCCGCGCCTGGTCGAAGGCAGCGAGGCCTCGGCGCGGCTGCTGCCCGAACTGGCTGCCCGATGGGGCCTGGGCGGCAACGTCGTGATCGCCGGTGGCGCAGGGGACAATGCGGCGAGTGCCGTCGGCATGGGGCTGGTCGAGCCGGGGCAGGGCTTCGTCTCGCTGGGCACTTCGGGCGTCGTGTTCGTTTCCACCGACCGTTTCCTGCCCAATCCTGCGCAGGCCATGCACGCGTTCTGCCACGCACTGCCCGGGCGCTGGCACCAGATGTCGGTGATGCTGTCGGCCGCGAGCGCCGTGCAGTGGGGGGCCAAGGCTTTCGGCTTCGCCAGCGAGGCCGCATTGCTGCAGGCCGCGGCCACCGTGGCGCAGCGGGAACGCTGCCCGCTGTTCCTGCCCTACCTCTCGGGCGAACGCTCGCCGCACAACCATGCCGGGGCGCAGGGCGTGCTGTTCGGACTGACCCATGCGCATGGCCCGGCCGAGATCGCCTACGCGATCGTCGAGGGGGTGGGGTTCGGCCTGCGGGACGGCCTGGACACCTTGCGCCTGCCCGAAGGCACGCTGCTGCGCGAGATGGCGCTGGTCGGAGGCGGCGCGCGCAGCGCCTGGTGGGGACAGTTGCTGGCCGACATCCTGCAGGTGCCGCTCACCCTCTACGAAGGCAGCGAAACCGGCGGTGCCCTGGGCGCGGCACGGCTGGCCTGGCTGGCCGATGGCGGCCGCGTGGCCGAGGTCTGCACACTGCCGCAGCCCCGGCAGCGCTTCGATCCCGCCACAGCGGACGCCGCCGGGCATGCGGCGCGCCATGCGCGCTTCCGAACCCTCTACCAGGCGCTGCGCGATCAGTTCTGACACAAGGCCCCGCGCCACGGCACGGTGCCGGTGTACGACGCAGACACCATGAAAAAGGGCCGCTTGCGCGGCCCTTTGGTCGGGTGAGCGAGGCTCAGCCGGGCATTACATGCCCATGCCACCCATGCCGCCCATGTCGGGCATGGCGGGAGCAGCCGCTTCGTCCTTCGGAGCCTCGGCCACCATGGCTTCGGTCGTCAGCAGCAGCGAAGCCACGGAAGCGGCGTTCTGCAGGGCCGTGCGGGTCACCTTCGTCGGGTCCAGAATGCCCATTTCGAGCATGTCGCCGTAGGTGTCGTTGGCGGCGTTGAAGCCGTAGTTGCCCTTGCCGTTCAGCACGGCATTGACCACCACCGAGGGCTCGCCACCGGCGTTGGCCACGATCTCGCGCAGGGGCGCTTCGATCGCCTTCAGGATCAGCTTGATGCCGGCGTCCTGATCGGGGTTGTCACCCTTGATCTCGCCAGCAGCCTGCTTGGCGCGCAGCAGGGCCACGCCACCGCCGGCCACGATGCCTTCTTCCACGGCAGCGCGGGTGGCGTGCAGCGCGTCTTCCACGCGTGCCTTCTTTTCCTTCATCTCGACTTCGGTGGCAGCGCCGACCTTGATCACGGCCACGCCGCCGGCCAGCTTGGCCACGCGTTCCTGCAGCTTCTCGCGGTCGTAGTCGCTGGTGGCTTCCTCGATCTGGATGCGGATCTGCTTCACGCGGGCTTCGATGTCAGCGGCAGCGCCTGCGCCGTCGATGATGGTGGTGTTTTCCTTGCCCACTTCGATGCGCTTGGCCTGGCCCAGGTCGGCCAGGGTCACCTTCTCGAGCGTCAGGCCCACTTCCTCGGCGATCACCTTGCCGCCCGTCAGGATGGCGATGTCTTCCAGCATGGCCTTGCGGCGGTCGCCGAAGCCAGGCGCCTTCACGGCCACGACCTTCAGGATGCCGCGGATGGTGTTGACCACCAGGGTCGCCAGGGCTTCGCCCTCGACTTCCTCGGCGATGATCAGCAGCGGACGACCGGCCTTGGCAACCTGCTCCAGCGTGGGCAGCAGGTCACGGATGTTGCTGATCTTCTTGTCGAACAGCAGCACGAAGGGGTTGTCCAGCAGGGCAGCCTGCTTTTCGGGGTTGTTGATGAAGTAGGGCGACAGGTAGCCGCGGTCGAACTGCATGCCTTCCACGACATCCAGCTCGTTGTCCAGGCTCTTGCCGTCTTCCACGGTGATCACGCCTTCCTTGCCGACCTTGTCCATGGCGTCGGCAATGATCTTGCCGATGGATTCGTCGGAGTTGGCGGAGATCGAACCCACCTGGGCGATTTCCTTGGAGGTCGTCGTGGCCTTGGAAGCCTTCTTCAGCTCGGCGACCAGGGCCGTCACGGCCTTGTCGATGCCGCGCTTCAGGTCCATCGGGTTCAGGCCGGCGGCCACGTACTTGGAGCCTTCGCGGACGATGGCCTGGGCCAGCACCGTGGCGGTGGTCGTGCCGTCACCGGCGTTGTCGCTGGTCTTGGACGCCACTTCCTTCACGAGCTGGGCGCCCATGTTCTGCAGCTTGTCCTTCAGCTCGATTTCCTTGGCCACGGACACGCCGTCCTTGGTCACGGTGGGGGCGCCGAAGGAGCGCTCGAGCACCACGTTGCGGCCCTTGGGGCCCAGGGTCACCTTGACGGCGTTGGCGAGGATGTTCACGCCTTCGACCATGCGAGCGCGGGCTTCGCCGCCGAAAACTACGTCTTTTGCTGCCATTTTGTTTCTCCGGATTCAGTCAACAGGAAGTTGGAAGAGGATGTGATCCGCGAAGCGATCACTTCTCGACGACTGCGAACAGGTCGTCTTCCTTCATGACCAGCAGTTCGTCGCCGTTGACCTTGACGGTCTGGCCCGAGTACTTGCCGAACAGGACGCGATCGCCGACCTTGACGCTCAGCACGCTGAGTTCGCCCTTGTCGTTCTTCTTGCCAGGGCCCACGGCCAGGACTTCGCCTTGATCGGGCTTCTCGGCAGCGTTGTCGGGGATCACGATGCCGGAGGCGGTCGTGGTTTCGCTTTCAATGCGCTTGACGATCACGCGATCGTGCAGGGGGCGAAGGTTCATTTGCATCTCTCCTGGTTCAATAAGGATTGCGACATCGACAGGACGCCCGCGGAAGGCGGGCGTCGGGATCTTCAGCGGCCGTGTCCCACACGGTTGTTAGCACTCGTCCGCTTCGAGTGCTAATGATACGGGCATTTGCTGGCGTTTCAAGGGGCTGGGGCGGGATGCCATGGCCGGCGACCGGCGCATGCCCGCGAAGGGCCTTGCCCCCTGGCTGGCTGGAGAGGATAATTCGTCTCCATGAACATTCTGACCAACGTGATCAAGGCATCTTTCGCCACCTAGTTGCGCCCCTGATCGCGTATCGGAGGGCTGCGCGCCTTCCGGTCACCACAGACCCCGGCAGGCTCGCACCTCCGGGGTTTTTTGTTTTCCAGACTTTCCCACCGACACCCATGCGTACCTACGACAAGTTGATCGCCACGATTCCCGACCGCCGGAGCTTGAGTTCCGTGCGCCCGGGCTTCGGCGACAGCACACCCCCCATTCCACGCTAGCCCGAAGGCGGATCTTCTCGCCTGGGCTGGCGACCTAGCCAACCAGGCGGCAGCTGCTCGCAGAGCCGAGTGCAGCCGCGAAGAAAGATTCGCCATGAGAAACTCCCGCAACCATATCGCCCGTCTGCGCAACATCGGTGTCATCGCCCACGTCGACGCGGGCAAGACGACCACCACCGAACGCATCCTGTTCTATACCGGCGAAAGCCATCGCATCGGCGAAGTGCACGACGGCACGGCGCACATGGACTTCGATCCGCAGGAGCAGAAGCGCGGCATCACCATCCACAGCGCGGCCGTCACCGTGCATTGGAAGGGCACGCAGCTCAACCTGATCGACACGCCCGGCCACATCGACTTCAACATCGAGGTGAACCGCTCGCTGCGCGTGCTCGACGGTGCGGTCGTCGTGTTCGACGGCGTGGCGGGCGTGGAGCCGCAGACCGAGACCAACTGGCGCCTGGCCGACAGGTACCGTGTGCCTCGTATCGCCTTCATCAACAAGCTCGACCGCGTGGGAGCCGATTTCGGCCGCGTGGTGACCATGATGGGGGAGCGCCTGGGCGTGCGCGTCGTGCCGCTGCAGATTCCCATCGGCGCGGAAGGCGACTTCCGCGGTGTGGTGGACCTGCTCAGCCTGCGTGCCCGCATCTGGGACAGGGACGATGCCAGCACTTCCTACCGTGAGACCGACGTGCCCGCCGACCTGGCCGAGCAGGCTGCGCATGCACGCGCCCGCCTGGTCGAAGCAGCGGTGGAGCAGGATGAAGCTGCCCTGGAGGCCTACGTGAACGGTGAACCCATCGCCGTGGACATGCTGCGCTCGCTCTTGCGCCGGGGGGTGCTGGCGGGTGCCTTCGTTCCCGCGCTGGCGGGCTCGGCCTTCAAGAACCGCGGCGTGGAGCCTTTGCTCGATGCCGTGGTGGACTACCTGCCCTCGCCGGAAGACGTGGCGCACGCGGGCCGTGCCGACGGCAAGCCGGCATCGGCGGCAGATCCGTTCTCGGCCCTGGCGTTCAAGGTCGTCGCCGACGACCATGGTGCCAAGGTGTTCGTGCGTGTTTACAGCGGCCGGCTGGTCCGGGGCGATGTGGTGCTCAACACCAGCACGGGCAGGACCGAGCGCGTATCGAGGCTGTACGAGGTGCATGCCGACAAGCACATCGAGCGCGAGGAACTGGTGGCGGGCGACATTGCCGCCGTCGTCGGCCTCAAGGACACCCTCACGGGCCACACGCTGAGCGATCCGGCCCATCCCGTGGTGCTGGAGCAGATCAGCGTGCCCGAGCCGGTGATCCACGTGGCCATCGAGCCCCGGGCAAGCGCCGACCAGCAGGGCTTGTCGAAGGCGCTGCAGTCCCTGCTGCGCGAAGACCCGAGCCTGCGCCTGCAGCAGGACGCCGAGTCCGGCCAGACCATTCTGTCCGGCATGGGCGAACTGCAGCTCGAGGTCTCGATCGAGAAGCTGCGCGCGCGCCATGGGATCGATGTGTCGGTCGGGCGCCCCCAGGTGGCCTACCGTGAAACCATTTCCCGCCGCGTGGAGGTGAACCATGTGCACAAGAAGCAATCGGGCGGTCCTGGCCAGTTCGCCGAGGTGAGGCTGCAGTTCGAGCCCCTCCCCCGGGGCGAGGGCATCCGCTTCGAGAGCCGCGTTGTCGGCGGCACGGTGCCGCGCGAGTTCATTCCCGCGGTGGAGGCCGGCATCCGCCGTGCCGCCCGCTCCGGCGTGGTGGCTGGCTTTCCCGCCGTGGACTTCGTCGCCACGCTGGTGGATGGCAGCTACCACGAGCGCGATTCGTCCACGGTGGCGTTCGAACTGGCGGCCGTGGCGGCGTTTCGCGACGCCTTTGCCAAGGCCGGGCCCCTGGTGCTGGAGCCGGTGATGGCCGTCGAAGTCATCATCCCGGCCGAGTGCCTGGGTGACGGCATCGGCGACCTGAACCGCCGCCGTGGCGTCGTCCGCGGCCAGGGCCAGCGCGGCAACGCCGCCACGATCGAGGCGCAGGTGCCGCTGAAGGAAATGTTCGGCTACATCGGCAGCCTGCGCGCGCTGTCGTCGGGGCGTGGGCAGTACTCGATGCAACTGGACCACTATGGGGTGGTGCCGGAGAGGGAGATGGCCGCGTTGATGCGGTGACCTGGCGCACGCCAGGGGCGATACCCTGGCAGGGGCGCGGACGGTGTCCGCGCCCTTTTTTCCTGGCGGATCGCCGGCGCCGGGCGGGCAATTCACCGTGCCTGCATCATGGGTCCCGGCTTTCCAGTCCTCTGGGGGCCGTCGCCGAAGCCGTGCTGCTGCCGGGCCTGTCGCGGACAGCCCAGGCACCGATCGCCGTGGCGGCCGCCCCAGCGCACCAGAAATAGAAAAACAGCGTGCTCAGGTGGGCGGCCAGTACGCTTTGCCCCAGCCACAGCGCAGCGCAGGAAAGTGCCAGCGCAGCCACGGCACCCGCAAGAAGTCCCCCCCCGGGCACACGCCGCAGCGCGCATGCCCAGCGTGAGCCGCGGGCCTCCAGGGCGGGGAGAAGGCCCCGTGCCGCCTGCCACCAGGCAGCCACCAGAACAATGGCGCCCATGGTGATCCAGACGTTTTCCCTCCGGACGATGGCGGGTGCCGACAGGCCGAGGGCATACAGCCCCAGGCTGGAGAGCATCAGCAGGAAGCCTGGATGGCATGCGATGGTACGCAGGCTCGCCGCGGGAGCGGTGGACACGGAGAAGCCGGTCCAGAGCACGCAGGCCAGCACCAGGCTCGCATGGGCGAGAAACTGTTTCGGAGGTCCCAGATGTCCCAGCAGCCACGCCAGAAGCGCGAACCAGAGCAATGCGACGACCGGGCGCAATGAAGGCCCGGGCAGGCGCGAGTCCGGTGCCGCAGGCCATAGCCGCACGCACACCGTCAAGGTCGCGAGCAGGCCTGCAGCGAGGAACCACGGGGCTTCCGCGTCCTTGCGCCCACCCATCCACATCCAGAGCAGTGCAAGCCCTGTGGCCGCTGCTGTGAACATGGCTTTAGCGTGTGGAAACGCCTGTGGCATGTCGGACGTGCGGATCCAGTCCCGCATGCCATCCGCCCAGATGCGGAACGGCCGGCACCACTGCATCGCCAGGCGCCCCAGCCCCTGGCTGCGGGCCGTGGCCAGCACGACTGCCATGATGAAGAGGGCCAGCCACGCACTTTGCAGGCGAAGCCCCGCCTCGGGCTGGGGAAAGGCTGCCACCGATTGACGGAGCCGGGTCTTGCGTTGCTCCTCCAGCGCCGGCCAGAGCGACGGATCTGCCACCCAGGTAATGCGGCGCAACTCGAACAGGTCTTCATCCTGCCAGGGGTGGTCCGCCGGGGGGCGGTCTGCCATGGGCTTCCAGGCTCCGTAGTCCAGCCATACCGGAGCCGGCAGCGCGGGAACCGAGGCGGGCGAACCGCCGACTGGCCGCAGAGGCGGAGCGCCGCGCTCCAGTTGCAATGCAAGTCCATGCGAGAGCGTGTCCAGCACCGACGGTCGCGCGGCTGTGCCGAGCAGAACCTGCAGGCCGCCGGCCTGGGGGGGCGCGGAAAGACGGGCTGACCAGACCAGTGTGCTCAGCGGCTCGTCCGGCGCGAGGCTGCCGCTTTGCCGCAGCGCCGAAAGGCCGGTCTGCCATTGCGCCGTGGACGGGCAGAAGGTGGTGCGTGCCTGGCCACCCCGTTCGCCTGTAGCTTCCACGGTCAGCCAGCACGCTTCCCGTGGCAAGGTGCCGAAGGTGTGCGTGATGCGGGCTTGCAGCAGGTCGCCTGCCCGGAGGCCGGACGGATGGGATGTCCACCGATAGGTTCCGCCGGGGAGCATCCCCTCGTCCGGAGCGAGCGGCAGGGGCCGTAAGGCCCAGCCGGGTCGCGGCTGGCTCGCCAGATCGCCCTGCGGGACCAGGTAGGGTCGGAAAATGCCCAGGCTCGCCAGCGTCCAGTCCTGTGGTGAACCGGACGGCTGGAAGGTGATGGACAGGCCGCGGATACGCGTGCCTGCCGGGATGTCTGCCGGCAGCGGCTGAGCCCGGTTCGGTGTGAGCTGGAAACGGGATATGGCCCCGGACTCCAGCTGCAGTTCCGCGTCGAGAGAGTTGAACTGCAGGGCTCCCGATGGCATGTCGGCATAGACGTGCAGATCCGGCCGGGCAATGGCGTGGAAGGCCCAATCCATGCGGGCCGTTCCGAGCCCGGAGGCCACGAGCCCTTCCCTGGCAATGGCCAGGCGGGGATGGGCCCCACTCCATTGCAGGCGCACTCCCCAGCCCGGAAGTTCGGCTGCGGCGTCCGGTCCGGGGAGGCGCCGCATTTCGGTGTCTGCCGCCGCGAACGGCAGCCATTGCACGTACTGCAGCCACTCCCGCGATGCGGAGTCCGCCCGCAGGAACGGCCCGCCCATCTTCTCCAGTTGCCTGCGAACGCCTGCGAGGAACTCGGGCTCGGGTCGCGCGCTTTCCGGCCTGATCAGGCTGGCGCGGAAGATGCCGTTTTCGCAACCCTGCGGAACATGCAGGAGCATCCCCGCGAACTGCTCAGCATTCCCTGGCGTCCTGTCGATACCTTCCGTGGGGAAGTACCGCCGTTGCAGGCGCTTGCCCGATGCTGCGTCTGTCAGGTGGTCGATCCGCGCAGATGGCGAAGTGACGCTGTCGCGCGTGGGCTCTCCCAGGACACGCATGCTGCGCAGGGGCCTGGCTCGGGCCACGTCCGCTTCGTTGCCCTGATAGGAAATCAGGATTTCCGAGAGATGGGGCGCATCGCCCCATCGCGCCCTGTCCGCGAGCGCACTGCCCAGGTGCAGCGATACGCGCGTGCGTGTTCCATCGTCTTCGGTGCGGCTGGTGAATTCGCCACCCGACAGCAACTGATGGGCCTTTCGCCCGGGGCCTTTGGAGATCGACAGGTTCACGCCGCTCAGCACGGTTCCGCCCGGGAACTCCAGTTCGATGGTGTGGGCATCGCGCAGCGGTATGTCCAGGCGCCGCTGGATGACGGTGAACCCTCCGTCCTGTGCGTACCGCCAACGCTGGTCGGGCGCCAGTCCGAGTTCCCGCCTGAAGAGATAGCCGAGGCCCTTCCGGACCCACTCGAGGTGGTCCGGCTGCTCTGCCATGATGACCGTTGCGTCTGCAGCCTGCAGGTCGTCATCGCCGAGCCGAACGATGCGCCGGCTCTGTCCCGGCCCGGCAGACTGGAACTCCATGGACCAGTCCGCTCGGCAACCACGCCGGTCCTCGGTTTCCGCCAGCAGTTCGGTGAAATCCTGCAGTCGGGTGCCGCTGGGTGCCAGGAATTCCTGGGTCACGCCACTCTGGTCCGGCCGGGCAGCGCCGGCAGGTACGAGTGGAATTCCGTCGTCCGGCTTCCCCGCACCGGATATCCTGGGAACGATCTCCGCCCTGACGCGGTAGCTGCCCTGTGGCAGGGGCTCTGCAGGAGCGAGCTGCAGGATTTTCTGCCCCCAGTAACTGGACACCAGGGGATCTCCGAACGTGATTTCCCGCCGCGGTAGCGTCGTTTCGCCGGCAGCCCACGCCATGCCCGCGGCGAGGCCGAGGAGGGCGCCGGCCGCCCGCAGGATTTTGCCCGCCCGCTGCCCGTGGGCCCTGAGGGAGTTCTTCATGCGGGTTTGCGGGACCGCCATTCAGGAGACGACGAAGTTCTCGATGGCAAGGGTGTCCACGCAGCCTTGCCTGAAGGCCCGGATGGCATCCTCGGGTGTGTTCACGATCGGCTCCTCGTGCATGTTGAAGCTGGTATTCACCAGGATCGGAATGCCGGTCAACTTCTCGTAATGGATCAGCACGTCGTGATAGACCGGATGCTTTTCCTTCTTGATCAACTGCGGGCGCGCCGTACCGTCTACATGCACCACGGCCGGTGCGAGCTGCCGGTACTTTTCCTGGACGTCATACGTGATGGTCATGAACTCTGCGGCGAACTCCGAGCCGGCCAGCTTGCCTGCCAGGACATCCCCCGCCCGCTCATGGGGCAATACCGGTGCGAAAGGCATGAATTCGGAGCGCTTCATGCGCTTGTTGAGCGTATCGTTGATCGCGTATTGCTTGGCGGACGCCAGGACGCTTCGGGCGCCCAGGGAACGCGGCCCGAACTCCATTGCGCCGCTGAAGAATCCCACGACCCGGTCCTGCGCGATCAGTTCCGCGATGCGGCGGGCCCGGGCGGAGGGATCATCGATGCGCTCCATTTCCTGGATACCCGCCTGCTGCAGTGCCTGCTCCACCCGCTCGGTTCCGTAGGAGGGGCCGAGGTACATGGTGTCGAGAGTCCTGCCAGCGAAGGCCGGGGAGCGCTGCTTCAGATGAAGGTAGGCCGCACCGACACACAGGCCTTCGTCGCCCATGTAGGGGGCCACGAAGATGTTCTGCACGCCTTCGATGTTGAACAGGCGCTGGTTCAGCTTGACATTGGCCACCACCCCGCCCGCCAGCACCAGGTTCGAGCAGCCGGTCTGCTGGAGATAATGGCGCACGAGCTTCAGCACACTGTCCTCGAGCACGGCCTGCGCTGCCGCGGCCATGTCTTCCTGCGTGTACTGCCTGCCCCCGAAATGCTTCCGGAACGCGGTGCCCGGCCGGTAGTTGTTGAGGGCATCCCTGAACTGCTGCAGCGTGACCTTGCCGCTCAGGAAGCGGGCATAGTTCCTGGCCAGGAACAGGTGCTCGGCGGGGAAGTCCGGCTTGAACATCGCTTCCACCAGGGCCGAACGGATTTCCACATCCCCACCCTCCGTGCTGATCTGGAAAAGGTCGCTCAATTCGGAATACAGCCGGGACTGGTCGCCATAGGCGGCCAGGCCGGTGAGCTTGCCTTCGTGGCGGAAGATGCGGAAGCCGAGGCCGCTGGTGACGGCGCCGTAGAAGAATCCGAGGGAAGCATCCTCCTTGAATTCCTTCAGGCGGCGCAAGGTGCCCTGGCGCCCATGGGATATGGTGAGCGACAGACCGTCGCCGCCGCCATCGATGGTGACCACCAGTGCGTCATCCATGCCGCACGCGTAATACGCACTTGCCGCATGGCATTCATGATGGTCATACCAGTTCGGGGCTGCCGCTATGCCCAATCCCTTGAGGACGCCGTGCCATTCGGTGCGCCCGTCCTTCTTGGAAAGGAAACGGGGAAGCAGCAACGGGTTGCGCAGGCTTCTTTCCTGCTGGTCCGAAGGCAGGAAGTCGATCTTGCGGAACCGGTGGCCGCCGGCGATCGCCACCCCTTCGATGCGCGAGACATCGAAATGGCGTGCCACATGAGAGAGCGCATCCAGCGGGATCGAGTTGTAGCATTTGATCCGGTTGAAGCGCTCTTCCGATGCCGCGAAAAGGATTTTTCCTTCCATGTCTGTCACGCTGACGGACGACGTGTGCTGGGGCGAAATGCCGAGGATGAGTGCGTTGCTGTTCATTTTTCAATAAGCAGGTGCTTCAAGGGCGGCCGACCGGCAAGGGAACGCTTGCGGGCGCAACAACGCCATTGATTCGGTAGATGCTGATGTCGAGTGATTTGCAGACGAGGGAGATGCCGCAATCGCGTTCATCGATGGAGTGGCGGCCCATGAAGGCGACCCTGGGGTTCGAGGAAAGCAATTGGTGGACTGTTTCCGCTCCGTCGATCAGCCGGTTGTACAGGACGATGCGGTTGATGCCGTGGCGCGCCAGCGTTTCGACGGTACGGGGATCGGATATGTCTCCGAACAGGGGGCGCGCCTCGGGATCGCTCTCGAAAAGGCGCAGGTCCTTGGCGCCGGCCAGGGGTTTTTCATGGACCACCTGACCGATGACCTCGAAGAGGGGGGCCGTACCCCAACTCTGGTTGTAGTAGGTCATGGGATAGCTGGCGACGGCGGTCGCCTCGCCATCCAGGGCCAGGCTGCCATAGACGGCAGCCACCTGCGCGAAATCGGTCTTCTGGCGCAGCGTGGGCGACCCGGGGTACACCTCGGCAAGGTACCAGGCCAGCACGGCGGCGACACCCAGCCAAAGACGCGCGGAGTGCTTCCGGTACGTGGACAGATAGATGGCCGCGATGATTCCGCCGAAGAAAGCGGCGAGCTGCACGACCCTGGAGACCCCCCGGAACATGTCGAAGACTGAGAAATACAGGAAATTCACGGCGGTGAGCGCGGGAATGTAGCTCGAGAGGACGACGGCGCCGGCGAAGCACAACAGGCCCGGCTTGAAGAGCGGGTGGTTCCAGGCCGCCTTTCTGAAGCAGGCCAAGGTGAGCAGCAGGAGCAGTGAGTACCCGAGGAATGCCCCGACGTCCATCGGGGCGGAAAAGGGGTAGATTGCCGGAGCAATGCCCGGCATGAACTCTGCGCCTTGTTCGAATATCGCGGACAGTACTTCACCCGGCGGTCGCACCAGTCCTGCCATGGCCGGATTGGTGATCAGGTACCACTGCTGCTGTATGAACTGGATATTGAGCAGGAAAAGGCCCAGACCGCTGAGCGCGGAATACCTGAGCAGGTCCAGGGCTTTTGTCTTCCATGGAAATGGCGTGAATGCAAGGAATACCGGGGTGAAAAGCCATCCGTAGAACGACCAGTACGGATTGATGCGGAACTGTATTCCGGTAAGGATGCAGGAGATAAGCAGTTCGTGCCAGCGTCGGCTCTCGCAGTATCGGATGAAGAAAAGATATACCAGGGGCAACAGCCAGAAATGGTTGTTGGCCATGGAGCCCCGCGACAGCATGATGAAGTAGCCGGAAAAACCGAAAACCACCGCACCGGCCAGGGCCGACAGGTGCCGCCGGGTGATGTGCCAGCAGAGCAGGTACATGGTCATCGCGGCCAGCGGATACGCCACCAGCGCAGACGCGTTGATGACGAATACCGCAGAGCGCCAACCGCCCCCGGACCACTTGACCGCCGCGGAGCGCAGATCGTCGATCAGGTTGTCGAACGGGAACGGGCTCAGGTCGAAGCCGAAGGGGTAGGTGAGCAGCGGCGTCAGCTCGACACTGGTGAAAAGGTGGCCCGAATGGGCTTTCAGCCAGATGAACCACAGCGTTCCGTCCGTATCCACGTCGGGCATCGAGTACACGGAAAAGGGATCGACGCTCCACCAGCGGTGCGAGAAAAGCAGCAGGGTCAGGCAGGAGAAAAGGACCAGCGCAGAGCCGTACCTCCGCAATGCGGAAGGCTCCCGGCCGTAGTTTTCCAGTGGCGCCATGTCTCGATCGATATGCACCATTGATGGTGCTCCCTGTGGCAGGCGGTCCCAGAGCGTCGCCTGCATTGGAATGCATGGTGGAAATCGGAACTCCCACCCCCTCCCGGGGTGTGCCCGGCGCAAAGGCATGCAATGTAACATCCTGTGTTTGCGGTGAGGTCCGACAAGAACTGTGAATTCGGGCTTTTCGCCTCCGTTTTCCCAGGAATGCAGCTGGATCGGCGGCCGTGCCGGCGTGGCCGGGGCCAGGGAGGCCGCCCGTGGATCGGCTGTCTTGCTGCGCGACTACAATCGCTGCCTCCAAAGGAGCGGCGGGGAGCGGTTGCAGCGTTGCGGATGGCCGGCTGTGCGCTCGCCTGCTGGCAGGCCTGCGGTCGCCAGCCGGGGCTTCGCGCTCGAATAAACAACGGAAACCGATGGCTTCACTGCAAGTAACTACCGCTCTGCTGGGCATCGGATTGGCAGCGCTGATTCTCTACCTGATTCGTAGGGACCATCTCTATCTGATGCACGGCCTTTTCTGGGTCGTCGTCGCCTGCGCGGCTGCGCTGCTGGGCGCATGGCCCGGGCTCATCGACCGCCTGGCGCTGGTGGTGGGCATCAGCTATCCCCCGGCATTGCTCCTCCTGCTCGCCTGCATGGTTCTGCTGGTGAAGGCATTGCATGCCGACATGGTGAACACCAGGATCGAAAGGGATGTGCGCAGGCTGAACCAGCGCCTCGCCCTGCTGGAAGCCGACAACGAAAGCCTGCGCCGCGGGTCCGTATCCGATTCTTCGTTTTATGAATGACAAACTGCTTGCCGTCATACTGTGTGGCGGCTCCGGTACGCGCCTGTGGCCCCTGTCCCGGGAAACCTATCCCAAGCAATTCCTCTCGCTCGCGGGAACGCGCACGATGCTCCAGGAAACCGCGTTGCGGCTCGACGGGCTTCCCGCCGGGTGTCCCGTGGATCCAGCGCCCATCGTGGTGTGCAACCGGGAGCACCGCTTCCTGGCCGCCAGCCAGTTGATGGCCGCAGGTATCGGGCAGGCCCGGATCCTTCTCGAATCTTCGGGGCGCAATACGGCCCCGGCCCTCACGCTGGCGGCCCTGCAGGCGCTGGCGGACGGTGGCGACCCGGTCATGCTTGCCATGCCCGCGGACCATGCGATCGCTGACCTTCCCGCATTCCAGGCCGCCGTGGCCTGCGCTTTCCCCCATGCCTGTGCCGGGGCCATGGTCACTTTCGGCATCGTGCCGAGCCGTCCCGAGACGGGATATGGCTATATCGAGCGTGGCGCGGCGCATGCGCCCGGCATCGACCGTGTGCAGAGCTTCGCCGAGAAACCCGATACTCCGCGGGCGCTGCAATACATGGAAGGGGGGCGCCATCTCTGGAACAGCGGCCTGTTCATGGTGCGCGCCAGCGTCTGGCTCAAAGCGATGCGGCATTGCAGGCCCGACATCACCGCTGCTTGCGAAACCGCCATGCAGGAGGCCCAGCGGGATCTGGATTTCGTGCGGCCGGACGGTGCGGCGTTCGATGCCTGTCCTTCGGATTCCATCGACTATGCCGTGATGGAGCGCCTTCCCGCCATGCCCGACCTGGGCATCCCGGCCTGCGTGGTGCCGATGAGCGTGGGGTGGTCGGATCTCGGCGCATGGGACGCCGTGTGGGAAACGCTGTCGCGCGATGGCGAGGGCAACGCCCGGGTAGGCGATGTGGTCGCGCACGACTGCAGCGGCGCACTGCTGTTGTCCAGCAGCCGGCTGGTGGCCGGCGTAGGCCTGGAAAACATCATGGTCATCGAAACCCCCGACGCGGTTCTGGTGGCCGACAAGCGGCGCACCCAGGACGTCAAGCAGATCGTCGCGCTGCTGCGCAAGAATGGACATGCTCTTGCACACAACCATCGCAAGATGCACCGACCCTGGGGTTGGTACGACGCCATCGACAGCGGCGACCGTTTCCAGGTCAAGCGCATCGTCGTCAATCCGGGGGCCAGCCTGAGCCTGCAGAAGCACCACCATCGCGCGGAGCATTGGGTGGTCGTGAAGGGAACGGCTGAAGTCACCAAGGGCGAAGAGACCTTCCTGCTCGGCGAAAACGAATCCACCTACATTCCGCTGGGTCACGTGCATCGCCTTGCCAACCCTGGCAAGGTGCCCCTCGAGATCATCGAGGTGCAGTCGGGCAGCTACCTGGGAGAGGACGACATCGTCCGCCTCCACGACACATACGGCCGCTGAGGCTTCCTTTCCGGGACGGTGGCTCCCGGCCATTGAATTGCGTCGACGAGATGCCTGCAGGAAACGGGTGAAGGGGTTTGGAGCAATGGTGAAAAAAATAGCGATCGTGGTGCCGGTGTTCTGCGAGGAAAAGAACATCGCCAATCTCCACAGAAGAACGGCGAGTGCGGTGGAGAAGATTCCCGACATCTCCGTGGAATTCATCTTCGTGAACGACGGCAGCTCCGATCGTTCCATGGATGTCCTGCGGGAAATGGCCGCGGCCCACGACAACATCAAGGTGATCGATTTCTCGCGCAATTTCGGCAAGGAAGTGGCACTGACGGCCGGAGTGCATTCCACGGATGCGGATGCAGTGATCTGCATGGACGCCGATCTGCAGCACCCTCCCGAATTGATCCCCACGCTGGTGGAGACCTGGCGCAGCAGCGGGGCGGACATCGTCGCCACGATCCGGACCGGCATCGACAAGCAGCCGCTGCTGCGCCGGATCGGCTCGCACGGCTACTACTGGCTGATGTCCAAGATCTCCGGGCTGGACATGGTGTCGCAAACCACCGACTTCCGGCTGTTCGACCGCAAGGTGGTGGACGCATTCCGGACCGTCACGGACCGTCAGCCGATGTTCCGGGGAATCATGGACTGGATGGGGTTCCGCAAGGTGTACGTCGAATTCCATGCCGGCGCGCGCGAGGCCGGCGTGCCAGGCTATTCGTACATGCGCCTGATGAAGATGGCGGTATCCAGCATCACCTCCTTTTCACTGTTTCCCCTGCGGCTGATCGGTTACATCGGCGCCTTCATCACGCTGCTCAGCGGGGGATTGCTGGCGTGGATGCTGACGTCCTATTTCCTGTCCGAGCAGCATGCCTATACGCCGCTGGCCATCGTGGTGGTGGCGAACACTTTCTTCATCGGCCTCGTCCTCATGGCGATGGGGTTGATGTCCCTCTACATCGGCGCCATCCATACCGAGGCGATCCACCGGCCCGTCTACATCATCCGGGAACGGTTGAATTTCGAGCGCGGGTCTGCCGATGAGCGCCAGGGCTGAAAGCAGCTACGTGGCTGAAGGCGTCCTGCCTGCGGCCCGCATGGCTCCTGCACGGGTGCCTGACGCCATGGGGTGGCGATGGCATGTGGCCGTTCTGGTGCTGTTCACCGCCTTCACCGCTGCGCTGTTCGCCCATCGCTGGGTTCTGGTGGACCCTTCCTCCGTCTATTCGATGCCCGATGTGGACACGGACGGGACGCTGTGGTTCATCTGGCTGAAGGTGCATACGGGGCATATTTTCTCGAGCATCGGCATCGCGCACGACCTCAGCTACCCGTTCGGCTACGACCTGTCGCCCTTTCCGTTCGACAACCTGCTCGATGACATCCGCGCATGGATCGTGCAGGTCTCGGGTGGTTCCTGGCGCGACCTGATCCGCGTCATCAACGTGTCGGCGCTCCTTGCCTATCCGTTGTCTGCCTATGCCATGTACCTGCTGTGCTGGCACCTGACCCGCAGGCATGCCGCGGCCTTCGCGGGCGCCGTCGTCTTCGCGTTCTCGGGATACTTCCTGATGCTGTCGCGGGGATCGATGTCGAACAACCACTTCTGGCTGCTGCCGCTGGTGTACCTGTTCTTCCTGAAATACCTGGAAGGCGGTGCCCTGAGGTACCTGCTGGTGTCGTGCGTGTTGAATGCCATCCAGTTCCGCATCAATCCCTACTGGGCGTTCTACGGCTGGCTGTTCACGCCCCTCATCCTGATGATGCAGCCCTGGCCGCTGCGGCAGATCGCGGCTCGCCTGGCGCTTTATTGCGTGCTCAGCGGCGTTTTCCTGTTCGGGCTGAATATCCAGTTCATACAGCAGCAGTGGTTCCTCGTGACGAACCCGGTGCAGTCCAATCTCGTCCGCCCCGCAGGCGGGCTCGAAAGCGCCATCTTCCAGCAGGGCGTGCCCCTCGTGCCGGGAGTGGCTTCCAAGCTCTATCCGTTCTCGGCGCCCGTGGACGTGGGGGCCTTCCTCGGATATTCCCTGGTATCCGTGCTGATCATCGCCTGCCTGTCCAGGGACAGCTGGAGGCACCGGTACTGGGCGCCCTTCCTGCTGTGCTTCCTTCTGGCCGTGGTGCTCTCGTCGGACTTTCCGGCCCTGCGCTTCGTCAATCACGCGTATTTCTTCTTTTTCGACATGTTCCGCGGCGTGTCCCGCATCGTCCAGCTGGCTTCCTTTTTTGCGGGATTGCTGCTCGCGATACTCTGCGCGGGATTGCGCTGGAGGTCTTCCTGGCATCTGCCGGCAGTGGTGGCCGTTTTCTGCGCGTTCTATGTGTGGGAGGTCTTTCCGGGCTCGCCCACCGTCACGCAGAAGACCGACTTCAGCCAGGTGGCCAGCGTCTACAAGTCGCTGGAGGCGGACGAGGATGCGAGCGCGGTGGCGAGCTATCCCATGGTGTATTCGAACCTGAACTGGGGAACGGCCCCGCTGTTCGAGGCGCTGGGACAGGTGGTGCACCGCAAGCCCATCGCGGGTGGGAAGGATCTTCGCCTGTTCTCCAGGGATTCCGAGGCCCGCCCCATTTTCGGAAATATCGGGGATCCCGAAACCGTGGCAAATCTGGCTGCGAACGGCATCAACCGGATCGTCATATACAACCGCATCCTGGAAGATGCCGCCGCCATCAACGAAGGGCTGGCCATGGATCCCCGGCTGCAGTTCCTGGGCACGCACCGCGTGCCTGAACGGGAGTGCGGCAACTCGCTGCTCTGCCGGTCCCTGGACATCAGCGTATACGCCATCAAGGGTGTTCATGCCCGAGCCGTTGCCGGGAAAGGTTGAAGCCGCCGTGAATACTGCCGAACCGGATCTGCACCATGACTGACAACCTGCCGCTCATTACGGTGGTCATCGCCACGTTCAACTCCACCAGGCTCCTGCCCATGGTGATCGGCGCGCTGCGCAAGCAGACCTATCCCGGCGATCGCATCGAGATCCTGGCCGTGGATGGTGGATCGACGGACGCGACCAGGGAGTTGGCACAGAGCCTCGGATGCAGGGTCATCGACAACCCGCAGACGGAACCCGTGCATGCGAAGTTTCTTGGATTCCAGGCGGCTCGGGGCAAGTATCTGATGTACCTCGACCATGACGAGGAAATCGTCAACCCGGAGGCGTTCGAACAGATCGTGGCGACCTTCGGGAAATTCCCTCAGGTGAGGACCATCGACAGCTCGGGATACATCAATCCGCCCGGATATCCCCTCGTCAACGAGTACATCAACGAGTTCGGGGAACCCTTCTCCTTCTTCATGTACCGGCAGTCGAGGGGAATGGGGTTCCACCTGCCGGCGGTCCGCAGGAAAGCCCGCATGGTCGCGGAGACCGAGCATGCCTGCGTGTTTGCAGCGGGAGAGTCCAACAGGGACCTGTTCATCGAGAACCTGGCTGCGGGCGTGGCGACGGACATCGAATACGTGAAAGCCCATCGCCTGATCGAACGGCCGCAGGATCTTTGCCACCTGTTCTTCCTGTTGAACGCCCGGGGCGAGTCCTTCGCCGTGGCCAGGAACAATCCACTGCGCCACTATTCCGGCGATACCTGGTCCAAATTCCTGGCCAAGATACGCTGGAGGATCAAGAACAACATCTTCCATACGGACGGCGTGGGTGCCGCCGGCTTCACGGGGCGGCAGTCGTTCCAGCCGCGTGGTCTCGCGCTGCGCAAGTACCTGTTCCTGCCCTATGCGTTTTCCGTCGTGCTGCCGCTGGCCGACGGACTGTGGCTGGCCATCACCCGCCGCCAGGTGCTCTATCTCTCCCATCCGCTGCTGACGCTCTATACCGCCTGGAAGATATGCTATTACATGGCCCTGAAAGTCGCCGGCCATATTCCTGCCATGAGGAGCTACGATGAAAAGTCCGTCATCGGGAGGAAGTGAGGCCATGCTGTTCTCCCCGCTCGACAGCCACCGGTTTTCCAGAAGGATCGGGAAAGCCAGTATCTCCGATGTTCAGGAGGTGGACACGGCGCTGGCGGCGGCCGAGTCGGAACAGCTCGAACTCCTCATCGCGAGGTGCCCAGCCGATGCGGTCAGCGTATTGCATGCCATGGAGGAGCGCGGCTTCCGGTTGATGGACACCCTGGTCTATCTTCGCCGGCCCGTCGATGCCGGCAACCTGGACGGTGCGCCCAGGTCCGTGCGGCAGGCGTGCGCCGCGGACGCTGCAGCCGTCGAGGACGTTGCGCGCGCGGCGTTTCGCGGCTACGTGGGCCATTATCATTCCGACGCCCGGCTGGACGGGCATGCTGCCGACCAGATCTATCCGGACTGGGCCCGCCGGGCCGTCGAGGAGCCTGGCGTCGCCGACAGCGTCCTCGTGTACGAGGACGAGGCTTCCCGCATCTGTGGATTCGCGGCCATGCGCCGCCTGGATGATGCGCGTTGCGATGGAATGCTTTTCGCCGTGGACCCTGGTTTCCAGAAGCGCGGAATCTTCGGGGCATTGCTGCGGGCGTCCCTTTCGTGGACGGCTGCGAATGGCTATGCGCAGATGGAATATTCCACCCACCTGCGCAATGCCAGTGCATTGCGGGGCGTGGCAGGACACGGGTTTTACATCTACAAGGCAGTGCACACGTTCCACTGCTGGACCAAGGCGCAGTAATGGAATCGATCCCCTTCAACAAGCCGTTCATGACCGGGCGTGAACTGGATTACATCCAGCAGGCGGTCGCGTCCGGCAAGATATCCGGCAACGGCGGATTCACGCGCCGGTGCCATGCATTCATGCAGGAGCGGTTCGGCTTCCGCAGCACCCTGCTGACTTCCTCGTGCACCGACGCCCTGGAAATGTCTGCGCTGCTCAGCGACATCGAGCCGGGTGACGAGGTGATCATGCCGTCGTTCACCTTCGTGTCCACGGCCAATGCGTTCGTCCTCCGCGGTGCCCGTGTCGTCTTCGCCGACAGCGGCTCGCGGGAGCCCAACATGGACTGCGCGACGGTCGAGGCGCTGATCACTCCCCGGACCAAGGCCATCGTTCCCGTCCACTATGCGGGGGTTGCCTGCGACATGGACCCGTTGCTGGAGCTGGCCCGCAGGCACGATCTGATGATCGTGGAGGATGCCGCGCAGGCCATCGATTCCTACTACAAGGAACGGCCGCTGGGAGGGATCGGAGACCTGGGGGCTTTTTCGTTCCACGAAACGAAGAACATCATTTCCGGCGAAGGCGGCATGCTTTGCGTGAACAGTGCCGCGCTGGAACTGCGCGCGGAGATCGTGTGGGAAAAGGGCACCAATCGCTCGGCCTTCTGGCGGGGCGAGGTGGACAAGTACGGCTGGGTGGATATCGGCTCTTCGTTCCTGCCGTCGGATGTCACCGCCGCGTTCCTTTTCGCGCAGCTCGAGCAATTGCGCACGATCCAGGACAGGCGCCTGGCGATCTGGGCGCAATACCGCGACCAGTTGCAGGTCCTGGCGGAGCGGGGCATCCTGTCGTTGCCTTTCGTGCCCGGGTATGCCACCAACAATGCCCACATGTTCTACGTCGTGTGCGGCAGCCTGGAAGAGCGCTCGCGGCTGATCGAGCACCTGAAGTCGGCCGGCATCCACGCCGTCTTTCACTACCAGAGCCTGCACCGCAGTCCCTATTACGCAGGCCTCCACGATGGACGGCCTCTGCCGAATTGCGATCGCTACACCGATGCCCTTCTGAGGCTTCCCCTGTTCTACGAACTGGAAGATGCGCAGGTGGCCCGGATCACTTCCGCGATCCGCGATTTCTATCTCTGAAGCCCAGCACGTGCATTACAAGAACATCTATTTCTTCATTGGAACCACGGCCGAGCTGATCAAGATGATGCCCGTCATGCAGGTGTGCTGGCGGCGCGGCATTCCGTTCCAGTTGGTGGCTTCGGGCCAGAACGACATACGGCACAGTGAACTGCTGGCCCTCGTCGGCAAGAAGGCGCCGGATCTCGTCCTGTTCGAAGGGGAGATCCGCAAGAGCGCGGTCTCGCTGCTGCTGTGGTTCTTCCGCACGCTCCTGCGGTCGGTGGGGCGGCTTCGGCGCCACATGCGGCAACTGCCGGGGGCGAGCGTCGTCGTCGTGCATGGAGACACGGTATCGACGGTCATGGGGGCATTGCTCGCGAAGGTGCTCAGGACGGACGTCGCCCACGTGGAGGCCGGCCTGCGTTCATTCAACTATCTCCATCCGTTTCCGGAGGAGATCGACCGGGTGATCACGTCGCGGCTGGCGGACATCCATTTCTGCCCCAACGACTGGTCGCTGCGCAACCTCGGCCGCCTGGGTGGAGAGAAGATCGACACGGGCGACAACACGCTGCGTGATGCGCTGGCGATCGCGCAGTCGTCCGGCGGCACCCAGGAGAATCCCCTCCAGGAGCTGGAAGGGCCGTACTTCGTTTTCGTGCTGCATCGGCAGGAGAACCTGTTCAACGAGCGCCTGGTCAGGAGTCTTGTCGAGAAGGCCATCCGGCAGTCGCACAAAACGCCCTGCGTCTTCATCCTGCACCACCTCACCGAGGTGGCTCTGGTACGCCTGGGGCTTCTCGACCGGCTGAAGGCGGAGCCCCGTATCCGGCTCGCCAAGCGCATGCCCTACATGGACTTCATGAAGGTGCTGGGCGGCGCGGAATATGTGGTGACCGATGGCGGCTCGAACCAGGAGGAATGCTACTACCTCGGGAAGCCGTGCCTCATCCTGAGGAACGTGACGGAGAGGACTGAAGGCCTTGGGGAAAATGCCGTGCTCAGCAAGCTCGATGAAGCCACCATCGACCGGTTTCTCGAAAATCCTGCGGCCTACGCGCGTGTACCCACGCCGGTGCTGGTCAGCGCGAGCGAAGTGATCGTCAATCGACTGTCATTGCAGGAAACGGATGCCGGCGCCGAGCGCGGAAAGAAAAGCTGATGGCCGATTCACCGGAGCAGGCGCCTCTCGGGCGGAAGCTGCTGAGTTCTTCCGGTTATCTCTTCATCACGTCCATCCTGGGCGGGGTCCTCGGGTATGCCTATTCCGTCGCCATGGGTCGGATGCTGGGGCCGCAGGAGTATGGCCTGCTCGGCGCGCTGATGGCGCTGGTCCCCATCCTCAGTGTGCCGGTCTCCACGATGAACATCGCCATGGCCCGGCTTTTCTCGCGGCATTTGGCGCTCCACGGGAGCGGCGAGGTGCGCGCGATCTTCTGGAGGAACCAGCTGTGGCTGCTCGGATTGGGGCTGTGCGGAATCGGCGCCTTCGCGTTGATGGCGCTGCCCCTGCAGAAAACGCTTCGCTCTCCGAGCCTGCTGCCCGTGGTCTTCATCGGGCTGAACCTGTTCCTGATGCTGCTGCTGCCCGTGGCGAATGCGCTGGCCCAGGCGCGTCACCATTTCGGGTTCATCGCACTGCTGAATGTTCTGGGGCCGCTCGCCAAGCTGATCGGCAGCGCGGCCCTGGTGGCGATCGGCTGGGGCGTGCAGGGGGCGGCGCTGGGCCTGGCGCTGGCCAGTGGATTCCTGGCCGCCTACAGCATCGCCTACTGCTGGCGCAGGCTGGACGTGCCCCTGAGCCTGTCCAATCCCGTGGACCGGGTGGGGCTGGGGGAGTTGTTCCCCGTGCTGCTGGCGACCCTGTCCTTCAATTTCCTGTTCCAGGTGGACGTGCTGCTGGCGAAGGCCTTCTTCGATCCGGAAAGGGCCGGGTACTATGCGGCCGCGGCCACACTGGGCAAGGCCGTGATGTACCTGCCTTCCGCGGTGGTGGTGCCTCTGCTGCCCATGGCCGCGGCCGGGACGGCCCTCAAGAACGAGACAGGCCACCTGCTGGTGAAGGCCATCGGCATGACGCTGGTCATGACGGTGGCCGGGGCCTTCTTCTACTGGCTGTTCGCGGAGCAGATCACGGTGCTGCTTTTCGGCGAGGCCTATCGGAGCGCGTCGGGCATTCTGCGCTGGTACGGATGGGCCATGGTGCCGGTCGCGCTGATCATGGTGCTGGAGCATTACCTGCTCGCACAGGGGCGGCTGCTTTTCGCCTATCTGGTGTTTTCCGCCGCGCCCTTTCTCGCCTACGCGGCGTGGCATTTCAGGAGCGATCCCATCCATCTGGTGTGGGTGATGCTCGTGACCGGCGTGGCGATCCTGGTGCTGGCGGCGGTGTTCTGGATGGCCGCGGGCCGCTCCGGGATCGGCCGGACCGTGGTTTCAATGTTCAGGGGTTCATCGGATGCATGACTTCGCCATAGTCGTCCTGTCGTGCGACAAATACAGCGATCTGTGGGCGCCTTTCATGTCGCAATTGCGGCGGCAGTTTCCCTCCGCGGCCGGACATCCCGTCTATTTCGGGAGCAATGAAGTGGCCTGCCGGGAGGAGGGCGTGATTCCCGTCCTCTCGGGCGAGGATCGGGACTGGTCGTCCAGCTTCCGGTCCATCCTGCAGCAGGTACCTGCCCGCAAGGTCATGGTGCTGCTCGAGGACCTGATGGTGGCCACGCCTGTGGATCCGGACGTGTTCCGCCGTTGCGTGGATTTCGTGGAGCGCCACGACGCCATGCACCTGAAGTACTGGAATCACATCAAGACGGATTCCGAGGCGGACGATCCGCTGTTCGGCATATTGCGGCGCGGTGCGCCCTACCGAGCCACCGTCGCGGCATTCTGGGACCGCGAATATCTGCTCCGATTGCTGCTGGACGGCGAGAATCCCTGGAATTTCGAGATCATGGGTTCCTATCGGACCTCCTACAGCGACGGCTTCTATGGAATGAAGCAGCCCCTTTTCGAGTTCGTGAATCTCGTGGAGAAGGGGCACTGGATCGCCGACTCGCTGCGCTGGGCGCAGAAGGAGGGGGTGGCATTGGAGGTCTCGCGGCGTCCGGCCCTTGCCGGCAAGCGTGGCGCGCTGGCTTCCCTCCAGATGGCGTATTTCGGCTGGATGATCCGTGTCCCCTGGCAGAAGCGCCTGGGATGGATGCAGAAACTGCGCCGTGCCCTGATCTGCTACTGAATCGTATTTCTAGAAAACCAATGGATTGCCAATGAAAACTGCACTCATCACCGGAATCACCGGCCAGGACGGGGCCTACCTGGCGGAGCTGCTGCTCGAAAAGGGATACACGGTCCACGGGATCAAGCGCAGGACCTCGCTCATCAACACGGAGCGGATCGATCACCTCTTCCAGGACCCGCACACGCCCGATCCGAGGTTCATCCTCCACTACGGCGACATGACGGATTCGCTGTCGCTGGTGCGCATCATCCAGAAGATCCAGCCCGACGAGATCTACAACCTCGCGGCGCAGAGCCACGTGGCGGTGTCTTTCGAGGAGCCGGAATACACGGCGAATTCCGACGCGCTCGGCCCGCTGCGTATCCTCGAGGCCATCCGCATTCTCGGGCTGGAGAAGAAATGCCGCTTCTACCAGGCATCCACTTCCGAGCTGTACGGACTGGTGCAGGAGATCCCGCAGCGCGAGAGCACGCCGTTCTATCCGCGCTCGCCCTATGCGGCGGCGAAGCTCTATGCCTACTGGATCACGGTGAATTACCGGGAGGCCTATGGCATCTATGCCTGCAACGGCATCCTGTTCAACCACGAGTCGCCCATCCGGGGTGAGACGTTCGTCACACGCAAGATCACGCGCGCCCTGGCGAGGATCAAGCTCGGGATGCAGGACCAGCTGTACCTCGGCAATCTCGGCGCCAAGCGCGACTGGGGCCATGCCCGGGACTACGTCGAAGCCCAGTGGCTGATGCTGCAGCAGGACCGTCCGGAGGATTTCGTGATCGCCAGCGGCATCCAGTACAGCGTGCGCGATTTCGTGGATGCCGCTGCGAAGGAAATGGGCATGTCGTTGTCCTGGCAGGGCGAAGGTATCGATGAAAAGGGCTACGACGAGGCCGGCCGGCTGCGCGTGAGCGTGGATCCGCGGTATTTCCGGCCCACCGAGGTGGAGACGCTGCTGGGTGACCCGTCCAAGGCCCGCGAGGCGCTGGGCTGGGCGCCTCGCACTTCGTTTGCAGACTTGGTGCGCGAGATGGCCCAGGCGGACCTCAAGATGGCCGAGCGCGACCAGCTGTGCCGGGACCAGGGGTTCCTGCGCGGTGGCAGGGCTTGAGGCGGCCGTCCGGACATCTCCATGCGTATTCTTCTGACCGGATCCACCGGCATGGTGGGGCGCAATTTTCTGGAGCATCCCGCCATCAAAGAGTTCGAGGTCATCGCACCCGGCCGTGATGCGCTGGACCTGCTGGACTACGCCGGTGTCGAGCGCTTCGTCGCCGAGCACCGGCCCGACGCCGTCGTGCATGCGGCGGGCGTGGTGGGAGGCATCCAGGCCAACATGGCCGATCCGGTGCGCTTCCTGCTAGGCAACCTGGACATGGGGCGCAACATCGTGATGGCAGCCCGGGCTGCCGGGGTGCCGCGGCTGCTCAATCTCGGCAGTTCCTGCATGTTCCCCCGCGGGTGGGATACACCGCTGCGCGAGGACATGGTGCTGACCGGCGAACTCGAACCCACCAACGAGGGTTACGCGCTGGCGAAGATCATGGTGGCCCGGTTGTGCGACTACGTCAGCCGGGAGCCGGGCGGCCTTTCCTACAAGACGCTGATTCCCTGCAACCTCTACGGCCGCCACGACAAGTTCTCGCCGAACGTGTCCCATCTGGTGCCCGCCATCCTGCAGAAAATCCACCAGGCCCGGCTCGACGGGGCTGCAGAGGTGGAGATCTGGGGCGATGGCAATGCCCGCCGGGAATTCATGTACGCGGGCGACCTGGCGGACTGCATGGTGGAGGCGCTCCGTCGTTTCGACAGCCTGCCCCCCGTGATGAACGTGGGACTGGGGACCGATCTCACCATCAACGACTATTACCGCGTGGGCGCGGAGGTGGTGGGCTATGCGGGCGGCTTCCGGCACGATCTGACCAAGCCCGTGGGCATGAAGCGCAAGCTCGTCGATACCTCACTGGCCGGGCAGTGGGGCTGGCATGCGTCCACCTCCCTGCAAGAGGGAATGCGCAAGGCCTACGACTACTATCTCGGCCTTTCCTGAAAGAACAGCACGCACCGGGCCGGTGGTCGGGTGCGGCATAGCAGACGAACAGAAGCAAATGACAGCAGCAAACAGCTATCCCCTGGCGAGCACGACCTGGGACGACGAGGAATATGCCTCCCTGCAGGATGTGATCGCGTCCGGCATGTTCACCATGGGCCCCCGGGTGGCCGCCTTCGAGCGGGAGTTCGCGGAGTACGTCGGCAGCCGGCATGCCGTGATGGTGAGCTCCGGATCCGCGGCCAATCTGATCATGGTGGCGGCGCTGTTCTACCGCAAGCAGGGGCGGCGGCTGTCCCGGGGCGACGAGGTGATCGTGCCGGCCGTGTCGTGGAGCACGACCTACTATCCCCTCTACCAGTACGGGCTCAGGCTCAAGTTCGTGGACATCGACAGGGAGACGCTGAACTACGACCTGGAGCAGCTGGAAGCCGCCATCACGCCTGCCACGCGGCTGGTGATGGCCGTGAACCTGCTCGGCAATCCGAATGCCTTCGACCGGATCGCCGGGATGCTGGAGGGCCGGGATATCGACCTGATCGAGGACAACTGCGAATCGATGGGCGCCGTGTTCCAGGGGCGCCAGGCAGGTACCCACGGCCTGATGGGGACGTTCAGTTCGTTCTTCAGCCACCACATCTCCACGATGGAGGGAGGACTGGTGGTGACGGACGACGAGGAATTGCACCACCTGCTCATCTGCCTGCGAGCGCATGGCTGGACGCGCAACCTTCCGAAGTTCAACCATGTCTGCGGCGAGAAGTCGGACGACCCCTTCCAGGAGTCCTTCCGCTTCGTGCTGCCCGGCTACAACGTCCGGCCGCTGGAGATGAGTGGTGCGCTGGGCTCGGCGCAACTGCGCAAGCTGCCGGGCATGGTGCAGGTCCGCCGCGAGAATGCGCGCAAGTTCCAGGCCCTGATGGCGGAGTTCCCGATGCTGGGGACGCAGAAGGAGATCGGTGACAGCAGCTGGTTCGGCTTCAGCATGGTGCTCTCGGAAGACGCTCCGTTCGGGCGCGAGCAACTGGTGGCGGCATTGCAGTCCCACAGCATCGACTGTCGCCCCATCGTCGCGGGCAACTTCGCCAAGAACGAGGTGATGTCGTGGTTCGACCATGAGATCCACGGCCGGCTGGTCAATGCCGACTGGATCGACCAGCACGGGTTGTTCATCGGCAACCACCACTACGCGCTGGATGCGGAATTCCAGCTGCTGCGCGACGCACTGCGCACGCTGGTGCGCTGAGGCGTGCCGTGTCGGGGTCGGCCGAGGTGACGGACCGGCGGGTCGGGGCGCTCCTCTGGGCCCTGGCGGCGACGCTGGTCGGCATGTCGCTGCTCAAGTACCAGGCGCTGTCCAGTAACTGGTTCGACCTGGGGCTGTTCGAGAATGTCTTCCATGCCTACCTCGGGCAGGAGGGCGGCGGGGGACATGCGTTCTTCGGCCATGCCCAGCCCTTCATGGGCGCGTACGCCTATCTGTACCGGTGGACCGGTCCGCTCGGCCTGCTGGCGCTGCAGGGGCTGGCGCTGACCGCTCCGGCCTGGCTGGTCTGGCGCCAGTACGGCGCCTGGCCTGCGGTGGCGCTGCTGCTGTACTACCCGCTCTGGGCCAACGCCCTGTTCGACTTCCACTTCGACCATCTTGCCGTCCCGTTGCTGGCGGGCTTTTACGTGGCGTTCGAGCGTCGGCGCATGGCCTGGGCCATGGCCTGCGCACTGCTGCTGGCTGGTGTGAAAGAGCCTTTCGCGTTGCAGACCACGGCCTGCGGCCTGTTCCTGCTGTGGCAGGCCTGGAGATTGCGCGGAGCGGATGCCCTGCCACGCCGCTGGGTCGCAGCCGGCCTGGTGCTGGCCTGCGGCGGGGTGGCCTGGTTCTATGTGGCCACCCAGTGGCTGATTCCGCGATTCACGGGAACGAGCGGGGGGCTGGATGCGGATGCGTTCACTTGGCTGGGCCACGGCATCGGAGGCATGCTGCGGAACCTGCTGTCGCACCCCTGGCTGCCGATCACCGAGGCGCTGGCGACGCCCGGGAAGCTGATTTATCTGTTCGTCTGTTTCGGCATGCTGGCCTTCGTTCCCCTGCTGAGCCCCGCGTGGCTCATTCCCGCCCTTCCTCCCCTGCTGATCGCGATGCTGGCCCGGTCCGAAAACTACTACAGCTACGGCAACCACTACACCGCAGGGCTCATTGCTCCGGCGATCGTCGCGTTCGCCCATGGGCTGCCCGCGTTCTGGAGGCTCTGCGGGCGCGTCGGCGTGCCTCGGCAAGCGGCCGCCCTTGCGCTGGGCGTCGCGCTCCTGGCCGGCCATGTCCTGCTCGCGCCGTCTCCGCTGGGGCGCCTTTTCTGGAGCGACAAGGTCTGGAGCTACAACTGGCGGGCCTATTGGCCGGATGACCGTACCCGGCGTATCCAGGCGGCTCTGGAGCGGTGGGTTCCCCGGGACGAGGGGGTGAGCGTTGCGACCCAGAACACGGTGAACTGGGGCCACCTGCCCTTGCGCGAGGCGTATTTCGCATTTCCCGATGGTGTGTTCTCCGCCAAGGCCGTGCCTGCATGGACTTCGGACGGCGTTGCCGGGGCGCCGCCGCGTGCGCGCCATGCCGACTATGTGGTGCTGGACGAGCGCCGCCCCTGGTTCCTGCTCGACAAGGGCTGCCTCTGGTTGCGCGGGCAGTGTTCCGACGAGGTCGCCGCCGCACGCTACCGGAGCGCGGTGGCGCAAGTCAGGAAGCTCTATAGCGTCGTTTACGAGGACGACGGCTTCTCCATTCTCCGACGGAGGGAAAACCCATGAAGCGGCTCTGCTTCCGCCTTGAGCGATGCTGCTGGCGCGCGTGGCTCGCCGTCGCGCTGTGCATTCCGATGGCTGTCCCGGCCGCCGATGTGGCGACCGATGTCGCTTTCGGTCCTTCGCCCGTTCCCGGCTATCTGGGCAAGGTGCTGCAACCGTTGTCCGCAGGCGATCCTCTGTTGCCTGGGGCATTCCAGTTGAAGGCACAGCTGGGATTGAAGCAGGTTCCGGCGATGGAGCTGGACTCCAGCGCGCCGCTGGAGCCTGAAGCTGCACCCAGCCGTGCCGCGGCGCCGGAGCACGGCATCCGGCTGAATGCCTCTGCCGGCACGGATCTTTCCGCTTACGACGAGCTCTGGATCGACCATGCCACGCTCGGGCAGTGTTCGGCACAACTGACGCTGCAGACCGATGAGGGATTGCGCGAGGGGCGTCCGAGCAGCACCACCATCATCGGCATGGAGGAAGGCCGCAGCGTGCTTTTTTCCGAGCAGCCCGCGCGCATGCCCTGGGTCGCCAAGGACATGTTCTACCTGCTCGCCCGGCAGTGGGGCAGCCGCGACGATGGCAAATGGCGATATGCCCAGGACGGGGATGCCACGGTGCTTCAGCGGCGCTTGCAGGTATCCCTGGACCGGGCGCAGACCATCGAGATGGAGTTTCCCTCCGGAGCCAGGCTCAATGGCGTGAATCTGTTCATCAGCGTGGGCCATCACCATCGCCCCAGCCGTCTGCTGACGTCCGGGGATTTCACCAGCGAGGTGCAGGACGACGGCCAGCGGACCCGCTTGCGCATCCGCCTGGACCGCGTCCTCGCGGAGTACCGGCAGCGCGGGCAGACCGTGTCGCTTGCGGAACTGCTGGTGTTCTACCGCGGGGCGAGGGAGCGGACGGTGGCCGAACAGCCTTTGCGCCGGCTGACGATCTATAGCCTGGCAGGCACGGGCAGGGCCCCGGATGGGGAGCGCGTATTGCAGGTTCCCATGACAACCGCTCCGTTGACAGCCACCGTCTGGCGCACCAAGCTGGATCTCAGGGACGTCACCGGTCGCTGGGTGGCCCGGATGCCGCTGCGGTCTGCCGAATGGCAGGTTTCGGGAGCCCCTGGCTGCAGGACCGACCTGGTCTCGGCCCATCTGGTAAAGCTGCGGCGCTCCAGCACACCTGCGTTCCTGGACGAGGCCGCTTCCCGCGTCCGTTCTCTGGGAGGGCCCTTCCTGGTCCGGCCCGAAGACCGCAATGGCGTGGAGTGGCTGGATTTCGCGGCCCAGTTGCCGTTGGCCGAGGCGCGGGTGCATGCCAGATTGCCGCGCGGGCAGGGGGGGGAAGTGGAGTTCCCTGGCTGGGGACTGCGCGTGGCGTCCAGCGGCGGCACGGTCCAGGAGCGGGGCGTGGCCGAAGGCATGCTGTTGCCCTCGGGCGCCATGGTGGATATGGACTGGCAGGTGGATTTCCGGGTCCGCCCAGGGCAGCGCCTTTATGTGGGTATCCACACCACGGGCCGCCGCCAGCCGGAGGTGGAGGTGCGCGCCGTAACGGACGACGGACGCGACTACCGCTTCAGGGCGATGCCGAGCCAGCCCGTGCTGCTGGATCGCAGGATCCCCGAAGGGGCGCGGGTGCGAAGCCTGTCCCTGCGTTTCGATGCCCTGGAGGTGGCTGCGCCCTGGACGGTCAAGGACATCTCGGTGTTCCGCCCTTACCGCCTGGACGCTGCCCAGGCCGCCACGGCACCCCGGTTCGGCTGGGGCGTGGTACCCCTGGTCCCACGGGCCGAAGCGACCGATCCGGGTGATGTGTGGCGCAGTGACGGCGTGCGCCTGACAGGCATCCTGCGGGCGCGGCCCGAAGCGGCAGGCGCCACGACGCTGCGCTGGTCCACGCCTGTCGGGCTGCCTGCCAGGGATCTGCTCGAATTGCGCCTGGAATACGACGTGCGGGGCGCCGAGATGGACAGCTGCTGGCTGCAGGCGGAAATCCTCGGCAGCGACGGGCATCGGCTGGAACGGCGGCTCTGTCCACGCGACGGCCATGTCCGCGAGGGGTTGGCCGCAGAGCTGCGGGAGCGGTTCGGCGAGAACGAACGCGTCACGGAGATCCGCTGGAAAGCCGCACTCTACATGGACAGGCCCGTGCAGTTGAGCTTCCTGGCCGAGGCCGGCGTGGGTGCACGTCCCTCCGCGATGGACTCGCTGTCCCGCGGTACCGGACTCCTCGTGGAAGGATCACTGCACATGCCCGAGGCGCTGCCCGGTTCGCTTCGGGATGCCCTGGTGCAGGGGCGTCGCCCGGTGTGGCTCGACTATGGGGTTCTGGAGGTGGGGCAGAAACAGGAGATGACCCCGGTGCTGCTGCAGGATGACGGCCTCTTCGAGTTGAGGCATGTCACGCTGGTGAGCAACCAGGACGAGAAATCGGAAGCCGTGGTGGAGTGGCGCGACATGCTGAGGCCGCCGGCACCCCCTCCCGGAATGGGAAAGCTCAAGAAGCTGGTGCTGGCATTCGCCGCCGGCGCCGGGGCCTGGCTTGCCTGGCGGTTGCTTTCTCCGCATTGGCGCAATGGACGGGTCCGGCTGCGGGCCTTGGCGGTACAGGGGCGCCTCGCGGCCGAGACCGCATGGGGGCTGGGTGAGCGCGTCGCGGCGGGCGTCGGCCGCCATCGCCGGGTGTTCCATCTGGCCAGCATGGTGGCCGCGTTGCCGTGGTTCTGGTGGGCCGGCAGGGGCGACGAAGGGGTGCCCTGGCTGCTGGGTGCGGGTGTCGCGCTGTGGATGACGTCTGCCCTGCACCTGTGGCGCGGGCTGCCTGCCTGGGGCAGGTTCTTCGCCGTCTATCTCTGGCCCTGCATGTGGTTCGCATGGCTGGCATGGGCCCTGGGTGCGTATCCCGCACCTTCTTCGCCGCTTTCTTCGCTGGCGGTTGTTGTGGGATGCCTGTGGCCTGTCGCATCCATGCTGCACCGGTCGCTGGGATGGATGCGGCGGGGGGCTGGCCTGTGGCTGGGCCTGATGCTGCTGCTCGGGGTGGCGAGCTATGGGTTCGGTTTCATGCGCACGGCAGGCTGGGGCGAAAATGTGTTCATCACGCTGGGCGGGCTCTGGATGATCGCTGCGTGGTGGTTCGCCACAGTCAGCGCACGGGATACCCTGGCCCGGCGCCAGCCCCGCCTTGCGCGCTGGATCTACGGTGAGCGTGGAGGCCCCTTTCTCGTCGGCTCCCTGCTGGCGCTTGCGGCCTCGATGGCGCTGCTGATGCTCGGCATGAGCCAGATGGCAGCCCACGTGGTGACGCTCTGCTTCTACCAGCTGTGCATTGGTGTGGCGCTGCAGGCGTCCGTCCACTGGTGGCGGAGATCGTCGTAGATGTGGCTGCGTGGATGGATCAACCAGACCGCCGCCAGCCTGTGGGTGGCGGTGGTTTCCATGGTCCTGGTGTTCGCGCTGGGCCGCCTGCTCGGACCGGAAAGGTTCGGGGAGTACAACTATGTGCTGACCCTGGCCTCCCTGATCGCCATTCTCCAGGACGGCGGTTTCAAGACCCTTCTGCAGCGTGAGTCCGCACATCGCAGCATGGATCTGGATGCGGGCGGGCTGACGCGCTATGCCCTCGGGCACATCCTGTCGGTGAGTTTGGTGGCGGTATGCCTGGCTGCCGTGCTGGGGGCGGATCGGCGGGGCGCGATGGTCTGGGCCATCGTGGCGATGGCTTTGCTTGCGGCGGCCAACATCCTGTCCGCGCGGTGGCGGGGTGTGGGGGAATATGCCAGGGATGCCTTGTGGCAGGCAGGCGTGCGCAGCATCACGGCGATGCTCATCCTCGGCTGCGTGATGCTGTGGAGGCCGGACAGTACGGCGGTTTTCGTGGGCTGGGCCTGCGGTCTGGCGTTGGCGCTGGCTGCGGTGCGGTTCACGGTCCTTCCACGGTGGAATCCTCCGGGAGTCGTCTACAGGACGGCGGCAGCCTTCATGCTGATCGATCTGGCGACCACCATCTATTTCCGCATCGACATCGTCCTGATGGAGCAACTGGGCGTCGCGCCTGCGGACATCGGGCGGTATGCTGCCGCTTACCGGCTCTTCGAGGGGGGCGTGCTGCTGCTGGCGCCCGCTGCCACGGTTTTCTTCCGGGAGCTGCGCCTGCGGTGGCAGGACCGGGATGCGGCCAGGGCGTTACTGCGCCGCGCCCTCGGTGGCGTGCTGCTGCTGGCCGCCGCCGGATCGGTCGTGGTGCACTGGTTCGCCGAGCCCCTGCTGGTGCTGGCATACGGGGATTCCTATGCTGCCGCAGCGCCGTTGCTGTCCTGGCTGCTGGTCGCTTTCCTCTTCCTGGCACCCAACTATGTGCTGACGCAGGCAGCGGTGGCCCTGGGGCGGGAGCGATGGTATGCAGTGACCGTCTGCATCGCCGCTGCCGTCAACGTGGGTTTGAATTTCTGGCTGCTTCCGCGTTTCGGAGCATTGGGTGCGGCGTGGGCCAGCATCGCGACCGAAGCCGTCTTGATGGTGCTTTTGTACAGAGGGGTGCGTTCATGGCTGTGAAGGGCGTGGTGCTCTATGACTTTCTGCATGCGAAAGGCGGTGCCGAGCGCCTCACGCTCGATCTCGTGCGGGGCCTGGAAGGGGCCGAGCTGTGCTTCGGCTACCGGCAGCCGGACGTCTTTCCCGCCAGCGAGCTGGCAGACATCGCCTGCCATGATCTGGAGGCCACCACACCCGTGCCCGGCTGGCGCACGCTCAAGGTACTGCGTGCATTCTCGGGCCGACAGGCACGGTTCCTGGATCAATACGACTGGGCGATCTTCAGTGGAGTGCTCGCCCCGGTCGCCGTGCGGCACCGCCGGGGGCGGCGCAATCTCTACTATTGCCATACGCCGCCGCGCTTCGTGTATGACCTGCGCGCCTATTACCAGCAGAAATTCGCGCCGCCGCTGAGGCCGGCTCTCGCCGTGCTCGCGGCCTACCTGAAGCGGCGCTACGAGTCGTCGGTGGCTGAAATGGACATGGTGATCGCGAATTCGGAGAACGTGCGCGGCCGGCTGCGCGAGTACCTCGGGGTGGACGCTACGGTGGTGCATCCGCCCATCGACGTGGAGCGGTTCCGCTGGCGGCATCGGGGGGATTACTTCCTCTCGCTTGCGCGGCTGGAAGACTTCAAGCGGGTGGACCGGATCGTGGATGCCTTTCTGCGCATGCCGTCCCGGCAACTGGTCGTGGTATCCGGCGGTTCGCAGTTCGAGGCCCTGCGCGCGAAAGCGGCCCAGGCACCCAACATCCGGTTCACCTCGTGGCTCGGGGACGATGCGCTCGCGGAAATGATGGGAGGGGCCCGGGCCTCGATCTACATTCCCCGTGACGAGGATTTCGGCATGTCGCCCGTGGAGAGCATGGCCGCGGGCAAGCCCGTGATCGGTGTGGCCGAGGGCGGGCTGCTCGAGACCATCGTGCATGGGGAAACCGGCTGGCTTCTGCCGGCGGAGCCATCCGTGGAGCAAATCGTCGAAGCGGTATCGGCACTGTCGGGCGATGCGGCCGAAGCCATGCGGCCCGCGTGTGAAAGCCGCGCCAGGGAATTCAGCAAGGATCGCTTCCTGCGGCGCATGCGGGAACTGGTGGCGGGGTGAGGGGCCGCCGGTCTCAGGGGTCGGCGCGACGCTGCAGGGGCCTGGGGCGTGCCGTGGCAAACCGGAAGAGGGTGGTTGCAGCGAGCCGGCGGATGCCGCTCCACCACGGATGGGGCGCTGCTTCCGAGGCTGCAACCGGCTCCGGCGCATGCACTGCAGGGTCGATGCGCACGATGCGCATACCCACGTGCCGCGTGAGCCACAGAAGTCCGAGGTCCGCATCATCCAGCAGAGCGGCTTCCGTGGAGGTGAAGGACTCCATCGCGGCGCGGCTGTAGTACGCGGGGTGTGCCGGGACGGGCGAGGTCTGCAGCACACGTCGCCACCATGGCGCCTCGTTTTCTGGAGCACGCAATACCGCTGCATCCGCGCGCGGAGCATGCTCCAGAAGCTCCTGCCACAGCCGGGGGGCCGGCCGCTGGCTGGAGGAGATCGTGAGGATGCCGCGATGGCCCTCGGCCAGGGCGAGGCGCATTCCGGTCTGGACGGCGCCCCAGCGGCTCATCGGGATCAGGGGGCGCAGCACCCTGGCGCCGGCCTCCTGCGCGAAAAGGCAGGTGCCATCTGCGCTCCGGTTGTCGATCACCAGGGGAATGCCCAGCCCGGCGTCGCGCACTGCGTGCACCAGCGCGGCGATGGAGTCCGAATCGTTGCATGCCGGAATAACCACGAGCGGGCCCCGGGTGTCGGCCGCCGGCCGGCGCTTGGACGTGACATGCCGGTACTCCCGTTCGATCGCGACGGCACCGCTGTGGATGGTGAATGACCGGAGCAGGGCCTGCCTGCCTGCGGCGCCCAGGCGTTGGCGCAGCGGGACATCGTGGCGAAGGCGGGTGATGGCGTTCCTCCAGCCGTCAACGTCCTCGATGGGGACGCGCAGGCCCGCCCTGGCATGGGCGACGAGCCAGGGCATGCCGGACCCGGGCAGGTCGGTGACGATGCACGGCTTTGCATGGAACATCGCTTCCAGGAGCACGATGCCGAATGCTTCGGTACGTTCCCTGGAGGCGAGGCAGAAGATGTCGCAGGTGGCGAGCAGCGAGTGCTTGCGTGCGTCGTCCACGTCGCCCAGCAGCCGGATGCTCCCCCTGCCTGTACGCGACTGCGCCGTCTGTATGCGCGCCTGCAGGCTGTCCCGCAACTCGCCGTCGCCGACGATCAGCAACTCCACGCCCGGCAGCGCGGCAACGGCCTGGATGAGGGTCTCGAAGCCCTTGTAGTAAGTCAGGCGCCCGATGGAAAGCAATTTCAAGGCCGTTCCCGGAGACCATGCGTCGCCAGGGGTGGCGGCGGGCAGGCTGCCGAGGTCGATGCCCAGCGGGACCGTCACGCACTTGCTTCTCCAGTACTGCAGGGCCTTGCTGGCCTCCAGGTAGGGCGGGGACGTCGCGATGATGCGTTCCGCACCGTCCAGCAGCGCATGCTCGAAGGGGCGGTACAGGGCGTATGCCAGTGCGACCGAGAGCTTGATTTCCGACACCACGACATCAGAGTGCCAGTGGACCACCCAGGGAATGCGGCGTGCGCCGGGCAGCGTGAGTGCCCACAGCGCGGAGTTGTTGGGCATGTGCAGGTGCAGCACATCGGGTCGCAACCGGCGTATCGCCCGCGCCAGCGCTGCGCGAAAGCCCAGGGCGAATGGTGCATACACCAGCTGGAATTGCACAGGTACCCGTTCCAGCCAGTGCGGATCGTCGGGTTGAGGTGCGCCGTGGACGAGCGCGTGCGCCTCGATGCCCTGGGCGCGCTGGGCGGCGATCAGGTCGGAAAGGAACACTTCCATGCCGCCGCGGTAGGGCGGATAGAACTTGCCTACATGCAAAACGCGCAGGGCCACGGGGGAGTCGTCTCGTGCCTGTCTTCGGCCTATGGCTTGGCGGCAGCAGCCACTTCGGCCCGGATCTGCGCGTACTGAGGGTTGCGCGGGTCGAGCCGGATGGCCTGGTCGAGATCCTTCAGGCTGGCTGCATACTGGCGGGAGCCACGGTAGGCCATGGCGCGCCCGTAGTAGGCCGCGGCATTGGGGGCGCGCGCGATCAATTGGTCGAACAGCGCGATGGCCTCCTGCGTGTCGCCCTTGCCGACATGCGCCATGCCCAGGCCCAGCAACAGGCGCGGGTTGGACGGGCTGGCCGGAAGCAGGGCATTGAAATCCTTGATCGCGTCGTCGAACCGGTTCGCGCCGATCGCGCTCTCTGCACGGCGAAGATGCATGAGCTGGCGGATGCGGTCCATTTCGGCGGAACTGAGGCCCAGGAGTTCCGTGCGCAATCCCTGGTCGAACTGCGCATAGGCCTGCGCATACCGTCCGAGGGCAAATTCCGATTCACCACGGTGGTAGTAGAGCTGCAGATCCTTGAAGCCCTGCTTCTCCGCATCGTCGAAGGCTGCGATCGCTTCGGTGTGCTTCTTCTGCTGCTGCAGTGCCACGCCCATGTTGAATCGGGCAGCGCCGCGCAGCGCACCCAGCGCCTCGGCCGTGGCGAAGGCTTTCTGGGCCTCCGCCACGGATCCACGGTCCAGGTGGTAGGCGCCAAGGTTGAGGAATGGGCGCCACCGGCCGACCGCATTGGCGGGCGCCTTCACGTCGATTTTTTCAGCCGCATCGCTCCAGGCGGTGTAGTCGTCCCGCAGCGAGGCCGAGCGCTCGAAGGCAAGCAGGGCAAACACCAGTCCGACCATGGCGCCCAGCATGTAGATGGCGCGCGGCTTGAAGCCGGTGAGGGCGATGGCGACCAGGATGGGTACGCCGACGGCCCAGAGGTAGCTTCGGTAGAGAACGAAGGGGTCCTGCACCCAGACGGTGGCGAATTCGGTCACGTAGAGCAGCAAGGGAAAGAGCAGCGCGACGCCCGCGAGGCTGAGCACGCCCCGGCGGCGCAGTACGGCCCATGCTGCGGCCACCCAGAGCGCCACGTAGCCCAGCAGGCCCAGCACTTGCGGGAACGCGGTGAACGAGAGGGGGAAAGGCGGCCGCAGATCCACGGACATCCACATCACGTTCGGCACGAACCACAGGAAACCGTAGGCGAAGAACAGGGCTGCCTCGTTCAGAATGCTGAGCGGGTACATGCGCTGGGTGATGCCCGGGCTGAGCAGTTCCAGCTGCCTCGTGAGGTCGATGGAGCGCTGGTCGAACACCTTGCCGATGAATTCGCCATACACGCCGAACAGGACGGCGGCGGCCACGGCGACCAGCAACGCGGAAATGCCCGCGATGCCTGCCACCGTGCGCCACGCGGGGCGCCTGACATGGATATACAGCGGCACCGCCATGGCGGCCACCATCACCGCATGCTCCTTCGACAGCACCGCCGCCGCATAGGCCACGACGGCGCCGGCATACCAGGCGGCCCCGCGGCCCGACAGGCCGCGCACGAAGCACCAGCACGCCAGCACCGCGAAGAACGTGGCCATGACGATGGAGCGCTGCACGAGGTAGGCCACCGCGTAGACCGCCATGGGGTTGACAGCGAAGAGCGCCACGCCCACGCGCACGGCGGCGAGCCGCGACGCGGTGAAATGCGGCTGGGCTTCGAATTCCTCGGGGAAGCGCGTGTGCGCGAGCAGGTTGCGCACGAGGGCATAGAGCGCCGCCACGGTGCCCAGGTGCAGGGCGATGTTCACCAGGCGCTGCTTCCACCATCCGGCGCCGGCCAGGCCGTCCACCCAGACGAAGCTGCCATAGGACAGCAGGCGCTGCTTGAAGGCGAGCAGGTTCCCGTAACTGCCGAAGATGGTGCCGTCGGTCAGGGCCAGATCGTCGAACAGCAGCGCGTGGTCCCAGGCGGGCAGGTAGATGGCCAGGACGGCCGCCACGACGGCGATACCGAAGACGATGAGTGATACGGATGGTTTGGTGGCCATGGCGGTGTGTGCGTGACGGCGGAAGACGGACGGCGCAGGGCGTGCGGGCGCACCGTGCGACCGCGGGACGCGGAAGTCTAAGCGATGGGGCCGGGAGCGCTGCCGTGGGGCGCTCCGCCCGGCGGGCGCCTCAGGCCGGCGGGGCGCTGTCCGGCGCCAGGCCCGCAAGCACCATGTGGCAGATCAGTGCCTCGGCATGCGCGTAGTCCCGCTCGGTCAGGGCCGGCTTGCCCAGCAGCAGGGCGAACTGCGCCTGCTGGTCGGCGTAGGCCTGGGTGACCGACCAGATGATGAACATCAGGTGCGTGAAGTTGACGCGGGCGATGCGGCCTTCCCGCGCCCAGCGCTCGAACGTGCGCACGTCATTGCGCAGCACCGGGCCCACGCGTTCGGCGATGACGTCGCCGTAGCGCGGCGCGCCGGCGATGACCTCCTTGGCGAACACCTTGGCGGCATTCGGGCGCTCCAGCGACGACCGGAGCTTGGCGCCGATGTAGCGGCGCAGGGCTTCGGAGGGGTCTTCGCCGTGCGACATCTCCTCCATGCCGTCCAGCCACTGGGTGAGCACGTCGTCCAGCACACGGCGGTAGAGGGCTTCCTTGTTCGGGAAATAGTAGAGCAGGTTGTGCCGGCTGATGCCGGCCGAGGCCGCGATGCCCTCCAGCGATGCCCCTTCGAAACCGAACTGGGCGAACTGGCTTTCCGCCTCCGCGAGGATGGCCTGCTCCTTGCGCAGGCGCGCGGCGGACGGAGCGCTGGTGGTGCGCGGACGCACGGGGGCTGGGCGGGACGGCGGCAGGCGGGAGCTCATATGCACCATTGTGGGCCGAAGCAGGGGGCCGGAAACGGTCTTCCCCCGGGGGGCGCTTCTGGCATGGCGTTTGCTGTCCGGGATTTTACCAATAGGTAAGTTTTTACCGGTTGGTAAATTGCAAGCCACAACGGCGCGACATGCATCCGCCACCACGAGCGAGGACCACGATGACCCCTTCGCCTTTCCTGCCGCCCCGGAGCACCGGGCGCGCCGCCGCACCGGCACCGCGGCCCGGATTCCGTCCGGGTGCCCTGGATCTCCGCGCGCTGCCTGCGCGCGCGGAAGCCTTCTCCCTGCCTTCCTGATCCCGATTCTCAGGGATTCACACACCACAGGAGCCTCCGATGGAAACGACGACCGCCGGCACCGGCTGCGGCGTGCATGGTGCACGCCTCGAGCTGGCCCAGTACGCCAGGAATTTCGGCGATGCCCACCCGCCGCTCACCCGTGTCCAGGCCCTGATCGAGGCCGAGCGCTGCTATTACTGCTACGAGGCGCCGTGCGCCACGGCCTGCCCGACGGGCATCGACGTGCCGTCCTTCATCCACCGCATCGCGCAGGGCAACGAGCGTGGCGCGGCGCGGGCGATCCTGGAGGCGAACCCGCTCGGCGGCATGTGCGCGCGGGTCTGCCCGACGGAGGTGCTCTGCGAGCAGGCCTGCGTGCGCAACGTGAACGAAGACAAGCCGGTGGAGATCGGCGCGCTGCAGCGCTATGCGACGGATGCGCATTTCGCGCAGCCGGGGGCGCCGCTGTTCACGCGGGCCGCGCCCACCGGCCTGCGCGTGGCCGTGGTGGGGGCCGGCCCCGCGGGCCTGGCCTGCGCGCATGGCCTGGCGCGGCGCGGGCACGACGTGGTGCTGTTCGACGCGCGGCCCAAGCTCGGCGGGCTCAACGAATACGGCCTGGCGAGCTACAAGACCACCGGCGGCTTCGCGCAGAAGGAAATCGAGTGGCTGCTGTCCATCGGCGGGATCGAGCCGCGCTGCGGGCAGGTGCTGGGGCGCGACATCACGCTCGCGGGGCTGCTGCAGGCCTATGACGCGGTGTTCCTCGGCCTCGGGCTGGCGGGCGTGAACGCGCTGGGCATCGCCGAGCCGCAGGCGGAAGGCCTGCGCAATGCGGTGGACTTCATCGCCGACCTGCGGCAGGCGCAGGACCTCTCCACGCTGCCCGTGGGCCGCCGCGTGGTGGTGGTGGGCGGCGGCATGACGGCGGTGGATGCCGCCGTGCAGGCCGCCAAGCTCGGCGCGGAGGAAGTGACCATGGTCTATCGCCGCGGGCAGGAGAGCATGTCCGCCTCGCTCGTGGAACAGCAGTGGGCGCAGACGAATGGCGTCACCGTGCGGCACTGGGCCGCGCCGAAGGAACTGCTCTGCGAAGGCGGCGCGGTGCGCGGCATGCGGTTCGCGGCCACGGCGGTGCAGGGCGGGCGGCTGGTCGAAACCGGCGAAGTCTTCACGCTCGAGGCGGACATGGTGCTCAAGGCCATCGGCCAGAGCTATCTCTCCGAATACGCGGGCGCCGAGGTGGCGCTGAACCAGGGCCGCATCGCCACCGATGCCGATGGCCGCACGAGCGTGCCGCGCGTCTGGGCAGGCGGTGACTGCCGCGCCGGCGGACGCGATCTCACCGTGGAGGCCGTGGAGCACGGCAAGGTGGCCGCGGTGTCCATCCACGAAGCGTTGCTGGCGGGCTGAAGCCGCTGCCGACCCACGACCCCAGAGAAAGACAACGGAGAAGCACATGGCAGACATCCGCAGCGATTTCCTCGGCATCCGCAGCCCGAATCCCTTCTGGCTGGCCTCCGCGCCCCCGACGGACAAGGAAGTGAACGTCACCCGCGCCTTCGAGGCCGGCTGGGGCGGCGTGGTCTGGAAGACCCTGGGCGAGGACCCGCACGTCGTCAACGTGAACGGACCGCGCTATTCCACGCTCATGTCGCAGGACCGGCGCGTGATCGGCCTCAACAACATCGAGCTGATCACCGACCGGCCGCTGGCCGTGAACCTGGAGGAGATCCGCCGCGTGAAGCGCGCCTGGCCGGACCGCGCGATGATCGTCTCGATCATGGTGCCGTGCGTGGAAGAGAGCTGGAAGCGCATCCTGCCGATGGTGGAGGACACGGGCGCGGACGGCATCGAGCTGAACTTCGGCTGCCCGCATGGCATGAGCGAGCGCGGCATGGGATCGGCCGTCGGCCAGGTGCCCGAGTACATCCAGATGGTCACGCAATGGTGCAAGCACTACACGCACCTGCCGGTGATCGTTAAGCTCACGCCGAACATCACGGACGTGCGGCAGCCGGCCCGCGCGGCACGCGCCGGCGGCGCGGACGCGGTGTCGCTCATCAACACCATCAACTCCATCATGGGAGTGGACCTCGAGCGCATGGCGATGAGCCCGAACACCGGGGGGCAGGGGTCGCACGGCGGCTACTGCGGGCCGGCCGTCAAGCCGATCGCGCTCAACATGGTGGCCGAGATCGCACGCGACGAGCAGACCGCGGGCCTGCCCATCAGCGGCATCGGCGGCGTGAGCACCTGGCGCGACGCGGCCGAGTTCATCGCCCTGGGCTGCGGCACCGTGCAGGTGTGCACGGCCGCGATGGTCTATGGGTTCAAGATCGTGCAGGACATGTGCGACGGACTGTCCAACTTCATGGATGCGCACGGCTACCGGACGATCGATGACTTCCGCGGCCGCGCCGTGCCCACGGTGAAGGACTGGAAGCAACTGGACCTCAACCACGTGGACAAGGCGGTGATCAACCAGGATGCGTGCATCCAGTGCGGCCGTTGCCACGTGGTGTGCGAGGACACCTCGCACCAGGCGATCACCTTCACCCAGGAGGGCGGGGTGCGCAGGTTCGAGGTGGACGAATCCGAGTGCGTGGGCTGCAACCTGTGCGTCTCGATCTGCCCGGTGCCCGAGTGCATCACCCTGCGCAGCCTCGCTCCCGGCGAAGTGGATGCGCGCACGGGCCGCACGGTGACCGGCGAATACGCCAACTGGACCACGCACCCGAACAATCCGAATCGCGTTGCTGCCGCTTCCGTGGCGCCGGCGGGCGCGGCAGTCACTGCATGACCGCAGGGAGGCTGCCATGACGCCATCATCCTCTCCCGCCTCCGGGGCCGCACAGGACCTCTGGAACGACGACCTCGCGCCCACGCAGGCGCACCAGCGCACCTGGCGCTGGCACCACTTCGCCGCCCTGTGGATCGGGATGGTGATGTGCATTCCCGCCTATACGCTTGCCGCGAGCCTGATCGAAGGCGGCATGTCGTGGAGCCAGGCGGTGGGCACGGTGTTCCTCGGCAACCTGATCGTGCTGGTGCCCATGCTGCTGATCGGCCACGCGGGCGCCAAGTACGGCATTCCCTACGCCGTGCTGGCGCGGGCTTCGTTCGGCACGCGCGGCGCCAAACTGCCCGCGCTGCTGCGGGCCCTGGTGGCCTGTGGCTGGTACGGCATCCAGACCTGGTTCGGCGGCATGATGATCTACACGCTGGCTGGCGTGATCATCGGGCATCCGCTGGAAGGCGGGAAGATCGCCGGCCTGGGAATCAACCTCGGGCAACTGGTGTGCTTCCTGATCTTCTGGGCGATCCAGTTCTACTTCGTGGTGCACGGCATCGAGTCGATCCGCAAGCTGGAGACCTGGACCGCGCCCATCAAGATCGTGATCTGCTTCGTGCTGCTCTGGTGGGCCTATGAGAAGGCCGGCGGCTTCGGCCCGATCCTGCACCAGCCCTCGCAGTTCGCGCCGGGCGGGCCGAAGGCCGGCCAGTTCCATGCCGTGTTCTGGCCGTCGCTCACGGCCATGGTGGGTTTCTGGGCCACCCTGGCGCTGAACATCCCCGACTTCACGCGCTTCGCGAAATCGCAGCGCGACCAGGTGGTGGGCCAGGCCATCGGCCTGCCGGTGCCCATGGGCCTGCTGGCGGCGCTGGCGGTGTTCGTCACGTCCGCCACGGTCGTCATCTACGGCAAGGCGCTGTGGGATCCGGTGGACCTGGCCAGCCGCATGACGGGCGCGGCCGTGCTGATCGCGCTCATCATCCTGCTGATCGACACCGTGAGCGTGAACCTGGCCGCGAACCTGGTCGGGCCGGCCTACGATTTCTCGGCGCTGAACCCCGCGCGCATCAGCTACCGCGTGGGCGGCTACATCACCGTGGGCATCGCCATCGCGATGATGCCCTGGAAGATCCTCGAGTCCACCCAGGGCTACATCTTCACGTGGCTCATCGGCTACTCCGCGCTGCTCGGACCGGTGGCGGGCATCCTGATGGTGGACTACTACCTCGTGCGGCGCACGCGGCTGGACGTGCCGGCGCTCTATGCCTACACCGGCCCCTACGCCTATAGCAGGGGCTGGAACCGGGTGGCCGTGGCGGCCTTCGCGCTCGGCGTGGCGCCCAACATCCCCGGCTTCCTGCACGCTGCCTTTCCCGCGGCCTTTCCGAACGTGGGCGCGGTATTCCGGCACATCTACGACTATGCGTGGTTCATCGGCCTGGCCATTGCCGCGGTGGTGTACCGCATCGGCATGTCCGGCCATGCCGCCGCCGCGTCGGCCGCTGCGCCGCTGCGCCGCGCCTGAGCCCGGCGACAACCCATCTTGCAAGGAGACCGACGATGAGCAGTGCACCCCTTCTGATCCGCGGCGGCACCGTGGTGAATGCCGACCGCGAGGAGCGCGCCGACGTGCTCTGCGTGGACGGACGCATCGCGGCGGTGGGCGGCGATGCCGCCAGCCAGGCGCCGGCGGGTACGCAGACCCTGGACGCCAGCGGCCAATATGTGCTGCCCGGCGGCATCGATCCGCACACGCACATGCAGCTGCCCTTCATGGGCACGGTGACGATGGACGACTTCTACACCGGCACGGCGGCGGGCCTGGCCGGCGGGACGACCACCATCATCGACTTCGTGATCCCCGATCCGAAGGAGCCGCTGATGGATGCCTACCGCAAGTGGCGCGGCTGGGCCGAGAAGTCCGCCGCGGACTATTCCTTCCACGTGGCCGTGACCTGGTGGAGCGACCAGGTGCATGCGGACATGGGCACCCTGGTGCGCGAGGAAGGCGTGAACAGCTTCAAGCACTTCATGGCCTACAAGAACGCCATCATGTGCGACGACGAAACGCTGGTGAACAGCTTCAAGCGCGCACTGGAACTGGGCGCCATGCCCACCGTGCATGCCGAGAACGGCGAGCTGGTCTACCTGCTGCAGCAGGAAGTGGCCAAGATGGGCATCACCGGCCCCGAAGGCCACCCGCTGGCCCGCCCGCCCATGGTGGAGGCCGAGGCCGCCAACCGCGCCATCGCCATCGCCGACGTACTGGGCGTGCCGATCTACGTGGTGCACGTGAGCTGTGCCGAAGCGGCCGAGGCGATCGCCCGGGCCCGCGCGCGCGGCCAGCGCGTGTTCGGCGAGGTGCTGGCGGGCCACCTGCTGGTGGACGACAGCGTGTACCGAGATCCGGACTTCGCCACTGCCGCGGCCCACGTGATGAGCCCTCCTTTCCGGCCACGCTCGGGCGGCCACCAGGAGGCGCTGTGGCGCGGCCTGCAGTCTGGGCAGCTGCACACCACGGCCACCGACCACTGCACCTTCTGCGCCGCGCAGAAGGCGATGGGGCGCGACAACTTCGCCAAGATCCCCAACGGCACCGGCGGGGTGGAAGAGCGCATGGCCGCGATCTGGGACGGCGGCGTGAACACCGGCCGCCTCACGCCCAGCGAGTTCGTGGCGATCACGTCCGCCAACGCCGCCAGGCTGTTCAACATCTATCCACGCAAGGGCTTCGTGGGCCCCGGCGCGGATGCCGACCTGGTGCTGTGGGACCCGGAGGGCACCAAGACCTTCTCGGCCAGGACACAGCACAGCAAGGGCGACTTCAATATCTTCGAAGGCCGCACCGTGCGCGGCATCCCCAGCCATACCGTCAGCCAGGGCCGCGTGGTGTTCGCGCGGGGCGATCTGCGCGCCGAGCAGGGCGCGGGCCGCTACGTGCACCGCCCGGCCTTCGGTGCCAACTTCCAGGCCGTGCACAAGCGTGTGCAGGACCTGGCCCCCAGCGCCGTCGCGCGCGCCTGAGAACGGACAAGGACAACCCATGGACACGACGACCACCGACAAGACCGACATCCGCCAGCTGCGCGTGAATGGAGAGCGCCTCTGGGATTCGCTCATGGAACTGGCGCAAATCGGCGCCACGCCCAAGGGCGGTGTCTGCCGCCTCACGCTCACCGACCTGGACAAGCAGGGTCGCGACCTCGTCACGCGCTGGGCGCGCGAGGCGGGCATGTCCATCACCGTGGACAAGATCGGCAACGTCTTCATGCGCCGCCCGGGCCGCGACGACAGCCTGCCGCCCATCATGACCGGCAGCCACATCGACACCCAGCCCACGGGCGGCAAGTTCGACGGCAACTACGGCGTGCTGGCCGGCATCGAGGTGGTGCGCACGCTCAACGACTTTCGTATAGAGACCGAGGCGCCCATCGAGGTCGCCTTCTGGACCAACGAGGAAGGCAGCCGCTTCGTGCCCGTGATGATGGGCTCGGGCGTCTTCGCCAGGGCCTTCACGCTGGAGCACGCCTATGCCGCCACCGATACCGAGGGCAAGACCGTCAAGGGCGAGCTGGAGCGCATCGGCTACATCGGCGATCAGGAACCCGGCGACCATCCCATCGGCGCGTATTTCGAGACCCACATCGAGCAGGGCCCGGTGCTGGAAGACCACGGCAAGACCATCGGCGTGGTGACGGGTGTGCTCGGCATCCGCTGGTACGACTGCACCGTGACGGGCATGGAGGCCCATGCCGGTCCCACGCCCATGGCCCTGCGCCGCGATGCCCTGCAGGTGGCCACGCGGCTCATGCAGGAGGTGGTGGCCTGCGCGCACCGCCATCCGCCGCACGGCCGCGGCACGGTAGGCATGGTGCATGTGCACCCCAACAGCCGCAACGTGATCCCGGGGCAGGTGAAGTTCAGCATCGACCTGCGCAACGCCACCGACGCCGAGTGCGACAGCATGGACCAGGACATCCGCGCCGTGGCCGCCCGGCTCTCGCAGGAAACGGGGCTGCCCATCCAGATCGATCTGGTCTCCAACTACCCCGCCCAGCCGTTCCATGCCGAGTGCGTGGAGGCCGTGGGCCGCGCGGCGGAGCGACTGGGCTATTCCCACATGCCCGCGGTGTCCGGCGCAGGCCATGATGCCGTGTACATGGCGCGCCTGGCGCCTGCGGGCATGGTCTTCATCCCGTGCAAGGACGGCATCAGCCACAACGAGATCGAGGATGCCCAGCCCGAGCACATCACCGCCGGTTGCAATGTGCTGCTGCATGCGATGCTGGAGCGGGCCGGCACCTAGATCGCCGATCGGTGCCGGCAGCCCGGCGCGCTACCTGCGCCGGCTTCGAACCCGGCCCGGCCGGTGCGAATGCCGGCTGGGAAATATGCACTTTGTTGCATATATCCCGCCATGGTCGGGTTGGCGAAGGTGATGTGCTCGCATAACGTCCGACCCTTTGCCATTTCCTTTTTCTTCGCTTCATCATGAATCCGTCCTCGACCCCGTCGCCTTTCCTCTCCCTGCGCGCTGGCACCCTGGCTTGCGCGGCACTGGCCGCCGCCCTGCTGGCGGGCTGCGAAACCACGAACATGCGCATGGGCAGCGCGGAGTCGAAGACGGTGGCGACGGGCGCGGCCGCCGGGGAGTCGTCGGCGAACGCGAACACGCAGCTGGAGCATTGCGCCTCGCCGCTGGGCACGGTGTCGCTGGTGGAAAACCAGGATGCAGGCTGGTACACCATCCTGCGCAACGAGTACCGCCTGCCGCCGACGTCGAACCTGCTGCGCCTGCTGATCCAGCAGTCCAACTGCTTCGTGGTGGTGGAGCGCAGCGTGACCGGCATGGGCGCCATGAACCGTGAGCGCGCACTGATGCAATCGGGCGAGATGCGCGGCGGCAGCAGTTTCGGCCAGGGGCAGATGGTGGCGTCGGACTACGGCCTGTCGCCGGAGATCGTCTTCTCCAACAGCGACGCGGGCGGCATCGGCGGTGCGCTGGGCGCGCTCATCGGCGGCGGGGGCGGGCAGGTGCTGGGCCAGCTGGGCGGATCGCTGAAGACGCGCGAGGCGAGCGCCATGCTGACGCTGGTGGACAACCGTTCGGGTGTGCAGGTGTCGGTGTCGGAAGGCAGTGCCTCCAAGAGCGACTTCGCAGGCTTCGGCAGCCTGTTCGGCAGCTCCGCGGGCGGCCGGCTGGGCGGCTACCAGAACACCTCGCAGGGCAAGGTGCTGACGGCGGCATTCATGGACGCATACAACCAGATGGTCATGGCGCTGCGCAACTACAAGGCGCAGAAGGTGCAGGGCCAGGGCCTGGGCGGCGGCGGCCGGCTGGGCGTGGACGGCGGCGCGGCCCCCTCGCAGACGAAGGCGGGCGCGTCGATGTCGGTGCGCGAGGCGCAGGCGCGGCTCAATGCGCTGGGCTACGACGTGGGCGCGCCGGACGGCGGCATGGGCCCGAAGACGACGAACGGGCTGCGGGCCTTCCAGAAGGACAAGGGCCTGCCGGTGACGGGCCGCCTGGACTCGGCCACCACCGACGCGCTCTCGCGCTGAGCCAGGGGGCGTAACGGCTCCCCTGGCTCCTCCGGGCGTGGCGCTACACTCCGCGCCCGGAGGAGCCTTCGAAAAATGCGACACACCATCACGCGCGTCTCCCGCACGTTGCGCGCTGCACTGGCACTGGCCGGCGTCCTCGCCGCCATCCCCTGCCCTGCAGCGCCCCTGTCCGGAGATCCTGCGTTCACGCGCCCCGATCCCGTCCGCCTGCCCGACCGGCCCATGCTGCGGGCCTTTCTCGAGGAACTGGGGCAGACGCGCCGCGCTAACACCTTCTGCTTCGTGCAGCAACGCCTGTCCCCACCGGAAACGGCCGAAGACGGCACCAGCGTGCTGTCGATGCTCTGGCGTGAAGGCGAGCGCATTTACCTCGTCAATCTCGTCCGGCCGGGCCAGCGCTATCAGCCGGTGGAAGACCCCGTGGGGGAAGGCCGTGCGCTGGCGTCCTCCAGCGGCAGCGTGGATCTCAAGACCGATGTCGTCCCGACCGAAGCCGACGTCGGCTCCAGCACGACCCTGGTGAGCCGTGCCTGGGTCGAGCGCCTGAAGGCCCAGTGCCGGCGCGTGGGCACGACGATCCGGGTACCTGCCTTCACGCCGCGGCGCACGCCGTAGGTCCGCGCCATACAGCCTGCCGCCATCCGGCAGTGCTCCCTTTCCTCCCGCATCCGCCATGGCCTGTTCCTGGTGCCTTCCGGCACGGGGACATGCCGCCCCTGTTTGCCGCCTGCCTCGCCATATGTCCAACGCCCTGTTGAAATACGCCTACGACGCTCCCCTGCCTGCAGCCATCACCCTGGTGGAAGGCAATGCGCTGCGCGTCAAGCTCGAATCCATCGAAAAGCGATACACGCTGGTGGCGGTGAGCGATTTCCCGAACGTGCTGGAAGTCACTGCCACCCAGCACAATGCGCGCGCCGACTCCTGGGCCTTCACCGTGACGGCGCGCAGTGCCGGCAATGCCAAGCTGGCGGTGCAGGTGCAGCGCGGCCCCGGTGTCCCGGCCCTGACGATCACTCCCGCGCTGGTGAGCATTTCCGTGAAGCGCAAGACGGTGCTGCCCGACCCGGACTCGGACGAAGGCCTGCTGGTGCGCCTCTTTCTCGTCGAGGTGCCCGCCCCGCAGGAGTGGCGGGCCGCAGGCATCGGCGGGCCGGAGGATGCGCTGGAAATCATGCGCATGATGCGCCGCGTGATCGTCAACCGGCTGCAGTCCGGCAACACGCGGGAGTTCATGGCGGCGGGCGCGCGCGACATCCGCGGCATCATCACCGCGAGCGATAGCGGCAAAGTGCAGTTCGCGGGGTTCGACAGCTATCCGAACATCGCCGGCGCCAAGCAGACGATGATCGAATCCCGCATGGCCATCGTCAACGATGCCACCAACACCCAGTGGCATGCCAGGTACGCGGCCTTCTACGAGGCGGCGCTCACGGCCGCGACCGAGCCGTTGCCGGCGGACCCCAGTCCCACGGGGCTCTTCGGCTGGCGCACCGAAGGGCGGGGCGCTCCTTCCTCGGAATACCAGGCCTTCCGGTCGCTGGGGCGCAATACTTTCTTCACGCACCAGCGGTACCGCGCCAACGGCCGTTGAGGCAGACGGCCCTCGGCAGCCCGTCCGGCAAATGCACGGATGGCAGGCCCGACCGTCGGGTCCAGCCCACAGTGGCGCCGTTGTTGCAATTTCACAAGCAACTCGGCCGTGGAGTTGACGTATTGTTACGCGTCAAAACCAATACACGAGGGTGCCATGAAATTGCGGACACGGATCCTGCTGCTGTGCGGGGCCACGCTGCTGGGGATGCTGCTTCTTTCCGGGGTGACGCTGACCACGCAGTACCAGACCATGCTGCGAGAGCGCACCAGCCAGTTGTCCACCCTGGTGACGCTCGCGCACGCGGCGGCGCAGAAAGCCTATGAAGAGGAAAAGGCGGGCCGCATGTCGCGCGAGGACGCCATGAAGGCGGCCAAGCAGGCGATCGGCAGCTTCCACAAGGGCGACCTGTATTTCTTCGTTCGCGGCTACACCGATGACGTGAACCTCGTCCACCCCAATCCCAAGCGCATCGGTATCGTCGATGCCAATGTCGGCAAGGCGGCGGGCGAGCGCTACCGCGCGGCGCTGCAGGGCAAGACCATCGGCACCGTGGTGGCCAAGGGCACGCGCCCGGGCGCCAGTCAGGAGGTGGAAAAACTCTATGCCATCATCAAATTCGAACCCTGGGACTGGACCATCGGCTTCGGCGACTACATCGACGACATCGACCATGCGTTCTGGCGCCAGGCGGCCATCCTGCTCTGCATCTGCGGAGTGCTGATGGCGGTCATCGTGGCTCTCGCCTGGGACATGCTGCGCACGCTGGTGCGCCAGCTGGGCGGCGAGCCCCAGTACGCGGCCGAAGTGGTGCAGCAGATCGCCGAGGGCAACCTGGCCGTGGATGTGCAGACCCGTCCAGGCGACCAGACCAGCATCCTGCATGCCATCCGAACCATGCGGGACAACCTGTCCGCCCTGGTGCTGCAGGTGCGGGAGAGCACGGGCTCCATCACCACGGCCTCCGCGGAGATCGCCTCGGGCAACGGCGACCTGTCGTCGCGCACCGAGTCGCAGGCCAGTGCCCTGGAGCAGACCGCGGCCTCGATGGAGGAATTGACGTCCACCGTGCAGCAGAACGCACAGAACGCCCGGGTCGCGAACGATCTGGCCGTGGCGGCTTCCGGCGTGGCCGTCCGGGGAGGTGCCATGGTGGGGCAGGTCGTGGAAACGATGGGTTCCATCGACGCGTCCTCGCGCAAGATCGTGGACATCATCAGCGTCATCGACGGCATCGCCTTCCAGACCAACATCCTGGCCCTGAACGCCGCCGTGGAGGCGGCCCGCGCGGGCGAGCAGGGCCGCGGCTTCGCCGTGGTGGCGAGCGAAGTGCGCAGCCTCGCCGGCCGATCCGCCGCTGCCGCCAAGGAGGTCAAGGGCCTGATCGACGACTCCGTGGCCAAGGTCGGCGAGGGTACCCGCCTGGTGCAGCAGGCGGGCGCCACCATGCAGGAAATCGTCGATGGCGTGCAGCGCGTCACCGCGATGGTGGCCGAGATCAGCGCCGCCAGCGCGGAGCAGAGCGCCGGCATCGCGCAGGTCAATCAGGCCGTATCGCAGATGGACCAGGGCACGCAGCAGAATGCAGCGCTCGTGGAGCAGGCCCTGGCGGCGGCCCAGTCGCTGAGCCAGCAGGCCCAGGCGCTCTCCCATACGGTGGACAAGTTCCGCGTGGACGAATCGGCGCGGGGCCTGCCGGCGCTGGCGTACTGAGGCTGCGGGCCCGGCCGCGCTGCGTGGCCGTTCAGTCGGCCGTGGGCTCGCGCGTCAGTCCCAGGAAATGGTCCAGCATGTGGAAGTGGTCTTCGAAGAAGGCCTCTTCCAGCGCGGCCAGCGCCGTGATGGGAAACCACTCGACCTGCGCCGCGTCGTCATCCGCGCGCACGTCGGGAAAAGGGTCGCCCTCCAGGTCGAAGTAGTGCGCGTGCGTGATGGTGCGTCCGCGCTGGCTGCGGTCCGGGTGGTCGAACACGGCCACCTCCCGCAGCGCGGCGCGCATGCGCGTCTCGGGCAGCGCGCAGTGCGTCTCCTCCGCCAGTTCGCGCAGGCAGGACTGCCAGACGGTTTCGCGCTGCTCGATGAAGCCGCCCGGCGCGGCCAGTTGCCCCTTGCCCGGAGCATGCGCACGGCGGATGAGCAGCACGTGGTCCTGGCAGCGCAGCACGGCATCCACGGTCACGAATACCGGCGGATAGGGCGCCTTCGCCCAGGCTTCGCGGTAGCCCCGCAGCATGCGCCACTCTTCCTGCAGGGCCGCGTAATGCGGGGCCTGGGCGAAGGCGCGCAGGAAGTCGATGGTGCTGTCGGGCATCTGCTCGGCGAGCGGCCCCAGCGCGGCGAGCAGCGTGTCCGGCGTGGCGCCGAAGTACGCATCGCGGATGGCGGTGGCGTCTATGCTGCCCTGCCGCTCCACGGCGATGAGCTGCCAGCCCGGAAACCGCCGCAGGTAGCTGCTGGTGGCGTCCTTGAAGTGGCCCACCAGCCCGATGCGCGCATCGGGCCGCACATGCCGCGACACCGCCTGCAGCACGGCCGCCACCCAGGCGAGTTCGTTGTAGTGGTCGCGCACGGGCAGCACGGTGAGGCGGGCGCGGTCCGCCTCGGGCAGGGCATTGCGCAGCATGGCTTCGCGCTCCTGCCAGGTGAACGGGTTCTTGGGCGAGCGTGCCTGCCAGGCCGAGCCCATGATGACGATGGCATGGTGGGCGCTGTCGAGCGCACGGCGCAGCAGGGCCAGATGGCCGTTGTGGACGGGCTCGAAGCGTCCGATGAGGATGGCGTTGTCGTACATGGATGCGGATGCGATGAGGGAAGCCCGCGGGCGGGACGCGACCGGCGGGGCTGCAGGGGCCATTGCGGCAAATGTAGCCGTGCCGGCGTGGTCAGACGTACTTCGCCGCGATCGGCATCTGCCGGCCGTTGCCGAAGGCCTTGGCACGCACGCGCAGGATGGGCGGCGCCTGGCGGCGCTTGTACTCGTTGCGCGCGATCATCCGGCGCACCCGGTGCACCAGCGCGCGTCCGGCCTCGTCATGCTGCAGGCGGGCGGCGAAGTCGCGCGCGTCGGCGTACTCGGCATGCGAAAGGCCCTCGCCTTCGATGAGGAGCTTGAGCACCTGGTCCAGCACCGGATAGGGCGGCAGGCTGTCCACGTCCCGCTGGCCGGGAGCCAGTTCGGCCGACGGCTCCTTGTCGATGATGGCCTGGGGAATCAGTTCGCGGCCGGCGTGCGCGTTGACGTGGCGGGACAGCTCGAACACCTCGGTCTTGTAGAGGTCGCCCAACAGTCCCAGGCCGCCGTTCGTATCGCCGTAGAGCGTGCAGTAGCCCACCGAAATCTCCGACTTGTTGCCCGTGGTGAGCAGCAGGTGACCGAAGGCGTTCGAGTACTCCATCAGGATGGTGCCGCGGATGCGTGCCTGCAGGTTCTCCAGCGGCAGTCCTTCGAGCGGCTGGCCGAAGCTGGCCTCGAACTGCGCGGCATAGCCTGCCACCAGGTCCGCGATGGGGTGCGTGTGCAGCCGGATGCCGAGGTTGCGGCAGAGCGCCACCGAATCGTCCACCGATCCGCTGGAGGAAAAGCGCGAGGGCATGGTCACCGCCACCACGTTCTCCGCGCCCATCGCCTCGGCGGCGAGCGCCAGGGTCAGCGCGCTGTCGATGCCGCCCGAACTGCCGACCACCACCTGCCCGAAGCCGCAGCGCCGCGCGTAGTCGCGCAGGCCGAGCACGATCTGCTGGCGGTAGAAGTCCATCGTGGGCAGGCCCTCCCGCTGCACCGCGGGCAGGGCGCCGCCGTCCCCGGAACGGAAGCACCCATCCTCCAGGCACAGGGTGCGCACGTCTTCGGCGAACCTCGGCGCCTCGAAGACCACGCCCGCCTCCGGCTCCGCCGCGAACGAGGCCCCGTCATAGATGATCTGGTCCTGGCCGCCGACCTGGTTCACATAGACCACCGGCAGGCCGTGGCGCCGCGCGGCGTCGCCGAAGACCTGGTGCCGGACCTCGCGCTTGCCGATGTGGCTGGGGCTGGCATTGATGCTCACCACCAGGTCGGGCGCGGCATCGGCCAGGCGCTGGAAGGGATTGGTGGCGTAGTCGGCCACGGTGTCGTTCCAGCCGTCCTCGCAGACCAGGAAGCCGATCTGCGCGTGGCCGATGCGCAGCACCCGCGCGACGTCGGGGCCGGGCTCGAAGTGGCGGCGTTCGTCGAAGATGTTGTAGGTGGGCAGCAGCTGCTTGGCGTAGGTGAGGCGGACCGCTCCGTCCTGCAGCACCAGCAGGCTGTTGTGCAGGCGCTTGCCGGGGCCCTGCGCGCGCGTGGGGGTGCCCACCACCCAGTGGAGCCCCGGCGTGGCGCGAGAGGCGTCCTGCAGGGCGGCGATGCCGGCATCCACGCGCTCCATGAAGCCGGACTCTTCCAGCATGTCGCCGGGGTAGTAGCCGCACAGCGCCAGTTCGGTGAACACCACCAGGTCGGAACCTGCCTGCGCCGCCTGCCGGGCGGCATCGGTCATCCGCTGCACGTTGCCTTCGATGTCGCCCACGGTGAGGTTGAGCTGGGCAAGGGTGATACGGAGCATGTCGTTTCCTTGGACGTTGTTGAGGGAAAAGCCGAAGGGCGAAAGGGTTCAGGCCTCGTGCGGCAGGCCGAATACCTGCCGCAGGTAGGCGAGGTAGGTTTCATCGTCGCACAGCGTCTTGCCCGGGCTGTCGGACAGTTTCGCGACCGGCTGGCCATTGGCACGCACGATCTTCATGACGATGTTGAGCGGGCGCGGCCCCAGGTCGTTGCTGAGCTGCGTGCCGATGCCGAAGCCCAGCTGCACGCGGTCGCCGAAGTGGCGGTGGAGCGCCAGCGCACGCTCCACGTCGAGCCCGTCGGAGAACACCAGCCGCTTGCCGTGGGCGTCGATGCGCAGCCGCGCATAGTGCGCCAGGGCCTTCTCGCCCCAGGCGACCGGATCGCCCGAGTCGTGCCGCAGGCCGTCGAAGAGCTTGGCGAAATACAGGTCGAAATCCGCGAGGAAGGCGTCCATGCCGACCGTGTCGGTGAGCGCGACGCCGAGGTCGCCGCGGTATTCCTGCACCCAGTCCTCCAGCGCCGCCTTCTGGAAATCGCGCAGCCGCACGCCCAGGGCCTGGTAGCTCTGCAGGTATTCGTGGGCCATGGTGCCGATGGGCACCAGTTGCAGGTCGCGGGCCAGCAGCACGTTCGACGTGCCCTTGAACCACTGCGGAGCCTGCGCGGCGAAGGCCTGCACCACCTCGCGCTGCCAGGCGGCGCTGTAGCGCCGGCGCAGGCCGAAGTCGAACATCTCGAACGGATGGGCGCGCGGCGCCTCCGCGGCCAGCGCCTGCACCCGCGCGATCTTCGCGGCCAGCCGCCGGCGGCCTTCCTGCAGCACGTCCGCCCCACCGCCGAGCCGGCGGAAATACAGCTCGTTCACGATGGCCAGCACGAAGATCTCGAAGCCCATCACATGCACCTGGGGCCCGCGCGCCACGATCGACAGCTGCTCCCCTTCCGCCCGCGCCTCGATGAAGGCGCGCTGGAACTGGAAGATGCGCAGGAAATCCACGAAGTCGCTCTTGATGTAGCGCAGCCCGCCGAGATAGTCCAGTTCGTCCGGGGAGAAGCGCAGGGCGCACAGGGCGTCGAGTTCCGCGTTGACCTGCGGCAGCAGTTCCGCGAGCGGAAAGGCCGGTGCATTGCGGCAGACGAAGCGGTACTCCGCCTGCGTCTGCGGATGGCGGTGCAGCAGTGCCTGCCACATCGTGAATTTGTAGAGGTCGGTGTCCAGCAGGCTCTGGATGATCGGTGCCATGTGCGCGTGCTCCTGGAATGCGGGGGAGGATGGAAAGGCCGGGCAGTCCGTGCTAAGCCGCGATGTCGTCCGAAACCGCGAGCCGCACGCCCTGCGCGCGCATCGCTTCGAGGAAGGCGTCATGCTGGCTTTCGAAGCCGCGCACCGGGCTCATGCAGTCGGTCAGCAGCACGATGCGCTCCGGCGTCCAGTCCGGCTGCAGGCGCGGCAGGTGCCGCACGATGTGCTCGGTGGTGGCGCGCACGCAGTGGCTGCTGGCCTCCCCGGCGATCACCAGGCACTCCGCTGCGCCCAGGCGCTGCAGCAGCGGCACGTTGAGCGCGGTCGCCGGGTCCTGCGGGTCGGGCACCTCGGCCTCGATCGCGCTGTAGTGTTCTGTCCAGGGGTTCATGCCCTTGAACACGGCATGTACGGCCTGTCCGCGCGCGGACTGCCACTGCGCGCAGGCTGCCAGCACCTCGGCGTGCACGCCGTGGCCCCAGCTTCCTATCTCGCAGTGCACCGGCCACACCATGAGCGTGTAGCGGCCCTGGGCCTCCAGCGCGTCCAGATACGCCAGCACGCGGGGCAGGGCGGCGGCGTCGCGCGGCAGGAAAGTGCCGTCGCGTACCTGCGCGGCAGTGACCGGCGTGAAGGGCTGCACCTCCGTGCCTTCGCGCGTCTTCCAGAAGAGCGGGTGGGCCACGTCGTAGCGCTGGTGCGAATCCAGCGTGACGGTGACGGCGTCCAGGCGGTTGGCGGCACGCCGCACGAACGCTGCCAGCCGCTGCATGTCGTCGTGCGCACCGGCCACGGGCAGCGACGGGGCCAGCCGCGTACCGCTGGCCGGATCGGCGGGGCACCAGTCCGCAGGCAGGTCGCAGAAATCGTTCTGGGGATCGATGGCCAGCAGGTGCAGCGGGGTGGAGGGGTGGGTCATGGCAGTGTCCGTGGGGAAGAAAGTGCGATGAGGCCATTCTAGTTTGTTAGTTTATTTGTGCAACTAACTTGCCGATGGATTGGTAAGAAGGTGCAACGCGCGCCAGTGTCCGGGCCTTCTTTTCCTTATCTGCTCAAGAAGCGTGCCGGCTGCGTCGCCTGGCCGCAAACAGGCATGCCCGGTCCGCGGGCCCCCTGTGGCAGGGGACGACGCGGACCGGGCATGTCGGGCTGGCTGGACCTGGAGCCGCCGTGCGGCCGCAGGAGCGCCAGGGCGGTTACTTCATCACACTGCGCGCCGCGCCCACGCCGAGCACGGCCAGCACGATGAAGATGACCGCGACCACGAGGAACAGGAAGAACAGGATCTTGGCGATGCCCGCCGCGCCCGCGGCCACGCCGCTGAAGCCGAGCGCGCCGGCGATGAGGGAGATGATGGCGAAAATGATGGCGTACTTCAGCATGGTGTCGCTCCGTTGACGATGAAGCCGCCGCCGGGCCGGTGAGGGCGCTTTCGGCGTCGGGTGCATCGATCATCGCCAGCGGCCGTGCATGGCGCCGTCGGCATGCCGTGATTGCGGGTGTAGGAGCGCGCGCAAAGAAAAAAGCCGCCGGCCCTGGCGGGGCGGCGGCTTTTGCGGAGTGCGGTGAATGGCGGGGAGGCCTTGTGGCTCCGGCACGGCCCTGCGGGCCTTCACATCGCTTCGCGATATGAGCCTGCGCCGCAAGGCCGCCGAACCCGCTGCGCGGGTTGCCGGGCTTACAGCCCGGCCGCTGCACGCAGCGCGGCGGCCTTGTCCGTCTTTTCCCAGGTGAACTCGGGTTCCTCGCGGCCGAAGTGGCCGTAGGCGGCGGTTTTTTCGTAGATCGGGCGCAGCAGGTCCAGCATCTGGATGATGCCCTTGGGGCGCAGGTCGAAATGCTCCTGCACCAGTGCGGCGATCTTGTCGTCGGGGATCACGCCCGTGCCTTCGGTGTAGACGGTGACGTTGATCGGGCGGGCCACGCCGATGGCGTAGCTCACCTGGATCTGGCACTGGCGCGCCAGGCCCGCGGCCACGATGTTCTTGGCCACGTAGCGCGCGGCGTAGGCGGCCGAGCGGTCCACCTTCGTCGGGTCCTTGCCGCTGAAGGCACCGCCGCCATGGGGGCAGGCGCCGCCGTAGGTGTCCACGATGATCTTGCGGCCCGTCAGGCCGCAGTCGCCCTGCGGGCCGCCGATGACGAAGCGGCCCGTGGGGTTGATCAGGTACTTCGTGTCCTGCAGCCACTCCTTGGGCAGCACGGGCTTGATGATCTCCTCGATCACTGCCTCGATGAAGCTGGCCTTCATCCTGGTGGCGGTTTCGGACTGGTCGGGGTGGTGCTGGGTGGACAGCACCACCGTGTCGATGCTGTGGGGCTTGCCGTCCACGTAGCGCATCGTCACCTGGCTCTTGGCGTCCGGGCGCAGGAAGGGCAGGCGCCCGTCCTTGCGCAGCTGGGCCTGGCGCTCGACCAGGCGGTGCGCGTAGTAGATGGGCGCGGGCATCAGCTCGGGCGTCTCGTCGCACGCGTAGCCGAACATCAGGCCCTGGTCGCCGGCACCGGTGTTCAGGTGGTCGTCGCTGGCGTGGTCCACGCCCTGGGCGATGTCGTTGCTCTGCTTGTCGTAGGCCACCAGCACCGCACAGCCCTTGTAGTCGATGCCGTAGTCGGTATTGTCGTAGCCGATGCGCTTGATGGTGTCGCGCGCCACCTGGATGTAGTCCACGTGGGCATTGGTGGTGATCTCGCCAGCCAGGACGACGAGGCCGGTGTTGGTCAGCGTCTCGGCGGCCACGCGGCTGCGGGGGTCTTCGCGGAAGATCGCGTCGAGGATGGCGTCGGAGATCTGGTCCGCCACCTTGTCGGGGTGGCCTTCGGACACCGATTCCGACGTGAAGAGAAAGTCGTTCGCCATTTGAATAAACTCCTGTGCTTTTTGGCATTTTGGGCGTTGCCCTCAGCCTTGTGGAGCCGTGGCGAACGCTTTAGCAGAGTTGTTTAACGTCGCCCTGCAAGTTGCTCATTTAACTCAGCGACCCCCTCATTCTACCGACACGGATCTGTCACCGATGCCCGCTGCGTTCCGCTTCTTCGCCCGATGGCCATTGGCTGCGCTCCATGCCCTGGGCGCGATGCTGGGCTGGATCGCGTTCCTCGCGTCGCCCACCTACCGCCGCCGCTTCCTCGCCAACGCTTCCCTGGCCGGCTATCCGTTCGCGCACGTGCGCGGTGCGGTGGCCCATGCGGGCCGCATGGCGGCCGAGTTGCCGCGCCTGTGGCTGCATCCCGAGGCGCCGCCGTTCCGCATGGAGGGTGAGGCGTACGTGGAGCAGGCCTGGGCAGCCGGCCGGGGCATCGTCTTCCTGACGCCGCACATCGGCTGCTTCGAATTGTCCGTGCAGATCGCGGCGCAGCGCTGGGCCCCCGAGCACGGCCCCTTCACGGTACTCTACCGTCCCGCCCGGCAGGCCTGGCTCGCCGAACTCATGCGCACGGCGCGCGACCGGCCCGGCATCCGGGCGGTTCCCACGGCGCTTTCGGGCGTGCGGCAGATGATCAAGGCGCTGCGCCGCGGCGAAGCGGTGGGCCTGCTGCCCGACCAGGTGCCGCCCGAGGGGCAGGGCCTGTGGTCGCCGTTCTTCGGCCAGCCGGCCTATACGATGACGCTGGCCGCCCGCCTGGTGCAGCAGACGGGCGCTGCGGTGATCCTGGCGCGCTGCGAGCGCCTGCCGCGCGGGCGGGGCTACGTGCTGCACTTCGAACCCCTGGCCGAGCCACTTTCCTCCTCCCTCGAAACCGCCGTCCTGCAGATCAACCAATCCATGGAGCGCACCATCCGACACTCTCCCGACCAATACCTCTGGGGCTACGGACGCTACAAGCATCCGCGGGCCGAAGCCTCCATGCCGGCAGCGCCGGGGGCGGACGCATGACGGCGGGGCGCTTCAACCTCGCCTGCATGCGCGTGCTCGCGCGCCTGCCCCTGCCCGTGCTGCGGGCCCTGGGCTGGGTGCTGGGGCAGGTGATTTACATGCTGGCCAGGCCGCGGCGCAAGGTGGCGCTGCGCAACCTGGAGCTGTGCTTTCCCCAGGCAAGTCCCGCGCAACGGCGGGCATGGGCGCGCGAGACCTTCGTGCGCTTCTGCCAGGCCTGGCTGGACCGCAGCTGGCTCTGGATGGCGCCGCAGTCGGTGGTGGAAAAGCGCCTGGAGATCCACGGCGCGCTCGACGAACTCGAAGGCGACACGCCCACCATCATCCTGGCGCCGCATTTCCTGGGCATGGACGCCGCGGGAACCGCGCTCACGCTGCAGACCGACCGGGCCTTCACCTCCATCTTCACGCCGCATCCCGATCCGGACATCGATGCCTGGCTGTTCGCGGGCCGCCAGCGCTTCGGCAACGTGCGCATGCTCAACCGGGGTGACGGCGTCAAGCCCATCCTGAGCGGACTGCGCAAGGGGGGGCTGCTGTACCTGCTGCCGGACATGGATTTCGGGCCCAACGATTCGGTGTTCGTGCCCTTCTACGGCATGTCGGCCGCCACCATCACTTCGCTGTCCCGCTTCGCGCGGCTGGGCCGGGCCAAGGTGGTGCCGCTCATCGGGCGCATCACCCCGCGCGGCTACAGCGCGGAAATGATGCCGGCCTGGCAGAACTACCCCACCGACGACATCGAGGCCGACACCGCGCGCATGAACCGCGAACTGCAGCAGTGGATCGACACCATGCCGGGGCAGTACTACTGGGTGCACCGGCGCTTCAAGTCGCGCCCGGCCGGCGAGCCATCGGTCTATCGCTGAAGCGGCCTGCCGCCGCGGCGTGCCTGGCAGCGGCAGCCGCCGCTAGCACGTCTCCTTCAGGAAATCCCCGATCTCGTGCGCAACGCGGTCCTGCTGTTCGTGCACCAGCCAGTGCGATGCGCCCGGCACCGTGCGCAACCGCAGGGCCGGCACCCAGCGGTCGAGGCCCTCGAGCAGGCCGGGGCGCAGTGCCGGGTCTTCCAGGCCCCAGAGCACCAGGGTGGGCCGGCTGGTGCCGAGCATGCCGTCCGGCAGCTCGATGGCGGCGGCATGCGGCTCGCCTTCGCGTGGCGGGCGCATCGGGCTGGCCCGGTAGTAGTTGCAGGGGCCCGTGAGGCCTTCGTCCCAGGTGGCGCGGTAGCGGCCCCGGAGTTCGGGCGTGAGCCATTCGGGCGCGCTTCCGTCGGGGCGGTCGAAGAAACCGAATAGCCGGCGGTAGCCGTCCTCCGCCAGCAGGGCCTCGGCGTCGGGCCGGCAGAGGAAGTGCATGTATTCGCTGGCCTTCTGCTGCTCCGGGCTGCGCTGCAGTTCCCGCAGGAAAGTGCCGGGGTGGGGCGAGTTCACGATCACCAGGCGCTCCAGCAGGTCGGGGCGCTGATTCGCCAGGTTCCAGGCCACCGCCCCGCCCCAGTCGTGCGCGACCAGGGCGGCGAGCCGGCCGCCGGTCGCGGCGGCGCCGCACTCCGCCTCGATGAGCGCCGCCAGATCCTGCACGAGGTGCCTGGCCCGGTAGGCCTCCACGGCCTGGGGGCTGCTGGAGGGCGCGAAGCCCCGCAGGAAGGGCGCCACGCAGCGGTAGCCGCCGTTCTCGGGGCGCGCGAAATGCTCCAGCATCCCGTCCCAGATGAACGCGCCCTCGGGGAAGCCGTGCAGGAAGACCAGGACCGGGCGCCCGGGCTCGCCGCGCGTGCGGCAGTGCAGGGTGATGCCGTGGGGCAACGGATGGAGCGTGGTGTCGGTCATGTGCGCGGCGGTCCGTGGGGCCACCCGCGCGGATCGTCCACGCGGGTCGTCAGGGGGTTGCGGAATCCTCGGGGCCGGGCGCGGGAGCGTCAGGCGGCTGCGGGCCATCCTGCAGTCCGGCTGCCGCGGGCGGCGTCGCCAGGGGGTGCGACCATTGCCACAGCAGTTGCGCGACCTCGTCCACGCCCTGCTTCTTGAGGGCGGAGAACATCTTGACCTCCCCGCCGCCCGCCTGCAGTCGCGTGATGGACAGCACCTTGGCCTGCTCGGCGCGCGTGAGCTTGTCGGCCTTGGTGAGCAGCACCAGGAATTTCAGGCCGGCTTCCACGCGCGGCCGCACGGCTTCCAGCAGTGCCTCGTCCAGTTCGGTCAGGCCCAGGCGCGGGTCGCACAGCAGCACGATGCCCGTGAGGCTCTCGCGGCTCACGAGGTAGTTCACCATCACCTGCTGCCAGCGCTGCTTGTCCGAGCGCGACACGGCCGCGTAGCCGTAGCCGGGCAGGTCGGCGAGCACCGCGTCGGTCACGCCCTGGCGACCCAGGGCGAACAGGTTGATGTGCTGGGTGCGCCCCGGCTTCTTGGAGGCGAATGCGAGCTGCTTTTGCTGCGTCAGCGTGTTGATGCAGGTGGACTTGCCCGCGTTGGAGCGTCCGACGAAGGCGAATTCGGGGACGTGGATGGCCGGCAGGTGGTGCAGTTGCGCGGCGGTGGTGAGGAAGCGGGCCGTGTGCATCCATCCCACGGCGACCTTGGCGTCGGGTGCGGGCGGAAGCGGGCCAGCAACTGGCGCATGTGATGTAGTCGTCATAAATGGGGGTTAGCAGGGAGACGCCCGCGAAGGGCCGCATTGTAAGATTGACGGGCTTTGCGGCCCCCCTTCTACAACACAGAACCCCCGATATGAAGAAACTGCTTGCTCCCATGCTGATGGCTGCCGCGCTGGCGGTGGCCGCCTTCCCGGCCTCGGCCCAGGCACCCGCGGCGGGACAGAAGGCGGGCAAGCCGGACCTGGCCAAGGGCGAGGCCAGCTTCGCCGCGGTGTGCGCAGCCTGCCATGCGGCCGACGGCAACTCCACCATCGTGGCCAATCCCAAGCTGGCGCAGCAGCACCCCGAATACCTCGTCAAGCAGCTGCAGGAGTTCAAGTCCGGCAAGCGCGCCGACCCGGTGATGCAGGGCATCGCCGCCACGTTGTCGGAAGACGACATGCGCAACATCGCCTGGTGGGCGGCCGGCAAGCAGGCCAAGCCCGGCTTCGCCAAGGACAAGGACCTCGTCGCCCTGGGCGAACGCATCTACCGCGGCGGTATCGCCGACCGCAACATTGCCGCATGCGCGGGCTGCCACAGCCCCAACGGCGCCGGCATCCCGGCCCAATACCCGCGCCTGTCGGGCCAGCATGCCGACTACACGGCCAAGCAGCTGACCGCGTTCCGCGACGGCAAGCGCGCCAACAGCGTGCAGATGACCCAGGTCGCCGCCAAGCTCAACGACCGCGAGATCCGCGCCGTGGCGGACTACATCGCCGGCCTGCGCTGAGATCCGTTCCTCCCCGCGCACCCTGCGGGAATCCCGGGAGCTCCGGCGCTTGATTTGCGTCAAAATCCCCCCGGTTGGCCCCCCGGCCTTCCGGAACCTGCCGCCGATAATCACACCCAAGACGGGCGGGCCCATCTGAACGGATGGCCCGCCTTTTCTGTTTTCAGGGCCCTGCCGCTCCCACCCGCTCCCCTCGCCGCACGCTTTTTTCGCCTGTCCGTTTCCATGTCCGACACCGTCCACGGCCACCCGCATCCGTACCGCACCGCACCCGCGCGGGCCCTGGTCGAGCTGCTGTCGTCCATGCGTTTCGCGATTTCGCTGCTCACGGTGATCTGCATCGCCTCGGTGATCGGCACGGTCCTCAAGCAGCACGAGCCCGCTGCGAACTACGTGAACCAGTTCGGGCCCTTCTGGTCCGAGCTGTTCCTGGCACTGCGGCTGAATGCGGTTTACAGCGCGTGGTGGTTCCTGCTGATCCTCGCCTTTCTGGTGACCAGCACTTCGCTGTGCATTGCCCGCAACGCGCCGCGTTACCTCGCCGACCTGCGCAGCTACAAGGAAAACGTCCGCGAGCAGAGCCTGAAGGCCTTCCACCACCGCGCGCACGCGGTGCTCGGTGCCGAGGCGCCGGAAGCCGCGGCACGGCGCATCGGGGGGCTGCTGGCCGGCGGCGGCTGGAAGGTCCGCCTGCAGCAGCGCGACACCGCCGCGGGGCCGGGAACGGGGTGGATGGTGGCTGCCAAGGCGGGAGCCGCCAACAAGATCGGCTACATCGCCGCGCACAGCGCCATCGTGCTCATCTGCCTGGGGGGCCTGCTGGACGGCGACCTGATCGTGCGCGCCCAGATGTGGCTGGGGGGCAAGACGCCGTACACCGGCGCAGGGATGGTTTCCGAAGTGGGGGCGGAGCACCGGCTCTCCGAACGCAATCCCACCTTCCGGGGCAATCTGTTCGTGGCCGAGGGCACCCAGTCCGGTACCGCCATCCTGAACCAGTCCGACGGCGTGCTGCTGCAGGAGCTGCCGTTTTCCATCGAACTGAAGAAATTCATCGTGGAGCACTACTCCACGGGCATGCCCAAGCTCTTCGCGAGCGAGATCGTCATCCATGACCGCGCAACGGGCGAATCCGTGCCCGCCCGCGTGGAAGTGAACCACCCCGCCAGCTACCGCGGCATCGAGATCTACCAGTCGAGCTTCGACGACGGCGGCTCCCTGCTCAAGCTGCGGGCCGTGCCCATGGAGCCGGGCGTGCAGCCGTTCGAGGTCGAAGGAACCGTGGGCGGCTCCACACGCATCGAGCGCGCCGGCACAGGGGAGAAGGGCGCGGATGCCGTGCAGGCCCTCACGCTGGAATTCACGGGGCTGCGCACCATCAACGTCGAGAACTTCGGCGCCGGGGCCGGCGGCTCCGGCGCGGACGTGCGCAAGGTGGACCTGCGGCATTCCATCGAATCGCGCCTCGGTGCGGGCAACAAGACGTCCACGCCCAAGGAACTGCGCAACGTGGGCCCGAGCGTCACCTACAAGCTGCGCGACGCCGCGGGCCAGGCGCGCGAGTTCCACAACTACATGCTGCCGGTGGACACGGGCGACGGCCAGCCGGTGTTCCTGCTGGGTGTGCGCGAGACCCCGGCCGATCCCTTCCGGTTCCTGCGCGTGCCGGTGGATGACCAGGGCCGCATGGACGGCTTCCTGCGCATGCGCATGGCGCTGGCCGACCCTGCTCTCCGCGGGCAGGCGGTGCGGCGCTACGTGGCCCATGCGGTGGACGGTTCCCGGCCCGAACTGGCCGATCAGCTGGCGCAGTCCACGCTGCGCGCACTGTCGATCTTCGCCGGCGCGGCGGAGCCCGGCAAGACCGCGGCGGGCAGCCCGCAGCGCGGCGGGTTGCAGGCCATCTCGGATTTCATGGAGGCGAATGTGCCGCCCGCCGAGCGCGAGCGGGCCGGCGAGGTGCTGATCCGCATCCTGAACGGCGCGCTGTTCGAGCTCGCCCAGCTGACGCGCGAGCGCGCGGGCCTCGCGCCCCTGCCGCAGGACGAAGCCACCCGCGCCTTCATGACGCAGGCCGTGCTGTCGCTCAGCGACGCCCAGGCCTATCCGGCGCCGATGGCGTTCGAACTGGCGGATTTCAAGCAGGTGCAGGCCAGCGTGTTCCAGGTGGCGCGCGCCCCGGGCAAGAACGTGGTGTACCTGGGCTGCGCGCTGCTGATCCTGGGCGTGTTCGCGATGCTCTACGTGCGCGAGCGGCGCGTATGGGTGTGGCTGGCGCCCGCCGGGAACGGCGACGGGGCCGACGCCACCATGGCCCTGTCCACCAACCGCAAGACCCTGGACGGCGACCGCGAATTCGCCCGGCTCACCGAGAAACTCATCGGGGCCCGGCCCCACCACGGAGGCATCACCGCATGAACACGGCGACCACCACCATCACCCTGAGCGAAGGCTATTTCGCGCGCCGCAACTGGTTCGACTGGGTGTTCGCGGCCATCGTGGCGGCGGGCGGCCTGTATGCCCTGCAGCGCTACGGCGCCTTCATGGATGTGTACGAGAAGGGCATCCTGCTCGGTGCCATCCCCTGCACGGTCTGGCTGGGATGGTTCTGGCGCCCGCTGCGCACGCTGATGCTGGCGGTGGCGGCGTTCGCGTTGCTCGCCATCGGCCTCTACCAGCAGGACGGCGCGGGCAGCCTTGCGCGCGCGGATGCGGTGTTCGGCCTCAAGTACTTCCTCTCCAGCCAGTCCGCCATCCTCTGGATGAGCATGCTGTTCTTCATCAGCACGGTCTTCTACTGGCTGGGCATGTTCGCCCGCGGCGAGCGCGGCACGCTCTCCCTGCTGGGCTCGCGCATCGCCTGGGTGGCCATCGCCATGGCGCTGATCGGCACGCTGGTGCGCTGGTACGAGAGCTACCTCATCGGGCCGGACATCGGCCACATCCCCGTGAGCAACCTCTACGAGGTCTTCGTGCTCTTCTGCTGGATGACGGCCGCGTTCTACCTCTACTACGAGGAGCAGTACGCCACGCGCGCGCTCGGCGGCTTCGTCATGCTGGTGGTGAGTGCCGCCGTGGGCTTCCTGCTCTGGTACACCGTCGTGCGGGAGGCCCACGAGATCCAGCCCCTGGTGCCGGCCTTGAAGAGCTGGTGGATGAAGCTGCACGTGCCCGCCAACTTCATCGGCTACGGTACCTTCGCGCTGGCCGCCATGGTGGCCTTCGCCTACCTCATCAAGCAGCAGGCTGGCGAAACGCGCTGGTGGAAGCTCGCGCCGCTGTGGATGCTCGGCGTGGTGCTGTGCTTCGAGCCCATCGTGTTCCGCCAGGGCGCGGCCGAGAACGGCGGCAGCTACTGGATGGTGTATTTCGGCATTTCCGCGCTCATCGTCGCCGGCATCCTCCTGGGCCGCCGGCGCATCGCCGAGAGGCTGCCGTCCTTCGAGGTGCTCGACGACGTGATGTACAAGGCCATCGCCGTCGGCTTCGCCTTCTTCACCATCGCGACCGTGCTGGGCGCCCTCTGGGCGGCCGAGGCCTGGGGCGGCTACTGGAGCTGGGACCCGAAGGAGACCTGGGCGCTCATCGTGTGGCTGAACTACGCGGCCTGGCTGCACATGCGGCTGATGAAAGGGCTGCGCGGCACGGTGTCGGCCTGGTGGGCGCTGGTGGGCCTCGGGGTCACCACCTTCGCATTTCTGGGCGTCAACATGTGGCTTTCCGGGCTGCACAGTTATGGAACGTTGTAACGCGGGATGAATCTCTCGGAGGGTTCGGCGCGTATAACCAGGGTCTTTCCCCCAGGGCGCCCCACCGAGGACCATCCATGCTCATCCGCACCCACGACGACGGCTTTCTCCACCCCGCCGGCAGCGAGATCACACCCCGCGCGGTCTACGAGGGTCGCCGCGACCTCATGAAGCTGATGGCCGCGGGCGCCGCCGGCGCGGCCCTGGCCACCTGGGCCGGCCGCGAAGCCCTGGCCCAGACGGCCCGCCCGGGAAAGCTGGCGCCCCTGCCGTCGGTCCCCAGCAAGGTGGCGGGTGCCACCACCATCGAGAAGCTGACCGACTACAAGGACGCCAGTACCTACAACAACTTCTACGAATTCGGCGTGGACAAGAGCGATCCCGCGCGCAACGCCCACACCTTGAAGACCACGCCGTGGACGGTGGAGGTCGAGGGCCTCGTCAACAAGCCCGGCAAGTTCGCCATCGAGGACCTGCTCAAGCTCAGCCCGCAGGAAGAGCGCATCTACCGGCTGCGCTGTGTCGAGGGCTGGTCGATGGTCATTCCCTGGGTGGGGTATTCGCTTGCCGAACTCATCAAGCGCGTCGAGCCCCAGGGCAGCGCCAAGTACGTCGAGTTCGTGACCCTGGCCGACAAGAAGACCATGCCCTACGTGGACCGGCCCGTGCTCGACTGGCCCTACACGGAGGGCCTGCGCATGGACGAGGCCATGCATCCCCTGACGCTGCTCGCCTTCGGCATGTACGGCGAAGTCCTGCCCAACCAGAACGGCGCGCCCGTGCGCCTCGTGGTGCCCTGGAAGTACGGTTTCAAGAGCGCCAAGAGCCTGGTCAAGATCCGCTTCGTCGAAAAGGAGCCCGGCACGGCCTGGAACAAGGCCGCGAAGCAGGAGTACGGCTTCTATTCCAACGTGAACCCCAATGTGGACCACCCACGCTGGAGCCAGGCGACGGAACGCCGCATCGGCGAGGACGGCCTGTTCGCCAAGAAACGCAAGACGCTGATGTTCAACGGCTACGAAGCGCAGGTCGGCCAGCTCTACGCAGGCATGGATCTCAAGAAGTTCTACTGAGCCGCTGCGGCAGCCGCTGTCGCCGGCTCGCTGCTTCCTGCCACCTTTCATGAAGAAACTGTTGCTGCATCCCGCCGCCAAGTCGGTGGTCTTCGCGATCTGCCTGCTGCCTTTCGCCTGGCTGGTATATGGCGTGGTCGCCGATCGCCTGGGGCCCAACCCCGCCGAGGCGCTCATCCGTGCGTCGGGCGACTGGGCCCTGCGCGGACTGTGGATCGCGCTGGCGGTGACGCCGCTGCGCCTGCTCACCGGCGTGCCGGCACTGGCGCGGTTCCGCCGCATGCTCGGGCTGTTCGCGTTCTTCTACGCGCTCCTGCACCTGCTGTGCTACGCCTGGCTGGACATGGGATTCGACATTCCGGAGATCGTGCGCGACATCGCCAAGCGGCCCTTCATCCTCGTGGGCATGCTCGCCTTCGCGCTGCTGCTGGTGCTCGCGGCCACCTCGTTCAACCGGGCCATCCGCTGGCTCGGCGGCAAGCGCTGGCAGGCCCTGCACCGCGCCGTGTACGTGGCCTCCGTTCTTGCGCTGCTGCATTTCTTCTGGATGCGGGCGGGAAAGAACTTCTTCGGCGAAGTCGCCATTTACGCGGCCATCCTGGCCGTGCTGCTGGGATGGCGCATTGCGAAGGCGCTGCGCGGTGCGCGTGCTGCCAGGGCGGTGGCTTCGTGATCCCGGGCCGGCCGGGGAAGGCCGTCGCCAGCCCCCAGGCCCTCAGGCCCGTACCGCCTGCAGCGCCGGCCGCACCTGCCGCGTGGCCGGGTCGATGAGCGCTGTCGGCAACTGGTAGGCGCGGTCGTCGAACAGGTCGATGCCGCACTGCAGGTTCTCGATCCAGTCGAAGAAGTCCGCGATGGCCTGGCGGCCCATGATGGGGGCGCCGTGCTGAGGCACCAGCATGGCGATGTCGAGCTGGCGCGCCATGCGCGTCCACAGGCGCAGGATCTTGTTGGAGACCATGTAGCGCCGATGGAAGCCCTCCATGCGCGGGATGTGCGGGCGCAGGTCGGTGACCGGCTCGCGCGCTTCGGCGCCGGAAGTCATCGATACGCCCAGGTCCCCGGTGAAGAGGATCCTGCTCACCGGGTCGTAGAAATGGAAGTTGCCCTCCGAGTGCATGAAGTGCGCGGGCAGCAGCACCAGTTCATGCCGGCCCAGGGGCAGGTGGCCGCCGGCGTCGGGCACGCCGATCACGCGGTTCTCGGTCTTGCCCACCTTCGTGAAATGCGGTGCGAACCGTTCCCAGATGCGCGAGATCACCAGCGTGGCTTTGGTGCTGGTCATCCACCGGTCGAGCGAGGCGATGATGTCCGGGTCGGCGTGCGAGGCGATGAGATAGGAGAGCTTGTGCGGGGCAAAGTGCTTGCTCATGCCCATGAACAGCTCGTTGAAGGCCAGGTTGCCGCCCGGATCGATGATCGCCCCGGTGTCCCCGTCCACGATGAGGAACTGGTTGGCCTGCACCGCCTGCCCGTCCTCCTCGATGAGGTCGGAGAACATCAGGCACGCATGGTGCTTGTCTCGATACAGTTCCAGAGGTTCCGATGCCATGGCGTCCCGTCCGTCGTGAAACGGCCAATGTACGGACATCGGCCCGGCGGGAGCTTGATGCGCATCAAGCGAACGTTCAGCCGGGCAGTTTCTCGTGGCGGAACGTGTCTTCCAGCGGCTCGCGCGCGCGGATCAGGTGGGCCCGGGCGCCGTCCACCAGTACTTCGGCGGGCCGTGCGCGGGTGTTGTAGTTGCTGCCCATGGAGCTGCAATAGGCCCCCGCGGACAGCACGGCCAGCCGGTCGCCGGCACGCACGGCCAGCGCGCGGTCACGGCCGATCCAGTCGCCGCTCTCGCACACCGGGCCGACCACGTCGTACACCGCGGTGGCCGTGTCCGTGGCAGGCGCGGCCACCGGCACGATGCCGTGGAACGCCTGGTACATGGCGGGGCGGGGCAGGTCGTTCATCGCGGCATCGACGATGCAGAAGTTCTTCTGCTCGCCCGGCTTCACGTAGAGCACCTCGGTCAGGCAGACGCCCGCATTGCCCACGAGGGAGCGTCCGGGCTCGATCATGAACTGCCGGTCGCCGTAGCCGCGCGCGTCGAGGCGCGCGAGCAGCTGTTTCCACAGCGCATCCGCCGCGGGCGGCGTGTCGCCGTTGTAGTCGATGCCCAGGCCGCCGCCGAAGTCGATGTGGTGGATGGGAATGCCGGCCGACTCGATCTGCGCGATCAGGTCGAGCATGCGGTCCACGGCGTCGAGGTAGGGCGTGGCCTCGGTGATCTGCGAGCCGATGTGGCAGTCGATGCCCACCACCTGCAGGCCCGGCAGGGACGCGGCGCGCTGGTAGGTGGCCACCGTGCGCTCGTGGGCCACGCCGAACTTGTTGCCCTTCAGGCCGGTCGAGATGTAGGGATGGGTCTTGGGATCGACGTTGGGATTCACGCGGATGCTCACGGGCGCGCGCCGGCCGCACGCCACCGCGACCTCGCTCAGCACCTCGAGTTCAGGCTCGCTCTCGACATTGAAGCAGCCGATGCCGGCTTCGAGGGCCTCGCGCATCTCCTGGCGCGTCTTGCCCACGCCCGAGAAGATCACCTTGCCTGCCTCGCCCCCCGCCGCCAGCACGCGCCGGAGTTCGCCCGCGGAAACGATGTCGAAGCCGCAGCCTGCCCGCGCGAACAGCTGCAGCACGGCCAGGGAGGAGTTGGCCTTCATGGCATAGCAGATCTGCACCTTGCGGCCCGCGAAGCCCCGCTGGTAGGCCTCCAGGGCCGAGAGCATGGACGCCCTGGAATAGACGTAGAGCGGCGTGCCGTGCTCCTGCGCCAGGTCGGCGGCACGCACGGATTCGATGAAAAGGTCGTCGCCCCGGTAGGCGATGTGGGGGTGCCCGGGCAGTGCGGTCAGCGTCATGGAGCGGTGGGGGCGGAGGCAGGAGAGGACGTCGGGGAGGGCGCGGGCGATGCGGCAGATGCTGCGGAAGACGAAGGAGCGGACGGTGCCGAGGCCGGCATGGCCGGCCCTGCGGGCGCCAGGGACGGCGCCGGGATCGGCGAGGGCGTCGGCGCGTCGCGCATGGGATCGAGCGTCTGCGGCAGCGTGGCACGCTGGCTGGCCGCGGGGTCGCCCGGCAGGTAGAGCGGGCCGCGCTGCCCGCAGCCGGTCAGCGCGGCAACCGTACCGGCAGCAAGGACGGACACGCTGACTAGAATTTGGGAAGCTCTCAACATCCGCAAATTGTAGAAGTAATGACCGACCAAGAATTCCTGGACCACGCCGAGAAACTGCTGCTGGCGGTCGAGCAGGGCTGCGACCGCATCAACGACGCGACCGACGCCGACCTGGACGCCCAGCGCTCGGGCGGCATGGTGACCATCACCTTCCCCAACCGCAGCCAGATCGTCATCAACCTGCAAAAGCCGTTGCACGAGATCTGGATGGCGGCCCAGTCGGGCGGCTACCACTACCGTTTCGAGGACGGCGCCTGGCAGGACACCAAGGGCGCCGGCGAGTTCTTTGCCGCCCTGAGCCGGGACGCGTCCCGCCAGGCGGGCATGCCGCTGTCGTTCTCCGCGGCCTGAGCGCCGGGCCGTTTCCTGGCAGGTTTCTCCAGGAAAAAAGGCACCGCGGCCGAAGCCGGGGTGCCTCCGTCGCCGCCTCGCGCTGCGCGCGAGGGGATCAGTTCCTGAACAGGTCCAGGATGCGGTTGCGCTCTTCCGCCGGGGGCGGTGCCTGCGGCGGCGCGCCCGGCACCGCGGCGGCGGGATGGTCTTCCATGCCCACGCTCGCCACGCCGGCATTGCGGGCGAATTCCTCGTAGAACCATTCGCCCCCGACGTTCACCACGCCCGGCGGCACCGTCGGTTCGGCCACGGGCACCCCCTTCAGGGCGCGTTCCATGAAGCTGATCCAGACCGGCAGGCTCAGGCCGCCGCCGGTTTCGCGGCTGCCCAGGTTGCGCGGGGTGTCGTAGCCGATCCAGGTGACCGCCGCGATGGTGGGCTGGAAGCCCGCGAACCATGCATCCATGGCATCGTTGGTGGTGCCGGTTTTGCCGTAGATGTCCGGGCGCTTGAGCGTCGCCTGCGCGCGGGCGGCCGTGCCCGACCGCGTCACTTCCTGCAGCAGGCTGTCCATCACGAACGCGTTGCGTGCCTCGATGGCGCGTGGGTTGTCGGTGGTCGCCGGCGGCTCGAAGTTGGACAGGATGCGGCCCTTGTGGTCCGTCACCCGGGTGATGAGGTAGGGGTTCACGCGGTAGCCGCCATTGGCGAAGACCGAGTACGCGGACACCATCTGCATCGGCGTCACGGAGCCGGCACCCAGCGCCATCGTGAGGTAGGCGGGATGCTTGTCCGCGTCAAAGCCGAAGCGCGTGATCCAGTCCTGCGCGGTTTTCGGGCCGACGGCCTGGAGGATGCGGATGGACACGACGTTCTTGGACTTGGCCAGCGCGGTGCGCAGGGTCATGGGGCCGTCGTACTTGCCGTCGTAGTTCTTGGGCTCCCAGGGCTGGCCGCCCGTGGTGCCGGCACTGAAGAACAGCGGCGCATCGTTCACCACCGTCGCGGGCGTGAAACCCTTCTCGAGCGCGGCCGAGTAGATGAAGGGCTTGAAGCTGGAGCCCGGCTGGCGCCATGCCTGGGTGACGTGGTTGAACTTGTTCTTGTCGAAGTCGAAGCCGCCCACGAGCGCCTTGATCGCGCCGTTGCGGGGATCGACGGCGACGAAGGCGCCCTCGACCTCGGGCAGCTGCGTGATGTCCCAGGTCTTCTTCGGCGTCTGGATGATGCGGATCACCGCGCCGCGGCGGATGCGGATATTGGGCGGCGCCTTGTCGCTGAGCCCGGACTGCGCGGGCTTGAGCCCGTCGCCGGTGATCTCGATGGGCTCGCCGTTGGCGCGCGCCGCCACGATCTTCTTCGGGGAAGCCTCCAGCACCACGGCCGACAGCACGTCGCCATTGTCCGGATGGCTCGCGAGCGTGTCGTCGATGACGTCCTCGGCCTCCTGGGCATCGGTGGGCAGGGCGACGAATTTCTCCGGCCCGCGGTAATGCTGGCGGCGCTCGTAGTCCATGATGCCCTTGCGCAGGGCCTGGTACGCGGATTCCTGGTCGCCTGCCGTGAGGGTGGTATAGACATTCAGGCCGCGCGTATAGGCTTCGGCGCCATACTGCGCGAAGATGAGCTGGCGTGCCATCTCGGCCACGTATTCGGCATGGATGCGGGTATTGTCCGGGCCGCCGGGGCGGATCTTCAGGTCTTCCTGCTTGGCGGCCGCGCCCTCTTCGGCCGTGATGAAGCCGTTCTCCACCATGCGATCGATGATGTAGAGCTGGCGCACGCGGGCGCGCTTGGGATTGCTGATGGGGTTGTAGGCGGACGGTGCCTTGGGCAGGCCCGCCAGCATCGCCGCCTCGGCAATGCTGATGGACTTCAGCGGTTTTCCGAAATACGCTTCGGACGCCGCGGCGAAACCGTATGCCCTGTTGCCCAGATAAATCTGGTTCATGTAAATCTCGAGAATCTGATTTTTGGTCAGCAGGTGCTCGAGTTTGAATGTTAGTAATATTTCGTAAATTTTGCGTGTGATTGTTTTCTCTGATGAGAGATAAACATTGCGCGCCACCTGCATGGTGATGGTGGAGGCGCCCTGGCTCTTCACCCGGCCGAGGTTGGCCAGGCCTGCGCGGACCATGCCCTTGTAGTCCACGCCGCCATGCTGGAAGAAGCGGGCGTCCTCGATGGCCAGCACCGCGTTGGTCATGACCTTCGGGATGTCCTGGATGGGCGTGAGGTTGCGGCGCTCTTCGCCGAACTCGCCGAGCAGCGCCCCTTCGGCGGAATAGACGCGCAAGGGCAGCTTGGGCCGGTAGTCGGCGAGGTCGGAGATGTCCGGCAGGTTGGGGTAGGCCACCGCCAGCGCCACGGCAATCAGCAGGGCCAGGCCCAGTGCGCCCGCGGCCGCGATCCCGAAGAGCCAGGCCAGGCTCCTGAGCAGCCAGCGGAGCCAGGTGGGACGGGCGGAAGCGCTCTCGCGAGCGGTCTTGTCGGTCGGGGGAGGCGGCATATCTGTCCAGTGCAAATCAACCGGGCATTATAAAAAATCGGGCGTTGCATCAACGTTTTTTCCGTGCCGGCCGCCGCCGCCCCTCCCGACGCGGCAGCGCTTGCGGCCGCGTGCATTTAACGCCCGGCAACGGTCGGAAAACCGTCTGCTTTTGACAACGTAACGGCGGCTTCGGCGGCGGGAAACGCTTTGCCGCCCCGCAACCTTACTGCTAGCATTCATGTGAAGTGTTAAGTTTTGTTGCGTCAATAAGGCGAGTTACAGGGGGCCAATCTTGATCTCTTTGGGATCTTTGTTCAGTCGCCAGGCTGCGCCGCTGCTGGGCATCGACATCAGCTCTTCCAGCGTCAAGCTGGTCGAGCTCGGGCGCGACAAGGCAGGGGGGCTGGTACTGGAACGTTGTGCGATCGAGCCCCTGGAGCGGGGCTGGATCAGCGACGGCAATATCGAGAAATTCGACGAAGTCGCCGAGGCCCTGCGCCGCCTGGTGAAGAAGAGCGGCACGCGCACCCGCAACGTGGCGCTCGCGCTGCCGCCTTCGGCCGTCATCACCAAGCGCATCACCCTGCCGGGCGGCATGACGGAGCAGGAACTCGAGGTCCAGGTAGAGTCCGAGGCCAACCAGTACATTCCGTTCTCCCTCGACGAGGTGAGCCTCGATTTCTGCGTCATCGGTCCCAACAAGAGCGCGCCGGGGGATGTGGACGTGCTGATCGCAGCCTCGCGGCGCGAGAAGGTGCAGGACCGGCAGGGGCTGGCCGAGGCGGCCGGGCTGAAGCCGGTCATCGTCGATATCGAATCCCACGCATCCCGGCTCGCCGCGGGCCGGCTCATCGAGGCCCTGCCGCAGCAGGGCAAGGACGCGCTGGTGGCGCTGTTCGAGGTGGGCGCACTCACGACGAGCATGCAGGTCATTCGCAATGAAGAGGTCCTCTACGACAGGGACCAGGCCTTTGGCGGCGCGCAGCTGACCCAGCTCATCGTGCGGCAGTACGGTTTTTCCGCCGAGGAAGCGGAGAGCAAGAAGCGCAGCGGCGACCTGCCGGAAGACTATGCTTCCGCGGTCCTTCGCCCGTTCGTGGAAAGCATGGCTCAGGAAATCGGCCGTGCATTGCAGTTCTTCTTCACCAGTACGCCCTACAACCGGGTGGATCACATCATGCTGGCCGGCGGTTCCGCGCCGCTGCCCGGCCTGACGGAAGCCGTCACGCAGCACTCGGGCTGCGCCTGCACGGCCATCAATCCCTTTGAGGGCATGGAGATCGGAAGTTCCGTCCGTCTCAAGAAGATGGTGCGCGAGGCGCCTTCCTACCTGACTTCGTGCGGGCTCGCCATGCGGAGGTTCCTCCAGTGATTCTCATCAACCTGCTGCCCCACCGCGAGGCAGCCCGGAAGCGCCGCAAGGAAGCCTTCCAGGTGGCGATGTTCGCGTCGTTCCTGGCGGGCCTCGCGATCGCCGCCATCGTCTATTGGTGGTTCCAGATGATGATCGGGGAGCAGCAGGGGCGCAATGCCTTCCTGCAGTCCGAGATCCAGGTCCTCGAGGGCCAGATCAAGGAGATCGCCACCATCGAGGAAGAAATCGCCGCATTGCGCGCGCGCCAGAAGGCGGTGGAGGATCTCCAGTCCGACCGCAACCTGCCCGTCCACCTGCTCTCGGAGCTGGTGCGGCAGTTGCCTGACGGTGTCTACATCACGAGCCTGAAGCAGGCGGACCAGGTCATCACCATGCAGGGCATGGCGCAATCGAACGAGCGGGTCTCGGAAATGCTGCGCAACCTGGCGGACAACACGCCGTGGTTCTCCAAGCCCGAACTGGTGGAGATCGTGGCCACGACCGTGGCCCTGACTCCCCGGGACCAGCGCCGGGTGGCTTCGTTCAACGTGCGTTTCCGGCTCATGCGGACCAGCGAGGCGCAGAAGGCCATGGATGGCGCGAGCGCGCCGCGCGCGGCGGGGGGATGAGGATGGCGACAAGAAAAAAAGCATCGGTGGATTTCAGCGCGCTGCAGGACAGCCTGCAGCGGCAGTTCCGGAACCTGGATCCGAAGGACCCTTCCCTCTGGCCGCCCCTGCCCCGGCTGCTGCTGTGCGTCTTCATCGCCGTGGCCGTGGCTGCGTTCCTGTGGTTCTTCAAGATCAACGAATACCAGGACGAGCTCGAAGCCGAGCGTGCGAAGGAAGTCAGCCTGCGGGAGGACTACCAGCGCAAGCTCGTCAAGGCGGTGAGCCTGGACGCCCTGAAGAAGCAGCGCGAGCAGGTGCAGCAGTACGTGATCCAGCTGGAGAAGCAGCTGCCCAGCAAGGCCGAGATGGCCGCGCTGCTGTCGGACATCAACCAGGCCGGCCTGGGGCGCAGCCTGCAGTTCGAACTGTTCCGTCCGGGGCAGGTGGTGGTGCGCGACTATTACGCGGAGCTGCCCATCGCCATCAGGGTCACGGGCAAGTACCACGACATCGGTGCCTTCGCGGCGGACATCGCCAATCTTTCCCGCATCGTCACGCTGAACAACATCACCCTGTCGCCCGCGAACACGAAGGACGCGCCGGCCGGCACGCTGTCGATGGAGGCCACGGCGCGCACGTTCCGCTACCTGGACCCTGACGAGATCCAGGCCCAGCGCAAGGCTGCCGGAGGAAAGAAATGAAGCGGCATCTTCCGTACGCGCTGGCCGCGTTCGCGGTGGCAGCGTTGCAGGGCTGCGGCTCCTCCAACGAGGACGAACTGCGCGAGTGGATGGCGCAGTTGCGCGCCACGACCCGCCCGCACGTCACGCCCCTGAGCGAGCCCAAGCGGTTCCAGCCCGAGAACTATGTCGTCGATGGAGCCGCCGACCCGTTCAACCAGGCCAAGCTGACGCAGGCACTGCGCCGGGATTCCGCGCAGGTGGCCTCCAACGCGACGCTGATCGCGCCCGAGATGGCCCGCCGCAAGGAGCCCCTGGAGGCCTATCCGCTGGACGCCATGTCCATGGTCGGCAGCCTGAACAAGAACGGGGTTCCCACGGCCCTCCTGAAGGTGGACAACCTGATCTACCAGGTGCGCGTGGGCAACTACCTGGGGCAGAACTACGGAAAAATCACCCGGATCACCGAGACGGCCATTCAGCTGCGTGAAATAGTCCAGGACGCCACGGGCGACTGGATAGAGCGTCCTGCGACGCTGGATCTCCAAGAGGGGAAGAAATGATTCGAACGAAATGGTTTGGTTTTCGCTGCCGGGCGGCCTTGCTGGCTGCCGCGGCCACGTTGTGCAGCACCTGGGTCCATGCGCAGGCTGCGATCGAGTCGGTCAAGGGCGTGATGCAGGGTGGCACGGAAATGGTCCGCATCGAGCTGTCGCAGCCGCTCGGCGCCGTGCCGTCGGGCTTCGCGATCCAGGCTCCCGCTCGCATCGCGCTGGACTTTCCCAACACCACCAACGGGACGGGCAAGTCGCTGGTCGAGGTGAACCAGGGCAACCTGAAGTCGGTGAACATCGTCCAGGCGGGCGACCGTTCGCGGGTGGTCCTCAATCTGAAGCAACCCACGTCCTACAAGGCGGAAGTGCAGGGTTCCGCCCTCATGGTGTCGCTGGAGCCCGTGTCCGGCGGGGCCGTGGCCAATGCGGCTGCCCCCGCCGTGTTCGCTGAAAACCGCAATACCGACGTGCTTCCGCTGCGCGACGTGGATTTCCGCCGCGGCACCGATGGCGCCGGCCGGGTCATCGTCGGCCTGGCCAACAACCAGGTGGGCGTGGATCTGCGCAAGCAGGGCAACAACCTCGTGGTGGAATTCCTCAAGTCCTCGCTGCCCGAGGGGCTGCGCAGGCGCCTCGACGTCACGGACTTCGGCACGCCCGTGCGCACCGTGACCACCACCACCCAGGGCGAGCGCGTGCGCATGACGATCGAGCCCATCGGTGAATGGGAGCACAGCGCCTACCAGAGCGACAACCAGTTCGTGGTCGAGGTCCGGCAGAAGAAGGTCGATCTGAACAAGCTGAGCCAGGGACCGGGCTTCAGCGGCGAGAAGCTGTCGCTCAACTTCCAGAACATCGAAGTGCGCTCCCTGCTGCAGGTGATCGCGGACTTCACCAATTTCAACATCGTCACGTCCGACACGGTGACCGGCGCCCTCACGCTCCGGCTCAAGGATGTCCCCTGGGACCAGGCGCTGCAGATCATCATGGATGCCAAGGGCCTGGGCATGCGCAAGTCCGGCACCGTCCTGTGGATCGCCCCGAAGGACGAGATCGATGCGCGCACGAAGAAGGACTATGAAGCGGCGCTGGCCATCCAGAAGCTCGAACCGCTGCGCACGCAGGCCTTCCAGTTGAACTACGCCAAGGCGGCCGACATGGTGGCCCAGCTGGCCAACAACAGCACCGGCACCACCGGCACGTCCACCCGCTTCCTGTCCGAGCGTGGCAGCGCGATCGCCGAGCCCCGCACCAACCAGCTCTTCGTCACCGACACCCCCGCCAAGCTGGAAGAGGTGCGCCAGTTGCTCAGCACGCTGGACGTGGCCGTGCGCCAGGTGATGATCGAGGCGCGCATCGTCGAGGCGCGCGACACCTTCGGCCGTTCCCTGGGCGTGCGCCTGGGCGGCGCCGACCTGCGGGCCAACCGCGGGGGCGACGGCGGCTACAGCGTGGGCGGCAACAACCGCCTCGCGATCGGCACCAGCTACAACAATGCCGTCGCATCGAGCGGCGCGGGCGGAACGGTGGCGACGGGTTCGGATGCCGCCGGCTCCACCTTCGTGAACCTGCCGGCCGCGCTCTCGTCGGGCGCGAGTTTCGGCAACTTCGCGCTGACGCTCTTCAATTCCGCCGCGAACCGCTTCCTGACCCTGGAGCTGTCCGCCATGGAGGCCGACGGCCAGGGCAAGGTGGTGTCGAGCCCGCGCCTCATCACGGCAGACCAGACCAAGGCCCTCATCGAGCAGGGTACCGAATACCCGTATTCGGTGACGGCCCCGAACGGCGCGACCACCATCGCCTTCAAGAAGGCGGTGCTGAAGCTGGAGGTCACGCCCCAGATCACGCCCGAAGGCAACATCATCCTCGACCTGGATGTGAACAAGGACAGCAAGGGAGAGACGACCACGCAGGGCGTCGCCATCGACACGAACCACGTCAAGACGCAGGTTCTGGTGGAGAACGGCGGTACCGTGGTGATCGGCGGGATCTTCCGGTTGGAGGAAACCAACCAGGAAAACAAGATCCCCCTGCTGGGAGACGTGCCGGTCGTCGGCAACCTCTTCAAGAACAGGACCCGTGAGTCCACCAAGCGCGAGATGCTGGTGTTCATCACGCCGAAGGTGATTTCGGACAAAGGTCCGGTCCGTTAAAAGCAAACGAAGGTGAACGAATGAAAGCATTGATGAGAGCCATCGCGGTGACGCTGGCTGCCACGCTTGCAGCGTGTGGAGGAGGTGGTGGGAGCGGTGGAAGCAGCGGCGGCGGAAGCGGCGGCGGCACCACGACGCCGAACGTGGCATCCATCGAGGTCCTGACCTCGGCGACGACGCTGGCATCCGCCGACACCACGGGCGTGACGGTCACGGCCGTGCTGAAGGACGCCTCCAACAACGCCATCGCGTCCAAGCCGGTGACCTTCAGCGCGAGCAGCGGCACGCTGGCCAGCGTGGCGGCCTCCACCGGCACGGACGGCCGCGCCACGGCCATCCTCACCGCCGGCACGGACCGTTCCAACCGCGACATCGTGGTGACGGTGGCATCGGGCTCCATCACGCAGAAGGCCACCATCCCGGTCTCGGGCACTACGCTGACGGCATCGGGTGCCACGTCCATGCTGACGGGTGCCTCCGCCAACTTCGCCGTGTCGCTGCGCGACAGCGGCGGAGCCGCCATTGCAGGCGCCGCGGTGACCGCGTCGTCGTCGCTGGGCAACGCCGTCACCGCCAGCAGCGCCACCACGGACGCGAACGGCTCGGTGACGCTGGCCTATGCGGCTACCCGCAGCGGCACGGACACGCTGACCATCCAGGGGGCAGGCGCGTCGCAGGCGCTCACCATCAGCGTCAGCAGCGTGAATTTCGCCTTCACGGCCCCCGCCGCCAACACGGAGGTGGAGATCAACAGCACGAGCACGGTCACGGTGCGCTACCTGTCGGGCAATGCCGGCGTGGCGGGCAAGACCGTTTCGTTCGGCACGACGCGTGGCACCGTGACGCCCACGCAGGCGGTCACCGACGCGACGGGCTCGGCCACGGTGCAGGTGACGTCTCCGTCGGTGGGCGTCGCCACGGTGAGCGCCCGCGTGGACGACAACGCCATCACGACCCTGCCGCTGAACTTCGTGGCTTCCACGCCGGCGACGCTGGTGCTGCAGACCTCTTCGGCAGCCCTGGCTCCCAACCCGGCCGGCAGCAGCGCCAGCCAGGTGCAGCTGCGCGCCACCGTGCGCGATGCCGCCGGCAATGCCGTCAAGGGCAAGACCGTGTTCTTCACCGTGGTGCAGGACCTGAGCGGCGGCGCCATCAAGACGGGCACGGCAGTGACCGATGCCAACGGCCTGGCGACCGACGTGTTCGTGGCCGGCGCCACCTCGACCGCTGCCAATGGCGTGCAGATCCGCGCCAACGTGGCCAACACCAACATCAGTGCTGTGTCGTCCCTGACGGTGAGCAGCCAGGCGCTCTTCATCTCCATCGCGGCCAACAACCAGATCGAGAAGCTGACGACCACGTACCGCAATACGTTCTCCGTGCAGGTCACGGATGCCACCGGTGCACCGGTGGCCAACCAGAATGTGGCACTGTCGTACTGGGCACCGCTGTACGGCAAGGGCATCCTGCTCTTCGACAAGACCAACAGTGTCTGGACCTACAGGGACAATCCCCCGGCCTTCTGCCTCAATGAAGATGCCAATCGCAACGGTATCCTCGATCCGGGCGAGGACCGGGACGGCAACGGCCGCCTGAGCCCGGGGCTGCCGGCCGCCATCGCACCGGCTTCCGTGACCACGGACGCCACCGGCAGCGCCACCTTCACGCTGACCTTCGGGCAGCAATATGCCAACTGGCTCCAGATCGAGCTGGCTGCCAGGGCCATCGTCGCGGGCACGGAATCCAGCACGTTCTTCAGCTTCTTCACGGGGGCCCCGTCTTCGGACATGACGAACGCGCAGGTGCCTCCAGCCTCTCAGGTCAGTCCTTTCGGCTCCATCAACAATTGCACCGACCCCAACTGAGCATCCACCTCATCGGCCTTCCGGGCTCGGGTAAATCCACCGTCGGGCGGCATCTCGCCCGGCGGCTGGGCCTGCCCTTCATCGATTCGGACCACGTGATCGAGCAGCGCATCGGCGGCTCGATCCGTGGTTTTTTCGATCGTGAAGGCGAAGCCGCCTTCCGGGACCTGGAGGAGGAGGTCATCCACGAACTGACCCGCCCGGAGGTCCGGCCACAGGTGCTGGCCACGGGCGGCGGGGTCGTGATACGTCCCGGCAACCGCGCGCGCCTGCGCGAGCGGGGCACGGTCGTGTATCTGAACGCTTCGCCGGAGGAAATCTTCCGGCACATCCGCCACGACCAGACGCGGCCCCTGCTGCAGGTGGATTCGCCGCTGGACCGGCTTCGCGAACTTCAGCGCGAGAGGGACCCGCTCTACCGGGACGCAGCCCATTTCGTCATCTCGCCGGAGCGCGGCAAGAACGTGGCGGCCCTGGTCCAGCACATCGCCATGCAACTGGAGCTGGCAGGCATCCATCCGCCCTCCCCGTGAAGGCCTGGCGGAAGCCGATAGACTCCACGGCATGACTGCCGAAGCATTTTCCGCTCGAGACACCGACCGGTCCCTCCCGTCCTCCCATGCCGTCACCGCCGTGGCGGACCGCGTGGTCCCGCCCGTGGCACCCGCTGCCATGCAGGCGCATGCCGGCCGCGTGGAGATCGCGCTGGGCGACCGGAGCTACGGGATCGAGATCGGCGCGGGCCTGCTGGGCGATGCCCGGACCTATGGCGCACTGCCCAGGGCCGCCTGCGCGCTGGTCGTGACCAACGAGACTGTCGCGCCGCTCTACGCCGAAACCCTGCGCGCAGCGCTGTCCGCGCACTATGCCGAGGTCGTCCTGGCCGTGCTGCCCGACGGTGAAGAGCACAAGGACTGGCCGACGCTGAACCGCATTTTCGATACGCTGCTGTCGCACGGCTGCGACCGCAAGACCGTGCTGTTCGCGCTGGGCGGCGGTGTGGTGGGCGACATGACCGGCTTCGCGGCCGCGAGCTACATGCGTGGCGTGCCCTTCGTGCAGGTGCCGACGACCCTGCTTGCGCAGGTGGATTCTTCGGTGGGCGGCAAGACGGCCATCAACCACCCGCTGGGCAAGAACATGATCGGGGCGTTCTACCAGCCGCAGCTGGTGGTGTGCGACCTCGCCACCCTGGCGACGCTGCCCGCGCGCGAGCTGAGCGCGGGCCTGGCCGAGGTCATCAAGTACGGCCCGATCGCGGACATGGAGTTCCTGGCCTGGCTCGAGGACCACGTCGAGGCCCTGCGCGCGGGCGACCACGCGGCCCTGGCCCACGCCGTGCGCCGCAGCTGCGAAATCAAGGCCTGGGTGGTGGGGCAGGACGAGCGTGAGGCCGGCCTGCGTGCCATCCTGAACTTCGGCCATACCTTCGGGCACGCGATCGAGGCGGGCATGGGCTATGGCGTGTGGCTGCACGGCGAGGGCGTGGGGGCGGGCATGGTGATGGCCGCCGAGCTGTCGCGCCGGCTGGGCATGGTGGACGCGGCGTTCACCGCCCGACTGCGCCGCCTCGTCGAACGTGCCGGCCTTCCCGTGCGGGGGGCCGTGCTCGACCCCGCCGACAATGCCGGCCGCTACCTGGAACTCATGCGCCTGGACAAGAAGTCGGAAGGGGGCGAGATCCGTTTCGTCGTCATCGACGGACCGGGCCGCGCCGCCGTGCGTCCCGCGCCCGACGCGCTGGTGCGCGAGGTCATCGACGCCTGTTGCGCGTGAGCTGACCATGCGGGAACGCCCGATGGCGGACATGCATTCCCCCGGCGCAGTCGGGCAGTCCGGCGCGAGCGCGGTGGAGGAGGCCGCGGGCCGGTTCACCGGCCCGCTCGCGCCCTATGCCAGCGACCCCGCCCGGACGCGCGGCCGCCGCCATCCGCAGGCGCCCGCGCCCACGCGCACCGAATACCAGCGCGACCGCGACCGTATCGTGCATTCGACCGCGTTCCGCCGGCTGGTGTACAAGACCCAGGTGTTCCTCAACCACGAGGGCGACCTGTTCCGCACCCGGCTCACGCATTCGCTCGAAGTCGCGCAACTGGGGCGCTCCATCGCGCGCTCGCTGCGCATCAACGAGGACCTGGTCGAGGCGATCTCGCTGGCGCACGACCTGGGGCACACGCCCTTCGGGCACGCGGGCCAGGATGCGCTGAATGCCTGCATGGCCCCGTACGGCGGTTTCGAGCACAACCTGCAGAGCCTGCGCGTGGTGGATGCGCTGGAAGAGCGCTACCCGGACTATGACGGCCTGAACCTCACTTTCGAGACACGCGAGGGCATCCTCAAGCACTGCTCGCGCGCCCACGCCGAGTGGCTGGAGGCCTCGGAGCCCGGCGGCGTGGGCGCTCGGTTCCTGCGCCGGGAACAGCCCGGCCTGGAGGCGCAGCTCTGCAACCTGGCCGACGAGATCGCCTACAACGCCCATGACATCGACGATGGCGTGCGTTCCGGCCTGATCACGCTGGCCCAGCTGCGCGATGTGCCGCTGTTCGACCGGTTCCGGGCCGATGCCGAGCGGGAACACCCGCACCTCGCCGCGCCGCAGGCACGGCGCCGGCTGCTGCACGAGGCCATCCGCCGCATGCTGAGTGCCCAGGTGTACGACGTGATCGGCGCCACCGAGGCTGCGCTGGCGCAGGCCGCGCCGCGCACGGCGGACGATGTGCGCGGCATGCCGCCGCTGGTGGCTTTCAGTGCCGCCATGCGTGCGCAGTCCATCGAACTCAAGCGCTTCCTGTTCCAGAACCTCTACCGCCATCCGCAGGTGATGGAAACCACCGGCCATGCCCAGCAGGTGGTGCGCGACCTGTTCGGCATCTATGCGGAGAGGCCTTCGGAAATGAAGCACCGGTTCGCCGACCGCGCCGTGGCAGCGCGGGAGGAGGCTCCCGGTGCCGGCGGCATGCCCCACGCCCGCATCGTCGCCGACTTCATCGCCGGCATGACGGACCGCTTCGCGGTGCGCGAGCACGAGCGGCTCACGGGCCACCGCCTGCTGTCCTGAGCGTGGCTGCGGCGCCTGGGGGCGGCGGGCAGGGCCCCGTAAAATCGATCTCCTGCCGATACACGCGCCAGCCTTGCCGAAAGACCCCATGACCGAATCCTCCGCCGACGCGGTGCCGCCATCCGACGCCGCGAGCGCATCCGCCATGCACCAGACCGTGATCGACGACATGGTCCGCTGGCTGGAGCGCGCGGTGATCGGACTGAACCTCTGCCCCTTCGCCAAGTCCGTGCACGTCAAGGGCCAGATCCACTACGTGGTGAGCGAGGCCGAGGACGCCCGTGCCCTCATCGAAGACCTGCAGCGCGAGCTGGAGGCCCTGGCCGAGGCCTCCCCCGAGCAGCGCGACACCACGCTGCTGGTGGCGCCGCGCTGCATGGAGGATTTCCTCGATTTCAACGATTTCCTCGGCCTGGCCGACGAACTCGTCGAAGCCATGGACCTGGGCGGCATCCTGCAGGTGGCGTCGTTCCATCCGCGCTTCCAGTTCGCAGGCACGGACGTGGACGACGTGGGCAACGCCACCAACCGGGCGCCGTATCCCACGCTGCACCTGCTGCGCGAAGAGAGCATCGACCGGGCCGTGGAGGCTTTCCCCGAGGCAGAAGCGATCTTCGAACGCAACATCGAGGTGCTCGAGGAACTGGGCGCGGACGGCTGGGCGGCGCTCGACGTCGGGCCGCGCTGCCCGGTGGCGCACGGTGGCGCCCGGAGCGGGGCATGAAGAAGACCGCACGGATGGCCGCGCAGGCACCGAAGGCCCCGGCGGCACGCGGCGGTGCAGGCGTGGGTGCGGACGCCCAGGTGCTGCAGGAGCTGCGCCCCGGCCAGTCCGTGGAACTGCTCAAGGAACTGCACATCCTCACGCGCGAAGGCCGGCTCAACCAGGATTCGCGCCGCAAGCTCAAGCAGGTGTACCACCTGTTCCAGTTCATCGAACCCCTGCTGCGCGAGTTCGCGCAGGACGGGCAGGCCCCCACGCTGGCGGACCACGGCGCGGGCAAGTCGTACCTGGGCTTCATCCTCTACGACCTGTTCTTTCGCGAACTGGGCCGGGGCCACATCTACGGCATCGAGACGCGTGCCGAGCTGGTGGAGCGCTCGCAGGCGCTGGCGCAGCGCCTGGGCTTCGACCGCATGTCGTTCCTGGCCCTGAGCGTGGCCGACTCCATGCAGGCCGATGCACTGCCTGCGCGCTTCGACGTGGTGACGGCGCTGCACGCCTGCGATACCGCCACGGATGACGCGATCGCCTTCGGGCTGGCCAAGCAGGCGCGCGCCATGGTGCTGGTGCCGTGCTGCCAGGCCGAGGTTGCGGCGTGCCTGCGGCAGAACAAGGCCCTGGCCCTGGCGCGTACACCCCTGGCCGAGCTGTGGCGCCATCCGCTGCACACGCGCGAGCTGGGCAGCCAGTTGACCAATGTGCTGCGCTGCCTGTACCTGGAAGCCAGTGGCTACCAGGTCACGGTGACGGAGCTGGTGGGCTGGGAGCACAGCATGAAGAACGAGCTGATCGTGGCGCGGCATACCGGCCAGCGCAAGCGCAGCGCGGCCGAGCGGCTGCGTGCGATCCTCGCCGAGTTCGGGCTGGAGCGGGACCTTGGGCCGCGGTTCGGCCTGGCGGCCGACGAAGGCGCCAACGTGGACGAGGGCAGGGCGGCTGCCCAGGACGTCTCGTCCTGAGCCGGGGCAACAGTCCGGAACGTTTTCCGGACGCGTTGTCCCGGATTCCTGTGCCCTGCGTGGGCCTGGTGCGGTCTCGACGCGGTACTGTGCCGCCCGTGGGCACTCCTCCCACGCTGCCGCGACAGGGCGGCCGTCCGCGGCGGGTCTAATATCGCGGCCCGACTGCTCCATCCGCGCCCGACCATGGCCCGCCTTCCCCGCCTGACCCTTCCAGGCTACCCGCACCACGTCATTCACCGGGGCAACAACCGGCAGACGGTCTTCGTGGACCGGCAGGACCGCGAGATGCTGCTCGAATCGCTCGCCGACCAGGCGCGTGCCTTCGACGTGGCGGTCCACGCCTACGTGCTCATGGACAACCACTTCCATCTGCTGGCCACGCCACGCACGGCCGAGGGCCTGCCGCTGCTGATGCAGGCCGTGGGCCGCCGCTACGTGCGCGCCTTCAACCAGCGCCACGGGCGCACGGGAACGCTGTGGGAAGGGCGCTACCGCTCCACCGTGCTCGATCCTGCGCGCTACCTGCTGGCCTGCATGGCCTATATCGACCTGAACCCGGTGCGCGCCGGCCTGGTGGCCGATCCCGCGGAGTACCCCTGGTCCAGCCATGCGCATGCTCTGGGCCTGCGGCCCGACCGGCTGGTGACGCCGCACGCGCTCTACTGGGCCTTGGGGAACACCCCTTTCGCGCGCGAGGCTGCCTATGGCGCGCTGGTGCACGCCGGACTCTCCGCGCAGGACTGCAAGCGCATTACCGATGCGACGCTGTCGGGATGGGCGCTCGGCGATGCGGAATTCGCCGCAGCGCTGCAGTCCCAGACGGCGCGCCGGGTGACAAAGGCGCAGGCAGGGCGCCCGCGCAAGCGCCTTCTGCCTCCCGAGGGCTGACCGCAGGCATGTGTATACCCCGTTTGCGAACTCTGATGTGTCCCTTATTAAATGTTGATGAATCGCATGGAAAGAATATTGCGTATCTGACCCTAATTTAAAATGCTTGCTCCGCATAACGTCATGCAATACGCTCGGGCTCCCCGCGATTTTTCTTGAGGAGTGCGCCATGACGACGGCCGCCGAAATCCAGCACCTGCAACAGCACGGTTTGTATGCATCCGCCAACGAGCACGATGCGTGCGGCCTCGGCTTCGTGGCCCACATCAAGGGCGAGAAGCGCCACGACATCGTCACCCAGGCGCTGAAGATCCTCGAGAACATCGACCACCGCGGCGCCGTGGGTGCCGACAAGCTGATGGGCGACGGTGCCGGCATCCTGATCCAGATCCCGGACGCGCTCTACCGCGAAGAGATGGCCCGCCAGGGCGTCACCCTGCCGCCCGCCGGCGAATACGGCGTGGGCATGATCTTCCTGCCCAAGGAGCACGCATCGCGCCTGGCCTGCGAGCAGGAGATGGAGCGCGCCATCAAGGCCGAGGGCCAGGTGCTGCTGGGCTGGCGCGACGTGCCGGTGAACGTCGAGATGCCGATGTCGCCCACCGTGCGCACCAAGGAGCCCATCCTGCGCCAGGTGTTCATCGGCCGCGGCAACGACGTGATCGTGCAGGATGCCCTGGAACGCAAGCTCTACGTGATCCGCAAGACGGCCAGCGCCGCCATCCAGAGCCTGAAGCTCAAGCACAGCAAGGAATACTACGTTCCCAGCATGTCCAGCCGCACCGTGGTCTACAAGGGCCTGCTGCTGGCCGACCAGGTGGGCACCTACTACCTCGACCTGCAGGACCCGCGCTGCGTCTCGGCCATCGGCCTCGTGCACCAGCGCTTCTCCACCAACACCTTCCCCGAGTGGCCGCTCGCCCACCCGTACCGCTACGTGGCGCACAACGGCGAGATCAACACCGTCAAGGGCAACTACAACTGGATGCGCGCCCGCGAAGGCGTGATGGCCTCGCCCGTGCTGGGCCCGGACCTGAAGAAGCTCTACCCGATCAGCTTCGCGGACCAGTCCGACACCGCCACGTTCGACAACTGCCTCGAACTGCTGACCATGGCCGGCTACCCGATCAGCCAGGCCGTGATGATGATGATCCCCGAGCCGTGGGAGCAGCACGCCACCATGGATGGCCGGCGCCGCGCCTTCTATGAATACCACGCCGCGATGATGGAGCCCTGGGACGGCCCGGCCTCCATCGTGTTCACCGACGGCCGCCAGATCGGCGCCACGCTGGACCGCAACGGCCTGCGCCCCTCGCGCTACTGCGTGACCGACGACGACATCGTGATCCTGGCCTCCGAGTCCGGCGTGCTGCCCGTGCCCGAGAACAAGATCGTGCGCAAGTGGCGCCTGCAGCCCGGCAAGATGCTCCTGATCGACCTGGAGCAGGGTCGCATGATCGACGACGACGAGCTCAAGGCCAACATCGTCAACACCAAGCCCTACAAGCAGTGGATCGAGAACCTGCGCATCAAGCTCGACAGCGTCGGCAGCGACGTGCCGGTCGCGCCGCTGCCGGCCGAGCTGCCGCTGCTGGACCGCCAGCAGGCCTTCGGCTACACGCAGGAGGACATCAAGTTCCTGATGGCCCCGATGGCGAAGAACGGGGAGGAGGGCATCGGCTCCATGGGCAACGACAGCCCGCTGGCCGTGCTCTCGGGCAAGAACAAGCCGCTCTACAACTACTTCAAGCAGCTCTTCGCGCAGGTGACCAACCCGCCGATCGACCCGATCCGCGAGGCGATCGTGATGTCGCTCGTGAGCTTCATCGGGCCGAAGCCCAACCTGCTGGACATCAACCAGGTCAACCCGCCGATGCGCCTCGAAGTGGGCCAGCCGGTGCTGGACTTCGCCGGCATGGCCAAGCTGCGCGACATCGAGCAGCACACGCAGGGCAAGTTCAAGAGCGCGGTGATCGACATCACCTACCCGCTGGCCTGGGGCCGCGAGGGCGTGGAGGCCAAGCTGGCCTCGCTGTGCGCGCAGGCCGTGGACGCGATCAAGGGCGGCGCCAACATCCTCATCATCAGCGACCGCGCCGTGAGCGCGACGCAGGTGGCGATCCCCGCGCTGCTGGCGCTGTCGGCCATCCACCAGCACCTGGTGCGCGAGGGCCTGCGCACCACGGCGGGCCTGGTGGTGGAAACCGGCACGGCGCGCGAGGTGCACCACTTCGCCGTGCTCGCGGGCTACGGCGCCGAGGCCGTGCACCCCTACCTGGCCATGGAGACGCTGGCCGACATGCACAAGGACATGTCCGGCGACCTGTCGCCGGAGAAGGCCATCTACAACTACGTGAAGGCGATCGGCAAGGGCCTGTCGAAGATCATGTCCAAGATGGGCGTGTCCACGTACATGAGCTACTGCGGCGCGCAGCTGTTCGAGGCCATCGGCCTGAACACCGACACCATCGCCAAGTACTTCACCGGCACGGCCAGCCGCGTGGAGGGCATCGGCGTGTTCGAGATCGCCGAAGAGGCCATCCGCATGCACAAGGCCGCGTTCGGCGACGACCCGGTGCTGGAAACCATGCTGGACGCGGGCGGCGAGTACGCCTGGCGTGCGCGCGGCGAGGAGCACATGTGGAGCCCTGACGCCATTGCCAAGCTGCAGCATTCCACGCGTGCCAACAACTGGAACACGTACAAGGAATACGCGCAGATCATCAACGACCAGAGCCGCCGCCACATGACGCTGCGCGGCCTGTTCGAGTTCAAGTTCGACCCGGCCAAGGCCATCCCCGTGGAGCAGGTCGAGCCGGCCAAGGAGATCGTCAAGCGCTTCGCCACCGGCGCGATGTCGCTGGGCTCCATCTCCACCGAGGCGCACGCCACGCTGGCCGTGGCGATGAACCGCATCGGCGGCAAGAGCAACACGGGCGAGGGCGGCGAGGATGCCGCGCGCTACCGGCAGGAGCTCAAGGGCATCCCGATCAGGCAGGGCGACACGCTCAAGACCGTGATCGGCGCCGCCAACGTCGAGGTGGACCTGCCGCTGCAGGACGGCGATTCGCTGCGCTCGCGCATCAAGCAGGTGGCTTCGGGCCGCTTCGGCGTCACGGCCGAATACCTGTCGTCGGCCGACCAGATCCAGATCAAGATGGCCCAGGGCGCCAAGCCCGGCGAGGGCGGCCAGCTGCCCGGCGGCAAGGTATCCGACTACATCGGCAAGCTGCGCCACAGCGTGCCGGGCGTGGGCCTGATCTCTCCGCCGCCGCACCATGACATCTACTCGATCGAAGACTTGGCGCAGCTGATCCACGACCTGAAGAACGTGGCGCCGCATGCCGACATCTCGGTCAAGCTGGTCTCCGAAGTGGGCGTGGGCACGATCGCGGCCGGCGTGGCCAAGTGCAAGAGCGACCACGTGGTGATCGCCGGCCATGACGGCGGCACGGGCGCCTCGCCGTGGTCGTCCATCAAGCACGCGGGCTCGCCCTGGGAGATCGGCCTGGCCGAGACCCAGCAGACCCTGGTGCTCAACCGGCTGCGCGGCCGCATCCGCGTGCAGGCCGACGGCCAGATGAAGACGGGCCGCGACGTCGCCATCGGCGCGCTGCTGGGCGCCGACGAGTTCGGCTTCGCCACCGCCCCGCTGGTGGTCGAGGGCTGCATCATGATGCGCAAGTGCCACCTGAACACCTGCCCGGTGGGCGTGGCCACGCAGGACCCGGTGCTGCGCCAGAAATTCTCGGGCAAGCCCGAGCACGTGGTCAACTACTTCTTCTTCGTCGCCGAGGAAGTGCGCCAGATCATGGCGCAGCTGGGCATCGCCAGGTTCGACGACCTGATCGGCCGCACCGACCTGCTCGACATGCGCGCCGGCATCGCGCACTGGAAGGCGCGCGGCCTCGATTTCGGCCGCCTGTTCGCCCAGCCGCAGGTGCCCGCCGACGTGCCGCGCTTCCACGTGGACACGCAGGACCACAACATCGGCAACACGCTGGACCGCAAGCTCATCGAGCGCAGCCGGCCCGCGATCGAGAAGGGCGAGCGCGTGCAGTTCATCGAGGTGGCGCGCAACGTGAACCGTTCCGTGGGCGCGATGCTCTCGGGCGCGGTGACGCGCGAGCACCCGGAAGGCCTGCCCGACGACACCATCCGCATCCAGCTCGAAGGCACGGGCGGCCAGTCGTTCGGCGCCTTCCTCACGCGCGGCATCACGCTCTACCTGATCGGCGACGCCAACGACTACACCGGCAAGGGCCTCTCGGGCGGCCGCGTGATCGTGCGCCCGAGCATCGACTTCCGCGGCGACACCACGCGCAACACCATCGTGGGCAACACGGTGATGTACGGTGCCACGACCGGCGAAGCCTTCTTCGGCGGCGTGGCGGGCGAGCGCTTCGCGGTGCGCCTTTCGGGCGCCTCCGCGGTGGTGGAGGGCACGGGCGACCACGGCTGCGAATACATGACGGGCGGCACGGTGGTGGTGCTCGGCAAGACGGGCCGCAACTTCGCGGCCGGCATGAGCGGCGGCGTGGCGTACGTCTATGACGAGGACGGCCTGTTCCACACGCGCTGCAACCTGTCGATGGTCACGCTGGACCGCATCCTGCCCTCCGACGAGCAGATGGCGACCACCCACGCCGGCATCTGGCACCGCGGCCAGACCGACGAGGCGCAGCTCAAGAAGATGCTGGAGGACCACAACCGCTGGACCGGCAGCAAGCGTGCGCGCGAGCTGCTCGACAACTGGGCGGCCTCGCGGGCGAAGTTCGTGAAGGTGTTCCCCACGGAGTACAAGCGCGCGCTGTCCGAGATCCACGAACGCAAGGCGCTGCAGGAGCCGCCCACCCCGCCGGTGGCCGCCCCCGAGCAGGAGAAGGCGCGCGCCGCGGTGCCGGCCAAGTAAGGCCGCACGCACCGACGACGCACTGCTTCGCACCCCACAACGACAGGACACGCAATCATGGGAAAGACCACCGGCTTCATGGAATACGAGCGCATCGAGGAGGGCTACAAGCCCGTCGCCGAGCGCCTGAAGCACTACAAGGAATTCGTCATCGGCCTCGACGAAGCGCAGGCCAAGCTGCAGGGCGCGCGCTGCATGGACTGCGGCACGCCGTTCTGCAACAACGGCTGCCCGGTCAACAACATCATTCCGGACTTCAACGATCTGGTCTACCAGCAGGACTGGAAGAGCGCCTGGGCCGTGCTGGACTCGACCAACAACTTCCCCGAGTTCACCGGCCGCATCTGCCCCGCGCCCTGCGAGGCCGCCTGCGTGCTGAACGTGAATGACGACCCGGTGGGCATCAAGTCCATCGAGCACGCCATCATCGACCGCGCCTGGGCCGAAGGCTGGGTGCAGCCGCGCCCGGCCAGGCACAAGACCGGCAAGAAGGTGGCCGTGGTGGGCTCCGGCCCCGCGGGCATGGCGGCCGCCCAGCAGCTCGCGCGTGCCGGCCACGACGTGACGCTCTTCGAGAAGAACGACCGCATCGGCGGCCTGCTGCGCTACGGCATTCCCGACTTCAAGATGGAGAAGTCGCACATCGACCGCCGCGCCGAGCAGATGAAGGCCGAAGGCGTGCAGATCCGTACCGGTGTCCTCGTCGGCGCGGCCAAGGACGGCCTGGGCAAGGGCTCCAAGGTCACCAACTGGGCCAAGGAAACGGTGACGCCCGAGCAACTGCAGCAGGAGTTCGATGCCGTGCTGCTGGCTGGCGGCGCAGAGCAGAGCCGCGACCTGCCCGTGCCGGGCCGCGAACTGGATGGCGTGCATTTCGCGATGGAATTCCTGCCCCAGCAGAACAAGGTGAACGCGGGCGACAAGCTCAAGGGCCAGCTGCGCGCCGACGGCAAGCACGTCATCGTGATCGGCGGCGGCGACACGGGCAGCGACTGCGTGGGCACGAGCAACCGCCACGGCGCCGCGAGCGTGACGCAGTTCGAGCTGATGCCCCAGCCGCCCGAGGTCGAGAACAGGCCCCTCACCTGGCCCTACTGGCCCTACAAGCTGCGCACCAGCTCCAGCCACGAAGAGGGCTGCGAGCGCGAGTTCGCCATCGCCACGAAGGAATTCATCGGCGAGAAGGGCAAGGTCACGGGCCTGAAGACCGTGCGCGTGGAGTGGAAGGACGGCAAGATGGTCGAGGTGGCCGGGTCCGAGCAGACGCTCAAGGCCGACCTCGTGCTGCTGGCCATGGGCTTCGTGAGCCCCGTGTCGCCGGTGCTGGAGGCCTTCGGCGTCGAGAAGGACGCGCGCGGCAACGCCCGCGCCACGACAGAGTTCACCGGTGGCTATGCGACCAACGTGCCCAAGGTGTTCGCGGCCGGCGACATGCGCCGCGGCCAGTCCCTGGTGGTGTGGGCCATCCGCGAAGGCCGCCAGGCCGCGCGGGCGGTGGACGAGTTCCTGATGGGTTACTCCGACCTGCCGCGCTGACGCGCAGCACCCGTGCCGGGCACCCGCCAATGGGCCGCCCGGCATGCCGACGGCGCCCCCGGGCGCCGTTTTTCATGGGGGAATGCGCGGGGTTTTGCTATCTTCTTGATGGCAATTCAAGCAGGTCCATCCGGGGCGTGTGCGCTTTTGTCCGCGCACACGGCAGCACAGGTTGCGCGCCGTGCAGGAGCCGATGCGAGCGATCGGGGACAATACGGGCTGGTTCCGTGCCGCCACGCGTGCCCGCCTGCCGTTCCGGTGCAGGCCCCGTGCGCTGTTGCCGGCCTGCCTTTCCCTTCACCCTTTTTCGCTCCATGCCGGCCTGCGGGCCGGCTTTTCGTTGCCATTGCCATGAAGAAGATCGCCGCCATCGCCCTGGTGTCCCTCGGTGCCCTGCTTGCCGCCTGCGGCAAGAACGACAGCGCCCAGCCGGTCGCCTCCACCCCCGCCACGCCCCCCGCCGCCGTCACGAAGATCGTGATCGGCCTGGACGACAACTTCCCGCCGATGGGCTTCCGCGACGACAAGAACCAGCTCGTGGGCTTCGACATCGACATGGCCCGCGAGGCCGCCAAGCGCATGGGCGTGGAGGTGGAGTTCAAGCCGATCGACTGGAGCGCCAAGGAGGCCGAACTGTCGGGCAAGCGCGTGGACGCGCTCTGGAACGGCCTCACGATCACCGAAGAGCGCAAGCAGAACATCGCCTTCACCGCGCCCTACATGGAGAACCACCAGATCGTCGTCGTGGCCGCCAGCTCCCCGATCAAGACCAAGGCCGACCTCGCCGGCAAGGTCGTCGGCGCGCAGGAGGGCAGCAGTGCCGTGGATGCGGTCAAGAAGGACGAAGCCGTCTTCAAGTCGTTCAAGGAATTCAAGACCTTCGGCGACAACGTGACCGCGCTCATGGACCTCTCCACCGGCCGCCTGGAAGCCGTGGTGGTGGACGAGGTGGTGGGCCGCTACTACGTCGCCAAGAAGCCGCAGGACTACGCCGTGCTGGACGAGCATTTCGGTACCGAGGAATACGGCGTGGGCGTGCGCAAGGACGACACCGCGCTGCAGGGCCGCCTCGACAAGGCGCTGGCCGACATGAAGCAGGACGGTGCCGCGGCCACGATCGCCACGCAGTGGTTTGGCAAGAACATCATTAAATAACGGCGTTCATCCCCCTGAGGCGCTGCGCGCCTTCCCCCTTCTCTCGCATCGCTGCGCGATGCGGGAAGGGGGACGCAGCCGGCGCGGCGGGGCGGCCCTTGCGCGGCTGCTGCTGGTATCGGGCCGCGCCGGTTGCATGCGCCTTGGGCGGTGCCGGACGCTGCACTGCCGACAACAGATTCCGTAGCAGATAGATGGATTACGTTCTTTCACTTCTGGGGCCGCTGGCGCAGGGCGCGACGGTCACGCTGAAGCTTTTCGCGATCACGCTGGTGCTGGCGGTGCCGCTGGGGCTGGCGCTGGCGCTGGCGCGGGTGTCGCGCTGGGGGCTGCTGTCGGGGCTGGTCAACGGCTACATCTGGCTGATGCGCGGCACGCCGCTGATGCTGCAGATGCTGTTCATCTATTTCGCGCTGCCGTTCGTGCCGGTGATCGGCGTGCGGCTGCCGGATTTCCCCGCGGCGGTGGTGGCGTTCGCGCTGAACTACGCGGCGTATTTCGCGGAGATCTTCCGCGCCGGCATCCAGTCGATCGACCGCGGCCAGTACGAGGCCGCCAAGGTGCTGGGCATGACGTACGGGCAGACCATGCGGCGCATCGTGCTGCCGCAGATGGTGCGCCGCATCCTGCCACCCATGAGCAACGAGACCATCACGCTGGTCAAGGACACCTCGCTCATCTACGTGCTGGCCCTGAACGACCTGCTGCGCGCCGCGCGCGGCATCGTGCAGCGCGATTTCACGACCACGCCCTTCCTCGTGGCCGCCGCCTTCTATCTCGTGATGACCCTGGTGCTGACCTGGGGCTTCCAGCGCCTGGAGCGACGCTATGCCCGCCATGACGCCTGATCTCTCTGCCGCCGTGCCCATGATCGAGGCGCGGGGCCTGCACAAGGCCTTCGGCGGCCTGCCGGTGCTGCGGGACGTGTCGCTCACGCTCGGCCGCGGCGAGACCGTGGCCGTGATCGGCCCCTCGGGCTCGGGCAAGAGCACCTTCCTGCGCTGCCTGAACCACCTGGAGACCATCGACCGCGGCCACATCGCCATCGAAGGCGACACGCTCGCGACCACCGATGCCGCCGGCCACTGCCGCTACGTGCCCGATGCCGAGGTGCGCCGCATCGGCCGCCGCATGGGCATGGTGTTCCAGTCGTTCAACCTGTTCCCGCACCTCACCGTGCTGGAGAACGTCATCGAGGCGCCCATGGTGGTCAAGGGCGTGGCCCGGCAGGCCGCCGTGCCGCCCGCGCAGGCGCTGCTGGCCAAGGTCGGGCTGCTGGAGAAGCAGGACAGCTATCCCGGCCGGCTCTCGGGCGGGCAGAAGCAGCGCGTGGCCATCGCCCGCGCGCTGGCCATGGAGCCGGACATCCTGCTGTTCGACGAGCCCACCTCGGCGCTCGATCCGGAACTGACCGGCGAGGTGCTGCGCACCATGCGCGCGCTGGCCCAGGAGCGCATGACCATGCTGGTGGTCACGCACGAGATGGGGTTCGCGCGCGAGGTGGCCCACCGCGTGGTCTTCATGGACCAGGGAGAGATCATCGAAGCCGCGCCGTCGGCGGAGTTCTTTGCGAATCCGCGACATGCGCGAACCCAGGCATTCCTTCGCAGCATGCTGTGAAAGGGCTTGCCGGCGGCGGGAGAATATGGCTTCGTGGCGCTTTTTTTGCTCGTCACATATGAAAAGTATGCTTCGAAAAAAGTAGCAGAGAACTGACGGACGTTTCAGCAAACATGCATGCATGTATGTTTGCGTTACCATCGCTCGCATCGCCCACGTCCGCAGCCGCGACAATTACGTCCCCAACCGATACTTCCAACGCCCTCCGCATGTCCGAAACCCCCCTGGTCGAACTGCGCAACGTCACGTTCTCGTATGGCGAGCGCCCGATCCTGCGCGATGTCTCGCTGCGCATTCCGCGCGGCAAGGTGACCGCGCTCATGGGCGCCTCCGGCGGGGGCAAGACCACGGTGCTGCGCCTCATCGGCGGCCAGCATCTCGCGCAGCAGGGCGAGGTCCTGGTGAACGGCCAGGACGTGGCGCGCATGGATGCCCAGCAGCTCTACGCCGCGCGCCGCCGCATGGGCATGCTGTTCCAGTTCGGGGCGCTCTTCACCGACATGAGCGTGTTCGAGAACGTGGCCTTCCCGCTGCGCGAGCACACCGACCTGTCCGAGGCGCTGGTGCGCGACATCGTGCTCATGAAACTGCAGGCCGTGGGCCTGCGGGGCGCACGCGATCTCATGCCCAGCCAGATCTCGGGCGGCATGGCACGGCGCGTGGCGCTGGCGCGGGCCGTCGCGCTCGACCCGGAACTGATCCTCTACGACGAACCCTTCGCCGGGCTCGATCCCATCTCGCTCGGCACGGCCGCCCAACTGATCCGGCAGCTCAACGACGCCATGGGCCTGACCACGCTGGTCGTGTCCCACGACGTGGAGGAGACCTTCCGCGTGGCCGACCACGTGGTCATCCTCGGGCCGGGCGTGGTCGCCGCGCAGGGCTCGCCCGACGAGGTGCGCGCCAGCACCGATCCGCTGGTGCACCAGTTCGTGCATGCACTGCCCACCGGGCCGGTGCCGTTCCATTACCCCGGTCCTTCCGTGGCCGACGATTTCGGGCCGCTGGCCGGCCCGGGCGGAGGCGAGCGATGAGCTGGTGGAAACCTTCCGACGTCGGCTTCGCCACGCGCAGCCTGCTGGCGGACATGGGCCGCGCGGCGCGGCTGTTCGTGCGCTTGGCCGGCCTGATCGGCCCGACGCTGCAGCGCTTCGGGCTGGTGCGCGACCAGTTGCACTTCCTGGGCAACTATTCGCTGTCCATCATTTCCGTATCGGGCCTGTTCGTGGGCTTCGTGCTGGGCCTGCAGGGCTACTACACGCTGCAGCGCTACGGCTCCGCGCAGGCGCTGGGGCTGCTCGTGGCGCTGTCGCTGGTGCGCGAGCTCGGCCCCGTCGTCTCCGCGCTGCTGTTCGCGGGCCGCGCGGGTACCTCGCTCACGGCGGAGATCGGCCTGATGCGCGCGGGCGAGCAGCTCTCGGCCATGGAAATGATGGCCGTGGACCCGGTGCGCCGTATCCTGGCCCCGCGCTTCTGGGCCGGGGTGATCGCCATGCCGCTGCTGGCCGCGGTGTTCAGCGCGGTGGGCGTGATCGGCGGCTGGATCGTCGGCGTGGTCATGCTCGGCGTGGACAGCGGCGCCTTCTGGGGCCAGATGCAGAGCGGGGTGGACGTGTGGGCGGACGTGGGCAACGGCGTGCTCAAGAGCTTCGTCTTCGGCGTCACGGTCACCTTCATCGCGTTGCTGCAGGGCTACATCGCCAAGCCCACGCCCGAGGGCGTGTCCCGTGCCACCACCCGCACCGTGGTGATGGCCTCGCTCACGGTGCTGGGGCTGGATTTCCTGCTCACGGCCTGGATGTTCAGCATCTGACGCGGCCGGCGTCCAAGAACCCTTCAGAGAGAAAAACACCATGCAGCATTCCAAGAACGACGTCTGGGTCGGCCTCTTCGTCCTCCTCGGCGGTGCGGCCCTGCTCTTCCTCGCCCTGCAGTCGGCCAACCTGCTGCGCGTGCAGTGGCAGTCCGGCTACCACGTCACCGCGCTCTTCGACAACATCGGCGGGCTCAAGCCCCAGTCCGCGGTGCGCAGCGCCGGCGTGGTGGTGGGCCGGGTGAACTCCATCACCTTCGACGACAAGACGTTCCAGGCCCAGGTGACGCTGGAGATGGACAAGCGCTACGCCTTCCCCAAGGACAGCTCGCTCAAGATCCTCACCAGCGGCCTGCTGGGAGACCAGTACATCGGCATCCAGGCGGGTGCCGACGAAAAGAACCTCGCCGAGGGCGACCGCATCACGTCCACGCAGTCCGCCGTGGTGCTGGAAAACCTCATCGGCCAGTTCCTCTACGGCAAGGCCGAAGAGGGCGGCGGCGGGGCCTCCGCGGGCGGCTCCAAGAAATGACGACAACAATGATGACCACCAAATCCCAAGCTCTCCGGGTCCGGTCCCTGCGCGGCAGTGCCTGCGCGCTGGCCGTGGCCTGCCTGCTGGCCGGCTGCGCGACCGGACCCGACGCCAACCCGCGCGATCCGTTCGAGCCCTACAACCGCGGCATGACCCGGTTCAACGACAAGGTGGACGACGTGCTGCTGCGGCCCGTCGCCACCGCCTATACCGAGGTCACCCCGCGCCTGGTGCGCACCGGCGTGAGCAACTTCTTCGCCAACCTCGGCGACCTGTGGTCCTTCGTGAACAATGCGCTGCAGCTGCGCGGCGAAGGCGCGCTCAACAGCATCGCGCGCTTCAGCGCGAACACCGTGTTCGGCATCGGTGGCCTGTTCGACGTCGCCACCGAGATGCGCATCGAGCGCTCGAAGCAGGATTTCGGCCTCACGCTCGGCCGCTGGGGCGTGCCCACGGGGCCGTACCTCGTGCTGCCGTTCCTGGGCCCGTCCACCGTGCGCGACACGGTGGCCCTGCCGGTGGATGCCAAGGGCAACCTGATCACCTACGTCGATCCCGTGTCCGACCGCAACGCCCTCTATGCCCTGAGCGCGGTGAACACGCGGGCCAACCTGCTGCGTGCGAGCTCGGTGCTGGACAGCGCTGCGCTCGACAAGTACAGCTTCACCCGCGACGCCTACCTGCAGGTGCGCAACCAGGCAGTGCAGACGGACCGGCGCAGCGAGGAACGCTACGACCAGGATGCCGGCAAGCTGCCCGAAGAGCCGAAGCCCTGAGGGCCGAGGCGGAGCCCCCAGCGGCGTTGCAGTTGCTTGCATCCGTGCACCGGGCAGACGCATGGGGGGCCGCACCCCCGCCCACAATCGAACATGACATGGAGCGCCCCGCCGGGGACGCCCCTTCAGAAAGGAAACCGATATGACGATGAGCCGACGTACCCTGGGCCAGGCTGCCCTTTGCACTGCCGCCGTTCTGTGGATGGGCATGCCGGTGGCGGCCCTGGCTGCAGACGAAGCGCCCGACGAACTGGTCAAGCGCCTGTCCACCGACGTGCTGAACACGGTGCGCAGCGACAAGAGCATCAAGTCGGGCGACATCAACAAGATCACCGCGCTGGTGGACAAGGTCATCCTGCCGCACGTGAACTTCCGCCGCATGACGGCCGCCGCGGTGGGCCCGGCCTGGCGCCAGGCGACGCCGCAGCAGCAGGCGCGCCTGCAGGACGAATTCAAGTCGCTGCTCGTGCGCACCTACTCGGGTGCCCTCAGTCAGGTCAATGACCTGTCGATCCAGGTCAAGCCCCTGCGTGCCGGCCCCGACGACAAGGACGTGCTCGTGCGCTCCGAGATCCTGGGCCGTGGCGACCCGATCCAGCTCGACTACCGCCTGGAAAAGACCCCCGGGGATGGTGCCGGCTGGAAGATCTACAACCTGAACGTGATGGGCGTGTGGCTGGTCGAGACCTACCGCACGCAGTTCGCCCAGGAGATCAACGCCAAGGGCATCGATGGCCTCATCGAATCCCTGGCGGCACGCAACAAGGCCAACGCCGCCGGCTCCGGCAAGGCGGGCTGACGCATCCACGGGGCGTCCGCCATGCTGGTCCTACCCACCGAGCTGACGCACCGGCAGGCCGAGGCCTGCCTGCGCATGCTGCTGCAGGGGCTCAAGGCGCACCGCGACGAGATCCTCGTCGTGGACGCCGCGCCGCTCGCCACCTTCGACTCGTCGGCCCTGGCGGTCCTGCTCGAATGCCGCCGCGCCGCGCTGCTGGAGAACCGGCGCTTCGAAGTGAAAGACCTGCCCTCGGGCCTGGCCAAGCTGGCCGGGCTGTACGGGGTGGCGGAACTGCTGGCCAGCCCGGCGGTGGCCGCGGCGGCCGATTGAACTGAACGCGCGCCTCAGCGCGCGGCGTTCGAGCGCTCCTGCCACTGGCGCCAGAAGCTCTTCAGCCAGCCCGACAGGCTGAAGATGTCCTCCATCACGCTCGCCACGTCATCCTTTTTCCCGTGCTTGCGGAGCGCGGCCAGCCATTTCCGGGCGGCGGCGCGATCGACGTCGGTTCCGTGCCCGAACCACAGGGCCCTGATCAGGTAGCTGATCGCCAGCACATCGTCCTCGCATGCCGCGTTGTACAGATGCTCGAGCGCGGCGTTGAAATCCACGGGCCCTCCCTGGCCGCGGTACAGCAGGACGCCATAGACCGAGGTGGAGTCCACGCATTCCATGGCGGCGCCCTGGGCCGCATAGCGGCGAGCCTTGGCGAAGTCCCTGGGAATGCTGCCCTTTCCCTGCCAGTACGCCAGCACGGCATTCCAGATGGCAGCGCGGGAGCCCCATGCCAGCGCGCTTTCCCAGTAGGGCACGGCTGCCTCGGCATCCTTGGGCGTTCCCAGGCCGAGCGAGAAGTGGCAGCCGCGCTCGAACATCGCGTGTCCGCTGAATTGCTCCGCCCCCAGTTCGCACCAGCGCACCGCCTCGGCGGCCACGGCCGGGTCGCCCATGCGCGGCCGCATGCGGTTGGCTGCGGTGGCGGCGGCATCGCCGTCTCCCAGGAGCGCCGCCTGCGCATAGGCGGCATCCGCTTCCCCGTCACGGCCGAGCGCGGCCAGGCTCGTGGCCAGGCGTTCATAAAGGTCCGGAGCGGGCTTGTGCGCGATGACGGCTTGAAGCTGCCCGGCGGCTTCCGCATGCCGGCCCTGCTGCTGGAGGTATCGGCTGAGGCTTTGCAGAACCCGGGGAGACCGGGCATGCCGGCTCCCGGCCAGCAAGGCTTGCGCCTTGTCGGTCTCGCCCTCGCAGCAGAGGATGTCGGCCTGGTGGCCGTCGTAGGCCGCTTCGAGCACCGCGGCGGATTCTGCAGGCCAGTCCAGCGCATGGATGCGCTGGAAGAAGGCCTCCAGCGCTCCGTCCGCTCCGCCCCACTTGGGCTGCAGCGCCCACATGTGCGCGAGGCACACCTCCACGGATTGCTCGATATGCCTTTCCGACAACGCGAGGAAGCTGTGGGGCAGGTCCAGGCCACCCGCGGTTTCCAGGTGAATGCCGATGGCCAGTGCGCAATAGGGCCTGGGGCTCAGTTCGATGGCCCGGTAGAGGTGGGGCAGCGCTTTCTGGAAATAGGCATTCATCAGCGAAAACTGGTGTTCCGTGGTGAACTGCCGTGTCTGGATGCCGCGGGCCCGCCAGCCGATGCGGAGAAAGTAATTGCCCGCCGCGAACTGGGCGAAGTAGTCCTCCGGAAACTCGCTGGCCCAGGCCAGCATCGCGGGCTCTGCGCTGCGCCGCTCGACGGAGGCCGCTGCGGCCTGTCTCAGGTACTCCGGCTCGCCGATGCGGCCGTTCTCGAAGTCCTGCTGCAGGGCCTGGAAATGCCGTGCGGGTGTGCGGTAGTCGCCTTGCAGCAAGAGGGACTGGATGTCGTGCAGTTGCATGGAAGAGGGCAGGGACCGGGGGCGATGGGCGAGGCCGCCGAGGTGGCATCGACGAGGTCGGCAAGCATATCCGCGCCAGACCCGTAAAATGGCCGGCTCCCATGCCCGCAGTCTCCTTCCAGTCTGTCTCCAAGACCTACGACACGCCCAAAGGGCCCTTCCAGGCGCTCGACGGCGTGAGCCTCGACATCGAGGAGGGCGAGTTCTTCGGCCTGCTCGGGCCCAACGGCGCGGGCAAGACCACGCTCATCAGCATCCTGGCGGGACTGTCCCGGGCCTCCGGCGGGCGCGTGCTGGTGCAGGGCAGCGACGTGCTGTCCGACTATGCCGATGCACGCCGCAAGCTCGGCATCGTGCCGCAGGAGCTCGTCTTCGATCCGTTCTTCAACGTGCGCGAGGCGCTGCGCATCCAGTCCGGCTATTTCGGCGTGAAGAACAACGACGCCTGGATCGACGAACTGCTCGAGAACCTGGGCCTGGCCGACAAGGCGTCCGCCAACATGCGCCAGCTCTCGGGTGGCATGAAGCGCCGCGTGCTCGTCGCCCAGGCGCTGGTGCACAAGCCGCCCATCATCGTGCTGGACGAACCCACGGCCGGGGTCGATGTGGAACTGCGCCAGACCCTCTGGCACTTCGTCGCGCGGCTCAACAAGGCGGGCCACACGGTGCTGCTCACCACCCACTACCTGGAAGAGGCGGAGGCGCTCTGCCATCGGATCGCCATGCTCAAGCGCGGCCGGATGGTGGCGCTCTCGACCACGTCCGAACTGCTGCAGGCCGCCTCCACGAACGTGCTGCGCTTCAAGACCGACGACGCGCTGCCCCCGGCGCTCGCCGCCGCCGCGCGTGTCACCGGCCGCGTGGTGCAGCTGCCCGCGCAGGACGCGGCGGACATCGAGCGCATCCTCTCCGGCCTGCGTGCCGCGGGCGTCGGCGTGCACGATGTCGAGATCCGCAAGGCGGACCTGGAGGACGTGTTCCTCAGCCTCATGGCCGAAGGGCGCTACCCCGATCCCGCCCGCGAGCCCGCTCCGGCGGACGAGCCCGCGGAAACGCCCGAAGGCGGGGTGCGGCTATGACCGGCTGGCAGACCCTGTTCTACAAGGAGGTGCTGCGTTTCTGGAAGGTGAGCTTCCAGACCATCGCGGCGCCCGTGCTCACCGCCGTGCTCTACCTGCTGATCTTCGGCCATGTGCTGGAAGACCACGTGAAGGTCTATGACCGCCTGAGCTATACCGCCTTCCTGGTGCCCGGCCTCGTGATGATGAGCGTGCTGCAGAACGCGTTCGCGAACAGCTCGTCGAGCCTCATCCAGAGCAAGATCATGGGCAACCTGGTGTTCGTGCTGCTCACGCCGCTGTCGCACTGGTCCTGGTTCTTCGCCTACGTGGGCTCTTCGGTGGTGCGCGGCCTGGCCGTGGGGCTGGGCGTGTTCATCGCCACGCTCGGCTTCGCGCGGCCGGAATTCGCCGCGCCGCTGTGGATCGCCGCGTTCGCGCTCCTGGGGGCCGCGCTGCTGGCCACGCTGGGCCTGATCGCCGGGCTCTGGGCCGACAAGTTCGACCAGATGGCGGCGTTCCAGAACTTCATCATCGTGCCGATGACCTTCCTCTCGGGCGTGTTCTATTCCATCCAGTCGCTGCCGCCTTTCTGGCAGACGGTGAGCCACCTGAATCCGTTCTTCTACATGATCGACGGGTTCCGGTACGGCTTCTTCGGGCAGAGCGATGCGTCGCCCTGGCTGAGCCTGGCCATCGTGGGCAGCGCCTGGCTGGCCGTGAGCGCGCTGGCCGTCCACCTGCTGCGCACGGGCTACAAGATCAGGAACTGATGACCACCCTCACGGGCGCGCGCACGCCAGGCGCCGCATGTGCGGCCGGGTGCCCGTCCTCCCACATGAACCACTGACATGACCGCCGACCAACTCAAAGACCTGATCCGGGCGGGGCTGCCCTGCGAGCACCTCACGCTGGAAGGTGATGGCCGCCACTGGTACGCGACCATCGTCTCCGCGGAGTTCGAGGGCAAGCGTGCGATCCAGCGCCACCAGCGGGTGTACGCGACGCTGGGCAGCCGCATGCACACCGACGAGGTGCATGCGCTGTCCATGAAGACCTTCACGCCTGCCGAATGGGCCGCGCAGCCGCGCGGCGAGTGAGCGCAGGTTCCTTCCCGCTGCGCCATCCGCCGCAACGGCCCCTCCCGTCCTCCAGACCCCAGAACAACAAGCCATGGACCAACTCCAGATTCGCGGCGGCCGTGCCCTGAGCGGCGACGTGCCGATCTCCGGCGCCAAGAACGCCGCCTTGCCCGAGCTGTGCGCCGCGCTGCTCACGGCCGAGCCCGTCACCCTCCTGAACGTGCCACGCCTGCAGGACGTGGCGACCATGCTGCAGCTCATCCGCAACATGGGGGTGGCGGCCGAGCATTCCCAGGGCGATGACCGGGCCAGCAGCGGCACGGTGCGCATCGATGCCGGCGCGCTGTCCACGCCCGAGGCGCCCTACGAACTGGTCAAGACCATGCGCGCGTCGGTGCTGGCGCTGGGGCCGCTGCTGGCGCGCTTCGGCGAGGCCACGGTGTCGCTGCCCGGTGGCTGCGCCATCGGCTCGCGCCCCGTGGACCAGCACATCAAGGGCCTGTCGGCCATGGGCGCGGAGATCGTGGTGGAGCACGGCTACATGATCGCGCGGCTGCCCGAGGGCCGTTCGCGGCTGCAGGGCGCCCGCATCACCACCGACATGGTGACGGTGACCGGCACCGAGAACCTGCTCATGGCGGCCACGCTGGCCGATGGCGAGACGGTGCTGGAGAACGCGGCCCAGGAGCCCGAGGTGGTGGACCTGGCCGAGATGCTCATCGCCATGGGCGCGCAGATCGAGGGCCACGGCACGAGCCGCATCCGGGTGCAGGGCGTGGAGCGCCTGCACGGCTGCACGCACCGCGTGGTGGCCGACCGCATCGAGGCCGGCACCTTCCTGTGCGCGGTGGCCGCCACGGGCGGCGAGGCGCTGCTGCGCCACGGCCGCGCGGACCACCTGGACGCCGTCATCGACAAGCTGCGCGACGCGGGCGTGACCGTGGAGTCCGTCGAGGGCGGCATCCGCGTGCGCAGCCCGGGGGCGGGCCAGTTGCGGGCACAGAGCTTCCGCACCACCGAATATCCGGGGTTTCCCACCGACATGCAGGCGCAGTTCATGGCGCTCAACGTGGTGGCCCAGGGCGCCTCGCGCGTGACCGAGACCATTTTCGAGAACCGCTTCATGCACGTCGATGAGCTGCTGCGCCTGGGCGCGCGCATCCAGGCCGACGGCAAGGTGGCGGTGATCGAGGGGCTGGGCGACACGGGCGCGTTGCTGTCGGGCGCCACCGTGATGGCCACCGACCTGCGCGCTTCCGCCAGCCTGGTGATCGCCGGCCTGGTGGCCACGGGCCAGACCACGGTGGACCGCATCTACCACCTCGATCGGGGCTACGACTGCATGGAAGGCAAGCTGCGCGCCCTGGGCGCCGATATCGAAAGAGTGAAGGCATGACGAACGCGGGCGACGTGATCACCCTGGCCCTGTCCAAGGGCCGCATCTTCGACGAGACCCTCCCGCTGCTGGCCGCCGCCGGCATCGAGGTGCTGGAAGACCCCGAGAAATCCCGCAAGCTCATCCTGCCCACCAACCGGCCGGACGTGCGCGTGGTGCTGGTGCGCGCCACCGATGTGCCCACCTACGTGCAGTACGGTGGCGCGGACCTGGGGGTCACGGGCAAGGACACGCTCATCGAGCACGGCGGCCAGGGGCTGTACCAGCCGCTGGACCTGCGCATCGCCAAGTGCCGCGTGAGCGTCGCGGTGCGCGAGGATTTCGACTACGCCCGCGCGGTGAAGCAGGGCGCGCGCCTCAACGTGGCCACCAAGTACACCACCATCGCCCGCGAGTTCTTCGCGGCCAAGGGCGTGCACGTGGACATGATCAAGCTCTACGGCAGCATGGAGCTCGCTCCGCTCACCGGGCTGGCCGATGCCATCGTGGACCTGGTCTCCACGGGCAGCACGCTGCGCGCCAACCACCTGGTGGAGGTGGAGCGCATCATGGACATCAGCTCGCACCTCGTGGTGAACCAGGCCGCCCTCAAGCTCAAGCGCGAGCCCTTGCGCCGCATCATCGATGCGTTCGCCGACGCGACCGGGCGAAAAGGCTGAAATCCACGGTACGGATGAGTTTTCCGAAAAATAAACGCCAAAATGCGAGTGCTGGGAAAATTGTTTCCTGATGCATCATTTGTTTCAAATCGGAGGGCTTGCCCCATGTTCCAAAAAATCCTGCTGCTCGGCGGCCTGGTCTTGAGCGGTGCCGCATTCGCGGCGGACGCGGATTTCACGCTGGTCAACCGCACGGGCTATGCGCTCAACGAGGTGTACATCTCCCCGACGAAAATGGACAACTGGGGCAAGGACCGGCTGGGCAGCAACCAGCTGGCCAACGGCGCCTCGCGGAAGTTCAAGTTCGGCGATACGAAGCACTGCGTCCAGGACATCAAGGTGGTGTTCGCGGACGATGGCTCGAACGTCGAGTGGGAGGGCTTCGACCTCTGCGAGCTCGACAAGATCACCCTCAAATACAACCGCAAGACGCGCGAAGTGTCGGCCGAAACCGAATGAGCGCGGTCCCACTCCGATCCGCCTGAGAGACTTATGAAAGCCACGCCTGCCCGCCTGCATACCGAGAGTGCCGATTTCGAAGCTGCCTTCCGGGAGCGGCTGCATTGGTCCGCCGAGACCGATGCGGCCATCGAGCAGCGCGTGGCCGACATCCTGGCGGACGTGCAGGCGCGCGGCGATGCGGCCGTGCTGGAGTACACGCAGCGCTTCGACGGGCTGCAGGCGGATTCCGTGGCGGCGCTGGAGCTGTCCCAGGCCGAACTGAAGGCCGCCTTCGAGGCGCTGCCGGCCGCGCAGCGCGAGGCGCTGGAGGCGGCGGCCCGCCGCGTGCGCAAATACCACGAGGCGCAGAAGAAGGCGAGCGGCGAGAGCTGGAGCTACCGCGACGAAGACGGCACGCTGCTCGGCCAGAAGGTCACGCCGCTGGACCGCGTGGGCATCTACGTGCCCGGCGGCAAGGCCGCATACCCGTCCAGCGTGCTGATGAATGCCATCCCGGCCCACGTGGCGGGCGTGCAGGACATCGTCATGGTGGTGCCCACGCCCCGCGGCGAGAAGAACCCGCTGGTGCTGGCGGCCGCCTACGTGGCGGGCGTGGGCCGCGCCTTCACCCTCGGCGGCGCGCAGGCCGTGGCCGCGCTGGCCTATGGCACGGCCACCGTGCCGAAGGTGGACAAGATCACCGGCCCCGGCAATGCCTACGTGGCCAGCGCCAAGAAGCGCGTGTTCGGCACGGTGGGCATCGACATGATCGCCGGCCCGAGCGAGATCCTGGTGCTGGCCGACGGCACCACGCCGCCCGACTGGGTGGCGATGGACCTGTTCAGCCAGGCCGAGCATGACGAACTGGCCCAGTCCATCCTGCTGTGCCCGGACGCCGCCTACATCGATGCCGTGCAGGCTGCCATCGATCGCCTGCTGCCCGAAATGCCGCGTGCCGAGATCATCGCCAAGAGCCTCACGGGCCGCGGCGCGCTGATCCTCACGAAGGACATGGAAGAGGCCTGCGCCATCAGCAACCGCATCGCGCCCGAGCACCTGGAGGTGTCGAGCCGCGACCCGCACCGCTGGGAGCCGCTGCTGCGCCATGCGGGCGCCATCTTCCTCGGGGCCTATACCAGCGAGAGCCTGGGCGACTACTGCGCGGGCCCGAACCACGTGCTGCCCACCAGCGGCACCGCGCGGTTCTCGTCACCGCTGGGGGTGTACGACTTCCAGAAGCGCAGCAGCCTGATCGAGGTGAGCGAGCAGGGCGCGCAGGCGCTGGGCCGCATCGCCAGCGTGCTGGCGCACGGCGAGGGGCTGCAGGCCCATGCGCGGGCTGCGGAGATGAGGCTGAAGTGACCCCCCTGAGGCGCTGCGCGCCTCAGGCCGCGGCACCCGCGGTGCCTGCCGTGCCGTCCTGCGGCGGCGCGGGTTCCACCACCCAGCGCAGCCGCAGGGGCGTGCTGCCTTCGGCGCTCACGTAGAGCCGACCCGGTCCCGGCAGGGCCAGTCGCTGGCCGGCCTCCAGGAACCAGTCGTCTCCATCACCGTGCTGCGTGACCCAGGCATGGCCTGCCAGCACCTGCAGGGTGGCCCGGCAGCCGGGAGCGCAGTCCAGCGGATGTACCGGATCGTCGGGCGCCAGCGTGGCCACGAGGGTCCGGGGTGCCGCTGCCGGACGCGAGGCCAGGCGGCGCAGGAGGGCGAGGGAGGCGGAGGCGGTTGCGGAGTTCATGCCGTTCACTGTGCCGGCGCCGGGCGGGATGCGACAGCCGCAGGCATGCGCCAGCTGGACCGGCACAGATGCCGGCCGCGCGGTGTCTGTATTGCCTGCATTGCCGGGTATCTGTATTGATGGTGGCGAGGTGCAGCGATACAGAATGGAAGCGATGTCCGATCTCGATTCCACCCCGCTGTACCTGCAGATCGCCTCGCAGATGGCCGAACTGATCCGCAACGGCACGCTCGCGCGTGGCGCGCGCATGCCGTCCGTGCGCGAGCTGTCCCGCCAGCGTGGCGTCGCCCAGAGCACCGTCGTGCAGGCCTACCACTGGCTGGAGGATGCGCGCCTGATCGCCGCCCGCCCGCGCTCGGGCTATTTCGTGGCGCCCCGGCCGGCCGTGCTGCCCGAACCGACGGTGGCCCGGGGACTGCGCCGTCCGCGCGATGTGTCCGTGGACTGGCTGGGCCAGCGCATCCTCGGCACGCCGCAGCCGGCCGACGTCGTGTCGTTCAGCAGCGGCACGCCGGGCCCGGACCTGCTCGATGTGGACCGCGTGCGGCGCGCGGTCGCCCGGTCGGTGCAGCGCCACCGCCACCTGCTGTGCATGTATCCCTCTTCCGAAGGGCACGAGGAGGCGCGGCGCGCCATCGCGCGCTACGCCGTGGGCATGGGCTGCAGCCTGGATCCGGAGCGCATCCTCGTCACCGGCGGCTGCATGGATGCCATCAGCCTGTGCCTGCGTGCGGTGACGCAGCCGGGCGATGTGGTGGCCCTGGAGTCGCCCACGCATTTTTCCTTCCTGGAGTTGCTGCAGGGGCTGCACCTGAAGGTGCTGGAGATTCCCACCCATCCACGGCACGGCATCTCGCTGGACGCCCTGCAGCTGGCGCTGGAAACACAGCCGGTGAAGGCCCTGATCGTGGTGCCCACGCTCAGCAATCCGCTCGGGGCCTGCATGCCGCAGGTGGAGCGGCGGCGGCTCGCGCAGCTCGCCGCGCGCCACGGGCTCGCGGTGATCGAGGACGCGGTGTACAACGATCTCGCGGAGCAGGAGGAGCACCGCCGCACCGTGAAATCGCACGACACCGCGGGCCACGTGATGCTGTGCAGTTCGTTTTCGAAGACGCTCGCGCCCGGGTTGCGCCTGGGCTGGCTGGAAGGCGGGCGCTGGACGGACGCGCTGCGCCAGATGAAGGACCTGCAGGCGGGCGGGCAGTCGCCGGTGCTGGAGCTGGCGCTGGCCGACCTGATGCTGCAGACCGGGCATGCCGCGGCGATGCGCCAGCTGCGCACGGCCGTGGCAGCGCGCATGGATTCCGTGCGGCACGCCATCGCGCAGTCGTTCCCGCCGGGCACGCGGGTGAGCGATCCGCCGGGAGGGCTCCTGCTGTGGGTGGAGCTGCCGCGCGGGCTGGACACCCTGCAACTGCACCAGGCCTGCCTGCAGGAGCGCATCCTCGTGCCGCCCGGCACCGTGTTCGGCACCGGCGGGCGCTTCCGCAACTGCCTGCGGATCGGGGTGGGGGGCGACTGGACGGAGCACCACGCGGCCACGCTGCGGCGGGTCGGGGCCATCGCCTGCGCGATGGGGTCGAGGGCGGGCCATCCTGAAAAAGCCCTGGCGTGAGAATGCACGAAGTTCGTGCGACACGAACTTCGTGTCATTTTTCGGCTAACATCGCTTCCATGAAAAACGTCACCGTCACCATGGATGACACCGTCGCCGAATGGGCCCGCGTCGAGGCGGCCCGGCGCGGCACGAGCGTGTCCCGCATGCTGGGTGAATGGCTGGCGGAAAAGATGCGGCAGGAGGACGCCTATGCGCAGGCCCAGCGCGAGGCGCTGGCCTTCGAAAGCTGGGGCGCCTCGTCCCGGCCGTACCTCACGAGACCCGAACTGCAGGAGCGCGAGGCCGCGCCATGAACGCCCCGCTGTTCGTCGATACCGGCGTGCTGCTCAGCAGCGTGGACGACCGCGATCCCGTCCGGCAGGCCCGGGCGCGCGAATGGCTCGCGCTGTGCTGGAACACACGCCGCGGGCGCATCAGTTCGCAGGTGCTCAACGAGCTCTACCACAACGCCGTGGCCTGCTTTCCCGGCCCGCAGACGCTGCACCTGGTGCGCGCGCAGGTGCGCCGCCTGCGCGTCTGGCAGCCGCCGCACCTTGACGCCTACGTGGTCGATGGCGCCTGGGACCTGCAGGACCGCTACGGCCTGAGCTACTGGAACGCGCTCATCGTCGCTTCCGCGCACCAGCAGGGCTGCCGCCATGTGCTGGGCGACGTGCTGCCGCACGGGCAGCGCTACGACGCGGTGCGCGCCGTGAACCCTTTTCTCCTGGCTCCCGACGAACTGGAATCGCTCGAATGACCGACACCCTTGCCGCCGCGCTCGGCCGCATCCGCCCCGACGTCCGCGCCATGCATGCCTACGCGGTGCAGCCTGCCACCGGCGTGCTCAAGATGGACGCGATGGAAAACCCTTTCCCGCTGCCGCCGGAGCTGCAGGAAGCGCTGGGCCGGCGCCTGGGCGCGCTGGCGCTGAACCGCTACCCCGGCGCGCGGCTGCACGATCTGAAGCAGGCGCTCGCCGCGCACATCGGCATGCCGGAGGGCTTCTCGATGGTGCTGGGCAATGGCTCCGACGAGATCATCACGCTGCTGGCGCTGGCCTGCGTGCGGCCCGGCACGGGCGAGCGCGCGACCATGCTCGCGCCCATGCCCGGCTTCGTGATGTACCCGATGAGTGCGCAGCTGCAGGGCCTGGACTTCGTGGGCGTGCCGCTCACGGCCGATTTCGAACTCGACGAGCCCGCCATGCTGGCCGCCATCGCGCAGCACCGCCCGGCGATCACCTACCTGGCCTACCCCAACAACCCCACGGCCACGCTGTGGGACGAGGGCGCCGTACAGCGCATCATCGACGCGGCGGGCGCGCAGGGCGGCATCGTGGTGATGGACGAGGCCTACCAGCCCTTCGCGAGCCGCACCTGGCTGGACCGCATGCGCGCCGAGCCCGCCCGCAACGCCCACGTGCTGCTCATGCGCACGCTCAGCAAGTTCGGCCTGGCGGGCGTGCGCCTGGGCTACCTCGCGGGCCCGGCGGCGCTCGTGGACGAAATCGAGAAGGTGCGCCCGCCCTACAACGTGAGCGTGCTCAACTGCGAAGCCGCCCTGTTCGCGCTGGAGCATGCGCAGGTGTTCGCCGCGCAGGCGGCCGAGCTGCGCGCCGCGCGCACCGGCCTGGTCGCGGCACTGCGCGCCATGAAGGGCATCGAGCGCGTGTGGGACAGCGAGGCCAACATGGTGCTCGTGCGCGTGCCCGACGCCGCGCGGGCCTTCGAGGGCATGAAAGCCCGCAAGGTTCTCGTCAAGAACGTTTCTACAATGCATCCCTTGCTGGCCCGCTGCCTGCGCCTCACGGTGGGCAGCGAGGCCGACAACGCCCAGATGCTCGACGCACTCCAGGCTTCCCTATGACTTCCTCCGCACTCGTTCCCTCCACCGCCTCCGAGGGCGACCGCATCGCCGAGGTCGCCCGCAACACCGCCGAGACCCGCATCCGCGTGCGTGTGAACCTCGACGGCACGGGCGCTGCGCGCCTGTCCTCGGGCATCGGCTTCTTCGACCACATGCTCGACCAGATCGCGCGGCACGGCCTGATCGACCTGGACATCGAGTGCGAGGGCGACCTGCACATCGACGGCCATCACACGGTGGAGGACGTGGGCATCACGCTGGGACAGGCGTTCGCGCGGGCCGTGGGCGACAAGAAGGGCATCCGCCGCTACGGCCATGCCTACGTGCCGCTCGACGAGGCGCTCTCGCGCGTGGTGGTCGATTTCTCGGGCCGGCCGGGCCTGTACATGGACGTGAAGTTCACGGCCGGCAGCATCGGCCAGCTCGATACCCAGCTGGTGTACGAGTTCTTCCAGGGCTTCGTGAACCATGCGGGCGTGACGCTGCACATCGACAACCTGAAGGGCTTCAATGCCCACCACCAGTGCGAGACCATCTTCAAGGCCTTCGCGCGTGCGCTGCGTTTCGCGCTGGAGCGCGACCCGCGCTCGGCCGGCGTCATTCCCTCCACCAAGGGCTCGCTCTAGGTTTTCGCCATGAATGTTGAAGCAAAGACCGTCGCCGTCGTGGACTACGGCATGGGCAACCTGCGCTCGGTGTCCCAGGCCGTGCAGGCGGCCGCCGAGGGCAGCGGCTGGACCGTGGTCGTGACCTCGCGGCCCGAGGACGTGCGTGCCGCGCAGCGCGTGGTGCTGCCGGGGCAGGGCGCGATGCCCGACTGCATGCGCGAGCTGCGCGAATCCGGCCTGCAGGAATCCGTGCTCGAGGCTGCGGCCTCCAAGCCGCTTTTCGGCGTTTGCGTGGGCATGCAGATGCTGCTGGACCACAGCGCCGAGGGCGACACCCCGGGCCTGGGGCTGATTCCCGGCGACGTGGTGCGCTTCGAACTGGCCGGCCGCCTGCAGCCCGACGGCAGCCGGTTCAAGGTGCCCCAGATGGGCTGGAACCGGGTGCGGCAGATGCCGCACGGCGGGGCCGTGCACCCCGTGTGGGCCGGCATTCCCGACGAAAGCTATTTTTATTTCGTGCACAGTTTCCATGCATTGCCGCGCGATGCGGCGCACACTGCAGGGGAAACCGATTACGGCGGGCGCTTTGCATCCGCCGTGGCTCGCGATAATATTTTTGCCACGCAATTCCATCCTGAGAAAAGTTCCGAGCACGGCCTGGCGCTCTACCGCAACTTCCTCCACTGGAATCCCTGAGCATCCCCTCGCTTCCTTCCCCCTCCTTCTTCCACCCCGGCCGGCACTGGCACGCTCTGCCACGGCATATCCCCACCTCGTCATTCCATCATGCTGCTCATCCCCGCCATCGACCTCAAGGACGGACACTGCGTACGCCTCAAGCAAGGTGACATGGATCAATCGACCACCTTCGGCGAAGACCCGGCAGCCATGGCGCGCAAGTGGGTGGATGCCGGTGCGCGGCGCCTGCACCTCGTGGACCTGAACGGCGCCTTCGCCGGCACGCCCAAGAACTACGCGGCGATCAAGGCCATCCTCAAGGAGGTGGGCGACGACCTGCCCGTGCAGCTGGGCGGCGGCATCCGCGACCTGGACACCATCGAGAAATACATCGACGGCGGGCTGCGCTACGTCATCATCGGCACGGCCGCAGTGAAGAACCCCGGCTTCCTCAAGGACGCCTGCAGCGCCTTCGGCGGCCACATCATCGTGGGCCTGGACGCCAAGGACGGCAAGGTCGCCACGGACGGCTGGAGCAAGCTCACCGGCCACGAGGTGGTCGATCTCGCGAAGAAGTTCGAGGACTGGGGCGTCGAGTCCATCGTCTATACCGACATCGGCCGCGACGGCATGCTGTCGGGCATCAACATCGATGCCACGGTGAAGCTGGCGCAGGCCCTCACCATCCCCGTGATCGCCTCCGGCGGCCTGGCGGGCATGGCCGACATCGAGCAGCTCTGCGCGGTCGAGGGCGAAGGCGTGGAAGGCGTCATCTGCGGCCGGGCGATCTACTCCGGCGACCTGGACTTCGCCGCGGCGCAGACGCGCGCGGACGAACTGAACGGCGCGGCCTGAGCCGGCACCTGCGCCGCAGGGCGCAGGCGGTGTTCCCGTCAGCAGCCGGGAGGCGTGCGCCCCTGGTTCACGGCCGCCACGGTCTGCAGCAGCGACGTCCAGTACGAGGGCAGCGATGCCCAGGGGTTGCCGATGTCGTTGACCGGGTCGTACTGCAGGTCCGTCATGTAGATGGGGCCGGCGTTGTAGAGCGCGGACGCGGCGGACTGCACGGCCTTCTGCATGTCCGCGCAGGTGGCGGTGTTGTGCACCAGCGAACTCTGGCGGCTGTTGGCCAGGGTGTAGAGCCACGGAGTGGTGCGCGGATCGTAGGTGGCGTAGCTGCTGTTGCGCGCCTCGAAGGTGACCAGCACGTCGGCCACCGAGGCGTAGTCGGCGGTATTCGGCACCATGCCCGGGTTGCCAATCACGCGCAGGCTGGAGTCCCTGGCCTTGATGTAGGCGTAGATCTCGCGGTATCCGCCCAGCATGGCCGCGTCGGAGGACATTTCGTCCAGGAAGATGCCGCTGATCGCGGTGCGCCCGTAGAGCGTGAAATACGCATCGATGTTGGCCTTCACGGTGGCCAGCGAGCGCTTCCCGTAGCCCGTGTACACATAGCCCACCACCTTGCCGCCGGCGCCGACGAACTGGTTGAGCGCGCTCACGTAGGCAGGGTCCGCCGCGTCGAACTCCCCGTTGTCGGGGTTCATGATGGCGGTGACCTGCACGCCGGGGTTGGCGGCGGCGCCGCCGGCCATGCGGCTCCATTCGGTGCCGGAAGAAGGCGAGAAATAGGCCGGCACCAGCACTTCCAGCGGCGCGGGCGCCGGGCGGAGGTAGATGACGCGCGTGGCTGTCGCGGTGGCGTTCGCCGGCGACGAGGCCACCGACACGGAGGCACTGAGCTGCTGCCGGCCCGGCGTGGCGCCGTTGAACGTGACCGTCGCCACGCCGGAGCGCGTGGTGCCGGTGGCGGAGAACGTGCCGGGGGAGACCGCGAAACTGACCGGCGTGCCGTCCGCGGCGGCCGCGCCGTTCACCGTGACCTGCGCGCTCAGCGACAGGGCGGCGCCTGCGGTGGATACCGTTTCCGCATCGGGCCCGGCAAAGGCGATGGCGACGGTGGTGGGGTTCGCCGGATTGGTCGGGGTCGTGCCGTTCGAAGAGCCGCCGCCTCCGCCGCCGCAGGCGGCGATCAGGGCGGCCAGCGACAGGCTGCACCAGCGGGCGAGGGAAGGCATACGGGCCATGGCGATTCCTGTCTGGATGAGAACGAAGCGGTCGGACGGCATTGTCTTTCGGCCCGGTCTGCGTAGTTTTGACGATTTCTGTGGTTCTTGTAAATTTTCGACACAATTTGGCGGAAATGCGCCGGAGAACGCTCAGCAGGTGCTCAGCAGGAGGGCAGGCTGGCTCCGCGGTTGACGGCATCGACCGTGCCGAGGAAGCGGAGCCAGTACCCCGGCAGGGTGTCCCAGGGGTTGCCTTCGCCGGTGTCGGGGTTGAACTGGTCGTCGGTCACGTACAGCATGCCGGCGTTGCTGCGCGGCGCGGCGGCCGTGCGCACGGCCTGCTGCATGGCGGCGCAGTCGGGCGCGTCATGCAGCAGCGCCGCCTGCCGGGTGTTGGCCACCTGGTAGAGCCAGCCGCCGTCGGCGCGCGGGTCGTAGCTGGCGAAGGCCGGAGAACGGTTCTCGAAGTTCACCAGGGTGTCGGCGGCCGCGAGGTATCCGCTGGTGGTCTGGGTGCCGGGGTTGCCCACCACGCGCAGGCCCGCATCGCGCCCCTTGATGTAGGTGTACAGGTCCAGGTAATAGGCGAGGCGCTTCGGCGACGTGGACATCTCGTCGATGAAGAACCCGCTGATGAGGCCCCGGCCGTAGAGCTGCAGGTAGCTGTCGATGTTGCGCTTCACCGTGCTGGCGGAGCGCGCGCCGTAGCGGGTATAGACGTAGCCGAGCAGCCGGCCGCCCGACTGCACGAAGGTGCCGGCCGCCGCCGTGAACTCGGGGTTCGCGCGCTTGAACACGCCGTTGTCGGGGTTGAGGATGGCGGTGACCGCCACGTCCGGGTAGGCGCGCGCGCCCGCGCTGAGGGCCTCCCAGGGCGAGCCTTCCGATGGATAGAAGTACGCAGGCACCAGCACCTCGAGCGGGGCCGGGGCAGGGCGTGCGTACAACGTGCGGGATGCGAATGACGGTGCGGTTGCGGCGCCGCTGGCCGAAGCCAGCGTGGCGGAGATCACCTGGGGGCCGGGAACGGACGCGGTGAAGCTGGCCGAGGCGGTGCCGGCGCGGACCGGGGCGGCCACCGGCAGGATGGCGGCCGTGCCCGCGGAGAACACCACGGTGGCGCCATCCTCCGCACCCGGGGCCTCCACGGCGACGCCGACGGCGGTGCCCACGTCGAACACGTCCGCGCCATCGCCGGGCGCGGTGAACGCGAGGGCTGCGACCGGCAGGGCGGAGGCCTTCGCGTCCTGCGTGGCCTGGGCGGTTGCGGCGGTGCCCGTGCCTTCGGCGGGGCCTCCCCCGCCGCCGCAGCCGCTCAGCCATCCGGCGGCGGCCAGGAGGCAGGCGGGCAGGGCCGCGCGTGCGTTCGGAAAGTTCGGCTGTGCCATCGGGCCCCCCTCTGCTGGTCTGGAGCACCGATTGTGGAATGCCGCCGGCTACTGCAGCATAAAAGTTTCGTATTCCAACCGGTTCAGCTGTCGAGACAATAAATACATGCCCGTGCACAGCGTGAGCAGGGTGGCGATGGCGAAGCCGTAGCCGTACAGCGCGGCGCCCGCATGCAGCGTGAAGCCGGTCAGCAGCATGTTGAGCAGCACGAACTGCACGCACAGCATCAGCACGATGCGGCGCTGGTCCAGGTAGAAGAACACGTTGAGGATGGCCATCAGCCCCACCTGCAGTCCCGCGCCGATCACCTGCACGTGCAGCAGCGGCAGGTAGAGGCGCGAAATGCCCAGGCCGCTCAGGATGGCCGGCCCGGCGACGAAGGTGATGAGCACGGCCAGCGTCTGGATCTTGCCGATCTCTCCCAGGCCCTGCTGGATGGAATAGACCATCTCGTCGCGCATGGCCTCGATGTACTCCAGCGAGCCGCCGCTGCGCACGGCGTCGTAGAACTTGTCGTAGTACTCCACGAAATCGGTCTCGATGCGCACGAGGAACACCGCCATGCCGGGAATGATGGACAGGTAGGCCAGGAACACGGGCAGGTCGTAGATCAGCGAGGCCCGCAGCGCCCCGATGATGGGCTCGGAGGTGGGCGGGAAGTACCAGAACATGAACTTGTCCACCCAGATCCCGAAGTTGTAGAGGAAGCCGATGGCGACCAGGGAAGGGTAGAGCAGCTTGCGGTCCGCGAAGTCGAAGGCGATGATGCGGCCGCGCGGGTTGAACTCGCGCACCACGAGCAGCCACATGCCCGCGAGCAGCAGGTAGTTGCCCAGCACGAAGCCCGCCAGCAATCCTTCCAGGCCCCAGGGCCGCATCAGCAGCGCGCTGACCACGATGACGGCGTACGACACGCCGAAGAGCGCCACGATCTCCTTGTAGCGCTTCATGCCCGACAGCAGCACGGTGAGCACCCACACGTCGCACATGAGGGTGAAGCCCGCGAGCATGAGCATGCGGTACACCAGCCCCAGGTGCGGCAGCACGGTGAAGAGCGCCAGCGTGCCCAGGGCCGCGGCGGCCAGCGTGGTCACCAGCAGCAGGCCGTGCAGGTTGGGCAGGATCGAATCCTTGCGCTTTTCGAAGAGGCGGTCGGACACGAAGCGCGTGAAGGCCAGCTGCACCAGGCCGGTGAGGATGAGGCTGCCCGCCACCATGTAGGTGACGGAGGTCTGGAACTGGGTGACGAGCACGCCCGGCACCACCACGCTCGCGCTGAAGATGCCGATGAGCAGGATGCCCACGATGGAGAACACCCAGGGGCCGGAGCCGATCACGCCCGCGTAGGCGTAGGCCTGCACGAGGCCGACCAGGGTGTTCTTGCGCAGCATGCGCCGCAGCTCGAATCCGATGCCAGCCATCAGCGGGGTCCCTCCGTCTGTTCGAACGCCCGTTCGTACACGCGGCGGTAGCGGTCGAACATCAGCGCGTCGGTGTAGTAGCGCTCCACGCGCGCCACGGCGGCGCGGCTGGCCGCGTGCCAGGCGGGCGCATCGTTGAGCAGCGACAGCGACGCGTCCGCGAGCTGCTGGGGGTCGGCGATGGGCACGACCTTGCCGGAGGCGCCGAGCGCGCGGTCTTCCTCGTCCAGTCCCTCGATGAGCTGGCGGCACGAGCCCACGTCGGTGGAGACGGCCGGCACGCCGGCCGCATAGCCTTCCAGCAGCACCAGGGGCAGCGCCTCGCTGATGGACGAGAGGATGATGAGCCCGATGCGCGGCATGAGGTCTTCCACCTTCTGGAAGCCCAGGAAGCGCACGTTGTTCTCCAGGCCCAGGCTGCGCACGAGGTTCTCGCATTCCTGTGCGTAGGCCGGGTCTTCCTCGGTCGGGCCGGCGATCCAGCCTTCGGCGTCGGGCCGCTGGTTCACCACGCGGCGCATCGCGCGGATGAAGGTCTTGATGTCCTTGATGGGGACCACCCGGCCGATGAGGCAGAGGATGGGCGGTACCTCGGCGGGGCGCTGGCCGCGCAGCGGCGCGAAGCGGCCGAGCTTGATGCCGTTGGGGATGTTGAAGGTGCGCGCGGGATCCGCGCCGTCGGCCACCTGCCGCAGCCGGTTGGCCTCGTAGAGCGCGATGATCGGGTCGGCCGCCGCGTAGCAGTAGTAGCCCAGCCACTCGAAGAACTGGATCCACATCTGGCGGAAGTACGACAGCTCGGTCGGGTCGCGCTGGAAGATGTTGCGGTTGTCGCGGATCCACTCGCTCTTGAACAGGTCGATCTTGCGTTCCTTGGTGTAGATGCCGTGCTCCGAGAGGATGAGCGGCACGCCGCGCATCTGCCGGACCAGGCCGCCCAGGTAGCCCGCATAGCCGGTGGAGGCGCTGTGCACCATGCGCACGCGCAGCATGCTGCGGGCGACGCGCGCGAGCATCCAGAGCGGCTGGTACATGATGCGCACGGTCCAGAAATAGTCCACGAAGGACGGGTCCGTGCAGTGCTCGCGGTAGCTCTGGCAGATGATTTCCCAGGCGCGCTCGCTGTAGAGGAAGTCTTCCAGCGGCAGGCGCCCGCCGGGCTGCATCTCCAGGCTGATGCGCTGGAAGGCCTCGATGGCCGCGGGGCTGCGGTCGCCGAGCCGGAACGAATCGACGAGCGTGCGCACCATCTCGAGCGCGGCGCGGTCGCCGCGGCGCCGAGCGGGCATGGAGCGCACGCCGAGGTGCTCGTAGAGGTAGTGCTCCTCGAAATGCACCACGTTGGGCGGCAGTTCGTACTTGAACCCGGAATAGTCCTCGCGCCGGCTGCCCAGGAAGATGATGGCGAACCGGTATTCGGGGTAGGCGCGGATGATCTGGTTGATCCAACTCGACACGCCCCCGCTCACGTAGGGGAAGGTGCCTTCGAGCAGCAGCGCGATGTCGGCTTCCTGGGCCTGGGGGCGGACGTCGCTCATCGGGCGTTCCAGTAATCGAGCACCGGGCGCAGGCGCGGCAGTGCGCGCCACTGGCCGAGCTCCTGCAGCAGCGCGCGCGCCTGCGCGTAGTCGCGCCGCTCGAAGCACAGCTCGGCCTGGTAGGGCAGCACGCGCGTGGCCGGCAGGCCCAGTTCCCGCGCGCGGGCATAGGCCTCGCCCGCCTCGTCGGTGCGGCCCTGCGCGTGCAGCAGGCGCCCGCGCCGCAGGTTGAGCTGCGCGTTGCCGGGGGACTGGGCCAGCACCATCTCGCAGTAGCGAAGGGATTCGTGGATGGCGTGGGTGCGCAGGTCGCCCTGCACCAGTTCCTGGTACACCAGCTCCCAGTAAAGATCGGAGAGCCGGTGGGCGGATTCCAGCATCAGCGGGCCGGGCGTGGTGCCTTCCTCGGCCTGGGCGCGGCGCATGGCGTCGAGTTCGCTGTCGATGGTGCGGTTGATGCGCTTTTCCAGCGTGTCCAGCATGCCGTAGGCGAGCAGCCGCAGGTCTTCGCTGGGATCGCTGAGGATGCTGCGCAGCAGGGGCGAGGCGATGCGGCCGGAGACGTGCTGCAGCGCCACCATGGCGCGCATGCGGGTCTGCATGGGGGCCTGGGCGTTGCCCAGGAAGGACCGCAGCCCGGCCTGCCGGAAGCTCGCCTGCATGCGCTGGTGCAGGTCGAATTCGGGCAACTGCAGGGATTCGAAGTCGTCCTGCCCGGTCGGCGAGCGGTACAGGCGCAGCACCACCACGCCCACCACCACGCCGACGAAGCCGGCGATGGGGATGGCGTAGCTGAAGGCGGCCATGAGCACCAGCACGGGCAGGCGGGGGCGGGCCTGCTCGCCCGAGAGCAGCGGCAGCAGGCACAGCGCGAGCATGGCGCAGGCCAGCGCGTGCACGATCAGGTAGCTCGCGAGCGCGGCGTCGGAGCGGCCCTGCAGCATCAGGGGGCCGCTCCAGGCGCCCAGTTCGAGCAGGAAGGCCGAGATGCCGAGCTTGAGGTTAAGCATGGGCGATCCTGTGCAGTTGCTCCAGCACCGCAAGCGGTTCGCCCTCCAGGGGCAGCACGTGCGGGAAGATGCCGGATTCGGCGAGCGGCTGGCCGCCCTTCTGCCGGGACCAGTTCTCGAGCCGGTTGATATAGCCCTCCGCCGTGGCCATATCGCCCAGCGGCATGAGCACCGCCAGCACCTGGCGCTCGGGGCCGGTGATCAGCCAGCTTTCGTCGAGCTCGCGCTTCAGGCGCTCGATCTGGGCCGGCAGGCCGCGCTCGACGGCGCGGGGCAGGAACTCGAGCGCCACGATGATGCTGGGCACGCTCGTGGTGTCGCGCATGTGGGACAGCCGCCGGGCCTCGAAGGCGAAATCCGCCGGGCAGTCGGGAATGCGCTCCATGATCGGGCGCGCCAGGGTCTGCATGGCTAGGCCGTCTGTGTAGTAGCCCAGCAGCAGGTTGATGGTCTGCAGGTTCTCGTCCTGCAGCGAGAAGAACGGCATGTCCTCGATCACCAGCAGGCCGTAGATCTCCCCGCCCAGGTCCAGCAGCGGCGCGACGGCGAGGTAGCGTGTCTGCTGCTTGTGCGTGAGCAGCTGGCTGATGTGGCAGAGCTTGCGGGTCTCCAGCGCCTGCTGCACCAGCGGGTCGTGCGTGTCCAGCGGCTCGGCGCCGCTGCCGATGCGGGCCACCGGTTCGGCTTCCACGCGGTCTTCGGTGGCCGCGTGCAGCGCGGCCGATTCGAGCTGGCAGTACTGCGCGAGCAGGCGCAGCAGGGTCTGCGCGCCCTGCGCGGCGTCCTCCGGCGCGCCCGTGTCCACGCTCTGCAGCGTGGAGAGCGCATCGCGCATCGACATGGGCCGGCCGATGAGCTCCTGCTCCAGCCGGTCGTGCGACAGGCGCAGCAGGTAGTACTGGCGCACGAGGTGCTCCAGGCGCTGGTCGAGGTAGAGCTGCACGTTCTCGGCGCGCCGGGTGCGGGCCTGCCAGAGGCTGGAGAACTCGCCCACGATCAGCACCAGGATGAGGCCGCCCAGGAAGAACAGCTGCGGAAAGCGGTCGTAGTGGCCGAGGTTGGTCAGCAGCCAGCCCGCGAGCAGCACCACGGCGCCGCCCAGGCCGGCGAGCGGCCCGTAGCGCAGCGCCACGATGACGGGCGCGAGCCATGCCCAGGGAAAATCGCCCTCGCTCCAGATCGGATCCTGCGGGTGCAGCAGCAGGCCCAGCGCGATCGCCAGGCCCGGCAGCAGCAGGGTCTCCAGCAGCATGATGGCCGGGCGCGTGTCGGTGGCGGCGAGCTTGCCCAGCAACTGCTGCGGCAGCGGGCGCAGGCCCGTGCGCCCCGAGGGGGGAATGGCACTGGCGGGCGCGGCGCCGACCGCGCGGCGGCGGCCAGGGGAGGGCGGGGGGGACTTCTCCGGCGGCATGGCGGGGTCAGCGCGCACCGGACAGGCCGGAATCCATCAGGCTGCGGATCAGCTTCTGCGCCACGCCCGAGAGGGATTCGCGGCTCCATCCGCTCTTGCCGCCCGTGCCGCTCCAGAGCGTGTCGCCGGTTGCGACGTCGATGATCTGCAGCGTCACGCCGGCCGCGGGCTCGCCGTCCACGCCGACCTTGTAGCGCCATTCGTCCACCGCGCCGGCCAGCGCGTACCTGGCCTGCTTCTCGCGGGCCCAGGCCTGCACCTCTTCCTGGCGCTTGGCGTCGCCCGCGTCGAACAGGGCTTCCTGTTGCGTGCCGCCGGGGTAGCGCTGCACGCGGCCCACGCCGCGTGCCTGCAGCAGGGCCAGGGCGATGGCTTCCGCGCGGTTGCCGGCCAGCGGCGTTTCCGTGTGGTTCGCGAACGGCAGGACCACCCAGCTGGCGTTGCGCTCCAGCGGCGGGGGCGTGCCGCGGTCGATGGTGGAGCACGCCGCGAGCATCACCAGGATCAGGCCGCCGGCGGCGCAGTGGCGCAGGCGTTGCAGCAGGGTGCGTGGATGTGGCATGGGATGGTCCTTTCTTCTTTGGAGAAACGCGTCAGAAATGCAGCCGGTAGCTGAAGAGCAGGCTGCGGTTGAGCCCCTGCTGCAGCTGCAGTCCGGATTTGCTCAGGCCCCAGGTCAGGCCCAGGTGGTCGCCGCCCAGCACGCTGCCGGCCATGCCCAGGCGCACCTCGTAGCCCGGCCCGAGCCGGCTGTGCCAGGTGCGGCTCGCGCTGGCGTAGGGCCGCAGCGTGCGGGAATACTCTTCCTCGTAGCGCATGTTGGTCGATACCTGCAGCCCGTAGTAGGTGAAGCTGTCGGGCAGGAAGTAGTCCGGCCCCGGCACGATGCCGGGCAGCAGGTAGCGCTGGAACTCGCGGTCGCGCGGGGCGAGCGAGAAGATGTCGGTGCGCGAGAAATCGTGGCGCGACCAGAAGGCGCCGAACTCCAGCAGCGGCGCTTCCTGCCGGTAGGTGTGGATGTAGCTCAGCGTGGTGTGCCGTCCGCTGCCCAGGTCGGCGCCGGTCTGCAGGCGGTAGCGTTCGTCCGCATATTCGAGCACGAAGCGGTCCAGGCGCGATGCCTGGTAGCGCAGGCTGGCACCCGCGCGGCGTTTCATGCCGGCGATGCGCAGCGCCAGGCTTTCCTGGCTGGGCAGCTGGAATCCGAGTTCCATGCGCAGCGACAGGCGGTTGTCGATGCGCTGCTCGTGCTCGATCTGCACGGGCGTATAGGCCTGGAAGCTCACGCGGCGGCCCGCGCGCAGCGTGGTCTCGCCGTCCGGATGGCGCCAGTGCAGGCGGGCGTCGAACACGCTTTCATCCGGCGGATTCACCACCACCAGCGGGTCGGTGGAGCGGCGCCGTATGCTGGCGAACTCCAGGTCCAGCGCCATGCGCGGATTGAAGGCGATGTGGAACCGGCTGCCGGCTTCGTCCTCGTCCAGGCCGCCCAGCTGCTGGATCTTGCCGTAGCCGCCGGCATGGTCGCTGAACGCCAGCAGGGTCTCGGTGAGCTGCAGCTGCAGGGGTTCGTCCTCCCGCTGCTCGCCCTGCGCGTCGAAGGCCGCGGTCTGCGCGAGCCGCACGTCGTCCACCGCCCGGGCGGCGTTGACGCGGTCGTAGCGGGGCAGGCGCTCGTCGAAACCTTCCAGCAACTGGCCGGTGGCGGCCTTGTCGTCCTCGGCCAGCGCCACCGTGATCTCGGCCCAGAGCGGCCGGTTGGTGCGCGTGCCGCGGGCGCGGGCGTACTGCTGCCAGAGGTAGCCGCGCTCGGCGGTGTACTCGCCGGCATCCTGCAACCAGCCGATGGCGGTCTCGGCCGCCGCGTTGGACATGCGGCCGCGGTCGTCCGTGTCCATGCGCAGCAGTTCGCGCAGCACGTCCAGGGCCGGATCGCCGGGACGCTGGGTGAGCATGAGGCGCGCGCGGGCCACGCGGCGCGTGGTGTCCAGCCCTTCCTCGGTGAGCCACCGGGCGCGGGCCTGCTGCGGCGTGAGCCGCTTGCCGCCTTCGCCAGCCTGCCGGGCCGCGCGCCATTCGCGCGAGAGCAGTTCGCGGCGCAGGCGCCAGGAGCGGTCGGTCTGCTGGTTCTGGTCCAGCGCGTCCGCGTAATTCATGAGCCACAGGAAATCGTCCTGGTGCTGCGCCACGCGCGGCGTGAGGTAGCGCTCCAGCGCCACCTGCGGCAGCGAGAGCGCCTGGTAGGCGGCGGCGAGCGCGTCGTGCACGTCCTCGTCGCGCGCCCAACTGCGCTCCTGCGTGGTCAGCAGGGTGCGCAGCGAGACCGCATCGTTGCTGTCGATGAACAGCCAGATCAGCGCCTGCCGCATCTCGGACGAATCGGGGCTGGCGCGCAGGCCGTCCTCGTAATAGCGCCGCGCGCGGGCGAGATCGCCCTGGGCCTGGTAGTAGCCGCCCGCCAGGCGCAGGAACTCGGGAATCTCGCGCAGTGCGGCGACCGCCTGCCGCGTCTCCTGCGATCCGGCTTCGAGCTTGCGCATCAGCGGGCCCATCGCGTCCCACTGGTTGCGGCTGGAATAGACCGACAGTGCATCCACGAGGTAGCGCGGGTCGCCGAATTTCTCCCAGGCGAGCGCCGACACCTTGGCGGCCTCGAGCGGCTGGTCGGCCATGAGCAGGCGGATCAGCGCGTCGTAGTCGGAGCGGTCGTGGTCCTTGGCACCGACCAGCGCGCGGTAGGCCTGCACGGCCAGGGCCTGCCGCTGCCGGCTCTCGGCCAGCTGGCCCGTCAGGCGCCAGAAGTCCATGGCGGCCGCTTCCGGCGGGGCCTGCCGCTGCTGTGCGGCTTCCAGCCAGCCCAGGCCTTCGTCGGGCCGGTCGTGGGTGAGCGCGAGCACGGCCGCACGCATGGCCCGCTCGGGGGTGAGCTGCTTCGGGTCCGCCAGCAGGCGGCGCCAGGTCTCCAGCGCCAGCGTGGGCTGCCCCGCGCGCTCGGCCAGCTGGGCCAGCAGTTCCACCGCCTCGGGTATCTTGCCGTGCTGGCGCAGGTAGTCGATGGCCGGCTGGGGCTCGCCGATGCGTTCGTAAGTGGCCACCAGCTGGCGGATCAGCGCGAAATCGTCGGGCCGCTGGCGCAGCTGGAAGCGGATGGCCTGCACCAGTGCCGTGTCGTCGAACTGTCCCGGCGCGATGCGCAGCACCGCCTGCCAGGCGGCTTCCTTCTGCGTGCGCTGCGCCACCACCAGCCAGTTCTGCAGCGCCACGCCGGGCCGCTGTGACCATTCCGACACCTGGGCGAGCCGCCCGCGCCAGGCCAGGTCGTCGGGCCGTGCCTGCACCGCGGCATGCGCGATCAGCCAGGCATCGTCGAGCTTGCGGTTTTCCAGGAAGACCTCGAACGCGATGCCGTAGATCTTCTCGTCGTAGGGCAGCAGGTGCGCGGGGATCGGCACGGGCGGGGCCGCGACCGCGGGAGCGGCGGGCGCGGGCGCCGGCGCGGGGCCCGCCGTGCGGCGGAATTCCCAGCCGTTCGCCGCGCCGGCGCCGGCCGCGGACGGCAGCGAGATCACGGGCGGGCGCAGCAGGTGGGCGCCGTCGTCGTAGCGCTGTGCCGGAGCCGGGGCCGGGGGAGGGGGCACGTGCCAGGCCATGGGGCGCAGCATCGCGCCGACGGGAGGCATTGCCGCGGCCAGCGCGGTGGCGTCGTCCTCCCATTGCCGCAGCCAGGACATGCGCAGCAGCTGCCGCACATACCGGTCCGCGACGGCGGGCTTGCCGGCCGCGCGCGCCAGCTGCGTGATCATCAGCAGCACCTGCGGATCCTTCGCCAGCGGGCCGATCTCGCGTTCGGCCATCTCCAGCGCTTCCACGGGGCGGTTGCCCGACTGCAGGGTGCGCACCGCGGCCATGTAGAAGGCCTTGGCCTGCTCCGCATCCGGCGTGGCACGGCGCGCCAGGAGGTACAGCTCCGCGGAGCCCGCGTAGTCCGACTGGCCCAGGGCCTCCTTCGCGGCACGCTCGTAGAGCAGGGCGGCTTCCCGCGGGTCGGTGGCCTCCTCGGCCATCCTGCGGGTCATCGCGGCCCCGAGCACGCGGTCCTGCAGTTCGGCGGCGCGGCGCGTCAGCAGCACGCGCCGTTCCAGCGGCCAGGGCTCGGCGGACAGCGCGCGCAGCTGCCGCAGCAGGTCCTCGCGCATGGCCTTGCGGTAGGTGGCCTCCCGCTCGGGCGTGCGCTGGTACTCGGCGTACGACAGCTCCCAGAGCGCCCAGAGCGCGTCGCGGTGGATCTGCGGGTCGGACGAGTCCAGCGCGGGCTGCAGCGTGGCGCGCGCGTCGCCCATCTGGCCGACGGCGATCTGCCGCTGCGCGAGCAGCAGCCGCAGGCGCGGGTTGTCCGGATCGCTGCGCAGCAGGTTGTGCAGGTAGGCGACCGAGAGCGCGGAGTTCTCGGTCTCGGCCAGCCGGCGCTCCAGATCCTGCCGCGGGTAGAGCAGCCACAGGCCGCCGCCCACCATGCCGGCGAGCAGCGTGATCAGCCAGGGCGGCGCTAGGACGGGCCGCTCAGCGGGCTGGGCACTGGAGCTGGATTTGCGCAGCAGCATGGGTCAGTCGGTAGGCGAGGACGTCGGGGCCGGCCGAGGCGGCCTGGCGTTCCGGGGCGATGGCGCGCTGGTCGGCGCGCACCTGGCAGCCGCGCGCGTTCGCGAGGCTGAAGACGATGGGTGCATGGCCCGCGAGCCGGAAATCGGTGCGCGTGCCGTCGGCCGCCACGCTCCAGTCCGCGAGCCGGGCGTTGGCTTCGAAAAGGTAGGGCGCGGGCCGCGCTGCCGCCATGGCTGCCGGGGCGGGCTCCGTGGGGCCGGCCGTGGTGCCGGGGGCCTGGTCCGTGCGCAGCCAGGCCGATCCGCCCGTGAGGTGCACGTACAGGCCTTCGGATCCGCCGCGGTAGCCCGCCACGCCCTGGCTGGCAGACAGCTGCGGCGTGCCGAGCGCGCCGGGCAGGCGCAGCGTGCGCAGTTCGCCGTCGCCGCGCACGCGCCAGCCGCCGCCGTCGCGCGCGATGGCGAAGGTGTGGAAGTCGCGCACCTTGCGGATGTATTCCGACGCGAACACCGGATGCAGCGGCTGCGCCATGGCCCAGTCGTACACCTTGCGCAGCGCGGTCAGGCCCGCGCGCTTGCTGGCGGAATACACGTGGTAGTAGATGTCCACCGGCTTGATGCGCCGGGGCTTGTCGGTCATCTCGAAGCTCTGGATCACCTGCTCGAAGCCGTAGTAGGGGCCCTTCCAGAGGTTGGTGTAGATGTTCTCGTTGGTGATGGGCGCGTACACCTGCAGGTAGCCGTTCTTCTGGATGCCGAAGGCGCCGATGGCCGTGAGCGACGGGTTGGTGCGCGTGATGGAGGTATCGCCGCCGTTCATGTTCAGCAGCCCCGCGCGCTCGGTGATCTCCAGCGCCTCCGCGTTGGGTGCGGTGTCGCCCGACCACAGCAGGATCTTCACGCGCTTGTCGGGCGGGGCGAGGCGGCTGTTGATGTAATCGGTGGAGCCCACGATCTCGCGGCGCAGGTCCATGGTGTAGCCCGGCACGTCCAGGCTCATGGCGGCTTCCGAGTTGTCGCTGAACAGGCCGTGGCGCACGCTGCGGTCCCAGAGGAACGGGTGCGAATACGTGTGGCTGGCGATCTCCACGTGCGGCAGGCGGAACATGCGCCGCGCGATGTCCTCCATCTCCGCGCTGGTGTCGGGATGCAGCCCGTGGGGCGCGACCTCGGCCTCGATGACCGACATGGTCTGCGGCACCTGGGTGTATTTCTCGAAAATTTCCTTGAGCAGCACGCCGCCCGCGTTGGGGCTTCCCGCCAGCTCCGCGCGCGAGGGGAAGCCGTCGCCGTCCACGTGCGAGAACAGCAGGCGCCGGCCGTTTTCGGTGGTGACATCCGGCACCGGCAAGGGCTGTAGCCGCAGCGCCTGTGTGAGGAAGGCGAAGGGATCGACCATCCAGCGGGCGTAATCGGTGCCGGGCACTTCCGTCACCACGAAGGGATCGACGACGAAGCCGCCCCACGGCAGGATGGCGCCGCCCAGGTACGAGCCGCCACGCGCGTCGCGGTGCTCGATCAGCGCGCGCGCGGGCTGCAGGGCCGGGGCGCCGTTGCGCATCACCCATTCGAAGCGCGAGCCGCTGGAAGGCTGCACGGCCAGCTCGAAACCCATCATCGGGTCCTGCACGGCCACCCGCTGCTCGCCGCGGGGCGGGCTCGCGTTGCCCTTGATGCCCAGCGCCTCGTTGAACTGCCGGTCCAGCGCGAAGCCGAAGTTGCCCATCACGGCGAGCGGCATGCGTTCCCCGAGCCGCGCGGACAGCCACTGGCTCACGGTGCGCACGCGGCCCTCGGGCAGGTAGCCCGAGAACCAGGTGACGATGCCCGCGTACCGGTCCTGCAGGATGCCTTCGGGCAGCGGGTTGCGCACGTCCGCGTAGTCCACCACATAGCCCATGTGGTTGAGCGGCATCTGCAGGAAGCGGTGGGGCGACGAATAGTTGAGCGACAGCGACTCGCCGCCGTAATAGACGACCAGTACCCGGCGTGGCACCAGCTCGACGCTGCCCACGCCCACGGTGCGCACCTGCCCGTCGGTCACCCAGGGGATGAAGCCCAGCTTCTGGATGCGCTCGGCCGTCGCGCGGGTGAGTTCCCGGTCGGCGGGCGGCACGTAGTCGATGGCCAGCACCGGCAGGCCGTCGCGCTCGTGGATGGTGCGCAACTGCCCCAGCAGCCATTCCCGGTCGGAGGCCTTCACTTCCTCGTAGCGGCGCGTATTGGCGTTCCATCCCTGGAAGAGCGACTCGGCGGCGACCATCTGCACCTTGTCCTTGACCCGGGGCACGATCTCGAAGCCCCGGTTCAGGATCAGCCGGATGCCGGGAAAGCGCTGGTGCAGCGTCTCGATCACCCGCACGAGGCCCTGCTGCTGCGCCGCCTCGTCGAACTGCCTGGCCAGGCGGTACGAATCCAGCGTGTCGAGGAAGAAGCCCCGATAGCCTTTCTCCCACAGGGGAGCGACCACCCGGGTGGCGAAGAATTCGGGCCACTCGGCGGGCGTCTGGTCGATCACCTCGGAGTTCCAGGCTCCGTTGCGGGCCATCTTCCAGGCGTCGGGGATGTCGCGGAAATACGCGCGCGAGGACTGCACCTCGGCCACGGAGACGTAGGCATAGAGGGCACTGCCCGTCTTCGCGAAGGCCTGCGGGTCGTAGCCGTGGTCCGGCTCGACCACCACGATGTCGAACACCTTCAGCTCGGACAGCGGGGCGGAGGGCCCGTAATGCAGTGCCACCGCCGGAGACGCGGCCCAGGCCGCTGCCGCGGAAAGCTGCGCGATCAAACAGAAAAACAACAGTCTCAGGCGTCTGGACACGGCTCGTTGGGCTTATGGGTGAGAAAACGTCTAAGGGTTTGCCCGCGGTTGGCGGGGCCCGCCGGAGCGCCTTGCCCTGTGGGTCTTGGGTCACTCCCTCCTATGGAATACATCGTGGCCCAAGCCGGACGCTGTGGTTAATCCCATAGAAAAAAACAATTTATTGTATTGTTTCAATAAGTATCAATTCTCGTGCACTCTTTGCTGCTTTCAGCAGATCCCCCTTCCGGCAGGGGCCTGGGCTTGCGCACTGACCGCATTCCGGAGTTGGCCTCCCGGTATTACGCAGGCCAGAATAGAGTGGATTCACTGGGAGCAGATCGCGTGATACTTGTAACGGGCGGGGCCGGATTCATCGGCTCGCATACCTGCGTGGCACTGGCCGAGGCCGGGTTGCCATTCCTCATCCTGGACAATTTCTGCAACAGCCGCCGCTCGGTGCTGGAGCGCGTGGGCCGCATCACCGGCCGCGTGCCCGACCTGGTCGAGGGCGACGTGCGGGACGAGGGCCTGCTCGCGCGGATCTTCGCGGAGCGTTCCATCGATGCGGTGATCCATTTCGCCGCGCTCAAATCGGTGGGCGAATCGGTGCGGGAGCCGCTGTCGTACTACGACAACAACGTGGCCGGCACGGTGGCGCTGCTGCGCGCGATGCGCAAGGCGGACGTCCGCACCCTGGTGTTCTCCTCGTCCGCCACCGTGTACGGCGAGCCGGCCTCCCTGCCCATCCGCGAGGATTTTCCCCTCTCCGCCACCAACCCGTACGGCCAGAGCAAACTCATGATGGAGCAGGTGCTGGCCGACGTGGACGCCTCCGAGCCGGGCCGCTGGCGCATCGCCCGGCTGCGCTACTTCAACCCCGTGGGCGCGCACGAGAGCGGCCTCATCGGCGAAGACCCGCAGGACGTTCCCAACAACCTGCTGCCCTACGTGGCCCAGGTGGCCGTGGGGCTGCGCGAGCGCCTGAGCGTGTACGGCGGCGACTACCCCACCCCCGACGGCACGGGCGTGCGCGACTACATCCACGTGTGCGACCTGGCCGATGGCCATGTGGCGGCGCTGCGCTACCTGCGCGCGCACCCCGGCCTGCTCACGGTGAACCTGGGCACGGGGCGGCCCGTGTCGGTGCTGGAGATGGTGCGCGGCTTCGAGGCCGCGAGCGGCCGGCCGGTGCCCTACCAGGTGGTGGCGCGGCGGCCCGGGGACGTGGCCGCCTGCTGGGCGGACCCGGGGCTGGCCGAACGGCTGCTGGGCTGGAAGGCCCGCCACGGCCTGGACCGGATGTGCGCCGATGCCTGGCGCTGGCAGGACGGCGTGGCCCGCACGCTGCAGGCGGGCTGAAAAAAAGCAAGGGGCCCGGCGCTGTCGCGGGGCCCCTTGCGGCGGGCGGGCGGTCAGGCCGCCGTGGCGGTGCCCGGAGTGCCTGGGGGGGCCTCGTCGGGCTGGGTGTCCAGCGTGGCGGCGTGCACGGCCGCATCCTCTTCCGACAGCAGGGCGTCTTCCCACTTCGCCACCACCGCCGCGGCGATGGAGTTGCCCACGGCGTTCGTCGCCGAGCGGCCCATGTCCAGGAAGGTGTCCACGCCCAGGATCAGCAGCAGGCCGGCCTCGGGGATGTGGAACTGGTTCAGCGTGGCGGCGATCACCACCAGCGAGGCGCGCGGCACGCCGGCCATGCCCTTGGAGGTGAGCATCAGGATCAGCAGCATGGTGATCTGCGTCTCGATCGGCAGGTGGATGCCATAGGCCTGCGCGATGAACAGCGTGGCGAACGTGCAGTAGATCATCGAGCCGTCGAGGTTGAACGAGTAGCCCAGCGGCATCACGAAGCTGGACACCCGGCGCTTCACGCCGAAGCGGTCGAGCGCGTCCAGCAGCTTGGGGTAGGCGGCTTCGGAACTGGCCGTGGCGAAGGACAGCAGGAAGGCCTCGCGGATGTTGCGCAGCAGCTTGAACACGCGGCCGCGCAGCGCGATGAAGCCCGCGGTGATCAGCAGCGCCCAGAGGATCACCAGGCCCATGTAGAACTGGCCCATGAACAGGGCGAACTTGGCCAGAATGCCCAGGCCGTTCACCGCCACCGTGGCGGCCATGGCGGCGAACACCGCCACGGGTGCGAACCGCATCACGTAACCGGTGATCTTGAGCATGGCGTGGGACAGTTCCTCCACGCAGCGCACCAGCGTGCGGGCCTTGTCGCCGAGGCTGGCGAGGGCGACGCCGAAGAACATCGAGAACACCACGATCTGCAGGATCTCGTTGTTGGCCATCGCCTCCGCGAACGACTTGGGCACGAGGTGGTTCACGAACTCCTTGAGCGTGAACTTGCCCGTGGCCAGCTGCGTCGCCTGGTGGGTGTCCGGCAGCGGCAGGCCGAGGTTGGCGCCGGGCTGGAGCACGTTGGCCAGGATGAGACCCAGGGCCAGCGAGACCAGCGAGGCGGTCAGGAACCACGCCATGGCCTTGAGGAACACGCGGCCCACGGCGGCGGCGTCACCCATGTGGGCGATGCCCACCACCAGGGTGGAGAAGACCAGCGGCGCGATCAGCATCTTGATCAGCCGCAGGAAGATGTCCGAGAGGATCGATACGTAACCCGCGACCGCCGCCTTGTCCGCGACGTGGGTGTTGATCAGGTATCCCGCGAGGATGCCGATGATCATCGCGATCAGGATGCTGACCGTTGGGGGAAGCTTTCTTTTGTTCTCTGGCATGGTGCAAGGCAGAAATGAGCAATGGATCCCCCGGCGCTCTCCTTGCGCCGTTGGCGGGGTGGCGCATTGTCGTTCAATACGCGGTGCGTACCCGGGCCGCAACGCGCCCGCCTTGCGGCCGCTCAAAGGCCGTCACTCCTACAATCCGAAATATGACAGCCACCGCTCCGGCCGTGCCCGCGGCCTCCCTCCCGCCGTTTCCGGACCTGCCCGCCATCCGCCTGCACAGCCCCCGGTCGGGCGCCGCCACCGTGGCTTTCCAGGGGGCGCAGGTGCTTTCCTGGACCACGGCGGACGGCGTCGAGCGCCTGTTCCTGAGCCCCCGATCGGCCCATGACGGACGCACCGCGATCCGCGGCGGCGTGCCGGTCTGCTGCCCCCAGTTCAACCAGCGCGGGGCTTTGCCCAAGCATGGCTTCATGCGAAATTTGCCTTGGAAATTGGTATCCGAGTCGTCAAACGGTCACGTGACGGGTGCCGTGATGGCGCTCGGGGACGACGAGGCCACCCGGGCGATCTGGCCCCATGCCTTCCAGGCGCTGCTGCACGTCGAATTGTCCGGGGATGCGCTGCGCGTGTCGCTTACGCTGCGCAACACCGGCGATGCGCCCTGGTCCTTCACCGGCGCGCTGCATACCTACCTGCGGATGGCGGACATCGCCCGGGCGCAGGTGGACGGGCTGCAGGGCTGCGCCCGCTGGGACGCGGTGGCCGACCGGCGTGGCGTGCAGGAGGGCGCGGTGCGCTTCGACGGTGAATACGACAGCGTGTTCGAGGCCCCCGGCGCGCCGCTGCGCGTGGACACGGGGCAGGGCGTGCTGTCCGCCACCCAGGGCGGCTGGGCCGAGAATGTCGTCTGGAACCCCGGCGCGGAGCGCTGCGCGGCGCTGCCGGACATGCCCGCAGACGGCTTCCGCCACATGCTGTGCGTGGAGGCCGCCTGCGTGCACCGGCCCGTCGACGTCGCGCCCGGTGCCGAATGGACCGGCTGGCAGCGGTTCGAAGTGCTGCGCTGACGGCTCCCCGGGGTTGCGCTCCTCTTTCTTCCCTTCTTCCTTCCTTTTCCTTTCTCTCTCGCAGGATCCGCCCATGCTGGCCAAACGCATCATTCCCTGTCTGGACGTCACCGGAGGCCGCGTCGTGAAGGGCGTGAACTTCCTGGAGCTGCGCGATGCCGGCGACCCGGTGGAGATCGCCGCACGCTACAACGGCCAGGGGGCCGATGAACTCACCTTCCTGGACATCACCGCCACCAGCGACGGGCGCGACCTGATCCTGCCCATCATCGAGGCCGTGGCCAGCCAGGTGTTCATCCCCCTCACGGTGGGCGGCGGCGTGCGCACCGTGGAGGACGTGCGGCGCCTGCTGAACGCGGGTGCGGACAAGACCAGCTTCAATTCCGCCGCCATCGCCAACCCGGAGGTGATCGACGCCGCTTCCGCGAAGTACGGCGCGCAGTGCATCGTGGTGGCCATCGACGCCAAGCGCCGCACCCCCGAGGAGGCCGCGCGCCCCGGCCCGGACGGCGCCCCCCGCGGCGACGGCTGGGACGTGTACAGCCACGGCGGGCGCAAGAACACCGGCCTGGACGCCGTGCAGTGGGCTACCGAGATGGCCCGCCGCGGCGCGGGCGAGATCCTGCTCACCAGCATGGACCGCGACGGCACCAAGTCCGGCTTCGACCTGGCCCTGACCCGCGCCGTGAGCGATGCGGTGAGCGTGCCGGTGATCGCCTCGGGCGGCGTGGGCGGCCTCGACGACCTGGCCGACGGCGTGCAGCAGGGCGGGGCGGACGCGGTCCTGGCCGCCAGCATCTTCCACTATGGCGAATACACGGTGGCGCAGGCCAAGGAACGCATGGCCGCGCGGGGCATTCCCGTGCGCCTCTAGAGGCATGGCCCGGTGGGCATCGGTGTCATGTTGCAGTGCAGCAAAAAAGTGGAGAATGGGGCGATGAACTGGCTCGATGAAGTGAAATGGGATGCGCAGGGCCTCGTGCCCGTGATCGCGCAGGAAGCAGGCACGGGCGACGTGCTCATGTTCGCCTGGATGAACCGCGAGGCGCTGGCGAAGACGGCCGAACTGGGCCGCGCGGTGTATTTCAGCCGCTCGCGCGGCAAGCTGTGGTTCAAGGGCGAGGAATCCGGCCACGTGCAGACCGTGCACGAGATCCGGCTCGATTGCGACAACGACGTGGTGCTGCTCAAGGTGACCCAGCTGGGCCACGAGCCCGGCATCGCCTGCCACACCGGCCGGCACAGCTGCTTCTTCAGCGTGCTGAAGGACGGCGCATGGCAGGCCGTCGATCCGGTCTTGAAAGACCCCGAATCCATCTACAAGTGACAGTGATGAACCACGATTCCCTTTCGCCCGTGGCCGTGCCGGCCGTGCATTCCGGCGACGCGCTCGCCCGGCTCGCCGCCGTGATCGAAAGCCGCAAGCCCGCCAACGGCGGCGACGCCGACAAGAGCTACGTGGCGCGCCTGCTGCACAAGGGCCCGGACGCCTTCCTCAAGAAGATCGGCGAGGAGGCCACCGAGGTGGTCATGGCCGCCAAGGACGTGGACCACGGCGCCGACGCCTCCAAGCTCGTCTACGAGGTGGCCGACCTCTGGTTCCACTCCATGATCGCCCTGGCGCACTACGGCCTGGCGCCCGCCGACGTGGTGGCCGAACTGGAGCGCCGCGAAGGCACCAGCGGCATCGAGGAAAAGGCGCTGCGCAAGTCGCTGCAGCGCGCCGCCGACGAATCCCAACCCTGAGGACCGCCGACATGAACCGCAACGACATCACCGACATCGACCTCGACGCGCGCGCCGACGGCCTGAAAACCATCGGCTGGGTGAGCTACATCCTGCACCTCATCGTTGCGGTGGGCGCCGTCATTCCGGGTGCGCAACCCGGTGCGGCGCTGCTCATCATCGCCCTCGTCATCGACCTGGTGAAGAAAAGCGATGCCGAAGGCACGTGGCAGGCCTCGCACTTCTCCTGGCGCATCCGCACCGTGATCTGGGCGGGCGTGCTCTACCTCGTCACGGCGCCGCTGTGGCTGCTGTTCGTCTTCCCCGGCTGGATCGCCTGGGGCCTGATCTCCATCTGGTTCCTCTACCGCATCGTGCGCGGCATGGTCGCCATGAACAAGGGCCAGGCCATCGATGTCTGAACAGGCTGCGCCGGCGCCGGGCTCGGTGCCCCTGAACCTCGCCCTGCAGGGCGGCGGATCGCATGGCGCGCTCACCTGGGGCGTGCTGGACGCGCTCCTGGAAGACGGCCGCTTCCACTTCGAGGGCATCAGCGGCACCAGCGCCGGCGCGATGAACGCGGTGACGCTGGCCCACGGCTTCGCCCAGGCCGCCCACCAGAACCCCGGACTGCGCGGCGAGGCGCTGCACGAGCGCGGCTGCGCCATGGCGCGCGAGGCCCTGACGCGGCTCTGGGAGGGCGTGGGCGCCATGGGCAGCCTGATGTGGGGCGTGCCGCTCGCCTCCACGCCCCTGATGGGCATGATGTCGCAGTGGCTGTCGCCCTACCAGACCAACCCGCTGGGCATCAACCCGCTGCGCCGGCTCCTGGAGCGCGAGGTCGATTTCGACGTATTGCGCGACGCGCCCGGGCCGCGCGTCTTCGTCTGCGCCACCAACGTGCGCACCGGCCGCGGCGTGATCTTCTCGGGCCAGCGCCTGAGCGCCGACGCGGTCATGGCCTCGGCCTGCCTGCCGCTGCTCTTCAAGGCGGTGCAGATCGAGGGCGAGCACTACTGGGACGGCGGCTACTCCGGCAACCCCGCGCTGCACCCGCTGATCTACAAGACGCGCTGCGCCGACATCCTGCTGGTGCAGATCAATCCCATCGAGCACACCGAACTGCCCGACAGCGCCGCGGACATCATGGAGCGCATGAACGAGGTCACCTTCAACGCCAGCCTGCTGGCCGAGATGCGCGCCATCGAGTTCGTGCGGCGCCTGCTGGCCGAGGGCAAGCTGGACGCGCAGCGCTACAAGAGCGTTCGCATGCACCGCATCGACGGCGGCTCCGTGCTGGCCGAGTTCGGCGCATCGAGCAAGCTGCGGGCCGACCTGCCGTTCGTGCGCCAGCTCTTCGCGCTCGGCCGCGCGGCCGGCCAGGCCTGGATCGAGCGCCACCACGGGGACGTCGGGGTGCGGCCCACGGTGAACATCGCCGACAATGCCTGACGCGTTTCCCGACCCGATTCCCTTTCCCACGCCATGCACGATCCCGACTGCCTTTTCTGCAAGATCATCGCCGGCCAGATTCCCTCGCGGAAGGTCTATGAGGACGACGAAGTCTTCGCCTTCCACGACATCCACCCCGGCGCGCCCGTCCACTTCCTCATGGTGCCAAAGCAGCACGTGCACTCCATGGCCGGCGTGACCGACGCCCATGCCGGCGTGCTCGGCCGCATGATGGTGCTGGCGCCCAAGCTGGCGCTGGAGCAGGGCTGCAATCCCTATCCGGACGGCGGATTCCGCATCGTGGTAAATACCGGCACCGAAGGCGGGCAGGAAGTGCACCACCTGCACCTCCACGTGATGGGTGGCCCCAGGCCCTGGCTCAAGGGCTGAAACCGCCCCCGGCGGCGGTCAGGGATATGCAACTTCCGTGACGTGCGCCGGGTCTAGAATGGGCCGTATTCGTTAGGAGATTTCCATGGGTTCCTTTTCCATCTGGCACTGGCTGATCGTGCTGCTCATCGTGGTGATGGTGTTCGGCACGAAGAAGCTCAAGAACATCGGTTCCGACCTCGGCGGTGCCGTGAAGGGCTTCAAGGACGGCATGAAGGACGGCAGCACGCCCGACGGCACGCCCGCCTCCACCACCGCCGCCACGCCCCCGGCAGGGCAGGTGACGAACCAGCAGGCCCACGCCGCCGACCCGGGCACGATCGACGTCGAGGCCAAGCACAAGGGCTGACCGCTCCTGTCCTGTCTCCTGTCCCCCCTGTTTCCCTGCTGAACCGCCCTCCCGCCTTCCATGATCGACATCGGCCTCTCCAAGATGGCGCTGATCGGCGCCGTGGCGCTCATCGTCATCGGCCCCGAGAAGCTGCCCCGCGTCGCGCGCACCGTCGGCACCCTCCTGGGCAAGGCGCAGCGCTACGTGGCCGACGTGAAGGCCGAGGTCAACCGCTCCATGGAGCTGGACGAGCTGCGCAAGATGAAGGACACGGTGGAGACCGCCGCACGCGACGTTCACCACAGCTTCCAGACCCACGCGAGCGAATTCCAGAAGGACTGGGAATCCGGCACCTCCGACGCGGCCGCAGCCGGCCACGACGGCACCCTGGATCCCGCCGCCCTCGAGGGGCCATCGTCCCGCATCGTCCCGACCTACAAGCACCCCGGCAAGAACTGGCGCCTCAAGCGCAGTGCCACCCCGCAGTGGTACAAGGCGCGCGCCGGCGTGCGCACCAAGGCCCAGTCGGGCGCGGCGCGCGTCGCGCGCTTCCGGCCCCGCAAGTTCCAGTGATGGCCCGCTGACGGCCGCGTCCGCGCGGCCCCGCGCGGGCCGCCCACCTCCACCATGTCCGAAAAACCCTCCCTCGAAGACGAGCTGGCCGGTACCGAGCAGCCCTTCGTCGCGCACCTCATGGAGCTGCGCGACCGCCTCATCAAGGCCGTCGTCGCCGTCGGCATCGTCGGGGTCGTGCTCTTCTTCTATCCCGGGCCGGGCCGGCTCTACGACCTGCTGGCCGCCCCCCTGGTGGCGCACCTGCCCGCGGGCGCGACGCTGATCGCCACCTCGGTGATCTCGCCCTTCATGGTGCCGATCAAGATCCTGCTGATGTCGGCCTTCCTGATCGCCCTGCCCGTGGTGCTCTACCAGGTCTGGGCCTTCGTGGCGCCGGGCCTGTACTCGCACGAGAAGAAGCTCGTGCTGCCCCTGGTCGTCTCCAGCACCGTGCTGTTCTTCGCCGGCGTGGCGTTCTGCTACTTCTTCGTGTTCGGGCAGGTGTTCAGCTTCATCCAGAGCTTCGCGCCCAAGAGCATCACCGCCGCGCCGGACATCGAGGCCTACCTGAGCTTCGTGCTCACCATGTTCCTGGCCTTCGGCCTGGCCTTCGAGGTGCCCGTGGTCGTCGTCGTGCTGGCGCGCATGGGCATCGTCGATGTGGCCAAGCTCAAGAGCTTCCGCGGCTACTTCATCGTCGTCGCCTTCATCATCGCCGCCGTCGTCACCCCGCCGGACGTGGTGTCCCAGCTCGCGCTGGCCGTGCCCATGTGCCTGCTGTACGAACTGGGCATCTGGGCGGCGCAGATCTTCATCCGGCACACGCAGGCGCCGGAGGATGCTGCGGAGCAGCGGGAGCCGTCGGCCTGAGGGTTGGGCACGTGCTTATCCCCGCAGGCCACGGCATCGCGGCGCTCAGGTAAAACCTGTTGCCTCTAGTCAAGTCAGCAGGTTTCTTGTTGGAAGATCTATGCAGGCACTAGCATAGGAAACGCCCTAAATCCGTATTGACGTGCCCAAATGCGTTGTCCGTTGGGCAAAGTCCGATAGGGCCGAAACACGATCTTCATACCAGCAGGAATGGGGAAGTCAAAACTCAGTTGCTTGCTCATGCTGTTTACCTCCTTTCTCAGACGAGCGTTGCCACGGGAGGGGTGAGCTAAAGTAGACTTGCGGTCGCCAAACACGCGTTGAAAATTTCAGCGCACAACCCTCAACACACGTCGTCTGTCGAGTGTCCGTAGGGAAAAAATGGGTCATGGGCTGAAGCTCATGGCCCATTTTTCTTGCAGGTGTCTCAGGCATACAGACGTCTAAGCCTCTTGCCAGAGTGAGCTAGCCAAACGCCGAACGCTCCTGCCATGATCAGGAGGGCAAAGCTGATCGCACTTTCGGGAATCCACCAAGTTGGAATTCCGGGCAAGACATCGCTGAGCGACACGTCCGTTGTATGCGTCTGTGAACCAAGCGCATGCACGATCGAAATGGCCTTCACAGGTACCTGCAATAGACATCCAGCCGTACAGCACATGAGGGCGCCACGAAAGATGAGGTGGCCCGTCGTGATAGCCACTTGAGGCTTGCTCAATAAGTTCGCTAGCAGGGTTTCCGATAGGCGATAGAGCATCACTTCCCCTCTCTGCGAACCCCTTTGAAGGGTTCCTTGCTGGAGGTTTTGACGTCCATGAATCGTCCTGTCTCTGCATCACGTTTTACATAGTGACCAGATGGTGTTTGTGTTTGGCTGCGTTGACGCACAGCACCGACTCTGTGGCCGTCCCCGACCGGAGGGTTCTTCGCCATGTAGGCTCCTTCTATAGCGCGATCAAAGCGATCGCATTGATGAATGTATGCGATCAAAAAGATCATGTCAACGCATCAAAGAGGTCGTGTGTGACCGCGCCTGCTATCATGTGTGCATGAATGAGCCTGAGCCTAGCTTTCCCGAGAACAAAAGCGAAGAAGCAGAGTTCACCCATGCATTACGGGAGCGTCTTGCATTCATTGACTTCCAGTTGTATTTCCTGGGTGAATTGCGCCGTAATGATTTGATTGCACGCTTCGGCATCTCCTCTGCAGTGGCTACCCGGGCCATAGCTCAGTACCTAGCAGTAGCGCCTGACAACGCCAAGCTTGATAAGCAGAAGGTCTACCGTCCGACGCCCCAGTTCGCTCCGTGGTATCACCATTCCGTAAGTCAAGCACTGGCTACGCTAGCTCAGGGTTTGACTTTGAGCATCGGCAGTCAGCCGCAAGCGATCACGCCATGCGAACTGCCTTTGGAGCTTGCTCTTCCTAAAGTTGAAATCCTTGCTGCAGTTGCGAGAGCAATCAAACAGGGTAAACCAATCAAGGTGAGATATGTTTCGATGACAAGCGGAGAGAACGAAAGAGAAATTGTTCCGTTCGCGCTTGTTACTAACAGGGTTCGTTGGCACGTTCGTGCTTACGACCGGAAGAACAGGACATTCCTTGACTTTGTTCTTCGGCGGATAGTCGAGGCTACCGTCTTGGAAGATGCTTCTGTAGAGCCCCATGAGCTCCCTAGCTCCGACGCACAGTGGAGCCGTGTCATTACGTTGGAACTGGTTCCTCATCCCGGCATCGCGCGTGCCGAGGTCGTGAACCTGGACTACGACATGCCTGATGGAGTGCTGCGAGTTAAGGTGCGGGCCGCAAACGTAGGTTACGTGACGAAATTATGGGGAATAGATTGCTCTCCTGATCACTCCCTTTCGCCTGACGTGTATCACCTTTGGCTTAAAGATCCCTTGTCAATATATGGTGCCAGCACTGCACTTGCCCCTGGCTACGTCCCGCCTTGAGACAGCTCCAACTCTAGAAATTTAGTTCTGCTTTGCCAGAGCGTGCTCCTGTTTGGCATAAATTAATATTAGTCAGAGTGGCTGTGAGCATGTGCTGGTGGTAGCGGCTCTGCCCTTTCACAACTCACCACCGCGCTCTATCCCTCACCGCCGCTGGCCTCTCTGCTGCGGCCGCGTCCCAGGCACCACATTCAACTCCAGCTGCGTATCCCCCCGCTGCAGCTGGAACGCCGCCGGCTCGCCCGGCTTCAGGGCCGCGACGGCGCTGAGCAGGGCCGAGACGTTGTCGGTGGGCTTGTCGCCCACGCGCACGATCACGTCGCCGGGCCGGATGCCGGCGCGGGCGGCGGGGCCGTCCTGCAGGACGCCGGTGATGATGACGCCCTCGGTGGCGCGCACGCCGAAGGTGGCGGCGAGTTCGGGCGAGAGTTCGTTGGGTTCCACGCCGATCCAGCCGCGGGTGACCTGGCCGTCCTTGACGATGCCGTCGAGCACGAGCTTGGCGGTGGAGACGGGGATGGCGAAGCCGATGCCCATGCTGCCGCCGGAGCGGGAGTAGATGGCGGTGTTGATGCCCATCAGGTTGCCGTTGATGTCCACCAGCGCGCCGCCGGAGTTGCCGGGGTTGATGGCGGCGTCGGTCTGGATGAAGTTCTCGAAGGTGTTGATGCCGAGCTGGCTGCGGCCCAGGGCGCTGACGATGCCGCTGGTGACGGTCTGGCCGACGCCGAAGGGGTTGCCGATGGCGAGGACCTGGTCGCCCACGGAGAGCTGGTCGGAGTTGCCCAGCACCATGGCGGGCAGCTTGTCGAGGTCCACCTTGAGGATGGCGAGGTCGGTGTCCGGGTCGGTGCCGATCACGGTGGCGCGGGTGCGGCGGCTGTCGGCCAGGGTGACCTCGATCTCGTCCGCGCCTTCCACCACGTGGTTGTTGGTGAGGATGTAGCCGTCCGGGCTCACGATCACGCCGCTGCCCAGGCCTGTCTGCGTCTGCTGCGCGCCCTGGTCGCCGAAGAAGAACTGGAACCAGGGGTCGTTGCTGCGCGGGTTGCGCACGGCCTTGCTGGTGTTGATGCTGACGACGGCCGGGGCCGCCTTGCGCACCGCCGCGCTGAAGCTGCCCGCCACGGGCTGGGAGGAGGGGGCGGGCGGGGCCTCGATGAGCGAGATGCCGGCGCCGCTGCGCGTGGCGCCGCGCCGGATCCAGTCCGGTTGCAGGGTGGCGACGACGAAGTAGGCGGCGACGAACACGGTCACGGCCTGGGAAAACAGCAGCCAGAAGCGCTTCATGGTGACAGGTGGGGCGGCAAAGGCCCACATTGTCGCCACTTTGCGCGGCCGTGGGCCGTGGGAGGGCATGCCGACTGCGCCCCGCGCGAGGAGGGGGCATTCCATCGCGTGCGCGGGCGCCGGAGGGAAAACCCTAAAATCGGGGCATGGCCGCTACCCGCGGCCTTTTGCTTTCGTTTTCCGTTTCTCGTTTTTCTTTCTTTTTTCTTCCAGCCCCGGCCCCGTGCCCCGGCCGCCCGCACTGCATCCCCGCGGCCGGCCTTGCAGCCCGCGCCACCCGCTACGCTCCGCTCCGGTCCGGCGGCCGCAAGAGAAAGCCCTGGCGCCGCCGCATGCGTGGCCGTGCCCGGGCCGCACCCGTGCATTTCCGGACCACGCCATGACTTCCTTCTCTTCCGCTGCCGCGAGCGCCGACGCCGCGCAGCCCCATCGACCGCTCACGCGCAGCGACTACAAGACCCTGGGCCTTTCCGCGCTGGGCGGCACGCTCGAGTTCTACGATTTCGTGATCTATGTGTTCTTCGCCACGGTGGTGAGCGGCCTGTTCTTCCCGGCCGACATGCCCGACTGGCTGCGGCAGCTGCAGACCTTCGGCATCTTCGCTGCGGGCTACCTGGCCCGGCCGATCGGCGGCATCGTGATCGCCCACTTTGGCGACAAGCTGGGCCGCAAGCGCATGTTCAGCCTGTCGATCTTCCTGATGGCCGTGCCCACGCTGGTGATCGGCCTGCTGCCCACCTACGCGAGCATCGGCGTGGCGGCGCCGCTGCTGCTGCTGGCGATGCGCGTGCTGCAGGGCGCGGCCATCGGCGGCGAGATGCCCGGCGCCTGGGTGTTCGTGGCCGAGCACGTGCCGAAGAACCGCTACGGCCTGGGCGTGGGCACGCTGACGGCCGGCATCACGGGCGGCATCCTGCTGGGCTCGCTGGTGGCGATCGCCATCAACCGCACGTACACGCCTGCCGAGGTGCAGGGCTTCGCCTGGCGCATTCCGTTCATCCTGGGCGGCGTGTTCGGCCTGGTGTCGGTGTACCTGCGCCGCTTCCTGCACGAGACGCCGGTGTTCCAGGAGCTGGCCGCGCGCCGCGCCGTGGCGCGCGAGCTGCCGCTCAAGACGATTTTCCGCGACCACAAGGGCGCGATGCTGCTGGTGGCGCTGATGACCTGGGTGCTGTCCACCGCGGTGGTGGTGGTGGTGCTGATCACGCCGTCGTACCTGCAGAAGGTGTTCCACCTGCCCGCCACGCTGGCGCTGGAGGCCAATGCCGTGGCCACGCTCACGCTGACCATCGGCTGCGTGGTGATGGGCTGGGCCACCGACCGCTTCGGCACCCGGGCGGTGATGCTGGTGGGCTGGGGCGGCCTGTTCCTGACCTCGTACCTGTTCTACCTGGGCCTGCCGGGCACGCCGGAGACGCTGGTGCGCAACTATGCGCTGGTGGGCTTTTTCGTGGGGTCGATCGCGCTGCTGCCGATCGTGGGCGTGCGCGCCTTCCCGCCGGAAGTGCGGTTCTCGGGGCTTTCTTTCTCCTACAACATGGCCTATGCGGTGTTCGGCGGCATCACGCCGGTGCTGCTGACGGTGTGGATGCAGCGCGACCCGATGGCGCCGGCGCACTACGTGGCGGCCATGGGGCTGCTGGGCTTCGTGCTGGGCTTCGTGCCCCTGGCCTCGCGCGGCTGGCAGCCGGCGCCTGCGCGGGCCTGAACGGGCCTTTTTTGAAGCGGCGGGCATCCCGCGGCGGATGCCCGCGCCGCGCTCAGGCCGTGGCGGGCCGCTGCCCGGACATGGCCGCCTTCCATTCCTCCTGGATCAGCCGCTTGAACTCCAGGTATTCCCAGTCCGAGTCGGGCAGGAAGTGCTCGATGGTCTGCTTCTTCTCGTCGATGTAGTCGAAGTACTCGTAGTGGACGATGTTGTCGTCCGCGTAGCGGTAGCACTGGATGGTCGCGCAGAACTGGCCGCCTTCGCGGGGCGACGGGTTCTTGAGCTGGTGGATCTGGTAGTAGTCGGGCGTGAGGAAGGTGACCTCGCCCGCGTGCGCGATGGTGCTGCCCCAGGGCTGCTCGATGTGGGGGCTGAGCGCGCTGAACCACGAGATCTGGATCTGCCCGTGCAGCACCTTGATGACGGCGCAGGCCTGGCCATGGTCGTGGATGGGCGAGCCGTTGCCCGCGGGCCAGATTTCCAGGACGTAGGGCTGGCCGGGGGAGTCGCCCTGGTTGGAGTCCAGCGTGACGCGCAGGTAGCCGAAGCTCGGGTCTTTTTCCTGGAGCTTGGTGTGGCAGAGCGCGCCGGGCGTGGCGATGGAGTACTGGATGGCCTGGGCGAATTCGGGGAAGTCCGGCGGCGAGAGGTTCATGCCCGGACCGGCGACGTTGTCGTAGAGGCGCTGACAGGCCAGGGGCAGGTCGCCCGCGACGCTGGCGCGGTTGGCGGCGATGCTTTCCATGGTCACCTCCGCCGGGGCGATGAGGTGGGGCGGCGGATCGAGGTTCACGGGGATCTGGAGCGTGGCGAGCTGCACGCCGGTGGCGCCGCGCACGCTGACATGGCGCAGTTGCCGGCACAGGGCGTCCATGCCGTCCGGGTCGTTCTTGTCCGGCCAGGTGAACTCGTAGAGCATCAGGGCGCGCAGCATTTCGCCCTTGCCGTAGCGGATGCGGCGGTTGTTGCTGTCCAGGCTCAGCCAGTAGGGCTGGTGGGTGCCCGGCGGGTCCAGGCGCAGTTCGGGGGCTTCGGCGTGCGCGATGGGGTGCCTCTTGCCGTGGCGCACGGCCCACAGGACGATGCCGGCGCGGCCGATGGTGAGGCCGCAGGCGTTGCCGGCGGGGGTGAAGGGCATGTCCTGGTGCAGGACGATGTCCAGCGCCTCGGGCACGTCGGCCGGCAGCACGGAGACGGTGCCCTGGCCCTTGACGGGAAAGGTGGTGTGGGACGCGGTCTGGGCGGCCTGGTAGAGCCGGACGCGGTTCACGGAAAGATGGCGGGATGCGTGGGGCATGGGGTGGCTTTCGGTGTCGGTGTGTGTGGGGCGCGACGGTGTGCCCGGACGGGCGGCGTTGGGCGCCCGCGGCGTGGTGCGGTGGTGGTCACATGGGATCCCTCCTTCTCGTGTGCCGGCGGGGTCATGGGCGGCATCCCTCCCTGGTGCGCGCCCTGCCACAATGCCGTGCATGACGGACTCAGTTGTACCCTCTCCCACGGATGACCTGGCCCCCGGGGTTTCCCGGCAGTCGCTGCTCGCGGCCTTCGACGATCTGCTGCAGCCGGCCCGCTTCAAGGACTACGGCCCGAACGGCCTGCAGGTGGAGGGCCGCGAGCGCATCCGCCGCATCGTGAGCGGCGTGACGGCGAGCCGCGCGCTGATCGACGCCGCCATCGCGGACGGGGCGGATGCGGTGTTCGTGCACCACGGCCTGTTCTGGCGCGGCCAGGACGGGCGGGTGACGGGCTGGATGAAGCAGCGCCTGCAGCGGCTGCTGGCCCACGACATCAACCTCTTCGCCTACCACCTGCCACTGGACGCGCATCCGGAGTTGGGCAACAACGCCCAGTTGGGCCGCGTGCTGGGCTTCGCGCCGGCCGATGTGCGCTTCGGCGAGCAGGACCTGGGTTTCTGCGCGCCGGCCGACATCGCGGATGCTGCCACGCTCGCCGCGCGGGTGGAGGCGGCGCTGGGCCGGCCGGTGACCCTGGTCGCACCGGGGGACGCCGGGCCGGGCCGGCCGGTCCGCCGCGTGGCCTGGTGCACGGGCGGCGCGCAGGGATTGTTCGAGGGGGCGATCGCGGCGGGGGCCGATGCCTTCATCACGGGCGAGATCTCCGAGCCGCAGGCGCACCTGGCGCGGGAGACGGGCGTGTCCTTCCTCGCGGCGGGCCACCATGCGACCGAGCGCTACGGCGCGCCCGCGGCGGCCGCGCACGTGGCGGCGGCGCTGGGCATCGAGCACCGCTTCATCGAGATCGACAACCCGGCGTGAGCCCGGGGGGACGGCGCGCTACAGCACCCGGCCGAACCACCACAGCGACAGCAGGCCCGCCAGCACCAGCAGGGCCGCGCCCGCGAGCGCCAGCAGGGCGGAGATTTCGGTTTCCTTCTTCTCCACGGTGAGGCGGGAGCTGAGGGTTTCGTACACCTTCTTCAGGTCGGCAGCGGTGGCCGCGTGGAAGTATTCGGCGTTGGTGCGCTGGGCCACGGCCTTGAGGGTGTCTTCGTCCAGGCGCACGCGCATGGACCAGCCCTCGAAGCCGATGGTCTCGCCGGCCACGGTGCCCACGCCCACGGTATAGACGCGCACGCCGCGGTCGGCCGCCCATTGCGCGGCCTCCATCGGATCGACGCCGGTGGTGCGCTGGCCGTCGGTGAGCATGATGATGGCGGCCGAGGTGTAGGAGCCCGGGGCCACGGGCGCGGGCCGGTCCGCGCCCTTGCCGGGGCTGCCGCGGTGCGGCGGGCGGCCGATTTCGTCCATGGACTGCGGGCGCAGCATGGCCTGCCGGCCGCCGAGGGCGGAGACGTCGATGCCGGTGTCGGGGAACAGGGTGGCGAGCGACAGCAGGATGCCGTTGCCCGTGGCCGTGCCGCGCTGCAGCTGGAAGCTGTCGATGGCCTTGAAGAGGTCTTCGTGGTTCTGCGTGGGCAGCTGGGCGAGCTGAGCGCTGCCCGCGAAGGCCACGATGCCCACGCGCACGTGGCGCGGCAGCTCGGCGATGAAGGCCTTGGCGGCGTCCTGGGCGGCGGTGAGGCGGTCGGGGTGCACGTCGGCGGCGCGCATGCTGCCCGACACGTCCATGGCCAGCATGATGGTCTGCTGCTGCGAGGGCAGGGTGAGCACCGCCAGCGGCCGCGCGGCGGCGACCAGCAGCGCCGCCAGCCCGAGCAGGAAGAGCAGCGGCGGCACATGGCGCCGCCAGCGGGTGCGTGCGCCCTGGGCTTCGCGCGCCAGGGCCAGGGCCGGGTAGTGCAGCACGGTGGAACGGCGGCGGCGCAGCAGCCAGACGTAAAGCACCACCAGCACGGGCAGCGCGAGCAGCAGCCAGAGAAGGTCGGGCCAGAGAAAAACCATGGGCGGCTCCTTCCTTGTCGTTCGTTGGGCCGGCGCGTCCGCCGCTCAGGCGCGCACCCGCCGGCGGGCCCGCACGGGCTGGCCGCGCAGTTCCATGAAGCGCACCAGCGCGTCGAGCAGGTCGTCGTCGGTGGCGAGTTCGAGCGTGTCCGCGCCCGCGCGCGCCAGGGCCGAGCGCAGCGCGGCTTCGCGCTCGGCGGCGAGGCGGGCGAAGCGCTGGCGGAAGGCGCGGTCGCGCGTGTCCACCGTCAGCTGCTCGCCGGTCTCGGGATCGCGCAGGTGTAGCACGCCCACGTCGGGCAGCGCCATTTCCAGCGGGTCGAGCAGCCGCACGGCGACCACGTCGTGGCGTTGCGCGAGCTGTGCGAGGGGCTTTTCCCAGCCGGGGGCACTGAGGAAATCGGACACCACGAACACCGTCGAGCGCCGCCGGAGCACGGGCGCGGCCGAATCCAGCAGCCGGTGCAGCTCGGTGGTGCCGGGCGGCGAGGATCCGGGCAGGCCGGCGGGCGCCAGCGCGTCGATGAGGCGCAGCACATGGGTGCGGCCGGTGCGCGGCGGCAACACGGTAGCGGTGGCGGTGGCACCGTGGCCGAAGAGCAGGGCGCCCACGCGGTTGCCGTGGCGCGTGAGCAGCCGCGCGAGCACGGCGACGAAGCCGGTGAGCCGGTCGCGCTTGGTCTCCCCCGGCGGCCCGAAGTCCACCGAAGGGCTGAGGTCGAGCAGGAACCAGGCGGCCATCTCGCGGTCTTCGGAGAAGACGCGCACATGGGGCGTGCCGAGCCGCGCGGTGACGTTCCAGTCGATGTGGCGCACGTCGTCGTGCGCCTGGTATTCGCGCAGGTCCGCCAGGTCCACGCCCGCGCCGTGCAGCAGCGTTCGGTAATCGCCCTGCAGCAGGCCGTCGAGGCGGCGCAGCACGGTCCATTCGAGCCGGCGCAGCAGGCGGTCCGCGGCGCCCGTGCCCAGGCCGGCGGCGGGCAGCGGCGCCGCGCGCGTTGCCGCGGTGTCAGGCCCGCTGCGCGGCGGCATGGAGCACCTCGTTCTGGGCATCGTGCGCGAGCGGGCGGGCCGGCGCCGGCAGCCGCGCTATGAGCTGGGCGATGAGGGCATCGGCATTGAGCCCGTCCGAGAGCGCCTCGTACGAGAGCGTGATGCGGTGGCGCAGCACGTCGGGCGCGAGGTCGGCCATGTCCTCGGGCAGCACGTAGCCGCGCCCGCGCAGCATGGCCAGGGCGCGGGCGCCCTCGGCCAGGTGGATGGTGGCGCGCGGGCTGGCGCCGCAGGCGATGCGTGGTTCGAGTTCGGGCAGGCCGTACTGCGCGGGTGCGCGCGTGGCGGCCACGAGGCGCACGGCGTACTGCAGCAGGGACGGATCGACGTACACGCGCCGGCATTCGGCCTGCAGCGCGGCGAGCTGCTCCGTGGTGGCCACGGAGGCCACCTGCACGGGCTCGGCGAGGGCACGCTGGGCGATGACGAACTCTTCCTCCTCGGTGGGGTAGCCGATGAGCACCTTCATCATGAAGCGGTCCACCTGGGCCTCCGGGAGCTGGTAGGTGCCCTCGGTCTCGATGGGGTTCTGCGTGGCCATGACGAGGAAGGGGCGTGGCAGGGTGTGCGTCTCGCCCGCGATGGTGACCTGCCGCTCCTGCATCACCTCCAGCAGCGCGCTCTGCACCTTGGCGGGCGCGCGGTTGATCTCGTCGGCCAGCAGCAGGTGGGTGAACACCGGCCCGAGCGTGGTGGCGAACTCGCCCGTGCGCTGGTGGTACATGCGCGTGCCGACGAGGTCGGCGGGCACGAGGTCGGGCGTGAACTGGATGCGCTTGAAGGTGCCGTGCACGGTGCCCGCGAGCGTCTTCACGGTGAGGGTCTTGGCCAGGCCCGGCACGCCTTCGACCAGCAGGTGGCCCTGCGCGAGCATGGCGACCATCACGCGCTCCAGGAAGCGGTCCTGGCCGACCACCACGCGCTTGACCTCGTAGAGGATCTGCTCCATCAGCGTGGCGGTGGCGGCGGCCGTCGGGGGCGGGGTGATGTCCATGGAGGCTCCTGGCGAAAGGTCAGAACGGCGGCGAGCCCGCGGCCTCGGCGGCGTTCTCGATGGGCACGGCGAAGCCGATGCCGATGAAGGTGCGCGCGGGCGTGGGGTTGAGGATGGCGGTGACGATGCCCACGACCTCGCCGTCGAGCGTGACGAGCGGGCCGCCGGAATTGCCGGGGTTGGCGGCGGCGTCGAACTGGATGAGGTTGCGCATCTCCTGCTTGCCCTGGGGCGAATCGAATTCGCGCTGCAGGCCCGAGATCACGCCGGCCGAGACCGAGGGCCCGATGCCGAAGGGAAAGCCGATGGCGACCACGCCGTCGCCGGGCTTGAGTCCCTGCGTGGAGCGCAGCGGCGCGGCCTGCAGGTCGTCCGGCACGCGGTGCGCCTGCAGCACGGCGAGGTCGTTCGCGGGCTGGGCGCCGGTCAGGGACGCGTCGCTTTCGGAGCCGTCGGCGAAGGTGACCTGGATGCGCGAAGCGCCCCGCACCACGTGCAGGTTGGTGAGGATCACGCCCTTGTCCACGATCACGATGCCGGTGCCCACGCCGCGCTCTTCTTCCTGCACCTTGCCCTTGCCTTTCTTGGTGTGGGCGAAGCCGGTGACGCGCACCACCGACGGGGCCACGGCCTCGGCGGCGCGCGCGGCGGCCGAGGGCAGGGGCTGGGTGGAGAGGGTGTGCAGCACGGCCGCGTCGATGTCCTGCTGGGTGATGCGCGGCGCCGGCGGCGGCATGCGCCAGGCCAGCCAGCCGAAGCCGGCGGCCACCAGCACGGCCGCCAGCGCACCGCCGAGCTGCTTGCGCCAGGGGCGCCGGGCCGCGGGCGCCGGCGTGCCGGCAGCGGCCGGGGCCGCCGGGGGCGGCGGGGCGTGCGGAGGCTGGGCACCGCCGGACCCGGCCGGGACAGGATGGGGTGCGGAGGCCGCGGCCGGCGCGCGGCGGGAGCTGCTGTAGCGGGCGGGCCTGGGCATGCGGTCACCTCGGGTCAGGGGGCCCGCGCGCGGCGTCGTGCGCCGGGCAGGCGGTTCCCGGCGACGGTAGCACGGAACCGCCCGCCGCGCATGTGTCCGCGTGTTTCAGGGCCGGGAGACAACCTGCGGATGCCGCCGGAGATGGCCGACGCGCACGCCGCCCCGGGTGCTGGCATGCTCGGGGGATGGATGCCTGGATCGATACCCACTGCCACCTCGACGAGTTCGAAGCCCATGCGGGCCGGGACTACCTGGACCGGGTGCGCGCGGACGCGGCGCGGGCCGGCGTCGCGCACTGCGTCCTGCCCGCGGTGGAGCGGGGGAACCTGGAGGCCGTCCGCACGCTGGCGCACCGCCACGGGGACAGCTATGCGCTGGGCATCCACCCGCTTTTCACGGGCCGGGCGGAGGATGGCGATCTCGGCGTGCTGGCGCGGGCGCTGGAGCAGCATGCGGCGGACCCGCGCCTCGTGGCCGTCGGCGAGATCGGGCTCGACTTCTTCGTGAAGGACCTGGACCCGGCGCGGCAGGAGCATTTCTTCCGCGAGCAACTGCGGCTCGCGCGGCGCAGCCGGCTGCCCGTGATCCTGCACACCCGGCGGTCGGTGGACAAGGTGCTCAAGGGCCTGCGCGACGTGGGTGCCGAAGGGGGCATCGCCCATGCGTTCAACGGCAGCCTGCAGCAGGCGCGCGCCTTCATCGACCTGGGGTTCAAGCTCGGCTTCGGCGGAGCGGTGACCTTCGACCGCGCGCTGCAGCTGCGCCGGCTGGCGGCGGAGCTGCCGCTGGAGGCGATCGTGCTGGAGACCGACGCGCCGGACATCCCGCCGCACTGGCTCTACGTGACGGCCGCCGAGCGGGCGGCGGGCGCCGCTCCGGCGCGCAACACGCCGGGCGAACTGCCGCGCATCGCGCAGGTGGTGGCGGAGCTGCGCGGCATGCCGGTGGAGGCGCTGGCCCGGGCCGCGCACGCGAATTCCCTGGCGGCGCTGCCGCGGCTGGCGGAGCTGCTGCCGGCGCCTGCGCAGGCCCGCCGCACGGCCACCGAATGGCTACCATAGGCACGCATGCCCCGTTCGTCCCAGTCGTCCCTTTCCCCCGATAGCCCCCCCGCCGACCCGCAGCCCGCCGCGCCCGCACGCCTGGCGGGGCTGGCGCCGGTCGTCTCGGAGCGCACGGTGGTGCTGGTGCTGGGCAGCTTCCCCGGCGTGGCGTCGCTGCGCGCGGAGCAGTACTACGGGCATCCGCAGAACCATTTCTGGCCCATCCTGCAGGCGCTGTGGCCGCAGCACCCGCTGCCCGGCCGCGACCGCTACGCCGAGCGCTGCGCCTGGCTGCTGGACCGCGGGCTGGGGCTGTGGGACGTGTATGCGGCCTGCGAGCGCGAGGGCAGCCTGGACACCAGCATCCGCAACGCTGCGGTGAACGATTTCGCGGCGCTGCGGCCGCGCTGCCCGCGCCTTTCGGCCATCGCCCACAATGGCGGGGAAAGCTTCAGGCACGCACGCGCCGTGCGCGCGGCCCTGGGCCTGCCGGCCGGGCTGCAGGAAGGCCCGGTGCCGTCGCTGCGCCTGCCCTCCACCAGCCCCGCGAACGCGTCCTGGAGCTTCGAGCGCAAGCGTGCCGCCTGGGCCGAGGCGCTGGCCCCCTTTGGATTGATGGATTGAATGACCACCCGCAAGAAAGCCGCAGCCGCCGAGCTGCCCGAAGTCAGCGTTTCCGATGACGGCGACGTGCGCCACCTGCACCTGGGCACGCCCTGGATCCAGGGCTCCATGCGCATCGACGATCCCTTCGACATCGAACTGGAGTACGTGCAGCGCATGATGGCGTGGCTGCTGTTCGTGGAGCCGGCGAGCGTGGGCAAGCGGCACGCGATGCAGCTGGGCCTGGGCGCGGGGGCGATCACCAAGTTCTGCCACAAGAAGCTGCGCATGTGCTGCACGGCGATCGAGCTCAACCCGCAGGTGCTGGCCGTGTGCCGCGCGTGGTTCAAGCTGCCGCCCGACGGGCCGAAGCTGCGCGTGGTGCTGGCCGATGCCGCGCAGGAGATCCGCAAGCCCGAGTGGCACGGCACGGTCGATGCGCTGGCCGTGGACCTGTACGATCACGAGGCCGCGGCGCCGGTGCTCGACAGCGCGGAGTTCTATGCGGACTGCCGCGCGCTGCTCACCGAGGACGGCGCGATGACGGTGAACCTCTTCGGCCGGTCCTCCAGCTACGAGCGCAGCCTCGGGCGCATGGCCGAGGCCTTCGGCGCCGACGCGCTCTGGGCCTTCAAGCCCACGCGCGAGGGCAACACGGTGGTGCTGGCCCAGCGCACGCCGTCGCGGCCGCGCCGTGCCGACCTGCTGGCCCGCGCCGATGCGGTGCAGGCGCGGTGGGACCTGCCCGCGGCGAAGTGGCCACGCGTGTTCAAGCCGGTGGAGTGACGCGCGATGAGCCGCAGCCTGCCTCCCCCTCATGACGCTGCCGGGCCTGCGGCGCCGGCCGGCTTCGCGGGCCCCCTCGACTGGCGCCGCATCGTCGAGTGGCTGCGCGCCGATGGCGTGATCTCGCAGGAGGAGGCCGCGCGCACCATCGCGCGCTGCTCGCAGGCCGAGAGCCGGCAGCATCCGCTGGTGCGGCTGGTCAGCGTGGCGATGGCGCGCGCGAGCGACGGCAGGCCGCTGGACCTGGAGAGCCTGACCGAATACCTGGCCGGCCGCAGCGGCCTGGCCTACCTGCGCATCGATCCGCTCAAGGTGGACGTGGGCCGCGTGGCCGACATGATGAGCGCGAGCTACGCGGAGCGGCACCGGGTGCTGCCCGTGCAGGTCTCGCCGCGCGAGATCGTGGTGGCTACCGCCGAGCCGTTCATGGACGACTGGGTGGCCGAGGTGGAGCGCCAGTCGCGCCGGACGGTGCGCCGCGTGGTCGCCAACCCGCAGGACATCCACCGCTACACGGCGGAATTCTTCGCGCTGGCCAAGTCGGTGAAGGCGGCGCAGAAAGCCGGCGGCGCGAGCGCGGGCAGCAGCTTCGAGCAACTGGTGGAACTGGGCCGCAGCAACAAGCAGCTGGACGCCAACGACCAGGGCGTGGTCAAGGTGGTGGACTGGCTCTGGCAGTACGCCTTCGACCAGCGCGCGAGCGACATCCACCTGGAGCCGCGGCGCGAGCAGGGCGTGATCCGCTTCCGCATCGACGGGGTGCTGCATCCGGTGTACCAGATGCCCATGGGCGTGCTGAACGCCATGGTGTCGCGCGTGAAGCTGCTGGGCCGCATGGACGTGGTCGAGAAGCGCCGCCCGCAGGACGGCCGCATCAAGACCCGCAACCCGCGCGGCGACGAGGTGGAAATGCGCCTCTCGACCCTGCCCACGGCCTTCGGCGAGAAGATGGTGATGCGGATCTTCGACCCGGACAACACGGTCAAGGATCTGGACGCGCTGGGCTTCTCGCCGCACGACGCGCAGCGCTGGGAGGCGCTGGTGCAGCGGCCGCACGGCATCATCCTGGTGACCGGGCCCACCGGCTCGGGCAAGACCACGACGCTCTACTCCACGCTCAAGCGCCTGGCCACCGAGGAGGTGAACGTGAGCACGGTGGAGGACCCGATCGAGATGATCGAGCCGAGCTTCAACCAGACGCAGGTGCAGCCGCAGCTCGATTTCAGCTTCGCGGAAGGCCTGCGCGCGCTCATGCGGCAGGACCCGGACATCCTGATGGTGGGCGAGATCCGCGACCTGGAGACGGCCGACATGGCCGTGCAGGCCGCGCTCACGGGCCACCTGGTGTTCTCCACGCTGCACACCAACGACGCCCCCTCGGCCATCAGCCGGCTGATGGAACTGGGGGTGCCGCCCTATCTCATCAACGCCACCCTGCTGGGCGTGCTCGCGCAGCGGCTGGTGCGCACGCTCTGCCGGCAGTGCCGCCAGCGCGACGAGGCGGCGGGCATCGAGCGCCTGGCCGAAGTGGTGCGGCCCTGGAAGATCACCGGCGGCTACCACCCCTACCGGCCGGTGGGCTGCGTGGACTGCCGCATGACGGGCTTCCACGGCCGCATGGGGCTCTACGAACTGCTCACCGTGAGCGAAGCGCTGAAGGAGCGCATCACCCAGTCGCCCTCCATCGACGCGCTGCGGCGGCAGGCATTGCAGGACGGCATGCGCCCGCTGCGGCTGGCGGGCGCGCTGCGCGTGGCCGAAGGCGTGACCACGCTGGAAGAGGTCATCGCCGCCACGCCGCCGCTCGAGTCACGTGACCGGGGCGCGCCGCCGCCTGCCGCTTGATCCTCCGTTCCGTACAGCGAAAATCCCGAAATCCGTCCCGGCCTCCGGGACGGCGTTCTCGCTGGGTGCGTTGCGGTTTTCCCTAGGTGCCGGATAGGTGGTATCCACATCGATGTGGCAGGGGGGGTGATTGCACAATCGCCCGTCAACTTCGTGTAAGGAGTCGTTTCGTGAAAATAAAGAGCCAGAAAGATTTCTTCTCAGGCCTCATGTTCATGGGGGTCGGGGTCGCTTTCGCGGTCGGTGCCACCAACTACAGCGTCGGCAACGGCGCGCGCATGGGTCCGGGGTATTTCCCCCTGATCCTGGGGATCCTGCTCGCCATCCTGGGTGCGGCCATCACGTTCTACGCCACCGTGGTGGAGAGCGCCGATGGCGACAAGATCGGCAAGTGGGCCTGGAAGCCGCTGTTCTTCATCCTCGCTTCCAACTTCGCGTTCGGCGTGCTGCTCGCCGGCCTGCCGAGCTTCGGCGTGCCGGCCATGGGCCTGATCGTCGCCATCTACGCGCTCGTGTTCATCGCGAGCCTGGCGGGCGAGACCTTCAACGCCAAGGAAGTGTTCATCCTCGCCACCATCCTCGCGGTGGGCAGCTACGTGGCTTTCGTGTGGGCGCTGAAACTGCAGTTCCCCGTGTGGCCCAGTTTCATTTCGGGTTGAGCGGGAGCATCGAAAACCATGGAATTGTTTGACAACCTGGCGACCGGCTTCGGCGTCGCCTTCACCTTCCAGAACCTCATCTACTGCCTGATCGGCTGTATCCTGGGGACGCTGATCGGCGTGCTGCCCGGCATCGGGCCCGTGGCCACCATCGCCATGCTGCTGCCCGCCACCTACGCGCTGCCGCCCGTGGCCGCGCTCATCATGCTGGCCGGCATTTACTACGGCGCGCAGTACGGGGGCTCGACCACCGCGATTCTCGTGAACCTGCCGGGCGAGTCATCCTCGGTGGTGACCGTGATCGACGGCTACCAGATGGCGCGCAAGGGCCGCGCGGGCCCGGCGCTCGCCGCCGCCGGCCTGGGCTCGTTCTTCGCGGGCTGCGTGGGCACGCTGATCCTGGCCGCCTTCGCGCCGCCGCTGACCGAAGTCGCCTTCAAGTTCGGCCCTGCCGAATACTTCTCGCTGATGGTGCTGGGCCTGATCGGCGCCGTGGTGCTGGCCTCGGGCTCGCTGCTCAAGGCCGTGGCCATGATCGTGCTGGGCCTGCTGCTCGGCCTCGTGGGTACCGACGTGAACTCGGGCGTGGCCCGCTACAGCTTCGACATTCCCGAACTGACCGACGGCATCAACTTCGTCGTGATCGCCATGGGTGTGTTCGGCTACGGTGAAATCATCGCCAACCTCTCCAAGCCCGAGGACGACCGCGAGGTGTTCACGGCCAAGGTGCAGGGCCTGTTCCCCACCAAGGAAGACTTCAAGCGCATGATCCCCGCCGTGCTGCGCGGCACTTCCCTGGGCGCGGCCCTGGGCATCCTGCCCGGCGGCGGCGCGCTGCTGGCGGCCTTCGCGGCCTACACCATCGAGAAGAAGACCAAGCTGAAGCCGGGCGAAGTGCCCTTCGGCAAGGGCAACATCCGCGGCGTGGCGGCTCCCGAGTCGGCCAACAACGCCGGCGCGCAGACCTCCTTCATCCCGCTGCTGACGCTGGGCATCCCGCCCAACGCCGTGATGGCGCTGATGGTGGGTGCCATGACCATCCACAACATCCAGCCCGGCCCGCAGGTGATGACCAGCAACCCCGAGCTGTTCTGGGGCCTGATCGCCTCGATGTGGCTCGGCAACGCGATGCTGATCATCCTGAACCTGCCGCTGATCGGCATGTGGATCAAGCTGCTCACCGTGCCCTACCGCTGGCTGTTCCCCTCCATCGTGCTGTTCTGCGCGGTGGGCGTGTACGGCACGAACAACAACACGTTCGACGTGTGGCTGGTCGGCATCTTCGGCTTCATCGGCTATATCTTCCACAAGCTGGGTACCGAGCCGGCGCCCCTGCTGCTGGGCTTCATCCTCGGCCCGATGATGGAAGAGAACCTGCGCCGCGCGCTGCTGCTGTCGCGCGGCGACTGGAGCGTGTTCGTCACGCGCCCGATCTCCGCCGGCCTGCTCGCCGCCGCCGTGCTGCTGCTCATCATCGTGCTGCTGCCGGCCGTGAGCAAGAAGCGCGAGGAAGCCTTCGTCGAGGACTGACCCGCCCAGGGCACTTCCTCTTCCACGATTGGGAAAGACGGCACCTTCGGGTGCCGTTTTTCTTGGGCGGGAGGGTCCTCAGGGCATGACGGCGGAATCGGGCAGGGGCGGGCAGCCGGTGCATTCGGGAGGGATGTTTTCGAAGACGACGTCGCGGCCGATGCGCACGACGTTGAGCGGAGGATCGATCCACCAATTGATATCCCCATTCAACCAGAGATCGACGACGTCGCTTTCGCCCAACAAGGTTTCTGGTTCGACGCGGTACAAGCGGATCACATGGGGATATTTCATATCCCAGTGCATGAGCCGCTGTTGCCATGAGGCTTCGTAGTAATCGAGCCGATAGACGCGCCGGGGGCTGTAGTGGCTTCTTTGGTATTCAGGGGTGGCGAGACTGCGGAGGGTGATCCCGAGCACTGCAATGCCGAGGAGCAGGGCAGCTACCTTGAATCGACGGGTGGTGGTCATGGGTGCGGAAGTGCTGGTGCCAGAGGGTGAGGCCCGTTTCATATCCAGGGCGTGCGTTGCCTTGGAGGGTGAATGTGATGGGCAAGACCTCCCCTGGACAGTTCAGGGCATCACTGCTGAGTCGGGCAGCGGTGGGCAGCCGGTGCATTCCGACGGAACATTCTCGAAAACGACGTCGCGGCCCACGCGGACCTTGTTCATGGGGTCTTCCGTGTACCAATAGAGCTCTCCATTCATCCAGAGATCGACCACCTTGCTTTCGCCGATCAAGGCCTTCGGCTGGATGCGGCACAGCCTCACGAATGCAGGTATCTTGAAATCGCGATGCAATAGTCCTTGCAGGAAAGAGGCTTCGTAGTATTCGATCCGATAGGCCTTGTAGGGGCTGACGGCGGTGTGGAACAGGTGGGGGCGGGTGCCCTGCCATAGGCCGGTAACCATCGTTGCCGCCAGCAGCAGGCAGATGGAATTTTTGAGGCGGCTACCGTATATCAAGGCATCAATACCGAGTTCGGCAAGGGTGGACAATCCGGGCATTCCGGGGGGATGTGTTCGAAATCCACGTCCCTTCCTACCCGAACAACATTCAGCGGGGCATCGAACCACCAGTAAAGTTCCCCGTTGAGCCAGAGATTCACCACGGCACTTTCGCCCAGCAGGGTTTCTGGTTGAATACGATACAAGCGTATGATGAAAGGGGTCTTCATTTCATGGTGGAAGATCCTTCCAGAGCATGAGTGTTGACTTATAAGTCCGGTGCAATAAATCTTCAAAAACCCAGACTCTGTCAGGGCATGATTTCGGAGTCTTTCAGCGGCGGACATTGCGTGCATTCGGGCGGAATATTTTCGAAGACCACATCTCTGCCTACGCGTACTTTATTCATGGGAGGGTTGAGGTACCAGTACAACTGGCCATTGATCCAGAGATCCAACACGCCACTCTCTCCGAGTAGTTTTTTTGGGTTGATTCGATATAGACGAACTATGGACGGAGCCTTCATTTGATAATTAATGATACGCTGCATTGGTGAGGCATCGTAATACTCAACTCGATAGGCGCTTCTGGGGCTGTTGTAAAATCCCTTGAGGTTGGGATTGAATATATACCAGCTTAAGGAACCCAATAAAATGGTAACTACGCATGCCTTGATGCGATGGCGAAGTATGAGAGGCCTGGTCATCGCGTAGTGATGGAAGTGGAAAGGCGTGCCTGCTCTTTCACCCACTCAAGACTCTTGCCCTGCACGCACCACGCCGAATCGCGTACCCAGTCGTTGAACCAGAGAGAAGGCTGACCCTTCAATTCCTGGCACTTGGCATAACCCAATCTGGGGAGGTAGTGGTTTTGTAGCACCGTGGAAGCGAATGCCACCAGCAGCAATGCAGCTAAATTAACCACAACCAGGATGTTGACCAAGCGGGCTCCCTTGGCAACCAGCTGCTCTCCCAGGGGGACTGCCTTCATGGGGAGGATGATCAGCGTCAGAAGTGCCAGCGGCAGCATGGCAGGAGCCAGCATGACCCCGGGCCAGATGCGAACGACAGGAGCGGGCTGGCTCAGATCCCCAAAAAGCTCAGGAATGGACCAGAACGTGAAGTAGCTACTTACACCGAGCAGCATCAACATGACAGGGATGCCGAAAGGCAAGATCTTCCTGATATGGGCAAGCTCTGAATTGTTGGTTTTCATGTCAATACCTGGGGCAGATGGGGCAAAGCCATTCTTTGAAGCCTTGGCCAAGAAAACGATTCGCTTGATCGGCTTTCTGGTCAATGGATTTTCTCAATTCTTCATGCCAGGAAGCTGTATCAGTTTTGATTTGGTAGAAGCCATGCTCAAGTGTATTGGGTATCGCCTTCAATGCGGCAACCACCTTGCTCTTAATCTCGTATTTTTGATCGATCTGGTTTAAGCCTGTGCCGAATAATACGGCAGCCACTGCCATGATGCCAATTGGTGCTATTGCAATCGTCGTGATCGAACCGATGGTCATCGCTGATGCATAGGCCAGCAAAGCGCCAAGGCCACCCTTGACCGCCTCCACACCGATTCCGCCGACCAAGTCATTCATGGTCTTTTCGCTGTTGAACATGAAGTCCATCAACTCTATGCCTGCGGACACCACCACACCCAGGACGAACCCACCTTTGGCGATGCCCGCCAGGCTTTTCACTCCCAAGCCGAACTGGAGCATCTTGGGGTGGGTCGCAAGGTAGCGAGTCCCTTGAAGCGCGCTGCTGCGCTGGGCCGAGTAGCCTTTGATGATGATGTAGGTGCCAGTGGCGGTGGTTTTCACATAGCTTGTGATCCCCGCCATGCCGATAGCGTTCAGTGTGCGGGTGATGGCGATGGCATCATTGGCACCTTGTGCTACCGGACCAACCCAGGGTTCACTGGCATTGGGACTGAAGGTTTTCTGCCAGTATTGGCCGAAAGTTGAACTGGCGAGGATCTTGCGCAAATTGAACTCAAGTGCTGGTTTATTCCTTGCCTTGTCTTGCAAAATGCTCATGTATTGACCAGGAGTCAGCACTAAAACATCTACCTGGTTCTTGTCCATGGACTGTTCCACGGACTGCGCGTACCCCATGTTGAAAAATGTAGCTGCAAGCTCTGCACTCATCGGTTCGATTCTCCCTTGGTAATTTCAAATATTTTTAGTTCAGGTGTTGGTCGGGGAATACTTCATCCCTCTGCTAACCCTATCTTTACTGGTCACGCCAACCCGTGCCTAGCAGCCGGGGAGCCGGGTACATTAATCCGCTCGAGGGTGGATTGCAGCGCCTAATGCGGCGCTGTCAGTGGATTCAGCATCTTTCTTTCCTTTCATCTCGAACTGCACCTGCGTGACGCAATGCTCGGCGCGGATTATGCGGAGGCATACGGCTAAAAATATCCCAGAGTACCGTGCAAATAGGTCGCTAGACGTAACGGTTCCATCCGCCGAAACGCATGCCGTTACCGCTTGACTGCCCCGTGCTACCCATGCCAGCGCCGGCTTTCCCGCCCATCGCGTCCCACGCTGCCAGCCTTGCGCAAAGCCGCGGGCCGCGCGCCGCGGCGCATGCCACACTGCGGCTTTCCCCGCCTTCGCGCCTGCGCGCCCGTCCCGTGCCCTCCGATACCGCTGTTGCTCCTCCCCCCGCCAAAACCGCCACCGGGCTCGTCCTCGCCCTCGTGGGCGCCATCGCCTTCAGCGGCAAGGCCATCATCGTCAAGCTCGCCTACCGCTACGGGGTGGATGCGGTCACGCTGCTGATGTACCGCATGCTGTTCGCGCTGCCGATCTTCGCGGTGATGGCGTGGTGGGCGAGCCGTGGCAAGCCGCCGCTGTCGCGGCGCGACTGGGCGGGCATCGTGGGCCTGGGTGTCACGGGGTACTACCTCGCGAGCTTTCTCGACTTCGCCGGGCTGGCCTACATCACGGCGAGCCTGGAGCGGCTCATCCTGTACCTCAACCCCACGCTGGTGGTGGTGCTGGGCTGGCTGCTGTACGGGCGCGGCATCCGCCGCGGGCAGGTGCTGGGCATGGCGATCAGCTATTGCGGCGTGGTGCTGGTGTTCGGCCACGAAGCGAGCCTGCAGGGCCAGGATGTGGCCTGGGGCGTGCTGCTGGTCTTTCTCTCGGCCGTGAGCTATGCGGTCTATCTGGTGTACAGCGGCGAGATGGTCCGCCGCATCGGCTCGCTGCGGCTGGTGGGCCTGGCCACCACGGTGGCGTGCGTGTGCTGCATCGCGCAGTTCGCGGCGCTGCGCCCGCTCTCGGCGGCCGTGGTGGCGCCCGAGGTGCTGTGGCTGTCGGTGTGCAACGCGGTGCTGTGCACGGCCGTGCCGGTGCTGCTGGTGATGATGGCGATCGAGCGCATCGGCGCGGGCGCGGCAGCGCAGGCCGGCATGATCGGGCCGCTGTCCACGATCCTGATGGGCGTGTGGCTGCTGGGCGAGCCGTTCACGCTCTGGGTGGCGGCCGGCACGGTGCTGGTGATGGCGGGCATCTTCGTGTTCACGCGAATGCGGGCCTGAAGGGCAGGCGCCACCCGCTATTCCCCGGCACCCCACGCGGATGCCGGGCTTCCGTACCATCGCGGTTCCGGCGCCGTGCGCGCCACCCACCACCACTGCGTTGCCGCACCGCGCGGAACGAAAGGACAAGCACTATGGATCTGGGTATCACGGGCAAATGGGCACTGGTCTGCGGCGCGAGCAAGGGCCTGGGCTACGGCTGCGCCGAGGCGCTGGTGCGCGAGGGCGTGAACGTGGTGATCAACGCGCGCAATCCCGAGGACCTGCGACTGGCGGCCGCGCGGCTGGTTTCCGCAGGCGCGGAGATCACGGCGGCCGCGGGGCAGAAGGGGCCGCCGCCGCAGGTGGTGGCCGTGCCCGCCGACATCACCACGCCGGAGGGGCGCGAGGCGGCATTCACCGCGCCCGGCGGGCCGGGGCGCGATTTCGACATCGTGGTGACGAACGCGGGCGGCCCGCCGCCCGGCGATTTCCGCGAGTGGGACCGCGAGGCCTGGATCCGCGCAGTGGATGCCAACATGCTCACGCCCATCGAACTGATCAAGGCGACGGTGGACGGCATGGCCGCGCGCGGCTTCGGCCGCATCGTGAACATCACGTCGAGCGCGGTGAAGGCGCCGATCGACATCCTGGGCCTGTCCAACGGCGCGCGCAGCGGCCTCACGGGGTTCGTGGCCGGTGCCGCGCGCAGCGGTATCGCCGCGAAGGGCGTGACCATCAACAACCTGCTGCCCGGCAAGTTCGATACCGACCGGCTGGCAGCCACCATCCAGGCCGCGGTGAAGAAGTCGGGCAGGAGCGAGGACGATGTGCGCCGGGCCCAGCAGGCGGCGATTCCGGCGGGCCGCTACGGCACGCCGGAGGAGTTCGGCGCGATCTGCGCCTTCCTCTGCAGCGTGCAGGCGGCCTACCTGACCGGGCAGAACGTGCTGGCGGACGGCGGCGCCTACCCCGGAGCGTTCTGAGCAGGACCGGCTGGACCGCCGGGCGACGCGGTGGCCCGCGTCACATGCTCCAGATGCGGGGCAGCCGGGCCGGCAGGCCCCAGAGCTGCTCGCGCCAAGCCCCCCAGGCCTGCCGCAGCAGTTCCATGGCCGGTTCCACCACGGGCGCCAGCACGCGCACCACCACCACCTGCGGGTGGGGGCTGGTCGCGCCCGCGGTCTCCCGCAGCGCATGCGCATCGATCATGGCGCGGGCCGCGTCCAGGGCCGCCTCCCGGCGTTCCCGCGGCAGCGCCTCGCCGGCCACGAAAAATACCGATGCCAGGCAGCGGTGCCCGGCCAGCCCGAGGCGGCCATCCATGAGCAGCGCGTCGGCGGCGTCGATGGTGCCGCGTTCCAGCCAGATGCCGGGCACTTCGATGTGCTGCGTGAAGCGTCCTTCGGCGAAGGGCTGGCCGGAGTGCGGCAGGCCCAGGGCGGTCACGTCCCAGGCGATGCATTCGGCGCCCGGCGCGAGCGAGAGGATGAGCCGGTTCTCGGCCTGGCAGGCGCTGTAGCACAGGGCCTCCAGCGGCAGCCATTCGAGGCGTGCGCCGGCGGCCAGCGTGGCCTGCGTGCGCTGCAGCGCGGGAGCACCGGTGGAGCGGTAGAAGCGCGTGGCGCCCGGCGTGGTCACGAGGCCGTGGGCCCCCGCCGCGACCGTGGCTGCGATGTCCAGCGTGTCCCCGCCCACGAGCCCGCCCGGCGGATGCACGAGCACGTTGTGGCAGATGCCGTCGCCTTCGGGGTAGAGGCTCTGCAGGATGCGCAGCGGTCCGTCGTGGAGGAAGCGGGCCACGGTGCGCGGGCCTTCCCGCCGGTAGTCCAGTTGCAGGCGGGCGTGCCAGGTCATCGGTCGTGGGTGTCTTGCGGTCGTTGCGTGGGGTGGAGCGAGCGCCGCATGATAGCCGCGGTCCGCGGGCCGGACGGCAGGTACGCGCGTCAGGCCTTCCAGGCGCCTTCGTGCGATGCGGAGGCTTCGGCGACCAGGGCCGGGCCGATGCATTCGATCGGGTGCGGCGAGGCATCGAAGACGTCGCGGCAGGAGAGTTCCGCATCGCGCTGGTCCTGCCGCTCGCCGCGGAAGCCGCGCAGGCGCACTGCGTCGATGCCGTACACCACGCGGCCGATGTTGGCCCAGAAAATCGCGCCCGCGCACATCACGCAGGGCTCGCCCGACGAGTACAGCGTGGCACGCGCCAGGACCTCGCGCGCATGCTGCGGGCTCGCCACGCGGATGGCGGAGGTTTCCGCGTGCGCCGTGCAGTCGCCGGTCTCCCCGTTGGCGTTCCAGGCCTCCGCGAGCACCGTGCCGTCGTCGCCGACGATCACCGCTCCGAACGGCCGGTTGCCGCGCGCGCGGGCCTTGTCCGCCAGGGCGATGGCCTGCCGCAGGTAGCGGCCGTCGCGCTCGTCCAGCGGCGTCTCCTCTGGCAGCGGCATGGCACTCATGCGGCGCCTTTCGGGCCCGCGGGCAGGAAGCCGGGGTTGAACACCCGCTCGGGCGCGGGCTTCGCGGCCAGCTGGAACACGGTGGCCACCTCGTCGATCTGGCGCCCCAGCACGTCGGGCTGCACACTGCCCAGGGACTGGGCCGGCAGGTCGGGCGGCGCCAGGTACTGCCGCGTGATGGACCAGCGCTCGCGCTCCACATCCATGTTGAGGATGGGCTCGCGCGCCTTGACGGCGGCCAGTGCCGCATCGGGGTTGGCGAGGGTTTCGCGCAGCGCCCGCTGGCTGGCGCGCAGGAAGCCGCGTGCCGCCTCGGGTTTTTCCTGCAGCAGCCGGCCCGCCAGCAGGGCGTTGCCGTACAGGTGCAGCCCGGCCTTGCCGTACTCGAGCACGGCGAGATCCCGGGGGGGCATGCGCGCGAACAGCGATACGGCGGAGTCGTGGAAATACGTGGCGGCATCGACATCGCCGCGCACCATCACGTTGTCACGGGCGCTGAAGTCGGTCGTCACCCACTCGAAGAGGTCGGGGCCGGTCTTGAGCGCGCGCGCCACCATGGGCCAGCAGCGGCGCGTGGATTCCACCGCCGCCGCGGCCACGCGCTTGCCCTTGAGCGAGAGGAAGTCGGTGGTGATGCCGCGGTCCTTGCGGCCGATGATGACGAAGGGGGCGCGCTGGTAGTACTGGTAGATGGCCTGCACGGGCGTGCCGGGGTTCTGGGCCTGGAACTCGACCAGGGAGCTGAGGTCGCCCAGGCCCAGGTCGTAGGCGCCGCTGGCCACGCGCGTGATGGACGCCACGGAGCCCGAGCCCACGTCGATGCTCACGTCCAGTCCCTCTTCCTTGTAGTAGCCCTTGGCGAGCGCGAGGAAGAAGGGCGAAGTCTGGCTGGTGACGCGGAAGTCGAGCGTGAACTTCAGCGGAATGGGCGTTCCCTGCGCATGGACGAAGGGCGCGAACGGCGCGCCCAGTGCGGCGGTGGTGGCGAGGGAGCGTGAGAGAAACTGGCGTCGTTGCATGGCCGTGCCTCGGTGGTCATTGCGAAAGAGGCCGGTGCGCCGCCCGCCGTGCACCGCGCGCGAAGGCACGGCGCACCGCCGGGCAGGACCGGTGCGGATCGAGCAATTTCCGGGCGGCGGCGGGGTGGCTCCGCCGTGCTGAACGCTTCTACTCGCCGGCGTCAATGCATGAAGCGTGCCCATGGTGACGCCGCCCGCACGGCGTGCGCGATGCCGGAGGTGGGCGATGCCCCCTGGTGCACCGGCGGTGCGCGGCATGCCCGCATTCCTCGTTCTGGTGCACGCTGTCACCGCCGCGGGGCAGGCGTCGCCCCCGTGCGGCGGGTCACTGCAGCGGCTTTGCCTGGCCCGCGGATTGCATCCGGCTGCGGCGAGAGTAGAAGCGTTCAGCACGGCCGCTCCCCCCTGGTGCGGGGCCGGCGGCCGGCGGGTCATTGCTCTTGAAGCCGGCGGCGGCCCTGGTGCCCGGCACGGGGCCGCCGCCTTTTCCCACTTCAAGGGCCCGCGCCGCGCGCGCTATCGCCATGGACGGTGACCATGGCCGCGCCTTCACGGCCCTTGCATGCTGCAACGACAAGGAAACCACCATGACTTCTGCCACCATCCCCGGCACCGCGACCGACCACTCCGGCGTCCAGGAGGAACTCTCCCGCGAGGCCCGCATGGGCGGCCTGGGCGAGGAGACGCGCGAGCGCGAGGTGCGCTGCATCGACATCTCGGATTTCGACCGCCGCAAGGAAGAGATCGCCGAACAGCTCTGGAGCGCGTCCGTCGATATCGGCTTCTTCCAGGTGTCCCACCACGGCATTCCCATCGAGGACATCCGCGCGGCCTTCGCGCGGGCCGAGGCCTTCTTCGCGCTGCCGCGCGAGACCAAGGCGCAGTGGCCGCTCGCGCGCAACGCGGGCTGGGAGCACAAGGCGCAGATCCGCCCCTCCACCCGCACGCCGGACCAGAAGGAGTCCTACCAGGTCACGCGCCCGCGCATGGAGGGCCTCTGGCCGACGGAGGAGGAACTGCCGGGCTTCCGCGCGGCGACGCTGGCCTTCGAGCGCCAGTGCTGGGAGGTGGGCATGCGCCTGCTCTCGTGCTTCGCGTGGAAGCTGGGATTCGACGATGCGTTCTTCACCCGCGCGCACGATCCGTCCGTGCCCGCCTACCAGAGCACGCTGCGCATGCTGCATTACTTCGCGGTGGATCCGGCGCTGAAGGATGAGCTGGGGCTCTGGCGCGCGGGCGCGCACACCGATTTCGACTGCCTGACGCTGCTGTTCCAGCGCCCGGGGCAGGGCGGGCTGCAGGTGCTGCCCGGCAAGGAGATGGAGGGCCGCCGCTGGACGCCCGTGGAACCCGCGGAGGGCGTGATCACCTGCAACATCGGCGACATGCTCACGCGCTGGAGCGACGACGTGCTGCCCAGCAACTTCCACCGGGTGCGCAACCCGCTGCCGCACGAGTACCAGGGCGCGCGCTACAGCCTCGCGTTCTTCTGCCAGGCCAACGAGGATGCGGTGATCGCGGGCCCGGCGGGCACGCACCCGCCGATCACGGCGGGCGAGTACCTGAAGCAGCGCATCAGCGCGAACTTCTCCAACCGCTACTGACGGCGGCGGGGGCGGTCAGCGCGCGCCCCGCTGGGGAGCGCGCGGGCCGCGGCCTTCGATGTGCCGGAAGGTGAGCCGGCCCTTGTTGAGGTCATAGGGGGACAGTTCCAGCGACACGCGGTCGCCGGCGAGCACGCGGATGCGGTGCTTGCGCATCTTGCCGCCCGCATAGGCGATGAGCTGGTGCCCGTTGTCCAGGGTCACGCGGAAGCGGGAGTCGGGCAGGACTTCCTCCACTTTGCCTTGCATTTCGATCAGGTCTTCTTTGGACACGGAACTCCTTCGGATGGTGGGAAAGAAAGGGATGGATGGGCGCGGGGGCGCGGGTCAGGCGGCGCCGTGCAGGGCGATGTGCCGGCCCTGGTCGAGGGCGTAGAGCGAGGCCAGGGCATCGCTGTCGAAATGCGGCAGGAAGCGGAAGACGCGGTCGTGCATGCCGCGGCGGACGGAGACGGAAGCGGTGTAGCGGCCCGATTCGATGCGCCGGATCAGCGGCGTGACGAGGTAGCGGCCCACTGCCAGGGCGACTGGTGTGTGCATGTCGGAAAGAAAAAGAAGCAGCGTGCGGCGCGCGCACGCGGGGAAACACAGGACGCCGGTGGAGGCCGGGCGCGGCCGGATGGGAGGCCGGCGGCGTGGAAGCAGGTGGCGGAAGCCGCCAGGGGCGACGCGGGCCGGGAGTCCGGAACGGAGCGCGTCGTGAAAAAAGGAAGGAGCTTGCCGGAAGGAAGGCGGGCCGAGGTACGGGCCCGGTGCGGCGGGGCATGCGGGACGATGCGTGCGCCGTAGGCCCCGGCAAGGCAGGCATGTCGCCAGGGCGGGGCACAGTGTAGCGCATGCGCGCCGGCCCGTCCGCAGCAATGGCCATGTGTTGCTTGCTGGCAATGGGCCATCGCGCGTGCATGCTGCCGTGCTAGCCTGTATCTTGATTTTTCAACCGAAGGTACGTTGCATGGCTACCGCGTCCACTTCCACCGCCCGGCTGGGCGAACTGCGCGAGGCATTGCCCCGCATCGACCGGTTGCTGCGCAGCAACCAGGCGGGTGAAATCGGCGAGGACGTGATCGACGAACTCGTCCAGTGCGCATGGATGGAATGGAACGCGGGGGCGCTGCGCCTGACCGCCACGGGCCAGAACATCTGCCGCCAGATGCAGGCCCGCTGACCGCGGCGCGCGCAAACGTTTTCGCGCCGCTTCTGCGCCATTGCAGCGCCACCCGGCGCCACGGGCCGCCATCACTCCGGCAGCGCCGCGCGCCAGGGCGCCATCCACTCCAGACCCGCGCCGGTGCCACCCGGCTCCGAACCGCGCGCAGGCCGGTATTCGCAGCCGATCCAGCCGGCATATCCCAGCGCATCCACGAGCCGGAAAAGATAGGGGTAGTGCACCTCGCCCACGTCGGGCTCGTGGCGCTCCGGCACGCCGGCGATCTGCAGGTGGCCCACGCGGCCCGTGGGCAGGTAGCGGCGCAGTTTCGTGGCCACGTCGCCTTCGGCCACCTGGCAGTGGTAGAGGTCCATCTGCACCTGCACGTGCGGGCTGCCCAGTTCTTCGACCCAGGCGTGCGCTGCTTCCTGCCGCTGCAGGAAATAGCCGGGCATGTCGCGGCCGTTGATGGGTTCGATCATCAGCGCGATGCCGTGCGGGGCCGCCAGGGCCGCCGCACCGCGCAGGTTGGCAGCGTAGGTGGCCTGCAGCGCCGCGGGGTCTGCGCCTTCGGGCGCGATGCCGGCCATCACGTGGATGCGCGGGCAGGCCAGGACCCGGGCGTAGGCGACGGCCTGGGCGATGCCTTCGCGGAACTCCGCCTCCCGGCCCGGCAGGCAGGCCAGGCCGCGTTCGCCGGCCTCCCAGTCGCCCGGCGGGGCGTTGAACAGCACCTGCTGCAGTCCATGGCGATGCAGCAGGGCGGCCAGCCGGTCGGCCGGATGGGCATAGGGGAACAGGTACTCGACCCCCCGGAAGCCATCGCGGGCCGCGGCGGCGAAGCGGTCGGTGAACTCCATCTCCGGATAGAGCATGGAGAGGTTGGCGGCGAAGCGGGGCATGGCGGCGGGGCTGGACGGCGGTGCGCCATTGTGCCGGGCCGCCTCCATCCCATTGCCCGGTGCTGCTGACCGGGTGGTATGGCTCGGTGCTATTGCTCGGCGTAGTGGTAGGTCAGGCCGCCGTCCACGAAGTGGGTGCCGCCCGTGATGTAGCGCGCCTCGTCTCCCGCCAGGAAGGCCACCAGGCCGGCCACGTCCTCGGGCTGGCCCATGCGGCCCAGGGGGATCTGCGCATTGAGCGCGCGCATCTGCTCCGGGTTGTCCATGAGCTGCGCATTGATCGGGGTGGCGATGGCGCCGGGCGCGACGTTGTTGATGCGGATACCCAGCGGAGCGAGTTCGCTCGCGAGGTTGCGCGCCAGCATGCGCAGCGCGCCCTTGCTCGCGCAGTACGAGGCGAAATGCGGGAAGGCGATCTCCTCGTGCACCGAGCTGATGTTGACGATGGCGCCCCCGTCCTTGCGCGAGCGCAGGCGCCGCACGAAGGCCTGCGTGGCGAAGAACAGGCCCTTCACGTTGGTGTCCATCACGAGGTCGTAGTCTTCCTCGGTCACGTCCCAGAAGTCGGCGCGGCGCTCCACGCCCGCGTTGTTCACCAGGATGTCCAGCCCGCCGAGCGCCTGCGCGGCCTCGTCCACCAGCCGGCCCGCCCCGGCCGCGCCGTGGCTCAGGTCCGCGGCCACGTACACCGCGCGGCGCCCGAGCGCGGCGATGCACTCGATGAGCCCGCCGGGCGCGCCATCGGGATTGCGGCCGTTGAGAACGACGTCGGCACCGTCCTGGGCGAGCCGCAGCGCGATGGCGGCGCCGATGCCCTGTGTGCTGCCGGTGACGAGGGCCTTGCGGCCTGCGAGGCGTCCTTGGACCATGGGATTGCCTTTCCTGAAGAGCCGGTGGAAATCCCGCCACTGTAGGGATGGCGGGAGGGCCTCCGCGTAGTCCGGCGCCCCGGCCCCGCGTGCGCCGGCAATGCCTGATGCCCTGCGCGCACGGCGAAGTCGGGTTTCTGCGGATTGCTTCGCGCACCCGGTGGGCATGGCGGCGGCGGGTCGGCAGGATGGTGCCATGTCCCTGCTCGGCAAACTGACCCGCTGCTTCGGTATCTCCCGGATCGCCTTCGATACGCCGGCGGGACAGGCGCAGCAGATGCCGCCGCTGGCCAGCACCGCCGTGCGGCCTCTGGATGCGCCGGCCCGCCGGCCGCTGCGCCGGCCGCAGGCGGACTCTGCCCGGCCTCCGCGCGGCGCCCTGCCGGCCGCCGCCGCACAGGGCGGCACGGCGGGCGTGCCGGGCGGGACGGGACGCGCCGGCAGTGCGGGCAGCATGGCGTCCCATGTCCTGCCCGATGCGATGGAGCAGGCGCAGCCCGACATGTCCCGGTGTGTCCGCTCGCTGTTCAGCCGCACGGCCCATCGCTTCGGCGCGGCGGCGGACCTGGCCGGCGCCCTGTCGCAGCTGGATGTCTCGCGCATGGCGCCGGTCCCGGGCCTGCCCGGAGCGCCGCGCGTGCTGCTGGCCCAGGCGATCGCCGCGGCCACCGGAGGGGATGCCGCCATGGCCCTGGACGCACTCGCCGTGCTGCAGGAGATGGACCCGGCCCGCGAGGTGGCGGCGGCCTGGCGGCAGCGGCAGGCCGCTGCGTCCGGGGGCGATGCCGGATCGGTGTACGGAACGCCCGCGCAGTCCCCGGAGGGCAGCGAAGATGGCTCGGAATACGGGACGGCCCGGCACTCCCTGGAGGCCGATGGACCGGACCCCTCCACGCCGCGGCGCTCGTCCGCCAGCGCGGAAGCGGACGGGGCGGCCCGCGCCGCTGCGGCCAGGCAGGCGGCGTGGCGCACGGCCGCCGCGCTGGCCGCCACGCCCATGGGACAGGACGTGCTGCAGGCCGTGGTCGCCGTTCCGGTGGAGGCTGCGTCGCGCCAGGATTTCGCGCTGTTGCTGAAGGCCGCAGCCGCCTTGCCGCAGACCGCCGAGGGGCTGGCCGGGGGAGTGGACCCCGCCGCGCTGCTGGCGCGAGCCGGGGCACGGGAGGGCCTGCCGGACAGGGCGATCGCCTGCGCTGCCGCCCGGATGGCCGGCGATGTGCAGGCTGCCCAGCCCCACCGGTGGGCGCTGGCGGCCGTGCGCAACGACCTGTTCGACACCGGACCCGGATCGGACTTTGCCGCGATCGACGCGCGCCTCGTGAAAACCGGGCGCTGGATCGAGCGGGCCGCGCCGCAGCGGGGCAGGCTGCTGCGCAACCCCCTGGTCGGCAAGACACCTTTCACGGCCTTGCGGCACGGCACGCAGGGTGTGGAGCGAGGGCCTGCCATCGCGCGCCACCGCCGGGCCCGCGAAGCCGCGCTGCGCGAGGCCGCCGAGGGCCTGCGGGCGCACCTGGCCGATGCGGCCCTGCGCATGCGCACGCCCGGCCCCGGGCAGGTGCCCGAGGCGCTGCTGCGGGCCGCGGTCCTGGCGCACTGCCTGCAGACTCCGGCACCGGAGCCGCTCGAACGGGAGGGCTTCGACGCGGAGGCCCGTGGCCATATCGCCGGGCGCCTGGCCGGCATGCTCTCGCCGGGCCTGGACGCTGCGGGGCGGGCCGGCCTGGCCCACCGCCTGGCCGCTGCGCCCGCGCTGCAGGCGCTGGCCGTGCTGCGCTTCGACGCCCGGACCATGGAGCAGTGGCTCGACGAGGCCCGTGCGGTGGCGGGCACCGCCGCGCCGGCAGCCCGGGACGGGCCGGTGGACCTGCATGCCGCGTCCGCGGCGCTGGCGCGGGCGCGCGAGGAGGTCGCGGGACGCGACACCAGCGTGCCGGTGATCGACCGCGAAACCGTGCGCACGGCGCTCAAGGAGATCATCGCCCGCCTCGAAGGATCGAGCCGCCTGCGGCTGAGCAGCGGGGGCCTGGTGGGCGTGGGGCTGCGGCAGATCACGTCGTCGGTCAGTGCCGTCGCGAGCGCCTTCTTCCTGCGTGGCCGGATCGACGGCAGGGTGCAGCGCGGCCGGCAGGCCGTCTTCGAGATCGCGATGCCGCCCTACGACATGGAGATCGTGCTCGGCACCCAGCGCCAGGCGGCCCGGCAGGTGGGCGTCGGTGCCTTCGTGGGGCCGGACATCGGCCTGGCCAAGGCAGGCGTCAACGTGGACACCGTGCTCTATGGCCGCGAGCGCGCCGAGGTGAACGGCATTTCGCTGCGCCTGCCGCGCGTCGGACGGCCCGTACCGGAGCTGCGGGCCGAGTTCTCTGCCCTGGTGGACGCGCTGCTCGACGGATGCCACGGCGGCATGCAGCCAGGCGATGGAACGCCCCTGCTGCAGCGCCTGCTGCAGGCGTTTCCCGAACTCACGGTGAACCGCATCGGCCGGGCCGGCGACGGCCGGCGGCGCCATGCGCTGGGCGTGGACGCCGCGGCCTCGGCTGGCTACTGGGGGGCCAAGCTCAGCGGCAGCGTCGGCGGATTCGTCGAGGCCCAGCGCAACGTCACGAAGCACTACGCCGACGCGACGGGCCATATGCGTGTCGAGCGCTCGATCGAAGGGCACCTCGACAAGGCCGGGGTGGCTGCCAGGGTGTCCGCCGGCTTCGGCACGACGCTCGCGTCGGGCACCGCCGCGTCCGGCGGCGTGGACCTCTCGCTCGCGGCGCTCCAGGCCGGTGCGGCCGTGGAGCATGTCTTCTCCGGCCTGTCGCGCCGCAGGGAGGCCGTCTATGAAGCAGGGCGCCTGCATCCGCTCTCGTTCGTGGAAACCGAATACCAGAACGTGGATGCGTTCCTCGAGGCGATGGAGCCGCAGGCCGCGGACTGGGTCGATGCCGGCATCGAGCAGCCCCGGCTGGACGCGCTGCTGCAGGCCGTCCGGCAGCATGCGGCGCCGATCCACAGCTTCGCGGCGCGCTCCACGGTGACGCCCGCCATGCGCCAGCGGGACGATGCCTACCGCTCGGCACTGCAGCTCTGCGCGCAGCATCCAGGCGGCCCGCCGGGCGCGGCGCAGGCGCTGGCCGCCCGGATCGAATCCCAGTGGGCGGACCCGGCCGCGGTGCAACCCTATTCGCTGCGCTCCTACGAGCGCCACATGGTCCAGCAGACGCGCGGCATCGATCTGGTGGTGCAGTGGGCCGGCCTGGAAGCGGCCGAGGCGTCCCACATCGACAACCGGATCGACGTGCCGGCCCGGCGGCCGGCGCCGGCGCCTATCCGTCCGGAGGGTCCGCCAGCAATTGCTCCAGGCGCCGCGGGTAGTGGTTGAGGAAGTCCCGCGTCACCTCGAAATGCTCGGTGTCCTCGAAGGCCACTTCACTCACGCCCGTGCCGTCGAACAGGATGATCTTCGCGTGCGGGTACGACAGCAGGATCGGCGAGTGCGTGGCGATGACGAGTTGCGAATGGTCCTCGACCAGCTGGTGGATGGCGCACAGCGCCGGGCCAGCGCTTCCAGCACGGTGGATTTGCCCGCGCCGTTCTCTCCGACGAAGAAGGTGACGTTGGGATGGAAGTCGATCTGGTCTATTTGCGCGACGGCCGGGATGCTGTAGGGGTAGGTGCTCTCGTCGATGTCGGCGTCGGGCCGGAAGCTGGCGCGCAGCAGGTGGGGCCGGGTGCGGCGGGGCATGTGCGTTCCCTAGGCCTGGGCGCCCAGCGGCTTGACCAGGAACAGCGAGCGGACCTCATAGCCCAGCTCTTCATACACATGCAGCGCATGGGTGTTGAACGCCCAGACGTTCAGGCGCACTTCGACGCCTCCCCGCTGCGCCACCCAGTCCTGGGCCCGCTGCATCAATTCCCTGCCGATGCCCCGGCCCCGCTGGCTGGCGGTGATGCCGACGCTGCCCACGCGGCCGAAGCGCATGGGCTTCAGCAGCGAGTGGGATTCCGAGACGATGCTGACGGTGACGAAGCCGACCAGCCCGTCCCGGGACTCGGCGACGAAGGTCGTGGCGTCTTCCCGGCCGATGCTGCTGCGCCAGTGCGCTGCGTCCCGGTCCGGGTCGCCCGGGCCTGCGAAGATGCCGGGAAAGGCCTCGTGGTGGACCGCGTTCACTTCCTCGCCGAGCGCGCAGATCGCGTGGAGGTCGGTTTCGGTGGCTTCGCGGTAGGTGGGCATGCGGAAATTGTAGGGTTGCGCCATGGCGCCGGGCCCGGGCCCGCGCGCCCTCACTCCCCCTGCGATCCCCGCCGTGCCCAGCCGGTGGTGTGCTTTTCCAGCACGCTGAAAAGCTCGTACATCACCATCGCCATCGCGCCCACCACCATCAGGCCCGCGAAGGCCAGGCCCATCTGCATGGACGAGCCCGCGGAGATCAGCAGGTAGCCGATGCCTTCGTTGGCGGCGGTCATCTCGCTCACCGTGGTGCCCACGAAGGCCAGCGTGATGGCGACCTTGAGCGAACCGTAGAAGTAGGGCAGGGAGCGCGGCAGGCCCACCTTGGTGAGCACGTCCCAGCGGCGCGCGCCCAGCACGCGCAGCACGTCCTCCAGCTCCGGCTCCAGGGTGGCCAGGCCCGTGGCGATGTTCACCATGATCGGGAAGAAGCTGATCAGGAAGGCCGTGAGGATGGCCGGCCCCGCGCCGATGCCGAACCACACCACGAGGATGGGCACGAACGCGGCCTTGGGCAGCGCGTTGAAGGCGGTCATGAGCGGGTAGATGGCTGCATAGGCCAGGCGCGAGGAGCCGATCACGAAGCCCAGCAGCACGCCCACCACGATGGCGATGCCGAAGCCCGCCATGGTGACCCAGAAGGTGCGCCATGCGTGGCCCGCGATGATCCACTTGAACTCCACCAGCTGGTTCCAGATGGCCAGCGGGCTGGGGAAGATGAACTCCGAAACGCCCAGGCCCGAGCAGATGACCTGCCAGAGCACGATCACCGTGAAGAGCAGGACCCAGGGCGACCAGCGCTCGACGCGCTTGCGGTGCTGTGCGTTCATTGCGTGATCTCCCCGCCGGTCTTGCGCAGCGCCCCGATGTGGCCGCGCAGCTCCAGCACGATGTCGGTGAATTCCTTGGTGTAGGTGAGCTCCAGGTCGCGCGGCCGGGGCAGTTCGATGTCGCGGCGCACGACGAAGCGGCCCGGGCTCTTGCTCATCACATAGACCGTGTCGGCCAGGAACACGCTCTCGCGCAGGTCGTGCGTGACCAGGATGACGTTGAATTGCTGCTCTGCCTGCAGGTCGCGCAGGATGCACCAGAGTTCCTCGCGCGTGAACGCGTCGAGCGCGCCGAAAGGCTCGTCGAGCAGCAGCATCTGCGGCTCGTGGATGAGCGCGCGGCAGATGCTGGCGCGCTGCTGCATGCCGCCCGAGAGCTGCCAGGGGTACTTGTCCTCGTAGCCGGCCAGGCCGACCTTCTGCAGCAGGGCGCGGGCACGGGCCTCGTATTCCTTGCGGCGGGCCTTGAACTGCGAGCGGTGCGGCTCGACGATCTCCAGCGGCAGCAGCACGTTGGCGACCGTGGTGCGCCAGGGCAGCAGCGAAGGCGCCTGGAAGGCCATGCCCGAGATCTTCAGCGGCCCGGTCACGGGCTCGCCGGCGATGCGGATCTTGCCCATGGAGGGCATGCGCAGGCCGGTGGCCAGCTTCATGAAAGTGGACTTGCCGCAGCCGGACGGCCCGACGATCGCGATGAATTCGCCGCGCCGCACCTGCAGGTCGATGGCTTCCACCGCGAAGTGGTTGGCGCGCAGCAGCTCTTCGTTGTAGGCGAGCCAGACGTCGCGGAAGTCCACGAAATAGGTTTCGGTGGCCTGCATGGGAGAAATCCTGGAATGGGGAGGGGCCGCAGTCCGGCGGCGGAGGGCGCCGGCGGGCACGGCCCCTCCACGCGGTCGCGTGAACGGGCCGGATTGCCGGGCCGGGCGGGGAAGGCCTACTTTTTCGGCAGGATGTTCAGCTCGGCGGCCGCAGGCAGGAAGCTGCCGTTCCACACGGTGGCGGGATCGACGCGCGTCTTGGTGTTGTAGGCGTCCGAGACCTGCGAAGCCATCAGGGCGAGCCGCTGGGGCTTCACCTGGCCGAAGCCCTCGGCGCGTGCATCCGGGCTGTTGATCACCGTGTCGATGGCCAGCTGCAGCCGGCGCGTTTCCAGCGCAGTGTTCACGATGCCGTCGCGCTCCTTCACGTAGGCGATGGCGGCGCCGGGGTTGGCGATCACCTCCTTCGCGCCGCGGGTGAAGGCCTTCAGGAAGGCCTTCACCGCCTCGGGGTTCTCCTTGAGGATCTTCGGGCTCGCGATGATGGCGTTGCCGTAGAGCTTCACGCCGTAATCGGCGTAGGGCAGCACGACCACGTCCGATGCCTTGGCGCCACGCGCCTCCAGGTTCAGCAGGGAGGTGAAGGTGAAGCCGGTGATGGCGTCCACGTCGCCGCGCACGAGCATGGTTTCACGCAGCGGCGGGTCCATGGCGGTCCATTGCACGCCGGCGATCTGGTTGGCCTTGGCGAAGATCGGGAAGCCGCGGCGCCCGGCGTCGAACACCGGCGCGCCGAGCTTCTTGCCGTTCAGGTCGGCGGGCTTGGTGATGCCGCTCTTCTTCAGCGCCATGACCGAGGCGGGCGTGTTGTTGTAGACCATCATCACGGCCACGGGCTTGTTCTGCGCGTCGGGGTTGTTGCCGTGGAATTCCATCACCGCGGCCAGGTCGGCGAAGCCGATGTCGTAGGAGCCCGAGGCCACGCGCTGCACGGCGCCGCCCGAGCCGTTGCCGGCGTCCACCGTCACGTTCAGGCCCGCTTCCTTGAAGTAACCCTTGGCCGTGGGCAGCAGGAAGAAGGCCGCGGGCCCCTCGAAGCGCCAGTCGAGCTGGAACTTGATGGGGGTCGGCGCGCCGGCCTGGGCCTGCGCGGCGGGTGCCAGCAGGCCCGATGCGGCGAACAGCAGGGCGGACTGCAGGAAGGAACGCTTGGTCATGGGGTCTCCATTCGTGTCGATCGATACCGGGAGTATCAGCAAGATCGATGCCTGTCCGCCGCCGGGTGCAGGGCCCGGTATGCAGGGATTGCACCGGTATGGTGCATGAATTCGTGCCTGCCTGGGGCTCAGCGGTGTTCCCAGAAGCCGCGGTGCGCGGCGACCAACACATCGCGCAGTTCCGCGACGGGGCCGGTCACCTCCACCGGGCGCTGTCCGCGTGCGAACACCTCGCGGCAGGGCAGGTCCAGCGTGGGGTTCTCGGGGTGGTCACCCGTGAGGGCGCGCAGCGCCGTCTCCTCGGCGCCGTACAGCACGCGCCCGATGCCGGCCCAGTAGATGGTGCCGGCGCACATGGCGCAGGGCTCGAAGGTGGTGACGAGTGTGCAGCCGCGCAGGATGTCGGCGGGCCAGCGCGCGGCGGCCTCGCGCGCGAGCGTGGATTCGGCGTGGTTCACCGTGTCGATGTTGCCCTGCTCGGCCAGCACGGTATCGCCGTCCGGCGCGACCAGCAGCGCGCCGAAGGGATGGCGCCCGGCGTCCATCGCGCGGCGCGCCACCGCATCCGCCCGCAGGAGGTGGCGGGCAATGCGCTCGGGCGTCAGCGGGGCCGGGGCAGCGGAAAGGGAAGGGGGGGCGGTATCGGGCATGGCGCAGGCCGCATGCAAGCCGCGTACCGGTGGCCGGCCCGCTGCCCGGGTGCCGGGCAGCGGGCCCGGCGCTTCAGCGCTGGGCCCTGGAGGCCACGGCGTTGGCGGCGGCCAGTGCCGTCATGTTCACCACGCGGCGCACGGTGGAGGAGGGCGTGAGCACGTGGGCCGAGGCGGCGGCACCCAGCAGGATCGGGCCGATGGTCGTGCCGTGGCTGCCGGTGGTCTTGAGCACGTTGAACAGGATGTTCGCGGCGTCCAGGTTCGGGCAGATCAGCACGTTGGCCGAGCCGGTGAGCGTGCTGTCCTCCAGCGCGTTCTGGCGGATCTTCTCCGACAGGGCCGCGTCGCCGTGCAGTTCGCCGTCGCTCTCGATGTGGGGCGCGGCCTTTGCGAACAGGTCGCGCGCCGCGCGCATCTTGCGGGCCGAGGGGCGCGTGGACGAGCCGTAGTTGGAGTGCGAGAGGAATGCGACCTTGGGCGGCAGGCCGAAGCGCTGCACTTCCTCGGCCGCCATCTGCGCGATGTGCGCGAGCTGCTCGGCGCTCGGGTCCTCGTGGATGTAGGTGTCGGCGATGAACAGCGTGTGCTGGTCCAGCGTGAGGGCGTTCACCGTCGCGAGGCCGGCGGCGCCGTCTTTGAGGCCGATCACCGTGCGCACGTGCTCCAGGTGGTGGTCGAAGCGGCCGACCAGGCCGCACAGCAGCGCGTCCGCATCGCCCAGGCGCACCATCAGCGCGCCGATGAGCGTGTTGGAGCGGCGCACGGCGGCCTTGGCGGCTTCGGGCGTGATGCCGTCGCGGCCCATCAGGCGGTGGTAGGCCTCCCAGTACTGGCGGAAGCGCGGGTCGTCCTCGGGGTTGCAGACCTCCACGTCCTTGCCGAGCTGGATGCGCAGGCCGGCCTTCTTGATGCGCATCTCGATCACGGCGGGGCGGCCGATCAGGATGGGCTTGGCCAGGCCGTCATCGACCGCGACCTGCGCGGCGCGCAGGACGCGCTCGTCCTCGCCCTCGGCATAGGCCACGCGCTGCAGGCTGGCCTTGGCGGCGGCGAAGACCGGGCGCATGAACATGCTGGTCTGGTAGACGAAGCGCGTGAGGCTGTCGCGGTAGGCGTCGTAGTCCTGGATCGGGCGGGTGGCCACGCCCGAGGCCTCGGCCGCGCGCGCCACGGCGGGCGCGATGCGCAGGATCAGGCGCACGTCGAACGGGGTGGGGATGAGGTAGTCCGGACCGAAGGAGAGCTCCTGGCCCGCGTAGGCGGCGGCCACCTCGTCGCTCATCTCGGCCTTGGCGAGGTCGGCGATCTCGCGCACGCATGCGAGCTTCATCTCCTGCGTGATCTTCGTGGCGCCGCAATCGAGCGCGCCGCGGAAGATGTAGGGGAAGCACAGCACGTTGTTGACCTGGTTCGGGTAGTCCGACCGGCCCGTGGCGATGATGCAGTCCGGGCGCACGGCCTTGGCCAGTTCGGGACGGATCTCGGGCTCCGGGTTGGCCAGCGCCAGGATGATGGGCTTGTCCGCCATGGTCTTGACCATGTCCGCCGTGAGCGTGCCGGCGGTGGAGCAGCCCAGGAACACGTCGGCGCCGTTCACCACGTCGGCCAGGGTGCGTGCCTCGGTCTTCTGCGCGTAGCGGGCCTTGGATTCGTCCAGCGGGCCGCGGCCCTCGTAGATCACGCCCTTGGAGTCGCACACGAAGATGTTCTCGCGCTTGACACCCAGGCCGACCATGACGTCCAGGCAGGCGATGGCGGCGGCGCCGGCGCCGGAGACGGCCACCTTCACGGCGCCGATCTCCTTGCCCACCAGCTCCAGACCGTTCAGCAGGGCGGCGCTGGAGATGATGGCCGTGCCGTGCTGGTCGTCATGGAACACCGGGATGTTCATGCGCTTGGAGAGTTCGCGTTCGATGTAGAAGCACTCGGGCGCCTTGATGTCTTCCAGGTTGATGCCGCCCAGCGTGGGCTCCAGCGCCGCGACGATGTCGATGATCTTGTCCGGGTCGCGCTCGGCCAGCTCGATGTCGAACACATCGACGCCCGCGAACTTCTTGAAGAGGCAGCCCTTGCCCTCCATCACCGGCTTGCCGGCCAGCGGGCCGATGTCGCCCAGGCCCAGCACCGCCGTGCCGTTGGTGATCACGCCCACGAGGTTGCCGCGCGAGGTGTATTCGGCGGCGAGCGACGGATCGGCCTGGATGTCCAGGCACGGATAGGCCACGCCGGGCGAGTACGCCAGGGAGAGGTCGCGCTGGTTGGACAGGGGCTTGGTCGGCGTGACGGCGATCTTGCCGCGGCTGGGGTTGCGGTGGTATTCGAGCGCTGCTTCGCGCAGTGCCGCTTCCGCGGCGGACAGTGGCTTGGTCATACGGGGATTTCCGGAAAAAAAGGCGCAGGGGCGATGCCTATCGAGCTTAACCGCCGGGCCCGCGCCAGGGGGGCCGGACCCATGCGATATGTGCATGGGGACCGAATGCCCGCGCCGGGTGCGGAGCGGGGCGGTGCCGGGGCAGGCCGGGCTCAGTGCGCTTCGGCCTGCCGGGCGGCATCCACGGCCGCGGAGGTGTCGCGGCTGGTGCCATTGAAGAAGACATTCAGGAGCACGGCGGTGATCGAGGCCAGCAGGATACCGGATTCGATCAGCGGGTGGATGGCGTGCGGCATCCACTGGCGGAAGTTGGGCGCCACCAGCGGCACCATGCCCACGCCGATGGACACGGCCACGATCATGGCGTTGAAGCGGTTCGTCTTGAAATCCACCGCGCCCAGGATGCGGATGCCGGTGGCCGCCACCATGCCGAACATCACCAGGCCCGCGCCGCCCAGCACCACGGTGGGCAGCGATTCGACCAGCGCCGCCATCTTGGGCACCAGGCCCAGCAGGATCAGGATCAGCCCGCCGGCCACGCAGACGAAGCGGCTCTTGACGCCGGTTACGGCCACCAGGCCCACGTTCTGCGAGAAGCTCGTGTAGGGAAAGGTGTTGAACAGGCCCCCGATCAGCGTGCCCAGGCCGTCGGTGCGCAGGCCGCGCGTCAGCGCCGCCTGGTCCACCTTGCGGCCGGTCATTTCGCCCAGCGCCAGGAACATGCCGGTGGATTCGATCATCACGACCACCATGACCAGCGTCATGGTGAGGATCAGCACCGGGTCGAAGACGGGCGCCGCGATCTCGAAGGGCAGCACCAGGTCGAACCACTGTGCCCTGGCGACCTTGTCGAAGGTCATCAGGCCCAGGGCGGTGGCGACCGCGCCACCGATGCAGATGCCCAGCAGCACCGAGATGTTGGCGACGAATCCGCGCGCGAACCTGGCGATCAGCAGGATGGACAGCAGCACCAGCGCCGAGATGCCCACGCCCGTCAGGTCGCCGTAGCGCGGGTTGGGCACGGTGGGCACCACGGCGAAGCCCTTGGGCACGGGCGGCAGGGACGAGCCCGGCGCGCCGGCCGCGGCCTGGGCCTCGGCCAGCCACTTGACATGGTCGGGATTCACCACGGTGGGCGCCGTGGGCCCCACCGGGTTGCCGAAGATCCAGTTGATGCCCACGCGCATCAGGCTGATGCCGATGACCGCGATGATGGTGCCCGTGACCACGGGCGGGAAGAAGCGCAGCATGCGGCTGATGAGCGGCGCGATCAGGATCGAGACCACGCCCGCGCCGATCACCGAGCCGAAGATCAGCCCCGCGCCCGCCGGGCCGGCGGTGGACTGCGCCATGGACACCATGGGCGCCACGGCCGCGAAGGTCACGCCCATCATCACCGGCAGCTGCACGCCGAACCAGCGCGTGGCGCCCAGCGCCTGGATCAGCGTGACCAGGCCGCAGCAGAACAGGTCGGCTGAAATGAGCTTGGCCACGAGGTCGGGCGTGAGGTTGAGCGCCCGGCCGATGATGAGCGGCACGGCGACCGCCCCGGCATACATGACCAGCACATGCTGCAGGCCCAGCGCGGCGAGCTGGCCGGCGGGCAGGCGCTGGTCCACGGGATGGAGTTCGATGGAGTGGGAAGGCATGGCGGGAATCCTTGGCGACTGGACTGCATACACGGCTGTATGGAAAAAATGTATGCAATTCCGATGCCTGCCGCCACGATGGAAAACCCGCGCGGCCGCGTTCAGGACAGCAGGGCCTTCACCAGGTCCAGCTGCCGGTCGGCCCGCTCGCTGTCCAGTTCCAGGCTGGCCTCGATGCGGTCGAGGTGGTCCACCATGCAGGTGACCGCCGCCTCGGCATCGCCACTGCGGCACACGCGCAGGAACTCCGCATGCTCCCCGGAGGAGCAGTGCGCGTCGTTGGACGAGTGGTAGAGCATGGCGATGAGGGAGCTGCGCGCCACCATCTCCTGGACCAGCTGGGCCAGCGTGTGGTTGCCCGCGGCCTCGGCCAGCGCGACGTGGAAGTCGCCCAGCAGCTTCTCCTGCACGCTGCCGGTGGCCGGGCCGGCCTTGAGCGCCGTGCGCTCGAAGCGGATGTGCTGCTCCAGCAGCTGGTAGTCGGCCCGCTTCGCGCGGGCGACGAACAGCCGCACGACCTCGCTCTCCAGGATGCGGCGCACGGCGAAGACCTCGCGCGCCTCCTGCACGCTGGGCCGGCTCACGAACGAGCCCTTGTCGGGAATGGTCTCGATCAGCCGGTCCTTGGCGAGCATGACCAGCGCGGCGCGCACCTTGGTGCGGCTCACGGAGTAGATGCGCCCCAGCGCTTCCTCACGCAGCCAGGTGCCGGGCGGCAGGCGCTTCTCGACGATGGCGGTCGCCAGGTCGCGCGCGATGCCTTCGATGGAGACCTGCGCGGCCTCCGTGGCGGCGGGTGTGTCCGCGCGCTGCGCCGGCGGCGCGGGCGGCCGGGGGACGCGCGCCTTGCGTGCCGGTGCGGGGGCGGCGGGAGCGGAGGCGGGAGCGGGAGCGGGAGTCTGGGCGGCGCGGGGCATGGCGGGATTGTCGCGGCAAGCGGTTGCCACCCGTGGAAAGACGCCGCCGCGGTCAGGCGCGCCGCAGTGCCGGCACGGGCGGCGGTGCCGCGGCCGCGGGAGCCTCGCCCAGCGCGAAGCCGGCGAGCGCCCCGGCCATGGACTTGGGCAGCGGCCGGGCCAGTTCGCCGTGCTTGCTGGTGGCCAGGCGCAGGGTCACCAGCGATTCGACCAGGGTCGTGGCGGCTGCCACGCCGTCGATCACCGGCACGCCCAGCACGCCGCCGATGTGCCCGCACAGGTCGGCCATGCCGGCGCAGCCCAGCACGATGGCGTCGCAGCCGTCCTCGGCCAGCGCGCGCCGGCACTCTTGCGTGATGCGTTCGCGGGCGTCGGAGCCGGGCACTTCCAGCTCCAGCACCGGCAGTTCGCAGGCGCGCACGTTGGCGCAGAAGCGCTCCATGCCGTAGATCTCGGCCAGGTGCCAGGCCTGGCCCGTGGTGCGGCCCAGCGTGGTCACCACCGAGAAGCGCGATCCCACCATGCTCGCCAGGTGCATGGCGGCCTCGGCGATGCCCACCACCGGGCCGCGTGCCAGTTCGCGAGCGGCCTTCAGGCCGGGGTCGCCGAAGCAGGCGATCACGTAGCCATCGACGCCGTCCTCCTCGCCGCGGGCGATCTCCTGCAGCAGGCCGGGCACGGCCAGCGCCTCGTCGTAATGGCTCTCGATGGACGCCGGGCCCATGGCGGGGCTCACGGCGATGACCTCGGTACCCGGCCGCGCCACGGCGCGCGCGCAGGCCCCGATTTTCTCGGTCATGCTCCAGGTGGTGTTGGGATTGATGATCTTGATACGCATGGGCGCTGCCCGTTCCTTCTTCGGTTTCAGTGTTGCTTGCGGTTCAGTGCCAGGTAGATGACCAGGCCCAGGCCCATGCCGATGAACCAGGCATAGCTGGCGGCGCCGCGCCAGCCCGGCACGACCACGCACAGGATGGGCACCAGCGCGGCCGGCACCATGGTCATCACGGCGCGCGGGTTGTAGCCGCCCTGGTACCAGTAGCGGCCTTGCGTGTCCATGGTGTAGAGGTCATCGACCGCCACCTGCTGGCGGCGCACGAAGTAGTAGTCGGCGATCAGGATGCCGAACAGCGGGCCGATGAACGAACCCAGGATGTCCAGCGTGTAGTGGATGACCTGCGGGTTGTTGTAGAGGTTCCAGGGCGTGATGAAGATCGAGCCGACGGCGGCGATCATGCCGCCCGTGCGCCAGCTGATGTGCTGCGGCGCCACGTTGGAAAAGTCGAACGCGGGCGACACGAAGTTGGCCACGATGTTGATGCCCACGGTGGCGATCATGAAGGTGAGCGCGCCCAGCACCACGGCGGTGGTGGAGTCGATGCGGCCCACGGTGTGGACCGGATCGGTGATGAGTTCGCCGAACACGGGCAGCGTGGCGGCGGTGGTGACCACGGTGAGCAGCGAGAAGAACACGAAGTTGACCGGCAGGCCCCAGAAATTGCCCTTCTTCACCGCGTCGAAGCTCTTGCCATAGCGGGAGAAGTCGCCGAAGTTGAGCATCGGGCCGCTGAAGTAGCTCACCACCAGGGCGATGGCCGAGAGCATGACCGGCACCGCGTCCCAGCCCTGGAAGCGCACGCCGCCCAGGTTCAGGTCGATGTTCTTCCAGCCGGCCTTCCAGACCAGCCAGCCGCAGAGGATGGCCATCACCACATAGACGCCCGGGCCGGCCCAGTCGATGAAGCGGCGTATGGCCTCCATGCCGTGCCAGAACACCAGCGCCTGCAGCACCCACATGACCATGAACGACACCCAGCCCAGCGTGGACAGGCCCGCGAAACCGTGCCGCGTGACATCGGCATAGGCGTCGAGCGAGGGGTGGAAATGCAGCGCCAGGATCATGAAGGCGCTGGAGGCCAGGTAGGTCTGGATGCCGTACCAGGCCACCGCGATCAGCCCGCGGATGATGGCCGGGATGTTGGCGCCCAGCACGCCGAACGAGGCGCGGCAGATCACGGGGTAGGGCACGCCCGTCACCTGGCTGGGCTTGGCCACCAGGTTGCAGAAGAACTGCACGATGACGATGCCGATCAGCAGCGCCGCCAGCACGTGCCAGCTCGAGAGGCCGAGCGCGAACAGGCTGCCGGCAGTGACGTAGCCGCCCACGCTGTGCACGTCCGACATCCAGAACGCGAAGATGTTGTATTGGCCCCAGGTCTGTTTCCTGAGCGGGGCGAGGTCCTCGTTGGTCAGGCGCGGGTCATAGCCGGGCTTGATGAGCGCGTTGCCGGCGTGGGGCGAGGCCGGGGCGGCGGGCGCGGGCATGGACGTGGCGGGCTGGGCGATCGCGGCGGGGCCTGCGGTGCCCGCCGGGCTGGTGGCGGATTGCATGGGGTTGTCTCCTTGTGTTGGCTTCCCAGAATGCATGCGAGTTTGTATACAAAAAATGGATGCATTCAAAGGCCCGGCGCGCACCTGGGGCTCGGTGCTTACCCGATTGCCAGCAGGCGGTGCAGGGTGCAGGAGATGGGGAGGGGCGCTCAGTCCGCCGCGGGCCGGGCCGCGGCGGCCAGGGGGGCGAGCGATTCGCGCAGCCGGTCGCGCACCAGGGGCTGGCCCGGGTCGAGCGCGTCTTCCACGTGGCCGATGTGCGCCAGCATCCGCTCCCGGGCCAGGGCGGTGTCCCCGGCTTCCAGGGCTTCGACGATGGCCGCGTGTTCCTCGCAGGACTGGCTGGCGCCGTGCTGCGACTGGTAGAGCGATGCGGCCAGCGTGGTGCGGGCCGTGAGGTCGCGCAGCAGGTCGCTGAGCGTGCGGTGGCCCAGCGCCTCGGCCAGGCAGACGTGGAAATCCGCCAGCAGGAAGGCGCGCGTCGCGGCATCCGCGCCTTCGATCGCGCGCCGCTCCTCGTCGATGTGGGCGCGCAGGCGCGGCACCACGGTTTGCTGCAGCGGCCGGCCGGCGTCGGCCAGGATGCCGGATTCGATGATGCGGCGCGCGGAAAAGGCGTCGCGTGCGTCCTCCACCGACGGCTCCACCACGTACCAGCCGCGCCGCGCGCGCACCTCGACGAAACCGCGGGCCTGCAGCTGCATCAGCGCTTCCCGCACCATGGTGCGGCTCACGCCGAACAGGTCGGCCAGGTCCTGCTCGCCCAGCCGCTCGCCGGGCGCCAGCTTCTGCGCCAGGATGGACTCGACGACCTGCTGTGCGATCTGGCTCTGGCTGATGCCCATCGGTGCGGCCGCTGCTGTCCTGGCGCGCTCAGCGCGGCAGGGCCAGGGCGTGGGAGCCCTGTTCGGAACGCTCGTCGAGCGTGAAGCCCGCCACGGTGCGCGACAGGTGGTGCGCCTGGTCGTTGAGCACGCCGGAGGCGGCGGTGGATTCCTCCACCAGGGCCGCATTCTGCTGCGTGGCGCGGTCCATCTCGGCCACGGCCTGGTTGATCTGCGCGATGCCAGAGCTCTGCTCGGCCATGGAGCCGTTGATCTCGCCGATGATCTGGGTGACGCGCTGGATGCCGTCCACGATCTCGCCCATGGTCTCGCCGGCCGCGCGCACGCGCTCGGTGCCGGTGAGCACGCTGGCGCCCGAGGCGTCGATCAGCGCCTTGATTTCCTTGGCGGCCTCCGCGCTGCGCTGCGCCAGGCTGCGCACCTCGCCGGCCACGACGGCGAAGCCGCGGCCCTGCTCGCCCGCGCGTGCGGCTTCCACGGCCGCGTTCAGCGCCAGGATGTTGGTCTGGAAGGCGATGGAGTCGATCACGCCGATGATCTCGCCGATCTTGGAGGAGGCCCTGGAGATGTCGTCCATGGTGTTGACGGCACTGGCCACCACCTCGCCGCCCTTGAGGGCGGAGGCGCTCGCCGCATTCGCCAGGCGCGTGGCCTGGGCCGCGGACTCCGCCGACTGCTGCAGGGTGCCGGTGAGCTGCGACAGCGATGCGGAGGTTTCCTGCAGCGCGCTCGCCGAGCCCTCGGTGCGGTTGGAGAGGTCCTGGTTGCCGGCGCGGATCTCGTCGGTGGCCGTCTTCATCGATTCCACGCCGTGGCGCACATCCTTGAGCACCGTGCCGATCTGTTCGACGAAGGCATTGAACGAGGAGGCGATCTGGGCCACCTCGTCGCGGCCGGACACGGGCAGGCGCTGGGTCAGGTCGCCGCCGCCGGAGCCGATGCGGTCCATGGCGTCACGCACCTGCGAGAGGCGGCGGAAGGAGGTGGCAGTGAGCAGGGCGGCGACGCCGGCCGCGGCCAGTGCCAGCAGCACGATCGCGATGGCCAGGGTGTGCAGCACGCTGCGCAGGCCGGCCGTGGCCTCGGTCTTGTCCAGCGCCACGATCAGCGTCCAGTCCGTGCCGTGCACGGTGCGGCCCTTGAGCAGCTTGGCCGCGCCGTCCATCTCGACCTCGAGCGGCTTGTCCGACGTGGCCAGGGACGCCATGGTGGCCGGCGTCAGCACGGGCGAAATCTCGGTGACCGACTTGAGCGCCAGCTTGGCGTCGGCATGCGCGATGACCTGTCCGTCGCTGTTGACCACGAAACCGAAGCTGCCGGGCGTCGGGCGGATGGCCGCGACCACCTCGCGCACGCCGTCGAGCGGCACCGCGCCGCTCAGCACGCCCTCGAGCTTGCCGGCGCGCAGCATCGGCGCCACGAAGGCCACGTAGGGCACGCCGGTGGTCGAGTCGCCGTAGGGCTTGGTGACGGCCAGCTTGCCGGCCTGCACGGCACTCTGGTACCAGGGGCGTGCCGTGGGGTCGTAGCCCGGGGCCGTCTTGGTCGTGGAGAAGAAGGTCTTGTCTTCCCACCCGACGGTGGTGATGGGGAAGCCGTTGGCCTTGCCCATCAGCGGCACGTAGCCCTGCGGGTCGCCGTGCTCGATGGCTGCCGCCGTCGCCTGCACGGCCGTGCCCTTGGCGGCCACCCACTGGTCCACCGCCATGGCGTTGCCGGCGGCGATCGCATTCAGGTCCTGCTCGATGGTCTCGAAGGTGCTCGCGCGGGTGATGGTGTAGGTGGCCGCCCCGGTGACCGCCAGCGCACACACGACCGTGGCGGTGCTGATGAAAAGGATCTTGGAGCGCAGTGTCTGGAGCATGGGGGGAAACCTTCGGGCAGAAAAGCGCTTCGATTACACCGCAGAAGGTTTCTTTTGTTTACGCAAAACGCCTGACTGTTGCAAATGCGCCCCAGCCGCTCAGGCCACCGGAGGCACATCCCGGCCGTCGAGCACGGCCCGGGCGCGCTCCCGGTCGATGTCGCCTTCCCAGGCGGCGATGGCGACCGTCGCCACGCAATTGCCCACCAGGTTGCCCAGCGCCCGGGCGATGCCCATGAACCAGTCCACCGACAGCACCAGCACCAGGCCGATGGCGGGAATGGCCGGGATCGCGTGCAGCGTGGCCGCCAGCACCACGATGGCCGAGCCCGGCACGCCGTGCGCGCCCTTGGAGGTGACGAGCGAGATCGCGAGGATGGTCAGCAGGTCGGTCATGCTGATGGGCGTGTTGGTCGCCTGGGCGATGAACACGGCCGCGAGCGTGATATAGATGGAGAACGCGTCCAGGTTGAACGAGTACCCGGTGGGAATGACCAGCCCCACGGTCGAGTCGCGCACGCCCATGTGCTTGAGCTTGGCCATGATCTGCGGCAGCACGCTGTCCGACGAGGTGGTGGCGAACACCACGGCCAGTTCCTCGCGCAGGTAGCGCAGCAGCTTGAACAGGCTGAATCCCGAGAACCGCATGATGAGCCCGAGCACCACCACCACGAACAGCGCCACGGCGATGTAGAACAGCCCCACCAGCATGCCGAGCTGCTTGAGCGAGCCGACGCCGTACTTGCCCACGGTGAAGGCGATGGCGCCCAGCACGCCCAGGGGCGCGAGCTGGATGATGAGGCCCATGGCGCGGAACAGCACCACCGAGAAATCCTCGATGAGCCCGGCCACGCGGGCACCGCGCTCGCCCACCAGCGCCAGCGCGCATCCGAAGACGATCGAGAACAGCAGCACCTGCAGCACATCTCCCGTGGAGAAGGCGCTCACGGCGGTGGTGGGGATGAGCTTGAGCAGGAAATCGCTGAAGCCGCCGCCCGAGAGCTTGTTCGCCGTGTCGGTGTAGGCACTGAGCGCCGAGGCGTCCAGCGCGCGCGGGTCCACGTTCATGCCCACGCCGGGCTCGAACACGAAGGCCAGCACCAGGCCCAGGGCCAGGGCGACGGTGGTGACCACCTCGAAGTAGATCAGCGACTTGATGCCCACCCGGCCCACGCGCTTGAGGTCCCCCGTGCCGGCGATGCCGTGCACCACCACGCAGAACACCACCAGCGGGATCAGCATCTTGATGAGCTTGATGAACCCGTCGCCCAGCGGCTTGAGCTGCACGGCCCACTGCGGCCAGAGGAGGCCCACGGCGATGCCGGCCACGAGGGCCAGCACGACGCGGCCGAACAGGGTGCGGAAAAGGAAATGCATGGAAAACCCCCGGGGATGGGCGCGATGTCTTGTGCGCCAGTCTTGCATACAAAAAATGTAGACAGTAAATGGCCGAGTCAGATGCGGGTAATCCCTGGTTACGTGTCGCCCAGGCGAAAAAAAGCCGGGCAAGTGCCCGGCCTTGGCGATGGTGGCGCTGAAGGACGCTCAGGCGCTGCTTTCATGCCATGCCAGGAAACCGCCCATCTGCAGGCCGTGTCCCAGCATCTGAAGGTACTCTTCGCGCCGCGGCTCGGCGGCCTCGGCGCCGTGCGGCCATTGGTCCATCAACGCCTGCAGCCGCGGCAGGTCGAGCACCCGGCTTGCGAGCGCAGAGCCTTGCAGGGCATCGAGCTGCCGCTGCAGGGCGGGGCGCTGGGCGCTCAGGCGCGCGAACCAGTCGCCGTGCTGCACGCCCACCTGCCGGTTGGCATGGATCTCCGGCGGGGCGCCGCGCGCGGCCAGCAGGCGCCGTGGCAGGGAGCGGCTGACGCCGTCGCGCAGGAACTGGTCCAGCGGCAGGCTGCCGAAGAATTCGATGACCCGCCGGTCGGCGAGCGGCATGCGGAAATCCACGCCCGTCATGGCGCGGACCGTGCCCCACGCATCCATGGCGGAGGCATGTCCGAGCAGCCATTCACGCAGGGTGCGGACGGAATGATGGTTTCCTCCCAGGCGCAGCCGGTAGCGGTCCTGGTCCATATCGCGGTGCAGGCCGATGTCGCGGGCCCAGTCCATCCGGATCGCTGCGTACTGTGTCCAGACCCGGCGTGGAAGACGGTGCCAGAGCCGCAGCACGGACATCGGCATGAAGGGGCGCACCACATGGCGCTGTACCGCCTTGCGCAAGGACAGTCCTTCGGAGCGTGCCAGGGCCCGCGTCTCCTGCGTCAGGGCGGCCCACTGTCTGCCACGCAGCAGTTCAGGCAGGCGGACCCGTCCGTCGAAACTGAAGAAGGAATTGCCCATTTCTCCTCCCAACAGCACGTTGCCTCCACGCGAGCGCAGGAAGCGGTTGAGCGGGAAGAACCAGGCTATGTTCAATGGCGAGCGCACCGGCTGGCCATGCTCCTGCCACCAGCGCTCGTTGCCGTGTTCGCCCCAGTCGCCGCCGTCATCGCCGACCACGTGCCAGTCGATCCCGGGATGGACGGCGGCCAGCAGCCGCGCCCGGGAGAATTCCTCGTAATAGTGTGTCGCGTTTTCTGCGGCGGTGGCAGCCTGCGGCTTGCGCGTGAGGGCGAGCAACGGTGCGGGAGCCAGTTGCCGTGCAGCCGACAGCACGATGGAACCGCTGTCGAGCCCGCTGGTGAGGCATGCGCCCACGGGCCCGCGGGAACGCAATGCATCGGCCACCGCGCGGTCCAGGACTTCAGCGGCTGCGGCCTCGACTTCGGTGTCGCTGCCCAGCCGCAGGGAGCCCGCTTCCGGCAGCGACCACCAGGGCTCGGCCTGCGTGGTTTCGGCCGTCAGGTGCATGGCCTGTCCTGGCAGCACCCGGTCGATGGCCTGGTAGATGGTGCGCTGCGGCCGGCGGCGGTCCATGATCAGCTGATCGGCCAGCGCCCGTTCGTCCAGGTCCCTGGGGATGCCCGGCAGTGCCAGCAAGGCCCGCAGCCGGGTAGAAAACGCGATCATGCGGGGACTGCGATGGATGAACAGCGAGTGCATGCCGACCGGATCGCGCGCCAGCATCAGGTGCCGGCGGTCCGGGCGGTACCAGGCCAGCGCGAAGGAGCCGTAAAGCCGGGGCAATGCCGCAGCGTTCCAGCGGTGGAGCGCTCCCGCCAGCAGGCGGCCGTCCGGCTGCGAGGCCGAGAACGGCGGGCCCAGCGCGCCTGCAAGCTCTGTCCGGGCCGCGAGCGAGACATTGGCCGCCAGCACGGGGCCTTCGGATCCGGCGTACGGCATCGCTTCGTCCTCGTCTTCCGGCGTGAAGACATGCTGCCGGTGCACGATGGCGATGTCGCCGCCATGCCAGACCCGTGCGGGCCCTATGTCCCGCGCCTGCAGTGCGCAGCCCAGCCGTTCGACCAGGTCCGGCGCCACGGGCCGTCCGTCCAAGTGCCAGACGCCGGCGAAATCACTCATCGACGTCCGAGCCGATCACGGCCGAGCAGAGATCACTCAGGAGGCGCCCGTGGAGCCATTACCGTCGATACCGCCCCCTAGGCCGTTCTCGGTTTGATCCATCGAAAGGAAAGACACGACGGGTGTGGTCCAGGGCTTGCGCGCAGGTTGCTGCGGCAGGTCTCCGGATATCGAGGATGCGTCGTCGTTCATGGGTTGTCCTTCCTTGGCTCTGCGGGTACCCGGCGAGGGTGGTGGCGCGCCGTGCATCATAAATGGCATCGCTTTGCCGGCGGCTCGACAGGACCGCTGGAGTGCCCATGATTTCCGTACCATCGGCCAGATGGAGTGGTCCTGGTTCCGATGGCACGCGAAGACCGGCATGAGGTTGCTGTACCGCGCATTGCGCGACAGGGAAGGCCGGGGCTATGCATGGTTGCGCCTGACCTCGTCCGAGCCGCTCTTCCAGGATTACGGCACCACTTCCATCCACCGGTATCCGCATCTCTTCGCATTTGTCCGGCAGGCCTTGTCCGGCATTGGGGCTCCCCGGCTGCTGTCGTTCGGCTGCTCGACCGGCGAGGAGGTGGCCAGCCTGCGGCACCATTTCCCGCAGGCGCTCATCACCGGACTGGACATCCACCCGGGCCATATCGCCACCTGCCGGCGCAGGCTCCGGGAACGGCCGGACCCCGGCGTGCAATTCCGCGTGGCGGGAAGTACGGCCGCGGAGGCGGAGGGCGCCTTCGACGCCGTCTTCTGCCTGGCGGTGATGCGCCGTGGCGACCTGGCACGGCACCCGGGCGAACGCTGCGACCACCTCATCCGCTTCGAGGATTTCGAGGCGCAGCTGGAGGATTTCGCGCGCTGCCTGCGGCCCGGCGGGCTGCTGGTGCTGCGCCATGCCAACTTCCGCCTGCGCGACGCGCGGGCCGCCCGCTGGTTCGAGCCGGTGCTGAGCCTGCCGGCCGTGGCGCGCGCCGACACGCCGCTGTTCGGGCCGGACCACCGGCGACTCGAGGACCAGGCCGACGGCGAAGCCGTTTTCCGCCGCCTGGCGGTGGTGCGTCGGTAGAATTTCCCGACGGCGCTCACCCCGGGCGATGTCCACCTTTCGAAGGAATGCAGCGGATGAACGTTGAACCGGAGGCGCTGATCGCCCATGCGCCCGACTGCCTTGCCGCGGAGATGGGCGAGGAACTGGTCATCATGATCGCCGAACGCGGGACGTACCTGGCGCTGGACCCGGTCGGCCACGATGTCTGGACGTGCATTGCCCAGCCTTGCACCTTCTCGTCGCTGTGCGACCGCCTGCAAGCCATCTATGCAGGCGACCGGGCGGCCATCGAGGCCGACGTGGCCGTGCTGCTGGGCAAGCTGCAGGAAGCCGGCGCCGTGGAGTTGCGCCGGTGAGCGGCACGGACGCCCGGCGCTTTCCGGGGAGGAGGCGCCGCGCATGAGTGCCCACCATTACCAGGTGTGCGGCTGGCATGTCCGCAGCAGCATGGAGTTGCCCGAGCTTCCCGCGTGGACCGGGTCCGCTGCAGAGCCCGAGGACATCCTCGTCGAGGAAGGGCCGGTTCCCGGCCGGCCCGGCTCCGCGCCGGGATCTCCCTGGCTGGACGTGGGCGAGGACGGCGCGGTTCTCATGCAGATCCCCGACCTGGTGCGCATCCATGTCCACGGCGGGCGCACCATGCGCGTGGAGCGGCTGCGCCCCGACGATGCGGGCTGGCGCCTGTTCCTGCTCGGGTCGGCGCTGTCCTGCCTGTGCCTGCAGCGGGGGCTCTTCCCCCTGCATGCCGCCTGCCTGCGCATCGGGTCGCGCACGCTGGCCATCGCGGGCCACAGCGGTGCCGGCAAGTCCACGCTGGCGGCCGCCCTGCTGCGGCGCGGCCATGGGCTGCTCGGCGACGACCTCACCGTGCTGGACGTCCCCGCCGGCAACGGCCGCATGCAGGTGTTGCCGGCGTTTCCGCGCCTCAAGCTCTGGGGCGAGGCCATGGATGCGCTGGGGATGGACGGTACCGGGGTGCCGAAGGTGCGGGACGGCCTGGACAAATACGACCTTCAGCCGCAGGCGGGCTTCGATCCCCGGCCTGTGTCCCTGGACGCCGTGCTCGTGCTGCGCGAAGGCCCTGCAGCGGAACTGCGGCCACTATCGCCCACCGCCGCGGTACCCGTTCTGCACGGCCTGCTGTCGAGGAGGAGGGCGGCCGTGCAAATGGGGTTGCAGGCCTCCACGTTCGCGCAGGCCGCCTCCATCGGCCGCACGGTGCCCGTCTGGACGCTGCAGCGCCCGCGCCGATTCGATGCGCTGGACGCCACTGCCGACATGATCGAGGCGCGGTTCGGTCCATGACGCGCCACGGCATCTACTGGATCGCCTCGTATCCCAAGTCCGGCAATACCTGGGTGCGGTGCCTGATCGCCAGCCTGCTGTCCGGCGGCGCGCCCGTGCGGCTGGACAGGCTGGCCGATGCCGTGCCCAGCTCGGCCTCCCGGACCTGGATCGAAGCCAGCATCGATATCGGTACCGCCGACATGCTGGGCGACGAACTGAGGGCGATGCGCGTGCAGGCGCACCGGGAAGAGGGTTCCCGGCGCCTTTGCATGCTGAAGGTCCATGACCGGTGCGACGCGGAACTGTTCCCTCCGGAGGTGACCCTGGGGTCGGTCTACATCGTGCGCGACCCCCGCGACGTGGCGTCGTCCTGGGCGGACCACATGGGGGTGGACGTGGATACCGCCATCGCGCGGATGGCGGACGGCGAATGGACGGTCGGCCGCGGCATGTCCTCGCTCCGCCCGCAGGTGCCGCAGCGGTACGGATCGTGGTCCGGGCACGTGGTGTCCTGGCTGGACCATGCGCCGGCATCCCGGCTGCTGCTGCGCTACGAAGCGCTGCTGGCCGATCCCGCGGGTGAAGCCGCGCGGCTCGCACGGTTCCTGGGGTTGCCGGCGGACGCCGATGTCGTGGCGCGCGCAGTGCGTGCGTGCGATTTCGGAACGTTGCGCGACATGGAGGAGCGCGAAGGTTTCGCCGAGCGCCAGAAGGGCCAGCAGCGCTTTTTCCGCCAGGGACGGTCCGGCGCGTGGCGTACGGCGCTGCAGCCGGGGCAGGTGGACCGGATCGTGGACGCACATGGGGACGTGATGCGGAGACTGGGCTACGGTGCCGATGCGCTGTGAAGCCTGGTCCCCCGCGTTCTGCTGCCTCCTGGCGCTTTGGCGGGGAGAAGCGGGCGGAGATGCATGCGCTACGGTCGATGAGGGGGCATTCACGCGTGCCCTGATCCGGCACCGGCTGGCCCTGGCGCTGCCGGACGCAGGCCGGCTCGATGCCCGACTTCCTTCAGCGCTGCGCTCGGTATTGCGCGATCGCCAGCGCCGCATGGCCTTGCGCACGTTGCAGCACGCCGCGGCCGTGCGCGGCGTCGCCGATGCGCTGCGGGGCGCCGGCATCCGGTTCTGCCTGATCAAGGGCCAGGGCTATGCGGCGCTGTTCGGCGACCCCCTGCGCCGCGAGGCGAGCGACATCGATGTGCTGGTCGATCCCGAGAACATGGCGCGGGCCCTGCCGCCGCTGCAGGCCCTCGGCTATCTGCCCGACCCTGCCGCCGTGGCGGACCTGGAGCGCTATGGCGCCGGGCACCACGACCTGCCACTGCGCCATGCCGCCACGGGCGTGGTGGTGGAACTGCACCTGCGGCTCGCCAACCGGCGGAGCCAGTTCAACCTGGAGGCGGCAGCACTGTGGGAGCGGCACGTCACCACGGTACGGCTGGGTGGAACCGACGTTCCCACGCTGGCGCCGCCCGCTGCCGTGGCCTATGCCGCGTTCCACGGAACCAAGCACCACTGGCACCGTGCCTTCTGGCTGGTGGACATGGCACTGGCATTGCGCAGCCCCACGCTGGACTGGGACGCCACGCTGGCGCTGGCCCGGCAACTGGGTGTCGAGCGATCTCTGGCGATGGCCGCGCTGCTCGTGGAGGCGACGCTGGGCCTGGAGGTGCCTGCCGTGCTGCGCCGCCAGCCCGCGTTGCTGCACGCGGCCCGTCCAGCGGCCGAGGCGCTGCTGCCGCACCTGGATGCGCTGGGCTCCGACCGTGGCGCGGAACTGGCGGCGCGGATGGGCGTGGTCCGTTATGTGCGATGGCTTCTGTCGCTGCAGTCGGGCTGGCGCGGGCGCGTGCAGCTCATTCCGGTCCTGCTGGCCCCCACCGACGGCGATCGCGCTGCGCTGGCTCTGCCCCGCCGGCTGGAGTGGGCCTACCCGGCGGTGCGGGTTCTGCGGCTGGCAGCGCGCCACCTCGCCAGGCGCCAGCGCGGCTGACAGGGGAGGCCACCAGGATGCAGTACCTTTCTCCTGCGTTGTGCGGGCACTCCGTATCCGCTGTAATGCGTGGCATTTCCCCCATGGCGGCGTGCCGCCTCCATTCCTCCGAACGGATGTTCCTGCGTGTCTGATGTGCTGCCCCTGCGGCGCCTGCGTGCTTTCCTGCGCCTTCCGCGTTTCGAGCGCGGCCTGTTCTGCCTGGCCTGGCTGCTGCTGGGGCTCGCGCGGGCGGCCGTGCTCTGCCTGGGGTTCCGCCGGATCGCGCCCTGGCTGGGGCGCGCGGTCGCGGAGCCGCCCCCCCTGCCCCCCCTGGACGAGCGCGGACGGCGGCGCGCTCAGCAGATCGGCCGCACGTTGCGCCTTTCCGCCCGGCACACCCCCTGGCAGTCGAATTGCCTGGCCCAGGCGCTGGCGGCGCGCTGTCTGCTTGGACTGTTCGGGATTCCCCATGTGGTGTGCTTCGGGGTGGCGCGTTCGGACGCGTCGCAACTGCAGGCGCATGCCTGGGTCATCGCGGGGCGGGGATTCGTGACCGGTGGAGTCGGCGCGCAGCGCTTCACCCGCACGGGATGCTTCGTCGTCGGCGCGGAGGGCGCGTGACGGGGCCGTGGAGGGCATTGGCGCGGCTTCTGGCCTGGGCGCCTTCGCGCCGGCGCCTGGCGCTTTTCCTGTTGATGCTGATGGCAGGCGCCACGGAAGGCATCGGCGTGCTGTTGCTGGTGCCCCTGCTGGGGGTATTGCAGGGCGGAGCCGTGGAGGGATTGGGCATTGCCGCGCGGGGCGTCGTTCAGGCCACGGAATCGCTGGGCCTGCCGGCAGGAACGCCGCTGCCGCTGCTGGCACTGTTCTGTGCGCTGATCCTGCTGCGCAACGCGATCCAGTATGCGCGGGAATGCGCCGCGGCGCGGCTGCAGCAGCAGGTGGCGGACCGGCTGCGCGAGGCCAGCTTCTCTGCACTGCTCGGCGCGCAGTGGCGCTGGGTGGTCGCGCAGCGTACGGCAGAACAGGCGAACCTCATGCTCAGCGATGTGGCGCGCATCGGTATCGGCCTGGGACATGGCATGGGCATGCTGGCGTCTCTGGCCACCGCCGCGGTGTACCTGCTGGCCGCCTTCGCGCTGCACTGGAAGCTGGCGCTCGCCTGCGCCCTGGGCGGCGCGCTGCTGCTGGCCCTGCTGGCCGGGCACCGGCGCGCCGTGATGGCCCTGGGGCGGCAGCTCACCGTGGCCAGCCAGCGCCTGCATGGCAGCCTGCACGACAGCCTGGCCGGATTGCGGCTGGCCAAGATCCTGGGGGCGGAGGCGCGCTACCGTGCCTGGATTGCCGGCGACGCGGGCAGGCTGCGCGACCAGCAACTGCGCTTCTCCACCGGGCTGAGCCTGTCCAAGGCCCTGCTGCACAGCGCCGGCGCGTTGCTGCTGGCCGCGTATGTGTACCTGGGGTTGCGGGTGTGGGCTGTGCCGGTCGCCGAGTTGCTTACGCTGGTGCTGGTGTTCGCCCGCCTGCTGCCCTTGCTGGCGATGGGCCACCAGCAACAGCAGATGTGGTTGCATGCGGCGCCCGCCTTCGCCGGGGTGGAGCGCCAGCTGGCCGATGCCCGCGACTGGGCCGAACCGGAGGAGGCTGCCCAGGAGGCGGTGCCCGACGTGCGTACGGCGATCGCCCTGCGCAGCGTCGGAGTGCGCTACGAAGGCCGTGCGGTCCGGGCGCTGGACGATGTCTCCCTCACGTTGCCCGTGCGGACGACCACCGCCATCGTCGGCGCCTCCGGCGCCGGCAAGAGCACCCTGGCCGACGTGCTGTGCGGATTGCTGGGCCCGGACGAGGGAGCGCTGGAGATCGACGGCGTGCCCCTGGACGCCCGTGCGCGCCGTGCCTGGCGGCGGGCTGTCGCCTACGTATCGCAGGACACCTTCCTGTTCAACGACAGCGTGCGCAGCAACCTGCTTCTGGCCGCGCCCGATGCCGATGACGATGCCTTGCGCCAGGCCCTGGAGCAGGCTTGCGCGCAGTTCGTGCATGCCCTGCCACAGGGCTGGGACACCGTGGTGGGGGAGCGTGGCGTGCAGCTGTCGGGTGGCGAGCGGCAGCGCCTTGCCCTGGCGCGCGCGCTGTTGCAGCGCCCGGCACTGCTGATCCTCGACGAGGCCACCAGCGCCCTGGACCCCGGCAACGAAGCACGCGTGCGCGAGGCCCTGGAGCGACTGCACGGCGACCTGACCGTGGTCGTCATCGGCCACAGGCTCGCCCTGCTGGAGCGGGCGGACCATGTCGTGCTGATGGAGCAGGGGCGGGTCCGCATGCAGGGGCGTTGGGACGACGTGGCGCCGTACTGGGTGGGCGCGCGGTGAGCCTGCCGGACAGGATGCGCGCATGGGGCCGGCTGCTGCCTGTGCACTGGCGGGCAGGCGCGTGCGCGCTGTCGGTACAGTGGTTGTCCGTTGCCTTCGTCGCGGCCGTGTCCCTGGCGCTGTCGGTATGGCTGGCCCGGTGCATGGAGCCGTCCGGGTTCGGCCGCCATGCCTATCTGCTCAATCTGGCGACGCTGCTGGCGCTGGCGCAGGATGCCGGCCTGCGCACCCTCGTGATGCGCGAACGCGGGCAGCGTGCTGTACTTCGGATTGCGGAACGCCTGGCTTCCCGCGGTTTCCTGAGGCCTTGGCGCGCCCATGGATATGGTACAACCTGCCCCATTCGCCGAGGCCGCGTGGACCGTTCCACGCTATCGCAGACCGGCGCCATGCCGATGCAGTCTCTCCGGCGTTCCGAGATGCCGCCACTGACCCGATACCAGCGATGAACGAAGTGCGTGAGCGAAGCGGCGATGTATCGCTGGGTGACCTGCTGCTGGAGCTGCTGCGCTTCTACCGCGACTTCGGCATGCTGCTGGTTCCGCTCGCGCTGCTGGCTGCGCTGGTGGCCGGCGGGCTGGCCCTGCGGTATCCGCTCTACGGTGCCACCGCGTTGCTCGAGACCCCCCAGATGTCGCTGGACCAGTGGCGCAGGCTGCAGCCCCTGCTGTCGGACCGCCAGCTGGTCGCGGCCACGCTGGCCGACGCCTCCCTGCCCGACGGTTCGGGCGCCAGGCTGCAGAGGCAGTTCCAGCAGCCGCGCTACTGGAGCACGCGGGTGGGCTATCGCAGCACGGTGGGAAGGGACGACATCCGTGAGCAGATCAACATCGATCCCAAGAAAGTCGGGGCACTGGGGCTGGAGGTCTCGCTCCAGGTGCGCGACGAAGCCGCTGCGGCGCAGCAGTTCGCCGTGATCGCATCGCACATCCGCCAGATCATGCTCTGGGGGGACCTGCGCGAATACCTGGACCGGATGCGGCAGGAGGTGCTGGAGCAGCGCTCGCAATTGCAGATCGAGCAGATCCGGCGGCAGTTCGCCATCGAGCAGGGCCGGCAGCAGGTGGAGGACATGCAGAGGCTGCTGCAGCAGTATCCGGAAGTGCGCCGCAGCGAAGTCAACACGGTGGTGTCGGTGGGCGATGGCGGCGGGCGGTACCTGTCGCCGCTGGCCCAGATCGTGGCGCTGGAATCCACCATGTCCGATACCCGGTCGCAACTGCGCAAGGGTGTGCGCGAACTGGAACAACTGGAGTGGAAGCAGCGCTTCCTGGACCGCGTCGATGAACGCCTGGACGGGCTGTCTTCCGGCAAGGCACTGGCCGACTGGATGGGGCAGTGCCTGGCCGGCCTGTTCCCCGCCGATACCGCGGAGAACACGGCGCAGCGGCAGGCCGGCAGCGAGATCCGGATGAACCTGGAGCAGTCCCGCTCCAGGGCCGGTCAACTGCGCTACAAGGCTTCGCCGGCGCTGCCGGTTGCACCGCTGCCCTCGCGGCGGCCCGCGTTCGTCGCGGCGGCGGTTTTCGCCGGCACGCTTCTGGCGCTGTCCCTGGCGTTGGCGTCCTACGTGGCGCTGCGCCGTGCAGGCGGGATGCCGGGTGGCTGGTCCGCCCGCCAGGATCCGCTCTTCGCCTGGCTGCCGGAGCGCCTGCGGCGCAGGCTGCCGGAGGGTGGGGCCCGGGGGGGCAACGCATGAGGCGGGTGCTGGTGACCGGCGCGGCCGGCATGATCGGGCGGCGGCTGGTGGCCGTGCTGCAGCAGCGCGGCGACACCGTCGCGGGCCTGGACGATCTGTCGAGTGGCATGGCGATGCCGCAGGGGCTGGAGGCCGCGGCAGTGGCGGATGTGCGCGATACCGGCGCGGTCACGGCGATGCTGCGCGATTTCCGGGCGGATGCGCTGGTGCACCTGGCCGCCGTGCACCATATTCCGACCTGCGAGATGCGGCGCATGCACTGCCTGCAGGTGAACGTGGTGGGAACCGAGAGCGTGCTGCATGCGGCGGGCGAGGCGGATGTGCGGCAGGTGGTGATCGCTTCCAGCGGCGCGGTGTACGCCTGGGGTTGCGAAGCGCTGGCGGAAGACCGCAGCCCCACGGAGGCGCGCGACAACTATGCGCTGTCCAAGCTGTGCAACGAGGGCCAGCTGCGCCTGTGGTGCGGCCTGGGCGCCGGGCGCCGCGGCCGCGTCGCGCGCTTGTTCAACTGCATCGCGCACGATGATCCGAACGCGCACCTGATCCCCGACGTGCTGGCGCAGATCAATGCCGACCCTTCGGCGGAGCCGCTGCTGCGGCTGGGCAACCTGGAGCCGCGCCGGGACTACATGCATGCCGAGGAAGCCGCGCAGGGGCTGGCAGCATTGCTCGATGACTCTCGCGGCGAGGTGGCATTCGACGTGTTCAATCTGTGCTCGGGCGTGGAGCATTCGGTGGGCGAACTGGTGTCGGAGATCGGCACGCTGCTGGGACGAATGCCCCGCGTGGAGGTGGACCCGGGGCGCAAGCGGCCCCATGATCGTGCCCACCAACTCGGTGATCCAGCGAAGGCGGCTGCGCTGTTGGGCTGGAAGACCCGCTGCACCCTGCGCGAGGCGCTGCAGCGGACGCTGGCGCCTGGTCGCGACGGAGCCCGCTGGCCAAGCATGTGAATAGTCTGGACGTACTGCCTGTTTCGCCAAGGACGGTTTCCTGGAGCCGTAGCGGTGCGCGGAACTGCACTCCCTGCCGTCTCCATGGCGAAACGGGCGAAATGCGGCCTTGCCCGAACCAAGGAGTCCTGCTTTGTCCCTGAGGCCCCTCGAACGCTTCAAGCTTGCCTATCGACGTCTTCGGGCGGGGGCCAACCTGCACCGCAACGACGCTCTGGGCGCGCTCTACCGGGCCTGGGCCTACGTGCATGCCACCCAGCTTGCAGGCGACTATTACGAGTTCGGCGTGTACCGCGGCAACAGCCTGGCCCATGCCTGGCTGTGCTACCGTCACCAGCGCGAGCGCATGGAGCGCAATGCCGGACTGCCGTTCCGCCGTCAGGGGACGGTGCTCGATTTTCTCTCCCGGCCGCCCCGGTTCCATGGCTTCGATACCTTCGCGGGCATGCCGGCCAACGACGAAGGCGAGGACACCCTGGCCACAGGCAGCTTTCTGGCAGCACAGTCCCAGGCCGTGGCGCGGTGTGCGGCGGTAGGCCTGCGTGCTCCGGATCTGGTGCTGGTGCCCGGACTGTTCTCTGACAATGCCGGAGCCATCGGCAGCACTCAGGCGGCGATCGTGCACCTGGACTGCGATCTGTATGCCTCGGCACGGGACGCCCTCGCGCTGATCGAATCGCGGCTGGTTCAGGGTAGCGTACTGCTGTGCGACGACTACGACCTGTTCCGGGCTGACCGGCAGCGCGGCGAGCGCCGGGCGTTGAGGGAATGCGCGGAGCGCTCCGGCATCGAGTTCGAGCCGTGGTTCGCCTATGGTCCGGCATCGCGTGCCTTTCTCTGCCATGTTCCGCAATTCACGCCGCCTCCACGCCCATGAACGCTTCCGCCCGGATGCGCGCGGGATTCCTTTCCGGCGCGGTTTCGTACATGGCAGGGCAGGGCTTCACCTTGCTGTTCCAGTGGATGCTGCTGCGCCACTTCGGAACGCAGGGTTATGCGGACGTCGGGCTGGCGCACCTCGGGCTCCTGACCGTTCTGTTCCTGGCGGACCTCGGCTACGCATCGCTGTTCCTGCGCGAGGATCCCGCCTCGGAGGGCTGGGTGCTGCGCTGGCGGCAGGCGCTGTGCCACCGGCTGGCGGCCACGCTGGTGCTGGACCTGGCGTGGGTGGCGGGCGCCTGGTGGACATCGCGCGGACAGGGCGAGGGCTTCGCCTACCTGCTCTCGGTGCTGCCGGCCACGCTGCTGGGACTGGTCGGCTACTCGGCGCCCCTGCTGGCGCAGGGACGGCGCCTGGCCGGCTTCGGTGTCCAGCAGGTCGCGGTGCCGGCGGCGACCCTCGCATGGCTGGCATTGCGCGGTGCGCCGGGCTGGGAGGGCGGCATGGGCGCGGGCATCGCGGTGACCGTTGGCTACCTGGTGCAGGCCACCGTGAATATCGCCGTGTTCGGGGCGCCGCTTCGCCTGCTTCTGCCGGCGGTAGGGGGAGGGCGCATGCTGGGGGCTGCCCTGCGGCTTTCTGCGCTGGGTATCGCCGGCACGCTGCACGACCGGTTGACGCCGTTCCTGCTGGCCTCGGCGGCACCCGCTTTTGTTCCGGCCTATCTGCTGCTGGGCTACCTGCTCAATGGCGCGGGCGGGGTCTTCAACCAGTTCAACCGCTTGCTGCTGGCCGAGGCGCACACCGATACCGGCGTGCGCTGGGCCTGCGGCCTGATGTCCCTGGTGCTCGGCCTGTCGGCGCCCGCCGCGCTGCTGCTCTGGCCGGCTGCCGCGCGATGGGGCAATGCCGAGCAACAGGAGTGGCTGCCGTGGGTGATGCCGGTGCTGGTGGCGGGCGCGATCGTGCTTTTTTCCAGCGTGCTGTCGGCCCTGCTGATCGGGCGCCGCCGCGAGCAGGCGCTGCTGCGCGTGTTCGTGTGGTGCCTGGCGGTCAGCACACTGCTGCAGGTGGTCGCGGCGGCAGCGTCGGCGCCGGTGCCATTGCTGTGGGGCCGGCTGTTGGGCGTGCTGGGAATCATGGCGGCCAGCCTGTGGCTGTGCGGCCTGCGGCCCAATGCGGGAGGCTGGGCGGCGCTGCTGGCACTTCTCCTGGCGGGGTTGCCGTGGGCCGGGTCTGGCGGTGGGGGGCCGGCCGCTTTGCTGCTGCTTCTGCCAACGGCATGGGCCGCCTGGCGCTGCCACGGCCTGCTGCGGGTCGCGGGAGGTCGTCCTTCATGACCCGTGTCGCCGCAGCCTTTTCCCGGGGCCTCGCGGCCCCGCGTGCCTGGAGCCTGCGATGTGCGGCGTAGTGGCATTGCGCAGCTTCGTGGCCGGAGCGGCGCTGCAGGACCGTGCGGAGCGGGCGCTCGCCGCGCTCGCACGCCGGGGGCCGGATGCGCAGGGCCTGTGGTGCACCGATCAGCCCGCGCCGACCGTGCTCGGCCATCGCCGCCTGTCGATCATCGACCTGAGCAGCGCGGCGACGCAGCCCATGCGCTGTCCGGACACCGGCAACGTGGTGGTGTTCAACGGCGAGATCTACAACTTCCTGGAGCTGCGCGCGGAACTGGAAGGGCTCGGCCACCGGTTCCGTACCGACAGCGACACGGAAGTGATCCTGCACGGCTGGCGCGCCTGGGGGGAGGGATTCTTCCCGCGCTGCAACGGCATGTGGGCGGTGGTGCTGCTGGAGCAGGAGACGGGCGACCTGGTCTATTGCCGAGACCGCCTCGGCGTGAAGCCGCTCTATCTGCACCATGACGGGCGGCACCTGGTGCTGGGCAGCGAGATCCGTGCGATCGCCGCCGCGCTGGGCGGACACCCCGCGCCGAATCCGGGGGCGATCTTCGATTTCCTGGTGGCGGGCCTGTCCGACCATTGCGGCGAGACTTTCTACGAAGGCATCCAGGCGGTGCCTCCCGGGTGGCTCTACCGCGTATCGCCTGCGGGACGCACCACGCGGCGTTCCTACCACCGGTGGCCCGCTCCCGGGGAGGTCCCGCCGCTCGATGCCGGGGCGGTGCGAGCCCTGCTGCAGGACGCCACGCGCCTGCGATTGCGCTCCGACGTGCCGAGCGTGACGCTGCTGTCGGGAGGGCTCGACAGCTCCATACTGACGCACATCGGCCTGCATGCCGGGGCTGCGCCCCGCACCTGCTTCGGGGGGGCCTTCACGTACGGCTACCGCGACGGGGCCCACGCCGGCTTCGACGAAGTCGAAGCGGCGGCCGCCTCGATGGCCGGATGGGGGCACTCGGACCGCCACCACGTGCACCGTGCCCACGCGGTGCCCGGCGCGGACGAGCTGCTGGCACTGGCGCAGGCACAGGAGGAGCCTTTCTGCACCCCATCCATCCTGGCGAGTTTCCGCATGTACCGGACCATCCGCGATGCGGGCTACAAGGTCGTTCTCAACGGCGAGGGCGCGGACGAGCTGTTCGGCGGCTATGTGCGCCTGTACCTGGCCCTGGCCGCGCGTAGCGCGCTGCACGGCCTCAGGCTTCCGACGCTGGCACGGCTGCTGGCAGGCGGGGCGGTGGACCCGCGGCTGCTGCTCAACCGCCTGGCCTGGGATCTCCCGGCCCGGCCGCTCGGCGCGCTGCTGCGGCGGCAGCGGCCGAGCGTGGCCAGCATGTCTGCCGCCCTGTGGCACGCGCAGGCGCCACGCCTGCAGGCACTGCGGGCCGACCGGCGCGGCGATGCGCAGGCCCGCCTGCGCGCCGACGTGCTGGCCACGAACCTGCCCATGGTGCTGCGCATGACGGACCGCAACAGCATGCATGCGGGCGTGGAGGTGCGGGCGCCGTTCCTCGACTACCGCCTGGTGGAGCGCGCGCTCGCCACGCCCGCGCACCGGCGCATGGGCGACTACCATGGCAAGGCGCTGCTGCGGGAGGCCTTTTCCGCCGACCTGCCGGCACGCATCGTCGGCCAGCGCAAAAGCACGGGTTTCGGCCACGCCGAGCAGTTCCTGGTGGACCGCATGCCCCTGCAGGACATCTTGGCGTCGCTTCCGCAGGGCCTGGGCGATTTCCTCGACCTGCCGCGGCTGCGCCGCGAGCTGGCCGGTGGCCGTGCCCACAGCACGCTGTGGTTCGCGGTGTCGGTCGCGCTCTGGTACGGGAGCGTGTATGCGTAGCCGCCAGCCACGGAGAAGACCATGATGGCATCGGAGTGGGCACCGGATGACGGCCGCTGCCGCTGCTGCGGTGCGACGTGCGCACAGCGCTCCGTCTGGCCCGAAGTGTATGCCGGCAGCGGTCAGGAGCTGCGCCGCTGCGGCGGGTGCGCCGCGGCGTATCTGGCTCCGGATTTCACCGGCGAATCGCTGGCACGGTTCTACGCGGGCGACTACCGCAGGCTGTTCCCGGCGGAGGTGCCCTGGCGCAGCGAGGAGCGATTTTTTGCCTGGCGCGGCGACCGCCCCATTGCCCGGCAGCGGCTGGCGCGCATCGCTCCTGCATTGGCCCACGGCGCACGCCTGTTCGAGGTAGGGTCGGGATTCGGGGCGTTCCTTGGCGTGGCGGCGGCGCAGCGGCCGGATCTGCAGCTGTCGGCCAGCGAGCCCGACCTGGCGCACCGGGATCGCCTGCTGGATGGCGCGAAAGTGCGTTTCCTGCCGAGCTGGGAGGCACTGGCCGGCGGCGAAGCCGATGCCGTGGTCGCATTCCATGTGCTGGAGCATCTGCCGGACCCGCGGGCTTTTCTGGAAGACCTGGGGCATATCCTTGCACCGGGCGGGCAGGCCTGGATCGAGGTGCCGGACGTGATGAGCGGCTGGCGTTCGCGCAACTACGTGCATCCTGCGCACCTCAGCTATTTTTCCGCGCCGCTGCTGCGGCGGCTGGCCGTGGCTGCCGGACTGGATGTGGTCCATTGCGGCGCATGGCAGGGTGGCGGGGTGCTGGCGGAAAACCTGTGGGTGCAGTTGCGGCGCCCGCAAACGGGGGGCGCTCCCGTTTCCATGGAGCCTGCGTCCGCGGAGGAAATCCATCATCTGGATGCGCGCCTGGACAGCGTGCGCTGGGGTGCGCAGGACCGCTTGCGGCGCCTGCTCAAGCGTGCGGTCGTGCGCCTGTTCGGCAGTGGGCTGTTTGGCGAACTGCAGCGCTGGCGGATCCATCGGCGCATGGTGCGGGAGGAGGGCAATGCGGTTTCCTGAATTCCGGCAGGCCTTGCTTGCCCAATACGGCGAAGAAGCCGCCGACACGCGCCACGAGGCCTATTTCCTCGCACGCCGGGGGGGGATGGCCGTGCTGCGCGCCCTGCTCGCGGCCGCGCGCGATGCGTGGCTTTGCGGCCGGTTGCCGGAGCGCCCGGCTCCACTGGCCGGCTGGGTGGCGCTCGCCACGCTGCCGGGCGCCAACGGTTGGGGCGCGCTGGCGCCGTGCGTGGCCGACCTGGCCCGGCATGGCATCGCCTGCGCGGTGGTGGTCCATCCGCGCCTGCGCGGACAGGTCGCTGGCCAGGTACCTGCGCGGCCGTCCGCCCAGGCCTGGCGGCACGCGCTCGGCGCATGGCGGCTGAGGCCGGTGCGGGAAGGCGTACTGGTGGCATCGCCCTGGCTGGTGCGTTGCTGCGTGTTCCGGCAGCGCCTCTGGCGTGGCGCCTGGGAGCGGACATTCGATGCTGGCGCTTGCGGAACGCTGCTGCTGCACAACGATTTCGATGTGTATGCCGTGGCTGCGCAGCGTGCCTGCGGGGCCCGCTGGCGCAGCGTGTGCGTCCAGCATGGCCTGCCCACCGATGAGTTCTTTCCGGTGCATGCGCAGTGCCATCTGCTGTGGGGGCCGAGCAGCGCCGAGGTGTACGCCCGGCACGGCGTCGCCACGCAAGCGCTGGGTTATGGCCCGGCGCGCATGCTCTCTCCCGCCGCCGGGGCGCAGGCGCCCACGGCCCTGTATCTGGTTTCGCAGACCCACACGCCGATCTACGGACGGCCGCTCGCGGAGGATTTCCTGGCCCTGGCCCGGCAGCTCGCCCGGGACCGGCCGGGAGGGCTCGCGCTGCAGATCCTGCTGCATCCGGAGGAGGTGCGTCGGGGGCATCCCTACCAGGGCACGGAACTGGCCCCGCTGTGCCGTCCGCCTCCGCACGCGGTGCTGGTGGCGGACGGCCCGCCGGCCGTGGTGGCGGGCTTTTGCTCTTCCGCGCTGATGGACGCGGCGGTCCGCGGCCATTACGTGATCGGCATGGACTGGCCCGCGCCCGGGTCGGCCGATGCCCAGGCGGTGGGGCGCCCCTCTGCGCAGGTGGCGGACCCGGGCGCCTTTGGATATCTTGTCCGCAACCTGTGCCATGAGGCCGGGGCACGCACCGCTTTCCTGGAGCGGCAGCGCCTGTGGCTGCAGCGCAGCTTCGCCGCCGATCCCGCATGGCCGCGGCGCCTGGGAGGCGAGCCATGAAGCGGCTGGGGCTGGTGCTGTTCATCGTGTCGATCCACGCGGGCGACCTGCTGGTGGCCTGGATGTACGGCGGCGGCGCGTGGCCGGAGGCCGCGCTGCTGCGCACCGCCCGCGACGCGGCGGTGGTGGTTCTGGCGGGACTGTGCCTGCTTACCGTGCGCATGCCGAGGGCCCTGCTGGTGCAGGTGCTGGGGTTTTGCGCCCTCGCTGCCGCGCATGCGCCGGCCGGGTTCCTGCACGGCCTGCCTGCCGGCATCGTGCTCGGGTCCCTGGGCATCGTGCTGGTGCCGATGCTGTTCCTGCTGGCCGGGCATGTCTGCATGCCGCATCCACGGGACCTGCGCCTCGCCGTGCGTTGCCTGGTCTGGCTGGGCGTGGCCAGTGCCGCCTTCGGTGCATGGGATGTGGCCCATACGGACTTCTGGGTCCATGGCGTGCGGCTGCCGGAATACCTTTTCAATATCAAGGGCGTGCAGCCCGATGGCACCGAAAGGGAAACCGGCCTGCCCTGGAACTTTTTCGGCGGCGAGGCCAGGGAGCGCCGTGCGGGTGGCCTGCTGGCCGCGCCACTGGCCCAGGGACAGTTCCTGGTGACCGCGGCCCTGTCCGCGTTGGCGCTGTGGCAGCGCCGCTGGCCGTGGCGCGCCCTGCTGGCGTGCGGCGGCCTGCTGGCCGGCGTGTGGATGTCCGGCACCCGTGGCGCGATGCTGGCCGGTATCGTCGCCGTGATGGGCTACCTGCTGACATCGAAGGGGCTGGTCCGGTCCGCGGCCGCGCGGCTCTTCCTGGCGGGAATGGTGCTTGCGGCATTGGCGGCCGCTTCCGTCGGCATCGTGGTGGCCTCCGTGAACTTCCGAGACGGCTCCACGATCGGCCACTGGCTGGCGTTGCAGCGCAACCTGGCCGAACTGCACCAGGTGCTGCTGCTGGGCGGGGGCGTGGGGCGCCAGAGTGCGCTGGCGGCCCGCCAATCGCTGGCCGACCTGGGTGGCGGAGAAGGCTCGCTGTTCAGCATCGCCTACCAGATCGGCATACCCGGCGCGTTGCTGTTCCTGTCCATCGTGGGCTGGTGCCTGCACCGGTTGTGGGGGGCCTACCGGCTGCAGCGCGACCCCGTGGTATTGGCGGCTTTCTGGCTGCTTTGCGGCATCATGACCACTTTCGTTTCCTCGGAAAACGGACTGACCGTTTCGGGAGCCGGCGGATTCTGGCTGCTGCTCGGCGGCGTGCTGCGCCATGCCGCTGCCGCCAGGACCGCGGTGCCCGGGGTGTTCCCCGGGGAGGCTGCGGCCCATGGGGCTCCGGCCGGAGCGCAGGGGCGGCAGCCGGCTGGCGGAGCAGGGGGATGAGCCGGATGCGCATACTGCATGTGTACAAGGATTTCGCGCCGCATGCCGGCGGCGGCGGCGTGGCTCGCCACATCCATGGGCTGGCCGTGCTGGCATCGCGGGGCGGCAACGTGCTGCGGGTGGCCGCGCCGCAGGCACAGGGCGGCAGTGCCCATGGGTACGTGGCCGTGCAGGCCGGGGCCGGCGGATTGTGGCGCCAGGTCGGCTGGGCGGATGTGGTGCATGTGCATGGAGCGCGCGTTCCCGTTGCCGGCCTGGCCGCGGCGATCGCCTGGCTGCGTGGCCGGCGCCTGGTCTACACGCCCCATTGCTACTACGACGACGATTCCGGGCCGGGGAAACGCCTGCGCAAGTGGGCCTGGGACCTGGTAGTCGAGCGTCTGCTCCTGCGTGGCGCGGACCGCGTGGTGCTGCTGTCCGGCCACTGGGTGGATTACCTTCGCAGGCGCGGCATGGCGCCGCGGCGCCCGGTGGTGCTGCCCAATGCCGTACTGGAGGCCGAACTGGTCGCGCCTCCCGACGATGCGCCCCGACTGGAAGGCGCTCCCGCATTGCTGTCCGTGGGGCGGCTGGATGCCGTCAAGCGCCTGCACGATGCCGTCGCCGTGCTGGCGCATCCGGGGATGGAGGCGGCGGTGCTGCATGTGGTGGGGCGTGGCCCGGACCGGGGCCGGCTGGAGGAGGTCGCCCGGTCGCTCGGAGTGGGCGCGCGCGTGCGCTTCCACGGGTTCGTCGCCGATGCCTCCGTCGCGGCGATGGCCGCGGGCGCGGACGTTTTCGTGATGCCGTCGGCCGTGGAGGGCATGCCGACAGTGCTGATCGAGATGCTGCTGCTCGGCTGTCCCGTCGTGGCCAGCGACATTCCGGGTAATCGCTCGATCCTGGAAGAGGCGGGCCTGACCGGCGCGTTGTATCCGCTGGGCGACGTGGCGGCGCTCGCCACCCGCGTCGGACAACAGCGGCAGCACCGGGTGGATCCCGCCATCGTGGAGCGGGTCCGTACCTGCTTCACCTGGGAAGGCCTGAGGCCCCGCGTGCTCGCGCTCTACGGTGCGCTCGTCCAAGGGGCGGTTCCTTGAGCGCCCTGCCGTCCCGCCTGCGCTTTTTCGGCTGCCCCCTGGACATGGTTGCGCCAGAAGAACTGCTGCAGCGCGCACAGGCCGCCGCGGAGGGGGGGGCGCGGATCCGCATCGAAGGGCTGAACGTTGCCAAGCTGGTCGATGCGCGCGCGCAGCCGCTGCTGCACCAGGCGCTGGAGGAGGCAGAGCTGGTCCACATCGACGGGAGCGGCGTCGGCATCGGCCTGCACTGGCTGGGCGCCTCGCCGCCACCGCGCAGAGCGGGCATCGACCTGATGCAGGACCTGTGTGCCCAGGCCGCCCGATCCGGTGACAGTGTCTATCTCCTGGGTGCACGGCCCGCCGTGGTGGAGGCCGCCGCCGCCCGCCTGGGCGCTACCCACCCCGGATTGCGCATTGCCGGTGTGAGGGACGGCTATTTCACCGATCCCGAGGCGCCCGGCATCGTGCAGGAGATCCGCACCTCGGGCGCGCGCTACCTCTTCATCGGCATCAGTTCGCCCCGCAAGGAGCTGTTCCTGCAGCGACACTGGAACGACCTGGGCGTTGCGCTCGCCATGGGCGTGGGCGGATCGTTCGACGTGCTGTCCGGGATGCTGCCGCGGGCGCCGCACTGGATGCAGCGGTTCGGAATGGAGTGGCTGTTCCGGATGATCCAGGAGCCGCGGCGCCTGGCATGGCGTTACCTGCGCACCAATGCCATGTTCCTGATGTTGCTGCTGCGGGCCCGCCTGAGCCGTCGCCATCGTGCGCAGGCGGTCGTGCCTTCCGGACAATGACGGGGCTGGCTGTGCCATCGGGAGGGGCTGGACGCCAGCCATCGCAGGCCCCGCTGGTAGCGGTCTGCCTGGCTGCCTATCTGCTGTTCTGCCTGCAGCAGGTGGTGGTTGCGGGCGGTGCCGGCGGCGGCCTGTCGCTGGGGTCGGTCGCCCTGCTCGGCTGCATGTCGGCAGTCTCTGCCTGGGCGCTCTGGCGGCAAGGCGTGCCCCCGTGCCTCCGCAGGCCGCTGCTGGCAATCCTTGCCTGCATGGCAGCACTGGCTGCGTCGGTGCTGGCGTCCGGAAATGCGTCGCTCGCGTTCCGTTTCGCCGTGCGCTATGCCACCGCCCTGCTGGCGCTGTGGGCGATGCTCAACCTTGCCGTGGCCTGCCCGCGCTGGCCGCGCGCGGCAACGCTCGCGGCGTTGATCGCCCTGTGGCTCAACCTGGCGCTGGGCGTGGCCGTGCTGGTGCAGTGGCCGCCAGCCCTGCGCTTTTCGCTGGCATTCCACGCGGAGGACACGTTCAAATACCTGCCGCGCATTTCGGGCATGTACGAGCATCCGGCGCTGCTGGCCGCTTCCTCGCTGGTGGTGGCGCTGCTCGTGCTCCAGTTGCATCGCCGCCGGGAGCTGGGCCGCGCTGCGCTGGCGCTGGCGCTGCTGGGCGCCGCCGGCGCGCTCGCGCTGGCCCAGGTGCGCAACGCCCTGGTGCCGGCCGGGCTCCTGCTGGCCTGGTGCGCCTGGCCGCGCTCCGGCCTGTCGCGCCAGCATCGCCGCCTGGCCGCAGCGGCGCTGCTCGGTCTGGCAGCCCTCTCCGTGCTGGTGCTCTGGCAGCGCTACGCCGACATGACCAGTGCCTCGCGGGAAAACCTGCTGACCGCCGTGTCGCTCGGACGGACCTATCTCTGGGCCGGTGCGGTCGAGGCGTGGCGCGGCCATCCATGGTTCGGGCTGGGGCCGGGGGTGTTCCAGTTCCTGGTGCCCGACTACACCGGCGGCCGCTTCCTGCGCGGTGAACTGCACGCACACAACCTGGTGCTGGCTGCCCTGTCGGAGACCGGGCTGTGCGGACTGTTGGCCGGCCTCGGCCTGCTGCATGTCCTGTGGGCACCGCTGCTGCGGGCCGGTGGCGGCATGCGCCGCTGGGCGCTGGCGTGGCTCTGCCTGCTGCTCGGGGTGGGAGTGTTCGATTTCTACCTGCCGTTCTATCCGTTTTCGCTGCACGCGGCGCTGGCGGTGGCATTGCTGCATGCGATTGCGCGGAAGATGCCGTGCCGTCCGGATCCCGAACTCCGCGGTGATTCGTCGCCCCGGTTCAGGATGCATCGCGATCGAACAGCACGATCACGCAGGTCTGGGTGATGATGCTCAGGTCCAGCCACAGCGACCAGTGCTGGATGTAATACAGATCGAATTCCACGCGCTTGCGCATCTTCTCCAGCGTGTCGGTTTCGCCGCGCAAACCGTTGACCTGTGCCCAGCCGGTGATGCCCGGCTTGACGCGGTGGCGCTGCAGGTAGTTCGGAATGAGGTCCTGGTACTGCGCGCCGTGGGCGAGTGCGTGGGGACGCGGCCCGACCATCGACATGCGTCCCTGCAGCACGTTGAAGAGCTGCGGCAGTTCGTCGAGGCTGGTGCGGCGCATGAAGGCCCCGAAGCGGGTGACCCGCGCGTCGCCGCGCGCCGTCTGGGGCGGAAATTGCCGCTCGTCGTGCAGGCGCATGCTGCGGAATTTCCAGACCTCGAACGGGCGCCCGTCCCATCCCTGCCGCTGCTGTCGGAAGATCACCGGACCGGGGCTGGACAGCCTGACGCCGGCTGCCAGCACCAGCATCAGCGGGCTGGCCAGCAGGAGCAACGTCGCCGCCACCGACGTGTCGAGGCACGCCTTGAGCAGCCGGGAGCTGCGCGGCAGGGGGCGCACCGACAACTCCAACAGAGGTGTTCCCGCCAGCTCCGCCATGCCGTGGTGGATCATGCGGAAGGCGAAGATGTCGGGTATCCAGCGCACATGCACGCTGGTGGCGCCGAGGCGGCGCACGCTCTCGCGTATCAATGACTCCTCGCGCATGGGCCAGGCCAGCCAGACCTCGGCCACGCCATGGTCGTCCAGCCAGCGCGGCAGCGCGGCGAGGTCGCCGGCATGGATCGCCTCGGGCACCGGCACCATTTCCAGTCCGGACCATGGTCCGCTGCGGATGCGCTCCGCCACCTGCGCCACGCGCTCATGCGGTCCGAGCACGGCGATGCGCCGGGTGCCCATGCCGCGGCGGTGCAGCCAGCGCAGCGCGCGATCGAGCAGCAGGCGCACACCGATCAGCCCGCACGCCCCAAGCCCGGCCCAATACAGGAACCACAACCGGGAAAAGCTGGGCCCGGTCTTGCTCAGGAAGCTCAGCGAGGCCAGCACGCCCAGCACCACGCCCCAGCCCAGCAGCACGCGTCCGGCCATCATCGTGGGCATCGCCAGGCGCCAGCTCCGGTAGAGCGCGAGCTGCACGAAAACCAGCAGGGTCAACAGCACGCTGGCGAGCAGCGCATAGAAGTACTGCGATGCTTCCGGCAGCTCGGGCTGCCCGGTGCGCAGGGCATAAGCCAGCAGTCCGCTGCCCAGCACCACCAGGGCATCGGCGAATTTCAGCGCGGCCGTGGCCAGCGCCATGCCGTCGCCGATCAGGCTCGGGAATCTCGCTCCGGAAGGCGCCCGTTGTCCATCCTTCATGGGCCGCGCTTCCTCTGCCCGTGCGCGCGACCATGGATGCGACGGTCTTCCCCTGGCTGCGAGGCCGAGGCGACCGTGGGCCGGCATCCCACGGGAAAGGGCAGGCCCATGCCATGGCCTGATGGCCAGATCGACTCGATAGCCTGAATGGTGTCCACTGCCCGGTCGCCTCCCGTGGCGCGTAGTGTATCGAGCGCCCGGGCGGGCGGGCCGGCAGGGAATGGAATCAGCCGGCGAGCAGGTCGTGCAGCGCCCGCGCGATCACCTTGGTCGCGCGGCGCAGGTCCTCGAGCTCCACGCGCTCGTCCGCGCGCTTGGCATGCGATTCGAGCACCGTGCGCGGGCCCGCGCCGTAGATCACGCCCGGAATGCCGCGCTCGACGTAGAGCCGCACGTCGGTGTAGAGCGGCGTGCCCACGGCCGGCGGGCGCTCGCCGAACACGGCCTCGGCATGGCGCTGGATCGCATCCACCAGGGGGCGGTTGCCCGCGAGCGGCGTCATCGCGTTGGCCAGCAGCAGGCGGCGCACTTCCACGCGGATGCCCTCGCAGCCCGCGGCGGCCTCGTCGATCACGCGGCGGATGGCGGCTTCCACCTCCACGGGGTTCTCTTCCGGGATCATGCGGCGGTCGAGTTTGAAGACCACCTTGCCGGGCACGACGTTGGTGTTCGTGCCGCCTTCGATGCGGCCCACGTTCAGGTAGGGGTGTTTGATGCCCTCGACCTTCGATGTGACCTGCCGGTAGGCGGTGTTCTGCTGGTAGAGCGCATTGAGGATGTGCACGGCGCCCTGCAGCGCATCGACGCCCGTGTGCGGCACGGCGGCATGGGCCATCTTGCCGTGCACGGTCACTTCCATCTGCAGGCAGCCGTTGTGCGCCGTCACGACTTCGTAGCTGAAGCCCGCGGCGATCATCAGGTCGGGCTTGGTCAGGCCCTGTGCGAGCAGCCAGCCCGGGCCGAGTTCGCCGCCGAATTCCTCGTCGTAGGTGAAGTGCAGTTCCACCGCGCCGCGCGCAGGGCGGGCCACGGCCTCGAGCGCACGCACCGCGAAGGTGAACGAGGCGAAATCGCTCTTGCTCACGGCCGTGGCGCGGCCGTACATCTTTCCATGAACGATCTCGGCGCCGTAGGGGTCGTGCGTCCAGCCCTCGCCGGGCGGCACCACGTCGCCGTGGGCGTTCAGCGCCACCGTCGGGCCGCCCGCGCCGTAGGGGCGGCGCACGATCAGGTTGGTGACCGATTCCATGCCATAGGCGCGCACCTCGCCCTCGGGCACGGCGTGCTTCTCCGCGGCGTAGCCGAAGCCCTGCAGCAGTTCCGCGGTGCGTTCGGCGTGCGGGGCGTTGTTGCCGGGCGGCGTGTCGGTGGGCACGCGCACGAGGGCCTGCAGGAACTGCACCTCCTCGTCGAAGTGCCGGTCGATCCAGGCGTCGATGTCTGCGTAGGTGCTGCTGCTCATGGGTTCTCTTCGTGGGCGAGTTGGTTCAGGAGATGGGAGAAGGCCTCCACGGCGAGTTGCATGTCGTCGCTCGTGGTGCTTTCCAGAGGGTTGTGGCTGATGCCGCCGTTCTGGCCGCGCACGAACAGCATGGCCTGCGGCAGGATCTCGTGCAGCTTCATCGCGTCGTGGCCGGCGCCGCTCGGCATCCGGAAAACCGGCAGCCCGGCGGCCTCGACCGCGGCTTCCCAGCGCCGCTGCCAGTCGGGGGCGCTGGGCGCCGCGCTGGCCTGCATGGAGCGCCGGGCGGTGTAGCGCAGTCCCCGCCGGCCGGCGATCGCGGCCAGCTCGTTCATGACGTCGGTCACGAGCGCGTCGCGCTGCGCGTCGGTGGGCGCGCGCAGGTCCAGGCTGAACGTGCAGCGGCCGGGAACGACGTTGACGGAACCTCCGGGCACCTGCAGCTGGCCGATGGTGCCCACCGAGTCGCCGTCCTGCGCGGCGCGGCGTTCCACGTAGAGCGCCAGTTCCGCCACGGCCGTGGCCGCGTCGCGCCGGCGGTCCATGGGCGTGGTGCCGGCATGGCTCGCCACGCCCAGCATCTCGCACACGTAGCGGGCGCTGCCGTTGATGGAGGTGACCACGCCCAGCGGCAGCCCGAGTTCGTTGAGCACCGGTCCCTGCTCGATGTGCACTTCCACGAAGCCCAGGTAGGCGGCCGGGTCGCGTTGCAGCTTCGGGATGTCGTCGATGCACAGGCCGGCATGCTGCATGGCCTCGCGCAGTGTCACCCCGTCGGCGTCGCGCTGGTCCAGCCATTCGGGGCGGAAGTCGCCGATCAGCGCGCCCGAGCCGAGGAAGGTGGCGGCATAGCGCTGGCCCTCTTCTTCGGCGAAGCCCACCACCTCGATGCCGAACGGCAGGCGGCGTCCCGCGCGGTGCAGTTCGCGCACGCAGGCCATGGGCACGAAGATGCCCAGACGTCCGTCGTACTTGCCGCCGTTGCGCACGGTGTCGTAGTGGCTGCCCGTCATGAGCCACTTCTGCCCGGCGGGGCCGGCCGCGTGGTAGCGCCCGACCACGTTGCCCACGGCGTCCACCTCGACCTCGTCGAAGCCGCAGTCCCGCATCCAGTGGCTGATGCGCTGCGCGCAGGCGCGGTGCGCGTCGGTCAGGTAGGTGACGGTGAGCTGGCCCTTTTCGGCAAAGCCCGGGTCGCTGTGCTGCGCGAGCTTCTCCTGCCAGTCCCAGACGTCGTTGCCCAGCACGGGCTCCATGCCGAACTTGTCGTTCAGGCGGATCTCGGCGATGCGGTGGATGTTGCGCAGCGCCTCGGCGAACTCGGCATCCGGGTGGCTGTCCAGCCGGCGCGCGAAGGTCTCGATGATCTCCTGGCGCGGCAGGCCCGTGCCGCGCGGGCCGCGCACGGCCAGGATGAACGGGAAGCCGAAGCGCGCGTTGTAGTCGGCGTTGAGCTGCTGCAGGCGATCGAATTCCTCCGGCGTGCAGTGCGTGAGGCCCGCGCGTGACTGCTCCCCGGTCGATTCGGCCGTGAGCGAACGCGCCACCATGGCCTTGCCGGCCAGCTCGGGGTGGGCGCGGATGAGGGCGAGCTGCGCCTCGCGCGGGGCCTCGCCCAGCACGCGCACCATGGCATGCTTGAACTGGGCCAGCGTGCGGAAAGGCCGGGCCGACAGCGCGGCCTCGGCGATCCAGGGCGAATGCTCGTACAGGCCGTCCAGCATCCGCGCGGCTTCGTCCGCGGGCGCTGTGTTGAGCTGGTCCAGGGTCAGGGTCATGGCGTCACCTCCGGGCAGGGATGGGTCGCGGCCCAGTGGCGCGCGATGTCGATGCGGCGGCACACCCAGGCGTGCTCGTGGCGCTGGACGTGGTCGAGGAAGCGCTGCAGCGCGGTGATGCGGCCCGGGCGGCCCAGCAGGCGGCAGTGCATGCCGATGCTCATCATCTTCGGGCGGTCGTCGCCGGCGGGATCGCCCTCGGCATAGAGCGCATCGAAGGTGTCCTTCATGTACTGGAAGAACGGGTCGGCGTGCGAGTAGCCCTGGGGCAGCGCGAAGCGCATGTCGTTGCAGTCGAGCGTGTAGGGCACGATGAGCTGCATGGCATCGGTGCCGTCGGTTTTCTTCACCTTCATCCAGAAGGGCAGGTCGTCGCCGTAGTAGTCGCTGTCGTAGGCGAAGCCGCCGTAGTCGGCCACGAGGCGGCGGGTGTTGGGGCTGTCGCGGCCGGTGTACCAGCCCAGCGGGCGCTCGCCCGTGAGCCGGCGGATGATGTCCATCGCCTCGGCCATGTGGGCGCGCTCCACGTCCTCGGGCACGTTCTGGTAGTGGATCCACTTCAGGCCGTGGCAGGCGATGTCGTGGCCGAGTTCGCCGAAGGCGGCGGTCACCTCCGGATGGCGCTGCAGCGCCGTCGCCACGCCGAACACGGTGAGCGGCAGGCCGCGGCGCTCGAACTCGCGCAGCAGGCGCCAGACACCCGCGCGCGAACCGTATTCGTAGATGCCCTCCATGCTGATGTGGCGGTCGGGGTAGCTGGCCGGGTTGAACATTTCCGACAGGAACTGCTCGCTGCCCGCATCGCCGTGCAGGGTTGCGTTCTCGCCGCCTTCCTCGTAGTTCAGCACGAACTGCACGGCGATGCGCGCGCCCCCGGGCCAGAGCGCGTGCGGTGGATTGCGTCCGTAGCCCACGAGGTCGCGGGGATAGGGCAGGGTGGCGTCGTAGAGCGGCGGTGCGGTCATGGCGGTGGCGGCGTAGGGGACAAGGGGCTGGAGGGGGATCAGGAGAGCGCGCGGGACAGTTCGTTGGCGGGGTGTGCCCGGTCGAAGGCCAGGCTGGCCTCCACGTGGCGCAGGTGTTCGTCCATCAGGCGCACGGCCAGGTCGGCATCGCGGTCGGCGAGGGCCTGCACGATGTGGCCGTGCTCCTCGTGCGAATGCGCGGCCTCGTCGGCGCTCTGGTACATGAGGGTGATGAGCGCGCAGCGGGAAATGAGTTCGCCCAGCATCTGCGCGAGCACTTCGTTGCCCATGAGTTCGGCCATGCGCACGTGGAAATCGCCGAGCAGCTCGGTGCGGCCCGGCACGTCGGCCTGGTCCACCGCCTGCTTCTCGCGCGCGACGTGTTCGCGCAGGGCGCGCACCCGGGCGGGCGTCACCTCGCGCACGAAGGCGCGCGTCATCTCGGCTTCCAGCATGCGGCGCACGGCGAACACCTGCCGCGCCTCCTCGGCCGACGGCGCGGCGACGAAGGCCCCGCGCGCCGGCTCCAGCGTGACGAGCCGGTTCTGCGACAGCTGGAAGAGCGCCTGCCGCACCAGGGTGCGGGAGACGCCGAAATGGTCCGCCAGCTTCTGCTCGGCCAGCTTGGCGCCCGGCAGCAGCCGGTGCTCCACGATGGCCCGGGTCAGGCTCGCGACGATGGCGCTGGTGGTGGACGGTTCCATCCGGCCCATGATAGCGGCGGACCGGATTTTTGTATGCACTTTTTGTGCACCAGATTCGGGACCCGTCTCAGGGCATTCCCGCATCGCGGTGGTGCGCGCCGCAGCGCCCCCGCACCGCATGCCTGCGCCAGAATGCCCGCATGACCCATTCCCGCTTTGCGGACGCTCCCGCGCCGGCCGCACCCGATCCCGCTACCGAGCCCGTCCGCTTCCTGCGCCACCTCTACGACGTGGCCGTCCAGGCGGCCCTGCCGTCGCAACGCATGGCGGAGTACCTGCCACCCCCGCCGCGCGGCCGCACGCTGGTGCTGGGCGCCGGCAAGGCCGGCGGTGCCATGGCGCACGCGATGGAGGCGCTGTGGCCGGCGCAGGCACCGCTCTCCGGGCTGGTCGTCACGCGCTACGGCCACGTGCCGCCGTGGCCGAACGGGGTGCCGGCGCGCATCGATATCGTGGAGGCCGCGCATCCGGTGCCCGATGCGGCGGGCGAGGCGGCGGCGCGGCGCATGCTGGAGCTGACGCGGGGACTCACCGCCGACGATCTCGTGGTCTGCCTGATCTCGGGTGGCGGCTCCGCGCTGCTCACGCTGCCTGCCGAGGGCCTGGCGCTGGAGGACAAGCAACGCATCAACCGGGCCTTGCTGGAGAGCGGCGCGGGCATCGCGGACATGAACTGCGTGCGCAAGCACCTCTCGCGCATCAAGGGCGGCCGGCTGGCCGCCGCCTGCGCCCCGGCGCGGGTGGTGACGCTCGCGATCAGCGATGTGCCGGGCGACGATCCGGCCGTGATCGCGAGCGGCCCCACCGTGTCCGACGCGACGACTTGCGCGGATGCGCTGCGTGTCCTGGACCGCCACCGCATCGCCCTGCCGCCGGCCGTGCGCGCGGCGCTGGAAGCCGGCGCACTGGAAACACCCAAGCCCGTGGAGGGACACGCGCCGGAAGTGCATCTGATCGCCACGCCGCGGCAGTCGCTGGAGGCGGCGGCCGCGGCGGCGCGGTCCGCGGGCCTGCCGGTGTACATCCTCTCGGACGAGATGGAAGGCGAATCGCGCGACGTGGGGGCCGTGCACGCCGCAATTGCCCGATCCGTGGCGCGGCGCGGCGAGCCGTTCGCCCGGCCCTGCGCCATCCTCTCGGGCGGGGAGACCACGGTGACGGTGCGCGAGCGGCCGCCCGGCGCTCCCCGGGGCCGGGGCGGCCGGGCTGGCGAGTTCTGCCTGGGGCTGGCCCGTGCGCTGCAGGGCCAGGAGGGGGTATGGGCGCTGGCCGCCGACACGGACGGCATCGACGGGGTGGAGGACAACGCCGGTGCCCTCGTCGGGCCCGACACGCTGGCGCGCGCCGCCCGGGCGGGGCTGCGCGTGGACGACCATCTCGCGCGCAATGATGCCTACGGGTTCTTCGCTGCTCTGGGCGATCTCGTGGTCACCGGGCCGACGCACACCAACGTGAACGACTTCCGCGCGCTGCTGGTACTGTAGGGTTCGCCATCGCGGCCATGCCGCCTGCGGCGGACACATGCGTAGGACGGCGATCACGCCGTGACGGGCGTAATTGCTGCACTGCAGCGCGGGTGTGCCGTCCATAGTGGGCCCGCATGAATGAATTTCCCACCACCGCCGCCGAAGAATCTCCTCGGCGCGCACGCCAGGTCCCGTTGCCGGCTGCCGTACCGGACCGCATGGACGCCGAACAATGGATACGCGGCAAGTTGACGCACCGGGGCCGCACGCTCGCCTACTGGCTGTGCCTTCCTCCGCGCGCCGAGGGCGCGCCCCCCTGCCCGATGGTGGTCATGCTCCACGGCTGCACCCAGGATGCCGGCGATTTCGCGGCCGGCACGCAGATGCATGTGCATGCGCGCGATGCGGGGGTGGCGGTGCTGTACCCGGAGCAGGCGCAATGGGACAACGCGCACCGGTGCTGGAACTGGTTCAAGCCGCAGCACCAGGGGCGGAACGGCGGCGAGCCCGCCGTGCTGGCCGCGCTGGCGCTGTCGGTCGCGCAGGAGCACCGGATCGACCGGTCCCGCGTGTTCGTGGCGGGACTGTCGGCGGGCGGGGCCGTGGCGGACATCCTGGCCTGCAGCTACCCCGACATCTTCGCCGCCGTGGGGGTGCATTCCGGCCTGCGTGCGGGTGCAGCGGGCGATGCTATGTCGGCGCTGTCCGTGATGCGCAGCGGATGCCCGGCGCCCGGCGGTTGTCCGGGCCGCGCCCGGGCGGTGCCGACGATCGTCTTCCATGGCGATGGCGACACGACCGTGCATTCCGGCAATGCCGACGCCCTCATCGATGCGGTGGTGAGGGCCCACGAGAGCGAAACCCTGCAGGCCATGTTTCCCCGGACGACGGCGGGTGTCTCGGCGCGCGGCCGGAGGTTCACCCGGACGGTCTACCAGGACGGCACGGGACACTGCGGCGCCGAGTTGTGGAAACTCCACGGCGCGGGCCACGCCTGGTCCGGCGGCGACGGGCTGGGCAGCTTCACCGATGCGGACGGCGTGGACGCCAGTGCCGAAATGCTGCGGTTCTTCCTCGCCCATCCGATGCGGCCGGTGGCCTGACGGGGCCGGGGGCGCGGCCCGCGGTCAGTACCCCAGCGTGAGCCCGTCCGGATTGCGCGGATCGGAATAGCCGAACAGCACGCCGTCCTTGCGCTGGATGGTCTGCGTGCGGCCCATGGAGGGCTTGAGGGCCAGGTTGTGGCCGCGCGACTTCAGGATGGCCAGCGTGTCCGGCGAGAAGCCGTTCTCGATGCGCAGCTCGTCCGGGGTCCACTGGTGGTGGATGCGCGGGGCGGCCGCGGCCTCGGCCGGGTTCATGCCGAAGTCGATCACGTTGACCACGGTCTGCAGCACCGTGGTGATGATGCGCGCGCCGCCGGGGCTGCCGGTGACGAGCACCGGCTTCCCGTCCTTGAGCACCAGGGTGGGGGTCATGGACGAGAGCGGCCGCTTGCCGCCGGCCACCGCGTTGGCGTCGCCGCCCACGAGGCCATAGGCATTCGCCACGCCGGGCTTGGCCGCGAAGTCGTCCATCTCGTTGTTGAGCAGGATGCCCGTGCCCTTGGCGACGATGCCGCTGCCGAAGTTGGTGTTCAGCGTGTAGGTCACCGCCACCGCGTTGCCGGCCTTGTCCACCACCGAGAAGTGCGTGGTCTGGTCGCTCTCGTAGGGTTGCGGCTGCCCCGGCTTGATGTCCCTGGCGGGACGCGCCTTGTTCGGATCGATGGTTTTCGCGAGCGCGGCGGCGTAGGCCTTGGAGGTCAGGCCCTTGAGCGGGATTTTCACGAAATCCGGGTCTCCCAGGTATTCGGAGCGGTCGGCGTAAGCCAGCTTCATGCTCTCGGCCATCATGTGCAGGGTCTGGGCGCTGCCCGGGCCCCACTGGGCGAGCGGCATCGGCTCGAGCATGTTGAGCATTTGCACCAGGTGGGCGCCGCCCGACGAGGGAGGGGGCATGGTGACCACTTCGTAGCCGCGGTAGGTGCCGCGCACGGGCGTGCGTTCCACCACTTCATAGTCGCGCAGGTCCTGCAGGCTCAGGGCGCCGGGATAGGGCGCCATCTCGGCCGCGATGCGCCGCGCGATCGGCCCCTGGTAGAACGCCTTGGCGCCCTGCTGCGAGATGAGCCGCAGGGATTGGGCGAGATCCTTCTGCACCAGCCGGTCGCCGATCTTGAGGGGGGCATCGCCGCGCCAGAAGATCTGCCGCGTGGCGGGCCAGCGGCCCATGTTGTCGCGCTCCTGCGCCAGCGTCTTGGCCAGCGTGAGGCTCACCGGAAAGCCCTTGTCCGCCAGCGCGATCGAGGGCGCGATCACCTTCGACAGCGGCTGGGTGCCCCAGGTCTTGAGCGCATGCTCCAGGCCCGCCACCGTTCCCGGCACGCCCACGGCGTAGTGCGTGTAGAGCGACTTGCCGTCGATCACGTTGCCTTTCTCGTCCAGGTACATGTCGCGGCTCGCCTTGCGGGGCGCGACCTCGCGGAAGTCGAGCGCCACGCTCTTGCCGGTCCTGGCGTCGTACACCATCATGAAGCCGCCGCCGCCCAGGTTGCCGGCGTTGGGCAGCACCACGGCCAGCGCGAAGCCCACGCCCACGGCGGCATCGACCGCGTTGCCGCCGGCCCGCAGGATGTCCAGGCCCACCTTGGTGGCCAGTTCCTGCTCCGTGGCCACCATGCCGTTGCGCGCCACGACCGGATGGAAGACATCCATGTCCATGTCGTAGGCGCGGCCCGCCGCGCGTGCCGCCGGCGTCTGCTGGGGGGCGTTTTGCGGGGCCTGCGCGGTGTCCGCGGAAGGCGCCGCTGCGCCGGGGAGGTCCGCGCAGCCCGCGATGGCCAGCAGCGCGAGCATGCTGCTTCCAGCAAGCAGCCAGGGGCGTTGGAGGCGGGGGGAAGTCATCGGTCGAAGCCCTTTCCTGTCGTTGTCATGGCTGCCGGCGCGGAATGCCGCCGGCAGGGGCGGACAGTGTAGAGCGGGCGTCCCGCCAGGCACGTCACGGTTCGTTACAGCCCGGCCGGAATGGCGGCGCCGGCACGGAGCCTGCATACACTGGCGCACCCCGGACAAACAGGAGACGCCCCATGGGCCTCAGCACCCACGTTCTCGACACCATGCACGGCTGCCCGGCCGCGGGCATGGCCGTTTCCCTCTACGACACCGCGGGCGGCCAGGCCCGGCTGCTCAAGGAGCTGGTGCTCAACCAGGACGGCCGCACCGATGCGCCGCTCTTCGACAACGCCAGCCTGCGGCCTGGCACCTACCGGCTGTCGTTCGAGGTGGGCGCGTACTTCCGCGCGCGCGGCGTGGTGCTGCCCGAGCCGAACTTCCTCGACCGCGTGAGCCTGGATTTCGGCGTGGCCCATGCCGACCAGCACTACCACGTGCCGCTGCTGGTCAGCCCCTGGAGCTACTCGACCTACCGTGGCTCCTGAACGGCCGGTCCCGCAGGCGTCAGAGCTGGCCCTCGGTCAGCGTGTCGAGCTGGAACCGGCCCGACTTGTGCCAGAGCCAGGTGTCGGTGTAGGTCACGCGGCCCATCCGCTCGGGCACGGGGTAGGGCGCCGCGGCGCGCACGGTGCGTTCGATCTCCGCGATCACCTCCGGCGCGTGGCGCGGCGCGCGCATCCAGGACAGCCGGGTGACCTGCCCTTTGCCGTCGATGTCCACCTGCAGCGTGCCGATGGCGTAGAGCAGGGGCGGGAGCTTGCCCCGGTAGATGCGTGCCTGGTTCAGGCCGTAGAGGTGCGTGGCGGCGTCCTGCCGGTAGGCGCGCGGATTGGCCGCGGCCGAGGTGCGCGCCGAGCCGCGGGTGGCCGGCTCCGGTCCCTTGACGCCGCTGGATGCGGCGGCGGGAGCGCTGGCTTCGTCGGGAGCGGCGGCCGGTTCCGGCCCCGACTTGCAGGCGGCCACGAGGGAGGCGACGGCCGCCACCAGGCCGGCCAGCAGCCAGTGGCGTCCGGCGCCCGCCGGGCCGTGGGAAGAGGGGGTGGAAGGCTTCATCGGTGGTCCGTGGCGGGCTGCTGGAAAAAGTGGCGGGCATGCGCCGGGCCCTGCAGGGCCCAACGCGGGGGCGTGCCATGGCGTTGACGTCCGCCCTGCACACCCTGCTCCAGGGGCTGGCCGGGCGGCCGGCCTGCCTGGTCGAGGTGGAGTCTATCCAGGGATCGGGGCCGCGGGAGCGCGGCGCGTGGATGGCCGTGTTCGCCGACGGGCCGCTGCTGGGCACCATCGGCGGCGGCCGGCTGGAATGGGATGCCGTGCGCGAGGCGCGGGCGCGCCTGGCCGCGCCGGCGCAGGCCGAGCCGCCGGTGGTGCGGTTCGCCCTCGGTCCGAGCCTGGGCCAGTGCTGCGGCGGGGTGGTCCACCTGCGTTTCACCCGTGTGGAGGCACCGGACCGCGAGGCGCTCGCGCGGCGCCTGGCGCCCGCGCGAGCGCCGGTGGCGCTCTTCGGTGCGGGGCACGTGGGCCATGCGCTGGCGCGCGTGCTGGCGCCGCTGCCCTTCGAGCTCACCTGGATCGACAGCCGCGACGGGGTCTTTCCTCCGGACGCGGAGGCCGGCGGGGCGCATTGCGAGCACTCCGAGCCCGTGCATGCGGCCGTGCCGGGGCTGGCGCCGGGCTCGCGCGTACTCATCATGAGCTTCAGCCATGCGGAGGATCTCGACGTGGTCGCCGCGTGCCTCGCCCGGCAGCGCGACCGTGCCGACCTGCCGTTCGTGGGGCTCATCGGCAGCCGCACCAAGTGGGCGACCTTCTCGCACCGGCTGCAGGCGCGGGGCTTCGGAGAGCAGGAACTGGCGCACGTCACCTGTCCCATCGGCCTGCCGGGCATCGCGGGCAAGGAGCCCGAGGTGATCGCGGTGTCGGTGGCGGCTCAATTGCTCTCCACCCTGCCGCCCGCGCCTCGCGGATGACGCCATCCGGGCCGCTCCCGTCGCGCCGGGAACGGAACCTGCATACACTCGGGCCACAGGTCGCAGCGGTGCAAGGCGATGCCGCCGTTCCCATGGGGGAGGGCGCGCATCCGGTGCGCGGCCTTCCCGCTGCTCAGAGCGCCCGCGGTGGTGAGCAGGTTGCCGCGCGGCCGCCCCCGATGCAACGGGCCGCGCACGAAGTTGAGAGCCACCATGGAAAGCTATCTCCTCGACTGGGCCAACCTGCTGCTGCGCTGGGTCCACGTCATCACCGCCATCGCCTGGGTCGGGTCGTCGTTCTATTTCGTCTTCCTCGATTCCAGCCTCACCCCGCCGGTCGATGAGGACCTGAAGCGCCAGGGCGTGAGCGGCGAACTCTGGGCGGTGCACGGCGGCGGCTTCTACCACCCGGTGAAGTTCGCGGGCGCGCCGCCGCAACTGCCGAAGCACCTGCACTGGTTCTTCTGGGAGAGCTACAGCACCTGGATCAGCGGCTTCGCGCTGTTCACCGTGTCCTACCTCTGGAGCGCCAGCACCTACCTCATCGACAAGTCGCGCATGGACTGGGCGCCGGCCACCGCCGTCGTGGTCGCGCTGGCGTTCCTGGCAGTGTTCTGGCTGCTGTACGACGCGATCTGCCGCGTGTTCGGCCAGCGGAAAAACGGCGACGCCATCGTCGGCGCGCTGGTCTTCGTGCTGGTGTGCGCGGCCTCGTGGCTGGCCTGCCACTGGTTCGCGGGCCGCGCGGCCTTCCTGCTGGTGGGCGCGATGATCGCCACCAGCATGAGCGCCAACGTGTTCTTCTGGATCATCCCGGGCCAGCGCAAGGTGATCGCGCAGATGAAGGCCGGCCAGCCGGTGGACCCGGTCCACGGCAAGCGCGGCAAGCAGCGCAGCGTGCACAACACCTACTTCACGCTGCCGGTGCTGTTCTGCATGCTGTCCAACCACTACAGCTTCACCTGGAGCCATCCGCAGAACTGGCTCATCCTCATCCTGATGATGTTCGCGGGCGCATCCATCCGCCAGTTCTTCGTGATGCGCCACGGCTGGAAGCTGGGCCGCAACGCGCACCCGCTCCCTTACGCGCTGGTGGGCTGCGCCGTCATCGTGGGCACCATCGCCGGGCTGCGGCTGGCGCAGGCGCCTGCGGCGCCCGTGTCCCAGGCCTCCCCGGCCGCCGCCGTGCCCGTGGGCTACGCCCAGCTGCAGCCGGTGCTGGCGCAGCGCTGCTACATGTGCCACGGCGAGCAGGTGCAGATGAAGAACCTGCGGCTGGATTCCGCGGAATCCGTGGCGCAGCATGCCCAGGCCATCTACCAGCAGGCGGTGGTGCAGAAGCTCATGCCCATGAACAACGCCACCGGCATGACGGATGCCGAGCGCGATCTCGTGCGGCGCTGGTTCGAGGGCGGCGCGCCGGCCCGCTGACGGCTGGCAGCCTGTGCAGGCCGCTCAGGCGGACGCTGCGGCCGTGGCGTCCGAGCCCTGCCAGGCATGCGGCGGCGCCTGCCCGGCGGCGTGCGCCTGGGCGGCGGGCCGTTCTGCCGTGCGCCAGGCCAGGCCGCTCGCGCAGCCCTTGGCTTCGTGCTTGGCCAGCGCGGCGGCATTGGCCACCTCCTCGGCGTGGCGCATGGTGCCCGGCACCACGCGCGCCGCCCCGATCGCCAGCGTCGTGCAGGGGAAGAAGCGCTTCACCCCATGCCGGTCTTCCGCCCAGATGCCGCCGTCCGCTCGCGCGGCGTCGTCGAACAGCTTGAACGCCTCGCGCGCGAAGTCTTCCACGATGCGCTGGCAGCGCTGCAGCCAGTCGCCGCTCTGGAACAGCAGCATGAAGTCGTCCCCGCCCACGTGCCCGATGAAGTCCCGCTGCGCATCGCAGTGCGCCACGGCCAGCCGCGCCACGAGGCGGATCATCTGGTCGCCGCGCCAGTAGCCGTAGTAGTCGTTGAAGGGCTTGAAGTGGTTCAGGTCGGCATAACAGGCCACGAACTCCGTGCCGCTGTCGATCAGCCGCTGCATGTGCAGGCTGATGGGAATGTTGCCCGGCAGGAAGGTGAGGGGGTTGGCGTGCCGCGCCGCCTCGATGCGGGCCTCGGTCACGCTGCGCACCAGTTGTTCGCCCGTGCCCAGGCCCACATAGCGGCCGTTGTCGGTGACGATGAATCCGTCGCTCAGGTAGCGCTGGTCCTGCGAGGTCAGGATGCCCACGAGCTGGTCCACGTCGCAGTCGAGCTCCACCACGCGCGGGGCCGGGTTCGCGAAGGCCGCGCAGGCCTTGCGCCCGTGCACCTCGCGGAAATAGAGCGTCGCGTAGTGGTTCATGAACTGCTGGCGGTTGATCAGCGCCACGGGCCGGGTGCCGTCGAGCACCGGCAGGGCGTGCAGTTCGGGATGGGCCTTGAAGAAGCCGGCCACCGTGTCGTTGCTGGTCTCCGCCGTGGCCGTGGGCGCATGCACCACCAGCAGGTTGCGCAGGATGCCCGGCCGCGCGTTCTGGCCGCGGTGCGGAAGGATGGCCACGCGGCGGTCGCGCACGGCGTCCAGTGCCTGCGCCTCGATCCGCCCGCGCGGCCCGGACCCCGGCCGGCCCAGCAGGTAGCCCTGGCCGTAAGGGATGTCGAGGTCGCGCAGCGCCCGCAGGTCGTCCTGCGTCTCGATGCCCTCGGCGATCAGGGTCGTGCCGAACACGTCGGCGATGCCCTTGATGGCCTGCAGCATCTGCAGGTTCGCGGGATGGGCGCTGATGTCGCGCACGAAGTACTTGTCGATCTTCACGAAGTCCGGCCGCGTCTCTGACCAGAGCCGCAGGCTGGAGCGGCCGTCCCCGAAATCGTCGAGCGCGATGCGGGCGCCGCAGGCGTGCACCTGCTTGAGCGCCTCGCGCAGCGAGGCCATGTCGCCCACGCGCTCGTGCTCGGTGATCTCCAGCACCACGTTCTCCGCCGACACGCCCGCGGCCCGGGCCGCGCCGGCCAGCGTCATGCCGCGGCACAGCGCCACCCCGCTCACCAGGGCATCCGCGCTGATGTTCACGAACAGGCGGCCCGCGCCACCGGACGCTCCCCACTGCCGCAGGGCGATCGCCACGCACAGCAGCTCGAACTCCTGCAGCACGCCTTCCCCGAGCGCAGCCTCCAGCAGGCGGTCGGGCGTGTGCAGGGGCGTGCCGGCGGGGCCGCGGATCAGGGCCTCGTGGGCATAGACGTTGCCCTCGCGCAGGTCGGCCAGGGGCTGGAAGACGCAGTGCAGCCCGCCGTCCCGCATGAGCCGCACGAGCGGGCCCGTGCCGTCCCGCACCGCGGGCGACAGCGAAGCGAGCACCGCATGCAAGGCGCTGTCATGGACAGTGGCGGGCGTTACAGTCATACACAATTGTCGCGAAGTTACCCACGGGCCATGACATCGGAGTGACATGTTCCGTGCCGTGGCGGGGATTCCGCTACGTGGGCAGGTCCGCGTAGGCCACCGCGTATTTCACCAGCGCCGCCTGTCCGTCGATGCGCAGCTTGCGCCGCAAGTGCAGCCGGTGCGTTTCCACCGTGCGCACCGAGGTGCCCATCTGCTCGGCGATGTCCTTGTTCGAGCGGCCCTCGGCCAGCAGCCGCAGCACCGCCGCCTCGCGCGGGGTGAGCGGCCGCGCCTGCGGCGGCGCCGGCTGGCCGCCGTCCACCAGCGCGCGCACGCCTTCGCTGAAATGCCGTCCGCCCGACCGCACCGTCTCGATGGCCTGCACCAGCTGTGCGGCCGGCGCATCCTTGAGCACATAGCCGCGCACGCCCAGGCCCACGGCGCGCCGCACGTATTCGGCGTCCTGGTGCATCGACAGCACCATCACGCGCACCAGCGGAAAGCGCTCGCGGAAGGCGGCGGCCAGCTGGATGCCGCTGCCGTCGGGCATGCGGATGTCCGTCAGCACGATGTCCGGTGCCACGGCGGCGGCGAGCTCCAGGGCTTCCTGCACGCCGCCCGCCTCGGCGGCCACGCGGATGTGGGGCGTGGCCTCCAGGCGCATGCGCACGCCGTCGCGCACCAGCGGATGGTCGTCCACCAGCAGGACGCGGATCGGATCCTGGCCGGGTCCGGCGTTCATGCGGGCACCTGGAACGGTTCGATGCCGGCGGCCGGCCCGGCGGCGGGTGCGTCCCGGCGGTCGAGCACCGCCAGGATGCGCGTGCCGCCGCGGCCCGATGCGATGGCGAAGCGGCCGCCCAGGCCTTCGATGCGCTCGCGCATGTTGCGCAGGCCGATGCCGCCCTGGCCGTCGCGCTGCACGCGCTGCACGTCGAAGCCGCGCCCATCGTCGCGCACCGAGAGGCTCACCCGCCAGCGCGTGAAGCGCAGCGCCACCTCCACGTGGGTGGCGCCCGCGTGCATGCGGGCATTGGTGAGCGCCTCCTGGGCAATGCGGAACAGCGCCGTGCCGTGGCTGGTGGGCAGGGGCCCGGCCGGCCCGCGCAGCATGAACCGCACGCTGAACGCTCCCTGCTCCTCCACCTCCTGCGCCATCAGCGCGAGCGCGGGCGCGAGCCCCAGGTCGTCGAGCAGCGCGGGGCGCAGGCCGTGGGACACGCGCCGGATCTCCAGCAGGGCATCGTTGAGCCGCTCCAGCCCATGGTCGAGCATGTCGCGCGGTGCGTGGGCGGCGCGCGCTGCCCACTGCACCTGCGCCGTCTCCAGCAGGAATTTCGAGGACACCAGCACCTGCACCACGCCGTCGTGCAGCTCGCGCGCCACCCGCACCCGTTCCTCTTCCTGCGAGCTCACCACCCGCTGCGCGAGCCGGCGCAGCTTGGCGCTGGCCACGCGGTGGTCGCTCAGGTTGAGCGCCAGGCCCGCGAGCCCGATCAGCACGATGCACAGCGCGGCGATGCCGTAGATGCGCTGCCGGGTGCCGTCGATGTTCTCCTGCGCGGCCCGGTCGATGTGGCGCAGCGTTTCCTGCACGTCGTCCAGGTACAGCCCCGTGCCCAGGATCCACTCCCAGCCGGGCAGGGTGGTGACGTAGGCGAGCTTGGGCGCCATCAGTTGCGAGGAGGGCTTCTGCCAGTCGTAGCGCACCATCCCGCCGCCCTGGCGCGCCGTCGCCAGGATCCGGTTCGCCGGGGCTTCGCTGCGCGGATCGCCGGGATCGCACAGGTCCACGCCCGACAGGCCCATCTGCCGCGCGTCCAGCAGCACGTTGCCCTCGCGGTCATAGACGAAGAAATAGCCATCGCGGCCGAACTGCATGCGCGAGAGCAGCGCCAGTGCCTGCCGCTGGCGCTCCACGGGGTCGGACTCTTCGGCCGCGATGCGCGCGAGCGCGCTCTGGGCCAGCTGCACGTAATGGCGCAGTTCGGTCTCCTTGCTGTGCAGGTAGGCCGTCTCCACCAGTTCGCGCTCCTGCTGCGCCAGCCGGAGCGTCTGGTGCCGGGCCGTCGCGGCCACGGAGCCGAGGGCCACCAGGATGGGCAGGGTGGAGAGCAGCAGGAGTTTCAGCCGCAGTTGCATGGTCTGTCTCGCAAAGTGGGAGGAGCTGTTTTGCCTGATACCGGCAAATTCGATCGGCGGCTATGGGGGTAATGCCCGGTATTCCATGCCGCGGTGACAAGCTGTTAATACGGATGAGTATCTGGAAAATGCATGGAACTTTGAATGGTGTGAATCCGGCAGGGGCTCGCATTGCCTGGTTGACCGAAAGAAGATAAATCGCACCGCCATGGTGAGGTGGTTCCCCGCGCCGGTGCGGTTACGTACCCGGATGCGCCGGCGCGCTCGCCGGTGGTGCATCGAAAAAGCGCCTTGCACCGGGAGAATTCCCCTGTGGCGACAGCAGGATGCGTGCCGTGCCCATGTTCCGTGCATTCCCTGCGTAGTACTGCGCAACCCGGTCTGCGTAATCCTGCGTAAGGGAAAAATGTGCTTTCGTTCCGGTCGGCGCCCGCACAGAATTCCTTCGCGTCTCCCCTTTTCATCAATATTCGATCCGTTGCGGTTCGATTATTCCGGTGGGCCGCGTGGCGGTGTGGAAGGGTATTTCCATGCCACGTCTGCGTCATTGAACGGAAGGAATGTCATGGATATTCGGAACCCCCTGTCCCGGGGCCTGGCGCTGTGCGGCACCGCGCTTGCGGCCGTGCTGCTGGCGGGGTGCGCGGCACCCGCCCAGCGGGAGGTGCTCTCCACCACCCAGATCTACCCCGCGATCGGGCCCTACTCGCAGATGGTGGCCCACGGCAACACGCTGTACTTCTCGGGCGTGCTGCCCCTCAACGCCGCCGGCAGCGCGGTGCAGGGCACCACCATCGAGGAGCAGACCCGCGCCGTGCTCGACTTCATCGGGGCCAAGCTGCGCTCCCAGGGGCTGTCGTATGCGGACGTGCTGTCCACCACCGTGTACATGAAGGACCTGGGCGAATTCGCCGCCATGAACAAGGTGTACGGCGAGTACTTCCGCAGCGCGGCGCCTGCGCGCGCCACCGTCGAGGTCGCGCGCCTGCCGCGCGACGTGAAGATCGAGATCGCGGCCATCGTCGGGCGCCGCTGAGCCACCGGACCGATTCGAGGAGATCCCCCATGATCGAAACAACCCCCGTGGCAGTCCGGGCTGCCGATGGCATCGAGCGTGCCGTGGCCGAACCGCGCTGGAGCGCCAAGCGCCGCGACTTCCTGCGCATGATGGGCTATGGCGCCGGCGCGGTCACGCTGGGCCCGCTGGTGGCCGCGTGCGGCAGCAGCGGCGCGCAGACCGCCGCCGAGGCGCTGCGCGAGCAGCTCGTGCGCGACGAGACCTTCTGGACCGGCGTGCAGGACATGTTCGTCCTCAAGCCCGAGAAGACCTACATGAACATCGGCACCGGCGGCTCCATGCCCAAACTGGTGCTCGACGTCTTCGATGGAGAGAACCGCAAGAAGGCCGCCGATTCCGGCAGCGGCTACGGCAACCTGCTCGACCTGCGCAGGCAGGTGGCGCCGGGCTTCGGCGTGGATGCGGACGAACTCGCCTTCTCCGCCAACACGTCCTCGGGCATGTGCCATGCCATCCTCGGCATCGAGTGGCAGCGCGGCGATGTGGTCGTGACCACCAACCACGAGCACGGCGGCGGCGACACGCCGCTCAAGATCGCCACCGACCGCTACGGCATCGAGGTCTCGCGCATCGAGATGCCCGTGGGCAACAACCAGACCGCGGCCACCTACGTGAACCTGTTCGACGAGCGCATCCGCGCGCTCAAGGCCCAGGGCAGGCGCGTGCGCGCGATGATGTGGTCGTCGCCCACGTACAAGACCGGCACCATGCTGCCCATCGCCGACCTGATGGGCGTGGTGAAGGCGCACGGCCTCATCAGCATCGTGGACGGCGCGCACCTGCCGGGCATGATGGCCTACAACTACGCGGAGCTGGGCATGGACTTCATGTCCGGCGCCGGGCACAAGTGGCAGTGCGGCCCGGGATCCACCGGCATCCTGATCGTGCGCAACAAGATGCGCGCTTCCAACCCGCTGCCGCTGCCCAGGTGGTATCCGGTCCACACGAGCTCCTACGCCGCGAAGGACCGCACCACCAACGGCACCGAGACCTACGACATCGCCGCCACCATCACCAGTTGCGGCAGCCTGCACACGCCGATGTTCATGGCGCTCGCCCAGGCCTGCGCCCAGTGGGACGGCATCGGGCGCAAGAAGATCGAGACCTATGACCTCACGCTCTCGTCCTATCTCAAGGAAAAGATCGCCGAGCGCTGGGGCATCGACGCGCTGTACTCGCCCAAGGACGACCCGAAGCTGCTGTCCGCGCTCACGTCCTTCAATCCCTTCCCCAACAAGGCGGACGTGATGAACGCGCAGAAGGCGAATGCCTTCGTCTCGCGCATGCTCGGCGATTACGCGCAAGGCTTCGTGATCCGCAGCGCGGACTTCCCGGTCATCGGTGCGCCGTCCAACCACTACGGCATCCGCGTCTCCACCCATCTCTGGCACGACGCGCGCGATATCGACCTGCTGGTCGATGCGATGTGGGACCTCTCGCGCAAGATCTGACCCTCCCCGCGGCGATCGCCGCATGCCATGAAAAAGAGCGCGGGAATCGCTTCCCGCGCTCTTTGCCCTGGAGGAGGGGGCTCGCGTCAGAACCGGTGGCGGATGCCCAGGCCGATGCTGTTGCCCGTGCTCCGCGCGGTGATGCGGTCGTTCATCAGCATCGCATAGACATCCGTGCGCTTGGACAGGAAGTAGTCGTAGCCGACGGTGAAGGTCTTGCGGTCGATGTCGGTCTGCGTCATCTCGGTCTTCACCCACTCGACCAGCACCTTGCCCGACGGGCCGGTCGGGATCGAGGCGCCGATCTGCATGGTCTTGGCCTTGTTGTCGGTGTTGTCCGCCTTGGACTCGCCATAGCTCAGGAAGGGCTTGACCACCTGGAAGTCGTAGGCGCCCAGCAGCATCCAGTCCTTCTTGGTCGTGCCCAGGTAGGCGCCCTGGCCGGGGTTGGCGATCTGGTCGCGCTCGTAGAAGCCGGTCACCGTGAGCGGGCCGCCGAAGTAGAAGAAGTTCGCGCCCACGTTCTTGCGGCCGTTGTTGCCCGCCTGCTCGCCGAACTGGTACTGGATGTTCGCGGAGAAGCCGCCGATCTTCGGCGTGCTGTAGACGATCTGGTTGCTCCAGCCCGTGTCGGCCGGCGTCGTCGAGGCCCAGCCCGTGCCGTTGAACAGGGGCACGTTCATGTGCAGGATCAGCGGCGAGAAGTTGAACGAATCGCCCAGCGGATTGCCCACCACCGACGGCAGGAAGTTGGGCGCCATCCAGCGGCCCAGCAGCACGGAGCCGAAGTCGCCGGACAGGCTCACGTTGGCATCGCGCGAGAAGAACGTGTCGTTCGCGAAACGGCCCTGCGTGCCGGTGTCGACCTGCAGGAACGATGTCAGCTGGAAGCTGGCCTTCAGGCCGCCGCCCAGGTCTTCCGTGCCCTTGAAGCCGAACCACGAGGTGGTCAGGCCGCCGCTATTGACCACCGAGCGGCGGCTGGCGTCGCCGGCCATCTTCATGGAGCCCACGTAGATGTCCGACAGCCCGGTGAGCTGGACCGAGCTCTGGGCGTGGGCACCGGCGGCGCACAGCAGCGCGGCGCTCAGCGCGATCAGGTTTTTTTTCATAAGACTCCTGTCCACAACGACAAAAAACAAACGGAAAAGGGATCGGATGGATGCACCGGAGCAGGGCGCGCCGGGCGACCATGCACCCGGAGAACGCACTCCGCGGCCGTGGGGAGGCACGTTCCGGTGGTGGCAATTTGTAACCAGCAATTACCGTGCCGGCAATATGGGCTCCTGCCTGCCAGGCCGGTTCTGCACGGCGCTTTTGACCTCGCTCAACACGCCAGGGGCGCGGGCGCGCCACAGTGCGCACCATGTTCCCCATCCCTTCCACCGATCCTTCCGTGCCGTGCGAGGTGGCCGCCGCAGGCCAGGTGCTGCGCCAGCGCCGCCAGCAGTCCGCCTCGGTGCTGCACCTCGACAGCGGCCGCGTCGTTTTCGGGGTGCGCGAGGAAGGGCAGCTCAGGCATCAGCTCGGTGCGGTGGACGGGCCCTTCTGGCTCGATGCCGCGTCGGCCCTGCTCGGCCAGCCCTGCCCCGTGGACATGGTGGCGGATTCGCGCGTGCAACTGCGCCGCGTGCCCCTGGACGCGTTCCGCCACGAAGTGGCACTGCTGCCGGACACGGTGCAGCGCCTGGTGCGCGACATGGCCGCCGGCTACCTGCAGCAGACCGAACTGGCCGTGAGCCGCCTCGCGCAGGATGCGGAAGCCCGCTGCGCCCAATGGCTGCTGCGCCATGCCGAGCCTGCCGACGGCGGGGCGCTGCGTGTCACCCTCAGCCAGCGCAAGCGCCTCATCGCAGCGCAGCTCGGCATCGCGCCCGAGACCTTCTCGCGCGTGCTGCGGCACTTGCGCGAGCACGGCCTCGTTGCCGGCACCGGCAACGTGCTGGTGCTTCCGCAGCCGGGCGAGCTACAGATGGTGGCCGGCGGCTGAGCACCCGGCGGCGCATCTCCTTCGAGGACTCGGTGATCATCGCGGACCGCCCGGGCGCGCGGTAGCCGGAGGCCGGGAGCAGCGGTCCGCGCTCCAGCCTGCCGGGGCCTGAAGCCGCGGCGCCATCGGGGTTCTCCCGGGGCCGCCCCCCGGGGTTCTACCCAAAGCCGCCGGGCGGAGCGCTGCGTATATTCGTTTGCAAGGGCCCGGCCTGTCCCGGGTGCGCATTCCTGCAACGAACCCGGCGCTCCGCATGTTCCGCCTTTTCCATCGTTCCCGGCCGATTCCCGCGCAGAGCGCGGAGCGTGCATGAGCGTGCCGCCCGCTCCGCCCGCGGCGGCAGGGCGCGGCCGCCTGCGCGCGTTCGCCACCGTGCACGACGGGCGCGAGTCGCACTGGCACATGCCCGGCCCGCTGGTGCTGCGCGTGATCGCCGCCGCCGTGGCGGCCGTGCTGCTGGCCGGTGGACTGGCCGCCTGGATCGTGGCGCGCTCCGCCCAGCAGGAGGCGCTGGAGCGGCTCATGGAACGCCAGACCGACGAGGTCGAGACGATCGCGCTGCTGCTGTCCAGCAAGATCGAGCAGAACCAGCGCGTGCTGGCCGCGCTGGCCGAGAGCATTCCCACACCGCTGCCCGATTCGCCGGGCGCGCTCGACGCCCTCCTGGGCCAGGGGCTGCCCGCGGCGCGCTTCTTCGATGCGCTGCAGATCGCGCGGCAGGACGGCAGCCTCGGCCTGTACTGGCAGAACGGGCGGCTGCACCCCGGCGCGCAGCTCGACCCCGCCGAGCGCGACCAGTTGCGGCGCACGCTGCTGGAGGGCAAGCCGCTCGTGTCCGGCGTGATCGGCAATGGTTCCGCAGATGCTCGCATCATGTTCAGCCTGCCGCTGCGCGCGGCCGAGGACGGCGGGGTGCAGGGTGCGCTCGCGGGCACGCTGCGGCTGCAGTCGCAGGGCCTGCTGCCGCCGTCGATGGCGCTGCCGGCACGGGCCGGCTCGACGCTGGTGGTCTTTTCGCGCGACGGCGCCATCCTCGCGCACCCGGACCCGGCCCGCGTCCTCGGGCTGGTGCGCAACGAGACCGGCCTGTCGCAGGTGTACGAGCGGGCGCTGCAGGGCGGCCAGGCTGCGGTGGCGGGGCGCGGATTCTCGGAGTTGGTGGCCGGACAACTCGTGAGCGTGGCGGGCGTGCCGCTGCCCCAGTGGCTGGTGGCGCGCGTGAGCGATGTACGCGCCTCGGATCTGGACCTGCTGGCCGGCGGTGGCCAGCGTGGCCTGGGGCGCGCAGCGGCCGCCACGGCCTGCGCGGCCCTGCTCGCGGCCATCGCCATCGCCGTGCTGGCCCAGCCCCTCACACGGCTGTGCCGGCGCGTGGCGCGCGCCCATCCCACCGGCATCGCCGACGATGCGCCCTGGCCGGCAGGGGGCGGCGAGGTGGACGCCCTCGCGCAGGTCTGCCGCGCGCTGGTGGACGATTGCCGCCTGGCGCAGCACCGGGCGGGCGTGCTGCAGGACCAGTTCCAGGCCGTGCTGGACCATGCGCCCGCCGGCATCGTCATCACCCGAGCCGAGCAGGTGCTGGTGGTCGGGCTGGAGGCCTGCCACCTGCTCGGCTACGAACCGCATGAACTGCAAGGGCAGCCAGCGCGGATGCTCTACGCGAGCGATGCGGCCTATGCCGAAGTGGGCCGGCGCGTGCGCGCCGAGTTCGCCGCGCACGGCGCCTTCGACGGCGATGTCTGCTTCGTCCGCAAGGACGGCGGCGCGGTCTGGGCGCGGGTGCTGGGCCGGGCGGTGCGCGACGGCGCCGTGGCGGAAGGCGGAGGCACCGTGTGGATGCTGGAGGATCTGACCGCGGCGCGCGAGGCGCGGCGCCAGCAGGACTGGCCTGCGGGTCACGACTCCCTCACGCAGCTCGCCAACCGCGAGGCATTCCAGCAGCGCCTGCACGCCTTGCTGGCGGATCGTGCGAAAAGCTCCATGTTGGTGCGTTCGGTGTTTCGCCATGGTGCGGTTCCTGCCGATCCCGTGCAGGAGACCCCCGGTGGCGCCGAGACGTTGCTGCCGTCCGCTGCACCAGAAGCGGGCGTGGTGCTGTTCCTCGATCTCGACCATTTCACGGTGGTGAATGCGATCGCCGGGCATGACGCGGGTGACGACGTGCTGCGCCACGTGGGCCGGCTCATCGAGACGCAGGTGCGGCATGTGGGATGGGCCGCCCGGCTGGGCGGGGACGAGTTCGCGGTGGTGCTGCCCGGCTGCGCACTGCCGCGCGGCCTGGCGATCGCCCAGCAGTTGTGCGCGGCCGTGCATGCCTGGGAGCCGGCCTACGCCGGCCGCACCTATACGCTGGGGGTGAGCATCGGACTCGTGCCGCTGGACGGGGGCGCCTACGACGTGCCCACCGTGCTGCATGCGGCCGACATGGCCTGCTACGAAGCCAAGCGCGCGGGCCGCAACCGGGTCGAGGTGCGGTGGCTGCGGCCGGACCACCCGCTCGGCAGCACGCCGGTGGACGGCAACGTGCAGGCCTGACGTTCGCGCGGCAGCGGGGCCTCCCGAGCCCTACCGCGTAGCGGCCGTCCTGTCCATGACGGCTGTGGAAACATTCTGTTCTTCGGAACACGGGCGGCTGCGGCATCGGCAATGGTGCTTCCGTCGGGCATAGTGCGTGCCGCATGCCGGGCGCCCGTTCCGGCGCTTCCAGGGAGCCGGCAGCATCGCTGCCGGGGCGTGCGCCACGGGGAGGAATCAAAAGAATGTCGCTTGCGTACTGGCTTCGGGAGGAGCCTGCAGAGCCTGTTAGGTGGAGGAGATACTTTCTGACCACCAAGCCGCTCCTGGCCTTGCTCATGCTGGCAGGCGCCTGGACGGCATGGTGGTGGGCCGACAGCGCGCGTTGTGATCGCCAGGACGAATTCACGTTGCGTGGCATTTGCCTGATCCAGATCCGTGACAGTGCCGAGCAGGGCGAGGTGCTGGCCCAATGGATCTACGGCAATTATCTGGAAGGGGAAGATCGGAAGCAGGAGGGGAACGGCTGGCAGCTTCGCGCCATGCACGGCGCCAGGAAAGGGGTTGAGCTGCACGACAACATGATCGGCTATTGCGACCGCGTACCCGGCTTCGAGGCGCGCACGGTCGAGGCCATCATGCAGCGCGTGGCGGCGGACAGCCCCGATGCCCACCTGCGGCTGCTGCAGCTCTACACCTACCGGCGCTGCGGTGCGTTCGACCTGGACAAGGCCGCAGCGCAGATTCCGCTGCTCACCCAGTGCGCCCATCTCTCGCTGGGGCACTACCTGCGTGCAGCCCGGGACACCGGCCACCGCGTCGCTCCGGCGACGCGGCAGGCCATCCGGTCGAACTTGGCGCTGTGCGCCCAGGATGTCGCCCATCCACCGCCCATCGCCGATACGATCCGCGAGTTCATGCCGGTGCGCCAGGTGGACCTGGATGCGCTGTCGCGCGAGCTGGATGCGCTGGACCGCTGACATGGCGGCGTGGTGGCTGCGGTGCGGCAGTGGCGCGAAGTTCCTGATCACCTTCCTGTCGGTGTTCGGGGCGTGGACCGGCTGGTGGTGGATCGACAGTGCCCGCACCTGCCCCCGGCAGGAAGCAGCCACGCTGCATGGCCTGTGCCTGATGCAGGTGCGCGAGCGTGCGGAGCGCGGCGAAAGCGCCGCGCAGCGGACCTATGGCATCTACTTGCAGATCCATGGCCGGGAGGCGGAGGCCCGGGCCTGGCAGCTGCGTTCCGCAAGGCGCGCCGGCCCGGCGGCTCCCTGAGGGATCGCGCCCCGGTCAGTCCGCCACGCCACCGATCGCGCGCAGCACGTTCTCGGCGGTGGCCGGCGCCACCAGGCGCACCGGCCCGTCCGGCGAAACGCCCTTCGATGCATCCGCGTGCGCCGCTGCCACGGCATCGCGCAGCGCTTCATAGACGCTCACGGCCAGCATGAAGGGCGGCTCGCCCACGGCCTTGCTGCCGCCCACGTTGTCCTCGCGGTTGGCCTCGTGCCACAGGTCCACCCGGAAGTGGGCCGGGATGTCGCCCGTGGCCGGGATCTTGTAGGTGCTGGGCGCGTGCGTGGCGAGCCGGCCCTGGCCGTCCCAGACGAGCTGCTCGGTGGTGAGCCAGCCCATGCCCTGCACGAAGCCGCCTTCGATCTGGCCGATGTCGATGGCGGGGTTGATGCTGCGGCCCGCGTCGTGGAGGATGTCCACCGCCAGCACGCGGCTCTCGCCGGTGAGCGTGTCGATCGCCACCTCGGTGCAGGCCGCGCCGTAGGCGAAGTAGTAGAACGGGCGCCCGGTGAGCGTCGTCTTGTCGTAGTGGATCTTGGGCGTGCGGTAGAAGCCGTCGCTCCAGAGCTGGATGCGGTTGGCGTAGGCGGCCTGCACCACGTCGCGCCACGCATGCGTGCGTGTCGGCGAGGTGATCCGGCCGTTCTCGAAATGCACCGCGCCCGCGCCGCAGTGGTCCAGGCCCGCGACGAAGGCCGCGAGGTTGTCGCGCACGTGGCGCGCGGCGAACTGCGCTGCCCGGCCGTTGAGGTCGGTGCCGCTGGATGCCGCGGTGGCGCTGGCATTGGGCACCTTGCTGGTGTCGCTCGCGGTGACCAGCACGCGGTCCAGTGGTACGCCGAGTTCGTCGGCCACGATCTGCGCCACCTTGGTGTGCAGTCCCTGGCCCATCTCCGTGCCGCCGTGGTTCACCTGCACGCTGCCGTCGGTATAGACGTGGACCAGCGCGCCGGCCTGGTTGAAGAGCGTGGCCGTGAAGCTGATGCCGAACTTCACCGGCGTGATGGACACACCGCGCTTGAGCGTCGGGTGGCGGGCGTTCCAGGCCGCCACGGCCTCGCGCCGCTGGCGGTACTGCGAGGACTGCTCCAGCCGCGGCAGCAGGTCGGGCAGGATGTTGTCTTCCACGGCCATCTGGTAGTGCGTGACGTTGCGGTCCTCCAGCCCGTAGAGGTTGGCCATGCGCACGTCCAGCGGATCGTGGCCGAGAGCGCGCGCGATGTCGCCGAGGATGGTCTCGATGGCGATCACCCCCTGCGGCCCGCCGAAGCCGCGGAACGCGGTGTGGCTCTGCAAATTCGTCTTGCAGCGGTAGGAGGCGATCTCCACGTTCTCGAGGAAGTACGCGTTGTCGCAATGGAAGACGGCGCGGTCGGCCACCGGGCCGGAGAGGTCTGCGGAGAAGCCGCAGTTCACGGCCATGCGCAGCCGCAGGCCCTGGATGCGGCCGTCATTGTCGAAGCCCACGTCCCAGTCGTAGGCGAAGGGGTGGCGCTTGCCCGTGACCATGAAGTCGTCGTCGCGGTCCAGGCGCAGCTTCACGGGGCGCCCGGCCTTGCGCGCGGCCACGGCGGCCCAGACGGCCAGGTGACCGGCCTGCGTCTCCTTGCCGCCGAAGCCTCCGCCCATGCGGCGGCAGGACACGGTGACGCGGTGGCTGTCGATGCCCAGCGCGTGCGCCACCCAGTGCTGTACCTCGCCCGGGTGCTGGGTGCTCGAATGCACCTGCCACTGGCCCTGCTCCTGCGGCAGGACGTAGGCGATCTGGCCTTCTAGGTAGAAATGCTCCTGGCCGCCCACTTCGAGCGTGCCCTGCAGGCGGTGCTGCGCCGCGGCCAGGGCCGCGGCCGCATCGCCGCGGCGCACGGTGACGGGCGGCAGCACGTAGCTCTCCTGTGCCAGCGCCTCGTGCACTGAAAGCACGGGCGGCAGTTCCTCGATGTCCAGCTGGACCCGCCGCGCGGCGCGCCGCGCCTGCGCCACGGTGTCGGCCAGCACGAGGCCGACCACCTGGCCCGCGAACTGCACCGTGTCCCGGGCGAACACCGGCTCGTCGTGCGCGAAGGCGGCGAGCACCGGATCGCCCGGCACGTCGGCCGCCAGCACGACGTCGCGCACGCCGGCCAGGGCGCGGGCCGCCGCGGCATCCACGCCGCGCAGGCGGCCGTGCGCCACGGGCGAGAGGATGGGCGCCGCGTGCAGCGTGCCCTTCCATTCGGGCAGGTCGTCGATGTACTGCGCCGTGCCCGCCACTTGGGCGCGGGCGCTTTCGTGGATGGGGGAGGCGCCCACGGCGCGGCGTGCGCTGCGCGGCGTGCCGTCCAGGCCGGGCGGCGGGGCTTCGCCGGCCATCGGGCCGGCCGCGCCTTCCGCGTCGGCGCGGACGGCCACCGGGTCCGCATCCGCGTCGCGGCTCAGGGGTCCTTCGGGGGCGGTGCTGGCGGGCAGGGTGTCGTCGCGGCGGTTCATGCCTGTTCCTCCGCCTGCGCCTGTGCCACCGGCACGAGCTGTTCGAGCGATACGGTAAGGGCGCCAAGCCCTCCGGGATGCTCCGGGCTCTCCAGCCAGCAGCGCCGCATCAGCGAGGCCAGCACGGCGCGCCGGTAGGCACCGCTGGCGCGCATGTCGGATATGGGAGTGAACTCCGCCTGCAGGGCCTCGCCCGCGCGCAGCGCGGCCGCCTCGCTCCAGGGCTGGCCGGCGAGCGCCGCCTCGGCGCCGCGTGCGCGCGCCGGCACCGCGGCCACGCCGCCCGCGCCGATGCGGGCCGATTGCACGGCGCCGTCCCGCACCGTGAGCAGCACGGCCAGGCAGACGGCGGAGATGTCGTCGTCGAAGCGCTTGGACACCTTGTAGGCGGCCAGCCGGTCGCCCGGCGCGGGCAGGGGCACGGCGATGCGCGCGACGATCTCGTCCGGAGCCAGCAGGTTGCGGCGGTAGCCCGTATAGAAGTCCTCCAGCGGCAGGCTGCGCTCGCCGCGCACGCTGGCCAGCACGATGCGCGCGCCGAGCGCGATCAGCACCGGCATCGAATCGCCGATGGGGGAGCCGTTGGCGACGTTGCCGCCCAGCGTGCCCGCATTGCGCACCGGCAGCCCGGCGAAGCGCTCGGCGAAGCGCCGCAGCGCCGGCCAGTGCGCGGCCAGCGCGGCGAAGGCGTCGTCCAGCGTGGCCGCCGCGCCGATGGAAAGGTGGCCGTCCGCGGCATCGATGCGCCGCAGTTCCTCGGCCCGGGTGACGTCCAGCACGCGCTCGAAGCGGCGGTGCTGCTTGGTGATCCACAGGCCCACGTCGGTGGTGCCCGCGACGATTTGTGCATCGGGATGCGCGGCACGCGCTGCCAGCAGTCCGGCGAGCGTCTCCGGCGCCAGATAGCCGGGCGTGCCGTCCTGGGGTGCCGCCACCGGGTTCCGCAGCTCCCGCAGCCGCTCCAGCACCGCGCCTTCGTCCACCGGCTGGGCCGGCAGTTCGGCCATCCGCACGGCGGCGTCCAGGATCGGGCGGTAGCCGGTGCAACGGCACAGGTTGCCCGAAAGCTCCGCCACGGCCATCTCGCGCGTGACGGCGCGGCCCTGGCAGACATGGTTCTGGTACATGCCGAACAGGCTCATCACGAAGCCCGGCGTGCAGAAGCCGCACTGCGACCCGTGGCACTGCACCATGGCTTCCTGCGCGGGATGCAGCGGTGCGGGCGCGTCGCGCTGGATGAGCGGATCCTGCGCGAGGTCTTCCACCGTCCACAGCGCCATGCCGTCGATCGCGTGTGCGAGGCGGATGCAGCTGTTCACGGCCCGCAGGCGCAGCCGGCCCCCTTCCTCCGAGCCCAGCACCACGGTGCAGGCGCCGCAGTCGCCCTCGCCGCAGCCCTCCTTGGTGCCGCAGTCGCCCAGGTCCTCGCGCAGCACTTCCAGCAGCGTGCGGTCGGGCGGAACATGGGCCAGCGTCACGGGCTGGCCGCGGCGGAGGAAGCGGATCGGTCGGGAGGCAGCGTTCATTCGCGGGCTTTCTGGGGCGGGCCCGGCGTCCGGCAACCGGACGGGGGCAAGGGGGCCATGGACTCGAAGCGTAACCGGTCCCGGCGCCGCCTGCCACCGCAAATTCGATGCCAGCGCCCGCACTCCCGCTAGCGGCCGCAGTCCTCGCAGACGTAGAAAATACACCTCGCCCTCCTTCCCGTCCACCAGGGGCGCAAGGTAGGCCACGCCGCTGTCTGCCGCGAAGGTCATCCGCACGCGCCGTCCATCGGCGAACGACACGTCCACCCAGTCGCTCATGCATTCGCCGAAGGCGCCGTAATAGTTCATCACGTCGATCTGCGACACCGGGACGGCCTTGCGCAGGAACGTCCGCACATGGCGGGGCGTGACCGCGCGTGACTTCGGTGGCGGCGCGGCGCAGGGCCGGTTGTCGGCATCGAAGTAGCGCGTGCTGCGGATCCGGATGCCCTGGACCGGGCCGAGCGCGTGGGGGTAGGCGCGGGCTTCCGTGCGGCGCTGGTCTGCCTGGGCAGGGGGCAGGTCCGGGCCGGGAGCAGGGCCGGCTTGAACGGCTACGGCACCCAGGGCCGAGCACAGGACGAAGCGGTGCACCAGGGCACCGCGGTACGGAGAAGGAACCATGGCGTCGTCGGTGAAAGGCCGGATGAAGGCCGGAGGAACTCTTAGGATGATAGAGGGCGCCGGAGGGGCGTTCCGCGCACCGGCACGGCACGGGGCTTGCATGGTCCCGTGGGGCGCTCTTCTTTCTGCGCCGCCCGATTCAATCCAAGAGACAATCGTCCGCATGAATGCTCCCCCCTCCCCGCCAGCTGCCACCGGTGCGCCGCCGCGCCTGCAGTTGTCGGGCATCACCAAGCGCTACCCGGCCGTGGTGGCCAACAGCGGCGTGTCGCTCGCCGTGCAGCCCGGCGAGGTGCACGCGGTGCTCGGCGAGAACGGTGCCGGCAAGTCCACGCTGATGAAGATCATCTACGGATCGGTCAAGCCCGACGAGGGCGCGGTGTGGTTCGACGGCCGGCCCGTGTCCATCCGCAACCCGCAGGAGGCGCGCCAACTGGGCATCGCCATGGTGTTCCAGCATTTCAGCCTGTTCGACACCCTCACGGTGGCCGAGAACGTGTGGCTGGGGCTGGACAAGGGACTGGCGCTGGCCGAGGTCACGCGTCGCATCCGCGACACCGCGGCGCAATACGGCCTGGACATCGATCCGCTGCGCCCGGTGCACACGCTGTCGGTGGGCGAGATGCAGCGGGTGGAGATCATCCGCGCGCTGCTCACCTCGCCGCGCCTGCTGATCCTGGACGAGCCCACGTCGGTGCTCACGCCCCAGGCGGTGGAAAAGCTTTTCGTGGTGCTGCGCCAGCTGAGCGCCGAGGGCTGCAGCATCCTCTACATCAGCCACAAGCTGCACGAGATCCGCGCGCTGTGCACGGCGTGCACGGTGCTGCGCGGCGGCAAGGTGACGGGCGTGTGCAATCCCTCCGAGGAGTCGAACGCCTCGCTGTCGCGGCTCATGATCGGCGCGGAGCCGCCGGCCCTGCAGCACCGGCCCGCGCGCACGGGCGACGCCGTGCTGGAGGTCGAAGGCCTCAGCCTGCAGCGGGAGGACCCGTTCGGCGTGGAGCTGATCGACATCGGCTTTTCCGTGCGGGCCGGCGAGGTGGTCGGCATCGCCGGCGTGTCGGGCAACGGCCAGAAGGAACTGCTCTACGCGCTCTCGGGAGAGGACACGCGCGCCGCACCGGCCATGGTGCGCGTGGCGGGCCGCCCCGCGGGCCGCATGGGCCCGCGCGCACGCCGTGCGCTGGGCCTGCATTTCGTGCCCGAGGAACGCCTGGGCCGCGGCGCCGTGCCCACCATGGGCCTGGCCGACAACCTGCTGCTCACGCGCTCCGACTGCGTCGGCTCGGGCGGCTGGGTGCGCACCGGCGCGCTGGCCGCGCAGGCGCGCCGCATCATCGAGCGCTTCCAGGTGAAGGCCGGAGGCCCGCAGGCGGCGGCGAAGTCGCTCTCCGGCGGCAACCTGCAGAAATTCATCGTGGGCCGCGAGATCGACGCCGGCCCGAAGCTGCTGATCGTCTCGCAGCCCACCTGGGGCGTGGACGTGGGCGCGGCCGCGCAGATCCGCGGCGAGATCCTGGCGCTGCGCGACGCGGGCTGCGCGGTGCTGGTGCTGAGCGAGGAGCTGGACGAGCTGTTCGAGATCTCCGACCGCCTGCACGTGATCGCCAAGGGGCACCTGTCGCCCTCCATCGACCGGGCCGACGCCACGGTGGAGCGCATCGGCGAATGGATGAGCGGCTTGTGGAACGCCGACGTGCAGGCGCCCCTGGGCCGACGGGACAGCGAAGACCATCCGGAGGGCGTGCATGCTCAAGCTTGAACCGCGTCCGCAGGCCTCGCGCCTGTGGACCTATGGCTCGCCGCTGCTCGCGCTGGCCTTCACCGTGCTGATCGGCGTCCTGCTGTTCGCCGCCCTGGGCAAGGACCCGGTGCGCGGCCTGCAGGTGTTCTTCTGGGAGCCGGTCAAGACGCAATACGCGATCGGCGAGCTCATGGTCAAGGCCACGCCGCTGCTGCTGATCGCGCTGGGGCTGGCCGTGTGCTTCCGCTCCAACGTGTGGAACATCGGCGCGGAAGGCCAGTTCGTGATCGGCGCCGTGGCCGCGGGCGGCATCGCGCTGCTGGCGGACAAGACCACCGGGCCGTGGATCGTGCCGGCCATTCTGGTGGCCGGCGTGCTGGGCGGCATGTGCTGGGCCGGCATCACCGCGCTGCTGCGCGACCGCTTCAACGCCAACGAGATCCTGGTCAGCCTGATGCTGGTCTACGTGGCCACGCTGGTGCTGGGCTACCTCGTCTATGGCCCGTGGAAGGACCCGATGGGCTACAACTTCCCGCAGACCCGCACCTTCGAGCGGGTGACGCAGATCCCGCGCCTGATGCAGGGCTCGCGCGTGACCATCGGCCTGCCGATCGCGCTGGCCGCCGCCGCGGCGCTGTGGGTGTTCCTGTTCCGCACGCGGGCCGGCTTCGCCCAGCAGGTGGGCGGGCTCGCCCCGGCCGCCGCGCGCTATGCCGGCTTCTCGTCGCGCCGTGCGCTGTGGACGGCGCTGCTCATCTCCGGCGGCGCGGCCGGCCTGGCGGGCGCGCTGGAAGTGGCCGGTCCCCTGGGCCAGCTCACGCCCTACGTGCCGGCGGGCTACGGCTTCGCGGCCATCATCGTGGCCTTCGTGGGGCGCCTGCATCCGGTGGGCATGGTGTTCTCCGCGCTGCTCATGAGCATGTTCTACATCGGCGGTGAGCTCGCCCAGTCGCGCCTCGGGCTGCCGAAATCGCTCACGGGCGTGTTCCAGGGCCTGCTGCTGTTCACGCTGCTGGCCTGCGACACGCTGATCGCCTACCGCGTGCGCTGGGTCGGCGCGCCGGCCCGGAAAGGAGCCGCGTGATGGAAGCCTACGCACTGCTGCTGGGCTCCACGCTCAGCGCCGGCACCGTGCTGGCGCTCGCCGCGCTCGGGCTGCTCATCAACGAGAAGGCGGGCATCGTGAACCTCGGCGCCGAGGGCATCATGCTCTGCGCCGCCATCGCGGGCTTCGCCACGGCCGTGCACACCGGCAGCACCTGGGCGGGCTTCGCGGCCGGCATGGGCGCCGGGGCGCTGCTTGCCGCCGTCTTCGGCGTGCTGGTCATCTGGCTCAACACCAACCAGTACGCCACGGGGCTGGCCCTCAGCCTGTTCGGCGCGGGCTTCTCCGCCTTCGCCGGCATCCAGTACGTGCAGGCCAAGCTGCCCACGCTGCCGCAGTACGCGCTGCCGGTGCTGGGCGACCTGCCGCTGGTCGGGCCGGCGCTGTTCCGCCAGCATCCGCTGGTGTACGGCGCGATGGCGCTCACCGCGGGCCTGGCCTGGTTCCTCTACCGCTCTCGCGCGGGGCTGGTGCTGCGCTCGGTGGGCGAATCGCCCGAGTCCGCCCACGCGCTCGGCTACCCGGTGCGCCGCATCCGCCTCGCGGCGGTGGTGGCGGGCGGCGCGCTGTGCGGCCTGTCGGGCGCCTACATCTCCACGGTCTATACGCCGCTCTGGGTCGAGGGCATGGTGGCCGGCCGCGGCTGGATCGCGCTGGCGCTCACCACCTTCGCCACCTGGCGCCCGGCACGGGTGTTGCTTGGAGCCTATCTGTTCGGCGGCGTGACGATGCTGCAGTTCCACCTGCAGGCCACGGGCGTGCAGGTGGCCAGCCAGCTCCTGAGCATGCTGCCGTACGTGGCAACCATCGTGGTGCTGGCGCTGATCTCGCGCAATCCGGCCTGGATTCGCGCGAACATGCCCGCCTCGCTGGGCAAGCCGTTCCATCCCGGGGGCTGACCGGGGCGCCGCGCCGTGCCATCATTGCCGTTTCCAAACGTTTCCGATTTCTTCTCTCACCTGTTTTCCCTGGAAGGACATTCGACATGACCGATCTGCACAAGCGCTCGCTGATGAAGGCCGCCGCGCTTTCCGCCCTGGCCGCCGCCGCGCTCTCGGGCTGCGGCAAGAAGGACGAGCCGGCACCGGTGGCAGCGTCCGCGCCCGCTGCCTCGGTTCCCGCTGCCCCCGCCAAGGCCGAGCCGCTGAAGATCGCGTTCGCCTATGTCGGCCCGGTGGGCGACGGCGGCTGGTCGTTCGCGCACGACAACGGCCGCAAGGCCATCGAGAAGGAATTCGGCGACAAGGTCGTCACCAGCTTCGTCGAGAGCGTGCCCGAATCGGCCGATGCCGAGCGCGTGCTGCGCGACATGGCCGGCCAGGGCAACAAGCTGATCTTCGGCACCACCTTCGGCTACATGGAGACGATCCAGAAGATCGCCCCCGATTTCCCGGACGTGAAGTTCGAGCACGCCACCGGCTACAAGACCGCGCCCAACGTGCGCACATATGACAGCCGCACCTACGAAGGTGCCTACATGGCCGGCGTGATCGCGGGCGCCATGACCAAGACCAACACGCTGGGCGTGGTCGGCTCGGTGCCGATCCCCGAGGTGATCCGCAACATCAACAGCTTCACGCTGGGCGCGCAGTCGGTCAACCCGAAGATCAAGACCAAGGTGGTGTGGGTGAACGAATGGTTCAGCCCGCCGAAGGAAACCGAGGCCGCCACCTCGCTGATCAACGGCGGCGCCGACGTGCTGTTCCAGAACACCGATTCGCCCGCGGTGCTCAAGACCGCCCAGGAAAAGGGCAAGCGCGCCTTCGGCTGGGATTCCGACATGACCGCCTACGGTCCCAAGGCCCACCTGGGTTCCGCCGTCATCAACTGGGGCCCTTACTACATCAAGGCCACCCGCGACGTGCTGGAAGGCAAGTGGGCCACGGGCCAGAGCTGGTGGGGCGTGAAGGAAGGCGCGATCGACCTCGTCTCCATCGCCGACGACGTTCCCGCCGAGACCAAGGCCAAGGTGGACCAGGTCAAGGCCGGCCTGAAGGACGGTTCGTTCGCGATCTGGAAGGGACCGATCCTCGGCCAGGACGGCAAGGAACTGCTCGCCAAGGACGTGGTCGCCGACGACAAGTTCCTCTCGGGCATCAACTTCTACGTCAAGGGCGTGGAAGGCACGGTGCCGGGCGGCGACAAGAAGTGATCCGCGGGGTTCGCCCCGATGGCGAAAGGGCCGCCTATGGGCGGCCCTTTTTTGTCAGCGCTCCAGCACCCGACCCGGCCGCTGCCCCGTCGGCTCCCTGCCGTCCCAGACCCGCCGGCCGTTGACCCACACCCCCTCGATGCCGCGGCTGGCCTGCACCGGTTGGTCGAAGGTGGCCACGTCCTGCACCTGGGCCGGGTCGAACACCACGAAATCCGCTTTCCAGCCGGCGCGCAGCAGCCCCCGGTCGGCGAGGCCGTAGTTCTCCGCGGCGAGGCCCGTCATCTTGTGGATGGCCGCCTCCAGCGTCAGCAGGCCCTGTTTGCGCACCAGCCGCGAGAGCACCCGCGTGAAGGTGCCCCACTGGCGCGGGTGCGGATGCGGATCGAAGGGCAGTCCGTCGGAGCCGACCATGGTGCGCGGGTGCGCGAGGATGCGCTCCACGTCGCGCTCGTCCATCAGGAAATAGATCGCCCCCGCGGGCGCGAGCCGCTGCAGCATGGCGTCGTCGTCCAGGCCCCATTCGCGCTGCAGGTCCGCATAGTCGCGTCCCTGGGCGGACGGCTCGCCGCGCGACCAGGCGATGAGCGTGCGGCGCGCCAGCCGCACGCGGTCCAGGCGCAGCATGGTGGAGGTGGCGGGATAGGGATGGCAATCGAGGCACACGGGCTGCAGCAGGCCGGCCCGGTCGATGCGCGCGAGCGTCTCCACCGAGCGGCCGTGGTTGCGCTCGCCGGCCAGCTTGTGGTGCGAGAACACGACGCGCGCGCCGAGGGCGCGGCCGATGTCCAGCGCCTCCTCGATGGCTTCGTCGATGCGGTCGGATTCGTCGCGCAGGTGGGTGGCATACACCATGCCGGCGCGGCAGCGCATGGCCTCGCCGATGTCGATGATTTCCTGCGTGGTGGCGTGCTGCGCGGGCGGGTAGAAGGTACCGGTGGACAGGCCGAACGCGCCGGCCTCCAGCGCTTCCTCCAGCAGGCCGGCCATGCGGGCGGATTCCTCCGCCGTCGCGGGGCGCTGCAGGTCGTCCATCGCGCTCACGCGCAGGCTGGCATGCCCCACCAGGGGGATCACGTTGACCGCGGCGGGTGCATCGCGCAGCGCCTGCATCCAGGCATGGAAATCGGGGTAGCGGAAGAGATCGGGCGGGCCGAGCAGGTCGAGCGGCTGCGGCAGGGCGCGGCCGGGCGGCACTGGCGCGAGGCTGATGCCGCAGTTGCCGGTCACCACCGTGGTCACGCCCTGCGACACCTTGGGCACCATCTCGGGGTGGGCCAGCAGGTAGCCGTCGTCGTGGGTGTGCGAATCGATGAAGCCGGGCGCGATGACCCGGCCGGCGATGTCGATCACCGTGTGCGGGCCGGCCGCGCCGGTGCCCGGTTCCAGCACGGCGGCGATCGTCTCGCCCTCGACCAGCAGGTCGGCGGGGCGCGGCTCCGCGCCGCTACCGTCGATGAGCAGGCCGCCGCGCAGCAGCAGGCGTGCGTCCGGGGCTGCCGCAGCGGTGCCCGGGATGATGGCGGACCCGGCCATCAGTCGAGCTTCTCGATCTTGTTGCGCTCGATCAGCTCGCCCCAGCGCTTCGTCTCGCGGTCGATGGTGCGCTGGAAGTCGGCGGGCGTGCCGCCGGCGGGAACGGCGCCGAGCTTGGCCAGCCCTTCGCGCACGGCGGGCGTGGCCAGCGCGGCGTTGATCGCGGCATTCAGCTTGGCGACGATCTCGGGCGGCGTGCCGTGCGGCGCGACCACGCCGCCCCAGGCCACCGTCTCGTAGCCCTTCACGCCGGACTCGTCCAGCGTGGGCACGTTGGGCAGCAGGGCGATGCGCTTCGCGCTGCTCACGGCCAGCGCGCGCACCTTGCCGGCAGCCACGAGCGGGCCGACTTCGGACGAGTTGGCGAACAGGTAGTCGATGCGCCCGCCCATCAGGTCCTGCAGCGCGGCCGGGCCGCCGTTGTAAGGCACGAAGAGCACGTCGATGCCGGCCATGCTGCGGAACAGCTCGCCGCCCATGTGGCCGGTGGTGCCCACGCCGGGAGCGCCGAACGACAGCTTGCCGGGCGCCTTGCGTGCTGCGGCGACCAGGCCGGCCACATCCTGGATGGGCGATTCCTTGGGGACGATCAGCACGTTGTAGAGGTCGAACGCGTGGGCCACCGGCACCAGGTCGCGGTCCACGTCGTAGGGCAGTTTCCTGAACAGGGTGCGGTTCACGGCCAGCGTGTTCACGTTGCCGTAGCCGATGGTGTAGCCGTCCGCCGGCCGGCTCTTGATCTGCATGATGCCGATGTTGCCGGCGGCGCCGGGCCGGTTGTCGATCACCACCGGCACGCCCAGCGTCTTGGAGAGTTCGCTGGTCACGAGCCGCGACAGCACGTCGGGCGAGCCGCCGGCGGCCGAGGGCACGACGAAGGTGATGGGCTTCTCGGGCCACGCGGCCTGCGCGGGCAGGGAGGCCGCCGACAGGCAGGCGGCCGAGGCGAGGAGCGCGAGGGTGCGGGACAGCATGCGGTGCATCATGGTGGGCTTTCTCAGAGGGGCGGGTGGGGCGGTTCAGCGGCTTCGCTGGCTCAGGGGAGTGGATCGCCCGCGCCAGTGCGCTCGACGATCAGGCGGTAGTGCTCGGGGCGGCGGTGCTTCGCGAAATTGAAGACGTGCTCGCGGAAGTGCTCGCCGAGCGACAGGTCGGCGCGCACGCAGATCACCTCGTCCTCTTCGCTGGTGGTGCGCGCGACGATCTCGCCGCTGGGCGCGACGATGACCGAGCTGCCGATCATGTGGTGCCCGTCCTCGGACCCGCACTTGGCGGCCGCGGCCACCCAGATGCCGTTCTGGTAGGCGTTGGCCTGCAGGGAGATGAGGTGCGTGGTGGTGCGCAGGTGGGCCGGCTCGTCCCAGTGGATGTTGACCGAGGGCGTGTTGTAGCCGAGCACCACCACCTCCGCGCCCTGCAGCGCCATCACGCGGTAGGTTTCGGGCCAGCGGCGGTCGTTGCACAGGCACATGCCCATGCGCACGCCGTCGGTGTCGAAAGCGCGGAAGCCCAGGTCTCCCACGTCGAAGAACTTCTTCTCCAGGTGCTGGAAGGGCGCCTCGGGCTTGTGGTCCGCGTGGCCGGGCAGGTGGATCTTGCGGTAGCGGCCCCGGATGGCGCCGTCCTGCCCGACGATCACGGCCGAATTGAAGCCGCGCCCCTCGGCGGTCAGTTCCGCATACCCGAGGTAGAAGCCCACGCCGAGCCGGCGCGCCTCGTCGAACAGCGGCTGCGTCTCGGGCCCGGGCAGGCTGCGCTCGAAGAAGCGCTCGTGCGCCTCCGCTTCCGGCATCCAGTAGCGCGGGAAGAACGTGGTCAGCGCCAGTTCGGGAAACACCACGAATCGCGCGCCGCGGCCGTGCGCCTCGCGCAGCATCGCGACCAGGCGCGCCACGACCGAGGGCCGGCTGTCGGCCAGGTGGACGGGGCCCATCTGGGCGACGGCCAGGTCGAGGAAACGGCGGGCAGGGGCGGGGCGCGATGTCATGGAAACCTTCTTCTCTTCGTTGCAGCAGGGGTGATGCAACCGATTATTCGAAGCGGCGTCCGGAGCGTCGAATGACGCTTTGTGGCCCAGGTTTAACCGGGTGTTAAACCTTCGCATCCTCGCGGTGCGCACGGGCGGGCCATGCACCGGCGGGGAGCGTAAAAACCCGCCCGCACGCCACCATGGTGCGGTGCGGCCCGCACCACGCGGCGGACTTCAACCGGGCGCGCCGCCCTCGTCCGGAAAAGGCAGTGCCAGGCCGCACTGCAGCAGCACGCTGTGCAGCGCGCGCAGCAGCGCGTGGGCCGCGGGCGAGAGCGGTTCGCTCTGCAGGTGCACGAGGTCGGCCACGATGGGCTGCGCGCCCCGCACGGGGATCACCCTGAAGCGCGACTCCAGCCAGCCCTGCAGCGAATACTCGTCCACCAGCGCGGCCCCCGCGCCCGCATGTACCAGCGCGCAGGCGTACTGGGGCGAGGTGACTTCGACGCTGAAGCGCGGCGTCGCATCGCAGGCCGCGAACATCTGGTCGATGCGCAGGCCCAGCGGCGAGCCGTGCGGATAGCCGATGAACTCGTGCGGCAACAGCTCTTCCGTGCCTACTTCCTCGCAGGCGGCGAGCGGATGGCTGCGCGGGCAGATCAACATGAGCCGGCTGCTGGCCAGCGGCCGCGTCGCCAGGTTCGGGTGGTCCACCGGGAACGTGGAAATGCCCAGGTCGGCCCGCTGCTGGAGGATGCGCGCTTTCAGCGCCTCGTGCGTGAGGCAGTGGAAATGCACCTGCACGTCCGGCAGCGCCGTGCGCAGCTGGGCGATCGCCAGCGGCACGATCATCTGCCCGAGGCTGGGGCTCGACAGAATGCTCACGAAGCCCCGGCGCCGCACGGCCAGCTCCCGCGTCAGGCTGCCGATGCGCTGCACGCCGCCGTGCACCTGCTCGACCTCCACGTACAGCCGCCGGGCCTCTGCCGTGGGATGCAGCCGCCCCTTGACGCGCTCGAACAGCGCGAAGCCCAGCCGGCTCTCGGTATGCGACAGCAACCGGCTGATGGCGGGCACGGACACGTGGAGCAGGCGCGCCGCCCCGCTGACGGACCCGGTCACCATCACGGCCCGGAAGGCTTCGATCTGTCGCAGATTCATGGCCCGATTCTGCGGCGTGCGCGCCCCGCGTGCCGGCCGCGCGCTGCCATGGTGCGGAACGCGGTGCCTGCAGCGGGGGCGGGAGCCGGGCCGCCGGAGCGGCCGCGGGCTCAGGTATTCAGCCGGTCCAGCAGGCTGTACCACGCCACGCCCGCCGCCACGTAGAACCGCTGCAGTCCGTGCAGGGGGATGGGCTGGATGGGCGTGACGGGGTAGGGACAGCGCTCCGGCGCGCCGCCACCCACCAGGGCCGCCACCTCCCGCCCCATGCTCGTGGCGAGTGCCACGCCGCGGCCGTTGTAGCCGAGCGCCAGGGTGACGCCGGGCGCGGGCTGGTGCAGGTGGGGCATGAAGTCGCGTGTGACCGCGATGCGGCCGGCCCAGCGGTACGCATACTCCAGCCGGCCCAGGTCCGGGAACATGAGCGCCGTGGCCCGCTCCAGGTGCGCGAAATCCGCCGCACCCGCGGGGTCCGTGAAGTGGCCGCGCCCGCCCATCAGCAGCCGGCCCTGCGCATCCTTGCGGAAATACAGCAGCAGCCGCTGCGAGGTGGAGCCGGTCTCTCCGCCCGGCAGGATCGCATCGCCGCGCGCCCCGAGCGGCTGCGTGGCAACGATGAAGCTGTTGGCCGCCAGCACCGTCCGGGCGAGGCCCGGCCACAGGCCGTCGGTATAACCGTTGGTGGCCAGCACGACCTGGCCGGCCTCCACGCCGTGGCCCGCGGCCGTGGTGGCCACCCAGCGCGCGCCCTGGCGCTCGAGCTTCGCCACCGGCGAGCCGCCGTGCAACTGCACGCCCAGGGCCTGCGACGCGCGCGCCAGCCCGCGCGCATAGGCCAGCGGCTGCACGGCCCCCGCGCGCCCGTCCCACCAGCCGCCCGCGAAGGCCGGGCTGCCGATGCGCGCGGCCGCCTGGGCGCGGTCCAGCATCGCGGTGCGCACGCCGTGGCGCTCCCATTGCCGGGCGCGCGCGTGCATGCCCGCCACCGCCTGGTCGGTGTAGCCCACCTGCAGCCAGCCCGCGCGCACCGGCGCGCAATCGATGCCGTGGCGCGCGATGAGCTCGAACACCAGGTCCGCCGATCCGGACACGGCCTGGATCAGAGGCTCCGCGCGGGCGGCGCCGTAGATGCGCACCAGCTCGTCCGGGTCGTGCTTGAGGCTGGGGTTGACCTGCCCGCCGTTGCGGCCCGAGGCGCCCCAGCCGATGCCGTGCGCATCCAGCACGCACACGCGCGCGCCGATGGCGGCCAGGTGCAGCGCGGTCGAGAGGCCCGTGTAGCCCGCGCCCACCACCAGCACGTCCGCCGTCTGCCGGCCCTGCAGCGGGGGGGCATCGGGCGCGGGCGGCGCGGTGGCGGCCCAGAGCGAATCCGCACCGGGATGCGTGCCGACGGGGCGCACCGAAGCGCCGCCGCTCATGCCGCGCTCCCGCCGGGCGCATGCAGCACCCGGCGCAGGAAGTCCTGCGTGCGCGCATGCCTGGGCGCGCCCAGCACCTGTGCCGCAGGGCCTTCTTCCACGATGGTGCCGCCGTGCAGGAAGCACACGCGGTCGGCCACCTCGCGCGCGAACCCCATCTCGTGCGTCACCACCACCATCGTCATGCCTTCATCCGCCAGCGTGCGCATCACGCCGAGCACGTCGCCCACCAGTTCCGGATCCAGCGCGGAGGTCGGCTCGTCGAACAGCATGGCCTCCGGCTTGAGCGCCAGGGCCCGTGCGATCGCCACGCGCTGCTGCTGCCCGCCCGAGAGTTGCGCGGGGTAGTGCCCGCCCTTGTCGGCCAGGCCCACTTTCTCCAGCAGCGCCAGCGCCTCGGAGCGCGCCTGGGTGGCGGGCACGCCCAGCACATGCACGGGGCCTTCCATCACGTTCTCCAGCGCGGTGCGGTGGGGAAAGAGGTTGAAGCGCTGGAACACCATGCCCATGCGGCGGCGCAGCAGGTGGATGCCGGCGCCGCGCTGGTCCACGCGCTCGCCGAAGGCGCGCACCTCGCCGCCCTGGTAGGACTCCAGTCCGTTGATGCAGCGCAGCACGGTGGATTTTCCCGAGCCCGAGGGCCCGATGAGGCAGACCACCTCGCCGCGCGCCACGCGCAGGCTCACGCCCTGCAGCACGCGGTGCGCGCCGTAGGATTTCTGCAGGCCTTCGATCTCGATCATCGGCGGCTCCCCGCGCCCAGCCGGCGCTCCAGGCGCCGCAGGCAGGCCACCAGGGGCAGGCTCATCGCAAGGTAGAGCAGCGCCACCAGGGTATAGACGGTCATGTTCTGGAAGGTGGACGAGGCGATGAGCTGGCCCGCGCGCGTCATCTCGGCCACCGTGATGGTGGAGACCAGCGACGAGTCCTTCAGCATCATCACCAGCGTATTGCCGTAGGGCGGCAGCGCGATGCGGAAGGCCTGCGGCAGGATCACCCGCCGCATCAGCAGGGCGGGGCGCATGCCCATGGCCAGCGCCGCCTCGCGCTGGCCCGGGTCCACCGCCTCGATGCCGGCGCGGAAGTTCTCCGCCTGGTAGGCGGAATACGCGATGCCCAGCCCGATCACGCCGGCCTGGAACGCCGTGAGCTGCACGCCGAAATCCGGCAGCACGAAGTAGATGTAGAACAGCTGCACGATGATCGGCAGCCCGCGGATCACGTTGATGAGCGTGTATGCCGTGAACGACACCGCCCGCACCGGCGAGAGCTTGCCGAGCGCGAGCACCAGCCCGATCGCGCTGCTCAGCAGGAAGGCGAGCACGGTGACCTGCACCGTGACCACCGCGCCCTGCAGCAGGATGGGCAGGAAGTCGCGCGCATGCTGGAGAAAATGGGACATGGGGCTCAGATACCCCACTTCTTCGTGATCTGGGAGAGCGTACCGTCGGCCTTGACGGCTGCGATCGCCTTGTTCAGGCGCTGCAGCGTCTCGGCATCGCCCTTGCGCACCACCAGGCACACGTCGCCCACGTTCGACGGCTTGTAGCCTTCGGCCAGCTTCACGCCCTGGAAGGTGTTCTGGCGGATCTGGTAGGCCAGGATGGGCTGGTCCGCCAGGCCCGCCTTGATGCGGCCCAGGGCCAGGTCGCGCGTCAGGTCGGCCACCGAGTCGTAGCTGCGCACTTCCTTGAAGATGCCTTTCTTCTGCAGCATGTCGAGGAACACGGTGCCCACCTGCGCGCCCACCACCTCGCCCTTGAGGTCGTCCAGCGAGGCGTAGGCGCGGGCGTCGTCGGCCTTGACGATCAGGCCCTCGCCGTAGGAATACACCGGATCGCTGAAGTCCACCACCTGCTGGCGCGCGGGCGTCTTCAGCATGGCGGCCGAGACGATGTCGATCTTGCCCGCGGTGAGCGAGGGAATCAGCGCCGAGAACACGGTCTGCTGCACGTTCACGGTGAAGCCGCCGGCTTTCGCCACCGCCTGCACGGTGTCCACCATCATGCCCTGGATGGTGTTGGTCTTGATGTCGAGGAACGTGAAGGGAATGCCGGTGGCGGTCGCGCCGACGTTGTAGCTCGCGGGCGCGGCACCCTGTGCGCAGGCGGCCGTGACGGCGGCAGCGGCCAGCAGGCCGGACGTGAGGTGGCGGAGGCGGCGGATGAGGGGACGCATGCAGGGGCTCCTTGAACGAAAGGCGGGATGGACCACGGATGTGCGCCGTGCACGCCATTGGGGCGTGCCGGTCCGCACGTCGCGGTGAAGTGCAAGATCGGTGCCATCATCGATTCATGATGGGCGATTTGAAATTGGTAAAAACTACTAGTCGCCAAAAGCAAATCGATATGCGATTTTTCAAGGCGGCGAGGCTATACTGGCCACCATGGTTTCCACCCCTTCCGAAGATGACGTCAGCCGCCTGTTCAACCAGTCCCTGGAGAAAGGGCTGGACGTGCTGTGCGCCTTCGGTGCCCAGCGCCGGGGCATGACCTTCGCCGAGGTCGCCGAGGCGGCGGGCATCAACCGCAGTTCTGCGCAGCGCATGGTCTATACGCTCGAGCAGCTGGGCTACGTGCGCAAGCATCCGCAGACGCGGCGCTACGAACTCACGCCGCGCGTGCTGCGCATCGGGTTCAACTACCTGGCCGGCAACCCGCTCATCGACCTGGCCAATCCGTTTCTGTCCGAACTCACCAACGTCACCACGGAAACCTCCTGCCTCACCGAGGCCGATGGCGCGGAGATGGTCTATGTGGCGCGCTTCGTCAGCGCCCAGTTCGTTCCGGTGCACATGCCCATCGGCAGCCGCATACCCATGTACTGCACCGCTTCGGGGCGGGCCTTCCTGGGCGCATTGCCGGACGCCGAGGCGCTGGCGCTCATCCGGCAGGGCGAGCGCGTGGCGCACACCCGCCACACGCTGACCGACGAATCCGCCATCCTGGAGCAGCTCCAGCTCGCCCGGCAGCGCGGCTACGCGGTCAACCGCGAAGAGCTGTTCCTGGGCGACATGACCCTGGCGGCACCGGTCGTCGGCGGGCGCGGCCGGCCCGTGGCGGCGGTGCACGTCGTGGCACCCACCAGCCGCTGGACGCCCGAGGAGGCCGAGAGGCGCCTCGCGCCCGCCCTGATCGCCTGCGCGCGGTCGCTGAGCAATTCCGTGCGCGCGCTGGCCTGACAATTCATTCCAACGATGATCGAACACCACCACTGGCACCCTGTCGCCCTGGCCGAGGAGGTCGGCGCCGCACCCCTGGCGGCGCGGCTGCTGGACCAGCCCCTCGTCCTGTGGCGCGACGCCGCGGGCCTGCCGCACGCCTTCCCCGACCGCTGTCCCCACCGCGGTGCGCGCCTCTCGCTCGGCCGCGTGCAGGACGGCCGGCTGGAGTGTCCCTACCACGGCTGGCAGTTCGAGGGCGGTGGCCACTGCGTCCATGTGCCCGCGCTGCCGCAGTTCCAGCCGCCGGCCGGGCACCGCGTGGAATGCTTCGGCGTGCGGGAGGCCCACGGCCTGGTGTGGGTGCGGCTCGCCCCGGGCGATGCGGCCCTGCCGGCGTTCGCCGCGGAAGACGACGCCCGCCTGCGCAAGCTCAACTGCGGGCCCTACGACGTGGCGGCCAGCGCGCCGCGCATCGTCGAGAACTTCCTCGATATGTCCCACTTCGGCTTCGTGCACGAGGGCTGGCTGGGCGCGCGCGATGCCGCGGCCATCGACGACTACCGGGTGGAGCCGACGCCGACCGGCCTGCTGGCCACCGGTTGCAAGGCCTGGCAGCCCCAGTCCAACCTGCATTCCACCACGGCGGCGCAGGTCGAATACACCTACGAAGTGACCGGCCCGTACGCGGCCGTGCTGACCAAACTGCCGGAACCCGGCACCACCGCGGTGGAGGGCTGGCGCGAGTCCATCGCGCTCTACATCTGCCCGCTCACCCAGGAATCGAGCCGCGTGTGGTTCCGTCTGGCGGTCGCGGACTTCGATTCGCCGGACAGCAAGCTGCGCGATTTCCAGCACACCATCTTCACGCAGGACCAGCCGGTGCTCGAATCCCAGGAGCCCAGGCGCCTGCCCCTGGACCTGCGGGCGGAACTGCACACCGCCGCGGACAAGGCTTCTTCCGCCTACCGCCGCTACCTGCGCGGCTGCGGCGTCACCTTCGGCGTCTGCTGAAGGGCCCGCGGCCGGGCAGGGCACACGCGGGAGGGCTGGACACATCCGCGTGCGGCTGCACAATGGACCCTGTGCCGGCCCGATGCGTCCGCTCCGGCCCGCCTGCCCATTGCATGCCCATGACAGACCATTCCCTCGACGCAACATCCCGCGCGCTGATCGATGCCTGTTCGGACGCTTCGCTCGCGCTGCTCGAACGCAACCTCACGCCCCACGGCATCCTGGCCGCGAGCCGCACCGCGGCGGCGGTGGCGCGGCGCTACACGCGCATCTTCGGGCGCGATGCGGCCATGTGCGTCATGGCGATGTGCGGCAGCGGCGTGCCGGCCCTGGAAGAGGGCGCCGTGGCCAGCCTCGACGCCCTGGCCTCGCAGCAGGCCCCCAACGGGCAGATTCCCAAATACGTGGACCCGGAAGGGCGCGATGCGGACTTCTGGTACCTGGGCTGCATCGACGCCACGCTCTGGTGGCTGATCGCGGTGGACCACGTGCGCCGCCACGGCGCCGTGGGCGCAGGCCGCTGGGCGGATGGCGTCGAGCGGGCCATCGGCTGGCTGCTCGCGCAGGAGCACCAGCACTTCCGGCTGCTGCAGCAGAACGAGGCCAGCGACTGGGCGGACATCATGCCGCGCTCGGGGTACGTGCTCTACACCAACGCCCTGTGGTTCGACGTCAAGCGCCGCTTCTCGCTCTGCCAGGCGGACGACACGCACCACCACTTCAACCATCTCTTCAACCCGTTCCAGCGCGACCTGCCCGGGTACCATCGCGCCCGGCTGCTGCAGCACTACGCCCGCCGCGGCCGCCGCGACCCGGGTCTGTTCCTGAGTTTCGTGAACCTGGCGGTGGTGGGCGACGAGGGCGATGTGTTCGGCAACCTGCTGGCCATCCAGTCCGGCCTCGCCGACGAGGCGATGGCGCACAGCATCGTCAACACCATCGAGGCCGCCCATGCGGGCAACTCCCTGCCCGTGCGCGTGGTGCTGCATCCGCTGTCCCACGAGCACGACCTGTGGCGGGCCTACATGGGACGTCACCGCCAGAACCTCATGCACCAGTACCACAACGGCGGCATCTGGCCCTTCGTCGGCGGCTTCTGGGTGATGGCGCTGGCCCGCCTGGGCCTGCGCCGCGCCGGATGGTCCGAGTTGGCGAAGCTGGCCCATGCCAATGCGCTCGACGACTGGCGCTTCACCGAGTGGTTCCACGGCCGCACGCTGGCGCCCATGGGCATGGCTGGCCAGAGCTGGAACGCGGCCACCTTCCTGCTGGCCCGGCGCGCGCTGCAGGGGCTCGACTCCGCCTGGTAGCGGACGTGTGCCCGTGCCGCCGCGCGCCGGGCCGGGGCCTTATGCTGTGCGCTGCGCGCGCCTTAATGCCGTCCTTTTCCCGAGGCCTTCCATGACCGACTCCCGTACCGACGCCCCGCCGTCCGCCGATGCCATCGCACCGGAGCGCCTGCCCGACCTGCTGCGCGCCATGCCGAAGGCCGAACTCCACATGCACATCGAGGGCTCGCTCGAGCCCGAACTGATCTTCGCGCTGGCCGAGCGCAACGGCGTGGCGCTGCCCTATGCCGACGTGGAGTCGCTGCGCAGCGCCTACGCGTTCACCAACCTGCAGAGCTTCCTGGACATCTACTACGCCGGAGCGAGCGTGCTGCTGCACGAGCAGGATTTCTACGACATGGCCTGGGCCTACCTGCAGCGCGCGGCCGCCGACCACATCGTGCACACCGAGATGTTCTTCGATCCGCAGACGCATACCGCGCGCGGCGTCGGCATCGGCGTGGTCATCGAAGGCCTGCACCGTGCCTGCGAGGACGCCAGGCAGCAACTGGGCGTGAGCGCTTCGCTGATCCTGTGCTTCCTGCGCCACCTGAGCGAAGAAGACGCCTTCGAGACGCTGGAGCAGGCGCTGCCCTACCGTGACCGCTTCATCGGCGTGGGCCTGGATTCGAGCGAGGTGGGCCACCCGCCCGAGAAGTTCGCCCGCGTGTTCGCGCGCTGCGGCCAGCTGGGCCTGCACCGCGTCGCGCACGCGGGCGAGGAGGGGCCACCGGCCTATATCTGGAGCGCGCTCGACGTGCTGCGGGCCGAGCGCATCGACCACGGCGTGCAGGCCGTGCACGACCCGGCCCTGATGCGCCGCCTGGCCGCCGAACGGGTGGCGCTCACCGTCTGTCCGCTGTCCAACGAGAAGCTGTGCGTCTTTCCCGACCTGGCGGACCACAACATCCAGGTCCTGCTGGACGCGGGCCTGGCGGCCACGGTGAACTCGGACGATCCCGCCTATTTCGGAGGCTACCTGAACACGAATTTCGTGCGCCTGTTCGAGGCCGTTCCCACGCTCACGGCGGCGCATGCCTACCAGCTCGCGTCCAACAGCTTCGAGGCGAGCTTCGTTCCGGACGCGGACAAGCGTGCCTGGCAGCGTGCGCTGCGGGCCTGCTTCGACCGCTTCGCCACGCCGCAGTGAGGCCTAGCCCGCGGGTCGTTGCGGATCGACGGCCTGCTGCCCGTGGCGTGAGAATCACGCGGCGCACAACCCGGCGCCGGTCCGGGCCCGCGCCGCACACTGCATGTCCACCACCAACCAGCTGCATCTCTGGGATGACCGCTTCTTCTACATCACGGAAGCGATCCAGTCCGGCCTCACCGCCCGGGCTTCCGCCACCCTGCTGGCATCCGCCACCGGCCGCCCCTTCGTCCTCGTCGCGCTCGATGGCACGGTACTGCGCTGCACGGCCGCCCTGGTGGCGCCGCATGTGCCCCGCCAGCTCGACGCCGATGGCTGCGGCCTGCTTTCGCTGAACGTCGATCCGGCGTCCGGAACGTTCCGAAGGCTGGCCGCGCGCCTGGCCGGCCGGGGCATCCTGCCGCTGGATGCGGCCGACTTCGGTGCGCTGCGCGAGGACTTCGAAGGCGCGCTGCATGGCGAGCTGGACAGCCCGGCCCTGCGCCGCCTCAGCGGCGGCATGCTGGACGCGGCCTGCGGCTGTGCCTTGAAGCGCCCCCGCGTCGGCGACCGGGCGTGCCTGGATCCGCGCGTCGAGCGCGTGCTGCAGCGGATGCGCGATGCCGGCAGCCATGGCACGGCGGTCCCGCTGTGCGACCTGGCGGCCGTGGCCTGCCTGTCGCCCGGCCGGCTCACGCACCTCTTCCATGAACAGACCGGCCTGTCGATCAAGCGCTACCTGCTGTGGTCCAAGATCCGCCGCACCGTGCAGATGATGGCCTCGGGCATGCCGCTCACCGGCATTGCGCTCGCGGGGGGCTTCACCGACGGCGCGCACATGAGCCGCACCTTCCAGCGCTGCTTCGGCCTGACGCCGTCCTTCCTGGCGGACGCGGGCCGCGTGGACGTGTTCGTGGACGACTGCGCGCACACGGCCTGGCGCGGCGCGCAGGCCGGCTGATGCATTCCCCGGTGGGGGACGTAGCCGCTGCGTACAAGCGCCCGGCGGCAATTTTTCCTATGCTCTGGCGGCCCCGGCCATTCCGGCCGACAAGAGGGCCCACAAGGAGACACGCAACCATGCGCACTACATTCCGTGGCGGCCTCAGGCCGCTTTCCCTTTGCCTCGTCGCGACCCTCGCCGCCTGCGGCGGCGGACGCGGCGACGGCGACCTGGCCCCCTACAGCGCGGAGATCCGCCGCACCGCCATGGGCGTGCCGCACATCAGGGCATCCACCTGGGGCGGGGCGGGCTTCGGCTACGGCTACGCGCAGGCGCAGGACAACCTCTGCACCCTGGCCGATGCCTTCGTCACCTACCGCGGCGAGCGCTCCCGCTACTTCGGCGGGTCCGCGCAGGTCATCTACAACAGCACGCTGGGCCGGCCGCTCAACATCGACTCGGACTTCTTCCACCGCCACGTCATCTCTGCCGACGTGGTGGAGAAGATGATGGCGGCCCAGCCGGAGAAGCTGCGCCAGATGGTCGAGGGCTTCGCCGCCGGCTACAACCGCTACTTGGCCGATCTGCAGGCCGACAGCAACGCCCACGCGGCCTGCCGCAACGAGGCCTGGGTGCAGCCCGTCACCGTGCAGGACCTGTGGCGGCGCATGTACGCCGCCAACCTGGCGGGCGGCTACAGCAACTTCGCGGCAGCCATCGCCAACGCCACCGCGCCGGCCGCCTCCCGTTCGGACGCCGCCGCTGCCGCGCCGCAGCGCAAGGAGGGCGCCACCGCGGTCGCAACCCTCGATGCTTCCCGCGTCCGGACCCCGGACCTGCAGGTCGGCGGCACGGCGGGCATCGGCAGCAACATGTACGGCTTCGGCACGGCAGGAACGGGCGAAGGCAGCCCGCTGCTCTTCGGCAACCCGCACTGGTACTGGAAGGGGCCCGACCGCTTCTACCAGGCGCAGCTCACCATCGGCAACGAGCTGAACGTGAGCGGCGTCTCGTTCCTGGGCATCCCGGTGGTGCTGATCGGCTTCAACGACAACGTGGCCTGGAGCCACACCGTCTCCAGCGCGCGCCGCTTCGGCTTCTTCCAGCTCACGCTGTCCGCGGGCGATCCCACCAGCTACCTGCGCGACGGCGCCCCCGTGAAGATGGCGGCCACCACCATCACGGTGCAGAACCGCACGGCATCGGGCATGGTGGACGTGACGCGCACGCTCTACAAGACCGACATGGGGCCGCTGGTGAACCTGTCCACGCTCAATCCGGCCCTGGCCTGGAACCAGACCACCGCCTTCGTCATCCGCGACATCAACGGCGAGAACTACCGCACCTTCCGCAACTGGATGCGCTGGAACCAGGCCCGCTCGCTCGACGAGTTCATCGCCATCCAGCGCGAGGAGTCCGCCATTCCCTGGGTCAACACCGTGGCCGTGGGGCGCGGCAGCGCCCGGGCCTGGTATGCCGACATGGGCGCGGTGCCCAACGTGTCCGCGGGCCAGCTGGCCTCGTGCACCACGGCCTATGGCAAGGCCGTCGCCGCGGCGCTGCCGGGCGTTCCGTTCTTCGACGGCTCCCGCAGCGCATGCGACTGGCAGTCCGATCCGGATTCCGTGCAGAAGGGCGCCATCGGGCCTTCCCGCATGCCCAACCTCCAGCGCGACGACTACGTCGGCAACATGAACGACAGCTACTGGCTCGCCAACGCCAATGCGCCGCTCACCGGCTACGCGCCCATCTTCGGCGCCACCGGCGCCGCGCAGAGCCTGCGCACGCGCCTGGGCCACACCATGGCGCTGCAGCGCCTGGCCGGCACCGACGGCTACGGCGGCCGCCAGGCCACCAGCGCCATCGTGCGCCAGATGGTGCTGAGCAGCCGCGTCTTCAGTGCCGAGCGCTTCAAGGACCAGGCGCTCGCCCTGGTCTGCACCTCGCCGCAGATCACGGTCGGCGGTTCCTCCGTGGACGTGGCCTCCGCATGCGCGGCGCTGCGTGCCTGGGACAACACCGGCAATGGCGATGCGCACGGTTCGCACGTATGGGATGAGTTCTGGAGCCGCGTGCAGGTGCCCGCCGCCCAGCTCTACACCACGCCGTTCGACCCGGCCGATCCGCTGAACACGCCGCGCGACCTGAATCCCGCGGCCGCCGGCGCGTTGCAGCAGGCCTTCGGCGCCGCCGTGGCCAAGGTGAAGCAGAGCGGCTTCGCGGTGGATGCGCCGCGCGGCGAGGTGCTGTTCTCGGTGCGCGGCGGCCGGAAGATGCCGCTGTACGGCGGGTGCGCCGGCATCGGCTACTTCACCATCGCCTGCTCCGAAAACCCCATCGACCAGGGCGGGTATTCCATGGATGGCCAGCCGCACGGCAACAGCTACCTGCAGGTGGTCACCTTCCCCGCGGGCGGGGTGCAGGCCCATACGCTGCTCACCCATTCCCTCTCGGACGATCCGGGCTCTGCGCACCAGGGCGACTACACCCAGGCGTATTCCGCGAAGCAGTGGGTGCGCGTGCCCTTCACGGAAGCCGAGATCGCCGCGGATGCGAATTTGCGCACCCAGACCGTGCGGCCGTAGTTCCCCGGGGCCGCGGGCTGGCGCACAATCTCGGCACCCCGGCCGGTGTGCCGCAGCGGCCCTCGCAGCCGCCGCGGCATGCCCGCGCCCGATCCCCGGGCGCATGCCGACCTTGATTGTTGGATTGGAAGCTTCCACCGTGTCCACCCCGCGCATTCCCCTCCTGGCCCTCAACACCCTGTCGCCGCAGCACCAGGCGCAGATCGCCGCCGCCTACGACCTGCACTACGCGCCCACCCCCAACGACCGCACGCAGGCGATCGCCACGCAGGGCGGCCGCTTCCGCGCCGTGCTGACCATCGGCTCCATCGGACTCACGGCCCAGGAAATCGAGTCCATGCCCGCGCTCGAACTCATCTGCGCCCTGGGCGCCGGCTACGAGAACATCGCGCTCGACGCAGCCAGGGCGCGCGGCATCGCGGTGGCCAACGGTGCCGGCACCAACGACGACTGCGTGGCCGACCATGCCTTCGGCCTGCTCATCTCCATCGTGCGCGGCCTGCGCCCGCTGGACCGGCTCTGCCGCGAGGGCGTCTGGCGCGACGCCATCGGGCTGCCGCCGAACGTGTCCGGCAAGCGCCTGGGCATCTTCGGGCTGGGCACCATCGGCCAGAAGATCGCGCGCCGCGCGTCCGGCTTCGACATGCAGATCGGCTACCACAACCGCAACCCGCGGGAAGGCGTGCCGCACCAGTACTTCTCCAGCCTGCGCGAACTCGCCGAATGGTGCGACGTCCTGGTGTGCGCCACGCCCGGCGGCCCGTCCACGCGCCACGCGGTGAATGCCGAGATCCTCGACGCCATCGGCCCGCTGGGCTACCTCGTGAACATCGCGCGCGGCAGCGTGGTCGATACCGAGGCGCTGGCCGACGCGCTGCGCGATCACCGCATCGCCGGCGCCGGCCTGGACGTGTACGAGAGCGAACCGCATCCGCCCGAGGCCCTGATCGGGCTCGACAACATCGTGCTCACGCCGCACGTGGCCGGCTGGTCGCCCGAGGCCGTGCAGGCCAGCGTGGACCGGTTCATGGCCAATGCGGAAGGGCATTTCGCCGGGCGCGGCGTGGTGTCGCCGGTCTGATCAGAAAGGCCCGTGCGGGCCCGCGGAAGGCGGGCCGCGGGTAAAATCCCGCCCCTCTCTTGCGCAGAGGCGGACAAAGGCTGCTGTCCCGGCAGCCTTTTTCTTTTTCCAGTCCCGGGACCATGTAGAGGACCACCATGTACAAAAACCTCGCTGCCGTGTTCGCGGCCGCCTGTCTTTTCCTGTCTGCCACCGCCGGGGCGCAGCAGCCCGCCAACCCCGCCGCACCGGCCGACACCGCTCCCGTGAAGGCCGGCTTCGTGTACGTGTCGCCCATCACCGAGGCTGGCTGGACGCGCCAGCACGAGGAAGGCCGCCGCGCCGTGGACAAGGCCCTGGGACCGCAGGTGCGCACCACCTACGTCGAGAACGTCGCCGAGGGCGCGGACGCCGAGCGCGTGATCCGCGACCTCGCCGCCACCGGCCACCAGATCATCTTCACGCCCAGCTTCGGCTACATGGAGCCCACGCTGCGCGTGGCGCGCGACTTCCCCGAGGTGACGTTCGAATCCATCACCGGCTACAAGACCGCGCCCAACGTGGCCACGGCCAATGCGCGCTACTACGAAGGCCGGTACCTCGCGGGCGTGGCGGCGGGCCGCATGACGCGCTCGCACGTCGCGGGCTTCGTGGCCGGCTTCCCGATTCCCGAGGTGCTGCAGGGCATCAACGCCTTCACGCTCGGCATGCGCTCCGTCGATCCGAAGGCCACGGTGAAGGTCGTCTGGCTCAATGTCTGGTTCGATCCGCCCAGGGAGCGTGACGCGGCGATGGCCCTGTTCAACGAAGGCGTGGACGTGGTTGCGTTCCATACCGGCTCCACCGCGGTGATGGCCGCGGCCCAGGAGCGCGGGCGCCTGGCCATCGGCTACCACTCGGACATGCGGGGCATCGGCCCGGACGCCCAGATCCTGGCCGTCACACACCAGTGGGGCGCCTACTACACCGAGCGCGTGCGCGCCGTCCGCGAAGGCCGCTGGAAGAGCGGCAACCTCTGGGGCGGCGTGCGCGAGGGCATGGTGCGCGTGGAGGGCTTCGGCAGCCGCGTGCCGCCTGCCGTGCGCAAGGAAGTGCTCGCACGCCAGGACGATATCGCCCGTGGGCGCCTGCATCCCTTCTCGGCCGGCGCCATGCCCGTGCGGGACAACACCGGGCGCGAGGTGATCGCCGCCGGCCGCACGCTGGACGACGGGCAGATCCTGCGCATGGACTGGCTTGCCGAGGGCGTGCAGCGCTAGGGCCTGTTGACGCCCACCGGTTTCCGCTTTCCGTTCGTTCGTCCACCCATCCATCTGCCTGACCACGCGCGCCGACGGGCCGCCATGTCATCATTCCCGCATGCCCACGCCGACCCCGCCCCTGACCCCTGACGCCGCCACCCATGGCCTGCGCGCCGCACTCCTGCGCTTCGATGCCGAAGGCCGGCCGCTCTACGATGAAGATGGACTGCTTGCCATCGGTCCCGGCGCGGACGGCGTGCAGCGCGTGGTCGCCGCGGGCGACTGGCGCACGCTCTCGCAGCGCTTTCCCGGGCTGCCGGTCACGCACTACCCCGACCGCATCATCGCGCCCGGTTTCGTGGACATGCACGTGCATTTCCCGCAGACCGACGTCATCGGCTCGCCCGCGGAAGGGCTGCTGCCCTGGTTGGAAAACTACACCTTCCCGCACGAATCGCGTTTCGCCGACGCCGGCTACGCCCGGGGCGTGGCCACCGTCTTCATCGACGAGCTGCTGCGCAACGGGGTCACCACCTCCCTCACCTTCGCCACCTCCCACCCCGCGTCGGTGGATGCGCTGATGGAAGAGGCTTCCACGCGCGGCATGCGCCTCATTGCCGGCAAGGTGCTGCAGGACCGGAACTCCCCCGACGGCGTGCGCGACGAAACCACCCGCTCGCTCGCCGACACCGAAGACCTCATCCGCCGCTGGCACGGCCATGGCCGGCTGGGCTACGCGATCACGCCGCGCTTCGCTCCCAGCTGCAGCGAGGCGCAGCTGCGTGGCGCCGGGGAACTGGCGGCCCGGTATCCCGACGTATGGATCCAGTCGCACGTGGCCGAGAACCGCGACGAGATCCGCTGGGCGCTCGAACTCTTTCCCCAGGCCCGCAGCTACCTCGCCGTGTACGACGGCTTCGGCCTGATGCGCGAGCGGGCCGTCTATGCCCACTGCATCCATTTCGACGACGAGGATCGCGCCCTGATGCGCGATACCCGCACCGCCGCGGCCGTCAGCCCCACCAGCAACCTGTTCCTCGGCAGCGGCTTCTTCGACTACGAGGGCGCCGACCGCGTGGGCTTCCGCTACGGCCTCGCGAGCGACGTGGGCGGCGGCACCAGCTTCAGCCCGTTCCACACCATGCTCGCGGCCTACTACGTGGGGCGGGAGGGGCAGACCAAGCCCGGCCTCTCGCTGCCGCCCGGCCACCTCTGGTGGCAGCACACGGCCGGCGCGGCGCGCGCGCTGGGGCTGGAAGGCGTGATCGGCAACCTGCAGCCGGGCTGCGAGGCGGACTTCGTCGTGCTGAACCCCGCCGCCACCCCGCTGCTCGCGCGCAAGACGGCCCAGGCTGCCAGCCTGGACGAACTGCTGTTCGCGATGATCGTGCTGGGCGACGACCGGCTCGTCGAGCGCACCGTGATCGCGGCGGCCCGATGAGCCTGTGGAGCCCGTCCCGCGGATTCGCACAGCTATGAAAAGAGTAGTATCGCGTCCGCGCGCCGCCTTTCGACTGGCGCGCACGAGGAGAGAGAACCCATGAGCATCAAGAGCGACAAATGGATCCGCCGCATGGCCGAACAGCACGGCATGATCGAGCCGTTCGAGCCCGGCCAGATCCGCGAAAGCGACGGCCGCAAGATCATCAGCTACGGCACCAGCAGCTACGGCTACGACATCCGCTGCGCGCCCGAATTCAAGGTGTTCACCAACATCCACAGCACCGTGGTGGACCCCAAGCATTTCGACGAGAAGAGCTTCGTCGATTTCCATGGCGACAGCTGCATCATTCCCCCCAACAGCTTCGCCCTGGCGCGCACCGTGGAGTACTTCCGCATCCCGCGCAACGTGCTCACCATCTGCCTGGGCAAGAGCACCTATGCCCGCTGCGGCATCATCGTGAACGTCACGCCCTTCGAGCCCGAATGGGAGGGCTACGTGACCCTCGAATTCAGCAACACCACGCCGCTGCCTGCGCGCATCTACGCCGGGGAGGGCTGCGCCCAGGTGCTGTTCTTCGAAAGCGACGAGGTTTGCGAGGTGAGCTACCGCGACCGCGGGGGCAAGTACCAGGGGCAGGTCGGGGTCACGCTGCCCAAGGCCTGACCAGCGCGCGGCAGGGGCGCGACAGGGGCGCGACTGGCGTGTGTCCTACAGGCGGGCGGCCTGTTTCTCCGATGCGCGGGCAGGGGCGGGGCTCTAGCATTTGCATCAAGGTATGCCGTTGCATGTCGTGATGGTTGTCACAAAGCACCGGCAAACTGACACATACGTTCTTTTGCCAAGGACCTCGCCATGCTTGCCTCCTTCCCGCTCCCTTCCGCCCGGGCAGGCGCGCCCGCCGACTACCACCCCGATGGATCCCACCCCTGCGGCCCGCGCTACTGGCCCGCGCAGACGCTCGACGCATTCCTGCTGCAGATGGCGGCCCGGGGCCATTGCATCAGCGCCGCGATGATGCTCGGCGACCGCCGCTACGCCCTGGAACAGATCTCCCGTGCGCGCCAGTTGCCGGGGGACACCCTGCAGGCACTGGTGCAGGAGCTGTCCGCTTACTTCGAAGACGCCCAGCCGGCCGCTGCCGGCCTGCACTGGTCCCACCGCTGAAGCGTCCGCCGCCGCCGAGGAATCCCCATGGACCACTTTCACGCAGAAGCGCCCATCGCGGCCGCCCGGAGCGAAGAAGACCGCCGCTCCGTCATCCATCCGGGCCTCCTGGCCGCTGGCGCCACGGTCATCGTGCTGCAGATCGCGGCCATGGCCTGGGTGCTGGAGGACCACGTACGGCACGCCGAACAGCAACAGCACACCTGGGTGGCCCGGGGGCTGCAGGCCCCGGCCGGCAGATCCGCCCAGGCACCCGGGCAGGCGCTGCAGGCCGACGCCGGCTGGCCGGCCGGTACCAGCTTCGCCGCCCGCTGAACCTCTTCCGTCGGGCGTACCATCCGCACTGGCATGAATATTTCGGGGTACGCACGATGAGATGGGAAGGCAATCGCGAATCGGACAACGTCGAGGACCGCCGTGACGAAGGCGACGGCGGAGGAAGAGGGGGCGGCTTTCCGGTGTTCGGGGGGCGCAGCATCGGTATCGGCACCATCGTCATCGCGCTGATCGGCGGATGGGTGTTCGGCATCAATCCCCTGACCATCCTCGGCCTGCTGAGCGGCGGTGGCGGGCCGCCCGCCCACGTGCAGACCCAGCAGCCCCCGGCCCACCGGCCGCCGGCGGACGACACCATGGCCCGGTTCGTCTCCACGGTGCTCGCCGACACCGAAGACGTCTGGGCAGATGTCTTCCGCCAGAATGGTTCCACCTACCAGAACCCGCGGCTCGTGCTTTTCCGCGGTGCCACGCCCACCGCCTGCGGGCGAGGCGAATCGGCCATGGGCCCGTTCTACTGCCCGGCGGACCGCAAGGTCTATATCGACCTGGGCTTCTATGAAACGCTGAAGAACCGTCTCGGTGCCCCGGGCGACTTCGCGCAGGCCTACGTGATCGCGCACGAGGTGGGCCACCACGTGCAGAACCTCCTGGGCATCAGCGCCCGGGTGGACCAGATGCGCGGCCGGGTGAGCCAGGTGGAATACAACCACCTGTCCGTGCGCCTGGAACTGCAGGCCGACTGCTTCGCGGGCGTTTGGGCCCACCACGCACAGAATGCGCGGCACATCCTGGAGCAGGGCGACGTCGAGGAAGCCATGAACGCCGCGGCGAAGATCGGCGACGACGCGCTGCAGCGCGCCGCGGGCCGCGCGGTGGTTCCGGACAGCTTCACCCACGGAACCAGCGCCCAGCGCCAACGGTGGTTCCAGACCGGGCTGCAGGGCGGAAGCATCAAGGCCTGCGACACCTTCTCTGCCAGGAGCCTTTGAAGCAAAAGGTTTGCTGCTATCGAAGATGCAGCAAAAATAGCCACCCCGTCGGCCACGAGGACGTTCCCGTGGCCTCCGGGAAGGGCTGGTGCGACAATACCGGCCGCACATGACAAGTTCTTTCTCCAATTTATCGCTGGCCGAGCCGCTGGCGCGCGCCGTGGCCGAGATGGGCTACACGTCGATGACCCCCATCCAGGCCGAGGCCATTCCCGTGGTGCTCACCGGCCAGGATGTGATGGGCGCCGCGCAGACCGGCACCGGCAAGACGGCGGCGTTCTCGCTGCCGCTGCTGCAGCGCCTGCTCAAGCACGAGAACAGCTCCACCTCCCCGGCGCGCCATCCCGTGCGCGCCCTGGTGCTGCTGCCCACGCGCGAACTGGCAGACCAGGTCGCCCAGCAGATCGCCCTCTACGCCAAGTACACCAAGCTGCGCAGCACCGTGGTCTTCGGCGGCATGGACATGAAACCCCAGACGCTGGAGCTCAAGAAGGGCGTGGAAGTCCTCGTGGCCACTCCGGGCCGCCTGCTGGACCACATCGAGGCCAAGAACGCGGTACTGAACCAGGTCGAGTACGTGGTGCTCGACGAGGCCGACCGCATGCTGGACATCGGTTTCCTGCCCGACCTGCAGCGCATCCTGAGCTATCTGCCGAAGACGCGCACCACGCTGCTGTTCTCGGCCACGTTCTCTCCGGAAATCAAGCGCCTGGCGGGCAGCTACCTGCAGAACCCGGTCACCATCGAGGTCGCCCGCCCCAACGAGACCGCCTCCACGGTCGAACAGCGCTTCTACAGCGTGAACGACGACGACAAGCGCCGCGCCATCCACCACGTGCTGCGCACGCGCGGGGTCAAGCAGGCCTTCGTCTTCGTCAACAGCAAGCTGGGCTGCGCGCGCCTGTCGCGTACCCTGGAGCGCGAAGGCCTGAAGGCCGCTGCGCTGCACGGCGACAAGAGCCAGGACGAGCGCCTGAAGGCACTGGACGCCTTCAAGCGCGGCGAGGTGGACCTGCTGGTGTGCACCGACGTCGCGGCCCGCGGCCTCGACATCAAGGACGTGCCCGCGGTGTTCAATTTCGACGTGCCGTTCAACGCCGAAGACTACGTGCACCGCATCGGCCGCACGGGCCGCGCGGGCGCCTCCGGCCTCGCCGTCACGCTGGTGTCGAGCAGCGATGCCCGGCTGGTGGCTGACATCGAGAAGCTCACGAAGAAGAAGATCGATCTCGAGGCCCTGGAAGTGGAAGAGGACCGCCCGCGCGGCCGCTTCAACGACGGCCGCCGCGCCTGGCGCGACGACGAGTCCGGCGGCGATGCGCGTGGACGGCGGGAAAGCCGTGGCGAAAGCCGCGACTCCCGGCCGCAGGGCGGCTACCGCACGCCCGCCGCCGCGCGCGATCCCTTCTTCGACAAGCCGTACGAGGCCCCGGCCGCCAACGGGGCGCCCAGCTGGGAGGCCGCTTCCCGGCAGCAGCCCGCGCGCAGCGGCATTTCCGCCAACATCAAGCCCAAGCGCAAGGTCGCCGCGCTCTTCAAGGCCGCCATGCCGGCCGTGGAAACCCCGTCCGGCCAGTGACCGGCGGCACGTCCGGGCCTCCGGCAGGCCCGGATCTCAGCCCGGTGCCTGCGCCTGCTCGCAGCGCACGCTGATGTGCTCGCGCTCCGCCAGCGTGGCGCCGAAACGTACGGCGCTGAGGCAGCCTCCCCAGACACAGCCCGTATCCAGCGCCAGCAGGTCGGGCCGGTTCATCCAGCCGAGCGTGGACCAATGGCCGAATGCCACCAGCGTGCCGCGCGTGCGCCTGCCGGGCGCATCGAACCAGGGGACAAGGCCCTCCGGCGCGGCATCCGCCGTCTCGCTGCTGTCGAAATCCATGCGGCCGTCGGGCGTGCAGAAACGCAGCCGCGTCAGCGCATTCACGATGGCCCGCCAGCGGTCCATGCCGCAAAGCCCGTCGCTCCATCGGTCCGGCGTATTGCCGTACATGGCGTGCAGGAATTCCGGCAGTGCGTCCCCCTGCAGTTGCGCCTGCACTTCGGCGGCGTGCTCCAGCGCTGCGTCGGCCGTCCAGGAGGGCAGCACGCCTGCATGCACCATCAGCATCCGTTCGCCCGCCAGCCGGTGTTCGCGCGCCAGCGGCTGCCGCCTCAGCCAGTCCAGCAGCGCATCCCGGTCGGAGGCCTGCAGCACCCCGGCGAGGGTGTCGCGCCGCGACGGCTTTCGCGCTCCGTGGGCGGCGGCCAGCAAATGCAGGTCATGGTTTCCCAGCAGGCTGCGCAGGCTGTCGCCGGCCCGCGCGCAGCGCCGCAGCACGTCCAGCGATTGCGGGCCCCGGTTCACGAGGTCTCCCAGCAAATAAACCGTATCGCGACTGGGGGAAAAATCCACCGTGTCGAACAGGCGCTGCAGCGCTGCGTCGCAGCCTTGAATATCGCCAATGCAGTAGAGAGCCATGGGGGCTGCCGGCACGCGGCGGGTTATGGAAGAGCGCTATTGTGATTCGGCTGCAAAGCCCTGGCGGGCTGCCGGGCCCTGCCGGAGGGCGGGATTCGAGGAGTTTCCGCTTTCAAAGTTCCCCGGGGAACGTCCCCTCCAGGCTGGGCTTTATGAATCTCCGTAAAGCCTGCACGTAATCGAAAATAGTTTCTATAATGCGGTCCTTGTTATCCACTCCACACGCATGACCGACATGAACACCAGCTACAAGGAACTGCTGAAGCAGCGCGAACAACTCGAGCAGCAAATCAACGAGGCACGCCGCCGTGAGTTGTCGGATGCGATCGCCCAGGTGCGTTCGCTCGTGTCCGAGTATGGCCTCAAGGCGGAAGACGTATTCCCGTCCGGCCGCGCCCGCAGCGCCAGTGCCGGTACGAAGGTGGCTCCGAAATACCGCAATCCCGCCACCGGCCAGACCTGGACGGGCCGCGGCAAGGCGCCCAAGTGGATTCAGAACGAAAATCGCGAACAGTTCGCCATTTGATGGCGCGATCCGGCTGGCACTTTTGCCCTGCCCTTTGGGCCAGCCGGCCTTTCCTGTAGAGCTGACTCAACCCGCCTTTCGGCGGGTTTTTTATTGCCCGGGCCTGGTTTGTTTGCGGACCCGCGTCCATTTCCGGGTGGTGCCGGGGCGAATGTCTGTCCCCCGCATTCCCCCGGTGGAAAAGCCTTCGTTGAATGCGCACCGGATGTCCTTACTGCATGGAGATGGCGCATGCTTTCCTCGCGGGCAATGGCCGCGATGCGCCGATGGTTGTTGCGCTTCGATATGTGAGCGAGGCCGGTGGCACTCTGGCCATATGTTTCTTGTGGTTCTTACCACATTTTATGTGGTGGTAATGCAGGAGTTTGGCGCTTTCCATGCCTGCAGATGATTCCGCAGGGGCCGCGGCAACCGCATTCCCGGCGGCGTGCCCGCTTCCGGGCGCCGCCGGCGAACGCTGCGGCTGCGGGTCCTTCGCCCTACATTTGCATCGAAATCCCGGACTGCCAAAATGGGAGCGTCGCCCCATTAAAGGAGTAGTGCTACATGGCCTCGAAGTCCCCCGTGGTTCCGCGCCACGCTTTCGCATCCACCTTGCAGACATTCACGACCGCATCGGGTAAAAGCGGCCAGTTCTATTCCCTTCCCGCCCTGGTGCGGAAGTTCCCGTCCGTCAAGCGTTTGCCGGTGTCCATCCGCATCGTCCTGGAGTCCGTCCTCCGCAATTGCGATGGCCTGAAGGTGACGCCCGAGCATGTGGAGCAGCTCGCGAACTGGCAGCCCGTCGCCGACCGGAAGGACGAGATTCCCTTCATCGTGTCGCGCGTGGTGCTGCAGGATTTCACCGGCGTGCCGCTGCTGGCCGACCTGGCCGCGATGCGCAGCGTGGCGCAGCGCCTGGGCAGGAAGCCAAAGAAGATCGAGCCGCTCGTTCCGGTCGATCTCGTGGTGGACCACTCCATCATGGTCGATTACTACGGCACGAAGAAGGCCCTGGACCTGAACATGAAGCTCGAATTCCAGCGCAACCGCGAGCGCTATGAATTCATGAAGTGGGGCATGCAGGCGTTCGACACCTTCGGGGTGGTGCCTCCGGGCTTCGGCATCGTCCACCAGGTGAACCTGGAATACCTCGCACGCGGCGTGCACCGGCGCGCCGATGGCGTCCATTACCCCGACACCCTGGTCGGCACGGACAGCCACACGACCATGATCAACGGCATCGGCGTGGTCGCCTGGGGCGTGGGCGGCATCGAGGCCGAGGCCGCGATGCTCGGGCAGCCGGTGTACTTCCTCACGCCCGACGTGGTGGGCTTCGAGCTGACGGGCCAGCTGCGCGAGGGCGTGACAGCCACCGACCTCGTGCTGACGGTGACCGAGATCCTGCGTCGCCACAAGGTGGTGGGCAAGTTCGTGGAGTTCTTCGGCGAGGGCACGCGCACCCTGGCGCTGCCCGACCGGGCGACCATCGGCAACATGGCGCCCGAGTACGGCGCCACCATGGGCTTCTTCCCGGTGGACGAGAAGACCATCGACTACTTCAAGGGAACGGGCCGCACCAAGGCCGAGATCGAGGCCTTCGAGGCGTATTTCCGCGCCCAGGGCCTGTTCGGCGTGCCGCAGGCCGGCGAGATCGACTATTCGCAGGTGGTGCGCCTGGACCTGGGCGACGTCACCCCCAGCCTGGCCGGCCCGAAGCGGCCGCAGGACCGCATCGAGCTGGGCAAGGTCAAGGAGCAGTTCGCCACGCTGTTCTCCCGGCCCGCAGCGGAAAGCGGATTCAACCGGCCTGCGGAGCTGCTGCACACGCGCCACCACATCCACCGCGGCGAGGAGGACGTGTGCGAGGACGTGCCCGCCGAGAAGGACGCACCCGCGGGCGGCCCGCGCTTCCTGGTGGAGATGGAGCACAACAAGCCCAGGCTCGCGGTCAAGCACGCCGATCCGTCCATCCGCCTGCCGGCCAGGGGGGCCGACCCGACGATCGGCAATGGCGACGTGCTGATCGCGGCCATCACGAGCTGCACCAACACCTCCAACCCGAGCGTGCTGCTCGCGGCGGGCCTGCTGGCGAAGAAGGCGGTGGAGGCAGGCCTGAAGGTCCAGCCGCACATCAAGACCTCGCTGGCCCCCGGCTCGCGCATCGTCACGCAGTACCTGAGCGAAACCGGCCTGCTGCCCTACCTCGAGAAGCTGGGCTTCGCCGTGGCGGGCTACGGCTGCACGACCTGCATCGGCAACGCGGGCGACCTCGCTCCCGAGATCAACGATGCGATCACGGGCAGCGATCTCGTCTGCGCCGCCGTACTCTCGGGCAACCGCAATTTCGAGGCGCGCATCCACCCCAACATCAAGGCCAACTTCCTCGCGAGCCCGCCGCTGGTGGTGGCCTATGCCATCGCCGGCACGGTGCTGCGCGACCTGATGACCGAGCCGGTGGGCAAGGGGCGCGGCGGCCGCGACGTGTACCTGGGCGATATCTGGCCCAGCAGCGACGAGGTGCACCAGCTCATGAAGCACGCGATGAACGGCAAGGCGTTCCGCGAGAACTACGGCAAGGTGAAGACCGATCCGGGTGCCCTCTGGGGCAAGATCCAGGGCGTATCCGGCGACACCTACAACTGGCCCGCCAGCACCTACATCGCCGAGCCGCCGTTCTTCGCCAATTTCGCGCTGGAGGCGTCGGAGGGTGCAAGCGCCTCGGTGCTGGGCGCGCGCATCATGGCCCTCTTCGGAGACTCGATCACCACCGACCACATCTCTCCGGCCGGGTCGATCAAGGAAACCTCGCCCGCCGGCCAGTGGCTGCTGCAGCACGGCGTGATGAAGCAGGACTTCAACAGCTACGGCGCGCGCCGTGGCAACCATGACGTGATGATGCGCGGCACGTTCGCCAATGTGCGCATCAAGAACCTCATGATCCCGGCGAAGGAGGACGGATCGCGGGAGGAGGGCGGGCTGACCATCTTCCAGAACGAAGGCTCCCACCAGGGCGCCAAGATGTTCATCTTCGACGCGGCGATGCAGTACATGGCGCAGAACACGCCCACCGTGATCTTCGCCGGCGAGGAGTACGGCACCGGCTCCAGCCGCGACTGGGCGGCCAAGGGCACGCAACTGCTGGGCATCAAGGCGGTGGTCGCGCGCAGCTTCGAGCGCATCCACCGCTCCAACCTCGTGGGCATGGGCGTGCTGCCCCTGCAGTTCCGGGGCGCGGACTCCTGGGAGTCCCTGGGGCTGCGGGGCGACGAAACCATCGATGTGGTGCCGGATCCGGCGCTCACGCCGCAGAGCGATGCGCGGCTCGTGATCCGCCGTGCCGACGGCTCGCAGCAGGAGGTGATGGTGACGCTGCGCATCGATACTCCCATCGAGGTGGACTACTACCGGGCCGGAGGTATCCTGCCCTACGTGCTGCGCCAGCTGCTGACCGCCTGACGAGCGCGCTGCCGGGCGGACCGGCGGCAGCCAGCCGCCCTGCGGGATCGATACACTTGTGACGATATGTTCAAGGCATGAATTCGTCACAGCCGGCCACTTCGACCCCCTTCCATGCGCCTGTTCCGCCCGCCGTCTGCCGGCTCTTTCCGCCGCGCCCTGTTTTCCGAAAGCCCGGCGGTCACCGCCGTGCTGGTGGCGGCCGGCATGGCGGCGATGTTCATCCCCGTCATGCAACTGCTGGGCACGGGACTAGGCGGCCCCCACGGCCTCGAGCAGTTCCTGGACATGGTGGCGGTGCTGATCGGCGTGCTGGCCGTGTCGGTGTCGCTGCACATGTTGGATGAGAGCGCGCAGGGCCGCGCCAACATCCTGGTGGCGGGCCTGGCGACCGCTGCCGTCTGCAATTTCTTCCACGGCGTCCTGTCGCACCAGCCGCTTGGCACGGGCCAGGACGCGCAGGCGGCGGTTTCGCATTATTTTTCCTTCTGGGGGCACGGCGTGGAAGCGGTGACGCTGCTGCTGTTCGCGGCACGCGCCTCGGCCGCGGGCCCCGGCATGGCCTGGGCCCTGGTGTCGGCCCTGCTGTCCCTGGTCATTGTCTGGACGGCCACGACGGAAGGCCCCCGCGACTGGTTGGTCGCTTCGGGCCATGCGCCGCTGCGTGTCGCCGCCCTGGTGTCCGGCGCGATCATGGTCCTGTCCGCCGGCCTGTTCTACGGCATGCGCCAGCGTCGCGCGGACGCGGCGGTGCCGCGCCACGGCCGGCGCCGCACGATGGCCGCCGCCGCGGTGGCGATGGCGATGGCGCAGTTTCTGCTGGCGCTGCCGCCGGACCGGTTCCTCTGGTCCCGCATGCTGGCCCATGCCCTGCATGTCGTGGGCTACGCGCTGCTCTTCCAGGCGGTGTTCATCGCCGGTGTCCGCATGCCCTATGCCCGACTGCGGGAAGCGGAGTCCCGCCTGCGCGAAAGCGAGTCGCGCCTGCAGCTGCTCGGCCGCAACCTGCCCGACAGCGTGCTCTACCAGATGGTCCGGGAGCCCGACGGCCGGCGCCGGTTCGTCCACATGGGCGAGGCGCTGGAGCGGCTCGTGGGAGTGCGCGCCGCCGACGTCATGGAGGATGCGCAGCGACTGTTCGACCGCATCGATCCCGAAGACCGGGCGGCTCAGGCCGAGGCGGATGAAGCCTCCTACCGAACGATGGGCGTGGGGGAGTCGGTGGTGCGGATGCGGCGCATGGACGGCGCGCCGCGGTGGATACGGCTGAGCTCCTCGCCGCGGTTGCTGAAGGGTGGAAGCGGCCGGGTCATCTGGGACGGCGTGCTCACCGACGTGACGGAGCAGCGGGAGGCGCAGGATCTGAGCCGGGCGCACGAAATCCAGCTTGCCAGCCTGCTGGGCCGCATGCCGGGGGGCATCTCCCGGCTCGACCGCGATCTGCGCATCCTCTACGTGAATCCGTCGCAGGCCCAGTGGCTGCGGCGCACCCCGCAGGAACTGGAAGGGCGGCTCGTTGCCGAAGTCCTGTCCACGGAACTCGTGCAGTCTTTGCATCCGCATCTGCTGCAGGCCCTGCAGGGGCAGCCGGTGGTGTTCGACTACCGTTCGCCCTACAGCGGGGGAGGCCCGGAGTTCTTCCACACCACCATCATTCCCGAGACCGGGCCGGACGGGCGCGTCGTGGCGATCATGGTGTTCGCCGTCGACGTGACGGAGCAGAAGCACCTGGCGCTGGAACTGGGCCAGCAGCGGTCCCGGCTTGCCAGTCTCGTCAACGCCATTCCGGACGTGGTGTTCCTCAAGGATGCGTCCGGGCGCTACCTGTCCTGCAACCCGGTGTTCGAGCGCTACCTGGGCCGGCGCGAGCGCGACATCGTCGGCCTGGGCGACGAGGAACTGCTGACTCCCATCGAAGCCGCCCGCGTGCGCCAGCTCGACGAGCGGGCGATGGCCGCCTGGCAGCCCGTGGTGTACGAGGAAACGCTCACCTTCGCCGAAGACGGCTATGCCGGCTACTTCGAGACCATCAAGACCCCGATCCGCGACATGCACGGGCACGTCACGGGGCTGCTCAGCGTGAGCCGCGACATCACCGACCGCAAGAAGGCCGAGCAGCAGATCGAGCTGCTGGCCTTCTTCGACGCACTGACTGGGCTGCCGAACCGGCGCCTGCTGCTGGACCGCCTGCAGCGGGCCGGTGCCGCCTGCCAGCGCAACGAGAAGCTGGGCGCGCTGCTTTTCATCGACCTGGACAACTTCAAGGACCTCAACGACACCCTCGGCCACGACATGGGAGACCGCCTGCTCGTGCAGGTGGCGCAGCGGCTGCAGGAGTGCGTCCGCACCTCCGATACCGTCGCCCGTTTCGGCGGCGACGAATTCGTGGTCATGCTCGAAGGCCTGGACGCCGACACCGCGCAGGCGGCGCTGCAGGCCGAACAGGTCGCGGAGAAACTGCTGGCCCAGCTCAACCGGCCCTTCGAGATGGGAGCGCAGCAGCACTACAGCACGCCGAGCATCGGCATCACCCTCTTCGGCGACCAGCGGCGCAGCGTGGACGAACTGCTCAAGCGCGCCGACCTGGCCATGTACCAGGCCAAGGCGGCCGGGCGGAACACCCAGCGGTTCTTCGATCCGGACATGCAGGCCCAGGTGACGGCGCGCTCGCAGCTGGAGTCGGACCTCCGCCAGGGCATCGCGCGGCAGGAGCTCACCGTGCACCTGCAGCCCATCGTGGACGGCAGCACGCGCCTGTGCGGTGCGGAAGCGCTGGTGCGCTGGCGGCATCCCGTGAAGGGCCTGGTGAGCCCGGCCGACTTCATCCCGCTCGCCGAAGAGACCGGCCTCATCCTTCCGCTGGGCCGGCAGGTGCTGCAGGCCGCGTGCGAGCAACTCGTGCGCTGGGCGGCACATCCCGCCACGGCCGCTTTCACCATCGCGGTGAACGTGAGCGCCCGGCAGTTCCGCCAGCCCGATTTCGTCGCGGAGGTCCTGGGAACGCTCGCGGGCACCGGGGCCAATCCGCAGCGGCTCAAGCTCGAGCTCACCGAGAGCCTGCTGCTGGGCGACGTAGAAGACACGATCGGCCGCATGGCGCAGCTCAAGCGGGTCGGCGTGGGCTTCGCGCTGGACGATTTCGGCACCGGGTACTCGTCGCTGAGCTACCTCAAGCGGCTTCCCCTGGACCTGGTGAAGATCGACCAGAGCTTCGTCCGCGATGTGCTCACCGACCCCAACGACGCCGCCATCGTCCGCACCATCCTGGCGCTGGCCAAGAGTCTCGACCTGCAGGTCGTGGCCGAAGGTGTGGAAACCGCGGGCCAGCTGAGCTTCCTCAAGCTGCACGGCTGCGAAGGCTTCCAGGGCTACCTGTTCGGCAGGCCGGTGCCGATGGAGGCCTTCGAGCGCGAGCACGACCTTCCGGTTCCAGCAGAGCCTGACGCGGCCCGCGGAACCGCCGGCGCGGTGCTCTGAACATGCGCATCGGGTGGATCGATTCCGCCGCGGACGGCGAGAGCTCCGCGGCAGCAGCGTCCCTGGCATCGGAGGGTGGGCACTGGGGGCATGCATGGGACGTGGTTCCTGTGCCCTGGACGTCGATGCGCGACGGGCCCGGCCCGGGCGCCGGGTTCGACGCCGTGGTGCTGGTGCCGCCCCTGCACGCGGTGACACTGCCCGCATGGTCCGTACAGCCCGGCCGGCGCCTGCCGCTGCTGCTGTATCTCGACGCGCAGCCCCAGCAGGAAGCCCTGGCGGCCCGGGCGCTGCGCGCCGGCCCCGGAGACTACGTCCTGCGCTCAGGCCCGGGTGACGGCACGATGCGCGACCTCTCCCTGCGACTGTCGGCCCTGCTGGCTGCCTGCGAGCGGGGCGGCATCGACGGGATGCGGCAGGGGGTGGCCCGGCCGGACGGGGACGGGGCCGCCAGCCCTCCCGGCCATGCCGCCTCACCGGAAATGCTGCGCACGGCACTCGACCACATGGCGTCCGGCCTGCTCATCCTCGGGGCGGACCGCCGCGTGCGCTTCTACAACGACCGCCTGCCGGAGATACTCGACCTTCCGCGCACCTTGCTCGATGCCGCTCCCACCCTCGCGGAAGTGAAGCAATGGCAGGCGCAGCGCGGCGATTTCGGGCCGGGCTTCGAGCGGGTGGACGAGCGGGGACGCCCGTACGTGGAGAGCGGCGACGCCCTTCCGCCCCCCGGCGTCTATTGGCGCAAGACACCCGACGGCCGCATGCTCGAGGTCTTCACCGCGCCCCTGCCGGGCGGGGAGTGGCTGCGCACCTTTTCCGACGTGACCCCGCACATGCTCCTGCAGTCGGAACTGCGCCTCAGCGAGGCACGGTTCCGCAGCCTGTGCGATCTGTCGTCCGACTGGTACTGGGAGCAGGATGCAGAGCACCGTTTCGTCCACGTCAACCAGGGCCTCAAGGGCCTGGGCATTTCACCGGAGGAAGTGGTCGGCCGGGCACGGTGGGAACTGGGCGCTTCCAATCTCTCCGCGCAGGACTGGGTGGAGCACCGGCGCCTCCTGGCGGCGCGCCAGCCCTTCCGGGACCTGGAGCTGCAGCGTACCGCGGCCGACGGTCGCGTGTATTGGGTGTCCGTGAGCGGGATCCCGGTCTTCAGCGCGGACGGCGCCTTCCAGGGCTACCGGGGCGTGGGCCGGGACATCACCGAGCGCAAGCGCGTGGATGCGGAAATCGAACGCCTGGCGTTCTTCGATCCGCTGACCGGGCTGCCCAACCGGCGCCTGCTCACCGACCGCCTGCACCGCGCCATCGCCACGGCGGCGCAGGAGCGCAGCCACGGCGCGCTGCTCTTCCTCGACCTGGACAACTTCAAGGACCTCAACGACACGCTCGGGCACGACATGGGCGACCGCCTGCTCGTGCAGGCGGCGCAGCGCCTGCTCGCCTGCGTCGGTGCAGGCGATACGGTGAGCCGGTTCGGCGGCGACGAATTCGTGGTGCTGGCAGAAAGCCTGCCGGGCGACATGCACCGGGCCCGCGCCGACGCGGCCGTGCTGGCCAACCGGATCACCGCGGCGCTGGGCAGGCCCTACGCGGTCGGGGGGATGGGATACCACCACAGCACGCCCAGCATCGGGCTGGCGCTGTTCGGTGGCGGCGCCGGGGACACGGCCGGCGTGGACGACCTGCTCAAGCATGCCGATCTCGCCATGTACCAGGCCAAGGCCGCGGGGCGCAACACGATCCGCTTCTTCGATCCCTCGATGCTGCAGGCGGTGCTCGCGCGCGCGGCGCTCGAGTCGGAGTTGCGGCTCGCCCTCGAATCGGACGAACTCCTGCTGCACTACCAGCCCCTGGTCAACGGCGACGGCAGCATGCTGGGCGCGGAGGCGCTGGTGCGCTGGCGCCACCCGCAGCGCGGCCTGGTGATGCCCGGGGAATTCATCCCGGCGGCCGAGCAGGGCGGGCTGATCATCCCGCTGGGGCAATGGGTCCTGGAGAAGGCCTGTGCCCAGTTGGTGGCCTGGAGCCGGAGCGCTGCCACGGCACAGCTCGTGCTTGCGGTGAACGTGAGCGTGCGCCAGTTCCGCCAGCCCGATTTCGTGGACCGGTTGCTGCAGACGCTGCGCCGCAGCGGAGCGCAGCCGCGGCTGCTCAAGATCGAACTCACCGAAAGCCTGCTCATGGCGGACGTGGAGGAAGTGATTGCGCGCATGGAGCAGCTGCGTGCGCACGGGGTGGGCTTTGCCATCGACGATTTCGGCACGGGTTACTCGTCGCTCGCCTACCTCAAGCGGCTGCCGCTGGACCAGCTCAAGATCGACCAGAGCTTCGTGCGCGATGTGCTGACCGACCCCAACGATGCCGCCATCGTGCGGACCATCCTTGCGCTGGCCCGCAGCCTCGACCTGGAGGTGGTCGCCGAAGGGGTGGAGACCACGGGCCAGCTGAAATTCCTGCAGCGCCACGGCTGCAAGGCGTTCCAGGGCCACCTCTTCGGGCGGCCGGCGCCGGCCGCCGTACTGGAGCGGGCGCTGCGCCCGGCCTTCTGATCCGCCGCCGCGGCGGGGCCTGGCTTTGACCTGCCTCGACCCCGGGGCGCGGGGGAGCCCGCACAATCGGCCCATGCAACACACACGACAGACCGTGCTTCTGGTCGCGGGCGGCGGTATCGGTGGCCTGTCCGCGGCCCTGGCCGGCTCGCGCGCGGGCTGGTCGGTGGACCTGTACGAGCGCGCTCCCGTTTTCAGCGAAGTGGGCGCGGGCGTGCAGCTCGGGCCGAATGCGGTGAGGCTGCTGCATGCCTGGGGACTGGAGCCTGCCCTGCAGGCTGTCGCCGCGTATCCCGACAGGCTGCAGGTGCGCAGCGCGCTGGATGGCCGGGTGCTGGCGGCCATGCCGCTGGGCACGGCCATCGCGTCCCGCTACGGAGCGCCCTACGTGGCCATCCACCGCGCGGACCTGCATGGCCTGCTGCTGGAGGCCGTGCGCGGGCGGTCCGGCGTCGAGCTGCATCTCGGCGAGACCATCGCGGACCATGGGGAGCATGCAGCGGGGGTCACGCTGCGCACGGTGGCGGGGCACCCGGTGCAGGGGACCGCCTTCGTCGGTGCCGACGGACTGCGCAGCGCCACGCGCGCCCGGATGCTGGGCGCGGAGCCCGCGCGGATATCCGGCCATCTGGCCTACCGGACGGTGGTGCCGCAGCAGGCGCTGCCCGAGCGCCTGCGCACCACGCAGGTCACGGCCTGGCTCGGGCCGGGCCTGCATGTGGTCCAGTATCCGGTGCGCCGCGGCGAACTCATGAACATCGTTGCCATCCGCCATGGACGGGCGCCGGAGGACCTCGACCACTGGGACCATGCCGGCAACGCGGGGGACCTGGAAGGGGCGCTGCGGCCCGCCTGCGCGGCGCTGCAGGACCTGGTGCGCGCGGTGCCGCAGGCGGGCGGCGGCTGGCGTCTCTGGCCGCTGTCCGACCGGTCTCCGCTGGCCGGGCCGCACGAGATGGCGCGCGGCAGGGTGGCCCTGCTGGGCGACGCCGCCCATCCGATGCGGCCCTATCTGGCCCAGGGCGCCGGCATGGCGATCGAGGATGCCGCAGCGCTCGGGCTCGCCCTGTCCGGTGGCGGCGACGATGTGCCGCGCCGCCTGGCGCGCTACGCTGCCGGACGGTGGCAGCGCAACGCGCGCGTGCAGTCCAGGGCCGAACGCAATGGCAGGATCTTCCATGCCAGGGGCCCCCTGCGCTGGGCCCGCGACGCCTCCCTGCGCCTGCTCGGAGCGCGCCTGCTCGACCAGCCCTGGCTTTACCGGGGCGATGCGGTGGACGCGATGGCTGCGGGTCCCGGCAGCAGCCGGTAGGCGAGCGCGCCTGCAGCAAGCAGCATGGCCCAGGGCGGCTCCAGGGGAGTCAGAGGCTCGTGCGCAGCTTCCAGATCTCCGGAAACAGCACCACGTCCAGCATGCGCCGCAGGTAGCTCACGCCGCCCGTGCCACCGGTGCCTCGCTTGAAGCCGATCACGCGCTCCACCGTGGTCACGTGGCGGAATCGCCAGAGGCGGAAGGCATCTTCCAGGTCCGTGAGCTTCTCGCCCAGCTGGTACAAGTCCCAGTAGCGCTGTGTGTCGCGATAGACCGCGAGCCAGGCCCCCTCCACCGCATCGCTCTCGGCATAGGGCTGCGTCCAGTCGCGGTCCGTGTGGCTCGCGGGCACGGGAATGCCCCGGCGGGCCAGCAGGCGCAGGGCCTCGTCGTAGAGCGAAGGCGCCTCGTAGGCGGCCTGCACCTGCGCGAGCAGGTCCGGCCGGTGCGCATGCGGCCTGAGCATCGCCGCGTTCTTGTTGCCCAGCGAGAACTCGATGCAGCGGTACTGGTAGCTCTGGAAGCCGCTCGACTGCGCGAGGTAGGGCCGGATGGCGCTGTACTCGGGCGGCGTCATCGTGGCCAGCACGTCCCAGGCATGGACCAGCTGTTCCATGATCTTGGACACCCGGGCCAGCATCTTGAAGGCCGGCGGCAGGTCGCCCTGCGCCACATGATCGATCGCGGCGCGCAGCTCGTGCAGCATGAGCTTCATCCACAGCTCGCTGGTCTGGTGCTGCACGATGAAGAGCATCTCGTTGTGGTTGGGCGAGAGCGGCTTCTGCGCGTTCAGGATCGCATCGAGCTGCAGGTAGTCGCCATAGCTCATGTCGCGGCTGAAGTCGAGCTGTGCGCGCTCCTCGTGCACGATGGCTTCGGGGCGGGACGCATGCGCCGAAGGGTCGGGGGCTGCTGACGGAGGCGTGCTGGATGCTTGCGTGGCGTGGGGGCACATGGTGCGATGTCTCCTGCCGGCCTTCAGGTCACGGCGTGTTGCTGGTTGAACTCGGGGCGGCGCCATTCGCCGCTGTCCAGGACGGCGCGCAGGTGCTCCACGGCATTCCACACGTCCTCGAATCCGAGATAGAGCGGGGTGAGGCCGAAGCGCAGGATGTCCTTGTGCGGTCCCTGGCCGCCGTCGCCCTTGCGGAAGTCGCCGATCACCCCGCGCGCGATCAGCGCCTGCACGATGGCATAGGCGCCGCTGCCCCGGCCGTCCACGCCCTGGCCTTCATCGCGCGTGAGGCACACCTGGGAGCCGCGCCGCGCGTGCTCGCGGGGCGTCGCCAGGCCCAGGCCGTGGCCTGCGCAGCGCTCCTCCACCAGGCGGATGAACAGGTCCGTCAGCGCCAGCGATTTCGCGCGCAGCGCCTGCATGCCGCCCAGCGGCTGCGCGGCAGTGAACACGTCCAGCCCGCATTGCAGTGCCGAGAGGCTGATGATGGGCTGGGTGCCGCACAGGTAGCGGGCGATGCCGGGGGCCGGCTGGTAGTCCGGCGTGAACGCGAACGGCGCTGCGTGGCCCCACCAGCCCGACAGGGGCTGCCAGAAGCGGTCGGCATGGCGCGGGTGCACCCAGACGAACGCCGGGGCGCCGGGGCCGCCATTGAGGTACTTGTAGCCGCAGCCGATCGAGAAGTCCGCGCCCGCGCCGCGCAGGTCCACCGGCACGGCACCCGCGCTGTGCGCGAGGTCCCACACGCAGAGGATGCCCTGCGCATGCGCCGCAGCGGTGACGGCCGCCATGTCGTGCATCGCGCCCGTACGGTAGTTGACATGCGTGAGCATCAGCACCGCCACGTCGCCCGTGAGCGCGGCAGGAATCTCCTCGGGCTCCACCAGCACCAGTTCCAGGCCGCGCTCGCGGCACAGGCCTTCGGCGATGTAGAGGTCGGTCGGGAAGTTGCTGCGCTCGCTCACGATGCGGCGGCGCCCGGGCGCGTCCTCGCGGGCGATGTTCAGCGCGGCGCTCAGCACCTTGTAGAGGTTGATGGACGTGCTGTCCGTGCAGACGACTTCGCCGGCCCCGGCGCCGATCAGCGGCGCGAGCTGGTCGCCCAGGCGCTGCGGCAGGTCGAACCAGCTCGCGGTGTTCCACGAGCGGATCAGGTCGGTGCCCCATTCGCGGGCCACCACCTCGGCAATGCGCGCGGGGGCGGCCTTCGGCAGCACGCCCAGGGAGTTGCCGTCCAGGTAGATCACCCCGTCGGGCACCTGGAAATGGCCGCGCAGGGAGCGCAGCGGGTCGTGCGCATCCAGGGCGCGGCAGTCGTCGAGTGTGGTCATGGTCAAGGGCTGGGAAAGGATCGGGAATGGGGGCGGCGGGTGGGCCGTGTCAGGCCAGCGTCCGCAGCACCGCGCGCACGGGCGAGGCGTCCGCGGTGGCGAGCTTCAGGGGCAGGGCGATGAGTTCGTAGTCGCCCTCGGGAACCGCATCGAGCACGAGGTTCTCCAGTACTCGCAGCCCGCGCCGGCGGATCACCTGGTGGCTGTCCAGCGACTTGCTGTCGGCAGGGTCGATGCTGGCAGTGTCGATGCCCACCAGCACCACGCCCAGGTCGGCCAGGCGTTCGATGGTGTCCGGTGCGTAGGCAGCCAGCGCGGCATCCCAGCGGTCCACCGGCATGCGCTCGTAGGTGCGCACGAGCACGCGCCGCGGCAGGGCGGGCCGGTCGGCGCCCAGCGCGTGGGCGATGTGCTCCCATGCGACCAGCGGACCCTTGCCGATCGCATGGATCACGCGGCAGGGGCCGATGAAGGCGTCCAGGGAGACGTCGCCGATCGACGCGCCCTGCGGGTCGTAGTGCAGGGGCGCATCCGCATGCGTGCCCACGTGGGGCGACATCGTCACCGCGCTCACATTGACGGGGCACTGCGGCCCGATGGTCGCGCACCACTGCTGCGCATAGGCCGTGTCGCCGGGAAACACCGGGCTGCCGGCATGCACCGGTGCGGAAATGTCCCAAAGAGAGCGGGGCGTGGTCATGGGGAGGGCTCCTTGCGGCGGCAACGCCGCCAACGCGCGCATCCTAGGCAGCCCACAAGCGCGTGGTGTCGTTTAATCCCTACATGCCGGAAAATTGGAAAATCCTTTCCATTTCGGCGCCTGTGGGAAAAATCTATGCAACCCGAACTGGATCGAACGGACCGGCAGCTGGTATCGGCCCTGCAGGACAACGCCCGGCTCACGTCCGGCGAACTGGCCCAGATGGCCCATCTCTCGCAGTCCCCGTGCTGGCGCCGCGTGAAGCGCCTGGAAGAAGAGGGCGTGATCGCGGGCTACCACGCCACGCTCAACCGGCGTGCGCTCGGCCTGGGGGTGATGGTGTTCGTGATGATCGGCATCGACCACCAGACCGAAGCGTCGTCCCTGCCTTTCGAGGAGGCGGTGTGCGCCATTCCCGAGGTGGTCATGTTCCACGGCATCTCCGGCCCGGAGGATTTCATGCTGTTGGTCGTCACCCGCGACCTGGACGCCTATTCCGAGCTGCTGCAGAACCGCCTGCACCGCCTGCCCGGCGTGCGCCGGGTGCACAGCTACTTCTCGCTGCAGGAATTCAAGGGGCGCATCGGCGGCCTGCCCGTGCCCTGAACCCGGCTAAAGGACGAAGCCTTCTGGAAGCGGCGCCATGCCGTGGCGCCGCCGGGCCTGCGCGCAGGCGCCGCTGCCCGCCTCGAATTCACGGCAGGGCGAAGGGCGCCATTCATAGATGCCGCAGGCGGCCCGCGTGCCCACCTGCCCGGACAACGCGGCGCAACGCGGCGCCGCGTGGTCGGTGCCACGCATGCGGCGCAGGCCGGTATTCACTTCGACCACGAGTCCCGCGGGAACGCAGCCGCCTTCCTCCTGCGACTCGTACACCGAGAAATCGACGCGGAAACTCGCGCAGCAGGCGCCGCAGGTCAGGCAGGGGTGAAGGCTCATGGCGGCGCGATTGTGCCCCGGCTCGCACGCGAGCGGCGCAGCGCCCGGTGCGGGCAGCTCCAGGACGAGAGAAAATCCCGGCCGTGCGAGAACCTTTGCGTGCCATGGGGGTCTGTGATCCATCGCAAGGCCCAAAAGGTTCTGCCAGGTAGAATGAGAATTAATATCATTGCTAACAATAGCTCCCATGAAGATGTCCGCTGACGATGCGGCCGGGCTCGCGCACGCCTGGCCTTCCTCCCCGCACGCGCCCATGGGGCTGGACCAGTTGCCGCGCCGGGTGGCCGCGCACGTGGCGTCCCTTCAGCCCGCGCGCGACGAGCGCGAGCAGGCGATCGTGCAGCGTCTCATGGAAATCGGCTTCCTGCCGGGCGAACCCGTGCGCATCGTGGCCAGCGGCTTTCCCGGCGGCGATCCCCTCGCCGTCCGCATCGGGCAGGCCACTTTCGCGCTGCGGCGCCACGAGGCAGCCCTGGTCCAGGTGCAGCCCGGGGAGGTGCCGGCATGACGGTACAGGCCTCGACCTCCGGTGCCCAGCCGCTGCGCATCGCCCTGCTGGGCAATCCCAACTGCGGCAAGACCGCGCTCTTCAACCTGCTGACCGGCGCCCGCCAGAAGGTCGCCAACTACGCGGGCGTGACCGTGGAGCGCAAGGAAGGCCACCTGCAGACGGCGGGCGGGCGGCGCGTGCGCGTGCTCGACCTGCCAGGTGCCTACAGCCTGAACGCCCACAGCCTCGACGAAGCCGTCACGCGCGACATCGTCACCGGACGGCGCGCGGGCGAGTCCCTGCCCGACCTGCTCGTGTGCGTGACCGATGCCACGCACCTGCGGCTCAATCTGCGGCTGGTGCTGGAAGCCCGCGCGCTCGGCCTGCCCATGGTGCTGGCGCTCAACATGAGCGACATGGCCGAGCGCCAGGGCATCTCCATCGACCGCGAGGCGCTGTCGCGGGAACTCGGCATGCCGGTGATCTCCACGGTCGGCGTGCGCAGCGACGGCGCTCGGGAACTGCTGGGCTGGCTGGATACGGCCACGCCACCGCTGCCCACGGCCCCCGCGGCCGCGGCGGAGGGCCCGGCTTCCGCGTCCGAGCGCGCGATGCAGCTGCACCAGGAAGTGCGCCGGATCATGTCGGTGGCCGTGCGCGAGCCCGCGGCCGCCAGCCTGCTCGCGGACGACCGCATCGACGCGGTGGTACTGCATCCGTTCTGGGGCCTCGTGCTCCTGGCCGTGACCCTGTTCCTCATGTTCCAGGCCGTCTTCAGCTGGGCCGAGGCCCCCAAGGGCCTCATCGAGGACGGCGTGTCGGCGCTGTCGGGCTGGGTCAACGCCCACATGGCCGAAGGGCCGCTGCGCAGCCTGCTCACCGACGGCATCCTGGCCGGCACCGGGGGCGTGCTGGTCTTCCTGCCGCAGATCCTGATCCTGTTCCTCTTCATCCTCGCGCTGGAGGATTCCGGCTACCTGCCGCGCGCCGCGTTCCTGCTGGACCGCGTCATGGGCACGGTCGGCCTGTCGGGGCGGTCCTTCATCCCGCTGCTCTCCAGCTTCGCCTGCGCCGTTCCGGGCGTGATGGCCACGCGCTCGATCACCCACTGGCGCGACCGGCTGGTGACCATCATGATCGCACCGCTCATGACCTGCTCGGCGCGGCTGCCGGTCTATGCCTTGCTGATCGGCGCGTTCATTCCCGAGCGCGCGGTGGCCGGTATTTTCAACCTCCAGGGTCTGGTGCTGTTCGCGCTGTATGCCGGCGGCATCGTGAGCGCCATGGCCGTGGCGGCCGTGGCCCGCCTGGCACGGCGCCAGCAGGGTGCGACACCGCTGCTCATGGAACTGCCCGCCTACCGCTGGCCCAGCCTGCGCGGCCTGGCGCAGGGCCTCTACGAGCGCGCGATGATCTTCCTCAAGCGCGTGGGCGGCATCATCCTGGCGGTGACCATCCTGCTGTGGTTCCTCTCCAGCTATCCGGCGCCGCCGGACGGCGCCACGGGTGCCGCCATCGGCTACAGCTTCGCCGGCCGCATCGGCGCCTTCCTGGAGCCCCTGGTCGCACCCATCGGCTTCAACTGGCAGATCGCGATCGCCCTCGTGCCCGGCATGGCCGCACGCGAAGTCGCCGTGAGCGCGCTCGGCACCGTCTATGCGCTGTCGGCCACGGGCGAGGAGGCAGCTGCGCAACTGGGCACGCTGATCGGGCAGACCTGGTCGCTCGCGACGGCGCTGTCGCTGCTCGTGTGGTTCGTGTTCGCACCCCAGTGCATCTCCACCATCGCCGCCGTGCGGCGTGAAACCAACAGCTGGCGCTATCCGATCATCATGGCGGCCTACCTGTTCGCGCTGGCCTATGCCGCGAGCTTAGTCACCTACCGCGTGGCGCTCGCCCTGACCTCCGGAGGTGGATGAACATGACATCGCAGGAATGGATCGTCGCGGCGGCCGTGGCCCTGGCCGCGGCCTATGTCGCCTGGAAGTGGATGCCCGCGCGCTGGCGCGCCCGCCTGGGCGGCGTCCACCCTGCGCTGGCGGCATCGTCCGGTTGCGGAGGCTGCGACAGCTGCGGAAGCAGTGGCGGTGGCGGCTGCGCGACCTCGTCGCCGCAGGCCGGCAGCGGCGACGGGCAGCCGGTGGTGTTCCATCCCCCGGTGCGCAGCCAGGGCGCAGGGGTTTCCCGGCCGCAGCAGGGCTCCTCCTCTTCTTGAGCCTGCGGCTCCTGGCTCCTGTCTGCGGGCCTCAATCCCTGCGGCCGCTTCCCCGGTGGCCGGTCGGCTGGAACCCGAAACCCGGCTCCAGGATATCCGTGCAGCTGCGGCAGTAAAGGAACTGCGTGCTCCGGTCATCGCTGATGGAGCCCCAGCCGGTCCAGTTGTCGATGGAGACCTTGAACCGCCGTCCGTCCTTCAATTCCACTCTGCCTTCGGCATTGCAGTCATCGGCAAGCATCTCCTGGTCGTAGCGCTCCGGGGTGCCCGCGTGGGCGTGCGCCAGGAAAAACCGCAGCCGCTTTTCGTCGAGCACCAGGTGGCTGCATTGGCCCTGGCCGAAGCTGCGGGCTGCGGGCTGGTCGATGGTGACCTGGCGGACATGCTGCGGTCGCCAGAATTCCTGGATGGGCCGGCCTGCGGCAGGCGCCGTGCCGAAGGACATGGCTGCGATGGCCGTGAATGTGATGAAACGCATCTTCATTGCCGTGAATCCGTCGCCGTTGTTGGCGGGCCTGGATCCTTGCTTCCTAGAAAGTCTTTCCCGCACCCAGCACCTCCAGCGCATGCCGCAGATTTTCCCGCGCCTGGACCTCGTAGCGCTCGCGGAACCAGGGCGTGGCATACAGGGCCGGCCGCTCCAGGAACGACCGCAGGACCGCGCAGCGCCCCGCCTGGTAACGCGGCCAGCGCACGAACCGGTATTCGCGCCGCACGTTGCGCTCGAATTCGGCATAGACCGCCGGAGGCTGCCCGAGGATGGCAAGGTCGATGTCCACCACCCAGCAGGCATCTCCAGCGGGATGCGGTTCCGCTCCATGGAGCGTCGCCAGGATGTGCCGCTCCACGGTCTCCACCCGTGCGGTGCCCAGGCCCTGGCCCTGCAGGAAGCGGCCTGCCCAGCGCGCGCTGCGTTCCTCGTTGCGGCCCGACCAGGGCCAATAGACGGCGTCGTGGAACCAGAGGGCGAGGGCGATGGCCTCCGGGTCCTCCATGGGCTGAGGCCCGGCAGGATCGCGCGCTGCCTCCCAGTGGTCCAGGCAGGCACGCAGGTGATGGGTGTCGTGGTAGGCGCGGGGCCAGAACGACCAGTGGCGCAGCAGACGCCTTCCTTCCGCCATCCAGGCGGGCCCATGCCGGGACAGCGACCGGCCCAGTGCTTCCCAGCGGGCCAGCAGGGCCGGCACGGCATCATGGCGGGCATCCATGGCGCAGGCCTGGCCGCGGGGCAGGCGCTTTCAGGCCATCCGGCCCAGCAGCAGGTATTCCATCAGCGCCTTCTGCACGTGCATGCGGTTCTCCGCCTCGTCCCACACGACGGATTGCGGGCCATCGATCACGTCGGCCTCCACTTCCTCGCCGCGGTGCGCCGGCAGGCAGTGCATGAACAGCGCGTCCGGGCGCGCCGCAGCCATCATCTCGGCGTCCACGCACCAGTCGGCGAATGCCTTCTTGCGGGCCTCGTTCTCGGCCTCGTAGCCCATGCTGGTCCACACGTCGGTGGTGATGAGGTCGGCGCTGCGGCAGGCCTCCAGCGGGTCGCTGAACACCTTGTAGTGCGAGCCGGCCGCCACGCCTGCGATGCGGCTGTCCACTTCGTAGCCCGAGGGCGTGCTCACGTGCACCGTGAAGCCCAGGAGCTCGGCCGCCTGCAGCCAGGTGTTGGCCATGTTGTTGCCGTCGCCCACCCAGGCCACCGTCCTGCCCTGGATGGAGCCGCGGTGCTCAATGAACGTGAAGATGTCGGCCAGGATCTGGCAGGGGTGGAATTCGTTGGTGAGGCCGTTGATGACCGGCACCCGCGAATGCGCCGCGAAGCGCTCGATCTTGGTCTGCTCGTAGGTGCGGATCATCACCAGGTCCACCATGCGGCTGATGACCTTGGCGCTGTCCTCGATGGGCTCGGCACGTCCGAGCTGGCTGTCGCCCGTGGTGAGGTGCACCACGCTGCCGCCGAGCTGGTACATGCCGGCCTCGAAGCTCACGCGCGTGCGCGTGCTGGCCTTCTCGAAGATCATGGCCAGCGTGCGGTCCGTGAGCGGATGGTGCTTCTCGTAGCGCTTGAACTTGCCCTTGATGACCGCCGCGCGCTCGAACAGGTAGGCGTAATCCTGGGCGGAGAGGTCCTTGAATTGCAGGTAGTGCTTCATGTCGGAGACGGCTTTCATTCGGCCAGGAAGGCCTTGACCAGCGGGGCGAGCAGGGACACGATCTCGTCGGCCTCTTCGCGCGTGAGGATGAGCGCGGGCACCATGCGGATCACGCTGTCCGCGGTGACGGACAGCAGCAGGCCGGCTTCGGCGGCACGGCCCACCAGCACGCCGCACGGCCGGTCGAGCTCGATGCCCAGCATCAGGCCCTGGCCGCGGATCTCCTTCACGCCGGGCAGCCCGCCCAGCTCGCGCTGCAGCGCCGCCTTCAGGTGCGCGCCCACGTCGGCCGCGTTCTGCAGCAGGCCGTCTTCCTCCATGATGCGGATGGTTTCCACGCCGGCCCGCATGGCCAGCGGGTTGCCGCCGAAGGTCGTGCCGTGGTTGCCGGGCGCGAAGATGTTCGCGGCCTTGGGGCCCGCCACCACCGCGCCGATCGGCACGCCCGAGCCCAGGCCCTTGGCCAGCGGCATCACGTCCGGCACGATGCCGGCCCACTGGTGCGCGAACCACTTGCCGGTGCGGCCCATGCCGCACTGCACCTCGTCGATCATCATCAGCCAGCCGCGCTCGTCGCAGAGCTGCCGCAGTTGCTGCAGGTACTCGATGCGCATGGGGTTCACGCCGCCTTCGCCCTGGATGGTCTCGAAGAACACGGCCACCACGTCCGGGTTGCCTTCAGTGGCCTTGCGGATGGCCTCGATGTCGTTCATCGGCACGCGGATGAAGCCTTCGACCAGCGGGCCGAAGCCGGCCTGCACCTTCGGGTTGCCGGTGGCCGACAGGGTGGCGATGGAGCGGCCGTGGAAGGCCTTTTCATAGACCACGATCTGCGGGCGCTCGATGCCCTTGTCGTGGCCGTACTTGCGTGCCAGCTTGAGCGCGGCCTCGTTGGCCTCCAGCCCGGAATTGCAGAAGAACACGTTCGTCATGCCGGAGCGTTCCACCAGCTGGGCGGCGAGCTGCTCCTGCAGGGGAACGTGGTAGTAGTTGGAGCTGTGGATCAGCTTGGCCACCTGCTCCTGCAGCGCCGGCACGAGCTTTGCATGGTTGTGGCCCAGCGTGTTCACTGCGATGCCGCCCAGCGCGTCGAGGTACTGCTTGCCGTTCACGTCCCAGACCCTGCAGCCCTGGCCTCGCTCGAGCGCGATCGGCAGGCGGCCGTAGGTGTTCATCACGTGGGGCGAGGCGGGCTGGGCGGAAGCGCTCATGCAGAAATCTCCAGGCGTTCAATGCGTATCGGGAAAGAATGCGCCGGTCCGGGGAGAAGGCCGGCCGGCGCGCGAAGCACGATTCTAGGTGCAGGGCATGACGGTGCCATTGCCGATTGCGCATCACAGCCATGCGAGCCGCCGGGAACGCCAGGGTCTTTGGGGTGGGTAGCTCTTATATAAGAGTTAGAATGCTGGTCAGTAGCGCCTGGCGGCGATCCTGCGGCGACTTCCCTCCACGACCCCCCGATCCCCCATGGTTTCCCCCAACTCGAAAGAAGTCTTCATCCAAGGCATCACCCACGACGGGAAAACCTTCCGCCCCAGCGACTGGGCCGAGCGCCTGGCGGGCGTCATGAGCCAGTTTCGGCCCGGCGGCGCGCGGCCCGGCAGCCACCTGAGCTATTCCCCCTGGTGCGTGCCCACCACCATGAATGGCGTGAAATGCGTGGTGGTCCACCGCGACCTGCAGACGCATGAGCCCATGGCCTGGGATTTCGTCATGAATTTCGCACGCGACAATGGCCTGCAGGTGGCCGAGGCCTGCCTGCTGCCGGACGGCGCGCCCGCTCCCGGCAAGGCCTGAGCGCTGTCCTGGCCCGCCGTGCTTGCGCACCGGGCACGACTGCCGGCCATCGGATCGGCACCCATGGTTTTGTTCCTGCGCCGCTAGCCGCCCCCCGGCCCTCCACCCATCAAAAAAGCCGCGCTGACGGCATTGCCATCCAGCGCGGCTCAGGCGGTACGCCTGGGCATGGCCTCAGAGTGCCTGCATTTCCTTGTTCAGGCTGCGCGGAGCGGCCGGTGCTGCGGCGGCAGGCGCTGCCGGCTGCGTGGCGGATGGGGAGAGATCGGCCGGAACATCCAGGTAGGGCAGGTGCAGGGCCGTGCTGGTCATGCGCCGGATCTCGTTGGTCGTGGCGGCGCTGTCGTTGATCTTGCGTCCATACGACGGGATGATCTGCTGCAGGCGTGGCTTCCAGCCGGCGTCCGCCATCTGCCGGGGGAACGCCTTGGCCATCAGGTTCAGCATGATGTAGGGCGCCGTCGATGCGCCGGGAGAGGCGCCCATCAGGGCCGCGATGGTGCCGTCGGCGTCGGTCACGATCTCCGTGCCGAACTGCAGCACGGCACCCTTTTCCGGGTCGCGCTTGATCACCTGCACGCGCTGCCCGGCGGTCACCAGGCGCCAGTCCTCGCGCCTGGCCTGCGGGAAGTAGGCCTGCAGTTCCTTGTAGCGGTCCTCGTCGGTGAGTTCCGCCTGCTGCAGCAGGTATTTCACGAGGTCGAGGTTGTGGATGCCCACGCGCAGCATGCCCACGAGGTTGTCGTGCGTGACGGAGGAGAACAGGTCGAACCAGGAGCCGTTCTTGAGGAACTTCGTGGTGGCCAGGGCGAAGGGGCCGAAGAGCACGACCGGCTTGCCGTCCAGGTTGCGTGCATCCATGTGCGGGACCGACATCGGCGGGGAGCCGGTCGAGGCGATGCCGTAGGCCTTCACGTCATGGCGCGCGGTGAGTTCGGGGTTCTCGGTGGCGAGGAACTGCCCGCCCACGGGGAAGCCCGCGTAGTTCTTCGACTCGGGAATGCCCGATGCCTGCAGCAGCTTGAGGGCCGCACCGCCGGCGCCCACGAAGACGAAGCGGGCCTTGACGGTCTTTTCCTTGCCGCCCTCGGCCAACTGGGCCACGGTCACGTTCCAGGTCTTGTCGGCGTTCTGGCGCAGCGCGCGCACTTCGTGCTGCAGGCTCAGCGTGAAATTCGGGCTTTTGCGCAGGCCCGCCATGAGCTGGTTCGTCACTGCGCCGTAGTTCACGTCGGTGCCCAGGGGCATGTAGGTGGCGGCGACCTTCTGGGCCGGATCGCGGCCCTCGATCATCAGCGGAGCCCATTTCCGGATCTGGGCCTGGTCCTCCGAGTACTGCATGCCGTAGAAGAGCGGGTTGCGGACCAGCGCGGCATGCCGCTTGCGCAGGTAGGCGATGTTGTCATCCCCCCAGACGAAGCTCATGTGCGGCGTCGGGTTGATGAAGGTGCCCGGCGCCTGCATGGCGCCCCGGCCGATCTGGTGCGCCCAGAACTGGCGCGACACCTCGAACTGCTCCGCGATGCCCACGGCGCGCTTGGTTTCGATGGAGCCGTCGGGAAGCTGGGGGGTGTAGTTCAGTTCCGCGAAGCCCGAATGCCCGGTGCCTGCGTTGTTCCAGCCGTTGGAGCTTTCCAGGGCCACGCCGTCCAGGCGCTCGAAGACCTGGATTTTCCAGTCGGGCTGCAGCTCCTGCAGGTAGGTGGCCAGCGTGGTGCTCATGGTGCCGGCACCGACCATCACCACATCGATGGGCTGGTCGTTCTCGGCAGGAGGGACGGAGCGGGGGAAGAGGGGCCAGTACAGAAACAGTACAGCGGCCAGGGCGAGCACCAGCACGGCGCCGGACAAGGCTTTGATCGTCTTTTTCATGGAACACGAAGGCAGCGCGCGGAAAAGGCCTGCCCTCAGGGATGGGCAGATCGGGCGGCATTACCGGAGAACAGGAATTTTTGGAAGCGGGATTCTCCCATCAAAGAGAAAACCTTTGCAAAAATCAAGCTTCGTTTTCCCAGGGCATGGTATTGAAGTACGAAGTTCCGGGAATGGTCCGCGTGCTGCGCCACTTGCGAGCCAGCGACAGGGAGCCCGGAAACGAAAAAACCGCCCGAAGGCGGTTTTCCGTTTCTTGCTGACAGCGCACCCGTTGCAAACGGCGGGCGGCAGGGCCACCCGGGCTGTTTTGCCTGAAGAGGGTCAGGCGGCCAGTGCCAGGGCTTTCACCTTGGCGGACAGGCGGCTCTTGTCGCGAGCGGCCTTGTTCTTGTGGAAGATGCCCTTGTCGGCGATCGTGTCGACCACGGACTGCATCTTCGCGAACAGTTCGGATGCCTTCGTCTTGTCGCCGGCCAGGACGGCCTTCTCGACGTTCTTGACGGCGGTGCGGTACTTCGAGCGCAGCGAGGTGTTGGCCGCGTTCAGCTTCACGTCCTGGCGCGCGCGCTTGCGGCCGGAGGCGAGGCGGGGGTTCTTTTTCTTGGGCTTGGCAGATGCCATGATGGATTCCTTAAGTGTCTGAGGATGATGTCAGCAAAGCCGGCGATTATAGCCCAGGCGGCCCCGGGCGCCTTCCCCGCCTCTGCTGCGGGGCCGCAGGCCGTGCTGCGCAGCGCATACACTCCTGCCCGTGTCCCTGTTCAAAGCCGCCTCCACCGTCTCTCTGCTGACCCTGGCCTCCCGCGTGACGGGGCTGGCGCGCGACCTGCTCATGGCATCGATGTTCGGCGCCAGTGCGCTCACCGACGCCTTCAACGTCGCCTTCCGCATTCCCAACCTGTTCCGCCGCCTCTTCGCCGAAGGGGCGTTCAGCCAGGCCTTCGTTCCCGTGCTGGCCACGCACCGGGCGCAGCACGGCGAGGACGCCACGCGTGCGCTGATCTCGAGCGTGGCCACCGCGCTCTTCTGGGTGCTGCTGTTCACCTGCATGGCGGGCGTGCTGGGCGCGCCGCTGCTGGTCTGGCTCCTGGCCAGCGGCCTGCGGCAGAACCCCGAGGGCTACGGCGCGGCCGTGCTGATGACGCGCTGGATGTTCCCCTACATCGGCTTCATGTCGCTGGTGGCGCTGTCTGCTGGGGTGCTCAATACGTGGAAGCGCTTCGCCGTGCCGGCGGCCACGCCGGTGCTGCTCAATCTCTGCATGATCCTGGCCGCGTGGCTGGGTGCACCGCAACTGGCAGCGCGCGGCATCGAGCCCATCTACGCGATGGCGGGAGGCGTGATGCTGGGCGGCATTGCGCAACTGGCCGTGCAACTGCCGGCGCTGCACCGGCTGCGGCTGCTGCCGCGCATCGGCATGTCCCCCGGCGCGATCCGGACCGCCTGGCAGGCACCCGGGGTGAGGCGCATCCTCGTGCTCATGGGGCCCGCGCTGCTGGGCGTGGGCGTGGCGCAGATCTCCCTGATGATCAACACGCAGATCGCCTCCTACCTGGCACCGGGCAGCGTCACCTGGCTGTTCTACGCGGACCGCCTGATGGAGTTCCCCACCTCGCTGCTGGGCGTCGCCCTGGGCGTGGTGCTCACGCCGCAACTGGCGGCCGCCCGTGCCGCCGGCGACGCGCAGCGCTACTCCGCCATGCTGGACTGGGGCCTGCGCATCGTGGTGGTGCTGTCCGTTCCGTGCGCCGTGGCCCTGCTCACCTTCGCACAGCCGCTGGTGGCCACGCTGTTCCACCATGGTGCGCTGCACGATGGCGACGTAGGGCAGATCGCCCTGGCGCTCGCAGGCTACGGCGTGGGGTTGCTGGGGCTCGTCGCCATCAAGGTGCTCGCTCCCGGCTATTACGCCAGCCAGGACATCCGCACTCCCGTGCGCATCGCGGTGGCCGTGCTGTGCGTGACCCAGCTGCTCAACGCCGTCCTGGTGCCGACGCTGGAACACGCGGGCCTGGCGCTGTCCATCGGGCTGGGCGCGCTGGTGAATGCCCTGTGGCTGCTGGTGGGTTTGCTGCGCCGCGGCAGCTTCCAGCCGCAGCCCGGCTGGGGACGCCTGTTGCTGCAGGTCGTGGCGGCCAGCGCCCTGCTGGCGATTTTCCTGATCTGGGCCAGCCGGTACATCGACTGGATCGCTATGCGGGCCCACGAGGCACAGCGCGTGGGATGGCTCGCGGTGTTCCTGGCGGGGGCGGCGTTGCTGTATTTCGGCGCGCTGTGGGCGGCGGGGATGAAGCTGCGCCAGCTGCTGCGCCGCTGAACCCCGACAAAAAATTTACCAATGCGTGGAATGCGTCTGCTTGACGCCCCCCGGCGCACGCCCGTACAACCACTGGCATGGCTCTGAGCTATTCCCTCCCGACACCGCTCGAATACTTCGCCGCCCTCGTGCAGAGCGACGAACAATTCCCCTTGCTGGAAGCCGCGGCCTGCATCGCCCACGACGAATACCCCGAATTCGACGTGCAGCAGTTGCTGGGTGACATGGACCAGTTGCTGGCGCGCGTGCGCCGCCGGTTGCCGGAGGACGCCTCGTCCCTGCAGCGGCTGCGGTCGCTCAACCAGTTCTTCTTCCACGACCTGGGCTTCGGCGGCAACGTCAACAATTACTACGACCCGGACAACAGCTATCTGAACGCCGTGCTGCGCACGCGCCGGGGCATCCCGATTTCCCTGGCCGTGCTGTGGATGGAACTGGCGCAGGGTCTGGGGCTGCATGCGCGGGGCATCTCGTTTCCCGGGCATTTCATGGTCAAGGTGCTGCTGCCGCGCGGACAGGTGGTGCTGGACCCGACCACCGGCCAGTCCCTGTCCCGCGAAGACCTGGCCGAGCGGCTGGAGCCGTTCCGGCGGCGCAGCGGCCTGGTGGACGATTTCGAGGTGCCCCTGGGGCTCTATCTGCAGGCCGCCCCGGCCCGCGAGGTCATCGCGCGCATGCTGCGCAACCTGAAGGAAATCCACCGGTCGCAGCAGGACTGGGTGCGCCTCGCGGCCGTGCAGGAGCGGCTGGTGCTCCTGCTGCCCGATGCCTGGGGCGAATGGCGGGACCGCGGCCTGGCGCGGGCCGAACTGGGCCATGCGGAAGGGGCGGTGTCGGACCTCGAAACCTACCTGGCCCATGCCGAGGATGCGCTCGACGTCGATGCCATCGCCGCGCGGCTCGAGCAACTGCGGCGTGCCGGGGACTGACCCTACTGCCGCGCCGTGCGGATATTGGCGGGCAGTGCCTGGGGATGGCTGGTGCGCAGCGGGTTGATGTCCAGCCCGCCGCGCCGGGTGTAGCGTGCATACACCGACAGCTTGATCGGGCGGCAGCGCGTCCACAGGTCCATGAAGATGCGCTCCACGCACTGTTCATGGAACTCGTTGTGGTTGCGGAAACTGACCAGGTACTGCAGCAGGCCGGCCTGGTCGATCTGGGCGCCGCTGTACTGGATGCGCACGCTGCCCCAGTCCGGCTGCCCGGTCACCAGGCAATTGCTCTTGAGCAGGTGGCTGGTGAGCGTTTCCGTGACGGGGGCCTCGCCGTGGTTCGCATGCAGCAACTCCGGCGCGGGGCTGTAGTGCGTGCACTCCACGTCCAGGCGGTCCAGCAGCAGGCCGTCGAGCTCCTGCACGGGCTCGCGGTCGAACATCTCGGGCAGCACCAGTTTCACGCCCACGGTCGCCTGGCGGTCCGAACCGCGCCATGCGGCCTCGCTGATGTCCGTCCGGATGCGCGCCTGTACTTCCGCGGCATCCGCGAATCGCGTGTTGTTGAAGCTGTTCAGGTAGAGCTTGAACGACTTGCTCTCGATGATGTTGGGCGTCTCGCAGGGAACGGTGATGTGCGCGAGCGCGACCTGCGGCTTGCCGCGCAGGTTCAGCCACGACAGTTCGAACGCGGTCCACAGGTCCGCCCCGAAAAAGGGCGGGGCGCCCGTCACGCCGATCTCGTCGCGCTTGGGCTGGCGGGGCAGGGGGAACAGCAGCGAGGCGTCGTACTGGTCGGCGTAGCCGGAGACACGGCCCAGCTGGGATTGGTCGGGAGTATTCATGGTGTGTTCGCAGGCGTCATTCGAAGCGCCGCTCGCGCAGCCACTTCGTGGCGATCCATTTGTCGCCGGCGACGACGGGGGCTCCGCCATGGAGCGTGCGCGTGGAAGGGTGGGGGCGCTCGTAGCTGAAGAACACCGCGTTCCCGCGGCGCGGAGCCACTTCCAGATGTACGTCGGGGAAGGTGGTGCCACCGCCCTTTTCCGGATCGTTGAGGTAGATGACGATCGTGGCCACCCGCTGTCCGCCCCGGCGCAGGATGGTCGGCGTGCCGGGCTCCGCGGGGTCGAAGTAGTCGTAGTGGGGCTTGTATTCGGCGCCGGGCCGGTAGTGCAGCACCTGCAGGCCCTCGCCGTTCTCCAGGGGCCAGTTCACCAGCCGGGCGATGCGCGCCTCCAGCCGTGCCACCATGGGGTTTTCTTCGCGCTGGAAGAACATGCCGTTGCTGGTGCGGTCGTCGTTGACTTCCTCGCCGCCCGTGCGCGTGGCGACGGTGAGCGACCGGGCCATCCGGGGGCGTGCCGCATCGATGATGGCGTCGCATTCCTCCGGCGACAGCAGGTTGCCGAACAGCACCACGCGCGGCTGGGCCATGGCCATGAGCACGTCCACGCGGCGGTCGCCGACGTCGATGCTGCCGGGGGATTCCGCCAGGTCCGGCTCGGGCACGCGCGAGGCTGCCGGGTGGCCCTGCTGCACCGCCAGCGTGTCCAGGTGTTCGCGCAATACGTGTTCCATCGCATAGGTGGCCACGTCCTCGCTCCAGCCAGCGTCGAGCATGGATTGCAGCACGGCGGGCGCACCGAAGCCTGCCTGCGCCTGCGCGACGATCCAGGTGCGCAGTTCCGGCGTGATGGATTGGGAGAGGGCGGCGTCCGTGTCGGCGCGCGCTGCGAGGGGGCGGTTGGCGGACATGTGTTCGGTCGGGAAAGTGGATGGGGAAGCAGCCATCGGCAGTCGGGTACGTTAACCCCCGTGCCAAACACGGCCGCCGAGTGCGGTTTTTAGGGCACGCCTCAGCCGGCGTCCTTGCGGCGGAAGACGAGGCGGTCCTGCGCCGAGGCGGATGCGTCGAACGCATAGCCTTCGAGATCGAACCCTTCCAGCTGGCGGGGCGCCACCACGCGGTGCTGGATGGCATAGCGCGCCATCAGCCCGCGCGCGCGCTTGGCATGGAAGCTGATGATCTTGTAGCGGCCGCCCTTCCAGTCCTCGAACACGCATTCGATCACGCGGGCCTTCAGAACCGCGGTGTCCACGGACTTGAAGTACTCCTGGGACGCGAGGTTCACCACCACCGGCGTGGCGTCGGCCGCGAGGCGCTGGTTCAGGTGGTCGGCGATGCGCCTTCCCCAGAACCGGTAGAGGTTGGCGCCGGCCTCCGTGGCCAGCCGCGTGCCCATTTCCAGGCGATAGGGCTGCATCCGGTCGAGGGGCCGAAGCACGCCGTAGAGGCCGCTCAGGATGGCAACGTGGTCCTGTGCCCAGCGCAACCCGTCGCCGTCCAGGCTGTGGGCGTCCAGGCCCTCATAGACATCGCCATTGAACGCGAAGAGCGCCTGGCGGGCGTTCTCGGCCGTGAACCGCGGCGACCATGCAGCATAACGCGCGGCATTGAGCCCGGCCAGCGCGTCGCTGATGTCCATCAGGGACGCGAGCTCCTGCGGAGACTTCTCGCGCAGCACGCCGATGAGCTGCGTTGATTCAGAAATGAAAGGGGGAAGGGTGTGGGCCAGGCCTGGCGGCAGGGGGGTGTCGTAATCCAGGGATTTGGCAGGAGACAGCAGGAACAGCATCGGTGCGGATTCCCTCGGGGCGAACGGATGGTGCGGAAAAAAATGCGGACGGCCGGCGGCGCCATGCACATGGCGCCGCCGGCCGTCCGGTTCCGTCAGGCGACGGACGAAGGCTGCTGTTCGAACGGCAGCTTCAGGTCGCGCAGGTCGCGGCGGGTCTCCACGAGCACCAGCGGACCTTCATCCAGCACGACGGCCGGAGGCCGTTCGCGCGGCACATGCACCGGGCGGGGCTCCGCGGCGATCGCTGCCTGCGCGGCGGCGATCTTCTCCGCATCGGAGTTCACCCACTGCAGGCCCGAGCTTTCGGCGATCCGGTTCAACTCATCCACCGGCAGCTGGAAGGCCTGCACGCGTGGCAGCCCCGGCACGGCCGCGGCTGCGGCCGGTGCAGGCGCTGGCGCGGCGACCGGGGCGGGCGCAGGGGCCGTTGCCACGGGTGCAACTGCGGCAGGTGCCGGCGCTGCCACCGGGGTGCTTGCCGGTGCCTGCGCGGGTTCCGCAGGGGTTTCGCTGTGCGAGGCTTCGGATGCCACCGGCGCGCCGGTGGGCACCGGTGCGCCGCCTCCCTGGCTGAAGTAGCTGCGGCGCGGCGCTTCCTGGGCAGGGCTTTCGCCGCCCACGTCCTGCACAGCCTGTGCCGTGGTGGATTCGGCCACCGGTGCGGCTTCCGCCTCGGCGCCTTCACGCGGCGCACGCTCCCGGCGGTCACGCCCGTAGCGGTCGCGCGACCGGCGCTCGCGGCGCGGCTCCTCGCCCTGAGCGGAGTCCGCGGCCGGGCTGCCGGCTTCTCCGCCGGTCAGGTCCAGATCGGGCAGCGAGGCCATCGGGGACGTGTCCACGAACTCGGCCTGGCCTTCTTCTCCGCGCGGACGGCGGTCGCCGCCGCGTTCACGGCGTTCACGTCGCTCGCCGTTGCGAGGACCCCGCTCGCCACGCTCCTGCGGTGCGGCACCCTGGCCTTCGATGCCGACGTCCGGAGCCACCGCCGCCATGCCGGCGTCAGTGCCCAGCGGCTGCTGACGCGGTGCGTCCCCGGCCTCCCGGCGCTCGCGGCCACGGCCGCCTTCGCGGCCTTCACGGCCATTGCGGGGCGCGGATTCTCCTTCGGCACGACCGGATGCATCGCGTCCGTTCTCGCGGCCGCCTTCGCGGTCGCGATCGCGCTCCCGTGCCGGCCGGCCTTCGCGGCCCTCGGCATCGCGCGGGCCCCGGCCGTTGCGCGGCGCTTCGCCTTCGGCGCGATCGGGGCGCTCTCCGCGCTCGCCACGGCGTCCTCGGCCTTCCGCGGCACCGTTCTCGCGCTGCCCGTCACGGCCGCCGCCGTTGCCGTCGCGTCCTCCGCGCCGGCCTCCACGGCGTCCGTCACGCGGGGCATCGGCGGCAGGCGCGGGGGCCGGCGCAGCGGCCGGCGCAGACACCGGTGCCGGAGCGGGGCGCGGTCCGAAGCCGAAGAGGCTCTTGAGCCATGCGAAGAAGCCCTGTTCCTGGGGCGCAGCCGGTGCCGGCGCAGGGGCCGGTGCAGGCGCCTGTGCCGGGGCGGGCGCGGCGGCCGCGTGCGCGCCGTTGCGTGCGCCCGCCGTGCGCTGCGTTTCGGGGCGCGGCTCGGCGACCGGGGCCGGCGCATCGGGCAGAACGCCCTTGATCACCGGGGTCTGCTTGTTCGTCGGCTCCTGGGAGCGGCGCGTCACCGTGGTCGGGTCCTCCATCTCCTCGGCCAGCTTGTAGCTCGCGGCGATGTGGTCCAGGCGCGGGTCGTCGTGCTTCAGGCGCTCGAGCTTGTACTTGGGCGTCTCCATGGTCTTGTTGGGAACCATGAGCACGCTCACGCGCTGCTTGAGTTCGATCTTGGCGATCTCTGTGCGCTTCTCGTTGAGCAGGAACGAGGCCACCTCCACCGGCACCTGGCAGTGCACGGCGGCCGTGTTGTCCTTCATGGACTCTTCCTGGATCATGCGCAGGATCTGCAGCGAGAAGCCTTCCGTGTCGCGCACGTGGCCCGTGCCGTCGCAGCGCGGGCAGCGGATGTGCGCGCCTTCGCTCAGCGAGGGCTTGAGGCGCTGGCGGCTCATTTCCATGAGGCCGAACTTGCTGATCGTGCCGAACTGCACGCGGGCGCGGTCCTGGCGCAGCGCGTCGCGCAGGCGGTTCTCGACCTCGCGGCGGTTCTTGCTCTCCTCCATGTCGATGAAGTCGATCACGATCAGGCCGCCCAGGTCGCGCAGGCGCATCTGGCGGGCCACCTCGTCGGCGGCTTCCAGGTTGGTGCGGGTGGCGGTTTCCTCGATGTCGCCGCCCTTGATGGCGCGGGCCGAGTTCACGTCCACGGACACCAGCGCTTCCGTGTGGTCGATCACGATGGCGCCGCCGGAGGGCAGGGTCACGGTGCGCGCGTAGGCGGATTCGATCTGGTGCTCGATCTGGAAGCGGCTGAACAGCGCAGCGTCGTCGCGGTATCGCTTGACCTTGGCGGCATGCTCGGGCATGACGTGCGACATGAACTGCTGTGCCTGTTCATAGATGTCGTCCGTATCGATGAGGATGTCGCCGATGTCGTTGTTGAAGTAGTCGCGGATCGCGCGGATCACCAGCGAGGACTCCTGGTAGATCAGGAAGGCACCCTTGCCGCCCCTGGCGGCGCCGTCGATGGCGGTCCAGAGCTTGAGCAGGTAGTTCAGGTCCCATTGCAGCTCGGGCGCCGAGCGGCCGATGCCGGCGGTGCGCGCGATGATGCTCATGCCCTTCGGGTACTCGAGCTGGTCCATCGCCTCCTTGAGCTCGGCGCGGTCCTCGCCCTCGATGCGGCGCGACACGCCGCCGCCGCGCGGGTTGTTGGGCATCAGCACCACGTAGCGGCCGGCCAGCGACACGAAGGTGGTCAGGGCCGCGCCCTTGTTGCCGCGTTCTTCCTTCTCGACCTGGACCAGCAGTTCCTGGCCTTCGCGGATCACGTCGTTGATGCGGGCCTGGCTGGGCGAGACGCCCTCGGCGAAATACTGGCGGGAGATTTCCTTGAAGGGCAGGAAGCCGTGGCGGTCCTCGCCGTAATCCACGAAGCAGGCTTCCAGGCTGGGCTCGACGCGGGTGACGACCGCCTTGTAGATGTTGCCCTTGCGTTGTTCGCGTCCCTCGATCTCGATCTCGTAGTCCAGCAGCTTCTGGCCGTCCACGATGGCGAGGCGCCGTTCTTCGGGCTGCGTGGCATTGATGAGCATCCGCTTCATGATGCGTTTCCTTCTTCGTATGGGTGCGGGACGCCGCGCAGCACAGGGTCTGCATGCGTCCCGGGTTCAACCGTTGACACAGGCTCTTCAGGAGCCATGGATGCCAGGGCCGACGCACTGAAACGAAGGGAATTGCCGCTGAAAGCCAGGCGGCCGCGAAGCTGTTGACTAGCTCGGCAGCCGGGGTGGTGGGGCGTGGATGGGGGCGATGAAGGAAGCGTGCTTTCTGGCCGGGAAGAATGTCGCCGGCAGGGCACGCCATGCGGGCGCCTGCGGCATGCGGACGGCCCGCGCCAGGGGCTGCTGCCCCTGCCACAGTGCCATGATCCAAGCCATCAGCGCCAACATGTTTTCGCTTTGATCCGCGGCAGGGGCGATCTCCGTGGAGAGGCGGCCTGCCGGTTGGGGATTCCGTTTGGGTGTTTCAATTTGTCAGCCGGACCGGGCGGCATGCGGGCCTTCGCAGGCAATCGGCCTGCAATCTGCGCGCACGACACCCGTTGGCATCGACCTTCCTGTGCGGCGTGTCGGGTCGGGTGGACTAAACTCCAGACAAATCAACCACTTACACAACGTCGCACAGGTGAAACACATTATAGGGGCCAAACCGGCGCCCGGCCGTCCCCCCGCCGACTCCGAACCGGCTGCCGTGGCCGTGCGCTGGATGGAGGTCGATGCCGAGTCCGCGGGGCAGCGGCTGGATAACTTTCTGATACGCGAACTGAAGGGCGTGCCCAAGACGCACGTCTACCGCATCATCCGCAGCGGCGAGGTCCGCATCAACAAGGGGCGGGCCGCGGCCGATACCCGCGTCGAGGCAGGCGACGTCGTCCGTGTGCCGCCGGTGCGCATTTCCGACAAGGTGGCCGCCAGGGCGGAGCGGCCCGCGCCGGCCCGGGAGTTTCCCCTGCTGCTGGAGGACGAGCACCTGATCGCCCTGGACAAGCCCGCCGGCGTGGCGGTGCACGGCGGCAGCGGCGTGAGCTTCGGCGTCATCGAGCAACTGCGCCAGGCGCGCCCGCAGGCCCGCTTCCTGGAGCTGGTGCATCGCCTGGACCGGGAAACCTCGGGCATCCTGCTGGTGGCGAAGAAGCGTTCCGCATTGACGCACCTTCAGGACCAGTTCCGGGAGCGCGAAACCGGCAAGACCTACCTGGCCCTCGTGGCGGGTGAGTGGCCGGAGCGCCTGAAGGTCATCGACGCGCCCCTGCACAAATACCTGCAGGCCGACGGCGAGCGCCGGGTGCGCGTCACCACCGAGGACGATCCCGACGGCATGCGCTCCATCACGCTGGTCAAGGTGCGCAGCCGCGTGCCGGCCCGGCCGGCCGAGGGGCTGCCCGCCATGGCGCTGCTGGAGGTGACGATCAAGACCGGCCGCACCCACCAGATCCGGGTGCACCTGGCCAGCCGGGGCCACGCGATCGTGGGCGACGACAAATATGGCGACTTCGATCTGAACCGCCGCGTCCAGAAGCACGGGCTGCGTCGCATGTTCCTGCATGCATGGCGGTTACAGTTCAGCCACCCCGCCAGCGGAGAGCGCATCGAACTGCATGCCGAACTGCCGGCGGAGCTGTCCGGCTTCCTCCCCGCCGCTCCCGCTCCCACCTGACGCCCGCCGCTCCATGTCCGCCACCCGTGCCCGCCGCTTCGATCTCATCGCCTTCGACTGGGATGGGACCCTGTTCGACTCCACCGCCATCATCGTGCGCTGCATCCAGGATGCCGTGCGCGACGTGGGCGGGCAGGTGCCCAGCGACCGCGACGCCGCCTGGGTGATCGGCATGGGGCTGATGGAGGCGCTGGCGCATGCCGCCCCCCACGTGCCGCGCGAAAAGCATGCGGAGTTGCGCGCCCGCTACGGCTACCACTATGCGCGCCACCAGAACGACCTGAGCCTCTTCGGGGGGGTGTTGCCGATGCTGGAGGACCTGCGCGCCTCCGGCCACCTGCTGGCCGTGGCCACCGGCAAGAGCCGGCGGGGGCTCGATGAAGTCCTGCACACGGTCTCGCTGCGGGGCATGTTCGACGGCTCCCGGACGGCCGATGAAACCGCCAGCAAGCCGCATCCCCTGATGTTGCACGAGTTGATGGCGGAATTCGGCGTGCCGCCCGAGCGGCTGCTGATGATCGGCGACACCACCCACGACCTGCAGATGGCCCGCTCGGCCGGCTGCGCCAGCGTGGGGGTGAGTTACGGAGCGCACGAGCCCTCCGGATTCCATGCGCTGGAGCCGCTGCATGTCGCCCATTCCGTGGCCGATCTGCACGATTGGCTGGTGCGCAACGGCTGATTGCCCGGTGTGCTGCTGGAGGATCGAACATGACCGACGCCCCGGGACCGGCCATTCCCCTGTGCCCGAGCGATGCCCTGCGGGAGGGCGGCGACGCCGTTCCATTCGATGTCGTGTGGGCCGGGCAGTCCTGCCGCGCCTTCGCCATCCGCTACCAGGGGCAGGTCCATGCCTACCTGAACCAGTGCACCCATGTGCCCATGGAGATGGATTGGCAGCCCAACCGCTTCTTCGATGACACCGGGAACTGGCTGCTTTGTGCCTCGCACGGCGCGGCCTACCGCCCCGACACCGGCGCATGCGCGGGCGGCCCCTGCCGTGGCGGACTCGTGAAGATCGCAATTTCGGAAGAGTCCGGAGTGGTGCGCTGGCATACTGGGTCCCAGTTGCAACCCGTGGAATTTTGAGACATCCCATGACCGATCCGACCCGGAAAGAACCCTCCGGCCTGGAAGCTGATCCGTCGCCCACGCCTGATCTGTGGGCCAAGAGTGCTCCTGAAAATATAGCTAAAGATGCGCCGTCCGCGACCGTGAAGGCCCCCGGCTGGGAGCGGGACGTGCTGGAAAAGCTCGTATTCGCCACCCTCGCCGAGCAGCGCTCCGCACGTCGCTGGCGTGTTTTCACCCGCATGGCGTGGCTGGTTTTCCTGGTCGCCGTGGCCTGGGTGTTGCTTGCGCGCGACGTTGCGGCGCCCAGCAAAAGCACGCCCCATACGGCCGTGGTGGACATCAAGGGCGAGATCGCGTCCGGTGCCGAGGCGAGCGCGGAATTCGTGGTCGCTGCCATGCGCAGCGCGTTCGAGGATTCCGGCTCCCAGGCCGTCGTGCTGCTCATCAACTCCCCGGGCGGCAGCCCCGTGCAGGCCGGCATCATCAACGACGAGATCATCCGGCTCAAGGCCAAGTACAACAAGCCCGTCTATGCAGTGGTCGAGGAAACCTGCGCGTCGGCCGCCTACTACATCGCGGCCGGCGCCGACCAGATCTTCGTGGACAAGGCCAGCATCGTGGGCAGCATCGGCGTGCTGATGGACGGGTTCGGCTTCACCGGCACGATGGAGAAGCTCGGCGTGGAGCGCCGCCTGCTGACGGCGGGCGAGAACAAGGGCTTCCTCGATCCATTCAGCCCGATGTCCGAGAAGCAGCGCACCTATGCGCAGACCATGCTCGACCAGATCCACCAGCAGTTCATCCACGTGGTGCAAAAAGGGCGGGGCGATCGCCTCAAGCCCACGGCGGACACGTTCAGCGGCCTGTTCTGGACGGGCCAGCAGGCCGTCGACATGGGGCTCGCCGACCACCTGGGCAACCTCGATTACGTGGCCCGCGAGGTCGTCAAGGCCGAGGACATCATCGACTACACGCGCCGGGACAACGTGGCCGAACGCCTGGTGAAGAAGTTCGGCGCCGCCATGGGCGAAACCGCCATCCGCGCCCTGGGTGCCAGCCTGCCGGCCGTGCGCTGAACGGGCAGGCTTCCCTCCAGCACAAAGAGGTGCCGCGGCGCCTCTTTTTCGTTGCCGCCGAGGCTGCCGGCCTCAACGCCCGATGGCGAACACCACGGGCGTGCGGCTGTCCAGCATCTCGGGCTGCTGGCGCCAGTGGCGCACGAGCTGGCTGGCCGTGCGGGCGCTGGCCAGGGTCAGGCCGCTGGCAAATGCCAGCCGGGTGTGGGGTTGCAGCGTCTTGACCAGGGCCTGCCACAGCGCTGGGTTGCGGTAGGGCGTTTCGATGAACAGCTGCGTCTGCCCCTGCCGCAGCGCCAGCGCCTCCAGTTCCCGGATGCGCTGCGCGCGCTGGGCCGCATCCTGAGACAGGTAGCCATTGAACGCGAAGTTCTGGCCGTTGAGGCCGCTGGCCGCCAGGGCGAGCAGCAGCGAGACGGGGCCGGTCAGCGGTTCCACGCGCACGCCGAGGTCATGGGCCGCGCGCACCACGGAACTGCCGGGGTCCGCCACGGCGGGCATGCCTGCCTCGCTGACCAACCCCATGTCGTGGCCTGCCATCGCCGGTCCCAGCAACGGGCCGGCATCGAAGCCGGCCGCGCCGCCCGAGGCGCCCTGGTGGTCCCCCTTCTTGTGGACCTCGCGTGGCAACTCGGTGATGGACTGTCCCTGCAGCGGTGCTGCCAGCGGATGGAGCGCATCGATGCGCTTGAGATAGGCGCGCGTACTCTTCGCGTTCTCGCAGATCCAGTGGGTGATACCTGCCGCCTTCCGCAGGGTGCCTGCGGGAAGCGCATCCTCCAGCGGCGCCTGTTCATCGCATCCGAAATCCAGGGGAGCCGGAACGAGATACAGCGTGCCGCGCTGCCGGGGTATGCCGGTCGCCTGGGGCGGGAGGGTGGGGTGGGCCTGCTCCGTCATGGCAGCACCAGGCCCGCGTCGCGCAGCATGCGGCAGGTGCGTATCAGCGGCAGGCCCACCAGTGCCGTGGGGTCGTCGCTCACGATGGCGTCCAGCAGGCTGATGCCCAGGCCTTCGCTCTTGGCGCTGCCCGCGCAGTCATAGGGCTGCTCGGCACGCAGGTAGCGCTCGATCTCCTCGTCCGTGAGATCCCGGAAGCGCACTTCCACCGGCGCGAGATCCGTGGCCTCGAAGCCCGTGGCAGCGCAGGCCACGGTCACGGCCGTCTGGAACACCACGGTCCGGCCGCGCATGCACTGCAGCTGGGCTACCGCCCTCTCATGGGTGCCCGGCTTGCCCAGCGGGGTGCCGGACAGGTCCGCCACCTGGTCGGAACCGATGACGACCGCATCGGGGTGGCGCAGGGCCACGGCGCGCGCCTTGGCCTGCGCGAGCCGCAGGGCCAGATCGCGTGGCGACTCGCCGGGGCGGGGGGTTTCGTCCACATCGGGCGCGGAAACGTCGAAAGGCACTCCCAGCCGGGCGAGCAGTTCGCGCCGATAGCGGGAGGTGGAGCCCAGTACCAGCGGGCGGAGAGGGGAGGCGGGGGCAGACATGGCGGCGATTCTCTTACACTGCCGCCATGACCAAGGAATTCTCTCCCCAGCGCCTCGACGTCAAGGCATTCGCGCAGGCGGGCGGTCATCTGTCCGGCCACGATTCGCTCCTGAAATACGAGCGGCTGGCGCAGGAGGCCAAAGGGCTGCACCCTGACCTGCTCGTGGACTGGACGGCCGATGGCGAAGTGCGGACCACGCACGGCATCGGCGGCCAGGTATGGCTGCGCCTGCGTGTGCGCGCTGCTTTCCCCATGACCTGCCAGCGCTGCCTCGGGCCGGTGGACGTCCCCCTGGAGGTCGATCGCGAGTTCCGGTTCGTCGCCGACGAAGCGACCGCCGAGGCGCTCGACGACGAGAGCGAGGAAGACCTGCTGGCCCTGAGCCGCGAATTCAACCTGCGCGAACTGATCGAGGACGAACTCCTCATGGCGCTGCCGCTCGTGCCCCGGCACGACGAATGCCCTTCCCCCGTGCGGATGGCCTCCAGCGATGAGGATTTCGAGGAGGCCAGCGCGGACAAGCCGAATCCCTTCGCGGCGCTCGCATCCCTCAAGACCGGCAAGCCTGGGGGTTGAAAAACCATTTGGGCTATAATCATGGGCTTCGCGCGAATCCCCTCGTGTCTTCAATGGGCTGATCGCGTTTTTACCAACCCACCCTTTCAAGACCAGGAGCCACCATGGCTGTTCAACAGAACAAAAAGTCCCCCTCCAAGCGCGGCATGCACCGTTCGCACAACGCCCTGAACGTGCCCGGCATCGCTGTCGAGCCCACCACCGGCGAAACCCACCTGCGCCACCACATCAGCCCCAACGGCTTCTACCGTGGCCGCCAGGTGCTGAAGAACAAGTCCGAAGCCTGATCTTCGCCCGCGCACCGAGGCCCGCTGCTACACATGCGGTAGCGCGGGCCTTTGTTTTGTCCGCTGTTTCTTTTTCCGGATCCCGCTCGCGTGCGATCCGGCGAGTCGCCCATGATCACACTGGCTGTTGACTGCATGGGGGGCGATCACGGCCCCCGCGTCACGCTGGCGGCCTGCCGCCAATTCCTCGAACACCATCCGCAAGCGCGGCTGCTGCTGGTGGGCCAGCCCGAGAGCCTGGGCGGGTTCGCGCACGAGCGCGCGCAGATCGTCCCGGCCAGCGAGGTTGTCACGATGGACGACCCCGTGGAGGTGGCCCTGCGCCGCAAGAAGGACTCCTCCATGCGCGTGGCGATCCAGCAGGTGAAGGACGGCGCAGCCCAGGTCGCCGTGTCGGCGGGCAATACCGGCGCGCTGATGGCGATTGCGCGCTACCTCCTGAAGACCCTGGACGGCATCGACCGGCCCGCCATCGCCACCCAGATGCCCAATGCCCGGGGCGGTGCGACCACGGTGCTGGATCTTGGCGCCAACGTGGATTGCAGCGCCGAGCACCTGTTGCAGTTCGCCGTCATGGGCGCGGCCCTGGTGTCGGCGCTGCACGAGGGCACGGAAGAACCCGCGGTCGGACTGCTCAACATTGGCGAAGAGGTCATCAAGGGCAACGAAGTCATCAAGCGCACCGGCGAGCTGCTGCGTTCCGCGGCCGAATCCGGCGACCTGAACTTCTATGGCAACGTGGAAGGCAATGACATCTTCAAGGGCACGGTGGACATCGTCGTGTGTGACGGTTTCGTGGGCAACGTGGCGCTCAAGGCCAGCGAGGGGGTCGCATCGATGATCGTCGGCGCGCTCAAGCAGGAGTTCAAGCGCGGCATCTTCACGAAAATCGCGGCAGTTGTGGCCTATCCGGTGCTATCTGCGCTGATGCGGCGCATGGACCACCGGCGCTACAACGGTGCGGCGCTGCTCGGGCTGCGGGGGCTTGTCTTCAAGAGCCACGGGTCGGCTGACATATTGGCGTTCGAGCAGGCTTTGATCCGCGCGTATGATGCGGCCCGCAACAACCTGCTCGATCGAGTCCGTTCGCGGGTTGCGCATGCCGCGCCCCTGCTGGGGCCCGCCGCCGCGCAGCCGTCGCCCTGACGGACCGTTTCGGGCCCCAATGAATGAGCCGTTATTCCCGCATTACAGGCACCGGCAGCAACCTGCCCCCGCGCCGTCTGACCAATGCCGACCTCGTGGCCGAACTGGCCGGGCGGGGCGTTGAGACCTCGGACCAGTGGATCGTGGAGCGCACGGGCATCCGCGCCCGGCATTTCGCCGAGCGGGACGTGTGCAGCAGCGATCTGGGGCTGGAGGCAGCGCGGCAGGCGCTGGATGCCGCGGGCGTGCAGCCTGCGGACATCGACCTCATCATCGTCGCCACGTCCACGCCGGACATGGTCTTCCCTTCCACCGCGTGCATCCTCCAGAACAAGCTGGGCGCCAATGGCTGCCCTGCATTCGACGTGCAGGCAGTGTGCAGCGGCTTCATCTATGCGCTGACGGTGGCGGATTCCATGATCCGCTCGGGCGCGGCCCGCCGCGCCCTCGTCGTGGGCGCCGAAGTGTTCAGCCGGCTGCTCGATTTCAACGACCGCACCACCTGCGTGCTGTTCGGCGACGGTGCGGGTGCCGTGGTCCTGGAGGCCTCCGAGACGCCCGGAATCCTTGCGAGCGACCTGCATGCAGACGGCAGGCACGTCGGCATCCTGTGTGTGCCGGGCAACGTGTACGGCGGCGAGATCCTCGGCGATCCGCTGCTCAAGATGGACGGCCAGGCCGTTTTCAAGCTGGCCGTGGGCGTGCTCGACAAGGCGGCCCGCGCCGTGCTGGACAAGGCCGGCCTGAAGGAGTCGGACGTGGACTGGCTGGTTCCCCACCAGGCCAACATCCGCATCATGCAGGGCACGGCCAAAAAGCTGGGCCTGCCGATGGACAAGGTGGTGGTCACGGTGGACCAGCACGGCAACACGTCGGCCGCATCCATTCCCCTGGCGCTCGACCATGCTGTGCGCTCCGGCCAGGCCCGCCCCGGCCAGAACCTGCTGCTCGAAGGCGTAGGTGGCGGCTTCACCTGGGGCGCCGTGCTGCTCACGCTCTGAGGCCTGCCGCGGCCCGCGCCGAAGCGTGGCCCCGGTGCCTCCCATGACCTGAATTTCCCTCATGACCACGAAGAACTTCGCATTCGTCTTTCCCGGACAGGGATCGCAATCCGTCGGCATGCTCGACGCCTGGGGCGGCCATTCCGCCGTGGCCGAAGCCGTCCAGGAGGCCTCCGACGCACTCGGCGAGGACATCGGCCGCCTGATCCATGAAGGCCCCAAGGAAATCCTGGCGCTGACCACCAACACCCAGCCCGTGATGCTGGTCGCCGGTGTGGCGGCCTGGCGCGTGTGGCTCGCGGAAGGCGGCTCGCAACCCGCTGCGTTGGCCGGCCACTCCCTGGGCGAATATTCCGCCCTGGTGGCCTCCGGCGTGCTCACACTGTCGCAGGCGGCTCCGCTGGTGCGGCTGCGCGCCGCCGCCATGCAGGAGGCCGTGCCCGTGGGCATGGGTGCCATGGCCGCCATCCTCGGGCTCGAATCGGCCAAGGTGGTGGAAGGCTGCGCCCAGGCCACCGCGGCCTTCGGCGCGGGCAGCGCGGATGTCGTCGAGGCCGTGAACTTCAACGACCCCGCCCAGACCGTCATCGCCGGCACCAAGGCGGGCGTCGAAAAGGCCTGTGAAATGCTCAAGGCCGCGGGCGCCAAGCGCGCGCTGCCCCTGCCCGTGTCCGCGCCGTTCCACTCCAGCCTCATGAAACCGGCCGCCGAGAAGCTGCGCGAGGCACTGGCCGGCCTGTCCCTGGCCGCTCCCCGCATTCCCGTGGTCAACAACATCGACGTGGCAGTGGCGCAGGAGGCGGACGCGATCCGCGATGCGCTCTACCGCCAGGCCTTCGGGCCCGTGCGGTGGGTGGAGTGCGTCGGCGCGCTCAAGGCACGGGGTGCCACCCACGTGATCGAGTGCGGCCCCGGCAAGGTGCTCACGGGCATGGCCAAGCGCATCGACGCGACCCTGGTGGCCGGCTCCGTGTACGACCCCGCATCCCTGCAGGAAACCCGCGAACTGCTGGCCTGAGACGGCTTCCCGGAGAGACACCATGACCCTTTCGAATTCTTCTGGCAACGCCGCCCGCATCGCCCTGGTGACGGGGGCCTCCCGCGGTATCGGTGCCGCCATCGCTGCCGAACTGGCGGCGCGGGGCTTCCGCGTCGTCGGCACGGCGACCACCGAGGACGGCGCGCAGCGCATCACCCAGGCGCTGTCCGCCCATGAGGGCTGCCGGGGCGCCGCCCTCGACGTGAACGACGCCGCCGCGCTGGATGCGCTGATTGACGGCATCGTGAAAGAGCAGGGCGGCCTGCATGTGCTGGTCAACAACGCCGGCATCACGCGCGACCAGATCGCCATGCGCATGAAGGACGACGACTGGGATGCCGTGCTCGACACGAATCTCAAGGCGGTGTTCCGCGCCTGCCGTGCCGTGATGCGGCCGATGATGAAGCAGCGCTATGGGCGTATCGTCAACATCACGAGCGTGGTGGGCGCCTCCGGCAATCCGGGCCAGGCCAACTACGCCGCAGCCAAGGCGGGCCTTGCCGGCATGACGCGCTCTCTGGCCCGCGAGCTGGGCAGCCGTGGCATCACGGTGAACTGCGTGGCCCCCGGTTTCATCCGCACCGACATGACCGCCGAACTCTCCGAAGAGCAGCACAAGGCCCTGCAGACGCAGATCCCGCTGGGCCACATGGGCCAGCCTTCGGACATCGCCAAGGCCGTCGCCTACCTCGCTTCGGACGACGCGGGTTATGTGACCGGCCAGGAGTTGCATGTCAATGGCGGCATGTACATGTAATTGATGAAAGTTGACGCCGGTTGTTCCGCCCGGCGGGCCATTTCGAGGTGTATCCCGATACGGCTAGAATCGCGGATTCATTCACAACCCCCAAAGGGAAACCATGAGCGATATCGAAGCACGTGTCAAAAAAATCATCGCCGAGCAACTCGGCGTGGAAGAGTCGCAAGTCACCAATGAAAAGGCTTTCGTGGCCGACCTGGGTGCCGACTCGCTCGACACGGTGGAGCTGGTGATGGCGCTGGAAGACGAGTTCGGCATCGAGATCCCTGACGAAGACGCAGAGAAGATCACGACGGTCCAGAACGCCATCGACTACGCGAACACCCACCAGAAGGCCTGAGCCTGCGGTCTCGCCTTCCCCTCGGATCGCCCTGCGGTCCGGTATCAGCACGAAAGAGTCTTAGCGCATGAGCCGTCGTCGCGTCGTCGTGACCGGCCTGGGTTGCGTCAGCCCCGTCGGTAACACGGTGGCGGAAGCCTGGGCCCGAATCCTTGCCGGTCAGTCCGGCATTGGCCTCATCACCAAGTTCGATGCTTCGAACTTTGCCTGCAAGATTGCCGGCGAGGTCAAGGATTTCGACCTGAATGCCTATATCAGCGCCAAGGATGCGCGCACGATGGACAGCTTCATCCACTACGGCATCGCCGCGGCGGAGCAGGCCGTGCGCGATGCGGGCCTGCCTGTGGACGAAGCCCTGGATGAGGAGCTGGCCACCCGGATCGGCTGCATCATCGGCTCGGGCATCGGCGGTCTGCCGCTGATCGAGAACACGCATGCGGAGCTGGAGAACCGCGGCCCGCGCCGCATCACTCCCTTCTTCGTCCCAGCGTCCATCATCAACATGGTGGCGGGGCATGTTTCCATGCGCTTCGGTTTCAAGGGGCCGAATCTCTCGGTGGTCACCGCCTGCACCACGGGCCTGCACTGCATCGGCGAGGGCGCCCGCAAGATCGAGTACGGCGACGCCGACGTGATCGTCGCGGGCGGCACGGAATCCACGGTCTCGCCCCTGGGCGTGGGCGGGTTCGCCGCCATGCGTGCGCTGTCCACGCGCAACGACGATCCCGCCACGGCATCCCGTCCGTGGGACAAGGACCGCGACGGCTTCGTGCTGGGCGAGGGTGCAGGCGTGCTGGTGCTGGAAGAGTACGAGCATGCGAAGGCCCGCGGCGCGAAGATCTATGCCGAACTGTCCGGCTATGGCATGAGCGCGGACGCCGGCCACATGACCGCCCCCAGCATGGACGGCCCGCGGCGTGCCATGCTGTCGGCCCTGCGCAATGCCGGCATCAATGCCGACGAGGTCGATTACCTGAACGCACATGGCACTTCGACGCCCCTGGGCGATCTGAACGAGACCAATGCCATCAAGGCGGCGCTGGGTGACCATGCCCGGAACATGGTGGTGAGCTCGACGAAGTCGATGACCGGGCACCTGCTCGGCGGTGCCGGCGGCATCGAGAGCGTGTTCACCGTGCTGGCGCTGCACGACCAGAAGGTGCCCCCCACCATCAACATCTTCGAACAGGATCCGGAGTGCGATCTGGACTACTGCGCCAATACCGCGCGGGACATGAAGATGGATGTCGCGGTGAAGAACAATTTCGGCTTCGGCGGCACCAACGGCACGCTGGTCTTCCGGCGCATCTGACGGCGGCTGAACCGCCGTCACGGCTTCGAGGCACCCTGCATCCATGGCCGATTCCGCGCGGGAGGAGTTCCTCGCTCCGGTATTGCGCCATCCGGCAGGCGCGGGGTACCGGGTTCGCGGCTGGGTACTCGGGGCCGGTCTCGCAGGCTTCGCAGCGTGTTCGGCCTGGGCCCTCGCCGGAAGTGGCGGGTCCGCCTGGACTGCTGCCTGCGGGCTGGTGCTGTGGGGCGTGGTCCTGCTGCAGGGCTGGCATGCGGTATCCCGGTGGCCGTCCGGAGTTCTGGCATGGGATGGGCTGCTGTGGTCCCTGGACCGTGGCAGGGCGCATCCCCCGGTATGCGGGCGTCTCGAGGTTGCGCTGGATCTGCAGCGATTCCTGCTGGTGCGTCTCGTGGGCCAGGATGGCCGGCGGGCATGGCTGGGCCTCGAGCCGGGCCGCCAGGCCGCCGGATGGGCTGCGCTCCGCCGTGCGGTATATTCGCGCCCCAGACGGGAGCCCGCAGCCCTGGGGCCGACGATGCCCCCTGCTCATCGCCTCGATGCGTGAGCTCACGAATACATGAACGCTTCCCTGCCCCCGCCTTCCCCTGCCGACAGCGACCTCCAGCTCGTGGAGCGCACCGTGTCCGGCGACCAGCGGGCCTACGGGCTGCTGGTCGTGAAGTACCAGCGCCGCATCGAGCGCCTCATCGGCCGCATGGTGCGCGACTCGGACCTGGTGCAGGACATCGCCCAGGAAACCTTCCTGCGTGCTTACCGTGCGCTGCACCAGTTCCGCGGAGAAGCGCAGTTCTACACCTGGCTCTACCGCATCGCGGTCAACACGGCGAAGAAGGCCTTGATGGACATCAAGCGCAATCCGGTCATTTCCGAGAACGCATTGCGCGGCGGAGAGGACGAGGATGAAACTTCCCGTATCGGACACGAACTAACCACCGACGAAACGCCGGAAACCGTGATGGCCGCGCAGGAGATCGCCGCGGCGGTCAACACGGCCATGGAAGCGTTGCCGGAGGATCTGCGCCAGGCGGTCACGCTGCGCGAGATCGAAGGCCTGACCTATGAGGAAATCGCCGAGGTGATGCAGTGCCCCATAGGAACGGTGCGGTCGAGGATATTCCGTGCCCGGGAGGCGATTTCCGCCCGGGTGCGGCCTTTGCTGGAAAAGCAGACAGGCAAGCGCTGGTGATGCAGGTGTGCCCGGGAGGCCGGGGCAGCGTGCCGGCCCAAGGACGATAGCAGGTGAGAAGCATGAAAGACGATCCGACAATGCGTGAGCAGCTTTCCGCGCTGGCCGACGGCGGCATCGGCGAGGCCGAGTGGAGCGACACCTTCGCTTATGCCCAGACCGCCGAAGGCCAGGAGGCCTGGGCCGTCTATCACCTGATCGGCGACGTGCTGCGCTCCCCGGAGCTGGCCCGTCCTGGAAGTGCCGCGCTGGCCGATAGCGTGATGGCCCGGTTGGCACGGGAAGAGCGGCCGGCCGCCGAGGTGGCCCTGCCGGACGCTGCGGTCCCGCTGGTTGCTGCCGTCCAGGCCCAGGGCGAGGCGGCGAATGCCGCCGTGTTCCGCTGGAAGATGGTCGCCGGGCTCGCATCGCTGGCCGCGGTCGGCGTGCTGGGCTGGAGCGGCCTGTCCGGCGGGCTGTCGGCCGGTGGCGAAACCCGGCTGGCCGCAGTACCGTCCCGCCTGGAGGCGCCGGCCGCCACGACGCTGGTGTCCGCGACCGATCCCGCAGGTGAACCGCAGGTGATGCTGCGCGATCCGCGCCTGGACGAACTGCTGGCAGCGCACCGCCAGTATGGGGGCGCTTCCGCGCTCCAGATGCCGGCAGGTTTCCTGCGCAATGCCACCTTCGAGACACCCCAGCGCTGAGCGCTTGCAACACCGGAGATCGGGATTGGCAGGTACGCGCAACGCCGGTGGCTGGTGGAAGTGGGCCCGGTGCAGCCACCGGGTGAAGGCCATGGCGGGCCTGGCGGTATGGCTGGCATGTGCCCCGTGGCCCGGCGCCTGGGCAGGCACCGGGGACAGCAGCGGCAGCGCCGCGGCCCGGGCTGCATCGTCGGCCGCTTCCGCCCCGCAGGTCCGCGCCGAGATCGACGACTGGGTGGAGCGCATCCACCGGGCATCGCGCGAGCAGAGCTACCGCGGGAGCTTCGTGGTCTGGTCTTCCGCAGGGGGCATGACCAGTTCGCGCATCTGGCACGCCACGGACGGCAAGGTGCAGATCGAACGCATCGAGGCCCTGGATGGCTCGCCGCGCACCGTGTTCCGCAGGGACGATCTGGTGCGCACTTTCCTGCCGCGGGCTCAGGTGGTGAAGGAAGAGCGGCGGGACATGCCGGGCCTGTTTCCCCATCTGCCACAGGCGGAAAGCAGTGCCGTGCTGCGCAATTACCGGGCGCGGTTCCTCGGCAGCGACCGGGTGGCGGGCCAGGATGCCAGCATCCTGTGGCTGGAGCCCAGGGATGGATTGCGCTTCGGCTACCGCATCTGGATGGCGCAGCCGAGCGGCCTGGTCGTCAAGCTGCAGACTTTGGGCCTGCGCGGCCAGGTGCTGGAGCAGGCAGCGTTCTCGCAGATCGATTTCGACACCCCCCCCACTGTGCCGCAGCTGGCGGCGCAGATGGACGATACCCGCGGGTTTCGGCTGCTGGCCGTTCCGCTGCTAAAGACGACAGCGCGGGAAGCCGGGTGGCAGCTGAGCCGGCCCGTGGCCGGGTTCGTCCCTGGCGATTGCTACAAGCGGGATCCGGCCGTGCTGGCCAGAATGCCCATGCCGCCCCTGCAGTGCATTTTCTCGGACGGCCTGGCAACGGTGTCCCTGTTCTTCGAGCCCTACGACGCCGCGCGCCATGCCGGTGAGCCGCGGCGCATGGACATGGGCGCCACCCAGACCCTCGCCCAGCGGGTGGGCGGCGGCTCCACCTGGCTCACTGCCGTGGGCGAGGTGCCGCAGGAGACCCTGCGGCAGCTGGTGGAGCAGATCGAGCCCGTGCGTTGATCCGCGCGTGGCCGGTGAAGTGCCGGCCGTGGCGCAGGGAACCAAACACGGCCTTGTCCTTCACACCTTCGCATGCGTTTTTGCACAACATCGACGACTTTGCCCCGAAAAGAAAGAAAGGTCTTTCATGTTCCCCATGCCGTGTAACCCATCGCGTTTCCGGACACTCGTCCGCTCCCTCGCTGCCGCCGGAGCCGTCGCCCTGGTCCCCGCCGGTGCGCTGCACGCGCAGGCCGCCACGGCCAGCCCGACGCCGGTGGTGCAGGGATTGCCGGACTTCACCGATCTGGTGGACCAGGTCGGCCCGGCGGTGGTGAACATCCGGACCATCGAGAAGGCGCCCGACCGTTCCGCCACCAACGGCATGGACGAGGAGATGCTGGAGTTCTTCAAGCGCTTCGGTCTGCCCATGCCGGGCGGTCCGCGCCAGCAGCGCCCCCAGCGGCCCGATGACGAGCAGCCGCGCGGCGTGGGTTCCGGCTTCATCCTCACCTCTGACGGCTACGTGATGACCAACGCCCATGTGGTGGAGGGCGCGCAGGAAGTGCTCGTCACGCTGACCGACAAGCGGGAGTTCAAGGCCAAGATCGTGGGCTCGGACAAGCGCACCGATGTGGCGGTGGTGAAGATCGACGCCACGGGGCTCCCCGCGGTGAAGGTCGGCGACATGAATCGGCTGCGCGTCGGTGAATGGGTGATGGCCATCGGCTCGCCGTTCGGCCTCGAGAACACGGTCACCGCCGGCATCGTGAGCGCCAAGCAGCGCGACACGGGCGACTACCTGCCGTTCATCCAGACGGATGTGGCCATCAACCCCGGCAATTCGGGCGGCCCGCTCATCAACATGCGTGGCGAGGTCGTGGGCATCAACAGCCAGATCTACTCGCGTTCCGGCGGATTCATGGGCATCTCCTTCGCCATCCCGATCGATGAGGCGATCCGGGTGAGCGACCAGCTGCGGGCCACGGGGCGCGTCACCCGCGGGCGCATCGGCGTGCAGATCGGCCAGGTCACGAAGGATGTGGCGGAATCGATCGGCCTGGGCAAGACGCAGGGCGCGCTGGTCACGGGCGTGGAAACCGGTTCGCCGGCCGACAAGGCTGGCGTGGAGGCCGGCGACATCATCACCCGCTTCGATGGCAAGAGCATCGAGAAGATCTCCGACCTGCCGCGCCTGGTGGGCAATACCAAGCCCGGCAACAAGAGCACCGTGACGGTGTTCCGGCGCGGGGCCACGAAGGAGCTGCCCATCACGGTGGCGGAGGTGGAGCCCGACGACAAGCCGGCGGCCGCAGCCGGAGACCGCGGCGCGAAGCCCAAGGCATCGCCCGCCGCCCTGCAGCTCGGCCTCGCGGCCGCCGACCTGACGGATGCGCAGAAAAAGGAACTGAAGGTCAAGGGCGGAGTGCGCGTGACGGGCGTGACCGACGCGGCGGCCAGGGCAGGCCTGCGGGAGGGCGACGTGATCCTGGGGGTCGCCAACACCGAGGTCTCCAGCATGAAGGACTTCGATGCCGTCCTGGCCAAGGCAGACAAGTCCAAGCCCATCAATGTGCTGTTCCGCCGGGGTGACTGGACCCAGTACGCCGTCATCCGCCCGAGCCGGTAAGACACGGCAATGACAGGCAAAGGCCCCATCCTGGAGTGGGAATTGGGGCCTTTTCACGGCCTGGGGATCTCCCTCTGGGCAGGGGTCTTGGTCATACCGGCAGAGGAAAAAAGTTCTATCTATGCATTTGGATAGAATGCTGCAGGTTTTCAGCGGCATGTCTGCATATGCGAAGCCGGTAACATCACCATATGGGATCGCTCCTTTTCATGCACAGGTGTTCCACAGATCGCCCACAAGTTGTTCTCATGATGTGCCGGGATATTGTGAATAAGCTGTGCATAAATACTGCGTTGCAGGGTGGCAACGCGCCCTGCGGGTCATGACGCGGGCTTTCCCTGTCGGCCTTTTTGCCTACAATGAAGCTCCAACCATCGCAGTTGCCAAAGATTGTTGGTTCAGGGCGCGTCACCACTTGACGCGCCCTTTTTTCTTGTGCGCGCCGTTCTAATTCAACTACTTGTCGCTTCTCGTTGATGAATCACATCAGAAATTTTTCGATCATTGCGCACATTGATCACGGCAAATCGACGCTCGCCGACCGCCTGATCCAGCGCTGCGGCGGCCTGGAAGAGCGCCAGATGGAAGCACAGGTGCTCGATTCGATGGACATCGAAAAAGAGCGTGGGATAACCATCAAGGCCCAGACCGCTGCGCTGCAATACAAGGCCAGGGACGGGCAGGTCTACAACCTCAACCTGATCGACACGCCCGGCCACGTGGACTTCTCGTACGAGGTCTCGCGTTCGCTGTCCGCCTGCGAGGGCGCACTGCTCGTGGTCGATGCCTCGCAGGGCGTCGAAGCCCAGACGGTGGCCAACTGCTACACCGCGCTGGACCTCGGCGTGGAAGTGCTGCCCGTGCTCAACAAGATGGACCTGCCGCAGGCCGATCCGGACAACGCCAAGGCCGAGATCGAGGACGTGATCGGCATCGATGCGACGGATGCGATTCCCTGCTCCGCCAAGACCGGCATGGGCATCGACGAGATTCTCGAGCTCATCGTCGCCAAGGTGCCTGCGCCGCGCGGCAATCCCGATGCGCCGCTGCGGGCCATGATCATCGACAGCTGGTTCGATCCCTACGTGGGCGTCGTGATGCTGGTGCGCGTGGTCGATGGCCGGCTGCTCAAGGGCGAGCGCTTCAAGATGATGGCCTCGGGCGCTGCCTACAACGCCGACAACCTGGGCGTCTTCACTCCGGCCAACGAGCCGCGCGATGCGTTGAATGCGGGCGAGGTGGGCTACATCATCGCCGGCATCAAGGAGCTCAAGGCCGCGAAGGTGGGCGACACCATCACGCTGGAAAAGAAGCTGCCCAACAACCTGGGGCCGGCCGAACAGGCCTTGCCCGGCTTCAAGGAAATCCAGCCGCAGGTGTTCGCGGGCCTGTACCCGACCGAGGCCAGCGAATACGACCAGTTGCGCGACGCGCTGGAGAAGCTGCAGCTCAACGATGCCTCGCTGCATTTCGAGCCCGAGGTGTCGCAGGCGCTGGGCTTCGGCTTCCGCTGCGGCTTCCTGGGCCTGCTGCACATGGAGATCGTGCAGGAGCGCCTGGAGCGCGAGTTCGACCAGGACCTGATCACGACCGCACCCAGCGTGGTCTATGAGGTGGTCAAGGGCGACGGCGAGGTCATCATGGTGGAGAACCCCTCCAAGATGCCCGACCAGGGCCGCATCCAGGAGATCCGCGAGCCGATCGTCACCGTGCATCTCTACATGCCGCAGGAATACGTGGGCCCGGTGATGACACTGGCCAACCAGAAGCGCGGCGTGCAGCTGAACATGGCCTACCACGGCCGCCAGGTCATGCTGACGTACGAACTGCCGCTGGGCGAGATCGTGCTGGACTTCTTCGACAAGCTGAAGTCGGTGTCGCGCGGCTATGCGTCCATGGACTACGAGTTCAAGGAGTACCGCGCCTCGGACGTGGTGAAGGTGGACATCCTGCTCAACGGCGAGAAGGTCGATGCGCTGTCCATCATCGTCCACCGCAGCCAGTCGGCCTATCGCGGCCGCGCGGTGGCCGCCAAGATGCGGGAGATCATCAGCCGGCAGATGTTCGACGTGGCGATCCAGGCGGCCATCGGCGCGAACATCATCGCGCGCGAGACCATCAAGGCCCTGCGCAAGAACGTGCTGGCGAAATGCTACGGGGGCGACATCACCCGCAAGCGCAAGCTGCTCGAGAAGCAGAAGGCGGGCAAGAAACGCATGAAGCAGATCGGTTCCGTCGAAGTGCCGCAGGAAGCCTTCCTGGCCATCCTGCAAGTGGAGGAGTGATCCGATGCAAGCCATGCAATATGTGACCGCCGCGATCCTGGCGGCCTTCGTGGGTTACGTGGGCGCCTGGTACGTGGGCGCCATCGAAGGCAATTTCGCGCTGCTGCTGCTGCTGGCGACGGTGGTGACCGGCGCCTACTGGCTGGCCGAGCGCTTCATCTTCCTGCCACGGCGCCGCCGTGCGGCCCAGGCTATCGAGGAGGCAGCCGTGCAGCGGCGCGCCGAGCTGGACCGCATGGGCATCGCCAAGGTGGACGGCGACGTGCAGGAGGCGAAGGACCGCATCCTGATGCAGCCGTGGTGGCTGGACTGGACGGCGGGGCTCTTCCCGGTGATCGCCATCGTCTTCGTGCTGCGCTCGTTCCTCTTCGAGCCGTTCAAGATTCCCTCCGGATCGATGATCCCGACCCTGCTGGTGGGCGACCTGATCCTCGTGAACAAGTTCACCTACGGCATCCGGCTGCCGGTGATCAACAAGAAGATCACGCAGGGCACGCCGCCCCAGCGGGGCGACGTGATGGTGTTCCGCTATCCGCCGCAGCCCAGCATGGACTACATCAAGCGCGTGGTCGGCGTGCCGGGCGACGAGATCGCCTACCTGAACAAGCGGCTCACGGTGAACGGCAAGCCGGTCGAGACCACGGCGCTGCCCGATTTCCTCGACGAGGACACGATGCGCTACTTCAAGCAGTACGACGAGCACCTGGGCGCCAAGCCGCACCGCATGATCAACAACCCGGACGTGCCGGCATTCATCCAGGGGGCCAGCGACTATGCCTTCCGCGAGAATTGCCGCTACAGCGTGGAAGGGGTGGTGTGCAAGGTGCCCGAGGGCCACTATTTCATGATGGGCGACAACCGCGATAATTCGCTCGATTCACGCTATTGGGGCTTCGTGCCCGACGCGAACATCGTCGGCAAGGCCTTTTTCGTGTGGATGAATTTCAGCAACCTGAAGCGCATCGGCGGTTTCCAGTAGCGGCTTGCCGCGGGCCGCGGCGCTCCCCAATACATACCTAAGAAGAGGGTCCGGACCATGGGTCTGCATCAGCACCACCTGCCTCGCTCCGCATCGAACACCCCGCGGGCGGTCCGGCGATCCCGCCAGCGCGGCCTGTCCTTCATCGGCCTGGTGTTCCTCGCCGTGTTCGCGGTGGCGGTATTCGCCGTCGGCGGCCAGTCCGTGCCCATCTTCCTGGAGTACCAGGCCATCCGCAAGGCGGCCGCCAAGGCAGCGCGCGAGGCATCCACGGTGCCGGAGGTGCGGGCCTCCTTCGACCGGGCAGCCACCATCGACAACATCAGCTCCATCAGCGGCAAGGACCTCGAAGTGACGAAGCGCAACGACAAGATCGTGGTGTCCTTCAGCTACTCGCGAGAGATCGCGCTCGTCGGCCCTGCCTACCTCGTGTACCGCTTCCACGAGCAGACCAACTGATCCTTTTCTACCTTCCTTCTCCGTTTTGGTTTCACCCAGCCTTTCCGCGCTGCAGGACCGCCTGCAGCATGCCTTCTCCGATCCATCCCTGCTGCAGCGGGCCATCACGCACCGCAGCTTCTCGGCCGACCACAACGAACGCCTGGAGTTTCTCGGCGATTCGGTGCTGAATCTGGCCGTATCGAGCCTGCTCTACCAGCGCCTGCGCGACCTGCCGGAAGGCGATCTCTCCCGGGTGCGGGCCAACCTGGTGCGCCAGGAAGCCCTGCACGGCCTGGCCCTGGGCCTGCAGCTGCCGCAGGTGCTGCGCCTGGGCGAAGGCGAGACGAAGTCCGGCGGCAAGCAGCGCCCGTCCATCCTGGCCGATGCCCTGGAAGCCCTGATCGGGGCCGTCTACCTGGATGCCGGCTACCAGTGCGCAGAGGCACTGGTGCATCGGCTCTACCAGGACGTGGAGATCAATCCACGCATGCAGGCGGCCGAGAAGGATGCCAAGACCGCATTGCAGGAGTGGCTGCAGGGCCGCAAAATGAAACTGCCGCAGTACCGCGTGGTCGCCACCGTGGGGGCCGCCCACCGGCAGACCTTCGACGTGGAATGCGATATCCCGGAACTGGGCCTGACCGAGCGCGGCATCGGCGGATCGCGGAGGGCGGGCGAACAGGCTGCCGCCGCCGCCATGCTGGCCACCCTGAAAGCGAAACACCCATGAACTCCTCTCCCCCCCCGCTCCCGGCGCACCCCAGGACGACCTGGAGGCCATGCTGGCGGCGGCACGCCCCGGCGCGGCCGCGCCGGGTGCAGGTTCCGGTGCGCAGGAGACCCCGGCGGCCCTGGGCCCGCAACGCTGCGGGCTCATCGCCATCGTGGGCAAGCCCAATGTCGGCAAGTCCACCCTCATGAACGCGCTGGTGGGCCAGAAGATCAGCATCACCTCGCGCAAGGCGCAGACCACCCGCCACCGCATCACCGGCATCCGCACCCAGGGCGCGACGCAGTTCGTGTTCGTCGATACGCCGGGCTTCCAGACCAAGCACAGCACGGCGCTCAACAAGTCGCTCAACAAGACGGTGATGGGCGCGATCGGCGACGTGGATCTCATCCTCTTCGTGGTCGAGGCCGGCAGCTTCACGCTGGCCGACGCCAAGGTGCTGTCGCTGTTCAAGCCCGGCATCCCCACGCTGCTCATCGCCAACAAGCTCGATACCGTGCACCGCCGTGCGGAGATCGCCCCGTGGCTCAAGGGCATGCAGGAGCGGCATCCGTTCGCGGAGTTCGTGCCGATGTCGGCCAAGAACAAGGGCGACATCGAGCGCCTCTTCGGGATCTGCGAGAAGTACCTGCCCGAGCAGCCCTGGTGGTATGCCGAGGATGAGCTGACGGACCGCAGTGAGAAATTCCTCGCGAGCGAGACCGTGCGCGAGAAGCTGTTCCGCTTCACCGGCGACGAGCTGCCCTACACCTCCACCGTGGTGATCGACAAGTTCGAGGAAGAGCCCAGCAAGACGCACAAGCGCTTCGTCCGCGTCGCGGCGACGATCGTCGTGGAGCGCGATGGCCACAAGGCCATGGTGATCGGCGAAAAGGGCGAGCGCCTCAAGCGAATCAGCACCGACGCCCGCATGGAACTCGAGAAGCTGCTGGGCGCCAAGGTGTTCCTGGAGGTCTGGGTCAAGGTGCGTTCCGGCTGGGCGGACGACGAGGCCCGGGTGCGGTCCTTCGGGTATGAGTGACGAACACCCCCCTGAGGCGCTGCGCGCCTGCCCCCCTCTCCTGCGGGAGGGGGGACGACGCCAGCGGCCCGGCGAAGCCGGTTCCGCGGCGTCTGCTGGCGTGGCCTGCTCCGCGGCCTTCTGAAGGATGTGGGCCGCGCCGGTTTCATGCGCCGTGGCCCTTGCCGGAGGGCCATGGATGTGCGTTGATCGGCATCACGACCTTCCGCATGGAAGTCTGCCCCGTCTCTCCGCATTCGCGGACCCTTCGCAGAAATAGTCGCCCTCCATGGCCGCACGCCGCATTTCCGACGAACCCGCCTATGTGCTGCACCGCTACGACTGGAGCGAGTCCAGCCTGATCCTGGATGTGTTCACGCGCCACCATGGGCGGGTGGCGCTGGTGGCCAGGGGGGCGAAGAAGCCGACGTCCAATTTCCGGCCCGTGCTGCTGCCGCTGCAGCCTTTGCGCGTCACCTATACGCTGAACGGCGAGGGGCGGGAGGAGGTGCATGGGCTCAAGGGGGCCGAGTGGGTGGGCGGACACGTCATGCCGACGGGCGACGCGCTGCTTTCGGGCCTGTACCTCAATGAATTGCTGATGCGGCTTCTGGCGCGCGAGGATACGCATGCCGCGCTGTTCGATGCCTACGCCGGCGTGGTGCGGGTGCTGGCGAGCGAGCATGGCGACGCGCTGGAGCCCGTGCTGCGCAGCTTCGAGTTGCTGCTGCTGCGCGAGATCGGGCTGCTGCCCGCGCTGGATGTGGAAACGTCCACGCTAGCTCCGCTGGCTGCGGCGGCCCGTTATGCGCTGGTGCCGGAGGCCGGCCTGCGGCCGGCCCTTCCGTCGGACCGCAGCACGCTCGGCGGTGCGCAGTGGCGCCAGCTGGAGCGTTCGCTGGGCGACGCCCAGCCCTACACGGCCACGTTGCGTGCGATCGTGGCGGGGATTGCCGCCAGCGCTTCTCCGGCCGCGGATCTCAAGCCGCAGCTGCGTGCCCTGCTGCAATACCATTGCGGCAGTCCCCTGCTGCGGACGCGGCAGCTCATGATCGATCTCCAATCCCTATGACCCAGCATTCCGTGCGTACTGCCCTGTCGGTGAACGTCAACAAGGTGGCCCTGGTGCGCAATACGCGCCACCTGGGCATTCCCAGCGTGGAGCGCGCCGCGCTGCTGTGCCTGGAGGCGGGCGCGCAGGGCATCACCATCCATCCGCGCCCGGACGGGCGCCACGTCCGCGCGGGCGACGTGCCCGCGCTGGCTGCGCTCCTGCGCCAGTGGCCGGACCGCGAGTTCAACATCGAGGGCAATCCGTCGCAGAACCTCATGGAGTTCATCCGGGCCGTGCGGCCGCACCAGGCCACCTTCGTCCCGGACGGCGAGGACCAGTTCACCAGCGACCACGGCTGGAGCTTTCCGCAGGACGCCGAGCGCCTGGCGCCCCTGGTGGCCGAATGCCGCGGGCTGGGCGTGCGCGTGAGCCTGTTCATGGATGCGGAGCCGGCGCAGATGGCTGCCGCGCGTGCCGTGGGTGCCGACCGGGTGGAGCTCTACACCGAACCCTATGCCGCGGCCTGGGGCACGCCTGCGCAGGAGGCACAGCTCGTGCGCTACGCGGAAGCGGCCCGGGCGGCGCTGGATGCCGGGCTGGGCGTGAACGCCGGGCATGATCTCAACCGGGACAATCTCGCGGCCTTCGTGGCGCGCGTGCCGGGCCTGATGGAGGTGTCGATCGGGCATGCCTTCGTCGCGGATGCACTGGAACTGGGCTACGCCGCCACCGTGCAGGCCTACCAGCGCTGCATCGATGCCGGCATGGCGCAGAGGCAGGCCGGCGCATGATCTACGGCATCGGCACCGATATCTGCGATGTCCGCCGCATCCGGGCGAGCCTGGAGCGGCATGGGGACCGTTTCGCCGAAAAGGTGCTCGCGGCCGGCGAACTGGACACCTGGCGCGAACGCAGCGCGCGCTGGCCCGAGCGCGGCGTGCGCTATCTGGCCACGCGCTTTTCCGCCAAGGAGGCTTTCAGCAAGGCGATCGGCATGGGCATGCGCATGCCCATGACCTGGCGCGACTGCGAGGTGGCCAAGCTGCCCAGCGGCCAGCCCGTCATCGTGCTGCACGGTGCGCTCAAGGCCTGGTTCGAGTCGCAGGGGCTGCGCTGCCACCTGAGCGTCACCGACGAGAGCGACTATGCGGCGAGCTTCTGCGTGGTGGAGCGGGGGGATCCGGGCGAGGGCGCCCGCCCGGATGCCGCGCAACCCCCTCCGGCCTGAGCCGCATTGCTCCCGTCCCTCGTTTCTTTTTGCGCACGTACTTCCGTTTCCTGCATGACTGCCCACATCGAACACGCACCCGTCATCCTCGACATCGCCGGCACGGCGCTCACTGCGGCCGACCGCAGGCGCCTGGCCCATCCGCTCACCGGGGGCATCATCCTCTTCGCCCGGAACTGGGAAAGCCGCGCGCAGATGCTGGGGCTCACGGCCTCGATCAAGGCCGTGCGGGACGACCTGCTCATCTGCGTGGACCACGAGGGGGGCCGGGTGCAGCGCTTCCGCACCGACGGTTTCACCCACCTGCCGCCGATGCGTGCACTGGGCGCCCTGTGGATGGACGACGGCCGCCAGGGCCCGGGTGGCGGCGCGATGCGCGCGATGGATGCCGCCAGCGCCGTCGGCTACGTGCTGGCCAGCGAGTTGCGCGCCTGCGGCGTGGATTTCTCGTTCGCACCGGTGCTGGATCTGGATTGGCCGTCTGGCGGGGACGGGGCCGCAGGCAGCGCCTCGGCGAGCAGCGTGATCGGCGACCGGGCCTTCCACCGGGACCCGCGCGTGGTGGCGATGCTGGCCAAAAGCGTGGCGCACGGCATGCTCAAGGCAGGCATGGCGCACTGCGGCAAGCATTTCCCGGGACACGGCTTCGTCGCGGCCGACTCCCATACCGACATACCCGTGGACCGGCGTACCCTGGGCGCGATCCTGGCCGATGACGCCGCGCCGTATGCCTGGCTGTCGAACACGCTGACCGGCGTGATGCCGGCGCATGTCATCTATCCGCGTGTGGACCGGCTTCCGGCGGGGTTTTCGCGCCGGTGGTTGCAGGACGTCCTGCGCCAGCGCCTGCGGTTCAGCGGAGCGGTGTTCAGCGACGATCTCAGCATGGAAGGCGCCCGCCGCATCGATGGCGATGCGGTGGACTTCGCGACCGCCACGCTCGCGGCGCTCGATGCCGGCTGCGATCTCGTGCTGTTGTGCAACCAGAGCCTGGTGGGCGAGGGACGCGAGCAGGGCAGAGCGCTTGACGACGTGCTCGATGCGCTGGAGCGTGCACGCGGCGAAGGGCGCTGGCATCCCAGCCCGGACAGCGAGGCCCGCCGGCTCGCCCTGCTTCCACAGACGCTGCCCCATCCCTGGGACGAACTCATGCTGGAGCCGGATTACCTGCGGGCGCTGGACTGCCTGCCTTGACGCCAGATTGTTTGTAACCAAGTGATTCGCGCCCCGCGCGCGGCTTGTTTTTCGTAACAAGCCGGGGCGCATGGGAAAACACTGCCGTGGAGGGCCATGGCATCGCCGCAGGCCGGACACATCGGGCTACACATGGCGTCAACGCGTGCCCAAGCATGGCGTTACGGACAGCAAGCAGTGCCCGCGGCCATGAGGGCGGCGCGGCCCTTGCCGGAGGTCTTCCCATGGTGCGTGATCCTGCTCTCCCTGACGTCGCCGTCTCCATCCGGCCCCACCGAGCCGTATTGGGCACGGCCATCACCTGCATCGCGGCCGCATGTGCGCTGGCCGGCTGCGATCGGGTCACCACTCCCACTCCCCAGGCGGCTGCCAGCGTGCCCGCTCCGGAGCCCGCGGCCGCCGCGCCTGCCGCCGCATCCGCGCCCGCCGCGGTGCCGGTGGCCTACACGCCGCCATCCGCAGACGTCCTCTACCAGATGGTGGCCCCGATCGCCCTCTATCCCGACAAGCTCGTGGCCCAGGTGCTCGCCGGCGCAACCTACCCGGACCAGGTCTCTGCCGCTGAAACCTGGCTCGGCCAGAATCCGGGGCTCAAGGGCAGTGCCCTGGTGAGTGCGGTGGATTCCCTGCCCTGGGATCCCAGCGTGAAATCCCTGACGGCGTTTCCCAACGTGCTGGAGCAGATGGCTTCCAACCTGCCCTGGACGACTGCCCTGGGCAAGGCCTATTACCATGATCCTGCCGACGTGATGAACGCCATCCAGGCCATGCGTGCCCGCGCCGCCCATGCCGGTACGCTGAAGAGTTCACCGCGCCTGCGCGTGGCGACGGTGGAAGCCCGTTCCCTGCCGCCGCCGCTGCCGCCGTCCCAGGCGCCCGTGGCGCTGTACCAGGGGCCGGCGGTGGTCGCGCCCCCACCCACCGTCATCACCATCGAGCCCGCCGAGGTGCAGACGGTTTACGTGCCGCGCTATGACCCGGCCGTGGTGTATGGCACGCCGGTGCCCGTGTATCCCAGCTACCGCTGGGCCGTGCCGGTGCAGCCTGCACCCGTGGCGGTCGTCGCGGGGCCGGACCCCGTGGCCGTAGGCGCGCTGGCCTTCGGTGCCGGTGTCCTGGTGGGCGCGCTGGCCAGCAGCCACCACCATGGCTGGGGATGGAACGACTGGAATCTGCACTGGGGGCCTCCGCCTCCGCCGCCGATCGCCTGGGGTCCCGCGCCGCCACCGCCCGCCTGGGGGCCCGCGGTGGTGTACCGCGGAGCCACCTACGTGTCGAACTCACCCACGGTGATCGAGAACATCCATAACCGCATCACGGTGAACAACCGCAATGTCTATGTGAATGCCCCGGGCCAGCCGCCGGGCCTGCCTGCGCCGGGTACGCCTGCCATGGGGTTCGCCGGCGGGCCGGGCGCACCCGTGCGCGCTGCCATGGCGCCGCCGATGGGCCCGAACGGGCCGCACGGCCAGTCGCTGGCCGCGGCGCTGCAGGACAGCCACGCGGCAGGGCAGCGTCCCATGCCGTTCGAGCAGCGCCACATGCAGGCACCGCCACTGCCCGGCGACCGGAGCGGCTTCCACCCATCCCAGGCCCTCATGCAGGGCCCGGGCGGGGCACCGATGCCGGTGGCGCCGGGCCAGCCCGCCGCTGCGCACGCTTTCGCCCAGCCGGGGGCAGCGGCCGCGCCCGGTGCGCCGCGCCCATTGTCCGCGGCGTTCCAGGACAGCCGCGCCGGCCATGGCACGCGTCCCATGGAACCTCAGCGTCCCCCGGAGCTGCAGCGTCCCGCCGAACCGCAACATGCCGCCGAACCCCGGAACAACCCGGCGGCACCGGCCATGGCGTCCGCCATGGGCCTGGCTCCGGCAGGACAGCAGCCGCGGCCGGAGAACGGGCATGCCCATGGCGCCATGCCCGAGAACCGGAACCAGCATGCCGCCTTCGGGGCGCCTCCTTCCGCCATGCCGGCTCCGTCGCAGCGCCCGCAGATGCCCACGGATATGTCGATGGCCCATGCCCTGCAGCAGCCTCGCCAGATGGCGGCGCCTGCTCCGCACATGCAGCAGCAGCCCATGCATGCCGAGCCGCGCAGCATGCCGGTTGCGGCCATGCATGCGCCGCAGCAGCCTGCACCGCGGCCGGCCATGCACGAGGCCATGCGGGAATCCCGGCCCGCGCCGCAGCAGCAGTCTCCGCACCACGGAGGCGGGCACAGGCCGCACGAAGGCGGCTGAGGTGCTGAATGGAGGGCAGCGGAGGGTGGCCGGGGGCCCTCCCGTCAGGCCGATGGCTGTGCCGGGGCGTCCGGCGCCACCGGGTCCGTGGCGTGCGCGGGCGCGGTGGGCTGTGTCTGCGCCGCATCCACCGGCCGGGGCGGCGCGCTGGTCCAGCGCCGCACCACGCGCTGGAAGATGAGTGCGTTGGGGATCTGCAGCAGCACGGGCGCCTCCAGCGTGCCGTGGAAATCCTCGAGCGTGGTGTAGAGCAGGTTGATGTCCACGACGCGGCCTTTGGCGCCCGGCTTTTCAGCGGTGTCCAGCACCTCGATGTAGTCGCCCAGCCGGAAAGGCCCGACGGTGAAGATCAGCAGGGCGCAGAACAGGTTGGAGAGCACGCTCCACGCGGCGAAGAACGCGACCGCGCCCACTGCCGCGAAGCCGGTGAATGCCGTCCACAGCACGGTGGCCGACACCCCCAGCCGTTCCAGCACCAGCAGCACGGCGCTGCCCATGATGATCCAGCGCACCAGGCCGTTGATGGGCACCATGAGCTCGATGGGCCAGTGGTAGTGGCGGCCGGCACGTTCGAGCAGGCGGCGCAGCGTTCGCTGCAGCAGCAAGGCCAGCACCAGGATGAGCACGATCTGGAAGCCCGGCACGATGATGTCGAGCCATTCCTGCATCCAGTCGGGAAGGTAGGTGCGGATCCGGTTCATGGACAGGGGGTGCAAGGCGGTCAGTGTTCGGGAAATGGTTTGGGAAAGAACGGAAGGATGGCTCACCCACGGAGGGAGCATCCCTGCCGGCGAGGGTTCCGCAGGCCGTTCCTGCAGCTGCCTGGGCGGAAAGCGCGCGTGGCGCAGGGGTCAGCCGCGCAATTGCTCGATGGTATCCATCTGCATTTCGAAGCTGAAGAAGCGCGCGCGGCCCTGGGCCTTGGCGGCGTAGAGCGCTTCGTCCGCCCGCATCAGCATGGCTTCGGCGCTGGTGCTGTCGTCCGGCACACAGGTGGTGATGCCGCCCGAGACCGTCAGGCTCGCACCCAGCGGCGAGTCGGGATGCGCGATGGCACGCTGGCTCACGAGCTTGCCGAGCGCGCGCGCGAAGGTCATCGCTCCGGAGCGCGGCGTGTTGGGCAGGATGAGGGCGAACTCCTCGCCGCCGTACCGTGCCGCCACGTCCCGCGGACGCACGCATACCTCCTTCAGCAGCCGGCCCACTTCGCGCAGGCAGGCGTCGCCCTGGACATGCCCCACGGCGTCGTTGAAGCGCTTGAAGTGGTCGAGGTCGCACAGCATCAGCGTGAGCGGCATGCCGTCGCGGCGCGCAGCGAGGATCTCGCTGTGCAGGATGCGGTCGAAGCCGCGCCGGTTGACGAGGCCGGTGAGGGTGTCCACCTCCACCATCTCGTTGAGGCGCTGGTTGGCCAGGTGCAGTTCCTCGGACATGGACACGAGCCTGCGGCGCATGTCCAGCAGGCGCCGCATGGCACGCAGCTTGGCCACCAGCACGATGGGCTTCACGGGCTTGACGAGGTAGTCGTCCCCGCCGGCCTCGATGCCGCGCCAGACATCCAGGTCGCTGTCCAGGCCAGACAGGAAGATGATCGGCGTCCATCCGCCGGCCTCGGCCTCGCGCATCTGCTGGGCGACCCAGTAGCCGTCCTTTTCGTCCGAGAGCCGGATGTCCAGCAGCACCAGGTCGGGGCGCCGCAGCTTGAAGAGCTGCAGTGCCACATCGCTGGAGGCCGCTTCCATCACGTCGGCCACTCCCGCATGCCGGAGTTCGGCCACGAGGGCGGCCCGCACGGAGGCCTGGTCTTCGACGACCATGACGGAGAAGGGCCCTGCCGAAGGGAGGGGATCGCCATGCCGGCCTGGGGCGGCGGGAGAAGTGGGGGGCATGGCGGTCATCGGCCTTCCTCTCTACGGACCGGGCGGTGGGTGCATGGCCGCAGCGGCTTCAATGCTCCCGGCGCAGGGCGGGGAACAGGATCACGTCGCGGATGCTGGGGCTGTCGGTCAGCAGCATCATAAGCCGGTCGATACCGATACCGCAGCCACCGGTGGGAGGCATGCCGTATTCGAGGGCGCGGACGAAATCGTGGTCGAAATACATGGCCTCGTCGTCCCCGCTGTCCTTGGCTTCCACCTGGGACTGGAAGCGGGCGGCCTGGTCTTCCGCGTCGTTGAGCTCGGAGAAACCATTGCCGAACTCGCGGCCCGTGATGTAGAGCTCGAAGCGCTCCGTCACCTCCGGGCGCGTGTCGTTGGCGCGCGCCAGCGGGCTGATCTCGGTCGGGTGTTCCATGATGAAGGTGGGCTGCCAGAGCTTGTCTTCCACCGTTTCCTCGAAGTAGAGCACCTGCAGTCCTGCGAGCGAGCGGGTGGACAGGCGGTCCTTCTCCTCGGAGAGGCCGAGCTTGCGCAGCGCGGCGATCAGCCACGCGGCATCGTCCACGCCGTTGCCGGCCTCGGTGTGGCGCAGGATGGCCTCGCGGATGGTCAGGCGCTCGAAGGGTTGCGACAGGTCCACCGCGCGGCCCTGGTAGGTGAGCTGCAGGCTGCCCGCCGCCTTCGTGGCCGCGTCGCGCACCAGCTGTTCGGTGAAGTCCATCAGGTCGCGGTAGTTCCAGTAGGCCGCGTAGAACTCCATCATCGTGAACTCGGGGTTGTGGCGCACCGAGATGCCTTCGTTGCGGAAGTTGCGGTTGATCTCGAACACGCGCTCGAAGCCGCCGACCACCAGGCGCTTGAGGTAGAGCTCGGGCGCGATGCGCAGGTACATCTCCTGCTCCAGCGCGTTGTGGTGCGTCACGAACGGCTTGGCATTGGCGCCGCCGGGAATGGGGTGGAGCATGGGTGTCTCCACCTCCAGGAAGCCGTGCTGCACCATGAACTCACGGATGCCGCTCACGGCCTTGCTGCGCGCGATGAAGCGCCTGCGGGCCGCCTCGTCGGTCATCAGGTCCACGTAGCGCTGGCGGTACTTCACTTCCTGGTCGGCCACCCCGTGGAACTTGTCGGGCATGGGGCGCAGGCTCTTGGTGAGCAGGCGCAGGTTCGTCACCTTGACCGAGAGCTCGCCGGTCTTGGTCTTCATGAGGGTGCCCTCGGCACCGACGATGTCGCCCAGGTCCCAGTGCTTGAACGCGGCATAGGCTTCTTCGCCGATCGCGTCGCGCGTCACGTAGAGCTGGATGCGGCCATGGGTCGCGCCGAGCGAGCCGTCCTGCACGGTGGCGAAGCTGGCCTTGCCCATGACGCGCTTGAGCATCATGCGGCCGGCAACGCTGACCGGCACGGGGTTGGCTTCGAGCGTTTCTGCCTCGGTCTCCGCGTACTGCACCTGCAGGTCGGCCGCATGGTGCGCGGGCTTGAAGTCATTGGGGAAGGCCACGCCCTTGCCTTGTGCCTGGGCCTCCCGGAGGGACTTGAGCTTGTCGCGGCGCTCGGCGATGAGCTGGTTGTCGTCGGAGGGGGCGGCAGTGGGCGCGGAAGGATTCTGGGGGGGGAGCATAGAAACGAGCGTATGCGCCGTGGTAGCGGCTGGTGGACTGGCTGAACCCGCTATTTTAGTTTTTTGCCCGTCATCCAGCGCACCATGGCCAGCAGAACGGCAGCAGATGTTCCTGCCAGGGTCCATATGTGCGCCACCGGATCGATGCCGGGCCATGCGAGCGGAAGACACAGGACGGCCATTTGCAGCACGTTGAACCCTATGGCGGCCCATGAGAAGGGACGCGCCAGTCCGCGCTGGAACGGCAAATGGCCGTACGCAGCGAAAAGGCAGGCGCATCCCTGCCAGATCACCAGCGCCGGCAGATAGCCTTCCAGGCCCTGCCATGCGGATGGAATCCACCGTGCATGGAGCGCCCAGGCGGCGGCCAGGCCCGCCAGCATGGTGCAGGCCGCGCCCGACAGCCCGATTCGCAGCGACAGCGTGGCATGCTCGCGCCCCTGTGAAAGCAGCACCTGGGGCCACGCGGCGTACACCACGGCAGGCAGCAGTCCCAGCAGCCGCAGCAGAACGGCCAGGTAGCTTGCCTCCGTGGCCCCATGGAAGCGCTGCCACATGACGAGAACCGCCATGCCCGCCGCGGCATCGGCAGCGGTGTGCGCGATGCGCAGGATCGGGCCCCGGTCGTCCTGCTGGGACGGGCGCGTTTCTCCTGGCATGCGACGGGCGCCCTCCGGCGGGGCCGGCAGGGTGCGTGCATCGCGCGCGGGACGCAACAGCCAGAGCGCGCCGATCGCGTAACTGCCAGCCGCCGCCGCGAAGAGCGCCGTGGCACCGGCGCCAGGCAGGAGCAGTCCTGCACTGCCGGCCGCCGCGAGCGCGGCGAGCGGAGGGACCGACCGGGCCAGCGCGGCCGACTGCGCGGACGCCGTGCGCAGGGCCCACGGCTGTGCCATGTACCAGCCCAGCTGCAGCAGTGCCAGGAGGGCCGCCCAGGCCAGGCATGCGCCGGGGCGTCCCAGGTCCGCCAGCCAGACGGCCGCCGCCGCGATCGGAAGCAGGAGGGTCCAGCGCCACAGGCTGGCGCGCATGGCTTCCCGGAGGGCCAGGCCCGGAGGGTGGTGGATGTTGGCGAGGAACCGCAGCTGGCTCTGGGCAAGTGCGAGCGTCATCCAGAAGAAGCCGATCTGGCTCACCACCGTGAAAAGTCCCACCTCCCGGGGCTGGAAAAGCCGCAGCATGAGCAGGCCGAAGAGCCCCTGGGCTGCGAGCGAGACGGCGCTCGCGGCTGCGATATGCGTCGTGGTGCCGAGCAGTTTCATGCGCGCTCCTGCCACCGGCGCCATATGTGCATGCGGGCCAGCAGTGCATTCCAGGCATGCGCCTCCATCGGTGGGACGGTGCGGGGCCGCTGGTCCAGGCCGGGTCCCAGCAGATCCGCATAACGCGCCACCGTCGCTTTTGCGGGAAGGTAGATGAACCGCGCGCCCGACCTGCGCTCGAATTCCCGCACCCACGGGTAGTCGGTGGAGACGGTGGGCAGTCCGACTGCGCAGTATTCGAGCAGCTTGGTGGAGGTCTGCCGGTCGTAGGGTGGGCATGCCGGCACCAGGTTCAGGCCGTAGCGCGCCTGCGCGAGCAGGGCCGGGACATCGCCCTGCGGCACGCGTCCCACCATCGTCACGTTGGGCAGACGGCCCATTGCGGCCCGCAGATCAGAGGGCGGCTCCCCTATGAGCAGCAGCGTGCGTCCGGCCGGTGCCAGGGCTTGCAGCAGCGGCGCGAAGCCGCGCAGCCGGTGCATGTCTCCGAGGTAGGCAAAATCGAAATTCGTGCCGGGCGGCGTGCCGGAGTGCGACAGGAAGGCCGCCGGTACGCCCATGTCGCGGTATTCGAACGGAATCCCGTCGCTGAACCCGAGCCGTTGGCGCACCCAGGCGTTCTGGAAGATCCGGTAATCCGGGGTGGGCTGGCGCCATGACTTGATCCTGTCCTTGAGCCAGGCGCAGGGCGGCACCGATGCCGACGCGTATTCATGCACGTGGAATGCCCCGGAATGGCGCCGGGCGTCGGCCGGGGGCACGAGTCCGCAGATCCACCACAGTACCTCGGCATCGCCGGGTACCGTGTCGGGATGGCTGTGCAGCACGGCCTGGTGTCCGGATTGCTGCAGGAATGCGGAGTACGCCCCCAGTTCCGGCAGGTAGGCTTGCCCGGAATGGATGAAATGGATCAGCATCGTCCGGATGCCTCCCGCAGCACCGACTGCCACCCCGCCAGGAAGTCCGCATGCCGGTACTGCTCCAGAATGCGCTGCAGATCCGCCTGCACGGTCGCGGCGGGCACTCGCAGCGTGGCGAGCACGGCATCGGCCAGGGCCTGCGCCGAGCTCTCGCGCGCGAGCAGGTAAGGTGCGTGGTCCTGCAGCATTTCCTGCAGGGCCGGTATGGGTACGCCGACGCAGGGCACCCCCATCGACAGCGATTCCAGCGCGGCCATGGGGCAGCCTTCATAGCGCGAAGCGAGCAGGGTCAGATCCTGTTCGCGGCAAAATCCGGCACTGTCGTCCACATGTCCCAGCCATCGAAGCCGTCCCGCCTGCTGCAGGTCCTTCGAGGCGGTTTCCAGGGCGCCGCGCAAAGGCCCGTCGCCTGCCAACGACAGGTGGAATTCGGGAGGCAGCCTGCGCAGGGTCTCCAGGAGCAACTGCGGGTTTTTTTCGACGGACAGGCGCCCCATGTAGCCCATGCGTACGGGGCCGTGTCTTCCCATGGCCAGTGCCGACTGCGCAGGGGCGGAGGACGGCGGGGCCGGGTTGTGCACGACGCGCAGCACGGGAGATCTCCGGCTGCCACCCCCCATGAACCGCTGGAACGCCGCTTGCGATGCTCCGGAGACGAACACGCAATGCGAGACACGCCCGTAGAGCCAGCGCAGCCACGCCTGCTTTCCGGCTCCGGCGCGGGCCTGCGCCAGCACCGTATCCACCGGCCCGTGCACCCACACCACGGAGCGCCTGCGCGTCGCGAGGCCCAGGGCCCAGGCCACGTAGGCCGGGCGGAAATTGTGCGCGGCGAGCAGCACATCGCTGCGCCGGGCTGCCGCGAGCAGGGCCGCCCCCCTCTGCGGCGCGGCATGCTGGATGTCCACCGGCCAGCCCGCAGCGCGCAACCCTTCGACCAGCGTCCGGGTGACCGTCGCGACACCTCCTGCCTCCGGTGCGTCGTGCAGCAGGCAGATGCGCGGGGGTGTGCGAGTGCCTGGGGATAATCGGGACATGGATGCAATCTCCGGATACTTATCGGGCGAAGACTTCGATGACGACTATCGCTATCGGCCCCGGATGGCCTTCGCTTCGCTGGCGCGCGGCGACCTGCTCGAACAATGGTGTGCCGGGCGATCGGTTCTGCATGTGGGGTTTGCCGATCACCAGCCGCTGATCGCCGCGCGGGTGGCCGATGGCGGCTGGCTGCATGCGCGCCTGAGCCGCAGCGCGCGCCAGTGCCATGGCATCGATATCAACCGGCAGGCGGTGGAGGCGGCCCGGCTCCTCGGATTCCAGCATGTGCACGCGCTGGACATCCACGCCGCGGATTCCGAAGGCTTCCTGCGGGGACTCGGTGTGGATCTCGTCATGGTTCCCGATGTGCTCGAGCATCTGGGCGATCCCGCGGCGTTCATGGCGCGGCTCGCGCAGATTTTTCCCGCCGCGGATTTCGTGGTGTCCGTGCCGAACGGACTTGCATTGCGCAATGCGGTGAACATGCTGGGCGGCGTCGAGCGCGTCAACACCGATCACCGGGCCTGGTTCTCGCCCTACACCCTGAGCAAGGTGCTGGCCGATGCCGGCCTGAGTGTCGAGGAGTTGCGCGGGTGCATGGTCAGTCCGGCAGGCAGCCTCAAGGGGCGCCTGCTGCGGGGCCTCGTGCGCCGGCGGCCGCTGGGAGCGGACGTGCTGGTCGCACGCGCGCGGGTGGGGATGTCCTGACGCCACGCTGCTACCGGGAGCCGAATCCGCTGGCCACGATGCGCAGGGTCTTCCAGGCGATCAGCAGATCCAGTGCCACGGAATAGTGCGCGACGTAGTAGAGGTCGTAACTGAGCTTGATGGCGGTCAGCTCCTCGCTGTCCGCGTAGCCCTGCTGTACCTGCGCCCAGCCGGTCAGGCCGGGACGCACCAGGTGGCGGTAGGGGTAGGCGGGGATGCGTTCCGCGAAGCTGTGCACGAATTCCGCCTGTTCGGGCCGCGGGCCGATCAGGCTCATGTCGCCCCGCAGGACGTTCCACAACTGGGGAAGCTCGTCGAGGCGGGTGCGGCGTATGAAGCGACCCACCGGCGTGATGCGATCGTCGTTGGGCTGCGCGAAACGCGCGCCCTGCTCCGCTGGCGCATGGCGCATGCTGCGCAGCTTCCAGATGCAGAACTCGCGCCCGTTGCGGCCCACGCGCAACTGCGAGAAGAGCATGGGGCCCGCGGAATCCAGCTTCACAGCCACGCCCGCGGCCAAGCACAGGGGAAGCCAAAGCGGCAGTGTGGCCAGCGTGACGGCCAGGTCCACCATGCGCTTGATCGTGTCGTAGGCCGGGTTGCCGTCCAGCGTCCACAGATCCTGTGCATGGTTTTCAGGCAGCACCATCCGGCCGCTCAGCAGTTCGGCCACCGCTTCGACACTGTAGAGGCGGATGTGCTGCAGCCGCAAACCGCTGATTTTCCGATCGCGGGCCGCGTGGGAGGGGGCATGCCGGTCCAGCACCACGCCCGCCCAGCCCCAGGCGGTCGCGTCGTCGAGACCCCGTTCCGGCCAGGGTACGAGCATGATGTCCTTTCTGCGAGCTTCGTCTGCGCCGGGACCCAGGAGCGCCTGCAGGCGCTGCGGGACCGTATCGTCCAGACAGATCAGGCACAGTCCGTGCCGGCGCAGGTCGCGCCAATGGCCGGCCAGGAACCAGGCCAGCGACAGCAGGTACGACAGCAACACGGCTCCCCGGGAATAGGGGCGCTGCAGCAGCGCAAAGCCGAGCGGAGCCGCCAGGTACGGCACGGCCGTCGCCACGAAGAGGAAGCTCCTGCCCTCGAAACGCGGGAGGTGGGCGCCGCTGTACAGCCAGTAGGATGCGATGGCGTAGGGGATGGCGCACCACAGGACGGTTGCGGGGAACTGGTAGGTCGCCCAGCCGCGGCGCTGCAGTTCCAGACCGGTCAGATAGGCTGCGAGCAGCATGACCGTTCCCGCCAGCGACCAGCGCAGCACCGCGCCTTGCCTGTGCGCCGTGGAAGATCCGAGTTCGCGGTGGGGAATGCTGTTCATGCGATTCAGGAGCGGGGATGCCGCAGGGCAGCGGCATAGACGTCGCGCACTGCAGACGCCATGCGCTCGGCGGTGTAGTGCCGTTCGTAGCGCTGCCGGGCGGCAGCGCCGAGCCGGGCGCGCAGCGCGGGGGACTCTACCAATTGTCGCAGTGCAGTGGCGAGGGCTTCCGGGTCCGCGGGCACGAGCAGGGCGTGCCCGGGTTCGGGCAGCAGCTCCCGCACGCCGGGCAGATCACTGGCCACGATCGCCATGCCCGCACGCATCGCCTCGATGAGCGAGATGGGCAATCCTTCATGGTCCGACATGAGCACGAATATCCCGTGGCGTGCGAGCTGGTCGGGTACATCGTCCACGTCGCCCTTGAAATCGACCGACGACTGCAGGCCGAGCCGGGCTGCCAGCGCTTCGTGCGCCGGCCTGTCGGGGCCGTCCCCGATGAGGGTGGCGTAGCAGTCCTGTCCGGTCGTGTCCCTCAGCCGGGCCAGGGCATGCAGCAGCAGGTCGTGCCGCTTCGGCGGGGCCATGCGGGCGACCATGGCGATCGAAGTGCTTTCGCGCTTCGATGCCGTGGCATCGGACGGTGCGGCGATGTCGTCAACGCCATTCACGACAGTGTCCAGGCGTCCGACCGGCAGCGGCAGGCTGCGCGCAAGGGCACGCTCGTGCTCCGAGACGCACACCATGCGTCGGGTGAGCGGGGCCAGCAGCGCCTCGGTGGTCCAGGCCATCGCCCGGCGCGGCCAGGCATTGCCGGCCTTGAATGCGAAGCCGTGCACGGTATAGACGACGGGAACACCCGACAGCGCTCCAGCGAGACGCGCTACCACGCCCGCCATGGCGCTGTGGGCGTGCAGCAGGTCCGGGGACTCCGTTCGCACGATGCGGAGCAGATCGCGCGTGGCCCGCAGGAGGCGGACCGGTCGCAACCCGTTGTCCAGCACGGGAATGCCGTGCACCCGCAGGCCCAGCGTTTCCAGATCCCTTCCCAGCGGGGAGCGCGGGCCGGCCCCGCCGATGGCGGCCTGCACGGCCACACCCTGCTTGGAGAGCGCGGCGCACAATGTGCGCACGTGGCTCTGCGCTCCTCCCGTTTCGCCTTTGGTGATGACCTGCAGGGCTTTCACGGCGTGCGCATGCCGGGCGCTGGCCGAATGGCGCGGAGCCTGCTCATGGCGCGATGCCCGTGCGGTCCAGCACGTCGCCCACGAGCTCGAGCCGCAGCAACGGGCTGTCGAGCTGCATGAGCTGCTGCTTCAGGTCGATCGGCACCGGCAGCAGCTCGCACCAGCGGTTGGCCACCCAGCCGCAGTCGTCCAGCTGGGCGGCGCTGGGCAGGGACAGGCTGGCGTCGTCGGGGTTGCGGTCGCGCAGGCGTGCCAGCACCTGTTCCAGGGCCGCCGCGGCCTTGCGCAGGTCCGGTGGCACGGGCACGGCCACGTCCGGCGGCAACTGCTCGATGTCGGCGATCCAGAGACCGTGCGGCAGCAACTGGCGGCGCACGATGCGGAACCGCTCCGACCCCTGGGCTTTCATGGCGATGAGCCCGGGGTGGGAATCGTCGAGTTCCGAGATGGCCGCCAGCGTGCCCACGTCGTGGAATTTCTCGGGCGCCGCGCCGGCCTGGCGCACCTCGTGGCCGTCCGTGAGGGCCACCACGCCGAAGGGTGCGCCGGCCTGGCGGCATTTGCGCACCATGTCCAGGTAGCGCACTTCGAACACCCGCAGGGCCAGCAGGCCGCCCGGGAAGAGCACCGTGCCCAGGGGGAACAGCGGCAGCGAACTGAGCGTGAGCGGCGCCTGGGGCGGGGGCTCGTGGGGAGGTGGGGCGAAGGTCATGGGCGGGGCCTGTACGGCCCGCTATCATCCCACGGCGAACGGGCCCGCGACGGGCCCGCCTATGACGAGGTCCCATGCTCTTCCAGATTGCTTCTTTCCTGCTGGACGTGATCGGCGGCCTGCTCACCGGCGCCTGCCTGCTGCGCCTGTACATGCAGGCGCAGCGCGTTCCCTTTTCCAACCCGGTCGGCCGGCTGGTCTTCGCCCTCAGCGACTGGCTGGTGATGCCGCTGCGCCGCATCATCCCGCCCACCGGCCGCTGGGACTGGTCCAGCTTCGTGGCGGGGCTGTTGATCCAGCTGGCGCAGTACCTGCTGCTGTGGCTGCTGCTCGGCGGCCTGCTGGGCCTGGCCTGGCTGCCCTGGATGGCCCTCTTCGGACTGGCGCGTGTGGCGGTCTCCGGGATGATGGGCCTGCTCATCGTCGGCGCGATCCTTTCCTGGGTGCAGACGCGCTCGCCGATCGCGGATGTCATCGGGCGCCTCTGCGACCCGATCCTGCGGCCCCTGCGCCGCGTGGTTCCCCTGCTGGGCGGGGGGGATCTTTCGCCGCTCGTGGCCATCGTCCTGCTGCAGGTGGTGATGATCGTGCTGGGCCACCTGCAGGGCGCCGTGATGCGATAGGCGCAAAAAAAGCCGCCGCACCCTTTCCGGGGCCGGCGGCTTTTTTTTCGTGTGGCGGTGGCTCAGGCGACCGAGTCGGCCGGCAGGCGCTGCAGCATGGCCAGGCTCTTGGCGACGGTATTGCGCAGTTCGCGGCGGTCGCAGATGAAGTCCACGGCGCCCTTGGTCTGCAGGAACTCGGCCCGCTGGAAGCCTTCTGGAAGCGTCACACGCACGGTGGATTCGATCACGCGCGGGCCCGCGAAGCCGATGAGCGCCTTGGGCTCGGCGATCACGATGTCGCCCACGAAGGCGAAACCGGCCGAAACCCCGCCCATGGTCGGGTCGGTCAGCACGCTGATGTAGGGCAGGCCCTTCTTGGCGAGCCGGGTGAGCGCAGCATTCGTCTTGGCCATCTGCATGAGCGACAGCAGGCCTTCCTGCATGCGCGCGCCGCCGGTGGCGGTGAAGCAGATGAACGGCACCTTCTGCTCGATGGCGGTTTCCACGCCGCGCACGAAGCGCTCGCCCACCACGCTGCCCATGGAGCCGCCCATGAAATCGAACTCGAAGCAGGCCGCGACGACGTTGATGCTCTTGACCGAGCCGCCCATCACGATCAGCGCGTCGGTCTCGCCGGTGTTCTCCAGCGCTTCCTTCAGGCGCTCGGTGTACTTGCGGCTGTCCTTGAACTTGAGCGCATCCACCGGCAGCACTTCCTGGCCGATCTCGTAGCGGCCTTCCGGGTCGAGGAAGGCGTCGAGGCGCGCGCGGGCATTGATGCGGTGGTGGTGGCTGCAATGCGGGCAGACGTTCTGGTTGTGCTCCAGGTCGGTCTTGTAGAGCACGGTCTCGCAGCTCGGGCACTTGATCCACAGCCCCTCGGGCACCTGGCGGCGCTCCGTCGGGTCGGACTGCTGGATCTTGGACGGCAGAAGTTTTTCGAGCCAGGACATGGTGTATTCCTCAAAATGAATGGCAGACCGCAGCGCCACAACGTTCAAAACCGGCGCGGCCCAGGCCAGTGGACGCCGTGGGGCCGGCTCCGCCGGCCCACCGGCGTCGTCCCCCTTCCCGCGCAAAGCGCGAGAAAAGGGGGAAGCGGCAAAGCCGCTCAGGGGGATGATCCCTGGATTCTACGTGTCGAGCGCCTTGCGCACCCCCCGCAGGAAGTCGATGGCCAGGGGCACGACCCGCTCGTGGGGCTGATCGTCCAGCAACTGGATGATGCGGCTGCCGATCACCACGGCATCCGCGACGCGGCCGATGGCCTGCGCGGTGGCCGCATCGCGGATGCCGAAACCCACGCCGACGGGGATGTGCACATGGCGGCGGATCACCGGCAGCATGGCTTCCACGGCCGAGGTGTCGAGGGCGCCCGAGCCGGTCACGCCCTTGAGCGAAACGTAGTACACGTAGCCGCTCGCGACGCGCGCCACCTGCTGCATGCGCTGCTCCGTGCTGGTGGGCGCCAGCAGGAAGATCAGGTCCATGCCATGCGCGCGCAGCCTGGCGGCGAAGTCCTCGCACTCTTCGGGAGGGTAATCCACGATCAGTACCCCGTCCACGCCGGCCTCGGCCGCATCGCGCACGAAGGCGTTGTCTCCGTGGCGCTGGTCGTAGCGTTCCACCGGGTTGGCGTAGCCCATGAGCACCACCGGGGTTTTCGTGTTGCGCTGGCGGAACTCGCGCACGTAGCCGAGCACCTGGGCCATGCCCACGCCCAGGGAGAGGGCCTTCTCCCCGGCCTTCTGGATCACCGGGCCGTCGGCCATGGGGTCGGAGAACGGCACGCCGAGCTCGATCACATCGGCGCCGGCCTCCACCATGCCGTGCATCAGCGCAGGCGTGATGTCCGCGAACGGGAAGCCGGCGGTCACGTAGGGGATGAGGGCCTTGCGGCCGCGGGCCTGCAGTTCGGCGAAGGTCGCCGCGATGCGGCCCTGTGCGGGCTCCATGGCTGCCACGGGCGCGGAGGTCGTCATGTCGGTGCTCATGCTGCGGGTCCTCCCTTGACGGCATGGCCCCGCATGGACGGGCGGTCGTAGAAATCCACCCCAGAGAGATCCGCCACCGTGCCGATGTCCTTGTCGCCACGGCCCGACAGGTTCACGAGGATGGATTGGTCGGTGCGCAGGGTCTTGGCGAGCTGCATCGCGTAGGCCACGGCATGGCTGGATTCCAGCGCCGGGATGATGCCCTCGGTGCGGCAGAGGTAGTGGAAGGCGTCGAGCGCTTCCCTGTCGGTGATGCCCACGTACTCGGCGCGGCCGATCTCCTGTAGCCAGGCATGCTCGGGCCCGACGCCGGGATAGTCCAGGCCGGCGCTGATGCTGTGGGTCTCGGTGATCTGGCCGTTCTCGTCCTGCAGGATGAAGGTGCGGTTCCCGTGCAGCACGCCCGCGCTGCCGCGCTGCAGCGATGCCGAATGCTTGCCGCTGTCCAGCCCCTCGCCGGCAGCCTCCACGCCGATGAGGCGCGTCTTCTCGTGCGGGATGTAGGGATGGAAGATGCCCATGGCATTGCTGCCGCCGCCCACGCAGGCGATCACCGCGTCGGGGTGCTCGGCGGCGATGCGCTGCTCGGCCAGCATGCCGGGCATCTGCGCGAGGCATTCGGTGCCGATCACGCTCTGGAAGTCACGCACCATCATGGGATAGGGATGCGGGCCCGCCACCGTGCCGATGATGTAGAAGGTGTTGTCCACGTTCGCGACCCAGTCGCGCATGGCCTCGTTGAGCGCGTCCTTGAGCGTGCGGCTGCCCGAATCAACGGGCACCACGGTGGCGCCCAGCAGCTTCATGCGATAGACGTTCGGGCTCTGGCGCTTCACGTCTTCCGCGCCCATGTACACCACGCATTCGAGACCATAGCGCGCGCAGATGGTGGCCGTGGCCACGCCGTGCTGGCCTGCACCGGTCTCGGCGATCACGCGCGGCTTGCCCATCCGGCGGGCGAGCATGGCCTGGCCGATCACGTTGTTGATCTTGTGCGCGCCCGTGTGGTTGAGGTCTTCCCGCTTGAGGAAGATCTGCGCGCCACCCATCTCGCGGCTCATGCGCGCGGCATGGTAGACGGGCGAGGGCCGGCCCACGAAGTGCGCGAGTTCGCTGTGGAATTCCTTCAGGAAGTCCGGGTCGTTCTGGTAGCGCGCATACGCCTCGCGCAGTTCGGTGAGGGCATGCGTGAGCGTCTCGCTCGCGAAACTGCCGCCATAGCGGCCGAAGTGGCCCGAAGCGTCGGGCTGTTGGTAGGAAAGCATCAATCGTTCTTCGCAAAATGCCCATCGGCCGCGCGCACGGCGGCGATGAAGCGTTGGATCTTGCCGGCGTCCTTGATGCCCCGCAGCGGACGGCCGTCGGGGTCTTCGGCTTCCACGCCGGAACTGACGTCAACCGCGAGCGAAAGGCCGCGCGGCCGCACCTGCAAGATGCCATCGGTCACGTTTGCAGGCGTGAGTCCACCAGACAAAACGAGGTGAGAGCCGACGCTTGGTGGAAGGAGTGACCAATTGAATGCCTTGCCGCCGCCGCCATAGCCTTCGACGTGGGCGTCGAGCAGGATGGCCTGGGCGCGTGAGTATTGGTGGGCGAATTGTACGAGGTCGAACGCCGGCGCGTGCGCGTCCAGGGGAATGCGGGCCGCGCGCACGAAGGGTCGCCGTCCCGCGCTCGCGGCCTCCTGGCAGGCCTCGGGGCTTTCGTCGCCGTGGAACTGCAGGGTGGCGCCGGGGACCTCGTCGCAGGCGGCCGCCACTTCCGCGGCTTCGGCATTCACGAACAGGAGCACGGGCGTGACGAAGGGAGGCAGGCGGCGCGCGAGCGCGGCGGCCCGCTGCACGGTCACCGCGCGCGGGCTCTTCGGATACATCACGAATCCCACCGCATCGGCCCCGGCCTGAACGGCGGCGTCCAGGTCCTGCTCGCGGGTGATGCCGCAGATCTTGATGCGCGTGCGCGGGGCTGGAGCGTCGCCGCGCCGGCTGTCCGGCAGGGGCGTGTCAGTGGCGGATGAAGGCTTGGGCGAAGACATGGAGGTATGCGGATGGGATGGCTGCAGGCGCATCTTCGGCCCGCCGCGGGGTCGGGCAGCGAAACGGCTCAGCCGCGGGGCGTGCCGTCAGGGCAGCCAATCATACGCAGCGGTGCGATCGGGCAGTCCCCAGGCCGGATCGTAGACCGGGCCGAGAAAGTACAGGCCGTCCGGGGAGAAGGTGGGCGCCGCCGCGTCCCGCGAGCGCGCCTGCAGCACGGCGTGCATCCAGTCCGCCGGGTGCTGTCCCTGGCCGACCGCCACGAGGCATCCCATGATGTTGCGCACCATGTGGTGCAGGAAGGCATTGCCCTCGAACTCGAATCGCCAGTAGCAGGTGGGTACGTCGCCACGGTCGCCCGAGGCCTGGCCTGCCGGCACCCCGCCCGTGCCGCGCTGCGTGATCTCGATGCGGCGCAGCGTCTTGACGGGTGACTTCGCCTGGCATGCGGAGGCGCGGAAGGAGGTGAAGTCGTGTTCGCCAAGCAGGTGCCGTGCCGCGGCGCGCATGGCGTCCCCGTCCAGGGCGTGGAAGACCCAGCCCACCCGTCCCGACTCCACGCTCGGGCGCACGGGCGACTGCAGCAGTACGTAGGCGTACCGGCGGGCCGTGGCGCTGGCGCGCGAATGGAAGGCTTCCGGCACGGGGCGCGCCCATTGCACGGCGATGTCCGGCGGCAGGAAGGTGTTGGTGCCGCGCACCCAGGAGAACGGCGTTCGCTCCAGCGGCGTGTCGAAGTGCACCACCTGCATGAGGCCGTGCACCCCGGCATCCGTGCGCCCGGCGCAGATCGTGGAAACCTCGTGCGTGGCGAAGCGCGCGAGGGCCGCCTCCAGGCGGTCCTGCACGGTCGTCCCACCGGGCTGGCTCTGCCAGCCGCGGTAGGCGGAACCGTTGTAGCTGACGCCCAGCGCCACCCTCATGGCCGCCCGCCCGTGCGCCGGGCCCGCCCGGTCGCGGACTGCCGGGCCATCAGCCCAGTTCGGCCAGCAGGCGCTGTGCCCGGGCCTTGAGCGGGCCCGAGGATTCCGCGATGACTTCTTCGACCAGGGTGCGCGCGCCTTCGGCGTCCCCGATCGCATTGAACTCTTCGGCCAGCGCCAGCTTGGTGGCCAGCGGGTCGTCCGGCAGCCCGGCGGCGTCGCCCATTGCTTCGCCAGGCTCCGTGGCGGCAGGGGCGGTTTCTGCTGCAGCGGTGGACGGCTCCATGCGGCCGGCGGAGGGCGCATCCAGGTCCAGCGACAGATCGCCCAGGTCAAATTCGAGGGGAACGGGGGCGGAAGCGGGCGCGGCCTCCGGCTCCAGCGAGGCGCGGGCCGAGTCTGCCAGCGACAGATCATCCGGGAAGTCCAGTTCCGGAGCCGGTGCGGACTGCGGGGCGGCGCTGCCGGCCATCGGGAGCGGAGAGGTGGGCGACGGATCGAACTCGAGCACCGGCTCCGCGGCCTCTGCAGGCGCCGCTGCGGTGCTGGCCAGAGGGGCCGTCGTGGCTGCAGCCGTCGCCGCTGCGAAGGCGCCGGGCGCCGCGGGCGGCTGGGCGGGCGCTTCGGTCAGGGCATCGTCCGGCAGGTCGAGATCCAGGTCCAGGTCGAGGTCGGGCGGCATCGCTGCCGCGGTGGCTGCCGCTGCCCCGGCTGCCGCTCCGGCGGCAGCGACGCCAGCAGCCGTACGGCCGTCGGTCAGCGTGCTGGGGAATCCTTCGGCGGGCAACGGGTGCGCGTCGTCGTCGTCCAGCACCGGGGGGCGGCCCCCCGGCTGGTACAGCGGATTCTCCGGATCGATGCTGCGGCCGAGGTCTGCGACACGGTTCCAGTCCATGCCTTGCCCGTCGGTCAGCCGGAACACGTCCTGCGCCACGGCGCCGAGCGCCTTGCGGTCCTGGCGCTTGGCGTAGATCTCTGCCAGTTTCACGTGCACCGCGGTACGGTCGGGGCTGTGGCGCAGGGCCTCCTTGAGAATTTCTTCCGCCTGCAGGTCACGGCCGTAGGCCAGATAGACATCGGCTTCGGCCACGGGATCCACGTCGCCGCCCGCGTCGAGCTGGCTGGGCGAGTACGCCATGGACGATGCGCCCGTGGTGAGCTGGCTGCTGGCAGTGTCCACCCGCTGCCCGCCGCTCGCGCCGAAGAAGGAGTCCGGCTGCAGCTTGCTTTCGAGGAAGGAGCTGTCCACCGCATTGCGGTTGCGCCGGTTCTGTACCGTCCGGTAGACGCCGTAGCCCAGCAGCAGTGCCAGCAGGCCGCCGCCGGCCAGCGGCAGCATCGGGTTCTCCAGCAGGGAATCCAGGAATCCGGGCTCTTCCGGCGGCGCGGCCGGGGGAGGCGTTTGCGGGCGTGCAGCCGGAGCGGCCGCGGGCGCTGCAGCGGCCGAGGCTCCGGACGCAGGAGCGCTGGCCGCCGCTGCTGCAGAGGCGGCCGTTTCCTGCGTCGGAGCCGGCGCCGGGGCGGATGCCGTTGCCGAAGCCGCAGGGGCAGCGGCAGCCGGTGCCGCGGAGGGGGCGCTGGCCGCCGGCGCTGGCGCAGGGACCGGCGCGGGCGCGGATGCAGCAGGTGCCGGAGCAGAGGCCGGGGGTGCGCCGACCGGCACGGCGATGCGGCCGGGCTGCGCGGCCGAGGCGGCTGCGGCCGGCGCGGGTGCGCCCGCCGGTGCGGACGCGGTCCCCAGCTTGTTCAGTTCGGAGATGTTCTTGGACAGCTCGGCCATGCGGGCGGAGTCCGCACCGGCCTGCTTGTCGCGTGCCAGCTGCTCCTCGGCGGCGCGCTGGCCGCGCATGGCACCCTTGGAGAGCGTGAGCTTGTCGGGCGCAGCGGTTGCTGCCTTGCGGTCTTCGACCTGCGTCTGCACGCGGCCGCTGGCAGAGCGTTCGGCTGCAGCCACCTCGGCGGAAGGGGCCGCACCCGCGAGGCGGCGACGGAATTCGTTGAAGTCGCGGCTTTGCGCGGCGATGATCTGCCGTGCTTCCGCGGGCGGCGTGGCGCGGGCCTGCGCCTCGCTCGGGATATCCAGCACGGCGCCCGACTTCATGCGGTTCACGTTGCCGCGGATGAAGGCGTCCGGGTTGGCACGCATCATGGCCACCAGCATCTGGTCCAGCGAGACCCCGGCAGGGCGGTAGGCGCCGGCCAGACGGCCGGCCGTGTCGCCGGGGCGCACCACCACGCTCTCGGGAGCTCCCGGGGACGTTGCGGGCGCTGGCGCCGCTGCGGTGGCCGGGCGTTGCGGGCGGGCCGCTGGCGGGGCGGCTGGCGCAGGCGCTGTCGCGGAAGAGGGTGGTGGCACCTCGGCGCGCGGCTGCTGCGCGGGTACTGCCGGGCGGGACGGGGCCGTGGCCTGCGGCACGGGCGAGGGGGCTGCGCCAGCCTGCGCGGTGGCGGTGGGGGCCGGCGCCTCGCGGCGGCTGGCAGGTGGATCGAGCAGCAGGGTGTAGCTGCGCACGAGCTGGCCCGCGTTCCAGCTGGTGTCCAGCACCAGGTCCACGAAGGGGTCGTTGACGGGGCGGCTCGTGGTCAGGCGCAGGGCCATGGAGCCGTCGGCCTTGCGCTGCAGCCGCACCTGCAGGTCGTTGAGGGTGGGAGAGAACTCCAGGCCCTGCGCACGGTAGGTCTGCGCGGAGGCCGGGGCGGCGCGCAGGGATTCCGCTTCGGCGGCCGTGATCTGAGGCAGGTCGATTTCGGCCCGCAGCGGCTCGCCCAGGGCCGACTGGACCGACAGGCGCCCGAGGGAAAGGGCACTGGCATCGGAGGTGTAGAAGCCGGTCGAGACGAGGGCCGCCGCGGCCAGAGCAGATAGTTTCCAACGATGCATGTGTGCCATCAGCCGATCAAGTTTGAGCCTTCGCGAAAAGCGCGGAAGCGGGACGAACCCGGTTCCGCGCCTGCGCGTGAAAATATGTAAAAAGCACCATAGCATCAATGTTTTGCAGTGACAAGCGAGGTACCGGGGCCCCCGCGATCACCTCCACGGGAGGCTCGCGAGAGGCCGTTTTTGCATGTTGCCGTAGGACAACGACTCGTAACAAAGCGTGCGTGAACCCCGTATCCCGGTTACGTCCAGCCCGGGGCGGGAAGGCGCCGCGGTCAGGCGTCCAGCAGGATGCGCAGCATGCGGCGCAGCGGCTCGGCGGCGCCCCACAGCAGCTGGTCGCCGATGGTGAAGGCGCCGATGTAGTCCGGGCCCATGGCAAGCTGGCGGATGCGTCCGACCGGGATGGTCATCGTGCCGGTCACGGCGACGGGGGTCAGGTCCTTGAGCGTCGCCTCGCGGGTGTTCGGCACCACCTTCACCCACTCGTTGTCGGCGGCGATCATGGCCTCGATGTCGGCCACGGGCACGTGCTTCTTCAGCTTGAAGGTCAGGGCCTGGCTGTGGCAGCGCATGGCACCCACGCGCACGCAGAAGCCGTCCACCGGCACGGCCTGGGTGCCGAAGCCTTCGCCCTGGCCGAGGATCTTGTTGGTCTCGGCCATGCCCTTCCACTCTTCCTTCGACATGCCGTTGCCCAGGTCCTTGTCGATCCAGGGAATCAGGCTGCCGCCCAGCGGCACGCCGAAGTTGGCGGTCTCGGCCTCGGAGAGGCTGCGCTGCCTGGCGATGACCTTGCGGTCGATCTCCAGGATGGCGCTCTTCGGATCGTCCAGCAGCGAGCGCACTTCGGCATTCAGCGTGCCGTACTGCGTGAGCAGTTCGCGCATGTGCTGCGCGCCGCCGCCGCTGGCCGCCTGGTAGGTCTGGGTGCTCATCCATTCGACGAGGCCGGCCTTGTACAGCGCGCCCACGCCCATGAGCATGCAGCTGACCGTGCAGTTGCCGCCGATCCAGTTCCTGCCGCCCCTGGCGAGCGAATCCTTGATGACGGGCATGTTGACCGGATCGAGCACGATCACGGCGTCGTCCTTCATGCGCAGCGTGGAGGCGGCATCGATCCAGTGGCCCTTCCAGCCGGCGTCGCGCAGCTTGGTGAAGACTTCCGTGGTGTAGTCGCCGCCCTGGGCGGTGAGGATGATGTCGCAGCGCTTGAGGGCGTTGATGTCGAACGCATCCTGCAGCGTGGTTTCGTTCTTCGCCTGCGCCGGGGCCTTGCCGCCCGCGTTCGAGGTGGAGAAGAAAAGCGGCTCGATGAGGCCGAAATCGCCCTCGGCTTCCATGCGTTCCATCAGGACCGAGCCGACCATGCCGCGCCAGCCGACCAACCCTACCAACTTGCTCATTTCAACGCCCTTTCGGTTTAAGAAAACAGTACCCGACCGGGACTGCTCGCCTGGCTCGTCAGGGCCAGGAAGGGCGCACGACGAACCAGGCTGGATCAGCCCTTAATGGTGGTCGTGGTTTTGGTGGTGATTGCGCGCGTGGCCACGCCTGCCAGGGCGGCAGAGGCGGTGTTCAGGGCGAACGGGCGGGCGGCAAACATGAAGAGCGATTTTAGCGGATGCACGGGGGAGCGGCGTACGCGGAGTTACGCATGCAGGCGGCAGGAGCCCGGTCCGCGTCGCGGCAGCGCCACACGTGGCCGCGCTGTTCACCCTCGCAGGACCGAGATGCCCCCGTCCACCAGCATCGCGGTGCCTGTGACGAAAGACGATGCGTCCGAAGCCAGGTAGAGCGCCGCCTGCGCGATTTCCTCGGGGCGCGCCAGCCGCCGCAGGGCGTGCAGCCGGGCCACCTGGGCCAGGGCCTCGGGGCTGCCGTTCATCTCGCGTGCCATGGGGGTGTCGGTGCCGCCGGGCAGCAGGGCATTGACGCGTATTCCTTCGCCGCCATATTCGGCCGCCAGGGCCTGCGCCAGCCCGATGAGGCCGGACTTGCTGGCTGCGTACGCCGCCACGCCCGCGAACCCGGCGGTGTAGCCGACGAAGGTGGAAGTGAAGATGACGGAGCCGCCGCCGCGCTCCCGCATGGCCGGGATCTGCTGCCGCGCGCCGAGGAATGCGCTGCCGAGATTGGTGTCCAGCGTGTGGCGCCAGTCGTCCGGATGGATGTCGGTCGTGGGGCCGAGGGGCCCGAGCGTGCCGGCGTTGTTGAAGGCGATGTCCAGCCCGCCGAACCGTCCGACCGCCTCCTGCACCAGGGCCTCGGCATATGCCGCATCGCAGACGTCGCCGGCCAGTGCGGTGGCCTGCCCGCCGGCGTCCCGGATCTCCGCCACGAGCCGGTCCAGTTCTGCCTGCCGCCGCGCTCCGGCCACGACGCGTGCGCCCTGCTGCGCGAAGAGCAGGGCGGCAGCCCGGCCGATGCCCGAGCTGGCGCCCGTGACGATGGCGATGCGGTGGTCGAGGGAAGGCATGCTGCGGACTCCGGCGCGGTGGTGGAACATGCACGGAAGTCTGCGCTTGGCTGCGCCGGCCGTCTGGCCGCATCCGGACCCATGATGCGCCGGGCGGCAGCCGAAAAAAAGCGGCCCTTGTGGGCCGCTGGTCGGGAAGTGGAACGGGTAGGTGTCAGCGCGCCAGGGCCTTCACCACCGCATCGCCCATCTGCGCCGTGCCGACCTTGGTCGTGCCCTCGCTCCAGATGTCGGGCGTGCGCAGCCCCTGGGCCAGCACGTTCTGCACGGCGGCTTCGATGCGCTGGGCGGCGGCTTCCTGGTTCAGGCTGAAGCGCAGCATCATCGCGGCCGACAGGATCGTGGCCAGCGGATTGGCCACGCCCTGGCCGGCGATGTCGGGTGCGCTACCGTGGCTGGGCTCGTACAGGCCCTGGTTCTTCGCGTTCAGGCTGGCCGAGGGCAGCATGCCGATCGAGCCGGTGAGCATCGAAGCCTCGTCCGAGAGGATGTCGCCGAACATGTTGCCGGTGACCACCACGTCGAAGGCCTTGGGCGCCTTCACCAGTTGCATGGCGGCGTTGTCCACGTACATGTGCTGCAGCTCCACATCCGGGTATTGCTGGCCCACTTCGGTGACCACGTCCTTCCAGAACTGGAAGGTCTCCAGCACGTTGGCCTTGTCCACGCTCGTGACCTTCTTGCTGCGCTTGCGCGCGGCCTGGAAGGCGACGTGGGCGATGCGCTCGATCTCGGGTTTCGAGTAGCGCATGGTGTCGAAGGCTTCCTCGGCACCGGGGAAGTGGCCGTCCACTGCCGTGCGGCGGCCGCGCGGCTGGCCGAAGTAGATGTCGCCCGTCAGCTCGCGGATGATGAGGATGTCCAGGCCCGCGATCAGCTCGGGCTTGAGGCTGGAGGCGCCCACCAGCTGCTCGTAGCAGATGGCCGGACGGAAGTTGGCGAACAGGCCCAGGTTCTTGCGCAGGCCGAGGATGGCCTGCTCGGGGCGCAGCGGACGGTCGAGCTTGTCGTACTTCCAGTCGCCCACGGCGCCGAACAGCGTGGCGTCGGCCTCCTGGGCGAGCTTCAGCGTGGCCTCGGGCAGGGGATGGCCGTGCGCCTCGTAGGCCGCGCCTCCGACCAGCGCCGACTCCATCTCGAACGGCAGGTCGAGCGCGTCGAGCACTTTCACGGCCTCGGCCACGATTTCCGGTCCGATGCCGTCGCCCGGCAGAACTGCGATTTTCATTGGGATGTCTCTTGGTAGGGAAAAAGGGGGCAGGGAGGGCCGGGGCTCAGCCTGGCATGGTGTGCGCGAGCCACGGCTTGGTGGCGAGCCGCTCGGCCTCGAAGGCGCGGATCTTGTCGGACTGGCGCAGCGTGAGGCCGATGTCGTCGAAGCCGTTGAGCAGGCAGTACTTGCGGAAGGCGTTCACCTCGAACGGGATCTCCTCGCCCTGGGGGCGCACGATGACCTGGCGCTCCAGGTCCACCGTCAGTTCGTAGCCGGGGAAGGCGTGCACCGCGTCGAACAGCTGGGCGACGGTGTCTTCCGGCAGCACGATCGGCAGCAGGCCGTTCTTGAAGCTGTTGTTGAAGAAGATGTCGGCGAAGCTCGGCGCGATGATGGCGCGAAAGCCGTACTGGTCCAGCGCCCAGGGCGCATGCTCGCGGCTCGACCCGCAGCCGAAGTTCTTGCGCGCCAGCAGGATGGAGGCGCCCGCATAGCGCGGCTGGTTCAGCACGAAGTCGGGGTTGGGCTTGCGGGCCGATTCCGGCACGCCGGGCTGGCCCGGCTGGTCCAGGTAGCGCCATTCGTCGAACAGGTTGGGGCCGAAGCCCGTCTTCTTGATCGACTTCAGGAACTGCTTGGGGATGATGGCGTCGGTATCGACGTTTTCGCGGTCCATGGGGGCCACGAGGCCCTTGTGGAGGGTGAATTTCTGCATGGCAGGTGTCCGTTGCGGTTCGGTTCGGATTACTTGGCGGCGCGCTCGATGGCGCTGCCGGCGCGCTGCACGTCCTGGCCCATGCCCTTGACGGTGTTGCAGCCGGCCAGCAGCAGGCCCAGGGCCAGCGCGATCAGGGCGGTGAAGGTTTTCATGGCGGATTCCTGGAAGGGCCGGCGGCGGTCAGGCGAACTTGCGGATGTCCACGAAGTGCCCGTGCACGGCCGCGGCGGCCGCCATGGCGGGGCTGACCAGGTGGGTGCGTCCGCCCGCGCCCTGGCGGCCTTCGAAGTTGCGGTTGCTGGTGGACGCGCAGCGCTCGCCCGGCTCCAGGCGGTCGGCGTTCATGGCCAGGCACATGGAGCAGCCGGGCTCGCGCCACTCGAAGCCCGCGGCCTTGAAGACCTGGTCCAGGCCCTCGCGCTCGGCCTGTTCCTTCACCAGGCCCGAGCCGGGAACCACCATCGCCACCTTGATGTTCCGTGCCACTTTCCGGCCCAGCTTCTTCACCACGGCGGCGGCCTCGCGCATGTCCTCGATGCGGCTGTTGGTGCAGCTGCCGATGAACACCTTGTCCACGAAGATGTCGTTCAGCGGCTTGCCGGGCTCCAGTGCCATGTAGGTGAGCGCACGCTCGATGGCGCTGCGCTTGTTCGGGTCCTTTTCCTTGTCCGGATCGGGCACGCTGGCGTCCACGCCCAGCACCATCTCGGGCGAGGTGCCCCAGGTGACCTGCGGAACGATGTCGGCGCCGTTCAAGGTGACGACGGTGTCGAAATGGGCGTCGGCATCCGAATGCAGCGTCTTCCAGTAGGCGACGGCCTGGTCCCATTCCACGCCGGTGGGGGAGAGCGGCCGGTTCTTCACGTAATCGATGGTCTTGTCGTCCACCGCCACCAGGCCCGCGCGGGCGCCAGCCTCGATGGCCATGTTGCAGACCGTCATGCGGCCTTCCATGCTGAGCGCGCGGATGGCGGGGCCCGCGAACTCGATGGTGTAGCCCGTGCCGCCGGCCGTGCCGATCCTGCCGATGATGGCCAGCACGATGTCCTTGGCCGTCACGCCGGGGGCGACCTGGCCCTCCACGCGGATCAGCATGTTCTTCGCCTTCTTGGCCAGCAGGGTCTGCGTGGCCATCACGTGCTCGACCTCGCTGGTGCCGATGCCGTGCGCCAGGGCACCGAACGCGCCGTGCGTGCTGGTATGGCTGTCGCCGCAGACCACGGTCATGCCGGGCAGGGTGGCGCCGTTCTCGGGACCGATCACGTGCACGATGCCCTGGCGCTTGCTCATGAACGGGAAGAAGGCGGCAGCGCCCACTTCGGCGATGTTCTTGTCCAGCGTGGTGATCTGTTCCTTGCTGATCGGGTCCTCGATGCCGTCGTAGCCGCGCTCCCAGCCGGTGGTGGGCGTGTTGTGGTCGGCCGTGGCGACGATGGAGCTGACGCGCCAGACCTTGCGGCCGGCCTGGCGGATGCCCTCGAACGCCTGCGGGCTGGTCACTTCATGCACCAGGTGGCGGTCGATGTAGAGGATGGCCGTGCCGTCCTCTTCGGTATGGACGACATGCTCGTCCCAGATCTTGTCGTAGAGGGTGCGTCCCATGGTGTGTTCTCTCGTGGGCTGGTTCAGGGTGGGGATGGGTGTGTGGATTCTAGGAAGAGGCCTTGCGTTCCGGCGGCGCCAGATGGTCGGCCAGCAACCGCGCCGTCACGGGCAGGCTGCCGAAGTCGCGCGCGACGAGCCGCAGCGAGCGTTCCGCCCAGGGCTCGTCCAGGGCGACCGGCTGCAGCCGGCCCACGCCGCGCATCAGCGCGAAGGCCCGGTCGGGGAGCAGCCCGATGCCGAGGCCGTTGTCGATCATGCGGCACATGGCGTCCAGGCCCGTGACCTGGATGCGCTGGCGCAGGGGGCGTCCGGCGCGCGCCGCACCGCGCCGCATGGCGAGGCTGATGCTGCTGTTGGCCTGCAGGCCGACGATGTCCCAGTCGAGCACGTCCTCGAACGGGACTGCGGACTGCCCCGCCAGCGGATGCCCCTCGGGCACCACGAGCACCAGCCGGTCGCTGCGGTAGGGGCGGCTCTGCAGTTCCTGCGGCTCGGCGCCGTCGCCGGTATGGCACAGGCCCATGTCGGCCGCGCCTTCGCGCACCGCGTGCAGGATGTCGGGACTCAAATGCTCCTGCAGGTCGATCTTGACCTGGGCGTGTTCCCTGGCGAAGGCCCCGAGATCCTCGGGCAGGAACTGCACGATGGCGGAAATGTTGGCGTGCACCCGCACATGGCCGCGCACACCGTCGGCGTATTCGCTCAGTTCGCCCTGCATGCGCTCCAGCCCGAAAAGCACGGTGCGCGCGTGGTGCAGCAGGCTTTCCCCTGCCGGCGTCAGCGTCACGCCGCGGCTGTGCCGGTACAGCAGCGCGGAGCCCACGGCCGCTTCGAGGTCCGACAGGCGCTTGCTGACCGCGGACGCCGCGATGAATTCCCGCTCTGCGGCGCGCCCGATGCTGCCCAGCTCGCAGACGGCCACGAACAGCTGCAGCGAGGTCAGGTCGATGCGGCGCGCGAAGTGGCGGTCTGGGCTTTTCATGGGGCAGGGTGTTCGGCTTCTTATAAGGAGAAGCCTGGGCGGGATTGTCCTCTGGATGGTGGGGTCTTGCCATCGCGAAACGCGACGTCGCACATCGCGATGGCGGACGCCGGGGGGGCGTGAAAAAGCCGCCCGGCGCGGTGCGCGGGGCGGCCTGCAATGGATGCGCCGGCGATCAGGTGAAGAGATTCTTCAGCCGGTCGGTCCAGCTCTCGCCGCTGGGCGAGTGCTTGGCGCCACCCTTCTTGAGGGATTCGTCCAGCTCGCGCAGCAGCTTGCGCTGGTGTTCCGTGAGCTTGACCGGCGTCTCGACCACGATGTGGCAGTACAGGTCGCCCGGGTAGCTCGAGCGCACGCCCTTGATCCCCTTGCCGCGCAGCCGGAACTGCTTGCCGGCCTGGGTGCCTTCCGGGATGTCGATGGCTGCCTTGCCCTGTAGCGTGGGCACTTCGATCTCGCCGCCCAGGGCCGCGGTGATGAAGCTCACCGGCACCTGGCAATGCAGGTCGTCGCCGTCGCGCTCGAAGATCTCGTGCTTCTTCAGGCGGATCTCGATGTAGAGGTCGCCCGGAGGCCCGCCGTTGGTGCCCGGCTCGCCGTTGCCGACGCTGCGGATGCGCATGCCGTCGTCGATGCCGGCGGGAATCTTCACTTCCAGCGTCTTCTGCTTCTTGACCTTGCCCTGGCCGTGGCAGGTGGCGCATGGCTCGGGAATGATCTTGCCCGTGCCGCGGCAGTGCGGGCAGGTCTGCTGCACGCTGAAGAAGCCCTGGCGCATCTGCACCGTGCCCGTGCCCGAGCAGGTCGTGCAGGTCTTGGCGCTGGTGCCGGGCTTGGCGCCGCTGCCGTGGCAGGTTTCGCAGTTCTCCCAGGACGGGATGCGGATCTGCGCTTCCTTGCCCTTGGCGGCTTCCTCCAGCGTGATCTCCATCGCGTAGCTGAGGTCGTTGCCGCGATAGACCTGCCGCCCGCCGCCGGCACCCCGGCGGCCGCCGAACATGTCGCCGAAGATGTCGCCGAACGCTTCCGCGAAACCGCCGAAGCCTTCCGCACCCGAGCCGCCGGGACCGCGCATGTTGGGATCGACGCCGGCATGGCCGAACTGGTCGTAGGCCGCGCGCTTCTGCGGATCGGAGAGCATCTCGTAGGCCTCCTTGGCCTCCTTGAACTTCTCCTCGGCCGGCTTGGCGGCATCACCCTGGTTGCGGTCCGGGTGGTGCTTCATCGCCAGCTTGCGATAGGCCTTCTTGATCTCTTCGTCCGAGGCGTTCTTGGGAACGCCCAGGACTTCGTAAAAGTCTCTTTTGGACATGGTGTTTCCGGGTCCTGTGGGAACACGAACGCCGCGCAGGCCCTCGGGGGGAAGGGCGCGGCGCGGCGGCTAGGGAAGGCTCGCGCGCCCGGTGGGTGCGCGCGGCGTCGTCAGCCCTTCTTGACTTCCTTCACTTCGGCGTCCACCACGTTGTCGTCGTGCGGTGCGGAGGACGCGCCACCCGCGGAGGATGCGGCCTGGCCAGCGGCCGGGCCGGCTTCCGCACCGGCACCCGCCGCGGCGGCGGCGGCCTGCGCATCGGCGTACATCTTCTCGCCGAGCTTCTGGCTCGCCGCCATCAGGGCGTTGGTCTTTTCCTCGATCGCGGCCTTGTCCTCGCCCTTGAGCGCGGCCTCGAGGTCCTTCACCGCGGCCTCGATCTTCTCCTTCTCGCCGGCCTCGAGCTTGTCGCCGTGCTCGGACAGGCTCTTGGTCACGCTGTGGACCGCGGCCTCGCCCTGGTTGCGGGCCTGCACCAGTTCCAGCTTCTTCTTGTCGTCGGCGGCGTTCAGTTCGGCGTCCTTCACCATCTTCTGGATCTCGTCCTCGGACAGGCCCGAGTTCGCCTTGATGGTGATCTTGTTCTCCTTGCCCGTGCCCTTGTCCTTGGCGCTCACGTGCAGGATGCCGTTGGCGTCGATGTCGAAGGTCACCTCGATCTGCGGCACGCCGCGGCCGGCCGGCGGAATGCCTTCCAGGTTGAACTCGCCCAGCAGCTTGTTGGCGCTGGCGATTTCACGCTCGCCCTGGAACACCTTGATCGTCACCGCCGGCTGGTTGTCGTCGGCCGTGGAGAAGGTCTGTGCGAACTTCGTCGGGATCGTGGTGTTCTTCGTGATCATCTTGGTCATCACGCCACCCAGGGTCTCGATGCCCAGCGACAGCGGGGTCACGTCCAGCAGCAGCACGTCCTTGCGGTCGCCCGAGAGCACCTGGCCCTGGATGGCGGCACCGACGGCCACGGCCTCGTCAGGGTTCACGTCCTTGCGCGGCTCCTTGCCGAAGAATTCCTTGACCTTCTCCTGCACCTTGGGCATGCGGGTCATGCCGCCGACCAGGATCACGTCATGGATGTCCGACACGCTGATGCCGGCGTCCTTGATGGCGGTGCGGCAGGGAGCGATGGTGCGCTCGATCAGCTCTTCCACCAGGCTCTCCAGCTTGGCGCGGGTCAGCTTGATGTTCAGGTGCTTCGGGCCCGACGCGTCGGCCGTGATGTAGGGCAGGTTGATGTCGGTCGCGGCGGAGGAGGACAGCTCGATCTTGGCCTTCTCGGCGGCTTCCTTCAGGCGCTGCAGGGCCAGCACGTCCTTGGACAGGTCCACGCCTTGCTCTTTCTTGAACTCGGCAATGATGTAGTCGATGATGCGCTGGTCGAAGTCCTCGCCGCCCAGGAAAGTGTCGCCGTTGGTGGACAGCACTTCGAACTGCTTTTCGCCATCGACATCGGCGATCTCGATGATGGACACGTCGAACGTGCCGCCGCCCAGGTCATAGACGGCGATCTTGCGGTCGCCCTTTTCCTGCTTGTCGAGGCCGAAGGCCAGCGCCGCAGCCGTCGGCTCGTTGATGATGCGCTTGACGTCCAGGCCCGCGATGCGGCCGGCGTCCTTGGTGGCCTGGCGCTGGGCGTCGTTGAAGTATGCCGGCACCGTGATCACGGCCTCGGTGACGGGCTCGCCCAGGTAGTCCTCGGCGGTCTTCTTCATTTTGCGAAGCACTTCGGCGCTGATCTGCGGCGGGGCCAGCTTGTTGCCGCGCACTTCCACCCAGGCGTCGCCGTTGTCGGCCTTGGCGATCGTGTAGGGCATGAGGTCGATGTCCTTCTGGACCTCCTTTTCCTCGAATTTGCGGCCGATCAGGCGCTTGGCGGCGTAGATGGTGTTCTTGGGGTTCGTCACGGCCTGGCGCTTGGCCGAGGCGCCGACGAGGATCTCGCCGTCTTCCTGGTAGGCGATGATGGACGGGGTGGTGCGGGCGCCTTCGCTGTTCTCGATCACGCGGGTCGTGTTGCCCTCCATGATGGCGACGCAGCTATTCGTGGTGCCCAGGTCGATACCGATGATTTTTCCCATGTTTTTCTCCGCGATTCTTGAAGGATTTGGATAGCCAGTAACTTGTGGATAACTTGTCCGGCTTCAAGCCGTCGGCCCCGGGAATTTCTTTCCGCGGCGCACCGGGCGGCGAGGGCCAGAGGGGCACGTCACTTCGGTGCCGCCACCGTGACGAGGGCCGGGCGCAGCACCCGGTCGGCGATGACGTAGCCTTTCTGCAGCACGGACACGATGGTGTTGGGCTCCTGTTCGGCGGGCACCATGCTGATGGCCTGGTGCTGGTGGGGGTCGAACTTCTCGCCGGCGCCCGGCTGGATCGCCAGGACCTTGTTGCGCTCGAGGGCGGAGGTGAGCTGGCGCAGCGTGGCGTCGGTGCCCTCGCGCAACTGTTCGATCGTGGCGTCCTTGATGGCGAGTGCCGCCGTCAGGCTGTCGGCCACGGGCAGCAGGCTCTCGGCGAAGCTCTCGATGCCGAACTTGCGGGCCTTGGAGACTTCCTCGTCCGCGCGGCGGCGGGCGTTCTCGGCTTCGGCCTTGGCGCGCAGGAACTGGTCGGCGAGGTCGGCGCTCTTGGCCTTGAGCTCGGCCAGTTCGTTCTGCAGGCGGCCCAGCTCGTCCGCCGCATGCGCGGCCATGGTCGCCTCCACGGCTTCGGGGCTGTCGGACGGAGACGCCGTCGTCGCGGCGTTCTGGGGGGCTGGATGCTGTTGATCGGACATGTCGGTTGTTCTGGTGTAGGTGAATGAACGATGGACGCACGGCACCTGGGTGCAAAGGGAGGGATTTCAAGCGAAGTCCCGCCAAATTCCGGCATCTGTTGCCCGGGCGGGGCGCGAAGTGCACATGCCGGCGCAAGGAGTGTACAAGCCGGCGACGCTAGGGCTATAATCGCCGGCTTTGCCTTGCCACACTGCTTCACATGACGCGGCGGGTGGCTCATCCCAGAAGGAGATTACATGCGTCACTACGAAATCATCTTGCTGATCCATCCGGATCAAAGCGAACAGGTTCCAGCCATGCTGGAGCGCTACAAGGGCATGATCACCGCCGGCGGCGGCAAGATCCACCGCGTGGAAGACTGGGGCCGCCGCCAGCTGGCCTACATGATCAACAAGCTCGCCAAGGCCCATTACCTGTGCGTGAACATCGAGGCCGACCAGGCCGTGATGGCTGAACTGGAGCATGCCTTCAAGTTCAACGACGCCGTGCTGCGCCACCTGACCGTGGTGAAGAAGAAGGCCGAGACCGGCGCTTCCTCGATGATGAAGACCGTCGAGCGCGAAGAGGCACGCAAGGCCAGCCAGGCCGAGTTCGCCGCCGCCAACGAGCGCTGATCCGACCGCTTCCCCGGGAGCCGTGGAACCCCGCAACAGCGTGACGCTGACGGCCTGCATCGCGGAGACCAAGCCTCTGCGGTACACCCCGGCCGGTCTGCCCGCCCTGGACCTGAAGCTCGAGCACGGCTCGAAGCAGTCCGAGGCTGGCGTGCAGCGAGACGTTGCGGCGGTCGTGAAGGCGGTGGCCTTCGGCGCATTGGCCGAACGCCTCGCCCGGCAGGCACTGGGCAGCCTCTGGACCTTCCAGGGCTTCCTCGCCACGCCGCGCAACGCCAAGGGTCTGGTGTTCCACATCCAGGACATTCAACAAGATTAATTTTCAAGAGGCTTACAAATGGCCACGTTCAAGAAGTTCAACAAGGACAAGCGTCCGAAGCGCAACACCCAGTCGCTGCTGTTCAAGCGCAAGCGTTTCTGCCGTTTCACGGTCGCCGGCGTCGAAGAGATCGACTACAAGGATGTCGACACGCTGCGTGACTTCATCGCCGAAAACGGCAAGATCATCCCCGCGCGCCTGACCGGCACGCGCGCCATCTACCAGCGTCAGCTGAACACCGCCATCAAGCGCGCGCGCTTCCTGGCCCTGGTGCCCTACAGCGACCAGCACAAGATCTGAGGAGCAAGAGCCATGCAAATCATCCTGCTCGACAAAGTGGTCAACCTCGGCAACCTGGGCGAAATCGTCAAGGTCAAGGACGGCTACGCACGCAACTTCCTGATCCCCTCGGGCCGCGCACGCCGCGCCACCGAAGCCAACAAGGCCGAATTCGAAGCCAAGCGCGTCGAACTCGAAAAGGCTGCAGCCGCCAAGCTGGCTGAAGCCCAGGGCCAGGGCGAAAAGCTCGGCGGCACGACCGTCAAGCTGACGCAGAAGGCTGGCGTGGACGGTCGCCTGTTCGGCTCCGTCACCAACCACGACATCGCCGAAGAGCTGAACAAGCAAGGCTACAAGATCGCCAAGTCGCAGGTCCGCCTGCCGAACGGCCCGATCAAGACCGTGGGCGACTCCACGGTGAGCGTGGCCCTGCACACCGACGTGGTGGTGGAAGTCACCGTGTCCGTGTACGGCGAAACCGCCTGATCGGCCAGAAAGCCGGAGCGCTTTCCACCCCGGCAAAAGCCGCCTCCCGAGGCGGCTTTTGCGTTTTCTGGCGCCGCATCCATGCACCGCCAGCCCACCGGCTGTGAACGGCTTTTCCACAGACTTGTCCACTGACCGACAGTTTCCGGCCCCGCCGCGGTACCGGAAGCGCAAGGATCGATTGCCATGAGTTCCGACTTCCCTCCGCTGCACGAATCCGATTTCGCGTCTGCCGTCCCGGCGGACCAGGAGGTGGCCCGGCTGCGCATGCCACCGCATTCGCTGGAGGCCGAGTCCAGCGTGCTGGGTGGGCTGCTGCTCGACAACATGGCCTGGGACCGTGTGGGCGACCTGCTGGTGGATGGGGATTTCTACCGGCACGAGCACCAGCTCATCTATTCGGCCATCGGCAAGCTGGTGAATGCCAGCAAGCCGGCGGACGTGATCACGGTCTTCGGGGAACTGCAGAGCCTGGGCAAGGCCGAGGAGGTGGGCGGGCTGGCCTATCTCAACAACCTGGCGCAGTACGTTCCCAGCGCCACCAACATCCGCCGCTACGCGGAGATCGTGCGCGAGCGCTCCATCCTGCGCAAGCTGGTCACGGCGAGCGACGAAATTTCCACGACGGCCTTCAATCCGAAGGGAAAGACGGTCGAGAAGATCCTGGACGAGGCCGAATCCAAGATCTTCGCCATCGGCGAGGAGGGCTCGCGCAACAAGCAGGGCTTCCAGTCGCTCGACACCCTCGTGGTGGACCTGCTGGACCAGGTGCAGGAGATGGCGGACAACCCGATGGACGTGACCGGCGTGCCGACGGGTTTCGCCGACCTGGACCGCATGACCTCGGGGCTGCAGGCCGGCGACATGATCGTGCTGGCTGCGCGTCCTTCGATGGGCAAGACCTCGTTCGCCGTGAACATTGCGGAGCACGTGGCGCTCAACGAAGGCCTTCCCGTGGCCATCTTCTCGATGGAAATGGGGGCCGCCCAGCTCGCCGTGCGTATCGTGGGCTCGATCGGCCGCGTGAACCAGGGCAACCTGCGGACCGGCAAGCTGACCGACGAGGAATGGCCGCGCCTGACCGAAGCGATCGAGCGCCTGCGTACCGTGTCGCTGCACATCGACGAAACGCCGGGCCTCACCCCGGGCGAGCTGCGGGCCAACGCCCGCCGCCTGGCCCGCCAGTGCGGAAAGCTCGGCCTGATCGTGGTGGACTACCTGCAGCTCATGAGCGGCTCGGGCGCGGGCAGCGCCGACAACCGGGCGACCGAGCTGGGCGAGATCTCGCGGGGGCTGAAGATGCTGGCCAAGGAACTGCAGTGCCCGGTGATCGCGCTCTCCCAGCTCAACCGCTCGGTGGAGCAGCGCACCGACAAGCGCCCCATGATGTCCGACCTGCGCGAATCGGGCGCCATCGAGCAGGATGCGGACATCATCATGTTCATCTACCGGGATGACTACTACAACAAGGACTCCAAGGAGCCCAACGTGGCCGAGGTCATCATCGGCAAGCAGCGGAACGGCCCGACAGGCACGGTGAAGCTGTTCTTCCAGAAGAACCAGACGCGGTTCGAGAACCTGGCCATGGGGTCGGGCGACGATTTCTGACGCCGGGCAGGGCGGGCCTGCGCCACCCTACGCCCTGGCGACGGTGTAGACCACCATCCCCAGCAGCACCACGCCCAGCACCCCGCAGGCCACCACCAGGCGCTGCGCGCCGGTGCGCAATGCGCTCACGGTGGCGACGAGCTGGGCGTTCTGCTGGGCCAGCTGCTCGATGACTTCCAGGGCCTGGCGTTGCGACTGCTCCAGCGCCTGCACCTGGTCCTCCAGGGCGCCGATGCGCTGCAGGGCCAGTTCCTGGGGCGACGGGGCGGTGGATGCCGCCAGGCGTGCGGCTTCCTCGTCCGCCTGTGCCTGTTCGGCCTCCCGGGCGCTCCGGCTGCGCAGCAGCCCCTTCGCGGCCTTGATGAGCTGCGGAGAGGCCTCGATCACCTTGTCCCATGGGACCAACTGCAGGGCGGTGATCCAGCTGATGGCCATGCGTCAGAGCACTTCGCTGGCGAAATCCGCGAGGCGCGAGCGCTCGCCGCGCGCCAGGGTGATGTGCCCGCTGTGCGGCCAGCCCTTGAAGCGGTCCACCGCGTAGGTGAGGCCGGAGGAGCCTTCGGTCAGGTAGGGCGTGTCGATCTGCGCGAGGTTGCCCATGCAGATGATCTTGGTGCCCGGGCCCGCGCGCGTGATCAGCGTCTTCATCTGCTTGGGCGTCAGGTTCTGCGCCTCGTCGATGATGACGTACTTGTTGAGGAAGGTGCGGCCGCGCATGAAGTTCATGCTCTTGATCTTGATGCGGCTGCGGATCAGCTCGTTGGTGGCCGCGCGGCCCCACTCGCCGGCGTTGCCGCCGTCGCCCTTGGCGAGGAATTCGAGGTTGTCGTCCAGGGCGCCCATCCAGGGGCCCATCTTCTCCTCCTCGGTGCCGGGCAGGAAGCCGATGTCCTCGCCCACGCTCACGGTGGCGCGGGTCATGATGATCTCGGTGTAGCGGCGCTCGTCCAGCACCTGCGTGAGTCCGGCGGCGAGCGCCATCAGGGTCTTGCCGGTGCCGGCCGTGCCGGTGAGCGTGACGAAATCGACCTCCGGGTCCATGAGCAGGTTCATCGCGAAGTTCTGCTCGCGGTTGCGCGTGTTCACGCCCCAGACGGTGTTCTTGGCCGAGCCGTAGTCCTTGAGGGTCTGCAGCACGGCGGTCTTGTCGCGGATCTCGGTCACCCGCGCGAACAGGCTGGGCTCGCCGGGGGCCTCGAAATAGACGAACTGGTTGATCATGAGCTGCGGCACGATCGGCCCGCCGATGCGGTAGTAGGTGTGCGCGCCGCTCTGCCAGCTCTCGACGTTCTTGCCGGTCTTCGTCCAGAAGTCGGCCGGCAGGGCCAGCACGCCGGAGTACAGCAGGTCGCCGTCTTCCAGGGCCTTGTCGTTCTGGTAGTCCTCGGCGGTGAGGCCGAGCGCGCGCGCCTTGACGCGCATGTTGATGTCCTTGGACACCAGAACGACCTCGCGCGGCGCGTACTTGTGGCGCAGCGCTTCCACCACGCCCAGGATCTGGTTGTCGGCCTTGCCGGGGGGCAGGCTGGTGGGCAGCTGGTAGTCCAGCGGTTCGGTCTGGAAGTACAGGCAGCCGCCGGCGGCGCGCTGGCCCGTGGCATCCAGCTTGAGGCCGCGGGCGATGTCGGCACCCTGGGTGGCGGCGAGCTGGTCGAGCGTGCGGCTCGCCTGCCGGCCGTTGCGCGCCACCTCGGTCATGCCCTTCTTGTGGCCGTCGAGTTCCTCCAGCACGATCATGGGCAGGAAGATGTCGTGCTCTTCGAAGCGGAAGAGGCTGGTCGGGTCGTGCAGCAGGACGTTGGTGTCCAGCACGAACATCTTCGTGGGGCCGGTGCCGCGGCCCTTGCGGGGACGGGCTGCTGCCTCGGGCGCGGGTGCGGCCGCGCGGACGGCAGGCAACTCGCGCCGGGCTTCAGGCGCCACGGCCTGGATGGGGGCCGGCGCCGTGGCCGGGGCGGTGCGCCTGGCGGTGCGCCGGGATGCTCCGGGCGCCGTGGCGGGGGGCGCAGCCGTCGGCGCCGGGGCCTGTTCCACGGCGGCAGGCGCCTCGGCAGTGCGTGAGCGGCCCGTGCTGGCGGCGGTAGTGCCGCGGGCGGGTTTCCTGGCTGCCTTGCGTGGCGCGGAGGTATGGCCGTCCGGCAGCACTGCCGGGCTGGCTGTTTCCAGGGATTCCTCGGTCTGCGGATCTTCCATGCGGGATCTGGCGGTGGCGCGGAAGGCATCCGGAGAAAGCAGGGCGGCGCGTTTCGTCGGTGCGGGGGGCAGGGGCATAGTGCGGGCCTTGGGAGGAGGACGGGAGGGAGTCAGAAAGCAAAAAGCCGCCTGGAGACCGAGGCGGCTTTGTGGGGGTGGGGGAGCGTTGCGTCGTGCAGCAGCATTGAAACCATTATGCACGGTTGCCGTGGCACTCCCTGCATGCCGCGCGCAGCGCGGCTGTAGGCGCTTACGCCGCCTTCTTGAGGGCCTTGATGGACTTCACGGCCTTGAGGACCTCGTCCACGTGGCCGGGCACCTTGAGGCCGCGCCATTCCTGGACCAGCACGCCATCGGGGCCGATGAGGAAGGTGCTGCGCTCGATGCCCTTGACCTTCTTGCCGTACATGATCTTGTTCTTGACCACGCCGAACATGTGGCACATCTTCTCTTCGGTATCGGCGATGAGCTCGAAGGGCAGTTCCAGCTTTTCCTTGAAGTCGTCGTGGGACTTCATGTTGTCCCGCGACACGCCGAACACGGCGGCGCCGGCCTGGGCGAAATCCTCGTACTTGTCGCGGAACTGCATGGCCTCGGTGGTGCAGCCGGGGGTGTTGTCCTTGGGGTAGAAGTACAGGATCAGGATCTGGCCGAGGTGCGATGTGTTGGAGACCTTGATGCCACCGGTCGCGTTGGCTTCGAATTCGGGGAGGGGTTTGTTGACAACGATCGCCATGGCACTTCAATCTTTGATGTAGTCGTTGAAAAGCCGGAGGAGTTGTGTGTTATTGCTCTTGGAAGGCCTCCGACCGCAACCCGTAATTTTACCTTGAAACGGACTCTTTCGCGAATCGCAGGTCTGTAACCAAGATCCACGCGCGTTTCACGCCTTGGGTTCCAGCAGCAGCGCGGCGACCACGTGGCGGCCTTCCCCCGCCAGGATGTTGTAGGTCCGGCAGGCGGCCTGGGTGTCCATGGTTTCCAGGCCGATGCGCCGCGCCATGAGGGGCCGAAGCCACGCCGGCGGAGGGAAGCGGTTGCGCTGGCCGCTGCCGAAGATGACCACTTCGGCGTCGAGCTCCGCGAGCAGCGCGAAATGCTCGGCGTTGAGGTCCTCGAAGCGGCTGCATTGCCATTCCCGCCGCTCGCCCCGGGAGCCGATCACCACGCTGCCGGTGAGCTTTTCCCCGTCGACCGCGATCCAGTCCGGGCCGTAGGCGCTGATGGTCTGGGCTTCGGAACGGTCGGGCTGGAATTTCATGGGAGAGGCGCCTTCGGGAGTGCGTTGCGGGCCGGCACGGCACCCGGCGGAGCGGGGCGGGGATCCACCGTGGAACTGTGGTCAAATTATAGGTTTCGCCAGAGGCTGCGCCGCCTGGCGGGGTATCGGAGCGTTCTCCGGCGCCTTACCGTTCACTCTTCCTGGCCCCGCGGCGTGCGCCCCGGGCCTTTCGCATGATGAAGACGATCCACAAGTCCGCGAAGCTGAATAACGTTCTCTACGATGTGCGGGGCCCGATCGTGGATGCGGCCAAGCAGATGGAGGACGAGGGCCAGAAGATCATCAAGCTCAACATCGGCAACCTGGCGCCGTTCGGCTTCGATGCTCCTGAAGAGATCCAGCAGGACATGATCCGCAACCTGCCGAACTCGGCGGGCTATTCGGACAGCAAGGGCATCTTCGCGGCACGCAAGGCCGTGATGCACTACAGCCAGCAGCAGGGCGTGAAGGGCGTGACGCTCGACGACATCTACCTGGGCAATGGCGCGAGCGACCTGATCACCATGGCCACCAACGCGCTGCTCGACGACGGCGACGAACTGCTGGTGCCCGCGCCCGACTATCCGCTCTGGACCGCCGCGGCGAGCCTGTCGGGCGGCCGGCCTGTGCACTATCTCTGCGACGAGGCGAACGGCTGGATGCCGAACCTCGACGACATCCGCGCCAAGATCACCCCCCGCACCAAGGGCCTGGTGGTGATCAACCCGAACAATCCCACGGGCGCTCTCTATTCCGACGAGTTGCTGCGCGCACTGGTGCAGATCGCGCGCGAGCACGGCCTCGTGCTGCTGGCCGACGAGGTGTACGACAAGGTGCTCTACGACGGCGAGCGCCACACGGCCATGGCGAGCCTCTCGACCGACGTGCTCACGCTCACCTTCAATTCGCTTTCCAAGGCCTACCGCTCGTGCGGCTACCGTGCCGGCTGGATGGTGGTGTCGGGCAACAAGGCCGTGGCCCGCGACTACATCGAGGGCATCAACATGCTCGCCAACATCAAGCTGGGCTCCAACGTGCCCGGACAGTGGGCGATCCAGACCGCGCTGGGTGGCTACCAGAGCATCAATGACCTGGTTCGCGAAGGCGGGCGCCTCTGCCGGCAGCGCGACCTGGCCTACGAACTCATCTCGGCGATCCCGGGCGTGAGCTGCGTGAAGCCCAAGGCGGCCCTCTACATGTTCCCTCGCCTCGACCCGGCCATGTACCCGATCGCCGACGACCGCCAGTTCTTCATGGAAGTGCTGCGCGCCACCCGCGTGATGCTGGTGCAGGGATCGGGCTTCAACTATCCCGACCAGCAGCATTTCCGCATCGTGTTCCTCCCGCACGAGGACGACCTGCGCGAGGCCATCGGCCGCCTGGCGGACTTCCTGGCGCTCTACCGCCAGAAGCACGCGGCCGCGTGACGCGCGGCGGCACCCTGTTCCTTCCGAGTTCCAACCATTGCCGGCAGCGCAGCACATACCGCGCCGCGGCACCTTCTGACTGAGATTTCCGACCATGAAACCGATCCAAGTGGGCCTGCTGGGCATTGGCACCGTCGGCAGCGGCGTGTTCAACGTGCTGCGACGCAACCAGGAGGAGATCCGCCGCCGCGCGGGCCGCGGCATCGAGATCGCCATGGTGGCGGACCTCGACGTGGAGCGCGCCCGCTCCGTCGCGGGCAGCAGCGTGCAGGTGGTGAACGACGCGCGCGCCGTGATCGCCAACCCCGACATCGACATCGTCGTGGAGCTGATCGGCGGCTACGGCGTGGCCAAGGCGCTGGTGATGGAAGCCATCGCGGCCGGCAAGCACGTGGTCACGGCCAACAAGGCCCTGCTGGCGGTGCATGGCACGGAGATCTTCGCGGCGGCATCGGCCAAGGGCGTGATGGTGGCCTTCGAGGCCGCGGTGGCCGGCGGCATCCCGATCATCAAGGCGCTGCGCGAGGGCCTGACGGCCAACCGCATCCAGTGGATCGCGGGCATCATCAACGGCACGACGAACTTCATCCTCTCGGAGATGCGCGACAAGGGTCTCGACTTCGACGTGGTGCTCAAGGAGGCGCAGCGACTGGGCTACGCCGAGGCCGACCCGACCTTCGACATCGAGGGCGTGGATGCGGCGCACAAGGCCACGATCATGAGCGCGATCGCCTTCGGCATCCCGGTGCAGTTCGACAAGGCCTACGTGGAAGGCATCACCAAGCTCGCCGCGGCGGACATCCGCTATGCCGAGCAGCTGGGCTACCGCATCAAGCTGCTGGGCATCGCCAAGCGGCGCGAGGGCGGGGTGGAGTTGCGCGTGCACCCGAGCCTGGTGCCGTCCAAGCGGCTGATCGCCAACGTCGAGGGTGCGATGAACGCCGTCGTGGTGCAGGCCGATGCGGTGGGCACCACGCTGTACTACGGCAAGGGCGCGGGCAGCGAGCCCACGGCCAGCGCCGTGATCGCCGACCTGGTGGACATTGCCCGCCTGGCGGCAGCCGACCCTGAACACCGCGTGCCCCACCTGGCCTTCCAGGCGAACACGCTCGACGAGGCGCGCGAGGCGCTGCCCGTGCTGCCCATGGCCGAGGTGGTCACCAGCTACTATCTGCGACTGCGCGTGGCCGACGAGGCCGGCGTTCTGGCCAAGGTGACCGGGCTGCTGGCCGGCGCCGGCATCAGCATCGACGCCGTGCTGCAGCGCGAGGCCGACGAGGTGGGCGGCGAGGGCGCCACGCACACCGACCTGATCATCCTCACGCACGACACGCGCGAGGGTACGATGAACGAAGCGATCGCGCAGATGCAGGCCCTGCCCACGGTGCTGGGGCCGATCGTGCGTGTCCGCAAGGAGGAGCTGAACTGATGCGATACCTCTCCACCCGCGGCCACGCGGACCGCAAGCGCTTCTGCGAGATCCTGCTCGAGGGCCTGGCGCCCGACGGCGGCCTGTACCTGCCCGAGCGCTACCCGCAGATCGACGACGCGGCGCTGACGCGGCTGCGCGCGGCCTACCACGAGCAGGGCTATGCGGAGCTGGCATTCCAGATCCTCTCGCTCTACATCGACGACATTCCGGCGGCCGACCTGAAGCGCCTGTGCGAGAAGACGTACACCGCCGAGGTGTTCGGCACGGGCGAGATCGTGCCGCTGCGCCACCTGGAGAACAGCCTGTGGCTGGAGGCCCTGTCCAACGGCCCCACGCTCGCGTTCAAGGACATGGCGATGCAGCTGCTCGGCAACCTGTTCGAGTACGAGCTGGGCCGGCGCGGCGAGGAACTGAACATCCTGGGCGCGACCAGCGGCGACACGGGCAGCGCGGCCGAGTACGCGATGCGCGGCAAGCGCGGCATCCGCGTGTTCATGACGAGCCCGCACGGCCGCATGAGCGCCTTCCAGCAGGCGCAGATGTTCAGCCTGCAGGACGCGAACATCTTCAACATCGCCATCGAAGGCGTGTTCGACGACTGCCAGGACATCGTCAAGGCCGTGAGCAACGACCTGGAGTTCAAGCGCCGCTTCAAGATCGGCACGGTGAACTCGATCAACTGGGCGCGGCTGCTCGCCCAGGTGGTGTATTACTTCGCGGGCTACGTGCAGGCCACCGAGTCGAACGACCAGAAGGTCAGCTTCACGGTGCCGTCGGGCAACTTCGGCAACGTCTGCGCAGGCCACGTGGCCCGCATGATGGGCCTGCCCATCGACAAGCTCGTGGTGGCGACCAACGAGAACGACGTGCTCGACGAGTTCTTCCGCACGGGCATCTACCGCGTGCGCGGCAGTGCCGACACGCACGAGACTTCCAGCCCGTCGATGGACATCAGCAAGGCCAGCAATTTCGAGCGCTTCGTGTTCGACCTGCTGGGCCACGACGCGCAGGCCACGCGCCAGCTGTTCGGCGAAGCCGTCGTGCGCGAGGGCCGGTTCGACCTGAGCCGCGATCCACGCTTCGCCGAGGCCGCGTCGCGCTATGGGTTCGTGAGCGGGCGCAGCACGCACGCGGACCGCATCGCGACCATCCGCGACACCTTCCAGCGCTTCGGCATCACGATCGACACGCACACCGCCGACGGCGTGAAGGTGGCTCGCGAGCACACCGAGCCGGGCGTGCCCATGCTGGTGCTGGAAACCGCCCTGCCCATCAAGTTCGCCGAGACGATCCGGGAGGCGCTGGGCCATGCGCCCGAGCGCCCCGCGAAGTTCGATGGCATCGAGAGCCTGCCCAAGCGCGTGCAGGTGATGCCGGCCGACGTGGATCTGGTGAAGGCCTATATCACGCGCCACTGCGACGGGACGGCCACGGCGGCCTGACCGCCGGGCATGGCCCGGGTGGCGCGCTTCCGGCCTCGGCACATCCACGGAGGGCATGCATGAAAGTCGTCGGCTTCGCCGGTTTCTCCAACAGTGGCAAGACCACGCTCGTCGAGCGGCTCATTCCGCTCATGCGCGCGTACGGGCTGCGGGTGTCGGTGGTCAAGCATGCCCACCACCGGTTCGACATCGACCAGCCCGGCAAGGACACGTGGCGGCACCGCACGGCGGGCGCCTACGAGGTGGTGGCCTCGTCCGACCTGCGCATGGCGCTCATGCGTGAATACGAACAGCCGGCGGAGCCGGTGGTGCACGACCTGATCGCCCGCCTGGATGCCTCCGTGGACTGGGTGTTCGTCGAAGGCTTCAAGGAGAGCGACCTGCCCAAGATCGAAGTGTGGCGTTCGCCGTCCGGCGACTATCCTGACCAGCCCCTGCGGTTCCCCCACGATCCCCGCATCGTGGCCGTGGCGGCCGATGTGCCGGGCGAGCGCCTGCCGGTGCCGCCCGGCGCGTTGCCGGTCTTTGACGTGAATGCGCCGGCCGTGCTGGCCGACTGGCTGCGCGGCAGCGGCGAGCGCTGCGCGTACCGCGGTGCGGAGGCCCGGGCATGAACGCCGCGGCCACCCCCTCCCGGCCACCGCTCAGGCCCCTGGACGATGCGCTGGCGGAACTGCTCGCGCAGGCCGCCCCGCTTCAAGGCACGGAGGACGTGGACACCTTCGAGGCCGACGGCCGCGTGCTGGCGACCGACGCGATATCTCCGCTGCGGGTGCCGCCGCACGACAACAGCGCCATGGACGGCTATGCCGTGCGCCGGGCGGACGTTGCTGCAGCGGGTGCATCCCTTTCCATCGAACTGCCGGTGTCCCAACGCATCGCGGCGGGCTCCGCGCCGCAGCCGCTGGAGCCGGGCACGGCCGCGCGCATCTTCACGGGCGCGCCCCTGCCCCCCGGCGCGGATGCCGTGTGCATGCAGGAGGACTGCGAGGCGCTCGATGGCGGCGTGCGCGTGCGCATCCGGGCCGTGCCCCAGCCGGGCCAGTGGGTGCGCCGTGCGGGCGAGGACATCGAAACCGGCGCGACGGTGCTCGCGGCCGGTACGCGGCTCACTCCGGCCGCGCTGGGGCTGGCAGCCAGCATCGGCCTGGCCCGGTTGCGCGTGGCACGCCGGCCCCGCATCGCGCTGTTTTCCACGGGCGACGAACTGGTGATGCCGGGCGAGGTGCCGCCGGAGCACATGCCGCCGGGCGCCATCTACAACAGCAACCGCTTCTTCCTGCGTGCGATGCTGCTGCGGCTGGGCTGCGAGGTGTCGGATTTCGGCATCGTGCCCGACCGGCGCGATGCCACGCAGCAGGCGCTGGCCGACGCCGCTGCGGCGCATGACCTGGTGCTCACCAGCGGCGGCGTGTCGGTGGGCGAGGAAGACCATGTGAAGCCCGCCGTGGCCGCGCTCGGGCGCATCGACCTCTGGCAGGTGGCGCTCAAGCCGGGTAAGCCGTTCGCCTATGGCCGCATCGGCGAGCGCGTGCATTTCATGGGACTGCCGGGCAATCCGGTGTCCAGCCTCGCCACCTTCGCGATCCTCGTGCGGCCGTTCCTGCTGCGCCTGCAGGGCGTGCAGGACGTCACGCCGCGCGCCGTGGATGCGAGGGCGAATTTCCACTGGCCGCGGGCCGACAGGCGGCGCGAGTTCCTGCGCGTGCGCCGCGGTGCCGATGGTGGGTTGGAATTGTTCCCGAACCAGGGTTCGGGGGTGCTGACCTCCGCGGCCTGGTGCGATGGACTGGTGGACAACCCGCCGGGCCGCACCATCGCCCGTGGCGACACGGTGCGCTTCATCCCCCTGTCCGACCTGCTCGCATGACCTCCGGCACGACCCCTTCATCCTCTACCGCCGTGACGGTCACCGTGCGTTACTTCGCGTCCATCCGCGAGGCGGTGGGGCAGGGCAGCGAGACCCTGTCCACGCAGGCCGGCACGGTGGGTGCGCTGCGCGATGCGCTGATCGCGCGCGGCGGGCCGTGGGCGGAAAGCCTGGCGCGCGGACGCGCTGTGCGCACGGCACTGGACCAGGTGCTGTGTGCCGAGGACGCCCTGCTGCCGGACGGTGCCGAGGTCGCGTTCTTCCCCCCTGTGACGGGCGGCTGAGTCCGACGTATCAGGCCATGGCCTGGTCCAGCGCCTGCAACTGGCGGGCCTGGGCGCGCGCCGCCTCCTGCAGGCGCAGGGCGAGCGCGGCGGAGGCCGGTGCCATGGGCGCGCGCAGGGCGCCGTCGATCCATCCCTCCGCTGCGAGGAGGGCCTTGACCGGGGCAGGATTGGGCTCCGCGAAGAAGGCCTCGATCAGCGGCAGGAGGGCGCGCCAGAGCTCCCGTGCCCGGCCGAGGTCGCCGCGCTCGATGGCTTCCAGGCATTGCACGAGGCGCGCGGGCTGCCAGTGGGCGCTGGCCGCGATGGCCCCGGCCCCGCCCAGCGCGGCGGTGGTGAAGATATGTGCGTCCTCGCCTGCCAGCACCTGCAGCGCCCCATCGGCGATCAGTGCCTGTGTCTTGGAGGCATTGCCGCCACAGTCCTTGAGGGCCCGGATGTGGGGATGGGCCGCCAGGGTGCGCAGCGTGCCCAGTTCCAGCGTGGCGCCCGTGCGGTACGGAATGTCGTACAGGATGAGCGGCACGGCGCTCGCGTCGGCGATCGCGTGGAACCACTGCAGCAGCCCTTGCTGGGACGGCCGGATGTAGTGCGGCGCGGGCACGAGCAGCCCGGCCAGCGGCAATGCGCCGAGGCGGCGGGCGCGGTGCACCGCGTGGTCCAGGTGGTGGCCCGACAGGCCCATCACCACCGGGAGGCCGCCGGCCGCGTCCAGGATGGTGGCCAGTACCGCGTCCTGCTCTTGCTCGTCCAGCGCCGCGGCTTCACCGGTGGATCCGCAGGCCACGAAGCCCGCGATGCCTTCGCCCCCGAGCCGGCGGACCATCGCGTCCAGCCCGGCATGGTCCACCGCGTCGCCGGACGGGCTGAAGGGCGTCACCAGGGGGATCCACAGGCCGGAGAAATCGCCGCGGGCGCGCTGCGGCCGCGGCATTGAGGGAGGAGACAGCGCTGGGTCGAGGGGCATGCGCCGCAGTGTATCGACGGCGCCGTAAAAGCGTTGTCAATAAGTGCCGTGGCGCGTTTCAAAGTGCGCCCGCCGGGCGTGCAGCCCGTGAGGGGACACACTGCCCGGCGAGGGACAGGTTTCAACGCGAATTGTGAAATGGGTACGTCGGGCTCATGTGGCCGGAAGCATCGCTGTCGCTTCCATCGTCGCTCCGGATGTCGTCGGATATCGGGATGTTGTTCCAGGACGGCTGCGCCGTTGCGGCCTGCCGGGGCGTTTGATAGACCACCTCGGGTTCCGTGAAGGGCTGGGCGCCTTGCAGCTGCTGCCTCAAAGCGTTCAGCCGTGTGTCGAGCCGCTCGACCTGATCTCCCAGCGGCAGGGCTATTGCGATTTCCTCCTGCAGTCGGCGGAGCTCCTCTTGCTGCGCTTGGAAGGCCGGGTCGTTGACCGTCCGGTTCAGCATATCGCTCACCTCGACGTAGGCCTGCTGGAGTTGCGCGGGCGTCTGCTGCGGCTGCGCGCTACGGCGCCGCAAACCGCCCAGCGCTCCTCCACCAGAGAATACGGAGGAGTTGCGCGGGGTCTGCGCCTCTGGTGCAGCTTGCGTGTGCGGGCGGCGAGAAGGGCTGCTGGTGGAGGAGGAGCCTCTGATGCAGTTATTTCCCATGGTGGATATCTCCAAAATCCATGAGGATCGTCCTCCAGTGGCCTGGGCGGTGCTTTGGGTGCGAAGACAGCCTGCCTGGAACGAAAACCCGGACGGCGCACGCCTGTTGGTACTAACCGGAAGACAAAGGCACCTCGGGCAGTTCGGGGCTGCGCCAGTTCAGCAGCTCCGCCAGGCGCAGCGTGATCCACCGTGCCTCGATGAGTGACACGCCGGCACCCGGGGTGCACAGGCCGGCGTGGATGCGCGAGAGGATTTCCGCCTCCGAGGGCGCCTGCACGTGGTAGAGCGTCTGCGCCTGCTCCACGAGGTGGTTGGCAAGGTCCTCGCACAGTTCGTAGCGTTCGCGTATTTCGGCTGCGGGCGCGGTCAGGCGCTGGCGCGCGTCGCTGTAGAGCGCGGTGAAGGAGGGCGGGACGTGGATCTGGTTGTCGTCGTGCATGGGCAGTGCTGGGCAGGGGCGGCCGGCCGCGGTTCAGTCGGGGGTGAAGAGCCGCTCGAAGCGCCGGGCGTCGTCCGCCTGCTCGAAGGTGACCAGCTGCCCCATCTTGTTGTCCTCGCGGCGGCACGCGGCGAACAGGCTGGCCGGGCCGGCCAGGCCGTAGTCCGGCAGGTGGATGAGCGCATACGGATGCGGCACGAAGACCTGGTGTGCATATACGCCGCGGTGCTGGTTGCGCGGCGAAGGGAACAGGACGTAGAGTTCGGTGGTGATGGTCTGCGTGGCCATGGGCGGCCACTGTAGCAAACCGGTCGCGCGGCAGCCGTTCCCGTGGACAATCCGGCCTGGACATCACGCACACGAGCACGAGGAAGACCGCATGGCACGCCAGGACAAGAACGCATGGGCCGCGAAAGTGTTCGCCCTGATCCGGGGCGGGCAGACGCAGGCCGCCATGGCGCAGATCAAGGTCGCGCCCTCGGCGGGCGACGTCGCGCGGCTGCAGGCGTTGCTGTCGGGCGTGCCGTCCGATACCGCGGTGCGCCGCCAGCTCGATGCTTTCATCGAGGAGGAGCGCGCGCTGCTTGCCGCGCCCCGCCTGCACCGGGCGCCGTGATCGCCATGGCCGGGACGCTGTCCTCCCTTCCTCCGGCCTGCGCGGAAGGCTGCGCCCGGGTCTCCATCCAGCCGCAGGACTTCGATGTCTCGGCCGAACTGGCGGCGCTGCGTGCGCAGGACGGACGCGTGGGCGCCGTCTGCTGCTTCGTGGGCACGGTGCGCGACCGCAGCGACGGCGACGCCGTGGCGGCGATGGAGCTGGAGCACTATCCCGGCATGACGGAGAAATCCATCGAGGCCATGGTGGACGAGGCCCTGCGGCGCTTCGACATCTTCGGCGCGCGCGTGGTGCACCGGGTGGGCCTGCTGGCGCCGCAGGACCAGATCGTGCTGGTGGCCGTCACCTCGGCCCACCGCGGGCAGAGCTTCCAGGCCTGCGAATTCCTCATGGACTACCTCAAGACCCAGGCGCCCTTCTGGAAGAAGGAAGCCACTGCGCAGGGTGCGCGCTGGGTGGACGCACGCGTCAGCGACGACGCGGCGCTGGCCCGCTGGGGCATCGTGTCGGGCCACAACGCCTGATCGGCCTGTGCCGGTCGCGACGGCCGGCACGCGAAATCCCTGCGCCGTCTCGCCGTCACGAGTATGGGTGCTCCTCTTTTGGTAGCAAAAATGCTGCGCGTGGGTTGCGTGGGCCGCGCTGGCGGCTTGAAAACTGCGGGCAGGCCCCCCAATTGCCCACTAGTTCCGGAGGACCACAGACCATGCGTCTCGACAAACTCACCACCAAGTTCCAGGAAGCCCTCGGCGATGCGCAATCGCTCGCGCTGGGCAACGACAACGCCTACATCGAACCCGTGCACCTGCTGGCCGCCATGCTGCGGCAGCAGGAGGGCCCGCGCGCGCTGCTGCAGCGCGCCGGCGCCAACGTGTCCGCCCTGCAGACTGCGGCCGAGAACGCCATCAAGCGCCTGCCCCAGGTGCAGGGCCAGGACCAGGTGCAGGTCGGCCCCGAGCTGGGCCGCCTGCTGCAGGCCACCGAGAAGGAAGCGATCAAGCGCGGCGACCAGTTCATCGCGAGCGAGCTCTTCCTGCTCGCGCTCGTGGACGGCAAGGGCGACACTGCCCAGCTGGCGCGCGAGCACGGCCTGACGCGCAAGAGCCTCGAAGCCGCGATCGACGCGGTGCGTGGCGGCGCCCAGGTCAACAGCGCGGAGGCCGAAGGCCAGCGCGAAGCGCTCAAGAAGTACACGCTCGACCTCACCGAGCGCGCCCGGGCCGGCAAGCTCGACCCGGTGATCGGCCGCGACGACGAGATCCGCCGCGCCATCCAGGTGCTGCAGCGCCGCAGCAAGAACAACCCCGTGCTGATCGGCGAGCCCGGCGTGGGCAAGACCGCCATCGTGGAAGGCCTGGCGCAGCGCATCGTCGCGGGCGAGGTGCCCGAGAGCCTGAAGGGCAAGCGCGTGCTGTCGCTGGACATGGCCGCGCTGCTGGCGGGTGCCAAGTACCGCGGCGAGTTCGAGGAGCGGCTCAAGGCCGTGCTCAACGAACTGGCCAAGGACGAGGGCCAGACCATCGTCTTCATCGACGAGCTGCACACCATGGTGGGCGCGGGCAAGGCCGAGGGCGCCATGGACGCGGGCAACATGCTCAAGCCGGCCCTGGCGCGCGGCGAGCTGCACTGCGTGGGCGCGACCACGCTCGACGAGTACCGCAAGTACATCGAGAAGGACGCCGCGCTGGAGCGGCGCTTCCAGAAGATCCTCGTGGGCGAGCCCAGCGTGGAGGCGACCATCGCCATCCTGCGCGGCCTGCAGGAGCGCTACGAACTGCACCACGGCGTGGAGATCACCGATCCGGCCATCGTGGCCGCGGCCGAGCTCTCCCACCGCTACATCACCGACCGCTTCCTGCCCGACAAGGCGATCGACCTCATCGACGAGGCCGCTGCCAAGATCAAGATCGAGATCGACTCCAAGCCCGAGGCCATCGACAAGCTCGACCGCCGTCTGATTCAGTTGCAGATCGAGCGCGAGGCTGTGAAGAAGGAAAAGGACGAAGCCTCGCAGAAGCGCCTGGCGCTGCTGGAGGAGGAGATCGGCAAGCTGCAGAAGGAAATCGCCGACCTGGAGGACATCTGGACCTCCGAGAAGGCGCAGGCCCAGGGCAGCCAGCAGGTCCGCGAGCAGGTCGAGAAGGTGAAGCTGCAGATCGAGGAGCTCAAGCGCAAGGGCGACTTCAACAAGGTCGCGGAACTGCAGTACGGCAAGCTGCCCGACCTGGAGCGCCAGCTCAAGGAAGCCCAGGCCAAGGAAGAGGGCACCGATGGCACCGCCACGCCCAACCGGCTGCTGCGCACCCAGGTGGGCGCGGAGGAGATCGCCGAGGTCGTCAGCCGCGCCACGGGCATCCCTGTCTCGAAGATGATGCAGGGCGAGAAGGACAAGCTGCTGCAGATGGAAGACAAGCTGCACGAGCGCGTCGTGGGCCAGGACGAGGCCATCGCGGCCGTGGCCAACGCCATCCGCCGCTCGCGTTCGGGCCTTGCCGATCCGAACCGGCCGATGGGCTCGTTCCTGTTCCTCGGCCCCACGGGCGTGGGCAAGACCGAGCTGTGCAAGGCGCTGGCGGGCTTCCTGTTCGACAGCGAGGAGCACCTCGTGCGCATCGACATGAGCGAGTTCATGGAAAAGCATTCCGTGGCCCGCCTGATCGGCGCGCCGCCCGGCTACGTGGGCTACGAAGAGGGCGGCTACCTCACCGAGGCCGTGCGCCGCAAGCCCTACAGCGTGCTGCTGCTCGACGAGGTCGAGAAGGCGCACCCGGACGTGTTCAACGTGCTGCTGCAGGTGCTCGACGACGGCCGCCTGACCGATGGCCAGGGCCGTACCGTGGACTTCAAGAACACGGTGATCGTGATGACGAGCAACATCGGCTCGCACCTGATCCAGGCGATGGTCGGCCAGGACGCGGAGGACGTGAAGGAAGCGGTCTGGGGGGAACTCAAGAACCATTTCCGGCCCGAATTCCTCAACCGGATCGACGAAACGGTGGTGTTCCATGCGCTCGACGCGAAGAACATCGAAGCGATCGCACGCATCCAGTTGCAACTCCTGGAAGCGCGTCTGGCGAAAATGGACCTGCACCTGCAGGTGTCCCCCGGCGCGTTGTCCGAGCTGGCCAAGGTGGGATTCGATCCGGTGTTCGGCGCCCGCCCCCTCAAGCGCGCGATCCAGCAGCGCATCGAGAATCCGCTCTCGAAGCTGCTGCTGGAAGGCCGCTATCCGCCCAAGAGCGTGATCCCGGTGAACGTGGATCCCGTACAGGACCCTGGGGTCTTCCATTTCGGCGAAGCGGCTGCGGTGGGGTAAGTTCGATGTCGTGTGAAAGGATGTGCCTTGAATGATTTCCTGGCCGGCGTGATCCGGTGGATCGTGCGCCTCGCGGTCGTGGCCGTGGGGGCGGTGTTTTTCCTGAGCCTGCTCATCGCCGTGGCGCTGCTCGCGGTGGTGTGGGGCGTGCGCTCCCTCTGGGCGCGGCTCACGGGCCAGCCCGCCACGCCGTGGACCATGCGGATGGACCCGCGCGAAGGCTGGAGCACGGTGTACCGCAGCACCGCGCGCTGGTCGGCCGCCGGCCGGCGGGGCCAGGCCGCCGATGGGGAGCCTGGTTCGCTGCGCTCGGCCGAACTGCCGGGTGCGCGCGCCGACGTCGTGGACGTGCAGCCGCGCGACCTGCCCGGCAAGGTGTGATGTGACCGGCCGGCGCCGCCAGGTCAGGCCGGCGCCCCGCCCGCATGGGCTCCCCCTGGCTTTTGGAGACGCCCGTTTACATGGCGTTGCGAGGGCCCTCCCTATGATTGCCGCATGACGCCAGACGACATCCGCCACCACTTTCAACTCCAGCGGCAGGCCAGCCGGGAACAGCCCGAGACGCCGCTGCTGGTGCGGCGGGAACGCCTGCTGCGCATGCGCAAGCTGCTGGACGAGCACGGGCCGGCGCTCGCGGCGGCCGTGCAGGCCGACTTCGGCATCCGCTCGCCGCGCCTGACCGAGGTGGCCGACCTGTTGGTGCTGCGCACCCAGCTCGCTCACACGCTGCGGCACCTGGCGCGCTGGAGCAAGCCACGGCGCGTGCATACCCCGCTGCACCTGCAGCCCGCGCACGCCTTCATCCAGCGCCAGCCGCTGGGCGTGGTGGGGGTGATCGCCCCCTGGAACTACCCCGTGCAGCTCGCGCTCGGGCCTGCCATCTGCGCGCTCGCGGCGGGCAACCGGGTGATGCTCAAGCCCAGCGAACTCACCCCGCATACCTCCGCCCAGCTCGCATCGCTGGTGGCGCAATTCTTCTCGCCCGACGAGTTCTGCGTGGTCCAGGGCGATGCGGCCGTGGCCGCGCTGGTGGCTTCGCTGCCCTTCGATCATCTCGTCTTCACGGGGTCCACGGCGGTGGGGCGCAAGGTGGCGCAGGCCGCCGCCGCGCACCTGACGCCCACCACGCTGGAGCTGGGCGGCAAGTCGCCCTGCATCATCGATGCGGACTGCGACATGCAGGATGCCGCGCTCAAGATCGCGCACGGCAAGCTGTTCAACGCCGGGCAGACCTGCGTGGCGCCCGACTACGTGCTGCTGCCGCGTGGCAGCGAGGGGGCGTTCGCCGAGGCGTACCGCGCCGCCGTGGCGAAGCTGTTCCCGTACTTCGAAGGCAATCCCGACTACGCTTCCATCATCCATTCGCGGCACCTCGCGCGCCTGCGCACCATGCTGCAGCAGGCCCAGACCCAGGGCGCGGAAGTGCACGTGCTCGAACCCGTGCCGGGTTCGCCGCCACCGCCTCCGCAGGGCATCGGCGATGGCGTGGCGCGGCAAATGCCGCCGGTACTGGTGTTCCATGCCACGCTGCAGATGCAGATCATGCAGGAGGAGATCTTCGGGCCGGTGCTGCCCGTGCTCGGCTACGACCGCCTGCAGGACGCCATCGACCACATCAACTCCGGGCCGCGTCCGCTGGCGCTCTACTGGTTCGGCCGCAGCGAGGCGGCGCGCGACGACGTGCTGCGCCGCACCGTGAGCGGCGGCGTCACCGTGAACGACACGCTGCTGCATGTCGCGCACGACAACCTGCCGTTCGGCGGCGTGGGCGACAGCGGCTGGGGGGCCTACCACGGGGAGCACGGATTCCTGCGCTTTTGCCACCAGAAATCCGTGCTGGTGCAGTCCCGCTGGTCGCTCGGCAAGCTGCTGCATCCGCCGTACGGCGCGCGTTTCGACCGGGCTCTCGAGTTGCTGCGGCGCTGGTTCTGACAGCTTTTTCGCCCCGCGGCGGCCCCTGCGCCGAGCACCTTGTGGCGGGCTTTGCGGCCGCCGCCCAAGGGCTCGTACAGGGGTCTGTACCACCCGGGGTCTGGAGCCCGAAAACCAATTGCGCGACAATCGTGGGTTTTGCGTTCCGCACCTCTTTTTTCTTCTTCTGTTCCGTTCGTTCCCAATGTCCAGTATTCAGGCCAGTATTCAGGTCCGTCCCGCCACGCTCCGCGATGCCAAAGCCATCGCCCAGATCCATACGCAGTCCGCGATGGAAGCGTACCGCGGCCTTGTTCCCGACGACCAATTGAAAGCCATGTCTTCGGTCGAGAAACGCCAGGCGTACTGGCGTGAAGCCATCGAGTACTGCGAGCCCCAGGTGCAGGTGGCGGTGGAAGGCGACAAGATCGTCGGCTTCGTCGGTTTCGACCGTTCGCGCGATGCCAAGTCCCGCCCCACCACCGGCGAGATCTGGGCCATCTATGCCGCGCCGTCCCACTGGGACCAGGGCGTGGGCGTGGCCCTCTGGGATGCCGCGCGCGAAGGCCTGCAGCAGGAAGGCTGCACCAACGTGACCGCGTGGGTGCCCATGCGCAACGAGCGCGCGCTGCGCTTCCACGAGCTCGCGGGTTTCAAGCGCGAAATGTCCACCGCCAAGACCGCCGTCATCGGCGGGGTGAAGATCGAGGAAGTGCGCCTGCAGCGCCCCCTCAACTGATCCGCCAGAGCCCTTGCCCGGCATGATCCGCTGGAACCACGGCGGCCAGGACCGCAGCGCGCAATGGCACTCGGAGGCCGGCGCCGCCGTGCCGCGCCGCGTGGTGGTGGCCGACGACACGCTGCCCGCCGATGCGGCCTACCGCATGGCCTGCGAAGGCACGGCGCTGTTGTGGCAGGGGGATTTCCAGAATGCCCGGCACCTGCTGCAGGCGCTGATGCGCCGGGCCGACGGCCGGGGCCGGCCGCGCGGCGGCGCGAAGGGCCGCGGCAAGGCGGCTGCCACGCCGGCCACCGCACCGGCCCAGGCCTTCCACCTGCACCGCCAGGCCCAGGCCCAGCGGGCGCGGGTGCTGGGCATGCTGCTCATTCCCGTGGAAGGCGACCATGGCATCGCGCTGCGGCGTGCACCCGACTGGCGGCCGGCGCTGGCCGAGGCCTGGGGCGTTCCCGACGGTACGCCCCGCGTGGCCTCGCTGCGCGAGCTGCTGGGCCTCGTGGGTGCGCACGAGTGGCGCAAGAAGGGCGTGGAGATTCCCGCCCTGGGGGCGCCGCCGGACAACCGCATTCATCCGCACTACGGGGTGTTCTCGCCCGTGCGCGGCGAATACATCGATCTCGTGGCGCAGGTGCCGCTGCCCGCGGGCGCGGCTGCGCTGGCCTTCGATATCGGCACCGGCACCGGCGTGCTCGCGGCCGTGCTTGCGCGGCGCGGCGTGCGCCGTGTCGTCGCCACCGACCAGGATCCCCGGGCCCTGGCCTGCGCGCAAGAGAACCTGCAGCGCCTGCGCGTGCTGCCGGCCGTGGACATCCTCCAGGCCGATCTCTTTCCCCCGGGCCGTGCGCTCCTGGTGGTGTGCAATCCACCGTGGGTGCCGGCCCGTGCTGCCGCTCCCGTCGAGCGTGCGGTCTATGACGAGGACAGCCGCATGCTGCGAGGCTTCCTCGGCGGCCTGGCAGAGCACCTGGAGCCGGGCGGGGAGGGGTGGCTGATCCTCTCGGACCTGGCGGAGCACCTGGAACTGCGCCCGCGCGCCCAGTTGCTCGGCTGGATCGAGGCTGCGGGCCTGCGGGTGCTGGGCCGGCACGACGTCCGGCCGCGGCACGGGAAAGCCGCCGATGCGTCCGATCCGCTGCATGCGGCGCGAGCGGCGGAGGTCACCTCGCTCTGGCGGCTCGGCGCCGCCTGACGCCCGCCGGGCTTTCCGGCGCGCCGTGTCAGGCCGGCATGGGCAGCAACTGCTCCATGCGCTGGCGCACGATGGCGGCCCGCTCCGGGCCGGCCAGCAGTTCGATTTCTTCCAGCAATGCCTCGCTGACATCCATCATGCTGTCGCGGTCGCGCGCGCCGCGCAGCGCCTCGAGGAAGTTCTGGGCCAGCGCGGGGTTGCGTCTCGCGAACATGCGCTCGCAGATGTCGAACAGGTACATGCGAGCGCCCGCGAGCGAGCGCAGCGCGTTGGACGGTGCGGGCGGGGCTTCCTGCTGGGCCCCGGATGGCGCCTGGCGCGGCACGGCGGCTGCGGGCGGCGTGGCGGCAGGGGACGGGGCTGCCGCACCGCCGGCCTGTGCGAGGTAGCCGTCCGCCAGCAGGCGGGCCACGATGTCCTTGCCGGCGCCGTGGTAGAGCGCTTCCAGCTCGGCCGCGGGCCGGCCGTCGGCCAGCAGCAGCAACGAGCGTTCGCGCAGGCTGAGGGTGCGCACGCCCGGGGAGAGTTCCAGGCGGGCCTTGTCGGTCTTCAAGAGCAGCATGGAGTGTGGAGAGGGCGGGACATTGGCGACAATGGAAGGCTGCATTCCACCGCATTCCGATGACGCCGCGATGACGCGGCCTCCGGTGCGGCGCCCCTGCCCCGATGTCCCATCCTCCCCTGCTGCTGCTCGCCCCCATGGAGGGGCTTCTCGACTTCGTCCTGCGCGACGTGCTGACGCGCGTGGGTGGCGTGGACCGCTGCGTCTCCGAGTTCATCCGCGTGACCGGCACGCTGCTGCCGGACAAGGTGTTCCTGCGCTACATCCCCGAGCTGCGCAACGGCGGGCGCACGGCGGCGGGAGTGCCGGTGCGTGCCCAGTTGCTGGGGTCGGACCCTTCCAGCATGGCCGAGAACGCGGCGCGGCTGGCCGCGCTGGGACCGGAGGGCATCGACCTGAATTTCGGCTGCCCGGCCAATGTGGTGAACCGCCACGGCGGCGGTGCCGCGCTGCTGCGCGAGCCCGAGCGCATTGCTGCCGTGGTGGCCGCGGTGCGCCGCGCGGTGCCGGCGGAGATGCCGGTGTCGGCCAAGATGCGGCTGGGCTACGACGACACCTCGCTGGCCCGGGCGTGCGCCCAGGCGGCGGAGGCCGGCGGAGCCTGCGAACTGGTGGTGCATGCCCGCACCAAGGCCGACGGCTACCGGCCGCCCGCCTACTGGGAACTCGTCGCGCCGCTGCGCGCGGCCGTGCGCATTCCCGTGATCGCGAACGGCGAGATCTGGACGGTGGCGGATGCGATGCGCTGCCGGGCGCTCTCGGGCGGCGATGCCCTGATGCTGGGCCGCGGCATCGTGGCGGACCCGGGCCTGGCCCTCGCCATCCGCGCGGCCGATGCGGGCCGTGCCGATGCCCCTGCGCTTGCCTGGGAGGCGCTGCTGCCGCAGCTGGGCGTGTTCTGGCGCACGGTCTGCGACGACCTGGAGCCGCGCCAGCGCGCGGGGCGGCTCAAGCAATGGCTCAATCTGCTGCGCCGGCGGTTTCCCGAGGCGGAGGCCGCCTACCAGCATGTGCGCACCGTTACCGACCAGCGCACCATCACCGCCTGGGTGGAGGCGCAGACCGGCGGTGCCTGAGGCCCTGCGCGCCGGCAGAGGGCCTGCCTACAGCAGGTGGTCCGGCGCCAGCGGCCCCAGCAGCCGCAGCAGCATCCTCAGGCCCAGGCTGGCGTCGGGTTCGTGCGTGGCGTCCGGCAGTCCGCTGCCCTGCGGGGCCCGCCAGACGAGGCTGCCGTCCGGCAGGCGCTCGACGTGCCAGGCATCCTCCCGCAGGGCGGTCTCGATCTGCGCCGAAGCCATGCGCGACAGGCCGCGGCTCTGGATCAGCAGGGCGATCTCGGTGTTCTGCAGCTGCGAGCGCATGTCCAGGTTCATGGAGCCCACGACGATCAGCCGCCCGTCCAGCACCAGCACCTTGGAGTGGAGCATCGCGCGGGATTTGCCGGTGGCGTTGGCGCCGGAGTCGCCGAACGCGGATTTCACGCCGGCCTGCTCGCTGCGCAGTTCGTAGAGCTCCAGGCCCATCGCCAGCAGTTCCTCGCGGTGCCGCGCGTAGCCCACGTGGGCGATCGGTGCGTCGTTGGAGGCCAGCGAGTTGGTGAGCACGCGGATGCGCACGCCCCGGGCACGGGCTTCCGAGAACGCGCGCTTCATGTCGTCGCCGGGCACGAAGTAGGGCGAGATGACCAGCAGGTCCTGGCGCGCCTGGCCGAGCAGGTGGAGCAGGCCGTCCACGACGGTGTCGCCCGCGGCCGGCGGGGGCGCGGCGGGCACGGCACGGCCGGAGACATCGTCCCGGGACCCCGGTGCGCCGAGCACGTCCAGTGCAGTGCCGGGCGGGGTGCTCCGGGTGTTTGCAGGTTCCCCCTCGGCGGCGATCTTGGCCGGACGGTCCGCGAGGAGGACCGCCGGCGCCCAGACGAAGGCGGCTGCGCCCAGGTCCATCGGCTGCTCGTTCCAGATGCGCGCGCGCTTTTCGGCGGAGGGCCCGCCGGGTGCGGGATGCGGTTCCCCGTCGGGTGGCCGCGGGCCGTCGCCGGCCGGAGCTTGGGCAGGGGCTTCGTCGTCGCCGGGCACCCGGTCGTCGGGAGCGTTGCCGGAGTCGCCCCCGGAGGTGTTGCGCTCCGGATAGCGGTCGAGCGTCTGCTGCCGCAGGCGCTGCAGTTCCTCGCGCGTGATGAGCGACTGCACCGGGTAGGCGCGCGGGTTGTTCCAGTAGGCGTCGAAACTGCGCGACATCTCCGTGACGATGGGGCCGGCGGCGAGCACGTCCAGATCGACGAAGTTGCCGGAGTCGGCCTGCCCGAAGTAGGCGTCGCCCAGGTTGCGCCCGCCGGTCACCCCCATGGTGTTGTCGGCGATGAAGAGCTTGTTGTGCATGCGCTGCTGCACGCGCGAGAAGTCGGTGAGCGACCCCCACAGCCGGCCCACCATGGAGCCGCGCGGGCCGGCGACGGGGTTGAACATGCGCATCTCGATGTTCGGCTGGAATGCCAGGCCCATCACGAGCGCATTGCGCCCGGTGCTGTGGAAGTCGTCGAGCAGCACCCGCACGCGCACTCCCCGCCGCGCCGCCGCGACGACGCCGCGCAGCAGCCGCTCGCTGCTGGCGTCCGCGTGGATGGCGTAGTACTGCAGGTCCAGTGTCTTGCGGGCCGCCTCCACCAGCGCCAGGCGGCTGCCGTAGGCATCCTGCGGCCCGCTCAGCAGCAGGAAGCCCGAGGCATGGCGGCCGCCGGCCGCCTGCCTGCGCTCGTCCACGATGCGCGCGAGCGGGGTGTCCGCCGCGGCCGTGGCGGGCAGGGCACTGGATTCCGGACGCTCCACGTTCTGTGGCAGGCCGCTGCAGGCGGCAGTGGCCAGGGCGAGGGCCAGGATGGCACCCCAGCGCCCGAAGGCAGCGCGGGCGCGCGGAAAAAGGGCGGCGGAGCCGTCGGGCATGGGAATCCTGCGGTGCATGGAGGGCGGGGTGCCCGAGGTATAGCGCGGCCCCTGCCGCCGAGCTGTCGGACAACGCCCCGGCGGTGGCGTCGATCGCCATGGCGTGGCCGAGGCGCCCGCAAGAAACCGTGCTCAGCGGCGGGCGTAGCCGAGGCAGGCCCCCGCGTTGGGCAGCCCCCTGCATTCCCGGATCAGCCGGCGTTCCCGCTGGGCGGGCGTCTCGGCAGAGGACGAGGGCGGGCTGCTGCGCACGCGCGGTGCCTTGGCCCGCGCCCGGGATCGGGCTCCGGCCTGACGCGGGGACGTGGCTGACGGATCGTTGGCGCCCAGGGGAGCCGGCGCGCTGCCGCTGGCCGCGGCCGCGGTGCCCACGGCCAGGACGCCCGCGAGCAGCACCACGGCGGCGCGGGCAGGGTTTTTCTTCGATTGCATGGGAGTTCCTCCGGCTCGACAATGTAACGTTTCGCCGCCCTGACATTCCATGCGCCATACCCTCGCCCACCTCGAAGAATCCAAGATCCGTGAAGTCGCCAATGCCGGGATGGGGCGGCCCGATGTACTCGCATTCTGGTTCGGCGAAAGCGACGAGGCCACCCCGGACGTGGTGAACGAGGCCGCGATCGCCTCGCTGCGTGCCGGCGAAACCTTCTATTCCCACAACCTCGGCCTGCCCGCGCTGCGCGAGGCGATCGCCGCCTACATGGCACGCCTGCACGGCCCGGCCATCGACGCCGGGCGCATCGCCGTCACGTCCGGCGGCGTCAGCGGCCTCATGCTGGCGGTGCAGGCCCTGGTGGACCCGGGCGACGAGGTGGTCGCCGTCACGCCCGTCTGGCCCAACCTCGTGGCGCAGCCGCGCATCCTGGGGGCGCGCCTGCAGTGCCTGCCGCTGCGCCCGCGCGAGGACGGCGCCTGGGCGCTGGACATGGACGCCCTGAAGCGCGCCGTGACGCCGGCCACGCGGCTGCTGGTGGTGAACGCCCCGAACAATCCGACGGGCTGGACGCTGTCGGCGGCCGAGCAGCGCGAGATCCTGGAGCACTGCCGCGCCACGGGCACCTGGATCCTGGCCGACGAGGTCTATGAGCGCCTGTATTACGAACCGACGCCCACCGGCTGCGCGCCGAGCTTCCTCGACCTCGCCGCGCCGCAGGACCGCCTGGTGGTGGTGCACAGCTTCTCCAAGAGCTTCCTGATGACGGGCTGGCGGCTGGGCTGGCTCGTCCTGCCGCCGGCGCTGGCGGCCCACATGGGCAAGCTGATCGAGTTCAACACCTCGTGCGTGAGCGTCTTCACGCAGCGCGGCGGCATCGCGGCGCTGCAGCACGAGGCGGAGATCGTACCGCGCGTCACCGCCCACATGCGCCTGTGCCGCGACACCCTGCTGCCGCTGCTGCAGGCGGTGCCCGGCGTGCATGCCCATGCGGCCAGCGGTGGCATGTACGCCTTCTTCCGCATGGATGGCCACGGCGACGCGACGGCCACCGCCAAGCGCCTCGTGGCGGAGGCAGGCCTGGGCCTGGCGCCCGGCAGTGCCTTCGGCCCGGAAGGGGAGGGCTGGCTGCGCTGGTGCTTCGCCTCGCGCGACCCCGCGCGGCTGGTGGAAGGGGTGGCGCGCCTGCGGAAATGGCTCGAAAAGGCCGGCGCGGTATAATCCGGGGGTTTTGCATGGTGCAAGACGCACGCCGCCGGCCGTTCCAGCCCGCGGCGCAAGTCAAAACCTGGGGCCGCAGCCTTGCCACACGCGAGGCCCGCCGGCTCCGACACTCAAGGAAAAACCAATGATCGCATCCTCCGTCAAGGCCGAAGTCATCAAGGACAACGCCCGCGCCGCCAACGATACCGGCAGCCCCGAAGTGCAGGTGGCCCTGCTCACGGCCCGCATCAACGAGCTGACGCCCCACTTCAAGCAGCACGCCAAGGACCACCACGGCCGCCGCGGCCTGCTGCGCATGGTGAGCCGCCGCCGCAAGCTGCTGGACTACCTCAAGGCCAAGGACGCCGACCGCTACACGGCCCTGATCGCCAAGCTCGGCCTGCGCAAGTAAGCGCATTCGCATGCAGGAACGCCTGGGTTAGCACGCTGACTCAGGCGTTTTCTACTTCGGAGCCGCAATAGCAGAGCGAAGCTGTGTCATTCCAATGGCCCTGGGGCTGCCCGCCCGGGTCCCAGGTCCACTGGAATGGCATCGTGTTCTGAATTGCCCTCCGGCCCCCGCCGGCCTCGCGTGGCCGGCATCCACACCGAAGCACAGGAAACACGCATGTCCATCTTCAACAAAGTCACCAAGTCCTTCCAGTGGGGCGACAAGACCGTCGTCATGGAAACGGGCGAGATCGCCCGCCAGGCCAACGGCGCCGTGCTGGTCGAGATCGACGGCACCGTCATCCTCGCCACCGTGGCGGCCTCCAAGTCGGCCAAGCCCGGCCAGGACTTCTTCCCCCTGACGGTGGACTACATCGAGAAGACGTACGCCGCCGGCAAGATCCCCGGCAGCTTCTTCAAGCGCGAAGCCAAGCCCAGCGAACATGAAACGCTGACCAGCCGCCTGATCGACCGCCCGATCCGCCCGCTGTTCCCCGAAGGCTTCCTGAACGAAGTGCACGTGGTCGTCCACACCGTGTCGCTCAACCCCGAGGTCGATGCCGACATCGCCGCCATGATCGGCGTGAGCGCTGCGCTGGCCATCTCCGGCATCCCGTTCAGCGGCCCCATCGGCGCCGCCCGCGTGGGCTACATCAACGGCGAATACGTGCTGAACCCGGGCCAGACCGCCCGCAAGAATTCGCAGATGGACCTCGTCGTCGCAGGCACCGAAGCCGCCGTGCTGATGGTCGAATCCGAAGCCCAGCAGCTCAGCGAGGAAGTCATGCTGGGTGGCGTGGTGTTCGGCCACGAGCAGGCCAACATCGCCATCAACGCCATCCATGACCTGGTGCGCGAAGCCGGCAAGCCCGTGTGGGACTGGCAGGCGCCCGCCGAAGACGAAGCCTTCGTCGCCAAGGTCAAGGGCCTGGCCGAAGAGAAGCTGCGCGCCGCCTACCAGATCCGCAGCAAGCAGGCCCGCACGCAGGCCCTGCGCGAAGCCAACGCCAGCGTGATGGAAGCCCTCAAGGCCGGCGGCGAGCCCTTCGATGCCGGCAAGGTCGGCGACCTGCTGTTCTCCATCGAATCGAAGATCGTGCGCAGCCAGATCCTGGCCGGCGAGCCCCGCATCGACGGCCGCGACACGCGCACCGTGCGTCCCATCGAGATCCGCAGCTCCGTGCTGCCCCGCACGCACGGCTCCGCGCTGTTCACGCGCGGCGAGACGCAGGCGCTGGTGGTCTCCACGCTGGGCACCGAGCGCGACGCGCAGCGCATCGACGCGCTGGCCGGCGAGTTCGAGGACCGCTTCATGTTCCACTACAACATGCCTCCCTTCGCCACCGGCGAAGTGGGCCGCATGGGCTCCACGAAGCGCCGCGAGATCGGCCACGGCCGCCTGGCCAAGCGCGCGCTCGTCGCCGTGCTGCCGACCAAGGAAGAGTTCCCCTACACGATCCGCGTGGTGTCCGAGATCACCGAGTCCAACGGCTCGTCCTCGATGGCGTCCGTCTGCGGCGGCTGCCTGTCGATGATGGACGCCGGCGTGCCGATGAAGGCCCACGTGGCCGGCATCGCCATGGGCCTGATCAAGGAAGACAACCGCTTCGCGGTGCTGACCGACATCCTGGGCGATGAAGATCACCTGGGCGACATGGACTTCAAGGTGGCCGGCACCACGGCCGGCATCACCGCCCTGCAGATGGACATCAAGATCCAGGGCATCACCAAGGAAATCATGCAGGTCGCCCTGGCCCAGGCCAAGGAAGCCCGCCTGCACATCCTCGGCAAGATGCAGGAAGCGATGGGCGAGGCCAAGACCGAGGTCTCCAGCTTCGCGCCCAAGCTCTACACGATGAAGATCAACCCCGAGAAGATCCGCGACGTGATCGGCAAGGGCGGCGCGGTGATCCGCGCGCTGACGGAAGAGACCGGCACGCAGATCAACATCGACGAAGACGGCACGATCACCATCGCCTCCACCGACAGCGCCAAGGCCGACGAGGCCAAGCGCCGCATCGAGCAGATCACGGCCGAGGTCGAGATCGGCAAGATCTACGAAGGCCCCGTGGTCAAGATCCTGGACTTCGGCGCACTGATCAACCTGCTGCCCGGCAAGGATGGCCTGCTGCACATCAGCCAGATCGCCCACGAGCGCGTGGAAAAGGTGACCGACTACCTGACCGAAGGCCAGGTCGTGAAGGTCAAGGTGCTCGAGACCGACGAGAAGGGCCGCGTGAAGCTGTCCATGCGTGCGCTGCTGGACCGCCCGATGGGCGACAGCGGCCGTCCGGCGCCCGCCGAGCGCGGCGACCGGGGTGATCGCGGCGACCGTGGCGACCGCCCGGAACGCGGCGAGCGCCGCGAGCGCCGCGAACCTGCCGGCGCCGACCAGCAGCAGCAACAGCAGCAATCCACCGGCACGGGCGAGCACTCCGGCCAGATGGATGCCTGAGCTCCAGCGCCGCCTCTGGCGGCGGTGACCGCCGGTCCGGCCCTGGCGCCGGCCCGGCCTTCTTTTTGAAACCTGACATCCCTGGGGATCCAGTATGGCGACCACCATGCGCGCCGTGGAAATCGCGGGCTCCGGCGGCCCGGAAGTACTGCGCCTCGCCGAGCGGCCCGCGCCGCGGCCGGGTGCCGGCGAGCTGCTGATCCGCGTCGCGGCCAGCGGCATCAACCGGCCCGACGTGCTGCAGCGCAAGGGGCACTATGCGCCCCCGCCGGGCGCCTCCGACCTGCCCGGGCTCGAAGTGGCGGGCACCATCGCGGAAGGCGACGAGTCGGCGATGGCCGCGGCCGGCCTGAAGGTGGGCGACCGCGTGTGCGCGCTGGTCGCGGGCGGCGGCTATGCCGAGTGGTGCGTGGCACCCGTCGCGCAGTGCCTGCCCGTGCCGGAGGGCTGGAGCGACGTCGAGGCCGCCTCGCTGCCCGAGACCTTCTTCACGGTGTGGAGCAACGTGTTCGACCGCGGCCGCCTCGCGGCCGGCGAAACCCTGCTGGTGCAGGGCGGCAGCAGCGGCATCGGCGTCACGGCCATCCAGCTCGGCCGCGCTTTCGGCGCCACCGTGATCGTGACGGCGGGCTCGGACGAGAAGTGTCGTACCTGCCTGGAGCTCGGCGCGCACCATGCCATCAACTACAAGACCCAGGACTTCGTGGCCGAGGCCCGGCGCATCACCGATGGCCGTGGCGTGGACGTGGTCCTCGACATGGTGGCGGGTGACTATGTGGCGCGCGAGGTCGAGTGCCTGGCCGAGGATGGCCGCCTGGTCATCATCGCCGTGCAGGGCGGGGTGCAGTCCTCCTTCGATGCAGGGCTCGTGCTGCGCCGCCGCCTCACGGTGACGGGCTCGACGCTGCGCCCCCGCTCGGTCGCTTTCAAGGGCGCCATCGCGGCCGCCCTGCGCGAGCGGGTGTGGCCGCTGCTGGCGGCGCGCACCGTGCGGCCGGTGGTGCACAGCACCTTCCCGGCGGCCGAGGCGTCCCGGGCCCATGCGCTCATGGAATCGAGCCAGCATGCCGGCAAGATCGTTTTGACGTGGACAGCATGACAAAGAAGAAACTCATCGCGGGCAACTGGAAGATGAATGGCTCCCTGGGAGCCAATGCCGCGCTGCTGCAGGCGCTGCGCGGCGGCCTCGAGGCTGGCGCGCACCAGAACGTGGATGTGGCCGTGGCGGTTCCGGCGGCCTACCTCGCGCAGGTGCAGGGCCTGGCCGAAGGTTCGGCCATCGCGCTGGCGGCGCAGGATGTGTCGCGGCACGAGGCGGGTGCCTACACGGGCGAGGTCTCCGCGGCGATGCTGCAGGAATTCGGCGTGCGCTACGTGCTGGTCGGGCATTCCGAGCGCCGCCAGTACCACGGCGAGACCGACGAGCAGGTGGCCGAAAAGGCGCAGCGCGCGCTGGCCGCCGGCATCACGCCGGTGGTGTGCGTGGGCGAGACGCTGGCCGAGCGCGATGCCGGGCAGACCGAAGCCGTGGTCAAGCGCCAGCTGGCCGCGGTCATCCACCTGAACGGCCATTGCATCAGCGAGACCGTGGTGGCCTATGAACCCGTCTGGGCCATCGGCACCGGCCGCACCGCCACGCCCGAGCAGGCGCAGCAGGTGCATGCCGTGCTGCGCGCGCAGCTGGCCGCGGCCAGCGGGCATGCGGACCGCATCCGCCTGCTCTACGGCGGCAGCATGAACGCCGCGAACGCGGCCGCATTGCTGGCCCAGCCCGACATCGACGGCGGCCTCGTGGGCGGCGCATCGCTCAAGGCCCAGGACTTTTTGCAGATCATCGCAGCGGCCGCCTGAACGGCACCGCGCGACCCAACCGGAGTAGAGAAGAAATGAATGTGCTCGTGAATGTGATCCTGGCCGTGCAGATGCTGGCCGCGCTGGCAATGATCGGCCTCGTGCTCATCCAGCACGGCAAGGGTGCCGACATGGGGGCCGCGTTCGGCAGCGGCAGCTCGGGCAGCCTGTTCGGCGCCAGCGGCAGCGCGAACTTCCTGTCGCGTTCGACGGCGGTGCTGGCCGGCGTGTTCTTCGCTGCCACGCTCGCGCTGGCCTATTTCGGCAACGTCCGCCCGGCCGGCGTCGGCAGCGTGCTGGAGACCCCGGCGGCCGCACCTGCCGCCGTGCAGCCCGTGTCGCCTTCGTCCACGCCGGCCGCTCCGGCGTCCGCCGTGCCGCCCGCGGCACCGGCTTCTGGCGCAGCGCAGATCCCGACAAAATAATTGTCGGAAAAGTAACCGATTCATAGAGAGTCGGGTTTTTCCGGAGTAGAATCCCGGATTGTCTGGAAAGCCAAAAAGCCCTTCGGGTTCCTCATGCCATCCAGATGCAGACATCAGCCGTCGTGGTGAAATTGGTAGACACGCTATCTTGAGGGGGTAGTGGCGAAAGCTGTGCGAGTTCGAGTCTCGCCGACGGCACCAACACACAAGCAAGCCCGCCCGGCCATTCCTCATCGCAGGAATGGGGGTGCGGCCCCAGCGGTGAGTACCCCTCCAGATGAACCTCGATCAATACCTCCCCGTTCTTCTGTTCATCCTGGTCGGCATCGGAGTGGGGGTGGTGCCCCTGGTCCTGGGCTACGTGCTGGGTCCCAACCGGCCCGACGCGGCCAAGAATTCCCCCTACGAGTGTGGCTTCGAGGCCTTCGAAGATGCGCGCATGAAGTTCGACGTGCGCTACTACCTCGTCGCCATCCTCTTCATTCTTTTCGATCTGGAAATCGCATTCCTCTTCCCGTGGGCGGTCACGCTGCACGAGGTCGGGGTGACCGGTTTCGTCGCCGTCATCGTCTTCCTGGCCATCCTGGTCGTGGGCTTCGCCTACGAGTGGAAAAAGGGTGCCCTGGATTGGGAATGACGGGGCTTCACAAGGAACGACACGATGATTGAAGGCGTGATGAAGGAAGGCTTCATCACCACGAGCTATGACTCCGTGGTGAACTGGGCCAAGACCGGATCGCTGTGGCCCATGACCTTCGGTCTGGCCTGCTGCGCCGTCGAGATGATGCATGCCGCCGCGGCGCGCTACGACATCGGCCGCTTCGGCGCCGAGGTGTTCCGCGCCAGCCCCCGGCAGTCCGATCTGATGATCGTGGCCGGCACGCTCTGCAACAAGATGGCCCCGGCCCTGCGCAAGGTGTACGACCAGATGTCGGAGCCGCGCTGGGTGATCTCCATGGGCTCCTGCGCCAACGGCGGCGGCTACTACCACTACAGCTACTCGGTGGTGCGCGGCTGTGACCGCATCGTTCCGGTGGACGTGTACGTGCCGGGCTGCCCCCCGACCGCCGAGGCGCTCATCTACGGGATCATCCAGCTCCAGCAGAAGATCCGCCGCACCCATACCATCGCCCGCGTCTGAAGGGTTCTCCAGCATGACAGCCATTGCCATCCGACCCGAGGCTCTGCGGGACGCGGTCGCCGCTGCGCTCGGCGACAAGGCGCGCGACATCGTGCTCGCGCTCGACGAACTCACGGTGACCGTCTCGGCCGCCGACTACCTGGCCGCGATGCAGCTGCTGCGCGATGCGCCCGGCTGCCGGTTCGAGCAGCTCGTGGACCTCTGCGGCATCGACTACTCCACCTATGGCGACGTGGGCACGGAAGGCCCGCGCTATGCCGTGGTGTCGCACCTGCTGTCCGTGAGCCTCAACCAGCGCGTGCGCGTGAAGGTGTTCTGCCCGGACGACGACTTCCCCGTGGTGGCGTCGGTGTCCGGCATCTGGAACTCCGCCAACTGGTACGAGCGCGAGGCCTTCGACCTCTACGGCATCGTTTTCGACGGCCATGACGACCTGCGCCGCATCCTGACCGACTACGGCTTCATCGGCCATCCCTTCCGCAAGGATTTCCCGCTGTCGGGCCACGTCGAGATGCGTTACGACACCGAGGCGCGCCGCGTGGTGTACGAGCCGGTGACGATCGAGCCGCGCGAGATCACGCCCCGCATCATCCGCGAAGAAAAGTATGGAGGCCTGCACTGAGGCGCCCAGCGCATTCAGGTGATCCACGATGGCTGAAATCAAGAACTACTCCCTGAACTTTGGTCCGCAGCACCCGGCCGCGCACGGCGTGCTGCGCCTGGTGCTCGAGCTCGACGGCGAAGTCGTGCAGCGCGCCGACCCCCACATCGGCCTGCTGCACCGCGCCACAGAGAAGCTGGCCGAGCACAAGACCTTCATCCAGTCGCTGCCCTACATGGACCGGCTGGACTATGTCTCGATGATGTGCAACGAGCACGCCTACTGCCTGGCCATCGAGAAGCTGCTGGGCATCGACGTGCCGCTGCGCGCGCAGTACATCCGCGTGATGTTCTCCGAGATCACGCGACTGCTGAACCACCTGATGTGGCTGGGCTCGCACGGAAACGATTGCGGCAGCTCCACGATCCTGATCTACACGTTCCGCGAACGTGAAGACCTGTTCGACATGTACGAGGCGGTGTCGGGCGCGCGCATGCACGCGGCCTACTTCCGTCCGGGCGGCGTCTATCGCGACCTGCCGGACACGATGCCGCAGTACACGGCGAACAAGGTCCGCAACGCCAAGGCGATCGAGGTGCTGAACCAGAACCGCCGCGGCTCGCTGCTGGACTTCATCGACGACTTCACGCAGCGCTTCCCCAAGTGCGTGGACGAATACGAAACGCTGCTGACGGACAACCGCATCTGGAAGCAGCGCACCGTGGACATCGGCATCGTGACGCAGGAGCGCGCGCTGAACCTCGGCATGACCGGCCCCATGCTGCGCGGCTCGGGCATCGCCTGGGACCTGCGCAAGAAGCAGCCCTACGACGCCTACGACCGCGTGGAGTTCGACATCCCCGTGGGCAAGACGGGCGACTGCTACGACCGCTACCTCGTGCGCGTGCAGGAGATGCGCCAGTCCAACCGCATCATCAAGCAGTGCGTGGACTGGCTCCGTGCCAACCCGGGCCCCGTCATCACCGACAACCACAAGGTGGCGCCGCCGTCGCGCGAGTCGATGAAGTCGAACATGGAAGAGCTGATCCACCATTTCAAGCTCTTCACCGAAGGCTTCCGCGTGCCCGAGGGCGAGGCCTATGCCGCCGTCGAGCACCCGAAGGGCGAGTTCGGCATCTACCTCGTGAGCGACGGTGCCAACAAGCCGTACCGGCTCAAGATCCGCGCACCGGGCTTCGCCCACCTCGCGACCCTCGACGAGATGGCGCGCGGGCACATGATCGCCGATGCCGTGGCCATCATTGGCACGATGGATATCGTGTTCGGAGAGATTGACCGATGAGTACCGAAACGAAGCAAGCCGCCGGCGCATCGCCGGTGACCGAGGCGACGCGCGCGCGCTTCGCCCGCGAGGTGGCCAAGTACCCGCCGGAGCAGAAGCAGTCCGCCGTGATGGCCTGCCTGTCCATCGTGCAGCAGGAGCAGGGCTGGGTCAGCGCCGAGAGCGAGGCCGTGATCGCCGAGGTCCTGGGCATGCCCCAGATCGCCGTGCATGAAGTCACGACCTTCTACAACATGTACAACCAGCAGCCGCTGGGCAAGTACAAGCTCAACGTCTGCACCAACCTGCCGTGCCAGCTGCGCGACGGCCAGAAGGCGCTGCACCACCTCGAGAAGAAGCTCGGCATCGCCATGGGCGAGACCACGCCCGACGGGCTGTTCACGCTGCAGCAGTGCGAATGCCTGGGTGCCTGCGCCGACGCGCCCGTGATGCTGGTGAACGACCGCACGATGTGCAGCTTCATGGACAACGAGAAGCTCGACCAGCTCGTGGACGGCCTGCGCCAGGCGGAGGGACAGGCATGACCACCGCAGCACAGATCCTCTCGCAGTTCCAGGCCACGGGCGTCCAGACCTGCTTCCACGACCGCCACATCGAGCCGCAGATCTATGCGGGCCTCGACGGCACGAACTGGAGCATCAAGGACTACGAGGCGCGCGGCGGCTACCAGGCCCTGCGCAAGATCCTGGGCACCGACGGCGGCGAGCCGATGACCCAGGACCAGGTCATCGCCACCGTCAAGGAATCCGGCCTGCGCGGCCGCGGCGGCGCGGGCTTCCCGACGGGCCTGAAGTGGAGCTTCATGCCCCGCTCGTTCCCGGGCCAGAAGTACCTCGTCTGCAACTCCGACGAAGGCGAGCCGGGCACCTGCAAGGACCGCGACATCCTGCAGTTCAACCCGCACATCGTCATCGAGGGCATGATCATCGCGGCCTTCGCGATGGGCATCTCGGTGGGCTACAACTACATCCACGGCGAGATCTTCCAGACCTACGAGCGTTTCGAGGCCGCGCTGGAAGAGGCGCGCGCCGCGGGCTACCTGGGCGACAGGATCCTGGGCAGCAGCTTCAGCTTCCAGCTGCATGCCGCCCACGGCTTCGGTGCCTACATCTGCGGCGAGGAAACCGCGCTGCTGGAATCGCTGGAAGGCAAGAAGGGCCAGCCGCGCTTCAAGCCGCCGTTCCCGGCCAGCTTCGGCCTGTACGGCAAGCCCACCACGATCAACAACACCGAGACCTTCGCGGCGGTGCCCTGGATCATCCGCAACGGCGGCGCGGCCTACCTGGCCTGCGGCAAGCCGAACAACGGCGGCACCAAGATCTTCTCGGTGTCCGGCGACGTGGAGAAGCCCGGCAACTACGAGATCCCGCTGGGCACGCCGTTCAGCAAGCTGCTGGAACTGGCCGGCGGCGTGCGCAAGGGCCGCCAGCTCAAGGCCGTGATCCCGGGCGGTTCGTCCGCCCCGGTGCTGCCCGCGTCCATCATCATGGAATGCACGATGGACTACGACTCCATCGCCAAGGCCGGCTCGATGCTGGGCTCGGGTGCCGTGATCGTCATGGACGACTCTCGCAGCATGGTCGAGAGCCTGCTGCGCCTGTCGTACTTCTATTCGCACGAGTCCTGCGGCCAGTGCACGCCCTGCCGCGAAGGCACGGGCTGGATGTGGCGCGTGATCGACCGCATCCAGCACGGCCAGGGCCGCGAAGGCGACCTGGACCTGCTCAATTCGGTGGCGGACAACATCCAGGGGCGCACCATCTGCGCCCTGGGCGACGCGGCGGCCATGCCGGTGCGCGCGATGATCAAGCACTTCCGTCCGGAATTCGAGGCGCTGATCCGCAACAAGACGAGCCCCCAGGCTCCGGCCTCCGCCTGATCGCGAGAAACGCATATGGTTGAAATCGAACTCGACGGGAAGAAGGTGGAAGTCGCCGAAGGCTGCATGGTGATGCATGCGGCCGAGAAGGCAGGCACCTACATCCCTCATTTCTGCTATCACAAGAAGCTCTCCATCGCCGCCAACTGCCGCATGTGCCTGGTGGACGTGGAGAAGGCTCCCAAGCCGATGCCTGCCTGCGCCACGCCCGTGACGCAGGGCATGATCGTGCGCACCAAGAGCGACAAGGCCATCAAGGCCCAGCAGTCGGTCATGGAGTTCCTGCTGATCAACCACCCGCTGGACTGCCCGATCTGCGACCAGGGCGGCGAGTGCCAGCTGCAGGACCTGGCCGTGGGCTACGGCGGCTCCTCCTCGCGCTACGAGGAAGAAAAGCGCGTGGTCTTCCACAAGGACGTCGGCCCGCTGATCTCCATGGAGGAGATGAGCCGCTGCATCCACTGCACCCGCTGCGTACGCTTCGGCCAGGAAGTGGCCGGCGTGATGGAGCTGGGCATGATCCACCGCGGCGAGCATTCCGAGATCACCACCGTGGTGGGCGATACCGTGGATTCCGAGCTGTCGGGCAACATGATCGACATCTGCCCCGTGGGCGCGCTCACGAGCAAGCCGTTCCGCTACAGCGCCCGCACGTGGGAGCTGTCGCGCCGCAAGTCGGTCAGCCCGCATGATTCCACGGGTGCCAACCTGATCGTCCAGGTGAAGAACCACAAGGTCATGCGCGTCGTCCCGTTCGAGAACGAGGACGTGAACGAGTGCTGGATCGCCGACCGCGACCGCTTCTCGTACGAAGCGTTGAACGGCCCGGACCGCCTCACCAGGCCCATGCTCAAGCAGGGCGGCCAGTGGAAGGAAGTGGACTGGCAGACGGCCCTGGAATACGTGGCCAACGGCCTGCGCGGCATCCAGTCCGAGCACGGTGCCCAGAGCATCGGCGCGCTCGTCAGCCCGCACAGCACGCTGGAAGAGCTGCACCTGGCCACGCTGCTGGTGCGCGGCCTGGGCAGCGACAACATCGACTACCGCCTGCGCAACGCGGAATTCACCGCGGCGGAAGGCGTTCGCTGGCTGGGCATGCCGATCGCGGCGCTGTCCACGCTGCAGTCCGTGCTGGTCGTGGGCTCCAACCTGCGCAAGGAACATCCGCTGTTCGCACAGCGCATCCGCCAGGCGGCCCGCAAGGGCTGCGCCGTGAGCGCGCTGAATGCCGTGGCCCACGACTGGGCCATGCCGATGGCGCAATCCATCGTGGCGCCTGCGGGTGAGTGGGCCTCCGAGCTGGCCGACATCGCCGCCGCCGTGGCCCAGGAGCGCGGCGTGGCCGCGCCCGTGGCCTCCGGCCGTGTGACCGATGCGGCGCTGGCCGTGGCGCGTTCGCTCGCGTCCGGCGAAGGCCGTGCCGTGCTGCTCGGCAATGCCGCGGCCCACCATGCCCAGGCATCGTCGCTGCTGGCGCTGGCCCAGTGGATCGGAGCGCAGACCGGCGCCGTGGTCGGCTACCTGACCGAAGCCGCCAACACCGTCGGCGCGCAGTTCGTGGGGGCGCAGCCCCGGCAGGGCGGGCTCGATGCCGGCCGCATGCTGGCCGGCGGCCTGAAGGCCGCGCTGCTGCTGAACACCGAGCCGGTGCATGATTCCGCCCCGGGTGCCCGCGCCGCACAGGCGCTCGCGCAGGCCGAGATGGTCGTGACGCTGAGCCCGTTCAAGACCAACCTGGAATTCAGCGACGTGCTGCTGCCCATCGCCCCGTTCACCGAAACCTCGGGCAGCTTCGTGAATGCCGAAGGCCGCCTGCAGAGCTTCCACGCCGTGGTCAAGCCGCTGGGCGACGCCCGTCCGGCCTGGAAGGTGCTGCGCGTGCTCGGCAACCTGCTGGGCGTGCAGGGCATCGGCTTCGAGACTTCGCAGGAGGTGCTGGCCCACGCCGTGGGCGCCACCGGGGCCGAACTGCCGACGCACCTGCCGGCCGCGCGCCTTGCCAACACCACGTCCGCGGCACCCGCCGTGCCGGCCGCCGCAGGCACGCCGGAGCCCGTGGTCGCCGCCATCTACCAGCTCGACGGCCTCGTGCGCCGCGCGCCCTCGCTGCAGCTGACGGCCGACGGCCGCCAGGCCGCCGCCACCATCGCCGTGGAAGGAGCCGCAGCATGATCGACGCGCTCTACAACGGCGGGCTGAACCTCGTCGCCCAGTCCTGGTGGACGGGCGCCGTGTGGCCCGTGCTCTGGAACCTGCTCAAAATCGTCGCCATCGTGGCGCCGCTCATGGGCGCGGTGGCCTACCTCACGCTCTGGGAGCGCAAGCTGCTGGGCTTCATGCAGGTGCGCCACGGCCCCAACCGCGTGGGCCCGTTCGGCTTGCTGCAGCCGCTGGCCGACGGCCTGAAGCTGCTCACCAAGGAAATCATCCAGCCCGCGGCGGCCAGCAAGGGCCTGTTCATTCTGGGTCCGGTGATGGCCATCATGCCCGCGCTCGCGGCCTGGGTGGCGATCCCCTTCGGCCCCGACGTGGCGCTGGCCAACGTGAACGCCGGCCTGCTGCTGATCATGGCGATCACCTCGATCGAGGTGTACGGCGTGATCATCGCCGGCTGGGCCTCGAACTCGAAGTACGCCTTCCTGGGCGCGCTGCGCGCGTCGGCCCAGATGGTGAGCTACGAGATCGCCATGGGCTTCTGCTTCCTCGTGGTCATCATGGTCTCGGGCAGCATGAACCTCACGCAGATCGTGCTGAGCCAGGGGCAGGGCACGATGGCGAACGCAGGGCTGTCCTTCCTGTCCTGGAACTGGCTGCCGCTGCTGCCGATCTTCATCGTCTACCTGATCTCCGGCGTCGCCGAGACCAACCGCCACCCGTTCGACGTGGTGGAAGGCGAGGCGGAAATCGTGGCCGGCCACATGGTCGAATACTCGGGCATGGGCTTCGCGATCTTCTTCCTGGCCGAGTACGCCAGCATGTGGCTCGTGTCCATCCTGGGCGTGACCATGTTCCTGGGCGGCTGGCTGTCGCCGGTGGCGGCCCTGGACTTCATCCCGGGCTGGATCTGGCTGGGCCTCAAGACCTTCCTCGTGGTGTCCATGTTCATCTGGATCCGCGCGACCTTCCCGCGCTTCCGGTATGACCAGATCATGCGCCTGGGCTGGAAGATCTTCATTCCGGTCACCCTCGTGTGGCTGCTGATCGTGGGCGCTTGGCTGCTGTCGCCCTGGAACATCTGGAAATAAGCGGGACACCACATCATGGCTGCTGTTGCTGCTGCTACCACATCTTTTTCCTTCAAGGACTTTTTCAAGAGCTTCATGCTCGTGGAACTGGTCAAGGGCATGGCCCTGACCGGCCGCTACGCGTTCCGCCGCAAGGTGACGGTGCAGTTCCCCGAAGAGAAGACTCCGCTGTCGCCGCGCTTCCGCGGGCTGCACGCGCTGCGCCGCTACGAGAACGGCGAGGAGCGCTGCATCGCCTGCAAGCTCTGCGAGGCAGTCTGCCCGGCGCTCGCGATCACGATCGAGTCGGACGTGCGGGCCGATGGCTCGCGCCGCACGACGCGCTACGACATCGACCTCACGAAGTGCATCTTCTGCGGCTTCTGCGAAGAGAGCTGCCCGGTCGATTCGATCGTCGAGACGCAGATCCTGGAATACCACGGCGAGAAGCGGGGCGACCTGTACTTCACCAAGGACATGCTCCTGGCGGTCGGCGACCGCTACGAGGCCGAGATCGCCGCTGCCAAGGCGGCCGACGCCAAGTACCGCTGACCGGCGGCTCCTGAACCACTTTTCACAAGATCCGATTCATGGACGCCAAGACTGGTTTCTTCTATCTGTTCTCGGTCGTGCTGCTGTATGCGGCCTTCCGGGTCATCACCGCGCGCAACCCCGTGCATGCGGTGCTCCACCTGATCCTCGCGTTCTCGCAGGCCGCCGCCATCTGGCTGCTGCTGAAGGCCGAATTCCTGGCCATCGCGCTCGTGCTGGTCTACCTGGGCGCCGTCATGGTGCTGTTCCTGTTCGTCGTGATGATGCTGGACATCCACATCGACACCGTGCGGCAGGGCTTCTGGCGGCACTTCCCGCTCGCGGCCTTCATCGGCGCGCTGATCGCCCTGGAAATGGCGGCGGTGCTGATGGGCGGCTTCCGCGGCATGGATGAACCCAAGGCCGTGGCGGCCATGGTGGACGCTGCCGGCAACGTGGTGCAGTACTCCAACACCAAGGCGCTGGGCAAGCTGCTCTACACCGAATACCTGTACCCGGTGGAAATCGCCGCGGTGATCCTGCTGGTGGCCATGATCGCCGCCATCGCCCTGACCCTGCGCCAGCGCAAGGACACCAAGGTGACCAAGGTCTCGGAGCAGGTGCGCGTGCGCGCCGCCGACCGCGTCGCGCTGGTGAAGGTCGCCGCGACGCAGAAGCCCGCGGAAGAAGCGGCGGCGCCCGCAGCCGCCGAGGAGAAGAAGGCATGACGTTGACCCTGGGCCATTTCCTGTCGCTGGGCGCGATGCTGTTCGCGCTGTCGGTGATCGGCATCTTCCTGAACCGCAAGAACCTCATCGTGCTGCTCATGGCCATCGAGCTGATGCTCCTGGCCGTGAACATGAACTTCGTCGCGTTCTCCCACTACCTGGGCGACATGCACGGGCAGGTGTTCGTGTTCTTCATCCTGACGGTGGCCGCGGCCGAATCCGCCATCGGCCTCGCGATCCTGGTGCTGCTGTTCCGCAACAAGTCCAGCATCGACGCGGAAGATCTCAACACCCTCAAGGGCTGATCCGCCGGTACTTGCAAGGTCTTCAAGAATGAGTCAAACCCTCTCAGCTTCGATGCTCCTCGCGGTGCCGCTGGCGCCGCTGGCGGGCTCCGCGCTCGCCGGCATCCTCGGCACGGCCTTCGGCGGCAACCGCATCGGACGCCGCGCGAGCCACACCCTCACGATCCTCGGCGTGTTCGTCGCGTTCGTGCTCTCGGCCCTGACGTTCAAGAGCGTGGCGCTCGACGGCGCCCGCTTCAACGAGACGCTCTACACCTGGATGGTGGTGGGCGGCCTCAAGATGGAAGTCGGCTTCCTCATCGACACGCTCACCGCCATGATGATGTGCGTGGTGACCTTCGTGTCGCTGATGGTGCACATCTACACCATCGGCTACATGGAAGAGGACGACGGCTACAACCGCTTCTTCTCGTACATCTCGCTGTTCACGTTCTCGATGCTCATGCTGGTCATGAGCAACAACCTGCTGCAGCTGTTCTTCGGCTGGGAAGCGGTGGGCCTCGTGTCGTACCTGCTGATCGGCTTCTGGTTCAACAAGCCCACGGCCATCTTCGCCAACATGAAGGCGTTCCTCGTGAACCGCGTCGGCGACTTCGGCTTCATCCTGGGCATCGGCCTGATCGCCGCCTATACCGGCACGCTGAACTACGGCGAGATCTTCGCCAAGTCGGGCGAACTGGGCACCATCGGCTTCCCGGGCACCAACTGGATGCTCATCACCGTGATCTGCATCTGCCTGTTCATCGGCGCGATGGGCAAGAGCGCGCAGTTCCCGCTGCACGTGTGGCTGCCCGACTCGATGGAAGGCCCGACCCCGATCTCCGCGCTGATCCACGCGGCCACCATGGTGACCGCCGGCATCTTCATGGTGTCGCGCATGTCGCCGCTGTTCGAACTGTCGGACACGGCCCTCAACTTCATCCTGGTGATCGGTGCCATCACGGCCCTGTTCATGGGCTTCCTGGGCATGATCCAGAACGACATCAAGCGTGTCGTGGCCTATTCCACGCTGTCGCAGCTGGGCTACATGACCGTGGCGCTGGGCGCCTCCGCCTACTCGGTGGCCGTGTTCCACCTGATGACCCACGCGTTCTTCAAGGCGCTGCTGTTCCTCGGCGCGGGTTCGGTGATCATGGGCATGCACCACAACCAGGACATCCGCTGGATGGGCGCCGTGCGCAAGTACATGCCCATCACCTGGATCACCTCGCTGCTGGGCTCCCTGGCGCTGATCGGCATGCCGCTGTTCTCGGGCTTCTATTCCAAGGACAGCATCATCGAGGCCGTGCATGCCAGCACGCTGCCGGCCGCAGGCTTCGCGCACTTCGCCGTGCTGGCCGGCGTGTTCGTCACCGCGTTCTATTCGTTCCGCATGTACTTCCTGGTCTTCCACGGCAAGGAGCGCTACGACCAGAACCCGGATGCGCACCACGACGACCACCATGCGCACGATGACCATGGCCATGGCCACGATGCCAAGCCGCACGAGTCGCCCTGGGTGGTGACGGTGCCCTTGGTGCTGCTGGCGATCCCCTCGGTGGTGATCGGCTTCCTGGCCATCCAGCCCATGCTGTTCGGCGACTTCTTCAAGGACGTGATCTTCGTGGACGCCGCCAGGCACCCCGCGATGGCCGAGCTGGCCGAGATGTTCCACGGCCCGGTGGCGATGGCCCTGCACGGCCTGCAGGCTGCCCCGTTCTGGCTGGCCCTGGCCGGCGTCGCGCTCTCCTACTACATGTACATGGTGAACCCGGCCCTGCCGGCCGCGATCAAGCGCACCTGCATGCCGATCTACACCCTGTTCGAGAACAAGTACTACCTCGACTGGATCAACGAGAACATCATCGCCCGCGGTGCCCGCGCACTGGGCACGGGCCTGTGGAAGGGCGGCGACCAGGCCGTGATCGACGGCGCCGTGGTGAACGGTTCCTGGAAGCTCGTCGGCTGGGTCGCCGGCATCGTGCGCTGGGTGCAGTCGGGCTACATCTACCACTATGCGCTGGTCATGATCCTGGGCGTGTTCGGGCTCATGACGTACTTCGTGTGGCTCAACAAGTAGAGGAACAAGAAAAATGGGTTTGTTGAGTCTTGCCATCTGGACGCCGATCGCCTTCGGTGCCCTGCTGCTGGCCTTCGGGCGCGACGATCAGGCGCGCGCCGTCCGCTGGATCGCGCTGATCGGCTCGCTGATCGGCCTCGCCGTGACGCTGCCGCTGCTCAGCGGTTTCGACAACGGCACGGCCGCCGCGCAGTTCGTCGAGAAGCTGCTCTGGATCGAGCGCTTCAACGTGCACTACCACCTGGGCCTGGACGGCATCTCGTTCTGGTTCGTGCCGCTGACGGCCTTCATCACGGTGATCGTGGTGATCGCGTCGTGGGAGTCGATCACCGAGCGCGTGAACCAGTACATGGGCGCGTTCCTGATCCTCTCGGGCCTCATGATCGGCGTGTTCAGCGCCCTCGACGGCCTGCTGTTCTACGTGTTCTTCGAGGCCACGCTGATCCCGATGTACCTCATCATCGGCATCTGGGGCGGCCCGAACAAGATCTACGCGGCGTTCAAGTTCTTCCTCTACACGCTGCTCGGCTCGCTGCTGATGCTGATCGCGCTGGTGTACCTGTACAACCAGTCCGGCGGCAGCTTCGACATCGCCACCTGGCACCAGCTGCCGCTGTCGGCCCGCGCGCAGACGCTGCTGTTCTTCGCCTTCTTCGCGGCCTTTGCCGTGAAGGTGCCGATGTGGCCGGTGCACACCTGGCTGCCGGACGTGCACGTGGAGGCGCCCACGGGCGGCTCCGCCGTGCTGGCGGCGATCATGCTGAAGCTGGGCGCCTACGGCTTCCTGCGCTTCTCGATGCCCATCGCTCCTGATGCCGCACGCCACTGGGCGTGGCTGATGATCGCGCTGTCGCTGATCGCGGTGATCTACGTGGGCCTCGTGGCCATGGTGCAGAAGGACATGAAGAAGCTGGTGGCGTATTCGTCCGTGGCGCACATGGGCTTCGTGACGCTGGGCTTCTTCATCTTCAACGACCTGGGCGTCTCGGGCGGCCTGGTGCAGATGATCGCCCACGGCTTCGTGTCGGGCGCGATGTTCCTCTCGATCGGCGTGCTGTACGACCGCGTGCACTCGCGGGAGATCGCGGCCTACGGCGGCGTGGTGAACACCATGCCCAAGTTCGCGGCCTTCGCGCTGCTGTTCGCGATGGCCAACTGCGGCCTTCCGGGCACCGCCGGCTTCGTGGGCGAGTGGATGGTGATCCTGGGCGCCGTGAAGGCGAACTTCTGGATCGGTCTCCTGGCCGCCACCGCGCTGATCTTCGGCGCCGCCTACACGCTGTGGATGTTCAAGCGCGTCTATCTCGGCCCGGTGGGCAACGACAACGTGCGCGGCCTGCTGGACATCAGCGCCCGCGAATTCCTGGTGCTTGGCGTGCTCGCCGTGGCCGTGCTGTACATGGGCCTGTATCCGCGCCCCTTCACCGACGTGATGGACGTGTCGGTGGCCGAGCTGCTCAAGCACGTGGCGCAGACCAAGCTCCATTGAACCGACTGACAACGAGAGACCGAGATGATTGACAACATCAGCTGGCTGGCGGTGTACCCGGAGATCGTGCTCCTGGTGATGGCCTGCGTGATCGCCCTGGTGGACCTGGGCGTGACGAGCCCCCGTCGCACCGGCACCTACGTGCTCACCATGCTCACCCTGGCCGTGGTGGCCGTGCTGCAGGGCATGTACGCGAGCAGCGGCAACACGTTCTACGGCTTCGGCAACATGGTGGTGAGCGACGCCATGGGCAACTGGCTCAAGTGCTTCGCGACCATCGCGGTGATGGTGACGCTGGTCTATGGCCGGCCCTACGCCGCGGACCGCGGCATGCTGCGCGGCGGCGAGCTGTTCACCCTGTCGATGTTCATGCTGCTGGGCGTGTTCGTCATGGTGTCGGGCAACAACTTCCTGGTGATCTACCTGGGCCTGGAACTGCTCACGCTCTCCAGCTACGCGCTGGTGGCGCTGCGCCGCGACCACACGACCGCCACCGAAGCCGCCATGAAGTACTTCGTGCTCGGCGCGATGGCGAGCGGCTTCCTGCTCTACGGCCTCTCGATGCTGTACGGTGCCACCGGCTCGCTCGACATCGGCCAGGTCTTCAAGGCCGTGAATTCGGGCCAGATCCGCCACCAGGTGCTGGTGTTCGGCCTCGTGTTCGTCGTGGCCGGCCTCGCTTTCAAGATCGGCGCCGTGCCGTTCCACATGTGGATTCCGGACGTATACCAGGGTGCCCCGACGGCAGTGACGGTCATCATCGGCAGCGCGCCCAAGCTGGCCGCCTTCGCGATCATGATCCGCCTGCTGGTGGACGGCCTGCTGCCGCTGGCCATCGACTGGCAGCAGATGCTGGCCGTGCTGGCGGTCGGCTCGCTGCTCGTGGGCAACCTGGCGGCCATCGCGCAGACCAACCTGAAGCGCATGCTGGCGTACTCGACCATCGCCCAGATGGGCTTCGTGCTGCTGGGCCTGCTGTCGGGCGTGATCAACGGCAACGTGGATGCGAACGCGGTCGAGAATGCCTACAGCTCGGCGATGTTCTACATCCTGACCTACGTGCTGACCACGCTGGCGAGCTTCGGCATCATCCTGTTGCTGGCGCGCGAAGGTTTCGAAAGCGAAGAGATCTCCGACCTGGCCGGCCTGAACCAGCGCAGCCCGCTCTATGCCGGCGTGATGGCCATCTGCCTGTTCTCGCTGGCGGGCATCCCGCCGATGGTGGGCTTCTATGCCAAGCTGGCGGTGCTGCAGGCGCTGGTGGCTTCCGGCCAGGCTCCCTACATCGCGCTGGCCGTGTTCGCCGTGGTGATGTCGCTGATCGGCGCGTTCTACTACCTGCGCGTCGTGAAGGTGATGTACTTCGACGCACCGCTGACGGCCACCAGCGTCTCGGCCCCGCTCGACGTGCGCATGGTGCTCACGCTGAACGGTGCGCTCGTGCTGATCCTCGGCCTGGTGCCGGGCGGCCTGATGGCCCTCTGCGCCGACGCCGTGGTGCGCGCTCTGGCCACCTGACCTGAACGAACGGTCCACCGCTTTTCCCGGCCCGCCGTCGCTTCGATGCACGGCGCGCAGGAGGGAAGGGCGGTGATCCCCACGGATTCGCTCCCTTGTCGTCCTCCGCATCCATCTGGCTGGTGATCGTGGTGGCCTTCGTCGCTGCCAACCTGCCGTTCTGCAACCAGCGCTGGCTGGTGGTGGGGCCCCGCGCGGCCGCGGCCAAGCCGCTGGCGGCACGCCTGGGCGAACTGGTGCTGTGCTACTTCCTGGTGGGGGCGCTCGCGCTGCTGCTGGAGCGCCGTGCCGGCCAGATCGCTCCCCAGGGCTGGGAGTTCTATGCGATCACGGCCGCGCTGTTCGCGACGCTGGCGTTCCCGGGTTTCGTCTACCGCTACCTGCTGCGCCGGCGCGGGTGAGCCCGGCCACGCTCCACACCCTCAGCGCCATGGATGCCGCGGAGTCTCCAGAATGAAAGTGCTGGATCTGCACTGCGAGCACGACCATGCCTTCGAAGGCTGGTTCGCTTCCGAAGACGATTTCCAGGACCAGCTCGCGCGCGGGCTGCTGGAGTGCCCGATGTGCGGCAGCCGCGGGGTCCGCAAGGTGCTGAGCGCGCCACGGCTGAATCTGCGCTCCGCCGCGGCCGAGCCGCCGAAGCGGCAAACTGGCATCGCGGGCACCGGCGCTGCGGGTGCCGCGCCTTCTCCTGCGTCGCCGGCATCGCCGTCTCGGGCGATCGCGCCCCACGAACTGCAGGCTGCCTGGCTGCGCATGGCGCGCCAGGTGATGGCGAATACCGAAGACGTCGGCCCGCGCTTCGCCGAGGAAGCGCGCCGCATCCACCACGGCGAGGCCGAGGAGCGACCGATCCGCGGCCAGGCGAGCGTGAAGGACACGGTGCAGCTGCTGGAAGAAGGCATCGCCGTGCTGCCGCTGCCCCTGCCGGCGGCCGCGAAGGAAACGCTGCAGTAGCCTGCCGCGCCGCTGGGGACTGCCCCTCTGCCGCTGCCTCCGGTGTCTGCCTATGCCGCTGGTGGCGGTGCCTCTGGCAGGTGGCCGGATGGCAGGTCATCCGGGCTTCCGACCCCTTGCCTCGTCAGGCCGCGAACTGCAGCGCGGCCAGGCGCGCATAGGCTCCGCCTTGCCGCAGCAGTTCCGCATGCCGGCCCTGTTCGATCACGCGGCCGTGCTCCAGGACGGCGATGCGGTCCGCATTCTGGACGGTGGCCAGCCGGTGGGCGATCACCAGGGTGGTGCGGCGCCGGCCCTGGGGGTGCAGCGCGGCATCGAGGGCAGCCTGCACCATGCGTTCGCTTTCGGCGTCGAGCGCGCTGGTGGCCTCGTCGAGCAGCAGCAGCGGTGCGTCCTTGAGCAGCGCGCGGGCGATCGCGATGCGCTGGCGCTGTCCGCCCGACAGGCGCACGCCGCGCTCGCCCAGGAAAGTGCCGTAGCCCTCGGGCAGGGCAGCGAGGAAGTCGTGGGCGAAGGCGGCGCGCGCGGCGGCTTCCACTTCGGCGTCGGTCGCGTCGGGGCGGCCGTAGCGGATGTTCTCGCGCGCGGAGGCGGAGAAGACGACGGCGTCCTGCGGCACCACGGCGATGCGTGAGCGGAAATCCCCGAGCGCCAGCGTGCGCAGGTCGCGCCCGTCCAGCAGGATGCGTCCGCCGGATGCGCCGCCGTCCACGTCGTAGAACCGCTGCAGCAGCTGGAACACCGTCGTCTTGCCGGCGCCGCTCGCACCCACCAGCGCCACGGTTTCGCCGGGCGCGATGCGCAGGTCGAACCCGTCCAGCGCCGCCTGCGCCGGGCGCGAGGGATAGTGGAAACGCACCTGATCGAAATCCACCCGCAGGCCCTGGCCGGCGGGCACGAACGGCACTGCGTCCGGCGGCGAGGCGATCGCCGCGGGCGCGGCCAGCAGTTCCATCAGCCGCTCGGTGGCGCCGGCCGCGCGCAGCAGGTCGCCGTAGACTTCGCCGAGCACCGCCACGGCGCCGGCGAGCAGCATGACGTAGATTACGGTCTCGCCGAGCTGCCCGGCCGACATGTCGCCCGAGAGCACCGCCTGCGTGCCGCGGTACAGGCCCCAGAGCAGCAGGGCGGCGTTGGTGACGATGACGAACGCCACCAGCGCCGCGCGCGCCCGGCTGCGGCGCACGGCCGCTTCGAAGGCGTTGGCGGTGGCCGCGCGGAAGCGGTCGCTCTCGCGCGCCTCGGCCGTGTGGCTCTGCACCACCGGGACCGCATTCAGCACCTCGCCGGCCAGCGCGCTCGCATCGGCCACGCGATCCTGGCTGTCGCGCGACAGCCGGCGCACGCGGCGCCCGATCCAGGCCGTGGGCGCCACGACGGCGACGATGCCCAGCAGGACCACGGCCATCAGCCGCGGATGGCTCCAGACCAGCATGCCGAGCGCCCCGATGCCCATCACCGCGTTGCGCAGGCCCATGGAGAGGGACGATCCCACGACGGTCTGCACCAGCGTGGTGTCGGTAGTGAGGCGCGAGAGCACCTCGCCCGTCTGCGTGGTCTCGAAGAATGCCGGGCTCTGCTGCAGCACGCGTGCATAGACGGCGTTGCGCAGATCGGCCGTGACGCGTTCGCCGAGCCAGCTGACGAGGTAGAAGCGCGCGGCCGAGAACACCCCGAGCGCCACCGCCACGAGGAACAGCAGGCCGAAGTGCTCGCGCAGCGCCAGCGCCTGGGCGCCGCGGTCGCCGGGCACGAGGCCGCCGTCGATCAGCGCCCGCAGCGCCATGGGGAAGGCGAGCGTCGCGCCGGCCGCGAGCACCAGGAACACGAGCGCGAGGGCGATGCGCCCGGCATAGGGCCGCAGAAAGGGCAGCAGTCCGGCCAGCGCACGGGGCGGAACGCGGGGGGGATTTCCCGGAGGGGGGGCCTCGGGGCGTGCGTCGGCAGGGGCGGAAGACATCGTGCGGCCAGTGTAGGCGGGTCGCCGGAAACCGGTGCCGGACGGGTATTGTCCATCCTGTGAATGCTATTGTTTAAGGAGCATCGGGTGGAGGGCTGGAAACGCTCTGCAGGCGGAAGCGGGGCCTTCGGGCGCGCAGTTGCCGCACGTTGGCGGCACCCCGGCAGGCCTGTCTCCCGGCGGGGTCGGGCAGGTGCGGGGGGTGTTTGCTTAGGCGTTTATACATAGGCATTTGTCCCAGTTCCTGGCGTTCAGGGGGGCGGCATACGATGCGCCGCAAGCCCCTTGACCGCGGCAGCTGCCGACCCTTCCCGGGCGGCGTGCCGAGGGACCACTCCACAGGAAGCGGCAACCTGCCCCATGAGCGACGACGTCATTCTCGAAACCCGCCATCTCACCAAGGAATTCAAGGGCTTCACCGCGGTCAGCGATGTGAACCTGTCGGTGCGCCGCGGTTCCATCCATGCGTTGATCGGCCCCAATGGCGCTGGCAAGACCACCTGCTTCAACCTGCTGACCAAGTTCCTGGAGCCCACGTCCGGCACCATCACCTTCAACGGCGCGGACATCACCCGCGAGGCGCCCGCGCAGATCGCCCGGCGCGGGGTGATCCGCTCCTTCCAGATCTCGGCCGTGTTCCCGCACCTGACGCTCACCGAGAACGTGCGGCTCGGCCTGCAGCGCCGGCTGGGCACGTCGTTCCATTTCTGGAAAAGCGAGCGCAGCCTGGCGCACCTCGACAGCCGGGCGCGCGAACTGCTCGCGGAAGTGGGCCTCGCCGACCTGGCCGACGAGGTCACCGTCAACCTGCCCTACGGCCGCAAGCGCGCGCTGGAGATCGCCACGACGCTCGCGATGGAGCCCGAACTGATGCTGCTCGACGAGCCCACGCAGGGCATGGGCCACGAGGATGTGGACCGCGTCACGCAGCTCATCAAGAAGGTGTCGGCCGGCCGCACGATCCTCATGGTCGAGCACAACATGAAAGTCATCTCCACCATCGCGGACCGCATCACGGTGCTGCAGCGCGGGGCCGTTCTGGCCGAGGGGCCGTACGAGGAGGTCTCGCGCAACCCGCAGGTCATGGAGGCCTACATGGGCACGACCGACGGCCAGCTTCAGGGAGCCCACTGATGGCCGCCCCCGCTCTCGAAATCCGCGGCCTGGAGGCCTGGTACGGCGAATCGCACGTGTTGCACGGCGTGGACATGGTCGTGCAGCCCGGCGAGGTGGTCACGCTGCTGGGCCGCAACGGCGCGGGCCGCACCTCCACGCTGCGTGCGGTGATGGGCCTGACGGGCGCGCGCAAGGGATCGGTGAAGATCAACGGACAGGAAACCATCCAGATGCCCACGCACCGCATCGCGCACCTGGGCGTGGGCTACTGCCCCGAGGAGCGCGGCATCTTCTCCAGCCTGTCCTGCGAGGAGAACCTGCTGCTGCCGCCCGTGCTCAAGACCGGCCGCGCCGGCATGCCGCTGGACGAGATCTATGCGATGTTCCCCAACCTCGCGGAGCGCCGCCACAGCCAGGGCACGCGCCTGTCGGGCGGGGAGCAGCAGATGCTGGCCGTGGCGCGCATCCTGCGCACGGGTGCCCAGTTGCTGCTGCTCGACGAGATCTCGGAAGGGCTCGCGCCCGTGATCGTGCAGGCCCTGGCACGCATGATCACCACGCTGCGCCAGAAGGGCTACACGGTGGTGATGGTGGAGCAGAACTTCCGCTTCGCCGCGCCGCTCGCCGACCGCTTCTACGTGATGGAGCACGGCAGCATCGCCCTGCAGTTCGGCGCCGACGAGCTGGAGCAGCGCATGCCCGTGCTGAACGAATTGCTGGGCGTGTGAGCCGCCGGCCCTGCCTGCTCCGCGCCGAACCCGACCCGAACGACCACCCAGCCTCAGGAGACGACGACATGAAGAAACACCCACGCACCACCGCGACCTTCAGAACCCTCGCCGTGGCGCTCGGCCTCGCGGGCCTGTGCGCCGCCCCGGCCGTGCAGGCGCAGGACGGCAAGGTGAAGATCGGCTTCATTACCGACATGTCGAGCCTGTATGCGGACGTGGAGGGCAAGAACGGCGCGGTGGCGATCCAGATGGCGATCGACGACTTCGGCGGCAAGGTGCTGGGCATGCCGATCGAGCTGATCTCCGCCGACCACCAGAACAAGGCCGACATCGCGGCCAGCAAGGCGCGCGAGTGGATCGACACGCAGGGCCTGACGATGCTCTTCGGCGGCACCAACTCGGGCACGGCGCTGGCCATGGCCAAGGTGGCGCAGGAGAAGAAGCGCGTCTTCATCGTGAACGGGGCGGGCACATCGGCGCTGACCAACGAGCAGTGCAGCCCCTACACCGTGCAGTACGCCTACGACACCGTGGCGCTGGCCAAGGGCACGGGCGGCGCCGTGGTGCAGCAGGGCGGCAAGGACTGGTTCTTCCTGACGGCCGACTATGCCTTCGGCGCCGCGCTGGAGGCCGACACGGCCAAGGTGGTGAAGGAAAAGGGCGGCCGCGTGCTGGGCAGCGTGAAGCATCCGCTCAATGCGTCGGACTTCTCCTCGTTCCTGCTGCAGGCGCAGAACTCCAAGGCGCAGATCCTGGGCCTGGCGAATGCGGGCGGCGACACCATCAACGCGATCAAGGCAGCGCGTGAATTCGGCATCAACAAGAGCATGAAGATGGCGGGCCTGCTGGTGTTCCTCACCGACATCCACAGCCTGGGCCTGAAGAACACGGAAGGCCTGTTGCTCACCACCAGCTGGGACTGGAACCTCGACGACAAGACGCGCGCCTTCGGCCGCAAGTTCTTCGCCAAGACCAAGCGCATGCCCACCGACATCCAGGCGGCCGACTACTCGGCCACGATGAACTACCTGAAGGCCGTGCAGGCGGCCAACAGCACCGATGCCGACAAGGTGATGGAAAAGCTCAAGTCCACGCCCATCGACGATTTCTACGCCAAGGGCAGCATCCGCCCGGACGGCCGCTTCGCGCACGACATGTACCTGATGCAGGTGAAGTCGCCCGCCGAATCCAAGGAGCCGTGGGACTACTACAAGGTGGTCGCCAAGCTCCCCGCCGACCAGGTGTGGACCACCAAGGCCGAGAGCAAGTGCGCGCTCTGGAAGTGACGCGCCGCGCCTGACAGCCGCTTTCCCGCGATGGACGAACGACAACAGAAGGAGACAAGGACCATGGCATACGGAATCACGCAACTGGCACTGGCGCTCGGCGCCGCAGGGCTCTTGGCGGCCTCGGCCGCGCACGCGCAGCAGGACGCGCCGGTGAAGATCGGCTTCATCACCGACATGTCGAGCCTGTATGCCGACGTGGAGGGGAAGAACGGCGCCGTGGCGATCCAGATGGCGATCGACGATTTCGGCGGCAAGGTGCTCGGCCGTCCGATCGAACTGCTCACGGCGGACCACCAGAACAAGGCGGACATCGCGGCCAGCAAGGCACGCGAATGGATCGACACGCAGGGCCTGACCATGGTCTTCGGCGGCACCAACTCGGGCACGGCGCTGGCCATGGCCAAGGTGGCGCAGGAGAAGAAGCGCGTCTTCATCAACAACGGCGCGGCCACCTCGGCGCTGACCAACGAGCAGTGCAGCCCCTACACCGTCCATTACGCCTACGACACCGTGGCCCTGGCCAAGGGCACGGGCGCGGCCATCGTGGACGCGGGCGGCAAGAGCTGGTTCTTCCTCACGGCCGATTACGCGTTCGGCCATGCGCTGGAGGCCGACACCTCCCGCGTGGTGAAGGAAAAGGGCGGCACCGTGGTCGGCTCCGTACGGCACCCGCTCAATGCGTCGGACTTCTCGTCCTTCCTGCTGCAGGCGCAGAACTCCAAGGCGCAGATCCTGGGCCTGGCGAACGCGGGCGGCGACACCATCAACTCGATCAAGGCCGCCAAGGAGTTCGGCATCGGCAAGAACATGAAGCTCGCCGGCCTGCTGATCTTCTTCAGCGACATCCACAGCCTGGGCCTGAAGACCACGGAGGGCCTGCAGTTCACCACCAGCTGGTACTGGGACCTGAACGACGAGACCCGCAAGTTCGCCGACCGCTTCATGGAAAAGACCAAGCGCCGTCCGACCGAGATCCAGGCGGCCGACTACTCGGCCACCATGAACTACCTCAAGGCCGTGGAAGCCGCCAAGAGCATCGAGGCCGACCAGGTGATGGAGGCCTGGCGCGGCATGAAGATGGACGACTTCTTCAACAGCGGCACGCTGCGCCCGGATGGCCGCTACGTGCACGACATGTACCTCATGCAGGTGAAGACGCCCGCGGAATCCAAGGGCACCTGGGACTACTACAAGCTCGTGAAGAAGCTGCCGGGCGACCAGGTCTTCGCCACCAAGGCCGAAAGCAAGTGCGCGCTCTGGAAGTGATCCGCATTGCCTGAGCGCCATCTATAAGCATCCCCCTAGCCGCCTCCCATGGAAATCTTCGGTGTCTCCCTGCCGGCCCTGCTGAGCCAGCTCCTGCTGGGGCTGGTCAACGGCTCGTTCTACGCCATCCTCAGCCTGGGGCTGGCGGTGATCTTCGGCCTGCTGAACGTCATCAACTTCGCGCATGGCGCGCTGTTCATGCTGGGGGCGCTGCTCACCTGGATGGCGGGTTCGTATTTCGGCATCAACTACTGGGTGATGCTGATCGCGGCGCCGCTCGTCGTCGGCCTCTTCGGCGTGGCGATCGAGCGGCTGCTGCTGCGCTGGATCTACAAGCTCGACCACCTCTACGGCCTGCTGCTCACGCTGGGGCTCACGCTGTTGATCGAAGGCGTGTTCCGCTCCATCTACGGTGTATCGGGCCTGGGGTACGACACGCCCGAGCTGCTGGAAGGCGCCACCAATCTGGGCTTCATGATCCTGCCCAACTACCGCGCGTGGGTGGTGGTGGCGTCCATCGTGGTCTGTGTCGGCACGTGGTATGTCATCGAGAAGACCAAGCTCGGCGCCTACCTGCGCGCCGGCACCGAGAACCCGCGCCTGGTGGAGGCCTTCGGCATCAACGTGCCGGTGATGATCACGCTCACCTACGCCTTCGGTGCGGCGCTGGCCGCCTTCGCGGGCGTGCTGGCCGCGCCGGTGTACCAGGTCACGCCGCTCATGGGCCAGAACCTCATCATCGTGGTGTTCGCGGTGGTGGTGATCGGCGGCATGGGCTCGATCATGGGTTCCATCCTCACGGGGCTGGGCCTGGGCGTCGTCGAAGGCTTCACCAAGGTGTTCTATCCCGAGGCATCGTCCACCGTGGTGTTCGTCATCATGGTGGTGGTGCTGCTCATCCGCCCCGCCGGCCTGTTCGGCAAGGAAAAGTGACCAGGACGGGGCCGCGCACATGCACCACAAGAATCTCGCCACCTTCGGCTACGGCCTGCTGCTGCTGGGCCTGATCGCCGCGCCGTTCCTCGGCGCCTATCCCGTCTTCGTGATGAAGCTGCTGTGCTTCGCACTGTTCGCTTCCGCCTTCAACCTGCTGCTGGGCTACACGGGACTGCTGTCCTTCGGCCATGCGGCCTTCCTGGGCGGCGCGGCCTACGTCACCGGCCACGCGATCAAGGTCTGGGGCCTCACGCCCGAGATCGGGCTGCTGCTGGGCACGGCCGGCGGGGCGCTGCTGGGCCTGCTGTTCGGCTGGCTGGCCATTCGCCGCCAGGGCATCTATTTCTCGATGATCACGCTGGCGCTCGCGCAGATGCTGTTCTTCGCCTGCCTGCAGGCACCGTTCACGGGCGGCGAGGACGGCCTGCAGGGCGTGCCGCGCGGCAAGCTGTTCGGCGTGCTCGACCTGTCCAGCGACGTGACGATGTACTACGTGGCACTGGCCGTGGTGGTGGCCGCCTTCCTGCTGATCGTGCGCACCATCCATTCGCCCTTCGGCCAGGTGCTCAAGGGCATCAAGGAGAACGAGCCGCGCGCCATCTCGCTGGGCTACGACACGCAGCGCTTCAAGCTGCTGGCCTTCGTGATCTCCGCCGCCATCGCGGGGCTGGCCGGCTCGCTCAAGACGCTGGTGCTGGGTTTCGCCACGCTGTCGGACGTGCACTGGACGGCCTCGGGCCAGGTGATCCTGATGACGCTCGTGGGCGGCCTGGGCACGCTGTCCGGCCCGCTGGTCGGCTCCGCCGTGGTGGTGCTGCTGGAGAACAAGATCGGCGAATTCGGCAACCTGCTCGCGTCCCTCACGGGCGTGGACTGGTTCCGCACGCTGGGCGAATCGGTGACCATCGTCACCGGCCTGATCTTCGTGGTCTGCGTGCTGGCATTCCGCCGCGGGATCATGGGCGAGATCATCGCAAGAATTAGGAAAACCCCCTGAGTCGCCTTCGGCGCCTTCTCCCAAGGGGGACGCCGCCGGTGGCCCGGCAAAGCCGGTTCCACGGCGTCTGCTGGCGTGGCCTGCTCCGCGGCCATCCGATAGGTGCGGCTCTGATTATTCAGAGTCCGTGAACATGGCTTGCATCTGATGGCCCGAGAGGTCCGGGTTTTTCACCAGCCGCATCACAGGCGCAGCGCGCCCGCGTAGCCGGTGAGTTCCAGGTAGCCGCGGCCCACCTCGCTGCCGGAAGCGTCGCGCAGCACGCTCAGGCCCTCCCAGTAGATCGCGCCGGTGGAGCCGCGGCTGTCCAGTTCCTGGTCGTCGGCCATGGCATCGACCTCGAAGCGGCCGGCGGGCGTGTCGATGCGCCAGGCCACGGGATAGCGCGTGCCGGTGCGCGGACTGGTCCAGTGCCGCAGGGGCGTGAAGGCCATGGCCTCCGCCTGCTCGAAGACCTGCAGCGGGGCGTTCGCACCTGCGCGGAACGAGCCGCTGGCCCAGAGCGCGCTGCCGTCCCGGCGGCGCAGCCGGAAGGCGGTGAGGGCGCCGCCGTTCGCCAGGTTCATGCCGATCCAGTCCCAGCCCACGGCCTCGGGGTGCATCAGGGCCTCGCTCCATTCGTGGTCCAGCCAGGCGCGTGCCGTGCGGGGGGCGGCGCTGCCGTCCGCGCCGATCGCAAGGCGCCTGCCCGGCAGCGCGATCGTGCCGCGCACCGCCAGCTGGGGCTGGCTGTAGTAGTAGCTCGCCTGCTCCGGCTGCGGCCCCTTGCGCGACAGGCCCTGGCGGCCCTGCAAGATCAGGGGCTGGGTGCTGTCGAACTCCAGTTCCAGGGTGAAGCGTTCCGCCGGAATGCGGGCCGCGTACCGGCTGCCACCGTCCGCCGTGCCGCTGCGGGCCAGCGACCAGTCCCCGATCCGGATGGACGTGTCGGATTCCTGCGCCTGCGCCACGCCGAAGCCCGCGCGCGCGATGCGCTGGTCGTGCAGCAACCGGCCGCTGCGCACGTCGGTGAGCGCGGCATGCGCGAACAGCAACTGGTGGGCCGCGAAGGCGGAGCGCAGCGTGCGGGTCTCGTCCACCCGGGAGCGGAAGAAGGTGATCTGGAAGCCCCAGTCCTGGCCGTCCGCATGGGCGTGCCCGGTGATGTACCACCACTCGGTGCGCAGGTCCGGGTGGCTGCCGTGGTCGCGCGGAAACGCCAGAGTACGCGCGGGCAGCGCGTGTGCCGGCCAGGGCATCCACGCGCTGGCGGACGCGGCGCCGACCGCTGCGGCGAGGCAGGCGCGGCGCGTGGGGCGACCCGGCATGGTCAGGCGTCCATGCTGGCCTGGATGCCGGCGCGCGCGGCCGCGCAGTCGCCGATGGTGCCGGCCACCCAGGCCTCGTCGAAGTAGGTGGGCAGGTAGCGTTCGCCCGAGTCGCACAGCAGCGACAGCAGCGAGCCCCGTTCGCCGCGCTTGCGCATGCCGCTGGCCAGGCGCAGCATGGCCGCGAAGTTGGTGCCCGTGGAGGGGCCGACGCGCCGTCCGAGCAATTGCGAGAGCACCTGCATCGCCGCGACCGAATCGGTATCCGCCACTTCCTCCATGTGGTCCACGAGCGTGCGGATGAAACTCGGCTCCACGCGCGGGCGGCCGATGCCCTCGATGCGCGAGCCTGCCGCCGTGAGCGTGCCGTCACCCGAGCGCCAGTAGGCGCTGAACACCGAGCCGGCCGGATCGGCCACGCAGACCTGCGTCGCGTACTGCTGGTAGCGGATGTAGCGGCCGATGGTGGCGCTCGTGCCCCCCGTGCCGGCACCGACCACGATCCAGCGCGGCACGGGGTGGCGCTCGCGCTGCATCTGCACGAACATGCTCTCGGCGATGTTGTTGTTGTTGCCGCGCCAGTCCGTGGCCCGTTCGGCATAGGTGAACTGGTCCATGTAGTGCCCCCCGGTGTCGGCCGCGATCGCCCGTGCCGCGTCGTACACCTCGGCGGGGCTGTCCACGAAGTGGCAGCGGCCGCCGTGGAACTCGATCTGCGCCACCTTTTCCACCGAAGTGCGGCGCGGCATCACCGCCACGAAAGGCAGGCCCAGCAGCCGCGCGAAATACGCCTCGCTCACCGCCGTGGAGCCGCTGGAGGATTCGACGATGGTCGAGCCTTCGTGCACCCAGCCGTTGCACAGCGCGTAGAGGAACAGCGAACGCGCGAGCCGGTGCTTCAGGCTGCCCGTGGGGTGGGTGGACTCGTCCTTCAGGTAGAGGTCGATGCCGTGGGCCGCATAGGCCGGCAGATTGAGCGGAATGAGGTGCGTGTCGGCGCTGCGGTGGTAGTCGGCCTCGATGCGGGCAATGGCCTGGTGCAGCCAGCCGCCGGGCGCGACGCCGGAGGAGGGAAGAGCGGTCATGCGGGAAGTATCGCAGGCGCGGGTGCCGCGGAGCGTGCCGCAGCGCATCCTGCTCTACAGCCCGAAGAAGGGCTGGTTGGCCTCGATGCGCGCGGCCTCGGAATGCGGGAAATGCCGCTCGCGCAGCAGCTTCTGCAGCGCCTCGCGGCCCTGTTCGAAGGCCTGTACGTAAAACGCGCTCACGGCGAGTTCGTCGAGCGAGCGCCATGCATAGACGCCGGCATCCACGAACAGGATGTCGGCCGGCCGCGGCATGCGCGCCGCCTGCTGGGCGTAGAGGTGGGCCAGCGCGAACTCCGACCGCAGCCGGTGGTAGCGGGCCAGTTCGCACAGGGGCTCCGCGCGCGCGGGCCGCTGCGCGTAGGCCGCGAGATAGGCGTCGCGCACCTCGTGCGGCGGGGCTTCCAGGCGTTCGGTGAGCACGGCGACCTGGAAGGCCGCGAACCAGCATTCCTCGTCCCAGCCGCCCATCGCCGCGCGCCGGCGGTAGGCGTCCCGCGACGCCTGCAGCCGGCCCGCGTCCCGCAGGCTCTGGGCCAGGTAGAACGCATAGCGCGTGTTGCCGGGCTCGTCCCGCAGCGCCTGTTCGAGCACGGCGATGTCGCGCAGGTAGGTCTGCGGATCGCGGGCACGGGCGCCGTCGTGGGATACATCGATCACCGGGCCGGGCAGCGGCTGCCAGGGTGCGTGCGCGGGCGCGGCCAGGAACTCGTGCAGCACGCCTTCCCAGCGCCAGGGCACGCGCGCGGCGACCATGGCATTGCGCAGGTACTCGCAGTCGCCCATGCGGCAGGTGAACATGTACCCGTCCGCGGACAGCGTGGGCCAGGTGAATCCCCCGGGCACGCGCAACTGCTCGTCCGCATCGATGAAGAGCACGTAGTCCGCCTGCGGCCTGGCGAGCTCCAGCGCCTCGTTGCGGTTGTGAGCGAAATCCTTCCAGGGCCGCTCGTGCAGGTTGCCGGGCACGCCCTGCAGGAAATCGCGGACGATGTCCTGCGTGCCGTCCGTGGAGCCCGTGTCCACGATCACCCAGTGGTCGATGAAGGGCCGCACGGAAGCGAGGCACCGGGTGATCACCGGTGCCTCGTTCTTCACGATCATGTTGAGGCAGATGCGGGGGCGGTTCACGACATCCGGGGGCGGTTGGGCATTTTCCCGCCTGCGCGAAAGCAGCGCGCTGTTTCGCGCCACCGTTGCATTATTGGCAGTACGCCTCCGCCGTGATGCTCACTGCGGATGAGCAGGAGTACGAACATTTCCATTGGTTGTTCGCGCTCTTGTAGGTTTGGGTCAGCAGGTTCACCAGAGGGTCGGCGGTGCGGCACCCTCCCGAGACCGCGTTGCCCACGCTGCAGGTGGCCGTTACTTCCTTGAGTCCGCTGCTGCCGCAGGTATCGTTCACCGAAGCCGTGCTCAGTGCTCCCACGCTTCCCGTCGGGCCCGTGGCCCCGGTCGCGCCGGGATCGCCTGTCGCGCCTGTAGGGCCGGTGGCACCGGTGGGACCTGTCGCTCCAGTGTTGCCCTGGACACCCTGGACGCCCTGGATGCCTTGCGGACCCTGCGTGCCCTGGGGCCCCGTCACACCCGTGGCGCCGGTCGGGCCGGTCACCCCGGTGGCTCCCTCCGCACCCGTGGCGCCCGTCGGGCCGGTCGGTCCCGTGGCTCCGGTAGCACCCGTGGCGCCTGTCGGGCCCGTAGCGCCGGTGGCGCCGGTTCCGGAAGGGCCGGTGGCACCGGTCACCCCGGTGGCGCCCGTCGGGCCGGCCGCGCCGGTGGCGCCGGTCACACCTGTGGCGCCGGCAGGGCCGGTCGCCCCGGTGGGACCCATGGGACCCGTGGCTCCCGTCGCGCCGCCGCCCACGCCGGGAGCGCACTTGGTGAGCTGCCCCGTGCCCGCGTCATAGCAGGTCAGGTTGTTGCTCGTGCCGGTCGAGGACAGGCCGGGAATGTAGACCTCTCCCGTGCCCTGCACGCGCAGCCGCTCCTGGCTGCCGCCCTTGACGACGAAGCCGCCGCCGGCAGGGGGCGTGACGGTCACGTCCGCGGCGAGCGCGCCTGCGGCATGCAGGGCGATGACGGAGCACAGCGTGGTGGCGGCCCAATGACGGCCCGGGCGTTTTTTCGGCATGGTGGAACCCTCTCTCTACTGGATCTTTGGATGTCTTGGATGCGCACGCGGCGCTCCCGACAGGTACCGTGCCCGGGCAACGGTGCTTCGCCCGGGAAGGGTATTCAGCCTGCGCGGTGCGGGTGCGGTACCGGTTTGCGGCGTTGTTTCCAGACCATGAGCGCGCCCATCAGAAGGGACAGCAGCATCAGGCCGTATTCACTGAGCGTGGGAATCGAGGTCACTGCCGTCGCTGCGGCCCCGATCTGCACCGTGGGCGGCACGCTGGCGAAATTGCGGGTGACGGTCGCATTCGGTCCCAGGTTGACCACGGCCGTGCCGCTGGCGGCCGTGAGCTGGACCGGCTGCGCCTGGGTGCCCTGGATCGTGAGCGAGCCCAGCACCGTGATGTTGGCGCCTGCGGGCAGGACGAAGTTACGGCCCGTCGTGCTCTGCAGCACAAGGTTCTGCACGACGATGTTCCCGCTGATCTGGGACGTGTTGCCCGGGTCGCATCCGTCGCGCAGCACGAGGGTGTTGTTGCCCGTGTTCACCGGGCCCGTGGCGATGAGGTCTCCGCCCACCGAGATGGTGCCGCCGGAGCCGGTCACGTTGGAGCCGGAGGCAAACGTTGCGGAAGAGTCCACCGACAACGTGCCGCCGCTGAGGTTCAGCGTGCCCTGCATGTCCAGCGAGGTGCAGGCGATGTCCACGGTACCGCCTGGAGGCACGTCGAGCGATGAGCCCGGCGGGACCACCCATTGGGCCGCGGCGGGTGCGCAGAGGGTGACGGCGAGCGCGGCGCCGGCCAGCCAGCGCAGGGTGTGACGAAACATGGAATCTCCTCTGCAACCTGCAGGGACGGCGCGAGCGGCCCTGCGGATGCGGTGAATGTAGTAATCGTTGGTCAGCTTCGGTGGTGTTGAAAGCACCTTGTGCATGGGGCGTCCTCCCCGGAACCCCAATAGCTATTCGCAATAGCTTGGATTGTGCGTGAAATTAAAAAAAATGCATCAGAAGGCAAGGAAATTTTTTGCTTACCAATCCTCCCTCAGGGCGAGTTCTGCGTGGCGGGATGCAGACGAGTAGCACGCAAGCCACGCCGCCACCGTTCCCGTGGCGACCACGGCGCAGCTGAGCAGCGCAAGGCGCGCCGCGGGAATGTGCATCTCCATCGTCCAGTGGAAGCTTTGCGGGTTCACCACGTGGACGAGCACGGCCGAGACGGCACAGCCGAGCGCCAGGCCCGCGACGGCCCCGACGGCGGTCCAGGCCGCGCCTTCGCCCGCCACCACCCCGAGGATCTGCGGGCGCGTCAGGCCCAGGTGCGACAGCAGGCCCAGTTCCTTGCGCCGCGCGAGCACCTGTGCCGAGAAGCTCGCGGCGATGCCGAACAGCCCGATGCCGATGGCCACGGCCTGCAGCCAGTAGGTCACGGCGAAGCTGCGGTCGAAGAGCGCGAGAGAGCGTTCCCGGATCGCCTGTGCGGTGCTGAACTCGATGGCGGGCTCCCCGCCCGCACGCAGCGCCTGCGGCAGCCGGTCCGTGATGGCGGACCGCAGCGCGGCCTCGTCCACGCCCGCCACGGGCCATATCGCCAGGTCGTCGATGCCGGCATCGCCCGTGAGTCGGATGTAGTCGCGGCGCTCCATGGCCACCGCGCCGAACTGGCGCACATAGTCGCGCCATATGCCCGCGACGAAGAACTCGGCCGCGGGCTGTCCGGCGCCCCGCGCGCGCAGGGCCATGGCCCGGGACAGCGCCGGCCAGTGGGTGCCCGGCTTCACCCCGTACAGGTCGGCCAGTGCTTCGCTCACGTACACCGCGATACGGCCTGGAGGCACGGGCAGCGGTGCATCGCGCAGCGGCAGTGTCTGCGCCGCGCCGCGCCCGAAGGACCGGGCCAGCAGCGCCACGGCGGGACGTGAGGGATCCAGCAGCAGGCTGCCGATGCGCAGCGCCTCGGCCCGCTCCACACCGGGCAGCCGCGCCACGGTGTCGTCCCACCCCGGCGGAAAGGGCGCGTCGCCGCCGCCCCCGCCGGCACCCGTCGCACGCAGGTACAGCGGCGCGGGCAGCGCGGTATCCAGCCATTGCAGCACCGAGCCGCGGAAGCTGGCCACCATCACCGTCAATGCCACGGACAGGGCCAGGCTGGCCACCACGCCGCCGACCGCCACGGCCGCCATGCCGTGCATCCGCCGCGCACGCTCCACGGCGAGCATAGACAACGGGCGGCGGCCCGCCCAGGGGGCCAGCAGGCTCAGCAGCCCGTGCACCAGCACCGGCAGCAGGCCGATGCCGCCCACCAGCAGCAGCGCGACCGACGCATACGCACCGAGCGGCAGCCCCGCTACCGGCGGCGCGAATGCCAGCGCACATCCTGCTGCGGCGCACAGCGCGGGCAGTGCCAGCCGGGGCTGCATGTCGGAGGCCGTGCCGGCCCCCTTGAGCGCGACGGCCGGCGCCAGCCGTTCCGCCGAGCGCGCGGGCCACCAGCCCCCCGCCAGCGCGGCGGCGGTCCCCAGCGCCGCGTACAGCAATGCGGCGCCGGCATTCCACTGCAGCGAGGGGCGCACGCCCTCGAAGTACCCTCCGCCCAGGTCGCCACCCATGGCGCGCAGTGCCAGCGCTGCCAGGCCCGTGCCGAGCGCGATGCCGGCCACGCTGCCGGCGGCTCCCAGGGCCGCGGACTCGGCCAGCACCAGGGCCCGCCGCATGCGTGGCGTGGCGCCGAGCACCCCCAGCAGCGCGAATTGCGGACTGCGGCGCGCCACGCTCAGCGCCAGTACGGAAAACACCAGGTAGCCTCCGGTGAAGAGCGCGACCAGGGCCAGCACCGTCAGGTTCACCCGGTAGGCGCGGGACAGGTCGTCCGTGCGCCGGGCCGTGTCCTGCGGCCGCACGATGGCGATGCCCGCTGCGTCGGCCGCCTCCAGGCCCGCGGCCTGCAGCATCTGCGGCAGCGCTGCCTGGAAATCCTCCACGCGCCGCCCGGGCTGCAACTGCACGTCGATGCGGCTCAGGCGGCCCGCACGGCCGAAGAAATCCTGCGCCGCGCCGATGTCCATCACCGCCAGCGGCGGCCCGGCGGCCGCCACTGTCCCGGCCACCCGGGCAGCATGCCCGGCCAGGCCCTGGCGCAAGGTGACCGGGCTGCCGCGGTCGGCCCGCAGCCCCAGGGCCTGCATCGCGGCTGCATTGAGGAACAGCGTGTCCGGTGACAGGATGGCGAGCCGGTCCGCGTCCGGGAAGGGTCGCGGGGCGAGCTCCGGCGCCATGGCGCCGAGCAGGAGTGCATCCGCGGCCACCACGCGCAGCGCCACCGGGCTGCGTCCGGGGGCGGAGGCCTGCACGGACACCTCCAGCACGGGGCCCGCCCGTGCCACGAGGGCATGGGTGGCCACGGGGCCGTACAGCGCCTCCGGCAGGTCGCCCTGCGCCGCGCGCAGTTGCAGGTCGGGCTGGCCGCCCGCCGCGCGCACGGCCTGGCTGAATTCCGAGAGCGCGGAGGCATGGATCACATGCACCGCGAAGGCCAGGGCGACGCCCAGCATGACGGAGACCATGGCCACCGCGGTGCGCCAGGGATGGCGGCGCAGTTCCTGCCAGGAAAAGGTGCGGAGCAAGGCGAGCATGGAGCGATTGTGGCGCCGCCGTCACGGCCCGTGCGTGGAGGCCGCACGGGGTCTTGAAGCGCTTGGCCGCAGGCCTATATGGGCATTGCGGCCGGCATGCCGGCACGTCTTCCAACCCCGATGTTCGACACGACGAAGGAGCTCATCATGAATTCACTCGTGACCCGTGGCGGTCTTCTGGACGAATTTTTCAAGGACTTCGCACCCGGTTTCTACGTGCGCCCGCTGCACGGCGACGGCCTGCCCACGCCGCAGCAGATCAAGGTGGACGTGAAGGAAAACGACGGCGGCTATACCGTGCACGCCGAGATTCCCGGCGTGCCCAAGGAAGACATCCATGTCTCGCTCGACGGCAACGTCGTGAGCCTGCGCGCCGAGGTGCGGCAGCATGACCAGCAGACCGAAGGCGACAAGGTGCTGCGCTCGGAGCGCTATTACGGCGCGGTGGCCCGCTCGTTCCAGCTGCCGGCCGAGATCGACGCGCAGGAGGCGAAGGCGAAATACGACCACGGCGTGCTCACCCTGACGCTGCCCAAGAAGCGCGGCGCCGGCGGCCAGCGGCTCGCGATCGAATAGGGTGGGCCAGGGCGGCTCAGCCGGCCGCGATGCCCTCCGGCCGGATGCCGCCCGCCGTCAGGCGCAGCGTGCGGTCGGCGCGCTGCGCCGCGGCCCGCGAATGGGTGACGAGCACCATCGCGGCCCCGTGGTCGCGCGTCTGCGCGACGAGCAGGTCCATCACCCGTTCCGCGGTGGCCGGGTCCAGGTTGCCGGTGGGCTCGTCGGCCAGCAGCAGGCCCGGGCCGTGCACCAGCGCGCGCGCGATGGCCACGCGCTGCAGCTGGCCGCCGCTCAACTGCTGCGGCAGCCGCGCGCCCAGGCCCTGCAGGCCCACCGCCTCCAGCATGCGGTCCACCCGCGCCGGGTCGCTGCGGCCCAGCAGCATCAGCGGCAGTGCCACGTTCTGCGCCACATCCAGGTGCGGAAGCACGTGGAACGCCTGGAACACGAAACCCACGTGCACGCGCCGCCACCGGGCGCGCTCCGCATCGTCCATCGTGCCCAGGTCGGCCGCGCCATGGCGCACGCTGCCGGCCTGCCAATGGTCCAGTCCGGCCAGGCAGTTGAGCAGCGTGGATTTGCCCACGCCGGATTCGCCGACGATGGCGATGAATTCCCCGGGCTGCACGGCCAGATCGACGTCGCGGAACACGGGCGTGCCGGTGCCGTAATGGCGCGTCAGCCCGGCCGCCTGCAGCAGCGGCATGCCGGCAGAGGCCGCGCCGGCGTGGGCCGTCATGCCTGCACCCCCAGCGCATCGAGCGCGGCCGCCACCCAGCGGTCCGTGGCGCCGGGTGCATCGCAGGCGATCGCATGGCGCCACGGCATCGCGCGCAGCCAGGTGATCTGCCGCTTGGCGAGCTGCCGGGTGGCGGCGATGCCGCGCTCGCGCAACTCCGCCAGCGGCAGCCGGCCGGTGCGCGCTTCTTCGTCCAGCGCCTCCCAGGCCTGGCGGTAGCCCACGCAGCGCATCGATGGCAGGTCCGGATGCAGGTCGCGGCGCGCGCGCAGGCGCCGCACTTCGTCCACGAAGCCCTCGTCCAGCATGGCGTCGAAGCGTCGGGCGATGCGTTCGTGCAGCCAGGCACGGTCCTGGGGCTCCAGCGAAAAAAGCGGCATGGGCCCGTGCCCCGCGTCCGCAGCATGCCCGAACGGGGCAGCGCGGGTGTGGAAGCTCGACAGCGGGCGCCCGGACACGTGCCAGACTTCCAGCGCCCGCTGGATGCGCTGGCTGTCGCCGGGCGCGAGCCGGGCTGCCGTCTGCGGGTCCACGCGGGCCAGTTCCGCATGCAGGGCCGGCCAGCCTTCGGCCGCGGCCTGTGCTTCCAGCCGGGCCCGCACGGCGGCGTCGGCCGGCGGCATGTCGTCGATACCGTCCCACAGCGCCTTGAAGTACAGCATCGTGCCCCCCACCAGCAGCGGCAGGGCGCCGCGCGCCTGGATCGCGCGCACGAGCCGCTGCGCGTCGGCCACGAATTCGGCCGCGCTGTAGGGCTGCAGCGGATCGCGGATGTCGATCAGGTGGTGCGGCACGGCCGCCTGCTCGGCGGCCGTCGGCTTGGCCGTGCCGATGTCCATGCCGCGGTACACCAGTGCCGAATCCACGCTCACGATTTCCACGGGGCGGTGCGGCGCGAGCGCGCGGGCCAGCGCCAGCGCCCCGGCCGTCTTGCCCGATGCGGTGGGGCCTGCCAGCGCGATGCAGGCAGGAAGGGCCGGAGCGGCCGCTCCGCGGGGCAGGTGGGGTGCCGGTGCACCGGCGGCCGGCAGGGAAGGGGGAGTGGACATGATCCCCCGGAGCGTACCAGCGCGCAGTGCCTGCCCGTGGCCGGCAGGTCAGCCCGGCATGGCGGCGCGGACGGCCTCGGCGGCCTGGCCCTGCCAGGGCGTGGTCGGCCGGCCGATGAGCCGTGCCAGCTGGCCGCTGCCGTCGAAAAGCGCTCCCTGTGCCGCCGCGGCATCGGACTGGGCCAGGATGGCTGCGAACGGCGCGGGCAGGCCGGCACCTTCCAGGATCCTGGCGTATTCCGTTTCGGGAAGATCGCGGTAGGGGATGGACCGGCCCGACGCGCGGGAAATTTCCGCCGCCAGTTCCGCCAGCGTATAGGCGCTGTCGCCCGCCAGTTCATGCACCTTGCCGGCCTGGTCCGGCGCCTGCAGCACCGCGGCGGCCGCTTCGGCATAGTCCGCCCGGGCTGCCGACGCGATGCGGCCGTCGCCCGCGCTGCCCAGCAGCACTCCGTGCTGCAGCGCGGCGCCCACCCCGGCCAGATAGTTCTCGGTGTACCAGCCATTGCGCAGCAGCACGTGGGGCACGCCGGATTCCCGCAGCAGCGCCTCGGTGTCCCGGTGCTCGCGCGCCAGTTCCAGGGCCGAGGTCTCCGCGTGCAGCACGCTGGTGTAGGCCAGCAGTTCCACGCCCGCGCGCCGCGCGGCATCGATGACGGTGCGGTGCTGCGCCGTCCGTTGCCCCACTTCGCTGCTGGAGACCAGCAGCAGCCGGCGCACGCCCCGCAGGGCCGCATCCCAGCCGGCGGGCGCGGCATAGTCGGCCTGCCGCACCACGACCCCGCGTTCGGCGAGGTCCTGCACCTTGGCGGGGGTGCGCACCAGCGCCACGATGTCCCGGGCGGGAACCGTGCGCAGCAGGGTGTCGATGACGAGGCGGCCGAGCTGGCCGGAGGCTCCGGTGATGGCGATCATGTCGTGTTCCTTGTGATGAATGGACGAAGACGCGACAATAACCATCAAGCAAACTTTTCGTAAGTACCTACAAAAAGGTAAGTGATGGACCAGCGCGCCGCCTTTCCCATCCCCGTTCAAGTCCCTGTTTCCGCCGACACAGCCCTGGAACCGTCGCACCCGCCGCCGCCGGCGTGTGGTGCCTTAGCGTCCCTTCCCATAGCCGAACTGATGCGCCGGGGCGACGTGCTGTCGCCGGACTGCCCCGCGCGCGAGATCCTGCAGCACGTCACGAGCCGCTGGGGGGTGCTGGTGCTGGTGGCGCTCGACGACCGCACGCTGCGGTTCAGCGAACTGCGGCGCAAGGTGGGCGGCGTGAGCGAGCGCATGCTGGCGCAGACGCTGCAGGTGCTGGAGCGGGACTGCTTCGTGGAGCGCAAGGCCTATCCTGTCGTGCCGCCGCACGTCGAGTACCGCCTGACGCCTCTGGGGCGAGAGGTCGGCCGGCACGTGCAGGCCCTGGCCGACTGGATCGGCGGCCACCTGCCGGAGATCATGGCGGCACGGGGCGCCGCCGCGGCCGCAGTAGGCTGACCCCCCGTAACCCTGCCGGGCCTGGCCCGGTCAGGCCGCGGAACTGGCTCCCGACGCCCGTTGTGCCGGCGCGCGCGCGGGCACCGGCCCGGCGGGGATCCGGAACAGGTCCGCCAGCGCCTCGCGGTACTGTGCCTCGCCCACGCTGTTGGTGCTGTGGTGGGTGCCGCCCTCCACCAGGACGAAGCGCTTGGGCCCCTGGGCCGCTTCATAAAGCCGCCTGCCCAGGGAGGGCGGAATCAGGCTGTCGTCACTGCCATGCACCACGAGCAGCGGCGAGCCGATGTGCGCCACCTTGCGGATCGACTCGAAACGCTGCGTGATGAGGCCCGAGATGGGGAGCCACCCCCACTTGAACGTGGCCACCACCTCGGGAATGTTGGTGAACGTTCCCTCCACGATGGTGCCCTGTTCGTCCGGCACCATGGCGGCCAGGTCGATGGCGATCGCACCGCCCAGCGAATGGCCGAAGATGTAGCGCGGCGCCCGGGGCTCCCGCGTGGCGAGCCAGTCCCATGCCGCCCTGGCGTCTTCGAGGGCCGTCGCCTCGGAGGGCAGTGCCGGGCTGCTGCGCCCGAACCCGCGGTAGTCCACCGCCAGCACCGAGAAGCCCATGTCGTTCATGCGCCTGATGCGGCCTGCGGAGCCGGAAACGTTCCAGCGCGCGCCGTGCAGGTACAGGAGCACCGGGGCGTTGGCGCGGTCCGAGGGCATCCAGAGGCCATGCAGCTTCTCCGCCTTGCCCGTGGCGCGCGAATCGAACGCGATCCACACGTCCTGCATGTCGTCCGTGGACTGCGCGCCTCCCCAGGCCCGGTCGCTGGGCTGGAAGATCCATTCGCGCTGTTTCGCATCGAGGGTGGCGCAGCCCGCCGTCACTGCGAGGGCGAGCGCGATGGAGGAGAAGAGGGGCCAGCGTTTCATCGAAATGAACAGATTCCGGTCGGGTGGGAAAGTTCGTCGGGCCCGTGCGGGCTGCAGGACATGCTGCAAGAAACGCACCATGGTTCCCCGGGTTGACGGGCCGAACCCTGGAATTACCCTGTCCGGGACCCGCTGATCCGGGTTGACCGTGCGTCCGGCTGCGGGCGCGGCGGTGTCACGGGGCTGTCATGCGGCACCGACAGAGTGCGCGCGGGCGCATACCGTCCATTCACAAGGGAGAAGAGACTCATGACGACGCAACGAATCGCGCGCGGCCCGCTGTTCACCGGCCGGTTGGCCCTGGCAGCCGCCGCATGCGCAACCCTGTCCGCCTGCGGTGGCAACGGCGGCAGCATCCATTCCACCCTCGACGGCTCCAAGGCCCTGGTGATCGGCCACCGCGGCGCCGCCGGCTACCTGCCCGACCATACGCTCGAAGGCTACCGCCGCGGCATCGAGCTGGGTGCCGACTTCATCGAGCCCGACCTGGTGGCCACCAAGGATGGCGTGCTCATTGCCCGCCACGAGCCCAACATCACCGGCACGACCGATGTATCGCAGCGCCCCGAGTTCGCCAGCCGCAAGACCCGCAGGATGGTGGACGGCGTGCAGGAGGAGGGCTGGTTCGCCTCCGATTTCACGCTGGCCGAGATCAAGACCCTGCGTGCCATCCAGCCCCTGGCCGACCGCGACCAGTCCTTCAATGGCCGCTTCCAGATCCCCACGCTCACCGAGGTGCTGGACCTCGCCCGCACCGAAGGAGCGAAGGCGGCCCGCACCGTGGGCGTCTATATCGAGACCAAGCACCCCACCTACCACGCCAACCTGAACCTGAAGCTCGAGGACCGGCTGCTCGACACGCTCGCACAGTACGGCTACACCAAGGCGGCCTCGCCGGTCATGGTGCAGTCCTTCGAGGTGTCCAACCTCAGGTACCTGCGCACGAAGACCCAGGTGCGCCTCGTGCAGCTCGTGGATGGCAACGACGTGAAACCCGACGGCAGCATCGATCTGACCGCGCCCTACGACAAGCCCTACGATTTCGCGGTGGCCGGCGACCGCCGCACCTTCGCCAGCCTGCTCACGCCCGAGGGGCTGCGCGAGGTCAGGACCTATGCGGACGGCATCGGCCCCTGGAAGCCCTACCTGATCCCGACGCGGCTGCAGGACGCCAACAACGACGGCAAGCCGGACGACCTCAACGGCGATGGCGTCATCGACGAGCGCGACCGCATCGTGATGTCGCCCACCCGCGTGGTGTCCGATGCCCATGCGGCCGGCCTGTTCGTGCATCCCTACACGTTCCGCAGCGAGGCCAAGCGGCTCGCCTCCGATTACAAGGGCGATCCTGCGGCCGAATACCGCCAGTTCTTCCGTCTCGGCGTGGACGGCGTGTTCTCGGACTTTCCCGACCAGGCCAGGGCTGCGCGCGACAACTGATCCAGGCGCGGGCGGATCAGCGCCCGCGCAGGAACAGCGCGTCCAGCTCGCGCATCGACAGCTGCCGCCACGTAGGCCGGCCATGGTTGCACTGGTCGGAGCGTTCCGTCACTTCCATCTGGCGCAGCAGCGCGTTCATTTCATCGAGCGTGAGCCGCCGGTGCGCGCGCACGGCGCCATGGCAGGCCATGGTGCCGAGGATCTCGTTGCGGGCCCGCTGCACCACGGTGGTGGCATCGTGCGCCGCCAGTTCCGCGAGCACGCTGCGTGCCAATTCCACCGCATCGCCCTGGGCGAGCGACGTGGGCACGGCGCGCACTGCCAGCGTGCGGGGCGAGAAAGGCGAGACTTCGAGGCCGAGCATGTCGAGCGTGTCGGCATGGGCTTCCGCCGTGGCCACTTCCTCGGGCGTGGCGGCGAACGTCGCCGGAATCAGCAGCGGCTGGCTCGCGATGCGCTCGCTGGCGTCCACCTGGGCCTTGAGGCGCTCGTACACGATGCGCTCGTGCGCCGCATGCATGTCCACGATCACCATGCCCTGGGCGTTCTCGGCCAGGATGTACACGCCGTGGATCTGGGCCACCGCGCGCCCCAGCGGCCAGACTTCCGGCCCGGCACCGGCGGGAGCCTCGGCCTGCGCAGAAGCGTCGGGCGCTGCCACGAAGCTGCCTGCGCCGTCCGGGGCCCCTCCCTGCGGGACTGCGGGCGTGTCCGTGGCCGGGAGGGCACCGGGCGCCATGACATAGGCGGCGGGAGCCTCCTGCACCGTGGCGGTTGCCCCTGGCACCGAGGGGGAGGGCAGCGGCGCATGCGGCCCGGACGGCTGCGCGAAGGCTGCCGCGGCGCCATCCGGCCGTGCGGAAGGCGTGGTGTCCTTGCGGCCCCAGAGTGCTTCCAGGTCGGTGACCCGGTGCCCGGGGCGGGCATCGAAATGCATCGCAGCCTGCCGGGGCAGGGCGGGCTGCGGCATGCGGGCAGCGGCGGCCGCGGGCGAATCCGGGGAGGGCCCGCCTGCTTCGGCAGCGCCTTGCGCGGCAACCGCCAGCGCCTGCGCTCGCGGGGCCGCCAGGGCGTTTTCCACCGCATGCCGCACGGCCTGGTGGACTTCGCGGCTGTCGCGGAAGCGCACCTCGATCTTGGTGGGGTGCACGTTCACGTCCACCCGCATCGGATCGATCGCCACATAGAGCGCATACACCGGCTGCTTCTGCCCGTGCAGCACGTCCTCGTAGGCACTGCGCGCCGCATGCGTGAGCACCTTGTCGCGCACGAACCGGCCGTTGACGTAGCAGAACTGCTGGTCGGCACGCGAGCGTGCGGCGTCCGGCAGCCCGGCCCTCCCGGTGACGGTCACCGGCCCGGAGCGGTGTCGCACGGCGATGGACTCGGCCAGGAAGTCCTCGCCCAGCACGTCGGACAGCCGGCGCGCCAGCGCATCTTCCAGCGCGGCATCGTCCACAGCGCCATCCACCGAGGCCGCAGGGGCGGCCAGCGTTGCGCGCCATTGTTCGACCAGCTTGCCGTCGTGCCAGATCGCGAAGCCGACATCCGGACGGGCCAGCGCATGGCGGCGCACGGCCTCGATGCAGTGCGCCAGCTCCGTCGCATCGGTCTTGAGGAACTTGCGCCGCGCGGGTGTGGAGAAGAACAGTTCCTTCACCTCCACGGTGGTGCCGCGGCTGCGTGCCGCGGGGCGCAACTCGCCGCTGCGCGCATCGAGCAGGAAGGCCGTGGGCTGCTCCTCGGTCCGCGACAGCAGTGCCATCTCCGAGACCGATGCGATGGCGGCCAGCGCCTCGCCCCGGAAGCCCATGGTCGCCACCGACTCCAGATCGTGCAGGTTGGTGATCTTGCTGGTCGCATGGCGGCGCAGTGCCACCGGCAATTCCTCGGGCGGGATGCCGCAGCCGTCGTCCTCCACCGCGATCAGGCGGACGCCGCCCGCCAGCAGCCGTACGGTGACCTGCCGGGCGCCGGCATCCAGCGCGTTGTCCACGAGTTCACGCACGGCCGACGCGGGCCGCTCCACCACCTCGCCGGCGGCGATCTGGCTGATCAGTTCGTCCGGAAGATCGCGGATCGGGCGGCGCGGGGGGGCTGGCTCTGGGGTCATCGGGCGGCATTGTAGGCAGTGCGGTTAGAGTTACGCGCCGCGCCGCCGGGTGCCCGCTTCCCTCGCGGGGCGAAAGCACCTGCCCGGGCGCACCGACCCCTTTTCCGCTCTGCCGCTCCTGAAGGATCCGCCTTGGAAGCCATCCAGTTCCTCATCGATTTCATCCTGCACGTGGACAAGCACATCGCGGCCTTCGTGGCCGCGTACGGCCCCTGGGTCTATGCGCTGCTCTTCGCCATCGTGTTCGTGGAAACGGGCGTCGTCGTCATGCCCTTCCTGCCCGGCGATTCCCTGCTCTTCATCGTGGGCGCGCTGTGCGGCGCCGGGCTGATGAGCTTTCCCATTGCCTGCGCCGTGCTGCTGGTGGCGGCCGTGCTCGGGGACCAGTGCAACTACACCATCGGACGGTATTTCGGGCCCAAGGTGTTCCAGTGGCCGGACTCGCGGTGGTTCAACCGCCGGGCCTTCGAGCAGGCCCATGCGTTCTATGAGCGCTATGGCGGCATCACCATCGTGCTGGCGCGCTTCATGCCGTTCATCCGCACCTTCGCCCCGTTCGTGGCAGGCGTGGCCGAAATGCACCGCGGCAAGTTCACCGCCTACAACGTGGGCGGCGCCCTGCTGTGGGTGCTGGGCATCTGCACGGCGGGCTACTTCTTCGGCAACTTCCCCTGGGTGCAGGCCAACCTCGACAAGATCATCTGGGCGCTGATCCTGGTGCCGGGCCTGATCGCGATCTTCGGTGCCTGGCGTGCGGGCCGCCGGCAGGCCGCCTGAGACGGAAAGCGCGGCCGCGCATCGGCGCTGACCGCGCTGCCTAGCGCAGCGTGCGCTCCAGCCACCGCAGCAGGTGGTGGTTGACGGCCTCGGGGTTGTCCAGGTTCGAGAGATGGCCTGCGGCCGGCACGAGCACGGCATCGCAGCCCAGCGAGTGCGCCAGGTCCTGCATCCCGCGGGGCGGGCAGGCGGTATCGCCGTCGCCGCACATCATCAGCGTGGTGGCCGGGTCCAGCGCCGCCAGCCGGCCTGGCGCATCGCGGCGCGCCAGCAGGAGCCGGCCCAGCGGGACGACCGAGTCGCGCAGCCGGTCGGTGGGCATCGACGCCAGGCAGCGGGCGAACGCCGCCGGATGCGCAGCATCCATGTCCGTGCCGGCGCGGAAGAAGAGCGGAACGATGGCCCGCGCCAGTGGCGGGGTGACACGCCCTGCGGCCTCGATCGCGTCGAGCAGGCCCGCGTAGTGGCGGTGCGTTGCTTCGGGTTCCGCTCCGAGACGGGAGCCCATGAGCACCAGGCTGCGCACCCGCCCGGGCGCCAGCAGTGCCAGTTCAGCGCCCCACAGGCCGCCGGCCGAAAGGCCGACCACGGCGAAATTGTCGATCTGCAAGGCATCGAGCAAGGACAGCATGTGACCGGCCAGTGCCTGCAGGTCGTGCGTGCCGCGCGGCAGGGGGCCGGACGCTCCGTGGCCCCAGAGGTCCGGTGCGATCACGCGGTAGCAGCGCGAAAGGGCGTGGATCTGGGGTTCCCACATCGTGGAGTTCCACAGATAGCTGTGGCCCAGCAGGACGGCGGGCCCTCTGCCGCGGTCCTGGTAGCGAAGGTGGCTGCCTCCCGCGGCAGGCAGCCGCAGGACCTGTTCCTCCGCGAATGCGCTGAAGTCATCGCCGGCCATCGGAAGGGCCGCCGTCGCCGGGCCCGTCCCCCGGAACCGCAGTGCCGGCCGCCGCGGTTGGCCACCCTCGGCGCAGGGCGATATTCCGGTGCGCGGCGGGTGGGGAAATCGGGCCATGGACAGCGACCTTCCTCTGCAAAAAGGGACCGCTGAATGCTAGCCGCTGCTAGCTTTATCAGTTATTAGAGTATTTGTGAATAACGATAAATATCTTTTATGCATCGAGAAAGCCAGGCCGAGGCGCTTTCGCGATGCCCATGAACAAAGCCGCTCGCGCGGCAGTTGCCATGCGAGCGGCTTGTGGTGCGGAGCGGCGCAGGCCGCTTCCGCGAAGGTTCCGAACGGCGTACCTGCGTTCAGCGGCGGCGCTGGTCTCGGTCTTCGCCCAGTTCGTGGCCGATGAGCGCACCGGCTGCTGCGCCACCCACGGTGGCTGCGGTGCCGCCGACCGCGCTGCCCAGCACACCGCCAGCCACGGCGCCCACGCCGGTGCCGATCTGTGCGTTGGACGGATTGGAAGAGCATCCTGCCAGGCCCAGTGCGGCGACGCAGGCGGCGGCGGAGAGGAGATGGCGGTAGTTCATGGTGTGCTCCTTGTGTGGAATTGCAGGCTCAGGGAATGTCCTTCTACCCATGTCCACACTATCGCTCCGCTCGATCCAGGCGTGTGTAAGCAGCTCCAACCGCAGGTTGTAGGACGTTACTGTCCGGCCCGCGGCCTCATTCGGGGACCAGGCAGAGCGTGAGCAGCAGCGAGGCATCGGTCAGCCCGCGCAGTGAGTGGACCGCATGGGCCTCCAGGTGGACCAGGTCGCCCGCGCGCAGCAGGCTGGCGCCCGAAGCGGTGTGCAGTTCCACTTCTCCCTCGATGCACTGGATCGTGAACTCCCCGGGCACCTCGTGCTGGCGAAGCTCCTTGCCGGCGGGCAGAACAGCCCGTATCACTTCGAGTTGCGCGGCCTTGATGATGGCCGAGGTGGCGGTTCCCGCCAGCGCGGCACCGAGCGGGCGGACGCTGACGACTTCGGCGGAACGTGCATGCTGCAAAGCCATGGAAAACTCCTCTGGCCCCGGTGCGGGGCGTTTCGTCGTGGGGTGCATGGAACTGTGGCCCAGCCAGCGCCGCAAGGCAATGCCTGCATGCCCGGGCAGGCCTGCGGGTACCGGCCGGCCCGGGGCCATGTGGTCAGACGGACCGGCTGCGTGCGAGTGGCGGATTCTTCGCGAAGTAGCGGGTGATGCCGCGCATCAGCGCATCCGCCAGCTGCTGCTGGTAGGCCGCCGTGCGGAGCTTGGCCTCTTCTTCCGGATTGCTGATGAAGGCGGTCTCCACCAGCACGCTGGGTATGTCCGGCGCCTTCAGCACGGCGAACCCGGCCTGCTCCACCCGTGGCTTGTGGAGTTTGGCCATGCTGCCGATCTCGCCCAGCAGCACGCTGCCGAGCTTGAGGCTGTCGTTGATCTGCGCCGTGGTGCTCATGTCGAGCAGGGCGCTCTGCACGTGCCTGTCCTGGCTGCGCACGTTCAGCCCGCCGACCAGGTCCGACTGGTTTTCCTTGTTGGCCAGCCACCGCGCGGCCGTGCTGGACGCACCGCTCTGGCTGAGCGCGAAGACACTCGCGCCGCGGGCGGCCGGCGTGGTGAAGGCGTCGGCATGGATGCTGACGAACAGGTCCGCCTGCACGCGCCGTGCCTTTTCCACCCGCACGCCCAGCGGCACGAAGAAGTCCGCGTCGCGGGTCATGAAGGCGCGCATCGGGTTGCCCCCGACGGTCGTGGCGTTGATCCGGTCGCGCAGCAGGAACGCGACCTTGAGGACCACGTCCTTCTCGCGTGTTCCGCCCGGACCGGTGGCGCCCGGGTCTTCTCCACCATGGCCTGGATCGAGGGCGACGATGATGAGCCGGTCGGTGGCCCGGGCAATGGCCGGGGCGGCCAGCGCCGCACCGCTGCCCGCATGCGGCGGCGCGGGCGCGGCCGCCACTGCCGGGGGCGCGGCAGCCGGTGCACCGGACGGCGTGGCCACCGGCGCGGTGGGGCCGGGCGATGCCGCGGGCAGGCCGCCCGGCGCCGCGGGAGCGGCTTTTCCCGGTTGGTTGTGCTGTGCGATCAGGTCGCCGAGCGGGTCACCGGCCGTGCCCGGCCGCGCCGCGGCGATGTTGGGCAGCGGGGCCGGCGCGGCGGCGGTGCCCGCGGAGGCGGCGCCCGGTGCCGCGTCCCGCAGCCGCTCGGCGATCAGGGTCTCCAGCGGATCCTCGGGTTCGGCGGGATAGAGGTCGAAGACCAGCCGGTGCCGGTAGGCGGCGATCGGCGGCAGGGTGAAGACCTGGGGCAGCGCGGCGCGCTTGAGATCCACCACCAGCCGCACGACGCCCGGGGCGTTCTGGCCGACGCGGATGCCGGCGATGTTGGGGTCGTCCGGCTTCACCTTCGCGACCAGTTCGCGCAGTTCGGGATTCAGGTCGATGCCCTCGATGTCCACCGCCAGCCGCGGAGGAGTGGCCACGAAGAACTGCTTCGCGGTGAGCTGCTGGTCCGATTCGATGGTCACGCGGGAGTAGTCCTGCGCCGGCCATACGCGCACCGCGACGATGCCCGCGCCGCGGGCGATCTGCGCGGCCCCGAGCAGGAGCACCAGGGATCCGGCACGCAGCAGCCGGCGCCGCGACGGGCCATGCGCCAGGGGCGAGGGAGCGGCGGGCGGATGGGAGGGGGGGAAGGCGTCTTCGCTCATTCTGCGGGAAGTGCTTGCACCAGGGTGCGGCCGAGGGGGGTGCCGGCGCGCAGCAGGACCAGCCGGGCCAGGCCGTCGCCATCGTACGCGCCATTGGAGGGAGAGGATGCTTCGATCTGTAGGACCAGGTCGGCCGCGGGCAGCAATCCCGCGGCTTTCTCGGGCCATTCGGCGAGCTTCAGGCCGGGGCCCGCGAAGATGTCGCGAAAGCCTGCGTCCTCCCACTCGCGGGGATCGCCGAAGCGGTAGAAGTCGAAATGCCACGCCGGCCCGGTGGCGGTGTCGTGCGGTTCCACCACGGCGTAGGTCGGGCTCTTGATCCGGCCCTGCACGCCCAGGGCCCGCAGCAGGTGCCGCACGAAGGTGGTCTTGCCCGCGCCCAGGTCGCCGTGCAGGTTGATGAAAGCATTCGCCAGCACGGGCTGCGCGGCGAGCGCGCGCGCGAAGGCCGCGGTGTCGTCCTCGCTCCGCCATACCCTTTGCAGGGTGTCGGTTCCGGAGGGGCTTTCTACAATCCCGGGGTGATGTCGTGCAGCAGTCAACTCGTTCCTCAAATGCAAGGCTGGGCCCGCGAACTGGGATTTTCCCAAATTGGCGTCGCCGGCGTGGATTTGTCATCGGCGGAGCCGGGGTTGATGCAATGGCTGGCCCAAGGGTTCCATGGAGACATGCACTACATGCAATCCCATGGGCTCAAGCGTGCCCGGCCGGCGGAACTGGTGCCCGGCACCGTGAGCGTGATCACCGTGCGCATGGACTACCTGCCGCGGCAGACCCTGGAGCGCACCGCGGAGCACGAGGGTTCGCCAGCGGGGTGGCAGGCGGCCGAACTGGCGCGGCTGGACAGGCCCCGCGAAGGCATCGTGTCCGTCTATGCGCGGGGACGGGACTACCACAAGGTGCTGCGCGCCCGGCTGCAGAAGCTCGCGGACCGCATCGCCGGCGTGGTGGGGCCCTTCGGGCACCGCGTGTTCACCGACTCCGCGCCCGTGCTGGAGGCCGAACTCGCCCGGCGCAGCGGCCAGGGCTGGCGCGGCAAGCACACGCTGGTGCTGCACCGCGAAGCCGGCTCCATGTTCTTTCTGGGCGAGATCTACGTCGATCTGCCCCTGCCGCCCAGCGAGCCCGTGAGCGCGCATTGCGGTTCCTGCCAGGCCTGCATCGATGTCTGCCCGACGGGTGCCATCGTCGCGCCGCAGCGCGTGGATGCGCGGCGCTGCATCTCCTATCTCACCATCGAGCATTCAGGGCCCATTCCGGAAGCGCTCCGGCCCCTCGTGGGCAACCGCGTCTATGGCTGCGACGATTGCCAGCTCGCCTGCCCGTGGAACAAGTTCGCCCAGCCCGCGCAGGTGCCCGATTTCGACGAACGCCCCGGGCTCTCGGGGCGCCCGCTGGCCGAGTGGTTCGCCTGGGACGAGAGCACGTTCCTGCGCATGACCGAAGGCGGGCCGATCCGCCGCATCGGGCATGAGCGCTGGCTGCGCAACGTGGCCGTGGCGCTGGGCAACGCGCTGCGCGCCACCGGCGACCCGGCCCTGCGGGCCGCCCTGGCATCCCGCGCGGATGATCCGAGCCCCCTGGTGCGCGAGCACGTGGCGTGGGCCCTGGCGCAGGCCACCGCAGGACTGCCGGAGCCGCCGCCCGCATGAGCGGACAGCGCAGCGCTCAGGGCGCGAGCCAGCCCAGCGCGAGCGGCAGGCTGAGCACGCCCAGCACGGTGGACAGCGTCACCAGGCCTGCCACATAGGGCCCGTTGTAGCCCATGCGCGCGGCCAGCACGTAGCAGGTGGACGCCGTGGGCAGTGCCGAGAAGGCCATCAGCACCGTCGTCTGCACGGTGTCGAGCCGGAACCAGCGTGCCAGCAGGCAGGCCGCCACCGGCTGCACGAGGTGCCGTATGGCGAGCACCGAGGCCGACAGCAGCGTGCTGCGCGTGAGCAGGCCGAGTTGCATGCCGGCGCCCGCCGACATCAGCCCCAGGGCGATCGACGCGGCACCGACGCGGTTCACCGAGGGCTCCATCCATCCGGGAATGCGCAGGCCCAGCAGGTTCGCGGCCAGCCCGGAAGCCGTCGCCAGGATCAGCGGATTGCGTGCCAGCTCCTTCAGGAAGCCGTGGCTGCCCGCGCGCGCCATGGGCCACACGGCCGCCACGTTGAAGATCGGCACGCAGACCCCGATCAGCACGGCAATGAGCTGCAGGCCCTGCGCGCCCGCCAGCCGCTCGGCCAGCGCCAGCCCGATGAACGAATTGAAGCGGAACGCCACCTGCGCGCTGGCGGCGTGGTCGCGCGCGTCGATGCGGCCCGACAGTCCCGGAAGCTTCGGCAGCGCGTAGGCCAGGCCGATGCCGCAGAACCCCGTGAGCACCCCCGCGCCGATCAGGCCCGAGGTTTCGACCACATGGATCGGGTTTTTCACGATCGACTGGAAAAGCAGCACCGGAAAGAGCAGGTAGTACACCAGGCTCTCGACGGGCTGCCAGACCGACCGGTTGAGGGCCGTGTAGCGGCAGATCAGGTATCCGAAGAGGATGAGGGAGAAATCCGGGAAGAGAAGCTGCGCGTAGTTCACCGCCCGCAGGATACCCGGCGCCCGCGCCGGCGGGTGCCGTGGCATGGAAATGCCGGCACGCCGGGGCGCGTCCCCGCCTGGAAAGGTCGCGTCAGTCCTTGGACTTGAACACGCGGGCGCCGTCCGCGATGGCTTCCAGCACCTTCTTCAGGCCCCGGTTGACCGGCTTGTCCTGGCGCAGGATGAAGGCCAGCGTGCGCCGCAGCTTCGGTTCGAGCGGGCGCATTTCCAGGTCCTTGTGCCTGCCCGGGCCGGTCACCGCCATGCGCGGCAGCACGGCGCAGCCCAGGCCCGCCGCGACCATGGCCTTGATGGCCTCCACGCTGTCGAACTCCATGACGGGCGGGCGCAGCGGGCCGGTGCCCTGGCGCAGCCACTCGTCCACCAGCGTGCGGGTCGTGGTCCCGGTGCCGAGCTTCACCATCGGCTGCTCGCCGAGCATCTCCGCGGTCACGGCGTCGGGCCACTGGCAGGTGCCACGGCGGCAGATGGCCACGAAATCGTCCTCCAGCACGGGCGTCGAGGCGATCGCGCGGGAGTTGACGGGCAGGGTGACGAGGGCGACATCAATGATGTTGCCTTCGATCTGGCGCACGTAGTCCTCCGTATTGCCGGTGCTCACGACGATCTGCAGCGACGGATAGCGCTTGCGCAGGTCGCGCAGCACCGCCGGCAGGAAGTAGAGGCAGGGCGTGAGGCCCGTGCCCAGGCGCACCGTGCCCGACACCCCGGCGGCATGGAAGGTCGCCGCGCTCACCGCGTTGGCCACCGCGGTCGCGACATGCGGTACCTGGGCGAGCAGGTCGCTGCCGGCGGGCGTGGCGCTCACGCGCCTTCCCACGCGTTCCACCAGCCGCACGGACAGTGCGCGCTCCAGCTTCTTGACCTGGACACTGACGGCGGGCTGGGTGAGACCCAGGCGTTCGGCCGCCGCAGAAAAACTCCCCAGCTCGAGCACCAGTGCGAAGGTGCGGAGCTGCTCTAGATCGATGGTTGTTTCCAAAATGATTTTTATGTTTCGTATAAGAAAGAAAAACTTCTCTTATGGAAGCCTCGGAAAGAAGATTGAAGCAGAAAGTCAGCCCATCCGCACAACAAGATTGTTTCCAGTGTCGCAGTGCCACCGCTCCCTGCCCGATGGGCATTCACGTACCCCTCCACACAGGGCTGGGCGCCAGCATCTCGTGTCGATCGACGACTGGTCGCGCGGGGATATCGAGAACCTGCTGGACGTGACGGAGGACATCCGCCGCCATCCGGGCGAATTCGCCTACAGCCTCGCGGGCTCGCTGGTCTGCACCGCGTTCTTCGAGCCCAGCACCCGCACCCGCCTGAGCTTCGAGGCGGCCGCGCACCGGCTGGGCGCGAAGGTGCTGAGCATGGGCGACATGCAGACCACCCGCATGGGCCTGGGCGAGAGCGCTTCCGACACCCTGCGCATGGCGGGCTACTACGCGGACTTGGTCGTGGCGCGGCACGCGCAGGACGGCATGGTGGAGCGCATGGCGCAGGCGCTCGACGTACCCGTGGTGAACGCGGGCGAAGGCCTGCACCGCCATCCGACGCAGACCCTGATCGACCTCTTCACCATGCGCAAGCACTTCGGCACCCTGGACGGCCTGCGCGTGGGCATCTGCGGGGGGCTGCGGTATTCCCGGGCGGCCAAGTCGCTGCTCGCCGGGCTGCGCGCCTTCCGCGACGTGCGGGTGCATGTGGTGGATGCGGTAGGCGACACCGAGGCGGCGCAGGCGCAATGCGACCCGCTGGCGCAGGTGGCGGGGACGGGCGCCCAGGAGCACGCCTGCGTGGCCGACATGCTGGGCCAGGTGGATGTGCTCTATGTCGTGCGCGTGCAGCGCGAGCAGTATCGCGAAGAGGCTTCCCACGGCGTGCAGCTGGATCGCTGCCGCGTCGATCGCCGCCTGCTGCAGGGCCTGCGGGGCGACCTGATGGTGATGCACTGCCTGCCTCGCGGCGCAGAACTCCCCGAAGACGTGGACGACACGCCCTTCAACCACTACTTCCGGCAGGCCGCCAATGGCGTGGCCGTGCGCATGGCGGTACTCCAGCGCTACCTGGGCCGGTTCCGCCTGACGACGGCAGCCCTGATGGGCGACCGGCTCCTGGACATCGCCCCCCCATCTTCCGCCAACAGGTCCGTCGCATGGTGATGCTATGGAGCGCCGCCCTCGCGGGCGTGGGCGGCATTGTCGGGATCGTCGCCGTCACGGTGGGCGGAGGCGTCACGCTCGGCGTGCCACTGCTGCTGCTGCTGGGCCATCCCGCCGCCACCGCGATCGCCACGGTCAAGTTCGCGCTGATCGGTTCCTTCGCCACGGGAGCGCTGGTGCATCGCCAGGACCAGCGCTCCGAGGTGGTCGTGCCCTGGTTGCTCTGGCCACTGTGCGTGGCAGGCTCTGTCACGGGTTCCCTGCTCGCCACCGGCATGGACGAGCGCCTGCTCAAGTTCCTCGTCGTCGCGCTCATGGCGGGTGTCCTCTGGATCACCTACCGCACCGACCTGTCGGCCAAAGGTGTCGCGCCGGGGGCGGGGGGCGCGCGCATGTCGGCCGGGGGCGTGGCCACCGTGTTCGCGCTGTGCGTGTATTCCGGGTTCTTTGGCGCGGGCTTCGGCACCTTCCTCATCTTCGCGCTCATGCATTTCTTCGGGCTCAGCTTCGTGCAGAGCGCCTCGGTCATGACGCGCATCAACCTGCTGGTCGTGGGCGCCTCGGTGAGTACCTTCGCCAGCAAGGGCGTGATCGACTTCCAGCTGGGCATTCCGCTGCTGCTGGGATGCGCGGTGGGCGGAATGATGGGCGCCTGGACCGCCAAGACCCTGTCGCCGCACCGCATGAAGGCGATGTTCCTGGTCTTCTCCATGCTGCTGGGCTCCAAACTTCTCTGGGACGCCATGGTTCCTGCCTGAAACCGGGCAACGCCCGAGACTGTCGCGCTCCGCTCCTCGGGGGAGTGCGCCATCCACCACCGATGCGGCAAAGATCACGATGGTGAGGGTAATTCCTCACCAGGGGTGATGCTGCGTGCAACGATGCTCTTGTCTTCCCCGCGCGGGGATGTACATCGTTTTCACGCAGTTACAAAAGGGATTGCCATGCATCGTCGAAACTGGTTCGGATTCGTGCTTCTTGCTGCCGCGGGCGGTGCCTGGGCCCAGGCCTATCCCTCCAAGCCCATCCGTCTGGTCGTGCCCTTTGCGCCGGGTGGCACCACCGACATCATCGCGCGCGTGATAGCCGACCCCCTGTCTCGCGCGCTGGGGCAGCCGGTGGTGGTGGAAAACAAGGCCGGCGGCGGTGGCATCGTCGGCGCGTCCGACACGGCCAAGGCGGCTCCGGACGGCTATTCGCTGGGCATCGCCACCGTATCCACCACGGCCGCCAACCCCGCGATCAACCCGCGCACGCCCTATAACCCGCTGACGGATTTCACGCCGATCATCAACATCGCCGCCACGCCGAACATCATCGCGGTGAATCCCAATTTCCCCGCCAAGGATTACCAGGGCTTCCTCGCGGAGGTCAAGAAGGTGCCGGGCAAGTATTCCTATTCTTCCTCCGGCACCGGTGGCATCGGCCATCTGCAGATGGAGCTCTACAAGAGCCTGACGCAGGTCTTCGTCACGCACATTCCCTACCGCGGCGCCGGGCCGGCGCTCAACGACACCGTGGCCGGCCAGGTGCCGATCATCTTCGACAACCTGCCGTCCACGCTGCCCTTCATCAAGGAGAACCGCCTGGTGCCCATCGTCGTGGCCGCGCCGCAGCGCGTGGCCGCGCTGCCCAATGTCCCGACCTTCAAGGAAATCGGCCTGGAGCCGGTGAACCGGATGGCCTACTACGGCATCCTCGGCCCGAAGGGCCTGCCGCGCGATGTGGTGGACAAGGTCAATGCGGGTGTGCGCAAGGCGCTGGAGGACCCGGCCGTGCGCAAGCGCATCGAGGACACGGGTTCGCTGATCGTCGGCAACACGCCCGAGCAGTTCGCCGAGCAGATCAAGGCGGAGTTCGATGTGTACAAGACGGTGGTGCAGAAGCAGAAGCTCTCGCTCGAATGACCCACGGGCCGGCCGCCCGGACGGGCGGTACCGGCGCCGGTGCGCGTGTTAACTTCGCGCCCCATGACCCTTTCGCCCGGCAGCCAGGCTGCCATCGATGCATTCATCGACGCCCTGTGGCTCGAAGACGGCCTCTCGCGCAATACGCTGGCGGCCTACCGCCGCGATCTCGCACTGTATGCGCAGTGGCTCGGGCAGCACATTCCCGATACCGCGGGCGCGCTGGACGCCACGGCCGAGCACCATCTGAAGGCCTATTTCGCGGCGCGCCACGCGCAAACGCGCGCCACGTCGGCCAACCGCCGGTTGACCGTGTTGCGGCGGTATTTCCAGTGGGCGCTGCGCGAGCGCCGCATCGCCGCCGATCCCACCGTGCGCCTGCAGGCGGCGCGGCAACCGCTGCGGGTGCCCAAGACCCTGTCGGCCGCGCAGGTCGAGGCCCTCCTGCAGGCCCCCGATACGTCCACCTCCCTGGGCCTGCGCGACCGCGCGATGCTGGAGCTCATGTATGCCAGCGGCCTGCGTGTGACCGAGCTCGTCACCCTGAAGACCTACCACGCCGGCCTGGCCGAGGGCGTGCTGCGGGTGATGGGCAAGGGCGGCAAGGAGCGCCTCGTGCCCTTCGGGGAGGTCGCGGCGCAATGGATGCAGCGGTACCTGGGTGAGGCCCGCGCGGACATCCTGGCAGGGCAGCAGACCGACGACCTGTTCGTGACCCGGCGCGGTGCCGGCATGACGCGCGCCATGTTCTGGGTGGTCGTGAAGAAACATGCCCAGGCGGCCGGGATCACCGTGCCGCTGTCGCCGCACACGCTGCGCCATGCCTTCGCCACGCACCTGCTCAACCACGGCGCGGACCTGCGGGTGGTCCAGCTGCTGTTGGGGCATGCGGACATTTCCACCACCACGATCTACACCCACGTGGCGCGGGAGCGGCTCAAGGCGCTGCATGCCCAGCACCATCCCCGGGGCTGAGGGCCGGTCCGCGCCCGGCGGCGAGCACAATCGCCGCTGCGTTCCGCATCCCTTCCCGTCTTTTTTCGTGTTTCCTGAAACGGTGGTTCCGATGATCGATTCGTTGTCGCGCAGGCGCGCGCTCCTTTTGTGTGCCTCGGCCCCGCTGGCCGCGGCTGCCCTGGCCCCGGCCCGTGGGCTGGCGCAGGGTTCCATGGCGGACTGGCCTGGCTCCCGGCCCATCCGCATCATCGTGGCCTACCCGGCCGGCGGTGTGAGCGACGTCGTGGCGCGCGCCCTCGGAGACCGGCTCTCGGCGCAACTGGGTACGCCCGTCATCGTGGACAACAAGGCGGGGGCGGGTGGCGCCATCGCCATGGATGCGGTAGCCAAGGCCCCCGCGGACGGCCATACGCTGGGCTTTTCGTCGATCAGCCCGCTGGTGCTGAGCCCGCACCTGGGCCGGTTGCCGTTCGATCCCGTCCGTGACATCGCCCCCGTGGCCAGCGTGATGGTGTCACCGGTGCTCCTGCTGGCCACGCCTGCCTGCACCGCCCGGGATTTCCCCGCATTGGTCGCGCAGGCCAAGGCGCGGCCCGGGGAGGTGCGCTGGGCGACCTCGGGGCAGGCGTCCCTCGGCCACATCATGCTCGAGCAGATCATGCAGGCGTCCGGGGCGAAGATCACGCACGTGCCCTACAAGGGCGGCGGCCAGCAGCTCAACGATGCGCTGAGTGGCCAGTTCGAGATCCTCTCCACCAACGCGGGTCCGGCGGTCGCCCAGCACATCCAGGGCGGCAAGCTGCGCGCCCTCGCCGTGGGGTCGCCGCAGCGCGTGGATGGCCTGCCCGGCACGCCCACCCTGGCCGAGCTGGGGATGCCGGCGGCCAACCTGAGCTCGCAGTTCGGCATCTTCGCGCCGGGCAAGACGCCGGCCGCGATCCTGGAGCGGCTCAATGCCGAGATCAACAAGGCCCTGGCATGGCCGGAACTGCGCGCCAGGCTGGTGGCGACGGGCAATGTGCCCCTGGGCGGTGCGTCCGCGGACTTCGCGCGGGAGATCGCCCGGGAATCCCAGGGCAATGCCGCGATCATCCGCGCGGCCCGCATCCAGCTCGACTGAGAGCGGCTGGTCAGCCCTCGCCCAGGCTTTCGGCCCAGGTCAGGGCCTGCAGGTGGGCCCAGTTGACCTGGCGGTTCGAGAGGTGCAGCGCCTCGGCGGCCCGGGCGAAGGCCACCTCGTCGCCGCTTTCGCAGGCCTTGGTGAGTTCGAGGAACGGAGCGAACACGCCGGTGTTGTGCAGCAGCGCATCGACCACCGGCTGCGGCAGGGCCACCGATTCGAGGGCCTTTTCCAGCGGTACGCCGAGCATGGTGTCCAGCAGGGAGAACACGCCCACCACGAAGGCGTTGTCGCACTCCTCGGGAGGCAGCAGTTCGGCGGCGAGCAGTTCCATCAGGCGTCCGCGCACGACGGCCGTCTGGCCCACCGCCGGGGGGGAGCCACCGGCGCGCGAGGTGGTCATCAGCAGCGCCGCCCAGCGGAAGAGCTTCTTGAGGCCGAGGATCATGACCGCGTGGCGGAACGAGGTGATCTCGCACGACAGTCCGAAGCCCGAGGAGTTGATGAAGCGCAGCAGGTTGAAGGACAGCGTGGGGTCCTTCTTGAGCAGGTCTTCGATCTCGGCCGTGCTGGCCTGCTTGCGCACCAGGTTGATGAGCTGGATGATCGTGGCCTGCGAGGGCCGGATGGTCTGGGCCTTCACGAGCGCGGGCTTGGCGAACCAGAAACCCTGGAACAGCTTCACGCCGAGTGCCGCCATGCGCTCGTGCTGCTCGGCGGTCTCCACCTTCTCGGCCACCAGCGTGGCCTGGCTGTTGGCGCGGGCGAATTTCACGAGCGGCTCGGCCAGTTCGGGCCGGAAGGCCTGCATGTCGAGCTTCACGAAGGCAGCCATCCGCAGCCAGCTGCCGTAGTTGCGGCGCAGCACGTTCTGGCTGAAGGCGAGGCGGAAGCCCCGGGTCCGCAGGGCTTCGAGGGTGGACAGGCGGCCTTCGATCTCCTCCACGGTGGCCGTCTCCGGCAGGGTGGGGACTTCCAGCACCACCTTCTCGGGGTGGATGAGTTCCAGGTGCCCGCCTGCAAGGCTTTCGTGCGTGCAGTTGATGAAGACCGTCTTCTTGCCCACCAGGGCCTCGGTGCCCGCGTAGGAGAGTGCATTGAACAGAAGCGCCGCGTCGCTGGCGGCGGTGTGCGCGTCGGAGGCGGTGGAGCGGTCGAAGAGCTCGTAGCCGAAGACGGCGCGGTGCTCGTCCACGATGGCCTGGCGCGCGATGATGGCCAGGTTGCCATCGTCCATCGGCGCGCCTTCCTGGGGCTGGGTGGGCTCGAAAGCGGGTGCGTTTTCGTTATTGCTCGACATGGGCGTGAAGAGAAGGTATGACCGGGCGGGTGGGGCCTTGGCAGGCTGCCACCTTACCACCAAGGACGGCACCTGCAAGCCGGTACCCCGCCGGCCGGCATGCGCGGGAGCATGAGCGGAGCGGCACGGCGGCTGGCAGCGGCATCGCGGCTCAGTCCGTCATCTGGTCGGCCCAGGCCAGGGCCTGCAGGTGGGCCCAGTTGATCTGCTGGCTGGTGAGGTGCAGCGTGGTGGCGGCCTGGTCGAAGAGGGCGTCGTCGCTCGACTCGCAGGCTTCGGCGAGGCGCAGCAGTTCTCCGAGCACGCCTTCGCGGCGCAGCAGGGCGGCGGCCACGGAGTCGGGCACGTGCAGCAGCCCGACCGCGGACTCCATGGGCATGCTGAGCATCACGTCCAGCATCGAGAAGATGCCCACCACGAAGGCCTGGTCGGCCTCTTCCTGGGACAGCGTTTCCTGGGCGACCAGTTCCATCAGCCGCCCGCGGACCACGGCGGTGTGGCCCACGGCCGCGGGAATGCCGCCGATCCGCGACGCGGTCAGCAGCAGCGCGGCCCAGCGGAAGAGCTTCTTGAGGCCCATCAGCATGACCGCCTGGCGGAACGAGGTGATTTCGCGGGTCAGGCCGAAGCCGGACGAATTGATGAGCCGCATCAGGTTGAAGGCCAGGCCCGCATCCTTCTTGAGGACTTCCTCGATCTCGTCGGTGCTGGCCTGCTGGCGCACGAGGTTGATGAGGTGGAGGATGTTGGTCTGCGATGGCGTCAGGAGCTTGGCCTCGACCACCGAGGGGCGCGAGAACCAGAAGCCCTGGAAGAGCTGCACGCCCATGCTGGACGCCATGTCGTACTGCTGGGCGGTCTCCACCTTTTCCGCGATGAGTTCGGCGCGCGAATGGCGGCCGGCGTACTTGACGAGCACGGCCAGCTGGTCGGGCGCCAGCAGCGAGAGATCGAGCTTGATGTAGTCGGCCAGCGGCAGCCAGGGGGCGTAGGCGGACTCCAGCACCGTGTGGTTGAAGGCCAGGTGGAACCCCCGCTCGCGCAGTGCCTGCAGGATCGGCAGGCGGGTTCCGACCTCGGCTGCGGCCGCATGGCCGAGCGGCGGGATCTCCAGCACCACCTTGTCCGGGTCCACCAGTTCGAGGTGGCCGCCCGCCAGGCTTTCGTGCGTGCAATTGACGAAGATGAGCTTCTTGCCCACCAGCTCTTCGGTGCCCGCGTGCGACAGGGCCGTGAAGACCAGGAAGACGTCGGTGGCCGCGGTATGCGCCACGCCCGCGCGCGAACGGTTGAACAGCTCGTAGCCGATCACGGAGTGCTGGCCGTTGACGATCGCCTGCCGGGCGATCATGGCGCCCGGCGCGGTGCCGGCCGGTCCCTGAGGGGTCATGGTGGGTGGGTTGGGATGCATGCCGGATGCGTGGACGAAAGCCGCCCCGCGGCATGCGGTGCGGGCGGGACCATTGTAGAAAATTCCCCGTATCCCCGGTTGTTCCCCGTCATTCGGACTGCAGCCAGAGCAGTTCCGCTTCGCTGAAGCCCGCCTGGCGGCGGGCGGCTTCGTTGAACGGGGGCTTCAGGCGCGGCGCTTCGTAGCGCCGTACGAGTTCGCCGTAGTGGCTTTCCGGGTCGAGCCCGCCGCGAGCGCACAGCCATCGGTACCAGTGGTTGCCGATGGCCACGTGGCCGACTTCCTCCCGCAGGATGACGTCGAGGATGGCGACGGCCGCCAGTGCGTCGGGCGTGCCCACCTGCGTGAGCTTGCGCTGGATCAGCGGCGTGGCATCGAGCCCGCGGGCTTCCAGCGTGCGGGGCACCAGTGCCATCCGCGCCACGATGTCGTGTGCGGTCTTCTCGCACATGGTCCACAGCCCCTGGTGGGCGGGAAAGTCGCCGTAGTCGTGGCCCATGTCCCGCAGGTGGGCGCGCAGCATCCGGAAGTGGGAGGCTTCCTCCGCGGCCACGCGCAGCCAGTCCCGGTAATAGTCCGGCGGCATGCCGGAAAAGCGCCAGACGGCATCGAGCGCCAGGTTGATCGCGTTGAATTCGATGTGGGCGATGGCGTGCAGCAGCACGGCCCGGCCGAGCGGCGTGGCGGGCGAGCGCCGGGCGACCTCCGTGTGGTGCCGCAGTTCCGGGCGGGCAGGGCGTCCGGGCAGTCCCTCCGGTGCCGGCGGCGCGGGGGCGTGCGGGTCCAGGGAATGGTCCGCGGCCGAGGCGTGCAACTCCAGCGCCCGGGCCGCCTTGTCCTCGGGATCGGTCAGGCACAGGACCTGCAGGGCACGGTGTCGAAGCTCCATACCTACAATTCTAGGTTTCCGCCCCCATGTGGAAGACCTGGGCGGCGCAGACCGATGCACAGGAGACAGACGATGGCGCTTTACGAACTCGACGGCATGACCCCCCGCGTGGCCGAATCGGCCTGGGTCGCGGGCAGCGCGGAGGTGATGGGCAACGTGGTGCTCGGCGAGGATGCCAGCATCTGGTTCGGCGCGGTGCTGCGCGGCGACAACGAGACACTTGCCATCGGCGCGGGCAGCAACGTGCAGGACGGCAGCGTGCTGCACTCCGACCCGGGCCAGCCGCTGACGCTGGGCGAGCGCGTGACGGTCGGCCACAAGGTCGTGCTGCATGGCTGCACCGTGGGCGACGAGTCGCTCATCGGCATCGGCGCCGTGGTGCTCAATGGTGCGAAGATCGGCCGCAACTGCCTCGTCGGCGCGGGCGCGCTGGTCACGGAAGGCAAGGAATTCCCGGACGGCTCGATGATACTGGGCAGTCCGGCCAAGGCCGTGAGGCAGCTCACGCCGGAACAGATCGAAGGCCTGCGCAGGAGCGCACAGGTCTATATCGCCAATGCCCGGCGTTTCCGGGCGGGGCTGCACCGCACGGGTTGAACCCCGGCGTCCGCAGCCCATTTGACAGCAGATGCAGAAAGACTCCAGGGTGTCAGAACTCCACAAGTTCCTCTTCGATGGCCTGCCGGTGCGCGGCATGATCGTCCGGCTCACGGATGCCTGGACCGAGATCCTCGCCCGCCGCTCCGGCAACAGCGCCACGGGCGCCTACCCGCCCGAAGTGCGCGAGCTGCTGGGCGAGATGGCGGCAGCCGGTGTGCTCATGCAGTCCAACATCAAGTTCAACGGTGCGCTGGTCCTGCAGGTCTTCGGCCACGGCCCGGTCAAGCTGGCCGTGGCCGAGGTGCAATCCGACCTCGGGCTGCGCGCCACTGCATCCATCCAGGGCGAGGTACCCGTGGGGGCGCGGCTGTCCGACATGGTGAATGCCGGGGGCGGCGGGCGCTGCGCGATCACGCTCGACCCGAAGGACCGGCTGCCGGGCCAGCAGCCGTACCAGGGCGTGGTGCCGCTGCATGGCGACCGGCACGAGAAGCTGGAAAAGCTCAGCGATGTGCTGCAGCACTACATGCTGCAGTCCGAGCAGCTCGACACCACGCTGGTGCTCGCGGCGGACGACAAGGTGGCGGCCGGCCTGCTCATCCAGCGCATGCCCATCAAGGGGGAAGGCAACCTCGCCGGCACCGAGCTCAGCCATAGCGAGAACGAGGACCAGATCGGCCGCAACGAGGACTACAACCGCATCGCCACGCTGGCCGCGAGCCTCACGCGCGAGGAACTGCTGTCGCTGGACGTGGACACCGTGCTGCGCCGCCTCTTCTGGGAGGAAAAGCTGCTGCGCTTCGTGCCGAAGGAAGGGGTGGACGGCCCGCGCTTCGCCTGCACCTGCAGCCGGGAGCGCGTCAGCTCCATGCTGCGCAGCCTGGGGCCTGAAGAGGCCGAGAGCATCCTCTCCGAGCGCGGGGAGATCGAGGTGGCCTGCGAGTACTGCGGACAGCAATACCGGTTCGATGCGGTGGACGCCGCACAGATCTTCACCAGCGCCGCGGAACTGGCCCCGGGAACGAAGGCGGTTCAGTAGGGGCGCTGCGGTCGCCGCTCAGCCCGCAGCCGTAGGGGTGAGCAGGCGCTGGAACAGCCGGTGTTCGCATTCCGGGTCGCTGCATTTCTCGCACGACCATGCGAGCGCAGGCCGTGCAGCGCCCGGAGGCCGGAGGCGTTCCGGCGTGGCAGCGCCTCCCAGCAGGAGTGCGTGCCGCAGCCGTGCATCGGCATTCCCGTAGAACACATGGTGGCCCCAGCCCAGGGCCTGCAGCAGGCCCCGCAGGGCCGCGTCATGGGTTTCCTGGCGACGGGCTTCGCCCGGGGGCAGCATGTCCAGCCCCATCAGCCAGGCCTGCGTGCAGCCGCTCTCGCGCAGTGCCTGCAAGGCCCCGGGGGCGTCGCAGGGATCCAGTCCCGCCAGCACGAGGCGTATCCGCGCAGCCGGCCAGGCCGCATGCTCCCGCACTGCGGCCACCAGCGCCGCGGCGCCCGTGCCCGGCGCGCCCAGCACGGCAATGTGCGTGACGGTCGTCGGGGCGGGGGCTTGCATGTCGGTGGCGGGAAGGCGCTCAGCGGGGCGCCACGTGCACATAGACCTCGTTGGGCTTGACCATGCCCAGTTCGCTGCGCGCCTTCTCCTCGACCATGTCGAGACCATCGCGCAGGTCGCTCACTTCCGAAGCCAGTCGCTCGTTCTCCTGGCGGGCGCGGTCGTTGGCCTGTTTCTGCGCCGCGATCCGTTCCTTCATCTCCTGCACGTGGCCGATGCTGCCGCGGCCCGTCCAGAGCTGCGTCTGGACGGCCACGAGCAGGAGCAGCAGCACCAGGGGAACGATACGGGGATTCATGGTGCGCTGGCGCTGCGGGAACGTGGATCGGAAGGGCGCGGGGCCGGTACGGAACCGGGTTCAGCCCGGGTCAGCGCAGGTTGTAGAACGCAGCGCGGCCGGGGTAGTGGGCGATGTCGCCCAGGTCTTCCTCGATGCGCAGCAGCTGGTTGTACTTCGCGATGCGGTCCGAGCGCGACAGCGAACCGGTCTTGATCTGGCCGGCGTTGGTGCCCACCGCGATGTCGGCGATGGTGGAGTCTTCCGTCTCGCCCGAGCGGTGCGAGATCACGGCCGTGTAGCCCGCGCGCTTGGCCATCTCGATGGCGGCGAAGGTTTCGGTCAGCGTGCCGATCTGGTTGATCTTGATGAGGATCGAGTTGCCGATGCCCTTGTCGATGCCTTCCTTCAGAATCTTGGTGTTGGTGACGAACAGGTCGTCGCCCACCAGCTGCACGTTCTTGCCCAGGCGCTCGGTCAGGTGCTTCCAGCCGTCCCAGTCGCCTTCGGCCATGCCGTCCTCGATGGAGATGATGGGGTACTTGTCCACCCAGGTGGCCAGCATGTCGGTCCATTGCTGGGCCGTCAGGCGGATGCCGCCTTCGCCTTCCAGCACGTAGTGGCCGTCCTTGTAGAACTCGCTGGCGGCGCAGTCCAGGCCCAGGGCGATCTGCTCGCCGGCCGTGTAGCCCGCGGCGTCGATGGCCTGCAGGATCAGCTGGATGGCGGCCTCGTGGTTCTCGACGCTGGGGGCGAAACCGCCCTCGTCGCCGACGGCGGTGCTCATGCCCTTGTCGTTGATGATCTTCTTCAGGGCGTGGAACACTTCCGCGCCCCAGCGCACGGCCTCGCGGAAGCTCGGCGCGCCCACGGGGATGATCATGAATTCCTGCAGATCCAGGCTGTTGTTGGCATGCGCGCCCCCGTTGATGACGTTCATCATCGGCACGGGCAGCTGCAGGCCGCCCATGCCGCCCAGGTAGCGGTACAGCGGCAGGCCGGATTCCTCTGCGGCGGCGCGGGCCACGGCCATGGACACGGCCAGCATGGCGTTCGCGCCCAGGCGGCTCTTGTTGTCGGTGCCGTCCAGGTCGATCAGCGTCTTGTCCAGGAAGGCCTGCTCGGAGGCATCCAGGCCCAGCACGGCCTCGGAAATCTCGGTGTTGATGTGTTCGACGGCCTTCAGCACGCCCTTGCCCAGGTAGCGGCTCTTGTCGCCGTCGCGCAGTTCGATGGCTTCGCGGCTGCCGGTGGAGGCGCCGGAGGGCACGGCCGCGCGGCCCATCACGCCCGACTCCAGCAGCACGTCGCACTCGACGGTGGGGTTGCCGCGGCTGTCCAGCACTTCGCGGCCGACGATATCAACGATGGCACTCATGGATTTCCTTTGAGGAGTTTGATGACGGGGGGCAGTCACGGGCAGGGCGCCGAAGGAAGGCGCGCCGCGCGTGCGGCTGCAACATCGGGATGGCGGGCGGGCAATGGCGCGGGGCCGGGCCGGAAGGCCTCACACCCCTTCGACGCACACCATGCGCATGACGGCCGCGCCCAGGCGCGCGGACTTCGCCTGCTGATACTCGGCGGATTCGTAGAAGGCGCGGGCGGCCTCCATGGTGGGGAATTTCAGGACCACCGTGCGGCCCGGATTCCAGTCGCCCTCGAGCACTTCCACGCGGCCCCCGCGCACGCACACTTCGGCGCCATGCACCTGCATGGCCTGCGTGCTGAGGCGGCGGTACTCGTTGTACTGCTCGGGGTTGGTGACGGTGACGGACGCGATGATGTAGGCGCTGCTCATGGTTTGTCTCAGGCTGCGAAGTCGTTTTCGAGAAAGCCGTTCCGCTTGGTGACGGAATCCAGGGCGACCAGGGTTTCCAGCAGCGCCTTCATGTGCTTGAGCGGCACCGCGTTGGGACCGTCCGAGAGGGCGTTGCTGGGATCGGGGTGCGTTTCCATGAAGAGGCCGGCCACGCCCACGGCCACGGCCGCGCGCGCCAGCACCGGCACCATTTCGCGCTGGCCGCCGCTGCTGGTGCCCTGGCCGCCCGGCAGCTGCACGCTGTGCGTGGCGTCGAACACCACGGGCGCGCCCGTCTCGCGCATGATGGCCAGGCCGCGCATGTCGGAGACGAGGTTGTTGTAGCCGAAGCTCGCGCCGCGCTCGCAGGCCATGAAGCTGTCTTCCGGCAGGCCCTTCTCGCGCGCGGCGGCGCGGGCCTTGTCGATGACGTTCTTCATGTCGTGGGGCGCGAGGAACTGCCCCTTCTTGATGTTCACGGGCTTGCCCGACTGCGCCACGGCGCGGATGAAGTCGGTCTGGCGGCACAGGAACGCCGGCGTCTGCAGCACGTCCACCACCTTGGCGGCCTCGATGATGTCGTCCTCGGTGTGCACGTCGGTCAGCACGGGCACCTCCAGTTCGCGGCGGATCCTGGCCAGGATCTCCAGGCCCTTCTCGCGGCCGGGGCCGCGGAAGCTCGTGCCCGAGGAGCGGTTGGCCTTGTCGAAGCTGCTCTTGAAGATGAACGGGATGCCCAGTGCCGCCGTGGTTTCCTTCAGGCGCCCAGCCACGTCCATCTGCAGCTGTTCGGACTCGATGACGCAGGGACCTGCGATGAGGAAGAAGGGCCGGTCGAGGCCGGCGTCGAAGCCGCAGAGTTTCATGGAAGGTGCCTTGGGGAGAGGTGCCGGCGCCTCAGGAGGCAGCGGCGGCGGGCAGTGCGGGCTGGCGGCTCTTCTGGTGCTCGATCGCCGCCTTGATGAAGGCGTTGAAGAGCGGATGGCCGTCCCACGGGGTGGACTTGAATTCGGGGTGGAACTGCACGCCGATGAACCACGGATGCACCTCGCGCGGGAGCTCGACGATCTCGGTGAGCTGCTCGCGCTGCGTGAGCGCGGAGATCACGAGGCCCGCCTTGCGGAGCTGGTCGAGGTAGTTCACGTTCGCCTCGTACCGGTGGCGGTGGCGCTCGGTGACGATGTTGCCGTAGATCTCGTGCGCCAGCGTGCCGGAGGCGATGTCGGAGCTTTGCGCGCCCAGGCGCATGGTGCCACCCAGGTCGGAGGTCTCGCTGCGCGTCTGGATGGTGCCGTCGGCGTCCTTCCATTCGGTGATCAGCGCGATCACGGGGTGCGGCGTGGCGGCGTCGAACTCGGTGCTGTTGGCGTTCGCCAGGCCCGCCACATGGCGCGCATATTCGATGGTGGCCACCTGCATGCCCAGGCAGATGCCCAGGTAGGGCACCTTCTGCTCGCGGGCGTAGCGCGCCGTGCAGATCTTGCCTTCCACGCCGCGCGCGCCGAAGCCGCCGGGCACCAGGATGGCATCGTACTTGGCGAGCTTCTCGGCCGCATCGCCCGGAGCGATGGTCTCGGAATCGACGTGCTCGATCTTCACGCGCACGTGGTTCTTCATGCCCGCGTGGCGCAGCGCCTCGTTCACCGACTTGTAGCTGTCGGACAGATCGACGTACTTGCCCACCATGGCGATGGTGACCTCGCCCTGCGGATGCTCGGTCTCGTACACGAGCTGGTCCCAGCGCTTGAGGCTGGTGGGCGGCGTGTTCAGGCGCAGCTTGTCGCAGATCAGGCCGTCCAGGCCCTGCTCGTGCAGCATGCGGGGCACCTTGTAGATGGTGTCCACGTCCCACATGCTGATCACGCCCCATTCGGCCACATTGGTGAACAGGGATATCTTGCCGCGCTCCTCGTCGGGGATGCGGCGGTCTGCGCGGCAGAGCAGGGCGTCGGGCTGGATGCCGATCTCGCGCAGCTTCTGCACCGTGTGCTGGGTGGGCTTGGTCTTGAGTTCGCCGGCCGCCGCGATGTAGGGCAGGTAGGTGAGGTGGACGAACGCGGAATTGTTCGGTCCCATGCGCAGGCTCATCTGGCGCACGGCTTCGAGGAAGGGCAGGGATTCGATGTCGCCCACCGTGCCGCCGATCTCTACGATGGCCACGTCCACCGCGTCGTCGGTTCCGATGCCCGCGCCGCGCTTGACGTATTCCTGGATCTCGTTGGTGACGTGCGGGATCACCTGCACCGTCTTGCCCAGGTAGTCGCCGCGGCGCTCCTTCTCCAGCACGGACTGGTAGATGCGGCCCGTGGTGAAGTTGTTGGTCTTCTTCATGCGCGTTTCGATGAAACGCTCATAGTGGCCGAGGTCGAGGTCGGTCTCGGCGCCGTCGTCGGTGACGAACACTTCGCCGTGCTGGAACGGGGACATGGTGCCCGGATCCACGTTGATGTACGGGTCGAGCTTGATGAGGGTGACTTTGAGGCCGCGCGATTCGAGGATCGCAGCAAGGGAGGCTGAGGCGATTCCCTTGCCCAGGGAAGACACCACACCGCCGGTGACGAAGACAAATTTGGTCATGTCTTTTTATGGTGGTGGGAAATCGGGATTATAGAGGCCGGCCCATCCACGCCCGGCCGCCCCGGCGCCTTCCCCCTGCACCGTGGCGGGGCGTCTGCTAAATTGCTCGCCCATGAACGAACTGGCGGGCAAACACATTCTCCTGGGCCTTTCGGGCGGCGTCGCCTGCTACAAATCGGCCGAGCTGGTGCGCCTGCTCGCCAAGGCCGGCGCCACCGTGCAGGTGGTCATGACCGAGGCGGCCGAGCGGTTCATCACGCCCGTCACCATGCAGGCGCTCACGGGCCGCGCGGTCTACACCTCGCAGTGGGACGCGCGCGAGCCCAACAACATGCCGCACATCAACCTGGGCCGCGAGGCGGATGCGATCCTGATCGCCCCCTGCAGTGCCGATTTCGTCGCCCGGCTGGCGCAGGGCCGGTCCGACGAACTGCTCAGCCTGCTGTGCCTCGCACGGCCCGCGCAGCGCGTGCCGCTGCTGCTCGCGCCGGCGATGAACCGCGAGATGTGGGCACACCCCGCCACGCAGCGCAACCTGGCGCAGGTCGCTGCCGACGGCGCCGTGGTGCTGGGCGTGGGCACGGGCGACCAGGCCTGCGGCGAGACGGGCGACGGCCGCATGCTGGAACCCGCGGAGCTGCTGGAGGAACTGACGGCCTTCTTCGCGCCGAGGCTGCTCGCGGGGCATCGCGTGCTGGTCACGGCCGGACCGACCTTCGAGGCGATCGACCCGGTACGCGGCATCACCAACCTCTCGAGCGGCAAGATGGGATTCGCCATCGCGCGTGCGGCCCGCGAGGCGGGAGCCGATGTGGATCTGGTCGCCGGCCCCGTGCACCTGCCCACGCCGCGTGGCGTGCGCCGCGTGGACGTGCGGTCGGCGAGGGACATGCTGCAGGCCTGCACCGCGCTCGCCCCGCAGGCATCCATCTTCGTGGCGACAGCGGCCGTCGCGGACTGGCGCCCGGCGGAAGCCGCCACGCGCAAGATCAAGAAGGACGGTTCGGGAGCCGTCCCGGCGCTCGCCTTCGTGGAGAACCCCGACATCCTGGCGACCATCGCGGCCTCCGACCGCGCGCGCGGCGGGGCGCTCTACTGCGTGGGCTTCGCGGCCGAGAGCGACCACCTGCTGGAGCACGCCACGGCCAAGCGCGCACGCAAAGGCGTGCCCCTGCTGGTCGGCAACATCGGTCCCGAGACCTTCGGACAGGACGACAATGCCCTGCTGCTGGTGGACGCCGAAGGCCACCGCACGCTGCCCCGCGCCACCAAGCGCGAACTGGCGCAGCAGCTCGTGGCGGACATCGCCCGCCGGCTGGCAGCGGCCTGAAGGTCTCGCCGGGATGGCGCGCCGGGGGCTGGTACCCCGGAGTGTTGCGCCCTCGCATCATTGATTGAAAGCATTTGTGAAAATCGACGTCAAGATCCTCGACGCGCGCATGGCGGAGCAGTTGCCCGCCTACGCCACGCCCGGCAGTGCCGGCCTCGACCTGCGGGCCTGCCTGGATGCCCCGCTGACCCTGGAGCCCAACGCCTGGCAGCTCGTGCCCACGGGCATCGCCATCTACCTGAAGGACCCGGGCTACGCCGCGCTGATCCTGCCGCGCTCGGGCCTGGGCCACAAGCACGGCATCGTGCTGGGCAACCTGGTCGGCCTCATCGACAGCGATTACCAGGGACAGTTGATGGTCAGCGCCTGGAACCGCAGCGACACCGCCTTCACCCTGCAGCCGATGGAGCGGCTGGCCCAGCTCGTGATCGTGCCGGTGGTGCAGGCACAGTTCAATGTGGTGCAGGAATTTCCGGCCACGGCGCGTGGCGAGAACGGTTACGGCTCCACGGGCAAGGTGTAGGTATCGTCCTATCCGTCCGGGGCGATGGTGCCTACGGCGGCCGCGGCCATCGCCCGTCGCGTGCCGCGGCCGGCCCCATGCTCCAATGGGTTGACCGGCGGGGCCAGAGCCTTGTCCATTTCCGCAAGAAGGAGTCGAACATGCTGAAGTTTTCCCGCACCACCGCTGCGATCGCCACCGTGGCCCTCGCCGGTGCCCTGGGCGCCTGCGCCGAGCAGCCGCGCTACGGTTCGCAGTATCCCGGCCAGCCCACGTATTCGAGCTACCCGTCTTCCGCGCCTGCCGGCATGGAATACGGCACGGTGACCAACATCGAAATGCTGCAGGGCCGCAGCGGCAACAGCGGCGTGGGTGTCGGCACCGTGGCCGGCGCCGTGATCGGCGGCGTGCTGGGCAACCAGGTGGGCAAGGGCACCGGCCGTGCGGCGGCCACCGTGCTCGGCGCCGTCGGCGGCGGCGTGGTGGGCAACCAGATCGAGAACCGCAACAGCAACAACGATGGCCGCGCCGAGGGATACCGGATCACGGTACAGCTCGACCAGGGCGGCCAGCGCGCCTACGACGTGGGCTCCCCCGGCGACCTGCGCCCCGGCGACCGCGTTCGCCTGAACGGCGGCCAGATCTCGCGCATGTGACGCACCGGCGCCCGCAGGGCAGCCGCCGCGGCACGCCCTCAACGGAAAAAGGACCCTCGGGTCCTTTTTTCATGGGCGTGCGTCTGCGGTTCAGTGCAGCAGCGGCGCGTCCGTGTCCGTGTCCGGCGGCTGGATGCGGAAGAAGCCGGTGCCGGCGGTGCCGCGTCCGATTTCCTCCTCCGTGGCTTCCCGCACGCCCTGCACGGTGAGGTGCAGGCGCAGCGCGATGCCGGCGAGCGGATGGTTGCCATCCAGCACCACGTGCTCGGGGTAGAGCTGGGTCACGGTGTAGAGCACGTCCCGCGGCGCGTCCGGGTTGGAGCCTTCGGGCAGGGCACTGCCCTCGATGGTCATGCCTTCCTCGATGTCTGCCGGGAAGCGGCTGCGGGGTTCGAGAAACAGCAATTGGTCCTGGTAGTCGCCGAAAGCCTCCTCGGGTTCCAGGTGCAGCGCGAGGGTGTCGCCCGTTGTGTGGCCCTGCAGCGCCTCTTCGATGCGGGCGAACAGGTCGTCGCCGCCGACGAGGAATTCCACCGGGTCATCGAGCACGTCCAGCTCCTCGCCCAATGTGTCTTTCAGGATCCAGGTCAAGGCGACCACGCATTGTTGGTTGATTTCCATAGGAGAATTGTCGCAGTTCGTCCACCGGCCGCGCCATCGGCGCGTGCGCCTTCCGCTTTCCCCATGGATACCCACACCCCCCTCGCCCTGCTGGGCGGAATCACCCCCGCGCAATTCATGCGCCGCCATTGGCAGAAAAAGCCCTTGCTGGTGCGCCAGGCCATCGCCCGGTTCACCCCGCCCGTGGGCCGCGCGGAGCTTTTCGCGCTGGCCGCCCGGGAGACCGTGGAGTCCCGCCTGGTGCAGCAGAAGAAGGGGGGCTGGAGCCTGCGGCACGGCCCCTTCGCGCGCCGCGCGCTGCCCCCCCTCGCCACACCCGACTGGACGCTGCTGGTACAGGGCGTGGACCTGCACGACGATGCCGTGCATGCGCTGCTGCAGCAGTTCCGATTCGTGCCGCAGGCCCGGCTGGACGACCTGATGATCAGCTACGCCACCGACGGCGGCGGCGTGGGGCCGCACTTCGACAGCTACGACGTGTTCCTGCTGCAGGCCCATGGCCGGCGGCGCTGGCGCATCGGGCGGCAGAAGGACCTCGCGCTCAAGGACGGCATCCCGCTCAAGATCCTGGAGAATTTCGAGCCCGAGCAGGAGTTCGTGCTGGAGCCTGGCGACATGCTCTACCTGCCGCCGCGCTGGGCGCACGACGGCATCGCCGAGGGCGAGTGCATGACCTATTCCATCGGCTTCCGTTCGCCGTCGCGCACGGGCCTCGCGCAGGACCTGCTCACCCGCCTGTCGGACGGGCCGGAGGAAGAGGGCGCGCTCTCGCCGCACCTGTACCGTGATCCCGCTCAGGATGCGGCGGACCGCCCCGGGGAGATTCCCGCCGCGCTGCTGGACTTCGCGCGCGATGCCCTGGCGCGGGCCCTGGCCGAGCCGCTGGCCGTGGAGCGCGCGCTGGGCGAGAGCCTGACCGAGCCCAAGCCCAACGTCTGGTTCGAGCCCGGGGATCCGGATGCGGACGTGGCACAGGGTGTGCGCCTGGACCGGCGCACGCGCATGATGTACGACGCGCGCCATGTCTTCATCAACGGCGAGAGCTATCTCGCCGGCGGCCGGGACGCCACGCTCATGCGGCGCCTGGCCGACCGGCGCGAACTCGCCGCGCGCGACATGGCGCGGGCCAGCGAGGATGCGCTGGAACTGCTGGCGTCGTGGTGCGACGCCGGCTGGGTGCACGCGACGCCCGCTGGATAGGCCGGGCAGGCTGCTCGCCGCCCGCGGAGCCTTTGGCGCGGACTGCCGCGCGGTTCGAACAAGGAGGTCGTCCATGGATTTCTCCCAGGCCCCGAGTGGCGAGGCGCCATTGCCGTCCGGCCGTTTCGAGGGTCGGCGCGACTTCGACGGCGGGGTGCGCGCCGCCCTGGCGTGCGCCGCCCGCGAGGGCTGGCAGGAACTGGTGCTGTGCGATTTCGACTTCCACGACTGGCCGCTGGGGGACCGCGACGTGGAGGCCTCGCTGCATGCATGGGCTGCGCGGGGGCGCCGGATGACGCTGCTGGCCGCCAGCTACGACGAGGTGGTCCGGCGCCATGCGCGCTTCGTGCGCTGGCGTGGCACCTGGGACCACATCGTGGAATGCCGCAAGGCGCCCGCGAGGGAGCGGCAGGAGCTGCCCGGCGTGCTGTGGTCCGGCCGCTGGGTGCTGCAGAGGCTGGATGCAGAGCGCTGCACCGGCGTGGCCGGCAGCGAGCCCGAGCGCCGCGTGCAGGTCCGGCAGGCACTGGACGAATGGCTGCGGCGCAGCACGCCTGCCTTTCCCGCGACGACGCTCGGACTATGACATCGCTCAGCCCGGGCTGTCGGTGTTCGTCCGTATTGACGCAATCTCCCTATAATTTGCGGTTGCTGTCTGGGAGTGCATAGCGCACTTCAAGCGCCACGGGGTGCATCGCGCCCGGCCAAAGCGCATCGCTGAAAGAGGGCGGCGTGGCGGCAAATTCCAAGATCCGTCTGTCCCATAGGAAAAAACCGAAATGAAGAACTCTCTCGTTCTGGCTGCCCTGGTCGCGTCCGTCGCTCTCGCCGCCTGCGGCAAGAAGGAAGAAGCCCCGGCTCCGGCCCCGGCTCCCGTCGAAGCTCCGGCCCCGGCTCCCGCTCCCGTGCCCGCACCGGCCGAAGCACCTGCTTCCGACGCTTCGGCTCCTGCCGCAGCCGCTGCTGCAGAAGCCTCCGCTCCCGCCAGCGATGCCGCCAAGGCCGCTGCAGACGCCGCTGCAGCCGCTGCAGCAGGTGGTGCTTCCGCCGCCAAGTAAGCTGCCACACCGCCTCCCGCCGCCGGGCCACCAGCCTGCGGCGAAAGGCCGGCACGAAAGCCCCGTACCGCAAGGTCGGGGCTTTTTTTTCGGCCCGCTCAGGAGAATGTCAGGCCCACCCGCCGATCCAGGCGGTGCCGCTGCGCTGGTCCGCCACCTCGATACGGGCAGGTTCCCAGCCGATGGCCTCGGCGAGCGCGGCACGGGCGAGGTCCGGGCGGTTGTTCTGGGCGCTGAGGTGGGCCGCGGCCACGCTGCGCAGGCCATCGTGCCGCACCGCGCGCAGGATCTCCGCCGCCACGTGGTTGCCCAGGTGCCCGTAGGCGCCGCCGATGCGCCGCTTCAGGAAGGCGGGATAGCTGGAGACGGAGAGCATCTCGCGGTCGTGGTTGCTCTCCAGCAGTAGGGCATGGCAACCGCGCAGGTGGGCAAGCACATGCTCCGTGGCATGGCCCAGGTCCGTGAGCAAACCGATGTGGGTGGCTCCGTCGCTGCAGCGCAGGTGCAGCGGCTCGCGCGCATCGTGCGGCACGGTGAAGGGGCGGGCCTCGAACGCACCCAGGTCGATGGATTCGCCGTCCGCGGTGAGGTGCAGCAGCCCGTCCAGGTCCGGCGCGCCGATGGCCTCATGGGTGCCGTGGCTCATCCAGGCGGGAATGCGGTGGCGCAGGGCGATCTTCTGCAGGCCGGCCACGTGGTCGGAATGCTCGTGGGTGATGAAGATCGCGTCGATGTCGTCGATCGCGAGGCCGGCCTCGCCGAGGCGGCCGGCCAGCTGACGCGGACCCAGCCCGCAATCGACGAGCAGGCGCCGCACCTGCGTGCCGCAGCGCCCCTCGACGATGGTGGCATTGCCCGAGCTGCCGCTGCCCAGGTTCTTGAAGCGCAGCACGCGGTCCGTCGCTCCTCAGCAGGCGGCAACGCCGGTCACTTCAGGTCGTCGGCGAGCACGCGGACGATGCGGTCCGCGTTGGCCGAGCTCTCGGGTGCACCCGCGGCATTGAGCACCGCGACCGTGCTCTTGCCGCCTTCGGTGCGCACCTGGATGCGGTACTTGACGGGCGGCGCGGCATCAGCCGAGCGGCCCAGCAGCTTGGCGAAGAAGCCGGGGTCCTTCTTCTCGGTGGGCTCGACATAGCGCACGGAGTACACACCCTGGGCGCGGTCGCGCTCCTCGACGGTGAAGCCCGTGCGGTCGAGCGCCAGCCCGACGCGGCGCCATGCGCGGTCGAAGCTCTCGTCGAGCTCCACCACGGGCGCGTTGCCCACCCGGCCGATGCGTGCGGTCGGCGGCGGCTGGATCGGAGCGGCCGCCACGGCGCGGGACTCTTCCTGGCTCACGCCGAGCTTGACCATCAGGCGGCGCAGGAATTCGGTTTCCAGTTCAGGATCGACCGGGCGGGGCTGCCAGATGGTGCTGTCCTTCTGGGAGGTGGTGTAGACCTCGACCATGCCGCGGTGGCTGATGTAGATCTCGGTGGAGCCGTCGGCGCCGCGCTCCAGGCGGGTGCGGAACTTGTCGCGCTCGCCCGTGGAATAGACGGAGTCGAAGATCTTGCCGATGGTGGAGCGGATGATGTCCTGCGGCAGCTTGGCGCGGTTCTCGGCCCAGTCGGTTTCCATGATGCCGAGGTTGGGCTGGTCGATCGTGAGCACGAAACCGTTTTCGTTCCAGAAGTCGCGCACCGGCTCCCAGAGCGCATCGGCGGGGCGCTTCACCACCAGCCAGCGCTGGTTGCCGTCGCGCTCGATGCGCACGTCGCCCAGCGATTTGGCGGCGGCATTGACCGTGCCGGGCTGCCTTTGCGCCTGGCCGGCCTCGAAGGCCGCGGCCGACACCACGCCGCCCGCCACCGTGTAGCGCGAATCGCGCGACAGCTGCGTCAGGTCGGGCGGCACTTCGAGGGTCGAGCCCTTGGTGGCGCTCTTGTAGTCGATCTTGTCGTTGTCCAGGATGGACGTGGAGCAGGCGGACAAGGCCATGGCAAGGCCCAGCAGGCCCAGGCGGTTGATAGCGTTCACGCAAAAATCCTTTGAGGGAGTCTCTGGAGGCGGGCTGCGGTGGAAAAGGCGGGGCGCAGGCAGGCGAGGGCGTGCCTCACAGCAGGCCGGCGGAGCGCAGCGCGCCTTCCACCACGGATTCGCTGCCCTGGGAAAGGGGGGTCATGGGCAGGCGCATGGTGCCGCCGCACAGGCCCATGCGCTGCATGGCCCACTTCACGGGGATGGGGTTGGCCTCGACGAAGAGCTGCTTGTGGACCGGCAGCAGCCGGAACTGGATCTCCATGGCCCGGCGCACGTCGCCGGCCAGGGCGGCCACGCAGAGTTCGTGCATCAGGCGGGGCGCCACGTTGGCGGTGACGCTGATGTTGCCCTGGCCGCCGCAGAGCATGAGGGCCACGGCGGTGGGGTCATCGCCCGAATAGACGGCGAAGCCTTCGGGCACCTCGCGGATCAGCCACTGCGCGCGCTCGATGTTGCCGGTGGCTTCCTTGATGCCGATGATGCCCGGCACCTGGGCCAGGCGCAGCACCGTGTCGTGCTGCATATCGGCGACGGAGCGGCCGGGCACGTTGTAGAGGACGGTGGGCAGGTCGCCCACGGCCTCGGCGATCGCCTTGAAGTGCCGGTACTGGCCCTCCTGCGTGGGCTTGTTGTAGTAGGGGACGACCTGCAGCTGCGTGTCGGCGCCCACCTTCTTGGCGAAGCGGGCGAGCTCGATGGCCTCGGCCGTGGAGTTGGCGCCGCAGCCGGCCATGATGGGCACGCGCCTGGCGGCCTGCTCGACGGCCACGCGGATGATCTCGCAGTGCTCCTCGACATTGACGGTGGGCGATTCGCCGGTGGTGCCCACCACGCCGATGCAGTCGGTGCCTTCGGCGACATGCCAGTCGATCAGCTTGCGCAGGGTGGGGTAGTCCACGCTGCCGTCCTCGTGCATGGGGGTGACGAGGGCGACGATGCTGCCGGTGAGGGTGGCGCTGGAAGAGGTCATGTCCACGAAGGAAAACGGTAAAAGAGCATTCTAACGAGTGTGTAACCGGCCCGGCCGGGGGGTTAACCGGAGGCGGGAGGCACGAGGGGGTGGCGGGGTGGCCCGTCGCCGGGCGCTTCCCGGACGGCCGCGAGGCGCTGCACGAACCGCTCCGGAGACGGCAGGAAGCCGTCCTCGTAGGCGACCACCCTGAGACCGGGGAAGGCCGCCAGCAGTTCCCCGGGCTCCAGCAGAAACTCCGGCCGCGACGGCCGGCCCACGGTCCCGTTGCCGCGCGCGAAGGTTTCGTACAGCAGCACGCCGCCGGGCGCGACGCTGGCCGCGAGGGCGGGCAGCAGGGGGCGCCAGAGGTAGTGGGTCACCACCACGGCGTCGAAGCGGCGCCCGGCGAAGGGCCAGGGGCCCTGTTCGATGTCCGCATGGATGAGTTCCCCCAGCGGCGTGAGCGGATCGATCGCTTCGGCGGAGCGGTCCACGCCGCTCACGGCATGGCCGCGCGCATGGAACCAGCGCAGGTGCCGGCCGCTGCCGCAGGCCACGTCCAGCACGTGGCCGCGCGGCGGCACCAGGTGGGCCCAGCGCGTGATCCATTCGGACGGCACGTCGTGGCCGTGCAGCGCGGCATGGGGTGGCGGGCCGGGACGGTGCATCAAGGGAGGAGCGCGGGAGAGAGGAGGCAGGGATTGCGGCGGACGTGCCGCGGCGGGAGTTCAGAAACAGGACCAGACCTGGTCCGCCATCATCACCACGAAGCCGGGCTCCGCATAGAGCGTGAAGGCGGCGGACAGCGCCACGGCGGCCGCGAGGGTCCAGGGCAGCCACCGCTTCCAGCCGGGGCGCCGGGAGGAAGGGGGAGGCAAAGGGGCGGAAGCCGTGGGCATGCTGCGCCTCAGGCGGGGGCGCCCGTCCGGACCGGCGTGCGCGCGATCGGCGATTCGCGCACCGGCAGGTTGATGAGGCCGGCCACCAGCCCCAAGGCGATGGCGAGGTACCAGACCACGTCGTAGCTGCCCGTGCGGTCGTAGAGGTAGCCGCCCAGCCAGACGCCCAGGAAGCTGCCGATCTGGTGGCTGAAGAACACGAACCCGCCCAGCATCGAGAGGTGCTGCACACCGAAGATCTGCGCCACCGTGGCGTTGGTGGGCGGCACGGTGGACAGCCACAGGAACCCGATCACCGCGGAGAACACGTACACCGAGACGGGGGTGAGCGGCGCGAGCAGGAACACGGTGATCGCCACCGCGCGGGCGAAATAGATGAAGGCCAGGATGTGCCGGCGCGCCATGCGCTGGCCCAGGGTGCCGGCGATGTAGGTGCCGAAGACGTTGAAGAGGCCGATCAGGGCCAGCGCGTAGCTCGCCACCTGGGGCGAGAGGCCGTGGTCCTTGAGGTAGCTGGGCATGTGCACGCCGATGAACACCACCTGGAAGCCGCACACGAAGTACCCGGCCGTGAGTAGCAGGAAGCTGGGGTAGCGCAGCGCTTCGGACAGGGCCTCGCCCACGGTCTGGCTGCGCGGCGCTGCGGGAGTGCCTGCGGCGCGGCGCCCGAAGCCCGGCTCGCGCAGGCCGAAGGCCAGCGGCACGATGAGCATCACCATGGCCGAGAGGGCGAGCAGCGATTCCTGCCAGCCCAGGCGGGCGATCAGCTGGCCCTCCACGGGCACCATCAGGAACTGCCCGAATGAGCCGGCCGCCGCGGCCACGCCCATGGCCCAGGAGCGCTTCTCGGGCGCGATCTGGCGGCCCAGCACGCCGTAGATCACGGCGTAGGTGGTGCCCGCCTGCGCCGCGCCGATCAGCACGCCGGCCGTGAGGGCGAACAGCAGGGGCGTGGGCGACAGCGCCATGCCGGCCAGCCCGAGGGCGTAGAGCACTGCCCCCGCGATCAGCACGCGGAAGGCCCCGAAGCGGTCGGCCGCCATGCCCGCGAAGATGCCGAACAGGCCCCAGGCGAGGTTCTGCACGGCGAGCGCGAGCGCGAACGTCTGGCGGGTCCAGCCCATGTCCTGCGTGATGGGCTGCAGCCACAGGCCGAAGCCGTGGCGGATGCCCATGGAGAGCGTGACGACGGCCGCGCCGCAGGCCAGGACCTGCACCATGGAGAGCTTCGGGGTTTCGGAGGACATCCATCGAATGTAGCCAAAAGCGTCCGCCGGCGCTCGCCGCGGAATGCGGGTTAACCCGTGCGGCAGGCGGGTGGCTGTCTTTCCATCCAGTGCCGCCGGGCACGCCGCACTACAATCCGCGCCCATGGCAGCCAAACCCTCTTCCGTTTCGCCCAGCGACTATTCCGAAGGTTCGATCCGCGTGCTCAAGGGCCTGGAGCCCGTGAAGCAGCGGCCGGGCATGTACACGCGCACGGACAACCCGCTGCACATCATCCAGGAAGTGCTCGACAACGCGGCCGACGAGGCCCTGGCCGGGCACGGCAAGCGCATCAAGGTCACGCTGTTCGCCGACGGCTCCGTCGGCATCGAGGACGACGGGCGCGGCATTCCGTTCGGCCTGCACCCCGAGGAGAAGGCGCCGGTGATCGAGCTGGTCTTCACGCGCCTGCATGCCGGCGGCAAGTTCGACAAGGGCAAGGGCGGTGCCTACAGCTTCTCGGGCGGCCTGCACGGCGTGGGCGTCTCGGTCACCAACGCCCTGGCGCTGCGGCTGGAGGCCACCACGCACCGCGACGGGCAGATCGCACGCCTCGTGTTCGAGGGCGGCGACGTCACCGAGCCGCTCACGGCACGGCCCCTGGCCGCGGGCGAACGCCGCCAGGGCACCACGGTGCGCGTGTGGCCGGACGGCAAGTATTTCGAGTCGACCGCGCTGCCGATGGGCGAACTGGTCCACCTGCTGCGCAGCAAGGCCGTGCTGATGCCGGGCGTGACCGTGTCGCTGGTCAACGAAAAGACCAAGGAGACGCAGACCTGGCAATACAAGGGCGGCCTGCGCGACTACCTGGGCCAGAGCCTGTCGGCCGACCCGGTGATACCGCTCTTCGAGGGCGAGGGCTATGCCGACCGGCACAACGAGAGCTTCGCCGAAGGCGAGGGCGCCGCATGGTGCGTGGGCTTCACCGACGAGGGCGCGCCCGTGCGCGAGAGCTACGTCAACCTGATTCCCACCAGCGCAGGCGGCACGCACGACGCGGGCCTGCGCGACGGCCTGTTCCAGGCGGTCAAGAGCTTCATCGAGCTGCACTCGCTGCTGCCCAAGGGCGTGAAGCTGCTGCCCGAGGACGTGTTCGCGCGCGCCTCGTACGTGCTCTCGGCCAAGGTGCTGGATCCGCAGTTCCAGGGCCAGGTGAAGGAAAAACTCAATTCGCGCGATGCCGTCCGGCTGGTCTCGAGCTACGTGCGGCCCGCGCTCGAGCTGTGGCTGCACCAGCACGTGGACTACGGCAAGAAGCTCGCCGAGCTCGCCATCAAGGCCGCGCAGACGCGCCAGAAGGCCGGGCAGAAGGTCGAGAAGAAGAAGGGCTCCGGCGTGGCCGTGCTGCCCGGCAAGCTCACCGACTGCGAGAGCCGCGACCTGTCGCACAACGAGGTGTTCCTGGTGGAGGGCGACTCCGCCGGGGGCAGCGCCAAGATGGGCCGGGACAAGGAATGCCAGGCCGTGCTGCCGCTGCGCGGCAAGGTGCTCAATACCTGGGAGGTGGACCGCGACCGGCTGTTCGCCAACACCGAGATCCACGATATCTCCGTGGCGCTGGGCGTGGACCCGCACGGCCCCGACGACACGCCGGACCTCTCCGGCCTGCGCTACGGCAAGGTCTGCATCCTGTCGGATGCCGACGTCGATGGATCCCACATCCAGGTGCTGCTGCTCACGCTGTTCTTCCGTCACTTCCCCAAGCTGATCGAGACCGGCCACATCTACGTGGCGCGTCCGCCGCTCTACCGCGTGGACGTGCCGGCGCGCGGCAAGAAGCCGGCCTCGAAGGTCTATGCACTGGACGACGGCGAGCTGGAGGCGATCCTCGACAAGTGCGCCAAGGACGGCGTGGCGCGCGAGAAGTGCCAGATCAGCCGCTTCAAGGGGCTGGGCGAGATGAATGCCGAGCAGCTCTGGGAGACCACGCTCAACCCCGACACCCGCCGCCTGCTGCCCGTGCAGCTGGGCGACCTGGGCTTCGCCGAAACCGAGGGCCTCATCACCAAGCTCATGGGCAAGGGCGAGGCGGCCGCGCGGCGCGAGCTGATGGAACTGCACGGCGACGCCGTGGAAGTGGATATCTGAGCCATGGCGGCGCAGCGCGTGGCGGATGGCACGGCGGGGGCCCGGCTGCGGCGGCAGCTGGCGGCGGGCGCGCGGATGGCCGCGCTGGGGCTCGCGCTGTGGCTGCCGCTGCAATCCGCCCATGCGGACCTCTGGGCCTACGTGGACGAGCGCGGCGTGACGCATTTCGCGGCCGAGCGCATCGACGAGCGCTACAGCCTGTTCTTCCGCGGCGACGTGTTCGACTCGACCAGGGACGGGCGCTCCACGGGCACGGGCCTGGTGCCGCCCGGTGTGGCGCCGGCAGCCACGCCGGAGGGCGCGCGGCGCCTGGCCTATTTCGACATCGCCCCCGAGGTCAAGCGCGTGAAGCATTTCCTGCGCGCCTCGGCGAACCAGCACGGGCTCGACTACGAACTGCTGCAGGCCGTGATCGCGACCGAATCGGGGTTCGATCCGCAGGCAGTGTCGCCGCGCGGCGCCGTGGGGCTCATGCAGGTGATGCCGGCCACGGCCGAACGCTTCGGCGTGGCGCGCGAGGCCAGGCGTTCGGTGGAGCAGAAGCTCACCGACCCGGGCACGAACATCGCGGCCGGCGCGCGCTACCTGCGCCACCTGATCGATCTCTTCGAGGGCCGGCTGGATCTGGCGCTGGCCGCCTACAACGCGGGCGAGGGCGCCGTGCAGCGCGCCGGCCGCCGCATTCCCGCCTACCGCGAGACGCAGAATTACGTGAAGAGCGTGCTGGGGCTCTATGCCCTGCTCAAGCCCGCGGCGGCCGCTCCGGCGCCGGTGGCAGCGGGGCGCGGCGCCGCGGCCGGCCGGGTGCGCATGGAGCTGGCGGCACCCGTGGTCCAGGGCGCGCCCTGATCTTTCGAACGACACCGCGGCGCACCGTCCGCCGCGTTCCTCTTTCCATCCTTCCCGACGCATGAGCGACAACGACCAACCCACCCTCGACTTCTCCCAGCCCGCGTCCGGCGACCACCTGGGCCTGGCCGGCTATGCGCAGCGCGCCTACCTGGAGTACGCGCTCTCCGTGGTGAAGGGCCGCGCGCTGCCGGACGTGTGCGACGGCATGAAGCCGGTGCAGCGCCGCATCCTCTTCGCGATGGAGCGCATGGGCCTGGCCTACGGCGGGCCGACCCGCAACGTGCCGGCCAAGCCCGTGAAGAGCGCCCGCGTGGTCGGCGACGTGCTGGGCCGCTTCCATCCGCACGGCGACCAGTCGGCCTACGATGCGCTGGTGCGGCTCGCGCAGGATTTCAGCCAGCGCTACCCGCTCATCGACGGCCAGGGCAACTTCGGCAGCCGCGACGGCGACGGTGCCGCGGCCATGCGCTACACCGAGGCGCGGCTCACGCGCATCGCCAGCCTACTGCTCGATGAGATCGACCAGGGCACGGTCGATTTCGTGCCCAACTACGACGGCTCGACGGAGGAGCCGCGGCAACTGCCCGCGCGCCTGCCGTTCGCGCTGCTCAACGGCGCGAGCGGCATCGCCGTCGGCCTGGCCACCGAGATCCCGAGCCACAACCTGCGCGAGATCGCCGACGCCTGCGTGGCGCTGGTGAAGAACCCGAAGCTCGCCGACGAGGAACTCGCCGCGATGGTGCCGGGCCCGGACTATCCGGGGGGCGGGCAGATCATCAGCAGCCCCGGCGACATCCAGGACGCCTACCGCACGGGCCGCGGCAGCCTGAAGGTGCGCGCGCGCTGGAAGATCGAGGACCTCGCGCGCGGCCAGTGGCAGATGGTGGTCACCGAGCTGCCGCCCGGCGTGTCCGCCCAGAAGGTGCTCGAAGAGATCGAGGAACTCACCAATCCCAAGGTGAAAGCCGGCAAGAAGGCGCTGTCGCAGGAGCAGACGCAGCTCAAGGCCACGGTGCTGGGCGTGCTGGACGTGGTGCGCGACGAGTCGAGCAAGGATGCGCCCGTGCGCATCGTGTTCGAGCCCAAGACCGGCAAGGTGCCGCAGCAGGAACTGATCACCACGCTGCTGGCGCACACCAGCCTGGAAACCTCCGCGCCCATCAACCTGACCATGGTGGGCCTGGACGGCAAGCCCGTGCAGAAGTCGTTGCGGCGGATGCTGGAGGAATGGATCGCCTTCCGCCAGCAGACCATCACGCGGCGCAGCCAGCACCGCCTGGCCAAGGTGCTGGACCGCATCCACATCCTCGAGGGGCGGCAGACCGTGCTGCTCAACATCGACGAGGTGATCGCCATCATCCGTGCGAGCGACGAGCCCAAGGCCGCGCTGATGGCGCGCTTCAACCTGTCGGACCGGCAGGCCGAGGACATCCTCGAAATCCGCCTGCGCCAGCTCGCGCGGCTCGAAGCCATCAAGATCGAGCAGGAACTCAAGGAACTGCGCGAGGAGCAGGGCAAGCTCGAGGACATCCTCGCGAACCCGGCATCGCTGCGCCGCCTCATGGTCAAGGAGATCGAGGCGGACGCGAAGCAGTTCGCCGACGCGCGTCGCACCCTCATCCAGGCCGAAAAGCGCGCCACGGCCGAGGTGAAGGTGGTCGATGAGCCCGTGACGGTGGTCGTTTCGCAGAAGGGCTGGGTGCGCGCGCGCCAGGGCCACGGGCACGATGCCGGCACCTTCGCCTTCAAGGCGGGTGACGCGCTCTACGGCACCTTCGAGTGCCGCACCGTCGATACGCTCATCGCCTTCGGCAGCAACGGTCGCGTGTACTCCGTGGCCATCTCGCAATTGCCCGGCGCGCGCGGCGACGGACAGCCCATCACCACGCTGATCGACCTGGAGGCCGGCACGCAGCCGGTGCACTATTTCGCGGGCCCGGCGAACGCGGCGCTGCTGCTCGCGGGCACGGGCGGCTACGGTTTCATCGCGGCCGTGGAGCACATGACGGCGCGCAACCGCGGCGGCAAGGCCTTCGTCTCGCTGGGCGAAGGCGAACAGCTGTGCCGGCCGTCGCACGCGGCGTTCACCAGCGGCAGCCAGGCGCTCGCCCCCGCGACCCATGTGTGCTGCGCCTCGGCGGGCGGGCGCATCCTGACTTTCGAGATCACCGAGCTCAAGCAGATGGCCAATGGCGGGCGCGGCCTGATGCTCATCGACCTCGAACCCAAGGACACGCTGGCGGGCGCCGCGGCGTACACGCGCAGCGTGCGCATCGCGGGCGTGGGCCGGGGCGGCAAGGAGCGCGACGAGACGCTGGAGATCCGCAGCCTCAACAATGCGCGCTTCCCGCGCGGGCGCAAGGGCAAGGCGGCGGACCTGGGCTTCAAGCCCAACGCCGTGCAGCGCGTCGAGTAAAGCCGCGCGAACACCGCTTGCCGGAGGGCCGCCAGGGCATGGCGGCCCTTTTTTGTTGCGCCGCCGCATCGCGACGGGGACATGGTGTTAATGCGGAGTGGTGTTTCGGCTTGTATCAATGCACTATCTGCCCGCACGGCCACCGGAGGCGGAGGCTGCCGGGCCGTGCATTGCCTTGATGCGCGCCAGGAGCACCTACCGTGAAAGATCTGAAAATCGCCACCCGCCTCGCGCTGGGATTCGCGCTCATCCTGCTTGTCATGTTCGTCATGAACATGCTGGGCCTGACCAACATGGGGGAGATGGTCCGTTCCGTGAAGGGCGTCGGATCGGAAGCCCTCTTCAAGGAGCGCCTGATCAGCGACTGGGCGCGCAACATCCATACGAGCGTGCAACGCACCAAGGCCGTGGCGCTGAGCGCCGATGCGGCACTCAGCGACAGGTTCGCTGAAGAGGCGGCGGCCTCGTCGCGCCAGTCGGGGGACATGCTCAAGCGCATCGATGCGCTGGCGCAGACCGACCAGGAAAAGGCGCTGATGGCCGACATCCAGAAAACCCGCGTGGCCTATCTCGCGTCGCGCGATGCCCTCTACAAGGCCAAGCGCGAGGGCCGGCTGGACGAGGCGCAGCGCCTGTTCACGCAGGAGTTCCAGCCCCTGACCGTGCAGTACCTCAAGAGCGTCCAGCAACTCCTGGACCTGCAGCGCGCGGACATCGACGCGGCCCTCGGGAAGGTGGAGTCCGGCTATGCGCAGACCCGCATCGCCGTGGCGATCGCGAGCGTGCTGGCCCTGGTCCTGGGCGCGGGCCTGGGCTGGTGGATCACGCGTGGCATCACGCGACCGCTCGGCGAGGCGGTGCGTGTCGCGCGTGCCGTGGCGGACAACGATCTCACGAGCCATATCACCACGGGCGGGCGCGATGAGACCGGACAGATGCTGGATGCCCTGCGCCAGATGAACGACAACCTCGCCCAGGTCACGGGCCGCGTGCGCCAGGGTGCCGACAGCATCGCCGTCGCCGCGCGCGAAATCGACGCGGGCAACCAGGACCTGTCCGCGCGCACCGAGCGGCAGGCGAGCGCCCTGCAGCAGACGGCTGCCTCCATCGAACAACTCACCAGCGCCGTGCGGCAGAACGCCGACAGCGCCCGGCAGGCCAACCAGCTCGCGGCCCATGCCTCGCAGGTGGCGGGCGAGGGCGGGCAGGTGGTGGCCGGCGTGGTGCAGACCATGGGCGCCATCGATGCTTCCTCGCGCCGCATCGCGGACATCATCGGCGTGATCGACGGCATCGCTTTCCAGACCAACATCCTGGCGCTGAACGCTGCCGTGGAGGCGGCCCGGGCCGGCGAGCAGGGCCGCGGCTTCGCGGTAGTGGCCGGCGAAGTGCGCGCGCTCGCAGGGCGCAGCGCCGAAGCCGCCAAGGACATCAAGACGCTGATCGGCGACTCGGTGGCCAAGGTGGACGAAGGCTCCCAGCAGGTCGCACAGGCCGGACGCACCATGGAAACCGTGGTGGACAGCATCCGGCGCGTGGCCGACATCATGGGCGAGATCAGCGCCGCGAGCGCGGAGCAGAGTTCGGGCATCGAGCAGGTGAGCCAGGCCATCGGGCAGATGGACCAGGTGACGCAGCAGAACGCGGCCCTGGTCGAGGAGGCCGCGGCGGCGGCCGGCTCGCTCAAGACGCAGGCGGCCATGCTGGCCGAAGTGGTGGCGGCATTCCGCCTGCGGGACGGCCGCGGGGCGGGCGCTCCCGCCACATCCGTGCCCGTTCCGCCGCCCGCTGCCAAGGCGGTGTCGGCGCCCGCGTTCCCTCCGGCGGCAGCGCCTGCGGCACCGCGCCCTGCCGTCGCGGCACCCGCCCGGCCGCGCACGCCGGCCGTCGCCAGGCCGGCCGCCGGCAAGGCGCCTGCACTGACCGGCCGCCCGGCACCGGCGGCATCCGCGCCGCAGCCCCCTGCGCCGCCGCGCAAGGCCAGCCAGAGCGACGACGACTGGGAAACCTTCTAAGAGCGGCTGACACGACCCTTCTGGCGTCGTTGCCGCATCTTGTCGTACTACCCGTACTGCCTGCGATACGGCGCCTGGCCAGAACCGCTTCGCTGGGTCGTGTCAGCCGCCCTGAGCCTGGCAGGTGGTTCCACCCGGCGCTGGTGTAAACACCGAGCGCCCCGGACGCCGCTTCATGCACGATGGCTTCAGCCGACGAGGGTGGGCGCGGCCCGCCCGGCACGACAAAGGAGTCCGCCATGCAACGATCACTGCGGGTCGTCCACAAGCTCTGGATCGCCGTCGCCCTGCTGGTGGCCATGCTGTCCGCGGTACTCGGCGTTGCCGCCGTGCGCTACCAGCGCGAGCAGGCCCTGGCCGAGGCCGCGCGCGACGAGATGGAAAAGCGCTCCCAGGCGGCCCTGCGCTGGGCCGGTCTCACGGAGACCAACGCGGCCCGCACCCTGGCCATCGCGCTCACCGCCGACCCCCTGCTGGAGGCGCAGTTCAAGGAAACGGTCGCCGCTACGTCCGCGCGCATTTCCGAAACCCAGAAGATGCTGTCCGGCATGGATCTCTCCGCGCAGGACAGGGCCCAGATGGCAAGGATCGCGGCGGCGCGCCAGGCCACTCTGGACCTGCGCGGTGAGGCCGGCAGGCTGGCTGCCGCCGGGCAGCGGGACGAAGCCCGTGCCCTGGTGCTGCAGCGCTACCAGCCCACCGTGGCCACCTACCTGCAACTCCTGCGGGATTTTGCGCAGTCGCAGGCCGAAGCCGCCGATGCGGTACGTGACCGGACGATCGCATCGCTGCAGCGCATCCTGCTGGGCGCGGTCGCGGGGCTGGTGCTCCTGCTGGCGGGCATCGTCGCGGGCAGCGTGGTGCTGATCCGCAGCATCCAGAGGCCGCTGGCGGAGGCCAATGCAGTGGCGGCGCGCATTGCCAGCGGCGACCTGGCCTCGCCCGTGCCGCAGGGCGGCGGCGACGAGTTCGGCGAACTGCTGCAATCGCTCGGTGCGATGGGCGAAGCGCTTTCTGGCGTGGTGCGGCAGGTGCGCCAGAGCACCGACAGCATCGCCATCGCCAGTGCCGAGATCGCCACCGGCAACCATGACCTGTCCGTGCGCACCGAGCAGGCCTCCAGCAGCCTGCAGGAGACGGCCGCGGCCATGGAACAGCTCACCAGCACCCTGCAGCAGAGCGCGGGCAGCGCGCAGCAGGCCAGCGGGCTCGCGGCCAGTGCCCGCAGCGTGGCGCAGCGCGGCGGCGACGTGGTCACGCAGGTGGTCTCCACCATGGAGGACATCCACCAGAGCAGCCGCCGGATCGCCGACATCATCGGCGTGATCGACGGCATCGCCTTCCAGACCAACATCCTGGCCCTGAACGCCGCCGTGGAGGCGGCGCGCGCGGGCGAGCAGGGCCGAGGCTTCGCCGTGGTGGCGGCCGAGGTGCGTGCCCTGGCGCAGCGCAGCGCCACTGCCGCACGGGAGATCAAGCAGCTGATCGGGACCTCGGTGGAGCGGGTGGAGGCCGGCAGCCGGCTGGTGCAGGATGCCGGCGCCACCATGCAGGACGTCGTGCGCTCGGTGCAGCACGTCAACGACATGATCGGCGAGATCACCACCGCGGCGGCGGAGCAGAGTGCCGGCATCGGGCAGGTGAACGAATCCGTGGGACGGCTGGACCAGACGACGCAGCAGAACGCCGCGCTGGTGGAAGAAAGCGCAGCCGCGGCCCAGAGCCTGCGCGAGCAGGCCGAGCAGCTGGCGCGCACGGTGTCGGTATTCAAGCTGCGCGCCCTGCCGGGCGCTGCCGGCACGGCGCTGCCGCAGCCCGTGCGGGGCACGCCCCGCACACTGGCGGCCTGATCCGGCGCGGGGCCGGGGCCTCGCCTCAGGACCGCGCCGGGGTGCCCACCGCCTCGGCGGCGAAACGCTCCGACGGTTGCGCGATCTGCTCGCGGCAGGCCACCAGGGGCAGGTCGCGCTGGCCCGGCGCGGTGCGCGACACGAGTGCGTACAGGCTGCTGACCGCGCTCGATACCGCGTCCGGCGTGGACGCGCCGCGCAGCAGGTGGCCCAGCAGCACGGCCGAGAACACGTCGCCCATGCCGTTGGGCAGGGGCTGCAGGTCGATGAACGGCGTGCGCACCAGCCAGGCGGCCTCCGCCGTCACGGCCAGCGTGGCCAGCCGGTCGTCCGGCAGGTCGGGCGTGCGCAGGCTGGTCACCACGATGAGCGAGGGGCCCGTGCCGGTGGCATCGCCCAGCAACGCGCGTGCGGCGGCCACCGCCTCGTCCACCGAGCTCAGGGGCACGCCGTGCAGCAGTTCGAATTCGTACTGGTTGGGCGTGATGATGCTGGCCTGCGCCAGCGCGCGGCGGCGCAGGAATTCCGGGATGCCCGGGCGCACGAACACGCCCCGGCCCACGTCGCCCATCACCGGGTCGCACAGGTAGCGCAGGCCCGGGCGCACGGCCCGGATCTCCTGCACCGCGGCCAGGATGGCCTCGCCCACGCCGGCATCGCCCAGGTAGCCGGAGAGCACCGCCGTGCAGCGCGCCAGCACGCCGCGCGCGCGCAGGCCATCGAGCACGTCGGCGATGTGCGCGGGCGGGAACACCTGCCCCTTGAACTCACCGTAGCCCGTGTGGTTGGAGAACTGCACCGTGTGCACCGCCACCGGCTGGATGCCCAGCATCTGCAGCGGCAGCATGGCCGCGTCATTGCCCACGTGCCCGAAGGCGACATGCGACTGGATGGAGAGCACCAGCGGCGGTTCCCCGGACGGCGGGCTGGCGGAAGGGGCTGCGGTGGCGCTCACGGCATGCACGGCGCTCAGGCCAGTTCGGCGATCAGCTCGATTTCCACGCAGGCGCCCATGGGGATCTGCGCCACGCCGAAGGCGCTGCGCGCGTGCTTGCCCTTGTCGCCGAACACCTCGCCCAGCAGCTCGCTGGCGCCGTTGGTCACCAGGTGCTGCTCGGTGAAATCACCCGTGGAATTCACCAGGCTCATCACCTTCACGATGCGCTGCACACGATTCAGGTCACCGCCCGTGGCCGCATGCAGCGTGCCCAGCAGGTCGATCGCCACGGCGCGCGCCGCGGCCTTGCCGTCTTCCGTCGCGATGTCGCGGCCGAACTGCCCCACCCACGGCTTGCCGTCCTTGCGGGCGATGTGGCCGCTCAGGAAGACGAGGTTGCCCGTCTGCACGTAGGGCACATAGGCCGCGGCCGGCGTGGCGACGGGCGGGAGCGTGATGTTCAGGGCAGAGAGTTTGTCGTAAATGCTCATGGTGGCGGGAGGTGGTGGTTGAGGGAAAAAAGGGCGCAGGCTGTGCGTGTGCAGGTCGATGGAGCGCACGAAAGGCCTGCGGCGGCAGGAATGGTACAGCGCTCCGGCGGCCCTCTTCAGGGCTGCCCGTCGAAGCTTTCCACCCCGTCGGGGGACGGCACCCAGGCAAGGCGCCGCCGGGTCCAGATCTGCCTTTTCGGAGCGCCCAGTGCGTGCCGCTGCCGGATGGCGCCGATCCGCAGTGAATAGGCCGTCGGGGCTTCCTCTGCGCAGGCGTACAGCGGCGTGCCGCAGTGTTCGCAGAACGCGAGCAGGCGCCTGGCCCCGCTGTCGGCGGTTTTCACGTAGGTGCGCGGTGTGCCACGCGTCAGCCGGAAGCCGGAGGCCGGCGCGGGAATGTTGGCGCGGAACGCGGAGCCCGAGTGGGTCTGGCAGTCGTTGCAGTGGCAGACCGTCATGCTGCCCGGCTGGACCTCGGCTTCGTAGGCCACCGCGCCGCAGTGGCATTGGCCTTCAATCTTCACGGAGATTCTCCTGGGGTGGCGGGAGGCGGGATGCCTCCCCGTGGTCCATTCTGCGCCGGGTGGGAAAGCGGCTTCCGGGGTGCCCTGATAGACTGGCGGCGACACGTTTTTCCGCATCCCCCATGTCCTCCCCTACCCAGCGAACCATTCCGACCGAAAGGGGAATGCAGATCGCCGAGCGACGCATCCCCGAGATGGCCTCCAAGGCGGGCCATGAGGCCTACCGGGCCGCGCTCAGGGCGACGGGGGCGGCCACCGTGAAGACCGCTTCGGGCCAGGTCGTCGAGCGCAGGATCGACGGCAGCGTCACCGTCATCAAAGACCTTCCGGTGGGCAAGCGCGTCAAGCCGGGCACGGTCCTCAGGCGTGTCTCACGGGGCAGCTGACGCCCGGCGGGCTGCCAGGCCTGCCCTGGCCCGACCGGCCCAGCCGCGCCTGCGCGTCCTCGCAGGGCCGAACGGATCCGGCAAGAGCACCCTGCAGTCCGAACTCAAGCCCCAGTGGATCGGCGCCTTCGTGAACGCCGACGAGATAGAGAAGACGCTGCGCGCCTCCGGCGGCTGCCTGGGGCTGCGGCAGCTCGGCGTGACAGGTGAGCCCCCGGCGGTGCTGGAGCGGATCCGCGGCAGCTTCCAGACGTTCGGCCTGGGGCGGCGGCTGGACATGCCGGCCCTGCTGGCCGGAATCACGCTGGACAGTGAGCTGACCCTCCGCTTGCCCGGCCCCTGGGACTCCTACCTGGCCGCCACGCTGGCCGAGGCCGTGCGCCGGGAACTGCGCGACGAAGGCCGGACCTTCACGTTCGAGACCGTCATGTCGCACCGCTCGAAGATCGACTTCATGCGGGAAACCCGCGCGCGGGGCTACCGGGTCTATCTGTACTTCGTGGCGACCGACGACCCCGCCATCAACATCGACCGGGTGCGGCGGCGCGTGCTGCAGGGCGGCCATCCGGTGCCCGAGGACAAGGTCATCGACCGGTACCACAAGTCCATCGCACTGATGACGGAGGCCTGCGAGGTGGCACACCGTGCCTACATCTTCGACAACTCGGGCGCCAGGCACAGGCTGCTCGCCGAGGTGACGGATTTCGACACCCTCCGGCTGGAGTCCAGCGTGCTCAACCCGTGGTTTCTCGGGACCGGGCTGTGGAGGGCGTTTTCCTGAGGGCATGACCGCGGCACGGCGACGAAGCAGCGCCCGAAATGCCGTAAAGGGCTCCGCAGGCCGGCCCCGTTGCCTCACGGATCGGTATGCCTTGCATGCCTTTTTCTCGCGGTCTGCGGCCTGTTGCCAGCCCTAGCATCAGGGCCCCATGAGCCGGCCCGCTTCCTCCGCCACGCCGCCCGTCCCTCCGACTCTTCCTGCTCCGCCATCGAGCCCCATCGTCGAGGCTGGCGGCTGGCTCTGGCCCGCGCTGCTGCTGGGCAGCATTGCCGGTGCGTTGCTGCAGCTCATGCAGCCCGCGCTCTGGGCGGCGCGCCTGTATGCGGCACTGCTGCTGGCGGGCGTGGCCGCGTTGGCGCTGGCCAGGCGCCTGGGCCGTCGCCGACGCGGTCCGGCGGCCCATGCACTGCCGGTTTCCGCACCGCAATGGCTGGCCTTCTGTGCCATGGCGCTGGCGGCGTTCGCGGTCTGCGGCCTGCGCGCGGGCGCCTGTCTGTCGGATGCGCTGGACCCGGCTTTGGAGGGGCGCGACCTGCGCATCGTCGCCGTGGTGGCGGCGATGCCGCAGCCCACGGACGCGGGCGTGCGCCTGCGGCTGGAGGTGGAGTCGGCGTGGTTCACGGAGCAGGATGGCGGCGGGCCGCGTTCCGGCGGGCGCCGTGGGCAGCGCAGCGGCCGGAAAGACCGCCCGGAGGCGGAGGGCGGTGCCGGCACACGCCATGCTCCCGGCCGGCCCGTGCGGCTGCCGCCGCTGGTCGATGTGTCGTGGTCTTCCGGAGCTCCCTGGTTCACGCGCCAGGCGGACGGCACCCGGACGAAGGCCCGTGCCGCAGCCGTGTCCGCGGGCATGCCGGACGCGGCACCTATCCCCGCTCCCGTGCCCGAAGTCCGCGTGGGCGAACGGTGGGAAATGACGGTGCGCCTGAATGCCCCGCATGGCCTGCGCAATCCGGGTGGCTTCGACGCCGAGTTGTGGCTGTGGGAGCAGGGCGTGCAGGCCACGGGCTCCGTGCAGGCGGGCGCCCGTGCCGAGCGGCCGGTGCGGCTGGAGGCCGCGCCCTGGTGGCGGCACCCGGTGGAGCAGGCGCGGCAGCAGGTGCGCGATGCCATCCTCGCCCGGCTGGCGCCGCCGCAGGCCACCGGGGCGGACGACGATTTACAGGATTTGGCCCGGCGGCGCGCCGCGGGCGTGGTGGCCGCCCTGGTGACGGGCGACCAGCGTGCGATCGACCGGTGGTCGTCGACAATCAAGTTCTACGCTGGCTTCCCTCTCAAGTCAAAAGCGCCTTGGCAAGTTTTGACAAATGGAGTTACCTTGCAGTGAGGCTTGATGACCAACTGCTGGTCAATCAAGTCCTATTCTGGCTTGATGTGACAGCAGTTCTGGGCCTGCCGATAGCGACTTCTTCTTGCACCAACACAGTGCCGTGACTTGGCCGCATAGGCAACTGAGACGCAGGGGCTCTCAGCCTAAAGTGATGCCTAGGTATCCCGCAATGGCTGCAGGTATCAATGCACTGGCGGTTTCCAAGGCGACGTGCCAAGTACCGCTTCCGGCTCTCAGCAGTAGCGTCCCAAGCCACGCTTTCACTCGAGCTCCCAGCTTCCCGGTTTCCTTGATGTCCTCCTGGTCTTCCGCCAGTGCAGTCTCAAGCTCTGCAATGGCGCCGTTCGGAACTCCAGCATCCTTGAGCAGCTTTTTCAGCGCTGGCAAGTCTCCGGTTCCGATGCTCACATTTTGAGAGAAATTGGAACTGGCATTCGCTATAGCACCAACGCTTCCATAAATCGTCGTATGGAAGACGTTCTTCACTTCTTCCTGGGTGGGTTTGTCGTTTTGAGCGTCGGAATTTTTCATAAGCTCGGGGTGTGATTTCTGCAGCTCCAGGGTGAAGTCCAGAACCTTGGTTTTGACCGCATCTAGGACACCGTGCACGGACCCTGCGGTCAGCACCTTCCACGCCTGTACACAGTGAAACCCCTCGTACATCGCATCGCCGTATAGCGCAAGAGCTTCCATGGGCCAAGGCACTTGGAAGTTTCCTTCACTTCTTCGAAGGAGCTCTTGTAGTGCCCCGACACTTTGCTTGAGCGCGGTCGTGCGAAAGACATCGTGAAACTCTGTTGGCAGAACATGAATCGGGATATCCGCGTTCCGCAAGCCCGAGCCAAAGGCTCCCGAGAAATGTCCCTTCGAAGGAACTTTTAGGATTCGATACGTCGGCGGTGGAACTTCTTCTGGATAGCCGTTGAGTTCGTAGCCTGCCCAGAGTTCTAACTCCCGGGACTCCAGTGTGATGGCCAAAACCTTGCACATCCGTAGAAGACCTGCGACGTCGCAGTCGCGTTTCAAGGTCTCATCACGAATCGTTTTTAGAAGGCTCATGGACTGCTTGCGCTCATTTATCAGGTAGGTGGTAGGGTTGGCTCAGCTTCGAGAAGCCTAGATTCGGGCATGCCTTCCGGTCGGATGACTGCACCCGGTCCGTGAATGTGTTTGGTATCACCCCGGTCAAACTTAATTTGCATCCGGAACTGGCCTGGCTTTCCCTCGGAGTAGAGGCTCTCAATGACTCCCGCGCCAAATAGGCGGTGGACGACACGGGAGCCAACCCCCAAATCACTTTCCCCGACCAAACTGAGGCTAAAGTCTTGAACGGAAAAACCGGGCTCTTGCAGACTAGCTTGGGTCCTCGCCAGTTCTGCCGCGGCGGCTTCGGAGTCCGCCGCTACTTGAACATGAACGGTTCTTGTCTGAACCACTTGAACCTTGGCGTTGAAGTACTTGGTCATCGAAGCGACAGCCTTAAGTTGGTCAAGGTACGGGCGTTGCTATGGCGCAACCTTAAGCGAGGCGCAATGCACGAGCAGCGACCGGCAGGTATAGCCACTGTTCCGCTACCGGCGTCCCTGTGGCAGCAACCAGAGCCTCGGCATAGGCAGCGAGTTGAGGGCCGTGTTCCTGGGTCATCTGCTCATTCCGGTCTGCGCCACCGGGGTTGGATTTGTGGTCTACAAGAATCCATCCATTGGAGGACTGCACCAGCAAGTCGATACGGCCCCTCACGCGCGTTCCATCTGGGCGATTTGCTTCAATCGGAACCTCGACGAAGGTGGGACATCCTGGCCACCGCTCGGCGCACCACGCACGGAAGGCGTTGAGCTGCGCGACAACTGCGGCGTTGTCGACGGTGTTGCCTACGCCCCAATTGCTGAGAATGCTGCTGACATCGGCCTGCTCCACCGCTCCTCGCGCACCAGCCCGAGCAATGCAGTGATGGACTGCTGTCCCCAGGTCGGCCATGTCGGGCTTGCCTGTTAGTGCAATACGAATGCCAATGTTTGCGGTCTCCGCAATGGTGAATTGCCCGCCAACGGCGCTACTCGGTCGGTACCACAAGGGCACTGCCGATGCGAGAGGTCGACGGGTAAACCAATGACGGTCTTGCGGTGCTCGCACTGGAGGCTCGGCCGCGCATTCGTCTTTGTTCCAGTCCTCGGATGTTCTTGAACACCGCCGACTATCAGCAAGGACCGTCTCCCCGGTAGGACCAAACAGAATCTGACTTGCGCCCGGTAGCTCATCCACCCAACTGCGAACTGGCACAGACTTCCTGACGAATGACACCAGGACGTTCACATCTCTGGCACGGGTCAACCCAACGTAGAGCAGGCGCTTGTTTTCCGCCTCGGCGTCTTTTTGCATGGAGACTCCCGTCGCACTTGCTTCCGCGTTGACAGCGGCTTGTGGGGCCGCGCGCTTACCCCAAGTCTTGGGCCAGCAGTGAATGAAGCGATTGCCCAGTGGCATCTGCGGGTCAAAGGCGCCTTCCGTGCGTGCCCGCACATTCCAAAGCGCACTTCTGGCAGTTTCGCCAAGCGCAGAAAGTACAACGACCGGCCATTCCAAGCCCTTTGACCCATGGTAGGTGAGGACCGTGACCGCGTTGTCTGCTGACGCGGCCCGACCATCGTCCTCCGCTTCCGCGGTTTCATCGAGCCACCTGAGTAGCCCACTGACCGTCGCAGGTCGCTTGGCCGCGATGCATTCGTCTTCGTAGGTTTTGCCCAGTTCGACCAGTGCTTCAACGTTGGCCAATCGGTTGTGGGCCTCATGCGGAGAGCTAGACCATTGGGCGACAAGCTGCGCGACGTGTGACTCTGAAGCGGCCAGGCGTAGAGCTTCCAGAGGAGTCAAGGAGGTGAAGGCCGGGCGTAGTTCTTCGAAACGTGAAAGCAGCGGATGTGCAGATTCGCCGTGTGTCTTCCACTCATGAGATTTGACATCGGGCTTGTCTAGATAGTCGAGGCGGTCCGCGAGCCATGCGTCTACCGGGATGCCATCTGCCAACGTCAGCACAAGAGCGGATGCAACCGTGTCGCTGACATCGTGCATGCGTCGCAGACAAGCCAGGACAAAAATGGCCTCGGCTGTTCCCAGCAGGCCGGCGCGAGGGCTTGCAGAAGGAATGCCCCACTGGGTGAGCGAAGTGACGGCCAAGTCCACTTGGTCGTGTTTCCGGCAGAGGACCCCGATGTCACCTGGCTGGACTGCCCGAAGAGATTTGGTCGCCTTGTCTTCCACCTGCATCCCGGAGGCTAGTAGCTCCGCTATGGCCTGGCCCAGTGCCAGGTAGTCCGTGCCGTTCTTGCTGCTCTCAAAGTTCCAGTTCAAAAGCGAGGGTTGGTTGGGGAGGTCCTTGCGAGCGGGTTGCAACTGAACGTCCTGTGGCGCCAATTCGGGCTGAAAGGCACCGCCGAACACTGCATTCGTGAGCGAGACCAAGGTTGGGGTGGACCGACGCGATGTGGTCAGGGGGGCACCAATAGAGCCGCCCCAGCCCGGAATCGCTCCGATGATTCCAGAGATAAGGCTGGCATCGGTCCCGCGAAAGCCATAAATCGCTTGCTTGGGGTCGCCAACCCAGAGTGAACGTTTGGCCAGCTTGGCGAATTCCACGAACAGTGCGAGCTGGAGAGGGCTTGTGTCCTGGAACTCATCGACCATCACCAAGTCGAGTTCGTCGGCCAACACCTCGCGGACGCTGGCGTTTTCTCGAATCGCCCGCAGCAACAGCACTTCCTGGTCGCTGAAGTCCACGGCGCCCAGGGTCTTCTTAGCCTCCGCATAGGCATCCAGGGCATCGGCTGCTAGATTGAATACCAGCTCCAAATACCGCCGCACGTTGGCATGGAAGGCGGGATGAGATTCGTGCGCCTGAGCCGCGGCTTTCACTGGCTCGAGAAAGTGCTTGACCTTGGCACCGGCGTCGATACCTGCTGCACCTATCCAGTCAGGCCACGACCATCGGTCCTCGCGGAACGCACGCTCGAGCTTTTGCAAGTCACCCAGTCCTTCTTGGAGGTTCTTGGCCACTTTGGCGCCGGCCGCATTCTGCGCGTCGACATAGGTGGCCACCTCTTGGCGCGCGGTTGCCACTGCTGCGGCTAAAACTGCCGTCGGGTCTGGACCTGCGACCGGGGCAGGCCAGTTCGCAAGCATTTGGTCGGCGTTGCGCGGTCCCATCGGCCGTAGCGCTGCGGGCGCAATGTCGTTGTCGAGGGCTGCCTTGACCACGTCCTTGACGGTCTTGGCCCAGTCTTCCTGTTCAATTCCAAATCTGCGCGTGAGTTGAACAAATTCGGACTGGCCCACAGGGTCCAGAGTCTCAGCAAGTGATGTTTCGAGCAGCCGTTTTGTCTGCCCTTCACTGAGAACGGTCTGGTCGGGGGACAGCCCCAACTCAAAGCAAAACTGCTTGAGCATCTGGCCGCAGACGCTGTTGACCGTTCCCAGCCTAGCCTGTCCGATAGCCGTGGCAAGGTCAACACGGCCTTTCTCCAGTAACCATGACCGAGCGCGTTCGCGCAACTCCGTGGCGGCCTTCACCGTAAACGTCGTTGCCAAAATGGCATGAGGCCTTGCAGTAGCAGACTCTAGAGCCTGAGCGAGGGTCTCGGTCAGCTTGTAGGTCTTGCCGCTACCAGCGCCCGCGCTCACAAATTCGATGTTGTTCATCACTCCCACCCTCCCAGCAACACAAGGTAGTCCCGGTCCCATTGGCTAGGGCCCTTTACAGGCAGCGTGCCCTCGGGACCGTTGTAATCGTCGGTCGGCCCATGCGGGACGACTTCAATCTGCCCTGCGGCGAACTGACCTGTTCTCCAGGTCCAGGTCGCTTTTGCCCGGTCGAGCAACGTGCCGACCGTAACGCCCTCTGGAGGCGGGGTGAGTTGAGCCTTCGAGAAGAAGTCAGGGTGCGAGATGAAAAGCGCGCCGCTTTCCAGGATGAAGAATCCTAGTGCCGCAGGTGCAGTTCCGGTTTTCTGCTCGACTAAGCTGGAGTACAGGGCCAACTGGAGGTGGCCGCCCTCGCGCAGCATCCGTGCGTAGTGGTTGTCTCCGCGCCACTTCATGTCGAGCGCGACAACTTTGTTGTCAGGTACTTCGACCAGAAGGTCAATCTTGCCGGTCAACGGGACTGGTCCGAGCATGCCATCAAATTCGGCCTCGGTCTGAACGCGTACTGCTTTGGCTGCGCGCAGATGGTCTAAGAGCGAGCAGATTGCACCTTCGCAGGTCATCTGGAAGCGCTGCAGGCTGATGCCGGCGCCTTGCATGAGGAGAACGGCGCCTTCTGTGCGGAGCAACTCGTCGGCCTGAGCTCGAAACCAGTCCTTGGCGTGCTGGTTCGTCCAGGTAAGGACATCGGCATGCGCAAAGAGTTTTTCGAAGACGCGGTGGGCGAGAATGCCGAGAAGACGGTTATCTTCTTCCACAGCAAGAATGGATGTCGGGTTCAGCCGGGCAATCCGCTTGAGCGCAAAGAGAGCCGGCGCGTTGAACAACTCGTTGAGTGCCGTGTAAGACTGTGGATTGGTGGACAGCTTCAGCGGCCCGGCGAGCTGGATATGGCGTTGGACCTCCGGAAATGGAAGCGAAGCTACCTGTACGGTCAGGCTTCCTAGAAACTGGCTGCCGCATGCAGCATCAAGGTCCAGCGCCTGCGCTTCAAAGTCTGGGATGAGTTGCTGGAGGAGTTGTCGTATAGGATGGACTTCCCGACCTGGAGGAGGCAACACCATCACAAAGCGCTTGCGGGCTGCCAACAGCGGACGTAGCCATTGCATGGCCAGGGCTGACAACTGCTTCACGGGGTCCCGCAGCTCGACGCCCAGCTCCTTCAATGCTTGGACTTCTGCACTCGACCACGGGAGCTGCTGTGCCAGCACTGGCGTGGAAGGCATCCACCAAATAACCTCATCAGCTGGCTCGATGCAAGCTGCCGCAGTATTCGCAGAGCGCATGCACCCAACCTGAGAGACGGCACCAGGATTGGATGCGCCTGTTGGCGTTGCATGGGCCACAAGCTGTTCAATTTGCCGGGGCAGCAGTGTGGTGACGCCTTGTCGGGAGAGCTCAGAGAGACTGTCGAAAACAGCTGCGCACTGGCGATGCGCAGGTGCGAACGTGGCCGCTATCGAAGGGTCGCCAGACAGCCTGCGGCGCATAGCTTCTTTGAGCTTGTCGGCTCGCGCGAGCAGGGCATCCAGGGGCGCACCCTGATGGCGTGGCCAGCGTTCGCCTTCAAGCCAGAACTCGATTTCAAGCACCAGAGCTTCGCCATCTTTGTCGGCAGCAATCTTGTTCTTGGCCTCTACCCATGCGTCTCCACCAATCCCCGGTTGCTCCGCAACGGCTTTCGCGAGCGTTGCTCGCGCCTTCCGGCTAAAGGGTCCGACAGGATGTGTCAGGAAGTCGACCAGGCGACCGACGTCGAGAGGTGCCCAGCACATCTCCAGGGCCAGGCCCAGTGCTTGTAGCGCCGGTCGAAGCTGGCTAAGGTTCTCAAAGCCACAATTGACTCCGCCGGTGGCGACCAAGGTGGTGTCGAGCGACTCCCCATGGTTTTCCGCGAGGACCAGCCGGTCCGAGGGGTGGGCTGCGGCGTGCGCACCGAGCCAGTGCTCGGCTGTCGAAAAAGAGAGAGTTCGAACGAGCTGCACGCTGCTGTCCGCAATGGGGGGCATCCTGCTTGGTGGCTCTTGCCCTGACATGACGAGAACCGCTTTTTCTTGCAAGGCACGCAGTGCTCCTTGGCCATGAGGAACTGCAGGGCTGGCTTGCACATTTGGCAAGCACGACAGCACCCTGCGCCACAAGAGAGGGAAATCTTCCTGCGGGTCAATAAGCGAGACAGAGGTAATCGGGTTGGGGCCTGTCGCCCTGAGCGCCTGTTCAACCAACAACAGCCGGGTGGCTTCACCCGGTGGCATGTCCGAGGCGGTCGTCTCTACCATCGCCAGTTCTTGAAGCCGAACCGGATGCGATGCCCGTGCCGTTCCCTGCCAGCCTCCGAGAAGCCACTCATCGCGCCAGGACAGGAGCTTCGCCGCTGTGCCAACGCTGTCGACTTTCATCGATGCGCTGTAAAAACGAGTCCCGTCGTCATGGCGCTGCAGATGTCCCATGTAAACCGCAACGCGCTGTGCTGCCGCTACCTCAGGCCTAGCCAAACCAAGGTACGTTTCCAGCAATGACAAAAAGCCGAGCCGTCCCACAACAGGGGTGTTGAAGGAGTTCTGCGGCGAAGGGCCCTGTCGGGCATCAAGATTCAAACCGAGGGTGACATGCATGGCGCGTAAAGCAAGTAGCGCAAGCACATCGAGGGGATGTGCCTGCGCGGGCTAGGCAAAGGGCAACATCAGCAAGTTCCGTATTCCACTCCCCGGAGCGTCAACCCGGCTGGTCTGATGAAATTTGAACGCGGCCCGGTTTCCCGAGCCGCGTGTTGGCTACTTGTGCTCCTTGCGAACGCCCTTGAAGGGCTCGCCGTCCTTCTTTTGGTCCATGAAGCGGCCGTTGCCGGTGTCGCGCTTGGTCCACGTTTGGTTGGTCGGGTTGAACACCTGCGAGCGGTCACGTACAGCGCCGCGGCGGGCGTTATCGCCGACGGGGTCGTTTTTGGCCATTTCAGTCTCCTATGGGGTTACGCGTTGAGGGAGTGGGTCCAGCTAGGCAGCCCACTACGAGAAAGAAAGTCCACCAGGGGCGGGCTCCCGAAGAACTGCAGCCGTCCACCGGACATGAAGGCGAGGGCAGCCTGGTCGACGCGAAGGTTCGCACCCCGCGCTTTGGCCGTCAGTTGGGCCAGCAACTGGGAGTTGTCGTCCCGGGAGCCAGAGGACGAGCGGGCGTCGAAGACGGCAAAGTTAATCCAGCCGCCGTTCTGTGCACGCTCCCGAATATGAGCGAAATTCACTTTCATCTTGCACTCCTAGCCCGGAAAACGTCGAGCATGGGAGGTATTCTTGCGAGTGCACTGGTTCAAATAACGACCTACTGAACAGCTGCAGGAAGATTTTTTGATGCTGCGGCGCACAATGCGTCATGTAGGCGCTGTCGCAGCTCAGGAGGCTCCAGAATTTCCACTTCCGGGCTGTGGCGTAGAAGGTCCATCAACAACTCTTGGTCATTCGAATATGGAATTTCCAAGATGTAGCTGCCGTCCTCAAGGAACTCGCTCGACTGGTCGTGGTGCCAGGTCTCCTTGCTGACCCACTGGGCTCGGCCTGGTGTGAACTTCAAACGTGCGCGGTGAGCCGCTTTGCCGGCAAAGATGCCGTAGCCGCTGCGGAAGTGCTCCTGCATCTCTTCTAAGCTGACTTCCTGCGCGGGCTCATCCACAACGAGGACATCGGCAACGGCTTCCAGTGCGAAAGACCTGAGGGCATTGCGGGTGTGGCACCATGCGTCCAACATCCAGTTCTCGCGGTAGTGCACCAGTTGTTGAGGAGAAATGGTGCGCTCCGTGTGCTCTTTGCGGTCACGGTTCAGGTACCGCAGATGCAAGCGCTTGCCGTCCAGCAAGGCCCCGGCTATGAGCTGGAAGTGCTTGGATTCAACCTTCCTGGGGGCGAAATGGATGAGCTTGAGCTTGCGTTCAATTGGCTTGGCCGACTTTGTGCCCTCAGCGAGCAGACTGCGGAAGCGTGATTTCAGCGGGCCAACGTGTTCGTCCAGCAGTCCCGGCTGAACACCCTCCACCAGATGGAGCATCGTCAGCAGAGCGAAGACCTCAGATGAGTTGAACCAAACTCCGGGAAGTTCGAACCGGCCGCCATCGGCCAACTCATCGCGGATGACCCATCCGCGTTGGCTGCGGTCCCAGTCGAGGGGGCATCCGAGCCGGTCTCGCAGGAAATCGAGGTCACGTTTTACAGACGCGTGCGAGACCTCCAGTTCTGCCTGGAACGTAGCCATCGGCACAGCGCCATGCCGACGAATGAGGCGCACGATTTTGGTTATACGCTCGATGCTGACCTTCGACATGGCTTTCCTTCAAGTGGCTGGGCTGGTGGGCTTGAAGGGAAAAGCTCCCCTCTCACCAACTCTCAGGCGATATCCCGATGCTCCTTCGAGGCGAACTGCGTCGTGTGATACATCTTAGCCAAATTTGAAACGCTTATACACAATGGTTTATAAGGGTGCGGACCGAGACCTGAAAAAGGGACATCACGCTGGAAGGTAGGGCCGGGCGCCGCTACTGCGAGAGGTTTCAATTGCGGCCGTTACCGGCTTTCTGCGTCCGCTTGGCCCTGACCTGTTTGCGCGGCGCCGTCTGTTCGGAAATGGTCGTCGGGCTTGAGAAATGCTGAACCATCAGGCCCAATGTCGTGGCCTGCACGAGCAAGCTGAAGACGACCACGACGTAGGTGACGTCCAGGACCAGGTCGCGGCCCTGGAATTCAGGCAGCGAAAGCGCCAATGCAATGGAGATACCCCCCACGTAGCTCACGCAGATGCGGCACATGACAGTCCCGAAAAGTCGGTCCGGGTGATTCAGTCATGTAGCGGCCAGGCTCGTGCAATCATCGACGCGACCTGACGCGGCGTTTACCTGGCGACCTTCCTTGAAGGTCGCCTTTTGTGCAGGGCCTGCGCCCCTCGTGCTGGTGGCGACGACAGTGAACTAGGCACCATTAGAGGAGGAAGTTTGTGAAGGACGTTACGAGTGGCTCCCAAGCGCTGGCCACGTTTTTGGTAAGCATCAAGGATGCCGAGAACCTCTTGGCGCACTTCAACACCCTCAATGTCAAGCCGCCACCCCCGGAAATCGAAGTCCTCAAGCGTGCAGGGTTGGTCATGGCCATGACGGCCTGGGAAACCTATGTCGAAGACCGGGTGCTTGAGGCGGCAGCTTCGAGACTGGCAGGCTTAGCCGACTCTGCGCTGGCAAATTTTGTGCAATCCCGATTGACTGATGAGATAAAGCGTCTGCACAACCCTAGTGCGGAGAAGACTGTGCAGTTGTTTGTGGACTATGCCGGGGTGGATGTCTCGGGAAACTGGGTATGGAACCATGTCATCCCCCCTGTTGCCAAACAACGGCTCAACGGCTATTTGAAGCTTCGTGGCGACGTGGTTCATCGGTCGCGTGTATCGGCCAAGGGCCCTCCGCAGCCGGACCCCGTCACGAAAGACGACCTTCACCGCGCCATTGGCTTCTTGAAGGAGCTGGTCAAGGCTACGGACAAGGCGCTTTCGACGTAACCACTTCTTCGTGACCAGGAAGGGGTCCCGAAGTGAGCTCCCCCGGAGGTGTTCGCAGCTTCGGAAGTTGCTCCATCACCAAGTCCAACCTTCCGTCTGCGCGCCATCGGGCAAGTGCACTGGCGACGGTTGTTGGCAAAACGCCATGCAAGGCGGCGAGGTCACGCCAGCTGATGTCAGTAGACAGTTTCTGAAGAATGCAGTTCAGAAGTACACGGTTGCGGCAAGTCTCATATCGACGACCGTGGTCTGTCCTTACCAGAATGGGTCGAAGGGCATCCCATTCCTCGTCTGATAGTGCCCTTCCTGTTTCATAGTCAGTTGCTTCCACGGCGGGCCTTTTAAGTGCTCTTGTGTGGGCCGACGTGACGAAGGAGCGCGGATGACCTATGGCAAAGTCTGCAGGGTCCTCAAGGGCTTCAAACTGAACCAAGCTCAACGTCGTAATATAGCAATCAAGTCCAACGCGATGGTGGCGGCTGGCAACGGTTGCTCTGACACTGGGGAGTTCGAAATGCAAGTGTCCTGCCTTTGCCGCCTGATAGACGCTGGCCCAAGACTGGCGCGCTGAGGGGAAGCAGAAAAACCAAGATAGCGGGCCCATGTAGGTGCTCTCCCGGGTATACCGAATGTTACCAAGATTTCCGCGCACCTGCACATAGCTAGAGCTACCCTGGTCTGCAAGAAAGCAGATGTCGTCCAGGGATTGCGCTTTGAACAACTGGGGCAGCAGAATCTGATTGGGCCGCACGAACGCCCTCAAAAGTGCCAGGGCTGGAATGACCAGTCGCGACCGGCCTAGCTGTAATGACCAAGCGGAGTGTCTTGGTTCGGGGTCCAGCTTCAGCCCAAACGCCTCTGCGTATTCACTGAACGAGGCCGCCTGCAAATCTTGGAGGTTGAAGGTAATGTGTCGGGCGTAGGTTTGAGGTTTGGGTAGTCCTCGATTGGCCATGGCAGCAGGCTCAATGAGCTTCGTGCCGCCTTCACTGCTGCTTGTAAGCGCTAGCGCCTTTCCATTTCGCCAATCGATTCCCGTGACCAGTTCCACAACACACTCCTTCTGTTGGAATGTGTAGGAACGAAGGCGCTACGTATCGTTATAAGTCGAACTTCAGTGCGGCCTAGTCAGGTGTCTATACGAGACATTCAACTTCTAGGCCGGAGAAATGTCCCGTCACTTGTCCATGTACGCCGCCGCATGCTTGGCTACATTCGTCTGTCTGAGCGCGCAAGCTCAAGCTGTTCAAAATTCCAATCCAACCCAGTGTGTTTCCAAGTTGGCAACGACAAGCGAAGCATTCGTGCGCGCGTCAGGTCCTACTATCTCACTGGTAGTCATATCAAAGAACATCGACTCCGCATTTAAATATATGCAGGCGGCTGAGTCTCTGGCGCGTTTACTACCACCTGGCTCAAAGAACGCGTTCGTCACAGACGAGTCGGTTGCGTCTGTCGATTTGCAATCACTGGCAGGCGTTAGCCGTCAAGTTGAGGAGTGTGAGGCATGGGCAAAGGAGGTTTACGGAAAGCTTTCCAATCATGTTCGTGACGGAATTTATGCCTCAGCTAAGAATCGCTTGGAGCAGTTGCGCCCTTCACGATAGTAGGCGAGGCAACGGCTGCCCCCTCCGAGGACGAAAATTTCTTGCGTTGCCGATATTTGTAGACAAACGGCTTCTGCCGGCCCTCCTGAATTGCCAACAACTTCTTGGCGTGAGCCTCGCGGCCTCCTGTCTTCCTTTGTGATGCTTCCGACTTCTTGAAAGCTTCAATTTGCTCCAGTGTCAGTGGAAGTGAGGCCCGGTGATGCCGAAAGATTTGCCATTTTCCGGTCTCCTCCAGCAGATGTTTGACTGTCACTATTTCCCTACGGCGGATGGCCGCTTCGGCTCGCTTCCTCACTGCCGTGGCAAGCCAACGGTCTAATCTGGCGGAATCGACAGGAGTTTTTCCCGGCTTTCGATAGGAAAAGGACAGGTCTGCAGACTGGTAGTGCTCAAAGAACGCTGACAACAAAACATGTTTGGCGGGCGCAAAGGGAACACTGCATCGTTCTCGGACAATCAGCGCGGGCCATGCTCGCTCGGGGGTCGCGTACTCGCATCCTGCATCCGAGAGGTACTCCACGCCAAAAGCTTGCTGCAGTTCGAACGCCATGCGTGCTCCAGCGACGAGACCACTGGGCAGCATTAGGTTCAGGGAGGTTGCGCGTGCACGGTAGTTGCTCAGCCATTCACTTTGATGCATCCATGGGCCATGGCAGATGGCGGCGGACGTCTGCGCGACCTGGCGGAGCAATGTCAAAGAACATTGCGGAATCTCAATGTGCCGTCGTTGTCGGTGCGGCAATGGCATCAAGAGATTCTGAGCCAAGGTTGTTGGGCGATTGCCAGTGCCATGCAGGGGGCTCCCATGCTTGAGGCACATCCGGACGCCGGGTAGGCAATGAACGCGATGCCAATAGCTTTCTCCTTTCTCGTGGACGTCCTCCCTTGCACATTGAGGGCAGTATCGAAATTCTGGAAGGCCGTGAGTGACTGACTTCACCAGAGAAGCCGTTGACCCCTGGCCGACAGTGCAGCCACCGATAAGTTTTCGCTCAAGCCGACAGACCTCCGTCGTCGGCATGAAGGCGACGGCATATGGAAAAACGGTATGGCTCCATAGCAGCGTTCTTGCGTCGGTACGTGTCTGAGTCGCCAAGTCCGGGAGATTGGTGGGCAGAAACATTGAATAGTTGCTCCTGCCCGGGATGCCTAGAAGATGTGTGACCAAGCGCTTCGGTGCCAGGCCATCGTGAATGACTGCCCGCGCTAGGACACTTCCAATGAGCTCGTCGGGATAAGGCGCAGGCAAACTCAGGCGGCCCAAAGTGCGTCCTCGGGTTCTCGTACGAGCTGCAGCGCGAACAACTGCTCAACGATAGAAGTTCGCTCTGTTGCGGCGCGCACGATGGCATGGCGGAAATCGTCCGGACGATGTTCGATGCCCGGAAACGAGGGCGTCGACACCTGTACCGTTTGGGCTTTTGGGGGGCCTTTGGGCTTGGCAACTCCCTTCCTGGCAGGCACGGCCTTCTTCGCCAACTGCGCTGCTGCATCGAACATGTTCTTCGCGGTGCCGTCTTGCTCCACTTCGACCGCCAACACCTTGGCGTCTTCAACTGGCATGCCCAAGGCAGTGCCAGCATTGACAAGCCGCAGCTGAAAGTCGGGAGACCCAGGACGTGCAGAGGCTGCGCGCGTACGGCTGAGGCGTTGCCGGCGTTCCAGGCCTTCCATGAGGGTTTCGACGTGCACGGATTTCACGTCTTCGAACATCAACAGTGCCTCGCGGTCGTCGTTGCGCAGTGCTGTGACCATCGGATGCACCAATGTGAACTGGCTTTCATAGACCGACAAGACGAGTTGAACGCTCAGCGTGTCGAGGTCATCCAGAATAGCGCGGGCCTGCACTACGATGAACAACTTGATGGCGAGGTCGATGATTCCCTGAGTGCAGTCGTAGAAAGCATCGAGTAATTCAGGGGTGAGACGCTGGCTCGTGCTCATCCAGCAGTACTTCCATAGGCACTCCATGAAGTAGACCCACTCACCGTCAGCTTCGACGAGTTGCATGGTTGCCCTGTCCTGTACGACGTCATAGCGGGGCAATGGTGACCAGTTCCCCAGTCCCATACCCAGACTTCTCCGTGCCTGGCGCATGTCCAAGCCCAACACCTTCTCTGCCTTCGGCGTGCCGACGTAGAGGACTGGGTTCTTCGACTTGTTAGCCAATGTCGTGAGCTCGGTCATGACGACCTGGTCTGACTGACCACGGGTATTGGCGACGTTCTGCACCTCGTCAGGAACGAGAAGTCCAACGCAGTGCTTGTTCAGCAGGATGCGAACAGAGGTTTGTAACGCGGCGTCGGTGGCTCGTCCCTTTTTGAGGTGGTCCTCAACGTAGGTGTTATCAGGGATGAGTTCTGCAATGGCATGGATGATGGCCGATAGCAAGGCCTTGACCCCTTTGCCGTCCTTCGACATCTCAAAGTGGAGCCAGGTAATCTGGTAAAGGTCCAGCTCTGGGTGATAGATGACTTGGGGGTACCGGGCCAAGCAGCGCTGGATGGTGGTGGTCTTGCCCATGCCGGACACACCAATAATGGACGCCGAAAGCTTTGGGGCCACGGTGTCGTAGCTTTGGCGGAATCCCTGGGGTTTTTGGGTATCGTCGTGAATTTCTTGATAAATGCGCACGTGCTCGGGGGACATTGGTCGTCGCCCGAGGTATCCCTCACGCAGCATGGTGTCCAGCGTGAGCGCCAGTTCTACATGCGATGTGAGTGGAATCATGAGATTGCTCAGGCTGAGCAACTCCCTCAGACGGTCGTGACGAGCCCATTCGCGCGAGGATTCTTCGAACTTCGGAAGAAACTCCAGTGATTCGACGACTTGCTCCTCGCTGAGTGGCAGTGGTAGCGCCTCAATGAGCTGGTTACCAGAATACCGCGCTTGCTTTTGAGGCTTGTAATTGGCGAGTTGGATGTGGGGCGGCAAGTACAATTTTTTCATATGGTTCCTTGCATACGCTGGCGAAGTTCGGCCATCCGCGCAGACAGCGGCGGTTTGTGCTGGTTGTTGGTGGGCGCGACAGTGGGCGTTTCCGCCGGCTCGTGGTTCGACGACTTGGCCAGTTGTGCTTGACTGATATGTATGACTTTGGCCATCGGTTTTGCCGTTTCACTGGAATGAAGCGCAGGCTGAGGGGGCTCTGCAACGAATGCCCGCGCGTTGGGAATATCGACCCGGGCGACACGTTCGCCTTTGAGCTCTTCCGCGCGGGCGGGTGCAACGTCTTTGCTACGACCGGAGCGTGATACGCCTTTTGTGACGGACTTCATTTCCTTCACTGCCGCATCAATGATGGGTTTCGTCTGTTTGTGGAACTCGTATTGCGCGTGTCGTTTTACCTCGACGGCGTCTGCCGTGAGTTCGTCCACGTCGTGGAAATGCTGAGCTACTTCATTGAAACTCATACCTTCGAACTTGATACTGTCCTTGGTAAGCTTCGCAACGAAGGACTCGCCGCTACCATTCGGGGAGTAAAGGATGATTTCATCAACAACTCGATAGTCGAAGGCGACCTGGATAGGCATGCGCTGTCTCCGACCTTGAACGAACCAGCCGTTCTCTCTCGCTTCTGGGCAGGAGAAGAACATCTTCTTGAATGAGACACCGTCCGCTGTGACCACTGCCTCTCCTCGCGGGAGCAATTCCTCCCTCACCTTTTCGAAGTTCATACGGTCGAGCGAGCCCATTCGCCGCTGGACGCTGTGTTCGAAGAGTTCACGAGGAATCGGCCGTTGACGGTCCGCCACCTGGGCGTCGGTCAATGGGTATCCCTTTTGCATCGTCTTGTTGTGAGCGATGATGGCGGCGACGATGACAGCGGTGAACTCGAGAAGGTTCAAAGCGACATCTTTGTCGATATTGATGCTACGGCGTTTACGAGATTCCGCATCCGGGGCGTATCCGGGCGTGCCCGGCGCAATGATGGCTTGCATCATCTTGAAGCCGCATTCAACAAGCGGCTTCCAATCAGGCCGTAGGCCTGGGACGTTCGCGATGGTGCTGCGCAGAGACATGCCGATTCTGCGAGCCTCGGTGCTGACAAGTTCCCCTTGGTCCGCAAGGAACATTTCCGGCAAGACGCCGTGAGCGGGCCAATCCGCAGGGTCATAAGGTAGCCCGAGGCGCTCGCAAAGCGCCTCCTTGTCTTCGCCAATACTCAGGATTGCCTGCATGGCCGCCGTGTAGCATGCATTCTCGAAACCAAGGTAGTAGCCCACAATGAGTCGGCTATGGCGGTCGATGATGAGATACAACGTTGGTTTCCCAACGATTTTCGACCTGTCCTTTGTCGAAACCAGCTTCACGTCGACGATGGTGGCGTCGAATTCATAGATGTGGCCAGCACCGTGGCACTCAATCTGAATGGACCCTTCTGTGGCGCGGTCTTCTTGAGCAAACCGCTTTTCGCCCTTGCGTCGGGAGAGCCGAACGTGCAACGGGTAATTGGTTTTCAGAAAACGCGACAACTGTCGGTAGCTCGGGCACTCCCGCTCTGGACGCAGACACTCATCCCCGTTGCCGTCAATGAAGGTGTATCGAGTTTCATGGAGGTGCTGAAGGGTGGCCGTCAACGTACGCTGCTTTCCCTTCTCGAAGTAATACATCTCGATGACTTCCCGCATGTTGTCCAGGTCGTGTTGTCCCAACTGATAGGGCTGCAAGGCCGCCTCCCCGGCGCCTACCAGGTCACCCTTTGCCTGGCGCTTGCGCCCACGCCTTCCAGTACCGACGACATCGTGTCGGCCGCACAGGCTGTACTTGCCGAAAAGAGCATCCTGCGTCTGGCCTCCTTGCCACCAGTTGCGCAGGTCCTTCAACAACGTCTTTGGTGTGCCACCGCCGGCGTGCTTTGAACGCTCGACGAGCAGGGCATGCCTCGTCGTCGGGCTGAGAATAGCGGTGTTGTCTACAAGAGAGGAAATTCGCTCGTAGGCTTTGAGGCTGAGCGCGATGCTTGCCGCTGAGGGGGCGCGTCTGAAGGCTTTTGTTTTCGGCTGAAATAGGTCCGAGGCTTCTCTTTGTTGGACTGTCGGCTCAGGGGAAGGGGCCTTGTACTCGGTATGCAACTGCTCAAGAGGTACTTCGAATGGCAGTGCCAGCGGCTCTGTGAGATGGATAAGCCAGGCGCGTCCTGTTAGGACGCACGTTGACCCTTGCGCCCTGTCCCAAACTTCAATGTGGAGGATGCGGTAGAGGCTTCCATCCCGGGAGGCCACAACATCGTTGCGAAGATAGGTGACGCTCATGTCAGGCGCCTCCCACAGAACGGAGGCGTCCCGGGACAGCGGACAACTGAAAGCTTGCGAGAGGTGCGCGCTCCGGACTGGGATTGTTGAGGTCCATCGACAACGCGCGGTTGGCCAGCAGCATTCGCGCTACGCGCATGCCCGTCCCGGTATCGACGCTGCAGCGTCTGTCGTAGTTCGTGCAGTAATCCACCAGTGAGCCGGAAAAACTGGTCGCTGCAAGGTCGTGCACCATGCGCGACTGATGCTCTTCATAGAAGCCGGGGTAAGCCTCGACCGCGTCTGGCTCAAGTTGAGCCTTCCGAATCCACAGGAGGTTTCTCACCTTGGCATGTGGCAGGCGCTCCTTGATGATGAGGTCGTACGAAAGACCCATGCCCGAACAGATGGCATGTTCGATTTCGAGGCGCTCCACCACATCTGGAGTGAGCGCCTTCTGCTCTTTGACGCTGTAGGCCTTCAGTACTTCTTGGCCATCAACAATTCTTGTGACCAGAAAGTCGAGCGTCATGACGTACGGGACGTTCGTACCTGGGTAGTACGGATGTGGCACGCCAATCTCATGGGCTATTTCCAGGGAAATGTCGCGGTCGAGTGGGAACTGCTCGCGGATGTCCGCGTTGTCCAGGCGCCATTCCAGCATCGCGAATGTTTCATTTTCGCCGTCCGAAAGTAGCTCGTGATTGCGCCCTGTGCGATAGCTGTAGGGGGCATGCGTACGCCCGCGTGAGTGGAAGTCTGTGATACGGACCCATGGCTGGTATGAACCGTGATGACCACGGCCACGTCCTTCGTTCTGGAGCTCTGCAATGCGTTTTTCGCTCCATTTCTTGATGCCGCGACTCATCGACGTTGGTTGGTAAGACTAGAAAAGCGCTGCTGGGAGGGGGGAGGATAAGGACAAGGGCGATGCATAAGGGCTACTTCAATTGAGGAACTACAGCCGAAGCGAACATCGCTTCGATACATGGCAAGGGCGCATGCGAGTTGTGTAGCGCTCAAGATGTGAAAACTTTTATATGTGTATCGCAATAGGAGCTTTAACCATGAAATCGATGATTATGCATCTTATACGATGCTTTTTGAGCTAAATACCCCGTTGGCGACAAAAATGCATCGAATGCAAGGAAGAAGCATTGAAGTAGATGTAAAAATGCGGCCAAAATCTGCCGTGGAGAAGGAGTGGGAGGCCGAGGCCAAGCAGCTGCTCAAGGCCGAGCTCGCACGCCAAGGGGTGACCTACCGAGAACTGGTCAACAAGTTGGAAATCCTTGGAATCAAGGACGATGAGAAGGCCATCGGGAACCGCATCAGCCGGGGCAAGTTCACGCTGGTGTTCTTCCTGCAGTGCATGCGAGCCATTGGCGTGCAGCAACTTGACCTACGCGACCGAACACGCTCGCGACTCTAGGTCAGGTGCGATGAGCTCCCCTCAGCGCGAGCAGAGCCCGATAACTTATGAAAAATTATTGGTCGGACTCATAATTATTGAACCCACTTTAATTTCTCATAACGAGGGCCCCAGGTGCTACCTCCAGCAGGCACTCACGGGGTATAAAAACGCGAGCTATATGTTTTGGTCGGAGGAGGAGGCTCAAAACGCTGCGGCCGACGCATCGCGCAAGCAGACTCAAGGCGCAACCCTGGAAGCTAATAGTCGGAGGGGCGAGAGGGAGAAGTGCTGTTTCTCTGATAGTTCGACTATGCGATGGCGCACGCACGCGACCATCGTGCCTCAGCATACGGCCGGCTCCAGGTTTCACCCAGAATAGTCCGCTAGGCGAAGCTTTCTGCCTCCGCGAGGGGTAGGGGGAAACTTCGCCTTGCTCCAACGCTCACCAAATTTCAGTGTCAAGGCGATGGAGGCATGTCCCCATGCCTGACAGTCAGTTAATAGAAGTATCGGACCACTCGGAATAAAGCATCCGCTCAACTTCCAACATGGTTATCGGGTGACGACCCAGCAGTTCTGCCAGATGAGTTTGGTCAAGCAGTTCAACGGAATTGAGTTTGGCATTCTCATGGGCTTGTCGGTTGAAGAACTGGTTAGTGATGCAAACCTTGTCAAAGTTCACCATTGGATGCCTCCGTCGGTAGAAGGCTTCTCCAGTGACAACTTCCTTTACGGCATCCCAGTTCAGTGCGGTACCTTGAGTTCCACTGGTTTTCGCCTGTACTAGCTTGCCTTTTGACGACGCCAACGCGACGACGTCCACGCCGTTGTCGGCGGTGCCGGGCGTGCGATAGCAGTCGTAGCCTTGCTTCGTCCATAGAACGCCAGCAAGACACTCGAAGTGCTGCCAGCTCATGCGCAGTGCCGTATCCAACGTGACGCGCTCATCAATGTCCACGCTATCGGTAGCGGGTACGACGTCGGCAATGTTGAAGTCGCCAGGGTTGACGTCACCCGAACCATTGAGCATGTCTTCGGCTAGACCACGTTTGTAGGTAAGTAGCCGGTCCAGCTTCACATCAAAAGTCGTGAAGTCTTCAGCCCAGACGACGGGGTAATAAACATAAACGTCCTTCTTCTGCCCGATACGATATGCCCGGTCGGTGGCTTGGTCCTCTTTGGCAGGGTTCCAAGTCCGGGTGTAGTGGACCACGTGATTTGCTGCCTGGATGTTCACACCGAAACCGACTGCCACTGGAGAAAGCACGAGGACGCCGAAGCCGGGAGCTTCTTGGAAGGCCTTGATGCGTTTTTGCCGGCTGGCGGTATGACTGGCTGAAGCGCTGGTGTCGCCATTGATGATGCCTGGCTTGATGCCAAATTCGGCTTCGATGTAGTGCTGCAGAAGTCTCTGAATCTCCCGGAACTCACAGAATACGATAGCTTTTTCCTGCTTCTTTTGCACTTGGCGTAGCTGCGCCAATAGCCAATCCAGCTTGGGAGCCTTTTCTCGGTACTGCTTGGTCGGCTCTGGTTTGAAGACATTCAAACCGTGTGGCCGCGGGTCAGTACAGACTAGGCGTAGGTAGTGCAGCAACCCCAGATGGTTTTTGAACGGTGTGGGGTGGTCCGGGTCCCCGCGTTTCTTGAAGCTGTCGATGGCTTTGGCGTACAGGTTGCGCTGCGTGCTGGATAGCGATAACTTACGGCAGTCCTCGACAACAATCTTTTTGGGCAGTTCAGTTGCCACGTCCGCTTTCATCCGCCGCAGAATCTGCGGAGCAATGCGAGTCCGGAGTTCCTCTACGCGGGCCTTCTCTTCATCCGTCTTTGCCTCGATTGGCTTGCGGTAGCGTTGCCCGAAGTCGTTAAGAGCGCCGAGCAGGCCGGGCTGAACGAAATCGAACAGGCACCACATGTCGGCAAGGGTGTTCTCTACGGGGGTACCCGTACAGGCAATCTTGAAGGCCACGTTCTGCTTCTTAGCGGCTCGGGTCACCATCGCCGCAGGGTTTTTGATGCGTTGAGCCTCATCGCAGACCATCAGTGACCACTTCTGCGCAGCGAACGAAAACTCCAGGTCACGCAGGGTTTCGTAGGTGGTCAGCACAACCTTGGCGTCACCAACCCAGTTTGGTCGCAGAAACTTCACGAGCCCATCGTCGGTTTGCAGGCGCTGCTCCACCTGAGCACGCGGCACCCGTAAAGGCGCCAGGGCATCACCGTAGGCGGTCAGCAGCGGAAGTGAGCCTTCCCGGAAGAACTTGCGAGCTTCCTCTGCCCAGTTCTCCAGCAGAGACACGGGCGCGACCACGAGCATGGGCTCAATAGAAGGTTGTTTCTCAATGAGGTATGCCATCAAGGCGAGCAGCTGGAAGGTCTTGCCCAAGCCCATGTCATCGGCAAGGACTGCGCCACGCACCTGGTAGTCGGTCTGGAGGCTGAACAGATGCTGCATCCAGGCCAGGCCATCCCGCTGATGCTTCATCAAAGGGTATTCGGGGCGAATCGCCGTCGGCACTTTGGGTTCGGACGGAACGGACTCCAGCGCATCACGACGGAGTTCTTCGTACTCCAACGCTTGAATATTTGCCCGCAATACGAGCTGTTTCTTCTGCGCGGTTGGAGGTGGCGGCGGCAGTGTTGTTAGCGGGGCCGTTCTATCTTCGAGGTCTTTGAAGACTTCCCTGAACGTTTTGACAATGTTTGTCGCTTCAGCCAGCGGAATGTCCTGAGGTAGCCAAGACGTTTTTACGGTCGATGCCCCGGATTGCTGTGCTGCAGCTATTGCTTTCTCCAACCGCTCAATGGCCGTCTTGTTTGTCGGAACGGCTACGGGCTCCCCACCGTCTGCCGGTTGGTAAACGACAACGGGTAGTACGTTCTCCGGGAACCATCCCTCTCCTTCGTTCTTCTTCGTGATGTAAGGGGAGTAGTACGGCTTCTCGAAACCAATGCCTTCCACGCGTGAGCTGTAGCCACTGAGGTCATGGACTTGGGCATACGAGACCAGGGTGGGCGGGGCGCTCCGCCGGGCAAGCGCCTCCTTCAACTCATCGAGATGGCGTTGCGTGTCGCCCTGTACCTCAAGGTCGTATCCGTGCCAGGCGACGAGCTGATAGTTGCGGGCAAGCGCGGTATGAAGGGTTCGAACGAACACTTCGAGTTTGGCATCGTCGAGCCATTCTGTATGCGATGTCGCGGGGCCGTTGGTGTTGGCCGTTTCGATGAGTAAGCCTACCTGCAGGGGGTACCCTGAAGCGTCACGCTCAAACACAGGAGTGAATCGCTCGTATGCGAGTCCAGCGTCTTCACGGGCCTTCTCGAACTGAGACTCGACGATGACATCGACGGCATCATCGCCCAACGTGGCGTATGGATTGACCAGGAAGGCCTGAGCTCGGCTGCCTGCGACTCGCCGACCGGGTAGTCGTTTGATTTCTTGTAGAACGGTGCGGACCTTGGGAGTCACCAGAATCTGGATGATTCCTTCCGGCGTGACGATGTCATAGCGGTCTCGAACGTCCTTGCTGCGGTCGAATGCGTCAAGCCAATCCGAAGGGGCTCCTTCGAATCCAGGCTCTATCTCCACCACATGGTCATCGTCGACCACTTCAGAGCGCCGCAGCCCTATCTCCAGCTTTTCTGGGGTCAGCACCACTGACCGATAAAGAAAATCGTCGAGCTGCGCACCTGCTTGAAGTGCGAGCTTACGGATGCTGCCCCAAGCTTGGCGATGTGCGATATCAGTGCGCTCTGAGGCCGGGCGTCGAGCAAAGGCAACAACCGCTTTGAAGAGCTCCCATTGCTTGGGTTGCATCAATTCCGAGCGGTCCTCGCGCGCCATCAGCGGACCCGTGAGCTCCCAGTCCTGGGGCGCTCCATCATGGTCTCGCCAACCTGCGAGAACGATGGAGAAGTTTCCATCGGTCAACGAGTTGCTGCTTTGGAGTATCGGCCGCGCCTTCGTGAAAGGAGGCGTCGACAGGACTTCGGGAAGCGAGGCATAGGCAGCATCGGTGATGGCGGCGTACAACGCATCCCATCCCAGAAGAAAACCATCTTCGACTTCGACCGCAAGGCCATCGTCTGCCAACTGAGTCAGGAACCCGCCAACCATGGGGTCGCGCAGGTGCACGCCACCGCCATGTCCGGCGCCACGAGCGATGACCAAGCCGTCAGGCGACCAGTGACGCACCCATTCGGACGGAGGCGCTGCGTTCTTCTTGAATAACTGGAACATGTGTTTTTCTTATCTCCACCAGCCCTTGCCAGCCTTGTGTTGGAAGCCCCAGGTGGACAGAATTTCGGCGACCTGTCGGTCGGAGTCATCAGTAAGGACCCAAAGACTGCCGCCCTTGGGCGTCCTGTCCTCGATGCGCAAACCAAGTCGATGGGCTAGTTTGTCCAAGGCAAACCGGTTGTAGTGCTTGGGGAGTGCCGCGCCTGCGCCTTCAACAACAAGTTGCTCGCGCCGCGGCGGGAGATTTTCTGGAGGCTGATTGGGTGGTGAGGAGGGCCGGGCGACACGCGTCGCAACGGTCTGGGGCTTGATGCCGAACTCCTCGCGCAACTTCGCGTCGAACATCTGTTCCCACTTGGCCCAGCCGTTGATGCCATCTTGGTGGCTGAGCCAAAGGATGCTGCGGTTTTTCTGTTTGAGCGAATTGTGGTCGTACTGCGGCAGGCGTAGCGGCTCAGCCGTGTCGAATGGAACAGTCCTACGGGCGTCGTACCCGTACAGGGCGTTGCCCATGCCACTGAACTCGACGGCTACCAAGTCGCCCATCCGCATGATGAAGGCGTTGTTGCTGCCCGCCGCGTCGAGATGACAAATTAGCCCCTCCATCTTCTTGCGTAGGGCAACGAAGTCCCGGTCTCGGGCATTCCGCGCCGTTGAGCCTAGTGCGAATTCGATGTTATCGATGGCTTTGACGTAGCGTTTCCAGAACTCCATGCGGCGGCGGTCACCCAGGCCATCTTCAGCCAGTTTGGTGAAGAAGGTCTCGATGAACTCTAGTTTGAGCCAATCGGAGACCATCGACCGTGCTTCGGGCACGACGCCACCCCAACGGGTTTCATTGGAGGGGAGCCATGGATTTCCCCACCAAAGCACTGACCAGTCCCGCAGGTTCTGCTGCAGATGCATACCCGGAACCTTTACGTATCTATCAAGCAGCATGACGAGGCCACGGTCTCGCAGCACATCGTTGTTTGCGAGTAGCTCCAGCATCCGGGGCAGCAGACCTTTGAATTGGCTATCGCTCAACTGCGTCGCTCCACGGATTTGCGCGAGGACAAGTTCGCGCAGGAACCAGGATGCCTTGGCGATGCCCAGTTCTTCGCAGAGATGGTCTATGGCGCTGGCATCGCCCCGCAGCAACTCATCGACGTACGGAGCGCAAGGGGTCTCCCCGAACAGTTGCCTGTTGCCAATGGCGGTGGCCACCCAGTCTGGGTTGACCTGCCTGTCCTTGATGAGGTCGTTCTTGTCGTGCAGATATTCGCGCAGCAGCTTCCAGTTGTTGCGGGCCGTCGCGGGTGCGTTGTCCCCGAACGCGTCGTAGGTGAAGTAGCTTTTAGCCAACCCCTGATAGCAGCGACGGAAGGCGCTCGGACGCTCGGACCAGCTATCGACGCCATCAAGAACGGCTTCCAGCCGAGGGCGGTCCTCCAAAACACAGGGACCACTCGGCTTGTGCGGCAGACACAGCCCCCAAGATAGCAAATAGGCATCCCGGAAAGATGCGATTTCTTGGCTGTGCCAAAACCTGCGCACAGCATTGAGTTGCTGGTCCTCGGACAAAGTCTGTCGAGCAGACCCTTTGGCGCGCTCTCGTATTCTTGCCAGTACGCCGTCGATTTCGGTGGAAACCGCCAGCGCGCGTGAGCCTTCCTCGGTCCCGGTCCGTAGCAGCGAAGCCAGATGGTCGAGTGGGTTCATCGCAGTGCGCACTCTCCGAAGTTTCCAGACTCGACCGGCGCCGGCGCTCGGTGTTCGTTGATGCCCAGGAACTCCATCCGCATTTCTACCCGGCGGCTTTCTTCGTCAGTTTCCTTGGCAGCATTGAAGGAGTAGCCTCCGACGAGAAAGAGACTTCGGACGTCCTCTTTCTGCGGGGCTGACAGAACGTTACTGCCACTGGTCGCAAACATCGTGCACAGGACCCGTTGACTGCGCTGCAGGCTGAGATTCAAGTTGCTCAGGTAGGAGCCCGTTTTGTCCGTGTACCCTTCAACGACAACGCGCTTGAGTACTCGTTTGCCTAGGTCTTCGTTGGCCAACGTGAGGATTTCCGGAACGAACTGCCGCAGGACGCTCTCCTGGTCCGAAGTCAGCGTGGATTTACCGAAGGCAAACCGGGCGCGGTCACCGAAGTCGATAACGCGACGCTCTTTGTCGACCTTGATACCGTCATAGCGTTTCGCCGCTTCCGTGAACCGTTCGAGGATGCGCTCGATGTCCTTTCGGTGCTGTTCTTCGGCCTTCTCGCGTTCGGTCACGTTCTTCGTCACGGCGAGCAAGGCGACGCCCATCACCACGAGGAACAAGACCATCAGTGCGGTCATGAGGTCGGCGAAGGAAATCCAAAATGGCTTCTCCGCCTCATCCCGGCCGCCGCGTTTGAAGACAAGCTTGGCCCCTACCATGGCTTACACCCGCGCTGGCTTCATGTTGCCCATGGAGGCAAGCGTCACCTCCAGCTCTTGCACGCCGGAGGACAGGAGGCCGACGGCTGCACCGAGCTTGTTATGGAACTCCGTGTTGGCTTTCTCCAAGGTGCGCCGGACTTCAGTGGCGAAGGTCGTATGGGCTTCACCGAGCACCCGGCTGACACCTTCCAGATATTCATCGGCCTGCTTCTGAGCGGCTCCCAGTCGGGTCGCCGAACTCTCAATGCGGGTGAGGATGTCGGTTGTGAGAGATGCCTCTTTCCTGGCGAGCTCGACGGTTTCTCGCAGTTCGGCGACCAATTGACCGACTGCGTCACGTTGAACGCGATAGTCACGCAAGAGGTCTTGCAAAGTGGAAGCCCCGGCGGTAAGTGCACCAGATGTTTCGGCGAGCTTGGCAGTGACGCTTGCCGCTTGTCCGAGCACGCCGGTGACACGTTCGCCCGCCGCGGCGAAGTTTCGAGAGGCAGCGCCCAGTTGCTCAGCACCGGCATTCATCTTGTCGACCGAGGTGCTGGTGGTCTGGGTGAGGACTGCGACGTTCTGAGCCATCTGCGTGGAGGCCACCCCGATTTCCTTGATGGCGGCCTCTACCGACTCGGACATGCTGTTGACGGCGCTGGTCGTGCGGTCTGCCATGACCTGTTCACGGACGCGATTGCTTTCGAAGACAGCGGCTTGGGAGTCGTTCAAGGTGGCCAGCATGCCGGACACCTGAGTACCAATGGTTTCCAGTGTGGCCTGAAGCTTGGTGTTCGTCTCTGACTGCGACGATGCAACGAGTTGCCGAATCTGCTCAATGAAAGCCGCGGACTGGGCGTTCATCGCCTCTTGCCGTGCTTCCATCTTCTCAATGGCCTGGGCCATTCGCTCGGCCATCGTGTCCGTGGAACGGCGACTGGATTCCTCGATGTTTGCGACGAGCGTCTGTAGGGTTCCGACCGCGTCCTGAATGCTCTTGGCTGTCTGCTGATTGAGGTCGCTCAGGCCGCTAATCTGCCCGCCGAACAGGTCATTCAAGCGCTGGCTGAAGCTGGCCATGACGTCCTGAAGCATGCGCGCAGCCGTCGCGCTTTGGTCGCCGCTTGCGGCCTTGACGGTACTGGCGATGTCTTGCAGCGGACCTTGTAGGCTCTGTTGAATGCTCTCCGCAATGGTGGCACCCAGTGCCTTGTTGTCTTCCCTGGACGCTTCGACTTGCTCTTTCGAGGTTTGAGTTAGTCGGTCGACGAGCTGCAGCTGTGCGTCCTTTGATGCGGTGATTTGAGCGGAGGTCAGTTCCCGAAGCAGTTCACCCAGTTCCTTGACCAAGGCGTCTTTAAGAATTTTGGACTGGCTAGCGGAGTCCTCCGATGCGCGTACAAGGCGCGATAGATACTCTTCCCCGGCGCCGGAGTCGAAGCGCGCATCGATGTCGTGGGCGATTTCCTCAGTACGACGGTAGAGGGATGCCAGAAGCAGCTTCTCGATGAACGTCACGACCATTGCTGCGCCAATGGCCGCCGCCGAGACAAGGAACGCCTCGCCCACGAGGTGCATGAGCGACTGCAAGCTATCCCGAACGGTGGCAGCGTTTTCGCTGACCTGGAATTGGCGCAGGCCTTCGATAAGCCCGCTGAAGGTGCCAATGATGCCGATGCCGGTGAACAGACCAGGGAGGTGTTTGAAGAATTCTGTGCGAAGCCGGCTGTCAACCACGAACTGGCTGTTGAAGTACAACTCGGCGGGCGCTGTTGCACGGGTTGCGATGATGGTGAGCTGGCCATCGCGTTCCTCGCGCTGGATGTGCAGGGAGTCTTGATACTCCTTCCATAGGTGTGCCAGACGCTTGTCTCGCGCAAAGACTTTTTTGAACTCCGACGCGGAGTTCTTGGATTCAAAACGCCGGATGTCCTTCTGAATGGACCTCAACCGATTCCAATGGAGGAGGCCCGGGACGAAGAAGACCACCAGGAAGACTAAGATGAGGAATGCCAGCACGGCTCCTGTAGCCAGGACGGGCGTTGGGGTGGTGGCGAGAATGGATTGCAAGTTCACTTAGTCGGCCCTTCCACCGGCGTTCCGTTGACAGCCTTGAGTTCGGGGGCCTTGATGCCATGCGCATCGCAGTACTGGAACAGAAGCATTTCCAACATGTTGGTTTGGGAGCGCCGTTCCCGTGCTGCTGCGGCCTCCAACAACGCTTTGAAGCGCGCGGACACGCGAAAACTGATGGAGACGTTCTTTCCCTCGGACATGGTGGGCTCTTCCCGACTGTATAGAGCTCCACCATACATGTATCTAATGGTTTCTGGAAGTGGTAAAAGCAAGGAAATTGCTATGTCTACCGAACGAATCCTGGCATCAAGGCTTCGACTTCCGCACGGTTTCTGAGCTCGATTTGTTGGACCTCGGGCTTGGCGGATTCAGCCAGTTCAAGTCGAAGGTGACGCAGCGCGTAGAAGAGAAATGCTTGCCGGCAATGGAACTCCACCTGTCCATCCTCCATGCCGAAGTCGAGCTCAATTGCGCGCTTGTGGGATTCGGACAGTTTGGGGTGAGGAATCAGGACCAACGGGACGATGGTGTGCCATTCCGAGTCTTCCGCCGGATTGGCTATGCCTGGCTCGGTGCCAGTCACTTCGAGCATGCGTGCGATGACGAAGTCGCGAAACTCCTTGCGCGTATGACAGAACGCGCGCGCGTGCCAGCGAAACCCATCATGGGCCAGGGCATGCGGCGCAATCGTGCGCAAGGTCGGCTGTGGACGGGTCATGGACTGGTATTGCACGCGGATAGCCGTCCCTTTCCTGATGGCGCGCAATAGTGCGAGCAGAACGTCGGTTCGAAAATTCCGACTGGGTGCCGGTACGGTGGCCACTGGGGGGGCCCAGGCCAGAAAGCTGCTTTGTCCAGCCCGCAGTCCTGCGCTGTTTTCCAGGAGTTCGTTTAGGAATCGGCCCGCATCGCTGGAGGGATAGAGGGGCTGGAATTCAGGAGGCGCCGTGTAGACCCGAGAACTGCGGTCATACACGAGATTGCCTGGCGCCAGGCTGGTGTACTTGGCGATGTCCAGCGACGCTTGAGGTACGGATATACCGAAAAACTCCATGAGGTCGCTACGGTTGAGTCGGCCGTCCCAGCGCAGGCGGAAGTCTATGAATTCCAAGCGGCGGTCTTGGCTCCACCGGCCAGAAGAGCGACTGGTGGCTTGTTCCGCTTTGGTTGGCGGCTTGGCATCTGGCTGTGTCATCTCTCAAATTGTCTCACGGGTACAAAAACTATACGAGAATAAAAAATAGACGCGAATAGTAAATAGATGTATTCTGGCGACGTCGGACATCAATCTTGGAGGTCTCTGTGAGAGAAGTCAGCAGGTTTGACGTTGCCGGGGACGAGGCATGAAAGCTCTTCGAGGCGCGGCCGCCCTTCGCAATCTTCGCGAGCAACCCTTGTGGCGCCTGTTGGCCGCCAACAAGGGGCCGGTCGTGATTGCCATGTTGCAGTCATTGTTCGTTGAGTCTGGGCAAACGCTTCCAAGTTCGGTGCTTCATGAACGCTTGACCCGGGATATCGAAGCGCTACGGGCTGTTGGGGAGGAGCTTCCGCAAACGCCACAGGCATATGTCGCAGAGTGGCTCAGTCAGGGGTGGTTGACGCGTCGATTTCCTGCGGGGGCTCCCGAAGAGGAGTACGAGCTGTCGGTTGACGCGCTGACGGCACTGCGCTTTGTGACAGGGCTTTTGAAGCCTCGTACCACTGCGACGGAGAGCCGGCTATCCGTCGTGATTCACCAGCTGTCACGGCTGGCGGAGGAGACCGATATCAATCCGCAATCGCGCCTGGCTGCCCTGCGCGCCGAGCGCGACCGGATTGACCGGGCGATTGCCGAGGTCGAACGCGGTGGGGTCAAAGCGCTTGCCCCGGACCGCGCCGTGGAACGGGCGCGCGAAGTCATCGCCTTGGCACAAGAACTCGCGGCCGACTTCCGAAGCGTTCGTGATGAATTCGAGAGGTTGAACCGAGGTCTTCGTCAGAGCTTGATGGAAAACGAAGGGAGCCGTGGTGATGTGCTGGAGCAGCTCTTTGCCGGGGTCGACCTCATTGGTGAAAGTGATGCCGGCAGAACTTTCCATGCGTTCTGGCGGCTGCTGACGGACAGCGAGCAGGCCGCGACGCTCCGCGAGTCGTTGGATGAGGTGACTAGTCGGCCCTTCGCGCGACAGCTGGAATCGCAGGAGCGCAAATTCTTGTTGGGACTGACTGGGGCCTTGTTGAACGAAGGACGAGGGGTGCACGATGTCCTGCAGCATTTCGCGCGTAGTCTCAAGAGCTTTGTCCAGAGCCGTGAATTTCTCGAACATCGGCGACTGCATGGCCTCCTCAAAGCGGCGACGCAGGCTGCGCTGAGCGCCAAGGACGACGTGCGGCCAAACGAACAGGTGGGCTTCGAGCTTATGCAGTCCAGCAGCCGTATCAGGTCAGTGTCCCAGTGGGCGCTGTATGACCCGGCGGAGCGCGTGACCGACTCCTCGATGCAGGCGGCCGAGCCGTCCGAATTGGACCTCGAAACGGTGAGCGAGCTGGTTCGGCAATCGGAAATCGACTTTCGAACGCTCAAAGCCCATGTGCGGGCCATCTTGGAGCGGCAGTCTCAGGTTTCCATCGCGCAGGTCCTTGCTGAGTACCCTGCGGAGCAGGGTTTAGGAAGTGTTGTCGGCTACGTTGCCCTGGGCTCCAAGCATGGGGAAGTGACCGACGGGACAGAGCTTGTGGTCTGGGAAGGGGATGACGAGGTGCAGCGCCGCGCCAAGGTTCCCACCATCTATTTCATGAGGGAGCGCTATCTTGAACTCGTTGACTGACGCGATGGATGAGTCCTTCGTAGGCGATGCGGCGGCAGATTCTGCTGTTGCCGAAGCTGCAACCTTCCAAGGGGATACGGGGGCATTGCCCATTGATACCCGACGGGTCCTGGTTCAACTCCTTCTCGGACCCTCGGTAGACGCCCGGCGCCAGTCGAAGCTCTGGCCAGTCCTGCTGCGCGACGAGGTCGCTATCCGTTCGCGTATGCATGACCTCTTTCTTGAAGTCGTCATCGACCATGAGCAGAAGGTCGCCTTCACGAGGCAGGTCGTCTCTGAAGACCTGGATGTCCCTATCTTGTTGCGCAAGGCGTCCCTCACATTCTTGGAAACGGCGCTGCTGCTTTTCCTGCGGCAGCGGCTGACGCAGGCCGATGCGCAGGGCGAGCGGGCGGTCGTGTCGCGCGAAGACATGCAAGAGCATCTGGCGGTGTTCGAGAAAGAGAACAACCCTGACCACGCCAAGTTCGCACGGCAGGTCGTCAATGCTGTCGACAAGGCGAAGAAGCTGAGCTTGCTGCAGTCCATCCGCGGGTCGGGGGAGCGCTACGAGGTCTCGCCAACACTCAAGCTCCTGTTCTCCGCCGAGGAAATTCAGGAACTCACGCGCACCTATGCCACGCTGGCAACCTCTCCAGGAGGAATCGGTCGCGGTGGGAAATCTGATGGCGATGACGACGAACAGCCGGCAGATGAGGAGGAGGCCCAATGAACCCGTTTGCCCAAGCCGACCTGCTGGGCGGCAGCAGTGACCAATTCCGTCTCGCGCGGATTCAAACGTTCAACTGGGGGACGTTCTCGAATGTCTTCGACTTCCCCATCCCGAAGGAGGGCTACCTCTTTGTCGGTCCTTCGGGTTCCGGCAAATCGACAGTCCTGGATGCACATGCAGCGCTGTTGACGCCTCCGAAATGGGTGGACTTTAACGTTGCCGCCCGCGAGGCCGAGCGCAATGGCCGGGACCGCAGCGTCATGACGTACCTTCGAGGGGCTTGGGCGCAGCAGACCGGCGAGGCCGGTGAATATGTGTCGCAGTACCTGCGTAGTGGCACGACATGGTCGGCCATCGCGGAAACCTATCGTGATGAACTGGGGCGTGTGGTGGTGCTCGCCCAAGTTCTGTGGGTGAAGGGAAATTCGACCGCCCCGGGTGATGCCAAGCGTGTGTACCTGACGCTTGAACGTGAGTTTGATGTTCAGGAACTGGAGTTCTTCGCGAAGAACGAGTTCGATGCTCGACGTTTCAAGCACGACTTGCCCGATGCAAAGGTGCATACGGAATTCAGCGCCTACCAAGAGCGTTTTCGCCGGCTGCTGGGCATCGAGAACGAGCGTGCATTGCGCTTGCTGCACAAGACGCAATCCGCCAAGAACCTGGGCGACCTCAACGTGTTCCTGCGGGACTTCATGTTGGATGAGCCCGAAACCTTCGGCATCGCCGCGAGCTTGGTCAATGAGTTCGGGGAGCTCAACGAAGCGCACCAAGAGGTCGTCGCTGCGCGCAAGCAAATTCAGACCCTGGTTCCGGCCCGTGAAGAGCATGCGGAACTGGACCGGGTAAAGCTTGAAAGCAATGGCTTGCAGGCCATACAGACCGCCATCGACCAGTATCGAGAACACCGGCGCAAGCTTCTTCTCGATGAGCGCATTGTCGAGCTTGAAGTGGACAGGGAGGGGTCGAGGCAGGAGGCGTTGCGCCTCGCGTCCATTGTCGATAACGAGTTCCAGAAGCTGACGGACCTTCAACGACAGAAGCTCAACATGGGGGCAGACGTCTTGGTGCGGCTCGAAGATGACATCAAGGCCGCTGAACTTGAAAAGCCCATCCGTATCGGCAAGCGGGACATGGCCGCAGCGGCATGCGAAGCCATGGGCTGGGCTGTCCCGGATTCCGTTGTGTGGTTTGTTCAGCGTGTCGAAGCCGCCAAGCAGCGGGTGTTGAAGGCCCGTGACTTGAAGAACGAGGTCGAGGAACGGAAAGACGGTGTCAAGGAAGAGCTGCGCCGGGCAAATGAGGGCTTTCTGAAGGTTGTCGCTGAGGTCAAGGCGCTCGAGCGCCAGAAGTCGAACTTGCCGGCACGACTGGTCGACCTGCGTGAGCGCATGGCTCGGGACCTCTCGATTCCCGAAGAGAAGCTGCCGTTCGTTGGCGAGTTGGTCGAGGTAAGAGCCGACGAAACGGCGTGGCGTGGTGCCATCGAGCGTGTCTTGGGTGGCTTCGCACGGTCCATCCTCGTGGACGAGAAGCACTACTCTGCGGTGTCGGCTTACCTGAATGAACGAAACATTGGTGAGCGGTTGGTGTACTTCCGTACCATCCCCCAGACCTCGGGGCGGTCCCCTGGGCCCAACTCCTTGGTGCGCAAGCTGAACATGGCATCGGGTAGTTTCGGGGACTGGGTGCGGGAGGAGCTCAAGCATTCCTTCGATTTCGAGTGCGCCGATAACCTGCAGGCGTTCCGCAATGCTTCGCGTGCGGTCACCCGGGAGGGGCAGGTCAAGCACAGCACGATGCGGCATGAGAAGAATGACCGCCACTCGGTCAACGACCGCAATCAGTGGGTTCTTGGGTTCGATAACAAGGAAAAGCTGGCACTCTTCAAGCAGCAGGCTGCGGAAATCGGTGGCCGTATCAGCGAGCTGGAAGAGACCGTTCGCAAGATTGGGAAAGAGGAAGATGCTCAACAGGCGCAGATGCTGCATTGCCAAAACCTGTCGAACCTGACTTGGAACGACGTGGATGTCGGGTCTCTGTTGACGCGCATCAACGACCTGACCGTCCGGTTGAAGGCTGAGCGTGAAGCTCGTCCGGACCTGGCAGCGTTGAACGACAGTATCGGGAAGCAAGAAGGCGTGCATTCCCAGGCTGTTGGTAAGAAGAACGCTGAAGATGGCAAAGGGCAATCCATTGCTGCAGACATCAATCGCTTGAAAGGGAAGCTGGAAGAGCTTGCCCGACTGTGGCCGACTTCGGACCGTTCACCTGCGTTCGCCGAGCAGATTGCTGTCCGGTACGAGGCCACGGAGAAGGTTGTCACTTTGGAGAGTCTCGACCATGTGACCAATCTGGTTGAGCGCGGCCTGAATTCGGAACTACGTGCGCTGGAAAGCCGGCTGTCGGACCTTCGCAATTCCATCGTGCAGCGCTTCGCGGATTTCAACCGCGTGTGGCCTGCGCTTGCTGGCGGCCTTGATGCGACGCTCGAAAGCGCCGACGACTATCTGGCGAAGCTCAAGCGGCTGGAGGACGACAACCTGCCTGCGTTCGAAGACCGTTTCTTCAGTCTTCTGCGAGAGCAGAGCGACCAGAACCTTACGCTGCTCACCACGAAGCTGGACGAGGAGCGCTCGGCCATTCGGTCGCGCATGGAACTCGTCAATGAAAGCCTGCAGACGGCGCCGTTCAATCCGGGGACGCACCTCGTCATCGATACGACCGACAAAGCTATCGAGGATGTGCGCCTGTTCCGTGCGAGTCTCAAGGAATCGCTCAGCCACTCGTTCTCCAACGACCGAGACTTGGCCGAGGAGCGCTTCAAAGCGTTGGCAGCACTCGTCAAGCGTCTCGCGAGCCAGGAAACCGCAGACAAGAACTGGCGGAATTTTGTGCTCGACGTGCGGCAACACGTGGAGTTCGTTGCCCGCGAACTGGACGAGGACGACCTGGAGGTTGAGGTCTACCGCAGTGGCGCCGGTAAGTCCGGCGGCCAGCGTCAGAAATTGGCGGCAACTTGTTTGGCGGCTGCACTTCGGTACCAGCTTGGTGGCCAGGACAGGGCACTTCCCCGCTACTCGACCGTTGTTCTAGATGAGGCTTTCGATAAGGCTGATGCGGAATTCACGGCCATGGCCATGAACATCTTCAAGACCTTCGGATTCCAGATGATTGTGGCGACACCGTTGAAGTCGGTGATGACGCTGGAGCCGTTCATCGGCGGCGCATGCTTTGTGCACATCAAGGACCGAAAGAAGTCGGCGGTCATCCCCATCGAATACGACAGCGAGTCTCATCGACTGAAGCTGACCCAGGACGTGCGCAATGTCGAAGAAACTACTGTCTCCTGAGGCTGCGCGCGATTTCCTGGTTCGTCGCTTCAACAATCAGCATCAGAACTGGCTGGCCGGAGAAGGCATCTGGCCACTGGACGTGACGCTGGGCGTTCCAACCGATAAGGACATCGCGGAGGATGCTTCTGCGGTCAGGGCGTGGGCAGCCGCTTGGCAGTCACGGACTGGCCCAGGAGAGGTCCTGTTCGAAGAACGCCAATTTGCAAGGTTCGGCAAGCATCGACTACCCAGCCGGTTGAGCTTTGAAAGCGCTGCCGTCGTGGCGGATGCGGTTGGACAGTCCAGGCGTTGGGGCATTGCCAGCGAACGATATCAGCGCCTGTCGAGTTTGTGGCCGGTGCTTGCGCAGGGCAATGCCTTGGCGTCTCGGTTCGATGTGCTCGCGGACTATTCGGCCGAGGATTTTGAACGCTTGGTGACCCTGCTGGCTTGGGTGACCACGAATTCCGTATCGGGCTTGTATCTACGGCAACTTCCGATAGAGGGGCTGGACACAAAGTGGTTGGAGAAGCGCACGGGGCTTGTGGCCGGTCTTCTTCGCGCGATACGTGGGATTGGAGATGAGGGCGGTGACTTCCATGCGTTGGTTGGCCTCAAGAAGCCCGCTCATCGAGTGCGCATCCGCTTGCTCTGTCCGACGCTGCGTAGCCTCGTCGGAGGGCTGGGTGACATTGAGGCTCCGGTAGTGGAGCTTGGCAGATTGCCCATTTCTCCGGCAGCTGTCGTGATTGTCGAGAACCTCGAAACAGGGCTGGCGCTTCCAGATGTCGCGAACACTGTGCTCGTCATGAAGCTCGGAAATGCTGTGAGCGCTTTGGGAGCTCTTCCCTGGTTGCAGAGTGCTGACGTTGTCTATTGGGGAGACATCGATTCCCACGGTTTTGCAATCCTGGACCGCGCCCGCAGGGCGGTTCCTCAGATTCGGTCCGTGCTGATGGATGAAGCAACGCTTCTGGCGCACCGACCGCTCTGGGTCCAGGAATCGGCGTTGTGCGCCAGCGGGCCCTACGAAGAGTTGACCTCTGGGGAGAAATCGGTCTACGAACACCTGCGTGCCGGCACATGGGGTGGCCGTGTGCGACTTGAGCAGGAACGGTTGGATTGGAGCGCCTCCTTGAAGGCATTGCTGGAGGCCCTGAAGTGTGGGCTCATCGAAAGCGATGGCGTGGTTCCAAGTGCTGACTTTGGGCCCGCTTGCTCCCTTGAGTCGGTGGTCCCAAATTGACCAGTGTTCGGGTATGCCTCAATCGCTTGAGAAGGCGAAGTCGTGGGGGGCTAGGAAGTGGCGCTAGGATAAATGGCTAGGTCATATGTAGTTCCGGCGCTGTGCTGGAGCTAGCCTCATTTTTATAACTACGGCGAGCGTGACCCTCGTGAGGGGATTTTGTGGGCCTTTCATTTTCCAGGAGCGTAAAGCTCGGCGCAGTTCGATTCAACTTTTCGGGCTCAGGCATCGGGGTGTCGGTTGGCATCCCGGGCCTGCGTATTGGTACGGGTCCTCGTGGGGCATACATCAGTGGGGGCGTCGCGGGCTTCCGGTATCGACAGAGCTTGGGCGGAACTGCACGTGCACGTCAACCCCCACAGGCGCTGCCAAAACTCGTCCCCGATGGTTCGGACGCGCGCTTGCCTGCCGACCCCAACATTGTGGCCACGGTCGACCATGAAACGAAGAGCGTTCTAGAACTGGAAGACTCGACAAGCGACGCACTGCTCCAGTCCATGAACGAGCAGCGCCACAAGTCCGATTTGTGGCCAGTCGCACTTGTGGTCCTTGGTGGGCTATTCTTGTTTCTTCTCAACCTGGGCTCAGCTTGGCCTAGAGCTGTTCTCTTAGGAATTTTTGCAGTCTTCGTCGCAGCAGTGTTGTGGGTGCGCTGGCGCGACAAGATGCGTAAGCTGACGGTCCTTTTTTATGAGCCCGACGCTACGACCAACGAGCTCTACTCTGCGGTAGTTTCGGCGCTTCAGCATGCGGCCGGGGCGGTCAAGCTGAAGGCTATTGCGAACACTTCGCGCTATGGAGACACGAAGTACTCGGCAGGCGCGGCGGAAGGGTTGAAGTTTGCAGGGGCTTCCCTGTTCTTGGGGCAAGCGCCTGGGGTCGTTGCGAATGTTGAAGTCCCGATTCTCAAGGCCGCGAAAACTACGCTGGCGTTCTATCCCGACCGCGTACTGGCTTTCCAGGGCAGTGCTGTCGGCGGAATTTCATACCAACGTCTTGAAGCGGTTAGCGTGGCAACCAGATTCATCGAACATGAAGCGGTTCCATCCGATGCCCGTGTTATCGACCGTACTTGGCAATACGTCAACAAAAAAGGTGGTCCTGATAGGCGGTTCAAAAACAACCGCGAGCTACCCGTATGTGCTTACAACCAATTCAACTTGTCGACACCTGATGGACTCGACGTCCGGTTCATCGGCTCCAAGGAGGGCGGGTTTGACGCGTTGGCTGCCGCTCTCGACAAAGTTCGCCGGTCAAGCTGAAGAGGCGTGCCGCAGCGTGACTTAGGGCGGGCGTTTATGCAGTTCGCAGAGCTTTCAGCACTGCGGGAACTTGGCAAGCGGTGAATCCGGTCTCTGGCTCGCAGAGGAACAACCGTCCTCGCCGGTTGTGGATTGAGCCGAGCAAGCCTGTCCCGCTGCACGCGTCGTCGAGAATCGCATAAGGGCCGGACCAGCGTTGGCTGAAAATCCAGGAATCTATCGCCTGCTGGCGGGTTTGACCGAGTACCTGAGGCGCTTCTCCCAAGGGATGCAGATGTTCCGCCAATGGCATGGCATTTGTCTTGCGGAAGAGTTCGCGGGCGGATGCAAGGTCTAGAAATCGTAGCCAAGTTGTCGTAAGAACCACGTACGGTCGCGCTTGCGCGATGACTTCGAGAACAGCATCCATCGCAGGCTTGTGCCAGAGACGGAGGTGGATGTCGTCTGGCTGCGGTGTTCGTAACAGGTGATGCCCGCCGTATGGTTTCCCGAGCGTAATGACGTCGTCGAAGTCTCATGCGCACCTCGCAAGGTGTTGCATTTGAAAGTTGCTAACTAGACAAGCGGCTGGAACCCTCCAGTTCACTGGATTTAATGGGGCAATGACAGTATTCGCTCCCGGAAAGTGGTTGAGATGCAAGCCGATAAATCACGGGGCTGCGGCTAAGCCTCAGGGCGGTCAGTAACAGTTATCGCAAGTCCGTCGAAAGCCAGGCGGCAAGCTTGGTCTGCGGTGAGGGGTCATTGAGCCCTCGCACCATATCTGTTTTTATGAGGCACGCACGCGCTCTACCCGGCCAGCCCCTCGCGTCATCATCTAGCGCTACCCAATCTGACACCCCGTTGCGCCTCACATGGTCAAGTATTTGATGGCCGCGCGCCACAGAGCCAAATTGCGGTCCGTGTAAATTGGGGTCGAATGTCGCATCCACAACGCGGTTCGCGAGCTCAGGTGGCAGCCGCGCGGCGGCTTCTGCGAGGCCGATGACAGGTACCCATGACGTAGACAGAACAATGCGAACGTCATCGTAAGGCCCCAGTAGGGCAGCCAGGAAATTGGCGTGCTCGAAGAGAGCGTGACGGTCGGCGTAGCCGGCGCCTAGTCGGAATCCCTGCTCCGGGCTGAACCACACGTCCGCCGGATGTAGCACTCCATCAAAATCGAGATACAGAATCCGCAAGCGCTGAGTCGTCATGTAAGCCTTTGGCAAGCGATGGGATACATCACCGCAACGGATGTGTGTGTCGTAGAGGATTCGGGGCGTTGGTCAGCATGTCGGTACTGACACAGGTGTCGGTTCACTACTGTTTTTAAGGCAACATCCGCTGACGGTAGGGTCGCTTTAGACGGCTACACCAACTGCAACACTCCCCGATTTGCAAAGACAACGGCCAACACGTCGTCCCCAGCTAAAACCAAACGCAACGGCGAACAGGTGCGCTTAAAAAATCGAGAAACAGCACCGATTTCCCTGGGACGGCCAACGGGGACATCATGGCTTCCTCAGCCCGTCTGGTGTAAGCGAAGGCTGGTCTCGATGTGTTTGGCAAATGACATCAGGCTTTCGCGGGGTGCGCCAGGCGAGTTGTCTGTCATGCGCCGGAAATCCGAATAAGCAACTCTGGGTCATAGCGGTTGGAGCCTTGAGCGACCGAGTAGGGATGACGATGGTCGGATGGCGCTCCGACAGGGTTGCAGATGACCCGGCAGTCGCGGATGCGGTAGTCGCATGCCACGTGCGCACTTCCGTGGAGCCAGTAGTCGGCTAACTTCATGAGTTCCGTCAGTCGGGTCTGGCTGGCGGCTGCGAAAGGGTCGTCGGCTCCCTGCCGTGGAATGGATTTCGGATGCGGGATGTGGTGGGAAATCACCACTGTGGGGCCATCGAACGGCTCCGCAAGACGCTGGCTTAGCCAAGCTACGGCAGCTTGATGACGCGTCCAAAGCCCCTCGTAGGTCATTGGCTTGCCGTTATCCTGGAGGCTGCCGTAGCCTGCCATTGCTACTTCAATACCGACTCGTTCGGGCTCTCCAGGCGGTCGGGGCGCCCCAAAGTTTGGCCACAGCGTCGTTCCGAGAAGCCGGATGCCGTTGATGACCACTGCATCATTCTGCAAGACGCGAACCTTTGTGCGTGAAGAGTCCAGCTTCATCAGGGGTGCGGCCACTTCCGGCTCGAGCCCCGCGTGTTCGAGAACGCCTGGGACATAGAGCGTCGGCACGTCCAAAGCGCGTGCGAAGTCCATTCCTTGGAGTCCGGTGTCGATGTCACCGGCGAGGATGAGCAGGTTCGTCTGAGGTTGGACGCGAAACGGGATTTCCAAGCCCTCCGCCAGATACTCCCCGACATGAAGGTCCGAGGCCAGCTGGATGGTCGTCAACATGGGAGGGAGTGCAGTTCTGACTTGGCCCCGCGGCGCTCGTAGACCAAGTCGAAGTCTTGCGCGAGATGCGGTAATTCGCGGGTCGCGATGCCGGATTCAGCTATCAGGTGGCCAGAGGATAGGTGATACCAATGTGCCCCGGTGGTGCGGGACCGGTAGGCAGCGCTAAGTTCTTCGTAGGTGAGGTCTTGCTTGGCCAAGTCGCGAAATCGCAAGAAGAGCTGTACTCGGGACCAGCGGCATTCGGGCAAGCTCCTTTCGAGCCGGTAAGCCTCGGCTACATCGGTCGTCAGGAACTGAACGATTTCGATGTCTTTGCGTTGGTCGACGCATGCCTCGATGAGGAAGAACACCCGAGAAGAAAACTGAGCGAAACGCCAGGCCTTCCGGCCGCGTTCCTTTTTCCAGGCAGGGGGCAAAACCTGCGCTCCGCTGTGTGTGCGTATGAAGCTGTCCATGGAACTGTGATGGAGGCCTTCGTCATTGGGGCACGGCGGAGAACCAACCGGGCTCTGCGACAGAAGGCGCAGACTTAAAATGTATGCATCATAAATGATGCTTCATTTTATGTGCTACATAAAAGAGGTGTCTTTTATGAAGTTCCTTAAAAGTAGCATGTGTTCAACACTGCCGGTCATGAGGAAAGATTTGACCGAGCAGGAGGCAGAGTGGGCCGTTGCCGTGGGGCTAGTCCTGCGCAAAGCAAGAAAGCAGGCGAACTTCGTCCAAGAGGAACTTGCCTACAAGTCGGGTATGGGCCGGTTGACCATGCAGCGCATCGAGTACGGCGCGACCAGCCCGAATTTGGTGACTCTGGTACGGCTCTGCGGTGCGTTGAATATCCCACCATCGACGTTGCTCTTGGAGGCCGAGAAGTTGATGCAGCATCCAGAACTGCTTCGTGAGGCCATCGCGGCGAGGGAGGCGGAACTCCCTGCTGCACGGTCTGGCAGCAAGTAGCGGGAGTCCTTGGGGGCGAGCGAGGGGCCGTAGCCCCTTGGCGATTGTCTGGTCTGGCTCGGCCAAATGCATTGACAAAGCACTTGCCGGCGCACCTCCGTCGTCACATGATGACGCGTCCGCGGTCGCCGAACCCCATTGGCCGCACACTCAGCTCAGCAAGTTGGCTTAGAAGACTGCGCCGACAGTGAAACGACGATGTCGTCTGAATCCACGCTCCGTTTCGGCGCTCAAGCCATGTAGTACCGAATGCATCTCCCGCGTCAAACTTCGAGCTGAAATGTCGAACCGCATCGCCTTTCGGATTGACTGCTGCATGTACTGCAAGCTCATCAAACCCAGCCGTGGCGACGGAGCCGCGTGCAGCAAGACCATTGGGGAGCACGAAGTCGAAGAGATGCCCACGGCGTAGCGTGTCATCAAATCGGTCGTCCCCGGCCCGTAGGGTGAAGAGCTTTTGCTGCAGAGCTGCATTCACTGCACAGACCATCAGATTCCGCCAGGCACGGTCTCTGGGGGATTTGTACTCAATCTCATAGGCTGAGGTGGGAACAGTGGAGACGACGCCCTGCAAGTCCTTTCGGCCATGGATGGTCATCTCAAACTCAAACTCTGGGTCGTCGTCATACCCCAACTGAACCAGTCGTTCGACGAACAGCCTGGAGTCGAGAAGGTGGAACGGGCGGTCGAGTTCTGGGCCAACCATCTCTGCACGTAGCGACGCATACGTCTGAAATCCTAGGCTGTGTGCCATGGCTTCAGTTAGATGGGAGGACTTAACGTCCGGAAATTCGTCGCGAAGCGACTTCTTCAATGCTCCTAGCGGAGCCTCGCACAAGGGTGTAGCAGCCATACGGCACTCCAATCTACTTGGTCGAAGGTTCCCGATTACGCATCGACCCGGATTGAAGTCCGTTAGGTCACTAGAAGTCTGTTGTCTGCTTTAACCCGGGAACAGGTTCGGCCCAGACGCCTTGGATAGCATCATAGCTGTGTGCTGTTGGTTCGTGTAGCCCATACGAGGTGCGATGCTCAACCGCCCTCTGTCGGGTGCTACACGGCTTACAGGCAGACGACATGTCTCGGGGTTGAACAGCATGAAGCAGGGTGGAGTAGCACCATTTGTTCAAGGCCGGGTTTGAGCGTAGTAGCCATTGTCTAAACAGCAGAAAAGCGTGGTTTCCATCCGAGCTGCGCCAGCTTTTCGGCCAAGGTTCAAGCAAACGCGTCCCCCAACTGGTGCCCAGTGGCATATCGGATGCTTGTCGCTTCCTTCGAGGGTAGGACCTTTTGTCTCTGGCTACAGGCACGGTTTCTATGCTTTGGCGTAGGACCTATTGATGAAAAGTCGCTGAAGTAGGACCTATTGTTCGGGAGTAGGACTTGTTTGTTCTTTTCCACCGGGCCGACTGGGATGTGTTCCGCGCCACGGGCGTGGCGCATCTGGTGAGCATTTCCGGGCTGCACATCACCCTGTTCGCCTGGGTGGCCGCGGCAGTGGTGGGCTGGCTGTGGCGGCGCTCGGCGCTGCTGTGCCTGGCGGTGCCGGCGCCCTGGGCGGCGCTGGCGGGCGGGGTGCTGCTGGCAGCGGCGTATGCGCTGTTCAGCGGCTGGGCGGTACCGGCGCAGCGCACCGTGTGCATGCTGGCGGTGGTCGGCGCGCTGCGGCTCTCGGGGCGGCGCTGGCCCTGGCCGCAGGTCTGGCTGCTGGCCTGCGCGGCGGTGGTGGCGGCCGATCCGTGGGCGCTGCTGCAGGCGGGCTTCTGGCTCAGCTTCGTGGCGGTGGGCGTGCTGTTCGCGTCCGACGCCGCCACGCCGCCCGAGGTGGTGCCGGCCGCGCGCGCGGCCGGACGCCTGCGCGCACGCGTGCTGGTCCTGTTGCGCGAGCAGTGGGTGGTGACGCTGGCGCTGACGCCGCTCACGGTGGCGCTGTTCGGGCAGATATCGGTGGTGGGCTTCGTGGCGAACCTGGTGGCGATCCCGTGGATGACGCTGATCGTCACGCCGCTGGCGCTGCTGGGCGTGCTGTGGGCGCCGCTGTGGTCGGCGGCGGCGGCCTGCCTGCGGCCGTTCGCGGAAGGGTTGCAGTGGCTGGCGGCCTGGCCCTGGGCCACGGTTTCGCTGCCGGCGGCGCCGCTGTGGGCGGGTGTGGCCGGCATGGCGGGCGGCGTGCTGCTGGTGATGCGCCTGCCCTGGGCGTTGCGCCTGATGGGCCTGCCGCTGCTGCTGCCCGTGCTGTGGTGGCACCCGGCGCGGCCCGGGGCGGGCCAGTTCGAGCTGCTGGCACCCGATGTGGGCCAGGGCAGCGCGGTGCTGGTGCGCACGGCGGGCCATGCGCTGCTCTACGACGCGGGGCCGCGCTACGGCCCGCAGAGCGATGCCGGCGACCGCGTGCTGGTGCCGCTGCTGCGCGCGGGCGGCGAGCGGCTGGACCGGGTGATGCTCAGCCACCGCGATACCGACCACACGGGCGGTGCCGCGGCGGTGCTGGCCGCGCATCCGGGCGCGGACCTGTGGGGATCGCTGGAGCCCGGCCATCCGCTGGAGGCGCAGGGCGCACGCGCCATCACCCGCTGCGAGGCGGGCCGGCAATGGACATGGGACGGGGTGCGCTTCGAGGTGCTGCATCCGCCGGGGGGCGCACTGGACGGCGACAGGGCGGGGACGGGCGTATCGGGCCCGTCGGCCGGCCGCGAGGACCGGACCAATGCGGTGAGCTGCGTGCTGCGCATCTCGGCACCCGGCGCGTCGGCGCTGCTGGCCGGCGACATCGGCCGGGTGGAAGAGGCCGCCCTGGCCGCGCGGGGCGCACTGGTGCCGGCCGACGTGCTGCTGGTGCCCCACCACGGCAGCCGCACATCCTCCAGCCCGGCGCTGCTGGACGCCGTGCGGCCGCGCACCGCCGTGGTGCAGGCAGGCCACCGCAACCGCTACGGGCACCCGGCGCCGGACGTGGTGGGGCGCTATGCGGAGCGAGGGGTACAGCTGGTGGATTCGCCCTCCTGCGGCGCCTGGTTCTGGCACTCCGCGCGGCCGCTGCGCTGGCGTTGCGAGCGCGATGCCGCGCGGCGCTACTGGCACCATGCGCCGCCTTCCGCGGCCTCCGCGGCCTCCGCGGCAGCCGCCGTGGGGGCCGCGGACCCCTTCTGACCGCGGAATCCGGCCGCGCCCCGCCCCCCGCGGGTGCTTCCAGCGGACGAGCAGGCTTGCAACTTGCTATGCTGGCTGCAGGAGGCACCACTGATGCAGAAGTTCGACGAGATGTACGAGATGCTGCCCTTCGATGGCAGCGATGTGCGCCCCCACTACCAGCGCTACGGCCAGTGGCTGTCGCGCCAGCCGGCCGAGGCGATGCAGGCGCGCCGCGCCGAGGCCGAGATGATCTTCCGCCGCGTGGGCATCACCTTCGCGGTCTATGGCGCCAAGGACGAGGACGGGGCCGGCACCGAGCGGCTCATCCCCTTCGACCTGATCCCCCGCATCATTCCCGCCCACGAGTGGGCGCGCATGCAGCAGGGGCTCGTGCAGCGGGTGACGGCGCTCAACCGCTTCATCCACGACATCTACCATGGCCAGGACATTCTGCGCGCGGGCATCGTGCCGTCCGACCTGATCGTGGGCAATGCGCAGTTCCGCCCCGAGATGGCGGGCGTGGACGTGCCGCGCGACGTGTACGCCCACATCGCCGGCATCGACATCGTGCGCGCGCCGGACGGGCAGGGCAACGGCATCTACTACGTGCTGGAGGACAACCTGCGCGTGCCCTCGGGCGTGTCGTACATGCTGGAGAACCGCAAGATGATGATGCGGCTCTTCCCCGAGCTGTTCCGCAACCACCGCGTGGCGCCCGTCGCCCACTACCCCGACCTGCTGCTCGACACGCTGCGCGCCAGCGCGCCGGCCGGCGCGGCCGAGCCCTCGGTGGTGGTGCTCACCCCGGGCATGTACAACAGCGCGTACTTCGAGCATGCATTCCTCGCGCAGCAGATGGGCGTGGAACTGGTCGAGGGGCAGGACCTGGTCGTCAAGGACAACTTCGTCTACATGCGCACCACCCGCGGACTGCAGCGCGTGGATGTGATCTACCGCCGCGTGGACGACGACTTCCTTGATCCGCAGGTGTTCCGCCCGACCTCCACTTTGGGTTGCGCCGGCCTCATGGCCGCGTACCGCGCGGGCAACGTGGCGATCTGCAATGCCGTGGGCACGGGCATCGCGGACGACAAGTCCGTCTATCCGTACGTGCCGGAGATGATCCGTTTCTACCTGGGCGAAGAGCCCATCCTGGCGAACGTGCCCACGTGGATGTGCCGCAAGCGGGACGACCTGCAGTACGTGCTGGACCACCTGCACGAGCTGGTGGTGAAGGAGGTGCACGGCGCGGGCGGCTACGGCATGCTGATCGGCCCCGCCGCGACGAAGGCGGAAATCGAGGAGTTCCGCGGCGCGCTGCTGGCGAACCCGGCGGGCTACATCGCGCAGCCCACGCTGTCGCTCTCCAGCTGTCCCACCTACGTGGAGTCGGGCATCGCACCGCGCCACATCGACCTGCGGCCCTTCGTGCTCTCGGGCCAGAAGGTGCAGATGGTGGCCGGCGGCCTCACGCGCGTGGCGCTGAAGGAGGGCTCGCTGGTCGTCAATTCGTCGCAGGGCGGCGGCACGAAGGACACCTGGGTGCTGGGCGACGGCGATGCCAATGGCGCGCCCGCCACGGGCCTGTCGCAGTCCATGGGCGGCATGACGCAGGCCCTGGGCGCCCCGGGCACCATGGCCATGTCGCAGTCGATGGGAGGGAACTGAGATGCTGAGCCGTACTGCCGATCATCTGTTCTGGATGTCCCGCTACACCGAGCGGGCCGAGAACACCGCACGCATGCTGAACGTCAGCTACGAGACCTCGCTGCTGCCGCAATCGGCCGACGTGGCGCAGGAGAGCTGGCTGGGCCTGCTGTCGATCAGCGAGCTGATACCGGCCTATACCGCGCGCCATGGCGAGGTCACGCGCGAGGGCGTGCTGGAGTTCATGGTGCGCGATGGGAACAACCCCTCGTCCATTCTCTCGTGCCTGCGCGCGGCCCGCGAGAATGCGCGTGCCGTGCGCGGCGCGCTGACCACCGAGATCTGGGAGACGCAGAACCAGACCTGGCTGGAACTGCACCGGCAGCTGCAGGGCAGGGATTTCGAGCGCGACCCGGGGGCGTTCTTCGAATGGGTGAAGTACCGCTCGCACCTCTCGCGGGGCGTGACGCTGGGCACCATGCTGCAGGACGAGGCCTTCCACTTCCTGCGCCTGGGCACCTTCCTGGAGCGGTCGGACAACACGGCACGGCTGCTGGACGTGAAGTTCCATGCCGTGCAGAGCGACTTCCACGGCTCGGCGATGCGCGAGCGCGGCCGGGCGTCGCCGCAGGAGTTCGACTTCTACCACTGGAGCGCGATCCTGCGCAGCGTGTCTGCGTTCGAGGTGTACCGCAAGGTGTACCGCGACGTGATCACGCCCGAGCGCGTGGCCGACCTGCTCATGCTGCGGGCCGACATGCCCCGTTCGCTGCACGCCAGCCTGCGCGAGGTGGTGGACAACCTCGCCGTGGTCGCCAACGACCAGTCGGCGGAAACGCAGCGCAAGGCCGGGCGCCTGCTGGCCGACCTGCGCTACGGCCGCATCGACGAGATCCTGGCCACCGGGCTGCATGCCTACCTCACGCAGTTCCTGGACCGCGTGAACGACCTGGGCGCGGGCATCAGCCGGGATTTCCTGGTGCCGGTGCCCGCCTGAAACGGCCCGCCGGCCCGGCCTGCGCGCGGCGTCCCCCCGTGGGTGGGGCGGCGCTGCTGGCGGGAGCCGGGTCAGCGGGACTGCGGCGTGTCCCCCGAGGCGAGCACGCGCTGCTGCGCGCATTCGGGAACGCTGCGGTCGATGGGCCGGCCCTCGACGCCGTAGCCCTGCAGCGCCATGGACTCCAGTTCGCCGGAGGCCCGGGCGCAGGCCAGTTCCGCGACCACTTCGGCACGCGTGCGGCCCTGCTGCCCGGCCGAACCATCCGTGCCGGCCTGGCTTGCGGCTCTTGTGCCCGACGGCGCGGGGGCCGAGGGTTGCGCGATGGCGAACGTGGCGGCCAGCAGTGCGCCTGTGCAGAAGGTGGCGGTGCGCAGCAGCGTGCGCGCGGGAAGATGAAGGGGGTTGGCCATGGTTCGGGCTCCTGCGGAGAATGCGACATGCTCTCCATGCCTTCACTGTGCGCGGCCGCCTTCGCCCGGGCGAGGAGAAAGCGACGGAACGCCGCAGCCGCGGCGTGAACGGCCCGGATGGCGGAGCCGGAGGTGATGGCGCTGCATCCATTCGCATATTCATAAATTTTGTTTACCGGGAATATGAATGGCTTTCGGCGGTCCCGGCACTGTGGCCTGCTAGATTCCAGGGCTGCTCAAATCTGGAAATGGTCTGCCAATGAACGAGAGGCTGGAAAGCGATGGTCGCCATGGCGTGCCTTCGGATCTGGGATATATCGTCGATGAATATCTCCGGGAATATCCTTCGGAATCCGGCGCGCTGATTCCGCTGACGGAGCAATTGGGCAGGGGCGGGGACATCACCCTGCGCAGCGCATCGCCCGGCCACGTGACGGCCAGCGGCATCGTCCTCTCGCGCGACGCCGTGCTGCTCGTGTTCCACCCCTACCTGAAGCGTTGGCTGCAGCCCGGCGGCCATGTCGAATCCTCCGAGGCGCCCCTCGACGCCGCCATCCGGGAAGTCCAGGAAGAAACGGGCATCTCCACCTTGGCCCATCCATGGCATCTCAGGGCGGGCATTCCCCTGGATATCGACATCCATGCCATTCCCGAAAATCCTGCGAAGGGAGAGCCGGCGCACATGCATTTCGACTTCCGGTACCTGCTGGTGAGGGATGAATCGAAACCCATCCTCCGCAGTGCGGAAAATCACCAGTGCCAGTGGACGGAGATTTCCGCGGTGTCCGGCGAAGGCTTGTCCCGTATCGGGCAGAAGATTTTCCGCCACGGCCTGGCTGCCTGATCCGCCATGGATTCCAAGGCATTCTTCCAGGCGGTTCTGGACAGCAGCATTCCCGGGCGGGCGGGCAAGCTGGTCCTCGTGACCCATATCGTTCCCGGGAGCGAGAATTTCGTCCTCGGCATCCACGGACGCCTGCCCCTGGCAGCGGTCATTCCCAAGCCCAGTTCCCTGCATGCACCCACCTGCCGCATGATCGAGGAGCACGTACCGGTGATCCACTACACGCGTGACGGGATCCAGCAGAACGCGCTCGGCTTCATCGCCCACCTGCGCAGCCTGATCGGGGAGGCGCCTTTCGCGGCCATCGACACCGGAGGCTATTTCTCGGGCATCCTGGCCGCCCTGAAAAAGGCGTTTCCTTCGCAACTGGTGGGCATCATCGAGGACACCGAGAACGGACACCAGAAGTACGACGCCGCACTGCGCAGCATCCGGGCGGGCGGGGGGGCCATGTTTCCCTGTCCCGTCATGTCCGTCGCCAGGAGCAAGCTCAAGGAGCCGGAGGATTTCCTCGTCGGCCAGGCCATCACGTTTTCCGCCGAGGCCCTGCTGCGGGAACTGGGGAACATCCTGACCGGCCGCAGGGCGCTGGTGCTGGGCTACGGGAAGATCGGATCGAGCATTGCCCGGCACCTGCATGCCAAGGGCGTCCGCGTCGATGTGTACGACACCAACCCGATACGCCAGGTGCTGGCGCTGGCGCACGGATACCACACCGGGCCGAAGCACGAATTGCTGAAATCGTCGGAACTCATTTTCGGCGCGACCGGCAACCGGTCCATCGTGACGTCCGACCTGGGCGCCATCCGGCGCAATGCCTACATCTTCACCGCCACCTCGGCCGACGACGAGATCGAGAACCACCAGGACATGATCGCCAGCGCGAGCCCTGGCGGGCACCGGCACGTGCTGCAGGTGAACGCGCAGGGCAACCAGTTCTTCCTCTGCAACGAGGGCAAGTCGGCCAATTTCATGCACGGAGGCGTGGTCGGGCCCTTCATCGACCTCGTGCAGGCCGAGCTGCTCTTCGCGCTTTCCAGGATCGGCGACGCCCCGCGGGACCGGGTGGTGGAGCTGGGAGACGATGCGAAGAAATTCATTTCCGAGCTGTGGATCACGCGCTTCTCGCGCCAGGGCGCGGTGCATTGAACACCTTGTCCGCGCAGGAGGTCATGGCGGTGGCGTGGGCTTCCGCCCTGTGCCGGGCCAGCCTGAACCTGATAGACCGGCAGCAGATCGGCAGGAAGGGCCTGTCGATCGTCCGGGTCAATTTCCTCAACAACGCATTGCCCGCCCTCCTGCTGCTGTGCGCTGCAGGGGTGTACCTGCGTTCCTGGGAGACGCCGCTCGGCTGGCTGCTGGACTGGAAGGCGATCGTCTTCAGCGGGCTGGCCCAGCTCGTCGCGTATGCCTATTCCCATGCGTTCCGTGCACTGACCGTGAACCAGGTGACCGTGTCCGGCAAATTGTCCGACCTGTTCATTCCCCTGGGCATCCTGTGGCTCACCGGGGAATGGAGCGCCGCCACCTATGCCTTCGCCGTGGCGACCACCGCGGCCTGCGTGCCCCTGCTCTGGCAGCACGGCGCCGTCGAGAAGCGGCGCGGGTTCATCGCGAGCGCTGCGATCATCTGTGCGGCATTGACGCTGCAGGCGACCCTGTCGCCATGGCTGTTCTCGGCAGGGGAGGGCCCTTCTGCCCGGACTTCCGGAAACCTGCTCGCGTTCGCGGTGGCCGTGATGGCATGGCGTGCGCTGTGGTCTTCGCTGCCCCTGCTCTTCCTCCAGCGCGCACGGGCCCCGACGGGGCCAGGACAATCGATGGATGTGCTGTTCGGCGTGCGCGCCCTGCTCACGGTGGCCACCCAGGTGACTTTCATCTACGCCATCACCAGTGCCGCATCCGCCGTGGCCTGGCCCATCCTGAACACGACGGGGTTGATGGCCATGGCGCTTTCCTCCCTGCTGCTGCGGGAAAGGCCCGATCGCCTGGAATTCCTGGTCATTCTCGCCATCACGCTGCTGTCGGTGGCCCGGTACCTGACATTGCCATGATGCCTGCGGCGCGCCGTCCCGGGGCACGGCAGGGCGTTGGCCGCCACGCGGCCAGGGTTCAGCGGCCTTTCGCGGGCGGATGGCCACGCTTGCGGTCCCGCAGCATGAAGAGGTAGAGGCTTTCCACCTTCTCGCGCGCCCAGGGCGTCTTGCGCAGGAACTTCAGGCTGGACGACACGCTGGGTTCGCTCTGGAAGCAGCGCACGGGAACGCGCTCTGCCAGGCCCTTCCAGCCGTATTCCTGCTGCAGGGCGATCACGATGGCCTCCAGCGTGATGCCGTGCAGAGGGTTGCGGGGCTGGGCAGGCGGTGTCGCGGGCATGTTCATGCCGCCAAGCATAGTGATTTCGCGGCCGGCGGAAGAGCTTCCGCGGCCCGCATCCTAAAATCCGGGCAATCCGTTAGAAAGAATCTCGATCCCATGGCAGCAAGTCCGGCTTTCGTCGAAGAAACGCGGTTCGGCAACTGGTTCCTGAAGTCGGCCACGTGGCGGGTGCACGTCCTGCGCCGTGCGCTGGACGACCTGCAGCGCCTGATGCCCGCGCCGGCCCCGCGGGTGCGCAAGGTGATGGACGTGGGCTGTGGCTTCGGCCATTCCTTCGACGAGATCGCCGCGCGCTTCGCCCCGGACGTGATCGTCGGCATGGACGCGGACCCGGGCCTCGACGAACGTGCGCGGGAGGCAGCGTCGCAATGCGCGTGCGAGGTGCGCCTGCTGGCCGGCAACGCGGCGCGCATGGCGGCGGTGCCCGATGGCGAATTCGACCTGCTGCTGTGCCACCAGACGTTCCACCACATCGTGGAGCAGGAGGCCGCGATGGCGGAGTTCTTCCGCGTGCTCAAGCCCGGCGGCATGCTGCTGTTCGCGGAATCGACGCGGCGCTACATCCATTCGCTGCCGATCCGCCTGCTGTTCCGCCATCCGATGGACGTGCAGCGCACGGCCGGCGAATACATCGCCATGGTGCGTGCCGCAGGCTTCGACGTGCCGGACGCCCGCATTTCGATGCCTTATCTCTGGTGGAGCCGGCCCGACCTGGGCTTTCTGGAATGGATCGGCCGGCCCGTGCCGCGCGAGCGCGAGGAAACACTGGTCAACCTCGTCGCGACCAGGCCGCGGACGGGCTGAGCGCTGCGGCAGGCACGCCGTTCCCGCGCATGGGCTGCCACCGCGGCGGAGGTGCAGGCCGCCGCGCGGCTCAGTCGCCGCGATAGCGGCGCAGGATGAGGCTCGCGTTGGTTCCGCCGAAGCCGAAGCTGTTGGACATGATGGTGTCCACCGTGCGGTCTGCGCGGTGCATGAGCAGCGGGAAGCCTTCCGTGTCCGGGTCGGGGGTGTCGATGTGCGCGTTGCCGGCCAGGAAGCCGCCCTGCATCATCAGGAGGCAGTAGATGGCCTCCTGCGCCGCGGCGGCGGCGATGGAGTGGCCCGTCAGGCCCTTGGTGGAGGAGAGCGGCGGAATATCCGCGCCGAACACGTCGCGCAGGGCGAGGAGCTCGCCGATGTCTCCCAGGCGCGTCGATGTGCCGTGCGTGTTCACGTAATCGATGGGGATGCGGCCCGCTTCGTCCCATGCGAGGCGCAGGGCGCGGGCGCAACCCGCCTTGTCCGGCGTGACCATGTCCAGGCCGTCCGAGCAGGCGCCGTAGCCCACCAGTTCGGCATGGATGCGTGCGCCCCGGCGGCGGGCGTGTTCCAGTTCTTCCAGCACCAGGATGCCGGCGCCGCCGGCGATGACGAAGCCGTCCCGGTCCTGGTCGTAGGGCCGTGACGCCGCCGCGTCGTTGCGCGCCGCTGCGAGCGCGCCCATGGCATCGAAGAGGGCGGTGCTCGTCCAGCGGACTTCCTCCGCCCCGCCCGCGATGACGCGGTCCTGCTTGCCCCACTGGATCAGCTCGGCCGCATGGCCGATGCAGTGGGCCGAGCTGGCGCAGGCCGAGGTCAGCGTGTAGCTGGTGCCCTGGATGCCGAACGCGGTGGAGAGGTTGGCCGAGGCGGTGCTGCCCATGACGCGCGGCGTGGCGTAGGGCGGTATCTTGGAGGCGCCCCTGGTGCGCAGCGCGTCCATGGCCGCGGCGTGCTCCGCCAGCGAGCCGACGCCGGAGCCCACGATCAGGCCCGTGCGGGGGTGCTCCACATCTTCCGCGCCGAGCGCGGCATCGTCGATGGCCTGGCGGGCGGCGTGGTAGGCATAGCGGGCGGCGTCGCCCATGAAGCGGCCCAGCTTGCGGTCGATCGGAGGCGCGCCAGAAAGATCGGGGATGCCCGCCACCTGGCTCCTGAAGCCCAGTTCGGCGTATTCCGGTACGTGCCGCACGCCGGAGCGCCCGCCGTGCAGCGCCCGGGCGACGGTGGGCAGGTCGTTGCCCAGGCAGGAGACGATGCCCATGCCGGTCACGGCGACGCGGCGCAGGGCGCGCGGGGGCGCTGCGGTGTGCGGGGTCTGCACGTCAGAGCGGAGCGGTTCTGAGCAGTTCCTGGTCGATGGCCGTGCGCAGGTCCTGGGTCCAGCGGTTGTAGTTGGGATGGATCACGGCTTCGCCATTCAGCTGGCTGTATTTCATGTTGGCGCTGTCCCGGTAGAGCAGCGAATAGGACTTGCTGTCGTAGGGAATGTCCACCATCACGGTGTGCTTGCCGCGCACGTTCAGCGTCGCGACGAGCTTGCCGGCCTCCGGTGCGGCGACGGTCCAGCCCTTGGCCTGGGCGGCCATGGTGATGGCCTGCCGGACCTGCGCGTCGGTGCGCTCCTGGGAGGCAGACGCCGGAATGGCGATATGGAGCAGGTTGATGACCGGCACGGGCGTGCGGGCCTCTGCGGGAAGGGAGGCCAGCGCCGCCACGGCGATGGAGGCTGCGATCGCGAAGTGTTTCATGGGAAGTGCAGGAGTGGAGGAAGTGTGGGGAGAAAGGAGGATCAGGCGGGGCGCTTCAGGACGATCGAGGTGTTGATCCCCCCGAAGGCGAAGTTGTTGCTCATGACGTGCCGCGCATCAATGGCTGCGCCCTCGGGTGCGATGTGCCCGAGCGCCGCGCAGGCGGGGTCGGGATGCTGCAGGTTGAGGGTGGGTGCGAACCAGCCCCGGCGCATCATCTCGATGGCCCACCAGACCTCGATGGCGCCGCAGGCGCCCAGGGTGTGGCCCAGGTAGCTCTTCATCGAGCTGATCGGCACGCGCGGGCCGATCACGTCGGCCGTGGCCTGGCTCTCGGCGATGTCGCCGCGCTCGGTGGCAGTGCCGTGCGCGCTCACGTAGTCGATGTCCGATGCCGCGAGCCCTGCGTCCTCCAGGGCCTGGCGCATGGCGACGGCCATGGTGCCGGCCTCGGGCTGGGTGACGTGGACTCCGTCCGAATTGCAGCCGAAGCCGATGACTTCCGCATGGATGGTCGCGCCGCGCGCCTTCGCATGCTCGTACTCTTCCAGCACGAGGGTGGCGGCCCCCTCGCCCACCACGAGGCCGTCGCGGTCGCGGTCGAACGGCCGCGGCGTCTCCGATGGCGCAGCGTTGCGCGTGCTGGTGGCGAACAGCGTGTCGAACACCGCGATGCCGGGCGCCGAGAGTTCTTCGGCGCCGCCGCAGAGCATCAGGGCCTGGCGGCCGTAGCGGATGGCCTCGTACGCATAGCCGATGCCCTGGCTGCCGGACGTGCAGGCGCTGGACGTGGGAACCACGCGCCCCTTGAGGCCGAAGAACAGCCCGATGTTCACCGCCGTGGTGTGCGACATCATCTGGATGTAGCTGGTCGAGGTGACGCCCAGCATCGATCCGGTTTCCAGCATGCGCCCGAATACCCGGATCGGCTCGGTACTGCCCGACGACGATCCGTAGGCGATGCCCATGCGGCCGTCGGTCACGGCGGGATCGGCGAGCAGGCCCGCGTCTTCCAGCGCCATCTCGCTGGCGCGCACCGCCATCTGCGATACGCGGCCCATCGAGCGCAGCAGCTTGCGTGGGTAGTGCGTGGGAGCCTGGAAGTGCGTGACAGGCGCGGCGAGGCGGGTGTGCAGTTCGGTGAAGGTGTCGAGCTCCGGCATGCTGCGCACGCCGCTGCGGCGGGCGCGCAGCGCCGCCTCGATGTCCGTCCAGCGCTCGCCCAGCGCGGTGATGCCGGCCATGCCGGTGACGACGACCCGCTTCACTAGACGATGCCCCCGTTGACGCCGATCACCTGGCGGGTGATGTAGCCGGCCGCGTCGGACATCAGGAACGACACCGCCGCCGCCACTTCCTCGGGCCGGCCGACGCGGTTCATGGGCACGACGCGCAGCGCTTCCTCGAGCGGCAGGTCGCCGGTCATGTCGGTCTCGATGAGGCCGGGGGCCACGCAGTTGACGGTGATGCGGCGGCTGGCCAATTCCACGGCCAGCGCCTTCGTGGCGCCGATGAGTCCGGCCTTGGCAGCGCTGTAGTTCACCTGGCCGCGGTTGCCCATCAGGCCCGACACCGAGGCGATGGTGACGATGCGGCCCCCCTTGCGGGTGCGCACCATGGGCATGCACAGGGGGTGCACGACGTTGAAGAAACCGTCCAGGCTGGTGTCCAGCACGCTGTCCCAGTCGTCTTCCGACATCGCGGGGAATGCGTTGTCGCGCGAGATGCCCGCGTTGCAGACGATGCCGTAGTAGGCCCCGTGCGCTTGCAGGTCCTGCTCCAGGGCGGTGCGGGCGCCAGCGCGGTCGCGGACATCGAAGGCCAGCACCTGCGCCGTGCCGCCCTGCGCCGCGATCTCGTCGATGGTGCGCTGCGCCTGATCCAGGCCGCTGCGGCAGTGCACGGTGACGGCGAAGCCATCGCGCGCGAGCTGCAGGGCGATCGCCTTGCCGATGCCGCGGCTGCCGCCGGTCACGAGGACGCGGCGCGCGCTCACGGCCGGCCTCCTGTGGCGCCGTGCGGAGTCTTCGTGGAGCGTGTCCTGTTGTTTTTCATGCGGGATTTTCCTGGACAAAGGCGTGGAAGTCCTCCGGCTCGAAGACCTTGAGCGTGGCCTCGGCCAGGAGGGTGGGGTTGCCGGGTTGGGAGATCGTGCATTCGTAGGAGCCCAGGCCCGAAGGATCCCGGAACGCCATCGCCGCATGCACCACCAGCGGCACGCCCGCGGGAAAGCTCGCCACCGCGCTGCGGTAGCTGCGGGTGCCGAGCAGCACGCCAGCTTTCTGCGGCAGCCCCTGGTAGTGGTGGGCCAGCCCGACGTGCACGCCCACGGCCTGCGCCATCAGCTCCAGCCCGATCCATGCGGGCATGCTCCCCTGCGCGTCCGCGTACCAGGCGCCCGTCTCGGGCGTGGCCTGCACCGTGGCCGCATCCTCGGTGAAGCCGGTCACGCGATCGAGCAGCAGCATGGTGCCGCGGTGGGGCAGCAGCTCCGCGACGTCCGGAAACGGGAGGGTGGGCGCGTTCATCGGGCGATTATCTTTCCGGGCAGAGGCCCAGCAGCAGGCTCGCGTTGCTGCCGCCGAAGGCGAACGAATTGCTCATGGCGATGCGCCGCGCGCCCGGCGCGAAATGCTCGCCGGGGCCGGCCAGACGCAGGGGCGCGAGCTCCGGGTCCGGCTGCGCGTCCCAGATGTGGGGAGGGATGAATCCGCGCGTGACGGCCAGCCAGCAGAAGGCCAGTTCGGTCGCGCCGGCCGCGCCGAGCGTATGGCCCGTGAGCGGCTTGGTGCCGCTGGCGCAGACCCCGTCCGCGAAGACGCGCGCCACCGCGAGGCTTTCCATCTGGTCGTTCTTGGGCGTGGCGGTGGCGTGCAGGTTCAGGTAGCCGACGGCGGCGGGCGGCAGTTGCGCGTCCGCGAGCGCGGCCCGCATCGCCAGTTCGGCGCCCAGGCCCTCCGGATGGGGCGCGGAGATGTGGTGGGCGTCGCTGGACTCCCCGATGCCCAGGAGTTCGACGGGGGCCGGCTCTCGGGTCATGAGGAACAGCGCGGCGCCTTCCCCGATGTTGATGCCGCAGCGGTGCCGGCTCATGGGGTTGCAGACGTCGGACGAGGTGGATTCGAGCGAGGTGAAACCGTTGACCGTCAGGCGGCAGAGCGAGTCCACGCCACCCACGAGCACCGCGTCGCACAGCTTGTGGCGCAGCAGCCGGCGCGCGCTGGCGAAGGCCTTGGCGCTCGATGTGCAGGCCGTCGAGATGGTGTAGGCCGGACCGGACAGGCCCAGGCAGCGCGCGAGGAAGGGCCCGGGCATGCCGATTTCCTGCTGCGTGTAGGCGTAACCGCGGGGCAGGCCGGCATGGGCGCGGTGGTGGGCCAGGGCCGCCTCGCCTTCGGCCACGCCCGAGGTGCTGGTGCCCAGCACCACGCCGATGCGCGGGCTGCCATGGCGGGCCACGGCCTCGTTCACCGCCGGGGCGATCTGCGCGAGCGCCTGCAGCAGCAGCCGGTTGTTGCGGCAGTCCCAGGCCGCGAGCGACTCCGGGACGGCGGGCAGGTCCTCTGCGCGTGCGCGGCCCACGCGGGCAGGGCGATTGGGAATCCAGCCATCCTCCAGCACCATGCCGGTGGTGTCGCCGCGGAACAGTCCGTCCGCCACGGCGTCCACGGAGTGCCCGAGGGCATTGACCAGGCCCAAGGCCGGGAGGTAGATGCGGGAGGTCATGGCGAAGGCTCCGCGGCATCCGGAGCCGGCAGGGTGTCCAGGGCGAGCGCGAGGCCCGGGCCGGGCAGGTCGATGTCCGCACGGTCGTAGGGCGGGGCGCTTCCCTCGCGGCGCACCGCTACCGCCGTGGCGCCGTCCCGGTCCTGCACGCGGACGTGATGGGGATCGGCCGCATCCAGCGACAGGCCGGCAGACAGCCCGGCCCGCACGCTGTCCGCGGGCCATTGGGCGATCTGCACGAGCGCCAGCAGCAGCCGTGCGTCCAGGCGCCGGTCGGGCAGCGCGTGGACCCGCACGGCGCGGTTGTCGTATTCCACGTCCACCACCTTGTGCCCGAACGGCGTCAGTCCGACGAAGCGGATGCCCTGCGCATCCACTTCCATCTGCACGATCATGGTTTCGGCATGGCCGCGGAATCGCACCGTCGCCTTCTGCTGGACGTCGAAGGGCACCACATCGGCCGTGGGCTGCAGGCAGTACTGCCCGCCGCCGGGCAGCGGTGCGCAGCGGCCGTCGTCCGGGCCGCAGCCGGCCAGGGCCGCAGCCACGGCCGCCAGGCCAGCCAGCCGGGCCGGATTCACGGCGATCCATGCCCTGCGCGGCGTCATCGCGGCCTCCGCGCATCCAGGCTCAGCACCACCGGCGACAGCAGCACGGACATGCCGATGCCCACGAGCAGCGTGGCGCCGAACCCCGACAGGGCGGGCATCGAGCTGAAGGCCAGCAGGCCGAACGAGAGCAGCGTGGTACCCGCGGACAGCAGCACGCCCGAGAGGGTGGCCGCTTCGTTGCCTCCGCCTTCCAGCAGGAAGATCGGGTAGTTGACGCCCACGCCGAGCACCAGCATCAGCCCCATGAGGTGGAACAGCGTGAGCGGCACGTGCGCGTAGCCGAAGCAGGCCAGGGCCAGTCCCATGGCGAGCACGGTCGGGGCGAGCACCCCGGTGGCCTTGCGGGCGCCGTAGCGCAGGCACAGCACGCCGTACACGAGCGCCAGGGCGCACACGAGCCATTGCACGCTGCCCAGCCGGTACTGGCGGAACAGCGCCGAGATGCTGCCGGCCTTGTCCACGAACGCCACGCCCGGAAGCACGTCCACCGCCCGGCGAACGTCGTCAGGCCGCTGCAGCCCCTGCGGAAGCACGATGCTGGCATAACCGTGCGCGGTCGTACCCAGCCACAGGTGGCGGAACGGGGCGGAGACGGGTGCCTGCAGCCAGTCCTGCAGCGAGAGCGTCCGGCCCTCGGCCGCCAGGAACTGCGGCTTCTGCCGGGCGGCGATGTCGTCGCGCACGCCCGCGTCGTCCAGCAGGGTGCTGAGCGCGGATTCGTCGGCATAGACGTGCGCGGCCAGCAGCGCATGATTGTCTTTCTGGCGCTGCGCGGAGGGCACGAACGACGAGAGCGCCTGCCACCCGCCCAGGGCGCCGTCTGCCACCAGCGGTGCCAGCCGCGTGGCAAGCGCTTCTTCGCGGGCCAGGACTTCGTCCGGACTCGATCCTTCGACGAGTATGAACTGGCCGGTCTGGCCCAGGCCCGCCAGCTCCCGGAGTTGCCGTTCCTGCGCGAGCAGGGCGGCCGGCCGGTCGATGAGCAGGCGGATGTCGTCGTCGCCGCGCAATTGCCACCACCCCGGAACGGCGGCGATCAGCAGCCCGCCCATGAGCAGCAGGCAGCGCCGCAGGTCCATGTGGGCCTGCCACCAGGCCAGCAGGCGCCGGGGCAGCTGGAAGGCCGCGGCCGGGTCCCGGGTGCTGGGGCGCCGCAGCAGCGCCGGCAGCAGCAGGAACACGCTCAGCCACGCCGCGGACAGTCCCGCCAGGGCGAACAGCGCGATCTGCGACAGCGCGGGGAACGGCGCGAACCACAGGGCGCCGTAGCCCAGCAGGCTGGTGGCGAGCGCCATGGCGAGGCCCGGCGTGATGCGGCGCAGTGCGCCCAGCGGCTCCCACGCCGGGCCAGCCCCGAGGTGGGCCGCGAAATACTGCACCGAATAGTCGATGGCCTCGCCGATCAGGCTGGCGCCGAAGACCAGGGTGATGAGGTGGATCTCTCCGTACACCTGGATGGTGGCCACCAGCCCGGCGCAGATGCCGAACGCCACTGACAGCAGGCCCAGGGCCAGGGGGCGCGGCGAGCGGAACACGAGGTAGAGCAGCACGAGCATGCCCACCAGCGACCCCGCGCCGATGAGGTGGAATTCGGTTTCGGCGCTGGAGCGTGCGGCCTGGGCATAGAAGACGGTGCCGGCGCGCAGCAGCCGCACTTCAGGGAATGCGCGGGCGAGTGCCTGTTCGGCGCCGGTGGTGGCGCGCAGCACCGGCCGCTGGATGCGGTCGTCGTACGCCGATCCCTTCAGTTCGGCCGTGACCAGCACCCAGGCGGCGCCGTGGTCGCGCACCACCAGCAGGCCGTCGGCGGGCTGGAGCCGGAGGTCGGCCAGCGGCAGCGCGGACAGCCACGCATCGGCGAAGCCGAAGGGGTCGTCCGCCAGCGGCAGCGACAGCCCCAGGCGCAGGGGGGCGTTCAGCTTGGCCTGCAGGCGTGCGGCGAGCGCCGGGCGGCCTGCCCGGAGCGCCTCGCGGTCCGCCGCGGAAAGCAGGCCGTGGCGGTGCTCCCGGTAGATGGCCGTGAGCCGCCCCAGGTCGGTGGGCGGGATGTCGGAAGTAACCTGGCGGAAGGCGCCCGAATCCTGGAGCGCCCGGGCGAATCCGCGTGCGGCGCGGGCCGCGGTCTCCAGCGGCACGCCGCCCACCAGGAACACCGCACGGTTGCCCACGGTATCCGCCAGCCGGTTCACCGCGTCTTCCGCCACGGGGTTGCGCTCGGTCGCGGGCAGCAGCGTCAGCAGGTTGGTCTGCAGGCGCGCGGAGTGCGTGAACTGCAGCACGCACGCGGCACCCAGCAGGACCGCGATGGCCAGCCAGATCCACGCGCGCAGGCGAACCGCGTTCATGGGGTGCGGGGCACGCCGTTGAAGCGCTGCAGCTCGGCGTCCGAGAGCGCGGCCGCGCCCTGCGTGCCGCGGAACCGCAGGGACGTGCTGTCGCCGCCCGCTTCGTCCATGCGCAGCGTCTGCACGAACTGGTCACCGGTGATCTGGATGCGCTCCATGACCTGTGCCATCTGCGGCTGGCGCGGCTTCAGCTCCAGGGTCCACTGCGCGGTGGTTCCCCGCACGGCAATGTCGAAGTAGCCGGCCAGCGCCTGCGCGTCGGCGCTCAGCACCGCGCGGAAGACGCGGCCGATCTCTGCCAGGCCCTGTACCTGACGCTCGCGCCGCTGCCCGTCGGCGCCGATCTCCACCACCTTGTCGTCCTGCAGCACGTAGGTCATCGCGTAGGGCTTCTCGATCTGCCACAGCACGCCGCGTTCGCGCGAATAGACGATCTTGCCGGTCGTGACCACAGGGCGCTTGAGCGCCGCCATCTGCCGGGTCTGCGTGAAATCGGCACGGACCACCGGGTACTGCGCGACGTGCTCCGCGAGGCCGGACAGGGTGGCAGTGTCGGCGGTGGCCGCGTGGACGGGCAGGGCCAGCCACAGCGCGAGCGCCGCCAGGCGCAGGGCGGCGGTCAGCGTGCGCATGCGCGCTCCAGGTTGGCGAACACGATGGGCGGCGAGACGAACTGCAGCTCCCGGGTGGCTGCATCCACGGCCAGCTGCACCGTGTGGCCCTTGGTGAGGAGGGTGTCGCTGGCCGTGTCGCGGATCTCGTAGCGGATCTTGATGCGGTTCTCGTATTCGGCCAATGCCGCCTCGACCCGCACGCGCTGGCCATACAGCGCGGGGCGCACGTATTTCAGGTGGCATTCCACGACGGGCCAGAGATAGCCCGAAGCCTTCATCTGGGGGTAGTCGTAGTCGAAGCGGCGCAGCAGGGCGCAGCGGGCCAACTCGAAATACTTGACGTAGTGGCCGTGCCAGGCGACGTCCATGGTGTCCACGTCGTGGAACGGGATCTCCACGTCGATGCTGGCGGAAAGCAAAAGCGGATTCATTCGGTACGGGTGTGGATGGGCGCCTCGCCGGCGGGCTGCTGCGTTGGCAGGGCGGCGGGCGTCGCGGTGTGCCAGAAATCGAAGAAGTTGAACCATTGCAGCGGCGCGGCCAGGCAGTAGGACTCCAGCCGGCGCGCATAGGCGCGCACGTAGTCCTGCAGGCGCTGCTTACGTTCGCGGCGGGGCAGCTCGATGCGCTCCGCGAACGGTTCCAAGTGGATGGTATAGCCGTCGGGGCCGGGCAGGCAGAAGAACAGGTAGACGGGGCAGTCCAGCAGGCTCGCGAGGATGAACGGACCTTCCGGGAAGAGGGCGGGCTGTCCGAGGAAATCGGCCGTGCAGGTGCGGGAGGCCTGCCCGGGGGAGCCCGGCGGCGTGCGGTCGCCCACGATGACCAGCAACTCGCCGCGGTCGATCTTCTCCTGCAGCAGGATCGCCGTGTCGGGCCCCAGGCTGGAGACCTGCAGCAGGTTGAAATCGAAGCCGCCGTTCACGCGCGACAGCATCCGGTGGAACCGCTGGGCATGGTCCGTGTACATCACGGCGTTCACCGTGACCTGCTGCCCGGCGTGGGCCATGGCACGCGCCATCTCCAGGTTGCCCAGGTGCGCGCTGACGAGCAGTGCGCCGCGCCGGGAGGCGACCAGTTCGTCGAACAGCGCCTGCTGCGGGAAGTGCACGCGCGTGGCCGTGGCCTTGCCGCTCCATGCCGCCAGCTTCTCGACGCTGGAGCGTGCGAAGGCCATCATGTGCCGGAAGCTGTCGCGGGCACGGGGCGGCCGGGGCAGCCCGCCACAGGCATGCACTCGTGCGAGGTAAGTCTGCGATGCGCGGCGTGCGGGCCCGGCGGCCGCATGGAAGTACGCGATGATCGGATAGAGCATCCAGCCGACGGCGCGGGGGCCGAGCAGCCGGTAGGTGGCCGCCACGATCGCCAGGCCCAGCGAGCTCCCGCGCTCGGCGATCCGCGTCCAGTGTGGCTGCGATGCCTGCGCCGGGGCGGATGCGGGGGCGCCGCGCAGACGGCGCGCCACGATCCACGGAAACCGAGGGAGCATGCCCAGGCTGAGGCGGGTGTGCATCCACGAGATGCGCAGGTTGTCCCGCAGCATGTCGAAATGCGACAGGCCGCCCTCCGGGTAGGTGACCCGGGTGCGGATGTTGCGCACCGGCAGGCCGGCCCAGCAGAGGCGCACGATGATCTCGATGTCGAAAGCCATCCGCGCGGGAATGCGGTGCGTGTCGATGAGTGCGCAGGTGGGCGCCAGGGGATAGAGCCGGAAGCCGCACATCGAATCGCGGACGGCGAACGACAGGGTTTCCACCCACACCCAGAAATGCGTCACGTAGCGGCCGTAGAGCCGCTTCCTGGGCACCGAGGCGTCGTAGATGGGCTGGCCGCACACCACGGCGTCCGGATGGCGTTCGCCGCATGCGAGAAAGCGCGGAACGTCTCCGGTGTCGTGCTGGCCGTCCGCATCGATCTGCAGCGCGTGGCTCATGCCGTCGCGCAGCGCCCGGCGCATGCCGTCCATCACGGCAGCCCCCTTGCCCTGGTTGGCGGGCAGGCGCGACAGGCGCACCTGCGGGCACGCGGCGGCGACGGCGGCCAGCGCTTGCTGCGTCGGGGCGTCGCTGCCGTCGTCCACGATGTAGATGGGCAGGCCGTGCACCGCGAGCCGGGCGACCGTGGCGGCGATGGTGTCCCCGTGGTTGTAGATGGGGATGATGAGGCAGGGGCGGAATGCCATGGCATGCGTCATGGCGCGGGCCCGAAGGCGATGCGGCCCGAGGAGCACGGCCGGTCGCCGGCCGCATAGGCGAATGCGAGCCGCTGGCGGTCCCGGCTCCACGACAGGTTCAGTTCCAGCTCCTTTCCCGGCAGCACGAGCGACTGGAATTTCACCTGCTCGAGCGCTCGGAACGCCCCGCGCTGCGCGAAGCCGGGCAGGTGATCGTCCGCGAAGCGCACGGCCCAGTCCAGCTGCACGATGCCGGGCAGGATCGGGAAGCCCGGGAAATGGCCGGCGAAATGCGTGATGCCGCCGGACACGTGCATCGCGATCACGGCTGTGTCGTCATCGGGGCGCCGCACGGCGCTGACTTCAGGCAGCCATTGCTCGGGCATCGGAATCCTCGTCGGCGTGGAACAGCGCGGCGACCGCCGCCGCCGGCAGCTTGCCGCGCTCGTTCACCGGAAGCTGCGGCGGGAACCGCCAGTGGCGCGGCAGGACGACCGCGTCGAAATGGCCGGACAGGTGCAGCCGCAGCGTCCGGGAAAGCAGGCGGTGGCCTTCCCGCTCGAGTACGTCGCGCCCCTCGGGCGTGAGCACCGCCGCGGCACCGATGCGCAGCCGGCCGCGTTGCAGCAGCACGGCCGCGGCCTGGGCGATCCACGGGTGGGATGCCAGGCGCGCTTCGAGGTCCGGCAGGGACACGCGCTTTTCCTCGATCTTCACGGTGCGGTCCAGCCGGCCCAGCAGCCGGAAGCGGCCGTCGGGCGAAAGGGCCACCGCGTCGTCCATCTCGCAGACGACATCCGGATCGGGCAGGAATGGCGAGCGCAGCTGGAGCGCGCCCTGATCGCCGCGCGTGATGCGCATGCCGGGCATGGGGGTCCAGGCGTCGCCCTCCACCTGCTGCCGCCAGCCGATGCCGCCGGTCTCCGTGCTGCCGAACACTTCGGTGGGCGCTTCGCCGAACTGCTCCCGGAACACCAGGGCCGTGCCGGACGGCAGGGGGCCGCCGGAAGAAAAGACGTGGCGCAGCACGGGCCGCAGGCCACCGAGCGGCAGCAACTCGGGCAGCCGCGTGAGCTGTGCGGGGCTGCTGACCAGCACGGCCGCCGGCGCGAAGCACGCCAGCCGCTCGTGCAGCAGGCTCGGCGTATCGATGGTGGCCGCGTCGAACATCCGCCCGGTGGCGAGGGGCCAGAGCACGCGGAACAGCAACCCGTAGAAATGCGCATGCGGTGCGGTCGCGATGAAGCCCGCATCGCCGATGGTTTCGCCCCAGAGCGCCTCCAGCGTCGCCACCTCGGCCTGGAACTGCCCGAGTGTCTTGCGCACCGGCTTCGGCTCGCCGGTGCTTCCGGAGGTGTAGATGTGGATGGCGGGGCGGTGGGGATCGATCGGCGCGAGACCGGAGGCGTCGCCGGGGCCATCCGGCACATCGGCGAGCGTGGCGTCGTAGGCGCTCGCCAGGCGCGCCAGGGTGCCGGGCTGGGTGTTGGGCGGAATCACGGCCTGTCGGCCCGCATGCAGGATGGCCAGCAGGCCGGTGGCGAAGCCGCAGGCGTCGTCCGCGGCCAGCAGCCAGCGTTCGGCCCCATGCCGGCGGATGCCTTCGCTGCGCCGGGCGACGCCTTCCTGCAAGGCGCGCCAGGTGACGGTGAGCGCGCCGCGGCGGCACACGGGGGCATCGCCTGCGCGCGGCATGGAAGGCAGCGCATGGAGTGGCAGCACCTGCATGGGTCAGGACCCGGTGCGGCGCGCGGTGCGCGCCTGCATGCGCTGGCGCACCAGCCACTCGCCCGCGAACAGCGCACCCATCAGCACATAGGCGATCAGGCCGTTGTAGAGCGACCAGACCTCGCGCGAGGTGTAGAGGGCCGTATAGCAGGCGACGGCGCTGTTGAGGACGAAGAACCCGCACCACACCTGGGTGACGTGCCGGGTGTACCGCACGCCCGCGGGCGGCAGGTCGGGCTCGCGCAGGCGAGCGAAGCGTTCCACCATGGAGGGAGGCTTCACCAGCGACGCCCCGAAGAGACAGAGCATGCCCAGCCCCGCCACGCAGGGGTAGAGCCGCACCATGGTCTCATTGTTGGCGACGCCCGTGGCGAGGGACCATGCCAGCAGTCCCGCCGGGACCAGCAGTTCCGCACGGGACAGTCCCGAGAGGAAGCGTGCCGCCGCCTCGCGCTGGCGCAGCAGCAGCGTCGCCGCCAGCAGCAGGGCGACGTACCGCGGCTCCAGGTATTGCAGGCCGAAGTAGATCAGGCCGGGATAGGCGATCCATGGCAGGGCCTGCCACAGGGGGGCGAGGGGCATGGCGTCAGGCAGTGGCGGGCGTTTCCGCCGTCGCCAGCAGATGCTGCACGGTGGTGACGAGGTCGCTCACGGTGCGCACGCTCTTGAAGCGGTCCACCTGGATGCGCCGGCCGGTCATCTCCTGCAGCTTGATCGCGAGATCCACGGCATCGATGCTGTCGAGATCGAGGTCCTCGAACAGGTTCGCGTCCGCCGTGACGCGGGTGGCATCGATTTCGAAGGTCTCCACGAGGATGTCGCGGACTTGGTCCAGGATGTGCTGGGTATTCATGGGGCGTTTGCGAAAAAGGCGATGGGGGAAACGGGTCAGGCGAACTGGCGCCGGGATTCGATCAACTCCGCCAGGCTGCTGACCGAACTGAAGTGCCGGCGGTTCTCGGCATCGCCGGCCTCCAGCTGGATCTGGTAGCGCTTGCGCAGTGCGACGCCGATCTCCAGGGCGTCGATGGAATCCAGCCCCACGCCGTCGGCGGCGAAAAGCAGGGCGTCGTCCGCGATGTCGTCCGGGGCGGTGCCCTCCAGGTCGAGCGTCTCGATGATGAGGCGCTTGATCTCAAGCTTCAGTGAATTCATGGCGCTGTATTTCTCGGGTGAAATGGGTTTCCAGGGATTGGGTCAGGTGCCGGGCGGCGAGGGCCGGCGGTGCGCCGCCGGCATCGGCATGCAGCGGGGCCAGCGGCTCGAGCACCTCCACCCGCAGTTCGAAGCGCCGCGGGGGGATGCGGTACCACTTGTCCTGCTTGGTGAGCGTCGATGGCCGGCAGCCGATCAGCACCGGAACGATGGGAGCCCCGCTCGCGATGGCGATATAGGAGGCGCCGCGCAGGAAGTGCAGCGGCTGGCCGGGCTGGCTGCGCGTGCCCTCCGGGAAGATGATGAGCGGCTGGCCTTCCGCCAGGGCGCGCGTGCAGTCGCCCACCAATGTTTCAGGCTCCGAATTGCTGATGTAGCCGGCCGCCCGCACGGCGGCGCCGAGCACGGGGTTCTTCCAGAGGGCCTGCTTCACCACGCAGCCCGCCGTGGGCATGAGCGAGAGCAGCACCACTACGTCGATCAGCGTGGGGTGGTTGGCGAGTACCAGCGTGCCGCCGCAGCCGCGCAGCCGGTGCGCGCCGGAGACATGCAGGCGCATCACGCCCAGGGCTTCGGCGAGCCGCAGGAAGCCCGCGAACACGCGCTGGATGAGCCGGCGGGCATGCCGGATGCGGTCGGCTTTCCTGAAGAGCAGCAGGGCGGGAAACACCGCCACCGTCAGCAGCAGGCCGCCCAGGCCGAAGGCCGCGAAGCACAGGGCCGTGGCGAACAGGCGCCAGCCGTAGTCCCAGGTCCGCGTCATGCTGCGGGCCTCCTGTGCCATGTCCACCCCTGGCGCCCGTCCGTCCAGTGCGACTCCTCCGGACCGAGCAGGCACGGCAGAAAGGCTTCGGGCTGTGCGGTGGCGCTCGCGGCGCCAGGGGCGTCCGCCGTCTGCATGAACAGGCTTTCGGTCGCCTGCGAATCCAGCAGCAGCGCCAGCACCAGGGGGCGGGAGAGATCGCCTGCCACGGGCCCGTAGACGGGCGATGCCGGTTCGTCCGCGTACAGCAGCAGCACGGGGGACGCAGGGTCGTCGGCCCATTGCAGGCCGGCTTCCAGCAGTGCCATGCCGAACGTGCCTTCCGCGGCGGACACCGCGGTGGCGGGGGCGCGGTCCTGCCGGGCGATCGAATAGACGCCCGCGATGGCATTGAGCACCGACATGCTGAACGCCATGGGCGACAGTTCCTGCTCCTCGGCGAGCCCCTGCAGCATCTGCGTCGTGCGGCCCAGTTCGCCATGGCGGGATGCGAAGACGATGCGCACGCTGGGCAGGTGCCCCGCGCAGTCGTGCGCCACCTGCAGCGCCGCGCGGGCCAGCGCGCCTACCCGCCGCCGCATGGCGGGCTCGAGGAAATCCGCGCGGGGAGCGTCCTGCGCCGCTGCGTCACCCGGCGTGGGCCAGCAGGCCCAGCGCGCCAGGGGAACGTGCATCCTGAGAGCACCGGCGGCCGGCGCCGCATGGGAAAAGGCAGACATCGACATGCGGTGACCGACTCAGCGCCATGCAGCCGCCATCACCGCACCCGAGCGCAGGACCCGGGTGTGGAAGTTCCATTCACCCACGTCGCCGCACCGGTCAGGTGCCTCGATCAGCAGGCCTTGCGGTGAAAAGCGGATGCATGGAAAGGGCACGCTGTCGTGCATTCCCAGGCCGAGCGCCTTGACCAGTGCTTCCTTGCGGCACCAGTGCAGCAGCCCCTGCAGGGATTGCTGCTCCGGGTTCTCCCGCATCCAGGCGATCTCGGCGGGGTGCAGCGCCCATGGCGCGCCGGCCAGCCAGTCGCGGTGTTGGGGCTGCTCGATGTCGATCCCCACGCAGGCTGAAGGGGAGGTGGCGCAGGCGACCCAGCCGCCACTGTGCGCGATGCTGATGCGCAGATCCGGCACGCCCTCCAGGTAGGGCGCGCCCAGCGCGGTCTTGCAGATGCGTGGCGCCCGGCGGCCGGGGCAGGCGGGCAGCATGGCCCGCAGCACCCTGCGTGCGGCGCGGGACTGGGCGCTGCGCTGGGCCATGCGCGTGCGGAGCGTGGTGGCGCCCAGGTGCATGACCGCGATGTCGATGGCGGGGGCGGGCTGCGTTGCCGGGGAGGTCTGCGCGACAGGATGCGGCAGGACGGATCCGAAAAGCTCGAATCGAATGCGTGCGGACGACGGCGTGACGAATGTTGTTGTCGAATGGATCACAGCTTCGCCCCTCCCCTGTTATGCGCGCGAAGCTCTCGATTATCTTTTCAAATAGGTAATTTATTACAAAAAGTTAACAATATGGCTGAAATGCAACATTTGATCGGCTGTTGCTCAGTGCCGGTCGGCCGTTGAAACCACCCCCTGCGGCGCTTTGGAGAAGATCTCCGCCGCCCAGTCCACGAACGCCCGCACCTTCGCGCTCAGGTGCCGGTTGGGCGGGTACACCACATAGACCGGCAGCAGTGGATGGCTCCATTCGGGCAGCACGCGCACCAGGTCGCCGCGGTCCAGGTAGCGCTGGGCCTGCATGGTGGTGATCTGGCCCACGCCGCGGCCGGCGAGCAGTGCGGCCAGGTAGGCGTTGCTCTCGTTCACCGCGAGGCGCGAGGGCCCGCCGATTTCCAGCGATTCGCCGTCCCGGTGGAATTCCAGCGGGTAGCGCCGCGAAGTGCGCGGCGAGAAATAGATCACGCTCTGGTGGCCGCGCTCGAGGTCCAGCGGTTCGCGCGGCGTGCCGTGGCGCTCCAGGTAGGCGGGCGAGGCGACGGTGATGAATTCCAGCAGGCCGATGCGGCGCGCCACGAGCGACTGGTCGGTGAGTTCGCCGCCGCGTATCACGCAGTCCACGTTGTCGCTGAGCAGGTCCACGATGCGGTCGCTCACGCCCAGGTCGAGCTGGATGTCGGGGTAGCGCGCCTGGAACTCCTCCAGGTGCGGGATGATGAGCAGCCGCGCCATCGAGGTGCCCACGTCCACGCGCAGGCGGCCGCTGGGCGTGGCGCGCGCATGGGTCATGCTGGCCTCGATGTCGTCGAAGTCGGCCAGCAGGCGCACGGCGCGGTCGTAGTAGGCCGCGCCGTCGGGCGTGACGGTCACGCGCCGCGTGGTACGGTTGAGCAGCCGCACGCGCAGGCGCGCTTCCAGCGCCTGCACGTGCTTGGTCACGGTAGCTTTGGGCAATTGCAGGGAGTCTGCGGCGCGCGTGAACGTGCCGGCTTCCACCACCCGCGCGTAAATGCGCATGGCCTGGATCTGGTCCATGGCGTTCCTTCCTCGGTGCCTCTTCTCGGGCTGGCAAATTCTCACATGCGGCAAGGGCCCCGATTGTTCGTACTTTGGAAACAGTGAGGCCCGCATCGGCTGGTTTATCGTCGCTGTCCGCACGCCTACATTTGCAGCACCGGAATGTTTCCGGCCACACCACCATGCCTACCACCGCATCTTCCCGTTCCATGCCCGATGGCGCCCGTTCCGAATCCACCATTGCGGTGGCACCGGGGGGGCAGGACGTCGCCGTGCGGATGTACGGCCGCAGGAAAGCCGGCGAGACGTCGCCGCTGGTCGTGCATTTCCATGGCGGCGCCTTCGTGTCGGGCGACCTGGACAGCGGTTGCACCATCGCGGGGCTGCTGCAGGAAGCCGGGGCGCTGGTGGTGTCGGTGGCCTACCCGCTGGCGCCCGCGCATCCGTTCCCGCAACCGCTGGAGACGGGCTATGCCGTGCTGCAGTGGGCCTACCGCTACCGCACGCGGCTGGCCGGCACGGGCGCGCCGGTGTATGTGGCCGGGGAAGAGGCCGGCGGCAACCTGGCGGCGGGCGTGTGCCTCATGGCGCGCGACCAGTCCCATCCGCCGCTGGCGGGGCAGATCCTGGTGTCGCCGATGCTCGACCCCTGCGCCGGCACGCCGTCGCTGCGGGCCGCCACCGAAGGCAGCGACGCCTGCCGCTGGGCACAGGGCTGGGAGAAGTTCCTGCGCTGCGCGCGCGACGCGGAACACCCGTATGCCGTGCCCGGCACCGCACAGCGCCTGGCGGGCCTGCCGCCCACGCTGCTGCTGGTCGGCGACACCGACCCCATGCACGACGAAACGCTGGCCTATGCGGCACGGCTGAAGGCCGCCGGCCTGCCGGTGGAGCTGCATGTGCTGCGCAAGGCCGAGCGCTGGCCCGATGCGCTGCTGGAGCCCGGCACGCAGGCCTGTCCGTGCGCGGACGAGGCGCGCGAGCGGTTCCGACGATTCATGGAGGCCGGCCGATGTCCGGCTCCGCGCTGAATCCCCTGTTGGAAACCATACACCTCCGCCGCCACGGAAGGTATTGACCTCAACGATGGTTGAGGTTTGAGAATCCGGCCCCGTTGCCGTCTCCGCGCCTGGGCGCGGCTTGTCCCCCTCCGATGCATTTTTTCCGAGCCCGCGGGCCGGAGGGGGAAGGCTTTGCCCCGCCGGTGCGGGCCCCGCTTTTTTGCTTGCGACACCACCCGTTTTCAGACACATCCGAAGGATCTGCCATGCCGTCATCCCGACCCGTTTCCCTCTTCTCGCCCGCGCGCCGCTGGTGGACCGCTGCCGGCGCCGCGGCCGCCATCGCGGCCGGTGGCGGGGCCCTCTTCGGGCTCTCCGCCTCGCATGCCGAGGCGCCAGCCGCCGATGCCGCTCCCCCGGCCGTGCCGGTGTCCGTCGCGGCCGTGGTGCAGCAGGACGTCGCGCTGTGGGACGAGTTCTCCGGCCGGCTGGAGGCCGTGCAGCGCGTGGACATCCGCCCGCGCGTGGCCGGCGCCGTGCAGGCCGTGCACTTCCGCGAAGGCGCGCTGGTGAAGCAGGGCGACCTGCTCTTCACCGTGGACCCGGCGCCCTATGCGGCCGAGGTGGACCGGGCCGATGCGCAGGTGGTGGCCGCCCAGGTCCGCGTGTCGTACACCCGCAGCGAGATGGAGCGTGCCAGCCGCCTCTGGGAAGAGCACGCCATCGCCCAGCGCGAGCGGGACGAGCGCGTGAACGCCCAGCGCGAGGCCGAGGCCAACCTGCGCGCCGCCCAGGCCGCATTGCAGACGGCCCGCCTGAACCTGGGCTACACCCAGGTGCGCGCGCCGGTCGCGGGCCGCGTGGGCCGCATCGAGGTCACCGTGGGCAACCTCGTGGGCTCCGGTGCCGGCGCGCCGGTGCTGACCACGCTGGTCTCGGTGAGCCCGATCTATGCGAGCTTCGACACCGACGAGCAGATCGTGGCCCGCGCCCTGGAAGGGCTGCGCTCCGGCCAGAGCGCCCGCACGCTCATCGAGCGCATTCCCGTGCAGATGGGCACCGGCACCACCGGCGGCACGCCGCACGCCGGCCGCCTGCAGCTCATCGACAACCAGGTGGATGCGAGAAGCGGCACGGTGCGCGTGCGCGCCGTGTTCGACAACGCCGATGGCGCCCTCATGCCGGGCCAGTTCGCCCGCATCCGCATGGGCCAGGCGAAGAGCACCCAGGCCGTGCTGATCAACGAGCGCGCCGTGGGCACGGACCAGAGCAAGAAGTTCGTGATGGTGGTGGGCGAGGGCAACAAGGCCGAATACCGCGAGGTGCAGCTGGGCGCGCCGGTCGATGGCCTGCGCGTCGTCACCGCGGGCCTGAAGGCGGGCGAGCGCATCGTCGTCAACGGCCTGCAGCGTGTGCGCCCCGGCGCCGTGGTCGCCCCGCAGGAGGTGCCCATGGCCGCCAAGTCCGAAGTGGGCGGCGAGGGCGCGCAGGCGCGTGCCGCCGGCCGGCAGCCCGCGGCCTGAGCGCCGGGCTTCAGAGAGCAGAGAACGACACCATGAACCTCTCCCGTTTCTTCATCGACCGCCCCATCTTCGCCGGGGTGCTGTCGGTGCTCATCTTCCTGGCGGGGCTGATCGCCCTGCGGGCGCTGCCGATCTCGGAATACCCCGAGGTGGCACCGCCCTCCGTCGTGGTGCGCGCCACCTACCCCGGCGCCAACCCCAAGGTGATCGCCGAGACCGTGGCCACGCCGCTGGAGGAATCCATCAACGGCGTGGAAGGCATGCTCTACATGGGCAGCCAGGCCACGACCGACGGCGTGATGACGCTCACCGTGACCTTCGCGCTGGGCACCGACCCGGACAAGGCGCAGCAGCTGGTGCAGAACCGCGTCTCCCAGGCCGAGCCGCGCCTGCCCGAGGAAGTGCGCCGCCTGGGCGTCACCACGGTCAAGAGCGCGCCGGACCTGACCATGGTCGTGCACATGGTCTCGCCCAACGGCCGCTACGACATCGACTACCTGCGCAACTACGCCGTGCTCAACGTGAAGGACCGGCTCGCCCGCATCCCCGGTGTCGGGCAGGTGCAGATATTCGGCGGCGGCGACTACTCCATGCGCGCCTGGCTGGACCCGCAGAAGGTCGCGCAGCGCGGCCTTTCCGCGGGCGACGTGGTGGCCGCCATCCGCGGGCAGAACGTACAGGCCGCCGCGGGCGTGGTGGGCCAGTCGCCCGGCCTGCCGGGCGTGGACATGCAGCTGTCGATCAATGCCCGGGGCCGCCTGGCCACGGTGGAGGAATTCGGCGACATCATCGTCAAGACCGGTGCCGACGGGGCCGTGACGCGCCTGCGCGACGTGGCCCGGCTGGAGCTGGGCGCGGCCGACTACTCGCTGCGATCGCTGCTCAACAACGACCCGGCCGTGGGCATGGGCGTGTTCCAGGCGCCCGGCTCCAACGCGCTCGACATCTCGGCCAACGTGCGCGCCACCATGGCCGAACTGCAGAAGCACATGCCCGAGGGCGTGGAGTTCCGCATCGCCTACGACCCCACGCAGTTCGTGCGCGCCTCCATCCACTCGGTCATCCAGACCTTGCTGGAGGCCATCGCGCTGGTGGTGATCGTGGTGATCCTCTTCCTGCAGACCTGGCGCGCTTCCATCATCCCGCTGCTGGCCGTGCCGGTGTCGGTGGTGGGCACGTTCGCGGTGCTGCACCTGCTGGGCTTCTCGATCAACGCGCTGTCGCTCTTCGGGCTGGTGCTGGCCATCGGCATCGTGGTGGACGACGCCATCGTGGTGGTGGAGAACGTCGAGCGCAACATCGAGGCGGGCCTCTCGCCGCGCGAGGCCACCTACCGCGCCATGCGCGAGGTGAGCGGGCCCATCATCGCCATCGCGCTGGTGCTGGTGGCCGTGTTCGTGCCGCTGGCCTTCATCAGCGGGCTCACGGGGCAGTTCTACCGCCAGTTCGCGGTGACCATCGCCATCTCCACCGTGATCTCGGCGATCAACTCGCTCACGCTGTCGCCCGCGCTCAGCGCACTGCTCCTGACGGGCCACCACGAGCCCAAGGATGCACTCACCCGCGGCATGGACCGCGTGCTGGGCGGCTTCTTCCGGCGCTTCAACCGCGTGTTCCACCGGGGCTCCGAGGCCTACAGCGGCGGCGTGCGCCGCGTGATCGGCCGCAAGGCGCTGATGCTGGCCATTTACCTGGTGCTGGTCGGCGCCACGTGGGGCCTCTTCAAGGCGGTGCCGGGCGGCTTCGTGCCCGCGCAGGACAAGCAGTACCTGGTGGGCTTCGCGCAGCTGCCCGACGGCGCCACGCTGGACCGCACGGAAGACGTCATCCGCCGCATGGGCGAGATCGTGAAGAAGAACCCCAACGTGGAAGACGCCATCGCCTTCCCGGGCCTGTCGATCAACGGCTTCACCAACAGCTCCAACGCGGGCATCGTGTTCGTCACGCTCAAGCCCTTCGCCGAGCGCCGGCGGGCCGACCAGAGCGGCGGTGCCGTCGCGGGCCAGCTCAACCAGGCCTTCGGCAGCATCCAGGACGCGTTCATCGCCATGTTCCCGCCGCCGCCGGTGGCCGGGCTGGGCACGACGGGCGGCTTCAAGCTGCAGATCGAGGACCGCGCCTCGCTGGGCTATGGCGCCATGGACGCGGCCGTGAAGGCCTTCATGGCCAAGGCCTACCAGACGCCGGAGCTGGCGGGGCTGTTCACCAGCTGGCAGGTCAACGTGCCGCAGCTGTACGCCGACATCGACCGCACCAAGGCGCGCCAGCTCGGCGTGCCGGTGACCGACATCTTCGAGACGCTGCAGATCTACCTGGGCAGCCTGTATGCCAACGACTTCAACCAGTTCGGCCGCACCTACAGCGTGCGCGTGCAGGCCGATGCGCCCTACCGGGCGCGGGCGGAGGACGTGGGCCTGCTCAAGGTGCGCTCCGCCACCGGCGAGATGGTGCCGCTGTCGGCGCTGATGAAGATCGAGAACAGCTTCGGCCCCGAGCGCGCCATGCGCTACAACGGCTTCCTCTCGGCCGACGTGAACGGCGGGCCCGCGCCCGGCTTTTCGTCGGGCCAGGCGCAGGCCGCCGTCGAGCGCATCGCCGCCGAGACGCTGCCCCCGGGCATCAGCTTCGAATGGACGGAGCTCACCTACCAGGAGATCCTGGCCGGCAATTCCGCCGTGCTGGTGTTCCCGCTGGCCATCCTGCTGGTGTTCCTGGTGCTGGCCGCGCAGTACGAAAGCCTGACGCTGCCCATCGCCATCATCCTGATCGTGCCCATGGGGCTTATGGCCGCCATGGCCGGCGTGTGGCTCACCCGCGGCGACAACAACGTGTTCACCCAGATCGGGCTGATCGTGCTGGTGGGGCTGTCGGCCAAGAACGCGATCCTGATCGTGGAGTTCGCGCGGGAGCTGGAATTCGCCGGCCGCACGCCCGTGCAGGCCGCCATCGAGGCCAGCCGCCTGCGGCTGCGCCCCATCCTGATGACCTCCCTGGCCTTCGTGATGGGCGTGCTGCCCCTGGTGCTGTCCACCGGCGCCGGTTCGGAGATGCGCAGCGCCATGGGCGTGGCGGTGTTCGCCGGGATGATCGGCGTCACGGCCTTCGGCCTGTTCCTCACGCCGGTCTTCTACGTGGCCCTGCGCCGCCTGGCCGGCAACCGGCCGCTGCAGCAGCATGGCAGCCACGTGGCGCCGATCACCGACGCCGGCCAGGGCGCGCCGGGCCATGGGGCTTCGGCCCACCCCGTGATCGCCGCGCCGCGCGGCCTGCACGAATGAGACGGAGCTTTGCCATGACGATGTTTTCTCCTTTTGAATCCCTCTCGCGGCTGGTGCCGCTGGCCGCTGCCCTGGTGCTGGCCGGCTGCATGAGCACTCCGGCGGTGCCGGAGCATGCCGGCGTGGCCGTGCCTGCCGCCTTCAGCGAAGCCGCCGGCGCGGCATCGTGGACCACGGCGCCGCCCGCCGAGGCGCAGCCCCGTGGCGCGTGGTGGCTGGGCTTCCGCGATCCGGTGCTGGACGACCTGGTGCAGCGCGCCGGCAGCGGCAACACCAGCGTGCAGGAGGCCGCCGCCCGGCTGGCCGAAGCGCGGGCGCTGCTGCGCTCCGCCGATGCCAATCGCGCGCCGCAACTGGGCGCCTCGGCCGGCGTGGCGCGGCAGGCCGGCGCCAACACGGCCACGGGCGGCCCGGTGCCCGCCACGCTGGCCACGGCGGGGCTGAACGTGTCCTATGAACTGGACCTGTTCGGCCGCCTGTCGCAGGCCAGCGATGCCGCGCGGCTCGACGCCCGCTCGCGCGAGGCGCTGCTGCAGAGCGCGCGCCTGATGGCGCAGGCGGATACCGCCCAGGCCTATCTGCAACTGCGTTCGGTGCAGGCCGAGCAGGCCCTGGTGCAGGAGGGACTGGCCGCCTACCAGGGCACCCTGCGCCTGACCGAGCGCCGCTACCAGGCCGGCGATGTGGCCGAGCTGGACGTGGCGCGCGTGCAGGCCGAGGTGGCCGCCACCGAGTCCGATGCCCTCGCGCTGGAGCGCCAGCAGGCCGTGCTGACCCATGCGCTGGCCCTGCTGGTCGGCGAGGTGGCCACCGGCTTCACCGTGCCCCCTGCGGCCGGCGAGGCGGCGCTGCCCGTCATTCCCGCCGGCGTGCCGGGCACGGTGCTGGCGCGCCGTCCGGATGTCTCGGCGGCGCAGGCGGCCGTGCTGGCGGCGCAGGCCCGCGTGGGCGTGGCCCAGGCGGCGTGGTTCCCGGCCGTCACGCTCACGGGCAACGGCAGCTATGCATCGCCGGAACTGGGCGACCTCTTCAAGTGGTCGGCCCGCTCCTGGGGCATCGGTGCACTGCTGTCGCTGCCGCTCTTCGATGGGGGCCAGCGCCAGGCGCAGGAGGACGGCGCCCGCGCCCGGCTGGAGGGCGCGCTGGCTGCCCACCGCGGCCAGGTGCTCACGGCATTCCGCGAGGTCGAGGACCAGCTCAGCGCGCTGCGCCTGCTGGCCGGCCAGGCCGATGCCCAGGGCCGCGCCGTGCAGTCGGCGGTCCGCGCCACGCAGCTGTCGGATTCGCGCTACCGCAACGGCATGGTGAGCCAGCTGGAACTGCTCGATGCCCGCCGCAGCGAACTGCGCAACCGCCGCCAGGCCCTGCAGGTGCGCACCGCGCAGTACACGGCCACGGTGGGCCTGATCCGCGCGCTGGGCGGCGGCTGGGGAGACGATGGAGCGAAAATGCGGGAAGCAGACCGGCCGGTTGCACGCAACGGTTGAAAATTCCCGCAAGTTGGGTAACCCGGCGTAGCAAAGCGGGCCCGTGCCGGCGCTGGGGCGCCAACCGGCCTATAGTGCTTCTTTTTGTTGCCGGGCCGTGTCATAGGTCGCGGCTAGGATACGGGTCGCCGCCCGCCATGTCCGCGGCACGACCGGCCCGCCCCCCATTTCCATGTCCCTATCAGCTATCGCAGGAGCACACGCATGACGTATCCGAGCACACGCCTTTTCATTGCCGGTGAATGGCAGGATGCCGCCGATGGCAAGACCATCGCCGTGCACAACCCGGCCACGGGCAAGGAAATCGGCCGCGTGGCCCATGCCGGCCGTGCCGACCTGGACCGTGCCCTGGAGGCGGCCCAGAAAGGCTTCGAGGTCTGGCGCGACATCCCCGCCGTGGAGCGCGCACGCACCATGCGCCGCGCGGCGGCCCTGATGCGCGAGCGCGCCGAATCCATCGCCCGCATCCTCACCCAGGAGCAGGGCAAGCCGCTGGCCGAGGCGAAGATCGAGGCCATGGCCGCCGCCGACATCATCGAGTGGTTCGCCGACGAGGGCCAGCGCATCTACGGCCGCATCGTGCCGGCCCGCGGCAGCCTCGCCGTGCGCCAGCTCGTCCTGAAGGACCCCGTAGGCCCCGTGGCCGCGTTCACGCCCTGGAACTTCCCGATCAACCAGGTGGTGCGCAAGCTGGCCGCCGCCCTGGCGTCCGGCTGCTCCATCCTCGTGAAGGCCCCCGAGGAAACGCCCGCCAGCCCCGCCGAACTCATCCGGGCCTTCGCCGATGCCGGCGTGCCGGCCGGCACCGTGGGCCTGGTCTATGGCAATCCCGGCGAGATTTCCAGCTACCTCATCCCGCATCCGGTCATCCGCAAGGTCACCTTCACCGGCTCGACCCCCGTGGGCAAGCAGCTGGCGGCGCTGGCCGGCCAGCACATGAAGCGCGTGACCATGGAACTGGGCGGCCATGCCCCGGTGATCGTCGCGGACGACGCCGACGTGGAACTGGCCATCAAGGCCGCCGGCGGCGCGAAGTTCCGCAATGCCGGCCAGGTCTGCATCTCGCCCACCCGTTTCCTGGTGCACGAGAGCATCCGCAAGGACTTCGTGGCAGCCCTGGCGCGCCACGCCCAGGGCCTGAAGGTGGGCGACGGCCTGGCCGACGGCACACAGATGGGCCCGCTTGCCAACCCGCGCCGCATCGCGGCCATGGCCGAACTGATGCAGGATGCCGTGCAGCACGGCGCCCAGGTGGCGGCCGGCGGAGAGCGCATCGGTGGCGACGGCAACTTCTTCCAGCCCACGGTGCTGGACGACGTGCCCGTGTCCGCGCGCATCTTCAACGAGGAGCCTTTCGGCCCGGTGGCCGCGGTGCGCGGCTTCGAGAAGATCGAGGACGCCATCGCCGAGGCGAACCGACTGCCCTACGGGCTGGCCGGCTACGCCTTCACGCGCTCCCTCAAGCACGCCCACCTGCTGTCGCAGCGGCTCGAAGTGGGTATGCTGTGGATCAACCAGCCCGCGTCCCCGTCCGCCGAACTGCCGTTCGGCGGGCTGAAGGACTCCGGCTACGGTTCCGAGGGAGGCCCGGAGGCGATCGAGGCGCACCTGAACACGCGCGCGGTGTCCATTACCAACGTGTGACCGGACCGGCCATCGATCCCGGGGCAGCGATGCCCCGGACAGCCCCCGCGGACACCCATCCCGGGGGCTTTGTCGCATGGTGGGGCCTCCGGCAGGGCGGGCCGCGGCGGCGTTGTTTGCAAGAGGCGTTCCATCCTGCGGATTTGCAGGGGTGGAACCTGACGATACCTTGAAGACCGGTTGCCGGTCATGCACAGTGGGCCACTGTCACTCAGAATTCAGGCGGGAGAACATGTCAAACCACGGCGACGCAGACGATGTGCTGCACGTGGCCATCGTCGGCGGCGGGGCCCTGGGCCTCGCGTCGGCATACCACCTCATGCAGCGTGCGCGGCGCCTGGGGGCATTCCTGGACGTGCATGTCTTCGATGGCCGCGAGGCCCCGGAGGCGCACGGCCAGGGTGTCCTGGACGGCCCGGGGATGGCCGCTGGCCAGGCTCCGGCCGGTGGGGGGGATGGCGACCGCACGCCGCCGGATGGCAACGGGCTCGCCGTGCCGCTGATCCGTACCGTGCACCGCGCCGCCATGGCCCTGCGCGGCCGCATCCGGCTCGACTACTCCTGCGGGCGCTTCTTCGACGACTGCCTGCGCGACCCGGAAGCGATGCTCGACGAGGCGGCGCGCACGCTGTCGCTGTCCATCGACTGGCGCGATGCGCGCGTGCTGGATGCCCTCGTGCAGGTGCGTGACGGCTATTACTACCCCCTCATCTCGACCATGTTCCTCTGCGACCCTTCCGGCCCGCAGAACACGCCGGTGCAGGCGGCCCTGGAATACATCCGCTGGAAGGAAGACGGCCGTTCCCTGCCCGAAAACGATTTCACCGACGACGCGTCGCGCAAATGGGCGGAATCGCTGGCTGCGCACCTGGAGGAGCGGTCGGACGAGCAGGTGTCCGTCACCATCCGCTCCGGCGGCCGGCTGCTGGTGCGCGTGATGAGCGACATGGTGGAGGTGCTGCGCGGGGGCGAGTCCCGGATCTTCGATATCTGCGTCATGGCCAATTCGCCGGGCGACGCCCTGCGCGTGCTGGCCTTCGACGCCGCCACCGCGGCCTTCGGCGTACGGGTCGGCCGCATTCTGGACAGCGTCTGCGAGACCGACGACGAATCTGCCTGGTACGAGAGCGAGGGCATGCCATTCCCCCGGCCATCGGGCACGTCCCCGGGAGGCGCCAGCTGGCGGCCTGGAGAGTGGAACAGCGAGGTGCCCGGGAGCCCGTCCGCGCGGCCGCCGCCCACGCGGCCGGGGCCGGAAGACAAGGCCTGGGCCGCCTTCCGGCACCACGTGTTCGACGTGTCCGTGAAGGCCCGGACCGACATCCGGGCGTTGAACGAAGCCTTCGTCGAAGGCTGGCGCGAGGGGGAAGGGCGTGTCCCCTGCGCCGAGATACCGCCGCTGCTGTTCGTGGGCGGCTGGCCCTATGGCGCCGTGCTGCAGGAGCAGTGCATGGAGCAGGCCGAGGAACTGGGCAACTGGCTGTTGCCCGAGTAAGGCCCCCGCGGGGCGCGCGCCCCGGGGGAAGTTCCGTCAGAAGCGGTAGGTCGAGGTCAGCATGTAGGTGCGCCGCTGGCCGTAGAAGCAGTCGCCGCGCGCCAGGCACTGCGTGACCTGCACCTTGTCCGTCAGGTTCACCACGTTGAAGGCCAGCCGCCAGTCGCCGGCGTCGTACGACACCATGGCATCGGCGATGGTGGAGGACGGCGTGGTGATGGCGGTCGTGCCGGTCCACTGCGAGCCCGTGTAGCGCAGCCCGCCGCCCACCGTCCACTGCCCGCGGCCGCCCGTGCCGAAGCGGTGCGACAGCCAGGCGGAGGCCGTGTGCTTCGGCACGCCGGCCACCGGCTGCCCCTGGTCGCCCGCGTTGCTGCGCGAGATCTCGGCGTCGGTGTACGCGTAGGCCAGCGTGGCGTCCCAGCTGCGCGCGATGCTGGCCGTGAGTTCGGCCTCCAGGCCGCGGGCCTTGGTTTCGCCGATCTGCAGGTTGTTGCGCGGGTTGGCGGGATCGGTGGTCTTGCGGTTCTTCTCGCGCACCTGGTAGATGGCCGCATACGCCGAGATGCCCCGGCCCTCGGGCTGCCATTTCACGCCGGCTTCCCACTGCTGGCCGCGCTGGGGCTTGAACGGCGTGCCGTAGAAGTCCACGCCGCCCAGGGGCTGGAACGACTCCGAATAGCTCAGGTAGGGCGCCCAGCCGCCGTCCATCTGGTAGGTCGCGCCCAGGCGCTTGGTCCAGGCGCTGTCGTCCACGGCTGCCGCGGGGCGGCCCTCGGTGTCGGTCTTGGCCCGGTCGTGGCGCAGGCCGAGCGTGGCCGTCCAGCGGTTCCAGCGGATCTGGTCCTGCGCGTAGAAGCCCATCTGCTTCTGGCGCACGCCGGGCTGGCGTGCCAGGTCGGATTCGGATGGCGGCGTGAAGTTGCCGTACACCGGTGCATAGACATCGATGCCGCTCACGGTCTTGAACCACGAGGACTGGCTGGTGGCGTTGCGCTGCGCGTCCATGCCGAACAGCAGCGTGTGTTCGGTGGCGCCGGCACGCAGCTTGCCTTCGAGCTGCGTATCGACCATCAGCAGGCGGCTGGCGTTGCGCTGCCAGGAGGCATCGCGCAGCAGCGTGCGGTTGTCCGCCTCGAACACCGGGCGTGCCGGCCGGCCCGTGGCGCGGTTGGCGGTGAAGCTGGTGTACATGCTGCGGTAATCGACGTCGCTCACCGTGCGGCGCAGGTTCTGCCGCAGCGTCCAGGCGCCGTTCAGCTGGTGGCTGAAGAGGTAGCCCCAGGAATTGTTCTCGCTGTCGTAGGCGTCCCAGCCGGGCTCGCTGATGAAGGCCGAGGTCGGGATCTGGCCGTACGGGCTGGGCAGTTGCGTGCCCTGCCACGGGAAGAAGCCGATCAGCGAGCCGCTCTTGTCCTTCTGGTGCGTGAACTGCAGCGTCAGCGACGTGGCGGCGCTGGGTTTCCAGGTGAGCGTGGGTGCGAACACCTGGCGGTCGTCACCCACGTGGTCCACCTGGGAATCGCTGTCGCGGCCCACCGCCACCAGGCGGTAGAGCCATTGCCCATCCTGCGTGAGCGGGCCGGTCAGGTCGGCCGCGATCTGCTTGCGGGCGTAGTTGCCCAGCTGCACCTGCACCTCGCGCAGCGGCTCGGCCTGGGGGCGCTTGCTCGTGAGGTTGAGCACGCCGCCCACGCTGCCCTGGCCGTACAGCACGGACGACGGCCCGCGCAGGAATTCCACGCGTTCGAGCAGGTAGGGATCGGCCTTGATGTTGTTGTAGGTGCCATAGGTGCGCAGCAGGCCGTCCAGGTACTGCGTCACGTCGCCGCCGCGGGCCTTGAAGCTGTCCACCCGGCTGTCGAAGTAGTTGGACACCATGCCGGCGGTGTAGGCCGTGGTCTGGCGCAGCGTTTGCGCGCCCTGCGCCTCCATCTGGTCGCGCGTGACGACGCTGATGGCCTGCGGTGTCTCGATCAGCGGGGTATCGGTCTTGGTGGCCGAAAGGGCGCGGCGGGCTGCGAAGCCGGCGACGGGCCCCACGGGGTTTTCCTGCTGGCCATCGGCGCTCACCGTCACCGGGGCGAGCGTGGCTTCCGTGGCCGGAGCGCTGCCGGTGGCGGCGGCCTGCTGTGCATGCGCGGCGGTGGCGGCGCCCAGGGTGCAGAGTGTGGCGGCGGCCGCCGACAGGGACCGGACGAGCGCGCGCGGAGTGGCGCCGGGGCGGGAAGCGCGCCGGTGGGCGGAAGGGAGAAGGTCGAGGGATTGCGTCATGGCAGGCAATAAATGGGTCGCCCGCGCCACCGGTGCGGCGTGCGGGAGGAATGGCGGAAAAACGGGGAGGCGCACCGCGCCGGGCGGCGTGGCGCGCGGCGCCGCAGGGGTCAGCGCGCCGGGGCGGCCGGCAGGGCGGGCGATTCCATGCCCTCGGCCTGGGCGAAGGTGAGCGTGGTGAGGTAGGACGTCTCGCCGTACTTCTCGCCGTTGCGCTCGCCGGCGGCCGGGTCGGAGTGCTTCACCTCGGCCACATACTGGCCCTTCCACGGCAGGGCGAACCGCACCGTGCCGTCCGCGCCGGTCACGGCCTCGCGGGCCCATCCCGAGGGCGCGGCCAGCGTCACCTGGGCCTTGGGCAGCGGCTGGCCGTTGAACACCACGCGCAGTTCGCCCGCGCGGCCCGTGGGCACCACGTCCAGCGGCGCCGTGGCCGCGACGGGGCGGGACAGGTCCGCGACCCAGCGCGCGGCGGGGCGCCAGAGCAGCGCGGGCTTGCCCCCCTTGCTGCGGTCGATCACTGGATAGGGGGCTTCCGCGAACAGTGTCTCGGCGGCGCCGGGCAACGCATAGGCGAAGGCCGTGGCGGTGCGCCGGCCTTCCACGGGCGTGGCCGACGCCGCACCCGGCGCATGGGCCTGCAGCACCGGAATGCCCTGGAACTTGTCCAGCGCGCCCGGCGATTTCTCGAGCAGGTTGTCGGCATATTCGCCGAACTGCAGCCGTGCCTGGCCGTTGCCGGCTTCGAGCCACACCTGGTGGGCCTGGGCACCGGCAGCGGCGCAGGCGGCGAAGAGGGCGGTGGCCCAGGGGCGGAAGGACGATGGCATCGGTTGGCTCCTTGAAAGGTGGAAGGGTCGATAAAAAAATGCGGCGGCGCGCCGGAGGCGCCCCCGGCTGCGGGGACTGGCGGCGAGGCGGGGGACTGCGGCCGGACCGTGGCGGCCGGTGCCGGTCAGCCCGTGGCGTGCGGCCCCAGGGCGGCCGTCAGTGCCGCCCACAGCACCGCCAGCGCCAGGGCCGCGGCCCAGAGCCTGGGCAGGCGCCGCGGCCACCAGGTGGCCGCTGCAGTGGCGCCCAGCGCCGACACGGACAGCGCCACGGCCCACCAGGTGACCGACAGCGGCACGCTGGCCATGCGCGGCCATGCCACGGCCAGAACCAGCGACAGGCCCAGCACGGCCCATCCGCCACGGCGCAGGGCACGCAGCCGCGCCGGGGTGCCTTCGCGCCCCCAGGCGTCCTCGTGGTGCCGGTCCATGCCCAGCGCGATGCCGGCCCAGCCGGCGAAACACAGCAGCAGTTCGAGCATGGCGGTCAGGCTCCCTGCGCGGGCGTGGTGCCGGACGCTGCCCCCGGCTGCGCGGCGGCGCGCGCCGCCTTCGGCGCGGCGGTCGCGCGGCGCCGCAGCAGATGGCGGGCCAGGGCGCCGAACACCAGCCCGGCGGCCAGGAACGACAGGTCCATGCCGGCCCAGGCCCATTCGCCCGCGGGCAGCGTGATGCCCAAATGCGCCGAGGTGGTGGCCGCGTTGATCACCGGCAGCGCCGCGAACAGCGCGCCCGCGGCGCCCAGCAGCAGCGCCCAGCCGCGCCGGTCGGGCCGCAGCAGGCCCACGGCCAGGCCCGCGCCCCACGTGCCGAAGAACCAGGCGAGTTCCGCGTCGGCGCGCCCGGGCGTGGACAGGGGCAGCAGCCGGTTGGCCGCGAGGAACGCGGCGACCGCCAGGGGCAGCCCCCCCATCAGGCCCACGTTCAGGCTGGCCACCAGTCGCTCGCCGAAGGGCAGGCCGGCATCGCCCGGCTTGCGCTGCGCCTGCGCGCGCCGCTTCACCGACCAGAGCACCAGCCCGGAAGCGATCATCAGGCTGCCCAGCACGCCGAAGCCGAACAGCGCCCAGCGCATGCCCGGTCCCGCGAAGCGGGCGAGGTGCAGCCCGTAGAGCACGCGGTAGGTCTTGATCGCGGGTGTCTGCGGATCGATCAGCGCGAGCTGCCGCGCCGTGGCACCGTCGAAGCGCAACCGCGCGGGCCCGTATTGCAGCCGGTCGCCATCGTGCCGCGTGACCTCCACCACCGTGCCGTCCGCGTCGCGGCGCGCCGAAATGTTGCCGATGCGGGCATCGCCCCAGGTGCGATGCGCCCCCGCCACCATCGTGGCCAGGTCCAGCGCCGGCAGGGGGGCGGCCGCTTCTGCCGCCCCGCGGGCCCGCCGCGCGCTGCGTGCGCCCGGCTCGTCGCCCTGCATCTCCGCGAAATAGGCCTGCGAATCGGTACCCTTGGGCGTCGCGTAGGCGGCCGCGATGCCGGCGGGCATGTAGAGCGTGTGGAAGATCATCAGCCCGCTGAAGGTGATGACGAGGTAGAACGGCAGCGCCAGCACGCCGGAGACGTTGTGCGCGTCCAGCCAGGCGCGCTGGCCGCCCTTGGTGGGCCGGAAGGTGAAGAAATCCTTGAAGATGCGCCGGTGCGTGACCACGCCCGTGAGCAGCGCGATGAACATCAGCAGCGTCGCCACCCCCACGATCCAGCGCCCCTGCAGCGCCCAGCGGCTCTGGTGCGCCGTACGCAGTTCGAAGTGGAAGCGGTAGAAGAATTCACCGCCCATGGTCTCGCGCGTGCCGATGGATTGGCCCGTGGCCGGGTCCATGAGCAGGGTCTGGAAGCGGCCGTTGGCACTGTCGCGCCAGAGCACCGTCACGGCGGGCAGGCGCTCGTCCGGCAGGCGCATGATCCATTGCGTCACGCCCGGCGCATGGCGGTGCAGCGCCGCCTGCGCCCGGTCCGCCACGTCGGGGCTCGTGGCCGCCAGCCCGTGCATTTCCGGGCGCATCCAGAGATTGAATTCGCTCTTGAAAAAGCTCAGCGTGCCGGTGGCGAAGATGGCGAAGAGCAGCCATCCCAGCACCAGACCCGCCCAGGTGTGGACCCAGGACATCGCCTGCCGGAAGCCCTCGCGCGCGGGCGCCACGGCGGTGCGCGCGGTGTCGTTCGCTGCAGCCGTCATGCCGCGCCTCCCCACAGGCGCGGAGCGGCCACGCAGGCGCCCAGCAGCAGCGCGGGCACGGCCACCCCGGCCCATGCGGACCACGCGGTGCGCGCGTAGAACGCCCAGGCCACCGCGCCGGCATACACCAGCCACGAGAACATCGTCGCGGCCAGCACCGCCTCCACGCGCGGCATCGCCAGCGCGAGGGCGAGCGCGCCGGCCGCCGTGGCGGCGGCCGCGAGCGCATAGCCGCCGGCCGTGGCAGCCAGCGCGCGCGAAGCGATGGCCAGGCGGTACTTCCAGAAAGGACGGGTGGGTTTCATGGCAGCGGCTTCCGGGCGGTCAGAAGGCGTAATCGAGCGTGACCTGCAGCGCGCGCGCCTCGCCCGGCGTGACCGAGGTGAAGCCCGCGGCATTGCTGGTGCCGTCGAGGTAGTAGCGCTTGTCCGCGGCGTTCTTCAGGTTGGCCTGCAGCCGCAGGCCGCCGGCCATTTCGTAGCCCACGGCCAGATCGGCCACCGTGTAGCCCGGCAGGCGGCGCCGGTTGTCGTTGGCCAGGAACTTGTCGCCCTGGTGCGTGAGGCCGCCGCCCACCCACAGGCCGGGCACCGCGGCGATGCGGTACTGCGTCCAGAGCGATGCCGTGCGCTTCGTCGCCAGCGCCACGCGGTTGCCCACGTTGGCGCCGGCCACCGTGTCGGCCAGCACCTTCGGGTCCATGAAGGTGGCCTGGGCGGAGACCGTCCAGCCCGGCGCGATGCGGCCCTTGGCCTCCAGCTCCAGGCCGCGGATGCGCTGGCGGCCCGTGAGCACGGAATAGCCAGGGTTGGCGGGATCGCTGGCGGGACTGTTGGTGAGTTCCAGTTCGAACAGCGATGCCGTGGTCAGCAGGCGGCGGGACAGCCATTCCTGCTTCACGCCCACCTCGATCTGCTTGCCTTCGGATGGCGGTGCCGCCACGTTCCCCGCGAGCAGGGTGCCCACGTTGGCCTGGAAAGAGCGCGCATGGCTCACGTAGAGCATGCTCTCCGGCGTGGCCTCCCAGCTCAGCGCCAGCGAGGGCTGGGTCTTGCTCGCGTCCAGCTGAGGCTTGACGTAGCGGTCCTTCAGCCGGTCGTGGCGCAGGCCGGCGGTGAGCGCCCAGGGGCCCCAGGCCATGCGGTCCTGCACGTAGATGCCCGGGTTGCGCGTATCGCTGGCAACCGCGGGCGCGCCGGTGGACGCGGCGGGCGGGGCGATGCCCGTCACCGGGCGCGACAGATCGACGGCGGGCAGGGTGCCCGTGCCGCTCGCGCCGTAGCGGCTCTCCATCGCGCGCCAGTCCACGCCTGCCAGCACGCGGTGCTCCACCGCGCCGGTGCGCCAGCGGCCGCGCAACTCGGCCAGCACCGTGTCCGAGGTATAGCTCTGCCCCGGCGCCAGCCAGTAGCCGCGCGCCACCCGGCCGGCGGACACACCCGACAGCATCGGCAGCAGCACGTCGCGCTCCGTCTCGTTGCGCGACACGTACAGGCGCGCATCCAGCGCATCGGTGAAGCGGTGCGTCAGTTCGCTCGCATAAAAGCGCATGCGGCCCTGGGTGGTGAGCCAGGGCTCGCCGTAGAAGCGGCTTTCGTCCACTGCATCGGCGCTGCGCGGGTCGGATGGCACGGGCACCGGCAGCCCGGGGTATGAAGTGGTTTCCAGGCGGTAGGTTTCGGCCTGCACCCGCCAGCGCGTCTGCGGCGAGATGCGCCACTCCAGCGCCCCGCCCAGGCCGCGCTTTTCCGGGGTGATGCCGTCCACCGCGCTGCCGCCGCGACTGGCCCCGCCGGTCAGGCGGTACAGCAGCGTGCCTTCGGAATCGATCGGCCCGGTCAAATCGAACTCCCCGGAGCGCCAGCCGTAGCTGCCGGCGCCCAGGCGGACGGAGCGCAGCGCCTCGGCCTGCGGCTGCTTGCTCACGTACTGGATCAGCCCGCCCGGCGCCACCTGGCCGTATTCCAGCGCCGCGGGCCCCTTGATCACTTCCACCCGGTCGATGTTGAACAGCGGCGGGTCGATCAGGTGCATGAACTTGGCGCCGTCCCGCAGGTAGTTGTAGGTGTTGTTGGCCCACAGGCCGCGCACCGAGAACTGCGAATAGGAACCGTAGTACTCGCTGCGCGAGGCCACGCCGGAGGCGTTGCGCAGCACCTCGCGCTCGGTGGTGGCGCCCTGCTGGTCCAGCGTCTCGCGCTCCACCACGCTCACCGAGCGCGGCGTCTCCAGCACCGACAGGCCCAGCCGCGATGCGCTCTGCGCGCGGCGTGCGGGCGTGCCCGCCTCGCCGGAACGCTCCGCGTTCACCTGCACTTCGCCCAGCGCCGCAGGACGCTCGTCCCCGGCCGGCGCCTGCGCGCGTGCGGCCAGGGGCGCCGCCGTGAGCAGCACGGCACCGCAGTACAGGCCCGCCCGGGCCAGCGCGGTGCCGGAAGGGCCGCCCCGGCACGTGGCGCGGCGGGGCAGGGGAGGGGTGGAGACAGGGGAGGACAGCATGGCGGCAGACTTCGGGACGGCAAAAAGACCTGAGTGCGCTGGCTGCCGGGGCGCGACGGCCTTGTCCGGACTGGCTTGCGATGGGAGCGCCGGTCAACGCCTGCGGCGAAGGCCCGGACAGGGTGCGCGGGCGGCGGCTCCCAAGGCGATGGATTCTAATTATTTTTGATACGCATTCTCATTTGTGTTCGTGGAATTCTCCGAATTTCCACCATGGGCATGCAACTTTTTCCGCGGGCTTTGCACCGCTGCGCATCTGCCCGGATGCCGCACGCAAAAAAAACGGGCCCGCGGGCCCGTAGCTGTCTGCATCGCCGGCCGATGCGCCGGCGCTGCCGGCGTCAGTCCGCCTCGCCCATCTGCGACTGCAGGTAGTTCTGCACGCCCACCTGCTCCACCAGGCCCAGCTGCGTTTCCAGGAAGTCGATGTGTTCCTCGGTGTCCTCGAGGATTTCCTGCAGCAGGTCACGGGAGACGTAGTCGCGCACCGTCTCGCAATGGGCGATGCCTTCCTTGATGGTGGCCTGCGCGCCGCGCTCGGAGCGCAGGTCGCATTCGAGGATCTCCGGCACGTCCTCGCCGACCTGCAGCTTGCCCAGGTCCTGCAGGTTGGGCAGGCCGTCCAGCATGAAGATGCGGTCCATGATGCGGTCGGCGTGCTTCATCTCGCCGATGGACTCTTCGTACTCCTTCTTCGCCAGGCGGTCGAAGCCCCAGTGCTTGAGCATCCGGTAGTGCAGAAAGTACTGGTTGATGGCCGTCAGCTCGTTCTTGAGCTGGGCCTGCAGATGGGAAATGACCTGGGCGTCGCCTTGCATGGGGCTCTCCTCGTAATAATGGAATGGTGCGGTGTCGGCGCGATTGTCGTGATGCCCGCCCGCCACGGCAAGGCGAAGCCCCCACGCGCCCGGTCTGCCTGCGTGTGACACTGAGTTGTGTTCTCATTGGAGCGGCCTGCATTCAATAGTTCTATCCAATCGATTGCATGGAATCAATTAATTGGATTGATTGGGTGAACGCCCCTAAACTTCGTCTTGTCATTCAGCAACCCACCAACCGAGGAAACAGCAATGTCCCTGATCAATACCCAAGTCCAGCCTTTCAAGACCGAAGCGTTCGTGAACCGCAATGGCAAGGGTGAGTTCATTACCGTCACGGAAGAGAACCTGAAGGGCAAGTGGTCCGTGCTGATCTTCATGCCGGCCGCCTTCACGTTCAACTGCCCGACCGAGATCGAAGACGCCGCCGACAACTACGCCGAGTTCCAGAAGGCCGGTGCCGAGGTCTACATCGTGACCACCGACACGCACTTCTCGCACAAGGTGTGGCACGAAACCTCCGACGCCGTCGGCAAGGCCAAGTTCCCCCTGGTCGGCGACCCGACGCACCAGCTGACCAACGCCTTCGGCGTGCACATCCCCGAAGAAGGCCTGGCACTGCGCGGCACCTTCGTGATCAACCCCGACGGCGTCATCAAGACGATGGAAATCCACTCCAACGAAATCGCCCGCGACGTGTCGGAAACCCTGCGCAAGCTCAAGGCCGCCCAGTTCACCGCCGCCAACCCCGGCCAGGTGTGCCCCGCCAAGTGGAAGGAAGGCGCCAAGACCCTGACGCCTTCGCTGGACCTGGTCGGCAAGATCTAATCGCTGTTGCGATCCGAAGGCGCCCTGCGCGCCTTCCCGGCCGGACCCCCGCATGGCGCTCTCGCGCGCCGTGCCGTCCGGCTTTTTTTCGCCCGCTTTTCGCCCGTTCTCCGGCCTCCGGCGCTCCGCATAACTCGAAACCACTGAAGGACCTCCATGCTCGACGACCAACTCAAATCCCAACTTTCCGCCTATCTGGAGCGCGTGACGCAGTCGTTCGAGATCGTGGCTTCGCTGGACGGCAGCGACACCTCGGCCCAGATGCGCGACCTGCTGGAAACCATCCAGTCCCTGCGCAGCGACAGGATCAGCCTTCGCACCGACGGCACCGACGCCCGCAAGCCGTCCTTCACGCTGCAGCGCGCCGGCACGCAGACGAGCCTGCGCTTCGCCGGCCTGCCGCTGGGCCACGAATTCACCTCGCTCGTGCTGGCGCTGCTCTGGACCGGCGGCCATCCGCCGAAGGTGGAGCAGGACGTGATCGAGCAGGTGCAGGCGCTCGACGGCGACTTCGATTTCGAGGTCTACATGAGCCTGACCTGCCACAACTGCCCGGACGTGGTGCAGGCCCTGTCGCTCATGGCCATCCTCAACCCCCGCATCCGCACCACCGTGATCGAGGGCGGTGCCTTCCAGCAGGAAGTGACCGACCGCGAGATCATGGCCGTGCCCATGGTCTTCCTCAACGGCCAGGTGTTCGGCTCCGGCCGCATGACCATCGAGGAAATCGTCGGCAAGCTCGACACCGGCGCCGCGAAGCGCGAAGCCGCCAAACTGTCCGCCAAGGAAGCGTTCGACGTGCTGATCGTCGGCGGTGGCCCGGCCGGCGCCGCGGCGGCCGTCTATGCCGCCCGCAAGGGCATCCGCACCGGCGTGGCAGCCGAGCGCTTCGGCGGCCAGGTGAACGACACGCTGGACATCGAGAACTACATCTCGGTCAGCAAGACCGACGGCCCGAAGTTCGCCGCCGCGCTGGAGCAGCACGTGCGCGACTACGAGGTGGACCTGATGAACCTGCAGCGTGCCCGTGCGCTCCGGCCCGCGGCCACCGAAGGCGGCCTGATCGAGGTCGAGCTGGAGAACGGCGGCACGCTCTCGTCCCGCACCGTGATCATTTCCACCGGCGCGCGCTGGCGCAACATGAACGTGCCGGGCGAGGAGCAGTACCGCACCAAGGGCGTGACCTACTGCCCGCACTGCGACGGCCCGCTCTTCAAGGGCAAGCGCGTGGCGGTGATCGGCGGTGGCAACTCCGGCGTGGAGGCCGCGATCGACCTGGCCGGCGTGGTGGCCCATGTCACCGTGCTGGAGTTCGCGGGCGAGCTGAAGGCCGACGCCGTGCTGCAGCGCAAGCTGCGCAGCCTGCCGAACGTGGACGTGATCCTCAACGCGCAGACCACCGAGGTGAAGGGCGACGGCACCCGCGTGACCGGCCTGAGCTACAAGGACCGCACGAACGACGAGCACCATGTGCTCGCCCTGGAAGGCATCTTCGTGCAGATCGGCCTGCTGCCCAACACCGACTGGCTCAAGGGCACGGTGGACCTGTCGCGCTTCGGCGAGATCGTGGTGGACTCCCATGGCCGCACCAGCGTGCCGGGCGTGTTCGCGGCCGGCGACTGCACCACGGTGCCCTACAAGCAGATCATCATCGCGGCCGGCGAGGGCGCGAAGGCGGCGCTGGGCGCGTTCGACCACCTGATCCGCACGACGGCCCCGGCCTGACGGCGCACCGCGAAGCGGATGGAAAGAAGGGAGCGGCCATGCCGCTCCCTTTTTCGTTGGTACTCCTGCGAGGCACCTTTCCCTGCGTCCCTGACCGCAGGCAGGGTTCGCCGTGGTGTTTTGCGATTGATATTCATTCTCATATACTTGTCTGCAGCGAGCCACACCAACGCACCCAGGAGTCCCCCTGCATGTCCGACGCCTCCCGTCCCTCCGCCAACCCGCTGCTCCATCCCTCCGAAGCCGAACCGGGCCTGCCCTGCGCCGAGGCGCTGCTGGCCGGCACCCTGGCCCTCATGACCGGCTACGCGCACAGCGACCGCGCGGGCGACCGGGACGCCATGGGCCGCAAGATCGCCGCCCACCTGGAGAGCCTCGCGCGCATGGACGGGCTGTCCCCGCACTTCCGCACCATGGCGGGCAACCTGAACAACCGCTGGTCGCGGCGGCTGGGCCTGGCGGCGGGGGAGGGGACTGCGGTGCCGGCCGGTCCGAGCGCGGCGGAACTGCAGCGGCGGCTGTGGCATACGGCGCCGGAAGCAGTGCAATAGCCGCTGCCCTGCAGGGCCGTTCGCACGCCGGCCTGCGCGTGCCTACCGCAGTTCCGGACCGGGCGGCACAGGCTTGCCGTCAGGCAGCGCCCATTCCGCGATCAGCGGGATCTCCACGCTGTGGGACGTCCAGCGAACCTGCTCGACCAGTTGCACGGCCTCCACGTCCAGCTCCTGCAGCACGCCGCCCGCGCGGGTCGTGAGCCGCACGAAACCCGGTGCGTCGCCCGCGGAGCCCGGCGCGACGGGCCATGGCTGGCTGATTCGGAACACGGCCACCTGGAAGCGCTGGTCCGGGCTGCTGAATGTCTTGTAGATGCTGGAGCAGCACAGCTTGCGGCCAGCGAGCGTCAATGCAAGCCAGCCGGAAATTCCCAGCACCGCGGCCGTCAGCAGCACAGCGATGCGATAACGAAAATTGCGCAAATCAATCATGTATCGGATTCCGCCGGGCGCTTCATGCATGTTCTGCAGCAAGTGCCTGTGCATGCATTCGGTTCACAAGGGCCGCGTACCCCGACAGCGCGGATAACCCGAGCACCCCCAGAACCCTTGCCCCGCCGAAGCCCCGCGCCGGGCGACCCGGCGCACCATCGGCTGCGCGCAGACGGGGCAAGCGGGCGGTGCCTCGGCCCCGGAGGCCGGACCGGGGGCGGGCGCAGGGCCGTTGCCTGCCGGCTTCTCCGCAGGCTGTGCCTGCATCCGTGGCTGCGGCTCCGGCGCAGGCCGCCCCTGCCGTATCAGCCGCAGCAGCGCAGGGCCGTCGATCAGGTGGATATTGCGCCCGCTGGCGAATTCCGTGGCCTCCTGTGTGAAGCTGCCCGACGTCACCACGAACCCACCCGCGGCGCCGCGGGCGGCCATGACGCCGTACAGCTCGCGCACCACGGTGACGCCGACCTTGAACGCCTTCCATTGCTTGCATTGCACGAGAAACTTCTCGCCAGCCTTGCCCAGCACGAGATCGACGCCCCCGTCCGCGCCGCCGCCGCCCGTTTCGGCCACCAGGTAGCCCTGCCGCCGGAAGCCTTCGCCCACGAGCCTTTCGAATTCCTTCCAGTCCATGCCGTGCAGCGCGTCGGCCGCCGTGCTGCGGCATGCCGTGTCGATCAGCCGGCGCCGCTCGCGCCGGCGCACCGCGGAAGCCAGGGCGCCCATGGCGCAGATGAGTGGCACGATGAACTGCCCGGCGTAGGCCAACCCCCGCCAGATGCCGTGGGTGGTCATGTGCGCGATGTCCTGCGGCGTGCTCGCCGCCGGCAACGGGGCGTTGGCCAGGCGATGGAGCACCACGTAGCCCACGATGGCAAGCAGCACGCCCACCCACCAGGGCAGCAATGCCACCAGCTCCATCAGGTCCTCGAGGACGGATGTCTTCCCTCTTCTTCTCGCCATGGCGGCGCCTCCCTTATCCTCTCTTCTGCGGAGATTCTGCAATATTTCCCGCCGCGCGCCAGCCCGGCCGCGTGTGCCCCTTCCACCCTGGCTCCACGATGAATGCGGCGCTGCTGGAGTCCTTTCGCCTGGTCGCCGCTCACCTCCGCGACGTTCAGCGCGGCGGTGCTGGTGGTGTGCCCCGCCGTGGCCACCTGCCTGCTCGTGGAGGGCGAGGATTGACGGCAGGGGTCAATACACCAGCCGCTCCGGCCGCACCTCCTGCAGGATCGTCGTCGCGATCTCCTCGATGCTCTTGGTGGTGGTCGAGAGCCACCGGATGCCCGAGCGCCGCATCATCGCCTCGGCCTCGGCCACCTCGTGGCGGCAGTTGGCGAGGTCGGCGTACTTCGAGCCCGGCCGGCGTTCGTTGCGGATCTGCGAAAGCCGCTCGGGCAGGATGGTCAGGCCGAAGATCTTCTTGCGGTGCGGCTCCAGCGCGGGCGGCAGTTGCCTGCGCTCGAAATCCTCGGGGATGAGCGGGTAGTTGGCCACCTTCAGGCCGCACTGCATGGCCAGGTAGAGGCTGGTGGGGGTCTTGCCGCTGCGCGACACGCCCACCAGGATCACGTCCGCGCCGTTCAGGTCGCGGTGGCTCTGGCCGTCGTCGTGGTCCAGGCTGAAGTTGATGGCCTCGATGCGATCGGTGTATTCCTTGCTCAGGCTCACGTCCGCGAAGCGGCCCACGCGGTGCAGCGACTTGATGCCCAGCTCGCCCTCCAGCGGGCGGATGAAGGTGCCGAACATGTCCAGCAGCATGCCCTGGCAGTTCTCCTGGATGATGCGCAGCACGCTCATGTTGACCAGGGTGGTGAACACGATGGGCTTCTTGCCCTCCAGCTCGGCCGTGTGGTTGATGCGGCGCACGGCCTGGTGGGCCTTGTCCTCGGTGTCGATGAAGGGCAGGCGCACGTGGCGCGGCTTGATGTCGAACTGCGCCAGGATGGCGTTGCCGAAGGTCTCGGCGGTGATGCCGGTGCCGTCGGAGATGAAGAATACGGTGCGCGTGTGCATGGATGGGGCGGGGCTTTCCGCGGTGATCGTTCGCTGGGTGGGCTGCTGGCTGGACCGGAGGCCGGCCGTGTCCCACAAGCGCCTTGCGGCCGGCCGCCCTACAATCGCGCCCATTATTCCCATTTCCACCATGCACGCGCCCGGCCCACAACCAGAACAGCCAAGCCACAGCGCGCCGTGCATGCGTGATGATGGCGCCCCCGCCGGCCCGCCCTCGCGCGCGGGCGGCCCCGTGGGGCGCGCAGACCCGGTTTCAACTTCTGGAGCTTTCCCATGTCTGCACTGTTCGAGTCGACCGCCCTGGTCGTTCCGTTTGAGAACCTGAGAATGACCGACGTCGAGTCGGTGGGTGGCAAGAACGCCTCCCTCGGCGAGATGATCTCCCAGCTGCCCGACGGCGTGCGCGTGCCCACCGGCTTCGCGACCACCGCCCACGCCTTCCGCCAGTTCCTCGCCCACGACGGCCTGGCGCAGAAGATCAGCGACCGCCTCAAGACCCTCGACACCGAGGACGTGCGCGCCCTGGCCGCGGCCGGTGCCGAGATCCGCGCCATGGTCGAGGCCCAGCCCTTCCCGGCCGACCTCGAGAAGGCCATCCGCGACGCCTTCTCCACCCTGTGCGGCGGCAATGCCGAGGCCTGCTTCGCCGTGCGTTCCTCCGCCACCGCGGAAGACCTGCCCGACGCCTCCTTCGCCGGCCAGCAGGAAACCTTCCTGAACGTGGTGGGCATCGAGGACGTGCTGCACAAGATGAAGGAGGTGTTCGCCTCCCTCTACAACGACCGCGCCATCAGCTACCGCGTGCACAAGGGCTTCGCGCACGACGTGGTGGCCCTCTCGGCCGGCGTGCAGCGCATGGTGCGCTCCGACAAGGGCGCCGCGGGCGTGATGTTCACGATCGACACCGAATCCGGCTTCGACCAGGTGGTGTTCATCACCTCCAGCTACGGCCTGGGCGAAACGGTGGTGCAGGGCGCCGTGAACCCCGACGAGTTCTACGTGCACAAGCCCATGCTGGCCGCCGGCAACCGGGCCGTGATCCGCCGCAACCTGGGCAGCAAGCTCATCCAGATGGTGTTCGCGTCGCCCGAGGAGAAGAAGGCCAGCGGCAAGCTCGTGAAGACCACCGACGTGCCCACCGAGCAGCGCAACCGCTACTCCCTGACCGATGCCGAGGTGGAACAGCTGGCGCGCTACGCCCTGCTCATCGAGAAGCACTACGGCCGCCCGATGGACATCGAGTGGGGCAAGGACGGCACCGACGGCCAGCTCTACATCCTGCAGGCCCGCCCCGAGACGGTGAAGAGCCAGCAGCAGGGCCAGGCCGAGCAGAAGTTCAAGCTCAAGGGCACGGGCACGGTGCTGGCCGAGGGCCGCGCCATCGGCCAGAAGATCGGCACGGGCCCGGTCCGCCTCGTGAGCGACATCGCCGAGATGGACAAGGTGCAGGCGGGCGACGTGCTCGTCACCGACATGACCGACCCCAACTGGGAGCCCGTGATGAAGCGCGCCAGCGCCATCGTCACCAACCGCGGCGGCCGCACCTGCCACGCGGCCATCATCGCGCGCGAACTCGGCATTCCGGCCGTGGTCGGCTGCGGTGACGCCACCAGCCTGCTCAAGGACGGCACGCTGGTGACGGTGAGCTGCGCCGAGGGCGATACCGGCCGCATCTACGACGGCCTGCTGGAAACCGAGGTGACCGAGGTGCAGCGCGGCGAGATGCCGAAGATCTCCACCAAGATCATGATGAACGTGGGCAACCCCCAGCTGGCCTTCGACTTCTGCCAGCTGCCCAACGAGGGCGTGGGCCTGGCGCGGCTGGAGTTCATCATCAACAACAACATCGGCGTGCACCCGAAAGCCATCCTGGACTACCCCGCCGTCGATGCCGACCTGAAGAAGGCCGTGGAATCGGTGGCGCGCGGCCATGCCAGCCCCCGAGCCTTCTACGTGGACAAGGTGGCCGAGGGCGTGGCGACCATCGCCGCGGCCTTCTGGCCCAAGCCCGTCATCGTGCGCCTGTCGGACTTCAAGTCCAACGAGTACCGCAAGCTCATCGGCGGCAGCCGCTACGAGCCCGAGGAAGAGAACCCGATGCTGGGCTTCCGCGGCGCGGCGCGCTACATCAGCCAGGACTTCGGCGAGGCCTTCGCCATGGAGTGCGAAGCGCTCAAGCGCGTGCGCAACGACATGGGCCTGACCAACGTGCAGGTGATGGTGCCCTTCGTGCGCACGCTCGGCCAGGCCGACCGCGTGACGAAGCTGCTGGGCGAGCACGGCCTCAAGCGCGGCGAGAACGAGCTCAAGCTCATCATGATGTGCGAGGTGCCTTCCAACGCGGTGCTGGCCGACGAGTTCCTGCAGTTCTTCGACGGCTTCTCGGTGGGCTCCAACGACCTGACCCAGCTCACCCTGGGCCTGGACCGCGACTCCGGCCTGGAGCTGCTGGCCGCCGATTTCGACGAGCGCGACCCGGCCGTGCAGGCGCTGCTCTCGCGCGCCATCGAGGCCTGCAAGCGCCAGGGCAAGTACGTGGGCATCTGCGGCCAGGGCCCCAGCGACCATCCGGACTTCGCCCTGTGGCTGGCAGGGCAGGGCATCTCGTCGATCTCGCTCAACCCCGACAGCGTGATCGCCACCTGGCAGAAACTCGCCGGCTGACGGCGCGCGCCGGACCATGCCCGCGCCGCCGCCACCCCCTGCGCCGCGGGATGCGGACGGCCGCGAGCGCGCGGCCGCCGACCCGTATGGCGACGGGAGCGGGGCCGCGGCGCCGTTCGCCCCGGACCTGCACGATGCGCGCCACCTCTGGCTCAAAGCCGCGCTGCTCCTGGCGTGGGCGGCGGTGTCCTTCGGCGCCTGCTACTTCGTGCGGGACCTGACCTGGCGGGTGGGCGACTGGCCGTTGGGCTACTGGATCGCCTCGCAGGGCGCGGTGCTGGCCTTCATCGCCATCGTGGTGGTCTATTGCGTGGCGATGGACCGCTTCGAGCGCGTGGACGCACGTGAGGCGGCCGCGGCGGCTGGCGACCCGGCCGGTAGCGGCGCGCCACGCTCCCATGGCTGACGGGCGCTCCGGCGGCTCCGAGGCCACGGGGAACGGGCGCCTGCACCGCCTCCTGGCGCTCTACACCGTGGGCGTGCTGGCCTTCCTGGCCCTCATGGTCTGGGCCGAGCACCGGGGCCTGTCGCGGCAGTGGATCGGGCCGATCTTCCTGTTCTTCTCGGTGATGGTCTATGCGGCCATCGGCGTCTATGGCCGCACCACCGACCCGGAGGAATACTACGTCGCGGGCCGGCGCATCCCGCCGTTCTACAACGGCATGGCGGCGGCAGCCGACTGGATGAGCGCGGCCTCGTTCATCAGCTTGTCGGGCGCGCTCTACCTGCAGGGTTTCTCGGGCGGGCCGGGGCAGGCCGGGGGCCTGGCCTACCTGCTGGGCTGGACGGGCGGCTTCTGCCTCGTCGCGCTGCTCATCGCGCCGCACCTGCGCGCGATGAACCTCTACACGATCCCGGAATTCTTCCAGGTGCGCTTCGGCGGGCGCTGGCCGCGCGTGATCGCGGCGCTGGCGGCAGTGCTGTGCTCGTTCACCTACGTGGTGGCGCAGATCTACGGCGTGGGGCTGATCGCCTCGCGGCTCACAGGCGTGCAGTTCGAGATCGGCATCATGCTGGGCCTGGGCGGCGTGCTGCTGTGTTCCTTCCTGGGCGGCATGCGCGCCATCACCTGGACGCAGGTGGCGCAGTACGTGGTCATCCTGCTGGCCTTCCTGATCCCCGTGTCGTGGCTGGCATACAAGCAGCTGGGCAACCCGCTCGCGGCCGCCGTCTATGGCGGGCAGATCGGCAAGATCGCCGCGCTGGAGTCGCAATTGCTGCAGTCGCCCGCCGAGCGCGAGGTGGTCGCCGCGCACGAGCGCCGCGCGCATGAGCTCCAGGAGCGGCTGCGCGACGTGCCCGCAGCCCTGGAACAGGAGCGCGAAGCGGCGCGCGAGCGCGTGCACCGGCTGCGCGACACGCATGCCGACGTCGCACTCGTGGTGGCCGCCAGCCGCGAACTGGCCCTGCTGCCGCGCGACGCCGAGGCCGCGCGCGAACTCTGGACGCGCGAGATGCGCGAGGCCCGGGAGCGCGCCCGCCCGCTCGGCGGCCTGCCGCCCCACGGCCTGGCCTATGCGGGCGACCCGGAAGGCACGCCTGCGGAGCGCGAGGCCTACGGGGTATCGCGCCGCAACTTCCTGGCGCTGATGTTCTGCCTCATGGTCGGCACCGCCGGGCTGCCGCACCTGCTCACGCGCTACTACACCGTGCCCACGCCTTCGGCCGCGCGCGCCTCGGTCGCGTGGTCGCTGTGCTTCATCGCGCTGCTTTACCTGAGCGCACCGGCCCTCGCCGTGCTGGTCAAGTTCGAGGTCATGCAGAACCTCGTGGGCAGCCGCTTCGATGCGCTCCCGGGCTGGATCGGGCAGTGGTCGCGGGTCGATCCGTCCCTGCTGTCGGTGCAGGACGTCAACGGCGACGGCATCGTGCAGTTCGGCGAGATCCGGCTCGGCGCGGACCTCATCATGCTGGCCACGCCGGAGCTGGGCGGGCTGCCCTACGTGATCTCCGGGCTGGTGGCCGCGGGCGGGCTGGCCGCGGCCCTCTCCACCGCCGACGGGCTGCTGCTCACCATCAGCAACGCCCTGGTGCGCGACCTCTACCTGCACGGCGGCAGCCGCGGCCGGCCGGTATCTCCCGAGCACCGCGTGATCCTCACCAAGTTCGCGCTGCTGGCGGTGGCGCTGTGCGCCGCCTTCGTCGCCGCGCTCAAGCGCTCGGAGATCCTGCCCATGGTGTCGGCGTCGTTCTCCATCGCCGCATCGGCCTTCGTACCCACCATGGTGCTGGGCATCTTCTGGCGGGGCGCCACGCGCCAGGGCGCCGTGGCGGGCATGCTCTGCGGCCTGGGCACGGCGCTCTACTACCTCGCCGCCCCCACCGAGGCCGTGCAGGCCGTGGTGCCGGCCTGGCTGCTGCCGGACGGCCTGTGGTTCGGCATCGACCCGGTCTCCGCAGGGGTGTTCGGCGTGCCCGCGGGCCTGGCCGCGGCCTGGCTGGCGAGCCTCGCGACGCGGCCTGCCCGCGCGCCGGACCGGCCGCCGGTCTGACGGCGCGCCCCATATGGACAGAAACCCGGATTCACAAACCCGGGGGCGCATGCGACTCTGCAACGCACATCGCCACTCGCGGCCGCGTGCCGGATCCACCGTGCTTCTCGTCAAAACCCCCGCCGGCCAGTTGGCTCTCAAGGATCGCCATGGCGGCCTCACGCCGCGCCAGCGTTCCGCGTTCATCCTCTTCGACGGCCGGCGCACCTTGGGGCAGGTGCTGGCCGCCACGGCGGCCGTGGGCATCACCATGGACGACGTGCAGGCCATGATCGACCAGGGGCTGCTGGAGAGCCCGGACGGGCGTCCCCTGGCGCGCCCGCAGGCCGCGCCGGCCGGCACGGGGCCGGGCACGTCCGCCGCGCAGCCGGACGCGGGGCCCGCCCCGGCCGCCACCGCGATGGCGGACCGCTACCAGGGCGCCTACCGGGTCGCCACCGAACTCACCTCCGGCGCCGGCCTGCGCGGCTTTCGCCTGAACCTGGCGGTGGAGGGCGCGCGCAACGTCGAGGAACTCGCCGCGCTGGCCCCGAAGATCCGCGAACTGGTCGGCGATGAAAAGTACCGCCGGCTGCAGGACGCGCTGTTCGGCTGAAATCAGTTCTGCGGGTCCACCCGGCCGTAGGCGCCGTTGGCGCCCTGGTTCGGCCCGGCGATGTAGAACAGCGTGTTGAGCGGTTGCTGGTTCAGCCCGTTGCCGAACGCGATGCCGCGCACCCCGTCCACGCGCAGCACGGTGCCGTCGCTCCGGGCCAGCACGCCCTTCGTCACGCCGGTGGCCATGTCGAAGGCGCCGATGGTGCCGTCGCCTTCATTGGCGATCAGCAACTGGCCGGAAGCACCGCCGAAGTTCGCGGGCGCCAGGGCCACGCCCCAGGGTGCGTTCAGCGGGGCCCCGGGCTGCAGCAGGCGCTGGGCCAGCGTGCCGTCGGTGTTGAACAGGTTCACCGCGCCCGTGGCGCTGGCGTGCACGGCGTTGCGGCCGCTGGCGTCCTGGCGCGCATAGGTCACCACGATGCGCGAGCCGATGGCCTGGATGCCGTAGGGGGCGTAGTCGGCGGGCAGTTGCGGGTCGGAGAAGTCGCCGGCCAGCCGGACCTTGCGGAAGCTGCTGTCGAACACATCCACCTTGCGGTTGCGGAAGTCGGTGGCGTAGAGGAAGTTGGCATTGCCGCTGGCGGCGATCGCCAGGCCCTTGTACACCGCGCCGCCGGCGCCGTCGCTGTAGGTGACGATGGCATTGTTCAGGTCGGCGGCGGGGCTCCAGCCGGAGATGCTGCCGTCTTCGCTGGAGAAGATGAAGCGGCTCGGGCCGGTCACGCCGCCCTTGCTGACCTGGAAGTCGCTGCCGCCGCTGAACACGATGCCGGTCGGGTTGGCCGGCACGCTGCCCGCGGGCGGCACCGTGACCACCAGCGACTGCGGCACGCCGTTGCCGTCGTAGAGCGTGGATTTCTGGGTGGCGGTGGCCGTCACCCACACGAAGCCCTGCGGGTTGAAGGCGATGCCCCAGCCGTTCCTGAGGTTCGGGTCCGTCTGCGTGGACGGAACGCTGCCGTCGGACACCACGGTGCGCGCGGTGAACGCCGTGGCGACGGACGGCGTCGGGCTGCCACCGCCTCCGCAGGCGGCCAGGAAGAGGGCGGCTGCGGGCGCAAGGGCCAGCAGGTGACGGGAAATTTTCACGGGACAAGACTCCACGGGTTGCGGCAGGATGTTCTGCGCGTCGTGGGTACCCGTGGACGGATGAAAGGTTGCCGTGCTGCGGAATCTGCGGCACGGCGGCCGCGGACCGGCGCGGCCGCCGGTGCGGGAAAGGCCTCGGAAAAGGGGCTCAGCGGCCGACGCCGAGCAGTTCCACGTCGAACTTCAGCGTGGCGTTCGGGGGGATCACGCCGCCCGCGCCGCGCGCGCCGTAGCCCAGGCCGGCGGGGATGATGAGCGTGCGCTGGCCGCCGATCTTCATGCCCTGCACGCCTTCGTCCCAGCCCTTGATCACCATGCCGGCGCCGAGGTGGAACTCGAACGGGGCATTGCGGTCGCGGCTGGAGTCGAACTTCGCGCCCTGCTGGCCATCGTTGTAGAGCCAGCCGGTGTAGTGCACGCGCACCGGCTGGCCGCTGGTGGCCTCGGTGCCTTCGCCGACGGTGGTGTCTTCGTACTGCAGGCCGGACGGGGTGGTGGTGAATGCCATGGGGGGGAAACTCCTGGGTGGTGGTGAAAGGGGAAAGCCGCAGGGCCCGCCGCCTGCCTGGTCAGCTCCGGGGGGCTGCGGGCGCCGCGGCGGCGGCCCTGGCGGCGCGGGCGGCGACCCAGCGGGTGGCGAAGGCCTGCACGTCGCTCAGGCGCTTGAGCAGGTCCACGCCCGAGGGCGTGACCGTGTAGCCGTCGCTGCCGTGGTCCAGCAGGCCGGCCTCGCGCAATTCCTTGATGCGCGTGTTGAGGGTGTTGGGCGTGATGCCGCCGACGCTGTCCTGCAGCAGCCGGAACGTCTGCGGATGGCCGTCGCGCAGGGCCCAGAGCACGCGCAGCGCATAACGGCATTCGAGCTTCTCGAAAAGCTGGTTGATGGCGGCGTTTTCCTTGGAACTCATGGCGGGTTCTCCTTGGCGCGGTGGGCACGGACGGCGGGACGACGGATGGGCACCCGGGCGCCGGGGGAAATATAGCGTGGAAATCCGTTTGCTACAAGTTTAATAGCTCAAAATTCATGTCTGGCAGGGACCTCGCCCAAATAACTCAGGTGTTACCGGCCTGTTGCACTCGCTGCGTGCCCATCGCCCCCGCGAAGGGCCAGGTAATCTGCCAGCAGTGCCGAGGCGGCGGGCAGGCCGTCGCCCGCCCGGGCGCACAGTGCGAAGCGCCGGCGGGCCCAGGGATCGGCCAGCGGCACCACGCGCACGCCGCTGGCGGCGGCGAACGGCTCTGCCACTTCGCGCGCCACCACGCTGATGGCCAGGTTGGCGCGCACCACGCGCAGCGCGGCGTCGAAGTTGGACACGAACACCCGGTGCAGCAGACTGCGGCCTTCCAGCGCGGCCGCGCGCGCCAGCAGCACCTGCACCGCGCTCAGGGCGGGCATGCTGACGAACTCGTAGCCCAGCACGTCGGCGAAGCGCACGGTCTCCAGGGCCGCGACGGGATGGGACGGGTGGGCCGCGATGGCCAGGTGGTCGCTGCGGTAGGCGCGCGTGTGCAGCCCCTGCAGGTCGGCCGCGTCCCAGCAGATACCGAGCGAGGCGCTGCCCTCGCGCACGCCGCGCACCACCTCCGGGCTCACGCGCTCTTCCATGCTCACCTGGATGTCGCGGTGCGCGGGCTCCTGCAGGAAGGCGGCCACGTCTTCGGCCAGCGATTCGGCCATGACCGAGGCCGTGACCAGCATGCGCACGTGGCCGCGCACGCCCGTGGCGAAGCCGGCCATGTCGCGCTCGATGCGGCTTGCGGTGGCGAGCATCTCGCGCGCGTGCTCCAGCAGCGTCTCCCCGGCGGGCGTCGGGGCCACGCCATGGCGCCTGCGCACCAGCAGCCGGGTGCCCAGGGTGTCCTCCAGCTGAGCCAGGCGTTTGCTGACCGCCGAGCCCACGATGGATTCGCGCTCCGCCGCGCGCGCGATGTTGCGTTGTTCGCAGACGGCCACGAACAGCCGGAGCGTCTGGAGATCGAGGGAGCGCATGGTTGAGGTATTCCTTTTAGGAAATTCTGGGCTTCCAAAATTGAGATCATGGAGTGTGTGGGAATTTCTAGAATGGGGCACACGGCTCCAAGGGCCGGGAACGAGGAGACATCCATGACCCCATCCACCCATGCGCCCGCCACGGCGCACGGCCCTGCGCCGCGCGCACAGGTGCGCGAGGTCGGCCCGCGCGACGGCCTGCAGAGCATTGCCGCCATCCTCCCCACGGAGCGCAAGATCGCCTGGATCGCGGCGGCCCACGCTGCCGGGCAGCGGGAGATCGAGGTGGGCTCCTTCGTGCCGGCGCGGCTGCTGCCGCAGCTGGCGGACACGGCCGAGGTGCTGGCGTTCGCGCGGACGCTGCCGGGGCTCGTGGCCTCCGTGCTGGTGCCCAACCTGAAGGGCGCCGAGCGCGCCCTGGAGTGCGGCGCCCACCTGCTGGTCGTGCCGCTCTCGGCCAGCCACGCGCACAGCCTGGCCAACCTGCGCAAGACCCCCGACGAGGTCGTGGCCGAGGTGGCGCGCATCCGTGCGGCGCGCGATGCCTCCGGCAGCCGCACCCTCATCGAGGGCGGCGTGGGCACGGCCTTCGGCTGCACGCTGCAGGGCGACGTGGACGAAGCCGAGGTGCTGCGCCTCCTGCAGGCGCTGCTGGACGCCGGGGCCGACCGCGTGAGCCTGGCCGACACCGTGGGCTATGCGGATCCGGTCTCGGTCGCCCGGCTCTTCGGCAAGGCCCGCGCCCGGGTGGGCGACCGCCTCGCCTGCGCGCACTTCCACGACACGCGCGGCATGGGCCTGGCCAACGCCTGCGCGGCCTGGCAGGCCGGCGTCACGCGGTTCGACGCGAGCCTGGCCGGCATCGGCGGCTGCCCGCATGCCCCCGGCGCCAGCGGCAACGTGGCCACGGAAGACCTCGCCTTCATGCTGGAGCGCATGGGCATCGCCACCGGCCTGGACCTGCCGGCCCTGCTGTCCCTGCGCGGGCGCGTGCAGGAGTGGCTGGCGGGCGAGACCCTGCATGGGACACTCTGGCGCGCCGGCCTGCCCCGGGGCGGCCTCGTGGTACGGCCCGAGCCGGCGCCCGCCTGAAGCGGGCCGGCCGTTTGTCCTTGTTCCGTCCGATCCTTCATTTCTGCTGTCCATGACTGCCCTGACTGCTTCTCCGGCCCCGTCCCCGCAATCGCCCCTGCCGCTGGCGGGCCTGCGCGTGGTGGAGTTCACCCACATGGTCATGGGGCCGACCTGCGGCATGGTGCTGGCCGACCTCGGCGCCGAGGTCATCAAGGTCGAGCCCGTGGACGGCGACCGAACGCGCCACCTGCTGGGCGCGGGCGCCGGCTTCTTCCCCATGTTCAACCGCAACAAGAAGAGCATCGCCATCGACCTGCGCAGCCCCGCGGGCCTGGAGGTGGCGATCCGCCTCGCGTCCTCCGCCGACGTGGTGGCGCAGAACTTCAAGCCCGGCGTCATGGCCAAGTACGGCCTGGACTACGCCGCGCTCTCGCGCCTGAACGAGGGGCTGGTGTACGTGAACCACACCGGCTTCCTGCCGGGGCCCTACGAGCACCGCACGGCGCTCGACGAGGTGGTGCAGATGATGGGCGGCCTCGCCTACATGACCGGCCGTCCTGGCGACCCGCTGCGTGCCGGCACCAGCGTGAACGACATCATGGGCGGCATGTTCGGCGCCATCGGTGCCATGGCGGCGCTGATGCAGCGCGCGCACACCGGACGCGGCCAGGAAGTGGACTCCGCGCTGTTCGAGAACAACGTGTTCCTGGTGGGCCAGCACATGATGCAGTACGCCGTGACCGGGCAGCCGGCGGCGCCCATGCCGGACCGCATTTCCTCCTGGGCCGTGTACGACGTGTTCAGCGTGAAGGACGGCGGCCAGATCTTCCTGGCGGCGGTGAGCGACGCGCAGTGGCAGACTTTCTGCGATGCCATGGGCTACGCCGACCTGAAGGCCGACCCGGCCCTGGCCACCAACAACGACCGCGTGCGGGCCCGGGGCACGCTGCTGCCGGAGCTGCGGCGGCGCCTCGCGGAGCACACGGCCGACGCGCTCTCCGCCGTCTTCGAGCGCCACGGCCTGCCGTTCGCTCCCATCCTGCGGCCCGAGCAGCTCTTCGACGATCCCCACCTGAACGCCACCGGCGGCCTGGCCGAGGTCACGCTGCCCGACGGCGAGCACGCTGGCGAGCGCGCGCGCGTCACGCTCCTGCCGCTGCGCATGGGCGGCGAGCGCCTGCCCGTGCGCGCCGATCCGCCCCGCCTGGGCGAACACACGCGCGAACTGCTCGAAGGGCTGGGCTACGCGCCGGATGCCATCGACGCGCTGCGCGAGGCCTGTTCCGTGGCCTGACCGGCCGACCGAATTCCCCGGGGCCTCGACGAGCGCGGCGCCAGTCCGCGCGGCCCCACCACAACGATGGAGACATGCGCATGCCGAACCCTCACCTTCCGAAGGCGGCCCCCGGCCGCAGCCACCCCGATGCCGCGCCTGCGGTGCCTGCCGGCCCCGCCGGTCCTGCTGGCGGGGTGACCCGCCGCACGGTGGCTGCATGGGGCGCGGCTGCCCTGGCCGCCTGGGCCGGCCTGCGGCCCGCACGCGCGCAAGGCCACCCGGACAGGCCGCTGCGCGTCATCCTGCCGCTCTCGGCCGGCTCCGGGGCCGACGGCGCCATCCGCGCCATCAGTGCCAGCCTCGCGAAGGCGCTCGGCCAGCCGGTGGTGATCGAGAACCTGCCCGGAGCGGGCGGCATCACCGGCACCGCACAGATCGTGCGTGCGCCGAAGGACGGCTCGGTCATCGGCGTGGTCTCCAACAACCATGTGGTGAACCCCAGCGTGTACCGGAACATCCCCTTCGACTCGCTGGCCGACATCACGCCCATCACGATCCTGGGTGCGACACCCTTCGTGCTCGTCGCCCATCCGGCCGTGCCGGCCGCGAACGTGCGCGAACTGATCGCCCATGCGAAGGCGAAACCCGGCGTGCTCAACTACGGCTCCTCGGGCAACGGCACCATCCTGCACCTGGGCGCGGCCATGTTCGTGGACCGGGCCGGCCTGGACATCAGGCACATCCCGTACAAGGGCATGGGGCCTTTGATGAACGACGTGCTCGGCGGCCAGGTGCAGCTCGCCGTGGTGGCCGCCGCTCCCGCCGCGCCCCACATCCAGTCGGGCGCGCTGCGGGCGCTGGGCGTGACCACCGCGGCGCGCGTGCCCACGCTGCCGGGCGTGCCGACCATCGCGGAGCAGGGACTGCCGGGCTTCGAGCTCGAAGGCTGGATCGCGCCCGTGGGGCCGGCCGGCCTGCCGAAGGCGGAGATCGCGCGCCTCTACGGCGGCTTCAAGGCCGCGATGGACATGCCCGCGGCGCGCGACGCGCTCGTCGCCCAGGGCTACGAGATCAAGCTCACCCCGCCCGAGCAGGCCGCGGCCTTCTTCCGCAGCGAGGCCGCGCGCATGGCGCAGGTGGTGAAGAACGCGCACCTGACCATGGACTGAACCCTCCGCCCCGTGCCGCCCGAGCCGTCCGTCAGCAGGCCTCGGGGCGGGGCGCACGCGGCCGGCCGCGGGTGGCGAGCCAGCACAGCACCGCGCCGCCGCACACCATGCACGCTCCCGCCCAGAAGGCGGCCGACAGCGGTACGCGCAGCAGCAGCGCGGCCAGCGCAGCCGACAGCACCGGCGTGAAATACGACGCCCCGGCCAGCACCGTGACGTTGCCGTGCAGGATGCCGACGTTCCACGCCGCGTACCCGAAACCCATCGCCGCCGCCGCGAACGCCAGCTGCACCGCCGTGGGCACGCTCCAGTGCATCGCGGGCGCGCCGCCGGCCAGGTACTGGGCCCACAGCACCAGCGCGGTGAGCAGGAAGAACAGCGTGATCCCGTTCGTGCCGCGGGCCAGGCGTGCCGTCACCGTGCAGTACGCGGCCCAGACCACGGCCCCGGTGAAGGCCAGGCCGTAGCTCAGCGGGTTGTCCTGAATGTTGGCGGCCATGCCGGGCAGGCTCACGCCGTTGCCGCCGCCCAGCACCGTGCAGATGCCCGCCAGCGAGACGGCCAGCCCCGGCGCCACCAGCCAGTTGGCGCGCTGGCCGTTGAAGGCGATCGCGGCCAGCATGGTGAAGGTCGGCCACAGGTAGTTCACCATGCCCACCTCGATCGCCTGCTGGCGGCTGCGCGCATGGCCGATGGACAGCGACAGGCACAGCTCGTAGCCCACGAACAGCACGCTGCCCCAGGCGAGGTAGCGGCGCGGGAAGGCGCGCAGCGGCGTGAAGCCCACCGTCGCCCACAGCAGTGCGGCGGCGGCGCTGTAGATCATCGCCGCGCCGCCCACCGCGCCCAGGCCCTCGCTCACGCCGCGGATCAGGCCCACGATCGAGGCCCACAGAACGATGGCCACCAGCCCGATGCCGGTGGCGCGGTGTCTCTTTTCCATCACCGGATTATCGAAGCGGCCTGCCGGCATCCCGCTGAAAGCTAATGCAGTGGATGAAGTTCATCAATGCCGCGCCGCCCGGCGGGGCCCCCCGGCCGGCGTCGATCGGCGCGCAGGCCTTGCGGGGCAAGGGTTTCCCCGTAACGAGGGCCCGTCGCCGCCGCCACCGGGCCCGCCCGGATGGGAGTGGCCACCATCCGGGGCAGGGGTGTCACGGACGCGACGCCTGCCTACCATGGGCGCGCTTCTGGCTCTCGCCTCCAACCCCCTGCATCGAAAGGTTCGCACCCATGGTCCGACTGCTGCCCTACCGCACCTACTGCCTGCTGCTCGCACCCGCCCTCTGGATGGCCGCCGCCCACGCCGGCGACGTCCTTCCCACCCATGCCGCTATCCAGCAGGCGCTGGAGCAGGGCGAGAGCGTCTCCGTCGCCATCGATCTCTCGCAATGCGTGCCCCAGGGTGCGGCGGCACCTTCGCAGACGCGCGGGGGCCTGCGCATCGGCGCCTACCGCATCGTGCAGGACGGCACCGTCTCCTTCAGCGATTCGCACGTCACCGTGGCCGGCGACGGCCAGCCCATCGTCCAGTTCATGCGCTACCAGGTGCGCCCCGACCAGTCCGTGGACTTCACCACCTGGATGTTCAACCTGCCGGGCTACGACCTGCGCACGCCGTCCGTGGCCTACCGCTGCACCGTCGGCCAGGGCACGCGCTTCCACAAGGACTGACCGCCCGCCGCCAGGCGGCGCGCGTCAGGGCAGGGCGGTGCCCACGGCCTGCCCGGCCTGCCCGCCCGTGGCGAGGCGCCAGAGCGTCTCCGCCGCGTCCGACATCTCCGTGCGCTGCCGGTACAGCCGGATCTCCACCGGCACGTCCCAGCCGGCCGGCCCGGCGGCCACCAGCGCGCCCGACTGCAGTTCCTCCGCGATCAGGCTGCGCGGCAGCCACGCCATGCCGCGGCCTTCGAGCGCCATCGCCTTGAGCAGCGCCGCATGGTGGGCGGTGAACACCACCTCCACTTCGCCCGGCATGCCGGCCACGCCTCCCGCGTCGAACACCCCCTTGCGCAGCGCGCGCATGATCCGTCCCAGGCCCGAGGCATCGCTGTACGCCAGCACCGGCAGCGGCGGCCGCGCGCCATGCGCCTCCGGGCCCGGTATCGCATGCAGCGGCGTGCCGTCTGCCTGCGGTGCCGACACGGGCTGCAGCACGTCGTCCGCCAGGCGTGCCGCCGGGTAGCCCGCCTCGTCCAGCCGCCCCGGTACGGCCGCATGGCCATGGCACAGCACGAACTGCACGCGCCGCTGCATGGCCAGGTCCTCGCAGGCCTGGTAGCTGTCGGAAACCGTCTGGATCGGCCCCAGCCGCAGCTGCGACTCCAGGCCCCCGAGCCAGCGCGGGAAGAAGGTGAGCGAGAGCACGTGCGTCGCCGCGAAGCGCAGGCTGGCCGCCGCCTGGGCCTGCGCCGCGCAGGCCTTGATGCGCGCCGCCTCCAGCCGCGCGAGCACGTCTTCCAGCAGCGGCTGGAAGCGCTGCCCCGCCGCCGTGAGGGTGGCAGGGTGCGCGCTGCGGTCGAACAGCTCGGCGCCCACCCAGTCCTCCAGCGCGCGGATGTGGCGGCTGAACGCCGGCTGCGCGATGGCGCGGGCCTCGGCCGCGCGCGAGAAATTGCCGCTCTCGGCGAGGGCGAGGAAATCCTCCAGCCACTCCAGATCCAGCGGTCGGTTGCCGGGGCCCATGGGTCTCCTGGCGCGTGGCGGCACGCGCGGATAGTTGTATGCGATTCGGGTATTGGACAGCCGCGGGCAGGGGGGGAATCATCCGCTGCGTTCCATCCAACGATCCAACCACGGGACCATCCCGGAACCACGGAGACAGCCTACATGCCTTCCATCGCGAATTATCGCGGCATCATCCCCGCCATTTCGTGCCCCTTCACGCCCGACCACCGCATCGACGAGCCCGCCCTGCGCAAGCTCGCCTCCTGGCTCGCCGGCCACGACGGCGTGGTCGCCATCATGACCAACGGCCACACGGGCGAGGTGTTCTCGCTGACGCCCGCCGAGCGCGCCGAAGTCACGCGCATCGTCGCTGACGAACTCAAGGGCCGCTGCCCTGTCATTTCCTCCATCGTCTGCGAGGGCCTGAAGGACGCCGCCGACCATGCCCGCGCCGCCGTCGCGGCCGGCGCCGTCGCCCTCGACGTGATGCCCCCGCACCACTGGCTGCGCTTCGGCTTCACCTCCGGCCATGCCCTGCAGTACTTCGAGGCCATCCACCAGGCCGCGCCGGAGGCCGACCTCGTCTGCCACGTCTATCCCGCCTGGACGCGCGCCTCCTACTCGTCGCAACTGCTCGCCGACCTCGCGAAGCTGCCCTACCTGCAGGCCTTCAAGGTGGGCCAGCGCGACATGAACAAATATGCCCGCGACATCCAGGCCATCCGCGAGGCCGACGCCTCCAAGGCCATCCTCACCTGCCACGACGAATACCTGCTCGCCTCCATGGTGCAGGGCGTCGATGGCGCGCTGGTCGGCTTCGCCACCTTCATCCCCCAGCTCATCATCGACCTGTGGAACGCCGTCAAGGCCGGCGACCTGAAAAAAGCCATGGAAGTGCAGGCCGTCATCACCCCGCTGAAAGACGCCGTCTATGGCGGCGGCGAGCCCACGGGCGAGGCCCATGCGCGCATGAAGGGCGGCATGTACCTGGCCGGCGTGATCGACGACGCCACCGTGCGCCCGCCCACCGAGGCGCCGAACGCGAAGGAAATGGACGCGCTGCGCGCCGCCGTGAAGCAGGCCGGCCTGCTCCAGCGCTGAGCGTTGCTCCCCCCGGGTGGCCTCACAAGAAACAACGACAGGAGACAAGACACCATGCAACGCAAGCACTTCCTCCGCGCCGCCCTGGGCGCCGCCGCCCTCGCGGTGGCGGCCAGCGCCGTGGCACAGCCGCAGACCTATCCGAACAAGCCCGTGCGGATGGTGATCCCCTTCCCGCCGGGCGGCACGCTCGACGCTGTCGGCCGCATGCTCGCGCAGAAGCTCGGCGAGCAGATGGGCCAGTCCTTCGTCGTGGACAACAAGCCCGGCGGCAGCGGCGTGATCGGCGGCGATACCGTCGCCAAGGCGGCGGCCGACGGCTACACCCTGCTGTTCAGCGCCTCCACGCACACCACGGCGCCGATGACGCTCAAGTCCGTGCCCTACAACGTCACGCAGGATTTCATCCCCGTGGCCCTGGTCGCGAAGGCGCCTCTCTCGGTCGCGATCAACAAGGACCTGCCCATCACCGACATCAAGAGCCTGATCGCCTACGCCCAGGCGCGCCCCGGCAAGATGACCTTCGCCGTCGGCTCCATCGGCTCGGCCGGTCATCTTTCCACCGAACTGCTCAAGCGCGCCGGCAAGATCGATTATTTGATCGTGCCGTACAAGGGCACGGCCCCGGCCTTCCAGGACCTGATCGGCGGGCAGATCGACGGCTTCATCGACCCCATCCTCGGCTCGCTCCAGTACCACAAGAGCGGCATGCTGCGCGTGGTGGCCGTCACCTCGGCCCAGCGCGTGCCCAGCCTGCCGGACGTGCCCACCGTGGCCGAGACCATCCCCGGCTACGAGTTCTACAGCTGGTACGGCCTCTGGGCCCCGGCCAAGACCCCGCCCGCGCTCGTGCAGCGCCTCAACGCCGAGGTCAACAAGGCCCTCGCCGAGATCGGCCCCAAGCTCAAGGAGCAGGGCCTGCTCGTCACGCCCGGCAGCGCGGAGGATTTCGCCAGATTCCAGCGCGAGGACATGGAGCGCTCCCAGAAGATCGTGACCGAGGGCCGCATCCGTGCCGAATGACGTTCTTCCGGCGGCCGGCCCCATGCCCCATGCCGTCGTCACCGGCAGCAGCAGCGGCATCGGCCGCGCCATCGCCGAATCCCTGCTCGCCGCCGGCTGGCGCGTGACCGGCATGGACATCGCCCCGCCCACCATCGTCCATCCGGACTTCGCGGCCATGCCCGTGGACCTGGCCAGCGGCGATGCCATCGCCCGTGCCGCGTCCGCACTGCTCCAGGCAGAGGCCGCGGTGCCCGATGCGCTGGTGCATGCCGCGGGCGTGCTGCGCGTCGGCCCGCTCGGCCAGCTCGACCACGCTGGTGGTGAACTCATGTGGCGCCTGCACGTCGATGCCGCCACCCGCCTCGCCGACGCCCTCGTGCCCGCCATGGCCGCGCGCGGCCGGGGCCGCGTCGTCTTCATCGGCAGCCGCGTGGCCCAGGGCATGCCCGGGCGCGGCCAGTACGCCGCCACCAAGGCCGCGCTCATCGCGCTCGCGCGCAGTTGGGCGGCCGAAGTGGCGGGGCAGGGCGTCACCGTCAACGTCGTCTCGCCCGCCGCCACCGCCACCGGCATGCTCGCCGACCCGGCCCGCGCCGGCAGCGCGCCGCGCCTGCCGCCCATCGGCCGCCTCATCGACCCCGCGGAAATCGCCGCGCTCACGGGCTATTTGCTCTCGCCGGCGGCCGCCGCCATCACCGGGCAGGACATCGCCATCTGCGGCGGCTCCTCGCTTGCCCGCTGAACCGCCTCCTTCATCCATCCCGTTTCATCCCACACGGCCCGCGCCTTTGACCACCATGCGAATCGTCAACATCCTCGAATCCACGCGCCCCATCAAGTCGGACATCCGCAACGCCTACATCGACTTTTCGAAGATGACGCTCAGCCTCGTCGCCGTCGTCACCGACGTCATCCGCGACGGCCAGCCCGTGATCGGCTACGGCTTCAATTCCAACGGCCGCTACGGCCAGGGCGCGCTCATGCGCGACCGCTTCATCCCGCGCGTGCTCGAGGCCGACCCCGCCTCCCTGGTCGATGACACGGGCGAAAACTTAAGCCCCCACAAGGTCTGGGCGCGCATGATGACCAACGAAAAACCCGGCGGCCATGGCGAGCGCTCCGTCGCCGTCGGCACCATCGACATGGCCGTTTGGGACGCCGTGGCGAAAATAGCCGGCAAGCCCCTCTACCAACTGCTCGCCGAACGCTACGGCAACGGCACGCCCGCCAACCCGCGCGTGTTCGTCTATGCGGCCGGCGGCTACTACTACCCCGGCAAGGGCCTGGACGGCCTGAAGAAAGAGATGGAGAGCTACCTCGCGCGCGGCTACTCCGTCGTCAAGATGAAGATCGGCGGCGCCACGCTCGCCGACGACTGCGAGCGCATCGAATCCGTCCTGAAGATCCTCGGCCCCGGCCAGCAGCTCGCCGTGGACGCCAACGGCCGCTTCGACCTGCAAACCGCCATCGACTACGGCAAGGCCCTCTCGCAATACCCCCTGTTCTGGTACGAAGAAGCCGGCGACCCGCTCGACTACGAACTGCAGGCCAAACTCGGCGAGGTGTACCAGGGCCCCATGGCCACGGGCGAAAACCTGTTCTCCATGCAGGACGCCCGCAACCTCATCCGCCACGGCGGCATGCGCCCCGACCGCGACTGGCTGCAGTTCGACTGCGCCCTCAGCTACGGCCTCGTCGAATACCTGCGCACGCTCGACATGCTCAAAGAGAACGGCTGGTCCCCCAGCCGCTGCATCCCCCACGGCGGGCACCAGATGTCCCTCGCCATCGCCGCCGGCCTGGGCCTGGGCGGCAACGAGAGTTACCCGGATCTGTTCCAGCCGTATGGCGGGTTCCCGGACGGGGTGAAGGTGGAGAACGGGTATGTGACGCTGCCGGCGTTGCCGGGGATTGGGTTTGAGGGGAAGGGGGATTTGATTGGGGAGATGCGGGCGTTGGTGGGTTGATGGGGGAAGGTGCTGGCGCCCAGGGAAGGGCGTCAGCAACGATCAATGTGAAATGGCCGCCAGTGGCCATTTCACATTTCTGTATGGCTCGGGGTTGTCTGTTGCTGGTTTTGGAGATTCAACACAGACTGGTTTGCAACGAAAGCGGGCATCTAACCCACAGACTAGACGGGCAATTCCCGCTGTAGAACCGACCTCAGCGGTGACAGCTTCAGGATGATTGCGGTTTTCACCAAGGGCCGCTTTACGGGCCCCCAGTCATTAGTGAAACGATGGACATGAGGGTAAGACCCGGAGCACCCCCAACTGGCGTTGGACCGCGGGTCTTGCGCTCCGGTGTATACGGGCTTTACCAGAGATTGCTTGTATGTCGACGGAGTACCATATGATTTATTAGATTAAGCGCCCATCCTCTGAGCTATCAGAGCGAATCTTCGGCGCTAAAGCGAGGGAGCAAGGTAGATGAAAACGAGGCAAGAGGCCCTGGAACTGGTGGTTGTGGCCTTTCTACATGCGCAGAGAAAGCTTGGCCCCGAGGCGAAGACGATGTCGATCGCCGAACTGAAGAACAGGCTCCTACAAATCACAGATCGGCGATTTGATGCCAGAGACTTTGGCGTGGCCGATTTGCGTGCTTTTTTGGCGATGCTCGCGCCAGAGCTGATCGTCGTCAAGGCGACCGGGCATGGTGTGGTAAAGCTGACGATAGCCTCAGAGTCGGTACAGGCGACTAGGGGTGGCTCCGGTGAGCCTCGCGCGAGCGAGGCTTCATCTAGAGCGATGGTGTCGGCAGAGGTCCCTCAGGATCTCCTCAATCCTGATGGGCGGACGCGTCCTGACCTTTGGCGCGCCATCATGGACTATGCGAGCAGACAGACCTTCGTCTGGGACGAGCGTGCAGGCGAGGCGAGACCAAGGCAGGGCAAGGAGGACTTGCCGGTGATGCCCACCGTGACAGCTGTCGAGCTCGGTGAGTGGCGTCGAACTTTCGTGGGCGAGCACAAGGCTGAGCTCGAGGGCAGTGACTTGGCTAGCGCTCAACGTTGGCAAGAGCAAGGTCTTGCTACGGTGTACCTCCCAGCAAAGCTAAGGCAGCCGTGGAATCGTGAACTGGGGTTGCGCGTAAGGCTGCGGCTCCAAGAGTTCTTCGTGCAACTGAACCCCAAGGCCTCAAGCATCGGGGGGACGCCTACGGCCACAGTTGAACCGGAGCAGGCCGCTGACATGCTTGGAGCCATGCTCATGGCGGCGAGAGATAGGGGAGATGGGTTCACGATTGGCGAACTCTTGTCCCAGCAGTTGCAAACGGCATCGGAGGAGCAGTCCGAGGAAATCATCGCCAAGGTCGTTAATGCGTGGGCGTCGCCGCGAGCCGTGCCCGCAGACCCAGGCTCGCTCACTGACATGATGGAGCGGCTGGAGTCTTACTCGCGCAAGAACCTGGCTACTGCCTTCATCAATGCGATTCATCGTGTGGATGCCGTCGACCCCGAACTGAGTGCGTCGGAGCGCGACTTCGCCTTCAAGATAAAGGACGATATCGCCGCAGCTTATAGTGTTGACGCTCGGTCGCCTGTCGAGGTATGCCGAGCTTCGCTGGCAAAACTTGAAGAACTGCTTGCCAAAGGCGCCTCGATCGTCACGCGATTCTTGCGGGCAACGCCTGCAACGGCTCGGATCGCTTCGAGCGATCTTTTGCCTCTCGCTCACCGTTTACAGCCATTGCTTGTGGCCGCAGAACAAGAGTTCTTGGGCGACCTTGATGTCCTGATTGGGCCGGCCTTCCGCAAGCTGTTTGAGGCTTACGAAAAGAACCAAGACGCTGAGGTGTTGCGCCGGGCTCCTGAGTACCTGGAGAACATCGCTGGGCATCGCCCCTCCGCACCTGACCCGCGATTGCAGAGCCAAGTGTGGCTGAACATTGTGCAGCCTGTCCTCGATCACCTAGTCACACTCGTCGAAGACGCGACGTCGCGAGGTGAAATTGCTCTAGCGCCTTCGTTGGCGCTAAGGAACCCGCGAACAAAAGCCGACCTTCGTGCTGCAGGTGCGGACGTTTTCCTCTCTTTCTCGCTGGTGAATCAAGGGAAGGGCTATGCGCGTGACGTCTCATTGCAGCGAGGAGGAGATGAGGCGGAGACTACGGCCTACGATCTGGTTGTGTATGAGCCGAATGGACCTTTCGCGGTCCCGCCTGGCGGAGAGCAACTCGTTCGGCTTCGTCTAAGGCTGGCGGAACCTTGTGCGGAACTTCGCATCCCGTTGCAGTGGAGCTGTGTAACGAGCACGGGGAGGCCGGTCGCTGCCATAGGCGAGCTAGAAATCTCGCAGCAGGTTACAGAACCGAACTGGGAGGCTCTCTTATCCGACCCGCCATACACGTTGAACCCAATCAAGCGGGCTGACAGGCTGTACGGCCGCGGCACCATCCTTCAGAGCTTGGTTCTGAACGCGATGGCGGGTACATCAACTTTTGTTTGGGGGCAAAAGCGCATCGGCAAGACTTCGCTTCTGCAGGTTCTAGCGGGGAATTTATCCGCAAGGCCAGATACCACGTGCGTTCTGCTGCGCATGGGCGAGTTGACCTCGCTTCATGAAGGGCAGCTTGCGCATCGCATAGCCCGTCGATTGTTGGACAAGGTGGACACGAAGATCGAGGCGCCTCAGGAGACTGATTTCGGTGCTGGCATCAGCCTTCTTGTGCCATTCGTTGAGCGGCTGGCCGAGAAGATGGAGCGGCACAAGTTCGTGGTCATCATCGACGAGTTCGATGATTTAGACCCCGCTTTTTACACCGGCGAGCGTGGGCGCCAATTTATGAAGGGGTTGCGCTCAGCTTCAGAGGCGGGTCTGACGTTTTTCTTCGTTGGTAGCGAGAGAATGGACGCCATCTTCGAGCGACACCAAGCTGACTTGAATAAGTGGACGAATGCGCGACTAGACAGGATCGACAATCGCGCTGATTGCCAGGCACTTATTCGAACCCCTGTTGAAGGTGCCCTGGAATTCGATGCAACGGCCGTCGACTTCATCGTCGACTACACGGCAGGCAATCCCTTTTACATTCACAACTTTTGTTTCCAGCTTTTCCAGAGGTGCCTGCTTGAGCATCGGACGTTCATAGATGCCAACGACACCTCTGCGGTTCGACACCAACTGCTTAAGTCCCTTGGTGCAACAAACTTCGCGCATCTTTGGGAAGACAACCCTGTACTGGACGCTCAAGACAAGCGACGCGAGGCTGCCGAAAACTGCATTGCGCTTGCTTGCATCTCCGCGCTTGGTGGTCGCTTCGAGGACGTTGAAGAGTTAGTTGAAGCTCAGCAAGGACTCCCAATCGTTGTGGAGGACCGAGCCAGCGCTGGGACGCTCAGAAAAGCTTGTGCGAGACTGCATAAGCGCGGTGTTTTGTACGATCGTGGTGGTCATGATGAAAAGGTCATCTCGTTGCAGATCTTCCGGGAATGGCTCGGCGAGAACGCCCGATCGAAGCTCCTACCTATGTGGACCAATTACCTGGAACTCCAGCGAGCGTCTGCTGAAGACGAGCCGATGCCGGCCGTCCAGCTTGAAGCTACCGATGCAGCATTCCCAGTCGACGAAGATGATCTGCTGGCGATTTCTCAAAAGCTCACGTACTGCGGAAAGCAGAAGGACGTCGCTGAGATCAAGCAGTGGCTGCGGCAATTCGATGACGACGCGCGTATCGAGACCGCCTACCAATTGCTGAAACGCATTTCCGAGCAGGGGTTTATCACCGAAGGCATGCGCGCGACCATGCTTGCCAGGGTGGATGAAATGATTGTTGCCAAGCGAGTTGCTACGGGCAGCGGCAAATGGACGATCGTCAAGAACCGCAGGACGAACCTTGCCATCAGCTACCTAGATGTCGACCACAAGAGTGGCGCGACCATGGCTCGCGAAATGAAAACTCGCATGCAAGCAGGCAAATGTGCCTCGGCCAGCGAGATGGAGCCTTGGATGCGTGCTAACCTTGAAAATGAAGGCTTTGTGGCCCTCGTCGACGACTTTGCCGGAACGGGGCAAACACTGGTTGGCGGCCTCAAGAAGGCACGTACGAAAGTTTCTCCAGCGCTGTGGGATCGCTACGTTGCCGAGGGGCGGCTGTGTCTCTTCCTGATGTATGCCTTTCCAGACGCGGTCAGGGCTGTCGAAGAGGCGTTCCCTGGCATTCCAGTGCTGGTCGCGCACCACTTTGGCGATGAATTGCGCGCGTGCGATGAAGAGTCGGGGATCTTCGAGACTTCGGCGGAGCGAACTTTTGCCCAGGACATCTTGCAGCAGATTGGTCGTGAGTTGTCGCCAAACTACCCTCTCGGTCACGGGGACATGGGTGCGTTAGTCGTGTTCTACAACACGACGCCAAACAACACACTGCCAGTCTTTTGGTGTAGCGGTACCGTGCAGGAGCGGTCATGGAAACCGTTGTTCCCGCGGGCCTGAGCCCCGAAATGGCTCTGCTACGCGGCGATTGCTGGGAGTGGAGTGAAAAGTTGGACACTTTAGCTTGGCGGCCTAATGGCGGCTGGTGATTGCCTTGCTACTCGTGCGCGCCGCCTGGGAGGTACTGCATCTTGCCAATAGCACGTCGCAAGCGCGGTCCAGACGTCGGACCAAGCTCAACCGCATGCCTCGCGCCGCCCGCCGTCGGAGCAGGGGCGCGCTGTTCGCCGGCTTGCGTTGGTTCTAGAACTCGCGGCTACTGACCAGTGCAGAAGGCCGTAGCCCCAAACACGCTCGCAAGTCAACTTCAACGTCGAGTGACTACTTTCAGACCTCGCGTTTAGCAAGGTGAGGGACCGCACCGCTGCAAAGCGGCCTCTCTCAACCTGACCGAGCGCGTCAGGTTAGCGGTAGGCAGAGCTCAAGCGGCTTGGCAGGCCAAAGCTTTAACCTCCCCAAGTACCACGACGATCTCGTCTCAAACACGAGCCGCGCTGTTGTCAAAAACGCCCATTGATTCGATGGGCTGAAACGGTATCCCGTAGGCATGGCCTTGTCGAGCCAATCCCACCAGCGCTCCATCGTTTGAACAGGGTTACTGAGGTCGATCTCAAGTTCGGTTGACTTTCGCTCTCCACCATTATTGGAGATGAATACCGCGCTTCCTTTCAGCAAATTTCTGAGGGTGTTCCATTCGTACATGGCCACCCCTTCGCTCGTACAGAAGTCGAGACTCTCGATGGTGTGAATAAGCATGAAGCGAGCGCGCGAACCCAAGTCCTCAGCGGTCAATCTCTTGTTGCGGAGGCTTTGGCGAACTCGGGTCAACACACCGTCGGTCGCGATCAACTCACGCAGGCGCTTGATCTGGAACAGTCCGTGTTGGATGTCATCGTTGTTGAAGTACTCTTTCGTTTCATCCCGAAGGTGAGGATGCAATGTGGTGCTGCGGTGCTTGACCTGGCAGAACATCAACGCCCGGGTTCGCTTGTCCACGATGATGACGTCCGCGTCGTACTTCTGCTCCTCATCGTTGACTCCCGGGTAGACGCTGTACCTGTCCGCTGAGATGCGTTCGCGAATGTAGTTGGCGACGTAATCCTTCTCGAACCACATCCCGCGGCCTCCCATGCGCTTGAGGGCCGGACGGCAGTAAAGTTGAAGCGCGTACTTCAAAGACACATCGCCGATATGGAGTTGACCTTGCTCTGTGGCCTCTAGCAAACGGTCGCCGATCAAGCGCGCATTGCATTCCTCAACGAGCGCGCTAATTTCACCGTCCTCGAAGCCGGCGAGGCGAAGCTCGCTTCGGTCGACAACTAGAGGAAGCATGCGATCGTGGCGAAGATTTACTGCTGACTGTCTTCTTTCAAGCTGCTGCCTGAGCGTCCATAGATGTAGATACACGATCAGAGAGCTCCGGCGCTTCATGGCTGCTATGGCTGGTTTGTCCGTTTCCCTCATCAATTCGACATAGTCGGTGTGCAAAGAAAGGTACTTGTCGATGAAGAAGTCGTTGACAGTCTGCAATGCTCTTGATTCGGCCTGAAACATGACTGACAGCGCGACGCCATCGGTCGATAGGTTTTCGAGAAGCTGAGTCATCAGCGCACGGTCGGCCATCAGACTTTGACTGGACAAGTAATGCGCAAACCAGTAGAGCCTGTGTGCCTCGAGCGCCTGCGGATTCCTTTGCGTAGCTAACGAGCTCGCATGTCCGGCTGAGGGAATGTGCACCTCGCCAAGAAGGAAAACGCAGGCGTGTGCTAGGGTGTAGAGCAACAGGAAGGCTGCTTGGTCGGCTTGGCCGAAACGCCGACTTTGGTAGCCGCATTCTTCCAGATCCTCGACGACTTGAGCCCAAATATGGTCGACCCACTCGGCGTCGTTGCCGCTTGCCCGCTGGCTTGTACCGTCTGGCCCGACAACGAGTACGCCTACCGCGATTGCGCCAAGGCGTCGATACACCAATGGGCGTCGACTCAGCCGCTGTGCGCCGAGCCTGACAAGAACGTCAGACCTGGCGCGATCGAACTGGCGGGCAAACTCAGCGGGAACATGACCGCTCAACGCCCCTACGTCGATATTCCACGGCTTGTTGAGAAGCTTGATGAAGAGGTCTCTCTTTGCCGGGTCCAGGTTCAGTTGTACGTATTCGAGAAGATTCATCGGAAGCTGTTGAGGCGTCGACGCTCTGTCATTGAGGGAACCTGATTTTGCGATGCTTCTTACTGAACGACGGACAGACTCACCTTGGCTTCAGAGGCGCATACCTGTCAGTGGCTTTGTCGGTGTCACCAATCGTCTATGGTCGCCGTTCGTGGCCATTTCAAATCATCAGAATCCGACGATGACATTTGCAGTGCTCTGAAGAGCCGACTGCTTCGTAGAGGAAGCGGTCGGACACGGTGAGGGTCGAAGGAAAGCCTGCAGCCTGAAGCCGTTGGCCGTCACAAGCCCGAATCGCACGTCCGCATCCGGCCAGCACCCCCGCGCCACCCCGCTGATCATCGGTCATTTGGACCCCGACCATGACCCCTCAGCTTCCCCGTTCCTTGGCCACGCTCACCGGCGCGAACCTCATGGCGCACTCGGCCGAGCAGTTGAGCCTGGCTGCCGTGCCCATGGTGGCCGTGCTCCTGCTCGATGCCGGGCCCGGCGACATCGGGCTCCTGGCGGCGGTTCAGACCCTGCCTTTCCTGTTGCTGTCGCTGCCCCTGGGGCTGATGGTCGATCGCCTGCCGCGGCGGCGGCTCATGATCGCGGCGGAGGTGTTGCGGGCCACCGCACTCGCTGCATTGCTGGCGGGCATGCTGATGGGGCTGTTGTCGGTGGGCTACCTGGCGTTCCTGGGTTTCCTGGGCGCGGTGGGCACGGTGGCTTTCAGCGTCGCGGCGCCGGTGCTGGTGCCGTCCCTCGTGCCGCGTGCCGCGCTGGCGCGGGCCAACGGACGGCTCGAACTGGCGCGCAGCGCGGCGTTCGCCGCAGGGCCTGCGTTGGGCGGGGCCTTGGTGTCGTGGGCTGGCGCATCCGCGACCTTCGTGCTGGCGGCGGTGATGTCCGTCACGGCGATCGCGTTGCTGTGGCGCTTGCGCGAGCCGCCGCTCGAGCCGCGCGCTGCACGCCATCCCTTGCGGGAGGTGCAGGACGGCGCACTGTTCGTCTGGCGCGACGCCATGCTCCGGCCCATCCTGCTGACGGCCGTGGCGTGGAACATCGCCTGGTTTGTCCTGCAGGCCGCGTATGTCCCCTATGCGATGCGCATGCTGGGGCTGGGAGCCGGCGTGGTCGGGGTGACCCTGGGGGCCTTCGGCGCGGGCATGGTGGTGGGCGCGCTGCTGGCGCCGCGCATCGTGCGTGCCATGCCCTTTGGCCGTGCGATCCAGCTGGGCCCGCTGTGCTCGATGCTTGCTGCCGCCGTGATGGTGGCGACGCTCATCGCACCCAGCGCCTGGGTGGCGGGCACGTCCTTCTTCCTGTTCGGTGCCGGCCCTGTCGTGTGGACCATTACATCCACCACGCTCCGCCAGAGCCTCACGCCGGCCGCGATGCTGGGCAGGGTCGGCGCGCTCTTTCTTACGGTGAATGCCGGGGCCCGTCCGGTGGGTGCGGCCCTGGGCGGGGTGATCGGTGAGCGCTGGGGCGAGCCTGCCTGCCTGTGGGTCGCGCTGGCCGGCTTTGCGCTGCAGGCGCTGTTGATCATGCGGTCACCCGTCAGCGGGCTCCCGTGCCTGCCCGACGCCGCGGTGCATGCAGCGCCCGGCACGCCCGGACTCCGCTCTCCGGGATGAGATCGCGGCGCGCGGGCCGGCCGTCGCCTCCGCGCGGTATCGAGGCGGCGCGTTGCGGACGAGGGCCTAGGGGCCCTTGCCCGCCTCCACCACCTTCACCAGTACCCACAACGCCCGATTCACCGGCGTCGCCACCCCCACCGCCTTCCCCCGCGCCACCACATACCCATTGAGGTGATCGATCTCGCTCGGCTTGCCCCGCGCCAGGTCCTGCGCGGTGGACGACATCTGCCCCGGCATCGTGGCCGCGATGCGGTTCACCGCCGCCCCCACGTCGCCCGGAATCTGGATGCCGTCCGCTTCGGCCACGGCCAGGCATTCGGCCACCACGTCGGCGATCACGTCCGCGACGCCGGGCGTCTGCACCAGCCGGCCGTAAGGCTGCTGCGCAAGGGCAGAAATCGCGTTGTATGCGCAGTTGAGCACCAGCTTGGCCCAGAGTGCCCCGCGCACGTTCTCTGAAATCTCCGTGGCGATGCCGGCGGCGCTGAACTGCTGCGCCACCGTGGCGCTGCGGGGCGAGGGCGCGATCACCAGTTCGCCGCGCCCGTGGTGGCGCACGTGGCCGGGGCCGGCCATTTCGGTGGCCACATAGACCACGGCGGCGGCGACGGGGTGGGCGGCATCACCACCCAGCACGCCGCGCACGCGCTCGTCGTTGTCCACGCCGTTCTGCAGCGTGAGCACCAGCGCGCCGGGCGCGAGGTGCGGCTGGATATGGCGTGCCGCGTCCTCGGTGTCGGTGGATTTCACGCAGAACATCACCACGTCCGCGCCGCGCACCGCGGCGGGATCGGTGTCGGCCGCCATGGGCACCTGTTCGTCGAGCGTGGCGGTCTGCAGGCGCAGGCCGTTCGCGCGGATGGCCTCGACGTGCGCGGGCCGGCCGATCAGCGTGACCGCATGGCCGGCGCGCGCGAGCAGGGCGCCGAAGTAGCAGCCCACGGCGCCGGCGCCCATCACGGCGATGCGCAGGGGTGGGGCTGCCGGATCGGGCGGCGATACAGGCAGGCCTCCGGCAGGGGCTGCAGATGGGGATGCAGTCATGCGGTTTTTTCTCTCTCTGTCTTCTCTGTCGAGCATGTTACGGCCGGCGGGGGCGGCTGCCTCCAGGGGTTTGCGAGATGGGGAGGGCGAATGTGTCGCTGCCGCTGGTTCGGAGTCGAAAACTGCCGACTTACCCCCTTGTCAAGCACATTGATCGCCGTCGCGCTTGGCGTTCCGATCGGTGGAACGATTCCTGGAAAACGTCGTTTTGTTAACGCATTGTTGCAATGGGACCGAGGGGGGCAAAACTAGGATTCGCCCCCATCGAAAACGCGACAGCAAGGGGAGGAAGCATGAGCGCGGAGCTCGCAGCGACGTTTTTCAACATGGGCTATGCCCAGTCCGTGGCGCGTCCGCACCCAGGGCCCGTCCATGTTTGACGTTGCCAGAATTCGAAAAACTCTGATCTGGGGTATCCCGCTGTACCTGGGAGTGGCTATAGGTTCAATCCTAATGGTCGCCTACATCCTGGTTCCGACGATGGAGGGAGTTTCCGAGCGTGCCCCAGTAGTTCGCATCGGACCGGCCGTGCTGGTAGCGCCATTTGTCGCTGCGTTTTGTCTCCTCGGCGTCGTCGTCGCTTCCATGCGCGCGATGCCCTGTAGCGATCGCGTCATCAAGCCTTTCGAGCGTGCGTTCATCGCCACAGTGCTTGCGAGTGTAGTGGCGATGCTGTTGATTCCGGTCACCGCTGCGTTGGCACGATCTCGGATGCCGAGCATCGGCTACACCCAATGCCATGTCCTGCAGGGCCAGCCCACGCTGTGGTTCACGGATTGGGTTCGCGACCCGACATGGTGTGTGAAGGGCAAGAGCCTGGAATGGGTCAACAGGCAGGCGCAGTTGTCGAAGTCACCCGCAACTCCATGAGCCGTGGCGCTGTGCTCTCTCTACCCCGGCCATCCATGCACGACATCCATCACATCCGAAAGCTTATCCGGTGGGGTATTCCGCTGTATCTCGGCCTCGTGGCAGGAGCGTTGCTGATGACGCGCCATGCCTTGGTGCCGATGGTCCAGGACATCGTGTTGAAAGCGCCCGTGGTGCGGATCACGCCGGGCATGCACCTGATGCCGTGCGTCGTCGCTTTCGGCTCACTGGCCATCGTCGTCATGGTGATGCGGGCGATCCCCTGCCGTGCCAGCCTCATCAAGCCATTCGAGCTTACGGCCAACCTGGCGGTCGCAGCCAGCGCGATTGCGCTCTTTCTGGTCCCCGTGGTCTCCATCGCCCAGCACTACTACATGCCCGGCATCGGCTACACCCCATGCCACGCCCTGCAGGGCCAGCCCACGCGGTGGTTCACGGACTGGGTTCGCGATCCTGCGTTTTGCGTGAAGGGCAAGAGCCCGGACTGGGTGAACGAGCAAGTCCGCCGATCGCCTCCATGAGGCACTGAGCGGCCCCGGAAGGGACCGCCGCTGCCGGATCCGCCCACTCAGGCGGCGGCCAGCAGGAGACCGTCCCGGGCGCCCGCAGGGTCGCGCCGTGCCGGGGCTGCCGTGGCGCCCGCCACGTCCGCACCCGTCGGCAGCCGGAACTGCGCCACGGTGCGCGAGAGCGTTTCCGCCTGGAACTTCAGGCTGTCGGCGGCCGCGGCGCTTTCTTCCACCAGGGCGGCGTTCTGCTGCGTGACCTGGTCCAGCTGCTGCACGGCGTCGCCCACCTGGCCGATGCCGCTGGATTGCTCCGCGCTGGCGGCGCTGATTTCCGCGACCAGGGTGGACACCTCGGCCACCTGGGTCACGATGTCTTCCATCGTGCGGCCGGCCTGGGCCACGAGTTCGCTGCCGGCGTTCACGCGCGACACGCTGTTTTCGATCAGGCCCTTGATCTCCGCGGCGGCCTGCGCGCTGCGCTGCGCGAGGCTGCGCACCTCGGACGCCACCACGGCGAAGCCGCGGCCCTGTTCGCCCGCGCGCGCGGCTTCCACCGCGGCGTTGAGCGCCAGGATGTTGGTCTGGAAGGCGATGCCGTTGATGGTGCCGATGATGTCGGCCATGCGGTCCGAGCCCAGGCGGATCGAATCCATGGTGCGCACCACGTCCTGCACCACCGCGCCGCCCCGGGCCGCGACGGACGAGGCGCCCGAGACCAGCTGGTGGGCCCGGCGGGCCGATTCGGCGTTCTGCTGCACGGTGGAGGTCAGTTCCTCCATCGAGGCGGCGGTTTCCTCCAGGTTGCTGGCCTGTTCTTCCGTGCGCTGGCTCAGGTCGGCATTGCCGTTGGCGATCTGCACGGTGCCGGTGGCGATGGAGTCGGAGCCCGCGCGCACGCTGCCCACGATGCGCACCAGGCTGTCGTTCATGCGTGCCAGGGCCGAGAGCAGCTGGCCCACCTCGTCGCGCCGCCCCGTGGGGATGTGCGAGGTCAGGTCGCCGCCGGCCACGGCCTCGGCCACCTGCACGGCGGTGTGCAGCGGGCGGGTGATGGAGCGGGAAATGAGCCAGCACAGCGCCACGGCCAGCACGGCGGCCAGCGCGCCGATGGCGATGACGGTGACGCGGCCGGTGCTCACCTGTGCGTCGGCCCGGTCGCTGTCCTCGGCCATCACCTTCTGCTGGTGATCGGACAGGCGGTTGAGTGCGTCCAGGTACTTCTGCTGGACGGGCCGCAGACGGGTTTCCAGCAGACCGCGGGCATCCGCCGAGTGGTCCTCGCGCATCAGTTGCAGCAGCCGGTCCATTTCAGCGACGTAGTCCGCGCGTGCCGCCTCGCAGGCCTTGAGCATCTGGACGCCCGAGGCGGAGCGGACCAGCGGCGACAGCTGCGAGAACAGCTTGTTGACGGCCTCGCGGCTTTCCTGGATTCGGCGGGTTTCCTTCGCGCGGCTGTCCGCGCTCTCGAAGATCAGCATGTTGCGCGTGTAGCGCGACTGGGCTTCCGTCTCGTTGGCGATCTGCGTCAGCAGCCTGACTTTCGGGTAGGCGTCGCGCGTGACCTTGGTGAGAGCGCCGTTCACGTCGCCCAGTGCCCCGAGCGACAGGCCGGCCAGCAGCGCCAGCACGGCGATCACGGCGAGGAAGGCCAGACCGATGCGGTGGCTGATCCGCAGGTTGCCGAAGAAGGAGGTTGTTTCGTTCATGGCGGGAAGGTCACGGTGGGGCTGGCAGGAATGGACGGGCGCTTCTGGCGCCTTCTGCGGAACAGTGCCGGGAGACCACCTTTTTGGCCGGTCCCATGGTCGAGCACCTGTTGGGATCTTATTTTCTTATTGAAACTTTTGAAATCATTTATTTGCAAATTTAATGAAGTTGACACATGTTTGTGGCAGATGCGCACTGCCGGGCAGGTCGGTCGCCGGACCATGAAAAAAGCCCCGGCCGGTGGGCGCGGGGCTTTCGGTGATGCCAGGGCCGGAACATCCGCCGGCCCGGCACCGGTTCAACGCTGCGCGGGCAGCGCGTAGGCGATGACGTAATCCCCCCGGTCGGGCGACTGGCGCGCGCCGCCGGCGGTGATCACCACGTACTGCCGCCCGGTCTTCGGCGACTGGTAGGTCATCGGGCCGCCCTGGCTGCCCACGGGCAGGCGCGCTTTCCAGGCCTCCTTGCCGTTGCTGCTGTCGAAGGCGCGCAGGTAGTAGTCCTGCGTGCCGGCGATGAACACCAGGCCGCCCTGGGTGGCGAGCGTGCCGCCCAGCGTGGGCATGCCGATGGGGATGGGCATGCGCATCTTGACGCCCAGCGGACCGGTGTCCTGCACCGTGCCCACGGGCACCTGCCAGGCCACCTGGCGGGTCTTCAGGTCGATGGCCGTGAGCGTGCCGTAGGGCGGTGCCTGGCAGGGAATGCCGGCCACGGACAGGAAGCGGTTCTTGTTCACCGCGTAGGGCGTGCCCTTGAGCGGCACGGCGCCCATGCCGGTGTTCACGGCCTCGCCGCCGCCGGAAGCGGCACCCCGGTTGGCCGAGGGAATCATCTGCACCCACAGGCCCAGGCGCATGTCGTTGGCGAACAGGAAGCCGTGCACCGGGTCCACCGACAGGCCGCCCCAGTTCATGCCGCCCAGCGACCCGGGGAAGCTCAGCGACACATCCGTGCCCGGCGCGGTGTAGAGGCCCTCGTAGCGCATCTTCTTGAAGGCGATGCGGCACAGCATCTGGTCGAAGGGCGTGGCACCCCACATGTCGGATTCGGTCAGGGTCTGCGCGCCGATCTGCGGCATGCCCACCGAGCGCGGCTGCGTGGCCGAATACTGCTCGTTCGGGATGTCGGCCTTCTTCACCGGCTGCTCCTGCACGTCCGTCAGCGGCTTGCCGGTGGCGCGGTCCAGCACGTAGATCTGGCCGGCCTTGGTGCCGATGGCCAGCGCCGGCACGGTGCGGCCGCCGTCCACCGGGAAGTCGATGAAGCTCGGCTGCATCGGCAGGTCGAAGTCCCAGAGGTCGTTGTGCACGGTCTGGTACACCCACTTCTCGGCGCCGGTGGTGGCGTCCACCGCGAGCACGGAAGCGCCGTACTTGTGGTTCAGGGCCGTGCGCTCGGCGCCGTACAGGTCGGTCGAGGGGCTGCCCATGGGCAGGAAGACGGTGTTCATCGCCGCGTCGTACGACATGGGCGCCCACGAATTGGGCGTGCTGCGCACGTAGGTCTTGCCTTCGGCGGGCGCTTTCTTGTCCCCGGGGTTGCCCGGGTCGAACGCCCAGCGCATCTGGCCGGTCACCACGTCGAAGCCGCGGATCACGCCACCGGGCATGTCGGCCTGCACGTTGTCGGCCACGCGGCCGCCCACCACCACGGTGGTGCCCGCCATCAGCGGCGGGGATGTGAGCTGGTAGAACGGATCGGGCGATGCGCCCAGGCCGGCCTTCAGGTCCACCTGGCCGTTGGTGCCGAAGCCCTGGCAGAACTCGCCCGTGTCGGCATCGACCGCGATCAGTCGGGCGTCGATGGTGTTGGTGAGGATGCGGCGCTGGCAGTTGGCGCCGGCCGGCAGGGCCACCGGCTGCACGGGCGTGGCGCCCGCGGCGGTCACGGCCGGCAGCGGCGCGGCCGCGTCGAAATACGCCAGGCCGCGGCAGCGCTGCCACACGGACGATTGCGCATTGATCTCGCGCTTCCAGATCTCGCGGCCGGTGTCGGCCTCCAGCGCGATCAGGTTGTTGTGCGGCGTGCAGAGGTAGAGGCGCTCGCCGATCTGCAACGGCGTGGTCTGGTCTTCCGCGCCGTTGCCGTTGCTCACGGCGATGTCGCCCGTGTGGTACGTCCAGGCCACTTCGAGCTGCCCGACGTTGCCCCGGTTAATCTGGTCCAGCGCGGCGAAGCGGCTGCCGCCGTTGGTGTTGCCGTAGTGCTCCCAGTTCTTTTGGGCCTTCGCCGGGTCCACGGGCGTCAGGCCCGGGCCGCTGCCGTTCGCCACCACGGTGGGATGCGGCACGAACATGCCGCCGAAGGCCGCCACCAGCGCCACGGCCAGCGCGCCGGCCACGCCATAGGCGCGGCGGCCGCGCGGTGCGGCGAGGCCGGGATAGACCAGGGCCACCAACAGGCCGAGCACGCCCAGGGCGAAGAGGCGCGAGAAGAGCGGCCAGAACGACCAGCCCGCATCGGCGAGGGCCCAGGCCACGCTGGCGGCCAGCGTCACGGCATAGAGCCAGGCACCCGCCGTGCGCCCGCGCCACAGCAGGACGCCGGCCACCAGCATCGCCAGGCCGGCCGGCGCGAAGTACAGGCTGCCACCCAGGGTGGCGAGGGTGATGCCGCCCGCGAGGAAGGCGAGGCCGAACAGCACGGCCAGGGCGCCCACGAGCCTGCCGGCCCAGCGCGGTCGCCCGGGCCGCGCCGGATCGAGTTTTGCGGTCATTGGAATTCCTTGTTGATGAACGTCAATGGTATTTTCCCGCAAGAGGTGTAACTCTGCCGCAGGCAGGGCCACCCATGAAAAATGGCCCCCATGCTCTCCACTGCGTGGGTTCGCTGCCTCCCCGAAGGGGACGCTTTTTCCATCTTCCTCCGTACCCCGCCACGAAGGCTTCGAGCATGTGCAACCCGGCCCTGCAGGCCATGGGATGCGCCATGCCGGGCGCTCAATCGGCCAGCGCCTCGGAGCTCGGCTCGTCCAGCGTCAGGCAGGCGACGACGCCGTCCGAATACGTCAGCAAGGCCAGCAGGTTGCCGAAGCGGACCCAATATGCGCGCGGTGCCTGCGCCGGCCGGGAGGATCGAGGGGATGGTGCCTGCGCGAACAGCGCCATCGCCTGCGGCGTCGCGGTGCGCAGCACGGCCACCAGGCCCGCAGGATCGCGCCGGGCCAGGGCAAGCTGGCACAGCGCGAACAGGCAGGCGGCATCGTCATCTTCCGGCCCGCGTGCCGGCGCGGACCGGCGCAGGCGCTGCAGCGCACGGTGCAACTGCTGGCGTGAAGCGGCTTCGCTGCGCCCCGACAACGGGCCCAGTTCGGCATGGCCGAAACCGAAGACCTCGTGTAGCAGCACCGCTGCGACATCGCCGGCCGGCAGGACGCGGACCACGTGCCGTAGCGCCTGCTCGACGCGCTCGGCCTGCTCGGCCAGATCCGCGGGATGCGCCGGCGGGACGTCCTCCCCGGCCAGTTGCGCCAGCCCAGCCTGGTGCAGGCGCTGGCGTCGCCAGGCATCGATGCACAGGTGCCGCAGCACCGTGACCAGCCAGGCCTCCCGACCTTCGGGCGAGAGCGCCGGCATGCCCTGTGCCGTGCGCAGCCAGGCCTCCTGGACCAGATCCTCGGCGTCGTCGCCGAGGGCGAGCCAATGCCGGGCCAACGCGATCAGCCGGCGGCGCAGCGCGTCGTCGCCAGCCAGAGGATGCGGATCGGAAGGAAGTTCGGAGAAGGATGTCACGCAAAGCCCCGCTCGTTCGTCTATCGAATGAACTTAACACACCGGAGCCATGCCACATGATGCGTCAAGAGACTGAAACACCCCCGCGCCCGCTGCCCGCGCAGGACCACGCCTTCCTCGAGGAAAAGGCCTTCCGCTCCCGCACCGTCCTGGTGTTCGGCACCATCACCGATGCGCTGGCCGCCGAGACGGTGCGCAAGTTGCTGGCACTGGACGCCGAGTCGACCGCCCCCATCACGCTGGTCGTCTCCTCGCCCGGCGGCCATCTGGAATCGGGCGATGCGATCCATGACGTGGTGCGCTTCGTCGCCTCGCCGGTCAGCATGGTGGGCACCGGCTGGGTCGGCAGTGCCGCCACCCACCTGTACCTGGGCGCGCCGCGCGAGCGCCGCTTCTGCCTGCCGCAGACGCGCTTCCTGATCCACCAGCCCAGTGGCGGCGCCGGCGGCCCGGCCAGCGACATCGCGCTGCAGGCCGAGCAGATCATCAAGGCCCGCGAGCGCATCGCCCAGGTCATCGCGCGCGAAAGCGGCCAGCCCATCGAACGCGTCCGCCAGGACATCGAACGCGACCTGTGGATGCCGGCCGAGGAGGCGGTCGCCTACGGACTGGTCAGCCGCATCGTCCAGCGCCGGCATGAACTGGGCCTGGGCTGAGCGACTTTCGTGCCCACCTTGAGCCTGCTTCCCCCCGATACTCCATCTCATCTCCAAGGACGCACCCGAGCCCTCATGACGACCGATCTTCTGCTTGCCTTCACCGCCTATGCGTTCGTGACCTCGATCACCCCCGGTCCCAACAACACGATGCTGCTGGCGTCCGGGCTGAACTACGGCTTTGTGCGCAGCGTGCCGCATATCCTGGGCATCAGCCTCGGCTTCGCCGCCATGGTGCTGGGCGTGGGAGCCGGACTGGGGCGCCTGTTTCTCGTCTATCCCTCGGCGTTCACCGCATTGCGTGTGATCGGCGCGATCTACCTGCTGTGGCTGGCCTGGAAGATCGCCACCGCCGAGCCGATGCAGGAAGCGGCGGCGCCAAGCCAACCCTTCGGATTCTGGAAGGCCGCCGCCTTCCAGTGGGTCAACCCCAAGGCGTGGATCATGGCCATCGGTGCGATCGCCGCCTACGTGCCGGCCGACGGCGGCCTGCTGGCGGTGGCGGTCATCGCACTGCTGTTCGCGGCGGTGAATGCACCGAGCGTTGCCGTCTGGGCCGCCTTCGGCACTACGCTGCGCCGCTGGCTGACCGACGCGCGCCACCTGCGTACCTTCAATGTGGCGATGGCGGTCCTGCTGGTGCTCTCGTTGTATCCACTGCTCTCGGGGCACGGGCAGGCTTAAGGTCCTCCGAGGCGACGGTTGCCTGCAGCGGCCAGCCGCCAGCCAGTGCCTGGTGCAGCGCCACCGCCGCGCGCAGGCTGCGCATGCGGCTGTCGGCCCAGGCATCCTGCGCGGCGAGCTGGCTGCGCTGGGTGTCCAGCACTTCGAACAGGCCGATATCGCCCGCCTGCATGCGCGTGCGTGCCAGTTGCAGGGCGGCGTCGCTCTCGTGCGCGGCCTGTGCCAGATGGCCGTCCTCGGCACGGGTCCGGCTGTATTGCACGAGGGCGTTCTCGGTGTCTTCCAGCGCGCGCAGCACGGCCTGCTGGTAGGCGGCCAGCGCAGCCCCGGCATCGGCCTCGCTCGCGGCGATGCGCGCCCGCACCCGGCCCACATCGAGGAAGGACCAATCGATGCCCAGCAAGGCGCTGTGGGTCTCGCTCACTCCGTGCCACAGCCCGCTGCCGTGCGGCGCGAAGGTACCCACCAGACCGCCCAGGCTGAGGCGCGGGAGGAGATCCGCCGTGGCCACGCCGACGCGCGCCGTGGCTGCGTGCAGGCGCGCCTCGGCCGCGCGCACGTCGGGCCGGCGGAGCAGCAGCGCAGCGGGCGTGCCGGGGTCCACATCCGGGGGCAGAGACAGCGGCGGGGCAGGCTCATCCAGGAGCGCGATCAGCGCCTGCGGGGTGCGGCCGGTGAGCACCGCAAGCCGGTGCTGGCGTACGGCGATCTGCGCTTCCAGGGCCGGCAGGCGCGCAGCGGTTTCTTCCATCTGCGCACGGGCGCGCGCGGCGTCGAAGTCGGTGCCGCGTCCCGCGGCAAGCCGTGCCACGACCAGATCCAGCGTGGCTTGCTGGGTCCGCAGGTTTTCGCGCGCCACGCGCAAGCGCTCCTGCAGGCCGCGCAACTCGACGTAGGTGGCGGCTACTTCGCCTGCGATGGCGATCCGCAGCGCGTCGAGATCGGCCGCACTGGCCGCGGCGTCGGCGCCATGCGCCTCCACATTGCGGCGCACGCGGCCCACCAAGTCCAATTCCCAGCTGGCCTGGATGGCGCCGCCTACGCGCTCAACGGTGCGCGGCTGGCCCGCGGCCTCGCTGGCGGTCCGGCGGGTGCGGCTGGCCTGCGCGTTGGCAGTCACCGTGGGCAGGCGGTCGAAGCCGGACTCGCGCAACAGCGCATTCGCGCCGTCGTAGCGCGCCAGGGCACTTGCCAGATCGAGGTTGCCCGCCAGCGCCTGTTCGAGCAATGCAGTGAGTCGCGCATCACCCAGGCTGCGCCAGAACGCGAGGTCCGATTCGGCAGGCGTTGCGGCCGTCGCCGCCATCTCATCCTTTGAATCGCCTGCCTGGGAGGCATTCGCCCCGGCGCCCGCCCGCGCGAACCGCGCCGGCAGGTCGGCCGGCGCAGGCGGCGTGCGATGGTCCGGGCCGACCGCGCAGGCGGCCAGCAGCAGCGCGGGCACAGCGGCACCGAGGGGACGCAACAGGGATGGCTTACGCATGGTCCACCTCCACGTTGCCATGCCGGGCGAGCCGCGTACCCGCCAGCTTGCGCAGCGCGACGTAGAACACCGGGGTGAGGAACAGGCCGAACAGGGTCACGCCCAGCATGCCGGAGAACACCGTCACACCCGTGGCCACGCGCACTTCGCTGCCCGCGCCGTTGCCCAGCAGCAGCGGCACCGAGCCGGCGATGAAGGCCACCGAGGTCATGATGATGGGGCGCAGCCGCAGGTGGCAGGCCTCCAGCGCCGCGGCCACGGTGTCCATGCCGCCCATCTCCAGTTCGCGCGCGAACTCGACGATCAGGATGGCGTTCTTGCACGCCAGCCCCATCAGGACCACCAGGCCGACCTGGACGAACACGTTGTTGTCGCCGCCGCTGAGCCACATGCCCAGCAGCGCGGCGCACAGGCACACCGGCACGATCAGCACCACCGCCAGCGGCAGGCTCCAGCTTTCGTACAGCGCGGCCAGCACCAGGAACGCCAGCACCACCGCCAGCGGAAACACCACCAGCGCCGCCTGGCTCTGCGTGACCTGCTGGTAGCTCAGGTCGGTCCACGCCAGGGTGATGCCGCGCGGCAGCGTCTTGTCGGCGATCTGCTGCAGCTTCTCGATCACCTGTGCCGAGGACAACACCCGCGGATCGGAATCGCCGATCAGGTCCGCGGCCGGGAAGCCGTTGTAGCGCACCACCGGGTCGGGGCCGTAGGTCGGCGTGACACTGGCCAGCGCGGCGACCGGCACCATCGCGCCCTTCGCGTTGCGCACCTGCAGGCTGCCGATGTCGGCGGGCTGCTGCCGGTGCGCGCTGTCGGCCTGCACCATCACGCGGTAGATGCGGCCGAACAGGCTGAAGTCGTTCGCGTAGACCGAACCCAGGTTGGTTTGCAGCGCCTCGAACACATCGGTGAGCGACACGCCCTGCGCCTTGGCTTTGGCCCGGTCGATATCGACCGCCAGCTGGGGGATGTTGGACTGGTAGGAACTGACGGGGTAGCGCATGCCCGGCGTCCTGGCGACCTCGGCCTGGAAAGCCGACAACGCGTCCTGCAACGCACCATAGCCCAGGCCGGCGTGGTCCTGCAGATAGAGCGAATAGCCCGACCCATTGCCCAACCCCTGGATCGGCGGCGGCATGAGCGCATAGGCAAAACCGGCCTGCACGTCGCCGAAGCGCTGGGCCAGCTCGGCAGTGATCTGCTGTGCGCTGCGCGTTCGCTCGCCGAAGGGCTTGAGGGTGATGTAGGAATTGGTGACGTTGGGGGTGTTCACCTGCTGCAAGGCGTTCAGCCCCGCGAAGGCGGTCACGCTGTCGACGCCTTCGACCTGCAGCGCCAGATCGTTGAGCTGCCGGGTCACCGCCTCGGTGCGCGCGAGCGAGGCACCCTCGGGCAGCTTGGCGCCCGCAAAGAGGTAGAGCTTGTCCTGCGTGGGAATGAAGCCGCCGGGCACCGTCTTGAACAGCAGCGCGGTGGCGCCCAGCAGCAGGGCATAGACCACGAAGACCCACCCGCGCCGCGCCAGCGTGCGCGAGACCGTATTCTGGTAGCCACCGGCCGTCCGCGAGAAGAAGCGGTTGAAGGCGCCGAATGCCCCGCCGAGCATACGCTCCATGCCACGTGTCAACGCATCCTTGGGCGCTCCGCGGGCGCGCAGCAGCTTGGCCGCGAGCGCCGGCGAAAGCGTCAGCGAGTTGACCGCCGAGATCACCGTGGAAATGGCGATGGTGACCGCGAACTGCTTGTAGAACTGCCCCGTGATGCCGCTCATGAAGGCCATCGGCACGAACACCGCGCACAGCACCAGCGCGATGGCGATGATCGGGCCGGAGACTTCGCGCATCGCGCGGTGGGCCGCCTCGCGCGGCGGCAGGCCATGCTCGATGTAGCGCTCGACGTTCTCCACCACCACGATGGCGTCGTCCACCACGATGCCGATGGCCAGCACCAGCCCGAACAGGGTGAGCGTGTTGATCGAATAGCCCAGCAGGTACAGGCCCGCGAAAGTGCCGATGATCGACACCGGCACCGCCACCAGCGGAATCACCGAAGCGCGCCAGGTCTGCAGGAACAGCACCACCACCAGCACCACGAGCACCACGGCCTCGATCAACGTGTGCTGAACGGCCTTGATCGATTCGCGCACGAAGACGGTCGGATCCCACACGGCGCGATAGGCCACGCCCTCGGGCAGCGCCTTGGCCACTTCGTCGAGCTTGGCATATACCGAATCGGCCACCGCCAGCGCGTTGGCGCCGGGTGACAGGTAGATGCCCACCGTGGCCTGCTGCTTGCCGTTGTACAGGGCCCGCAGCGAATAGTCGCCCGCACCGAGTTCGATGCGCGCGACGTCGGCCAGCCGGACCAGTTGCCCGGCGTCGCCGCTCTTGAGCACGATGTCGCCAAACTCGGCCTGGCTGCGCAGGCGGCCGCGCACGTTGATGGACAACAGAAAGCTGTTGTCCTTCGGCGCCGGTTCGGCACCGAGCTGGCCGGCGGAGACCTGCACGTTCTGCTCGCGCACCGCGCGCACCACGTCGCCCGCCGTCAGGCCGCGCGCGGCCAGCCGGTTGGGGTCGAGCCAGATGCGCATCGCATAGTCGCCCGCGCCGTACACGCCCACGTCGCCGATGCCCGTCAGCCGCGACAGGGCATCCTTGACGTTCAGGTTGACGTAGTTGCGCAGGTAAAGCGAGTCGTAGCGGCCATCGGGCGAATAGAAGCTGACGTACATCAACGGCGTCGGAGACTGCTTCTGCGTGGTGATGCCGAACTGCCGCACCGCCTCGGGCAGGCGTGCCTGCGCTTGACTCACTCGGTTCTGCACGCGCACCGCGGCGGCATCGGCGTCCACCTCGGGCTTGAAGGTCACCGTCAGCGCGAGGCTGCCGTCGGAGCCGGCGACCGACTTCATGTACATGATGCCTTCGACGCCGTTGATCGCCTCTTCCAGCGGCGTGGCGACCGACTCGGCGATTTCCTTCGGGTTGGCACCGGGGTAGTTGGTGCGTACCACCACGCTGGGCGGCACGACCTCGGGATATTCGCCCGAGGGCAGGATCGGGATGGCGATCAGGCCCAGCGCGAAGATGAGCACCGAGAGCACGATGGCGAAGATCGGCCGGTCTATGAAGAATTTGGAGAAGTCCATGCGGTGGTCCTCCTACTTGCCGGCCGGTGCCGCAGGCAGGGCGGAGGCTCCGGGCCCGGACGGCGAGGACTCCATCGCCACCTTCACCGGCTGCACGGCCATGCCGGGGTAGAAGATCTTCTGCAGGCCATCCACCACGACCTCGTCGCCCGCTGCCAGGCCTGCGCGGACCACCCGCAGCCGGCCGACCGAGCTGCCGAGTTGCACATCCTTGCGTACGGCCTTGTGATCGGCGCCCACGGTGTAGACGTACCGCCGGTCCTGGTCGGTCAGCACAGCGCGTTCGTCGATCAGCACGGCATCGGGCAAGGCGCCGCCATCGAATTGCACGCGCGCGTACAGCCCGGGCGTGAAACGCCGCTCGGGGTTGGGTAGCACGGCGCGCGCGCGGATGGTGCCGGTCGCGGAGTCCACGCGGTTGTCGATGAAATCCAGCCGACCCTGGTGCGGAAAGCCTGACTCGTTGGCCAGGCCCAGGCGAACGGTCTGGCCGGTGCCGGTGCGCGCCTGTTCAAGGTAGCGCAGATAGCTTTGCTCGTCGGGCTCGAAGGAGACTCGCACAGGATCCTGCGAGACCAGCGTGGTCAGCAGATCCCGGTCGGTCTGGACCAGGTTGCCCGGCGTGAACAGCGCGCGGCTCGCGCGGCCGGCGATCGGCGCGCGCACCTTGGTGAAATCCAGGTTCAGCCGCGCGGTGGTCACGGCCGCAGCCGCCGCGCGCTCCTCCGCGAGGCTTTGCTCCTGTCCCGCCATGCGGTTGTCGAAGTCTTCGCGCGAGATGGCATGGCTGTCGATCAGCGTCTGCGCACGCCGCGCCTGGGCTTGCGCCAGGCGCGCGGCCACGCGGGCGCGCTCGAGCTGCGCCTGCGCGCCGGCGAGCGCCGCGCGGAAGGGGCGCGGGTCGATCACGAAAAGCAGGTCGCCGCGCCGAACCTCCTGCCCGTCGGCGAAGGCGACACGCTCGACCGTGCCGCTGACGCGTGGGCGTACGTCCACACTCTGGACCGCTTCGATGCGGCCATTGAAGGCGTCCCACTGCTGCACCGGCCGCACCAGTACGGGCGCCACGCTGACTTGCGGCGGCGGAGCGGCCGGGGTTGCCGCCGTGCCGTGCGGATCGCAGCCCGCAAGAACGAGGCATGCCGCCATCGGCAAGCCCATCGCAACACCCAGGCCCCCTCGACGTCGGGTAGATCTGACCATCTTCATTTCTCCGAAAAGTGCGCCGCGCGGTGCGGTCCGGCGCAGACCGCTTCCAACGTCCGCCAGGCGAGTGGTCACAAAATATAAAAGTTGAAGTAAGCTTTAAGTCAAGGAGTATTGGCATGAAGACATCGGCGCCCGACCCCCTGGTCACCATCGGCTGGATTGCGCAGCGCAGTGGCATCGCGACGTCGGCGCTGCGCTTCTACGAGTCACGCGGGCTGATCGAATCGGTTCGCGTCGACAGCGGCCACCGGCGCTATCCGCGCTCGGTCCTGCGGCGCGTGGCCTTCATCGTGTTCGCGCAGAAGATCGGCCTGAGCCTGGACGAAGTGGCGGCCGAGTTGGCCGGCCTGCCCAAGGACCGCGTGCCTGTGGGTGAGGACTGGAAGCGCCTTTCGCGGCAATGGAAGCAGCGGGTGGCGCAGCAGATCGCCAAGTTGCGGGCGCTCGACATCGGCCTGGACGAATGCATCGGCTGTGGCTGCCTGTCGATGAGGAAGTGTCAGCTGGCCAACCCCGGCGATCGCTCCGGCCTGAATGGCCCGGGCCCGCGCCGCTGGCTCGGCGATGCGCCGCCGAAGCCGGGGGGGCGGTAACTCCCGGACACCCTGCAGGCGCCGGAGTCCCGCGGTTCGATCCGCTCATGCTTGGACGTCTCGCCCAGCAGGCAGCACAACAGGCAATCCGATCAACAGGATTCGCCTCTCCGCTGCCGCAGCTTGACGCCGGGCATGGAGAAAACGCCAAGCAGCGTCAGGGACAGGGGCCCCCTGCCACGACGGGACGGTAAGAACGCATGAAGGCCGGCGGTACGGTGTCATGGTTCTGACTCATTCATTCGCAGGGCGCGGGAGAAGGTCCGCGTCAGCAACTGCACCATCGGCTTGCGCCGGCGCGCGGTCCCGCACGCCACGGCGTCGTCGGCCAGGCCGTGCATGGCATAGAACATCATCACCGCCATCGCCCGTGCATCGGCCACCTGCCACGCGCCGGCCCGCGCGCCGGCTTGCACCAACTGCGCCAGTTGATCGAGCACCGGGTTGCCCATCATGAATTCCCGCTCGTCCGGGCGCACGTCGTGGAACAGCATGTCGTGCAGCATCACCTGCCCCAGCAGACCATCGAGCGCGGCCTCGAACCATGCGCGCAGGCGGCCGTCCCAGTCGTCGGCCGCCGGGCGCGCCAGGGCCTTGTCCAGGCGCTCGCAGAATCCCTGCATGAAGCGCTGCTGCAATGCGCCAAGCATCGCGTCGCGCGAGGCGAAGTAGAGGTAGAAGGTGCCCTTGGCCACCTGCGCGGCGGCGACGATGTCGTCCACGCTGGTGGCGGCCACTCCCTTGGAGAGGAACAGCTGCTCGGCCGCATCCATCAGCGCCGCGCGCCGGATGTGCGGCGCGCGGGTGCGGCGGCGCGGCGGCGCCTCGTCCGGCCGCGCGGCCTGGGCCAAAGGAGAAGCCACGGTCTTGGCGGCGGGCTGGGACCGGCGGTCTCGGGTCATGGTGTGGGGATCAAGGTGTGGGAGTCAGCAAGGCATCGGCCGCGGCGCGCAGCGCCGGGCCATCGAAAGACAGATTGTGCGGACGGTAGACGCGCTCGTGCAGCCAGTCGATCGCGGCGGGCAGCTCGGCGAAGGTGGATGCCGGCACGCCAAACAGCTTCTCGGCGTTCATCTTGCGCAGGCGCTCGTACTCGCTGGCCGGCACCACGGTGGCCATGCCCAGCACCTGCCGGCGGATGGCCTCGCCTTGCTGCTGCAGCCACTGCTTGGCCAGCGGCCCCGATCCGGCCGGGTGCTCCAGCGATGGCGCGTCGGCGAACACGCGCAGCGTGGCGAAGGGCTCGCCGCGCGCAAGCCAGCCGGCCCAGTCGTCGATGAAGCGCTGCATCTCGGGCAGGGAGGAGGGCCCCTGCGCCACGGTGAGGACCAGCGGCCAGTGCGAGAGATCGTGACGGATCATGCGGATGCTCCTTGAAGAGAACAAGTGGAAACGGCGCCCGCCAGCGCCAGGGTCTGGGTCGGTTGCCAGAGGGCGGGATCGCGGTGGGTGACGAAGATGACGGTGGCCGGCAGCGTGCGCACCACGGCGGCGATCTCGCGCTCGGTGGCCTCGTCGAGCGCGGCGGTGGCTTCGTCCAGCACCAGGATCGGCGCGGCCTTGAGCAAGGCTCGCGCGATCGCCACGCGCTGGCGCTCGCCGCCCGACAGCGCCGCGCCCTGGTGGCCCGCCGGCTGGTGGATGCCCTGCGGCGAGCGGTCGAGCACCGCGCCCAGCGCCGCCTGCCGCGCCGCCCGCTCAACTTCCCCGTCGCTGGCCTGCGGCCGGCCCAGGCGGATGTTCTCGGCCAGCGTGCCGGTGAACACCACCGCGTCCTGCGGCACGTAGGCGATGCGGTCGGCGAGGTCGGCATAGCGCATGCGGTCTAGCGGCACGCCGCCCAGCAGGATGCGGCCTTGTTGCAGATCGTCGAAGCGCATCAGCAGGCCCAGCAGCGTGCTCTTGCCGCTGCCGCTGGGGCCGGTGACGGCGATGCGCGCGCCCTCGGGGATGTCGGCGGCGATGCCCGCGAGCACCGGCGGCTGCGACAGGCCCTGCACGCTGAGGTGATGGCCTTGTGGCTGGGCGGCGTCGCCCTCGGCCGGTTCGGGCAGTGCCGGCGCCTCCGTGGCCTGACGGTATTCGGCGATGGCGGCGCGCAGGTCGTTGATGCCGAGTGCAGCCGCCGCCAGCCCTTCCAGCGGCGCGGCGGCACGCGCCATCAGCACGAGCAGCGCCAGCAGCAGGGCCGGATCACGGGGCGCGCCGAGCGTGAGCACCAGCGCCAGGCCGGCCAGCGGCAGCACGCTGCCCAGCGTCGCCACCAGGCCGGCGCCGGCGGCGGCGTTCGTCGTTCGGGCGGTGCTGCCTTCCTGGTGGCGCCAGCGCTGTTCGAGGCGGTCGAGCGCGCGCGCCGGCCCGGCGGCGGTGCGCAGCAGTTCGAGGTGATCGACCAGTTCCAGCGTGGCCTGTGCCGAGGCCTGCTCGGCCGCGTGGCGCCGGGCGTCGGCACGGCCCAGGGCGCGCTGGGCCAGCACCTGCGCCAGCAACGCCAGCGCCAGCAGCAGCGTCGCGATCAGCGCCACGCGCGTCCCGGCCAACAGGCCGATGCCCACGACCAGAAACAGCGGCAGCAGCGGCGCATGCAGGAAGGTCTGCAACTGGTGTGCCGGCACGCTCATGAAGCCGGGGATGCTGCGTCCCGCCAGCAGCGCTACCTGGGCGCGGTGCGCATCGGTGAACCAGGACAGCCGCGCACGCGCCAACGCATCGCCCAGCGCCTCGTACAGGCCACCGGCCAGCCGGGCGCCGGCGAAGAAGCCCGAACGCGTCACCAGCACGGTCGCCAGCAGCGCCAGCGCGGCCATGCCCAGCACCGGACCGGGCGATCCGTGCCAGGCGATGGCCGAGGCCAGCACTGCATAGGCGGCGGCTTCCAGCGCCGCAACGGCGATCCAGCCCAGGCCCACGGCCATGAGCTGGCGGCGCGGGGACGTCGGTTGACTGGGGGGACGGGTCATGGCGTTTCTCCTTCGGCACGGGCGGCCCGCAACAGCAGTTGCTCGTCGGCCGCGGCGGCCAGTGCGGGATCGTGGGTCACCACCACCAGGGTCTTGCCGTGCTCCTGCGCAAGCTGACGCAGCGCCGCCATCAGGCGCGTGGCGGTTGCCGCGTCGAGCGCGCTGCTGGGCTCGTCCAGCAGGATCACCGGCGCGGGGGTCAGGAAGGCCTGCGCCAGGCCCACGCGCTGGCGTTCGCCGCCGGACAGGCGCGTGGCGTCGGCCTCCAGCGGCACCTCGATCTGCGCCTGCCGCAGGGCCCACAGCAGGCGCGCATCGTCCGCCTCGGGGCAGCCCAGGGCCAGGTTCTCACGCACCGTCGCCTGCAGCACATCGCCGCCCTGCGGAATGAGCAGGACTGCCGCATGGCGCGCGCCTTCGTCGAGCTGGCCGATGGCGATGGCCCCGAGCCGGACCGTGCCGCCGTGCACCGGCTCCAGCCCGGCCAGAGTGCGCAGCAGCGTGCTTTTGCCCACGCCGCTGGGACCGGTGATGGCGGTGATCGCGCTAGCGCGAAAGCGGTGGGTGAAGCCCTCGATCGGCGGACGCGGGCCGAGCGCCAGCGTCACGCCGTCGGCATCGAGCAGGGGCTGCCCAATGGCCGGCGCCGTGCCGCAAGGCAACACCGGTTCGCGCAACACGGCCGCGATGCGTGCCAGCGCGGCGCGGCCCACCGCCACGTAGTCCAGCCCATGGCCGAGCCGCCGTGCCGGGTTCACGATGGCCAAGCTAAACAGCAGCGCCGCGGCCAGGGTGGCGGCGTCGTGGCGCCAGGCCACCGCATAGGCGATGGCGAAGGTGGCCACCGCCTGCATCAGCGCCGTCGCCAACGAGGCGGGCAGCGCCACCCGGGCGACCCAGGCGACCATGCCGCCGGTGAAGCGGCGTGCGGCTTCGCGGTACGCGGCCAAGGCACCCGACTGCGCACCGTAGATGCGGTTGACGCGGATGCCGCGCGCATAGTCGTCCACCGCCGCGGTGATGTCGTGCATCACCCGCATGCGCTCGGCGCCGTTGTACGCGGCCGCGCGCGGCATCAGCAGCAGGTAATAGAGCGCCGCCAGCACGCCGGGCAGCAGGGCCAGCAGCGCCATCGGCCCGGCCAGCGCCACGAGCAGCGCGACCGAGGCCAGCGGCACCACCGCGAAACTGGCCACCTCGGCCGGCAGGTGGGCCACCATGTGGTGCAGCGCTGCGATGTCGTCCGCGACCAGCCGGCGCAGGGCGTCGCCGCCATGCCGCGCCAGCGTGCTGGCAGGCAGCCGCACCAGATGGCCCGCCACCTGCCGCCGCAGCCGCGCGGCGAAGGCGGCCTCGGCCGCGTGCGAGAGCCAGGAACCGCCCGCGGCCAGCAGCGCACTGGCCACCCAGGCGCCGATCGCGGCCAGCACCCAACCGCTCGACGGCGCGCCGATCCAGCGCACCAGGCACCACAGCGCGCCCAGCATCGCCAGGCCGGACAGCACCGCCGCGAGCGTGCCGGCCGCCAGCCCCGGCAACACCGGGCGCAGTGCCGGCCTCACCGCGCCTGTGGCGGCGGCCGGATGGCCTCGTTCCATGCATCACCTCCTGCTCGACATGTTCCACAGTCGCACCCTTCAGATGCGGATGATAATGACTAACAGTCAGTATAGGCCTAAAAATGCAGGCTCGGACGGTCGAGGCGCCGGAACAGTTGGCCCATGTCCTCGCCGCTGATCAGGCGGGCCGCCTTGCCGCCGGGCCGGTAGCCCCACATTCCGGCCAGGTTGATGGATCAAGTTTCGGAAAGCACCGGCATGTCTTGGACTCGCCTAGGTTGTTGATAAACCTGGTAGCGCGTGTCCAGGCGTAGTCGAGCGGAGGACGGTGCGGGAGTCGTGATGAAATGAAAAAAGCCCCGGCCGGTGGGCTCGGGGCTTTTTTTGGGGGGCAGGGCGGCCGCAGGCGGCTGCCTTGTGCGGCGCGGTGCGGCGCGGATCAGAGCGAGTCGATGAAGCTGCGAAGCTTGTCGCTGCGGCTCGGATGCTTGAGCTTGCGCAGGGCCTTGGCCTCGATCTGGCGGATGCGCTCGCGGGTCACGTCGAACTGCTTGCCCACTTCCTCCAGCGTGTGGTCGGTGGACATCTCGATGCCGAAGCGCATGCGCAGCACCTTGGCTTCGCGCGGCGTGAGGCCGTCCAGGATGTCCTTGACCACGTCGCGCAGGCCGGCCTGCATGGCAGCGTCGATCGGGGCGGTGTTGGCACCGTCCTCGATGAAGTCGCCCAGGTGGCTGTCGTCGTCGTCGCCGATCGGCGTCTCCATGGAGATCGGCTCCTTGGCGATCTTCATGATCTTGCGGATCTTGTCCTCGGGGATCTCCATCTTCGCGGCCAGGATGGACGCATCGGGCTCGAAGCCGAACTCCTGCAGGTGCTGGCGGCTGATGCGGTTCATCTTGTTGATGGTCTCGATCATGTGCACCGGGATGCGGATGGTGCGCGCCTGGTCGGCGATCGAGCGCGTGATGGCCTGGCGGATCCACCACGTGGCGTAGGTCGAGAACTTGTAGCCGCGGCGGTATTCGAACTTGTCCACCGCCTTCATCAGGCCGATGTTGCCTTCCTGGATCAGGTCGAGGAACTGCAGGCCGCGGTTGGTGTACTTCTTGGCGATGGAGATCACGAGGCGCAGGTTGGCCTCGATCATTTCCTTCTTCGCGTCGCGCGAGGCCGACTCGCCCTCGTTCATGCGCTTGTTGATGTCCTTGAGCTCGGACAGCGGCACCACCACGCGGGACTGCAGGTCCATCAGGCGCTGCTGCAGTTCCTGCACCGGCGGGATGTTGCGCGCGAGCACGGCGCTCCAGGGCTTGCCGGCGGTGGCCTGCTTCTCGACCCACTGCAGGTTCAGCAGGTTGGGCGGGAAGTCCTTGATGAAGGTTTCCTGCGGCATGCCGCACTTGTCCACGATGATGCGGCGCAGCTCGCGCTCCTTCTTGCGCACGTCGTCCACCTGGGCACGGACCATGTCGCACAGCTTCTCGATGGTCTTGGCCGTGAAGCGGATGGTCATCAGCTCGGCCGAGATGGCGTGCTGGGCCTTCATGTAGGCCGGCGTGCCATAGCCTTCCTTGTCGTAGATCTTGTGCATCTTCTCGAAGAGCCCGCGCAGGTTGTCGAACCGGCGCAGCGCTTCGTTCTTGAGCTCTTCCAGCTTCTTGGTCAGGGCCTTGGAGCCGCCCTTGCCGTCGTCGTCGTCCTCTTCGTCGAACTCGTCGAAGTCTTCCTCGGCCACGTAGTCGTCGGCCTCGTTGGGGTTGGAGAAGCCGTCCACGATGGTGGAGATGACGACCTTGCCCTCGCGGATCTCCTCGCCCATGGCCAGGATCTCGGCGATGGTGGCGGGCGATGCGCTGATGGCTTCCATCATGGCCTGCAGGCCGCCTTCGATGCGCTTGGCGATCTCGATCTCGCCCTCGCGGGTGAGCAGTTCCACCGTGCCCATCTCGCGCATGTACATGCGGACCGGGTCGGTGGTGCGGCCGAATTCGCTGTCCACGGTGGAGAGGGCCGCCTCGGCTTCTTCCTCGGCTTCCTCGACGGTGGTGGCCGTGGGCGTGACGTTGTTCTGGAACAGCGTCTCGGCATCGGGCGTCTGCTCGTACACGGCCACGCCCATGTCGTTGAGCATGGTGACCACGACTTCCATGGTCTCGGCATCGACCAGCTTGTCGGGCAGGTGGTCGGAGATCTCGACCTGGGTCAGGTAGCCGCGGGTCTTGCCCAGCGTGATCAGGGCCTTCAGGCGCGAGCGGCGCTTGGCCAGGTCTTCCTCGGACAGGACGGTGTCGTCCAGGCCGAATTCCTTCATCAAGGCGCGTTCCTTCGCCTTGCTGATCTTCATGCGCAGGGGCTTGACCTTCTCGGCGGTGGGCGCCGCCTCGGCCGGCTCGGCCTCGACCTCGCCCTCGAGTTCGGATTCGATGTCCGACAGGTCGGCGTCGTCGCCCGCGGAATCGTCCTCGGCGGCCTTGGGCTTGCGGCCGCGCTTGGCGGGGGCCTTGCCGGCAGCAGCGGCGGTGGCGGCCTTGGCCGGGCGGCCGGGGCGCTTCTTGGGCGTTTCGTCGTCATCGGCCGCCGCAGGGGCCGCGGCCTTCGCGCGGCTCGCCTTCTTGGCGGTGGTTTCTTCGGAGGCTTCGGGCTTGTCGGCGGACTTGTTCACGGGCACGGATGGAGCTTTCTTTGCGGCAGGAGCGGCCTGGGTCGCGGTTTTCGAGGTGGAGGCGGCCTTCGCGGCGGTATCGGGGGCGGACTTGGGCGACTTCGCGGACTTTTGAGCGGGCATGTACGACCTCAGATTCAAAAACGGACACACAAAGAAAACGCAAGCGCGTCGGTTACCGGCGCGGGTGGCGGGGCGAAGGCGGTGCCTCCGCGGTTCGAGGGGCGGGCCCCCGTGGGCAAGATGTGTGGGCGATCATTTGGTGTGCAGTCCTTGCGGTGTGGGGGGCGGTGTGCGTGTGTGTCACGGTTGCCCGGCCCGGAGGTGCTGCTGTCGCTCTTGCCGATGAACCCTATATTATAGCCCGCCCGCCTTTTTCAAGTTCGCGGGTGCGATGCCCAGCAGGGACTGCCGCCGCTGCTGCAGCGCGCGGTACTTCTCCAGCGCGGACGGATCGGTCGCCGCCTGCAGGATGAGTTCCTTCTCCTGGCGCTTGATGTCCTCCATCAGCATGCGGTCGAGCAGGTCGCGCAGTTCGGTCCGCAGCTCGGCCGCGTCGCCCTCGGTCTGGGCGTGCGAGCCGGTCATCACCCGCACCGCCAGCGGCTCCGCGTCGTGACCGCGCAGGCTCTCGCGCAGCACGGCCCAGGTCTGCGGCCCATGCTCGTGCCACTGCGCCTCCAGCCAGGTGAAGAGCGGGCCGTGGGGCGCGGGCAGGGCGCAGAGCGTGGCGTGGTCCTCGTGCGAGAGGTCTTCCAGGAATTCCATGTGCGACAGCAGCAGCCGGGCCGCGTGGTCGTCGCGCCCCGCTGCGGGCGTGGACGGCAGGGGCGGCTGCGGCGGGCGCTGATCCTCGCCGCGGCCACGCCACTTGCCCTTGCCCTTCCAGTCGCCGCCGTCCTTGCGCCAGGGCTTGGGGCTGCCCGTGCCCGGGCCCATGTTGCCCTGGCCGTGTCCGTAGCCATCGTCCTGCGCGTGTGCCCAGCCACCGCCGTCCGGCGGCCCGCCCCAGGGAGGCGCGTCATCGGCGGCCGGCGCTCCCTGCGCTGCTGCGGCGCCTTGCTGCCGGGCGCCGCCACCGTGCCGCCCGGCGTCCTGTGCGGCGGCCTGGTTCCAGAGGTCCGAAAGATCGGCGGACGTGAGCTGGGCCAGTTCAGCCAATTCGCCTAGCAGCTGGCGCTTGAGCGCGCCGTCGGGCAGGGCGGTCCACAGCGGCCGGGCGTTCGCCGCCATGCGGGCGCGGCCTTCGGCCAGGCCCAGGTCGCAGCCCTCGCCGGCGGCCTCCACCAGGAAGCGGCTCAGCGGCATGGCGCCCTGCACGTGCCGCGCGAACGCGTCGGTGCCGTGCGCGCGCACGAAGCTGTCGGGGTCGTGCTCGGCGGGCAGGAACAGGAACTTCACGCTGCGTGTGTCCGTGGCGTAGGGCAGGGCGCCGTCGAGTGCCTTGCGCGCCGCGCGCCGGCCCGCCGCGTCGCCGTCGAAGCTGAAGACCACCGTGTCGGTGAAGCGGAAAAGCTTGTGGACATGGTCCGGCGTGCACGCCGTGCCCAGCGTGGCGACCGCGTTCGGGAAACCCAGTTGCGCGAGCGCGACCACGTCCATGTAGCCCTCGGTGACGAGCGCGTAGCCGTGTTCGCGGATGGCCGTGCGCGCCTCGAACAGGCCGTAGAGCTCGCGCCCCTTGTGGAAGACGGGGGTCTCGGGCGAATTGAGGTACTTGGGCTTGTCGTCGCCCAGCACCCGGCCCCCGAAGCCGATGCATTCGCCCTTCACGTTGCGGATCGGGAACATCACCCGGTCGCGGAAACGGTCGTAGCGCTTGCCGTCTTCCTCGTTCACGATGACCAGGCCGCTCTCGTGCAGCAGCGGGTTGTCGTACTCGGGGAACACGCTGGCGAGCGACCGCCAGCCCTCGGGCGCGTAACCCAGGCCGTAGCGCTTGGCGATCGCCCCCGACACGCCGCGCCCCTTGAAGTACGCGATGGCGCGCTGCGACTCGCGCAGGTGGCGGCGGTAGGCCTCGCCCGCCTTCTCCAGCACGTCGGTGAGCGTGGCCTGCTTCTGGCGCTGCGCGGCCGCGCGCTCGCGCTCCTGCGGGGAGACATCGTCCTGCGGCACCTGCAGCCCCACCTGCTGTGCCAGGTCCTGAACGGCCTCCACGAAGCCCATGCCGGCATGCTCCATCAGGAAGCTGATCGCGTTGCCGTTCTTGCCGCAGCCGAAGCAGTGGTAGAACTGCTTGGACGGGCTGACGCTGAACGAGGGCGACTTCTCGCCGTGGAAGGGGCACAGCCCCATGAAGTTGGCCCCGCCCTTCTTGAGCTGCACGTAGCGGCCGACCACATCGACCACATCGACGCGCGAAAGCAATTCCTGGATGAAGGACTGGGGGATGGACACGCGGGGATTTTCGCCGGAATGCCGCCGGCCGCTCCCTGTATCTCGTGGTGCTATTTAATCGATAGCATGACAGGGCTCCGGGGCTGGTGCCGGGCGGGGTTCGATATCCGAAAGTGCCGCACGCGCCAGGCCGTGGGGCCCGGGCGCCAGCGTAGGACGCCACCGCTTGCTGCGGCCGAGGCCCCCGCGCAGGCGCGCGGCTGCACTAAGCTGCCTGGGCAACTCCCGGGAATGCTCCCCTGACTTCCATGCACGCGCACGCTCCTTCCACCCGCGCCTGCTCCGCGTGCCGCAACGGTGCCGCGGAGCTGGATTTCGACTTCACCATGGCCTTCCAGCCCATCGTGGACCTGCGCCACGGCGGCAGCGTGTTCGCCTACGAGGCGCTGGTGCGCGGTGCCGACGGCAGTTCGGCCGCTTCGGTGCTGGCCCGCGTGAACGACGGCAACCGCTATGCGTTCGACCAGGCCTGCCGGGTGCGCGCGGTGGAGCTGGCGGCCCGGCTGGGCATCGACTGCCGGCTGAGCATCAACTTCCTGCCCAATGCGGTGTACCAGCCCGAGTCCTGCATCCAGGTCACGCTGGAGGCCGCGCGGCGCAACGGCTTTCCGGTCGAGCGCATCATCTTCGAGGTGGCGGAGCACGAGAACGCCCACGACCGCGAGCACCTCAACCGCATCCTGCGTGCCTACCGGCGCCAGGGCCTGCGCACGGCCATCGACGATTTCGGTGCCGGCTATGCGGGCCTGGGCCTGCTGGCGGACTTCCAGCCCGACATGCTGAAGATCGACATGGCGCTGGTGCGCGGCATCGGCGCCGACCCGGTGCGCCAGGCCATCGCCCGCGGCGTGGTCTCGATGGGCGAGGCGCTGGGCATCGCGGTGATCGCCGAGGGCGTGGAAACCGAGGACGAACTCCGCCCCCTGCGGGCCATGGGCGTCCACCTGTACCAGGGCTACCTTTTCGCGCGCCCCGCGCTGGAGGCGCTGCCCGCCGTGCAATGGCCGGAGGGCGCAGGCTTCGGGAACGGCTTCGGCGATGCGGCGGATGCGCTGCCAGGCGGTGCGGGTGGCATGGGCGCGCCACCGGCGGCGCTGCGCGCGATGTCCGGGGCGCGGGCACGCGGCGGCGCGGGCATGGCGATGGGATTCGGGCTCGGCTGAGCCCCCGTCACTGGTTGGAGATGATGGTGAGCAGGTCGCCCCGCACCTCGGGGTCGTCGGTGTACTTCTTGTAGAGCGGGGCCATGCGGCGCACATAGGGCGAGAAGTCGGCCACGGGGGCGAACTGCACGCCCTCCTTGGCCAGCGCGGTGCGGGCCGCGAGTTCACGCTTTTCCCAGAGGCCGCGCATCAGCAGCGCGGAGTCCTTGCCGGCCTTCAGGAAGACCTTGCGGTCGTCCTCGTTCAGCCGCTTCCACAGCTGGGTGGAAACCACCAGGGCCTCGGGCGCGATCATGTGCTGGTCCAGCAGCATGTATTTCGCCAGCTTGTACTGGCCGGTGGATTCGTACGAGACGATGTTGCCTTCCGCGCAGTCGATCTTTCCGGTGCGGAAGCTTTCGGCCACTTCCTTGTAGGGCACGACCACCGGCGTGGCGCCCAGCAGCTTCACCATCTCGATGTGCGAATCGACCTGCTGGACGCGGATGCGCAGGCCCGCCAGGTCCTCGCGGCGGGTGATGGGCTTGTCGGCGCAGTAGAACGAGCGGGCGCCGCCGTTGTACCAGCCCAGCACGACGTAGCCGGACGCCTTGAGCTTCTCCGCGAGCCGGTCGCCCATCGGGCCGTCCAGGTAGCGGAACATGTGTGCGGCGTTGCTGAAGAGGAAGGGCAGGTTGAACGCCTGCAGCGCCGGCACCGCCTCCGCGAGCGGGCCCATGTTGAATTCCGCGGCGTCGATCTCGCCGGCCTTGAGCATCTGCACGGCCTTGGCCTGGTCGCCCAGGGCGGCATCGGAGTAAATCTGGATGCGGTAGCGGCCCTGGGTGCCGGCCTGTACCTCGGCGGCGAAGCTCTTCATCGCCTCGGTGACCGGATAACCGTCGGGATGGATGTTCCAGGCCCGCAGCGGCGCGGCGGTCTGGCTAGTGGCGGGCGCTGCCCAGAACACCAGCACGGTGGCGAATGCTGCCCAGAAACGCTTGCCCATGTGTTCTCCCCGTCCTCGCGGAAATTGGTCCGTGGCGGAGGCCGGCTGCGCAGGCCGCCGCCGTGTCGCCATCGCCCAGCATTCTCCGGGCGACTCTTCCGTGGGTGCAAGCGATTTTCAGGCGGGCGCGCGCCGCCAAAACCACAGCCCCGCCGCGCGGGGCTTGGCACTGTGCATGCGATGTGCTAGCTCGACCGTGGCCGATGGGCTGCGGGCCGGTCAGTCGCCCATCACGATGCCCTCGCGGCGCGGATCCGCGCCGCCCAGCCACATCGGCTGGCCGTGCACGTTGGCGCGGGTGATGGCCTGCAGCCCGCTGGTCATGTTCATCTCGCGCACCTCGGCGCCGCGCGTGCGCAGTTGCTCCACGGTCGAGGGCAGGAAGCGCTTTTCCTCCAGCATGGTGGGGCCGTTGAGGTTGCCGAAGTTCGGCAGGTTGATGGCCTGCTGCGGCGTCAGCCCCCAGTTGAAGATGCCGTACAGCGTCTTGGCGGTGTAGTGGATGATGAGAGCGCCGCCCGGGCTGCCGCCGCTCGCCGCGAGCTGGCCGGTGGCCTTGTCGAAGACCAGGGTCGGGGCCATGGAGGAGCGGGGGCGCTTGCCGGGCTCCACGCGGTTCGCGATGGGCTGGCCGGCCGCATCGCGGGGCGCGAAGCTGAAGTCGGTCAGCTCGTTGTTCAGCAGGAAGCCCTTGACCATCTGGCGGGAGCCGAACTGGTCCTCGATGGTCGTCGTCATCGCCACCGCATTGCCGCGGGCGTCCACCACGCTGATGTGGCTGGTGCCGTGCTCGATCTGGTCGGGCATCGGCGCCAGGGCCGTCTTCACGGCCCCCGGCGTGCCGGGCTGGGCCACCTTCAGGCTTTGCGGGCCGATGAGGCGCGCGCGCCGGGCCAGGTAGGCGGGATCGAGCAGGCTCGACCAGCTGTCCGCCGGCGGCTGCACGAAGTCGGGGTCGGCCACGTAGAGCCCGCGGTCGGCGAAGGCCAGGCGCGCGGCCTCGTTGTAGTAGTAGAGCCAGTCGGCGCCGGGCTGCAGGTCCTGCGGCCCGTTCGGGCCGGCCTGCAGCGGCATGCCGGCCGCGGGTGTCTGCTGCAGGATGCCGAGGATCTGCGCCACGGCGATCGCCCCCGAGCCGGGCGGCGGGAACCCGCACATGCGGTAGGCATGGGCCGCCACGGCGTAGTCGCTGCACAGGGCTTCGCGCTTTTTCGGCTGGTAGCCCGCCAGGTCCGCCAGGCTCAGCTGGCCGGGATTCGTCGGATGGCCCTGCACCTTGGCCACGATGGCCTGGGCGACCTCGCCCTCCAGCAGGGCCTTCGATCCGTTCTGCGCGATGGCCCGCAGCACGGCCGCGAGTTCCGGATTGCGCAGCACATGCCCCACGGGCCAGGGCTTGCCCGCAGGGTCGAAGAAGTAGGCCCGCGCGGCCGGGTCCTGCGCCAGGTATTTCTCGTTGGCGAGCAGGCTGTTGAGGCGGGCGCTCACCTTGAAGCCGCCTTCGGCCAGGCGGATGGCGGGCTCGAACAGCTGTGCCCAGGGCAGCACCCCGTGCTCGCGGTGCGCCATCTCCAGCATGCGCACGGCACCGGGCACGCCGACAGAGCGGCCGCCGACCACACCGTCGTGGAACGGCATGGGCTTGCCGTCCCGGCCGAGGAACAGGTTCTCGTTGGCGGCGGCGGGGGCGGTCTCGCGCCCGTCGTATGCCTCCACCTTGCTGCCCGCGGCGTGCAGCAGGAAGGCGCCGCCGCCGATGCCGCTGGACTGGGGTTCGACCAGGGTGAGCACCATCTGCACCGCGATGGCCGCGTCGATGGCCGACCCGCCGGCCTTGAGCACCTGGTAGCCCGCATCGGTGGCCAGCGGATTGGCCGCGGCGACCGCGAACTGGCGCGTGGCCCAGCCGGGCTTCTCCGTGTACCCCGAAGAACCTTCGGGCTGGTCCGGCACCGAATAGGCGAGTTGCGGGGCGGTGGAGCAGGCGGCCAGCAGGGCCGTGGCGGCGGCCAGGGCCAGGGCGGTGCGGCGGGTGGACGGGAATGTCATGCGGGTACGCCTCCTTCGCGTCGTGCAGTGGAATGATCTCGGGGTGACGCCGGGCATCCTATCGGCCCGCCCCGGTCCGTGGCGGCTTTGTTACAAGCGGGTACGTCAGTCCCGTACCGGGCCCGGACGGCCGTCTTCCACCACGAAGCGCGCCAGGGTGGAGCAGGCGCTGTCGGCCCGCAGCGGGTCGTCCACCGTCCGAAGTACCGTGGTCCAGCGCTGCGGCGTGACGTCGGCCAGGCCCCAGCCGCGCAGGTCGCTGCGCGCCAGCAGCACGTGGGGGTTGAGCCGCGCGATGGCGTCCACCCGGTCCTGCGTGGTGCCCGCCCGCGAGCTGATGGAGGTGCCGCAGAACTCGCTGGCCAGCGTGGGGGCATCCGGCGCGGGGCCCCGCACTTCGCAGACGTAGTTCTGGTGGATGTCCCCGCCGAGGAACACCGTATTGCGCGGCGACCTGCCCGCGAGGGACGCGAGCAGCCGCTCGCGCGCCGCGGGATAGCCGTCCCAGCTGTCGGTGCCCTGCCGTCCGGAGGGCGTGCGGCGCGGCGAGAACAGCGTCTGCTGCGCGATCACGCTCCAGCGCGGGCGGCCTCCATCGCCGGCCGGCGCGGCATCCTCCGCCAGCCCCGCGTCCAGCCAGCGCTCCTGCTCCATGCCGAGGAAGCTGCGCGACGGGTCTGCCAGCTCGGGGCAGTGGGCGGGCCGCACCGCTCCTGCATCGCCGGCGCCCGGCGGGCGGCAGGCCTGGCGGTTGCGGAACTGGCGCGCGTCGAGCAGGTGCAGGCGGGCCAGCCGCCCCCAGGCGAGGCGCCGGTACAGCTGCAGGCCGCCGAGCCCGCCGCCGGCCTGCAGCGCCGCCGCGCGCAGCGGCATGTGCTCGTAGTACGCCTGGTAGGCCGCGGCCCGCAGGTCGGCGAAGGCGGCGTCCGGCTCCCGTCCCGACAGCCCGGCGTAGTCGTTCTCCACCTCGTGGTCGTCCCAGGTCACGGGCCAGGGGGCGGCGGCGTGGGCCGCCTGCAGGGCCGGGTCGCTGCGGTGCAGCGCGTAGCGGTCGCGGAAGTCGGCCAGCGTGCGCGCGTGGCGCAGCGCATGCACGCGCGCCAGGCCCGCCGGATCGGCGGGGCTCGCGTATTCGTAGATGTAGTCGCCCAGGAACAGCACGAGGTCCGGCGCATGGCGGCAGACGTCGTTCCAGGCGGCGTAATGCCCGTGCTCCCAGCGCTGGCAGGAGGCGAATGCCAGGCGCAGATGCGGCTGCGGGTCCGAGGGGGAAGGCGCGGTGCGCGTGCGGCCCGTGGGGCTCGCGGCGTCGCCGTGCAGGAAGCGGTAGAAGTACCAGCGCCCCGGCTCCAGCCCGCGCAGCTCCACATGCACGCTGTGCGCCAGCTCCGGCAGGGCCGTGGCCGTGCCCTGGCGCACGATGCGGCGGAACCGGTCGTCGTGCGCCAGCTCCCAGCGCACCGTCGCCGGTCCGGCCGCGCCGCCGGGCTCCGGCGGCATCAGCCGGGTCCAGAGCACGAAGCCATCGGGGGCCGGGTCTCCGCTCGCCACGCCGAGCGCGAACGGGTCGGTGCCCCAGCCGGGTGAGGACCATGCCCGGCGGGGCAGGGTGCCGGCCGCCGCCAGCGCGGCCGCGAGCCGCAGCAGCGTGCGGCGGTCGATGGCCTGCCGGGTCGGGTCAGGCCGCCATGACACGGTTCTTGCCCGAGCGCTTGGCGAGGTACATGCCCTGGTCCGCCCGCCGGATCGCTTCCACCGTCGTCTCCTGCGGCGCGAGCTGCGCCACGCCGGCGCTGAAGGTGATGAGCACCTTTTCCTGGTCCTTGAGGAAGTAGCGCGTGGTCAGCTCGCGCTGCAGGCGGGCCATGGCTTCCACGCCCTGGGCCAGGACGGTGTCCGGCAGGATGATCACGAACTCCTCGCCCCCGTAGCGGGCGAGTTGGTCCTGCGGACGCATCACCTCGCGCGTCACGCCCGCCAGGTGCTTGAGCGCCTCGTCCCCGCCCGTATGCCCCAGGCGGTCGTTGATGGCCTTGAAATTGTCCAGGTCCAGCAGCGCGACGCACAGCGGCGCGTCGTTGCGCAGCGCGCGGGCCACTTCGCGTTCCAGTGCCTCGTCCAGGCCCTTGCGGTTCAGCGAGCCGGTCAGCGGATCGTGCCGCGCCTGGGCGCTGGCCCGGTCCAGTTCTTCCTGCAGCTTGGCGATCTCGGCGTGTCTCGCCTCGGAGCGCTCGCGCAATTCCTGCAGTTCATCGCGCGTCAGGCGCGTGTCGAGCGCCATCGCACGCGTCGCTCCCATCACCTCCTCGAGCAGCGGCGTGATCTGGTCCAGGCTCGTGGCCTGTCCGATCTGCTCGGCGCAGCGCTCCATCTTCTCGTGGTAGGTGCTGCTGGACGCGGTGATCTGCGCGAGCCGTTCGATGAACGTGGCCAGCAGCTCCTTCATCTGCTGCTGCGCCTGCACGGTGCGCTCCCGCGCCTCGTTCTGCTTGAAGATCACGTCCTTGAGCCGGCGCTGCACGTCGTCCAGCCGGCGCAGCGTGAGCGGCGGCGTGGAGGCTGCCTTGAGGGCTTCGGCCTGCCCCTGCAGCCAGTGGTCGTCCTGGCTCAGCACCGCGATGTTCTCGAACACCATGTGCAGCAGGGTCAGCAGGCCGGAGCGGATCGCCGCCTGGTCCTCGGTGGCGAAGGAGAGCCGGTAGCTGAAGTTGTTGAGCATCAGCGCCAGCGTGGAAACCGGCGGTGCGGGCTGGCGCAGGAACTGCGTGAGCTGCGCCGCCAGCTCGTGGACGCGCGCATCGTCCTCGCCCAGCGCCGGCAGCGTGTTGTCGATCAGGCGGGCCAGTTGCTCCGCCATGTCTTCGGGCAGCACCGTGGCGGCGCCGGCCGGGGCGGCCGTCAGCGGCGCCGGGGCCGTCTCCACGGGGGTGGCGCCACCGGCATGCAGGCCGAGGTTCGCATAGCCCACCAGAACGCCCTGCATCAGTGACCAGTCCGCCTGCTCGATGGCTGTCTCGAACTGGCCGAGCAGCCGCTTCTGGGCGGGCGTCTGGCCGGGGAGCACCCGCAGGATGTGGCGCAACTGGGCGTCAGGGAAGGTCGGGGCCGTGCGCGTGCCGGCGATCTCCTCGTACAGCGCCTGGTAGTTGTCCGGGGTGGGCGCGAGGCGACGGGCTGCCAGCTGTTTGAGGGTTTCTCGCGCGATCTCTGAAGGGGGGCGGTCGGCCATCGGGCATGCACGGCAGATGATGGGGTCCCGAGTGTGACAGACGGCGGACGCCTTGAACAGCACGGCCGCAGGGGCCCCGCAGGCCGCCGCGGCGGTTCGGCGGAGCGGCACGCGGCGCCGTGGCCGGGCCGCCGCGGCAAGGTCAGTTCACCAGCACCAGCTTGCCCTGAACGGCCCGCGACGCCATCCGTTCGTAGGCTGCGTGCAACTGGGCCATGGGCATCGTGCGGTCGATCACCGGCTTGACCGCGCCTTCGCCGTACCAGCGCGCCAGCTCGGCCATCATGGCCGCGTTCGCCTTCGGCTCGCGCCGGGAGAACTCGCCCCAGAACACGCCGACGATCGATGCCCCCTTGAGCAGCGCCAGGTTCAGGGGCAGCGAGGGGATCGGGCCGGCCGCGAAGCCCACCACCAGGTAGCGCCCGCGCCAGGCGATGGAACGGAAGGCCGGCTCGGTGAAGTCTCCGCCCACGGGGTCGTAGATCACGTCCGGGCCCTTGCCGTCCGTGAGGCCCTTGATCGCCTCGCGCAGGTTTTCCGCGCTGTAGTTGATCACCGCATCGGCGCCGGTCGAAAGGCACAGCGCGCATTTCTCGTCCGAGGAGGCCGCCGCGATCACGCGTGCGCCCATCTTCTTGGCGATCTGGATGGCCGCGGTGCCCACGCCACCGGCCGCGCCCAGCACCAGCACCGTCTCGCCGGCCCGCAGCTGCGCCCGGTCCACCAGCGCATGGTGCGACGTGGCGTAGATCATGATGAAGGCCGCGGCGTCCACGTGCGGGAATCCGTCCGGCAGCGGCATGCACAGCGCCGCGGGCGCGATGGCATGGGTCGCGAAGCCGCCGGTTCCCGTCAGGCAGGCCACGTTCTGCCCCACGCGCAGGTGCTCCACGCCTTCGCCCACGGCCTGGACCACGCCGGCATACTCCGAGCCCGGCACGAACGGCGGATCGGGCTTCATCTGGTACTTGTTCTGCACGATCAGCAGATCGGGGAAGTTCAGGCTCGCGGCGCGGATCTCGATCAGCACCTCGCCACGCTTCGGGACGGGCGTCGGCAGCTCGGTCCAGGCGAGGTTGTCCACGCCCGTGGGCTGGGTGCAAAGCCATGCATGCATGCGGAGTCTCCTTCGGTGGTTGCGCGGGCATCATAGGCGCCCGGTGGGCGGGGGCGATGTCCCTGGAGCGACGGCCCCCCGCCGGCGGCCTTCCGTGGGGCGGGCCCTACAATCTTCGCGCACTCCGCCCTCAGCGACCCCATGAAGATCCTTCTTTCCAACGATGACGGCTACCAGGCGCCGGGCATCGTGGCGCTCCATGCCGCACTGCGCGAGATCCCCGGCGTCGATGTCGACGTGGTGGCTCCAGAGCACAACAACAGTGCCAAGTCCAACGCGCTCACGCTGCATTCGCCCCTGTACGTCCACCAGGCGGCCAACGGCTTCCGCTACGTGAACGGCACCCCCGCCGACTGCGTGCACATCGCGCTCACCGGGCTGCTGGGCTTCCGGCCCGACCTGGTCGTCTCCGGCATCAACAATGGCGCCAACATGGGCGACGACACCATCTATTCCGGCACCGTGGGTGCGGCCATGGAGGGCTACCTGTTCGGCGTGCCGGCCATCGCCTTTTCCCAGGTGGACAAGGGGTGGGGCGAAATCGAGTCGGCCGCGCGCAAGGCGCGCGAAATGATCGAGCAGATGCACGCGCAGCACCTGGTCGGGGAGGTGCCCTGGCTGCTGAACGTCAATATTCCCAACCTGCCTTTCGAACAACTGCGCCCGGTGAAGGTCTGCCGCCTGGGCCGGCGCCATGCGGCCGAGCGGGTGATCGAGCAGGAGAGCCCGCGCGGCGAGCGCATGTACTGGATCGGCGGCGCCGGCCCGGCCAAGGACGACTCCGAGGGCACGGATTTCCACGCCACCGCGCTCGGCCACGTGGCGCTCACCCCCCTGAAGGTGGACCTGACCGACCACGAGGGCCTGGCGTACTGGTCCGACACGGCGGGGCGCCTCGCCCAGCCATCGGCCGAGGCCGCCGGGGCGCTGTGATGCATCGGCGGCCCGGTTTTCCCGCTCGGCTCGACACGCCGCCCGCGCCCGGCGCGCCACGTGCACCGGCGCCCGCGCGCGCCCCGCTGCCCGGAGGTGGTCCGGCGGCCGGGCCGGTGCCGCACGGACTGGGGCTGGATTCAGCCGCCGTGCGCGCGCGCATGGTGCAGCGCCTCGCCGCCGGCGGGATCACGTCGCCCGCCGTGCTCCAGGCCATGGGCTCGGTGGAGCGGCACCGTTTCGTGGACACCGCGCTCGTCAACCAGGCCTACGAGGACACCAGCCTGCCCATCGGTCTCGGGCAGACGATCTCCAAGCCCAGCATCGTGGCCCGCATGACCGAGCTGCTGCTGGGGGCCGAGGGCGCCCGCGCGGGCGGCCTGGGGCGCGTGCTGGAAATCGGCACCGGATGCGGCTACCAGGCCGCGGTGCTCGCCCGGGTGGCGCGGGAGGTGTACACCATCGAGCGGCTGCGCGCGTTGCATGAGAAGGCCCGCGACAATCTGCGCCCCTGGCGGTTGACCAATGCGCACCTGATCCTGGGCGACGGCATGGCCGGCTACGCCAAGGGCGCACCCTATGCCGCCATCATCGCCGCCGCGGGCGGTGAAACCATTCCCGACGCCTGGGTCCAACAGCTCGCCGTGGGAGGGCGCCTCGTCGCCCCCATGGCCGCGGCGGGCGGGCGGCAGGTCCTCGTCGTGATCGACAGGACTCCCCACGGGCTTCAGCAGAGCACGTTGGAGGCCGTACATTTTGTCCCCCTAAAATCGGGGATTGCCTGAAGGAATTGCTTATGCTGGTATCGCGTGGTCTTGTGGCTTGGAGTTCGGTGGCGTTGGCGGTCGTGGTGCTGGCCGGCTGCGGAACCCGCGTCAACAGGGCTCCGGTGGAAGACCGCGGCACCGCCGCATCTTCCTCGTCCACTGCGCCGCAGTCCGGCGTCGTCGTCGGCACGCCGCCGAAGCCCCTGCCGGGGGCCGAGAACGCCGGCAAGCCCGGCTACTACAGCGTGAAGCCCGGCGACACCCTCATCCGCATCGGGCTCGAATCCGGCCAGAGCTGGAAGGACATCGCCCGCTGGAACAACCTGGACAACCCCAACCTCATCGAGGTCGGCCAGGTGCTGCGGGTCGTGCCGCCCGGCACCACGCCGCCCGCGCAGGTGGCCGCCGATACCGGCGTGGTCACACGCCCCGTGACCTCCACCGCCATCGCACCCGCCCCGGCGGCGTCCGGTGCGAGCGCGCCGCGCAGCGGTGCATCCGCCGTGGCGGCAGCGCCGGCTCCGGCACCCGCCCCGGCTGCCGGTGGCGGCGATGACGACATGGCCTTCATCTGGCCGGCGTCGGGCTCGCTGGTGGCCGGCTTCGACGAGGCCCGCAACAAGGGCTACGACATCGCCGGCAAGGCGGGCGACCCGGTGCTGGCCGCGGCCGACGGGCGCGTGGTGTATGCCGGCGCGGGCCTGCGCGGCTACGGCAACCTGGTGATCCTCAAGCACAACAACACCTACCTGACGGCGTACGCCCACAACCAGACGCTGCTGGTCAAGGAAGACCAGTCGGTGCGGCGCGGCCAGAAGATCGCCGAAATGGGCAGTTCCGACACCGACCGCGTGAAGCTGCACTTCGAGATCCGCCGCCAGGGCAAGCCCGTGGACCCGGCGCGCTACCTGCCCGCGCGTTGAGTCCCGTCGCGCCCCCATCCGCCAATGGCCTCCCCGAGGGCCTGGCGGACGATCCGGCCGAGGCGGAAGACGGCTCCGACGCCGCGGAAACCCGGGTCGTGCAGGCATCCCCCGCGCAGCACGGTGCCCGGCTCGACAAGGCGCTGGCGGAACTCGTGCCCGAGTTCTCCCGCAGCTATCTCCAGCAGTTGCTGGGCGAGGGCGGGGTGCTGGTCAACGGCCGCGCGGCGGCCAAGCCGTCGGCCCGCGTGCAGGCCGGCGACGTGCTCTCGGTCGAGCTGCGGCCCACGCCCCAGAGCCAGGCATTCCGCCCGGAAGCCATGGCGCTTGACACCGTGTACGAGGACGAGCACCTGCGCATCGTCAACAAGCCGGCCGGACTGGTCGTGCATCCCGCTCCCGGCAACTGGAGCGGCACGTTGCTCAACGGCCTGCTTGCGCTGGATCCGCGGGCCGGCAACGTGCCCCGGGCGGGCATCGTCCACCGGCTCGACAAGGACACCAGCGGCCTCATGGTCGTCGCGCGCGAGCGCTCCGTGATGGACGCGCTCGTGCGGATGATCGCCGCGCGCGAGGTCAGCCGCCAGTACCTGGCCCTGGGGCACCGTGCCTGGCAGGGAGCCCAGACCCGCGTGGTGGAAGAGGCCATCGGACGCGATCCGCGCAACCGGCTGCGCATGGCGGCGGTGGACCTGGCCGCGCATGCCGGCAAGCCGGCCCGCACCGACATCGCCGTGCTCGACACGTGCGAAGACGGCTGCCTGGTGCACTGCACGCTCCACACGGGGCGCACCCACCAGATCCGCGTTCACATGGCGTGGCTGCGGCATCCGCTCGTGGCCGATGCGCTCTATGGCGGCGAGCCGGCGGCGGGCCTGTCCCGGCAGGCGCTGCACGCCTACCGCCTGGCGTTCGCCCATCCCGTTACCGGGCAGCCCCTGCTTTTCCATGCGCCGCTGCCTGGCGACATGGCCGGCGCGCTCCAGGCCTGGGGCCTACGCTACAATCCGGCCTGAACGCGGCCTTCCGGCCGCCCGGCCTCATCGGGCCCCGCCGCGCGCCGTGCCGTCCCGATCGAATGCCCCGCCGCTCCCGCGGCCCACGCCTGCCACCAGAGCGGCTGACAAAACTGTATCGCTGCCTTCCCGTCCGCACCCCTCGCGGGCCGTGCCCCTTCCGGCATGGGCCTGCATGGCGGGCCAGCAGAGTTCTGCCAGCCGCTGGAGCCTCCCAACCTCGTGCGGTGCCCCGCGGCCAGCGGCACCGCCAACCGCCATCGCTGAACCATGAATACGGTGGATGCCAAACGGGTCCTCGAAACCGCGCTGATCTGTGCGCCGCAGCCCGCGACGCTGCGGGAGTTGCGCACGCTCTTCCAGGATGCGCTGGGCGCCGACACCATCAAGCAGTTGCTGGTGGAGCTGCAGCAGGAGTGGTCCCGGCGCGGCGTCGAGCTCGTGCAGGTGGCATCGGGCTGGCGTTTCCAGAGCCGGCCCGAGATGCGCGAGTACCTCGACCGGCTCCATCCCGAGAAGCCCCCGCGCTATACGCGCGCCGCCCTCGAGACACTGGCCATCATCGCCTACCGGCAGCCCGTCACCCGTGGCGATATCGAAGAGATCCGCGGCGTGACCGTCAACAGCCTGATCCTCAAGCAACTCGAGGACCGGGGCTGGGTGGAGGTGATCGGGCACCGCGAGACCGTCGGCCGTCCCGCGCTGTTCGCGACCACCCGCCAGTTTCTCGACGACCTGGGGCTGAAATCCCTGGACGAGCTGCCCATGCTGGAAAATCCCGCTGTCCAGTCCAGTGTCCTGGAGGCCCTGGAGCGCGGGGCCGCGGAACCAGGAGGCGACGGACCGGAGGATGCCGCCGAGGCGCCTCCCGCCTCGCCCGCGGAGCCCGACTCCACCGATGCCGCCTCGACCGTCCCGGAAGACGCCGCACCCACAGAATCACCGACGACCGCCGATGACGATTCGGAGCCCCGGCGCCCCGAACCTCCGGTCCCTCCCGAAAGCACGCCATGAATCCATCCGAGCCCGATCACGACGGAGCCGCCGCTGCCCCGCAACCCGCAGCCGACGGCGCCTCCGCGGCCCAGAAGCCCGCCCGCCGCGCGCCGCGCAAGCGGGCCGCGGCCCCCGCTGCCGGGCCCGAATCCGCCACGGTTCCCGATCCCGTGTCCGGCGTGCCCGCCGATGGTGCCGCCATCGCCCAGGCAGCGTCCGAACCCGCTCCGCCGGAAGCCACCCCGGACGACGGCGATACCGCTGCGCCCGGGATGCACCCGGCCGCGCCTGCCCGGAAGCCGCCGCGGGATCGCAGGGAGCAGGCGCCGCGTGGGCCGCGCGGCCGCCCGAACCCGGCCACGCCGGAGGGCTACCGGTTCGACGACGTGGTCTCGGGCCAGCTCGACGCCGATGAAGACCGCGCCGACGTCGCGCCCTCCAAGCGCGTGCTGCCGCCGCAGGTGGAAATGCCCAAGCTGCACAAGGTCCTGGCCCAGGCCGGACTGGGTTCCCGGCTGGAGATGGAGCAGCTCATCCTCGAAGGCCGCATCTCCGTCAACAACGAGCCGGCCCACATCGGGCAGCGCGTCCAGTACGGGGACCAGGTCAAGGTCAACGGCCGGCCCATCCGCTACCGCATCGATCCGCCCGCACCCCGGGTGATCGCCTACCACAAGCCCGTCGGCGAAGTCGTCACCCACGACGATCCCCAGAACCGGCCCACCGTGTTCCGCAAGCTCCCGCGCCTGGCCCACGGCAAATGGCAGTCCGTGGGACGCCTGGACCTGAACACCGAAGGCCTGCTGCTCTTCACCAGCGCGGGCGAGCTGGCCAACAAGCTCATGCACCCCCGTTTCGGCCTGGAGCGGGAATACGCGGTGCGCGTGCTGGGCGCCCTGAGCAACGAGGAGAAGCAGCGCCTGCTCGACGGCGTCCAGCTCGAGGACGGCATGGCCGCCTTCGGCTCCATCGAGGACGGCGGGGGCGAGGGCTCGAATTGCTGGTACCGCGTCACCATCTCCGAAGGCCGCAATCGCGAGGTGCGGCGCATGCTCGAGTCGGTGGGGCACGCCGTCAGCCGCCTCATCCGCATCCGCTACGGCTCCATGATGCTGCCGCGCGGCCTCAAGCGCGGCGCGTGGCTGGAACTGGACGAGCGCGACATCCGCGCGCTGATGCAGGCCGCGGGCGCCGACATGCCGCGCCCCGCCGGGCCGGGCGCCGCCGCGGGCGACCGCAAGGGAAGCGGCCCGCGCAAGGGCGGTGGGCGTGGTCAGGGTGGCCCCGGTGGCCCGGCGCCCCGGGGCGACTATTTCAATCCGCCCGCTGGCGGCCGGGGCAAGCGCGACGCGCCGGCCTCCAGCCAGCCCGATCCGATGAAGACCTCCGTGGGCTACATCGGCAGCGACAGCCTCGCGCGGCACCGCCAGGACCAGAAGCAAAAACGCAAGGCCTTCCAGAAGCGCGGCGGGCGCTGAGTGCCCTGCCACATTGTGGACAAGTCCTGCCGATTAGAATCGAGGGCTTTGTCCGCAGGGCAAAAGTCTTTCTCACCATCCAAGGAAAAACCATGGCTATCGAACGCACCCTCTCCATCATCAAGCCCGACGCAGTCGCCAAGAACGTGATCGGCCAGATCTACGCCCGCTTCGAAGCCGCCGGCCTGAAGATCGCCGCCGCACGCATGGCCCACCTGTCGCGCCAGGAAGCCGAGCAGTTCTACGCCGTCCACAAGGAGCGTCCCTTCTTCAAGGACCTCGTGGACTTCATGATCTCCGGTCCCGTGATGATCCAGGTGCTCGAAGGCGAGAACGCCATCCTGAAGAACCGTGAACTGATGGGCGCCACGGACCCGAAGAAGGCCGCCCCCGGCACCATCCGCGCCGACTTCGCCGACAGCATCGACGCCAACGCCGTGCACGGTTCGGACGCCGCCGAAACGGCCCAGGTGGAAGTGTCCTTCTTCTTCCCCGGCCTGAACATCTACGCACGCTGATCCCGCTGGCGGCCCGGCACGGCGCCTGCGCCATGCCCCGGGCCCTGCCGGCCGGAACGGCTCCCCGACGATGACCAAGAACCTTCTCGACTTCGACCTGGACGGGCTCGCCGCCTTCTGCGAGCAGCTCGGGGAGAAGCGTTTCCGCGCGGTCCAGCTTTTCCGCTGGATCCACCAGCGCGGCGCCAGTGATTTCGCCCGGATGAGCGACCTGGCGAAGTCGCTGCGCGAGAAGCTCTCGGGCTGCGCCCATGTCGCGGCCCTGCCGGTCATCAGCGAGCATGTATCCACTGACGGCACCGTCAAGTGGCTCTTCGACGTCGGCGACGGCAATGCGGTCGAGTCCGTGTTCATCCCCGAGGATGACCGCGGCACGCTGTGCATTTCCTCGCAGGCCGGCTGCGCGGTGGGCTGCCGCTTCTGCTCCACGGGGCACCAGGGTTTCAGCCGCAACCTCACCAGCGGCGAGATCGTCGCCCAGCTCTGGTTCGCCGAGCATGCCCTGCGTGCCCGCCTGGGAACCCAGGAGCGCGTCATCTCCAACGTGGTCATGATGGGCATGGGCGAGCCCTTGCAGAACTACACCGCACTGGTGCCGGCACTGCGCACCATGCTCGACGACCATGGTTATGGCCTGTCGCGGCGGCGCCTCACGGTGTCCACCTCCGGCGTCGTGCCCATGATGGACCGCCTCTCCCAGGACTGCGCCGTGGCGATGGCCGTGTCGCTGCATGCGCCGAACGACGCCCTGCGGGACCAGCTCGTTCCCCTGAACCGCAAATACCCCCTGCGCGAACTGCTCGACGCCTGCACGCGTTACCTGGAGCACGCGCCGCGGGATTTCATCACCTTCGAATACTGCATGCTCGATGGCGTCAACGACCAGCCCGAGCATGCGCGCCAGCTCATCGACCTCGTGCGCCCGCGCGGCGGGGAGGGGGTGCGCTGCAAGTTCAACCTGATTCCCTTCAACCCGTTTCCCGCTTCCGGACTGCACCGTTCCAACCCTCAGCAGGTGGCGGCTTTCGCGAAGATGCTGAGCGATGCGGGTATCGTTACGACCGTGCGCAAGACACGCGGCGATGACATCGACGCGGCCTGCGGGCAGCTCGCGGGCGATGTGAAGGACCGCACCCGGGCGGCCGAACGCATGGCCAGGCAGCGCACGATCGTTCTCAAACCGGTGGCATGAAGGCCGCCCCGTTCTGGAGGCTTGAGATGGTGGAACCCCGATCGTTCCTGCGGCATGCGTCCCGCCACGTCCTCGCGGCCGGCGCAGCCGTGTGCCTGGCGCTGGCCCTGGGCGGATGCGCTGCCCGGTCTGATACCGGCACCAGCACGGCGACGGCCCTGGCGCCCGAGGCCAACCCGTCGTCCGAGGCGGCTGAGTTGCGCCGCCGCGCGCGCATCCGGCTGGAACTCGCCGCCAACTACCTGGAAATGGGCCAGACCCAGGTCGCGCTGGAAGAAGTCCAGCAGGCCATCTCCACCGATCCCTCGTTCGGGGACGGCTACAACCTCCGTGGCCTGGTGTTCATGCGCCTGGGCGACTGGCCGTCGGCCGACGACAGCTTCCGCCGCGCGCTCGACATCAATCCGCAGGAGCCCTACCTGCTGCACAACTACGGCTGGCTGCGCTGCCAGCAGAAGAACTACGCGGAAGCCGAACGCTTCTTCGACCGTGCGCTGGCCGTGCCTTCCTACACCGCCCGCGCGAAGACGCTCATGACGCAGGGTCTCTGCCAGGAGCGCGCGGGGCAGGTGGCCGAGGCCGAGAAGACGCTGGCCAAGGCCTACGAACTCGATGCCGGCAACCCGGTGGTGGGCTACAACCTGGCGTCGCTGGCGTTCCGCCGCGGCGACGCGAAGCGGGCGCAGTTCTACAGCCGGCGCCTGAACAACAGTGAACTGGCCAACGCGGAATCGCTCTGGCTGGGTATCAAGATCGAGCGCGCCCTGGGCAATGCCCTGGAGATGCGCCAGCTGGGTGAACAATTGCACAAGCGTTTCCCTGACTCCAAGGAAGTGTTGGCATTCGATCGGGGAGCATTCAATGAGTGAGCCGGTGGCGCAGGACGCACAGATTTCCAGCGCGGAAGTGGAACGGGCATTGGCGGATGCCGCCGCGGCAGGCGCGATGCTGCGGCAGGCGCGCGAGCAGGCCGGCATGCATGTCGCCGCGCTGGCCGTGTCGCTCAAGGTGCCGGTGCACAAGCTCGAGGCCCTGGAGGCCGGCAACCTCGGCGTGTTCCCGGATGCCGTCTTCGTCCGCGCCCTGGTGTCCAGCATCTGCCGCACCCTCAAGATCGATGCGGCGCCCGTGCTGGCGCTGCTGCCGCAGAACCAGGCCCCCCGGCTGTCCTCCCACGATGGCATCAACGCATCGTTCAAGCCGGGGTCCGCCAAGCTTGCATCCTCGTCCGCGGCCTCCGGCTCGCGCAAGGTCGCGTTCGCCGTCGCCTTCCTGCTGGTGGCTGCCGTGGCCCTGGTCTTCGTGCCCCGGGAATGGTTCGACCGCCTGCAGGGCGCGCCATCGGTCGCGACCGGCGAGCCGTCGGGCGCCCAGGAGACCGCACAGGCCGGAGATGCACCTTCGGCCCCTGCGGCCGGAACGGTGTCCGAGCCGGTGCTGCTGCGCCAGGAAACCCTGGTGGGCGGCGCGCCGCTGCCGCCGGCTCCCGTGGCATCGTCGGCCATGGCGGCGTCCAGCACGCCCGCCGCGGCGCCGCCGGTCGTCGCTGCCGCCGCATCGGCGCCCGCCAGTGCCGAGGCCGCGCAGAGCGCCCTCGTCATCCGTGCCCGCGGGGACTCCTGGGTCCAGGTGCGTGCGGCGACGGGAGGCACCGTCCTGCAGAAGCTGGTGCGCGCCGGGGAAACGGTGGCAGTGCCCGGCTCTCCCCCATGGTCGGTCGTGGTCGGCAAGGCCGACGCGACCGAGGTCCTGGTGCGTGGCCAGCCCATGGACCTCGCGCCCGTCGCGCGCGAGAACGTTGCCCGGTTCGAGGTGAAATAAGTGATCCACACTCCCAACGCCGAATCCCCCATCGCCATGGCATCGCCGCTCCCGCGGCGGTCGCGCCAGGCACGCATCGCCTGGGGCGACCGGGTGGTGACGGTCGGTGGCGACGCGCCCGTGCGCGTGCAGTCCATGACCAACACCGACACCGTGGATGCGATCGCCACGGCCATCCAGGTCAAGGAGCTGGCGCAGGCCGGCTCCGAGTTCGTGCGCATCACCGTCAACACGCCCGAGGCGGCAGCCGCCGTGCCGTACATCCGCGAGCAGCTCGACCGCATGGGCGAGACCGTGCCGCTGGTGGGCGATTTCCACTACAACGGCCACCGCCTGCTCACCGAATATCCGGATTGCGCCCAGGCGCTCTCCAAGTACCGCATCAACCCAGGCAACGTGGGCAAGGGCGACAAGCGCGACCGGCAGTTCGGCCAGATGATCGAGGCGGCCATGCGCTGGAACAAGGCCGTGCGCATCGGCGTGAACTGGGGCAGCCTCGACCAGGAGCTGCTTGCCGGCCTGATGGACGCGAACAGCCGGCGCGCCGTGCCCTGGGACGCCCGCCAGGTCATGTACGAGGCCCTGATCACCTCCGCCATCGAATCGGCGCAGCGTGCCGAGGCCATGGGGCTCGATGGCAACCAGATCATCCTGTCCTGCAAGGTCAGCGGCGTGCAGGATCTCATATCCGTCTATCGCGAACTGGCCCGCCGCTGCGACTATGCCCTGCACCTGGGCCTGACCGAGGCGGGCATGGGCACCAAGGGGACGGTCGCCTCCGCGGCTGCGCTGTCGGTGCTGCTGCAGGAGGGCATCGGGGACACCATCCGGGTGTCGCTCACGCCCCAGCCCGGCGAGGCCCGCACGCAGGAAGTCGTCGTGGCTTCCGAGATCCTGCAGGCACTTGGGCTGCGCGTCTTCGTGCCCAGCGTCACCGCCTGCCCCGGCTGCGGGCGCACCACCAGCACCACCTTCCAGGAACTGGCCAAGCAGATCGACGACTTCCTGCGCTCGCAGATGCCCGTCTGGCGCACCCGCTACCCCGGCGTCGAGAAGATCAAGGTGGCCGTGATGGGCTGCATCGTGAATGGTCCGGGCGAAAGCAAGCACGCCGACATCGGCATCAGCCTGCCCGGAACGGGCGAGGCGCCGTCCGCGCCGGTCTTCATCGATGGAGAGAAGGCGATGACCCTGCGGGGAGAGCACATCGCCCGCGACTTCCAGCAGGTGGTCGAGGACTATATTTCCCGCCGCTTCGGCAGCACCGCCGAAGTTCTCTGATCCGCTCCGGGCAGGAGTGCCGCATCGCTCCGTGATGCCGGCCATGCCCGCACCCGGGGCCCATGCCCCCACCTTCCGACGTATGTCCGCAAGCAATCCCCCCAGCCCGTCCCCGGCCTCCAGGCCCGCCAAACTCGCCGCCGTCAAAGGCATGAACGACATCCTGCCGCCCGAGTCGTCCCGCTGGGAATGGCTGGAGGGCAAGGTGCGCGGCCTCATGGGACAGTTCGCCTACCGCAACGTCCGCACGCCCATCCTGGAGCACACCGCGCTGTTCGTCCGCGGCATCGGCGAAGTCACCGACATCGTCGAGAAGGAGATGTACTCCTTCCACGACCGTTCCGACAAATACGGCGACAACGACCACCTCAGCCTGCGGCCCGAGAACACCGCCGGCGTGGTGCGCGCGGCCATCGAGCACAACATGCTCTACGACGGTCCCAAGCGCCTCTGGTACACCGGCCCCATGTTCCGCCGCGAGAAGCCGCAGCGCGGACGTTTTCGGCAGTTCCACCAGATCGGCGCCGAGGCACTGGGCTTCGCAGGGCCGGACGTCGATGCGGAACTGATCCTGCTGGCGGATGCGCTCTGGAAGTCCATCGGGCTCACCGATGTGCGTCTCGAACTCAACAGCCTTGGCCAGCCCGCGGAGCGCGCGCGCCACCGCGAGCAGCTCATCGCCCACTTCGAGCGCCATGCGGACCTGCTCGACGAGGATGGCCAGCGCCGCCTGCATACCAACCCGCTGCGCATCCTGGACACCAAGAACCCCGCGATGAAGCCCGTGGTGGAGTCGGCGCCCCGGCTCATGGATTTCCTCGGCGAGGAGTCGCTCGCCCACTTCGATGGCCTGCGCGCCATCCTGGACGCCAACGGCATCGCCTACACCATCAACCCGCGCCTGGTGCGCGGCCTGGACTACTACAACCTCACGGTGTTCGAGTTCATCACCGACCGCCTCGGCTCCCAGGGTACGGTCTGTGCCGGCGGACGCTACGACGATCTCATCGTCCAGGTGGGCGGCAAGCCGGCCCCGGCCGTCGGCTGGGCCATCGGCGTCGAGCGCGTGCTGGAACTGCTCCGGGAGCAGGGCGCCGCCATTCCCGAGGCCCGGCCCGACGTCTATGCCGTCGTGCCGGATGCTGCCGCCGCGCCGGTCGTGCTGCGCGCCCTGCGCCAGCTGCGCGAGGCGGGGCTCAGCGTGCAGATGCACGCCGCCAGCGCCGAAGGGCAGGGCAGCTTCAAGTCCCAGTTCAAGCGGGCGGACGCGAGCGGCGCGGCATTCGCCCTGGTGTTCGGCGCGGACGAACTGGCCCGGGGAGCGGTCACCGTCAAGCCGCTGCGGGAGCAGGGCGCCGAGCAGGTCGAGCGGCGCCTCGACGAAATCCCCGCCTGGGCCGCCACCCTACAATCCTCCCGCTAATCCTGTCGCGAACCCTTATTCATGGCAAAACACCTCGACCTCGAAGAACAAGAACAGATCGACCAGCTCAAGCATTTCTGGAATGCCTGGGGCACCCTCATCAGCGGGGTGATGGTCGTGATCTTTGGCGGTGTGGCCGCCTGGAACGGCTACCAGTACTGGCAGAACCGGCAGTCGGGGCAGGCTGCCGCGCTGTCGGACGCCGTGCAGGTCGCGGTGCAGAGCGGCGACGCGGCCCGCGCCACGCAGGCCTTCGACGACCTCAAGTCCCGCTACGGCGGCACCGTACAGGCCGCGCAGGCGGGCCTGCTGGCCGCGAAAGCCATGGTGGACAGCGGCAACCCGGACGGGGCCAAGCCCATCCTGCAATGGCTGGCGGACAACGCGTCCGACGAGGGCTACAAGGCCATCGCCTCGCTGCGGCTGGCGGGCCTGCTCATCGACCAGAAAGCCTATGACCAGGCCCTGGCACGCCTTTCCGGCAAGTTCCCGCCCCAGTTCGATCCGATGATCGCGGACCGCAAGGGCGATGTGCTGGCGCTGCAGGGAAAGAAGGCCGAGGCGATCGCCGAGTACCAGAAGGCATACAAGGGCCTCGAGGACGGAACCGAATACCGCCGCGTCGTCGAGGTGAAGCTGGGCAGCCTGGGCGTCCAGGCGCGTGCAGACGGAGAGGCCGCAAAGTGACACAGCAGCACAACTTCGAGCGCGGCGCCCGCCGCGCGGGCCTGGCCCTCCTCGTGGCGGCCGCCACGCTGGCTTCCGGGTGTTCCCTGTGGGGTGGCTCCTCCAAGCCCAAGCCCGCCGAACTGGGGCCCGTGGTCCCCGTGATCGGCGTGCGGCAGGCCTGGACATCCAGGATCGGAGAGATCGGCCGCCTGCCCCTGTCCGTCCACGTCAACGGTACCCAGGTCACCGTCGCGTCCGCGGAAGGCACGGTCGCTGCCATCGATGCCCGCACCGGCGGGGACATCTGGCGCGCCACGGTCGGCGAGCCGCTGTCCGCGGGCGTGGGCAGCGACGGCAAATGGACCGCGGTCGTCACCAGCTCCAACCAACTGGTCGTCCTGTCCGGCGGCCGCGAACTGTGGCGCAAGCCACTCGCGGCGCAGGTCTACACGGCGCCGCTCGTGGCCGGCAACCGCGTCTTCGTCCTGGCGGCGGACCGCTCGCTGTCCGCCTACGACGCAGCGGGCGGCGCCAGGCTCTGGAACCAGCAGCGTCCCGGGGAACCCCTGGTGCTGCGCCAGGATGGCCTGATCACCGCCGTCGGCGACACCCTGGTCGCCGGGCTGTCGGGCCGGATGGTGGGGTTCAACCCCGACAACGGCACCGTGCGCTGGGAAGCCCCGCTGGCCAGCCCGCGCGGCACCAACGACGTCGAGCGGCTGGTGGAACTGCTCGGCCGCGTGAGCCGCGAAGGCGACAGCGTCTGCGCCCGGGCCTACCAGGCCACGGTGGGCTGCGTGGACACTTCCCGCGGCACGGTGGCATGGACCCATCCTGCCAGCGGCTCCGAAGGCATCCATGGCGACGCGACCATGCTGTTCGGCACCGAGAGCAATGGCACCGTGGTGGCCTGGAAGCGCGCCGACGGCGCCCAGGCCTGGTCGCTCGACAAGCTGCGCTACCGCAAGCTGAGCGCGCCCCTGCTGCTGGGGCGCTCGGTGGTGGTGGGCGACGATTCGGGCCTCGTGCACCTGCTGTCCCGCGAGGACGGCTCCTTCCTGAACCGCCTGACGACCGACGGCTCGGGCGTGGCCGCTCCGCCCGTTGCCGCAGGCGACACGCTGGTGGTGGTCACGCGCAACGGCGGCATCTACGGGTTCCGTCCCGAATGAGCGGTCCCACGCCAATGAGGAAAGTGTCCGGATGAAGCCAGTCATCGCTCTGGTGGGCCGCCCCAACGTGGGCAAGTCCACCCTGTTCAACCGGCTCACGAAGTCGCGCGACGCCATCGTCGCCGATTTCGCGGGCCTCACGCGTGATCGGCACTACGGCAACGGCAAGCTGGGCAAGCACGAATACATCGTCATCGATACCGGGGGCTTCGAGCCCGATGCCTCGTCGGGCATCTACCGCGAGATGGCCAAGCAGACGCAGCAGGCCGTCGCGGAAGCGGACGTCGTCATCTTCGTCGTGGACGCACGCGCGGGCCTGTCGGCCCAGGACCACGACATCGCCAACTACCTGCGGCGCCTCGGCAAACCCTGCCTGCTCGTGGGCAACAAGGCCGAGGGCATGCGCGAGGGAGTGCAACTGGCCGAGTTCTACGAACTGGGCCTGGGCGAAGTCCTCCCGGTCTCCGCGGCCCACGGGCAGGGCGTCCGCAGCATGCTCGAAATCGCGCTGGATGCCCTGCACCTGCCCGAGCCCGAGCCCGAGGACGAACCGGAAGACGGCGAGGACAAGCCCATCCGCCTGGCCGTCGCTGGCCGGCCCAATGTGGGCAAATCCACCCTGATCAACACCTGGCTCGGCGAGGAGCGCCTCGTCGCCTTCGACATGCCCGGCACCACGCGGGACGCCATCTCGGTGCCTTTCGAGCGCAACGGGCAGCAGTTCGAGCTCATCGACACTGCAGGCTTGCGGCGCAAGGGCAAGGTGTTCGAGGCCATCGAGAAATTCTCGGTGGTCAAGACCCTGCAGGCCATCGAGTCCGCCAATGTCGTGCTGCTGCTGCTGGATGCCACCCAGGGCGTGACGGACCAGGACGCGCACATCGCCGGCTACATCCTCGAAAGCGGGCGTGCGGTGGTCCTCGCGGTGAACAAATGGGATGCCGTGGACGACTACGGCCGCCAGATGCTCGAGCGCTCCATCGAAACGCGCCTGTCGTTCCTGAAGTTCGCCTCGCTGCACTTCATTTCCGCCAAGAAGCGCCAGGGGCTGGGGCCCCTGTGGACCTCGATCGCCCAGGCGCACAAGGCCGCCACCTGCAAGATGCCCACGCCGGTGCTCACCCGCCTCCTGCTGGAGGCCGTGCAGTTCCAGGCGCCCAAGCGCTCGGGCATGTTCCGCCCGAAGATGCGCTATGCCCACCAGGGCGGCATGAACCCTCCGGTGATCGTCATCCACGGCAATTCGCTGGAGCATGTCACCGATGCGTACAAGCGCTTCCTGGAAGGCCGGTTCCGCAAGGAGTTCGACCTCGTGGGCACGCCCCTGCGCATCGAGATGAAGACATCCCGCAACCCCTTCGCCGAAGACTCCGACGCGTAGGTCCACATCCCGTCAATGTCCCGCTTCGTCCTGGGCGACGGAAGGCTGTGGTAAGGTGCAGCTTTACAACAATATTCCTGAACACGGAGAATATCGTGAGCAACAAAGGTCAACTTCTTCAAGACCCCTTCCTGAACGCACTGCGCCGCGAACACGTGCCTGTTTCCATCTACCTGGTCAACGGTATCAAGCTGCAGGGGCAGATCGAATCCTTCGACCAGTACGTCGTGCTGCTGCGCAACACGGTCACCCAGATGGTCTACAAGCACGCCATCTCCACCATCGTTCCAGGGCGTGCCGTCAATTTCTCGACGGCCGAACCCGCGGATGCCGAACCCGGCAATTGACACTCCTGCGCCCGTGTAGGTACACCCTGGACAGGGCGCATGCCCCGTCCAGGCTGCTGTCTTGAGTTCATCCTCATCCCCTGAACCGCAATCCACTCCCGTCATCCTGGTGGGGGTGGATTTCGGCCTTCCCCATTTCGATGCCGAGCTGGAAGAGCTGGGCCTGCTGGCCCAGACCGCCGGCCTCGCTCCCGTCGCCCGGCTGACCTGCAAGCGCAAGGCGCCTGATGCCGCCCTGTTCGTCGGCAGCGGCAAGGCCGATGAAATCCGCATGCTCGCGCAGATGCACGGCGCGGTGGAAGTGCTGTTCGACCAGGCCCTCAGTCCGGCCCAGCAGCGCAACCTCGAAAGGCATCTCGAACTGCCGGTCACCGACCGCACCCTGCTCATCCTCGAGATCTTCGCGCAGCGCGCCCGGAGCCACGAGGGCAAGCTCCAGGTCGAACTCGCCCGGCTGCAATACCTGAGCACCCGCCTCGTGCGCCGCTGGTCCCACCTGGAGCGCCAGCGCGGCGGCATCGGCGCGCGTGGCGGTCCTGGCGAAACCCAGATCGAGCTTGACCGCCGCATGATCGACGACGCGATCAAGCGCACCCGCGAGCGCCTGCAGAAGGTCAAGCGCCAGCGCGCCACCCAGCGGCGCCAGCGTGCCCGCCGGGACACCTTCAACATCTCCCTGGTCGGCTACACCAACGCAGGCAAGTCCACGCTCTTCAACGCGCTCGTGAAGGCAAGGGCCTATGCCGCCGACCAGTTGTTCGCCACGCTCGACACGACCACCCGCCAGTTGTACCTGGCCGAACTGGGCGGCACCGTGTCCCTGTCCGACACGGTGGGCTTCATCCGCGACCTGCCCCACGGCCTCATCGATGCCTTCCAGGCCACCCTGCAGGAAGCCGTCGATGCCGACCTGCTCCTGCATGTCGTGGATGCATCCAATCCCGATTTCCCCGAGCAGATCGCCGAGGTCGAAAAAGTGCTCGGCGAAATCGGCGCCGGCGAGATTCCCCAGGTCCTGGTGTTCAACAAGCTGGATGCCGTGCCGGCCGACCAGCAGCCGCTTGCCTTGCAGGACACCTACGAGTGGGACGGGCGCCAGCTGCCGAAGCTGTTCGTCAGTGCCCGCACCGGGAAAGGGTTGCCTGAGCTGCGCAGCCAGTTGACCGCTGCGGCACTGGCCGCCCGCGAAAGCCCCATGACCCCAGGCCCCGATGCTGAATTTCCAGCGCCTTGAGGCCAGTTGGGCACAATGCCGCGAGACCCATCTTCTCGAAAACTAGAGATCTATCGCATGAATCATCCTTTCAGCGCCTGGCGTCCGGCATCGCTGCCCGGGCGGATCCGGGGCATGTTCAATCTGAATGATCCCCGCTGGGGCCGCGGCGATGACAAGGCTGATGGTGCGAACCGCCCGGATTCCGATCGTCCGAACCCGCCTCCCGGGGGGAACCGCGGCCGCGATCCCCAGGGCCAGCCGCCCGACCTGGACGAGCTGTGGCGCGACCTCAACCGCAAGCTCGGAGGCCTCTTCGGCGGCCGCAACGGCGGCGGGCGCGGTCCCGGCAACGGATCGGGCGGTGGATTCCAGCCCGACATGAAGAACACTGGCGTGGGCGTCGGCCTGATCGCCGCGGTGGCCGTGCTGATCTGGCTGGGCTCCGGCTTCTTCATCGTCCAGGAAGGACAGCAGGCCGTCATCACCCAGTTCGGCAAGTACAAGACCACGGTGAACGCCGGCTTCAACTGGCGCCTGCCGTATCCCATCCAGCGGCACGAACTGGTGTTCGTCACCCAGATCCGCTCCGCCGACGTCGGCCGGGACAGCATCATCAAGAGCACCGGCCTGCGCGAATCGGCCATGCTCACCGAAGACGAGAACATCGTCGAGATCAAGTTCGCCGTCCAGTACCGCCTGAACGATGCCCGGGCCTGGCTGTTCGAGAGCCGCAACCCCGGCGAAGCTGTTATCCAGGTGGCCGAGACGGCCGTGCGCGAGATCGTCGGCAAGATGCGCATGGATACCGCCCTGGCCGAGGAGCGCGACCAGATCGCGCCCCGCGTCCGCACCCTCATGCAGACCATCCTGGACCGCTACAAGATCGGTGTCGAGGTGGTGGGCATCAACCTGCAGCAGGGCGGCGTGCGCCCGCCCGAGCAGGTGCAGGCCGCGTTCGACGATGTGCTCAAGGCCGGCCAGGAGCGCGAGCGTGCGAAGAACGAAGCCCAGGCCTATGCCAACGACGTGATTCCCCGGGCGGTCGGTTCCGCCTCCCGTCTCACCGAGGAAGCCGCTGCCTACAAGGCCCGGATCGTCGCCCAGGCGCAGGGCGATGCCCAGCGCTTCAGCTCCGTGCTCACCGAGTACCAGAAGGCGCCGCAGGTCACCCGCGACCGCATGTACCTCGAAGCCATGCAGCAGATCTACTCGAACGTCACCAAGGTGCTGGTGGATTCGCGCCAGGGTTCGAACCTGCTGTACCTCCCGCTGGACAAGATCATGCAGAACGTCTCCCAGGGTGGTGCTGCGGCGGCGCCCACCCCGGAAGCCCCTCCGGCATCGTCGTCCTCATCCATACCATCCAGTACCACCCAGGCATTTCCCATCGATCCCCGCGCGCGCGACACCAGCCGCACCCGGGACCGTGAAGCCCGCTAGCCCGAGGGAGACACAGTCGTGAACAGAGTCGGATTCATCGTTTCCTCCCTGCTGGTGGTACTCGCCCTGCTCAGCTCCACGCTATTCGTCGTGGACCAGCGCCAGTTCGGCGTGGTGTACCAGCTCGGGCAGATCAAGGAAGTCATCACCGAGCCGGGCCTCAACTTCAAGCTGCCCCCGCCGTTCCAGAACGTGCGATACATCGACAAGCGCCTGCTCACGCTGGACAGCACCGACACCGAATCCATGCTGACCGCCGAGAAGCAGCGGGTGGTGATCGACTGGTACGTGCGCTGGCGCATCTCCGACCCCTCGGAATACATCCGCAATGTCGGCCTCGACGAGAACGCCGGCGCGCTGCAGCTCAACCGGGTTGTCCGCAACGCCTTCCAGGAAGAGGTCAACCGCCGTACGGTCAGGGAATTGCTGGCCACCAAGCGCGACGCGCTCATGTCGGACGTGAAAAAGGAAGTCCTGGAAGTCGTCAAGGGCACCAAGCCCTGGGGCGTGGACGTCGTCGATGTCCGCATCACCCGCGTCGATTACGTCGAGGCGATCACCGAGTCGGTCTATCGCCGCATGGAAGCCGAGCGCAAGCGTGTGGCGAACGAACTCCGCTCCACCGGCGCGGCCGAGGGCGAAAAGATCCGCGCCGATGCCGACAGGCAGCGCGAGATCACCATCGCCAACGCCTACCGGGATGCCCAGAAGCTGAAGGGTGAGGGCGATGCCGAGGCCGCGCGCATCTATGCGGACGCGTTCGGTCGCGATGCCCAGTTCGCCCAGTTCTACCGAAGCCTCGAAGCCTACAAGTCGAGCTTCAGCAAGAAGAGCGATGTGGTGGTGGTCGATCCTTCGTCCTCCGAGTTCTTCAAGAACTTCCGCGGAAACGCGGCGTCCCCCGCTCCCCGCAACTGAGTCCATCCGACCGGGAGGGCCGGCCGATCCGTGCCGGCGCCTCCAGCCGCCCAGGCTGACAAAAAAAGGGGCGATCCCATCGCCCTGTCACGCCTGTGCCGCATTCCGCGCGTCTGCTGCGAGACGGCGGCACCGGCAGTGCCCGGTAGAATTGCATTTTTAACAGACACCCCCTTCCCATGTCCGCTTGGGTCCTGCCGGATCACATTGCCGATGTCCTGCCTTCGGAGGCCCGGCACATCGAAGAACTGCGTCGAGGGCTCATCGACACCGCCCGGGGCTATGGCTATGAACTGGTCATGCCCCCGATGTTGGAGCACCTGGAATCCCTGCTGTCCGGAACGGGGGAGGCGCTGGACCTCCAGACGTTCAAGCTGGTGGACCAATTGTCCGGCCGCTCCATCGGCCTGCGTGCCGACATGACCCAGCAGGTCGCGCGGATCGATGCCCACCTGCTGAACCGGTCCGGTGTGACGCGTCTCTGCTATTGCGGCCCCGTGCTGCACACCCGGCCGGACCGTCCTCGCGCGACCCGCGAACCCCTGCAATTCGGTGCGGAAATCTACGGCCATTCCGGCATGGAGGCCGACCTGGAATCCGTGCTGCTGGCACTCGACTGCCTGCACCTCGCAGGCGTCGAGGGCGTCAGCGTCGATCTGTCCGACGCCCGCATCGTCCGCACCTTGCTGGAACCCGTCGCCGCAGATGCCGCCACGGTCCGGAGGATCTACGCAGCACTCGCTGCCAAGGATGCCTCCGAGCTGTCCCTGGCGTCGGCCGGGCTGCCGTCCGCAACCCGGCGTGCGTTGTCCGCCGTGCTGGAGCTATACGGAGATGCCCGCGTCCTGGACGAGGCCCGGACCGCGCTCAGCGGCGTGGCCGGTGTCGATGAGGTGCTCGCCAATCTGAAATCCATCGCTGCGCATCTTGAAGGTCGCCCGGTGTCGTTCGACCTTGCCGACCTGCGCGGCTATTCCTATTACAGCGGTGCCCGCTTCACCATCTACGCCCGGAACGCGACGGATGCGGTGGTGCGGGGAGGGCGCTACGACGAAGTGGGCGCAGCTTTCGGCCGGACCCGACCTGCCGCGGGCTTCAGCCTCGATATCAAGCAACTGGTCGGCATCGTGCCCCCGCGGACGCTGAAGGCGGCGATCAAGGCCCCCTGGGCTGCCACGCCGGACGCCCACCGTTTCATTGCACAGCTCCGCAGCGCGGGCGAAACCGTGGTCTGCGTATTGCCAGGCCATGAAAGCGAAGTGCAGGAATTCCAGTGCGACCGCGAACTGGTGCTCGAGCAGGGCCAGTGGGCGGTGCGGCCTCTTCCATATTGATGAACATTGAATCCAGACAGGTTTGACATGCAAGCAGCGATCAAAGGGCGAAACGTCGTCGTGGTGGGCACCCAGTGGGGTGACGAAGGCAAGGGCAAGCTCGTGGACTGGCTCACCGAAAGCGCCCAGGGCGTGGTGCGCTTCCAGGGCGGCCACAACGCAGGCCATACCCTCGTCATCAACGGCGTGAAGACTGCCCTGCACCTCATCCCCAGCGGCATCATGCGGCCCGGGGTCAAGTGCTATATCGGCAATGGCGTCGTCCTCTCGGCGGCCAAGCTGTTCGAAGAAATCGAAGGCCTGGAGAAGGCCGGAGTGGAAGTGCGTTCCCGCCTGCGCATCAGCGAGGCATGCCCGCTGATCCTGCCGTTCCACGCCGCGCTGGATGTCGCCCGCGAGGCTGCGCGCGAACATGGCGGCAGCGAAAAGATCGGCACGACCGGCCGTGGCATCGGTCCCGCCTATGAAGACAAGGTGGCGCGGCGCGCCCTCCGCGTCCAGGATCTCAAGCATCCCGAGCGCTTCGCCGCGAAGCTCAAGGAACTGCTGGCGCTCCACAACCATGTGCTGAAGTCCTTCCTGCACTCCGAATCCTTCCAGTTCGGCAGCGCGCTGCAGCCCTACCTGAAGGATGGAGAGGTGCAGTTCGACGCGGTCTACCAGGAAGCGATGCGCCATGCCGAGTTGCTCAAGCCCATGATCGCCGACGTATCCCGCGAACTGAACGAAGCCCACAAGGCGGGCGCCAACCTGCTGTTCGAAGGCGCGCAAGGCACGCTGCTGGATGTGGACCATGGCACCTATCCCTACGTGACTTCCAGCAACTGCGTTGCCGGCAACGCGGCGGCAGGGTCCGGCGTGGGGCCGGGCCTGCTGCATTACGTGCTGGGCATCACGAAAGCCTACTGCACCCGGGTGGGTGGCGGGCCGTTCCCGACCGAGCTGGAATGGGAAAAGCCGGGCACCCCGGGCTACCACATGAGCACCATCGGCGCAGAAAAAGGCGTGACCACCGGCCGCAGCCGGCGGTGCGGCTGGTTCGATGCCGCACTGCTCAAGAGAAGCGCCCAGGTGAATGGACTGACCGGCCTGTGCATCACCAAGCTGGACGTGCTGGACGGCCTGGAAGAACTGAAGCTCTGCGTTGGCTACGAACTCGATGGCGAGCGCATCGACATCCTGCC
>NZ_AP035783.1:1712500-5583543 GCF_042847045.1 Acidovorax sacchari
CATACAATGGCTGGTACAGAGGGTTGCCAACCCGCGAGGGGGAGCTAATCCCATAAAGCCAGTCGTAGTCCGGATCGCAGTCTGCAACTCGACTGCGTGAAGTCGGAATCGCTAGTAATCGCGGATCAGAATGTCGCGGTGAATACGTTCCCGGGTCTTGTACACACCGCCCGTCACACCATGGGAGCGGGTTCTGCCAGAAGTAGGTAGCCTAACCGTAAGGAGGGCGCTTACCACGGCAGGGTTCGTGACTGGGGTGAAGTCGTAACAAGGTAGCCGTATCGGAAGGTGCGGCTGGATCACCTCCTTTCTGGAAAACAGCATTCAATATTGAACGCCCACACTTATCGGTTGTTGGAAGAAGTCGGTGCTAACCGACATGGGTCTGTAGCTCAGCTGGTTAGAGCACCGTCTTGATAAGGCGGGGGTCGTTGGTTCGAGCCCAACTAGACCCACCAAATCTTCCGAACATAAGATGCGAGGATCAGTGGGGGATTAGCTCAGCTGGGAGAGCACCTGCTTTGCAAGCAGGGGGTCGTCGGTTCGATCCCGTCATCCTCCACCAACCAATACGCCCTGCGGTAGGGTGAAGAAACTAACACCAAAGCGGCTTCGCGAGAGGCCTCTTTGTTGTTGGTCCGGTATAGACCGGGTCAATCGGCTGTTCTTTAAAAATTCATAGAGTCGAATCAGCGTTGCCGGCGGAAAGCAGGAAACTGCACCGTGCCGCCGGTGACAAAAATTTGATTGCGTCAAAACGAATGTTCAATTGAGCGAAAGCTTGTTGAAATTCAGTAATGACGAATTGTTCTCTAGGTAGCAATACCGAAGAAGAATTCACATTACGGCATAACGCGCGAGGTGAAAGACCTCGCAAGTCCTTGAAAGAAAGCGGAGATGTCTCGCAAGAGATGTCAAAGTTATAGGGTCAAGTGACTAAGAGCATGTGGTGGATGCCTTGGCGATGATAGGCGACGAAAGACGTGATAGCCTGCGATAAGCTTCGGGGAGCTGGCAAATAAGCTTTGATCCGGAGATTTCTGAATGGGGAAACCCACCTCGCAAGAGGTATCGCATGATGAATACATAGTCATGCGAGGCGAACCGGGTGAACTGAAACATCTCAGTAGCTCGAGGAAAAGACATCAACCGAGATTCCGAAAGTAGTGGCGAGCGAAATCGGAGGAGCCTTCTAGTGATAGCACGACTGTTAACAAAACGGAATGGAAAGTCCGGCCATAGTAGGTGATAGCCCTGTATGTGAAAGCAGACGTGTGGTACTGAGCTAGAGAAAAGTAGGGCGGGGCACGAGAAACCCTGTCTGAATATGGGGGGACCATCCTCCAAGGCTAAATACTCATCATCGACCGATAGTGAACAAGTACCGTGAGGGAAAGGCGAAAAGAACCCCGGGAGGGGAGTGAAATAGATCCTGAAACCGCATGCTTACAAAAAGTCGGAGCCCGCAAGGGTGACGGCGTACCTTTTGTATAATGGGTCAGCGACTTACATTCAGTGGCAAGGTTAACCGAATAGGGAAGCCGTAGAGAAATCGAGTCCGAATAGGGCGTCCAGTCGCTGGGTGTAGACCCGAAACCAAGTGATCTATCCATGGCCAGGATGAAGGTGCCGTAACAGGTACTGGAGGTCCGAACCGACTAGTGTTGCAAAACTAGCGGATGAGCTGTGGATAGGGGTGAAAGGCTAAACAAACTTGGAAATAGCTGGTTCTCTCCGAAAACTATTTAGGTAGTGCCTCAAGTATTACCTTCGGGGGTAGAGCACTGTTTTGGCTAGGGGGTCATGGCGACTTACCAAACCAAGGCAAACTCCGAATACCGAAGAGTAGAGCTTGGGAGACAGAGCACCGGGTGCTAACGTCCGGACTCAAGAGGGAAACAACCCAGACCGCCAGCTAAGGTCCCTAAAATTGGCTAAGTGGGAAACGAAGTGGGAAGGCTAAAACAGTCAGGATGTTGGCTTAGAAGCAGCCATCATTTAAAGAAAGCGTAATAGCTCACTGATCGAGTCGTCCTGCGCGGAAGATGTAACGGGGCTAAGCCAGTTACCGAAGCTGCGGATGCACAGTTTACTGTGCGTGGTAGGAGAGCGTTCTGTAAGCCTGTGAAGGTGTCTGGTAACGGATGCTGGAGGTATCAGAAGTGCGAATGCTGACATGAGTAGCGTTAAAGGGGGTGAAAAGCCCCCTCGCCGTAAGCGCAAGGTTTTCTACGCAACGTTCATCGGCGTAGAGTGAGTCGGCCCCTAAGGCGAGGCAGAGATGCGTAGTTGATGGGAAACAGGTCAATATTCCTGTACCGATGTGTAGTGCGATGTGGGGACGGAGAAGGTTAGCTCAGCCAACTGTTGGATATGTTGGTTCAAGCCTGTAGTCGTGCCCGGTAGGCAAATCCGCCGGGCTTAGATGAGGGGTGATAACGAGTCTGCTTGCAGACGAAGTGAGTGATACCCTGCTTCCAGGAAAAGCCACTAAGCTTCAGCTACACACGACCGTACCGCAAACCGACACTGGTGCGCGAGATGAGTATTCTAAGGCGCTTGAGAGAACTCAGGAGAAGGAACTCGGCAAATTGATACCGTAACTTCGGGAGAAGGTATGCCGCAAGTAGGTGAACTTGTACAAAGGGAGCCCAAAGCGGTTGCAAAAAATCGGTGGCTGCGACTGTTTAATAAAAACACAGCACTCTGCAAACACGAAAGTGGACGTATAGGGTGTGACGCCTGCCCGGTGCTGGAAGATTAAATGATGGGGTGCAAGCTCTTGATTGAAGTCCCAGTAAACGGCGGCCGTAACTATAACGGTCCTAAGGTAGCGAAATTCCTTGTCGGGTAAGTTCCGACCTGCACGAATGGCGTAACGATGGCCACACTGTCTCCTCCTGAGACTCAGCGAAGTTGAAATGTTTGTGATGATGCAATCTCCCCGCGGAAAGACGGAAAGACCCCATGAACCTTTACTGTAGCTTTGTATTGGACTTTGAACGGATCTGTGTAGGATAGGTGGGAGGCTTTGAAGTGAGGACGCTAGTTCTCATGGAGCCAACGTTGAAATACCACCCTGGTGCGTTTGAGGTTCTAACCTAGGTCCCTTATCGGGATCGGGGACAGTGCATGGTAGGCAGTTTGACTGGGGCGGTCTCCTCCCAAAGCGTAACGGAGGAGTTCGAAGGTACGCTAGGTACGGTCGGACATCGTGCTAATAGTGCAATGGCATAAGCGTGCTTAACTGCGAGACTGACAAGTCGAGCAGATGCGAAAGCAGGACATAGTGATCCGGTGGTTCTGTATGGAAGGGCCATCGCTCAACGGATAAAAGGTACTCTGGGGATAACAGGCTGATACCGCCCAAGAGTTCATATCGACGGCGGTGTTTGGCACCTCGATGTCGGCTCATCTCATCCTGGGGCTGTAGCCGGTCCCAAGGGTATGGCTGTTCGCCATTTAAAGAGGTACGTGAGCTGGGTTTAAAACGTCGTGAGACAGTTTGGTCCCTATCTTCCGTGGGCGCTGCAGATTTGAGGAAGCCTGCTCCTAGTACGAGAGGACCGGAGTGGACACACCTCTGGTGTATCGGTTGTCACGCCAGTGGCATTGCCGAGTAGCTAAGTGTGGAAGAGATAACCGCTGAAAGCATCTAAGCGGGAAACTCGTTTCAAGATGAGATCTGCCGGGGCCTTGAGCCCCCTGAAGAGTCGTTCAAGACCAGGACGTTGATAGGCTGGGTGTGGAAGGCGTGCAAGCGCTTAAGCTAACCAGTACTAATTGCTCGTGCGGCTTGACCCTATAACTTTGACAACACCGTCAAGGTTGTTATGCCAAGTGACGCAATCAAACACAAACTGATTCACTCTATGAATTCGCCGTCATGCCACAAAGGCACGACAGCAACCCTTTATGCCTGATGACCATAGCAAGTTGGTCCCACTCCTTCCCATCCCGAACAGGACAGTGAAACGACTTTGCGCCGATGATAGTGCGGGTTCCCGTGTGAAAGTAGGTCATCGTCAGGCTCCTACAGCCCAAACCGCCCTCAGATCCACTCAGATCTGAGGGCGTTTTGCTTTTTGGAGATCGCGATTGCAGTTGCAAGAAATCCTGTATTCCCAAGGGTTTGGCACCAGAAGGGTGTGCGCAGGCCTGATTCAGCACGGCCATGTGCAACTGCGCGAGAAAAGCGATACCGGCGATGCATGGGTTTGCACCGATGCCAGTCTGGAAATAGATCCCGAGGGTCTGATATTCCACGTCCAGGGCAAGGTGTGGCAATGGCACGAGCGTGCCTACGTCATGATGAACAAACCTCCGGCCGTAGAGTGCTCACAAAAGCCATCCACCTATCCCAGTGTCTATACCCTGTTGCCCGATCCTCTGCGACAGCGGCCGGGGCCGGGAAAGATCCTCGGGGTGCAGACCATCGGCAGACTGGATCAGGATACGACGGGACTGTTGCTGCTGAGCGATGACGGCGGTTTCATCCACCGCGTGAGCTCCCCGAAGAAACAAATACAAAAGACCTACAGAGTGCATGCCAAGTATGATCTTTCTCAACAGCAGAAGGATCAGCTACTGCAGGGCGTCGTCTTGAACGATGATCCGAAGCCGGTGATCGCTGCGGACTGTGTGCTGCAACAAGGTTCGGTCTTCGACCTCACGGTCACTGAGGGCAAGTACCACCAGATCAAGCGGATGGTGGCTGCCGTGGGCAATCGTGTGGAGCAACTGCACCGCATCCGCATCGGCGGCCTGCATCTTCCCGAAGATCTCCAGCCCGGGGATTGGCGGTGGCTTGGGCAAGAGGATATTCGCAGGGTCTTCGAAGGTTGAGCTTCGGTGTGATACCGGTTGCAGTGGAAATGGTAGTGGCGGTGCAAGCCGCTTGGATATGAATATGCGCAAGTGCCCTCGGTGGCTTTTTTCGATCGTGTGCTCCGGCCTCTTCTGGACCGGGGTCGCCATGGCCTCAACCACACCACCTCCGGTGTTCGTGCTGAACTCTCTCGACGCCGACGTCAGCATCATCGACCCAGCCACATGGCAGGAAGTGCGGAGGATTCCCACAGGCAAGGAGCCGCACCACATGTATCTCACGCCCGACGAGAAATCGCTCGTCGTGGCGAATGCGCTGGCCGACAGCCTGACCTTCATCGATCCGCGCACGGCGCAGGTCCAGCGAACGGTAAGAAACATCGTCGATCCGTACCACCTTCGTTTCACGCCCGACATGAAGTGGCTGATCACGGCGGCGAACCGACTGAACCATGTGGATTTCTATCGCTGGGATGGCCATGACCTGACGCTGGTTCAGCGCGTGGCCACGGGGCGCACGCCAAGCCATCTCTGGGTGGACAGTGGCAGCCGCGTGGTGTATTCGACCATGCAGGACAGCGACGAGCTGGTGGCCATCGACATTGCCACGCAGAAGATCCGCTGGCGCACCAAGACGGGGCCCATGCCTGCGGACATCTACGGTTCCACGGACGACAAGTTCCTCTTCGTGGGGCTGACCGGCGGCGATGGCGTCGAGGTGTTCGATGTCTCGGGTGCGGAGCCCAGGCTGGTCCAGCGCATCAAGACCGGTAGCGGGGCGCATGCGTTCCGCGGGGCCGGCGACAAGCGCCACATCTTCGTCAGCAATCGCGTGGCCAACACCATCAGCAAGATCGACATGACCACGCAGAAGGTGGTGGATGTGTATCCGGCCCCCGGCGGACCGGACTGCATGGATGTCTCCCCTGATGGCCGGTGGATTTACGTCAGCGCCCGTTGGGCGAAGAAGATGCTGGTCATCGATACCGTGGAGCGCAAGGTGGTTCAGCGCATCAATGTGGGCAAGTCTCCGCACGGTGTGTGGACTCTGCAGCATGCGCCCCGGTAAGGCCTGGATGCCACGAGCGGGCCAGGTGTTGCGCGCGGGCTGCATCATCTGTACGGTGGCCGCGTCCCTGGCGCTGCCTGCCGGCGCTGCGCGCGCGGCATGCGACAAGCCTGTCTATCTGACCCTGGACACGGGCCACATGGGCGTCGCTCCCCTCATCGCCGATGTGTTGAAGCGCCAGCATGTGCTCGTGACTTTTTTCGCGGCGAACGAGAAGACGCAGGAAGGCGATGGCAGCCTGGGCAATTTCTGGGCGGGCTGGTGGAAGGCGCGCGCTGCCGAGGGCCACGCATTCGCATCCCATACCTACGACCACGTCTATTGGCGTGCGGATGCCGGTTCGGCGCAATCCCCGAGCTTCCGGGTGCGACCATCGGCCGGGCCGCAGGCGGGCAGGGAGTTCACTGTCACGGCGCAGCAGTACTGCGAGGAGATCGCAAGGTCGGAAGCCCGCCTGAAGGAGATCACGGGACAGGCGCCTTTGCCGCTGTTCCGGGCACCCGGTGGCAAGACTTCCGCTCGCCTGCTGCAAGCCGCCAAGCGCTGCGGCTACGCCCATGTGGGATGGTCTCCCGCCGGCTTCCTGGGCGATGAGCTCCCGAGCGAGCGCTACAGCAACGCGGCGCTGCTCCAGCAGGCGCTGGAACATATCCGGCCGGGCGACATTCTGCTGGCGCACCTGGGTATCTGGTCTCGCAAGGATCCGTGGGCGCCCGCGGTGCTCGAGCCCCTGATCGAAGGGCTCAAATCCCGCGGATTCTGCTTCCGCACGCTCCGGGAGCATCCGGAGTACCAGGGCTGGATTGCCGTTCATCCGGTGCGGTGACGGGAACCTGGGCGATCTCGGCGGATCGGAGCGAGGGCTATGGACGGGCTCAGTCAAGTATTCGATATGGCGCAGCAATGGCTGTTCGAGACCATCGTGCAGCCGGCGATGTTTTCGTTCGGTTTGGCCAACCTGCTGGAGGACGGCTACGCGGCCACCGGCTGGTTGCTGGTAGGTATCCTGCAACTGGGCGTCATGCTGTGCCTCATCGCGCCGTTGCAGCGGTGGAAGCCCGTGGAGCCGGTGACTGACCGCGCGTCCATTCGCACCGATGTGCTCTATACGCTGATCCACCGGCTGGGACTCTTCCGGCTCGCGCTGTTTTTCAGCGTGGATCCGCTATGGGATTCGCTGTTCGGCACCCTTCGGGTCGAGGGCTTCAGCACGTTCCACCTGGATGAGGTCTGGCCGGGCGTCACCGACGTGCCCTGGGTCAGCCTGCTGATCTACCTCGTGGTGTTCGACTTCCTGAACTACTGGATCCATCGGGGGCAGCACCATTTCGAATGGTGGTGGAAGCTGCATGCGCTGCACCATTCCCAGCGGCAGATGACCATGTGGAGCGACAACCGCAACCACCTGCTGGACGACGTGCTGACGGATGCGATCGTCGTGATCGTGGCGCAATTGATCGGGGTGCCGCCGGGCCAGTTCGTCGCCATCGTGGCGGTGACCCAGCTGAGCGAGAACTTCCACCACGCCAACCTGCGGGTGTGGTTCGGGAAGTGGGGCGAACGCTTGTGGGTGAGCCCGCGCTTCCATCGCTTGCACCATTCCATCGGCCTGGGTCACGAAGGGCCCGCCAGAAACGGGGAACGGACGCCGGCACTGGGGGGGCACAATTTCGGCGTGCTTCTGCCCTGGTGGGACATGCTGTTCGGAACCGCCAACTTCGAACTCCGGTACGACCCCACCGGTATCCGTGACCAGGTCGAGGCAGACTCGGAAGGCAGGGTGCGCGACTATGGCAGGGGCTTCTGGCGGCAGCAGTGGCGTGGATTGATGAGGCTGGCCGGCAAGGACTGAAGGGTTTCATCCTTCGGCGCTATGCTTGCGTCCATGAGGCTGCTCATCGATTCGTTCTGGCGTGCCGTGGGCTACTGCCTGCATCCGCGGGTGGTCGCGCTCTCGTTGCTGCCGCTGCTGGTGATCGCTCTGCTGACTGGATTGTTCTGGTACCTCTGGTGGGACGGCGCGGTGGCTTCCGTCGGTTCCCTGCTTGCGGGTTCCGGGTGGCTGTCATTCCTCTGGGGGTGGCTGCAGGGATTCGGGGTGGAGGGGCCGGCGCTACTGGCGCCCGTGCTGCTGGTGGTTTTGATCACCCCCGTCATCGTCGTGCTGTCGGTGCTCGCGGTGGCGATATTGATGGCGCCCGCGCTGGTGTCCCTGGTCGCGCGGCGCCGGTTCCCGTCGCTCGAGCGCCGGGGAAGCGGCTCCTTTCTGGCCAGCGTGGCCTGGTCACTGGGTTCGACCGTGGCAGCGCTGGTGGCGCTGGTCCTTTCCATTCCATTGTGGTTCATTCCGCCGCTGGTGCTGGTGTTGCCGCCGCTGATCTGGGGATGGCTGACCTACCGCGTGATGGCTTTCGATGCACTCGGCGAACATGCCGACAAGGCAGAGCGCGAGATGATCATGCGGCAGTACCGGATGCAGTTGCTCGGTATCGGCGTGGTCACGGGCTACCTGGGTGCCGCTCCCGGCATCGTCTGGGCCTCGGGCATCGTGTTCGCTGCAGCGTTCGTGGTGCTGATCCCCGTGGCCGTCTGGATCTACACACTGGTATTCGCCTTTTCTTCCCTGTGGTTCGCGCACTACTGCCTGGCAGCGCTGGAGCAGTTGCGGACCTCGGGCGCCAGTGGCCGGGCGGCGGCCGCGGCACCTGGTGCACCGGGCGGCTCGCCATCTCCTGTTCCTCCGACCTCCCTTCCTGGGCAACAGCCATGACCATGGTTCCATCGTTCGGTCTCATCATCGTCGGCGACGAGATCCTTTCCGGAAAGCGCGCCGACAAGCATCTGGCGAAAGCCATCGAGTTGCTCGGTGCCCGCGGCATTCCTCTGGCCTATGCGGACTATGTCGGAGACGACCCTGCGCGTATCACTGCCACCCTGCGAAGGGCGTTCGGGTCGGGCGATGTCGTTTTCTCCTGCGGCGGCATCGGTGCCACGCCCGACGACCACACTCGCCAGTGCGCCGCCAGCGCGCTCGGCACGGAGCTGGAGTTGCATCCCGAGGCTGCGGAGCTGATCCGCGAGAGGATGCGGGATGTCGCCCAGGAGCAGGGCGTGCCTTACGAGCCGGAACGCGCAGACAACGTGCATCGGCTGAACATGGGGGTGTTCCCCCGGGGCGCACGGATCATTCCCAACCCTTACAACAAGATTCCCGGCTTCTCGTGCGATGGCCAGGGCGGTGGTACCGTGCATTTCTTTCCAGGCTTTCCGGTGATGGCCTGGCCGATGATGGAGTGGGTGCTCGACGAGCACTGCCGGCAGTGGTTCAATCGCCGGCCGCATACCGAACGGTCAGTGGTGGTGTACGGTGCCATGGAGGCCGCGCTCACGCCGCTCATGGAGAAGGTGGAGACAGGGCATGCCGGCGTGAAAGTGTTCAGCCTGCCCAGCGTGGACCATCCGGTCCATGGCCGTCATATCGAGCTGGGGGTCAAGGGCGACTCGGCCCTGGTTCCGCCGGCGTGGAGTGAATTGCTCCAGGGGTTGCACGATTTTGGTGCGAGCCTTGGCCCCGAATTGGTGCGAATCACCTGACGCGGGGCCCTGGAGAGAGTGGGGCCCTTTTCTGGTGCATGCCGGACAACGGGCTGTTGCGGAAGACGTGCATGCTCCGCGTTAGTGCATGCTGGCACGTTATCTGCTTTTTGTAGGCCGTGTTTTTTTCAACAAACGCTAAATCCTGGAGATCCTGATGGCAAAGACCGTTGCAGACGTGATGAAGATGGTGAAGGAGAACGAAGTCAAGTTTGTGGACTTCCGCTTCACCGACACCCGCGGCAAGGAGCAGCACGTCACCGTGCCCGTGTCCGCCTTCGACGAGGACAAGTTCTCTTCGGGCCACGCTTTCGACGGTTCTTCGGTGGCAGGCTGGAAGGGCATCGAGGCTTCGGACATGCAACTCATGCCCGACCCCAATACCGCCAACATCGATCCCTTCTTCGAGGAAACCACGCTGTTCCTGCAGTGCGACGTGATCGAGCCGGGCGACGGCAAGGCCTATGACCGCGATCCCCGCTCCATCGCCAAGCGTGCCGAAGCCTACCTGAAGGCCTCCGGCCTGGGCGATACCGCCTATTTCGGACCGGAGCCCGAATTCTTCATCTTCGACGGCGTGCGCTGGAGCAACGAGCCCGGCCGCGTGATGTTCGAGATCGAGGAATACGAAGCCCCCTGGAATTCCGGCGCCAAGCTGGAAGGCGGCAACCGGGGGCACCGTCCCACCGTCAAGGGTGGCTACTTCCCCGTGCCTCCCGTGGACAGCACGCAGGACATGCGCGCTGAAATGTCCCTGATCCTGGAATCGCTGGGCATTCCGGTCGAGGTGTTCCACCATGAAGTGGCTGGCGCCGGCCAGAACGAAATCGGTACCAAGTTCAGCACGCTGGTCGAGCGCGCCGACTGGACCCAGGTGCTCAAGTACGTGGTGTGGAACGTGGCCAATGCCTACGGCAAGACCGCTACCTTCATGCCCAAGCCCTACGCCGGCGACAACGGCTCCGGCATGCACGTGCACCAGTCCATCTGGAAGGATGGCAAGAACCTGTTCGCTGGCGACGGCTATGCCGGCCTGTCCGATTTCGCGCTGTACTACATCGGCGGCGTGATCAAGCACGCACGTGCCCTGAACGCCATCACGAACCCTGGCACCAACAGCTACAAGCGCCTGGTGCCTGGATTCGAGGCTCCGGTGAAGCTGGCCTACTCCGCCCGCAACCGCTCGGCATCGATCCGCATTCCGTACGTGGCCAACCCGAAGGGCCGCCGCATCGAGGCACGCTTCCCCGATCCTTCCGCCAACCCGTACCTGTGCTTCTCGGCCCTGATGATGGCCGGCCTGGACGGCGTGGAGAACAAGATCCATCCGGGCGAAGCCGCCACGAAGGACCTCTACCACCTGCCCCCGGAAGAGGACAAGCTGGTGCCGACGGTGTGCCACAGCCTCGACCAGGCCCTGGAGTACCTCGACAAGGACCGCGCATTCCTGACCAAGGGCGGTGTGTTCACGGACTCGATGCTGGACGCCTACATCGAGCTCAAGATGCAGGAAGTCACGCGTTTCCGCATGGCTCCCCACCCTGTGGAATACGACATGTACTATTCGCTGTGATCGTGTGGCCTCCGGCGGTGCCGGAAGCTTCGATCCAGGAACGAAAGGCGGCTTCGGCCGCCTTTTTTCATGGCCGTGGCGATCGCCTGCCAGGGCCGCGCAAGACCCTGCGCCGCAGGGCTCATGCATGGCGGCACCGGGGCGATTGGGGGATACTTCCGGTCAGCTTCCGCGTGCCGCTCGCACGCATCGCGAGGACTTGAATGAAAAAAATTGTCTCTGCGCTCATGGCCCTGGCGGCCCTGGCACCGGCCGCCTGGTCGCAGGACCGCATCTACCGCTGCGGCAACGAATACACCAACAACGTGAGCCAGGCCCGGGAAAAGGGCTGCAAGCTCGTGGAGGGCGGCAATGTGACCGTGGTGCAGGGATCCCGGCCTTCGGGAGGCGGGGCTGCGCATTCCTCTGCACCGGCAGGCGCCGCCGCCGCATCGCCTTCCAATGCCCCGCGCGTGGACGCCAATGACCAGCGTGCCCGCGACTCCGACGCCCGGGCGATCCTGGAGGCGGAGTTGCGCAAGGCAGAGGCCCGGCTGGCGGATCTGTCCCGCGAGTACAACAACGGCGAGCCCCAGCGTACTGCACTGGAACTGCGCAATCCGCAGGTCTATATCGAGCGGACCGCCGAGCTCAAGGCCGCCGTGTCCCGTGCGGAAAGCGACGTGGCCGGCATCAAGCGCGAACTGGCACGCCTGCCGGCGCCAGCGGGCCGCTGAGCGTGGCTTCGAGCTCTTCCGCGCGTCCGGCCGCGCGTTATATAGCCCTGGATCTCGTGTCCACGCTGGTGGCAGTGCTGCATCAGGACGGTTCCGTGATGTTCGCGAACGCATCGCTGGAGAACATGCTGGGCCTGTCGCGGCGCACGCTGGAAAGCGCCGACTTCTGCTCCTTCTTCACGGATCCGGCGTTGCTGCAGACGGCCCTGGCCGGTGCCCGCGGGCAGGATTTCGCGGCATTGCGCTTCGAGGCCGGGCTGCGCCGCGGGCCTCTTCAGGAACAGATACCCGTCCACGTGAACGTGGCCGTGGCAGAGCAGACCGGCGAGATCCTGGTGGAGATGTGGCCGCTGGAAGCCCAGGCGCGGCAGGACCGGGAGGAACGCCTGCGGGAGCAGGCCCTGGCCAACAAGGAACTGATCCGCAATCTGGCGCACGAGATCAAGAATCCGCTCGGGGGCATCCGTGGCGCGGCCCAGTTGCTCGAGATGGAGCTCGACAATCCGGAGCTCACCGAATACACCCAGGTCATCATCCACGAGGCCGACCGCCTGCAGAGCCTGGTGGACCGGCTGCTGGCGCCGCACCGGCATCCGCACCTCGTGGGCGACGTGAACATCCACGAGGTGTGCGAGCGCGTGCGTTCGCTGGTTCTGGTGGAGTATCCCCACGGCCTGCGCGTGCTGCGCGACTATGACACCTCGATACCGGAATTCCGCGGTGACCGGGCGCAGCTCATCCAGGCGGTGCTGAACATCGTGCAGAACGCGGCGCAGGTCCTGACGGAGCGCATTGCCGCCGGTGATGCCGTGATCACGCTGCGCACGCGCGTCGCGCGGCAGGTGACTTTCGGACGGCAGCGGTATCGCTTGGCACTGGAATTGCATGTCATCGACAACGGACCGGGCGTACCCGAAGCGATCAAGGAGCGGATCTTCTATCCGCTGGTGACGGGACGCGATGGAGGGTCGGGGCTGGGGCTGACGCTTGCACAGACTTTCGTGCAGCGCCACCATGGCTTGATCGAATGCGACAGCGTTCCGGGTCGCACCGATTTCCGCATCCTCATTCCCTTGCCCTGAGGTCCGGAGACATTCATTTCGAGACAAGGTAGAACTCACACATGAAGCCGATCTGGATAGTAGATGACGACCCCTCGATCCGCTTCGTCCTTGAAAAGGCGCTGGCCCGAGAGAACCTGCCGACGCGCAGTTTCACCCATCCGCGCGAAGTACTCGACGCGCTGGCCGACGTAGCGGCCGGGGACCCGGCGCGGCAGGGGCCCCAGGTGCTGGTCAGCGACATCCGCATGCCGGGGGGCTCGGGCCTGCAGTTGCTGGAGCAGGTGCGGCAGCAGCAACCTGGCCTGCCGGTCATCATCATGACCGCGTATTCCGACCTCGACAGCGCCGTATCCGCGTTCCAGCGCGGCGCATTCGAATACCTGCCCAAGCCGTTCGACCTGCCCAAGGCGGTGGAACTGATCCGCCGTGCGGTGGAGGAAAGCCAGCGGGAGGAGGTCACGGAGGAGCGCCAGACCGCCACGCCCGAGATGCTGGGCCAGGCCCCCGCCATGCAGGACGTGTTCCGTGCGATCGGGCGGCTGAGCCAGAGCCAGGTGACGGTGCTGATCACCGGCGAGTCCGGCTCCGGCAAGGAACTGGTGGCCCGCGCGCTGCACAAGCATTCGCCGGTGTCCGAAGGGCCTTTCGTCGCGATCAATACGGCGGCTATCCCGAAGGACCTGCTGGAGAGCGAACTGTTCGGCCATGAGCGGGGCGCATTCACCGGTGCCCAGACCCAGCGCCGCGGCCGGTTCGAGCAGGCGGAAGGGGGGACGCTGTTCCTCGATGAAATCGGTGACATGCCGTTCGACCTGCAGACGCGCCTGCTGCGGGTGCTGTCCGACGGGCAGTTCTATCGGGTGGGGGGACATGCGGCAGTCAAGGCGCACGTCCGCGTCATTGCCGCAACGCACCAGAACCTGGAGCTGCGCGTCAAGGACGGGGTGTTCCGCGAGGATCTTTTCCACCGCCTCAACGTGATCCGGCTGCGGTTGCCCGCATTGCGCGAGCGGCACGAGGATGTACCGATGCTGACGCGGCACTTCCTGCAGCAGAGTGCACGCCAGCTGGGCGTGGAGCCGAAGCGCATTTCCGATGCGGCGCTGGCCCGGCTGGGGCAGTTCTCGTTCCCCGGCAACGTGCGGCAGCTGGAGAACATCTGCCATTGGCTGACGGTGATGGCGCCAGCGCAGCTCATATCGCTGCAGGATCTGCCTCCCGAGGTGCTCGATGGGCCTGCGTCCGTCGATGCGCCGCTTCCGGTGACCGATACGGCACGTCCGGATGCACCGGTGCAATCGACGGGGATCGCCGATGTGTCCGGTTCCGGCATGCCGTCGGGTACGGCGCTGCGGGATGAGCGCAGCAGCGGGTGGCCGGCGGGACTGGGCGGCGGTTCCATGGCCACGGGTCTCGGTGCTTCCCTGCCGGGCGCCGCCCCTGCCGTTCAGGCGCTGGCGCCGCAGGGCGCGGCGGGCGATCCGTCCGGGTGGGAGCATGCGCTGGAGGCGGAAGCCCAGAAGCTGCTGGCCACGGGGCAGCCGGAAGTGTGGGATGTGCTCACCCGCCGATTCGAATCGCGCCTGATCCGCACGGCACTGTCCACCACCCACGGGCGGCGCATGGAGGCCGCGCAGCGCCTGGGCATCGGCCGCAACACCATCACCCGCAAGATCCAGGAACTGGGGCTCGGCCCCTCCGACGACCCTGCGGGCTGACACGAAGCGGAGTTTCCGCCATGAAAGCCATGCTCTCATTTTTGTAGCAAAAAGGCGAGATGGGGCGCGTGTTTGCTCATCCGTTGCGCTGGCGGATATCCTACAGAGCAGCCACGCACGCGCCGACCCTCCGGACAAGCAGTGCCTTCCAGAATGAAGGCACTGTTCAACCAACCGGAGCGAATTCATGTCGGATTTCAACGATGCAAACCGCGACCCTTTGACCAATGAGCCTGGTGCCCATCCCGTGGGCACCGGCGTGGGCGCCGCGGGTGGTGCGGTGGCCGGTGCGGCCGCTGGCTCCTTCGGCGGGCCGATCGGCGCGGCCGTGGGCGGTGTCGCGGGCGCCGTGGTCGGCGGCCTGGCTGGCAAGGCCGCTGCGGAGTCCGTGAACCCCACGGTGGAAGACGCCTACTGGCGCGAAAGCTACCAGCGGGAGCCGTACTACCGCAACGGCCGCACGTACGACGAGTACCGCCCCGCCTATGAACTGGGCTGGAGTTCCGTGGGGCGCTACGAAGGAGACTTCGATACGGTGGAGCCTCATCTGGCGCGTGACTGGGGCCAGGCGCGGGGCACCAGCGGCATGGAGTGGGACGAGGCACGTCCGGCGACCCGCGCTGCCTGGGAACGCGCCGGCAGTGGCAGGGCCACCACCGCGGGCGGAGCCGGTGTGGGCGCTGCCGTGGGCAGCATGACGCAATCCACGACCGGTGATACCGCACTGGTGGACAACGACGACGTGGTGGACGTGCTGGACGATCTGCTGGAATCCTGCCGCGATGGCGAGTACGGATTCCGCGCATCGGCCGAGCATGCCGAATCCCCCGAACTCAAGGGCATCCTGCTGCGCCATGCCAGCGAGTGTGCCTCCGCGGCTGCGGAACTGGAACGCGAGATCCGCAACCACGGCGGGGAACCGTCGAGCGGCGGCTCCGTGTCCGGGGCGCTGCACCGGGGCTGGGTGTCCGTGAAGACCGCCTTGAGCACCCGTGACGACAAGGCTGTCCTGGAGGAGTGCGAGCGCGGCGAGGACGCTGCGGTGGCGCGCTACCGCAAGGCGCTGAAGGCCTCGCTTCCCGCTTCCGTGCGCAGCCTGGTCGAACGCCAGGCGGAGGGGGCCCAGCGCAACCATGACGAGGTGCGGGACCTGAGGGACCGTTACAAGGCTGCTCCCTGAGTTCGGCCGTAGGCATCGCCTGCCTGACGGCGAGCGATAGGCCGTGGCCCGCAGCGGAAGTCCTGCTGCGGGCCGCGGCGTTTTCACGCCGGGTGTATGCGCACCATGTCAGCCGAGCGTGGCGACAACCGGCGCGTGGTCGCTGGGCTGCGGGTTCTTGCGAGGCTGCCGGTCGATCGTGCAGGCGGTCACCTGGCCGCGCAGGGCTTCGCTCACCAGGATGTGGTCGATGCGCAGGCCCCGGTTTTTCTGGAAGCCCAGCATGCGGTAGTCCCACCACGAAAAGCTCTTCTCGGGCTGGTCGAACATGCGGTAGGCGTCCGTGAGACCCAGTTGCAGAAGACTCTGGAAGTGGGTGCGCTCTTCCACGGTGTGGTGGATGGTGTCTTTCAAGCCCACGGGATCGAAGGAGTCACGGTCTTCCGGCGCCACGTTGAAGTCGCCCACGAGCACCAGCCGGGGGTGGGCGAGCAGTTCCTCCCTGATCCATCGGTGCAGGGCGCCCAGCCAGAGCATCTTGTATGCGAACTTTTCCGTGCCCGGGGCCTGGCCGTTCACGAAGTAGCAGTTGATGAACCGGAGCGGACCTTGGGGCGTGTCCAGCGTCGCTGCGATCACGCGGGCCTGGGCGTCTTCGTGGCCGGGGATATTGCGCACCACGTCGCGCACGGGCGCGCGGCTGAGGATGGCGACTCCGTTATAGGTCTTCTGCCCGAAGCTCACGGCGTGGTAGCCGGCGGATTCGAAGGCATCGTGGGGAAATTTTTCATCGACGAGCTTGAGTTCCTGCAGGCCGATGGCATCCACGGGGTTGTCGGCCAGCCAGGCCAGCACCTGGGGCAGCCGTACGGAGAGGGAGTTGACGTTCCAGGTGGCCAGCTTCATGGGAGGAGATTGATGAGGGGAAGGACGGAGCTTGCCGGCGGGCGGCTTCAGCGGCGCCGATAGCTGACGAAGGAAAACGGAAGGGCTGCACTGCCGGAAGAGGTCTGCACGGGGGTGCGTGCGGTTTCCTCCCATTCGGGGCCCAGCGCGGGGGCGAAGGCGTCTGCTTCGAAATCCCGGTGTATTTCGGTGACCTCCACGCCGTCCGCCATCGGAAGGGCCTGGGCGTAGATCTGCGCCCCGCCCATCACCCACACCGTGTCACCATGCGGCCGGGCCAGTTCCAGCGCCTGCTCCAGGCTGGATGCGGGCAGTGCTCCGTCCGAATGCCAGCCGGCCTGGCGCGTGACCACGATGTTGGTGCGGCCGGGCAGGGGGCGGAAGCGGGGGGGCAGGGAGTCCCAGGTCTTGCGCCCCATGACCACCGTGGCACCCAGGGTGAGCTGCTTGAAATGCGCCAGGTCTTCTGGCAGGTGCCAGGGCATGGCGTTGTGGAGGCCGATGCCGCCATTGGCAGCACGGGCATAGATGAGCCGAAGGTTCATGGCTCGCCTCAGAGATGAAGGGCCGCGAGGGCGCCGATGGCGATTCCGAGGCCGGCGACGCCATACATGCCCCACTGCAGCCACTTGCGGCGCGTGAGCAGGGCGATGGCCGCCAGCGCGATGGCGACCTGCAGCACGGTGGTGGCCTGGGCCCACCGGTGGTGCTGGTGCATCTGCTGCTCGCTTTGTTCATCCAGCGCCAGCGACTGGGCTTCCAGCGCCTCGGCCTTGCGCTTGATGTCGTTTTTCTCCTGCTCGTAGCGTTCCAGCCGGGTCTGCAGCTCGGCCTTGCGGTTGTCCGGCGCCAGGTCTCGCGCGAGTTCGGTGACCGATTGCTTGGTGCTCTTGGACTGGTAATAGGCCCACTGGTTGGCCGCCTCGGTCTTCTTGATGGCGGCATCGTTCTTGATGAGGCCCGCATTGGCCTGCGTGGCGCCGCCCATGTACGAGAAGACGGCGCCCACCGTGGCGATGATGGCTGTCGCCATGGCGATGCGGTTGGTCATGCCGCCGTGGTCGGCATCGGGATGGGCGTGCTGGGCGGCGTGCTCGACGGCGTGGTCGTGCGGCCCATGGACGTGAAAGCCGTGGGAGGACATCGGGAAGAAGGTGGAAACGTTTGGAAAGAACGGGACGGTCAGACTGCGACCGGTGCCTTGATGGCGGGATGGTGCGCGTAGTCGCGCACGTCGAAGTCCTCGAACCGGTAGTCGAAAAGGCTGTCCGGCCGGCGCAGGATGTGCAGCGTGGGGTAGGGGTGAGGAGCGCGCGAAAGCTGCAGTTCCACCTGCTCGAAATGGTTGCTGTAGATGTGGCAGTCGCCGCCCGTCCAGATGAAGTCGCCCACGTCCAGGTCGCACTGCTGCGCCATCATGTGGGTCAGCAGCGCGTAGCTGGCGATGTTGAAGGGCACGCCCAGGAAGATGTCGGCGCTGCGCTGGTACAGCTGGCAGCTCAGTCGGCCTCGCTCGCCGGCGGCCTGTGGCGGTGCCACGTAGAACTGGAAGAACGCGTGGCAGGGCATGAGGGCCATCTTGTCCAGGTCGGCCACGTTCCAGGCGCTGACGATGATGCGGCGCGAGTCGGGCTGGGTCCTGAGCGTTTCGACCACCTGGCTGATCTGGTCGATGTGGCCGCCGTCCGGCGTGGGCCAGCTGCGCCACTGCACGCCGTAGACCGGCCCCAGGTCGCCATCCTCCCGTGCCCATTCGTCCCAGATGGTGACGCCGCGCTCCTTCAGCCAGTGGTTGCTGCTGGAGCCGGTGAGGAACCAGAGCAGCTCCGTGATGATGGACTTGAGATGGACCTTCTTGGTGGTGACCAGCGGAAAGCCCTCGTTCAGGTCGAACCGCATCTGGTAGCCGAACACGCTGCGGGTGCCCGTGCCGGTGCGGTCGCCCTTGGCCACGCCATGGGTGTAGACGTGGCGCATGAAGTCTTCGTACTGGGAGCGCACGGGGCGGGCGGGGGCATTCATGGGCAGCAGGCGCAAGCGCGTTCGCAACTATGGAGCCGTGGATTCTAGGGCGTGGGCCGGCGGGCTGCCGGAGCCGGACCTGGAGCCCGTGAAGGCGCTAAGCTCGGGCGTTGCTCCATTCATCCCAGGCCCCCGGGCCGGCTCTGCCTCCATGCCCCATACATCGTCGCGATTCTCCGTTCCTTCCCTGGCGGGGTGGCCGCTGGCCGCACTGCTGTCGCTGGCGGGTTGCGCCAGCAACGTGCCTCTGTCACCTGCGCCGGCGCCCACCACGCTGCCGCCCGCCCCGGCAGCAGCGGCTCCTGCCGCTGCCGCTCCTGCGGCGGCCGATCGCTGGGCCGGAATGCAGGCACTGGTAGGGCGCTATCCCTCGGACGGCGTGGATTTCCTGCGCGCAGGGCCGATGGCCGAGCGCCTGAAGGGCCTGCTGGGGCCCGTGAACTACCCCGTGCTGCTGCAGAACATGGGCACCAGCGGACCGCTGCGCAAGGAAGGAAACCTGCTCTACATTACCGGCAACCGGCCGCACCAGGGCGGATCGGAGTCGGCGGCCGTGGTGCTCGACCCCACGCGCGACGCGATGCGCGTATGGCTGCAGACGGGCGATGAGGAGTGGGACGTGCAGGACTACGGCCGCGGCGTGCAGATGCCGGCTGAAGTGCGCACGATGATGGAGAACGCGCGTCGCTGAGCCGCTGCCATCAGGCGGTTGCCTGGTCTGCCCGTACCGGCAGCAGGCATTGCGGGTTCATCAGTCCCTGCGGGTCCAGCGCGCCCTTGATGGCGCGCATCATGGTGAGGGCCACGGGCGACTGGTACTGCTGCAGCTTGTCCACCTTGAGCGCGCCCACGCCGTGCTCGGCGGAGAACGAGCCGCCGAACGCGGCCACGGCCTCGTAGACGAGATGGTTCACGCGGTCTTCCTGGTCGCGCAGGAAGGCCTTGGCATCGCCCTCGGCCGGCGCCTGCACGTTGTAGTGCAGGTTGCCATCCCCCAGGTGGCCGAAATTCACCAGGCGCACGCCCGGGATCTCGCGCTGCAGCAGTGCATCCGCATGCTCCACGAAGGCCGGGATGCGGGAGATGGGCACGGAGATGTCGTGCTTGATGTTCAGCCCTTCCTCGGCCTGTGCGAGCGGAATGTTCTCGCGGATGTGCCACAGCTGGTGCGCCTGGGCGAGGTTCTCCGCCACCACGGCGTCCACCACGCAGCCGGCATCGAAGGCGGTCTCCAGCAGTGACTCGAAGCGGGCGCGGGCGTGCTCCTCGGATTCACTGTCGCTGTTTTCCAGCAGCACGCCGTAGGGCAATTCCTCCTGGTCGATGAAGGGCACGCGCAACTGCGGCATGTGTTTGTTCACGAGGCTGAGCGCGAAGCGGCCCATGACCTCGAAGCCCGTCAGGCCGGCACCGAGGTGGCCATGGGCCAGCGCGAGCAGCTGTACCGCATGCGCCATGGACGGTACCGCGGCCCAGGCCGTGAGGCTGGCTGCCGGACGGGGGTAGAGCTTCATGGTGGCGGCGGTGATGATGCCCAGCGTGCCCTCGCTGCCGATGAACAGGTCGCGCAGGTCGTAGCCGGTGTTGTCCTTGCGCAGGCCCTTCAGCCCGCTCCAGACCTCGCCCTGCGGCGTGACCACTTCCAGCCCCAGGCACAGGTCGCGCGTGTTGCCGTAGCGCACCACCTGCGTTCCGCCGGCGTTGGTGGCGAGGTTGCCCCCGATGGTGCAGCTGCCTTCGGCTGCCAGGCTGAGCGGAAAGAGCAGTCCGGCCTTTTCTGCCGCGTCCTGCAGGTTCTGCAGGATGCAGCCGGCCTCCACCGTCATGGTGAGGTTGTCCGCATCGACGTTGCGCACCGCATTCATGCGCGTGAGGCTCAGCACCACCTGCGTGCCCGATGCATCGGGGATGGAGCCCACCGCCAGGCCGGTATTGCCGCCCTGGGGCACCAGCGCCGTGCCGTGGGCGGCGCAGGCTTTCACCACGGCTGCCACCTCGGCGGTGCTGGCCGGACGGACCACGGCCAGGGCCTTGCCACGGGCTCGCCGGCGCCAGTCCTGCTCCCAGGCCGTGAGGTCGCCATCGGCCAGGACATGGTGGGCGCCGACGATCTGGCGCAGGGTGTCGATCAGGGAGGCGGTCATGGAAATCTTCTCGCAGCAACGGAACGGAACGGAACAGGAACGCAGGGCGGCAGCGGCGGACCGGTGTCAGCCTGGAGGTGTGGCGGAGCGCGTCCGCGCAGTGCGGACGCCTGCATGGCGCTGCCGGAGCCGCACGTGGAGGGCGCATGCCGTGAACAGGCCCAGGCAGAGCACGATCTCGACGCATGCCAGCCAGCGGCCCGGCGGGGCATCGCTCCACGCGCGCACCACCCCTTCGGTGAAGTACAGCCACACCACCAAGCTGACCCAGCGGTAGGTGTACATGCGGCGCTTGAGCAGGCCCGCCAGCGGGAGGGCGAGCGGCAGGGCCTTGAGTGCCAGCCAGGAGCCGCCGGGGCGCAGCGGCGCCAGCCAGAGTTCCCAGGCCAGGCACAGGACGATGAGGCCCAGCAGGCTGCCCACGGCGAGCCAGCGGGTGAGCGCGACGGTGGGGGCCGATGGGGCGGGGATGGACGCGGAGGATGCAGGCATCGGGATGGCATCATATCGGCCATGTCCATTGCCCACCTCGCGCAGCGCTTCGAAGCCGTGCTGTCGGACCTGTCGCGCTTTCCCTGGCGCACGACCGCGCACACGCTGCGCGAGCGCTTCCGGGAAGACCGCCTGGGTCTCACGGCCAGCAGCCTGACGTTCACCACGCTGCTGGCACTGGTGCCTTTCTTCACCGTGGCGCTGGCCATTTTCACGGCCTTCCCGATCTTCCGCACGCTGCAGACGGGGTTGCAGCGCTGGCTGGTGGACAGCCTCGTGCCTGACAGCATTTCACGGCAGGTGCTGGGATACCTGACCCAGTTCGCCGCCAAGGCGAGCGGGCTGGGGGTGGCGGGTTTTTCCATCCTGCTGGCCACGGCCCTCGCGCTCATCCTCACGATCGACCGCACGCTCAACAACATCTGGCGCGTGCCCCGCTTGCGCCCGCTGGGGCAGCGGGTGCTGATCTACTGGGCCGTCATCACGCTCGGACCCCTGGTGCTCGCCGCGAGCCTGGCACTGACCACGTCGGTTGCCTCCAGCGCATCGCGCGGCCTCGAAGGTGCGTTGCCGGACAGCGCCCGGCTGCTGTTCGACTCCATCGAATTCCTGCTGCTGGCCGGGGGCACGGCGGCGCTGTACCGCTATGTGCCCAACACACAGGTGCGTTGGCGGCATGCCTGGTCCGGCGGGGTATTCGTGTCGGTGGGCATCGAGGTGGCCAAGAAGGTGCTGGGGCTCTACATCGCCTCCGTGCCCACCTATTCGGTGCTCTACGGCGCTTTCGCGACCCTGCCCATCCTGCTGGTCTGGATCTACGTGGCGTGGGTGATCGTGCTGCTCGGCGCGGTGGTGGCGGCCTACCTGCCCAGCCTGCTCACGGGGGTGGAGCGAACCGCCAACGAGCAGGGTTGGAGCTTTCAGCTGGCGGTCGAGGTGCTGCAGCAATTGCATGCAGCCCGCTGCACGCCACAGCGCGGGCTGGATGCCGGCGGACTGGCCCAGGCGCTGCGCGTGGATGTACTGCAACTCGAGCCGGTGCTGGAAGTGCTGACCGGGCTGGACTGGGTCGTGCAGGTCAACGAGGCGGCCCATGGAGCGGCCGACGACGAAGCTCCTCGGTATGTGCTGCTGGCGGAACCTGCCACCACCTTGCTGGAGCCTCTGGTGCAGCGGCTGCTCGTCGAGCGTGGAGAGAGCCTGGAGCGCTTCTGGGGCAACACCGGCATGGCCGTGCTCAAGCTCGCCGACGTGCTTCCCCGGCCCGGTGCTGCAGTGGCCGGTACCGGGGCTTCGTGAGGCACGCCCGCTCCGCGCAGTCCTGAATAGCTTTCAGAGGCTGCGGCCGGCCGCGGTGCCTGACAGCACGGCGCCTTCGAGGGTGGCGGGATAGGGCCCCGCGACATAGTCGCCGCAGGCCACCAGGCCGGCGACGATGTCCTGCGCAGGTCGATCCAGTGCAGGCACGCAGGCGAAGGTGGCGCGCTTTTCGACCACCGTCCGCAGCACCTGCAGCCCCTCCAGCCCCAGTTGTTCCCGTGCCTGCCGGAGGACGGCCTGCTCCAGCACCGTCCGCTCGCCTTCGAACGCGCTGGCCACGAACGCGAGCAGCCCTGGCTCACCGCCCAGGCGACCGCGGTCGAACACGAACTGGGCCGGAGCCCCGGGACCGCTGTGCAGGGCCAGCATGGGGGCATTTGCTGCCAGCGCAGGTGGCAGAGGCCCGGCCGCCTTCGTGTACACGGTGGCGATGGCGGTGAAACGCAGTGCCGCCGCGGCGGCCGCCCATGTTCGCAGGGCTGCGGCGGGGCGCGGCGGGGCTGTGTCCGCCGCTGCGGCCACCAGCCGGGCGGCCTCGGTGCTCGTGGTCGCCACGATGACGGCGTCGAAAGCCTGGCCATCCAGGCGCCAGGCCTGACCTCCGCCGCCCGGGGCGATCTCGAGGGACTGGATGCGTCGGCCGGCATGCACGGCATGCCCGTGGGCCTGCAGCCAAGCAGCCGCAGCCTCGGGCCACAACGCGCTCAGGTCCCGGCGAGGCAGCAGCAGGTGGGAACCGCCACGCCCACTGAACAGGCTGTCGCGCAGCACCCGCAGGAACACGGCGCCGCTGGCGGCCCCGATCGGCGTATTGAGCGCAGAAACGCACAGGGGATCGATGAATTCGCGCAGCAGCCGCCCGGAAAGCCCTTGGCAGAGCTCTTCCACGGTGACGTGTGGTGGGCAGCGAAACCCTGAAAGCCGCCAGCGCACCGCGCGGCGCAGCAGGGCCATGCGGTCGGCCAGGGGCCAGCCACGGGCTCCCGCGATGCCCCGGATCGCATCCCAGGGCGGCGCCGCGTCGGGAAAGCGCAGTCCCTTGCCATCCGGGAACACGAGCGCGAGCGGGGTGCGCAGCAGCGCGGCATCGGGATCGATGCCCACCAGTTGCATCAGCCGCAGGCATTCGGAGTAGGCGCCGATCAGGATGTGCTGGCCGTTGTCCAGGCGGCCGGGGGCCTGGGTGTTTGCGCCTTCCGCAGGCGCCAGGGCACGGGCACGGCCTCCCAGCATGCGGGCTGCCTCGAAGACGGAAACGGTGTGGCCTGCCTGCGCGGCAGCGATGGCCGCGGCCAGGCCGGCCCAGCCCGCGCCGATGATGGCCACCTGCATGGCGTCAGCCGACAGTGCGAGGGCAGGGGGCCACCCTGCGGGTGCGACAGGCGGCCAGGGGCGGGCTTGGCCGGAACGAGCGGCGCAGCGCCATCACATCCGCCCCAGCGCCTGCATCTTCCACGCCAGCCACAGCTTGCGCAGGGGCGTGAGTGCGATCCGCTGGTGCAGCACCTGGAACTGGTCCCTCTCGATTTCCCGCAGCAGGGTCCGGTAGATGCTGGCCATCATCAATCCGGGCTTCTGTGCCCGCCGCTGGTCGCCCGGGAGCAGGGAGAGCGCCTTGTCATAGAGACCATGGGCGCGTTCGGCCTGGAAGCGCATCAGCGCCGTGAAACGGTCGGAATACTGCCGCTTCAGGATTTCGTGGGCCTTGACGTCGAACTGCTGCAACTCTGCCACGGGAAGGTAGATGCGGCCCATCATCGCGTCCTCGCCGACGTCCCGGATGATGTTCGTCAGCTGGAACGCGAGGCCCAGGGTATGGGCGTACTCCACGGTGCGCTCGTCGGAAGGGCCGAAGATGCGGGCCGCCACTTCGCCGACGATGCCGGCCACCAGGTGGCAATACCGTGAAAGGCCCTGGAAGTCCAGGTAACGGGTCTGCTCGAGGTCCATCTGGCATCCCTCGATCACGGCCTGCAGGTGGCGCTCCTCGATGCCGTAGGTGCCGGTGTGCGGCATCAAGGCCTGCATCACGGGGTGCGTAGGGGGCTGGCCTGTGAACGACCGGGCGACTTCCGCCTGCCACCAGGCCAGTTTGGTACGGGCCACGCCGGCGTCCGACACCTCGTCCACCACATCGTCCACCTCGCGGCAAAAGGCGTAGAAGGCGGTGATGGCAGCCCGCCTGGCGGGGGGGAGGAACAGGAATGCGTAATAGAAGCTGCTGCCGGACGCCGCGGCTTTTTGTTGGACGTACTGTTCCGGTGTCATGAAGGAGGATTGTCCCATGCAGAAGCAGCATCCCGAGCCCGTACGTACGCCGCAAAGAGCACGGACGCGGATGCCGGAAGAGGGGGCATATCGGCCGGATGAAAAACAAAAAAGGCCCCGAAGGGCCTTTTTGCTGAACACCCGCATTGCGCATGTTCCATATATGGAGCGGGAAAAGAGTCTCGAACTCTCGACCTCAACCTTGGCAAGGTTGCGCTCTACCAACTGAGCTATTCCCGCATTGGATGTTGATTCGTTGCCTCGTCAACAAGCCTTGAATTGTAGCACTGTTTTATGGTGCTTTGCCAAGTGGGCTTGAACACCGATCGATGTACAAGCCACTGTCCGTATCTGGAGGCGCGGGCCGGAGTCGAACCGACCTACACGGATTTGCAATCCGGTGCATAACCGCTTTGCTACCGCGCCGAAGATGCTTCCCTTGGCAAAAAGGGGAAGCTTTGGCTTCCCCTTTTTTGGAGTCTGGAGCGGGAAAAGAGTCTCGAACTCTCGACCTCAACCTTGGCAAGGTTGCGCTCTACCAACTGAGCTATTCCCGCATTTACCGAAGCCTTGCATTCTACAACGTTTGGCGTCGATGAAGTGAATTGTAGCGCACTTTTTGGGTGGTTCCGGAAAAATTTCGCGTTCAATGCTTCACGGAGTCCGTGGAGCCCTGCGCCTGGCGGTTTTCCCGGGCAGTGATGGACGCGGCGATCTCTTCTTCCGTCAGTGCGATCGGCTTGCGTTCGAGGGCAACTTCCAGCACCTTGTCGATCCACTTGACCGGAATGATCTCCAGGCCGCTCTTCACGTTGTCCGGGATCTCCTGCAGGTCCTTGACGTTCTCCTCGGGGATCAGCACCGTCTTGATGCCGCCACGCAGCGCCGCGAGCAGCTTTTCCTTCAGTCCGCCGATGGCCGTGACCTCGCCGCGCAGGGTGATCTCGCCGGTCATCGCGACATCGCTGCGCACGGGGATGCCGGTGAGGGCCGATACGAAGGCCGTGGTCATGGCAGCACCGGCGCTCGGGCCGTCCTTGGGCGTGGCACCGTCAGGCACGTGGATGTGCATGTCGCGTTTCTCGAACACCTCGTCCTTGATGCCCAGGCGGTGGGCGCGGCTGCGCACCACGGTGCGGGCAGCTTCGACGGATTCCTTCATGACGTCGCCGAGCGAGCCCGTGCGCGTGATGGTTCCCTTGCCGGGCATGGTCGCGGCTTCGATGGTGAGCAGGTCGCCACCGACCTCGGTCCACGCGAGGCCGACCACCTGGCCTACCTGGTTCTGCTGCTCGGCGCGGCCGTAGGTGTGCTTGCGCACGCCCAGGTATTCGGCCAGGTTGTCTGCCGTGACCACCACCTGGGGCTCGAGCTTCTTGAGCTGCAGGCCCTTGACCACCTTGCGGCAGATCTTGGAGAGTTCGCGCTCGAGCGAGCGCACGCCTGCCTCACGGGTGTAGTAGCGGATGACGTCGCGCACCGCGCTTTCCTCGACCCGCAGTTCCTCGTCCTTGACGCCGTTGTTGACCATCTGCTTGGGCAGCAGGTACTTGATGGCGATGTTCGCCTTCTCGTCTTCCGTGTAGCCCGAGAGGCGGATGACTTCCATCCGGTCCAGCAGGGCAGGGGGGATGTTCATGGAGTTCGAAGTGGCGACGAACATCACGTCGCTCAGGTCGAAATCGACCTCCACGTAGTGGTCGCCGAACTTGTGGTTCTGCTCCGGGTCGAGCACTTCCAGCAGTGCGCTGGAGGGGTCTCCGCGGAAATCCGTGCCCAGCTTGTCGATCTCGTCGAGCAGGAAGAGCGGATTGCGGGTGCCGACCTTGTTCAGGCTCTGCAGCACCTTGCCGGGCATGGCGCCGATGTAGGTGCGGCGGTGGCCGCGGATTTCCGCCTCGTCGCGCATGCCGCCCAGCGCCATGCGCACGTACTTGCGGCCCGTCGCCTTGGCGATGGACTGGCCGAGCGAGGTCTTGCCGACCCCGGGCGGGCCCACCAGGCAGAGGATGGGGGCCTTGACCTTGTCCACGCGCTGCTGCACCGCGAGGTATTCGAGGATGCGGTCCTTGACCTTGTCCAGGCCGTAGTGGTCCTCGTTGAGCACTTCCTCCGCGTTGGCGAGGTCGTGCTTGATCTTGGTGCGCTTGCTCCAGGGCAGGCCGGTAAGGACCTCGATGTAGTTGCGCACGACGGTGGCTTCCGCCGACATGGGCGACATCAGCTTGAGCTTCTTGAGTTCGCTCTCGGCCTTCTTGCGCGCGTCCGCGGGCATCTTCGCGGCCTTGATCTTCTTCTCGATCTCCTCGATGTCCGCGCCTTCCTCGCCCTCGCCCAGTTCCTTCTGGATGGCCTTCACCTGCTCGTTCAGGTAGAAGTCGCGCTGGTTCTTCTCCATCTGGCGCTTGACGCGGCCGCGGATGCGCTTGTCCACGTTGAGGATGTCCACTTCGCGGTCGAGCTGCTCGAACAGGTTCTCGAGGCGTTCCTTCACGTCGGCCAGGTCCAGCACGGCCTGCTTGTTCTCCAGCTTGAGGGGCAGGTGGGCGGCGATGGTGTCGGCCAGGCGGCCCGGATCGTCGATGCTGGCGATGGAGGTGAGGATCTCGGGCGGGATCTTCTTGTTCAGCTTGACGTACTGGTCGAACTGCTGCATCACCGCGCGGCGCAGCGCTTCGATCTCGCTGGGCTTGTGGTCGCCGTCGCTGGCGGGCACGGGCGTCACGGTGGAGGTGAAATGGCTCTCGTGGTCCTCGATGGAGGCGACCTGCGCCCGCTGCTGGCCTTCCACCAGCACCTTGACGGTGCCGTCGGGCAGCTTGAGCATCTGCAGGATGGTGGAGACGCAGCCCACATCGAACATGTCGGAAACCAGCGGCTCGTCCTTGGCCGCCGTTTTCTGGGCCACCAGCATGATGCGCCGCTCGGCGTCCATGGCCAGTTCCAGGGCCTTGATGCTCTTGGGCCGGCCCACGAACAGCGGAATCACCATGTGGGGGAACACCACCACATCGCGCAGGGGCAGCAATGGGAGGTCGATGGGGGTGGCTGGCAGGGGGGTATGTCCGGACATGGGAATCCTTGTGAAACTGAGTGGAATATGGTCCACCAGCCGGTATTTTCAACCCGCGGCACCATCCTGGATGAGCGGGGCCGCGGCAGGGTATCCGGCCGCGGGCGCGCACCTCCCCGGCAGGGGAGGGCGGCTCAGGCCTTCTTGGCCGCTTCCCGGTAGACGAGCAACGGGGCCTTGTTTTCCTCGATGGTGGATTCGTCCACCACGACCTTCTCCACGTTGCTGGTATTGGGGAGATCGAACATGGTCCCGATCAGGGACTGCTCGAGGATGGAGCGCAGGCCGCGGGCGCCGGTCTTGCGGGCCAGGGCCTTGCGGGCGATGGCCTTCAGGGCGGCGGGGCGGATCTCCAGCTCCACGCCTTCCATGGCGAGCAGCTTGCTGTACTGCTTGACCAGGGCGTTCTTGGGCTCCGTGAGGATCTGCACCAGGGCGTCCTCGCTGAGTTCCGCCAGCGCCGTGACCACGGGCATGCGGCCGACCAGTTCGGGGATGAGGCCGAACTTGATCAGGTCTTCCGGCTCGATCTCGGTGAACACCTCGGTGAGCGAGCGCTGCTTCTTGCTCTTGACGGCGGCACCGAAGCCGATGCCCGAGGCCTCCGTGCGGTTCTCGATGACCTTCTCCAGGCCGGCGAAGGCGCCCCCGCAGATGAACAGGATGTTGGTCGTGTCGATCTGCAGGAAATCCTGGTTGGGATGCTTGCGGCCACCCTGGGGGGGGACGCTGGCCATGGTGCCCTCGATCAGCTTGAGCAGCGCCTGCTGCACCCCTTCGCCGGAGACGTCGCGCGTGATGGACGGGTTGTCGGACTTGCGGGAGATCTTGTCGATCTCGTCGATGTAGACGATGCCGCGCTGCGCCCGCTCGACCTCGTAGTTGCAGCTCTGCAGCAGCTTCTGGACGATGTTCTCGACGTCCTCGCCGACGTAGCCGGCCTCGGTGAGCGTGGTGGCGTCGGCCATCACGAAGGGCACGTCGAGCATGCGGGCGAGGGTCTGGGCCAGCAGGGTCTTGCCCGAGCCGGTGGGCCCGATCAGCAGGATGTTGCTTTTCGCGAGCTCGACCTCGTCCTTGCCTGCCTTGTCCTTGTGGCGCAGGCGCTTGTAGTGGTTGTACACGGCCACGGCCAGGGTGCGCTTGGCGATTTCCTGGCCGATCACGTAGTTGTCGAGGTTGGCCTTGATCTCCGACGGGGTCGGCAGGTCGCCGCGGGAATCCCGCGCGCCTTCGGTGGAGGGCAGCTCGTCGCGGATGATCTCATTGCACAGGTCGATGCACTCGTCGCAAATGAAAACCGACGGGCCAGCGATGAGTTTCTTCACCTCGTGCTGGCTCTTGCCGCAGAAGGAGCAGTAAAGGGTTTTTTCGCTGGAAGAGCCTTTTTTCTCGGCCATGGGGGCATTGCCTCGTGTTGCGGGAACTGTGGGCGGGATGATAACGAAATGGCGGCGGACGCTTTCCCCGGGAGGAAAGCGCCGCCGGAGGCAACGCCGCCGGTCAGGGACGCTGGGTCACCACCTGGTCGACCAGGCCGTATTCCTTGGCCTCGTCGGCAGTGAGGAAATAGTCGCGCTCGGTGTCGGCCTTGACCTTTTCCAGGGGCTGTCCGGTGCGTTCCGCCAGGATGCGGTTCATCTGGTCCTTGGTACGCAGGATGTCCCGTGCATGGATCTCGATGTCCGTGGCCTGGCCGCGGGCGCCGCCGAGCACCTGGTGGATCATGATCTTCGAATTGGGCAGCGAGAAGCGCTTGCCCTTGGCGCCGGCCGCCAGCAGGAAGGCGCCCATGCTGGCCGCGAAGCCCAGGCACATGGTGGACACGTCCGGCTTGATGAACTGCATCGTGTCGTAGATGGCCATGCCGGCCGTCACGCTGCCGCCGGGGGAATTGATGTAGAAGGAAATGTCCTTGTCGGGGTTCTCGCTCTCCAGGAACAGCAGCTGTGCCACGACCAGGTTGGCGGTCTGGTCGTTCACCTCGCCGATCAGGAAGACGATCCGCTCCTTGAGCAGGCGCGAATAGATGTCGTAGGACCGCTCGCCGCGTCCCGACTGCTCGATCACCATGGGAATCATGCCCAGGGCCTGTGTTTCCAGTGCGCTCATGTTTTCTCCAGTCATGCAGATACTGTACCGAGAAATGAATTGGGGCCTGTGCTCGCCAGCACAAGCCCCGGATGGCAGGCAGGAGCCGGCGCGCTGCGGATGCATGCGCCGGCGCCGCGGTTTCAGCCCTGGCCCATCAGTTCGTCGAAGGAAATGGCCTTGTCCGTGACCTTGGCCTTGTCCAGCACGAAGGCCGTGACGTTGTTCTCGATGACCACGGCCTCGACTTCGGCCAGGCGCTGGCGGTCGCCGAAGTACCAGCGGACCACGTCCTCGGGCTTCTCGTAGCTGGCGGCGAGCTCGTCCACGTGCGCCTTCAGCTGCTCGGGGGTGGCGTGCAGGTTGTTGGCGCGCACGAGTTCGGCCACGACCAGGCCCAGGCGCACGCGGCGCTCGGCCTGCGGACGGAACACGTCCTCGGGGATCTCGGCCTTGTCGGCGTCCTTGATGCCGCGCTGCTTCAGGTCGGCACGGGCGCCTTCGAGCAGGCGGGCGATCTCGGACTGCACGCTGGCGTTGGGCAGGTCCAGCTCGGCCTTGGACACCAGGGCTTCCATCACGGCCTGCTTGTTGCGGGCCAGCAGGCGGAACTTGACCTCGCGCTCGAGGTTCTTCTTGATGTCGGCGCGCAGGCCTTCCACGGTGCCGTCGGCGATGCCCAGGGACTTCGCCAGCTGCTCGTTGACTTCGGGCAGGTGGGCTGCCTCGATCTTCTTCACGGTGACCAGGAAGTCGGCGGTCTTGCCGGCCACGTCCTTGCCATGGTAGTCCTCGGGGAAGGCGAGGGGGAAGGTCTTGCTCTCGCCGGCCTTCATGCCGCGCACGGCGTCTTCGAATTCCTTGAGCATCTGGCCTTCGCCCACCAGGAACTGGAAGTCTTCGGCCTTGCCGCCGGAGAACGTCTCACCGTCGATCTTGCCTTCGAAGTCCACGGTCACGCGGTCGCCGTCTTCGGCAGGCGTGCCCTGGGCGCGCTGGGCGAAGGTGCGGCGCTGCTTGCGCAGGATGTCGATGGTCTTGTCGATGGCGGCGTCGGTGACGTCGGCGGAGATCTTCTCGACCTCGGCCGTGGACAGGTCGCCGATCTTCACTTCGGGGAACACCTCGAACACGGCGTCGAAGGTCACCTGGCCTTCGGGAGCGCCTTCCTTCTCGGTGATGCGGGGCTGGCCGGCGACGCGCAGGTTGGCTTCGTTGGCGGCCTGGGCGAAGGCTTCGCCGACCTTGTCGTTCAGCACCTCGTATTGCACGGAGTAGCCGTAGCGCTGGGCCACGACGTTCATCGGCACCTTGCCGGGACGGAAGCCGTCCATCTTCACCGTGCGGGCCAGGCGCTTGAGGCGCGAGTCCACTTCCGACTGGATGGCGGTCAGGGGCAGGCTCAGCGTGATCTTGCGCTCGAGCTTTTCAAGGGTTTCAACAGTAACGGCCATGGCTCTTCCTCTATGTAATGGGACCGTGACGGCCGTCCCGTGCCGGGACCGCCTCACCGTGTTGTTCGTGGTGCGCGGGGGGGGACTCGAACCCCCACACCATTGCTGGCGTCAGGACCTAAACCTGGTGCGTCTACCAATTTCGCCACCCGCGCTTTTCCCACTTGGCTTTCCGCCTGCTGTTCCCAGCGGGCTACCGACAAAAAGCGGCGGACCCGGGGGACCGCCGCTGTGTGAAATTGGTCAACCTTCGATTTTACCCTGTCGGCGAAGCGTCCCCGGTCAGGCGGGTTGCGGCGGCCGCGTTTCGGGCCGCCGAACGCGGAACCACGCAGCGTACATCGCAGGCAGTGCCAGCAGCGTGAGCACCGTCGCGACGATGAGCCCACCCATGATGGCGACGGCCATCGGCCCCCAGAAGACACTGCGCGACAGGGGGATCATCGCCAGCACGGCGGCGGCGGCGGTGAGCACGATCGGGCGCAGCCGGCGCACGGCGGATTCCACGATGGCATCCCATGCCGGCACGCCGCGCGCGCGGTCGCTCTCGATCTGGTCGATGAGGATGACGGAGTTGCGCTGGATCATGCCCATGAGCGCGATCACGCCCAGCAGCGCCACGAACCCGAAGGGCCGGCCGAGCAGCAGCAGCGCACCCGCCACCCCGGCGATGCCGAGCGGACCGGTGAGGAACACCAGCACGGCGCGGCTGAAGCTGTGCAGCTGGAGCATGAGCAGTGTGAAGGTGATGAACAGCATGATGGGCACGCCCGCCGCGATGGAGGCAGAGCCCTTGGAGCTTTCCTCCACGGAGCCGGCGACCTCGATCCGGTAGCCTGCGTCTCCCGATGCATGCCATCGGGCTTCGAGCTGGCGCAGTCCGGGCAGCAGTGCCTCGGTGACGGTGGCGCCCTGCAGGCCCTCGATCACGTCGCCCTGCACCGTGATGGCGTACTCGCGGTTCTGCCGCCACATGACCCCGGGCTCCCAGGCGAACACGGGGCGCGCGATCTGGGTCAGGGGAATGGCCTTGCCCGACGCGGTGGGAAGGTAGGCGTTCGCGATGTCCGTGATGGCCTGCCGCTCGTCCGGAGGCTGCCGGAACACGATGTCGATCAGCCGGTCGCCCTCGCGGTACTGGCCGACGGTGGTGCCGGTGAACACGGTGCGTGCAGCCTGGGCGATGGACTGGCTGGTGACGCCGAGTGCGCGCGCCTTGTCCTGGTCGATCTCCAGGCGCATGGTCTTCACGGATTCGTTCCAGTTGTCGTTCACGCCGAGCATCTGCGGGTGTTCGCGCAGGATCTTGCGCACTTCGTCCGCATGCTGGCGCAGCCGCGCCGGATCGTTGCCGATCACGCGGAACTGCACGGGATACGCCACGGGCGGGCCGTTGGGCAGCAGCTTGACGCGGGCGCGCACTTCGGGGAACTCTTGCGCCAGCATCGCCGGCAGCGCGTGCCGCAGCGCTTCGCGTTGCTTCAGGTCCTGGGGCAGCAGGATGATCTGCGATACGTTGGATTGCGGGAAGACCTGGTCCAGCGGCAGGTAGAAACGCGGCACGCCCGAGCCGATCCAGGTGCTGACCGAGGTCACGCCGGGCTCCTCGACGAGGCGCTTTTCCATGCGCTTGAGCACGGCCTCGTTCGCGGCGAACGAGGTGCCTTCGGGGAACCAGGCGTCGATCAGGATTTCCGGGCGGCTGGAGTCCGGGAAGAATTGCTGCTGGACGCGCCCCATGCCCATGATGCCCAGCGCGAAGAGCAGCAGCGTGACGCCGATGGTGATCCAGCGGTGCTCCACGCACGCATCCACGGCGCGGCGGAAGGTGTTGTAGAAAGGACTGTCGAAGACCTCGTGCGGCCCTTGCTCCGCACCGGGGGCGGCTCCGGCCGGATGGTCTTGCGCCTTCGGGTGATCGGGCACCTTGAGCAGCAGCGTGCCCAGGTACGGCACGAAGTACACCGAGACGAACCACGACAGCACGAGCGCGATCACGGTGACTGCGAAGATCGCGAAGGTGTACTCACCCGTGACCGACTTGGCGATGCCGATGGGCAGGAAGCCCGCCGCGGTGATCAGGGTGCCGGTGAGCATCGGCATGGCCGTGATCTCGTAGGCGAAGGTGGCGGCGCGGACCTTGTCGTAGCCTTCTTCCATCTTCCGCACCATCATCTCGACGGCGATGATGGCATCGTCCACCAGCAGCCCGAGCGCGATGATGAGCGAGCCGAGGGAGATCTTGTGCAGCCCGATCTTCCAGTACCACATGGCCAGGAAGGTCACGGCCAGCACCAGCGGGATCGTGATGCCCACCACCAGGCCGGGGCGGATGTCCAGCGTCCAGCGGCGCCACAGCGGCTGGCGGCCGGGGCGCGTGTGCAGGCCGAGGCTCAGGAAGCTCACGGCGAGCACGATCACCACGGCCTCGATGAGGACCTTGACGAACTCGTTCACGGACGACGACACGGCGCGGGGCTGGTCCTGCACATTCACGAGGCGCACGCCGGCCGGCAGGGTCTGCTCGATGCGGCGCGCGGCTGCGTGCAGCGCTTCGCCGAGGCGGATGATGTCGCCGCCCTTGGCCATCGACACGCCCAGCGCGACGACTTCCCGGCCCTGGTGGTGCACCTTGATGGAGGGCGGGTCGATGTAGCCGCGGCGGACTTCCGCGATGTCGCCCAGCCGCAGCTGTGCACCGGAGGCGCCCCGGATCGGCATCGCGCGCAGTTCCTCGACGGCGCCGAACTGCCCGGCCACGCGGACCTGCACCTGGTCCTGCGGGGTCTGGACGGTGCCCGCGCTCTCGACGGCGTTCTGCTGGCCGAGCTGGTTCAGGACCTGGTTCATGTCCAGGCCGAGCTGGGCGAGCCGTTTCTGCGAGATCTCGATGTAGATCTTCTCGTCCTGGATGCCGAACTGCTCGACCTTGGCCACGTCCTTGACGCGCAGCAGCTGCTGGCGGATGTCGTCGGCGAAGGTCTTGAGTTCGGCCGGGCTGAAGCCTTCCGCCTCGATCGCGTAGATCACGCCATAGACGTCGCCGAATTCATCGTTGAAGAAGGGCCCCTGCACGCCCTGCGGCAGGGTGGCGCGCATGTCGCCGATCTTCTTGCGCACGGTGTACCAGACGCCGGCCACCTCGCCGGGCGGGGAAGAATCCTTGATCTCGAAGATGATCTGCGACTCCCCCGGCTTGGAGTAGCTGCGCATGCGGTCCGCGTAGGGCACCTCCTGCAGGGTGCGCTCGAGCTTGTCGGTGACCTGCTCCGCCACCTGCTGCGCCGTGGCGCCGGGCCAGTAGGTGCGCACCACCATGGCGCGGAACGTGAAGGGCGGATCCTCGTCCTGGCCGAGCTGGAAGTAGGCGGCGATGCCCAGCACCATGAGCACCACCATGAGATAGCGCGTGAGCGCGGGATGGTCCAGGGCCCATCTGGACAGGTTGAAGCCCCCGGACGGCTGCGGTTGCGATGTCGCTTGTTCCATGGGGTGCTCTCAGCGGGGGGATTCGGCCGCGGAGGCGGGCAGGGCGGCGGGCGCGGGAGTGTCGGCGGAAGGAACGCGGGGCCGGTAGATCTGCACCTTCTGGCCCGGCGAGAGCACATGCACGCCCGTGGCGACGACCTGCATGCCGGGAGTGAGCCCGGCGCCGACCACCACCTCGTTGCCGTCGGCCCGCGCGATCCGGATCACCTGCGAGCGCACGGTGCCGCTCGACGGTTCATAGACCCAGACGGCGGTTTGCGTGCCTTCCTGCCGCAGTGCGCTGGTCGGCAGCTTGATGGCTTGCGCGCCATCCTGGTCCGGCATGTCCGGCGTGACGTAGGCCGTGGCGCCCAGGGGCGGCGGGTTGTCCGACGCCAGGGCGACCTTGGCGAGGAAGGTGCGGGTGACGGGGTCTGCGCTGGCCGCGACCTCCCGGATGCGGCCCTGCACGGAGGGCCCGCCCGACCAGAGCCGCACGGATACGGATTGCCCCGGGCGCACCCTGGCCACCCGGTCTTCGGGGACGGAGAACACCACGTCCCGCGGGCCGTCCTGCGCGATGCGCACGACGGGCGTGCCCGCCGTGACGACCTGACCCGGTTCGGCGTCGATCCCCGTGACCACGCCGGCCGCGTCGGCCAGCAGGCGCGTGTAGCCCGCCTGGTTGCCCTGGGAGGCCGACTGCGCCCGCGCCTGATCGAGTGATGCTTCGGCGGCCTTCAGCGTGGCTGCGCGGCGGTCCAGCTCCGCTCCGCTGATGAAGTTCTGGGCTTTGAGCGCGGAAAAGCGCTGGTAGTCGGCGGCTGCGAGATCCCGCTGGGTCTGCGCGGACGCCACCTGGGCGCGCGCGGCCTCCAGGGACAGCTGGTAGTCGCGGGGGTCGAGTTGCGCCAGCAATTGCCCCGCCTGCACCCGCTGGCCGAGCTCTGCCTGGCGCTGCACGATCTTGCCCGCAACGCGGAAGCCCAGGCGGGATTCCACCCGTGCCCGCACTTCCCCGGCGTACTCGAGGCGGGTCTGCAGCGGGGCCGTGCCCGTGGTCAGCAGCTTGACGGAGCGCTCCGGTTCGGGGGCGGGCGCAGGCTTGGAGCAGCCGAAGAGCGCGAAGGTGGCGGCCAGAACCGCCAGCGCAGTCCGCTTCCGGCCTGCACGAAGCTGCTTCCACGAAAAAGCCCCACGGAGGGGCTGGGCTGGCGGGGGCAGGCGGTGCATGCGGGGCGGCGCGAGAGGCGGCATGGCGATCCCAAAAGTTGTTAATGACTGACTGGTTAGTAATCTAGGTGAAAGCCTCGGCAGCTGTCAAGCGACAATCGAGGGGTGTCCAAACCCTCGCCCTCCATGCCCCGTCCCGAGTCCCGCGACCTTCCTTTGGGGGGCGGAGATTTGCATTCCGCTTCCCCGCCTGCCGGCACGGATGGCGCTTCCGGATCGGGGGGGCTGCCTGGCGTCGTGCGCGCCCGGCCGGTGACGCACTACGAGAATTTTCCCGTGGCCTCGTGGCTTTGCCCTCCCGCTCTGCGGGAGCCCATTGCCGCCGTCTATGCGTTCGCCCGTACGGCGGACGACCTGGCCGACGAAGGCGAAGCCACCGCGGCCGAGCGCCTGGATGCGCTGGACGAATACACCCGGGAATTGCATCGCATCGCCGCGGGTGCCCCGCCGCAGGCGCGATGGGCGGAGGTGTTCGGGCCCCTGCAGGGTGCCATCGGCACACATTCCCTTCCCGTCGCACTGCTGGAGGACCTGCTCGGCGCCTTCACCCAGGACGTTCTCCGGACCTCGGAGGGGCTGACCTACGCGGACAGGGACATGTTGCTGGACTACTGCCGGCGGTCGGCCAATCCCGTGGGCCGCCTGCTCCTGCACCTCTACGGAATCGCCGATCCCCTGGCGCTGCGCCGGAGCGATGCGATCTGCACGGCCTTGCAGCTCGTCAACTTCTGGCAGGACCTGAGCGTGGACCTTCCGCGGGGGCGGCATTACGTCACGGATGCCGATCTGGCCCGGTTCGGTATCGACCGCGCGCTGCTGCAGCGGCAGCCGCTTTCCCCGCAGGCCCGGGCCCTGGTGGCCGACTGCGCGCTCTGGGCGCGGGCGCTCATGGTCGAAGGGGCCGGGCTCGTGCATCAGTTGCCCGGTCGGATGGGATGGGAACTGCGCCTGGTCGTCCAGGGAGGGTTGCGCATTCTCGACAAGGTGGAGGGCATGCGTGGTGACAGCCTGTTGCGGCGCCCTGTCCTGGGGCCCGGCGACTGGATGCGCATGGCAGTGCGCGCCGTGGCGATGTAGGTGCGGGCAGGCCTGGCATGCGCCGGGCCTGCTCCTGCGGGATCACCGGGCCGGGGCTGCCGCGGTATAAGAGCCTGTCGCCGTTCGCGGCGGGTGGACGACCATGCTGGCATACCCGCGGTAGGTGCCGGTCTTCGATTCGTCGGTCACCCAGACGAGCAGGTCCTGCTTGCCGGCCTTGCCGTTGTCGATGAGGGCCACGACCTCCAGGCGGAAGAACTGGTCAGGGGTATCCACCTGGACGGCGTTGCCATCGAAGCGGGGCACGCCGGGCAGCAACGCCTTCAGCGAGTGCTTGCCGGCATCGGCCCTATTGCGCAGGGACGACGGGAACGAGCGCAGATCCAGTTTCTGGTAGAGGGCCTTGGCCTGCCGTGCGGCTGCCGGAGCCCCTGCCGCCGCGAATGGCCTTCCGCCTACCTGCCGGATGCTGTCGCAGAGCCGGTATTCGCTCCGGATCTCGAAATTGCGGGTGGACTCGACGGGTTGGGCCTTGCCCAGGAGTTCCGAGTAGTCGAGGCAGTTCTTCGCCGAGGCGCCGTTGTCGAATGCGAGCGGCGTGCGCGCTGCCGTGAGCGACGCCTTGGGGTTCTGCAGTGCCGCCAGCAGCTCCGCGTTGGCGATATGCGCGGCACCGTCCGCGGCATGCGCGGCAACCGAGCCCAGGACGGCGGCAGCGAGTGCGATCCATCGCTTCATTTGATCTTCTCCAGCAGGGCGGCTTCCTTGCCGCGTCGGGTAGGGTACACGTCGCCGAAATTCTTGAGCAGCTTCACGGCCTCGGTCCAGTCCTGCCCCGTCACGGCCTTCCAGAATTTCGGCGTGGCGGAGTCCAGGTTGACGCCGTACTGGAACGACACCGACGCGATGACGGTCTGCGCTTCCGCGGGCAGGTCGATGAAGTGCTTCTTGTCGGTGGTGGCCGAGTCGTACTTGAGTTTCAGGCTGGCGATGTGGCTGGCCTTGGTTGCCTTGTCGATGGATTCGGCTTCGGCGGCGGAGATGGCCAGGGGGGTTTTCTCGACGAGCTTCTTGGCGTCGGCCCCCTTGGAGCCCAGGTAGGGCTTGAGCTTTTCGATCAGATTGCTGGCCAGTCCCAGGTTCTTGAGGTCATTCTCGGACCGCTGGCCGAGGTCAAACCCCGTCGCGATGGTCACGCCGCTCTTGCTGACATTTGCCGCGGGTACGTACCCGGTCGTCTGGGAGCCCCCCTCCAGGGCACTCAAAAATGCGTAGTCGATTTGTTCTGGCATGGTTGATGGATGAGGGTGTTGATTTTATCGTATTTGCATATTTGGGGAATCTCGTGACACCCCTGTGCGGAACGGATTTTGGGTCGTCGGAGAATGGCGGGCGCCGCCAAAAATCAAGGCATGGCGAATTCGGCCTTGGAGTCACTATTTCTGCGAAGGCGCGGCATTCTTCTCAGGTATTTTTTTGCATCGACCCATGCAAAAAAAGTGTGATGGTTCGCCTGGCTATCTGGCAGCAATAAAAAAAGCCGGAGCCTCATGAGGCATCCGGCTTGCGCGGGGACGCAGGAAATTAAATTTCTTTGTTGAGCTTGATGTCGTAGCCTGCCTGGCTTTCGGCGCCCTTGCCGCCCTGGTTCGTCTGTTCCCAGTATTGCGTCTTGATTTTGGCTGCCTGGAAGGCGTAGTTCACCAGCACTGCGTCGCTGCCGTCGGTGCCGCTCACCGTCACGCTCGTGACGAGCACGTCGGTGAGGGTGATCTTGCCGAATTCGATCTGCGTGCCACCCGCCTTGCACATCGAGATCTCCACCTGGCCGAGGTGCTTGCCGGTCGCGCAGTGCTTGAGGACGGCCGGATACGCCTTGTCGATCTTCGCCACGACGTTCAGGTCGTGGAAGGTGACCTTGCCGGCGCCAGCGCCGCTGCCCGTGGACATCGAATTGGGCTGCGTAGCGCCCCAGGTGAAGGAACGGATGTCGGTCCAGCTCTTGTGATTGGCGTCTTGGGATTCGCCGCTGGCACCTTCAACCTTCATGAACATATCGACGGACATGGAATGCTTCCTTTTTGGATGGACTGCGCAGATGCGCTTTTGAGATAGAAATGGAACCGGTCCGCTCTTGCTGTGCGGGGCCTGCTCCTCACGAACGGGGCCTTCGCCAGGAGAAGCCCTGACCATAATCGCTTGCGACGTCCCCCCTCCCAGGGGCTGCGCGAAAGTGCTCGGGCCGGCTTCTCCGGATGCCTAGTTGCGCCGCCGATCATAGGGAGGGGGCATGCATTTGGAAATACTCCAATTTTCAACATTGTTCATCCGAGAGAAACAAAAGAAACAATTTGTCTTTTTGCTCGACGGGATGCGGGATGACAGGGCTGTGTCACATGTTCCCGTTACACTTGCCGGTCCCCGCCGAGCCGCTTGCGCAACAGCTCGGCGGTAGCCAGCGGGATTGCGGCCGGCAATACACTTTTCCGCCATCTCCATACAGATTAGAAACACAGCCGCCTGGGAGTGATGCCTTGACTTTGGTGCTCGACGTGCAGGAGACGGGATTTCGCGGCAGGGCAGTGCCCGGCGGCGGGCGACGTTCGCGCCGTCTGCAGCGGTGCTTGGAAGCGTGAACTCATGGACAAGGAATTCAGTGGCTCGGCGAACTGCCTAGGTCCCGGCGTGCAGGTCGGTGAATACCGGCTGAACGATGTCGTGGGCGAAGGCGGGTTCGGCATCGTTTACAAGGCGCGCGACCTGAGCCTTGACCGCATTGTGGCGATCAAGGAGTACATGCCGGCCACCCTGGCGGGCCGCAAGGACGGCAACGAAGTGCATGTGCGGTCCCAGCACCGCGGCGCGTTCGACGCGGGCCTGCGCAGCTTCATCAACGAGGCGCGGCTCCTCGCCAAGTTCTCGCATCCTGCGCTGGTGCATGTGTACCGCTTCTTCGAAGCCAACGGCACGGCCTATATGGTCATGCAGTACTACGAGGGGCAGACCTTCCGCTCCTTCCTGACGCAGCAGCACACGGTGGACGAGGCATGGCTGTCGGCGGTGCTGGTTCCCATCCTCGACGTGCTGGAGATGCTCCACGCGGCGGATTGCTATCACCGCGACATCGCGCCGGACAACATTTTCCTGCAGGACTCCGGCATGCCGGTGCTGCTGGATTTCGGCGCGGCGCGCCGCATCATCGGCGACATGACGCAGGCGCTGACCATGGTGCTCAAGCCCGGTTTTGCTCCCATCGAGCAGTACGTGGACGACGGTGCGATGCCACAGGGGGCCTGGACGGACATCTACCAGCTGGGCGCGGTGCTCTACCAGGCGATCACCGGTCGTCCGCCCGCGACGTCCGTCGCCCGGATGATCAACGACCCGCTGGCCCGGCTCACTCCGGAGAACTGCCCGGGTTTCAGCGCGCGTTTCCTGCACGGCGTGCAGAACGCGCTCGCGGTCAAGCCGCAGGAGCGGCCGCAGAGCATTGCCGAATTGCGGCAATTGCTGGGCCTCAAGACGGTGACCATTTCCTGGCCGCATGCGTCTGCTGCGGCGGCCGGCGCGGAAGTCGCGGTCCGTGCTTCGGATCCGGTGCCCGAGGCTTCCGCCGCCGCCCCGACGCTGCGCCCCGTGGAGGCCATGGCCTCCATGATTCCCTCGCACCTCGCTCCTGCCGGTGCCCAGGGAGGCGGTGCAGAGCACCACATGGCCGAGGAGCCGGCCTATCTGCAGACCACCCAGCCGATGCCTTTGCAGGACACTCGTCCCGCAGGGCTGGAGCCGCCGCCTGCCGCTGCCATGCCCGTGGCGCGTCCCGAGGCCGGCAGCCGGGCCGAACGGGCGTCCTCCCGTGCCGCTGCTGCACCGTCGGCGGGCGCTGCTGCTGCCGCGCCTGCCGTGGCGGCGTCCATCCCTGCCCCTTCAAAGCGCCAGCGGCCGGTGTGGCTCGTTCCGCTGCTGGCGTTTCTTGCGTTGCTGCTGGTCGGCGGAGTGTGGTGGACGGTGCAGTCCTCCAGCGAGGCGGCCGCGCGCGAGAGGATGGCGGTGCAGGAGGCCAGCCAGTGGGAGTTGGCATCCCGCATCAATACCGTGGAGTCCGTGCAGGCCTATCTGAGCGCATTCCCGAACGGCGCCCACCGGATGCAGGCCGAAGAGGCCCTCACTCAGCTGACGGCGCGTTCGCTGCAGGCGACGGCCGTGCCGCCCGCAGAGCAGGCGCCGGCTTCTGCGCCGACCGTGGCGGCATCCGCCGCGTCGTCCCCGGTGGAGCCCGCGGCGCGGGCCAGCGCCCCTGTCGTGGCGGCCCTTCCTCCGGCGTCGGCGGCGCATGCCGGCCCTGCGCCTGCGCCTGCGCCTGCGGCTTCGGTGCCCGCCGCGGAGGATCCCGCGCGGTCCCAGCGGACATCCGGCCGGGAGGCGGAAAACACCGGCAGGGTGATCCTGCGCGTCATGCCGTGGGGCAATGTCACCGTGGACCGGATTCCCGCGGGCACCACGCCGCCGCTGACCCAGCTGACCCTGTCGGAGGGCTTCCACCGCATCGAGATATCGAACCCTGCGTCGCAAACGGTGACCCGGATGGTGCAGGTGCGGCGGGGCGAATCCGTGGTGCTCACGCACAAATTCGAATGATGTCGTCCCGTCGGCAGGTCTTCCTGCCGGTGGGGCGTGGAACTGCGAGACCGGTGTCCGGCGGCGGGCAGCCGCCGGGGCATCTGCCATTTTGACGAGGAAAGCATGGCATCTAAGACGAAGCTCATTGGTGGAATGTGCCTGGTGGGCATCTTGCTGAGCGGCTGCCAGACGCCCCCTGCGGGCCAGGCGGGCGCGGGCGGCACCCCTGCGCAGGCGGAAGGCGCTGCTGCGAGCACGGACGCCAAGGAGACGGCGAAGCCCAAGGACCCCGCGGCCTTGAAGGAAGAGGCGCTGGCCCAGGCTCTCGACATCTATGCCGACGGGCGCTACGACGAGGCGATCGCGGCCCTCACGCCCCTGAGCACCGCCCCCGAACTGTCTTCCGCATCCCAGGTCAAGGCCTACAAGTTCATCGCGTTCAGCCACTGTGCCATGGGGCGCCTGCGCCAGTGCCGGCAGAATTTCGAAACCGCGCTGCAGCAGGATCCCAACTTCCAGCTGAGCGATGTCGAGAAGGGCCATCCGGTCTGGGGCAAGGAGTTCAACACCGCGCGTGCGGCGGTCGCCGCGCGCGCGAAGCGCGCCGCCCCGGCCAAGAAGACACCCTGACCCCGACGGGCCGTACCGGACATGGATAAAGTCGAACTCAGGGTCATCCGCCATGCGGACGAAGCGGTGGACCGCCTATGGACGGCGGTATTCGGCGTGGCGGGCGGGACGATTGGCCGCGGGGGGCAGAACAAGCTCGTGCTGTCCGACAGCGATGCCGGCGTCGCCCGCGTGCATGCGATGGTGCGCATCGAGTCGGAGGCTGCCTTCATCGCCAATCTCTGCGAACGCCGTTCGATCTTCGTGGCGGGTGCCGAAGTGCGCTCGGGCGAAGAGGTCCGCCTGTCCGTGGGGGACGAGATCCGCATCGGGCCCTATGTCCTGCATTCCGTCGTGCCGGGCTCGCCCTTCGTTCCCGTGGCGGCTGCTCCGGCTTCCGTTCCCGAGCCCGTATCTGCATCCGCTCCGGTAGCGATTCCATCGCCTCCGGTTTCTGCTGCCGGCGTGCCCGTGGCCGATACCGCTCCGGTGGCGAACGTGCCACAGGGCGAAGGGCCTCCTGTCGCACCGCCGCAGCCTGTGGCCGGAACGGGCGACGGCCTGGCGGCGCTGGCGTCTTCCGCGGAGGATGATGACAACCCATTCGCGATGCTCGGTCGCGTGGAGGGGCCGGCCATCAACACCGCGGCCCCGTCCCAGGCGCCGGTGCCGGCCGCCTCTCCCACGGCCTCGCCCGTGCCTGCACCTGCGCCTGCGCCTGCGTTCAGCCCCGTTTCCACCGGCGCACCCCCGCTGCCCTCCGAGCCCGCGTCCGCTCCCGCCCCGGGCGAGGCCCATGGCTTTGCCGCGTCTCCCGCTCCGGTGCCTGCCGATGCTGGCCGACAGGGCCATGCCTGGCCACCGGCGGTGCCGCAGGGCAAGCCCGCCGCGGCACCCCGGGCCCTCGTCATTCCGGAGGACTTCGATCTTTTCGCGGTGGATCCCCGCAAGGGCGAGGAGAAGAAGGACGCCTGGGGAAGCGGTTTGCAGGCGAAGAGCCTGAGCGAGATCGCCAACATGCGGCACGACGAGCTTCTGCAGTCGCTGCCCGCCAGCGGCGCGAAATTCGCGCACGACATGGACAACCCGGCCCATGCCGGACTGCCCAAGGCGCTGGACCCGCGCGACGAACTCGATCCGCTGCGGCTCTTCACGGGCGACCCGGATGCGGCGCCGGCACTGGTGCCCGAACGTTCGGCGATGGCACTCGGTTCGGGATCCGACCTGTCGCAGTCGTTCAGCCTTCCCCGGGGCGTGCAGGCCCCGGCGGGCCAGGGGATTCCCGGTGCGGCACAGGTGCCTGCAAGCCCTGCGCCGGTCGTCCAGGGTGCCAGTACCGGCCCGGGGATGGCGCCCGCCGTGCCGTCGGCCCCTCCGCTGGACGGGCTGCAGCGTGTGGAGGGCCTCGACCTGGGCGCCTTCGGCTCCGGTTCCACTTCGGCCGATCCACTGGGCTGGCCTCCCGTGGAGAGCGGGCCCGTACCGGCACCCGCGTCCGCTGCTGCCGATGTGCTGCCGCCGGCCACGCCTTCAGGGCTGGCCGCCGGCGATGCGAAGGTGGTACCCATCGAGGAAGTGGCGCTGGCGCATTTTCCCGCCGCGGTGGGCGCCATGCCGGCGCCCGTACCGGCCCCTGTTCCGGCCATGGCAACCGCTCCTGCGCCCACCGCACCCCATGGCCAGGCACGGGAGGAGGGCGCCGTAAAGTCGCCCCTGGTTCCGGTGCTGCCGGAGCTGGAAGCCGCTTCGCCGGCGGAGCTGCAGTCGCTGATCGCGGCCTTCCTGGATGGCGCAGGCGTGCTGCAGAAGAAGGTCGAGCCGCAGAGGCTCAGCCCCGAGTTCATGCGGTCTTTCGGGGAAGCCTTCCGCGTGGCCGTGCAGGGCACCATCGACCTGCTGGCGGCCCGCTCCGAGATCAAGCGCGAGTTCCGTGCGGGCGTGACGGTGATTTCCTCCGGCGCGAACAATCCGCTGAAGTTCCTGCCGACGCCCGAGGGCGTGGTCATGCAGATGATCGGACAGAACTTCCCGGGTTTCATGAAACCCATTCCCGCCATGCAGGAGGCCTACGACGACCTGCGTGTCCACCAGGTGGCCCTGATGGCCGGGCTGCGTGCGGCCTATGCCGAGGCACTGGAGCGCTTCGATCCCGCGGCCCTGGAGCAGCGCACCGACGTGACCGGAGGGGTGTTCGGCAAGCTGTCGGCCACGAGCCGCAAGGCTGCGCTGTGGGACGAGTACAAGCGCAATTTCGCCGAGATCCGGCGCGGCGCCGAGGACGACCTGGCGGCCTTCTCCGGCCAGGCCTTCCTGGAAGCCTATGAAAACGCCGAGGCGGCAGCGAAGGCCAGGACGTGATCTTCCATATCGCAGGCGAGGAGTTCCGGTTCCGGGTGATGGCGGCTTCGCTGTCGGAAAAGGGCGGCCGGGACGTGAACGAGGATTTCCTGGGCCTGGTGGACATGGGCCACCGCGGCCTGTGCTGCGTGCTGGCCGATGGCGCGGGCGGGCACGGGCACGGCGGGCTGGCGGCACGGATCACCGTGAATGCGGTGCTCGAAGGTTTCGGGCACAACCCGCTGTTCGCGCCCGCGGGCCTGGCATCGCTCATTTCGCTGGCGGAGCATGCGGTGGCCGGTGCCCAGCCGCTCTCGGTCTCACGCAAGCACATGAGCGCCACCGTGGTGCTGCTGTGCATCGACCGCAAGACCGGGCGTGCGCTCTGGGCGCACTGGGGGGATTCCAGGCTGTACTGGTTCAGGGACCAGAAGGTGCGGCAGATCACGGAGGACCACAGCGTGGTGCAGCAGCTGTTGCACGCGGGCGTGTACCGCAACCAGGACCCGCGCCGCCTGCCGAACCGCAGCGTGCTGGCGGGCGCCATTGGTGCGGAGTCGCAGATCCCGCCCACGGTGCTTCCGCGGCCGATCGAGCTGGCGGCCGGCGATGCGTTCCTGCTGTGCTCTGACGGGCTCTGGGAAGGGCTGCACGAGGAGCAGATGGAGAGCGCCCTGCGCCACAGCCAGTCGCCGCAGGAGTGGCTGGAGCAGATGGAGGCGGCCGTGCGGGCCCAGGCGAAGTCCTACCAGGACAATTTCAGCGCCCTCGCGGTCTGGGTCGCGGACAGCGAGGATGGCGCCTGACAGGGCGGATGTGGCGTTTTCACCGGAACCTAAGGAGTCGGATATGCATCGGGAAGCGATGGCACGGAAGGGATTCGTCAGGGCGGGGCTCGCGGCCGCGGTGGCGGCATGGCTGCTGGGCGGCTGCGGCATGATCAGCAACCTGAACCGTCCGCAGGAGGCCCCCACGGCCGTGCCGCCGGCCGTCTTCGAGATCGTCGCGGACCCCGGCGTCAATCCCGATATCCACGGCACGCCCAAGCCCATCCTGCTGAGGATCTACGAACTGCGCGCGGCAGCGGCCTTCGACCGGGCCAGCTACCTGGACCTGCAGGACAAGGACGAAGCCCAGCTGGGGGCCGATTTCGTGCGTCGCGAGGAAATCCTGCTGCAGCCGGGCGAGCGGCGCACGATCGAGCGCAAGGGCAGTGCGGACGTCCGCACCTTCGCGGTGTTCGCAGGCTACCGCGACCTGGAGCGCAGCACCTGGCGCGCGACTGCCGGCGCTCCCAATTCCGTCGAAATGCGCCGCCGCTGGTGGGGCCTGGGCGAGACCGAGCGGCTCAAGCCCGTGCAGTACAGCATCACGGTGGGCAAGGACGCGGTGAAGATCCAGACCGCTCCCGCCCCCGCTCCCGCTCGTTAATCCAGGCATCGACGAACGACAACACAAAGAAAGCCCGAAATCCACCATGGTTTGGCAGCGCAAGGTCGTCTGGGCCGAAGGGATGTTCCTTCGCCCGCAGCATTTCCAGCAACAGGACCGCTATACCGATTTCCTCGTGCAGTCCCGCACATTGCCGGCGCAGTTCTTCTTCTGGGGGTTTTCCAAGCTGGCGCTCGACACCGAGCTCCTCGGGCTGGGCAAGCTGGGCCTGCTGTCCGGAGAGGGCGTGCTGCCGGACGGAACGCCGTTCAGCTTCCCGCACCACGACCAGGCCCCCGCCGCGCTGGCGATCGGCAAGGATGTCAAGGACACAGTCATCCACCTGGCCCTGCCGATGCGGCGCCGGGCGGGCGCGGAGGTGACGCTGGGCGCGCCCGGCGGCGCGTCGGTGCGCTATGCGGCCGAGGTCGCGGAGGTGCAGGATGCCAACGACATGGGTGCGCAGGCGGCCGAGGTGCAGATCGGGAACATCCAGCTGTCGCTGCGCGCTGCGCAGGATGTCACCGACGGGTGGGTGAGCCTGCCCGTGGCCCAGGTGGTGGAGCGCCGGGCGGATGGATCCCTGCTGCTGGATCCATCCTTCATTCCCACCGTGGTCAACAACTCGGAGATGTCGGGACTGGCCACGTTCTGCCGCGAGCTCTTCGGCCTGCTGCGGCAGCGGGGAGCGGCGCTGGAAGAGCGGCTGAGCCAGCCCGGGCGCGGCGGCGTGGGCGAGGTCGGCGATTTCCTGATGTTGCAGTTTTTGAACCGCTGGGAGCCGGCGGTGGAGCACTGGGTCCGCGTGCGGGCCATCCATCCCGAGCGGCTGTTCGACGATCTGCTCAAGATGGCCGGCGAACTGGCGACGTTCACCCGCGAACAGCGCCGGCCGGCGGCCATGCCGACCTATGACCACGACGATCTGCGCAGCTGTTTCCTGCCGCTGATGCTCGAGTTGCGCCGGGGCTTGTCCTCGGTGCTGGAGCAGAACGCGATCCAGATCGAGCTGCAGGAACGCCAGTACGGCGTGCATGTGGCGCTCATCCCCAGCACGGAACTGCTCACCAGCTGCGATTTCGTGCTGGCCGTGCACGCACAGACCGCCGTGGAGTTCCTGCGGGCGCATTTCCCCACGCAGATCAAGATGGGGCCGGTGGAGCGCATCCGCGACCTCGTGAACCTGCACCTGCCCGGCGTGCCGCTGCGTTCGCTGCCTGTCGCTCCGCGCGAGATTCCCTACCACGCAGGCTATTCCTACTTCGAGCTGGACACCGGGCACGACCTGTGGCGCCAGCTGCAGAACTCGGGTGGCCTGGCACTGCACGTCTCGGGGGGCTTTCCTGAGCTGCAGCTCGAAATGTGGGCCATACGGCGCTGAAAGCGGACATGTCCATGCAGAACTCCGTCAACGTTTTCGCCTCCGGCCATCCGGGCCAGCCCGCCGGGGCCGTGCCCGTGTCCGCGCCGCCCGGCGGCACGGGTTCCGAGTCCGGCGCCAAGCCCTCGGGCCTGCCCGACGTCGTGAGCGGCGGCAATCCGCTCGTGGCCGCGGCCAATACCCTGCTGAACCTCATCCCGCAGATCCGCCGCATGGCGACCAACCCCGATCCCGCGGCATTCCAGCACTACCTGCTCGAATGCATCCGGCATTTCGAGAGCCGGGCGGGCGGCGCCGGCGTGCCGATGGAAACCATCATCGGCGCGCGCTACTGCATCTGCACCGCGATCGACGAGGCGGCGGCCCAGACGCCCTGGGGCGGTTCGGGCGTGTGGCCACAGTACAGCCTGCTCGTGGCGCTGCACAACGAGACCTGGGGCGGGGAGAAGTTCTTCCAGCTGCTGTCCAAGCTGGTCCAGACGCCCCACCAGCACATCGACCTCATCGAGCTCATGTACTTCTGCCTGACGCTCGGTTTCGAGGGGCGCTATCACGTCATCGACAACGGGCGCAGCCAGCTGGAGAGCCTGAAGGCCCGGCTGCTGCAGGTGATCGAGAGCACCCGCGGGGACCGCAGTGGAGCGCTGTCCCTGCACTGGCGCGGCGTGCAGCGCGCTGCGGTGCCGCCCTGGAGCCTGGTGCCGTTCTGGGTGGCGGCCGCGCTGACCCTGCTCATCGCCTTCCTGATCTTCCTCTGGTTCAACTACCGGCTGGCATCGCGCTCGGACGAGCTGTTCGCAGCGATCAATGCGATCCGGTTGCCGAAGATGCCCTCCGTGGTGGCCGTGGCGCCGCCGAAGCCGCGCCTGCGCCAGTTCCTGGAGCCCGAGATCCGCGAAGGCCTGGTCGAGGTGAACGACCAGGCGGACCGCAGCACCGTGACCCTGCGCGGGGACGGCCTGTTCGAGCCGGCTTCCACCGAGGTCAAGCCGCGCTATGTCGCGGTGATCCAGCGCGTCGCGTCCGCGCTCAATGAGGTGTCCGGCAAGGTGGTGGTGAACGGATATTCCGACAACCAGCCGATCCGCACGGCACGCTTCCCGTCGAACTGGCACCTGTCGCAGGAGCGCGCGCAGGCGGTCGCGGCCATGCTGCAGAGGACCATCACCGACGGCTCCCGGGTGAAGGCCGAAGGCCGTGCCGAGAGCGACCCGATCGCCCCCAACAGCACGCCGGAGGGCCGGGCGCTGAACCGGCGGGTGGAGATCGTGCTGCTGGTTCCGCCCCAGGCCCGCGATGCCGAGCTGCAGCTGACTCCCGGCCCGGCTGCGGCCGGCACGCCCGCTCCCGGCACACCGAAGAACTAAAACATGCTGCGCAAGATCTTTTCTTTCTTCTTCAACCGGTTCACGCTGGTGCTGTGCGGACTGGTGCTGCTCAGCCTGCTGATCTGGTTCGTCGGTCCGCTGGTCTATATCAAGCCCTACCAGCCTCTCGAAAGCGAGGCGGTGCGCGGCTGGATCATCGCCGCGCTGTTCGGCATCTGGTTCCTGCGGCTGTTCATCCGGTGGTGGCGCGCCAAGGAGATGAACGCGCGCCTGCTGGGCCAGCTGGCCCGCATCGGGGCGTCGGATGCGTCCACTCCCGAGGCCGGCCCCGGCAAGGAGGAGGTGGCCGAGCTCGAGAAGCGCTTCAAGGAAGCGGTCGATGTCCTGGGCAAGACCCGCTTCGGTCAGACGGAGCAGGGATGGTTCGGCCGCCTGTCCCGGCGCTATGTCTACCAACTGCCCTGGTACCTCATCATCGGCTCGCCGGGTTCGGGCAAGACCACGGCGCTGGTCAATTCGGGCCTCGACTTCCCGCTGGCCGCCCAGTTCGGCAAGGCGTCGATCCGCGGCGTAGGCGGCACGCGCAACTGCGACTGGTGGTTCACCGACCAGGCCGTGCTGCTGGACACCGCCGGCCGCTACACCACGCAGGAAAGCGATGCGGCCCAGGACAGTGCCGCATGGTCGGGCTTCCTGAACCTGCTGCGGCGCTTCCGCGGCCGCCAGCCCATCAACGGCGTGCTGGTCACGCTCAGTGTGCAGGAGCTGCTGAGCGGCGGCGATGCGGAGCGCGAGCGCCTGGCCCGGCTGATCGGCCTGCGCCTGGCCGAGCTGTGCGAGGGCCTGTCCATCAAGTTCCCGGTGTACGTGCTGGTCACCAAGACCGACCTGCTGGCGGGCTTCAACGAGTTCTTCGGGAACATGACCCGCGAGGAGCGGGCCCAGGTCTGGGGCTTCACCAATCCCTATGTGGAAGGGCAGGCTCAGGAAGATCCGGGGCTGCAGTTCCGCAAGGAATTCGACGGCCTGGCCGACCAGATCAACCGGTTGCTGCCGCAGCGGCTGCTGGCCGAGCCCGACCTGGCGCGGCGCGGCCAGATCTACGGCCTGCCGCAGCAGTTCGTCGGGCTGCGGGACGTGGTCCAGCAGACGCTCTCCACGATCTTCGCCTCCTCGCGGTTCAAGGAGAAGCCGCTGTTCCGCGGCGTCTATTTCACCAGCGGCACCCAGGAAGGCATGCCGTTCGACCGGGTGCTGTCGGCCCTGTCGCGGCGCTTTTCGGTGTCGCCTCCGTCCAACCTGGCCGGGGAAGGGCGCGCGGGCAAGAGCTACTTCATCGAGACCCTGCTCAAGGGGGTCATCTTCAACGAGGCCGGGCTGACGGGGCGCAATGCCAAGAAGGAGCGCCAGCTGCGGCTGCTGCAGGCCGCCGGATTCTTCGCCCTCGCGGCGGGGCTGGCGGGCGCCACCATCGCCTGGACGATCAGCCACGGCAACAACCAGAAGTACCTGGACGAGGTGGCCGCGAAGGTGCCCACGCTCAAGCAGGCGGTGGAGGAGTCGCGCGACGCGGATCCCGAGAACATGGTGGCGCTGCTGCCGCTGCTCAACCACGCCGAATCCCTGGCGACCAGCCAGCGCTACTCCGGCGATTCGCCGCCGCTCAGCTGGCGCTACGGGCTGCTGCAGGTGCCCAAGGTGCAGACCGCGGCCGATGCGACCTACATGCGCCTGCTGGAGGATGCGTGGCTGCCCCGCCTGGCCCGGCACCTGCGCAATTCGCTGCAGCAGGCTTCGACGGCCAATCCGGAGGCCAGCTACGAGGCGCTCAAGGTCTACCTGATGCTCTACGATCCGGAGCGCTTCAACCCCCGCGTGGTCAAGGCCTGGATGCTCAACGAATGGGAGTCCACGCTGCCTCCGGCGCTGGTGCAGTCGGGCATGCTGGACCAGCTGGCGCATCACCTCGACCGGCTCATGGAAGACCGCGCCCTGGTGTCGCCGATCCCGATCGACCAGCCGCTGGTGGACGAAGTGCGCCAGCGCCTGGCGCAGCTGTCGCCCGCGCAGCGGGCGTACAGCCGGCTCAAGCAGCTGCTGACCACGGGCACCGCGCTGCCGCCGGATTTCACGCTGGTGCGCGCGGCCGGTCCCGAGGCCCCGCAGGTCTTCACCCGGCGCAGCGGCAAGCCGCTCACTCAGGGGATCTCGGGGCTCTTCACCTATGACGGCTACTACGGCGTGTTCTCGCACGAACTGCCCAAGGTGACCACGCTGCTGGCGCAGGAGGAGACCTGGGTGCTGGGCAAGGCCCAGGGGCAGCGCAGCGTGGCCAACGAGGTCATGACCGGCCAGCTCGCGCAGGAGGTCAAGCGCCTCTACCTCATGGAATACGCCAAGGTCTGGGAGGACTTCCTCGCCGATGTGCGGCCCGTGCAGATGGCGTCGCTCGACCAGGCCGGCGAGCAGGCGCGGCTGTATTCGTCTGCCAATTCCAGCCTGGAGCAATTCATCCGCGCGGTGGCCAAGGAAACCACGCTGGGACAGAAGCCCGGTGCCGGGGGCAGCAGCACGAGCAGCTGGCTGGGCGAGAAGATCAACCGCATCAAGGAAGAGCAGGAGCAGCTCAGCCGCCTGACCGGCAAGCGGGTGAACGTCGGCGGGCTCGCGGCCACCAGCAGCAACCTGGAAGCCGACCTGGTGGATTTCCGCTTCCGCGAATACCGCCGCCTCGCCGCCTCCAATGGGTCGGGCCCCGCGCCCATCACCGCCAGCCTGCAGGTGCTCAACGAGGCGGCCGCGGTCATCTCGTCCGCGCGCCAGCAGATCAGTGCCGGCGGCACCGTCCCCGCGTCGCTGTCGCCGGCCCTGGAGCGCGTCCGCATGGAGGCCAAGCGCGTGCCGCCGCCGCTCAACACCATGTACGAGGACCTGGCATCGTCCACGTCGGCGCTGGTCGGCCGCGATGTGCGCGCGACCGTGGGCAGCAACCTCAATGCCACGATCGGGACGTTCTGCCGCCGCGCGATCGGCGGGCGCTATCCCTTCACCAAGGGATCGTCCAGCGACGTGACGAGCGATGACTTCGCCAGCCTGTTCTCGCCGGGCGGCATGATGGACGAGTTCTTCCGCAACACGCTGCAGCCGATGGTGGACATCTCCGCCACGCCCTGGCGCTTCCGCCAGGGCGTCGATGGAACGCCGGTCGGCGGATCGGCCGCGCTGGCGTCGTTCCAGCGCGCCGCGACCATCCGCGACGTGTATTTCCGGGCGGGCGGCAAGGTTCCGTCCATCCGCATGGACATCAAGCCGCTGGAGATGGACGCCTCCATCTCGCAGATGGTGCTGGACATCGATGGCGAGGTGCTGCGCTACCAGCACGGCCCGCAGATCCCGAAGTCGATGACCTGGCCCGGTACCCGGGGCACGGGCCAGGTGCGCCTGCAGCTCACCGGGGGCGGCGCCGAGAACACCGGCCTGGTGACCGAGGGTCCCTGGGCGGTGCACCGTTTCTTCGACAAGGCCCAGATCCTGCCGGGCAGCACGCCCGAGCGCTTCGTCGCTGCCTTCGATATCGGCGGGCGCAAGCTGCGCTTCGAGGTCACCACGGGCAGCGTGCTCAACCCGTTCCGTCTCAAGGCCATGGAGGAATTCGCGTGTCCTGGCAATCTCTGATGCCGTGGTCCCGCGCGCAGCCGCGCGTGGCCTGGTTCGGGAAGCTGCCCGGCCAGGGGGACTTCGTGGGCCGGCGCATGCCGCGGGCCATGAGCGGCGCCTGGGACGAGTGGCTGAGCCACGGCCTGGGGCACCTCCGGTCCACCGCGCATGGCGACTGGGAGCGCACGTTCACGCAGGCGCCGCTGTGGTCCTTCGTGGCCAGCGGCAGCAAGGGGGCCGCGCCCTCGTGCGGCGTGCTCGCGCCCAGCATCGACCGCGTGGGGCGCTGCTATCCGCTCACCGTGATGGCGGTGGGCGAGAGCGGCCGGCAGTCGCTGGCCGCCGATGGCGTGCTCGGACAGTTCTTCTCGGAGGCCTGCGATGCCGTCATCGAGGCACGCAGGCTGGCCCTGCCGGCGGATGCGCTCGACAGCCGTCTCTCCCGGTTGCCATGGCCTTTCACCGCCACCGCGGCGGACGGCAAGGGGCAGGGCGCCGACATGGCGGGCATCCTCTCCGACCTCGGCATGGGCGGGGCTGCCGGCCGTGGCGAGGCGATGTTTTCCCGCGGGCGCGACATCCTGCGTGCTGGGCAGGCCGCCAGCTTCTGGTGGTCCCATCCGCCCGGAGCCGGGGGCCGCAGCTGCGAGCACTGGGGCGACCCCAACGAAAGCCTGTTCCTGCGTCTTTTCGGCGGAGGCCCGAATGCATAGTGCCCCGCAACGTGGCGCGGGGCGCACTGGACCGACCACTCCATCATGATCGACATCGAAGAGCTTCTTGAACCTGCCGCGGACATGCCACCCTGCGGCCAGGACCTGACCTACGACGCGGAGTTCCTGGCCCTGGAGACCGCGGCCACCGGCAAGCCGGAGCAGCAGTTCGGGGAGATGGTGATTCCCGCCGAGCCGCCGGACTGGCGGGATGTGGAGCGCCGCGCCCGCGCACTGCTCGTGCGCACGAAGGACGCGCGCGTCGCGGCCCTGCTGTGCCGGGCGCTGACCAACATCCAGGGCGTGCGCGGCATGTCCCAGGGCGTGCAGCTGATGGCCGGGATGTTCGCGCGGTACTGGGACGACCTGCACCCGCTGCCCGAGGACGGCGACTACTTCATGCGCATGAATGCCGTGTCGTCGCTGAACGAGATCACCGGCCTGCTGCGCGATCTCCGCCAGCAGGATTTCGTGCGGCTGCCCGGCGGCTCGATCAGCGTGCGCGATGCAGAGGCGGTGGCGCGCGGCACCGCTGCCGAAGGCGGCGCGCGCATATCGCTGGATCAACTCCGGGTGGCGCTGGCGCAGGCGTGGCAGCAGGGCGACGAGTCCCTGCGCGCCTGGAGCACGGCCAGCGAAGCGTTGCGCAGCCTGCAGACGACGTTCCGCGACCGGCTGGAAAGCGCGCAGGTGCCGGACCTGGAGCAGTTCCAGTCGCTGCTGGTGGTACTGAACGACCTGGTGCCGCATGCGCCCATCGGGGTGGCCGACGCCGCCGCGGCGGCGCCGGAGGATGGAGTCGCTTCCGGGTCCGTCGCCGTCACGGCGGGGGCTGTCGCGGCTGGCGAGCCCGCCGGGGTGGCCGCCCGGCCGGCAGGGTTGCGGACCCGCGACGACGCGCTGGCGCAGCTGCTGCTGGTGGCCGAGTTCCTGGAGCGCACGGAGCCCACCAATCCCGCACCGCTGCTGATCCGCCGGGCGGCCAGGCTGATGGGCCTGAGCTTCCTCGAGATCCTGCGCGAACTGTCCCCCGACAGCGTGGGCCAGGTCGAGACGATCACGGGAGGGCAAAACCCGTCGTCCTGATTTGGAAAACGAAATGTAACAGCGGTATTTTGTTGCCGGCTGGATACTTGTTCAGCAGGCACGCTGCCGGAAGAGGTGGTGGAGGGCCCGCCGTGCGCCCGCACAGGCGGTGAAGGCCGGCCGATCTCTGTTTTTAGCCTTACGAGAGAGAAGATTCACTATGGTGACCTTAAGCAAGACCGGCAAGAGCGGTCAGAAGTTCATTGCCCGCAACCGCGCCCCGCGCGTGCAGATCGAGTACGACGTCGAGATCTACGGCTCCGAGAAGAAGGTGCAGATTCCCTTCGTCATGGGCGTGATGGCGGACCTCTCGGGCAAGCCGGTGGACCCCCTGCCGGAGATCGCGGACCGCAAGTTCCTCGACATCGATATCGACAACTTCGATGCCCGCATGAAGTCGATCAAGCCGCGTGCTTCCTTCAACGTGCCCAACACGCTGACGGGCGACGGCCGCCTGCACATCGACCTGACGTTCGAGAGCATGGACGACTTCTCCCCCGCCTCCATCGCGCGCAAGGTGGGCGCCCTCAACTCCCTGCTGGAAGCCCGGACCCAGCTGCACAACCTGCTGTCGTACATGGACGGCAAGCAGGGCGCCGAGGAACTGATCGGCAAGGTGCTGAAGGACCCGGCGCTGCTCAAGTCGCTGGCCGCGATGCCCAACCGGCCTGCCGGCGGCGTGACCGAGAAGACCGACGACGCTCAGTGAAAGGGACAGCCGCATGAACACGACGACCTCTCTGGACGCGGTGCAGGGCACCCAGACGCTCGAAGGCAGCGAATTCACCTCGCTGCTGCAGAAGGAATTCAAGCCCAAGACCGACCAGGCGCGCGAGGCGGTCGAATCGGCCGTGCAGACGCTGGCGCAGCAGGCCCTGGCCGCTTCGTCCACGCTGTCCGACGACGCCTACCAGACCGTCCAGGCCATCATCGCCGAGATCGACCGCAAGCTCTCCGAGCAGATCAACCTGATCATCCACCACAGCGAGTTCCAGCAGCTCGAGGGTGCCTGGCGCGGCCTGCACCACCTGGTCCACAACACCGAGGTGGACGAGCTGCTCAAGATCCGCGTGATGAACATCTCCAAGAAGGAACTGCACCGGAACATGCGCCGCTTCAAGGGCGTGGGCTGGGACCAGAGCCCCATCTTCAAGAAGGTGTACGAAGAGGAATACGGCCAGTTCGGCGGCGAGCCGTTCGGGTGCCTGGTGGGCGACTACTATTTCGACCACAGCCCGCCCGACGTGGAACTGCTCGGCGAGATGGCGAAGGTGTCCGCTGCCGCCCACTGCCCGTTCATCGCCGGCGCGTCTCCCGCGATGATGCAGATGGATTCCTGGCAGGAGCTGGCCAATCCCCGTGACCTGACCAAGATCTTCACCAACACCGAGTACGCCGCGTGGCGCAGCCTGCGCGATTCCGACGATTCGAAGTACATCGGCCTTGCCATGCCGCGCTTCCTCGCGCGCCTGCCGTACGGCGCCAAGACGAACCCGGTGGACGAGTTCGACTTCGAGGAGGAAACGGCCGGAGGCGACCACAGCAAGTACGCGTGGGCCAACTCCGCCTATGCGATGGCCGTGAACATCAACCGCTCGTTCAAGTACTACGGCTGGTGCACCTCGATCCGCGGGGTGGAGTCCGGCGGCGCGGTGGACAACCTGCCGGCGCACACCTTCCCGACGGACGACGGTGGCGTGGACATGAAGTGCCCGACCGAGATCGCCATCAGCGACCGGCGCGAGGCCGAACTGGCCAAGAACGGCTTCATGCCGCTGGTGCACCGCAAGAATTCCGACGTGGCGGCCTTCATCGGCGCGCAGTCGCTGCACAAGCCGGCCGAATACTATGATCCGGACGCCACGGCCAACGCCAACCTGTCGGCGCGCCTGCCCTACATGTTCGCGTGCTGCCGCTTCGCGCACTACCTCAAGTGCATCGTGCGCGACAAGATCGGCTCGTTCAAGGAACGCTCCGACATGGAGCGCTGGCTCAACGACTGGATCATGAACTACGTGGACGGCGACCCGGCCAACTCCTCGCAGGAGACCAAGGCCCGCAAGCCGCTGGCCGCGGCCGAGGTGCAGGTGGCGGAAGTGGAAGGCAATCCGGGCTACTACACGTCCAAGTTCTTCCTGCGCCCGCACTACCAGCTCGAAGGCCTGACCGTGTCCCTGCGGCTGGTGTCGAAGCTGCCGTCGGTGAAGCAGGCGGGCAACTGACCCACCGGGGCGTGCGGCAGCCTGCTGCCGCGCCCGCTGGGCGGCAGGGCGGCGTGGCAGGGCGCGCCCCTGCCGCCGGTTCCCCGCCAGCGGAGAACCCATAACTATTTTTGCGGACCACCGCATGCAATCCATGAATTTCGATTTCAAGCGCCCGCTGGACCGCCAGCTGGCCGAGCTCAAGGACGCGATCCGGGCCAAGCCGCAGGATGCGTCGCTGCGGGTGTTCTATTTCCAGGTCCTGGCGGTGTACGGCGAGTGGCAGAAGGCGCTGGACCAGCTGCAGATCTGCGCGCAGCTGGACCGCAAGGCGGAAGCCATGGCGCGTGCCTACCGCGAGGTGATCCTGTGCGAGGTCGCGCGCCGCGACGTGTTCGCGGGCAAGCGCACACCCAACATCGTCGGCGAGCCTCCGGAATGGCTCGGATGGATGGTGGAAGGCCTGCAGTGCCTGGCCGAGGGCCGCGCAAGCCAGGCCGCGGAACTGCGCGCCGCCGCGTTCGAACAGGCACCGGCGTCGGCCGGCGAAATCGACGGCGAGGCGTTCGAGTGGATCGCCGATTCCGACGCACGCCTGGGCCCGGTCTGCGAGTTGTATGCCAACGGCAGCTACTACTGGGTGCCGTTCTCCAGCGTGTCGCAGATCGCCTTCGAGAAGCCGCAGGACCTGCGCGATCTGGTCTGGTCGGCCTGCGAGGTCACGCTCCGGAACGGCGGCGTGATGCATGGCTTCATCCCCACGCGCTATCCGGGCTCGGAGACCGCGGAGCGCGACGAGATCCGGCTGGCACGGGCCACCGAATGGCGAGAGCTGGGAGACGACCAGGCGACGGGCTGGGGCCAGCGCGTATGGGCCACGGACCAGGGCGACGCCGCGCTGCTCGACGTGCGCCGGGTGAAGCTGTCCCACTGACCGGAGCGCGCAGGCCATGGCGACGCAGGGCAGGGAGAAGTACGGGCATGGCAAGGACCGGCTGCAGCCGGCGCTGCTGGACCGGCTGACCGACCACGAGCCCTCCCGGCGCACGGAGCGGGCCGAGGCGGTCTATGTGACCGAGGCGCGCCTGCGGCAGGCGTTGCTGCGCGACCTGAACTGGCTGCTGAACGCGTCGGACGCGTCGTCGCACATCGATTTCGAGGGCCTGCCCCACGCCGAGCGGTCGGTGCTGAACTTCGGCATGAAGCCGCTGGCCGGCCAGTTGCTGTCGGAGCTGGACTGGAAGGACGTGGAAGCGGCCATCCTGAAGTCGATCCTCCAGCACGAGCCCCGCATCCTGCCCCATACCCTGAGCGTGGCGCTGGCGCCCTCCAGCAAGCTGTTCAACCACCACAACACCCTGCAGTTCGAAATCCGTTGCCAGTTCTGGTCCTCGCCCTATCCGCTGGAGCTGCTGCTCAAGACCAGCCTCGACCTGGAGACCGGGCAGGTGTCCGTGTCCGAGCAGCGGTGAGGCTGCGTGCAATGGGCCGCCCCGGGCGGGCCCGCCTGACGGCCGCGGTGGCGCGGCCTGGAGCTTTTCTGACATGAATCCGCGGCTGGTCGAGTACTACAACCGGGAGCTGAGCTACCTGCGCGAACTGGGCGCGGAGTTCGCTGCCGCCTTCCCGAAGGTCGCCGGGCGGCTGTCGCTGCGCGAGCTGGAGGTGGCCGATCCGTACGTGGAGCGGCTGCTCGAGGGCTTCAGCTTCCTCACGGCGCGCATCCAGATGAAGATGGACGCGGAGTTTCCGCGCCTCTCCCAGCGCATCCTGGAGATGGTCTGCCCCCACTACCTGGCCCCCACGCCGTCGATGGTGGTCGTCCAGATGGAGCCGAGCGGCACGGAAGGCAGCCTGATCGAGGGCTACACCCTGGAGGCCGGCAGCGTGATCCGCGGGCGCAAGACCGCGGAAGACCAGACGCCGTGCGACTTCCGCACCGGGCATGCGGTCACGCTCTGGCCCATCGATCTGCTGCAGGCCCGCCTGGGAGGGCCGCCGCTGGATCTGCCGCTGTCGCGCTTCGGCCTGGCGGAAGAGGCCGCGGGGCACCTGCGTTTCACGCTATCGGTGCGCGGCGCCGCGCAGTGGCGCAACCTGCGCATGGACCGGCTCGATCTGCACATCTCCGCGGGAGATGCCGTGGCGTCGCACCTGCAGGAACTGATCCACGAGTCCGTCATGGGCGTGATCGTCCACGACCCGCAGGACGCCTCCAAGGTCTGGGCCCAGCTGCCGGCGGAGTCCGTGCAGCCGGAGGGGTACGAGCAGTCCCAGGCCCTGCTGCCCTACACCCACCGGGCATTCCAGGGGCACCGTCTGCTGCACGAGTATTTCGCGTTCCCTGCGCGGTTCCGCTTTTTCTCGATCCGGGGCCTGCGGGAAGCGCTCGACCGCGTGCCGGGCGCCCAGGTCGGGATCACGCTCCTGCTGCGGCGCGCACAGCCTTCGCTGGAGGCGCAGGTGGACCGCCACAAGTTCCTGCTGCACTGCGTGCCGGCGATCAACCTGTTCGAGCGTCCGGCCGACCGCATCCATGTGTCCCCGGGCGTCAACGAATACCACGTGGTGCCGGACCGGACGCGGCCGCGCGACTTCGAGGTCTACTCCGTCCTGGCGGTGACGGGTCACCGCGAAGGCCAGCTCAAGGACCAGGATTTCGTGCCGTTCTTCGCATCGGTGCACGGCCTGCGGGCGAGCGAACAGGCCTATTTCGCCGTGCGCAGGGAGCCACGCCTCTTCTCGGAACATGCGACGCGCTTCGGGCCGCGTACGCAATACCTGGGCAGCGAGGTGTTCATCTCGCTGGTGGACCAGCGCGCGGCGCCGTTCGCGGACGATCTCAAGCAGCTCAGCGTGCGGGTGCTGTGCACCAACCGCGACCTGCCGCTGCTCATGGGGGGCAAGGGCGAGCAGAGCGACTTCACCCTGGTGGAATCCGCGCCCGTGGCCTCGGTGCGCACGGTGGCCGGCCCGACGCGGCCCACGGCCAGCATCGCGGAAAACGAGATGACGTGGCGGCTGATATCGCACCTGTCGCTCAACTACCTGGCGATGAGCGACCTGTCGGAGGAAGAGGGCGCAGCGACGCTGCGCGATCTGCTGCGGCTCTACATCGACCACGGGGACCGCGACCTGTCCGGCCAGATCGCAGCGATCCGCTCGCTGGAAATCGCGCCGGTCACGCGCCGGCTGCCGCAACACGGGCAACTGGTCTATGGCCGCGGCGTGGGCATCACCCTGGGGGTGGACGAAGGGCCGCTCGCGGGCGTGAGTCCCTGGCCCCTCGCGTCGATCCTGGAGCGCTTCTTCGCCCGGCACGTGGGCGTCAACAGCTATACCGAACTGTCGCTGCGGTCGCGGCAGCGGGGCGCGATCGCGCGCTGGAAGGTGCGTCCCGGCCAGAGGCCCGCGGCATGAGCGACCACGCGCCCGCGCCGGAGGCCGGCCTGGATGCCTCGGGGTTCTGGCAGCGGCTGCGGCGCGATCCGCATCCGTTCGACCTGTTCTTCGCGCTGCGCGTGCTGCAGGCGCGAAGCCGCGGCCATCCGCGCTTCGGCAAGGCCCTGCGGCCTCGGGACGAGCCGCTGCGCCTGGGCCAGGATCCGTCGCTGGCCTTCGCGCCCGCGACCCTCGCGGAAGTGCTGCCGGCCACCGCGGGCCAGCCCGAGCGCCTCACGGTCTGGAACTTCGGCCTGTACGGTCCCAACGGGCCGCTGCCCACGCACCTGACCGAGTACGTGCGCGAGCGGCTGCGTCAGCACGACGACCCGACGATCGCGCGCTTCTCGGACATCTTCCACCACCGGCTGCTGCTGCTGTTCTTCCGGGCGTGGTCCGATGCGCAGCCGGTGACCTCGCTCGACCGCCCGGACAACGACCTGTTCGGGCGCCACCTGCGCAGCCTGATCGGCTATGGCGAGGCGTCGCAGCGCGACCGCGACACCGTGCCGGACCATGCCAAGCAGTACCTGGCGGGCCACTGGACGCGCTGGACGCGCAATCCCGAAGGCCTGGTGTCGGCCCTGCGGATCTTCTTCGAAGTGCCGGTGGAGCTGGTCGAGTTCACGCTGCATTACCTGGAGCTGGACCCGGAGCAGCAGACCACGCTGTCGCGCGTGCCGCGCAACGCGCGCCTGGGCGTGGACACGGTGGTGGGCAGCCGCGTGCCCGACGCGCAGGGCAAGTTCCGGCTGCGCATCGGCCCGCTGCCGCTCGCGCAGTACGAGCGCTTCCTGCAGGGCGGCGAAGACTTCCGGGCGCTGGTGGACTGGGTGCGCAACTACGTCGGCATCGAGTTCGCCTGGGATTACGAGCTGATCCTGCGCCGCGAGGATGTCCCGCCCTGCCAGCTCGGCGGCAGCGTCCGGCTGGGATGGACGACGTGGTCGTTCTCCGGCCCTGCACAGCGCGATCCGGACGATTTCCGGCTCGATCCCGAACTGTGGCTGGCGTCGCGCAGGCGAGCCTCCGCGGATGCCGGCGCGGGGGCGCGGGCCGGGCCCGTCCCGGCGGCCGAGGCGCACTAGCGTGCGGCACCGCTGCCCGTTTCCCTCCTGTTGATCCCTTCACCGATTTCCATTTCCATCCGCGAGGTCCCATGTCTGAAATCAGCCGGCAAGCCCTTTTCGGCAAGCTCAATCCCCTGCTCTTCAAGTCGCTGGAAAGCGCGACCGTGTTCTGCAAGCTGCGCGGCAACCCGTACGTGGAACTGGTGCACTGGCTGCACCAGCTGCTGCAGGAGACGGATTCCGACCTGATCCGGCTGCTGCGCCATTTCGCCGTGGATTCCGACCGGCTCGCGGCCGACGTGCTGCAGAGCCTGGACCGCCTGCCGCGGGGCGCGACCTCGATCAGCGATTTCTCGGCGCAGATCGAATCCTCGATCGAGCGCGGCTGGGTGTATGCCACGCTGATGTACGGCGAATCGCAGATCCGCAGCGCCTACTGGCTGTCGGGCATGGTGCGCACGCGCGTGCTGGCCAACGAGCTGCGCGCGATCTCGGCGGAGTTCAACAAGCTGGGCGAGCCCGCGTTGAGCGAGGTGTTCGGCCGGCTGCTGCCGGATTCTCCGGAGTCGCGCCTGAAGGCCGCGGACGGCAGCGGCCTGGGCGGCGTGCCCGGCGAGGCGAGCGGCGCCACCGCCGAGGCGGCCGGGCCCGGCGAGGCCCTCAAGCGCTACACGGTGGACCTGACCGAGCGCGCACGCCTGCAGGAGCTCGATCCGGTCACCGGCCGCGACGAGGAAGTGCGCCAGATGGTGGACATCCTCATGCGCCGGCGCCAGAACAACCCCATCCTGGTCGGCGAGGCCGGCGTGGGCAAGACCGCGGTGGTGGAAGGCCTCGCGCTGCGCATCGCTGCGGGCGACGTGCCGCCGCCGCTCAAGGACGTGCAGCTGCGCGTGGTGGACATCGGCCTGCTGCAGGCCGGCGCGAGCATGAAGGGCGAGTTCGAGAACCGGCTGCGCTCCCTGCTCGACGAAGTGCAGGCCAGCACGGTGCCCATCGTGCTGTTCATCGACGAGGTGCACACGCTGGTCGGCGCGGGCGGGCAGGCGGGCACGGGCGATGCCGCCAACCTGCTCAAGCCGGCGCTGGCGCGCGGCGTGCTGCGCACCATCGGCGCGACCACCTGGGCCGAGTACAAGAAATACATCGAGAAGGACCCGGCGCTGACCCGGCGCTTCCAGCTCGTGCAGATCCACGAGCCGGACGAGGCCAAGGCGGTGCACATGCTGCGCGGCGTGGCCGCGAAGCTGGAAGGCCACCACAAGGTGCGCATCGGCGAGGACGCCGTGGCCGCGGCAGTCACGCTGTCGCACCGCTACATCCCCTCGCGCCAGCTGCCCGACAAGGCGGTGAGCCTGCTGGACACCGCCTGCTCGCGCGTGGCGCTGGGCCTGCATGCCACGCCCGCGCGGCTGGAATCGGTGGTACGGCAGCTGGAGGCGCTGGAAGTCGAGAAGGGCATCGTGCAGCGCGAACTGGGCCTGGGCGTGGGTGATGCCGGCCGCTTCGCCGACATCGGCACGGCGATCGAGCGCCTGCAGGCCGAGAAGGTCGAACTGCAGGAGCGGTTCGAGCGCGAGAAGGTGCTGGTGCAGCAGATCGTGGACGCGGAGGCGGCGCTGCTGAAGCCGGCGGGCAAGCCCGCGGGCACGGAGACTGCGCCGGCTTCTTTGGAGGCCGGCAGCGGCAATGCGGCTGCCGCCGGTGCGGAGCAGGGCGCGGCGGTGCCCCAGGGGGCTGCCACGCCCGAGGCGCTGGGTGCGCTGCGCCACGACCTGGCCCGCCTGCAGGGCGAGGATCCGCTGCTGCAGCCCGTGGTGGACGCGGGCGTGGTGGCCGCCGTGGTGGCCGAGTGGACGGGCATCCCCGTGGGCCGCATGGTGCGCGACGAGGTGCAATCCGTGCTGACGCTCGCCGACACACTGGAGAAGCGAGTGATCGGCCAGCGCCATGGCCTGGAGGCGATCACGCGGCGCATCCAGACCGCGCGCGCCCAGCTGGACAACCCTGGCAAGCCGATCGGCGTGTTCCTGCTGGCCGGCCCGTCGGGCGTCGGCAAGACGGAGACCGCGCTGTCGCTGGCCGAGGCGCTGTACGGCGGCGAGCAGAACCTCATCACCATCAACATGAGCGAGTACCAGGAGGCGCACACCGTCTCCACGCTCAAGGGCGCGCCGCCCGGCTACGTGGGCTACGGCGAGGGTGGCGTGCTGACCGAGGCGGTGCGCCGCCGCCCCTACAGCGTGGTGCTGCTCGACGAGATCGAGAAGGCCCACCCGGACGTGCACGAACTGTTCTTCCAGGTGTTCGACAAGGGCTGGATGGAAGACGGCGAGGGCCGCTACATCGATTTCAAAAACACGGTCATCATCCTGACCTCCAACGTGGGCTCGGAACTGATCGCCGGCATGTGCCGGGACCCGGAGCTGGCGCCCCAGCCGGAGGCGCTGGCCCAGGCGGTGCGCAAGCCGCTCCTGGAGAAGTTCCCGGCCGCGCTGCTGGGCCGGCTGGTGGTGGTGCCGTACTACCCGATCTCGGACGCGATGCTCGAGCAGATCATCCGCCTGCAGCTCCAGCGCATCCAGACGCGCATCGCCGAACGCCACGGCGCCGTGCTGGACATCGACGATGCCGCCGTGCAGCTCATCCGCCAGCGCTGCACCGAGGTGGAATCCGGTGCCCGGATGGTGGACGGGATCATCACCCAGAACCTGCTGCCGCGGCTGGCGATGCGCTTCCTGCAGAGCTCGGTCGATGCCAAGTCGATCCGCCACATCCGGCTGGGCGTGGCGGACAGCGATTTCGCCATCGAGTACGAGGAGGCCTGAAGCGTCTGCGGTGCGCGGGCCCCCGGCAGGGGGCTTTGCCCGACTTGGTACATAATGGACGGTTTCCGCGGCCGGGGTGAGGTGCCCTGCGGCCGTGGCGCAACTGCCGGAACGCACGGCACCCATTTCGGTCGATACAAGGGAAGCTGCGGCTTCCCTTTTCACTTTGCCGTGCAGGCAGGCATCGCCTGCCTGTCCCCCGGGAGGCCATGCGGACATTGCACGCACCCCGCTCCGGGGTTACGCTCAGGTTCGGAGCCCGGGCGGCGCAGCCGGCGCCCCGATGGTGAAATTGGTAGACACTGCGGACTTAAAATCCGCCGCTTCCTGCGAAGGGGCGTGCCGGTTCGATCCCGGCTCGGGGCACCACTACGATTCGATCATGTCAAGTTACAACGCTCCTTTTGAAATCCATGTCCACGGCCAGGTGCAGATGCGTGCCGACACCACGTTCGAGCAGCTGCAGGACGCGCTGAAGCCGCTCTGGAAGTACGCGGGCGCCCGTTCGCTGGCCGACGGGGCGGCCAGCGCCTACGAGGAAGAGCCCGGCATCGAGTTCGATGCCAAGGAGCACGTGCTGAACATCTGCTGGACGGTGCACGGCGACGAGGATTTCCGCCAGTCGCTCGACGAGATGTGCATGAGCCTCAACGAGCTGTCCGAGCAGGGGGCGGCCCTCGAGGTCACCTTCTACGACACCGAGTTCGACGAGGACGAGGAAGACGACGGCACCGAGGCGCGCGATGATTTCGTCATGCTCTTCGTGGGGCCGACGCCCGCGGCCATCATGCAGGTGCAGCGCGACCTGCTGGTGCAGGACGTGGTCCACATGATGGAGCGCCATTTCGACGGTGCCGAGCTGGGCGGCGTGGTGGCCGAGATCGACAAGCTGTTCTCGCAGCGCTTCGACGCCTTGGTGAATTCGCTGGAGATCGGCAAGCCTCCTCGCGGGTCTGGCGGCCCCGGCGGTGGGGGGCACGGCGGCGGCGGCCGCAGGCCCCGGCATCTGCACTGATCGCGCGGCCTTCCCGTTTCGCGCCTGCCATTGCCGCCCCGGCGGGGGCCGCGTCCTCCGTGCCGCGGCGGTCCTCCGGGGCGTGATTTCCGCATGCCCGCTACCTCCCTTCCTCCCCGCCATCCCATGCCCTACCTGCAGGGCTATCCCGAGGCACTGCGCGCACAGGTGGCCGCGCTGGCGGATGCCTCGGAACTGGGAAGCGTGCTGCTGCGCAGGTATCCGCGTCCCCATGCGGTGCGCGACGACAAATCCCTCTACCGCTATGCGGCCGACCTCCGGGCGCGCCACCTGCGCCATGCGGCGCCGGTCAACAAGGTGGTGTTCGACAGCAAGATCCACGTCATGCGCCATGCCCTGGGCCTGCACACGGCCTCGTCGCGGGTGCAGGGCGGCCGGCTGGCGGCCCGCCACGAGATCCGCGTGGCGTCCATGTTCAAGCAGGTGCCGGACGAGTTCCTGCGCATGATCGTCGTGCACGAGCTGGCTCACCTGCGCGAGCGGGACCACGGCAAGGCCTTCTACCAGCTGTGCATGTCCATGGAGCCGCAATACCACCAGTACGAGTTCGACACCCGCGTGTACCTGACCTACCTGGAAGGGGGAGGCGAACCGCTCTGGCAGGATTGATCCCGGCGCGGCAAGGCCTGCGGCCCATCGCTGCGCCGAGCTCAGCCCGCCGGGCGCGGAAGCCCTGCGATCAGTTTGTCCAGCGTGACGGGATAGTCCCGCACGCGCACGCCGGTCGCGTTGTAGATGGCGTTGGCGATGGCCGCGCTCACGCCGCAGATGCCCAGCTCGCCCACGCCCTTGGCCTTCATGGGAGATGCGCGGGGATCGGGCTCGTCCAGGAACACCACCTCCTGGTGCGGGATGTCGGCATGCACCGGCACCTCGTAGCCGGCCAGGTCGTGGTTGACGAAGAAGCCCAGGCGCGTGTCCACCGCGAGTTCCTCCATCAGCGCGCCGCCCACGCCCATGGTCATGGCGCCGATCACCTGGCTGCGCGCCAAGAGGGGGTTGAGGATGCGGCCCGCCGCGCACACCGCCAGCATGCGGCGCACGCGCACCTCGGCAGTGAACGCATCCACGGCGACCTCGACGAAATGGGCGCCGAAGGTGGACTGCTGGGTTTCCTTCTCCAGCACGCCGAATTCGATGCCGTCCTCGGCCACCAGTTCGCCATCGCGGGCGGCATCGGCCAGCGCCAGGCTGCGGCCTCCAGCCGATACCTGCCCGTCGGCGAACCGGGCATCGGCCGGGTCCAGGCCCAGCTTCCGCGCGACGGCCTCGCGCAGCTTCACGCAGGCGGCATAGACGCCCGAGGTGGAACTGGCCGCCCCCCACTGGCCACCCGAGCCGGCCGAGACGGGAAAGTCGGAATCGCCCAGCCGCACCGCCACGCGCGAGAGCGGCACGCCCATCATTTCAGCGGCGGTCTGCGCGATGATGGTGTAGCTGCCGGTACCGATGTCGGTCATGTCGGTTTCCACCAGCAGGCGGCCCTGTCCGTCCAGCCGCACGCGGGCGGCGGATTTCATGACGGGCGCGCCGCGGTAGGCCGCGGCCACCCCCAGCCCCACCCACCAGGCGCCCTCGCGGCGCCGTGCCGGAAGCGGATTGCGCGCGCTCCAGCCGAAGCGTTCGGCGCCCAGGCGCAGGCACTCCACCAACTGGCGCTGGGAGAAGGGCTTTTCAGGGCGCTTGCCGTCTTGCTTGTCACCGCCCTTTTCCCCGGTGGTGTCAGGCACGACCTGCGTGTCGTTGCGGATGCGCAGTTCCACCGGATCCATGCCCAGCTTCTCGGCCAGTTCGTCCATCGCGATTTCGAGCGCCATGTGGCCGGTGGTCTCGCCCGGCGCGCGCATGGCGTTGGCTTCGGGCAGGTGCAGTTCGGCCAGGCGCGTGGCGGTCATGCGGTTCGCACCTGCGTAGAGCCTGCGGGTCTGATCGACGGCGCCGTCGGCCTGGCCGCCGGGCAGGTCGCCCGACCAGCACTCGTGGCCGATCGCGAGGATCCTGCCTTCCGCGTCCGTGCCGATGCGCACGCGCTGGATGGTGGCCGGCCGGTGCGTGGTGTTGTTCATCATCAGCGGGCGCTGCAGCGCCACCTTGACCGGCCGCTTCGCCGCGCGTGCACCGAGCGCCGCCAGCAGCGCGTCGGCCCGCAGGAAGAGCTTGCCGCCGAAGCCGCCGCCGATGAAGGGCGACACCAGCCGCACCTTGTCCTTCGGGATGCCGAGAGTCTTCGCGAGTTCGCCCTGGCCCCAGGCGATCATCTGGTTCGACGTCCACACGGTGAGCTCGTCGCCCTTCCAGGCGGCAATGGTGGCATGCGGCTCCATCATGGCGTGCGACTGGTCGGGCGTGGTGTAGGTGGCATCGATCTGCACGGGGGCGGCGGCGAAGGAGCCCGCGAAGTCGCCCACTGCCGTGTCGGGCGCGTCGCCGTTGATGTCCTTGGGCCGGGTGGCCGAGTCCCTGGCGGCAGCCAGGTCGTAGCGGCCGGGTCGGCGGTCGTACTCCACGCGCACCAGCTGTGCGGCGGCGCGGGCCTGCTCGAAGGTGCCGGCCACCACCAGCGCCACGGCCTGGTGGTAGTGATCGACCTGCGGGCCGGCCAGCAGCGGCGCGGTGTTCATCTTTCCCTGGCCCAGCTTGCCGGCCGACTGCGCCGTCACGATGGCCAGCACGCCGGGCGCATGCCGGGCGTGCTCCAGGTCGATGTGGCGGATGGTGCCACGCGCGATGGCCGATCCCACGACGAAGCCGTAGGCCGCGTCGGGTACGACGTCGTGCCGTTCATAGGCATAGGGCGCGGTGCCGGTGGTCTTGAGCAGGCCGTCGATGCGGTTCACGGGCCGGCCCACGACCTTGAGCTGGTCGATGGGGTTGGTGGCGGCGGGGGTGTCGAACTTCATGGTGGTCAGCTCCGGGCCTGGGAAAGGGCGGCGGCCAGCGTGCGCTCGGCCAGCGGCAGCTTGAAAGCGTTCTCCTGCGTGGGGCGCGCGCCGGCCAGCAGCTGGCTGGCCACGGCCTGCGCGCCCTGTGGCATGGCGGCTTCCGCCGCCTCGACGCGCCAGGGCTTGTGCGCCACCCCGCCCAGTGCCACGCGGCCCGTGCCATCGCGCTGCACGATGGCAGCGACCGATACCAGCGCGAAGGCGTAGGAAGCCCGGTCGCGCACCTTGCGGTAGATGTGCGTGCCTCCCACGGGCGCGGGCAGCGTCACCGTGGTGATGAGCTCGCCCGGCTGCAGGGTGGTCTCGATGTGCGGGGTGTTGCCCGGCAGCCGGTGGAAGTCGGCGATGGGGATGACGCGGGTCGCGCCGTCGGCACGCACGGTTTCCACCGTGGCATCGAGCACGCGCAGCGCCACGGCCATGTCGCTCGGGTGGGTGGCGATGCAGTCGTCGCTGCCGCCGATCACCGCGAGCTGGCGGCTGAAACCGCCGATGGCCGAGCAGCCGCTGCCCGGCTGGCGCTTGTTGCAGGGCATGTGGGTGTCGTAGAAGTAGGGGCAGCGCGTGCGCTGCAGCAGGTTGCCGCCCGTGGTGGCCATGTTGCGCAGCTGGCCCGATGCGCCCGCCACCAGGGCGCGCGTGAGCACGCCGTAGTCGCGCCGCACGCGCGGATGGGCGGCCAGGTCGCTGTTGCGCACCAGTGCGCCGATGCGCAGCCCGCCCTGCGGCGTGGGCTCCACCGTGTCCAGGCCGATGCCGTTGACGTCCACCAGGTGGGCCGGCGCCTCGATCTGCAGCTTCATCAGGTCCAGCAGGTTGGTGCCACCGGCGATGAATTTGGCGCCCGGCCGGGCGGCGATGGCGGCGGCGGCCTGCGCGGGCGAGGCCGCGCGTTCATAGCTGAAGGGCTTCATGGCCGGGCCTCCGCGACTTCGGTGATCGCATCCACGATGTTGGAATAGGCGCCGCAGCGGCAGAGGTTGCCGCTCATGCGCTCGCGCAGTTCCTCGGCCGACAGCATGGGCCGGGCCACGATGTCGGCGCTGGCATGGCTGGGTGCACCGCTGCGCAACTCGTCGATGGCGCCCACGGCCGAGCAGATCTGCCCGGGCGTGCAGTAGCCGCACTGGTAGCCGTCGTGCTTGACGAACGCTGCCTGCAGCGGATGCGGCGCGGCGGGCGTTCCCAGGCCTTCGATGGTGGTCACGTTCGCGCCCGGGTGCATGACCGCCAGGCTCAGGCACGACACCACGCGCCGGCCGTCCACCAGCACCGTGCAGGCCCCGCACTGGCCATGGTCGCAGCCCTTCTTGGTGCCCGTCAGGCGCAGGTGCTCGCGCAGCGCGTCCAGCAGGGTGGTGCGGGTATCGAGGTCGAGCTCATGCGCCACGCCGTTGACGCTGAGGCGGACGGCGGCATGGACCGGCGCCGGGGCCGCCTCCGGAGGAGTCGCCGCGGAGGCCGGCATGGCGGATGCCGCCGCCGATGAAGCGCTGGCGATCAATAGATCGCGCCGCGAGAGGGGGAGCTGGGCATTGTGTTCCATCGTGGTTCCGTGGGGTGCTGCCGCAAGGCCGGGAAAGCGCTGCGTGCGTGTGGCACGCGCGAATTCCACAGCCTCGTACAGTCCCCGGCCACGCCGTGTAGGCCGTGCGCTGAAACCGCCGTGGGTTCTTGATTCAGGCCGCCTCCCGGGGCACCTCCACCATGGCGCACGCCGAGGCGGGCAATTGCAGCCAGCGGTGTGCGGCCGCCTGCAGCAGGGGCAGGGCACCGGTCGTGAAGAGACTCGCCGTGGCCGTGGCCGTGGCCGTGGCCGGCCCGTCGGCTGCCGTCAGGGTTCCGGCCGCCTCGAGCAGCCGGCGTGTCTGGCGCGCCACGGGCTCACCCGTTTCCACCAGGCGTACCTGCGGGCCGGTGTGCGTGCGCAGCGCATCCTCGGCGAAGATGTAATGGGTACAGCCGAGCACGAGCGTGTCGATCTCGCCGGGGGCGGTGCCGAACCGGCCGAGCGCTGCGGTGTACCGGGCGCAGAGCGCGCGGATCTCGGCGGTGGCCGGGTCGTCGGGGTGGGTGTCGGCCGTGCTGCGCTCGATGGCATGGGCCAGGCCGTCGCAGGGCTGCACCACGAATTCGACGGCGCCCTGCAGCGAGGCCTGCAGGCGCTGGAACTTGGCGCTCGCCAGCGTCCCGCGCGTTCCGATCACGCCCACGCGGCCGGTGCGCGTGAGCGCCAGCGCGGGCTTGAGTGCCGGCTCCACGCCCACCAGCGGCAGGCCGGGATGCCGGGCACGCACCTCGTGGATGGCGGCCGCGGTCGCGGTGTTGCACGCCACCACCAGTGCCTTGATGCCATGCGTTCGCTGCAAATGCCCGGCGATGGCGTGGGTTCGTTCCGCCACGTAGGCATCGCCGCGTTCGCCGTAGGGCGCATGCGCGCTGTCGGCCAGGTAGACGAAGCGCTCGTGCGGCAGCTCGGCACGCAGCGCGCGCAGCACGCTCAGGCCGCCGACGCCGCTGTCGAACACGCCGATGGGGCGCTGCGTGGCGGCCGGCACGTCAGGCGGCCACGAGGCCGATCGACTTGAACTCGCCCGTGGCGATGCGCTTTTGCCATTCGGCCGGACCCGTGATGTGGGCGCTGGTGCCGCCGGCATCGACGGCCACGGTCACGGGCATGTCCACCACGTCGAATTCGTAGATGGCTTCCATGCCCAGGTCGGCGAAGCCGACGACCTTGGCCTGCTTGATGGCCTTGCTGACCAGGTAGGCGGCGCCGCCCACGGCCATCAGGTAGGCGCTCTTGTGGTTCTTGATGGCCTCGATGGCGACCGGGCCGCGCTCGGACTTGCCGACCATGGCGATGAGGCCGGTCTGGGCCAGCATCATGTCGGTGAACTTGTCCATGCGGGTGGCGGTGGTCGGGCCGGCGGGGCCGACGACCTCGTCGCGCACCGGATCGACCGGGCCGACGTAGTAGATCACGCGGTTGGTGAAGTCCACGGGCAGGGGTTCGCCCCTGGCCAGCATGTCCTGGATGCGCTTGTGCGCAGCGTCGCGGCCGGTGAGCATCTTGCCGTTGAGCAGCAGGGTGTCGCCGGGCTTCCAGCTGGCGACTTCTTCCCTGGTGAGCTGGTTCAGATCGACGCGCCGGGACTTGTTGTAGTCAGGCGCCCAGTCGATCTTCGGCCACAGGTCCAGCGACGGGGCCTCCAGGTACACCGGGCCAGAGCCGTCCAGTACGAAGTGGGCATGGCGCGTGGCGGCGCAGTTGGGGATCATGGCCACGGGCTTGGAGGCCGCGTGCGTGGGGTACATCTTGATCTTGATGTCCAGCACGGTGGTGAGGCCGCCGAGGCCCTGCGCGCCGATGCCCAGGGCGTTGACCTTCTCGAACAGCTCCAGGCGCAGTTCCTCCACCTGGTCGAGCTTCTCGCCGCGCGCGGCCTTGGCCTGCAGCTCGTACATGTTCAGGTCGTCCATCAGGCTTTCCTTGGCCAGCAGGACGGCCTTCTCGGCCGTGCCGCCGATGCCGATGCCCAGCATGCCCGGGGGGCACCAGCCGGCGCCCATGGTGGGCACGGTCTTGAGCACCCAGTCCACCAGGTTGTCGCTGGGGTTCATCATGACCATCTTGGACTTGTTCTCGCTGCCGCCGCCCTTGGCCGCGACGGTGATGTCCACCGTGTTGCCGGGCACGATCTGCGTGAAGATCACGGCCGGGGTGTTGTCCTTCGTGTTCTTGCGCAGGAACTGCGGATCGGCCACCACGCTCGCGCGCAGCGTGTTGTCGGGATGGTTGTAGCCGCGGCGCACGCCTTCGTTGACGGCGTCCTCCAGGCCCTGGCCGGCCGGGAAGCCTTCCCAGCGCACGTCCATGCCGATCTTCAGGAACACGTTCACGATGCCGGTGTCCTGGCAGATGGGGCGCTGGCCGGTGGCGCTCATCTTGCTGTTGGTGAGGATCTGCGCCATCGCGTCCCTGGCCGCCGGGCTCTGCTCGCGCTCGTAGGCGCGGGCCAGGTGGGCGATGAAGTCGGCGGGGTGGTAGTAGCTGATGTACTGCAGGGACGCGGCGACGGATTCCACGAGGTCGTGGTACCGGATGGTGGTGCTCATGGTGGGGATGCGTTGTAGGTAGGACTGACGGCCGTGATTATCGCGCCGCGCCCCGGCAAGCGCTTGCCGGCCGTGGAACCTCAGGCCGGTGCGTCCACTGCGGGGTCGAGCGCCTGCAGGTCGATGATGGACGGGCTGAAATCCGCCGCGCCCTCGGGCTTGTCGCCCACGGCCCATGCGAGCAGGGTATCGGCCGGCATGGGCCGGGCGAAGTAGAAGCCCTGCAGTTCGTCGCAGTGCATGGCTGCCAGGATGTCGCGCTGGCCTGCCGTTTCCACGCCTTCGGCCACCACGCGCAGGCCGAGGGCGTGCGCCAGCCGCACCACGGCGTCCACCACGGCGCGGGCGTCTTCCTGCTCCTCCAGGTCGCGCACGAAGCTGCGGTCGATCTTGAGCTGGCGTGCCGGCAGGCTGCGCAGGTAGTGCAGGCTGGAGTAGCCGGTGCCGAAGTCGTCGATGGACAGGTACACGCCGATGCGTCCCAGCTCCTCGATGGCCCGCTGTGTGGCACGCGTGTCCTCCATCGCCACCGATTCGGTGATCTCGCACAGCAGGTGCGAGGCCGGTACGCCATGCCGCTGCAGGGCCTCCCGGATGCGGTCGGCGAGCCCGCTTTCGCGCAACTGGTAGGCCGAGAGGTTGATGGCCACGCGCATGCGCAGCCCGTCCCAGGTCCAGGCGGCCATCTGCCGGCAGGCCTCCTCGATCACCCAGTTGCCGAGCTGCGCGATCAGGCCGAAACGCTCGGCCACCGGGATGAACTCCACCGGGCTGACGTTGCCCCGCTCCGGGTGACGCCAGCGCAGCAGGGCTTCCACGCCGTTGATGCGGCCGCGCCGGGCATCGATCTTGGGCTGGTAGTGCAGCGACAGTTCCCCGCGGGATATCGCCTGCCGCAGGTCGTGCTGGAGCGACAGCTGGGCCGTGGCGTCGGAATCCATGTGCGACTCGAACATCGCATAGCTGTTGCCGCCGGCCCGCTTGGCGGCATACATGGCGGCGTCGGCGTTCGCGACAAGCTTGTCGCGCTCGCCGTGGTCCGGGTATACGACGATGCCGATGGAGCAGGCGATCTGCACGGTCTTGCCGGCCACCTCGAACGGCTGGCCGAGGGAGTTGAGCAGCCGGTGCGCCACCGCGAGGCAGTCGGCCGGGCCGTTCACGTTTTCCAGCAGGAGCAGAAACTCGTCGCCGCCCACGCGGGCCACGGTATCGCTTTCGCGTGCCTGCAGCCGCAGGCGTTCGGCGGCGCTGCGCAGGATGGCGTCCCCCGCCGCATGGCCGAAGGAGTCGTTGATGGGCTTGAAGCCGTCCAGGTCCACGAACATCACGCCCAGGCGCTGGCCTGCATCGCGGCGCCGCAGGCGGTCCAGGCGCAGCAGGGCGTGGGACAGCCGGTCCTCGAACAGCAGCCGGTTCGGCAGCAGGGTGAGGGGGTCCGCGAAGGCCTGCTTCTGCAGCTGGGCATTGGCTTCGGTGAGGCGGGCGTTGCTCTCCTGCAGGGAGGCGTTGAGCTGCCGCGCGGTGCTCTGCATGCGCGCGTCCAGCACGGAGGTGAACAGCGTGCTCAGCAGGAGCATGCCGGACGACAGCACCACCATGGCCGTGAGGCCGGGCCCGCCCAGGCCGTCGGCGCTCAGGCAGATCGAGCCTTCGGGGAACGACGCGGCAGCCATGCCGGTGTAATGCATGCCGCAGATGGCGATGCCCATGACCAGCGCCGCGGCCGCCTGGTACCACGCCCTGCGCCGGTCCTGCCGGATGTGGATCAGCCACTGGAAAATGTACAGCGCGGTGGCCGACGCGAAAAAGGCCACCGCGACCGACAGCGCGACCAGCACCGGGTCCCACACGATGTCGATGGACATCTTCATGGCTTCCATGCCGATGTAGTGCATGCCGCTGATGCCCGTGCCCATGAAGGCCGCGCCGACGATGATCTGCCACCGGCCGAACCGCTGCAGGCTGGCCAGTCCCAGCGCCAGGGCCGAAGCCAGCACCGCGGCGAGCCAGGACAGCAGCGTGAGGCCGCCGGAAAAGCCCAGTGCGACGGGCAGCTGGAAGGCCTGCATTCCCAGGAAGTGCATGGACCAGATGCCCGTGCCCATCACCACCGAGCCCGCGGCCCACCAGATCACGCCGGTGTGCCTCTGCGATGCATGCACCCGGCGCGCGAGGTCCAGCGTGACGTAGCTGGCCAGCACCGCGATGGCGAACGAGGCCGCCACCACCAGCGGGTCGTAACGCGACGGCATGAAGGCGGTGACGGCGAAGCTGGAAAGGGCGGACATGGTGGGGCGGGCCGCAGCATGCAGTGCGGTCCATTATTGTATCGATTGGTTACAGACCTTGTCCGCCAGCGGGGCTTGGCCGGACGGGCGGGGATGAGAATCGTTCCGTTGATTTATGCTGCGACACGAGGCTTCCTCGCCAGCGTGTTCCCGAAGAGAACGCGCCAGCCGTTGCCGGGGTGCACCCCACACAGCGTGGCTGCACCGGTCTTTACACCTTCCATCCAGCGGAAATCCATCCATGTCCACCCGTACGGAACGCGATACCTTTGGCCCCATCGAAGTCCCGGCCCACCGGCTCTGGGGCGCGCAGACGCAGCGCTCGCTGCAGAACTTCGACATCTCCGGCGAGCGCCAGCCGCGCGAGATCATCCATGCCCTGGCCCTGGTCAAGCGTGCCTCCGCCAGCGTGAACCATGCCCTGGGCCTGCAGGATGCGAAGAAGACCGAGGCCATCATCGCCGCGGCCGACGAGGTCACCGCCGGCCGGCATCCGGACGAGTTCCCGCTCGTGGTCTGGCAGACCGGCTCCGGCACGCAGACCAACATGAACATGAACGAGGTGCTGGCCAACCGCGCGAGCGAAATCCTCGGCGGCGAGCGCGGCGAGGGCCGGGCGGTCCACCCCAACGACGACGTGAACCGCAGCCAGTCCAGCAATGACGTGTTCCCCACGGCCATGCACGTGGCGGCCGTGGAGGCGCTCACCCACCGCCTGCTGCCCGCCATCGCGAAGCTGCGCGCCACCCTGGAGAAGAAGGCGGCCGAGTTCGACGGCATCGTGAAGATCGGGCGCACGCACCTGCAGGATGCGACCCCCCTCACGCTCGGCCAGGAAATTTCCGGCTGGGTGGCCCAGCTGGCGCATGGCGAAAGGCACGTGCGCGATGCGCTGCCCCACCTCTGCGAACTGGCGCTGGGCGGCACCGCCGTGGGCACGGGGCTGAATGCGCCCAAGGGCTACGCCGAGGGCGTGGCGAAGGAGCTGGCCCGGCTGACGGGGCTGCCCTTCGTCACCTCGCCCAACAAGTTCGAGTCGCTCGCGTCATGCGATGCGCTGGTGCATGCCCATGGTGCGCTCAAGACGCTGGCCGCCAGCATGATGAAGATCGCCAACGACGTGCGCTGGCTGGCCAGCGGCCCGCGCAGCGGCATCGGCGAGATCACGATCCCCGAGAACGAGCCGGGCTCCTCGATCATGCCGGGCAAGGTGAACCCCACGCAGAGCGAGGCCGTCACCATGCTGGCGGCGCAGGTCTTCGGCAACGACGTGGCCATCAACATCGGCGGTGCCTCCGGCAATTTCGAGCTGAACGTGTTCCGTCCGATGGTGGCCCACAACTTCCTGCAGAGCGTGCGCCTGCTCGCCGACGGCATGGTGAGCTTCAACGACCACTGCGCCGTGGGCATCGAGCCCAACCGCGAGCGCATCGGCGAACTGGTGGAGCGCTCCCTGATGCTGGTGACCGCGCTGAACACCCACATCGGCTACGACAAGGCGGCCTTCATCGCCAAGAAGGCCCACAAGGAAGGTACCTCGCTGCGCGAGGCGGCCGTGGCGTCGGGCCACGTGACGGGCGAGCAGTTCGACCAGTGGGTGGTGCCCGGCAACATGGTGGGCCGCTGACGCGGCAGCCGCTCAGGCCGCCGCCTTGCGGCGCGTGCGCCGCGCCGGGGCGGCAGGCCGGGCGCGGCTTTTCCTGTCGGCGCGTGCGCGGGCCCGGGCCGTGTCCTGCAGGAAGGCCATCAGCCGGCGCTCCACGGCGCTGAGGCCCCGGGCGCCGGCGGCGCGCTCGCCGATGCGCTCCCACACCGCCTGCATGCCGGGCCCCGCGTCCGATGCGAGCCGCGTGCCGAGTTCCAGCACGGCGGGGTGGATGTAGGACTTCCTGCAGACCGCCGGCGTGTTGCCCAGCTGGCGCGCCACTTCGGCCAGGATGTGCTTGGCCGTCGCGACCGGGGCGCCCTCGGGCTGGGTGCAGGCGATGCGCGTGAGCTCCAGGGCCTGCGCCGTGCCGTGCCAGGTCCGGAAATCCTTGGCGGTGAAGCGCATGCCGCCCCCCGGCGCGCTGTCGTCCGTGCCCGCGATCTCGTGGAGATAGTCGTTCACGTCGCCCGAGCCCACGGTGTGCCGCGTGCCGTCGTCGTCCTCGTACTGGAACAGCTCCTGCCCCGGCAGCTGCTGGCAACGGCGCACCACGCGGGCCACGCGCGGGTCGTCCACGGTCGCCTGCTGCTCCACGCCGCTCTTGCCGCGGAAGCGCAGGGTCAGCGTGCTGCCGCGCACACCCGCGTGCCGGTTGCGCAGCGTGGTCAGGCCGTAGGAGCGGTTGGCGGCCGCGTATTCCTCGTTGCCCACGCGCAGGAAGGTGGTGTCCAGGAGCCGGACGATGGTGGCCAGCACCACCGCGCGCGAGAGCGCGGGCTGGCCGCGCCGGGGCTGGAGGTCTCGCGCCACCCGGGCGCGGATGCGGGGCAGGGCCCTGCCGAAGGCCTGCATGCGTTCGAACTTGGCCTCGTCGCGCTGCTGGCGCCACTCGGGGTGATAGCGGTACTGCCGGCGTCCGCGCGCATCCAGACCGGTGGCCTGCAGGTGGCCTTCGGGCAGCGGGCAGATCCAGACATTCGTATAGGCCGGGGGAATCGCCAGCTTGCGGATGCGGGCGATCTCCTCCTCGTCCGTTACCCACTGCCCGTCGGGCGTGCGGAATTTGAAGTGCTTGCCGCGCAGCACCCGGGTGAGTCCCGGCAGGGTGTCGGGGTGGACGTAACGCAGGCCGCCGGGCAGGCGCTCCGGCGGGGCGGGGCGGGGCCCGGCGTCGCGGGAGCGGGCGGTGCGGTCGGCTGGAAGGTACATGGACGGGCCTGTGTGCGGATCTGGAGCCATCACACACGGTTTCGCTCCGCGGCGCTGTAGGAAGCGCCAGGGCCCGCCGGTGGGAAATCAGCGCGATGCGCGGGCCGTCACTCCGTGGGCGGCTCCAGCGAGAAGCCCACGCCGTACACCGACCGGATCCACTCGTGGTCGCTGCCGTCGGCGGCGCGCAGCTTGCGGCGCAGGTTCTTGATGTGGCTGTCGATCGCGCGCTCGTTCACATCGAGCGTGTCGTCGTACGCCATGTCGAGCAGCTGGGCACGCGAGAAGATCCGGCCACTGTGGCTCGCCAGGGCCTGCAGCAGGCGGAATTCGCGCGGCGTGAGCGAAACGGGGGTGCCACGCAGGTGCACCTGCCAGAACGCCTCGTCGAGCAACAGGGGCGCGTCAGGCGCGGCCGGCGAGGGGTACGCGGTGCTGCGGCGCAGCACCGTGCGCACCCGCGCGACGACCTCGCGGGGCGAAAAAGGCTTGCAGATGTAGTCGTCTGCGCCCAGTTCCAGCCCGATGAGCCGGTCCACCTCTTCCACCCGCGCCGTGAGCATGATGATGGGGCGGTCGGTGCGCCGGCGCGCCTGCCGGAGCACTTCCAGCCCATCCATGCCGGGCAGCATGATGTCGAGCAGGGTAAGGTCCGGCGGCGTGGGCCCGGTAAGGCGGGCGATCGCTGCATGGCCGTCGGCCACGTGTTCGGCCTCGAAGCCGGAATGCCGAAGGTAGTCCAGGACGACATCCGCGATGTCGGGCTCGTCCTCGACCACCAGAATGCGTTGGGGGTCATCGGTCATGGATGGGTGTCTCCAGCAAGGGCAGGGTGAGAAGAATGCGCAGGCCGCCCAGCGGCGAGGCCTCGGCCGTGATCCGTCCGCCGTGCGCCTGCACGATGGCCCGGCAGATGGCCAGCCCGAGGCCGGAGCCGCCGGTATCGCCCGCGGCACGGGTGCGGGAGGCTTCGGCACGGTAGAGCCGGTCGAATACGCGCGGCAGCTCGGGGGCGGGAACGCCGGGGGCCGTATCGTCCCATTGCAGCACGAGCCAGGCACCGTCGCCCGCCTGGCGTTCGGTGCGTGCGGCGATGCAGAGCCGGCCGCCCGTTTCGGTGTAGCGCAGGCTGTTTTCCAGCAGGTTGAGGTACACGCGGTGCAACTGCGCCGGGTCGCCGCGCACCACCGGCGGTGGATGGCTGCCCGCGAAGGCGTCCACGGCCGATGTGTCCAGGGCGATGCCGGCATTGTCGAAGCGTGCCTGCATCGAGGCGACGGCCTCCGACAGCAGCGGCAGCGGCTGTACGGGCTCCGGGGCGGAAGGCGTGGCGTCGCCTGCCGCGTCGAGGCTCGCGCGCAGGTCGCCCACCAGCTGGATCAGCCGCATCACCTGGCGGTGCAGGCGCAGCGCCGTCCTGTCGTCGAAGGTGCGCACGCCGTCCTGCACGGCCTCGATCTCCGCGCGCATGGCCGCCAGGGGCGTGCGGAGTTCGTGTGCAACGTCGCCGATCCACTGGCGGCGGGAGGCCTCCAGGTTCGCGAGCTGCTCCGCCATGTCGTTGAAGGTGGAGGCGAGCCGGGCCAGTTCGTCGTCGCCCTGCACCGGCACGCGCGTGTCCAGCCGGCCGCCAGCCACCCGGCGTGCCCCGTGGACCAGTGCGCCGATGGGGGCCAGCCAGCGCCGCGCCAGCCACCAGGACAGCCAGAGCGCGAGGACCAGGCCGGCCGCGCCCGTCCAGGCGACGAACACCAGTTGCTGGCGCAGGAAAGCCTGGTCCGCCTCGGTTTCCATGTCGAGCGGCGGCAGCAGCACGAGCTGGCCGATGGCTTCCCCGCGGGGGCCGCGCAGCACGCGCCGGGCCGTGCCGGGCACCGGCTGCACGCCGGCGACCAGCTGGCGGTCGCCGTCGATCAGCCCCAGGCGGACCGACAGCGCGTGCTGGTTGGGATCGGGGGGCGGCGGGCTGGCGTTGTCCGAAGTCGTCCCGGCGGGGGGCGGCGGGCTGCCGTCGCTGAATGCATAGGCATCCACGTCGCACGTCGCGGGTGGGGTTCGCGCGCCCTGTCGCGCCGCGGCGGCACCCGGGTCGCCGGGCCTGGCAGGCGGGACGGGCTTCGCGGGACCGAAGGTCGCACGGGGCAGCGCATCGCCGGGCTTGTGCATCTGGCGCCACAGCTCGGGCTGCGTGCGCAGGGTCTGCCAGCCCCCGTGCAGCACATAGACGCGTTCCAGCCGCCCCGCGAGCCAGTCCAGCCGGCCGAGTTCGATCTCCGCGATGTAGGGCCCCAGTCCCCGCTGCAGGCCCAGGCGGGAGAAACCCACGAACAATGCCAGCAGAACGGCCAGCAGGATGCTGAGCGCGAGGAAGGCTTTGCTTTGCAGCGTGAGGCGGGGCATCGGCGATCGGCAGGGGGCTCGGTATCGGTTCAACGGGCGGGCGGCGGGCCTCCGGCGCCCGGCGGGCCTCCGGCCGGCATGGCCACGAGGGTGCCATTCATTGTGCGGCATGTGCCCTGCAGTTTCCTGCCGTCGGGCATGGCCAGCGTGACCGAAGCGCCTTCGGTCTGGTCCTTGCAGGCCGTGTAGGCTTCTGGCGGGGGAGATGGTGGTTCGCGTCCGTCGTGCGGAGGCTGCTGCGCTGCGGCGGGTCCGGCGGACAGGAAGGCCGCGAGGGCCGTGGCTGCCCAGGGGAGGGGGCGTGCCAGGCGGAAAGTCGCTGGTGTGGTGGTGGTCATGGTGTGGCGGCAGGTGCCGGAGGAGGAGCGCGGCGAGCGCGCGGGAGCCGCAGGGCTTTGGCCCCGCGGGCGAAAGGCTCAGGCCGCGATGGAAATCGCGGCGGTGGCGGTGTAGCCACCGCTGCCATCGCTGGCCATCGTGGTCATCTGCAATTCGGTACCGTCGCTGAAGACGTTGTCCGTGGCGAAGCTCATGGCCGCCAGGTTCCGCACGCTGGCGCTGTAGCCGGAGTGGGCTGCATAGATGGCGCCGAGGGTGTCGGTCGGAAAGGCGAGCTGCGTGGTCTTGACGCTTTGGGAGGCAGTGGTCGCGAGGGCCAGGCTGGGATAGATCTCCAGGTGCATGTGGGGCATGCGGCCCGCGTAGCATCCGGGCACCACCGTGGAGAAGGTCACCGTGCCGCCGGCATCCGTTACCTGCACACCCCGCAGGTAGTTCGCTGCGATGCTGCGCTCGGTGTAGACCGAGTAGTTGCCCTCCTGGGAGCAGTGCCACAGGTACACCGCGTAGCCCGCCAGCGCGGCGCAGCCCGAGCGCGTGCCGGTGAGGGTGATGGAGATCGACAGCGGAACGCCATCCACGTTGCCGGTGGCTCCGATGCTCTTGCGGATGTCCTCGCGCACGATGCCGCTCAGGGCCAGCACGTTGTAGTTCGCATTGCTGGCACTGGAGCCGTCCGCGGGGTAGGGGCCCGCCGTTTCTTCGGGCACGACGGAACAGGTTTGCGGCGTGCCAGTGTCCGACCCGCCCGATGTATCCGTCCCCCCGCCGGAGCCCGTGGTGCCGGAGCTGCCGTCCGATCCTCCGCCGCACCCCAGCAGGCCGGCGAGCCCCAGGGTTCCGAACGTTCCCAGGGTCCCGAGGGCGATGCGCCGCCGGGCGATCGCGGCGCCCGTGGGGACCGCGCCATAAGGTGCCAGGGGTTGTGTCATGGTTTTCCTCCTTCGTTGTGGAACGGCCCGCACTTTGCGCGCGAATCCGGGAGGAAAAATGGCATCCGGACCGCATGCCACGGCCCGGCGCTGGCGGAGACTCCCCCGGTCAGTGCCCCTCTGCCATGGCCTGCGCGATCCAGCCGTCGAACGTCTTCTGGTGCGCCCGGATCCAGCCATCCACATGGCGTTCGATGTCGGCCTGCCGGTTCTGGCCCTGCTGCATGGCGAGGTTCTGCGCGTTGATGTCGGCCACCGGCAGCTGCATCACTTCGAAGAGCTTCGCGGCTGCCGGGTTCTTCTCGGTGAAGGCCTTGTTCGCCACGATCTTCTGCACGTTCGGCACGAAGCCGTAGTTCTTGCCGTCCGGCAGCTTCGTGTCGATGCCGGCCTGCTCGCCCGGAAGCGAGGAACGCGGCACCTGCAGCCACACCACGTCCCGGCCGGGGCGCAGCACGCCGCTCACCCAGTAGGGCGTCCAGGTGTAGTAGAGGATGGGCTTGCCCTGCTTGTAGCGCGCGATGGTGTCGGCCATCAGCGCCGCGTAGCTGCCCTGCACGTGCGTGACCGTGCCCGACAGGCCGAAATCCTTGAGCTGGTGCTCGATGACCGCCTCGCAGCCCCAGCCCGGATTGCAGCCCGTGAGGTCGGCGCGCCCGTCGCCGTTGGCGTCGAACAGCTTCGCGAGCTTCGGGTCCTTGAGCTGGTCGATGTGGGTGATCTTGTACTGCTCCGCGGTCTTGCGGTCGATCAGGTAGCCCTGGACCGCGTTGGGCGAATACGCGCCCTTGCGCCAGAGCTTCGCGTCGCCGCCGGCATTTTTGTAGAAGTCGGCATGCAGGGGGTCCCAGTGGTCGGCAATGAAGGTGGCGTCGCCGTTGGCGACCGCGAGATGGGCCGTGGCGTACTCGATCTCCTTGATGGGCTGCACCTCGTAGCCGAGCTTCTGCAGCGCACGGGACACCAGCAGCGTCTGGAAGGTTTCCTCGGCATTGGAACTTTGCAGCGGCTGCACGGGGATGCCCTTGCCGGGCAGGGACTGCGCGCCGGCGGGCAGCGCCGCGGCCAGCGTCAGGGCGACGGCGCAGGCAGCGGCGCGGGCCAAGGCCGGCACGCCTGCCGGAGTGGAAAAGGAGCGGTGGAAGGTGATCTGCATGGGTGAATGGGTTCCTGGATGGTGTGTGTCAGCGGGCGGCCCCTGCCAGTGCGGGCTCGTCCGCGGCAGACAGGGCGGGAGCGGGTTGCGCGCCGCCGCCGCGGGGGGCTTGCCCGCGCGCCGGCCGGAGCGCGGTGAAGGCGGCCACCGCCAGGCCTGCGGGGCCGGTCTGCCACCAGTGGCGCGCGCCGCGCCGGGGCTGTCCCATCGCCTGCGTGAGGCGGTCCAGCGTGATCGCGAGCAGCACGATGCCCAGGCCGCCCACGGTGGCCAGGCCCATGTCCAGCCGGCCGATGCCGCGCAGCACCATCTGGCCCAGGCCGCCGACGGCGATCATCGAGGCGATCACCACCATCGAGAGCGACAGCATCAGGGCCTGGTTGATACCGGCCATGATCGACGGCATGGCCAGCGGCAGCTGCACTTTCCAGAGCATCTGCAGCGGCGAGGCGCCGTAGGCGCGGGCGGCTTCCACCAGGTCGGGGCGCACCTGCCGCAGGCCCAGGTTGGTCAGGCGCACCAGCGGCGGCAGCGCGAACACGATGGTCACCACCACGCCCGGCACGTTGCCGATGCCGAAGAGCATCACCACCGGCACGAGGTACACGAAGGCCGGGGTGGTCTGCATGGCATCGAGCGCCGGGCGCAGCAGGCGCTGTGCCCGGTCGCTGCTGGCCAGCAGGATGCCCAGGGGCAGGCCCAGCACGAGGCAGAACGCCAGCGAGGTGAGCACGAGCGACAGCGTCACCATCGCCTCCTGCCAGATGCCCAGCATCGCCACCAGCAGCAGCGATACCACCGCGCCCAGGGCGAGCGCGCGGCCCGCGAACTGCCATGCCAGCAGGCCCACGACGGCGACCATGCCCAGCGTCGGCAGTCCCGTGAGCACCGACTGCACGCCGGCGAGGGTGGCGTCCACGGGCGCGCGCACGGCCTGGAATGCGGGCCGGAAGTGTTCCACCGTCCAGGTCAGGCCCTGGTTGATCCAGTGTTCCACCGGAAGCGATCCGTCCCAGAACTGGGACAGGTGCAGGCCGCCGGCGGCCTGCGACGGATCGCCCGCGCCGCCCAGGGCGTCGTGGGGCAGCGTGGCGCCGCTGGCGGACGCATCCGGTGCGGCGTTCAGCCAGTCCGCGCTGCCGGCATCGGGCCCGGTGGCCGAAGAAGCGGCCCAGGGGTCTGCCGCGGGTGCGGCCGGGGGCGTGGCAGTGGCAGGGTCCGCCTGCGCGCCCAACGGAGCCACGGCGGCGGGGCCGTCGCCTGCTGCCGCCCAGGGGTTGGTGTCGGGCGCGGGGGCGGGATGGACCTGGGCCAACTGGGTGGCCTGGAGGGCGTCGGTACCCGTGGAATTGGAAGAAGGAAGCGTCGGGGTGGCGTTCATGCGTGGCTCCTTGCGGGTTCGGATGCGGCGGGGCTGTTCGCCTGCGCGAGGGACGGAACCGTCGGCGGCACGGGGGGGGTATCGCGGTCCAGGAAGCGCAGCAGCGTGGTCTTGCTGACCACGCCCCGGAAACGGCCGTCGGGATCCACCACCGGCAGGGCGCAGGGGGCCTGCGCGACCTGGCCGAACAGGTCGGCCACGGGGGCATCGGCCGGGATCGTGCCCACCTCGGGGATGAAGGCATGCTGCAGCCCCAGCGGACCCGAGTGGCCCTGCAGTGCGGCCCGCAGCGAATCGGCGGACACCGTGCCCAGGTACCGCTGCGCGGGCGTGACCACGTAGGCGAAGTTGTCGTCATGCCCTTCGATGAGCTGCAGCGCGGGGCGGCAGCCCCGGTCGGTATGCTCGCGCACCACGGTCAGCCGTTTGCGCGCGATGTCGCTCGCCTTGAATACCGCGGCCGCATCCACGCCGCGCACGAAATTGCGCACGTAATCGTTGGCCGGATTGCGCAGGATCTCGTCGGGTGTGCCGACCTGTACCACGTGGCCGTCCTTCATGATGGCGATGCGGTCGCCGATGCGCATGGCCTCGTCGAGATCGTGGGAGATGAAGACGATGGTGCGGCGGCGGATCTGCTGCAGCCGCAGCAACTCGCTCTGCATCTCGGTGCGGATGATGGGATCAAGCGCCGAGAACGCCTCGTCCATCAGCAGGATGGACGGATCGGATGCCAGCGCGCGGGCCAGCCCCACGCGCTGCTGCATGCCGCCGGAGAGCTCGTCCGGATAGCTCTGGGCCCAGGCGGCGAGACCCACCTGTTCCAGCGCGGCGGCGGCCTGCTGCTCCCGCTCCGCCCGGGCCACGCCCGCCAGCTCCAGGCCGAACGCGGTGTTGTCGAGCACCGTCATGTGGGGCATCAGGGCGAACGACTGAAACACCATGCTGATGTCCTTGCGGCGCAGCGCCCGCAGGGCGCGGTCCGGCAGCACGTTGATGTCGGAGCCTTCGACCAGGATGCGGCCGGCGGTGGGCTCGATGAGGCGGTTGAGCATGCGCACCAGCGTCGATTTGCCGGAGCCCGACAGGCCCATGACGACGAAGATCTCGCCGGCCTCGATGGTGAAGGTGGCGTCGAAGACGCCGATGGATTGGCCGGTGCGCTCCAGGATCTCCTGCTTGCTGCAGCCCTGGCGCACGAGTTCGAGCGCGGTATCGGGCGCGTCGCCGAATACCTTGAACACATGGTCGATGGTGATTTGCTTGGCCACGTCGTGGGTCCTCCCTCGGTCGGAACGGGTTGAACGAACACGCCCGGCGGCGATCCTGGGCGCAGGAAAGCCTTCCGGGCACGGGGCCGGTCGATCGGCTGCAACCTGATGCGGCGGCCCCGCGCGGCGCTGCGAAAAAAGCATGCGCCGGCGTTGCCGGAAAGAAGGTGGGCTGGTGGCCCGGGTTTGGCCCGCATGGCACGCAGGACGGTGCGCAAGGGCGAGGGGCGCGCGGCGGAGAGGTCGGGGCTGCGAGGACTCCGCCGGTGCCCCGTGGGGCATCAGGGCCGGGAACCGGCCGTGGCGCCGGCGGACCGCAGGCGAGGCCGCGGCGGTGCCGACTCAATGATCCGGCGCCCGCTGCCCTCCGAAATGGGAGGAGAGGACCGGATTACCTGCACTGCAGGTGGTAAAACACCCACAAAGTGTAAGCATTCGGTGTTTTTGAGTCAAAACACCGGGTTTTACGGATGTGTTATGCGCGGGCGCGGACGTGCCGCCCCGCGCGCCGCCCGCACGGCGGGTTTCAGTGCTTCTCGTGCGAGACGTGCAGCAGCCGGTCCGTGTAGGCGATGGCGATCGCGCTGGCCAGGAAGGCCACATGGATGATGGTCTGCCACATCAGCACCTTGGTGTCGTAGTTGGCCGCGTTGATGAAGGTCTTGAGCAGGTGGATCGAGCTGATGCCGATGATGGACAGCCCCAGCTTCACCTTCAGCACCGAGGCGTTGACATGGCCCAGCCATTCGGGCTGGTCGGGATGGGTGTGCAGGTTGAGCCGGCTCACGAAGGTCTCGTAGCCGCCCACGATGACCATGATGAGCAGGTTCGAGATCATCACCACGTCGATGAGCGCCAGCACCACCAGCATGATCACGGTCTCGTTGAGCGCGACGACCTCCACGCCCGGCTTGTAGCCGATGCTCGTCACCAGCGCCTGCAGCGCCGGCTGGTGGCCGAAGGCGGCCTCCACCAGATGCCAGAGCTCCACCAGGAAGTGCCAGACGTACACCCCCTGGGCGACGATGAGCCCCAGGTACAGGGGCAGCTGCAGCCACCGGCTCGCGAAGATGAGCGAGGCGAGCGGGCTCAGGGCAGGGCCCTGCGGGCGCGGGGCGGAGTCTTTGGGGAAGGCCATATCGGTGGGGAAAAGGGTGGTGAAAACCGGGCAGCGGGAGGGTCGCGGCGGGATTCTAGGGCCTGCCGTCGAGCCGGCGGTGCGTGGGGCTGCTGCCCTGCAGGAGCGGGCGGGAGCGCCGGCCGCACTGCCGCGCCGGGAGTAGCATGTGGGCCGTGCCGGTGGCGGGCTGCCGCCGCATGCGGGCATGCGTCAGTGGCCTGTAAGTGGGCCCCCTGAAAGTACCGGCGAAAACCTCTTCCAACGACTCCCAGGAGACACAAGCAAATGAGTGCGTCATCGTCCACGATCGAATCCGTGTTGGTGGAAAACCGCGTCTTCCCCCCGCCCGCCGCCTGCGAGAAGGGGGCGCGCGTCTCCGGCATGGCCGGCTACGAGGCCCTGTGCGCCGAGGCCGAGCGTGATTTCGAAGGCTTCTGGGCGCGCCTGGCCCGCGAGAACGTGCAGTGGACCAGGCCCTTCACCCGCACGCTCGACGAGTCCAACGCCCCGTTCTTCCAGTGGTTCGCCGACGGCGAACTGAACGCCAGCGCCAACTGCCTGGACCGCCACATCGGCACGCCGGTCGAGAACAAGACCGCGATCATTTTCGAGGCCGATGACGGCGCCGTGACGAAGGTCACCTACAGGGAGCTGCTGGAGCGCGTGGGCCGCTTCGCCAACGCGCTCAAGGCCGAGGGCGTGAAGAAGGGCGACCGCGTGCTCATCTACATGCCGATGACCATCGAGGGCGTGGTCGCCATGCAGGCCTGTGCGCGCATCGGCGCCACGCACAGCGTGGTGTTCGGCGGCTTCTCGGCCAAGGCGCTGCAGGAGCGCATCATCGACGCGGGCGCGGTGGCCGTGGTCACCGCCAACTACCAGATGCGCGGCGGCAAGGAGCTGCCGCTCAAGGCCATCGTCGATGAAGGCATTGCCATGGGCGGCTGCGAATCGATCCGCAGCATCCTCGTCTTCCAGCGCACGGCCACGGCCTGTAACATGGTGGCGGGCCGCGACAAGACCTTCGATGAAGCGCTGGCCGGCCAGAGTGCCGAGTGCGCCCCCGTGCCCGTGGGGGCGGAGCACCCGCTCTTCATCCTCTACACCAGCGGTTCCACCGGCAAGCCCAAGGGCGTGCAGCACTCCACCGGCGGCTACCTGCTGTGGGCCAGGCTCACGATGGACTGGACTTTCGACCTCAAGCCGGAGGACGTTTTCTGGTGCACGGCCGACATCGGCTGGATCACCGGCCACACCTACGTGGCCTATGGCCCGCTGGCCGCCGGCGCCACGCAGGTGGTGTTCGAGGGCGTGCCCACCTACCCGAATGCCGGCCGCTTCTGGCAGATGATCGAGCGCCACAAGGTCTCGATCTTCTACACCGCGCCCACGGCCATCCGCTCGCTCATCAAGGCGGCCGAGGCCGACCAGGCGGTGCACCCGTCCAGCTCGGACTTGTCCAGCCTGCGCATCCTGGGCAGCGTGGGCGAGCCCATCAACCCCGAAGCCTGGATGTGGTACCACAAGAACGTGGGCGGCGAGCGCTGCCCCATCGTGGATACCTTCTGGCAGACCGAGACCGGCGGCCACGTCATCACCCCGCTGCCGGGCGCCACGCCGCTGGTGCCGGGTTCCTGCACGCTGCCGCTGCCCGGCATCACTGCCGCCATCGTCGATGAGTCCGGCAATGACATTCCCAACGGCACGGGCGGGATCCTGGTCATCAAGCGCCCATGGCCCAGCATGATCCGCACGATCTGGAACGACCCGGAGCGCTTCAAGAAAAGCTACTTCCCCGAAGAGCTCAAGGGCTACTACCTGGCAGGCGACGGCGCGGTGCGCTCGGCCGACCGCGGCTACTTCCGCATCACCGGCCGCATCGACGACGTGCTGAACGTCTCGGGCCACCGTATGGGCACGATGGAGATCGAATCGGCCCTGGTCGCCAAGACCGACCTGGTGGCCGAGGCCGCCGTGGTGGGGCGCCCCGACGACCTGACCGGCGAGGCCATCTGCGCCTTCGTGGTGCTCAAGCGCCCGCGCCCCACGGGCGACGAGGCCAGGGCCATCGCCAAGGAACTGCGCGACTGGGTGGCCAGGGAGATCGGCCCGATCGCCAAGCCGAAGGACATCCGCTTCGGCGACAACCTGCCCAAGACCCGCAGCGGCAAGATCATGCGCCGCCTGCTGCGCTCCATCGCCAAGGGCGAGGCGATCACGCAGGACACCAGCACGCTGGAGAATCCCGCCATCCTGGATCAGCTGGCCCAGGCCAACTGATCCGGGGACTGGCGCGTCCTGTAGGACGGAATCTGTTTCGCCGGCTCCGCACCGGCGGGACGGCCATGGCCGGGTTACAACCGGGTGCCAACGCCGCCGCAGCCCTCGCGGCGCGGCGCCCGACACCCTCTCCGGAGAACAACCATGGCCTTCCGATCCATCGTCATCCTGCTCATCGTCGCGGCCATCGCCGTGCTCGCCGCGCTCAACTGGACCACCCTGGCAACGCCCTCGGCGATTTCGCTCGGGTTCACCTCGTTCCAGGCGCCGCTCGGCCTGCTGATGCTGGGGCTTACCGTGCTGCTGGGCGTTTTCTTCATCGCCTACGTGCTGTCCCTGCAGGGCTCCGTGCTCCTGGAGACCCGCCGCCATGCCAAGGAGCTCCAGGCCCAGCGCGAGCTGGCCGACCGGGCCGAGGCATCGCGCTTCACCGAACTGCGGGCCTTCCTGGAATCGCAGCACCAGCAGGGCCAGGCCGCGCTGCTGGCCCGCATCGACGTGCTGGAGTCGCATGTCGCGGCCCGGGTGCAGGAGTCCGACAACGCCACGGCGGCGTATGTCGGCCAGCTCGAAGACCAGTTGCGCACGCGCCGCGATCCGGTGCTGTGACGCGGGTGGGGCGCCATGCGCCCCATGGAAAAAAAGCCGCCCAGGCAGTGCCGGGCGGCTTTTTGCATGCAGGGGTGGGACGGTGGCTGCCTGCCGGCGCCAGCCGCTGCCGCGGCGCTTGCCTGCTTACTTGAGCGACAGCACCCAGGCCGCCAGCTTCTTCGCATCGGCCTCGTTCACCTGGGAGTTGGCCGGCATGGGCACCGGGCCCCACACGCCGGAGCCGCCCTTCATGATCTTGGCGGCCAGCTTGTCCACGGCATCCTTCTGGCCGGCGTACTTGGCCGCCACGTCCTTGTAGGAAGGGCCCACGAGCTTCTTGTCCACGGCATGGCAGGCCATGCAGTTCTTGGCCGTGGCCAGGGCCTGGTCGGCCAGGGCCGGCGTGGCAGCGGAGAACGCCAGCAGGAGGAGGGGGAGCGTGCGCTTCATGGCGGGGCTTTCGTGTGGGTTAGTATGCGGCTCAATGAAATTGTAGTGGGCGGGGTTGACGTGCCGTGGCGCTCTTTCCGCCACCTGCCCGCACCATGCCGGAGTTGCCACCATCATGTATACCCTGGGCCTCGGAATCCTGCTGGTCGTGCTCAAGTACCTGGAGATCGGTCCGGTCGCCCAGTGGAGCTGGTGGTGGGTGCTGTCGCCGTTCGCCGTCACCGCGGCCTGGTGGGCCTGGGCGGATGCCACGGGCTATACCAAGCGCCGTGCCATGGAGAAGATCGACCGGCGCCGCCAGGACCGCATCGACCGTCACAAGGAAGCCATGGGCGTGAAGCCGCGCAGGCCCCGGTGAAGGTCCCGGCCGGTTCCGGGGGCCTGCTGCCGGGGCCGCGATAGGCATGCCGCCCGGCGGGGGAAGGCACTGGAGGATAATTCCGCGTCGCCGAGCGACCGCCCCCTCCAACCGATTTCCCCGATCCACGATGCCCGCATACCGTTCCAAGACCTCCACCGCCGGACGCAACATGGCCGGTGCCCGCTCCCTGTGGCGCGCCACCGGCATGAAGGACGAAGACTTCAGCAAGCCGATCATCGCGGTGGTGAACTCGTTCACCCAGTTCGTGCCCGGCCACGTCCACCTGAAGGACCTGGGCCAGCTCGTGGCCCGCGAGATCGAGGCAGCCGGTGGTGTCGCCAAGGAGTTCAACACCATCGCGGTCGATGACGGCATCGCCATGGGCCACGACGGCATGCTGTATTCGCTGCCCAGCCGCGACATCATCGCGGACTCGGTCGAGTACATGGTCAACGCGCACTGCGCCGATGCCATGGTCTGCATCTCCAACTGCGACAAGATCACGCCCGGCATGCTGATGGCCGCGATGCGGCTGAACATCCCCGTGGTGTTCGTCTCCGGCGGCCCCATGGAGGCCGGCAAGACGCGGCTGGCCAACCCCGTCACCAAGACCATCGAGTTCAAGAAGCTCGACCTGGTGGATGCGATGGTCATTGCCGCCGACGACAAGTATTCCGACGCCGACGTGGCCGAGGTGGAGCGTTCCGCCTGCCCCACCTGCGGTTCGTGCTCGGGCATGTTCACCGCCAACTCCATGAACTGCCTGACCGAGGCGCTGGGCCTGTCCCTGCCCGGCAACGGCACCGTGGTGGCCACGCACGCCGACCGCGAGCAGCTCTTCAAGCGCGCTGGCCGCCGCATCGTGGAACTGGCCCGCCAGTACTACGAGCAGGACGACGAGCGGGTTCTGCCGCGCTCGGTCGGCTTCAAGGCCTTCGAGAACGCGATGACGCTGGACATCGCGATGGGCGGCTCCACCAACACCATCCTGCACCTGCTGGCGATCGCCCAGGAAGCCGGCATCGACTTCACCATGGCCGACATCGACCGCCTGTCGCGCGTGGTGCCGCAGCTGTGCAAGGTGGCGCCCAACACCAACAAGTACCACATCGAGGACGTGCACCGCGCCGGGGGCATCATGGCCATCCTGGGCGAACTGGACCGCGCGGGCCGCCTGCACACCGATGCGCCCACCGTGCACGCCCCCACGCTGGGCGATGCGCTGGCGCAGTGGGACATCACCCGCACGCAGGACGAGGCCGTGCGCCATTTCTACATGGCGGGCCCGGCCGGCATCCCGACGCAGGTGGCGTTCAGCCAGAACACGCGCTGGCCCAGCCTCGACCTGGACCGCGCCGAGGGCTGCATCCGCTCCGTCGAGCACGCCTTCTCGAAGGAAGGGGGCCTGGCCGTGCTGCGCGGCAACATCGCGCTGGATGGCTGCGTGGTCAAGACGGCCGGCGTGGACGAATCCATCCACGTGTTCGAGGGCACGGCCCACGTGACCGAATCGCAGGACGAAGCGGTGGAGAACATCCTGGCCGACAAGGTCAAGGCCGGCGACATCGTCATCGTGCGCTACGAGGGCCCCAAGGGCGGCCCCGGCATGCAGGAAATGCTCTACCCGACCAGCTACATCAAGTCCAAGGGCCTGGGCAAGGCCTGCGCGCTGCTGACCGACGGGCGCTTCTCGGGCGGCACCTCCGGCCTGTCGATCGGCCACTGCTCGCCCGAGGCGGCGGCCGGCGGCGCGATCGGCCTGGTGCAGAACGGCGACCGCATCCGCATCGACATCCCCAACCGCACGATCGACGTGCTGGTCTCCGACGAGGAACTGGCACGCCGCCGCGCCGAGCAGGATGCCAGGGGCTGGAAGCCCGCGAAGCCGCGCCCGCGCAAGGTGTCGGCGGCGCTCAAGGCCTATGCCAAGCTGGTGATGTCGGCCGACAAGGGCGCGGTGCGCGACCTGTCGCTGCTGGACGACTGACCGCGCCGGGCTGCCTGCCGCATGGCAGGCAGTCGCTGCCGGGACAAAAAAAGGCCGCACCGGCGACGGTGCGGCCTTGTTCCATGGGGCAGCGCGCTGCGGGCGCAGCCGGTCAGGGCGTGCCGGGGGCGGTCTGCGACTGCAGGTAGTTCTGCAGGCCCACGCGTTCGATCAGGCCCAGTTGCTTCTCGAGCCAGTAGGCGTGGTCTTCTTCCGTGTCCTTGAGCTGCGCCAGGAGGATGTCGCGGCTCACGTAGTCGCGCACGCCCTCGCACAGGTGCACGCCCGTCTGCAGGGCGGCGCGCACCTCGTATTCGGTGTCGAGATCCTTGCGCAGCATCTCGGGCACCGTGGTTCCGGGCGTGAATTCGCGGGGGCGCATGTCGGGCAGGCCACCGAGGAACAGGATGCGGCGCAGCAGCGCGTCGGCATGCTGGGTTTCTTCCTCCATCTCGTGGTTCAGGCGCTCGTAGAGCTTCACGAAGCCCTGGTCCTCGTAGATCCGCGAATGGATGAAGTATTGGTCGCGCGCGGCCAGTTCGCCGCGCAGCAGATCCTTGAAATAGTCGATGACCTGTGGGTTGCCCTGCATGGTGTGCCCTTTTTCCTTGTTTTTGTGAGGCAGGTAGTATCGCGCCGTTGCGTGACTTTGTCGCATAAAGCCCCCGCCGCGGCGGTTTGCATGCGTACGGGGATCAGAATCGTTCGCGTTGGATGGTTTTGTGCATCAGTTGCGTGCAGCTACCTGTCCTTCCGACTTGCATGCGGTGTTTCGTCCCTGCCGCGGTCCTGGGCGATGCCGGTTAGCTGTATTCGCTTCCCCTGACGTGCGTTCGTCTGCTCGCAGTCGACGGTTCTGCGATGGGTGCATGCTGGCGGCTTTGCCAATTATTCGTGCACGCACGTGTTTCACATGCCGAAGATTCATCAATCCAATGCATCCACCAGCTCCCATTATTCCCGCGACCTGTTGGGGAACTTCGATCAGGAGCCCGTCGTCAAGTTGCACAAGGCGGTTCTTCCGCAGACTCTGGGGCTTTCATCTTTCAGTTCAAAAAAGGTTTCTGTCAAATCAGGCACCTTGGAGAATCTGAAAATTGCGGAAGAGGTGGTAATGAAAACAAAATACCTGCTACCCCACGGTGCAGGTAACCAGAAAACGGACATCAGCTATACGCAAGGAGAGTCGTGGGCTCGGCAATCCATGCTCAGGGATAATGAGTTCTGCCAGGATCCTATCCAGCACGCACGTGAAGCGGCTCGCTATGGGGCCGGAAATTGCGCAGAACATGCCAACGTGGCATACACGGTGTTGGCGTCAAAGCAGTTGAACGCGCCGCTCATGCGGGTAAGCGATAGCCAGCAAGATCATGCCTACGTCTTGGTGGGAGATCCCCGCGATCCCCGTTGGGGCGAGAAAGACACCGTAGTCGTCGATGGCTGGGTTACCCATCCTTCCGCACTTACCCTCGGACAATCCAGGGACCTTGCACCCAGCATGCCGCCGATCAGGCAGCGGCCGCCCGGAAGCGCTCCAGATCCTGACGCGATAGCTGCTTTCAAGAATGTCGAAACCATTCCCCTCCCCGCGGTCAATCAATACCTGGAATCACGAGCCGCTCCCCCGGTGGGTCAGGGGCTGATGGATTATATTAATCAGTATCAAAATACTGACAGATTTTTCCATGAGCAGACATTTGCACGTGATCCCAGCACGCGCTATTCCAGCTCCGCCTTTTCTGCAAGTTCGACGGACAGGATACTCCAGCGGACAGTGGAGGGGGAGAGCGCCGCGTATGTCGCATGGCAGAACAACGGCTTCAGGTGGTAGGGGGCCCGCTTGCGTGCAAGGCGGCCTTGCATCCGCGGGGGGACTGGTTCTCGGGGAAACCCGCGTAACCATCCCTTGAGTGGCATCGAGCCCTTTTGACGGGCCCCATTTCCGGGCAGGCCCCTGGTACCGCGTCCGATTCCTCCAGGTCCTCGGTGGTGGCGGGCACAATACCGCCCACCATGCTCATGTACCCGCATATCGATCCCATCGCCCTGCAGATCGGGCCGCTCGCCATCCACTGGTACGGCCTGACCTACCTGGCCGCGTTCGGCCTCTTCATGTTCCTGGGCACGCGCCGGCTGCGGCACGAGCCGTACGCCTCGTTCACCGGCGCGCAGGCCTGGACCCGCAAGGACGTGGAGGACATCCTCTTCCTGGGGGTGCTGGGCGTGGTGGCCGGCGGGCGGCTGGGCTACTGCCTGTTCTACAAGCCGGGCTACTACCTGTCGCACCCGCTGGAGATCTTCTACATCTGGCAGGGCGGCATGAGCTTCCACGGTGGGCTGCTGGGGGTGATCGCATCGATGGTGTGGTTCGCCCGCTCGCGCCACCGGCCCTGGCTGCAGGTGGCGGATTTCGTGGCGCCCTGCGTGCCGACGGGCCTCGCGGCCGGGCGCGTGGGCAACTTCATCAATGGCGAACTCTGGGGACGGTTCTGCGATCCGTCGCTGCCCTGGGGCATGGTGTTCCCGCAGAGCGGCTCGATGCTGCCGCGCCATCCTTCGCAGGTGTACCAGTTCCTGCTGGAAGGACTGCTGCTGTTCGTGCTGCTGTGGCTGTATGCGCGGCGCGAGCGCCGGCAGGGCGAGGTGGCGGCGGCGTTCCTGGTGGGATATGGGTGCTTCCGCTTCATCGCGGAGTATTTCCGTGAGCCGGACGCGTTCCTGGGCATCCTGTCGCTGGGCATGAGCATGGGCCAGTGGCTCTGCGTGCCGATGATCGTCGCCGGGGCGTTGCTCTGGGCGTGGGCGCGTCGGCAGCCGGCGCGCGTGGCGCCGGCACACTGAGGGATTCCGGGCCGGCCCGGCGCAGCCTGGACCTGGAGGCGGGCGCTCAGGCCACGGGCCGCAGACCGGTGCGGATCCACAGCACGGCGCAGGCCAGTGCCAGCAGGGGCAGGGCGGCCAGGTTGATGGCCGTCCAGCCGATGCCGGCCAGCAGGACGCCCGAGCCGAAGGACATGACCACTGCCGTGGCGCCGTTGCACAGCTCCATCAGCGCCTGCGCCGCGCCGCGTTCTTCCGGCGCATGGCTTTCCGCCAGCAGCGTGGTGCCGGCGATCACCATGAGGTTCCAGCCCAGGCCCAGCAGCAGCGAGCTGGCGAAGAAGTGCGCCATCTCCAGGCCCGACAGGGCCGTGCAGGCGCTGGCGGCCAGTATGGCGGCACCGGCGGCCGCCACGCGGCGCGCGCCGAAGCGGTCCACCATCGGGCCGGCGAAGAAGGCCGGCAGGAACATGCCGATCACGTGCCACTGGATCACGGTCGCCGCCGACGCGGTGGAAAAGCCGCAGCGGTCCATGGCCAGCGGCGTGGCGTTCATCACCAGGATCATCAGGCCATGGCCGATGGCCGTCATCAGCACGGCGGCACGCAGGGCCGGCCGTGCCAGCAGCAGGCGCAAGGTGCCCGGCGCGGGCCGGGGTGCCGCCACCGCGCCGCCGGGCAGCCGCGAGACGGTGGCCACGCCCAGTGCCGCCAGCCCGGCGATCACCAGATAGGCCCCCGCGAACGGCGTGGCCAGCGCGTCGCGCGACCACACCGCCAGAGGCGGTGCCAGCACCGCCGCGCAGACGCCGCCGCCCACCACCCAGGCTGCGGCGCGGCCCCGGCGCTGCGGCTCCACGGCCTCCAGAGCCGCGTGGCGGTAAAAGCCCGATGACGCCTGGTACACGCCGATGCCCGCCGCGCCCAGGCACAGCAGCGCGAAGCTGCTCTGCCGCAGCGCCAGCGCGCAGAGCAGTCCGCCCGCCATGCCGAGCGCCGCGCCCAGCATCAACGCCCGCCGCCGCCCATGGCGCTGCATGGCGGCCGACAGCGGTATCACCGCCACCAGATTGCCCAGCACCAGCAGGGCCAGCGGCAGCGTGGCGAGCGCCTTCCACGGAGCCAGGTGCAGCCCGGCCAGCGAGGTCAGCGTGATGCCGATGATGGAGCACGACCAGTAGAGCGCCTGCGCGGAAAACAGCAGGCGGAGGGTGGGATGGCGCAGAAGAAACATGGGGCGGTGTGGAAAGGGAGTGGATCGATGGGCGCGCGGCGGGGTCAGCCGGCATCGGCGGCGCCTGCCGGCCCGAAGCGCTGCGCGAAAGCCTGCGGGCTGACCGAGAGATGGCGATGGAAGGCGCGCCGCAGGGTCTCCGGGTGCTGGAAGCCGCAGAGGCGGGCGACCGTCGTCACCGAGGCCTGCCCGTGCGAGAGCAGGGCCGAGGCGGTTTCCACCCGCACCCGTTCGACATAGCGTGCCGGCGTGGTGCCCAGCTCGCGCTGGAACACCCGGGTGAGCGTGCGCGGGGCCATGCACGAGCGCACCGCCAGTGCTTCCAGCGACAGGTCTTCGCCCAGGTGGCCGGGAATCCATTCCAGCAGAGGCGTGAGGCGGGGCGTGTGCTCCGCATCGGGCGCCACCAGGCGGCTGAACTGCGCCTGCCCGCCCGGCCGGCGCAGGTAGATCACCAGGCGCCGCGCCACGGCCAGCGCCAGGGTGCGGCCCAGGTCATGTTCCACCAGTGCCAGCGCCAGGTCGATGCCCGAGCTCACCCCCGCCGAGGTGAAGACGTGGGCGTCGCCGTGCACGCCGGCCGGGTCATAGGTGTGCAGCCGGTCGCCCTGCAGATCGATGCCGGGATGGCGTGCTCGGAATTCGGCCACGCGTTCCCAGTGCGTGGTGGCGGGGCGGCCGTCCAGCAGGCCGGCCTGCGCCAGCAGCAGCGCGCCGGAGCACACCGAGCCGAGTCGTGCCACCACCGGCTCCGCCTGCTGCAGCCAGCCCAGCAGGGCGGCGTTGTCCAGCTGGCTGGCCACGCCCTGGCCCCCGGGCACGATCAGCGTGTGAATGCCGGCCAGCGGTTCGCCGGCATAGGCGGCCTGCGCCACCGTCTCGAAGCCGGCCGAACAGGCCACCGGCCCGGGTGCCTCGGCCAGCAGGCGCAGCACATAGAGCGGCGCGCGCCCCTGGCGGACCAGCTCCTCGTTGGCGGAGGACATGACCTGCAGGGGACCGACCACGTCCAGGCTCATGAAGCCGGGGTAGATCAGGCAGGCGAACGTGATGGGCGAGCGGAGCATGCGGGAAGTGTCGTTGGCGCTGTCTCTGGCCGCAATGACAACGGTCCCACCTTTCCGGCCACATTTTTTTTTTTTTTTTTCAGCGCCAGTCGGCTGCCACGCCTGGATGGATTTTTTGAGGCCAGGCGGGCCGATCGGACGATCCAGCCATTGACCTGGATCTGTAATTATGAAAAATTACGTGAAATGACGGATGGGCGTCGCCCTCCGATCCCTCCGTCATGCCACCTGAGGAATGCCATGCCCCCTGCGCTCGCCATCGTCCGGTCCCAGGTCCCCTCGCTGCACGAGGAGGTGGCAGAGCGGCTGCGCGAGCAGATTTTCGCGGGCGCGCTGCCGCCGGGCAGCCTGCTCGACGAGGTGGCGCTGTGCGAGCGGCTGGCCATCTCGCGCACGCCGCTGCGCGAAGCGCTGAAGGTGCTGGTGGCCGAGGGCCTGCTGCGCCATGAGCCCCGGCGGGGCTGCTTCGTGGCCGAGGTGACGGAGCGGGACCTCGACGAGATCTTCCCCGTGATCGCGCTGCTGGAGGGCCGCGCCGCGCACGAGGCGACGCTGCGCGCCGGCATGGCCGACGTGGCTGCGCTGGAGGTGCTGCACGACCGGCTGCAGGAACACGCTGCTGCCGGCCGCATTGCCGAGTACTACGCGGCCAACCATGCGATCCACGAAGCCTTCATCGTGCTGGCCGACAACCGCTGGCTGGCCCAGGTGATCGGCGACCTGCGCAAGATCCTGCGCCTCGCGCGGCTGCAGCAATTGCACGCGCCCGGCCGCCTGCAGCAGAGCCTGGCGGAGCACCTTGCGGTGTTCGCCGCGCTGCGGCGCGGAGACGCCGAGGCCGCCGAGCAGGCCATGCGCAACCATCTTCTCGCGCAGCGCGTGGCGCTGCGCGACATTGCCCGCCACCATCACTCCAGGATCGCCCCATGAATGCCGCTTCCGAATGGATCACGCGCAGTGTCGCCCGCCTGCGCACCGAAGCCCCGCTCGCCGACGTCGATGCCGCGGGTGCGGCAGGAGGTGGCCGACCGCCCGCCCCTGCTGCCGCTTCCCCTGCCGCTCCGGCTCCTGCACCGGCCAAGCCACCGCCGCCGCGTTCCACGTCGGAGCGCCTGGCGGCGACGCTGCGGCGCGGGCAGGAGGCCCTGTCCCCGCGCGCGCTGCGCCGGCTGCTGGCCGACCTGCAGGCGGTCGCGGCGCCACAGGCCAGCGAGGTGGAGGGCGGCCGGCAGGCCGAGGCCGTGGCTGCCTGGTATGCAGAGGCCAAGCCCGAAGAGCGCCGCGACATGTGGCTGCTGATGTGCGAGCAGTTCGCGCCCGATGCAACCCGCTTCAAGACGGCACAGAAGCGCTATGAGGCCGCCGCCGGCACGGAGGACGAGGCGCATGCTGAAGTGCACCTGCGCCGCGCGCTGGTCTCGCCGCGCACGCGGCTGCTGCAGCGCTTCGCGGTATTCCCGCAGGGCATGCGCTTCCTCGTGGACCTGCGCGCGGAACTGCTGCCCCAGCTCAAGGGCGACAAGCGGCTGCTGCCGCTGGACGCGGAACTGGAGCAGCTGTTTTCCACGTGGTTCGACGTGGCCTTCCTGGAGTTGCAGCGCCTGTCGTGGGATTCGCCGGCATCGCTGCTGGAGAAGCTCATCAAATACGAGGCCGTGCACGACATCCGCAGCTGGGCGGACCTGAAGAACCGTCTGGACAGCGACCGCCGCTGCTACGGTTTCTTCCATCCGCGCCTGCCGAACGAGCCGCTCATCTTCGTGGAGGTGGCGCTGGTCAACGAAATATCGGACAGCATCACTCCGCTGCTGGACGAAGACGGCGCGGCGGTGGACATCGCGCGCGCCAATACCGCGATCTTCTATTCGATCAGCAACACGCAGACGGGCCTGCGCGGCGTGAGCTTCGGCGATTCGCTCATCAAGCACGTGGTGGAGACGCTGTCGGCCGAGTTCCCGCGGCTGCGCACGTTCGCCACGCTCTCGCCGATTCCGGGTTTCCGCGCATGGTTCGGCAAGCACTGCGCGGGCATGCTCGAAGCCCTGGACGACAAGCGCCGCGCCGAACTGGGCCGTGCCATCGGCGCAGAGGCTCCGCAGGCCGCACAGGTGATCGCCGCAGCCGAGAAGGCGCTGGAGCTGCCCGTGAAGTCGCCGCTGCGGCAGTGGCTGCTGCAATGCGCGGCCCGCTACCTGGGTCGCGAGTTGCAGGACGGCCGGCCCGTGGATGCGGTGGCGCGGTTCCACCTCGGCAACGGCGCGCGCGTGGAGCGGCTCAACTGGGCGGGGGACCCGTCTTCCAAGGGACAGAAGCAGTCTTTCGGCCTCATGGTGAACTATCTCTACGACCTCAAGCGCATCGACAAGCACCGGGCGCTCCTGGCCCAGGGCCGGGTGCCGGTGTCGGGAGACATCGACAGCCTGGCCCGCGGATGAGCCCTCCGGCCGGCCATGCCGGCCCCCGGTTTCGGATATCGGATCGACGAATCACCACAACGACGACAGGAGACAAGACCGATGCCAGTGAATCCTTTCCATGCGCCCGCTGCGGCGCTGCCGCGGCGCGCCGTGCTGCGCGGGGCCGCCGCGACGGGCCTCGCGCTCGCAGCCGGCCATGCCTTCGCGAACGACCCCTGGCCGGCCAAGCCGGTCACGCTGGTGGTGCCATTCCCGGCCGGCGGCGGCACCGACGCGTTCGCCCGGCCGCTGGCGGCGCAGTTTTCCAAGTCCACCGGCAAGACGCTGGTCATCGACAACCGCGGCGGTGCCGGCGGCACGGTGGGCGCGAGCTATGCGTCCAAGGCCGTGCCGGACGGCTACACGCTGTTCATGGGCGGGACGCACCACGTGATCGCTCCGTCGATGTATCCGCGGCTGGACTACGACATCGAGAAGGATTTCATCCCGCTGGCGCTGCTGGCCAACGTGCCGCAGGTGCTGGTGGTGAACCCGCGCAACGTGCCGTTCACGGCGTTCCCGGCCTTCCTCGACCATGTGCGGCGCAACCCGGCCAAGCTCAACTACGCATCGGCGGGATCGGGGACCTCCCATCACCTCGCGGGGGAGCTTTTCAAGCTGCAGTCGAACACGTTCATCACGCACATTCCCTATCGCGGCGCGGGGCCGGCGCTGCAGGACCTGATCGGCGGCAACGTGGACATGATGTTCGACGGACTGGGTTCTTCCGCGGCGCACATCAAGGGCGGGCGCATCCGTGCGCTGATGGTGTCGGGCAAGCAGCGCAACCCGGCCTTTCCGGACGTGCCGTGCGCGGCCGAGGTGGGCCTGCCCGACTACACAGTGACCACGTGGTACGGCCTCTGGGCGCCGAAGGGCACGCCGGCGGACCTGCAGGCGCGCATCGTGGAGGAGGTGCGGCGCATCGGCGCGGCCGACGAGATCAAGGCCGTGTGGGCGAAGAATGGCGCCGACTACGGCGGGCTCACGCAGACGCAGTTCGGTGCCATGGTGGGGACGGAGGTGAAGCGCTGGGCGCAGGTGGTGAAGGCTTCCGGGGCGAAATTGGAGTGAACCCCCCTGAGGCGCTGCGCGCGGAAGGGGGGACGACGCCGGTGGCCCGGCGGAGCCGGTTCCACGGCGTCTGCTGGCTTGGCCTGCTCCGCGGCCTCTTGAACGGAGGCATCGCGCGGGTTCCGGGATTTGTGGGCTTGGCGATGGTCGGGTGAACAGATGAACTTTTGTTGAACAGGGGGCCGTGGAATGGCAGGTGGTGAGGTCGGGGTGGTCTGGCCGCAAGAGGGTGCGCCGGATGGGCGTGGCATCGTGCGTGTCACGTTGCGGCATCCGGGGCGGCTCAATGCCATGTCGCGGGCGATGTGGCGGCAGTTGCGGGAGGTGTTCGAGGGCATCCAGGCCCGCGAGGATGCGCGCTGCGTGCTGATCGAGGGGGAGGGCGATGCCTTCTGCGCGGGCGGCGATATTTCCGAATACCCGGCGTTCCGGTTCGATCCCGGGAGCCTGCGCGACTTCCATGAACGCGAGGTGTGGGGCGGGCTGTCGGCGATGCTGGCGTGCGACGTGCCGATCGTCGCCGCGATCCGTGGTGCCTGCATGGGCGCGGGGGTGGAGATCGCGGCCTGCTGCGACGTGCGGTTCGCCGCGGAATCCGCGCGCTTCGGTGCGCCGATCGCACGGCTGGGGTTTCCGATGGCGCCGCGCGAGGCCGCGCTGGTGGCGCAGGCCGTGGGCGATGCGCTGGCCCGCCGCATGCTGCTGGAGGCCGCCACGGTCGGGGCCGGGCCGCTGGCCGCGCAGGGTTTCCTGGCGGCCGTGGTGGCGGACGACGGACTGGCCGCGCAGGCGTGGGCGAGCGTGGAGCGCATCGCGGCGCTCGCGCCCCGGGCGGCTCGGCTCAACAAGCAGACGCTGCGTGCGTGCCGGCAGGGCGGGGGCGGTGGGCCGCAGGCCTTGTCCGACCCGTATGCCTACGCGGCCGGCGCGGAGCACCGCGAGGGCATCGCGGCCTTCCTCGAGAAGCGGCCACCGCAATTCTGAGAGAAGCGCCAGCCATGCTGCCCATCGCTACTGCACTCCACCGCCCTCCGGCATCCCTCCGTTCCCGTTGTCTTTCCTGATTCCTTTTCGTCGATCATTGCCAACCATGTCTTCCCAACCGCTCGCATCGCCTTCCCGCACGCCGGACTCCGCACCGTCCGCCGGCCACCAGAACCTCTACAGCGCCCTGCGCGCCGCCTTCCCGGCGGACCTGGACGGCATCGCCGTCGAGGCCACGTCGCCCGAGGGGCTGCCCCTGCACTACAGCTGGGCGGACCTGGAGCAGGCCAGCGCCCGCATCGCCAATCTGCTCGCATCGCTGAAGCTGCCCGAGGGCAGCCGCATCGCGGTGCAGGTGGAGAAGTCGGTCGAGGCCATGCTGCTGTACCTCGCGACGCTGCGCGCGGGTTTCGTGTTCCTGCCGCTGAACACCGCCTACCAGAGCGCGGAGATCGAATACTTCATCGGCAATGCCGAGCCGGCGGTGGTGGTCTGCACGCCGGCGAATTTCGGCTGGGTCTCCAAGCTGGCCTTCACGGCCGGCACGGCGCATGTGTTCACGCTCGGCGACGACCGCACGGGCACGCTGCTGGAGCGCGCGACGCACCATTCCAGCGTCCACGAGCCGGTGGCACGTTCGGCGGATGACCTCGCCGCCATCCTCTACACCAGCGGCACCACGGGCCGCAGCAAGGGCGCGATGCTCACGCACGGCAACCTGCTGTCGAACGCATTGGTGCTCAAGGACTACTGGGGCTGGCAGCCCGGCGACGTGCTGATCCACGCGCTGCCGATCTTCCACGTGCACGGCCTGTTCGTGGCGATCCACGGGGCGCTCATCAACGGCAGCCCGATGGTCTGGTTCGCGAAGTTCGACCCGAAGGCGGTGATCGCCGCGATGCCGCGCGCCACCGTGTTCATGGGCGTGCCCACGCTCTACGTGCGGTTGCTGGCCGAGCCCGCGCTGAACCGCGAGAGCACGGCCCGCATGCGCCTGTTCGTGGCCGGCTCCGCGCCGCTGCTGATCGAGACGTTCAAGGAGTGGCAGGACCGCACGGGCCACACCATCCTGGAGCGCTATGGCATGAGCGAGACCATCATGCTCACCAGCAATCCGTACGCGGCCGACGCGCGCCACGGCGGGCAGGAGGAGCGCCGCGGCGGCACCGTGGGCTTCCCGCTGCCGGGCGTGGGCCTGCGCGTGGTGGACGACGCGGGCCAGCCGGTGGCCACCGACGACATCGGCCATATCCAGGTGCAGGGGCCCAACGTGTTCCAGGGCTACTGGCGCATGCCGGAGAAGACGAAGGAGGAGTTCGCCGTCGACGGGCAGGGCGGCCGCTGGTTCAAGACGGGCGACGTGGGCAAGATCGATGCGCGGGGCTACGTCCACATCGTGGGGCGCAGCAAGGACCTCATCATCTCCGGCGGCTACAACGTCTATCCGGCCGAGATCGAGGGCTTCATCAACGAGATGCCCGGCGTGGCCGAGAGCGCGCTGGTGGGGGTGCCGCACCCGGACTTCGGCGAGGTGGGCGTGGCGGTGGTGATCCCCAAGGCCGGTGCGCAACTCGATGGCGAGGCGATCATCGCGGCGCTCAAGGCGCGCCTGGCGAACTTCAAGATTCCCAAGCGCTGCTTCGTCACCGAAGAGCTGCCACGCAACACCATGGGCAAGGTGCAGAAGAATTTGCTGCGTGAGCAGTACAAGCGGCTGTTCAACTGAATGCCGGACGGCCCGGGACCGGGCGCATGGCATCATGCCGGGCGAGAGCCTTGCCATCGCCCACGCGTCCGGGCCCGTTTTCGATGCCATGAAGATTTCCGAGCTTCTTTCCCTGGTGCGCCTGCGACACAGCATGCGCCTGCGGCCCTGTCCCGTTTGTGGCTCTGGCGCGTCGCGTGAACTCCTGCGCTATGACCGGTATCTCCTGCCCGGCCGCATCCGCGAATGCGAGGGCTGCGGAATGATCTACTACGGCAACATGCTGCCGCCGCAAGAGCTCGAGGCTTTCTACGTGTCGCTGTACGGTGCCTTGATGGGCTTCGAAGCGTCCGAGCGCCAGGTTGCCGTCTATCGCGACGAGGCGCGTTTTCGCGTGCAACTGATGTCCGGCCACCTGGGCCCGCTGGACGATGTGCTGGAAATAGGCTCGGGCTACGGCTATTTCCTCGATGCATGCCGGGAGGCAGGAGCGACGCGCCTGCGGGGCATCGAACCGTCCGCCGCCGGAACCCGCCATGCCTCTTGCGTGCTGGGCCTCCAGGACGTGGTGGTCCACGCCCCGCTCCTCGGTGCGGGCAATCCGCCGTTCGTTCCCCGCGTCGTGGCGCTGTTCCATGTGCTGGAGCATCTCGCCGATCCCGGGGCCGCCCTGGCACTGCTTTCGAGCTGGTTGCCCGATGGCGGCCACCTCGTCGTCGAGGTACCGGACACCGCGGGCGACTGGTCGTCGCTGGGCATCGCCAACTTCCATCTTTCCCATGCGAGCTACTTTCGCGAGGAGACGCTGGCGGCGCTGTTGCGCCGGCACGGGTTCCGCCCCGGCCGCGTCGATCGCGAGGCCTGCGGAATCTACCCCGGCAATCTGCGCGTTTTCGCGGTCCGCGACAGCGCGGTCGCCGCGGCCGGACCGGAGGCGCCTCCGCCCTCGCTGGCAGGCCACGTGGCGCGGCTGGCCCGGCACTGGTCGCTGAAGAACGGTTACCCGCGCATGGCGGCGCGCCTGGCGCGGTCGCTGGCGCGGCGCTGAAGATCGGGCCTTCGGCCCGCGGATGGCCGCGGTTCAGGCCGTCTCCGCCGTGCAGAAGATGCAGCCTTCCGCAGGGAAGGCGGTGCCATGCGCCGCCGATGGCGCGTGGCTGCAGCAGTGCTCCAGCCACGCGGCCACCAGCTTGTAGACCGACAGGTTGGTGCGGGCCGTGGGCGCGCACAGGTAGTAGCCCAGAGGGCTTTCGAACCGCCGCCCGAGCGGCTCCACCAGCGTGCCCGCCTGCAGTTCGTCTTCCACGAGGCAGGTGGGCACGATGCCCACGCCGAAGCCGGACACCGCGGCGCGGATGATGAGCGAATAGAGGTTGAACCCCGGCCCGAAGCGGCTGCCGGCGGTGTCGCACTGGTGCGCCTCCATCCAGTCGTGCCATGCGAGCGGCACCTCGATGTGCTGCAGCAGCGTGGCGTGCTGCAGGTCCTGCGGCGTGCGCAGGCGCAGGGTGTCGCGCAGCTGGGGGCTGCAGACGATGCTGGTCTCCTTGCCGATCAGGTAGCGGGCATTGGCGCTGGGCCAGTTGCCGTAGCCGTACTGGATGGCGGCGTCGAATTCATGCGGCACCGCGAAATCGTGCGCATGCTGGTAGCGCACGAAGTTGAGCGCCACCTGGGGCAGGGTGCGCTTGAAGTGCCCCAGCCGCGGGAACAGCCACTGTGCCGCGAAGGTGGGCGGCACCGAGAAATTGAGCGCGCCGCCGCTGCCGCCATAGGACATGAGCTGCGCCGTCGCCGATTCCAGCGCCGCCATCGCGGGCCGGGTGGCGTTGAGGTACGTGGCGCCCGCGTCCGTGAGTTCCAGCCCACCCGCCTTGCGGATGAACAGCTTTTGTCCGAGGTAGTCCTCCAGCGATGCGATGTGGCGGCTGATGGCGCTCTGCGTCACGCACAGTTCGCGCGCGGCCATGGTGAACGCCTGGTGCTTTGCCGCGGAGTGGAAAGCGTTCAGTTCGGAGATGGTCGGGCAGAGGCGGCGCATAGGGCGTATGAGTCCTGCTCATGGGGTGGTGAGATTTTAGGCGTTGCGGCCGGGGTGACTCTGGCCCGATAAATGCGTCCGTGACGTCCATGTGACCCAGGCAATCCAGGTGCCGGGCGCCTTCGCACCACCGGGGTGCGGCGCTGGCGGCGACTGCGGGCTCGGGCCATGGTGCCATGAGTAATTGCGAAGCCGACCCTTCCATCCAACGACACAATTCATGACTTCCCTGCTGATCGAAAACAGCCGCGTCCTGGACGTGCATGCGCTCGTGCTGCGCTCCGGCGTCTCGGTGCTGGTGACGGACGGCCGCATTGCCGCGGTGGGCGAACAGGTGCAGGCCCCCGAGGGCACTGTGAAGATCGACGCCCGCGGCATGACGCTCATGCCGGGCCTGATCGACTGCCACGTGCACGTGGTGGCGTCCTCGTTCAATCTGGGCGCGGTGGCGAAGATGCCCAATGTGTTCACGATGCTGCGCTCGCTGCCGATCATGAAGGGCATGCTCGATCGCGGTTTCACGTCGGTGCGCGACGCGGGCGGCGCGGACTGGTCGCTCGCCGAAGCGGTGCGCACGGGCCTGGTGCAGGGGCCGCGCATCTTCCCCTCGGGCAAGGCGCTGTCGCAGACCGGCGGCCACGCGGACTTCCGCCAGCGCAACGACGACCTGGATGTGTGTTCGTGCGCGTACAAGCTGGGCAACATCGGCCGCGTGGTCGATGGCGTGGACGCCTGCCGGCTCGCGGTGCGCGAGGAGATCCTCAAGGGCGCGACGCAGATCAAGGTGATGGCCTCGGGCGGCGTGGCCTCGCCCAACGATCCGATCGGCAACCTGGGCTACTCGGAGGCCGAGCTGCGCGCCATCGTCGAAGAGGCCGACAACGCCAACACCTACGTCATGGCCCATGCCTACACGCCGCGCGCGATCGCCCGTGCCGTGCGCTGCGGCGTGCGCACCATCGAGCATGGCAACCTGGTCGATGCGGCCACGGCCGGCCTGATGGCCGAGAAGGGCTCCTTCATGGTGCCCACGCTCGTCACCTACGAGGGCCTCGCCAACGAGGGCGAGCGCTATGGCCTTCCGGCCGTGTCCATCGCCAAGATCGATACGGTGCGCGGCCAGGGCAAGCAGGCCATCGAGATTCTGGCGAAGGCCGGCGTGAAGATGGGCCTGGGCAGCGACCTGCTGGCCGAGACGCACTACCTGCAGTCCGACGAACTGCGCCTGCGCGCCGAGATCCTGGGCAATGGCCCGGTGCTGCAGCAGGCGACCCTGATCGGCGCCGAGATCCTGGGTCAGCAGGGCCGGCTCGGCGAAATCACACCGGGCGCCATCGCCGACCTGCTGCTGGTCGATGGCGACCCGCTCGCCGACATCGCCTGCCTGCTGGGCCAGGGCGAGCGCATCCGCGCCATCGTCAAGGACGGCGCCTTCGTCAAGAACATCCTGTAATCCACCCCCTGTCCGGAGACCACCATGCAACGTAGAAACCTCATGAAGCTCGGCGGCGCCGCGGCTGTCCTGCAGTGCCTTCCCTCCATCGGCTTCAGCCAGCAGGGCGAGGCGTTCCGCATCGGCTCGCTCACGCCGATCACGGGCGCGGGCAGCCCCTACGGCCCGGGCATGCAGCAGGCCATCCGCCTGGCCGTCGATGAAGTGAACGCCGCCGGCGGCGCCGGCGGACGCAAGCTGGAGCTGTTCACCGAGGATTCGCAGACCAAGCCCGATGCCGCCGTGCTGGCCGCCAAGAAGCTCATCGAGGTGAACAAGGTGCAGGCCGTGCTGGGCACCTGGGCCTCGGGCGTGTCGCTGGCCGTGCTGCCGCTGACCGAGGCCGCAGGCATCATCGAGATGAACGTGTCGGGCGCGCCGGCCATCTCCACGCTCGACACCAAGGATCTGGTGTGGCGCTTCCAGGCGACGAACGACCGCTTCGGCGCGGCCTTCGCCGAGATCTGCGCCAAGCGCGGCTTCAAGCGGCCGGCCACCATGGCGTTCAACAATGCTTCGGGCCTGGGCAACGTGGAAGGCTTCACCAGGGTGTGGGAAAAGCGCGGCGGCAAGGTGGTCGCGAACGTCACGTACGAACCCAACCGCCCCAGCTACCGGAGCGAACTGCAGAAGATCCTGGCGGCCAAGCCCGACGTGATCGTGATGGGCTCCTACCTGCCCGACACCACCATCATCCTGCGCGAGTGGTTCCAGTCCGGCGCGGAAAACAAGTGGGTCATTCCCGGCTGGGCGGCCAACCCCGACCTGGTGAAGGCCCTGGGCCCCGAGGTGTGCGAGGGCATCATCTCGGTGGACACGGTGTCCAACGAGAAGAGCGCCTCGTTCGCGAACTTCGATGCGGCTTTCACCAAGGCCACCGGCAAGTCCGCCGCCACCAATATCTACGCCGCGATGGCCTACGACATGGTGATCTCGCTGGCGCTGGCGATGGAAGCCGCCGGGCCCAAGGCCACGGTGGAGCAGGTCAACGCGAAGATCCGCGACGTCTCCAACGCACCGGGCACCGCCGTCCATACCTTCGCCGAAGGCAAGGCGCAGCTCGCGAAGAAGGCCAAGGTGAACTACGAGGGGGCTTCCAGCAAGCTGGATTTCGACAAGTACGGCGATGCGACGCCGGACTTCGGCGTGTACGTGATCGAAAAGGGCCAACTGGTGCGCCGCGACGTGGTGTCCATCGCGGTGTGATGGCGCGGCGGGGCGGCCCCGGTGCCGCGCCGCCTTTGGTTCTTCCCTGTTTCCGGACTGCAATGGCGGGTGGCCTTCTGCACCCGCCAGGGGCGATGCACGAGATGACGCAATGACCTGGATCGATTTCGCAAACCTCCTGATCAACGGCTTGATCGAAGGCCTGGTGGTGGCACTGCCCGCGCTGGCCATGACCCTGGTGATGGGCGTCAACCGCTTTCCCAATGCCGCCACGGGCGACCTGATGACCACCGGCGCCTACGCGGCGGTGGGCGTGCAGCTGCTGGGCGGCGTCCCGCTGTGGCTGGCCGCCATCGCCAGCGTGGCGGCGACCGCGGCGGTCTCGGCCGGGTCCTACCAGCTCATCTTCCGCAAGCTGGCGGGGCGCCCCATGGTGGCCTCGATGCTGGCGGCCATCGGCCTGGGCTTCGTGCTGCGCAGCCTGATCTCGTTTTTCGCGGGTCACGACCAGCGAACGTTCGAGATGCCGCTCATGCGCGCCTGGAACTTCGGCGGCATCCGCCTGCTGCCGACCGACCTGCTGATCGCGGCCATCGCCGCGGCCTGCCTGGCGGTGGTGTTCGTGCTCATCTACCGCACCAGCTTCGGCCGCCAACTGCGCGCCGTGGCCGACAGCGCCGACCTGGCGCGCGCCAGCGGCATCCGCGCGGGCGGCCTGATGCTGTGCCTGTGGCTGCTGGTGGGCGCGCTGTCGTCCATCGGCGGCGTGCTGCTGGGCATGAAGGCCGTTGTCACGCCCGAGATGGGCTGGGAGAGCCTGATCCCGGCCTTCGCCGCCATGGTGCTGGGCGGCATCGGCAGTCCGGTGGGCGCGGTGCTGGGCGCGCTGCTGCTGTGCGTGGTGCAGGAGTTGTCGGTGCCGCTGCTGGGGCCGTCGTACAAGCTCGTGCTGTCGTTCGTGGTGCTCGCGCTGGCGCTGCTGCTGCGGCCCGCCGGGATCATGGGCCGCGTGCAACTGGTGCGCTGAAGGGAGCGAGGAAAAGACATGATTGCCTATCTCTGTGCCATCGGCATCGTCGCGTTGATCTACTGCCTGCTGGCGCTCGGCCTGAATCTGCAGTTCGGCCTGACGCGGCTGGTCAACTTCGGCGTGGTGGCGTTCTTCGCCGTCGGCGCCTACACCTCGGGCCTGCTGTCGCTCAAGGGGCTGCCGCTGCCGGCATGCTTCGTCGCCGCGGGCGTGCTGTCGGGCCTGCTGGCGCTGCCCATCGGGCTGCTGTCGCTGCGCCTGCGCGACGACTACCTGGCCATCGTCACGCTCGGCTTTTCCGAAGCGGTGCGCATCACCATCCAGCAGGAGAGCTGGCTCACGAACGGCGTGCAGGGCCTGCCGGGCCTGCCCAAGCTGTTCGCCGGCTGGGGCCCCGGGGCGTCCGACCTCGCCATCTTCGCCGCGCTGGCGCTGATCGTGGGCCTGGTGTGCTGGGGCACGGTGCGCCTCACGCGCAGCCCCTTCGGCCGGCTGCTCAAGGCCATCGGCGACGACGAGGCCGCGCTCTCCGCCCTGGGCAAGGACCCGGCGCGCTTCAAGGTGCAGGTGTTCATGCTGGGCGCGGCGCTGGCCGGCGTGGCGGGCGCCTTCTACGCGCACTTCATCACCTTCATCACGCCCGAGCAGTTCATTCCGCTCATCACCTTCTACGTGTGGATGGGGCTGGTCATGGGCGGCTCGGGCACCGTGCGCGGCGCGATGTTCGGCTCGCTGCTGCTGATGGTGTTCCTGGAGGGCTCGCGCTTCGCCAAGGACTGGGTGCCGGGCGTTTCGGAGGTGGGCATGGCCAGCCTGCGCCTGGCCGCCGTGGGGCTGGCGCTGATCCTGGTCACGCTGTACCGGCCGCACGGCCTGTTCGGAGGCAAGGCGAAATGAGCATGCTGCAAGTGGAGGCCGTGACGCGGCTGTTCGGAGGCTTCAAGGCGGTGGATCACGTGTCGCTGCGCCTGGCCGAGCGGGAAATCCTGGGCATCGCCGGTACCAACGGCGCGGGCAAGAGCACGCTGTTCGCCGCCATCGCGGGGCAGCAGCCGGCTGACGCCGGGCGCATCGTTTTCGCGGGGCAGGACATCACGCGCCTGCCGCCGCACCGCCGTGCCCGCCTGGGGCTGGTGCGCACTTTCCAGATCCCGCGCGAATTCAAGAGCCTGACGGTGCACGAGAACCTGATGGCCGCTGCCGCCAACCCGCAGGGCGAGCGGCTGGTGAACGCCTTTTTCCAGACGCGCGGCCTGCGCGAGCACGAGGCGCGGCTGGCGGCCAAGGCGGACGGCATCCTGCAGTTCCTGAACCTGGCGCGGGTGCGCGACGTGCCGGCCGGGGGCCTGTCGGGCGGGCAGAAGAAGCTGGTGGAGCTGGGCCGCGTGCTGATGCTGGACCCGCGCTGCATCCTGCTGGACGAGCCTTTCGCGGGCGTGAACCCGGTGCTGATCGAGGAGATCTGCGACCGCGTGCGTGAGCTGCAGGGCCGCGGCATCGCCTTCATCGTCATCGAGCACCACCTGCAGGCGCTCAAGGCGCTGTCGCAGCGCATGATCGTGATGGACCGGGGCCGCATCCTGGCCGAGGGCGACCCGCACCGCGTGCTGGACGATCCGCGGGTGCAGGAAGCGTACATGGGAGGGGTGGTATGAGCGGCGCAGCCATGAATGCACAAAACCTGCTGCAGATCGGGCAGCTGCGCGGCGGCTATTCCGAAGTGGACATCATCCACGGCATCGACCTGGCGGTGGCGCCGGGGCAGATCGTGACCATCGCCGGTACCAACGGCGCGGGCAAGTCCACGCTGGTGAAGGCGCTGCTGGGCCTGCTGCCGCGCGTGGCGGGCTCCATCCACCTCGATGGCCGCGACATCACGCGGCTGTCGGCCGAGGACCGATTCGACGCAGGCCTGGCCTACGTGCCCCAGGTGGCGAACGTGTTCCCCTCGCTCACCGTGCGCGAGAACCTGCAGGTGGTGCGCGGCGTCAAGCACCTGAAGCAGCGCATGGAGCAGGTGCTGGCCGACTTCCCCGCGCTGGTGGAGCGGCTGCCGCAGCCGGCGAGCAACCTCTCGGGCGGCGAGCGCCAGCAGCTGGCCTTCGCCCGCGCGCTGATGCCGTCGCCGCGCATCATGGTGCTGGACGAGCCCACGGCCGCTCTCGCGCCCTCGCTGGTCGGCAAGGTGTTCGACATGGTGCAGCGGCTGCCGGCCGCCGGCGTGGCCGTGCTGATGGTGGAGCAGCGCGCGCGGCAGGCGCTCGCCATCAGCCAGCAGGGCTACATCCTGGACCAGGGCCGCTGCGTGCTGCACGGCCCCGCGCAGGAGCTGCTGGAAGACCAGCGCATGGCGCAGCTGTACCTGGGCAGCCACTGAGCCGGCGGACCCGGTCTCAGCGCAGCACGAGCACGGGCACCTTCGAGTGCGTGAGCACGTGCTGGGTCTCGCTGCCCAGCAGCAGGCGCTTGATGCCCTTGCGGCCGTGCGAGGCCATCACGATGAGGTCGCAGTCGTGCTTGGTGGCCGCGGCGATGATCGCCTCGGCGACGAGGTCCGACTTGGTCACCACGGGCTTGACCTTGACCCCCTGGGCGTCGCCCAGCTGCCGGATGCCGTCCACCAGCGCCTGGGCGTTGGTGGCCCACTGGCTCTCGATGCGCCGGGCCTCGGCGGCATCTACCGGCGAGCCGCCTTCGAAATAGCTGCGCGGGTAGCGCGGCACGACCTTGAGCGCGACCACGCGGCCGCCCGAGAGCCGGGCCAGGGACAGCCCGTGCTCGACGGCCTTGGCGGACAGGTCGGAGCCGTCGGTGGCGATGAGGATGCGGCGGTAGGACATCGTTGTTCTCCTGGAAAAGATGGGAGATGCCGGGGCCGGCACGGCTTTGGCGTGACGGCAGAGTAGGGTGAAGTGGTTGCCCGTGTCTTGACATGCGTCAACGCGGACCGGTGCCATGGGGCCTAGCCTCCAGGGCCATGATGTCCGATCCTTCCGCGCCGGCGGGCGCCGACGATTCCGCTGCCGAGCTGCTCGACGATCCGCAGGAGTGGCCTGCCTTCGGGCGCCCCGTGAGCGCACAGGCCGGCGGCGCGGCGCAGCCGGCGCGCGACAGCGAAGGTGTCTGGGAGTCGCACGTGGTGCTCGGGGGCATGCATTGCGCGGCCTGCGCGCTCACGGTGGAGGATGCGTTGCGTGCCGTGCCCGGCGTGCTGCAGGCCGAGGTGAGCGCAGCCACGCACCGCGCGCGGGTGGTGTGGGATGCCCGGCACGTGCGCCCGTCGGGCTGGATGGCCGCGGTGGCCCGCGCCGGCTACCCCGCTTTGCCGGCGATGGATGCGCTGGCGCGCGAGCAGCGCCGCCGCGAGGGCCGCCGTGCCCTGTGGCGCTGGCTGGTGGCGGGCTTGTGCATGATGCAGGTGATGATGTACGCGTGGCCCGCGTACGTGGCGCAGCCGGGCGACCTCACGGCCGAGATGGAGCGGCTGCTGCGCTGGGCCTCCTGGGTCATCACGCTGCCGATGATGATCTTCTCGTGCGGCCCGTTCTTCTCCAGCGCGCTGCGCGACCTGCGCCTGCGCCGCGTGAGCATGGACCTGCCGGTGGCGCTGGGCATGGGCATCACCTTCGTGGTGAGCACGGCGGGGACTTTCGATCCGGCCGGCGCCTTCGGCCGCGAGGTCTATTACGACTCGCTGACCATGTTCGTGTTCTTCCTGCTCACCGGCCGCTGGCTGGAGATGCGGCTGCGCGACCGCACGGCGGGCGCGCTGGAGGCGGTGATGAACCGCCTGCCCGACAGCGTGGAGCGGCGCGGCACCGATGGCGCGTTCACGCGCGTGGCCGTGCGCCGGCTCGCGGTGGGCGATGTGGTCCGCATCCTGCCGGGCGAGGCCTTCCCGGCCGACGGCCGCATCGAGCGCGGCAGCACGCAGGTGGACGAGGCGCTGCTCACGGGGGAGTCGACCCCGCTGCCGCGCGCGGAAGGCGCGGCCGTGACGGCTGGCAGCTACAACCTGCGCGCGCCCGTGGAGGTGCGCGTGGAGCGCGTCGGCGGCGATACCCGCTTCGCCGAGATCGTCGTGCTGATGGAGGCCGCTTCCGCGCAGAAGCCGCGCCTGGCGCAACTGGCCGACCGCATCGCGCGGCCCTTCCTGGTGGGGGTGCTGCTGGCTGCGGGCCTGGCTGCGGCGTGGTGGTGGAAGACCGACCCGGAACACGCACTCATGGTCGCGGTGGCGGTGCTCATCGTGACCTGCCCGTGCGCGCTTTCGCTCGCCACGCCGGTGGCCATGCTCACGGCGGCGGGCGCGCTCGCGCGGCAGGGCGTGCTGGTGCGCAACCTGCAGGCCCTGGAGGCGCTGGCGGCCGTGGACACGGTCGTGTTCGACAAGACCGGCACGCTGACGCAGGACGGCATCCGGATCGCGGGCGTGCATCCGGCGCAGGGCTTCACGCAGGCGGATGCGCTGGCCCTGGCGGCGGCGCTGGCGCGGCACTCGCTGCATCCGCTCTCCCGCGCGCTGGTGGAGGCGGCCGGGCCGCAGGGAGAGGGCGCCGGCGCGCGCTGGCGGCTGAGCGATGTGCGCGAAGTGGCGGGGCGGGGCCTGGTCGCGAGGGTGGATGACCTGCAGGGCCTGCGGGCGCCTGCCGTGCTGCGCCTGGGCCGGGCCGTGGATGCCGGTGCAGCCGCCACGCAGCGGGTGGCCCTGGGCGCGGAGCCTTTGCCGGCCTGTTCCCCGGCCGGTTCCCCGATGGACGGGACGGTGCCTGCCGGCGCGTCCCTCGCCGCGTGGCCCGCGGAGGTCGCATCTTTCGACTGGCGGGAGGATCTGCGGCCCGACGCAGCCGGTGTCGTCACGCGCCTGCGCGAGGCCGGCCTGTCGGTCGAGCTGCTGTCCGGCGACCGCGCCGATGCAGTGGCGCGAGTGGCCGCCAGCGCGGGCATCGACGCCGCGCGCGGCGATTGCTCGCCGCAGGACAAGCTCGACCGCATGCGCGCGCTGCAGGCCGCCGGCCGGCATGTGGCGATGGTGGGCGACGGCCTCAACGACGGTCCGGTGCTCGCGGGCGCGCATGTGTCGTTCGCCTTCGGCCGGGCCGTGCCGCTCGCGCGGTCGCGTTCGGATTTCGTGGTGATGGGCGACCAGCTCGCGATGGTCGAGCGCAGCGTGCGGCTCGCGCGGCGCACGCTGCGCGTGGTGCGGCAGAACCTGGCCTGGGCCGCGGCCTACAACGCGCTGTGCGTGCCATTGGCCGTGGCCGGCTGGATGCCGGCCTGGCTCGCGGGGCTGGGCATGGCGCTCAGTTCTCTGCTGGTGGTGGCGAACGCGGCGCGCCTCGCGCGGGGCGCGGGCAGCGATGCCGGCACGGCCGCCCCGGGGGCGGACGCAGCCCTGCGGCCCGCCTCCGCGCCCCTGGCGCAGGGAGCCGTGTGATGGACATCCTGTACCTGCTGATTCCGCTGTCGGTCGTGCTCGTGCTGCTGATCCTGGTCGGGCTCTGGTGGGCCATCGACCGGGGGCAATTCGACAACGTCGAACAGGAAGGCGAACGCATTCTTCGGGACGATTGACGCTTGTCAAACGGCTCCGGGGCCCCCCTCGTCAGAATTTGTAAGCAAACCAAAAGAGGTGCCCGATGGATTCTTCTGTCTCGAATGCCGCGCACTACAACGACACGGTCGTGCGGCAGTTTTCAATCATGGCCGTGGTGTGGGGGGTGGTCGGCATGCTGGTGGGCGTGGTCATCGCCGCGCAGCTCGCCTGGCCCGAACTCAACTTCGGCATTCCGTGGCTCAGCTACGGCCGCCTGCGCCCGCTGCACACCAACGCGGTGATCTTCGCGTTCGGCGGCTGCGCGCTGTTCGCCACCAGCTACTACGTGGTGCAGCGCACGGGGCAGGTGCGCCTGTTCGCGGGTCCGCTCGCCTCCTTCACGTTCTGGGGCTGGCAGGCGGTGATCGTGGCCGCGGCCATCAGCCTGCCGCTGGGCTACACCACGGGCAAGGAATACGCCGAGCTCGAGTGGCCGATCGACATCCTGATCACGCTGGTGTGGGTGTCGTACGCCATCGTGTTCTTCGGCACCGTGGGCAAGCGCCGCGTGAAGCATATCTACGTGGCCAACTGGTTCTTCGGCGGCTTCATCCTCGCGGTGGCGCTGCTGCACGTGGTCAACAGCGCGGAAGTGCCCGCGGGCTGGATGAAGAGCTACTCCGCCTATGCGGGCGTGCAGGACGCGATGGTGCAGTGGTGGTACGGCCACAATGCCGTGGGCTTCTTCCTCACCGCCGGCTTCCTGGGGATGATGTACTACTTCATCCCGAAGCAGGCCGGCCGCCCGGTGTACAGCTATCGCCTTTCGATCGTGCACTTCTGGGCGCTGATCTTCACGTACATGTGGGCGGGCCCCCACCACCTGCACTACACCGCGCTGCCCGACTGGACGCAGTCCGTGGGCATGGTGTTCTCGCTGATCCTGCTGGCCCCCAGCTGGGGCGGGATGATCAACGGGATCATGACCCTGTCGGGCGCGTGGCACAAGCTGCGCGACGACCCGATCCTGCGCTTCCTGATCGTGTCGCTGTCGTTCTACGGCATGGCCACGTTCGAGGGCCCGATGATGTCCATCAAGACGGTGAACGCCCTGAGCCACTACACCGACTGGACCGTGGGCCACGTGCACGCCGGCGCGCTCGGCTGGGTGGGCCTGATCACCATGGGCTCGCTCTACTACCTCGTGCCGCGTCTGTTCGGCCGCGAGAAGATGCACTCCATCAAGGCGATCGAGCTGCACTTCTGGATGGCCACCATCGGCATCGTGCTCTACATCGCCGCCATGTGGATCGCCGGCGTGATGCAGGGCCTGATGTGGCGCGCGGTGAATGCCGACGGCACGCTCACCTACACCTTCGTCGAGAGCGTCAAGGCCACCTATCCCTTCTACGTCATCCGCTTCGCCGGCGGCCTGCTGTACCTCGCGGGCATGGTGGTGATGGCCTGGAACGTGTGGAAGACCGCCATGGCCGGCCGTTCGGTCAAGGTGCAGATCCCGGCCGTGGCACCCGCCCACGCCTGAACCCAGGAGCGCTTTCCATGTCCGACAACACAACGACAAAAGCCGGCTTCTCCCACGAGAAGATCGAGACCAACAACTTCCTCATGATCGTGCTGATCGTGCTGGTGGTGGCCGTCGGCGGCCTGGCGGAGATCGTGCCGCTGTTCTTCCAGAAGTCCACCACCGAGCCGGTCAATGGCGTGCAGCCCTACACGGCCACGCAGCTGCTGGGCCGCGACATCTACCTGCGCGAGGGCTGCTACAACTGCCACTCGCAGATGATCCGTCCGTTCCGCGCCGAGACGCTGCGCTATGGCCACTACTCCGTGGCCGGCGAGTTCGTCTATGACCACCCGTTCCAGTGGGGCAGCAAGCGCACGGGTCCCGACCTGCACCGCGTGGGCGGCAAGTACAGCGACGAGTGGCACCGCATCCACCTGAACAACCCGCGCGACGTGGTGCCGGAGTCCAACATGCCGGCCTACCCGTGGCTGGAGAAGACCGCGGTGGACCCGTCCGTCGCCGCGCCCCGCATGAAGGCCCTGCGCACCGTGGGCGTGCCCTACACCGACGAGCAGATCGCCGGTGCGGCCGATGAGGTCAAGGGCAAGACCGAGCTGGACGTGCTGGTGGCCTACCTGCAGGTCATGGGCCGCGCGCTCAAGTAAGGGGAGGCCGCCATGGACATCACCACCGTCCGCATCGCCGCGACGCTGATCTCGTTCGCCCTGTTCCTCGGAATCCTGGCCTGGACGTTCTCCCGCGGCAACCGGTCCCGGTTCGAGGAGGCGGCGCAACTGCCGTTCACCGAGCCGGACGCTCCCCTGAATTCTTTCGAGAACGAGAAGAACCATGAGTGACTTCACCCACAATTTCTGGTCGGTGTACGTCGTCGCACTGACCCTCGGCGGCATCGCCGGCTGTCTCATCCTGCTGTGGATCACCGCGAGCAAGAAGGTCGAGCCGCGCGCCGACAACACCACGGGCCACGTCTGGGACGGCGACCTCACCGAGATGGACAACCCCATGCCGCGCTGGTGGATGTGGCTGTTCGTCATCACCATCGTATTCGGCCTGGGCTACTTGGCCGCCTATCCGGGCCTGGGCCGCTTCAGCGGCCAGCTGGGCTGGTCGCAGCGCGGCGAGTACGAGAACGAAATGGCCAAGGCGAAAGCCGAGCTGGAGCCGCTCTATGCGCGCTTCGCCGCGATGAGCACCGAGCAGGCCGCCGCCAGCCCCGAGGCCATGGCCATCGGCGAGCGCCTGTTCATGAACAACTGCGCGCAGTGCCACGGCTCCGATGCGCGCGGCAGCAAGGGCTTCCCGAACCTGGCCGACAACGACTGGCTGCACGGCGGCGCGCCCGCCAACATCCGCGAGACGATCGAGAAGGGCCGCATCGGCACCATGCCCCCCATGGCGGCGGCCGTCGGTTCGGCCGAGGACGTGCGCAACCTCGCGCACTACGTGCTGAGCCTGTCGGGCAGCCCGCACGATTCGCTGCGCGCCTCGCTGGGCAAGTCCAAGTTCACGGTGTGCGCGGCCTGCCATGGCATGGACGGCAAGGGCAACACCGCGCTGGGCGCGCCCAACCTGACCGATGACATCTGGCTCCACGGCTGGGGCGAGGGCGCCATCACCGCCATGGTCAACCACGGCAAGGTGAACCAGATGCCCGCCCAGGCCGGCAAGCTCACCGACGCGCAGATCGGCGTGCTGACCGCCTATGTCTGGGGCCTGTCGAACAAGCCGGGCGCGAACACCGCCGCGGCGGCCCCGGCGAACTGAACCGCGGGACCGGACACGGGGGCGCCGCCGGCCGGCGCGGCCCCCCCTCCGGTCCCACGCGCAACGCCTGCTCCCACGACACGATACAGCCGGCCCACAGAGCAAAGCAGAACCCACATGAAGCCCCCTGACGGAAAGCCGCGCAAGGTCATTCCGATCGCCCCTGCCCCGGCGGACGGCGCATCGGCACAGGCCGAAGTCGTCTCCCTCTACGAAGCCCAGAAGAAGATCTACCCGAGGTCCATCGCCGGCGTATTCGCGCGCTGGCGGTGGGCCATGGTCGCCTTCACGCAGCTGGTGTTCTACGGGCTGCCGTGGCTGCAGTGGGGAGAGCGGCAGATGGTGCTGTTCGACCTGGGCGCGCGGCGCTTCTACCTGTTCGGCCTGGTGCTGTACCCGCAGGACTTCATCTACCTGACGGGACTGCTCATCATCTCGGCGCTCGCGCTCTTCCTGTTCACCGCGGTGGCCGGGCGGCTGTGGTGCGGCTTCTCGTGTCCGCAGACCGTCTATACCGAGATGTTCATGTGGATCGAGCACAAGGTCGAGGGTGACCGGAGCGCGCGCCTGCGGCTGGACAACGGTCCCTGGACCTTCGAGAAGCTCCGCAAGAAGGGCCTGAAGCAGTTCCTGTGGATCGCGGTGTCGGCCTGGACGGGTTTCACCTTCGTGGGCTACTTCGTGCCGATCCGCGAGCTGGGCACCGAGTTGATGGCGCTGCAGGGATCCTGGCAGCTCTTCTGGGTGGTGTTCTACGGTTTCGCCACCTATGGCAACGCCGGCTTCCTGCGTGAGCAGGTCTGCAAGTACATGTGCCCGTACGCGCGCTTCCAGAGCGCGATGTTCGACAAGGACACCCTGATCGTCACGTACGACGAAGTGCGCGGCGAGCCGCGCGGCCCGCGCAACAAGTCGGTGGACCACCGCGCCAGGGGCCTGGGGGATTGCATCGACTGCACGCTGTGCGTGCAGGTCTGCCCCGTGGGCATCGACATCCGCAACGGCCTGCAGTACGAATGCATCGGCTGCGGCCTGTGCGTGGATGCGTGCAACACCGTGATGGACAAGATGAAGTACCCGCGCGGGCTGATCCGCTACTCCACGCAGAACGGTGTGGCGAACCGCTGGACGCAGTCGCAGATGCTGCGCCGCGTGCTGCGGCCGCGCGTGCTCATCTACACGGCCGTGCTGGTGGCGCTCAGCGTCGGCATGCTCACGAGCCTGGCGCTGCGCACGCCGCTCAAGGTGGACGTGGTGCGCGACCGCGCGGCGCTCTCGCGCATCGTGGCGGGCGGGCGGCTGGAGAACGTGTACAGCCTGCAGATCATGAATGCCACCGAGGCGCCCCAGCGCTACCGCATCGCGGCGTCCGGACTGGAAGGGCTGGCTGTCGCTTCGGAGGCCGAGGTGGAGATCGGCGCCGCGCAATCGCGCTGGGTGGCGGTGCGGCTGCAGATTCCGTACGGCTCGGCCGCGCCGGGCTCGCACCCGGTGGCCTTCGAGGTGCAGGCCCTGGAGACGAAGGCCCACGTGAAGGAGAAATCCATCTTCCTCGTGCCGCGCTGAAGCGGCGAGGACGGTTGGTGTTATTCAGTATGGCAGGCCCCTGCCACCCTGTGGTGTGATGGGGCCGAGGTGACGAAGGAAGGAGTTCGAGATGATGGCGAACAAGACGACATCGGCCGCCGCGGCGGCCCAGCCCTGGTGGAAGTTCGGCCACGTGTGGATGGTGATCGCCGGGCCCGCGATCGTGGTGGTCGCCGGCACGGCGACGGCATGGCTCGCCGTGCGGCAGCCCGATCCGGTGGTGGCGGAAGACTATTACCGCCAGGGCATCGAGATCAACCGCACGCTGGAGCGCGAGCGCGCGCGCTCCTCCGCGATGGAGCCGGCGATGAAGGCGCGCAACCACGCGGCCACGCCGGCCGAAGACCAGCCCCGCTGATCCGGCCGCCCCGCCTGGCGGGCCCCCGGGCCCGACGTGTTCCGTTCGTTTTCGACACCGATGACTGCAAAGGAGGAGATCGCGATGAGAACCCAACGCTGGATGTGGATCGCCTGGCCCGCCTTCCTGGTGGCCGGACTGATCGAGATGGTGGTATTCGCCTTCGTGGACCCTGCCGCACTGCACTGGTCCGACCAACCCCTCGCCCTCTCGCGCGAGGGCGTTTATACGGTGGCGTTCTTCGTGTTCTGGGCGCTGTGCATGCTCTCCAGCGCCCTCACCACGCTGCTGTCCATGTCGCCCTTCGAACTCAACCGCTGCCCCGTTCCCGCGGGAGAGCGCCCGATGGAGTGCGGCAAGTTTTCGCAGTGAAGGTTGGGTACTGTCGGCAGATGTGAGGGCTCGCCAATCGGGATGATGTCCCGCATGCAACCAGGCAACCAGAGTCTGCCAGGTCAGGCAGGTCAGGCAGGGGCCCAACATTTGTCGCAGAGCGTTGGCGCAGCGAAAGGCCGACGGACACGCACGGCCTCACCCATCAGAAGGCCGCGGAGCAGGCCAGGCCAGCAGACGCCGTGGAACGGGCTTCGCCCGGCCACCGGCGTCGTCCCCCTTCCCGCCGTGCGCCGCACGGCGAGAGAAGGGGGAAGGCGCGCAGCGCCTCAGGGGGATGTCAGTTACATGCCTGGCTGTTCACGATCCGCTTCAGCGCATCCGGCTCGACGATGCGCACGTGCCGCTGCTTGACCTCGACGATGCCTTCCTCGACGAATTTCGAGAACGTGCGGCTCACGGTCTCCAGCTTGAGGCCCAGGTAGCTGCCGATCTCCTCGCGGGTCATGCGCAGCACCAGTTCGGACTGCGAGAAGCCCCGCGCATGCAGGCGCTGCACGAGGTTGAGCAGGAAGGCCGCGAGGCGCTCCTCGGCGCGCATGCTGCCCAGCAGCAGCATCACGCCGTGCTCGCGCACGATCTCGCGGCTCATGATCTTGTGGACATGGTGCTGCAGGGCCGTGACCTCGCGCGACAGCTCCTCGATGCGCTCGAAGGGCATGACGCACACCTCGGCGTCCTCCAGCGCCACGGCGTCGCAGGTGTGGTGGTCGCTGACGATGCCGTCGAGCCCGATGATCTCGCCGGCCATCTGGAAGCCCGTCACCTGGTCGCGTCCGTCCTCGGTGGCCACGCAGGTCTTGAAGAAGCCCGTGCGGATGGCGAAGAGCGACGTGAAGGCCTCGCCGTTGCGGAACAGCGTGCCGCCGCGCTTGACCTTGCGGCGCGTGGCGACGATGTCATCGATGCGCTGCAGCTGCTGCTCGTTCAGGCCCAGCGGCATGCAGAGCTCGCGCAGGTTGCAGTTCGAGCAGGCGACCTTGATGGTGTGCGGATTCATGGATGAGCAGCCTTCCCTTCTGTGTTCTATCTCGCTGTGCATGCAGGCCGGCCACGGTGCGGACGCATGGCAGGAGCGCAGGCGTGCAAAAAAGAATGTGGCGGGCGACTGTGATGCGTCAATTGTCGCAGCGACGCGCGTCCAAATGCTTGACCGGCGTCAAGGACACGGGCGCGGGACATGGGGCACATTGTGAATTGATAAGGAATTCCGCACCATGAACGCTGTGACTCCCGAGCTTCTGCGCCGATTCGACGTGCCGGGCCCCCGCTATACCTCGTACCCGACCGCGGACCGGTTCGTGGAGGCCTTCGGCGCCGACGAGTACGTGCTGGCGCTGCAGCAGCGCCGCCTCGGCTCGGCCGCCAAGGCCGTGCCTCTTTCGCTGTACGTGCACATCCCGTTCTGCGAATCGCTGTGCTACTACTGCGCGTGCAACAAGATCATCACGCGCCACCCCGAGCGCGCCGACGTGTACCTGCGCTACCTCAGCCGCGAGATCGACCTGCACATGGCGCACTGCGCGCCCGGCCATGCGGTGAGCCAGCTGCACATCGGCGGCGGCAGCCCCACCTTCCTCGGCGACGAGGCGCTGCAGGAACTGATGAACATGCTGCGCCGCAGCTTCACGCTCGTGCCCGGGGGCGAGTATTCCATCGAGGTCGATCCCCGCACGGTGGATGCCGGGCGGCTCGCACGGCTGGCGGAACTGGGCTTCAACCGGCTGAGCTTCGGTGTGCAGGATTTCGACCCGGCCGTGCAGAAGGCGGTGCACCGTGTGCAGCCGGCCGAGCAGGTGTTCGCGCTGGTGCAGGAGGCGCGCCGGATCGGCTTCGAATCCGTCAACGTGGACCTGATCTACGGACTGCCGCGGCAGACCCCCGAATCGTTCGACCGCACGCTGGCCCAGGTGTGCGAGCTGCGGCCCGACCGCATCGCGCTCTATGCCTACGCCCACCTGCCGGAGCGCTTCAAGCCGCAGCGGCGCATCGTGTCGGCCGAGCTGCCGATGGCGTCCGCCAAGGTGTCGATGCTGTCGCGCTCGCTCAACGCCTTCCAGGACGCGGGCTATGTGTACGTGGGCATGGACCACTTCGCGCTGCCGGGCGACGCCCTGGCCGTGGCGAAGCGGCAGGGCCGGCTGCACCGCAACTTCCAGGGCTACAGCACCCAGCCCGACTGCGACCTGATCGCGCTGGGCGTCTCCGCCATCGGCCGCATCGGCGCCACGTACAGCCAGAACGCCAAGACCCTGGACGAGTACTACGATCTCATCAACCAGGGCCGGCTGCCGGTGGTGCGCGGCCTCGCGCTGACGCGTGACGACCTCGTGCGCCGCTCCGTCATCATGGCCCTCATGTGCCAGGGCGAGGTGCTGTTCGAGCCGATGGAGCAGTCGTGGCTGATCGATTTCCGGCGGTACTTCGCGGCGGAGCTCGAGGCGCTCGAAGGCATGGCCGGCGACGGCCTCGTCACGGTGGGCGAGGACGGCATCACCGTGACGGAGATGGGCTGGTTCTTCGTGCGCGGCGTGGCCATGGTGTTCGACCGCTACCTGCAGGCGGACCGCAACCGCGCGCGGTTCTCCCGGATCATCTGAACGTCCTCTTCTTCCCGCAGGAGACGCCATGCCCGATGCACTGATCTGGACGGCCTTCGCCATGGGGCTGGCGGGCGGGCCGCACTGCCTGGCGATGTGCGCGGCTCCCTGCGCCGTGATCGTGGGCGGCGCGCAGCAGGGCAACGGAGTGCCCGCGCAGGCGCCGCTGCGCCGGTACGGCTCCGTGCCTGCCACGGCGGGGGCGCCCGCCGCCTGCGCCGCGCCGGCGGCGACCGGCCTGCTTCGCGGCGGCATGGCGCGCACCGCGGTTTTCCACGTGGCCCGGATGGCCGGCTACGGGCTGGCCGGCGCCGCCGCGGCGCTGGCCATGGACCGCCTGGCCTGGCTCACGCAGCAGTCCGCGGCCCTGCGGCCGGCATGGACGCTGCTGCACGTGGGCATGCTGGCCTGGGGCCTCCTGATGGCCCTGCAGGCGCGCCAGCCGCTCTGGGTGGAGCGCGCAGGCCGCGCGGTCTGGGCCCGTGTCGGCCCGGGCGTGCGCGCTCCGGGCGGGCTGGCGGTGGCGGGGCTGGCGTGGGCCCTGATGCCGTGCGGGCTGCTGTATTCGGCCCTGCTCGTGGCGGCGCTGGCCGGCAGTCCGGCGCAGGGGGCTGCCGCGATGGCCGCGTTCGGCGGTGGAGGCGCACTCTGGCTGCTGGGCGGCGCCTGGGCCTGGCGTCGCCTCCGCTCCCGGGTGGACGCGGCGCGCGCCACCTGGGGAGCGAGGCTCGCCGGCCTGCTGCTGGCGGCCGTGGCCGCCTGGGCGCTCTGGATGGACGTGGGACGCCAGGCGCTGGAGCCCTGGTGTCGCTGAAGCGGTACATTTCTTTCGCATCAGGAAACAGCTACTCACGAACTGGTGATAATGGTTTCGAATGAGAGGCGTTACGCGCCTCTCTCATTTCGTGACCTCCCCGTGAACTCCTCCCTCCTCATCGACGTCGCCCTGTTGCGCGTCGGCATGTACATCCAGTTGGAGCTGGGATGGATGAACCATCCCTTTCCGGTAAGCAGCTTCCGGATTGCATCCGGGGACCAGATCGCCACCCTGCAATCCCTGGGGCTGGAGCAGGTGCGCTGGGTGCCTGCGCGCAGCGATGCCGCGGTGCGCGCGGCGATGGAGGCGCCGGCATCCGCTGCGCAGGGTTCTGCGGAGCCGGCCCCGGTGCCCGGAGCCGGCTCCGGCACCCCGGCCGCCGAGCCGGCGGGCACGCTCCATGCGCGCCTGGAGTCCCAGCGCCGGGCCCTGGCCCGCTGCGACGAGCAGTTCGCGCGGGCCACCCGGGTGTACGAGCGCCTGGCCCTGCACGTGGAGCAGGATCCGGCCGAGGCGCGCAAGGCCACCGAGTCCCTGGTCCGCGGCTGCGTGGACGAACTCATGGCCCACGGCGATTCCGCGGTCCGCCTGCTGTCCGAGCGGGCCGGCACGCGCGCCGCGCTGCATTCCGTCAACGTGGCGGTGCTGTCCCTGCTGCTGGGCAAGTCGCTGGGAATGCGCGGGGAAGACCTGGGTGACCTGGGCATCGCGGCACTGCTGCACGACCTGGGCAAGATCTCCCTGCCGCCGCACGTCGCGCAGCCCAGCGCCGCGCTGGGCCCGGCCGACCAGGCCCTCTACGAGGCGCACGTGGGCGAATCCGTCGTATTGGCGCAGCGCATGGGCCTGGGCCGGGCGGTGGTCTCGGCCATCGCCCAGCACCACGAACGGGCCGATGGCGGCGGTTTTCCGCTCGGACTGCGCGGGGCCGACCTGGGCCGGGCGGGGCAGGTGCTCGCGCTGGTGAACCACTACGACCGGCTGTGCAATCCGCTGCGCGGCGCGGCCCCGCTGACGCCGCACGAGGCGCTGTCCGTCCTGTTCGCCCAGCACAAGTCCCGTTTCGACGCGCAGGTGCTGCAGTGCTTCATCCGCCTGATGGGCGTGTACCCCGCAGGGTCGATCGTGCAGCTCACCAATGAACGCTATGCCATCGTGGTGGCGGTGGACTCGGCCCGGCCGCTGCGGCCGCAGGTCATCGTGCACGACGGCAGCGTGCCGCGCGACGAGGCGCTGGTGCTCGACCTGGAGCGCTCGCCGGACCTGGGCATCCGCCGCAGCCTGCGCCCTGCGCAGCTGCCGCGCGATGCGCTGGACTACCTGTCGCCGCGCAAGCGCATCTGCTACTTCTTCGAAAGGGCACTGGTGGCCGGCGCGGACGAGGTGCCGGAATGAACGGCCCGGCCATCGATATCGCGTGGCGGTCGCTGTTCGCGGGCCTGCGCGAGGCGCTCTGGCTGGTCGATGCGCAGTCGCTGAACGTGGTGCTGTGCAACCGGGCCGCGGCCGAACTGGCCGGCCGGCCGCAGGAAGCCATGGAAGGGCGGCCGGTGCACCTGCTGGCCAACACGCCCGAGGATCTCGCGTTCTGGTCGCAGGACCTGGCCGGGCTGCGGGCGGGCATCCATTCGCACTCGGGCATGCTGCGCCCCGACGGCTCCCTCGTGCCGGTGGACCGCCGCGTCGCCGCCGTCGAGTCGCCGGAGGGCATGCCACTGCTGGTGCTGGGCATGCTGGACCGCAGTGAGCAGGCATCCATCCAGGGCGAGCTGGAACGCCTGCTCTCGGAACTGCGCGCCACGCTCGACTCCGCCGCCGACGGCATGATGGTCTGCGACATGGGCGGTCGCGTGCGGGCCTTCAACCAGCGCCTGGCCTGGCTGTGGAACATGCCGGCAGACCTGCTCGTGCAGCGCGACGACGCGGCCGTGGAAGCGCACATGGCCGGCCAGGTGGCCGACGCCGATGCCTACCGTGCGCGGCTGCTGGGCATCGCGCAGTTCCCGGAAGAGGAAACCCTCGACATCCTGCACCTGCGCACGGGCACCGTGATCGAGCGCCGTTCGGTACCCCAGATGAGCCAGGGCCGGCCCATGGGGCGCGTGTATTCCTTCCGCGACCTCACCCTGCAGCATGCCGCGCAAAAGCGCATCGAGCAGCTGGCGTACAGCGATGTGCTCACCGGCCTGCCCAATCGCCTGCTGCTGTCGCGCTGCGTCGCCTCGGCGCTGGAGACCGCGCGCGTGCAGGGCGGCGGGTTCGCCATCCTGTTCATCGACCTCGACCGCTTCAAGATCATCAACGATTCGCTGGGGCATCTCTTCGGCGACCGGGTGCTGCAGCTCGTGGCGCAGCGCCTGCAGGGCTGCCTGCGGCAGAACGACATGCTGTGCCGCCTGGGAGGGGACGAGTTCGTCCTCCACCTGGATGCGGGCGACGCACCCATGGCCGAATCCGTGGCGCGCCGCATCCTGGAGGACATGCGCCAGCCCTTCATGCTCGACGGCATGGGGTTTTCCATCCAGTGCAGCATCGGCATCGCGCTGCACCCCCGGGACGGCGAGACGCTGGACGACCTGATCAAGCAGGCGGACACCGCCATGTACCGGGTCAAGGAGCGCGGCCGGGGCAGCTACGGGTTCTACCAGCCGCAGATGAATGCCGACATGCTCTCGCGCATGCAGCTGGAGCATGCGATGCGCCAGGCGCTGGACCGCGGCGATTTCGCGGTCCACTACCAGCCGCAGGTGGCGATGGCCTCGGGCCGGGTGGTGGGCGCCGAGGCCCTGCTGCGCTGGAATGATCCCGGGCTGGGCGCGGTGTCGCCGGGCGTCTTCATCCCGCTGGCGGAGGAGTCGGGCTACATCGTCACCCTGGGCGCCTGGGTGCTGGAGCAGGCGATCCGCGAGGCGGCCCGCTGGATGCAGGCCGGCACGCCCCTGGTGGTGGCGGTGAACGTGTCCGCGCTGGAATTCCGGCAGTCCGGCTTCGTGGAGCGCCTCGTGGCGCTGCTGCGCAGCCACGGGCTGCCGGCCTCGCTGCTGGAGCTGGAACTGACCGAGACCATCCTGCTGCAGGACGCCCAGGAAATGGCGCAGCGCCTCGCGGCCCTGGCCGAGCTGGGCGTGGGCCTGTCGATCGACGATTTCGGCACGGGCTATTCGAGCCTCGCCTATCTCAAGAAGCTCCACATCCACAAGCTGAAGATCGACCAGTCGTTCGTGCGGGGCCTGCCGGACGACGAAAGCGACCAGGCGATCATCGAGGCGATCGTGCACATCGGCCGGGCGCTGCGCATCCAGGTGGTGGCCGAGGGGGTCGAGACGCCGCAGCAGCGCGAAGCGCTGCAGGCCATGCAATGCCACTACTTCCAGGGATTCCTGGTGGCGCCGGGATTGCCCGCGGAGGACTTCCGCGCCCTGGTCGCGCGGGATGCGCAGGGCGACCGCGCACCGGCATGAGCCCGATACGGCGGGCGGGCCTGCAGGGAGGCCCGCAACGCAAAAGCGCCGCGGGGATGCCGCGGCGCTCGGGGAAGAAGGTGTCTGCAGTAGCCACCGGACCGTCATCCTGAACCGGGGGTTCAGGGGGGCGAGGGCAGCCAGGCGTTGGGTTCATCTGACGCGAGATGATCACGCTCACCGGGCAATGTACCAAGCCCTTGCTCATGGAGCATTGGTTCAAGGAAATATAAAGCCCGGCGGCACTGCAGACGCCCCCATTGTAGGCGCGCGAATCGCCCTTTGGAAGTACGGGGTCAGGCCGGCCGGCCGTCCTCGCCCAGCGCATGGTCCAGGCGCCGCAGCAGCGCCTGCAGCGCGTCGCCGTCCGGCGCTTCGCCGTCGGCCAGCAGGCTGCGCTGGGCAGGCCCGTCGGCAGACGGCGCGGCGGCAGGCGGTGCGGCCTGCGCCTCCGCGGCTGCGTACGTTTCTGCCGAAGGGGGAAGGCCCGGGGGCTCCTGCGCGGCCGGCTCCTCGGCGGGCGCGGCTGCCGCACGGGCCTGGTCGGCCAGTTCGAAGGCCAGATTCAGGGCCGCCAGCACGGCGATGCGCTCGCGCGCGCGCACCTTGCCGGCGTCGCGGATGCGGACCATGGCCGCATCCACGCGCTCGACCGCCTGCAGCAGCCGTTCCTGCTGGCCTTCCGGACAGGCGAGGCGGTAGCTCTGCTGCATGATCTGCACTTCGATCTGGTTCATTCGGCCTCCTTGGGCAGGTCGGTCGGGGTGGCCGGGGCATCGGCCGGCGGGGGCGGCATTTTTTCCAGCAGCGCGTCGATGCGCGTGCGGGCCGTGTTCAGGCGCGACCGGAGCGAGTCGCGCTCCTGCGTGAGCGAGACCACCTGGGCGGTGAGCAGGGCGTTGGCGCGCCGCAACTCGGCATGGCGCGCGAGCAGCCGCTCCACGCGCTCGGTGATCTGGTCGAGGGGGGAGGGTGAATCCATGCACGGATTGTAGGGTTGGGGCCGGACGGGGGAATATGTATCGAAACGTCCTAGAATCCGCTGCGTTGGTGCCAGCGGCCTGGTTCACAGGCCGCGGTTCAACGGGAAGCAGGGAGGCGCCGTCCGCCACGGACGCGCCGTGCCTGCGCTGCCCCCGCAACGGTCCGTGGAAGAAAGCTGCCCGCCCCTTCCGGCGCAGCGGCTTTCGCCGCCTCCTGCACAAAGCCACTGGGTGCCTTGAACAAGCGCCTGGGAAGGCGCAGGAGCGTGTCGTCCACCAGCCCGGATACCGGCCAACACGGAGGCCGCGCCCCCCGGTGAACTGCCGGGAGCGCGGCCGTGTCGCCCAATGCCGGCGGGGAGGCCGGCGCGGGCTCGTTTTCTGCGATCGCTTCCATGCATTCTTCGACTCCCCGGTTCCCCGGCGCCGCCGGCGCGCGTGCGGCTCTTCTTCCCCTCCGTGCGCCCGCCGCACTGGTCCTGCTCGCCACGGCGGGCCTGTCGCTGGCCCCGGCGGCGCATGCCGCCGCCCCCATGGGCGAGGTCGTGGTGACCGCCAACCGCACGCCCCAGCCCCTGGCCGATCTGGTGGCCGACGTTTCCATCGTGGACCGCGACACCATCGAAGCCAGCGGCGCCACGGGTCTGGCCGACGTGCTGGCCCGCGTGCCGGGCATCGAGATTTCGCGCAACGGCGGGCCGGGCACGACGACCAGCGTGTACCTGCGCGGCGCGGAGCAGCGATTCACCGCCGTCTATATCGATGGCGTGCGCGTGGATTCGCAGACCACGGGCGGCGCGCCCTGGGAGGCGATCCCGCTGGGCCTCATCGACCGCATCGAGGTGCTGCGCGGCCCCGCCGCCGCGGTGTACGGATCGGACGCCGTGGGCGGCGTGATCCAGATCTTCACGCGCAAGGGCGAGGGCCCGGCGCAGCCCTACGTGGGCATCGGCGCCGGCAGCCACGGCACCTACAAGGCCGAGGCCGGCGTGAGCGGCTCGGCGGGCGAGGGCCGCGCGGTGGACTATGCGCTGGGCTTCGAGCGCGAGATCAGCGACGGCTTCAACGCCCGGCCCGTCGCGGGCCAGAACCCCGACAAGGACGGTCTGCGCCGCTCCGCCGTGAACGCGCGCGTGGGCCTGCAGATCGATCCGCGCCAGCGCCTCGAAGGCACGCTGCTGGGGGCCGACACCAACGCGGGCTACGACACCACGCCCCTGGGCAACGACGACCGCGCCCTGCACCGCATGCATGCGCTGGGCCTGAACTGGCGCGCGCAATGGAGCGACCGCTACACCACCCGCGTATCGGTCACGGATTCGCGCGAGCGCTACGAGACGCGTCCCTCGCCCTACACCGCCGACACGCGCCTGCGGGGCTACCTGTTCCAGAACGAGTGGCGCGAGGGGGCACACCTCTTCACTGCCGCGCTGGAGCGCCGCGAGGACGAACTGCGCAACGGGAGCCTCGACGGCGACCGCTCGCAGGATGCGCTGGCGCTGGGCTACGGCTTCACCGCCGGACCGCACGCGCTGCAGATCAACGCACGCCACGATTCGGACAGCGAGTTCGGCGGCCACAACACCGGCAGCATCGCCTACGGCTATGCGATCACGCCGCAGTGGCGGGCCACGGCGTCGGCCGGCACCTCCTTCCGCGCCCCCACGCTCTACCAGCGCTTCAGCCCCTACGGCGTCGCGTCGCTGAAGCCGGAAGAGGGCCGCAATGTGGAGCTGGGCCTGCGCTGGGCTCAGGGCGCGAGCAGCGCTTCCGTGGTGGCCTACCGCAACCGCGTGAAGAACCTCATCGTCTTCGGCGATGCCGGGCCGTGCCAGGATGAGTTCGGCTGCTATGCCAACGCGGGCCGGGCGAAGTACGAGGGCGTGACGCTCTCGGCGCAGCACACCCTGGGCGGCGTGCAACTGCGCGCATCGGTCGATCTGCAGAACCACAGCGACGAAACCACCGGCCGCCTGCTGCCCCGCCGCGCCAAGCGCCACGCGACGCTGGGCGCCGACACGCGCATCGCCGGCTGGACGGTCGGCTCCGAGGTACAGGCCGAGGGCCGGCGCTTCGACAACGCCGCCAACACCACGGTGCTGGGCGGCTACACGCTCGTCAACCTGTACGCCAGCACCCGGGTGGCGCAGGACACGACGCTGCTCGCGCGCGTGGACAACCTCGCCGACAGGAACTACCAGACCGCGCGCACCTATGCACAGGCGGGCCGCACGTTCTATGTGGGCCTGAAGTGGGCGCCGCGTTGAGCCGGGCCATGGGCACGGCGGGCGGCATCCGCTGTCCGGCGATCGCGATCGCCGCGCCCTCGTCGGGGCAGGGCAAGACCACCGTGACCGCCGCGCTGGCACGCCTGCACGCGCGGCAGGGGCGGCGCGTGCGCGTATTCAAGTGCGGGCCGGACTTTCTCGACCCCTGCTGGCTGGAGCAGGCCAGCGGCGCGCCGGCGCATGCCATCGATCTCTGGATGACCGGCGAGCAGGATGCGGCCGAACGGCTGCACGCCGCCGCGCAGGACGCCGACCTGATCCTGGTCGAGGGCGTGATGGGCCTGTTCGACGGCACGCCCAGCCTCGCGGACCTCGCCCGGCGCTTCGGCCTGCCGGTGCTGGCCGTGGTGGATGCCTCGGCCATGGCGGGCACCTTCGGCGCGCTGGCCTGGGGCCTGCGGCACTACCGCCCGGGCCTGCCCTGGGCGGGCGTGCTGGCCAATCGCGTGGGCAGCGCGCGCCATGCCGGCATGCTGCAGGAGAGCCTGGCGGACGCGGGCGACTGGATGGGCGCCCTGGCGCGCGTCGCCCCGCCCGCGGCGGATGTGCCTGCGGGCGGCGCGCCACCGGGCCGCCAGCGCGCGGGGCTGCTGCCCGAGCGGCACCTGGGCCTGGTGGCCGCGCATGAGCTGGCCGACGGCCTGGCGCGCATCGACCTTGCGGCCGATGCGCTGGCGCAGACGCCCCTGGGCCGCCTGTCGCCGCAGGAATGGCAGGAGCGGTTCTCCGTGGAGTTCGCAGCGCCCGCGCCCCGCGCCGCGGTGCCGCCGCTGCTGGCCGGCCGCACCGTGGCGGTGGCCGGCGATGCCGCGTTCTGCTTCGTGTACCGGGCCAACCTGCAGACGCTGGAAGCCCTGGGCGCACGCGTGCTGCGCTTCTCGCCGCTGCAGGACGCGGAACTGCCGGCCTGCGACGCCGTGTGGCTGCCCGGCGGATATCCGGAGCTGCACGCCGACCGCCTGGCCGCCAACACCGGCATGCAGCGCAGCCTGCGGGCCCACGTGGAGGCCGGCCGGCCCGTATGGGCAGAATGCGGCGGCATGATGGCGCTCTTCGAATCGATCACCCTCGCGGACGGCGAGCGCAAGCCGCTCTGGGGGCTGCTGCCGGGCCACGTGGCCATGCAGCGGCGGCTGGCCGCGCTGGGGCCGCAGCAGCTGGACCTGGACGGCCACGTGCTGCGCGGCCACACCTTCCATTACTCGACCTGCGAGAGCAGCGCCCCCGTGCGCGCGCGCACCCGCCGCCCGGATCCGGGCGAGGGCGGCGCAGGCGAGGCGCTCTACCGGCAGGGCAGCATCCACGCGAGCTATTTCCATGCCTGGTTCCCCTCCAGCCCCCGGGCCGTGGCGGCGCTGTTCGGCGCCGAAGGCGCTCTGGCGGAGCCGGCGCCAGGGCAGGCGGTGGCGCCGGAGACCGCGGCATGACGGCCCTGGCGGGCACCTCCGCGGGCGATGGCGTCGGCGGTGGCATGCCGGGAGCCCCGCTGTCGGTCGCGCGCAGCGAGTTCATCCTGGGCGGGCAGAAGAGCGGCAAGTCGCGCCGTGCCGAGATGCTGGCGCGCAGCTGGATGGAGGCCTCCGGCGCGCACCGCGCGGTGCTCATCGCCACCGGCCGCGCCTGGGACGATGAGATGCGCGAGCGCATCGCCCGCCACCAGCGCGAGCGCGCGCTGCGCGTGCCGGGCATGGAGACGGTGGAGGAGCCGCTGGACGTGGCCGGCGCGCTGGCGCGCTGCTCGCGTGCCGGGACGCTGGTGGTGGTCGATTGCCTCACGCTGTGGCTCACGCAGTGGCTGATGCCGCTGCCGGAGGCGCCGCCGCCGGGCGACTTCGAGCCCCAGTGCCGGGCCTTCCTGGAGGCCGTCCGTCAGGCGCCGGGGCCGGTGGTAGTGGTCGGCAACGAGATCGGGCTGGGCGTCATCCCGCTGGGCCGCGAGGTGCGAGCCTTCGTGGATGCGCTGGGCCGCCTCAACCAGCGCACGGCCGAGGCCTGTGCGCGCGTCACCCTCATGGCTGCCGGCCTGCCGCTCGCACTGAAGGAGTCGCCCCAGCCATGAACCGGTGGTGCCGCGTGACTCCTTTCCTGCAGCGCCTGGGGGCGGCGGTCCTGCTGGCATGGTCTGCCGGCGCGCCGGGACCGGTGCTGGCGCAGGTGCCACCGAAGCCCGCCACCGCGGTTTCTGCGGCCGCCGCGGTGCCCGATGCGCCCGCGGGCGGCGTGGCGATCACTGACGGCCGCGGCCGCCGCATCGCCTTCGCACGGCCGCCGCAGCGCATCGTGAGCCTGCTGCCCTCGCTCACCGAATCGGTCTGCGCGCTGCAGCAGTGCGCGCGGCTGGTGGGCGTGGACCGCTATTCCAACTGGCCCGAGTCCGTGCGCGCGCTGCCGCAGATGGGCGGCGGCATCGACCCGAACATCGAGGCCATCGCCGCCCAGCGGCCGGACGTGGTGCTGCTGGCGACCAGCTCGCGCGCGAGCGACCGGCTGGAGGCGCTGGGCATCCCCGTGGTGGCGCTGGAGCCCAAGACACATGCGGACGTGCGCGAGGTGCTGCGCACCCTGGGCACGCTGCTGGCCGTGCCGCCGCAGCAGGGTGCCGACCGCGTGTGGCGCGAGATCGACGCGGGCGTGCAGGCGGCCGCGCAGTCGCTGCCGGAGCGCGCGCGCGGCGCGCGGGTGTATTTCGAGGTGAGCCGGGGGCCCTATGCGGCCGGCACGTCGTCCTTCATCGGCGAGACGCTGGCCCGCCTGGGCGCGCGCAACGTGGTGCCGCCCGAGCTGGGGCCGTTCCCGCGGCTCAACCCCGAATTCGTGGTGCGGGCGCAGCCGGACATCATCATGGTGGGCAACAGCAGCATGCAGGCCCTGGTGCCGTACCCGGGCTGGGACAGCCTGCGCGCGGTGCGGGGGCAGCGCGTCTGCGTGTTCTCCCCGCGCGAGGCCGACGTGGCGGTGCGCCCCGGCCCGCGCATGGCGGATGCCGCGCGCATCATGGCGCGCTGCCTCGCGGACAAGGCGCCATGAGGCCGGCGGACGACGGGGCCGGTGATGCCGGCGGTGCCCGCCGGGCGGCATGGCTGGCCGCGGGGCTGCTGCTGGCCGGCGCGGCCCTGGCGATGCTGGGCGCGAGCGTGGGCAGCACCGGCATCGGGCTGGCCTGGGGCCCGGATGCCGACCCCGTGGCCCGGCAGATCCTCTGGGACATCCGCCTGCCGCGCACGCTGGGCGCCTGGCTCGCCGGGGCGTTGCTCGGCCTGTCCGGCGCGGTGGCGCAGGGGCTGTTCCGCAATCCGCTGGCCGACCCGTACCTTCTCGGCAGCGCCTCGGGCGCGGCGCTCGGGGGCGCGCTGGCCATGGCGCTGTTCGGGCTGTCGCCCAGCGCATCGCAGTGGCTCGCGCGGCTGGGCGTGACGGGCATGGCCTTCCTCGGGGCCGTGGCGGCCGTGATGCTCACGCTGGTGCTGGCGCGCGGCGTGCAGCACACGCTGCGGCTGCTGCTGGCGGGCGTGATCGTGGGCGTGGTGCTCGGCGCCGCGCGCGACCTGGTGGAGCTGGCCTCGCCCGAGATCCTGCAGGCCATGCAGGCCTTCACCCTGGGCAGCACCAGCTTCGTGGGATGGATCGCCTGCGGGCTGATGGGCGGGGCCTGGGCGCTCAGCGCCGGCACCGCCTGGGTGCTGGCGCGCGCGCTGGACGGGCTGGTGCTGGGCGAGGCCACGGCGGCCAGCCTGGGCCTGCCGCTCGCGCCCATGCGCGCGGGGCTGGTGGCGGCGATGGCGCTGGCCACCGGCACCGCGGTGGCGCAGACGGGCCTGATCGCCTTCGTGGGACTGGCCGCCCCGCACCTCGTGCGCTCCATCGCGCCGTCCACCCACCAGCGCCACGTGGTGCTTTCCAGCCTCATGGGCGCGGTGCTGCTGCTGGCCGCGGACATCCTCGCGCGCTGGATCGTCGCGCCGCAGGAACTGCCCGTGGGCGTGCTCACGGCGGCCCTGGGCGGCAGCTACCTGCTGTGGCTCATGCACCGGCGCACCCGGCTGGGCCGCGGAGGCTGAACGCATGGACCGCACCATCGCCCTGCAGGCGTCCGGCCTTTGCGCATCGTTCGGCGGCACGCCCGTGCTGCGTGACGTGGACCTGCGCATTCCCGCCGGCTGCTGGACCAGCGTGGTCGGGCCGAACGGCGCCGGCAAATCGACCCTGCTCAAGGCCCTGGCGGGCCTGCTGCCGGGTGGCGCCGTGCGTGGCCGCATCGATTTGATGGGCCGACCGCTGCCACGCTGGGGGGCGCGGGAGCGCGCGCGCCAGCTCGCGTGGCTGGGGCAGGGCGAGGCCGGCTCCGACGGCCTGCCTGCCTACGAAATCGCCATGCTGGGCCGCCTGCCGCACCAGCCCTGGCTCGCGCCGCCCAGCCCGGCGGACCATGCGGCCGTGCGCGCCGCGCTGGAGGCCACGCAGGCCTGGGCATGGCGCCACCGCCCGCTGGCCGAACTCTCCGGCGGCGAGCGCCAGCGCGTGCTGCTGGCCCGTGCGCTGGCCGTGCAGGCCCCCGTGCTGCTCATGGACGAGCCGCTCGCCCACCTCGATCCGCCCCACCAGGCCGACTGGCTGCAGACCGTGCGCGGCCTGGCGCGGCAGGGCTGTGCGGTGGTGAGCGTGCTGCACGAGGTGTCTTTCGCGCTGCAGGCCGATGCGCTGGTCATCCTGGCCGAAGGCCGGGTGCTCCACCATGGCCCGGGCGATGATCCCGCCACCCATGCGGCGCTGGAGGCCGTGTTCGACCACCGCATCCGCGTGCGCGAGGTGGATGGCCTGCGCGTGGCGGTGCCGTGCGTGGAGCACGCCGCTCCCGGCGGCTGAGGCCGTGGTGCCGGGCCGGATCTTTTTCTTCTCCCATTCATCTTTCTTCCGCATGCAGATCGAATCACCCCCCACCGAGCGCCGCTCGGACAAGCCGGACGGCGAGCGCCGCGGCCTCGTGCTGGTGCATACCGGCGACGGCAAGGGCAAGAGCACGGCGGCCTTCGGCCTCGCGCTGCGCGCGCACGGCCGCGGCAAGCCGGTGAAGATCTTCCAGTTCATGAAGGTGCCCAGCGCGCGCTTCGGCGAGCACCGTGTGTTCGAGCAGCTCGGCATCCCCATCGAGGGGCTCGGCGACGGCTTCAGCTGGAAGAGCCGCGACCTGGAGCATTCGGCCGCGCTCGCCCGCGCCGGCTGGGAACGGGCCCGGGAGGCCATTCTGGGCGGCGGGCATTTCCTGGTGGTGCTCGACGAGATCACCTATCCGCTCATCTACGGCTGGGTGCCGCTGCAGGAGGTGCTGCAGGCGCTGCGCGATCGGCCGCGCGACGTGCATGTGGTGCTCACGGGGCGCCGCTGCCCGCAGGAGTTGATCGACCTGGCGGACACGGTCACCGAGATGGGCCTGGTCAAGCATGCGTTCCAGGCCGGGGTGCCGGCGCAGCGCGGCATCGAGGACTGACGCTTGCATACGGAAGGCACAGGCATGGCACCCGGCGAATCCGGTGCGGCAGCGGGCGAGGCCTACAGCGCCGCGGAGCGCGAGGCCATCTACCGCGCCATCCGCGAGCGGCGCGACATGCGCCACTTCGCGGGTGGGCACGTCGAACCCGCGGTGCTCGAGCGCCTGCTGCGCGCCGCGCACGAGGGGCCCAGCGTGGGCTTCATGCAGCCCTGGCGCTTCATCCGCGTGTCCGATGCCGCGCTGCGGCGCCAGCTGCGCGCCTGCGTCGATGCCGAACGCCTGCGCACGGCGGAGGTGCTGGGCGCCAGCGCCGCGCCGGATGCGGCCGGGCCGGCGGTGCAGGGCGCGGGGCGGCAGGCAGAGTTCCTGCGTCTCAAGCTGGAAGGCATCCTGGATGCGGCGGAGCTGATCGCGGTGGTGCTGGCCGACGGGCGGGATGCGCACGTGTTCGGCCGCCGCACCATGCCCCACATGGACGTGGCCTCGGTGGGCTGTGCCATCGAGAACCTCTGGCTGGCCGCGCGCGCCGAAGGGCTGGGGATGGGCTGGGTGTCGATCTTCGACCCCTTTGACGTCGCGCGCCTGCTGGGCCTGCCGCCCGGCGCCGAGCCGGTCGCGCTGCTCTGCCTGGGGCCGGTGCATGGCTTCTATCCATCGCCCATGCTGGAGCGCGAGCGCTGGGCGCGCCGCGCGCCGCTGGCGTCGGTGGTGTTCGACGGGGGCTGGGGGCGCCCGGCGCGCTGGCTGTCCCGTGCGGAAGACGGAGGGGCCGACGGTGGCTGACGGCGGCTCCGCGCTGCTGCAGGCCCTGCTGGCCGCGCTGCCCTGGGCGGCCGCCCTCGCGGCCGCGCTGGCGATCGACCGGTGGTGGGGCGAACCGCCGGTGGCCGTGCATCCGGTGGTCTGGATGGGGCGGGCGCTGCACTGGTGCGGCGAACGCACCGCGCCCGCGCAGCCTGTGGCCGGGGATGCCCGGGCGTTCGTGCTGGGCGCGGCGGCCTGGCTGCTGATGGCCTCGGTGGTGGCCGGCGCCGAGTGGGCGCTGCAGCACGCGGCACGGCAGTTGCCCGCATGGTGGGCCGTGCCCGTGCTGGCCCTGCTGCTCAAGCCCCTGCTGGCCTGGCGCATGCTGCGCGACGAGGTCGTGGCCGTGGAGGATGCCCTGGCGCAGTCGCTGGAGGCCGGCCGCGAGCGGCTGTCGCGCCTGGTGAGCCGCGATGTCCACGCGCTGCAGGCGGTGCAGGTGCGCGAATCCGCCATCGAGTCGCTGGCGGAGAACCTCAACGATTCCGTGGTGGCGCCGCTTTTCTGGTTCGCGCTGCTGGGGCTGCCGGGTGCGGCGCTCTACCGCTTCGCCAACACCGCGGATGCCATGTGGGGCTATCCCGGCATGCGCGGCGGACGCTACTGGCAGTGGGCCGGCAAGTGGGCGGCGCGCGCGGACGACGTGCTCTCGTGGGTGCCCGCGCGCATCACGGCGGTGCTGCTGGCGCTGTGCGCGCGGCGCGTGCGCTGGGCCGCGGTGGCCCGGCAGGCGCGCAGGACGCCTTCGCCCAACAGCGGCTGGCCGATGGCCGCGATGGCGCTCGCGCTGGATGTACGGCTGTGCAAGCCCGGCGTGTACACCCTGCACCGCTGCGGCAGGGCCGCCGCCCCGGCGGACACCCACCGGGCCGCCGTGCTGGCCGCGCGGGCCGTGGCATGGTGCCTGCCGCTCGCCCTGGCCGCGCTCTGGGCGCTGGAGTGGCTGCGTGGTGCCCTGCATGTTGTCCTGCATGTCGCCCTGGGAGTCGTGTTTCCATGACGCCAGAGGCGCTCGACGGCGGCGCGGCCGCGCAGGGGTTGCCGGTGCACGGCGGCCCGGATGCGCTGGGCGTTCCGCTGCACGATTTTTCCACCAACGCGAACGCCTGCGGGCCCTGTCCGGCCGCCCTGGCAGCCGTGCGCGGGGCCGACGCCGCACGCTATCCCGACCCGGCCTACACCGCGCTGCGCGAGGCCCTGGGTGCCTGGCACGGCGTGGCGCCCGGGCGCATCCTGCCGGCCGCGAGCGCCAGCGAATTCATCCACCGCTTCACCGCGTGGGCCGCGCGGCAGGGCGTCGTCGGGGTGGTGGTGCCTGCACACGCCTATGGCGACTATGCGCGCGCGGCGCGGGCCTGGGGCCTGCCGCTGCTGCCATGGCCGGGAGCGGAGGAGGGCCCGGAGAAGGATTCCGGAAAGGCCGTGCTGCACTGGGCCTGTGAACCCGGCAGTCCCCTCGGCACACCCGATCCCGCACTGGAGGCATGGCGCACGCTGGCATGCCATGGCGTCGCCGCTCCGGATGCCGGCCTGCGCATCGTCGATTGCGCCTATGCGCCGCTGCGGCTGGAGGCTGCTGGCGGCCCGCTGCCCGCGAATGCCTGGCAGCTCTGGACGCCCAACAAGGCCCTCGGCCTCACGGGCGTGCGCGCTGCCTATGCCATCGCCCCGGCCTGCGTGCCGCGGCACGACCTGGATGCACTGCAGGCCATCGCGCCCTCCTGGCCGATCGGCGCGCACGGCGTGGCGATGCTGTCGGCCTGGGTGGCGCTGGAGGTGCAGGACTGGCTCGCCGCGTCGCTCGGAACGCTGCGCGCATGGAAGGCGGCCCAGCGGGCGTTGTGCGAGGACATGGGCTGGGCCGTGCAGGCTGGAAGCCGTGCCAACTATTTCGTGGCGCGTCCTCCCGTGGAGGATCTGCCGCCGTGGCTGCATGCCATGCGGCTGCAGGGCGTGAAACTGCGCGACTGCGGCAGCTTCGGGCTGCCCGGCTGCGTGCGGCTCGGCGTGCTGCCGCCGGCATCGCAGCAGGCGTTGCGGGCCGCATGGCGGGGGGGTGGGGCCGGCTGCCGCCGCATGAGGCCTGTGGCCGTCGGTGGCGCCTCGCTACCATTGCCGCTTTTGCCGCCATCCATGCCATCCTTCCACCCCGGTCCCGGAGCTTCGCCGTGCGTACCATCACCGTAAGCCGTTATGTCACGCCGCTGCGCGAGGGCGGCTCCATGCCGGCCGTCGTCGAGGGCGACGACCTGGGCGTCTATGTCCTCAAGTTCCGTGGCGCCGGGCAGGGCGTGCGCGCGCTCATGGCAGAGATCATCGCCGGCGGCATCGCCCGTGCGCTGGAACTGCCCGTGCCCGAGATCGTGCTGGCCCAGCTCGATCCGGCCCTCGCGCAGACCGAGCCCGATCCCGAGATCCAGGACCTGATCCGCGCGAGCGCGGGGCTGAACGTGGCGCTCGACTATCTGTCCGGTGCGGTCAACTTCGATCCGGCGGTGGACCGCGTCACGCCCGACTTCGCCTCGCGCCTCGTCTGGTTCGACGCGCTGGTGGGCAACGTGGACCGCACCGCGCGCAACACCAACCTGCTGGTGTGGCACCGCAACCCGTGGCTGATCGACCATGGCGCCTCGCTCACCTTCCACCACGCCTGGAACGGCACGGTGGCGCAGCCCGCCAAACCGTTCGCGCCGATCGCCGACCACGTGCTGCTGCCCCTGGCCACGGAACTGGCGGCGGTGGATGCCGGGCTGGCGGCGCGCCTGACCCCGCAATGCCTGCAGGCAGTGCTGGCCGAGGTGCCCGACCTGTTCCTGGCGCAGGCGGCAGAGGGCCATGGAGACGGGCCGGGCGATGGCCCGCTCGCCGATCCGGCAGCGCACCGGCAGGCCTACGTCGATTATTTCCTGGCGCGGCTCGCGGGCCGGCAGGCCTGGCTGCAGGGGGCGATCGATGCACGCGGCTGATGTCTATGACTACGCCATCGTGCGCGTGGTGCCGCGCGTGGAGCGCGAGGAATTCATCAATGCCGGCGTGATCCTCTCGTGCCAGCGTTCCGGCTTCCTGCAGGCCGCGACCGCGCTCGACGAGGCGCGCCTGCTCGCGCTCGACCCGCAGGCCGACCTGGACACGGTGCGGCGCCACCTGGGCGCCATCGTGGCCATCTGCGCGGGCGATCCGGGCTGCGGTCCGATCGCGGCGCTGCCCTACCGGGCGCGCTTCCACTGGCTCACCGCCCGGCGCAGCGCCATCATCCAGACCTCGCCGGTGCACACCGGGCGCTGCACGGACGCAGCGGCGGCGCTGGAGCACATCATGGACCGCATGGTCCGGCGCTGAAGAGCCCGGCGCGCGTTCGCTGCGCGGGCCCGCTGCCGGGCCCGTTGCCGGACTGCCGGCGGGATGCCCTCCGACAGGCATACGGCGCCGAAGGCGCACGGACGTGGGGGCGGGCCGCGCGAAGAATGGACGTTTGCTTTCCACGCAGACCCCACGAAAGGAACGTCCCATGGCATCCCCCTCTTCGCAGTCCAACTCCTCCACTCCGTCCCGGCGCTTCGCCGGCAAGGTCGTCATCGTCACCGGGGCGGGCTCCGGTATCGGCGCCGCCACCGCGCGCCGCTTCTCGCAGGAGGGCGCGATGGTCGCCATCGCCGACCTGAGCGACGACAAGCTCGCCGCCACGCGCGCCGACCTGCCGGCCGACCGCACGCTCGCGCACCCGGCCGATGTCTCGAAGTTCGAAGACGTCCAGGCGCTGGTGGACGCCACGGTCCAGCGCTTCGGCCACCTCGACGTCATGGTGAACAACGCAGGCATCGCCGTGCAGGGCAAGGTGACCGAGGCCAGCCTGGACGACTGGCAGCGCGTCCTCGCCACCAACGTCTCCGGCGTGTTCCACGGCGCGCGCGCCGCCATGCCGCACCTGCTGAAGACCCGGGGCTGCATCGTCAACACCTCGTCGGTCTCGGGCCTGGGCGGCGACTGGGACATGAGCTTCTACAACACCTCCAAGGGCGCCGTCTCCAACTTCACGCGCGCCCTCGCCCTGGACCACGGCAAGGACGGCGTGCGCGTGAATGCCGTGGCGCCCAGCCTCACCTTCACGGGCATGACGGAGGACATCAAGAGCGATCCCGAATTGCTGGCCAAGTTCGCCGAACGCATTCCCCTGGGCCGCGGTGCCGAGCCCGAGGAGATCGCCTCCGTGATCGCGTTCCTCGCGAGCCCGGACGCCGGCTTCGTCACCGGCGTGGTGCTGCCGGTGGACGGCGGCGTGTCGGCGTCGAACGGTCAGCCGCCGCAGGGCTGAGCCGCGGCCGGGCCGCGAACCCGCGTCCGGGCCCCGCTGCGCAGGGGACAATAGGCGCATTGCGCGATCCGGGCGGCCGCCCGTCCGGACGGGCGCCCACCTTCCCTGCTGCCGTGCCGTGACCCCGACCCCCGACCATCCCCGTACTGCACCCGAACCGCTCCGCCGGGCCGCGAACGCCGAGCACCGTCCATCCTCCGGCGAAGGGGCCGCCTGCACGGCGACGGAGGCGGCATGACTGCCCGCTGCATCATGGTGCTCGGCACCTCCAGCGGCGCCGGCAAGAGCTGGCTCGCCACCGCGCTGTGCCGCTGGTTCAGCGACCAGGGCCTGCGCGTCGCGCCGTTCAAGGCGCAGAACATGAGCAACAACGCGCGCGTGGTGGTGGCGCCGGGCGGCGGGCAGGGCGAGATCGGCAGCGCGCAGTATTTCCAGGCGCTGGCCGCGCGCGCCGAGCCCGAGGTGCGCATGAACCCGGTGCTGCTCAAGCCCGAGGCGGACACGCGCAGCCAGGTGGTCCTGATGGGGCAGGTGAGCGAAGAACTCACGCGCATGCCCTGGCGCGGGCGCAGCGTGCACGTCTGGCCGCACGTGGCCGCGGCGCTCGATGCGCTGCGGGCCGAGAACGACGTGGTGGTCATCGAAGGCGCGGGCTCGCCGGCCGAGATCAACCTGCACGCGAACGACATCGTCAACATGCGCGTGGCGCGGCATGCGGACGCGCACGCGTTGCTGGTGACCGACATCGACCGTGGCGGCGCCTTCGCCCACCTCTACGGCACCTGGGCGCTGTTGCCCGAAGACGAGCGCGCGCTGATCCAGGGCTTCGTGCTCAACAAGTTCCGCGGCGACGCCGCGCTGCTCGCGCCCGCGCCCGACATGCTGCGCGAGCGCACAGGCGTGCCCACGGTGGCCACCATTCCCATGCAGTGGCGCCACGGCCTGCCCGAGGAGGACGGCGTGTTCGACGACGCCGGCCACGTGCGCGCGGGTGCCGGTGGCACGGTGCACACCACGGTGGCGGTGGTGGCGTACCCGCGCATCAGCAACCTCGACGAGTTCCAGCCGCTCAAGGGCGTGCCGGGCCTGCGGCTCGTGTGGGCACGCAGCCCGGCCGAGGTGGCCGGAGCCGACTGGATCGTGCTGCCCGGCTCCAAGGCGACCGCGGCCGACCTGGCCTGGCTGCGCGCCCAGGGCCTGGATGCCGCCATCGCCGCCCACGCCGCGCGCGGCGGCCGCGTGCTGGGCATCTGCGGCGGCCTGCAGATGCTGGGCGAGGCGCTGATCGACACCCACGGCGTGGACGGAAATGCGCCCGGACTGGGCCTGCTGCCCCTGGTCACCGCCTTCGAGCCGTCCAAGACGGTGCGCCGCACGCGCACCGCCTTCGGCGCGCTGCAAGGCGCCTGGAGCGCGCTCTCGGGCGTGGCGGTGCAGGGCTACGAGATCCACCACGGCCGCACCGCACAGCACCCGGCCATGGCCGCGGCCGGCGACGTGGCGCATGAGCCTATCCCCGGGCTGGCGTGGCAGAACGCGCGTGGCAACGTGCTGGGCCTGTACCTGCACGGCCTGTTCGAGGATGCGGACGCACTGCGCGCGCTCTTCGGCGCGGATGTGCCGACGCTGGATGCGGTGTTCGACCGGCTGGCGCGTGGCGTGGACGAATGGTTCGACCCCGCCTGGCGCGCGGCGCGCCGCGCCGGCCGATGATGTTTGCGGCACCGTGCCCTGCCGCGGTGCGTTTCCTGGAATCCGAAAGCCCCCCATGACCACGAAGTTCCCCACCCCGGCCGGCGCCACGGAGCGCCCCCAGGATGCAGCCCTGGCCGCGCGCCTGCGCCACCGCATGGACCACAAGACCAAGCCGCTGGGCGCGCTCGGCCGCCTCGAGGCGCTGGCCGTGCGCATCGGCTGCATCCTCGGCACCGAATCGCCGGAACTGCACGCGCCGCAGATGCTGGTCTGCGCGGCGGACCATGGCATCGCCGCGCGTGGCGTCTCGGCCTATCCCAGCGAAGTCACCGCCCAGATGGTGGAGAACTTCCTGGCAGGCGGCGCGGCGGTGAGCGTGCTCGCGCGCCAGCACGGCCTGGCCCTCACGGTGGCCGACTGCGGCGTGGCGGCACCCGTCCCGCCGCGTGACGGCGCCCCGGGCATGCCGCGCCTGCTGAGCCACTGCCGGGTGGCGGCCGGCACCGCCGATGCGTCGGCAGGCCCCGCCATGACGGCGCAGCAGTGCGCGCAAGCCGTGGAGAACGGCCGCTCCATCGTCCGCGCCCTGCCGGGCAACGCGCTGCTGCTGGGCGAAATGGGCATCGGCAACACCTCGGTGGCCAGCCTGCTGCTCGCGCGCCTGTGCGGCATCGCGCTGGAGGACTGCACCGGCGCGGGCACGGGCCTGGACACCGACGGCATCGCGCGCAAGCGGGCCGTGCTGCGGCAGGCGCTGGAGGCCAACGCCGCCGCCACCGCGCCGCTCGACGCACTGGCCGCCCTGGGCGGGCTGGAGGTGGCGACCCTGGCGGGCGCCGTGCTGCAGGCCGCGGCGGAGCGCCGCGTGGTGGTGGTGGATGGCTTCATCACCAGCGCCGCGGTGCTGGTGGCCAGCCGCATAGAGCCGGCCGTGCTGGAATCCTGCGTGTTTTCGCACCGCTCCGGCGAGCCCGGGCATGCGCACCTGCTCGCCGCGCTGGGCGCCGAGCCGCTGCTGGACCTGGGCCTGCGCCTGGGAGAAGGCTCGGGCGCGGCGCTGGCATGGCCGCTGCTCGTGTCCGCCTGCGCGATCCTGCGCGAGATGGCGAGCTTCGAGCAGGCCGGCGTCTCGCGCCAGCGCGACTGATCAGGCCGTGGCGCCGGCCTCGCGGCCGGCCATCTCCTGCAGCAGCGCCACCAGCGGATCGTCCGGCAGGGGCTGGTGCGTTTCGGGCCGGCGCGGGTCCCAGCCGGGGTTGTGGCGGTTGAGCCAGGCCCCGGCGACCAGCTGGCGCGCGAATTCCCGGCGGGCTTCCTCGCCGGCTGCCTCTGCCGAAGCATGGGCTCCAGCGTCCTGCGCGGCCAGCAGCGCCTGCTCCACCTCCGCCACGGCCTGGCCGAAGTCGCGCAGCACGTAGCGCGCGAGCAGCGCCCGCGCGTCGAAGGGTTCGCCAGGGCTGTCCGGCGGCATCACGAAAGCGGGGAGGGCGGTGCGGGCCGGGGCATCCGGCGCGGTGGTGGCGTCCATGGGGCGGGGCCTTTCCTCAGAAGAAGTGGGGGAAGCTCACGAAAGTGCTGAATGCGGAGAACGGGTTGAGCCGGTGCGAGAAGTAATCCAGCGCCGCCATGGGCGACATCAGCGTGGACTGCAGCATCGACGCGCCGTAGATGAAGGAGTTGAGCGACCGTCCGCCCGAGGCCCCCACGCCGTGCGCTGGCGCCTGGTATTGGAAGGCGCTGCTCTGCTGCGCCAGGCGACCCGCATTGAAGTGCTGGAACGCGGGGAGCGCATGGCCTGCCGCGGGGTAGGCCGCGTGGCCCCCGTGGCCCGCCCCGTAGTGCGGCGCGGCGTAGGCGGGCGGCTGGAAGGCCTGGAAGTGCATCGGGGGCGGCATGTGCGCAGGCGGCTGCAGGTGGGGGGCATGCCCGAAGCCATGTGCCGGCCCGTGCAGGGCCGCTCCGGGGTGGAAGCCCCGGCTGGCATGCCCGTGCGGCGCCATGCCGGGCAGTGCGGAGCGGGGCTGCATGCCGGCGCCGCCGTGCGCGGCCTGCATGCCGCCGCGCCCGAACAGGCCGGTGCTGCTGGACAGCACGGAACGCGGGCGCTCGGGCGCGGATTCGGGGGCGAAGGTGGGGTGGCGTGCCGCGGCAGGCGCCACGCCGGCGGAATGTCTGAACCGGACATCGTTCATGGGAAGCTCCAATCGGGTCTGCAGGAGCGGTATGCCGCCCCGCTGTACTGTTGGACGCGATGATCGTTGCGCGGCCCCGCCCGCCGGGCGCCCGATCCGAAGCCGCGTGCCGCCCCGCGAAGCGGCGGGCCCTGGCCTGGGGCCGTACCCGCCCGTTCCCGGTGCGTGTCCCGCCACCCTGGTGCGTCGCATGCAGTTTGAGTCCCTGATTTGTATACAAAACGGTGCGCAAACCGTATGCGGCGCTGGCATGCGGTTTGCGTACTGCCAGCGCATGGACGCCTCCACCCTTGTTCCGGCACCCGCCGCCATCGAGATCGTCGCGCTGATCAAGCGCTATGCCTCCGGCCAGCCCGCGGTCGATGGCATCGACCTGCGCATCGCGAGCGGCAGCTACTGCTGCCTGCTGGGCCCCTCGGGCTGCGGCAAGAGCACCACGCTGCGCATGATCGCCGGGCACGAATCGGTCACCAGCGGCGACGTGCTGCTGGACAACCGCAACATCACCGACCTGCCCGCCGCCGCGCGCGGCACGGCCATGATGTTCCAGAGCTTCGCGCTGTTCCCGCACCTCACGGCGCTGGACAACGTGGCCTTCAGCCTCAAGATGAAGGGCGTCGGCCGTGCGGAACGCCACCGCCGCGCGCAGGACCTGCTGGAGCGCGTGGCCATGGGCCACCTGGCCCAGCGCAAGCCGGGCGAGCTTTCCGGCGGGCAGCAGCAGCGCGTGGCGCTGGCGCGCGCGCTCATCACCGAGCCGCGCGTGCTGCTGCTCGACGAGCCCCTGTCCGCGCTCGACCCCTTCCTGCGCGTGCAGATGCGCGCGGAACTGCGGCGCTGGCAGAAGGAGCTGGGCCTGACTTTCATCCACGTCACGCATTCGCAGGAAGAGGCCATGGCCCTGGCCGACACCATGGTGGTGATGAACCAGGGCCGCATCGAGCAGGCCGGCTCGCCGCACGACATCTACAACCGCCCGGCCAGCGAATTCGTCGCGCGCTTCATGGGCGGCCACAACGTGCTGGCCACCCCCGCGGGCACCGTGGGCGTGCGCACCGACCGCATCCGCATCGATCCGCCCGGCACGCCGCTGCCCGAAGGCGGCATGCACCTGGCGGCCCGCGTGACGGATGTCGAATACCAGGGCACGCACGTGCTCATCGGCCTGCGGGACGAGGTTCCGCCCGCGCTGCCGGGCACCGCCGCGCAGGCCGGCCCCGCGACCGCGACCGCCGCCTATTCGGCCATGGTGTCCGAGCAGGCCTTCGCCGCGCGCCCCTGGCAGGTGGGCGACGCGGCCCTGCTGCACTGGACCGCCGACATCGCCCACCCGCTGGCCTCCGAACCGCACTGACCGGCCGGCCCGACCGCTTTCCTCTCGCGCATTCCCTGTCCCCGTCCCCAACCAAGGAGCTGATCCATGTCCGACGTGATTTCCGATTCCCCGTCCTCCGCCGATGGCCCGGCGCTGCGCCGCCGCACGCTGCTGCAGGGCACGGCGGGCATCCTCGCCGCGGGCGTGTTCCCGGCCATCCATGCGCAGGAAAAGATCGTGCTGCGCTACCTCGGCACGGCGGTGAACCAGGACAAGGCCATCGCCGAGAAATTCAAGGCCGACACCGGCATCGAGATCCAGTACGTGGCCGTCACCACCGACGACGTCACCAAGCGCGCGGTGACCGCGCCCAACAGCTTCGACCTGATCGATACCGAATACTTCTCGCTCAAGAAGATCGTGCCCACGGGCAACCTCAAGGGCATCGACACCCAGCGCATCAAGAACGCCGACAAGATCACCACGCTGTTCACGCAGGGCACGGTCGCCGGCAAGGCCGTGGGCGACCAGGGCACGGCCCCCAAGAAGGTGATGTTCCTCGAAGGCGAGAAGAGCAAGGTCTTCGCGAAATCGCCCACGCAGTTCATGTCGCTGATCCCCACCGTGTACAACGCCGACACGCTGGGCATCCGGCCCGACCTCATCAAGCGCCCCATTTCCTCCTGGGCCGAGTTGCTGAACCCCGAGTTCAAGGGCAAGGCCGCCATCCTCAACATCCCCTCGATCGGCATCATGGATGCGGCCATGGTGGTGGAGGCCATGGGCCTCTACAAGTACCCCGACAAGGGCAACATGACGAAGAAGGAGATCGACCTCACGATCAAGACGCTGATCGAAGCCAAGAAGGCCGGCCAGTTCCGTGCGCTGTGGAAGGACTTCAACGAGAGTGTCAACCTCATGGCCTCCGGCGAGGTGGTGATCCAGTCCATGTGGAGCCCCGCCGTCACCGCCGTGCGCACCAAGGGCATCGCCTGCAACTTCCAGCCGCTCAAGGAAGGCTATCGCGCCTGGGCGGCCGGCTTCGGCGTACCCGCCACGCTCTCGGGCCGCAAGCTCGATGGCGCCTACGAGTTCATCAACTGGTTCCTCGACGGCTGGGCCGGCGCCTACCTGAACCGCCAGGGCTACTACAGCGCCGTGCTGGAAACCGCCAAGGCCAAGATGGAGCCCTACGAGTGGGCCTACTGGATGGAAGGCAAACCCGCCGAGAAGGACATCCTGAGCCCGCAGGGCCAGGTGCTCGCCAAGGCCGGCACCGTGCGCGACGGCGGCAGCTACGAGGCCCGCATGGGCGCCATCGCCTGCTGGAACGCGGTGATGGACGAGAACAACTACATGGTCCAGAAGTGGAACGAGTTCGTCGCTGCATGAGGGCTACCCCCTGAGCGGCTGACGCCGCTTCCCCCTTCTCTCGCGCTGGCGCGCGGGAAGGGGGACGACGCCGGTGGCCGGGCGGAGCCCGTTCCACGGCGTCTGCTGGCGTGGCCTGCTCCGCGGCCTTTTGATGGGTGAGGCCCTGCTGATTCGGAGGCCGCCCCGAAGTCGCAGCCTGTCGATGTTCCCATTCCTTTCCAGTTCATGGTTCTTATGAGCACTGCCGTTTCTCCTCCTCCTGCGGCCCGCATGCCGGCGAAGCAGGGCGTTGCCGCCTGGTGGCAGGCGGCGCCGCTCACGCTGGTGTTCGTGCTGTTCTTCCTGGTGCCGCTGGGGCTGGTGCTGATGGTGAGCTTCTGGGATTTCAGCGAGTACGAGCTGCTGCCCGGGTTCACGTTCAAGAACTACGTGTCCATCTTCGAGGGGTGCGGCAACCTGGGGCAGCTGTGCGTCACGCTTGGCACCTACCTGTCCACGCTCAAGTTCAGCCTGCTGGTGTGGGGCATCACGCTGGTGCTGGGGTTCGCGGTGGCGTATTTCCTGGCATTCCACGTGCGGTCGGCGGGGCTGCAGACGCTGCTGTTCGTGCTCTGCACCATCCCGTTCTGGACGTCGAACGTGATCCGCATGATCTCCTGGGTGCCGCTGCTCGGGCGCAACGGGCTGGTGAACCAGACGCTGATGCAGATGCGCCTGATCGATTCGCCCGTCGAGTGGCTGCTGTTCTCGGATTTCTCGGTGGTGCTCGCGTTCGTGCACCTCTACACCATGTTCATGATCGTGCCCATCTTCAACAGCATGATGCGCATCGACCGCAGCCTGATCGAGGCCGCGGGCGACGCGGGCGCGAGCGGCTGGCAGACGCTGTGGAACGTGGTCATTCCGCTGTCGCGCACCGGCATCGTCATCGGTTCCATCTTCGTCATCACCATCGTCATGGGCGACTTCGTCACCATCGGCGTGATGGGCGGGCAGCAGATCGCCTCGGTGGGCAAGATCATCCAGGTGCAGACCTCGTACCTGCAGTTCCCGCTCGCGGCCGCCAACGCGGTCATCCTGCTGGCGATCGTGCTGATGATCATCTGGGGCCTCACCCGCCTCGTGGACCTGCGCAAGGAGCTGTGATGGCCCGTCCCCGCGAACCCCGCCCGGCCAGCTTCTGGCCGCTCGCCTGCGTCTTCGCCCTGTTCGTGCTGTTCATGTACGGGCCGATGCTGGTGATCTTCATCCTGAGCTTCCAGGGCCCCGAGGGCGGCCTCACCTTCCCGCTGCGCGGGCTGTCGCTGCACTGGTTCCACCAGCTCGCCGAAGGCCTCGGCGTGGTGGACATCGGCGCCGCGCTGCGCCGCTCGCTGGCCCTGGGCCTGGCCGTGATGGCCTGCACCGTGGCGTTCTCGGTGCTCGCGGGCCTGGCTTTTCGCAAGCGCCTCGCGGGCGGCAACCTGCTGTTCCTCATGGTCGTGGCCAGCCTCATCATGCCGTCCATCATCGTGTCGCTCGGCATCGGACTGGAGTTCCGCCTGATCGACACCGGCGCCAAGGCGGTGCTGGAACGGCTGGGCTGGCAGGAGGCGCTGGAGGGCTACGGCACTTCGCTGGGCCTCTTCACCTCCGCCCTCGGGGCGCACCTCACCTGGACGCTGCCCTTCGGCCTGCTCATCATGTTCGCGGTGTTCAACCGCTTCAATCCCGCCTACGAAGAGGCCGCGCGCGACCTGGGCGCCACGCCCTGGCAGACCTTCCGGCACGTGGTGCTGCCGCTCATCGCGCCCTCGGTGGTGGGCATCGGCATGTTCGGGTTCACGCTGAGCTGGGACGAGATCGCGCGCACCTCCCAGGCCATCGGCGACGTGAACACGCTGCCGCTCGAACTGCAGGGCCTCACCACCACCGTCACCACCCCCGCCATCTACGCGCTGGGCACGGTGACCACCGTGGTCTCGTTCGCGGTCATGGGCGCGGCGCTCGCGCTGGCCTGGATGCTGCGGCGGCGCGGAGGGCGCGCCCGATGAGCACCGGCCTGCCGCCGCGGCGGCGCAGCTCGGGCGGCGCGGCCCGCGCCAGGACCGCGCCCCGGCCGGCCAGGCCCTGGCCAGCCGGCGAAGAGCCCGGTACGGAGCCCGGCAGCGGTGCCGAGGGGCTGAGCGACCAGCAGATGTACGAGCGCATGGTCTCCGCCATCCTGGACCACCGCCTGCCGCCCGGCACCAAGCTCGTGGAAGACAAGCTGGCCCTGGCCTTCGGCGTCTCGCGCACCCGCGTGCGGCCGGTGCTCGTGCGCCTGGCCGGCGAGCAGGTGGTCACGCTCACGCCGCGGCGCGGCGCCTCCATCGCCCGCCCCACGGTGGACGAGGCCCGCGAGGTGTTCGAGGCCCGCCGCCTCATCGAGCCGCGCCTCGTCGCGCTCTTCGTGCAGCGCGCGGCGCCTGCCGACGTGGCGCGACTCGTGGACACCGTGGCGCAGGAGGAGGCGGCCCGCCAGGGCGGCGACATGCGCCGTGCCATCCGCCTCTCGGGCGACTTCCACCTGCACATCGCGCAGGCCGCCGGGCACGCCACCCTGGGCCGCATCCTCAGCGAACTCGTGTCCCGCACCTCGCTCATCCTCATGGCCTACAGCCCCAGCCATGCCCAGGCGCGCGAGGAGGCCACCGCCTGCGGCTGCCGCGAGCACCGCGCGCTCATCGACGCCATCCGCCTGCGCGACGCGGCGGAGGCTGGCCGGCGCATGCTGGACCACCTCGCTCGCATCGAATCGCAACTGGCGTTCGAGCCGCCGGAGGGCGGAGTCCCGGACCTCGTGGAACTGCTCGGGGGCGGCGCATGAGCGGTGCATCCCCTGCGCCGCAGGCCCGCGCACGCACGCTGCTGGTCATCAATCCCAACACCTCCACCGCCGTCAGCGGGCTGCTGCAGCGCCACGTGCAGGCCGCTGCCGTCCCCCATGCGGCCGTGCGCACGGTGACTGCGCGCTTCGGCGCACCCTACATCGCCTGCGAGGCCAGCTACGCCGTGGCCGGCCACGCCGTGCTGGACGCCTGGGCCGAAGCGCTCGCGGCGCCGCCGCCCGCGCCCGACGCCGTGCTGATCGGCTGCTTCGGCGACCCGGGCCTGTTCGCGCTCCGGGAATGCAGCCCCGTGCCGGTCACCGGGCTGGCCGAGGCGTCTTTCCTGGCGGCCGCGCGCCATGGCCGCTTCGGCATCGTCACGGGCGGTGAACGTTGGGAAGCCATGCTGCTGCGGCTCGCGCAGGCGCTGGGCCATGCGGACCGGCTGGCCGGTGTGCGCACCGTGGCGCCCTCGGGCGCGGAGCTGGCGGCCGATCCCGCCGGAGCGCAGGCCTTGCTCGCCCGCGCCTGCCAGGCCATGGCGCGCGAGCCCGGCGTGCAGGCCGTGGTGCTGGGCGGGGCAGGGCTCGCGGGCATGGCGAAGGTCGTGCAGCCCCAGGTGGATGTGCCCGTCATCGACAGCGTGGAGGCCGGCGCGTGGTGGGCCCTGCAGGCGCCGTTGCCCGCAGGGCGGGGGGCACCCGGCTGCGATGTGGCGTGGCAGGCGGTATCCCCTGCGCTGGCCCGTCTTGGGATCGTGGAGGGCGCACGGTGATAGCGCCCTTTCCGTCCCTGCGGATCTCCGGGAATCCGCGCGTCAGTTGCCTTCCAGCGGCGTGATCGTGATGCCGCCGTAGCGGATCTCGGAGCGGGTGGGCGCTCCACCGTCCGGGCCGACCGGGACGATCGTCACCGAGACGGCCGGCGCGTCCGCGAGTACGGATGCCAGGTCTTCGTCGATCAGGAAGGAATAGCGTGCGCCTCCGTGGTGCGCGTGCCCGGAGGCCGTGCCCCGTGCCTTGGCCACGCGCGAGATGAAGCCCACGAACTGCGGTGTCTCGGTGCTGGTCTCGGCCGTGGCGTTGGGCATGTTGACGAACACCTTGGCGCTGACGCTGAGATGCGCAGGGGACGAAACGCCGTCGATGTTCAGCAGGTACAGCCGTGGCGAACTGTTCGCCGCGAGCGCCTGCAGGGGGCGCCGCAGCGTGGGCGGGATGCGCACCGAGAACGTGGCCGGAGCGGAGCGCAGCACGCGTTCCTGCGGCCCGGTGAGCACCAGCGGTGCGGGGGCGGGCGCCGATCTGGCGGGTGAGGGCGGCGTGGCCGCTGCCGCCGCCATCGGCCGGCGGCGACCCAGGCGGCCCAGCGGGGGCGCCTTGGCAAGCGAGTCATAGGCATAGCCCAGCGCCTCGGAGCGGAGCACGTCCTGCACCTTGATCGAGGTCCAGACGCCGTTCTCGTCGTAGAAGTTCCAGGCATGGTTGAGCCAGGCGGCGTCGGTGGGATTGGCGTTGCCGGGCGACGTGGCAAGCCAGCTCGGCCACATCCGGTCCACGTTGGCGTGGTGGCAGAAGAAGACCGGATCCCGCGCGGCTGTGGCCAGCACCCCCATGTCGGAGCCGTAATTGGGCGCCATGCCCTGCGCGGTGCCTGTCCAGACGTGAATCTTGTTATGAGGGATGCGCTCGAGCTGGCCGGGTCCCGCGTTCGGCTGGCTCGGATCGGTTCCCCCGAACAGCGAGAACGTCGGCGCGCCCAGCACCAGGTACATCGCGCGCGGGCCCACGTATTCCAGGGGAATCCGCGCACCCGGCTTCACGTGCTCGGGATCGCGCAGCGGGTTGTAGAGTGCGCTCGACGGGTTTGCGTAGATCTGCGGGAAGGTCTGGGTGTCGGGGCTCTGCGTACTCCAGTCCCAGTAGGGCAGGCGAAGGTCGGGATCGCCCGAGGCCTTGACCAGGGCACGCTCCAGGAAAAACAGGTAGGAGCGGTGCCACGGCAGGAACCACCAGCTGTCGTGGATCTCCTCCCCCTGCATGCCGTCGGTGCCGCCTCCGCAGGCCCAGCAATGCACGTAGCTCTGCCGCAGCCAGCCGATGGGGCTGGCAGGGTCCTTCTCCGTCAGGGCCTTCAGGTTCTGCCAGCCCCGGGTAAGGCTGGCGATCTCCGTGTCGGTCAGCGCGAAGGCGCTCTTGCGCGGCCTGACGGGAATTTGGCCGCCGGCAAACGGCTTCGCCGGGCCCGTGGGCTTGGGCGGTGCGCAATCCTGTGGGTTGTCCGCGGGGATGTCGTCGGCCCGTGCCGGGCCCGCCGCGAAGAAGCTGGCCGTGAGGCCCGCGAGTTGAAGAAGCGCGTCCCTGCGGGACGTGTCTGGTCGATGCATGGTGGATTCCCTCCGGTGATTGTTGTCGATGGCTCATGGGCCTGCACGGGATCGCGAGGCGTCCCGTGCAGGCCAATGTATCCCGGAGGCCGGAATCCGGCAATGGGGCGGATGCTCGGGCCTCGCGTCCTGCCCGCCACGCACGCGTCAATGATCGTGGTGCAGATAGCTCGCCTGCCGCGGCAGCCGCAGGCTCACCAGGAAAGCCACGACCATCATCACCGTCACATACCAGAAGAACGCCGACTCGTGCCCCAGCGACTTCAGGCCCAGCGCGACGTACTCCGCCGAACCGCCGAAGATCGCGTTGGCCACCGCGTAGGCCAGGCCCACGCCCAGCGCGCGCACCTCGGGCGGGAACATCTCCGCCTTCACGATGCCGCTGATCGAGGTGTAGAAGCTCACGATGGCCAGCGCCACCACGATCAGCGCGAACGCCGCCACCGGGCTCGTCACGTGCTGCAGCGTGGTGAGGATCGGTACCGTGCCGATGGCGCCCAGCGCGCCGAACAGCAGCATGTTGTTGCGCCGCCCGATGCGGTCCGACAGCGCGCCGAAGAGGGGCTGCATGCACATGTAGAGGAACAGCGCGCCGGTCATCACGTAGCTGGTCGTCTTGATCGGCAGGCCCACCGTGTTCACGAGGTACTTCTGCATGTAGGTCGTGAAGGTGTAGAAGATCAGCGAGCCCCCGGCCGTGTAGCCCAGCACCGTGAAGAAGGCGGCCTTGTGGTGGCGGAAGAGGCCGCCGATGCTGCCGGCGTCGTCCTTCTTCCTGTTCTCGTCGCTCTGCGTCTCGTGCAGCGTGCGGCGCAGCATCAGCGCGACCACCGCCGAGATGGCGCCGATCACGAACGGGATGCGCCAGCCCCAGGCCTTGAGCTCGGCCTCGGACAGCAGCGTCTCCAGGATCACGATCACCAGCACCGCCAGCAGCTGCCCGCCGATCAGCGTCACGTACTGGAACGACGAGAAGAAGCCGCGCTGGCCGCGCAGCGCCACCTCGCTCATGTAGGTGGCCGTGGTTCCGTATTCGCCGCCCACCGACAGGCCCTGGAACAGCCGGCACACCAGCAGCAGGAGGGGCGCCCACGCCCCGATGGCCGCGTAGGTGGGCAGGCAGGCGATCACCAGCGAGCCTGCGCACATCATGGTGACCGAGATCAGCATCGAGGTCTTGCGGCCGTAGCGGTCCGCGATGCGGCCGAACAGCCATCCGCCGATGGGCCGCATGAGAAAGCCCGCGGCGAACACGCCCGCCGTGTTCAGCAGCTGGGCCGTGGGGTCCGACTTCGGGAAGAACGCCGGCGCGAAATACAGCGCCGCGAACGCATACACGTAGAAATCGAACCATTCCACGAGGTTGCCCGACGAGGCCGCCATGATCGAGAAGACCCGGTGGCGCTTCTCTTCGGCCGTGTAGGCGCGGGGTTCGGGGTGCGGCGCGCCGGCCGCGGAAGGGGTGTGCGTGCTCATGGAGAAGTTGCCTTTCTGGCCGTGCGCGCCGCAGGGCCGGCACGCAGAGTGTGATGTTGTTTCTGGCCGGCAGGTATTGTGCGGGCGCTGCGGAGGGCTTGATGTCAGTCAACCGCCCATGCGTTGCGGCCCGGCCGCTGCGTACTGTGTTGCTATCGTCCGAGGAGCATGAATCCGCGTGGATGCAAGGGGTTCCGGCCTACGCCGATTCGGCATGGGCTGCCGGCGGAGGGAACCAACGTCACCGGCTACGCTCTGTCGGGCAGGCAGCCGGTGCTCCATCACCGCGTGGCGCGGCGGCCTTTGCACCCATCCACCACCATCCACCGTCACCGACAAGGATCCCTTCGCATGCAGCCTGAACAGACCCGCGCCGTCATGACCCTGGCCCTGATGGCCGCCTTCGCCGACGACCACAAGGACGAGCGCGAGCGGGAGCACATCCGCGAACTGGCCCAGTCCCTGGGCGCCGCCAGCGGGGCCGACCTGATGAAGACCTACCAGGACGTGCTGCTCGGCCGTGCGCGCCTGGAAGACGCCGTCGCCGCGCTCGAGACGCCCGCGCAGCGCCTGCTGGCCTTCGAGATGGCGGTGGGCGTGTGCGATGCCGACGGCGTCTGCAATGCCCAGGAAAAAGCGTTCCTGGAGCGGCTGCGCGCGGCCCTGGCCATCGCCCCGTCCGATGCCGGCGCCGTCACCGAGCAGGCCGACGCCCTGGCCGGCGCTCCCGTGCGGGCCGCGCCCGTGGAGGGAGAGGACGTGCCCCCGGCCGCATTGGCCGTCGCCGCGGCGCCCGTGGCCGCCAGCGCGGCGGTATCCGCGCAAGATGGTACGGGCACTCCCGGCCTGCGTGCGGCCTCGGTGAGCGATGCGGAGATCGATGCCATGGTGCTCAACGCCGCCATCCTGAACGGCGCGCTGGAACTGCTGCCGCAATCCCTCGCCTCCATGGCCATCATCCCGCTGCAGACGCGGCTGGTCTATCGCATCGGCAAGGTCCATGGCTACGAGCTCGACAAGGGCCACATCACCGATTTCCTGGCCACCGTGGGCGTGGGCCTCACCTCGCAGTACGTCGAGCAGTTCGGCCGCAAGCTGGTGGGCGGCCTGCTGGGCAAGGTGATGGGCGGCCTGGGCCGCGCCGTGGGCAGCGCCGCCACCGGGTCCGCGTTCTCCTTCGCCACCACCTACGCCCTCGGCAAGGTCGCGCAGCGCTACTACGCCGGTGGCCGCACCCTGGGCGCCGACGCGCTCAAGTCCGCCTTCGCCCGCACGGCCGAAGAGGCCAGGGGCCTGCAGCAGCGCTATGCGCCCCAGATCCAGGAACGCGCCCGCGGCCTGGACGTGGGCAAGCTGCTGAAGGAACTGCGGGCCTGATGGCGGGCGCAGCGGCCCTGCGCCGTGGACTGCCGCACGCCGTGCGGATCCGCCCCGCCACGCTGCAGGATGCGGCACACCTGCCGGCCATCGAGCAATCCGCGGCCGGCTTGTTCCGTGGCGCGGCCGGCCTGGAATGGCTGGCCGACAGCCCCGGCATGGCGCAGGCGGAACACGAGCGGCTCATCCTGCGGGGCTCGGTCTGGGTGGCCGAGGCAGCGCCCGGCCACCTGGCCGGCTTCCTGGATGCCGAGGCCTTCGGACAGGAACTGCACCTCTGGGAATTGTCGGTGCACACGGACTGGCAGAGCATGGGCATCGGCACGAGGCTCATCCAGGCCGCGCAGGAGCATGCCGTGGCGCAGGGCCTGGCTGCGCTGACGCTGACCACCTTCGCCGACCTGCCGTGGAGCGCGCCGGCCTATGCGAGGCTGGGGTTCCGCCCGGTCTCGCCCCCCGGGCCGCGGCTGCAGGGGGTGATGGACGTGGAGGCTGCGCATGGGTTGCCGGTGGGGCGGCGGGTGGCGATGCGGATGGGGGTGACTCGGCCTTTGATGTAAGAGGTTCCGCGCATGCGCAGCGCTGTCGCGTGGTATGGCGGAGCCGGTCGGGGCGTTGACTGCATCCCATGCTCGCACGGGGTGTGGACCGACGACGAACATCTTGCCGATACGCCTCTCGTTGTTTCGATCCGCGCGCCCATGCAGGGCGCGACCGAAAGCTCGTGCGTGATGCGAGCCGTACAGTTATTGTTTCGACCCACGCGCCCGTGCGGGGCGCGACGCCCGAGAGCATCACCAGCTCACGATCCCCGCCTATGTTGCAACCCACGCGCCCGCACAGGGCGCGACCGGCATGCTGCTGCCGTACGCGTAGGCCTCGGCGTTGTTTCAACCAACGCGCCCGCACAGGGCGCGACTTGCCTGAGTCGTCTGGATACCAGGGGGTGGCAGTGTTTCAACCCACGCGCCCGCACAGGGCGCGACGGGCTGGCTCAATCGGACCCTCAAGGAGGCCGCATGTTTCAACCCACGCGCCCGCACAGGGCGCGACACGATCACTTTTCTCTCCTCATGAGAGGGCTGAGTTTCAACCCACGCGCCCGCACAGGGCGCGACGCCATAGCCAGCAGCGCAGCCTTTTGGTTCAGGGGTTTCAACCCACGCGCCCGCACAGGGCGCGACCGGGATCGATGTCGTTTCGAGCACTTGCGACAACGTTTCAACCCACGCGCCCGCACAGGGCGCGACCCGGCCGTGCCTTCGGCCCACGCGATCATGTCCAAGTTTCAACCCACGCGCCCGCACAGGGCGCGACGGTTTTTGCTTGGGGAGGCCGTCGAGCCACCAAATGTTTCAACCCACGCGCCCGCACAGGGCGCGACTTGCGGAGGTTGGTCAGCCAGCTTTCATAAGGCAGCGTTTCAACCCACGCGCCCGCACAGGGCGCGACGATTCGGCTGGCTACTCGTACGTGATCGCCCGAAAGGTTTCAACCCACGCGCCCGCACAGGGCGCGACTCGCCCCGAGGCAAAGGCGTCAACCTGGTTGTAGGTTTCAACCCACGCGCCCGCACAGGGCGCGACCCGGCACGACCTTCGCGCGCTTGAGGGAAGCCGTGTTTCAACCCACGCGCCCGCACAGGGCGCGACGACCGTGACCAAGCCTACAAGTACATGCGCGAGATGTTTCAACCCACGCGCCCGCACAGGGCGCGACGGCTGGAGGCGTCTGGAGCAGATGGAGGCCAGGATGTTTCAACCCACGCGCCCGCACAGGGCGCGACCATCTCTCGCAGCGAGTAAACGCGGTACGACTGCGTTTCAACCCACGCGCCCGCACAGGGCGCGACGATGCGCAGCGTCCGGTCGGCGTCGTTGCCCTCGTTTCAACCCACGCGCCCGCACAGGGCGCGACCATGGTGCTGCTGCGCAAGCGCGGGGAAATCACGGTTTCAACCCACGCGCCCGCACAGGGCGCGACCCAAGTACCGGTCGATCAAGCTGACGTGCGGCAACGTTTCAACCCACGCGCCCGCACAGGGCGCGACGAAATCGCCGACGTGAAAGACACCGCGTGGGCCGAGTTTCAACCCACGCGCCCGCACAGGGCGCGACGCGCGCCGCTCATGTCGTTGATGTACAGGCGCTGGTTTCAACCCACGCGCCCGCACAGGGCGCGACGCAGGACCAGCTTCCACCGGGCAGCGTCCGCCCAGTTTCAACCCACGCGCCCGCACAGGGCGCGACTGGCTACATCTCCAACAACGTTGCTGCGATCGTGTTTCAACCCACGCGCCCGCACAGGGCGCGACCAGATGGGCCGCGTCCCCTGCCCGGCCGGCGGCACCGTTTCAACCCACGCGCCCGCACAGGGCGCGACCGTAGTAGTACCGCGGCCCCTTGGAGAGCAGGAGTTTCAACCCACGCGCCCGCACAGGGCGCGACCGATCTGGCGGGCATGACCGACCCCCACAAGATCGCCGTTTCAACCCACGCGCCCGCACAGGGCGCGACTGGAGTTCCGCAGCCGCTCCTGTGCCACCAGGTCGTTTCAACCCACGCGCCCGCACAGGGCGCGACGAAGCGACCGGCACGGCCTGCCGTGGAAACGCCGCAGTCGTTTCAACCCACGCGCCCGCACAGGGCGCGACGGCACCTTTATAAACCCACGCCACCACACCCATTTCTCCCGCACATTCGCGAACCTGCCCCAGTCGACCCTCGGCCCGCGTATCCCGTCCGACACGCATTAAAAATTCCCTTTGCTCCCCACCACTTGCACCCGCGCGAACCCCAGGCGGAGAAGCCGGTCACTCCCGGTTCGCAACGCCCGGCAAAAAGAAGGAAGGACAGAGAGGAAGCAGGGCCCGGCCTCAGGGCGCCGGCGTCTTCGGCTGGTAATCGCACCACGGCGCCACCACGCATTCCCAGCAGCGCGGCTTTCTCGCCTGACAGACGTAGCGGCCCAGCAGGATGAGCCAGTGGTGCGAATCCACGGCATATTCGGCGGGCACGCGTTTCAGCAACTGCATTTCCACGGCCAGCGGGTTCTTGCCGGGGGCGAGGCCCGTGCGGTTGCTCACGCGGAAGATGTGCGTGTCCACCGCCATGGTGGGCTGGCCGAAGGCCACGTTCAGCACCACGTTGGCGGTCTTGCGGCCCACGCCGGGCAGGGCTTCCAGTTCCTCGCGCGTGCGTGGCACGGTGCCGCCGTGGCGCTCCACCAGGATGCGGCAGGTCTCCATCAGGTGGCGGGCCTTGCTGCGGTAGAGGCCAATGGTCTTGATGTAGCCTTCCAGCCCTTCCAGGCCCAGGTCGAGGATGGCCTGCGGCGTGCCCGCCACCGGGAACAGCTTGCGCGTGGCCTTGTTCACGCCCACGTCGGTGGCCTGGGCCGACAGCAGCACGGCGGCCAGCAGCTCGAAGACGGTGGTGTATTCCAGCTCGGTGTTGGGCTGGGGATTGGCGGCCTTCAGCGCGGCGAAGAAGGGTTCGATCTGCGCGGTTTTCATGGTGGTGTGGGGCGTCGTTGTCGATGCGGTTCGCCCGTGCATTGTCCCGCAGCGCACCGCACGCATGAAACATGCGCGGCCATTGGCGACAATGGGGGTCTTTCGCCAACACACCTTGAACACGCCATGCAATTCGCAGACCGCCTGAACAACGTCGAAACCTCTGCCATCCGGGAGCTGTTCAAGCTGCTGGGCAAGCCCGGCATCATCAGCTTCGCCGGCGGCTTTCCCGACAGCGCGATGTTCGATGTCGAGGGCATCCGCGAGGCGAGCGAGCGGGCACTGAGCGAAGAGCCCGGCACGGCACTGCAGTACGGTGCCACCGAGGGCTACAACCCGCTGCGCGAACAGCTCTCGGCCTTCATGGCCTCCAAGGGCGCGCAGGGCGTGCGGCCCGAGGACCTGATCGTCACCACCGGCAGCCAGCAGGCGCTGGACCTGCTGGGCAAGACCCTCATCAGCCCCGGCGACAAGGTGATCGTGGAAGGGCCCACCTTCCTCGCCACCATCCAGTGCTTCCGCCTCTACGGCGCCGAACTGGTGAGCGCGCCCGTGGACGGCCACGGTGTGGATGCCGACGCGCTCGAGCGGCTCATCGTGGAGCACCGGCCCAAGTTCGTCTATCTCATCCCCACCTTCGGCAACCCCAGCGGTGCGCTGCTGTCGCTGGAGCGCCGCCGCAAGATCCTGGAGCTGGCCGTGCGCCACCAGGTGCTGATCGTCGAGGACGATCCCTACGGCGACCTGTACTTCGGCGAGGCGCCGCCGCCCAGCCTGCTGGCGCTGTCGGCCACGGTGCCCGGCAGCCGCGAACTGCTGGCCCACTGCGGCAGCCTCAGCAAGGTGCTCAGCCCCGGCCTGCGCGTGGGCTGGCTGATCGCGCCCGCCGAGCTGCTGGCCAAGGCCACCATGTGCAAGCAGTTCAGCGACGCGCACACCAGCACCTTCGCGCAGGCCACGGCCGCGCAGTACCTGCGTTCAGGCCGCATGCCGGCCACGCTGGCGAAGGTGCGCGCGGTGTACGCCGAGCGCGCGCAGGCCATGGGCGAGGCACTGCGGCGCGAACTCGGCGAGGCGATCGACTTCGTCCAGCCCCGGGGCGGCCTGTTCGTGTGGGCGCGGCTCACGGGGGCGGGCGGCGCGGTGGCCGACGGCAACGTGCTGGCCAAGCTGGCCATCGACAAGGGCGTGGCCTTCGTGCCCGGCACGCCGTTCTTCTGCGCGAACCCCGACCATGCCACGCTGCGCCTGTCGTTCGCGACGGCCGACGTGGACAGGATCCGCGAAGGCGTGGCGCGCCTCGGCCAGGCGCTGCGAGGCTGAGCCATGCCGGGCCCCGACCGCACCCCCTCCGAGCGCCTCGACGAGCTGGAGATCAAGGCCAGCTACGCCGAAGACCTGCTGGACCAGCTCAACGTCACCGTCTATCGCCAGCAGCAGCAGATCGATGCGCTGCAGCGCGCCCTGGCGGCGCTGCGCCAGCAACTGCCCGAGCCGGGTGGCACGGCGCCCGGCGGCAGCCTACGCGACGAGATCCCGCCGCACTACTGACCCCGCACCCTGCGTGCGCCCCATTCCCTGAAAGGCCAGCCCCATGCAATACCGCCGCCTCGGCCGCAGCAACCTGCAGGTTTCCGCCCTCTGCCTGGGCACCATGATGTTCGGCGACCAGACCGGCAGCGAAGAGGCCGCGGCCATCGTGGCCGATGCGCGGGAGCGCGGCGTGAATTTCATCGACACGGCGGACGTCTATACCAAAGGCGCATCCGAATCGATGCTGGGCGACCTGCTGGCGGGCCAGCGGCACGACTGGGTGCTGGCCACCAAGCTGGGCAACCGGATGTCCGACCGCGTGAACGAGAGCCACTATTCCCGCACCTGGATGCTGCGCGAGGTGGAAGCCAGCCTGGCACGCCTGCGCACCGACCATGTGGACATCCTCTACCTGCACCGCGATTTCCTGGGCATGGACCTCGAGGAGCCGCTCTTCGCCATCGATGCGCTGCTGCGCGCGGGCAAGATCCGCTACTGGGGCGTCTCCAACTTCCGCGCCTGGCGCATCGCCGAGCTGGTGCACGGCGCCGCGCGCATCGGCATGCCCGGGCCCGTGGTCTGCCAGCCCTACTACAACCTGCTCAACCGCATGCCGGAGGTCGAGATCCTGCCGGCCTGCGCGCACCACGGCCTGGGCGTGGTGCCCTACAGCCCCATCGCGCGCGGCGTGCTCACCGGCAAGTACCTGCCGGGCGAGGCGCCCGCGGCGGGCACGCGCGCCGGGCGGGGCGACAGGCGCATCGCGGAAACCGAATTCCGCCACGAATCGCTGGTGCTGGCGCAGGAGCTGAAGCAGCACTCCGAGGCCCGCGGCGTGACGCTGGCCCAGTTCGCCACGGCGTGGGTCCTGGCCCACCGGGCGGTCTCCGCCGTCATCGCGGGCCCGCGCACCCTGGCCCAGTGGCAGGACTACGCCCCTGCGCTCGAATACACCGTCACTCCGGAGGACGAAGCCCTGGTGGACGGCATGGTGGCGCCGGGCCATCCCTCCACGCCGGGCTACAGCGACCCGGCATACCCCTCGCCGCCGCGTGTTTAGACCCGAGCGGGGCTACCGCGGAGTCGGTCCGTTCGTCGCATGTTGCTATTGAAATCATAGTGCGCCGGCGCGGGCAGGTTACGATGGGCACATGCGAAAGACCTATGTGCTCCATATCGAAGGCAAGAACCGCGACCGGCTGCTGGACGCGGCCCGCCACGACATCCACCGCTACCTGCGCCGCGAGCGCCGCCGCGCGCTGCCCGAGGGTGCGCGCTTCTGGGACTTCGACTGCCGCTTCGGCCGCACGCAGGAGGATGCCCGCAGCGTGCAGGTGGAGGAGATCACCCGCCTGATCGACGGCGTGGCGCAGTCCGGCGACGCGCAGTTCTACGTGGAGATCGTCGCCAAGCCCGGCGAAGGCATGCCCCGCAAGCCGGCCGCGCGCCCGGCGGACTCCGGCGGCGACGGCTCGCATGCCGAGGATGGCGACGGCGCCGACGGCGGCGCGGATGGTGGAGGCGACGGCGGGGACTGACGCCACCTGCCGCGCGGCCCGCCTCAATCTGCCGTGGGTTCTCCGGTGCCGCCGGCCTGCGCGGCGGCCGCCGCGGCAGCGGCCCGCAGCTTGTCCTTCTTGCTCGGGCGCCGGCCCTTGATGCCGCCCGTGCCCGGCGGCAGCTTGCCCGGGCGCGCAGGCGCATCTTCCGCGGCGCCGGCTTCCTGCGCAGCGGGCCCGAGCGCCACCTCGAATCCCGCGACCTGCTCCACCGGCAGCGCCTGCAGTCCGTGCCGCCGGGCGAGCAGCCGCCAGTGGGGTGCGGCCTCGGGCGTGACGAAGCTCACCGCCACGCCGCTGGCGCCGGCACGCCCCGTGCGGCCGATGCGGTGCACGTAGTCGGCCGCGGCCCGGGGCAGATCGTAGTTGACGACGGCCGGCAGCCCGGCGATGTCGATGCCGCGCGCGGCCAGGTCGGTGGTCACCAGCACCTGCCAGCGTTCGTCGCGGAATTCCTGCAGCACCTGTCGGCGCGTGCCCTGGCTCAGGCCGCCATGGAAGGGCGATGCGTAGATGCCGGACTGGTAGAGCTTCTCCGCCACATGCTCGGCCGCGTACTGGGTGGCCACGAACACCAGCACCCGCGTCCAGCCGGGCTCCTGCGTGAGCAGCTGCTTCAGCAGCTGGGTGCGGCGCGGTGCCTCCACCGCGATGGCGCGCTGGGCGATGTCGGGCGCCGTGCCGGGCGCCTCGGCGATCTCGATGCGCAGCGGATCGCGCAGCAGGCCCTCGGCCAGCCGGGCCACGCCCGGCTCGAAGGTGGCGGAAAACAGCAGGTTCTGGCGCCGCGCCGGCAGCAATGCCAGTACGCGCTGCAGCTCTTCGGCGAATCCCAGGTCCAGCAGCCGGTCGGCCTCGTCCAGCACCAGCGCCTGCACCTGCGAGAGCGACAGGGCGTTGTGCTCCACGAGGTCCAGCAGCCGGCCCGGCGTGGCCACCACCGCGTCCGCGCCGCCGCGCAGTGCCATCAGCTGCGGGTTGATGGACACCCCGCCGAACGCGATCGCGATCTTCAGCCGCGGCCCGGGCAGATGGCCCGCCAGGTCGCGCAGCACCTCGCCCACCTGCGCCGCCAGCTCGCGCGTGGGCACCAGCACCAGGGCGCACGGGCGCCGCGGCCCGGGGCGGGCGCCGGCCTGCTGCGCCTGCGGCAGGAGCCGCTGCAGCAGCGGCAGGCCGAAGGCGGCCGTCTTGCCCGAGCCCGTTTGCGCGCGGCCCAGCACGTCGCGCCCGTCCAGCACGGCGGGAATGGCCTGCGCCTGGATGGGCGTGGGCGTGTCGAAGCCCAGGGCCCCGGCGGCGTGGACGAGGGCGGGCGAGAGGCCGAGGGCGGCAAAGGGCATGGCGGGCAAGGGGCAGGCGGCCGCGGCACGAAGGGGGCCGCAGCGGGAACAAAGGGCGAGAGAACCGGAGCGGGCGCAAAAGCGCCCACGCGGATTGTGCGGCACCGCCGCCTGCCCGGGATAATCGCGCCATGCCCATTCATGCCGCCACCTCCGCTTCCACCCCCGCCGCCGGCCGGCACCGGAGCCTTCCATGCGCCTGAGCGACCTGGGCGGCCTCGTCTATTCCACCGAATCCGGCCGCATGTGCCCTGCGTGCCGCCAGCCGGTCGCGCAATGCGCCTGTGCCGCCGCGCGCGCGGCCGCGGTGCCGGCGGGCGACGGCATCGTGCGCGTCTCGCGCGAGACCAAGGGCCGGGGCGGCAAGGCGGTGACCGTGGTGAAGGGCGTGGCGCTGCCGGCGGCCGAACTGGCCCAGCTGGGCAAGCAGCTCAAGGCCGCCTGCGGCACGGGCGGCACCGCCAAGGACGGCGTGATCGAAGTGCAGGGCGACCATGTGGAGCGCGTGATGCAGGCGCTCCAGGCGCTCGGCCACAAGGTCCGGCGCGCGGGCGGGTGAGGGGAGGGCGGCCATGGACCCGGCACAGCTCGAGCGGCTCGTCACGGTGGTCATGCCCTTTGGCAAGCACAAGGGCACGGCGATCGCCGACCTGCCCGGCAACTACCTGAACTGGTTCGCCCGCGAGGGCTTCCCGCCCGGCGACATCGGCCGGCTGCTGGCGCTGATGCACGAGATCGACCACAACGGCCTGTCGGACCTGCTGGCACCGCTGCGTGCTGCCGCCCGCAAGGGCTGACCTGGGGGCGCGCCGGCCAGGGCCGGCCTCAGTGCCCGTGGCCGGCGGTTGCCGCGAAATCCGGCAGCCGCCCCACCAGAGTGCGGAACAGGTTGCGCGCCACGCCGTGCGCCGCCTGCTGCAGGTCGTGGGCGACGTCCGGCGCGAAGCGGCGCTCCGTGTGCTGCTTCCACAGCCCCACCCACGCCGCGAAATGCGCGGGCGTCACGCCCTGCAGGGCCCCATGGCGCTGCTGCACGTTGCCGCGGTAGCTTCGTGCGCCGAGTGCCACCGTGGCCCAGAAATCGACCATGCGCGCGAGGTGCGGCTCCCACCGGTCCGCCAGCGCCTCCTCGAAGACCGGGCCGAGCAGCGGATGGGCGCGCACGTCCGCATAGAACCCGTGGACCAGCGCGGCGATGGCGCCGTGGTCCGGCGGGGCTGGCGCGACCTGCGTGGCCGGGGAGGGGAAGGAGGAGGGTGGAAGCTGGTGCGGATCGGGCATGGCAGGAAATCCGTCGTCCTGCGCGGCGTGGCGCGGCGTGGAGCGTTGCACGGATTGTGGCAGGCCGGCGCCAGCGCTGCGCACCGGCATCCGCATCCATGTGCGCGTTCGCTCACGCCGCAGGATCGCGCCGACGCCTGCACGCGGCAGGTGCCTGCGCCCCCCCGCGTCCGCGGCTTCCCGGCGGATCGCCGTGCATTGCGTATCCTGGGGCGGGCCGGCCTGCGGACAGTCCGGCGGAAGGAACCGACATGGACCCAGTGAACCAGAACCTGCTGCCCGGCCGCCTGCTGCGCCGTCCGGGCCGGCCGATGGCGGATCCGGATTTCCCGGGCGTCCGCACCGGGGCCGCGTGCCTCGCGGAGGTGCTGGCGCCCGACGCACCGCTCTGGGTGCTGCACGAGGGCTCCATACATGCCGAAGGCCCGGCGTGGCAGGCATCGCATCGGCGCCTGCTGTTCTCCGACGTGCCCAACCGGCGCATCAATGCCTGGTATGAGGAGGACGGCCGGGTGGAATCGCTGATCGACCCGGCCTGGTTCCCGAACGGCAATGCGGTGGCGGCGGACGGCAGCGTCTATCACTGCGAGCACGGGCGTCGCTGCATCAGCCGCTCCGCCCCCGGCCTGCAGGGCGAGCCGGAGCCGGTGGTGACGCATTACGAGGGCCGGCGGCTCAATGCGCCCAACGACGTGGCGGTCGCGCCCGATGGGGCGGTATGGTTCACCGACCCGGTCTTCGGCATCGTGATGCCCGCCCAGGGCGCGCTGGCCGAACCCGAACTGACGCACCGCAGCCTCTACCGCTTCGATCCCGCCAGCGGCGTGCTCGCGCGGATGGCCGATTTCGAACAGCCGAACGGCGTGGCGCTCGCGCCCGATGGCCGCACGCTGTACGTGACCGACACATCGAGGGCGCTGGGCGAGGCCCCTGGCGGTTCCCCGGGAAGCAGGCATGAAGTCGAGGCCTTCACCCTCGGCGCTGGCGGAACACTCTCCGGCCGGCGCTTCTTCTGCTCGCCCGCGCAGGGCAATCCCGACGGCCTGGCGGTGGACAGCCGCGGCTGGGTCTGGTGCAGCGCGGCGGACGGCGTGCACATCTGGTCGGCGGACCAGGAGTACCTTGGGTCGGTCCCCATCGCGGAGACGGTGTGCAATGTCTGTTTCGGCGGCAGCAGCGGGCGGCGGCTCTTTATCGCGGCATCCACGCGGCTGCTCGCGATCGACCTGAGCGAAGCTTGAAAACCGGGGCATCGCGCCCGCCGGCCTTGGGGGGCGATGGGCTATGCGCCGGCTTGCGCCGCGCCAGCGATCTGGTGGATATGCCCGTCCGGGTCGCGCAGCAGCGTGGGGGCGGAGCCCTGCCAGACGATGCGGGTCGCGGCCACATCGTGGATCGCCCAGGGCTCCACCGGCGGCGTGCCCTGCGGATGCCGGTAGTGCAGCAATTCGACATGCGGCCCCGGCCCCGCGGGATGCATTGGCACCACGTCCACGCGCACACCGTCCAGGCCGTCGAGCGCGACCTGCGTCGGGCCGCGGTTCAGCGTGGCGTCGCCGCAGGCCAGGCCGTGGGCACGGTAGAAAGCGCGGGACCGCTCCACATCCGCGACCGCGATCGCGCTGTGGTCGATGCCGAGGATGCCCTGGCCCCGCCAACCCCTGCGGCCACCGTCCGGAAAGTGGATCAGCTCCAGCGGGTGGCCCTCCGGGTCGCGGAACTTGACCGCGATGACTCCGCCCGAGGAAGCGGGCAGCGTGACCGGGCCGGTGCGGCTGATCGGTGTGGCGCCGGCCGCCTGTGTGTGCTTCCAGGCGGCCTCGATGTCGTCGGTGGCCAGCGCGAAATGCTGGAAGCAACTCGACGCGGCATCCGCAGCTTCGGGGTAGGGCCGGCCGGGCCAGTCGTACTGGTCGATCCACAACCGTGCCGTGCCCAGGCGCATCGCGCGCCGCATGCCGCCGCCCGCCAGGCCGAGGATCGCCGACTCGGCGGCGGCGATCGGCCAGGCTGCTCCTTCCTGCACGAAGCCCAGCGCGGCGTAGAAACGCGCCAGGGCCGCTCCGTCGTGGGCGACCAGACAGAAGGCGACGATGCGGTCCAGCGCCGCGCCCTGCCGCATGGCGTCGCGTGGCGCATCGCCGTCGCGGAATGGCGGGAGGATCACCCCAGCTCGCACGGCCGCCGCACCGGCGCGCGGTGCAGCTGCACCGTCATCAGGCAGCAGGGTTCGTCGCCCACGGTGCCGGAGCGGTGGCCCTTCCTGCCATCGACCTCGGCGCAGCCCTGGTCACCCCCGAACGAAAACTCGCCCGGGCCCTGCTCGATGCGGGTGCCGTCCATCGCCTCGATCCACCAGCGGCCCGAGAGCACGACGATCCATTGCGGGGCCGGGTTTTCGTGCCACTCGCCCACCCAGCCGACCGGCTGCACGGTGAAGACGACGGTCGAATCACCGCGCTCCATGGAGTTGTTCCACTGCGGATCGGCGGCGCCGACGCGGTGCAGTTCATAGTCGGTGAGCGCACAGGACTGGAAGCGGCTGACGCCGTCGGCATCGGTGTAGAGGTGCTGGTAGGGCACGGAAGGGCGGGGGCCGGGATCGGACATTCAGGGGCTCCGGTAGGGCTGGCTCGACGCGAAAGGCGCATCGAGGAAGGGCTGCAGGCCGGACCCGTCGGTGCCGACCACCAGCAGCAGGAAGCCGGCGCCCAGCGCCAGGTTCTTGAGGAAATCCCAGAACAGGCCGCGCGCCCTGCCGTCGGGGTTCGACCAGAAGTCGCCGGGCTTCCAGAACGGCTTGAACAGCACCGCGGTCGCAAAACAGTAGCCCGCGATCACGAAGGCCGCGGCCCGGTCGGACACGCCGCTGACCACGCCCAGGCTGCACACCACCTCGATCGCCAGCCCGGCCAGGATCACGGCGCGCGCCAGCCAGCGCGGCTTGAACACTTCCTGCGCCTGCCCTACCGCGTGGCCGAAGCCCAGCAGCTTGTCGAGCGCGCTGAAGGGCAGGAACAGCAGCACCATCACGCAGCGCACGAGGAAGGTCACGGCGATGGCGGCGGTCACAGGCGCCCCTTCAGGATGTCGGCGACGCGCAATGCGTTCGCGATGATGGTGAGCGTGGGGTTCACCGCGCCGATCGAAGGGAAGAAGCTCGCGTCGGTCACATAGAGGTTGTCCACCTCGTGGGCGCGGCAGTCGAGATCCAGCACCGAGGTCGCCGGGTCGGTGCCGAAGCGGCAGGTGCCGGCCTGGTGCGCGGTGCCGGAGAGCGGGATGTCCTTGCCGAGGTAGAGCGAGCGCTCCACCAGCACCGCGGGCCAGCCGATCGCGTCGAGCACCTGCTTGAGCTTGGCCTGCAGGCGCCTGAGCGCCTCCGCATTGGTCTCGCGCACGTCGAGGTGCACCTTGCCGTCCCGGTAGTACACGCGGTTCTCGGGGACCGGCAGGTCCTCGGCCTGCAGCCAGAAGTCCATCGAATGCCGGGCCATTTCCTCGAAGGGCATCTCGGGCAGGTGCTTCATCAGGCCGGGCAACGGTGCCTCCCCCTTGATCTGGTCCGCATGGCTGGTCGCGCACATCTGGATCAGCCCCAGCGGATGTTCCCAGTCGTCGCTGCCGAAGTAGAAGTCGCCGAGCGCGAGCGTCTTCTGGAAGACCGTTTCGTTGACCTCCTTCATCACCGCCATCACGATCGACATCTCGTGGCGCATGTAGTTGCGGCCGACCTGGTCCGAGCCATTGGCGAGGCCGTTCGGGTGGCGGTCGTTCGCCGACCGCAGCAGCAGCAGGGCGGACGACAGCGCGCCGCAGGCCACCACCACCGTGCCGGCGGTGTAGCGCTCTTCCCGGCCGCCGCGCTCGACCACCACCCCCTCCACCCGCCGGCCACTGGCATCCGTCTCCAGGCGCGAGGCATAGGCACCCGTCAGCAGCGTGACATTCGGGTGGTCGCGCAGCATCGGGTCGATGCACATCACCTGCGCGTCGGCCTTGCCATTGAGCAGGCAGGGAAAGCCGTCGAAGTACGAACAGCGCATGCAGGTGCTCGTCGGCGTGGCGAAGCCGTCGTCCTTCTGGTCGAGCAGAATGCCCAGCGGCAGGTGGAAGGGATGCAGGCCGATGCCGCGCAGCTTGTCGTTCAATTGCGCGATCTTGGGCTCGTGCCGCACCGGCGGGAAAGGGTAAGGCGTGGTGCCTGGATCGAGCGGGTCGTCCCCGCGCAGGCCGTGCACGTGGAACAGCGCCTCGGCCTCGTCGTACCAGGGCGCGAAGTCGGCATAGGCCAGCGGCCAGGCCGGCGAGATGCCGCCGTGGTGGCGCACTTCGCCGAAATCGCGCTCGCGCAGCCGCAGCAGCGCGGCACCGTACACCTTCGAATTGCCGCCCACGCAGTAGTGGAGCTGCGGGGCGAAACGGTGCCCGTCCCGGTCGATCCAGGATTCGCGCGCCTGGTAGCGCCCCTCCACGAACACGGCCTGCGCGCTCCAGTTGGCTTCCTCGCGCCGCAGGTAGTCGCCGCGTTCCAGGATCAGGATGCGCTTGCCGGTCGGCGCCAGCCGGTGCGCGAGGCTCGCGCCGCCGGGGCCGCTGCCGATGACGATCAGGTCGTAGTGGGACATCAGGCGGGTTCTTTCATCGCACCGGAAGGGGCTGTGCCTCGTGCGCGGGCACATCGAAGGGGCCGCATTCATGGTAGCCCGGCAGTGGGGCTGGAAATGTGCGCCGTGGCCCCGTTCCTGCCATGCGGTGCGCTTTTGCGGCGGGGTCCTACAGGCCGCTCCCGGCAGTGGTGGCGCCCGCTACTTCTTCCCCGGCCTGCGCGAAGCGCCCGCGCGCCGGGCGCCGCGGCCGGCGCCCAGCCAGTCGTGCGCGGCGGCCATGACGCACTGCGTGAGCCGCTCCAGCCCTGCCTGGGCCGAACGCGGGTGGGCCCAGTAGAGCGCCACGTCCATGCCGGTACCCGGCAGCATCTCCACCAGCGTGCCGTCCGCGAGCTGCCGCTCGATCAGCACCGTGGGGTGCATGCCCCAGCCGATGCCCATCTCGCAGCTGCGCAGGAAGCCCTGGTTGGACGGCAGGAAGTGGCGGGGCGGATGGCGGCGCGAGCCGAGCCCCTGGCGCTGCAGCCACTGGTCCTGCAGGCGGTCGTTGCGGCTGTACACCATCATCGGCGCCTGCGCGATGGTGTCCTGGGTCACCCCGCCCGTGTCCGGCCCGAAATGGCGGCGCACGAAGGCCGGGCTGGCCGCCGCCACGTAGTGCATGGAGCCCAGCGGCCAGGTGTTGCAGCCCGCGATGGCACCTGCGGTGGCCGTCACCGCGGCGATCACCTCGCCCTCGCGCAGCCGCTGCGCGGTGTGTTCCTGGTCGTCGATGCGAACGTCCAGCAGTTCGTTGCCGCCCTCGGCGAAAGCCGCCATCGCATCCATGAACCAGGTGGACAGCGAATCGTCGTTCACCGCCAGCTTGACCGTGGGTGCGGGGGCGTGGGCATCGGGCACCAGCGCGGGATGGGCCCGGCGCAGCTCGTTCTCCAGCAGGGCCACCTGTTCCAGGTGCAGGCACAGCCGGCGTCCGGCCTCGGTGCCCGTGCAGGGCGTGCCGCGCTGCACCAGCACCTGTCCCGCACGCTCTTCCAGCTGCTTGACGCGCTGCGAGACGGCCGAGGGCGTGACGTGCAGGCGCCGCGCCGCACGTTCGAAACTGCCCTCGCGCACCACGGCCGCAAGGGCCTCGAGTCCAGCGTAGTCCAGCATGAAGTAATGCTTAATGATGGTTAGAGTTTTTAAGTTTACATAATTTTTACACCCGCCCAGAATCGACCGCATGTGGGCACTTCTTCCTTCCTCTTCGCTGTTCTCCGGCGGGGCCGCGTCCGCCGCCTGGCTGGCCGGCTTCACGGTCTGCATGTCCCTGATCGTCTCCATCGGCGCGCAGAACGCGTACGTGCTGCGCCAGGCGGTCGCCGGGCGGCACGTGCGGGCCTGCGTGGCCCTGTGCGTGCTGGCCGACGCGGTGCTGATCGGCGCCGGCGTGGCCGGCATGGCGAAGCTGCTGGAGAGCGCCCCGGGCCTGGCGCGCGTGCTGACCCTGGGCGGCGCCGTATTCCTGCTGGCCTACGGGCTGTTCGCATGGCACCGCGCCCTGTTCGGCGCGGGCGCCAGCCTGCGCACCGACGGCGAGCGCACCCGCCAGGGGCTGCTGGGCGTGCTGGGCACCCTGGCCGCGATCACGCTGCTCAACCCGCATGTGTACCTGGACACCGTGGTGCTCGTGGGCTCCATCGGCGCCCGTCAGGAGGGCGGCCTCAAGTGGGTCTTCGTGGCCGGCGCGGCGTCGGCCAGCCTGCTGTGGTTCCTGATGCTCGCCTTCGCAGGGCGCCAGCTGCAGGGCGTGTTCGCCAAGCCGGTGGCCTGGCGCCTGCTGGACGGCCTCACGGGGGCGATCATGCTGACCCTGTCGTTCTGGCTCTGGCAGGGGCTGGAATGAAAAAGGGCGCCGCGGATGCGGCGCCCTGGTCGGGTTGCAGGCGCGCAGGGCGCCGGGGGCCGTGCGATCAGAACGCCGGCACGATCGCGCCCTGGTACTTGTCCTGGATGAACTTCTTCACCTCGGGCGTGTGCAGCGCCTTCACCAGCTTGGCGATCGCGGGATCGTTGGCGCGGTCGGAGCGGGCGGCGATCAGGTTGGCGTAGGGCGAATCGCTGCCTTCGATGAACAGCGCGTCCTTCGTCGGGTTCAGCTTGGCCTCGATCGCGTAGTTGGTGTTGATCAGGGCCAGGTCCACGTCCTGCAGCGCGCGGGGCAGCAGGGCGGCTTCCAGTTCGCGGAACTTGAGCTTCTTCGGGTTCCGGGCGATGTCGATCGGCGTGGCCGTGATGTTCTTCGGGTCCTTGAGCGTGATGAGGCCCTGCTTCTGCAGCAGGATCAGCGCGCGGCCCGCGTTCGACGGGTCATTGGGGATGGCGATGGTGGCGCCGTCCTTGAGCTCGCTCACGGACTTGATCTTCTTCGAATAGGCGCCGAAGGGCTCCACGTGGACCTTGCCGTCCGGCACTGCCACGATGCTGCTCTTGCGGTCCTTGTTGTAGCTGTCCAGGTAGGGCTGGTGCTGGAAGAAGTTGGCGTCGAGCTGCCTGTCTTCCACCGCGGCATTGGGCTGGATGTAATCGCTGAATTCCCGCACCTGCAGGTCCACGCCCTGGGCCTTGAGCTGCGGCTTCACGAAATTCAGGATCTCGGCGTGCGGCACGGCGGAGGCCGCCACCTTGAGGACGGTATCGGCCGCATGCGCGGAAACGGCGAGCGCGGCCAGGGCCAGGGCGGAGAGGGCTTTCTTCAGCATCGGAGCAAGGGCTTTCTTCGGTTGGTGGGGCGCCCCGGCCGCGCCGGGGCTGTCACCCATGGGCCCGGAGTCTAGGTAGTTTCCCGCAGGCCCACCACGTTTTTATTGTCATACCCATATAACGCGGCCGTTGCTTATGCGCGGCTGGCGGTTTCAGCGCAGGACTTCCAGCAGCCGGTCGAGGCCGCCCTCGTTGATCGCCACCCTGGCCTGCGCGCGCACGGCGGGCTTCGCATGGAAGGCCACGGACAGGCCCGCCACGCCCATCATGGGCAGGTCGTTGGCGCCGTCGCCCACCGCGATCGCCTGCGCAGGGTCGATGCCCATCAGCGAGGCCACTTCCAGCAGCGTGCGGCGCTTCTCGGCGCCGTCGCAGATGTCGCCCCAGGGCTGGTCCACCATGCGGCCCGTGAGGCGGCCGTCCTCGATCTCCAGCACGTTGGCGCGCGAGAGGTCGATGCCCAGTCCGGCGCGCACGCGGTCCGAGAAGAACGTGAACCCGCCGGAGACCAGCAGCGTGGTGAGGCCCGCGGCCTTGGCGGCGTCGATGAGTTCCTTCGCGCCGGGGTTGAAGCGCAGGCGCTCGCGGAAGACCTGCTCCATGTGCTCCACGCCCACGCCGCGCAGCAGCGCCACGCGCTGGCGCAGGCTTTCCTTGTAGTCGGTGATCAGGCCCTGCATGGCGGCTTCGGTGATCGCGGCCACCTCGGCCTTGCGCCCGGCGGCATCCGCGATCTCGTCCACGCACTCGATGTTGATCAGCGTGGAGTCCATGTCGAAGGCGATGAGCTGGTAGTCCGACAGGGACAGCGGGGGCTCGATGCCCTGCAGGACGAGGCCGGGGGCGAATTCGGTGGTATTTGTCATTGGTGGGGGTGTAAGACTGCGATCAGAGGCGCAATGGTATCGCTCGTGCTCTGCTGCGTAGCAGCATCTCCCAGGAAATTGGCGAGGCTAACTGCATGGATGCAAAAATCTATAATAGGGCAGAAAGCTCTTCGGGAAGCAGATCATCAAATGCGAAGGTCTAAACCATTTACTTGAAATTCGTGCGCTTCCATTCCTAGCTTTTTCATGATGGCCGGTAGCACTTGGTGAATTAACCTCATGCCACATAGCAGTTCGTTCATGTAAATATCAGGATGCAATCGGTGCGCATTGAAACCCAGGCTTTCCGCTTCAGCTTCATGCCCTAATTCACCATGTGAATCGTAAACCAAGTTCAGTAGTTCAGCCTTGAGAGGGATGCCTGCTCGAAAAGCTTTGTCCTTAACAATAGCAAGCCACTCTTCATAGTTTTTCGTTGTCTGGTACTTGAATTTCTGGAATTGCGGAACGAACTTGCTGTCGACCTCGATCTTCGTTGCTGCTAGTTCCATCAAGCATGACTCGATATTGCAGGCGTCTGTGTTGTACAACTCTAGAGAGTCGTCGTCAATCAAATAGCTGACATACGCCGCATAGAATCCATAAACATCATTGAGTGCACTGTAGATCTTGGTTATGAGCGCCGTGGTAGGGTTGTTGTCTAAGCGTGCCCAGATATCGTTTATGGCGACGATGTCATCCTCCTGGTCAGTGAATTCAAAATTTACATCCAATTCAATTGGAAATTTATTAGGAATATTGAAACCCATCTCCCGTAGGGTGTGGAAAGTATGCCAGCAGAGGTTTGGAGCTTCGTCGGAGAGTGGATATGTGTCGTATCCTGTTTCTGCACTGTCGTTGGCCGACTGCGCCAGAAATCGAATCAGTTTCTCCCATTTTTTTGCGTCTGCCAGCGACCCGGCCAAGAGAACAAATTCCGGATCAAGCTCATCCAAATCCAATAGCAGTTCAAATTTTTTCTGCATGTCTGAAGACATGTACTCGCCTTTTTTCCACTTGCTAATTTGCGCAGGCGACACCTGCAGTCGAGTCGCAAGATCTTTTTGAGTACATGACAACATATGCAGTGCGAGCTCTATCAGTGCAGAACTTCTCATCTTCAGTCCTTCCTGGGATTGTTGTACAGAGCGCATAGTGTAGCGTGGTTTACTAAATTGGAAAAAAATTTAGTAAATTTATGCCGCTGGGTCTTGCTTGGCATTGATCGGCTCTCGCAATGCCTAAGGTGGCACAGGTGGAGGGCTCGTTGTGAACGAGGGATGGGGCTGGCCCCTGCTTCAGTTCACCTCACTCTTTGAGACTTCGCAGGTACAGCCGGTCCGACCATGTCGCCAGCCACTCGGGCCGGAAGGCCACGAACACCGCGCAGAGCATGCCCGTCACCACCGCGTCGCCCCAGGCCATGAGCCAGCGGGCGACCATGGCGAGGCCCGGGTCCACGCCCGGCAGGCCGTGGCCGCTCCAGAGCGCGAGGCCGCCCGCCGCGAACATGCACAGGGCCGTGCCGAGGAAGGCGCGGCCCAGCACATAGATGAAGAGGTGCGTGCCGGCCAGCCGGCGCAGCAGCGCGCCCAGCAGCAGTGCGAAGGTGGCAGGTACCACGCCCTGCCAGGCTGCCAGGCCCAGCGCATCGCCCCATGACAGGGTGGGCGAGAGCAGGGCCGCCACGACCGCCACCGTGACCAGCACGGGCACGGCCAGCGGCCAGCCCACCATCAGCACGACGAGGCAGGCGCCCGACATCTGCAGCTGCAGCGGCATGGCATGCAGCGTGGGCAGTGCCCATATCCAGGGCAGGAACACCAGCGTGGCGAGCAGCGGCGTAAGCAGGGGCGACGCCTGCCGGCCGCCGGATGCGTCCTCGGCCCCCTCCGGTGCGCGGAAGGCGGGCCGGGCCGCCAGCAGGCGCCACGGCCGCGTGGCAGCCGCGGCGGCGAGGGCGATCAGGACGATGGCGGCTTCGAGGGGCATGGGGCATCCGTGGGCGGCTCCGGCAACGGCGCTTCCGGCGCCCCTGCGGTCCGCGGCGGCCATGCCCCGCGCAGTTGGCGTCAGGCCGGAGCGCCCTGCGTGGCCCCCAGGGGCTGGCCCAGGCTGCGCAGCACGTCGCGCACCATCTGCGCCCGGTCCTTCGCTTCCGGCAGTTCGCGCTCGATGCGCAGCTTTTCGTTGCCCGCGAGCTTGATGTGCCTATTCTTCTGGATCAGGTGGATGATCTGCATCGGGTCCACCGGCGGCTGGGGCCGGAACGTGATGTTCGTCACGCCCGGTGCCGCATCCACCTTGATCACCCCGTAGGGCTGCGACAGCACGCGCAGCCGGTGCACGTCGATCAGCGTCTGCGCCTGCGGCGGCAGCTTGCCGAAGCGGTCCACGATCTCTTCGAGCAGGGCGTCGATCTGGTCCGCGGTCTTCGCGGTGGCGAGCTTCTTGTAGAACGACAGCCGCAGGTGCACGTCGCCGCAGTAGTCGTCGGGCAGCAGGGCCGGTGCGTGCAGGTTGATGTCCGTGGTGACCGACAGCGGCGCGAGCAGGTCGGGTTCCTTGCCGGCCTTGAGCGACTTCACGGCCTCGGCCAGCATCTCGTTGTAGAGCTGGAAGCCCACCTCCAGCATGTTGCCGCTCTGGTTCTCGCCCAGCACCTCGCCCGCGCCGCGGATCTCCAGGTCGTGCATGGCGAGGTAGAAGCCCGAGCCCAGCTCCTCCATCTGCTGGATGGCGTCCAGCCGCTGCGCGGCCTGCTTGGTCAGGCCGTCCACGTCCGGCACCATCAGGTAGGCATAGGCCTGGTGGTGGCTGCGGCCCACGCGGCCGCGCAGCTGGTGCAATTGCGCCAGGCCGAACTTGTCGGCGCGGCTCATGATGATGGTGTTGGCCGTGGGCACGTCGATGCCGGTCTCGATGATGGTCGAGCACAGCAGGATGTTGTAGCGCTGCGCCACGAAGTCGCGCATCACCTTCTCCAGCTCGCGCTCGGGCATCTGGCCGTGCGCCACGGCGATGCGGGCCTCGGGCAATATCTCCTCGAGCTTCTGGCGCCGGTTCTCGATCGTCTCGACCTCGTTGTGCAGGAAGTAGCACTGGCCGCCGCGCTTCAGTTCGCGCAGCACCGCCTCGCGGATCACGCCCGTGCCCTCGTTGCGCACGAAGGTCTTGATCGCCAGGCGCCGCTGCGGCGCGGTGGCGATCACCGACAGGTCGCGCAGGCCTTCCAGCGCCATGCCCAGCGTGCGCGGGATGGGCGTGGCGGTGAGCGTGAGCACGTCCACCTCGGCACGCAGCTGCTTCATCTGCTCCTTGTGGCGCACCCCGAAACGGTGCTCCTCGTCGATGATGAGCAGGCCCAGGTTGTGGAACTTCGTCGATTCGGACAGCAGCTTGTGCGTGCCCACCACGATGTCCACCGTGCCGTCGCCGATGCCCTTGATGGCCGCGGTGATCTCCTTGCCCGAGCGGAAGCGCGAGACCTCCGCGATCTTCACAGGCCACTTGGAGAAACGGTCCACCAGCGTCTGGTAGTGCTGCTCGGCCAGCAGCGTGGTCGGCGCGAGGAACGCCACCTGCTTGCCGCCCGTGACCGCCACAAAGGCGGCGCGCAGGGCGACCTCGGTCTTGCCGAAGCCCACGTCGCCGCAGACCAGCCGGTCCATGGGGCGGGGCGAGATCATGTCCTGGATCACCGCGTGGATGGCGGCGTTCTGGTCGGCCGTTTCCTCGAACCCGAAATCGTTGGCGAACTGCTCGTAGTCCTGCGGGCTGTAGCGGAACGCATGGCCCTCGCGCGCCGCGCGGCGGGCGTAGATGTTGAGCAGCTCGGCGGCGGAATCGCGCACCTGCTCGGCAGCCTTGCGCTTGGCCTTCTCCCACTGGCCGCTGCCCAGCTTGTGCAGCGGCGCCTCGTCGGCGGACACGCCCGTGTAGCGGCTGATGAGCTGGAGCTGGCTCACCGGTACGTACAGCACGGCCTTGTCCGCGTATTCGAGGTGCAGGAACTCCTGCATCGCGGGCGTGCCGTCGGGGTTCTTCTGGCCCACGTCCATGTGGATCAGCCCGCGGTAGCGGCCGATGCCGTGCGCGCTGTGCACCACCGGGTCGCCCAGCGTGAGTTCCGAGAGGTCCTTGATCAGCGCCTCGACGTCGCTCACCTGCTCCTGCTTCTTGCGCCGGCGCGTGGTGGCGCCGGCCGCGAACAGTTCGGTCTCGGTGACGAAGTCGATGCCTTCCAGGGTCCAGGCGAAGCCCACTGCAAGCGCGGCGGTGGCGATGCCGACCTTCTCGTCGGCCTGGCCCTGGAACTCGGCCAGCGAATCGAAGGCGGGCGGGTTCAGCTGCGAGGCGCGCAGGAAGTCCAGCAGGCTCTCGCGCCGGCCGTCGCTCTCGGCCAGCAGCAGCACCCGGTGCTGCGTGTTGCGGATGTGGGCATGCAGGCGCGCCAGCGGATCCTCGGCGCCGCGCACCACGGCCAGGTCGCCCAGCTTCTGGAAGTTCGGGTTGTCGGCCACGTCCTCCACCCCCGGCCGCAGCGCGAGCTGCGCATGCGCGTTGGCGCGGGTGTAGAACTGCTCGATGCCCAGGAACAGCGATTCGGGCGGCAGTGCGGGCCGGTCGGGGTCGCCCTGCACCAGGCGGAAGCGCTCCTTCGTGTCCTGCCAGAAACGCTGGAAGGCCGGCTCCAGGTCGCCGTGCAATACCACCGTGGCGTCCTCTCCAAGATAGTCGAACACGGTGGCCGTCTCGTCGAAGAAGAGCGGCAGGTAGTACTCGATGCCGGCGGTGGCCACGCCGTTGCCCATGTCCTTGTAGATGCGGCTTTTCGTGGGGTCGCCCTCCAGCAGCTCGCGCCAGCGGCTGCGGAACTTGGCCCGGGCCGCGTCGTCCATGGGGAACTCGCGGCCGGGCAGCAGGCGCACTTCCGGCACCGGGTAGAGGCTGCGCTGCGTGTCCGGATCGAAGGTGCGGATGGAGTCGATCTCGTCGTCGAACAGGTCCACCCGGTAGGGCACGGGCGAGCCCATGGGAAACAGGTCGATCAGGCCGCCGCGCACCGCGTATTCGCCGGGGCTCACCACCTGCGAGACGTGGCTGTAGCCGGCCAGCGTGAGCTGGGCGCGGAACTTCGCCTCGTCCAGCTTCTGCTTCACCTTGAAGTGGAAGGTGTAGGCCGCCAGGAACGAGGGCGGCGCGACCCGGTAGAGCGCCGTGGTGGCGGGCACCAGCACCACGTCGGCGCCGGTGTCCTTGTCCTTCTGGCTGATGCGCCAGAGCGTGGCCAGGCGTTCGCTGATGAGGTCCTGGTGGGGCGAGAAGGTGTCGTAGGGCAGCGTTTCCCAGTCGGGGAACAGCGCGCAGCGCAGTTCCGGCGCGAAGAACGCCATCTCGTCGATCAGGCGCTGCGCGTCGGTGGCGTCGGCCGTGACGATGGCGATGGTGCGCCGGGCGGCCTTCTCGCGCTCCGCGACGCGCGCGAGCAGCAGGGCGTCCGCGCTGCCCACGGGGCGCGGCATGGTGAAACGTTTGCCGGGGATGAGTTTGGGGAGGTCCATGGGGAAGCGGGGACTGGCTGGGCGCACCGGAGCGCCGCGGGCCGTGCGCGGTGCGGCGCGGCCATGCAGGCATTCTAGGGCGGCGGCCATTCCGGCGGGGCGCCCGGGGCATGCCGGCCGGCCAGGGTGCGCCGCGCTCCTACAATGGCCGCCCCATGAGCGACCTGCTGCCGCCCCGACCGACCCTTTCGCCTCCGGCCACGCCGGGCCGTTTCTGGGCCCTGCTGCCCTGTGCGGGCACGGGCGCCCGCGCCGTGGCGCCGGGCGCCGCGGCCGGCGTGCCCAAGCAGTACCAGGCCGTGGCCGGGCTGCCGCTGGTGCTGCACACCCTGGCGGCATTCGCGGGCGTGCGGCGCCTGATGGGCACGCTGGTGGCCGTGGCGCCCGGCGACGCATTCTTCGACGCCCATCCTTCGGACCTGCATTTCGCCGTCGCCTGCGGCGGCGCCACACGCGCCGACACCGTGCTCGGAGGCCTGCGCGCGCTGCGCGAGCGCGGCGCGGAGGAGGGCGACTGGGTGCTGGTGCACGACGCGGCGCGCTGCCTGGTGACCACGGCGCAGATCGACGCGCTCATCGATGCCTGCGAGCACGACAGCGTGGGCGGCCTGCTGGCCCACAAGCTGGCCGACACGCTCAAGACGGCCAGCGAGGGCCCGGGCGGCGTGCGCGTCGCCTCCACGGTGGACCGCAGCGACAAATGGCTCGCCCAGACCCCGCAGATGTTCCGCCTGGGCACCCTCGAATCCGCGCTCGTGCGGTACGGCGCGCAGGCCACCGACGAGGCCAGCGCCATGGAGGCCATGGGCCTGCACCCGCGCCTCGTTCCGGGCGGCGCGCAGAACTTCAAGGTCACCTATCCGGACGACTTCGCGCTGGCCGAGGCCGTGCTGGCGCAGCGCCTGCTGCCGGCCACCCTGGAACGCTTCGGCGGGCCGCTCGCGCAGGGCGCGCCGCTGCCCGGCAAGACTTTCTTCTGACAGACACACAAGGCGGAACTGCCCATGACGCTTCCCCCATTCCGCATCGGCGAGGGCTGGGACATCCATGCCCTGGTGCCGGGCCGCCGCCTGGTGATCGGCGGCGTGGACATCCCCCACACCATGGGCCTGCTCGGGCATTCCGATGCCGACGTGCTGCTGCACGCCGTGACCGACGCGCTGCTGGGCGCCGCGGGGCTCGGCGACATCGGCAGCCATTTCCCGGACACGGACGAGCGCTTCAAGGGCGCCGATTCCATGGTCCTGCTGGTGGAGGCCGCACGGCGCGTGCGCGAGCGCGGCCACGAGATCGGCAACATCGACAGCACCGTGATCGCGCAGGCCCCGCGCCTCGCGCCGCACATCCCCGCCATGCGCGAAGGCATCGCCCGGTCGCTGGGCCTGCAGCCCGACCAGGTGAACGTGAAGGCCAAGACCGCCGAGCGCATGGGCCCCGTGGGGCAGGGCCTGGCCATGGAGGCGCGCGCGGCCGTGCTGCTGTTCAGGCCTTCGCCGGCTTGACGGGCTTGCCGCCCTTGGCGGCATCGGGTGGCAGCTGGCGCTTGATCTGCGGGCGCTGCAGCCGCTGCTTGGGGTCCTTGCCGGCCGGCAGCTGCGAGGCGCGCTGCAGCTGGATGTGCGCCACCAGGCCGCCGGAGCCGGAATTGGCCAGCGCGAAGATGCCGCCCATGCGCTGCACGGTCTTGTCCACGATGGCGAGGCCCAGGCCCGCGCCCGCGGCCGCCGTGCGCGCGGAGTTGCCGCGGAAGAAGGGCTTGGTCAGGTTGCTCAGCTGGTCGGGCGGCACGCCCGGGCCGTGGTCGCGCACCTTCACCAGCACCCATTTCTCGCGCCCCTTGGCGGCGATCTCCACCGAAGCCGTGCCGCTCTCGGGCGTCTTGCCGTAGCGGCGGGCGTTCTCCAGCAGGTTGGAGATCACGCGCGCCAGCTCCACCTCGTCGGCCAGCACGATCAGGTCTTCCGGCACGCTCATGGAGATCTGCAGTTCGCGGTGGTCCTGCACCGCATACACGCAGGAAGACACCACGCCGTGCAGGTTCACCGGCGTGAGCGTGACGTGGTCCGGCCGCGCGTAGTCCAGGAACTTGTCGATGGTGGCGTCGAGCTGCACGATGTCGGCCACCATGTGCTCGCGGGCCACGTCGTCGATCACGCTCATCTCGGTTTCCAGCCGCAGCCGCGCCAGCGGCGTGCGCAGGTCGTGCGAGATGCCGGCCAGCATCACCGCCCGGTCCTGTTCGAGCTTCGCGAGCTTCTGCGCCATGCGGTTGAAGCCGATGTTCACCTCGCGGATCTCGCTGGTCACCACCTCCTCGTCGAGCTGGCTGGCCGCGAAATCGCCGTCGCGCACGCGGTTGGCGGCGTAGGAGAGCTGCTTGAGCGGCCGGTTGATGAGCCGCGCGATGGCCGCCGCGCCCGCCAGCGACAGGGCACCCGCGGTAATGAGCCAGATCAGCCAGGTCTTGCCGCCCGCCGTGCTCAGGCGCGAGCGGTCCATCAGCAGCCAGTTGGGATCGCCGTTGATGGTGAAGCCCACCCACAGGCCGCTCTCGCCGTTCACGTTGCCGGCCACGATCGTGCCCGGACCGAGGCGCTCGGTGAGCTCTTCGGTCAGGCGCACGCCCAGGGCGGTGTCGTCCACGAGGTCGAAGCGGTCGCTGGGCTCGCGGGGCAGGATGCGCACGCCCTCCTGGTCCGCCATGGTCTTGATGAGCGAGACGCGGGCGATGGCGTCCGCATGCACCAGCGCGGCACGGCTCAGGTTCACGAGGGAGGCGATCTGCTGCGCGGTCTGCAGGGTGCGGGGCTCGAATTCGAGCGCGCGCAGCGTCTGCAGCCAGGCCAGGATGCTGCCCACCAGCAGCAGCGCGAGCAGGAAAAAAGTGCGCCAGAAAAGGTTCAGGCCGACGCGCGTGCGCTGGGACGCGCGCCGGTTCGGCGTCGTCTCCAGGGGCGCGGGGCTGGTGGCGTCCGCGGACGCATCATGGGAGGCGCTCATGTCAGGTCAGGAGAAGAGCCGGGCCGCTGCAGGCCGTGGAAGGGCCGCGGGCACCGGGCTGCACGTGGTGCCGGCCCGGTGCCCGCGCGCGGGGTTGTCGGCCGTGGATCAGCTCGCTCCATCCGGCACGAACACGTAGCCCACGCCCCAGACGGTCTGGATGTAGCGGGGGGCGGCGGCATCCACCTCGACCAGCTTGCGCAGGCGCGAGACCTGCACGTCCAGGCTGCGGTCGAAGGGCTCGAATTCGCGGCCGCGGGCCAGCAGGGCCAGTTTTTCGCGCGACAGCGGCTGGCGCGGGTGGCGCACCAGGGCCTTGAGCATGGCGAATTCGCCGGTGGTGAGGGGCAGTTCCTCGCCGTTCTTCTGCAGGGCGCGCGTGCCCAGGTCGAAGGTGAAGGGGCCGAAGGTCACGACCTCGTTGTCGCCCGAGGGGGCGCCCGGGGCCTCCTGCGGCGGGCGGCGGCGCAGCACGGCGTGGATGCGCGCCAGCAGTTCGCGGGGGTTGAAGGGCTTGCCCAGGTAGTCGTCGGCACCCACCTCCAGACCGACGATGCGGTCCACGTCCTCGCCCTTGGCGGTGAGCATGATGATCGGGGTGCGGTCGTTGGCCGCGCGCAGGCGGCGGCAGATGGAGAGCCCGTCTTCGCCGGGCATCATGAGATCCAGAACGATCAGTTCGACCGTCTCGCGCAGCAGGATGCGGTTGAGCGCCTTGCCGTCTTCCGCCACCATGACTTCGAAGCCTTCCTGGGTCAGATAGCGGCGCAGCAAATCACGGATGCGCGCGTCGTCGTCCACCACGAGGATCTTGTCGGTACGGTTGGTTGTAGAGGCCATGAGTTTCCTGGGTCCTATTTGTAACAGAGCCGATTCTGACCACCTTGCCGCCCGAAGTTCGCGTTTTTCCGGCAGGTCTGACCAAGTGTTACAAATTTTGCGGCGGCTATCAGCAGGGTTGTCCGGGCGACATCTCCAGGGGCCACCGCGTGCGTTACCGTGGACGGCCTGCCCGCATGCGCATGTCCGGCATGCAGGTTTTCACACGATTTTTTCCATACAGGGAGTCCCTTCATGAAATTCCTCGCCCCCCTGGCCGCCGCCTGCGCCATCGCTGCCGTGTCGGGCACGGCGTTTGCCCAGAACGTGGCCGCGCCGGCGCCCCAGAACGTGCTGCAGCTCGCCGCGAGCGGCTCGGTGGATGTCCAGCAGGATCTTCTGGTGCTGACCCTGGCTGCCACGCGCGAGGGCGCGGATGCCGCCACCGTGCAGACGCAACTGCGGCAGGCGCTGGATGCCGGCCTGGCCGAAGCCAAGCGCGCTGCGCAGCCCGAACAGATGGAGGTGCGCACCGGCCAGTTCGGCCTGTACCCGCGCTACGGCAAGGACGGCAAGATCACCGCCTGGCAGGGGCGTGCCGAACTGGTGCTGCAGGGGCGCGATTTCTCGCGCATCACCACCACCGCCGGCCGCATCCAGTCCATGCCCATCAGCCAGATCGCATTCGACCTGTCCAAGGAAGCCCGGGCGCGTGTCCAGGCGGAGGCCCAGACCCGGGCCATCGAGGAGTTCAAGAACCGTGCGGGCGAACTGGCCAAGGGCTTCGGCTTCTCGGGCTACTCGCTGCGTGAGGTCTCGGTCAACAGCGACGAGATGTCGCCCGGGCCGCGCCCGCCCCGCATGATGGCCATGCAGGCCAAGTCGTCCATGATGTCCGCCGACGAGTCCGTGCCGGTCGAGGCCGGCAAGACCCAGGTGGTGGTCCACGTCTCCGGGTCGGTGCAACTGCGCTGACCGGCGCTGACCGGCGCGCCCGTGCCCAGCGGCCTGGCGCGTGCCAGGGGAAGGCGGTCGCGGGCTACTGCGCCGCCCAGCCCCCGTCCATGTTCCAGGCCACGCCGCGCACATTGTTGGCGGCCGGCGAGCAGAAGAACACCGCCAGTTCGCCCAGTTCCTCGGGCGTGGTGAACTGCATCGAGGGCTCCTTCTCGCCCAGCAGCTGGCGCGTGGCCTCCTCGTTCGAGAGGCCGTGTTCGGCGGCCCTGGCGTCCACCTGCTTCTGCACCAGCGGCGTGAGCACCCAGCCCGGGCAGATGGCATTGCAGGTCACGCCCGTGGTGGCGTTCTCCAGCGCCGTCACCTTCGTGAGGCCCACGATGCCGTGCTTGGCGGCCACGTAGGCCGACTTCTGTGCCGATCCCACCAGGCCGTGCACCGAAGCCACGTTGACGATGCGCCCCCAGTTCGCGGCCTGCATGGCCGGCAGCGCGAGGCGCGTGGTGTGGAAGGCACTGCTCAGGTTGATGGCCAGGATCGCGTCCCACTTCTCCACCGGGAAATCCTCCACGCGAGCGACGTGCTGGATGCCGGCGTTGTCCACGAGGATGTCCACGCGGCCGAACTGGGCGGCGGCGTACTTCATCATGTCCTCGATCTCCGGCACGCTGCCCATGTCCGCGCCGTGGTAGGCCACCTGCGCCCCCGCGGCATGCCCGGCCGCCAGCACCTCCGACCTGGGGCCATCCACGTCGCCGAAGCCGTTCAGGACGATGTTCGCCCCTTCGCGCGCCAGGGCCTTGGCGATGCCCAGTCCGATGCCGCTGGTGGAACCCGTCACGAGCGCAGTCTTGCCAGTGAGAAGCATGCCGGTCTCTCCGAATGAATTAGGATGAACGAAGGGCCATTATCGAGCGGCCCAGAGACGATTGCCCCCCATGACAGAGCCTACGCTGAACTACGTACATTGCCCCGGTGCCGCGGCATCCCCCGGGGATGCATCCAGGGAGGGCGAGGGCGGGCACCGCATGGCGTACTGGGAGTGGAACGCCACGGGCGACCCTGCGCACCCCCACGTGGTCGTCTGCGTGCACGGCCTCACGCGGCAGGGCCGCGACTTCGACGTGCTGGCCCGCCGCCTCGCGCGGCATGCCCGCATCGTCTGCCCGGACGTGGCCGGGCGCGGACGCAGCGACTGGCTGGCCGATGCCGCGCACTACCAGATCCCCGTCTATGCGGCCGACATGCTCGCGCTGCTCGGCCACCTGCATGCCCGTGCGCCCGTGCGCGTGCTCGACTGGGTCGGCACCAGCATGGGCGGGCTCATCGGCATGGCCCTGTGCGGGCAGCCGGAGCTGCCGCTGCCCGCGCCGGTGCGCCGGCTGGTGCTCAACGACGTCGGCCCCACCCTGGAATGGGCGGCGCTGCAGCGCATCGGCCAGTACGTGGGCCGCGTGGTGGCGTTCCCCAGCGTGGCGGCCGCGGTCGAGGGGCTGCGTGTCGTGTCCACGGGGTTCGGCCCGCACACCGCAGAGGAGTGGCAGGCGCTGTCCGAACCCCTGCTGCGCCCGCAGCCGGACGGCTCCGTGCGCCTGCACTACGACCCGGCCATCGCCGAGAACTTCCGGCACCTCACGCCCGAGTCCGCGCGTGCCGGCGATGCCCAGCTGTGGCAGCTCTATGACGCGATCCGGGCGCAAACGCTGGTGCTGCGGGGGGCGGAATCCGACCTGCTGCTGCCCGGCACGGCGCAGGCCATGGCGCAGCGCGGTCCGCGCGCGCGGGTGGTCGAATGGGCCGGCGTGGGCCATGCGCCCACCCTCGTGGCCGCCGCCCAGGTCGATGTGGTCGAGCAGTTCCTGTTCGGCACGCCCGCCGCGGACAGCCAGGGCGCGCAGGAGGCCCGCCCATGAGAAGTGTCGCCGCGCCCCAGCAACCGCATGCCCTGGCCAGCCAGGAGGCCGTGCCCCAGCTCATCGCCGCGACCTCGCTGTCGCTGCCCGAGCAGGCCGGCGCCCTGGCGCGCGCCCGGGCGTTCGCCGAGCCGCTGCTCTCCGCCGAAACCCTGGAGACGGGCGAGAACACCTTCGCCCACGCGGAGGCCGTGGCAGCCATCCTCAAGGCCATCGGCAGTTCCGAGGCCATGCAGGCCGCCAGCTACCTCGTGCATGCCTGCTCGCACCTGAACAAGCCCGAGGAGGTCATCGCCAAGGCCTTCGGCCAGAACTTCGCCACGCTCGCCGTCGAAACCACCAAGCTCATGCGCGTGCAGGAGCAGGCGCGCGCGGCCCAGCTCGCCGGCCATGCGGTGGACGACCCCGTCACCCACACCGAGAACGTCCGCAAGATGCTGCTGGCCTTCTCGCGCGACCTGCGCGTGGTCATGCTGCGCCTGGCCTCGCGGCTGCAAACGCTGCGCTTCTACGCGGCCACCAAGCGGCCCGTGTCGCCCGCCATCGCCCGCGAGGCGCTGCAGGTCTTCGCGCCGCTCGCCAACCGCCTGGGCATCTGGCAGATGAAATGGGAGCTGGAGGACCTGTCCTTCCGCTTCCTGGAGCCCGACACCTACAAGCAGATCGCCCGCCTGCTCGACGAGAAGCGCGCCGAGCGCGAGGTGTACATGGAGCAACTGCGCGGCCGGCTCGAATCCGAACTGCGCGCGCGCAGCATCAGCGCCACCGTGCAGGGCCGGCCCAAGCACATCTACAGCATCGTCAAGAAGATGCGCGGCAAGTCGCTCGATTTCGACCAGGTGTTCGACATCCGCGCGCTGCGCGTGGTCGTGCCCACGGTGAAGGACTGCTATGCCGCGCTGTCGTGGGTGCATTCGCATTTCAAGCCGATCGACGCGGAGTTCGACGACTACATCGCCCGCCCCAAGCCCAACGGCTACCAGTCGCTGCACACCGTGGTGCGCGACGAGGCGGGCAAGGCCATCGAGATCCAGATCCGCACCCAGGCCATGCACGACCACGCCGAGCACGGCGTGGCCGCGCACTGGGCCTACAAGGAGGCCGGCACCAAGGGGTATGGCGGCGTGTCCGCCAGCAGCGAATACGACGCCAAGATCGCCGTGCTGCGGCAGCTGCTGGCCTGGGAGCGCGACATGGCCGGCGCGGTGCAGCACCGCGGCCTGTTCGAGGACCGCATCTACGTGCTGACGCCCAGTGCCGAGGTGGTGGAGCTGCCCCAGGGAGCCACTCCGGTGGACTTCGCCTACGCGGTGCACACCAGCGTGGGGCACCGCTGCCGCGGCGCACGCGTGGACGGATCCATGGTCCCGCTCAACACGCCGCTGCACAACGGCCAGACGGTGGAAATCACCACGGTGAAGGAGGGCCGGCCCTCGCGCGACTGGCTCAATCCCGAACTGGGCTACCTCACCAGCCACCGCGCCCGCGCCAAGGTGCGCGCGTGGTTCAATGCCCAGGCCACGCACGAGACCGTGGCCCGCGGCCGCGAGGCCGTGGAAAAGCTGCTGCAGCGCGAAGGCAAGACTGCGATCCGGCTGGAAGACCTGGCGGTGCAGTTGGGCTTCAAGACCGCCGATGCGCTCTTCGAAGTGGTGGGCAAGGACGAGTTCTCCCTGCGCACCATCGAGACCCTGCTGCGCCCGCCCGAGCCCGTGCTGCAGCCCGACGACTACCTGCTGCTCAAGAAGGCGCGCACGAACGAGAGCGCGCCCAAGGGCGGCGTGCTGGTGGTGGGCATCGACTCCCTCATGACCCAGCTGGCCAAGTGCTGCCGCCCCGCGCCGCCGGACCCGATCCGCGGCTTCGTCACGCGCGGCAAGGGCGTGAGCGTGCACCGCGCGGACTGCAGCAACTTCCGCGAGATGGCGGCCCGCAGCGCCGAGCGCGTGATCGACGTCGAATGGGGCAGCGCCGGTGGATCCGGCGGCGGGGCCCAGGGCAGCGGGCAGGGCGGCCATCCTGCCGCCCTCTACCCCGTGGACGTGGCCGTCGAGGCCGCCGACCGCCAGGGCCTGCTGCGCGACATCTCCGAAGTCTTCGCGCGCGAGAAGACCAACGTCATCGGTGTGCAGACCCAGTCGGTGAAGGGCACGGCGTGGATGACGTTCACCGTGGAGGTGTCGGACTCCGGGCGGCTGAACAAGGTGCTGTCGATCGTCGCCGCGGTGCAGGGCGTGCGCTCCGCGCGGCGGCGGTGAGGTGCGTGAAGCGAGAGTTCGCCACTTTGTCCGGCGACCGGTTTTTTGCTGCTATACTCTCGCTTCTCGAATACACACAGGCGCGTAGCTCAGCTGGTTAGAGCACCACCTTGACATGGTGGGGGTCGTTGGTTCGAGTCCAATCGCGCCTACCAATTTTTCCTCCTGAAGTGGACCAGACTTCAGAATCTCGGGGAACTGTTGGGGAACCCTTCAGGTTCCAGTCCCGATCAAGCCGCCTCCTTCAGGCGGCTTTTTCATTTCCGCCTGCATCTGCCCCATCTTCGCCTGAACCGCTCAGGCCTTCAGCGATTGCCTGCGGCACGGGCCTTTCCTTTGCGAATCAGCTTCTCGGCATAGGCCCCTTTATCGGCTCTGGCGAGCAAGTCGACCAGGCTGATGCCGCCGGGAGAGACTTCGTAGCCAAGGGAAACCCCGACCCTCACAGTCGCGGAGCTCAACTGGATGGGCTCGCACAGGGCGTGTTGCAGGCGGGTGCAGACGGAGCGGGCGGCATCAGCATCCGACACGCCCGTGAGAACCACGGCAAACTCGTCACCACCGACTCGTGCCACCAGGTCGTCATCCCGGCATTCGCGCAGCATGCGCTTCGCCGTCACTGTCAGGACTTCGTCGCCGGCCTGATGTCCATGGGTGTCGTTGACGGGCTTGAAGTCGTCCAGGTCAAACGCGATGACCGTCAGAGGTGAGTCCAGGAGTTTCGCGAACCGTTCTTCCAGCGCCCGGCGGTTCAGCAAGCCCGTCAGCGGGTCGCAGTCTGCCTCCTCCCTCAGCGTTTGGATCCGTGTGGTGCTGCGGCGGAAAAGGGCGGTGGCATAGGTAGCGCTCCAGACCAGAAAAACGATGAGCGCTGCGCCGCTGATGCACGCCCCCATGATCAACCGCCTGTACTCGCGTGCCCTCTCCTGTGTCCGGGCCTGCAGGAGGAGACGCTCCACGCCCTCCATCTCCGCCAGCTGCTGCCGCAGGAGTCTGGCCGAGTCCTGGGAAATTCGGGGCGCCAGGCTGGCGAGCAAAGCCTCAGGGCCATCGCGCTCTGCAATGACTGCAGTGCTGTTCATCCACCCCACCATCTCTGCCGTTTCCGCGCGCAACGCCAAAGCCCGGTCACTTTGCCCGGGGTTGTCTTGAACGAGCCCTTCTAGAAGTTCCGCAGTGCGGGCGGCGGTGCTGGCTGCTGCCCGGGCTCGCTCCAGATGAGGAGGGCCTGGAGAAATTGCATAGTCACGCAGTGCCAGACTGCCCCGGAGCAATTCGGTTCGTACCCTGTTTATTTGGTCCAGGACCTCATGGGTGTGTTCGACCCAGTCGCTCGCTTCGTTGAATCTGGTGGCTGTCCAGACCAGCACGGCTGCTGCCGCCACCCCCAGAGCCAGTGCCATCATCTGCACTACCACGAGCATTCGTGCGATGGGCCGAAGCAGTCGAGCGGCAGGTGGGGAATTCGTGGCTGATTGCATGGCGGCCAATGGGGCGCGCAATTGTAGTCAAGCTCTGCTGTTGCACACCAATTAAGAGTGTGCTTGAAGACGGCAACGAGATGCAGTTCTTTTGCTTGATCTTGGAGACGGATCCGAAAGTACAGCCATTCCCGTCCTTCATGGATGCGGACGGGAAGCTCTTTTCAGGTGAGGGCGAGTGAGGTAGTGTGGCTGGATGTGCCCATGTCGCTGATAGCCGGTGGCGATGATGAGGACGGCGAGTAGCAATACTGCCGGTCTGAGCAGGTCATTCGCCGGCTCGCACCAGCCAGTGGCTCATGGGCCGTCCATCCAGCCCTGAGAATCCATGTGGGCTATGGACTGGTCGAGCAAAGTCCTCTCGATCTCCAGCGAAGCTTGACGACCACCCTTGCGATGCGGCTCAATCCGCTGTACAGCTATAAGTCCCGGGGCGGTTGCTAGCGTGTGCTCGAGAGCGGCCCTCTCGGCTGACATTCCATCGTAGACCATGAACTTAGACACGAAGCGTGGACCGATCTTCATTGCGTGCGTGGTAGCGTGCCGTCTGTTAGCGTCTAACTTGAGCGCATGGAATGCCATATCTGTCGTCTAAGGGTGGTTCTGCCGCACCTGTTGCAGAAGCGTGCCTGGGCTTACATATACTTCGACATTAAAGCCGAGGTCAGCAATTGTGGAACATGCCCTCCTTTTCGTCGTTGAAGACACATTACAGATTTCCGGCCGGGGTTGTGTTCTGGTGCCAGGGCCGATTGCAGAGCCTGGCGGCCCTGTTGTTCGGGTCGGTGATCCCATCCGGCTGTTAAAGCCAGACGGTCAGTCCATCGACACCACAGTGCGAGGTGTGGAGATGGTTAATTGGCGACGCCGTCCTGCTGTGCTAACCGCACCAATTCTCCTTCCACTCGAAATCACAAAGCAGCAAGTGCCCCTCGGCACGCAGGTGCTCGCGATCAAGCAGCTACCCAACACTAGAGCTTCCTCGGCTTGCGAAGTGAAGTGTCACAAGCTTACTTATGATGAATACGAGCGGGCTCACGATGCTTACGGTCAATTTAAAGCACAAGGTAGTTCGACGCTGACGTGCCTGCGCTGTGGCACAGGGCACTTCCAATTTGTGGAAAACAACAATAGTGTGGAAATTCGCTGCTATACCCCTAACTGCCTGGTAGAAAGGATACGAGGCATCTAAGTCACCACAGTGCGGACGAGATGGGCGCGACAGACGCTAGCAAAACAACTGCCCCACGGCCCGCCAGCTGAATCGGAAACTGCAGCCGTGTCGAAGAGGACAAGCTTCCACTGGCAATTTCCGGTCCGGCCGATTGATGCTTGGATCGAGGGGGTGGCGTTATTCCTACAGAGATTTATTTTTTTCTTTGTTGTTTTCCTCGAAGCAGGCGTCCTCATTGGTAAAGGCATACTTCAAGGTGACGTAGCCTGCATCAGTGCTATCTGCTGTCACGTTCAATATGATGCTATCGAGATCGTTTGGCAAATCGAGTCCCTTAGGATATTTTTCTGTCTTCCTTCCCCAGGTTGTTGCAAGCACCCGATCCTTTTTTAATAGTCCCATCATCCAGTATTTTGGCTCCGTCCACAAGCTGCCATTTTTGATAAAATCATGGTCCCCAGTGGGTGTTCCATATTTTTCTATCAGCGCTGTTTTTAGGGTTTTGTGGGCCTTCCGTAGTTCGTCTCCGAATTGGCTGGTTTGCACGCTATTCCCCATCGCGGAAATTTTGCAGAGCCCGCTCGAGGCTGAGGTGACAAGGTAGTACTCTACAAAAGACTCATGAGGCTTCGGTGGTCTGGAGGTGAAATATACATTTGAAGCCGGCATTTTGATATCGGGGAGGGCGGCTCTCAGCTGATCACCAGACAAACCCATCTTTAGACCAAAAGGTCCATCCCAAGGGCCTTTATCTATTTTAAGTTCTGGGGTTTTTGCTGTCGGTGGGTTAGCCAAAGGGGCTGATGCAAGTGCCGATGCTTGGCTTTTCTGCGTGTTTGCAGAAGTCGAGCTTTCCTTGCTGCACGCTGCGAGCAGAAGAGAACTTAAAAATGTGATCGCTATTTTGTTCATTCCTCTCTCCTAAAGTTTTTACTGGTTACGGATAGCGCGCTTATCGTTTTTTCAGCAAGCTAGAGTACAGGTCGGGGCTGGTTGAAATTCCTGGATGTTTTAATGCGGGCATGGACGACAGAGAAATCATCTATGCGCTTGGCGGGCCATCGGCAGTTGCCAAGCTGTGCGAATGCACGCCCCAGGCTGTGGTGCAGTGGTCTGGGCGCAACCCCAACCCCAAGACTGGCGCTGAGCGGCACATCCGAAGGCGCGGCTGATGTTCCTGCGTGTCGTGCGGCCTGACGTCTTCGCGGCAGCAGAACGCACGAACGAGATTATCAAGAACGCTTGATGATCGCACAGCCCTGCGGCTTCTATGTGAGATCGCCATCATTCCTTCACTCACCGTTTCGTGGGCACTGGTTGCTACTACCCCCCAGGACCTCGCCCATCACCTCCGTCGTGGGCAGGACCGAACCCTGATCAGCGCTGGCGCCTGCGCCGTCTCAAAAGCCCGGCCGCAAACACGAGCGCTGACGTCCCTGCAATCCCGGCTGCGCCCATCCCTGGCACTCCGATGGTTGACGTGGGAGCGATCGGAGGGAAGAAGTCTGCGGAGATGTATCCCAGGATATCGATGGCTCCGCTGACCCAATGCCCGGTGAAGCAGGCCTGGCCGGCATTGCGGGTAAACGTGATGGAGCCTGGAGAACTGGCAATGGGGCCGCTCAACGAGCGCTTGTCGGCAGAGAGGGTCAGGTCGTAGGTGTCATTGGCAAGGCATCCGCCAGTGGTCGAAATGCCTTGCATGTGTACCCGTCCGGCCTGTGCCATGGCCTGGGTGCCGTTGGTGGTTTCGATGCCTTCGCAAGAGACCCCGGCCGGCGCAATCTGGGACCACCGGATGTTCAGCGACCCGGATACCTCCGCGCACTTGGCGGGATCGTAGGCAACCTGGGCCAGCGTGCTGGCCGTGAAGGCAAGGCCTGCGGCAAGCGCCGCGACGTGTTTGGCGTTCATGGCTTCTTCCCGGAAGCAGGGATTATGGCAAGGGCCGGTCACGGCATTCCGATCGTTTGCCAAGGTCGGGTTCCATTCTCCGGAAGCTGCCAAAACCTAACCCCACCATAGCCACACTCCATCACCAAGTCAGCATCCATTCAGGTGCGCGGTTTCCCAATAGGTACATCACCTCCCGGACCTGCGCCATGAACCTCGACAACCTCCGCATCGGCCTCAAGCTGGCCATCGCCTTTGCCCTCACCACCGCGTTGACCCTCGCCATGGGCCTGGCCGCCTGGACGCAGATGCGCGCCATCCAGGCCGGCGCCGAGGACCTCGCCACCAACTGGCTGCCGAGCGTGCAGGCGATCGGCAACGCCCGCACCGCGGCCAACCGCGTGCGCCGCACCGAGAGCGAACTGTTCCTGCCGGAGCCGAACGAGACCACGGCGAAGCGCCGCGAGGAACTGGCGCACCGCATGGTCCAGTTCGCGGAGTCCGAGCAGGTCTATGCCCCCCTCGTCACCCCGGGCGAGGAGCAGCGCCTGTTCGGCGAGTACCGCGCGGCACGCGATGCCTATGCGAAGGTGCAGGCCCGCCTGCTGGCACTGCCGCCCGATGCGCGGGCCGAAGCGACGCGGGTGTTCTTCGGGGAGTCGGAGCAGGCTTTCGATGCCATGGCCGGCGCCCTGGGCACGCTCGCCGATTTCAACCGGAAGTCCGCGGATATCGCCGAGCAGAATGTGCGCACCGTCTATGGCCGTGCCGTGTGGACGCTGGCGGGCCTCGTGGCGGCGGCGGTGGCCATCGCGGTGGCGTTGGCCTGGTGGATCACCCGCCTGATCACCCGGCCGATCCGCGAGGCCGTGGTGATTGCGCAGGGCGTGGCCTCCGGCGACCTGACCATGTCCATCGTGCCCCAGGGCCGCGACGAGGCGGCCCAGCTCATGCAGGCGCTGGCCGACATGCGCGAAAGCCTGTCGCAGGTGGTCGGCGGGGTGCGTGCCAATGCGGAAAGCGTGGCCACGGCCAGCGCGGAGATCGAGCAGGGCAATATCGACCTGTCCTCGCGCACGGAGGAGCAGGCCTCGGCCCTGGAGCAGACCGCGGCATCGATGGAGCAGCTCGGCTCCACCGTGCGCCAGAACTCCGACAACGCCCGGCAGGCCAGCGCCCTGGCGCAGGATGCCGCATCGGCCGCGGCACGCAGCGGCGAGGCGGTGGGCACGATGGTGGGCACCATGCGCTCCATCGACGAGGCTTCGCGGCGCATTGCCGACATCATCGGCCTGATCGACGGCATCGCCTTCCAGACCAACATCCTCGCGCTGAACGCGGCGGTGGAGGCCGCCCGGGCCGGAGAGCAGGGCCGCGGCTTCGCCGTGGTGGCGGGCGAGGTGCGCAGCCTGGCCCAGCGCAGCGCCGCGGCCGCCAAGGACATCAAGGAGCTGATCGCCACCAGCACCCACCGGGTGCAGGACGGCTCGCAGCAGGCGGAGCAGGCGGGCTCCGCGGTGCAGGCAGCGATGGACCTCATCCAGAAGGTCGCGTCCATCGTCTCGGAAATCAGCATCGCCACGCGCGAGCAGAGCGATGGGGTGGCGCAGGTCGGCGAAGCCGTCACGCAGATGGACCAGGCCACCCAGCAGAATGCCGCGCTGGTGGAGGAAAGCGCGGCGGCGGCCTCCAGCCTCAAGGCGCAGGCCGACCAGCTGGTGGGCGCGGTGTCGGTGTTCCGCCTGCCGGCCTGACGCTTTTTCGGACCAGTCCGTGGAAGGTATCGCAGCCTGGGGTTGAGGCGCTCGCGCAACGCCACCGCCTCCCAAAGGGTCTTGAAACGTCAATCATTGTCAATTGGCGATTACTGAAAGCTATCCGCCGTAAAAGCGTTCCACCGCGATGCATCGCATCCGCCATCGACGTCTTTTATTGCCATCTTTCAGAGAACGCCCAATGAACCAAGACCGCTTCCGCTCCCGTTTCCTCCACCCATCCTGGAAGCTCGCGCTCGCCGTCGTCTCCGCATCGGCCGCGTTCTGGAGCCCCGCGGTCTCCGCACAGACGCTCGGCATGTACCTCTCGGCTCCTGGCCAGCAGGACACGACGCGCACGGGTGCCACGGTCGAACGCTTTCTCGCTGCCGGTCCGATCGGTGCCTCGGGCACCTGGGCCATCGGCGACTACACGGCCACGTCGGGCAACCGCGCTGCAGCGTCGCAATTCGGTGGCGCTGGCGGCACGGGGCAGTACCTCTCGGTAGGGGCCGGCACGATCTCGGTCACGCTGACCGGCAACCGGCAGTACGTGGGCTTCTGGTGGTCCGCGGGGGACGCGACCAACATCATCCGGTTCTACGACACGGACAACAACCTGCTTGCCGAGTTCACCACGGCGTCGCTGGTCACCCTGCTGCAGGGACCCGGCAGCATCACGGCACTGGATGGGCAGCAGTATGCGAAGTCCGCGTACTACGGCAACCCGAACCCCAATTTCGCGGGCATGAACACCCTGGAGCCGTACGGCTACGTGAATCTGCTGCTGCAGGGCACGAGCGTGCGTTTCGGCCGCATCGAGATCCGGGGCACGAACTTCGAGCTGGACAACATCGCCATCGCCGACCCGGTGCCGGTCGATACGTCGTGGGTGGACTATGGCAGCCAGCCCGTGGCGCTGCCGCCGGGGGCCGTCGGGGCCTCCAACGACACCAGCGCCACGCAGATGGGCGAGCCGGTCTCCGGCAATGCCGCGGCGAACGACACGGCGCCGGCGGGCTCGCGCTGGACGAAGACCTCCGATCCGGCGAACGGCTCGGTCGTGATGAACGACGACGGAACCTATACCTACACGCCCGCACCGGGCTTCACCGGTGTCGATTCCTTCGACTACAAGGTGTGCAAGCCGGCGCCGGATACCGACCAATGCGCGAACGCCACGGTCCGGATCACCGTCGGGCTCGACGCCGTGGACGACAGGGCGAGCACCACGCCCAACACGCCCGTCAGCTCCAGCGTGCCGAACAACGACCTGTTCCCGCAGGGCGCCAGCTTCAACGTGTCTTCCTCACCCACGCGGGGCACGGTCACGATGGACCCGGCAACCGGCGCCTACACATACACGCCCAATGCCAACGTGACCGGCACCGACACCTTCCAGTACCGGCTGTGCCTGCCGGCACCCAACGCCACGCAGTGCGACACCGCCACGGTGACGATCACCGTGGACCCCAACACCGCGCCGGTGGCCTCCGCCGTCACGATCGGCGGAGCCCCGCAGCAGGGCGTGCCGCTGACCGGCACCTATACCTACGGCGATGCGCAGAACGATGCGGAGTCGGTCTCGACCTTCCGCTGGGTACGCAGCGCATCCGGTACGTCGCCCGCAGGCGGTTTCACCGTCGGGACCGGCAACACCTATACCCCGACCGCGTCGGACGCGGGCCAGTTCCTGTTCTTCTGCGTGACCCCGCAGGCGCAGACGGGCACCACCCCGGGGGCGGAGGTATGCACCGCGGCGTCCGCGAGCGCCGGTGGCCCCGCGTCTCCCGTGGCGGCGCCGTCGGCCGTGGCGGCCATCCCGACGCTGTCCGAGTGGGGCATGCTGTTCATGTCTTCGCTGCTGGCGCTGTTCGCGATCGGTACGATCCGGCGCCGCGGGTGAAGGCTCCTGCGCGGAACGGGTCCATTCCGGCGATCGGTGCGCTGCAGGATCGTGCCGTCACGTGAAGCCGATCCAGCGGCCGAGAAAGATCACCAGCGTCCACAGGACCAGGGAGCCGAAGCCTGCTGCACGGGCAGCACCGGGCGGCGGCTGCGCGGTGTCCCATTCGCCGATGCGGCGATAGGCTCCCAGGTGGAAGGCGCCCATGTTGAGACCCGCCAGCAGCAGCGCACCTATCTTCCACCAGAAGACGGTGTTTCCCCAGTACGTGACCGCGTTGGAGACGAACATGAGCAGGCCGGTGGTCAGGCAGACCGCAAAGGCGGCCCAGGTGTATGGCAGCAACTCCTGGATCAGGCGGAGCGCGCTGCGGCGATGGGCGGCGAAGCCCAGCAGCCTGAGATCCACGGCGGCGATCGTGCCGAACACCAGGGCAATGCCGATCACGTGCAGGGACTCCAGGGCGGGAAAGGCGGAGCCGGACTCCCTGATCATGGCCGCCAGAGGCGTTCCTTCGATGGCTTGCAGTGTCGATGGCATGTTCATGATGAAGGCCTGAAAGGTCTCGAGGATTGCGGTCTAGATCGTGTAGGCGATCCAGCGACCACAGAAGATCACGGCGCACCACCATGCGATCGACAGGCCGGCGACGAGTCTGGCGCAGAGGCCGCGGCGGAGGGGGGAAAGCGGTTCCTCGGTGCCGCGCAGCAAGGGCCGCCGCACGATGCAGGTCAGGGTGAAGATGCCGAGGACGAGGGCCATCTTCAGCCAGAACGTGGGGTTGACGAGCACGCGGCCGGGCTCGCCGATGGTCATGATCAGCCCCGTGGCGAGCAGGACGATGAGCGCGTTGCGCATCCATGGGGCGTAGCGGCGCAGGATGGCCCGTACGGGTTCGTCCGTGGCCAGCATGCCGGCCAGGCGCAGTTCGGAGATGACGGCGGCGCCGAACAGCACCGCGATGGCCAGTATGTGGATGCTCTGCACGGTGGGCACGATCCAGGGCAGGTCCCGGATCGCCGTGCTCGGCGGGGACTCGTGGAGCCAGGCGATGAAGCGATCGGATGACATGCGGTGGTCCTTGGACGGGGGCTAGAAATCGCCGGGCCTGGCGATCGGACGCAGGGCCTTCGCATCCTCCGGAAGGAGGTAGCCTTCCTGGACCGACAGTGCCTTGGCCGCGTCGAACTGCTGTTCGTAGTTCCTGAAGCTGCCATAGCGTTTGCGAAGCTCCTGCTTCGTGTAGGGCAGCTTGGTGTCGTAGATCAGGCCGCAGCCCGTTTCCTGGTCGGTGAGGTAGGCCGCGCTGGGCACATGAATCCAGGGCGGGCGCACGCCACCCTGCATGTTGCCCGTCGCATCGCGCGCAGCGCCCTTGCCATCGCGCACGATCCGTGGCGCGCTGGGCATGGGCGTGCCTTCGCGTACCCATCGGTCCATGCCGTCCAGCAGGGCCGAGGCGAGCATTTCCACGGGTTCGTCGTACAGCGTGCGGCACCGGGGATCGCCTGCCTTGCCGACATCGGCCGCGAGCTGCTCGGTATGTTCCGTTCCGAGATCGGCCAGGCGCAGGTGCGGCATGCCGGTCACTTCGTAATAGCGAACCCGGGGGCTGTCCGTGTCGGGCGGCAGGTCGATGCCTTCGATCGCGTCGTGCATCATTTCGGATTGCGTGTAGACGGTGACGAAGGGAACGTCCTGCGGCATCCTGCGCGGCATCCGGATGGCGTCGCCGCCTGCCTCGCCGTAGGCCATGCGGCCTGTCATGTAGGCATCGAACAGCGGGCGGCCATCGGGCATGCGCCATTGCTGGTGGCGGCCCTGGTCGAGGTAGTCCATCCAGACCTGTGCCGTGACGGCCCAGCTGTTGACGTACACGCGCCGGACATCGAGCCCCGCGACGGGGCCCTGCGCTGCCGGTGTTTTCAGCAGCAGCGCCAACTGCGCGGCAATGCCCTGGGATTGGGGAACAAACGGGTCGGGGCCACTCCCGCGGGTGAAGCGCTCCGGGTCGTAATAGGTTCCCAGCGGGGCATAGCGGGCATAGTCGTAGCGGCGCATGAACTCGAAGTTCACAATGCGTCCGTACTGGCGGATCGCCGCTGCCTCCGCTGCCGGCGTGTCCGCAATGAACTTGGGATCGACCTTCGGCCTGTTGTTGTTGAGCGTGTATCCGACGTAGGCGTAGCCGCGGCGCAGCAGGTAGTCGCGGGACAGGATCCATCCGGCGCCGCGCTCACCGAACCAGCTGAATGGCTCGATCACCACGGTGCCGTTGAAGCGCGCCGGATCGGCCGGCTTGCGCACGAGCATGCGCGTGGTGTAGGGGGCCTGGAGCAGGGTTTCGCCGGAGGCTGTGATCGCGGGGGCGATGCCTTGCAGGTAGTACTCTTCCTCGACGTAGCCGTGCTGCGCGAGGTCGATGTATTCCGTTCCCGGCCGGTGCGCGGATGACAGGGGGGCTTTGCCGGACGGCGGTACGGCCGTGGCCGTGGGCATGCGGGGCACTTCCGCGAAGGCGCAGGCCATGAAGGCCAGCGACAGCGTGGCGCTCCGCAGTGCCATCCGCGTGGCGTCCCGGGGTGACAGGATGTCCATCGGGAAGGATCTCCTCGCAGAAGATTGGGGTGTGGCGTTCTTCGGCATGGCTTCAGTCACGGCGGAGAGCCGCCCGGCCGTCGCTGTCGATCACGATCTGGTTGTTCTCGCAGACGTATTCCAGAATCCGGTAGTCCGACCGCTTGTATTCGAAGGTGAAGCGGTACGGGGTGTTGAGCACTTCGGGGTTGTCGATCGCGACCTGTACCTCCAGGCGGTCCGGTGCGGTCAGGCGGAACCGTTCGGTGATCTCCATGTCCTTGCCGTGCGGTACGCCATAGAAGTCCACGTCGGTCCTGATGCCGCGCGTGCGAACGACGAGCGTTTCGCCGTCCCAGCGCCCGCGCGAGTGGCCCTGGTACATGGGCTCCAGTTCGGTGTCCGGCGGCATCGGCTCGTTCAGGATGATCCGGCGCACCTGCTGGAGGTACTCGCCCAGGACGACTACCTGCTTCTCGTCGTGGATGATCTCGATGGGGAAGAGCGCCGCCATCATGACCGGCATGCCCTCCGGCAGGCACCTGGCGCTGGTCGTGGCCAGCGGCTTTCCTTCCTCGTTCGCAGCGGCTTGCCGTTTCTTCAGGTCCGCGTACTGGCTGGCATAGGGCTCCTTCATGTCCATCGGCCCGCCCGGCATCACCGGGTCGTCCGGGTTCTTGCCGAACCAGTCGTCGGGAGTCCTTTCCCAGGTGCCGCCGATGTCGGGGCGCGGCGGCGCAGCGCGGCCCGCGCCCGGCGTCGTCGCGACGTATGCGCCGATGGCGCCTGCCAGGATGAGCAGGGCGATCACTGCCGTGCCGAAGCGTCGTGTCGGTTTCATCGCATCGTTCCCACGGGTTGCCTTCGTTCATCCGCCGCCCGTGAGCACTGTGCCGCCCACCTTGATCTCGACGAGCAATCCTCCGGGTTCCCCGTTTTTCAGGGGGTGGAAGGACACCTCGGCGCTGTCGCCGACCTTCACCGAGTCGGCTTTCCAGCCCATCCGCCGGAGGGCATTCACGCTGCCTGTCTCGATCTTGAATGGCTTTGCCGAAGGCGCTGGCGTATCGATGTAGATCGTCACGTGGGGATTGGTCCAGGCGAACCGGCCCACGACGCCCTTGATCGTGATCGTCTTCGATTCGTCGAAGAGTGCGAACGAATGGTGCGCGAAGGCCAGCGTCGGCAAGGCGCTGCAGGCCGTGGCCAGCAGAAGGCATCTTCTGCGCGGCGGGGGTGGGGATGATGGGTTCATGGTCGGTGTCTCTGTCCTTCTCGGTCCAGAGGATAGGAATACGCGTCCGAAAGCCTTAGCCCAAAACGGCAAGCGTTCGAATTCCAGGGAACTCCCTAGGGGGAGCCGGCCGGCAGGGCGCCGATGCCGCGCCTTTGCTGATTTGGGTTACCGCTCTTTCCGCACGCGGCGGAACACTCGCGCGTCACGCAACCAAGGAAACTTCCATGCGCTCGGTCCGCTACGCACCCCTGCTTTCCCTGGCCGCGATCTGTATGGCGGAAGCGCCGTCGGCCCGGGCCTTCGAACTCTACAAAGATGGAGAAACCTATCTGAACGCGGACCTGGTGGCCGGTTATGGATTGTTCGGTGCGCAGCGCAACTACGTCGGCCGTGCCGGCGTTTTTCGATGGCAGGAGGGCTTCGCGAAGTATGGCGTGAGCGGAGCGACGGACCGGACCGGTGCCGGCTCGCTCTACGGATCCTTCAAGCTGCTCAGCTCGGCCTCTTGGGGAGACGGGGATCCCGGAGGGTTCACTACGGGGCGTGAACGCCGCACCGCCGTGGAGGAGGCCTACCTGGGATGGAAGTCGGGAGATCTGTTTCCCCGCCTGGGGATGGATGGGATCGAATTCTCGGCCGGCCGCCAGGTCGTGAAGATGGGTTCCGGCTTCCTCATCACGGACGACGGCGTCAATCCGGGCCGGGGCCTGGACAACGGTCGCTATGACCGTGGCGGTGCCTACTATCTGGGGAGGCGATTGTCATTCGCCCGCACCGCGGTACTGCGGCTGGGGAGCTCGGAGGGCCTGCACGGAAGCGCCGCATGGCTCAAGTCGGACACCCGGCTGCAGGCCAACACCGAAGTGGCCGCCGGCACGATCGACTACACGGGCGCGGCGGGCACCGTCGGACTGACCTATGTCCATGGCCTGGATGTGGACCAGCGGTATGCCATCGTTCCTTCCCGGCTCGAGCGCAAGGGCATGAAGATCTACAGCCTCCGGGCCGAAGGCAATGCCGGTGTCAAGGATGCCGACTTCGCGATCGAGTATGCCCATCAGAAGAAGCACTCGCGCACGGACAGCGCCTGGTATGCCGAGGCCTCCTACACCTTCTCGGCAGTGCCCTGGCAGCCGTCGCTGAGCTTCCGGCACACCCGTTACTCGAAGGAGTTCGACTCCCTGTTCCAGGGGGGCTTCCGCTACCGGTACCAGGGGGAGGTCGCGTCGAACTATGCGTTCTCCTACAACTTCAACATGCGGATCAACGATGTGGCGTTGTCGGTTCGTCCGGGGGAGACGCTCACGGCCACGCTGATGTTCTTCGACTACAGGACGCTGGCCGATCGCAACGTCCTGAATGTGGACGCGCGGGAGCTGGCCCTTTATGTGGACTGGGCCGTCACGGACCACTGGACGCTCTCTCCCATCATCGGTGTCTACAAGCCTCGCAGGTACGACGGAAATGGCGGCAACCAGAGCGGCAGTGCATCGGCGAACCCCTATGTCAAGCTGATGCTGATGGCGACGTTCTGAAGGAGGTGAAATGGACGCACCGCACCGAGCCGGCGAGGAGGGCAGCCTGGCGTCGCATGGCCAGAGGATTCTGCAAAGCGGTGTGCTGGGAAAATCCCCGCAGATCATTCGCCTGTTCGAGTTTCTCCTCGAACGGTCGTTGACGGCCACGGCGCCGAAGGAGATCGAGATCGCGCAGGTCGTGTTCGGCAGATCCAACGACATGGACCTGGCGGCCGATGCGACCGTGAGAGTCCATGTCCACCGCCTTCGAAAGAAGCTGGACGCCCTGCCTGCGGACGAGCGCGGCGAACGTCTCGCGCTGCCGCGTGGCGAGTACCGCCTTGTCGTGGTGCCTTCCGCTGCCGCAGCCCCGGGGGACCCGGAAGACCGCGGAAAATCCCCGGCCCCGGCGCGCCGTGGCTTGCACCGGTGGCTGCATGCTTCCGGTGCTGCGCTCTTCCTCGTGTTCAACGCCGTGTGCTGGATCGGCATCGCGGGGAAATCGACCCGCGATCCGCGCACCGACAGCATTCTCTGGAGCGGCCTGGCGCAGGGCACGGCGCCAGTGCTGGTCGTCTCGGGCAGCTTCTATGTGTTTGGCGAGCGGCAGGCCGGTGCTTCCATCGTCCGCATGGTCGCGGATCCCGATATCGCGTCCGCCGAGGATCTTCATCGATACCAGCAGCATGCGGACGGAGCGGGGCAGAAGGTTTTCGACATGAACACCTACCACCTGCCGATCGGGCTCGCATCGGCCCTGGTTTCGGTCGCCCCCATCGTGGCGGCGACGAAGTCCGGCAATACGGCGCTGGTCAGGGAGGTGACGACCGCACGCTTTACCAACGAGATGCTGGGAAGTCACGACATCGTCTATGTGGGATTGCTCGGCGACCTGAGGGACCTGCAGGAGCCATTCCTCGATATCTCCGGTTTCTCGCTGTCTGCCGGCAGCGATGCGGTCGTGGACAGAAAAAGCGGTGAGCGATTCCAGTCCGATTGGGCCGAGCCCTCCACGGAGAGGATCATGCGCCGCGACTATGCCTACCTCGCCCGCTTCCCCGGGCCTTCGGGAAACCACATCGTGGTGGTCGCCGGCATCAGCGACCCCGCGCTGGTCGAAGCCGCGAAGCTCGCATCCGACCCTGCTGAACTGGACCGCCTGAAGGGCCAGCTGGGCAGCAGCGAGGCCTTCGAGGCGCTGTACGAAGTGCGCACATTCGGTCCATCGAATGTTTCGGGCACACGGCTGATCGCCCGCCCGCTCGATGTCGATCGGATGTGGCACACGAGAAAGGTACCGGCCTCCAAGGCGGGGCCCTGACCGTTACGGGCCCCTGAAGAGGCCCCCGCGCCAGCCCTTCGGCGAGGCCGGGAGTCTGCCGGGCAGGTCAGAGATTGGAGCTCTTGCCGTCGCGCAGATGCTTATACAACGTGATGAAGGGATCGATATAGAACCCCCTCAGGGTCTTGTGCGGATTGGCGTTTCCGTACTCTTCGTCGTTGCATCCCCAGCGCCAGACCTCGTTCTTCTTCGGCAGGTAAAGGGTTCCGAACATCCAGTCCCAGAGCGTCAGTATCACGGCATTGTTCTTGTCCCAATGGTGGGGCTCCATGCTGTGGTGCAGGTTGTGCATGACCGGCGCCAGGATGATCCTGTTCATCCACCCGTACGACACCGGTATGTGGACGTGGGAAAACACGTCGATGACGAAAAAGGCGATGTAAGCCGCCGTGCCGACTGCGGCCGCAGTGCCTGGAAGTATCGTGGTCCCCGTCGCATGAAGCACCAGGCCGGTGAACGCCCCTCCCACGACGGCTGGAATGATGTTGAGCCCGAAGAACTCGACCGGATGCTGGCGGAAGAGTGTCCATGGCGTCAGTGTCTCAGCGGTATGGTGCGGCTTGTGGAGATGCCAGAGGAGAGGGTTCGTATGGCACCAGCGGTGTACCCAGTACCCCACGAAATCAACGCTGAGGAAATACGCCAGGAACTGGACGGAAACCAGCAGCCAGCTCGATTCGATGAGCGTGCTACGGGTGCCGAATTCGGTGTTGAACCAGACTGCCACATGGTCCGCGATGGCGATCCCGCTGATGGCCATGACCCCTACGAGAGGAAATCCCACCAGGAGCAGGAGAATCCCATTCCAGATGTCCACGCGGGACGAGGCGTGTGCATATTGATCCTTGGGAAAGACCGCATTGAAAAGCGATCGCAGGGTCAATGGTTTCTGCCATTTCTGCGAAATGATGAAAATCATCGCGATGACGGTGATGAAAAGGGGAAGGCCCAGGGTCCATAATCCCAGTATTTCCAGGGTCGGTTCGTAGAATGCGATTATCGATTCCCAAATGTCGTGCATGGACATGGAAAGCACCTCACCAAGTGACTGCGCGTTGCGCTGAGTTGATATTGGAGGCCCGGAAGGCCCCGAATTGTCTCCGTCCGTGGAGCATGCATTTCTCCAAAGGAGTTGTGGCTGCTTGCTTCAACGGACTGCGGTGATGATGCGGTGCCGCGCCTTGCGGCACAAGTTGCAGAACGGTTAATTAACGGTACGGGATACGTTCTTGCCCGAGGGAATCGGATGTGGTGGCGCGCGGACTCGTGAATGGTCGTTGCCACGCGGATTCATGGGGCATGTGAATATGTTCGGACGGTAATTCGTGGCGTTCGATGAGTTTTCCCGGTGCACGAACGTTGCTTCGGGCAAGCCTGCGGCCCCGCGGTTTCGCGAAAGGAAACGGCAGATGGATGCGGCTCAGGCTTCGCTGATTTCCAGCACCGGCTGGCAATCGATCCGGGTCCTGACCGAGTTCGCCAGGAAGCACGACGCGTGGGCCTGGTGGTGCAGGGCCTCCAGCTGCTCCGCGGTGGGCGCGTGCATCGCGTCGAAGAGCGTCACCGGCCGCAACTGCACATGGGTCACGGCGATCTGGCCGGCCTCGTTCTTCGCCATGGTGCCGGTGGCCGCGTCGGTGTAGCTGTCGAGGCGAAAGCCGGCGCGGCTGGCGAAATCCATGAACCACAGCATGTGGCAGCTGGAGAGCGAGGCGATGTAGGCCTCTTCGGGATCGACCGCGGCCGCGTCGGAATAGGGCAGCGGCACCACGTGGGGCGAGGACGAGGCCGCCACGGTGGCTCCGCCGTCGAACTGCCATGTATGGGCGCGGTGGTAGCGCCTGTCCAGGAAATCGTCCGTGCCGCGCTGCCAGGCGACGGTGGCGGTGTGTGCTGCCATGGGGCCTTTCTCTATCTCTCTGCAGGGGGTGCAATGGTCCGCCAGTGTAGGGCGAACCATGGCCGCAGGCGCCCCGGGGCAGGCTTCAGAACAGCTTCACCAGCGCCGGCACGCTCAACACCGCCGTGTAGTAGCCCATGAACTGCACACCGGTGTTGAAGCCGAAGTTGCGCGACAGCAGGCCGCCCAGCAGGCCCATGGTCAGGATCACGAGCAGCCCCAGCAACTGGCCTTCCCAGACGCTGATGACGATGATCAGCCCGACGAAGGTGGCGATGATCGCCTCGTGGCTCACGCGGCGCGAGACGAACAGGGCGGCGCGGCGCGCGAAGTTCATGGCGAACGGGTAGGACACCACGGCCGCGAGCAGCACGGCCAGCATGCCGTAGCCCAGGAACTCCCAGTGGTTCAGCAGGTTGTGCAGGTTGTGCGTCTGGCCGGTGGCGGCATCGACGGTGAAGCGCGGCGGTGCGTTGAACAGCGGCGCCGCCGGGCCGGCGGCGACGGGGCTGAGCGGCAGGCCGAAGGCGATGAGCGGGATCAGCGCCTCGGCGATGTAGGTGGCCTCGGTCACGCCGTTGCGCGCACTCAGCACCGTGGTCAGGCGGTGGTAGGCGTGCCTGATGCGCGAACCCACCAGTTCGCCGAGCACCACGGTCATCGCCACCGGGCTGAACACGAAGGTGGCGCTGGAGATGGTGGCGGTGAGCAGCGTCCAGCGGGTCTGCACGCGGTCCATCACCTGGAACGGGTTGGGGAAGTAGCCCGACCAGCCCTTCACGTCCGGTGCGAGGTTGAACTGGCGCACCTGGTCCCGCAGCATGCGCTGGCGGCCGGCCGGCGCGATCACCGTGAACAGGTCGGCGATCAGCGGCCCGATGGCGATGCCCAGGAAGTAGCTGATGCTGAGCTTGACCTCGTATTTGGCGGTGAGCGCCTGCAGCGCGATGATCACCACCACGAAAGGCACCAGCAGCGCCACCGAGGCCCAGCGGCCGGCCGAGAAGTAGGCGATGAGCAGCGCGGCGGCCAGGAAGATCCATGGCGCGGTCTTGGTGATGGTGGCGCCGAACGGCGCCAGCATGACGGCGAACAGCACGGCCAGCGGCACGGCCACGAAGGCCGCGACGATCGCGCCCGAGACCATCTTGCGCAGGGCGATGTGCGGCACGCCGAGCTTGCGCAGCATGTTGGCGTCCTGCAGCAGCGGCGTGGCCAGGGTGTCGCCCGGTATGCCCAGCAGGGCGGTGGGCACGGCGTGCGTCATGTGCTTGGCCACGGCGCCGGCCAGGAAGAAGGTGAAGACGCCGGCGGGCGGCACGCCCAGCAGCACCACCAGCAGCGTGAGCGGTGCGAGCGTGGTGGTTTCGTCGGTGCCGGAAACCAGCCCGATGGCGGCGAACACCACGGCGCCGGCCAGCCCCATGGCGGCAGCGACGGCGATGTCGTTGAGGAGTTGCGGGTCCATGTCGTGCTCCCCTTGACTCAGCGCGGCGCGCGGCCGGCGGCCGCGTTCTGCTCGAACAGGTCGTAGAGCTTCAGCTCCTTGAGCTCCTGCACCACCACGGGCGGCAGGTCGGCCACGGTGCCCAGTCCGCCGGGCTGCGCGGCCAGTTCCTCCAGCACCTCGCGGCGCCAGGCCGGATCGGTGGGGGTGTCCAGTTCGGTCACCTCGCGCTTCGGGGGGAAGGCACGCGCGCAGATCACGCCGGCCGCCACGCAGCCGGCCAGGCCCGCGAGCATGGCATAGGCATGCGCGAGCTGTTTGGATTCGACGACCGTGGCGAGCCAGCGGCTGGCCAGGAAGAAGCCGGCCACGCTGATGCCGATGCCGATCGCGATGGACCAGGCCAGGTGCCGCAGGTCGACGGTGTCGCCCCACACTTCGGCCAGCCGCCAGCCGGCGGGGTCTTGGGTTGTCATGTTTGTCTCCTTGTTATGGGTCGGTGGCGGGGGTGGGTGCCACGCCCCGGCGGCCCCGCCGCCGCCGGGACGCTGCCGGGTTCAAACCTCTGCGCGCAGTTCCTTCAGCACTTCCAGCGCGCGGTCGGTGCGCACGTCGTGTTCGGCGGCCAGGCGCCGGGCCACGGTTTCCACCTCGTCGCCCGTGGCGCCGGCCACCAGCGCGATGTTGCGGGCGTGCAGTGCCATGTGGCCGCGCTGGATGCCTTCGGTGGCCAGGGCGCGCAGGGCGCCCAGGTTCTGTGCCAGGCCCACGGCCGCCGCGATCTCGCCCAGTTCCTGCGCGCTTTTCACGTCCATGATCTTCAGCGCGAGGCGTGCCAGCGGATGGGTCCTGGTGGCGCCGCCCACCAGGCCCACGGGCATGGGCAGCTCGATGGTGCCGACCAGCGCGCCGGTGGTGTCCTTCTCCCAGCGCGTGAGCGAGGTGTAGAGGCCGCTGCGGCTGGCGTAGGCATGGGCGCCGGCTTCCACCGCGCGCCAGTCGTTGCCGGTGGCGACGATGACGGGGTCGATGCCGTTCATGATGCCTTTGTTGTGCGTGGCCGCGCGGTAGGGGTCGATGGCGGCGAAGGTGTAGGCGTCCAGCACGCCTTCGATGATCTCCTCGCCGCTGCGCTCCTTCGTGGCGAGCGTCGCGGCCGTGAGCCGCACGCGGGCGCGCGCGAGCCGCAGGTCCGCCAGGTTGGACAGGATGCGCAGGCGCACCGAGCCGCCGGTGATTTCCTCCACCAGCGGCGCCACGGATTCGGCCATGGTGTTGACGGTGTTGGCACCCATGGCGTCGCGCACGTCCACGACCAGGTGCACGACGATCATCGCGCCGCGCGGCGAATCGGGGAACACGTGCACCTCGATGTCCTTGCAGCCGCCGCCCAGCTGGATCAGCACCTGGTCGCGGCCGTTGGCGCGCTCGATGATGCGATCGCGTGCCTGCAGCACGGCGATGCGGGCGCCGTAGGGATCGGCGATGCCCACGGCCTGCACCTGGGCGCGCATCAGCGGCAGCGTGCTGGAGGTCTGGAAGCCCCCGTCCTCGCGCGCCAGCTTGGCCATGTACGAGGCGGCGGCCACGATGGAGGGCTCTTCCACCGCCATCGGCACCAGCACGTCGCGGCCGTTGATGCGGAAGTTGCCGGCCACGCCCATGGGCAGCTCGAAGGTGCCGAACACGTTCTCGATCATGCCGTCGGCAAGCGGCAGGGGCAGGGCGCCGGGCCCGGCGAGCAGGGCGCGTTCCCCGGCGTCCAGGCCGCAGGCGTCGATGAGGAAGTCGCGGCGCTGCGCGGGCGTGAGGGAGCGGAACTGGGGCAGTCGCGAATCGGCAACCATGGAAGGCGTCTCCTGAAGTCAAGAATCTGGTCGCCGGACTGTAGGCAGACTGTACCCTTCGAGAAAGGTACAGTTTGCGCAAACAGTACCATCGCACTGCAACATGAATGGAGGCCGCCATGGCCCGGACACCGGGGCGCCGCGCGCCCATCGCGGAACAGCTCGCGGACCTGATCGGCCAGCAGATCGACGACGGCGTGTACCGTCCCGGCGACAGGCTGCCCTCGCTGCGCGAGCTGGCGCAGCTGCACCGCTATGCCAAGAACACCGTCGTCGCGGCCTTCGACCTGCTGGTATCGCGCGGCGTGGTGGAGCCGCGCCGGGGCTCGGGGTTTTTCGTGCTGGGACCCGTGCGCCCGGCGCAGCGGGCCGAGGAGGATGCGGGCCTGGGCCGGGCCATGGATATCGTCTGGCTGATGCGCGAGCAGCTCAAGACCGAGCCCGGCGCCGTGGCCGTGAGCGATGGCTTTCCCCCGGTCGAATGGCTGGCCGACATGCGGCTGGACCGCTACCACCAGAAGGTGGTGCGCACGGGGCTGGGTTCGCTGTTCCGCTACGGCAGCCGCTACGGCTATGCGCCGCTGCGCGACAGCCTGGTGCGCAAGCTGGGTGACTTCGGGCTGCATGCCGCGCCGGGGCAATTGGTGCTGACGCACGGCGCCAACGAGGCCATGGACCTGGTGATCCGCTACTTCGTGCCGCCCGGCGCCACGGTGCTGGTGGACGAGCCCGGCTACTACCCGCTGTTCGGCAAGCTCCAGCTGGCGGGCGCGCGCGTGCTCGGCGTGCCGCGTCTGGCCGACGGGCCCGACGTGGCGGCGCTGGAGGCGCTGCTGCAGCAGGAGCGGCCGCGCCTGTTTTTCACGCAGTCACTGGCGCACAACCCCACGGGCTCGGACATCAGCGCCGCCAAGGCCTACAAGGTGCTGCAGCTGGCCGAGCGCCACAACCTGCTGATCGTGGAGGACGATCCGCTGGCGGACTTCAAGCCCACGTCGGCCGTGCGCCTGTCCACCCTCGACCAGCTGGAGCGCACCATCTACATCGGCAGCTTCTCCAAGTCGTTCTCGGCCGCGCTGCGCGTGGGTTTCATCGCCTGCAACGATGCGCTGGCCAGCGACCTGGCCGACCTGAAGGCGCTGATCCACGTGAGCGGATCGGAGTACTGCGAGCGCATGGTGGACGTGATGCTGCGCGAGGGGCACTACGAGCGGCACCTGGTGCGCCTGCGCCAGAAGCTGGGCCAGGCCACGGCGCAGGCCCTGGCCTGGCTGGATGCGCAGGGCTGCGAGGTGTTCGCGCGCAGCGCGCAGAGCCTCTACCTGTGGGTGGCCTTCCCGGGCGTGGCGGATTCGCTGGCATGGGCGGCGCAGTTGCTGGAGCGCCATGTGAGCATGGCCCCGGGAAGGGTCTTCCAGGTGGACCCTTCCCTGGTGTCGCGCTGGTCGCGCTGCAACGTGAGCGCCGTGCTGGACGGGCGGTTCCAGCGGGCGGTGGAGGACGCCCGCCGGGCCGCAGGCGGCAGCTAGCCGCCGAACCACCGGGCCGGCACGGTGACCAGCGCCGGGAACAGAACCATGGCGAACATGATGGCGAATTCCGCCACCATGAATGGCAGCACGCCCCGGGTCACTTCGTCCATCCTCATCTTGCCGACCCCTGCCACGACGTTGAGCACGACGCCCACCGGCGGCGTGATGAGGCCGATGGAATTGTTGATGATGAACATCACGCCGAAATACACGGGGTCGATGCCTGCCGCGTTCACCACGGGCATGAGCACCGGGGTGAGGATGAGGATGGTCGGCGTCATGTCCATCGCCGTGCCCACCGCCATCACCAGCAGCATGATGGCCATCATCAGGAGCATCGGGCTGCCCATGAACGGCTGCAGCAGGCTGACCACCTTCGAGGGCAGGTCCGCCACGGTGATGAGCCAGGCGCTGACCATGGCCGCCGCGATCAGGAACATGACCACTGCGCTGGTCTTGGCCGCATTCACGAAGACCCGGTAGAGCGCCGGGAACGAGAGCTCGCGGTAGATGGCCGTGGCGACGAACAGCGCATAGACCGCCGCGACGACGGCGGCTTCGGTCGGGGTGAATACGCCCATCCGCAGGCCGACCAGGATGATGACGGGGAGCATCAGCGCCCAGCCGGCGGCACGTGCCGCCGCCCAGGTTTCCCGGGCCGATTTCCGCGGCGGGGGGCGGACCTTCTCGTGGCGGACCAGCCAGGCCCAGGTGACCCACAGCGCTCCGCCGATCAGCAGCCCCGGGACGATGGCGGCCAGGAACAGCTTGGAAATGGACACGTTGGCGGCGACGCCGAAGATGACCAGCCCGATGCTCGGCGGAATCACCGGGCCGATGATGCCGGTGGCCGCGATCAGGCCCGACGAACGGGCCTTGTCGTGCCCGGCCGACGTCATCATGGGCAGCAGCAGCGCCGTCAGCGCCGCCGCGTCGGCGACCGCGGAGCCCGACAGCGCCGACAGCAGGCACCCGGCCATGATGGTGACGTAGCCGAGACCTCCCCGGATGTGGCCCACCAGCGCCAGCGCCAGGTCCACGATGCGGCGCGAGAGTCCGCCGGCATTCATGATCTCTCCGGCGAGCATGAAGAAGGGCACGGCCAGGAGCGGGAAGCTGTCGGCCCCTCCGATGAGGTTCTGCGCCAGGATCTGCGAATCGAACAGGTCGAGCTGCCACATCAGCGCCAGGCCGCTGGCCAGCAGCGCGAAGGCGATCGGCATCCCGATGGCCATGGCCAGCAGCAGGGAGCCCAGGAAGATGGCGATGGTCATCGCGGGGTCCTCCCCGCCGGCTTGTCGGCTCCGGCGCGGGCGCCGTCCATGACCTCCGCCAGCGCCGCGGCTTCCTCGGATTCCTGCACGGCGACCAGTTGGTCCTCGTCCAGCCGTCCTGCGAGGAGCTTCAGCAGGTTGGCGGCCAGCAGCAGCGCGGCCCCGGCCCCGAACGCCAGGCTCGCGAAGTACACGATCGCCATCGACGCGCCGGTGACCGGCGCCGACACGTCCCAGTTGATCCGGATCTGGGCGATGCTGCCCTCGCAGAGCAGCCACAGGATGTACAGCATCAGCAGATGCCCCAGCCCGAGGCATATCTTCTTGCCGGCGGGGGGAAGGCGCGAGACGAGGGCATCGACGCCCAGGTGCGCCCGCTCCTTGAGTGCCACGAGGGCGCCGAGGAAGGTGATCCAGATGAAGAGCCACCGGGACACCTCTTCCGAAACCATGATTCCGGAGTTGAACCCGTAGCGCAGCAGCACGTTGCCGAACACCAGCGCCACCATCACGGCCAGGCAGAAGGCGATGAACGCTTCCGTCACCTTGCAGGCAGTATCGATCCACCGACTCATGTTGAAGCCATTTCTCGAAGACGGGCGGCCATATCGCGCCGCCCGCGGCCCTCAGGAGGCCGAGGATTTGACGATGTCATGCAGGCCCCGCAGCGCCGCCAGGTACGAGTGCGGGCCGAGCCCCTGCACCGTCCCCTTCACGGCCGGCGAGATGATGGAGTGGGCGCGCCACGGCTCCCGGGCCGCGATGTTCGACATGTGGACCTCGATGACCGGAAACGGCATGGCCTTGATCGCATCGTGGAGCGGAACGCCGTGCTGCGTCAGGCCTGCCGGGTTCACCAGCGCCCCCTGCGCCGCATCGATGTGCTCGTGCAGGAAGTCGATGAGTTCGCCTTCGTGGTTCGACTGGATGGTCTCCAGCCCGATCCCGAGCTCTCCCGCGAGGGCCAGGAGGCGGTCGTTGATTTCCTGGAGCGTGGTCGTCCCGTAGATGTGCGGTTCCCGGCGGCCGAACAGGTTCAGGTTGGGGCCATGGAGTACGAGTATCTTCATGGGCGATCCCTTCACTTGCGGATGCGACGGAGTTCGTCGTTGTAGAGCTTCACGATGGCCGGGTCGTACTGCGCGGCGAACCTGTCCACGACCGGCTTGACGGCATCGCGCATCCGGGCCTGTTCCTGCGCGCCGACTTCGTTGAACTGGACGCCCTTGGCCTTCAGCTCATCGACCGCCTTCCGGGCCGCGGCGCGGCTGTGCTGGCGCTGTGCGTCGCGCGCTTCGTCGGCGGCCTCCTGCATCCACTTCTGCTCGTCCGGGGTGAGCTGGTCCCAGAACTTCTTGCTCACCAGGATGATGTTGGCGGCATAGACGTGGTTCGTCGCGCTGACGTACTTCTGCACCTCGTAGAACTTGTTGGAAAGAATGACGGAGAAGGGGTTCTCCTGGCCGTCCACCGCCTTCGATTCCAGGGCGCCGTAGAGCTCCGCGAAGGGCATGGGGACGGGATTGGCCCCCAGCGCCTTGAAGGACTCCAGGAACACGGGGTTCGGAATGACGCGGATCTTGAGCCCCTGGAGATCCTCGGGCCGGTTGACCGCGTGCTTGCTGTTCGTCACGTTGCGAAAGCCCAGGTCCCAGAATCCGAGCGCCACCAGCCCCTTGCCCGGCAGCTGCGCCATCAGCGCCTTGCCCAGGGGGCCGTCCAGCAGCGCATCGGCCTGCTCGAAGTCGCTCACCGAGAACGGGAAATCGATCAGCCCGAATTCCTTGACGATGCCTGCCAGCGAGGTGGTGGCAGGGGAATACATCTGCTGCACGCCGCCCTGCAATGCGGATTGCTGCTGGGACTCGTTGCCGAGCTGGTTCGCCGGGAATTCCAGCACCTTCATCTTTCCGCCGCTTTTGGTGGCCAGGGCCTCGGTGAAACGCTTCACGCCGAAGCTCACGGGGTGGTCCGTGTTGTTCAGGTGGCCGAACCGGATCGTGCGCTCTTTCTGCGCAAAGCTCGGTGTGACGACGGCTGCGCACAGAAGGGCAGCCAGGATGGTGCGGAAGTGCTTCATGCAAGTCTCCAGTATGTTCTTCGGGTCGGGAGCATCGTAAGAAAAGTGGAAAAACTTTCCACTATGGAAATCCCTTGATGCCCGCCATGCGTCGCGCGGCAGCGGCCTGCCGCCCAAGGCTCAATACACCACGATTTTTCCGGTGGGCCGCGGGCTGTGGCAGTCGTTGTAGAAATACTCGCCGGGCTTGTCGAACCGGTACTGCGCGGACTGCCCGGGCGCGAGCCTGAGGTTGAACAGGCCCTCGAAGAACTGGGTCGCGCAATGCGTGTTCGCGTTCGTGGCCGGGTTCGTGAAGGTCACCGTCGTGTTGACGGGCACCCGCATCCAGGTCGGCGTCATGGCGTTCACGGCCGTCGATTCCGTGTCTCCCGGGGCGTTGGCCGCGGTCTGTACGCGGCCGAGGAAAACCGTGTGGGGCGTCGGCAGGGCGCTTCCCTCGACGGCGCTGCCCGAGACCGGCCGGCGCACGACCGGCGGCGTCGGCGTCGGTGCCGGAGCTACCGTGCCGCCGACCTTGAAGGCCCACAGGAAATCGCCGCGCGGTGCGTCGCTGTAGGGAATCGACGTGCCGCCCGCGTACACGGCGACGTATTGCTCGCCGTCGATCTCGTAGGTCACGGGGCTCGCGCTGATCGAGGCGCCGGTCTGGAAGCGCCAGAGTTCGTTGCCGTTGTCGGCGTCCAGCGCCAGCAGGTTCCCGTCGGGCTGGCCGATGAACAGCAGGTTGGTCACGGTGGACAGGATGCCGTTGCCGTGCGCGAGGGAATAGGGCATCGGCTTCTTCCAGCGGACCAGGTTGGTGGAAGGGTCCACGGCCACCACCGCTCCCGTCACGTACACGCCGGGTGGCCGCAGGCCGTTGCTCGCTTCGGTGAGGGAGTGCGCGGCGCCGACGTAGCCCATGCCGGTGTAGACCAGGCCGGTCTTCGGGCTGAACGACTGGTGGTTCCAGTTCGCGCCGCCGCCGTGGCCCGGCATCGACAGCACCGGCACATCCCAATGCGGATCGAAGATGCAGCCCCGCGCGTAGTTCGGCACCGCCCGGTTGGGATCGCCCGGGATCGCCGTGCCCAGCGGCTGGTCGACGACGCAGGTTTCCGTCCACGGGCCCTGCCGCGGAAACGGCTGGGTCGGCCATGTCGCCTGCCGGGCATCCTGCTTCACGGGCAGCTCGTCGATGCCCAGGGGCGCGCTGCCGTCCTTGCGGTCCAGGATGTAGTACATGCCCGTCTTGCTGCCGTAGATGACGACCTTGCGCTCCTGCCCGCCGATCCGGACGTCGGCCAGCACCGGGGACATCACGTTGTCCATGTCCCAGATGTCGTGGTGGACCGACTGGAAGTGCCACTTGTACTTGCCCGTGGTCAGGTCCAGCGCGACGATGGAGTTGGCGAACAGGTTGAGGCCCGGCCGCTTCGACCCGTCCTGCGACGATCCACCGCGGACGTTGCCGAAGGTCCAGTACACGAGGTTCAGCTCGGGGTCCACGGCCGGATGGATCCACGGGGTCGCGCCCGTGCGGTATTGCTCCTCGGCGCCGCCCCAGGTGTCGTAGCCGACTTCGCCGGGACCGGGCACGCCCCAGAAGACGCTGATGACCTCGCCGGTGGCCGCGTCCGCCGAGAACGCCGCGCCGCGATTGCCATCGTTCGTGCCGATGTGCAGGCGGCCGTTGTGGTACACGATGGCCACCTTCTGCACGGCGCCCAGGTAGCCGGCATCCGTGGCGGCCGCCGGGTACTGCTTGATCCAGGCGACCTCGCCGGTGTCCTTTTTGAGTGCCACCAGGCGGTTGCCGGCCGCCACCGTGTAGACGAGGCCCAGGTCTTTCGCGACGGCCGCTCCGCGCCGGGTGATGACGCCGTAGGGCGTGGTCCACTTCCATTTCGTGGCCCCGGTCCTGCCATCGACGGCGATCACGTTGCCCAGTGCCGACTCGATGTAGAGCACGCCATCGACGACGACCGTGGTGCTCTGGTTGGTGCCGGTGGCGAGGCCGCCTTCGATGCGGTTCAGCCAGGCGCCGCCCAGGCTGCCGACCGACTTCCTGTCGATCCTGGCCAGTTCCGAATAGTTCTGGTTGCCGAGGTTGCCCCCGACCTTGGGGAAATCCTTGTCGCCGGGCGTGCAGCAGGCCTTCAGGTCCGCGGCCGTGGGGTTCGGCGTCAGCGGCGGGGCCGGCGGCCCGGAGCCGTTGTCGCCTCCGCAGCCGTGGAGCAGAGCGCCGGTCGCCAGGGCGATGGCCGAAAGGCCCAGTGTCATTCGACGGTTCGAAATCATGAGTGTCTCCAATCCAGGGGGATGAGGGGCGGCGCTTACTCTTGGGTGCAGAAGGGGGTCAGGCCCATGGTGGACTTCACGCCCTGCACGACGAGGGTCTGGAACTCCCTGGAGCCCGGGCCGGTCATCTCGGCTGCGAAGGAGTGGGCGTTGTGGCCCAGCGTGGTCAGCCAGGCGCGGCCGCCGTCGTAGTACTGGCACCAGGCGACGGGATGGAAGTCCTTGTGGCCGGGGTGGGGCGCCCCGGAGATCGGGTTGAGCGTGGAGGTATCCACCTTCACCAGGAACTTCACGCGGGTGGGGAAGGGCGCGAGGTTGTACCACTCGTCCTCGAAGCCGATGCGCGCCGGCAGGCCCTGGGTGGACGGGTCCGCGGCCGTGATCTCGATGGTGCCGGTGCGGTTGGGGCCGTGGTTGTAGAAGTTGGCGTTGCCGAGCAAGCCCTCGTAGTAGGGCCAGTTGTATTCACCCCCGAAGGCGTTGTGCAGGCCGACGAAGCCGCCGCCCCGGCGCATGTAGTTGCGCAGCGCGGTGCGGGCAGCGTCGCCGCCCGTCGTCACCGCGCCGTTCCACAGCATGTCGCGGTTCGTGCTCGCGAAGATGACGGTCTTGTAGTTGTTGATGCGGCTGGCCAGGACGGTGACATCCTCGGTCCAGTCCACCGCGATGCCCGCGGCCTCGAGCATCCGCTTCAGGCCGGCCTGCATCAGGTTGTCGGCATTCATTGCCGGATTGAGGCCGGAGGCCATCGGCGTGCCCAGATTCGCATGCCTCGGGCCCGCGGTCCGCGAATAGATCAGGACCCGGTCCGGGGTCCCCGCGAAGGCGTTCCAGTCCGCGTAGCACTTGGGGTTGGTGCCGCGGCATACGTTGTAGTAGGGGTCGAACATGTCCTCCTCGGCCACCGGCTCCTGCGCCACGAGGGGGTCGTCGCTTCCACCGCCGCAACCGGCGACGCCAGCCGTGAGCGCGGCGATGAACAGGCATGACAAGGGAAATGAGCGTGCTCGCAAGATGTGTCTCCTCGAAGGGTTGAAGAACAGGCCCCTGGCGGCGGGGGCATGTCGGGCGCGGTCCACGGGCTGCGCGGCAACCCGGGCCGCTTGACGCAGGTCAGGACAGGCCGGAGCGCATGATGCGCTCGGTGGAAAACATTTCCATCATGGAAATCCCTTCCATTAACAAAATGCGAAGGGCTAGAATTTCGAGGCCAACCGCAACAACGGGAGACAACGATGAGTGGAGTGCTGGAACGGGGATTTCAGGTCGTGGAGCGCCTTGCAGCGCATCCGGAGGGCTGCCAGCTGTCCGCCCTGGCGAGTGAACTCGCCATTCCATTGAGCGCCACCCACCGGCTGCTCACCGAGCTCACCCGGCTCGGCTATGTCCGGCAGACGGCGGGCGACGGGCAGTACGTGCTGACCATCAAGCTGGCCGCGATGGGGCTGTCCTACCTGAGCAATTCCGGCATCGTCGATATCGCCCAGCCGCTGCTCGACGAGATGGCCGCGAAGGCCGGAGACCTTGTCCGCCTGGCCGTCGTCGATGGCGAGGACCTGATATTCGTGGCGAAGGCCCAGGGAGCCACTCGCGGGCTGCGTTATGACCCGGACATGGGGCTGTCCGTGCCTTTGTCCTGCAGCGCGGCCGGCCATGCGTGGTTGTCGTGCATGACGGACGACGAGGCCCTGTCGATGCTCGCCAGGAAAGGGCTGGCCAGTGCGCAGGACCACGGGCCCAACGCGCCCAGGACCATCAAGGACGCGATGAAGTTCGTGAAGCAGGCGCGCCAGCGTGGCTACAGCATGATTTCCGACATGTTCTCACCCGGGATGTCCGCCATGGCCGCGCCCATCCGCGATGCCTCCGGCGTGGCCATCGGCGTGGTGACGGTGGCGGGGCCGCTGGTCCGGCTGACCCCGGAGCGCATGGAGCAGCTGAGCCCGCATCTCCTGCAGACTGCGGACCTGGTCGCGAGGGCGAGCAGCGCCTCGCAGCTTTTCCGCAAGGCTGCCTGACCGCTCAGCAACGTGCCCTGGCCTGGCGGCCGCGGGGGCGCGGCGTGTGCCCTTCGCCGGGTGCCGTTGCCTGGCTGCCGCAGGCCTCTTCGGGGTCTGCGCGGCGAAGCGCCCGCGCGCCCTGGGTCCGGCGCTTGCGGGGCGCGGGCGCCGCGAGCGCGGCCATCTGCCTGCGCTGGGCGATGGCGGCGGCGCGCTGGTCTTCCCATCGCATGCCTGCCGGCACGGTCTCTGTCCGGTCCACCCAGGCGCCATGTTCATGGCAGTGCCGTGGCGTCCAGAACCTGCCGCCGGCCCGCGCGCGGCAGAGATAGACGGTAGTGGTGGTGGCCGCTCCCCGCGCAGGGCCGGAATCGATGACCTGCGGGGCGGTGTCCACCACGCGGCCCCCTTCGCAGGCCTGCGGGCCGTAGGCGTTGCCGCAGCGATAGACCGGCTGGGCGAGGCCCGGCGCGGCCAGGCAGGCCAGCGCGGCGGCAAAAATGGCGTGGCGCATGGCGCGCGCCGCGCGGGCCGGCGGCGCTGGTCGATATGCTGGCCGATACGTTGGCATGGTCCCTCCCTGGATGGGCCCGGTGCACGGGCCTCTTCGAATGGCGGGACGATGATAGGCCGGGGACGGCCGCCGCACCGTTTCAGTCTGTGAGGCCGTCCGGGTGGGTCTCTTTCCGGTCCGGCTCCGCTGCCCCGCCGTGCGAGGGCGGGCGGGGCTTTGTCTCGGTGCTGCGGCGGTCGTCCGTTTCCACGAAGGTGGGGCTGGGGCGGCCAGGGTCCTTGCGGGGCTTGCCGTCGGGGGAGTCGAGCTGGGTCACCATGGTCTGCCTCCCGGTCAGCTGCGGGCTTCGCGTTCCGTGCCGGCGCCCTGCTGGAGCGTCTTCAGGATCTGTTCGTTGAACTGCGGAATGTCGTCGGGCTTGCGGCTGCTGATCCAGCGGCCCTCGACCTGGACGGGCCGGTCCACCCATTGCGCGCCTGCATTGCGCAGGTCGGTGGCGAGGCTCGGCCAGCTGGTCAGCGTCTTGCCCTGTACCAGGCCCGCGTCGATCAGCAGCCAGGCGCCATGGCAGATCACCGCCACGGGCTTTCCGGCGCGGTCGATCGCCTGCACGAAGGCCCGGGCCTTCTCGTCGGTGCGCAGCGCGTCCGCATTCACCACGCCGCCGGGCAGCACGACGGCGTCGAACGCATCGGGCGATGCCTGGTCCAGCGTCTGGTCCACGTCGAAGCGGTCGGCCTTGTCCACGTGGTTGAAGCCCTGGACCTGGCCCGGCTTCGGGGCCACGATCTGCGCGTCGTACCCCGCGCTTTTCAGGGCGTCGCGGGGGCCGGCCAGTTCTGCCTGTTCGAAGCCGTCGGTGACGAGCAGGGCGACGCGGCGGCCCGCGGTGGATGGGTTGGATGAAGATGCCATGGGGAGGAAGCTCCTGTGAAGGGAAAGCTTCCAATCTAGGCACCGGGCGGGCTGGCGCCTGTCGGTCGATGGCGACGATGCCCGTGGGTTTTCGCGGGCCGGCCGTTCCGGCTACCGCTTGCGGCAGGCCGCGCGGACGAGCTTGTCGGCGGGCTCGCCCGGCATGCCCGCGAAAGTCACGGGGGCCTCGTGCTCCTTGAAATCGAGCCGGGCGGTGACCGGGCCCCGCCACAGCGGTTCCTGGTAGTACTGCAGGGACAGGTACCACCCCTTGCGCCGCACGCAGTCGAACACGGCCATGCCCTGGTACGACCGGTAGGGCACGTTGCGGTAGTTGATGCGCATGCCGCTGCGCGACACGCGCAGATCCACGGCGACCTGGTCCTGCCAGTGCTGGGCGGTCGGGTTGATCTGCACCAGATCGCCGTCGGGCACCTCGGGAAAACCGTGGATGGTGAGCCACTCCCCGGCGCGGCTGGCGACCTCCGGGTACCCCGCGGCGCTCGCCGTCGGCGACGGCTGCGCCGGCGCGGGCTGCGCGGATCCTGCGCTGGCGGGCAGCGCGGCGGCGAACAGGGCCATGCACAGGGGTGGGAGCAAGGGGCCTCCGGAAATGAGTGCCGGTGGAAGGAAGAGCTCACCCATCTTAAGGCATGGATGGGGTGCATGCCGCACAGCGGAATGCCGGTGGATGTGATCCCGCCGCCGCGTCAGGGTATTCCTTTGCGGCCCGGTAGCGCCCCGCTCCCTAGAATCGGGTGCACAGCGATAACGAAAAGTTCTGGGGCCCTTCCTGGTTCCAGGTGCGCAAGGAGCCTGCCGTGTCCGAGTCCCCGTCCGAATCCCCATCGCCCCGCGGTCCGCAGCGGGTCATCAAGAAGTATCCGAACCGCCGGCTCTACGACACCTCCACCTCCACCTACATCACGCTGGCGGAGGTCAAGCAGCTCGTCATCGACGGCGAGGAAGTGGCCGTGCGGGACGCCAAGACCGGCGAGGACCTGACCCGCAGCATCCTGCTGCAGATCATCCTGGAAGAGGAGGCCGGCGGCGCACCCATGTTCACCGAGACCGTGCTGGCCAACATCATCCGCTTCTACGGCCACGCCATGCAGGGCTTCATGGGCGCCTACCTGGAGAAGAACGTGCAGATGTTCTCGGACTTCCAGGCGCGCATGGCGGAGCAGTCGCACGGCTTCACGCCGGAAATGTGGACCCAGTTCATGAACCCGCAGTCGCCGCTCTACCAGGGCATGATGGGCCAGTACCGCGACCAGTCGCAGGCCATGTTCACGCAGATGCAGGAGCAGATGCAGAAGCAGACGGAGCAGATGCTGAGCGCCTTCGGGCTGAAGCGCTGAAAGGCCGCCGGAAGGCCCGGCCACGGGAGCCGTCCGGCACGGTGCCGCGGCTGCGGGGAGCGCCTGCCGGCCGCGCTGCGCGGTGACGCGGAAAGCCAACAGTGCCGGTCGTCTGGAACAATGCCCGGGGCACGATGTTGAAGACAGCCATGAACACACCGATCGGATTCATCGGCCTGGGCGTGATGGGAACGCCCATGGCCCTCAACCTGGCGCGCAGCGGCCTGCCGCTCGTCGTCTGGAGCCGCTCCAGCACCCACTACGACACGCTGCGCGCCGCCGGCGCCGAGGTGGCAGAAGACCTGGACGCGCTGTTTGCCCGGTGCGAGACCGTCGTGCTGATGCTGGCCCACGAAGCGGCCATCGACGAGGTCCTCGGCCGGCGCACGCCCCTGTTCGGCCAGCGGGTGGCCGGGCGGCTGATCGTGAACATGAGCACCACCTCGCCCGGGTATTCGCGTTCGCTGGCCGACGAGATCGGCGCGGGCGGCGGGCAGTACGTGGAGGCGCCGGTTTCGGGGTCGCGCAAGCCCGCCGAGGCCGGCCAGCTCGTCGTCATGCTGGCGGGCCCGCCGGAGGCGGTCGAGTCGGTGCGCCACCTTGTCCGGCCGATGTCCCGCGACAGCCTGGTGTGCGGCGACGTACCCGGTGCGCTGACGATGAAGCTCGCGGTGAACCTGTTTCTCATCACCATGGTCACCGGCCTGGCGGAGGCCACGCACTTCGCCGAGCGCCACGGCATCGATCTGGCCCGGTTCGCACAGGCCTTGAATTCCGGTCCGATGGCCAGCGATGTCTCGCGGATCAAGATCGGCAAGCTGGTGGAGCAGGACTTCTCGGTGCAGGCCTCCATCACCGACGTGCTGAAGAACAGCCGCCTGGTGGCGGAGGCGGCGCGCAGCGCGGGAATCGTCTCGCCGCTGCTGGACGCATGCCATGCGCTCTATGGCGAAACCGAGGCACTGGGCCACGGCGGGCTGGACATGGCGGCGGTGATCCATGCGATCGCGCAGCGCACCGCCCAGGCCACCGGCCAGACGCCCACCCCTCCCTGAAGTCCGCCTCCCTGGAGCACCCGTGTCCGCAGACCACCGATTCGAAGAACAGGCCCAGGCGCTGGGCTTTCCCCTGTCCGCGCCGATCAAGATCGGCGGCGACTACACCCCCGCGCTGCGCGACGGCGACCTCATCTACGTCAGCGGCCAGATTCCGCGCGTGGGCGACGACATCGCCGTCGTCGGTGCGGCCGGCTCGGACGTTTCGCTGGACCGGGCCCGTTTCGGCGCGCAGATCAGCACCTTGCGCGCGCTGGCGCTGGCCAGGCAACTTTGCGGGTCGCTGGAGTCCATCGTCGGCGTTCCCCGCGTGAGCGTGTTCATCCGCTCGGCCCCGGATTTCACGCAGCACAGCGAAGTGGCCGATGCGGCTTCGCAGCTCCTGGGAACCGTCCTGGGTCCGCATGCCACCCACACCCGCACGTCCGTGGGCGTCGCCCAGCTGCCCAAGGGGGCGACCGTGGAGCTGGATTTCATCTTCAGGGTCGATTCCCGGTCCGGCCGGTGACCGCCGGGCGCGCCGGGATGGCAGGACCTGTCTAGGACTATCCGACGGCGGCGCTTGCCGCAGCGGACCCACCGCAGGTGGGCCGTGGCTGCGGGCCGGTCCATCACGTCCATGCCCTGTGGGCTAGCGTTGCTCCAATGCCAGCTCGATCAGGCGCGATACCAGTTCGGCGTAGCCCACGCCTGCGGCGCGCCAGAGCTCCGGGTACATGGATGTCCTGGTGAAGCCCGGCATGGTGTTCACTTCGTTCAGGAAGAGCTCGCCGGTGCTGTCGAGGTAGAAGAAATCAACGCGTGCCAGTCCCGCGCAATCCAGTGCGGAAAACGCCTGGATGGCCAGGGCCTGCGCATGGCTGGCGATGGCAGGCGGTACGCTGGCAGGGATGTGCATCGCCGCCTTGCCCGCCGTGTACTTGGTCGCGTAGTCGTAGAACTCGCTGTCGAACGTGAGCTCCCCGACCGGGCTCGCCCGGGGATCATCGTTGCCGAGGATGCCGACCTCGATCTCGCGGGGCTTGCCGGGCGTCGCGGCTTCCACGATCACGCGGCGGTCCAGCTCGAACGCGACGCGCAGCGCTTCCAGCGTCTCGGGTTCGTTGCGTGCCTTGGAAATGCCCACGCTCGACCCGAGATTGGCAGGCTTCACGAAGACGGGGAATCCGAGCGTTGCGAGCCGGCCCAGCACGGCCTCGGGCCCGCTCGCAAACTCGGCCCGCGTGACCAGTCGGTAGGCGACCTGCGGGATCCCGTGCGAGGCGAGCACCGCCTTGGCCATGACCTTGTCCATGCACACGGCGCTTCCGAGAACGCTGGAGCCCACGCAGGGGATGCGCGCGAGTTTCAGCATGCCCTGCACCGTGCCGTCTTCACCATTCGGGCCATGCAGGATGGGGAACACGACGTCGAACCCTTCGGCGGCCTGCGCCTGGTGCAGGACGAGATCGCCCCCGGACGCCGCGCTGCCGTGCTCCAGGGCCTGAAGCGAGTCGGCGGCAGGCAGCCACCGGCCCTCGCGGGAAATGACGATGCTGGTCACGTCGAAGCGGTCCCGGGGCAGCGCCTGCAACACGCTGCGCGCGCTGTGGATGGATACTTCATGTTCGCCGGATTGCCCGCCGGCGAGAACGAGGACACGGGTTTTTCTCATCGGGCAAATTCTAGGTGCGCGCCAGCTTGCGGCGCCGCCGGTCCCGCCAGAGCCAGAGGCCGCTGGCCAGCACGATGATGGTGATGCCATCCAGCAGCTCCCACAGCAGCTTGAGCGGCAGGCCGCCGTAGTCGCCGAAGTGCAGCGGGCGCGACAGCTCCAGCGCGCGCAGGTACCACGGCATGCGGACGATGGCGCTGAACTGCCCGGTGCTCGCATCCACCAGCACGGGCTGCAGCATGCGCGAGGTGAGGGGCGTATCGCCCGCGGCCCAGAGCAGGTAGTGCTGGGCACTGCCGTACTGGCTGCCGGGCATGAGCATGGTGCCCACGCGGGTCCCGGGCAGGGCCTGTTCTGCGATGCGGATGGCGGCGCCGAGCGAGGTCCACTGGCCGGGGGGCGGCGGTCCGCCCTGCGCATGGGCGCCCATCTGCAGTGCGAGCGGCCGTACCTGCGTGGCCGTCCATTCGGCGAACAGCGGTTTGGCGAACTGGTTGAAGGCGCCGGTCACGCCCACCAGCAGCGCCCAGGCCAGCAGCGCGATGCCGAGCAGGTTGTGCAGGTCCAGCCAGACGATGCGCTGGCTGCGCTCGCGGCGCACGGTGCCGAATCGGCGGTTCTTCATGAACGGTGCGTACAGCAGCAGCCCGGAGACATTGGCCAGGATGAAAAGCAGCGCCATGGCGCCCATGAAGATGCCGCCGGCGAGGCCCGCGAACAGGTCGGTGTGCAGCCTGCGCGTGGCCTGCATGAACATGCCGATGCCGAGGGCGCTTTCGCCGGCAGCATTCTCCTGGCCGATGGGCTCGCCGGTGTGGGCGTCATAGCGCAGCTTGTGCACGCTGCCCGCCGGGGCTTGCGGCGACGGCTTCATGCCGATGAGCACGACGGGTGCCTCGCCATCGCGCACCACATACTCGGGCCATTCTCCCGGATGGCGGCGCAGCGCATCGGCCACGATGGCGTCGATGTCCGCGAGGCCCTGCCCGGCCGCCTCCTGCGGCACGGGGTGGAGCCAATCGTCGATCTCGTCCGAGAAGACGAGCGGAAAGCCGGTGATGCACACCAGCAGCATGGCCACCGTGCAGGCCAGGCTGGAGACCTTGTGGACCCAGGCCCAGCGCTGCAGCGCGGTGGAGGTCATCGGCGCCATGTGTTCACCCGTCCGGTCCCGCCGGCTCAGTAGCTGGCACGCAGCGTGACCATGACGTTGCGCGAATCACCCCATACGCTGTAGAAGCGCGAAGGAACGCGGGCGTAGTAGGCCTTGTCGAAGAGGTTGTTCACGTTCATGGTGGCGCTCAGGTGCTGGTTGATGCGGTAGCCCACCTGCGCATCGAACACCGCGTAGCCGCGTTGTGGATCGGCGTCGCGGCTGGTCGTGCTTTGCGCGCGCAGGCCCGCGCCGAGGAACCAGCCACGCAGGGCCTGGTCCTGGAATTCGTAGCGCGTCCACAGCTTCAAGCTGTTGCGCGGTTCCTCGGCCGAGTAGATGGCGCCCTGCTGTGCGGGGTCATCGACGTAGCGGGTGAGCAGGCGCGTGTAACCGGCATGGATGTCCCAGCCCGGGCGGATGCGGCCGGCCACCTCCATTTCCCAGCCGCGGCTGCGCACCTTGCCGCGCGCCACGTAGAAGGTGGGGTGGTCGGGATCGGCCACGGCGCGGTTCTCGTCCTGGACCTGGAAGGCGGCTACCGAGGCGTTCAGCCGCCCGTTCAGGAACACGCCCTTGGCACCCACCTCGTACTGCCTGCCCTCGCGCGGCTTGAGCGCGGCGTTGCCCACGGCCAGCTGCGTCTGCGGCGCGAAAATTTCGGTATAGCTGCCATATACGGAGATGTCCGGCTGCACGGCATAGACCAGGCCGGCCTGGGGCGTGAACCGGGTGCCCACGCCCGGGTCCTTCTGCCAGCCGGCCACGGTGGGCAGGATGTTCTGCGAGCGGCTTTCATAGCGGCTGAGGCGCCCGCCCAGCGTCAGGATGAGTGGATCGGCGAGGTGCGTGCGCCACTGGCCGTAGATGCCGGACTGCTCGGTGCGGCTGTGGGAGCCGAACCTGAACGGGATGGGTTGTTCCGGTACCTGGATGCTGCGCAGGTCCACATCGGGGATCTGCACATTGCCGCTGAGCGAGGTCTGGCTGCGCCAGGCCTGGTTGAAGCCCAGCACCACCTCGTGGTCCATGCCCGCCAGATCGAACCGGCCCGAGATGTGGGCATCGAGGCCGCGCCAGCGCGTGTCGCCGTCCTGCGCCTGGAGGGTGTAGCGGGAGTGGTAGTCGAAGCCCGGGCCGGGGTTCACGTAGCCATAGCGTGAATCGCCGTCCACGCTGCGGTCGAGGTACACCACCCGGGCCTGCCATTGGCTGTTGAAGCGGTGGCCGAGTTCGGCAAAGTATTCCGTGGTGGTGTTGTCGGCCCCGCTCCAGTCGGTGCCGTAGAAGGTGGAACGCGGCAGGCGCACGAACGAGCCGTCGGCGTGGACGCCCACGCCGTAGTCGATGCCGCGGTCCCGCTTTTTCTGCGCAGTGGCGGAGAGGGTGAGCAGCGTGTCCCGGGTGAGGTCGGCTTCGATCACGCCATAGCCCATGAAGCTGCGGTCGCGGCCCTGGTCCAGGAAGGAGCCGTAGCTCTGGCCGGCGAGCACAGCGCGCCCGCGCACGCTGCCGCTGTCATTGAGCGCACGCGAAATATCCAGCTCCGAGCGGCCGCGGCCCCAGGAGCCTGCCGACAGCGTGCCGCCGATGGCGGGCTCCGCCGTGGGACGCTTGCGCACCATGTTCACCGTGCCGGCGGGACTGCCGGCGCCCTGCAGCACGCCGGCTGGGCCGCGCAGCACTTCGATGCGGTCGTACATGGCCAGGTCGAACTGGCTCAGGTACTGCAGGCCGTTGTTGGCGGGAATGCCGTCGTACTGCACATCCGACTGGTACCCGCGCGACTGGAAGTAGGCCGTGCCGTCACCGTAGGGAAACGCCGTCACGCCCACCACCTGGCGCAGCGCGTCTTCCACGGTGACGAGGTTCTGGTCTTCGATCTGCTGGCGTGTGACCACGGAGACCGATGCCGGCACCTCCTTCCACGGCACGGGAATCTTGCTGCCCACGGTCACCTGGCGCGGTGCGTAGCTGCCTGAGCCTTCCGTGGTGGCGCCCGGCTCGGCGGTCTCTTTCACGACGATGGTTCCCAGGGCGGGAGCCGCGTCGCCCTGCGCCGGTGCAGGCTGGGCCATGCGCTGCAGCTGCCATGCACCGCTGGCGCCGCGCACGGCCCGGAGGCCGGTATTGCGCAGCAGCGAGGCCAGGCCTTGCCCGGCACTGAAGCGACCTTGCAGGCCCGGGGTGTCCATGCCCTGCACCAGGGCAGGGTCGAAGCTGAGCGTGAGCCCGGCCTGGCGGCCCAAGGCATAGAGCGCGGCGTCGAGCGGGCCGGCGGGCAGGTCGAATGCATGCTCCGCGTCCTGTGTGGTGTCCTGTGTGGTGTCCTGCGCGGCTGTGGCTGCCGTCTGCGCCGCGGCGTTCAGGCTGGCCAGCGTGCACAGCGCCGCGGCCAGTGCGATGGGGTGGAGGGCCTGCTGCAGGCGGGCGGGGGCGCGGGCTGAGGCCTTGCGCAGTGAGGTGTGCATGGGAAACGTTGCTCCAGGGATTGGCGATGCGCACTGGAAAATCGGCGCTTCATTGCCTTGTCGAAGCAACGCCCGAAAGGGGCCATGCCCATGCAGGGTTTCAGGTGTCTTGCGATTTCGCGGTCAGCGTGACCCAGTACCGGGTGCGTTCGCGGACCGCGATGGGAAGGGATTCGGACAGTGCCCGCAGCGTGCGGTCCGTGTCGTCGAGCTGGAACACGCCAGAGATGCGCAGGTTTGCCACCTCCGGCGCGCAGCCCAGGACGCCGCGCCGGTAGCGGGCGATTTCTGCCGTCAGGTCGGCCAGCCGCATGTCGCGCGCCACCACCACGCCGTCGCGCCAGGCAGCGGCGCTGTCGTCCGCCGCCCGTGGACTGCCCGCACCGCGCGCATCGAAGTCGGCCTGCATTCCGGCGGACAATTCCACCGCCCCGCCAGCATCTGCGTCGGCGGGCCGGATGCGCACGGCATGCTGCAGGACGGCGACGCGCCAGCGTGCGTCCTGCAGCTCCCTCACCAGAAAGCGTGTGCCCAGTGCGCGGACGCGGCCTGCATTCACCACGACGTCCAGCGGCGGCTGGGGCCGGTCGGAATGCGCTGTCTCCACCAGGATTTCACCGGCGACCAGTTCCAGCGCGCGTTCGGCGGCGGTGAAGCGCACGTTCACGGCGCTGCCCGTGTTGAGCCAGATGCGGCTGCCGTCCGCCAGGGTTTCGGTGCGGCGCTCGCCCACGGCGGTTCGGAAATCGGCCGCCCATTCGCGGCCGGCGGTACGCCACATCCACCAGGCGACGGGCGTGGCCAGGGCCATGGTGAGAACGCCGCGCACCGCCTGGCGCCGTGCACGTCCCGCAGCGCCCAGCGTCCGGAGGCCCACGTCCTGGGGCACCTGCCCGAAGAGCATGCGCAGCTCCTGCGCGGCCTGCCAGGCACGCTCGTGGTCGGGACTGCGGTCGCGCCAGAGCTGCAGGGCGCGCAGACGGTCCTCATCCAGCTCGCCCTCGTGCTGCAGCACCATCCAGTGTGCGGCCTCCCGGGCGAGCTGCGACTTGCCTGCGTCCGGGTTCACAGCATCGCCGCGATGCAGTGCGCGAACCCTGACTGCATGTCGCGCTTGACGGTGCGCACGGAGATGCCCATGCGCTGCGCGATCTCGCCGTAGGTCAGGTGTTCCAGCTGCGAGAGCAGGAACACCTCGCGCGCACGCGGCCCCAGTGCGTCCAGCATCCGGTCGATGCGCTGCAGCGCCTGCAGCACCATGTGGTGCTCTTCGGGCGAGCGGGCCAGGGGCTCGGGCTGGTGCGCCAGCGCTTCCAGGTAGGCGCGCTCCAGTGTCTGCCGGCGGAAATGGTCCACCAGCAATCCATGCGCCACCGTGCGCAGGTAGGCCCGGGGCTCGCGCAACCCTTCGGCCGCCACGGTGCCTGGACGCGTGCGCAGGAGCGCCATGAACGCATCCTGCGCGAGATCCGCCGCATGCTGCACATCCCCCAGCTTGCGCTGCAGCAGGGACTGCAGCCACCCGTGGTGGTCGCGGTAGATCTGTTCCACGCCGGGGTGGTCGGCAGCCTGGGAGGAGGGGAGTGCGATGGGCATGGAGGGGTCACCATGGCATGGCGCATGCATGGATGCGAATCGTTCTCATCATAATCGATGGCTAGACGGGGAACTGCTCGATGGTTTCGCGCACCCGCAGCAGAACGGGCCGCAGCTCCTCCAGATCGACCGAGCCGAGTCCCAGCCGCAGTGCATGGGGCGCGTGCCGGGTGGTTGCATACGCTTCGGCCTTCGACACGGCGATGCCCTTCGCGGCCAGGGCGGTGGCGATCCGGTCCATCCGCAGGTCTTCGGGCAGGGACAGCCACAGGAACAGGGATGCCGGATGGCTGGCCAGCTCCATGCCGGCAAAGACGTTCCGGGCGATCGCCTGCCTGCGCCGTGCTTCGCGGCGCAGCCGTTGTTCCTGGCGTGCGACGGTGCCGTCGGCGATCCAGCGCGAGGCCATCGCCGTGACGATGCTCGGCAGGCTCCAGAACGTGGCGCGCACCACGGCCTTGATGCGGCTCGCGCACGACTCGGGAGCGACGATGTAGCCGAACCGCAAACCGCTGGCGAGGCTTTTGGACAGGCTGGAAACATGCACCGTGCGCTCCGGCGCCAGCACGGCGAATGCCGGTGGCGTCTTGCCGCCCGCCAGCCAGGCATACGCGGCGTCCTCGAACAGCCAGCAATCGTGGCGCCGGGCGATGTCCACGATGCGCAGCCGCTGCTCGCCCGTCAGCACCCAGCCGAGCGGGTTGTGGAGCGTGGGCATGGTGTGTATGGCGCGGATACGGCCCGTGGCGCACAGGGCGTCGAGCTCGTCCAGGTCCGGGCCCTGGACCAGGCTGCGCACCGGTTTCAGCACCAGTCGCTGCACCCCGGCCAGCATCTTGAAGCCGGGATAGGTCAGTGCATCGACGACGACCTCGTCGTGTGGCTCGAGCAATGCGCGTGCCGCGACATCCAGCCCCTGCTGCGCGCCGTTGACCAGGAAGAGGCGGCTTTCGTCCACCGGGATGCCGCGTTCCTTCGACAGGTACTCGGCGACGATCCGCCGCTCCTGGCGCCGTCCGCCGGGCGGCTGCTGGCGCAGCAGTGCCGACAGGTCGCCCCCTCCCGCCAGTTCACGCAGCATCCCGCGCAGCAGATCCGCCTGGCCCGGCCAGGTCGGGTGGTTGAACGACAGATCGACCGCCGTGGCGCTCAGCCGCGCTTCGTCGCCGCTGTCCCACTCGCGCTGCAGGGGGCGGTCCCGCACGAAGGTGCCGCGCCCGGTCTCGCCGATCACCAGCCCCATGGCGCGGAGCTGCGCATACACCTTGCTGGCCGAGGCGATGGCGATGCCGTGCCGCGCCGCAAGCTGCCGGTGCGTGGGCAGGGCCGCGCCGGCCGGCAGCCGGCCCTCCCGGATATCGACCGCCAGTTGCTCGGTCAGGTGCGCGACGCGGGAGGTCATGGGTGTGACTAGGACAATTTTTTGATTGTTCCAGTCTACGCGAACACACTGCAGACACCACCGGCTTTCTTCGGAAGGAAGAGCCACAGGAACACATATGACCACCACCACCTCCCGGCTCCCCGTGCTGGAATATCTGCAGCGCCAACTCGATGGCTCCCTGGCCGCAGGAGATGCCACGCACATGCGCTATCCGACGGCGATTTCCCGCTTGCTGGATTTCCGTATCGTCGCCATCGGCCAGGGCGCCGCCACGATCGAACTGATGGCGGATCCGGCGCTGCACGGCAACCAGCAGGGTACCGTGCATGGCGGGCTGCTCTGCGAACTGGCCGATGCCGCCATCGGCACGGCACATTCCACGCTGATGGCGGAGGGCGAGAGCTTCACCAGCATCGACCTGAAGGCCACCTTCCTGCGGCCCGTCTGGCAATCGCGGCTGCTGGCCCGTGCCGGTATCGAGCACCAGGGGCGCACCATCAGCCACTACCGATGCGATATCGAGCGCGACGACGGCAAGCGTGTCGCCAGTATGTCCAGCGCCGTGATGACGCTTCGCGGAACCCATGCACAAGGCCGATAGCCATGACCACCGACACCTCTTCCCGGATGGTGCGGGCAACCCTCTTCCGGGACCTGCATGGCGCAAACGGCGGATTCATCATTCCCAATCCCTGGGATGCCGGCGCCGCGAAGCTGCTCGAACAATGGGGCTTCAAGGCGCTGGCGACGACCAGCGCGGGGTTCTCGTTCTCGCGTGGCCGCCCAGACAACTCGGTGCCGCGCGGCCCGCTGCTGGAGCACCTCGCGCAGATCGCGGCGGCGACCACCCTGCCGGTGAGCGCGGACCTGGAAAACGGCTTCGGCGATTCACCCGAAGAAGTGGCGGCCACCATCCGCATGGCCGCCGCCACGGGCGTGATGGGCGGATCCATCGAGGACACCACGGGCAAGCCCTGGAATCCCCTCTACGACCGGGCGCTGTCGATGGACCGCATCCGCGCCGCCGCGGAGGCCGCACGTTCGCTGCCGTTTCCTTTCACGCTGACGGCGCGGGCGGAGAACTTCTTCATCGGGCAGCGCGACCTGGCCGACACGATCGGCCGCCTGCAGTCCTACCAGGAGGCCGGCGCGGATGTCCTCTACGCGCCGGGGTTGACCCGTGCGGAGGACATCGCCACGGTGCTGCGTGAAGTGGACCGCCCCTTGAATGTGCTGATCGGCTTTTCCGGCATGTCGCTGGGGGCCAGGGACCTGATCGGCATGGGCGTCAAGCGCGTGAGCGTGGGCGGCTCCCTCGCGCGTTCCGCCTGGGGCGCGTTCCTGCGGGCGGCGACCGAACTGCGTGACCACGGTACGGCGGGCTATGCCGAGGACGCGGTGGGCGCAAGCCAGTTGAATCAGCTTCTGGGGTGAGCCGCATCGACCGCCGATCGGGTAACTTCTCTCCTTTTTTTCCGGAAACCAAGAAGATGTGCAGTCGCATCCTCCAGGTCGCTTCGGCGGCAGTGGCCTTCCTTTTTTCCGCGCCTTTCGCGGCCGCCCATGAGCTGTGCACGCTGATCGCGGATGCCGATTCCGGCAAGCTCATTCTGCAGCGCGGCCCTGCCTGCTCCGAGCGCGTGACACCTGCCTCGACTTTCAAGCTCGCCATCAGCCTCATGGGCTACGACACAGGTGTGCTGAAGGATGCCGTAGAGCCTGCCTTGCCGTACCAGGCGGGATATCCGGATTGGGGTGGCCAACCCTGGCGCCGGGACATCACGCCGGCAACGTGGATCAGGGAGTCCGTCTTCTGGTACTCGCAGCAGGTCGTGAAGCGGGTAGGGCAGGAGAAGTTCGCGCAATATGTGAATGCCTTTCAGTATGGCAATGCAGATGTCTCTGCCGTGCCGGTCGATGACCCCGGGCAGAACGGTGTCTGGGTGATGAGTTCCCTGCGCATCTCCACCGAGGAACAGCTTGCGTTCATGCGCAAGATCGTGCTCCGCCAGTTGCCGGTGAGTGCGCATGCCTTCGACATGACCGCACTCATCTCGAGCTACGGCACCCCGATCGACGGCTGGGCCGTGCATGGCAAGACGGGCACCGGATCGCCGGGCAGCGACAACCGCTATGACGCGAGCCGCGCTTATGGCTGGTACGTCGGCTGGGCTACCAAGGGTGCGCGAAGGCTGGCGTTCGCACGCCTGATCCAGGATGAGCAAGCCCTCAAGCCCAACGCAGGCCTGCGTGCGCGCGACGAGCTGCTCCGGCTCCTGCCAGCCGTTGTTGACCGTTGAGGCGGGCATCGCCATGACCGCATTGCGTCGCGCACTCGCCGCGCTTCTCGTTGTCTTCGGCTCGTCCTGCGTCCAGGCGCAGACCTTGGCACTGACGTTCGACGATGGCCTCGACCCTGCGAAAGAGCCTGCAGCCGCGTCGTGGAACCGGCAGATCCTGGAGACACTCCACGATGCAGGCATCACGTCCATGGTGTTTCCGGCACTCGTGCGCACCGGCCGGGCCCGGGGACTGGACCTCATCCGGGACTGGGCGCGTGCAGGCCACGCGGTAGGCAACCACACGTCCCGGCACCGCAGCCTGGGATCGCCCCAAGTGCCGCTCGCGGACTTCATCGGCGATGTCAAGGAGGCCGACGCCGTGCTGAGCCGCCTCCCTGGCTGGACGAAGATGCTGCGCTTCCCGTATCTGAAGGAAGGCAACACGCTTGCCAAGCGGGACGGCATGCGCCTGTGGATGCAGGCCGCAGGCTACCGGGCGGCGCCGGTGTCGATAGACGCGAGCGATTGGTACTACAACCAGGTCTTCGCTGCCTGGCTGGACGAAGGAAATACCGAGAAGGCCGACCGCGTGAAGGCCGCGTACATCGGGCATCTGCTGGACCGCGCGGCCTACTACGACGGCCTGGCCCGGCAGGTCCTCGGCCGCAGCCCCGCACATGTGATGCTGCTGCACACGAACAGGATCAACGCCGCCGCCCTCGAGGAAGTGATCGCGGCATTCCGGGGGCGAGGATGGTCTTTCACCGCCGCCAGGACAGCCTTCGATGACCCGATCTACACTGTGCAGATCGACACCTTGCCGGCGGGCGAGAGCATTGTCTGGGCCAGTGCCAAGGCGGCGCGGGTCCCGGGCCTGCGCTATCCCGCCGAGGACTCGGTCTATGAGGAACCCGGGCTGCTGGCGCTGGGACTGGTGCCGGCGCGCATGCTCCAGTAGTGCATCGGAAAGGTGTTTGACATGTCCCAGGTCCATTTGGTCGAAGGCCCGGTCGGCGCTGGAAAATCCACTTTCAGTGCAGTTCTGGCAGCAAGTCGCAACGGCGTCCACATTCCGCTGGATGCGTGGTTCGTCGCGCTCTACAGCCCCGACCGCCCGGAGGGGGACTTTGTGCCTTGGTATGTCCAGCGCAAGGATCGATTGCTGCGCCTGATATGGAGCCACAGCCGCAAGATACTGGCGTCCGGCCGGGAGGTCGTACTTGAGCTGGGCCTGATTCAACGGTGGCAACGCAATGAGTTCTGCCGAATGATCGCGAACGAGGGGTTTTCGCCTCGCATCCATGTCCTTGATGCCCCTCTCGAAATTCGCAGACAGCGGGTTCGACACAGGAATGAAGAGAAAGGCTCGACGTTTTCGATGGTCGTGCCGGACCATGTGTTTGACATGGCGAGCCGCCTGTGGGAGCCGCCGGACGAACTGGAGTGCGAGGAGTTCGAGGTCCTCTTCGTGGAGGCGTGTCAGCCACCATGAGGTTTCGGCTCCGGTATCACCAGCGGGCCACACCCTTCCTCGGTGACGAACATCACGAGCAGTTCGGCGGGTTCCGCCGCGCTGGGATTCTCCGCGAACAGGTGCAGCGCCATGGCGGGCTCGAACCAGGTCTTCCCGGCGGCATAGGTCTGCGCGGGCGTTCCTGCCACTTGCGACCGGACGGCGCCCTTCACCACGAAGGCGGTGACCGGGCCGGGGTGCCGGTGGGCAGGTGTGTAGGCATGGGGCGGAAAGTCGACCAGCATCGTCGTCACCGATGTGCCCGGCATGTCGGCCAGCGGCTCGCAGGACAGGATCCTGGTCGTCGTCGCTGGCCGGGCACTGTCTCCCGCGCTGCGGGCCGGCGTGCTAAACATTCCCGTTGTTCCGCCGCAGATGTCGGCGAGCCAGGCGGGTATCCCGGCACCGGCCGGTGCCGGGTGGGCGGCATACCAGACACCGGCGGCCGCCATCCATACGCCAGCCTCCGTGCAACACTCTGGAAACAACTTGGGCAGTGTCTGCGCCGCCTGGCACCTGCCGCCGCGGCATGCTACCTCGCCCGGGACGCAAAAGCGCATGCAACCGTGGACGGGGGCCACGGCATTCGCCTTCGCAGGCTGCCCCGCGTCAGGCCGATTGCGCAGCCCAGAGAGTCCAGCGGTCCTTCTCGACGATCCCTCCGTGCGCGGGCAACTGGCTGCGGAGGTAGTCGATCAGGGACTGCAGTTCGCTGTCGCTCAGTTCATGAAGGATGGAGCGGCCAGTTCGTGCGGCCAGGTCCCGCGCCAGCGACTCGAAGCCTTCGTGGCGCTTGCGCGTCTCCCACAGCGGGCGGTGGACGATGCCGGTGAAGCCTTTGGCCTGCATCGCGGCAGCGACGGTGCCGGGCGTGGGCCGGCGTCCGGCCTCGAAGGCGCGCAGCCGGGGAAAGCGATCGAAGAAGTATCCGCGCAGGTGTTCGGCCGATTTGGGCGGGGGGGGCGAACTGTTCCAGCGGACGCCCCGCAGCGTGCGCCTCAACGACGCCGGACGGGTGTTCCTGCAGGACGTGCAGGCCATCCTGGCGGCGACCGACGACGCCGTCGTCCGTGTACGGCATGCCGCACGCGGAGAAGCAGGGCGGCTGGTGGTGGGCTACACGAGTTCGGCGGCGCTGCATCCGCTCGTGCCCCAGGTGCTGCGGGCGTTCCGGAAAAGCCATCCGCAGGTCGCGCTGGACGTGCGCGAGAACGCCACCGACGGCCTGTTCCGGGCGGTCAAAGCCGAAGAGGTGGATGCTGCCTTCGTGCGCGCGCCCGCGGAGCGGTTCGCCCCGCTGCACGCGGTCACCCTGGGCGAAGAAGCCGTGGTGGTCGCGCTGCCCCGTGGCCATCGGCTGGGCAGGGCGACCGGTGCCCTGGCGCTGGAAGCGCTGGCGGCCGAGGATTTCGTGCTCTATCGCAGCCCGGACGGACCCGGCGTGCTGGACGTGTTGTCGGCTGCATGCCGCCGCGCCGGCTTCGCGCCGCGCGCCGTGGCGACCGTGCCGCGCCTTCTGTCGGCCGCTGCCATGGTGGCCGCCGGGCAGGGCATCGCCATCGTGCCGATGGCACTGCAATCCCTGCACCGGGAGAACGTGGTGTACCGGGCACTGGATCCGGCATCCACCTTCACCATTCCGCTCACCCTGATCTGGAGGGAAGCGCCATCGGGCTCTCCGTTGGCACGTTTCGTGGCCTCGGTGAAGGCAGGCTGAGATGCTTGCTCGTGACCAGGGCCGCGCGTGTGACATCTCCTCCGAATCCTGGACCTTTCAAAACTGGAGGCAGGGCGGTGGTCCCGTCGAAGAGAGCGGACGTCTTCCCCAGTGCGGGGAAGGCGCCCAAGGCTACTCAGGGGGGAGTCAGATCGGCCGGGCGACCAGATCGTGGCCCTGCACGCCCACGATCTGCGCGCGCGTGAATTCGCCCACCTTGAGCTGCTTGCTGATCTTCTCGGGCGGCAGCAGGTGCACCACTCCGTCGATCTCGGGCGCATCGGCATAGCTGCGGCCCCGGCCCCCCTTGCGGCCCAGCGCCGGGGCGTGGTCCACCAGCACCTGCATGGTCGCGCCCACGCGGCGCTGCAGGCGGGCGATGGAGACCTCCTCGGCCACGGCCATGAAGCGCGCGCGGCGCTCCTCGCGCACTTCCATCGGCAGCATGCCGGGCAGCTCGTTGGCGACGGCGCCGTCCACGTCGCTGTAGGCGAAGCAGCCGGCCCGGTCGATCTGCGCCTCGCGCAGGAAATCGAGCAAATGCTGGAACTCTTCTTCCGTCTCGCCCGGGAAGCCCGCGATGAAGGTGCTGCGGATCACCAGCTCCGGGCAGGCCTCGCGCCAGCGCTGGATGCGCTCCAGGTTGCGCTCGCCGCTGGCCGGCCGCTTCATGCGCTTGAGCACGTCGGGGTGGCTGTGCTGGAACGGCACGTCCAGGTAGGGCAGGATCCTGCCCGTGGCCATGAACGGGATCACCTCGTCCACGCTGGGGTACGGGTACACGTAGTGCAGGCGCACCCAGGCGCCGTAGGGCTCGGCGATCTCGCCCAGCGTCTGCACCAGCTCCAGCATGCGCGTCTTGACCGGCTTGCCGTCCCAGAAGCCGGTGCGGTATTTCACGTCCACGCCATAGGCGGAGGTGTCCTGGCTGATCACCAGCAGCTCCTTCACGCCGCCCTCGAACAGCGCCTTCGCCTCGCTCAGCACGTCGCCCACGGGGCGCGAGACCAGGTCGCCGCGCATCGAAGGGATGATGCAGAAGGTGCAGCGGTGGTTGCAGCCCTCGCTGATCTTGAGGTACGCATAGTGCCGGGGCGTGAGCTTCACGCCCGCCACGCCGAAACCGCCGGGCACGAGGTCGATGAACGGGTCGTGCGGCTTGGGCAGGTTCTGGTGGACGGCGTCCATCACCTCCTGCGTGGCATGCGGGCCGGTCACGGCCAGCACGCTCGGGTGCATCTCGCGCACCAGGTTGCCGCCGCCCTCGCCCGCCCGCGCGCCCAGGCAGCCGGTGACGATGACCTTGCCGTTCTCGGCCAGCGCCTCGCCGATGGTGTCGAGGCTTTCCTTCACGGCATCGTCGATGAAGCCGCAGGTGTTGACGATGACGAGGTCGGCGCCCTCGAAGGTCTTGGAAGTCTGGTAACCCTCGGCGCTCAGCTGCGTGAGGATGAGTTCGGAATCCGTGAGGGCCTTGGGGCAGCCGAGGCTCACGAACCCGACTTTGGGTGTTTTCGTGGGGGAGAGAACGTCGCTCATCCCCGTATTGTCCCAGTTCCGGCCGGAGGGCGCCCACTTTCGCGCGGATTGCGCCGCCGCTACCACGGCGTCCTCTTTCAGCCTCAGCCGTTGAAAGGATTTTGAATCGACAGGCCTCCCTCGAGGATGAGGCCATGGTGCATGTCTTCGGAATAAAGGGTCTGGCAACCTTCCGCCGCAGCCGCAGCTACGATGCAGGCGTCGTAGAACGACAACTGGTGCCGCTCGGCCAGTTGTCGTGCACGGTCATGCACCTCGACCGTGAGCGGAACCACAGTGCATAACGCTCTGACCAGCGCCAGGAACTGCCCTACCTCGCTCCACCCCATCTTCAGCTTGCGCACGCACACATGGGTAACCTCGTTGAGCACCTGAACGCTGATGACTGGTCGACGCTGCAGCAGCGCCTCGGCGCTGTCCGCCGTCGCTGCATCCTCGGACAGCAGGTAAAGCACTACGTTGCTGTCGAGGAAGACCTTGCCTTTACCCGCGGCCATTGGCCTCGTCCCGGTTGAACTTGAAGTCCGCCGGCAGCTTGCCGCGGAAGGTACGGAGCCGCTCCAGCATGGCCTCCGCTCCGGGCTTCTTGCGCACCGCGAACAGCCGGGGAGCGTCCACGACGATCTCGATATCGTCGCCCTCCCGAAGTTCAAGCGCCTCTACCAGACTTGTCGGCAGACGAACGGCCAGACTGTTGCCCCACTTCGCTACCTGCATGGTTACACCTGGATGATATACATGTGATGGTGTATATCCTAACCCCTTATCGGCGCTTCGCAAGTCCCATCGTCGGCCGCAACGCTCGCCTGCCCGGCACTCGGCGCATCTCAGGCTCAGTCCCGAACCGTCTCGCACAGCCTGCGGTTGAACCAAGTGGACTTGGCGATGGGCAGATAGGTGTCCCAGTCGCTGGGCGGCAGCATGGTGCTCTGCTTGTCCAGTTCCGCCTGGAACGAGGCCTCGTCGCGGCTGCGGCCGGCCATGGTGCCGTCCAGCGCCGCCAGGCACTCCTTCGGCCGGCCCAGACGCAGCAGGGTAATGGCGCGGTCGTTGGCGAAGCGGTCGCGATCAAGCCAGTTGAAGAAGCCGCCGCACTCGCCTTCAAACGCCTTCATGCCGGCCAATGCCTCGGCATAGCGCTTGCCACGATAGTCCTGCAGGTACGCCTCGCGCCGTCGGCTGCTGGCTGCAGGGGTGCAGCCGGCCGGCAGCTTCAGGTAGTCACCGTCGAAGCTGGCGCGCATGCCGCAGTAGCCGCGGCAGCTTTCCCTGGTCAGCGCGGCCACGTTGAACCCGCCCTGCACCGGCGTGAACGCGAGCTTGCAGGGTACGTCGCCGGCGTCCTTCACCTCCGCCTTGTCGCCCTGCAGCGTGCCCGACAGCGTGCAGGTGTGGCCGTTGGCGCCGACCGACAACAGGTCGAATTGCCGAGCCCCGCCCTTGTCGGTGACCCGCATGCTGCCCCAGCCTTTCCTGGTGGCGTACTCGCCGGGCGTCGGGCCGGCCGCCGCCGCGCCGAATGTCACCAGCCACACCAGCATCGCGCTCCATCCGTATCGCCGTGTCATCGTCTGTTCCCGCCTTCGATCAGAGCCAACAAGTGTGCGGCATCGCCGCGGCGATTGAGCCGCCCTTCCAAGTTCCGGAGCCTCCCTACACCGTCTGGCGGTCTTGATAGAGACACGCGTGTACAAGAAGCCGGTGCTCATCCAGATCCCCATCGCGACCGAGACCAGCTTGGGTCCGCCCGGGCGAGCTTTGCCTGCTGCCTCAAGAGATAAATAGGTTGACCTCTGGGCAGCCGAGGCTCACGAACCCGACCTTGGGGGTTTTCGTGGGGGAGAGAACGTCGCTCATCCGCGTATTGTCCCGGTTCCGGCCGGAGGGCGCCGGCCTTCCGCGCGGATTGCGCGGCAGTCGTCGAGGTGCCCTCTCTTCAAGGCCAAGGTCCGAAAGGACGCGTCTATTCGGACCGGCGACCGCATAAAAGTGCAGATCACCGTTCTGAACCGCGGCAGTGTAGAAATTCCAGATGACCTGCTGGCGGCATTGCGGGCCGAAGGTGTGCTGCAGGCTTTCGAGGCTCTGCCCCCTGGAAAGCGCAGTTTTCTGATCCGTCGCATCGATGAAGCCGTCAAGGCGGAGACGCGCGCCAGGAGAGTCCAGGAGGGCGTGGAGGCCGCGCACGAGCGACGAGAGAAGCTGAAGCCCGTGCGGTGAAGCGCAGTGCGGCTTCTTCCGCAAGCCCGAGTCGCCCCAGCGGGCAGTGCGTCTTGCCTGGCCTCCGATGTGGTGAGTCTGCTATCCAAGAGATAGCAACTTTTGCCGCACAGACGCCTGTCGGCTGTCTAAGATCGCAGCATGTTCTTCCCGCTCCCGCGCACCGCCACCGCACCGTTCTGCCCTTCGGAGGTCAAGGGTTCCGTACGCATCGATCCGGGCCTGCCGTTCCACCGGAAGCTGCTGCGCTACGCCGGCCCGGGGCTGCTGGTGTCCGTGGGCTACATGGATCCGGGCAACTGGGCGACGGACATCGAGGCGGGGTCGCGGTTCGGCTACGAGCTGTTGTTCGTGGTGCTTCTGGCCAGCCTGGCGGCGATGCTGCTGCAGGCGCTGTGCGTGCGGCTGGGGCTGGTCGCGCAGAAGGACCTGGCCCAGCTGTGCCGGGAGCGCTACGGGCCCGCGGCCAACCGCTTCCTGTGGGCGGGGGCCGAGCTGGCCATCATCGCCTGCGACCTCGCCGAGGTGCTGGGCGGGGCGCTGGCGCTGCACCTGCTCTTCGGGGTGTCGATTCCCGTGGGCATCGGCATCACCGCGTTCGATACGGTGCTGGTGCTGGGCCTGCAGGGCGCGGGTTTCCGGCGGGTGGAGGCGATCGTGCTGGGGCTGGTGGGCACCATCGCCGGCTGCTTCGCGGTGGAACTGGCATTCGCCCAGCCGCTGTGGTCCGAGGTGGCCATCGGCTTCGCGCCCAGCATGGAGCGGCTGCAGCAGCCGGGCGCGCTGTACTTGGCCATCGGCATCGTGGGCGCCACGGTGATGCCGCACAACCTGTACCTGCATTCCTCGGTGGTGCAGACCCGGCTGGTGGAGGACAGCGATGCCGGCCGCCGCGAGGCGATCCGCTTCTGCACGCTGGACGCGGTGATTTCCCTGTCGCTCGCGCTGCTGGTGAACGCGGCCATCATGGTGCTGGCCGCGAGTGCCTTCCACCGCCATGGCCACCAGGACGTGGCCGACATCGCGGACGCCTACCGCCTGATCGAGCCGCTGGTGGGCAGCGCGCTGGCCGCCACGCTGTTCGGCATCGCGCTGCTCGCGTCGGGCCAGAGTTCCACCTTCACGGGCACGATCGCCGGACAGATCGTGATGGAAGGCTTCCTCCAGCTCAAGATTCCCTGCTGGCAGCGGCGCCTCATCACGCGCGTGCTCGCACTGGTGCCGGCCTTGGTGGGCGTGTGGTGGCTGGGCGACGAGGGCGTGGGGAAGATGCTGGTGCTGAGCCAGGTGGTGCTGAGCTTCCAGCTGCCGTTCGCGATGTGGCCGCTGCTCCGGTTCACGAGCGACCGCACGGTGATGGGGCCGTTCGCCAGCGGCCGGGCGGTGCGCGTTCTGGCCTGGGGCCTGTTCGGCGTGATCTCGGTGGCAAATGTGTGGCTGGTGGGGGCCGTGCTGACGGGGTGAGCGGCGTACGCATTTCCACGTAATGCTTTCGCTGACGGTTGGGCTCTAATTTCGGGGTGTCCACTTCCGGTCGTGCCGCCATCGTCGATGGCGGTGCCTCCCGCCTCCCATGACTCCCTCTACCCATTCCTCCATGGCTTCCGGCAGCGAAGCCGCTCCTTCCGCGCCCGCTTCGTCGAAGCTGGCCACCGTCCTGCGGGTGACGGGCGGCAATTTCATGGAGATGTTCGATTTCTTCCTGTTCGGCTTCTACGCCACGCAGATCTCCAAGGCCTTCTTCCCCGCGGGCAATGAGTTCGCGTCGCTCATGCTGACGTTCATGACCTTCGGCGCGGGCTTCCTGATGCGTCCGCTGGGCGCCGTCTTCCTGGGTGCCTATGTGGACCGCGTGGGCCGCCGCCAGGGGCTGATCGTGACGCTGGCGCTGATGGCGCTGGGCACGCTGCTGATCGCCTGCGTGCCGGGCTACGCCACCATCGGGCTGGCGGCGCCGCTGCTGGTGCTGATCGGGCGCCTGCTGCAGGGCTTCTCGGCCGGCGTGGAACTGGGCGGGGTCTCCGTGTACCTGTCGGAGATGGCGACGCCGGGACGCAAGGGCTTCTACGTGAGCTGGCAGTCGGCCAGCCAGCAGGTGGCGATCATCGTCGCCGCGGCGCTGGGCTACTGGCTCAACGTGACCTTCGTGCCGCAGGAGATCGCCGACTTCTACTGGCGCGTGCCGTTCTTCGTGGGCTGCCTGATCGTGCCGGTGCTGTTCATCATCCGCCGCTCGCTGCAGGAGACCGAGGAATTCAAGGCGCGCAAGCACCGTCCTTCCACCCGCGAGATCTTCCGCTCGATCATGTCCAACTGGGGCCTGGTGATCGCGGGGATGATGATGGTGTCGATGACGACCGTGTCGTTCTACCTCATCACCGTGTACACGCCGACCTTCGGCAAGAGCGTGCTGCACCTGAGCACCACGGACGCGCTGATCGTCACGCTGTGCGTGGCGCTGTCCAACTTCTTCTGGCTGCCGGTGATGGGCGCGCTCTCCGATCGCGTGGGCCGCAAGCCGCTGCTGGTGGCCTTCACCGTGCTGACCATCTTCACCGCCTATCCGGCCCTGAAGTGGCTGGTGGCCGCTCCCGATTTCGCGCGCATGCTGGAGGTGGAACTGTGGCTTTCCTTCCTGTACGCGAGCTACAACGGCGCGATGGTCGTCGCGCTGACCGAGGTGATGCCGGTGGACGTGCGCACGGTGGGCTTCTCGCTGGCCTACAGCCTGGCGACCGCGGTGTTCGGCGGCTTCACGCCGGCCGTCGCCACGGGCCTGATCGAATGGTCGGGCGACAAGGCTGCGCCGGGCTGGTGGATGACGGCCGCCGCGGTCTGCGGCCTGCTGGCCACGCTGCGGCTGTACCGCCGGGCCGCTGGCCGATAGCCCGGCCTCAGTTGGTCGGATAGGCCGTGAGGAGGATCCACTGGCCGCCGACCACCTCGAAATCGAGCTGGACGTTCGAGTACTGCGAGGCCGTCTTGGTGGTGCATCTGCCCTGGCCGTCCGCGGCGGAGCAGTTGAAGCCACCGATCCGGTCCTTCTTGAGCACGCTGTAGACGGTCACCTTCTGCCGCGCGCTGTTGCCCGAGCAATTGACCGCGTTGCCCGTGTATTTCTTCGGATCGAGGTAGTTGTTCCAGAAGCCTTTGTATTCGTCAACGCTGGAGAACAGGGTCTTGGTTGCCTGGCTGCTGCCTTGCGGCGGCGTGGCGCCGAAGATGTGCTGGTTGAGGTGGCCGCCCGCGGCATTGTTGTTGGCCGATACGCCGCTCTGCTGCACGGATGCGATCGCGCGGCACGGCTCGGCCTGCGCGCCTTCCGTGTGCAGCCCTGCGGCGAGAAGCAGCGTGGCGAGCAGGGGCGCGGCGGTGGGCCCGCAGGCGGGGCGCGCAAGGCGCATGGGCGGGGTCCGGTCGGCTGTCATGGTCATGGTGTGTTCTCCCTGGAGAAAGGCTCCGGGGCCATTCTTGGCGGTGTCCGGCGCCGCGCGCTGAAGGGCGGCTGAATCGTTCTGAAAAGCGCTGAACGGCCGCCCGCATTCCTTCGCTGATACACTGGCCCCGTCGAAATGGCAGGCTTGGTCTGGGTAGGCCCAAGCCCTTTCCCCACCCCGGGGAAGGTTCTGTCCGCGCCGAACAGGCGCGGTACCCGACAGTCCCGCGCCGCCGTGCGCCTTGCGGGCCTGCTCGGAGCCATCGGCGTTGATGCGGCTTCCTCGGGCCCTTGCCGAAGGAGCTGTTCATGAATGCATCCCATTCCCCGAGGCCCGTCGTCCTCGTCTATCTGGCCGCCGGCGTACAGGGCAGCGCGGTCGTGCGCGCGGCTTTGGCGCGGGGATTCCGTGTCCGTGCGATGGTGCGCGATCCGGCCCGCGTTCCCGAACATCCATCCGCGGGCGTCGAATGGGTCCGCGCGGATCTCGACGACCTGGCCTCCCTGCGGGAGGCCTGCATCGGCGTGCGGCATGCCGTGGTCCGGATTCCCACCGGCCCCGCCGGTACGATGGCCTCGCAGGCAGGCCGCGCGGCCATCGCGTTGGCCGCTGCGGGCCTGCGCTCGGTGGTGCTCGCGCTTGCGAGCGCGAGCCGGCCCGCTCCATGTGCGGAGCCCGGCTTCGTCGGCAATGCCCTCGTCGAAGAAGCGTTGCGGCGTGCCGGCCTGGCCTTTGCCACGGTGCGTCCCACGATGTACCTCGACAATCTGCTCAAGCCTTCCGCGCGCCAGGAGATCGCCGGGGCCGGCATCTTCGCACCGCCCATCGCATCGTCCCAGCGCATCGCCTGGACGTCGGTGGACGACTGCGCCCGCGCAGCGATCGCATTGCTGGAGCGCGGTGGCACGGGCGACCACCGCATCGCAGGACCGCAGAGCCTTGGCGGCGATGGCCTGGCCGCCTGCATCGCCGCAGGTCTCGGCCGGCCGGTCGCCTACCGCGCACAGTCCATCGACGCGTTCGAACGCGAGGTCGATGCCGCGATGGGCCCGGGGATGGGGCGGCGCATCGCCTCGAAGTTCCGGTATTTCGAGGCCCATCCCGAAGAGGCCGATGCGATCCTCGCCAGGCCATTCACACCTGGCAGGGGGCTGGAAGACTTCGTGCCCACCGACGCGCTGACATGGGTGCGCCTGCACCGGGGCGACTTCCTGGGTGGCGGCACGGGCGGATCGCCAGACCCAATAATGGCCCCATGAGCCTGATCGACCGTTACCTGCCCCACCACCAGTTCGCAGAGGAGCACAGCCGGCACATCCCGGCCCCGCCGGCCCGCGTGCTCGATGTGCTCGGTCGTCCCGAAGTGCTGGACGACCCGATCGCCCGTGGATTGATCGCATTGCGCGAGACGCCCAACCGCCTTGCCGGGCGGCTGGGATTCGCCTCCCGCCTGCAGCACCGTCCCTCCTTCGGCATCGCCAACTTCACGCCCCTCGGGCGCGAGGGCGACCGCGAACTGGCGTATGGGCTGGCGGGCCGCTTCTGGCAATCGGACTACGGGCTGGTCGAGATGCGCGACGCGGCGGCTTTCGAGGCTCTGAGTCCGGCGGGCATCGCGAAGCTGGTGATGAATTTCACGGTGGTTCCGGAAGGCGCCGGGACGCGGCTGACCACACGCACCCGCGTCTGGTGCGGCGATGGCGCGGCACTGCGGCGCTTCCGCCTGTACTGGTTGCTGATCAGGCCGGCGAGCGGCCTGATCCGCCGGCGCCTGCTCCGGCGCGCGCATGACGCGGCGCTGCGGTCTCTTCCTTCCTGACGGCGTTATCGGCCCCCCCTGCAGCCCGGGCCATGCTCAGCGGCGCAGGGATCCGATTCGCCAGCCGAAGTGGGTCCCCGCCACGGCCCACAGGATCGCTACCGCGCCGCTGATCTGCACCGGCCCGAGCCAGTGCCCGAACGCCCAGGCATCGACCAGAATGGCCACGATGGGATAGAGGAACGACAGCACGCCGACTGTGGACGTCGGCAGCTTCTGGATGGCGCTGTAGAGCAGTGTGGACATGAGGCCCGTGTGGATGCCCCCGATCGCGGCCAGCAGGGCCCAGACTGCCGGCGCCGAGGCGCCCGTGGGCAGGGTGGCGAACGGCAGCAGAAGCACGCTGCCCACGATGAGCTGGACCAGCACGATCAGCCGGGCTGGCACATCGTGCAGTTTTTTGGTGACGGCGGCCGCCAGCGCGTAGAAAAATGCGGCTGCCAGCGCGAGCCCGAACCCGGACAGGTAGGCGGACGGCGGCACGCCGGATGTCGTTCCGCCGATGACGATGAGCACCAGCCCGACGAATGCCAGGCCCAGCCACCCTCCTTGTGAAGGTGTCATCCTTTCGCCGAAGAACAGCGCGCCGAGAGCTGCCAGCATGAAAGGCTGGGTGTGGTAGGTGACGGTAGCAATGGCGATGGAAGCATGCGAATAGGCTGCGAAGAGCAGGGCCCAGCTGGCGGCGAGCGCCACGCCACCGAGGGCTGCCATGCCTGCCTGCCGCAGGCCGATGCCACGAATGCCTGTCCGATGTCTGCCGAGGCAGATCCATGCAAGTGCCAGGGCCCCGAATGCGCAGCGCCAGAACACCACCGAAGCCGCCGGCATTCCGGTCAGCAGTACGCACCAGCCTACGGTGCCGGCGATAACCATCGCCGTGGCCATCTGCACCATGCCGGCGGTTCTCGGGTTCATTGGCGGACTCCGTACGGGTCGCACCGGGATCGGTGCCAAATGGAAAAGGGGTATTCGCTCTGTTGTTCGTCAAAGAGAACAATTGGGCGATATGATGGATTTTTGCTGTTCGTTCGTCAAGTCGAACGATTGTTTGATTTGTTGGATGGGAAACATGGCGCCCTTACCCCTGTCATCGCCGATCGACCTGCTGGCCTCCGCCGTCCGGCGTGAACGGGAGCGATTGGGCCTTTCCGTGTCGGAATTGGCCAAGCGCGCCCAGATCGCCAAATCCACCCTGTCGCAGCTGGAAGCCGGCAGCGGCAACCCCAGCCTGGAAACACTCTGGTCGCTGGCGACGGCCCTGGGGGTGCAGGTGACGCGGCTGATCGCCGAGCCCTCGGCCCACGTGCATGTCGTCCGTGCGAACGAAGGCGTGGCGCTGGCGTCCGAGCAGGCGAACTACGCCGCAACGCTCCTGGCAGTGTGTCCCGCCGGTATGCAACGTGATCTTTACCGCTTGGCGGTGCAGCCTGGAGAACCCCGGGCATCGGACAGCCATCTGCCCGGTACGGTCGAGCATGTCGTGCTGTGCAGCGGCCGCGCCCGTGTCGGACCGGCCGACCGGCCGGTGGAGCTGGCCCCGGGGGACTACGCCCGTTATGCGGCTGATGCGAGGCATGTGTTCGAGGCGCTCGAGCCGCACACCACGGCAGTCCTGCTGATCGAACACCCCTGAGCCCTCACGCGCCGGCCCTGGCCGTGCAACGAAAAAGGCACCAGCCATGTGAATGGCAGGTGCCTTTTCAGGGTGAACGAGAGGGGCGCGCCGCGTGGCGCGCAACCTGCTCAGACGCGCTTGCGGTATTCGCCCGTGCGGGTGTCGATTTCGATCTTGTCGCCCTGGTTCACGAACAGGGGCACCGGCACTTCGAAGCCCGTGGCGATCTTGGCGGGCTTGAGCACCTTGCCGGACGTGTCGCCCTTGACGGCGGGCTCGGTCCAGGTGATTTCGCGCTCGACGCTGGTGGGCAGCTCGACCGAGATGGCCTTGCCGTCGTAGAACACCACTTCGACGGACATGCCGTCTTCCAGGTAGTTCAGCGCGTCGCCCATGTTCTCGGCTTCGACTTCGTACTGGTTGTACTCGGAGTCCATGCAGACGTACATCGGATCGGCGAAGTAGGAGTAGGTGCACTCCTTCTTGTCCAGGATCACGTTGTCGATCTTGTCGTCGGCCTTGAACACCACTTCGGTGCCCATGTTGTTCAGCAGGGCCTTGAGCTTCATGCGCACGGTGGCGGCGCCGCGGCCGCCGCGTGCGTATTCGGTCTTCAGGACGATCATCGGGTCCTTGCCGTGCATGATCACGTTGCCGGCGCGGATTTCTTGAGCGATTTTCATAGCAGGTCTGCCTGGGTTGTGGCCGCTCAACGCACCGGAGCGCCCGCCGAAGGCCGGCTGCGAGCGCGGCGGTGCGGCAAGGGCGCCGGGCAGGTTCCGCGGCGGGGGGGATGCGCCGGCCGGCATGCGGAACTACGCGTGCCGCCCCTTTTGGGCGCAAAACCCTGGATTTTAGCTTTTTTCCTGGACGAACCCGAGCAACTGCGTCACGAGGTCGTCCTGCGCGTGCAGGCGGCTGCGTGCCGCCCGCACGCAGTCGCGCCACTCGCCCAGGTGGGCGGCCGTGAGCGGGGGCAGGGCGGCCGGGTCCGCCATGCCGTTCCAGGCGTGGTGGAAATGCCGCAGCGCGGCCGGTGCCTGCAGCCAGTCGAGGAAGGCGTCGAGCTTGGCGTGGTGCGCGCCATCGTCCTGCGGGTAGATGTGCCAGACGAAGGGCTGGCCGGCCCAGAGCGCGCGCACCAGCGAGTCTTCGCCGCGCACGGCGTTCAGGTCGCAGGCCCACAGCATCTCGTCGAATCCGGGCTGCGGGCAATGCGGCAGATAGGTGACCATGGGCCCAGCAGGGGGCGGTGCCTTTCCGGCCGGCTCGCCCGCCAGCGCGGCGCGCACGGCGGCCGTGGCGCGCCCCGGGGTGGCCAGCAGGTGGGAGCGCGGCTGCTCCGAGAGGCGGCGCAGCAGGGCAGGCAGCCCCGCGGGCTCATAGCAGAACAGCGAGACGGCCAGCGCATCCGCGGCCACGCCGTGGCGGAGGCGCCAGGCGGTGCGGTCGAAGGCCGCCTGGCGCGCGGCCAGGTCCGGCTCGCGCAGCAGGCCGCCCGTGCGCGGCGTGAAGCCCGGGTAGAAGAACCAGCGGGTGCGCCCGGCGCCGGGGCCGGAGAAGAGCGGCGAGGGCAGGCAGTGGCTGCGCTCGACATAGGCCTCGGCCGAAAGGTATTCCAGGTTGATCCACACGGGGCGCCGCGCGGCCTGCAGTCCGTCGGCGGCGGGCAGGCGGGAAAGGAAGGCCTCGGGGATGTCGCAGCCGAAGGCCTCGACGAGCACGTCGCCCGGTCCGGCGGACATCGGTCCGGCGGCGGGCCAGGGCAGCACCTGCACGCCCGGTGCGCCTTCCGGGGCCATCCAGGCGAGGGCGGTGGCGTCGTCGGTCCACAGCCGCACGCGGTGGCCCTGCGCGCCGAGCTGGGCCGCGAGGCGCCAGCAGACGCCGATGTCGCCGAAGTTGTCGATGACGCGGCAGAAGAGGTCCCAGGAAAGGGGCGGGGCGGCGGTCATGGCGCGGCCTCCGCGGGCGGCGCCGCACGCAGGTGGTCCACGAGCAGCCGGGCCGCGCTGGAGAGCGCGTCGCCCGCCCGCACGCACAGCGACAGCTGGCGCCGCGCCCAGGGCTCGGCCAGCGCCACGGTGCGCAGCGGCAGCGTGCCCAGGTAGAGCCGGGCGCTGCCGCGCGGCAGCACGCCGACGCCCAGCCCGGCGGACACCATCAGGCAGAGCGCGTCGTAGCTGGTCACCTGGATGCGCAGCCGCAGGGGCCGGCCGGCGTCCGCGGCGGCGCGCGTGAGCAGATTGTTGATGGCACTGCCCGGATGCACGCCGACGAAGTCGCAATGGAGCGCCTCGGCCAGGCGCACGCTGCGGCGCCGCGCCAGGGCGTGGCCCCGCGGCGCCACCAGCACCAGCTCGTCCTCCCGGTAGGGCAGCAGCGCGACGCGGTCGCCGTAGTTGCCGTGGTTGAGGATGCCGATGTCGGCCGCGTTTTCCGCCACGGAACGGGCGATGGCACTGCTGATCTGCTCCTCCAGCCGCACCTGCACCTGGGGGTGGGCCGCCATGAAGCGCTGCAGGTCCCCGGGCAGGAACTGGGTGATGGCCGAGATGTTGGCCACCACACGCACCTGGCCCCGCACCCCGGCGCGGAAGTCGCCCATCTGCGCGGCGATGCCGTCCAGGTCGTTGAGCACGCCGCGCGCCATGTGCAGCAGCGCATAGGCGGCGGCCGTGGGCTCGCTGCCGCGGTTGCTGCGGGCGAACAGGTCCACGCCCAGGGCGTCCTCCAGTTCCGCGAGCCGGCGGCTGGCGGCCGAGGCGGCGATGTGCTCGCGCGCGGCGGCGCGGGCGATGGCGTTCTCTTCCATCACCGCCACGAAGAGGCGCAGGGACACGGGATCGAGTTTCATGGGCGACAGTCTGCCATGCCGTTTTGCGATGGCACCTTCTCGATTGGGCGTTTTGCGGCCGTGCCGGTGCTGGGCATGATGCGCGCCATGCAGGAGACGACATCCATGGAATCAAGGGGCGCGCAGGCATCCGCCCCGTCTGCCACCCCGACGACCCCCGCGGCCCTGGCCGGCGTACGGGTGATCGAGATGGGCCAGCTCATCGCCGGGCCGTTCTGCGGCAAGACCCTGGGCGAATTCGGCGCCGAGGTGGTGAAGATCGAGGCCACCGGCACGGGCGATCCGCTGCGCAACTGGCGCATGCTCAAGGACGGCACGTCGGTCTGGTGGCAGGTGCAGTCGCGCAACAAGCGCTCGGTGGCGCTGGACCTGCGCCTGCCGGAAGGGCAGGACATCGCCCGCCGGCTGATCGCCGAGGCCGACGTGCTGATCGAGAATTTCCGCCCCGGCACGCTGGAAGGCTGGGGCATGTCGCCCGAGGAACTGCACGCGCTCAACCCCGGGCTGGTCATCCTGCGCATCTCGGGCTATGGCCAGACGGGGCCCTACCGCGACCTGCCGGGTTTCGGCGTGATCGGCGAGGCCATGGGCGGCCTGCGGCACCTGACGGGCGAGCCGGGCCGCGTGCCCGTGCGCGTGGGGGTGTCGATCGGCGACACGCTGGCGGCGCTGCACGGCGCCATCGGCGTGCTCACGGCGCTCTACCACCGCAAGGTGAATGGCGGACAGGGGCAGGTGATCGACGTGGCGCTGCACGAGGCGGTGTTCAACGTGATGGAAAGCCTCATTCCCGAATACAGCGCCTTCGGCGCGGTGCGCGACGCCGCGGGCAGCGCGCTGCCGGGCATCGCCCCTTCCAACGCCTACCCCTGCACGGACGGCTGGGTGCTGGTGGCGGGCAATGGCGACAGCATCTTCCGGCGGCTGATGGAGGGTATCGGCCGGCCGGACCTCGCCGCGGCGCCCGATCTTGCGAGCAATGCCGGCCGCGTGGCGCGCGTGCAGGAGATCGACGCCGCGATCGGCGCCTGGACGGCGCAGCGCACCGTGGCCGAGGTGATGGAAACGCTCGCTGCCGCGCGCGTGCCCGCCGGCAAGGTCTATACGGCGCGGGACATCGCGGAAGACCCGCACTACCGCGCCCGCGGCATGCTGCTGCCGCAGGCGACGCGCGACGGCTATACGGTGGAGGTGCCGGGCATCGTGCCCAAGCTCTCGGCCACCCCGGGCACCATCCGCTCCAGCGCGCCCAGGCTGGGCGACGACACCGACGCGGTGCTGCGCGAGGCCGGCCTGAGCGACGCCCAGATCGCGCTGCTGCGCGAGAAGGGGGTGGTGCAATGAATGCGACCAGCACGGTGTGGCGCGGTGCGGGCCACCGCATCCACATGCAGGAAGTGGGCACGCGCGACGGCCTGCAGATGGAGCAGGCCTTCGTGCCCACCGAAGACAAGATCGCGCTGGTGGACGCCTTGTCGGACACGGGACTTTCCAAGATCGAGGTGACGGCCTTCGTGTCGCCCACCGCGATCCCGGCGCTGCGCGACGCGGAGATCGTGATGCGGGAGATCGCGCGCCGCCCGGGCGTGGTCTATGCCGCGCTGGTGCCCAATGTGCGCGGCGCGGAGCGCGCGATCGAGGCGCGCACCGATGAACTCAACCTGGTGATGTCCGCCAGCGAGACGCACAACCTGGCCAACCTGCGCATGACGCGCGCGCAGTCGTTCGCCTCGCTCGCGCGGGTGGTGGCCACGGCGCAGGGCGCGGGCGTAGCGGTGAACGTGTCCCTCTCGTGCGTGTTCGGCTGCCCGATGGAGGGCGACGTGGCCGAGGCCGAGGTGTTCGGCTGGGTACAGCGCTTCGCCGACCTGGGCGTGGGCGGCATCACGCTGTGCGACACCACCGGCATGGCGCACCCTTCGCAGGTGGCGGCGCTGGTGGCCGCGGCGCGCGCCCGCTGGCCTGCGACGGCCTTCACGCTGCACTTCCACAACACGCGCGGCATGGGCCTGGCCAACGTGCTGGCGGCGATCGACGCGGGCGCGGACCGGTTCGACGCCTCGCTGGGCGGGCTGGGCGGCTGCCCCTATGCGCCGGGTGCCTCGGGCAACGTCTGCAGCGAAGAGGTGGTGCATGCGCTGGAGCTCATGGGCTACGACACGGGCGTGGACCTGCCGGCACTGCTCGCGGCCGCGCGGCGGCTGCCTGGGCTCATCGGCCACGACATCCCCGGCCAGCTCGCCAAGGCCGGGCGGCGCCTGGACCTGCACCCGGTGCCCGCGGATTTCGAGGCCATCCGGGAGCGGGCGATGGCGCGCTAGGAACCGACCGAGGCCGCCGCAGCGGCGGCGCCAACGCCAGGCATAACGAACCAGAAAAAGCACTACGACGACAGGAGACACACCATGCCCACGCTTCCCTCCCTTGCCGGCCGCCTGCCGCGCCGCCGCGCGCTGCAGGCGCTCGCCGCCACCCTCTGCACCCCCGTTCCATTCGCCCGGGCGCAGGACGGCTATCCCTCCAAGCCCATCACGCTGATCGTGCCGCAGGCCGCCGGCGGCGCCAACGACGCGATCGCCCGGGTGGTGGCGCAGCGCCTGTCCGAGCAGATGGGCCAGAGCGTGGTGGTGGACAACCGCCCCGGCGCGGGCGGCGCGCTCGCCACCGCGGCCACGGCGCGCGCCAGGCACGACGGCTACACCCTGCTGCTCACGGCCGACAGTGCGCACGTGATCGGGCCGGCGCTCTACCGCAATCCCGGCTTCGATCCGGTGAAGGATTTCGAGCCGGTCGCGCCCGTGGCCACGGCGGGCTACGTGCTGGTCGCGCACCCGTCGTTTCCCGCGAACGACATCGCGGGCCTCATCGCGCTCGCCAAGGCCAGACCCGGGGAATATGCGATCGCCTCGGCAGGCAACGGCACGCTCAACCACCTGATCGGCGAGATGCTGCAGAAGGCCGCGGGCATCCGGCTGCAGCACGTGCCCTACAAGGGCTCTGCCGCCGCGGCGACGGACGTGGCGGGCGGGCAGGTGCCGCTGTCGGTACAGAGCCTGCCTTCCTGCATCGCGTTCATCAAGGCCGGCAAGCTCAAGGTGCTGGGCGTGGTCAACAGCCGCCCCGTGGCCGCGCTGCCCGGCGTGCCGACGATCGGCCAGACGCTGCCGGGCTTCGGCCAGTCGCCCTGGTACGCGCTGTTCGCGCCGGCCGGCACGCCCGCGCCCATCGTCGCGCGCCTGCAGGCCGAGGTGGCCCGCGCGCTGGACCAGAAGGACGTGGTGGACAAGCTGGCCGGCGTGGGCTGCGAGCCGTTCAAGGGCACTTCCGCGCAGCTCGGTGCGCTGGTGCAGGCGGAACTGCCGCAGTGGGCGCGCGTGGTGAAGGAAACCGGCGCCACCGTGGATTGACGGGGCGCGTCGCCACGCAACGAAACAGATAACAACCCAGGAGACATCGACATGCGACATTCCCTCCCACGCCGGCTCGCGCTGGCCGCCCTGGCCGCCTGCGCGGCCCTGCCGCTGGCCGCGGCGGCGCAGGGCAACTACCCCTCCAAGCCGGTCACTCTCGTCGTGCCCACCGCGGCCGGCGGCACCACCGACCTGTCGGCGCGCATGCTGGCACAGGCGCTGGGGCCGGTGCTGGGCCAGTCGGTGGTGGTGGACAACAAGGGCGGTGGCAACGGCAACATCGCGGCCGGCGCGGTCAAGCGCGCGGAGCCGGACGGCTATACGCTGCTCATGCAGTATTCGGGCTACCACGTCATCTCGCCGCTGCTCACGGCGCAGAAGACCTGGGACATGGGCGACTTCCAGCCCGTGGCCAACGTGCTCTCCGCACCGCAGATCATCGTGGTGCGCGACGGCCTGCCCGTGAAGACGCTGGGCGAGCTGATCGCCTATGCGAAGGCGAATCCCGGCAAGCTCAACTACGCCTCGTCGGGCAATGGCTCGCTGCAGCACGTGACGGGCGCGATGCTGGAGCAGCAGGGCGGCGTGAAGATGGTGCACGTGCCCTACAAGGGCACCGGCCCCGCGCTGCAGGACCTGCTGGGCGGGCAGGTGGACCTGACCTTCGGCACGGCGCCGCCCTTCATGCCGCACATCCAGTCGGGCAAGCTGCGCGTGCTGGCCGTCACGGGCAGGGAGCGGCTGCCCAGCCTGCCCAACGTGCCCACCACGGCCGAAGCCGGCTATCCGAAGGTGGACGCCACGTCCTGGTTCGCGCTGTTCGCGCCGGCCGCCACGCCCCGCGCCGTGGTGGACAGGCTGGTGGCCGACGTGCGGACCGTGGTGCAGAACCCCGCGTTCCAGCAGAAGGCGCAGGAGCAGGGCGCCACGGCGGACTACCAGGGACCGCAGCAACTGGGTGCGCGCGTGAAGGCCGACCTCGCCAACTGGGCGCAGGTGGTGAAGGCCGCGAATATCCAGGCGGAATAAAACCTGCGCACCTTGTTTTCAGGGTTTCCCCCATTGCGGCAGCGTGCCGCATTTCAGGGCCTCCATGCACCGCATGGGGGCCTTTTTCTTGCTGCGCCGCACCATGCGGGTGCAGTGGCGAAATCGCTTTGAATGATTGATTTTTTTCTTTAATATGGCGCCGTTGTAAATTTTTTATCAACACCTCCACCCCATGTCCGACCTTCCCGAAACCGCCAGCGAAGCCGTGTCGATCGCGATCCGCATCGGCCGCGCGCGTCCCACGCTGACGCGTTCGCACCAGCAGATGGCGGACTACGTGCTCGCGCATCCGCTGCAGGCGGCCACGATGCCGATCGACGAACTGGCGTCGGCGGTGGGGGTGTCCATCGCCACGGCCAACCGCTTCGCGCGGGCCGTGGGCCTGGATGGGTACCCGATGCTGCGCGCCGAGCTGGTCAAGGGTTTCGAGGCCATGCTGGCGCCCATCGAGAAGATGCGCATCAAGCTGGAAAAGCCAACGTCCATCCGCGACGTGTTCGCGGCTGCGCTGGAAGAAAGCCAGCGCAACATCGCCGCCACGCGCGAGGCGCTGGACCCTGCTGCCTGCGAGGCCGCGGTGCAGGCGCTGCTGGGTGCGCGGCGCATCTACCTGGCGGGCTTCGGTGCGAGCGGCTGGCTGGCCGGCCTGCTGCAGCGCGGGCTGGACGCGTACTGCGACAACGTGCACCTGCTCTCGGGCGTGGGCGGCGCGTCGTACGGCGCGCGCCTGCTGCCGCGCATGGGGGCCGAAGACCTGTTCGTCGCGATCAGCTATCCGCGCTATCTCACCGACACCGTCGTGCTGGCGCAGGGCGCCTTCGAGCGCGGGGTTCCCGTGCTGGCGCTCACCGACGGTGCGCGCTCGCCGCTCGTGCCGTTCGCGCGCGTCTGCCTGTTCGCTCAGACCGAGAACCAGTACGCGGCGAACTCCGAATCCTCGGCGCTGGCGCTGATCGAGGCGCTCACCAGCGCCGTGGCGCACCAGTCCCGCGAGTCCGTGAAGACCGCCGCGCGCATGACCGAGGCGGTGTTGCCGTGGCTTCACGACAGCTCGCACAGCCGGCTCTCGCCGCGATCTTCCGAAGCCGGAATCCGCAAGGCGGAGCTCCGGCCCGTCCCACGGGGCCCCGGGCGCTGAGTCCGCGCGCCCCGCTGCCTTTTTCGCTTCCCGTTCGCCGTCCCGCCCTTCTTTTGCCCTGCCGCCGCCTGCCCGCATGAACGCTTTCCACGCATCCCCTTCGACTCCCGCCGCGCCGGTGATCGCCATCCACGGCGGTGCAGGTACGCTGAGCCGCGCGCACATCAGCCCTGCGCAGGAGCAGGCCTACCACGCTGCGCTGCAGGATGTGCTGCGCGCGGGGCAGGCCGTGCTCGCGCGGGGCGGCAGCGCGGTGGATGCGGTGTGCGAAGCCGTGCGCCTGCTGGAGGAATGCCCGCTGTTCAACGCCGGCCACGGCGCGGTGTTCACCTCCGATGCCACGCATGAACTGGATGCCGCGGTGATGGACGGCGCGAGCCTGGCCGCCGGCGCCGTGGCGGGCGTGGCGCATGTGCGCAACCCGGTGCTGGCCGCCCGTGCGGTGATGCAGCACGGCCAGCACGTGCTCATGGCCGGCGACGGCGCCGAACGCATGGCGCGCGACGCGGGCCTGGCGATGGTGGAGCCATCGCATTTCTCGACGGATGCGCGCCGCGCGCAGCTGGAGGCCGCGCGCGCCAGCCAGCGCGGCGCCGTGCTGGACCACGACGGCGCCGCGGCGCTGGCGGGCCGCGCGCTCGACGAAGACCGCAAGATGGGCACGGTGGGCGCCGTGGCGCTGGACGCGCACGGGCACCTCGCCGCCGCCACCTCCACGGGCGGCATGACCAACAAGCGCCCCGGCCGCGTGGGCGACAGCCCGCTGATCGGCGCGGGCACCTATGCCGACGACCGTACCGCGGCCATTTCCTGCACCGGCCATGGCGAGAGCTTCATCCGCGTGGCGGCCGCACACGATGTGTGCGCGCGCATGGCCTACGGTGGCCTCGGCCTCGCGCAGGCCGCCGATGCCGTGGTGCACGGCGCCCTGGCCGCCATCGGCGGCACCGGCGGCCTGGTCGCCGTGGACCGCCTGGGCAACGTCTGCCTGCCGTTCAACACCGAAGGCATGTACCGCGGCCTGGCCCGCGTGGGCGCATCGCCCGAGACCTTCATCTACCGCTGAGCACCCGGCCTTCGCCTGTACGCCGCCAACGACCGCATTTCCTCCCGGCTCCCATGAAATCCAACGCCCCGACCTCTCCCTCGACCCTCGTCCTGCCCGAGCAGCGCGTGCTGGCCGTGGACGACCTCACCATCCGCTTCGCGAATTCCGAGCGCACGGTGGACGCCGTGCGCAACCTTTCCTTCCACGTGGACCGCGGCGAGACCCTGGCCATCGTGGGCGAATCGGGCTCGGGCAAGTCCGTCACTTCGCTGGCGCTGATGCGGCTCGTGGAGCACGGCGGCGGACGGATCATCGGCGGTTCGGTGGCGTTGCGCCGCCGCAATGGCCAGGTGCTGGACGTGGCCCGCGCGGGCAACGCCGTGATGCGCGACGTGCGCGGCGCCGACGTGGCCATGATCTTCCAGGAGCCGATGACCTCGCTCAACCCGGTGTTCACCGCGGGTGACCAGATCGCCGAATCCATCCGCGTGCACCAGGGCAAGGACCGCGCTGCCGCGCGCGCCGAGGCATTGCGCATGCTGGAACTGGTGCGCATTCCCGAAGCGCGCAACGTGCTGGACCGTTTCCCGCACCAGCTCTCGGGCGGCATGCGCCAGCGCGTGATGATCGCCATGGCGCTGTCGTGCAAGCCGCAGCTGCTGATCGCCGACGAGCCCACCACGGCGCTGGACGTGACCATCCAGGCGCAGATCCTGCAGCTCATCCGGCAATTGCAGGACGAGATGCACATGGGCGTGATCTTCATCACCCACGACATGGGCGTGGTGGCCGAGGTGGCCGACCGCGTGCTGGTGATGTACCGCGGCGACAAGGTGGAAGAGGGCGCCTCGGACCGCATCTTCGCCGCGCCGCAGCATGCCTACACCCGCGCCCTGCTGTCGGCCGTGCCCAAGCTGGGCGCCATGCAGGGCACGGACCTGCCGCGCCATTTCGAACTGCTCGGCGCCGATGGCACGGTCCAGGCGCAGCCGGTGCTCGAATCCACGCCGGCGGACACCCGCCCGGCAGGCGCGCAGCCCATCCTGCGCGTGAAGGACCTGGTGACGCGCTTCGACCTGCGTGCCGGCCTGCTCAACCGCGTGAAGCGCCGCGTGCATGCGGTGGAACGCGTGAGCTTCGACCTCTATCCGGGCGAGACCCTGGCCCTGGTGGGCGAGTCCGGCTGCGGCAAGTCCACCACCGGCCGCTCGCTGCTGCGCCTGGTGGAGAGCCAGAGCGGCGCCATCGAGTTCGGCGGCCGCAACATCCTGGATCTGCCCACCTCCGAGGTGCAGGCGCTGCGCCGCGACATCCAGTTCATTTTCCAGGATCCGTTCGCCTCGCTCGATCCGCGCCTCACCGTGGGCTTCTCGATCATGGAGCCGCTGCTGGTGCACAGGATCGGAACCCGCGAAGAGGCCCAGGCCCGCGTGGACTGGCTGATGGAGAAGGTGGGCCTGCCGCGCGAGCATGCGCAGCGCTATCCGCACGAGTTCTCCGGCGGCCAGCGCCAGCGCATCGCGATCGCACGCGCCCTGGCGCTCAACCCCAAGGTGGTGGTGGCCGACGAATCCGTCTCGGCGCTCGACGTCTCCATCCAGGCGCAGATCGTCAACCTGATGCTGGACCTGCAGCGCGAGCTCGGCGTGGCCTTCCTCTTCATCTCGCACGACATGGCGGTGGTGGAGCGCATCAGCCACCGCGTGGCGGTGATGTTCCTCGGCCAGATCGTGGAGATCGGCCCCCGCCGCGCGATCTTCGAGAACCCGCAGCACGCCTACACGAAGAAGCTCATGGCCGCCGTGCCCATCGCCGATCCGGCGCGCCGCCACCTCAAGCGCGCGCTGCTGGACGGCGACATTCCCAGCCCCATCCGCTCCATCGGCGACGAGCCCGCGGTGCAGCCGCTGGTGGAAGTGGGACCGGGCCATTTCGTGGCGCGCCACCCCATCGCCAACCTGTATTGATGTTCCTTTCCCAACCGGAGTCCACCATGAAGAAGACCCCCGCTTCCCGTCGCGTCGCCGCCAGCCTGCTGGCGCTGGTCGCCCTGTCCGCCACCGGCTCGGCCCTGGCCGCCGGCAACGCCGTGCTGGCCATCTACCAGCAGCCCGAGACGCTGGACCCGTACAACACGAACACGACGATCACCACGGCCGTCACCAAGAGCTTCTACGAAGGCCTGTTCGCGTTCGACAAGGACATGAAGCTCAAGAACGTGCTGGCCGAGAGCTATGAGGTCTCCAAGGACGGCCTGGTGTACACCTTCAAGCTGCGTTCGGGCGTGAAGTTCCACGACGGCACCGACTTCAACGCCGCCGCGGCCAAGGCCAACCTGGACCGCGTGATGGACCCGGCCAACCGCCTGCTGCGCGCCAACCAGTTCAACCGCGTCGCCAAGGTCGAGGCCGTGAACCCGCAGACCCTGCGCATCACGCTCAAGGAGCCCTTCGGCCCCTTCATCAACGCGCTGGGCCACGCCTCGGCCGCGATGATCTCGCCGGCCGCGCTCGCCAAGTGGGGCAACAAGGACATCGCCTTCCACCCCGTGGGCACCGGTCCGTTCGAGTTCGTCGAATGGAAGCAGACCGAAGCCATCGTGGGCAAGAAGTTCGCGAACTACTGGAAGAAGGGCTATCCCAAGGTCGACCAGATCACCTGGAAGCCCGTCACCGAGAACAACACCCGCGCCGCCATGCTGCAGACGGGCGAGGCCGACTTCGCCTTCACGCTGCCCTATGAGCAGGTCGCCACGCTGAAGAAGAGCGACAAGGTGGAAGTGGTGACGGCGCCGTCCATCATCCAGCGCTTCCTGACGTTCAACCTGCTGCAGAAGCCCTTCGACAACCTGAAGGTGCGCGAGGCCATCGGCTACGCCATCAACAAGGAGGCGCTCTCCAAGGTGGCCTTCAACGGCTACGCCTTCCCGGCCCAGGGCTTCGTGCCGCAGGGCGTTGAGTACGCGGTGAAGATGCAGCCGATCCCCTACAACGTCGCTAAAGCCAAGGAGCTGCTGAAGGAGGCCGGCTATCCCAACGGCTTCGAGACGACGCTGTGGAGCGGCTACAACAACACCACCAGCCAGAAGGTGATCCAGTTCCTGCAGCAGCAGCTGCAGCAGGTGGGCATCAAGGTGTCGGTGGAAGCGCTGGAGCCCGGCAAGCGTGCGGAACTGGTCGATGCCTGGCCCGATCCCAAGACCGCCAAGGCACGTCTCTACTACATCGGCTGGTCGTCCTCGACCGGCGAGGCCGACTGGGCGCTGCGCCCGCTGTTCTCGACCGAATCGTGGGCGCCGAAGCTGGCCAACTACGCGTTCTACAGCAACCCCGTCGTGGATGAGTCCATCGCCAAGGCCCTGCTCACCACCGACGGGAGCGAGCGCGCTGCGCTCTACAAGACCGCGCAGGAGCAGCTCGCCAAGGACCTGCCGCGCATCCCGCTGGTGACCGAGGAAGTGCTCTACGCGCACTCCAAGCGCCTCTCCGGCGTCTACGTGATGCCCGACGGCAACATCAACAGCGACGAGATCTCGCTGAAGTAAAGGCATCCGGCATGCCGCCCCCCGCGCGCCGCGGGGGGCTTTTTTCCCGTTCCCGTTTTCCCCTCGCTGCGCACCGCAGCGCCGCATCATGCTGAACTATTTCCTCAAACGACTGCTGGGGCTGCTGCCCACGCTGCTGATCGTGGCGGTACTGGTGTTCCTCTTCGTCCACATGCTGCCGGGCGATCCCGCGCGCCTGGCCGCGGGCGTGGACGCCGACGAAGCCACCGTACAGCTCGTCCGGCAGGAGCTGGGCCTGGACAAGCCCCTGCCCGAGCAGTTCGTGCACTTCTTCTCGCGCATGGTGCAGGGGGATTTCGGCACGTCCATCCGCACCCGCCGCCCGGTGGCGGCCGAGATCGGCGAGCGCTTCATGCCCACGCTGCTGCTCACCGTCGCCGCCATGGCCTGGTCCGTGGTGCTGGGCATGGGCATCGGCATCCTGTCGGCCGTGTACCGCAACCGCTGGCCCGACCGGCTCGGCATGACGCTCGCGGTGTCCGGCATTTCCTTTCCCGCCTTCGCGCTCGGCATGACGCTCATGCAGGTGTTCTCGGTGCAGCTCGGCTGGCTGCCCACCGTGGGCGCCGACAGCTGGAAGCACTACATCCTCCCCTCCATCACGCTGGGCGCCGCGGTGGCCGCCGTGATGGCCCGCTTCACGCGCGCCTCCTTCGTCGAGGTGGTGCAGGAGGACTTCGTGCGCACCGCCCGCGCCAAGGGCCTCAACGAGCGCACCGTGGTGCTCAAGCACTGCCTGCGCAACGCGCTCATCCCGGTCGTCACCATGATGGGCCTGCAGTTCGGCTTCCTGCTGGGCGGTTCCATCGTCGTGGAGGCGGTCTTCAACTGGCCCGGCCTCGGGCGCCTGCTGGTGGACGCCGTGACCATGCGCGACTACCCCGTCATCCAGACCCTGGTGCTGCTTTTCTCGCTGGAGTTCATCCTCATCAACCTGGTGGTGGACATGCTCTACGGCTTCATCAACCCGACCATCCGCTACAAGTGAAGCGCGCGGACCGCAACCCTCCCACGGACGAAGACCCGGTATGACCACGCCCTCCATTCCCACGCCGCCCGACGCAGCCCAGCTCGCGGCGGCCTCGGTGGCCCCCGCCGCCGGCGCCTCCACGGTGCGCACGCCCTGGCGCGAGTTCTGGCGCAAATTCAAGAAGCAGCACGTCGCCGTGGCCGCGCTGGTGTTCGTCGTGCTGCTCGTCGCCGTGGCCGTGCTGGCCCCGGCCATCGTGCCGTTCGACGCGGAGAACTTCTTCGACTACGACCGGATCAACGACGGCCCCTCGGCCATGCACTGGTTCGGCGTCGATCCGCTGGGCCGCGACATCTTCAGCCGCATCCTGATGGGTGCGCGCATCTCGCTGGCCGCGGGCTTCCTCTCGGTGGCGATCGGCTGCCTGATCGGCACCACGCTGGGCCTGCTCGCCGGCTACTACGAAGGCTGGTGGGACCGCATCGTGATGCGCATCTCCGACGTGCTGTTCGCCTTCCCCGGCATCCTGCTGGCGCTGGGCGTGGTCGCCATCCTGGGCAGCAGCATGACCAACGTGGTGGTGGCCGTGGCGGTGTTCAGCGTGCCGGCCTTCGCGCGGCTGGTGCGCGGCAACACGCTGGTGCTCAAGCAGATGACCTACATCGAATCCGCGCGCAGTATCGGCGCCTCGGACTGGACCATCATCGTGCGGCACATCCTGCCGGGCACCATCTCCTCCATCGTCGTGTACTTCACCATGCGCGTGGGCACCTCGATCATCACGGCGGCCAGCCTGTCGTTCCTGGGCATGGGCGCGCAGCCGCCGACGCCGGAGTGGGGCGCCATGCTCAACGAGGCACGTGCCGACATGGTGAACGCGCCGCACGTGGCGCTGTTCCCCAGCCTCGCCATCTTCCTGACGGTGCTGGCCTTCAACCTGCTGGGCGACGGCCTGCGCGACGCGCTGGACCCCAAGATCGACCGGCAGACATGAACGTGCGCGACCCCGCCGCCACGGCACTCCCGCGCATCGGCCTGCTGGACGCGGGCCCCCTGGATGCGATCACGGACGTGGCCGGCGTCACCGTCGGCCATGCCACGCTCGACGACGGCCCGGTGCAGACCGGCGTGACGGTGATCCGTCCCCACGCGCAGGATCCGTACCGCCACAAGGTGCCGGCAGGCGCCGCGGTCATCAACGGATTCGGCAAGAGCATCGGCCTGGTGCAACTGGAAGAGCTGGGCCAGCTCGAGACGCCGGTCGCGCTCACCAACACCTTCTCCGTCGGTGCGCTGGCGCAGGCGCAGATCCGCGACTGCGTGCGCGCCAACCCCGAGACCGGGCGCGCCCTGCCCACCGTCAATCCGCTGGTGCTGGAGTGCAACGACGGCTACCTGAACGACATCCAGCGCATGGCCGTCGGCGAGAGCCACTACCGCGCGGCCTGCGACGGAGCGGGCGCGCAGGTGGCCCAGGGTGCGGTGGGCGCGGGGCGGGGCATGTCCAGCTTCCAGTTCAAGGGCGGCGTGGGCACCGCGTCGCGCCGCGTGCCCCTGCACGGCGGCGGTACCTTCACCGTGGGTGCGCTGGTGCTCGCCAACTACGGCCTGCTGCCGAACCTCGTCTGGGGCGGCGCGCCGATCGGCGCGTCCCTGGCCGCCCGGATCGAGGCCGAGGCGCGTGCCGCCGCGGCCGGGCCCGAGAAGGGCTCGATCATCATGGTGCTGGCCACCGACGCGCCGCTGGAAGCCCGCCAGCTGCGCCGCCTGGCCTGGCGGGCCGCCGCAGGCCTCGCGCGCACGGGCTCGGTCTATGGCCACGGCAGCGGCGACATCGCTCTGGCGTTCTCGACCGCCTACACCCTGCCGCACCTGCCGCAGGAGCCCATGCCGGCCGTGGCGATGGTGCACGAAGCCCTGCTCGACGGCCTGTTCCAGGCCGCGGCCGACAGCGTGGAGCAGGCCATCGTCCACGCGCTCTGGCATGCGGAATCTGTCACCGGCAGGGACGGGCACTACCGCCGCGCGCTGCGCGACGTGCTTTCCCGGGCCGGCTGAAACGGCCGCCCGCAGCCCTCCCGCGCCCAACCCTTCCTTTTCCGCCCAGTGCAGCGTTCCATGAAAATCCTCATCTCCGTCGATATCGAAGGCGTGGCCGGCATCTACCACCCCGAGCAGGTGCGCGCCGGCAACCCGGAATACGAGCGCGCCCGGCGCCTCATGGCCGCGGAGGCGAATGCCGCCATCGCCGGGGCGTTCGACGGCGGCGCCGACGAGGTGTTCGTCAACGATTCGCACGGGGGCTTCCGCAACATGCCGCCGGACCTGCTCGATCCGCGCGCCCAGGCCATCCAGGGCAAGCCGCGCTACCTGAGCATGGTGGCGGGCGTGGAGCTGGGCATGGATGGCGTGTGCTTCATCGGCTACCACGCGAAATCGCGGGCCCACGGCATCCTGGCCCACACCATCAACAGCTTCGCATTCGCCCGCATCTCGCTCAACGGGCGCGAACTGGGCGAGGCCGGCATCTACGGCGCCCTCGCAGGGGCCTATGGCGCACCGGTCATCGCCGCTTCCGGCGACGATGCCTTCATCGCGGAGACGCGGGATCTGTTCCCGCACGCGCAGTTCGTGCAGACCAAGCGCGCCACGGGCGCCAACAGCGGCATCAGCCTGTCGCCCGAAAGCGCCTGCGCCGCCATCCGCGACGGCGTGTCCCGGGCCGCGGCCCGGGCCGGCCAGGCCCGGCCGTTCCGCATCGACGGCCCCGTCACGGTGGACCTGGAGGCACAGTCGGTGGCACTGGCCGACCTGTTCTGCCAGTGGCCCACGCTGGAGCGCACGGCGCCCGACGCGCTGCGGTTCACCGCGCCCGATACCGAATCGGCGGTGCGGATGATCAACGGCCTTTCTGCCATGTCCAGTATGTTGAGATGACACCCCCCTGAGCGGCTGCGCCGCTTCCATGCAGCCGCCGGAGGCGGCAGCCCTTCGGGCACGTCCAAGCCTGCGCAGGCAGGCTCGGAGCCACGGCCCTCAGCCCCTTTCTCGCCATGCCGCGCATGGCGGGCAGGGAGACGACGCCAGTGGCCGGGCGAAGCCCGTTCCACGGCGTCTGCTGGCTTGGCCTGCTCCGCGGCCTTCTGATGGGTGAGGCAGCGCCTGTTGCATGAATTGCGCACCATGCGAGTGATTGTTGGGATGACGAGATGACTGAAACTGCAAACCCGTCCGCTGGCGCCGTGCCCGCGATGACCGTCGGCATCGTGGCCGGCATGGGCCCCGCCGCGGGCGTGGATTTCGCGCGCCTGTTCGTGCGCGCGTCGGAGCAGTGGCTGCGCGACCACGGCCGGCCGGTCCGCGACCAGGCGTTTCCCGAGCACTGGATCGCCCAGGTGCCGGTGGCGGACCGCACGCAGGCATTGCGCGATCCGGCGGCGCCACAGCCGCTCGAGGGGCTGGTGTCGGCGCTGGAGCGGCTGGTTGCGGTGGGCGCCCGCGCGGCGGCCATGTCGTGCAACACGGCGCATGCCTGGCATGCGGCGCTGCAGGAGCGCGTGCCGGGCGTGGAGCTGCTGCACATCGCGCGGGAGACCGCCGCCGAGCTGCAGCGCCGCGGCGTCCGCCGTGCGGCGCTGCTGGCCACGCAGGGCACCTACGGCATGGGCCTGTACGACGAGGCCTTCGCCACGCACGGCGTGGAATGCGTGCTGCCTTCCGCCGAGGCGAAGGACTGGCTCATGGAAGGCATCTACGACGGCGTGAAGGCCGGCGACATGGCCCTGGCGCGCCGCCGTTTCGCCGAGGTGGGGCAGGCGATGCGCGCGCAGCACGGCGACGTGCCGCTCGTCATGGCCTGCACGGAGATCCCGCTGGCGCTGCCCGATGCGCCGGAGGCCGCCGGCTGGACGCTGGTGGATCCGTCGGAGATCCTGGCGACCGCCCTGGTGCGCCGCGCCTACGGCGGCCGCTGACAAAGCCCGGCCGGGCACGGGCCATCGCGCGGCCCCGCCCGGCCCGGCCGTGCGTGCCGGCCACAATACGCACCATGTCCGATGTGCACTCCGATGAACTGCTCGCGCAGGTGGCCTCCCTGCCACCCCTGCCGGGCGTGTACCGCTATTTCGACGCCCAGGGCGGGCTGCTCTACGTGGGCAAGGCCCGCAACCTGAAAAAGCGCGTTTCCAGCTACTTCACCAAGACCCATGGAGGCACGCGCATCGGCCACATGGTGGGCAAGATCGCGCGGCTGGAGACCACCGTGGTGCGCTCCGAGGCCGAGGCGCTGCTGCTGGAAAACAACCTCATCAAGTCGCTGAACCCCCGCTACAACATCCTGTTCCGCGACGACAAGAGCTATCCCTACCTGAAGATCACGGGCGTGGCCGCGCGCGACGGCACCGGCGAGCAACCCGGCCAGCGCTTCCCGCGCGTGGCCTACTACCGCGGCGCCGTGGACAAGCGGCACCGGTATTTCGGCCCCTATCCGGGCGCCTGGGCGGTGAAGGAAACCATCCTGCTGCTGCAGAAGGTGTTCCGGCTGCGTACCTGCGAGGACACCGTCTTCGCCAACCGCACGCGCCCCTGCCTGCTCTACCAGATCAAGCGCTGCTCGGGCCCGTGCGTGGACCTCATCTCTCCCGAGGCCTACGCGCTGGACGTGCGCAACGCCGACGCCATGCTGCGCGGCGAGACCAGGGAATTGCTCGAGGCCCTGGAGGCGCGCATGATGGCGCACTCCGAACGGCTGGAGTTCGAGCAGGCGGCGGACATCCGCAACCAGATCACGGCGCTCTCGCGCGTGCTGCACCAGCAGGCCATCGAGACGGTCTCGGACAAGGACGTGGACATCCTGGCCGTGAAGGTGCTGGGCGGCCGCGCCTGCGTCAACCTTGCCATGGTGCGCGGTGGCCGCCACCTGGGCGACCGGCCGTACTTCCCCGTCCACGTGGAAGACGCGGCCGCGGTGTACCAGCTGGAAGAGGGGGGTGAAGGGGGCGGTGAGGGGACGGACGGCACCGACGGCGCGCCCGCCGCGCCCCACGCCCCGCAGCGTTCGCTGGAAGTTCAGGTGCTGGAGGCCTTCATCGCCCAGCATTACATCGGCGTGCCCGTGCCGCCCGTGCTCGTCACCAGCGAGCCGGTGGACCGCGCGCTGCTGGAGGCGCTCTCGCAGCAGTCCGGCATCCGAGTGGGGGCCGTGCACCAGCCGCGCGAGCAGCGCCGTGCCTGGCTGGACATGGCGCAGAAGAACGCCGACATCCAGCTCGCGCGGCTGCTCTCCGAAGAGGGCTCCCAGCAGGCACGCACACGCGCGTTGGCCGAAGCGCTGGACCTGCCCATGGACGACCTGGAATCGCTCACCATCGAGTGCTTCGACATCTCGCACACGGCGGGCGAGGCCACGCAGGCGTCCTGCGTGGTCTTCCACCACCACCGCATGCAGAGCAGCGAGTACCGGCGCTACAAGATCGAGGGCATCACCGGCGGGGACGATTACGCCGCCATGCGGCAGGTGCTCACGCGGCGCTACAGCAAGGTCGTGGAGGCGCAGCGCGAGGCCGGCGGCGCCGAGCCGGCACCCGGGCAGGCGCGCCTTCCCGACCTCGTCCTGATCGACGGCGGCAAGGGGCAGGTCAGCATGGCGCGCGAAGTGTTCACCGAACTGGGCCTGGAGCTGTCCCGCATCGTCGGCGTGGAGAAGGGCGAGGGCCGCAAGGTCGGGCTGGAGGAACTCGTCTTCGCCGACGGCCGCGAGAAGATCTACCTCGGCCGCGACTCCGCCGCGCTCATGCTGGTGGCCCAGATCCGCGACGAGGCCCACCGTTTCGCCATCACCGGCATGCGCGCCGCGCGCGCCAGGGTGCGCGTGGGCGGCGGACAGCTGGAGGAGATCCCCGGCGTCGGGCCCAAGAAGCGCGCGCGACTGCTGCAGCGCTTCGGCGGGGTGCGGGGCGTGGCGGCGGCCAGCGTGGAGGATCTGGCCACGGTGGACGGCATCTCGCTGGAGCTCGCGCAGGAGATCTACCGGGCGCTGCGCTGAACGGGCGGCTGCCATGGTGGCATGACACAATCGGCCCATGTTCCTGACCATCCCCACCATCATGACCTGGACGCGCATTGTCGCGATACCCTTGATCGTGGGCGTGTTCTACGCGCCGCTGGAGCCGGCCACCCGCAACCTCATCGCCACGGTGATGTTCGTTGTCTTCGCCGCCACCGACTGGCTCGACGGCTACCTGGCGCGCAAGCTGAACCAGACCTCTTCCTTCGGCGCCTTCCTCGATCCCGTCGCCGACAAATTCCTCGTCTGCGCGTCGCTGCTCGTGCTCGTGCACCTGCAGCGTGCGGACGTGTTCGTGGCGCTCATCATCATCGGCCGGGAGATCGCGATCTCCGCCCTGCGCGAATGGATGGCGCAGATCGGCGCTTCCCGCAGCGTGGCGGTGCACATGCTGGGCAAGGTGAAGACCACGGTGCAGATGGTCGCCATCCCGTTCCTGCTCTACGACGGGCGGGTCGGCGCCATCGACACGGGCGTCTGGGGCACGTGGCTGATCTGGCTGGCCGCGGTGCTCACCGTGTGGTCCATGGTCTATTACCTGCAGAAGGCCTTGCCGGAGATCCGCGCACGCGTCAAGCGCTGACCGGGGCAGCCCTGCCGGATGTCAATGGGGGCTTGCGATAGCGCACGCGGCGCCCGTTGCGCAAACCCCGCGCATCGCCTGGAGCCTCTGGAATTGCCGCTAAAATCCACGGCTTCCGCCGTCGCAAAACGGCCCGTTGTATTGACACCCGGAAAGTCGATGGCTTTAATCTGGCACAGCGGCATCTGCCCCATGCCAGCCCCTCTCACGCCCCGTACGAACCCCGCGCACCAGCGGCTGTTCCGGCGCGTGTGAAGGCCAGATTCGCGCCAGACATTTCCTCCACACCCTTTCCCGAGAGGCTTCTTGTGAACAAGTCCGAACTGATTGAGCAAATTGCGACCAATGCCGACATCTCCAAGGCGGCCGCCGCGCGCGCCCTGGAATCCATGATCGAGTCGGTCAAGAAGACCCTGAAGAAGGGCGGCACGGTGTCTCTGGTTGGTTTCGGCACCTTCGCGGTGGGCAAGCGCGCTGCGCGCACAGGCCGCAATCCCCGTACGGGCGATACGATTAAGATCAAGGCTGCTAAAGTTCCGAAGTTCCGCCCCGGCAAGGCATTGAAGGATGCCCTCAACTGAGGCTCGAGGTTCAAGGTGGGGTGCTTAGCTCAGTTGGTAGAGCGGCGCCCTTACAAGGCGTAGGTCGGCGGTTCGACCCCGTCAGCACCCACCACCGATCAAAAGGCGAACGAGAGTTCGCCTTTTCTTTTGTCGCCACTGAAAGATCGAAACCATGTTCGAATCCATCCGCAAGCACTCCAAGGTCGTCATGATCGTGCTGTTCTTGCTGATCATTCCGTCGTTTGTGCTCGTGGGCATCGACCGGAACTACTTCACCAGCAAGAGCGCCGTGGTGGCACGCGTGGATGGCCATGACATCACCCAGGACGACTGGGACAACGCGCACCGGATGGAGACGGACCGCATCCGCGCGCAGTCGCCCTCGGTCGATGCCAAGCTGCTCGATTCGCCCCGCGCGCGCTACGCCACCCTGGAGCGCCTGGTGCGGGACCGCGTGATGCAGGCCGCCGCCGTCAAGATGCACCTGGTCACGAGCGACGCCCAGCTGGCCCGCACGCTGCAGGGCATTCCCGCCATCGCCGCGCTCAAGCGCCCCGATGGCTCGCTGGATGCCGAGGCCTACCGCGCACTCGTGGGCTCCCAGGGCCTCACGCCCGAGGGTTTCGAATCCAACGTGCGCCGCGAGCTCTCCCTCAGCCAGGTGATGGGCGGCGTGATGGGCTCCGCCTTCGCGGCCCAGGAGCCGGCGCGACTCGCGCTGGATTCGCTCTACCAGCGCCGCGAGATCCGCGTCGCCCGCTTCGATGCCAGGGACTTCGCCGCCAAGGTCACGCCCACGGACGACGAACTCCAGGCCTACTACAAGGCCCACGAGGCGCAGTTCCGCCAGCCCGAGCATGCCGACGTGCAGTACGTGGTGCTCGACCTGGACGCCGTGCGTGCCAGCATCACGCTGAGCGAGGATGACCTGCGCACCTACTACAAGGAAAACCTGGAGCGCCTCGCCGGCAAGGAAGAGCGCCGCGCCAGCCACATCCTGATCAACGCCCCCAAGGACGCCCCCGCCGCCGACCGCGAGAAGGCCAGGGCCCGCGCGCAGGCGCTGCTGGAGCAGGTGCGCAAGGCGCCGAACACCTTTGCCGACGTGGCCCGCAAGAATTCGCAGGACACGGGCTCCGCGCCCTCTGGCGGCGACCTCGGCTTCTTCAAGCGCGGCGACATGGTCAAGCCGTTCGAGGACGCGGCCTTCTCGATGAAGAAGGGCGACATCAGCGACCTGGTGGAGAGCGAGTACGGCTACCACATCATCCAGCTCAACGACGTCAAGACGCCGAAGCAGCCGACCTTCGAGGAAGTGCGCACCAAGCTGGAGACGGAAGCCAGACAGCAGCAGGCCCAGCGCAAGTTCGCCGAGCTGGCCGAGGTGTTCTCCAACACCGTGTACGAGCAGGCGGACAGCCTGCAGCCCGTGGCCGACAAGCTCAAGCTGAAGGTGCAGACCGCCAGCGACGTCACGCGCACCCCGCGCCCCGGCGCCCAGGGCCCGCTGGCCAACGGCCGCTTCCTGGAAGCCCTGTTCTCGTCCGACTCCGTGCAGAACAAGCGCAACACCGAGGCCATCGAGACGGCGCCCAGCACCCTCGTGGCCGGCCGCATCGCCGCCTACACGCCGGCTTCCACCCCGTCCTTCGACCAGGTGAAGACCCGCGTGCGTGAACTCTTCGTGGCCGAGCGTTCCGCCGAACTGGCGCGCAAGGAAGGCGAGGCGAAGATGGCCGCCTGGAAGGCCGCTCCGGCCAGCGCCACCGGCCTCGGTGCCCCCGTGACCGTCTCGCGCGACAAGCCCGAAGGCCAGCCCCGCCCCGTGGTGGATGCCGCGCTGCAGGTGAATGCCGACAAGCTGCCCGCCTTCGCCGGCACCCCCCTGGGCGCCCAGGGCTACGCCGTCATCCAGGTGGACCGCATCGTGCCGCGCGACCCCGCGGACCCTGCCGTTGTGCGCCAGCAGCAACAGCAGTACGCCGAAGCCGAGGCCCAGGCCGAAGCCATGGCCTACTACGAACTGCTCAAGGACCGCTTCAAGGTCCAGTTCAAGGTGGCCCGCCCGACGGGCGACGGCACCCCGGCCACGGAAAATTGACGAAGTTCGGCCGGAAAGGGTTTTATCCGGCTATAATTTCAGGCTACGGTGGCTGTAGCTCAGTTGGTAGAGTCCAGGATTGTGATTCCTGTCGTCGTGGGTTCGAGTCCCATCAGCCACCCCAAAAAATGCTAGTAAAAACAAGGACCTTCGGGTCCTTGTTTCGTTTCAGGGGCACGCTGGGGGCGAAGCGGGAATCGCCGACTGTTGTCCTGATGCTTTGGCGGCCTGATCGGACTGCCAGTCTTCGGTGGGTCTTTGCTGCCTCGAAGCAGATCGACTCACTCAAGCATCGCCCGCAGGCACTGCCTCGATACGTCATGCGGGACGCATGTCGCCTTTGACTGCTGCCATCAATGTGTCGCTTCTAGGTAGGGATCCTCTGTCCTAAGTCGAGCAGGCTACGGGCAGGGCCTGTCTTGACAACGCGATCTCTGACAGCCATGCTTTGCATGTGAGATAATTTTAAAGTGATATCACGTTAAAATTATTATGGCGGGAAGATCCAAGAAATCATCTTCGGCGTCCGAACCTGCGGTACCGGCACCCTCGGAGAAGTGGGAAGTCGTCTTTCACGATGAATTCCTGCCGGAGTTCCGCGCGTTCGACTTGGACGTGCGCCGCGAACTGGCTTCAGCTGCCAAGGCCATCGAGCTGGCAGGGCCGAAGACAGGACGGCCTCATGTCGACACGCTCAATGGCTCGAAGCACGACAACATGAAGGAGTTGCGCTTCAAGGCCCACAACGGCTCGGAGATCTGGTGGGCGGCATTCGCCTTCGATCCCCAGCGAAAGGCCTATGTGCTGGTGGCTGGCGACAAGCAGGGGCAGGACGAGGCAGCGTTTTACAAGACCCTGATCAAGACGGCCGACAAGCGGTTTGACGCCCACCTGAAGAAGCTCGCCAAGGCGAAGAAGGAATCACCATGAGCACCACACTGCAAAGCATCATCGAAGAGTTTTCCGCCGAGGATCAGAAGCTCATCCAGAGCAAGGCGAGCGTCCTGGCCGAGGAGATGGTTCGCCACGCGGACTCGCTGGCTGAGGTCCGCTCGGCATTGGTCAAGACCCAGGACGAGGTGGCGCGGGTGCTCAATGTCAAACAGAACGCCGTGGCTCAGCTGGAGAAGCGTTCGGACTTGCTGCTCTCGACGCTGCGCAAGTACGTGGAAGCCATGGGCGGAGAACTGGCCGTGGCTGTCAGAACCGGTGCTGGCACCGTGATCATGCTTGATAGCCTGAGCTCCCTCGCCAAGCCATCGGCGCCGCGTCGTGCGCGCGCATCCGGCGTGGCTCGCAAGTCGGCGGCTCGCCCTGCCAGCAAATCCAAGCTCAAGGTCAAGCACGAAGGAACTGCGGTTGCCTGACGATCGGGCTCGACGGCGGAATGACAGGGGTTGCGTACGCTGCTGCCAATCAGAGCTACCTCAAGACCGCTGCGGTCTATCTACGCCAGGGGTAGACTCATTTCGAGGCGCTGCTGGCTCGCATTCACCAGCACATCGCCGCGATGCGAGCACACCGCAGCTTCACCTGACCCATTCGCGTAGCGGTTGCGCGAACATGAGGACGCTGATGCCCATTGGGCTTGCGCCGTAGAAGCCACCGCGCTTGGCCGCGAATACATCCGCCCTCGGATGCATCGTTGCGAATCCATGCCAACCATGTCGCGACATCTTCGTTTCGAGGCTAGGCAATAGAACCTGTCGCGGCATATCCAGCTGGGTTGAGCCAGGATGCGATACTCCTTGGATGTTGGACGGTGTCGATTTACGCTGATGGCATGACGTATCGAGAAGTGCCGATCGGCGCGGCCCAGCGCGAAATGATTGGCGACCGAGTCGTCATCCAGCTACCGACGCCTATCCTGTCAGCGGAGATGCAGCGATTCTCGCCCACTGCAGCGCTTCTGATCCTGGACGCGCAACATTGCCGCGCGGCCGTCATCGGGGCGCTTTAAGGGGTGCGGGACTACGAGGTTCATCAGCGCGTGCTGGCCGAGCTCTGCATCTACTACGACCTGCAGGAGCGTCTGGTGCGGCTGCTGGAGAGCGCGATGGACGAGTCGCTTTTCGACGTGATCAGCCTGCCCACTGAGCACTTAGGCGCCCAGCTCGCATCCAGGGGTCGCGTTGGCGAGCGACATGGCACGATCTGTACGCGCAAAGCGGGCCGCGCTGGAATTTCTGGAGGGCACGCAGTGACGTGGTCGATGCTCAACGAAGCCGAAGTGGCTGTGTACGAGATAGACGCATATCGTCAGACGGCTCTCGGCCCCACCTCCTAAGCAGGTACTTCTTCGCCTCATGTCGCTCAAGACACAGGCGCAAAGGAGGACAGGGAGGCATACCGCAACTTCTTCGTCGCCTTCGAGCACGCCGCCATCTACTTTGCCATCGAGGTCCTTGGGGGATGGCATTCAGTGATCCGGTTAGTCCAAGCTGCCGGCAGCGTCTCACATTCGCGCGACGCGACTTCTTGAAGGCGTTTGAGGACCATCAGGGGCCTCGCACCTGCGACGTTCGCTTCGTTCACCTGGGCACGCCTTTGCCGCCCGGCCGATCCGCGGACTCCCTCGGTTTCTCCTTCGGCGCGTTGTCACACTCCGTCGTGAGGCGCTGGTCTTGGCCAATCACTCGTTTTCCCCTGGGGCCGATACGGCCAGTTTGCCTTCTTTGCGGTTACAAACTCTATTGGGGCAGCAGGGTGTGGATGCTCGGATTCACACCGAATAAAGCGGCAGGCGCGCCGGGCGCTAGCAGGGGAATTCGCCGCAAGCCTGAGGCAGGGAATGAGGCCGTGGCGATTGGCCGCGACGCGCATAAGGAGGAAATGATGGAAGACCCAGGAAAGCTTTTCGTTGACGAGCGGTTGACGAGGATTTGCGTCTACTGCGGGGCGAGGCCTGATACGAGGGATCATTGCCCCTCGAAGGTTCTGCTGGACGAACCCTATCCGCCTAATCTGCCAGTGGTTGAGGCCTGCTTGGCATGTAACAAGTCCTTCTCGCTGGACGAGCAATACCTAGCGTGCTTTTTGGAGTGTGTCATGTGTGGGTCGACCGATCCGAAGGAACTGCGTCGCGAGAACATCACAAGGATCCTCTCAAAGACGCCGAGGTTGGCCGCGGAAATTCAGTCCACCGTGACCGTCGACGAAAATGGGGGCAAGACTTGGCACCCGGACATGGATCGCGTGCGCAATGTGGTCCTGAAGCTCGCGCGCGGCCATCTCCATTTCGAGCTCAGCGTTCAGGAGCGGGACGATCCCGATGTCTTTGAGATCGCGCCGCTTTCGGTCTTGACGGCCGAGAGCCGCGAGTTCTTCGAGTGCCCTGAGCCGGGGCCCATGGCGGCCTGGCCAGAGCTGGGATCCCGCGCTTTCCTCAGGGCGTTGCCTTTGGGAGGTCATATGCCCGACAACTGGCTGGATGTGCAGGAGGGGCGATATCGCTATTTGATTGGCCAAAGCCACGGGACCTACGCCCATATCGTGATTGGCGAGTATTTGGCTTGCCGGGTTGCGTGGGGTTGACGGCGGTTCGGGAGATGCCTTGAGGGAGGTGGTACTCATGCCTACGGAGCAGCAAAAGGCCGAGAAGGAAAGTCCATGCAGTTCAAAGCCAGTTTCTACGAGACATACAACATGTGCGATGCCGTCAGTGGGCTATTGAAGCATCCACTGGACCACGCGCTGTGGTTGGAAGGATTCCACTGCGACGAGCAATGGGCAGGCTGGCTCGCGCCCTATGAAAAGCGATCGGTGCTGCACTTGTTCATTGGCTTCGTGGTCCAAGGGGTGCACTCGGAGCAAGCTGACGACTTCGACATCGAGAAGCAAAAGTCGATCTATGCGAACTTCAAGGACATCCCGCCCGCGATCGCGGACTTGCAGCCGCACAAGTTGCCTATCGAGCACGCCTTCGAACACCATGGAATCGATCATCAGACCTTCTTCGAGTTCCTGAAGGACGAGGGCAAGAAGTTCGAGTCTGCCGATGCGGACGATATCTACGAATACATGAACGAGATTTGGATATCGGCCGCCTATGGAGAACTGATCGAGCAAACGGTGGACGAAGTCTTCCACGTTCTCTTTCAGAACCGCGAACTCATGATGATGTTCAATGTCTTCGCGTCGAGGATCCTGGAACTTGGCGATTGGGATCTGGCAGAAGACCTTGATCGTTCGCTGTTAACGTCCAGTGGCAAGCTTGCGCGCGTGCGGCCTCCAAGTTGGGCGCGGCGAGCGGTGTTCTTTCGCGACCGCGGGCGTTGCGTGCTGTGCGACACAGATCTCACGGGTCTGCTGAACATTGACAACGTCGAGAACTACGATCACATCGTTCCGCTGTCGAGCTGGGGCTTGAACGACATCACCAATTTGCAGTTGCTATGTGTGCGCTGCAATCAGCATGAGAAGCGCGACGGTGCTCCCGTTACATCCGGGCGGTACCAGTCTTGGTATCCCATGGATGACGGCGATTCTTGAAAATGCCCGCTTCAGCAAACCGATGATCTGCTGCTGCCGTGAATCGACTCTTCCTCATGTCCGTCATTCTCCAAGTTGACGGACTTCGCTTCCATTCGGGTGGTACGGCTATCGGGGAGCACGTCAGCCCCGCGTTCACTCGCGCGGGTCAGTCCTGCGGGACGATGGAACGCTAGGCCGGCCGGCCGAACACCGTCACCACGTACTCGGCCATTTCCAGCCCCCGCGCCTTCGCGATGGCGTGCAGGCGCGCCTCGATCTCCGGGTCGAAGAACTCCTGCACCGACCCGTCCAGCAGGGACACCAGGTGGCCATGGCACTGCTCGTCGTCGCTCAGTTCATAGACGGCCTTGCCGGCCCCCAACTGGCTCTTCTTCAGCAGGCCGGCCTGCTCGAACTGCGACAGCACGCGGTACACCGTCGCCAGGCCGAGGTCGGTGCCGGCGGCGAGCATCTGCCGGTAGATGTCCTCGGCGGACAGATGCCTCTGCGCGCTGCGTTCGAACAGTTCCAGCACCTGCATCCGGGGCAAAGTGGCCTTGAGCCCGATCTGCTTCAACTTGTCCGTGTGCTGCATGCGCGATTCAACCCGTTTCGACGATGGAAGGCCTCCGCACCCGATCCAGTGACGCCGGGCGCGCAGACTCAAAGTTCGATCCTAGCCGAGAACGAGAACGCATCCCATTCCATATATGTCGGGGCCGGGCCTCCGCTCTGCCTGGGGCCGGTACGCGAGCGCTTCACTCCCCGCGGCGCAGGATTTCCTCCATCGCATCCCGGGGGATGATCGCGCCCTGGTGCTGGATCACCGCCGCCGCCATCCGGTTGCCCGCGCGCGCCGACGCTTCCGCGGAGGCCCCGGCGAGGCGCTGCGCGAGGTATGCGCCGGCGAACGAATCGCCCGCGGCGGTGGTGTCCACCACCCGTGCGACGGGAACGGCGGGCACTTCCAGCACCGCGCCTGCGTGCCGCACGAGGGTGGGCAGGGGGCCGCGCTTGAGGACCAGTTCGGGAACCGGCAGCGCCAGGCTGCGGTGCACCGCTTCCTCGTGCGGAAGGCCGTCGTGCAGGGCCTGCTCGTCGTCGATCGTCACCAGCGCGATGTCGGCCACCGCGTAGGCGGATGCGAAGGCCTCCCGCGCCTGCGCGGCGCTGGCCCAGAGACGCGGGCGGTAGTTGTTGTCGAAGACGATCCGGCCGCCGTGGCGCTGCACCTCGGCCGCCAGCGAGAGCAGGCGCTGCCGGCCCTCGGGCGGCAGGATGGCCAGGCTGATGCCGCTGAAGTAGAGTGCGTCCAGTTCCCCGGCCGAGGCTTCGAGCGGCGTGCTGCCGGCGCTGAAATAGGCGGTGGCGGCGCTGTCCTTGCGCCAGTAGGCGAACTGGCGCTCGCCCTGTGCATCGACGCTGATCATGTAGAGGCCGGGGCTGCGGTCGGGCAGGCGGCGCACCAGGCCGGTGTCCAGGCCCTCCGCGTGCCACCGGCTCGCCATGCCATCGCTGAAGGCATCGGTGCCCAGCGCGGTGGCGTAGCACACGGTCAGCTGGTCCCGGCGGCTCGACCGGGCCAGATAGACGGCGGCGTTGAGCGTGTCGCCGCCGAAGGACTGCGCCATCGTGCCGAAGGCCTCGCCGCGCAACTCCAGCATGCATTCGCCGAAGAGGGCGATCTTCATGGGCGCTTCCTTCACGGGCGCGGGAGTCCGTCGATGCCGCTGCCACACAGCACGACCGCGATGCGCTCGTCGTCACGGCGCTCGAAGCGCCTCTGCGTCACCGAGGCGAGGGCGGTGGCCGCGCCGTATTCGATGGCCAGCCCTGTTTCGTTCCACGCGGCCTCCGCGCAGGCCTGCACGTGGGCCTCGTCCACCAGCACGATCTCGTCCACGTAGCGTTCGATGAGGGCGAAGTTCAGCGGTTCGGTGGAGCGGGCTGCGAGGATCGGCACCCGGGTCGATACCTGCTCCAGGGCCACGATCCGCCCCAACTGGCGGCAGGTGGCCAGCGTGGGGCAGCCGGCGGCCTCGACGCCGATGATGCGCAGCGAGGGTTTGGCCAGCTTGGCGGCTTCCGCCACGCCCGCGATCAGGCCGCCGCCGCCGATGGAGACGACCAGGGTTTCGACGTCCGGCCATTCGTCGAGGATTTCAAGCGCCAGCGTGCCCTGTCCCGTGACTACGTCGCGGTCCGCGTAGGGGTGCAGCAGCGCGCCGCCGTCACGGGCGACGGCCTGGCCCGCGGCGTCCCAGCTCTGGTCCCAGAAGTCGCCGTGCACCGTCAGGCGCGCGCCGTACCGCTCGATCCGCTGGCGGGTGAGCGTGGTGCTGGTGTTCATCACGAACACGTTGGCGGGGATGTCCAGCTGCTGCCCCACGTAGGCCACGGCAGCGCCGAAGTTCCCGCCGGAGGCGGTGGCGAGGCCCTGGCCGCGCACGTGTCCGGGCAGGCAGAGTGCACGGTTGAAGGCGCCGCGCGCCTTGAACGACCCGGTCACCTGCAGGTTTTCCGCCTTGAGGCGCAACTGGCTGGCGCCGGCAGGCGTCCAGGGGGCGGCCTGCACCAGCGGCGTGCGCCGCACATACGGCGCGATGCGCTGCTGCGCCGCGCGGTAGTCGGCCAGGGTGGCCGGAGGGTGGGCATCGGCCGCTTCGGCGAAGGAAGCGCGCTCGGCGTGGGCATGGATGGCGGGCTTCAATGCTGTGCTCCTGGTGTGGTGTTGCCGGTGCCGGGAAGGTCTTCCACCAGCACGCAGAGGCTGTTGCCCTGCCGCGCGATGCCGAAGGTCCGCTGCGAGTAGAGCACACCGCCCACCGCGAAGCGGATCTGCCGCGGTTCCTCGCCCGGCTCGCTGAGCCGGTGCAGGCGGCCCGCGACCTCTCCGGCCTCGACCCGGCGGCCCAGGGCGTGCAGGGGTTCGAACCAGCCGTCCCCGGGGCAGAGCAGGTTGCCCCCGGGCGCCATGCGCACGAGGCGGCTGGGCCCGGCGGCCGGCAGGGGGGCCGCGGCCGGCAGCACGCCGAGGCCGTCGAGCACCCGCGCCACGCATTCCCGCGTGCGCTGCACGCCCGTGGGCGAGATGCTGCCGTTGGCGCCCATTTCGGCGGCGATGGCCGCCAGCCCGAGCGCGGCAGCGGCGCCGCAGCTGGTGCGTGGGTCGCCCATGTTGTCGGTGACGACGGTGTAGCGGGCGCCAAACCAGCGCGCCATGGCCTCGGCCTTCTCGCGCGTTTCGGCGCGCAGGGAGGGCGTGACGACGACCTGGGCGCTTTCCTCGATGAAGAGCGAACTGCCGCCGGCATGGAGGTCCACGTAGGCATCGCACTGCGGGAACACCACGTCGTGGATGAAGGCGGCGATCTGTTCGGTGGGCGTGCCGAACGGGTTGCCGGGGAAGACGCGCGCGAGGTTGCGGCCGTCCAGCGGGCTGACGCGCGAGTGCGCGCGCATGGCGGGCGCGTTGGCCGCGGGCATCAGGATCAGGCGGCCGCGCACCTGCGACGGCTGCACGCTGCGGATGAGCTCGTTGATGACGATCGGGCCTTCGTACTCGTCGCCGTGGATGGCCCCCGTGAGGAACACGGTGGGGCCGTCGTGTCCGCCGCGGATCACCGCCAGGGGGATGGTGACGGCGCCCCATGCGTCGTCGTGCGCGGAGTAGGGCAGCCAGGCGCTGCCCACCTGCTTGCCGGGGGCCTGCCAGTCGATGTCGGTGAAAAAGGTGGAGGGACGGGAAGTCATGATGTCAGCGGATGTCTTTCTGTTCGTCCTTGAACCACTTCAGGCGCAGCTTCGCGAGCGTGCCGTCCGCCTGCCTGGCGTCGAGGAATCTGTTGATCTCGGCCAGCAGGGCGGGCTCGCGCGGGGACACGGCGATGTAGGCGGGGCTGGTGCGGATCTTCGCCTTCAGCTCGATGCCGCGGGAGGGGTTTTCGTCCGCGATCTTCTGGGCGATGAAGTTGTTCTCGGCGAACGCCTGGGCCTGGCCGGCCAGGAAGGCGGACAGCGCGGAGGCGGTGTCTTCCAGGCGCAGGATCCGGGCCTTGGGCAGGGCTTCGGTCAGCGAGAGGTCTGGTGTCGAGCCTTTCGCGACCGCGATCTGCACGTCGGCCAGTTGCTGCAGCTCACCGGCCCTGGGCACCGACGGACCGGCATAGACGCCCAGCACGGTGGCCGCATAGGGCTTGGAGAAGGCGACCTGCCTGGCGCGCTCTGGCGAGGAGCCCAGGGCGGCCACCAGCACGTCCACCTTGTTGGAGAGCAGATAGGGGATGCGGTTGGCGCCGGTCACCTGCTGCAATTCGAGTTTCGCCCCCAGCGACTGCGCCAGTTGCTCGGCCAGCTCGACGTCCAGGCCGACGGGCTTGCCGGAGGCGTCGGTGAAGCCCCAGGGCGCGGCGTCGATGGTGACGGCCACGCGCAAGACCTTCTTGCTCTGGATGTCGGCCAGCTTGTCGGCATGGGCCAGGAAGGGGGACAGCGCGAGGACCGCGGCGGCGATCAGGGACTTGCGACGGATGTGCATGGTGGGACTCCTGGAGGGGGGATGGGGATATCGGTCGTCGTCTAGTGGACGTTGGCGATGAACTGGCGGAATTCCGGGGTCTGCGGCGCGCCGAACATCGCCTCGGGCGTGCCGCGCTCCCAGATGCGGCCCTGGTTCATGAAGAGGATTTCGGAGGCGACCTTGCGCGCGAAGGCCATCTCGTGGGTGACGACCATCATCGTCATGCCGCTGCGGGCGAGGTCTTCCATGACGCGCAGCACTTCGCCCACCAGTTCGGGGTCCAGCGCGGACGTGGCCTCGTCGAACAGCATCAGTTCCGGGGACATGGCCAGCGCCCGGGCGATCGCCACGCGCTGCTGCTGGCCGCCGGACAGCTGCGACGGCATGGCGTCCAGCTTGTTGCCGAGCCCCACGCGCTCGAGCATGTCCCGGGCCAGTTCGCGGGCTCCGTCCCGGGGAACGCGGTTCGTCAGGACCGGCGCCAGGGTCACGTTGCGGCAGGCCGAAAGGTGCGGGAAGAGGTTGAAGCTCTGGAACACCATGCCGACGCGCTGGCGCAGCGCGGGCAGGTCGGTGCGGGGGGACTGAACGTCCACGCCGCCTACGGCGATGCGGCCCGCGCTGATGGTCTCCAGCCCGTTCACGCAGCGCAGCAGGGTGCTCTTGCCCGAGCCGCTGCGCCCGACCAGGGCGACGATGTCGCCGCGCCGCACTTCCGTGCTCACGCCGCGCAGGACGTGGTTGCTCCCATAGTGCTTTTCCACCGAATCAATGACCACGAGCGACATGCATGCGTCCTTCGAGATAGAGCGCGTAGCGCGCCAGGGGATAACAGACGGCGAAGTAGCACAGGGCCACCGCGCAGAACACGGGAAGGTGCTGGAGCGTCGATCCGCTCACGATCTGTCCGGCGCGCGTCAGTTCGACCAGGCCGACCAGGGCCGCCAGCGAGGTGTTCTTGATGAGCTGCACGAGATAGCCGATGGTGGGCGGCAGCGCGATGCGGGCGGCCTGGGGCCAGATCACGTGGCGCAGCACCTGCAGCCGCCGCAGCCCCACGCAGGCGGCCGACTCCCACTGCCCTTTGGGCACCGCCTCGATGCTGCCGCGCCAGATGTCGCCCAGGAACGCCCCGGCGGACAGCGAGAAGGCGACGACCGCCGCCAGGAACGCATCCACCTGCCATCCCGTCAGCATGGGGACGCCGAAGTACAGCAGGAACAGCAGCCCCAGCAAGGGGATGCCCTGCACCAGTTCGATGTAGGCCCGTGCGAGCGCGCCCAGCCATGCGGCCCGCGCGGTGCGTGCGCTGGCCACCAGCAGGGCGACCACGGAGCCGATCGCGAAGGAGGCCAGGGCCAGCGCCACCGTCCACCGCATCGCGAACAGGATCATCCCGAAGTCGGCCATGGAAAGTCCGCGCATGTCAGGACTCCTTTCCGAACAGGCGGCGCCGTGCGGCGGCGAGCAGCAGCCGCAGGGCGATCACGGCGAGGAAGTACAGGCCGCAGATGACCGCATACACCTCGAAGCTGCGGAAGGTGCGCGAATCCACGAAGCTGCCCGCGTGGAAGATGTCCTCCACGCCGATCTGGGAGATCAGGCTGGTGCCGATCAGGGTCAGCACCATCTGGCTGGCCATGGCCGGGAACACGTTGCGCAGCGCGGGCACCAGCATGATGTGCCAGAGCACCTGGGGCGTGCGCAACCCCAGCGCGGCGCCCGCTTCGGCGAGTCCCCGGGGCACGGACAGCAGGCCGGAGCGGAAGATTTCCACGAAGTAGGCGCCGGCATAGAGGGACAGCGAGAGCACGCCGGCGACCGGCGCCTCCAGCCGCAGCCCGAGGTGCGGCAGGCCGAAGTAGATGAGGAACAGCTGCACCAGCGCGGGTGTGTTCCGGAAGAACTCCACGTAGACGCGCGTCACCGCCCGCAGGGGGCGGCCGCCATAGGTCAGTGCCAGCGCGCCGCCGAGGCCGAGCGCCACCCCCAGGCCGATGATGGCGGCGGCAAAACCCAGGGTGTGCAGCAGGCCCTGCAGGAGCTGGCCCCAGTAGGGGGCCAGCTGGTCGAATTGGAAGACATAGTCCATGGCCGGGACCGTCTGTCACTCAACCTCGAGGATGGCCTCGATTTCCACTGTCTGGTTGCCGGGCAGCGAGCCCGCGCCGATGGCCGAGCGCGCGCCCCGGCCCGCCGTTTCTCCGAACACCTCGACGAAGAGGTCGGAGCAGCCGTTGATGACCTGGGGGTGCTGTGCGAAGCCCGGCGCGCCGTTGACGAACGCCAGCAGCTTGACCACGCTGCGCACCCGGCCCAGGTCGCCCAGCGCATTGCGCGCGACCGCCAGCAGGTTGAGCCCGGTCAGGCGTGCGTGCGCATAGGCCTGGGCGATGCTGACCCCTTCGCCGACCACGCCGGTGTGCAGGTGCCCGCCCGCCTCGAGGGGGCCCTGGCCGGAGAGATAGAGAAACGGCCCCACGCGCCGCGCGGCGACGAAGTTGGCCACGGGCTGGGGTGGCGGGGGCAGGTGGATGCCCAGGGAGGCCAGGCGCTCTTCCGGCGATGAAGAAGGGACAATGGTCTGGTTCATGGAAAACTCTAAGCAACAACGGTGCCAATTGGTTCTAAAATGGTTGATATGTCGAACCAATTGGCGCTTTATTGGTTCTAGATTAGACCGATTGACCTCGTTTTATATCGGGTACAACCCGAATTGGCACATAAATGGTTGACCATTCGAGCAAAAAAAGGACCATGTCACCGGCGCCAGACGCAGGAGGGGGCGTGTCGCTGTCGGACATCTCGCCGCGCATCGCGGGGCAGGACAAGGCGGCCGCGACGCGCGTGTACCGGGCCATCCTGCAATCCATCCGCGAGGGCGCTCTCCGGGAGGGCGACAAGCTGCCGGACGAACGCACCATGTCCGTGCGTTTCGAGGCCTCGCGCGGGACGGTGCGGCATGCGCTGGCCATGATGGAGCACCAGGGGCTGGTGGTGCGCAAGGTGGGCAGCGGCACCTACCTGAAGGAAAGCGCGGAGCAGGTGCTCAGCGCCACCGACCTGCCGGTGGCCGCGCACCACGAGAACGTGCCGACTTACGCGGAAATCCTGGAAGGGCGCCTGCTGTTCGAACCGGCGATGATGGAGTTGTCCGCACGGCGGGCGGATGAGGAGGATTTCGCCCGCATGCGGCAGCAGCTGGCCGTGGTGCGCGAGGCGGAGCGCTGGCTGGCCTTCAAGGAAGGGATCTACGGCGTCCACCTGGCCATCTTCAGGGCGACGCACAACCGCTTCCTGATCCAGGTCTTCGAGACGGTCATCAATGACCGCCGGGCCGTGGATTACGACGGCCGCACCGGCGTGCACGGGCCCGTGAGCCCGCTGGTGCGGGAGCAGGCGGTGCGCGAGCTGAGCGAGATCGTGGAGGCGCTGGTCCGGCGCGACGGCAAGGCCGCCTCGCGCCTGGCGGAGGAGTATTTCACGCGCATCCTGGGATCGCTCAGCCTGTATGGCTGAGCAGGGCCGGGCGGGCCCGGCTCCACGAGGCAGCCCCGGGCGTGGGGGCTGCCGCGGCCTACAGGTCGAAGAAAACGGTTTCCTGCGCGCCCTGCATGTGGATGTCGAACCGGTACACCACGCTGCCCTCGCCGGCATCCACGCGCTGCGCGATCAGCGTGTGCCGGCGCTCCGCCGGCACGCTGGCCAGGACCGGGTCGGCCGCGTTCGCGGCGGCCTCGTCGCCGAAGTACACGCGCGTGAAAGTGTGCAGCAGCAGGCCGCGCATGGTCACGATCACGTGGATGTGCGGGGCGAGTCCTGGCGCCTCGGGGCCGGGCTTGACGGTATCGAAGCAGTAGCGGTGGCCGGCATCGGTGCCGGTGCCGCAGCGCCCGAAGGCGCGAAAGCCGCGTTCGACCGCCTCGGCGACGGTGGCGGGATAGGTGCCGCTGCCGTCGGCCTGGGCGATCTCCACCAAGGCGTCGGAGACGGGCAGGCCGTCTCCGTCGAGCACGCGCCCTTCGAGGCGGATGCGCTCGCCGTGCGCGCCGTCCAGCGCCAGCACGGCGCCGAAGGGCTGGCCGTGGTCGTAGCCGTACTGCTGCGGCACCAGTCCGTACGCGAAGTAGGGGCCCACGGTCTGGGAAGGCGTCTGCCCGAAGCTGTCTTTCAAACCTTGCATCATGGTCGGTGTCTCCTGCCGCGGGTCAGCCGCGTCCGCTTTCGAACGGGGTCTCCTCCGCGCCGCGCAGCACGATGTCGAAGCGGTAGCCGAGCGCGAAGCCTTCCTCGGTGAGGTCGAGGTCGAAATCCGAGACGAGGCGGCCGCGGGCGTGTTCCGGCGTGCTGTTGACCATGGGGTCGTATCGCATGAGCGGGTCGCCGGGGAAGTACATCTGCGTCACCAAGCGGCTGCCGAAATGCTCCCCGAACAGCGAAAGGTGGATGTGCTGGGGCCGCCATGCGTTGGGATGGTTGCCCCAGGGGTAGGCGCCGGGCTTGATGGTGAGGAAGCGGTAGCGGCCCTCGTCGTCGGTGAGGCAGCGGCCTGCGCCGAGGAAGTTGGGGTCCAGCGGCGCGTCGTGCTGGTCGTTCTTGTGCACGTAGCGGCCGGCGGCATTGGCCTGCCAGATCTCGATCAGGGTGTTGCGCACGGGGCGGCGGCGCTCGTCGAGCACCTGGCCGGCCAGCACCATGCGCTCGCCGATCGGTTCGCCATTGCGCCGGGCGTTGCGGGTCAGGTCGTGGTCGAGCGTGCCGATGCAGGTGTGGTCGTACACCGGCTGGCGCATGTCGCCGAGCCGCGCCTTGAGTGGCACGAGCGGCCGGGTGGGCCCGCGCTTCGCTGTGGAGCGGTAGCCGGGATAGAGGTAGGAGGGATGGCTGGGCCAGTCGCGCGGGGCCAGGGCCGCGTCCGGCGGCGCGCTTGTCTCGGTGGTCATGGTGCGGTGCATCGTGTGGTGGAAACCGACCCCCACTCTAAGGGGGCGCCGTCCATGCTGTAAATTGAAGAATCGTGTTTCTTCAATAACCGAAGGGAATGGATGGCCGTGCACCTTCTTTCTTCCGCGGATGCCGTGTCCCGCGGATTGCAGTTGCGGCACCTGCGCTGCCTGGTGGTGGTGGCGCAGGAACGGCACCTGGCGCGCGCGGCGGCGCGCCTGTCGGTGAGCCAGCCGGCGGTGTCCAAGATCCTGGCCGAACTCGAGGCGCTGGCGGGGGAGCCGCTGGTGGAGCGCGCGGCATCGGGCCGGCGCGGCATCCTCGGGCTGACGGCCGCGGGGGAGCGGCTGCTGGTGCATGCGCGGGCGGCGCTGGATGCGGTGCAGGCAGGTGCCGCGGCGCTGCGGCCCGCCGGCGCGCCACGGGCGGAGCGCCTGCGGCTGGGACTGCTGCCAAGCGCCGCGCGCAGCCTGGTGGCGGACACCCTCGTGCGCCTGCGCGCGCTGCGCCCGGCACTGGTGCTGGAGGTGCGCGCGGCCGCCAACGATGCATTGCTCGACGACCTGCGCGCCGGCGCGGTGGACCTGGTGGTGGGCCGCATGAGCGACCCGCAGCACATGGAAGGCCTCACCTTCGAGTTGCTGCGCATCGAGCCGCTGGTGCTGGTGGTGGCGCAGGGGCATGCGCTGGCGGGCCGGCGGCCGGGGCTCGGGACGCTGCGGCAGCTGCCCTGGGTGGTCTATCCGGAAGGGACCGTGCCGCGCCACCACACGGCGGGGCTGTTCTCGGACCGCGGACTCGCGATGCCCGACGCGCTGCTCGAGACGCTGGACACGGCGCTGGCGCGCAGCCTGGTGCTGGCGTCCGACGCGGTATGGGCCACGCCCCTGGGCGCAGTGGAGGACGATCTGCGCGCTGGCCGGCTGGCGCGGCTGCGCGTGGACACTGGCGGTACCGAAGAGCCCGTCGGCGTGCTGCGCCGCCGCGATGCGCCGGTGCCGGCCGCGGCCGCGGCCGCGGCGCTGGCGGACCTGCTGCGCCGGTCGCCGGCCGGCACGCGGCGGGCGGCAAGGCGCTGAAGCGCGAGGCGCGGCGGGAGGGCCGTCAGCCCTGCGGCTCCGGCGGCGGCAGCAGGCCCTTCTCGCGCAGGATGCCGGTCGCGATCCCGAAGGCATGGTTGGCGACCGGCACGCCGCAGTAGATCGCCGCCATGAGGATGACCTCCTTGATCTCGTCGGGCGTGAGGCGCGACTCGGGCGGGCCGTCGAGCGCCGCGCGCACGTGCAGCGCGAACTCCTCGTAGGCGTGGATGCCCAGCATCATCGACAGCACCATGAAGCGCCGCGTCCGGTCACCGAGCGCCGGCCGTCCCCAGATGTCCTGCCAGGCGTGCCGGGTGATGAGTTCCTGGAACTCGGCATTGAACGGCGTGCGGTTGTGCAGCGAGCGGTCCACCCAGGCATCGCCCAGGATGCGGCGGCGATTGCGCAGGCCGGCATCGAAATCCTCGGCGCGGGTGGTGGACGCGGAGGCGGAGTCCGGAGTCGGGAAGGGGGCTTGCGGAGACGTCATGGCGTTGCAGTCGAAAAGGGGGAACGACGTGGTCAGGCGGCGGGGCCGGAGGGAGCCTCGCGCAGCCGAGCGATCTGTGCGCGCGCCAGCGCGCCGGCACGGGACGCCAGGGCCGGATCGAACCATTCCGCGGCCGTGGCGGCGGGCAGTTGCGCGCGCAGTGCATCCAGGTTGGCGCGCATGCGGGCTGCGTGCACCTCGAGGCCGGGCAGGGCGGATGCGAGCGCGCGCGACGCGCCGTGCGCGCACAGCACCAGCTGCGGCCATTCGGCCAGTTCGGCCTGCCAGTGGCCGAGCGACCGCTCGTGCTCCTGCGGCATCGCGCCCAGCAGCGCCGCCACGGCCTGGGGCGCGCGCTGCGCGGCGGCCAGCGCGGTCATGCAGGCCACGGGATTGCGCTTGTGCGGCATGGCCGAGGAGGTGCCGCGGCCCTTGCCCGTGGGCTCGGACACTTCGCCCACCTCGAACTGTGCCATCAGCGACAGGTCCCGCGCGATCTTGCCCAGCGTGCCGACCAGCAGGCCGATGTCGCAGCCCAGCGCCACCCAGGCGTCGCGCAGGGTGTGCCGCGGCGTGGGCGGCGCGGACAGCCCGAGTTCGGCCGCCATGAGGGCGACGATGGCCGCGCCCTGGCCGCGCAGCTCGGCCTGCGTGCCCACGGCGCCGCCCAGTTGCACCGCCAGGGCGGTGGGGGCGCTCTCGCGCAGGCGCGCCAGGCAGCGCTCCACGGCATCGGCCCAGAGCACGCATTTCCAGCCGAAGCTGGTGACGGAAGCCGGCTGGCCCAGGGTGCGCGCCAGCAGGGGTGTCTCGGCATGCTGCTCCGCCAGCCGCAGCAGTTCACCCCGGATGGCGTGGGCATCCTGCACGATGGCGTCCAGCACCGGGCGGGTCACCAGGGCCATGGCGGTATCGATGACGTCCTGGCTGGTGCTGCCGACATGGGTGGCTGCCACGGCCAGCGGGTCGGACCGGCCGATCGCCTCCTTCAGCGCGGCGATCAGCGGTATCGCGAGGCTGCCGGCATGTCCGCTTTCGCGCACGATCCCGGGCACGTCGAACAGGTCCACCCTGCAGGTGTCGGCCACCGTGCCGGCCAGCGCGGGATCGATGAGCCCCACGCGTGCCTGTGCCCGCGCGAGCGCGGCCTCGAAGCGCAGCATGGCATCCACGAAACTGCGGCCGCCAAAGGATTCGATGGCTTCGGGGGTGGAGAGAAAGCCTTCAAGTACGGTCATCCGGGTCCTCGGGAGCGATGGGGTCTGGTGCGTGCATTTTCGGGCAATCGCTCATGCCCGGCCGCCCGTCCCTTCGGGCCAGCGGGTCAGCACCTCGAAACCGTCCTGCGTCACTGCCACCATGTGTTCCCACTGCGCGGACAGGGACCGGTCCCGCGTGACGACCGTCCAGCCGTCGTCGAGCTGCCGCGTCGCGGCGCGGCCGGCATTCAGCATGGGTTCGATGGTGAAGACCATGCCCGGCTCCAGCCGCAGGCCCTCGCCGCGGTTGCCGTAGTGCAGCACGTCCGGGGCCTCGTGGTAGGCGCGGCCGATGCCGTGGCCGCAATACTCGCGCACGACGCTGAAGCGCTCCCGGCGGGCCACCGATTCGATCGCATGGCCGATGTCGCCCAGGGTCGCGCCGGGCCGCACCTGGCGGATGCCGGCGCACAGGGCCTCGCAGGTGGCCTCGACCAGGCGCCGGGCCTGCGCGCCCGGAGTGCCCACGTAGAACATCCGGCTCGTGTCCCCGAACCATCCGCCATGCTGCACCGCGACATCGATGTTGACGATGTCGCCGTCCTGCAGGACCGTACCGGCCGAGGGGATGCCATGGCAGACCACGTGGTTGACGGAGGTGAGGATGGTTTTCGGATAGCCCAGGTAGCCGACGTTGGCCGGCACGGCGCCCTGCACGCCGACGATGTGCGCGTGGCAGAGGCGGTCCAGTGTTTCCGTGCTCACGCCCGGCACGACATGCGGCCCGATCATGGCCAGCACCTCCGCGGCGAGCCTGCCGGCTTCTCGCGCCCCGTCCAGCTCCTGCGCGGATTTGAGGGATATCGCGCGTGCCATCAGCATGCGCCTCGCGCGACTGCAGGGGCCGCCGGGGACGTGCCCGCACCGGCGGCGGTGGCGATGTCCAGCCCGCCCGCGAGTTCGGCGCGGACCAGCATCTGGCAGATCTGCTGGTGGTCCAGTTCGGGATGCAGCTCGCTCAGCATGCCGATGCGCATCCAGTGCTCCGCCTGCGCATTGATCGAGCGGCTCAGCGCGTTGCCGGCGATGCGCAGGTTGTCGTGCATCCGGTCGGAGATCTTGACGATGCCCATGGCCATCCTTTGTATGAAACGTATATGAATTGTATATGTTTCGTATGTCAATGGCGATTCCGTCGTCCTCACGCACCGCTCGCAGATGGAGGAAATTCCACTTTGCAAGGGATTGTTCTCGATCAAAAATATTGCATGTTTTTGTCTAAACGATAAACTGGCATCAAATCGGTGGATGAATTGCAGTGGCGGGTGTCTCTTTTCTCAGGAGGAAGACCTGCCCGGCCCTTTCGTCCGTGGCGTCAACGTCGGGTGCTGGAGGTGGGTGATGAAAAGGCATTTCTTGCGGCAGGCCTGTGCTGTCTCTGCGGTGTGGCTGTCCGCGTGCATGGCGCCGGGCATGGCGCACGCGCAGGCGGGTGTGGAATGGCCCGCGCGGCCGATCCGCATCGTCGTGCCCTATCCCCCCGGCACGGGTCCCGACGTGATGGCACGCCTGGTGTCCGAGGGCCTCGCCCGGGAACTGAAGGCCCCTTTCGTCGTGGAGAACAAGCCAGGCGCCAACGCCATCATCGGCACGGGCGAAGTGGCCAAGGCGCCGGCCGACGGCCACACCTTCCTGCTGGTGGACCGGCTGACGCTGTCCGTGAACCCGCTGCTCTACAAGCCACTGCCGTTCGATCCCGGGAAGGACTTCGTGTCGGTCAGCAACATTGCCGACGTGGATCTCTACCTGGTGGTGAGCGCGCGCGTGCCGGCCGCTGACTTCCGTTCGTTCATCGATTACGCCAAGGCGCGCCCGGGGCAGGTGCCCTTCGGCACCGGCGGCGTGGGCAGCGTGATGCACCTGAACATGGAACTGCTGCAGGCCGGCACGGGAGTGCAGTTCCTGCACGTGCCCTACAAGGCGCTGGCCGAGGTCATCCCGGCGTTGCTTGGCGGGCAGGTGGACGCGACTTCCGGCGGCGTGGAAGCCCTGCTGCCGCACGTGCGCAAGGGCTCGCTGAAGCTGCTCGCCGTGGGCGCGGACAAGCGCACGCCGGTGGCGCCCGACGTGCCCACCGTCGCCGAGGCCGGAGCCCCGGGCATGCTGCTGTCCACCTCGTATTCGCTGCATGCCCGCGCCGGCACGCCGCCCCAGGTGCTGGCCCGCATGCATGCGGCGCTGGACAAGGTGCTGTCCGCCCCCGCGCTGCGGACCTGGGCGTCCGAACGCGGGCTGCGGGTCGGCGCATCGCGACCGGAAGAGCTCGACGCCCGCATCGCGGCCGACGCCGAACGCATCGGACGGCTGGTGCGCGAGCGGCACATCCAGGTGCAGTAGCCAGGCCGCGCGCGCTTTCCGAATTTCTCCAAAGGACCCAAGACCATGAATCCAGTGACCGGCGCGCACGCGCTGTGGACCGCGCTCGCCTCCGAAGGGGTGGATACCTGCTTCGCCAATCCCGGCACCACCGAACTCGACCTGGTGCGCGCGCTGGAGCACCAGGACGGCATCCGCTGCGTGGTGGGCCTGCAGGAGAACGTGTGCACGGGCGCTGCGGACGGCTACGGCCGCATGAGCGGCCGGCCCGCCGCGACGCTGCTGCACCTGGGGCCCGGCTTCGCCAACGGCATCGCGAACCTGCACAACGCACGGCGTGCGCACACGCCCATCGTCAATGTCATCGGCGACCACACGAGCTGGCACCTGCCCTACGATGCGCCGCTGACCTCGGACATCGAATCGCTGGCGCGGCCGGTATCGGGCTGGGTGCGCCGCATCGGCGGCGTGCAGGAATGCGCGCAGGCGGCGGAGGAAGCGGTGAGCGAGAGCCTGGCTCGGGGCGGGCAGGGCGCCACGCTGATCTTCCCGGCGGACTTCCAGGCCGCGGCGCTGCCGGAGTCCACCGCGGACGCGCCCCAGTCCGCGGAGCGGATATTCGCCCGCTCCGCCACGGAGGGCGCGGCGGACGGCTATGACCCCGGGCAGGCCCTGGCGCGTTTGCGCGTGGCGGGCCGCGTGGTGTTTCTGCTGGGCGGCGGCGGCGAGCACAGCGGCCTGGGCGCGCGTGCCCAACGCGCCGCAGCGCGGCTGTGCGGGCAACTGGGCGCTTCGGCCTATGCCGAGACCTTTCCTGCCCGGTCGGAACGCGGCCAGGGCCTGCCCGCCTTCGACCGGCTGCCGTACTTCCCCGAGCCGGCGCGCGCCGTGCTGGATGAGGCGGACCTCGTGGTACTGGCCGGCGCGTTGCCGCCCATCACGTACTTCGGCTATGCGGGCCATCCGAGCGCGCTCGTGCCGGCGGAGCGGCTGCTGGTGCTGGCAGCGCCGGGCCATGCCGTGGCCGAACGGCTGGAACAGCTGGCGGACGCGCTGGGAGCACCGGCCTACGAAGCGCCCGCGGCGGAGATGCCCTTGCAGCCGGAAGGCGAGCTGACGCCGGCGCGCATCGCGGCGGTGCTGGCGCGCGAGCTGCCGGAGCGCGCCATCGTGTCGGTAGAAGGCGGCACCTGCGGCTATCCGTTCTACGCCGCTTCGGCGGCCGCGCGGCCGCACACCACGCTCACCAACACCGGCGGCGCGATCGGGCAGGGCCTGCCGGTGGCGCTGGGCGCGGCCATCGCCTGCCCGGACCGCCCGGTGGTGGGGCTGCTGTCGGACGGCAGCACGCAATACACCATCCAGGCGCTGTGGTCGCTGGCCCACGAGCAGCTGGACGTGGTGGTGCTGATCGCGGCCAACCACCAGTACGCGATCCTGCGCAACGAACTGCGCCGCGACGGCGGCACGCTGGGCGCGCGCGCCGAGGCGCTGACGGCGCTGGACCACCCCCGCATCGACTGGGTGGGGCTGGCGCAGTCGTACGGCGTACCGGCGGCGCGCGTGTCCACGGCCCAGGCGCTGGCCGGGGAGCTGCGGCGCGCGCTCGGGCGCAAGGGTCCGGCGCTGATCGAGATGGCGCTGTGACGGGGTTCATCGGCCGGGGCGCGTGCCGCGGCCTTCCATCCATCCAAAGGAGTGTGCAATGGATCTGAAACTGAAGGGCAAGGTCGCGGTGGTGACCGGAGGCAGCCTCGGCATCGGCCGGGCCGTGACCGAGGCGCTGGCGGCCGAGGGCGTGCGCGTGGCGATCGTGGCCCGCAGCCAGGGCGCGCTGGAGCAGGCCGCGCGCGAGATCGGCGGGAAGACGGGCGTGGAGATCCTCGCGGCGCCTGCGGACGTGAGCAGCACCGAGCAGGTGGAGGCCATGATGGCCCGCGTGGCGGCGCATTTCGGGCGCATCGACATCCTCGTGAACGGCGCCGCGCATCCGGGCGGGCTGGTGCGCAGCGAGATCGAGAACGCCGATCCGGAAGGCCTGCTGGAGGACATCAACATCAAGGTGGTGGGCTACATGCGCTGCGCCAAGGCCGCGGCGGCGCACATGAGGCAGGGCGGGTTCGGCCGGATCATCAACATCGGCGGCCTCACGGGCCGCGGCAGCAAGCAGCTCTCGGGCATGCGCAACGTGGCGATCTGCCACCTCACCAAGACGCTGTCCGACCAGCTCGGCCCCTCGGGCATCACCGTGAACGTGATCCACCCCGGCGTGGTGGAGACGCCGCACATCCACGAGCTCTACGCCAAGGAGGCGCGCCTGCAGGGCCTGACGCCGGAGCAGGTCGAGGCCAACTACGCCAAGGCCACGCCGATCCGCCGCGTGCTTCAGCCGGAGGAGATCGCCGACGCGGTGCTGTTCCTCGCCTCCGAGCGCGCCGGTGCGATCACCGGCGAATCCATCGCGGTGGACGGCGGCATCACCCGCGGCATCTTCATCTGAACGCATCCAAGGAGGACCCGATCATGCAGGGAACGATTCTCGTGGGAACCGCAGGGCAGGGCATCCTGCGCAGCGCGGACGACGGCGCGAGCTGGCACCGCCTCGGCCTGAAGGAGGCCATCGAATTCGACGGCGTGGTGCGCAGCCTGCTGGTGGACCCGCACGATCCGAACCGGATCTTCGCGGGCGCGGATGCCGGCATCTGCCTGAGCGAGGACGCGGGCGCGCATTTCCGGCGCCTGGAGTCTCCGGCCGACGGCATGCACGTGTGGGCGCTGGCGATCGATCCACGCGACGCGCGCACCATCTATGCGGGCACGGGCGCCCCGTCGCGGGCCGTGATGTTCCGCTCGCTGGACGGCGGCGCGAGCTGGACGCGCCTGCCCATCGAGTTGCCCGAGTTCTGCGCGGGCGTGAACCGCCCCCGCATCCTCGCGATCGCGGTGGACCCGGACGACGGCTCCGTGTGGTTCGGCGTGGAGGAGGGCGGGGCCTGGCAGAGCACGGACCGGGGCGACACCTGGCGGCGCGTGGACGATGCGGACAGCGGCATCGCCAACAGCGACATCCATTGCATCCGCATCCTGCCCGCGGCCGGCGGCCGGCCCAAGACGCACATCATCGCCACGGTCAACTCGGTCTACACGAGCACCGAGGGTCCGGCCGGCCCCTGGGCCGCGGAGAGCTCCGCCGAACGCTTCGACGGCATGTACTACACGCGCATCCTCACGCCGCTGGAGGGCGATCGCGAGGTGCTGCTGGCCGCCATCGGCGACGGCACGCCGGGCACGCGCACTCAGCTCTACCGCTCGCAGGACCGCGGCCGAACCTGGAGCCCGTCGCTGCTGCATGCCGTGCCCAATTCGACGTTCTGGGCGCTGGGCACCCACGCCGCCGATCCCGACCTGGTGTTCGCGGGAACCAAGTACGGCCACCTGTTCCGTTCGATGGACGGGGGCAGGAGCTGGTTCAAGGACTGGCGCGATTTCAGCGAGATCACGGCCGTGGCGTGGACGCCCGTCGCCGCCGCCGTGAAGGCCCACCCGAAGTCCACCCTCGGAGCGAAGCCCCACCATGACTGAAGCCCGAGTCGGGGTGGTGCGCCCCCGCATCCGCCGCACCCACCTGTCGCTGTTCGTGACCGACCCGTTCGCCTCGGCGGCCTGGTACGAGCGCATCCTGGGCATGCAGGAAACCGCCCGGGGCGAGCGCTGGGTGTTCATGAGCTTCGGCCGCAAGCACCACGACATCGCGCTGATCAAGCCCGAGCCGGGGCAGGTGGTGGGAGGCTGTGCGCTGCAGCACTACGGCCTGGAGATCGAGGGCGACATGGACGAACTGCGCCGGCTCTACGGCCAGTTGCTGCGCGCCGGCGTGGAGGTGGTGAAGACCACGGACCACAAGGTGGGCTATGGCCTGTACTTCAACGACCCGGACGGCCACCGCTTCGAGTTCTTTCTGGAGATGGTCCACGACGACGAGGAGGGCAAGCGCGTGCTGCAGGCCCACCACGCGCCCAGCGAGCCGTTCCGGCTGGAGCCTCTATACGACTGACGCGGCCCGCGCCGCCTTCCGTCCTTCCTTCCATTCATTTCCATTCTTTCGACACCATGACCAAGGCTGCCAATTTCAGCGTTTTCCACATCCGCAAGTGGTATCTCCAGATCGAGGACACGCTGGCGGGCGAGACCGGCGCCCCCGCGGACGGCGAACCGCTGCGCAAGATCGTCATCGCCGCGTGCCTCCACAACCCGTTCGCGGGCCGCTACGAGCCGGACCTGTCGTCCTGGATCGATCCGTCCCCGGAGCTGGGCCGCGAGTTCGGCCGGCGCATCCAGGAGGCCGCCGGGGGCCGCGCGATCGAGAGCTACGGCAAGGCGATCGTGGTGGGCATCGACGGCGAGTACGAGCACGGCAACGCGCTGCTCACGAACCCCGCGGCCAATCCCATCCGCGAGGCCATCGGGGGCGGGAAGTCCTGGGTGCCGTCGTCCGGCAAGCGCGGCGGCCCGGGCACGTCCATCGACATCCCGCTCGCGCACAAGGACGCGCTGTACGTGCGCTCGCACTACGACACCGTCACCGCGCAGTTCGCGGACGGTCCCAACCGCGATGAGGTGGTGCTGATCTGGGCCTTCGCCACCCGCGGCCGGCTCAACGCCCGCCTGGGCGGACTGAAGGCCTCGGAAATCCAGGGCCGGGACGGCCTGGTCTGAGGGGGGGGCCATGGAACGGCGCGAACAGGTGATGTCCCTGAGGGGGCTGCGGTTCCACCTCACCGAGTGGGGTGACCCGGCGGCCCGGCCCGTGGTGATGCTGCACGGCATCCGTGGCTATGCCGAGACCTTCGCGGGCCTGGCCGCCGCGTTGCAGCCGGACTTCCGCGTGATCGCCTTCGACCAGCGGGGCCGTGGCCAGACCGACTGGGATCCGGCGGGCGACTACTACACGGACACCTACGTGGCCGACCTGGAGGGCATCGTGGATGCGCTGGGCCTGGCTGCCTTCGACCTGCTGGGCCATTCGATGGGAGGGATGAACGCCATCGTCTATGCGGGCCGGCACCCGGGGCGCGTGCGGCGGCTGGTGATCGAGGATGCCGGCCCGGGGGCCTTCGACGCCAGCGAGGGCGCGACCCGCATCCGCAGGGAGCTGGCCATGACGCCCGCGTCGTTCCCGGACTGGCAGGCGGCGGCGGACTTCATGCGCGCGTTGCGGCCCACGGTGACCGAGGAGGCACGGCTGCAGCGCCTGCAGAGCATGCTCTCGCCGCTGCCGCAGGGCGGCTTCACCTGGCGCTACGACCATGCGGGCATCACCGCGACCCGCCTGCATCCCGATCCCATGCGTGCGGTGGACCTGGAGGCCAGCCTGCGCGCGATCGCGTGCCCCACGCTGGTGGTGCGGGGCGGGCACTCCGACTACCTGCAGCCGGCCATGGCCGAGCGCATGCGCGCGCTGAACCCGCGCGTCGAGGCCATCGAGATCCCGGATGCCGGGCACTACATCCACGACGACCAGCCCGCGCTTTTCGCGCAGGCGGTGGCCGGATTCCTGCGAAGCGCCGCGGCATACGCCCCGGCCTGATTCCCAAAAAGAGAGAGTTCCATGATCCACGAAATCCGGACCTACACCCTGGTGCCTGGCGGCACTCGTGAATACCTGCGCCTGTACAACGAGGCGGGCCGCGAGGTGCAGACCCGCCTGCTGGGCGGGCTGGTGGCGGTGCTCACGCCGGAAAGCGGCGACCTGAACCAGCTCATCTACCACTGGGTCTTCGACAGCTACGACGAGCGCGTGCGCCGTCGCGCGCAGCTGATCGCCGACCCGGCCTTCACCGAATTCCGCAAGTCGGTGCGCCACCTGCTGGTGAGCCAGGACAGCCGGCTGCTCAGCCCGGCCTGAGCGGCCTGGGGCGTGTGTCCACGAAAGGCTGCAAGGCAATGACATTTCCCACTGAAGTCCAGGTCCTCGTCGTCGGCGCGGGACCGGTCGGGGCCACGATCGCGAACCTGCTGGGCGGCTACGGCGTGTCCGTCCTGGCCGTGGACCGCAGTCCGCAGGTGCTCGACTACCCGCGGGCGGTCGGGCTCGACGACGAGGCGCTGCGCACCTTCCAGGCGGCAGGCCTGGCCGAGCGCATGCTGCGCGACATGATCCAGAACGTGCCGATGCGCATGTACACCGCGTCGCGCCGCTGCTTCGCGGAGATCCTGCCCAGCACGCGAGAGTTCGGCTGGTTCCGGCGCAACCTGTTTTCCCAGCCGCTGGGCGAGGCGGTGCTGCGCGAAGGGTTGCAGCGCTTCGCGCACGTGCACCTGCGACTGGAGACGGAACTGCTGGACCTGGAGCAGGACGGGCACGGCGTGACCGCCGTGCTGCGCGACGCGCAAGGCGTGGAGCACCGGGTGCGTGCGCAGTATCTGGTGGGATGCGACGGCGGGCGCAGCCGCGTGCGCGAGGGCATCCTGAAGCTGCCTTTCGAGGGGCGCACCCATCCCGCGAAATGGGTGGTCATCGAGTGCGACCAGGATCCGCTGGACGCGCCCTACACGGCGCTGCATTGCGACCCCGGGCGGCCCTACGTGTGCCTGCGCCTGCCGTACGGCCTGCGGCGCTGGGAGTTCATGCTGTTCCCTGGCGAGGATGGCGAGCAGATGCTGGCCCCGGAAAAGGTGCGCGAACTGCTGGGCCGGCACGTGGCGCATCCCGAGTCGCTGAACGTGATCCGGGCGCGCGTCTACACCCACAACTCGCGGGTCGCGGGATCGTTCGTGGTCGGCCGCGTATGCCTGGCGGGCGACGCGGCGCACATCACCCCGCCATGGATCGGCCAGGGACTGAACGCCGGGCTGCGCGATGCGTTCAACCTGTCGTGGAAGCTTGCCTGGATCCTGCAGGGGCGCCTGCGGCCGGAGCTGCTTTCGAGCTACCACGACGAGCGCCATGCGCATGCCAGGGCGATGATCGACCTCGCGGACCTGTTCGGCGCCATGCTGTCGCAGCGCAACCGTGCCCTGGCCTGGCTGCGCGACCGATTCTTCCTGTCGGTGCGCAACATCCCGCGCGTGCGCGACTACGTGCTGCAGATGAAGTTCAAGCCGATGCCACGCTTCACGCGGGGCATCGTGCAGGACAGTGGGGACGCGCGCCGCGACGAGGCGGTCGGCCGCATGTTCATCCAGCCTGTGGTGGAGTGCGCGCCCGGCCGCCACCAGCGGCTGGACGACGTGGTCGGCCCGCGCTTCGCCGTGCTGAGCTGGTGCGAGGATGCGCTGGCCGGTGCGCCCGAAGGCCTGCTGGCACAACTGGAGCGGCTGGGCTGCGGGCGCTACGTGGCCGTGCGCTCGCGCGGCGCCGCGGCGGATGCCTGCGCGCCGGACCGCGGGGGGCGCATCGAGGACGTGGAGAACACGCTGCATTTCTGGTTCCAGGACCGGGGCGTGGACTGGGTGCTGATCCGTCCCGACCGATTCGTGGCGGCCGCGGGCCGCCGGGGCGATGCGGCAGTGCAACTCGCCGCCTTCTGCGATGCCGTGCTTCCGCCCGGGATGTCCCGGGTGGCCGGGGCGCGGGCGGGCGCCGCTTCGCAGACCATGCTTCACCCCGGGGCAGAGCCGGCCCTGACGGCATGACGGAGTCCGCGATGTACCCCGAGCTTTCCCTGTTCATCGGCGGCTGCTTCCAGGGCGGCGGTGCCGGGCAGCCCGTGCACGACCCGGCCACGCTCGACGTGCTGGGGCACCTGCCCTGGGCCGGGCCCGCCGAGGTCGAGGCGGCGATCGAGGCCGCGCACCGCGCCTTCCCTGCCTGGCGCGACAGCTCGCCCCTGGAGCGCTCCGCCGTGCTGCGCAAGGCCGCCGACCTCGCGCGGGAGCGCGCCCAGGACATCGGGCATGGCATCACGCTGGACAACGGCAAGCCCCTGCCCGAGGCGGTGGCCGAAGTGCTCAATGCCGCGGAGCACCTGGAGTGGCACGCGGAGGAATGCCGGCGCATCTACGGCCGCGTGGTGCCGTCCCGCCATCCGTCGGTGCGGCAGTGGGTGGTGCGCGAACCCGCAGGAGTGGTGGCCGCATTCAGCCCCTGGAACTTTCCGTTCGGGCAGGCGGCCAAGAAACTGGCCGCCGCGCTGGGTGCGGGCTGCACGGTGGTCCTCAAGGGGCCCGAGGAATCGCCCAGCGCCATTGTCGCGCTGGCGCGGCTGTTCCACGACGCGGGGCTGCCCCCGGGCGCGCTCAATCTGGTCTGGGGCGTGCCGGCGGACATCTCCCGCCAACTGATCGAATCGCCGTGCGTGCGGGTGGTGTCGTTCACGGGCTCGGTGCCCGTGGGCAGGCAGATCGCCGCGCTGGCCGGAACCCACCTCAAGCGCACCACGATGGAACTGGGCGGCCATGCCCCCGTGCTGGTGTTCGACGACGCCGACGTGGACCAGGCCGCCGCCGCGCTGGCGCGCATGAAGGTGCGCAACGCCGGGCAGGTGTGCGTGTCGCCCTCGCGCTTTTTCGTGCAATCCGGCATCTACGGCCGCTTTGCGGAGCGCTTCATCGAAGCGCTGGGCGCGGTGAAGATGGGCTCCGGCCTGGAGGAGGGCGTGCAGATGGGGCCGCTCATCCATGCGCGCCGGCTGCAGGCGGTGCAGGGCCTGGTGGACGACGCCGTCGGTGCGGGCGCGAGGGCGTCCACCGGCGGGCAGCGCGTGCGTGGGCGGGGCCATTTCCTGGCGCCTACCGTGCTGCAGGACGTGCCCCCGGGTGCACGCATTCTGCGGGAAGAGCCGTTCGGTCCCCTGGCGGTGCTCGCGCGCTTCGACACCGTGGACGAAGCGTTGCGCCAGGCCAATGCGCTGCCTTTCGGGCTGGCGTCGTACGTCTTCACGCAATCGCTGCCGGTATCCACGCGCGTGGCCCGCGGGCTGGAGGCCGGGATGGTCAACATCAACCATTCCGGCATGGCCCATCCCGAGCTGCCCTTCGGCGGCGTGAAGGACAGCGGCTTCGGAAGCGAGGGCGGCACGGAGTCCTTCGACAGCTTTCTCGTGACCAAGATGGTCACCCAACTCTGAACCGGCCCGGTACGGCCTTCTTTATGCTGAATCTGCAAGATCCTTCCCTGCTGCGCGACCGCTGCTTCGTGGACGGCCGCTGGACCGCCAGCGAGCGCACCCTGGCCGTGGCCGACCCCGCCACCGGCGCCACCGTGGCCCATGTGCCCCGCATGGGCGCTCCGGAAACGCGCGAGGCCATCGAGGCGGCGCACCGCGCGTTGCCCGCGTGGCGCGCGCGCACGGCCGGCGAGCGCGCCGCGCTGCTCGCGCGCTGGCATGCGCTGGTGCTGGCGAACCAGGACGACCTCGCACGCATCATGACCGCGGAGCAGGGCAAGCCCCTGGCCGAGGCGCGCGGCGAGATCGGCTATGCGGCCTCCTTCATCCAGTGGTTCGCCGAGGAGGCGAAGCGGGTCTATGGCGAGACCGTTCCTGCCCCCGTGGCGTCGCAGCGCATCGTCGTGGTCCGGGAGCCCGTGGGCGTGTGTGCCGCCATCACGCCGTGGAATTTCCCGGCTGCGATGATCACCCGCAAGGCCGGGCCGGCCCTGGCGGCCGGCTGCACCATGGTCGTGAAGCCCGCCAGCCAGACGCCGCTCACCGCGCTCGCGCTGGTGGCGCTGGCCGAGCGCGCGGGCATTCCGCCGGGCGTGCTGTCGGTGGTCACCGGACCGGCCCGGGAGGTCGGCACCGAGCTGGCGACGAATCCGCTCGTGCGCAAGCTGAGCTTCACCGGCTCCACCGAAGTGGGCCGGCAGCTGATGCAGCAGACGGCGGCGACCGTGAAGAAGGTATCGATGGAACTGGGCGGGAATGCGCCCTTCATCGTGTTCGACGATGCCGACCTGGACGCCGCGGTGGAGGGCGCGCTGGTCTCGAAGTTCCGCAATGCCGGCCAGACCTGCGTGTGCGCCAACCGGCTCTACGTGCACGCGCGCGTGTACGACGCGTTCGCTCGCAAGCTCGTGGAAGCCCTGCGGGCGCTGCGTGTCGGCCCGGGCGCCGAAGAGGGCGTGCGGATCGGCCCGCTGATCGACGAGGCCGCGGTGCGCAAGGTGGAGGAGCACATCGCGGACGCCGTCGCCGGCGGCGCGCAGGTGGCCCTGGGCGGGCGGCGCCATGCACTGGGTCGCAGCTTCTTCGAGCCGACGGTGCTCACGGGCGTGACGCAGGGCATGCGCGTGGCGCGCGAGGAAACCTTCGGGCCGCTGGCGCCGCTGTTCCGCTTCGAGACCGAGGACGAGGTGGTGGCGATGGCCAACGACACCGAGTTCGGACTGGCGAGCTATTTCTACGCCCGCGATATCGGCCGCGCATGGCGCGTGGCCGAGCGCCTGGAGTACGGCATGGTGGGCGTGAACACGGGAATGATCTCCAACGAGGTGGCTCCGTTCGGCGGCATCAAGCAGTCCGGCCTGGGGCGCGAGGGCTCGCGCCACGGCATGGACGATTACCTCACCCTCAAGTACATCAACATGGCCGGCATCTGATCCGGCCGAGCGCGATCCCTTTCCCCCAGAACCAGGAGTCTTCCATGTCCCAATCCCTCCAGCCCCGGCAGCCCGACCACCCGATCCACAGCGTGTTCACCGACCGGTGGTCGCCCCGCGCCTTCACCGGCGAGTCCATTCCCGAGCCCGCCTTGCTGGCCCTGCTCGAGGCCGCCCGCTGGGCGCCGTCGGCCTACAACGCCCAGCCCTGGCGGTTCATCTACGCCCGGCGCGATACGGCCAACTGGGATCCCATCTTCCAGGGACTGGAGCCCTTCAACCAGGGGTGGGCCCAGCGGGCCGGGGCCCTGGTGGTGATCGCCTCGGCCGAGCAGGCCGTGTTCCCGGGCGAGTCCGCGCCCGCGCCCAACGCCTGGCATGCCTTCGATGCGGGCGCTGCCTGGGCCAGCCTCGCGCTGCAGGCGACGCTGTCGGGCTGGTCGGCGCATGCCATGGCCGGCTTCGATGCCGGCGCCGTGCGGCAGGCCGCATCCGTCCCCGAGGGCCATGCGATCCACGCCGTGGTGGCGATCGGCCGCCGTGGCGACAAGGGCGTGCTGCCCGAGGGACTTCAGTCGCGCGAGTCGCCCAACGGCCGCCTGCCACTCGCGCAACTGGCCTCGGAAGGTCGCTTTCCTGCAGGGGCCTCGGGCGCCTGACGGCCCGAAGGCGGTCTCCCTGCCCGGTCCACGGACTGCCCGTGGTGCCGTGCCCGGCGCCGCGGGCTTTCCTTTGCCTGCGTGGCGTCAGCGGGCGGTGGCGCTCGGCGCGACCGGCCCCTGCCGCGAATAGAACACATCCGGCCGGTCCGGCGTGCCCGCACCGGCCACCACGCTGGTCAGGGCCAGCCGGTCCGGCCGGACTTCGGTGGAGAAGGTGGCGCCGCCGTCGGTGCTGCGCAGCACCAGGCCGTCCAGGCCCGCGCCCACGACAGTGCTGCCCCGGGCCTGCAGCGCGGTGATGGAGGACTGGCTGTGCGTTTCCACGCGCTGCCAGGTGCGGCCGTCGTCGCCGCTGCGGTAGAGGGAGCCGCGCAGCCCGGCGGCCAGCAGCGTGCCGTCCGGCGTGGCCGCTCCGGTCCAGAACGAACCCTGGTACCCCGTGGGCAGGTAGGCCCAGCTCCGGCCCTGGTCGTCCGAACGCAGTACCGTGCCTTTCTCGGCGGCGGCAAAGAGCCGGCCACGGGTGTCCGCGAACAGGCCCAGCAGGTTCAGGTCGGCCTTGCGGGCACCGTCCGGCGGAGGCAGTTCCACCTTGTGCCAGGTCGCGCCCCCATCGTCCGTGGTCAGCACCAGCGACCACAGGCCGACCGCCACGCCGTGTGCGGCGTCGAAGAAGTGCATGGCGAAGAGCGGGCGGTCCTCGTGCAGATCCTCGCGCTGCAGGCTCCAGGTTTCGCCACCGTCCGCGGTGTGCAGGATCACGCCGGCGTGGCCCGCGGCCCAGCCGTTGTGCGCGTCCGCGAAAGCCACGGACGTCAGTGTCACGTCCACGGGCACCGAACGGGCCTGGCGGTGGGTGCGGCCGCCATCGTCGGACAGCAGCACCACGCCGTGGTCGCCGACCGCCACCAGCCGGGAGCCCGCCAGGGCGCTGCCCAGCACCATGGCCTGGGCGACATAGGGAACCTGCCGCGCCGCAGAGATGGCCGGCACGGGAGCGGAGCCCGTGGCGGGCACGGGCTGGGCGAGTACGGCTCCCTGAAGGCACAGGGCCGCAGACAGCAGGAGGGGAGGAATGCTGGGGCGCATGGGGCGGGTCCTGGGAAGGGGCGGATCAGTCGTGCTGCAGCCCGGTGGCCTGCACGGGCTTGCGGCGGGGGAAGAGGCGTTCCAGCCAGACGGCGACCGCCGGCAGGGCCGTCATGGCCATCACCATGTTCACCATGAACATGAAGGCCAGCAGCTTGCCCATGTCCGCCTGGAACTTCAGCTGCGAGAACGACCAGGTCGCCACGCCGACGGCCAGCGTGATGGCCGTGAAGATGGTCGCCGTGCCGACCTCGAGGATGGCGGATTCCACGGCCTTGACGATGCTCTGGCCGTGGGCGAGGTGCATCAGCAGCCGGTTGTAGATGTAGAAGGCGTAGTCCACGCCGATGCCCACCGCCAGCACCATCACCGGCAGCGTGGCCACGGTCAGGCCGATCTCCAGCTCCTTCATGAACCAGTAGCCGATGAAGGTGCCCACGGTGAGCGGCAGGCAGCAGGCCACGACGGCGCGCAGGTCGCGATAGACCGAAAACACCAGCACGATGATGGCGGCATACACGTAGAGCATCATCGGCAACTCGCTCTTTTCCACCTCGTCGTCGATCGCCGCCAGCACGCCGGCGTTGCCCGAGGCGAGGCGGATGGCGATGCCGTCCTGCCTGTCGCTTTCCCGGAAACGCTTCACGGCGTCGATCACGCGCTGGATGGTGGCCGCCTTGTGGTCGGTCAGGAAAAGGTGGACCGCCGTCATGCTGCAGTCCTTGCGCATCATGCCGGGCAGGCGGGCGATCTCGGTGGACAGGGCCGCGTAGTTGCCGGGGTCCAGCGGGATCACCGCCATCTTCGGGTTGCCTTCGTTGTAGCCCTCGTTGTAGAGCCGCAGCTGCCCCGCGTACGATGCCACGGAGAGCACGCCCTCCACCGGCTGCATGGCCCAGGTGAAGCGGTCCTGGTAGAGCCCGACATTGACGTTGCCGCAGCTGTCGGGCGGCGCCTCAAAGACCACGGTCAGCCAGTCCAGGCCTGTGTCGTAGCTGCCTGAGATGGCGACCGCGTCGCGGTTGAAGCGCGAGTCCGCGCGCAGCTCCGGCGCGCCGGGCTGCAGCGTGCCCACCACCCGGTCGCGGCTTTGCCAGACGGCGGCGGCGAAGACCACGGCCGTGGCCGCCAGCACCAGCAGGGCGTTGCGCGGCTCCGCGACGCGGGCGAGCACGCGCAGCCAGCCCGAGCGCCGCTCGCGCTGCACCAGCGCCGCGTCGGCGTAGCGCTTGCCGATGTCGAAATACGAGGCCGCCACCGGCAGCATCACGAGATTGGTGACGATCTTGTAGGCGACCCCCAGCGAGGCGGTGATCGCCAGTTCGCGCACCATCGGTATCGGGATGAGCAGCAGGGTGACGAACGATACGAAGGCGGTCACCAGCGCCAGCGAGCCCGGAATCAGCAGGCCGGTGAAGCTGTCGCGGCAGGCGTCGTAGTTGGAGCGGCCGTGCGATATCTGCCGCACGATGAAGTTGATCTGCTGCACGCCGTGCGATACGCCGATGGCGAACACCAGGAAGGGCACGAGCACGCCGAGCGGATCCAGGCCGAAGCCGATCAGCTTGAGCGTGCCGAACTGCCACACCAGCGAGGTGAGAGAGCACACGATCGGCAGCAGCGTGAAGCGCACCGAGCGGCAGTACCAGTACACCGCCAGTGCCGTCAGCACCAGGGCGACGGCGCAGAACTTCAGTACCGAGCGCGCGCCGTCGGCGATGTCGCCGATCTGCTTGGCGAAGCCGATGATCTGGATCTCGAAATCCGCATCCTCGAACTTCGCGCGGATCCGCTCTTCCAGCAGGTGGTTGTAGGCCACGTAGTCCAGCTTCGTGTTGTCGGCGCCCACCTCCAGCAGCTCGGCGGTGACCATGGCGCTCGTCTCGTCGCGCGAGACCAGCGTCCCCACGAATCCGCCCTGCGAGGCGGCGCGGCGGATGCCGACGATGGAGTCGGGCGTGAGCTGTCCGGGCGTGATGGTGCTGTCGATCAGCGGGTCGGCCCGGAAACCTTCCTCGGTGATCTCGTTGACGAAGCTGTTGGGCGTCCAGACGGAGCGCACGCCCAGCCGCTCGACGTTGGGCAGGTAGCCGACCGCCTGGGTGACCTCGTACACGCGCTGCAGCGCGGCGGGCGTCCAGATGCTGCCGTGCCGTGCCTTCACCACGATGTTCAGCCGGTTGGCGCCGAGCACGTCGTTGCGGTATTCCTTGAAGGTCTCGATGTACTCGTGCCCCACGGGCATCTGCTTCTCGAAGCCCGCGTCCATGCGCAACTGGACCGCGAACCAGGCCATCACTGCGGTGAAGAGCACCAGCGCGGCGAGCAGCGCCGTCCGGTGGCGGAAGACGATCTTTTCGACGCGCTGCACGGCGCGGACGAGGGTGGACCGGGGAGGGCGGGCGGAATCGGGCACGGGCGGCTTTCGGCAGGCAGTCGGGGGCGGAGGTGCGGGAGGGGCGCAGGGCGCATCGGGCGGCACGGCCTGCAGCGCCATGCCGCCCTCGCGTCAGAAGTTCCGCGACAGGGTGAAGCCCAGGTAGTTGCGGTCGCGCAGCGGCTGGTCGAACACCCGCTTGCCGCCGAAGAAGGCCGCGTAGTTGATCGACGCCTGCCACTTGGCGGGGTTCTGCACGAAGCTCACCGTGAGGTTGACCGACTTCGCGCCCTCCATGAGCTGCCCGGCCGCGTTGGGCGTGCGGCCCTTGACGGCCTGGAAGTAGTAGATTTCGGGGATCACCTGCCAGCCGGGGATGACCGTGCCGTCGTACACCCAGCTGAAGTCCAGGTTGTAGCCCCACGCCGTTTTCGAGCCCACGGGCGAGGGCGACGCCCCCGCGTTGAACTCCTGCCCCCAGCCCCAGGAGCCTGCGGAAATCGGGTCGGCGCCGTAGAACTGCTTCAGGTGCGGGTAGCGCACCACCACGGTTTCCGCCATCAGGGTGGCGGTGCTGGCGCCCAGCAGGTCCAGCAGCCACTGGCCGTTGCTGGGCGTGACACTGTAGAGGCCGGTCAGGTGCCACTGGAACTTCTTCTCGTCCACCCAGCAGTTGCCACCCTGGGAGGCGCATCCGGTGGCGGCGGAGTTCAGCGACACCGCGTCGCGCGGCCGGTAGGACAGCTCGGTGCCGACGGACCAGTCGCCCACGGGCATGTTCGCGCTCACGCCGTAAAGCCGGCGGTTCTCCGCGAACGTCCAGCCCGCGCGGCCCGTGCCATTCACGTTGCTGCTGAAATTGGCCCCCTTGTCCTGGTAGTTCAGCACGTAGGCGCCGAGGTTCAGCGAAGTGTCTTCCGGCTGGTAGCGCAGGGCCACGCCCCACTGCCCGCTGTTCTTCGGCTTGGCCTCGACGAGCCCGTAGGTGTCGTGGCCCTTGCCGAGGCCGTTGGCGGTGGACCAGTAGCTGCCCGTGGGAGGCATGTAGTTGCCGTTCCAGTGCGTCTGCACGTAGGCCTCGAAGTTGAGTCCATGGCCCAGTCCGCTGGCGACGCTCACCATCGGCGCGGGCAGCAGCACCTCCTTGAGCTGGGTGCCGGGTTGAGAGGCTCGCATCACGTCCACCGCGTTCGTGCTGTTGATGCCGCCGGACAGGAACAGGCTTTCGCCCCAGTTGATCACCTGGTTGCCGATGCGCACGCGCGCGCGCTGCTCGCCGATGTCGAAGGATTTGCTCACCCACAGGTCCAGCAGGCGTGCCTTGAACCGCAGGTCGCGGCGCGCGTCCGGCGCCAGGCCGTCCCGCAGGCCGGAAGGCGCGCCCGCCGCCAGGTAGCCGGTCGTGTCCGACGCGGTGAAATCCTTGATCCAGTTCACCCGACCGAGAAAGGTGATGTCGGACGGCAGCTTCAGCAGCAGTTCGTGGCTGCCCTTGAGATAGGTGGTGAAGGTATCGCCCTTGGCGTAGTTCAGGTTGCCCTGGTCCCCCAGGGCCGATGTGGGCGCCAGGCACCCCGCAGGGGCGCCGTCGCCGGTGGCGCCGGCGTTGACGAGGGTGCAGGCCGGGTCCTTCATGCGGATACCGGTGCCGACGGTGACCGTCGAGTCGAAGCTTCCGCGGATGTTCTCCGTCTCGAAGGTCATGGCGTCCGCGCCGGTGCCGAGCAGCGCGGCAGCGGCCAGCGCAGTCGTGCGCAGGTGCAGGGAATGCTTGGAGGTCGTCATCCTGTTCTCCTGGATCGGGGCGTGCAGGCCTCAGCGCTCGCTGATGGCGCGGAGGTTGTCGGAGGTGTAGAAGCTGGACTTGAACCGCGGGCCGGTGGGCTCGGTGAACCAGCGGATGTCCTTGCCGACGCCGACCGTATGGGTGTCGAAGACGTAGCGCCCTTCGGCCAGGTTGTTCTGCACCATGGCCATCACGTCGCAGCTGCCGGTCTCGTAAACGGGAATCAGGAAGCCTTCTCGCATCTTGGCCAGCTTGTTCTGGCCGTCGAAGTCATCCATCAGCACCGGGGCCCAGCTGTCCTCGTCGAGATAGATGGTGCGCTTCGGCGCGGAGTGGCGCATGCCGGATTTCACCGTCGCCTCGATCACCCACACGCGGTGCAGTTCGTAGCGCCGATGCGTTTGCGCGATGAAGTCCGGTCTGGCGACGTCCTCGAACCTCGCCTTGAAGTCGAACGCGCCGAACGCGTTGTAGGGCACGTACATTTCCTTCTTGCCGACCAGCTTCCAGTCGAAGCGGTCCAGCGCGCCGTTGAACACCTGGGGCTCGTCCAGCGTGTACTGGTTCTCCATGCCGATCTGCGGCGCGTCATGCGAATAGGTGGGCATGCGCCGCACGCGCCGCTGGCCGGGGAAGTAGTAGAAGGTCTCGTTCTCCGCCTGGTTGATGTACTGCGTGATCGCCAGGGCCTGGCCGGCCAGCGCCGCGGGCGCCACGTAGCCGAAATACACGTAGAACTCCACGGGCGGCAGCGAGGAAAGCTGCGTGGAGCCCTTCGCGCCGGAGGGGATGAACACGGTCTGTTCCGAATCGGCGCGGATCCATTCGGTGCTGCCGCGCCGCGGCGACACCGCGGTGATCGTGCCCTTGTAGTCGATGCCCACGCCGCGGTAGCGCATCTTGGAGTTCCACATCGCCTCCACGCCGGAGGAGGGGATGGGGAACGGGTAGCCGGGCACGGTGGCCTCCTTCAGGCTCCAGCCGTCGTCGTTGAGCTTCGCGGTGCCCAGGTTCTTGCGGGTGTTGGCGGCGACGAAATCCGGCACGCCGCAGGTGCGGTGCGACGGATACACGTCCATCCGGTAGTCCTTGCGCTGCCTGAGCATGGCCAACTGGCCGGCGCTGAGCCTGTCGGCGTACTTGTCCGCGTTGGATGCGTCGATGGTCAGCAGCGGCTTTTCATCCTTGTGCTTCCAGTAGTCCACGCGCAGCTTGCCCCATTCCCAGCCGGCCTGCGGGGCTTCGGCGCCCTGCCATGCGGGAATGGAACCGTCCTTGTTGCCCTCCTTTTCCGCGCCGGACGGCGTGAGCTTGTCCAGTTGGGCGAGGTCGGCCGCCGCGGCAGCAAGGGGGGGCGCGAGCAACTGGGCCGCGAGGACGGCCGCGCAGGTGGCGCGGGAGAGCGGGAAGCGGGGTGGGTTCTCGTGGAACATGGAAATCTCCGTTGATGGCTGTGTTCGATCGGTGATGGCGTGCGGTGGCCTCCGCGGCCGTCCGGGCCGCGGCAGGTGGATGTCTGCAAGGCGCCGCTGTCGGCGAGGGCTAGCGGGGCGCAGGCGGTGGTTGCGCGCCCGCGGCGGGCGGGGATGGCGCGCGCGGGCTGGACGGCAGCATGCGGCGCAGCACCTCGTCGCGCCGGATGAAGTGGTGGACCAGTGCTGCGCCGACATGCAGGGCCACCAGCACCCAGGCCACCCGCTTGCCGAGGAAGCTGTGGACCGCCCACATGGCGTCCTCGAGCTGTAGCGTGGTCAGCCCGAACAGGGAGCGGACCCATTCCGCGAACGCCGTGTCGCGGCAGGCGGGGATGACGAACAGGCCGAAGTTCGTGGGGTCGTACGTGGTCATGTAGCCCGAGACGGGCATCAGTATCAGCAGGGCATACAGCGCCCAGTGCGCCGTGTCCGCCGCCAGCGCTTCCAGGCGCGAAGCCGCGATGTGGCGCGGGGTGGTGCCGAAGACGCGCCACAGCAGCCGCGGCAGCACCAGGAAGCCGATGGTGATGCCCAGCACCCAGTGGATGTTGAGGATCGGCACCACGCGCTGCGCATCGGGCGCCCACCCGAACAGCGGGGGGCGCACGCTCGTCTCGGGATCGACGATCCAGATCACGTAGTAGGCGACTCCGTACGCGGCGATGAAAGCCGCGGCCATCGCCCAGTGCAACAGCATCGAGACTCTGCCGTAGGCATCGAGGGTATTGCGCCAACGCATGGGTGTTCTCTCTTCGCGTAGGGATCGAGGGCTGCGCCGCCGCCTGCTCAGGGCAGAAGGATGGTGATGACCTTCTCTTCGGTATAGGCGATGGCGCCGGACAGCCCGCCCTCGCGCCCGATGCCGCTGGTCTTCACGCCGCCCCATGGAAGGTTCGCCTCCAGCGGACTCCAGCAATTGACCCCCACGGCGCCGACGCGCACCGCTGCCGCGACGCGGTGCGCGCGTGCCAGGTCGTTCGTCCACACCGTGGCCGCGAGGCCGTAGCTGGAGTCGTTGGCCAGCGCGATCGCTTCCTCTTCCGTGTCGAATGGGATCACCGTGCCCACCGGGCCGAAAATCTCCTCCCGGGCGATGGTCATGGCGTTGGTCGCGTTGGCGAAGATCGTGGGCTTCACGAACCAGCCCCTGTCCGGTGCCGAGACACCGCCCGCGAGCAGTTCGGCGCCTTCCTCCAGCCCGATGCGGATGTAGCGGTTGACGCGCTCGAACTGCGCCTTCTTGGCCACCGGCCCCATCTGCACACCCGGCTGGCGCGGATCGCCCACGGCCACGGCATCGGCGGCCTCGGCCAGTGCGGCCGAGAAGCGCTGCGCCAGGCTGCGCTGCACCAGGATGCGGGAGCCTGCCGCGCAAACCTGGCCCTGGTTCACGAACAGGCCCAGTGCGCAGCCGCGCAGCGCCTGCTCGAACGAGGCGTCGCCGAACACGATCTGCGCGCTCTTGCCGCCCAGCTCCAGGGTCACGCGCTTGAAGGACGCCCCTGCGATCTGCTGGATCGCGCGGCCGGCTTCGGGGCTGCCGGTGAAGCTGATCTTGGCGACGTCGGGGTGCTCGCACAGCGCGCGGCCGGCCACTGTGCCATGGCCCGTCACCACGTTGACCACGCCATCGGGGAATCCGGCTTCCTTGCACAGCGCGGCCAGGTGCAGCGCGGACTGGGGTGTCTCTTCCGACGGCTTCACCACCACGGTGCAACCGGCCGCGAGCAGGGCGGCCAGCTTCCAGGTGGTGATCATCAGCGGCGAGTTCCAGGGGACGATGGCGCCCACGACGCCCACCGGCTCGCGCACGGTATAGGAGAGTGTGCGCATGCCCATGTACCCGCTGGTCGGGATGGTGCGTCCTTCGAGCTGGTTCGCCCAGCCCGCCGCTGCGCGCAGATGGGACACGGCATTGGGCACGTCCATCATGCGCGGCTCCATGGGCGAGCGGCCGATGGCCTGCGCGTCCATGTCGGCCAGCAGTTCCGTGTCGCGTTCCACCAGCTCGGCCAGCCGCAGCAGCAGGCGGGCGCGCCGGGCACCCCCGAGGTGGCTCCATGCGCCGCCGTGCAGTTGGGCGTGCGCGGCGGCGACGGCGCGCTGGATGTCCTCGGCGGTACCGCGCGCCGCCGTCGCATATTCCTGTTCGTTCACGGGATCCACCAGCGCCATCCGGCCTCCGTCGGAGGCCTCTGCGGGGGCGCCATTGATGTAGTGCTTCAGGGAGTGGTTCATGGGCATGTGGCGGCGTGTTCTGTAAAGGTGGGAAACACATGTCGCGCAAGAACTTCCTTGCGGAGCTGACGCGCTGTGTGACGGTGCCGGAAGTTTCGGGTTCGACCTTCAGGCCGCGTTAGCCCAAATCAGCAACTGCATGCATCGCAGCGCGGGCTTGCGCAGGGCGGAATGCGCACCGGGCCGGTGCCTTTTTCCCTGCCCGGGTGCATGTTCCGCGCCGGGGCGCGATGGGGGCGTGCGATGCACTGGCAGCGTGCGGATGGCGGGTTTTCCCGGCTGTATGTGGGAATTGACGCTTGCACAATTCTTGCAATGTGGCAGAGCTGCCAGGCCTGCACCCGCGGGCCGCGCCCGCGCAGGAGGTTCCGCCGGACCATGAATCAGTCGATCGATCGGTTTCAAGATATCCATGTGCACGCATCCGCAGTGCGCGAATGGCACCAGACGTACAGCCAGATCACGGCCGGTGCGCTGGAAAGTTCGCTCATCCAGTTGAATAGCGCGCGCTGCCATGTCTTTCGCGAGCACATCAACCAGCGCGTGGTGCAGCATGGCGAGGCGCCCCGCGGCAAGCTGTGCTTCGCCGTGCCCATCGCCATTCCCGGTTCCATCCGCATGCAGGGCCGCGAGGCGGACGACAAAAGCATCTTCGTGCTGCGGGGTGGCGAGGAATTCATGTTCCACATGCCCATGGGCATGGACCTGCTGGCCATCACGTTCGAACAGTCGTTTTTCGACCAGGCCCTCGCGGATACGCCGTGGGAGCAGGAGATCGGCATGCTGCTGCGGCAGCCGGTGATCAAGGTGCCGCAGCAGCGGCTCCAGGAGGCGCGCCGCCGGTTGCTCGCGATTTTCTCGGGGGCCATGGCTTCCGACGACACGGCGGCGCCGCTGCAGGGAGAGCCGTCGCAGGCGCTGGAGCAGGCCATGCTCGAGGAAATGCTGCGGCTCGTCACCGATCCCGCCTGCGACCGGGCCCAGCGCCACGGCAGTTCCACGCACAGTTTCATCGTGGAAAAGTGCCATCGGTTCGCGATGTCCGACGCGGTCAACGTGCCCAGCGTCATGGACTTGTGCGAGCGCCTTCACGTGAGCCGCCGCACGGTGCAGAACAGCTTCCGCACGGTGGCGGAAACCACCCCGCTGAACTATCTGCGCTCGGTGCGCCTCAACGGGGTGCGCCGCAAGCTGATGTCCACCGCTGCCTCGGAGCTGTCCATCGGAGACGCCGCCTCGGCCTGGGGATTCTTCCATCTGAGCCACTTCGCCGCCGAGTACCAGGAGCTGTTCGGCGAGCTGCCGTCGCAGACGCGCCGCGCCGACACCCCGCGCCGGCTGGCGAACTGAACGTTCCCGCAGATCCTGCTCCCCGAGCGCCGGCACCCGTTCTACCGTCGGCGGGAAACGCCGCCGCGTGCTTTCCCTGCCGACCCCTGCTGCCGTGCATCCCGGAAACCGTGCCGCGCGGCGGCCCGCCGAACCGGCTTGCCGATCCGGGATATCGCCCACCGGCCTGCCGTTCTTAGACTGCCGCCTGCTTCGGCCCGGGCCCGGTTTGCGCTCTTCGCGCGGTGGCCGGGCCCCGACATGACACGCCGAGCACGGAGACGAATGTATGGAATGGACAGACCCCCCTGTGACCGGAGCGCAGCACGCCGGTGCGCCACCTTCCACGGGCCTGCGGCGAGCGACGCTCGGTGCGGGAGTCATCACGCTGCTCGTGATCTCCGCCGCCAGCCCGCTGAGCGTGGTGGCCGGGGGCTTCCCGATCGGCATCATGCTGGGCAACGGGGCGGGAACGCCCGCGCTGGTGCTGGTGGCGCTGGCGCTGCTGCTCATGTTCGCGGCGGGCTACACCGCCATGGCCACCTGCGTCACCAGCGCGGGAGGCTTCTATTCGATGGTGGCGCGCGGCCTGGGCGGCCATGCGGGCGGGGCGGTGGCGATGGTGGCCGTCCTCGGATACGTGGTGCTGCAGTTCGGCCTGTACGGGCTGCTGGGCGCCGTCACCTCGGAGGCGATCCATGCGCTGTCCGGGTGGCAACTGCCGTGGTGGTCGTGCGCGCTGGCGGCCATGGCCTCGGTGGCCTACTTCGGCTACCACCAGATCGATTTCTCCGCGAAGATGCTCGCGGGCTTCGTGGTGGCCGAATACGTCGCCGTGCTGTGCCTGGACGTGCTGATCCTCGCGCACGGCGGCTCCGACGGCATCCACCTGCGGTCCTATACGCCGCAGGCCGTCTCCAGCGGCAATCCCTTCATCGGCCTGCTGTTCTGCTTCGCCGCCTTCATCGGCTTCGAGGCGACCACCATCTACAGCGAAGAGGCCAAGGATCCGCGGCGCAGCATTCCTGTCGCCACGTATGCGGCGCTGCTGCTGGTGGGCTGCTTCTACTCGTTTTCGCTGTGGTGCCTCGTGATCGGCGCGGGCAGCGACAAGGTCGTGGCGACTATCTCGGCGCTGGAAGATCCGACGAACTTCCTCTACCTGCTCTCCGACAAGTACGGCGGGCCGCAACTCACCCTGGTGCTGCGCGGCATGTTCATCGTCAGCATCTACGCGGGCCTGATCGCATTCCACAATTCCACGGCGCGCTATTTCTATTCCATGGGCCGCGAGGGCCTGCTGCCAGAAGTGCTGGGTCGCACGCACCCGATGTACAAGAGCCCGCACATCGCCTCGCTGCTGCAGACCGGGCTGTGCGCGGTCGTCGTGATCGGCTTCGCGGTGGCCGGCGCGGACCCGGTGCTCTCGGTGTTCTCCTGGCTCAGCAACCTCGCATCGGTCTGCGTGCTGGCACTGATGGTGTGCACCGCCGCCGCGGTGATCGCGTTCTTCCATGGCCGGCCGCGCGGCTATGGCCGCCTGCGCGTGCTGGTGCTGCCGCTGCTGGCCTGCCTGGGCCTTTGCGCGGTGCTGGCGCTTGCGGTGGCCAACTTCCATGTCCTGACCGGCGCCAGCCCCCGCGCGTCCGTCGTGCTCGTGGGCGCGGTGCCGGTGGCGGCGCTGCTGGGCCTGTGGGCCGCCCGGCGGCTGCGGCGGCGCGAGCCCGGCCGCTTCGCGAACCTGGGCCAGGACCGGGTGTAGCCCGCCGGTCTGCCTGCACGTACCGACATGCGCTGGATGAACGACATGCGGATCGGGGCCCGGCTCGGCCTCGGCTTCGGGGCGGTGATCGCGCTGCTGATGGTCCTCGCGGCCGTGGGCATCGAGCGGATGGCCGCGGTCGCGGCCAATACCGGGCGCATCGTGGACGACCGCTACGCCAGGGTGACCCAGGTGCACGCCATCGAGAACGCCGTGCACGCGCAGGCCATCGCGCTGCGCACGGCACTCATCGCCACCGACCTGGAAGCGGTGCGTGCGGAAATGGACAAGGTCGATGCCGCGGACCGCGCCATCGACGGCGCGATCCGCGCGCTGCAGGACATGCCGGGCACGGCGGAACAGGGGCTGCACGCGCTGGATGGCGTCCTGGAGCTCCGCAAGGCCTACTCCGTGCGCAAGACCGAATTGTCCCGGCTGGTGCTGGCGCAGAGCCTGGACGAAGGCGGGGGGTTCCTGGTGCAGCACATGCTGCCGGCGCAGCAGGCCTACCTGGCCGCCGTCGAACGCCTCGGCAAGGCCCAGGCCGACGGCATGGTGCAGTTCGGCGCCGAGGCCATGCGCACCGCGCGGCTCGCCCAGGCGGCCATGGCGGTCCTGGCCGCCGCGGCACTGGCGCTGGCTGCGGGCATCGCCGTGGTGCTGACGCGCTCGATCACGGGGCCCCTGTCCGAGGCCCTGGCGCTGGCCTCTACGGTGGCGCGGGGCGACCTCAGCGTGCGCACGGAGACACGGCGCGGCGATGAGGCGGGCCAGTTGCTGGGGGCGCTGCAGCGCATGGCCGAAAGCCTCTCGGGCATCGTCCGCCAGGTGCGCGAGAGCAGCGAATCCATCGCGACCGGTGCATCGCAGATCGCCTCGGGCAATCTGGATCTGTCGCGCCGCACCGAGGAGCAATCGTCCAGCCTGCGGCAGACCGCTGCCGCCATGGACCAGGTCTCCGCGGTGTCCGGCCAGAACGCGCGGGTGGCGGGCGAGACCGCCGCGCTCGTGGAGGAGGCTCGCATCGCCGCGCAGCAGGGCGGTGCGGCCGTGCGCGAGGTGGTCGCCGTGATGGGCGAGATCGCGGCCGGTGCGCGCAGCATCGCCGACATCACGGGCGTGATCGACGGCATTGCGCGGCAGACCAACATCCTCGCGCTGAATGCGGCGGTGGAGGGTGCCCGCGCCGCGGAGCATGGCCGCGGCTTCGCCGTCGTGGCGGCGGAGGTCCGCGCGCTGGCACTGCGCGCCACCGCCGCTGCCCGGGACATCAAGGAACTGGTGCAGGCCAGCGCGCTCCAGGTGGACGAGGGGGCGCGGCTCGTGCAGGGCGCGGGCGACACGATGGAGGCGGTCGTGCGCCATGTCGCGGGCATCGCGCAGCGGGCCGCCGGCATCGACGACGCCAGCCGCGCGCAGAACCGGGACATCGTCCGTGTCGCGGAAGCCATGGGTTCGATCGACCGTGCGACACAGCAGAACGCCGCGCTCGTGGAGGAGGCCGCCGCCGCCGCGGGCAGCCTCAGCGACCAGTCCGCCCGCCTCGCCAGCGTTGTCCGCTCCTTCACGCTGGAACGCGAAACACGCTGCGTTCCGGTTGCCGATTCAGGCTAACCCGCCTTCCGCAGCTTGCATGACCATCGCCTGGCGCTCCACGGTGTGCGGCGCATACGCCGCACGCCATCCCGCAGATACGCAACAAGGTATGTTTTATGACTGAAGCTGAACTGGAAGCCCTGAACTTTGCCGACGCCCCGAAAATGGTGTCCACCGCCTTTCCCGGCCCGAAGGCGGCCGAAGCGCTGGCCCTGTCCGCGCGCACGGAATCGATGGCGCGTGGCGGCGGCCGCATGCCCATGGTGATGGACCGCGCTTTCGGCGTGACCTTCAAGGACCCCGACGGCAACGTCTTCGTGGACCTGTCCGCCGGTGTCGGCGTGAGCAGCGTGGGCCGCTGCCATCCGGAGGTCGTGAAGACCATGCAGCGGCAGGCCGGCGACCTGATGCATGCCATGGAAGTGAACAACACGCGGCGCACCGAACTGGCGGCGAAGATCTCCGAAATCGCGCCCGAAGGCCTGCGGGGCGACTGCATCACCTTCTTCACGCAAAGCGGCAGCGACGCGCTGGAAGCGGCCGTGAAATTCGCCCGGCGCGTCACCGGCCGCCACCAGATCATCGCCTTCCACGGCGGCTACCACGGCATCTGGCAGGCTTCCAACGCGCTCACCACGGGCACGGCCTACCGCAAGGGCTACGGCCCTTTCATGGGCGGCGTGATCCATGCACCCTATCCCTATGCCTACCGTTTCCCCTTCGACACCACGCACAAGAGCGCCGAGCAGATCGCGGGCGAGTACATCGACTACCTGCTCAACACCCCGTACACCGCCGCCGACGACGTCGCCGCGGTGATCGTCGAGCCCGTGCAGGGCGAAGGCGGCTACGTGCCCCCGGCGCCGGAATTCCTGCAGCTGCTGCGCAAGGCCTGCGACCGCAGCGGCGCGTTGCTCATCGTGGACGAGGTGCAGTGCGGCGCGGGCCGCACCGGCAAGATGTGGGCCGTGGAGCACTCCGGCGTGAAGCCCGACATGCTGACCTTCGGCAAGGGCATGGGCGGCGACGTGCCCATGGCCGGCCTGGTCATGCGCTCGGACCTCGCCGCGAAGATCCCGGACGGTTCCGCTCCCAACACCTTCGCGGCCAACGCCCTTTCCGCCGCCGTGGCGCTCACCAACATCCGCCTGCTCCAGGACCCGGAGCTGAACCTGATCCAGCGGGCCCACGACGTGGGCCTGGAGGCGCAGGAGTACATCCGGGGCTTCAACAGCCCCTACGTGGGCGAAGTGCGCGGACGCGGGCTGATGATCGGCATCGAACTGGTCGAGGACCAGGCCACGAGGACGCCGCTGACCGGCGAGAAGCTGGGCCGTCTCATGGGCTACGTGCTGAGCCACGGGGTGCTGATGGTGCCCTGCGGCCGCTACACCAACGTGATGCGCGTGATGCCGTCCCTGACCGTGCCGCGTTCGCTCCTGTTCAAGGCGCTGGACGTCTTCGGCCGCGGGCTGGCGTCGCTCTGACCACCGTGCCGGCCGCCGGTTCTTCTCCCGGCCTGGTGGGGAGGGGGCTGGCGGCCATGGCCGCAGCCGTGGTGCAGCCGCTGCGCTTCACTGCCGGGCGATGCGCTCGGTCAGCTCGGCCGCGGCCTCGGTGACGAGCCTGCACAGGAATCCTTCCTGGAAGGCCCTGAAGCGCTCGCTGCGCCCCACCAGCGTGATGCTGCCCAGCACGCGCTGCTTCTCGTCGAACACCGGCGCCGCGATGCCGATGCGCTCCGGATGCAGTTCCCCTTCGCTGATGCAGTAGCCCTGCTTGCGGATCGCCAGCAGGCTCTTGGAGAAGTCCTTCCACTGCAGGCCCACGTGCTCCAGCTCCGGCCCGGCCGCATGGGCGTCGTAGATGCGGCGGATCTGCCGCGGCGACAGATAGGCCAGCACCACCCGGGCCGTCGCGCTGTGGAACAGGTCGATGGGCTTGCCGCGCCCGCTGTCCGCCGGGGCCGCATCGCTGCCGCGCTGCAGCAGCACGTTGATCACCACGTCGCCATACAGCTCGCTGATCAGTGCGTCCAGCTGGGTTTCCTTCACCAGCCGGTCGATCAGGTCGCGGCTGCGTACCAGCATCGGATCGTAGTCGGTCATCTGCCGCTCCAGCGCGATGATCCGGGGCCCCAGCGCATACCCCCGGGGCAGCCGCACCAGCAGTCCCACGTCGCCGAGTTCGCGCAGGTAGCGGTAGGCGCTCGCAGGCGTGTAGTCCAGTTCCCGGCAGATGGTATCGACGTCGATCACCGGCTGGTCCGGACGAAAGAGATCGAGCACGGCGAGCATTCGGCGCAGGCTGTTCATGGTTCTTCGAAAGATGGAAACGGTGCCGGCGCCGTGCCCGGAGGGCACGGGCCGTGCGGCGGATCGGACCTGCACGGCACCGGAAGGCTGCCGCGGCCCTGCGGCCGGACGCTCCTGGCGTTCCGTCGCCGCGGCGGCTGCAGAGGTGCCCGAGCCGCCCGACAGGCTGCATGTATGTTACGGCAGAACTCCGGGGCCGCTGGTTGCCGCGCACGCAGAGATTCACGGCACCGCGCATGCAGGAGGCCGCGCCGCCGCGATTCCTACAAACGGCCGAGCCTGCGAGGGAGGAAGCTGGTTTCCAGGCCCTGCAGGCCGCAGCGATCGCTGCAAATGCCGCGCTCCCATCCGGACGCGCACGGCCTGCAGTCCTCCACCACGACACAAGGAGAGTCTTTCATGAACAGGAATCCACAGATGCGCAAGACGCTGCAGTACTGCGCCGGTGCGCTGATCTCGGGCGCGATGCTGATCGGCGCCCCGCTGGCGCAGGCACAGACGTCGGGCGGGTCTTCCGGCGGTGCCATGGGCGGCAGCGCCGTCGATGCCCCGTCCCCCCGGGCCAGCGGCGCCACCAAGCGCTCCAGCGCCCATCCGGATGGCCGCAGCTCCGGCGGTATGCATTCCGGCAGCGGCTCCGGAAGCTCCGGCACCGGAACCGGCTCGGGCGGCAGCGGCGGCACGCCGGGAAGCAGCGGTGCAGGCAGCAATGGCTCGGGAGGTTCAGGGACGGGAACGGGTAGCGGTGCCGGTGGCTCCAGCGGCGGCGGCACTGGAGGCAGCGGCGGCAGTGGCGGTGCCGGAGGCGCGAGCGGCCGTTGAGCAGGGCACTCAGACGGGGGCGGGCGCGGCTCCTACAGCGCCTGCCTCGTCCGTCCCACCCCGCGCACGTCTTGCCAGGAGCCCAATAGGGGCTCAGAATCCAAGAAGGAGGTGCCGCATGTCCGCCGTCCACAGCCCGGGAGGCTCCGCCTTCTCGATCGCCGAAGTCGCGCGCGCGCGCCAGATGGGACAGCGCGACCTGCCGCGTTGGCAGACCCAGCTCGGCGACTTCGAACCCTGCCCCGATGTCGAGGACATTCCCGACAGCCGCCAGGCCGCGCAATCCCAGTTCTCGGACGAAGATGTTCCCCGCCACCGGCAGTGGCTGGGTTGAGCCAGGGGTTGATGGGCTTCAGCGGCGCAGCCTGCACGCTGCCCGCACCAGCCGGTCGGCCTGGTCCGGTATGGCCTTGAACGTGACGGGCGCTTCTCCCTGCCGGAACGTCCGGTTCGCGGCCACCGCGCCCGTCCAACCCGGCTGCGTGTAGAAACGCATGCGGGTGTACCAAGCATCCCGCCGAGCGCAATCGACCACCACCATGCTCTCATGGCCGCGGTACTGTCCCCCGCCATAGGCTTCGCGCAGGGTGTCGCGGGTAACGCGCACCTCCACGCTGATCATGTCGCCTTCGAGGTGCGTGACCGACTCCGGGCGGATCTGTATGAGGTCCCTCTCGAGCAGCGCCGGATCTCCGTACACGGTGAACCATCCGCCATCCGCAGTGGAAGTCAGGGAAAGGGTGGCCAGCAGGATGCCGGCGATCAGAGCGTGCATGGATGGGGCGCCAGAGTTGCGCCATTGTCATCAATCAGCGCATTACCTCCTTTATGCCATGGACTTGCCGTCATGCAAGGGTGCGGGGTGACCATTCGGGCTGGTTCCCAACCCGCACAGCCGCCGGACCGAGAGTGGCCACGGCACCGGCCGAGACCCCGCATCTCCCAAGAATAGGGGCGCCCTTCCGATACGGACTGTGAGGGCCGGTAAGTTGCTTGTCGGTATGCGTGGAAGGCCTTGGCCTGCCCGGAGGGACTCGAACCCCCGACCTATTGCTTAGAAGGCAATTGCTCTATCCAGTTGAGCTACGGGCAGATGTGGGAAGGGAGCAGGCAGCCGCGGCCCTTCCGAGGCCCGTGATCATACCTGCGAGCCGCGTGGCCCCCGGGGTCTCGAGGGCATCGCCGCCGGGGCGCTTTGCGGTTATAACGGAATGCAACGACACCATTTTCGCCGCCCCTCCCGCGCGCTGAGCGCTGCCAAAGCCCATCCTTTGACACATGCCCCATAGCGTCGCCCTCATCCATACGATCGCCGTCGGCCTCGGCCTGGCGCTGCTGCTGGGTTTCCTGGCGACGCGGGTGCGCCTGCCCGCCCTGGTGGGCTACCTGCTGGCCGGTGTGGCGATCGGGCCCTATACGCCCGGTTTCGTGGCCGACGGGGCCATGGCCAGCCAGTTGGCCGAGATCGGCGTCATGCTGCTGATGTTCGGCGTGGGTCTGCACTTCTCGCTGGGCGACCTCCTGGCCGTGCGCAAGATCGCGCTGCCCGGCGCCATCGTGCAAATGGCCGTGGCCACGCTGCTGGGCATGGGCCTGGCCACCTGGTGGGGCTGGGGCCTGGGCGGCGCGCTGGTTTTCGGCCTGGCCCTGTCGGTGGCCAGCACGGTGGTGCTGCTGCGGGCGCTGGAAACGCTCGGCATCCTCGACTCCTACACGGGCCGCATCGCGGTCGGGTGGCTGGTGGTGGAGGACCTCGCCATGGTGCTGGTCCTGGTGCTGCTGCCGCCCCTGGCGGGTTGGCTCGGCGGCACGCCGGAGGGCGCGGCCGAGGCTGCGGCCCATCCGCCGCTCTGGAAGACCGTGGGCTGGACGCTGGCGCAGGTGGGCGGCTTCGTGGCCGTGATGCTGCTCGTGGGGCGCCGGCTCTTTCCCTGGATGCTGTGGCAGGTGGCGCGCACGGGATCGCGCGAGCTTTTCACGCTGTGCGTGGTGGCGGCGGCCGTGGGCATCGCCTTCGGCTCGGCCGCGCTGTTCGGGGTGTCGTTCGCGCTGGGCGCGTTCTTCGCGGGCATGGTGATGCGCGAGTCGGAATTCGCCCACCGCGCCGCGCAGGAATCGCTGCCGCTGCGCGATGCCTTCGCCGTGCTGTTCTTCGTCTCCGTGGGCATGCTGTTCGATCCACGCGTGCTGCTCGAGCGCCCCCTGCAGGTGCTCGCCGTGGTGGCGATCATCATCTTCGGCAAGACCTTCGCGGCGGCCGCGCTGGTGCTGGCCTTCCGCTATCCGCTCAACACCGCGCTGACCGTGTCGGCCAGCCTGGCGCAGATCGGCGAGTTCTCGTTCATCCTCGTGGGCCTGGGTGCATCGCTGGGGCTGCTGCCGCCGGAAGGCGCGAGCCTGGTGCTGGCGGGCGCGCTGTTTTCCATCGCCCTCAACCCCATCCTGTTCCGCGCCATCGCGCCGCTGCAGGACTGGCTGCGTGCGCGTTCCGCCTGGGCGCGGCAACTGGAACTGCGCGATGATCCGCTGGCGGAACTGCCCGAGACCACGCACCAGCGCTACCTGGCCCGGCAGGTGGTGCTGGTCGGCTACGGCCGGGTGGGGCGCCGCATCGCCGCAGCGCTGGCGGCGCGCGACATCCCCTTCGTGGTGGCCGAGCAGAACCGGGAACTGGTCGAGTGGCTGCGCGCCCAGGGCATGGCCGCCGTTGCCGGCGACGCCGTGGAGCCGGCCGTGCTGATCCAGGCGCATATCGCGCGGGCCCACATGCTGGTGATCGCCACGCCGGACACGCTGGACGTGCGGCAGATCGTCGCCACCGCCCGCACCCTCAATCCTGCCATCGAGACCGTCGTGCGCACCCACAACGAGGAAGAGGCGCAGTTGCTCGAAAGCGAGGGCGTGGGCAAGGTCTTCCTGGGCGAGGAGGCGCTGGCCGTGGCCATGACCACCCACGTGGTGGCCGTGGCAGCCGCGCAGGAACGCCACGGCGCCACCGTGCCGGGCGCGCTGGACGAGCGGCACGCATCCGTCTGACCCGTCGGGGCCCGCCGGGCGGTGCGCGGGCGCCGCAGGGGCGCCGCGGCGCAGGTCAGTCCGGCTCCTCGAACACCAGCGTCGGCGTGGTCATCACCCGTGCCATGTCGCCCAGCGAGCCGATGAGCCGGTTCGCGAAATAGCTGTTCTGGGTGTCGGGCTCCAGGGCGGCGACCGCGAGGTTCGCCAGGGGCTGGTTGAGCGGCACGTAGTAGCTGCCGGCGGGGGCGTCGATGGCGGTGCGCACGGTTTCCACCTTCACGCGCAGCGTGTCCGCCGCGCCGGCCACGGTGCCGCGCACGTCTTCCCGCGGCGCGGTGTCGCGCGCGGTCTCTCGGTAGGTGTCGGCCAGCAGCGATCCCTGCTCGGCCACGCGCATCACCTGCACGCCCATCATCTTCAGGTGGTCCACCGCCTCGCCGGCCGAGGGGCCGAGCCAGTAGCCGCAGGGGCGCGGGCGGCTGGTGAGGGTGCGCAGGTCGAGCGACGAGTTCCATTCCACGCGCACGGTCTTGTCGGCACCGGTCTGCGGGTCGAGCATCAGCAGGTCGCGCTGCGTCATGGTCGGGCCCGCATCCACGGCGACCTCGCCGCGGCAGGCCTGCGCGACCGTGTCGCGCGCGACGAACGAGCGCACCTGCTCCAGGTTGGCGGCGCGCTCGGCGGTGCTGCGCAGGGCGCTGGTCAGCGCCGTCACCTGGGTATGCACCCGGCGCTGGATGTGCGTGCGGCCGATGCCCACGCCGCGCGTTTCCACCAGCAGGCTGACCGCGTTCTTGAGGCCGTTCACGTTGCGGCCGGTATCCGGCCGGGTGCCGCCCATGGAGACGCGCATGTCCGCCGGATCGGTGGAGGTGGTGTAGTACCAGTCGCTGGTCAGCCCCTGGCCCTGCAGGGCGGCCGCCATGGGCTGGTAGTACCACTCGCGCGAGGCCTTGGTGAGGAATTCCGGCACGTTGGCAGTGGTGGCGTATTGCATCAGCGCGTCGTAGCGCTGGATGCCGCCGAACTTCTGCAGGAAGCGGCCGACCACGGTGTACTCGTGTGCATCGACGATGGCGATGGGGCGGTAGTCCCGTACCAGCCGGGCCAGCCCCTGCGCCTCGGGCGTGGTGAGCAGCAGGTGGTCGCGGTTCATGTCGGTGCCGTTGGCGGTCACGCGGGTGCCGGCTTCCGCACCGTCGGGGTTGGCGCGCGGCACGACGACGACGTTGATGCGGTCGAGCAGCGGCTCCAGCAGGCCCTGGGTGAGTTCGCGCGCGATCACCAGCAGGGCTTCCGAGCCTGCGGGTTCGTCGCCGTGCTGCTGGCCGATCAGCACCACGGTGGGCCGGCCGCTGGCGTCCAGGTCCTGCAGCGAAGTGCCGGCTCCACGCGTGGCCACGAGTGCCTCGAGCGGAACGCCGCGCTGCGAGCGGCCCCACTCGATCGCCGCCGTCTTCGTCGCGCTGCCCGCCTGGGGGGCGAGGCTGTGCAGCCACTGCGAGGCCTCTGCGTTGGTGGTGAAGGCCCGGCGGCCGTCGGCCAGGCCGGGCGTGTCGTAGCGCACCGATGGATCGGGGAACCGTGCCGCGACGGCGGCGGAATAGGGCAGGGCTTCGGCCGGGGCGGCGGCGGAAGGGGGGGCCGCGCCTTCCGGCTGCGGCACGACCGGGGTTTCGACGATCGGCGTGGTGACCACTTCCGCGCGCGTGGTGCCCAGCGGCGGGGGTACGGCGCGCGCCGGGGCCGGGCGCGCCTGCGCGGTGGAGGGCAGGGGCGTCGGCGCGCTCGCAGGCCAGGGGGGCAGCGGCGTGCTGCTGCAGCCCGCCGCCAGCACAGCGATGGCCAGGACCAGGGGGGCGAGCGCGCGGGGCGGCAGGCCGGGGGCGGCGGTCCTGGAGGGGCGGGGGGCGTCGAATGGCTGGTTCATGGTCGATCGGGCCGCGTGCGGCCGGGTAAGGCAGGCGGGGCCGATGTTACCCGGCGCCGCGGCCGGGCCGTGTCGGTGGCAGTCCCGTGTGCCGGGGCATTCGGGCCGAGACGGCGGAAACGAAACGGCGCGGCACGGAACGGTCCGGAGACCGCCCGTGCCGCGCCGTGGGCACCTGGCGCCGCCCTGGGAAGGGCGTGCGCGGAGATTCAGCGTCCGTAGCCGCCACCGCCGCCACGCGGGCCGCGGTTGCCGCCGCGGCCACCGCCGTAGCCGCCACCACCACCACCGCCGCCGCCATAGCCACCGCCGCCGCCGCCACCGCTGCGGAAGCCGCCGCCGCCGCGCCGGCCGCTGGACATGCTGTCCACGCTGGTGCGCATCGGGTCGGGCTGGCCGCCGCCGCTGCCGTGGCGCGTGGGGCCCAGGTGCGTGCCGAGCTGCGTGCCCAGGTGGGCGTTCTCGCGCCGCGGCTGCAGGTCGTCGGAGCGGTGTCCGCCTTCGCCACGCGGGGGGCGGCTGCCGCGCCCGCCGCCATTGCCGCCGCCACCGTTGCCGGAGCGCGGATGGCCGCCGTTGCCGGGATGCGCCGCGCGCGGGCCGTTGCCCTGGCCCTGGCCTTGTTGCGCGCCGCCGCGGCCGCGCTGAGGCTTCTGGCCACCGTTGCCGCCGCCTTCGCCCTGGCCTTGCGCGCCGCGGCCGCCGGACTTGCCGCCGCCGCTGCGTTCACCCTGGGTGGCCTTGTTGGTGCGGATGCGTTCCATCATCTCGCTGCGCGCGGCCTTGGCGGCCGCCTGCATGACCTCGCGGCTCGGCGGCTTGCCCGCGCCGCCCCAGATGGTCTGGCGGCCCATGGCGATCGGCTCCGCCTTCTCACCTTCCTCCGGGCCGAAGCCCTCGAGGACCTGCACCGGGATCTCCTGCTTGGTGAAGCGCTCGATCTCCATCATGAAGCCTTCCTCGTCCATGCAGACCAGGCTCACGGCCTCGCCGCTGGCGCCCGCGCGGCCGGTGCGGCCGATGCGGTGGACATAGTCCTCGGGAACGTTGGGGATCTCGTAGTTGACGACGTGCGGCAGCTCGTCGATGTCGATGCCGCGCGCGGCGATGTCGGTGGCCACCAGGGCACGGATGTCGCCACTCTTGAAGCCGGCCAGGGCCTGGGTGCGGGCGCTCTGGCTCTTGTTGCCGTGCAGCGCCATGGCCGTCACGCCGTTCTTGGTGAGGAATTCGGCCACGTTGTTGGCGCCGAACTTGGTGCGGGTGAAGACCAGCACCTGGCTCCAGTTGTGCTGCTGGATGATGTGCAGTAGCACCTGCTTCTTCTTGCCGCGGCCCACGGGGTGGATCACCTGGGTGATGCGCTGCACGGTGGTGTTGCGCGGAGTGACCTGGATGCTCTGCGGGTTCTTGAGCAGCGTGCCGGCCAGTTCGCGGATCTCGTCGCTGAAGGTGGCCGAGAACAGCAGGCTCTGCTTGTCGCGGGGCACCAGGGCCAGCACCTTCTTCACGTCGTGGATGAAGCCCATGTCCAGCATGCGGTCGGCTTCGTCCAGCACCAGGATCTCGACCTTGGAGAGGTCCAGGAAGCCCTGCTGCTGCAGGTCCAGCAGGCGGCCTGGGGTGGCCACCAGGATGTCCACGCCGCGCTTGATGCGGTCGATCTGCGGGTTCATGCCCACGCCGCCGAAGATCACGGTGGACTTCACGTCCAGGTGCTTGGCATAGGCGCGGAGGTTTTCCTCGACCTGCGCGGCCAGTTCACGCGTGGGGGTGAGCACCAGGGCGCGGATGCCGCCGGCGGGCCGGGCGGTGCCGCCCTGCGTGAGGCGGTGCAGCATCGGCAGCGTGAAGGCCGCCGTCTTGCCGGTACCGGTCTGGGCTCCGGCGAGGAGGTCGTGCCCTGCGAGCACGGCGGGGATGGCCTGGGCCTGGATGGGGGTGGGGGTCTCGTAGCCCTGCTCGTGCACGGCTTTCAGAATGGCCGGGGCCAGATTCAGTTCGTCAAAAGTCATTCAAGGAAGCGCCCTCTCCGGGCGCGGGAGGCATCGGCCTGTCGCAGGACCCGGGGGAAGGGGCTGCGTCCAGTCAAGGCAGATGGGATTCACGAATGGGAGCCGGAATACCGCGCGGCGGCTTCCTCGTCCCCAGCAGACTGCTGAGGCCGCCGGTTCCTGGTGCCGGCGGCTGAGACGCTATTGTGGCACGAGATCGCACCATACCGTGCGCAGGGACACACTGCAGGCGTGGCCGTTCGCCTCGCCGGACTTTCCCGGGCTTAGACTGGCGGCCTGTCATCCATGTTGCGGTGGCCGGGCCGCCATCGGGATTTACCCGGTGCGCGGCCATGGCCACCACGCCAGCCCGCGGACCCGCCCCCCATGCCTTCATCGCCATCGCCATCGCCCGCCGCAGTGCCGGACGGCGCCCTGCAACTCGAAATCGCCCACATGGAAGGCCTGGTCTGGTCCGGCCCGGTGCGCGTGGTGGGCCTGCCGGGCGCGGAGGGCGCCTTCGGCGTGCTGCACGGCCACACGCCGCTGCTCACGCGGCTGCGCGCGGGCTTCGTGCACATCGAGACCCCGGCCGGGGAGCGCATCGAGGTGTATGTCTCCGGCGGCTATGTGGAGATCCAGCCCGCGCGGGTCACGGTGCTCGCCGACACCGCCGTGCGCAATGCCGACCTCGACGCCGCGCGTGCCGAGGCCGCGAGGCAGGCGGCCTCCAGCCTGCTCGGCGGGGAACTGGCCCACATCGACCATGCCCTGCTGCACGCCGAGATCGCGCGCGCCGCGGCCCAGTGGACGCACGAGGCGCGCAAGCTCTCCGGGCGCTAGCAGCCGCCCTCCCGCCGGGCCCGCCATCCTGCCCGGCGCAAAGCATCCGATAATCGTGGGCAAAGCCTCCGCCGCGCGGCCTGCGCCGGCCGCCTCCCGCCCGGGCGGAGCCGCCCCCCATTCCAAGGAAAGAAAGCCAATGGCCCAGTACGTTTATTCGATGAACCGCGTCAGCAAGACCGTGCCCCCGAAGCGGCAGATCTTGAAGGACATCTCCCTGTCGTTCTTCCCCGGTGCCAAGATCGGCGTGCTGGGCCTGAACGGCTCGGGCAAGTCCACGCTGCTGAAGATCATGGCCGGCGTGGACAAGGAGATCGAGGGCGAGGCCATCCCGATGCCGGGCCTGAAGATCGGTTACCTGCCGCAGGAGCCCCAGCTCAACCCCGACCACACGGTGCGCGAGAGCGTGGAGGAGGCCATGGGCGAGGTGTTCGCTGCCAAGGCCAAGCTCGAGGAGGTGTATGCCGCCTATGCCGAGCCCGACGCCGATTTCGACGCGCTGGCCGCCGAGCAGGCCCGCCTGGAAGCCATCATCGCCACGGCCGGCACCGACTCCGAGCACCAGCTGGAGATCGCCGCCGACGCACTGCGCCTGCCGCCCTGGGAGGCCACCGTGGGCGTGCTCTCCGGCGGTGAAAAACGCCGCATCGCGCTGTGCCGCCTGCTGCTGTCCAAGCCCGACATGCTGCTGCTCGACGAACCCACCAACCACCTGGATGCCGAATCCGTCGACTGGCTGGAGCAGTTCCTGCACCGTTTCCCCGGCACCGTGGTGGCCATCACCCACGACCGCTACTTCCTCGACAACGCGGCCGAGTGGATCCTGGAACTCGACCGTGGCCACGGCATTCCGTACAAGGGCAACTACAGCACCTGGCTCGACCAGAAGCAGGCCCGCCTCGAATCCGAGCAGAAGGGCGAGGAAGCCCGCGCCAAGGCCCTGAAGAAGGAACTGGAGTGGGTGCGCCAGAACGCCAAGGGCCGCCAGGCCAAGTCCAAGGCGCGTATCGCCCGCTTCGAGGAACTGAGCGATTTCGAATACCAGAAGCGCAACGAAACGCAGGAAATCTTCATTCCCGTGGCCGACCGCCTGGGCACGCAGGTCATCGAGTTCAAGAACGTCACCAAGTCGTTCGGCGACCGCGTGCTGATCGACAACCTGTCGATGAACATCCCGGCCGGCGCCATCGTCGGCATCATCGGCCCGAACGGGGCCGGCAAGTCCACGCTGTTCAAGCTGATCGCCGGACGCGAGCAGCCCGACAGCGGCGAAGTGGTGATCGGCTCCACCGTGAAGATGGCCTACGTGGACCAGAACCGCGATGCGCTGTCCGACGAGAAGACCGTCTGGGAAGACATCTCGGGCGGCCTGGACATCATCAACATCGGCAAGTTCCAGATGGCGAGCCGCGCCTACGCGGGCCGCTTCAACTTCAACGGGGGCGACCAGCAGAAGAAGGTCGGCAGCCTGTCGGGCGGCGAGCGCGGCCGGCTGCACCTGGCCAAGACGCTGATCGCGGGCGGCAACGTGCTGCTGCTCGATGAACCCTCGAACGACCTGGACGTGGAAACCCTGCGCGCCCTGGAAGACGCGCTGCTGGAATACGCGGGCACCGTGCTGGTCATCAGCCACGACCGCTGGTTCCTCGACCGCATCGCCACCCACATCCTGGCCGCCGAAGGCGACAGCCAGTGGGTGTTCTTCGACGGCAACTACCAGGAGTACGAGGCCGACAAGAAGAAGCGCCTGGGCGAAGAGGGCGCCAAGCCCAAGCGCATGCGCTACAAGGCGCTCAAGTGAGCGACGGACGGCTCCACCCCGTCCGCTAGCTCCGTCCTTTTCCCTGCCGCGAACCCCACCGCGCCGAAACACGCCGCCGCGCCATGCCCGCCATCGCTCCCACCGCCCGGTCGGCTTTCCGTGCCTGCGTCGTGGCGGCCATCCGCGACGGCGAGGCGATGATGGAGGCGCTGGTGGCGCACGCGCGCGATGCCCTCGAGGCAGAAGCGCCGCTGGCACGCGAGCCCCGGCGGCGTGATGCGCTGGAAGGCGCCCGCGCGCTGCTGGCGCAGCATGCGCCCGCGCTGGTGCGGGGCTTTCCCATGGCCCTGCTGGAGATCTTCGCGGGCGCCGATGCGGACGCCCGGGCAAGGCCTTCCGAGCCCGCGGCGCTGGACTTCGGCGAGCTGTCCCTGATGGACGAGGCCGAAGTCATGGCGCAGGTGGAGCTGTCGCGCGCCCAGCAGGTGGCCCTGCATGCCACCGAGGCCGTGCTGGCGGAACTGGACGCGCTGGTGAGCGCGGCCCAGGGCCTGCCCAGCGTGCAACCCGACCGCAATCCGCTGCGCCCCGAGAACTACATCCGTGCCCTGCAGCAGGTGGTGGGAGCCACGGGGGTGTCGCCCGATGTGCGGACCCTCTGGATGGCACCGCTGTGCAATGCGCTGGGCACCCAGCTCCAGGCCGCCTACCGCAGCGCCGCGACCCGGCTTCGCGAGGACGGCGTGCAGCCCGTGGGCTATGCGGTCGCGGGCCATGCCGCGGGGCGGGGCGCCGCCGCCGGGCGCTGGCAGGGGCCGGCGGCCGTCCAGGCGGGCGGCGGGCAGGGCGGTGGCTGGGGCACGGGATACGGCCCCGTCCCCGGCCTGGGTGATGTGCACTCCGCGCAGGGCGGCTGGCGTGGGGCGGTGACTGGCTGGAGCGGCATGGCGGGTACGCCGCTGCCGCCCTCCCAGCCGGCAGCCCTGGCGCCGGAAGCCGAGGAAGCCCTGCTCACCGTCGCCATGCTCCGGCAGATGCTGGCCCAGCCGATGGGGCCGCTGGCGGCACCGGTGGCCGCGGGGGTGCCCGCGCACCTGGCGCTGGCGGCGCACCCGGGTGGACTGGACGGCCTGCCGGTGGCCGGACTGCCGCTGGCCAGCCCTCCGGAGGGAGGTCTCGCCGCCGCTGCGGCCGAAGCCATGGAGGACATTGCCGAGCTCGAGCGCATCGTGGGCCGCCTGTCCGGCAGCCTGCCCGCGCCGCTCGCCGCCGTCGCGCCAGCGTCGGCGCATCCGGGCATGGCAGCGGCCGCCATCGCCCCGCCGGCAGCCGGCCCGGCCGGCGCTCCCGCTCGTTCCCGCTCGCGCGCCGCCAGCGAGGTGGTGAGCCGCATGATGGACAACATCGCGCAGGACGACCGCCTGCTGCCGCCGGTGCAGCGCTCGCTGCAGAACCTGCGCCCGGCGCTGCAGCGCCTGGTACGGCACGATCCGCGCTTTTTCACCGACGAGCGGCATCCCGCGCGCCGCCTGCTGGACGCGCTCACCCAGCGGGCGCTGTCCTTCGATTCCGAGGACGTGCAGGATTTCAGCGGCTTCGCGCGCCTCATGGAGCGGGCCGTGGAAAGCGTGACCTCGGGCGACACCCGCAGCGCCGACACCTTCGCTGCCGCCCTGGCAGGGCTGGAAGCGGGCTGGTCCGAGCAGGACCGGCGCCGCCGAGAGCAGGAGGAGTCCGCGCGTGCCGTGGCGCAGGAGCTCACGCGGCGCGAGGCCCTGTCGCGGCGCGTGTCGCAGGACATCCGGGCGCTGGCGCGCACCGAGGACGTGCCGCCCGACATCGTGGATTTCGCCGCGGGCCCCTGGGCCGACGTGGTGGCGCGCGCCCAGGCGGACCGGCCCGGCGAGGACGACCCCGGCGGCTACCTCGCGATCGTGCCCGAACTGTTCTGGCTCGCCCAGCCCGAACTCGCAGCCCGCACGCCCGAGCGCCTGGCCCCTGCCGTCACGCGCATCCTGGGCGTCCTGCGCGGCGGCCTGGACAGCGTGGGGCACGACGATGGCATGACGGGTGTCGTCCTGGAGCGGGTCGCGACCCTGCACCAGGCGGCCGCCGAACGGGCCGCCGCCCGATCGGGAGAGGCCGTGGACTCCGGTATGCCGCAGACCGGCAACTCCCTGCTGGAGCCTGAAGAAGCCGGCGGGAACGCGGCAGGGGATGCCCCCGAGCCCACCGACGGGGCGAACGCCTCCGGCAGCGAGCTCTCCATCGGCACCTGGGTGGAACTCACCACGAATCACCGCGCGGTGCATACGCAGCTCACCTGGGCCAGTCCGCACCACACGCTGTTTTTGTTCACGGCGCCCGACGGCAGCACGCAGTCCATGACGCGGCGCGTGCGGGACAAGCTCATGGCCGAGGGCGCCCTGAAAGTGCTGCCGGGGCCGCCCGCCAGGGCGAAGCCGAAGTCCCGGGGCGTGCCGGGGAGCGGCCCCTCGCAGGCGCGCAAGCCGCGGTGAGCGGCGGCGGGCGCGGCCCCGCTCAGCCTACCGAGGTCAGCGCGAGATGGTTGGAGAGCGTGGTGCCGCTGATGGTGTAGTGCGCCGTCACGGGCGAGCCCTTGCGGTAGGTGAACACCTGGTTCGCTTCGTTGTCGTTTCCCCAGACGACGAACGCGTACAGCTCGACCAGGGCGCCGTCCGGCACCCCGTGGTCGCCCGGGTCGGCGGTGCGCGTCTGCCCCAGCGGAAAGGAGTCCGTGCCGTCGCGGTGGATCTTGTTGCCCTTGTCGTCCCAGTACACGAACTGCAGCTTGACGACGAAGCCGCCCTGGTTGCGCAGCGAGAAGTGGCCGATGGTTTGCATGGAAATGGCTCCGGAAACGGTGGATTAGCTTCGGTGGGTCGGTCGCGGGGCCGGCGTTCAGCCGCCGGACAGGCCCGTGAAGCCGAGCTGGTTGTCGAGCGTGGTGCCGCTGATCGTGAAATCCGCGGTCCAGGCGTTGCCCTTGCTGTAGATGAACAACTGTTCCGCGACGTTGTCGCGCCCCCAGACCACGAAGGCATAGACCGTGACCGGCGATCCGTCCGGTACGCCGTGGTCGCCCGGGTCCGCCGTGCGGCTCTGGCCGATCGGAAAGCTGCCGGTGCCGTCCACGTGGTGCTTTTCCCCCTTGCTGTCGATGTACTGGAACTGCAGCTTCACGGCAAAGCCGCCCTGGTTGCTCAGCGAGAATTTCCCTATCTGTTGCATGTGACGGTCCCTCCTTTGGTGGCGGCGAGATGCCGCGCCGGAAATATCCGGCACTTCACGGAGGCAGGCAACTTAAGCGATCTGAAATCTGCTGAACGCGGCCGTGCGCCGCCTCGCGTCAGGCCGGGGCGGCCGGCGCGCCGGCCACCTTCTGCCGCACGATCTGGATGTGGTGCCGCAGCGCGTAGAGCTCGTCCGCGTACGACAGCGGCACGCTCACCTTCTCGACCTGGGCTTCCAGCCGGGCCAGTTGCGCCAGCAGTTCCTGCGGCGGCAGGCCCCCGGTCTCGAACTGGTCCTCGATCTCGCGCAGCCGGCCGTACCAGCGGAACACGCGCGAGCGCACCCGGAACTGGTAGAGCGGCGGCACGATGCGCGATAGCGGCAGCATGGCCGCCAGCAGCACGCCCAGCACCAGCCACATGCGCTCGACCAGGTTGGCGATCCAGAACGGCAGATAGCGCTGCAGCAGCGGCGGCGAGCCGTTGATCGCGCGCTCGCCCTCGGCGGCGATCGGCAGTTCACTGTGGCGCGTATTCGGAAAGTCGCGCGCCCGGTTGAACCAGCCCGCGCCGCCGTGCAGCGTCTGTGCGCTCTGCGCGAACAGCTGCAGCAGCGCCGGGTGCGTGCCCTCGCGCGCCAGCAGCGAGGTGGTGGAGGCCACCAGGCGCACATCGGAGGAAGGCACGTTGCCCGCGAGGTCCACCACGCCGCGCGGCAGCGTGACGGGCGTGAGGAAGGGGAAGCGCCGGGCATAGGCTTCGTTCTGAGGGAAGTCCATGAGCCGCACGCCGGGCGTCTGCAGCAGCATCTGCACCATCAGCGATTCGGGCGCGGAGGCGAACACCAGCGCGTCCAGCCGGCCCGCCAGGAAGTCCACCGTGGCGGGCGTCTGGCCCAGTTGCGTGCGGTGCACCCGGGCCGGATCCACCCGGTTGGCCTCCAGCAGCGTGTCCATGAGCGTCGGCACGCCACTGCCCGGCGTGCCCACGTTCACCCGCAGGCCGCGCAGCTGCGCCAGGCTGGTGAGGCGGCCATTGGCGGACACGCGCCGTGCCGCGTCGTCCCGGTAGAACAGCCAGATCGGTTCCACGAACAGGCTGCCCAGCGACTCCAGGTTTTCGGAGTCCTCCGGGCGCAGTTCGCCCGTGCCGCCCTGCACGAAGGCCAGGTCCGCGCGGCCCTCGCGCAACAGCTGCAGGTTGGCCGAGGAGCCTTCGCTTTCGAGCAGCACCACATCGATGCCGTCCACCGCCAGGGCCTTGCGGTAGCGCTGGCCGAATTCGGCGTAGGCGCTCTGCGCGGGGCCGGTGGCCAGGGTGACGCGGCGCGGCGGGTTGGGCTGCAGCCACCAGTAGGCCAGCGCCACCAGCCCCACGGCCAGGAAGGCGAGCGGGCCCGCCGAGAGCAGCAGGTCGCGCACGTTCAGCAGGGCCGTGCGCACGCGCCGTGCGGCGGTGCGCGACCGGGCAGCGAGCATGTTCATGGCCAGGTCGCTCCCCAGGGGGCCGTGCCGCCCAGCTCCGCCGCGCCGGGCAGGTGCAGGCCCAGCGGCGTGGTGAACGACCGCGCCGCGAGCACCGCGCGCAGCGTGGCGCGTGCCGTGACCTCGGCTGCCAGGGTGGACAGCACCATCATGCCCGGCGAACGGCCCGCCAGGCCCGTGCCCAGCGCGAAGAGCGTGTCGCCGTCCGACAGCGTGTGCACGGGGTTGATGGCGCGCGCCAGCCCGTCGTGTGCGCACACCGCCAGCCGCCGCGCCTGGGCCTTGGTGATGGCAGCATCGGTCGCCACCACGCCGATCGTGGTGTTGGTGCCCGCGAGCAGTGTGTTCGGCACATCTCCGGCCAGCAGCGCGCGGCGCGTGTCGCGCAGCCGCAGCCCGTCGGACGTGCGGGCGCCGGCCACCGGATGGCCGGACTCCGGGTCCACCACGTCGCCGGCCGCATTGCAGGCCACCAGCGCGCCCACGGTCACGCCCAGTACCGTGATCGACGCGGTGCCGATGCCTCCCTTCATGGCGTATTCCATGCCGAAGAGCTTGCCCACCGAGGCGCCCGCCCCGGCGCCCACGTTCCCTTCGGCCGGGTCCGCACGCGATGCGGCGGCGCAGGCCGCGTAGCCGGCAGCAGCGTCGGGGCGGATGCGCGCGTCGCCCACGGGCAGGTCGAACAGCACGGCGGCGGGTACCAGCGGAATGCGGGCCACGCCCACGTCCAGGCCGATGCCGCGCTCTTCCAGCCAGCGCACCGCGCCGCCCGCCGCATCCAGCCCGAACGCGCTGCCGCCGGACAGCATCACGGCATGGATGCGATCGACCAGGTGCGTGGGCTCCAGCAGGTCGGTCTCGCGCGTGCCGGGCGCGGCGCCGCGCACGTCCACGCCGCCCACCGCGCCCTCCCGGGCGATGACCACGCTGCAGCCCGTGGGCCGGCGGGTGTCGGTGCTGTGGCCGACCTCGATGCCGGCGACGCGGGTGATGGAGCCGGCGTCGCCGGCCGGGCCAGGGGAATGCGAGAACTGGGACATGGGAAGAAGGGCCGGATCACCGGCATGCCGCGGAGGGCGCCACCATAGCGCAAGCGCAGGCTACCTTGAAGCGCGCCGGCGGCGCGCCCGGGCGCATGTCACCGCGGCCGGTTGCGCTCCCCGTCCTGGCATGCCGAGAACAATGCGCCCAGCGTCAGGTGTTCTGAGCACATCGCCTCGAGATCCACGCCGTAGCGGCCGCGGGCCTCGAGCGCCAGGGCTTCGAGTTCCATCGCATCCACCGCGATGCCGCCCTGGCGCGGATAGCGCGCGGTATAGATCCCCAGGATGCGGTCTTCCGGGGCGAATCGCAGCCGTTCGCCGGCATGCAGAAGAAAGCTGCCTGCGAACATGGCCAGGAAACGGCGGATGTCTTCCTTGCCTGCATTCGGAAATGCGCGCCTCCAGGCACGGCCCTGGCAGGGGCGGTGGCGGAGCGGCCCGGGGGCCCGTCTTCCGGCCCGCGAGATCCACAGCGCGCCTGCTGCCCTCAGGGCAGTCAATGCTTGCATGAACGTGAGGACGGAAGGCATGGGACGGGCTTGCACACCCGCCCAGGGACACAAGGGGCAGATTGCGGTGCAATCGTACCCGCGGACAGTCGTCAGGCCATGATCCACACCTTGCGTACCGTCTCGATGGTGCGCCAGGTGCCCACGTAGCCCGGCTTCATGATGAAGCAGTCGCCCGCTTTGAAGATCTTCGGCTCATGCCCGCGTTCGGTGATTTCCACCACGCCGGAGAGGATCAGGCAGAACTCCCAGGTCTCGCCCTTGATGGAGTGGTTGAGCCCCGGGGTGGCCTCCCAGACGCCTGCGCGGACGGCGCCGTTCTTGGCGCTGTCGATGTCCCAGTTGCGGCAGACGATGTCGCCCTCGATCACGCGCTCGGCGGGCGGGCGGTATTCCGGGGCTTCGCCGAGCTTGTCGAAGGGGAAGGTCACGAGCAAATCAGACATGGCGCGGTCCTGCAGGGAGGAAGAGAAAAGAAAAAACCCGTTGGGGCGATGCTCCGATGCTAGGCGGGGAGGGCGCCGGGAAGGTGCCGAAAACGCCCGCGCCGGCAGCGGCAAATGCGCTTTTGCAGCGGGTTCGCCAGCGCAATCTGCCGCACCCATCGGTGGATGCGGCCCCGGGCTGGGTAGGCGGCAGGCCGGAGCGCGCCCGTGTGCTCAGGGGCCGGCGGGTTCGATGCGGCTCGCGACGAAGCCGCCGGTATCGCGTTCCGCGAGGAAGCGCACCCGTGCTCCCGGCACCTGGGCTGTCGCAGGAGGCACCTCGCGCACGCGGAACACCATGGTCATGGGCGGCATGTCCAGGTTCCGCAGTTCACCGTGCCGCAGCGTGATGCGGCGGGTGGCGGCGTCCCAGCGCACGACTTCGCCCTCGCTCAGGTCCGGCGCCGGCTGCGCGCTTCCGGGGTTTGCGGCGGCACCATGGTCCGCATGGCCGGCAGCGGCCGCCTGCGCGGGATAGCTGGTGAACACACGTGCGCTGCCGTCACGGGCGACCAGCAGCACATCGTAGGCATCGCGGCGGCCACCGTAGAAAGCCCCGTCCATGCCCGGCGATCCCACTGGCATGCCCGGCACGGCCAGGCCCAGGGCCCGGGGCTTGTCACGCAGCAGGCGCTGCACATCGGCGGCGGGCACGTGGCCTTCGACCAGGTAGCCGCCGACGAGGGCGGTGTGGCAGGAGCCGAGCTTCTGCGGCAGGCCGAGCTTTTCGCGCACGGCGGCGTTGCCCGTGTCGTGCACGGTCGCTTTGAAGCCGTTGGCCTGCATGTGGTCCACCCAGTCCTTGCAGCAGCCGCAGTTCGGGTCTTTCCAGACTTCGATGGCGAGGGGCGCGGTGCTGGCAGCACGGGCGCGCAAGGGCAGGGCGGCGGCAACGGCTGCGGCGGTTGTGGCGCAGAGCGCGGTGCCCAGCCAGGCGCGGCGGGTCGCGCCGGGCGTGGTGCGGGTGAAGTGCATGGCGATGTGCTTCATGGCGGGTGTCCTTTGCGTGCGGAGCACGCGGCAGTGATGGAGTGGAAATCAGTAGTGCTGCGGGATGGCAGGGCGATCAGTGGTCGTGTCCATGGCCCTGCTGGCCTCCATGGCCGTGGCCCGGCTTGCGCACGCGGGCTGCGCCGTCGCCGGCACCCGCACCCGCATCCGCTGCCGGTGCGCCCGAGGCCCGTGGCGCGGGCGGCAGTGCGTCTGCGCCGCCCTGCCATTCATGCGCTCGTGTCCCGGGAGGCTGCACGTAGTCCCCCGGGTCGCGGAAATCCCTCGCGGCGAGGCCCTCGCGCACCTTGAGCACGCTGAACATGCCGCCCATTTCCAGCGGCCCGAAGGGGCCGGTGCCGGTCATCATCGGCAGGGTGTTCTCGGGCAGGGGCATCTCCATCGCACCCATGTCGGCCATGCCGCGCTCGCCCATCACCATGTAGTCGGGCACGATCTTCTGGATCCTGGCCACCAGGCCGCGGTGGTCCACGCCGATCATGGTCGGCACGTCGTGGCCCATGGCGCCCATGGTGTGGTGGCTCTTGTGGCAGTGCACGGCCCAGTCTCCGGGCTCGTCGGCCATGAACTCGATCTGCCGCATCTGGCCCACCGCGATATCGGTGGTCACCTCGGGCCAGCGCGCGGACGGGGGCACTGCGCCGCCGTCGGTGCCCGTCACTTCGAACTCGTGGCCATGCACGTGGATGGGGTGGTTGGTCATGGTGAGGTTGCCGATGCGCAGGCGCACGCGGTCGCCGCGCCGCGCCACGAAGGGATCGATGCCCGGGAACACGCGGCTGTTCCACGACCACACGTTGAAGTCCGTCATCTCGTTGATGCGCGGCGTCCGGCTGCCCGGCTCCACCGCGAAGGAACCGAGCAGGAAGGCGTAGTCGCGGTCGGCGGTGGCGATGCGCGGGTGCCGGCCGCGCGCGTCCAGGCGCGGGTGCGTGATCCACAGGCCCATCAGGCCCATGGCCATCTGCACCATTTCGTCGGCATGCGGGTGGTACATGAAGGTGCCGGGGCGGCGCGCGGTGAACTCGTACACGAAGGTCTTGCCCGCGGGAATCGCCGGCTGGTTGAGGCCGGAGACGCCGTCCATGCCGTTGGGCAGCCGCTGGCCGTGCCAGTGCACGCTGGTGTGCTCGGGCAGGCGGTTGGTGACGAAGATGCGCACGCGGTCACCCTCGACCACCTCGATCGTGGGTCCGGGGCTCTGGCCGTTGTAGCCCCAGAGGTTGACCTGGAAGCCGGGCGCGAACTCCCGCACCACGGGCTCGGCGACGAGGTGGAATTCCTTGACGCCGTCATTCATGCGCCAGGGCAGGCTCCAGCCGTTGAGGGTGACGACCGGGTGGAAGGGCTGGCCGGTGGGCGGTGGCGGCGGCACCTGGGTGCCGGCGCCCGCGGGCGCGGCGGCCTCGGGCAGGGATGCAAGGGCCGCGCGGCCCACCGAGGCGGCGGAGAGTGCGGCCACGGCCGTGGCGGCGCCGCCGAAGAAGTGTCTGCGTTGCATGGGTCAGTGGCCCGCGCCGGCCGGGGCCGCGCTGGACGAAGTGGAGGAGGACATGACGGAGGCGGAGGCCGCTGCGGCTGCGGCGGGCTGCGCGCCGGGCGAGGCGACCATGAGCGCAAACTGCAGGTCGGTGTCCGCGAGCCAGAAGTCGCGCCGCGCGGCGACGGCGTCGGCCACGGCCTGGGTGGTCTGCCGGGCCTGGGCGAGCAGGTCCCAGACGCTGGCGAGCATGCCGTTGTAGCGCAGCAGGGTCTCGTCCTGGATCTGCCGCTGCAGCGGCACGACGTGGCGCTCCTGCTCCTGCGCCAGCTCCCAGGCGGTGCGGTAGCCGCGCCATTGCATGCGCACTTCGGCACGGGCCTGCAGCGCGGTCTGCTGGAGCTGGGCTGCGCTCTCCTGCACGAGCCCCCGGGCACGGGCACTGGCAGCGCCACCCCAGTCGAAGAGCGGCAATGGCAGTTCCAGCTCCCAGCCGCGCTTGACTTCGGAGTGACCGTCGCCGCGCTCGGTGGTGGTGTCGCGCCGGTAGCCGATGCCGATGTCGCCGAAGAGCTGGCCGGCGCGGGCGACGCCCTGCTGGCCGGCCACGCGGTCCAGCCCGATGCGGGCCGCGCGCACATCCAGCCGTTCGCGCAGCGCGCGCTGCTCCAGCGCAACTGCGGCCATTGGCGCGGCGGGCAGGTCCGGCAGGCGTGGCGGCAGGGTGATCGCCTCGGCCGAGGTGCCCCAGAGGCCGAGGGCCAGCGCCAGCGCCTCGCGTTCCGTGTCTGCCGCGAGCCGTGCCCGTGCCAGCCGGGCACGCACGTCGGCCAACACAGCCTGCTCGCGCGCGGCCTGCAGCCGGCTCCAGTTGCCCACGCTGGCCATGCGGCGCGCCAGTTCGGCGCCGGCCTCGGCAGCATCGTGCATGCGCTCGTGGGCGGCGAGGGTTTCCTGCGCGGCGACGGCGCGCAGCCAGGCGCGGCGGGCATCGCTGGCGACGCGCGCGGCATCGGCCGCGGCGGCGAGCGTGTCCTGCTCCCGCAGGCTGCCGGCCCAGCGGCTGCGCCAGGGCAGGGCGATCAGGTCCACGAGGCTGAAGGTGATCGATCGTTCGATCTCGCGCTCGTGCGCGGTTGCGAGCCGCCCCAGGCCCAGCACCGGATTGGGCGGCGTGAGTGCCTGCACGCGCTCGGCGTCCTGCACGCCCAGGCGCGCCAGGCGGGCCTGGAGGCCGGGGTGGCGCAGCAGGGCGATGCGCACGGCGGCGTCCTGCGTGAGCGGCGCAGCCAGCCAACCGGCCACGGCTTCATCGGCGGCGCGTTGCGCTGCGGGATCGGTGGGGCGCAGGGCGGCGTGGTCGGCGCCGGCCGTGCGGCCCTGCAAGGTGGCCTGCACATCGCCGCGCAGCCCGTCGGGCGAGACGCTGGCGCAGCCTGCCAGCAGGAATGCGGCGGCCAGGGCCGGCCAGCGCGTCGGGCGAAGGCAAGGCATCGGTGTTGCGGTCATGGCTGGTGCCCTCCGGCGGGCGTGCCGTCATGGCCGTGGTAGTGCATGGCCGGGGCAGGCTCGGCGACCGCAGGTGGGGCCGTGGTGGGCATGGCCGAGGTATGCGCGGCGTGGTCCGGCGCCATGGTGGCGGTGGAGGCCTCTGCCGCGGAGCGGCGCCCCTGGCGTGCCTCCCAGGCTGCGATGTCGGCATGGCCGCGCGGGAAGGCGGCGACGGCTGCATGGGCATCGCGCCAGTCCCCCGGTGCGGTGTCCGCAGGCCAGGGTGGCAGCGCCGCGTGGCGCGGTGGCGTGGCGGGCGCATCCGGCAGCGCGGCATCGCCCTGGGCGGCAGCGGCCGGCGGGAAAGGCGGTTGCGCCTGCGCCGGCACGGTGGCGGGCACGATCAGCGCCGCGACGAGCGCGCAGCGGCGGAAGAACGAACGATGGAGACGGGAAGAAAAACGTCGGGAACGGGCGCGGGGCCCCGGGGTGTGCATGGAAAGTCTCTCCTGGGCTCGGAAGCGAAAGCGGAACGCGGCCGCGCCACCGTGCGCCAGGTTCTCCCGGAAGGGCACGGGCGGGGCGGACGCACTTCGGGCGTCGAGGCTCAGGAAATGGGTGGCTTGGTGGCCTGCGCGGGCAGGGCGCTCGCGAAGCGGACGGCTGCGGGCACGCGCAGGCCGCCGCCGTGGGAAACCGCGCCCGGGGCGGGCGCGGGAGGTGCCATCACCACCGTATGGCAGATCTCGCAATCGGCGCAGGCCGCATGCGCCGCGTGGTCGCCGGATGCGGCACCGCAGGCCGCGGTGGGCAGCCGGGCATGGGCTGTGACCTCGCCATGGCAGCTGGGTGTGCTCGTGATGGAGCCTGGAGATGCAGCGCCGTGCCCGCCATGGGCTGCATGCTCCGCGTGCGCCGAAACCGTACTGCCGGTATGTACAACGCCCGCCATCTGCGCGGCCATGGCCGGGCCCACGAGCCCGCGCAGGGCCATGAGCACGATCAACGCGAAGAAGACGAGGCGGCGGCGCATGGCCAGGATGATACGGCGTGCCTGGCGGGCGCGGTCACACGGCCATGTAGCGGCCGGGGCGATGGTTCATGGCCAGCACCAGGTTGAGCGCGACGGCGCCCACGATGGACCAGAGCACCCGTCCCGGCTCGACGGTGAACAGCGCCAGCAGCACGATCGCGCAGTCCACGGCCATCTGCACCTTGCCGGCGCGCCAGCCGTGGCGGTCCTGCAGGTAGAGCGCGAGAATGCCGACGCCGCCCAGGCTGCAGCGGTGGCGGAACAGCACGAGAAAACCCGTGCCCACGATGAGCCCGCCCGCCACGGCCGCGTAGAGCGGCTGCAGCGCCGACAGCTGCAAAAAGCGCGACTGTGCCTCGGTCATCAGCGAGAGCAGCAGCACCGCGATGAAGGTCTTCAGGGTGAACGCGCGCCCCATCTTGCGCCACGCCAGCCAGTAGAAAGGCAGGTTCAGCAGGAAGAACCACTTGCCGAAGCCGATGCCCGTGGCGTAGTGCAGCAAAAAGGCGATGCCCGCCGTGCCGCCCGTGAGCAGCCCCGCGCTGGTGAAGAAGGCCACCCCGACCGAGATCAGCAGCACGCCCGTGAACACGGCCAGGGTGTCTTCGGTGGCGCTGTGCGGGACCATGGCGGGAGCAGGGGCGGCAGAAGGAGGGCTCAGGGTCTGGCTCATGGGTGGCTAAAACGGAGGGGAGGCTGGCTGTACGAATGGGGCCCCGACGCCATGGCTCTGCGCGCCTGCATGGCATGCCCTGGCGGGCGGAAAGGTCTGCGATTGCAGCACGTGGCCGTGTCCGGCGGCTTGCGGTGCATCAAGCCGTTTTCCGCAGACAGGCGGGGTCCATGAATTCTAGGGTAAACCCTGAATCCATGGGGCCGCGCTGCGATGGGGCATGGGGCGTTCCCGGTCATGCCCGCTCCATGCAAGAACCGTACCCCTTTTCGCCAGTTGGCGGCGCCCCGCGGCTCAGCGTGCCGCTCCTCCCACGCCGCGCAGCATGCGCAGCCCGTTGGCCACCACCAGCAGGCTGGCGCCCATGTCGGCAAACACCGCCATCCACATGGTCGCCTGCCCCGCGAGCGCCAGGCCGAAGAACACCACCTTGATGCCCAGCGCCAGGGCGATGTTCTGCCACAGCACCGCGTGCGTGCGGTGCGAGAGGCGCACGGTCTCGGCCACGCGGCGCAGGTCGTCGTTCATGATGACGACGTCGGCGGTTTCCATCGCCACGTCGGTGCCGGCCGCACCCATGGCGAAGCCGATGTCGGCGCGCGCCAGCGCGGGCGCATCGTTGATGCCGTCCCCGGCCATGGCGGTCATGCCGTGCTTCTGCTGCAATGCGGCGATGGCCGAGAGCTTCTGCTCGGGCAGCAGGCCCGCCTGCACCTCCGAAATGCCTGCTTCCCGCGCGGCTGCCCGGGCCGCCGCCGCGTGGTCGCCCGTCAGCATGACCGGCACGATGCCCAGGGCGCGCAGGTCGGCCACGGCTTCCACCGCCTGCGGCCGCAGGGTGTCGGCCACGGCGAACAGCGCCCGCACGCCCTGGGCGTCGCCCAGCAGCGTCACGCTGCGGCCTTCGGATTCATGGGCCGCAGCGGCGGCCTCCACCGCGTCCGTCCACAGGCCGCGCTCCTGCGCCAGCCGCCGGTTGCCCAGGAACCAGGTCGCGCCGTGGATGCGGCCTTCCACGCCGCGGCCGGGCAGGGCGGTGAAGTCCTGCACTTCCGGCAGGTCGGCCGGCGCATCGCCGATGCCGGCCGCGATCGCCCTGGAGACCGGATGGTCCGAGCGCCCTGCCAGCGCGGCGGCCACGTCGGCGGCACCGTCCCCGCCGAAGCGTTCGCTGCCCACCAGCACGGGCCGGCCCGCCGTCACCGTGCCCGTCTTGTCGAAGGCCACGGCGCGCACGCCGCGGGCCCGCTCCAGCCACTGGCCGCCCTTGATCAGGATGCCGCGCCGCGCGCCCGCCGCGAGCCCGCTCACCACAGTCACCGGGGTGGCGATGACCAGTGCGCACGGGCAGGCGATCACCAGCAGCACGAGGGCTCGGTACAGGGCGTCCAGCCAGGCCCAGCCCAGCGCCAGGGGGGCACCCAACGCCACCATGGCCGCGAGCGCGAACACCGTGGGCGTGTAGATGGCGGCGAAGCGGTCCACGAAGCGCTGCATGGGCGCGCGCGAGCCCTGCGCCTCCTCCACCGCATGGATGATGCGGTCCAGCGTGGTGTTCCCGGCAGCGGCCGTGACGCGGAACTGGAGCTCGGATTGCGCATTGAGCGTGCCGGCATACAGCCCGTCGCCGGGCGCCTTGTCCACGGCCAGGCTTTCACCGGTCACGCTGGATTCGTCCACCGCTCCGCGGCCTTCCAGCACCACGCCGTCCAGCGGCACGCGCGCGCCGGGGCGCAGGCGCAGCACGCTGCCCACCGGCACCTCGGCCGCGGGCACCGTGCGCCAGCGGCCGTCCTCGCCGCGCAGTTCGGCCTGCTCGGGGCTCAGCGCCAGCAGCGCGCCGATGGCGTCCCGCGCGCGGCCCACGGCGCGGTCCTCGATGCGCTCGGCCAGGGCGTAGAGGGCCATCACCATGGCGGCCTCCGGCCACTGGCCGATCAGGAAGGCGCCCGTCACGGCCACGGCCATGAGCGCCGAAATGTCCAGGCGGCCACGCGCCAGCGAGCGCAGGCCGCTGCGGTACACGCCCAGCCCGGCCAGCAGGATGGCAACGGCCGCCACGGCCATGCCGGCGGCCTGCCAGGGCAGGGCGTCGGGAGCGAGCAGGTGCAGCAGCTCCGCGGCGGTCGCGGCGACCAGCGAGGCGCCGAGCCGGCCCCAGCCGGGCAGCATGCCATGGTCATGGTCGTGCCCATGGCTTCCGGCTGCCGCGCTGTCCGGGCCATGCGCATGGCCGTGGCCGCCGTCCCCATGGTCGTGGTCGCCATGCGATACCGCGGGCGACGGTGCGGGGGCCGCAGCTGCCCGGGGCGGCGCCCCGCATGCGCTGCCGCATCCGCAGGCCAGATCGATGCGTGCCTTGCCTCCCGGGGCGGCAGCCGCCGGAGAGCGGTCGGTGGAAGCCGTGCTTGCCATGGTGTGTTGTCCTTGCTTGGGGTGAATTCCGACAGGGGTCCGCAGCCGGACCGTGCCATCATTGGAAACCTTCAAGCCGCTTCAAGGTCAAGCCGTGTCCGCCGCAAGCCCCCACCACCGTATCGGCGATGCCGCCCGCCTCTCCGGCGTGCCCACCGCCAACATCCGTTACTACGAGAAGGAAGGGCTGCTGCCCGCCCAGGCCCGCGCCGACAACCGCTACCGCCTCTACAGTGAAGACGAAATCCACCGCCTGCGGTTCATCCGCCTGTGCCGCGCCATGGACATGTCGCTGGACGAAGTGCGCACGCTGCTCTCGCTCGGCCGGGGGGCGGACACCGCCGCGGACCATGCGGCCTGCGCCACGGTGGACGAGCACCTGCTGCACGTGCGCACCCGCCTGCGGGAGCTGCAGGCGCTGGAGGCCCAGCTGCTGTCGCTGCGTGGACGCTGTGACGGCACCGACGGCAGCCGCTGCCACGTGATCGAGGCCCTCCATGACCGTGCCGATGCCGATCCCCTGCCGCTGCCCGATCCGCCGGCGCGCCGGCATGTGTGACCGCCTTCCGCCGATGCGCGTGCAGCCGCCTCCGACCGGAATCCCGTCCGCCCGCTGCCTGGCCAGGGGGGCCGCATGAGCGCCGGAACAGGCACGCTGCCCCCATGGACCGACCGGCTGTGGCGCGCCGCGCGCGGCTGGGCGCTGGCCTGGTGGCGCATCGTCTACCTGGGCGCGGTGGTGGCGGTGCTGATGCTGTCGCCGTCCAGCTACGGGCGGTCCACCCGCGTGCGCCTGGCGCGCCACATGTACATCGACACGGCGCCCCTGCTGCTGGGCTTCACCGCGCTGGTGGCACTCATCTGCCTGGTGGTCACGCACATCGTCGTCGTCACCGCGCGCAGCTACGGCCTGTCGCACTATGCGCTGCAGATGGTGGTGCGGGTGCTCGTGCTGGAGCTGATCCCGCTCACGGCGGCGCTGTTCGTGGCGCTGCGCACCACGATCCCGGGCGGCACCCAGCTGGCCCTCATGCGCCAGTCGGGCCACTGGGATGCGCTGCGCGCGCGGGGCGCCGACCCTGTCCGCGTGGAACTTCTGCCGCGCGTCGTGGCCGGCATCTACGCCAGCATCACGCTCGCCGCGCTGTCGTGCGTGGTGGCCCTCGTCATGGCCTACCTGGGCGTCTATGGGGCGAGCACGGCGGGCGTGCCCGCCTACACCCGCATGTTCGGCCAGGTGTTCACGCCGCCCGTCACCCTGCTGTTCGCGCTCAAGACCCTGCTGTTCAGCCTGGCTGTCGCGCTCATTCCCATGGCCGCGGGCCTACATGCCACGGGCGACCCGCGCGCCCGCTCCGAACTCGGCGGCTTCGCACGCATGTTCGCGGTGCTGCTGCTGATCGAGATCGCCTCGCTCATGGGCAACTATTACTGACCGACGTTTTCCCGGACCGTTTCCGATGCACGACCACCATTCCCCGCCGCCGCAGCAACCCCCTGCCGGGGCGCCCGCCTCCGAACCGGCGGAGGCATTGCTGCGCCCCGTGGCCCACCTGGAGCGCAAGGCCGCCGCGCTGCTGCTCTTCACCCTGGCGCTGATCATCGGCTCGGGCGTGTACCTGCTCTACGCGCGCGGCGTGTTCGAGCCCACGCAGCAACTGGTACTCACCGCCGATGACTCCGAGGGCGTGGTCGCCGGTATGGACATGACGTTCTCGGGCTTCCCCATCGGCCGGGTTCGCCGCACCGAACTCGCCGAGGACGGCGACGTGCGCATCCTGATCGACGTGCCGCGCAAGGACGCGCACTGGCTGCGGGAATCCAGCGTGTTCACGCTGGTGCGCGGCATCGTGGGCGGCACCACGATCAAGGCCTACAGCGGCATCCTGACCGATCCGCCGCTGCCCGACGGCGCGGTGCGTCCGGTGCTGCGCGGCGACGCCACGGCCGAGATCCCGCAGCTGATGTCGGCCGCGCGCGAACTGCTGTCCAACCTGCAGGCCCTCACCGCACAGGATGCCGCCCTGGGCGGTACGCTCGCCAACGTGCGCACCCTCACCGAGCGGCTGAACGCGCCCGGCGGCGCCCTCGGCGTACTGATGGGCAGCGAGGCCGAAGCGCGCAAGATCGCCACCACGCTGGACCGCACCAACCAGCTGCTGGCGCGCATCGACGGCATGGCGGCCAAGGCGGACCGCCAGGTCTTCGGCACGGCCGGCGAGGCGGGCCTCGTGACCGATGTGCGCGCCACCGTGGTGCAGCTCAATGGCCTGCTCGCGGACACCCGCCAGAGCCTGGCCAAGGTGGACGCCGTGCTGGCCGAAGCCCAGGCCATCGGGGCCAATGCCCGCGAGGCCACCACCGACCTCGGCGCCCTGCGCGCCGATGTCGAAAGCAACCTGCGCAAGGTCGAGAGCCTGGTCAACGAGATCCAGCGCAAATGGCCCTTCGCGCGCGACACCCGGATCCAGCTGCCATGAGTCCCGTACCCGCGTTCTGCCGGCCTGACCGGCCCTGCCTGTCCAGCCGCCCCGGCGTGCTTCTGTCCGCCGTGCTGGCTGCCGCGCTGGCCGCCGGCTGCGCCCAGCGTCCCCCTGCACCCGAATGGGAGGTGAATGCCCGTGGCGCCGCCGACCGGGCCACGCAGGCCTACCTGTCCGGCAACGACCGCGTCGCAGCGCAGGAATGGCGACGCGCCCGCGAGGAGACGGCCCGTACCGCGCGGCCCGACCTGCTGGCCCGGGTCGTGCTGCTGGAGTGCGCCACGCGGGTCGCCAGCCTGGCGCAGGTGGGGTGCCCCGATTTCGCGCCTCTGCGCAGCGGCGCGGCCGACGCCGAGCGCGCGTATGCGGACTATCTGGAAGGCCGTGCCGGTGGGGCGGAGGCTGGGCTTCTGCCGCCCGCCCAGCGGGCCACTCTGACCGGAGGGGCTCCGGCGCTGGCCGGTGTGGAGGACCCGCTGGCACGGCTGCTGGCCGCCGCGGTACTGCACGTACGGGGACAGGGCGGCCCGGAAGTGCCGCAACACGCCATCGAGGCCGCGTCGTCCCAGGGATGGCGCAGGCCGCTGATGGCATGGCTGCTGCTGGCAGAGAGGGACGCCCGGGCCGTGGGAGACACCCCGCGTGCGGACCATCTGCGGCAGAGGCTGGATGTGCTCGAACAGGGAGGCTCTGGAGGAGCGCGGTAACACGCTGTCCGGCGGCTCCCGGTCAGCCAGGAACCGGGAAGGCCCGGGTGGTGCCAAGCGCCTCGCTCAAGGGGAGGAAATCGGATCGCCCGGCAGGAACTGTTCCAGATCCTGCGGGATGCGCACCAGGGAATCCGCCGCCTGGACGGCTTCGTCGGGGACGAGGTTCATCGCCGTGGCGGCCACCGCCAGCAATACCGTGGTGGTGAACGCGATGAACGCGCGGGGGCCGGTGTAGCGGTTGCGTTGCATGGCTGTCTCCTTGGGACGGAAGGGTGGTCGGGCGGGTAATGGGTGGTGTTGATGCCATTACATGCCGGCCGGCCGCCCGCGTCTGTCGGACACGTCCTCGCGGACGTGTGCTGCAACGGGAGTTACCCTTGGTTTCGCCGTGCGGGATGCCGTGTAGGACGGCAGGGTCATCCGCCTGCCGCCGGGACCAGCCGGCGGACGAGGGCGGAGGCCGTGAGCGTATTGCCCGGCGGCCACTGGTCGGCTGCCCGTCCATGGGCATAACAGGCGGCGGTGGCCGCCTCGAACGCTGCATCGCTGCCTTCGGTCCGGCCCGCCCACAGCGCTGCCAGGAACCCCGCCAGCACGTCCCCGGTGCCCCCCGTGGCCAGGCGCCCGTTGCCCGTGGGATTGATGTGCGGCGGCCGGTCCGGCGCGGCCACCACGCTGCCGGAACCCTTCAGCACGACGGCGCACCGGAAGCGCTCGGCCAGTGCCCGGGCAGCACCCAGCCGGTCGGCCTGCACGGCGGCCGTGTCGCTGCCCAGCAGCCGCGCGGCTTCCAGGGGGTGGGGGGTGAGCACGGTGGGCAGGGGGCCATGGCGCTGGTCGCGCCCGCGCAACTGCGCTGCCAGGCTGGCATCCCGGGCCACGGCGTTCAGCCCGTCCGCATCCAGCACCAGCCGGGGCGCCTCGGCCAGCACGCGCGGCAGCACCTCCCGCACCGCCTCGCCGCCGCCGCAGCCGCAGGCCACCGTAGCGCCGCCGAGTTCGAGGGCGTCGAAGCGGCGCAGCATGCATTCCGGCTGCAGCGGGTCCACGGGCAGGGTGTCCGTCCCGCCAGCGTCCAGCAGCGCCACGACCACCCTCCCCGCGCCGCCGTGCAGTGCGGCGGAGGCCGCCAGCAGCGCGGCCCCGGTCATGCCCTGGCCCCGGGCACCGATGGCCTCGCCGCCCACCACCGCCACATCGCCGTGGCTGCCCTTGTGGGAGGCATGGGCCCGCCGCACGGGCTCGCCAGGACCGGCCAGCCACGCCGACGGAGGCTGGGACGACGCGTCCACGCCCAGGTCGTCCCACCAGACGGTACCTGTGGCATCCCGGCCCTGGCCCGTGAACCATCCGGGCTTGAGGGTCAGCAGCCCCAGCGTGTGCCGCGTGCCCGGGCGCGCGTGCACCGGCGGCGCGAGGCCGGGAAGGTACTGGCCCGTATCGGCCTGCAGGCCCGAGGGACCGTCCACGCAGAGGAGGGGGGCGCCGCTGTCCTGCAGCGCGCGCAGCAGCGCGGCCAGCTCCGGCGAGGGCGCACTGGAGCGGGCGGCCGCCCCGATGCCCAGCAGGGCATCGATGCACAGATCGTCCGGCCCGAGCTCCGCGGGTGCATGGTCGATGAAGGGCACTTGCGCGCCCCGGGCGCGCTCCCAGGCCCGGCGTGCGTCGGCGGGGGCGGCATCCGGCCGGCCCAGCCAGGTCACCTGCACCCGCACGCCGCGGCGCGCCAGCTGCGCCGCCGCTTCGAGCCCGTCGCCGCCGTTGTTGCCGCCGCCGCACGCGATCCACACCTGCCGCGCGTGCGGCGCCACCGCCAGCGCCAGGCGCGCTACCGCCAGCCCCGCGCGCTCCATCAGCGCGCCGGCCGGCAGCGATCCCAGCGCGGCCTGCTCTATGCGGCGGGTCGCCGGGACGTCGAACAGCGGATGGGGACGGTCGGGTGCGATGCGGATCATGGACATGCGGCAGGCTTTCCTTCGGGAAGGCCATTGTGGACCGCTCGCGGTCCGTCCCGCACCGGTCAGAACCTGCGCAGGCCGAAGGGCTGCAGGTCCGTCTCGGGCACCCGCTGGGCGACCAGGTCGGCCACCGCGCGGGCGCTGCCGCAGGCCAGGGCCCAGCCGCACGCGCCGTGCCCGGCGTTGATCCAGACTCCCGGCACCCCGGCGGCGCCGACCACCGGCAGCCCGTCCGGAAGCATGGGCCGCGCCCCGCGCCAGGTCTGTACCTGCGGCGATGACCACTGTGCGCCGCCGGGGAACCAGCCCGAGGCCGCGTTGTAGAGCGTCTGCAGGGTGGGGGCGTGGGGCGTGGCGCCGCCGGGGCCCAGTTCCGCGCCGCCGGCCACCCGCACCCGCTGTCCCTGCCGGGTGACGGTGATGCGGTGCAGGGGGTCGATCACCGTGCCCTGCGGGGCGTGGGTGTCCTCGCGCACAGGTGCGCTCAGGGTGTAGCCGTGCAGCGCCGCCAGCGGCATCGAAGGGCCGGTGCCCCGCAGCAGGGCGGCGGCCGACACGCCCGCGCACACCACCACCGCGTCGAAACGGCGCGCGTCGCGTTCGCCGGCCAGCCGCACGCCGGCCGGGCCGCCCTGCAGCGCTTCCACGCGCGACTGGAACAGGAACTGCACGCCGCGCTCCTGGGCTGCGTAGCGCAGCATCTGGGCGAAGAGGCGGCAATTGCCGGATTCGCCGTCCGGCAGATGCAGCGCGCCCGCCAGTTCGTTGTCCGATGCCAGTCCGGGTTCGATGAGGCGGGCGGTATCGGCATCCACGTCGAGCACGTTCAGCCCGGTTTCCCGCAGGATGCGTGCGGCCGGCTGCACGCGGTCCAGGTCGGCGGGCGCGCGCAGCAGCACCAGCACGCCGCGGCTGCTCTCCGGGTCCAGCTCGAGGGCCTGCGCCACCTGCCGCATGCGGATGTGGCTGTAGTGTCCGAACCGGGCCAGCGCGGCGACGGAGGATTCGGCCATGCCCCCGCGCGCCGCCCGGCGGCGGCGCCACAGCCAGCGCAGGTCGGCGAGCCCGGCCCCCTGGGCCAGGCGGACGGAGGCGTGGCGGCCCAGCAGCCTCTGCCGCGCGGGGCCGCCGACGGCCGGCAATGCCCAGGGAATCAGGGCGGCGGGGGCGAGCAGCCCTGCGTTGGCGAAGCTGGCCTCTTCGGCGGCGGCGCCGCGCTGCTCGAAGACGGTGACGGCGTGTCCGTCGCAGGCCAGTTCATAAGCGGTGGCGGTGCCGACGATTCCGGCACCGACGATGGCGATGTGCATGGTGGGTGGGGGCCGCCTCCGGTAGGCCGGGGCGGACCCGCTTCTGGGGTTCTGGAAGGGCCGCGGGACGCCGACCGCCCCGCCGCGGGAGAGCGGCGGCGGGAAGTGCCTGCGACCCGGTATGCTAGAATCTCGGGGTTTTGCTGTGAGGGGCGCCTCTTTTGTCGGGGGCGTCAGCATCGGCGGAACATTCGAGCCAACGCAAACGCGAACCGGCCCTATCAAGGTGCCGCCCCAGTCGAGTCGATCTTTCGATCGTTGCCGGGCGGTTAGCGGGGCCGGATTTTAGACCCAACCTTTGGAGAATACCCATGTCCGTCACCATGCGCGAAATGCTGGAAGCCGGTGTCCACTTCGGCCACCAGACCCGCTTCTGGAACCCCAAGATGGCCCCGTTCATCTTCGGCCATCGCAACAAGATCCACATCATCAACCTGGAAAAGTCGCTGCCGATGTTCCAGGAGGCGCAGAAGTTCGCCAAGCAGCTCACGGCCAACCGCGGCACCATCCTGATGGTCGGCACGAAGCGCCAGGCCCGCGAGATCCTGGCCACCGAGGCGCAGCGCGCCGGCGTGCCCTACGTCGACCAGCGCTGGCTGGGCGGCATGCTGACCAACTTCAAGACCGTCAAGACCTCCATCAAGCGCCTGAAGGACATGAAGGCCCAGCAGGAAGCCGGCCTGGAGTCCATGAGCAAGAAGGAACAGCTCACGTTCACCCGCGAGATCGAGAAGCTCGAGAAGGACATCGGCGGCATCCAGGACATGAACGCCCTGCCGGACGCCATCTTCATCATCGACGTGGGCTTCCACAAGATCGCCGTCGCCGAAGCCAAGAAGCTGGGCATCCCGCTGATCGGCGTGGTGGACTCCAACCACTCCCCTGAAGGCATCGACTACGTGATCCCCGGCAACGACGACTCGGCCAAGGCCGTGGCGCTGTACGCCCGCGGCATCGCCGACGCGATCATCGAAGGCCGTGCCAACGCCGTGAACGATGTGGTCAAGGCCGCCGCTCCCGAAGGCTCGGACGAATTCGTGGAAGTGGAAGAATCCGCTGCCTGAAGGCCCGGCCGCGCGACCTGTCGCGAATGAAAGAGGGGCTCCTGGTTAGCCCCCTTTTTTTTAGCCTTGAATCCTGTAACGAACTGAAATCTGGAGAATTACCGATGGCTGCAATTACCGCTAGCATGGTTGCCGAACTGCGCGCGAAGACCGACGCTCCCATGATGGAGTGCAAGAAGGCCCTGACGGAAGCCGACGGCGACCTGGCCAAGGCCGAGGAACTGCTGCGCGTCAAGCTGGGCACGAAGGCTGGCAAGGCTGCCGCCCGCATCACCGCCGAAGGCGTGGTCGCCAGCTTCATCGAGGGCACGACCGGCGCCCTGATCGAAGTGAACAGCGAAACCGACTTCGTGAGCAAGAACGACAGCTTCATCGCCCTGGCCAAGGCCGCGGCCGAACTGGTCGCCAAGCACAACCCCGCCGACGTGGAAGCCCTGGGCGCGCTGCCCTACAGCCAGGAAAGCTTCGGCCCCACGCTGGAAGAAGTGCGCAAGGGCCTGATCGGCAAGATCGGCGAGAACATGTCCTTCCGCCGCTTCAAGCGCTTCTCCGGCTCCAAGCTGGCTTCCTACCTGCACGGCACCCGCATCGGCGTGGTGGTGGAGTTCGACGGCGACGAAACCGCCGCCAAGGACGTCGCCATGCACATCGCCGCCATGAAGCCCGTGGCCCTGACCAGCGCCGACGTGCCCGCCGAGCTGATCGAGAAGGAGCGTACCGTCGCTGCCGCCAAGGCCGCCGAATCCGGCAAGCCTGCCGACATCGCCGCCAAGATGGTGGAAGGCTCGGTGCAGAAGTACCTCAAGGAAGTCTCGCTGTTCGACCAGGTCTTCGTGAAGGCCGCAGACGGCAAGCAGACCGTGGGCCAGATGCTCAAGGCCGCCAACACCACCGTGAAGGGCTTCACGCTCTACGTCGTGGGCGAAGGCATCGAGAAGAAGGTGGACGACTTCGCGGCCGAAGTGGCCGCGCAAGTGGCCGCCGCCAAGGCTGCAGCCTGATCCCTGGTCCCGTACAGTTCCCCGATTCCACCACCCGAAGAGAAACGCCCATGTCCCTCGCCGCTCCAGCCCACAAGCGCATTCTGCTCAAGTTGTCTGGAGAGGCTCTCATGGGTGACGACGCCTTCGGCATCAACCGCGCCACCATCGTCCGGATGGTCGAGGAGATCGCCGAGGTCACGCGCATGGGCGTGCAGGTCGCGGTGGTGATCGGGGGCGGGAACATCTTCCGCGGCGTCGCGGGAGGCTCCGTCGGCATGGACCGCGCCACCGCCGACTACATGGGCATGCTGGCCACGGTCATGAACGCCCTCGCGCTCGCCGACGCCATGGACAAGCAGGGCCTCATCGCCCGCGTGATGTCGGCCATCGGCATCGAGCAGGTGGTGGAGCCGTACGTGCGGCCCAAGGCGCTGCAGTACCTGGAAGAGGGCAAGGTCGTGGTGTTCGCCGCCGGCACCGGCAACCCCTTCTTCACGACGGATACCGCCGCGGCCCTGCGCGGTGCCGAGATCGGCGCCGAGGTGGTGCTCAAGGCGACCAAGGTGGACGGCGTGTACACCGCCGATCCCAAGAAGGACCCGACGGCGACGCGCTACACCAAGCTCACCTTCGACGAGGCCATGTCCCGCAACCTGGGCATCCTGGATGCCACGGCGTTCGCGCTCTGCCGCGACCAGAAGCTGCCCATCCGCGTCTTCTCGATCGTGAAGCACGGCGCACTCAAGCGCGTGGTGATGGGCGAGGACGAAGGAACGCTGGTGTACGCTTGACGCCCGACTGCACCGCGCCCTCGGCGGCTTGGCGCCGCCCCGGGCGACGGATGCGCGCACAGGAGAACACATGACGATTGCCGACATCAAGAAAAACACCGAAGCCAGGATGGACCAGTCCATCGTGGCTTTCAAGAACAACCTCGCCAAGATCCGCACCGGCCGTGCGAATCCGGCGTTGCTCGACTCCGTCCAGGTCGAGTACTACGGCTCCATGGTGCCACTGTCGCAGGTGGCGAACGTGTCGCTGATCGATGCGCGCACCATCAGCGTCCAGCCCTGGGAGAAGGGCATGGGCGCCAAGATCGAGAAGGCCATCCGCGAAAGCGAACTGGGCCTGAACCCCGCCTCCATGGGCGACCTCATCCGCGTGCCGATGCCGCCGATGAGCGAGGAGCGCCGCAAGGAGATGACCAAGCTCGCGCGCAACGAAGGCGAGGGCGCCAAGGTGGCCGTGCGCAACCTGCGCCGCGACGCCAACGAATCGGTCAAGAAGCTCGTGAAGGACAAGCTCGCTTCCGAGGACGAGCAGAAGCGCGCCGAAGCCGACATCCAGAAGGTGACCGACAAGCACATCGCCGAGATCGATGCGCTCGTGGCCGCCAAGGAACAGGAAATCATGGCGGTCTGATCGGCCCGTTGCACGGGTTCGATCGATGCCTTCCATGTCCACTGCCTCGCCAGCCAACCCCCACCACATTGCCATCGTCATGGATGGCAATGGCCGGTGGGCCACGCGCCGGTTCCTGCCGCGGCTGGCAGGCCACAAGCAGGGCGTGGAGGCGCTCAAGCGCTGCGCCCGCGACTGCGTGGAGCGCGGCGTGGCCGTGCTGACCGTGTTCGCCTTCTCGTCCGAGAACTGGAACCGCCCCGCCGAGGAGGTGTCCGGTCTCATGGACCTGCTGGCCAAGGCCCTCGCGCGCGAGGTGCCGCAACTGCAGAAGGATGGCGTGCGCCTGCATTTCGTGGGCGAGAAGTCCACGCTGTCCGAGAAGGTCCGCGCCGGCCTGGCGCAGGCCGAGGCCGCCACGGCCCACAACCAGCGCCTCGTGCTGAACGTGTGCTTCAACTACGGCGGGCGCTGGGACATCGCCCAGGCGGCCTCCGCGCTCGCGGCACGCGGCGAGCCCATCACCGAGGCCAGCCTCCACACCGCCATGGGCCTGGCCCACGTGCCGGATCCCGACCTCGTGATCCGCACGGGCGGCGAGATGCGCATCAGCAATTTCCTGCTGTGGCAGTGCGCGTATTCCGAGCTGTATTTCAGTGACCGCCTCTGGCCCGATTTCGACGGTGCCGCCCTGGACCAGGCCATCGCCGCCTACGGGGCGCGGGAGCGCCGCTTCGGCAAGACATCCGAGCAATTGCTGGCCTCCCCGACCTCGTCGGCGTGTGCCTGAAGGGGTTCCCATGCTGGTGACGCGCATCCTCACGGCCATCGTTCTGCTGGCCATCCTGCTGCCGGCGCTCTTCGCCGGCTCGGTCGTGCCCTTCGCGGCCGTGGTGCTGGTGCTCATGGCCGCCGCCGGCTGGGAGTGGGGCCGGCTGCAGGGGCTGGGCCAGCCGGCGTCCCTGGCGGTGGGTGCGGCCTGCGTGCTGCTCTGCGCCGCCAGTTGGGCGGGCGGCTGGACGGAGCGACCGCTGCCCTGGCTCTGGGCCGCCGCGGGAGCCGGCTGGGTGCTCTGCGGCGCCTGGCTGCTGCGCCACGGCGTGGAGGGCTGGCCGCGCATTCCGCATCCGGTGCGCCTGGCCGGCGGGGTGCTGGCCCTCTGGCTGGCCTGGCTGGCTGCCGTGCAGGCGCGCACCATCGGCATCAATTTCCTGCTGTCCGTGCTCGTGCTGGTCTGGGTCGCGGACATCTTCGCCTACTTTGCCGGCCGGGCATTCGGCCTGCGCTTCACGCGTTCCAGGCTGGCGCCGTCCATCAGTCCCGGCAAGAGCTGGGAAGGTGTCTGGGGCGGCATGGCCGGCGTGATCGTGCTCGCCGCGGCCTGGGCGGCAGCCGATGCTGCCTCGCAGGCCCTGGTCCCGAGCTTCTACACGCGGCTCGCCGCCAAGGGCTGGTGGCTGCTGGTCATCGGCGCGGTGTTCATGGCCTGCATGAGCGTGGTGGGCGATCTCGTCGAATCGCTGGTCAAGCGCAGCGCCGGCGCCAAGGACAGCAGCCGGCTGCTGCCCGGCCACGGCGGCGTGCTCGACCGCGTGGACGCGCTGCTGCCCACGCTGCCCCTGGCCATGATGCTCACCCATTTCGCTGCCCCATGAAACAACGCCTTACCGTCCTGGGTTCCACCGGCTCCATCGGAACCAGCACCCTGGACGTGGTCGCGCGCCACCCCGGCTGCTACGAGATCTTCGCGCTGAGCGCCGCCACGCAGGTGGATGCCATGGCGGCGCAGTGCCTGCGCTTTGGTCCGCGCTACGCGGTCATGGCGAGTCCGGAACATGCCCGCGCGCTGCGGGAAGCATTGGCTGCGCAGGGCTCGTCCACCGAGGTGATGGACACCCCCGATGCCCTGCAGGCGATTTCGGCGCACCCCGAGGTGGACGTGGTCATGGCGGCCATCGTCGGCGCCGCCGGGCTCGCTCCCTGCCTGGCTGCCGCGCGCGCGGGCAAGCGCCTGCTGCTGGCGAACAAGGAAGCACTGGTCGTGGGGGGCGAGGTGTTCATGTCCGCCGTGCGCGAAGGCGGCGCCACGCTGCTGCCCATCGACAGCGAGCATTCCGCCATTTTCCAGTGCCTGCCCGAGGATGTGTCCTCCTGGCCGCGGCGCGTGGACCACATCCTGCTCACCGCGTCCGGCGGCCCGTTCCGCACCCGCGAGCCCGCCACCCTGCGCGACGTGACGCCCGAGCAGGCCTGCGCCCATCCCAACTTCTCCATGGGGCGCAAGATCTCGGTGGATTCCGCGACCATGATGAACAAGGCGCTGGAAGTGATCGAGGCGCGCTGGCTGTTCAACTTGGCGCCGGAGCAGATCCAGGTGGTCATCCATCCGCAGCAGATCATCCATTCGATGGTGCAGTTCAAGGATGCTTCCGTGCTGGCCCAGCTGGGCACTCCCGACATGCGCGTGCCGATCGCCTGCGGCCTCGCCTGGCCCGAGCGCATCGAGAGCGGTACGCCCCGGCTCGATTTCCGCAGCCTGGCCGCCCTGACCTTCGAGGAGGCCGACGCCACGCGCTTTCCCGGGCTGCACCTGTCGTGGCAGGCCCTGCGCGCCGCGCCGGGCACCACCGCGGTGCTCAATGCGGCCAACGAGGTGGCGGTGGCGTCGTTCCTGGAGCGCCGCATCCGTTTCGACCAGATCCACCGGCTGAATCTTGCAACTCTGGAGGCGGTATCGCCCTCCAACCCGGACTCGCTGGGCGCATTGCTCGACCTCGACGCCCAGGCGCGCTCGGTCGCGCGGCACCGGGCAGAGCGGCTCGCGGCCTGACCGCCGCGTTCCTCCACCGTACGGGAGTGCCCCATGCTTCTCACCATCGTCGCCTTCGTCGTCGCCCTGGGCCTGCTCATCGCGGTCCATGAGTACGGGCACTACCGCGTGGCCGTGGCGTGCGGCGTCAAGGTCCTGCGTTTCTCCGTGGGCTTCGGCAAGCCGCTGCTGCGCTGGCAGCCGCGCGGATCCTCCACCGAATTCGTGATCGGCGCCTTCCCGCTCGGGGGCTACGTGCGCATGCTCGACGAGCGCGAGGCGCCGGTGGACCCTGCCGAGCGCCACCTCGCCTTCAACAACCAGCCCCTGCGCGCGCGCGCGGCCATCGTCGCCGCCGGCCCGATCGCCAACCTTCTGCTGGCCGTGGTGCTCTATGCGGTGGTCAACTGGATCGGTGTGCAGGAGCCGCGCGCCATCCTCGCCAGCCCCGCCGCCGGCTCCGTGGCCTACGACGCCGGACTGCGCGGAGGCGAACTGGTGGTGGGGGCCGCCATCGGTGCCGACGAGCTGGAGCCGGTCCGTTCCTTCGAGGACCTGCGCTGGGCGCTCACGCGCGGTGCCCTCGACGGCCAGGACGTGCGGCTGCAGGTCGAATCCGATCCGGGCGCGCCGCGCCGGGAACTGGTGCTGGAGCTGCACGACTTCGACGCGCGCGAGGCAGATGCGCAGCTGTTCCGCAAGATCGGCGTGCTGGGCCCGTGGACCCGCCCGGTCATCGGCGAAGTCGTCGCCGGCGGCGCCGCGCAGCGTGCCGGCCTGCGCGAAGGGGACACGGTGCTGCAGGTGGGTGCCACGCCCGTGGTGGACGGCCAGCAGCTGCGCGAGTTGATCCGCGCCTCCGTGCGCGACGGCAAGGCCGCCATGCAGACCTGGCGCATCGACCGGGCAGGGCGCGCGGTCGATCTGCAGGTGACGCCCGACGTGGTGCGCCAGGATGGCGCGGCGCCCGCGGGTCGCATCGGCGCGTACGTGGGCGCCCAGCCCGCGATGGTCACCGTGCGCCACGGCCCGCTCGAAGGCCTCTGGAAGGGCGTGACACGTACCTGGGAGGTCTCCGCGCTCACGCTGCGCATGATGGGCCGCATGGTGGTCGGCGAAGCCTCGCTCAAGAACCTGAGCGGGCCGCTCACCATCGCCGACTACGCGGGCCGTTCGGCCAGCCTCGGATTCACCCAGTACCTCGTGTTCCTGGCCCTCATCAGCGTGAGCCTGGGGGTGCTGAACCTGCTGCCGCTGCCGGTCCTCGATGGGGGTCACCTGATGTATTATCTTTGGGAAGGCGTGACCGGCAGGGGCGTGTCCGACGCCTGGATGGAGCGATTGCAGAGGGGCGGCGTCGCATTGCTCCTCGTGATGATGTCCATCGCCCTCTTCAACGACGTCACCCGGCTTTTTGGCTAAACCTACCGCCGCATGAATCCGCCATGTCGGCACCAGTTCACTCATGAAAAAACACATCAACCGCCTGGGCGTGCGTACGGCATGCGCCGTTGCCGCCATGGTCTTCGTCGCGCAGGCTGCCTGGGCCCTTGAACCGTTCAAGGTCCAGGACATCCGGGTGGAAGGCCTGCAGCGCGTGGAGCCGGGCACGGTGTTCGCCTCCATGCCGCTGCGCGTGGGCGACGACTACAACGACGAGAAGGGCGCGGCCGCCATCCGCTCGCTCTTCGCGCTGGGCCTGTTCAAGGACGTGCGCCTGGAGGCCAGCGGCAACGTGCTCGTGGTGGTCGTGGAGGAGCGCCCGACCATCGCCGACGTCGATTTCGCAGGCACCAAGGAGTTCGACAAGGACACCCTCAAGAAGGCCATGCGGGACGTGGGCCTGACCGAAGGGCGGCCCTACGACAAGGCCCTGACCGACCGGGCCGAGCAGGAACTCAAGCGCCAGTACATCAACAAGAGCCTGTACGGCGCCGAGGTGGTGACCACGGTGACGCCCATCGAGCGCAACCGCGTCAACCTCACCTTCACGGTGACCGAGGGCGAGCCCGCCAAGATCAAGGACATCCACATCAACGGCGCGCAGGCCTTCAGCGAATCCACGCTCAAGGGCCTGTTCGACCAGGACACCGGCGGCTGGCTGAGCTGGTACACCAAGTCCGACCGCTATTCCCGCACCAAGCTCAATGCCGACCTGGAGACGCTGCGCTCCTACTACCTCGCGCGTGGCTACCTCGAGTTCCGCATCGACTCCACCCAGGTGGCGGTGTCGCCGGACAAGCAGGACATCAGCATCACGATCAACATCACCGAAGGCCAGCGCTACGTGGTCTCCGGCGTGAAGCTGGAAGGCAACTACCTGGACCGCGACGACGAGTTCAAGTCGCTCATCACCATCCAGCCCGGCGAGCCCTACAACGCCGACAAGGTCACCGAGACCACCAAGGCGTTCACCGACCACTTCGGCAACTTCGGTTTCGCCTTCGCCCGCGTCGAGGCCGTGCCCGAGATCGACCGCGAGAACAACCGCGTGGCCCTCGTGCTGCGTGCCGAGCCCTCGCGCCGCGCCTACGTGCGCCGCATCGTGGTGAGCGGCAACAACCGCACCCGCGACGAAGTGATCCGGCGCGAATTCCGCCAGTACGAGGCGTCCTGGTACGACGGCGACAAGATCCGCCTTTCGCGCGACCGCGTGGACCGCCTGGGCTACTTCACCGAGGTGAACGTCGAGACCCAGGAGGTCTCGGGCTCGCCCGACCAGGTCGACCTGGTGGTGAACGTGGCCGAGAAGCCCACCGGCTCCCTGCAGCTGGGCGCGGGCTTCTCGAGCGCCGAGAAGGTGTCGCTGTCGTTCAGCATCAAGCAGGAGAACGTGTTCGGCTCGGGCAACTACCTGGGCGTGGACGTGAACACCAGCAAGTACCGCCGCACGCTGGTGCTCAGCACCACCAACCCGTACTTCACCCCGGACGGCATCTCCCGCACGCTGGACCTCTACTACCGCACCGACAAGCCCTACCAGGACCAGGGCGGCAACTACCAGCTCATCACCGCCGGCACGAGCGTGCGCTTCGGCATCCCGTTCAGCGAGACCGACACCGTGTTCTTCGGCGGCGGGGTGGAGAACACGCGCATCAAGCTGGGCACGAACATTCCCGCGGCCTACCTTTCCTACGCCAACACGTACGGCACCAGCAGCATGGCCCTTCCCCTGACCGTGGGCTGGTCGCGCGACGACCGCGACAGTGCCCTGGCGCCGAATTCGGGCCGCTACCAGCGCCTGAACTCCGACTGGTCGGTGGCGGGCGATGCGCGCTACGTGCGGGCCAACTACCAGTTCCAGCAGTACGTGCCGCTGAACAAGAAGTTCACCCTGGCATTCAACTCCGAGCTGGGCTGGGGCAAGGGCCTGAACGGCCGGCCCTACCCGGTGTTCAAGAACTTCTACTCCGGCGGCCTCGGCTCGGTGCGCGGCTTCGACCAGGGCACCCTGGGCCCGCGCGACGTCACCGGCGCCTCCCTGGGCGGCCCGAAGAAGGTCACGCTCAACGCCGAATTCATCGCACCGTTCCCCGGTGCGGGCAACGACCGTACGCTGCGCGTGTTCACGTTCGTGGACGCCGGCAACGTTTACGGCGAAGACGAGAAGGTCACCTTCAGCGACATGCGTGTCTCTGCAGGCCTGGGCCTGAGCTGGATTTCCCCGCTCGGTCCGCTTCGCCTCGCTTTCGCGCAACCGGTGCGCAAGTTCGCCGGCGATAAAATCCAGAAATTGCAATTCCAGATCGGAACGTCTTTCTAATGAAATCCCTTTCCCGCCATATTCCCCTGGTCCTTCTGCTCGGCGCGCTCGGCGCGGCCGTGCCCGCGCAGGCACAGGAGTTCAAGGCCGGTTTCGTGAACACCGACCGCATCTTCCGCGAAGCCAGCACGGCCAAGGCCGCACAGGCCAAGCTGGAGCAGGAATTCTCCAAGCGCGAGAAGGACCTCGTCGACCAGGGCGCTGCGCTCAAGGCCGCCACCGAGAAGTTCGAGCGCGAGGCCCCCACCATGGCCGAGAGCCAGCGCACGGCCCGCCAGCGCCAGCTGGCCGACCAGGACCGCGACTTCCAGCGCAAGCGCCGCGAATTCCAGGACGACCTGGCCGCGCGCAAGAACGAAGAACTGGGCCAGGTGCTGGAGCGCGCCAACCGCGCCGTCAAGCAGGTGGCCGAGGCCGAGAAGTACGACGTCATCCTGCAGGAAGCCGTCTACATCAACCCCAAGCACGACATCACCGACAAGGTGATCAAGGCGCTGAATGCAGGCGCGGGCGCCAGTGCGAAGTGATCGCAGCGGCAGCCGGTCGGCGCGCGCGGGGCATGCCGCGTGAGCGTGCGTCTCAGGCAGATTGTTGAGGCGCTGGGCGGAACGATCGAAGGGGGCGACGGCAACGTCGAGATTCTTCGCATCGCCCCGCTCGACTCGGCGGAACCGGGCGACCTGGCTTTCCTGAGCAATCCGCGCTATCGGCAACAACTGGCCGCCTCCCGGGCGGCCTGTGTCATTGTGGCGCCCGCGATGCGCGAGGAAGCGCTGGCGCGCGGCGCGTGCATCGTGGCGGATGATCCGTACGCCTATTTCGCGCGGGCGACGCAGCTCTGGAAGCGCCTGCATGGCCGCACGCCCGCGGCAGGCGTCCATCCGTCCGCAGTGGTGGATCCGGACGCCTTCGTCGATCCCTCGGCGCGCATCGGCCCGCTCTGCGTGGTCGAGCGCGGCGCGCACATCGGCGCGGGCACGGTGCTGACCTCGCGCATCACGGTGGGCGAGGGCTGCCGCATCGGCGAGCGCTGCCTGCTGCACCCGGGCGTGGTGATCGGGGCGGACGGCTTCGGCTTCGCGCCCGACGGCGGCGCCTGGACCAAGATCGAGCAGCTCGGGGCGGTGCGCATCGGCGACGACGTGGAGATCGGCGCCAACACCTGCATCGACCGCGGCGCGCTGGACGACACCGTCATCGAGGATGGCGTCAAGCTCGACAACCTCGTGCAGATCGGCCACAACGTCCGCATCGGGCGGCACACGGCCGTGGCCGGCTGCACCGGCGTGTCCGGCAGCACGCGCATCGGCGCGCACTGCATGATCGGCGGCGCCGCCATGATCCTGGGGCACCTGGAGATCGCCGACGGCGTTCAGGTGTCTCCGGGCACGGCCATCACGCGGTCCGTCCTGCGGCCCGGGCTCTACTCCGGCATGTTTCCCTTCGACGAAAATGCGAAGTGGGAAAAGAACGCGGCCACGCTGCGCCAGCTCCACGGGCTGCGCGCGCGCATCATGGCCCTCGAAGAACAGATACGAAAAGACGGTCCCACCGCACACATCCAATGATGGACATCCACCAAATCCTCAAGCTCCTGCCGCACCGCTATCCCTTCCTGCTGGTGGACCGCGTCGTCGAACTCGAAAGGGGCCAGCGCATCCAGGCGATCAAGAACGTCACGATCAACGAGCCGTTCTTCACGGGGCATTTCCCGAGCCGCCCGGTGATGCCCGGCGTGCTGATGCTCGAGGCGCTCGCGCAGGCGGCAGGCCTGCTGTCCTTCGACATGATGGGCGAGGCCCCGGGCGACGACAAGGTGTTCTATTTCGTCGGCATCGACGGCGCGCGCTTCAAGCGGCCCGTGGAGCCGGGCGACCAGCTCATCCTCGACGTCAAGCTCGACCGCATCAAGGGCGGCATCTACAAGTTCGCCGGCGTGGCGCGCGTGGGCGACAGCACCGCGTGCGAAGCCGAGATCATGTGCACCATGCGGACCGTCGCCTGATGGGCTGAGGGCGCGGGCACATGAGCAGCATCCATTCCACGGCCATCGTCGATCCGGGCGCCGAGCTGGACAGCTCGGTCACCGTCGGCCCCTATGCGGTCATCGGCCCCAAGGTGCGCATCGGGGCCGGGACCCGTGTCGGGCCGCACTGCGTGATCGAGGGCCGCACGACGATCGGGCGCGACAACCAGATCTTCCAGTTCGCCTCGCTCGGCGCGGTCCCCCAGGACAAGAAATATGCCGGGGAAGACACGTGCCTGGAGATCGGCGACCGCAACACGATCCGCGAGTTCTGCACCTTCAACCTCGGCGTGCCGGGCGCGGGGGGCATCACGCGCGTGGGCGACGACAACTGGATCATGGCCTACTGCCACATCGCGCACGACTGCCTGGTGGGCAACCACACCACGCTCTCGAACAACACCACGCTGGCCGGCCATGTCGAACTGGGCGACTGGGTGACCGTCGGCGGGCTGGTGGGCATCCACCAGTTCGTGAAGATCGGCGCGCATGCGATGGTCGGCTTCGCCTCGGCGGTGTCGCAGGACGTGCCGCCTTTCATGCTGGTCGATGGCAATCCGATGGGCGTGCGCGGCTTCAACATCGTCGGCCTGAAGCGCCGCGGCTTCTCCGCGGACCGCCTCGCCGCGGTCAAGCAGATGCATCGCCTGCTGTACCGCCAGGGGCTGACCCTGGAGGCGGCCGCCAGGGCGATCGAGGAGCTTCCGGCCGCGCACCCCGAGGCCGCGGGCGACATCGCCCTGCTGCGCGATTTCATCGCTTCCTCGACACGCGGCATCGCGCGCTGAAGAGGAGCGCACAGCCATGCAAGACGCCCCGCGCATCGCGATGGTGGCCGGCGAGACGTCCGGCGACCTGCTCGCCGGCCTGCTCCTGGACGGCCTGCATGCGCAGTGGCCGGCGGTGTCCGCGCAGGGTATCGGCGGGCCGCAGATGGAGCGCCGGGGTTTCCATTGCCTGTGGCCGAGCGAGCGCCTCGCGGTGCATGGCTACAGCGTCGAACTGGCGCGCCGCCTCTGGGGCATCGTGCGCATCCGCCAGCAATTGCGCAGCCGCCTGCTGGCGGAGCGGCCCGACCTGTTCATCGGCGTCGATGCCCCGGATTTCAACCTGGGCCTGGAGGCCGACCTGCGCGCTGCCGGCATCAGGACCGTGCATTTCGTCTGCCCCTCCATCTGGGCCTGGCGCGCGGAACGCGTCCACAAGATCCGCCGCAGCGCCGACCATGTGCTGTGCATCTTCCCTTTCGAGCCCGGGCTGCTGGCGCGCCATGGCATCGATGCGACCTACGTGGGCCATCCGCTGGCGCAGGTCATTCCGATGGAACCCGACCGCCTCGCGGCCCGCGCGCAGCTGGGACTGGGGGCGGACGACGAGGTGCTGGCCATCCTGCCCGGCAGCCGTTCCGCGGAAGTCGCCTATATCGCCCGGCCGTTCTTCCAGGCGGCGGCGCTGCTGCGACAGGCGCGGCCCGGCCTGAAGATGGTGGTGCCGGCAGTGCCGGCGCTGCGCGCGCGCATCGAGCAGATCGCCGCCGAGTGCGGCATGCGCGATGCTCTGCAGATCACGGCCGGCCAGTCCCACGCCGTGCTGGCGGCCTGCGACTGCACGCTGATCGCCAGCGGGACCGCGACGCTGGAGGCCGCGCTGTTCAAGCGGCCCATGGTCATCGCCTACCACATGCACCCCATCAGCTGGCGCCTGATGCGCCGCAAGCAACTGCAGCCCTGGGTGGGGCTGCCCAACATCCTGTGCGGCGACTTCGTGGTGCCCGAGCTGCTGCAGGACGCAGCCACGCCGCAGGCCCTGGCCACGGCCGTGATGCAGTGGCTGGACGCACCTGCCGGCCAGCGCGACGCGCTGGCGCGGCGCTTCACCGCGCTGCACGAGGAACTGCGCCGCGATACCCCGAGATTGGCCGCCGATGCGATCCAGAAAATCCTTGCCGCGCGTTGAGCAGGCCCATCTGCCATGGCATCCGCCGGGGCTCGTCGCGGGCGTGGACGAGGCGGGCCGCGGACCGCTGGCCGGACCCGTGGTCGCCGCGGCCGTCATCCTGGACGAACTGCAGCCCATCGAAGGCCTGGCGGACTCCAAGACCCTCACCGCCGCCCGCCGCGAGGCGCTGTTCGACGAGATCCGCGCCAAGGCGCTGTGCTGCAGCGTGGCCGAGGCCTCGGTGGAAGAGATCGATACGCTGAACATCCTGCAGGCCACCATGCTGGCGATGCGCCGCGCCGTGGCCGGCCTGCGGCTCAAGCCGGTGCGCGTGCTCGTGGACGGCAACCGCCTGCCGCCGCTCGATGTACCCGCCGAGGCCATCGTCAAGGGCGACGCGCTGGTGCAGGCCATCTCGGCTGCTTCCATCCTGGCCAAGGTCACGCGCGACCGCTGGTGCGCGCAACTGCACCAGGCCTATCCACACTACGGTTTCGCCTCGCACAAGGGCTACGGCACGGCGGAGCACATGGCGGCCCTGCAGGCCCATGGCGCATGCCCGGAACACCGCCGCTCCTTCGCACCGGTCGCGGCAGCGGTGCAGCGCACCGTGGTCATGCAGGCCACCGCCACCATCGTGACCACCGTGGAAACCACCGTGTCCGTGCGCCCTGCGGTGCCCCGGCCCGCGGAAGGGCTGCACGCATGACCACCGGGCCGACCTTCATCCAGTCGCGCGACAACACCTTCGTGAAGGACCTGCGGCGGCTGGCGCAGGACAGCGGCGCCTACCGCCGCCAGGGCCGCGTCTGGCTCGAGGGCGACCATCTCTGCCGTGCCGCACTGGAGCGCGGCGTGCAGCCGGCCATCGGCGTCTATGCCGAATCCGCCTGGCCGGAGTGGGAGCGTGCATGGGGAGGCGCCGCCGCACGCAACGTGGTGCTCGCCGATGCGCTCTGGGCCGACGTGAGCGGCCTCGAGTCGCCGGCGCGCATGGGCTTCGTGGTGCCCGCGCCCGAGGCGCCGGTGCTGCAGGCCGGCCTGCCGACCGTGGTGCTGGACCGGCTGCAGGACGCCGGAAACGTGGGGTCCATCCTGCGCAGCGCCTCGGCTTTCGGCTTCCGCCAGGTGGCCGCCCTGAAAGGCACGGCGGGCCTCTGGAGCCCCAAGGTGCTGCGGGCGGGCATGGGCGCGCACTTCGCGCTGCACCTGGTGGAGGGGCTGGCGGTGGACGACATCGACGCGCTGGACCTGCCGCTGCTGGCCACGAGTTCGCACGGCGGCGACCTGCTGCACCGCGCGCGCCTGCCCTGGCCCTGCGGCTGGATCCTGGGCCATGAAGGGCAAGGCGTGTCGGAGGCACTGCAGCAGCGTGCCACGCACCTGATCCGTATCGCGCAGCCGGGGGGCGAGGAATCGCTCAACGTGGGCGCGGCGGCGGCCATCTGCCTGCACGCGAGCGCGGCGCACGCGGATTCCTTAGAATAAGGCCGATCGTCCTGCTGGCGGCAGGGGCGACGCGCTATGCATCGCGGGGCAGGAAAGCATCTCCCGCCGTGAGCGGCGGATGCCGGTAGGTGGCCGGGGTCCGGCCCAACGCCACCGGACTTCCCAGGCCGCGGTAACCGGAATCCATCTCGACCACCATCTTCCGGTGCGCGGTGTGCGGATGCTCCAGCGCCGCGTCCACGTTCAGCACGGGAGCCGCCGGCACGCCGGCGGCCATCAGCCGTTCTACCAGCGGGGCGGCCTGCAGGGCTTGCGTCGCGTCCTCCAGCAGGGGCTTCAGTTCCGAGCGGTGGCGCGACCGGTCCCCCGCCCGCGCGAAGCGCGGATCGTCCGCCAGCTCCGGACGGCCTATGCAGCGGCAGAAGGCCGCGAACTGGCGGTCGTTGCCCACCGTGACGAAGACCGGCTCGCTGGCGGTGCGCAGCGTATCGTACGGATAGATGTTGGGATGGGCATTGCCGCTGCGGCCCGGTACGCGTCCATCCATGAACCAGTTCGCCGCATGCGGATGCAGCAGCGAGAGGCCGCTGTCGTAGAGTGCCGCCTCCACGAGCTGGCCCCGGCCGCTGCGCTGGCGCTCCTGCAGGGCGAGCAGCACGCCGATGACGGCATGCAGCCCCGTCACCATGTCCACCACCGGCAGGCCGACGCGCAGCGCGCCGCCGCCCGATTCGCCGTTGACGCTCATGATGCCGGCCATGGCCTGCACCGCTGCGTCGTAGCCCGGCAGTCCGCCCAGCGGGCCGTCGCTGCCGAAGCCGCTCACGCGGCACCAGACCAGGCGCGGAAACCGCCGCGACAGCTCGCCATATCCGATGCCCCAGCGCTCCATCGTGCCGGACTTGAAATTCTCCACGAGCACGTCGGCCTGTGCGGCCAGCTCGAGCAGGCGGCCCCGGCCTTCCTCGCTCGACAGATCGAGGTGCTGCACCCGCTTGTTGCGGTTCAGTCCCATGTAGTACGACGCCACGCCGCCCTGGAACGGCGGGCCCCAGGTGCGCGTATCGTCTCCCTCGGGCGGCTCCACCTTGAGCACGTCGGCACCGTGGTCGCCCAGGATCTGGCCGCAGTACGGCCCGCCGAGGATGCGCGAGAGATCGAGCACCCGGATGCCGGCCAGTGCGCCGGTGCCTGCTGTATCAGTCAAGGCGGACTCCCGACTGGTGGACCACCTGCGCCCACTTGGCCGTCTCGTCGGCGATGAAGCGCCCCAGCGCCTGCGGGCGTGTATCGGCTGCGGCTTCCAGCCCCTGCGAGGCGAACAGCGTCTTGACCTTGGCGGTGGAGAGGGCTTCGGCGAATGCCTTGTTGAGGAGGGCGATGCGGTCGGCCGGCGTACCTGCGGGAGCCACCACGCCGAAGAACACGCTGACGTCGTAGCCCGGATAGCCCTGTTCGGCCACCGTGGGTACGTCGGGCAGGGCCTGCGAGCGCTTCGAGGTCGTCACCCCCAGCGCGCGCAATTTGCCGGCTTTCACGTAGGGCTGGGCAGTCAGCACGTCGGTGAAGCTCATGGCGACCTGGCCCCCCAGCAAATCATTGAGCGCGGGTCCGGTGCCCTTGTAGGGTATGTGCAGGAAGTCGGTGCCCGCCACGGAGTTGAACAGCACCCCCGCCAGGTGCGACGATGCGCCGCTGCCCGAGGAGGCGTACGCCAGCTTGCCCGGGTGGGCGCGGCCGTAGGCCACGAGCTCCTGCACGTTGCGCGCCGGCACGCTGGGGTGCACCACCAGGATGTTGGGCAGGTAGCCCACCCGGATCACGGGCGCATAGCTCTTGACCGGGTCGTACCCGGGTCTGGCGTAGAGGCTGGCATTGATGGCCAGCGGGCCCGACGTGCCGAACATGAGCGTGTAGCCGTCGGGTTCCGCCCGCGCGACGTATTCGGCGCCGATGTTGCCGTTGGCCCCGGCGCGGTTCTCCACGATCATGGGCTGGCCGATACGGTCCTTGATCTCCGCGGCCAGGGTGCGCGCCATGGCATCGGTCGGCCCGCCGGGCGGGTAGGGGATCACCAGGGTGATCGGCTTGGCCGGGAAGGCGTCCGCAGCGACCGCGGGCGCCAGGAAAGAGGCCGCCAGCAGGGCGCAGGCGGCGGACATCAGGGTGCGTTTCTTCATCTTGCCTTGTCTCCGTTGTGGTTGTGGTGGCGGATGGCTCAGGCCGTCGCGGCGGCCTCCCGTGCCGTGCCGCTGCGGTCCTGCCATTCGGCTGGCGGCACGTCGGGCCGCAGCGGATCGCGCGGCAGCACGCGGTGCCACAGCGCCATCCGGGCCCAGTGCATCCGCGCTGCCGAGCCGGTCCTGGCCGCCTCCCAGGCCATGGCGATGGCGCTGGTGCAGTGGTAGAGCGCGGACGCGGCCTGGCGGGCCAGCACCTCGCCGCCGTCGTCCTGCAGCGCGGCTTCGGCCAGTGCGCAGGCGCGCTTGAAGCTGTGGGCCAGGGCGGCGGCGAAGGCCGGGGGCAGTGCGGCATCCTCCAGCAGCGCGGCGTTGTGGGCGGACAGCACGGGCAGCGAGCCTTCGCGGCGGATGGCGCGCAGAACGTCCAGCGCGACGATGTTGCTCGTGCCTTCCCAGATCGATCCCAGGTGCGCGTCGCGCACCAGGCGCGCGTCGCTGAACTCCTCGATGTAGCCGCAGCCGCCGCGCACTTCCATCGCATCTCCGGTCACCTTGCGCGCGTCGCGGCACGCTCGGAACTTGATGAGCGGCGTGAGGATGCGCAGCAGGGCATAGGCATCCTTCTCGCCCGCGTCCGAGCGTGCGAGCGCACGGGCGGTCTGGAACACCATGGTCCGGGCCTGCTCCGCCGGCACGCGCAGCTTGTCGAGCTGGCGGCGCATGAGCGGCATGTCCTGCAGTGCACGGCCGAAGGCACGGCGCTCGGATGCGACGAATTCGGCTTCGGAGACCGCCCGCCGCATCAGCCCCGCGGCGCGCACGCCGTTGGACAGGCGCGAGTTGTTCACCATATCGGCCATCTGCACGAAGCCCCGGCCCTCCTCGCCCACGAGATGGGCCACCGCGCCCGCGAGCTGGATCTCGCCGCTGGCCATGGAGCGCGTGCCCAGCTTGTCTTTCAACCGGACGATGCGGTAATGGTTGAGGCTCCCGTCCTCCAGGCGGCGCGGCAGCAGGAAGAGCGAGACCCCCTTCAGGCCCTCCGGTGCCCCGTCGATGCGGGCCAGCACCATCGCGAACCCGGCGTCGGGGTTCGAGCAGAACCACTTGTCTCCGGTGAGGCGCCAGCTGCCGTCCGCGGCGGGCGTGGCCCGCGTGGCGGTGGCGGCGATGTCGGAGCCGGCACCCTGTTCGGTCATGAACATGGCGCCCTGCGCCAGTTCGTCGAAATCGAGCGACGTGAGGGCCGGCAGATAGCGGGCCAGCAGTTCCGGGCTGCCGAACCTGCGCAGCGTGCGCGTCAGCGAGTCGGTCATGGAGACCGGGCAGCACAGGCCGAACTCGGCCTGCACGAAGAGATAGGTCAGGACGTACTTGACCAGCGCCGGCATGGGGCCCTGCCAGCCCAGCGTTTCCTCGCGGTGGGACATGGCCCCGAGGCCGAACTCGCTGAGCGCCAGCCGTTCCATCTCCACGTAGGCCGGATGCTTGACGATGCGCTGGACGTCGAGGCCGGTGCGCGTCCGGTGCTCGAGCACCGGGGGATTCCGGTCGGCGGTGCCGGCCAGGTCGTCCAGCAGGCCCCCCGCGAGACCGCCCAGCCGCTCGAAGTGCGGCCGCATGTGGGTATAGAGCGCGTCCGGCAGATAGAGCGCCAGCAGGGAGTGCAGTTCGGTGTCGGTGTCGAACAGATTGCGGCCGTGGCCATCCGGAACCGGATGGGAATCGGCCGCCCGGAAAGGCTGCGGCATCGTGGTGTCTCCTTGTCGATTCCCCATTCTTCGCCGCGTGGTCATTCGTGTCTAATATCGATTGGGTCTTGCGCCATTCGAAACTCCTATCGCCACACCGCCATGGAACTGAGGCACCTGCGCTACTTCGCGGTACTCGCGGACGAACTGCACTTCGGGCGCGCCGCAGCCCGGTTGAACATGTCGCAGCCACCGCTCTCGGTGGCCATCCGGCAGCTGGAGGAGCGCGTCGGGGCGCAACTCTTCGAACGGACCCCCAAGGAGGTGCGCCTCACCCCTGCCGGCCGGGCCCTCAAGGCATCCGCGCGGCGGGTGCTGGCGCAAGCGGAGGAGGCGTTATCCGAAGCGCGCGGCGTGGCTGCGGGGCTCGCAGGCCGGCTGCGCATCGGCTTCGTGGGCGCCATGCTGTACCGCGGACTGCCTCAGGCGCTGGGTGTTTTCCAGCAGCGCCATCCGGGCGTGCGTGTTTCGCTGCAGGAATTGAACTCCGGTGAACAGATCGGCGAACTGCTGCACGACCGGCTGGACCTGGGTTTCGTCCATACGAGCCGCATGCCGGCGACGCTGCAGCAGCGCCTGCTGGTGACCGAGCCCTTCATGTGCTGCCTGCCTGCGGGGCATCGACTGGCGCGCAGGAAGGTCATCGATCTGCGCGATCTCGCGGGCGAGCCCTTCGTCCTGTTCGCGCGCGCAGTCTCGCCCGACTACCATGCGCGCATCCTGTCGATCTGCGCGAGCGCGGGCTTCCAGCCGGAAATAGGGCACGAGGTGCGGCACTGGCTCGCGGTGGTCTCCCTGGTCTCGCAGGGCCTCGGCGTCGCCCTGGTGCCGCAGGCCATGGAGCATTCACGCCTGCCAGGAGCGGTGTTCCGGCCGGTGGGTCCTGCCGTGGCCCAGTCCGAGGCCTACGCCGTATGGCCCGCGGCACCGGAGAATCCGTTGGTCGGCGATCTGATGGCGATCCTCCTGGCCGGTGGGCCGGCAGGCTCCAGCGGGCGCCGGGAGCACGCTGGCAGTGCTCCATGAAAAAACCCCTGACTCTTGCGAATCAGGGGTTTTTTGTTTGGTGCCGGAGAGATGAATCGAACACCCGACCTTCTCATTACGAATGAGCTGCTCTACCGACTGAGCTACACCGGCGAAGAATTGAATTATATACCGGAATGGTAGCGTGTCACGCGTTCCACTTCATTTTTTGATCCGAGGATCACGCTGACGCGTTCGTGCAACTGCTTCGGCTGGATGTCCAGGATGCGTTCCTTGCCGTTGGTCGCCGCACCGCCGGCCTGCTCGATCAGCCAGGACATCGGGTTGGCCTCGTACATCAGGCGCAGCTTGCCCGGCTTGTTCGGCTCGCGCTTGTCCCAGGGGTAGAGGAAGATGCCGCCGCGCGTGAGGATGCGGTGCACGTCCGCCACCATGCTGGCGATCCAGCGCATGTTGAAGTCCTTCTCGCGCGGGCCTTCCGTGCCGGCCAGGCATTCGTCGATGTAGCGCTTCACCGGGGCATCCCAGTGGCGCATGTTGCTCATGTTGATCGCGAATTCCTTGGTATCGGCGGGAATCTTCACGTTCTCTTCCACCAGCACGAACGAGCCTTGCTCGCGGTCGAGCGTGAACATCGCCACGCCGTCGCCCACCGTGAGCACCAGCGTGGTCTGCGGGCCGTAGATGCAGTAGCCGGCGGCCACCTGGCTGGAGCCGGCCTGCAGGAAGTCCTCGGTGGTCACGCCGGGGTGGCCCTCGGGCTTCTTCAGCACGCTGAAGATGGTGCCGATGCTCACGTTCACGTCGATGTTGGAGGAGCCGTCGAGGGGATCGAAGAGCAGCAGGTACTCGCCCTGGGGGTAGCGGTTGGGCACCACGTAGATGCTGTCCATCTCTTCCGACGCCATGGCGGCCAGGTGGCCGCCCCATTCGTTGGCCTCGATGAGCACTTCGTTGGCGATGATGTCCAGCTTCTTCTGGATCTCGCCCTGCACGTTCTCGCTGGAGGCCGAGCCCAGCACGCCGCCGAGGGCGCCCTTGTTCACGGCGTGGCTGATGTGCTTGCAGGCGCGGGCCACCACCTCCAGCAGCAGGCGCAGCTGCGAGGGGATGAGGCCATCGACGCGCTGCTGCTCGACGAGGTAGCGGGTGAGGCTGATGCGTTGTGCCATGTTCGGTGGATCTCTCGTTTCTCTTTCGAAAGGGATGTCCGGCCTGCCGGATCAGTCGGCGAGCGCGCGGCCGACCACCTCGCGCACGTCGTTGGACAGGTCGGGCTTCGCCGCCACGCGGGCGATGGCGTCGCGCGCGGCCGTCCGGTAGGGTTCGGCGAGCTTGCTCCAGCGGTCGAGGGCGCGCGCGAGGCGGGCTGCCACCTGCGGGTTCAGCGTGTCGAGCTCGATCACGCGGTCGGCCCAGAAGGCGTAGCCGGCGGCGTCCTGGCGATGGAAGGCCCCGGGGTTGGCGCTGCAATAGCTGAAGATCAGGCTGCGCGCGCGGTTCGGGTTCTTGAGGCTGAAGTCCGGGTGCTTCATCAGTTCCTTCACGGCGGGCAGCACGTCGCCGCCGCGGTCCGGAGCACCGGCCTGCAGCGCGAACCACTTGTCCAGCACCAGCGCCTCGTCCTTGAACATCGCATGGAAGCGCGCCAGGGCCTGCGCGGCGAGCGGCTGGCCGCTGGCCACCAGGGCGGCCAGCGCGTTGAAGCGGTCGGTCATGTTGCCCGCATCCTTGAAGCGCTGGTAGGCCCTGCCCGGCCAGACGGTGTCGCCCGTGCGGCGCGCTGCCAGGCACAGCATCGACAGCGCCATGCCGGCCAGCGCGCGGCGGCCGGAGGACGTGGCATCGGGCCGGTAGCCGCCGGTGTCGTGGTGCTGCTCCCATGTCCATTCCCAGTCGGGCTGCAGGGCCACGGCGAGCTGCTGGCGCATGGCCTCGCGCACGGCGTGCACGCGCTGCGGATCGACCACGTCGAGCTGCTCGGCGATATAGCCTTCGGAGGGCAGGGCGAGCACCAGTTCCTTGAAGGCGGCGTCCAGCGCGGGATGGCGCAGCACATCGCGCATCGCGGCGACGAAGCTCGCCGGCAGCAGTTCCCGCTGCAGCGCGCCGTCGGCAGGCACGTCCAGCGACGTGTCGCCGATGGCCTGGATGGCGATGCGCAGCGCGAGGCGCTGGCCGGCCTCCCAGCGGTTGAACGGATCGGTGTCGTGGGCGAGCAGCGTGAGCAGTTGCGCGTCGGTGGCCTCGATGTCCAGCAGCACCGGGGCGCTGAAGCCGCGCAGCAGCGACGGCACCGGCTCCGACGGCACGTTCACGAAGGTATAGGTGTGGGCGGGCTCGGTGAGCACCACGGTGCGGTCCGGGGCGCCGGCCCCGGCCTCGCCTTCGAGCTGCAGGGGCAGGGCGGCGCCGTCGGCGCCGAGCAGTCCCAGCGCCACGGGGATCACCATCGGTTCCTTCACGGGCTGGCCGGGCGTGGGCGCGATGCCCTGTTCCAGCGTGAGCGTGTAGGTGCGGGCGCCGGCGTCGTAGGCGCCGCGGGCGCGCACGCGCGGCGTCCCGGCCTGGGCGTACCAGCGCTTGAACTGCGGCAGCAGGCGGGCCAGTTCGCTGCCCGGGTTGGCGTCGGCGATGGCCTGCGCGAAATCGTCGCAGGTCACGGCCTGGCCGTCATGGCGCTCGAAGTAGAGCTTCATGCCCGCGGCGAAACCGTCGCGGCCGACCAGCGTGTGCATCATGCGCACGACCTCGGCCCCCTTCTCGTAGATGGTGACGGTGTAGAAGTTGTTGATCTCGACGTAGCTGTCCGGGCGCACGGGGTGCGCCATCGGGCCGGCGTCCTCGGGGAACTGCACGGTGCGCAGCACGCGCACGTCCTCGATGCGCTTGACGGCGCGCGCCGACGGGCTGCCCGAGAGGTCCTGGCTGAATTCCTGGTCGCGGAAAACCGTGAGGCCTTCCTTGAGCGACAGCTGGAACCAGTCGCGGCAGGTGACGCGGTTGCCGGTCCAGTTGTGGAAATACTCGTGGCCCACCACCGATTCGATGTTCGCGAAATCGGCATCGGTGGCCGTGGACTGGCTCGCCAGCACGTACTTCGTGTTGAAGATGTTCAGGCCCTTGTTCTCCATCGCGCCCATGTTGAAGTCGCTGGTGGCGACGATCATGAAGCGTTCGAGGTCGAGCGGCAGGCCGAAGCGCGCCTCGTCCCAGGCGATGCTGGCCATGAGCGAATTCATCGCGTGCTCGGTCTTTTCCAGGTCGCCCGGGCGCACGAAGATCTGCAGCAGGTGGTCGTTGCCGGAGCGTGCGCGGATGCGCTGCTCGCGCGCCACCAGCTTGCCCGCGACCAGCGCGAACAGGTAGCAGGGCTTCTTGTGCGGATCGACCCACTTGGCGAAGTGCCGGCCGTCGTCCAGCGCGCCCTGGTCCACCAGGTTGCCGTTGGACAGCAGCACCGGATATTCGGCCCTGTCGGCGCGCAGCGTGACGGTGTAGCTCGCCATCACGTCCGGACGGTCGAGGAAGTAGGTGATGCGGCGGAAGCCCTCGGCCTCGCACTGCGTGAAGAACGTGCCCTGGCTCACGTAGAGGCCCGAGAGCTGGGTGTTCTTCACGGGCGCGCAGGTGGTGAAGATCTCCAGGTCGAACGGCTCGTGGCCCTCGGGCAGGTTCTCCAGCACGAGCTGGGCGCCTTCGAGCTTGAAGGACGTGCCCGCCCCGTTGACCAGCACCCGTGCGAGGTTCAGATCCTCGCCGTCCAGGCGCAGGGGGCCCGGCGGAACGTCGGCGTTGCGGCGCACGCGCAGGCGGCTGAGCACCCGGGTCTTGGCGGGGTCCAGGTCGAACGTGAGGTCCACGCTGTCGATCCAGAACGCGGGGGCGGTGTAGTCGGCACGGTGGATGGCCGTGGCGGCCTGTCCTTCTCTCATCATGGCTTGGCTGCTTTCCGGGCGTGGTCAGACGCCCTGCTTGAGGGAGGCTTCGATGAACACGTCGAGGTCGCCGTCCAGCACCTTCTGGGTGGCGGAGACTTCGACATTGGTGCGCAGGTCCTTGATGCGGCTGTTGTCGAGCACGTAGCTGCGGATCTGGTGGCCCCAGCCCACGTCGGTCTTCGTGTCTTCCAGCTTCTGCTGCTCTTCCATGCGCTTGCGCATCTCGAAGTCGTAGAGGCGCGAGCGCAGGCGCTGCCAGGCGACATCGCGGTTGCTGTGCTGGCTGCGGCCATCCTGGCACTGCACGACGATGCCGGTCGGGATGTGCGTCAGGCGCACGGCCGAATCGGTCTTGTTGATGTGCTGGCCGCCCGCGCCCGAGGCGCGGAAGGTGTCCGTGCGCACGTCGGCCGGGTTGATGTTGATCTCGATCGAGTCGTCGATCTCGGGATAGACGAACAGCGAGGCGAAGCTCGTGTGGCGGCCACCGGACGAATCGAACGGGCTCTTGCGGACCAGGCGGTGCACGCCGGTCTCGGTGCGCAGCAGGCCGTAGGCGTACTCGCCCTCGATCTTGATCGTGGCGCTCTTGATGCCGGCCACGTCGCCCGGGGTCTCGTCTTCCACCGTGGCCTTGAAGCCCTTGCGCTCGGCGTACTTGAGGTACTGGCGCAGCAGCATGCCGGCCCAGTCGCAGGCTTCGGTGCCACCGGCGCCGGCCTGGATGTCGACGAAGCAGTTCAGCGGGTCGGCCTCGTTGCTGAACATGCGGCGGAACTCCAGTTCCTCGATCAGCGGGCGCAGCTTGCCGGCCTCGGCCTCGATGGTGAGCAGGCCGGCCTCGTCGCCTTCTTCCTTGCTCATCTCATACAGCTCGGCGTTGTCCGCCAGCTCGCGCGTGAGCTTGTCGAGCGTGACGACGACGGCGGAGAGGGACTTCTGTTCCTTGCCCAGTTCCTGGGCCTTCTTCGGGTCGTTCCAGACGGAGGGGTCCTCCAGCGAGGCGTTTACCGTGCGCAGGCGTTCGAACTTGGCATCGAAGTCAAAGATACCTCCGTAACTCTTGCGTGCGCTGCGAGAGGTCTTCGAGGGTGGTGCCGATGAGGTTGATGCGTTCTGCGTCCATGGTGCTGTCCTGTCCTGCGGTTCGTTGGTGTAACCGCCGATTTTCTCATGGGCGCGGGACCGGGCCTCTCCAATGTCCCTTCGCGCCCCCGCGCTGCGCACCACGGGGCGGGGCCGGGCAGGGTGTCAGGCCTGCAGGAAGTCCTTGATGAGCCGCGCCACCACGGTCGGCTGGTCGTGGTGCAGCATGTGGCCGGCGTCCTGCACCACCGCGGTGCGGCAGTCGCGCACGTGCTTCAGCCGCCGGTGGTACTCATCCAGCGAATAACGGCCCTTCCACCACTGGGCCATGCTGTCGTCGCTGGCCTCTACCGCGAGCACCGGGGCAGTGATGCCCGCATAAAGCGCCAGCGCTTCTTCGACGCGGTAGAGCTGAGGATTGACCACCTTGTGCGCGGCGTCGCCCAGGATGCGCCAATGGCCCTGGGCATCCGGCTGCGCCCACTCTCGTGCCAGCCATTCGGCCTTGTCGCGGCCCAGGCGGGGGTTGGTCTTCATGAGCCGGCCCGCAACGGCTTCCGCGTTCTCGTAGGCCTTCAGATCCATGCCGCCGGCATCGAGCGTGCGCAGTTCTTCCAGCCACTGCGCATACCGCGCGGGCGCCTGGGCTGGCTCGGTCACCGGCAGGCCGAAACCTTCGAGGTTGACCAGCCGGCGGATGCGGGCGGGTCGCACGCCCGCATAAGACATCGCGATGTTGCCGCCCATGCTGTGGCCGACGAGGTCCACCGGGCCGCCGGGTGCATAGTGGTCCAGCAGCCGGTCCAGGTCGGCGAGGTAGTCGGCGAAGGCGTAGTGGTCGCAGCGCGCGGGCGGCATGCTGTGCCCGAAACCGCGCCAGTCGGGCGCGATGATGCGCCGCGCGCCCGCGAAGTCCGCGCCGAAGGCATCGACCACGAACTGGTAGGACGCACCCACGTCCATCCAGCCGTGCACCATCACGAGGGGCGGTGCTTCGGCCGCGCCGCCGCCGGCGGGCTCCCAGACACGGATGTGGTAGTCGAGGGTGCGGATGGGCAGGCGTTCGCTGCGCGAGGCTCGAAGGGGCTGGTACATCCGCAGATTATTTTCCACGGCGCGACGGCGCGGCAGTCAAGGGTGGGACAAGCGAGGGGCAGGGGGTGGTGCAGAGGGAGGGGGGGAGGCCTGCGCCGGGCACGGAAATCCCTTATTCTCGTCAGCCTCTTTTTTCCGTTCCGCAGGTTGCCATCCATGCAAAAAGTCACGTTGGGCGCGAGCGCGCTCCAGGTCTCTCCCATCTGCCTCGGGACCATGACCTTCGGCGAACAGGTGGGCGAAGCCGATGCCCATGCCATCCTCGACCGCTCTCTGGCGGCCGGCATCGACTTCATCGATACGGCCGAGATGTACGCCGTGCCCGCACGTGCCGAAACCTACGGCGCGACCGAATCCATCATCGGCCGCTGGTTCGCGAAGAACCCGGGCGCCCGCGGCAAGGTCGTGCTCGCCACCAAGGTGGCGGGCCCCTCGCGCGGCATGCCCTGGGTGCGCGAGGGCAAGGGGATGACGGCGGCCGACATCCAGGCCTCCTGCGAAGGCAGCCTGCGCCGCCTGCAGACCGACGTGATCGATCTCTACCAGATCCACTGGCCCGAGCGCCACGTGGCTGCCTTCGGCACCATGTACTACGACCCGCAGAAGGAAACCTCTGCGACGCCCATCCGCGAGCAGCTCGAAGCCCTCGCGAAGCTGGTACAGGCCGGCAAGGTGCGCTACGTGGGCCTGTCCAACGAGACACCCTACGGCGTGCACGAATTCGTGCGGCTGGCCGAGGCGCACGGCCTGCCGCGGGTGGCGACGGTGCAGAACCCGTACTGCCTGATCAACCGCACCTGGGACAACGCGATGGACGAGAGCTGCCATCGCCTGGGCGTATCGCTGCTGGCCTATTCGCCGCTGGGCTTCGGCCTGCTGACCGGCAAGTACGACCAGCACGCGCCGACCGACCCGGGCGCGCCGCAGGGCGCCCGCATCGCCCGCTACGAGTCGGTGCGCAAGCAGCGCTGGGGCCGGCCCGAGGCGCTGGCTGCCGCGCGCCGCTACAACCAGCTGGCCCGCGACAACGGCCTGACACCGACGCAGATGGCGCTGGCCTTCTGCTACCGCAACTGGCGGGTGGCCAGCACCATCATCGGCGTGACCTCCCTGGCCCAGCTGGAAGAGGACATCGCCGCCTGGAACACGCAGCTGTCGCCCGAACTGCTGGCGGCCATCGACGCGATCCGCTGGGACATCCGGGACCCGGCGCTGTGAGCCGCAAGGACCGGGCCGGCGTCCACGTCAGCGAAACGCCGGCCACGCAGTTCCTGCGCCGCCACGGCGTGGCGTTCACCGAGCATCCCTACGAGTACGTGGAACATGGCGGCACGGCCGAGTCGGCGCGCCAGCTGGGGCTGGACGAGCACATGGTCGTCAAGACGCTGGTGATGCAGGACCAGGACGCCCGGCCGCTGATCGTGCTCATGCACGGCGACCGCAAGGTGTCCACCAAGAACCTGGCGCGCCAGATCGGCGCCAAGTCGGTGGAGCCGTGCAAGCCCGAGGTGGCGAACCGCCACAGCGGCTACCTCGTCGGCGGCACCTCGCCCTTCGGCACGCGGCGCGAGATGCCGGTGTACATCGAGGAGACCATCCTGGCGCTCCCGCGCATCGCGATCAACGGGGGGCGCCGGGGCTTCCTGGTGCAGCTCGATCCCGCCGTCTGCGTGCAGAGCCTGGGCGCCCGGACCGTGCAGTGCGCGCTGGCAGAATAGCCGGCCCGTGCGCGGCGGCCGACGCCGCGCCCCGCTCCACCACAAGGACACGATCTTGACCGCCGTCTATTCCCTCCTGGCCACGCTCGCCGCCTACCTGCTGGGCTCGCTCTCCTTCGCCGTCATCGTGAGCCGCGCGATGGGGCTCAGCGATCCACGCACCTACGGGAGCAAGAACCCGGGCGCCACCAACGTGCTGCGCTCGGGCAGCAAGGCGGCCGCGGTGGTGACGCTGCTGTTCGACGCGCTCAAGGGCTGGCTGCCGGTGGTGCTGGCCCAGGCGTTCGGCCCGCGCTACGGGCTGGGGGACGGCACGGTCGCGCTCGTGGGGCTGGCCGCCTTCCTGGGCCATCTCTGGCCTGTGTTCTTCCGCTTCGAGGGGGGCAAGGGCGTCGCCACGGCCCTGGGCGTGCTGATGGGCGTGAGCGTCTGGCTGGGCCTGGCCACGCTGCTCACCTGGATCATCATCGCGTTCTTCTTCCGGTATTCTTCGCTGGCCTCGCTGGTCGCGGCGGCCTTCGCGCCGCTCTACTACGTGCTCGGCGGCGGCGTGGCCTGGTATGCCGAGCCGCCGGTGGGCGTGGCCATCACCGCCATGTCGGCGCTGCTCGTCTGGCGCCACCGCGAGAACATCCGCCGCCTCGTCGCCGGCACCGAATCGCGCCTGGGCCGCAAGGGCAAGTCCTGATCAGCGGGGGGCGCCGGGCGCGCCCACCAGCCCGGCGATGCCGCGGTACTGGCGGGCCGCATAGAGTCCCAGGCGCACCAGCAGGCGGTGGTCCAGTTCCACCTGCACGGCCGAGCGCGCCAGGGCCGACTGGATGCGCGGGCGCCCCGTGGCCGTCTGGTGCAGCGCGGGCTGGCGCCTCTGCTCTCCCTGGCGGTCGATCACGCTGGCCACCAGCGGTGAATTGATCTTCTCGCTGCGGCGCAGCACCAGCGCGGTCTCGCCATTGTCCAGCCGCACGAAGGTACCCGGCGGGCACAGCCCGACGGATCGCACGAGCGCATACGTGACCTCGTCCCGGCGCTCGTCGTCGTGGCCCACGATGGCGCGCACCGAATCCGTGGCACTGCGCCCCGCCCGGGACTTGCGGGGGCTGATCATGGCCGCGTAGCGGTCGATCGTGCCCAGGATGCGGGTGAGCCGCCGCGCCGCCGGCAGGGTGGCCAGCGCGCGCGCATCGCCCTCGGCGAGTGGCGCATGGTGGTGCCCCACCACTTCGAGCCACAGCGTGTCGCCGATGCCCAGCTGCTCCAGCAGGACCCGGCTGCGCCGGGGATGTTCGTCGATGGATCTCTGCTGGGCGGACGAAGGGCGCTCCCGCTGGTTGGCCAGTTCGTCCTGCAGTGCTGTCATCCCGATGTTCATCGTCATGGCCGCGCGCACCAGGCTGTCGCGTTCGGCGGGCGGCAGTTGCAGCTCGTGCGCGAGGATGTGGCAGAGCGTGCCGCAGACCAGCGCGTGCGAGGCGCTGTAGCCCACGCTGGAGGTGGCCGCGAGCTGGAACATCAGGTAGAGCGCCGCGTCCGTGTCGTGTGCGACGAGGTCCTGCAGCCAGGCGTCGCACTGGCGCATCTTGGCGGCGAAGCCCACCACGCTGCCGGGCCGCGAGAGAAGGACGGACAGCGCGGATTCCAGGTCGGACCACAGGCCGAGCAGGTCTTCGTATTCGCTGTCGGGGCCCTCCGCATGCAGCGCCGCGGGGCGGGATGACGAAGGCGGCGGAAAAGGCATGGCCCTAGTGCCGCTTTTCCAGCACCAGCCGGTCGCCCGACCGGTTCATCTGGAATTCATTGAGGGCGCTGTTGCCCAGCAGCACGTAGGGCATGCCCTGCGGCGTGACGATGGCGTCCACGCCGAATAGCTCCACGTCGCCCAGCCGGAGGGAGTCGAGCCGCAGGCGCCAGCCGCGGGCCGTGCCGTTGGCGGTGCCTATCGCCACGGGCTGGCCGCCGCGGTAGTCCAGGCCCAGTCGATCGGCATCGGGCTGGCCGATGGCCACCGTGCTCGCGCCCGTGTCCACGAGGTACTGCATGCTGCGGCCATTGACCGTGCCGGTGCCCATGAAATGCCCGCGGCCGTCGGCGATGAGCACCACGGTGCGTCCCGTGCCCGCGCCCCGGCTGCCGACACTCACCGGCGCCTCGCCCAGCCGGACGGTGCGGCGTCCGGCGGAAGTTTCCAGCACGGCATCGTCGCCGCCGACGGACACCACCTTCACGCCGCCGATCGATTCGCCCGCGGCCAGCGCGCGGGGCGCTCCGCCATCCACCACCAGCAGCGCCTTGGCGCCCAGGATGCCCGTGAGCGCGATCGACTGGGACGCGGCCGGCAGCGGCGCGAGCCATGCCAGCGCGCAGGCGACGGCGCACGCGCGCACCATGCGCGGCGCCAGGGCCTGGTCGGGGACGTCGGGCAGGGGGGGCACGGCGGGGTGGACAGGCGGCGGGCGGCCCGTCAGTCGCGGAAGTTGTCGAAGGACAGCGGCACGTCGGTGATGTCCTTGCGGATCAGCGCCATCACGGCCTGCAGGTCGTCGCGCTTGGCGCCGGTGACGCGAACTTTCTCTTCCTGGATCGCGGCCTGCACCTTGATCTTGCTCTCCTTGACGAGCTTCTGGATCTTCTTGGCCAGCTCGCTCTCGATGCCGTTGCGCACCTTGATGACCTGCTTGACCTTGTCGCCGCCGATCTTCTGCACGTCGCCCTTGTCGAGGAAGCGGACGTCCACGTTGCGCTTGGTCAGCTTGTTGCGCAGGATGTCCTCGACCTGCTGCAGCTGGAAATCGGCATCGCCGAAGAGGGTGATTTCCTTGTCCTTGATCTCGATGGCGGCGGAGGTGCCCTTGAAATCGAAGCGGGTGCCGATTTCCTTGGCCGAGTTCTCCACGGCGTTCTTCACTTCCACGAGGTTGGCTTCACAGACGGTATCAAAAGAAGGCATGGCTTCGCTCTCGGTATCTCGGGTGGGGGGCCTCGCCCGGCAAGGCCCAAATGCGACAATCCGGTGGATGTTAGTCGAGAAAAACGTCCCCCTGCAGGCCTGCAACACCTTCGGCATCGTGGCGCGCGCCCATACGCTGGTGCGCGCGCGCTCGGCCGACGACGTGCGGGCGCTGCTCGCCGATCCGCAGCTCGGCGCCGGCCCGCTGTTCGTGCTGGGCGGGGGCAGCAACATCGTGCTCACGGGCGACGTCAAGCCCGTCGTGCTCAAGATGGAGATCCCGGGCATCCGCCTGGTCGAGGAAACCCCGCGCGCCTGGATCGTGGAGGCCGGCGCGGGCGTGCGCTGGCACGACGCGGTCGCCTGGACGCTGGAGCACGGTTTTCCGGGACTGGAGAACCTGGCCCTCATCCCCGGCACCGTGGGGGCTGCCCCGGTGCAGAACATCGGCGCGTATGGCGTCGAGCTGCAGGACCGTTTCGACTCGCTGGACGCCATCGACCTCGCCACCGGCCGCTCGTTCTCGCTGGAATCGGCACAGTGCGCCTTCGGCTACCGCGACTCCGTCTTCAAGCACGCGCCTGCCGGCAACGGGGCCGACACCGGCCTGCCCCGGGGGATGGGCCTGGCGGGCCGGGCGGTCATCACCCATGTCCGCTTCCGCCTGCCCAGGCCCTGGAGGCCCGAACTGGGCTACCTGGACCTGGAGCGCAAGCGCCAGGAGGCGGGCGTGGAGCAGCCCACGGCCCGCCAGATCTTCGACTGGGTGTGCGAGGTGCGCCGCGCCAAGCTGCCCGACCCGGCCGTGCTCGGCAATGCCGGCAGTTTCTTCAAGAACCCTACCGTGACGCCGGAGCAGTGCTCGGACATCATCGCGCGCGACCCGAAGATCGTGCACTACCCGATGCCGGACGGCACCATCAAGCTCGCGGCCGGCTGGCTCATCGATGCCTGCGGCTGGAAGGGCAAGACCGTCGGCAAGGCCGGCGTGTACGAAAAGCAGGCCCTGGTGCTGGTCAACCGCGGCCGCGGTGGCGACAGCGTGACGGGCGGCGAGGTGATGACGCTGGCCAGGGCCATCCAGACGAGCGTCTACGAGCGCTTCGGCATCCGGCTCGAACCCGAGCCGGTGGTGGTCTGAGCGGCCGCGCTGCGCGAACCCGCCGGGCCGCTTACCAGGCCATCTCGCCCTTGAGCACCTTGGCGCCCAGTTCGAGCGACGACGCCTCGCCGAGCTGCGGATAGGCCTCCCGCATCGCGCGCACCACGCCCGCGCTGTCCGGGGACTGCTGCAGTGCGGATTCGAACTTCACCAGGTAGCCGCGCGTGAAATCGATCGTGCCGGCATCCAGCGGCGTGCCGGGGGCCATGTGGCCGGGCACGACGGTGCGCGGCTGCAGCGCCTTCATCTCGTCGAGCTGCGCGATCCAGGCCTGGCGCTCGGCGGGCTTCTGCGTATCGGCAGTCCACACGTGCATGTTGCCGAACACGGCCACGTTGCCCAGGATGGCGTGCAGCGAAGGCACCCATACATACGGACGGTGTGCCAGCGGGCCGGTCGTGCCGCGGATCTCGATCGCCTCGCCGTCCACCGTGAGCCGGTCTCCTGCGAGGGCTTCGGGCACGATCGGCTGCGCGGGCGCGTTGGCGCCCATCTTGGGGCCCCAGAACGCCACCTTGGCGGGCAGTTTGGCGGCGATCCTCTCGCGCACCGCCGGCGTGGCGACCACCCTCGCTTGCGGGAAGATCGCCTTCAGCACTTCCGCGCCGAAGTAGTAATCCGGGTCGGCGTTGCTCACGAGGACCGTGGTCAGTGTCTTGCCGCTGTCGAGCACGTTGGCGGCGATGCGGTACGCATCGGCGCGCGTGAAGCCTGCGTCGATCACGACGGCCTCCTTCGGCCCCGTGACCAGGGCCGAGTTCACGAGGAAGCTCGTGGCCGGTGCGTTGACCACCTGGAGCGCCAGTGGCTGCGCGGCCGGCGACGCGGAAGAAAACACGGCCAGCGTGGCGGCGAGCACGGTGGTGCGAAGGGACGGGGAATGGGCGTGTGCGTTCAAGGAAGTCATGGTGTCGTCATCTGAAGAAGTCGCTACAGCAGTCGACTGTATGTTCTTGGATCGATCGAATAAACCCTGCAGAATGCCCATATTTGTTGCCTGGATCGATCGAATCGATGGACCGACTCACTGCCATGCAGGTGTTCGCCGACGTGGCCTCCACCGGCAGCTTCACTGCCACCGCCGAGCGGCTGGACATGTCGCGCGCGATGGTCACGCGCTACGTCGCAGCGATGGAGCGCTGGCTCGGCGCGCGGCTGCTGCAGCGCACGACCCGCCGGGTCACGCTCACCGACGCGGGCGAGCAGTGCCTGCGGCGCTGCCTGCAGATGCTCGACATTGCCGCCGAGGTGGTGGACGAGACCGCACCGTCCGACGGCACGCTGCGCGGCCAGTTGCGCCTGGCCTGCAGCGTCTCGTTCGGCGCGGCGCAGCTCGCGGCGGCCCTGGGCGATTTCCTGGCGCTGCACCCCCACCTCAAGGTCGATCTGGACGCGGGCGAAGGCACGGTGAACCTGGTCGCATCGCGCATCGATCTGGCGATCCGCATCGGCAGCGATCCGGACCCGGCCCTGATCGCGCGGCCGCTCGCCGCGTGCGAATCGGTGCTGGTGGCCGCACCCGGCTACCTGCGGCACGCGGGGCGTCCCGCGCATCCGTCCGAACTGGCCGCCCATGCCTGCCTCGGGCATGCCACCTATGGCCGCAGCCGGTGGCGTTTCTCGTCGGGCGGCGAGTCGGTGGAAGTGCCCGTGACGACGCGCCTGACCGCCAACGACGCGGTGGTGCTGCTGGCCGCCGCCGAGGCCGGCGCAGGCATCGCGCTGCAGCCCGCCTATCTTGCGCGCCCGCGCATCGCTGCCAATGCGCTGGAAGCGCTGCTGCCGCAGTGGCAGCCGCCCGTGCTCACGGTCTATGCGCTCTATCCCTCGCGCCGCCACCTGCCGGCGGCCGTGCGGGCGCTGCTGGATTTCCTGGCCGAGCGCTTCGCAGGGGCGCGCTGGTAGACGCTGCGGCCGCATCCGAAAAGGCTCAGGGCACCGCGTGCCCTGCCGGCGGCGCGCGGAACGCGACCATGAGCCGGTTCCAGCCATTGATGGCGACGATGGCCATCGACAGCTCCACGATCTCCGCCTCGGTGAACTGGGCACGTACTTCGTCGTAGACGCTGTCGGGCACCTGCGAAGAGGCCACCAGCGTGAGCGCCTCCGTCCAGGCGAGGGCGGCGCACTCGCGGGCATCGAACACGCCGGACTCCCGCCAGGCGGCCAGCAGGTGCAGCCGGCGGTCGCTCTCGCCGTGCTCGCGCGCCACGCGGGCGTGCATGTCGATGCAGAAGGCGCAGCCGTTGATCTGCGAGGCACGCATCTTCACCAGTTCGTGCAGCTGCACGGGCAGCTTGCCGGCGTTCACGTGCTTCTGCAGCGCGAACATCGCCTGGTAGCTGGCAGGATGGCGGCGCGGCAGGTCGATGCGCGGGGCGTGGGAGGTGGTCGTGGTCATGAATGGCCTTTCGTCGAGAAGTACAGGTGGAATGGGATGGAGCGGACGCAGGGCCAATGCGCGTGTGGCACGAGTGCCGCCCGGCCCGCGGGTCGGTCAAAGGCCGCGCAGCTTGTCCGGGTTGAGGACCGAATAGATCGCGCGGATGCGCGCGCCGTCGGTCTCGAAGGCCATGACCGACTGCACGGCGCCGCTGTCCGCTTCGCGCACGATCAGGCCGGGTGCGCCATTGACCTCGGCCGCTTCGATGGGTTGCCCCGCCAGGTAGCGGCGCCAGATGCCCGCGGCCAGCCGGGCGAGCGCGCGCGGGCCGTGCAGCACCCTGCTGGCCGCGCGCACGCGGCCGCCGCCGTCGGATGTCCACTGCGCCTCCTCCGAAAACAACGCGAGCAGCTCGGCATGGCTCTGCGTGCGCATGGCTTCCAGAAAGCGCGCGACCAGTGCTCGGCCCGCTTCGGGCGTGGCGGAAAAGCGGGTCCTGCGGGAGCGCACCTGGATGCGGGCGCGGTGCACCAGCTGCCGGCAGGCGGCCTCGCTGCGGCCGAGCACGTGCGCCACTTCGCCGTAGTCGCTGTCGAACACGTCGTGCAGCAGGAAGGCTGCGCGTTCGTCGGGCGTCAGTTGCTCCAGCACCACGAGCAGGGCGATGGACAGGTCGCCCGCCAGTTCCGCGCGCGCATCGGCGGGCGGCGCGGCCTCGGCGCCCAGCCAGGGCTCCGGCAGCCACGGCCCGCGGTAGGCCTCGCGCTCGGCGCGCGCCGAGCGCAGCCGATCCACGCACAGGCGCGTGGTGGTGGCGACGAGCCAGGCCTCCGCCGCCTGGACGCGCTCGGCGGGCGTGGCCTGCCAGCGCAGCCAGACGTCCTGCACGGCGTCCTCGGCGTCGGCGCGCGAGCCCAGCATCCGGTAGGCGATCGCGCCCAGCCGCGCGCGGTGGTGCTGGAACACGGCGGCATGGCCGTCCTGGGCGGAGCCCTGCGTGGACATCGGCGGAATCGGGAAAAAATCGGTGGTCATGCCCTCAAGACGAATGGCGAGCCCGGTTTGTGACGGGCAACCGTGCCGGCCGGTGCTCACGGGCGAAAAAAAGCCGCCCGGCCTGGCGGCGGGGCGGCTTCATGCGGGAGGGCATGCACCACCGCAGGGATGGCACAGCGCTGCCTTCGCTTACTTCCGGTCGCTGTCGTCGCCCAGTTGCGCCAGCGCGGCATTGCCGCCCAGCGACAGCAGGCCCGCCTGCGCATAGACGCCGAGCTTGTCGCGCGTGTCCACGATGTCCAGGTTGCGCATGGTCAGCTGGCCGATGCGGTCGGCGGGGCTGAACGGAGCGTCTTCCACCTTCTCCATCGACAGGCGCTCGGGCGCGTACGTCAGGTTGGGCGATTCGGTGTTCAGGATGGAGTAGTCGTTGCCGCGGCGCAGCTCGAGCGTCACGGTGCCGGTGACGGCGCGCGCCACCCAGCGCTGGGCGGTCTCCCGCAGCATGATGGCCTGCGGGTCGAACCAGCGGCCCTGGTAGAGCAGGCGGCCGAGCTTCAGGCCGTTCATGCGGTACTGCTCGATCGTGTCCTCGTTGTGGATGCCGCTCACCAGGCGCTCGTAGGCGATGTGCAGCAGCGCCAGGCCGGGGGCCTCGTAGATGCCGCGGCTCTTGGCCTCGATGATGCGGTTTTCGATCTGGTCGCACATGCCCAGGCCATGCCGGCCGCCGATGCGGTTGGCTTCCAGGAACAACTCCACCGGGTCGTTGAACTCGACACCGTTCAGGGCCACGGGCTGGCCTTCCTCGAAGCGCACCGAGACTTCCTCGGCCTTGACGACCACGTCGTCCTTCCAGAAAGCGACGCCCATGATCGGGTTCACGATGCGGATGCCGCTGTTCAGGAACTCCAGGTCCTTGGCCTCGTGCGTGGCGCCCAGCATGTTGGAGTCGGTGGAGTAGGCCTTCTCGGCGCTCATCTTGTAGCCGAAGCCTTCCTTCGTCATGAAGGCCGACATCTCGGCACGGCCGCCCAGCTCGTCGATGAAGAGCTGGTCGAGCCAGGGCTTGTAGATCTTGAGCGACGGGTTGGTCAGCAGGCCGTAGCGGTAGAAGCGCTCGATGTCGTTGCCCTTGAAGGTCGAGCCGTCGCCCCAGATGTGGACGTCGTCTTCCTTCATGGCGGCCACCAGCATCGTGCCCGTGACGGCGCGGCCCAGCGGCGTGGTGTTGAAGTAGGTGGCGCCGGCGGTGCGCACGTGGAAGGCACCGGCCTGCAGGGCGGCGATGCCTTCATGGGCGAGTTGCGTGCGGCAATCGACCAGGCGGGCCTTTTCGGCGCCGTATTCCATGGCCTTGCGCGGGATGGCGTCGTAGTCGGGCTCGTCGGGCTGGCCCAGGTTGGCGGTGTAGGCGTAGGGCAGGGCGCCCTTGTTCTTCATCCAGCGCAGGGCCGCGCTGGTATCGAGGCCGCCGGAGAAGGCGATGCCGACCTTCTGGCCGGCGGGGAGGTTCTGGAGGATGGTCGCCATGGAAATCTCGGGTCTTGTCGGGTGCGTCGGTGCGTCAGCGGAAACGGGCTCGGCCGCGGCTCAGCCGAAGTGGCAGATGTAGTGGTAGGCCTCGGCCACGCGGATCTGGAACTTCGAGTTGCCGGGCACGCTGAACTTCTCGCCCTCCCCGGACTTCACCCAGGCATCGGTGCCGTCCAGCTGGTACTCGCAGGCACCGCCCACGCATTCCATGATCTCCGGCGCGCCCGTGTTGAAGGTGAGGGTGGCGGGCAGGATCACGCCGACCGACTTCTTCGTGCCGTCGGGGAAGGTGATGCCGTGGCTCACGCACTTGCCGTCGAAGTACACGTTGGCTCGGGTGGTGACGGACACGCCGTCGATCTTTTCGGTCGTCATGGATGCGCTGCTCTTTGGGAAAAGGGGAGGATGGAGGGCGAAAGCCGAAGATTCTAGAGCGTCCGCGGCCGCGTCCATTCCGGGCGCGGGCATGAAAAAGGAGCCCGAAGGCTCCTCGTCGCGGCGGGGCGCGGCGCGTTCAGCGCCAGTACGGGTCGCCCGGAGGGCCGTAGGGCCGCCCGTAGGCGTCGCGGTACTCGATCACCGTGGCGGCCGGCGGCGTCACGTACGCGGGCGGGCCGGGCTGCGTGGACACCACCACGCCGGGCTGCACATAGGTCGTCGTGGTGCTGCCGTACACCGGAGCGCGCGGTGCGCTCGCCAGGGGCTGCACGCTCAGCGGGATCCAGGCGCCCGGATCGTGCTGGGTGCGCGTGGTGTACTGCCGGCCTGCATATTCATACAGCACGTCGTAGCCCACGACCCGGTTCTCGTAATGCGTCTGGTTGGTGCAGCGCGTGACGTTCTGGTACTCGGGGCGGCTGCCCTCGATGTTGTTGCCCAGTATCGCGCCGCCGATCAGGCCCAGGGCGGTGGCGGCGACCCGGCCGCCGCCATGTCCGATGGCATTGCCGGCGGCACCGCCGGCGACCGCGCCCAGCACGGCGCCGGCCCCCGTGGGACGGGATTCGGAATAGATGGTCTCGTTGCCGCACACCTGCTGCGGGATGGCGACCTGCTGGGTGACCGGCGTGGCGGAGAGCACCCGGCCCTGTTCCTGGGCGCTCGCGTTCGTGGCTGCGGCGGCCGCCAGGGCGGCGAGGGCGGTCCAGACGATGGTCTTTTTCATGGAGAAGCTCCTTTCGGTCGGCATACAACGCTCCGGCCTGCAGAAAAGTTTAGGCGCCGGCCGTGAAGCCGCCGGAGGGGGCACGTAAAACTCCGTAAAGTTCGGTGTCTTTCCGGTGGAGCGGTTGCCGTGTCACTGCTTGGAGGCGGCCGCGAGCCGTTCGTTCCATCGGGCATCCTGGAAGCCCACCGTCACCTCGCCGCCGGCTTCGCCCGCCCATTCCACCACTGGCCGCTTGATGGCGCTGGGCTGCGCCTGCAGCAGCGTGGCGGCGCTGGCCGCGTCGCGCACTGCGGCCTGGGCCTGCGGGTCCAGCTTGCGCCAGGTGGTGCCCTGGCGGTTCACCAGGGGCTCCCAGCCCAGCGACGCCATCCAGGCGGCGAGGCGCTCCGCAGGAACGCCCTGTTTCCTGAAGTCGTGGAAGCGGTACTCGACGCCGTGCTCCGTGAGCCACGTGCGTGCCTTCTTGACCGTGTCGCAGTTGGGAATGCCATAGACGATGGGGGTGGGGGTACTCATGCGCCCGATCATCCTGCAACGCCGCCTCGGCGACAATCGCCGGCTCTATGCACACCACTTTCGACACCCTGGACGGCTGGCTGGCCCATTGCGAACGCATCCACCCGAAAACCATCGACATGGGCCTGGAGCGGGTGGGCGAGGTGGCGCGCCGGCTCGGGCTGCACTTTGCCTGTCCCGTCATCACGGTGGCCGGCACGAACGGCAAGGGTTCCACCTGCGCCATGCTGGAGGCGGTGGCGCTGCAGTCGGGCTATCGCACCGGTGTCTATACCTCGCCGCACCTCGTGAAGTTCGAGGAGCGCTGTCGCATCCGGGGCGAGAGCGTCGGGGCGGACGACCTGGTCCCGCACTTCGCGGCCGTGGAGGCGGCGAGAACGCAGGACGGCGCGGAAGTGTCCCTGTCCTACTTCGAATTCACCACGCTCGCCATCCTGCGCCTCATGAGCCAGGCGGGCCTGGACGTCGCCATCCTGGAGGTGGGCCTGGGCGGCCGGCTCGACGCGACCAATATCGTGGACACCGACTGCGCGGTCATCACCAGCATCGACATCGACCACACGGAATTCCTGGGGCCGGACCGCGAATCCATCGGCCGGGAGAAGGCCGGCATCATGCGGCCGGGCCGTCCCGCCATCGTCAGCGACCCCATGGCACCGCAAAGCGTGCTGGACCACGCGCGCGCCCTCGGGGCCGACCTGTGGCAGTTCGGCCAGGATTTCAATTTTTCCGGCGACAAGCAGCAGTGGGCCTGGGCAGGGCGGGGCCGTCGCTATGCCGGGCTGGCCTACCCGGCGCTGCGGGGGGCCAACCAGCTGGTCAATGCTTCCGGCGTGCTGGCCGCCCTGGAGGCGCTGCGCGACCGGCTGCCGATCACGGCCCAGGCCGTGCGCACCGGCTTGGCCATGGTGGAGCTGCCGGGGCGCTTCCAGATCGTCCCGGGCCAGCCCACCCTGGTGCTCGACGTGGCCCACAACCCGCATTCGGTGGCGGCGCTCACTGCCAACCTGGACGCGATGGGCTTTTTCCCGACCACGCACGCGGTGTTCGGCGCCATGGCCGACAAGGACCTCGCTCCCATGCTGGCCCGCATCGGCCCGCTGGTGGACCGCTGGTACTTCACCGACCTGCCGACGCCGCGCGCCGAAACCGCCGCTGCCCTGCAGCAGAAGTGGAATGCCCTGCAGATCGTCGCGGGCGGGCGCCGCGAAGTGCGCACCAGCCTGCACCCGGACCCGTGGCAGGCGCTGCAGGCGGCCGTGGCTGCAGCGGAGCCGACTGATAGAATCGTGGTCTTTGGCTCCTTCTATACGGTCGGCGGTGTGCTGCACCACGGAACGCCCCGCCTGCAGGCCAAGCACCTGGGCACTTGAGCATCCGACAGCGCACTCCCCGCACTGCATCCATGGCATTTTTCAAGTTTCGTTGGCCCGGCCGCAAGGAGCAGCCCGAGCAGCCCGCAAAGCCCGCCAAGCGGTCGCGCGGAGGCGCCGCCCAGGCCGCGGAAAGCATCGAGGCGATGCGGCGGCGTGCCCGCCATCGCCTGATCGGTGCGGCCGTCCTCGTGCTGGCCGGCATCGTGGGCTTCCCGATGCTGTTCGACACCCAGCCGCGGCCCATCCCCGTGGACATCCCGATCGACATTCCCGACCGCAACAAGGTGGCGCCCCTGGTCGTGCCCGAGGCGGCCCAGGCGGCGTCCGCTCCGGCGGCCGCGGGCACCGCCGCGAAGCCCCCTGCAGCCCCCCCGGCCACGGCGGGCCTGTCCGATGGCGAGGAAGTGATCCAGCCGTCGCGCAGCGCCGCTGCGCAGGCGCCCCAGGCACCCGCTCCGGCACCGGCTCCTGCTGCGGCACCGCGGCAGGAAACCCACCATGCCGACAGCCGTGCCGCGGCCTCGAAACCCGAAGCCAAGCCGGCGAAGCCCGCCCACGAAACCCGGTCCGAGACCAAACCCGCAGTGGCCGAGGCACGCCCGGCCGCGCCCGCTCCTGCTGCCGCTCCCCGCGACGACGCGGCGCGTGCCCGTGCGCTGCTCGAAGGCCGCGAGGGGTCTGCGGCCGCGCCCAAGGGTGATGACGGCGCGCGCCTGATCGTGCAGGTCGGCGCTTTCGCAGATGGCGACAAGGCCCGCGAAGTGCGGCAGTCGCTCGAGCGAGCAGGGCTCAAGACCTATACCCAGGTGGTGGATACCAAGGACGGCAAGCGCACGCGGGTGCGGGTCGGGCCTTTCGCCAGCAAGGCGGAGGCGGACAAGGCCGCGGCGCGCATCAAGGGCCTGGGCCTCTCGGCCTCGGTGCTTGCGCTGTAGCCCGCGTGGAGCGGGGGCGGCATGGCGGCGCTGGACTGGATCTTCGTGGCGGCGCTGCTGGCCTCCCTGCTCCTGGGGGCTTGGCGCGGGCTGGTGTACGAGGTGTTGTCGCTGGCGGGCTGGGTGGTCGCGTTTTTCGTGGCCCAGTGGTGGGCTGCCGATGCGGCGGCGCTGCTGCCGATCTCGGAATCGGCCGGCTCCATCCGCCATGCGGCGGGCTTCCTGCTGGTTTTCGTGGGCACGGTGTTCGCTTGCGGGTTCGTCGCATGGCTGGCCAAGAAGCTGATCGAGGCGATCGGCCTGCGGCCGGCGGACCGGACGCTCGGCGCGGCGTTCGGCCTGCTGCGCGGCCTGGTGCTGCTGCTGGCCGCCACGCTCGTGGCCCTGTGGACGCCGATCCACGAGGCGGCATGGTGGAAAGAGTCCGCAACGGTCCCCATATGGACCGGGATGCTGGCGGTGCTGAAGCCGGCGCTGCCGGAAACGCTCGGGCGGCACCTGCCCGGGTGACGGTGTTTGTTTCGTGCGCGGCGGCCATCCCTGCAAAGGACGCCGCGGCGGGTTTTTGGGATATCGCGGGCCAGGCCCGCATCTGGATGGAACGCTAACTATGTGTGGAATCGTCGGTGTGGTCAGCACGGCTCCCGTCAACCAGCTGATCTATGACGCCTTGCTGCTGCTGCAGCACCGGGGGCAGGATGCCGCGGGCATCGTCACGCAGCAGGAACGCAAGTTCTTCATGCACAAGGCCAAGGGCATGGTCCGCGACGTGTTCCGCACCCGCAACATGCGCGCGCTGCCCGGCACGGTGGGCCTGGGGCAGGTGCGCTATCCCACGGCAGGCAACGCCTACAGCGAGGAAGAGGCCCAGCCCTTCTACGTGAATGCCCCGTTCGGCATCGTGCTGGTGCACAACGGCAACCTCACCAATGCCCAGTCGCTGCGGGCCGAGCTGTTCTCCACCGACCACCGCCACACCAACACGGAGAGCGATTCCGAGGTGCTGCTCAACGTGTTCGCGCACGAGCTCGAGCGCGCCACGCGCGGCGTGCCGCTGCAGGTCGAGGACGTCTTCAACGCGGTGGCCGCCGTGCACCGGCGCGTGAAGGGCTCCTATGCCGTGATCGCGCTGATCGCGGGCCATGGCCTGCTGGCTTTCCGCGATCCCCACGGCATCCGCCCGCTGTGCATCGGCCGCAGCGCGGACGGCACGGTGATGGTGGGCAGCGAATCGGTGGCGCTGGAAGGCACCAACCATGTCTTCGAGCGCGACGTGCAGCCCGGCGAGGCCGTGTTCATCACGCCCGACGGCACCGTGCACGCCCGCCAGTGCGCGCAGGCGCCGCAACTCAATCCGTGCATCTTCGAGTTCGTGTACCTCGCGCGGCCCGACTCCGTGCTGGACGGCATCTCCGTCTACCAGGCGCGCCTGAACCTCGGCGAGGCCCTGGCCAAGCGCGTGGTCTCCACGGTGCCGCCCAACGAGATCGACGTGATCATCCCGATCCCCGAGTCCAGCCGCCCGAGCGCCACGCAGCTCGCGCACCTGCTCGGCATCCCGTACCGCGAGGGCTTTGTGAAGAACCGCTACGTCGGCCGCACCTTCATCATGCCGGGGCAGGGCGTGCGCAAGAAGTCCGTGCGCCAGAAGCTCAACGTGATCGCCAGCGAATTCAAGGGCCGCAACGTGCTGCTGGTGGATGACTCCATCGTGCGCGGCACGACCTCGCGCGAGATCGTGCAGATGGCCCGCGACGCCGGTGCGCGCAAGGTGTACCTCGCCAGCGCCGCGCCGCCGGTGCGCTATCCCAACGTGTACGGCATCGACATGCCCACCAGCAACGAGCTGGTCGCGCATGGCCGCACGGTGGAGGAAGTGCGCCAGGCCATCGGCTGCGACGCGCTGATCTACCAGGACGTGAACGCCATGAAGAAGGCCGTGGGCTCGCTCAACGGCGGCATCGAGGGCTTCGACGCCTCGTGCTTCGACGGCGTGTACGTCACGGGCGACATCACTGCGCAGGACATCGCGCGCCTGAACGAAGGCCGCGTCGGCAAGGAAGAACAGGAAGAGGACACCTCCCGCCTGGCCCTGCCGAACGCCCAGGACGCCTGAGGGAGACACGACGCCATGGCCCACGACAGAACGAACGGCACCGGGGGACTTCCGGAAGGCCTGCACCCCGACACGCTCGCCGTGCGGGAATCCATCCCGCGCAGCCAGTACGGGGAGCATTCCGAAGCGCTCTACCTGAGCAGCAGCTTCGTTCAGCCCGATGCGCAGACCGCCGCGCTGCGCTTCGCGGGCGAGGAGGACGGCTACACCTACACGCGAACGGCAAATCCCACGGTGACGGCCTTCGAGCGGCGGCTGGCCGCCATGGAGGGCACCGAGACGGCGATCGGCACGGCCACCGGCATGTCTGCCATCCTGCTCATGTGCCTGGCGCTGCTCAAGACGGGCGACCACGTGGTGTGCTCGCAGTCGATGTTCGGCTCCACCATCAAGCTGATCGGCGGCGAGCTCTCGCGTTTCGGTGTCGAGACCACCTTCGTGCCGCAGACGGATGCCGCCGCCTGGAAGGCCGCGCTGCGCCCCGCGACGCGCCTGATGTTCGCCGAGACGCCCACCAATCCGCTCACCGACCTGTGCGACATCGCAGCGCTGTCGGCGATCGCGCGCGAGGCCGGCGTGCTGCTGGCCGTGGACAACTGCTTCGCTTCGCCCGCCCTGCAGCAGCCTGCCAAGTGGGGCGCCGACCTCGTCATCCATTCCGGCACCAAGTTCCTCGATGGCCAGGGCCGCGTCATGGCCGGCGCCGTGTGCGGCCCGCGCTCGCTCATCGACGACAAGCTCGGCCCCATGATCCGCAGCGCGGGCATGAACCTGTCGCCCTTCAACGCCTGGGTGGTGCTCAAGGGGCTGGAGACACTGTCCATCCGCGTCCGTGCCCAGGCCGACAATGCCCTGCGCCTGGCCACGTGGCTCCAGGCGCACCCCGGCGTGGCGCGCGTCCATTACCCGGGCCTCGCCTCGCATCCCCAGCATGCACTGGCGATGCGCCAGCAATCCGGCCTGGGCGGCGCGGTGCTCTCCTTCGACGTGAAGTCGCAGGGCGATGCCGATGCGGCACGCCGCAGCGCCTTCCACGTGATCGACAGCACCCGCGTGTGCAGCATCACCGCCAACCTGGGCGACGTGAAGACCACCGTCACCCATCCCGCGAGCACCTCGCACGGGCGCCTGACCGAGGCGCAGCGCCAGGCGGCCGGCATCGGCCAGGGGCTGATCCGCGTGGCCGTGGGCCTGGAACACATCGAAGACCTGAAGGCCGACCTCGCGCGCGGCCTGGATACCCTGCAATGAGCCAAAGCCTTTCCCCTGCTTCTTCTTCCTCTTCTTCGGGCGGCGCGCAGCAGCGCGTGCGCACCCGTTTCGCGCCGTCGCCCACGGGTTTCATCCACCTGGGCAACATCCGCTCGGCGCTCTACCCGTGGGCATTCGCGCGCGCCACGGGCGGCGACTTCATCCTGCGCATCGAGGACACCGACCTCGAGCGTTCGAGCCAGGCCGCGGTCGACGTCATCCTGGAAGGCATGCAGTGGCTGGGCATGGACCCGGACGAAGGCCCGTTCTACCAGATGCAGCGCATGGACCGGTACAAGGAAGTGCTGGCGCAGATGCAGGCGCAGGGCCTGGTCTACCCGTGCTACATGAGCGTGGCGGAACTCGACGCGCTGCGCGAGCGCCAGATGCAGGCCAGGCAGAAGCCGCGCTACGACGGCACGTGGCGCCCGGAAGAGGGCAAGACGCTGCCGCCGGTGCCCGAGGGCGTGCAGCCGGTGCTGCGCTTCCGCAACCCCGTCGGCGGCTCGGTGGCCTGGGAAGACAAGGTCAAGGGCCGCATCGAGATCCAGAACGACGAACTCGACGACCTCGTCATCGCGCGCCCGGACGGAACGCCCACGTACAACTTCTGCGTGGTGGTGGACGACATCGACATGGCCATCACCCACGTGATCCGCGGCGACGACCACGTGAACAACACGCCGCGCCAGATCAACATCTTCCGCGCGCTCGGCAAGGAGCCGCCGGTGTATGCCCACCTGCCCACCGTGCTCAACGAGCAGGGCGAGAAGATGAGCAAGCGCAACGGCGCCAAGCCCGTCACGCAGTACCGCGACGAAGGCTACCTGCCCGAGGCGATGGTGAACTACCTCGCGCGCCTGGGCTGGAGCCATGGCGACGACGAGATCTTCTCGCGCGAGCAGTTCCTGGAATGGTTCGACCTGGACCACCTGGGCCGCAGCGCGGCGCAGTTCGACGAGGCCAAGCTGCGCTGGGTGAACGCCCAGCACCTGAAGGCCACTTCCGACGAGCGCCTGGCCGGATTGGTGGCCCCACGCCTCGCGGCCCGCGGCATTGCGCAGGCCGATCTGGAGGACGGGCGGCTGCCGCGCATCTGCGCGCTCTTCAAGGACCGCTGCGACACGCTGGTGGCGCTGGCCGACTGGGCCCACGTGTTCTATGGTGAGGTGACGCCCAATGAAGAGGAGCGCGCCAAGCACGTGGTGGATGCCGTGAAACCCGCGATCGCCGCGCTCTCGGACGCGCTCGCGCAGTGCGCCTGGGACAAGGCCAGCATCGCCGCCGCCTTCAAGGAAGTGCTGGCCGTGCAGGGCCTCAAGATGCCGCAGCTGGCGATGCCGGTGCGCGTGCTCACCGTGGGCACGGCGCACACGCCGTCGGTCGACGCGGTGCTCGAACTGCTCGGACGCGAAAAAATTGCAGCGAGATTGCGAACGGCCTGAAAACCTGTCTATAATTCAAGGCTCAGGAGATGACGACGATAAATAACAATATCGACGGCATCGAAGTGGGGGTATAGCTCAGCTGGGAGAGCGCTTGCATGGCATGCAAGAGGTCAGCAGTTCGATCCTGCTTACCTCCACCAATTCTGAGTTGAGAACGGAAGTTCCCAGGTTTTGACCCTATCGTCTAGAGGCCTAGGACATCACCCTTTCACGGTGAGTACCGGGGTTCGAATCCCCGTAGGGTCGCCAAGTTCGTGGCACTTGGCTTGCATGAAGTTGCAAGCAAAACAGCCGCCTGCCAGGAGTGGTAGTTCAGTTGGTTAGAATACCGGCCTGTCACGCCGGGGGTCGCGGGTTCGAGTCCCGTCCACTCCGCCAGATTCAAAGCCTTTGCAGGTGGTTCGCGCAAAGGTCGATATTTTTGGTGATGCCGCAAGGCCTTGCCGGAATACGGGGGTATAGCTCAGCTGGGAGAGCGCTTGCATGGCATGCAAGAGGTCAGCAGTTCGATCCTGCTTACCTCCACCAAACTTTTTTTGAGAACGGAAGTTCCCAGGTTTTGACCCTATCGTCTAGAGGCCTAGGACATCACCCTTTCACGGTGAGTACCGGGGTTCGAATCCCCGTAGGGTCGCCAAGTTCACGGCACTTGGCCTGCACGAGAATGCAGGTGAAACGCTGTCTGCCAGGAGTGGTAGTTCAGTTGGTTAGAATACCGGCCTGTCACGCCGGGGGTCGCGGGTTCGAGTCCCGTCCACTCCGCCAGTCAACCGGGTCGGCCTGTGCCGCGCCTGAATGAATAGAAGCCGCAGCGAGCCATCGTTGCGGCTTTTTTCTTGTTCCTGACCCGTCCTGCCCAGTGTCGCTCACGTCCGCTCCTCCGCTGTCCTCCGCGCCATCCGACGCGCGCCTGGCCTCCGCCGCATCGGCCACGTCCCGGCTGGTGTCCATCGATGCATTGCGCGGCCTGGTGATCGTGTTCATGCTGCTCGACCACGTGCGCGAGACGTTCTTCATGCACCACCAGGTCACGGATCCCATGGTGTTGGCGGACACGTCGCCGGCCCTGTTCTTCAACCGCGTCCTGGCACACCTGTGTGCGCCGGTTTTCATCTTTCTCGCAGGGCTGTCCGCCTTCCTCTACGGCAGCCGCCAGCCGGACGGACGCCGGGCTGCCACGGTGTTCCTCGTGCAGCGCGGGCTCTTCCTGGTGGCGCTGGAACTCACGGTGGTGAATTTCGCATGGACCTTCCAATGGCCGCCGCAGGTGATCTATCTGCAGGTCATCTGGGTGATCGGCCTGAGCATGCTGGCGCTGGCCTTGCTGCTATGGCTGCCGCGCGGCGTGCTCGTGGCGGTGGGGCTGTTGCTGGTGGCAGGCCACAACCTGCTCGACGGCGTGCATTTTCCCGCAGGGCACGTGTTGCACGTGCCGTGGTCCATCCTGCATGACCGGGGGTGGCTCGCCGTGGGCGACGGCCTGCGGATGCGCACGTCCTATCCGCTGCTGCCCTGGATCGGCGTGATCGCGCTGGGGTATGCCGCCGGCCCCTGGTTCACCGCCGGGGCAGACGCGGGGCAGCGCCGCCGCCGTCTGGTGGCCTGGTCGATGGGTGCGCTGGCGCTGTTCGCCGCGCTGCGGTGGCTGAACGCCTATGGCGACCATCCCCGGGCCGTGGGGGCCACGCCGCTGGAGACCGTGATGGGCTTCCTGAACGTGACGAAGTACCCGCCCTCGCTGCTCTTCGTGGCGCTGACCCTGGGGCTCGGCCTGGCACTGCTCGCCGCCTTCGAGCGCGTGCCGGCGCGGTCGGGGTGGCTGCGGGTGCTGGTGGCCTTCGGGGCCGCGCCCATGTTCTTCTATGTGCTGCACCTGTACGTGCTGAAGGTGCTCTACCTCGGCGCGCTGGGAATCTGGGGGCCCAACCAGGGACGCTATTTCGGTTTCGACGCGGTGTGGCAGGTGTGGCTCTGCACGGCCGTGCTGGCCGCGCTGCTCTACGGGCCGGTGCGTGCGTTCGGGGCCTTCAAGGCGCGGCGAAAAGACCTGGCCTGGCTGCGGTTCCTGTAGAGCCGGCCACGCTTTCCGCACAGGGGCATTCGCGCGCGCGCTTCGGCGGGGGCCGGCGCGGGGCTTTGCTCCTGGCGACAATGCGGGATGCCTTTTTCGCCTTTCCTGCGCATGGCCCTGGTACTGGGCCTGCTTTCCGCCATCGGCCCCTTCGCGATCGACATGTACCTGCCTGCGCTGCCCGAGATCGGGCATGGCCTGGGTGCGCCCGTGGGCGCGGTGCAGTGGAGCCTGACGGCCTTCTTCCTCTCGCTCGGCGTGGGCCAGTTGCTCTACGGCCCGCTGTCGGACATGGCCGGGCGCAAGCCGCCGCTCTATTTCGGGCTGGTGCTGTTCACCGTGGCGAGCGTCGGCTGCGCGCTGGCGACCACCATCGAGACCCTGCTCGTGCTGCGCTTCCTGCAGGGACTGGGTGCGGCCGCGGGCATGGTGGTGCCGCGCGCCGTGGTGCGGGACCTGCACACGGGCCACGAGGCCGCACGGCTGATGTCGCTGCTGATGCTGGTGTTCAGCGTGTCGCCATTGCTGGCGCCGCTCGCCGGCAGCGGCGTGATCGCTCTCGCGGGCTGGCGTGGCGTGTTCTGGGCGGTGGCGATCGCCGCGCTGGCCGGACTGCTGCTGGTGCGCTTCGCGCTCGCCGAGACCCGGCCCGCCGCGGACAGGACGCAAAGTACCCTGGGCAGTGCGCTGCGGGGCTACGGCCTGCTGCTGCGCGACCCGCATTACCTGGGCCTGGTGTTCATCGGCGGCTGCGCGATGGCGGGCTTCTTCGTGTACCTGGCGGGCTCGCCCTTCGTGCTCATCAACCACTACGGGCTCACCCCCACGCAGTACAGCCTGGCGTTCTCGTTCAATGCCGCGGCGTTTTTCGTCATGGCGCAGTTCAACGGCATGCTGGCCGCCCGCTTCGGGCTGGAGCCGATCGTGAAGGTGGCGGCCACCGCCTCGTCCGCGGTGATGGCCGTGATGCTCGGCTACTACCTGCTGGGCGGTGACCGGCTCGCGGTGCTGGTCGGGCTGTACTTCATGGCGAGCGCACTCATGGGGCTGGTGATTCCCACGACCTCGGTGCTGGCGCTGGAGGAGCACGGCGCGATCGCCGGCACGGCCTCTGCGCTGATGGGCACGCTGCAGATGCTCACGGGTGCCGTGGCGATGGGGCTGGTGGGGCTGTTCGCCGACGGCCGGCCGCTGCCGATGGTCGCGGGGATGGCGACCGGGGCGTTTCTCGGCACGGCGCTGTGCTGGACCACGCTGGGCCGCGCCCGCGTGGCGCCCGGCCGGGGCCGCCGGGGAGCCCGGGCATGAGCGGCGCGACAACTGGCACGGCTCCCGGCGCGGGGCAGGGCAGCGCCGCGGAAGCCGCAGCGTCGCGGCCTGCAGGCGTGGCCGACGGGCTGGAGCCTCCAGAGCGCGGGAGGGCGATGCTGGTGATCATCCTCGGCATCGCCGTCGCGGTGCTGGACGGCAGCATCATGAACCTCGCGCTGCCCACCATCGCCCGGGAACTGCAGGCCGGCGCGCCACAGGCCATCTGGGTGGTGAACGCCTACCAGATCGCCACGCTCGGCATGCTGCTGCCGCTAGCCGCGCTCGGGGAGCGCATCGGCTACCGGCGGGTGTACCTGCTGGGCATGGGCCTGTTCGCGGTGTCGTCCCTGGGCGCCATGCTGGCGTCGTCGCTGGAGGTGCTGATCGCGGCGCGGGCCGTGCAGGGCCTGGGTGCGGCGGGCATCATGAGCGTGAACGCGGCGCTGGTGCGCATGATCTATCCGCGCGCGCGGCTGGGGCAGGGGCTGGCGCTCAATTCGCTGGTCGTCGCGGCCTCGTCGGTGGCGGGGCCCTCGGTGGCGGCCGCCATCCTCTCGGTGTCGTCCTGGCCGATGTTGTTCGCGATCAACCTCCCGCTGGGGGTGGCGACGCTCTGGCTCGGACGGCGCGCGCTGCCCTTCAATCCACCGCCGCCGCAGGGGGTGAAGGCGGGTGCGCGGTTTTCCGTGCTCGACGTCGGGCTCAACATGCTGATGTTCGCGCTGGTGTTCATCGGCGGCGACCAGTTGGGCGTGCAGGGCGGGACGGGCGGACTGTCCCTGGGCCCTGTGCTGATGCTGGTGGCGGGACTGGTTGTCGGGGCGATGTACCTGCGCAGGCAGGTGCGGGCCGATCGCCGCGGCGAGACGCCGCTGTTCCCGGTGGACCTGCTGCGCATCCCGGTGTTTTCCCTGTCGATGGGTGCTTCGGTCGCCGCCTTCTGCGCGCAGATGCTGGCGTTCCTGGCGCTGCCGTTCCTGCTGCTGGAGGCGCACGGCCGCTCGCATGCCGAGGCCGGCCTGCTCATCACCCCCTGGCCGCTGGCCATCGTGGCCGTCGCGCCGCTCGCAGGGCGCCTGATCGGCCGGGTATCGGATGGCCTCCTGGGCGGCATCGGCATGGCCATGCTGGCACTGGGGCTGGCGGCGCTGGCCGGGATGCCGCAGGATGCGGGCGCGCTTGGCGTGGTGTGGCGCATGGCGCTGTGCGGGGTGGGCTTCGCGCTGTTCCAGTCGCCCAATAACCACACCATCGTCACGTCCGCGCCGCTGCAGCGTTCGGGTGCCGCCGGCGGCATGCTGAGCACCGCCCGGCTCACGGGCCAGACGCTGGGCGCCGTGCTGCTCGCGGTGATCTTCGCGATCCAGGGCACGCATGGCGGCCATGCGGAAACGGTGGCATTCTGGCTCGCCGCGGGCAGTGCCGTCGTGGCAGGCGTATGCAGCGTGCTGCGCCTGGGGCCGGCGAGGGCAGCCGGAGGACGGGGCGCAGGTCACTGATGGTGCGCTTGGCGGGTGAGGCCGCCGCTGTACCGCACGCCGTCAGATCGCGGAAGCGTTGCCGGATCCGTTGCCAGCGTTGTCACCGGATTCCGGTCCGGCGCCTGCGTTCCGGTTCGCGTCGCTTTGCGTGCCGGCATCGGAAGGCGAACGATAGCCCTGCAACGCGGCGACCTCGCCCGCCAGCGTGCGGATGGTGATCGGCGCACAGCCCTCGGCATGGTTGCTGATCGCGACGAACGCGTTCTGCCCCCTGCCGGTGATGCCCGCCAGCGTGCGCGCCAGCAGCGCATGCACCTCCGGCGCGGGATGGACGATGCGGTCGAACGGGCTGTAGAGCGCTTCGGCCTCTTCATAGCCGTAGGCGCCGTGCACCGGGTTGAGGTTCCAGCGGCAGACCAGCGGGCCCGGCCAGAGCCTGCGCAGCAACCGCAATTGCTCTTCGAGCGGCGGCATCTTGGCGTGCAGCCCCAGGCAGTAGGTCGCGCGGGCTGAGAGCAGGGCTTCGGCGAACAGCGGCTCGTATTCCGGCGACAGCCACTCGGGATCGCGCACTTCCACGGCCAGCACGCCGTCCGGCGCGGTGGGCGCGAGCGGCGGCATGGCGCGCAGCAGTGCGCCGATGCGGGCGATGGTGCCTTCGAGGCGATGGAGCTGCGCTGGCGGCAACGGGCTCAGCTGGAACACCAGCGCCCCGATCTTGGCCCCCAGGCCTTCCAGCGCGGGCGCCACGAACTCCTGCAGCGCCAGCGCAGGATCGAGAAACGCCGGGTTCGGCGCACGCCCCCGGCCGTCCTCGGCGCGCACCAGTGCATCGGTGACGAGGCTGGGCGCCTTCACGATGAAGCGGAAGTCGTCGGGCACCTGCGAGGCATAGCCCGCATACTGGCTCACGGTCAGGGGCTTGTAGAAACCGCGGTCGATGCTCACGGTGCGCATCAGCGGATGCCGCGCATAGGCGGCCAGGCCCTGGCGCGCCAGCGTGGATTCGGAGTGCTCGCCTTCCCAGACCAGGCCTTTCCAGCCAGGGTAGCTCCAGGAGGAGCCGCCGAGCCGCAGCTGCGGGGGCAGGGCGGCGGCCAGGGCCAGCAGTTCTGGGGTGGGTTCGATGGGGTGGACGCCGCCGCCCGTCCTGGGCGGGCGGCGGGGACTGGCGGGTGCTTCCTCTGTTGCTGCGGACGGGGCCGCTGCCGGCGCAGGTGCCGGCGGGGGAGGAAGCTCGTCGTCGCCGAAGAGGGACTCTTGCATGGGTGGAGTCTGCCGGAAGCACCGGCGCGGTTCGAAACGGGATCGGTGGCTATCGGGGCGGCGCGGCTGCACCGCGGTCCGCCATGGCGGGACCGCTGGCCCCGATGGTGCCATCCTTCACGGAGTCGATGACGAAGCGGTCGCGCGACCAGCGATAGGTGATGGTTCTGCGGATCTTCGGCGCGCCGCCTTCTGCGCTCTCTCCGTACCGGACGAACCAGCGGGTGAGCCGTCTGCGCTGCACTTCGAGCCGCGGGGTGCGGCGCTGGCCTTCGTAGAGGTCGGCGCCCTGGTAGCCCGTGTCGTCGATCGGCAGGGAGGCCAGCCTGCCGTCGGGCAGCCTGCGGAACACCTCGGTGATGTCCGCACCGCCGTTGCCCATCGCGCAAGTGGTGGCCTCCACGACGGCCTGCTCGTCGCCTTGGCCGAGCAGGTCCGCGTAGCGCACCGCGATGTGCCGTATCGGATCCCGGTCGCAGAACTCTTCGATGAGCTGCGCCCCCAGCCCGTCGCGCGCGAGCAGGTAGGCGCTGACGTCCACCTTGCGGATCGCGTCCGCATGCGGGCGGGAATGGTCACGGGCCCGTGCGGATGCCTGCGGCTGGGCATATGCCATGGTGGCGGCAAGGAGCAGGACAGCCGTTGCTGCGGCATGCCGCCTGCACGGTTGTACGGGGCGGGGCGCAGTGCAGGTTTGGCTGGGCGGCGGAGTGGGCAGGGGCATGCAGGCAGCGGCGATGGAGACGCGCCCATTGTCCTGGCAGGTCCGATGGGGGCCTCGTTGCAGTTGTCACGAAGTGTGGAGGACGCCGACGGCACCGGGGCTGCGCGCCGGGTGTCTGCGGCCGCTATGGCACACTCGCCCGCTTCGAGTTTTCATCGTTCGTTCGCAAGGGATATGCAGCAGATCATCCGGCAACTGGCCACGGAAATCAGGGTGGGGGAACAGCAGGTCCGTGCGGCCGTGGATCTGCTGGACGGCGGGGCGACGGTGCCCTTCATCGCGCGCTACCGCAAGGAGGCCACGGGTGGCCTGGACGATGTGCAGCTGCGCGAACTGGAGGCGCGGCTCGCCTACCTGCGCGAGCTGGAGGACCGCCGTGCCGCGGTGCTCAAGGCCATCGACGAGCAGGGCAAGCTGACCGATGCGCTGCGGGCCGCCATCGCCGCCGCGCCCACCAAGCAGGAACTGGAAGACATCTACCTGCCCTACAAGCAGAAGCGCCGTACCAAAGGGCAGATCGCGAAGGAGTTCGGCATCGAGCCGCTGGCCGACCGGCTGTTCGCGGACCCGACGCTCGACCCGGCCGTGGAGGCGCAGGCTTTCCTGCGTCCGCCCGAGGTGCTGGACGACGGCAAGCCGGGCGCCGATTTCTCCACCGTGGGGGCGGTCCTGGACGGCGTGCGCGACATCCTTTCCGAACGCTGGGCCGAAGATGCCACCCTGGTGCAATCGATGCGGGAATGGCTCTGGACCGAAGGCCTGCTGCGCAGCAAGAAGGTGGAGTCGAAGAACGAGGCCGATCCGGAGGTGGCGAAGTTCCGCGACTATTTCGACTACGACGAACCCATCGGCCGCGTGCCGTCGCACCGCGCGCTGGCCGTGTTCCGCGGGCGGGCGCTGGAGATCCTGGAGGCCAAGCTCGTGCTGCCCGTGGAGCCCGAGCCCGGCAAGCCGAGCATTGCCGAGGGCCGCATCGCGCTGCACCTGGGCTGGAGCCATGCGGGCCGGCCGGCCGACGACCTGATACGCAAGTGCGTGGCCTGGACCTGGCGCGTGAAGCTCAGCCTGTCCACGGAGCGCGACCTGTTCTCGCGCCTGCGCGAGGAGGCCGAGAAGGTGGCGATCAAGGTCTTCTCGGACAACCTGCGCGACCTGCTGCTGGCCGCACCCGCGGGCCCGCGGGCGGTGATGGGCCTGGACCCGGGCATCCGCACCGGCGTGAAGGTGGCGGTGGTGGATGCCACCGGCAAGCTGGTGGAGACGGCCACGGTCTATCCGCACGAGCCGCGCCGCGACTGGGACGGCTCGCTGCACACGCTGGCGCGCCTCGTGCAGAAGCACGGCGTGCAGCTGGTGGCCATCGGCAACGGGACCGCGAGCCGCGAGACCGACAAGCTGGCGGCGGACCTGCTCAAGCTGGTGGCCAAGGCCGACCTCGGTTTCGAGAAGGTGGTGGTGAGCGAGGCGGGTGCCTCCGTCTATTCCGCCAGCGAGTACGCCAGCCAGGAAATGCCGGACGTGGACGTGAGCCTGCGCGGCGCGGCGAGCATCGCCCGCCGGCTGCAGGACCCGCTGGCCGAGCTGGTGAAGATCGACCCGAAGAGCATCGGCGTGGGCCAGTACCAGCACGACGTGAACCAGAGCGAACTGGCGCGCACGCTGGACGCGGTCGTCGAGGATTGCGTGAACTCCGTGGGCGTGGACCTGAACACCGCGAGCGCGCCGCTGCTCTCGCGCGTGTCCGGCCTGTCGGGCAGCGTGGCCAAGGCCGTGGTGCGCTGGCGCGAGGCCAACGGCGCCTTCCGCAGCCGGCGCCAGCTCATGGAAGTGGCGGGCCTGGGCGCGAAGACGTTCGAGCAGTCTGCCGGCTTCCTGCGCATCCGCGGCGGCGACAACCCGCTGGACATGACGGGCGTCCACCCGGAAACCTATCCGGTGGTGGAGCGCATCCTCGCGCACACGGCCAAGCCGGTGAACGAGGTCATGGGCCGCGCCGACATGCTCAAGCAGCTCAAGCCCGAACTGTTCGCCAACGAGAAGTTCGGCGTGATCACGGTCCGGGACATCCTCGCCGAACTCGAAAAGCCCGGCCGCGATCCGCGCCCGGACTTCAAGGTGGCACGCTTCAACGATGGCGTGGAGGACATCGCCGACCTGAAGGAGGGCATGGTGCTCGAGGGCACCGTGAGCAACGTCGCGCAGTTCGGCGCTTTCGTGGACCTGGGCGTGCACCAGGACGGCCTGGTCCACGTGAGCCAGCTCAGCCACAAGTTCGTGCAGGACGCGCGCGAGATCGTGAAGACCGGCGACATCGTGAAGGTGAAGGTGCTCGAGGTGGACCCGGTGCGCAAGCGCATCAGCCTGACCATGAAGCTCGATGCCGCACCGGCGCGCCGCGACCAGGATGGCCGCGGCCCGCGCGAGAACCGCTTCGAGGGCGCGGGTCGCGGCTATGCCCAGCCCGCGCGCCGCGCGGCCGACCCGGCTCCCCCGTCGGCCATGGCGTCGGCCTTCGCGAAACTGCAGGGTCACAAACGGTAAGAGACGTTTGCAGGCGTGGATAATGGGGCGACCGCCCCGCACCCACGCCATGGAACTCAACGCCCTGCTGGAAATCCCCGTGGCGCTGCCGAGCCATCCGCGCGCGGTGGCGCTGCTGATGGCCGAACTGTCGCACGCCGAGCCGAGCCTGCGGCGGCTGACGCAGATCTTCGGCACCGATCCGTCGCTCGCCGCACGCCTGCTCGAGCTGGCCAACGGGCCGGAGTTCGACATGCCGCGCGCGGTCTGCGGCGTGCCGGAAGCACTGGCCCTGGTCGGCATTCCCCAGGTGCGTGCGCTGGTGGGCTCCGCCTCGCTGGGCACCACCTCGCGCTCGGTGCCTGGCGTGAACCTGCAGCAGTTCTGGCGCTACAGCCTCCACACGGCCAAGATGGCGCGCTCGCTCGCGGGCGTGGTCCGGCACAACCCCATGGCGGGCTACACGGCAGGCCTTCTGCACGGGCTGGGCGAACTGCTCATCCACCTGGGTCACCCGGAACGGCTGGCTTCGGTGGATTGCGTGGTCGGAACCTTCGATCCCCGCCGCGCCGTCCTGGAGCACCGCCTGCTGGGCTACGGCTTCGGTGCCGTGAGCGCGGCAATGGCCCGGCGCTGGCAGCTGCCGCAGGTGGTGGTCGATGCCTTGCAGTACCAGCACGCACCCTTCGAAAACAGCGTCTATGAACCGCTGGCCGGCGTGCTGCACCTCGCCGCCTGGCGTGCCTGGGCCCGCGAAGCCGGCTGGGGGGACAAGGAGCTGGCCGTGTCCTTTCCGGCGGAAGTCGGCCTGCCGCTGGGCCTGGACATCGACATGGTGCTGCAGCAGGACCCGATCGACTGGACGGCGCCCGTGGATGCGGGCGCCTACCTGGTGTGACGGCACCCCGGTCCGCTTCCGGGCGCGCGCTGCGCATCCATGCCGGCCCGGCGGCGCTGCGGCACATCGCGCGGGAGGGGTTGTCGCCCGCGGATGTGGCGGTGGTGCCCGCCGCGGCCGGAGGACCCAAGGGGCTGGTGCTGGGGCCGATGGACCGTTTTCTTTTCGGCGACTGGCTCGCGCAGGGCTCGCAGCCCATCCACCTGGTCGGCGCGTCGATCGGCGCCTGGCGCATGGCCACGGCCTGCCTCGGGAGGCCGGTGGAGGCGTACGAGCGGCTGGAGCAGGCCTATATCCACCAGGCCTACGACCTTCCGCAGGGCCGCCAGCGGCCCGATCCGGCGCATGTAAGCGAGCGGTTCGGCCAGAACCTGCAGGCCTTCTACGGCGGGCGCGTGGAGGAGGTGCTGTCGCACCCGCGCTACCGGCTGCACATCGTGGCGTCCCGCGGGCGGCATCTGCTCGCACGGGAGCACGGCGTGGCGACGCCGCTGGGCTATCTGGGCGCCTTCGCGTCGAATGCCGTGCACCGGCGCGCGCTGGGACTGTGGCTGGAGCGGGTGGTGTTCTCGTCGCCTGGAGGGGACGGTGCTCCGGCCCCGTTGCCGTTCGAGGGGCGCGACTATCCCACGCGCCAGGTGGCGCTGGATGGCGGCAATTTCCTGCCGGCCCTGCAGGCGAGTTGCTCGATTCCGTTCGTTCTGCAGGCCGTGCACGACATTCCCGGCGCGCCGCGCGGTGCGTACTGGGACGGAGGCATCACCGACTACCACCTGCACCTGCGCTATGCAGGCCTGGTGCTGTACCCGCACTTCCAGCAGCAGGTGGTGCCGGGATGGCTCGACAAGGGGCTGCGCTGGCGACACCGCGCCACCCGGGCGCTCGACGCCATGGTGCTGCTCTCGCCCGATCCGGCCTGGGTGCGCGAAGCGCTGCCCGACGGCAAGCTGCCCGACCGCCAGGACTTCCTGCGCTACGGGACCGACACGGCCGCCCGGGCGCGCGCCTGGAGCGCTGCGGTGGCGGCCAGCCGACAGTTGGCCGACGAGTTCGCGCAATGGCTCGCCCGGGGCTGTCCCCCGGATGCCGTGGAGCCGCTGTAGGCCGGGCTCTACCGGGGCTGCTCCGGCTACATCGACGCTTCCAGCATGGCCCGGTAGTCGTCCACGCTGGCCTCGCGCGGATTGGTCTTGTGGCAGTGGTCGGCCATGGCGCCGCGAATCACGCCGTCCCACACATCTTCTCCGACCCCCATGGCTGCCAGCCCGGTCGGCAACCCCAGGCGCGCGCTCATGTCGCGGATCGCATCGGGAATGTCGTCCGCACTGGCCAGGCCCATGGCCTGGGCCATGCGCTCCAGCCGGCGGTCACGGCGCACGGCCTCTTCCTGCGCATTGAAGCGCACCACCGCGGGCAGGAACACGGCATTCAGCGTACCGTGGTGCAGGCGCGGGTTGATGCCGCCCAGGCTGTGGCTGAGCGAGTGCACGCAGCCCAGCCCCTTCTGGAAGGCCATGGCGCCCTGCATGCTCGCGCTCATCATGTGCAGCCGCGCATCGCGGTCCTGCCCGTCGCGCGTGGCGCGCTCGATGTGGGCCCAGCCGCGGGCCAGGCCGTCGAGCGCGATGCCGTCGGCCGGCGGGTTGAAGGCGGAGGACATGAAGGTTTCCATGCAGTGCGCGATCGCGTCCATGCCCGTTGCCGCCGTCAGGTGGGGTGGCAGGCCCAGCGTCAGGGCCGGATCGCAGATGGCGGCCTTGGGCACCAGGTGCCAGGAGTGGAAGCCGAGCTTGCGGTGGTCGTCCACGATGAGGATGGCGCCGCGCGCCACCTCGCTGCCCGTGCCCGCCGTGGTGGGCACGGCGATCAGGGGCGCCACCCGCTCCGTGATGCGGGGCGAGCCGCCCTCGATGGTCGCGTAGTGGGTAAGGGGCCCGTCGTGCGTGGCGGCGATGGCGATGCCCTTGGCGCAGTCGATGGCCGAGCCGCCGCCGACGGCGATCAGGCCGTCGCAGCCATGGGCGCGGTAGATCTCCACGGCCGCGCGCACGGCGGCTTCGGTGGGGTTGGCGGGCGTCTGGTCGAACACTGCCACCGGCAGGCCGGCGAGCGCGTCCAGCGCGGGCTGCAGCACGCCGGCGGCCTTGACGCCGGGATCGGTGACCACGAGCGGGCGCGTGATGCCCGCGCGCGCGCATTCCTGGGCAAGCAGCCGCACTGCGCCGAATTCGATCTGGATCTGGGTGATGTAGTGGATGAGGGCCATGGTGGTGATGGGGGTTGCCAGGATGCGCGCCCTGGCGCATTGGTGGTCTGATCACGCCAATCTACAACCCCGGAGCTTTCCATGCCCCTGCAGCAAACCCTCATCGCGGCGCTGGCCGCCGTCGCCTGCGTTACAGGAGCGCGGGCCGCGTGCCTGGACGATGCGCAGGTGGCCGATCTCGCGGCGCACTACATGGCCCGCACGCCCGCGGCCAATCCGCCGCCCATGGACGCTGCCGATGCCGCCTGCACCCGCGGCAAGTTCAATGCGCTGCTGGAGCAGCGCCTGGGCCGGCCCGTCGGCTACAAGGCCGGCCTCACCAACCCGGCGGTACAGCAGCGCTTCCGCACGGACCAGCCCGTCTGGGGCCGCCTCTATCCAGGCATGGTGCTGCCCTCCGGCAGTACCGTGGATGCGGCCTTCGGTGCACGGCCACTCTATGAGGCCGACATGCTGGTCCGCGTGAAGAGCGCGGCCGTCAACCATGCGCGCACGCCGCTGGAGGTGCTGGACGCCATCGACCAGGTGATTCCCTTCATCGAACTGCCCGACCTGCTGGTGCAGGTGCCGCCCCAGCTCGACGGGGCGGGCGTGGCGGCGATCAACGTGGGCGCGCGCCTGGGCGTGGCCGGCACGCCCATTGCCGTGCCGGCGCTACGGGCCGAGCGCTACGCCATGCTCGACGCCCTGACTGCGATGACGGTCACGCTCACGGATGGCTCGGGCGCCAGGCTCGGTGGCGGCCGCGGCAGCGACATCCTGGGCCATCCGCTGCAGGCCGTGGTGTGGCTGGCCGGGGCGCTGCAGAAGGAGGATACCGTGCTGAAGCCGGGCGATCTCGTCAGCCTGGGCTCGTTCTCCGCCTTGCTGTCGCCGCGGCCGGGCCTCGCGGTGACGGCCACGTTCGCCGGACTGCCGGGCGCCGCGCCCGTGGAAGTGCGTTTCAAATAGAAGGGAAGGAGGGGTCGAGGCTGGGCCCTGGGTCCCGGTCGCGCAGGGCACTGCGGCCGTCACCGGTTTCGGGGATGATCGGCGGATGCGCCGCAGTGCGTGTTCCCTGTCCGTCCCCGATCCGTGATGCCCGTGACCGCTCCACCTCTTTCGCCGCCTCCGAATTCCTCCCCCCACGCGCACCGCCTCACGCCGCAGATGCGCAGCGTGATCGACCGCATGCACCGCGCACGCCGTCCGCCGCTGGAAACCCTGTCCGTGCAGGAGGCCCGTGCCGCCTACGAACTGGGCGCGGGCGTGCTCGAGATTCCCAGGCCCGCGCTGCCGCGGGTGGAGCCGCTGCGCATCCTGGCGCGCGACGGCCACGCGCTGCCGGCACGCCTGTACGCGCCGCATGCGGAGGGTGGCGCCTTGCCGGTGCTGCTCTACCTGCATGGTGGCGGCTTCACCGTGGGCAGCATCGACACGCACGACACGCTGTGCCGCGAACTGGCACGCCGCGCCGGCTGCATGGTCGTGTCGCTGGGCTACCGGCTCGCGCCGGAGCACCGGTTCCCCACGGCGGTGGAGGACACCTGGGATGCACTCGCCTGGCTGGCCGCGGAGGGCCGCAGCATCGGTGCCGACCCCTCGCGCATCGCGGTGGGCGGCGACAGCGCCGGCGGCACGCTGGCTGCCGTGGCGGCCCTGCAGGCGCGCGATGCGGGCCTGCCGCTGGCGTTGCAACTGCTGATCTACCCAGGCTGCACGGCGCACCAGGACACGCCCTCGCATGCGCTCTACGCGCACGGGTTCGTGCTGGAGGAGCCGGCCATCACCTGGTTCTTCAGCCACTATGTCACCCATGCCCAGCGCGACGACTGGCGCTTCGCCCCGCTGCATGCGCCCGACGTGGACGGCGTGGCGCCCGCATGGGTCGGCCTGGCCGAATGCGATCCGCTCGTGGACGAAGGCATTGCCTACGCCGACAGGCTGCGGGCCGCAGGCATCGCCGTGGACCTGGAGATCTACCGCGGCGTCACCCACGAATTCATCAAGATGGGGCGTGCCATTCCCGAGGCGCGCACCGCCCACGGCCATGCCGCCGCAGCCCTGCGCGCGGCCTTCGGCCTGCCCGAGTCACTGGCCGAGGAGATGCCCGATGCGACGCGCTGATTTCCGCTGTACCGAACGCCTGCGCGTGCGCTGGGCCGAGGTGGACATGCAGAAGATCGTCTTCAATGGCCACTACCTGATGTACATCGACACCGCCATGTCCGCCTACTGGCGGGCCCTGGCCATGCCCTACGAGGAAGGAATGCGCGCGCTCGGCGGCGAGCTCTACGTGAAGAAGGCCACGCTCGAATACCACGGCTCCGCGCGGCTGGACGACATGCTCGACGTGGGCCTGCGTTGCGCGCGCATCGGCAACAGCTCGCTGCGCTTCGAGGCCGGCATCTTCGCGGGCGACCGCCTGCTGGTGTCGGGCGAGCTGGTCTATGTGTTCGCCGACCCGGCCACCCAGACCTCCCGGCCGGTCCCCGCCGCACTGCGCGCGCTCATCGAGGCACATGAAGCCGGCCACGAGGTGGTGGAGCTGCGCACGGGCGACTGGGCCACGCTGGGGCCGGATGCGATGCGCCTGCGCATGGCCGTATTCGTGGAAGAGCAGGGCATCGATCCGGCACTGGAGGCTGATGCCCTGGACGCGGGCGCGGTGCATGTGGTGGCCTATAACCGCATCGGGCTGCCCGTGGCCACCGGCCGGCTGCTGCAGCCGGCGCCGGGCGAGGCACGCATCGGCCGCATGGCCGTGGACCGCGCGGTGCGCGGGCAGCGGTGGGGCAGGGCGGTGCTGGATGCACTGGTCGAGGCCGCGCGGGCGCGGGGCGACAGGCGGGTCACGCTGCATGCGCAGTGCACCGCCGAGAACTTCTACCGGCGCGCGGGCTTCGAGGTGGAAGGCGAGCGCTATGAAGAGGCGGGTCTTCCGCATGTGAATATGGGCATCCCCCTGAGCGGCTGACGCCGCTTTCCCCTTCTCTCGCGCTGGCGCGCGGGAAGGGGGACGACGCCGGTGGCCGGGCGGAGCCCGTTCCACGGCGTCTGCTGGCCTGGCCTGCTCCGCGGCCCTCTGACCGGAAAGGCCGCGGGCACATCCAGGCGGCCCGGCAATGCTCAGATGTCTTCGAGCAGCGCGTAGGGCAGGTCACCCAGGGCGAGGGGCACGCCTTCCGGGCCGCCCACGCGCAGCGCCTCACCGGTGGAGGCCACCTGCAGGGCCACCAGCGCATCGAAGCCGCCGCCCGGTGCCGCGGCGGCCTGGACCACCGTGCCGCAGGGCTGCTCGGCATCGCTGGCGGCGAACACCTCGGCACCCACGGCGATCGCCTCGGGGGCATGCGCCAGGTAGGTGCGGCGCTTGAGCGTGCCGCGGAACTGGCTGCGCGCCACCACCTCCTGGCCGGGATAGCAGCCCTTCTTGAAATTCACGCCACCCACCGATTCGTAGTTGAGCATCTGCGGCACGAACAATTCGACCAGGGGCGCCGTCAGCGTGGCCACGCCGCTCTGCACTTCGCCCCATTCCCAGAGGCCGGGCGCCAGGGCCGGGCCGGACGGGGCAGGCTGGCCCGCGGGTTGCGCCAGCAGGGCACGCGGCTGCCCGGCGCCGGGATGGAGGTGCACCACGGTGCCCAGCGGGGTGTCCTGCCGGCTCCAGGGCGGCAGGGCCTCGCCCGCCACCGCGGCGACGGCATCGCCGGCCAGGCCCCAGAGCGCGAAGTCGGCCGTGGCATCGCTGAGGCGCGCCTTGGCGCGCAGCACGAACATCGACAGGCGCTTGAGCACCGTGGCGAGCACGTCGCGGCTGCAGACCAGCAGGACCTCGGCATCGCCCGCGCGCCAGCCGATGAAGCTGGCCTGCATGCGGCCCTTGGCCGAGAGGAAGGCTGCCAGCCGCGCCTGCCCGGGCGGCAGCAGCAGGAAGTCCTGCGTGAGCTGGCCGTGGAGGAATTGCGCGGCGTCTTCTCCTTGCACGCGGATCACGCCGAGCCCGTTGAGGGGGGCCAGGCCATTCAGGGGGGACGTCATGGGTGAATTATCATGCCCGGCTCTTTCCCCTCTCTGCATTCCGGTCCGTGCGCCGTTTCTTCCTTTTCATCTTGCTGGTGGCCTTCGCGGCCGCCGGCCTGGGCTTCTGGTGGCTCCACCATCCGTTGCCGCAGCGAGCGGCCGCGGGCGCCGCCACGGCCGGGGGCGCCCCCGGCGTGCTGGAGCTCGAGATCGAGCCCGGCACCACGCCGCGCGGTGTCGCCGTGGCCGCCGTGGAGGCCGGCGTGGACACCGATCCGCGCCTGCTCTATGCGTGGTTCCGCCTGTCGGGCAAGGACCGGCTGATCAAGGCAGGCAACTATGAGATCCCGCCGGGCACCACCCCCTTCGGCCTGCTGCAGAAACTCGTGCGCGGCGAGGAGGCACTGCGCGCCGTCACGCTCGTGGAGGGCTGGACCTTCCGCCAGTTCCGCGCCGCACTGGACCGCGACGAAGCGCTGCGCCACGACACTCAGGGCCTGGCCGACGCCGCCGTCATGGAGCGCCTGGGCCGCGCCGGGGTGCCGCCGGAAGGGCGCTTCTTTCCCGATACCTACACCTTCGCCAAGGGTACGAGCGATCTCGCGGTGATGCGGCGGGCCCTGCGCGCCATGGACCGCAGGCTGGAAGCCGCATGGGCGCAGCGCTCCGCCGACCTGCCGCTCAAGAGCGCGGACGAGGCCCTCATCCTCGCGAGCATCGTCGAGAAGGAAACCGGCCGCGCCTCCGACCGCGGCCAGATCGCCGGCGTCTTCGTCAACCGCCTGAAGGCGGGCATGCTGCTGCAGACCGATCCCACGGTCATCTACGGCATGGGCGAAAAGTTCGACGGCAACCTGCGCCGCCGCGACCTGCTGGCCGATACGCCGTGGAACACCTACACCCGCGCCGGCCTGCCGCCCACGCCCATTTCGATGCCGGGCAAGGCCTCGCTCATCGCCGCCGTGCAGCCCGAGCGCACGCAGGCCCTCTATTTCGTGGCGCGGGGCGACGGCACCAGCCACTTCAGCCCCACGCTCGACGAACACAACCGCGCGGTGAACCGCTATCAGCGCGGCCAGCCGGCGCCGCAGGGGCAGTAAGCTGCACCGGCAGCGCACGCACCACAAAGGTCTTTCTTCCATGCAGCGACGGGGTTGGTTCATCACATTCGAGGGCATCGACGGGGCGGGCAAGTCCTCCCACATCGAGGTCGTGGCCGAGGCGCTGCGCCGCGAAGGCCGCACGGTCACCGTGACCCGCGAGCCCGGGGGAACGCCCCTGGCCGAGACCCTGCGTTCGCTGCTGCTGAACGAGGCCATGGACGCGCTCACCGAGTCGCTGGTCGTCTTCGCCGGCCGCCGCGACCACCTGCGCTCGGTGATCGCGCCTGCCCTCGTGCGCGGCGAGGTCGTGCTGTGCGACCGCTTCACCGACGCCACGTTCGCCTACCAGGGGGCGGGGCGGGGCTTCGACCGGGCCGTGCTCGCCCAGCTCGAGCGCATCACCCAGTCGGGCCTGCAGGAAGGCTCCGATGCCGTCCTCCATCCCCACCTGACCCTCTGGTTCGACCTGGCACCGGACGTGGCCGCAGCGCGGCTCGAAGGCGCGCGCGCGCCGGACCGGTTCGAGGCGCAGCCCGTGGAGTTCTTCCGCCGCGTGGCGCAGGGCTATGCCGACCGGGCGGCGGCCGACCCCGGCCGCTTCGCGCGGCTCGATGCCGACCAGCCGCGCGAGGCAGTGCGTGCCCGGCTCATGGACATCCTCCGCGGGCATGGCGTGCTGGATGCGGCGCAGGAGGGCGCATGAGCGCGGCCGCCGTGTCTCCCTGGATCGCTGCCCAGCGCCGCAGGCTGCTGGCCCAGCGCGGCCATGCCTGGCTGCTCAGCGGCCCCTCCGGGCTGGGCCAGTACACGCTCGCGCTCGAACTGGTACGCGCCTGGCTCTGCGAGGCGCCGACCGAGGACGGCGCATGCGGGCACTGCGGCAGCTGCCATGCCATCGAGGTGCGCACCCATGCCGACCTGTGCGTGCTCATGCCCGAAACCGACATGATCGAGCGCGGGTGGCCACTGCCGGAGAAGGCGCAGGCCGAGATCGACGACAAGAAGCGCAAGGCCAGCCGCGAGATCCGGGTCGAGGCGATGCGCGACGCGGTGCAGTTCGCGCAGCGCACTTCGGCGCGCGGACGCGGCAAGGCCGTGCTCGTCTATCCGGCCGAGCAGATGAACACCGTCACGGCCAACGCCCTGCTCAAGACGCTGGAGGAGCCCGTGGGCGACGTGCGCTTCGTGCTGGCGAGCGAGGCCGCGCACCAGCTGCTGCCCACCATCCGCAGCCGCTGCCTGGGCCACACGATGCAGTGGCCCGGCGAGGAAGAATCACTGGCCTGGCTTGCGGGGCAGGGCGTCGCGGCCGATGCCGCGGCATCCCTGCTGCGGGCGGCCGGAGGCCGGCCCGAGGATGCCCTGGCCTTCGCCCAGGGAGGGCGCAGCCCCCAGGCCTGGTCGCAGATCCCGCGCGCCGTGGCCCGCGGCGACGCGACGGCGCTGTCGGACCTGTCGCCCGCCGATGCCGTGGACGCGCTGCAGAAGCTCTGCCACGACCTGCTCGCCCGGCGCGTGGGCGCTGCGCCACGCTACTTCGCAGAGGCCGACCTGCCTTCGCCGCCCGGCGTCGGCCCGCTCACCCGCTGGGCCCGCGCGCTCGCGAAGGAGGCCCGCACCGCGGACCATCCCTTCAACCCGGGATTGATGCTGGAGTCGCTTGTTGCCCAGGCGCGAAACGCCCTAAACTCCCGCCATTGAACGACCGGCCCGCCCCCACATGAGTACCCCTCCCAGCGCCCCCCGTCCCAGCGTCATGCAGCTGGCCATCAAGGAAAAGGCGGCACTCTACGCGGCGTACATCCCGTTCTTCTCCGAAGGCGGCATCTTCGTGCCGACCCAGCGTGAATACCGCCTGGGCGACGACGTGTACGTGCTGCTCACGCTGCCGGAAGACACCCAGCGCTATCCCGTGGCCGGCCGCGTGGCCTGGGTGACGCCGGCGCGCGCCGCCGGCAACCGCACGCAGGGCATCGGCATCCAGTTTCCCAAGGACGACAAGTCCCGCGTGCTCAAGGCCCGCATCGAGGAGATCCTGGGCACGGCCCTGGCCTCCGAGCGGCCCACCCAGACCATCTGAGCCGGTCCGCCGCGTCCACGCCGCCCTGGGACGCAACGGGCCGGTGCGCCCTCGCGACCGCTCCGCTGCCCGAGGGCCGGCGTCCTTTCCCCGGCCGGAACCCGGCCGTGCCGCCGTTCTCCTACGGCCGTGGCGCCCGGCGCCGCCTAACATTCCTGCTGCCATGTTCACCGATTCGCACTGCCACCTGAGCTTTCCCGAACTGTCCGCGCAACTGCCCGCCATCCGCCAGGCCATGGACGAGGCGCGTGTCACCCGCGCGCTGTGCATCTGCACCACCATGGAGGAGTTCGGCGACGTGCATGCGCTCGCGCTCGCCCACGACAACTTCTGGAGCACGGTGGGCGTGCACCCCGACAACGAGGGCGTCACCGAGCCGTCGGTGCAGGACCTGCTGGACCGCGCCGCGCTGCCCCGGGTCATCGCCATCGGCGAGACGGGGCTGGACTACTACGGCATGGAAGACCGCAAGGGCGGCCGCAGCATCGCCGACCTGGAGTGGCAGCGCGAGCGCTTCCGCACCCACATCCGCGCGGCACGGGCCTGCGGCAAGCCGCTGGTGATCCATACCCGCAGCGCTTCCGACGACACCCTCGCCATCCTCCGGGAAGAGGGCGAGGACGGCGCGGGCAACCGCGCGGGCGGCGTCTTCCACTGCTTCACCGAGACGGCCGAGGTGGCGCGCGCGGCGCTGGACCTCGGCTACTACATCTCGTTCTCGGGCATCCTCACCTTCAAGAATGCCCAGCCGCTGCGCGACGTGGCGGCCTTCGTGCCGCTCGACCGCATGCTCATCGAGACCGACAGCCCCTACCTCGCGCCCGTGCCCTACCGGGGCAAGACCAACAACCCGTCCTACGTGCCCTTCGTGGCGCAGCAGATCGCGGCGCTTAGGGGCATGCAGGCCGAGGCCGTGGGCGAGGCCACGAGCCGGAATTTCGACACGCTCTTTTTCCGAAAGGATGCTCCATGACGCAGCTTCGCCACCTGTCGCGGCGCCTGTTCGTCTCCGCCGCTGCGCTGGCCGGCGCGGGCCTGTGTGCCGCCTGCGCGCACGCAGGCGCCTATGACGATTTCTTCACCGCCATCGTGCGCGACCAGGGCGACGACATCACCGCGCTCGTGCGGCGCGGGTTCGATCCCAACACGCGCAACCCGAAGGGCGACGTCGGCCTCACGCTGGCCCTGCAGCAGGGCTCGATGCGGGCGTTCGACGCGCTCATGGCCGCGCCCGGCATCAAGGTGGAAACGCGCAACTCCAAGGACGAAAGCCCGCTCATGATCGCCTGCCTGCGCGGGCAGGTCGCCGCCGTGCGCGCGCTCATCGCCAAGGATGGCGACGTCAACAAGACCGGCTGGACCCCGCTGCACTATGCCGCTTCCGGCACCACCGACCAGCAGCTGGAAATCACCCGCCTGCTCATCGACCAGAGCGCCTACATCGACGCCGAGTCCCCCAACGGCACCACGCCGCTCATGATGGCCGTGAGCTATGGCCGGGCCGACGTGGCGCGCTTCCTGGTGGAGCAGGGCGCGGACCCCACCATCAAGAACCAGCTCGGCCTCACCGCCGCGGACTTCGCCCGGCGCGCTGCGCGGCAGGACATGGTGGACCTCGTCGCGCAGGCCCTGCAGCGCCGCCAGCCCAACCGCGGCAAGTGGTGACCGGGTAGCGGGTGGAGGCCGTCCCTCAGCCGCCCGCGAGGGCGGAGCCCTTCAGGCGCGCATAGAGCCCGCCGCGCGCCTGCAGTTCGGCATCCGTGCCCTGTTCCACGATGCGGCCGCGCTCCATCACCACCACCCGGTCGGCATGCTCGATGGTGGAGAGACGGTGCGCGATCACCAGCGTGGTGCGCCCGCGCATGAGGCGCTGCAGGGCATCCTGCACCAGCCGCTCGGATTCGGTGTCGAGGGCCGAGGTGGCCTCGTCCAGGATCAGGATCGGCGCATCCTTGTAGAGTGCCCGCGCGATCGCCAGGCGCTGGCGCTGGCCGCCGGAGAGCTGAACGGCGTTGTGGCCCACCAGCGTGTGCATGCCCTGGGGCATCGACGCCACGTGCGCCGACAGGTTGGCCGCTTCCAGGCAGGCCTGCACGCGTGCCTCGTCCACGTCCGCGCCCAGGGCCACGTTGGCCGCCACGGTGTCGTTGAACATCACCACGTCCTGGCTCACCATGGCGAACTGCGAGCGCAGCGCGGACAGGTTCCATTCCTCCAGGGGCCGGCCGTCGAGCAGCACGCGTCCCTCGGTGGGCTGCAGGAAGCGCGGCAGCAGGTTCACCAGCGTGGTCTTGCCGGCGCCCGAGGGACCCACCAGCGCGACGACCTCGCCGGGCCGCACCGACAGGTGCAGCCGGTCCAGCGCGGGCGCCTGCTCGGCACCGAAAGCCACCGTCACGCCCTCGAGCTCCAGCGCTCCCTGTGCCCGCTCCTTCGGCGCGTGCTGGCCGCCCGACTCGGCCGGTGCGCTCTCCAGCAGTACCAGGCCGCGCTCCAGCGCGGCGACGCCGCGCGTCAGCGGGTTGGCCACGTCCGCCAGCCGGCGGATGGGCGCGATCAGCATCAGCATCGCCGCCATGAAGGCCGCGAAGCCGCCCACGGTCACTTCCCGCGTCTGTCCGATGTGGCTCTGCCAGAGCGCCACGCAGATCACGGCCGACAGCGCCGCCGCGGCCAGCAATTGCGTCAGCGGGGTCATCGCGGCCGAGGCGATCGTGGCCTTGATCGCCAGGCGCCGCAGGCTCTGGCTGAGCACCCCGAAACGCCGCGCCTGCCCGGGCTGGGCGCTGTGCAGCCGCACCATGCGGTGGGCCAGCACGTTTTCCTCCACCACGTAGGCGAGCTGGTCCGTCGCCTCCTGGCTGCTCTTGGTGATCTGGTAGAGGCGGCGCGACAGCGTCTTCATGATCCAGGCCACGCCGGGCACCAGGAACGCGACGATGAGCGTCAGCTGCCAGTTCAGGTAGAGCAGGTACACCAGCAGCGCCACCAGCGTGAAGCCATCGCGCGAAATGCCCAGCAGCGCCTGCACCAGCTGCGTGGCGCCGTTCTGCACTTCGTACACCACCGTGTTCGACAGGGTGCTCGCCGACTGGCGGGAAAACAGCGCCATCTCCGCCGACAGCAGGCGCTCGAACAGCGTCTCGCGCAGCTTCAGCATGCCTTCGTTGGCGATGCGGGCCAGGGCGTACTGCCCGCCGAACTGCGCGAGACCGCGTATGAAGAACACCCCCATGACGGCCACCGGCACCAGCCAGAGCTTGAGCGAGCCTTCCGTGAAGCCCTGGTCGAGCAAGGGCTTGAGCAGCGCGGGGATCAGCGGCTCGGTCACCGCGGCCACCACGGTGGCCAGCACCGCCAGCGACCAGGCGAGGCGCTGTCCCCCGAAGTACGAGGACATGCGCCGCAGGCGCGCGAACAGGGAAGGGGGGGCGGATGCGGGAGCCGCGGCGGTGTCCGTCGCGGGGGATCCCTGGGGGGCGGAGGCTTGCATGAAGGGCGGATTCTACGTAGGACCGCGCCGGCAACTTGCACAGTTTGTCACAGGGCTGTCCGCCCTGTGTGTAACATTCGGCCCCTGACCTTTCCGGTTTCCCTCCGGCGAATGGCCCGGTATCCCAACGCTGTCAATGACTTCAGACCGCCCATCCCATCCCCTCGCCGCGGCCCTGCCGCACGCCACGCGCCGCCACGCCATCGTGGCCCTCGCCTCCGCAGCCTCCTTTCCCGCCTTCGCGCAGTTCCGCGTAGAGATCACCGGCGTGGGCCTGACCCAGCTGCCGACCGCCATCGCGCCGTTCCGCGGCGAAGAAAGCGCGCCGCAGAAGATCTCCGCCATTGTGCAGGCCGACCTGGAGCGCAGCGGCCAGTTTCGCGCCGTGGACGCCTCCGGTCCGCAACTGGACGAAAACTCCCGCCCCGATGTCGCCCTCTGGAAGCAGAAGGGCGCCGATTCGCTCACCACCGGCAGCATCACGCGCCTGCCCGACGGCCGCTACGATGTGCGCTTCCGCCTCTGGGAGACGGTGCGCGGCGAAGACAAGGGCGGCCAGAGCTTCGTGGTCACGCAGGCCGACCTGCGGCTCGTCGCCCACCGCATCGCCGACTACGTGTACGAGAAGCTCACCGGCCAGCGCGGCATCTTCTCGACCCGCATCGCCTACGTCACCAAGGCCGGCAGCCGCTACAGCCTGTGGGTGGCGGACGCCGACGGCGAGAACGCCCAGTCGGCGCTCTCCAGTCCCGAGCCCATCATCTCGCCGGCCTGGTCGCCCTCCGGCACGCAGCTCGCCTACGTGTCGTTCGAGTCGCGCAAGCCCGTGGTGTATGTGCACGACGTCTCGACCGGCCGGCGCCGCCTGATCGCCAACTTCCGCGGCTCCAACAGCGCGCCCGCCTGGTCGCCGGACGGCCGTACGCTCGCCGTCACCCTCAGCCGCGACGGCAGCTCCCAGCTCTACACGATCGACGCCAACGGCGGCGAGCCGCGCCGTCTGATGCAGAGTTCGGGCATCGACACCGAGCCCACCTATTCCAGCGACGGCCGCAGCATCTATTTCGTGAGCGACCGCGGTGGCGCCCCGCAGATCTACCGCGTGCCCGCCACGGGTGGAAGCGCCGAGCGCGTCACCTTCACGGGCACCTACAACATTTCTCCGAGCATCAGCCCCGACGGCAAGTGGTTGGCCTACATCTCCCGTGTGGGAGGGGCTTTCAAACTGCACGTCATGGATCTGACGTCCGGCAGCGTGACCGCCATCACCGACACCACGGCCGATGAGAGCCCGAGCTTCGCGCCCAATGGCAAACTCATCGTCTATGCGACCCAGCAGCAGGGCCGCGAAGCGCTGATGACCACCACGCTGGACGGCAAGATCAAGGCCCGCCTGGCGGGCCAGAGCGGCGATATCCGTGAGCCGGACTGGGGTCCGTTCCAGAAACAATAATTTGAATCTTTTTCGTTTTTCAGACTCGACAGTAACGCCTTATCCGGACTAGGAGAACCATCCCAATGATCAATCTTCCCTTCAAACGCATTTCCCTGGCCCTCACCGTCGCCGCCCTCATGGCCGGTTGCAGCTCCGGCGTGAAGCTGGAGGATGTGCCCGTCGAGAACAAGGGCGCGACCTCCACGGCCCCCAACGGTGCCAATGCCAACGGAAATTCCCAGAGCGGCGTCGCTCCCGTGGACCTGAACCAGTCGGCGCGCGACGCTGCCGGCCCGGTCGGCGTGGCCCGCATCGTGTACTTCGACTTCGACAGCTACGTCGTGAAGCCCGAGTACCAGTCGCTCATCGAGCAGCACGCCAGGTTCATCAAGGCCAGCCAGGGCCGCAAGGTCATGATCGAAGGCCACACCGACGACCGCGGCGGCCGCGAATACAACCTGGCCCTGGGCCAGAAGCGTGCCGAGGCCGTGCGCCGCGCGCTGGGCCTGCTGGGCGTGCCCGACGCCCAGATGGAAGCCGTGAGCTTCGGCAAGGAAAAGCCCGCGGTGCAAGGCAACACGGAAGACGCCTTCTCGCAGAACCGCCGCGTTGAACTGTCCTACCGTTGATGGCCATCTCCACCGTGCAGCAGCGGACGCGTGAGCGCGTCCGCAAGGCGGCGGCGCTCGCCGCGCTGTCGCTGGCGGCCGGCTTCGGTGCCACGGCCAGCCATGCCGCGCTCTTCGAGGACGACGAGGCCCGCCGCGCCATCCTCGAATTGCGCCAGCGCGTCGATGCGCTCCAGCAGCAACTGGGCGGCGACCAGCGCCGCAGTTCGGACGAGACGTCCCAGATGCGCCGCAGCCTCATCGACCTGCAATCGCAGATCGAAACCCTGCGCTCCGAGCAGGCCAGCCTGCGCGGCCAGAACGAGCAGCTGCAGCGCGACGTGGCCGACCTGCAACGCCGGCAGAAGGACATCGCCCAGGGCGTGGACGAACGCCTCAAGCAGTTCGAACCCGCCAAGGTGACCATGGACGGCCAGGAATTCCAGGCCGATCCCACGGAAAAGCGCGACTTCGAAGCCGCTCTGGCCGTGTTCCGCTCGGGCAAGTTCCCCGATGCCGTGTCCGCCTTCGGCAACTTCCTGCGCCAGTATCCCCGCAGCGGCTACGTGCCCTCGGCCCGGTTCTGGCTGGGCAACGCCCAGTACGCCACGCGCGACTACAAGGAAGCGATCAACAACTTCAAGGCCCTGCTGGCCGCGTCGCCCGACCATGCGCGCGCACCGGAAGCCGCCCTGTCGATCGCCAACTGCCAGATCGAGCTGAAGGACACGCGCGCCGCGCGCAAGACGCTGGAAGACCTGCTGCGCGCCTATCCGCAGTCCGAAGCCGCTGCCGCGGCCAAGGAACGCCTCGCGCGGCTCAAGTGAGCACGCCGGTGCAGCAGCATGCGCAGGGGGCGGCGCTGGAGACGGCCCGGCCCTCTGCATTCCCTTCCTCGGGCCCTGGCCCGGGAGCGCAAGATCTCTTCCCCCTCGACGCCGACCTGCGCCGCCGCTTCGGCGGGCTGGAGCGCCTCTACGGCGTGGAGGGCGCCGCCCGCATCCGTGCGGCCCATGTGGCCGTGGTCGGCGTGGGCGGTGTCGGCTCCTGGGCCGTCGAGGCCCTGGCCCGCAGCGGGGTGGGGCGGCTCACGCTCATCGATCTCGACAACGTGGCGGAATCCAACGTGAACCGCCAGATCCATGCCCTGTCCACCACCGTGGGGCAGGCCAAGGTGGAAGCCATGCGCGACCGCATCGCGCTCATCCACCCGGGCTGCGATGTCCGCTGCATCGAGGAATTCGTCGAGCCCGGCAACTGGCCCGGCATCCTTCCCGAGGGCGTGGACGCGGTCATCGATGCCTGCGACCAGGTCCACGCCAAGGCGGCCATGGCCGCCTGGGCGCTAAGGCTGCGCCATGGCCACCACCGCTTCATCAGCGTGGGCGCGGCCGGCGGCAAGCGCCTGGCCCACAAGGTGGACATCGACGATCTCTCCCGGACCACGCACGATCCCTTGCTCGCGCAGCTGCGCTACCGCCTGCGCAAGCAGCACGGCGCCGCGCGCGAGGGGCGCCGGATCGGCATCACCTGCGTGTTCAGCCGCGAAGCCGTGGCGCCTCCGCATGCCTCGTGCGCGGTGGATGCCGGCGCCGATGGCACCCTGAACTGCCACGGCTACGGATCGGTGGTGTCGGTCACCGCCACCTTCGGCCAGTGTGCCGCGGGCTGGGTGCTCGACCGGCTCGCCGAATCTGGTTCGGGCCCCAAAGTGGCGCTATAATTTGAGTCTTTGCTGTTGCGGCTTCCGGGCCGTGGCAGCAATGTTGGGACGTTAGCTCAGTTGGTAGAGCAGCGGACTTTTAATCCGTTGGTCACAAGTTCGAATCTTGTACGTCCTACCAAAAATCAGGAAACCCTGCTATGCAAAACGTAGCAGGGTTTTTTATTTTCCGAAGGCTGGCGGTCTGACAGGCCGTGTCCGAATGGCTCTTGTCCAAAGCAAGGCTTGCCTGGCATCGCGTTCCACGGGCCGCTTTTTTGGGGTGCGCTTCTAGAATGGGCCGATGCCCACGTCCGTCCTCCTTGACCGCTTCATCGATGCCCAGGAACCTGTCTGGGACCGGGTACTGTCTGAACTGAACGCCGGGAAAAAGCGCTCCCACTGGATGTGGTTCATCTTCCCCCAGATCCAGGGCCTGGGCCACAGCGACATGGCGCAACGCTACGCCATCCAGAGCCGCGCGGAGGCCGCGGCCTACCTGGAGCATCCCGTGCTCGGCGAGCGCCTGTGCGAAGCCTGCCGCGTCCTGCTCGGCCTGGATCACGGCCTGTCCGCCCATGGGATCTTCGGTTCCCCCGACGACATCAAGCTCCGCTCCAGCATGACGCTGTTCGCCGAAGTCGCAGAACCGGGCAGCTGTTTCGATGCCGTGCTGGCCCGGTACTTCGATGGCGTGAAGGATGCGCGCACGCTGGAGTTGCTGGGTTCGATGGCCTGACGCCTGACGCCTGACGCCGCAGCGGCATTACTGCCGAAAGGTTTGCTCCAGGCCCCGGCCCCGGGTGGAGCCGGGGCCCATCCTGGTCACAGGCTCTTCAGCGGCACCACGTCCTTGCCCTTGAAGGTGTACACCGTCACCGCCGACGACTTCAGGTCGTGTTTCGCGTCGTACGAGAACTCGCCGGTCACGCCGGCATATTTGCCGTTGGCGATCGCCTGCGCGATCTTCTTCGTGTCGGTGGTGGACTGGGCAGTCTCCATGGCATTGGCCAGCAGGTGCATGCCGTCGTAGAAGGCGGCGGCATAGGTGAGCGGGTCGCGCTTGTATTCGGCGCGGTAGCGCTCGGCGAACTTCTGGCCCTTGTCGCTCTTGTCCAGCATCGAGCCGCCCTGGGTGCAATAGACGTTCAGGTCATCGGTGAGCTGGGCCAGGTTGGCGGTTTCGGTGGAACAGATGCCATCGCCCCCGAGCAGGGGGCCGGTGATGCCGAGAGCGCGCATCTGCTTGAGCAGCGGGCCGCCCTGGGGCGAGTAGCCGCCGTAGAACACGGCCTCGGCCTTGGCGCCGCGGATGTTGGTCAGGATGGCGCTGAAATCCGTGGCCTTGTCGGTGGTGAATTCGGTGGCGACCACCTGCAGGCCCAGGCGCCTGGCCTGCGCCGTGAATTCGCGCGCGACGCCCTGGCCGTAGGCGGTGCGGTCGTCGATCACGGCCACCGTCTTGAGCTTCAGGTCCTGCGCCGCGTAGGTGGCCATCTTGGTGCCCAGCTGGTTGTCGCTGGCGCCGATGCGGAACAGCGTGCCGTAGCCGAGTTCCGTGATCTTCGGGTTGGAGGCCACGGTGAGCGTGAGGATGTCCGAGTCGTTCAGCACCCGGGCGGCCGGCACCGTGACGCCCGAGTTGTAGGGGCCGAGCACGAAGCGGATCTTCTTGTCGGCCAGGGTCTGGGCGACCTGCACGCCCTGCTTGGGGTCGGCCACGTCGTCGTTGATGTCCAGCTCGAACACCACGGGCTTGCCGGCCACCTTGACGCCCTTGGCGTTCAGTTCCTTGATGGCGAGCAGCGCGCCGTCGCGGTTGTTTCCTCCGTTGGCCGCCTGCGGGCCCGTGACGGGGCTCATGAAGCCGATGCGGACACGTTCCTGTGCCCGGGCATGGGCAACCGCGCAGGCCAGTCCCAGGGCCATGGCGGTCAGGCGGAAAATCTTTCGGGTCTTGCTCAGTGGCATGTTGTTCCTTGTGATGCAGGGATGGGGCACGGCGATCGGATGGGCCTGGTGCCCCGGCAGGCCGGAAGGGGCCGCTTGGCTCGTGGCTGGGCGTCCCGGCAAAAACCCCCGATTGTGCGCACGCTTTCGGTGCGCTCTGGCGCAGTGCCCGCAGAAAACGAGGTGGTGCAGATCACACGGCGATGCCGAGCGACCGGATGGCGACCCGCGCGGCCGCGAGATCCCAGGCGGCCGTGCCCACGCTCTTGAAGACCGCCGGACGGCTGCGGTCGGGCCCGGCCATGATCAGCGACGCGAGCGGATGGACGCTGCTCCAGTCCACCTGTGCGCGGATCAGGTCGCCAGCCTCGTGCCGGGCGCCCGCCGGGTCGTCGGCGTACAGGTCGCTGCCCTGCAGGGTGGTGGCGCCGATCTCGGCCATGCCGGGCCTGAAGGCGCCGACGCCGATCACCACGCGCCCGGCGCGGGCGGGCTCGTCGTAGATGGGGGCTGTGGCGGTGGTGAGCGCGATGACCGCATCGACCGCGTCCGGAATGGCCCCGGTGCAGGGCTGGACGGCGGAGGGCGCTGCGGCCTGCGTGCAGAAAGCCTGCGCCGCCACGGCGGTCCGGCCACGAACGAGCACCTTGCAGGCGGGGTGCAGCTCCCGTATGGCCTGGAGGTGGTGCCGGGCCTGCACGCCCGTGCCGATGAGCAGTACCTGCCGTGGTGCCTGCCCCAGCAGCCGGCCCAGCGCCACCATCGAGACGGCCGCCGTGCGGCGGCCCGTGAGTTCCGGGCCATGGAGCTGGCACAGCGGCCGGCCGGACGGCGCATCGCACACCGTGACGATGCCGTGCAGTGTCGGCAACTCCCGGGCGGCGTTGCCCGGCTGCACGGTGACCAGCTTGTGGATGCCGAGGTCGTGCGCCACCGCCGGCATGCTGAGCAACACGCCGCCCTGGCCCAGCGGCAGCGCGAGGCGTTCCGGGCTGGCGATCTCACCGCGGTGGAATTCGACGGCGGCGGCCTCGATGGCCGGCACCAGCGTAGCGAATGGCAGGGCATGGGCCGTGGCTGCCTGGTCGCAGGCGTGCAAGGCCGCGGCCTGCGCGGGAAGTGCGGAGGTCATGTCGTGGCTCCGGTAGGGATGGGAAGGAGCCCGGCATTGTCCTCCCGCAGGCTGGCAGCCCGAAGGCCGTCAGGCCAGCCGCACCTCGAAATACGCTCCTTCCGACTCCCCCAGGCCCTGCATGCCGGCGGTGCGCGCGGCCGCCGCCGCGCGGGCCCATCGGTTGATGGTGGCCATCGGGTCCGTGCCTTCGGGGGCCTCGTCGCCGTCCTGCAGGCACTGCACTGCGGCGAGCGATCCGGCCACGCCTTCCGGGCCGCCGAGCTGGCGCTCCAGCACCCGGGCGTAGCGGGCCTCTGCGGCGGTGCGCTCGCGCTGCGGCAGTTCGGGGAAATCGCACAGGGCGACGGTGTAGGCGAGGGTGGCGGTTTCGGGCATGCCTTTTCTCCTGAAGTAGCAATGACTGTATGAATATACAGCCATTGAAGGGCAGGTGGGAAGGGGGCGTTTCCGGAGATGCGTCAATGCGCGGGCGCCGGGGAGGGCAGCAGCCGCATGCCGGTGCGGCGCTCCACCTCCTGCAGGGTGATGGGCGGGCCTGCAGTGGCGCCGGGCGCATTCTGCTGCCAGTGCGCCCACGAGCGACCGGTCTCGGCGTCGTACACCAGCTTGAACAGGTGTGATGGCACGGCCACTTGTCCGGCGCCGATGGTCCTGGCTCCGGGCTCGAAGACGGGGCCGGTGATGACATACACGTCGCCGCGCGCGCGCAGTGCATAGCGGCGCGTGTCCTCTTCGATCCGTGACCAGGGGCCGCTGTTCTGCTTCGGGTCCTGCGGCACCATGTTGGCGAGGCTGAAGGACTGCGCCATGGCTTCGGGCGTGCCCATGTCGCCCGCGGGCGCCATGTGGCCGCGGGCATAGCCCGAGCCGCGGTAGTCCTCGAGTTCGGCGCGCTCGCCGCGCGGCAGCCGCGCGTCCGCGTAGAAGTGGTCGGTGCGGTGCTGCTGCCGGGCCTGCTGCAGGATCTGGCGGTTGAGCCGCTCGGCCACATACACGGGGGTGCGCGTGTTGCCGCTGTGCAGCACCGCGAAGGCGTCGAAGCACAGCTCGCGCAGCCGGGGCGCATCGGGGGTGAGGGGCGGCACGCCGCCGGCGAAGTGCTGGCGGCACTCCGTGAACTGGCCGGCGCGCGTGGGCTGGGCGGCGTTGCCGGGCCAGGGGCCCTGCGTGGGGTGGATGCCGCAGCTCGTGACCTGCAGGCCCACGACCGCGCAGCTGAACAGGGAGACCAGCAGCCGGCGCATGCGGCCGGAGGACCGGTGCAGGAGGGTGATGGACGGGGAGCGGGAGGATTTCTTTCTGCGCGGTTGCTTCTGCTGGACCATCCTCCGATTAGAACCCGCGCCGGTGCCCTGCCAGGGCTTGCGCACGCAACAGATGCTGCCGGCCGTGTCCGCCCTGACCGGCCAACGCTGCGTTGTCTGACGTGCCGGCCTGCCGGCACGCCCTAAGGTCGGTGCATCGATAGCACACCAGGAGCCTTCCCATGATCACCACCGAACCGACGATGACCAACCTGTTCCTGCAACTGGGCCTGGAGGAAGACCCGGACGCCATCACCCGCTTCATCCATACCCACCAGCTCGGTGCCGGGGTGCAGGTGGCCGATGCGCCCTTCTGGAACGATGCGCAGCGCCAGTTCCTGGCGGAGCAGCTCAAGGCCGACGCGCCCTGGGCCATGGTGGTGGACCAGTTCAACGAAGCGCTGCATGCCGATGCGGTGGAGCGGCGCACCGAAGCGGAAGTGCCGGGCAGCGCCGAGGCCGTGCCCGCGCGCTGATCGCCATCCCGCCGGAGAACCCGGCCCGTCCCCCTTCCGTGTGCCCTGCATCTGGAGAGAATGTGCAGGCAATTTTGCGGGCGAGAGGCGCGGAGGGACGATGAGGGATGGTGGAGACGGTCCAGGCGGCAAGGAATCGGCGGATCCCGTCGGCAGCGCACATGCGGCCGGATGGCAGGGCATCGCTGCCCTCGAAGGCGCGTGGTCGCGCATGGCGCTGGCGCGACGGGGGCGTGCGCAAGAGGTGCCGATGCGGCAGTGGCGCGAGGACCACTGGGTGCTGCATGCCCTGGGCATCGGGATCGAGCCGTTCCATGCGTGGTTCGGCCGGAACGACGCAGCGGACTTCCATGACTTTGCGCGGTGGCTGCAGGAAACGGCGGGGGACCCGCCCACGGACCGGGTGGCACGGCTGGAGGCCGCACTGGCAGGGCTGCCTCCACCGCCCGAAGCTCGGCAGTTGATTGCCGAGGTGGATCGCATGGAGCCGGTGCTGTCCGAGGACGACCTGGCCTCCTGGGAGGCGCAGGGCTATGTGGTGCTGCACGACGCCATACCTCCGGACGATACCGCTGCCGCGGCCGGGGCCATCTGGACGTTTCTCGGCGCGCGGCCGGAGGATCCCGCCAGCTGGTATCCCTTCAACGACCACGGCATCATGGTGCAGCTATTCCAGCACGAGGCCCTGGAGCGCAACCGGCGCAACCTGCGCATCCACAAGGCGTTCGCCCAGCTGTGGGGCACGGCGGACCTGTGGTGCACCACCGACCGCGTGGGGTTCAATGCCCCGGAAACGCCTTCCCACCGGTTCCGCGGCCCGCACCTGCACTGGGACGTCAGCCTGCGGATGCCGGTGCCTTTCGGCACGCAGGGCATCCTGTACCTGGCGGACACCCGGGCGGAACAGGGGGCGTTCACCCTCGTGCCCGGATTCCACCACCGGCTCGGGGCATGGCTGGACGGTCTGCCCGGGGGGCCGGCATCCGCCCGCATGCAGGACCTCCAGGCGCTGGGCGCGATGCCCATCGCCGGGCGCGCCGGCGATCTCATCATCTGGCACCACGCCCTGCCGCACGGCAGCCGGCCGAACACCGAAGACCGGCCCCGCCTGGTGCAGTACCTCAACTTCTTTCCGGCCGATGCGCCGGCGCAGGACGAGTGGATCTGAGCGGCGTGCGGCGGGTCGGGACATTGCGCGACCCGTGCGCATGGCCTTGTCCGACGCGGGGCGCGAGGCGCGACGGGTTACCTTGGGATCCTCACAAACCGTCGATGGAGAAGATCCCATGAACGCACCACGCAACTCGGCTGGCGCCGTCCCCACGTCCTCGAGCCGCAACCGGTTCGCCAGTGCCCGCACCCTGTGGGTCGCCGGCATCGCTTTGGCGGTGATTCTCTTCGCATTCATGATTCCCTGGTGAGTACCGGCCGGGTACAACCGGCATGGGAGGCCCGGGCAGGGCGGAGCGCGATGACCGCTCCGTCCTCCGGGCCGACGGCGGACGCTGGCGATGGTCGCCAGGCGCCGCACCATGTCGGGAGGGACCCATGTCGAAATCTCTGTTTTCCGTATTCGGCCCGCGCTGCGCGCGGGCTTTGGGCTGGCTGGCGCTGGCTGTCGCGCTGCCGGTGGCCGCGCAAGGCACTCCGGGGGAGACCTATACCGGGCGCGGCACGTTCTATGGCTACGATGGCGGCGGCAATTGCAGCCTGCCGTTTCCGGAGCATGTGTTGACCGTCGCCATCAATGATTCCGACTACCAGGGCTCGCAGGCGTGCGGGGCCTACCTCGAGGTGCTGAACCCCGCGACGTCGAAGAAGGTGGTGGTGCGCGTGGACAACCGCTGCCCCGACTGCCCGCCGCACGGGCTGGATCTGGCGATCCCGGCTTTCGCGCAGATCGCCCCGATGGAAGCGGGCATCGTCTCGCTGCGCTGGCGCTATGTGTCGGGGCCCGATGCGCAGGCGTCCGTGGTTTTCAAGGAAGGCTCGAGCGCTTCGTGGAGCGCCCTGCAGGTGCGCAACCAGCGCAATGCGGTGGCATCGCTCGCCTATCGCACGAGCGGTTCGGGCGGTACCTATGTGCCGCTGGAGCGGCAGATGTACAACTACTTCCTCGCGCCGGGCGGCATGGGACCGGGGCCGTTCGACCTGAAAATCACCGATGTGTTCGGCCAGGTGCTGGAGGTGTCCGGCGTGCCGCTGAGCGTGGGGCCCGAGCTGCCGCTGGGCGTGCAGTTCCCCTCGGTGCTGCCCGCAGCCGGTTCGGCCTGGTCCGTACCGGATTCCACGCCGCCGGCGCCCGCCACCGGCCCGGTCACCTATGCCACCAGTGTCAACAGCGACTGGGGCCAGGGCTATTGCCTGAATGTGACCGTGACCAATCCCAATGCCGGTCCGGTGGACTGGGCCGTGCGCATTCCCGTGGCGGGAACGGTCTATAACGCCTGGGACTCCCAGGTGACCCAGACGGGCAACGAGCTTCTTGCCCAGGGTGCGGCCTGGAACCGCACCCTGCAGGCCGGTGCCAGCGTGCAGTTCGGCTTCTGCGCCAACCGCTGAGCGTTGTCCGGCCCCGGCCTGTTTCCGGGCCGCGGTCCTTCCTTCCGGCGGGTGTCAATGCCCCGCGCCGGATCGGGGGGTGGCGGGCTGCTGTCCGCCCGCCACCACGATCCGGTCGCGGCCCTGCTGTTTGGCTTCGTAGAGGGCCGTGTCGGCGCGGCCCAGCAGTTCTTCCGGCGTTTCAGGTGCGAGCCCCGGGCAGCAGGCGACGCCCCCGCTCACGGTGACGTGGCCGGAGGGGCTGCCGGGGTGCGGCAGGCGCAGGGCGATGACCGCGGAGCGGGCGGCCTGGGCCACCTGCAGGGCGCCCGGCGCATCGGTTTCCGGCAGGACGATGGCGAACTCCTCGCCGCCATAACGGGCGATGAAGTCCCCGGGCCGGCGGATCGATCCCGCCAGCGCGTGCGCCACACGGCGCAGGCATTCGTCCCCCTCCAGGTGCCCCAGGGCGTCGTTGTAGCGCTTGAAGAAATCGACGTCGAACATCACCACCGAAACAGGCCGCTGGTAGCGCCGGCACTGCGCCATCACTTCGCGGATGCGCCGGTCGTAGGCCCGCCGGTTGTGCACTCCGGTGAGTCCGTCGTGCTCTGCCATGTGCTCCATGCGCGCGTGCGCCTCGACCAGCGCCTCGTGAGTCGTGCGCAGCCGGAGGTCGGCATCCCGCCGCAATTTCACGGTGCGGATCAGGTAGACCCCCGCAGGGCCGATCACGGCGAGCAGGAGCAGGATGCCTGCGAACTGCACGGCCGTGGCCCTGCGCCACTCCGCGAGGATCTCATCCTCGGACAGCGCCACGGCCGCAGCGAGCGGGACATTGCGCGCGTACTCGAAACTGACGAGGCGCACCACGCCGTCGATGGGCGACGGCATGACGGAGATGCCCGATCGGGAGCTGAGGAATTGCTGCAGCTGCGAAACCGGCAGCATGCGCCCGAGGTCTTCCACGCGGAAGGGCTCGCGCGTCAGCACGGTGCCGTCGGTCCGCAGCAGCGCGATGGCGCCCTTGTGTCCCACGTCGAAGCCCTGCAGCACCTGCTGCACGTGCCGGACGCGCAGGGTGGCGAGCACCACGCCCGCGAACCCGCCCTGGGCATCGTTGATGCGGCGGGACAGCGGGATGACCCATTCCCCCGTCGTCCGGCTCTTCAGGGGCTTGCTGACGTAGGTCAGGGTGCTGGGATTGTCGCGGTGGTGGACGAAGTATTCGCGGTCGGAATTGTTGGCTGCCGGAGGCGGTATCGGCAGACTGTGCACGAGCCATTCACCGTTTTTGCCGAAGACGAACAGCCCATGCAGGTGTTCCGCCAGGGACACCTGGTTGACCAGCACGGGCTGCAGCGTGTCCAGTTGCGCGGGCGACAGGTCGTCGCGCTCCAGTTCGTACTGGATGGAAACCAGCGCGCGACCCACCTCCGTGGCAAGGCCGTCCATCTGCTGCGCCACGGCCCGGGACAGGTTCTTGGCGAAGACCTGTGCCTGCTGCCATTCGGCCTGCTGGGCCCGCCAGGCCAGCCACACGTTCGAGCCGATGAGCAGCAAGGCCACCAGGACGACGAAGCCGACGGCGAGTGGCAGGGAGCGGTCCGGGCCGGATCCCTGCGGTGGAGCGGAAGGCAACGACGGTTCCGGAGGGGCGGTGGACATGGATGGGCGGGGCGCTGCTGGGCTGTGGCTGGCTATTCTCACACTGCCGGGCGACATTCCATCACCCTGCGATAGAGCTCCCGGGCGGCGACGGACAACTCCCGGTCGCGGCGGCGCACCAGGAAGATCTGGCGCGTCAGCGCCGGCAGCGACAGCGGCCGCGTCACGAGGCCGGGCTGCGAGAAATGGAAGAGCGTGAGCGTGGGCACCACGCTGATGCCGATGCCCGCCCGCACCATGCCCATGACGGTGGCGAGCTGTTCCACCTCCATCAGCGTGTTCATGGCATGGGGATGGATGGCAGCCTCCAGGTACTGCCGTACGCTGCTGGTGCGCGCGAGGTGCACGAACGGCCAGGGCGCGAGGTCCTGCACCTGCAGGCCGCCGCGGCGACGGCGTTTCGCGAGCGGGTGGTCGGCGCGGCATACGAGATGGAAGCCGTCGCTGCAGAACGCTTCGGCCTGCAGGGAGGGGGTGTCTGCTCGGATGGCTGCCAGTGCGAAGTCCGCCCGGCCCGATGCCACGCGTTCGATGCAGGGCTCGGACAGCACGTCGGCGATGTCGAGCTCGATCCGGGGATGGTCGGCCCGGAACCCGGCCAGGATCCCGGGCAGCCAGCCGGCTGCCAGCGAGGGCAGCAGCGCCAGGGACACCCGGCCGCGCCGCAATTGAGCCGCATCGCGCGCCAGGCCGATCGCGCTGTCGATCTCCGCGCGCAGGCGCCGCGCGGACTCCAGGAACTGCAGGCCCTCCGGGGTCAGCTCCACATGGCGCGTGCTGCGGTCGAACAGGCGCAGCCCGAGGCCTTCCTCCAGCGAGCGCACGAGGGCGCTGAACGCCGGCTGCGAAAGATGGCACAGGCCCGCCGCCCGCGTGAAACTGCGCTCCTGCGCCAGTGCCAGGAACGCATCGATGTGGCGGCTGGAAAGATGCATGGGACGGGGCAGGGCGGCGTGGCGGATGCGGCCGGTGGATTGATCGGAAAAACGGATGAATCCATCTTAACAATCTATTTCACGAAACAAGTCGCGGCGCCTACATTGGGTCCAGGAGACCACAACGCATGGCGAATGGAGACATCTTGCGCATCGGCTGCGCGGCCGGCTTTTCGGGCGACCGCACCGATGCCGCGCTGCCCGTGGTGCGGGCACTGATCGGCAGTGGCGGCCCGGCCGTGCTCATCTTCGAGACGCTCGCGGAGCGCACGCTGGCCCTCGCGCAACTGGCCCGCAGGACGGACCCGCAGGCCGGTTTCGAAACGCTGCTCGACGAGTTGCTGCGCCCGGTGCTCGCGCTCTGCCTGGAGCACGGGATCCGCATCGTGAGCAATTTCGGCGCCGCGAATCCGGAAGGTGCCGCGCGCCGCATCCACCAGCTGGCCGCTGAACTCGGCCTGCGGCGCCCGCGCGTGGCCGTGGTGCACGGCGACGACCTGAGCGGTCCAGGCCACCAGCCGCTGCTGTCCGGCGCCCTGGGCGCCGCGCTGCCCGCCGAGCCGGTGGTGAGCGCCAATGCCTATATCGGCGCGGAGCCGATCGCCGGGGCGCTGCGCGAGGGGGCCGATATCGTGGTGTGCGGGCGGGTGGCGGATCCTTCGCTCGTCGTCGGGCCCGCCTTGGCGCATTTCGGCTGGAGGCTCGACGACTGGGACCGCCTGGCCCGCGCCACCATGGCCGGGCATCTGCTGGAATGCGGCGCGCAGGTCACCGGCGGATACTTCGCCGACCCGGGCTACAAGGACGTGCCCGGCATGGCGCAATTGGGCTATCCCATCGCCGAGATCGATGCCGACGGCCACTGCACGCTGTCCAAGCCGGAGGGCACGGGCGGGCGCATCGACGAGCGCACGGTGAAGGAGCAACTGCTGTACGAACTGCACGATCCGGCCGCCTATCTCACCCCCGACGTGGTGGCGGACATCACCGCCGCGACGGTGCGCGAGATCGCTCCGGGCCGCGTGCGGCTCGAGGGCGTGCGCGGGCACCCGCGCCCCGCGGCCCTGAAGGTGAACGTGTGCTTCGAGGCTGGCTGGTTCGCCGAGGGCGAGATCTCCTACGCCGGCCCCCGGGCCGAGGCGCGGGCGCGGCTGGCGGGCGAGACACTGCGCGAGCGCCTGGCCGGCGTCGCGCCGCTGCGCCTGGACCTGATCGGCGTGACCAGCGTGTTCGGGGACGACACCAGCCGCTGGCTGGACGAGGCGCTCCCGGGGGACGCCCGCGACGTGCGGCTGCGCGCAGCGCTGCAGCACCGCGACCATGCGGCGGCCCGGCAACTGGTGCGGGAGGTCACGGCCCTGTACTGCTGCGGCCCGGCGGGCGGTGGCGGCGTGCGCACCGCCATGCGGCCGCGCCTGGGCATGGTGTCGTGCCTGGTGCCGCGCGAGTCGGTGCCGGCCGGTCACCGGTTCATGGATTGAAAGGACGGACGCGATGGATCTTCCGCATTCGGCCGCCGAGGCGGCCTCCGGCGAGCACATCGCCGTGCCGCTCTACCGGCTCGCGCACGGGCGCACGGGCGACAAGGGCAACCGCTCGAACATCAGTGTGATCGCCTGGCATCCGGCGCTCTGGGACGTGCTGGTGGAGCAGGTGACCGAAGACGCCGTAGCGCGCCGGTTCGAGCAGCGCCAACCGAGCCGCGTGCGCCGCTACCTGCTGCCGCAGCTGCACGCGATGAACTTCGTGATCGACGACGTGCTCGACGGCGGCGTGAACGATTCCCTCAATCTCGACAGCCACGGCAAGGCGCTCGCCTACCTGCTGCTGGACCTGCCCCTGCAGGTGCCCGCCGCGCTCGCGCAGCACCTGGCCGGCCCGCCCTGACGGCGGAGCGCCCGCACCTTCCCACATAAATCCACAAGGAGACAACGCCACCATGAACCATTCCGCCTTCCGCCTGTCGCGCCGCCGCGCGGCCCTGGCAGCCGCCTTCGCCCTGTTCGGCCCTGCCGCATCCGTCACGGCCCAGCCGGCCGCCTATCCGTCCAAGCCGCTCACCTTCGTGGTGCCGTTCGCCGCCGGCAGCGCCACCGACCAGCTCGCGCGCGCCCTGGGGCAGGCGACCACCACCGATACGAAGCAGCCCGTGGTGGTGGACAACAAGGCCGGCGCGAGCGGCATGATCGCCGCCCAGGCGGTGGCCAAGGCGCCGCCGGACGGCTACATGGTGCTCATCACGACGAACACCACCCACGCGGCCAACGAGCATCTGTACCGCAAGCTGCCTTATGACCCGGTGAAGGATTTCGTGCCCGTCACGGGCCTGGGCAAGGGCGGGCAGGTGCTGGTGGTGAATGCCGGTGCACCCTACCGCAGCGTGGCCGACCTGCTGGCCGCCGCGAAGAAGAACCCGGGCAAGCTGAGCTTCGGCAGCGGCAGCTCTTCCAGCCGCATGGCCGGGGAAATGCTCAAGCAACTGGCCGGCGTGGACATCCTGCACGTGCCCTACAAGAGCAATCCGCTCGCCATCACCGACCTGCTGGGCGGGCAGATCGACATGATGATCACCGACACCTCCACCGGCGTGCCGCAGATCAAGTCGGGCAAGCTGCGCGCGCTGGGCTACTCCACGCAGAAGCGCAGCGCGCAGCTGCCGGACGTGCCGACCCTGGAGGAGGCGGGCGTCAAGGGCTACGACATGGGCTACTGGTTCGCGGCGTACGTGCCTGCCGGAACACCGGCACCCGTGGTGTCGCGGCTGAACGAGCTGTTGACCGCCGCCACGCAGAGCGCCGCGGCGAAGTCGTTCTACGACACCGCCGGCTCAGAGCCCTGGACCACCACGTCGGCCGAGCTGGCCCGCTTCCAGGCGGCCGAGACGCAGAAGTGGGGCAAGGTGATCAAGGCCGCCGGCATCGATCCGGAATAGGCCCCGCACCCACCTGATGTGCCGGGCTGGCCGCCCGGCAGTCCGCACAGGGCGCTTCGTGCCCGGATCGCATGGCGTCGCGCATCGCCAGGGGCGGTCGCGCCCCGCAGTCCGGCGTTCCTGGTGGCGGCTTGCGCATTCCACAACGACAACACTGGAGACATCGCCATGCATTTTCCTCAAGCCATATCCCGGCGCGCCCGCCCGCGGCGCCCATTCCCCGCGGCCGCCGCCGCGGCGTTCGCGGCCACCGCGCTGCTGGCCGCATGTGGCGGCGGCGGTTCATCGACGCTGGCGGACGGCGCACCGAAGCTGCGCCTCACCATCGCTGCCACGGAAGACTTTCCGGGCAGCTACGGCAGCGTGGGCGCGTATGAAAAAGTGTCGGGCACGGTGCAGGGCGAACTCGATCCGGCGGACCCGCGCAACGCGGTCATCCAGGACCTGCAGCTCGCTCCGCGCAACAGCCGCGGCATGGTGGAGTACAGCGCCGACTTCGTGTTGCTCAAGCCCAAGGACATGTCCAGGGCCGGCGGCGTTCTGCGCTACGACGCGCCCAACCGCGGCAACATCCTTACGCTGCCCAACCCGGCGGCCGTGCCGGGCGATGCGGTGTATTTCGAGCGGGGCTACACCTTCCTCTATTCCGCATGGCAGGGCGACGTGCCCAAGACCTCTCCCGCGCGGCTCACCGCCACCGTGCCCGTGGCCCGCAACGCCGACGGTAGCAGCATCACCGGCCCGTACCGCACGGAGCTGGTGCCCACCGCCGCGGCCGCGGCCATGGCGCTGCCCGGAGGCGTCTTCAACGGCACCATGATTCCCTACGAGCCCGCGGCACTGGACAACACGCAGCCGGGCTATTCGCTCACGCGCCGCCGCAACGAGACGGATCCGCGCGAAGCCATACCGGCCGCGGACTGGAAGTTCGCCGCCTGCGATACCGGGGCCAACCCCTTCCCCGGCACGCCCAGCCCCGCCAGCGTCTGCCTGCGCGGCGGGTTCGATCCGCAGTATCTGTACGAACTGGTCTATGTGGCCAAGGACCCGAAGGTCATGGGCGTGGGGCTTGCCGCATTGCGCGACACCGTGGGCTTCTTCCGCGGCAGGGCCGCCGATGCGGATGGCCGGGCCAATCCGCTGGCGGGCCGCATCACGCACGTGATCGGACAGGGCACGTCCCAGTCGGGCAATGCCATGAAGACCTTCCTGCACCTGGGTTTCAACCAGCGGCTGGACGGCGGCATGGTGTTCGACGGCATCTACGCCCATGTCGCCGCGCGGCAGACCAATGTCAACACCCGCTTCGCCGTGCCCGGCGGCGGTGGCGGCTTGCGCACCGACCACACGGCCTTCGGGCAGACGGCGCCGCGCGGACTGGCGGCGGATTACGTGGATGCGGTGAGCGGCCGCGGGGGCGGGGTGATGCGCCGCTGCAGCGCGACCGGTACCTGCCCGCGTTTCTTCCTGGGCCTGTCGGGCACCGAGTTCTGGCAACTGCAGGGCTCGCCCGTGCTCACCGATGCGCAGGGCCGGCGCGACATCGCCCAGCCTGCCAATGCGCGCATCTACTACTACGCGAGCACGCAGCACGGCGGGGCTGGCGGGGTGGAAAGCATCAGCTACGCGCCATCGCGCACCGTCTATCCCGCCGGCACCGTGGTGCATTTCAACGACACCTTCCGGGCCCTGTTCCTCGCGCTGGAGGACTGGGTGGTGCGCGGCACCGAGCCGCCGGCCAGCCAGGTGCCCCGCATCGCGGACGGCACGCTGGTGCGCCCGGACCAGGTCGCCTATCCGGCCATGAAGGGGCTGACCTGGAGCACGGGCGGCGTGCAGGCCCCGATTCCGGAGTTCCGCTACCAGGCGCGCTACAACGGCTTCACCCTGCTGGACTTCGGGCCGCAATATGTGCCGCAGGACGAGTCGGGCATCGCCACGGTCCTGCCTCCGCGGGTGGTGGGGCGTGACTACGCCATCCTGGTGCCGCAGGTGGATCCGGCGACCGGGCTGGCGCGCGCCGGCATCCAGAGCGTGGAGGCCCTGGCGCCGCTGGGCACGAGCATCGAGTTCAACGAGGTGGCCACGCCCGGCATCGTCGATCTCGCGAACCTCACCGGCAGCTTCATCCCGTTCCACAAGACACGCGCTGCGCGCCTGGCCGCGGGCGACGGGCGGCCGTCGCTGGAAGAGCTGTACGGCTCGCAGGCGGGATACGTGGCCGCCGTGTCCCGCGCCGCCGACGGGCTGGTGGCGCAGCGCCTGCTGCTGCGCCGCGACGCCGACGCGATCGTGGCCAAGGCGCGCGCGGCCAACATCCTGCCCTGAGCCGCCGCCGGCGCCCTGGACGCTTGCGCGTCCGGGGCGGATCCCGGCGTGGAGTGCGTCGGTGTGACGTGGCGGGCTGTACGTGCCGGCCGGGGGTGCGTAGAGTGGCGGGGCAGGGCGCCCCGCCCGTACGACGAACGAAGAGACAAATCCCCATGCCGCCCATACCCCCAGGCCCGCCCTGGCATGCATTCCTTTCTTTCCTGCTGCACCGTTGCACGGCCCGGCTCCGGCCCGGCGAGGCGGCGATGGTCCGCCGGGCCGGACGGGTGGGCAAGGCAGGGCGGTGGGCGGCGGCAGTGACGATGGCTGCGATGGTGGGCGCCACCAGCCCTGCCACGGCACAAGCACCCGTCGAGGCCCAGGTGCCTGCCACGCCGGCGCCGGCCGCCGGCATGGCCGACCGGGTCATCGCCTGCACGGCCTGCCACGGCCGGGAAGGGCGGGCGACCCAGCAGGGCTACTTTCCGCGCATCGCCGGCAAACCCGCGGGCTACCTGTACCACCAGCTCCTGAACTTCCGCGACGGGCGCCGGAGCTATCCGCAGATGTCCTACCTGCTCGAGCACATGACGGACGACTATCTGCGCGAGATTGCACAACATTTCTCCGCGCTGGACCTTCCCTACGCCGCGCCGCCTCCGCCCCAGGCTCCCCCGGCGACACTGGAGCAGGGCCGCCGGCTGGTGCGCGAGGGTGATGCCGCCCGCGGCATACCCGCCTGCGTCCAATGCCACGGCGGCGCCATGACCGGCGTGCAGCCGGCCATTCCCGCGCTCGTCGGCCTGCCGCGCGACTATCTCAACAGCCAGATCGGCGCCTGGCAGACCGGCCAGCGCCGTTCGCAGGCGCCCGATTGCATGGCCCGCGTGGCACGGCAGCTCACCTCCGAGGACGTGAGCGCCATCTCGGCCTGGCTCGCCGCCCAGCCGGTGGCCGGCAGCGGCAAGCCCGCGGACGCACCCGCCGGCCCGTTGCCCATGCCTTGCGGCGGCGTGGATGTGTCCGTGCGGGGGAGCACGCCATGAGCGGGCCGCCACCGCGCGCACGGGGCTTCTGGCGGCGCTGGCCTGCGCGCGCAGGTATGGCCTTGCTGGCCGGCCTGGCCGCCTGCGCGGTGCTCGTGGCCATGCTCAACCGCTGGGGCGAAGCCCCGCTGCCGCAGGACGACGGCCCGCCCGGGCCCGCCACGCCGCAGGCCATCTCACGGGGCGAATACCTGGCCCGGGCCGGCAACTGCATGGCCTGCCATACCGAGCCGGGCGGCGCCCCGTTCGCGGGCGGCCGTGGCATCGAGACGCCGTTCGGCACGGTCTACAGCACCAACCTCACGCCCGACCCCGACACCGGGCTGGGCCGCTGGTCGGATGCCGCCTTCTGGCGCGCCCTGCACCACGGCCGTTCGCGGGACGGGCGGCTGCTCTATCCGGCGTTCCCGTATCCCAGCTACACGCACGTGACGCGGGAGGATGCCGACGCGATCCACGCCTACCTGCGCAGCCTGCCGCCGGTGCGCCAGGCCGCGCGCCCGCACGCGCTCGGTTTTCCCTATGGCACCCAGGCCGCGCTCGCCGTGTGGCGGGCGCTGTTCTTCCGGCCGGGGGGGCTCGCTCCCGAGCCGGACAGGCCGGCCGACTGGAACCGTGGCCGCTACCTCGTGCAGGGCCTGGGGCATTGCGCGGCCTGCCACAGCCCGCGCAATGCCCTGGGCGCCACGCGCGATGCCGGTGCCCTGCGCGGCGGGCTCATCCCCGTGCAGAACTGGTATGCGCCGGCCCTGGACACGGTGCACGAGGCCGGCGTGGCCGACTGGCCCGTGGACGAGGTGGTCGCCCTGCTGCGCGACGGGACCGCACCGCGCGGCACGGTGACCGGACCGATGGCCGAGGTGGTCTTCCGCAGCACGCAGTACCTGGCCGACGCGGACCTGCGCGCCATCGCGGCCTACCTGCGTGCGCTGCCCGCGCCGGAAGGTCTCGCGCCCGCGGCATCGCCGCCGCCGTCCCGGCCCGTGATGGAGCAGGGCGGAGCGGTCTATGCCCGCCACTGCGCACAGTGCCACGGCGATGGCGGGCAGGGCCGACCGGGGGCGTTCCCTCCACTGGCCGGCAACCGCGCGGTGCAGCTCGAATCGCCGGTGAACGTGGTGCGTACCATCCTCCAGGGCGGCTATCCTCCGGTGACGCCCGGCAATCCGCGGCCGCACGGCATGCCGCCCTTCACGCAGGTGCTGGGCGACGACGACGTGGGCGCCGTGGCCACCTTCGTACGCAACGCCTGGGGCAACCGGGCGCCCGGGGTGGGTACCATCGACGTGTACCGCGCACGGGGGCGCCGGGGACGCTGAGGCGGCATCCTTCCTTCCCGCCCTCGATCCCTTGCGCCCGTTTTTCCAAGACTGTTGAAAAAATCCATGCCGGACACCATTTCTCCACCAGCACCGCTTTCCGCCGGCGGCCCCCCCGCCGCCCCGGGCTGGTGGGTGGTCTGCCTGTGCGCTGCCTGGTGCGGCGTATGCCGTGAGTACGGCGCCGTTTTCGAGGCCCTGCGTGCCGCCCATACGGATGTCCGATTCGAATGGGTGGACGTGGAGGACGAGGAGGACCTGGCCGGCGACCTCGATGTGGAAACTTTCCCCACCGTGCTCGTGGCCGACGGCACCCATGCGCGCTTCCTCGGCCCCGTGCTGCCCCAGTCCGGCGTGCTGGCGCGCATGCTCGCCGCCCTGCAGCAGGAGGGGGCTGCGCCTCCCGTGGACGCCCAGGCCCAGGCGGTGTTCGAGCGCATCCGCCAGGCGCGTGCCGGAGCGCCAGGCTGACGCGGCGCAGCCACATTTGTGGCGCGCCTGCAATGCAAATTGCATGCCGCCGGCTTGGCAAAGCCACGCGCAGCAGGCTACAATAAGGGCTTCACGGCCAAACGGGCGGGTCCCCACCGCCCGTTTTTTTTGGCCGTTCGCTTTCTTCGAGCTCGAAGCTGTCGGGGAGATTCCTCGGCGGTTATCGGGTTTTTTGCACTTCTGGAACAGAACTGAACGACACGTGGCATTGCAGCAGATCGTCGAACAAACCGTCGCAGGCCTGGGTTATGACCTGGTGGAGATCGAACGCTCCGCCGGCGGACTGCTGCGCATCACCATCGATCTGCCCTGGCAGCCGCCCGTGGAAGGCGCCGCCTCCGATGCCGCCGCTCCGGCCGGCCCCGAGGCTTTCGTGACGGTCGAGGATTGCGAGAAGGTCACGCGCCAGCTGCAATTCGCGCTGGAGGTCGATGGCGTGGACTACAAGCGCCTGGAGGTCTCCTCGCCGGGCATCGACCGCCCGCTGCGCCATGAACAGGATTTCCAGCGCTTCGCCGGCGAGGTGATCGACATCACGCTCAAGGCTCCCATCGGCGATGCCGCCGCAGGCCAGGTCAACGCCAACCGCAAGAAATTCCGCGGCACGCTCGAGCGCACCGAGGCCGGAGGCTGGCAGATCGTCTGGAGCGACGAGCCTCCCCCGAAGCCGGGCCAGAAGGTCAGCAAGAAGCGGGTGCCCGCGCCGCTGCAGGCCCTGGGCTTCACGCTCGACGAGCTGCGCGATGCCCGGCTGGCGCCGATCGTGGATTTCAAGGGGCGCGGGCCGAAAGGCGGGCCGGCCCCGGACTGAATCGGGCCGCAGCGGATTCGAAGCAAGGGCCGCCGCGCAGGGCGCGGGCCTTCAAGGGATTGAAAAATAGGAGAGTCGTCGATGAATCGCGAACTGTTGATGTTGGTTGAAGCCATTTCGCGCGAGAAGAACGTGGAGCGCGACGTGGTGTTCGGCGCCGTGGAACTGGCGCTGGCCCAGGCCACCAAGAAGCTCTACCCGGGCGAGGTGGACATCCGCGTGGCGATCGACCGCGACAGCGGCAACTACGAGACTTTCCGCCGCTGGCTCGTCGTGCCCGACGACGCCGGCCTGCAGAACCCGGATGCCGAGGAACTGCTGATGGATGCGCAGGAGCGCATCGCCGACATCGAGGTCGGCGAGTACATCGAGGAAGGCATCGAGTCGGTGCCCATCGGCCGCATCGGCGCCATGGCCGCCAAGCAGGTCATCCTGCAGAAGATCCGCGACGCCGAACGCGAGATGCTGCTCAACGACTTCATGTCGCGCGGCGAGAAGATCTTCACCGGCACCGTCAAGCGCATGGACAAGGGCGACATCATCGTCGAGTCCGGCCGCGTCGAAGGCCGCCTGCGCCGCAGCGAGATGATCCCCAAGGAAAACCTGCGCAACGGCGACCGCGTGCGGGCGATGATCATGGAGGTGGACCTCACGCTGCGTGGCGCGCCCATCATCCTCTCGCGCTCCGCGCCCGAGTTCATGATCGAGCTGTTCCGCAACGAGGTGCCCGAGATCGAGCAGGGCCTGCTGGAGATCAAGAGCTGCGCCCGCGACCCCGGCAGCCGCGCCAAGATCGCGGTGCTGTCGCACGACAAGCGCGTGGACCCCATCGGCACCTGCGTCGGCGTACGCGGCACGCGCGTCAATGCCGTGACCAACGAACTGGCCGGCGAACGCGTGGACATCGTGCTCTGGTCCGAGGATCCGGCGCAGTTCGTGATCGGCGCGCTGGCACCGGCCAACGTGTCCTCCATCGTGGTCGATGAGGAAAAGCACGCCATGGACGTGGTGGTGGACGAGGAGAACCTCGCGATCGCCATCGGCCGCGGCGGCCAGAACGTGCGCCTCGCTTCCGACCTGACGGGCTGGAAGATCAACATCATGGACGCGGCCGAGTCCGCCCAGAAGCAGGCCGACGAGACCGACGCGTCCCGCCGCCTGTTCATGGAAAAGCTCGACGTGGACGAGGAAATCGCCAACATCCTCATCGAGGAAGGCTTCGCCAGCCTCGAGGAAGTGGCCTACGTGCCGCTGCAGGAGATGCTCGAGATCGAGAGCTTCGACGAGGACACGGTGAACGAACTGCGCGCCCGCGCCAAGGATGCCCTCCTGACCATGGAGATCGCCCGCGAGGAAAGCGTGGAAGGTGTCTCGCAGAACCTGCGGGACCTGGACGGGATGACGTCCGAGCTCATCGGCAAGCTGGCCGAGGGCGGCGTCCACACCCGTGATGATCTGGCCGACCTGGCCATCGACGAACTGACCGCCCTGACCGGCCAGTCTGAGGAAGAAGCCAAGGCCTTGATCATGAAGGCGCGCGAACACTGGTTCGCGGGGCAAGAGTAAGGTCAGGGGAGGTACGAACCGAATATGTCCAGTAACACTGTCGCCGAGTTCGCCAGCGAACTCAAGAAATCGCCGGAAACCCTGCTCGACCAGCTCAAGTCCGCTGGCGTGTCCAAGGCTACCCCGTCCGATGCCCTGACCGAATCGGACAAGCAGAAGCTGCTCGCTTTCCTGCAGGCCAGCCACGGCACCGCCACGGCCGACCGCAAGAAGATCACGCTGACCAAGAAGTCCACCAGCGAGATCAAGCAGGCCGATGCCACGGGCAAGGCGCGCACCATCCAGGTGGAGGTGCGCAAGAAGCGCACCTTCATCAAGCGCGATGACGCGGCCGAGGGCGAAGGCCAGGGCGCCGCGTCCGAGGCGTCCGTACCGTCCGCGGAGGACCAGGATCTGGCCCGCCGCGAGGAGGAAGCACGCCACCAGGCCGAGCTGATCCGCCACCAGGAGGAAGAGCTGAACGCCGCGCGCCGCGAGCGTGAGGAGCGTGAGCGCCGCGAGCGCGAAGCCGAGGAGCGTGCAGCCGCCTACGCCGCCCAGCAGGCCGAGAAGAAGGCCCAGGAGTCCGCCGTGCGCGAAGAGGCCTCTCGCGAGGCCGCCGCCGAGGCCGCTGCGCGCAATGCCGCCCAGGCCGAGGCGCGCGCCAAGGCCGAAGCCGAATCCAAGGCCCGTGCGGCCGAGGAGACCGCGCGCGCCGCCGACCTGGACGAGCGCCGCCGCAAGGCCCTGGCCGAAGCCGAGGCGATCCGCGCCATGATGGCCGCGCCCAAGAAGGTGCTGGTCGCCAAGAAGCCCGAGGAGCCGAAGCCGGCTCCGAAGCCCGCTGCCGCGGCCGACGCCAAGAAGGGCACGCTGCACAAGCCCGCGGCCACGCCGGGCGCGCGGCCCGCTGCCGGCGCGCCGGCTGGCGGTGGCAAGGAAGTGAAGTCCGCCAAGCTCTCCTCGAGCTGGGCCGGCGATCCTGCCAAGAAGAAGGAAATCAAGACCCGCGGCGACGCCAGCGGCGGCGTGGGCCGCAACAACTGGCGCAGCGGCCCGCGCGGCCGGCGCAACGACCGCGACGAGCATTCGCACCAGGCTGCCGCTCCCGCCGAGGCGCGCATCATCGAAGTGCACGTGCCCGAGACCATCACCGTGGCCGAGCTGGCGCACAAGATGTCGATCAAGGCGTCCGAGGTCATCAAGTCGCTGATGAAGATGGGCCAGATGGTCACCATCAACCAGCCGCTGGACCAGGACACGGCCATGATCGTGGTCGAGGAAATGGGCCACAAGGCCGTCGTGGCCGCGCTGGACGATCCGGAAGCATTCACCGACGAGGACGTGTCCGGCCAGCAGGCCGAGGCGCTGCCGCGCGCTCCCGTGGTCACCGTCATGGGCCACGTGGACCACGGCAAGACCTCGCTGCTGGACTACATCCGCCGCGCCAAGGTGGCGGCGGGCGAGGCCGGCGGCATCACGCAGCACATCGGCGCCTACCACGTCGAGACGCCGCGCGGCATCGTCACGTTCCTGGACACTCCGGGCCACGAGGCCTTCACGGCCATGCGTGCCCGCGGCGCCCAGGCGACCGACATCGTCATCCTGGTGGTGGCGGCCGACGACGGTGTCATGCCGCAGACCAAGGAAGCCATCAAGCACGCGAAGGCGGCCGGCGTTCCCATCGTCGTGGCCATCACCAAGGCCGACAAGCCCGATGCCAACCCCGACCGCGTCAAGCAGGAACTGGTGGCCCAGGAAGTCGTGCCCGAAGAGTACGGTGGCGAGTCGCCGTTCGTGCCCGTGTCGTCCAAGACCGGCATGGGCATCGACGACCTGCTCGAGCAGGTGCTGCTGCAGGCCGAAGTGCTGGAACTCAAGGCGCCCGTCGAAGCCATGGCCAAGGGCCTGGTCATCGAAGCGCAGCTGGACAAGGGCCGCGGCCCCGTGGCCACGGTGCTGGTGCAGTCCGGCACGCTGAAGGTGGGCGACGTGGTGCTGGCGGGCCAGACCTCCGGCCGCGTGCGTGCCATGCTGGACGAGAACGGCAAGGCGACCAAGTCCGCGGGTCCTTCCATCCCGGTGGAGATCCAGGGCCTGTCCGACGTGCCGCAGGCCGGCGACGAGTTCATGGTGCTCTCCGACGAGCGCCGTGCCCGCGAGATCGCGACCTACCGCGCCGGCAAGTTCCGCAACACCAAGCTGGCCAAGCAGCAGGCTGCGAAGCTGGAGAACGTGTTCGCCGACATGACGGCGGGCGAGGTGAAGAACCTGCCCATCATCATCAAGGCCGACGTGCAGGGTTCGCAGGAAGCGCTGGCCGCCTCGCTGCTCAAGCTCTCGACCGACGAGATCCGCGTGCAGCTCGTGTATGCGGGCGTGGGCGGCATCAGCGAGTCCGACGTCAACCTGGCCATCGCCTCCAAGGCGATCGTGATCGGCTTCAACGTGCGTGCCGATGCCGGCGCGCGCAAGACGGCCGAGGCCAACGACGTGGACCTGCACTACTACAACATCATCTACGACGCGGTGGACGAGCTGAAGGCGGCCATGTCCGGCATGCTGGCGCCCGAACAGCGCGAAGAGGAAATCGGTACCGCCGAGATCCGCACGGTGTTCGTGGCCTCGAAGATCGGCACGGTGGCCGGCTCCTATGTCACGTCGGGCCAGGTCACGCGCAACTGCCGCTTCCGCCTGCTGCGCGACAACGTGGTCATCTACACGGGCGAAGTCGAGTCGGTGCGCCGCCTCAAGGACGACGTCAAGGAAGTCAAGGAAGGCTTCGAGTGCGGTATCAAGCTCAAGAACTACAGCGACATCAAGGAAGGTGATCAGCTGGAGTTCTTCGAGATCAAGGAAATCGCAAGGACCTTGTGATGCACCCCCTGAGTCGCTTCGCGCCTTCCCCCTCCAGGGAGACGACGCCGGTGGCCTGGCAAAGCCAGTTCCACGGCGTCCGCTGGCATGGCCTGCTCCGCGGCCCCTCGAGGGTTGGGGGCGGGGTGCTGGCGGGGTGCGATGATTCTGCGGAGTTCTGAGAACCTATGGCAGCCAAGAAATCCTCCACGCCCAACCGCGGCTTCAAGGTCGCGGACCAGATCCAGCGCGATCTGACCGAGCTGATCCGCGAGTTGAAGGACCCGCGCATCGGCATGGTCACGCTGCAGGCCGTGGAAGTGACGCCCGATTACGCGCACGCCAAGGTGTTCTTCAGCGTGCTCGTGGGCGACGCCGACGCGACGCAGGACGCGCTGAACCAGGCTGCGGGGTTCCTCCGCAACGGCCTGTTCAAGCGCCTGCACATCCATACCGTGCCGACGCTGCACTTCATGTTCGACCGCACCACCGAGCGCGCGTCGGACATGAACGCACTGATCGCGCGCGCCGTGGCTTCCCGTTCCAAAGACGACGACGAAGCATGACCGCACGCGCTCCCCGCATCCGGGTGCAGCGGCGCCCGGTGCACGGAGTGCTGCTGCTCGACAAGCCCCTGGGCCTTTCCAGCAACGACGCGTTGCAGAAGGCCAAGTGGCTGCTGCGCGCTGAAAAAGCCGGGCATACGGGCACCCTCGATCCACTCGCCAGCGGCGTGCTGCCGCTGTGCTTCGGCGCGGCCACCAAGTTCAGCCAGCTGCAGCTCGACGCGCCCAAGACCTATGAGGCCGTGGCCCGGCTGGGTGTGACCACCACCACCGGCGATGCCGAGGGGGAGGTCACCGGGCGCCGCGAGGTGGACCCGGCGCAGCTTGCTCCCGAGCGTCTGGCGGCCGTGCAACGGCAGTTCACCGGCCCGATCCGCCAGGTGCCGCCGATGCACAGCGCCCTCAAGAAGGACGGCAAGGCGCTCTACGAATACGCCCGCGCAGGCATCGCCGTCGAGCGCGAGGCGCGCGACGTGGTCATCCATGCGCTGGAGCTGTCGCTGGCCGAAGACCAGGGCGTACCCGCCGTGCGCATGGTCGTGACCTGCAGCAAGGGCACCTACATCCGCACGCTGGGCGAGGACGTGGGCGCCGCACTGGGCTGCGGTGCGCACCTCACCTTCCTGCGCCGCATCGATACGGGCGGGCTGGGCGTGGAACGCTGCGTCACGCTCGCCGCGCTCGAAGCCATGGACGAGGCCGGGCGGATGGCCTGCGTGCAGCCGGTGGAAACGCTGCTCGCGGGGCATGCGGCTGTCACGCTGGACCATGACAATACGGCGCGATTCCTCTCCGGCATGCGCCGCCGCGGCCCCTGGCCCGACGCGCCCGCCGTGGCCGTGTTCGGCCACGATCCCCGCGCCCTGCTGGGCGTCGGCCGGGTGGCGGCCGGCGAACTCATCCCCGAGCGTCTCCTGAGCCCCCAGGAGATCGCACAGATTCTGGAAAGCACGCCGCGGGCAGAGCGCGGCACATTGGAACCCACTCTATGAGCAAACAAATCCGCAACATCGCCATCATCGCGCACGTTGACCATGGCAAGACCACCATGGTGGACCAGCTGCTGCGCCAGTCCGGCACCTTCGCCGACCACGAGAAGGTCGTCGATACCGTGATGGACAACAACGCGATCGAAAAAGAGCGTGGCATCACCATCCTGGCCAAGAACTGCGCCGTGAGCTGGGAAGGCACGCACATCAACATCGTGGACACCCCGGGCCACGCGGACTTCGGCGGCGAAGTGGAGCGTGCCCTCTCGATGGTGGACAGCGTGGTGCTGCTGATCGACGCGCAGGAAGGCCCCATGCCCCAGACGCGCTTCGTGACCAAGAAGGCCCTGGCCCTCGGCCTGCGCCCCATCCTGGTGGTGAACAAGGTGGACAAGCCGGGCGCCAACCCCGACAAGGTCGTGAACGCCGCGTTCGACCTGTTCGACAAGCTGGGCGCCACCGACGAGCAGCTCGACTTCCCCGTGGTGTACGCTTCGGGCATCAACGGCTGGTCGTCGCTGGAAGAGGGCGCTCCGGGCGAGCAGTGGGGCCCCGACATGTCGGCCCTGTTCAACACCATCCTGAAGCACGTGCCCCCGAACTCGGGTGACCCGGCCGCCCCGCTGCAGCTGCAGATCTCGGCGCTGGACTTCTCCACCTTCGTGGGCCGCATCGGCGTGGGCCGCATCAGCCAGGGCACGCTCAAGCCCGGCCAGGACGTGCTGGTCATGGAAGGCCCCGATGGCAAGAGCATCAAGGGCCGCGTGAACCAGGTGCTGACCTTCCAGGGCCTGGACCGCATGCAGACTCCGCTGGCCGGCCCCGGCGATATCGTGCTGATCAACGGCATCGAGGACATCGGCATCGGCGTGACCGTGACCGACCCGGCCAATCCCGCGCCGCTGCCCATGCTGAAGGTGGACGAGCCCACGCTGACCATGAACTTCTGCGTGAACACCTCGCCGCTGGCAGGCCGCGAAGGCAAGTTCGTGACGAGCCGCCAGCTCTGGGACCGCCTGCAGAAGGAACTGCAGCACAACGTGGCCCTGCGCGTGAAGGAAACCGACGAGGAAGGCATCTTCGAAGTGATGGGCCGGGGCGAACTGCACCTGACCATCCTGCTGGAGAACATGCGCCGCGAAGGCTATGAACTGGCCGTCTCCAAGCCGCGCGTGGTGTTCAAGGACATCGACGGCGTGAAGCACGAGCCGATCGAACTGGTGACGGCCGACATCGAGGAAGGCCACCAGGGCGGCGTGATGCAGGCCCTCGGCGAGCGCAAGGGCGAGCTGGTCAACATGGAGTCGGACGGCCGCGGCCGCGTGCGCCTGGAATACCGCATTCCGGCGCGGGGCCTGATCGGCTTCACCAACGAGTTCCTGAACCTGACCCGCGGTTCGGGCCTGATCTCCAACATCTTCGACAGCTACGAGCCGCACAAGGGCGACATCGGCGGCCGCAAGAACGGCGTTCTGATCTCCATGGACGACGGTGAAATCTTCACCTACGCCCTGGGCAAGCTGGACGACCGCGGCCGCATGTTCGTGAAGGCGAACGATCCGGTGTACGAAGGCATGATCGTCGGCATCCACAGCCGCGACAACGACCTCGTCGTGAACGCCACGCGCACCAAGCAGCTGACCAACTTCCGCGTCTCCGGCAAGGAAGATGCGATCAAGATCACGCCCCCGATCGACCTGACGCTGGAATACGGCGTGGAGTTCATCGAGGACGACGAGCTGGTCGAGATTACGCCCAAGAGCATCCGCCTGCGCAAGCGCCACCTGACGGAAAACGAGCGCAAGCGCGCAGCCCGCGGCATGTGATCGGGGCCCCTGCCCGGGGCCTTGGCTTCACGCATGAAACGACGCGCCCTGCGGGGCGCGTTTTTCATTTCCGGAGCCGCCTGGAGCGCAGTGCCGCCGCTGCAGTGGCGTGGCCGGGATGGTGCGAACCTGTGGTGAGGGCGGGGCCTCAGGCGCCTGTGGGCGGCGATGCCGCGCCGGCAGCGGCCGGATCGGCGCTGTCGTCGCGGCGTACGTCCACGCGGGCGATGCGCCGCCCCTGCACGGCCACCACTTCGAAGCGCAGGCCGTGCAGCACCGTGGCGCGGCCGGGCAGGGGCAGCTCCCCGAAAGTCTCCAGCAGCAGCCCGGCCAGCGTGCTGGCATCGTGCGCGCTGTGCGCGAGCCGCTCCACCCGTACCGCGCGCGCGAGCGTGTGCAGGTCCACCAGGCCGTCCGCCAGCCAGTGGTCCGGTCCCACGGGCTGTACCAGCAGGTCTTCGCCCGCGTCGGGGAATTCGCCGGCTATGGCCTCCAGCACGTCCATGGGCGTGACCAGGCCGAGGATGGTGCCGTATTCATCGCTGACCAGGGCCAGGTGGTTGCGCGAGCGGCGCAGGTTCTCCATCAGCCGCAGGATGCTCACCGTTTCCGGCACGATCAGCGGCGGCTGCAGGCTCCGCTGCCGGTCGATGGTGCCGTGCGCGATCAGGTCGGCCATGAGGTCCTTGGCGCGGCCCACGCCGATCACCGCGTCCAGCCCGCCCCGGTCGCAGACCGGGAACAGCCCGTGCGGCTGCGCCTGCAGCTGCCGGTAGAGCGATGGCTTGTCCTGGCTGATGTCGATCCAGTCCACATCCGCGCGAGGGGTCATGATGGAGGGCACGGAGCGTTCGGCCAGCGAGAGCACGCCCCGCACCATGCTGCGCTCCTCCTGGCGGAAAGCGCCCCTGAGCGCTGCTTCCGCGCTGGCGGCGGCCGAATTGCCGCCGGATGCGCCCGCATCCTGTCCGCCCAGCAGGCGCAGCACCGTGCGTGCCGTGCGCTCGCGCAGCGGCAACCGCGCGGCATGGCGCGCGATATTGCGCAGCCGCCACTGGTTGAAGAACTCGATGAGGATGGAAAAGCCGATCGCCGCGTACAGGTAGCCCTTGGGCAGGTGGAAGCCCATGCCCTCCGACACCAGGCTGAGCCCGATCATGAGCAGGAAGCTCAGGCACAGCACCACCACCGTGGGATGGCGGTTGACGAAGGCCGTGAGCGCCCGGGAGGCCACCATCATGATCCCCATGGCGATCACCACGGCGGCCATCATCACCGGCAGGTGCTGCACCATGCCCACCGCGGTGATGATCGAGTCGAGCGAGAACACCGCGTCCAGCGCCACGATCTGCACCAGCACGACCCCGAAGGCCGCGTGTTCCCGGCGCTCCGGCCCGGCCGCATCCACGCCTTCCAGGCGCTCGTGCAGTTCGGTCGTGGCTTTCCACAGCAGGAAGATGCCGCCGGCCAGCAGGATGATGTCCCGCCACGACAGCGACAGCCAGCCCCATTCGAGAACCGGCGTGGTGAGGCGCACCAGGTGCGCGATGGCGGCCAGCAGGCACAGCCGCAGCACGAGCGCGAGGGACAGGCCGACCAGCCGGGCGCGGTCGCGCTGGTCCGGCGGCAGCTTGTCGGCCAGGATGGCGATGAAGACGAGGTTGTCGATGCCGAGGACGATCTCCAGCACCACCAGCGTCGCCAGGCCCGCCCAGGCCGAAGGGTCGCTCAGCCATTCCACGGCAGGTCTCCCTGCGGGCAGGTGCGCTGCGCCGCCTGGACCGCCACGCTGCAGCGCTCAGAGGCGCGCGGCATGCGGGGCGGCGTGATGGAAGGGGAGGGCCGAGGTGCCGCGGCGGGATGGGGCATGCCGGAACATTCTAGGCAGCGCTCCAGGCAGGTCCTGTAGGAGACCGGGCACACCGCTCGGCGTGCGGCACAATTTCCGGCACGTTCCAACACCGGATTCCAAGGAGACTATCGAATGGATGCAACGCAACGCGACGTGCTGGCCGAGGTGCGCGGACAGGTGGGCTTCATCACGCTGAACCGCCCGCGCGCGCTCAACGCCCTGTCGCTGGGCATGGTGCGCGACCTCATGGAGGCGCTGCTGCGCTGGCAGACGGACCCGGCCGTGCTCGCCGTGGCGATCCGCGGCACGAACAAGGAGGGCGCCTTCGGCGCGTTCTGCGCGGGCGGGGACATCCGGTTCCTGCACCAGGCCGGCAGCACCGGCAACCCGCAGCTGGAAGACTTCTTCACCGAGGAATACGCCCTCAACCACCTGATCCACACCTTCGGCAAGCCCTACATCGCCTTCATGGACGGCATCGTCATGGGCGGCGGCATGGGCATCAGCCAGGGAGGCAGCCTGCGCATCGTCACGGAGCGCACGAAGATGGCGATGCCCGAGACGGCCATCGGCCTGTTCCCGGACGTGGGCGGCGGCTACTTCCTGTCGCGCTGCCCCGGCCGCACGGGCGAATGGCTGGCGCTCACCGGCGACACCATCGGCGCGGGCGATGCGGTCGCGCTGGGCTTGGCCGATGGCTGCATGCCCGCCGAAGCCCAGCACGGCGTGTGGGACGGGCTGGCCACGCAGCGCTTCGACGATGGCGCCGCGATCGAACGCTGGGTGGCCACGCATTTCGCCCCGTCCGCGCCCGCTGCCGCGGCCGACCGCGCGCGCATCGACGCGGCCTTCGGCCAGGAGAGCGTGGCGGCCATTATCGCGGCGCTGGAGGCCGACGGCAGCGACTGGGCACGCGCCACGGTGGCCACGCTGCGCAAGCGGTCGCCGCTGATGTTGCATGTGGTGCTGGAGCAGATCCGGCGCGCCCGTGGGATGGACCTGGCCGCCGACCTGCGCATGGAGCGCGACATGGTGCGGCACTGCTTCTACCTGCGGCCCGGCCAGAGCGAGACCGTGGAAGGCATCCGCGCGCTCGCGGTGGACAAGGACCATGCCCCGCGCTGGAATCCCGCGCGCATCGAGGACGTCACGCCCGCGATGTGGCAGCCGTTCTTCGACAGCCCCTGGCCCGCGCATTCCCATCCGCTGGCCGGCCTGCGGTGAATCACAGCTGCGGATGGACGGCCGTCGCGATGGCCAGCAGCGCATCGCGCGGCAGCGGCCCGCTCAGCGCGTAGCCGAAACCGTCCTCCACCCAGTAGAAGCTGGGCACGGGTCCGTCGCCTTCGTAGCGGAACGCGGTTTCCGCGGGGGCCGCGGGCAGCGCGCCGAGGTACAGCGTAACGCGCTGCCCCGCGGCGTTCTGGTACATGAACTGCGCGCGGGCCCCGCTGGCGCCGCCCGGGCCCGCATCGCCCGGCAGCAGGCGGCCGCCCACCAGTTCGTAGCCCTGGGGCTGCAGGTCCGGAATGTGCAGCGGCCGGCCCAGCCGCCGGGAGAGCCACTGCACCAGGTGTTCCTGCTGTGCCGCGCCCACCTCCACCGGATGGCGCTGTTCGGGCTGGTACACCGCATGGGCCGCGGCGGCCTGCAGCGCGAAACGCTGGGTGGGCAGCAAGGGTGGTGCGGAGCGGGCCAGCGTGGCGGCAGCCGGATCGGCGGTGCCGAGCGTGCCGTGCAGCGTCCATCCCAGCCCGAAGGCGAGCGCGAGCGATGCCGCCAGCCCGGCCATGCGCCAGGCCTGTGCCGATCGCATGCGGCGGTTGCGGAAGTCCTGTGCCACCTGGGCGAGCGGCGGTGGCACCGGCGCCTGTTCCCAGTCCGCATGCAGCCCGCGCAACTGCGCGCGCTGCGCTTCCCAGGCCCGCACGCTGTCCCGGGCCGCAGGGTCGTCGGCCAGCTGCCGGCGCAGCGCTTGCGCTGCCTCGTGCGGAAGCCGGCCGTCCACCAGCGCATGCAGGTGGTCGTCGTCCGGGCCGGTGCCCGGGTCGCCGGACGGTGTCCCCTGCGGAGCGCCGTCGGGGTAAGGGGTGCGCGGGTCGGTCATGGCCTGCGGTCCATCGTCATTTCAGCCGCCGCAGCCGCGGCGCTCCGGGCGCGCGGGCCTGCGGCTCCATCAGTTCGCGCAGCCGCTGCCGGGCGCGCGAGAGGCGCGACATCACCGTGCCCACCGGCACGTCCAGCACCTTCGCGGCAGCGGCGTAATCCATGTCTTCGAGCGTCACCAGCAGCAGCACCGCGCGCTGGTCGGCGGGCAGGCGCTGCAGGCAGCGGTCCAGGTCCAGCGCGTCGTCCGTGCGCGCGGGCGGCGCCTGCAGGTGGTCCTGCACCGACTCCAGGTCGAGCGGCGGCTGGGCCGGCACCGCCCGAAGCTGGTTCAGGTACACGCGGTGCATGAGCGCGAACAGCCAGGCGCGCAGGTCGCTGCCCGGGCGCCACAGCAGCCATTTGCGGCAGGCGCGCTCGAGCGTGTCCTGCACCAGGTCGTCCGCCGCCCAGGCATTGCCCGTCAGCGCCCGCGCATAGCGCCGCAGGCCCGGCAGGTGCGGCGCGATGTCGTCCATGCGGGCGGCTTCGGTGGCGCGTCAGGGCTTGGCGGTACGCCACACCTGGTTCACGCCGTCGCCCGTGCGGTCGCCGGGCTGGGTGTCCTTGACCCAGTAGTAGAGCGGCTTGCCCTTGTAGGCCAGTTGCTTGGCGCCGTCATCGCGCTCCACCACGCTGAATTCGCCCGTGGGCGTGTCGCTGCCGGCCAGCAGCGGCGGCCAGTTCTTCGCGCAGGGACCGTTGCAGACCGACTTGCCGCCGCCGGCCGGGTCGCGGTCGAAGGTGTAGAGCGTCATGCCGTTCGGGCCCACGAGGGCGCCGTTCTTCTCGGCAACGCCGCCGGGCATGCGGGACGACGACATGGAGGCGCAGCCGGCAAGCGCCAGGGCCAGGGCGGAAGCGGCCAAGAGGGTGGAGATTCGGGTCATCGGTATTGCTCCTGTAGGCAGGGCCGGCGACATGCCGGCCCGCAACGGAGTAAACACCGGACCCGTGGGATTTATTCCGCGCTGCCCGAAAAAAATTCCGCCGCCTCAGCGGTGGCGGCTCTTCATCGCGCGCTCCACCTCGCGCTTGCCCTCGCGCTCCTTGATGGTGTCGCGCTTGTCGTGCTCGGCCTTGCCCTTGGCGAGCGCGATCTCGCACTTGGCGCGGCCGTTGGTCCAGTGCAGGTTCAGCGGGACCAGCGTGTAGCCCTTCTGCTCCACTTTGCCGATCAGGCGCTTGATCTCGTCCTTGTGCAGCAGCAGCTTCTTGGTGCGCACCGCGTCCGGGCTCACGTGGGTCGAGGCCGTCTTCAGGGGATTGATCTGGCAGCCGATCAGGTAGAGCTCGCCTTCGCGGATCACCACGTAGCCGTCGGTGAGCTGCACCTTGCCTTCGCGCAGGGCCTTGACCTCCCAGCCGTGCAGCACCATGCCCGCCTCGTGGCGTTCCTCGAAGAAATAGTTGAAGGCCGCCTTCTTGTTGTCGGCGATGCGGGACAGGGTCTCGGGTTTCTTGGCCATGGGGAATCAGATGCGGCACATGGAGGCGTTTGAAAGCCCTCCCTACAATCGGACGATCGGCCGTGCGCTTATCCGGGGATTCTAGTGCTCCGTCCCGCCACGGCCCGCCATGCCCGTCCTCCCATGAAAAACGTCAACAAGTCCGTCCTGATCTGGTACAGCCCCGAAGAGATGTTCGCCCTCGTCACCGATGTGGCGAAGTACCCGGAATTCCTGCCTTGGTGCGACAGCGCGCGGGTGCTGGAGCAGGACGAGCACGGCATGACCGCCGAGGTGGGCATCGCCTTCAGCGGCCTGCGCAAGTCCTTCGTCACGCGCAACCAGCACGAGCCCGGCCGGCGCGTGCAGATGCGGCTCGTGAAGGGGCCTTTCTCGCAGCTCGACGGCGACTGGCGCTTCCATCCCGTGGGCGACGGCAGCCAGCGCGCCTGCAAGGTGGAGCTGCAGCTCAACTACGGTTTCGACAACATCGCCCTGGCCGCACTGGTGGGCCCGGTGTTCGACCGCATCGCGGGCAGCATGGTGGATGCGTTCATCCAGCGCGCGGAGCAGGTCTATGGCTGAGACCGGCGCCGCTGCCGCCACCGGCGCGGGCCGTGTGGCGGTGACCATCGCGTGGTCGCCCGGGCCGCGCGAGGTGCGGGAGGCGGCGATCGAGTTGCCTGCCGGCGCCACGGTGCGCGATGCGCTCGCGGCCTGCGGCGGCCCCGAGGATGGATCGGACACCTGCGGCATCTGGGGCCGCCCCGTGGCGCTGGACCGTGTGCTGCAGGATGGGGACCGCGTGGAGTGGTATCGCCCGCTGCGGGTCGATCCCAAGAAGGCGCGGCGCGAGCGCTTCGCGCGCCAGGGGGCACGGGCTACGGGGCTGTTCGCCGCGCGCCGCCCGGGTGCGAAGGCCGGTTATTGAGATCCCTGAACGGGGGCCGGTGGCTGGGTTTTCTGCACCGCCTCATGGTATTCATGACGGACCCTCCGTACACAAGCGGTTGACTGGATCAGTCGATATTGCTTCCTGTTTTGGGACGCTGGCCCAACCCTGCGGGCGTGCCATTTTTGTCGAGAACTTGAATGGCGAACCCCCTTTTCCATCTGTCGAGATTATATTTGTCGACGGTGCGGGACATGGCAGCTACCCCTCGAATCTCTGGCGTCGCATCGAATGTGATGGCCTTAAAGGTGCTGCTGTCGTCACGGATGATATAGATTTTACAGAATACAGTTCCGTTGTACTCCAGGTAGGGATTGATTTTCCCTTCCGTGTAGTTGCAGCTTGCATATTTGCCCTTGGCCTCATTTCCCTCCACCCTGTCCAGGACTATGGTCCAATCCCAGTCATCAAATGCTCCAAAGCTCCACTCCCCCAGGAGTGCCTCTGGATTTTTCTTTCCATAACCAAACTGGAATTTCTCGATCGCCAGCCAGTCTTCGCCTGGGAACTTCACCCAGCCTGTCAAAGTGGAGTCGAAGGCCAATTCCACTTTTCCGGAATCAGCCGCTTCGTGCCCAGTCAATGGCGGGCCGCCGAAATAACGCCCCCCCGCATAGCGTTTGAGTTGGGCGACGACGTTGGAGGTGCCGTATTTCATTTTTCCCACCGCGAGATGGAAGGTCGGGTCTCCATTGCTTTCGTAGTTGAATACCTGCATGACCAGCACCTCATTCTGCACGTCGATGGCCATGCCGCGCCCTGGTGTTCCATTCAGCTCCTGGCTTATCACCCATGTTCCCGGCTCGGGGACATATACATCGATTCCATTCTCGTATAAAACCCCTCTGTAGTCGGTGAGTCTGTCGTCGCGGATGTTTGCCATCCTGTAAGAAGTGAAGTTCGAGGTGTTGAAGCTTGAATATTTGCTTCCGCGCAGGGTGTTGCGCCTGCCCGGTGCATCCTGCCGGGTGATGAAGCCCTCGAGGCCATTCAGTGTTCTGTGTATTTCAAATACTGCCTTTTCAGGAGGTACGCTGTCGAAGGTGGCATCGCATCGCATCCATCCCTCTGCTTCCATGGCCGAACAGGGGGTAGGGGAGAGAATGGTGGATTCATACGCGTGACTGCTGATCACCTGCAGAGATTCCTTGTTTCCGTTGCTGGGGTCCCTATATATCTCAATTTTCCGCATAGGTATGAGTGGATACCTTTCATCAAACTCCGCAACTATCCAGCTTTCCCGGAAGTTCGGCTTGATCAAGGCACCTTGCGGCGCCTCGTCGAACTTGAGGCGGGACATGGCGACCTCGGGTTCGCCCGGAAACTGGATGAAACCTGATGTAGAGCTTTCGAAGCGGATGCGGACATCGCCAGGGGATTGCTGCTCCCGGGCTGTGCGCTCGCCACTTCCGAAGAATCGACCACCCCTGTATTGCTTCAGTGGGGCCTGGAATTGCATTCCATCCAGCGGGCCGGAAGCCAGGTGAAAGGTAGGTTGTCCCGTGGCGGTGTAGTTGTAGACCTGCATCACCAGTTGCTGGTTCTGTATGTCGATGGCCATACCCCTCCCAGGTTTGCCATTCGACTCGGAATCCACGATCCAGGTACCGCTCTGGATGAAAACCGGTGTCGCAGACGCGCCCATTGCGCTGGCGCAAAGAACAAGAATGCCGCAGAAAGCGTTGATAAGAAACTTCATGGGTGGTGCTGGCGTGATTCAGCCGCGCATGCTCGGCCAGGAATCGACTGTATCATCTTGTGACAAGAAAGATGACCGACTTTCGGATCGCCAGCAAATGCGGTCGCAACCCGTCGTGGCTTGCGTGGTCGCTCGCCGTTGTTTCAACGCCCCTACGCCCTCAGGACGCCGGGCTGTGGAAATCCAGCCTCACCGTTTCGGGTTACGTCGTTTTGGCGCTCGTGTACGACCGCCGTGGCTTGGTCATGAAGCGAGGTTGGTGGGACGCGCATCACCTTCACGCGTAGCCATGCGGCAGCGGGCGATGCCGGTGACGGTGCTGTCAATGGCGCCAGACGGCTTCTGCCGCCTGTTTCCAATCAACGCGCGCAGTCGGAGGCGATCGCCGCTTCCGCACGCCGCATCTCCGCGGCGCGGGTCGTATCGTCCATGAAGGACCGTTCGCCCTGGGCGTTCACTTGGCTCACGAGCTGGCCCGACGACAGCATGGCCTGTTGCTGGCGCGCGCGCTGGCAGTTCTCGGCACGGGCCTTGGCCTGGCGTTCCTCGTCGGCCTTCTTGCGGGCGGCCTCGGCCGCGTCCGCCTGTGCCTTGCGTTGCTGCAGCTCCGGGTCGGATGCCGGCAGCCGCGGCGCCGCCGCGGCGGATGCCGGCGTGCCGGGCGCATCGGCTGCGGCATTGGCCGCCTGCGCGCGGGGCGGGGGCGGGGCGCCCCCCGGCTGCTTCAGGATGTTCTTCGCGGGCACGTCGGTCGGGGGCGGGCGGTCGCTGAACACCTTGCGGCCGTCCTTGTCGATCCATTGCCATTGCGCCGAAGCCCCCAGCGCCCAGGAGCAGGCGCAGGCGAGCACGAGAAGCCGGTGGAGTTTCATGCGGGCAGTGTAGCGCCCGGCCTCCGGCCGCGCCATCGCGCCGGCAAGACCCGGCGCGGCAGGGGATGCGGCCCGGCGGGTACAATCGTTTTTTTGGAGCGAATCTCATGCGCCTTCTAGGAAAAGCGCTCACCTTCGACGATGTGTTGCTGGTGCCGGCGTACTCCCAGGTCCTGCCCAAGGACACGTCCCTCGCGACGCGACTCTCCCGCAATATCTCCCTGAACCTTCCCCTCGTGTCCGCCGCCATGGACACCGTCACCGAGGCGCGCCTGGCCATCGCCATCGCGCAGGAGGGCGGCATCGGCATCGTGCACAAGAACCTCACGGCGCAGGAGCAGGCGGCCCACGTCGCCAAGGTCAAGCGCTATGAATCCGGCGTGGTGCGCGACCCCGTCGTCATCACCCCCGACCATACGGTGCTGCAGGTGCTGCAGCTGTCCGAGCAGCTCGGCATCTCGGGCTTCCCGGTGTGCGACGCGGGCAAGGTGGTCGGCATCGTCACCGGCCGCGACCTGCGCTTCGAGACCCGCTACGACGTCAAGGTGCGCGACATCATGACGCCGCGCGAGAAGCTCATCACGGTGAAGGAGGGCGCCACCGCCTCCGAGGCCAAGGCGCTGCTCAACAAGCACAAGCTCGAGCGCCTGCTCGTCATCAACGACGCCTTCGAGCTCAAGGGCCTGATCACCGTCAAGGACATCACCAAGCAGACCAGCTTCCCCAACGCGGCGCGCGACAGCAATGGCCGCCTGCGCGTGGGTGCGGCCGTCGGCGTGGGCGAGGGCACCGAGGAGCGCGTCGAGGCGCTGGTGAAGGCCGGCGTCGATGCGATCGTGGTGGACACGGCCCACGGCCACAGCAAGGGCGTGATTGACCGCGTGCGCTGGGTCAAGCAGAACTACCCGCAGGTGGACGTGATCGGCGGCAACATCGCCACCGGCGCGGCGGCGCTCGCGCTGGTCGAGGCCGGCGCGGACGGCGTCAAGGTCGGCATCGGCCCCGGCTCCATCTGCACCACCCGCATCGTCGCGGGCGTGGGCGTGCCGCAGATCATGGCCATCGACAGCGTGGCCACGGCCCTGCAGGGCACGGGCGTGCCGCTGATCGCCGACGGCGGCATCCGCTATTCGGGCGACATCGCCAAGGCGCTGGCCGCAGGCGCGAGCACCGTCATGATGGGCGGCATGTTCGCCGGCACCGAAGAGGCGCCGGGCGAGGTCATCCTGTTCCAGGGCCGCAGCTACAAGAGCTACCGCGGCATGGGCTCCATCGGCGCCATGCAGCAGGGCTCGGCCGACCGCTACTTCCAGGAATCCAGCACCGGCAACCCGAACGCCGACAAGCTGGTGCCCGAGGGCATCGAAGGCCGCGTGCCCTACAAGGGCTCCATGGTCTCGATCGTGTTCCAGATGGCCGGCGGCGTGCGTGCCTCCATGGGCTATTGCGGCTGCGCCACCATCGAGGAGATGAACAACAAGGCGGAGTTCGTCGAGATCACCACGGCCGGCATTCGCGAGAGCCACGTGCACGACGTGCAGATCACGAAGGAAGCGCCGAACTACAGAGCTGATTGACGGCGTACAACCCCCTGAGGCGCTTGCGCGCCTTCCCCCTTCTCTCGAACGGCTGCGCCGTTCGGGAAGGGGGACGCAGCCGGTGCGGCGGGGCGGCCCTTGCACGGCTGCCCGCGCGTTGGGCCGCTGTGGCGTTGCTTGCCATGACGAAACTGGCGCTCAGGGTCATTCTGGTCTGATTGTCATTTTCTGGTCGGTTTGGTAAAGTCTGGTCTGAATTTTTGTTCAGGCCAGACTTTTCTTTTTCTGGAACCCTTTGCGCATGCAGACCGTCGGCATCTATGAAGCCAAGACCCGCTTTTCCGCGCTCATCGAGGCGGTGGAGCAGGGCGAGGAGGTGCGCATCACCCGCCATGGCAAGGAGGTGGTGCGCATGTTGCCGGTGCGGCGCCGGCCGGTGATCACGGACGAGCAGATTGCGCGCGAGCTGGGGCAGATCGATGCGCTGCATGCCAGCATCCGTGCAGCGACCCAGGATACGGCGGCGCCAGTCTTGCGTCGCAGCGGACGGAGCACCGCCGCATGACCACCGCCTTCGTGCTCGATGCCTCCGTGACCGCCGCCTGGCTGCTGCCCGATGCGGCGAGCGAGCACACGCGGCGTCTCTACGCCCGCATCCGGCGCGACGAGGTCGAGCCCCAGGCACCCAATCTCTGGCAGTGGGAGTGCGGCAACCTGATCGCGAGCGGCGTGCATGCCGGCCGCATTCCTGCAGGCTCCGTCGAAGGGCTCTGGGCCGTGCTCGAGGCCATCCGCCACCGCGTGGAACTGCACGAGCTGGCGCCGGCGCAGCACAAGGCCGTGCTCGATGTCGCGCTGGACACCGGCCTGCCGGTCTATGACGCCGCCTATCTCTGGCTTGCGCGCTCGCTGCGCCTGCCGCTGGCCACGTTCGATGCGGCCCAGGCCGAGGCCGCCGCGCGGACCGGCGTGGCACTGCTCGACCTCTCCACTTTCTGATTCCTCGCTTCCCCCGCTCTTACCGACCCCCGACCACCATGCAACACCAGAAGATCCTCATCCTCGACTTCGGCTCCCAGGTCACCCAGCTCATCGCGCGCCGCGTGCGCGAGGCCCATGTGTACTGCGAGGTGCATCCCTGCGACGTGAGCGACGCCTGGGTCCGCGAGTACGCCGCCGACGGCGCGCTCAAGGGCGTGATCCTCTCGGGCAGCCACGCCAGCGTGTACGAGGAGACCACGGACCGCGCGCCGCAGGCCGTGTTCGAACTGGGCGTGCCCGTGCTGGGCATCTGCTACGGCATGCAGACCATGGCACAGCAGCTCGGCGGCAAGGTCGAGGGTGGCCACAAGCGCGAGTTCGGCTATGCCGAAGTGCGCGCCCACGGCCACACTGCGCTGCTCAAGGACATCGCCGACTTCACCACGGCCGAAGGCCACGGCATGCTCAAGGTCTGGATGAGCCACGGCGACAAGGTGGCCGAGATGCCGCCCGGCTTCAAGCTCATGGCCTCCACCCCCAGCTGCCCCATCGCCGGCATGGCCGACGAGGCGCGCCGTTTCTACGCCGTGCAGTTCCATCCCGAGGTGACCCACACCGTGCAGGGCCGGGCGATGCTCGACCGCTTCGTGCTCGGCATCTGCGGCGTGCAGCCGGACTGGGTCATGAAGGACCACATCGCCGAGGCCGTCGAATCCATCCGTGCCCAGGTGGGCGATGAGGAAGTCATCCTCGGCCTGTCCGGCGGCGTGGATTCCAGCGTGGCCGCCGCGCTGATCCACCGCGCCATCGGCGACCAGCTCACCTGCGTGTTCGTCGATCACGGCCTGCTGCGCCTGAACGAGGGCGACATGGTGATGGACATGTTCGTGGGCAAGCTGCACGCCAAGGTCGTGCGCGTGGATGCCAGCGAACTCTTCCTGCGCGAACTGGCCGGCGTGAGCGACCCCGAGCAGAAGCGCAAGATCATCGGCCGCCTGTTCGTAGACGTCTTCAAGGCCGAGGCCGCCAAGCTCACCGCCTCGGGCGCGTCGAAGAAGGAGAAGGGCGCCACCTTCCTGGCCCAGGGCACCATCTACCCCGACGTGATCGAATCCGGCGGCGCCAAGAGCAAGAAGGCCGTCACCATCAAGAGCCACCACAACGTCGGCGGCCTGCCCGAACAGCTGGGCCTGAAGCTGCTGGAGCCACTGCGCGACCTGTTCAAGGACGAAGTGCGCGAACTCGGCGTGGCCCTGGGCCTGCCGCACGACATGGTCTATCGCCATCCCTTCCCCGGCCCCGGCCTGGGCGTGCGCATCCTGGGCGAGGTGAAGAAGGAATACGCCGACCTGCTGCGCCGCGCCGACGCGATCTTCATCGAGGAACTGCGCAACCACGTGGACGCCGGGACCGGCAAGACCTGGTACGACCTCACCAGCCAGGCCTTCACCGTCTTCCTGCCCGTGAAGAGCGTCGGCGTGATGGGCGACGGCCGCACGTACGACTACGTCGTCGCCCTGCGTGCCGTGCAGACCAGCGATTTCATGACCGCCGACTGGGCCGAGCTGCCGTACGCGCTGCTCAAGAAGGTGTCGGGAAGGATCATCAATGAAGTGCGCGGGATCAACCGGGTGACGTACGACGTGTCGAGCAAGCCGCCGGCGACGATCGAGTGGGAGTGAAATCAGGTCCTTCGGGGACTGTCGCCAGCTATCGAAAAATCGCCGCAACTTGTTGATCTGAAAGGAAACAGGTCGCGGCTTCTATCGGTGGCTATCGCCGGCCAGCACGACAGGTTGGCGGTAGCGCTGGCGGTACGAACCGTAGGTCGGATCAAGACCCTCCCGTTTACTATTGAGCCCAAACCGGTCTTTGACGGCAAAACGCTCCCCGAGTACTTGCAGCAACTGCAGTTCATCGCGGAAATCAGCAGTTGCCTTCGCAGGAGCCGGGGCATGGCCTCCCCGGCAATGCCGGTCCGCGCTGTCCGGGGTGTGCATCAAGCCGCCGATGTGCGCGCCGTTTCATTTGACGCGCTGGACTCGCCAGCGCGCAGCGCGTTCTTGGCAATTCCACAGCCGGGCATAGAGCCCGCTTTGCGCCAACAGTTCGTCGTGTTGTCCCTGTTCGACCAGTCGGCCGCTATCGAGTACCAGGATCTGGTTGGCCGAACGCACGGTAGGCAACCGGTGCGCGATGACCACCACGGTGCGGTCTTTTGCCAGCGCCGAAAGCGCCTGCTGGATCTCCGCTGCCGACGAGGCATCGACGCTGGCCGTTGCTTCGTCCAGCAGAAGGATGGGCGCATCCATGAGCAGCGCGCGCGCGATGCTGATGCGCTGGCGCTCGCCGCCCGAGAGTCGGGCGCCGTTCTCGCCCACCGGCGTGTCGTAGCCCTGCGGTAACCTTGAGATGAAATCGTGCGCACCGGCCTGGCGGGCGGCGGCCTCGGCCTCCAGGCGTGTGGCCTCGGGGCGCCCGAGACGGATGTTGTCCAGTACGTTGCCCGAGAACAGCACCACGTCCTGGAACACCATCGCCACCTGCCGGTGCAGCGCCTCGCTGCCGATGGCGCGCAGGTCCTGCCCGCCGATGCGGATGGCGCCGCGCTCCACGTCCCACAGCCGCGCGATCAGGTGCACCAGCGTGCTCTTGCCGGCGCCGCTGGGGCCGACCACGGCGGTGACGCTGCCGGCCGGCAGGGTGCAGGAGATGCCGCGCAGCACCGGCGCGCCAGGCTGGTGGCTGAAGTGCACGTCGTCGAGCACGATCTCGTGCCCGGCCGGCACGGCCGGCTGCGCGGGCTCCGGCAGGCAGGGCTCGGCCAGCAGCGCGCGCAGCCGCTGCAGTGCGTGGCGCGCGTAGCGCAACTCCAGGAAAGCCACCCCCACCTCGAACAGCTGCCGGTACACCGGCAGCGCCAGCACCGCGAACAGCAGCAGCGTGGCGCCGTCCAGGCTCCGTCCCAGGCGCTGGGCGCCGGCCCAGACTGCCAGCGCGAAGCCGGCCTCCACCGCGAAGCCGAAGGCCACGATCAGCGGCGTGGGCCACAACTCGATGGCCAACGCGCGGCGGCGCATGGCATCGAGCGCGCGGGCCAGCCGCTCGAACACCAGGCCGCCGCTGTGCCCGCCGAAGGCGCGCACCACGGCGATGCCCTGCACGTAGTCCAGCACCTCCGCCTGGCCCTGCGCGTTGGCCGCATGCACCTGCACTGCCAGCCGGCCGAGCACCCACTGCGCGAAGGCGAGCACGGCAAAGGCCAGCGGCAGCGTGGCGGCCACCAGCAGGCCCAGCCGCCAGTCCACCGCGATCAGCAGCGCCGAGACCAGCAGCGGCACCAGCAGCCCGCCGAAGAACACGCCCAGGAAGTGGGCCCAGATGTCCTCCACCACCTGCAGGTCGCTCACCAGCGCGCCGGCGATGGCCCCGCTGCGCTGGCCCCCGAACCAGCCCAGCGGCAGCTGGCGCAGGTGGTCGGCCAGGCGCAGCCGGGCCTGGCCCATGGTGGCGTAGGCCCCGGCGAAGGTGGCCGGCATGGCCTGCCGTGCGCAGGCGATGCGCGCGGCCAGGCAGGCCAGCAGGCCGAGCGCCGCGGCGGCGGTCTGCGCGGTGGGCACCGGCCCCTGCAGCAGCGTGTGCAGCAGCCACCACAGCAGACCGTAGGGCAGCGCGGCGAACACCGCCTCGGCGGCGGCCCAGGCCAGCCCCTGGCGCAAGCGCAGGTCGGCATGGCCGCCGGCCAGTTCGCGGCCGGCCAGCATCAGGTCGCGCATCATGGCCGATCCTCCTGCGACGTGGGGCGGCCGACGAGCTGCCAGTCGCCGGCCTGCTGCTGATCGTCCCACAGGCGGCGGTACAGCGGGCAGTCCGCCAGCAGGGCGTCGTGCCGGCCCTGGCCGGCCACGCAGCCGGCCTGCAGCACCACGATGTGGTCGGCGGCGGCCACGGTCTGCAGCCGGTGCGCGATCATCAGCACCGTGCGGCCCTGGCAGGCCTCGGCCAGCGCCTGCTGGATCAGCCATTCGTTCTCGGCGTCGGCGTGCGCGGTGGCCTCGTCCAGCAGCAGGATGGGCGCATCCTTGAGCAGGGCGCGGGCGATGGACAGGCGCTGGCGCTCGCCGCCCGACAGGCGCGCGCCGCGCTCGCCCAGCGGCGTGTCCCAGCCCTGCGGCAGGCGCTCGATGAAGTCTAGCGCGCGGGCGGCTCGCGCGGCGGCGCGCAGCGCGGCGTCGTCGGCGTCGGGGCGGGCGATGCGCAGGTTGTCGCGCACGGTGCCGTGGAAGAGCAGCACGTCCTGGAACACGATGGCGATGCGGGACAGCAGTTCGTCGGGCGGCCAGTCGCGCACGTCGCGGCCGGCGACGCGCACGCAGCCGGCGCTGGCGTCGAACAGCCGGGGCACCAGCCGCGCCACCGTGCTCTTGCCCGAGCCGGAGGGGCCGACCAGCGCCGTCAGGCCGCCGGCCGGGGCGGTGAAGCCGAGATCGGCCAGGGCCGGGGCGTCGTCCGCATCGCAGCCCTCGTAGGCGAAATGCACGGCCTCGAACGCGATACCGTGGGGTGCGTCGCGGGGGGGCAGGCCGGTCGCGCCTGACGGCTCGGCCGGCGCAGGCGCTGCCAGTATGGTGCTGATGCGCGCCAGCGCCTCGGCCCGCCGTGCCTGCTCGCCGAAGGCGAAGGTCAGCCGCAGCAGCGGCTGCAGCACGGCCGGGGCCACCAGCAGGAATAGCAGCACGGTGGCCGTATCGACCTCGCCGCGCGCGTGCAGCCACGCGGCGAGCGGCGCCACCACCACCAGGTTGGCCGTCAGCAGGCCGACGAACACGGCCCAGCCGGCGGCTGAACTGGCGGCGTAGCGCTCCACCCAGCGCACCGCGCTCTGGACGGCCTGCGCGAAGTCGCCGAAGGCCCGTGCCGACAGGCCGAATACCTTGACCACCGGCATGCCGCGCAGGTACTCGACGATGCGCCCGGCGATGCGGGTCTGCACCTCGTGCCACTCATGCATGCGCGCCGCCGAGCCGCGCAGCATGCGCACCTGGAACAGCAGCGCCACCGGCAACGGCGCGAGCGAGGCCAGCGCCAGCCTCCAGTCGGCCGCGAACAGCAGCGCCAGCGCAGCCAGCGGCACGGTGGCGGCGGCGGCCGCGTCCGGCAGCATGTGGGCCAGGAAGCCCTCCATGGCCTGGGTGTCGTCGATCACCGTCTTGCGCAGCACGCCGCTGCCCTGGCGTGCGAAGAAACCCATCGGCACCCGCAGCAGCCGCCGGGCCAGCGCCAGCCGCAGCCGGTAAAGCACGGCGAACGCGCCCCAGTGGGCGCAGCCGTGCGACAGCGCCATCAGCAGCCAGCGCGCCAGCACCAGGCCCAGCACTTGGAGGGCCAGTGTGCGGATCTGCGCCACGTCGGCCTGCGGCGCGGCCAGTTCCAGCGCCATGCGGTAGAGCATCCAGAACGGCGCCAGCGACAGCGCCGCCGAGGCGACGGCCAGCAGCGCGGCGGCACCCAGCGAGAGGGGCGCCATGCGCACCAGCGCGCCGAAGCCGAGGGCGGGGGACGGTGGTGCGGCTTTCATCCGGCCGCCTTCTGCTGCAGCTGCAGCCGCGCCAGCGCCAGCGCCATCAGTCCCAGCACCACGAAGCCGGTGCCCCATGCCGCCGCGAAGGCCGGCCCGTAGCCCCAGCGCGCGCCCAGCCCGCCGATGGCGCCGGCCGCCAGCGCGTTGGCCAGGCTCTCGCAACACTGCATGGCGGTGTAGTCGGTGCCGGGGCGCTCGGGCGAGGCCCAGTTCATGAACAGCGCCCAGATCGCCACGTACAGCGTGCCGGCCGCCAGCGCTTCGAGGCCGAAGGCCAGCGCCAGCAACTGCAGGGCGCGCACGTCGGCCGCCTCCAGTGCCCAGGTCGCGCCCAGCAGGGCGGTGGCCAGCAGCGCGCTGGCCAATACCGCGCGCCGGTTGCCGAGCCGGCGCACCAGCGGGATGCCCAGCAGCACGCCGCCGGCGGCCGTGGCCAGCAGCCGCAGCGTCTGCAGGCCGCCGACCTGTGCCAGGCTCAGGCCCCGGTCCACCAGCCAGGGCTGGGCCAGCGTCTCCACTGCCGTGCTGGCGAACTTGAACACCAGTGCCAGCAGCAGCGCCCAGCCCAGGTCGGCATGGCGGCGCAGGTCGCGCAGGCGGGCGGGCGTGGCCGAGGGCGGCCTTGCCGTTTCCGCGGCGGCCACCGGCACGGCGAGCCAGCGCCGGTCGAGCGCCAGCGGCAGGTACAGCAGCGCCAGCAGTGCGGCCAGCCCCAACATGGCGCCGGCCCAGTCGATGCGCTCCACCACCGCCAGCAGCCCGCCGCCGCCCACCAGCATGCCGGTGATGAAGGCGGCCACCTGGATCGCGTTGGCCGGCCCCGCCGCGCGGCCCTGCAGCCGTGCCACGGCGTAGGCGTTGGTGGCAATGTCCTGCGTGGCCGCCAGGGTGTTGAGCAGCAGCACGCCGGCCAGCGCCGCGTGCAGCTGCTGCCCGGGCGGGAAGGGCACCAGCGCCAGCGTGGCCAGCACGATCAGTGCCTGCGTCACGCCGACCACGCGGCCGTGGCCCCAGCGCGCGCAGGCGTTGTCGATGGGCGCGGCCCACAGGAACTTGAGCGCCCAGGGCAGGAAGGCCAGACCGATCAGGCCCACGTCCTCCACGCCGTGGCCGCCCCGCCGGATCAGCGCGCCCAGGGCGTAGAAGGCCAGGCCCGAGGGGAGGCCCTGGGCAGCGTACATCAGCGCGAGCGCGCGGTACTCGGCCGTCCGCACCGGGGGTGTTGGCGCGCTGCCCGGTGTGGCCGCGGTCGCGGAGTGCGATGCCGTCATCGGACCGCCCTCAAAAGTCCGCCGCCACGCGCACGCCCACCGTGCGCGGCGCGCCGGCGACCACGCTGCCCGCGTTCAGCGCGCGCACCAGGTATCTGGCGTCGCCGAGGTTCTTGCCGTACAGGCCCAGCGTCCAGCGCCCGGTGCGGTAGCTCAGGTGCGCATCGACCAGCGTGTAGGCGGGGTTGGCGACGCTGCTGTCCGGGTAGAGCGCCGAGCGGCCGATGCGCTTGAGCGAGAGCCCGGTCTCCCAGCCGGCGACGGGCTTCCATTGCACGGCCACGCCATAGCTGCTGCGTGGCGTGTTCGGGAACTGCTGCCCGGCGTAGTCCACGCCGCCCTTGGCGTAGCTGTCGTACTGCGCCTCCACCCAGCCCGCGAAGGCGCTGAACTCCAGGCCACGCGCGGGCCGCAGCGCAGCATTCAGTTCCACGCCCTGGCTGTGCGAGCGGCCGGCGTTGCCCACCAGGCTGGCGCCGCCGGCGCCGATCACCACCACCTGCTGGTCGCGCAACTGGGTGCGGAACACCGTGGCGCCCATGTCCCAGCGGTTGCCGGCGCCGCGCATGCGCCAGCCCAGCTCCAGGTGGTTACCGTATTCCGGCGCATAGGGCGTGGCGGCCGAGGCGGGGTCGTAGGCGTAGAGGTTGAAGCCCGAGGCCTTGTAGCCGCGCGCCAGCGTGGCCCAGGCGAACTGTTGTTCGGCCGGCTGCCACTCCAGCGTCAGGCGCGGCAGCAGCACGGTGTCGCGGGTCTTCACGGCGTCCACGCGATCGGTGCTGGCGTAGGGGGTGTCGGGCACGCCGTCGCCATCGCTGTCGTAGTAGCCGCTCTGCGCGCTGGTCCAGTCCATGCGGCGCCGGTCGTGCTCCAGCCGCAGCGCGCCGGCCAGGCGCCACTGTGGTGCGAAGCGCCAGCCCAGTTCGCCGAGCACCGCGGCCGTGCCGCCCTCCACGTCGGCCGTGGTCGCCGAGCGCATGTAGCCGGGAATCTCGAACAGGTAGGGCGAGGACTTGCGCACGCGCGAGGCATAGGCGCCGGTGAGCCAGTCGATGCCGCCGGTGTCGGCCGGCGCGCTGTTCAGGCGCGCCTCGGCGCTGAACTGGCGCGTGCGGTTGTCGAAGCCCGAGGGGCCGCCGAACAGCGACTGCGGCATCCAGAAGTTCCACTGCGCCTCGGTACCGCCCAGGGTCACGGCCAGCCGGCGGCCGTCGTCGAGGCGACGGGTGTACTCGCCGGTGAGCAGGGTGTAGGCCACGTCGTTGCGGCCGGCATCGCTGGAGACCGATGCATGCGCGCGGGCCAGCGCCGGGGTGACGAAGAAGTCGTTGCCGCCGTCGCGGGTGGCGCGGTGCAGGCCGAACCGCCATTCGCCGCCGGCATCGTCGACGTGCAGCAGTTTCAGGCGCGCAAAGCGGCTGCGCCAGCCGGCCGTGTCGTCACGGCCCAGGGCCTTGTTGTGGACGTAGCCGTCGGCATCTTCGGTGCCCACGGCCAGGCGCACGGCGGTGCGCTCGGCCAGCGGCAAGTCCAGCGCGGCCGACGTCCGCCAGCGCTTGCCGCTGCTGTACTCGACCTGCGCGCCGCCGCCGAAGACGAAGCCCGGGTCGCGCGTGCGGATCGCCACCAGCCCGCCCATGCTGTTCTGGCCGTACAGCGTGCTCTGCGGGCCACGCAGCAGTTCGATGCGCTCCAGGTCGAACAGCGTGCCCAGCGCACTGCCCACCACCGCCATGCCGTCGATCAGCACGCTGGTGCTCAGGCTGTCGGACTCGTCGTCCGAGAAGCCCAGGCCGCGCACCGTGAGCGTGGGCGTGCTGCCGGTGAAGTCGGTGAAGTAGACGTTCCCCAGTTGCTGGGCCACGTCCGCCAGCGACTGCAGGCCCTGGCGCTCCAGCGCGTCGCCGTCGATCAGGCCGGCGCTGGCCGGCGTCTCGAACAGGGAGCGCTCCTGCTTGGTGGCCGTGACCACGACCGGCGACAAGGTCACCGCGGGCGGGACGGTCGCGGTTTGCTGTGCATGGACAGTAGAAGCGAAAGCACCCGTCACGAAGGCGAGGATCAGGCTGGCGGCAAGCGGGTTCAGGTTGGGACAGGGCATGTCGAGCTCGGAAAATGGCTGTGTTTTAATGTTAGTAATTCTCATTTGCATTGAATGCCCGAAGCGGGAGCATCGATACCCGAAAAAGGAGTTTTTTATGCACGGCATCCCTGTGGTGGATGTGGCGGGTTACCTGCCGCCCGACCTGATGCACCGGCCCGACCTGTGGCCGGCCGGGCCGCAGCGCAGCGGCGCCTATGCCAATGGACGTGGACTGGCGGCCTTCGCCAGCCGCAGCGAGTACGCGGTGCCCACCACCATCACGGTGACGGACTCGGAGCGCCGGCTGCATCTGTCGGTGTGGCTGCGCGACGGGATGTCGGTGGATGCCGAAGGCCGCCGCTTCCAGGTGGCGGGCCGGCAGACCGTCGCCGGCTTCATGCCCGGGGCGCGCTGGAGGACCTCTTTCCAGGGGGCCGTGCACCACGTGGGCCTGCTGCTGGCGCCCGACTGCCTGGCGGCTCTGGCGGGGGAGCAGGGCGAGGACTTTTTCGACGCCCTGCAGCGCGACGGCTGCATGCGCATCCGCCCCGGCGACACCGACACGCTGCGCGTGGCCCGCGAGCTGGAGTCCGTGCTGCTCGACCCGGCCAGCCTGCGGCTGATGCGCGAAGCCAAGAGCCTGGAACTGCTGGGCTGCCTGCTGCTGGCTGGCCAGCGCCACGCGCAGGCCGGGCTGGGACCGCTGGTGCGCGAGCGCCTGCATGTGGCGCGCGAGCGGCTGCTGCGCGACCTGGCCGAGCCGCCCACGCTGGTGCAACTGGCGGCTGAATCCGGGCTCAACACCTTCGCGCTCAAACGAGGATTCAAAGCCTTGTTCGGCATGCCTGCGTACGCGCTCTATCAGCGTGAACGCATGCGGCGGGCGTGGGAGCTGATCGCTTCAGGCAGGATGACCGCCAGCGAGGTGGGCGGAGAACTGGGCTACGGCAACCTCAGTCATTTCGGGGCGGCGTTCCGGCGAGCGCATGGGATGCTGCCTGGTGAAGTCCGGCGCCAGGTGCTGGCTCAGGGTTCGAGCCCAAAGATATCTTTGAACGGCGATATCGATCGAATGTCACCGCAGTAGCCAGGGCCGGGCCTTCCCGGCGAAGGCGTGCCGCGCCACCGCGGCCTTCGCCTCTGCCTTCGATCGGAAGCTGCGACGCTCGATCAGCTCACACTCGAGCGTGGCGAAGAAGCTCTCGGCCATGGCGTTGTCGTATGCGTCACCCACACTGCCCATCGACGGGCGCACGCCCATCTCTGCACAGCGTTCTCCCGCCTGTCGATTGACCATCAAGGCTGGCGAAGCGCTTCCATGGCCTCTGCCTCGGACTTCAGGCCATTGAGGAAAACGCGCCGCAAGAGGGCGTTCGGCATGGTGCGCAGCGCTAGATTGCGCAGGTGAAAGGCCAGCGGCGTGGCCGGCACGAACGCTGGCGCCAGCTTGCGGCTGCGTTGCTGCAGCCGCGCGACGGTGGGCCGCAGGCGCTGGTCCTGGCGGGCGAACGCCACAGCGAGCTGCTGACCGGAAGGACCTGCGCCTCGACCGGCGGCGCGTTCCAGTTCCTCCGCCAGGATGCTGGCCGACGCCAGCGCCAGACCCGCGCCCTGGCCCGAGATCAGTGACAGGCTGTGCGCGGAGTCGCCCAGCAGCACCACGCGTCCGCTGTGCCAGCGCGGCAGTTCGACGACTGCGAGATCGTCGATCACGACATCGGCCTGCGGCTCGACGGCATCGAGCACCGCTCGGACCACGTCATGGCTGTTCTGGACGAGGTCGCGCAGCACATCGAGCCGTGCCTGCGGCGCAACGAAGCCCTGCTCGGCACTCCGCCAAACGTGCAGTGCCGCCAGCCGGCCCGAAGCGAGGGTGTAGTACTCCGACTGCAGACCGGGTTCGGCATAGGAAAGAAAGCTCTCCTTCAACCGCAGCGTGTCGGGCACGTCGTAGGCGGCGTAGCGGTAGCCGAGTGGCCGAAGGCATTGCACATCGGGCGCGAAGGCCTGTGCACGGAGTGCAGAGTGCACTCCATCGGCGGCGACCAGCAGATCCGCGTCGAGATTGCTGCCGTCGGACAGCTGGATCGCGATCCCGGACTCTGCATTGTCGAACGCTGCGACCGTTGTACCGAAGCTGAGCTCGATCTGGTCGCGGATCTCTTCGTGCAGGATGCGCACGAGCTCGGTCCGGCGCAATGTGATCCAGTCCATTTCGCTCAGCAGGGCGCGGTAGTCCATCCGCAGGATCTCGCGCCCCGCCCGGTTCCGGTACACGTGTATCCCCATGTCGGGATAGGCTACTTTCTTCAGCCGCGGCACGAGTCCCATCTTCCGGACTGTGGCCAGGCCAGGGCCCGAAAGCCCCATCATGTGACCGCCATCGCGCAGATGCGCAGCGCGTTCGACGATGCGCACGCGCCAGCCGGCGTGGCTGAGCCACCAGGCGGCGGCCAGGCCGGCCACGCCGGCGCCGGCGATCAGGGCAAAGGGTTGCTTCTGCGAAGACATCATGGGGCGTGTGTTGGGGCGGAGGGGGGGGCGAGTGCATTCGTGCGGGAAGTCCACAGGTGCACCGTGTACAGGGTTGCAAGCGCCGACAGTGCCGTAGCCACGGCGAAGCACGCGCCGTAGCCCCAGCGGTGCGCCATCAAGCCCCCGGCCATGCCTGCGGATGCGGCGATCAGGGCATCGGCGCATTGGAACAAGGTGAAGTCCACGCCGGCTTGCCGTGGTGAAGCCCAGCCCATCAGCAGCGAGTAGATGGCGACGAAGGCGCAAGCCATGGCCGCGAGCTTGAGCCCGAGGAGTGTGGCCAGCAGTTCCACCGAGGCAGTGTGTGCCGCCAGCATCAGGGCCAGCAGCACGGCGGTCTCCAGGGCAACGGCCACCGCCACCGCTCGGCAGGCACCTGTGCGCCGCACCAGCAGTCCACCACCCAACGTACCCGCCAAGCCGCAGCCGACGCCCAGCACGCCATTGAGCAGGCCCACGAGCGCGACGCTTGCGCCCCGGTCGATCAGCAATGGGGTGAGCATGCCTGCTGCCAGGCGAACGCCAGCACCGCAGATCAGCGTCAACAGCAGGCCGCGCCTGACCTGGGCATCACCGAAGGCATGCCGCAGCGCGGGTCGGTGGCCGAGTTCGGCGCCGGCCGGGCGCGGTGCCTCGCCGACCGCCAGCAGTGGCAGCGTCAGCAGTGCCGCGAGCAAGCCCGCGGACGCAAGTGCCGCCGGCCAGCCGGAGACCTGGGCCATCAGGAGGAACGCGCTACCGCCGATCGCGATGCCCAGGTAGCTGCCGCCGACCTGCGCCACGTTGCCCCAGCCGCGCTGATGGGCCGCCAACTGGTCGACGGCGAAGCCGTCGCAGGCGATGTCCATCGTCGCCGCGAGGAAGGCGGCGATCAGCAGTGCCACCATCAGCCACACCGAGTCCAGCCGCAGTCCGTGGCTACCCCGCACAGAGAGGGCGCCGAACAGCGCCGTGGTCAGCAGCACCGCGGCGAGCAGCCACTGGCCAGCCAGGATCAACGGGCGTGAGCGACGTTCAGGCCGATCTACCGGCAGCCGCCACCGCTCCACCATCGGCGCCCACAGGAACTTCAATGCCCAAGGCAGCATGAACAGCGAAGCCATGCCGATCCATTGCAGGGAGACGCCGGCCGCGCGCAGGAGGGCGGGCACCGACATCATCGCGATGCCCGTCACCATGCTCTGCGTGACGTAGATGCCTCCGATGGCGGCCAGCAGAGGCTCCAGCCGCGATTTGGCTCGCATGGACGAGCACATCGATCAGAGATCCCAGGTGAGCGTCAGGCCCACGGTCCGCCCGGTGGCCACCTGGGCGAAGTTGCCGAGCGGACCGCCCGAGAAGCCGTAGGTCCGGTACTTCGTATCGGTGAGGTTGTGGGCGTATAGCGCGAACTCGAGGCTCGGCCTGACGCGCCAGGCGATCGTTGCGTTGACCGCGGTGTACGCCGGCTGCCGCAGCTGGTTGGCGATGTCGAAATACTGCGCGCCGACACGTTGAATCGTCACCTGGGGACGCAGCGTTCCGATGGCGGTGGACAGACGTCCCTTGATACTGGCTGTCAGGCCATATGGCGGCGCGAAGGGCACATCGTTGCCCTGGCAACTTGCGCACGATGCGTCCACGTAGCGGCGGAAGGTTGCATGGTTGGCAAAGCCGGACAGGCCCAGCGTCCAGGCCGGGGAGGCGTCCCACTCCGCCTCCAGTTCCAGCCCGGTCGAGTGGGTGTTGCCGACGTTGCGAAGGCTCTGGTAGCCGACGCTGTTGACGCTGTAGAGCTGCGCGTCCTTGACGTCGATGCGGTACAGCGCTGCGGAAGCCCGCAGGGACTGTTCGGTGAAACGGGTCCCGATCTCGGTGCTGGTGGAGCGTTCCTTCTGGAAAGCCTGCGCATCCGCCGGGCTGGAGGGCGCCAGGTTGAAGCCGCCGGGCTTGTAGCCCTGCGATACGTTGGCGTAAAGGCGCCATGCTGGTGTCAGTCGATAGCCTGCGGACACTCGTCCCAGCACGTGATCGCCGTCGGTGTCTGCATTGCCGGAGAACGCCCGCGGCGTGAAGGTCGCGAAGTCCAGCGCGCTGCCATCGAACCGAGTGCGTGCCTTGTCGCGTGAGGCGCGCAGACCCGCCGACAAGTCGAGCGCGCGTGTGGCATGCCAGGTCACATCACCATAGGCCGCGAGCGCCTTGCTCTGGTTGCTGGAGGCTGTGGTGAGGGCATTCGCGACGATGGGTGTCTTGAGGTCGTTGATGTAAGTGCGCGACTGATCGACGTCCTGCCGGTACAGGCCGAACACCGCGTCCCAGGCGCGGCCGGGCGCATTCGTGGAAAGCCGCAGTTCCTGCACGTTCTGCCGCCAGTGCTCTGGATGCTGTGAAAAGTACGGGCCTATCGGGAACGCGCGCTGGATGTCCGCGCGCTGCCACGCAGTGAGGGCGCTCAGCCGCCATTGGCCGAAGTCGTAGCGGCCCGTGAACGACTGGCTGTCGCCGCACCGCCGCTGGTGGAAGTCGGCAAACGCGGCTGGCATGCCCTGCATCACAAAGGCGCTGCGGCTCGAGGGGTCATCGAAGGGAACGTAGGCGTCCTGGCTCGCGGTCGTGCAATCCCTGCCGATGGCCAGCGCAGCCTCCCAGGGTGCGCCTGTGGGCGCGAGCCGCAGACGCGCCGTGCCGGCCGTCGACCGAGTCCCGCCTTGGTGGTCAGCGCCGGTCGTATCGTTGCGCAGATCGCCAGGCGCGTTGATGCGTGCCACGGAGACGGAGCCATACAACAGGCCCCGGACCAACGGACCGGCGGCTTCCGCTTCGGCCTGGTAGCCGTTCCGGCTGGAGACGCCGGTCCGCAGCCGGGCCCGCGTGATGTTGTCCGGTGGCAGCGTCACGATGTTGAGAACGCCGCCTTCCGCACTCTTGCCGTAGAGCGTGCCTTGCGGTCCCTTGAGCAATTCCACGCGGTCGACGCCCAGCAACGTCTGGGTCGAAAAGATCGGTAGTTGCGGCACCCCATCGACATAGACCGTCAGTGCCGGATTGTAGAAGTCCTGTGCCGAGGTGACGCCCCGCACGCTGATGACCGGAAACAGCAGCGAGCCGCTCTGCAGCATTTGCACCCCGGGCAGCGCGCGGGCGAGATCGAGCGTGTTGGTGGCCTGCGTGTCGTCGAGCGCCTGGCGATCGACGATGACCGCTGCCCCATTGAGGCTGTCCAGCGACTGGTCGCGTTTGCTGGCGGTAACGGTCACGGTCGGCTGGGTGGCTGGTGGGGCCCCGGTGGTCGAAACCTGCGCCACAGCCGCCGCGCACGCTGCCAGGGAGAGGGCCGCGGTGGTTGTTCGTTTGGCTGTCCGGGCGAGAGGATGTGGCAGTAGTGGCGCCGCGGCGCCCGGAGGAGCAATGGACATAGGAGGGCAGTGTTTTAGAATAAATGAGAATTATTCCTATCCAAGGAAGCGGCGCTAACGGATTCACGTCCCGATTAGCGATTTCGAGGAGAAATTTCATGAAGGTGGGTACCGGCGCCATCGAGTGGCACCGCGATGGCGAACTGAGCCTGAGCGGGCACCATCTGCTCCCGAGCGTTCGCATTCCTGCGGAGTGGGCGCGTATGGTCCGCATGCACGATCTGGACGAGGGCGCCACCATCGGCTGCTGGAGCGGTCGGCCTTCAGTCGGTCTGGACATCACGGCCGAGGGGCCGGCAATGTTCTGCATCGGCGTCTTGCTGGAGGGGCAGGCCAGCATGGCGCTCGACGGTGGCCCGCCGCTGCACCTGCACTCGGGCATGGCGGTGGTCCAGACCGCGGACCGGCCTTCGGCCGGCCGCTTTGTCATGCAGGGCGGCATGTCCAGTCGGCTGGTGGACATCCGTTTCACGCTCGACGGGCTGCGTCAAGCCGGCGGGCGGCCTCTGCTGGCTCTACAGGGACAGTTCCTGCAGGACTGCAGCCTGCCGGCGGCGCAGACGCTCATGGGCGGGTTCCCGGCGCCGGCATCGCTGCTGCGCGTGGCGACCGACATCCTGACCTGCGACTTCTCGGACAAGACCGTGCGTTCGCTCTACCTGCGCGCCAAGGCGCTGGAAGCGCTCGCGATCGTTCTGCAGACGGTCGGACCCACTTCGCCCCTGTCCACGATGTCACGCGAACGGCCGCGTCTGCTGCAGGCCAAGCGGCTTCTGGATGAACGCTTCGAGGAAGAATGGACGCTCGATCGCCTCGCCCGCGAGGTGGGACTTGGCGAAAAGAAGCTGCAGGCGGGATTCAAGGCGATGGCAGGGCGTTCCGTCCACGACCACCTGCGCGAAGTGCGCCTGTCGGCGGCGGCAGCGATGTTGGCAGCCGGCACGAGCGTGACCGACACTGCGGCCGCGGTCGGGTTTGCCAGCCTGAGCCATTTCAGCAAATCCTTCAGGGAATCGCGGGGGGTGCTGCCGCGCGAATGGTTGAAGGCGCGCCGCCATTGATCCACGGAGTCCGTGCCTGGAGCGATGGGACTGCGCACCGGGACGTCGCTCCCCGCGGCAGATGTCGCGTGGTGCTGCGGCCAATGGACATCCTGTGACGTGGTCGCCAGCCGACGTCTCGGCGGCACGGGGGCGCCACGCTCATGCCGACGTCTGCCTGCCTGATGGACCCGATGATCTGTTCGTCCGTGTACCTGCTCTCGTGGAGGCTACGGCGACCAAAATGAAGCCTGTGTGCGGCCCACGGAGCAACGGCATCGCCGAGAGCTTCGTGAATACGGGGGGCAAAGCGGGGCGACTGGCATTGGCTCGCGGCTCGCTGGCACGGCACCGGGCTGGTCATGTCTTGCGAAATGCAAACATCGAGGTTTCGTAGGGGAGGCGGACTGAGGGCTTCCCCCTCAGTTCAGGAGTCCGTTCGATCAGCGCACGCACCTGGCGCTCCACTCGTGCGCGTTGTTGAGATGGCAACGCAGCGATGAAGCTGATGGAAAGGGTGCGATTTACGATGACTTGCTCTGCGGATCCGATGTGTTCGTTGTGCGCATGCTGTTCTCCGATTCGTCCCTGCCGTTCCAGATCGATCCCGGCACCCCGCCCGGCACGAGAACCCGGTGCATTTCCTCCAGGGCGGCAGCGGTGGCGAACCCATGGAATGCCTGCGCACAGACAACGGCGTTCACCGAGCGGTCTGGCAGAGGAATGGCCTCTGCGGATCCCTCGAGTGCGAGCACGTCGGGAAACGCTTCTTTGAGTTCGCGACGCATGGCCTCGATGGGTTCCACTGCGATGATTTTCCCGCGGCATTCAAATTCAAGAAGGCAGGGAATGAACTTGCCCGTTCCCGCTCCGACTTCCAAGGTCGTGCGGCCCGGCTCCACGCCCACCGTGTCCCTGAGCCAGGCCACGGCTTCGCCAGGGTAGCCAGGGCGACCGCCAGCGTAGATCTTTGCTGCTGATTCATATCCAGTGGCGGAGTTGTGAACAGACATAAATCGTCCCTGTGAATACAGGACCGGTGCTCGTCGGCGGAATCGCCGCGGTCTTTGGACAGAAAGCCGAGTCCGAGCATGCCTGCCCGCGCATTCGACACACTGTGGGCGTGCCGTGCGGCTACGGTGTCCGCTTGAGCGATGCCTCGTGTGCGCGCACGGCTCTTCGAAAGCGGATGCTCATGGTGATTCGGAGAAGCAGCGCGATGGCTTGGAGGGTGGGAGGGCTGTACTTTGCTTGCGTATTGACCAGATGGTGTCGGCAGGGCCGTTCGTGAGCCGGTATCTTGTGACAATCGCCATGCTTGCAAAGCACATCGCGCCTGCCAGGGCGGTCACATCGACGCCTATCGTTGCCGCGCTGCCATGGGCCCACAGGCCTGGCGACGGAAGAAGCAGCGCCGCCAGCGTAGTCAACGGAATCGCGAGCGTTGCGACCGCGCACAGCCAGAGCAGATGCACCGCCGAACGCGCGGCGCCTGAGGCGAAGGCCCAGGCGACCGCGCCGAAGAAGACGGCGTAGTAAATCAGGGCATGCCAATGACCGAGATCGGCCACGTGGCCGTACAGCCACTTGGCGGCGACGACGGTGGCCGATATGCCCGCGACGCAACCCAGGCAGGCCCCTACCGTGGCACTGCCTAGCAGTCGGGAGGCAAGTGGTTGCTCGACTTCGCCGATCTCGCGGGCTCTCTTGCGCCGGCTCTCGATCCACAGCAGGTTGCCCGAATAGAAAAGCCAGGCGCCGGACAACCCAAGGAGGAAGTAAGTCCATTTGATCGTTGTTCCACCATATTCCCCGGTATGCAGGGCGAGGATCGTTGTTCCGACCCGCCGATCGAGATCTTGGACCGATGCACGGTTATCTCTGATGAGCGCGCCAGTGACGGCGCTGAGGATGACGCCTCCGAAGATGGTGTCCCCGACGTAGCCGCGATCGGCTCCGGCGAATTTGACGGCAGCGGCCTTGTCTCCGAAGTTCGTGAAGGTCATGAGTTTGGGCTCAAAGCCGGGCGCCAGAGCGTTCAGGTGCTGGAGCAGTTGCGCGGGCGGCATCATGACGCCCGCCTCGCCGGCGGGCTCCGGTGTCAGCCATCGTTGGAAATCGCGTTTCATCAGGATTTGCTGCTTGCCGCCGAAGATCACGCTCTCCTGGGCGGACCAGAGTGGTCCGCCGAACCCCCACGCCGTGGCAGTGACGGCGATCACGAGGTGGAAAGGCAGCGCTGTTATTCCGACGATGTTGTGCGCGTCCAACCACATTCGCTTGAGGTTGCGGCCGACGCGCAGTGCCAGGAAGTCTTTGGCGAGAGACGGCATCAGTACGATCACCCCTGCGATCAGCGCCACGCCGTAAAGCAGTGAGATCATGCCCATAAGGTGCGATCCCCAAGGCTCTGGAATCCCGACGCGCATGTGGATGTTGTTGATGAACTCCGCCAGTTCAGACGGCTCCTCGGGCTTTGCCAGCAGCGTGCCGTCGGGCTCCAGCGTTGCCCACCAGTGCACGTGACCGTGCGGCTGGCCTTCTTCATGTGGCGCGTCCTCTTTCCAGGTCACCCGCGCGGGCTCGTTCTCGTGCCCGCGCAAGTGCAGCGTCATGCCTTCCTCCCGCACTTCAGGATGGGCGGCGGCCACCAGTTCCAAAAGGCGGGGGGCATCGTCCAGGGAAACCGCGGCCACCCCTGCGGCGGGCGGCGAGGCCCAGCGAGCAATCGGCTCCTGGAACATGGTGAGCGCACCCGCATAGAAGGCAATGAACAGCGCGAAGCCGCAGATGATGCCGATCCAGGTATGGACGGTCTTGTAGAGTTTGACGATGTCGGCGCGGATCATGATGCCTTCACGCGAAGAAATGGAAACGACACGCGAACAGCGCCGCGAAGGCGAGCAGGTTGGCCGTTCCGAGCCAGCCCCAAGCGGCAGCCCCGCTGCGAAATAGGAAGCAGAAGCCGAACACGGCGATCCAGACGAAGGCTTCGAGGTGGCGCATCAGCGAGTAACGACCACCTGGAGCCTCTATGCCACCTGGGCCTAGATAGGCGTAGAGGCCGACCAGCGAGAGCGCCAAGCCCAGACCGAGGATGGCGCCGGCGCTGGCTTTGCCCCACCAGTCGGGACGAATAGCTTTAGCCACGCCAGCTCCTCCGCCAGACGCCGCGAATCGCGGCGGTGTAGGGGAAGGCCAACAGACAGACCATTGCCACATGCAGCGTCACGAATAGGCCGGACAGCGGGCGTAGCGCGACGATCCACAGCGACAGGCCGGTGGCCAGCAGCAGGCAAGCGGCAGCCAGGAGCAGCCGAATGGACAGCACGCGCTCAAGCCATTTCTGGTTGGGACTGGCCAGGTAGAGGCAGGCGGAACCCAAGGCTGTGGACACGATGGCGGAAAGGACAAGCATTGCTCGGGCAACTCCCTGCTATCAGCAAAATGGCGCCATCGCTTGTCGGCATGCGCTGGCGCCTGCTTTGATCAGAAATCGATGGCAGCCGACAGGCGGAAAGTACGCGGCGCGCCCAGGACCACGGAGCCGGAGAGAGCGGCGCCGACGCCTTGCCAGTAGTTCTTGTTGAACAGGTTTTCGACGTTGGCGCGGAATACGACTCCCTTGCCGCCCAGCCGGGCCGCATAGCGCGCTCCCACATCAAACACCGTCCATGACGGAATCTTCAACACATTGGCGTTGTCGACGTACTGGGCGCTGGTGTAAGTCACTCGGCCATTGAGCGCGAGGCCAAGCAAGCCTGGCACGTCCCAGTCAGTGCCTAACTTGACGGTCCAGCGCGGGGCGCCGGGCGCCTGGTTGCCGGCGTTCAGCCCGCCCTGCGTTCTGGTCTGCTTGCCCTGCAGATAGGTCACCCCACCGAGCGCGCGCAGGCCGCGCGTCAACTCGCCGAAGGTCGCCCATTCGATGCCGCGATTGCGCTGCTCCCCGTCCAGGCGCGCCGTGGGTGGCGTGGTGCTGTTGTCGGCAATCACGCTCGGCCTGGCGATCTGGAACAAGCTGATCGTGTTGGTGTAGCTGCCCGTTTGCAGCTTCGCACCGATCTCGCTTTGCTTCGTCTTGTAGGGAGGAAAGACTTCGCTCGCGTTTGCGAAAGCCGGGCCTACGACCGTGCCCGCAGACAGCCCCTCGATGTGGTTGGCGTAGAGCGAAAGAGTGCCGGTCGGCTTGAGCACCAGTCCAACCATGGGCGACCAGACGCCTTCGTCGTAGGCGGAACTCACGACGCCTTTAGCAAAGGCCGTGTCCTTCACATTCTGCCGCCGCACGCCCATCGTCAGCAGCACGCGGTCGTCCATGAAGCCGAGCGTGTCGGCTAGTGCGACTCCGCTGAGTGTTCTTTCATCGCTCTTTGGTAGAGGGTTCGGCGTGGTCTGCCAAGACACGATGGGCGCGGGCATATAGATGTTGGACGGCCGAGCAACGCCGAAATTCCTGTAGGAGTACTCGTCCTGCTTTAGATACGAGGCACTCAGGGACACCGCATGACTGACCTCACCGGTCTGGAAGCGGCCCCGCAGGCCCGCCTGGGCAGTTTTGCTCTTGAGGTCCGATGGCCAGGCCGTGATGCTCAGGCTTCCTGCGCCATTGGCTTGAGTCGTCATGTTTCCCGACCACATCGCCGGGATGTCGTCGTGCGACACACCCAGCTTGGCGTAGGCAGTCCAACGGTCGTTGAAGTCGTATTCGCCGCCAAGGATGAGCGCGCTGGTCGTTGATTTGCTCTCACGGGCATTCGGAAGCATGTTGGTGCTGCCGTCGGGGGCATCAGGCAGCGAAGTCAGGCCGGAGGCGGCGTAGGCGATCAGTGGTCCCCCGCCATGCATTTTTTGCTGAAAGCGATAGCTGTCCAGCGTCAGGCGCACCCGGTCGCCGCGATAGTCCAGTGCGAGGGCACCGGCGTAGCTCTCTCTCTTCTGATCGTCGATATAGCCCTCGCCGTTCTTGTAGCTGCCGTTGAAGCGCACGCCCCATTCGCCATTGGCGCCAAAGCGGCGGCCGGCGTCCAGGTGGCTCGTCCACAAGGCATCCGACTCCATGCCCAGCGTCAGGCGCGTCAAGGGGTTGTCGCGTGCCCGCTTGGGAACCAGGTTGACGGTGCCGCCCACAGTGCCGGCGGGCGACATGCCGTTGAGCAGCGCGTTCGGGCCTTTGAGCACTTCCACCCTCTCGATGAACTCGGCGGGAAAAGCACCCCACCACGGCATCATCCCGGACACGCCGTCATACGTGGATGAATTGGTATTGGCGGTGAATCCTCGAACAATGAAATTTCCTGGATTCGAGATGGCCGATGACTGGGAAATAGTGACCGAAGGGTCGTTCTTCAGAACATCCGCGAGCGTGGCGGCCTGCTGGTTGTCGATCAGCTCGGAGGTGTAGTTGGTGGTGTTGAAGGGCGCATCCATCACGTCCACGTTGCCCAGGATGCCAAGCCGCCCACCGCGTGCGACTTGCCCGCCGGCATACGCTTCGGGCAGGCCGTCGCCGCGTTCGGCCTTGCCCGTCACCGTCACGGGCGCCAGCGTCGCCAGGCCGCCATCGAAGGGCGGAGCCGCCTTGATGACGACGGCACTGGCTTCCCATGCGGCGATCAATCCGCTGCCGGAGAGCAGGCGGTTCAGCGCCTGGTTCGGGGTCAGCGTGCCTGAGACGGCCGGGGCGGTCTTGCCTGTCACCAAGCCTTGCGGTGCGATGAGCTGGATGCGGGTCTGTCGCGCCCAGCCATTGAGCGCGTCTGCGAGCGGCTGGGGCGGGATGCTGATCGGCACCGGCGCATCGGGCTGCGCAGCACCCTGCGCACCAACGGCGCTAGCCCCCAATGCAAAGGCAATGGCCAAGGCAAGGGGGGCCGGCCGAAAGTTCTGGCGACTCATGAAGGTCCTCTTGGTAGTGAATGCGAATGCTTCCTACTAATGAAGACGCGCGAGTTGCCAGAAATACGGTAATGAATTTCAGATTTTTTTGTCCGCCCGCGTGCCCTTAACGTGCGGGCACTATTTCAGTGACGCCTTCCGCGTCCCGCAGCTGCACCGGCAGGGCATTCGGCAGCACGCGTCGCAGTGTCATCGCGTCGCGCGGGTCGAAGGTGCCCGACAGGCGCAGAGCGGCGATGGCGGGGTCGCGCACCGCGAGACCCGTGTCGCCGTAGCGCTCCAGTTCGGCCAGGGCCTGTACCAGCGGGGTATTCACGAAGCTGACGCGGTTGTCACGCCAGGGCGCGATACCGTCGCCAGGCACTGCCCCCACGGTGCCCAGGGCACCCATGGAATCCACCTCGATTTGCTGGCCGGCGGTGAGGTCCACCGTAGCGGGCAGGCCGGCTGACGCGCCATCCCTGCGGGCCACCAGCACCTGGCCTCGCTCCACGGCCACCTGCACCCCTTGACTGCCCGGCAGGCGGGGCGTATGTCGCACTGAGAACTTGGTTCCAACCACGGTAACGTCCACCGGGCCGGCCAGCACGTGGAATGGGCGTTCGGTATCGGCCTGCACGCTGAACACGACTTGGCCATCCTGGAGCCTCACTTCGCGCCGCATGCGGTAGTAGGTGACCTCCAGCCGGGTGGCGGTGTCCAAACGCAGGCGGCTGCCGTCGGGCAACGCCACCTCGGTCTGCTGGCCGCGCTGGGTGGAGAAGGCCTGGGCGAACACGGGCTGGGCCTGCAAGTGGTTCCAGGCCACCAGCCCGGCGCCGCCAACAAGGATTGCGAGGGACGCCACAGCCAGAGCGGGCGCGAAGACGCTGCGGCGGGAGACGCCTTGCGGAGCCACCCCCCCATGGGCACGGTTTTGCCGGGCGTCCTCCTCCCGTACCTTGTCGCGCTCGAGGTTGCGGCGCAATTGAGCCACATCGGCGGCGGAAATTCCGTCGAAGGCCCTCCAGTGCGATTCCCACTGCGCATAGCGCTGGCGGTGGATGGCATCGGCGTCCAGCCACGCCTGGAACTCGGTTTCGTCCCGGGCGCTCCAGCCGTCGCGCTGGCGACGGATGAACCAGTCAAGCACGTCCTGGCGCAAGCCAGAGGCGTCTTCTGGTGGTGGTGGCCGAGGAATCATGGAAAAAGCTTCTCTTCTTATGTAGACGCACCAACGGCGTCAAATACGGTATCTGAACGGGGGCCGCGCAAGAAATTTTCCTGGCTTCATGGATCGGAGCGCTTTTTCCGGCCCCGGACCGGCGAGGGCTGCGCGCCGCTGCCTTCGTGTTCGTCAAGGCGGCGCCAGCAGGCCTGCATGGCGATCTTCAACTGCATTTCGACAGTACGGGGGGAGATACCCATCCGCTCGGCGATCTCGGCGTAGGACAGGCCGTCGAACTTGTAGAGGATGAAGGCTTCGCGACAGCGCGGAGGGAGCTTGTCGATGACGGCAATGACGGCCGCCAAGTTCTCGCGCGTGGACAAGATGGCATCGGGCTGCTGGGACGGCGGGCCGGGCAGGTCGTCGAGGCCTGCTTCCTGGTCGTCCAGAGAGGCGGCCATGCCCGAGTCGACCCGTACGTCCGCGCGGCGGTGCTGATCGATCATGAGATTGCGGGCCGTGCGATACAGCAGCGCGCGCGGGTCATGTACGGGCTGGCCTGACTGCTGCACCGCCAGTACGCGGGCGTAGCTTTCCTGCGTCAGATCAGCCGCGGTGTCGCGGTCTTTCACGGCGCGAGAAAGAAAACCCAGCAGTTCTCGGTAGTAGCGCTCAAGCACGGATTGGCCTTGCCAGAAGGAAACGACGTATTCCCCTCAGCAGATGGGCGTCGGACTGTGGCGGCGGCTGAGCTTTGGCGCGCGGCTAGATGGGAACTCTTCGCATTATCCCCGATCTGGCTGAACACGTTCTGAGGAGGCGAAGAGCAGGGTGTTCCAGGGCACTTTCGAGCGCGCTAAGCCTTTAACGATGCGGGTTCCAGGGCTTGTTGACGATCGAGCAGGAGGAATTTTCGATCACAAGCTTCGATGCGCGACCTGCGATCCGACCTCATTCCCATCCACCACCCAGCGCCATGAACACGGCCACCTGCTCCTGCGCCACCCGGGCCTGCGCGGCTGCGAGGCTGGCTTCCGCCGTGGCCAGCGAACGCTGGGCGTCCAGCGTATCGAGGTACGCGCTGCGGCCGCCCACGTAGAGGCGCTGCGCCTGCTGCGCCACCTGGGCGCTATCGTCCCGGGCGCGCGTCAGGGCCTCCACGCTGACCAGTTCCTGCCGGTAGGCCGACAGCGCGGTTTCCGTTTCGCGCAGTGCCTGCAGCACGGTGCCGTCGAAGCTCGCGAGGGCCATGCGGGCGGAGGCCTCGGCACCGGCGATGCGGGCGCGGGCGGCACCCGTGTTGGGCAGGCTCCAGCGGATCAGGGGCCCGATGTTCCAGGAGAACGTGTCCCGGCCCAGGAAGTCGGAGGCCGGCCCGGCCGAGCTGGCCGACAGGCCCAGCGACACCTTGGGATAGAGCTGGGCGGTGGCCACGCCGATGCGGGCCGTGGCGGCGGCCAGTTGCCGCTCGCTGCGCCGGAGGTCGGGCCGCCTGCGCAGCAGCGCGGCCCCGTCGCCCACCGGCAGCGCGCCGGCCACCTGCGGCACGGTGGCGCACTGCTGCACCTCGGCCGGCAGCGCACCCGGCGTGCGGCCCAGCCAGGCCGCCAGCTGGTACAGCGCTGCCTGGCGCTGCGCCCGCAGTGCGGGGGGCGATGCTTCCAACTGGGCGAGCAGCGAGCGCGAGCGTGCCAGGTCGGTGGCGCCGGCGCGGCCCGCGTCATGCAGCCGCTGCACCACGCCCAGTTGCTCCTTCTGCAGGGCGACGGAGGATTCGGCCACCTTCAATTGCCGGCCCGTGCCGCAGGCGATGGCATAGGCGCGTGCGGTGCCCGCCGCCACGTTCACGCGGGCCAGGTCGACCGCGGCAGCCGCCGCCGCGGAGTCGGCCTGCGCCGCTTCGGCCGCGCGCCGCAGTTCGCCCACCACATCGACCTGGTAGGAAAGGCCCGCGTCCACGCTGTACGCGAACTGGTTGGACGGGCTGACGCCGGGTGCCAGTTCCGACAGGCCCGAGACGTGGCCGTAGCCCGGACCGCCGGACAACGACAGTTGCGGCTGTTCGGCGGCACGCACCTGGGCCAGTGCCGCCTGCTGCAGTTCCAGGTTGGCGGCGGCGACGCGCAGATCGGTGTTGTGCGCCAGCGCCTCCTGCACCAGGGCATCGAGCGCCGGGTCGCGGAACAGGTGCCACCAGCGCGGCGGCAGGGGCTCTGCGGAGACGGCGGCATCGGCGCCGGCCGCCTGCGCCTCCTGGAAGGGCCGGGCCGCGGCCGGATCGCGCACGGCCGCCTCGGCCGGTACATGGTAGTCGGGCCCGACGGACATGCTGCTGCAGCCGGCCAGGAGCAGGGTAGCGAACAGGGGCGCGGCCCGCCGGGCGAGTCCGGCAGCACGGGAGAGGGCGGGGCGGCGTGTCATGTCCGGCCTTCCCGGGCCACCACTTCGACCAGCACGGTCTGGCCGGACACGAGGCCGGCTGCGTCCGGCTGTGCATCCAGTTGCACCCGCACCGGCACCCGCTGCGCCAGGCGGACCCAGTTGAAGGTGGGGCTGACGCTGGGCAGCAGGTTGGCGCCGGTGGAGCGGTCGCGATCGGCGATGCCGGCGGCGATGCTCTGTACCGTGCCGGCCAGCGGCACCCGGCTGCCCATGGGCGTCACCCGCACGGCATCGCCAGGATGGATGCGGGCGAGCTTGGTCTCCTCGAAATAGCCTTCGACGTAGAAGGAGCCGCGATCGACGATCGCCATGGCGCCGCGGCCGGCGGCGGCGTAGGCGCCCGCGCGCAGGTCCAGGTTGGTGACCCAGCCGTCCACCGGTGCGCGCACCGTGGCGCGCTGCAGGTTGAGTTCGGCCGTGCGCAGATCGACCTCGGCCCGGGCCAGCGCGGCGGCGGCGGCTTCCACCCGGGCCCGTGTCTGTTCGCGCGCCTCGCGCGGCACCAGGTCCGACAGGCTGTCGTTGCGGGCGTCCTCGCGGCGCGCCTGCGCCAGCGTGGCCCGGGCCGACTGCACTCCGGCGCGCGCCTGCTGCACGGCGAGCGAGAAGCGCGCCGGGTCGATCTCGAACAGCACCTGGCCCGCCTTGACGGCCTGGTTGTCCTGCACCTGCACGGCATGCACCAGGCCCGAGACGTCGGGCGCCACCTGCACGACGTTGGCGCGCACGCGGCCGTCGCGGGTCCAGGGCGCGAGTTCGTAGTGGTCCCACAGGCGCAGGGCGGCCCAGGCGGCCAGGGCCACCATGCCCAGCGTCAGCAGTACCCGGGCCAGTTGCGCCGCGAAGGCGCGGGCTCGCGTCGCGATCGTTTGGGTCGTTGTCGAAGTCATGAGAAGAATCCTCCCGGTGCGGTGAGCCGGGTGAGCAGGAACAGGATCAGCACATAGAGCGCCGTGTCGAACAGGGGCGCATGCCATACCCAGCGGTAGAGACCCAGGCTGCCCAGCAGCCGGCGCGCGCCCCAGCACAGGGGCCAGGCCAGCACGGCCAGCAGCAGCAGCCAGGGCACGTACACGCCATAGAACGTGGCTTCGCCGGTCATGCCAGGGCCTCCTGCGCGGGATGGGGGGCGGCCGGCCAGGGCCGCGAGGGAAACAGGTTGCGGCGCAGGCCGACCAGGGCGGCGAGCACGCGGCGGCGCTCGTCGTCGGTGCCGGTGCCCGCGCCACTGGCCGGGGAGGCCTGCGGGGCAGGCGCCGGCGGCAGCAGTGCCTGCACTGCCTCGTCGATGCGCTCCGCGAGCAGCGGTTGCGCCTGTGCGGCCTGCTCGGTGGTGGAGCTTGCCGGATGTTCGCGGAACAGGCGTGCCACCTGGGCCAGGATGTCCGGCCCGAGGCGGCCCGGCAGCAGCGCTGCATGGCGGTGCAGCGCGTGGAGGTCGGTGCCGATGCGCAGGTCCACCAGCGCGTCGTCGGCATTCACGCCCGCCACCGTGCCGCCGGCCTGGGCGATGCGCGGTGCCAGCAGCCCGATGCGATCGAGCACGCGGGCCGCGTGCAGGCGGGCCTGGGCGGCGTCGGCTTGGCGCGGCAGCGCTCCCAGTTCGCGCCAGGTGCGGCGCTGGATGCGGCGGGCGCTCCACTCGGCGCTCACCGACCGCATCAGCGCCGTGACCACCGCGGCCGCCGCCCCGCCCAGCACCTGGCCGACCGAGCTGTTGACGAAGCTGGCGAAGTCCGCCTGGCCGGTGTCGTGCAGCGAGAGCGTGCCGATCACGCCTGACAGCAGCAGCCCCATGGCCATCAGCGTGTTGGCGGGCCGCGCCATATAGGCGCCCAGCACCAGGAAGACCGGCGCGCAGACCACGGCCAGCGTGGGCAGGTCCACCACCAGCGGCATCAGCACCAGCACATAGAGCGCGCCCAGGGGCAGCGACAGCAGCAGCGCCTTCAGGAAGGAGTAGATGGCCGGCACGGGATCGTCCATGCCGGCGAAGAAGGAGCAGAAGACCGCCGCCATCATGGGCATGGCCGCGCCGCCTGACCAGCCGCTGAGGATCCAGAAGGCCGAGCACAGGCAGATCGCCAGCGCCGCCGCCACCGCCGACCAGGCGGCCATCCCCACGTCGCTATGCAGAACGTTGCGCGCGGCGGGCACTGCGGTCCGGTGGCCGGGCGGCGTCAGCGGCTGCGGGCGGCCGGCCAGGCCGGCGTCGATGCGTTCCCGCAGCTGCACGCAGGCGGCCCAGGCGTCGATCAGCTCTTCCAGGCGCACGGCCAGGCCCGTGCGCAGCGCAAGGATCCAGCCGTCCGCGGGCTGCGGTGCGCAATCCGCCAGCGCACGGGCTGCCATGCGCAGTTCGGCCGCGTCCTCGGCGGCCAGCGGCATGCCGGGCCGGCCCGGCCCCGCCCGGCCGCTGTCGGCCAGCCGGGCCAGCACCCGGCCCACAGTGCGTTCCACGTCTGCCGGCAGGCGGCCATCGGCATCGCGCAGGGCGCGCAGCCGGTCGTCCACGGCCGAGGCGAAGGGTGTGAGCGCCGCGACTTCATGCTGCAGCGCGCGGATGGCTTCCGCCGTCCACTTCAGGTGGCTGGTGTCGAAGGGTACGTGCGTTGCCATCACGCGCAGTTGGGAGATGTCGCCCGCCAGCTTGCGCCGGGCGGCCTGCTGCGCCGGCGCGGCGGACCGGCCGTCGTCGGAGGGAGCGGGCGGCTGCAGCATGGCGCGCAGCCACGCACCGGCATCGGCCCATGTGCGGTCCATCATGCCGACCAGCGTCGGGACCATGCTCGCCGGCCACACCAGGCTGTGCACCAGCCCGGCGCAGACGATGCCGATGCCGATCTCCTGCACGCGGGCCGAGGCCGTCTCGAAGATGCCGGTGGGTGCATTCACGGCCGGAAACCCGATCAGCGCCGCCGAGTAGCCGGCCAGCATGAACAGGTAGGAGCGCGGCGTGCGGTCCAGCAGCGAGACGAACAGGCACAGCGCTACCCACAGGGCCAGCGCCAGCGTGAGCAGCTCGGGCGCATCGACCATCGCCGGCACCATCAGCAGCGTGGCGGCGCAGCCCAGCAGCGTGCCGCCCAGGCGGAATGCGGCCTTGGACCGCACGGCGCCGGCCAGCGGGTTGGCCACGATGTAGGTGGTCATCAGCGCCCAGAAGGGCCGCGGCAGGCCGGCCCAGCTCGCAACCGCCATGGCCAGCATGGCGGCGGCGAAGCATTTCGCGGAAAAGAGCATCTCGGCCGGGCTGAAGCGCGGCAGCAGGCGGGGCATTTGCATGTCAGCCTTCCGTGGCAGCTCCGCCGCGGTCGGCCTTGCCCAGGCGCGTCCAGAGCGTTCCGAAGACGCGCAGGCAGGCGCGCACGTCCTCCGCCGGGATGTCCTGGAACAGCTCGGTGCGCAGGCCGTTCAGGGCTTCCTCGATGCGGGCGAGGATCGCTTTGCCGGCCTCGGTCAGGTGCAGGGTGCGCGCGCGGCGGTCGGCCGGGTCTTCCCGGCGTTCGACCAGGCCGGCGGCGACCAGCTGGTCCAGCGTGCGGATCAGCGTCGGCCCTTCGATGCCGAGCAGGTCGGCGATCACGCCCTGGCGGGTGCCGTCGCCATGCCGGCCGATGGTCAGCACGGCCCAGCCGGCCGCCTGCGACACGCCCAGGGGCGCGACCGCCCGGTCGGCCGCAGCGCGGTAGGCGCGCTGCAACAGGCCGAGCGAAAAGGTGAGGTGTCGCAGTTCCGCCGGATCGGCAGGGGCGGTGTGTGGGGCATCGGACATGGCAAAAGTTTAGATAGCTAGCTATCTTTTTGCCGTGAACTGCAGGCTTAACCCTCCGTCTGTCCCGGGATTTGCCGGTGCCTGCGGGCCTCTGCGCTGCAGCCGCTCCTGGCAGGTTCCTGCCTTTGGAACGCATCGTCATGTCCGGGCCGTTCGGTGTCGCTCGCCGCGGTGCTCCGGAAACACCCGCGCGCACAGGAAATCGACCAGCGCCCGGACCTTGGGCGAGGGGTGCTTGCTCGCAGGCCACAGCACGTGGAAAACTCCGCTGCGCTCCACATGCTCCGCCAGGACCGGCGTGAGCCGGCCGTCGGCCAACGGCTCCCGGACGGCGAAGTCCGGCAGGTAGGCGATCCCCAGCCCTTGCAGTGCAAAACAGACGCGGGTCTCGATGTTGTTGCAGATCATCGAGGTGGGCAACTGAACCTCGGGCTCGCCGGGCGTTTGCCGCAGTGCCCAGGTCTCCAGCTTGCCGCTGTTGGGAAAGCGGTAGTGCAGGCAGGCATGCTGGCGCAGATCGGCAGGCGTTGCGGGTGTACCGCGGCGCGCCAGGTAATCGGGCGATGCCACCAGACGCATCTGGAATGTGCCGAGACGGCGGGCCGACAGGCGCGAGTCGGCCGGCTCGCCCGTGCGCACCACGGCATCGAAGCCTTCCTCGACCACTTCGACCATCCGGTCGGTGAAGTCCAGGTCCAGCTCGATCTCGGGGTACTCGCGCATGAACTCGCCCAGTACCGGCAGCACCAGCGAGCTGACCAGCGGCAGGCTCACGCGCAGGCGTCCGCGTGGTGCGGCGGTGGCTTGCGACAGTTCCAGTTCTGCCGCTTCGATCTCGGCCAGGATGCGGCGGCTGCGCTCCAGGAACAGCGCGCCCTCCGCCGTGAGGGTGACACTGCGTGTGCTGCGGTGGAACAGGCGCACCCTTAGTTTTTCCTCCAGCCGCGCCACGCTCTTGCCGACGGCAGAGGCCGACACGCCCATCAGCCGGCCGGCAGCGACGAAGCTGCGCGTCTCGGCCACCTGCACGAAAACCGTGAAGCCATTCAGGCTGTCCATGCTCGGCGCTCCTGGTGATTGCGGACATTTCGTTCCGGATATCAAGGAACTGTAGCCTGCTTTTTCTCGAATCGATGTCTTCCTATCGTCGAGGCAATGTCCATCACCGAGGTATTTGCCATGACGAGTCACCCATTCCCCGCGCGCCAGGGGCGGGCCCCCGCGCGCCTTTCCGACCGTATCCAGGCGGTCGTGCAGCAGGCATTGGACGACCGGCGCCTGGTCGGGGCCGTCGTGCTGGTCGCGCGCGATGGTGAACCGGTCCACCAGCAGGCTGCGGGTCTTGCCGACCGAGAAAGCGCGCACGCCATGACCCTGGAGACGGTCTTCCGGCTGGCCTCGGTCAGCAAGCCCATCGTTTCCGCCGCTGCACTGGCGCTGGTGGCGAAGGGGCGGCTCGACCTGGATGCGGGCATCGAGCGCTGGCTGCCTGGGTTCCGGCCCCGGTTGGCCGATGGACGTGAGGCGCGCATCTCGGCCCGGCAATTGCTCAGCCATACGGCAGGGCTCGGCTACCGCTTCCTGGAGGCCGGCGAGGACGGTTCCTACGCGCGCGCAGGCGTCTCGGACGGCATGGACGCATCCGGCATCGGCCTGGCCGAGAACCTGCACCGTCTCTCCAGCGTGCCGCTGCTGTACGAACCGGGCACGGGCTGGGGATACTCATTGGCAACCGACGTGCTGGGCGCGCTGATCGAGCGCATCCACGGCACGCCGCTGGACGAGGCGGTGGGCCACCTGGTCACGGGGCCGCTGGGCATGGCCGATACCGGCTTCGTTGCCCGCGATGCACGGCGCGTGGCCACTGCCTACGTCAACGGCGCTCCGCAGCCCCACCGGCTGGCCGAAGGGGAGACCGTTGCGGTGTTCGACGGCACTGTCGGCATCGCCTACAGCCCGGCCCGCATTTTCGATGCGCAGGCTTTTCCGTCAGGAGGCGCCGGCATGGCGGGCACGGCCGGCGACTTCCTGCGCCTGCTCGAAACCCTGCGGCAGGGCGGCGGCACGCTGCTGCCCGGGGAACTGGTCGAGGAAATGGGACGCGACCAGACCGGCGGCCTCGAGCTGGCTGCCGCACCGGGCTTCGGCTTCGGCCTGGGCTTCTCGGTGCTGCGAGATCCTGGCCTGGCCGCGTCGCCGGAATCGGCAGGCACCTGGCGCTGGGGCGGCGCCTATGGCCACTCGTGGTTCGTGGACCGGGTGCAGGGCTTGAGCGTGGTCGCCTTCACCAACACGCTGTACGAAGGCATGTCCGGCCGTTTCGTCACCGACTTGCGCGATGCCGTGTATGGCGCGCAGGAGGTTCGGCCATGACAGCGATGCCCGCACGGATGGCCTCCATCGCGTTTCGTCGCGGTTCCACGCTGGCCGATCCTGACTGCCTGACCGATGTCGATGCCGAGCGCCCGGAGCCGGGACCGCATGACCTGCTGGTGGCAGTCCGCGCAGTCTCGGTCAATCCGGTGGACACGAAGATCCGCGCAGGCCTCGTGGATGCGCCGGATTCCGTTCGTTCCCTGGGGTGGGATGCCGCAGGGGTCGTCGAGGCGGTCGGTGACGCGGTCACGCTGTTCCAGCCGGGGCAGAAGGTGTACTACGCGGGCTCTTTCGACCGCAGCGGCAGCAATGATCTGCACGAACTGGCGGAACTGATCGCGCCGCAGGGCCGGCTGGCGATCATCGACGACCACGACACGCTGGATGCGGCGCCGTTCAAGGCAAAGAGCGTGTCGCTGCATTGGGAGATGGTGTTCACCCGTCCGCTCTACCGCACTCCGGACATGATCGCGCAGCATCGCATCCTCGATGAAGTGGCGGCGCTGGTGGACGCGGGCGTGCTGCGCTCGACGGTCAGCCGGGTACTGCATCCCCTGGACGCAGCACGCCTGATCGAAGCCCATCGGCTGGTGGAGCTCGGGGGCGTCGCGGGCAAGGTGGTCGTGGCCCGTTCCATGGACGACACGGCGCAGCCTGCGCTGCAGGAGGCACGATGAGCGCCGCATCCCGTGACCGCCTTCCGCTGGCTTCGCTGCTGGCACTGGCCATGTCGGCCTTCATCACCATCCTGACCGAAGCGCTGCCGGCCGGTCTGCTGTCGCAGATGGCGCAGGACCTGTCGGTGTCCGAGGCGTGGGCCGGCCAGACCGTCACCATCTATGCCATCGGCTCGCTGGTGGCAGCGATTCCGCTGACCGCCGCCACGCAGGGCGTGCGCCGCCGCCCATTGATGCTGGCGGCCATCGCGGGCTTCGTGGTCGCGAATGCCGTGACGACGTTGTCCGGCAGCTACGTGCTGACCATGGTGGCTCGCTTCATCGCGGGCGTGTCGGCCGGGCTGCTGTGGGCGCTTCTGGCGGGCCATGCAGCGCGCATGGTGCCGGAGCACCAGAAGGGCCGGGCCATCGCCGTTGCGATGGTGGGCACGCCACTGGCGCTGTCGCTGGGCGTGCCGGCTGGTACCTTCCTGGGCAGCCTGGCGGGCTGGCGGACGTGCTTCGGCATCATGAGCGCATTGGCGCTGGTACTCATGGCGTGGGTGCGCGTGCAGGTGCCGGACTTCGCCGGACAGACGGCGGGCGAGCGGGCATCGTTGCGGCAGGTGTTCACGCTGCCGGGCGTGGCTCCGGTGCTGTTCTTGGTGCTCGCCTTCGTGCTGGCCCACAACATCCTCTATACCTACATCGCACCGTTCCTGGCGGCGGCGGACATGGCCGAGCGAACGGATCTGGTGCTGCTGGTATTCGGTGCCACGTCGCTGATGGGCATCTGGATCGTCGGCATGCTGATCGATCGCCATCTGCGCGCGCTGACGCTCGCCAGCACGGTGGTGTTCGGACTCGCTGCGCTGGCACTCGGTGTGGCGGGCGACTCGCCCGGCGTGGTGTATGCAGCGGTGGCCGGCTGGGGGCTGGCCTTCGGAGGCGCGGCGACACTGTTCCAGACGGCGCTGGTCCGGACGGCAGGAGATGCGGCGGACATGGCCCAGTCCATGCTGGTCACCGCATGGAACACGGCCATTGCCGGCGGTGGCATCGTCGGAGGCTTGCTGCTCGAACGCTTCGGCGCCCGCGCGTTCGCGCCGGCTTTGGTGGTGTTGCTGGCGGCGGCGCTGGGAACTGCGTGGGCGACGAGGTTCACCGGTGGGGGGGCCGGGTGCACCGCGAGGCCGCGACCCGTCCGCCAGGACCTGCAGCAGGTCGCTGGCAAGAGAGGTCTCGGCAGCGCTCCGGGCCTTCAGCGAGATGACTCCTCGTTCGCTGACAGCAGTTCTGTCGCCATCTCGATGGCCTGCTCATGCGAAGACGCCAGAAGGAGGGGGTAGCCCCAGAATTTGGCAAAGACCACCGAGAAGGCCTTGAAGGCCAGACGCTTTGCCTGGTTGGGTTCGATCAGGATCATGGCCAGGACCAGCCTGCGCAGTGCGTCCTTGTGCTTTTTCATCCAGAGCGTGGTGCGTTTCCTGTCCCCGGGCGTGTGCTCATGGTCTTCCGAGGGAGCGGTATCGCTGAGGATCACGAAGGGCTCGCCGCGCTGCAGATTGGCCTCGAATTCGTCGAAGTCCTTCTGATTGTCGTGCCCGGGTTCCTGTGAAAGATTCATCCAGACCAGGGGAAAGTTCGAGCTATTCATGGACATGGCCCACTCCCTTACTTTTGAGATGGCGCCAGGTGGCCGCAATGGCGAACACACCGGGCAGGGTGATGAAGAACACTGCCGAGAAGGCAACATACCAACCGTCGCGCAACCCGTCGGAAACTCCCCCGAGCGTGTTCAGCACGACGAGCAGGCCGCCGAGGACGAGGGTGATCCACCGGGCCCTCCGGGTTCCGGCCAGCGCGAGAAGCACCGTGACGATCCAGCAACCATAGAAGGCGGGAAATATCCACAGCACGCCGGGCTCGAACGTGATCGCCGGTGTCGCTCCGTGGGCCCTCGCGAAGTCGTTGACGTAGAAGAACAACTGGAAGGCGACAAAAAGCACGGCACCCATGGCGGTCGTCAGCCAGGACAGGGCGACCTTGTCCGGGCGTTGCATGTCCAGGAGCGCGGCAGTGCGTGGCTGGGCGGGGGAATGGCGGGGCATAGAGGTTTTCTCCATCGTCAATACCTGTAGTCCAGCGTCACCATCACGTTGCGCGGCGCGCCATAGCTGACCGTGTCGAAGTCGCCCTTCTGCAGGGCGTACTTCCTGTCGAACACGTTGTTGATGTTCACCGCCACGTTGGTCTTTTTCGTGATGGCGTAACGTGCCACCAGGGAGACCAGGGCGTAGGAACGCTGCTCCCCGCCCAGCGAGCTGGTGCCGGCGTTCGGCGCCTCATAGATGCGGCTCTGCCATTTGGCGCCTCCGCCCAGAGTCAGCCTGCTCCACTCTCCCGGCAACCGGTAGGTGGTGAAGAACTGGGCCGTGGTGCGCGGCAGCTGCGAGTTCAGCCGGACGCCAGCGCCGTCTTTCGCCGTGAAATGGGCGATACCTGCATAGACGTTCCAGCCACGCGCCAGCTCGCCTTGCAGGTCCAGCTCGATCCCGCGCGACTTCGTCCCGTCGGCGCCCTGGTAGGCCTGTGCTCCACCTGGCGTATAGGTGCCTGCGACGATCTGCGCCGCGTTGTCCAGCCCGGTCTCGAACACCGCGACCGACGCGTTCAGTCGCCTGTCGAGGTACTGGCCCTTCAGGCCGACTTCCCTGGTTTTTCCCTTGGACGGCGTGAGCACATTGCCGTTGCTGTCCCGGTAATCGGTCTGCGGATTGAAGATGCCCGTGTAGCTGGCGTAGGCGGAGTAGGTGCTGTCGATGTCGTAGACCAGGCCGGCATACGGGGTGAATTCACCGGTCTTCTTGTAATGCAGCGGGTTGCCACCGGCGCCGTCGTCGACTTCGTAGTTGCTGAAGCGGCCGCCGACGACGAGTTTCAGCGGGTCGGCCAGCGACAGCCGGGCAGCGCTGTAGATGCCGCTCTGCCGGATGCGGGTGTTGGTCGTCATCCAGGTCATGGCCCCGAAATCGGGCCGTGGATAGGCAGGGCGCAGGTCATAGACATTGACCGGCACGACGCCTGGATAGAAGGGCGCGATATCCTGCTGGCCGGCCGTGCGGCGCGAACTCGTCGCCCCCACCACCAGCTCATGCCGGCGGCCCAGCAGTTCGAAGGGGCCGCTCGCCATCGCGTCGAAGCTGTTCTGGCGGCTGCGGCCTTCCGACGCCAGCGCCACCGGATACGCTCCATAGGGATAAGTGCCCAGCCCCGTGGATCGGTCGGGGCGGCCGATCAGGCCGAGCAGTTCGGCATCGTATGCGGTGCGGTATTGGTTCGCGACGGCCCGCAGGTTCCATCCGCCAGCGAAGCGGTGCTCGATTTCGGCAAACGACGTCTTGAGGGTGTTGTCCCAACGGCTCCAGTCCTGCGCGTAGGTGCTGGAGCGCGGATACTCCGCCTGCGTGCCGTCGCTGAACCACAGCGGCATGCCGCCCCAGGTGGCGCCTTTCGGCGTGATGTCCTGGTAGTCGTAGCCCAGGCTCACCTTCGTGTCCGGGGTCAGATCCGCCTCGACGATGCCGTAGAACGACTTCCTCTGCGGCCGGTACCCGTCGATGTAGGAGTGGCCGTCCTGGTACGTTCCCACCACGCGCGCGCGGATGCGGCCATCCTGGGTCAACGGTGTAGAAACGTCGGCCATTCCCCGGTAGGTGTCCCAGCTCCCCGCACCGATCGAGGCGGAGGCCGAGAATTCACGGGTCGGCCGCTTGCGCACCAGGTTGATGGCGGCGGAGGGATTGCCGGTACCGGTCAGCAAGCCGGAGGCGCCGCGTACGACCTCCACACGGTCGTAGAACGCCGTATCGAGAGAACCGATGCCGCTGCCGTTGACAATGTTGCCGACCACGGTAGGGATGCCGTCGTACTGCACGTTGTTGATCAGCAGGCCACGCGAATAGAAGCTCGTGCGCTCGCTGTCGGACTGGTACGAGGCGATGCCCGTGGTGTTTTCCAGCACGCCCTGCACCGAATTCAGTTGCTGGTCGTCCATGCGCTGGCGCGTGACCACCGTGACCGACTGCGGTGTTTCCCGCAGCGAAAGCGGCAGGCGCGTGGCCGCTGCCGTTTCGCCCGTCGTGTAGGAGCCTGTAGCTTCGGTCGTCGCCGGATCCTCACGGGCCGTGATATTGACGGCCGGCAGGGTCTTCGCGTCACGCGGCGCTGTTTCCTCGAACTCGTTGTGTCCCTGCACCGGTTCGGCAGCTGATACGCCCTGCGTGCTGACGAAGATGGCTGCCGCGACCGCCGAGCCGAGCACGCTGCGGCGAGCGGGCCTGTGCCCACGCGGCGAAGGAAGGACGGCAGCGCGCATACCGATTTGCCACTGGAGCTCTCCAGCATCCGTGAGATCGCACATCAAATAAAACTCATTAGCGTTTGGATGGGCTATTTCACAATGGACCGGGATTGGCTTGATGGCGAATTCAGGCCAGATTGTTATTCAATCAGGTCATTTGCATTGGCATGGCGGGTTTGGCCGTAATGAAAAATATCCTGACCTGATTTCGCAATGGGGTTGGAGGCGCCCCTGGGTAGGCTCCGCGTCGTGGTTTGCCGTGTTTCGGGCCGAGCGTGTCTCGCCGGCCGGGCAAGCGCCGGTTCTTATCGAGGAAATCCCCCTATGTATTCACTTTGCCTCCGCGCGATGGTCCGGCACACCCGGCGGCGCGCATCCCTCACCCCGGTCGTGAAGGGACGCTGCGCATGAGCCCCACTGCCACTTCCCGTACCCGGCCCATTGCCATCGGCGTCGTCGGCCTCGTCGTGGTCTGCGGCCTGCTGTATGCCTGGCGCACCGCCCGCAGCGGTGATGCGGGACACCATGCCATGCCGCCGCTGCCGGTTTCGACGATCCGCGCCGAACCTCGCAGCGTGGCAGAGGAACTGCAGGCCGTCGGCGATCTGCAAGCCGTACGCGAAGTGTTGCTGGCCCCCGATACGCCGGGGCGGGTGACCGCGATCCATTTCGACGCCGGCCAGACCGTGAAGGAGGGTGCGGTGCTGGTACAGCTCTATGACGCTCCCGAACAGGCGGATCGTGCTGCCGCGGTGGCCAGGGCCGATTTCGCCCAGGTCCAATTGCGGCGCTCGCAGGAACTGGCCCCCACCGGCGCGGAACCGCGCGAATTGTTCGAACAGCGCAAGGCGGAGGCCGCCCAGGCCGCGGCGGCCGTCCGGCAACTGGACGCCCGGATCCAGCAGAAAAGCATACGTGCGCCATTCTCCGGCCAGGTCGGCATACGGCGCATCAATCCCGGGCAGTACCTCAACGCCGGCGATGCGATCGCCACGCTGACCCAGCTCGATCCGCTCTATGTGAACTTCACGCTTCCCCAGCAGGACTTGCCCAGGCTGAGGCCGGGCGCGCCGGTGCAGGTCAGCGTGGACGCCGCGCCCGGCAAGGTGTTCACCGGCAGGATCAGCAGCATCGAACCACGCATCCATGGCGAGACCCGCAACGTGGCCGTGCAGGCGCTGTTGCCCAACGCCGGCGGGCTGCTGAAGTCGGGGATGTACGCGACAACGCGGCTGGCGCTGCCTGCCGCCGCCGATGCCATCACATTGCCGCTGACGGCGATCCAGACATCCGCTTCCGGCGACAGCGTGGTGCTGGTGCGGGATGCCGATGCGCAGGGAGTCGGCAAGGCGGTCACCGTGCCCGTGGTCACCGGCCGCCGGCTCGGCGAAGAAGTTCTCGTGACGCAGGGCGTGAAGGCTGGCGACGTCGTGGTGACGGCCGGCCAGAACCGGCTGCCGCCCGGTGCCGTGGTGACGATCCGTCCGCCCGCGGCAGTTGCCGCGACGCCGCCCGCCGATCCGGCGGCCACCTCCGCCGCTGGCGCACGGTAGAGGAACACGCCGTGCATTTCACCGACATCTTCATCCGCCGGCCCATTCTGGCGCTGGTCGTAAGCCTGTTGATCCTTCTGCTGGGCGCTACCGCCGTCTTCATGCTGCCGGTGAGGCAGTACCCCTATCTGGAAAACGCCACCATCACGGTCAGTACCGCGCTTCCGGGTGCGACCCTGGACGTGATGCAGGGTTTCGTCACCACGCCCATCGCGCAGTCCATCGCCACGGCCAGCGGCATCGAATACCTCAGTTCGACGACCAAGCAGGGCAAGAGCGAGATCAAGGCGCGCCTGGTACTCAACGCCAACGCCGATCGAGCGATGACGGAAGTCCTCGCCAAGGTGCAGCAAGTGAAGTACCAGTTGCCTGCGGGCGTCACCGATCCCGTCATCAGCAAGTTCACCGAAGGTGGAACCGCGGTGCAATTCGTCGCCTTCTACAGCAAGACCCTCTCGATCCCGCAGGTGACGGATTTCGCGTCCCGGGTGGCTCAGCCGCTCTTCACCGGTATTCCCGGCGTGGCTTCGGCCGACATTTACGGAGGCCAGTCGCTGGCCATGCGGATCTGGATCGACCCGGTTCGGCTGGCTGCGCATGGGTTGTCGGCAGGCGATATCGCGTCTGCACTGCGTGCCAACAATGTGCAGGCAGCGCCCGGCCAGCTCAAGAGTTCGCTCACGGTGACCAACATCAGTGCCGCCACCGATCTGCGCGGGGTCGAGGACTTCCGCCAGATGGTCGTCAAGTCCAGCCCCGGAGGCGGCGTGGTGCGGCTGTCGGATGTCGCCACGATGGAGGTCGGTGGCCAGAACTACAACAACGTGTCATTTGCTACAGGCGTGCCTGCGATCTTTGTTGCCATCCAGCCGACGCCTGATGGAAATCCCCTGCAGATCGTCAGACAGGTCAACGAACTGTTGCCCAGGATCCGCGCGATGGCGCCGCCAGGGCTCACCGTGGCCCCCAACTACGACGTGGCACGGTTCGTCAACACCTCCATCGAGGAGGTGAAGCACACGCTGGTCGAAGCCGTCGCGATCGTGATCGTGGTGATCTTCCTGTTCCTCGGCACCTTCCGCGTCGTCATCATCCCGGTGGTCACCATTCCGCTGTCGCTGGTCGGCACGGCGGCGCTGATGCTGGCCTGCGGCTTCTCGATCAACCTGCTGACACTGCTGGCGATGGTGCTGGCGATCGGCCTGGTGGTGGACGACGCCATCGTCGTGGTGGAGAACATCCATCGCCACATCGAGGAAGGGCTGACTCCCGTGCGTGCGGCACTGCTCGGCGCCCGTGAAATCGTCGGGCCGGTGATCGCCATGACCATCACGCTGGCCGCGGTCTACGCGCCCATCGGCATGATGGGCGGGCTGACCGGTGCGCTGTTCAAGGAGTTCGCCTTCACGCTGGCCGGTTCGGTGCTCGTCTCCGGGGTCGTCGCTCTGACGCTCTCGCCGGTGATGAGTTCGATGCTGCTCAGTTCCAGGCAGAGCGAGGGATGGCTGGCAAAGCGGGTCGAACACCATATGGGCAACCTGACCTCGCTCTACGGGCGCCTGCTGGCCCACACCCTGGCCGCGCGCGGCGCGGTGCTGCTGGTCGGTGCGGTCGTGCTGGCCGCTATCGTGGTGCTGTTCAACGGTACCCGGCACGAACTGGCACCGACCGAAGACCAGGGGGCCATCATTGTCGTCACCAAGGCGCCGCAGTATGCCGACGCAGGCTACACCGCACGCTATGCCCAACAGATCGAGAAGCTGTTCGAGTCGATTCCGGAATTCGACAGCAGCTTCATGAACATCGGCGATGCAGCCGGAGGCCAGAACATGATGTTCGGCGGCGCCATCTTGAAGGATTGGTCGCAGCGCAAGCGATCGGCTACCGAAATCCAGGGCCAGATTCAGGCCGCTGGCGGCGCCATCGATGGCCAGACGCTGACGGCTGTGCAGTTGCCGCCGCTACCGGGGTCCTCCGGAGGCCTGCCGGTGCAGATGGTGCTGCGCTCGCCCGACGACTTCAAGACGCTGTACGAGACCGGCGAGAAGATCAAGATGGCGGCCTACGCCAGCGGTTTGTTCCTCTATGTGCAGAACAACCTGTCCTATGACAGCCAGCAGGCACAGGTCACCATCGACAACGCGAAGGCCGGCGAGATGGGGGTCACCATGCAGTCGATCGCCGACACCCTGGCCGTGCTGGTCGGGGAGAACTACGTCAACCGCTTCAACTTCCACGACCGATCCTACGACGTCATCCCGCAGGTGCGCGGCAGCGAACGCATGACGCCGGACGACCTCGGACGCTTCTACGTCAAGGCGACCTCCGGTGCGCTGGTACCGCTTTCGACTGTGACCCGCGTCGAGATGCGGCCGCAGGCGAACCAACTCACCCAGTTCGGCCAGATGAACTCGGCCACGCTGGAAATGCTGCCGGCGCCCGGCGTGAGCATGGGCGAAGCGGTCGCGTTCCTGCAATCGCAGCCACTGCCATCCGGCACCAGCGTGGACTGGCTCAGCGACAGCCGCCAGTTCGTGCAGGAAGGCAACCGCCTGCTGGTGTCGTTCTGCTTCGCGCTGGTGGTCATCTTCCTGGTGCTGGCTGCGCAGTTCGAGAGCCTGCGTGATCCGCTGGTGATCCTCGTGACGGTGCCGCTGGCGGTCTGCGGCGCGCTGGTTCCGCTGTGGCTGGGTTACGCGACGCTCAACATCTACACCCAGATCGGACTGGTCACGCTGATCGGGCTGATCTCCAAGCACGGCATCCTGATGGTCACTTTCGCCAACCATATCCAGCACCATGAAAACCTGAGCCGTATCGAGGCGATCGAGAAGGCGGCAGCGGTGCGCATGCGGCCCGTGCTGATGACGACGGCGGCGATGGTCGCGGGGCTGGTGCCCCTGCTGTTCGCGGACGGTGCGGGTTCGGCCAGCCGCTTCTCCATCGGCATCGTGGTGGTGATGGGCATGCTGGTCGGCACCTTCTTCACGCTGTTCGTGCTGCCCACCATCTACAGCTTCATCGCCAAGGACCACCGCGCAGCGGCGGAAAGTCCCCGCGCCCGTGAGCTCGCCACCGCGGAGGCCCCCGATGTCGCGCTGTGAACCGACCCCTGCCATGCCTGCTTTTTCGCGTGCACCCATGGCGTTGCCCGGCCGCGCGGCCTGGCTGGTACTCGTCGCCGCCATCGTCAGTGCAGGCTGCGCCAGCGGCCCTGACTACCATCCTCCGGCCACGCCCGAAGCCGCGGCAGGCGCCTTCGTCAGCCAGCCGGCCGATGCGGATGCTGCCGCACCGCTGCCACCGGACTGGTGGAAGCTGTACGACGATCCCGCGCTCGGCCCTCTGGTACGGGAAGCGCTGTCGGCGAATACCGATCTTCGCGTGGCGCTGGCCAACCTCGACCGTGCACGGGCCATCTACGCGGAGGCGCGCAGTGGCCTGCTCCCCTCGACCAGCCTGTCCGCCGGAGCGGGCTACGGCCGGGACCAGACCACGTGGACGGGAGCCGGCCGGGCGCCCGCGCAATGGAGCTACCGGGGCGGACTCGACATTGCGTATGAAGTCGACCTGTTCGGCCGGGTCGGCCGCGATATCGAGGCTGCGCGCGACGATGCCGGTGCCATCGCTGCCGCCCACGACGCCGCGAGGGTCGTCGTCGCCGCCGAGACGACGAGGGCCTATGTGGACGCCTGCAGCTACGGCGAATCCATCGACGTCGCGCGCTCGTCCGTTGAACTGGCCCGGCAGAGCCTGGACCTGGTCAGCCGGCAGGCACATGCCGGCTCGGCGTCGCGCCTGGACGTGGAGCGTGCCGGCGTCACGCTGGCCCGGGCCAGGGCCGCCTTGCCGCCGCTGCAGGGCCAGCGGGATGCCGCGTTGTTCGAGCTGGCCGCGCTGATGGGCCGCACACCCTCCCAAGTGCCCGAATCAGCGCGCACCTGCACCAGGGCGCCGGAGATCGCGCAGGCGCTGCCGATCGGCGACGGCACCGCGCTGCTGCGTCGCCGCCCGGACGTGCGCCGGGCCGAGCGCCAACTGGCAGCGGACACCGCACGTGTCGGCGTGGCCGTGGCCGACCTCTATCCGCGCATCATGCTGGGTGCGTCGGGGAACTATCTGCGCAACGACTCGCTGACAGGCAGTCGCGCCTGGTCGTTTTCCCTGGGGCCACTGATCTCCTGGAGCTTTCCCAACACGATGGCCGCACGCAGCCGTGTCACGCAGGCCAGGGCGCAAGCCGAAGCGTCGTTGGCCAGCTTCGATGGCGCGGTGCTGAATGCGCTGAAGGAGTCCGAGCAATCGTTGAGTGCCTACGGCGCTGCGATGCAGCAGCGCGGTGCGCTGATCGAGGCGCGCGACCGGTCCGAGAAAGCCTTCGAGCTGGCGAATCAGCGCTACCGCGCCGGGTCGGTCAGCTATCTCGACGTGCTCGTGGCGCAAGCCAGCCTGATCGACGCGAAGTCCCAGGTGGCCGCAGCCGACCAGCGCGTGGGTTCCACGCGGGTCAGAGTGTTCAAGGCGCTGGGGGGCGGATGGGATCCGGCAGCGCAGGAATATGGATATGAAACCATGCGATGAACCCTCCCGGGACGTGGATGTGATCGCATCATTCGGCAGCAGCGGTCTGCCGGCAGGCAGACAGAAGATGAAGCACACTGCAGAACCCCCGACCGAGGCGGAAACGCCGGTGTAGTTCCAGGAACGGCGCCTGGCGGCGCACAAGCTGCGGCCGACGATCGCGCGTGCCGGTGTCTTGAACGTGCTGGACAAAGCGGCGCCGGGTTGCCTCGATGCCAACCACATGTATCGCGTGCTCTGCAGGCAGTTCGACAACCTCACGCCGGGAGCGATCTACAAGGCGCTGAACGACCTGTGGAACGCCGGTTTGCTGCTTCGCACGGAAGGGGCGCGGGGGCGCGCGCTCTATGCCCTCAAGCCGGAAGCGCTGAGCGCCGTCCACGTCACGCTACGGTGCCAGTGCGGCGCGCGGCTGGTTTTCATCGAGGACCTCATGCTGCGTGAACACCTGGAGTCTGTGACCTGCGAGGAGGGCTTCGCTCTCGGCGAGGAGCCGGTCTTCACCATCACCACGACGTGCGCGAAATGCCGGCAGCGTCCCAGGGAAGCACGGGAGGCGGTGCCTGGCCCGGTCACGGCGGGATTGCGTCGGAAAGCATGATGCCGGGCACGGGCGCAGGCTCGGCGCCGTTCCTGCGGTCCGAGAGATAACGTGCCGGAGACTTGCCCACCGCCTTGCGGAACATGGTGACGAACCCGCTGGCGTTTTCGTACCCCAGCTCCCATGCCACCGTCTGCACGCTTTCGCCCCTGGTCAGGCGTTGAAGCGCCAGGATCACGTGCAGTTGCCGGCGCCAGCGCCCGAAGCCCATTCCAATTTCCTGCAGCAGCAGGCGGCTCATGCTTCGCTCGCTCATGCCGATGCGGATGGCCCATTCGGCCTTCGAGGTCTTGTCCGTGGGGTCGGCCAGCATCATCTCCGCGAGGCGGCGCAAGCGGGGATCGCGCGGCATGGGAAGGTGCAGGTCCTCCACCGGAGCTTCCACCAACTCGTCGAGCAACGCTGCGATCAGCCGATCCTCCCGGCCTCCCGGCGCGTACAGCTCAGGAAAGCCGGCCGCCTTCAAAAGCAGCTCGCGCAGCAATGGCGATACCGCAATCGTGCAGCAGGCCTTCGGAAGATCGGCCGCGGCGTCAGGTTCGACGAACAGGCAATGGCATTCCGTTTCACCCGACCCCCGCGCCGCGTGGGGCAGGTCTCCGGGAATCCATATGGCGCACTGCGGCGGCACGATCCAGACGCCGTCTTCGATTTCGCAACGGAGGATGCCGCGAACGGAGTAGATCAGCTGTGCCTTGCGGTGCCGATGCCTCGCGTTTTCCCAGTCCTTCGCTACCGACGTGGCGCTCAGGGCCACGACGGGGCGAGGGACGCTGTCGACATCCAGCGGCGCGGTCATGTCCGTGATGGCAAAGATCGACATGGCGCGTGGTGGGGAGCGGGTTGCAGTGGGAGTGTTGGCTTGCCTGAAAAATATTATGGGAAAACTTTGCAATCGAGTCCAGCCATTGCGTGGTGACCGGATGGGTGACCGGCCGAAAGCCGGTGCGGGATTCAAATATCCGTGAACACCACATCGGCCCCGAGCCGGGACTTCGGCAGCGACCTGTTGAAGTCGCCGTCGCCGCTGTAGCCGAGCGCGACCAGCACGATGCTGGTGAAGCCCTTCGCGCGCAGTCCGAGTTCCTCGTCGAGCACCTTCGCGTCGAAGCCTTCCATGGGGCAGGCATCCACATCGCATGTCGCAGCGCCGAGCAGCAGGGTCCCCAGTGCGAGATAGACCTGCTTTTCCATCCAATGCTGGGCATCCTTGAGCTCATAGCGGTGCGTATCGACGTATCCCTGGCGCGAGTTCCGCTGCGCGTTTCGCGCATCCGCGCTGACGAAGCGGCCGTCGCCGTCCTCCTGCGAGAGCAGGGCGGCGAGGTGGCTGTCGTCGATGGACGTCCGCGCGCACAGGACGAACACATGGGAGGCCTTGAGGATCTTCGGCTCGTTGTAGGCGAACCGGCCTTGCGCCGCCCTGGCGATGCGGGCCCTGGCTGCGTCGCTGGACGCAACCACGAAGTGCCAGGGCTGGGAGTTGACCGAGGAGGGGCTGAAGCGGATCAGCTCGCGCAGTTCGGCGATGACCTCGTCAGGCACCTTGCGCGCGGGGTCGAATGCCTTCGTCGAGTAGCGTTTCCTGGCGTGGTTTGCAATGTTCATGGTGGTTTCCTTCAGTGCGTATCAAGGTACTGCCGGGCGCGATCGGGGGCATCAACTGCGGCCGGGCATCGGCGCGCCCACGGCTTCGCGGATGGCGGCGGGTGCCGTCGACCAGGAGCCCGCATGGAAGGGAGGCTTCGGGTCGTACTGGATCTTCAGCTGGGCCTTCATTGCTTCCGCCTCCCCGAGCAGATGGCCGATGAGCGCGAGCGTCATGTCCAGGCCTGCCGAGACGCCTGCGGAAGTCCAGTACTTGTCGTTGACCACCCAGCGCTCGTCGACATAGGTGGCGCCCTGGTCGCCCAGCATGTTCTGCAGCGCCCAGTGCGTGGTGGCCGGACGGCCGCGCAGGAGTCCGGCGCGCGCCAGGATGAGTGCGCCGGTGCAGACGCTCGCGGTGATCCGGGACGTGGCATCGACGCGCCGGACCCAGCCCATGACCTCGGCATCGTTGGAGACGTCGCGCACTCCCATGCCGCCGCCCGGGACGAGCAGGACGTCGGTCCGGTCGATGTCCCGGATCAGCGCATTCGCCTGGTAGACCACCATGCCGCTGTCGCTGCGGTAGAAATCCCGCGTCTTCGCCGCCAGCACCAGGTCGATCCCTGGCACCCGATGGAGTAGCTCGTAGGGGCCGACCCAGTCGAGCATCGTGGTGCCCGGGTACAGAAGGATGACCACTTTCAGCGGTGCCATCGTCTTCGCCGGCGCGGATGCCGCGGCGATCGCCAGGGGAGCGGCGAGCAACGCTCCAAGCCCGAACAGCCCGCGCCGGCGGACGTGATTTCGCATTGCATCGTGTTCCATGGGTTCTCCGGGCCGGCTCAGAATCCTTCGAGCACGATCTTGCCGCGCGCCCGGTTCGTCTCGAGCCATTCGTGCGCGCGCCGCAGGTTGGCCACATTCACCGTGCCGAAATTTCCGGCGAGCGTGGTGCGCAGCACACCGGCATCGATCAGCGACGCCACGCGGGTCAGCAGTTCATGCTGGCGGACCTGGTCCGGCGTCGAGAACATCGAGCGCGTGAACATGAACTCCCAATGCAGCGACACGCTCTTGGTCTTGAACTTGCGGAAGTCCAGGAGGCCGGGATCGTCGATGAGTGCGACATGGCCCTGCGGGTTGATCGACGCGACGATTTCATCGAAATGGTGGTCCGTCTGGTTCAGGCTCGCGATGTAGTCGACACCGGAGAAGCCGATGCGCCGGAGTTCTTCGGACAGCGGCCGGGTGTGGTCGATCACGTGGTGCGCGCCCAGGTCGCCGACCCATCGGGCGGTTTCGGGACGCGAGGCGGTGCCGATGACGGTGAGGCCCGTGAGCTGGCGCGCGAGTTGCACGAGGATCGAGCCCACGCCGCCGGCAGCGCCGACCACGAGCAGCGTGGCGCCCTGGGCTGTTGCGCCTTCCTGGATGCCGAGGCGATCGAACAGCAGCTCCCAGGCGGTGATGGTCGTCAGGGGCAGGGCGGCCGCCGCCGCGAAATCCAGGGTCTGCGGCATCCGCCCGGCAATGCGCTCATCGACGAGGTGCAGCTCGCTGTTGGTGCCGGGTCGCTTCAACGACCCGGCGTACCACACCCTGTCGCCGGGCTGGAAGAGCGTGACGCTCCTGCCCACCGCGCGCACCACGCCCGCCGCGTCCCAGCCGATCACCTTGGGCTGGCCGGCTTCGGGCGCGACGCCCGCCCGGATCTTCACATCGACCGGGTTGACCGATACCGCGCGCACTTCGACCAGCAGGTCGTGCTCGCCAGGGACAGGGTCGGGCAGTGTCAGATCGACCAGCGCGTCGGCATCGCTGATCGGCAAATTGCGGTAGTAGCCAATGGCTTTCATGGTTGCACTCCGGGCTCAGGACAGGATCGGATCGGCGCGCGGCCGCGGCGGCAAGTTGCGCTGCGGACCGGGCCCGACGGGTGCAATGATCGGTCCGCACGGCATCCTGTAAAAGACGCTGCGGGCAAATTCAGTTTCAAATTCTTGTTGAAAATCGGCCCTGGCTGCAGCCTCCGCGTCCGCCTCATGCGAGGTAGCCGCCGATCCGTTGCACGAGGAAATCGCGCAGCGCATTGACCGTCGGCGAGAGCATGGCCCTGTGGGCGCAGACCAGGTGAAGCGGCGCGCGCTCCCCTTCGAATTCCGGCAGGGCTGCTTCGAGGCGGCCTGCGCGCAGGTCGTCCAGCACATCCAGCCGGGACTTGTAGGCGACGCCGAGCCCTGCAACCGCCCAGCGCCGCACCAGTTCGCCGTCGTCGCTGCTGCGGTCGCCCTGCACGGCCACCACTTCCGGCCCGCCGCCGCCGAAGAAGGTCCAGCGGTCGTGCAGCGCATCGCTCAGCGCAAAGCGCAGGCAGTTGTGCCGGGCCAGGTCGGCCGGTGCCGCGGGACGGCCATGGCGCAGGAAATAGCCGGGTGCAGCGCACAGGACCCGCCGGTTGTCGGGCGCGAGCGGCAGCGCGACCAGCGAGGAATCCTCGGACACGCTGTAGCGGATCGCCACGCTGACGGGGGCGCGGATCATGTCGGTGATCTGGTCGCCGATGCGGATCTGCAGCGAGACGCTCGGGTACCGGGCCTGGAATTCGTCCAGCCATTGCAGCAGCACGTTGCGGCCCAGATCGGAAGGCACCGACAGCGAGACCGCGCCGCCGATCATCCTGCGGCCCTGCGCCACCGCGTTGCGTCCCGCCTCGACCTGCTCCAGCACATTCCGTGCGTACTGCAGGTAGCGTTCGCCGTCCGGCGTCAGCCGAAGGCTGCGCGTCGAGCGCGCGAGCAGGCGGGTGCCGAGTTCCGTCTCCAGCCGCTTCAGCCCCACGCTGGCGACCGCCGGCGTGAGGTCCAGCTGGCGGGCCGCCGCCGACAGGCTGCCGTGGTCCGCCGCGGACACGAATATCCGCACATCTTCCAGTCTGATCATCCAGGCCTTTCCAGCAGGTTGTGGCGACGATTTTCAAAATTATCGCAAGACTGCTTGCCCCGGCGGGCGCTGTTTCCGGGCGGGCGGCCTCACCACAATCCGGCCGGAGTTCCATTCGCAACTTCCTGCTGGAGAAAACCGTGCCGTTGCCCTTCGCCAAACACCGATCCGTCCTTCTCGTCGCCGCAGTCCTCGCAGGCGCCGCTCCCATCGCCCATCCCGTCGCCGCATCGGCGGCGACGGCACATCCTGCGCAGCCCGTCGCCGTGCGCGAGAGCCGGCAAATGCCGTGGAATGCCGTGGCGATCGACGGGCGAGGGCGCTTCATCGTCAGCTCGCCACGCTGGACGGGCAACACCGGCCCCGCGGTGGCCATCGCGCAGGAGGACGGCTCGCTCGCACCCTACCCGGATGCCGGCTGGAACCGCTGGAAGCCGGGCAGCGCGGCGGCGCGCGCGTTCGTCAGCGTCAACGCGATCCACAAGGACGCGCGCGGCGACCTCTGGATCGTCGATACCGGCACGCCGGAGTTCGGTGGCACGCCGGTGGCCGGGGGCGCGAAGGTCGTCCATGTCGATCCCCGCAACGACACCGTCGTCCGCGTCTATACGTTCCCGAAAGACGTGATCCGCGAACACTCGTACGTCGATGACATCCGCATCAACGGCAGGCACGCGTACCTGACCGATGCCGGCGAAGGCGCGGTGATCGTGCTGGATCTGGACAGCGGCAGCGCGCGGCGCCGCTTCGATGGCGCACCGTTCGTGCGCGCCCGTGCCGGCGACAAGATCATCGTGAACGGCAAGGTGCTCGCCGGCAACGACGGCAAGCCGCTGCAGGTGAATGCCGATCCGCTGGAGCTGAGCCCGGACGGCCGCACCCTGTACTTCGGCCCGCTGGCCGGGCCGCTGTCGCAGGTGGAGACACGCCATCTGGACGACGACACCCTCAGCGACGAGGCACTCGCGCGGCATGTGAGCCCGTGGTTCGACAACCCGCCGATCGGCGGCACGGCGATGGGCGCCGATGGCAGCCTGTACTACACGCCGCTGGCCGACAACTCGCTGATGCGGCGTGCGCCGGACGGCACGGTGTCGCTCATCGCCCGCGACGGCAACCTGCGCTGGGTCGATGCGCCATTCCTGGATGGCCAGGGCCACATCTACCTGCCGGTCCCGCAGATCGATGGCGCGCCGGCATTCAACCAGGGGACATCGACCATCCGCTTCCCCGTGAAGCTCTACCGGGTCGATCTGCCGGCAGGCCAGCGCTAGCCGGGCCCTGCGCACCGCGGTCCTTCCTCCGTCAGCCGGGCGCCGCCGCGTGAACCGGCGGCCCCCATTTCGAGCGTCCATCATCCATGGCCCACCATCCCTTGCAAGTCCGTCTCCTGACGATCGATCTCTCCTTTCATCGCGCGGCGTCCGGCGTGGTCCGTTCCATCCTGGCCCGCCATGGCGTGGAAGTGACGGAAACGGTCGCGCCCCACGGCCTGATGGACCGTCTGCCCGCCGAGGCGGCAGCCGCATTGCGCAGCACGTACCTGGGCAACGAAGAAGTATCCCGGCTGGATTACCTCGTTGCGCGGGACGGAGCGGAGCCTTTGGATGCCGCTCGTACCTGGCGCCCGGTGCGGGCCAATGAAAAGGAGAGTGCGCGGTAGCGTTCTGGGTGTCAGGCTCCGCGTGCGCTTGCCGGTGCCCGGCTCTGCGGGGCAGGCGTCGGGCAGCAGGCGGCCGGGGCCGCTTCTTCGAGCAGCCATCGCGCGAAGGCCTGGACGGGTTCCGCGCACAGCGTGACGGGGCCGGGCAGCACGAGGCAGAACGTCTTCGATACTGTCCTGCCCTCGGGCCAGGGTGCGACGAGGCGGCCCTGCGTGAGTTCGGCCTCGACATAGAGGCGCGGCACCAGGGCCACGCCCAGGCCCGCCAGCGCGGCCTCGATCAGCATGGCGTGCAGGTCGTAGCGGGCCCCGGTGGCCGGCCTGGCGATCGCCGTGCCGGTGTCTTGCGCATAGCGCTGCCAGGCCTCGGGATTCTGGCGCCGGTGCAGCCGCGGCAGCCGGTCCAGCGAGGGTGCCGGCCCCTGGCCGTCCAGCATCCGCGGATGGCACACGGGCACCAGCGTTTCCTGCAGCAGCGGGCAGGTGTGCGCGCCGCTCCATGCAGGGTGCTCGAAATGGATGCACGCATCAAAGCCGCTGCCGGCGAGCACGAACGGTTCCATCCGCTCGGACAGATGCACGGTGATGTGCGGGTGCCGGCGCTGGAAGCCGGCCAGCCGGGGAATCAGCCAGTGCGTCGCGAACGTGGGAAGGACGGCGATGTCGAGGCTGGCGCCGCCTTCCGGCTGGCCCATCAGGTACTGGCTCTCGCGGTCGAGCTGCTCCAGCATCTGCCGGACCTGGCTTGCATAACGCTCCCCGTTGGGCAGGAGCCGCACGCGGTTCCCGATGCGCTCGAACAGGGCGACGTCCAGGAAGGATTCCAGCCGCGCGATCTGCCGGCTGATCGCGCCCTCGGTCAGCGACAACTCGTCCGCCGCGCGGGCGAAGCTGCCATGGCGGGCCGCAGCCTCGAAGGCCTGGAGGGCGGAACTGCTCGGGATTTTCTTGCGCATGCGGTCAGCTTGATGTTTGATCAAGGAAGTGTGCCGAATAATCGTTTTACCCGCCACTTTTTCGCCAATACCATGCATGAACATCAACTTGCATGGGACTATCCATGATCTACACGGTGGAATGCAGCTTTACGGATCCTGGGGGCGAAGGCGCCTGGAATGAGTTCTACAGCCTGGACAAGTTGCCGGCCCTGATTTCGGTGCGAGGGTTCCACACCTCCCAGCGCTTCAAGGCCCTGCGCCCGGGATGCCCGACTTACCTGGCCCTGCACACGATCGACGGCATCGATGTGCTGCGGGGCGAGGAATACCGGAGGAAGGGCGGCGGCGATTTCGCCCGCTGGCAGGCGAACATCACCGATTGGCATCGCAATCTCTATGCAGGACCGGACCGTGCGCCGGCGATCGAAGGCGATGCCTGCCTGCTGCTGAGTTCGGACGGGCCCGATCCCCTCGTGCGTTGCGGCCCGGTTCCGCAGGCCCTGCAGGCGGTCGCGCTGGACCGGTCGCCGGAGCGCCGTTGGCTGGCGACGGCCCGGATGTCCGATGTGCTCGCCTGGACGGGGGCCGCTTCGTGGCCGGAAGGTGTCCACGCCTATGCACCCATGACTGCCCAGCTCACTCCCGCCCGTGCGGCCGTTGCGGCCAACTGACGGAGTGCCTCCATGCCGAACATCACGCTGTTCATTCCGGCTGCTGCGATGCCGTCGGACGAGGCCGTCGCGGACCTGTCCGATCGCTGCGCGTTGCTGTGCACGGGCTTGCTCCGGGCGGCCCTCGCCAATGTGCATGTGGCCTGCGTCGCGGTCCACCATGGGCGCGGGCATCCCGTCTTCGCCGATGTCCGCTACCGGCTGGAGCCGTTTCGTACGACCGCTGTCATGGAGGCGTTCATGCAAGGTCTGGAAGAAGCCATCCTGCACACCCTCCGGCTGATCCCCCGCATCCGCTGCTTCGGCTATGCGGCGCCGAACCTGCATGCGCGCAACTGACGTGGAGGCAGGACGCATGCCGGCGAACCCCGTGTTTCCCTGCCAGCAGGTGGGCGATTTTTCCATCACGGCCCTCGGTGACGGCTACCTGGCTGCCAGCCTGGACCTGCTCTCCGACATCGATCCGGCAGAGGCGGCCCGCATGCAGGCGGCGCGCCGGCAGGAACCGTCGGCGGTCCACATCAATACCTACCTGATCCGTGGCCGTGGCCGCACGCTGCTGATCGATGCCGGTGCGGGAGGATTCAAAGGATGGGGCGGCCAGTTGCCGCAGCGCCTGGCGCTGGCGGGCGTGGCGCCGTCGATGATCGACACCGTGCTCCTGACCCATGCGCATCCGGACCACGTCGGTGGCCTGGTCGAAGCGTCCGGTGCCCCGGCATTCCCGAACGCGGAACTGGTGGTGCACCGGGCGGAGCTCGGCTTCTGGCAGGACGACGGCCACCTGAGCCGCGCCAGCGAGCGGGCGCGCGGCAACTTCCTGGTGGCGCGACGGGCCTTCGACGCCTACCGGGCTGCGCTGCGACCCATCGACGCCGGAGAAGTCCTTCCGGGAATAGAGGCCGTGCCATTGCCAGGCCATACCGCAGGGCATACCGGCTACCGGTTCGACTCCGGCGACCGCAGCCTGCTCGTGTGGGGCGACATCGTCCATTTTCCGCACATCCAGGTCGCCCGGCCGGAGGTGTCGATCGCGTTCGACCAGGATCCGGTACGTTCTGCCAGCACGCGCGCGCGCTTGCTGGATCTCGTCAGTGCAGAGCGGATGATGGTCGCCGGCATGCATCTGGGCGAGCCGGGCTTCGCGCGCATCGAGCGGACTGGCGCTGCCTACGAGATCGATTACCAACCTTGAGATGGCGGGCAACTTACATGGCCGAGCAGATGTTGCCGATCGCGCCGCTGCCGGCCCGCGCGAAGCGCTCCACGCAGCTGGCGAGCTTTCCGCCATGCTGCCGGGCCCGGCGGATCAGGGTTTCGAACGGCTGCTGCAGCGTGCGTCCCAGCGGGGTGATCGAATATTCCACCGCCACAGGTGAGGTTGCCATCACCTTCCGGTGGATCAGGCCGGCCCTGGGCCAGTAGCTCGCCCACGCTTCTTGAACTCCCAGCAATGCTGGCGGATCTGGTCCGGCGTCGAGTACATGTAGCGCGTGAACGGGCGGTTTCCCGGTGGGGCGGTGTCGATCATGGTGAGGCGTAACATCGCGTCATGGCCTCCCTGCACCGGCATCCCGCACCCGCATTGCGCAGCTTGGTGGCATCCGTCTGGGCGCACGATCCCACACCGGTGTTGGGGCGGTCGCACGCGCGCGAACATGTGCTGCCGACCGGTGCCACCCATCTTGCCGTGCGCATCGGTGGCGGACCGTTGAGGGTGTTCGACCATGCGGCCGACCTGCGCGGCCACTGCCTGGGCCATGCGGTGGTGGGCGGCGCACGCACGGCGTACCACGTGCGCGATATCGCACAACCCGCGATCTCGGTCGGCGCGATGCTGCGTCCTGGCGCTGCCGCCGTGCTGCTCGGTGCGCCCGAATCCGCGCTGGCCGGGCACCATACGCCGCTGGAACTGCTGCTGCCTGCCGGCGAGGTCGACGCGTTGCTGGCACTCCTGCATGCGTGCGCCGATGCGCCGGCGCGGCTGTCGGTGTTCGAGCGCTGGCTGGCCGACCGCGCTGCTGGCCGGCTGCCGCTGCTGCATCCGGCGCTGCGGGTGGTCCTTCAGCGGTCCTGGCACCCGGACGCGTGCGTGGAAGACATGGTGCGCGCCAGCGGGCTCAGCCACCGGCACTGCATCGCCGTGTTCCGGCAGGCGACCGGACTCGCGCCGAATGCGTGGTTGCGTTTGCAGCGCTTCTCGCATGCGCTGGAACTGGCCGGCGATCCGTCGCTGGGCTGGGCCGATATCGCGGCTGCCAGCGGTTTCGCGGACCAGGCGCATCTGGCCAATACCTTCCGCCACATGGCAGGCGTCACGCCGTCCGCATGGCGCCAGGCGGCCTACCCCGCCGCGCCGCGGCATGTGCCGCGCTGAGCGCAGCGCAGGTCAAATGCCTGCAAGACGGCGTGGGGAAGGGCATCCAGAATGGGCGCACACACCACATGAGGAACTGCCATGGCGATCCACGAACTCTATGCCTACCTGTGCGTGCGCGACGCCGCCGCAGCGATGGATTTCTACGCCCGCGCCTTCGGCGCGTGCGAACTGTTCCGCCTCACCGAGCCGGACGGACGCATCGGCCATGCCGAGGTGGATCTCGGCGGCCACACGCTGATGCTGTCGGAGGAGTATCCGGACATGGGAGTGCGCAGCCCGGAGCACCTCGGCGCCACGCCGGTCACGCTGCACCTGCATGTGGACGATGCCGATGCGCTGGTGGCGCGCGCCGTCGCCGAGGGCGGCACGCTCGAGCGCGGCATGCAGGACCATTTCTACGGCGAGCGCTCCGGCACCGTCCGCGATCCGTTCGGCCATCGCTGGCTGATCGGCCATGCGATCGAGTCGGTGACTCCCCAGGAGATGCAGCGGCGTTACACGGCGTTGTTCGATGCGCCGAAGGCGTGAGGACGCGGCGCCCGGTGGACTAACGGTCCAGTTCCGCCAATCGCCTGGCCAGTTTTCTCTGCAGGGCCGGAACGCGGCCCATCAGGCCGAGCAGTGAACCGCGGGCCATGCGGCCCAGGGGCGAGGACACCGTGGCGATACGTGTCATGGCGTCGGTCATGCGGACCACGCCGCGCGCGATCCTGTGGCGGTGCCGGGCCCAGGCGTCGAGCCCGCGGGTATCGTCGTCGCGCAGGGCCTGATGCAGGGGGGCTGCCAGGGCCACGGCGTCCTGAATGCCCGTGTTCATCCCCTGGCCCCCGGCAGGGCTGTGCACGTGGGCAGCGTCGCCACAGAGCAGCACGCGCCCGTGGCGGACCTGCGCGGCCACGCGGTGCTGCAGCTGGAAGCTGGAGCTCCAGGGCATTTCCTTCACGCGCCGGCCGGGCGACGGGAGGCCGCGTGCGGCGAGCAATGCCTCCACTGCGTCCAGGGTGGGAGGGCTTGCCGGGCCGGCCACTGCCGCGACCACGCGATAGCGATCCTCCGGTTCTCCCTGCGCTGCCGGAAGCGGCGCCACCACCATCAGGCCTTCCGGGGAAAAGAACAGGCTGACTTCGGTGCGCTGCAGCGGCCACGCCATTCGCAGGTCGGCCAGCATGAAGGTCTCGGCATAGTTTCCGCCCACGAAATCGATGCCGGCCTGCTGCCTCACCACGCTGTCGGCTCCGTCGCACCCCACGATCCATCGCGCCTGCGCCTGCTGCACGCTGCCATCCGGCCGGGCCAGTTCGGCGCTGACGCGATCGCCCGTCTCCGTGAACGACAGCAGCCGCGCGGGGCGCCACACGCTGCCGCGCCCATCGCCGATGCGGCCCGCCAGGATCGCTTCGGTGATGTTCTGCGGGCACATCAGGGCATAGGGGTAGCGGGATGGCAGGCCCTCGAAACCGATGTGGAGGAGCACCTTGTCGGCTTCGCGCACGCGGAAATCCGTGGCCTGCATGCCGGCAGAGAGCAGGTCAGGCACGACACCCAGGGGTTCGAGCACTTCCAGGGTGCGGGCATGGATGACGGCCGCACGCGAGGTGTTGAGCCCGGCTGCATGCCGGTCGACCAGCAGCGAAGCGACTCCGAGCCGGTCCAGGGCCAGCCGCAATGCCATGCCCGTCGGACCAGCCCCAACGATGAGCACTTCCGTGACAACCGGTCCATCGGGTGCTGCTGCGTCCATGGCGATCTCCAAAGTAAACGGTTGTTTTCATTCTGCGCTCGATGGCCCCGGGGGTAAACTGGTGTTTACCAATCCCTGCTCCTGGAAGGCACGCCGTTGACCCGCTCGCAAGCCACGAAAGACCGCATCCTCGACGCCGCACGGACGCTGTTCGCGTCGCAAGGGTATGACGGCACCACGGTGCGCGAGGTCGCGGCGCTCGCGCAGTCCAACCCCGCGCTGGTCATCCGGTACTACGGCAGCAAGGAGGCGCTCTTCCTGGCGGCAGCCGAGTTCGACCTGCAGTTGCCGGACCTGGCTGGCGTTTCCAGGGACGGGCTGGGCGAGCGGCTCGCTGCGCACTTCTTCATGGTCTGGGAAGACAGCCCTTCGGGGCGCCAACTGGTCGCGCTGCTGAGGGCGGCTGCGACGCATGCGGATGCCAGGGCCCGGATGCAGGACATTTTCGAGCGGCAGTTGCGGGCGGCCGTACGCAGGCTGGCGGCGTCCGCTGCCGAGGCGGACGTGCGCGCGGCGCTCATCGCCTCCCAGATGCTCGGGTTCGCGCTCGTGCGTTACGTGCTGGAGTTTTCTGCCAGGGGGATGAGTCGGCAGAGGGCTGTGAGGGCACTGGGTGCGACCCTGCAGCGGTACCTGGTCGAGCCGATTTGAGAGTGCTGCCTGCCTACATTTGTAAACAAATTAACCCATCTGCAGGATATTCAACCCATTGTCCATGGGCCTATGATTTCGGCCGTTTCTGACTCGTCCGTGCAGCCGCTCATGGCGCGCGGCCATGCACCATGACACGCCGCGTCACCATACAGACGCCCCTGGGAGAGCAGCTGCAGTTCCGGCAGTTGCAGGGGCGAGAAGAACTGAGCCAGGTTTTCAGCCTGGACATCGACCTGCTGAGCGAGGACAAAAGCATTGACCCGAAGGCGCTGCTGGGCAAGAGCGCCACGGTGGTGGTGGAGACCGAAGGCGGCGGCCGGCGCTACCTCGACGGGATCGTCACGCGCTTCGGTACGCAGGGGCAGGACCACCGCTTCTACGCCTACCGCCTGCGGCTGCAGCCTTGGGTTTGGCTGGCCTCGCGCAAGAGCGATTTCCGGATATTCCAGAACAAGAGCGTGCCGCAGATCATCGAAGAGGTGCTGGGCGCTTACGGATATCCGATGGAAAAGAAACTCAGCCGCAGCTACCGCACGTGGGAATACTGCGTGCAATATGACGAGAGCGACCTGCAGTTCGTCTCGCGGCTGATGGAGCACGAGGGCATCTATTACTACCACCAGCATGCGCAGGGCCAGCACACCCTGACACTGGCCGACGACATCGTGGCCTCGCACCAGCCGCTGCCCGGGGCGGCCACGATTCCCTTCCATCCGCCGGAGAAGTCGGCCACGGCGGACCGCGAGAACATCCACGCGTGGGAGCTGCACGAGGAGATCCACTCGGGCCGCTTCTACAACGACGACTACGACTTCAAGAAACCCAAGGCGGATCTGGCGAACATGCGGCAGATGCCGCCGGGGCACAGCCACGACGCCTACGAGACCTACGAGTGGCCCGGGGGCTACACGGAGTTCGACGACGGCGAGGCGTATGCACGGGTGCGGCTGCAGGAGAACCTGAGCGGTCGCAGCACGGTGCGCGGCGAATCGCGCCACCGCTCCCTGGCCACGGGCTACCTCTTCACGCTGGAGAACTACCCGCGCGGGGACCAGAACCAGCAGTACCTGATCACCGGCCTGCAGTACCACTTCAAGGAGAACCCGCGGGTGAGCGCGGCGAACCCGGGGCAGAAAGGGACGGTGCAGGAAGAGGGCTCGTTCCAGCGGTTCACGTTGCAGGCGCAGCCCACGAGCCTGCCGTACACGCCGGCACGGGTCAGTCCCAAGCCCAGGACCACGGGGCCGCAGACCGCGGTGGTGGTGGGCCCGCCGGGCGAGGAGATCTGGCCGGACCAGTACGGGCGGGTGAAGGTGCAGTTCCACTGGGACCGGCAGGGCAAGTTCGACGAGCAGTCCAGCTGCTGGATCCGGGTGTCGCACGGCTGGGCGGGGCAGAACTACGGGAGCATCTACCTGCCGCGCATAGGGCAGGAAGTGATCGTGGACTTTTTGTCCGGAGACCCGGACCAGCCGATCATCACGGGGCGGGTGTACAACGCGGACCAGATGCCGCCGTGGAAGCTGCCGGAGCACAAGACGCAGTCGGGCACGCTCACGCGCTGGAGCAAGGGAGGGGGCGGGGCGAGCATGCTGCGCTTCGAGGACCAGAAGGGGATAGAGCACCTGGAGCTGTCGAACACGTACGGCAACACGTACCTGAACATGGGGTACCTGATGCACCAGGGCACGGGGTCGCAGCGGGGGTATGGCTTCGAGCTGCGCACGGACCTGTGGGGCTCGATCCGGGCGGACAAGGGTTTGCTCATCACCACCTATCCGCAGGACTTCACGTCCATGGTGGCCAACTTCAACCCGGACGGCTTCGACCAGCTGGGCGCGGGCCTGTCCGGCACGGCATCGCTCATGCAGCAGGCCAGCCAGGCGGCGCAGACGCTGGACGCGAACCTCGGTGCACTCAACTCGCTCAAGACCTCGCACATGATGGAACTGGGAGCGGGCATCGCGGCCATGACCGGCGCGCAGGCGGCATCGGCATCGCTGTCCAAGGCGGCTGCCGCGCTGTCGGCCTTCCAGGGCGGCGGTGGTGCGCCGGAAGCGGCCCTGCCGTCCGACACCGATCCGGCCATGCCCCAGTCGCAGGCGCTGCGCGAACTCTCGCGCGACATCACGCAGCCCATCGTCTCCATCGTGAGCCCGCAGGGCCACACGATGGTCAGCCCCAAGCCGATCGTCATCAGCTCGGGCCAGAGCGCGTCGATGCACGCCACGCAGCACATCACGGTCTCCAGCGGCGCGCAGCTCACGCAGCTCGCCAAGGCCGGCATGCTGACGCACGTCTCCGAAGGCGGGCAGCGCACCACGGTGGGCGCGGGCGACATCGCCACCGATGCGCAGACGGGCAACCTCAACCTCACCGCCCAGCAGAACGCGACCCTGGCCTCGCGCACGGACACCGCCACCGTCGTGGGCCAGCAGAACGTCAACCTGCAGGCCACCGAGGACTCGGTGCTCGTCAAGGCCGGCCAGCACATCCGCCTGCAGGCGGGCGCGACGATCACGCTCACCGCGGGCGAGGGCGCCTCCATCACCCTCACCAGCGACGGCAAGGTGGAGATCCGCGGCAAGAACGGGCTCATCGAGCTCAAGGACGTGCTCAGCGTGCTGGGCAAGCCCGTCAACATCAACTGACCCTCCCGCGGCCTTGGCCGCGGAACGATCCATGCAGTACCACATCCAGGAAGCCACCTTCGACCTGCCCGAGGGCAGCTTCATCGACCGCAGCGTGAACGTGCTGGTCTTTGGTGATCCCGCGCTGCCTTTCAGCGTGGTCATCACGCGCGACTATTTCGACGAGGGCGGAAGCGTCGAGCAACTGCTGCGCGAGCAGGTCAAGGCGCTGTCCACGTCGGGCAAGCAGTTCAAGGAGCTGGAATTCGGCACGACCCATCTTCCGTTGAATGCGCCGGCGGGCGCACCTTCTTCCGGCGGGGCGCACAACGCTGCTGGTGCCTACGTCACCTATACCAGGCAGGGCCACCCCATCCACCAGAAGGTGGTGCTCGCGGAGATGCCGGGACGCAAGGCACTGGTGGTGACCGGCACGTATGCCGGCCCCTGGAAGGAGGAGCACGTCGCCCACTGGGCCTCGGTCCTGCACAGCCTGCGCCTGCGCGCGTGAGGTCACTCGTTTCTTTCCCACCATCGCTTTGAACGCAACACGCCATGCCCAAGGCCGCCCGACTGCACGATCCGATCGCCCACACCTATGCACGCGAAGGGCACGCTGCCGGCGCGGCCGCAGCGGTCGGCATCGAATTCGGGGCCGCGGTGGCGATCGGCGCCGTGGTGGGGACAATCGCCTGTCCGGGCCTCGGCACGGCCGCCGGGATTGCGATCGGCTTAGGTGTTGCCGTGGCGTCGTTCGTCGTGGCGCATGCGTTCTCGCTGGTGGGCGACTTCGTTCAGTCGTTCGGCGAGGCCTTCGGGCGAAGTTTTACCTCCGACTGCGGCACGCTCACAGCGACCGGGTCGACCTCGGTTTTCATCAACGGCAAGCCGGCGATCCGGACCGGGCTGGATGTGGCCACATGCGACAAGCACAGCATGCCCACCAGCCTGGTCATCTTCGGCAGCGAGAACGTCTTCATCGACAGCTACCGCGCCGCGCGTGAAGGCGACTGCGTGGACTGCGAGGCCAAGATCAGCAAGGGCTCGGAGGACGTCTTCATCGGCGGCGAGTCCGTGCCTGTCGCGAATTTCCGCGAGCGCGAAGTGCCGGATTCGGACCGCGAATTCGCCAGCAAGGCACGATTCTGGGCGGGCATCCTCGGCGGCGCCGCCGGCGCGCTGAAGGCCGGCGTCAAGTGTTTCGGGATGGCCGTGCTCACCGGCGTGGTGGGTGCGAAGGTGATGGGCGAGATCCTGCCGTCCTTCGACGGTGGCCACTCTGCCGCGACCGGCGCCGGCGACAGTGCAGGCACAGCCCTCGGTAATTTCCTGCAAGGCAAGCCGGTGCACGTGGTGACCGGCGCCAAAGTGCTGCTGGGCGACGACGACACCGACTTCAGCCTGCCCGGGGCGCTGCCCATCGCATGGCGCCGCACCTATGCATCCTGCGATGCGCGAACGGGCGTGCTGGGCACGGGCTGGAGCCTGCCTTTCAGCGTGGAACTGGTCTTCGAGGCCGGCAAGGCGCACTTCATCGATGAGGCCGGCCGCGACATCCCCTTCGACGACCTGCCGCCCGGCGGCCAGATGTTCAGCGTGCCGGAAGGCGTGCAACTGAGCCGCGGGGAGGGCGGCGCCTACTTCATCGGCATGCCTGCGCTGGGCTGGATCTACTGCTTCGGCCAGCGCGCCGGCAGCAGCGATGGCGAACGCCTCGGGTTGCAGCAATGGGCGGATTTCCACGGCAACACCATCGACTTCCATCGCGATGCCGATGGCGTGGTGCGGCATGTGACCGACAGCGCGGGCCACCGGCTCGCGCTGCGCTATGCGCAGGCCGGCGGGCTGCGCCTCGTGCGCGTGGACCTCACGGCGGGCGGCCCGGCTGGCACGCTGGTCGAATACCGCTACGACGCCCATGGCCAGCTCGCCCAGGTCATCGACCGCCTGGGCCGCTGCGTGCGGCGCTTCACCTGGGAGGGGGCCACCCTCGTCGCGCAGACCTTCGCGAGCGGGCTGGTGGCCCGCTACCGGTGGGACCGGCCCGCGCCCGAAGGCCGCGTGGTGCAGCACTGGCTGGAGGACGCTGCCCCGGGCATGCCCGCCACCGCCTGGACCTTCGAATACGACCTGCCCGGCGAACGGCCCGGCGATCGGCGCACGCGCGTCACGGACCACCTCGGACGGGTGCAGCTCTTCGACCACGATGCGGACCAGAACGTCACGCGCATCGAGGATCCGCTGGGGCAGGTGCAGCGCATGGAGTGGAACGACCTGTGGCAACTGCTGGCCTGGACGCGCGCGGACGGCAGCCGGTTCACCTTCACCTATGACCGCCTGGGCAACCTGACCGGCGCCACCGACCCGCTGGGGCAGACCGCCCGGCTGGACTGGCACGAACGCCTGCAGCGCGTGCGCGCGGCCACCGCCGTGGACGGCACCCGCTGGCACTACACCTACGACGACCGCGGCAACCGCACGGAGGTGCTGGGGCCGCCGCTGGACCCGGGTACGCCGCCGCACATCCCGGGTGATGAGAGCCAGACGCGCTGGCGCGAAACCACGCTGCACGACCCCCGTGGCCTGCCCGTGGTCACCATCGACGCGCACGGTGGACGCCAGCAATGGGCCTGGGACGAGCGCGCCCTGCTGGTGCGCCACACCGATTGCTCGGGCAAGACCACGCGCTTCGAGTACGACGCCAACGGGTTCCTGAGAGCAAGCACGGATGCGCTGGGGCAGACCACGCGGTACGTGCATGACGCGCTCGGCCGGCTGCTGAGCATGACGCTGGCCGATGGGGCAGCACGCAGCTACACCTATGACGACGCGAACCGCCTGGTCGCTTCGGGGAATTCCAGCCACCACCTCGCGCGCTACCACTACGACATCCACGGCAAGCTGCTGGCACTGCAGCGGCCCGATGGCAGCACGATCCACCTGGGCTACGACGCAGCGCACCGCCTCGCGAGCCTCGTCGGCGAGAACGGCGCCACGTACCGCTTTGCCTACGACACGGCCAACCGGATGGTGCAGGAGTCGCGGCCGGACGGGAGCCGACGGTCATTCGAACACGATGCGCTGGGGCGCGTGGTGGCGCTGCGGGAAGACCCGGGCGAGGACGACGTGATCGAGCACGCGATACCGGGCCATGTGCCAGCCGCACCGATCCAGACGGTGTATGACCGTGATGCCATCGGCCGGCTCGTGGAAAAGCGTGTGCAGGCCGCGGCCCGGGAGGGCGTCGTGCAGCGCTTCGCTTACGACAGGATGGGGCGGGTGGTGCGGGCGCAAATGCTTGACGCCGCTGGCCGGTCACCCCACCACACGCTGACCTTCGGCTACAGCCCGCTGGGAGATCTCACCCTGGAGACTGCCGAGGATGCGGTCGCTGGTACGCACACCGTGCTGCGCCACACGCACGACCCGCTGGGCAACCGTCTCGCCACCGAGCTGCCGGACGGGCGCGTGCTGCGCCACCTGCACTACGGCAGCGGCCATGTCCACCAGATCAGCCTGGACGGCGTCGTGGTGGCCGACATCGAGCGCGACGACCTGCACCGCGAGGTGCTGCGCACGCAGGGGCGCTGGGCGAGCCGCTGGGCCTACGACCCGCTGGGCCGCCGGCGGGCGCAGTGGACCCAGTCAGCGAGCCTGCGGGTGGGCGCGGGCTGGGCGGGACAGATGCCGGATGCATCGGCCGCGTCGGGCATGGGAGTGCCGTCGGACGGGCTGCGCAAGCAATGGGACTATGACGCCTCGGGCGAACTGGTGCGCACGCGCCACAGCCGCAATGGAGAGACCCTCTACCGCTATGACCCGGCCGGCCACGTCCTGTCCGCCACGCTGCAGGCCGCAGGGGCCGTGGGCGGTGCGTCTCCGGCCCTGCAGCAGGCGCTGCACGAGGTCTTCCACTACGACCCGGCCGGCAACCGGCTCGATGCGCCCGTGCCGCAAGGCGCCGAGGGCAGCCGGGGCTGGGTGCGCCACAACCGGGTGAAGGTGCTGCAGGACAAGCGCTACGACTACGACGGTTTCGGCCGGCTGGTGCGCAAGCGCATCGGCGCGCACACCGAACTGCACTGCCGCTACGACGCGCTGCACCGCATGACCCATGCCTCGGTGATCCGCGCGGGCCGCGATGGCGAACCCATCCGGCAGGTCTTCCGCTACCGGTACGACGCCCTGGGCCGGCGGATCGCCAAGGAGGACGATTTCGGCCAGACGCGGTTCGTATGGGAAGGCCTGCGGCTGCTGCAGGAAAGCCGCGGCACGCAGACCAGCACCTATGTGTACGAAGCGGCCAGCTACCGGCCGCTTGCGCGCATCGATGGTGCCGGTCCGTTGGAGCCGGAGCATCCGGTCTCCGCTCTGGCGCTGGTGGGAGAAGACCCGCGAGGTCGTCCGGCCATGGGCAAGGTCCGTTCCATCCCGGTCACCAACGGGGACGCGAGCGACGCGCACCATGCGGTGGCCGGGCCGGTGGGGGCGACGGCGCGCTATCTGGCTGAGCTGGGCGCGGAGCCCAAGGGAGCGGTAGAGAAGTCGGCCAGCGTGCGGATGCCGGAGCCAGACTCGGCGCAACAGACCGCCTCCGCATCTGCGCCTTCCGCGCGCATCTACTACTTCCACCTGCAGCCCAATGGATTGCCTGAGGAAATGAGCGATCGCAACGGGCAACTCGTATGGCGGGCGCAGTACCGCGTATGGGGCAGTGCGGTTACCGAGGAATGGCAGGTGTTCGATGCCGCAGGTCGCGCCGTGGATGCGTCGATGGCGGAGACGGGTATCCAGACACAAGCGGGCGCGTCACCCATGCCCCAGAACCTGCGCATGCAGGGGCAGTATCTGGACCGGGAGACAGGGCTGCACTACAACACCTTCCGGTACTATGACCCGGACGTGGGCGCGTTCACGACGCCGGACCCGATCGGGCTGGCGGGTGGAGTGAATCTGCACCGATATGCCCCGAATCCGGTTTCTTGGATTGATCCGCTTGGATGGAATCCTGTATGCCGGATGAGCCAAACACCTCACGAAACTGCCAGCAGTCTGCCATTAGTGCGCCCTGGTACATCTGCTTGGCAAAAGGCTGTGGACGCTCTCCAGCAAGGAGGTAAAGGGGATATACGAGTTAGCACGGCAGCAGAAGCCAAGGCATTGCTTCAAGAGGCTCGCGGGGGTATGGATCGCAGAAAAATGTACTCCAATGATGGAGATTATTCAAAGGGATATCAGGTGCATAAACCGCAGCCAGGTACCAATCGAAGTGGCGATCGTTTATCCGCCAAAGAAAGATGGCAGCGCGGAGAGGCAGATGTAGGCAACGATCTTCCACACATCAAATGGAAAGACCAGAGCGGGCGCGACCAAGGACATATATTTTTCGAGGACTAGAATGATCGGCACAACCATACCTGGCGAAAAAATCGATTCGGCTGTTTCCAGTCGAATACATCGGATATTTCTTTATAAAATATTCCGCGCCCATCATGCTTATAAGAAAGAATATTTCGACAGACAAAAAGGACGATTTTCGGAGAAGAAGATATGGCAATTCTCTTACGCAGGTCCCTATGATCCCGGAGAGGATTTGGAGATCATTAGTACAAACAGGGAGATATTAAAGGCACCGTTCTTTCATGAAAAAGGACGAGTAATCTGGATTGAAGGCGGGCGAAGTAATAAAAGAGTTCTTCATGATATGTTTTGCGCTACAGCCAAGGAAATAATGGACTACTTTCTCGATGCCAAGAGGGCATGTAACTATAGTAGTGGGTTGGTTTACATATTTAATGAATCCATGGGTTGGGCAATAAGAATTCGCTCTTCCTTGAGGGTAAATGCCGTTGATGATGCAGATTATATATATCAAGTCTATAGAAAGAAGTGAATTTTTTTACAAAAATCTATAGTCTGTTGATTTGTTAAATATGACGGTTCCAACCGGTTTTGCTGAAGCAATCTATTGGTGCGAGGTGCGCAGCGTGAGCAGTTCGTACAGCATGCACAAGCATACGGCCGACGATAAGTCGCAGCCTGCGGCGCGCATCTACTACTTCCATTTGCAGCCTAACAGGTTGCCCAGAAAATGAGCGACCGTAACGATCACTTGGTGTGGCGGGCGCGGCACCGGGTGTGAGGCAGCACGGTGGAGGAGGAATGGCAGGCGTTTGATGGTGTGGGGCGGCCAGGCGAGGCACGAAACCAAGCCGCGACCGGATAACAGCGCCTTGCCTATGGCCCAGAACCTGCGCTTGCAGTGGCAGTAGATGGGCCGGAGACCGGGCTGCACTAGAACACCTTCCGTTACTACGACCTCGACATTGCGGCCTTCACCACGCCCGATAACAGATGTTGCCGATTTGAATGATGATGTGGATTTTTGATTACTGAAGCCGGAATATTGACGGGAAAGTTTTTTGTGGCAGTTTTCTATGGCGGGCAAGTATGTTGTTGTGGTTGACCTTGAAGGAGCGCAGGATAGCTGTATCGTCTGAAGAAATTTGGTGAGGCCGCTGAAGTTGCTGGGTTTCTATGTCTTTTCCTATGAAGAACTCTTTGGTTATTTTCGGATGTTGGCCTGATTTAAGATAATATTATTTCCAAATAAATTGAATATGATTGGTGATTTTGTGGTCTAATGCGCATGCGGTCTGTTTGGAGGGTTTTGCCCCCGGTAAAGGTGGCCGCATGGGAGTGGGTAATAATGACTTATGAATACACTGTTAAACTCCATCATTCCGATGGTGAAAAAGCAATTGATTCAATGAAAAAGGCGGTGATATTGCATCATGCACGCTGCTTTTACGATGGTTGTGGAAAATTCCTAATCAAAGATCCCGAGCTGCCCAATTCATGGAGCTACGATATATCCGTAGAAAGCCAGAGTCAAGAACTGTATTTATCAATTGTGGGTTGGAGTGATAATTTGTATAGAATTTTTAAATCAGCTCTGAAAGATATAAGGTATGTAATTGTTGACGATGATGATGAAGAGATTTCATTGGAAAAAGTCTTCAGAAAGTAATCCGGCGGTCTCAAGTCGACTTCCTATGCCATAACCAGATTGGCAAGACAGTCTCTCCAGAACTAATTGGTAAAGTCATCATTTAAGCATTCAACGGGGCAGTGAAGAGGACGCCAGCTATCGCCTATGGGGTGGCCCGTAGCTACATCTATGGCATTGGGAGATTCGAGCCACCTCTCACGGGCTACCGCTATGACGCGCATGGCAAATTGCTGGCGATTCTTCTAGGATTAAGGAATCGGATCTTCATCCCTTGGTCGGAGACATCTCGTAGTTTGGCCCGAGGGCCTCAACAGTCAGGCTGCGGCCAGCGATGTTCTTCAGGCCGCAGCGCTCCCGGCATGCGCCACCCACCCCTTGAAGGTGAACGCGCCATAGAACAGCTCGATGTCCACGAATCCCGCCTCACGGAGCAGATCGGCGTCCTGCTGCGGGGACAGCACCGGCAGTCGTTGCCTGAATGCCGCAATGCCGCCTTCGGCCTGTGCTGTGGGCACCCCAGATGCTGCAGCGAATGCCGCATTGCGTGCGAGCCAGCGGTCCCCTGCAGGAGCTTCGCTGTCAAAGCTGTGGTGCGCGACGACCAGGGGAGCTCCGGGTTTCAGTCGTGCGCGCAGTTGCTGCAAGGTCCGCAGGCGCTCGGCTGCCGGCAGGAAATGGAGCGTCAGCAGGCAGGTCGCGCCGTCGAAAGGGCCTTCCGGCGCACTGTCGATATAGCCTTCGTGCAGGTGCACGCGCGGCGCGAGCGGGCCGAGCGTCGTGCATGCCGGGCACGATCCGCACGGTCCTCGCGGCGTAGCCCGATACGGCCGCAGGATCGGAGAACGGGATCATCGCGTGCGGTCTTATGCCGGCTGCGGTGCGAGGGTCTCGGGCCACACCAGCGAACGATGGACCTGTGCGCCTGCCATGGCGCCATGGCCCACGGCCAGGGACAGCGAATGGGGGATTCTCGCCACGTCGCCACAGGCGAACACCCCGGCCACCGATGTCTTGTTCTCGGCATCGGTGCGGATTTGCATGCCCATCGGTGTCTCTTCCAGCGCGCAGCCCATGGCTTCGGCGAGCGGACTGGAAGGGGCCGTGCGCGTCGCCGTGAACAGTCCGGCGAAGCGCAGCTGCCGTCCGTCGGCCATTACCACGTCGGCATGTCCTTCGATCCTGTCGATGGGGGCTTCCTCGATGGCCACGCCCCGTCGGGCGAGGGCGGAGCGGGACGCGTCGGTCAGGTCCAGTGCGCGGTTGACGAGCAGGGTCACGTCGCCCCAGCCGGTGAGCAGTTCGGCCTGGTGGACGGACATCGGGCTGGCGCCGACGATGCCGATGCGGCCCTGGCCGAGTTCGTAGCCATGGCAGTACGGGCAATGGAAGACGGCCGTGCCCCAGCGCTCGGCAAGGCCTGCGACGGCGGGAAGCTGGTCGGCCACGCCGGTGGCCAGCAGGATGCGGCGGGCATGGTGCGAGCCGCCGTCGGACGTGGTGACCGTGAATGCATCTGCGGACCCCGTGACGGCCGCGGCTTGCCCTTCCAGCCAGCTCAGTGATGGATAGGCGGCGAGCTGGCGGCGCGCATTCGCCGCGATGTCCTCCGGGGGGACGCCGTCCTGGCCCAGGAATCCGTGCGAATGGCTGGCGAAGCGGTTGCGGCGCCGGCCCGCGTCGATCACCAGCACGGATCGGCGCGCCCGTACCAGTTGCAGGGCGGCAGCCATCCCTGCATAGCTTCCGCCGACGATGACAGTGTCATATCGCATGGTCAACTCCTGGTGCGCCGTGCTGCCGCATGCCTGCGCGCGAAGTCGGCGGCGAGGTCGGCGAGGGTGATTTCCGAAAACCGCTTCAGCAGCAGCGCCTCGGCTTCCGCGAACGTGCTTTCCAGTGCCGCGTTCACCGCTTGCTCCACCAGGCATTCCGGCGATTCGTTGCGGTTGCCGATGGCGAACATGGCGGGCTCGCCCAGTGCTTCGTGCAGCTGGCGCAGGGTGACGGTGCCCAGGTCCGCGTGGATGCTCCAGCCGCCCGCGTGGCCTTTGTCCGACGTGACGATGCCTGCTTCCCGCAGGTACCCCATGGTGCGCCGGACGACGACGGGGTTGGTGCCCAGGCATTGGGCGAGGGCGTCGGAGGTCATGCGGCCCTCGTGCTCGGCCATGTGCAGCAGCGCATGCAGTACGGAGGACAGGCGGCTGTCGCGTTTCATGTAACTAATGATGTTGCATTGCGGGCGACGTGTCAAGGCGGGGTGCCGAGCCCGCGCTCGTCCCGGCCTTCCGTCTACGCCGGCCGGGTCAGAAGCATCAGGATATCCGCGTACCAGGCGCAATTGAGCCCGAGCGACTCGTCCCTGGCCAGGTCGCGGGTGAGCATGTCCATGCGCGTGGAATGCACTCCGAGCAACTGCCAGTTCGCCAGCGAGGCTCCGTCTGCCCGCCCGCCGCTCCTGCGCCGCAGGACAGGCGCGCCGCTGCTGCCACTGTGCGTCCTGGCGTCGGTCAGAAAGCAGCCTTGTTGCTGGAAGCGCACGCCATAGGCCGAAGCGATCGATGCGCCCCGGGCCACGGCGAGGTGGTGAACGGTGTCGTGAAACCCCAAAGGAAATCCGACGATCGCCAGGTTGTCTCCCATGGCCACTTCCTCGCCTGCGGGGTCCAGGTGGGATGGGTCGAAGGCTTGCAGCACCGCGTCTCCCGGAAGGCGGCCGGTGTGGATTTCTATGGCGGCGATGTCCACCGGCCCGCCCGTGTCGGTGGCCTGCCGCCACAGCGCGATACCGTGGCCATAGAGCGGTATCGAGAAGGTCGCGTGCAGGGTCAGATTGCGTGCGTCGGTATGCAATCCGATTTCGATGCGGTCCGGGAAGTGGCTGCTGGGCTCGTCGGAAAAGACATGCCGGTTCGTTACCAGGAACAGCAGGCCGTCGCGGCGGAAGAAGAAGCCGCTGGCACCCGTCAGCAACCGGGTTCCGGAGTACGTGCGGATGTGTGTCGTGGCCAGAAGAATGGCTTCGACGGCCTGGCGGGGCGGAATGCTTGCCGCGGTCGTTGCGGCCGACGCAAGCATGGCATGCGTTCTGGCGATGTCCCGTTCGAAGGCGGCCAGCACGTGGTCCGACACAGGGGTGTTCAGAATGACGGTCCGTGCAGCTTCGGCACGCGCCTCGAAAGACCGCGCCAACGTGCCGAGGGTGGCGGGGGGCAGTGCATCCGCGAACGACGGAAGCAACGCGTCCAATGCGATCAGGCTCCCCTTGAGTTCGCAGATGCGCTCGGTGGCCTCCTGCAGATTCTTCATGGCGATGATGCCTTCCAGAAAGGAAAAAGCGCGGACGAGCCGCGCTTTTGAATGGGATGGCCTGAAAGCAGGTTGGCCGGGCCTGGTCGGCCCATGGCCTTTCAGCTCACGACCCGGATGTTGGAGGCTTGCGGACCCTTGGCACCCTGGGTGACTTCGAACTGCACATGCTGGTTCTCGGCCAGCGTCTTGAAGCCGCCGCCCTGGATTTCACGGAAGTGGGCAAAGAGATCCTTGCTGCCGTCGTCGGGGGCGATGAAGCCGAAGCCCTTGCCTTCGTTGAACCATTTCACGATGCCGGTTTGTGTGGTCATGTCGATTTCCTTTCGAGATTGCCGGAAGCCAAAAACGCATCCGGCGAAGAGACGCCAAGAAAATCACCAAGGGAGGTTCGACACAGCCGCCGGAAAAACCGGGAGAAGCGGAAAAAAACCGATGCAATGAAGGCCTTGCACATATCAACGAGCCCATGGTACGCCCATTGCCGACCGCGTGCCGGTTTCTCGAATTTATATTTTCCGGTCCGGGTTGTCCGCTGGCGTCCGGTGCTTGCAGGCAGGGCCCGCGTGTCGGCGCAGAGGCCGTAGCCTGGCGCCCACGCGCGGCGAGGGCGACCGGCCATCGCACTCAGCCGGGATTGCCGCCATGTCCTGCCTGGGGAAAGAGGTGCAGCGCGGCGTATTGCAGCAGCATGATCGTCTTGCCGTCGCGTATCGACCCGGATTCGATCATGGCCAGCGCGTCGGCGATACCGAGCTCCAGCACGGCAATGTCCTCGCCTTCGTCTGCGATGCCGCCGCCCGATGACTGCCTGTCTCCGGGCTGGTATTCACCGACGAAGAAATGCAGGCGCTCGGTCACCGATCCGGGGCTCATGAACGCATCGAACACCTGGCGCACCTCGCGTACGCGGAAACCCGTTTCCTCTTCCACTTCGGCGCGGATGCGGTCTTCGGGCGCGGCGTCGTCGAGTAGGCCCGCAGGCGTTTCGATCAGCAGGTCGTCGTGGCTGTTCACGAACGCCGGATAGCGGAACTGCCGGGTGAGGATGACGGTGCGGCGCTGCAGGTCGTAGAGGAGGATCGTCGCCCCGTTGCCTCGGTCGTAGGTTTCGCGCGACTGGCGCTGCCAGCTGCCGTCGCTGCGCTGGAAGGAGAACGTGGTCTTCTTCAGGACGTACCAGTCGTCCGAGAGGGTGGTGACGTCTTCGATGCGGATACGGTGGGCGATGCTCAATGGTGTCTCCTGCCACCTGGCGAGGCGGTGTCCCGGCAGTCTATCCACTGGACGCGGATGCCCGCCGGGACGGTGCCGGGCAGGGCAGGGCAGGGCACCGTCTCTGCCCGTGGCGGCGCGCGGCTAGGTGCCCGGCTGCCGGCCGGGCCCGTGTCCCGAGGCCCGCTGCAGGGCCTGGTCATCCATGAGTTCGTACCACATCGCGTTCAGTACGGCGAAGGCGGCGGCCAGGAGCAGGCCGAGTATCCAGGCGAAGTACCACATGGTGTTGTCCTTTCAGCATTCAGTCATTGATGGATCGGTTCGTTCATCCGGGGAGGGCGGGGCGGTCAGTAGGCGTGGTCGCCGTGGGTGATGTCGTGCGCGCGCACCTTGCCCCACATCACGCGGTACACCCAGCTGGTGTAGGCCAGGATCAGCGGGACGAAGATGACCGCGCACACCAGCATGATGAAGAGCGTCAGGTGGCTGGACGAGGCGTCCCACACCATGAGCGACGAGCGCGGGTCCAGCGAGGACGGCACGATGAACGGGAACATCGAGGCACCCACGCTCAGCACGATGCCGGCTACGGACAGGCCGCTGAAGACGACCGTGATGCCCTCCCACCGGGCGCGCAGGCCGGCGAGTGCCAGGAACGCGCCGGCGAAGCCCAGCGCGGGTGCCAGCATCGTCCATGGATGGCGCGCGTAGTTGGCGAACCAGCCGCCGGCCACGCCCGAGGCCACGGTCTTGGCCAGGGGGTTGGAAGGGCCGTCGGCCACGTGGGCGCTGGTGAGCTGGTAGCCACCCACCAGCTTCCACAGCAGCACGCCGGCCAGCGCGTAGAGCGCGATGGTGGCGATGGCGGCCGCGGTGGCGAAGCGGCGCGAGCGATCGGCCACGGGGCCTTCGGTCTTGAGCGCCAGCCAGGCGCCGCCGTGCATGGCCAGCATGGCCACGGAGACCAGCCCGGCCAGCAGCGCGAACGGGTTCAGCAGGCCGGGGAAGCTGCCTTCATAGACCATGCGCATGTCCCCCGTGAAGCGGAAGGGCACGCCCTGCAGCACGTTGCCCAGGGCCACGCCGAAGATCAGCGCGGGCACGAAGCCGCCGATGAACAGCGCCCAGTCCCAGGTCCCGCGCCATGCGGCGCCCTCGCGCTTGCTGCGGTACTTGAAGCCCACGGGCCGCAGGATCAGCGCGAACAGCGTGGCGAACATCGCCAGGTAGAAGCCCGAGAACGACATCGCGTAGATGTGCGGCCAGGCGGCGAAGATGGCGCCGCCGCCCAGGATCAGCCAGACCTGGTTGCCTTCCCACACGGGGCCGACGGTGTTGATGACCACGCGGCGCTCCAGGTCGGTGCGAGCCACGAAGGGCAGCAGCGTGCCCACGCCCAGGTCGAAGCCGTCGGTGACGGCGAAGCCCACCAGCAGCACGCCCAGCAGCAGCCACCAGATGACGCGCAGGGTGTCGTAGTCGAGAAGGGTGTGAAGAATCATGCTGCGTCTCCGGCGGGTTCGAAGGTGGTGGGTTGCGACGTGCCGGGGGGCACGGCGCCGATCAGCGGCGCGTCGGCGCCGTGCGAGAGGGGCGTTTCCGGTTCCGGCCCCTTGCGGATGGCCTTGAGCATGAGCTTCATCTCCACCACGATCAGCGCGGTGTAGAGGGCGGCGAAGCCCAGCAGCGTGAACAGCACGGTGCCCGCGCCCAGTTCGGACACGGCCACGGCCGTGGGCAGCACGCCTTCCACGGCCCAGGGCTGGCGGCCCAGCTCGGCCACGATCCAGCCGCACTCGGCGGCGATCCAGGGCAGGGGGATGGACCACACGGCCAGCTTCAGCAGCCAGGGATGGGCATCGAGCCGGCGACGGGCCGAGAGCCAGAAGAAGACGGCGTTGAGCACGATGAAGAACATGCCCAGTCCCACCATCACCCGGAACGACCAGTAGAGCGGCGCGACCTGCGGCACCGTGTCCCAGGCGGCCTGGGCGATCTGCGCCTCGGTGGCCTGGCGCGGGTCGTCCACGTAGCGCTTGAGGAGCAGGGCGTAGCCCAGCCGGCGGCCGTGCAGCTCGAACACCATGCGGGCATGGTTCGGGATGGCCGCGTCCGAGCCGGCGGCGCGGATCTGCTGCAGCGCGTCGTAGGCCTGGATGCCGTCGCGGATGTTGCCCTCGGCCTGCTTGACCAGATCGTTGATGCCGGGGATCTGCGTATCCAGCGATCGCGTGCCGATGAGACCCATCACCCAGGGGATGTGCACCGCGTAGTGCGTCTTGCGCGCTTCCTGGTCGGGCCAGCCGATGGCGGTGAACGATGCCGGCGCGGGCTCGGTGTCCCACATGGCCTCGACCGCCGCGAGCTTCATCTTCTGGTGTTCGCTGGTGGCATAGCCGCTCTCGTCGCCCAGCACCACCACCGACAGCGAGGCAGCCAGGCCGAACGAGGCGGCCACGGTCATCGAGCGCCTGGCCAGCTCCACGTGCCGGCCCCGGCGCAGGTACCAGGCCGAAACGCCCAGCACGAAGAGCGCCGCGATCGTGTAGCCCGCCGATACGGTGTGCACGAACTTGGCTTGCGCCACCGGGTTGAACACCACGTCGTAGAAGCTGTCCACTTCCATGCGCAGGGTCTGCGGGTTGAGCTTCGCACCCACGGGGTTCTGCATCCAGCCATTGGCGATCAGGATCCACAGGGCCGAGAAGTTGGTGCCCAGTGCGACCAGCCAGGTCACCACGCAATGCGCCACCTTGGACATGCGCTCCCAGCCGAAGAAGAACATGCCGACGAAGGTCGCCTCCAGGAAGAAGGCCATCAGCCCTTCGATGGCCAGCGGCGCGCCGAAGACGTCGCCCACGTAGTGGCTGTAGTAGCTCCAGTTCATGCCGAACTGGAACTCCATGACGATCCCGGTGGACACGCCCAGCGCGAAGTTGATGCCGAACAGCACGCCCCAGAACTTGGTCATCTGGCGCCAGACGGTGCGGCCGGTCATCACGTAGACCGTCTCCATGATGGCCAGCAGCACGGCCAGCCCGATCGTGAGCGGCACGAAAAGAAAGTGGTAGAGCGCGGTCATCGCGAACTGCAGTCGCGACAGGCCGACGACGTCGAGGTCCATGGTGGAAATCCTTTCTTGGAGGGAAAACAGCGTTGAATCAGTGGGCGCGCAATGCCCGCAGCGCGGCGTCGAACGACGGCGTGCCGCGCTGGTGCTGCGCGGCGATGCGTCCGTGCACGATCACCACGAGCCGGTCGGCGAGGCAGGCCTCGCGGCGCAGGTGCGTGGCGATCAGGAGGGTCTTTTGCGCGGCATGCCGGTCCAGCCGGGCGAGCACGTCGCAGGCCGTCGGGCCGTCCAGGCCTTCGGTGGGTTCGTCCAGCAGCCAGAAGCCGGACGGATGCAGCAGCAGCCGCGCCAGGGCGAGGCGGCGCGCCTGCCCGCCCGACAGGCCCAGCCCGCCTTCGCCGAGGCGGGTGTCCAGGCCGTGTTCCAGCTGCTGGACGTCGCCGGCCAGGCCGCTGGCCTGCAGCGCCGTCCAGAGCCGGTCGTCGGTGGCAGCGGGGTCGGCCAGCCGCAGGTTGTCGCGGATGCTGTCCTGGAACAGTTCGGTCCTCTGGGTGAGCCAGGTGCAGGGTCGTGCCTGCACGGTGCCCGCGCGCGCGGGCAGTTCGCCCGCGACCAGCGACAGCAGCGTGGATTTGCCTGCGCCGCTCGCACCCACCACGGCCACCCGTTCGCCGGGGGCCAGGCGCAGGTCGATGCCGCGCAATACCGGCGCGCCGGTGGCCGCGCCGCCGGCCTCGACGCCCGCGAGGCAGGCGGCGGCTTCGATGCCGGAGGCCGCATGGCGGGGACGCGGCGCGCGCTGCTCCGTGGCCGGCCCGGCCCATCGGGGAGCCAGGCGGCGCGCGGCCAGCATGCTGCGGCCGGCCTCCAGTGCGCCCCGGCGCAATGCCTGGAAGGGCTCCAGCGCGGCGAGCGCCGTCAGCAGGGCCAGCGCCGCGAGCGGTGCGCCCAGCGCTCCTGCCCCCGCCAGTGCGCCGGCCGCGAGCAGGACACCGGCCACTCCCAGGTGCCCGGACACGGCATGGAACCATCCGCAGCGGGTGTCGATGCGATGGAGTTCGTCGTCGGCGCCTGCGAGGCGGGCGTCGGTCCGTGCGATGTCCTGGCACTGCGCCGGCAACTGCCCGGTCATGGCCAGTTCGGTCTGGCCTGCGACGAGGTCGATGGCCTGCGCGCGCAGCCGCTCCATGCCCAGGGCACGGCGCAGCGCGGCGGCACGCGCCCGGCGGGCCGCGAGGAGGGCCGCGCCGCCGGCGCACCCCATCAGCCAGGCGAAGGCTGCGGCGCCCAGGCGTGCATCCAGGGCGCCCAGTACGCCGGCCGCCAGCAGCGCCGCGCCGAAGGCGGCGGCGGCGGGCACCAGCACGCGCAGGTAGATGGATTCCAGCGCGTCGATGTCCTGTGTGAGCCGAAAGAGCAGGCGTGCCGGACGGCGCAGCAGCGCCTGCGCAGCCTGCGGACGGGCCCAGCCCCGCAGCAGGCGCTCGCGCAGCGCGGCCAGCACGGCCAGGGTGGCATCGTGGGTCACGATGCGCTCGGCGTACCGGCCCGCGGTGCGCCCCAGCGCCAGCAGGCGGATGCCGGCGCTGGGCATGAACACATTGAATGCCGCGGCGGCACCGCTGGCCAGGCCAGCGAGCGCGGTCGCCGTGATGAACCAGCCGGAGAGGCCGAGCAGGGCCATGCCTGCCAGCACCGTGGCGCACGACAGCGCCGCACCGAGCAGCATCCGGCGGCCGCCTGCCTCCATGAAAAGGCGCAGCACCGCGGCCAGCGCATGGCGGGACCGGGCGTGGGCGTTCATGCGGCCCTCCGGTGCGTGCACGCGGTGTCGATGCATCCGATGTCGATGACGCGGCCGATGCGGGCCGCCAGAGCCCTGTCGTGCGTCGCGACGATGAGCGTGCGGCCGTGTGCCATGCGCGCCAGGAAGTCGGCCACGGCCAGGGCGGTCCCGTAGTCCAGGTGCGCGGTCGGCTCGTCGAGCAGCCACAGGTCGGCCTGCGGCGTCGCGGCAGCGCGGGCCAGAGCCAGCCGGACTGTTTCTCCACCGGACAGCCCCGCTCCGCCTTCCCCCAGCGGGGTTTCCGGCGGCAGGGGGGCTCCCCGCTCCAGGCCGGCACGGCGCAGTGCGGCGGCGACATCGCTGCGCGAGATGTCCTGCCGGTGCAACGCGACGTTGTCATGCAGGGAGCTCGCGAAGACGTGCGGCTTCTGCCCCACCCAGGCCATGCGCCGGCGCAGGGCGGCGGCACTGCCGCCGTCCAGCGGGATGCCATCGATGCGCACCGTCCCGCCGCCCGCCGGGACCAGCCCGGCGATGAGCGACAGCAGGGTGGACTTGCCTGCCCCGCTGGCACCGACGAGCGCCACGTGCTCACCCGCGCCGATGTGCAGGTGCGCTGCTTCGAAGACGGTATTGCCGCCGGGATGCGCGAAGCCCAGCCCTTCGATGTCCACGGCCGGCGGAGGCGGCGCCGCGCTGCCCGGTGCTGCGGCGCAAGCATCCAGTGCGCCGGGCAGGGGCAGGCGCGCGCCGCGCAGTGCGGCGAGCGCCTGCAGCGCGGCCCGGCCAGCGGCCCGGTCGTGCCAGGCGGCCGACAGGTCGCGCAGCGGTTCGAAAAATGCCGGTGCCAGCAGCAGGATGAACAGCCCCTGTCCCAGTCCCAGCGGCCGGCCCCAGGTGCCCACGCCGATCTGGCCCAGCAGGTGGAAGCCGACATACACCGCCACGAAGGCCACCGCGAGCGCCGAGAACAACTCCAGCGAGGCCGAAGACAGGAACGCAATGCGCAGCACGCGCATGGTGCGCCGCCGGAGGTCCTCGGCCGAGGCGCGCAGGCGCAGGGCCGTGGCATCCACCGCGCCCAGCGCGCGCAGGGTGCTCAGGCCGCGCAGTCGATCGAGCAGGAAGCCGTTCATTCCTCCGAGCGCCTGCAACTGTTCCGCGCTGGCCGCCTGGGCACGCCAGCCGATCAGCGCCATGGCTGCCGGAATCAGCGGTGCGGCGGCGACCAGGATCAGTGCGGCAGCCCAGGACACGCCCGCGACGGCCAATGCGATCGCGGCCGGCACGGCCATCACGCGCCAGCGCGCGGGCTCGTAGCGCAGCAGCCACGGCAGCAGGGCGTCGGCCTGCTCGGCGACGGCGCTGGCGGCCAGGCCGGAGGCGGGCCGCCCGCGGTCCAGCGGCGAACTGCCGGCCAGCGCGGCACAGGCCTGACCGCGCAACTGGCTGATGTAGCGCCGCGACGCAGCGAAGATTCTCCGGGCACCCCAGGCTTCGCTGGTGGCGCGCGCGGCACCCAGTGCCGCGTAGGCCGCCGCAGGCCAGGCCACGTCGTGCCAGCCGCCGCCGGTGGCCAGGCGATGCACGGCCCAGGCCAGCAGGGCCGCCTGGGGCAGCCACAGCAGGGACGCCGCGGCGATGCAGGCTGCGCCGGCCCGGTATCCGGGGGGCGGATCGAAGCGTGGAGGCGGCGGCTCCGCGGGCGCTTCGGCCGTGGGCGTGCCTGCCGCTGCAGGATGGGGCATGGAAATTCTCCAGAAAGGCAATCGCGGAGGGCGGCGCGCAGGCCGGCCTGCCCGTTGCCGGTGGCGGCGGGCAGCGGCTGGCGGACCGCGGAGGAGGGGGCGTCAGTAAAGGCGCGGGGGCGCGCGGCTGGGGTGCGCGGACCAGACCGCCACCAGCCGGGGCGGCAACGGCAGGCACGTCGCAGGCATGCCACGCGCGGCGGTGCCGGCAACGACCGGCGTGCCGGGCGCGCACGCGATGGCGGGCACGTCCTGCGGCAGCCGGCAGAAGGGACAATCCATGCCCGAAGGCAGTGCGTGGTCGGCGGGCAGGCCTTGCGTGTCCGCCGCCATCAGGCGGGGGCCCTGCGAGGTGCAGACCTCGATCCAGGTCTTTCCGGCCGGGGCGGCCAGCATGCTGCTCCACGCCGGCATGAGGCCCCCCCACAGGATGGCCACGATGGCCAGCCAGAGGAAAAGGGAGCGCGGACGGTGCCGGGACATAAGGGTGGGGCGTCGGCTTCGCAGCTGTGCTGCAAAGGGTTCCAAAAATTCAGAAATCTCTGAAATTCTAGGTGCCGCTGCGAGCCGCGTCACTGGAAAGTCTTGATCCCGGGCAAGAACAGGGCTTACGTTTGATGCAGGACAAGAGTCCGTGTGATAATGAAACTTTCTGAATTTTCGAAAATTTCAATAAATTGACGCCACTCGTTCATACCTTCGTCAGCCACTTCGGCGAAATGGGCAGCCGCTGGGGCATCAATCGCACGGTGGGGCAGATCTACGCCCTGTTGTTCGTCACGGAACGGCAGCTCCACGCGGACGACATCGGCGAGCAACTCGGCATTTCCCGCTCGAACGTCAGCATCGGGCTCAAGGAGCTGCAGTCGTGGGGACTGGTGCGGCAGAGCCGCATTCCGGGGGACCGGCGCGAATATTTCTCTTCCCTGGGCGATGTGTGGGAGATCTTCCGCGTCGTGGCGGCCGAGCGCCGCCGCCGCGAGATCGCCCCCACGCTGTCCGTGCTGCGCGAGTCGCTCATGGCCGGCACGACATCGCCCGAGGATGCCTTCGCGCAGCAGCGTATGCGCGAAATGCACGACCTGGTGGACCTGGCCAACAACTGGTTCGACGATCTGCAGCGGTTGTCGCCCGAATCCATGGCGCAGTTGATGAAGATGGGCTCCAAGGTCCAGAAGCTGCTCAAGGCGAAGGACCGGCTGCTGGGGCCGTCCAAGGGCCGCGACGGCTGACGGGCTTCAGTGGAAAACGAAACCCTGGTTGGTGATTTCGATGGTCAGGCTCCCTCCGTTGTCTCCGGAGATGGCGAAATCTTTGGACAGACCGGCCATGCCGCTACCGCCGGCGCAGCCGGGCGCCCGCATGGCGATCATGGTGTACATACCGTTGGTGTTGGTGAAGATATCCGGCCCGAGAACCGATTGTCCCAGCAGCAAAGAGTAGCAACCGCTTAATTTGGGCCCCCGCACCAAGAGGGACTTGGCCGCCGGGACGCGGTTGATGAGGTTTGTATGCAGTACCTGCTGTGCGTTTGCCGGGGCAGGGACTGCCGCTGCGAGGGAGAGCATGGAGTACGCCAGGATGGCGCAGATTTTTCCGAGGCGGGGAAAGTTTTTCATCGATTCAGATGCTTATAGAGGAAGGTTGGACGAAGAGGGGCGGCAATAGCCTAGCTTTGAGGCGATATTGCAATAACTGAGCTTCGAAAATTACGCTCGGCAGCTATTGGAAATTTATGTGTTTCATAAATTCTGGGATGGCAAGTAGAGCCTGAGCGGCTGCCTGCAGGCGGATCTGCCCGCTTTGCGGACCCCGCAGGCCGGCCGACTTCTACCGTTGCACGCGCCGCGGGCTGGCGTGCCTGCTCGGCGATCACGATAGTCGCGGGCTTCCTGATGGTGGCATCTGCGTACCGGCCGGCCATGCCAGTGGCTCCGGCACAGTGGGGCGAGCGCATGGCGCTGAACGTGTAATGCGGTGTAGCCGCACTCCGCCTTCCACAGGGCGTGCGTGCGGTATCGTGAACACAACCAACCATGACCGGAGGGAGAAAACACCATGTCCGATAGCGTTTCATTCGGCTGCGCCTGCTGCAGCCCCCGCATGCTGCCTGCGTACCGGCACGACGATGCGGAATGGCAATCCCTGCTCGCGGATGTCGCTGCGCAGGATGGGGCGCGCGGGGCGCCGCAGGCCGTGATCTTCCACGGCGGACACATCCATCCGGATCCGGAGCATCCGGGCAGTAAGGTCGAGGCGATCGGCATCGCCAACGGCAAGGTCATCGTGAGCGGCAGGCTGCACGACGTGCGCAAGGCGATGACCGTGTTCGAACCGCTGGAGCGGCCGCTGTCGGGCGAGCAGACGCTGCTGCCCGGCCTGATCGACGCGCATGCCCACACGCTGACCAGCGCGCTCATCATCGACTGGACGGACCTGTCGCCGTTCGACGGGCAGAACCTGGACACGCACTACGACATCCAGCTGATCGAGAAGCGGCTGCGTGCCGCGGTGAAGGATGCGCAGCAGGCGACGCCGCCGAAGCCCTGGGTGATGGGCTTCGGCGTGGACCCGTCGCTGATGAAGGTCTGGACGGACATCGATGCGAAGTTCCTCGACGGCATCAGCACCGAGGTCAAGATGTTCCTGCTCAATGCATCGGGCCACATCAGCTATGCAAACACGCCCGCGCTGCAGGCGGCGAAGCTCGACAAGGATTTTCCGGACGGCGTGCTCACAGAGCAGCAGTCCGCCGCGATGCTGGTGGCCATGCCGCAGCCGGGCGCGGAGCAGATGCTCGATGGCCTGAAGCGCGTCTTCCAGCAGGCGAACCAGCGCGGCATCACGACGGTGTTCGAGGCGAGCGTCGGGCTGTTGAACGGGCCGAAGGAAGTGACCATGCTCAAGGCCCTGGCGCAGACACCGGCCATGACCGTGCGCATGGGCGGTGCGCTGTACGGCAACAGCAACGACCTGATGACCTGGGTGAACTGCTACCAGCCGGAGCTGTCGAGCGACGGCAACAGCCTGTTCACGATACGCGCGCTGAAGCTGATTTCCGACGGCTCCAACCAGGGCCTGACCGGATTCCAGAGCCGGCCTTACCAGTGCTGCAACGAGCATTCGGTGCCCGGCGTCGGTGCCTGGGGCCTGTTCAATTTCGATCCGGCGCGCAAGCTGGCGGACGTGATGGCCGTGGTGGCCGCCGCGGGCTGGCCCATCCTCACGCACGCCAACGGCGACGAGGCCATCACCAATGTGCTGGCCGCCTACCAGATGGCCCTGAGCAAGGTGCCGCCCCCGGCGCCGACCGAGGTGCCCGCGGCGTCCCTGCCGCAGGCGCCGTCCTGGGCACGGCAGCGGCACCGCATCGAGCATGCCTCGCTGCTGCACGACGACACCATCGGCCTGATGCGGCGCATGGAAATCTCGCCGAGCTTCCTGATCGGCCACGTGGGCTACTGGGGCAAGGCCTTCCAGGACACGATCCTCGGCAAGGACCGCTCCCTGCTGCTGGACCGCTGCGCCTCCGCCCTGCAGGCCGGCCTGCGGATCAGCCTGCACAGCGACCATTTCGTGACGCCGCTCGGGCCCCTGCGCTGCATGGAGCAGGCGGTCGGGCGCGTGATGGAGGCCACCGTGAAACACCCGGCCCACGGCGCTTCGGCGCATGGCGAAGGCAAGGTGCTGAATGCGCCGGAGTGCCTGGACGTGGCCCAGGCGCTGCGCGCCGTGACCATCGACGCCGCCTGGCAGTGCCACCTTGACCACCAGGTCGGCTCGCTGCTGCCGGGCAAGCAGGCGGACCTCGTCATCCTGGCGAAGAACCCGCTGCAGTGGTCGGCACCCCACGCCGCCGGCATGCGCGACATCGGGGTGCTGGAGACCTGGGTGAACGGCAGCAGGGTGTTCGCCGCCGGGCACTGACGCCTGGAGCCTGCGGCCCGCGCCGATGGATGGTCGGGCGGCAGTGCTCTGTCGGGCGCTCTCAGGGCGTCTTGAAGAGGTGGGGGTAGCTCATGCCGTAGTTGGCGGCGATGCCGGGCGTGGCGTTGGGGTTGCTCAGCTTCATGAACGATGCGCCGATGATCGGCAGGCCCTGGGCATCTGGCACCAGGATGCTGGCCCATCCGCTGGTGAAATCGCCGTATATGTATTGCTGGTTGATCGAAGACGCCAGTGCGCTCTTTTGACCGAAGCTCAATACCGAGACGGCGCCGCAGCTTTCGTACTGGACGTTCGTTGGAGGTACAGAGTGGTCGGCCATTATCGATAGGCGGCTGAAAGCCAACATGCCCCAGCTCCTGGACAGGCTGCAGACGCCCTGGCCGACCTGGGTGTTGCCCGCATGGAAATATTGGGGCCCCGAACCGACGGGCGGAACGACGGAATACACCCGCTGACTTGCCGTATCCGACTGGCTGTAATCCTTTGCGACGCTGTATCGCTTGGTGGGGGTGGCCACTACCCAGTCCGTGAGCGCCGAAATCGATGGGTCGAGGACGAATTGGTTCCTGACCTCGCGCGCCGCCATCAGCCGGGAGAGATCGCCGGCAGTCCGGCGCGCGTTCTCTGCGGAAGCCGGCAGGTACATGGGGGTGGAGAGGTCTGGCAGGTCGTTGAACCTGGCTGCCAGCACGGGTGCGGCCGTGGGCTGTGCGGTACTGCCCTGGGCATCCTTGTAGCGGTAGGCCAGCCCCGCGGACACGAGCAGCGGGTCGGCTGTATAGAGCTCGGGCTGTCCCACCACCCCGTCCGTGGGCGGGAACAGCATGTAGTTGCCGCGCGCGGGCTGGCCGGCGATGTCGATGGCCTGGATGGCGGTGGCCGTGCCGGAGAACGTGGTGGAGCCCGGCACGTCGATGATGTACCACGTGGCCGAGACCTGTCCCGTCGGGGTGGCGAGCCCGCGGGAGGCGGCGGCGGCTTCGCCGCTGATGTCGTCCAGCAGGAGCGTGTTGAGGGTTCCGTAGCGCTCGGTGCAGGGCTGGACGCCATTCACTGCTTTGATCAACGTGAACAGGGTCGAGTTGCTGGCCCCGTCGTCGCCATACGCGCGGGCTCCAGGGACGTCGGCCATCACGATGGCTTCGATGGCACCTTCCCGGGTCTGGGCGGCCTTGGTGGATCCGCTCCCCGCGGGGTCCAGGCGGTCCGTGGAGAAGGGCTGAGGCACGTTCCGGGACAGTTGGGGCAACGTGCAGGTGGTGTCGTCCGTGGTCAGTTGCGCTGTGCCGTCGGCACCGGCCGTCACCGCCCCTGTCCAGATGTCGCCGGGCCCCAGCAGCACATGCATGCTCAGCAGCCGGTCGCCGTTGTTGGCGCCGCGGAAGCGCACGTTCACCACCTTGCCGTTGTCCCGGTCCATGTTCACCAGGTGCAGCACGGACATCTGGCCGTTCTGCGCGGTGAAGTAGGGCACCAGCAGGGCATGGCCCGTCTTGCCTTCCACCACCCGGGTGGCGACGGCATTGGTATAGCCCAGCTGCGCGCCGGAGGGCGTGGCGCCGGTTCCGGCGATGACGCCCGCATGGGCTGCGCCGGCGACGGCCAGCGTGCCCAGCAGGGCAGCGGCAGCCCTGGAAACGGGACGGATTCTTTTCATGGTTTCTCCTTGCATGGGTGGTGCCTCCGGGCAGCGGCGTGCCGGCGCAGGCCTGTGGCCTGGCATGCAGCATGTAATGGCTGCCGCGGACGGGCGGGCAAAAATGGCCGAGGTGGCAGGACGCTGAAAGCGCACCTGCATGGGCTTGATGGGGCCTTCTCCCTGGTGCCTGGCTGTTTGTATCTCCGGGCGAGGCCGTGGCAGTCCCCCCCCTGGGTCGGTCTAGCGTAACACCTGGTTTCGTTTCTCCGCGCAATCAGCCCGGGTTGTTTACTTTCCGTTGCATGCGACGAATGCCGAGGTGCGAAGCTTTCCGCTCCACAGAACCCAAGGAGATTCCAATGCACCATACCGATACGCAAGGCCGGATGACCAAGGCACTGTCGCAGCACGCAGCACTGGCTTGTCGGAGCGCCGTGGTGGCTGCCTGCATGCTTCTGGCATGGCCCGCTATGGCGGCGGATTCGTGCTGCCCTTCGGGCGGCAATGGCCAGCCCGCGTCTGGCGAGCCGGGCGGTGGGGCGCCGCAGGCCATCGGGTCTGCCAGCAGCGGGCAGGAGATCTAGGTCATCTCGCAAGCCATCCCGCCGCGCCAACTGCTCCAGTCCGGCGCCGGGGAGCCGCCGGCGCATGCGCGAAGGCCCCGCGGCTATCATCCACCGCATGGCCGAGCTCACCGATGACCGAACGACGAGTGCGTCCTTGCTCGAATTGAACGCCCGGCTCGCGCTCTATTCGATCGACGCCATCGCCGACATGATCATCTGGACCGACCGAGACGGCCGGTACGTCACGGTCAACCGGGCGGCGCAGCAACTGCTCGGGTACACGCCCGAGGAGTTCCGCGGCCTCCGTGTGTGCGACGTGGATCCCCTGTTCAGCGAGGAGCGCTGGCGCAGCCATTGGGCGGACCTGGAGCGCCTGGGGTCGGTGACGCTCGAGACGGTCAATACCCGCAAGGACGGCACCAGCGTCCCCATCGAGGTCACCGCCAGCCTGGTGGTTTTCGATGGCGCCCTGCTCAATTGCTCGGTGGTGCGCGACATTACGGAGCGCCGCCGCAGCGAGGCGGAGCGCCAGGCGCTCAGCGAGCGCATCTACCAGTTGAGCATCACCGACAGCCTGACGGGCATCGCGAACCGGCGCCGGTTCGACGAAATGCTGGGCAGCGAATGCGCGCGCCATGTCCGCAGCGGCGAGCCGCTGTGCGTCGTCCTGATCGACATCGACCACTTCAAGGCCTTCAACGACCATTACGGCCATCCGAGCGGGGACAGTTGCCTGCAGCGCGTCGCCGCCGCGATCGATACCCGCATGCGGTGGCCCTCCGATCTGGCGGCGCGCTATGGCGGGGAGGAGTTCGCCTGCATCCTGCCCGGCACCGGCCTGGACGAAGCATCGGAGATGGCCGAGGGCCTGCGCCGCGCGATCGAGGCGCTGGCCGTTCCCCACGCCGTGGCGGCGTCCGGCCGGGTGACGGCCAGCGTGGGCGCGGTGTGCAGCCGGCATGCCGCGCAGCAGATGCCGGATCGCCTGCTCGAGGCGGCGGACGCCTTGCTCTACCGCGCGAAGCGGGAAGGGCGCAACCGGATCGCGGTCGCGTACCTCTGAGTGATGCTGCAGGCGTGCTCCTGCGATCCGCGCCCGTCCTCCGGCCATCCGCGCTTCGCTAACATGCGGGTCTGGTCGTCGCATTCGAGGGAGGCACAGTTTCATGGCGCAGACAGCGGGGCGCACGTCGCCGCAGGAAAGGGGCCGCCACAAGGGCAGAAGCGTGAGCGCCAGGACGGATGCCGTACCGCCGGCTGCCGGCCGTGTTCGCAGGCCAGCCGTGGCGGAGTCCGTCACCGGGCCCGAAGAGGTGGCCGACGGCGGCACGGGATCGGACGGCGCAGTGCGCTCTTCCGAGTCGAGCCTGTCGCGCCTGCTCGCGACGCTGGGGCTGTTCTCCACGGCCAGGCCGTCGATGATGGCCGACGAGATCGCCGCCGAGCTGGGTGTGCCCAAGAGCACGGCCTACCGGTACATCCAGGAGCTCACGAAGGTCGGGCTGCTGGTGCGGCTGGACCGCAGCATCACGCTCGGCCCCCGCATCATCGAACTGGACCGCTGCATCCGGGAGTCCGATCCGGTGATCCGCGCCGCGGTGCCCCCGATGCGGGAACTGGCGGAGCAGACCGGGCTGGATGTTTTCCTGTCCAAGCTGTATGGCCATTCCATCATCACGGTACACACGGAATCCCACGATCCGCAGCCGCGGCTGCGCTATGGGCGGGGCCGCCCGGTTCCCGTGATGCAGGGGGCCAGTTCCAAGGCGCTGGTGGCGTTCCTGCCGGCCGCGCGGCTGCGCCGGCTGCACCAGGAACTGGCCGGCGAATCCGGCGAGGTGCCCTCCTGGGAGGTGTTCTACGAGATGGCGCAGCGCATACGGCGCGACGGCTACTGCCGCACGTCGGGCGAACTGAACGAAGGCCGGACCGGGGTGTCGGCACCGGTCTTCGGGCGAGGGCGGCTGGTGGTGGCGAGCGTCACGGCGCTGGGCAGCGATGCGCGGATGGCGCTTTTCAAGGAGGAGGCGATCGCCGAGCTGGTGCAGCGCACGGCCCACAGGGTCAGCGTGCGCCTTTCGGCCGACGGGCACCTGTAGCAGGAGGCGTCCAGCGGCCGATCACAGGACGATGTTCGCGCGCCGGACGATCGGAGCGGCGCGCGACAGCGAGCGGCGCCAGATCCCTGCCGCCTCCTCCGGCGTGCTCAGCACCGGCTCCAGTCCCAGCGCCACCATGCGGGCCTGCACCTCGGGCTGGGCGACGATGTCGCGCAGCGCCTTCGCGAGCGCCGTGATCGCCGGCGCGGGCGTGCCGTTGGCGGCGAACACCGCGAACCAGCCGGCATTGCCCATGTCGCGCACCCCCAGCTCCTCGAAGGTGGGTACCGATGGCAGCGAGCGCACGCGCCGCTCCCCCGTGACGGCCAGCGGACGCACCGCGCCGGAAGCCACCATGCCCTCGATGGCGGCCACGGTGAGGAACACTGCGTCCACCTGTCCGCCCAGCAGGTCCGTCAGGGCCGGGGCAGAGCCCTTGTAGGGAACGTGCAGCAGTTCCACGCCCGCCGACTCCGCCAGGGTCTCCCCCATCACATGGGCGGACGAGCCGGCACCGAAGCTGCCGTAGCTCAGGCGGCCCGCCTTCGCGCGGCGCAGGAAGTCCGGCAGGTCCTGCGCCGCGCTGGCGGCGCGCACGGCCAGTACCAGCGGTGCGTTGGCGAGCACGCTCACGATGGAGAAACTGTCCTGCATCGACTTGCCCGGCGCCACGGGCTGACGGGATGCCAGGGCCGCGATCACGTGGGTGGAGTTGCTGCCGAACATGAGGGTATGGCCGTCCGCGGGTTGCTGGAGCACGCTGCGCGCGGCGATCAGACCGTTCGCCCCTGGCCGGTTGTCGATGACCACGGCAACACCCAGCGGGGCCTGGAGCTTCTGCGCGATCAGCCGGGCAATGGTGTCGGTGCCGCCACCCGCGGCGAAGGGCACGACGAGGCTGACCGGCCGGTCCGGCCATGGCGCAGCCCGCGCGGGGACTCCGTGCGCGGTGACCAGGGCGGCCAGGATGCCGAGGGTTCCGCGGCGGGAAAGGCGGGAGGAAGGAGATGGCATGGGGGATTCCGGCGGGTGAAGGGTCATTCGGGACGGATCTGCCGTTCCCTGACGATGCGGGCATAGGTGGCGCGGCCATCTGCGATCCGCGCGGTCATTTCGCCGGGCATGCTGTAGGCCGGGGTGAAGCCCTGCGGGCCGAACGCCCGTGCCACGGGGCCGGACGCCAGCGCGGCGCGCATGGCCGTGTTGAGGCGGGCCACGATGTCCGGTGGTGTTCCGGCCGGCGCCAGCAGGCCGAAGAAGCCCAGGATCGTCAGTTCGGGCAGGCCGGCCTCGGCGGCGGTGGGGGTATCGGGCAGTGCCGGATCGTGCTGGTCGCCGGTGGTGAAGAGCGGGACGAACTGCCCGGCGCGCAGGGCGGCCGTGAGGCTGCTACCGCTGCCCCACAGCAGGGTGTAGCCGTCCGGCCGGGCCTGCGCCGCGGCCTTGGTTCCGATGCGTCCGCCTGCGCCGGAGCGGTTTTCGACGATCACGGGCTGCCCGAGCTGTGCGCCCAGCGCCTGGGCCACCGCCCGGGCCGATACGTCGGTGGACCCTCCGGGCTCGAGGGACACGACGGCAGAGCGCACGGCGGGAAAGAGTCGGCGGATCATGGCGGTGCCTCGGGTGGTGTATCAGTCCAGCGACAGGCTGGCCTGGCGGGCCACGCGCCGCCATTTCTCCAGTTCCGCCTGCAACTTGCGGGTGAATTGCGCGCCGTCAGTGGCGGTCACGGCCACGCCGCGCGCATCCAGCCGGGCCTGCATGTCGGGCGCGTGGATCACCTTGTCCAGCGCCGAGGCCAGTGTCTTCACGATGTCGGCAGGGGTGCCCGCGGGAGCGAACATGCCCATCCATCCCTCGGCGGCCACCGTGCCGTAGCCCAGTTCCTGGAGTGTGGGCAGATCGGGCAGGGACGCCAGCCGCCGGGGGGATGGCGTGGCCAGCGCGCGGAGCTTGCCGGCCTTCAGCTGCGGCAGCACCACGGCGGCGGTATCGAAGGTGAAGTCCACGTCGCCCGCCAGCAGCGAAGCCATCGCCTGCTGGCTGCCCTGGAACGGCACGTGGGTGGCCTGCGCGCCGGTCGCATGGAGGAACAGCTCTCCTACCAGGTGGTTGGTCGATCCCATGCCGAAGGAGGCGTAATTGAGCTGGCCGGGCCGTGCCTTTGCCGCAGCCACGAGATCGGGCAGAGTCCGGATCGCCGATGTCGCCGGCACGGCGAGCACGAACCCCACGCTGCCCACCTCGGCGATCGGCTCGAAATCCCGCAGCAGCTCGTAGGGCGCCGTCTTGCGGGTGACGGGGTTGATCAGCAGTTCGGCGCCGGTGCCGAAGAGCAGGGTATAGCCGTCCGGCCTGGCGCGGGCCACCGACTGCGCTCCGATCACGCCGCCGGCGCCCGCCCGGTTTTCGACGACCATGGCCTGGCCCAGTTCCACCGACAGTCTCTCTGCAATGAGCCGCGCCGCTCCGTCGGTGCCCCCGCCCGGTGGGAATGCCACCACCATCCGGATCGTGGTGTCGGGGTACCCGCCGGCCAGGGTGGGCGCAGGGGTCGCGGCGGCCAGGCAGGCGAGAAGCAGCAAGCGGCGGAGCGGGCGCATGGTGTCGGTCCTGTGGATCAAGGGGGCCAGGTGTATGCGGAGCGGTGGTTCAGCGTGCAGCCGCCGCCCGTTCCCGTTCGCCCTGGGCCGCTGCTGCGGCCTCGGCCGCCATGACGGCGGGCCGGCCTCCGCAGCGGGCCAGGTAGGCCTCCAGGCGGGGCCAGCCGCCGGTGTCGATGGCGTGGGCTCGCGTCCACATCGCGATCGTGTAGCAATGCGCATCGGCCAGAGTGAAGGTGCTGCCGGTGAGGTAGTCGTGCCCGTCGAGCTGGCTGTCCAGCCACCCCAGTCTGGCCTGCAGATAGCCGCGCGCGATTGCCTGGTATTCCGGCGGCGTCACGGCCTTGAACAGCGGCATGAAGCCGCCCTTGTGCAGGTCCGCGGCGACAAAGCTCATCCACTCCAGCACCCGGTAGCGCGCCAGCCCGGCCGCGGGCAGCAGCGTATTGCCGGGGCACTGGTCCGCCAGGTACTGCGTGATGACGCAGCCCTCGCTCAGGTGCTGGCCGTCGGGCAGTTCAAGCGCAGGCACCGTGCCCTTGGAGTTGATGCGCAGGTAGTCGGTGCCGTCCTGCAGCCGCTTCGTCTTCATGTTCACCCACTCCAGATCGAGTGGCAGCTGGAGCTCGCGCGCGACGATGTCCACTGCGAGCGAGCACCCCCTCACTTCGTGATAAAGCTTCATGGCAGGCAACCCTTTTGGCAGATTAAAAATTGCTGAATTACTGCTATGCGATAAATGTGCCAATCAATGGATGCGAAGAATACTGGTGTAAACACCGAAGAAATGGACGATACGCACGGTGAAGGTGCATGCAGGCACGCTGGGCATGCCGTGCAGCGGGCCTCGCGGCTGATCGCTCCAAGGTGGTGATTTTTCTGTATTGCGGGAAAAGACGGCTCGCCAGCGCCGCGCGGGCAGGCAGGGCCCTGCGGATTCAGCGCCGCTGGCGGCCCACGGCCAGGCCGTGCCGCCGGGCGCGGTACAGCAGCGTCGCCCGTGTGATGCCGAGCAGCCGCGCCGCAGCTGCGGCATTGCCTCCGGTCCTCCGCAGGGCATCGGACATGAGCGCGGCCTCGGCGGCGTCCAGCGTGCCGGCGGCGGACGTGGCGTCCGGCTCCCCGACGGCCTTCCATCCTTCGGCCAGCCGGCTGCCGTCCCCGAGGGACAGCACGCCCGTGGGCAGCGTCTCCCCGCCCCGGAAGAGGTGGTGCACGTCGATGGCCTCGCCGTCGTTCACCATGATGACGGCGCGCTCGACCAGGTTCTGCAGTTCGCGGATGTTGCCGGGGTAGCCGTAGTGGAGCAGGGCCTTCACCGCGCGTTGAGTGAAGCCGGGCGCATCGCGTCCGTGGCGCTCGCGGTAATGGGCGAGGAAGTGCTGCATCAGCAGCGGAATGTCGTCGCGCCGCTCGCGCAGCGGCGGCAGGTGGATGGGAAACACGTTGAGCCGGTAGAACAGGTCGGCGCGGAACTGCCCCGCGCGCACGGCCTCGCGCAGATCCACGTTGGTGGCTGCGGCGACGCGCACGTCCACCTTCAGCGTGCGGGTGCCGCCCACGCGCTCGATCTCGCCCTCCTGAAGCGCGCGCAGCAGCTTGCCCTGGGCCGCCAGCCCCAGGGTGCCGATCTCGTCCAGGAACAGGGTGCCGCCATCCGCCCGCTCGAAGCGCCCGGGCCGCGAGGCGCCCGCGCCCGTGTACGCGCCGCGCTCCACGCCGAAAAGCTCGGCCTCGACCAGCGTGTCCGGAATGGCGGCGCAGTTCAGGGCCACGAACGGGCGCTGCGCACGGCCGCCTTCGCGGTGCAGGGCCCGCGCGAACATCTCCTTGCCGACGCCGGATTCGCCGGTGAACAGCACGGTGGCCTGGGTGGGGGCCACGCGGCGCACCATGTGGAAGGCCGCATTGAAGGCGGAGGAGGCCCCGATCAGGGTACCGCCCCCAGGCCCCGCGTGTGCCGCCGCAGCGCTGGCGGGCGGACGCCACGCCGGGGCAGGCGCGCCCGGTGCCGTCGGCGCGGCGCCGCCCAGTTGCAGGTGGCGCAGGTCGTCCTGCACGTCGCCGCCCCAGCGCTCGAGCGTGCGGCCCACCACGCGGCAATGGGCATCGCCCGCCGAGCGGCACTGGATCTCCCGGAACAGGATCAGCCGGCCGAACAGCGTGCTGACGTAGCCGGTCGCATAACCGGTCTGCATCCAGCAGGCCGGCGAGCCGGTGACGCCGTAGGCCGCGATGTGCTCGTCGTCCTCGCTGGCGTTGTGCCAGAGGAATTCGCCGTCGTAATCGCCGGTGTCCGCGTCGTAGCGCACATGCACCACCTCCACCTGGACCACACCCTCCAGCGAATGCAAGCGCGTGCCTGCGACCGCGGCCACCGCCGGATCGGCATCCGGCCACTGACGCCGCACCAGTTCGGCATCGCGCACGCCCGAAAGGTAGCCGGTGCGCGTGAGCAGGCCCCTGGCCGCGTCCAGGCCGATGCTCTCGATGAGTTCCCGCCGCAGCGATCCCAGCGCCTGGGCATGCATCAGCACCATGCGCTGGTCCTGCAGCCAGATGCGGCCGTCGCCGGGCGAGAAGAACAGGCACTCGCTCAGGTCGGCCACGGTGGGATGGCTGTCGGCATCGACCTCGCGCAGATCGAAGCGCCAGCCACCGGAGGTGGACCGCCGGCCGGCCGTTCCGGCCAGTTCCGCGAGCGAGATGCGGGCGGGGCGGGGCATCTTTTTTTGTCTGTCTGCATTCATTTTCGACATCCGGAAATGCGTGCCAGCATAACTTTGGAGATGCCAAAAGGTGCATCGACCGATGCCGGCCATGCATCAGGGAAACCACCGAGATTCCCTCGCGGCCGATGCCGCCGCCCACCCCGCCCACGCTTGCGGCGGGCGGCGCTGGTATGCGCATTGCGCTGTCGGTGGCGGCGCGGGCGGTTCCGCCGCGCGCCTTTTTCCATCTTCAGAGGAGACAGACATGGGTTCATCCGAACACGCGCACCTGGCCTGGGCCCGGCCGGAGTGCTGGGACGGCGCGGCCTTCGACGGCGGCTGGTCCACCCGGCTCGCCGGGCGCCAGGAGGTCATCGAGCCGGCCACCGGCCGGCCGCTGTGGGGGACGGGGATCGCGGACGCCGCCGACATGCAGGCTGCCATCGGCCGCGCCCACGCCGCGCAGCCGGCCTGGGCCGCCACCGGGCCGCGCGAGCGCGCCGCCATCCTTTTCGCCGCCGCCGGCCTGTTCGAGCGGCACCTCGATGAACTGGCCCTGGCCGTGGCCCGCGAAACCGGCGGCATCCTGCCCAAGGGCCAGCTCGAGGCGCGCGAGGCGGCCACCCTGTGCCGGATCGCCGGAGGCATGCCCCTGCAGGCGCAGGGGCAGGTGCTGCCGTCCACGCCCGGCCGGTTGTCGATCGCGCGGCGCGTGCCGCACGGCGTGGTGGGCGTGATCTCGCCTTTCAACTTCCCGCTGGTGCTGGGGCTGCGGTCGGTGGCGCCGGCGCTGGCGCTTGGCAATGCGGTGGTCCTCAAGCCCGACCCGCGCACCCCGGCCGCCGGCGGCTACCTGCTGGCCCGCGTGTTCGAGGAAGCGGGCCTGCCCGCCGGCCTGCTGCAGGTGCTGCCCGGGCATGCCGAAGCCGGCGAGGCACTGGTGGCCGATCCGCGCGTGCCCATGATCGCCTTCACCGGCTCGCCTTCGGTGGGCCGGCGCATCGGCGAACTGGCGGGGCGCCATCTCAAGAAGGTGTCGCTGGAGCTGGGCGGGGCGAACAACCTGGTGATCCTGGAGGATGCGGACCTGGACGCCGCCGCGAGCGCGGCAGCCTTCGGTGCCTGGTTCCACCAGGGCCAGATCTGCATGGCCGCCAATCGCGTGCTGGTGCACGCCTCGATCGCGCCGGCCATCCGGGAGCGCCTCGTGGCCAAGGCCCGGCACCTGCCGGTGGGCGACGGCGCCGGTGGGCAGGTGGCTCTCGGGCCGATGATCGACGCCCGGCAACTGGCGCGATTCGATGCCATCGTGCAGGACACCGTGCGGCAGGGCGCCACGCTGGAGGCTGGCGGCACGCACGACGGCCTGTGCTATCGCCCCACGGTGCTCTCGGGTGTGCGGCCCGGCATGCGCAGCTTCGACGAAGAACCCTTCGGGCCGCTGGTGAACCTCGTCACCTTCCAGACCGACGACGATGCCGTGACCCTGGCCAACCACAGCGAAGGCGGCCTGGCCGCGGCGGTGATCGGCCGCGACGTGGCGCGCGCCATGGCGCTGGCCCAGCGGCTCCATGCCGGCATGGTGCACGTCAACGACCAGACGGTGAATGACGAATGCACCAATCCCTTCGGCGGCCCGGGCCTGGGCGGCAACGGCAGTTCGGTCGGCGGGCCCGCGGACATCGACGAATACACCCGCTGGCAGTGGATGACCGTGAAGGCCGCGCCGCCGGCCTTCCCGTTCTGAAGACAACGACAACCACCAGGAGACAGACACCATGCAATTCCACGGCAAAACCATCGTCATCACGGGCGTGAGTTCCGGCATCGGCAGCGACACCGCCAAGCTGCTGCGCGGGCAGGGCGCCCGCGTCATCGGCATCGACCGCAACGATCCGGCGCTCACGCTGGACGGGTTCGTGAAGGCCGACCTGTCGGCGCCGGAGGCCATCGACGCCGCCGTGGCACGGCTGCCCGGCCGCATCGATGCGCTGTGCAACATCGCGGGGGTGCCGGGCACCGCGCCCGCGGACCTCGTGGCGCGGATCAACTACCTGGGGCTGCGGCACCTCACGCAGGCGCTGCTGCCCCGCATGCCCGAGGGCGGCAGCGTGGTGAACGTGGCCTCCATCCTGGGGGCCGAGTGGCCGCAGCGGCTGGAGCCGCACCGTGCGCTCGCGGCCACCCCGGACTTCGCTGCGGGGCAGGCCTGGCTGGCGGAGCACCCCGTGCCCCAGGAAACCTGCTACCAGTACTTCAAGGAGGCGCTGATCGTCTGGACGCTGACGCAATCGCAGGCCATCTTCATGGGGCGCGGCGTGCGCATGAACTGCGTGGCGCCCGGCCCGGTGATGACGCCCATCCTGGGCGACTTCGTGCGGATGCTCGGCGACGAGCGTGTGCGCAAGGATGCCCACCGCATGAAGCGGCCCGCCTTCAGCGACGAAGTGGCGGCCGTGATCGGTTTCCTGTGCAGCGACGCGGCGCGCTGGGTGAGCGGCGTCACACTGCCCGTGGACGGCGGGCTGGCATCGACCTACGTCTGACGCCGCGCGAGCAGGGCATTATTTTTGTTAATGCAACACGATTGCGTTAACATCGGCGACAGCGGCACCATGGTGCGTGCCCGCGCTTCGCCGACAATATTCCATGCCTCTCTCTTCCGTCTCCGGGCCCCGCGCGTGGGCTGTCCTGCTGGGTACCGTGCCCGTGGCTGCCATGGCGCAGTCGTCCGCTTCCGGGCCGTCGCCCACCCAGTTGCCGCCGGTGGAGGTGCGCGAGCGCGCAGAAACGCCGCGCCTCGCCCAGCCTGCCGCCGCGGCGTCGCGCCTGGGGCTGACCGTGCGCGAGACGCCGGCCTCCATCGACGTGGTGCCCCGCGAGATGCTCGCCGAGCGCGGGCTGCGCACGGTGTCCGAGGCCGCGCAGGCGGCCGTGGGCGTGCTGGCGGGGGATTTCCCTGCGGAGCCTGCCGCGTTCTCCATGCGCGGCTTCGCCAACAGCCAGATCAACACCCTCTACAACGGCATCAAGATCGGTCCGCCGAACATGACCTCGCGCGTCATGGGCACGGCGAATCTCGAGCGCGTGGAGTTCCTGAAGGGGCCCGCGTCGCTGATGTCGGGCGAGGGCGCGGCCGGCGGCGCGGTGAACTTCGTCACGCGTGCCCCGCACCGCGGCCCGGTCGAGACCGAGGTGACCGCCGCGGCGGGATCCTTCGGCGAGCGGCGCCTGTCCTTCGGCACCGGCGGCACCACGGCCTGGAAGGACGTGGACTTCCGCCTCGACGCGAGCGGTTCCGACAACGACGGCTACGTGCGGGACACGGGCCAGCGCCTGTGGCACCTGTCGGGCGGCCTGGACTGGTACCTGCAGCCGGGGCTCAAGCTGTTCGTCGCGGCGGAAGTGCAGCGCGACCGCGGCCATCCGTACTGGGGCACGCCGCTGGTCTCCGCGGCTGCGCCGGGCATCCAGCCGCAGCGGGGCGTCGTGTCCGGGACCTACACCTCGGGTTTCAACGGCAGCGTGCTCTCGCCGGTGGCCATCGACGGCCGCACGCTGCGCACCAACTACAACGTGCTGGACAATCGCAACGAAGCGCGCGAGACCTGGCTGCGCACGGGCGTGGACTGGCGCATCGACGCCGCGTGGACGCTGCGCAGCCAGTTCTACCGCTACACCGCCACGCGCTCGTGGCTGAACAACGAGGTGCTCGCGTTCAATACCGGCACCGGCCTGGTGGACCGCGAGCGTTTCTTCGTGGCGCAGGACCAGACCACGACCGGCAACAAGACCGAGCTGCAGTGGGACGGTCGCCTGGCCGGCCGGGAGAACCGCTTCGTCGCCGCGCTGGAGCTGAGCGATACCGACCTGGACCGGCCCGGCGCCGCCAACTTTCCCGGCGACAGCGTGTCGCTGCTGTCGCCCGACCGCGGCTTCTACGGTCCGCTGGTGCAGCAGCGGCAGACCACGCAGTTGCGCAATGCGGCGATCGCGCTGGAGGACCGGCTGCGCATCACGCCCGCCGTGGCCCTCATTGGAGGCCTGCGGCACGAATCCATCGAACTCGATCGCACCTCCACCGACGCGGCGGGCGCAGCGCGCCGCGGCTTTCCCTACGGCAAGACCTGGCACCCGACCACCGGTCGGCTGGGCCTGACCTGGGAGCCCGCGGCGGGCACCATGCTCTATGCCCAGGCCGCGACCGGCGCCGACGTGGCCGCCAACAACATCTTCCTGCTCGGACCCGCCCAGCCGCTGGAGCTCACCCGGGCGCGCAACGCCGAGGTGGGGATCAAGCAAGGCTTCTGGCAGGACCGCGGCGAATGGACGCTGGCCCTCTACGACGCCGAGCGCCGCAATGTCTATGCGGGGCAGGGCGGCCAGTCGCTGGCGCGCGCCGGTGCGCTGCATTCCCGCGGCGCGGAGCTCTCCCTGGCCCTGCGGCCCGCGGCCGCCTGGAGCGTCTGGACGCAGCTGGCCTTCAACCGCGCGCGCTACGATGATTTCGTGCTGGCCAACGGCACGTCCTTCTCCGGCAACACCCCGCCCAACACGCCGAAGGTGATGGCCAGCGTGGGCGCGGCCTACCGCTTCACCGCGGGCCTGCCGATGCAGGTCTCGGCCTCGCTGCGTCACGTGGGCGAGCGCTTCCACAGCGACGCCAACACGGTCCGCCTGTCGGCCTACCGCGTGATCGATGCCGCCTGGAGCGTGGACGTGGCCCCGGGCACCCAGCTCACCCTGCGGGGCCGCAACCTGGCCAACAAGGTCTATGCCGCCTGGGCGGATCCGTTCTACCCGGACCAGATCCTGCTCGGCGCGCCGCGCAGTTTCGAGCTGTCCCTGCGCTGGACGCTCTGATCGCGGGCAATGGACATGGTCGTGGCATTGCAGGCCGAAGGCCTCGGATGGAAATCGCCTCGCGGCGACTGGCTGCTGCAGGACGTGGGCCTGGAAGCCGGGCGTGGCGAGTGCGTGGCGCTGGTCGGGCCCAACGGCGCGGGCAAGAGCACGCTCATGAAGCTGCTCGCAGGCCGCATGGCGCCCTCCGCGGGGACGGTGCGCTGGGGTGGCCGGGACATGGCCGGCTGGCCGGCGGGCGAACGGGCGCGCAGCGTGGCGGTGCTGGGCCAGGACGATGTGGCGCAGGGCAGGCTCCGGGCCCGGGACTACGTGGCGCTCGGCCGCCTGCCGCACGAGGGCCGCATGGCGGCCGCCGACCATGCCCGCGCCGTGGACGATGCGATGCGCACCTGCGGCGTGCATGCCCTGGCGGAGCGCCCGCTGGGCAGCCTGTCGGGCGGGGAGCGCCAGCGCATGCACCTGGCCCGTGCGCTGGCCCAGGCCCCGGAACTCCTGCTGCTCGACGAACCCACCAACCACCTCGATCTGGCGGCGCGCGCGGACGTGCTGTCGCTGGTCCGCGGCCTCGGCATCACCGTGGTGGCCGTGCTGCATGAACTGGCACTGGTGCCGGCGTTCGCCGACCGGACCTGGGTGCTGCAGGCCGGCCGCCTCGTCGCCGAGGGGCCGCCCGCCCGGGCACTGGGCGCGGAATGCGTGGCGAAGGTGTTCGGGATGGAGCTGGTGCACACGCAGCACCCCCGGCATGGCGGCACGCTGTGGTCGTTCGAACGCGAGGCCGCATGACCGTCCGGGGGAGAAGAATCGCTGCCCTGGCGCTCTCCATGGCGCTGGCGCAAGTGGCCGCGGCGGCGGATGCTCCCCCGCCGGATGCCGGCTCCGCGTTCCCCGTGACGGTGTCCAACTGCGGGGAGCCGCTGCGCATCGAAAGGCCTCCGCGCCGGCTGGTCGTGCACGACATCAACATGACCGAAATGGCGCTCGCCCTCGGCCTGCGCCCGGCGCTGGTCGGCGTGACGGGCATCACCGGCTGGTACAAGCAGCCCGGCGAGGCGCTGCTGCGCACGCTGGACGGAGTGCCCGAACTGGCGCCCAAGTACCCCACGATGGAGACGCTGGTGGCGGCGCGGCCGGACCTGTTTTTCGCGGGCTGGTACTACGGCATGCAGCCCGGCGGCGAAGTGACCCCCGCCACGCTCGCGCGGCGCGGCATCCAGACGCTGGTGCTCACCGAAAGCTGCGCGCAGAACCAGGCGGACAAGCCCCGTGCGACCATGGACCTGCTCTATGGCGACGTTCTGCGCCTGGGCCAGGTGTTCGGCCGCACCGCGCAGGCGCAGCGCCTCGTGGAAGGCTGGCGCGCGCGCGTGGCCGCGGCCAACCGTCCCGCGCTGGGGCGCCGGCCCGGCGTCTTCGTCTATGACTCCGGCGAGGACAAGCCCTTCACCGCCGGCCGCGCCGCCATGCCCACCGCGCTCATCGATGCCGCGGGCGGGCGCAACGTGCTGGACGACCTGCCCATGAGCTGGGGCAGCGCCGCCTGGGAGGCCGTGGCGCAGCGCAACCCGCAGTTCGTGATCCTGCTGGACTACCAGAACGGGCAGGGGCCGGACCATCTGGAACGCGTGCTGCGGGAGCATCCCGCCATGCGCCTCACGGATGCCGTGCGGGAAGGGCGCTTCATCGTGCTGCGCTATGCCGAGCTCACGCCCGGGCCGGCCAACATCGGGGCGATCGAAAAGATCGCGCGGGTACTGCGGGGCGTGCGGTGAACGCGCCGGGAACCGCGCATCCGGCGCGCTCGCGGCGCTGGATGCCCGGCCTGCTGGGGCTGGCGCTCGCGGCGCTGGCCCTGCTGTCGCTCAAGTCCGGCGGGGTGGATGTCGGCTGGCAGGACGTGTTTTCCGCCCTGGGTGCCAGCGCGGCTGACGGCACGGGCGCCATGGCGCAGGCCATCGTGCGGGATCTGCGCCTGCCGCGCGTGCTGCTCTCCATGGCCGTGGGCGCGGCGCTCGCCCTCGTGGGCAGCCTGCTGCAGACGACGACGCGCAACGACCTGGCCGACCCGTTCCTCTTCGGGCTGTCGTCCGGGGCATCTGCCGGCGCCGTCGCCGTCATCACCCTGGCCGGGAGCGCGCTGGGCATGTGGACGCTGCCGCTGGCCACCTTCGCGGGGGCCCTGGTCGCCGCCGGGGCCGTGCTGCTGATCGTGCAGGGGGGCCAGGGCCAGGGGCCCGCGCGGATCGTGCTGGCCGGTGTGTCGGTGTCGTTTCTCTTCGGGGCACTGACCCACGCGCTGATTTTCGCGGGAGACCAGCGCGCAGCCCATTCCGTCGTGTTCTGGTCTCTGGGCGGGCTGGGCCTCGCCCGCTGGGACAACCTCTGGCTGGCCGGTGCGGGACTGCTGGCCCCGGCACTGTTCATCGCACGGCGCCACCGGGCGCTCGATGCGCTGCTGGCGGGGGACGACACCGCCCACAGCCTGGGTGTGGAACCGCAGCGGCTGCGCCGCCAGGCCTTCGTGGTGGCGGCCTTCGCCACCGCCTGCTGCGTGGCGCTCACGGGCCTCATCGGATTCGTCGGACTCATGGTGCCCCATCTGGCACGCCGCATGGCCGGGCCGCTGCACCGCGCATCCTCCATGGCGGCCGCGGCCCTGGGCGCCGCGCTGCTGCTGGCCAGCGACCTTGTCGCCCGGTCGCTGCTGGGCGCGCAGGAACTGCCCGTGGGCATCGTGACTTCGGGGCTGGGGGCGTGTTTCGTGATCGTGCTGCTGCGGCGCGGCAGCAGCACCATGTGAGCCTCGACAGGGCATCGCAAAAAAAGCCTGGCTACGCGGGCAAACCGTTGGCTGGCAAAAACGACCCTTGGGACCTGGTGAAGGTCCGGAGTCGCCCCACGATGAAACCTGTCTGGGCGGCTGCCACACAGTGCGGTGGGGCAGCGATTGACGGCAGTGTAGCATTAAATGAGAATGCTTATCAATACATTCTTTTGCCGGATGGTCATTGCCATGGCCGCCGGCCATGCCTTCTGGAGGGACGTTGCATGGAAGGTTTTCCTGGACCGGTGCTGGATGAGCATCGAGCGCTGCTGGCGGAGTACGGGCGGGCGCAGCAGCGCTGCAGCCGGGACCTGGCGGAGCAGGCGCGGCAGATCGAGGCACTGCAGGCCGAAGTGGTGAGGCTGCGTGCGCGCGCGCTCGTGGCGGAAACCGCGCTGGCGTATGCACAGGAGGATCGGCGATGCCAGGAGGACGCACTGCCGGGCCTGGGCCGCCGCCGGGCCCTGGCCCGGCAGGTGGAGGGACTCACGCAGCGGCTGCAGGGCCTGATGCGGGAAGTGCTGCACTGGCAGTGGCGCGCGGCCGCGCGGGCCGGTGCGACCCATGCCGCCGGAGCGGGGAAGGGCGCGGCCTCGCGGTCGGTACCGGACGGCCCGGCTCCGCAGGCCGTGGTGTGCATTGCGCGCGGGCCCGGTGGAGCGCTGGTGGCCCAGCCTTTCGGCCCGGGGCAGTCTCCCGCCCCGGGCGATGCCGGAGAGGCCGTCACGGCTTCCTGCCTGCCCGGCGATGCGGCGGCCTTCGAGGCCAGCCTGCGGGCCGCGGATTTCGTGATCTGCCAGACCGGCTGCGTGGGCCACGATGATTACTGGCGCGTGCAGGACCACTGCCGCCGCACCGGCAAGCCCTGCGTGCTGGTGGACCAGCCGCAGGTGGTGCATGTCATGAGGGGCCTGTCGCGGCCGGCTCCGGCCGTGGCCGAAGGCTGAGACCGCCCGGGGCCGGCCGCCGGCTCACTCCATGGTCATGAGGCTGGCATTGCCGCCGGCCGCCGCGGTGTTGATGCTGACCGCGCGCTCCAGGACCAGGCGTTCGAGCGGCACGGCGGCATCGCCGGGCGCATGGCCCGCGACGCCCACGATCGGCCCCGGCCGCGCGGCCATGGCCTGGCACACCTCCCGCAGCGATGCCTCGGTGCCATGGTGCAGCACGGCATCCACGGCCACCGCGGGCGCACGCCAGTCCGCCACGAGCACGATGCGTTCCTGCACCATGGCCGGCAGGCCGGAGCGCAGCGTGGCTGCGGCCGACGGCCAGACGGCGTGCCCGTCCACGGCCAGCACGGCGGCCAGCTGCACCAGCCGGTCCGCATCTGCATCGGCCAGGCAAAGGACGCGCTCACGCGGTGCCACGCCGTACTGATTGCGTTCCCCCGTGGGGCCGGGCAGCGTGCGCAGGCTGCCGGCCGGCGTGTTCTGCGCGAACTGGCGGCAGGCCGACTCCAGCGCGTCCTGGCCGGCGCCGCGCGCCCAGTCCTCCAGTGCCCGCAGCGGCGCGGGGGCTGCGGGTGCAGCGCTTTCACCGGTGCCCGGGGCGGCCGTCGCGTCGATGGCTGCACGCGCAGCGCCGCCGGGCGCCTGGGCCACCAGCCGGAGCAGGTACAGCGGGCCGCCCGCCTTCGGCCCCGTGCCCGACAGGCCTTCGCCGCCGAAGGGCTGCACGCCGACCACCGCGCCCACCATGTTCCGGTTCACGTAGAGATTGCCCGCGCGGGCGCGGCGCAGCACGCGTTCCACCGTTTCGTCGATGCGCGTGTGCAGGCCCTGGGTGAGTCCGTAGCCGGTTCCCGCGATGCGGTCCAGCAGCGTGTCCAGTCCGCTGCGCGGATAGCGCACCACGTGCAGGACCGGGCCGAAGACCTCGCGCTCCAGCTCCGACAGGTCCTGCAACTCGATCAGCGTGGGCGGCACGTAGGTGCCCTCGGCTGCGGCCTGCGGTGGCATCGGCACCTGGTGCACCGCGCGCCCACGCTCGCGCAGGGCCGCCACGTGGCGCAGGATGCCGTCACGCGCTTCGGCGTCGATCACGGGGCCCACGTCCGTGGCGAGCTGGTCCGGCCGGCCGATGCGCAGTTCCGCCATGGCGCCGCGCAGCATCTCCAGCACGCGGTCTGCCACGTCGTCCTGCAGGCACAGCACGCGCAGCGCGGAGCAGCGCTGGCCGGCGCTGTCGAAGGCCGAGGCGACGGCATCGGCCACCACCTGCTCTGCCAGGGCAGAGGAGTCCACGATCATCGCGTTCTGGCCGCCTGTCTCGGCGATCAGCGGCACCGGCCTGCCGGTGGCGTCCAGCCGGCCCGCCACGCTGCGCTGCAGGATGCGGGCCACGTCGGTGGAGCCGGTGAACAGCACGCCCATCACGCGCCCGTCGCCCACCAGCCGGGCACCCACGGTCTCGCCCTGGCCGGGCAGCAACTGCACGGCCGCGCGCGGCACGCCGGCGCCGTGCAGGATGCGCACCGCCTCGGCCGCCACCAGCGGCGTCTGCTCGGCGGGCTTGGCCAGCACCACGTTGCCGGCGGCGAGCGCGGCCGCCACCTGCCCCATGAAGATGGCGAGCGGGAAGTTCCAGGGGCTGATGCACACCACGGGGCCGAGCGGCGTCCATGCGTCTTTGCCAGTTTCCTTGCCGAACAGCGTTTCCACCTGGGCCGCATAGAAGCGCAGGAAGTCCACCGCCTCGCGCACCTCCGCCACGGCGTTCGCGCAGGTCTTGCCCGCCTCGCGCGCCAGCAGCGACAGCAGGGCGGGCGTGCGCTGCTCCAGTGCGTCGGCGGCGCGGCGCAGCGCGGCGGCACGTTCCACGGGAGGCGTCGCGGCCCAGGCGGGGGCCGCTGCCTGCGCCCACTGCAGCGCCTGGTCCACGTCGCCTGCGCCCGCCTCCTGCACCATGCCCACCACGTCCGCGTGCCAGGCAGGGTTGCGCACCGGCAGGCGAGGGCCTTCCTGCACCGGCCCGGCGAGCAGCGGCACAGCCTCCCAGTCCTGGTGGGCATGGCGCTGCAGGGCATCGGACAGTGGCGCGAGGACCGCTTCGCTCGCGAGGTCCAGCCCTGCGGAATTGCGGCGCGCAGGGCCATACAGCGCGGGCGGCAGCGGAATGCGCGGGTTCACCTGGCCCGGGACAGGTTCCGCAGCCACCGCCGCCACCGGGTCGGCCACCAGGGTGTCCAGCGGCAGGGTGGCGTCGGCCACGCGGTTCACGAACGAGGTGTTGGCGCCGTTTTCCAGCAGCCGGCGCACCAGGTAGGCCAGCAGCGTCTCGTGCGTGCCGACGGGAGCATAGACCCGGCAGGGGCGGCCCAGCCCCGCAGCGCCCACGACCTGCTCGTACAGCGGCTCGCCCATCCCGTGCAGGCACTGGAATTCGTACTGGCCCGGCGTGTAGCGCTCGGGGCCGGCCAGCTCGTGGATCGCGGCCAGCGTGTGCGCGTTGTGCGTGGCGAATTGCGGATAGACGGCGTCCGGCGCCGCGAGCAGCCGGCGCGCGCAGGCGATGTAGGACACGTCGGTGTGCACCTTGCGCGTATAGACCGGGTAGTCCTCCAGCCCGTCCACCTGGGCCCGCTTGATCTCGCTGTCCCAGTAGGCGCCCTTGACCAGCCGCACCATCAGGCGGTGGCCGGTGCGGCGTGCGAGATCGATCACGTGGTCGATCACGAACGGGCAGCGCTTCTGGTAGGCCTGGATCACGAAACCGATCCCGTTCCAGCCGGCAAGCGATGGGGCCGCGCACAGCGCTTCGAGCAGGTCCAGCGAAATCTCCAGCCGGTCGGCTTCCTCGGCATCGATGTTCAGCCCGATGTCGTAGCCGCGTGCCAGTTCCGCCAGACCCAGCACGCGGGGGAGCAGTTCCTGCATCACCCGGCCGTGCTGGGCCCGGCTGTAGCGCGGATGCAGGGCCGACAGCTTGATGGAAATGCCGGGACCCTCGTACACGCCGCGGCCCGCGGACGCCTTGCCGATGGCATGGATCGCGTCCACGTACGACTGCAGGTAACGCTCGGCATCGGCCGCGGTGAGCGCGGCTTCGCCCAGCATGTCGTAGGAGTAGCGGAAGCCCTGGGCCTCACGCGGTCGGGCGTTGGCCAGCGCCTGGGCGATGGTCTCGCCCGTCACGAACTGCTCGCCCATCATGCGCATGGCCACATCCACGCCCTTGCGCACCAGGGGTTCGCCACCGCGCGCCGTGATGCGGCGCAGCGCTGCGCCCAGCCCCTGCTCGCTGTGCGTGGCCACGAGCCTGCCGGTGAGCAGCAGGCCCCATGTGGCCGCGTTCACGAACAGCGAAGGGCTCTTGCCCAGGTGCGACTCCCAGTCGCCGCCACCGATCTTGTCGCGGATCAGCGCGTCGCGCGTGGCGCTGTCGGGAATGCGCAGCAGGGCTTCGGCCAGGCACATCAGCGCCACGCCCTCCTGCGAGGAGAGCGCGAACTCCTGCAGCAGGCCCTGCACCCAGCCGGCCCGGCCGCCCGCGCCCTTGCGCTCGCGCAGGCCTCCGGCCAGCCGCAGTGCCAGGGCATGCACGCGCTGCGCCGCGGCACCTTCGATGCGCGCTTCTTCCAGCAACGGCGCGACGGCCTCCGGCTCGGGAATGCGGCAGGCCGCGGTGATGGCATCGCGCAGCGGCGCGGACCCGGCAGCGGGCCGCGGCGCGAAGGCCGAGAAAGGCTGGGTATGCAGGGAAGGGTGCGGGGCGTTCATGGCGGAATGGTCCGAGGGCGGGACAACGGTGGTGGAATGCCTGCGATCATCTCGCCGAGACGATTGAATTAATGCGCAAAAATACCGATCATCAACGAATGTTTCACTAAGGATGGGGTGTGGTGTGGATGAAATCGACAGGGTGGATCGCAGGATCCTGGCAATCCTGCAGGACGATGGCCGCATCTCCAACCTCAAGCTCGCCGAGCGGGTCGCCCTGTCGCCCACGGCCGTGCTCGCACGGGTGCAGCGGCTCACGCGCGAGGGCTACATCCTCGGCTACGAGGCCCGGCTCAACCCGCAGAAGCTCGGCGCAGGCATGCTCGTGTTCGTCGAGGTGCTGCTGGACCGCACCACGCCCAATGTGTTCGACCAGTTCAAGGCCGCCGTGCAGGTCCATCCCGCCATCATGGAGTGCCACATGGTGGCGGGTGGCTTCGACTACCTGCTCAAGACCCGGCAGGCCGACATGAACGCCTACCGCCAATTTGCCGGAGAGGTGCTGTGGCAATTGCCGGGCGTGCGCGAAACGCGCACCTATGCGGTGATGGAGGAGGTCAAGCACTCCTTCCATCTCGCGCTGGACGAGCGCGCCGTGCGCTCCTGACCCGGCGGGCGGAGCGTGCATGCCGCAAAGTCCGCAATAATTGGTTCCGCGCCACCCGGTTCCGGCCCGTCCCGCCATACCCATCCAGGAGCTTCGCCGATGCCCGCCTGCCGTTCCGCCCTGTTCGCCGCCGCCGCGCTGTCCGCGGGCCTGTGGAGTGCCTCGGCCTCTGCCGCGTGCTACGTGGTCTATTCCTCCAGCCAGCAGGTGATCTACCGGTCGCAGACGCCCCCGGTGGACCTGGCGCAGCAGATCCACCAGACCCTGCCGCGTGTCGCGCCGGGGTCCACCCTGGTCTTCTCGCTGGACAGCAGCGATTGCCAGATCGAGTTCAACCGCCTTCCCGCCAGTGCCTCGGTGCCCGGCTCGCGCGTGGGCCTGCCGCCGTCCGATCCCGTGCCGCGGCTGGTGCGCCCCGCTCGCAGCTGACTGCCGGGCGTCCACGTCCCCTTTTTTGGTCGCGGTCCACGAAGGAGCGCCCGATGCTTCCCAAGCCTTCCGCTTTCGCCGGCCTGCTGTGCGCCGTGGTCTTCCTGGGCGCTGCGCACGCGGCTCCCGCGCCGAATGGCGCACAGGAAGGCGCCGCGTGCAGCAGGGCCCTCCGGCAGGCTTTCTCGGCGCAGGACCAGGCCGCCACGCTTCCCGCCCCATGCCGGCGCCTCGGCCCGGTGGCGCTGGGCATGCGCCAGCAGGACGTGGTGGCCGCGCTCGGAAAGCCGGACGCCACCCGGCACGGTGCGGCCCGGCCGGATACCGTCGCCGTGTACCTGTACCCACGTGGACTGAACGAGCGACTCGCCAGCCATCCACTGCCCGCCGGCTCGCTGGAGCATGGAGAGCTGGCCATCCGTTTCCGCGATGGCCGCGCGGTCAACATCATCGCCTTCGGGCCGCACGGCGAACTGCCCGGTTTCGGCCTTCCAGGACTGGCATTGGGGGAGGATGCGGGCGCGATGCTCCAGGCGGTCGGAGGACATCCGCAGTGGAATGCCGGCCGCGACTATGTCCAGTTCGCTGCGATGCCGCTGGGCCTGGAGGTGGATCCGGACACGTCCGCGGTGGTCGGGCTCGACATCGCGGCCACGAAACAGGACCTGGAGCATTTTGCGCTGCCGCCACTGCGCCTGGACAAGGACGGGCGCAGCGGCCTGGTCAGCGGCATCCACTGAGCGGGCGCGCCGCCGCCCGCACCATGGCCGCGGGCGTGGACCGGAGCAAGGCAGGGCGCGGCCGGCCTGAGACAATCGGGGGATGAGCGACCCCACAGAACATCCCGCGACCCCCCAGGACCCTTCCTCTTCCGCGCCGCCCCCGGGGCGAACCGACCTCCCGCCCGGCTGGCTGGAAGTCACCTCCATGGACATGGACGCCCAGGGCGTGGCCCGCAGGCCCGACGGCAAGGTCGTCTTCATCGACGGTGCGCTGCCCTTCGAATGGGTGAGCGCCAACACCCACCGCAAGAAGAACAACTGGGAGCAGGCGAGCCTTACCGCCATCCACCGCGAGTCCCCGCAGCGCGTGCGCCCGGGCTGTCCCCATTTCGGGCTGCATGCCGGCGCCTGCGGTGGCTGCAAGATGCAGCACCTGCACGTCGGCGCCCAGGTGGCCGTCAAGCAGCGCGTGCTGGAAGACAACCTCTGGCACCTGGGCAAGGTGAAGGCGGAAACCGTGCTGCGGCCCATCGAGGGGCCCGCCTGGGGTTACCGCTACCGCGCGCGCCTGGCCGTGCGGCACGTCGCCAAGAAAGGCAAGGTGCTGGTGGGCTTCCACGAGCGCAAGAGCCGCTACATCGCCGACATGGAAGTCTGCCCCGTGCTGCCGCCCCATGTGAGTGCCCTGCTGGTGCCCATGCGCGCACTGATCGCATCCATGGACGCGCGCGACACCTGCCCGCAGATCGAACTGGCCTGCGGCGATGACGTCACCGCGCTGGTGCTGCGCCACCTGGAGCCGCTGTCCGAGGCCGACATGGGCCGGCTGCGTGCCTTCGCCGCCGCGCATGGCGTGCAATGGTGGCTGCAGCCCAAGGGCCCGGACACCGTGCACCTGCTGGACGAGGGCGGCCCGCAGCTGAACTACGCGCTGCCGGACTTCGGCATCACCATGCCTTTCAAGCCCACGGATTTCACGCAGGTCAACCCGCACATCAACCGCGTGCTGGTCACGCGCGCCCTGCGCCTGCTGGATGCGGGGCGTGCCGACCGGGTGATCGACTGGTTCTGCGGCCTGGGCAACTTCACGCTGCCCATCGCCACGCAGGCCCGCGAGGTCGTCGGCATCGAGGGCAGCGAGGCGCTCGTCGCCCGCTCGCGGGAGAACTACCGCAAGAACCAGGACGGCCGGCCGCAGGGGCAGGCGCTGGCCCCCACCACCTTCGTGGCGCGCAACCTGTTCGAGATGACGCCCGACATGCTCATCGCCGACGGCGTGGCCGACAAGTGGCTGGTCGATCCGCCGCGCGAGGGGGCCTTCGCGCTCGCCAAGGCCCTGGCCGACATCCACCAGGCGCGCATCGGTGCGGAAGAGGCCCCGCCGCTGCCCGCTTCGGCCGCGGGCTGGACGCCGCCGCAGCGCATCGTCTACGTGAGCTGCAACCCGGCCACGCTGGCCCGCGACGCGGGCCTGCTGGTGCACCAGGCGGGTTATCGCTGCGTGGCGGCCGGCGTGGTGAACATGTTTCCCCACACGGCGCACGTCGAGAGCATGGCGGTGTTCGAACGCGCCTGACATCGGCAAGGGGTTCCGGAAGCCGGGCCGCCGTTGCCTGGACGACCCGCGGGCCCGGGCCTGCGGGCTGGCGGAGCAGGCCCGTCGGCCTGCAGGGTGAAGCCGGCTTCAGCTCCGGCTGCGGCCCGATCCGCCTTCGCGGGTTTCGTCGGCGCGGCCTTCCTCGGCGCGGCGGGCCGGGGTGGCCGGGGGCTTTTCCAGGTTGCCCAGTACCGAGGGTGCGCCCTCCAGCTTGTTCTCGCGCATGTACTGGTCCATTTCCTTCCAGCCGGCGAACACCTGGGCCTTCGGGGCCTTGGGGTTGAGGGTGAAGCAGTCCTCCAGGCCCCGCAGGGCGTGGCGGCAGGCGCCGCCGATGGCTTTGGCCTCGGCTTCCTTCTGCACCGCGCGTGGATCGGGCCCCAGCCCGGGAATGTCGCAGGCCGACAGCAGCAGCGGCGCCGCCGCGCACGCCACGAGCCAGGAGAGCCGGCGGCCAGGCGAGCGACGGGCGGAGGGGAGGGCTGTGCGGCGGTGTGGCATCTTCCTGTCATTATCGGCCGCTGCGCCGGATCATTGAGACCTGTGTGCGCCCACCCTGAGGAAAAGCAAAAGGCCTCCGTTGAGGAGGCCTTTTTTGTCGGAAGCGGGGCAACCTGCCCCGGTGAGCGTCAGTCGCGCTCGCCGCCCATGATGCCCAGCAGGGCCAGCAGGCTCTGGAACACGTTGAACAGGTCCAGGTACAGCGCCAGCGTGGCGCTGATGTAGTTGGTCTCTCCGCCGTCGATGATCTGCTTCAGGTCATACAGCATGTAGGCGCTGAAGATGCCGATGGCCGCCACCGAGATGGCCATCATGCCGGCCGAGGACCCCACGAACACGTTGATGACCGAGCCCACCAGCAGGACCATGGCGCCCACGAAGAGCCACTTGCCCATGCCGGAGAGGTCGCGCTTGATCACGGTGGCCAGGCTGGCCATGACCAGGAAGACGCCCGCCGTGCCGGCGAAGGCCGTCATGACCAGGTCGGTGCCGTTCTTGAAGCCCAGCACCATGCCGATCAGGCGCGAGAGCATGAGGCCCATAAAGAACGTGAAGCCCAGCAGCACCGGCACGCCGGCCGCCGAGTTCTTGGTCTTCTCGATGGCGAACATGAAGCCGAAGGCGCCGCCCAGGAAGACGATCAGGCCCACGCCGCCCCGCAGGGACTGTGTGATGCCGGTGGCCACGCCCAGCCAGGCGCCCAGCACAGTGGGCACCATGCTCAGTGCGAGCAGCCAGTAGGTATTGCGCAGCACGCGCTGCCGCTGCTCCTGCGAGACGCCGTAGCCCGCAGAGCCCAGAACGGTGACTTGATCATTCATCTTCTCTTGCTCCCTTTGCCTGTTGAGGCCTGCGAAGTGCAGACCGGCAAATTCTAGGTGGTGGCTTTCAACCCGCTTTCAAATAACCTTTGCCACTCCCGACCTTTTGGGATGCAGTGTTTTGCCGTGGACAGCCCGGTGGCGGCCGGTGCGGGCGATATCCTCGGCACGTTCCGTACCGGCCGGACGCGGCTGCGGCCTGCCGTTCCTCCATCCGTTTTCCATTCCACTGGATCCCATGAAGACCAAACCCGAGCTCGAATTCGCCGACGTCAAGAAAATCGCTGCCGCCGCGGAGGCCGAAGCCCTGCGCAACGGCTGGGCAGTGACCATCGCCATCGTGGACGACGGCGGCCACCTGCTGTCGCTGCAGCGCCTGGACGGCGCCGCGCCCCTGTCTTCCCACATCGCCCCCGGCAAGGCCCGCACGGCCGCGCTGGGCCGCCGCGAGAGCAAGGTGTACGAGGACATCATCAACGGCGGCCGCACCGCCTTCCTGACGGCCCCGTTCATCGACGGCATGCTCGAGGGCGGCGTGCCGATCCTGAAGGACGGCCAGTGCCTGGGCGCCGTGGGCGTGAGCGGCGTCAAATCCAGCGAGGATGCGCAGATCGCCCGCGCCGGCATCGCGGCCATCGGTCTCTGATCGGGCCTGTGCCGGCGCCTGCATCGCCAGGGTGCAGGCCGCGGGCAAAGAAAAACCGGCCTCGGGAGGCCGGTTTTTTCTTTGGGAGGCGCAGTGGGAAAAAAAGCCTGGCTACGCGGGCGAACCGTTGGCTGGCGAATACGACCCGGCGGACCGGCAGGCGGTCCGGGAGTCGCCCCACGATGAAACCTATTTGGTGAGGATCAGCTTGCCGAGCTTGGTGGCCTGCAGGCGGTAGATGGAGCCGTTGTGGAAGATCGCCACGGTTTTCTGCCCCTTGAGCAGTTCGCTGCTGTCCACCGCGGGGGCCGAAGACGCCGTGCGCCCGTGGGCCTCGGCCTGCCGGTCGGGGCCCGGGGCGCCGAAGAAGGCTGCGGAAGGGGACAGGGCGGTCAGGCTGGCGTGCATGGGGTGGATCCTCGGTGCGTTGGCAATGAATTAATGATAACCATTCTCAATTGAGCGTCAAGGCCAGGCCCGGCTTTATTGCAAGTATTTGTTGCCTCACTGCGGATCGGTGACGAAGCCGATCTTGCGCACGCCTGCGCGCTGCGCCGCCGCCATGGCCTGCGCCACGCGCTCGTAGCGCACGCTCTTGTCGCCGCGGATGTGCAGGTCGGGCTGCGGATCCTTGGCGGCCTCGGCCTTCAGGCGCGGCTCCAGTTCGTCGTCGCTGATGTCGGTCTCGTTCCAGTGGTACTTCCCGTCGGCGGTGACGCTCAGGCGGATGGTTTCGGGCTTGACGTTCTCGCGCTCGGCAGAGGCGCGCGGCAGGTCCACGGGCACGGCATGCTTCATGACCGGCACGGTGATGATGAAGATGATGAGCAGCACCAGCATGACGTCCACCAGGGGCGTCATGTTGATCTCGTTCATCACCTCGTCGGCGTCGTCCTGGGTTCCGAATGCCATGGCGCGTCAGCCTTTCTTGATGGGCAGGACCTTGCCCTGATCGGAAGGGGCGCTGACGCGGGCGCCGGTCACGAAGTAGGCATGCAGGTCGTGCGCGAAACTGTTGAGGCCGTTCAGGATGGACTTGTTGCCCCGCACCAGCGCGTTGTAGCCCAGCACCGCGGGAATGGCGACCGCCAGGCCCAGCGCGGTCATGATGAGCGCTTCGCCGATCGGGCCGGCCACCTTGTCGATGGTGGACTGGCCCGAGGTGCCGATCGCCACGAGGGCGTGGTAGATGCCCCAGACGGTGCCGAACAGGCCGATGAACGGCGCCGTGGAGCCGACCGATGCCAGGATGGCGAGGCCCGACTGCAGGCGGGCGGTGAATTCGTCGATGCAGTTGCGCAGGCTGCGCGTGATCCAGTCGCTGACATCCAGGCTGTCGTGCAGGTGCGCCTTGGTGTTGCGGTGGTGGGCGGTGGCTTCGCGGCCCTCGAGCGCGAGGTGCCGGAACGGGTTCGACGGATCGTTGCCCAGCTTGTCCATGCCGGCGGCGAAGTCTTCGCTGTGCCAGAAGTCGCGTGCCGCGCGGGCGTGTTTCTTGAACTTGATGATGTCCAGCGCCTTGATGAGGATGACGATCCACGAGGCGAGCGACATGCCGAGCAGCAGCACGGCGACGGCCCGGGTGACGAAATCACCCTGGATCCAGACGTTGGCAATGCCGAAATGCGATTCCATGAGAACTCCTGAAGCTGAAAGAGATATTCGAGACGTTTAATCGAGGACGAAATTGAACGGAACCAGGTTCCACATGGTTTCGGGGACACCGTTGCGCTTGCCGGGCACGAACTTGTAGCGCATCACCGTTTCCATTGCCAACCGGTCCAGCCGGTCGTAACCGCTGGATTTGTTGAGCTCCACTTTTTGCGGAAGGCCGTCCGCGCCGATCAATACGCGCACGACCACCTTGCCCTGCTCGCCCAGCCGGCGGCTGATCGCCGGGTAGGACGGCTTGGGGTTGTTCAGGTACGCCGCATCGCTGGACGGCAGGTCGATCTTCGGGGGCGCGGGCGGTGCCGGCGGGGCCGGTGGCGGTGCGGGCGGAGCCTGGGGCGCCGCGATCGGCGGCGCAGGCGGCTGCGGCTCGGTGATGCCGACCGGAGCACTCGGCGCCGGCGTGGGGTCCGGGATGGCCACGGGCATGGGCGCGGGACGCGGGGCCGGCGTGCGCGGCGCGGGCTTGGGTGGGGGAGGGGCCGGCTTCGGGGGCGGAGGGGCCGGTGGCGTCGGAGGTGCGGGGGGCGTGATGAACTCGCTCAGCACTTCCGCGGGAACGATGATCTCGGCCGCCTTGCGCACCAGGCCGGATTGCAGGGCCCAGAGGCCCGCGACATGGAGCAATACGACCGAACCTGCGATCACCGCATTGCGGCTCACGCCCCCGGGGGAGCCATAGCGATCAAACTGGGACATAGGAAAGGGTATTTGCCTGCGCAGTGAAGGAAAGGCCGGTGCGGGCGCACCGTGCAGGGCAGAGGCAAAGAGGAGGAGTTGCTTACTTGCGGAAGATCCACCACATGGATCCCACGACGAGGATCAGGCTGCCAGCGAGGATGAAGAGGAGGTCCATGCCTTGCTTTCCAGAATGGAGGAGCCGAGCTGGATGGTCTGCGGCGCGATCTCTTCCTTGTGCAGGGCCGCCACCGAATGCTTGGTGCCGCAACGGGCGACGACGTCGCGTGCGCAGGACTCGCAGCGGCCGCACTGGGTGGCCACGCCGAGTTCGAACTGGATCTCGTCGAAGCTCAACCCCGCATGCGCGTGGCGTGCGATTTCCCGGTCAGAAACCCGGCGGCATACACAAACGATCATGGGGCTGCAGTCTTGGCTGGTGTGGACGACGAATGCATTATAAATGCGAATTCATCGCATTTGCAATCATTCGAGTCCGGCGCCGCGAGAATGTTCCCGATCCGTGCCGCACGCCTGAGGCCTCGCTGCGGGCGGGCAAAAAAAAGCCCGGCGGGCGCCGGGCTTTGAAATGGATCCAGGAACGTGGCGTTCGAGAGGATCCAAGGAGACAACGGGTAGGCCAGCGGCTCAGCGCTTGCGCATGGCGGCCGAGGTGGCTGCTGCTGCGGCGTTGGTTGCGTTGGTGGCATTGGCGGTGGCCGTGTTGGTCACTGCGTTGAAGTTGGCTTCTGCCGCGTCGCTGGCCTGCTTGACGGCCTTCTGGACGGTTTCGAAAGCATTGTTGGCGGCGGACACGGCGCTCTTGAACACGGCCACACCGGTTTCGGTGCCGGCGGGAGCATTGCGGGCGGCGGTATCCACCAGGTTGCTGAAGTTGCGCTGGATCTCGGCGGCCTGGGCTTCGAAGGCACGGCCGAATTCGGCGGTGGTGCCGGAAGCGATTTCGTAAAGGTGGCGGTTGTAGGCGGCGGTCTTCTCGGCCAGGGGCTGGAAGAAGGCGGCTTGCAGCGAGAGGAGTTCCTGGGCGTCCTTGACCGACAGCAGGGCCTGCGTGTGGGTGGCGGCTTCGCTCAGGGTGGCGCGCGAGGCGGTCACGTTCAGTTCGACCAGCTTCTCGACGCCTTCGAAGGCCTTGTTCGTGAGACCGAACAGGGTGTCCAGGTGGGCCTTCTGGGAAGCGATGAGTTGCTCGGGGGTCAGCGACATGTGTATCTCCTCTGAAAACAGTCCGGGTTCGGACATAAGCCAAGTGGATGGAACCGCGCTACGCCAAGTTCATGTTGCAGTGCAGCATGGGACGAATTCTAGAGGCTTTGCCCCGCGGCGCAAGCCTTTTTGCTGCACTGCAGCATGTTTAGAGTCGTTCCTCCAAAACCTGCAGGTCCATGCCGCGTGGCCGGGAGACAGCGGCTGGGGAAAGCGGCTGGCAGAATGGACCGCCATGACCACTGCCAAGCCTTCGGCCGCCCCGCCGGCGCCGCGGCGCGCGCCCGAAGCGCGTGACCGCTATCCCGTGTTCCGCAGCATCACCACGCGCTGGGCGGACAACGACATTTACGGGCACGTCAACAACGTCGTCTATTACAGCTGGTTCGACACCGCCGTGAACGCCTACCTGATCGAACAGGGTGCGCTCGACATCCATGGGGGGGACACCATCGGGCTGGTGGTGGAGACGCAGTGCAATTACTTCGCGCCGCTGGCGTTCCCGCAGACCATCGAGGCGGGTATTCGTGTCGCGCGCCTGGGATCGAGCAGCGTGCGGTACGAGGTGGGGCTGTTCGCCCGTGGCGAGCCGCTCTCGGCCGCCGCGGGCCACTTCGTGCATGTGTATGTGGGCCGGGAGGACCGCCGGCCGCGGACGCTGCCGGAGGCGCTGCGCCGGGCGCTGGAGCCGCTGAGCCAGGACACCGGCGCGGCCCGCTGAGGCGAACTGCGCCGGCGGTCGCTGCATCCGGCACCGGCATCGCCGGCACCGGATGCCGGTGCGTCAGGGCTTGAAGGTGTCGCCCAGCACCACGCCTTCGCGCCGCGGATCGGCGCCGCCCTGGAGCACGCTGGCGCCGTTGCGGTTCACCCGCAGGATCGTGGCCGTGCCGCTCGACTGGGCCGAGGTCGAGACCGTATGGCCCAGCGCGCGCAGGCCGGTGACCAGGGGATCATCGTTGCCGTTGTTCGCCGTGTTGACGTTGGGGTGCTCGCCGCCCACCGAGGTGGTGGCGCTGTTGCTGGCGCCGAAGTCCACGAGCGAGGTGGCCTGCTGGGCATCCAGGCCCCAGTCGAGCGCGCCGACCACGGTCTTCACCACGTACTGGATGATGGTGCCGCCGCCGGGCGAGCCCGTGCCCATCACGAAGTCGCCCATGCTGCCGTCGGCCGCCTTGCGGAACACCAGGGTCGGCGCCATCGAACTGCGCGGGCGCTTGCCGGGCTCCACGCGGTTGGCGACCGGCGCGCCGGAAGCATCGGTGGGCGTGGCGGCGAAGTCCGTGAGCTGGTTGTTGAGCAGGAAGCCCTGGGTCATGTGGAAGGAGCCCATGCTGGCCTCGACCGTGGTGGTCATGACCACGGCGTTGCCGTCCTTGTCCACGATGGTGAAGTGCGTGGTGCCCCGTTCCTCGAGCGGCACGACGCCGGCCGCGCCGGTACCGAAGTCGCCCGCCGTGGCGGTACCCATGCTGCGGGTGGTGCTGATCAGGCCGGCGCGCGTGCGCAGGTACGACTTGTCGAGCATGCGCGAGGGAGAGCCGCCCGGCAGGGGCACGAAGTCGGTGTCCGCCACGTACTTGTCGCGGTCGGCATAGGCCAGGCGTTCGGCCTCGCTGACCAGGTGCACGCCCATCACCGAGGGCTTGCCGCCTTCGAGGTCGATGGCCGTGGGCTTGTACTGCGAGAGATCGAAGTTCTCCAGGATGCCGAGCGCGGAGGCCACGGCGATGCCGCCGGAGGAGGGGGGCGACATGCCGCACACCCAGTAGTCGCGGTAGGTGGTGCAGACCGGGTCGCGGCGCTTGGCGCGGTAGTCCGCCAGGTCGCTCAGCTGCGTCAGGCCCGGCGTGATGGCGACAGCCGGCGAGCCGCCGCTGGTGGCCTGGATCTTCGCGACGATGCCCTGGGCGATCGGGCCCGTGTAGAAGGCATCGGCGCCGTTGCGGGCGATGGCGGACAGCGTGTCGGCGTAGGCGGTGTTCTTCAGCACCGTGCCGAGCGCCTTGGGCGTTCCGTCGGCATTGAAGAAGTAGGCCACGGCTTCCGCGTCGCGTGCCAGGCCGGAGGCGGAGCCGGAGATGGCCGCGGCCATGCGGCCGCCGATGGGGAAGCCGCCTCGCGCCAGTTGCTCTGCCGGCTGGAACAGGTCGCCCCAGGCGAGACGCCCGTGGTCGCGGTGGGCCAGTTCGAGCATGCGGACTGCGCCGGGCGTGCCGATTGAGCGTCCGCTGGCGCGCGCACCGCCCGGCTGCGGCGCGGTGCGGTCGGCGTCGCTGACCCAGCGCAGGTAGTTGGCGGTCGCGGCCGCTGGCGCGGTCTCGCGGCCATCGTAGGCCTGGACCTTTTTCTGGGCCGCGTCGTAGTGCAGCATGAAGGCGCCGCCTCCGAGGCCGGAGGATTGCGGCTCCACCAGCCCGAGCACCATCTGCACGGCGACGGCGGCGTCCACGGCCGAACCGCCTTTCTTCAGCACTTCGCACCCGGCACGCGATGCATACGGATTGGCCGTGGTCACCATGTACTGCTTCGCATAGACGGCGGTCTTGCCGACGCGGTAGCCGGAGGCCGGCTCGGGAGCGGCCGGATCGCCCGGCAGGCCCGAACCGACCGTGACCAGGCCGTTGTCGCTCGTCACGGCGCAGGCATTGTCCTGGCTGGGCACGAGGGCCGTTCCGCCGTTGCCGCTGCCGCCGCAGCCCGAGAGGGCCAGCAGCGCAGCGGCCAGCGCCGCGGTAAGGCCCCGGGCGGAGGGCGGGGAAGATGGTGAGTGAGGCTTGCCGAGGCTGTGCATCCGGAATCGCTTTCTTGTTGGTGGAGGATGTGGAAGAGGTGCGCGGAAAGCCGGGAGTCTCCCCCTCCCGGGGCGCCCCGCAAGCATAGGCGGTTCGTGTGGGTTGCGGGAGCTCGAAGGCCGCCGGCCCGCATCGTGGAACTGCACAGCCGGCGCGGGCGGGCAGGGCCGGGCCTCGGTGCCGGGGCGCGCACGCGACGGCGCGCTTGGTGACACAATGCACGGCGCGCCTGCAGCTTTCCCTTCCGCGCCCCGGCCCCCCTGCCGGGCCGCGCGCCGATGCCTCTTCCATGATCATCACCAGCCTGCTCGATACCGACCTGTACAAGTTCACCATGATGCAGGTGGTGCTGCACCAGTTTCCGGGAGCGCAGGTGGAATACCGCTTCCGGTGCCGCAACCCCGGCGTGCAGCTCGCGCCCTATGCGGCCGAGATCCGCGACGAGATCCGCTCGCTCTGCAGCCTGCAGTTCCAGGACGCGGAGTTGATGTACCTGCGCTCGCTGCGCTTCGTGAAAAGCGATTTCGTGGACTTCCTGGGGCTGTTCCGCCTCAACGAGAAATACATCACCGTCACGCCGCTGGCCTCGGGGGAGATCGATATCCGGATCGCCGGGCCGTGGCTGCACACCATCCTGTTCGAGATCCCGGTGCTGGCGATCGTGAACGAGGTGTACTTCCGCAATACGCAGAAGGTGCCGGATTTCCCCGAGGGTCGCCGGCGGCTGGACACGAAGATCACCCAGCTGCAGGCGGACGGGCTGGGGCCACTGAAGATCGCTGACTACGGCACCCGGCGGCGCTTCAGCCGCGCGTGGCACGAGGAAGTGCTGCGCGTGCTGCTGGCCCGCCTGGGCACGGGTGACTGCCGCACCGATGGGCGGGCAGGGCCCGGGCAGTTCGCGGGCACGAGCAACGTGCTCTATGCGATGAAGCTCGGGGTCACGCCGCTCGGCACCATGGCGCACGAATACCTGCAGGCCTGCCAGGCGCTGGGCCCGCGGCTGCGCGACAGCCAGATCTACGGCTTCGAGATGTGGGCGCGCGAATACCGCGGCGACCTGGGCATCGCGCTGTCCGACGTCTACGGCATGAGCGCCTTCCTGCGCGACTTCGACCTGTATTTCTGCAAGCTGTTCGATGGCGCGCGGCACGACAGCGGCGACCCGTTCGCCTGGGGCGAGCGGCTGCTGGAGCACTATCGCCGCAACCGCGTCGATCCGCTCACCAAGACGCTGATCTTCAGCGATGCGCTCACGGTGCCGCGCACGATCGAGCTGTTCCGGCAATTCCACGGCCGCTGCCAGCTGGCCTTCGGGATCGGCACCAACCTGACCAACGACCTGGGCTGCGAGCCGCTGCAGATCGTCATCAAGATGACGCGCTGCAACGGGCAGCCCGTCGCCAAGCTGTCCGACACGCCCGGCAAGGGCATGTGCGATGACGAGAAATACCTCGCCTATCTGCGCCAGGTGTTCGAGATTCCCGCTCCGGCCTGAAATCGAACGGCGCGCGTCGCCCGCCGCCCGCCGCCCGCCGCAGGCGTTTCGGCATTGTCCTTTTTTCACCAGGAACCCACGCTCCATGACACGACCCCGCATCCTCGTCGCCCGCGCCATCTTCCCGGACGTGGTGGACCGCCTCGCCCGGCATTTCGACGTCGAGGCCAATCCCGAGGATGCGATCTGGAGCCCCGAGGAACTGGCCCGGCGCCTGGCCGACAAGGATGGCGCGCTGACCACCGGCAGCCAGCGCATCGACGCGGCCCTCGTCGCAGCCTGCCCGCGCCTGCGCATCGTGGCCAACATGGCCGTGGGCTACAACAACTTCGACGTGGATGCGCTCACCGCCGCGGGCGTGCAGGCCACGAACACGCCCGACGTGCTGACGGAAACCACGGCGGATTTCGGCTTCGCGCTGCTGATGGCCACGGCCCGGCGCGTGACCGAGAGCGAGATCTACCTGCGCGAAGGCCGCTGGAGCAAGTGGAGCTACGACATGTTCGCGGGCTCGGACGTGCACGGCTCCACGCTGGGCATCCTGGGCATGGGGCGCATCGGACAGGGCATCGCGCGGCGCGGCGCACACGGCTTCGGCATGAACGTGATCTACCACAACCGCTCGCGCCTCTCGCCGGAACTCGAGGCCGATTGCAAGGCCCGGTATGTGTCCAAGGAGGAACTGCTGCGCGAGGCGGACCACCTCGTGCTCGTGCTGCCCTACACGCCCGAATCGCACCATGCCATCGGCGCGGCCGAACTCGCGCAGATGAAGCCCACGGCCAACCTCGTCAACATCGCGCGCGGCGGCATCGTGGATGACGCCGCGCTGGCGCAGGCGCTGCGCGAGCGGCGCATCGCCGCCGCAGGCCTGGACGTGTTCGAGGGCGAGCCGAAGGTGCACCCGGACCTGCTGGCGGTGCCCAACGTGGTGCTCACCCCGCACATCGCCAGCGCCACGGTGCCGACCCGGCGTGCCATGGCCAACCTCGCGGCGGACAACCTGATCGCGTTCTTCGATGGGCGTGGTGCGCTCACGCCCGTGAACACGCCCCGACCCCGCTGAGGGGCCGCCCCGCCGGACCCCGGGGCCGGCAGTTGACAACGAAACGTCTGGATTGGCATGTCGATTGAATGGCTGGTGGTGTTCGCGTTGCTCACGCTCATCACCGTGCTCCTGGGAGTGCTGCTGCTGCGCAGTCCCCGACCCGAGCTTCCCCCCGAATGGGCCATGCGCCTGCAGCGCCTGGAGCAGGTGGCCCAGGCCACCCAGCTGGCCGTGGCGAAGAACGATGGCGCGCTGGAAGGCATGGCCCAGCAGCTGCGCGGCTTCACCCAGGCGACGCACACGCACCTGGAGGGCCAGCGGGAGGTGCTGGACGAACGGCTCGCACAGGCGGTGCACGATGCCCGCTCGGGGCGCACGGAACTGCGCGAGGGCTTCGACGCCTTCGAGGCCCGGCTGGGGCAGCGGATGGCCCAGGCGCAGGCCGATGCCGCCGTGGCCCGCCGCGAACTGGCGGAAGCCCTGGGCGCCTTCCGCGCCGAGCTGACGCAGACGTCGGAGTCGCTGCGCGCCGCGCTGCACGAGCGCCTCGCCGCCATCCAGTCGGACAACGCGGCCCGCCTGGAGGAGATGCGCCGCACCGTGGACGAGAAGCTGCACGCCACGCTGGAGCAGCGGCTGGGCGAGTCGTTCAGGATGGTGAGCGACCGGCTCGAGCAGGTGCACCGCGGCCTCGGGGAGATGCAGACGCTGGCCGCCAGCGTGGGTGATCTCAAGCGCGTGATGACCAATGTGAAGACGCGCGGCACCTGGGGCGAACTGCAGCTGGGGGCGATCATCGAGAACGTGCTGGCGCCGGAGCAGTACGCACGCAATGTGAAGACGGTGCCGGGCAGCGACGAACTGGTGGAGTTCGCCATCCGCCTGCCGGGGCGCGGGCAGGAGGAGCCGGTCTGGCTGCCCATCGATGCCAAGTTCCCGGTGGAGTCCTACCAGCGCCTGCTGGACGCGCACGACGCGGCGGACAAGGCGGCCGTACTCGCGGCGGGCAATGCGCTGGAGGCCGCGGTGCGCTTCGAGGCGCGCAAGATCGCCGCCAAGTACGTGTCGCCGCCGCACACCACGGATTTCGCGGTGCTGTACCTGCCCACCGAAGGGCTGTTCGCCGAGGTGGTCCGCCGGCCGGGCCTGGTGGAGGCGCTGCAGGGCGAATGCCGCGTGATGGTGGCCGGGCCGGCGAACCTCGCGGCGATGCTCAGCAGCCTGCAGATGGGTTTCAAGACGCTGGCGATCGAGAAGCGGTCTTCCGAGGTGTGGGGGCTGCTGGGCGCGGTGAAGACGGAGTTCGCCAAGTTCGGCGACGTGGTGGAGGCCACGCGCAAGTCGATCGACGCCGCGGCCAAGCGCTTCGACGAGGTGGGCGTGCGCACGCGTGCCATCCAGCGGCGGCTGCGGGACGTGCAGGAGCTGCCCGCAGGCGAGGCCGGTGCCGCTCCGGCCGTGGAAGCGCCGGCCGGCGATCGCCCGGAGGCGCCGGCCTGAGATGGACACCGCGCTCGCTCGGCTGATCGCCGGACAGATATGCATCCATGCCAGCATGACGGGCATGCGCCTGGCGGCCCCGCTGCTGGCCCTGCGCGAGGGCTACAGCGCCGCGGCGGTCGGAGCCCTGCTGGCGCTGTTCGCGCTCACCCAGGTGTTCCTGTCGCTGCCCGCGGGCCGGTATGCCGACCGCCACGGCCTGAAGCGGCCGGTGGGTTGGGCGGTGAGCGTGGCCAGCACGGGCGCGGCCGGCGCGCTCGTCTGGCCGTCCTTTCCCATGCTCTGCCTGGCCGCGCTGCTGACCGGTGGCGCTTCCGGCGCGGCCATGATCGCGCTGCAACGCCATGTCGGGCGCGCCGCGCACGGTTCCGAGCAATTGCGGCGTGTGTTCAGCTGGCTGGCCATCGGCCCTGCCGTGTCCAACTTCGTGGGGCCGTTCTTCACCGGCCTGCTGATCGACCATGCAGGGCCGGTGCCGGGCAGCACGGAGGGCTATCGCGCGGCCTTCGCGCTCACGGCGCTGCTGCCGGTGGCGACATGGTTCTGGGTCCGTGCGACGGTGGAGCTGCCGCCCATCCCCGCGGCGGAAGGCGGCCCGCGCCGCCGTGCGTGGGACCTGCTGGGCGACGCGGGCTTCCGCCGCCTGCTGCTGGTGAACTGGCTGCTGTCGTCCTGCTGGGACGTGCATACCTTCGTGGTGCCGCTGCTGGGGCACGAGCGGGGGCTGTCCGCGTCGGTCATCGGCTCCATCCTGGGCGCGTTCGCCATTGCCGCGGCGGCCATCCGCGTGCTCATGCCGCTCGTGGCAGCGCGCCTGAAGGAGGCCACCGTGGTGATGTGGGCCATGGTGACGACAGCCTGCCTTTTCGCCGTCTATCCGCTGCTGCCCACCGCATGGGCGCTCGGCCTGTGCTCGGTGCTGCTGGGCTTCGCGCTGGGCTCCGTGCAGCCCATGATCATGAGCATGCTGCACCAGATCACGCCCCACCACCGCCATGGTGAGGCGCTGGGCCTGCGCCTGATGGCGATCAACGCATCCAGCGTGGCGATGCCCGTGCTGTTCGGTTCGGCCGGTGCGCTGATCGGCGTGGCCGGGCTGTTCTGGGTGGTGGGGGGCGTCGTGGGGCTGGGGTCGAGGGTGGCTGCCCGTCTGGAGCGCAGGGCCTGATCCCGCATACCGGCAGAGGCGCGATTTGCCACGGGCTTCGCATGAAAGTGTTTGCTTTCGCGCGGCAGGCCGGCCCTGGATGCCGGGATGGCTAGATTGGCGGACTCGCATACATGCAAGGAAACCACCATGGTCGGCCCTGTCTCGGTACAAGGAGCGGATCGGAGGCGTACGTCCAGCCGTGAACCGGCCGGAGAACGCAACCAGCTCGCGCGAGCGAACAACTCTTCGACGCACTCCGGGCGAGATGCTCGCTTCGGCTCTCTGCCTGCCCGGTCCCCCGGCGCAAACGCGGGACGGGCTTCAACCGCGGGAAGCATGGCACCTCGGCGCGGCCCGCCAGACGCCGTCGTGGATCCGAACGAGCTTCCGGCGCAGAATCCACCCAGTTCACTGGCCGTCCGGGTGGCAGGCGTGGCCGTCGGTACGTTGAAACAGTCCTGGAAGGCCTATGTGGGAGTGGCCGCAGTCGCTGCAGGCTATGGCGCATGGAGGCAATCTGCGGGTACCATGCAGCAACAGGCCCAGCCCTATCCCGTGGTGGATCTGCCCACCGTTCTACAGGCCAGGCAGGAGGTACTTCAAAAGCATGGTGCGTACATACCGTCCAGCAGTGCGTGCCATGCCATCGAGCCACGCGTCACCCTGGACCTGCCGCCGGGTTATCGCGGACTGACCCAACGCAGGGCGGGAAAATCTGCCGAAGTGCGCATAAGGGAGGGCTTGCCCCGCGACGTGGGGCTCCACACGTCAAGGCACGAATATCTGCACTGCTTTTCCCATCCGGAACTGCACAAGGCGCTTGCGGGCAGCCCCCACAGCCACTCGGTCGAAGAAGCGCTCACCGAGTTCTATGCCGATCAGTTCGACGGCCATCCGGATACGCAGACCTTTGCCGACCTTGCGCTGGCGAACGGGAAGACCGGTGTCGCTGCTGCTGCCGAAATTGAGCGAATGATCGGGAAGAACACTCTGCAACGGGCCTTTTTCAAGGGCGATGCCAAGGCGATCGAGAAGTTGAGCGACGCTCTGGTGAAGGTATGGCCCAGGCAGGTCTCTGTCATGGCGTGGCTCGGCATCATCCGCGTTGAGCAGCAGGCGCGCAAGCGGCAGGCGCTGGCCGAGTGCTTCCTGGGCGCCAGCCTGCTGTTCTCGAAGCGCTTTCCCGATGAAGGGGAGTTGCTTGCGGCTCCATCGCGCTTCCTCCCGGTCGACAGTTTTTCCAGCATATCCCACACGCAGGCCGAGGTGCTGCGGCAGCAGGCGGAGGCGGCCCGGGCCAAATATGGCGAGGCTTTTGACCAGGCGTTCTGCAACTTCGTGGGGAGCCGGCAGCGTGCTGCGATGGACAGCATCGCTGAAGGACTCGCATCCGCCTGGAAGCCGGTGCTCTGACCACTCGCCCCTGCCTGCCTCGGGGCGGTGGTCGCTTTCTGTTGCTCAGAGCTTGTAGAACGCCTTGATGAACCCCCAGGCCTCTTCCGGATCGTCCGTGTAGTGAAAAAGGTTCAGGTCGGCCGCCGAGATTGTTCCCTGCTCCACCAGTGCCTCGAAATTCACCACGCTCTTCCAGAACTCGGTGCCGAACAGCACGATCGGCACCGGCTTGGCCTTGCCTGTCTGCACCAGCGTGAGCACCTCGAACAGCTCGTCGAGCGTGCCGAATCCGCCGGGGAAGGCCACCAGTGCCTTCGCGCGCATCATGAAGTGCATCTTGCGCAGCGCGAAGTAGTGGAACTTGAAGGACAGCGACGGCGAGATGTAGCGGTTGCCGCTCTGCTCGTGCGGCAGGGCGATGTTGAGGCCCACGTTGAGCGCTCCGGCTTCGTGCGCGCCGCGGTTGGCCGCCTCCATGATGCCCGGGCCGCCGCCAGTGCAGATGTAGATGCGGTCGGAGGGGGGAAGCTGCTGGCTGTAATTCGCCACGACGCCGGCGAAGCGGCGCGCGAGGTCGTAGTAGCGGGCGTTGCGCACGGCCAGCTGCGCGCGCGCGATGCGCGAGGCGTCCCCGCTGGCCTCGGCATCGGCCAGTTGCTGTGCGGCGTCTTCTGGCGCCAGGAAGCGCGCGCTGCCGTACACCACCACGGTGTTCTCGATGCCCTGGGCGGTCTGGCCGAGGTCGGGCTTGAGCATCTCGAGCTGGAAGCGGATGCCGCGCGTCTCGCGGCGCAGCATGAATTCGGGGTCCGCGAAGGCGAGCCGGTAGGCATCCGCATGCAGGGGATTGCCGCTCACGGCGTGGTTGTGCAGCTCGGCCCAGGCGTTGGCCAGCCGGCTTTCGTTGAGTTCGGTATTGGATTCCATGGAAGCGATGGTGCGAAAGGAAGGATGGCACGGACGTGGCCATGCCGGGAGACAGTGGCAAGTGTGCGACAAATCACCGTGCCAGCCACCACAAGGCCGAGCGCATGCCGGCCCAGGTGAGGGCCAGCGAGCCGCCCAGGTGCAGCGCGATGGTGCCGAACGCCAGCCCGAAGCGCTGCTGCATGAGCATGGCGACTACTTCGCCGGAGAAGCTGGAGAACGTGGTGAGCGTTCCCAGGAAGCCGGTGATCACCAGCAGGCGCCATGCGGGATCGATGTCGGGGCGGCTGGTGAACACCGCGAGCGCGATGCCGATGCAGTAGCCCCCGATGAGGTTCACGGCCAGCGTCCCCCAGGGGATCAGCCCGCCCGGGTTGAGCCAGAGCGCGAACCCCCAGCGCATCAGGGCGCCGATGCAGGCAGCCAGGCAGATGACGGCGATGTTGAGCAGCATGCCCCCGAGTATGTCAGGACGCGCGGGCGCCCGGCAGGCTCACCCCCCGTCCTTGCCCATCACCAGGTCCGGCAGCACCGTGACGATCTGCGGGAAGAGGGTGATGAGCGCGATGCAGGCGACCAGGCACACGAAGAACGGAATGGCCGCCCGGGCGATGGTGTTGCTGTCCTTGCCCGTCATGTTCTGCAGCACGAAGAGATTGAATCCCACCGGCGGCGTGACCTCGGCGATCTCCACCAGCAGCACGATGAAGATGCCGAACCACACCAGGTCGAAGCCGGCCTTCTGGATCATCGGCAGCACCACCGCGCTGGTGAGCACGATCATGCTGATGCCGTCGAGCGCCGTGCCCAGCACCAGGTACACCACCGTGAGCACCGCGATCAGGGCATAGGGCGGCAGGTGCATGGATTCGACCCACTCCGCCAGCTCGCGCGGTATGCCGGTGAAGGCCATGGTCTTGGTGAGGAAGGCTGCGCCCGCCAGGATGAACATGATCATGCAGCTGGTGCGCGTCGCGCCCATCAGCCCTTCCGAGAAATTCCGCCATGTCAGCGACCGGCTCCAGAGCGCCAGGCCCAGCGATCCCGCCACGCCGAAGGCCGCACACTCGGTGGCCGTGGCATAGCCTGCCACCAGCACCCAGACGATGAACACGATCAGCACCGTGACGGGAATCAGATGGCCCGACTGCCGGATCTTCTGGCGCAGCGTGGTGGGCGGGTCGGCCGCCGGGACCCGGTCGGGATGCCGCAGGCTCCACCAGCCGATGTAGCCCGAAAAGAGCAGCATGAGCAGCAGCCCCGGCAGGAAGCCGGCCAGGAAGATGCGGATGATGGAGGCATCGGCGGCCACCGCATACACTACCATGGTGATGGAGGGCGGTATGAGGATGCCCAGCGTGCCGGCCGTGGCCAGGGAGCCGAGTGCCAGGCGCTCGTCGTAGCCGCGCCGCAGCAATTCCGGCAGGGCGACCTTGCTGATGGTGGCGCAGGTGGCGGCCGAGGATCCCGACACCGAGCCGAAGATGCCGCAGCCCAGGATGGTGGTGTGCATCAGCCGGCCCGGTACCCGGTTGAGCCAGGGCCGCAAGCCTTCGAACATCTCCTCGCTCAGCCGCGTGCGGAACAGGATCTCTCCCATCCAGATGAAGAGGGGCAGGGCGGCCAGTTCCCAGCTCGCGTTGCTCTCCCAGAAGGCGGAGAACAGGTTCTTGCCGGGCTGGGTGCTGGTGAAGAAGGCCTGCCCGACCCAGCCGCAGATGGCCAGGGTCATCGCGATCCAGACGCCGCCCGCGAGCAGCACGATCATCAGCAGCAACAGGATGCCGCCCACCATCAGGATGTCCATGGCACTGGTCTTTCTGCTGCGCACGGCGCAGCCGGGATGCTCGGTAACGGTGGCGCCTCAGATGTCGGCGGAGAAGTCCCCGCGTGCGTGGCGCTCCTCGACCGCGCGCACGAAGCTCGGCGTGCCGCCGCGCAGCACGATCAGGAATTCGTCCAGCACCGCCACGAGCAGCAGCACCGAGCCGATGGCGAAGCTCAGCTGGGGAATCCACATCGGCAGCGGCAGCAGGCCCTGGGCCACGTCGTTGAATTCCCAGCTCTCGTAGGTGAACAGGCAGGCGGACCAGGCGAGGTAGGCCGTCGCCACCGTGCCGATGGCGAGCGCCGCCAGCTCCAGGGCGCGGCGCGGGCGCGGGGACAGCTTTTCCAGCAGCAGGGTGACGCGCACGAAATCCCCGTGCTTGAAGGCATGGGCCATGGCGAAGAAGGCGGCGGCCGCGCAGAGCCAGGCGACCACGTCGTTCAGCGCGCCGGTGCGCACGCCCGCCTCGCGCAGGATGCTCTGGGCGATCATGAGCGCGCAGATCAGTGCGACACAGGCGGCGCCCAGAGCGCCTGCCGCGAGGTACAGCCGGTCGAGGAAGCGACGCACGGCCGCCTCACTTCGCCGCGGCGGCCGGCGCGGACTTGCGGTAGGCCGCGATGATGGCTTCGCCGTCGGGGCCTGCCTTGCGCAGCCAGTCGGTCAGCATCACGTCGCCCACCTGGCGCAGGTCGGCGGTGAGCTTGGCCGGCGGCGGCAGGATCTTCATGCCCTTGTCGGCCAGGGCTTTCTTGTACCACTCGTTCTTGTCCGCGCTCACCTTCCAGCCGCGCGCCTCGGCCTCCGCGGCGGCCTTGAGCAGCGCGTCCTGCGCGGGCTTGTCGAGCGCATCGAAGGCCTTGCGCGACACGATGACGGCGTTCTTCGGCAGCCATGCCTGCGTGTCGTAGAAATACTTGATGCTCTCGTAGAGCTTGCTGTCGTAGCCGGTGGAGCCGGAGGTCATCATGGACTCCACCGCGCCCGTGGCCATCGCCTGCGAGAGTTCCGCGGCCTGGATGGTCACCGGCTGCGCGCCGATGAGCTCGGCTATTTTTGCCGTTGCAGGGCTGTACGCGCGCCACTTGATGCCGCGCAGGTCCGCCACGGATGCGATTTCCTTTTTGCTGTAGATGCCCTGCGGCGGCCAGGCCACCGTGTAGAGCAGGCGCAACCCCTGCGCGCCCAGCAGGCGCTCCAGCACGGGCTTCTGGGCTTCGTACAGGCGGCGGGATTCGGCGTAGGAGGTGGCGAGGAAGGGAATGCCGTCCACGCCGAAGACGGGGTTCTCGTTCTCGAAGTTGGGCAACAGGATCTCGCCCGCGGGCGCCTGGCCGCCCTGGACCGCGCGCTTGATCTCGTTGGCCTTGAAGAGCGAAGCGTTCGCATGCACCGTGATGCGCAGCTTGCCGCCGGTCCCGGCTTCCACGTCCTTGGCGAACTGCATCAGGTTCTCGGTGTGGAAGTTGGTGGCCGGATACGCGGCCGCGAGGTCCCAGCGGACCTGCGCGGCGGATGGCGTTGCGGAAAGGACGCCGGCCAGGGCGAGGGCGAGAAGAGGAACGGCTCTGCGCTGCATAGGTGCTCCGGAAGGAAAGGTCATCCAGGAAAGGCTGTGCGGCCCGGTACCGCGCGAACGCCGACACAGGCCGCCAGGGGCGCATCGAATGTAAGCGGGGCACCAGGGAAGGGCATCTCGGGTGCGACCCGGATGCCCCCTTCATCGCCCTGGTGCTATGCATGTCCCGTGCCAGGCCTCCTTGCGTCCCGGCAGGTGGCCATCAGGCGCCGGCCATGATGTCCTGCCAGGCCCGTTCCGCCGCCAGCACCGCCGCGCATTGCACCGTATGGGCGAAGCGGAAGTCCTCCCCATGGATGGTCTCGTCGGGAAACTCCGTGATGAGCGTGACGGGGGCACCGCGCTGCACCTCCGACTGCACGCAGGCGGTGCCGTCGATGAGTTCGAACGGCAGCGGGCCCGCGTGGCGCTGGTACAGGGCGATCTGCCGGGCATTGAATTCCGGCAGCCCGGGCACCCGCAGCAGCTCGGCGGCCACGCGTTCCAGCAAGGCCCTGCCGCGGGATTCCCAGCCGGTATGGTGGCGCAGGATGAGGAAGAACCCCTTGGGAATGGTCCACAGATCGAAGCCGCGGGGCACGTAGCCGTTGAGCGGCCGGGTCCATTCGTGGGATGGGTAGCCATGCAGATTGAGGTGCAGCTGTGCGCCGGAGAGCGCCAGGCCCTGTTCGAGGGCCTCCCGTTCGAACCATGGAGCACTCTCGCGGTACTCGACGTCGTCGCCCAGGGCGGTGTAGCGTGCGGCGTGGTGCATGTGGTTCGGGTGCTGGGCCCCCAGCTCCCGGTGCAGTGCATAGCCGTCGGGATTCTTCAGCGGGATCAGCGCGAAGTGCGCACCCGGCTGCGCCTTCAGTGCCCAGGCCGCCCGCAGCGCGCCGACCACGCCGGATGTCTCGTTCGCGTGCTGTCCGCCGCTCACGAGCACGGGAGCGCGATTGCCGTGCAGGTAGCGTCCCCAGACACCACGGCCCTGGCGCGAGTGCGCGCCGAAGGTCTCGCCGCCCAGTTGCTCCAGTTCCCGGGCGATGCGCGCGGGCGCAGGGGCCTTGTCCAGGGCCTCCAGCGGTTGACCGGCACCCGCGTCCTCCCATGCGCAAGCGTCCTGCGCGGCGGTGTCGAAAGGCCGGACCTCCACGCGCATCCGGGGCGGTGCCCCGGGCCCGCATGCCCGGACGTCGGGCACGAGCTGCCCCGGCTGCAGCAGGCGGTTGCCCTGCGGCCGGCCCGCGTGGCGCTGGAAGAGTTCGAGCATCCCGAAGTACAGGTCCTCGTGCATCGCCTCCAAGGTGCTGATGCATTCGTGGGGTACGTCCAGCGGGCACTCGTAGCCGGGCAGGTCCACGCGCAGGTCCAGCCGCTCGAAATAGGGCTCCTGCTTCGGCCACGGATGGGATTGCACGGCCTCGACCGCGCGCCAGAACAGGCTTTCGAATTCCGTAGCCTGGCTTGCGTCCAGCAGGTCGCCCGCGCCTTCCGAGCGGCCTGCACGCAGCCAGCCGGTGGGACTGAGCTGTGGCACGCCCAGCACATCCGGGCGCAACTGGTTCGGCGCGAACACCCGGTGCGTTTGCGTCGCCCCGCCGGCGAAGGTCAGGACCACCTCGTAATGCAGATCGCTGCCGCCGGCCTCGAAGGAGATTTCGCACCCTGGAACCAGGGCGCCCAGCGGATAGGCCTCCAGCAGAAAACGCTGAGTGCCTGCACCGGGATGGACCGGATAACGCACCAGGGCGGCCACCGGGGGCTCGCCGGAGGGGCTGGCGGGTAGCTCCTCGATGAACCAGTGCACGAGCGGCTTGTAGGCGCTGCGCAGCCGCGCATGCACGCCGGCGGCGGCGAGCCGCCCTTCGGCCGCACGCCGTGCCTCCGGGCCTTCGAAAAGCCAGCCTTCCACGAAGCGGCCCCGCCAGTCCGGCGCGGTGAGTCGCGCGAGCCAGTCATCAAGCGTGCGCGGCTCGGTCGCATCGAGGAGGAGCGTTCGGGAAACGGCAGGGGCGGCAGTATGCATGGATGGAAAGAGGGGATGGAACGGGGCAGGGCCGGGCATGATCCCTGCGGGCACCTACATTATGGAAACCGGAGGCCGCGAATGCACGTGCCGCCGGGCGGAATCTGTACGAGGAGCACCATGGCAGGAAACAGCTGGCAATTCTGGGTGGACCGCGGAGGCACCTTCACCGACATCGTCGGGCGCGGGCCCGACGGCACGCTGGCCACGCACAAGCTATTGTCGGAGAACCCGGAGCACTACCGCGATGCGGCCGTGGCGGGCATCCGCCACCTGCTGGGGCTGCCGCCCGGCGCGCCGGTCACGCCCGACCGCGTGGAGTGCGTGAAGATGGGCACCACGGTGGCCACCAACGCGCTGCTGGAGCGCAAGGGCGAGCCCACGCTGCTGGTCACCACGCGCGGCTTCCGCGATGCGCTGCGCGTCGCCTACCAGCACCGGCCGCGCCTGTTCGACCGGCACATCGTGCTGCCCGAGCTGCTCTACGAACGCGTCATCGAGGCGCAGGAGCGCGTGGGTGCACGGGGCGAGGTCGAGCAGCAGCTGGACGAAGCGCACCTGCGCGAGCGCCTCTGGGCGGCGCATGACGCGGGGCTGCGCAGCGTGGCCATCGTGTTCATGCACGGCTGGCGCTTCACCGCGCACGAGGCCGCGGCGGCACGGCTGGCGCGCGAGGCCGGCTTCACGCAGGTGAGCACCTCGCATGCCACCAGCCCGCTGATGAAGTTCGTCAGCCGCGGCGACACCACCGTGGTGGACGCCTACCTGTCGCCCATCCTCCGGCGCTACGTGGAGCAGGTCGCGGCCGAGATGCCGGGCGTACCCCTGTATTTCATGCAGTCGTCCGGCGGACTCTCCGACGCGCGCCGCTTCCAGGGCAAGGACGCGATCCTCTCGGGCCCTGCCGGCGGCATCGTGGGCATGGCCCGCACCGCCGTGGCGGCCGGATTCGACAGGGTGATCGGGTTCGACATGGGGGGCACATCCACCGACGTGAGCCATTTCGCGGGAGAGTTCGAGCGCGAGTTCGAGACGCAGGTGGCCGGCGTGCGCATGCGCGCACCCATGATGGGCATCCATACCGTGGCCTCGGGAGGCGGCTCGTTGCTGGACTACGACGGCGCGCGCTTCCGCGTGGGCCCCGAGAGCGCCGGCGCGCATCCGGGCCCGGCATGCTACCGGCGCGGCGGCCCGCTGGCAGTGACCGATGCCAACGTCATGGTGGGCAAGATCCAGCCCGCGCACTTCCCGCAGGTGTTCGGGCCCGCCGGCAATGAAGCGCTCGATGCGGCCGTGGTGCGCGAGCGCTTCGGCGAGTGGGCCGCCCGTACGGGGCGGCCGCCCGAGGAGGTGGCACACGGCTTCATCCGGATCGCGGTTCAGCAGATGGCCAACGCCATCAAGAAGATCTCGGTCGCGCGCGGCTACGACATCACCGCATACACGCTGCAGTGTTTCGGTGGGGCGGGAGGGCAGCATGCATGCCTGGTGGCCGATGCGCTGGGCATGCAGCGCGTCTTCGTGCATCCGCTGGCCGGCGTGCTGTCGGCCTATGGCATGGGCCTGGCGGACCAGAGCGTGATCCGCGAGCAGGCGCTGGAAGTACCGCTGGACCCGCAGCAGTGGCCGGCAGTGGAAGCGGCCCTGGTGTTGCTGGCTGGCCGCGCGCAGGAGGAATTGCACGCCCAGGGGCCGGGGGCGCAGGCGGGAGCAGCCTGCGTGCTGCGCAGGATGCACGTGCGCTATGCCGGATCCGACACCGCGCTGGCCGTCCCCTTCGGCAGCCCTGCGGAAGTCCGGGCCGCGTTCGAGGCCGCCTACCGGCAGCGTTTCGCCTTCCTCATGGCGGGCCGGGCGATGGTGGTGGAGGCCGTGTCGGTGGAGGCCATCGCGCCGGGCGACGCGCCGGCCGAGAGCCTGCACCCGCTCCATCCGCCACGCGAGGTGCCGCGCCGGAGCACGGTGCGCGTCTATACCGAGGGCGCGGACGGCGACACTCGCTGGCACGAGGCGGCGCTGGTCGTGCGCGACGACATGCGCCCGGGTGACGTGCTGCAGGGCCCGGCCATCATCGCGGAGCGCACCTCCACGACCGTCGTGGAGCCCGGCTGGGAAGCCCGCCTCACCGCGCAGGACCATCTCGTGCTGGAGCGCCGCCTGCCCCGCGCGGAGCGCCATGCGGCCGGCACGACGGTGGACCCGGTGCTGCTGGAGGTCTTCAACAACCTGTTCATGAACATCGCCGAGCAGATGGGGCTGCAGCTGCAGAACACCGCCCATTCGGTCAACATCAAGGAGCGGCTGGACTTCTCCTGCGCGCTGTTCGATGCCGAAGGCCAGCTCATCGCCAACGCGCCCCACATGCCCGTGCACCTGGGCAGCATGGGCGAAAGCATCCGCACGGTGATCGCGCGCAACGCCGGCCGCATGCGGCCCGGCGACGTGTACGTGCTGAACGACCCCTACCATGGCGGCACGCACCTGCCTGACATCACCGTGATCACGCCCGTGTACCTGGAGGAGGGGGCGGATGCGGAAACCGCCCGCCCCTCCTTCTACGTGGGCAGCCGGGGCCACCACGCGGACGTGGGTGGTGCCACGCCGGGCTCGATGCCGCCCTTTTCCACGCGCATCGAGGAAGAGGGCGTGCAGATCGACAACGTCAAGCTGGTGGAGGACGGCGTGCTGCGCGAGTCCGGGATGCTCGCCCTGTTGTCCGGCGGCGAGTACCCGGCCCGCAACCCCCAGCAGAACCTCGCCGACCTGAAGGCGCAGATCGCCGCCAACGAGAAGGGCGCGCAGGAACTGCGCAGGATGGTCGCGCAATTCGGTCTGCCCGTCGTGCAGGCCTACATGGGCCACGTTCAGGACAACGCGGAGGAGTCCGTGCGGCGGGCCATCGCCCGGCTGGCCGCGCGCGTTCCCGAGGGTGCCTACACGCTGGCCCTCGACAACGGCGCATGCATCCGGGTCGCGATACGCATCGATGCCGCGCAGCGCAGTGCGGTGATCGACTTCACCGGCACTTCGCCGCAGCAGCCCAACAACTTCAACGCGCCCACCGCGGTGTGCATGGCCGCGGTGCTGTATGTCTTCCGCTGTCTGGTGGACGACGACATTCCCCTGAACGCGGGCTGCCTCAAGCCGCTGCAGGTCATCATCCCGCCGGGCTCCATGCTGAACCCGCTGCCTCCGGCCGCGGTGGTGGCCGGCAACGTCGAGACATCCACATGCATCACCAATGCCTTGCTGGGCGCCCTGGGCGTATCGGCGGGCAGCCAGTGCACCATGAACAACTTCACCTTCGGCGACGAGCGGTTCCAGTACTACGAAACCGTTGCCGGAGGCAGCGGTGCGGGCGGGCTCTTCGATGGCGCGGGTGCGTTGGCAGGGGGCTTTCACGGAACCAGCGTGGTACAGACCCACATGACCAATTCGCGGCTCACCGATCCGGAAGTGCTGGAGTTCCGCTTTCCCGTGCGGCTGGAGAGCTTCGCACTGCGGCCCGGCTCGGGCGGCGCCGGACGGTGGCGCGGAGGCGACGGCGGGGTGCGCCGCATCCGCTTCCTGGAGCCGATGACGGCCAGCATCCTTTCCAACGGGCGCAAGGCCGGGGCCTTCGGCATGGCCGGGGGCGCGGCCGGGCAACCGGGCGTGAACCGGGTCGTGCGGGCGGATGGCCGCGTGGAGGCGCTGGACCATATCGGCCAGGCGGAAATGCGGGCGGGCGACGTGTTCGAGATCCTCACGCCCGGTGGCGGAGGGTTCGGCGGCACGACCTGATGGCGGCCGAGGCGTGAGCGGCCTCGCACGGGGCCCTGCACGGGCCGCTGCGTGCGGCCGTCAGGAGTCGCGCTGGGACGCGGTGGCGTCCGTCCGGCGGCTGAGGCTGGGCGGCACGTCCCGGCCTGCGCGCCGGGCGCGGAACAGTGCGGCGCGCATGAGGAAGATGGTGGTCACCGGCACCGTGACCGCGACGAACAGCGCGATCAACAGCGGATGCAGGGCCAGGCCGTGGCCCGCGACCGAGAAGTACAGCAGCGTGCCGTGCATGATGCACCAGCAGCCGATGGTGGCGATGATCGAAGGCGCATGCACGCGCTCGAAATAGGTCTTGAGCCGCAGCAGGCTGAGTGAACCCAGCATCGCGATGGCGGCCCCGAAGAGCACGAGCGCGGCCACGGCGATCTCGGCCCAGAGCGGGATCGCCTGCGTCATTCGATCACCTCGCCGCGCAGCAGGAACTTCGCCATGGCCGTGGAACTGGCAAACCCCAGCAGGGCGATGAGCAGCGCCGCCTCGAAATAGTTGGTGCTGCCGTAATAGATGCCCAGCACCAGCATCGCCAGCATGCCGCTCTGGTACATGCAGTCCAGCGCCAGCACCCGGTCCTGCGCCGAGGGGCCCTTGAGGATGCGAACGAGCGCGAACACGATCGCCAGCGCGAGCATGGCCAGCGCGAGGGGCAGGGCCCAGGAGAGCACGGGGCTGGTGGTCATCGTCATGATTCGAAGATCTCCATCAGGGGGCGTTCGTAGCGCTGCTTGATGTGGCCGATCACGGCCTCGTGGCTGTCGAGCTCCAGCACGTGCAGCATCAGCACGGAGCGGTCCAGGGACAGCTCGGCCCATGAGGTGCCGGGCGTGATGCAGACGATCACCGCCAGCACGGCCAGGCCGTTCGCGTCGCGCAGGTCCAGGGGAATCTGCACGAAGCCGGAGGGGTGCTTGCGCTGCGACTTGAACAGGAGGAAGCGCACCACGTTCAGGTTGGAGAGCGAGGTATCCACCATCACCGACAGCGCCAGGCGAAGGATCGCGCCGGGACGGCGCACGCGCACCGGCACCGGACGCAGGCCGCGCGTGAGCAGCGGGATCGCCACGCCGACGATGGCCGCAAGGATCAGGTGGCCCGCGCTCGTCGAGTGGTTGAGCAGCAGCCACATGCCGGCCAGCGCGGCAGACAGCAGCGGTGCGGGAAAGAGGCGCTTCATCATGGCATGGCCTTGGTTTCGACCAGGGGTAGCGCCGCGGCGCCGGCCGCCGGAGGGCCCGCGAGCGCAGGCGCGGGGGGAAGCCTCCTTACGGTGGCGCCCGTGCCTTCGGGCGTGGCGGGCCCCGGCTTCGGCCGCGCCGACATCACCGCATCGATGTAGCCTCCGGGTGCATGCAACGCGTTCGCCGTCGCCTGCGTGAAGTCCATGACCCGGCCGGCCTGCAGCGTCAGGCCCACGCAGCAGGCCAGCAGCAGGGCGATCGGAATGCCTTCGAGCACGCGCAGTTGCGGGGCGGGGCGGTCGTGCGTGGTCCAGAAATGCCGCATGCCCGTGCGGGTGAGTGCGAGCAGTGCCATGAGGCCGGTGGCGATCAGCATGCCGAACAGCAACCAGCCGACCGAAGAGGCCCGCATGCCGGCCGACGTGCCGATCCCCAGGGGATTGAGCAGCGCCGTGAGCATCGCGAACTTGCCGACGAAGCCCGACAGCGGCGGAAGGCCTGCGATCACCAGCGTGCACACGAGGAAGGACAGGCCCAGGAAGGCCGCCGCCGCCGGGATGACACGGCCGACCAGCACCATCTCCTGTTCGTCCAGGTTCAGGCGCTGGGCGGGCACCAGTTCGGGGGTGAGGAACGGAGCATCGTCGTCCAGCTCGTGGGGCGCGAGCGTGGCGCCGTCGTTGCGCCAGCGGTCGATCAGGTCGGTGAGCAGGAAGAGGGCGCTGATGGCCAGCGTGGAGCTGGGCAGGTAGAAGAGCAGGCCCGCCGTGAGCAGGTTCTGCCCGAAACCCGCGGCCGCCAGCAGCGTGCCCGACGACAGGATGGCGGCATAGCCGGCCAGCACGCCGATGCGCTGCGATCCCAGCATGCCGATCGCGCCGAACGCCATGGTCACGAGACCTCCGCCGATCAGCCACAGGCTGCCGAACATCGCGGACGGGCCGGCCTCGGCGCCGAACATCAGCGTCCACAGGCGCAGGATGGTGTAGACGCCCACCTTCGTCATCAGCGCGAAAAGCGCCCCGGCCGGCGCGCTCGCTGCGCTGTAGGCCGGTGCGAGCCAGAAGTTCAGCGGCCACACCGCCGCCTTGATGAGGAAGGCCGTGGCCAGGATGCCGGCGGCCGCGTGCAGCAGGCCGCGGTCGGCGTCGGCCACGTGCGGGATGGTCTGCGCGAGGTCCGCCATGTTGAGCGTGCCCGTGATGCCATAGAGCATCGACACGCCGATCAGGAACAGCGAGGACGCCGCGAGATTGATGGCGATGTAGTGCAACCCCGCCTGCACCCGCGTGCGGCCGGAGCCGTGCAGCAGCAGCCCGTACGACGCCGCCAGCATGATCTCGAAGAACACGAACAGGTTGAAGAGGTCCGCCGTGAGGAAGGCGCCCGCCAGTCCCATGAGCTGGAACTGGAACAGCGGGTGGAAGTGCACGCCCGCACGGTGCCAGCGCGCCGCGGCGAAGACGATGGAGCACAGCGCGACGAAGCCCGTGAGCACGAGCATGAGCGCCGACAGCCGGTCCAGCGCGAGCACGATGCCGAAGGGCGCGGGCCAGTTGCCCGGCAGGTACACGCCCATCGTGACGGGCTTGCCCCCCAGATGGGTCCAGAAGAGCAGCGCCAGCGCGATGCACAGGCCGGCCAGCGTGGACAGCAGGTTCATGCCCAGCTTGAGCCGCTGGCGCTCCTCGCGCAGCAGCAGCATCAGCGCCGCGGTCAGCAGCGGCAGCATGATGGGAGCGAGCATCAGATGCGGCATCGCGGCCGACATCCAGTGCGAGAACTGTGCCTGCACGGCCGCGTTCACCGGCAGCTCCTGGCTGCGGTGCAGCGGTGTTCCACGCGGCGGCGGGGGGCGATGGGCGCGCCGGTCATGGCATCTCCTGCACGTCGCGCGAGTTCGATCCGTCCACGTGGTCGGTGCCCGACATGCCGCGCGAGGCGAGCAGCACCACCAGGAACAGCGCCGTCATGGCGAAGCCGATCACGATGGCCGTCAGTACCAGCGCCTGCGGCATCGGATCCGCGTAGTGCAGCAGGTCTTTCGGCACGCCTTCGACCAGCACCGGCTCCTTGCCCACGGCCAGGCCCAGCCGGCCCATGCTGAAGATGAACAGGTTCACGGCATACGACAGCAGCGCCAGCCCCATGATGACCTGGTAGGTACGGGGGCGCAGCACCAGCCACACGCCCGAGCCCGTCAGCACGCCGATCGCGACGGCCAGAACGATTTCCATCAGGGGTTCCCTCCCGGTGCCGTGGCGGCGGCTCCGCCGCGGGCGCCCTCCAGCGCCACCGGCAGCCTGCTCCCGGCGGCATGGGCTGCCTGCGCGGACTGCGCCGATTCTTCCGCCTCGCGCTCTTCCGCGAGGCGTGCGTGGTAGCGGTGGCCGCGCACCGACTGGTGGGCGATGGCCGTCAGCATGAGCAGCGTGGCGCCCACCACGAGCGAGAACACGCCGATGTCGAAGAAGAGGGCGCTGGCCACATGGATCTCGCCCACCACCGGCAGGTGCAGGTGGGCGGTATGGCTGGTGAGGAAGGGGTAGCCGAAGAAGAGCGCGCCCGCGCCCGTGCCCAGGGCGAACAGCAGCCCGGTGGCGATCCAGCGGCGCGGGTACAGGGACAGGTGGGCCTCGACCCACTGCGTGCCCGAGATGATGTACTGCATCAGCAGGCCGACGGAGAGCACGAGGCCTGCCACGAAGCCTCCGCCGGGCTGGTTGTGCCCGCGCATGAACATGTAGAACGAGACCAGCAGCGTGAACGGCAGCAGCAGCCGCACCAGTACGGCCGGCACCATCAGGTAGCCCACGGCGGTGTCGGTCGCATGGCGCGGGTTCAGCAGGTCGGTCTGCAGGTCGGCAGGCATGTTGCGCTGCTGCTCCGGCAGGTCCATGGCCTCGCGCGCGGGGCGGAAGCGCCGCAGCAGCGCATACACCGTGAGTGCCACGATGCCCAGCACCACGATCTCGCCGAAGGTGTCGAAGCCGCGGAAATCGACCAGCATCACGTTCACCACGTTGGTCCCCCCGCCTTCGGACTGCGCGCGTTCCAGGAAGAAGGTGGATGTGCTCTCGGGGAACGGCCGGCTCATCATTACGTAGGCCAGCCAGCCCAGCCCGCCGCCTGCCAGCAGCGAGATCACCAGGTCGCGCGCGCGGCGCAGCCTCGGCAGGCCGACGGCGGGCGCCACCTCCCGCAGCCGCTCGTCCCGCCGCGGCAGCCAGCGCAGGCCCAGCAGCACGAGCACCGTGGTGACGACCTCCACCACGATCTGCGTCAGCGCGAGGTCGGGCGCGGAAAACCACAGGAAGGTGATGCAGGTGCACAGCCCCGCGCCGCCCAGCAGCGTGAGCGCGGCCAGCCGGTGGTACTTCGCCTGCCAGGCCGCGGCCACGGCGCAGACCGAACCGACGATCCAGACCGCCACGAAGGCCGGCGACAGCGGCAGCGTGCCGCGGTCGCCCAGCTGCAGGCCGCGGGACCACAGCGGCAATGCCCCCGCCACCAGCGCCGCGCAGACCAGCCACAGCATCTGCCACTGCAGCCGGGGCGTGCCGAGCATGCGCCGGCCGCGGTAGCCGGCCAGCGTGAGTAGCGTGAGCAGCACCTCGAAAATGCGCTTGCCGCTCACGCGGTAGATGAGCGGGGGGGCGTCGATCCGGCCCGCCTCGCGCTGGCGGCGCAGCAGCAGATAGAGCGCGGCGCCGCCCGCGAGCGCGACCAGGCTCATCACGAAAGGCGTATTGAAGCCATGCCAGATCGCGAGGCTGTACTCGGGCAGGTCGCCGCCCACCACCGGCAGGGCCGCGGCCGCCAGGTAGCGGCCCACCGACCAGGCCGGGAAGATGCCGACCACCAGGCAGGCCAGCACCAGCAGTTCGACGGGCACGCGCATCCAGTGCGGCGGCTCGTGCGGTTCGCGGGGCAGGTCCTGCGCCTTCGGGCCCCAGAAGACGTCCACCGTGAAGCGCAGTGAGTAGGCCACGCTGAACACCCCGGCGATCGTGGCCGCCACGGGCAGCGCGGTGGCCACGAACGGCGAGGCTTCGAGGAACACGGTCTCGGCGAAGAACATTTCCTTCGAGAGAAAGCCGTTGAGCAGCGGTACGCCGGCCATCGCCGCGCTCGCCACCGTGGCCAGGGTGGAGGTGACCGGCATCATGCGCCGCAGGCCCGACAGGCGCCGGATGTCGCGCGTGCCGCTTTCGTGGTCGATGATTCCGGCTGCCATGAACAGCGACGCCTTGAACGTGGCGTGGTTCATGATGTGGAAGACGGCGGCCACGGCCGCCAGCGGGCTGTTGAGGCCCAGCAGCAGGGTGATGAGCCCCAGGTGCGAGATGGTGGAATAGGCCAGCAGCCCCTTGAGGTCATGCTGGAACATGGCCGCATAGCCCCCCACCAGCAGCGTGAGCAATCCGGCACCGCCCACGATCCAGAACCACGGCTCGGTGCCGCCCATCACGGGCCACGTGCGCGCCAGCAGGAATACGCCGGCCTTCACCATGGTGGCGGAATGCAGGTAGGCCGACACGGGCGTGGGCGCCGCCATGGCATGAGGCAGCCAGAAATGGAAGGGGAACTGCGCGCTCTTGGTCAGCGCACCCAGCAGCACCAGTACCAATGCGGTCAGGTAGAGGGGGTGGCCCCGGACCAGGTCGCCTGCCGCCAGCACCCGGTCCAGATCGTAGCTGCCCACGATGTGTCCCAGAACCAGCACGCCCGCCAGCAGGCACAGCCCGCCCGTGCCCGTGACGGTGAGCGCCATGCGCGCACCGCTGCGCGCATCCTTGCGGTGGTGCCAGTAGCCGATCAGCAGGAAGGAAAAGAGGCTGGTCAGCTCCCAGAAGAACACCAGCTGTACCAGGTTGCCCGAGAGCACCACGCCGCTCATGGCACCCATGAAGGCCAGGAAGAACGAGAAGAACCGCGGCACCGGATCGGCGGCCGACATGTAGTAGCGCGCATACAGCACCACCAGCGAACCGATGCCCAGCACAAGCATGCAGAACATCCAGGCGAACCCGTCCATGCGCAGCACGAGGTTCAGGCCCAGCGAGGGCAGCCAGGCGAACTCCTGCCGCACCACGCCGCCTGCCGCCACCTCCGGAAAATACAGCGCCGCCTGCACCGCGCAGAACAGTGCCACCGCGCCGGCGAGCGTCGATTCGGCATTGCGCGCGTTAGCGGGCAGCAGCGCCGCGAGCACGCTGCCGACGAATGGCAGGAGGACGAGGAGGATCAGGGGCATGTGCGGACCATTCTACGGGTAAGGTCCGCGCGCGCCGCTATGAAAACCCGAGCAGGCTACGGTGAATCGGCGCACCCCTCGAAGGGGGCGACCTGGACGGCGGACACGCTTTCAGAGCTCCTCGACGCGCCGGGCCGGATAGCTGTCCCAGCTCTGGCAGCCGGGGCATTGCCAGAAATGCTGCCGCGCCTCGAATCCGCAGGCCGCGCAGCGGTAGCGCGTGAGCGGCTTCGCGGCCTGGTCGAGCGCCCGCTGCACCTGGGGGTGGACGTCCTCGTGTTCGAGCTTCTCCTGCGACAGCCACTTGGCGGCGGCGACCAGCGAGGGCTCCTTGTCCAGATGGCGCACATACCAGTCGCGCGGCGGTCGCGCGGGATCGCCCGCGGCCGTTTCCATGGCCACGATCGCATCGAGCACGTCCAGCGAGGGCGCGCGGGCATAGTGCTCCTGCAGCAGATGCAGCACGTCGCCCTGGCGCCCGGTCGCGGCCGCCAGTTCGATCAGCAGCGGCGCGGCCAGCGGCAGCGCGCTGGGCGACTGCCGCGCCAGTTCCTGGAGCGTGGCCAGGGCCGCTTCGGCGTGGCCGCGGCGCTGCTGCAGCCGCGCGAGTTCGATGCGCGGCCGCGGCGCATCCGGCGCGGCGGCCCGCGCTTCCTCGAACTGCGCCTGCGCCGCATCCAGGTCGCCCTGGGCGGCGTGCGCCAGCGCCTGCTCGCACAGATAGTGGGCCTGGCGGGCGCTGAAATCACCCTGGTGGGAGCCATGCATCTTGCGCGCGATCGCCGTGGCCTGCGGCCAGTCCCGCGAACGTTCGTAGATGGCCAGCAACGCCATGCGGGCCTGCCCCTCGAAGGGCGTGCCTTCCAGCCGCTGCAGCGCATCTTCGGCACGGTCCAGCAGGCCGGCCTTGAGGAAGTCCAGCGCGAGTGCGTGCTGGGCGCGTTCGCGATCGGCCCGGCCCAGGTCGCCGCGGGACAGCAGGTGCTCGTGCACGCGCACCGCGCGGTTGTATTCACCGCGCCGGCGAAAGAGATTGCCGAGCGCGAAATGCAGTTCCGACGTGTCCGGGTCGTTCTGTACCGCCTCGATGAACGCGTCGATCGCCTGGTCCTGCTGCTCGTTGAGCAGGTAGTTCAGCCCCTTGAAGTAGGCCTTGGGCGCCCGGCGGTTCTCCTGGCGCAGCTGGCGCAGGTCGAAGCGGGACGCGAGCCAGCCCAGCACGAACGCCAGCGGGAGCCCCAGCAGGAGCCAGCTCAGGTCAAATTCCATGGATGGGCGGCTGCTGCTGCAGATCGGTCACGGGAGCGGCACTGCCTGCCGAGGGGGCGGACGCAGGCGCGGAAGCGGGCGAGGGCGGCAGTGCGGCCTCGGCGCGGCGCGCGGCACGCAGGTGCTTCCACCAGCGGGGCACCATGCCCAGCACGCCGACGGCGACACCCAGGGCGAAGGCGGACAGCACCACCAGCACCAGCGGCGCGGTCCAGCGCGTGCCGAAGAAGAAATGCACCGTCGCGTCCTGCTGGTTGTTCAGCGCGAAGGCGAAGAGGGTGAAAAAAATGGCTGCCTTGAGCAGCCACAGTAAATACTTCATGCCATGCGTCTCCTCGATGGTGGGAGGATTCTACGGTCAGGCCCGCCCCCCGCGCGTGCGCCGGGGATGGTAGGCGCGCTCGTCAGGCGGCATCGGACGGGTCGGCCGCGGCGCCGATGCCCATCTCGGCGGTGCGGCGGTCCACGGCTTCGCGCAGGGCCTTGCCCGGCTTGAAATGCGGAACGCGCTTCTCGGGGATGTGCACGGCCTCGCCGCTGCGGGGATTGCGTCCCATGCGCGGCGGGCGGCGGTTGACCGAAAAGCTGCCGAACCCGCGCACCTCGATGCGGTGGCCGCGCACCAGCGCATCGCCCACTGCATCCAGGATGGTCTTGACGGCGGCTTCGGCATCGCGTTGCGTGAGCTGGCCGAAGCGGGCGGCAAGTTCTTCGACGAGGTCTGATCGGGTCATGGGGTCCGGTCTGTGGCGCCAGGGATCGGCGAACAAAGTGGTCCATGCCGGAGGCGGCGTTTGCACGCGGCGCAGGGCATGGGGCTGGAATGCGCACTTGGAAAAAAGCGGCGGGCGCACGAGGCGCCCGCCGCTTGCGGCCGTGCAGGCACGGCCTTTCTCAGCCTTGCGGGCTCAGGTTCCGATTATTTGTCGGAGTTGTCCAGCTTGGCGCGCAGCAGGGCGCCCAGGCTGGTCGTGCCGGCGCTTTCGCGGGCCGATTGCTGCGACAGGGATGCCATGGCGCCTTGCTCGTCGGCCATGTCCTTGGCCTTGATCGACAGCTGGATGTTGCGGGTCTTGCGATCCACGTTCACCACCACGGCCGTGACTTCGTCGCCTTCCTTCAGCACGTTGCGGGCATCTTCCACGCGGTCGCGGGAGATTTCCGAAGCGCGCAGGTAGCCCACGATGTCTTCGCCCAGGTCGATCTCGGCGCCACGGGCGTCGACGGTCTTGACCTTGCCGGTCACCGTCTGGCCCTTGTCGTTCACCGTCACGAAGGTCGTGAACGGGTCGCCGTCGAGCTGCTTGATGCCCAGGGAGATGCGCTCGCGGTCCACGTCCACGGCCAGCACGATCGCCTCGACTTCCTGGCCCTTCTTGTAGTTGCGCACGGCGGCTTCGCCGGGCTCGTTCCAGGACAGGTCGGACAGGTGCACCAGGCCGTCGATGCCGGCAGCCAGGCCCACGAACACGCCGAAGTCGGTGATCGACTTGATCGGGCCCTTGACGCGGTCGCCGCGCTTGGTGTTCTGCGCGAACTCCTGCCACGGGTTGGCCTTGCACTGCTTCATGCCCAGGCTGATGCGGCGCTTGTCTTCGTCGATCTCGAGGACCATGACTTCGACTTCGTCACCCAGCGACACGAGCTTGGACGGAGCGATGTTCTTGTTCGTCCAGTCCATTTCGGAAACGTGCACCAGGCCTTCGATGCCGGGCTCGAGTTCCACGAACGCACCGTAGTCGGCGATGTTCGTGACCTTGCCGAACAGGCGCGTGCCCGAGGGGTAGCGGCGCGACACGCCCAGCCAGGGATCGTCGCCCATCTGCTTCAGGCCCAGGGAGACGCGGTTCTTCTCGGTGTCGAACTTGAGGATCTTGGCGGTGATTTCCTGGCCGGCCTGCACCACCTCGGAGGGGTGGCGGACACGGCGCCATGCCATGTCGGTGATGTGCAGCAGGCCGTCGATGCCGCCCAGGTCCACGAACGCACCGTATTCGGTGATGTTCTTGACCACGCCCTGAACGATGGAGCCTTCCTTCAGGGTTTCCATCAGCTTGGCGCGCTCTTCGCCCATGGAGGCTTCCACCACGGCGCGGCGGCTCAGCACCACGTTGTTGCGCTTGCGGTCGAGCTTGATGACCTTGAATTCCATGGTCTTGTTCTCGTACGGCGTCAGATCCTTGATCGGACGCGTATCGATCAGCGAACCGGGCAGGAAGGCGCGGATGCCGTTGACCAGGACGGTGAGGCCGCCCTTGACCTTGCCGCTGGTCGTGCCGGTGACGAACTCGCCGGATTCCAGGGCCTTTTCCAGCGCCAGCCAGGAGGCCAGGCGCTTGGCGGTGTCGCGCGACAGGATCGTGTCGCCGTAACCGTTCTCGATCGAGCCGATGGCGACGGAGACGAAATCTCCCACCTGGACTTCGACCTCGCCCTTGTCGTTCTTGAATTCCTCGAGGGGCACGTAGGCTTCGGACTTGAGGCCTGCGTTCACCACGACGAAGTTGTGCTCGACGCGCACGACTTCGGCGGTGATGACTTCGCCCGGGCGCATTTCGGTGCGCTGCAGGGATTCTTCAAAAAGGGCGGCAAAAGATTCAGACATGTATTTCCTAGGTCCGCGGGCGCGTTTCCGCCGGCACCATTGCCGGCGTTTCTATCGTTGCCTGCGGAAGGTTGTGTGGCGGGTGGCCACGGTTGGGTTGAACACATCGCAAGGCCGTGCGCTGCAGGCGCGGTAGGAGGCCTTGCGGGCCCGGTTCAGCCCTGCGCGGGGTGCGCGAAGGGCTGTCGCTGCTGCCACCAGGCAAGCACCTGCTCGACGGCCTCTTCGACCGAGAGCAGGGAGTTGTCCAGCACCAGCGCATCCTGCGCAGGCTTCAGGGGCGCGACCGGCCGGGTGCTGTCCCGGACGTCGCGCGCCTCGAGATCTGCGCGAAGATCATCGATATTAGCGGAAATTCCCTTTGAAATCAACTGTTTATGGCGCCGCTCCGCCCGGCAGGCCGCACTGGCCGTGAGATAGACCTTCAACGCCGCGCCCGGGAAGATCACGGTGCCCATGTCGCGGCCGTCCGCGACCAGTCCCGGCAGGCGCCGGAAGCTGTGCTGCAGCGCCACCAGGGCCTCGCGCACCGGCGGCAGGGCCGAGACGCGGGAAGCGTTCATGCCGGCCTCCTCGGTGCGGATGGCATCCGTCACGTCGTCCCCGCCCAGCCAGATGCGGCCGGACTCGAACCGTACCGGCAGGGTGCGTGCCAGGGCCGCGATCCGGTCCTGGTGGGCCGCGTCGATGGACAGCCCGGCACGCAGCGCCGCCAGCGCCGTGATGCGGTACATCGCGCCCGAGTCCAGGAAGCGGTAGCCCAGCCGCTGCGCCACCGCTGCCGCCACCGTGCCCTTGCCCGATGCCGTCGGGCCGTCGATGCAGATCACGGGAACGTGCTCCACGGGTGTTCCCGCAACCGAGAAGAGGGCCTCGAAATAGTCCGGGAAGGTCTTGGCCACGCACTTCGGATCCTCGATGCGCACCGGCAGCTTCGCCGGGTTGAACGCCGCCAGCGAAAAGCACATCGCAATGCGGTGGTCGTCGTAGGTGTGGATGCTCGCCGCATGCCAGCCGGCCGGCGAGGCCGGCGGGGTGATGCGCAGGAAGTCCGGGCCTTCCTCGACGGTGGCGCCCAGGCGCCGGCATCCCTGCGCCATGGCCGCGATGCGATCCGTTTCCTTGACGCGCCAGCTCGCGATGTTGCGCAGCGTGGTCGTGCCCTGCGCATACAGCGCCATCACGGCCAGTGTCATGGCCGCATCGGGAATGTGGTTGCAGTCGAGATCGACCGCCCGCAGCGGCCAGGCGCCGCGGCGCACTTCGAGCCAGTTCGGGCCGCCCGTGACCTCCGCGCCCATGGCATGGGCCGCCTCGGCGAAGCGGATGTCCCCCTGGATCGAATCCAGGCCCACGCCGAGGATGCGCAGCGGTTCCTGGCCGGGCGCCGGGGCCGCCAGGGCACCCAGGGCGATGAAATAGCTGGCCGAGGAGGCGTCGGCCTCGACATGGATGGTGCCCGGGGAGCGGTAGCGGCTTCCGGCCGGTATGGTGAAGCGCTGCCAGTCGTCGTGCCGCACCGGGATGCCGAAACGCTCCAGCAGCTGCAGCGTGATGTGGATGTAGGGGCGCGATATCAGTTCGCCCACCACCTCGATCACCACGTCCTTCTCGCGTGCCACCAGGGGCAGGGCCATCAGCAGGGCGGTGAGGAACTGGCTGGACACGTCGCCGCGCACCCGCACGGGAGCGTCCAGCGCCAGCGGCGGGACGCCGCCCGCATGCGCGATGCGCAGCGGCGGGAAGCCGGGATTGCCCAGGTAGCTGATGTGGCAGCCGAGCTGCAGCAGGGCCTCCACGAGGTCGCCGATCGGGCGCTCGTGCATGCGCGGAACGCCGGAGAGCTCGAACTCGCCGCCCAGCAGGGCCAGCGCCGCCGTCAGCGGCCGCATGGCCGTGCCCGCGTTGCCGAGGAAGAGCTTCGCGGGCGAGCGCGCCGGGGCCGTGCCCAGGCCGGTGATGCGCACCGTGCCCTGTGCGGCGGCGCTTTCATCGACGCCGCAGCCGATCTCCCGCAGCGCATCCAGCATCACGCGCGTGTCGTCGGAAGCCAGCAGGTCGTGGACTTCCGTTGTCCCCTCGCTCAGGGCAGCCAGCAGCAGGACCCGGTTGGAAATGCTCTTGGAGCCCGGCAGCCGTACGGCACCTCCGGCGGTGTCCAGGGGGGGGAGATCGAGAAACGCGGTGCTGTACATCGGCTGCGGGAATCTAGGAGGCGCGGCGGGCGCCCATGCGCCAGTGGGCGCGGGTTTCGCTGGCCAGCGTGATGAGGTCTTCGAGTGCCTGGCCGTCGCCCTGCTGCATCGCCTGCTCCAGCTGCTGGAGCGCCTGCGCGAAGTGCCGCGACTGGGCGAGCAGTTCGGTGCGGTTGGCCAGCAGGATGTCGCGCCAGATCTTCGGATCGCTGGCCGCGATCCGCGTGAAATCCCGGAAACCCGGACCGGCGAGCGAGAGGAACACATCCCCCTCGGACTGCGCGTTGATGCTGTTGATCATCGCGAACGCGAGCAGGTGCGGCAGATGGCTCACGGCGGCGAAGGCCGCGTCGTGCGACTCCGGCGACATGCTGCGCACGCGGCAGCCCAGGGCGCTCCACACGGCCTCGGCCTTGCCGAGCTGGTCGGTGAGCGTGCGCTCGGTCGGCGTGAGGATCACCTGCCGCCCCGCGTAGAGGTCCGCCTGCGCGTGCTCGACGCCGGAGGATTCGCTGCCGGTGATTGGATGGGCCGGCACGAAGGAGCCGAACTGGTCGCGCAGGGCGCCGCGCGCCGCCTGCACCACATCGGCCTTGGTCGAGCCCACGTCCATGACCAGCATCCGGGGAGTGACCAGGTGCTTGATCGCCTTGAGCGTGGATTCCGTCGCCGCCACCGGCACGGCCAGCAGCACGATGTCCGCGCCCGCGACCGCGAGCAGGGCGGAGGGGGCCTCGACGTCGATCACCCCGAGCTGGCGCGCCCGGTCGGTGGTGGAGGGCGACTTGCTGTAGCCGACCACGCGCTTGACGAGCCCGGCCTTCTTCATCGCCAGCGCGAACGATCCGCCCATCAGCCCGCAGCCCAGCAGGCCGAGCTGCTCGAAAACCGGAGTGCCTGCTTCCGTCACGGCGCCACCGGATAGGCGCCGAGCACCTTGTAGAACGCGCAGAGCGAGCGCAACTCCTCCAGGGCGCTGGCCACGTGGGGCTGGCTGGGGTGGCCGTCGAGGTCGATGTAGAAGTAGTATTCCCACTGGCCCGTGCGCGCGGGGCGCGACTCGAAGCGGGTCATGGAAACGCCGTGCGTCTTGAGCGGCACCAGCAGGTCGTGCACCGCACCGGGGCGGTTGGGCACTGACACCACGAGGCTGGTGCAATCCTTGCCGGAGGCCGGCGGCGTCTGCAGCGTGTGCGGCAGGCAGATGATGGCGAAGCGGGTGCGGTTGTAGGCATCGTCCTGGATGGCGTGCGACACCAGGTGCAGGCCGAACTGCGCGCCGGCTCGCTCGCTCGCGATGCCTGCCCAGGCCGGATTCCCCGCCGCCAGCCGCGCGCCCTCGGCGTTGCTGGACACCGGACGGCGCTCTGCGTGCGGCAGGTGCTTCGACAGCCAGGCCTGGCATTGCGCCAGCGCCTGGGGGTGGGCCAGCACCGCCTCGATGCCCTCCAGCGAATTGGACAGGCGCAGCAGGTTGTGGCGCACCAGCAGGCTCACCTCGCCCACCACGTGGCAGGGCGTGTGCAGGAACAGGTCGAGCGAGCGCGTGACCACGCCTTCCACCGAGTTCTCAACGCCCACCACGCCATACTGGGCGCTGCCTGCCGCCGTGGCATGGAACACCTCGTCGAAGTTGGCGCAGTACATGAGGTCGGCGGCACCGCCGAAGAACTCCACGGCCGCCTGCTCGCAGAACGTGCCGGCGGGGCCCAGCACCGCCACGCGCTGGGGCGACTCCAGGGCCAGGCAGGCGGACATGATCTCGCGCCAGATCGCCGCCACATGGGCGCCCTTGAGCGGGCCCGGGTTGGCGGTCTGGATCTTCTCGATCACCTGCGCGACGCGGTCGGGCCGGAAGAAGGGCGAGCCTTCGCGCTTCTTGACCTCGCCGACGCGCTCGGCCACCAGCGCGCGCTGGTTCAGGAGGGTCAGGAGCTGCTGGTCGATGTTGTCGATCTGCACCCGCAGGCTGGCGAGATCGGGGGACGCTTGTGGGGATTGGGACATGGATCGGTCGGGCTGCGGGCAGCGGGCGATAGGGCGCGCCGCGCCGTTTCAGGCGCTGCGCTGTTCGAATTCTTGCATGTAGGCGACGAGCGCCTCCACACCGGCCAGCGGCATGGCGTTGTAGAGGCTCGCACGCATGCCGCCCACCGACTTGTGGCCCTTGAGCTGCAGCAGACCCCGCTCCCTGGCACCTGCCAGGAAGGCCTCGTTGCGCGTTTCGTCGCGCAGGAAGAAGGGGATGTTCATGCGCGACCGCGCGTTCGGCGACACCTTGTTCACGTAGAACTGCGACTGGTCGATGAAGTTGTAGAGCAGGCGGGCCTTGGCGATGTTGCGCTGCTCCATGGCCGCGATGCCGGAGAGCTCGCCCTCGCGCTGGCGCTTGAGCCACTGGAAGGTCAGGCCTGCGATGTAGATGCCCCAGGTGGGAGGGGTGTTGAACATCGACTGGTTATCCGCAACCACCTTGTAGTCGAAGGCGCTCGGGCAGGCCGGCAGCGCGTGGCCCAGCAGGTCCTCGCGCACCACCACCAGCGTGAGGCCGGCGGGGCCGAGGTTCTTCTGCGCCCCGCCGAACGCCAGGCCCACGCGCGACCAGTCCACCGGGCGCGAGGCCACGTGCGACGAGAAGTCGATCACCAGCGGCGCATCGCTGCCCAGTGCGCGCAGGTCCGGCAGTTCGTGGAACTCGATGCCATGGATCGTCTCGTTGCTGCACAGGTGCAGGTAGCTCGCGCCGCGGCTCAGCTGCCAGCTCGCCGGGTCGGGCAGGGTGGTGAAACCGCTGTCTTCCGCCGATGCCGCCACGTGGACCTCGGAGGCGTACTTGCGCGCTTCCTTGAGCGACTTCTGGCTCCAGCTGCCCGTCACCACCATGTCCACCGTCGCGGCGCGCGAAAGGTTCAGCGGCACGATCGCGTTCTCGGCCAGGCCGCCGCCCTGCATGAACAGGATCCTGAAATTCTGCGGAACGGCGAGCAATTCGCGCAGGTCCGCCTCGGCCTGCTCATAGATCGAGATGAACTCCTTGCCCCGGTGGCTCATCTCCATCACGCCCATGCCGCTGCCATGCCAGTCCAGCATTTCGGAAGCGGCCTGCTGGAGGACTTCGGCAGGAATGGCGGCGGGGCCGGCGGAAAAGTTGTACGGGCGGTTCATCGGTTCAAGCAGTCAGGGGCCATGCCGTTCCGTACGGCTGGCCGGTGGAGGAAGCATCCCGGCGCACCTGCGCTTTCGCGGGCGCGCCGTACCGTCATTCGGTCGCGGATCCGTCCGCGTCCGGTGCGGCGGAAGGGGGCGCGTCGTCGTCCGCGGCCGGCGGGTTCGCGTCGTTCTCGACGATGCGCTGCAGCCCGCTCAGCTTCGCGCCTTCGTCCAGCGCGATCAGCGTCACGCCCTGCGTCGCGCGGCCCAGCTCGCGGATCTCCGCCACGCGCGTGCGCACCAGCACGCCCTTGTCGGTGATCAGCATGATCTCGTCTTCCGCATGGACCAGGGTGGCGGCGACGACCTTGCCGTTGCGCTCGCTCTGCTGGATGGCGATCATCCCCTTGGTCCCGCGTCCGTGGCGGGTGTATTCGACGATGCTGGTGCGCTTGCCGTAGCCGTTCTCGGTGGCGGTGAGCACGCTCTGCGTCTCGTCCTCCGCCACCAGCATGGCGATCACGCTCTGGCCGTCCTCCAGCATCATGCCGCGCACGCCGCGCGCCGCGCGGCCCAGCGGCCGCACGTCGTTCTCGTCGAAGCGCACGGCCTTGCCGCCGTCGGAGAAGAGCATCACGTCGTGCTGGCCGTCGGTGAGCGCTGCCCCGATGAGGTAGTCGCCGTCGTCCAGGTTCACCGCGATGATGCCGCCCTTGCGCGGGTTGCTGAACTCGTCCAGCGCCGTCTTCTTCACCGTGCCCATGCTGGTCGCCATGAAGACGAAGCGATCGGCGGGGAAGGTGCGCATGTCGCCGGTCAGCGGCAGTACCACGTTGATCTTCTCGCCCTCCTGCAGGGGGAACATGTTCACGATCGGCCGGCCGCGCGAGCCGCGCGAGCCCGCCGGCACTTCCCAGACCTTGAGCCAGTACAGCCGGCCGCGGTTGGAGAAGCACAGGATGTAGTCGTGCGTGTTGGCGATGAAGAGCTGGTCGATCCAGTCGTCTTCCTTGGTCGCCGTGGCCTGCTTGCCGCGCCCGCCGCGCTTCTGCGCGCGGTACTCGGACAGCGGCTGGCTTTTGATGTAGCCGGTGTGCGAGAGGGTCACCACCATGTCGGTGGGCGTGATGAGGTCCTCGGTGGAGAGGTCCTGCGCGCTGTGCTCGACCAGGGTGCGGCGCATGCCGAGCTTGTGCTGGCCGAACTCCTGCTTGATCGCGGTGAGCTCGTCGCCGATGATGACCGAGACGCGCTCGGGCTTGGCCAGGATGTCCAGCAGGTCCTCGATGACCGCCATGATGTCCTTGTACTCGGCGACGATCTTGTCCTGCTCCAGGCCCGTCAGGCGCTGCAGGCGCATCTGCAGGATTTCCTGGGCCTGCGTTTCGGAGAGCCGGTACAGGCCGTCCTGGCCCATGCCGTATTCGCGCTCCAGGCCCTCGGGGCGATAGTCGTCGGCGTTCACGACGCCGCCGTCCGCGCGGGTGCGCGTGAGCATCTCGCGCACCAGCTGGCTGTCCCAGGCACGGTTCATGAGCTCGGTCTTGGCGATCGGCGGCGTGGGCGATTCGCGGATGATGCGGATGAACTCGTCGATGTTGGCCAGCGCCACGGCCAGGCCTTCCAGCACGTGGCCGCGCTCCCGGGCCTTGCGCAGTTCGAACACCGTGCGCCGCGTGACCACCTCGCGGCGGTGCTGCAGGAACACGACGATCAGGTCCCGCAGGTTGCACAGGCGCGGCTGGCCGTCCACCAGCGCCACCATGTTGATGCCGAAGGTGTCCTGCAGCTGCGTCTGCTTGTAGAGGTTGTTCAGCACCACCTCGGGCACTTCGCCGCGCTTGAGCTCGATCACCAGGCGCATGCCCGACTTGTCGGACTCGTCCTGGATGTGGCTGATGCCCTCGATCTTCTTCTCGTGCACCAATTCGGCCATGCGCTCCTGCAGCGTCTTCTTGTTTACCTGGTAGGGCAGCTCGTCGACGATGATGGCCTGGCGCTGGCCGCGGTCGATGTCCTCGAAGTGGCAGCGCGCGCGCATGACCACCTTGCCGCGGCCGGTGCGGTAGCCTTCCTTCACGCCGTTGATGCCGTAGATGATGCCCGCGGTGGGAAAGTCCGGCGCGGGGATGATCTCCATGATCTCGTCCACCGTGGCATCCGGGTGGCGCAGCACGTGCAGGCAGGCATCCACCACCTCGTTGAGGTTGTGCGGCGGAATGTTCGTCGCCATGCCCACCGCGATGCCGGCCGAGCCGTTCACGAGCAGGTTGGGCAGCTTGCTGGGCAGTACCAGCGGCTCCTTCTCGCTGCCGTCGTAGTTGGGTCCGAAATCGACGGTTTCCTTGTCGATGTCGGCCAGCATCTCGTGGGCGATCTTCGACAGGCGGATTTCCGTGTACCGCATGGCGGCCGCACCGTCGCCGTCCACGGAGCCGAAGTTGCCCTGGCCGTCCACCAGCATGTGCCGCAGCGAGAAGTCCTGCGCCATCCGCACGATCGTGTCGTACACGGCGCTGTCGCCGTGGGGGTGGTACTTGCCGATGACGTCCCCGACGATACGGGCCGACTTCTTATAAGGGCGGTTCCAGTCGTTATTGAGTTCGTGCATCGCGAACAGGACGCGGCGATGCACCGGCTTGAGGCCATCCCGCGCATCCGGCAACGCGCGGCCGACGATCACGCTCATCGCGTAATCGAGATAACTGCGCCGCATCTCCTCTTCGAGGCTGATGGGCAGGGTTTCTTTGGCGAACTGGGTCATGGGATCGGGGATGCGGGATCAGGGCGGCGGAGGTCGGACATTCTAGGCGCAACGCCTTGTCGCAAGTGCGCAACAGATCGGGGGGTAAAGCGCTTTTGTCCTACGGTTGAGGGTTGGGGGGCGGTCACTTTGCCTTGTTACGTATGGCACAATCAATTCAGCGTTTTTGGTGATGGTCACTGACGACGTCCATATTCGCAGCGCGGCTGCGGCTTTTTCCCCAAGAGGAGAACCATGAAGAAACTGAACAAAGTGGCGATGTTGTTGGCCTCTGCCGTGCTGGCTACCTCGGCTGGTGCCCAAGTCAAGGCCGCTGACGGCGGCAAGGTGATCGACAACTGGCAAAACGGCACCGGCGAGCTGGTGTGGAAGAACGGCACGAACGAACTGTGCTGGCGCGATGCCAACTGGACGCCCGCCACCGCCGCAGCAGGCTGCGACGGCGCCCTGGTGGCCCAGGCTCCGGCACCGGCTCCTGCCGCTGCTCCGGCACCTGCCGCTCCCGCTGCACCCACCCCCGCACCTGCAGCCCCCGTGGCCAACAAGGTGACCTACGCCGCCGACGCTTTCTTCGACTTCGACAAGTCCGTGCTGAAGCCCGAAGGCAAGGCCAAGCTGGACGACCTGGTCTCCAAGGTCAAGAACGTGAACCTGGAAGTCATCATCGCCGTGGGTCACACCGACTCCATCGGTACCGATGCCTACAACCAGAAGCTGTCCGTGCGCCGCGCCGAAGCCGTGAAGGCCTACCTCGTGTCCAAGGGCATCGAGAAGAACCGCGTGTACACCGAAGGCAAGGGCGAGAAGCAGCCTATCGCCGACAACAAGACCAAGGAAGGCCGCGCGAAGAACCGCCGCGTGGAAATCGAAGTGGTTGGCACCCGCGCCAACTGATTTCGGTCAGTTTCCCTTCCCTGAAAGCCCCGGTCTCCGGGGCTTTTTTTATGCCCGCGGCAATTGCGGGCACAATTTGCCAATGAGCTCCTCCACTGCCAACGTCGATCCGGCCGAACTGGCCAAATTCTCCGAACTGGCCCACCGCTGGTGGGATCTCGAAAGCGAATTCCGGCCCCTGCACGAGATCAATCCGCTGCGGCTGGGCTGGATCGATGGCCTGGCCCCCTTGCAGGGACAGCGGGTGCTGGACGTCGGCTGCGGCGGCGGCATCCTGGCCGATGCCATGGCCCGCAGGGGCGCGACGGTGACGGGCATCGATCTCGCCACCAGGTCGCTGAAGGTGGCCCAGCTCCATGCGCTGGAGGCCGGCACGCCCAATATCCAGTACCGCGAGGTCAGCGTCGAGGCGCTGGCGGAAGAGTCTCCGGCATCGTTCGACACCGTGACCTGCATGGAGATGCTGGAGCACGTCCCCGATCCGGCATCGGTGGTGCAGGCATGCGCCCGGCTGGTCAAGCCTGGCGGGTGGGTGTTTTTCTCGACCATCAACCGCAACGCGAAAGCGTTTCTCCTGGCCATCGTGGGCGCTGAATATGTGCTGGGCATGCTGCCACGTGGAACGCATGAATATGCAAAGCTGATCAAGCCCAGTGAACTGGCCACGGCATGCCGCGCGGCGCGGCTCGATGTCCTGCAGACCCGCGGCATGGAATACAACCCCCTCACGCGCCGCTATGCATTGAGCGGGGATACCAGCGTCAATTACCTCATGGCATGCCGCCGGGCGGAGGCGTGATGGCGGACATGCCTCCCTTCCCCTCGCGTGTGAGCGCGGTGCTGTTCGACCTCGACGGCACCCTGGTGGACAGCGCGCCGGATCTCGCCGCGGCCGCCGACAAGATCCGCACGGACCGTGGCCTGCCCTCCCTGCCCCTGGCAGATTACCGGCCCATGGCGGGCGCGGGTGCGCGCGGAATGCTCGCCGTGGCGCTCGGCATGGCGCCCGACCACCCCGATTTCCCGGCTTTGCGGGAAGAGTTCTTCGCCAACTACGAAGCCTGCATCCATGACCGCACGACCGTGTTCGACGGCGTGGAGGCGCTCGTGGAGCGGCTGGCCCGGGCGCGCGTTCCGTGGGGCGTGGTCACCAACAAGGCTGCGCGCTTTTCCGTGCCGCTGACGGAGGCGATCCCCATGTTCCGCACGTCCGGTGCGCTGGTCAGCGGCGACACCACGCCCCATGCCAAGCCCCATCCCGCGCCGCTGCTGGAAGCGGCTGCCCGGCTCGGCGTCGCTCCCGGGGAGTGCATCTACGTAGGCGACGACGAGCGCGACATCCTCGCGGGGAACGCGGCCGGCATGGGCACGGTCGCCGCACTGTACGGCTACCTGGGCAACCACAAGGAGCCGGCGCTCTGGGGAGCGCATTGCTCGATTAAATTTCCCCTGGACCTCTTGCAATGGCTCCCGGCAGCCTAAAATGGAGGGTCTGGGGCTGCCCTGGTTTCGACGTGGGTTCGGAATCGGTGTGGTGCATGTCGAGCTTGAGTGGCGCTCGTAAATCTGCATTCAACAAACCAACTGCAAACGACGAACGTTTCGCACTCGCCGCTTAAACACCGGTGAGCCTTGCAACAGCACGCTGACGGGCTGGGCAAGGGGGCCGCAAGGCCTCCCGGCTGCAAGGTTATTCACGTCAGCTGGCCTCCTGCCGGGTACCTTGGCATGGGGCGAGATCCAAGGGTGCTGGCCTTCCTTGCAGCGTGCGACTGCGCGGCTTGGAAGGTGAGATCCAAAACAGACCGCTAAACATGTAGATCTGCCCGAAGAAGGCTTGCGGACGCGGGTTCAATTCCCGCCAGCTCCACCACACAGGACACCGCCACACACTGGAAACCCCAGCGTGTGGCGGTTTTTTTATGCCCTGTGGGGTCTGGTGGTGTCCCGAAATTCGCACCGATTTCGCACCGAATTCGCACCGATCTAAGACCCACCTACCACGCGCAACTCCGGCGCCGGCATCTGGTAGTCCTCGCGGATGAACTTGCCGTAGGTGCGGAAGACCATCTGCACGTCCTCGTGCCCGAGCTGGGCGGCCACGTACCAGGGGTTGTGGCCGGCCGTCAGCAGCGTGGAGGCGTAGGTGTGGCGAACCTGGCAGGGGTTCCAGTAGTCGATCACCAACCTCAGCAGCCAGCGCGAGAGCGACTGCGGATAGCAGTTGGTCAAATATCACTCCGAACTTTCTACTTCCTGACAACTGGGGAGGAAATGTCTATCACTGTGCCAATTTCGATGACAAATAATTTTCCAAAAATGGAACGAATCGAATAGTCTTGTGAAAATAAAGGAGAAGTTATGAAGTTTAGAAAATTGGCAATGGCTGTTGCTTTTGGTGGGGTCGCATTCGTCTCTAGCGCACAAGCTGCTGGCTATTTTGGAGCGCCGAACAAGAGGACTGTGGAGGGGTGGGCATGCAACCCCAGTCTGCCTAATTATCAAGGGTGGTTACACTTTTACCGGGATGACGGGAAAGTCCTTGGCGCAGCCCAAGCCAACATTCAGAGGGAAGAAGCGGTCGGTGCGGCTTGTGGAGACGGAGGTGCGCACGGATTTCAAGGGGCCCTGGACTACCCTTCTGAATATCTCGATAACAAGTGGCATACAGTTCGTGCCTATTTTCTGAATCCAGATGGTTCTAATTTTGAACTTCAAAATTCCGTTGAGGTTCTTTTCGATGGTGGACCGCAGCCCTATGTGTTCACTTACCAAACCACTCCTGCATGCGTGAATCCGAGTCCTTACTTTTCAATACCTGGTTGGTTGTTGTACAGCAGCCCTCAAAGCTTCGAAGCTTGTGGCACTGCATATATTAACCCTTTGACCTTTGTATACGTCGGCGATCCCGCTATTCCAGTAGGAACGGAAACTGAATTTTGCGCCGACAACGTTTCTGTCACCAAGTTGCCGTCTAACTGGCAGGTCATTGGCAACGGAACTAATGGAGTTTGTTTGAAGCACGCCGATTGGTCTCAGCTTCCACCCAATCCTCCAGTCTTCGGAAACTTTACATATTACCAAAGACTGAAAATTCGGAAGGTTCAATAACTTTCGTCATGCAAACGGCGATAGGGCGGCAGTAGTGAAATGGCACGGTGCACGCACCATTGCGCGCCTGTTACTGGGGCGCACTGGCTTGGAGGAATTTGCTGTCAGCCAGACAGTGCTGCAACTGGAATCCACGCTACCCCGCTGGTGTTCGCAGGCTGCGCGGGCGCGCCGCGTATGGAGATCATGGGGTTGCGGGTGCGCGTGCTTGTGGAGTGTCGCAAGCCTGTGCCGGCCCGGCTGGCTATGCTCCCGGAGGTACTAGGCTCCCTGTCCGGGAGTGGCTGACCGATGACCGCGCCGCGGATCGCCCGGCGATCCTCGTCAAGGGGCTACGTGCTGAGCCGGGCCGAGGACAGGTTTTTGCGGGTAGGCGTTGGCATGCGCCGACCAATGCGCCTTGACAGCTTGAACGAGGTTCTTGTAGATATTGGGCTTGATTGATTTTCAGCTGCGTGACGCCTGTTGGATCCAAATTCCTCCTTGGAACATCCCTGGAGGAGCTGCAGAGGTGGAGCCGTCAGCGCGGAAATGCGGGTCTGCCCGGGGGGACTCGACCCCCTGGCCACGGTTACAAAAAATGGAACGAATTGCCGGTGTTTGGCGTTTCGCCGAGGGGCGGAAATTCGCACCGATTTCGCACGGATGACCCAGACTCCGCGTAAATGCGCGGTCGGACGCGGGTTCGGTTCCCGCCAGCTACACCACACAAAGGCACCGCCACACACCGGACATCCCGGCATGTGGCGTTTTTTTAACCTTGCAGGATCCGGTGGTGCGCAGGAAATCGCACCGAATTCGCACCGATCCGCGAGGGACTCACCACGCACAACTCCAGAGCGGGCCTGGGTCCTCGCGGATGGATTTTCCGTAGATGCGAATACCAGCTGCATGTCTTCGTGGCCGGGTGGGGGACGCTTTCGGCGGTGTCGATGTGCAGGCCGGTCTGGAATCGAAGGGAATCAGCCCATCGTCGATGGAGCCGGTGAAGCGCCGCTGGGCGATTTCGCGCGCTGTGCTGACAGAGATCGCTGCAACGCGAAAGATATAAAGGATTTCGCCTGCCCGGAGGGCTCGCACTGCGCCAGTTCCCGTGCCCCAGCGAAAGCCGAACGGTTCGAGCGACCTGGACAGACCGGCGCGGAACGGCCACAGGCGAATCACGCAACCATGGGAGAGTCAATGGAAAGATTCAACGGAAAACGCATCCTGATCACGGGGGGGGCCAGTGGAATAGGCTTGGCTGGAGCCCGGCGCATCGTGGCGGAAGGAGGCAAGGTCCTCGTGACGGGAATGACTGAAAGCCGCCTGGAATCCGCACGGGCAGTTCTGGGGCCGGGCGCACTGGTGTTCAGGAACGATGCAGCTGAACCCACTGCCAAAGCGATTGCCGACACTGTCTCTTCCGCCGGCCCGCTGGACGGCCTCTGGCTCAATGCAGCCTACGCAAGCCTGAGTGCTCCCGAGGAGATTGACGCCGCAGAATTCGATCGCATGATGGCTACGAATGTGCGAGGGCCCATGCTTCAATTGGCCGCTCTCTCGCCCTATCTTTCGCCGGGTGCCTCGGTCGTGGTCACCTCGTCCAGCTCCACGTACGAGGGGGCGGCGGCAACCGGTCTCTACGCTGCCACCAAGGGAGCCGTCATCGCGATGGCTCGGTCGTGGGCTTCGGCGCTGGCGCCACGGGGTATTCGTGTCAATACGCTGGTGCCAGGTCCAGTCGATACAAATTTCAGAAGCTTCCTCCCGGATGAGGCCCGTGACGGCTTCGAGAAATTCGTGATAGATCAAGTTCCGTTGGGGCGGGCGGGCACGCCAGACGAGGCAGCAGCGGTTGCTCTCTTTCTCCTCTCATCAGAAGCCTCATTTGTGACGGGAAGCCAGTACGCCGTCGATGGCGGGCTTGTAATGCACTAGCCAGGTCCTTGATTCAAGCGGGCGTGCGAATGGCTGAAATACGTGTCTGGCCACCGTGTTTTGCCATTGGCTGCCCCGCAAATTCAGACCCTCGGCGGCATTGGGGTGCTGGTGCAGATTTTCATCCACGGAGCCTCTGCACCTCGCCATCCTCGTGCCCACGGCGGTGGCGACATATCGCCTGGCGGCTTCACTGTATATTGGTGCAACCGGCCGACGGGCTTCGGACCAGGCCATCGGCAAAATGGCTCTAAGCCAACTCCCTTCATCTTGATTGCAGTCCTGGTCGACTGCATGAGGACGTTCATGGGCAAATTAGACGACCTCCTGTGCCGCGTGTTCGGTTACCGCTGTCCGCTGACGGTCGAACTCAACGGAGACAGCCTGCTGCACGGCTATGGTGTCCCGGTCACCCCTGTGCAGCGCATCCAGGCAGCCCGGCCGCGGTGGAAGCTGGATGACCGCACGGCCAATGGGCTGCGCATGGAGACCGCCATCCAGACGTTTCCTTCCGAGCCGCACACGGCCAGGATCATCGTGATCGCGCTGGGCGCCAACGATGCTTTCGGCATGGTGCCTGCCGATACCTATCGGGCGAATCTCGAAGAGGCGGTGAGCGTGATACGCGCGGCCCGCGCGCGGCCGGTTTTCACGGGGCTGGCGCGCATGCCCGCCGACCGTTTTCCGGCGGAATGGATCGCCAACTGGGAAGCGCTCAACGCCGTGATGCACGATATCGCGCAGCGTGACGGCATCGAGCATGCAGGCTGGGATGCCGACTACCGGGGGGAACAGGATCTCCAGCCCGATTTCGTCCATCGCTCGCAGGAGGCCAGCGACCGTTTCGCTGAATTGCTGATCGCCGCCATCGAGCGCGCGGCGTAGTCAGCCCGCTTCCGCCCGTGCCGAGGTGGGCAGGTACACGCGGGCCGTGAGGCCGCCCCCCGGAGTCTGCTCCATCTGCACGCGGCCTTTCATCAGTTCCACATAGCGGGCCACGATGGCCAGGCCCAACCCGGCGCCCTGGCCGAGCCGCTGGGCCTGCTCGCCCCGGGTCCAGCGCTGGGGCTGGCGCAGGTCCAGGCCGGTGTCCACGCCCGGGCCGTTGTCAGCCACGCGCAGCACGGCCCATGGGGCCGACTGCTCCAGGGTGACGGTGATGCGTGGCGGCTGGCCGCGGCCGTAGCGCAGGGCGTTGTCCAGCAGGTTGTTCAGGATGCCTTCGATCAGCCCGGCCTCGCCACGCACGGCCACGGGCTGGTCCAGGCCCTCGGCGCCCAGGTCCACGCCGAGTTCGTCGGCGCGCGGCAGGTAGCGCAGCAGCACCTTGCGCACGAGGGCTTCCAGCGCAACGGTCTGCAGGGGCAGGGCGATCTCGCCTTCGGCCGCGCGCGCCAGGGCGAGCAACTGGTTCACGGTGCGGCTCGCGCGCTGTTCCGCGTCGGCAATGCCCTGCAGTTCGCTGCGCCAGACGGCAGGGTCGTCCTGGGCCAGTGCGTTGGCGGCCTGCGCCCGGATGCCGGCCAGTGGCGTGCGCAGTTCGTGGGCCACGTTGCCGGCGAATTCGCGCTGGGCCTGCAGACCCAGGCGCACGCGGGCCAGCAGGCCGTCCAGGGCCTCGCCCAGGCGTTGTACATCGCTGGTGCGCGCCTGCGCGGTCAGCGTGCCGGGCAGGGGCTGCAGGTCGGCCGCGTCGCGCTGTGCCATGGCGTCCTGCAGGTCGGCGAGCGGCCGCAGGTCGCGCTCGATGCCGCGCAGCAGCCACGAACCCAGCGCCACGAGCAGCCACAGCTGCGCCAGCACCGAGAACAGCAGCAACCGGCCCAGCAATTGGGCACGCTGCGACGTGGTCTGGGCCATCACCACGGTATAGGCCGGCGGGCCTTCGATATGCAGCGTGGCGCGCCGCAGTTCGCGGCCGTCCAGCACGATGTCGGAGAAGCCGTAGCGGTGGTCTCCGCCCCGGATGCCTCCGCTGGTGCCGCCTGGCAGGCGGTCCGCGGGCAGGCTGTCATCGCCGCCCACGAACTTGCCATTGCCGTCCCACACGGCGAAGCGCACGGATTCATGCTGGTCGAAGCGCAGCAGTTCCGCTTCGCGGGGCGTCAGGTCGAGGTGCAGCGGGCCCTGCGCGCTGCCACGCACGTGCACCGCCAGTGCGTGCGCGTCGTCGAGCAGTGCGCGGTCGAAGGCTTCGGCCACGAAGTGGCCGCCGACCACGAGCACGACAGCGCTGCCCAGGCCCCAGATGAGCAGCAGCGACAGCAGCACGTGGCGGCCGATGCGCTGGCGCAGCGCCGGTTTGCCGGCGGTGCGCGCGTCAGGAGGCATCTTCCTCGAGGGTGTAGCCCAGGCCCCGCAGCGTGCGGATGGCCGCGCCGCTGCCGGCCAGCTTGCGGCGCAGGCGCGAGACGAAGGATTCCAGCGCGTTGTCGCCCAGCGCCTCGCCCGCGTCGGACAGGCGCTGCGACAGGTCGCTCTTGCTCAGCACGCGCCCCGGCGGCGTCATCAGCTCCCAGAGCAGCTCGAACTCGCGCGCCGGCAGCTCCAGCGCCTGCCCCTCCACGCTGCAGCGCCGCGCCTGCCGGTCCAGCTGCAGCCGGCCGACGGTGACGAGGTCGCCGGAGCCGGTGGCACGGCGCGCCAGCGCGCGCAGGCGGGCTTCCACTTCCTTGAGTTCGTACGGCTTGCCCAGGTAGTCGTCGGCGCCCGCGTCCAGGCCGGCGATGCGTTCTTCGGTGCTGTCGCGGGCGCTGAGTACCAGCACCGGCGTGCGGTCCCCACGCGCGCGCGCATTGCGCAGCGCGGCCAGGCCGTTGCCCAGGCCGCTGCGCGCCTGCGGGCCATGGGGCAGGTTGAGGTCCAGCAGCACGGCATCGAAAGGCTGCACCGCCCACCAGTGCTGGGCATCTTCCACGTTCTGGGCGAGTTCGACGCGGTGGCCCGCGCGTTCGAGTCCCTGGGCCATGGTGCGGCTCAGGACGGGATCGTCTTCCACCAGGAGGATGCGCATCGCGGGAACAGGGCAGGGCTACGTGGAAATACGCACGGGCAGGGTCAGCCGGCGATCAGGTTGGGTGGCAATAGTGCCATTGCCAGCATACCCCAGCCACCGGTGCCGCCGCGTGGAAGGAAGGGCGCGGCAGAACCACAGGAGACCGTTTCGATCATGAACAACCGCAATCTCGTCCGGGGCTTCGTCCTCATGGCGCTGGCGCTGGCCTTCGGCCTGCCGTCGGTGCATTACTCGCTGGGCTCGCTCAGCCACGCGGGGCCGGGACTGTTCCCGTTCATCGTCAGCTGCATGCTGTTCGTGATCGGCGGCATCACGGTGCTGCGCGCGCGGCTGGTGGCGCCCGTGCCGCTGAATTTCAACCCGCGCAACATCGCCATCATCCTGACGAGCCTGTGCGGTTTCGCGCTCATCTCGCATTTCGTGAACATGATCGCGGGCATCGTCTTCCTGGTGTTCTGTTCCGGATTCGCCGGCACGTCGTACTCGGTGGCGCGCAACGTGAAGATCGCGGCGGTGCTGATCGCCATCGCCTTCGCGTTCCAGAAGCTGCTGGGCCTGAGCCTGCCGCTGTACTGAGCCGAAGGGAGCACCGACATGGACGTCCTGCACAACCTCGCGTTCGGCTTCGGCCACGCGCTCACGATCCAGAACCTGATGTTCTGCGCCCTGGGCTGCACGGTGGGTACCCTGGTGGGGCTGCTGCCCGGCCTGGGCCCGCTGGCCACCATCAGCCTGCTGTTGCCGCTGACCTATTCGATGGACACGACCGGCGCGCTCATCATGCTCGCCGGCATCTACTATGGCGCGCAATACGGCGACAGCGTGAGCGCGATCACGATGAAGATACCGCACGCCAGCAGCATCGTGGCCTGCATCGACGGCTACCAGATGACGCTCAAAGGCAAGACCGGGCTGGCACTGTTCACTGCGGGGGTGTCGAGCTTCATCGGCGGAACGGTGGCGATCGTGGTGCTGGCCTTCCTGGCGCCCAGCCTGGGCGAGGTGGCGTTCCTCTTCGGGCCGCCCGACTACTGCGCGCTGATGCTCGTGGGCTTCGTGTGCGTGAGCTTCGTGACCACGGGCAGCCTGCTGAACGGCCTGGCCATGTGCCTGGTGGGCGTGTTGCTGGGATCGGTGGGCACCGACGTGAACAGCGGTACGGAGCGCTTCACGCTGGGCCTGCCGTTCCTGGCCGATGGCGTGGGTATCGTGAGCATTGCTCTGGGCTGCTTCGGCATCGCGGAGATCACGAAGAACCTGGATTCGCGCGAGGAGCGCTCGCCCTTCAACGGCAAGATCAAGCTGATTCCGACCTGGGCGGAGTTCAAGCGCATCGTCCCGAGCGCGCTGCGCGGCAGCGTCGTGGGCTCGGCCCTCGGCATCCTGCCCGGCGGAGGCCCGGTGATCGCGCAGTTCGCCGCCTACGCGCTGGACAAGAAGGTCAGCAAGTACAAGCACGAGATCGGCACCGGCTGCATCGAGGGCGTGGCCGGGCAGGCCGCCGCCGACGAGGCCGCGGCGCGCACCAGCTTCATCCCGTTGATGAGCATCGGCATTCCCGAGAACGCCGTGATGGCGCTGATGATGGCCGCGTTCATCATCAAGGGCATCCAGCCCGGTCCCAACATGATCGCCGGCCACCCCGAGCTGTTCTGGGGGCTGGTGGCCAGCATGTGGATCGGCAACTGCTTCCTGCTCATCCTGAACGTGCCGCTGGTGCGCTACTGGCTGTCGGTGTTCAAGATCCCGTACAACGTGCTGTTCCCGGCGATCCTGTTCTTCTGCTGCATCGGTACCTTCAGCATCAACAACAACCTGGACGACATCTACATCACCGTCGTGTTCGGCGTGCTGGGCTACCTGTTCATGCGGCTGGAGCTGGACCCGTCGCCGCTGATGCTGGGCTTCATCCTGGGGCCCATGCTGGAGGAGAACTTCCGCCGTGCCATGCTGCTGTCGCGCGGCAGCTTCGGCGTGTTCATGTCGCGGCCGATCAGCGGCACGCTGCTCAGCCTGGTGGGTGCCTTCATCCTCTGGCAGGTCGTGGCCTTCTTCCGGCAGCGCAAGCAGCCGCAGGCACTACCCGTGCCCGTGGCGGAGCCGGGGGCCTGAACCTCCGGCGGGTGTCCGTTGGCGCCTGCCTCGCGGTGGGCGTCCATCAGGGTAAACAGGGGGCAGCGGAGCGGTGCCGCCTGCACGTGGCGGCGGCATGATCGGCGCTTTCGACAACGCGCAGGATTGCCCATGACCTCCTTCCATTCCAAGGCGGAGTCCCGCCCTTTTGTTGCCGGGCGCCGGCAATTGCTGGTCGCCGGGGCGGCAGCCGGCGGCCTGGGCCTGTGGCCCGGCCTCGCGGGGGCGCAGGCAGCGTGGCCTTCGAAGTCCTTGCGGTTCGTGGTGCCGTTCGCGCCGGGCGGCAGTTCAGAGATCGTCGCTCGCTCCACCGCCGCGGAGCTGTCCAGGACGCTGGGCCAGAACGTGTATGTGGACAACAAGCCCGGCGCCGCCGGCAACATCGCCATGTCCGAGGTGGCGCGTGCGGACGACCAGCACACGATCATCCTGGGGCACATCGGCACGCTGGCCGTCAACCCCTACATCTTCGACAGGCTGCCCTGGTCGCCGAAGGACTTCAAGCCCGTGAGCCTGCTGGCCAAGGTGCCCAGCCTCTACGTGGTGCACCCGGACGTGCCGGCGAAGAACCTGCGCGAGTTCATCGCCCACGCCAAGCGCAATCCCGGCAAGCTGAGCTACGGCTCCGCGGGCAACGGGAGCGCCGGGCATCTGGCGTTCGAGTACCTCAAGATGACCTCCGAGGTTTTCATGCTGCACGTGCCCTACAAGGGGACCGGCCCGATGCTCACCGACCTGCTTTCGGGCCGCGTGGATGCGTCCGCCATCGGTGCCGCCGCCATCATTCCCTTCATCAAGTCCGGCAAGGTCCGCTGCATCGCCACCGGGTCGGCGCAGCGCCTGCCGCAGCTGCCGGACGTACCCACCGTGGCCGAGCAGGGCTTCCCGGGTTTCGAGATGACCCAGTGGTACGGCATGCTCGCGCCCGCCAGCATGTCGCAGGACCATATCGACAAGCTCGCCGCGGAGACCATGAAGGCCGTCAAGGCACCCGAGTCGCAGCGCAGGCTGTCCGGCGACGCGGCCGAGGCGATCGGCGGCACGCCGGCGCAGTTCGCGCAGTTCATCGCGGCCGAGCAGGAGCGCTGGAAGAAAGTCATCGCGCGGGCGCAGATCAAGCCCGACTGAGCGATGCAGCCGGTGCGGGCGCGTGCCAGGGTCAGAACGTATGCATCACGCCGGCCGTGACGCCGGTCGCCGCGCTCTTGTTGGCCGCGCCCTGGTAGCCGCTGCGCCAGTTCGTGCGGTCCAGCTCGGCGTACAGCCGGCTGCGGCGCGACAGCTTGTATTCCGCGAACAGGATGGCGCGGGTATAGCCGTCGCCCTGCAGGCCGCTGCGGTCGCGATCGAGGCGGTACACCGACGCCGTCAGGTCGATGGCCGGGGTCGCGGCCCAGGTGCCGCCGACCGAATGCACGCGCTGCACGGTGCGTGCGGTGGCAGACGTTTCCGCCTTGCTTCGGCCGGTGTTCGCCGTGAGCTTGACGCTGCCGAACTGGTAGGCGACGCCCAGTGTGGCCGCGTCCAGCGCGAGCCCGGCGGGCGACTTGAAGTTCTGGTAGGCCCCGGACACGGTCAGGCCTCCCGCCGCATAGGCCAGGCCTGCGCCGCGGGAGGATTGCAGGCTGGCGCCCGCGGCGTTCTCGCCAAAGCCGTACATGGCCCGTGCAGTCACCGGGCCGAAGCGACCGACGTACTTGAGCGCGTTGTCGAGCCGGTAGGAGCCGTTGGTGGCGCCCGCGGGGCCGTACTCGGTGCCCAGGCCGTGGCTGCTGAGCGCGGTGGTGGCGATGTTCGGGTTGAAGGACGCGAAGCGCATGCCCACCGGATCGACGGGGCTGATGGCATCGGCCAGCAGGTTGGTCTGGCGGCCGGCGGTGACCGTGCCCCAGCCGCCTCCCAGCCCGACGATGGCCGCGCGGTCGAAAAACTTCGTGGCATTGGCCTGGGTGCCGGTATCGAGGTTCAGCCCGGTTTCCAGGTTGAACACGGCATGCAGGCCACCGCCCAGATCCTCGCGGCCGCGCAGGCCGAAGCGGCTGGTGTTGTCCACGCCGCTCGCGATGCCCGTGGCCGAGGTGGGGCTGGGCGCATAGGTCGCCGTCATGCCGGAGGTATGCCGTATGCCGAGATCGGCGATACCGTAGAGGGTGACGCTGCTTTGCGCGGAGGCCAGGAACGGCGCGCAGGCGGCTGCCGCCATCGCGATGCGGTGGAGTTTCATGGTGTGCTTTCAGGAAAACGGGCCGCGCAGCAACGCATCGCCGCCTGCGTGCATGCGCGGCGATGCATCCTGCGATGCCCCGCAGGCTCTTGGAGAAGGACAGGAGGCCGGAAGGGAAGGGCCGGGCACACCGGAAGTGCCCTCGATGCCCCGGGTTCCGTCAGGGCGCGATCAGCGGGCCGCAGCGGGCTCCATGCCGGTGCTGCGCACGATGGCCGCGGCCGCGGGGGCCGCCAGGAAGCGGATCAGGTGGCGCGCCGCCTCCGGCTCCGGCGAGCCGGTCGCCACGCCCGCCGAGAAGAACACGCGCTGCTGCACTTCGTCCGGCAGCGGGCCCACGAAATCCAGCTCCTTGAAGGGCAGCAGTTCGCTCACCTGCTGGAAGCCGATCTCGGCATCGCCGCGCAGCACGACGGCGCCGACCCGTTCGCTGTAGATCTTCTTGGCCTTGTCCTTGATCTGCTCGGCCACGCCCAGGCGCTGGAATAGCTCGGTGGACAGGTAGGTGCCGCTGGCGCTGGCCGAGTAGGCGATCGACCTGGCGTTCAGCAGGGTCTGCCGGAGGGCATCCACGGTGCTGATGTCTGGGCGGGGCGTGCCCTTGCGCACGCTCATGCCGATCATGGAGCGCGCGAGGTCCACGCGGCTGCCCGCCTGCACCTTGCCCTGCTCGATCAGCTTGTCCAGTGCCGAGTCGGCCAGGATCACGATGTCGAACTGCTCGCCCCGCGCCATGCGGCTGGGGATCGAGTCCGGCGCGTTGCCGATGGAGGCGCCGCGCGCCGTGGTGACCTTGTTGCCCGTGGCCTGCTCGTAGAGCGGCACGAGCTGGTCGTAGGCGGCCGAGAAGCCGCCGGAGGTGACGACGCGGATTTCCGCCGCCTGCACGGCCGACGGGGTCGCTGCGCCCAGGGCCAGGCTCAGCGTGAGGGCCGCGGCGCCCAGCAGCGAGCCCAGGGTGCGGCGGCGCAGGCCGGAGGCGGGCAGGGGTTTCGGAAGGGGGGCTTGCATGGTTTGTCTCCTTTTATGGTCTGTTCGAATCCGTCGTGCCAGCCGGCGTCAGTCCGCGGTGATGTTGCGCTCGCGGATGATGCGGGCCCATTTCTCGTTTTCCGCGGCGATGAACTTGCCCAGTTCCTCGCGGCTGCCGGGGGCGGCGGTCTGGCCGTGCTTGAGCAGGTTGTCGCGCACGTCGGGCGCGTTCAGCACCTTCACGAGTTCGGTGTTCCAGCGGTCCAGCAGCGCCTTGGGCGTCTTGCCGGGCGCCACGAAGGCGTACCAGTTGGTGGCGTTGAAGCCGGGGTAGGTCTCGGCGACGGTGGGCACGTTGGGCAGGTAGGCCGGGCGGGTCAGCCCGGTGGTCGCCAGGGCGACCAGCCTGCCGGATTCCAGGTGGGGCAGGGCCGTGGGCGGCGCCGCGTAGAACGAGGTGACGCGGTCGCCCAGCACGTCCTGCAGGGCCGGGGCGCCGCCCTTGTACGGCACGTGCACGGTGTTGATCTTCGCGATGTCGTTGAGCAGCTCACCCGCCAGGTGGGAGGCCGATCCCGGGCCGGTGGAGGCGAAATCCAGCTTGCCCGGCTCCCGCTTGGCGCGGGCCACGAATTCGCCCAGGGTCTTGATGCCGGTGCTGGCCGGCACGACCAGCACGTTGGGGAAGGTCACGCCCATGGTGATGGGGGCGAGGTCCTTGAGCGGGTCGTAGCCGACCTTCATGAAGTGGGGAGAGATGCTCAGCGGCCCGATGGAGCCGAACAGCAGCATGGAGCCATCGGTGGGACCCTTGGCCACCTGGGCATGGGCAAGGTTGCCACCAGCGCCCGGCTTGTTGTCCACCACCACGGTCTGGCCGATGTTTTCGCCGAGCTTCTTGGCGATCACGCGCGCTGCGATGTCGGCGGAGCCCCCTGCAGCGAAGCCGACCACCAGCGTCACCGGCTTCTTCGGGGGGAAATCCTGGGCGCTCGCTGTGGAGGCGATGAGGGAAAGTCCGGCGGCCAATGCGGCGGCCACGGTCACGGTGCGTCTTTGCATGTTGTCTCCTGGTATCTGTCTCTGGGGCCGCTCAACTCGGCAAGACCGCCATGCTAGGGAGTCGGTAATATTCTGTGAATTGCAATTTACAGAGTGACTGTTGCATGCGACGCATCAAATTCGACATGGGCGAACTGATGGCCTTCGTGGCCACGGCTGAAAAGCAAAGCTTCCGGCTCGCGGCCGATGCGCTGTTCGTATCGCCTTCCGCGCTCAGCCGGCGCGTCGAGCGGCTGGAGGCGGCCGTGGGCGCCCAGCTGCTGGAGCGCACCACGCGCCACGTCGATCTGACCGCCGTGGGCCACGACTTCCTGCGCGAGGCCCAGGCCGCGCTGGCGGGGCTGGACGACGCGGTGCAGCGCGTGGGAGACCAACTGCAACGCCGCCGGGGGCGGGTGGCCATCGCCTGCATCCCGTCCGTCGCATCGAACCTGCTGCCTCCGATCCTGCGGGAGTTCGCGGCCGGCGAGCCGGAAGTCCAGGTGCATCTCGTGGAAGACAGCGCCCGGCAGGTGCTGGATGCCGTGGTGCGGGGCGACGTGGACTTCGGCCTGGGCTTCATGGGCAGCCAGGAGCCTGCGTTGCGGTTCGAGGCCCTGGTGCGGGAGCGCTATGTGCTGGCCATGCCGAGAAGCCACCCGTGGGCGGCGCGCGAGGCGATCGGCTGGCCGGAGCTGGCGGGGCAGCGCCTGGTGTCGGTGTCGCAGCAGAGCGGCAACCGGCTGCTGCTGGACCAGGCCGTGGCCGACCTGCCGGAAAAGCCCGTGGCCTGGCACGAATGCAACCACCTGTCCGGCACGCTGTCTCTGGTGGAGGCCGGGATGGGGCTCGCCGCCATTCCGCAACTGGCGCTGCGGCCGACCCATCCGGAACTCTGCGGCGTGCCGCTCACCGATCCCGCGGTGTGGCGTACGCTGGGGCTGCTGCAGCGGCGGGACCGCGTGCTGGGGACCGTGGCGGAAGCGTTGCGGAGAAGGTTGGTGCAGGCGCACCGCGTGGCGTGAACCGGGACCGATGGCAGCGGGCATCGTGCATTGCCTCGCGCCGTGGAAACAGGAGCAGGCCCGGCACAACGAAAAAAGCCCAAGTAGTCGGACTACTTGGGCTTTGCATCTGGCGGAGAGGGCGGGATTCGAACCCGCGGTGGGGATTAGCCCACACACGCTTTCCAGGCGTGCGACTTAAACCGCTCATCCACCTCTCCGGAAGCCCGCAAGTATAGCAGTGATTCCGATGGCTACCCGCGAACTGGCGCAGGAATTTTTCGAGCAGTCGGTGGTGTCGTGCCTCGCCGCGGTCCGCGCTCAGGGCCGCTGCGTGCCCTGGACCATCTTCATGGCGGAGGCGATGAGGGTGGAGACCTCGGTCATGTTGCTGGGCACGACCAGGGTGGTGGTGGCGTCCGCGGCCACGCGGCTGTAGGCGTCCACGGCGCGCTCGGCCACCTTGAGCTGCACGGCCTGCTCGCCGCCTGGCTGGCGGATGGCGGCGGCCACGCGCTCGATGGCCTGGGCCGTGGCCTCGGCCACGGCGGTGATGGACGCGGCCTCGCCCTGGGCGTTGTTGATCTGCGCCTGCTTCTCGCCCTCGGAACGGGCGATGAAGGCCTCGCGCTCGCCGGTGGCGATGTTGATCTGCTCCTGGCGGCGGCCTTCCGATGCGGCGATGAGGGCGCGCTTCTCGCGTTCGGCGGTGATCTGCTGCTGCATGGCGCGCAGGATTTCGTTGGGCGGGGTCAGGTCCTTGATCTCGTAGCGCAGCACCTTCACGCCCCAGTTGAGGGCAGCCTCGTCGATGGCGGCCACGACCTGGGCGTTGATCATGTCGCGCTCCTCGAAGGTCTTGTCGAGCTCCAGCTTGCCGATCACGCTGCGCAGGGACGTCTGCGCGAGCTGCGTGACGGCCATGATGTAGTTGCTCGATCCGTAGCTCGCGCGCATGGGATCGGTGACCTGGAAGTAGAGGATGCCGTCCACCTGGAGCTGGGTGTTGTCGCGCGTGATGCAGACCTGGCTGGGGACATCCAGCGGGATTTCCTTGAGGCTGTGCTTGTAGGCGACGCGATCGACGAAGGGCACCAGGAAGTTGAGCCCGGGCGTGAGCGTGCCGGCGTACTTGCCCAGCCGCTCCTTGACCCAGGCGTTCTGCTGGGGCACGACCTTGATGGAGCGTGCGACGAAGATGCCGGCGATGATGAAGAGGATGAGGGCGATTTCCATGGAGTCCTTTGCTGCCCTGGAGCCGGGCGGAGAACGGGATTGAAGGAACCCTGCGCCGGGGCGCAGGCGGAAGGAAAAAAACGCGGGTGTGGCAATGCGGCCGCGTGGCCGGGCCGGAGGGCGTGGCGCGTGCCGCTCAGGCGGCCGCGTCCACCACCAGCCGGTTTCCGACCACCTCCGCCACGCGGTAGGTGCCGGGCAGGGCGGTGGCCGCGCCCGCCGGGCCGCTGCGCAGCACCACCGTCCACTGCGCGCCGCGGTAGCGCACCTGGGCCGTGCCGTCAGGGTTCCAGGCGGGCACCTGCACGGTTTCGCCGACGTCGAGGTTCACGTCGCGGTTGCTCGCGGCGGGCTGCACGGCGGCCATGCGGCGGCGGCGCAGCTGGTGGCAGGCAACGACGCCGCCCGCGCCCACGCAGGCGGCTGCCACGAGCTGCGTGGTGATCGGCAGGCCGGCGTGGGCCGCCAGTGCGCCGGCCACGAGGCCGACGGCCAGCATGAGCAGGTAGAAGGTGCCCGTCACGAGTTCGGCGGCGACCATCGCGCCGGCCATCAGCCACCAGAGGGTGGAATGCTGCATCACGGGTGTCCTCCTCGCATGTCCGTGCCCGGCGGAGCCGGTGCTTTCCCGTCCATTCTGGGTCAAATGCCGATGTCTTCAAAGGTATGACATCGTTATTCCTTACACTTCGCGCCTATTTCGTTTTTTGGGCCCGCTTGCTCGGAGGCTGTGCATGAAATTCCGCTTTCCCATCGTCATCATCGACGAGGACTACCGTTCCGAGAACACTTCGGGCCTGGGTATCCGGGCCCTGGCGCAGGCGATCGAGGCCGAGGGGTTCGAGGTGCTCGGCGTGACGAGCTATGGTGACCTGTCGCAGTTCGCGCAGCAGCAGAGCCGGGCGAGCGCCTTCATCCTGTCGATCGACGACGAGGAGTTCACGCTGGGCTCGGGGCTGGACCCGATCGTGCTGAGCCTGCGCAACTTCATCACCCAGGTGCGCCGCAAGAACGCGGACGTGCCGATCTACGTGCACGGCGAGACCAAGACCGCGCGCCACCTGCCCAACGACATCCTGCGCGAACTGCACGGTTTCATCCACATGTTCGAGGACACGCCGGAGTTCGTGGCCAAGCACATCATCCGCGAGGCCAAGAGCTACCTGGAGAGCGTGCAGCCGCCGTTCTTCAAGGCGCTGCTGGACTATGCGGAAGACGGTTCCTATTCGTGGCACTGCCCGGGCCACTCCGGCGGCGTGGCGTTCCTCAAGAGCCCCGTGGGCCAGATGTTCCACCAGTTCTTCGGCGAGAACATGCTGCGAGCGGACGTGTGCAATGCCGTGGAGGAACTGGGCCAGCTGCTGGACCACAACGGGGCCATCGGCGAATCCGAGCGCAACGCGGCGCGCATCTTCAACGCCGACCACTGCTTCTTCGTGACCAACGGCACGAGCACCTCGAACAAGATGGTGTGGCACCACACGGTGGCGCCGGGCGACGTGGTGGTGGTGGACCGCAACTGCCACAAGTCCATCCTGCACTCGATCATCATGACCGGGGCGATCCCCGTGTTCCTGAAGCCCACGCGCAACCACTTCGGCATCATCGGCCCGATCCCGCAGGCCGAGTTCGAGAAGGACGCGATCCAGGCGAAGATCCGCGCCAACCCGCTGCTCAAGGGCGTGGACGCCACGACGGTGAAGCCGCGCGTGATGACGATCACGCAGTCCACCTACGACGGCGTGCTCTACAACACCGAGACCATCAAGTCGATGATGGACGGCTACGTGGACAACCTGCACTTCGACGAGGCCTGGCTGCCGCATGCGGCATTCCACCCGTTCTACGGCAGCTACCACGCCATGGGTAAGAAGCGTGCGCGCCCGAAGCATTCCGTGGTGTATGCGACGCAGTCCATCCACAAGCTGCTGGCCGGCATCAGCCAGGCGAGCCACGTGCTGGTGCAGGATTCGCAGACGGTGAAGCTGGACCGCCCGCTCTTCAACGAGGCGTACCTGATGCACACCTCGACCAGCCCGCAATACAGCATCATCGCCAGCTGCGACGTGGCCGCGGCCATGATGGAGCCGCCCGGCGGCACCGCGCTCGTTGAAGAGAGCCTGCTCGAAGCCCTGGACTTCCGCCGTGCCATGCGCAAGGTGGAAGAGGAGTTCGGCAAGGACGACTGGTGGTTCAAGGTCTGGGGCCCCGAGAAGATGGCTGACGAGGGCGTGGGCCGCGCCGAGGACTGGATCATTCGCAGCGACGGCAAGGGCAAAAAGAACGGCAGCAAGTGGCACGGCTTCGGCCAGCTGGCCGACGGCTTCAACATGCTGGACCCGATCAAGTCCACCATCGTCACGCCCGGGCTGAACCTGGACGGCAAGTTCGACAAGACCGGCATTCCCGCGTCCATCGTGACGAAGTACCTGGCCGAGCACGGCGTGGTGGTGGAGAAGACGGGGCTCTACAGCTTCTTCATCATGTTCACCATCGGCATCACCAAGGGCCGCTGGAACACGCTGCTGGCCGCGCTGCAGCAGTTCAAGGACGACTACGAGAAGAACCAGCCGATGTGGCGGATCCTCCCGGAGTTCTGCCAGCAGCACAAGCGCTACGAACGCATGGGCCTGAAGGACCTGTGCCAGCACGTGCATGCGCTCTACGCCAAGTACGACATCGCGCGGCTGACGACCGAGATGTACCTGTCGGACCTGACGCCGGCCATGAAGCCCAGCGACGCCTATGCCCACATCGCGCACCGCAAGACCGAGCGCGTGGAGATCGACCACCTGGAAGGCCGCATCACCACCAGCCTGATCACGCCGTACCCGCCGGGCATCCCGCTGCTGATCCCGGGCGAGGTCTTCAACAAGAAGATCGTGGATTACCTCAAGTTCGCGCGCGAGTTCGCCAAGCTCTGCCCGGGCTTCGAGACCGATATCCACGGCCTGGTGGAGATCGAGGACGACAACGGCCACGTGCGCTACTACGCCGACTGCGTGACGCGGGTGGAGCAACCCAAGCCTGGCCGCCGCGGTGGCCGCAAGGACGCGCCCGACGCCGAGGACATCGTGCAGGTGGGCAGCGACGGGCCGTTCGGCCGGACGATCTGACGCCACGCACGGCGGATCGTCCCGCTCACGGAAGCCCGGTGGCGTGAAAGCGCCTCCGGGCTTTCTTGCATGGAATGGGCACAGGGCTTGATCCGGGCGGCGCCATGGCCCGTATGAGTGTGCAGCCGCACGAATCGTCGGGCGGCAGTCCACCCCAATGATCCAACGGAGACTTCCATGACCTTCCGCCTGAATGCCCGCCTCGCAGCCGCCAGCCTCACGCTCGCCCTGTCCGCAGCCGCACTGCCCGCTTTCGCTCAGGTGACCGTCGGCGGCGCGCCGATGTTCCCCACCAAGGACATCATCGACAACGCGGTGAACTCCAAGGACCACACCACGCTGGTCGCTGCCGTGAAGGCCGCGGGTCTGGTGGATACGCTCAAGGGCCCGGGTCCGTTCACGGTGTTCGCGCCCACCAACGCGGCCTTCGCCGCGCTGCCGGCGGGTACGGTGGATACGCTGCTCAAGCCGGAGAACAAGGCCACGCTGACCAAGGTGCTGACCTACCACGTCGTGCCGGGCAAGATCGACGCGGCCGCCCTGTCGAAAATGATCGCCGACGGCAAGGGCTCGGCCAGCCTGAAGACCGTGGCTGGCGGCACGCTGACGGCCAGGGCCAGCGGTTCGTCGATCGCGCTGACGGATGAAAAGGGTGGCATGTCCACCGTCACCATCCCTGATGTCTACCAGTCCAACGGCGTGATCCACGTCGTGGACAAGGTGCTGCTGCCCAAGTAAGCCCGCAGGGCTGTCCGCAACTGCCGGCACCCCATGCCGGCCGCCGCGCAGGGGCGTGCTCAGGCCAGGTTGGCGCTGTCGCGGCTGATGCCGCCGGTCTGGCTGAAGCCGCCGTCCACATACATGATTTCCGCCGTCACGCCGCTGGCGAGGTCGGACAGCAGGAAGGCCGCAGCATTGCCTACGTCCTCGATGGTCACGTTGCGGCGCAGGGGCGACGCGTCGGCCACCGTGCCCAGCAGCTTGCCGAAGTCCTTGATGCCGCTGGCGGCCAGCGTCTTGATCGGGCCGGCGCTGATGCCGTTGGCGCGCATGCCCTTCGGGCCCAGCGATTCGGCCAGGTAGCGCACGCTGGCTTCCAGGCTGGCCTTGGCCAGGCCCATGGTGTTGTAGTTGGGCACGGCGCGCAAGGCGCCCAGGTAGCTCAGGGTGAGCACGGCGGCCTTGTCGTTCAGGTAGGGCAGGGCGGCCTTGGCCATGGCGGGGAAGCTGTAGGCGCTGATGTCGTGCGCGATGCGGAACGATTCGCGCGACAGGCCCTCGAGGAAGTCTCCGGCGATCGCCTCGCGCGGCGCGAAGCCGATGCTGTGCACGAAGCCGTCGAACTTCGGCCAGGTGGTGGAGAGGTCGGCGAACATGCGATCGATCTGCTCGTCGCTCGCCACGTCGCAATCGAAGACCAGCCTGGAACCGAACTCGGCAGCGAATTCGGTGATGCGGTCCTTGAAACGCTCGCCCACGTAGCTGAAAGCCAGCTCGGCGCCCTGGGCGTGGCAGGCCCTGGCGATGCCGTAGGCGATGGAACGATTGGACAGCACGCCGGTGATGAGCAGCTTCTTGCCGGTCAGGAAACCCATGGGTTGTTCTCCAGTGAATGCGGGTAGGGGTGGCGGTCGGAAGGCTGCGCGGCGCAGCCTGTGCCAGGATGGGACGGTGGGGTGGCGAGGCGCCGCCCCCGTAGTGCAGAATTGTCGCATGCGGTTCTGGAAGATCTGTCTGCTGTGGGGAAGCTGCCTGTGCGCGGTGCCGGCGTGGGCTGCGCATGGCTATGCGCTGTGGGACGATCTCAAGTACCCGCCGGGTTTCGCCCATTTCGACTACGTCAATCCCGAGGCACCCAAGGGCGGCGAACTGCGCATGGTGAGCAACCTGCGCTATTCCACCTTCGACAAGTACAACCCGTTCACGATGAAGGGGTCGCCGCCAGCCTACCTGTCGGACCTGCTGTTCGAGAGCCTGCTCACGGGCTCCATGGACGAGACGGCCTCGGGCTACGGGCTGCTGGCCGAGGACGTTCAGGTGGCGGAAGACCGTCTCAGCGCCACCTTCCGCCTGCGGGCCGAGGCGCGGTTCCACGACGGCAGCCCGGTCGAGGCCGCCGACGTGAAGTACACCTACGAAACCCTGATCGGGCCCCATGCGTCGCCGAGCTACGCGACGCTGCTGCAGGAGGTGGCGGGGGCCGACGTGATTGACCGGCGCACGGTGCGCTTCCGCTTCAAGCACCCCAACCGCGAGCTGCCGCTCACCGTGGGTGCCCTGCCGATCTTCAGCCGCGCCTGGGGGCGCCAGGCGGACGGCAAGGCGAAGCGGTTCGACGAGATCGTGACCGACATCCCCATCGGCAGCGGCCCGTACCGCATCGGCCCGGTGGCGTTCGGCCGCGACATCACCTACGTGCGCGACCCGCAGTACTGGGGCCGCGACCTGAACGTGAACCGGGGCGCCTACAACTTCGATCGCATCACGGTCAAGATCTACAAGGACAACACTGCGCGGCTGGAGGCCGTGAAGGCCGGCGAGTTCGATTTCATGACCGTGTATTCGGCCGGCGACTGGGCGCGCCGCATCGACGGCAAGCTGTTCCGGCAGGGCGTGCTGGTGAAGACGGAGCTCAAGCACCGCCTGCCCGCGGGGTTCCAGAGCTACGTGCTCAATACGCGGCGGCCGATGCTGAAGGACCCGCGGGTACGGGAGGCGCTGGGGCTGGCGCTGGACTACGACTGGATGAACCGGCAGATGTTCTACGGCGGCTACCCGCGCGTGGTGGATCTGTTCGGGAATACCGACTGCCAGGCCACCGGCACGCCGGGACCGGAGGAACTGGCCCTGCTGGAGCCGTGGCGCGGCAAGGTGCCGGACAGCGTGTTCGGACCGATGTACACGCCGCCGTCCACCGAAGGGGAGGGGCATTCCCTGCGCGACAACCTGCGCCGCGCCCGCCAGTTGCTGGCCGATGCCGGCTGGACCTACCGCGACGGCGCACTGCGCAACGCGCAGGGCGAGCCCATGGTGATCGACTATCTCGACAGCAAGGAGGTCGGCGCGCGCACGGTGACGCCCTGGATGCGCAACCTCGAGAAGCTGGGCATCACGCTGCGCTTCACCTCGGTGGATTTCGCGCTGTACCTGCAGCGGCTGGACAAGTTCGATTTCGACATGATCACTCTCGCCTATCCCGGCACCTACAACCCGGGCCAGGACATGCTGGAGCTGTTCGGCAGCCAGCGCGCCGACGTGGAGGGCAGCAGCAACCATGCGGGCGTGAAGAGCCCGGCGGTCGATGCGCTCGCGACCGCGCTGACGCGGGCGAAATCCAAGGCCGAACTGCTGCCCGCCTGCCGCGCGCTGGACCGCGTGATCATGCACAGCCACTACCTCATCCCGCAGTGGCTGCTGTCGGCGCACCGCATCGTGTACAACCAGCAGCGCCTGGCCTACCACGCGCCCATGCCGCCCTATGCGAAAGCCGAGGAGTGGGCGATGTTTTCCTGGTGGAGCAAGTGAGGGATCACCCCCCTGAGGCGCTGCGCGCCTTCCCCCCGCTCTCGCCGTGCTGCGCACGGCGGGCAGGGGGACGACGCCGGTGGCCTGGCGAAGCCAGTTCCACGGCGCCTGCTGGCATGGCCTGCTCCGCGGCCATCGGATGGGTGATGCCGTGCCGGTTTCAGCGGGCGTGGGTGGCGCGCAGCGCCGTCGATCACTGAAGCTTTGGATTACACCGCGCGCCACCATGTTCGCCTACATCGCCAAACGCCTCCTGTTGATGCTGCCCACGCTGCTGGGCGTGCTGCTGCTCACCTTCGTCGTGATCCAGTTCGTGCCCGGCGGGCCGGTGGAACAGTACCTCGCCGAAGCCCGCACCGCGGCCGGCAAGGGCGGGGCGGGCGGGCTGGAGTCCGGCGGCATGCGCTACCGCGGCGACCAGGGCGTGGACCCGAAGCGGCTGGAGCAGATCAAGGCGCTGTACGGATTCGACAAGCCGGCGCACGAGCGGTTCTTACAGATGCTGGGACAGTTCGCCCGCTTCGACCTGGGGCGGAGCTTCTTCCAGAACAAGGAGGTGTGGGCGCTGGTGAAGGAAAAGCTGCCGGTCTCCATCAGCCTGGGGCTGTGGACCTTCTTCATCAGCTACCTGGTGGCGGTGCCGCTGGGCGTGGCCAAGGCCGTGCGTGCAGGTTCGCGCTTCGACCTGGTGACCACGCTGCTCGTCCTCGTGGGTTATGCCATCCCGGGCTTCGTGCTGGGCGTGGCGCTGCTGGTGGTCTTCGGCGGGCAACTGCAGTGGTTCCCGCTGCGCGGGCTGGTGTCGTCCAACTGGGAACAGATGGACTGGGGTGCGCGCATCGTGGACTACCTCTGGCACATCACGCTGCCGGTGACGGCGATGGTGGCGGGCAGCTTCGCGGTGACGGCCATGCTCACCAAGAACGCCTTCCTGGAGGAGATCCGCAAGCAGTACGTGCTCACGGCGCGCGCCAAGGGCCTGTCGGAAAGGCAGGTGCTGTGGAAGCATGTCTTCCGCAATGCGCTGATTCCCATCATCACGGGCTTTCCCGCGGCGTTCATCGGCGCGTTCTTCACGGGCTCGCTGCTGATCGAGACGCTGTTCTCGCTCGACGGCCTGGGCCTGCTGAGCTACGAGAGCGTGATCCGCCGCGACTACCCCGTGGTGCTGGGCACGCTCTACCTGTTCACGCTGATCGGGCTGGTCACCAAGCTCGTCAGCGACCTTTGCTATGTGTGGGTCGATCCCCGCGTGAAGTTCGACTGAGCGCATGAGTACTCCATCCCCCGACCTTTCCGCTCCGGCCGCCATGCCGTCCACGGCGGCGCCCCCGCCCGCGCCGGTGTCGCTGTCGCCCTCCCGCCGCGCGTGGATGCGCTTCAAGCGCAACCGGCTGGGCTTCTGGAGCCTGGTGGTCTTCTGCGTCCTGGTGGCCATCAGCCTGGCGGCGGAACTGGTGAGCAACGACAAGCCGCTCATCGTGCACTACGAGGGCCAGACGTATTTCCCGCTGTTCAAGACCTACCCCGAGACGACCTTCGGCGGGGACTTCGACACGCCGACCGACTACCTGGACCCGTTCATCCAGGAGCGCCTGAGCGCGGGCGGCAACTGGGCGCTCTACACGATCAACCGGTACGGCCCCAACACGCTGAACTATTTCGCGAAATCGCCCAACCCGTCCGCGCCGACTGCCGACAACTGGCTGGGCACGGACGACCGGGGCCGCGACATGCTCGCGCAACTGCTCTATGGTTTCCGCGTGAGCGTGCTGTTCGGCCTGGCGCTCACCATCACCGGGGTGGTGCTGGGGCTGGTGACGGGTGCGATCCAGGGGTTCTTCGGGGGGCGGACGGACCTGGCCTTCCAGCGCTTCATCGAGATCTGGAGTTCGATGCCCGAGCTCTACCTGCTGATCATCTTCAGCGCGCTGTTCTCCCCGAGCCTGGCGCTGCTGCTGATCCTGCTCAGCCTGTTCGGCTGGATGGGGCTGTCGGACTACGTGCGCGCGGAGTTCCTGCGCAACCGGCAGCTGGACTATGTGAAGGCCGCGCGCGCCCTGGGTGTGCCCGACCGGCAGATCATCTGGCGCCATATCCTGCCCAACAGCATGACGCCGGTCGTCACCTTCCTGCCGTTCCGCATGAGCGCGGCCATCCTTTCGCTCACGTCGCTGGACTTCCTCGGCCTGGGCGTGCCGCCCGGCACCCCCTCGCTCGGCGAGCTGCTGAACCAGGGCAAGAACAACATCGACGCCTGGTGGATTTCCATCTTCACGTTTGCCGTGCTGGTGAGCACCCTGCTGCTGCTGACCTTCATGGGCGATGCGCTGCGCGACGCCCTCGATCCGAGGAAGCAATGAGCACCACCCTGAGTCGCTGCGCGCCTCCGTGCAGCCGCCAGACGCGTCAGCCCTTCGGGCACGTCCGACCCTGCGCAGGCAGGCTCGGAGCCGCGGCCCTCAGCCCCCTCTCCCGGATTGGCCGGGAGGGGGGACACCTCCAGCGCGGCGGGGCGGCCCTTGCGCGGCGGTTGCTGGCCGAGGCCCCGCCCTGTTTGCACGCCGCGGGATATGTTGGGGAACAGAAAGCTACCCGGTCATGAGCACTGCACCTACTCGTCCATCCTCCGCTGTGCCGCTGCTGCGCGTGGAGGACCTGCGCGTGGCCTTCGGCGGCAAGGCGGTCGTGCATGGCGTGGGCTTCGACATCGGCGCGGGAGAGAAGCTGGCGCTGGTGGGCGAATCGGGATCGGGCAAGACCATCACGGCGCTGTCCCTGCTGCGCCTCGCCGCGGACGCGGAGGTGTCCGGCCGGGCCCTGCTGCAGGGGCGCGGCGGTGCGCCCGCGCAGGATCTGCTGGCGCTGCCGGAGCGCGAGATGCGCGGCCTGCGCGGCGGCGACATCGCGATGGTGTTCCAGGAGCCGATGACGGCATTGAACCCGCTGATGTCCGTGGGCCGGCAGATCGCCGAGGTGCTGCAGCTCAAGCAGGGGCTGTCGCGGGCGCAAAGCGCCGTCCAGGCGGTTGAACTGCTGGCCGCGACGGGCGTGCCGGAGCCGGCGCGGCGCGCGGGCGCCTACCCGCATCAGCTCTCCGGGGGGCAGCGCCAGCGCGCGATGATCGCCATGGCGCTGGCCAGCCGGCCGCGCCTGCTGCTGGCGGACGAACCCACCACCGCGCTCGATGTGACGCTGCGCGGCCAGATTCTGGAGCTGCTCTCGGACTTGCAGCGCCAGACCGGCATGGCGGTGCTGCTCATCACACACGACCTGCACCTGGTGCGGCGCTTCGCGGACCGGGTGGCGGTGATGGAGCGCGGTGTGATCGTGGAGCAGGGGAGCGTGGCGGAGGTGTTCTCCGCGCCCGCCCATGCCTACACCCGGCGCCTGCTGGGCAGCGTGCCGCGGCGCGACGTGGCCGAGGACGTGGGGTCCGGCGCGGTCCCGGACCCGGCCACCGGCGCCGCGCGGGCGGCGGTGCCGGCCGCGAGTGCCCGGGGCCTGCGCGTGGCCTATGCCACGCCGCTGCCCGGCCTGCGGGGATGGTTCCGGCGCGGCGAATTCGTGGCGGTGAAAGGTGCCGACCTGGTGGTCCATCCCGGCCGCACGCTGGGCGTGGTCGGCGAGTCGGGGTCGGGCAAGTCCACCCTCGCGCAGGCGCTGCTCGGCCTGCTGCCGTTCAACGGTGACCTCCAGATCGCCGGCCGGGCATGGGAGCTTCCGGTGCAGCGCAACAGCGCGGCCAACCAGGCGCTGCGCCGCAGCGTGCAGGTCGTGTTCCAGGATCCGTTCTCGTCGCTGTCCCCCCGGCTCACGGTGGAGGAGATCGTCGGGGAGGGCCTGCGGGTGCATGCGCCGCAGGAGAGCGAGGCCGGGCGGCGTGCCCGCGTGGAGGCGGCATTGGCGGACGTGGGGCTGACGCATGCGCAGTTCCCGGGGCTGCTGGGGCGCTATCCCCATGAGTTTTCCGGCGGCCAGCGCCAGCGGATCGCGATCGCGCGGGCGCTGATCCTGGAGCCGCGCCTGCTGGTGCTCGACGAGCCCACGAGCGCCCTCGACGTGACCATCCAGCAGCAGGTGCTGGTGCTGCTGCAGCGCCTGCAGAAGGAGCGCGGACTGAGCTACCTGCTGATCACCCACGACGTGGCCGTGATCCGCGCGATGGCGCACGACGTGCTCGTCATGAAGGATGGCGACGTGGTCGAATCCGGCCGGATGGCCCAGGTGCTCGATGCGCCGCGGCACCCCTACACGCAACGGCTGGTGGCGGCAGCGGGGGACGTCGGCACGGCCTGAGCCGCTGCGCCGCGGTGGAACGGACGCAGGCCCCGGAGCCGGGGCCGCACGGCGTTCAATGGGGTGGCTGTGCGTTGCCGGAGGGGGCGGGCGGGATCGCTTCGGGTTCCTGCTCGGGGCCGGAGTACATGCGGAAATGCTGCTTGCCGGCCCGCTTGGCAGTGTAGAGCGCCACGTCGGCGCTGCGGGCCAGCTCCTCGAACGTGGAGCCGTGCTGCGGGAACAGCGCGATGCCGCCGCTGAGGCCGATCTGCCGCGACTCGGCCCCCAGGTCGAAGGGGGCGTCGCACGCCGCCATGACCTTGCGGGCGACGTGGCATGCCTGCCCGGGATGTTCCACGATGGGCAGGAGCACGATGAATTCGTCGCCGCCCTGGCGGCACACGGTGTCCGAGCGGCGCACGCAGCGGGTGAAGCGCCGCGCGACCTGGACCAGCAGCAGGTCGCCCGCGTCGTGGCCCAGGGTGTCGTTCACCTGCTTGAAACCGTCGAGGTCGATGTACATCAGGGCGAGGCCGTGCCCGTCGCGGCGTGCCTGGGCGATGGCCTGCTGGGCGCGGTCCTGCAGCAGCACGCGGTTGGGCAGGTCGGTCAGCATGTCGTGCTGGGCCAGGTGGGCCATGCGGCGCGCCAGCGCCATGGCCTCGGTCACGTCCCGCAGCACCATCACCGCGCCGGTGATCTGCCCGTGCCGGTCGGTGATGGGGCTGACGCTGTTTTCCACGTCCATGCGGCGGCCGTCGCGGCAGAACAGCACGAGGCCACGCCCCGGCGGCTGGGCCTGTGCGCCGGACAGCGAGCTGCGGGCCGGATGCTCCGCATGCACGCCGTTGGCGTTGTAGAGGGGGGCGACCTCGTCGATGTCCCGGCCGGCGGCGTGGAAGGCCTGCCAGCCCGTCATCTTCTCGGCGACGGGATTGATGTAGGTCACGTGGCCCGAGGCATCCGTGCAGAGTACGGCGTCGCCGATGGACTGCAGCGTGAGGCGGACCAGTTCCTTCTCCTCGAAGAGCAGGTCTTCCATGCGCTTGCGTTCCGTGAGGTCGTCGATCTGCACGAAGATGCCCTGGGCCTGCGCTCCGTCCATGTCCGGAATGCAGGACACCATCATGTGCCGCACTTCGCCCGACGATATCGGTACCGACCGCTCGTATACCTGCCTGCGGCCCTGCAGCGCACGCTGCAGGTAAGGCCGCGCCGCCTCGCAGGCCTCGGCGGTCAGCAGGTCCTCGATGGGCCGGCCCTGGATTTCCTCCTGGGTCATGCCGAGCCAGTCGAGGTAGGCCTGGTTGGCGAAGCGGTTGCGCAGGTTGCGGTCCCAGTAGGCGACCAGCGAGGGCAGGTTGTCGAGGATGGTGCGCATGTCGTGCTGCGCGCGCTGCAGCTGCGCGGCCACGTTCTGCCGGCGCGCCAGCTCGCGTGCGAACAGCAGGGCGAGGCCGATGCATGCCGCCATGAGCAGGGCGGCGAAGGTCCCCAGGATCACCGCGTTGCGCTGCCACTTCGAGAGGATGCTGTCCACCGACTGCGCCACGGACACCACGAGCGGATAGTCACCCACCCGGCGGAAGGCGTAGAGCCTGGAGATGCCGTCCTGCGCCTCATCCTGCGGCTCGGTGAAGTGCCCTTCGCGGCCCTGCGCGAGGTGCTCCAGGTGATGGGGGGCCACCGGTTCGCCGATGCCCTGGGCCTGCGCGGGGAAGCGCGAGACCTCGGTGCCGTCCGTGCGTACGATCTCGGCCAGGCTCTGGGGCCCCAGGCCGAGCGACGCGAACAGCTCGTTGAAGTAGCTCAGCCGGATCGTGCCGACGACCACGCCGCCGAAGCTCCCGTCCCGGTTGAAGTAGGCGCGGCTCATCGCCAGGCTGTACTCGCCCGTCACCCGCCCCTGGATCGGCCGGCCGATGTATACGCCGCGGTCCTTTTCCCGCATGTGGAACTGGAAATAGTCCCGGTCGGCCAGGTTGGGCATCTTCTTCGCGGGCGTGACGCCGGCCGACACCACCACGTTGCCTCCGGGGTCTATCACCGCCACGGAACCCAGGCCCCGGGTGCGCAGCGAGTGGTCGAACAGCATGGCGTGCTGCACGTCCGGCGGCAGTCCGGCGAGGTCCGGCCGGGCCAGGGTTTCCACCACGCCCGCCAGAGAATGGTCGAAACTGTCGAGCGTGCGGCCGATGCTCTGCTCGAGCGTGCGCGCGAGCGCCGCATTGGCGTCGCGCGCGTAATTCCATTCATCGTCGCGGATGGTCAGAATGGCCCGCGCGAAGAGCGCCCCGATGCCGACCGACAGCGCGATCGCCAGCAGGAGCATTCGATAGTGCGGAGTCGGGCGCAGGGACATGTGCAGCGGGCGGCACGGGTCCGCGCGGAAACGGCTGGGGGAAGGGGGCCCGCGGCGCTGCGGGCTCCCCCGCTATTGTCACCGCCCGTGGGTGTGCGGCGCAAACAGGTCCCAGGTCGCGATGAACAGCGCCGCGATGACCGGCCCGATCACGAAACCCGTGAGCCCGAAGAGGGACATTCCGCCCAGCGTGGAGATCAGCACGATGTAGTCGGGCATCTTGGTGTCCTTGCCCACCAGCACCGGACGCAGCACGTTGTCCACCAGGCCGATGACGCCGATGCCGAAGGCCGCCAGGCCCGCACCCTGCCAGACGGCGCCGGTGGCCAGCAGGTAGATCGCCACCGGTGCCCAGATGAGCCCCGCGCCCACGGCGGGCAGCAGCGACAGGAAAGCCATGAGCACGCCCCAGAGCACGGGGGCCTGGATGCCCAGGAACCAGAAGGCGAGCCCGCCCAGTGCGCCCTGCGCCGCGGCCACCGCGATGTTGCCCTTGACGGTGGCGCGGATCACGGTGGTGAACTTGGTGGCGAGCTGGCGCTTGTGGCCTTCGTCGAGGGGCGTGGCCTCGCGGATGCGCGCCGCCAGGGCCGGGCCGTCGCGCAGCAGGAAGAACAGCAGGTACAGCATGATGCCGAAGCTCACCACGAACTGCAGCGTGTTCTGGCCGAAGTCGATCGCCTTGCTGCCCACGAACTGCGTGGCCTGCACGGTGACGGACGACAGCCGCGCCTGCAGTTCGGACGCCGTGGTCAGGTTGAGCCGGTCGAGGATCTGCATCGCCCAGGACGGCATGGCCTGCATGACCTGGTGGAAATAGGCGGTGAAATCCAGCTGGCCGGAGCGGATGCGCTCATAGATCAGGCTGGCTTCCTGCACCAGCGAGAGGGTGATCAGCGTCATCGGGAGGATGACGACCAGCAGGCACAGCGACAGGGTGCAGAGCGCGGCGAGGTTGGCCCGGCGGGGCATGCGCTGCAGCAGGCGGCGGTGCAGGGGCGCGAAGAGGATCGCGAGGATGATCCCCCAGAAAACCGCACCGTGGAACGGCCAGAGGATGGCCAGGAAGGCCAGGCTGACGGCGATCAGCAGGGCGATGAAAGTGCGGTTCTGCAGCAGGGTGGTCTTCATGGCAGGGCGGTGGCGAAGTTGGCGCAAATGTACGCGACAGTGGCCGCTGCGCCCTGTGGGACATGGCCGTGTAGGCGCCGTCCTGCGATCGGTGGCACAATCGTGGGCGCAAGATTCAAGGCCCTTCCCCGAGCCACAGTCGCATCCGCCAACCGGTTCAGCCGTGTCGCGGAAGGTTTTACCAACCAGCTAATGCTTCCCCCAGGGAAGCGGAGGTCAGCGGAAATGAGCGAGACGACGTCCGTCTATCAAGCCTACCAGGGCAATACCTACCTCTTCGGCGGCAATGCGCCCTATGTCGAAGAGATGTACGAGAGCTATCTCGTCAACCCGGGCAGCGTGCCCGACACGTGGCGCGAGTACTTCGATGCGCTGCAGCACGTGCCTGCCGTGGATGGCTCCAACGCCAAGGACGTCCCCCACCAGCCCGTCATCAGCGCCTTCGCGGAGCGCGCCAAGCAGGGCGGCACCCAGGTCGTGGTGGCCACCGGCGCCGACTCCGAACTCGGCCGCAAGCGCACCGCCGTCCAGCAGCTCATCTCCGCCTACCGCAACGTCGGCCAGCGCTGGGCCGATCTCGATCCCCTGAAGCGCACCGAGCGCCCCTCCATTCCCGAGCTGGAACCCTCCTTCTACGGCTTCACCGATGCCGACCAGGAGACCGTGTTCAACACGAGCAACACGTTCTTCGGCAAGGAGTCCATGCCCCTGCGCGAGCTGATCAACGCGCTGCGCGAAACCTACTGCGGCACGATCGGCGTCGAGTACATGTACGCCTCCGACCAGAACCAGAAGCGCTGGTGGCAGGAAAAGCTCGAGACCATCCGCAGCAAGCCCAGTTTCAACGCCGAGAAGAAGAAGCACATCCTCGACCGCCTGACCGCGGCCGAGGGCCTGGAACGCTTCCTGCACACGAAGTACGTCGGCCAGAAGCGCTTCTCGCTCGAAGGCGGCGAGAGCTTCATCGCCGCCATGGACGAGCTGATCCAGTCGGCCGGCTCGCGCGGCGTGCAGGAAATCGTGATCGGCATGGCCCACCGCGGCCGCCTCAACGTGCTGGTGAACACCCTGGGCAAGATGCCCAAGGACCTGTTCGCCGAGTTCGACCACACCGCCCCGGAAGACCTGCCGTCCGGCGACGTCAAGTACCACCAGGGCTTCAGCTCCGACGTGTCCACCGCGGGCGGCCCGGTCCACCTGTCGCTGGCCTTCAACCCCTCCCACCTGGAAATCGTGAACCCGGTGGTGGAAGGCTCGGTGCGTGCCCGCATGGACCGCCGCGGCGACCCGCACGGCCAGCAGGTGCTGCCGGTGCTGGTGCACGGCGACGCGGCCTTCGCAGGCCAGGGCGTGATCCAGGAAACGCTGGCGCTGGCCCAGACCCGTGGCTACTCCACGGGCGGCACGGTGCACATCGTGATCAACAACCAGATCGGCTTCACCACCTCCGACCCGCGCGACAGCCGCTCCACGCTGTATTGCACGGACGTGGTCAAGATGATCGAGTCGCCCGTGCTGCACGTGAACGGCGACGACCCGGAAGCCGTGGTGCTCGCCACCCAGCTGGCCCTCGAGTTCCGCATGGAATTCAAGAAGGATGTGGTGGTGGACATCATCTGCTACCGCAAGCTGGGCCACAACGAGCAGGACACGCCGGCGCTCACGCAGCCGCTGATGTACAAGAAGATCGGCCAGCACCCCGGCACGCGCCGCCTCTACGCCGACAAGCTGGCCGCGCAGGGCCTGGGCGAGACGCTGGGCGACGACATGGCCAAGGCCTACCGCGCCGCCATGGACGCCGGCAAGCACACGGTCGATCCGGTGCTGACCAACTTCAAGAGCAAGTACGCCGTGGACTGGAGCCCGTTCCTGGGCAAGAAGTGGACGGATGCCGGCGACACCGCGATCCCGCTCACCGAGTGGAAGCGGCTGGCCGAGCGCATCACGACCATCCCGGAAGGCGTCACGCCGCACCCGCTGGTCAAGAAGGTGTATGACGATCGCGCCGCCATGGGCCGCGGCGAGATCAACGTGGACTGGGGCATGGGCGAGCACATGGCCTTCGCGTCGCTCGTGGCCAGCGGCTTCCCGGTGCGCCTGTCGGGCGAGGACTGCGGCCGCGGCACGTTCACGCACCGCCATGCCGTGATCCACGACCAGAACCGCGAGAAGTGGAACGAGGGCACCTACGTGCCGCTGCAGAACGCCAGCGAGAACCAGGCCCCGTTCGTCGTGATCGACTCCATCCTGTCCGAAGAGGCGGTGCTGGGCTTCGAGTACGGCTATGCCTCCAACGACCCCAACACCCTGGTGATCTGGGAAGCGCAGTTCGGCGACTTCGCCAATGGTGCACAGGTGGTGATCGACCAGTTCATCGCCTCCGGCGAAGTGAAGTGGGGCCGCGTGAACGGCATCACGCTCATGCTGCCGCACGGCTACGAAGGGCAGGGCCCGGAGCACAGCTCCGCGCGCCTGGAGCGCTTCATGCAGCTGTCGGCCGACGCCAACATGCAGGTGGTGCAGCCCACGACGGCCAGCCAGATCTTCCACGTGCTGCGCCGCCAGATGGTGCGCCACCTGCGCAAGCCGCTGATCATCATGACGCCCAAGTCGCTGCTGCGGAACAAGGACGCGACCTCGCCGCTGTCCGAGTTCACGAAGGGCAGCTTCCAGACCGTGATCCCGGAGCAGAACGAGGCCATCGACAAGAAGGCCGACAAGGTCAAGCGCGTGATCGCCTGCTCGGGCAAGGTGTACTACGACCTCGTGAAGAAGCGCGAGGAGAAGGGCGCCGACGACGTCGCGATCCTGCGCGTGGAACAGCTCTATCCGTTCCCGCACAAGGCCTTCGCCGCCGAGATCAAGAAGTACCCGCACGCCACCGAGATCGTGTGGTGCCAGGACGAGCCGCAGAACCAGGGCGCCTGGTTCTTCGTGCAGCACTACATCCACGAGAACATGCTCGACGGGCAGAAGCTGGGCTACTCCGGCCGCGCGGCTTCCGCATCGCCGGCCGTGGGCTACTCGCACCTGCACCAGGAGCAGCAGAAGGCGCTGGTCGATGGCGCGTTCGGCAAGCTCAAGGGCTTCGTCCTCGCCAAGTGAGCGCGTCAACCCCGACCCCGCGAACCGCATCCCACAGCGACACAACACGTTCTGAAAGAATCGAAAGAATCGTCATGGCTATCGTAGAAGTCAAAGTCCCCCAACTGTCCGAATCCGTGGCCGAAGCCACGATGCTCACCTGGAAGAAGAAGGCCGGCGAGGCCGTCGCCATCGATGAAATCCTGATCGAGATCGAAACCGACAAGGTGGTCCTCGAAGTGCCCGCGCCGGCGGCCGGCGTGCTGGCCGAGATCGTCCAGGGCGACGGCGCGACCGTCGTGGCCGACCAGGTCATCGCGAAGATCGACACCGAAGGCAAGGCGGGTGCCGCCGCTGCGCCCGCGCAGTCGGCTCCGACCGCTGCCGCCCAGGCGCCCGCCGTGGCCGCTGCCGCGGCCGACGCTGCCCCCGCAGGCGGCTCGAAGGGCGACGTGGCCATGCCCGCCGCCGCCAAGCTGCTGGCCGACAACAACCTGTCCGTCTCGGCCGTGTCCGGCACCGGCAAGGACGGCCGCGTGACCAAGGGCGACGTGCTGGCCGCCGTGGCCGGTGGCGCCGCCGCCAAGCCCGCTGCCGCCCCGAGCGCCATCCCCACGGGCGTGCCCACCAAGGCGCTGCCCCAGGTGGCATCGCCCGCCGCGCCGAACCTGGGCGACCGCCCCGAGCAGCGCGTGCCCATGAGCCGCCTGCGCGCCCGCATCGCCGAGCGCCTGCTGCAGTCGCAGTCCACCAACGCCATCCTGACCACCTTCAACGAGGTGAACATGGCCCCGGTGATGGAACTGCGCAAGAAGTTCCAGGACAGCTTCACCAAGGAGCACGGCACCAAGCTGGGCTTCATGAGCTTCTTCGTGAAGGCGGCCGTGCACGCACTCAAGAAGTTCCCGGTGCTGAACGCCTCGGTGGACGGCAACGACATCGTCTACCACGGCTACTTCGACATCGGCATCGCCGTCGGCTCGCCCCGCGGCCTGGTGGTGCCGATCCTGCGCAACGCCGACCAGATGAGCTTCGCCGACATCGAGAAGAAGATTGCCGAGTTCGGCAAGAAGGCCCAGGAAGGCAAGCTCGGCATCGAGGAGATGACGGGCGGCACGTTCTCGATCTCCAACGGCGGCACCTTCGGCTCGATGCTGTCCACCCCCATCATCAACCCGCCCCAGTCGGCCATCCTGGGCGTGCACGCCACCAAGGACCGCGCCGTGGTGGAAAACGGCCAGATCGTGGTGCGCCCGATGAACTACCTGGCCATGTCGTACGACCACCGCATCATCGACGGCCGCGAAGCCGTGCTGGGTCTGGTGGCGATGAAGGATGCGCTGGAAGATCCGGCCCGCCTGCTCTTCGATATTTGATGGACCAACCCCCTGAGGCGCTGTGCGCCTTTCCCCTTCTCCCGGCTTGCTGCGCAATCCGGGAAGGGGGACACCGCCGGCGCTGCGGGGCGGCCCTTGCGCGGCGGTCGCTGGCCTGGGCCGCGCGCGCTCCAAGGGCTGGTGGCGGCATTTGACGCCACAGCCATCCAAACACCTTGACTGACCCACATGTGTGGCTGGCCCATCAGCCAGCCGGCAGTGGGTCTTTCTCCAACCGACACAGTGAGAACGACATGAGCAAACAATTCGACGTGATCGTCATCGGCGGCGGCCCCGGCGGCTACATCGCCGCCATCCGCGCCGCCCAGCTGGGCTTCAACGTGGCCTGCATCGACGAGTGGAAGAATGAGAAGGGCGGCCCCGCACCCGGCGGCACCTGCACGAACGTGGGCTGCATCCCCTCCAAGGCGCTGCTGCAGTCCTCGGAGCATTTCGAGCATGCCAACAAGCATTTCGCCGAGCACGGCATCACGGCCACCGACGTGAAGATCGACGTGGCCAGGATGATCGGCCGCAAGGACGCCGTCGTGAAGCAGAACAACGACGGCATCCTGTACCTGTTCAAGAAGAACAAGGTCAGCTTCTTCCATGGCCGCGGCTCCTTCGTGAAGGCAGCCGAGGGCGGCTACGAGATCCAGGTGGCCGGCGCTGCGCAGGAAACCCTGGTGGGCAAGCAGATCATCGTGGCCACGGGCTCCAACCCCCGCGCGCTGCCCGGCGTGCCCTTCGACGAAGAGAAGGTGCTCTCCAACGACGGCGCGCTGCGCATCGGTGCCACGCCGAAGAAGCTGGGCCTGATCGGCGCCGGCGTGATCGGCCTGGAGATGGGCTCCGTGTGGCGCCGCGTGGGTGCCGACGTGACGGTCCTCGAAGGCCTGCCCACGTTCCTGGGCGCGGTCGATGAGCAGATCGCCAAGGAAGCCAAGAAGGCCTTCGACAAGCAGGGCCTGAAGGTCGAGCTGGGCGTGAAGATCGGCGAAGTGAAGACGGGCGGCGAGGGCGTCACGGTGGCCTACACCGATGCCAAGGGCGAGGCCCGCGAACTGGCGGTGGACAAGCTCATCGTCTCCATCGGCCGCGTGCCCAACACCATCGGCCTGAACCCGGAAGCCGTGGGCCTGCAGCTCGACGAGCGCGGCGCCATCGTGGTCGATGCCGACTGCAAGACCAACCTGCCAAGCGTGTGGGCGGTGGGCGACGTGGTGCGCGGCCCGATGCTGGCGCACAAGGCCGAGGAAGAGGGCGTGGCGGTGGCCGAGCGCATCGCCGGCCAGCACGGCCACGTGAACTTCAACACCATCCCCTGGGTCATCTACACCAGCCCCGAGATCGCGTGGGTGGGCCGTACCGAGCAGCAGCTCAAGGCCGATGGCGTGCAGTACAAGGCCGGCACCTTCCCGTTCCTGGCGAACGGCCGTGCCCGCGCGCTGGGCGACACGACCGGCATGGTCAAGTTCCTGGCCGATGCGGCCACGGACGAGATCCTGGGCGTGCACATCGTGGGACCGATGGCCAGCGAGCTGATCTCCGAAGCCGTGGTGGCCATGGAGTTCAAGGCCAGCGCCGAAGACATCGCGCGCATCTGCCACGCGCACCCCTCGCTGTCCGAGGCGACCAAGGAAGCGGCCCTGGCCGTGGACAAGCGCACGCTCAACTTCTGATCGCGCGCCGATCGGGAGCGCGCCGCGCTCCCCCGGGCTGCCGGCGCGCGCATCCGCGTGCCGGCAGCCGTTGTTTTTTCATGTGGATGCGTGGTCGATGATTGCGTGGGAGAGACGTCCGTGAACGTGAAGCAGGCGTATGAGGCCGAGCTGGCCGCCAAGGGTTTCCGCAGCGACCCGGCCCAGCTGAGGGCCGTCGAGGCGCTGCAGCGCTGCGCGGACGACTGGGCGGCTTACAAGGAAAAGCGCTCCAACGCACTGAAGAAGCTCATCAACCGCCCGGACGTTCCGCGCGGCGTGTACATGTACGGCGGCGTGGGCCGCGGCAAGAGCTTCCTGATGGACTGCTTCTTCAACGCGGTGCCCATCCGCCGCAAGGTGCGCCTGCATTTCCACGAGTTCATGCGCGAGGTGCACCGCGAACTGGCGGGCCTGCAAGGCACCGTGAACCCGCTGGACGTGCTGGGCGAGCGCATCGCCAAGCGCTACAAGCTCATCTGCTTCGACGAGTTCCACGTGGCGGACATCACGGACGCCATGATCCTGCACCGCCTGCTGGCGGCGCTGTTCGACAACGGCGTGGGCTTCGTCACCACGTCCAACTTCAAGCCCGACGACCTGTACCCGGGCGGCCTGCACCGCGACCGCATCCTGCCGGCCATCGACCTGCTCAACGAGAAGCTGGAGGTGGTGAACGTGGACAACGGCACAGACTACCGGCGCCGCACGCTGGAGCAGGTCCGGCTCTACCACTGCCCGCTGGGCCCGCAGGCCGAGGCCGAGATGGAGGCCGCCTTCGACCAGCTCGCCGAAAGCCGCGACGAGGATCCGGTGCTGCACATCGAGGCGCGCGAGATCCGGGCGCGCCGCAAGGCCGGCGGGGTGGTATGGTTCGATTTCGACGTGCTGTGCGGCGGCCCGCGTTCGCAGAACGACTACCTGGAAATCGCGTCGCAGTTCCATACCGTGCTGCTGTCCAACGTGCCCTACATGCCCGTGGCGATGGCCTCCCCGGCCCGGCGCTTCACGTGGCTGGTGGATGTGCTCTACGACCGGCGCGTCAAGCTCATCCTGTCGGCCGCCGTGCCGCCCGAGCAGCTCTACACCGAGGGACCGCTCGCGCACGAGTTTCCCCGCACCGTGTCCCGCCTCAATGAAATGCAGTCCAAGGAATTCCTGGCGCTCGAGCGCCGGGTGGTGGACACGGGGCTGACCTGAAGTCGCCCGCAAAAGGATTCCCGCATGCCGAACTCTTTCCCGTCCTCCCTTCTCCGCCCCCTCGCACTGGCGGTCGCCTGGGCGCTGTGGGCCGTGGCCGGTCCCGCCGCTGCCGCCGCTGCACAGGGCGATGCCGAGCAGGCCAAGTCAGCGTTCGAGACGGCCCAGGCAGCCAGGACCGCGGAGCGCAAGCGCATCCAGGAGGAGCGCTCCGCCCTCGAAGCGCGCAAGAAGAAGGAAGAGGCGGTCTGCTACCAGCGCTTCTCCGTGGAGGACTGCCTGGAGACGGTGCGCTCCCAGGTGCGCGATGCGGAGGCGGTGCTGCGCAAGCGGGAGGTGGAACTGAACAATGCGGAGCGGCGCGAGAAGGCCGCGCTGCGGATGCAGTCCATCGAGCAGAAACAGGCCGAGCAGCGGCAGAAGATCGAAAGCGGGGAACGCCCCGCGCCCATGCGCGCCGAATCGCGCTCCCAGGCCCAGGCCGAGGACCGTGCGCGGCGCGAGGAGGAGGCGCGCACCCGTGCGGCGCAGCAGCGCGCACGGGAGGAGTCCCACCGCAACAGCGAGGCCGAACGCACCGCCTCGCAGCCGTCACGCTCCGCCGAGGCGCGGGCACGCTACGAGGCCAAGCAGCAGGCCGCGCGGGAGCGCCGGGAAAAGCGCGAGCGTGCCAATGCCGAAGCGGCGGCCTCCGGCCGCAAACCGGCGGCCCCCTTGCCGGAGCCGGCCGATCCCGCTCCGCCGCCGGCGCCAGCCGGTTCCGCGCCGGCCCGCTGACCGGCCGCCAGCCTTCACCCGGTCCGGCTCAGCGCTGGGCGGGCAGGGGCCGGGTGCCCGCCGGTCCGGCGGCGTCCGCGAGTGCCTCGATCTTCACGATGGCGAGCGACAGGTTGTCGCCGCCTCCGCGTGCGCGGCTGCGTGCCTTCTCGATGAGGAATTCGGTCGCTTCGCGCGGGGTGAGCGAATCCACGACGGAGCCGAGTTCCGCGGGCGAGAAGTAATGCCACACCCCGTCGCTGCAGGCCATGAGCGTGTCGCCGGGCATGAGCTGGGCGATGGTGTGGATGGCCACGGGCGGGTCGCTCTCGGTGCCCAGGCACCCCACCAAGATGTTGGAGTGCGGATGGGTGTTGGCCTCGGCCTCGGTGATCTCGCCGCGGTCCACCAGCGCCTGGACGTAGGAGTGGTCGCTGGTGCGGTGGACAAGCTGGGAGCCCCGGAAGTGGTAGATGCGCGAGTCGCCCGCATGCGCCCAGTAGCAGTCGCCGCGGGGATGGATGAGGAAGGCCGCCACGGTGCTGTGGGGCTCCTGCTCCGAGGAAATGGCCGTCAGGCGGATCACGATGTGCGCCTCTTCCACCATGTGCCGGAGCATGGCCACCGGGTCGTCGCTGTCGGGCGCGTAGCGCTCGAAGAGCTGGCGCGCGGTCATCATGACCTGGTCGGAGGCCTTGCGCCCCCCGCTGCGCCCGCCCATGCCGTCGGCCACCACGCCGAGCACGCAGCCGTTGTGCCGGGGATGCGCGATCAGCGCCACCTGGTCCTGCTGGTAGTCGCGGTCGCCTTTGTGGATACCGGTCGACGCAGTGAGACGAAACGGTTTGGTCATGGCGGTATCGGAAGGGCGGGAAAAAGCCGGCAATGGGCCGCATGCGGCCGGGGAGCCCTATTATCGAGGGATGGACCGCGTTTTCTGTGAACTGTCTCGCGCCTGCCGCGTCCCGCGGAGCCGCGGTTGAGCGCCGGCGCGGAACACCCCGGCACGCTCCTGCAGGCGGTGTCGGCCGCTTTCGCCGAAGACGGGCCTCTGGCGATCGCGCAGGCGCGCTTCCAGCCGCGGGCGGGGCAGGCCGCCATGGCCGCGGCTGTCGCGGAAACCATCGAGCGGGGCGGGGCGCTGGTCGTGGAGGCCGGCACGGGCGTCGGGAAGACCTTCGCCTATCTGGTGCCGGCGCTGCTGAGCGGGGAGCGCGTGCTGATCTCCACCGCCACCAAGGCGCTGCAGGACCAGCTCCACAGCCGCGATCTGCCCCGGTTGCTCCAGGCCCTGGCATTGCCCGCGCGCACGGCCCTGCTCAAGGGGCGCGGCAGCTACCTGTGCCTGCACCGGCTCGGCATCGCGCGCCAGCACCCCTCGGCGGCCGATGCGGCCGTCGCCCGCGTGCTCGCGCGCGCGGAAGCGTGGGCGCACGCCACCGCCACCGGCGATCTCGCGGAACTGCCGGGCTGGGACGAACGGTCGGCCGCGACGCCGCTGTTCACCTCCACCCGCGACAACTGCCTGGGCTCGTCCTGTCCGCGCTTTCGCGAGTGCCATGTGTACCAGGCCCGGCGCGAGGCGATGGCGGCCGATGTGGTGGTCATCAACCACCATCTTTTCTTCGCGGACCACGCCATCCGCGGATCGGGCGTGGCGGAACTGCTGCCCAGCGTGCGCGTGGTGGTGTTCGACGAGGCCCACCAGCTCAACGAGACGGGCGTGCAGTTCATGGGCACGCAGATGGGCTCCTCGCACTGGCTGGACCTTGCACGCGACGTGCTGGCCGCGGGCCTGCAGTTCGCTCGCGGCCTGGCGGACTGGCAGGGCGCCGCCGCCGCGCTGGAGCGGGCCGCGCGCGACTGGCGCATGGCCACGGGAGCGCGTGCACCGGGAACGCGCCTGCGCTGGTCGGGGCCGGTGCCCGACGGCGTGGAGCGCGCGGCCTGGGACGACGCCCTCGGCCGGCTGTCGGCCGCGGCGCGGGAGGCGCTGGCGGCGCTCGACACGGTCAGCGAGATCGCACCCGATTTCGTGCGGCTGCACGAGCGTTGCGTGGAGGTGATGGAGCGGCTCGCCCTGTTCCTGGACCCGGCCCCGCCGGATGCGGTGCGCTGGGTGGAGGTCGGGCAGCACCAGGTGCGCGCCTGTCTGGTGCCCCTGGACATCGCGCAGCCGCTGCGCAGGTTGTGGTTTCCGCACGAGGAGGTGACCGCGGAGCCGTCCGCCGATGCCGGCAAGGACGCCGACCCCGGCGCGCCGGACGACCTGCCCTGGAGCGATGAGGGCGGCGACCCCGATCCGTGGGCCGCACCCGGCCCCGGCTCCCCGCTGCCGGCTCCGGGGGCTGCCGCGCAGCCTGGTGCGGGCTCCGGCGAGTGGGGAGGGCGCCCGCGTGCCTGGGTATTCACCTCGGCCACGCTGGGCGACGACGCCTCGCTGAAATGGTTCACGGCAGCCTGCGGGCTGGAGGGTGCCCGGGTACTGCAGGTGCCCAGCCCCTTCGACTATGCGGCCCAGGCCGCGCTCTACGTGCCGCGCCAGCTGCCTTCCCCGTCCGATCCGGGCCACGGGGCCGCGGTGGCACGCTGGACGGGCGATGCCGCGCGCGTGCTGGGCGGGCGCACGCTGGTGCTGACCACTACGTTGAAGGCCCTGCGCACGATCGGCGACGCGCTGCGGGAGCGCTTTCCCGATGGTTCCGGCATCGAGGTGCTGGTGCAGGGCGACTGGCCCAAGCGCCGGCTGATGGAGCGCTTCCGCGAGGCCGATGCCGGCGGGGACCGCCCGGGGTGCGTGCTGGTGGCGTCCGCCTCGTTCTGGGAGGGGTTCGACGTGCCCGGCGATGCGCTGCAACTGGTGGTGATCGACAAGCTGCCGTTTCCGCCGCCGGGCGATCCGGTGGTCGAGGCGCGGTCGCAGCGCCTGGAGCAGGAGGGAAGGAGTGCCTTCCGGCATTTCGCGCTGCCGGATGCGGCCATCGCGCTCAAGCAGGGCGCCGGGCGGCTGATCCGCAACGAGCAGGACCGCGGCCTGCTGGCGGTGGCCGACGCCCGGCTGGTGACCATGGGCTACGGCAAGCGGTTGCTGGCCGCGTTGCCGCCCATGCGCCGGATTCAGGACGAGGCGGAGTGGGGAGAGGCGCTGCGCGGCCTGGCGGCCGTCACCAGACCTTCCACCACGGCTCCTCCTTCGCCTTGAACCCGTTGCGCATGTATTCGCTCTGCGGGTAGGAGGCGGCCATCACGCGCTGCGCATCGTCGCGCAGCTGCGTCATGCCGAGCGCGTCGTAGGACTTGATGAGGATGTAGAGCGCTTCCTCGAGCGCGGGCACGTCCTTGTAGTCGGCCAGGGCGATCTGCGCGCGGTTGATGGCGGCCACGTAGGCGCCCCGCTGGTAGTAGTAGCGGGCCACGTGGACCTCGTACTGCGCGAGGGAGTTGACGATGTACGTCATGCGCTGCTGCGCGTCGCGCGCGTAGCGCGAATCGGGGAAGCGGGTGACGAGCTCGCGGAAGGATTCGAATGAATCCTTGGCAGCCTTCTGGTCGCGTTCGGAAAGATCCTGGCGCGAGAGCCACGAGAACAGCCCGAGGTTGTCGTTGAAGTTGACCAGGCCCTTCAGGTAGAGCGCATAGTCGTAGGCCGGGCTCGCGGGGTGCAGCTTCATGAAGCGGTCGAGCGTGGCGATCGCCTGGGCCTTCTCGCCGCCCTTGTATTGGGCGTAGGCCTTTTCCAGCTGGGCCTGCTGCGCGAGCGGGGTGCCTGCGGCACGGCCCTCGAGCTTCTCGAACAGCGGGACGGCCTTGTCGTAGGAGTTGCTGTTCAGCTCGTCCCGCGCCTCGGAATAGATGCGGTTGGGGCTCCAGCCCGCGGTCTTGTCTTCGGTAGTGCTGGAGCAGCCCGCGAGCACGCCCGCGGCGAGCAGGGTGGTCAAGAGCGGCAGGGAAAAACGCGGCATGGCAGCGGCTTTCTGACAATCGGATAAAGGGAGGCCGGCGCACGCCCGGCGCGGTGCGGCGGGCTGCGGACAACGGGCCATTGTACCGGCCGGCCAGCACCCCACTCCGGGCCCGGGATGGGGCGGATTCCTACAATAGCCCCATGTTTGTCCATTTGCGCCTGCACACCGAGTTTTCCGTCGTCGACGGCACCGCCCGCATCGACGAAGTGGCCAAGGCGGCCTCGAAAGACGGCCAGCCCGCCCTCGCGATCACCGATCTCCACAACCTTTTCGGCGCCATCAAGTTCTACAAGGAAGCCCGCGGCAAAGGCGTCAAGCCCGTGCTGGGCGCGGAAGTCAGCATCGAGCCCGAGACCGCCGGCAACCCGCCCGGCCGCATCCTCCTGCTGGCCCAGGGCCGGCAGGGCTACCTGAACCTGTGCGAGATGCTGGCGCGCGCCTGGACGCGCAATGTCGTGAAGAACGTGCCGCTGTGCACCTGGGAGTGGCTGGAAGAGCTGGGCGGCGACCTCATCGCGCTGTCCGGCGCGCAGGCGGGCCCCGTGGGCCAGGCCTTCACGCGCGGCGACGACGCCGGCGCGGCGCGCGTGGCGCTGCGGCTGGCCGGGCTGTTCCCGCACCGCTTCTACCTGGAGCTGCAGCGGGCCGGGCGGCCGGAGGACGAGCCCCAGGTGGTGGCGGCCGTGCAGCTGGCGGCGCGCCTCAACCTGCCCGTGGTGGCGACCCAGCCCACCCAGTTCCTCACCGCCGACGACTACGAGGCCCACGAGGCCCGGGTCTGCATCGCGGAAGGGGAGATCCTCGCGAACCCGCGCCGGGTACGCCGCTTCACCCGGGAGCAGTACTTCAAGTCGAGCGCCCAGATGGAGGCACTGTTCGCGGACGTGCCCACGGCCATCGCCAACACGCTGGAGATCGCCAGGCGCTGCAGCCTGACGCTGGTGCTCGGCAAGCCGCGCCTGCCGGACTTCCCCACGCCCAACGGCATGCCGATCGACGAGTATTTCCGCTATGCGTCGTTTGAAGGGCTGGAAGAGCGCCTGAAGCACCTCTTCCGCAACGAGGCCGAGCGCGACAGGCAGCGCCCGCGCTACGTGGAGCGGCTGGAGTTCGAGCTGGCCACCATCCTGAAGATGGGGTTCCCCGGCTACTTCCTCATCGTGGGCGACTTCATCCAGTGGGCCAAGGAGAACGGCTGCCCGGTGGGCCCGGGCCGGGGGTCCGGCGCCGGCTCGCTCGTGGCCTATGCGCTCAAGATCACCGACCTGGACCCGCTGCAGTACAACCTGCTGTTCGAGCGCTTCCTGAACCCGGAGCGGGTGTCCATGCCCGACTTCGACATCGATTTCTGCCAGTCCAACCGCGACCGGGTGATCGACTACGTGAAGGACAAGTACGGCAAGAACGCCGTGAGCCAGATCGCCACCTTCGGCACCATGGCAGCCAAGGCCGCCATCCGCGACGTGGGCCGCGTCATGGACATGAGCTACACCTTCTGCGACGGCATCTCCAAGCTCGTGCCGGGCAAGCCCGGCATGTCCTACACGCTGGCCTATCCGCCCGAAGTGAAGAAGGAAGGCGACAAGAACAACTACGCGCTGGAACTGGAGCCCATGCTCTACGAGCGCGTGCGCAAGGAAGAGGACGTCAAGACCGTCATCGAGATGGCGCAGAAGCTCGAGGGCATGACCCGCAACATCGGCATGCACGCCGGGGGCGTGCTGATCGCACCGGGCAAGCTCACCGATTTCTGCCCGCTCTACCAGCAGCCGGGCAGCGAGTCGGCCGTGAGCCAGTACGACAAGGACGACGTGGAGGCCATCGGCCTCGTGAAGTTCGACTTCCTGGGCCTGGCCACGCTGACGATCCTGGAGATCGCGCGCGAGTTCATCATGAAGCGCCACAAGGGGCAGGAGAACTTCGCGTTCGAGAACATCCCGCTCGACGACGCGCCGACCTACCGGCTGTTCTCCGAAGGCAAGACGGAAGCCGTGTTCCAGTTCGAATCGCGTGGCATGCAGGGCATGCTGAAGGAAGCGCGCCCGAGCCGGCTGGAAGACCTGATCGCCCTGAACGCGCTCTACCGCCCGGGCCCGATGGACCTGATCCCCACCTTCGTGAACCGCAAGCACGGCAAGGAACCGGTGGAGTATCCGCACCCGCTGGTGGAACCCGTGCTGGCCGAGACCTACGGGATCATGGTCTACCAGGAGCAGGTGATGCAGACCGCCCAGGTGCTGGGCGGCTACAGCCTCGGCGGCGCCGACATGCTGCGCCGGGCCATGGGCAAGAAGAAGGCCGAGGAGATGGCCGAGCACCGCGAGATCTTCCGCAAGGGCGCGGCCGAGAAGGGCATCGGCCAGGACAAGGCCGACGAGGTGTTCGACCTGATGGAGAAGTTCGCGGGCTACGGCTTCAACAAGTCGCACGCCGCCGCCTACTCCCTGCTGGCCTACCACACCGGCTGGCTCAAGGTGCACTACACGGCCGAGTTCTTCTGCGCCAACATGACGGTGGAAATGGACGACACCGACAAGCTGAAGGTGCTGTACGAAGACGCCATGAAGATGGGGCTGACCTTCGAGCCGCCGGACGTGAACCGCGGCATGTACCGCTTCGAGCCGGTGACGGACAAGGTGATCCGCTACGGGCTGGGCGCGGTCAAGGGCACCGGCCAGCAGGCGATCGAGGCGATCATCGCCGCGCGCGAGGGCCGCGGCGTGGGCCCGCGCGGCGAAACGAAGGGACCTTTCGCCAGCCTGTTCGACTTCTGCGCGCGGGTGGACCGCACCCGGCTCAACAAGCGCACGCTGGAGGCGCTGATCAAGGCGGGCGCGTTCGACGCCATCGAGATGAACCGCGCGTCGCTCGTGGCGTCGATCGACCGGGCCTTCGACTTCGCCAACTCCCTGATCGCCAACGCCAACCAGGGCGGCCTGTTCGACATGATGGGCGACGACTCGCACGGCTCCAGCACCCAGGATCCGGCCCTGGTGGAGATGCTTCCCTGGGGCGTGAAGGAGCGGCTCACGCAGGAGAAGACCGCCGTCGGCTTCTACCTGTCGGGCCACCTGTTCGACGAGGTGGAAAAGGAGGTCCGCCGCTTCATCCGCACCCCGATCGAGGAGCTGGCCGACAGCCGGGAGCCGCAGATCATGGCGGGCATCGTGAGCGACTTCCGGGTGATCAACGGGCAGCGGGGGCGCCTGGCGCTGTTCAAGCTGGACGACAAGTCCGCCATGATCGAGGCCTCGGCCGACGAGAACGTGATCAATGCCCACCGCGACCTGCTCAAGGAGGATGAATTCGTGGTGCTGCTGGGGCGCCTGCAGCTCGACCATTTCAGCGGCGGCCTGCGCGTCAAGGTGATGCAGGGCTGGGATCTCGCCAGCGCGCGGGCCAAGTTCGGCCGCTACCTGCAGGTGGCGGTGGGCGACTGCGCGCCGGACGTGCAGCGCCTGGTGCGCGAGTTCCCCCCGAAGCGCCAGGAAACGCCCGAGGGCGAGGTGCTGGTGCACGGCCTGCGCGTGCGCATGGGCGTGCGCTGCCGCTCCGAGGGGCAGGAGGCCGTGGCGGAACTGCAACTCGGGGAGGGCAGCCGGTTCTTCCCCTCGGACGCGGCCCTGGCGGCCTGGAGCGCGGAGGCCGGCAGCGGGGTGGTGAACGTCGTGTACGACGCCGGCTGAGATGCCCCGCGGGCACGTTCCACGGTGCGGGCTTGAAATCCCGGCGGGCGCCGGCAAATGGAACGGCGCGTCTCCCTCCGGCGGATTCCCGCCCATGCCGCGCGGCATGCGAAACCGTGTCGCAAGACCGGAATTTGCACCCCCGCAATGGGCTTTTTCGCTCTGGGGCAAACTGTCCCGGACGCTCTAGAATGGTCCGCATGGCAACTAAACCACCTTCCATGACCCCGACGCTTCCCACGGGAGTGCCGTCGCGGGACGATGGCGGCTCGGTCGTGCTCGAGAGGCGCACGCAAAGGACCCAGCCGCCCCAGATGTACCAGGTGGTGATGCTGAACGACGACTACACGCCCATGGAGTTCGTGATCGTCGTGCTGCAGGAGTTCTTTGGCAAGGACCGCGAAGCGGCCACGCAGATCATGCTGAAGATCCACCTGGACGGTAAAGGCGTATGTGGTGTGTATTCGCGCGACGTCGCCGCCACCAAGGTCGAACAGGTGCGCGAAGCCGCACACAAGGCGGGCCACCCGCTGCAATGCCTGAGCGAGCCGGTTGAATAACCGGTCCCGGGTCCCGATCTATCGTTATCCCTTCCCCCGCAAGCACAAAGGAGTTCACATGATTGCCCAGGAACTGGAAGTCAGCTTGCACATGGCCTTTGTCGAGGCCCGCCAGCAGCGCCACGAGTTCATCACCGTGGAGCATCTGTTGCTTGCACTGCTTGATAACCCCAGCGCAGCCGAGGTGCTGCGCGCATGCTCTGCCAACGTCGAGGACCTTCGCTCGTCGCTGGCGAATTTCATCAAGGACAACACGCCCCAGGTGGCAGGCACCGACGAGGTGGACACGCAGCCCACGCTGGGATTCCAGCGGGTGATCCAGCGCGCCATCATGCACGTGCAGTCCACCGGCAACGGCAAGAAGGAAGTGACCGGCGCGAACGTGCTGGTCGCGATCTTCGGCGAGAAGGATTCGCACGCCGTGTACTACCTGCACCAGCAGGGCGTCACCCGCCTGGACGTGGTCAACTTCATCGCCCACGGCATCAAGAAGGGCGAGCCGCCGGAGCCCGCGAAGGCCGAGAACCCCTCGGAAGCCGAAGAGGGCGCTGGCGGCGAGCGCAGCGAGAAGGCCTCTCCGCTGGAGCAGTACACCCAGAACCTGAACGTCGCTGCCAAGGAGGGCAAGATCGATCCGCTGATCGGCCGCCATTACGAGGTCGAGCGCACGATCCAGATCCTCTGCCGCCGCCGCAAGAACAACCCGCTGCTGGTCGGCGAGGCCGGCGTGGGCAAGACCGCGATCGCCGAGGGCCTGGCCTGGCGCATCACGCAGAACGACGTGCCCGAGATCCTGGCCGAGGCCTCGGTCTATTCGCTGGACATGGGCGCGCTGCTGGCCGGCACCAAGTACCGCGGCGATTTCGAGCAGCGCCTGAAGGGCGTACTCAAGTCGCTCAAGGACAAGCCAAACGCGATCCTGTTCATCGACGAGATCCACACGCTGATCGGCGCCGGCGCGGCCTCGGGCGGTACGCTGGACGCGTCCAACCTGCTCAAGCCGGCGCTCTCCAGCGGCCAGCTCAAGTGCATCGGCGCGACCACGTTCACCGAGTACCGCGGCATCTTCGAGAAGGACGCGGCCCTGTCGCGGCGCTTCCAGAAGGTCGACGTGGTCGAGCCGACGGTGGCCGAGACGGTGGACATCCTCAAGGGCCTCAAGAGCCGCTTCGAGGAGCACCACAGCGTGAAGTACGCCACCGCGGCCCTGCAGGCGGCGGCGGAGCTGTCGGCCAAGTACATCAACGACCGGCACCTGCCCGACAAGGCCATCGACGTGATCGACGAGGCCGGCGCTGCCCAGCGCATCCTGGTGGCCAGCAAGCGCAAGAAGACCATCGGCAAGGCCGAGATCGAGGAAATCGTGGCGAAGATCGCGCGCATCCCGCCCGCGAACGTCTCCAACGACGACCGCAGCAAGCTGCAGACCATCGAGCGTGACTTGAAAAGCGTGGTCTTCGGCCAGGACAAGGCGCTGGAAGTGCTCGCCTCCGCGGTCAAGATGGCGCGCTCGGGCCTGGGCAAGGGCGACAAGCCGATCGGCTCGTTCCTCTTCAGCGGCCCGACCGGCGTCGGCAAGACCGAAGCGGCCAAGCAGCTGGCCTACATCCTGGGCATCGAGCTGATCCGCTTCGACATGTCGGAGTACATGGAGCGCCATGCCGTGAGCCGCCTGATCGGCGCGCCCCCCGGCTACGTCGGCTTCGACCAGGGCGGCCTGCTGACCGAGGCCATCACGAAGAAGCCGCACGCGGTGCTGCTGCTCGACGAGATCGAGAAGGCGCACCCGGACATCTTCAACGTGCTGCTGCAGGTGATGGACCACGGCACGCTGACGGACAACAACGGGCGCAAGGCCGACTTCCGCAACGTCATCATCATCATGACGACGAACGCGGGTGCCGAGACCATGAACAAGGCCACCATCGGGTTCACCAACCCGCGGCAGGCCGGCGACGAGATGGCCGACATCAAGCGCCTGTTCACGCCCGAGTTCCGCAACCGCCTGGACGCGATCGTCAACTTCAAGGCGCTGGACGAGCAGATCATCCTGCGCGTGGTGGACAAGTTCCTGCTGCAGCTGGAGACCCAGCTCGCCGAGAAGAAGGTGGAAGTCACCTTCACCGACGCGCTGCGCAAGCACCTGGCCAAGAAGGGCTTCGATCCGCTGATGGGCGCGCGCCCGATGCAGCGCCTGATCCAGGACACCATCCGCCGCGCGCTGGCCGACGAACTGTTGTTCGGACGCCTGACCGAAGGTGGCCGCCTGACGGTGGACATCGAGGTCAAGACCGACGAGAAGGGTGTGGAAACGCCCGACGTGCTGCTGGACATCCAGCCGCTGCCGAAGAAGGACCGCTCGGCCAAGTCCGAGCCCGCGGAACCCGAAGAGGCGACGGCGGACTGACGGTCCCGCGTCCGCCAGGCACCGGTGCCCCGCGGCACCGCGCCGAGCCCGCAGTCCCTTCCGGGGCCTGCGGGCTTTTTTCATTTCCCGGGTGTGTGAGCGTGGCGATGAGCACTGACCAGTGACGAGAGTTGCACGCGTAAAGCAGCGCCGCGTACCAGATGGGGCGCCACCTGCAAGCGGTATGCGCTGTCGGTGGTCACCACGTGCAGGCCGCGTGCCAGCAGTTCACGTTGCATGTGCGGCCAAGCGTGCTCGCCGCCCAACTGCTCGTGGATGGCGCGGCCGTGGTCGAGGCGGCGTGGCCGGTCTCGAACTGCTGCACGGCGTTCCTGCTTAAACTCCAACGCTTACTTCGTTCTCGTTCAATTCATGCTCCCGCCCGGTATTCTCCGGGTTGGGTGTATGCGCTCTAGGTCAACCTCACTTTGCCCGGGTAAGCGAGCAATGGATCGCAAGCTCCCTCCACCGCTTGGTCAGCGAGGAAGTGAGCCAGCGTGAAAAGCGCTCCGGGCTGCGACGCGCGTTTACCGTGAAGTCATCTGCGCAAGTCACCTGTAGCTCAGGTCTTGATCTTCAGTTTTGAGGTTGTGCTCCTTGACTTTTGATAGGATTTTCTTGATTTTCAGATAGGAAATTTTTCAAATAATTAAACTCATTCCTTTGCATAAATCGTTTGAAACTCAGTGGGAGGCTTTTGCTGATGGAAACTTCATGCAATCCTTTTTCCGGGGGGGTGAGTGCTTTCATTACAAGTGATTCGTTGGTTTCTGCATATTTGTGAATTTCCTCGATTGCTGGGTCATTCATATTCGTGTCTTTGTATATAAAAAATGCAGTCTTTATTTTTTTATTCTCGGTTTCCTGAAGCCAGCTAAACTCTTGAAGGCAATAGGGCGATGCGATCCATTCCGGGGTGATGAAAAAGATCATCTTTTTGGCATGCTCAATACCATTTTTGTACCCAATATCCCAAAATGGATTTTGCATCTTATAAACATCAAGCCCATCAAGCTTCTTTTTCTCAGTGTACGAGTGTTCCTCCAGGCTTATCGCATCCAGATAATTTGATGCAGAAGAATTGTCTAGTCCTTTCCGTGACTCATTCAGATTGATATCATGCCGGAATTGCATGGCGAGTTCGAATCCACCTGATCGAGCACCAAACGAAAAGATGTTTTTGACTTCATCCGTTTTTTGTAAGATTTCGTGAATTCCCTGAAAGTCTCTTGGACTCAAACTTGATAATGGGCCTATCGCTTTTTCAAAAAACCAACCCTCTGCGGGTCTTTTAATTCGCTCAAGTCGGTCCTCGACAAATGCCCGCAAATTTCTGTCGGGACTGGGTGTGAGTTGAGCCAAAGGTTTATTGCGGAGAATATTTGTGTTTGTTTCGGTTTTGCTTCGTGGCGCTAGTCCAGCAAGCACACCCGCTCCTGAGAGGCGTGATGTGGACGGACTGTGAATTCCACTTCGAGAAGAACTATGATGATCTTCTCGCATTGCCTGGTGGAATTCTTGGGGAATGTTATTGCTTCTTTCTGATGTGCGCATAATTGCGGATAAGTGCTAATAATTTTTATATGATAGATAGTTCATTCGATGGGTGATTTTATTTCTGCGAAGCAATGCATCACATTCAGAACCAGAGTGGGGGCCTCTTACAGGCTCCGTGCAGGGTATCAAGGTCATCCAAGAAGCTCTCCAAATCTCCCAAATTCAAGAGGGCTCCATCCGCGCATATTCCCGCGCCTTTGCGCGGGAGCGCCTGCTCAGGGAGCCGAGCCCCCTCCGTGCCCCGGGTCCTCGCGGCCACAGTAGCTCACGCTTTCGCTGTTTGCGAGCGCATCCGTGCTTTGCAGGTGCCGGTTTCGGACTTGAAGAACGCATCCACGTACCGCCGCAGGAACGACACTAGTGGCGTGAGTCAGAAGTTGGCATCGCCCAAGTGCTGCGCCATGCTGTTCGCTCGACCCAGCCCAGGAGCACACCATGGCCCCGGCCTCACGCAGTTGCCATCGAGTTGAACGATGTGGATCGCACAGCGTTGCAAAGCTGGACGAGTCGGCACAAGACCGCCCGGGCGCTGGCGCTGCGAGCGCGCATAGTGCTGGCCTGCGCTGAGCCCTCGACGACGAACAGGGCGGTGGCCGCTGCCCTGGGAGTTAGCCCGCTGACCGTGGCCAAGTGGCGTAGGCGCTTCGCCGAGGACGGTCATCGCAGAAGGGCACCTCTCACAACCGCCGCCAGGCAGTTTTTCCGGCGTGTCGTCAAGATTCCAGCGCCCAGAATGCGCTCGGACACCTGCGCGGTGGGTGGGCCGCAGCCCATGCCCCGGGGCCTTTGCCCCCGCAAGGCTCACGCTTTTGTCGGTTGCAGGCGCACCCGTGCCTTGGCAGCCGATGGCTTGAAGAACGCATCCACTCCCCGGTCCAGGAAGGACGCCAGCCGCTTCATGTTGTAGCAGGCGGCCATCATCGTCATGCCCACCGTGGCGCGGGTCTGCCCGATGGTGCGTAGCAATTTGCCCCCCAGGTGCCGGATGCCGGCGAACACGTGTTCCACCTTGGCACGCTTCTTTGCGATGCGCTGGTTGCGCCGCTGCTGGCACTCGCTCAGGGGCTTGCCCGGCCGGGCCCGGCGTTGCATCGCGTCCACGAAGCCCAGCACCTTGAGTAGCTGCTGGCGTTGCCGGCTCGCGTAGGCCTTGTCCGTGTGCACGCCCCGTCCGGTGTTGTGCAGGTCCAGCACCTCGTCGAAGTGGTGTCCGTCGTGCTCGCTGGCCGTGCCCGTGGCGATCCTGCGGATGAAGCCGTGCTTGAGGTCCACGCTCACGCTCCGCTTGTAGCCGAAGTAGCTCTTGCCGTGCTTCTTCGTGTGCGTGGCATCCACATCTTTTTGCCTGCGCCGGGCGTCGCTCCAGCCCGGCTGCTGGCCCTGCTGCAAAGCCTGCCTGTCCTGCCGGCCGATGTGCTGGCGCGGCGCGGGTATCAGCGTCGCATCGATGGCCTGCCCGCCCCGGGCGATATAGCCATGGCGGTGCAGTTGCGCATCCACTCCCTGGAACAACGCCGTGGCGCCATCCACGCCCAGCCGCTCGCCGAAGCGCCAGATCGTGTTGCGGTCCGGCACGTTCATCGCATCCTGCAGCAGGCAAAAACGCTGGTAGCTTGCGCGGTCCAGCAACTGGTACTCCATCTGCTCGTCCGAGAGGTTGTACAGCCGCTTCAAGACCAGGATGCGCACCATCACCTCGGTGGGATAGGCCGGCCGGCCACCCTTGCGGCCATCGCTGCGCTCGATGAGTGCATCCACCAGCCGGGCCAGCTCGGCAAAGTCGATGTGCCGGGCAATGACCTGCAACGGATCGCCCATCTCGTCGCGTTTGTGCTGGCGCGAAGCATCTGCGAACAGGTCGAACTTCAGGGCGCTACGCGGTGTGATCATGGCTGTGTGAGGCTCACTCGGTCTTGGTCAGGGACAGACTGGCTAGGTTTTGAGAGGTTCCCAGAAGTGCACAGGCGCCATCGCAGCGTGGAGTTCCGCCACTTCCTCCAGACGGTGGAGCGAGCGACTCCCGCTCAGTTGGACCTGCACCTTGTGCTCGATAACGCGAGCACGCACAAGAGTCCGATCCAGCGCTGGCTGCTCAGGCACCCGCGCGTACATCTGCACTTCAGGCCCATATCGGCCTCTTGGATCAACTTGGTCGAGTGCTGGTTCTCGATCCTCACGGTCCGCCAGATCAAGCGCGGGTGCTTCTGCTCTACCCGTGCGCTGGAGAATGCGATCTGGGCATACGTCGCAATGAACAACGCCGCGCCCAAGCCATTCATCTGGACCAAGACAGCGGACGAGATCCTGCAATCTGTCGCGGAATTTTGTTTGCGCACTTCCGACTCACACCACTAGTCGAGTTTGCGCAAATCACCCGGCGGAGACCACCGCGGCCGGTGCGCTGATTGCCGGCCGGCCAGGCATCAGGGCGCCTGCAGCTTCTGCAGCAGCTCCAGCGTCGGGTACCCGTCGGCCACCTGCCCGATGCTCAGCTGGAAGCGGCGCAGGCCGGCGCGCGTGGCGGGGCCCATGACCCCGTCAGCGGTGCCGGCCGCGAAGCCGCGGGCGTTGAGGGCGTTCTGCAGGTCGCGGGTCTGGGTGCGCGTCAGCGGCTGCAGGTCGCGGGGCCAGGGGGCCGTGACGCCGGGGCCGCCTGCGATCTGGCGCGCGAGCAGGCCCACGCCCAGGGCGTAGTTGGTGGAGTTGTTGTAGCGCAGGATCACCCGGAAGTTCGGCCCCACCATGAAGGCCGGCCCGCGGGCGCCTGCAGGCACGAGGATGGAGGCACCGTCCAGCGCGGGCAGCGGCTGGCCATCGATGGCCTGCACGCCCTCGGCCGCCCACTGGGTGGACGGGTGGCGCACGGCGAGTTCCGCGCGCTCGTAGTCGAAGCCCTGCGGCAGGCGCACTTCGACGCCCCAGGGCTGGCCGGGCTGCCAGCCCATGCGCGACAGGAAGTTGGCGGTGGATGCGGCGACATCCGGGACGCTGCCCCAGATGTCGCGGTGGCCGTCGCCGTCGGCGTCCACCGCGTAGCCGAGGAACACGGACGGCAGGAACTGGGTGTGGCCCATGGCGCCGGCCCAGGAGCCGATCATGCGGTCGGCGGCGATGTCGCCCTGGTCGATGATGCGCAGCGCGGCCAGCAGTTCACCGCGCGCCCAGTCGCGGCGGCGGCCCTCGTAGGCCAGCGTGGCGAGCGCATCGACGGTGCGGAAGCTCCCGAAGTTCGACCCGTAGTTGCTTTCCATGCCCCAGATGGCGGTAATGACCTCGGCAGGCACGCCGTAGCGCGCGGCGGCGGAGTCCAGGGCGGCGCGCTGCTCGGCCAGCACCTCGCGGCCGCGCTGGATGCGCGCGGGCGACACGGCGCTGTCCAGGTAGGCCCAGGGCGTGCGCGTGAACTCGGGCTGGGAGCGGTCGAGCTCGATCACCTGGGGCAGCCACTGCGCGCCGTCCAGGGCGGCGGCGATCGTCTCCGGACGGATGCCGGCCTGCAGGGCTTCCTGGCGGAAGCCTGCGATCCACTGCGCGAAGCCGGCCTGTTCGGCTTCTGCGGAAAGCGGGGCGGCATCGGCTGCCGGCGTGGCGGGCTGGGTGGCTGGGGCCATGGTGGCCGGCGTGTCCGGGGCGGGCCCCGGCGGCACCGCAGGGGTGGCGGCCGGTGCAGGCGGGGCGGCGGGCACGGCCGCCGCGGGAGGTGGGGCGGCGCAGCCGGCCAGCAGGGCGCCGAGCAGGCCTGCCCCGGCGGCGGCGGGCCACCACGGCCTGGCGGGAGCAGCGTGGACGCTGAAGGACGGACGGAGGGCGGAGGCGGGCGTCGTGTTTCTTCGTTGCATGCCCCATTGTCCATGGCCGCGGCGGTGCCGGCATACTTGCGGGCTGGAGTTTTACGCATCGCTGCGCTTCATCGATCCATGCATACTTTTTTTTGGCACGACTACGAAACCTTCGGCGCGGACCCGCGGCGCGACCGCCCCGCGCAGTTCGCGGGCATCCGCACGGACGCGGACCTGAACGAGATCGGCGAGCCGGTGATGATCTACTGCCGCCCGGCGCCGGACTACCTGCCCGATCCGGAGTCGTGCCTGCTCACCGGTATCACGCCGCAGCTGTGCCTGGAGCGCGGCCTGCCGGAGCACGAATTCGCCGCGCGCATCCAGGCGGAGCTGGCCCGGCCCGGCACCATCGGCGTGGGCTACAACACGATCCGCTTCGACGACGAGATCACGCGCTTCATGTTCTGGCGCAACCTGATCGATCCCTATGCGCGGGAATGGCAGAACGAATGCGGCCGCTGGGACCTGCTGGACGTGGTGCGGCTGACCTGCGCGCTGCGCCCCGACGGCATCGAGTGGCCGCGCAAGGAGGACGGGTCTCCCAGCCTGAAGCTCGAACACCTGTCGCGTGCCAACGGCCTGCTGCACGAGGCCGCCCACGATGCACTGTCGGACGTGCGCGCCACGATCGCGCTGGCGCGGCTGATCCGCGAGCGCCAGCCGCGGCTGTTCGATTTCGCGCTCGGCCTGCGCCGCAAGGACCGCGTGGCCGCGGAACTGCGCCTGCCGGCCACGGTCGATACCGCGCGCCCCTTCCTGCACGTGTCGGGCATGTTCCCGGCGGACCGCGGCTGCCTGGGTATCCTGTGGCCGCTCGCCAGCCACCCGACCAACCGCAACGAGCTGATCGCGTGGGACCTGGCGCACGACCCGTCCGAACTGGCCGGCCTGGACGCCGCGCGCATCCGCGAGCGAATGTTCACGCGCACGGCCGATCTGCCCGAAGGCATGGTGCGGCTGCCCGTCAAGAGTGTGCACCTGAACAAGTCGCCGATGGTGGTGGGCAACGTCAACACCCTCACACCGGCCATGGCGCAGCGCTGGGGCATCGACATGGAGCGTGCCGCCGCCCATGCCGAGATCGCGCGGGCGCTGCCGGACATGAGCGCGATCTGGTCGGAGGTGTTCGCGCGGCCCAAGGAAGGGCCGGCCGACGTGGACCAGGACCTGTACGGCGGCTTTGTCGGCAACGAGGACCGGCGGCGCCTGGAGCGGCTGCGCACGCTGCCGCCGCAGGAACTGGCGCTGGCCCGGCCTGGCTTCGACGACGAGCGCCTGGAGGAGCTGGCGTGGCGGTACCGTGCGCGCAATTTTCCCGAAACGCTGGATGAGGCGGACCGCGAGCGCTGGGAGGCCCTGCGCGTGGCGCGCCTCATGGAAGGCGAGGGCGGCGGCCTGACGTTCGACGCGCTCTTTGCGCGGCTGGACACGCTGGGCGAAACGGCGGACGAGCGTGGCGAGGCGATCCTGGGAGCGCTGTACGAATATGCAGAAAGCATCGCTCCCGAATTCTGACGGGCCTGTGCCTCTGCCGGCCTCTGCCGGCGGGTTGGATGCCCTGCTGGCCTGGGCGCGCGCCTGCCCGCGGCTCTTCGTGCTCACCGGCGCGGGCTGCAGCACGGCGTCCGGCATCCCGGACTACCGTGACGAGGGCGGCGCCTGGAAGCGCTCCCCGCCGGTCACCTACCAGGCCTTCATGGGCGACGAGGCGGTGCGCCGGCGCTACTGGGCGCGCAGCATGATCGGCTGGCGCGTCATGGGCGGCGCCGCGCCCGGGGCCGCGCACCATGCCCTGGCCGCGCTGGAGGCGATGGGCCGCGTGGAGATGCTGCTCACGCAGAACGTGGACGGCCTGCACACGGCCGCGGGGCAGCAGCGGGTGATCGACCTGCACGGGCGCATCGACACGGTGCGCTGCATGGCCTGCGAGGCGCGCATGCCGCGTGCGGACCTGCAATCCTGGCTGGAGGCCCGCAACCCGGCCTGGGCGGTGCTGGAGGCGGCCGCTGCGCCGGACGGCGATGCCGACCTGGACTGCCGCGACTTTTCCGCGTTCGAATTGCCCGTCTGTCCCCATTGCGGCGGCGGTCCCCTGAAGCCGGACGTGGTGTTTTTCGGTGAAAGCGTGCCGCGCGAGCGCGTGGAGGCCGCGCGGGCGGCGCTGGCCCGGTCCGACGGACTGCTCGTGGCGGGATCGTCCCTGATGGTGTATTCGGGTTTCCGCTTCGTGCAGGCGGCCGCGGATGCCGGGCTGCCGGTGGCGGCCGTGAACCGGGGCGTGACGCGCGCCGACGGATTGATCGCGGTCAAGGTCGAGGACGACGTGGGCCGCGTGCTGGAGGCTCTGGCGCAGGCGCTGGCACCGGTCGCAGGGATGCCGCCGGGCGCATGACCCGGTGGCACGGGCGGGTTTGCGCGACGGCGCCCGCCGATGGTGCTATGGTGGCCGGATAACGCCCGGGCCGCGCCGAGAGCGCGAGCCAGGGCCCTGAGGAGACAAACCCATGCAGAGCTCCCTCCATGGCGGGGAGGCGGCGCAGGCCGCCGCCTTCGCGCCGCTGCCTTCGGCCCGCGTGATCGCCGAGTCGCACGAGCGCTCCCGCTCCTTCGGCCTGCAACGGCACGCGTCCGCCGACCTCCAGCCCCTGGCGCCCGACGCGCTCGCCTGGGCCGTGGCGCGCAACGACGCGCTTTGCGCGCATGCGCTCCCGGTCATGGAAACCCTCTCGGCCCAGATCGCGGGCACGCAGAGCATGGTGCTGCTCACCGACGCGCAGGGCGTGGTGCTGCACGCCCTGGGCGACGAGGAATTCCTCGGGCGCGCGCACCGGGTCGCGCTGCGGCCCGGGGGCACCTGGTCCGAGCGCAGCAAGGGCACGAATGCCATCGGCACGGCCCTGGCCCTGGGCGATGCGGTGCAGGTGAACGGCGACGAGCATTTCCTGGCCGCCAACCAGTTCCTCACCTGCTCCTGCGCACCCATCTGCGATCCGCAGGGGCAGGTGATCGGCGCGCTGGACGTGAGCGGCGACCGCCACCAGCAGAGTGCCCACACGCTGGCCCTGGTGCGCATGTCCGCGCGCATGGTCGAGAACCATCTCTTCGGCAAGGTCTATGAGGACGCCGTGCGGCTGCGCTTCCATGCGCGCCCGGAGTTCCTGGGCACGCTGGTGGAGGGGCTGGCCGCGTTCACGCCGGAGGGCCGTTTCCTCGCGGCCAACCGCAGCGGGCAGTTCCAGCTCGGCATGTCGGCGAACGCATTGCAGGCGCAGACCTTCCCGTCGCTCTTCGGCATGCCGATGAGCGCGCTGCTGGCCCATGCGCGCGGCGCCATGCCCCGGCCGCTGCAGCTCGCGCTGCCCGGCGGGGTGGTGGTCAATGCGATGGTGGAATTCCGCCCGAAGGGGGCGGCGGCCCTCGGCTGGATGGTGCAGGGGCGCGACGAGGATGCGCCCACGGCCGCGCCCGCTGCACCAGCTTCCGCCACGGCCACCCGGCCGCGGCCCGTCGCCCCGGTGCCGGCCGGCGGTCCGCGGCTGTCCGGCCTGCGCTACCTGGATACGGGCGATGCGCAGCTGGCGCAGGTGATCGACCGCGTCTCGCGCGTGCTGGGCAGCGACGTGCCCATGCTCATCCTCGGCGAGACCGGCACGGGCAAGGAACTGCTGGCCCGCGCCATCCACCAGGACGGCCCGCGCGCGCGCGGGCCCTTCGTGGCGGTGAACTGCGCATCCATCCCGGAAACTCTGATCGAGGCGGAACTGTTCGGCTACGAGGAGGGCGCCTTCACGGGCGCGCGGCGCAAGGGCAGCGTGGGCAAGATCGCCCAGGCCCACGGCGGCACGCTGTTCCTGGACGAGATCGGCGACATGCCGCTGGCCATGCAGGCCCGGCTGCTGCGCGTGCTGCAGGAGCGCACCGTGGCGCCGCTCGGCTCGGCGCGGCAGATCCCGGTGGATGTGCACGTGCTTTGCGCCACCCACCGCAACCTGCGCGACATGATGGCCCGGGGGGTGTTCCGCGACGATCTCTACTACCGGCTCAACGGGCTGGTGGTGCGCCTGCCGGCGCTGCGCGAGCGCTCGGACCTGCGCGTCATCGTGCAGCGCCTCTTGCAGGCGCAGGACCGCGAGCGGGCTGCCGAAGGCTCCGCGCCCGGCTGGCCGCGACCGCGCCGGACGGCGCCCCTGCGGGTCTCGCCACGGGCCATGGAGCTGTTCCTGCGGCACTGCTGGCCCGGCAACCTCCGCCAGCTCTCGAATGCGTTGCGCACGGCGGCGCTGATGGCCGGTGATGCGGACGAGATCGACATCGGGCATCTGCCGGAGGACCTGTTCGATGAAGTTCCTCCTGCTGCCGCTTCCGCGGCCCCGGTGCCCGCAGGTCCCCAGGGCGATGCCGGTGCGTCGGTGTGGGATACCGGACCATGCCCGCCGGGCCGCAGCGCTGCACACCGGCCCGAGCCGGCCGCGGTGCGTTCATGGGATGAGACCGTGGAAGAGGCACTGCGCCATGCGCTGTCGGTGCATGGCGGCAACGTATCCGCCGTGGCGCGGGCCCTGGGGGTGTCGCGCAATACGGTGTACCGGCGGCTGAAGGCGATGGACGGGACGGCCCCTCACCATTGACGGCCGGGTTCCGGTGTCAGTCGGGCAACCGCCTGGCCTGGCGCCCAGATACTCTCTTTTTCGCGAGCGCACACCATGCCAGGCGTCCAACGGGGCAGGCCCAGAGGATGGACAAGACCCCCACGACGATCAGCGATCCGCGATCGCCCGTGCTCGCAAAAACGGCGACGGCGGCATTGAGCAGCCCCGCGATGGGCGCGATGGCGAACAGCCAGATCGCTGCCACCCCGTCGTGCTGGAGCTTTATGCAGGCGAATGGCACGAGGCAGAGCAGGGCGGGGCTGTAGATGAGCCAGGCCAGCAGTGCATTGCCTTCATCGACGTAGGACAGCCCACTCGCCGAAAGGTTCAGGACGATGCCCCATGCCACGAGCCCGACGGCCAGGCCTGCCCATCCGAGCAGATACCGCATGGGACGTCCGTCAACCCGCCCCGCGCGGCGGCGGCCCCAGGGCCTCGATGGCCGCCCACTCGTCTTCGCTGTAGAGCCGCGAGCGGGTGAGGAACCGCAGCCCCGTGGGCCGCTCCAGCGAGAACATGCCGCCGTTGCCGGGCACGGCATCGATGATCAGGTGCGTGTGTTCCCAGTAGGCGAACTGGGATTCGCTCATGTAGAAGGGTGTGCCCGCGATCTCGCCGAGCAGCACGTCGGAATCGCCGAGCATGAATTCGCCGCGGGCGAAGCACATGGGCGCGCTGCCATCGCAGCAGCCGCCGGACTGGTGGAACATGAGCGGGCCGTGTTGCACCTGCAGCCGCTCGATGAGGGCGACGGCCTCGGGCGTGGCCGAGACACGGGTTGCGGAACCGGGAGGTGCGGAAACGGGGGGCGCGGTCGTCGTCATGCGGTGTCTCCTGTCATGGGGTCTGCGCTCCGTGCAGTGTGCCTGAAGCGCAGCGGCGGCGCCCGCCCTGCGGCAGCCCACGCCGTGCGCCAGTGCGCAGGGCGTGTCCGCCGAGGTCGTCAGTGCGCCGCCATGTCCAGCACGATGCGGCCCTGGATCTGGCCCTTGTGCATGCGCGCGAACACGTCGTTGATGTTCTCCAGCTTCTCGGTCGCCACGGTGGCCTTCACCTGGCCGCGGGCCGCGAAGTCCAGCGATTCCTGCAGGTCCAGGCGCGTGCCGACGATGGAGCCGCGCACCGTCACGCCGCGCAGCACCATGTCGAAGATGGGCAGCGGGAAGTTGCCGGGTGGCAGGCCGTTGAGCGACACGGTGCCGCCCCGGCGCACCATGCCCAGCGCCTGCTCGAAGGCCTTGGGCGAGACGGCCGTGACCAGCGCGCCGTGGGCGCCGCCGATCTCCTTTTGCAGGTAGGCGGCCGGGTCGGTGGTCTTCGCGTTCACCGTCACGCTGGCGCCGAGTTTTTTCGCCAGTTCGAGCTTGTCGTCTTCCACGTCCACGGCCGCCACGTTCAGGCCCATGGCCTTGGCGTACTGCACGGCCATGTGGCCCAGGCCGCCGATGCCGGAGATGACCACCCAGTCGCCCGGCTTGGTGTCCGTCACCTTCAGGCCCTTGTACACGGTCACGCCCGCGCACAGCACGGGAGCGATGTCCACGAAGCCGACGTCCTTGGGCAGGTGGCCCACGAAGTTGGGGTCGGCCAGCGCGTAGTCGGCAAAGCCGCCGTTGACCGAATAGCCGGTGTTGCTCTGCGATTCGCACAGGGTTTCCCAGCCGCCCAGGCAGTGGGTGCAGCAGCCGCAGGCCGAATGCAGCCATGGCACGCCCACGCGGTCGCCTTCCTTGACGTGCTTCACGTTCTTTCCGATGGCGGCGACGAAGCCCACGCCCTCGTGGCCCGGGATGAAGGGCGGGTTGGGCTTGACGGGCCAGTCGCCTTCGGCGGCGTGCAGGTCGGTGTGGCAGACGCCGGAGGCCTCGATCTTCACGAGGATCTGGTCATCGGCGGGCGTCGGGACGGAGACTTCCTCGATGGCGAGGGGCTTGCCGAATTCGCGGACGACGGCGGCTTTCATGGTCTTGGGAAGCATGGAACGGGAATCCTTTCTTTTGTCGGAAGGGTTGGAACCTCGAGCAGGTTCTCAACGGGGAGGGCTGGCTTCCACCATATGCCGCCCTCCCTCGGTCGCTGCTGATGCAGGTCAAGACGTCAGAAGAAGCCCAGCTTGTTCGGGCTGTAGCTCACGAGCAGGTTCTTGGTCTGCTGGTAGTGGTCGAGCATCATCTTGTGGTTCTCGCGGCCGATGCCGGACTGCTTGTAGCCGCCGAAGGCCGCGTGCGCGGGGTAGGCGTGGTAGCAGTTGGTCCACACGCGGCCGGCCTGGATGCCGCGGCCCATGCGGAAGGCGCGCGCACCGTCGCGGCTCCACACGCCCGCGCCCAGGCCATAGAGCGTGTCGTTGGCGATCTCCAGCGCTTCCTCCTCGGTCTTGAAGGTGGTGACGGACACCACCGGGCCGAAGATTTCCTCCTGGAAGATGCGCATCTTGTTGTGGCCCTTGAACACCGTCGGCTTGACGTAGTAGCCGCCGGCCAGGTCGCCGCCGAGCATGTTGCGCTCGCCGCCGATCAGGCATTCGGCGCCTTCCTTCTTGCCCAGGTCCAGGTACGAGAGGATCTTTTCCAGCTGCTCCTGCGAGGCCTGCGCGCCGATCATGGTGCCCTTGTCGAGCGGGTGGCCCTGGGTGATGGCGGCCACCCGCTTCAAGGCGCGTTCCATGAAGCGGTCGTAGATCGATTCCTGGATCAGCACGCGGCTGGGGCAGGTGCAGACCTCGCCCTGGTTCAGAGCGAACATGGCGAAGCCTTCCAGTGCCTTGTCGAAGAAGGCGTCGTCGGCGCTCATCACATCCTCGAAGAAGATGTTGGGGCTCTTGCCGCCCAGCTCCAGCGTGACCGGGATGATGTTCTGGCTGGCGTACTGCATGATGAGCCGGCCGGTGGTGGTCTCGCCCGTGAAGGCGATCTTCGCGATGCGGTTGCTGGAGGCCAGGGGCTTGCCGGCCTCGAGGCCGAAGCCGTTGACCACGTTGACCACGCCCGGGGGCAGCAGGTCGCCGATCATTTCCAGCAGCACCAGGATGGAGGCGGGCGTCTGCTCCGCGGGCTTGAGCACCACGCAGTTGCCGGCCGCCAGGGCCGGGGCCAGCTTCCAGACGGCCATCAGGATGGGGAAGTTCCAGGGGATGATCTGGCCCACGACGCCCAGCGGCTCGTGGAAGTGGTAGGCCACGGTGTCGTGGTCGATCTCGCTGATGCCGCCTTCCTGCGCCCGCACGGCGCCGGCGAAGTAGCGGAAGTGGTCGATGGCCAGCGGGATGTCGGCTGCCATGGTCTCGCGCAGCGGCTTGCCGTTGTCGATGGTCTCCGCCACCGCGATGGTCAGCAGGTTGGCTTCCATGCGGTCGGCGATCTTCAGCAGGATGTTGGCGCGGTCGGTGGTGGAGGTCTTGCCCCAGGCCGCCTTGGCCTTGTGCGCGGCGTCCAGTGCGGCGTTGACGTCCTTGTCGTTGGAGCGCGGCACGGAGGTGAACACCTGGCCGTTGATGGGCGAGCTGTTCTCGAAGTACTGGCCGTCCACCGGGGGAACCCACTGGCCGCCGATGTAGTTGCCGTACTGCTTCTTGTAGGGGTTGGCGATGCCGAGGTTGGCGATTTCTGCCATGTCCATGGTGCTTGTCTCCTGTGGTGGTGGAATGTCCGGGCGGCGCACCGTGCGCTCTCCGGTGCAGGACATTGCGCAAGCCGCATGCCAGCGCATGCGCCCCGTGTTCCATGCACTGTTTACGCCCGCGAGGTGCTCCATGTGTTCCGTTATGGAACAGTGGCTGCGCAGGGGTGTTGCACGGCGGAGCAGGGCCGCTGGCGGGCGCCGCCGGCCGGCCCGGGAGCGAAAGCCTGCTGTCCGGCCTGCCCGCTCGCCCGGAAGGGGCTGCCCGCGGTACCCGGGCGCTAGCGTCGCTCTTGGTGTATAACCGCGCCTCCCCGGACACCCGCGGCGCCGCCTCCCGTGCCTGCCGGCCCCACCGATCCATCCCCCGAGCATGACTGACCACTACGCCGCCCTCGGTCTGAGCGCGACCGCGAGCCTGGCCGACATCAAGAAGGCGTTCCGCCAGAAGGCGGCCTTCTACCACCCCGACCGCAACCCCTCGCCGGATGCGGCCGAGCGCTTCCGCGCGGCCCAGAAGGCCTACGAGGTGCTGTCGGACGACGCCGCGCGCCAGGCCTACGACGACAACCGCCGCCGCAACCTGCTCGACGATCCGCTCGAGACGGCGCGGGAAATCTGGCAGTCCTATTTCAAGAACGTGCTTTCCTCGTGAAACCCTCTCCTTTCTTCCATGACCTGCGCTCGGCCTACCAGGCCGAGCTCGACGACCTCGCCCAGGATTCCGAGGGCAAGGACGTGCTGCGCAAGCGCCTCGCCCAGAAGCGCGGCGAGATCGCCTTCCTGGCCAGGATGATCGATTTCAGCCCCGAGATGGTGGCTGTGGCCTTCCACCAGGGCTTCCGCTTCCACCGGCCGGCCACGCTCGATCCGCTGCTGGCGCGGGGCGGGGTGAGCGACCTGCCGGAATGGCCGGAACTGGCCGGGGCGGTGGCACTCGAGCCCTGGGCCCAGCCGCTGGCGGACGTGGTGCTGGCCGAACCGTCGGGTGCGCGCTTCCTGTCGCTGGCGGCTCTGCTCGAGTACCAGCGCCAGCATGCCCGCTTCGCCGGCCAGGGTGCCGGCAGTGCCGAGGCTGGCGAGGGCGACGAAGAAGAGGGCGGAGACGAGGCGGAGCAGGGTGACGACGACGAGGCCCGCTGGAGCGCCGACGACGCCAGCGAACCCCGCAGCCATGCCGACCGCGAGGAGGCCGCCGCCGACTGGATGGCCGACCTCGGATTCGACCGCAAGGAGTAAATCCCATGTCCCGACATCTCGCCCTCATCACCCAGACCCAGGCCCTGATCGCCGCCGGCGACATCGTGGGTGCCGAGTCCGCCCTGTCCCAGCTCGCCGACGACGAGGGCGACCGCGCCCTGGTCGAGGTGCTGGACGAACTCGCGCCCAAGGATGTGCTGGCCGTGATGCGCGAATACGACGAATCCCGCGCCTCGGTGGTCAACATGCTTGTGACGCCCCAGCAGTTCGCGCGCGCGCTGGTGCTGGAGAAGCAGTACAAGGACGCCACCCACACCTACCTGCGCAGCATGGTGAACGCCGTCGTGTTCCGCGGCGACGTGGATCCGGTGGAGTTCCTCACCGCCATCGGCGACCTGGAAGGCGGCAGCGAGGCCCTGGCCCACTATTTCGCGGAAAAGTGGAGCCGCCTGGAGGCCTTCGCGCGCACCGGCCTGTTCGACGCCGCCGAGGACTACGGCCCGGCGCTCACCGAGGACCAGCTCTTCAACGTGGCCTACGCCCCGCCCAAGGTGGACCAGGACGAGGTGGCGGACCGCGACTGGATGCAATTGGCCTGGCTGCTGCGCTACCAGTGCCCGGACCTGTTCATCGAGACCCTGCTGGTGCTGCGCGCCAAGGCCCAGGCCTACGACGAAGGGCTGGACGACGGCGAGACCGGCACGGACGAGGACGACGACGGCAAGTTCGAGACGAGCGAGACCGACCGCGGCAAGGCCACCCCGGCCGCGCGTGCCTCCGACGAAGAGTCGGCGATCTGAGCCGGAGGCCGCCGCGATGAGCGTTTCCGATTCCAGCCCGGCCGCAGGGGGCGCGATGGCGCTGTCGCTGCACGACGGCCGCCCGTTCTTCGAGAAGGCCCTGGTGCACGGCATCCGCCACGGCATCGTGCCGGCCGAGCGGGTGGAGGCCATCGCGGCCGACGCACCCAGGGGCATGGTGCAGATCGCCCGCTACTTCGGCACGGAGTTCCTGCGGCCCGACCTGGAGCGCGCGCGCGAGCGCATGGTGAACCTCGTCAGCCTCGACCTGATCGAGGACAGCGCCGGCGACCTCGACCGCGCCGCGCAGAGCCTGCGCGAGCACAGTTTCCTGTCGCGCTCCAAGGCGGGATCGGACCGGCTGCGCCACCTGATCGCGCTGCCGCAGAGCAGCAATTTCGGGTTCCTGTCCACCACCGGCGAGCCGGACGTGCAGCAGCTGTCGGTCTGGTCGCTGCGCAGCCATGCCGAATACCGTGCGGAGCTGGAGCGCCGCACCGGCATCGCCGCCGCGATCGAGGCCGCCCGCTGGTTCGCGCAGCGCCTGGACCTGGACGAAGGCGCGCTGGAGGCGGGCGGCGCCGAGGCCGAGGCCGTGGTGCGCATGGGCCTGCTATGGCACTGGATGCATCCGGCGGCCGAGGCCTGGCCGCATGCCGTGTCGTTCGAGAAGCGCCTGTCCGCCATGCGGCGCAAGGGCATTCCCGCACCGTCGCGCCTGCCGCTGCCCGCCGGCATGCCGGACGGGGTGGCGGCCGTCGCGGACGGGCATGTCGCGGCCGTGCTGGCGGACGCCGCGCGCATCCTCGATGCGGCCACGGCGCCCCGCGCGTTGCTGCGGCCCATGGGCAGCTTCCGCGCGCGCTATTTCCTGGAGGACGATCCGCTGGCCGAGGTGGACGACTACCACCAGGGACTGGATGCCCTGCTGGAAGTCGGGGACGACGCAGAGTCAGCGCCCGCGCCGGCCAGCCGGACCTGGGAGCGGCTCACGCAGGGCCACGAGGACGAGCATTCGCTGCTCACGCTGTTCCTCTGCCTGGCGGCCGGCGTGCCGCGCAAGACCGTGCTGACCGAGAAGGCCGCCGCGAGCCTGGTGCGCCGCGTGCGCAAACACGGCTGGCAACCAGAACGCGCGGAAGAATTCATCCGCGCGCATGCGGCCAGTGCGCGCGAGGCCAGCTACCTCGCGCTCTGGAAGTCCTTCGTGGACGAGTCCGCCACCACGCTGCTCAACCACCGGGACGAGCGCCTGGAAGAGGCGCGTGCGCTGCTGCGCCGCGAATGCCACGTGGCGGACGGCGCGGAGTGAACGTGGCGGCGCCGGCACCGGACGCCGGCCCGGCCGAGGCGTTCTGGCGCGACCCGGCGCTGCCTTTCGCCGAAAGCCGCCGCGCCAGCCGCAGCCGGGCCTGCTACCGGCCCCACCTGCATCCCACGTTCTCGATCGGCGCGGTGGACGCCGGACGCAGCATCTTCACCGGCGCGGACGGCGGCCCCGTCCCGCTGCGTGCGGGCATGCTCGTGTTCGTGCCGGCCTCGCGCGTGCATGCCTGCAATCCCGCGCCGGACTCCGCGTGGAGCTACCAGATGCTGCACCTGGACGCGGCATGGCTGCAGGCGGTCCGCCGCGAGGCCGCCGGGTCCGTGCCGGAGGACGGCGGCCCGGTGCGCATCGTGGACGATCGGGCCTGCCATGCGCGCTTCACCCGCCTGAACGCGCTGCTGTTTTCCCCAGCCGCGCCGCAGGACAAGGAAGCGGCACTGATCGAATTCATCGGTGACAGCGAGGCGATGCATGGCCTGCGCATCCCGTCGCCCGGCGCCGGCCCCGGCCCCGGCCTGCAGGAGCGGCTGCGCCCGGTGATGGAGCGCCTGCGCGACGCGCCCGCCGACACGGCACCGCTCGAAGAACTGGCACGGCTGTGCGGCATGGGGCGCTACCAGCTGATCCGGGCGTTCAAGGCCGCCACCGGCATGACACCCCATGCCTGGCAGATGAACCTGCGGATCAACTGCGCGCGGACGCGCCTGAAGGGCGGGGACAGCCTCGCGGACGTGGCCCATGGACTGGGTTTCGCCGACCAGGCCCACTTCCAGCGGATGTTCAAGGCGCATGCGGGCGTGACGCCGGGGCGGTTCCGCGCCTAGCGTTCCTCCGGCGCAGGCCGCGGGCGCAATTTCATTCAATACGGCGCGCGCGGCGGCCGGCACAGTGGCGGCCTCCCACAGCTTCCCGCAGCCTGCCCGCCACCCGCATGGAACAGTTCCTCCTGATCGCCGCCGCGCATTTCCTCGCCCTGCTGTCGCCAGGGCCGGATTTCTTTCTGATCGCCCGGACATCGCTGTCGGCCGGATGGCGGACGGCCGGCGGTGCCTGCGTGGGCATCGCGTTCGCCAACGGCGTGTTCATCGTGGCGGCCTTCGCAGGGCTCTCCGTACTGCGCGCCGGCAGCCCGTGGTTCACCGGCATCCAGCTGGCCGGCGCCGCCTATCTGCTCTACCTGGGCGTGCTGTTCATGCGCCACGCAGGCCGCGGCCGCCTGGATGTCTCCGCTTCCGCGGCCGCCGGCGCCACCACGCCAGGGCGCGGGGCCTGGTGGCAGGCGGCGGGCATGGGGTTTGTCTCGGCCGCGCTCAACCCGAAGAACGCGTTGTTCTATGCGAGCCTCGCGGCCATGCTGGCCGGACCGCAGGCCACGCCGGGATGGAAGGTGTTCTACGGCGCGTGGATGTTCTGCGCCGTGCTGCTTTGGGATCTGGCCGTCGCCGTCGCGATCGGCAACCGGGCCGTGCTGCACCGCTTCGCGCGGGCGCTGCCCTGGCTGGAGCGGGCGTCGGGCGCCGTCCTGGTCCTGGTCGGATGCCTCGTGCTCGCGGTGCTCGTGCGCGCGGGATGAGGAAAAGGAAAGCCGCCCCGGCGGTGCCGGGGCGGCCTGTCGTCGGCCCTTGGGCCGCGATGGCATCAGAGGTCGCCGAACTGCGCCTGCGCGACCGCGGGCAGGTGGCTCTTGATGAAGTTCTGGATCACGCTGCACGGCAGCAGGAACGGCCGCTGCGTGATCGTGATCGTGCAGGTCTGGCCGCTCACCATGAAGGTGCCCGCCACGGTGCCGAGCGGGGTGCCCACGGTGAAGGCGCCGCCGCTGGGGCCGCCGGTGATCGTGCCGCCGTGGTCATGGATCATGGTGGCGATCTTGACGAACAGCTCCTGGGCGCTGCCGGTGAACTCGACGCTGAAGGGAGGGCAGGATGCCATGGGGGTGCTTCCTTTCGCGGGTGGCCCGGTGCGCGGGCTCAGCAGATGCCGAACACGGTCACGGTGAAGGACGGCTGGCTGCTGCCGTTCAGGTACACCGTGGCCCTCAGACCCGTGGGAATGAAACTGCCGCAGGTTTCCGCGCACACCTTGATCTGCGCGCTCACGGGAATGTGGATCGGCGACGTGAAGCAGAGGTTGCCGTAGATCGGGATGGTGAAGCAGATCTGGTTGGTGGACTGGTTGTAGCTGCCGCCCACGCACACGGACAGCTTCAGCGCGTGCACGCCTTCCAGATTCACGCTGGGTGCGGCGGGCGCCACGTTTTGCGGTGCGGCAGCGAAGCCGGTCACCCCGTAGTTGGGGACGTGGCCTCCACCTTGGTTGCCGTTGTTCTGGGAATTGCAATTGCAGTCGGACATGGTTTTCCTCTCTCGGTTCGTTGCTCTTGAAGTCGGCCGGTGCCATGCAACTTGTCTGCTCCCGGCCTTGGGGGGCGCCTTCGCTTCGTTCGCGATACCGTGGACCGGGATCGACAACTGGGTGAAAGGCAGGCGGATTCTGTGAGCCGGTGGCGTCTTCAGCCTTTAACTGCGTCTTTATTCTTCTGAAGAATCCTTAATTCCCTGAAATGCGAAAAATCGTCCGAACAGGCCGTATCCCATGTATTTCTTGTTTTTATGCATCGTTAATTTTTATTTATAGATATCTGCCTGGGTGGTCGCGGTCGGAGATATGCGGGGGGCTGCGATTGCACCCGATTACATCGACGTCGTCCGCTGCGAGGGTCGGGGGTAGAGTGCAGGCCGCGGGGGAGGAACCGCAGAGCCTGTTCGAGAAAGAAACAATGGCCCCAGAATTCGCGTTTGACCATTTCGTGCTGAAGGTGCGGGAGCGTCAATTGCTCTCGCACGGGTGCCCGGTCGCCCTGGGCGCCCGCGCCTTCGACGTGCTGTGCACGCTGGTCCACCGTGCCGGCATGCTCGTGACCAAGTCCGAACTGTTCCGGCAGGTGTGGCCCGGCATGGTCGTGGAGGAGAACAACCTGCAGGTCCACGTGTCCGCCCTGCGCAAGCTCGTGGGCGCGGACCGCATCGTCACCATCCCCGGCCAGGGCTACCGTTTCGTGGCGCGCGTGGCACGTCCACCGGAGCCGGGGCAGGAGGCCCTGCCGGCCCCTCAGGCGTTGCTGCCCGATGCGTCCATGGGCCGCTCGATCGCGGTGCTGCCCTTCGGCGCGGGCCCCGAGTCCGCCCAGCGCCACTTCGCCGACGGCCTGGCCGAGGACGTCATCCAGCGGCTGACCCGCTCACGCTGGACCAGCGTGATCGCCCGCAACGCGACGCAGCGCTACGGCCAACCGCTGCCGCCCAACGCGGTGATCGCCCGCGAACTGGGCGTGCGCTATCTCGTGGCCGGCCAGGCCCGCTTCCACGCGGGGCGGGTGCGCGTGACGGCCGACCTGATCGATGCGCCGCGCAACGAGACCATCTGGACCGAGAGCTACGAGCGCCCGGCCGATGACCTGGCCGCGGCGCAGTCCGGCATTTCCGCGGCCATCGCGAGCGCCGTGGAGCCGGTCCACCTGCGCCGGGAGGAATGCCTGCACAGTGCCACGCCGCCGCAGGACGGGGGGTACTGGCCGTTGCTCATGCGCGCGCGCTGGCATTTCTGGCGCTCCGGCCGCGACCACCTGCGGCAGGCCGAGCACTACGCCCGCCGGGCCCTGCAGGTGCGCCCCGACGACGCACCCAGCCTGGCCCTGCTGGCCTTCGTGCACATGGCCCGCGTATGGGCGGGACGCTCGGAATGCGTGCGCGTGGACGCTTCCGAAGCCCGCCGCCTGGCCCTGCGCGCGGTGGGCCGCGACGATACCGATGCCTTCGCCCACTTCACGCTCGGCACCGCGCTGTCGTTCTCCGGCCATTTCGCGCAGGCGATGTCGGAGCAGGAACTGGCCCTGTCCCTCTGTCCGCAGTTCGCCGCCGCCACCGGCGAACTCGGGCGCCTGCTGGCCTTCAGTGGGCACGCCCGCGAGGCGGACGACCGTGCCCGGCAGGCCTGCGAAGCCAGCCCGCTGGATCCGCAGATGAGCCTGTGGGTGCGCACGCGGGCCCTGGCCCGGTTCGTGGAGGGTGATTACCGCGGGGCCGAAGCCTTCGCCCTGCAGGCGCTCGCGCAGCGGCCGGACTGGCTGCTGAACCACTACCTGCTGGCGGCCTGCCAGACTGCGGCCGGCCATGCGGCCGACGGGCGCCGCACGCTGGAGCAGGCCCGCCGCTTCGGCCCCTATCCGGCCGAGGCGCTGAGGGCCGGCCATCCGTTCGTGGACGGGGCCCTGCTGGCGCACTACACGGACTGCCTGCGGCAGGCCGGTTGGCGGGGATAGCCTTCAGGCCCGTCCGCCGTGCCGACGCCCCCGGTCAGCGTCCGTGCAGGAAGTCCACCTGTGCAGGCCGGCCCGGCAGCGTCAGCGTGGCCGTGGGCACGGGGCTGCCCGCCAACCGGCGTCCGCGCCGCCAGACGCCCAGTCGCGTGGCGCGCAGGCGGATGGCCTCCGCGGGCGTGCGCGCGTGCAGCAGCACGAAATCCGCATGGCAGCCCGGGGCGAGCCCGTAGCCCTCCAGGCCCAGCAGGCGGGCGGGGTTTTCGGTCACGGCGTCGAAGCAGTGCCGCATCGCGTCCTGGCCCGTCATCTGCGCCACGTGCAGCCCCATGTGCGCGGCCTCCAGCATGTCGGCGCTGCCGCCGCCGTACCACGGGTCCATCACGCAATCGTGGCCGAAGGCCACCGTCAGCCCGGCCGCGAGCAGTTCGGGCACGCGGGTCATGCCGCGGCGCCTGGGGTAGGTGTCGTGCCGGCCCTGCAGGGTGATGTTGATGAGCGGATTCGCCACCACACCCAGCTGCGCCTCGGCCATCAGCGGGATCAGCTTGCTCACGTAGTAGTTGTCCATGCTGTGCATGGACGTGAGGTGCGATCCGGTCGCACGGCCGTGCAGGCCCAGGCGGTGCGTTTCGTGCGCCAGGGTTTCCACGTGGCGCGACATCGGATCGTCGCTCTCGTCGCAGTGCATGTCCACGCGCAGGCCGCGCTCGGCGGCAAGCTCGCACAGCAGCCGCACGCTCTCGGCGCCCTGCGCCATGGTGCGCTCGAAGTGGGGAATGCCGCCGACCACGTCCACGCCCAGGTCCAGCGCGCGGCGCAGGTTGTCGAGGCCGCCGGGTGTGCGCAATACGCCGTCCTGCGGGAAGGCCACCAGCTGCAGGTCGAGGTAGGGGGCCACGCGGCGCTTCACTTCCAGCAATGCCTCCACGGGCAGCAGGCTCGGGTCGCTGGTGTCCACGTGGCTGCGGATGGCCAGCAGCCCGCGCGCCACGGCCCAGTCGCAGTACGCCAGGGCGCGCTCCACGATGGCCTCCTGGGTGAGCAGCGGCTTGAGCTCGCCCCAGAGCGCGATGCCCTCGAGCAGCGTGCCGCTGGCGTTCACGCGCGGCAGGCCGTAGGAGAGCGCGGCATCGAGGTGGAAATGCGCGTCCACGAACGGCGGGCTCAGCAGCATGCCGCCGGCATCCACCGTCTCGTGCGCGGGCGCGCGCAGCCCTTCGGTGATCTCGGCGATGCGGCCGTCCTGCACCGCCACCGACATGGAGGTGCGGCCGTCGGGCAGGGTGGCGTTGTGGATCAGCAGGTCGAGCATGGATTCACCAGGGTTCGTGGAGCGGAAGTCATCGGGGATGGGGCAGGGCGGGTGCCTGCCGGATTGCATATTCTGGGCCAGCCGCCCGTGCGCGCTCGCAGTTACGGCCAGCGCACCGCCACGTTCCACCCCGAGGCCGACAGCAGCGGTTTCAGCACGGCCTCGGTGTTCGTGCGTGCTTCCCGCGATGTCTCGGGCGTGGCGCAGGCCTGTTCGACATCCTGCTGGGCGATGCGCAGTGCGGCTTCGATCGCCTGGGTGCGGTGCTCCGATCCAGGCACGAGCGGCTCCAGGCCGCTGCCGTGCAGCGCATAGAAATACGAGCCGCCCTCGTCGCGCGAGCCGTGGTTCACGCGGGCCGACACGGTGCGCGGCGCGGGCAGCGCCAGCACGGCGGTGCGCGCGGCGGTGTCCACCTGTTCGTACCGGGCGGCGCGCAGGTCGGTGCCCACCAGGCAATCGCCGCGCGCCACCAGCAGCACCCGGGTCTCGCCGATCGGCAGCTCCCAGCGGGTCCAGGGGATGCCCTGCGTCATCGTGCGGTGGAATTCGATCACGTTGGCGTAGCGCACCCGGACGGAGACGAGGTCGCCCAGGGATTCGACCGCGGCCAGGGGCGGAGCCGGCGGGACTGCCGGAGCGGCCTGCCGGCGGCCCACGGTCCAGGCAGCCGCGGCCGCGAGGGCGGCGGCGAGCAGGAGGGCGGAAAGGGAGACGCGTCGCATGCCCCATTGTGGCCCTGCGGGTGGAACGCGGGCCAGGGCAGGGTCTTGCGCGAGAGCGCGAGCACGGGCGACGGGCACGGACAGGCGTCGTGCCGAAGGCGCGTAAGCTCTTCCTTCCAGGCGCGGCATGCCGAGCCGCCATCCCCGGCCTTGTCCTCGTCTTCCGGAGTTCGATCCCATGCAATTCGCCTACACCATCCTCTACGTCCAGGACGTCGCCCGGTCCGTCGCCTTCTACGAAGCCGCCTTCGGCCTGCAACGCCGCTTCCTGCACGAGGGCGGCGATTACGGCGAAATGGAGACGGGCGCCACCACGCTGGCGTTCTCGTCCCACCAGCTCATGGCGCAACTGGGCAAGAACCCGCGCCGCGCCAGCGCCGACGCGCCCAGCTTCGAGATCGCCCTGACGACGGACGACGTGCCCACCGCCCTGGCGCGCGCCGTGGCCGCCGGTGCCCGGCAGGTGCGCGCGCCGGAGCGCATGCCCTGGGGCCAGACCATCGCCTATGTGGAAGATGGCGACGGCGTGCTGGTGGAACTGTGCACGCCCGTGCAGGCGGGTTGAACCGGTGGCTGCGGTTCGGTCAGCCGCCTTGCGTGGCAGCGAGCCACCGTGTGCGCGGCAGCCGGTACAGCACGTGGGAGCGCAACCCATCCCCCTCGGGCACGGACGGGTGGTCGAAGGCCTCCGCGGGCGATGCATGCATGCCCAGGCGAAGCATCACCGCTTGCGACCGGAGGTTGCGCTGCGCCGTGAAGGCAACGATCTCATCCAGCCCGAGCGCCTCGAAGCCGATCCGCAGCGCGAGCCGTGCGCCTTCCGTAGCCAGGCCCCGGCCCCAGAAGGGACGGGCCAGCCGCCAGCCGATCTCCACGCAGGGCGCAAAGGGGAGCGCAGCCGTGGGGCGATGCAGGCCGATGAAGCCCATGAAGCGGGAGCGGCCCCCGCCATCCCCACCGTCTTCCAGCGATTCTGCCGCCCAGAAACCCCAGCCCTGCTCGTCGATCAGCGATTCGATGCGATCGGCCAGGGCGTCGCTGTGCGCGCGGTCCGGCAGTGGGAGGAGATGCTCCATCACCAACGGGTCGGCATGGAGCGCGGCAAAAGGCTCGCGGTCCGCGGGTGTCCACTGGCGCAGGCGCAGCCGGGGTGAGCGCAGCAGGGCGGGGTCGATGGAGACGGTGCCGTCTGTCGTGCCCTTCGGTACGGCGGGGTGTGTCGCAGGGTTCGGCATGCGCCGATGGTAGTGCGTCGCGCGTTCCCGCCGCCGTGGCCCCTATCGCTCGCCCTTGCGGTACGGTTTCATCAGCGCCTGCGGGTACGCCGCCCTGCGGGCCACCAGCACCAGCGCCAGGATGGACAGCAGGTAGGGCAGCATCAGGTACACCTGATAGGGCAGCCAGGCGTCGCCGGCCTGCTGCAGGCGCAGCTGCAGCGCATCGAAGAACGCGAACAGCAGCGCGCCGAGCAGCGCCTTGCCGGGCCGCCACGAGGCGAACACGACCAGCGCCACGCAGATCCAGCCGCGGCCGTTGACCATGTTGAAAAAGAACGCATTGAACGCCGACAGCGTGAGGAAACTGCCGGCCACGCCCATCAGGGCGGAACCCGCGACGATGGCCCCCGTGCGCGTGGCCGCCACGGAAATCCCCTGGCCCTCGGCCGCCTGCGGGTTCTCGCCCACCATGCGCACCGCCAGGCCCAGCGGCGTGCGGTAGAGCGCCCAGGCGAGCAGCGGCGCCAGCAGCAGGGCCAGCAGCGTGAGCGGTGTCTGTGCCGAGAGAATCGGCACGCCCAGCCATTCCATCGGCGCGAACGGCGCGATGGTGGGCGGCGTGTTCACCTTCGGGAAGCCCACGCGGTAGCCGTAGTAGCTGAGGGCCGTCGCCAGCAGCGTGATGCCCAGGCCCGAGACGTGCTGCGACAGCGCCAGCCCCACGGTGAGCCAGGCATGCAGCAGGCCGAACACCGCGCCCGTGAGCGCCGCCACCGCCACGCCCGTCCACAGGCCGTGCCCCGCGTACACGGTGAGCCAGCCGGTAAAGGCTCCTGCCACCATGATCCCCTCGATGCCCAGGTTCAGCACGCCCGCGCGCTCGCACAGCAGCACGCCCAGCGTGCCCAGGATGAGCGGCGTCGCCACGCGCAGCGTCGCGATCCAGAAGGCCGGATTGGCCAGGATGTCGAACCATTCATTCACGCTCTCACTCCCCATTCGACAGAGGCAGGTGCGCTGGCTGGCCGCACGGCCTTAGCCAGGGCCGCCGCGCAAGGGCCGCCCCGCCGCGCTGGCGGCGTCCCCCTTCCCGCGCGCAGCGCGAGAGAAGGGGGATGCGACGGAGTCGCTCAGGGGGATGTCGTCTCATCTCCAGCGGACCCTGTACTGGGCCAGCAGGCCGGCCACCAGCACCGCGATCAGCGAGGCAGCGACGATCACATCGGCGATGTAGGTGGGCACGCCGATGGCGCGACTCATGCTGTCCGCGCCTACCAGCACGCCGGCCACGAAGATGCCTGCCGCCACCACGCCCAGCGGATGCAGGCCGGCCAGCATGGCGATCACGATGCCGCTGTAGCCGTAGCCCGGCGACATGTCCAGCGTCACGTAGCTGGTGCGGCCCGCGACCTCGATCGCGCCGGCCAGGCCCGCCAGGCCGCCCGAGAGCAGGGCCACCAGCACCACGGTGCGCGTGACCGGCACGCCCGCGAACGCCGCTGCCCGCGGATTCGCGCCGGCCGCGCGGATGTCGAAGCCCGGCACCGTGCGCGCCAGCAGTGCCCAGAGCAGCACGGCGAGGCCCACGGCGAACAGCAGGCCGGTATGCAGGCGCGAGCCCGGCACCAGGCGCGACAGTTCCAGGTCGCCCTGCAGCGCCACGCTCTGCGGCCAGCCCAGCGCCAGCGGGTCCTTCATGGGACCGTCGAGCAGTGCGGAGACCAGCAGCAGCATCACGAAGTTGAGCAGCAGCGTGGTCACCACCTCGTCCACGCCCAGGCGCGCCTTCATCAGTGCCGGTCCCAGCAGCAGCGCGGCGCCGGCCAGGGCCGCCGCCAGCATCATCAGCGGGAACAGCACCCAGGGCGACCATTCCAGCCCCGTGCCGCCATGCATGCCGCCCACGGCCACGGCAGCGATCGCGCCTGCGTAAAGCTGCCCTTCGGCACCGATGTTGAAGAGGCGCGCGCGGAAGGCCACGGCCGCGGCGAGGCCGGTCAGGATCAGCGGCGTGGCGCGCGTGAGGGTTTCGGTGAGCGCGAAGACGGAGCCGAATGCGCCCTGCGCCAGCAGCGCATACGTCCGGCCCACGGGCGCGCCGGCCCACAGCACCAGCAGCGCGGAGACGATCAGCGTGAAGGCCACGGCGCCGATGGGCGCGGCCACGTAGGCTGCGGCGGAAGTGCGGTGGCGTTTTTCGAGTCTCATGGGGTGTCCGGTGCGTGGCCCGGGCCGGGGCTTTCACCGGCCATGGCGAGGCCGATGGCCTCGCGCGTCCATGTTTCCGCAGGCAGGGCTGCCGTCAGGTGCCCGCCATGCATCACCGCCACGCGGTCGCCCAGTTGCAGCACCTCGTCCAGGTCGTCGGAGATGAGCAGCACGGCCGCGCCCGCGTCGCGCGCGGTGATGAGCTGCTGTTGCACGAAGGTGACGGCGCCGATGTCCAGGCCCCAGGTGGGCTGGTGGGCGACTATGAGCCGTGGAGGCTGCGAGGCAGCCGGATCGGGCGACAGCAGCGCCCGCCCGAGGATCAGCTTCTGCATGTTGCCGCCTGACAGCGACCGCGCCGGCACGTCCGGGCCGCCACCGCGCACGTCGAAGGTCTCGGCCACGCGGCGCGCATGCTGGCGTGCGGCGCGGCGCTTGATCCAGCCCGCGGTGAACCAGGGGTGGGAGAACCAGCGGCTGCCCAGGCGTTCGGAGATGGCGTTCTCCCACACCGGCAGGTCGCCCACCACGCCCACGGCATGGCGGTCTTCGGGGATGCGGGCCACGCCCTGGGCGACGAGGCGCTGGGGCCGTGCAGGCAGCGGCATGCCCTGCAGCACGGCAGTGCCCTGCGTGGGCACGCGCACGCCGCAGAGCACGTCGGCCAGCGCCACCTGTCCGTTGCCCGAGACGCCCGCGATGGCCGTGATCTCGCCCGCGCGCAGCACGAGATGCACGCCGTACAGCGCGTCGCGGCCGCCCGCGGTGTGCACGTCCTGCAGCACGCAGACGGCATCGCCGACCCGGCGCGCGGGGCGGCGCTCGGCGCGCTCCACGGCATGGCCCACCATCCACTGCGCGAGCTGCGCCTGCGTGGTGCCCTGTGCGGGGGCCTCTGCCACCAGCCGGCCCTGGCGCAGCACGGCCACGCGGTGCGACACGCGCAGCACCTCGCCGAGCTTGTGGCTGATGAAGATGATCGACAGCCCCTGGGCCACCATCTGCGAGAGGGTGTCGAAGAGTGCCTCGCTCTCCTGCGGCGTGAGCACGGCCGTGGGCTCGTCCAGGATCAGGATGCGCGCGCCGCGGTAGAGCGCCTTGAGGATCTCGACGCGCTGGCGTTCGCCCACGGAAAGATCGCCCACGCGGGCGTCTGGCACCACGGGCAGGCCGAAGCGCCGCGACACCTCCAGCAGCCGGGCGCGCGCGGCGCCGCGGCGCGAGAACGGCTGCCACAGCGGCTCGCTGCCCAGCAATACGTTGTCCAGCACGCTCAGGTTGTCGGCCAGCGTGAAATGCTGGTGCACCATGCCGATGCCCGCCGCCAGCGCCGCGCGCGGCTGGCCCGGCGGCAGGGCGCGTCCGAACACTTCGATGTCGCCCGCGTCCGCCACGTAGTGCCCGAACAGGATGGACATCAGCGTGGACTTGCCCGCGCCGTTCTCGCCCAGCAGCGCCAACACCTCGCCACGCGCGAGCGTGAGCGAGATGCCGTCGTTGGCCACCAGGCTGCCGAAGCGCTTGGTGATGCCGGAAAGGCGCAGCACGGTGTCCGGCGCAGCGGCCGGTGGCGGTGCGGACATGGGGGAGGGCGGGCGTGCCGCCTTACTTCGCCGTGGACTTGGGCTGGCTGTCGTCCACCTTCACGGTGAATTTTCCAGCCAGGATCTCGGCCTCGCGCGCCTTGACCTTGGCCACCACGTCGGCCGGCACCTTCTTCTCGAACGTGCCCAGGGGCGCGAGCGACGATCCCTTGTGCTGCATCATCGAATACGGGCCGTAGTCCTCGGCCGTGAACTTGCCTGCCTTCACCAGCCCGATGGCGCGGTCCACGCTGGGCTCCATGTGCCACAGGGCGGAGGCGACCACGGTGTCGGGGTACTGCGGCTGCGTGTCGATCACGTTGCCGATGGCCAGCTTGCCCTTTTCCTTGGCCGCGTCGCTCACGCCGAAGCGCTCGGCATACAGCACGTCCGCGCCCTTGTCGATCATGGCGAAGGTGGCTTCCTTGGCCTTCGGGGGATCGAACCAGCTGTTGATGAAGGTGATGGTGAATTCCACCTTCGGATTCACCTCCTTCGCGCCGGCCATGAAGGCGTGCATCAGGCGGTTGACCTCGGGGATCGGGAAGCCGCCGACCATGCCGATCTTGTTGGTCTTCGTCATGCCGCCCGCGATCATGCCGGTGAGATAGGCGGGCTCCTGGATGTAGTTGTCGAACACGCTGAAGTTCGGCGCCTGGGGCTTGCCGGAGGACCCCATCACGAAGGCCGTCTTGGGGAAGTCCTTGGCCACCTTGCGGGCCGCGGATTCCACGCCGAACACCTCGCCGAAGATCAGCTGGTTGCCGCCGTTGGCGTACTCGCGCATCACGCGCTCGTAGTCGGCATTGGCCACGTTCTCGCTGCTCTTGTACTCGATCTCGCCGCGCGCCTCGGCCGCCTTCAGCGCCTTGTGGATGCGACTCACCCACTGCTGTTCATAGGGCACCGTGTAGATGCCCGCCACCTTGAGCCTGGCCTGGGCAAAGGCCGCCACGGGCGCGAGGCCCAGCGTCGCGGAAATGGCCAGGGAGGTGCAGAGCAGGCGGCCGGTGAAGAGGCGGCGGGAGTTCATCGCGGGTTCCTTGGATCGAAAGAGAAGTGACGTAACGAGGGATGGCGGAGTCAAGCAGAATGCGTGCCACTCGGGCTCCGCCGCCTGTCCCTCATTTGGTGCCGAAAATCCGGTCCCCCGCATCCCCCAGCCCCGGCAGGATGTAGCCGTGGTCGTTCAGCTCGCGGTCGATCGCGGCGGTGAAGATGGGCACGTCCGGGTGTGCCTTCTGCAGCGTCGCGACGCCTTCGGGCGCGGCCAGCAGGCACATGAACTTCACCGAACGCGGCTTCAGTTCCTTGAGCTTGGCGACGGCGGCCGCGGCGGAGTTGCCGGTGGCCAGCATCGGGTCCACCACGATGATGTCGCGCTCCTCCATCTCGGAGGGCATCTTGAAGTAGTACTCCACCGGCTGCAGCGTCTGCGGATCGCGGTAGAGGCCGATGTGGCCGACGCGGGCGCCCGGCACCACGGTCAGCATGCCGTCGAGGAAGCCGTTGCCCGCGCGCAGGATGGAGACGAGCACCAGCTTCTTGCCGTCGATGACCTTGCCGGTCATGGTCTCGAGCGGGGTCTCGACCTCGATGTCCGACAGCGGCATGTCGCGCGTGATCTCGTAGGCCATCAGGGTGCTCAGCTCGCCCAGCAGCCGGCGGAAGCTGTTGGTGCTGGCGTCCTTGCGGCGCATGAGGGTCAGCTTGTGCTGCACCAGCGGGTGCGTGATGACGTGGACGTTGCCGGAAGGGTTCTCGGTGCTCATGGGCGTGGGAAAGGAAGGGAACAAGGGGACAAACCCTTCAGTCTGCCAGAAACCGCGCATACCGCGGCAGATCGACGTTGCCGCCGCTGACCACGATGCCCACGCGCGCGCCCCGCAGGTCGATGCCGCCATGGTGCGCGCCGGCCAGCGCGAGCGCCCCGGTGGGCTCGACCACCATCTTCATGCGCTCGGCGAAGAACCGGAGCGCCTGGGCGAGTTGGGCGTCGGCCACGGTGACGACCTCGTGCACCAGCCGCTGGATGATCGGGAAGGTGATCTCGCCGGGCGCCTGCGTCTGCGCGCCGTCGGCGATGGTGCGGGGCGTCTCGATGCGCACGATGTGCCCGGCACGCAGCGACTGCTGCACGTCGTTGCCGGCTTCCGGCTCCACGCCGACCACCTTGCACTCCGGCGCCAGCTGTTCGGCCGCGAGCAGGCAGCCCGACAGCAGGCCGCCGCCGCCCAGGCAGACGAAGAGATAGTCCAGCCCGGGCACGTCTTCCAGCAGCTCTACCGCGGCCGTGCCCTGGCCTGCGATGACGTGGGGATGGTCGAAGGGCGGCACGAGCACCATGCCGCGCTCCTCGGCCAGGCGCCGGCTGATGGCCTCGCGGTCTTCGCGGAAGCGGTCGTAGGTGACCACCTGGGCGCCGTACTCGCGCGTGGCGGCCATCTTGGAGGCGGGGGCGTCCTCGGGCATGACGATCACCGCGGGCATGTCGAGCAGGCGGGCCGAGAGCGCGATCGCCTGCGCATGGTTGCCGGAGGAGAAGGCCAGCACGCCGCGCTCGCGCTGGGCGGCGTCCAGCTGCACGAGGGCGTTGTAGGCGCCGCGGAACTTGAAGGCCCCCATGCGCTGGAGGTTCTCGCATTTGAAGAAGAGCTGGGCGCCCAGGGCCTCGTCGGCGGTGCTGGAGCGCAGTACGGGCGTGCGGTGCGCGATGCCAGCCAGGCGCCGCGCCGCGGCGGCGACGTCGTCGTAGGTGGGGGGAGCCGGGGGATGCGTTTCCATGGAGCGTCCTCGCGAAGCGTGTCCGGTGTCCGGAAAAGGGTTGCCGCATCATAGTCCGGCCAGGCCGTTATTTCGCGCGTCTTTCGGCTCCGCCGCCTGGAGCGCACTCCAGGCCCGCCAGCCCCGGTCAGCCCAGTTCGCTGAAGCGCTGCAGCGGCGCCAGGTCGGGGAAGTCGCCCGCGCGCCGCTCGCGCATCGCGCTCACGGACTCGCCCACATGGCGGTTGCTCCACACCGTGCCCTGCAGCCAGCCCATCTGGCGCAGGCTGTCGTCCACGGAATGGTCGCGCGCATAGTGCACGGCCTGCTTGGTGCCCCAGATGGCCACCGGCGGCTTGGCGGCGATTTCGCGCGCGCAGGCCAGGGCTGCTTCCAGCATGGCCTCCTGCGTGGCGAACACTTCGTTGACCAGCCCGCAGGCCAGGGCGCGGGCGGCGGGCAGGCGCCGGCCGGTGTAGGCCAGCTCCTTGACGATGCCCAGCGGGATCAGCTTGGGCAGGCGCTGCAGCGTGCCCACGTCGGCCACCATGCCGATGTTGATCTCCTGGATGCAGAAGAAGGCGTCCTCGGTGGCGTAGCGGATGCAGGCGGCCGTCACCATGTCCACCGCGCCGCCGATGCAGCCGCCGTGGATCGCCGCGATGACCGGGATGCGCAGCGATTCGATGCGGGTGAAGGTGGATTGCATGTCGGTCAGCAGGTCGAAGATGGCGGCACGGCCTTCCGGGCTCTGGTCGTCCATGGCGACGGCGCCGCCGAAGGTGTCCAGCGACATGCCGGCCGAGAAGTGCCTGCCGGTACTGCTGATGACCAGCGCCCGCGCATCGCCCAAGCGGTGGATCCGCGCGAGCGCCGTATCCAGCTCGCGCCAGAAGGTGGGGTGCATGGTGTTGAGCGCGTCCGGGCGGTCGAGCACCAGGTGCGCGACGTGGTCCGTGACGTTCAGGCGGAAGCAGGTGAGGGCGACGGTGTCGGTCATGCGGCGCACTCTAGGCGGGATGCGGCGATGCCGGCCGTCACCTGCGCGACGGCGGGCATGGCGCGGGCGGTGGGTGGCGGTCAGGCGAAGAGCACCAGCAGGCCGCTGAGCGTGACGACCGAGCCGGCCGTGGTCAGCAGGGTGGTGGCGGAGGTCACGGCCGCCTCGCGGCCGTAGAACTCGGCCAGCATGAACGGCCCCGTGCCGGTGGGCAGGGCGGCCAGCAGCACGGCCATGTGCACCTGCGCCGCGGGCAGCTGGAACACGGACTGCGCCAGCCACCAGGTGAGCGCCGGCAGGGCCAGCAGCTTGGCGGCCGTGAGCGACAGGGAAGAGTAACGGCGGCGGCCCTGGCCGCTCGGCTGCGCGGGCCGGTCGGCCATGAAGGCGCCCAGGCCGACCAGGGCGCAGGGCGTGGCGGCCTGGCCGAGCATGTGCAGGAAGGTGTCCACGCCGCCGGGCAGGGGCAGGCCGGTGGCCGCGAAGGCGGCGCCCAGCAGGGGTGCGAGCACGATGGGATTGCGCAGCGATCGCGCGAGGGCCTGCAGGACGGTGCGCAGGCCCGGCGCGTCGCTGCCCAGGCCCACTTCCACCAGCACCACGGCCAGCGAGAACAGCACGCAGACCACGAGGATGGTGGCCACCGTGGCCTCCATCTGGCTCGCGTGGCCAAACACCAGCAGGCACAGCGGCAGGCCGACGTAGGCGGTGTTGGAATACGACGCTGCCACGGCATCCACGCTCGCGTCCGCCAGAGGGCGTCCGCCGCGCAGCCGCAGCGCCAGCACGGCGACGAACACGGCCAGCGTGGCGATGCCGAAGGCGGCGATGAACCGCGGCTGCCACAGCTGCGCCCAGGTGCTGTGGGCCATGATGCCGAAGAGGGCCGCGGGCAGGGCGAGCCACACCACGAACCGGTTGATGGTGCTGGACGCCGAGGCATCGAACACCCGGGCGCGCCGCGCGAGGGTGCCGGCGGCGATGAGGGCGAACAGGGGCAGCAGGATGGAGAGGGCGGAGGTCACGGTGCAGGCGTCCGGAAGGTGGCGGACCGCCAGAGTAGGCGGGAGCGGCCATACCGTCCAATATCATCGGAAGCCTTTGGCAATACCTTTGGGGCATCATGCTGGACCTTCGCCGCCTGCGTTACTTCCTGGCCGTGGCGGACACGCTGCATTTCGGGCGGGCTGCCGCGCGCCTGCACATCTCCCAGCCGCCGCTCAGCCGGCAGATCGCGGCACTGGAGGAGGAGCTGGGCGTGCAACTGCTGGAGCGCGATGCCCACGGCGTGGCGCTCACGGCCGCGGGGCAGCGGCTGCAGGCGGACGGGCGCGACATCCTGGCCTCCGTCGAGCGCGCCGCGCTCAATGCGCGCGCCGCCGCCGCGGGCGAGGCCGGGCGGCTGGCGATCGGCTTCACCATGTGCGCGGCCTACAGCGTGGTGCCGGGCTACGCGCGGCGCTTCGCCGCGCGCCATCCGCAGGTGGAGCTGTCGCTGCGGGAAGTGGTCTCCAACGACCTGGTGGCCCAGGTGGCCGAGGGGCGCATCGACGCGGCCATCGTCTTCGCCCAGCCGCTGCCGCCCGGGCTTTCGCACCGCACGGTGGTGCGCGAGCCGCTGTGCCTGGCGCTGCCGCGCGGCCACCGCCTGGCGGCGCGGCGCAGCGTGCTGGTGGCGGAGCTGGCGGGCGAGCCCTTCATCGCCACGCCGCCGGAGGTGGCGCCCTCGCTGCACGCGGCGGTGCTGGCGCAGTGCCGGCACGCCGGCTTCACGCCCCGCATCGCCATGGAAGTGCAACTGCAGCAGACCATCCTCAGCCTGGTGGCCGAGGGCGTGGGCGTGGCGCTGGTGCCGGCCTCCATGCGCAAGGTGCAGCCCGATGCCGTGGTGTTCCGGCCCGTGCCGCCCGCGGTGGAACTGGCGCAGGACCTGGTCTGGCGCACCGCCAACAGCAACCCGTGCCTGCAGCACCTGCTGGCCCTGGCGCCGGGCGTCTGATCGCCCCGGGGCGGGCCGGGGGCGAACCCTGCCTCAGCGGCGCACCGTGCCGGCGTCCTGCCCGAACAGCACCTTCTTCGCGTCCTCGTCCACCGTCGGCGCGGTGTTGATGGTCTTCGCGAGTTCGTAGGCGCGCACGGTGGCGGGCCGGGCCTGGATGCGCGCGAACCACCGCGCCAGGTGGGGGAAATCCTTCAGGTCCTGGCGCTGCCGCTCGTGCGGCACGATCCAGGGATAGCTCGCCATGTCGGCGATCGAATAGCTGCCGGCGATGTATTCGCGCCCGTCCGCCAGGTGCTTGTCCAGCACGCCGTAGAGGCGGCCGGTTTCCTTCACGTAGCGGTCGATGGCGTAGGGCACCGGCTCCGGCGCGTACTGCGTGAAATGGTGGTTCTGCCCGGCCATCGGGCCCAGGCCGCCCATCTGCCAGAACAGCCACTGCAGCGCCTCGGTGCGGCCGCGCAGGTCCTGGGGAATGAACTGCCCGGTCTTGTCGGCCAGGTAGAGCAGGATGGCGCCGGATTCGAAGACGGAGACCGGCTCGCCGCCGCCTGCCGGATCGTGGTCCACGATGGCGGGAATGCGGTTGTTCGGCGCGATGCGCAGGAACTCGGGGCGGAACTGCTCGCCACGGCCGATGTTCACGGGCAGCAGCCGGTAGGGCAGGCCGGCCTCCTCCAGGAACATGGTGATCTTGTGGCCGTTGGGGGTGGTCCAGTAGTGCAGGTCGATCATGCGGTGGGCTCCAGGGAACGGATAGCGGGCCACTGTAGCCGGCTTGCCCGCGCACCGCAGGGGCCGTGCGCGAAAACCCTGCGCCCGCGATCCGCCGCGCAGCGCCGCACTGCGCGGGGTCGCCCTTTCAACGGTGGCCGGAGCCCGCCGGAGACTGCGCGCTCCGGCCCGGCCGCTCGCAGGCGACAGGAGGGTCGAAGGCCCGGATCGGCGGCAGCTTCCCGGCATACCGCTCCACCTGCACGGTGCTCAGCTGCCCCGCGCAGCCCTGCGCCAGCGAGGAGGTCCCGATGTCACGCGTCAGCACGTTGGGGTTGCCATGCACGCACATGGAGCGTCCTCCTGCGTCCGGGACCGGGTCGTACCACGCGCCCGTGGGCAGTTGCACCACGTCGCTGCGCATGCCGGCGTCCAGGCGGGCGCTGGCCAGGCATGCGCCGACTTCGTTGAAGATCCTCACGATGTCGCCGTCCGCGATGCCCCGCGCACGGGCTGCGTCCGGATGCAGCGTGCAGACTTCCCGGCCGTCGCGCTTGGTGGACTGGCTGTGGCCGCCGAAGTCGAGCTGGCTGTGCAGTTTGGAGGCCGGCTGGTTGGCCACCAGCCACAGCGGGTGTTCCGCCGTGGGACTGAAGCGGGGCGGGAGCCAGGCCGGGTGGCCGGGACAGTCCGCATAGCCGAAGGCCGCCACGGCGGGCGAGCTGATCTGCACCTTGCCGCTGGGTGTCTTGAGTGCGTTGGCGACCGGGTCGTCGCGCAATGCCCGCAGCACGCCGCCGTCGTCCTCCTTCTGCGGCAGGGTGAGTTCGCCGCGCTCCCAGAACGCGTCGAAGCCGGGAGCCTCGTGCCCGAGGGCCTCCAGCCCGGCGCGGGTGCGTTCGTACAGGTGGGCCAGCCACTGGCGGGTGTCGCGGCCTTCGCTGAAGGCTTCCAGCCCGCCGAGGCGGCGCGCCAGGTCACAGAAGATGTCGTAGTCGTCGCGCGCCAGGCCGTACGGCTCCGCCACGCGGTGCATCGCCACCACCAGCGGGTCGGTCGGCGTGGCGCCGATGTCTTCGCGCTCCAGCGTCATGGTGCAGGGCAGCACGATGTCGGCATGGCGGGCGGTGGCGGTCCAGGCGATCTCGTGCACGACGAAGGTGTCGAGCTGGCGGAAGGCCTCGGCCAGGCGGTGGAGATCCTGGTGGTGGTGGAAGGGGTTGCCGCCCGCCCAGTAGGCCAGGCGGATGTGCGGGTAGGTGTGGCGCTGCCCGTTGTAGTCGAAGGGCTGGCCAGGGTGGAGCAGCATGTCGCTGATGCGGGCCACCGGAATGAATTCCCTGACGCCGTTGGTGCCCTGCGGCAAGGCGGCCGCAGGCACGGCGTTGTTGCGCTTGCCGTAGTGGGCCAGCGTGCCCAGCGCATAGTTGTAGCCGCCGCCGGGCAGGCCCAGCTGGCCGAGCGCCGCCGCCAGCACCGCGCCCATCCACACCGGCTGCTCGCCATGCTCGGCGCGCTGCAGCGAATGCGCCACCACGACCAGCACGCGCTTGCCCAACAGGGAACGCGCCAGGTCCACCAGTTGCCGCTCCGGCAGCCCGCAGATGGAGGCGGCCCAGGCGCAGCTCTTGGGCACGCCGTCGCTGCGGCCCATGAGGTAATCCTCGAAGGTCTCCCAGCCATCGCAGCAGCGAGCCAGGAACCCGCGGTCGTGCGCGCCGTCGCTCACGATCTGGTGCACCAGGCCGAGCATCATCGCGGTGTCGGTGTTGGGCACGGGGGCCAGCCATTCGAAGGCGGCTTCGTCCGGAAGGTCGCTGCGGATCGGGCTGATGGAGACGAAGCGGCAGCCCCGGGCCGCGGCGCTGCGCATGGCGTCGCGCTCCACGTGCCGGCTGATGCCGCCCGAGGCCACGCGCGAGTTCTTGAGCGCCATGCCGCCGAAGGCCAGCACGACATCGGTGTGCTCCACGATCTGTTCCCAGGTCACGTTGCGGCGCGCCACTTCTTCCATGGTGCCGATCACGTGGGGCAGCATGGGCCCCGAAGCGCCCGCGCTGTAGCTGTTGACCGAGCGCACGTAGCCGCCCAGCGTGGTGTTGAGGAAACGGTGTACCTGGCTCTGCGCATGGTGGAACCGCCCGGCGCTCGACCAGCCGTAGGAGCCGCCGAACACGGCCCCGGCGCCGTACCGGTCCTTCACGCGCTGGAGTTCTCCGGCGAGCCGGTCCAGCACCTCGTCCCAGGGCATCGGCACGTAGTCGTCCCTGCCGCGCATCGGGTCGGGCCCGGGGCCGCGTTCGAGCCAGCCGCGGCGCACCATGGGCGTGGCCACGCGCACCGGATGCCGCAGCGCGGCCGGCAGGTTGTCGATCAGCGGGTTGGGGTCCGGGTCGTCCGGGTGCGGCCGGACGGAGAGGGTTTGGCCGTCCCAGGCGGCGGAGAACACGCCCCAGTGGGCACTGTGCGGTCGGAAGCGGGGTGTATCGTTGGGCATGGTGGTGTCACTCGGCCTTGAGGTGGCCCTTCTCGACGGCCCGCCGGTAGTTGGCGATGTCCTGCACGATGAAATCGCCGAAGGCCTTGCCCGTCAGGTGCGATTCCTGCGCCCCGTCGGCGCGATAGATCTTGAGCAGTTCCGGGTCCTTCATCGCTTCCTTCACCGCGCGGCCGATGTGGTCGATGACGGCCCGGGGCGTGCCGGCAGGCGCGGCGAGGCCATACCACTGCGTCATCACCACGTCGATGCCCGATTCCTGCAGCGTCGGCACGTCCGGCAGGGACGGAATGCGCCGGGCCGTGCTGACCGCCAGGAGCCGGATCTTTCCGCCAGCGATCTGGCCCATCAGCGGGGTGTAGGGGGCGAAGAAGCTCGATACCTGACCGCCGAACAGGTCGTTGAGCGCGGGGCCCGATCCCCGGTAGGGGATGTGCAGGATGTCCACCTCGGCCTTCTGCTTGACCATCTCCATCACGATCTGCGCGGCGCCGCCGGTGCCGGTGGACGCATACGTCATCTTGCCGGGCCGGGCCTTGGCCTCGGCCACGAACTGCCGGGCGGTCTGGATGGGCGAGTTGCCGTCCACCATGAGTCCGAAAGGAGTTTCCACCAGCTGCGCGATCGGCACGAAATCGTCCGGAACCTTGTAGGGCAGGTTGGGGCGCAACGCTACGGCGCTGCCGAAGTTGCCGCTCATCGCCAGGATCAGCGTGTAGCCGTCGGGCTTGGAGCGGGCCACGCTTTCGGCCGCGATGTTGCCGCCCGCGCCCGCCTTGTTGTCCACGATCACGGTCTGGCCGATGGTCTTGGACAGGGACTGGGCGATGGTGCGCCCGTACAGGTCGCCGCCGCCCCCCGGAGGGAAGCCGACGACCAGCCGGATGGGCTGCTCGGGGTAGGCAGCGAGGGCGGGACCGGCGAAGCCGATCCAGGCGGCCGTGGCGGCCACGGCGGCGGCCAGCCGCCAGAGAGAGCGTTCGTGTGCCATGGTGTGTCCCGGGGTGTTGTTCAGGCCGCGCCCGTGGCGATGGGCGCGCCCGGCTGGGCGCTCCACTCGCTCCAGGAGCCGGGGTAGAGCACCGCGCCCGGGAGCCCGGCGATCTCCATGGCCAGCAGGTTGTGGCAGGCCGTGACGCCCGAGCCGCACTGGTGGACGATCTCCGCCGCCGGGCGTCCGCCGGTGGCGGCGTGGAACTCGCTGCGCAACTGGGCGGCGGGCTTGAAGCGGCCGTCGGCGCCCAGGTTGTCCTTGAACAGCCGGTTCTTCGCACCCGGTATGTGGCCACCGATCGGGTCCATGGTCTCGTTCTCCCCGCGGAACCGGTCGGGCGCGCGGGCATCGAGCACCAGGCGCTGGCCGGTGCCGATGTTGGCCTTCACGTCCTCGTAGGCCAGCGTGGATACCAGCGGCGTCCGCAGGGTGAAGCGGCCCGCTGGGGGCGGGGCGGGCTCTTCGGTGGATACCGGCTGGCCCGCCGCCTTCCAGGCGGCCATGCCGCCATCGAGCACGGCCACGGCCCGGTGCCCGGCCCAGCGCAGCATCCACCACAGGCGCGCGGCGTACATGCCGCCGGCGTTGTCGTAGGCCACCACCTGGGTGTCGTCCTGCGCGCCCAGCGCGGCCATCGCCTGCGCGAAGGCATCGCGGTCCGGGAGCGGGTGGCGGCCATTGGTGCCGGTCTTCTCCGCCGACAGCACATGCTCCAGGTGCACGTAGCGTGCGCCCGGGATGTGGCCCGCTTCGTAGGCCTGCCGGCCGGCGTCGTGGTTGGAGAGCTCGAAGCTGCAGTCCAGCACCAGCAGCGGGGTGCCGTCGGCGCGGGCGGCCGCCAGCTCCGCGGCGGAAATCAGGGTGTCGTATGCCATGGGAATGTCCTTGGGTTCTTGCCGTGTGCCGGCGGTGCTCACTGGGCGATTTCCTTGAGCAGCGCGGGCGTGATGGCGGCCTTGTAGCGGGCGATGTCCTCGACGATGAACTGCCGGAACGCATCCAGCGGCAGGTCGCGCTCGGTGGCCGCGTCCTTGCGGATGGCGTCGCGCACTTCGGGTGTCGCGAGCGCCCGGCTCAGGTGTTCGGAGAGCACCTTCAGCACGGGCCGGGGCGTGCCCGCCGGTGCGACCAGGCCGTACCACTGGGTGACGGGAACGTTCACGCCCAGTTCCTTGAAGGTCGGCACGTCGGGAATGGCGGCATTGCGCCGCTCGCCCGTGATCGCCAGCAGGCGCAGTTGTCCCTGGCGGACCTGGCCGACCAGGGGCGACGCCGTGGCGAAGAAGCTGTCGATCTGCCCGCCCAGCAGGTCGGTGATGGCCGGGCCCGAGCCCTTGTAGGGCACGTGCAGTATCTCCACCCCCGCGGATTGCTTGACCATCTCCATGCCGATGTGGGCTGCAGCGCCGGTGCCGGTGGACGCGAAGTTGAGCTTTTCCTTCCTGGCCGCGTCCAGCAGGGCGCGTGCCGAGGTGAAGCGCGAGTTCTGGCCCACGAACAGGCCGTGGGGCGCCTCCAGGATCAGGCCGATCGGCGCGAAGTCGTCCGGAGCCTTGTACGGAATGCTCTGCGGCTTGATGGCCGGCGATACCGCCAGGTTGCCGCTCATCGCCAGCAGGATGGTGTAGCCGTCGGGCCTGGCCTTGGCGACGGTGTCGGCCGCGATGTTGCCCCCCGCGCCCGCGCGGTTCTCGACGATCACCGGCTGCCCGATGGTCTTGCCCATGGCGTTGGCGACGAGGCGGCCGTAGAGGTCGCCGCCTCCGCCCGGCGGAAAGCCCACGACCAGCTTGATGGGCGTCTCCGGGAATGCGGCCTGCGCCGGCGCAGCGCAGGCCCACGCGGCGGTGCAGGCCAGGGCCAGCGCGCCGAGCCGGCGGCGGGAAGGTGTTTCGAACATGGGTCTTGTCTCCTTGCAGGGATGCGGGGCGGGTGGTCCCGCCTCCGCAGGGGGGCGCAGGTCAATCCAGCCAGGATTTCTGCGCGGCGACGACGCGGTCGACCGAGGTGCCGCACTGGCCGAGGTAGCCGGCGGGATCGGTCATGTCCTGGATTTCCGCGTCGGTCAGCAGCTCGCCCAGGCCCTTGTGCTGGCGCATGGCATCGGCGAAGCCGAGCTTGTGGGTGATGCCGTGCATGGAGGCCTCGTAGATCCACTCGTGCGCGGTCTGCTTGCCCACGCGCTCGCTCAGCTCCAGCATCACCCGCTCGGAGAGCAGGTAGCCGCGCATCTTGTCGAGATTGGCGGCCATCACGTCGGCGTTGACCTTCAGCCCCGCCAGCAGGTTCTTCGCCTGGAACAGCATGGCGCCGGCGATCATGCAGCATTCGGGCACGGCCTTCCATTCCATCTTCCAGGCGATGCCGTCGCGCTCGCTCTCGGAGACCATTCCCTCGACCATCATCGCGGCGTTGTAGCGCAGGGGGCGGGAGAGGCCCGCCAGGTTCTCGGCGGACGTGGGATTGCGCTTGTGCGGCATGGTGGAGGAGCCCAGCTTGCCTTCCGAGAAGCCTTCCTCCACTTCGCCGAACTCGTTGCGCTGCATGTTGAACAGCTCGTTGCCGATCTTGGAGAGCGTGCTGCCGAGCATGGCGAGCAGGTTCGTGTATTCGGTGAAGCGATCGCGCGCCGGGGCCCAGCTGATCGCGGGCGCGCCCAGGCCCAGCTTGCCGAGCATGCGCTTCTCCAGCTCGATGGCCTTCGGGCCCAGCGACGCCTGGCTGCCGACGGCGCCCGCCAGCATGCCCACCAGCACGCGGGGCGCGGCCTGCACCAGGCGCTCGTGGTGGCGGCCCAGCTCGTCCAGCCACAGCGCGCACTTGTGGCCGAAGGTGATGGGCAGCGCCTGCACGCCGTGCGTGCGGCCGGCCATGGGCACGTCGCGGTGCGCCACGGCCAGGCGGGCCAGCTCCCGGCCCACGGCCTGCAGGTCGCGCATCGCCACGGCATGGAACTCCTTGAGCTGAAGCGCCACGCCGGTGTCCACCACGTCCTGCGTGGTCGCGCCGTAGTGCACCCATTCGCCGTTCTCCCTGGAGCAGGCAGCCTGGAGCTGGCGGAGCGCGGGCACCAGGGAGTGCTTGATGCGGCGGATCTCGGCCGACATCTTCGCGATGTCGATGTTCTCGATCCTGGCTTTCTCGGCGATCTCCTTCGCAGCGGCTGCGGGGATGATGCCCATCTCGGCCTGGGCCGCGGCCAGCGCGGCCTCGAAATCGAGCCACTTCTGCACCCGGTTCTCCTCGCCGAAGATGGTGCGCAACTCGTCGGTGCCCCAGAGGTGCTGGAGCGATTGCATGTCGAATACGGAAACGGGCATGGGTGTCCTGTGGAAGTGTCGGGGTTCAGTGGTTGGAAGAGGAGGCTGCGGTTTCCACGAGCGCGCGCGGCAGCATCCGGCCTGGGTTGAACGTGTTGTATGGGTCCATGGCGTGCTTGATGCGCGCCATCGCCTCCAGGGCGACGGGGCTCTTGTAGTGCAGCAGCGCCTGCTGTTTCTGGCGGCCGATGCCGTGCTCGGCCGAGATCGAACCGCCCAGCCGCGCGGCCGTGGCGTGCACGATGTCGTGGATCGCGTCTTCCTGCGCGCGGAAATCCGCTGGTGCCATGCCCGGGGGCAGGCTCTGGTTGTAGTGCAGGTTGCCGTCGCCCACGTGGCCGAAGCACATGATGCGCACGCCGGGCATGAAGGCCTGCAGCGCCGCGCCGGCTTCGTCGATGAATTGCGGAATGCGTGAAATCGCCACCGCGATGTCGTGCTTGATCGACGGACCTTCCAGTCGCTGCGCCTCGGGCACATGCTCGCGCAGCGCCCAGAAGGCATGGGCCTGGCTGTCCGACGCAGCCAGCGCCGCGTCGAGCACCAGCCCGTCCTCCATCGCCGCGCCCAGCACGTCTTCCACCGCGGGGGCAGGGTCCATGCGGGCCGACACCTCGGACACGTCGAACAGCACCGACCATGCCGGCACCTCGCCGAGAGGGCTGCGCATGCCGGCCGTGCCGTGCCGCAGCACCAGGCCCAGCGGGCCGTCGCCGATCAGCTCGAAGGCGGTGACGCGCTCGCCCACTGCATCGGTCAGGCGCGACAGTAGTTCCACTGCGGCCTGCGGATCGCGCACGGCCACCCAGGCCGTGACCACGCTGCGTGGCCGTGCAAACAGCTTGAAGGTGACGGCGGTGACGATGCCCAGCGTGCCCTCGCCGCCGATGAACAGCTGCTTGAGGTCGTAGCCCGTGTTGTCCTTGCGCAGCGCGCCCAGCAGGTTCAGCACGCGGCCGTCGGCCAGCACCACCTCCAGGCCCAGCACCAGGTCTCGGGTATTGCCATAGCGCAGCACCTGCTCCCCGCCGGCGTTGGTGGACACCACGCCTCCCACGGTGGCGCTGCCTTCCGAGGCCAGCGACAGCGGGAACAGCCGGCCCACCGATGCCGCCGCCTCCTGCGCGGCCAGCACCGTGCAGCCAGCCTCCACGGTCAGCGTGTTGTCCAGCGGATCGCTGCGGCGCACCGCGCGCATGCGCTCCAGGCTCAGCACCACCTCGGTCTTCGAATCGTCCGGGGTGGAGCCGCCCACCAGGCCGGTGTTGCCCCCCTGCGGCACGATGCACGCGCCGGCCGCGGCGCAGGCGGCGACCACGCGTGACACCTCCCCGGTCGTGGCGGGCCGCACCACCGCGCGCGCCGCGCCTGGATAGAAGCCACGCCATTCGGCTTCGTAGCGGGCCATGTCTTCCGGTGCGGTGAGCATGTGCGCGGCGCCCACGATGGCGGCGAGCGTGGCGGGCAGGGAGGGATCGGTCACGGTGGCGCGCATGTCGGTGCAGGTCGGCCGCTACCATGGGTGGCGCGGCAATGGGTGGGGTTTCGTCTCCGTCGGTGGCGCCGTGTCGCAACACGGAGCGCCGCCTTGTGGGCTTGCGGTATTTCAATGAATGAAATACATTTCAGTTATTAAAACTATAGGCCTGCTCGTTCGGCGCTGTCAACGGTGGCAGCCCGGATGCGTGGGTATTGCCGTCCCGCCATGAAAGCTTCCCGAACCGAATCCCGGTCCCTGCCTTCCGCCGAGCCGCCGCGCCCACCCTCCGGGGTGCTGGAACGCGGCATCGCCATCCTCGAGTGTTTCGACGAAGACAGCCTGCGGCTGCCGCTGCGCGACGTGGCGGAGCGGACAGGGCTGGACAAGGCCACCGCGCTGCGGCTCCTGGGCGTGCTGGTGCGCGCCCGCATGGTCCACCGCTTCGACAACGGCGACTACGCGCCCGGGCCCGCGCTGCTGCGCATGGGCATGCTCTACCGCCAGACCTTCGACATCGGCGCGCGCCTGCAGCCGGCGCTGCAGGCCGTGATGCAGGAAACGGGCGAGACCGTGGCCTTCTACGTGCGCGACGGCGACGAGCGTGTCTGCCTGTACCGCGAGAACAGCCGCAACGAGGTGCGCCACCATGTGGAGGTGGGCGCGCGCATTCCGCTCACCGCGGGCGGTTCCTCATCCCACGTGCTGCGCCATTTCACGGGCAGCGAAACGCCGCAGGCCGACGCCATCGCCCGCGACGGCTTCGCCATGACGCGGGAGGAGCGCGTGCCCCAGATCGCCTCCGTGGCCGTGCCGGTCTTCGACAGCGACGGCGGCTTCCTGGGGGCGGTGGTCGTGATCGGCATCGCGCCCCGGCAAAGCGCCACCGCCCAGCGGCGCGCGGTGCAGGTGGTGCGCAGCGCGCTGCAGGCCCAGGGCTTCAGCAGCCAGCCGCCGCGCGGCTGGCAGGGCTAGGGCCGGCCGACGGGCCCCAGGCCGGCGCGCTGGCGAAAAGCGCGGCGGCGGGCGCGCACGGCTCCGGGTCGCGCGCGGGGTCCGTGAACGCTTCGCACCAGGCCACGATGGCGGCGGCCGCGGCATCGTCCATGGCGGGCACGAAGTCGCGCATGCGCTGCTGCAGGCCGGCCCAGGTGTACGGGTCTTCAGGGTCGCCACGGCGCAGTTCGCGGTAGGCGCTGACCTGCCTGCCGTCCTGCAGCGTCGCCGTCACACGGGCCGGGCGGCGCTGGGGAAATGCTTGCTGGAATGCGTCCGACGGCACCACTTCCATGCGATCGGCCAGCGCACGCAGCGCGGGGGAGCCGGGCTGCGGCGCTTCGGTGTCGGCGATGCCCAGCGCCCCCTTGTGCAGCAGCACCGCCAGCACATAGCGCAGGCAGAAGCTCGCTTCCGCCGGCTTCGCGGGCCAATGCACACCCGCGATCCTGAGGGCATGCGGAAACACTTCGATGCGCAGCGACTGCACGTCGGCGCCCGTGATGCCGTGCTCCGTCATCAGCGCCCGCGTCGCATCCAGGGGCGTGAACAGCATGGCGCAGGCAGGCCAGGCCTTGATGGTGGCGGTGTGCAGGCGCTCGGGCACATCGAGCCCGCCGCCCACCGCGTCCATCGGCCCATCGCCCGACAGCGCCGCGTACATGCCGCGCCGCCCGGTAAAGAAGGCCTGCGCCCCCGGCATGCCCGCGCGTGCGGCGCTGGCCGCCGCCATGCCGTTGCGCACGGCGAACGCGGGATGCAGCGACTTCGATGCATGCGCCCCGTCGTCCACCAGTTGCCAGAGGCCGGCCGCCTGGGTGGCGGCGATGCCCAGCGCATGGTGCAGGCGGTCCGGCTCCAGCCCCATCGCCATCCCCGCCGCCGCCGCGGCACCCACGGCGCCGGCGGTGGCGGTGGCATGGAACAGCCCCGCGTGCCCCGCGCCCAATGCTTCGCCCAGGCGCAGCGCCACCTCGTAGCCGGCGATGACCGCGCGGGCTGCCTGGGCACGGGTGAGGCCCAGCGCCGGGGCCAGCGCGAGCACGGGCGTGATGGCGACCACCCCCGGGTGCAGCATGGCGGCGCGGTGGGCATCGTCGATCTCGCGCAGGTGCGCGATGGCTGCATTGGCGAAGGCCGCCCCCACCGGATGCGTGGCCGCGCCGCCGAACACTCGGGACGGGCCCGTGCCGGGCGACACTTCCATCGCGATGCCGCGCATCGTGGCTGCTGCGGGCAGGTCGAGCGCCGCCAGGCCGGCGGTCGTCCAGTCCAGTAGTGCCTGTGCCAGGCGCTCGCGCGTGGCCGGAGACAGGGGCCGCGACGACTGGTCGAACAGATGGGCGACAAGCCGTGCTTCCGGCAGGGAACTGGCGTGCATAGAGCGTCTCCGGTGATTTTATTGAATGAAATATCTTTCATTGTATAAAATATTGCTTCCCAACGAGGATGCGCCATGCCCCTTTCCGTCCAGCATTTCTTCGACAGCGCCACTTCCACGTTCTCTTACGTGGTGGACGACGGCGCCGGCCATTGCGCGGTGATCGACCCCGTCATGGGGTTCGACCAGAAGGCGGGGCGCACCGATTCCGGGCCCGCGGAGGCCGTGGCCGCCTATATCGCAGCCCATGGGCTGCAGGTGGACTGGCTGCTGGAAACCCACGCCCATGCGGACCACCTCTCGGCAGCGCCCTGGCTGCAGAAGCGCTTCGGCGGGCTGGTGGGCATCGGCGCCGGAATCACGCAGGTGCAGCGGGAGTTTCGCGGCATCTTCAACGCGACCGACCTGTCCACCGACGGCTCGCAGTTCGGGCACCTGTTCGCGGATGGCGAGACGTTCTCCATCGGGCGCCTGCAGGCCGTCGCCCTGCACGTGCCCGGCCACACCCCCGCCGACGTCGCCTACCGGATCACCGGTCCTGGTGCGGGGGCCGATGCGGTGTTCGTGGGGGATACGCTGTTCATGCCCGACGTCGGCACCGCGCGCTGCGATTTCCCCGGTGGAGATGCCCGCACGCTGTTCCAGTCGGCGCGGCGCATCCTGGCGCTGCCGGCCGACACGCTGCTCTATCTCTGCCACGACTATCCGCCGGCAGGGCGGCAGGCCCGGTGCAGCACGACCGTCGCGCAGCAGCGGGCATCGAACATCCACGTGCGCGATGGTGTTCCCATGGACGAGTTCGTCGCGCGGCGCACCGAACGCGATGCCACGCTGGGCCTCCCCGCGCTCATGCTGCCCTCGGTGCAGGTGAATATCCGGGCTGGCCACATGCCCCCGCCCGAAGCGAACGGCACGGCCTACCTGAAGATCCCCGTCAACCTGTTCTGATCCACCGGGCTGCACGGTGGCTGCCGCGCTGCCCCGGGGAGCGGCGCACGCGTGCCGACGCTGCTAGCGCTTGCGGCCGCCGAACACGCTGCCCAGCACCCCGCGCAGGATCTCCTTGCCCAGCGAGGTGCCCATGGTGCGCACGGCCGAGCGGGCCATGGTCTGCACCAGCCCGTCCTTCTTGCCGCCACGCGGGCCCGTGGTGCCGAACAGCACGTCGTTCAGGCCCCCGAGCAGGCCGCCGTCGCCGGAGGAAGCCCCGGCGCTTCCCGTGCCGTCCTTGCCGCCGGCCGGCGCCTGCACGGCATCGCCGGTGCGGCCGCGCAGCTTCTCGTAGGCCGATTCGCGGTCCACCATCTTTTCATAGACGCCCGCCACCAGCGATTGCGCCATCAGCGCCTGGCGCTGCTGCGGGGTGATCGGCCCGATCTGGCTGCCGGGCGGCAGCACGAAGACCCGCTCGGTGGGCCCGGGGCGGCCCTTGGCGTCCAGCAGGCTGACCAGCGCCTCGCCCACGGCCAGCTCGGTGATGGCGGCCTCGATGTCCAGCCCGGGCTGGGGACGCATGGTGGTGGCCGTGGCCTTCACTGCCTTCTGGTCGCGCGGCGTGAAGGCGCGCAGCGCATGCTGCACGCGGTTGCCGAGCTGGGCCAGCACGCTGTCGGGAATGTCCAGCGGGTTCTGGGTCACGAAATACACGCCCACGCCCTTGGAGCGCACCAGCCGCACCACCAGCTCGATGCGCTCGACCAGCACCTTGGGCGCCTCGTTGAAGAGCAGGTGGGCCTCGTCGAAGAAGAACACCAGCTTCGGCTGGTCCGGATCGCCGATCTCGGGCAGCTGCTCGAAGAGTTCGGACAGCATCCAGAGCAGGAAGGTGGCATAGAGGCGCGGCGACTGCATCAGCTTGTCGGCGGCGAGGATGTTGACGACGCCCATCTGCCGCGCCGAGCCGCCTCTAGGGGCAGATGCACCCCCTTGGGGGGGCGACGCCGCAGGCGTCTCGGGGGCTGCATTCACATCCATGGTCTGCATCAGGTCGTTGATGTCGAGCATCGGCTCGCCGAAGAACCGGTCGCCGCCCTGTGCCTCGATCTGCAGCAGCCCGCGCTGGATGGCGCCCACGCTGGCGGCGCTGATGTTCCCGTACTCGGTGGTGAATTCCTTCGCGTTCTCGCCCACGTGGGCGAGCATGGCGCGCAGGTCCTTCAGGTCGAGCAGCAGCAGGCCGTTGTCGTCGGCGATCTTGAAGACGATGTTGAGCACGCCCAGCTGCGTCTCGTTCAGGCCCAGCATGCGGCCGAGCAGCAGCGGCCCCATGTCGGAGATGGTGGCGCGCACGGGGTGGCCCTGCTCGCCGAACACGTCCCAGAGCGTGGTGGGGCAGGCGAGGGGCTCCGGCAGGGGCAGGCCGCGCTCGGCCAGGGTGGCGGCCATCTTCTCGCCGATGCGGCCGGGCTGGCTGATGCCGGTCAGGTCGCCCTTCACGTCGGCCATGAACACCGGCACGCCGATGCGGGAAAACCCCTCGGCGAGGGTCTGCAGGGTGACCGTCTTGCCGGTGCCGGTGGCACCCGTGATGAGCCCGTGGCGGTTGGCCAGCGCGGGCAGCAGGTGGCATTCGGCGGTGTCGTGCTTCGCAATCAGGATCGGTTCGGCCATGGCTGGGGAGAGTCAAAAGTAAAATCGCGTCCGACCGGTAGATTAATCGATAGACACAACAGCAAGGACTCCCTGTGGCAGGACACAGCAAATGGGCCAATATCCAGCACCGCAAGGGGCGGCAGGATGAAAAGCGCGGCAAGATCTGGACCCGGATCATTCGCGAGATCACCGTGGCCGCGCGCGCCGGCGGCGGCGACGTCTCGGCCAACCCGCGCCTGCGGCTGGCCATCGACAAGGCCAAGGCCGCCAACATGCCGGCCGACCGCATCAAGTACAACATCGACAAGGCCACCGGCAACGCCGAAGGCCTGACCTACGAAGAGATCCGCTACGAAGGCTACGGCATCGGCGGCGCGGCCATCATCGTGGACACGATGACCGACAACCGCGTGCGCACCGTGGCCGAGGTGCGCCACGCGTTCAGCAAGTACGGCGGCAACATGGGCACGGAAGGCTCGGTGGCCTTCCAGTTCAAGCACGTGGGCCAGCTCATCTTCGCCCCCGGCACCAGCGAGGACAAGGTCATGGAAGTGGCCCTGGAGGCCGGTGCCGAAGACGTGGTGACGGACGAGGACGGCGCCATCGAGGTGCTCACCGCGCCCGGCGACTTCGAGGCCGTGAAGAACGCCCTGGAGGCCGCGGGCCTGACGCCCGATGCCGCCGACGTGACCATGCGCCCCGACGTCACCATCGACCTGGCCGGCGAGGACGCCGAGCGCATGCAGAAGCTCCTGGACGTGATCGAGGACCTCGACGACGTGCAGGAGGTTTATCACAACGCCGCGCTCTGAGCGACGAGGCACCCGGACACCCCATGAAAGTTCTTGTCATCGGAGGCGGCGGCCGTGAACACGCAATGGCCTGGAAGCTCTCGCAGTCTCCCAAGGTCACCAAGGTCTACGTGGCCCCCGGCAACGGCGGCACCGCCCTCAATTCCAAGCTGGAAAACATTCCCGTGACCGACGTGCGCGCGCTGCGCGCGTGGGCGCAGGAACAGAAGATCCAGCTCACCGTGGTCGGCCCCGAGGCGCCCCTGGCCGCCGGCGTGGTGGACGAGTTCCGCGCGCACGGCCTGCGCATCTTCGGCCCCACGAAGGCCGCCGCGCAGCTGGAAAGCTCCAAGGCCTTCTCCAAGGCCTTCATGCGCCGCCACGGCATTCCCACCGCCGACTACGACACCTTCACCGATCCTGCGCTGGCCCATGCCTTCATCGACCGCCTGGGCGCGCCCATCGTGGTCAAGGCCGACGGCCTGGCCGCCGGCAAGGGCGTGGTCGTGGCCATGACCGCGCAGGAGGCCCACGACGCGGTGGACTTCATGCTCGTGGACAACAAGTACGGCGTGAGCCACAACGAGGGTGGCGCGCGCGTGGTGATCGAGCAGTTCCTCGAAGGCGAGGAGGCGAGCTTCATCGTGCTGTGCGACGGCAAGAACGTCGCCGCGCTGGCCACCAGCCAGGACCACAAGCGCCTGAAGGACGGCGACCAGGGCCCGAACACGGGCGGCATGGGCGCGTATTCGCCCGCACCGGTGGTCACGGCCGACGTGCATGCGCGCGCCATGCGCGAGATCATCCTGCCCACCATCCGCGGCATGGAAAAGGACGGCATCCCCTATACGGGCTTCCTGTATGCCGGCCTGATGATCGACGCCAAGGGCCATCCCAAGACGCTGGAGTTCAACTGCCGCATGGGCGACCCGGAGACCCAGCCCATCCTCATGCGCCTCAAGAGCGACCTGGTGGACGTGCTGGGCGCCGGCGTGGACGGCAAGCTCGACCAGGTCGAGCTGCAGTGGGACCGCCGCCCCGCGCTGGGCGTGGTCATGGCCGCCCAAGGCTACCCGGACAGCCCCCGCAAGGGCGACGCGATCACCGGCCTGCCGGCGGATGCCGACGACGCCATGGTGTTCCATGCCGGCACCGAACTGCAGGACGGCGTGGTGCGCACCACCGGCGGCCGCGTGCTCTGCGTGACGGCGCTGGCCGACAGCGTGAAGCTGGCGCAGCAGCGCGTCTATGACGTGGCGCGCGGCATCCACTTCGACGGCGCGCAGTACCGCCGCGACATCGGCCACCGGGCGGTCAAGAACTGATGGCCACGGCTTCCGGAACGGGGCGCGCCCCGGGCGTTTCCGCGCCGCCGGCGGATGCGGCCGAGCGCGTGCGCGCCTACCTGGTGGACCTGCAGTCGCGCATCACCAATGCGATCGAGAGCGTCGAGGGGCAGGGCGGTGCGCGCTTCCTCTCCGACGCATGGAGCAAGGCCCCGGGCGAGCCGCTGCAGGGCGACGGCATCACCCGCATCCTCGAGGGCGGGCGCGTGTTCGAGCGCGCGGGCTGCGGCTTCTCGCACGTGCGCGGCGCCGCGCTGCCGCCCTCGGCCACGCAGCACCGGCCCGAGCTGGCCGGCGCGCCGTTCGAGGCCATGGGCGTGTCGCTGGTGTTCCACCCGCTCAACCCCTACGTGCCCACGGTGCACATGAACGTGCGCATGATCGCCGCGGCGCGCGACGGGCAGCCGCCCGTGTGCTGGTTCGGCGGCGGCATGGACCTCACGCCCTATTACGGCTTCGAGGAAGACGCGGTGCATTTCCACCGCAGCTGCCGCGACGCGGTCTATCCGTTCGGCGAAGGGCTCTACCTGCGCTTCAAGCGGTGGTGCGACGAGTACTTCTACCTCAAGCACCGCGACGAGCAGCGCGGCATCGGCGGCATCTTCTTCGACGACTTCTCCGAACTGGGCTTCGACCGCAGCCTGGCGATGATGCAGTCGGTGGGCGATGCGTTCCTGGGCGCCTACCTGCCGATCGTGCAACGGCGCCAGGGCATCTACTTCGGCGACCGCGAGCGCTCCTTCCAGTGCTACCGGCGCGGCCGCTACGTCGAGTTCAACCTCGTCTGGGACCGCGGCACGCATTTCGGGCTGCAGTCCGGCGGGCGCACCGAGTCGATCCTGCTGTCCATGCCGCCCCTGGCGGGCTGGGCCTACCAGCGGCAGGACGCCCCGGGCACGCCCGAAGCCGAGCTGACGCGGCGCTTCCTCGTGCGGCGCGACTGGCTGTGAGGCGCCGCCGCATGCCCCCGGGGAGGGCGCAAAGCTATAATTTCAATAGCTGCCTGCGCCCACCTCGCAACGGTACCAGGCGCCAGACATTCCCCAACCCCGCTGCGGTGGCGCATTCCGTGCCCGCAGCGCTCCATTGGCTCCCGCGCGGGTTGCGCGCTATATTGCCTCTCACCCCCAACATTTCCCGTCCCTGATGACCACCTCCACCCGTTCGGAATCCGCCGCCAAGAAGGACGTCACGAAACTCCAGCGCGCCATCGTCGATGGCCTGGAGGACGTCAAGGCGCAAGACATCCAGGTGTTCAACACCGAGAAGCTGTCGCCGCTCTTCGAGCGGGTCATCGTGGCGTCGGGCACGTCCAACCGGCAGACCAAGGCCCTGGCCGCCAGCGTGCGCGACGCGGTGCGCGAGGCGGGCTTCCCCAAGCCCCGCACCGAGGGCGAGGACAACGGCGAATGGATCATCGTGGACTGCGGCGCCGCCGTGGCCCACATCATGCAGCCGGCCATCCGCCAGTACTACCGCCTGGAAGAGATCTGGGGCGAGACGCCGGTACGCCTGAAGCTCGGCGCCGCCAAGCCCGTGAAGGCCGCCGAATCCGGCGATGCCGCACCCGCGAAGAAGAAGGCCGCGCCGCGCAAGAAGGCCGCGGCGGCCGAAGCGGAAGTGCCGGCGCGCAAGCCGGGCCGCAGCAAGGCTGCCGCCGCTGCCCCTGCTCCTGCTCCCGCCAGGAAGGCTGCCGGCAAGGCCGCACCCGTGAAGGCCGCTGCTGCCAAGGCTCCGGCCAAGGCTCCGGCCAAGGCACCTGCGAAAACCGCCGCCGGCAAGTCGCCCGCAGCCAGGTCCGCGGCACCGAAGGTGAAGACCGTGGTCGTGAAGCCGGTGGCCCGCAAGCCCGCAGCCAAGTCCGCTGCCGCCAGGAAGGCGCCCTCGGCCCGTCCGGCCGCACCGCGCGCGGCCGCCGCTAAAAAAGCCCCGGCCCGCAAGAAGGCCGGCTGAGTGAGCAGGCAGGCGGGCATGCCGCCCGGGGTATGGCGCATGCGCCGGATTCCGGCAGGGTGCCCGCGGAGCATTGACCGATGAAACTGCTCATCGTGGCCGTGGGCCAGCGCGTACCCGACTGGGCGCAGACCGCCTACGACGACTATGCCAAGCGGTTCCCACCCGAACTGAAGGTGGAGCTCAAGGCCGTCAAGACCGAGCCGCGCGGCTCCAAGACGCTGGAAACCCTCTACGCCGCCGAACGCGAGCGCATCGAGGCCGCCATCCCGCGCGGCACGCGCATCGTGGCGCTCGACGAGCGCGGCACCTCGCTCACCACCAAGGCCCTGGCCGCCCGCCTCAAGGACTGGCAGCTGGGCGGCGACGCTGTGGCGCTGGTCATCGGCGGCCCCGACGGGCTCGACCCGGCCTTCCGCCAGGCCGCGCACGAACGCATCCGCCTCTCGGACCTCACGCTGCCGCATGCGATGGTGCGGGTGCTGCTGATCGAGCAGCTTTACCGCGCGTGGTCCGTGAACGCGGGCCATCCCTACCACCGGGAATAGCCTCCGCGCAGCGGCGCCAGACCTGCATCGCATGCGTCTTTCCGCCGCAGGTTTCCCCCCCGGGCAGGTCGCCCTGCAGGACGAAGCCCGCATGCTGCAGCAGCGCCAGCGAAGCGGCATTGTCCGCATGCACGTGCGCATCCAGGTGCCGCAGCCCGAAACCCAGGAAGCAGCCGCGCAGCAGCGCCTCCAGCGCCTCGCGCATGAAGCCGTGCCGCTGGTGGGGGCGGGCGATCTCGTAGCCGACCTGCGCCGTCCGCTCCACCGGGTCCCAGCCCTTGAGCTGGCAGAGCCCGATCAGGCCCGGTGCATCGCGCCGCTCGATCGCCCAGCAGATGTCGGGCACGGGCTTGCGGCCGATCATCACCATCCAGGCGGCGAACACCTCGGCGGCCTCCAGGTCGGCCAGCGGCGCGTAGCCGATCCAGGTACCCGGCGCGCGGGCATCGCTCATCGCGAGCAGGGCAGGGGCGTCCTCGAGGACGACGGGGCGCAGGTGCAGGCGCTCGGTGTGGAAGCTGGGCAGGCCATCGGACATGCCCGGCATCTTCGCGCCGGCCGGCCGCGTGCCCGCGCGGCCATCCGATGCCATGCACCGCCGCGCGAAGCAGCCCCGGCATCCGCTATCCTGCCGCCGTGAAACCGAACCCCTCTTCCTCATCCTCCGCCACCTCCGCCACCTCCGCCACGCAGGCTCCCGCGCCGTCCTTCGTGTACCTGGCCTCCCAGAGCCCGCGGCGCCGCCAGCTGCTCGACCAGATCGGCGTGCGGCACGTGCTGCTGTTGCCCAATGCCGATGGCGATGCCGTCGTGGAAGACGCCGAGGCCATCGAGGCGCCCCGGCCCGGCGAGGCGCCCGCACGCTACGTGCAGCGCGTGACTGGTCTCAAGCTGGATGCGGCCGTGGCACGGCATGCGCGGCGCGGCCTGGAGCCCGCGCCCATCCTGTGCTCCGACACCACCGTGGCCCTGGGCCGCGACATCCTCGGCAAGCCCGACGACGAGGCGCATGCGCGGCAGATGCTCGCGCGCCTGTCCGGCAGCACCCACCGCGTGCTCACCGCCGTGGCCGTGCAGGTGCCGGGCGGCGCGCGCCATGCGGCGCTCTCGGTATCGCAGGTGCGCTTCGCGCCGATGACCACGGAGCAGATCGCGGCCTATGCCGCCAGCGGCGATCCGCTGGGCAAGGCCGGCGCCTACGGCATCCAGGGCCCCGCCGCCCGCTACGTGGAGCGCATCGCCGGCAGCTACACCGGCATCATGGGCCTGCCGCTGTTCGAGACGGCGCAGCTGCTGCGGCAGGCCGGCATGCCCGGCTGAAGGCGGCCGGGCCCGGCGCAACGGGGGCCGTTGAGGCATCATCGGTTCCCGAGCACCTCCTCCCATCCCGCCCGCCCCTCGACCCGCGCCGCCCGCCATGCAACAAGACATCCTCATCAATTGGTCCCCCCAGGAAACCCGCGTCGCCGTCGTCGAACACGGTGCCGTGCAGGAACTGCACGTGGAGCGCACGCTGGAGCAGGGGCTGGTGGGCAACGTCTACCTGGGCAAGGTCTCGCGCGTGCTGCCGGGCATGCAGTCCGCCTTCATCGACATCGGGCTGGAGCGCGCGGCCTTCCTGCACGTGGCCGACGTGTGGCACCGCCAGGAGGGCGGCGAGGCGCCCATGTTCGCGCGCAAGGGCGAGCCGCCGGTGCCCATCGAGAAGCAGGTGTTCGAGGGGCAGGCGCTCATGGTGCAGGTCATCAAGGACCCGATCGGCACCAAGGGCGCGCGGCTCTCCACCCAGATCAGCATCGCCGGGCGGCTGCTCGTCTTCCTGCCGCAGGACGACCACGTGGGCGTGTCGCAGAAGATCCCGGCCGCCGAGCGCGACGCGCTGCGCGCCCGCCTGCAGGCCCTGGTGGGCGACAAGGCCACGGGCGGAGGCGGCGGCTTCATCCTGCGCACCAATGGCGAGGATTCGTCCGATGCGGAACTGGCCGAGGACATCGCCTACCTGCGCAAGACCTGGGCGCGCATCAAGGAGGCCGCCATGCGCCAGCCGCCGGCCTCGCTGCTGCACCAGGACCTGAACCTGCTGCAGCGCGTGCTGCGCGACCTCGTGGGCGAGGAAACCGCCAGTATCCGCATCGACTCGCGCGAGCAGTTCGCCCTGCTGCAGGCCTTCGGCCGCGAGTTCACCCCGGCCGCCGTGCCCAAGCTGCAGCTGTACAAGGGCGAGCGGCCCATCTTCGACCTCTACGGCATCGACGAAGAGATCGCCCGCGCCCTGGGCCGGCGCGTGGATTTGAAATCCGGCGGCTACCTCATCGTGGACCAGACCGAGGCGCTCACCACCATCGACGTGAACACCGGCGGCTACGTGGGCGCGCGCAACTTCGACGACACCATCTTCAAGACCAACCTGGAAGCCGCCCAGGCCATCGCCCGCCAGCTGCGGCTGCGCAACCTGGGCGGCATCATCATCGCGGACTTCATCGACATGGCGCGCGAAGACCACCAGCACGCCGTGCTCGCCGAATTTCGCAAGCAGCTCGCGCGCGACCGCGTCAAGACCATGACCGGCGGCTTCTCGCAACTCGGCCTCGTCGAGATGACACGCAAGCGCACCCGCGAATCCCTGGCCCACATGCTCTGCGAGCCCTGCGCGCACTGCCAGGGCTCGGGGCAAGTGAAGACCGCGCGCAGCGTGTGCTACGACATCCTGCGCGAGATCCTGCGCGAGGCCCGCCAGTTCAACCCCCGCGAGTTCCGGGTGGTCGCCTCCGCCAAGGTGGTGGAACTGTTCCTGGACGAGGAGAGCCAGCACCTGGCGGGGTTGTCGGATTTCATCGGCAAGCCGATATCGCTGCAGGCGGAGAGTGGGTTGGGGCAGGAGCAGTACGACATCGTGTTGTTGTGACACCGAGGGCGTCACCGACCGGCGCATTCGAGCGCGATACCATCGCCGCGCGGGGTGCGAGCCTCAGGCGTGGATGAAAAACACGTATGAGCGAAAGATGGGGTCTTCCCACCAGGCGTGGTTTCCTGTCGAATACAGGAAATTGACGGCACCGGCCTGGCTCTGGAGGGGAAGGACCACCTGTCCGCCAGCATTCCGGCGAGCGCGCAGGTCGTCCTTTTCCGGCACGACGATACTGATGTGGCCCGGCTTGCCCTGGGCATCGCGATCCGCGCAGACGACTCCGATACCGCCGCCATTGGCCGCAGCCTGGAGTGCGGTTGCGTCGAACACGCGCTGCCATCCGAACGACGCTCCGAATTCGATGAGCCATGCGTGCAGGTCGTCTGCGCGCATCTCCCGGATGGTCGAATCGTAGATGGCTGCGGGCACTTCGCCCTGGGCGATGCGCATCAGCGCCGACGCCGTCCACCAGACACGCGGCAAGTAGGTGTCGGCCAGGTAGCAGAAGTCGGCCGCATACACGTTGCAGTAGGTGGCTTGGTCGCGCTGGTAGCGTGCGCTGTGGGAAGCGTCGAGCCAGTCCACTATCGCGCGCACCTGCTGCGCGCGCTCGGCGGGAGATGCCTTTGCATGGCGAACCGGCCGGCCTGGCTCCCCCAGGGGCTGGGCGCGCCTGCCGGTCGATCCTCGGCGCGATTGCGGGTCGTCCCTGCGATAGTGCACGGGGGGAATGGCGGTCGCGACGGCCTGTGCGTGCGCCTGTCCCGCAGCGAGCGGAATCAGGTACTTCGAACTCACATAGCCAGTCACCTCGCTTCCGCCCAGCGTGGTGCGAATGCGCACCCACGGATCGGCGGCGAACCCCAGCAGTTGCACCACCTGGCCTTCGGGCAGTTGGGCGACAGGCGTGTTGCCTTGCGCCGTCGGCAGCCGGCGCAGATTCAACTGGCTGGCGCTCACCTGGCGCATTTCACCTGCTGCGGTCTCGGCGTCGAATCCGATCGGCCGGAACTGCCCGAATTCATCGCGCGCATCGCACGGTTCCCATGCATTTCCGAGGCCACAGAGGTCTGCCTTGTTCACATGTTGGCAAATATCCCAATCGTCGTAAGTCTTCGATTCGCGCCAGCCGGTGGATTCCCCGAGCCATGAGAAGCGGGCCAGCGTGTTGTCATTCTTGACCAGCCGGCAGGTCAGCCCTGAACCGTACACGCCGATCTCGTACATCGATGTGCCGCCTGCGGCTTCGTCCATGCCCTCCTTGACGCCTTCGAAATAGGGCAGAACGAAGTCCTCGATCTGCGAGGTGCTGAAGTCGCTGTCCACGGCGAAGTAGATCGCGCTGTGCGGGGGCTGCCCGATCTGGGCTGCAGCAGCGTGCGCAGAGGCCCCGTCCAGCTGTCCGCGTGTGCGCCCGAAGTCCTCCGGCAACCGGCCGTTGTCCTGATAGACCGTCGCGATCTCCAGGCCTGCACGGGCCAGTTCGGCGGCCTCCTCCGCCGAGAGGCGTTTCTCGGGTTGCTGCGTCGTCCGGGAGTAATACCGGATGACGAACTGTATGCCGGCGTTGGCGAGGCAATCCGCGGACGGGTCGCAGCGCCGATTGGTGGAAATACCGGTTTTCATGGGGATCCCTCCTCGAGTTGACACAGCGTGACGTTAGAAAGTGGGCACCATGCGCGTGGTTCCGGGTGGAAGCGCGTCCCAGTTGTCGAGGTTGAATAGTTGCCAAGCCGGCAGGACATAGGCCTCGCGTGCCATCGTTTTGTCTTCGGGGCTGGCGATGAACATGCCGACCAGGGTCATGCTGCCGTCCGGCCACCACGTGACGACGGCGGACCCGCTGTCGCCGTCTTCGGGAGGCGGGCAGTCCTCCATGATTCGCAGCTTCAGCAGTTCGCGATGCCGGATTCCCACCGTGGCGATGCCGGCGGGCGTGCGGACCCAGTAGTCGATCGGCAATTCGTCGTGGATGTACGCGACGAACTGCGCAATCATTGGACTGCGCGGCGAGCCGAGATGCTTCGGATGATTCGAGGGCGCCAGAATCTGGAAGCGCTTGGTCGTCGTCATGGCGTCGAACACGGCCCTGTCGGCAACGTAAGGTCGGGCCGCCGAGAGGGAAAGTCCGGCGAACGCCATGGGACGCCACTTGGGATCCGTTACGGTGGCCAACTGCGCGTCGAAACTGACGCCGGTGCGGACCAGGACTCCACCCCATCGCGAGCTTGTACCGATCTTTGCTTCAGCCCCGACGGACCGCGTTCCCGAGCCGGCACCCGGTGCTATCTTGTCGATGGCCGGGAACGGGCTCAGCACGTGAAGCGCGCTCAATGCCATGACGCCCGGGGACTTGTTGCCGTACAACCGCATGCCGCAGGTCATCGTTCCGGCCGCCGGCTGATCCGGATCCTCCACATTGACCGCACTGGCGCTCCGGGCGACGGCGCCGGCGAACCAGCGCGCTGGTTGGACGTCGGTCGGGATGGCGAGCAGCACCCGCTGCCCGTCCACGTCGCCGAACGTCAGCAGATGCCGCGGAAGCATCTGGCCGCGAGCCTCCGGGATGGAACTGCGCCATTTGCGTTTGACGACCAGGAGGATGCAGGTCTCGTCATGGACTTCCTGCCAGCCATTCCTTCCTTGCCTTGACCGGAGACCGGCGGTCACCATGATCAAGTTACGGTAGGCAAGGCACAATTCCGCCGCTCTGGTGGTGACGATCTCTCGCGCCAGTTGCATCTGGGCGGCAACCGGCAGGCATGCGAAGCGGGCAATGGCAGCCTCTTCTGCGGGATGGCGCCTGGCCTGCGAATGTGCTTCGATCTCGCTCGAGATGGTGGCGTAGCGCTTCGGCCTGGAAGATGTGTCCATGGTCCGGCTCCGGTCAGTCGGCCAGACAGTTTTTGTCGATTGGAACGAAACCAACGTCCCATGTGCGTGCAGGCGGGACCGCGGTGATGCCGATATCGGCCAACAACTTCTTCGCGAGGTCAGCCGACTTGAACCTGGCGTCGCCGGCCGGACAGCGGATCTTCACGTTGACCAACCCGTCGCTCGCCTTCGAGGGATTTTCAACAATGCTGAACGAGGCGCCGCTGAACGTGAAGTTGCCCTTGCGCTTTAGCAAGGCTACGGCAGCGTCCAGCGAAACCGGCTTCCCTTGTCGTTGCATTTGCTCCACGCGCGCCAGCTGCTCTTCTGCAGGCAGGGGCGTTTCCGGGCCGGCGACGACTGAAAGGGGCAAGGATACAAAGCGGGCGTTGGGTGAGCTGTCGGTGATGCGCAGCGTTGTCTGGAAGGGGTTGGCTACCTTGCTCCCGACAATGCTGACCTCCGCACGGCTGTCGAAGCGCACCGGTGACTTCACCGTCAAGCCGTCGATCGAGGTGCCGTCGATCTCCACGAAGAACGGTTTCACTCCGCCGCTGATATCGACCAGGCGCTTGCCGTCCATTCCCGCGGTGAAGGTGAGGGATGCGGGCACTACCGCGAGCGGTGCGACGATTTGGGTTACTCCACAATCCTTGAAGGCATCCTCGGCCCAGGGCACCGCACGCCCCGCGAGCAGCGCGCTGGCGGTCGCGTTTTTCCGTGCCGTATCCTGCATCGCTCGCTGCAGCTTGTCATGGGCGTCGGCAGCAGCTGCGGCCATGGCCTCGGTCTCGTCCCCGGCACGGCTCCTGGCGGAGATGGACTTCTTCAGTGAGTCGCCGACCAGCGCCTCGATGCCCGACCCTGGCGCGAACGATCCGGCCATTCCCGCGAGCCCTGAGATCAGGCCGGGAAGCGCCGAAAGATCCGGCGTCGCGTCGATCTGGGCGCGGACCACTGCAGCATCGATGCGGTTGACGGCGGCGACCAGTTCGCGTGCTGCGCGGGAGGCGGATGCCGTGTATTGCCGGCCGGCCTTGATCGTGGTGTCCGCGGTTTGCTGCGCGAGTTCGGCGTCGGGCAGCGTTGCATCGATCGCTGGCGAGTTCAGCCCGTGGGCCTTCTTCCTGGAGTCACTCAAGGTCTTCGCTGCGTTGATGGCGTTGATGAGCTCTCTGCGGGACCCGTCCAGGTCGTCGATGGCGGCGACGAGGGAGGCCAGCTCCTTGGCGCTGATGGCAAAGGGCAGCACCGCTCGCTCGCTGCAGTTGAGCGCGTCGATCCCTGCCAGGTAGGCATGCACCCGTTGGCGCTTCAGGTTGAAGCTGCCCGCGCCGTATGCCGTGCCGGCGACCAGCGTGGTGCCCACGATGACACTCCGGTGTACGTCGGACACTGCGAGCGCAGTGATCAGTGCGCCGGCTCCGAGCAAGCCATTGGCCAAGTTCGCTTCGGCACGCATCTGGTCGGCGACGGCAGAGCGATAGGCATTGCGACCCCGGTCCAGGAACCCCATCGCCTCGGGCATGGATGCGCCTGGATCGCTGCCGGAGGCTTCTTTCTGCCATGTGAGAACCTGGGTGGTCGAGCACCCTGACAGGCTTGTCGCAAAAGCGATCGTCACGGCGAAAATGGGGTTCGATCCGAGGCACTTCCGTCGTCGATGGAAGTTCTGAGCATCGTTGCCGAGGGGCTGGTCGGCGGCGCGGTCTCCGGGTGTGCTGCCTTCGAGGCTGGCTACGCGAACTGGGGTAAGGGAGCGCATTGGTCTTCCTCTCGTCGTTGTCGGTGTCGGTAACCCGGGTATTGGGTTCAGCCGGTTCATCGGGCTGCGCCCATATCGCTAATCGGCCGCCACTCGCGCTCGAATCGCCCGGAGAAGGTGGTCGTCCGGCCTGACCCACAAATCGATCGCACCCGTGGAGGCCTTGAGCGAAGGGTTCAAGGCCTCGGGTCCCCATCGCGTGGCACCGTTGGATGCGATCCCGATAGCTGAAGAGATGGCTGATGCGCACTCTTGGGCCCTGGTGTCGTGGTAGCGCAGGACCGTGCTGCTGACTGGCGTGGGATTGCCATAGCCTCTGCTCCGGGAGGAGGCATACACGTTCTCGATTGGCGGCACGCTAGCGCCCCAGTTTCTCCACCACTCTCGAAAGCCGCGCACGGTGTCCCTGTCCGTGGGTTCGTAAATCCACATCTGGATGGTGACACCCTTGCACACTTCGCTCCCCAGCTTCCAGGGTGATTGCAGAGCGGAACTGATCGGCGGCGAAGGGGGGTGAAATTCCTGTGCGGCAGACGTGCTTGTGGCCGGCGGTCCGGACGGGGGCGCCTCTGCCGCTACCGGTGGAACAGGAAGGGACGGCTGCGGTTGGATACTCGAACCTGCCTCGCAATTACCCCACTGCTGTATGTCGGCGAGCGCGGTTCGGTCGATGTCGGGATCGGTTTGCATCCCGCTGTTGTTCAACCTGAACTTTTCTTCCTCCTGGACGAGGAGCACGCGTCGGGGCGTGCAAGGGTGAATGGCTCGCCAGCTACCATCGCGGCTGTAGTCGTAGGCCCAATACCGGCGACGAGGCAACTCGTCAGGCCGCGTTACGCAACTGGGAAATACGGAGGGCGTGGGGCCGTCGCTCGAACTCAGCAGAGCAACGCAGGCGTTGTTCATGCCCGAGCCCTGTGCTTGGCATGCAACTTTCGCGTCGTGCACGATGCGCAGGCCCAGTTCGGAGCGCCGGAGCCATTCGGCATCACCGCTGCGACAGTATGCATCGGCAGCGCGCATGACCGCAGCCGCAAGCGCTACCGTTGCCTCCGGATTACTTGCTTGTCCAGATGGCTGCATGCCAGCCAAGCCGGTATCGCCGGGGCGCACACGAATTGTGGTGGCCGCAGCCCAGAGACCGACCAGCTCCTTCATCGCAGTTCGCTCACCGTCCACCCTGGCGGCGATGGCGGTACGAACGCCCTCAGCCGCCTGCCAGGCCGACACGGCAATGGTTGCCACGGCGCCTGCACTGAGCGTGGCGCCCACGGCGGCCACACCAATGCGTGGCGGCAGTCGCATGCTGGCGGATGGCTTGCTGAGCGGCTCTGTGGTATCGCTGTTCCCGCGGGCTTGCGATGTCACTACGGCATCAGGCTCAAAGTAACTGCCCGGGCGGCGCAGCACGTCGTTGACAAAGGAAGCATCGATCTTGCCCGCCAGGAATCGGCCCAGGGAAAAATAGCTCTCCCATTGCGCCTCGTTGAAGAACTGGTCGCTGGTGGGCTGTTGTGGAAAGGCCGGGCACTGCTGCCGGTAGTTCTCGATGTCCATCGGCAAGCCCGCGCACATGTTGGGCTTGATGACGATAAGGATGCCGCTACCGGGTTCTCCATTCCTGTCGGTCGCCGGATAGCGAACGGTGGCCAGCGCCAGGCAGGCGCTGTTGTCGGCCCCGGCGAGCGCGTTGAGCGACCCGAAGTACGCCAGTGTCCGGTGCCATTCCGACGACGCCGCCGCTGCCGAAGGTTTCTGGAAGGTGATTTCGGTATCCAGGTCCACGCGTGCTTTGCGCACCAGGTTCTCCAGATCGCCGAATTGGTAGTCGGGGTCTGCGCCACAGTCGGCTACGAGAATGAACTGCGCCTGCGCGGCCAGTAGCGCGTAGGCACCGGTGTTTTCGAAATGCCCTCCGTCCGAGATAAACCAATCGTTCTTGCCGGCGGCGGCGAAGCTCCCCGTCATCTCGCTCAGAAGGCCGATCGACTTCGCGAAGCTGCGGCGCCACCAAGCGCCTTGCGGCGAAGCATCTTGCAGGTCGCGCTGCGCGCGGGTGAGCCAGTAGCCCAGGCGCACGCCCCCGAAGGTCAGCAGCGCAGCCAGCCCGCGCTGCGTGCGTGCGCCCAGGCCGGGTGACACTGCAGCCCCGGAGATGGCCAGCCACGAGCCCAGCGACATGCCTCCGATGCCTGCTACGCGTCGCCACCCTTCCTGGCCTAGTTGGGAGGCTCCACCGGCCATTACGCTCAGCAGCATGCCCTTGCGGTCGCGGTTGAAAATCCGCCCTGTATCCGCAGCGCTCTGGTTGACGCAGGTATTGATGATGTGGACCGGCCCCCCCGATGCATGCGGTATGTAGGTGCGGAGGTCGGTATCGTCGTCGGCGGCCACTTCGCCCACGCTGACCTCTGGAGTGCCTGTGCGTACAGCGCCACCAACAGGGCTGAGAGGGTTCACGCCTGCACCGAAACGCGCGCCGTTGGCGGCGCCCAGATAGGCCCTGGTCAGCCGCGCTGTGTAGAAAGTGTGCAGCGAGGACAGGTTCAGGAACTGCGTATTTCTGCCGGTGAGCAGGACATATCCGAGTACGAGGAGTGAGGCGGCTGCAAGAGTTGCCCATCCTGCGCCGAATTCGACCAGCGCGAACTGGCGTGCCGGTGCCGCTGGGCCGATGCTGGGGGTGTTGAACACCGGGGCCATCACCAGCTTCATCACCAGCGCGGTCCACCAGATGAACAGGCAAATGCTTAGCAGATAGCCGACTGCCTGTAGCGACCAGGCGCCAATCGTTCGTATCCAGGCCGGCGCGCGATTTCCCTGGCCGGTCAGCAGTGGCGCAGCACCCCGCAAGCCCACGGCGGCGGCTCCCAGGGCCAAGCCCAGGTCCGCGATGGCAACTCTCTCGAAGGCCAGCAGCCAGGCCAGTCTCTCGAGCACACCCAAGCCCAGGCAGAGGCCGAGCGCGATCAGGCTGCGCGAAAGACCATGCGTCAATGCGTTGCGTGCTGCGCCTACCGAGCCCAGAGGCCCGCCGGCAATGAAGCGTGCGGCTAGCGCCGAGCTTGCGCTCAGCGCCACCAGGACTCCTGCCATGCACAACATCGGCACCCGCCAGCTCGAAGCAGCGCCTGGCTCGAGCACGCCCACCTGACGCAACCCCAGGGCGAGCACCGCGATGACAACGATGCTGGTCGCACCAACGCCGCCCAGTACTGTGCCAATGTGCCTGGCGCGTGCCCATTGCAACTGCCAGTAGGCCAGAATGTGGCAGGCAGCGGCCAGCATGGCGAGGGGCGCAACGAGCCACAGTGTGGGTATCCATGGCTGCAGCCACTCGATCCAGGCGAAAAGGCCGGGCGCATGGCTTCCCCACAGATCCAGGCCCTGCCATGCCAGCAGATCGAAGGCGCACAAAGCCAATGCGAGCAGCGCCGCAATGATCCCGAATTCGACGTGGATGCCGATCAGGTTGCGCAGATACAGGGACAGGGCGAACAGGGTGTCTCGCGCACCGGCGGGGGTCAGGTAGCGGCCATTGGCCCGCACCCACCAGCCGAAGTGGGTTTTCTCCGCCTGCGCAATGGCATCGTTGACCTTCCGCGCTCCCGTGTCGGCGCGTGCGCGGTCGAACAGACGCCCCACCGTGCCACCCAGGTAGCCGCCTCCAGACACAGTGGACAGCACGTCGAAGCGCAGCAGCAGCCCTTTGTCGGCCAGCGAACGCAGCAAGCCCAGGCAAAAGGTGGCGCTGCGGATACCGCCGCCCGACAGCGCGAGCCCCCACAGCGGCGCATCATCGTCAAGCGTTGGGACTGTGCCGTCGCCGCTTTTTTTCGCTTCGTCACGGAGTGCTTTGCGCCGCTGGGAAACAGCCTGCGCGAGTTCGTCGCCAGAGGGGAGAAGTGGCATGGTTGATCCTCCTGTGGTCCCATGTTCATGTGGCTGCTACTTGCCTTGACCGGCACCGAGGTGGTACGGCCGGCACATGGTTCGTGGTCAGTTATCACAAGACCAGTGCATGGCTTTCGGTGTTGCCGGCCACAGGGCAAGCCGCACATCGCCAGATGCTGCGCAAAGGCGGTAGCGTGCTGAGCGCATCAGTCTTCCGAAGGCCCGTGAGTCTTCGGATGTTGTGGAAAGCCTGCCGACTCTTGACGCCGGGCGGGGCGAGGAGGGCGCCAACGTGCCCGAAACGGGGGCACACCGCTGACGCGAAGTGGAGTGGAGTAAATCGCCGAGTCTGCAGAGACATAGACGCCTACCCAGGATGGAAGCCGAGATCGACTGCGCATGAAACCCTCCTCGTTGGCGCGCGACCTCCAGTCCGGGGTGGCGCCTTTTTAATCTTGCTGATTGGACTCAACTATGGCGTGGCGAAATGAGTTGTCAATAGGTATCGTCTAAAACAACTGAGTGCGACCCCCCTCTCTGCATTTTCGGCGCTTCGCCAAAAACGCGTCCCCCCGCCTGCAGAGTTGCCTCAGCATGTTTTATCGGTGATTCTTGACGTCAGTTTGATGGTGTTAACTACCGGCGAGCAGGAGTCTTTTTTTAATGAAGGCGGGACGCGCACGCTGCTGTGTGACTGGGAATCAGCCTGGATGGACTGCAAGGCACAGCCTCTGGCGAAGGGGCTTTTGTGCGCTGGCTTACGGCAAGGTTGGGGGCTGGCCTGTGGGAACTTCAGGTTTGGGAGCGCCGTTCGCCGCTTCGATTCCAGCCATCTACCTGTCGGTAACTACGGCATTCTGGCCCGCTTGAAGCTTTCAACGCTGCTGGCAAGAGGGACAGTAATGGTTATCGCCGATCCAACGATATACGCCGTGGCGTCATCCACCGATATGCCTGGGGTGACGGACTTGATGGTGGCATATATCCCGGAAATCTGCGGTGCTGCGATCGACGTCCCTTGCGAGGGGCCGACCGCGGTGTCCGATGTGATGTATGACGACGTGACGTTGTTCGGACTGCTGGTTCCTCCATTGCCTCCTGGTGCAAAAAATATTTGACCTGTATATCCAGACTGGGGTGCGATATTCGAGAATGTGCTTATCTCCGTTCCGGTGCTGTCGTTGCTTACCGATGCAACCTTGATCGAATTCGGGATGCAGGAGGGCCACCCGATGCCCCAGCGCATACCTCGGTTTCCGGTGGCTATCACGACGGGGATGCCCATGCCTTTCAGGACGTCTATCCTGGTGGTCATGGGCGTATGAACGCTTGGGCAGTTCGACTGATAGAACGGAGGCGAATCGCTGGCAATGCTCATGTTCACCGTGTACGGGTTCGATGCGCTGCCGATCGCCCCGTAGGCATCTGCAGTGAGTGCCTTGTACATGTCATTCGGGAAATTTACCTGCTTGAAGTTGGCATTGTTATAAGATGAAATGCTGATCGATGTGAGGGTGCTGGTGGGGGCTACGCCTTGCAGTGCATTAGGAAAAATCGCAGGACTGGCATGTCCTGCGGCAGCTCCAGCCACCGTAGTTCCATGGCGGCATAGCTCGGGGCGATTCACGCAAAATGGAACATTGGAGTATGGTTCTCCGGAATTGAGCAAGCCAAATGTGCTGTCTCCGAAATCGTCGGCACTGGGGCATGGGGATGTATAGTTCAATTCATCCGCCGTGTTGTATCCCTTCGTGCCGTAGCACCCTTCGAGGGTCACTTTGGACGAGCCGGAAATTTTGAAGAATTCGTGGGATTTCCTGATGCCAGTGTCCAGCACTACGATGGTTTGCCCTGAGCCGAGATACCCGTTCAACCATGCAGAGGGCATGTTCAACAAACTTGTTGAATTCATGAGTGCAGTGGGTACGGCTGGCTCATTCATGTCCACGCTCAGAATTCTCTCATCCTTTATTTGAAAAAGTTTCTGCAGGGATGCTGGACTGGCTCTTGCCATCACAGTACCCTGGAAAGCGTCTGCTTCGCTCATGGGGATTTTTTCGGGGAATCCTGCGTTGGCCAGGATATCCTGCAGTGCGCGCCTGTTGGCTTCGGCTTGATATCGCCGGGAATTTTCCGGCATGTGAGCTCCCTGCGTCGAGTAGGATGAACCGCCACGCAATGAAATGGTAATTTCCGCATGGCCGAATTTTTCAGCGAAAGCCAGCGCCTCTGGTGGCCATTTCTTCACCCTGCGGTCGATAAAGTCTTTCGGCCGTATCGCACGCACGAGCTCGCTGCGTGCCAGGCCATAGAATGCTTCGCGATTGATTTGAGCCCTGATGATGGGTTGGGAGACCAGGCTGGCGGGTTGTTCCAGGAGTCTAAGGCCGTTTTTCTGAAAATCAGCTTCCAGCAGATTTTTGACGATGGCAGCGTTCGATGGGCCGAAGTATCGCGTGGCACCATCCCGCATAAGCTCATAGGAGGGGCCATCTGTGTTGAGTACGATATCGACGGTGGCTGCTTCTTCTTTCGAGAGGATGTCGTCGATGGCATCCAGGCTGCCATCCAGGGAGAAGGCTTTGGATCTGCCTTTCGCCGTATGGTCCATCTGAAAAGAAAGCGCCGATCCACTGTTTGCGAGAATTTTTATGGCTGCCTGGTTGGCATAGAAACCGATCTGCCCGATGCCATTGGACCAGCGTCCGTTTTTATAAATATTTTCTCCTAGCTCGGTATAAAGAAAGTCTGCTTTTATTGCCAGGGTGTCGGATATTGATTTTGCCGAGGTGGCTATTTTTGATAGCGGCAGAATCTCAATGGTGACCATGATGGGTACGGCGCCGTCTTTCGCGGCCTGGGCTTCCAGTTGTGCCAATTCTTCGCTGGATATGTTTGCTGGATAGGTGTTTGAAATTCCAAAGAATAAGAAAAAGATGATTGTCAAATAATTTTTTGGTTTATTATTTGCGAAAAATTTGTACATGAACATGACTCCTGCCCAGGGGTGATGTGAACGCGAAAATACTTGGATCGGGCGGCAATTCCAGGCCGCTGTTGTTTTCGTCCCGTGCTTATTGCTGTGTTGCTCTGATCCGGATCTGTTGACGGTCCGGCATACCGCCACTCGGACAGCCCATGAGCTTCATGGCCTTGTCAAGACAGATCCAGAGTTCCTTGAGCCGATTGCCAGAGGCGACATTGACCCGCAGGTTCTCCGCCCGTAGTTCAGGATTGAGTGCCAGAAAGGCCTGCTTGACGTCTGCGGCCCGGGCATCGAGCAATTGATTGGGTTTCGCGCTGGCTCCGCCCGGCACCATCTGCGCCGTGGTGGGCCGGCGCAGTGCGCCATACACGCGCTGGATGTCCGCGAAATACCGGTCCGCCGACGCCCAGCCGCAGGTGCCATGCGCCTGCCATTCGTTCTGCATCAGATCGGTGCCAGGCATCATGCAGAGGTATTGCCGCAACAGCGGCGCGGACAGGGCGCTGGGGGTGGGCTGGCAGTTGCGCGGATGGTCCTCCACTGACCGGGCCCTGCCGTTCTGCGGCCACAGGCCATGCACCACCCATTCGAACCGGTTGCCGGAAAAGCACTGGAAGGCATGCCGGTCCTTTGCCGCCCCGGTCTTGTTGCGCTGGCTTTCGCAGTGTTCGGGGGACCAGGAAAGCACCAACGCCATGTAGTCCGCAGGCGCGTTCGGATTGGCATGATCCACAGGGCGGGGTGGGGAGGGCGTCACGGTGCCTGGAACTGCGCACACTTCCTGCGCCGAACCGGGCAGGCAGACGACGGCGCCCAGGCCACAAAGCAGCAGGGCGCACACCCACGATGGAAGCCGAGACCGACCGCGCATGAATCCCTCCTCGCTGGCACGTGACCTCCGGATCGGGGTGGCGCCTTTTTTATATCTTGCCGATTGGACTCAACTATGGCGCGGCAGGATGAATTGTCAATAGGTATCGCTCGAAACGGCTAAGCGTCACAGGAGCGCCGCATGTCCTGGGCGACTTCCTGCGCCGTTACGGCGCGGGGCTTGCGGAAAGGCATGAATGCTGCACATGGGGCGGAAGTAGTCCCTGGCGGTGCGGGTGTGCCATCCGTACAGGCGCGAGGACGGTCTCGATTTCGAAGCGGCAAATGCCTCAATGGCATGAACCCTGGAAGATCGCGATGGCGAACGGATGCCTAGGGGTCTGTCGCTCGTACCGGAAACGAAAACGCGAATTCGGTGCCGTGGTCGTGGCTGGACTGCACGACCACCTGCCCGCCGTGCGCCTGCGCGATCGCGCGGACGATGAACAGGCCGAGCCCCACGCTGCGTGCGGAGGTGTCGTCCGCGGCCACGCCGCGCACCATGGGCTGGAAGAGGCGGCCCAGCGTGTGCCGGGGGATGGGGTCGCCGTGGTTGTGCACGGCGAGGCGGGCGGTGCCCGATTCCACCGCGGTGGTGACCGTGACGGTGCTGTCCGGCGTGCCGTAGGCCATGGCGTTGCCCACGAGGTTGCCCAGGAGCTGGGCGATGCGGTCCGGGTCGGCACTGATTTCTCCGCCGCCCGTGGCGACATGCTCGATGGTGCGGCCAGGGAAGGCCACCGACAGCTCCTCGATGATCCGGGCCGCGAGCTGGTGGAGGTCCGTGGGGCGGCGCGAGACGCTCAGGCCCGCGCCGAGGCGCACGACCGTGAAATCGAGCAGGTCGGCGATCAGGCGCTTGGCGCGCTGCCCTGCGCGGGTGATGTTGCCCAGCATGCGCGCGGCCGTGTCCGGCGGCGTGGGCGTGGGAGAGGCCGCCTGGCGCGTGAGCAGGTCGGTGGCCAGGAGGATGGTGGTGAGCGGGTTGCGCAGGTCGTGGCTGACGATGCCGATCATCTGTTCGGCGAACACGGCGCGGTCTTCGGCGAGGGCACGCCCTTGCTCGGCTTCGGTGATGTCGCTGAAGATGCCCACGAATTCCGTGAGCATGCCGTCGTCGCCCCGGAATCCCTGGCCCGACGAGACGAGCACGCGGCGGTGCCCCTTCGTGTCGATGATGCGGTGCTTGAACTGGTAGGGCTCGCCGGTGCGCAGGGCTCGGTCGAGTGCGGCGCGTTCCGCGGCGCGGTCCTCGGGCACCACGTGGGCCACGAAGTCGTCCTCGCCCACGGGCCGGTCCGGGTCCAGGCCGAGCAGGACGGCGACGTCGGCGCCGAAGCGGCGCCGGCCGGTGGCGGGATCCAGGTCCCAGACATGGATGGCCCCGGACTGCATGGCCTGCCGCAGGCGCGAGCGGGACGCCTGCAGGGCCTGCTGTGCCTGCCGCTCCTTGGCCACCATGTCGTCGGCGCGCTTGCGGGCGGCCAGCAGTTCGCGCTCGTATTTGTTGCGTTCCTCCGCCACCATCACGGCGATTTCGTCGTAGGTGTCCTCGCCGCTGGTGCGGCGCACCACGTTGAGCAGCGCTGGGAAGGTGCTGCCGTCGCCGCGGCGGATGTCGAGCTTGACCTCCGAGATGGCGCCCTGCATTTCCAGCATGGGTTGCCAGTGGGTCTGGTGGAAGATCCGGCCGCCCACGGTGAAGAGTTCCTGCAGCTTTTTCTGCCGGACCAGTTCGTGCGGGGGGATGCCGGTCCACTGGCACAGGGTCCGGTTGACCTTGAGGATCAGGCCGGACGTGCTGGTCACCAGCAGCCCGCAGGGCATGCGGTCGAAGAGTTCTTCCGCGTCTACCATCCGATCGAGCCGAGGAATTCGTCCATCACGGCGCTGCACGCGCCGGGGGCGCTGAGGTGCGGGCAGTGCCCGACGTTCTCGATCACCCGCAGCGTGCCGCGGGGCAGGTGGCGGAGCATGTAGTCACCCACCGGGCGGGGCGCGATGATGTCCTCGCTGGACTGGATGACCAGTGCCGGCTCCTTCAGCCGGTGCAGGTCGGCCCGGTTGTCGGAGAGGAAGGTGACGTGCGCGAACTGCCGGGCGATGTCGGGATCGGTGCGGCAGAAGCTGGCCGTGAGTTCTTCGCCCAGTTCGGGGCGGTCGGGCGCACCCATGATGGCGGGGGCGATCTGGCTTGCCCAGCCGAGGTAGTTGGCGTCGAGGGTGTCCAGCAGGGAGTCGATGTCTTCGCGGGAAAAGCCGCCCACGTAGTCGCCGTCGTCGATGTAGCAGGGAGAAGGGCCGACCATGGCGTGGCCGGCGATCCTTCCGGGCCGGTGGATGCCGGCCAGCAGGCCGATCATGGCGCCCACCGAATGCCCCACGAAGACCACGGGGCCGTGCGCGAATTCATCGATGACCTCCAGCACGTCGTCCGCGTAGCCGTGGAGCGATGCGTATTTGCCGGGGTCGTAGGCGCCGAGGTCGGACAGGCCGCTGCCCACCATGTCGAAGGTGATGGTGCGACAGCGCGAGGCATAGCGCGGCGCCAGCAGGCGCCACATGTTCTGGTCGCAGCCGAAGCCGTGGGCGAACACGAGGCAGCCGGCGCCATCGCCCTGGACCTTCACGTTGTTTCTGCGCCCGACCGACATGCAAGCTCCTGGTGATGTCCGGGCGATGCCAGCCACGGTACGACTCGACCATTATGGGACATCTGTCCTGCCGGCCACGGGCCATGACCAGCGGGGCCGTGGGTGAAACGGCGGGGCTGCACGGGTGCGCGATGGCGGTTCCGTCCCGCGGTGTGTTTCGTGCCTGTCCGTGCCGCTTCGCGGGCAGGGCGCGCGGCGGCTTCCCTTGTCCGTAGATTGGGCGGATCGCAGGCTTCCCGCGAGAGCGTGGGAGGCCGTTGTCCGCACTCCATACCTTCATTTGCTGCCATGCCCACTTCGTCTTCCCTGCGTACCGCTTCTGCGTCACCCACCAACGTCGCCGCTGCGCTGTTGCCCCACCGGGGCGCCGACAGCGCGGCCGGGCCCGAGCCCGGGGCTCCGCGCGGCTCCCTGGCGGCCCTGGATGCAGGTTCCCTCCGCAGCCTGCGGCGCGCGAACTCCATGCCATCGCCGCAGGCCGCGGACGCCCTGTTGCGGGCTGACCTGCCCGCGCGCCCCGCCAGCGATGCCGTGGCGCTGCCGGAGCACGCGCTGCCGGTGCTGCACGCCGCGGAAGGGATCGTCCATGCCCTGATGGCACCCGCCCAGGCGCGGGACGCGGAGGTCGTGCAGCGGCTGCAGCGCAATACCCAGGTATTGCTGGACAAGGGCATCGATACCCCGGAGAAGCTGCGGAGTTTTCTCTCCACGGCCTGGCGCCACGACGCGGTGCTCGGTTTCGCGGGGCTGGGTTTCAGCAACGGGGCGGGGTACATGGCCGGGATCACGGCGGCCAACGAGAAGCTGGTATCGCTGCTGCCCACGGACCTGCTGCGGAACACGGCGCGGCTGGGCTTCGTGGTCGGCGTGGGCGTGGGTGCGTTGGACGTGCTGGTGAGCGCGGTCGGCAATGCGGTGGTCGCACCGCGCCTCTACAACGGCCCCTCCGGGCTGGACCGCCTGCCCGCCGCGCTGCGCCCGGACCCGCATGCCGAGCAGATCCGCAATGCGGGCCTGGCGGCAGGATTCAACGTCGCGAAGAACCTGCCGCGCGTGGTGGCGCCTTTCGTGCAGGCGGCGATCGAGGGCCGGGGCGACAACAGCGTCGACCGCGTGTGGGCCGACCGCATCGACGCGTCGCTGCTCGACGGCTTCGGAGGCATGCTGGCGGCGGGTGCCCGGGGCGTGCACAGGCTCTCGCAGGCGGTGCCCTACGATGCGCGCATGCTGCTGCGCAGCGACCTGGGCGAGGTCATCGACCAGACCCGGCGCCCGTGGAAGGAATCGCTGCAGGGTGTCGGCGCGTCGGCGCTCGAGGGCGCGAAGTCCCTCGTGACGTCCCCCGTGCCCGTGGCGGTGGTGGCCACGGTGGGCTGCTTCATCGCAGAGCTGTTTGCGGCCAATGCGTCCATCGACCGCGGCGGATCGCCCGCTGGATTGCCGGCGGACCGGGCGGACGCCGGCATGCTGTCGGGCAAGCGGGCGTCGTCGGTCCTCATCATGGGGCTGATGTCCGGCACGATCGCACTGGGGGCGCCCTATGCCGCGCAGGGTGGTGCCTACGTGGCCCGCACGATCCGCCAGGGCCTGCAGCAGACGTCCTCCAACCTGATGGCCTGGGCCCAGGCCCGCTTCGGCGCCGCGGAGCCGGACCTGGAAGCGGGCCGGCCGCGGTAGGGCGGGTGGCGAGCGGGCTGGGCCCTGGGCCTGCGCGTTTTCCCTGGGTTGGATGGCATCGCAATTAGTTGACATCTAAATCATCTATTCCTAAAGTTGCTGCAGGCCCGGACGGCCCTGGAGACCTGCGCATGAAGATCGTTTGCATCGGTGGCGGCCCGGCGGGCCTGTATTTCGCGCTGCTCATGAAGCAGCAGGACCCCGCCCACGACGTCACCGTGGTGGAACGCAACAAGCCCTACGACACCTTCGGCTGGGGCGTGGTGTTTTCCGACGCCACCATGGACCACATGCGCGCGTGGGACCGCGAGACCGCCGACGAAATCCAGGAGGCCTTCAACCACTGGGACGACATCGAGCTGCGCTTCAAGGGCCGCACGATCCGCTCGGGCGGCCACGGTTTCGTGGGCATCGGGCGCAAGAAGCTGCTGAACATCCTGCAGGCGCGCTGCGAGCGCCTGGGCGTGAAGCTGGTGTTCGAGACCGAGGCCGCCTCGGACGAGGACTATCCCGATGCCGACCTCGTGGTGGCCTGCGACGGGGTGAACTCCCGCATCCGCGGACGCTACGCCAACGTGTTCCAGCCCGACATCGTCACGCGGCCCAACCGCTACATCTGGCTGGGCACGCACAAGCTGTTCGATGCCTTCACGTTCGATTTCCAGCGCACGGAGCATGGCTGGTTCCAGGCGCATATCTACAAGTTCGACGACCGCACGACCACCTTCATCGTCGAGTGCCCGGAGACGGTGTGGAAGGCGCACGGGCTGGACCAGGCCGACCAGGACCAGTCCGTCGCCTTCTGCGAGCGCGTGTTCGCGGACACGCTGGGCGGCGCGCCCCTGATGAGCAATGCGCGCCACCTGCGCGGCTCGGCCTGGCTGAACTTCCAGCGCGTGGTGTGCGCGCAATGGTGGCTGCGCAACCCCCGCGGCAGCCACGTGGTGCTGATGGGCGACGCGGTGCACACGGCGCATTTCGCGATCGGCTCGGGCACCAAGCTCGCGATCGAGGATGCGATCGAACTCGCGCGCCAGTTCGGCCGCCTGGGCGGAGGCCGCGAGGGCATCCCCGCCGTGCTCGCGGTCTACCAGGAGGCGCGCCGCGTGGAGACGCTGCGCATCCAGAACGCCGCCTGGAACGCGATGGAATGGTTCGAGGTGTGCGGTGACCGCTACTGCGACCAGCTCGAGCCCGAGCAGTTCATGTATTCGATGCTCACGCGCAGCCAGCGCATCAGCCACGAGAACCTGCGCCTGCGCGATGCGGGCTGGCTGGAGGGCTACGAGCGCTGGTTCGCGCACCGCGCGGGCATCGACGTGCCGGCTGGCAGCCGGCCGCCGCCGCCCATGTTCACGCCGCTCACCGTGCGCGGCGTGACGCTGAAGAACCGCATCGTGGTCTCGCCCATGGCGCAGTATTCGGCGGAGGACGGCCAGGTGGGCGACTACCACCTGGTGCACTTGGGCGCGCGCGCCATGGGCGGTGCCGGCCTCGTGTTCGCCGAGATGGCCTGCGTGAGCGCCGACGGCCGCATCACCCCGGGCTGCCCGGGCCTGTACCGGCCCGGGCACACGGCGGCCTTCCGGCGCATCGCCGACTGGATCCATGCGAACACCGATGCGAAGTTCGGCATCCAGATTGGCCACGCGGGCGCCAAGGCCTCCACGCGCCGGGCCTGGGAGGGCATCGATCAGCCGTTGCCCGAGGGCAACTGGCCCATCGTGTCCGCCTCGCCGCAGCAGTACCTGGAAGGCGTGAGCCAGCGCGCGCGGCAGATGGCCCGCGCCGACATGTATGCCGTGCGCGAGCAGTTCGCCCAGGCCGCGCGCGCCGCCGATGCCGCGGGCGCGGACTGGCTGGAGCTGCACTGCGCCCACGGCTACCTGCTGTCGAGCTTTCTCTCGCCGCTCACCAACCAGCGGGATGACGAATACGGCGGCACGTTGGAGAACCGCCTGCGCTATCCGCTGGAGGTGTTCGCCGCGGTGCGTGCCGCCTGGCCGCAGGACAAGCCGCTGTCGGTGCGCATCTCCGCCCACGACTGGGTGGAAGGCGGCACCACGCCGCAGGACGCGGTGGAGATCGCCCGGGCGTTCAAGGCGGCAGGGGCGGACATGATCGATTGTTCCTCGGGCCAGGTGAGCAAGCGCGAGAAGCCGGTCTATGGCCGCATGTTCCAGACGCCGTTCGCTGACCGCATCCGGCAGGAGGCGGGCATCGCCACCATCGCCGTGGGCGCGATCAGCGAGGCGGACCATGCCAACAGCATCCTGGCCGCCGGCCGGGCCGACCTGTGCGCGGTCGCACGGCCGCACCTGGCGAATCCGGCCTGGACGCTGACCGAGGCTGCGCGCATCGGCTACACCGCCGTGGAATGGCCGCGGCAGTACCGTTCCGGCAAGCAGCAGTTGGAGGCGCATTTCGAGCGCGAGAAATCCCTGGCGGCGGCCGCGGGCGGGAAGGGCTGAGGATGGACAAGATTCCACGGCATGCCCTGGTGACCGGCGGCACGCGCGGCATCGGCGCCGCCATCGCCCGGCGGCTCGCGGCGGATGGCCTGCATGTGACGGTGCTCGGCCGCGATGCGGAGGCTGCGCGGGCCTTCGCCGCCACCGATGCAGCGCATCTGCACGGCGTGGCCGCCGACGTGGCCGATGCGCGGCAGGTGGCGCAGGCGCTGGCATCCGCCCGGGAGCGGTTCGGGCCGGTGCAGGTGCTGGTCAACAACGCGGGGCAGGCCGAGAGCGCGCCGTTCCTCAGGACCGACGCGCGGCTCTGGCAGCGCATGCTGGACGTGAACCTGACCGGCACCATGGTCTGCACCCAGGCCGCGCTGCCGGCCATGCTGGAGGCCGGCTGGGGCCGCGTCGTCAACGTGGCGAGCACAGCGGGGCAGGTGGGCTATGCCTACGTGGCGGCCTACTGCGCGGCCAAGCACGGCGTGATCGGCCTCACGCGGGCGCTGGCGCTGGAACTGGCCGCGAAGGGCGTCACCGTGAACGCCGTCTGCCCGGGCTACACCGATACCGACATCGTGCGCGAGAGCATCGACCGCATCGTCGCCAAGACCGGCCGCAGCGCCGAGGCCGCGCGCGAGGGCTTCGTGCGCGCCAATCCGCAGGGCCGGCTGGTGGCGCCGGACGAGGTCGCCGACGCGGTGGCCTGGCTGTGCACCGATGGCGCGCGGTCGGTGAACGGGCAGTCCGTCTCGGTCAGCGGCGGCGAGGTCATGTGAGCGGCCGACCGTACAGGACGAAGCACCCCATGGCCACCCGCAAGCAGAGTTTCCGCCTCGTGCAGGCGCTGGGCGACGAGCACATCGGCCTGGAGGCGCGCGCCCAGGCTGGCGACCATCTGGACATCAAGATCTGGCTGCGGCTGCTGGCCTGCAGCACGCAGATCGAGCAGCAGGTGCGGCAGTGGCTGCGCACCCGCTTCGACACGACGTTGCCGCGCTTCGACTACCTCGCCCAGCTGGACCGGCATCCCGGCGGGCTGCGCATGAACGTGCTCTCGCGCTACCTCATGGTCACGGGCGGCAACGTCACGGGCCTGACGGACCAGCTCGTGAAGGAAGGGCTGGTCGAACGCACCGAAGACCCGGAGGACCGCCGCTCCTGGCGCGTGCGCCTGACGGACAAGGGCCGGACCGATTTCGCGGCCATGGCGGCGGAGCACGAGCGCTGGCTCTCCGGCCTGTTCGACGGCCTGCCCGCGGCGAGCAAGGACGCGCTCTACGAACACCTCGGCCTGCTGCGCGTGCACCTCGTGCAGCGGCAGGCCCCGGGCGAGGCGGCCAGCCTTCCGGACACCCCATCGAAACGCAGCAGGAAATCCCTTCCATGACCGAACCCCGCATCGATCCCCGGCTCGTCGCCGGCAACCGCCGGCCGCTCGCCGGCTACCAGGCCGAACACTTCCTGTGGGAGGTGCATGCCGGCGTGGCCACGATCACGCTGAACCGGCCCGAGCGCAAGAACCCGCTCACCTTCGACAGCTATGCCGAGCTGCGTGACCTGTTCCACGGCCTGCGGCTGGCCGACGACGTGCGTGCGGTGGTGCTGGTCGGCGCGGGCGGCAATTTCTGCTCGGGCGGCGACGTGCACGAGATCATCGGCCCGCTGGTCGCCTTGAAGGCACCCGAGCTGCTGATGTTCACCCGCATGACGGGCGAGCTGGTCAAGGCCATGCGCACCTGCCCGCAGCCGATCGTGGCCGCGGTGGACGGCGTGTGCTCCGGCGCGGGCGCGATCATGGCGATGGCTTCCGACCTGCGCCTGGGCACGGCGCGCAGCAAGACGGCCTTCCTCTTCAACCGCGTGGGGCTGGCGGGCTGCGACATGGGCGCCTGCGCGATGCTGCCGCGCATCGTCGGCCAGGGCCGCGCGAGCGAATTGCTCTACACCGGCCGCAGCCTGGGCGGGGAGGAGGGCGAGCGCTGGGGCTTCTTCAACCGCCTGTGCGAGGCCGATGCCCTGCTGCTTGAGGCGCAGGCGCTCGCCGCACAACTGGCCGAGGGTCCGGCCTTCGCCAACGGCATCACCAAGACCATGCTGCACCAGGAGTGGGCCATGACCATCGAGCAGGCCATCGAGGCCGAGGCGCAGGCACAGGCGATCTGCATGCTGACGGAGGATTTCTCTCGGGCCTACCATGCGTTCGTCGCCAAACAGAAGCCCCGCTTCGAAGGAAACTGACATGGCGGACGTGACTTATCTCGACTGGCCGTTCTTCGAGCCGCGGCATGCGCAACTGGCCCGCGACCTGGATGCCTGGGCGCAGGCCCATCTGCATGCCGACCATGGCCCCGACGTGGACGCCGAATGCCGCGCCCTGGTGCGCGCGCTCGGCGAGGGCGGCTGGCTGCACCATGCCGTGGGCGAATCGGGCGCCGCCATCGACACCCGCACGCTCTGCCTGATCCGCGAGACGCTGGCGCGTCATTCGGGCCTGGCGGATTTCGCGTTCGCCATGCAGGGCCTGGGCAGCGGGGCGATCAGCCTGCACGGCACGCCGGAGCAGCGCGCGCGCTACCTGGAGCGCGTGGCGCGCGGCGAGGCCATCGCCGCCTTCGCGCTCTCGGAGCCCGAGGCCGGCTCCGACGTCGCGGCCATGGGCTGCACGGCCCGCGCGGAGGACGACGGGTACGTGCTCGACGGCGAGAAGACCTGGATCTCCAATGGCGGCATCGCCGACTTCTACGTGGTGTTCGCGCGCACCGGCGAGGCGCCCGGCGCACGCGGCATCAGCGCCTTCATCGTCGATGCCGATGCGCCGGGCTTCTCGATTGCCGAGCGCATCGAGGTGATCGCACCGCACCCGCTGGCCCGGCTGCGCTTCGACGGCTGCCGTGTGCCCGCCGCGCAGCGCCTGGGCGCGCCCGGCGAGGGCTTCAAGGTGGCCATGCGCACGCTGGACGTGTTCCGCACCTCGGTGGCCGCGGCGGCGCTGGGCTTCGCGCGCCGGGCGATGGACGAGGCGCTGTCGCGCGCCACCACGCGCCGCATGTTCGGCGGCGTGCTGGCCGATTTCCAGCTCACCCAGGCGAAGCTCGCGCAGATGGCCACGGCCATCGACAGTGCGGCGCTGCTCACCTACCGCGCCGCCTGGCTGCGCGACCGCGGCGCGGTCGTCACGCGCGAGGCCGCCATGGCGAAGATGACGGCCACCGAGAACGCGCAGCAGGTGATCGACGCGGCGGTGCAGCTCTTCGGCGGGCTGGGCGTGGTGAGCGGGCAGCCGGTGGAGCGGCTCTACCGCGAGATCCGCGCGCTGCGCATCTACGAAGGGGCGACCGAGGTGCAGCAGCTCATCATCGGCCGCGACCTGCTCAAGTCCGCGGCGGCTGCCGGGGCCGCCGCCGGCTGACGCCGGCCAGCTGTACGACGGCCTTTTCGCACGACGCCCCATCGATCCGGACCCTGGAAAGGACAAGGAAGACGCCATGCATGCCAGCGCCCACGCCGATACTTTCGCGCGCGACCGCCTTCCGCCGGCCGAGCAGCAGCCCGAGTACCTGTTCGACCTGCCGGAACTGCAATTCCCCGAGCGCCTGAACTGCGCCGATCCGCTGCTGGACGTGCATGTGCGCGAAGGACGGGGCGGGCGGTTGTGCATCCGGGCGCCGGGCGGTGTCGCCTGGACCTATGCCGACCTGCAGGACAAAGCCCACCGCATCGCCAACGTGCTGGTGCACCGCATGGGCCTGCAGCCGGGCAACCGCGTGCTGCTGCGCGCGCCCAACAATCCCATGCTCGCGGCCTGCTGGTTCGCGGTGATGAAGGCCGGCGGCATCGCCGTGGCCACCATGCCGCTGCTGCGCGCCAAGGAGTTGAAGGCCATCATCGACATCGCCCAGGTCACGCATGCGCTGTGCGACGCATCATTGGCCGAGGAACTGGCGCTGGCCGCGCAGGAGCCCGGTTCGTCCCTGCGTGCGGTGCGGCATTTCCACGATGCCGGGCCGGAGGGCCTGGAGGCGCTCATGGCCGAGGCCTCTGCCCGGTTCACCAACGTGGATACCGCCTCCGACGACTGCTGCCTGCTGGGCTTCACCTCCGGCACCACGGGGGTGCCCAAGGCGACGATGCACTACCACCGCGATGTGATGGCCATCTGCCACTGCTGGCCGCCGCATGTGCTGCGTCCACGCGCGGACGACGTCTTCATCGGCAGCCCGCCGCTGGCCTTCACCTTCGGGCTGGGCGGGCTGCTGCTCTTTCCGCTGCACATCGGCGCCTCCACGGTGCTGCTGGAAAAGGCCGGGCCGCCGCAGCTGCTGGAGGCCATCCAGCAGTTCGGCGCGACGGTGCTCTTCACGGCGCCCACTTCCTACCGCGCGCTGGCGGCCGACGGTGCGCTGCTGCGCGGCACGCCGCTGCGCAAGTGCGTGTCCGCCGGCGAGGCGCTGCCCGCCTCGACGCGCGCGCTCTGGAAGGAGGCGACCGGCATCGAGCTGATCGACGGCATCGGCGCCACGGAGATGCTGCACATCTTCATCTCCCACGACGAAGCGGGGGCGCGGCCCGGCGCCACGGGCAAGCCCGTGCCGGGCTACCGGGCCCGCGTGGTGGACGAGGCGGGCCGGGAGGTACCGCCGGGCACCGTGGGCCGGCTGGCGGTGCGGGGGCCAACGGGCTGCCGCTACCTTGCGGACGCGCGGCAGCAGGCCTACGTGCAGGACGGCTGGAACCTGACCGGCGACGCCTACCTGATGGATGCAGACGGCTACTTCTTCTACCAGGCGCGCACCGACGACATGATCGTTTCGGCCGGCTACAACATCGCCGCGCCCGAGGTGGAGGAGGCGCTGCTGGCCCACCCCGCGGTGGCGGAATGCGCCGTGATCGGCGTGCCGGACGCGCAGCGCGGGCAGATCGTCAAGGCCTTCGTGGTGCTGCGTCCCGGCACCGCGGCGGACGACGGCACCGTGCAGGCATTGCAGGATTTCGTCAAGCGCACGGTCGCTCCGTACAAATACCCCCGCGCCGTGGAATTCACCGATCGGCTTCCGCGCACGCAAACGGGGAAGCTGCAGCGCTTTAAGCTACATGCCCCGGCATGATGCCGGCGCGCGGGCCACCGGGCCGCGCGCTTTCCTCCCTTCCATCCACCGCCTGCCGCCCACTGCCAAGGAGCCCTCGATGCCATTCCTCCCGTCCCGCGCGCACCGTTCCTCCACGTCCGCTGCCCTCTGCGCGGCCCTCGCCCTGCTGGCTGGTGGCGCCCAGGCTGCGGACAAGGTCAAGGTCGGCCTGTTGACCACGCTGTCGGGCCCCGGGTCGGGCCTCGGGATCGACATCCGCGATGGCTTCCAGCTCGCGGTGAAGCAGGGCGCGGGCAAGCTCGGCGACCTGCCGGCCGAAGTGACCGTGGCGGACGACCAGCAGAGCCCCGATGCGGCCAAGCAGACGGCCGACCGGCTGGTCAAGCGCGAGCGCGTCGATTTCATGACCGGAATCGTGTTTTCCAACGTGATGCTGGCCGTCGGGCAGCCGGTGTTCCAGTCGCGCACCTTCTACATCAGTGCCAACGCCGGTCCGTCGCAGTATGCGGGCGCGCAATGCAACCCGTACTTCTTCAGCGCCTCCTACCAGAACGACAACATGCACGAGGCCGTGGGCAAGACCGTGCAGGACCGCGGATTCAAGAAGGTGGCCCTGCTCGCGCCCAACTACCCGGCGGGCAAGGACGCGCTGGCCGGCTTCAAGCGTTTCTACAAGGGCGAGGTGGTCATGGAGGCCTACACGCCGCTGAGCCAGCTCGACTACGGCGCGGAGCTGTCCAAGATCCGCGCCTCCGGCGCCGACGCGGTGTTCGTGTTCCTGCCGGGCGGGCTGGGCGTGAACTTCGTCAAGCAGTTCACCGGCGCGGGCCTGGGCAGGGAGATGAAGCTCTTCGCCCCGGGCTTCTCGGCCGACGAGGACGTGATCCGCGCGGTGGGCGATGCCATGGTGGGCATCTTCAACAGCTCGCAGTGGGCGCACGACATGGACAACGCGGCCAACAAGCGCTTCGTGGCCGATTTCCAGAAGGAGTACGGCCGCATGCCGACGCTGTATGCCGCGCAGGGCTACGACGCCGCCCGGCTCATCGACGGCGCGGTGCGCCGCGTGGGCGGCAAGCTGGAGGACAAGGCCGCGCTGCGCAAGGCGCTGGAGGCCGCGCCGTTCGAGTCGGTGCGCGGGCCGTTCCGCTTCAACACCAACCACTACCCGGTGCAGGACTACTACCTGCGCGAGGTGGTGAAGGACGGGCAGGGCCGCATCACCAACAAGACCGTCGGCCGCGTGTTCGAGGCGCATGCCGATGCCTACGCCGGCGAATGCCGCATGCCCTCCTGAGGCCGCGGGCCGGTCGCGCGCATGACGGGGCTCCTGCTTCTCGAGCAATCGCTCAACGGCCTGCAGTTCGGGCTGATGCTGTTCCTGCTGGCCGCCGGCCTCACGCTGGTGTTCGGCATCATGGACATGATCAACCTGGCGCACGGCTCGCTCTACATGGTGGGTGCGTACCTGATCGCGGCCATCGCCACGGCGTCCGGCTCGTTCTGGATCGGCCTCGCGGGCGGCACGCTGGCCACGGCGGCGATCGGCGTGCTGCTGGAGGTGTCCGTGCTGCGGCGCCTCTACCGGCGCGACCACCTCTCGCAGGTGCTGGGCACTTTCGCGATCCTGCTGATGGCCAACGAGGCCGTGCGCATGGCGTGGGGTTCGCAGCCGGTACCGCTGAATCCGCCGCCCGCGCTGGCCGGCCCGGTGGAGCTGCTGCCGGGCTTTTCCTACCCCGCCTACCGGCTCTTCATCATCGGCGTGGGGCTGGCGGTGGCGCTGGCGCTCTACCTGCTGGTCACGCGCACGCGCGTCGGCATGCAGGTGCGCGCCGGTGCCTCCAACCGCGAGATGGCGATGGCCATGGGCACCAATGTGCGCCGGCTGTTCACGGGCATCTTCGCGCTGGGCGCCGCGCTCTGCGCGATCGCGGGCGGCATGCTCGGGCCGCTGCTGGCGGTGCAGGTGGGCATGGGCGAGAGCATCCTGATCCTCGCCTTCGTGGTGATCGTGATCGGCGGCATCGGCTCCATCCGCGGCGCGCTGGTGGGCGCGCTGCTGGTCGGGCTGGTGGACACCGCCGGCCGCACCCTCGTGCCGCTGCTCGCCGAGCGCCTGCTGGGGCCCGCGGCCGCGGCCGGCGCGGGTCCGGCCGTCGCCTCGATCCTGATCTACGTGCTGATGGCGGCGGTGCTGTTCTGGAAGCCGCGCGGCCTGTTCCCCTCCCATGGCTGAAAGCACCATGCCGCCGACCCCATCCCATCCCCCCAGCCTGCTGGACCACGGCCTGCACCCGCGCTGGAGCATCCCGCTGCTGGTGCTGCTGGCGCTGCTGCCCACCATCGCGCAGGCGCTGGACGAGGGCTTCTACATCGGCGTGGCGAGCCGCATCCTGGTCTTCGCGCTGGCCGCCACCAGCCTGAACCTGATCCTCGGCTTCGGCGGCATGGTCAGCTTCGGCCATGCGGCCTTCGTGGGCGTGGGCGCCTACGCGGTGGGCATCCTGATGCAGGAGGGCATCGCCTCCGCCTGGATCGCCTGGCCGGCCGCCATCGCCGCGGGCGCGCTGTTCGCGTTCGTGATCGGCCTGGTCAGCCTGCGCACGCAGGGCGTGTACTTCATCATGATCACGCTCGCGTTCGCGCAGATGCTGTTCTACCTGATGGTGTCGCTCAAGGCCTACGGCGGCGAGGACGGCCTGTCGCTCGCGTCGCGCTCGCAGCTCGGCCCCTGGCTCGACCTGGCGGATGACGCGCGCTTCTACTACTGCGTGCTGGCGATCTGCGTGCTGGTCTTCGTGGGCCTGGCGCGGCTGCTCAACGCCCGCTTCGGCCATGCGCTGCAGGGCATCCGCGAGAACGAGACGCGCATGGCCGCGCTGGGCTTTGCCGTCTATCGCACCAAGCTCGCGGCCTTCACGCTGGCGGGCGCCATCGCCGGGCTCGCTGGCGCGCTGCTGGCCAACCAGGCCGGCTTCGTGAGCCCCGCGGCGCTGCAGTGGAGCCAGTCGGGCATGCTCATGGTGATGGTGATCCTGGGCGGGGTGGGGCGGCTCTACGGCGGCTTCGTGGGTGCGGTGGCGTTCCTGCTGATCGAGGAAGTGCTCGCGGCACACACCATGCACTGGCAGTTCGGACTGGGTGCGGTGCTGCTGGTCGTGGTGCTGGTGGCACCCAACGGGCTGCTGAGCCTCGCGCGGTCCCGCGGTGCGAAAGCGGGGCGGCCATGAGCGCGCGCGTCCTCCTGCGGACCGAGCAGCTGGTGCGCCGCTTCGGCGGCCTGCTCGCCACCGACCATGCGGAACTGTCGGTGCTCGAAGGCGAGGTGCATGCGCTCATCGGCCCCAACGGCGCCGGCAAGACGACGCTGATCCACCAGCTCTCCGGCACGCTGGCGCCCACCAGCGGGCACATCCATTTCGACGGGGAGGATGTCACCGGACTGCCGATCCATGCGCGGGTGCGGCGCGGGCTGGTGCGCTCCTACCAGATCACGAGCGTCTTTCCCCGCCTGCCGGTGCTGGACAACCTCGCACTCGCCGTGCAGGCGCGCACCGGCGGCAGCCGCGGTTTCTGGCGTCCGGCGCGCGCCGAGCGCGAGCGCTATGCCGAGGCGCAGGCCGTGGCGGAGCGCGTCGGCCTGGGCGATCAATCGTCGCAACTGGCCGGTGCGCTGTCCCACGGCCAGCAGCGGCAGCTCGAAGTGGGGCTGGCGCTGGCGCTGCGGCCCCGGCTGCTGCTGCTCGACGAACCCATGGCCGGCATGGGACCGGAAGAATCCGAGCGCATGGTCGGCCTGCTGCAGGGGCTGCGCGGCGAGGTGACGCTGCTGCTGGTCGAGCACGACATGGATGCCGTCTTCCGCCTGGCCGACCGCATCTCCGCGCTCGTCTCGGGCCGCGTGATCGCCACCGGCACCCCGCAGGCAATCCGCCAGCACCCCGACGTGCGACGCGCCTACCTGGGCGACGAACTCGAGGAGGCCACGCCATGAGCGCATTGCTCGAAGTCGAGGGGCTGGAGGCCGCCTACGGCAGCAGCCAGGTGCTGTTCGGCATCGCGTTCGACATCCGTGCCGGCGAGGTCGCCACGCTGCTGGGCCGCAACGGCATGGGCAAGACGACCACGGTGCGCGCGCTGCTCGGGCTCACGCGCGCCAGGGCCGGATCGGTGCGCTTCCGTGGCGAGCGCATCGAGCGGCTGGCGCCTGACCGCATTGCCCGCATGGGCCTGGCGGTGGTGCCCGAGGGACGGCAGATCTTCCCCAACCTCTCGGTGCGCGAGAACCTCGTGGCCTTCGCCGCGCGCCGCAACGCCGCCGCCGACCCGTGGACGCTCGACCGCGTGCATGCGCTGTTCCCGCGGCTGGCCGAGCGGGCCTCGCACATGGGCGGGCAGCTCTCGGGCGGCGAGCAGCAGATGCTGGCCATCGGCCGTGCGCTCATGACCAACCCGCACCTGCTCGTGCTGGACGAGGCGACGGAAGGGCTGGCACCGCTGATCCGCGAAGAGATCTGGCGCTGCCTGGACGCCCTGCGCGCGCAGGGCCAGACCATCCTGGTCATCGACAAATACGTGCGCCGCCTCGTGCGGCTCGCCGACCGCCACACCATCATCGAGCGCGGCCGGGTGGCCTGGCAGGGCGATTCGGGCGCGCTCGCGGCCGACCCGGCGCTGTGGCAGCGCTACGTGGGCGTGTGAGCGCCGCGCAAGAACGATAACGATTTTCGAGAACCGAACGGACAGGAGATTCGCATGCAAGTCCTTCTTCCCCCCGGATGGCCCCGGCCCAAGGGTTACGCCAACGGCGTCGCGGCGCGCGGCCGCATGGTCTTCGTGGCCGGCATGATCGGCTGGGACGCCCAGGGCGTCTTCCATACCGACACGCTGTGCGGCCAGGTGCGGCAGGCGCTGCAGAACATCGTCGAGGTGCTCAAGGAAGGCGGCGCGCGCCCCGAGCACATCGTGCGCATGACCTGGTACGTGACGGACAAGAAAGACTATGTGGCCTCGCTGCGGCAGATCGGCCAGGACTTCCGCGAGATCATCGGCAGCTTCAACGCGGCGATGACGGCGGTAGAGGTTTCGGCGCTGATCGAGGACCGTGCCAAGGTCGAGATCGAGGTCACGGCCGTGGTGCCGGACTGAAGCGCGGGTGGCCTCGATGGCGACGGTGTTTCCCCACGGCTTCCCGAACCAGCAGGAAATCGACGAGGCCTACGACCCCCTGAAACGCGCGCACGATGCCGCGGCCTCGAACCGGCATTTCGCCGAACGCAGCGAGGCCACGCGCCAGGCGCTGCCGTACCGGCCCGCCGTGCCCTACGGCCCCACGCGGGCCGAAACGCTGGACATCTTTCCGGCCGGACGCCCCGGCGCGCCGGTCTTCTTCTTCATCCACGGCGGCTACTGGCGCGCCCGCAGCGCGCGCGATTTCAGCTGCGTGGCACAGGGCCCGCATGCGCTGGGCTTCACCACCGTGGTGGTGGACTACGCCCTGTGCCCGGCCGTCACGATCGACGAGATCGTGCGGCAGGTGCGCGCCGCGGCGGCCTGGGTGGTGCGCCACATCGGCGAGCATGGCGGCGACCCGGCGCGCATCGTCGTCGGCGGGCATTCCGCGGGCGGGCACCTGGGCGCGATGCTGCTGTGCTCGCCCTGGGAGGAAGACTACGGCCTGCCGGCCGACCCCTTCGCCGGGGCGGTGCTCGTGAGCGGCCTCTACGACATCGCGCCGCTGCGCTACAGCTACCTGCAGCCCGCGATCCAGCTGGACGAGGGCACGGTGCGCCGCAATTCGCCCGTGCTGCATGCGCGGCCCAGCGCCACGCCGGTCGCGCTCTGCTGGGGCGGGGCCGAGCAGGAGGCCTTCGCCCAGCAATCGCAGGGCTTCCACGCCGCATGGCGCGCGGCCGGCAACGCGGCCGAGCTGCAGCCGATGCCGGGGGCCGACCACTTCGATGCCGTGCAGGCGTTCGAGGACCCGGCCAGCCTGCCGTGCCGCGCCCTGGTGCGCATGGCGGGCGGGTAGAACAGGAGCCACGGATGACCCTCTTCGCCTACATCATCGAACCGCCCTTCAATGAGCTTGCGGCCGACGGCAGCTTGACCGGCTGCGATGTGGAAGTGGCCCGGACGGTGCTGCGGGCTGCCGGACTATTGCCCTTCCAACCCGTTGAAACCACCTTTGCCGAACTTCTGCCGGGTCTCGCGGCGGGGCGGTGGCAGATGACCACCGGACTATTCGTCACCGAGCAAAGGCAGCGCCTGGTGAGTTTCAGCCGGCCGATCTGGGCGCTGGCCGATGGCATGCTGGTCGCCCGAGGCAATCCGCTGGCCCTGGACGGCTACCGGTCCGTCGCCCTGGATCCCGACTGCCGCCTGGCCGTGGTGCGTGACCAGATCCAGCACCGGACGGCCCACGAAGACTTCGCCATACCGGCCGCCAGGATCCAGCTCTACGACAGCTATGCGGAAGCCGCCGAGGCGGTATCGAATGGCCGGGCCGACGCTTATGCCAGCGTTGCCCGTGCCCATACGGCCTTCGCCCTGCAGAACCCTGCAGCCAGAGTGCAGACGGTGGTCGTCCCCGCGGCGGAAAAGCCGCCGGCGTTCGGCGCCTTCGCCTTCGCCCGGAATGACGGCGATTTGCTCCAACGGGTGGATGCCGTCCTGGACCGTTACCTCGGTAGTCCGGAACACCGCCGGATGCTGGGGCGCTTCGGCTTCACCGACCAGGAAATCGATCTGGTTGTCTAGCAGAGCCTGCGGATACCCCGCTCAGAGCCGGCGCAGCCGCTGCACCGCCTCGCGCAGCGTCTCGTCGCGCTTGGCGAAGCAGAAGCGCACCACCCGGTGGTCGAACCCGTCGCCGTAGAACGGCGACAGCGGGATGGCGGCCACGCCGATCTCGCGCGTGAGCCACTGGCAGAACTCCACGTCGCCCAGGTCGCTCACCTGCGAGATGTCCACGCACTGGAAGTAGCTGCCCGCGCTCGGCAGCAGCTTCAGGCGCGAGCCTTCCAGGCCCTGGCGGAACAGGTCGCGCTTGGCCTGGTAGAAGGCCGGCAACTGCCGGTAGGGCGCCGGATCGGCGAGATAGGCGGCGAGGCCATGCTGCACGGGCGTGTTCACCGTGAACACGTTGAACTGGTGCACCTTGCGGAATTCGGTCATGAGCGGCGCGGGCGCGACCACCGTGCCCACCTTCCAGCCCGTGACGTGGAAGGTCTTGCCGAAGCTCGACACGATGAACGACCGCGCGGCCAGCCCGGGGAAGCGCGCAACGCTCTGGTGCTCCGCACCGTCGAACACCATGTGCTCATAGACCTCGTCGCTGACCACGACCACGTCGGTGGGCGCGAGCAGCGCTTCGAGCGCGCGCATGTCCTCTTCCGTCCATACGGTGGCCGAGGGGTTGTGCGGGGTGTTGACGATGATCGCGCGCGTGCGCGGCGTGAGCGCGGCGGCGATGCGGCCGAAATCCGGCCGGAAGGTGCCGGGCGTGAGCGGCACGCGCACCGCCGTGCCGCCCGCCAGCTCCACGTTGGGCACGTAGCTGTCGTAACAGGGATCGAGCACGATCACCTCGTCTCCCGCCTGCACCACGGCCAGGATCGCCGTCAGGATGCCCTGTGTCGCGCCCGCCGTCACGGTGATCTCGGTGTCCGGAGAATAGGCCCGGCCGTGCAGCGCTTCGATCTTGCGCGCCACGGCCTGGCGCAGCGCCGGCACGCCCGGCATCGGCGGGTACTGGTTGTGGCCCGCGCGCATGGCGCCGGCCACCGCATCGACCAAGGCCGGATCGCAGTCGAAATCGGGGAAGCCCTGGCCCAGGTTCACGGCGCCGTGCTCCGCCGCCAGGGCGGACATCACGGCAAAGATCGTCGTGCCCACCTGGGGCAGCTTGCTGGGGAGGGCCGGCGTGCGCGCGGCAGCGGTGGTGTTCATGTGCGTGGGAGGCAGGAAATCAAAGCTCGTAGTCGTTCACGTGCCCGGTCATCGCGCGGGCCACGAGTTCGCGGTTCAGCCGGTCGCTGAGCAGCTCCGCGAATTTATAGACGAAGTTGCGCAGGTAGGCGCCGCGCTTGAAGGCCACGCGCGCCACGCTCTGTCCGAACAGGTGGCCGACCGGCCGTACCACCAGGTCGCCCAGCGGATCGTCGCGCATGGCCATCTCGGCCACGATGCCCACGCCCAGGCCCAGGCGCACGTAGGTCTTGATCACGTCGGAGTCGATGGCCTCCAGCACGATGCGCGGCTGCAGCTTGCGCGCGGCGAAGGCCTGGTCGATCTTGCCGCGCCCCGTGAACGAGGGGTGGTAGGTGATGAGGGATTCGTGGGCGATGTCGTCCACGCTGATGCGCTCCTGCTGCGCCAGCGGATGGCCCGAGGGCATCACCAGCACGTGCTGCCATTCGTAGCAGGGCAGGGTGACGAGGTCCGGGTAGTCGGCGAGCGATTCCGTCGCCATGCCGATCTCCGCCACTTCGTCGATCACCATGCGCGCCACCTCGTGCGGCGTGGCCTGGTGCAGGCTCACGTTCACCTTGGGATAGGCCTCGCGCAGCTTCGCCACAGGCACCGGCAGCACGTAGCGCGCCTGCGTGTGGGTGGTGGCGATGCTCAGCGTGCCGCTGTCCTGCGCGCTGAACTGCTCGCCGATGCGCTTGAGGTTGCCCACCTCGCGCATGATCAGCTCGATGCTCTTGAGCACGTGCTGCCCGGGTTCGGTGATGCGCTTGAGCCGCTTGCCGTGGCGCGCGAAGATGTCCACGCCCAGCTCGTCTTCCAGTTCGATGATGGCCTTGGACACCCCGGGCTGCGAGGTGTGGAGCGCCTTGGCGGCCTCCGTCAGGTTGAGGTTGCGGCGGGCGGCTTCCTGGACGAAGCGGAACTGGTGCAGGTTCATATCTGATTGCTGCTAAGGATTCCCTTGATTATGCGGCAATCGTCTAAGCCATCGGCGGGACCCGGACGCAAAAATAATCCACTGCCGCCGGCCATGGCGGCGCGCGCACCGCGTCAATGCCCCGCGGGGGGCTCGACCGAGGCGATCTCCGCCATCAGCGCCGTCATGCGCGCATCCTCGCCGATGGCGCCCTGCACGGTGATGGCCATGTCCGGGTGCTCGGCGCGCAGCGCCTGCACCAGTTGCGGAAGATCTTCCCGCGCATGCTTGCCGGTGCCCAGGAACATCGGCACCACCGTGAGCCGGCGCACGCCCCGCGCCGCCAGTTCGCGCACTGCGGCGGGCAGGTCGGGCTCTGCGAGTTCCAGGTAGGCGCAGCGCACCTCCAGCCCGGGCGACTGCTGCCGCATGCGGGCTTCCACGGCCTCGATCGGGGCGCGCCAGAGCGGATCGCGCGAGCCATGGGCGAACAGCACCACGCCGCGGGGGCCCCCGGCCCCGGATGTGTCGTGCACCATGTTCATCGCCTCAGCACCAGCCAGCCGAACGCCCCGAGCGACAGCAGCGAATAGATGATGCCCGGCGCGGCCGCGGTGAGCCAGGGCGACCAGTTCTGCAGGTTGCCCGCATAGCCGAACACGTTGTTGAGCAAAAAGAAGCTGATCCCCGCCATCACCCCGCCGAACACATAGCCGGCAATGCCACCGGAGCGGAAGTGCAGGTAGGCGAAGGGCAGCGACAACACCACCATCACCAGGCAGCTCAGGGGATAGAAGACCTTGCGCCAGAACTCGATCTCGTACTTCTGCGCCGCCTGGCCGTTGGATTCCAGGTGGCGGATGTACTGGAACAGGTCGATCGTCGCCATGCGGTCGGGCTTGAGCAGCGATGCCGCCACCATGTCGGCGCTGATGTGCGTGGGCCAGCGGAAGCTGGGCTCCTGCAGCCGCTCCACGTGCGCCTCGGCCTCGCCGCGGCGGTGGAAGACGCTGCGCCTGACGTCGCGCAGTTCCCAGGCGTCCGCGCCGAACTCGCCCGACGCCGCCTGCAGGGTGGATGCCAGGCGCCCGTCGCCGTCGAACTCGAAGATACGCACGTTGCTCATGCCGCCGTCGTGCCGCAGCGCGCGCACGTTCACCGCCACGGAGCGGTCGCCCTGGCGCTCCTTCAGCCAGGCCCCGGTCGCGCCGGTGGTGATCTGGCCCAGGTAGCGGGCCCGCACGAGCTGCGCGAGCCGGTCCGTCGCGGGCGCGAGGTAGTCGCCCACGGCGAAGGTGAGCATCACGAAGCCCAGGCCCAGCACCAGCAGCGTGCGCAGGGCGCGCCACGGCCCCAGCCCGCTGGTGCGCATGATGGTGAATTCGGAGCTCTGCGCGAAGCGCGCCATCACGAAGATCGTGCCGATCAGCACGGTGATCGGCAGCAGCTCGTACAGGTGGCTCGGGATGCCGAGCGCCACGTAGAGCAGCGCGTGCGACATCTGGTAGCCCTCGACGCGGCCGACGTAGCGCAGCTCGTCCACCATGTCGAAGAAGAAGAACAGCGCCAGGAAGCCCAGGGTGACGAAGCCCACGGCAGCCAGGGCTTCGCGGTAGATGAGTCCGCGGATCGTCTTCATGCGGACCTCCGCGCGCGCAGGGATGGCAGCCGCGGCGACCAGCGGTTGTGGCGCGCCACGAGCAGCAGCATCGCCAGCGCCAGCGTGCCTCCGTGCAGCGCGACCATGAAGGCGCCCAGGCTCAGGCGGCCCGCACCCACCCAGTTCTGTCCGAAGGTCATGAGGTTGTAATAGACCACGAAGGCGAAGAGCGCGAACACCAGGCTGGTGCTGCGCGCTGCGCGCGGATTGGCGCTGGCCACGGCCAGCCCCAGCACCACGAAGTTGAGCGCGGCGAGCGCCAGGCCGAAGCGCCACCCGAGTTCGGCGCGGAACACCGGATCGCTGGAGGCGAACAGCTGCGCCGTGCTGCGGGTCTTGACCGCGGCGTCGTCGCTGGAGCTGCTGGCGGCGCCGCCGATCCGCGTGCCGTACTCGGTGAACTCGCTCACCTTCAGCCCGGGCTTGTCCAGCGTGGTTTCCAGGCGCTGCCCGTCGCTCAGCAGGGCCATGCGCTGGGTGCCCTGGGTTTCCAGGCGCGCGCTGCGGGCCGAGGTGACGGTCTCGCGGCCGTGCTCGCTGGAGGCGATGAACACGTTGGTGGCCTGCTGGTTGTCAGGCGTTTCGCGGTCGATGAAGAACACGCGGGCGCCGTTGGCCGACTCCTGGAACTCGCCCGGGGCGATGCGGTCCACGTCGCTGCGCTGTTCGTACTGCACCTTGAGCTCCTGGATCTGCTGGTTGGCCCAGGGCCAGATCAGCAGCGCCAGCGTGGCGATCGCCAGGATCACCGGCCAGGCGAAGCGCAGCAGCGGCGGCAGCAGGTGCAGCATGCCGCGTCCGCTCGCGAACCAGATGACCATCTCGCTTTCGCGGTACATGCGCGCCAGGGCGCCGACCACGGCCACGAACAGGCTGAGGGTGAGGATGGTGGGCAGCTGGCCGAGCACGGTGAAGCCCATCACGAGCATCACGTCCGAGGGGTTCACGCTGCCGCGCGACGCCTGGCCGAGCGTGCGGATCAGCATCATGGTCATGACCACGGTGACCAGCACCACCAGCGTCGCTCCGAAGCTGCGGGCCAGTTCCTTGCGAATGGATGAATCGAATAACATTGGCTCGAAGGAAAACGCCGATTATGAACTTCGATCTGAAGACCCTGTCCCTGGCCTCCGCCGCCGCCGAGAAATGCGACCTGCTCGCCGTGCTGGTACCCGAGGGCTTCAAGCCCGGCGGCGATGCGCTCTCCGCCCTGGTGGCGCTGGCGATCCGCCAGGGGGACTTCGAAACCAAGCCCGGCAAGAGCCTCGCGCTCTACCAGGCGCCTGCCGTCTCTGCGCGGCGCGTGCTGCTGCTGGGGGCCGGCGACGGCGGCGCGCGCGCGGTGCGCCAGGCGCTGGCCGGTGCGGCAGCGCACTGGAAGGCGCCCCAGGTCAAGCGCGCGGCCGTGTGCCTCGCGGCCCTGTCCGACGGCGGCGCGGCGGCCTGCACGGCCGTGCAGGCCGTGGCGGAGGCCAGCTATGTCTATACGGCCACCAAGTCCCAGTCCGAGCCGCGCGCTCTCTCGCGCGTGGTGGTCGGCGTGGCCGATGCCGCTGCGGCCAAGGCCGGATTCGCCCGCGGGACGGCGCTGGCCCTGGGCATCGAATACGCCCGCGAATGGGCCAACCGCCCCGGCAACCACGCCACGCCCACCCTGCTGGCCGGCGCCGCCAAGGCGCTCGCCAAGCACGGCCCCATCCAGGTCAAGGTGATGGGTCCCGCGGAAGTGCAGAAGCTCGGCATGGGCGCCTTCATGGCGGTGGCCAGGGGCTCCGAGGAGCCCCTGCGCTTCATCGAGCTGCGCTACCAGGGCGCGGGCCGCTCCGAGGCGCCCGTGGCGCTCATCGGCAAGGGCATCACCTTCGATACCGGCGGCATCTCGATCAAGCCCGCCGGCGAAATGGACGAGATGAAGTTCGACATGGGCGGCGCCGCCAGCGTGCTGGGCGTGTTCCGCGCGCTGGCCGAACTGCGGCCCGCCATCAACGTGGTCGGCCTCATCCCGGCCTGCGAGAACATGCCCGACGGCCGTGCCGTCAAGCCGGGCGACGTGGTCACCAGCCTGAGCGGCCAGACCATCGAGGTGCTCAACACCGACGCCGAAGGCCGGCTCGTGCTGTGCGACGCCATCGCCTACGCGGCCCGCTTCAAGCCCTCGGCCATGGTGGACATCGCCACGCTGACCGGCGCCTGCGTGGTGGCGCTCGGCGGGGTGCGCAGCGGCCTGTTCGCCAACGACGAGGCCCTGGCGGCCCGGCTGCAGTCCGCGGGCGAGGCGGCGCTGGATCCGTGCTGGCGCATGCCGCTGGACGACGAATACGCCGAAGGCCTGAAGAGCAACTTCGCCGACATGGGCAACGTGGCGGGGCGCGCGGCCGGGGCTGTCACGGCCGCCAAGTTCCTGCAGAAATTCGTGGACGGCAAGCCTTGGGCCCACCTGGACATCGCGGGCACCGCGTGGAAGAGCGGTGGCGCCAAGGGCGCCACCGGCCGTCCGGTGGGCCTGCTGGTGCAGTTCCTGCTCGATTCCGCGCAGGCCCCGGCGCCCCGTGCGCGCTCCGGCGCGGCCGCGGCGCCGGCCTCCGGCGCGGGCCGGGCACGCCGCGCGGCCCGCGCCGCCTGAACGCGGATGCCGCTGCCGTGCCCCTGGATCCCGGCATGACCGAGATCGCCTTCCACTTCAACGCGCCCGACAAGCTGGCCTATGCGTGCCGTTTCGCGCGCAAGGCCCTGCGCAACGACGCGCTCCTGGTGATCACCGGGCCCGCGCCCGTGCTCGACGCGATGGACCGTGCGCTGTGGGCCCTGAGCCCGCAAGACTTCCTGGCGCACTGCCGCCAGGAAGACGAGCCCGAGTTGCGCGAGGCCTCGCCCGTGCTGCTGGCTGCCGACCCGCGTACCGTCGCGCGCCCCGATGTCCTGCTGAACCTCGGGCCCTCCGTGCCCGAAGGTTTCGAGCGCTTCGCGCGGCTCGTCGAGGTGGTGAGCGCGCACGACGAGGGGGACCGGGCCGGTGCGCGCGAGCGCTGGCGGCACTACGCGCAGCGGGGCTACGGCATCGTCCGCCACGACCTGGTGCTGAAGGGAGGTTGAGCCGTGCCCGTGCCGCCGAAGCAGCCCCCCAGATTCGTGCCGACGCTCACCGATGTGGTGCAGGTGACCGGGGCCATGCCCGGGAGCGGCCCGCTGCCGGGCGTGCAGGCACCGGCACCGGTCCCGGTGGCCCCGCCTGCAGGGCCCGTGCCGGCCGTGGCGCCGTGGCCGGCGATGCCTCCGGCGGGCGAACCGGTCTCCGCCGCGGCCTTGAACCATCTCCCGGCCGCCACACCGGCCAGCGCTCCGGCACCCGCCGCGCCGGTGCCTGCTGCGCCTTCGCCTGCGTCCGCATCATCGCAGCCCGCGCCGGCCCCCGATTTCTCGGGCATCGAGGAAGTGGTCATCCACCGCATCATCCAGCGCGTGGACGTGGTGCTGGACCAGCGCCTGCGCGAAGCCATCGCCACGGTGGTCCAGGAGCAGACCCGCTCCATGGTGCCGCGCCTGCGCGAAGAGGTGGAATCCGTCGTGCGCCACGCCGTGTACGAAGCCGTGGCGGACGAACTGGCGTCGCCCGGCAGCCCTGCGCAACGCTGATACCTGGCGCCCGCGGGCGCGCCCCTAGGGTAACCCCCTGTGGTTTTCGGTCACTTTCCCTCGCATCTACGGGTGCCCTGGCCCATAAATTGCGATATGTTTCCGGCGCTGGGGGAAAAAACAAAGGTTCTCAGCGATCACCCTTTATGGAGATTCATATGCAATTGAAGTTGAAACTGACCGTGGTTGCCGCTATCGCGGCGTTTGCCGGTGTCGCCTCTGCACAAGAACAGGTGGTGAAGATCGGCCACGTGGGACCGGTTTCTGGCCCTCAGGCTCACTACGGCAAGGACAACGAAAACGGCGCCCGCATGGCTGTCGAGGAACTGAATGCCCAGGGGGTCACGATCGGCGGCAAGAAGATCAAGTTCGAATTGCAGGCTGAAGACGACGCCGCAGATCCGAAGCAGGGCACGGCCGCTGCCCAGAAGCTGTGCGACGCCAAGGTCGCCGGCGTGGTGGGCCACCTGAATTCCGGCACCACGATCCCCGCATCGAAGGTGTACAACGACTGCGGCATCCCGCACGTCACCGGCGCCGCCACCAACCCCAACCTGACCAAGCCCGGCTACAAGACCACGTTCCGCATCATCGCGAACGACAACGCCCTGGGCGCCGGCCTGGCCGCCTACGCTTCCGACACGCTGAAGCTCAAGACCGTGGCCATCATCGACGACCGCACGGCCTACGGCCAGGGCGTGGCCGATGTGTTCAAGAAGACCGCCGCCACCAAGGGCATCAAGGTGGTGGACGAGCAGTTCACGACCGACAAGGCCACCGACTTCATGGCCATCCTGACGGCCATCAAGTCCAAGAACCCCGACGCCATCTTCTACGGCGGCATGGATCCGCAGGCCGGCCCGATGCTGCGCCAGATGGAACAGCTGGGCATGGCCAACGTGAAGTACTTCGGCGGCGACGGCATCTGCACGGCCGAAGTGGCCAAGCTGGCCGCTGGCGCCAAGACCCTGGCGAACGTGATCTGCGCCGAAGGCGGCGCCTCGCTGGCCAAGATGCCCGGCGGCACGGCCTGGAAGGCCAAGTACGACGCCAAGTACCCCGGCCAGTTCCAGGTGTACAGCCCCTACACCTACGACGCCACCATGCTGCTGGTCGATGCCATGAAGCGTGCCAACTCCTGGGATCCCAAGGTGTACATCCCCGAGCTGGCCAAGTCCAACTACAAGGGCGTGACGGCCCAGATCGCCTTCGAGCCGAACGGCGAGCTGAAGAACCCCGCCATCACCCTGTACACGTACAAGGACGGCAAGAAGACGCCCCTGAACTGATACGGCTCGCCCGTTTCAGCGAAAAGGCCTCCGCGTGCGGAGGCCTTTTTTCATGGGTCCTGCCCGAGCGGCGTGCCGAAGGACAGCCCCAGGTGTTCCCGCACGGCTTCCCGCAGGAGGGAGGCCAGGCGCTCGGAGGCGGTGTCCAGCGGGCTGCGGGCGCGGCCGAGCACCAGGTCCATCGGCGGGAGTTCAGGCAGGCCGCTGGCGAGCGGATCGATCAGGCGCACGTGTGCCGGCAGGCCGAACGCCGTGCGCACCGACAGGCCCAGGCCGGCAGAGGTCGCGGCCCAGAGTGCGGCCAGGCTCGCGCTGTTGAAGGCATGCCGCCAGGGAATGCCGGCGCGCTCCAGGGCTGCCGTCACGATCTGGCGCAGCGGGCAGGGCGCATCGAGCAGCACCAGCGGCAGCGGATGCCGCTCCACTCCACCCGGTCCGGAGAGCCCCAGCCACCAGGGCGCGTCCAGCGTGTCGAGGGCGGCGGGACCGATCCAGTGCAGCGGCAGGCGCATGATGGGCTCGGCCCGTACGCACGACAGGTCGATTCCCGCATCCCACAGCAGCGCCAGGTCGAGCTGGCCCAGCGCGAACCGCTCGCGCAGTTCGGCGCTGCGCGCGACGCAGACCTCGATCCGGACATGCGGATGCGCCCGGGCGAAGCGGCCCAGTACCGCCGGCAGGAGCGTCTCGCCCAGGTCTTCCTGCAGCCCCAGGCGGACCAGGCCGCGCAACTGGCTGCCGCCGACGGCGGCGACCGCTTCGTCGTTCAGCGCCAGGAGCCGGTGGGCGTAAGCCAGCAGGGTTTCGCCGGCATCGGTCAGCACCAGCCCGCGGCCGGACTTGCGCAGCAACGGTGTACCGGACTGGGCCTCCAGCTTCTTGAGCTGGGCGCTCACTGCCGAAGTCGAGCGACCCAGGCGGTCCGCCGCGCTGGCGAAACTGCCGAGCGCCACCCCCGTGGCAAAGGTACGCAAAACGTCGAGGTCATACAGGACACGGGTCATGGAGCATGCAGTGTGCAATGTGAATCGTCCCAAAAACCAGGACGATCGATCAAATATTTTCTGATATTCATCATGATCCAGGACGCGCACACTGCCGGCCATGACAAGCGCCTGCTCCTTGCCCCAGCCCGTGGATCCCTCGCTGGCCATCCGTTCCCGGCACCGCTGGAAGGTGCTGGCCGCCGGCGTCTTCGCCAATGCAGCGTTCTCGGTCGCCTTCAGCGGCATTCCGATGACCGCGGTGCTGATGCGCACCAGCTACCAGCTCGACAACGCGACGCTGGGATGGATGCTCGGCATGCTGGGCCTGGGCATCGCCGTCAGCGAGCTGCCTTGGGGGATGCTGACCGACCGCTGGGGAGACAGGCCGGTGCTGTTGGCCGGTCTCGTGGGGACTGCGCTGGCATTGGCCGCCCTGGCGCTCTGGGCGGTGCCGTCGCCCGGCCACGTGCCTGCACCCGCCTGGGTGGGCTGCGGGTTGATGCTGGTCGGCCTGACGGGCGGAAGTGTCAATGGCGCCAGCGGGCGGGCCATCATGCTGTGGTTCCCGGACGGTGAACGCGGCCTCGCCATGAGCATCCGCCAGACCGCCGTGCCTCTCGGCGGGGCCATCGGAGCGCTGCTGCTGCCGCTGCTCGCGGTGCGCGGCGGCTTCGTGGCCGTCTACGGCGTGCTCTCGTCACTGAGCCTGGCAGCCGCCGGATTGGCATGGGCGTGGGTCCGGGAGCCGTCACGCACGCAGGCCCGTTCCCGGTGGCCTGCCGCCATCGCAGCAGACCGCACGGGACCACTGCGTAACGCGGGTGCGTGGCGCCTGGCAGCGGGAATCGGGATCCTGTGCGCCCCGCAGTTCGCGGTGCTGTCCTTCGGAACGGTGTTCCTGCACGACTTCGCGCATGCACAGCTGGCGTCCATCTCCATGACGCTGGCGCTTGTCCAGGCCGGCGCCATGGTGATGCGCGTCTGGAGCGGCCGCTGGACCGACCGCAGGCGCAACCGTCCCGCCTATCTGCGCGCCTGCTGCAGCCTGAGCGTGCTGCTGTTCGCCGGCCTGGCGGTGGCCAGCCTCCGGGGCGCCGCCGTGCATTCCGATAGCGTGCCGCTCCGGCTGTTCCTGATGTCATTGCTGGCAGCCTGCGGCATCTGCATTTCCGCATGGCATGGCGTGGCCTATACCGAGCTCGCGGTGCGTGTCGGTGCCACCCATGCCGGCACGGCGCTGGGTATGGCGAACACCAGCGTCTTCGTCGTGTGCTTCGTGGTGCCCCTCGCCATTCCGCATCTGCTGGCCCTGCAGGGGTGGGCCCTGGTGTGGAGCCTTGCCGTGCTGTGCGCGTGGGCCGGGGGACGATTGCTGGTGGGCCGTTCGCCGCCGCGGCCTTGAATGGCATATCTTCGTCGGTGCGGGCTATCGGGTGCTGAAGAAAGCGGCAGCCAGATCGTTGCCTGGCACGGCATGCTGCGGCGCGCGCCGCTGGGTGGACCGTCCATGGGTTCGAGGCTTCCCCTGTTCGACAGGGGGGCCGACATACACGGCGCGGGGCCGGATCAGGCCGGGTTGCCCGCGTTGCTCCAGTCCGTGTGCGATCCATCCGATCGACCGGCCCAGCGCGAACAGGCCGAACGCGGCACCCGCGGGAAGCCGCAAGTGCCTGCGCAACGCCACGAGTGCGAGGTCCATGGACGGCTTCTGGCCCACCAGTGCCGTCCCGGCATCGATCATGCGTTTCCATGGGGAATGGCGCGGCAGAATGCGCGCCAACAGATACGCCGCGCGCGCGTCGCCATCGGGGTACAGGGCGTGTCCGAAGCCTGGCAAATCGTCTCCCCTCGCGAGCCTGTCCTGCATTTTCCGTTCGATGTCCCGCGTACCGAGTTCATCCCACAACGCCTCGACGCGCCCCGTGGTGGCGCCGTGCCGTCCGCCGGAGAGGCCGGCCAGGCCACCGATCACGACCGCCCGCAGGCTCGCGTTGGTCGAGGCCACGCACCGGCCCGTGAAAGTTGATGCGTTGAGCTCGTGGTCCGCGCCCAGCACGAGGGCCATCCTGATCAGTTCGGCTCCCGAAGAATCCACGCCCCACGCACGCGCGCATTGCTCGTGGATCGGCGCCGTGCCGGGACGGGTGCGCAACAGGCACGCGGCCAGGATCCGTACCAGATCTCCGCAGCCTTGCGCCTGCCGCCCGGCCGCTTTCTGCCAGATGGCAGTGGGCGCATCCTCGCTCGCGACAGCGAAAAGCGGCAGGAGGGCGTCCTCTGCACGTTGATCCTGGTAGTGCCTGAAGAGGGGCCGCAGGACGGCCGGCGCAGTGGCCGCCCGGGGATCGAAGGCCACCTGCCTGTCGCATTGCCAGAGTAGCGCCGCGACGTCCTCGAGGCTCGCGTGGTCGGCGAGTCCCGAAGCGTCCACGCCACGGTAGAAGAGCCGCCCGCCATCGATCAGCGTGATGCCCGATTCGAGCACGGGCGTGCCCCAGTTGAGAGCAGCCTTCGCCACTTCCTTCGGCTTGCGCCCGCGCGCGCGCTGTGCCGCGAACCTGTCGATATCGGCTGCGAAATAACGGCTTTCGCGTTGGTTGTCGCCAGGCTCGGCATGCAGCAGGCCGCGGCTGACATAGGCGTAGAGCGTCTGCCGCGACACCCCGAGCCTCGCTGCGGCTTCGGTGGAATTCAGGTAGTTCGACATCGTGGAAGAGGGCAGTCGTCCGATCAGTTGACCAAGATAATCAACATTGACAATCAATGCCAGCCCGCCGATCTTCGCCCCACCTGAACCATTCGAGGCGAACATGCGTGTCGATCAAGTGCCACAAAGTACCGTCGTGGACGACGAGAGTCCGGCATCGGACCATTTGCGGGAGTTCTGGGCATCGCTGGGTGGGGCCCCGCAGTCCCTCGATACCTGCAGTTTTGCCGGAGCTGGAGAGTTGTTTTCCCCGTTCCGCGTGACCGACCTGGCAGCGGCGGCCATCGGCGCGGCGGGAACTGCAGTCGCCGAACTGTTGCAGGCCTCGACCGGCAGGCTGCCGGCAGTCCGGGTCGATCGGCGCATGGCGTCGCTGTGGTTCGGCACGTCGCTGCGTCCGCTGGGATGGTCGCTGCCGCCGCTATGGGACCCGATCGCCGGCAACTACCGGGCGCGAGATCGCTGGATCCGGCTGCACACCAACGCGCCGCACCATCGCGATGCCGCGCTGTCGGTACTCGGCTGCGCCGCCGATGCGCAATCCGTCGCGCACGCGGTGGGCCGCTGGGAGGCCGCTGCACTCGAGGACGCCGTGGTCGCGCGCGGCGGCTGTGCCGCCGTCATGTACTCGCGCCAGGAATGGGCCGTGCACCCGCAAGGCCAGGCCGTCGCATCCGAGCCCTTGCTGCACGTCCACACGGCAGGCCGCGTCGCGGCGCGCGATTGGCAGCCGTCCCCGGACCGTCCGCTGCGCGGCATCCGCGTGCTCGATCTGACGCGCATCCTCGCGGGGCCCGTGGCGACGCGGTTCCTCGCAGGCCTGGGTGCCGAGGTGCTGCGCATCGATCCCCACGGCTGGGAAGAGCCGGGCACGGTGCCCGAAGTCGTCCTGGGCAAGCGCTGCGCGCGGCTGGACCTGAAGAATGCCGCGGATCTCGATACGCTCCGGCGGCTGCTGCGCGGCGCGGACATCCTGGTCCACGGCTACCGGTCCGATGCGCTCGCCCGCCTGGGGCTGGATGCCGCCCAGCGGCGCGCGCTGAATCCCGCGCTGATCGACGTATCGCTCGATGCGTATGGCTGGTCCGGTGCGTGGCGCTGCCGGCGCGGCTTCGACAGCCTCATCCAGATGAGCACGGGCATCGCCGAGGCGGGCATGCGCGCGGTGCACGGCGATGAACCGGTCAACCTGCCGGTCCAGGCGATCGACCATGCGACCGGCTACCTGATGGCGGCGGCAGCGCTGCGCGGATTGGCGCAGCGGATGGCGCAAGGGGCCGGGACCGAGGTGCGCGCCTCGCTGGCGCGTACCGCCGCGGTTCTGCAACTGCGCCCCGAGCCCGTGAGCGAGGTGGTCAGGTTGGAGGCGGATACCCCGCGCGATCGCGCCGGGCATGTCGAGGAGACATCCTGGGGGCCGGCAGCCCGGCTGCTGCCTCCACTGGAGATCGAGGGGGCGCCGCTCGCATGGCGTCATCCGGCGCGCGCGCTGGGCTCCTGCCCGCCTGAATGGCTGTCTTCGAATGCAGAACTGTGAGCGGGAGGAGGACCCGGTGAACCGGCATCGGCCCTGCCACGGCGAGGTACGTTGCCCGGCGCGATGCACAGGTCGTCCAGGCCGAGCGGTGCAACCCCTTTGCCGTCAGCGCCGCACCTGCAGCGCGCCAGGGTTCACGATGTTCGTCGGCGTGCCCCGGATGTAATTGATCACGTTGTCGAACGCGGCCCCGAAGTACAGCTCGTAGCTGTCCTGCTCCACGTAGCCGATGTGGGGCGTGCAGATGCAGTTCTCCAGCCGCAGCAGCGCGTGGCCCTGCAGGATGGGCTCGCTCTCGAACACGTCCACCGCGGCCATGCCGGGGCGGCCGCGGTTCAGGGCGGCGATCAGCGCGTCCGGCTCGATCAGCTCCGCGCGCGAAGTGTTCACCAGCAGGGCGTTGGGCTTCATGCCGGAGAGGTCCTCCAGGCGCACGATGCCGCGCGTCTCGTCGTTGAGCCGCAGGTGCAGCGACACCACGTCGCACTGCGAGAAGAACTCCTCGCGCGTGGTGGCCACCTGCAGCCCGTCGCTCAGCGCCTGGGCGCGCGAGGCCTCGCGGCCCCAGACGCGCACGTTCATGCCGAAGGCGCGGCCGTAGCCCGCCACGATCTGGCCGATGCGCCCGTAGCCCCAGATGCCCAGGGTCTTGCCGCGCAGCACCGTGCCGATGCCGAAGTTGGCCGGCATGGAGGCCGCGCGCAGCCCCGATTGCTGCCAGGCGCCGTGCTTGAGGTTGGAGATGTACTGCGGCAGGCGCCGCATGGCCGCCATGATCAGTGCCCAGGTCAGCTCGGCCGGGGCGACGGGCGAGCCCACGCCTTCGGCCACCGCGATGCCGCGCTCGGTGCAGGCGGTCACGTCCACGTGCGAACCCACCTTGCCGGTCTGTGCGATGAGCTTCAGGCGCGGCAGCTTCTCCACGAGCTGGCGCGTGATCTGGGTGCGCTCGCGGATCAGCACGATGATGTCGGCATCCCGCAGCCGCACCGACAACTGGCCGAGGCCCTTGACGGTGTTGGTGTAGACCTTGGCGGAGTAGGCGTCGAGACGCGTGGCGCAATGGAGCTTGCGGACGGCGTCCTGGTAGTCGTCGAGGATGACAATGTTCATGGAGTCCATGGGCCGCGGGCCGGGACCGCGGACGGGCGCCGCGCGGCCGGCACGAAAAAGCGATGAATGTGCGGAAAAGGAAGTGCAGCGCCGGCCGGGCGGGCAGGCTCGACCGTGAGCGCGGGGCCCGGGCGGCGCGCAGCGTAGCCCCCATTGTCGTTCATGGTGGCGCCGCTGCCGCCCGCAAGGCCCCCAAAGGCCCCCCGCGGGGACAAGCCGTTACAAAAACCCGGGCCGCTGCCCGTGCCCCGGGGCCGGGCATTCCCGGTGCCGCCGCCGCGTCGCCTGGGTGACGGGCGATTGGGGCCATCCCCAATACGTGCGCGGCCCACGGGCCGCAGGATGCGGGTTCGTACCGATCCACGGAAAACTCCCGCCCTCCCATGCCCGCACACCACGCCTTCTGGCCCAAGCGCCTGCCGCACGCTCTCACTCCGCCCGCCACCTCGCTCTGGAACAACCTGGCCGTCAGCGCCCAGCGCTACCCGGACAAGCCGGCAATGGTGTTCTTCGGCACGGCGCTGGGCTACCGGGAGCTGGCGCGCACGGCGGAACGGCTGGCCGCCCACCTGCACACGCTGGGCGTGCGCAAGGGCGACCGCGTGCTGCTGTGCATGCAGAACTGCCCGCAGCTCGTCGCCGCCCATTTCGCCATCCTGCGCGCCAACGCCGTCGTGGTGCCCGTGAACCCGATGAACCGCGCCGAGGAGCTCAAGCACTACATCACCGATCCGGACGCGCGCGTGGCCATCACCACTGCCGATCTCGCGCCCGAGCTGGCCGCCGCCAGCCATGCGCTGCCGCCGGACCGCCGCCTGCGCCATCTCGTGGTCTCGCAGTTCACCGACGCCTTCGACCCGGCCTCGCCCGAAGCGCAGGCCATGCCCGAGGCGTGGCGCGAGTGGCTTTGCCCGGTGCGCCCGCTGCCCGCGCTCGAAGGCGGCGCGGTGCATGCCTGGAGCGAGGCCGCGGCCTGCGGTGCCGAGCCGCCGGCCTGCGAGGCGGGACCGGAAGACCTGGCCGTGCTGCCCTACACCAGCGGCACCACCGGCCTGCCCAAGGGCTGCATGCACCCGCACCGCAGCATCATGCACAACGCCGTCGCCAGCGCGCTCTGGGGCACGGCCACTTCCGAGAGCGTGACGCTGGCCGTGGTGCCCATGTTCCACATCACCGGCATGGTGAGCCTGATGCATTCGTCCATCTATGCCGGCGCCACGCTGGTCATGATGCCGCGCTGGGACCGGGACCTCGCCGGCCGCCTCATCTCCCGCTACCGCGTGACCAACTGGACCAACATTCCCACGATGGTGATCGACCTGATGGCGAGCCCGCGCTTTTCTGAGTACGACCTCTCCAGCCTGGTCTATATCGGTGGCGGCGGGGCCGCCATGCCGCAGGCCGTGGCGCAGCGGTTGCTGGAGCAGTTCGGCCTGCGCTTCTGCGAAGGCTACGGCCTGACCGAGACCGCCGCGCCCTCGCACACCAACCCGCCGGACCACCCCAAGCAGCAGTGCCTGGGCGTGCCGTTCATCAGCACCGATTCGCGCGTGATCGACCCGGACACCCTGCGGGAAGTGCCCGTGGGCGAGCAGGGCGAGATCGTGATCCATGGACCGGGCGTGTTCAGCGGGTACTGGAAGCAGCCTGCCGCGACGGAAGCGGCCTTCATCGAGATCGACGGCAAGCGGTTCTTCCGCTCGGGCGACCTGGGCCGCGTGGACGAGGAGGGCTATTTCTTCATCACCGACCGCCTCAAGCGCATGATCAACGCCAGCGGCTTCAAGGTCTGGCCGGCCGAGGTGGAGGCGCTCATGTTCCGCCACCCCGCCGTGCAGGAAGCCTGCGTGATCGCCGCGCGCGACAGCTACCGCGGCGAGACGGTGAAGGCCGTGGTGGTGCTGCGGCCCGCGCACCGCGGGCAGGTGTCCGAGGCCGACATCATCGCCTGGTGCCGCGAGAACATGGCCGTGTACAAGGTGCCGCGCGTCGTGCAGTTCGCCGAGGCGCTGCCCAAGAGCGGCAGCGGCAAGGTGATGTGGCGGCAGCTGCAGGAGACGGAACTGGCCGCGGGCCCGGCCGCCGCGGAGGTCCCGGCGGCCTGACACCGCGCGGAGTGAGCGGAGCGGGACAGGGCGGGCGGCTCAGTGCCCGGTCGCCGGCTGCGCCGGCATGCCCCGGCCGCGGTGCGCCGACACCAGCGTCTGCAGGTCGCGCTCCAGCAGGGCCGGGTCGCCGAGCCGCAGCTCGATCACGCGGCGCAGGTGGGTGGCGCTGTCGAGGTCCATGGTGTGGCCCTGCAGGCCCGCGCAATGGCCTTCCACGTGCACCAGCTCGCCGGACATCGCGATCTGCTCCTCGCCCGCCATCAAGGGGATGGAGAGCGCGCAGGGCGTGCCCGGCGGCAAGGCCTGGCCGCCGGGCAGCTCCAGCAGCGCGCCGCGCAGGGACACGTCCAGCACATGCACGTCGAAAGTGCCGTGGCCGCTCACGGCGAGGCGCGCGGGTGCCTCGAAGGCGACTCGGACATAGTGGCGGCGTTCATGGGCCATGGTGTTCTCCTGGAGCGCGCGCCACTGCCGGCGCTGCGCCCACGGATGCTACTGCAGCCGCGTTTGCGGCGGCGCAACCTGTCGCTGAAATTCCAGTGCGGCACCCTCCCGGTGCGCACACGGCATGCCGGGCGGGGTTAAGCTCGCGCCACATGGCGCACATCACGTTTCCCCCTCCCTACCTGCGGCCCGACCAGGTCGCCGACCACCTGCGCAGCACGGGGTACGCCGTGCTGAGGCCCGAGGACACCGCCGCCTGGATCGGCGTGCCGCTCGCGGCGCTGCAGGTGCTGCATGCGGACTGGCCCTCGCTGCCGCCCGATGAATTCCTGAAGGACGGCGGGCGCTATCGCCGCCGGCGGCACTCCTGCTTCGTGGCGGACGGACCCATGCTGCGGCAGGTGCCGCACCGCGCCCACTGGCAGCCGCTGGACTACAACGCCCTGCACGGCGGCATGCAGCGCTGGTTCGCTCCCATGCAGGATGCCACCGTGGCGCAGCCGGCCTGGCAGCAGCTGCTGGCCGCGCTGGCCGGCCTGTCGCAGCAGGCGCTGGCGGAGAAGCCCGAGCGCTGGTTCCTGGAGGCCCACCAGTTCCGCATCGACACCACCGACGGCATCGGCCGGCCCACGCCCGAGGGCGCGCACCGCGACGGCGTGGACCTCGTGGCCGTCTTCCTGGTCGGCCGCGAGGGCGTGAAGGGTGGCGAGACGCGCATCTTCGAGGCGGCCGGCCCCAGCGGCCACCGGTTCACCCTCAGCGAGCCCTGGTCGCTCATGCTGCTGGACGACGCCCGCATGATCCACGAGACCACGCCGATCCAGCCCCTGGGGGATGCCCCAGGCTTCCGCGACACGCTGGTGGTGACCTGCCGGCGCGGCGGGTTCCAGGAAGAGGGCGGAGAAAAGGCCGCGACAACCCCTGCCGCTTGATGCGAATCAACCCGGTGGCGCCGCATTGCGGCACACTGGTCCCATCGGTTCCACACCACCATCGACGAAGGAGAAGTTCATGTTCAAGCACATCCTGATTCCCGTGGACGGTTCGCCCACTTCCATGATGGCCGTCACCAAGGCGGCCGGCCTCGCCAAGACCTTCGGCTCCCAGGTCACCGCCGTCTATGTGGTGGATCCCTATCCGTTCACCGGCGTGGGCGCGGATTTCGCCTACGGCCAGTCGCAGTACATGAATGCCGCCACCGCCGAGGCCAACACCGCGCTGGACGCCACGCGCAAGGCCCTGGAGGAAGCCGGCGTGGCCGTGACCACCGTGATCGGCGAGGGCCATGCCGTGCACGACGGCATCCTGCGCGCGCTGGAGAGCACGGGCGCCGACCTGATCGTCATGGGCTCCCATGGCCGCCGCGGGCTCGAGAAGCTGGTGCTGGGCAGCGTCACCCAGCGCGTGCTGGGCGTGGTCCACGTGCCCGTGCTGGTCGTGCGCGACTGATACACCCCCGGCAGCAGCGGCATCGCGCCGCGGCAGACAGCGGCTCCCTCGTGGAGCCGCTTTTTCATGGACCCGCGCACGGCGCGGATGCCGCTATAGGGCTCGGCTGTTTTGTTTATGCGCCAGATAATTGTTCTTGGCGGTGGGTGGGTTTTTGTTCATGAATAATCCGGTTGCGCAGCGGAGGTATTCTCGGCGCATTAAACCACCGGAGATGATTTTCCGGTGGTTTGTTTTGTGTGTGCGCAATTCAATTGACGAAGAATCGATACAGGGAAATTCATGATCGGTAAAAAACACCTCGCCGGACTCGGCATGCTCGTGGCGCTCATGTCCGGCAATGCCTATGCAGTGAATTGTGGAGCCGGGCAGACCAAGCATTACATCAAGGTTTCATCATCCGGCCAGACCGGCTATAAATGGTCTGTGTTCGCGGATCTGGCGGCTGGCAACGGAGTGAAGGTATATCACTGGGAAGAAACCGACAAAACATACGGAAGCAGCACGTATTGGGAATACTGCGATGGCCATGATAACGGCAGGCTTTACGTGTGGATCCATCCCACGGGTGTCAACCAATTCGAGTACCTCAATCTTCCGCTGGGCACGGACCATTGCTTCGAGATATGGGGGAGCAACAACGTCCTGGTCCCCACGTCGAGAAAGGTCAACTGCTGACACATTCCGGGCGCTCCCCTGGCCGAGCGCCTGCATCCTGTCCGTGCAGTGTCTCCGGGCTACATTTCCGTTTTCGACCCCATCTCCACCACCGCGTTGTTCGGCAGTTTCAGGAAGTCCGCCGCCGAACTGGCGCTGTGGTGCATCTGCGCGAACAGCTTCTGCCGCCAGACGGCCATGGCGGCGCCCAGCGTGGGCACGACGGTCTCGCGCGCCAGGAAGTAGCTGGTGCGCATGGGGTCCAGCAGGCCCTCCAGTTCCGTGGCCTGATGGAGGGCGCGGGGAATGTCCGGCTCGTCCATGAAGCCGAAGCGGATCCGCACGCTCCAGGCACCGTCGGCGAGCGGCTGGACGGCCACCTGTTCGCGCAGTGGTATGCGGGGCACACCCCCTGCCTGGACGTGGACGAACAGGTTGTGGTCGTGCAGCACCTTGTTGTGCTTGAGGTTGTGCAGCATCGCCCCGGGCACCACGCCGGCATGGGCGGTGAGGAAGACGGCGGTGCCGTCCACGCGGGTGGTGCCGGCCGAGAGGATCGATTGCAGGAAGGGCAGCAGCTCGATCGCCTCGGCGTTCTGGCGCTGGCGCAGCAGGCCGCGGCCGTCGTGCCACGTGGACATGACGAGGTACAGCGCAGCGGCCATCAGCAGGGGGAACCAGCCGCCTTCCGCGATCTTCAGCGAATTGGAAGCGAAGAAGGCGACATCCACGCAAAGGAACGCGCCCGTGGCTGCGATGCACAGCGGCAGGGGCAGTTTCCAGCCGTGGCGGATGACGAAGAAGGTCAATGTGGTGGTGATGACCATGACCAGGCTGACCGAGATGCCGTAGGCCGCGGCCAGGGCGTTGGAGCTGCGGAAGGCCACCACCGCCAGCGCCACCCCGGCGAGCAGCGTCCAGTTCACCATGGGCACGTAGATCTGTCCGGATTCGTTCTCCGAGGTGTGGCGCACCGACAGGCGCGGCAGGTACCCCAGCTGGATGGTCTGCTTGGCCGCGGAGAACGCGCCGGAGATCAGCGCCTGCGAGGCGATGACGGTGGCAGCCGTGGCCAGCACCACCATCGGCAGCGTGGCCCAGCCCGGCATCATGAGGAAGAACGGGTTGGCGGCGGCGGACGGCGTGGCGAGTACCAGCGCGCCCTGTCCCAGGTAGTTCAGCGTGAGGCAGGGCATGACGAGGAGGAACCACGCCAGCCGGATGGGCCGGGCGCCGAAATGCCCCATGTCGGCGTAGAGCGCTTCCGCGCCGGTCACGCACAGGAAGACCGCGCCCAGCGTGATGAAGGCGATGCCGTAGTGGTCCAGGCAGAACGCCAGCGCATGGTGGGGCAGGAGCGCGGCCAGGACCTCGGGGCGCGCGGCGATGTGGGGAATGCCCGCGAGCCCCAGGCACGCGAACCACACGAGCATGGCGATGCCGAAGAACCGCCCCAGCCGCGCCGTTCCCCAGCGCTGCGCGAGAAAGAGCGCGAGCAGCACGGTGAGCGAGATCGGCAGGATGTAGGGCGTGGCGCGCGTGGTGACGACCTCCAGCCCCTCGACCGCGGAGAGCACCGAGATCGCGGGCGTGATGACGCCGTCGCCGAAGAAGAGCGCCACCCCGAAGACCCCGACCGTCATCAGCGCCCGCTTCAGGCGGGGTTGGTCCTGCACCGACTGCGTCGCCAGGGCCAGCAGCGCCATCAGGCCCCCCTCGCCGTGGTTGTCGGCCCGCATGATCAGGGCCACGTACTTGACCGAGACGATCACCGTCAGGGTCCAGAAGAAGAGCGAGAGGATGCCGATCACGTTGGCCGGCGTGATCTCCAGCCGGCCGGCGGCGAACACCTCCTTGAAGGCGTAGAGCGGCGACGTGCCGATGTCTCCATACACCACCCCGATCGCAGCGATGGTGAGTGCCGTGAGCGATGTCGGAGTCTTTGCGTCTGCCATGGCGTGTCTCGTGGGTTCGAATGTGTCGGGGAACGCGTCGGTGCGCGCAGGCCCGCATCAGAACACATTTCGATACGCCATGGCAGAGCCCCGGGGCGCGGCGCGCCCGGGCTGGCCGGCGGTCAGGGCCGGCCGGCCATGTTCACTCGATCTTCGCGCCGGACGCCTCGACGATGCCCTTCCACTTGGCGTAGTCGGCCTTGAGCAGGGCGGAGAACTGCGCGCTGGTCATCGTTTCGGGCTCGGCGCCCTGGGCCTGGATGGCGGCGCGCATGTCGGGCTGGGCGAGCAGCTTGTTGACCTCGGTGTTCACCGTGGCGACCACGTTGGCGGGCGTGCCGGCGGGAGCGAGGATGCCGTACCAGGAGCTCACGTCGAAGCCCTTGTAGCCGGACTCGGCCACGGTGGGCACGTCGGGCAGGGAGGAGCTGCGCTTGATCGAGGTGACGGCCAGGGGGCGCAGCTTGCCGGACTTGATCTGCGCCATGGCGGACGGCACGGACGATACGAGCAGGTCCACGTTGCCGGCCAGCGCGTCCATCAGGGCCGGGTTGGAGCCCTTGTAGGGGATGTGGCTGAGCTTGATGCCCGCGGCCTTCTCGAACAGGTCGCCCGCCAGGTGGATGGTGGTGCCGTTGCCGGGCGAGCCGTAGGTGATCTTGCCGGGCTCGGCGCGCGCGGCGGTCACGACGTCGGCCAGCGTCTTGAAGCGCGAGTTGGCGCCCGTGGCGATGATGACCGGCGTGTAGGCCACGTGCGCGATGGCGACGAGGTCCTTCGTGGGGTCCCACGGCAGGTTCTTGTAGAGGTAGGGCGCGACGACGAGGTTGTCCTTCTGGCCCATGACGAGGTCGTAGCCCGTGGGCGCGGCCTTGACGGTCTCGGTGATGCCGATGGTGCCACCCGCGCCGGCTCGGTTGTCGGGCACCACGGTCCAGTGCAGCGTCTCCGTCAGCTTGGTCGCGACGAGGCGCGAGAGGATGTCCGTGCCGCCGCCGGGCGGGAAGGGCACGATGAGGCGCACCGGCTTGGCGGGATATGCGGCGCCTGCGGGCGCGGGTGCGGCGGTCGGCGCGGTCTGTGCCGTGGCGGCGCCCAGCGCGAAGGCGAGGGCGGTGAACGAAATCAGCGAACGGATCATGGGTGCTTGTCTCCGGGAAAGGAACGCCTGGCTGCGGACGGACAGGCAGTGCCTAGTTTCTCATGCGCGGGGCCGCTCAGGCCTCGCGCACGTCGGCCACCGGCGCGTCGCCGAAGTCGGGCCGCGCGAGCCAGGCCAGCACGCGCGCCGCGGCCTCGTCGGGCGAGGCGAGCGTGCCGTTCGTCTTCAGGTTGGCGAAGTTCTGCAGGTCGGGGAACGCCTCCGGGTCGGCGCCGCGCAAATGGACCTGCATGTCCGTGTCGATCACGCCGGGCGCCAGCGAGCACACCCGTGCGCCGCCGGGCTGCCGCGCCTCGTCCAGCGCCAGGCAGCGCGTGAAATGGTCCATGCCGGCCTTGGCCGCGCAGTAGGCCGATTGCGAGGCCATCGGGCGCCGCCCCAGGCCGGAGGAAATGTTGAGCACCTTGCGCGGCACGCCCCAGCCGCGCGTGGCGGCCAGGAACGCGGCGGTGAGCTGCATGGGCGCTTCCAGCCCGATGCGCAGCGCATTGGCGAGATCGGCCGGGTCGCTGTCCGCCAGCGGTGCGATGCGCGGCACCACGCCCGCGTTGTTGATGAGCGTGGCGCTGGCGTAGCGGCCGGCCGGCTGGCCTTCCAGCCAGGCCCGCAGCCGCGCGGCGGCCCGGGCACCATCGGCGAGGTCCTGCGGCCATTGCGCCAGCGGCATGCCGGCGCGCAGCGCGGCGTCTGCCAGCTCGTCGCTCGTGCCGCGCGAGAGGGTGACGAGTGCATGTCCGCCCTGCAGCAGTTGCCGGGCCATGGCCAGGCCCATGCCGCGCGAACCGCCGGTGAGCACGACCAGCGGCAGGGGGCCTGGCGTGGCCGAGAAGGAGCGGGAGGGGGAGGAAGGAGCGGAGGTGTCCTGCATGGTGCCGCGATGGTACTGCGGCACGGCGGCCGGGTCAGAACGGTGCCGGCAGGTCGAAGGCGAGCGGTGCCCCGGTGCGCGGATGGGCGAAGTCGATGTGCTGCGCATGCAGCAGCAGCCGCGGCGCGAGCGCCTGCACGGCCGGCGGGGCGTAGAGCGTGTCGCCGAGGATGGGCTGGCCGATGGCCGCCATGTGCACGCGCAGCTGGTGGGTACGGCCTGTCACGGGCTCCAGCAGTACGCGCAGGGTGCCGTCCGCCGCCGGCCAGGGGCCTGCGCCGTCCCCGGGCGCGGCGGGGCGCCAGCGCGTCAGGCTGGCTTTGCCGCCCTGGGCGCCGTGGGGGACCACGATGCGCAGCGGCCGGCGCTCCCAGTCGGCGGCGATGGGCAGGTCGATCTCCCGCCAGGCCGCGCCGTCCGCGGCCGGGCCCGGCGCCTGCACGACCGCGACATAGCGCTTGTGCACCTGGCGCGCGGCGAAGGCATCGCCGAGCGCGCGCTGGGCCTGCGCGTGGCGCGCCATCACCACGATGCCGGAGGTGGCCTGGTCGAGCCGGTGCACGATGCAGGCGCCGGGCCAGTGCAGGGCGGCGCGGGCGCTCAGGCAGTCCTGCTTGTCCGGGCCGCGGCCGGGCACGCAGAGCAGGCTGGAAGGCTTGGCCAGCACCAGCAGGTCGTCGTCCGCATGCAGGCAGGCGGGGGGCGCGCCGGCATCGGAATCGGCCGGCGCCAGTGCGGGCAGGGCCGCGCTCACGCCGGCCCGCCGTGGACCAGGCGGTCCACCGTGGCGCACAGCTCATCCACGTCGTTGGGCTTGTGGATCAGCGCGCTCGCGCCTTCGGCCAGCGCCTCGCGCTCGATCTCCGCCGTCACGTGCCCCGAGGCGAGCGCCACGGGCAGGTCGGCGCGGATGCGCTTGGCCTCGCGCACCAGGTCGACTCCGCAGTAGCCGGGCATGTTGTAGTCGGTCACGACCAGGTCGTAGGCCTGCGGGTCCGTGCCCAGCGCCACGGCGGCCTCGCGCGGGTCGGTGAAGCCGGTCACGCGGTAGCCGCGGCGGCGCAGCAGGCGCTGCACGAGGAAGACCAGGGCCTGGTCGTCGTCCACGTACATCACGTGGCGCTGGCGTTCGTCGGGGGCGCCCGCCGCAGGCGCGGCGGGACCGGCCGCGCCGGCTGCCGGTGCGGCATCGCCGGCGGGCGCGGCGGCAGCGGGCTCCGCTCCGGGTCCGGCCTCCGCCGCCGGGAAATACAGCGTGAAGCGGCTGCCCTCGCCGGGCGCGCTCTGCACGTCCACCGCGCCGCCGTGGGTGCGCATCACGCCGTGCACCACGGCCAGGCCCAGTCCCGTGCCCTGGCCGACGGGCTTGGTGGTGAAGAACGGCTCGAAGATGCGCTGCTGCGTGGCGGCATCGATGCCGGGGCCGTTGTCCACCACGCTGATGGCCACGTATTCGCCATGCGGCAGCGCGAGGCGCTCGCACAGGCGGTGGTCGGGCTGCACGGCCGACGCTTCCACGCACACCGTGCCGCGCGCATCGCCGATGGCATGGATGGCGTTCGTGCAGAGGTTCAGCAGGGCCTGCTCCACCTGGGTGGCGTCGGCCAGCAGGGCGGGCAGGTGGCGGTCCAGGTGCAGGCGCAGTTCGATGGCCGGCGGCAGGGTCACGCGCAGCAGGTGCTCGGTGTCGTGGATGGCCTCGGCCACCGGCACGGCGGTGCGCCGGGGCGGCTCGTTGCGGCTGAAGGTGAGGATCTGCCGGACGAGGTCGCGCGCGCGCCGGCCGGCCTTCTCGATCTCGCGCAGGCTCTCCAGCACCGGGGAGCCTGCGGCGCAGTCCGCCTTGGCCAGTTCCACGTTGCCGAGGATGGCGCTCAGGATGTTGTTGAAATCGTGCGCGATCCCGCCGGCCATGGTGCCCACGGCCTGCATCTTGTGGGATTCTCGCAGCTGCGCTTCCAGTTCGCCGCGGTGCGCCTCGGCCTTCTTGCGGCCGGTGAGGTCGCGCGCGAACACGGTGGTGGTCTCGCCCTCGGCGTGCCGCTCGAACGACACGCTCACTTCCACGGCCAGTTCCTTGCCGCTGGCCGTGAGCGCGACCATCTCGCCGAGCACGGCCTGGGTGGCCAGCTGGGCGAAGGCCAGGGCCTGGACGGCATCGGGCAGGAAGCGGTCCAGCGGGCTGCCCAGCGCGTCGGCCGTGGCGCACTGGAACAGGGCCGCGGCAGTGGGGTTGAAGACGGTGATGCGCTGGTTCTGGTCCACGCAGATGATGGCGTCCAGCGCGGAGTTGATGACGGCCTCCAGGCGGCGCTCGCTGGCGTAGAGCTGGGCGTTGCGCTCCTGCAGGGCCGTGGCGCTCTGCTGGAGCGCGCGGCGCTCGGCCACCAGCGGGCCCTGGTCCACCACGGCGCAGAGGAACTGCCACTGCTCCGGGGCGCCGTCCGCCTGGGGGGCCTCGATGCGGGCGATGTACAGGTCGCCGATGATGCCCGCGTCCCCGTCGCCGATGGGGAACAGCACCTCGCTGGCTTCTCCGTGGCCATGGTCCCGGGCCTGCTCGAACGTGGCGCGCACGCGGGCGGCATCCGCCGCGCTGACGAAGGGCATGAGCGAGGTCAGGGGGCGATCGGATTCGGTGGGCTGGAAGCAGCGGTGCGCCATCGAGTTGGCCTGCACCACCATGTCGTGCTCGTCCAGCACCATGAGCGCCAGCGGCACGCTGGCGAACAGCGTCTCGAATCGCTCGGAAGCGCTCTCCGCGGCGGTCTGGCTGTAGCGCAGCACCTTGTTCTGCACTTCCAGCTCGGCCTGGTAGGCGCGCAGTTCCGCGATGAGCGCCGCCACGGGGCCTTCCGGGCGGCCGGACTGGCGGCGGTTGCCGCTGACGTCGCCAGGGAGCACGGCGGGCTCGTCGGCCGTGCCCGCAGGCTCGCCACCGGACGGGGCTCCGCGGTCATCCTCCGGGTCGGGCGGCAGCAGGAAGGACAGGTCGGGGCGGCTCATGGGCGGCTCGGGCGGCCCGGCGGTTCACGCCGGGGCGGTGTGCGGAACGCGGCGGTGCCGCGGGCGAGCCCGCCAGTGTACGCCCCTGAACCGCGCAGCGCGTCGCGGGCCCGGCCCGGACCCGGGCCGCGGCGCGGCCACCGCCCGGGCGGGCAGGGCAGCGCGCCATTCAGGGCGCGGCGTCCTGCATGCGGCGCATCGGCGTGGCCACCGCCGCCAGGGCGGCCAGCAGCACCAGGGTGCCGCCGCACAGCAGGAAGAGGCGGCCCGGCGGCACGACCTGCAGCAGCCAGCCCGTCGCCGCCGCGGCCACCGGCTGCAGGCCCATGAAAATGAACATGAACAGGCCCATGGTGCGCCCGAGCAGCGCGGGGGGAACGCGCTGCTGGATCCACGTGAACAGCCCCACCTGCATGAAGCCGCCCAGCAGGCCCACGCTGCCCAGGAGCAGCGCCCCCTGCCAGACCGCCGAGATGCTTCCCAGCGGCGCGATCAGCAGGCCCGCCACGGCATCCACCGCCAGCAGGGTGGTGCCCAGGTTGACGATCCGCAGGCGGGGCAGCGCGCCCGCCGCCACCATGCCCGCCAGCGTGCCCGCGCCGTGCATGCCCACCAGGATGCCGAATGCTGCGGCGCCGAGCTGCGGCTGGCCATGGGTGAGCACGGGCAGGGCGATCTGCGTCGGCCCCATCACCAGGATCGACAGCAGCCCCCAGTACAGGAAACAGGTGCGCAGCGGCCGGTCGCGCCAGGCATGGGACAGGCCCTGGGCGACGGCGGCCAGCACCGCGCCGCCGCCTGGAGCCGCTCCGGGCGCGGACGCATGCAGCCGCACCCGGCCGAGCATCCACGCGGACACCACGAAGCTGAGCGCGTCCACCGCGAAGGCGAAGCCGATACCCGCGTGGTCCGCTGCCTGCGTGCCTGCGCCGCCGAAGCCGGCGATCAGCAGGCCGGCGAGGAGCGGGCCGACGGACATGCCGATCTGCCGCAGCCCCATGCCGATGCTGTTGGCCGCGTGCAGCTGTGCCCGGCCGACCACGCGCGGCGTGATGGACGTGGCGGCCGGGATGCTGAAGGCGGTGGAGATACCGAGCGCCAGCGACAGCGCGTAGAGCGCCCAGAGCGGGCAGTGGCCGGCGAGCACCAGCGCGGCCAGCAGCCCGGTCAGCACGGCGTTCAGCCAGCGCGTCAGGCGCAGCACCCGCAGCGGCGAATGCCGGTCCACGATGGCGCCGCCGACGAGGATGAAGACGGCGCGGGGCACGCTCATGAGGGCCAGCACGGTGCCCAGCACGCGCGTGTCGTCCGTGGTCTGCAGCACCAGCCAGGGCATGGCGATCAGCGAGAACTGGTCGCCCAGCAGGGACAGCGCCGAACTGGCGGTGAGCCACCGGAAGCCGGCGTTGCGCGACAGCGGCTCGCCGGGCGGCGCAGGCGCGTAAGAAGGGGAGTTCGATTCAGAAGCCATGGCCCCGACTGTGAAGCCTCACGTTGCGTGAGGGTCAAGCGGGTCCCGGGGCCTGTTGCGCGAATGCCTGCGCGGATTCCAGATAGGCACGCGCCGCCTCGCTCAAGGGGGTGCCTGCGCGCAGAAGGGGCTCGTTGGCCGTCGCCGCGATCAGCTTGCGCCGCAGTTCGGGGTCCTGGTGGGTCAGCGTGTCGAACAGGGCTTTCCAGCGCCGGCATGCCGCCAGGGCGGCGTTGCTGGACGGCGGCACCTGCCGTGCGATCAGTGCCTGCACTTCCTCGTCGAGTGCCGCCCAGTCCGTGTAGGGAACGTGCCCCAGGCGGTACAGGTCCGGCAGGTCGATGTAGCGGGAGAGCAGCGCCACGCGCAGCTGGATGGCGGATTCGATGTAGGCGATCATGTCGCCGGAGGGCGCATGGTTGCGGCCCTGGGTGCCCGGCTCGGTGCGGAACATGTGGCCCCAGCGGTCCAGCAGCGCCATGTCGCCGTCCATCCAGTGCAGCATCAGTGCCATCCAGCGGTAGGCCAGCCGCTGCACCTCCGGGTCATGGGGGGGCAGCCCGCGGTCCATCGCGCTCCGCACGAGGTCGCGCACCACGGTCCAGTCGGCTTCGATGCGTTTCCAGTTGCCGAAAATGCGCTGCAGTTCGGCGGCGTTGAAATACTTGCCGTACGTGCCCATCAGGGCCAGCGTTTCCAGCCAGTCCCCCATGCCGGGCGCCGGCCCGGCCACCAGGCCGTTGCGCAGCAGGGCCAGCCGGCCGCGCAGTTCGGTCGCCTGGGCGATCTGCCGGTCCAGCGCCTGGATCTGCTGGGCGATGATGGATTCCGGGTCCGGCCCGCCGCCCTGCAGCAGGCCGGCGATGTCGCCGAGCGGCAGGCCGAGGTGGCGCAGGGTCTGGATGGCGTGCAGCCGCTGCACGTCTGCCTCGCTGTAGAGGCGGTAGCCGGATTCCGAGCGCGCGGAAGGCCGCAGCAGCCCGATCTCGTCGTAATGGTGCAGGGCACGCACCGTCAGGCCGGTGCGCCGGGCCAGTTCGCCCACCCGTAGCCGCTGCATGCCCGGCACCCCGCTCAGCGGCGCACGGAGACCAGTTCGACCTCGAAGCGCAGCGTGGCGTTGGGCGGAATCACGCCGCCGGCGCCAGCCGCGCCGTAGGCAATGGCGGGTGGGCAGGTGAGGCGGGCCTTGCCGCCCGGCTTCATGCGCTGCACGCCTTCGGTCCAGCAGGGGATCACGCGGTTGAGCGGGAATTCGGTGGGCTCGCCGCGCTTGTAGGAGCTGTCGAATTCCTTGCCGTCCAGGAACGTGCCGCGGTAGTGCACCTTCACGACGTCGGTGGCCTTGGGCGATTCGCCCGTGCCTTCCTTGAGCGACTCGTACACCAGGCCGCTGGCGGTGGTGACGGGTGCCGGTGCGGCCGCGGCCGAAGCGGCGGGTGCCGCGGTCGGCTTCTGGGCGCAGGCGGTACCGGCCAGCAGGACGGCGGCGAGAGCGGGCAGGAAGGTCTTCTTCACGGTAAGGGGTCTCCGGTCAAAAGACGCGATGGTAGCCCGCGCGCGTTCTCAGGCGAAGTCGGACACCGGCACGCAGCTGCAGAACAGGTTGCGGTCGCCATACACGTTGTCCACCCGGCCCACGGGCGACCAGTACTTGGCCTGCCGCAGCGCCGCGACCGGATAGGCCGCCGCCTCGCGCGGGTAGGGGTGCGTCCAGTCGCCGTCCAGCAGGCTGTGCGCGGTGTGGGGCGCGTTCTTCAGGGGGTTGTCGTCCTGCGGCCACTCGCCCTGCTCGATGCGGCGGATCTCGCCGCGGATGGCGATCATCGCGTCGATGAAGCGGTCCAGCTCGGCCAGCGTCTCGCTCTCGGTGGGCTCCACCATAAGCGTGTTGGGCACGGGGAAGGACAGGGTGGGCGCGTGGAAGCCGTAGTCGATCAGCCGCTTGGCGACGTCCTCGGCCATCACGCCGCTGGTCTCCTTGAAGCCGCGCAGGTCCAGGATGCACTCGTGCGCCACGTGGCCGTTGGCGCTCGCGTACAGCGTGGGGTAGTGGTCCTTCAGGCGCGCGCTGATGTAGTTGGCCGAGAGGATGGCCGTCTCCGTCGCGGCGCGCAGGCCGTCCGCGCCCATCATGCGGATGTACATCCAGCTGATCGGCAGCACGGCGGCATTGCCGAGAGGAGCCGCGCTGACGGCTCCCGTGCCGCCCGCCACGCCGGCCGTGGCATGGCCCGGCAGGTAGGGCACGAGGTCTTCGACCACGCAGACGGGGCCGACGCCGGGGCCGCCGCCGCCGTGCGGGATGCAGAAAGTCTTGTGCAGGTTCAGGTGGCTCACGTCGCCGCCGAAGGCGCCGGGCGCCGCCACGCCCACCATGGCGTTCATGTTGGCGCCGTCCACGTACACGCGGCCGCCGTGGCGGTGCACGAGCTGGCAGAGTTCCTTCACCTGCGTCTCGAACACGCCGTGCGTGCTGGGGTAGGTGATCATCACGCAGGCGAGCTTGTCGGCATGCTGCTCGCACTTGGCGCGCAGGTCGTCCATGTCGACGTTGCCGCTGGCGTCGCAGGCCGTGACCACCACCTGCATGCCCACCATCTGCGCGCTGGCCGGGTTGGTGCCATGGGCGCTGCTCGGGATGAGGCAGATGTTGCGGTGGCCCTGGCCCTGCGCCGCATGGTAGGCGCGGATGGCCAGCAGGCCCGCGTACTCGCCCTGCGATCCGGCATTGGGCTGCAGGCTGATGCCGGCATAGCCCGTGGCCTGGCAGAGCCAGGCGCGCAGCTGCTCGTCGAGCTGGCGGTAGCCCTCCAGCTGGTCGGCGGGCGCGAACGGGTGCACCTGCGCGAACTCCGGCCAGGTGATCGGGATCATCTCGCTCGTGGCGTTGAGCTTCATGGTGCAGCTGCCCAGCGGGATCATGCTGCGGTCGAGCGCGAGGTCCTTGTCCGAAAGCTGGCGGATATAGCGCAGCATGCCGGTCTCGGAATGGTGGGTGTTGAACACCGGGTGCGTGAGGAAGGCGCTCGTTCGGCGCAGTTCGGCGGGGATCAGCGGATTCACGCCGTTCGCGAAATCCTCGACGCGGGGCAGGGCCTGCCCGTCGGCGGCGAAGATCGACCAGAGCAGTTCGATGTCGGCCCGTGCCGTGGTTTCATCGAGCGAAATGCAGAGATAGTCGTCCCAGGCCACGCGCAGGTTGGCGCCGCGCTCCACGGCACGGGCCAGCAGCGCGCCGGTCTGCTCTTTCGTGTGCAGGCACAGGGTGTCGAATGCGGACTCGTGGTGGTGCGCGGTATGGCCGAGCGCCACGAGGCCCTTGGCCAGGATGGCGGTGAAGCTCGCCACGCGCTGGGCGATGCGCTTGAGGCCCTCGGGGCCGTGGTACACGGCGTACATGCTGGCGATCACGGCCGGCAGCACCTGCGCCGTGCAGATGTTGGAGGTGGCCTTCTCGCGGCGGATGTGCTGCTCGCGCGTCTGCAGCGCAAGGCGGTAGGCCGGCTGGCCGTGCACGTCCACGCTCACGCCCACGAGGCGGCCGGGCAGCGAGCGCTTGAATTCGTCGCGGCAGGCCATGAAGGCGGCGTGCGGGCCGCCCGCGCCCATCGGCATGCCGAAGCGCTGCGTGCTGCCCACGACGATGTCCGCGCCCCATTCGCCGGGCGGCACGAGCAGCGTGAGCGCCAGCAGGTCGGCGCACACGATCGCAGCGGCCTGCTTCGCGTGGATCTTCTCCACGTCGGCGCGCCAGTCGGCGAGCCAGCCGCTGCTGGCCGGGTACTGGATTACGGCGGCGAAGAAGTCGCCCTCGAGCGCCGCGTTCCATTCGGCTTCGGAGTTCGCGATCACCACGCTGATGCCCAGCGGCTCGGCGCGCGTGCGGATCACCTCGATGGTCTGCGGATGCGTGTCGCCCGAGACGACGAGGGTCTGGCTCTTCGACTTGACGGAACGCCTGGCGAGCGTCATGGCCTCGGCTGCGGCCGTGGCCTCGTCCAGCATCGAGGCGTTGGCGATGGGCATGCCCGTGAGGTCGCACACCATGGTCTGGAAGTTGACCAGCGCCTCCATGCGGCCCTGCGAGATCTCGGCCTGGTAGGGCGTGTAGGCGGTGTACCAGGCGGGGTTCTCCAGGATGTTGCGCAGGATCACGCCCGGCGTGTGCGTGCCGTAGTAGCCCTGGCCGATGAAGCTGCGCAGCACGCGGTTCTTCGAGGCGATCGCCTTGAGCTCCGCGAGGGCCGCGGCCTCGGTGGTGGCGGGCGGCAGCTGCATCGGCTCGGTACGGGCGATGGACGCCGGCACGATGCCACCCACCAGCGCCGCGCGCGACGCCTCCCCGATGACGGAGAGCATGCGCTCCTCGTCCGCCGCATCGATGCCGATGTGGCGGGGCTGGAATTCGGCGGCGTTTTCGAGCGCGGAAAGCGGCGGGAGGGTGGACGTGGGCATGGGAGGGGTCCCGGTCAGCGGAAAGAGGGGAAAAGGGAAAACGAAAAGGGCGCCCTGCGCGGGCGCACCGCGGCGGGCCGGCCCGAAGCCGCCCGCCGCCGGGGCCGGATCAGGCGTTCTTCGAGAACTCGGTGTAGGCGGTTTCGTCCATGAGCGCATCGAGCTGCGACGCGTCGGACAGGCGCACCTTGAAGAACCAGCCGTCGCCCAGCGGCGCGCTGTTGGCGAGCGACGGATCGGCGCGCAGCGCCTCGTTCACTTCCACGATCTCGCCGGACACGGGCATGTACACGTCGGCGGCAGCCTTCACGGACTCGACCACGCCGGCCACTTCGCCCTGGGCGAAAGTCTTGCCCACCTCGGGCAGGTCGACGAAGACGACGTCGCCGAGCGCATCCTGCGCATGGACGGTGATGCCGACGACGGCGGCGCCGGTGTCGGCGGCGTTGATCCACTCGTGGTCGCGGGAAAACTTGACGGTCATGGGGGCTCCTGAAAGAAAGGTCCGCGAAAAGGCGGTGGGAAAACGGAAAAAACGATGCGCGCTCCCGGAAAGGGGCCCGCGACTGCGACTGTAGCCGCGGCCGGGGCGCTGCCGGGCGCGGCTCGCGCGCGCCGCGGTCAGCCGCGGTGGTAGCGGGGCTGCAGGAACGGCATGGGGCTGACCTCCATCGGCACGGCCTTGCCGCGCACGATCGCGTGCACCACGGTGCCGGTGGCGGCGAATTCCGGCGCCACGTAGCCCATGGCGACGGGCTGGTTCACGCTCGGGCCGAGCAGGCCGCTGGTCACTTCGCCGATGGCCGCGCCGTCGGTGCTCTGCAGGGCGGTGTGCTCGCGCACGGGCACGCGCTCGCGCGCCACCAGTCCCACGCGGCGGCGGGTGAGCCGCGACGGGTAGTCGATCTGCGCCAGCACCTTCTCCGCGCCCGGGAAGCCCCCCGCGCGCGCGCCACCGGTGCGCCGCACCTTCTGGATGGCCCAGTTCAGCGCGGCCTCGGGCGGCGTGGTGGTGGTGTCGATGTCGTTGCCGTAGAGGCACAGGCCGGCCTCCAGCCGCAGCGAGTTGCGCGCGCCGAGGCCGATGGGCTTCACCTCGGGCTGGGCCAGCAGCGCGCGGGCCAGTGCCTCGGCCTGGGCGGCGGGCACGGAGATCTCGAAGCCGTCCTCGCCGGTGTAGCCGCTGCGCGTCACGTAGCAGTCGCAGCCGGCGATCTCGAAGCGCCCGCCCGTCATGAAGACCAGCGATGCGGTGCCGGGCGCCAGGCGCGCGAGCGCCGCGGCGGCCTGCGGGCCCTGCAGGGCGAGCAGGGCCTGGTCGGGCAGGGGGATGACTTCGCAGCGGCCGCCGATGCGCTCCTGGATGTGGGCGATGTCGCCGGCCTTGCAGGCGCCGTTCACGATCACGAACAGGTCGTCGCCGCGGTTCACGAACATCAGGTCGTCGATGATGCCGCCCTCGTCGTTCAGCAGCAGGCCGTAGCGCTGCTTGTTCAAACCGAGGCCGATCACGTCCACGGGCACCAGGGTCTCGAAGGCCGCGGCGGCGTCGGGGCCGGCGAGGCGCAGTTGGCCCATGTGCGAGACGTCGAACAGCCCGGCGGCCTGCCGCGTGTGCAGGTGCTCTGCCATCAGGCCGGCAGGGTATTGCACGGGCATGGAGTAGCCGGCGAAGGGCACCATGCGGGCCCCGAGTTCGAGGTGCAGCGCGTGCAGGGGCGTGGTGTGCAGGGAGGCGGATTCGGCGGACATGGGCGGAGCGGGCCTTTCACTCAGGCAGGGACGGACGACGCGCGTGCCGCCACGGGGCGCCACGCCTGTGCCCGCTGTCCGCTTTACCTGAGAGATTCACCACGCCGTGCGCGCTGCCACGGGGGCGGTGCGTTGCGGGGCTTGCTCCTTCGGTGGGCCTGCCAAGTTGGAGGCAGGCCTCTCTCCAGCCGGGGAAACGCCCGCATCCCTGCGGGCGCCTTGCCAGTCCTTTTGCCTGAGCGTTCGGGATTCCCTGCGCCTTCGGCGGCGCCCGCCACCCGTTGCGGGCGCGGCGCTCTCTCCTGACCCGGCGGATTCTAACGGCTGCGCGGTGGCCCGCGGCGCCGGCAGCGCAGGTTTTTCGGGCGGTTGTGCCAAGCACCCCGGTCCGGCGGTAACCGGCCGGGGTCTTGCCATTCGCACGCGCCCCGGTAGGGGCGCCCTGTGGAGGAAATTGTGCCGCCAGGGCCGCCGATGGTTTTTCCGTATTTCCAGAAAATGGCGCAATGCAAAGAAAAATATTCTGCGATCGGGCGAATATCTGCACAATCCTTCCATGGACCGCATCGACCGAAAAATCCTCGCCGTGCTCCAGGCCGACGCGCGCGCCAGCCTGCAGGACATCGGCCAGGCCGTGGGCCTGAGCCCGTCGCCCTGCTGGGCGCGCATCCGCCGCATGGAGGAATCCGGCGTGATCGAGGGCTACACGGTACGCCTCAACGCCCAGGCGCTGGACCTGGCCGATACCGTGCTCGTGCAGGTCACGCTCGACAGCCATTCCGACAACACCCTGGAGAAGTTCGGCGAGACGCTCGCGAGCATTCCCGAGGTGGTGGAGGCGCATCTGGTGTCGGGCGACTACGACTACCTGCTGCGCGTGGTGGTGAAGGACACGCGCGACTACGAGCGCCTGTTGCGCGAGAAGCTCTACAAGATCAAGGGCATCCGCCACAGCCGCTCGAGCTTCGTGCTGCGCACGCTCAAGAAAGCGGACCTGCCCCTGCGCGCGGACTGAGCGGCCGAGCAAGGGCGGGCATCCCGGCAGCGCCGGGGCGGGCGTGGCGCGCCGTCAGCCCAGCAGCAGCGCGTCGTCCGCCAGTTGCTCGCCGCGCACCTTCTCGAACATCTGCAGCAGGTCCGGCACGCCCAGCCGGCTGCGCTCCTCGCCCGACACGTCGAGCACCACCTGGCCCTGGTGCAGCATCACGGTACGCTGGCCCACGTCCAGCGCCTGGCGCATGCTGTGCGTGACCATCATGGTGGTGAGCTGGTTCTCGGCCACGATGCGCGCCGTGAGCTGCAGCACGAAGTCGGCCGTGCGCGGGTCGAGCGCGGCGGTGTGCTCGTCCAGCAGCAGGATGCGCGAGGGCTGCAGCGCCGCCATGAGCAGGCTCACGGCCTGGCGCTGGCCGCCCGAGAGCAGGCCGATGCGGTCGGTGAGGCGGTTTTCCAGGCCCAGGCCCAGCGTGGCGAGGCGTTCGCGGAAGGTCTCGCGCTGCTGCGCTTTCACCGCGCCGCGCAGGCCGCGCAGCGTGCCGCGCTGCTGGGCGAGCGCCATGTTCTCCTCGATGGTGAGATCCTCGCAGGTGCCGGCCATCGGGTCCTGGAAGACGCGCGCCACGCGCTTCGCGCGCGCCCAGACGGGCTGGCGGGTCACGTCCTCGCCGTCGATGGCGATGCGGCCCGTGTCCACCGACAGGTCGCCCGAAATGGCATTCAGGAAGGTGGATTTGCCGGCCCCGTTGGAGCCGATCACGGTGACGAACTGCCCGGCCGGAATGTCCAGCGACATGCCGCGCAAAGCGCGCGTCTCGATGGGCGTGCCGGGATTGAAGGTGATGTGCAGGTCTTGTGCGCTCAGCATGGTGCGGTTCCTTATCGAGGCTGCTTCGATGAGAGCTTGCGCTTGATCTGGGGGATGACCAGGGCGACGGTCACCAGCACGGCCGTGACCAGGTTCAGGTCCTGCGCCTTCAGGCCGATGAAGTCGCTGTTGAGCGCCAGCGCGATGAAGAAGCGATAGACGATGGCGCCGATGACGACGGCGAGCGTCGCCCACACCAGCCGGCGAGAGGGCAGGATGCTCTCGCCCACGATCACGGCGGCCAGGCCGATCACGATGGTGCCGATGCCCATGGAGATGTCCGAGCCGCCCTGGGTCTGCGCGAAGAGGGCGCCGGCGAGCGCCACCAGCGCGTTCGACACGGCCATGCCCAGCAGCACCATGGCGCCGGTGTTCACGCCCTGGGCGCGGGCCATGCGGGCGTTGGAGCCGGTGGCGCGGATGGCCAGGCCCCGCTCGGTGGCGAAGAACCAGTCCATGGCCAGCTTGGCGGCGACCACGATCACCAGCAGCAGGGCGGGCCGGGCGATGTAGTCGGCCAGGCCCTCGGGCTGCAGCAGCGTGAAGAGGGTCGGATCGTTGATGAGCGGCACGTTGGGCCCGCCCATGATGCGCAGGTTGATCGAGTAGAGCGCGATCATCATCAGGATGCTGGCCAGCAGGTCCATGATCTTCAGCTTGACGTTGAGCCAGCCGGTGACGAGGCCGGCCGCCGCGCCTGCCGCGGTGGCCGCGAGCGTGGCCACGTAGGGGTTGGTGCCCGTGGAGATGAGCACGGCGCATACCGCGCCGCCCAGCGGGAAACTGCCGTCCACCGTCAGGTCGGGAAAGCGCAGCAGCCTGAATGAAATGAAGACGCCCAGCGCGACCAGGCTGAAGATCAGCCCGATCTCGACGGCGCCGAGCAGGGAAAAGAGGGACATGGCGGGTGGGGCTTCGGGAAAAACGAAACAGGAGCCGAAGCTCCTGCGGTCGGGGCGGCGTTCCCGGCACGGGGCCGGGAACCGCACCTTACTTCACGATGTGGGCGGCGGACTTCACGAATGCGTCGGAGAGCTTCACGCCCTGCTTCTCGGCCGCGCCGGGGTTCACCGTGAGTTCCAGCTTCGTGCTGATCTCGGGTTGGATGTCGCCGGGCTTCTCGCCCTTGAGCACGCGCACCACCATGCGGCCGGTCTGCTCGCCCAGGTCGCGGTAGTTGATGCCGAAAGAGGCGATCGCGCCGCGCTTGACGCTGTCGGCGTCGGCGGCCACCAGGGGCAGCTTGGCTTCCTGGCCGACCTTGACCAGCGATTCGTAGGCCGACACCACGTTGTTGTCGGTGCTGGTGTAGATCACGTCGGCCTTGCCGATCAGGCTGCGCGCGGCGCTGCCCACATCGACCGAGCGCGGCGCCGCGGCCTCGACCAGCGTCATGCCCATCCTGGGCAGCAGCTCCTTGAGTTCCTTGACGACCACGGCGGAGTTGGCCTCGCCGGGGTTATAGACCACGCCGACGCGCTTCGCATTCGGCACCACCTGCCTGACCAGTTCCATCTGCTTGTCCAGCGCCAGCAGGTCGGACACGCCCGTCACGTTGGTCTTGCTGGGTTCCCAGTTCTTCACCAGCTTGGCGGCGACCGGGTCGGTCACGGCGGAGAAGACCACCGGCACCGTCCTGGTGGCGGCCACCACCGCCTGGGCCGAAGGCGTGGCGATGGCGACGATGGCGTCGGGCTGGTCGCCGACGAACTTGCGTGCGATCTGCGCTGCCGTGCCGGTGTTGCCCTGCGCGCTCTGGTACTGCCACTTGAGCGTCTTGCCTTCTTCATAGCCGGCGGCCTGCAGGCTCGCCTTCACGCCGTCGCGGATGGCGTCGAGTGCCGGATGCTCCACGATGGCCGTCACGGCCACGGATTTGGGCGCGGGGGCCTGCTGGGCCATCGCTGCGGGGGAGGCGGCCGCGGCGGCGGCGGCCACGGCCAGCGCCAGGGCGCCGAACGGATGCTGCTTCATGCTCGAACTTTCTCGCCGCCATGCCCGGTATGCAGGAGCGTCCGATGACATCGGGTGCTGCGTCGCGGGTGGCGGCTGCGGAATGCCCGCCGGCAGGCGGGCGCGTTTCTGGCGACAACGGAGCCAGGCCCGCACAGAAACGATACCGCAGCCTGGAATGTCGAGTGTACCGGCTGCACCATGCGGGTGCGGGGCCGGGGCGTGGCCGGTTCAGCGGGCCGCGGGTTCGGGCGTGGCCGCGTCGGCCTGGGGCACCCACAGGATGCGGCGCATGTCCACGCCCAGCGCCCGTGCGCGGGCCAGCAGCCGCTCGCGCACCGCCATGGGCAGCGTGGGCGTGCGCGAAAGAATCCAGAGCGCATCCAGGCGCGGGCCCACCACCATGGCCCAGCGGTAGTCTTCGTCCAGCGCGGCCACGAAGTAACCCGCATAGAACGGCCCGAAGAACGACACCTTCAGGGCGGCCGTGGACGGATCGCCCAGGAACACGGCGCGGCCCTCGGCCTCGCGCCAGCGGCGGCGGTCGGGGTCGTAGCCGCGGTTCACGACGCGCAGGCTGCCGTCGCCCCGGCGGCTGTAGTGGGCGCTGGTACGGATGAGGCCGCGCTCGAAGCGCTGGTCGATGCGGGCCACTTCGTACCAGTGGCCGGCATAACGGTCCACGTTGAAGTGCTGCACCGGCTGCACGCCCGGCGGCGGGCGCAGGGCAGAGCGCAGGTAGAGGGCCGCGGCGCCGGCGGCAGCGGCCACGGTGGCGGCCGCTGCCCAGGGCACGACCGGGCGGCGGCGCTGGGTGGTGTAGTGCTGGAGGTCGGGACGGGGCATGGCGGTTCGGGGCTCCTGGCGGACCCGGCAGGAAATGCGGACCTCCGCGAGTCTGGCCTGCGGATCCGGACCACCCTGTAGGCCGGAGGCCAACGGGCGGGTCGGAACGGCGGCTGCTGCCGCCGACGCCCGGGCCCCGCGCCTTACATGCCCGAGTAGTTCGGGCCGCCGCCGCCCTCGGGCGTGACCCACACGATGTTCTGCGTCGGGTCCTTGATGTCGCAGGTCTTGCAATGCACGCAGTTCTGCGCGTTGATCTGCAACCGCTGCGCATTGCCGCCCTGGGTCTCGTCCGGCACGAACTCGTACACCGCCGCGGGGCAGTAGCGGGCCTCGGGTCCGGCGTATTTCGCCAGGTTGATGTTCACCGGCACGCCCGGGTCCTTGAGCGTGAGGTGGGCCGGCTGGTTCTCCGCATGGTTGGTGTTGCTGATGAACACGCTGGAGAGGCGGTCGAAGGTGAGCTTGCCGTCGGGCTTGGGATAGACGATGGGCTTGCACTCGGCCGCGGGCTTCAGGTAGGCGTGGTCGGGCTTGTCGCGGTGCAGCGTCCAGGGGATGTTGCCCTTGAGCACGAACTGCTCGATGCCGTTCATCAGCGTGGCCGTGACCAGGCCCTTCTTGAACCACGCCTTGAAGTTGCGTGCCTTGTTGAGCTCTTCGTGCAGCCAGCTGTTCTCGAAAGCCTGCGGATAGGCCGTGAGTTCGTCGTGCTGGCGGCCGGCGCGGATCGCGTCGTAGGCGGCCTCGGCGGCCAGCATGCCGGTCTTGATGGCGGCGTGGCTGCCCTTGATGCGGCTCACGTTCAGGAAACCCGCGTCGCAGCCCACGAGCGCGCCGCCCGGGAACACGAACTTCGGCAGCGACAGCAGGCCGCCGGCCGTGATGGCGCGCGCGCCGTAGCCGATACGCTTGGCCGGCTTGATGCCCTTGGCCTCGTCGCCTTCCAGGTAGTAGCGGATGTTGGGGTGGGTCTTCCAGCGCTGGAATTCCTCGAACGGGCTCAGGTAGGGGTTGGAATAGTCCAGCCCGGTGATGAAGCCCAGCGTGACCTTGTTGTCCTCGGCGTGGTAGAGGAAGGCGCCGCCGTAGGTGTCGGCATCCATGGGCCAGCCGGCGGTGTGCATCACGAAGCCGGGCTGGTGCCGCTGCGGGTCGATTTCCCACAGTTCCTTCACGCCGATGCCGTAGGTCTGCGGGTCGCGGCCTTCGTCGAGCTTGTAGCGGGCGATGATCTGCTTGCCCAGGTGTCCGCGCGCGCCTTCGGCGAACAGGGTGTACTTGGCGTGCAGTTCCATGCCCAGCTGGAAGTCGCCCGTGGGCTCGCCGTCCTTGCCCACGCCCATGTTGCCGGTGGCCACGCCCTTGACGGAGCCGTCCTCGTTGTAGAGCACTTCGGCGGCGGGAAAGCCCGGGAAGATCTCCACGCCCAGCTCCTCGGCCTGCGCGGCGAGCCAGCGCACCACGTTGCCGAGGCTGACGATGTAGTTGCCGTGGTTCTGGAAGCAGCCGGGCAGCAGGAAGTTGGGGGTGCGCCAGGACGATTTCTCGCCCAGGAAGATCATGGCGTCTTCCGTCACCGGCTGCTTCAGGGGCGCGCCGCGCTCCTTCCAGTCGGGAATCAGCTCGGTGAGCGCGCGCGGGTCCATGATGGCGCCCGAGAGGATGTGCGCGCCGGGCTCGGAGCCCTTTTCGAGCACCACCACCGACACGTCCTGCCCGTTCGTGGCAGCCATCTGCTTGAGCCGGATGGCCGCGGAGAGCCCGGCCGGGCCGCCGCCGACCACGACCACGTCGTATTCCATGGCCTCTCGCGGACCGTACTGGGCAAGGATTTCGTCTTTCGTCATGGGTTGTCTCGTCTCGGCATTTGATAATCGAACGATGTCGCGTCCAGGGCGTGGGGCCCCGCGCGGGCGCTGTGCGGCCCATTGTATGCACCCGGGGCGCAACAATCGAACGATCGTTCTTTTTTCTTTCTTCCGGAGGCTGTTTCCATGGCATACACCATCGATCTGTCGGGCCGCGTGGCCCTGGTGACGGGCGCTTCGAGCGGCCTGGGCGAGCAGTTCGCCCGCACCCTGGCGCGCGCGGGGTCCGGCGTGGTGCTGGCCAGCCGGCGCATGGAAAAGCTCAAGGCCCTGCGCGCGCGCATCGAGGGGGAGGGCGGCGACGCCCACGTGGTGGAGCTGGACGTGACCGACCACGATTCCATCAAGGCCGCCGTGGCCCATGCGGAGACCGAGATGGGCTCGATCGACATCCTCGTGAACAATTCGGGCGTCTCCACCACCCAGCGCATCCAGGACGTCACCCCGGACGACTTCGACTTCGTCTTCGACACCAACGTGCGCGGCGCCTTCTTCGTCGCGCAGGAGGTCGGCAAGCGCATGCTGGCGCGCTCGCGCGGCGCCGCGCCGGGCAGCTTCACGGGCGGGCGCATCATCAACATCGCCTCCATGGCAGGCCTCAAGGTGCTGCCGCAGATCGGCGCCTACAGCATGAGCAAGGCGGCCGTGGTGCACATGACCCGCGCCATGGCCCTGGAATGGGGGCGCTTCGGCATCAACGTGAACGCGATCTGCCCGGGCTACATCGATACGGAGATCAACCACCACCACTGGCAGACCGAGCAGGGCCGCAAGCTCGTGGACATGCTGCCGCGCAAGCGCGTGGGCGAACCGCGCGACCTGGACGCGCTCATCGTCATGCTGGCCAGCGACCAGAGCCATTTCGTGAACGGGGCGGTGATCGCGGCCGACGACGGTTTCGGCGCCTGATGCTGGCCGGCATCCTCGCGGGGCTCGCCGCGGGCGCGCTCTGGGGGCTGGTCTTCATCGCGCCGCGCCTCGCATCGGGGTTCGCGTCCGTGGACCTCACGGCCGGCCGTTTCGTCGCCTATGGCGCGGTCGCCGCGGGCATGGTGCTCTGGGGCGCGGCCCGCCGCCAGGCCGGCCAGCCGCGGCGCCTGCCCACCCTGCGGCAGGCCGGCGCCGCGCTCTGGCTGAGCATCCTGGGATTCACGGGCTACTACCTGCTGCTGGTGCTGGCGATCCGCGATGCCGGCGCGCCGCTGCCGGCCCTCATCATCGGCACGATCCCCGTCTGGGTCATGGTGCTGGGCAAGCCCCGCGGCCTGCGCTGGGGCGCGCTGGCACCGGGCCTGTTGCTCACCATCGCAGGGATCGTGCTGATGGCCTGGGCGCCGCACGGCGGGGAGGCGGGGCAGGGCGCGGCCGCCTCGCCCACCTTCTGGCGCGGCATCGGCATCGCCCTGGTGGCACTGGTGTTCTGGACCGCCTTCGCGATCCTGAATGCGCGCTGGCTGCAGCGGCATCCGGAGGTCGGCGCCACGGACTGGGCCAACTGGCTGGGGCTGGCCACCGGCCTGGGCGGCGTGCTGCTCTGGCTCGTGGCGGGCAGCCCCCTGTCCGCCATCGCGGCGCAGCCCGGCATCGCCACCTTCGCGGCGGTGTGCGCGGCCATCGGTTTCGGATCGAGCTGGCTGGCCACCATCCTCTGGAACGTGGCGAGCCAGCGGCTGCCCGCCAGCCTCTGCGGCCAGCTGATCGTGAGCGAGACGCTCTTCGCCATCGTGTACTCCTTCGCGCTCGAGGGCCACTGGCCAGCGCCCCTGCAATGGGCCGCCTGCGCGCTTTTCACGCTGGGCATCCTGGCATCCATCAACGCCCACCGGTGAGCGGCGGCCGGGCGTAACCAGTTGCTCGGCAGTGCAAGCAGGAATTGCAGATTCCATTTTCATGCTACTGAAAAAATAGCATGAAGATGATTGGATTCGAGGGCTATCCGATGATGGCGGCAAAGGTTGCAAATTCCACTCATCGGAAAATTTGATGGACGCCATAGTTCCGGCCCTCTTGCTGCCGAGCTGTCCGCCCGCCGATGATTCGCTCCGTTTTTCACCAACCACGGAGTGGAGTCGTCCCCATGAAATTCCAGAGACTTGTGACCGCAGCCGTCGTGCTGCATGCGGCCATGGCACCGGCCGCGTTCGCGCAATCGGTGCTCACGCGCGACAACGGAGCGCCGGTCGGCGACAACCAGAACTCGCAGACGGCGGGCCCGAACGGACCCAGCCTGCTGCAGGACGTGCAGCTCATCCAGAAGCTCCAGCGCTTCGACCGCGAGCGCATCCCCGAGCGCGTGGTGCACGCGCGCGGCACGGGTGTGAAGGGTGAATTCACCGCGTCCGAAGACATCTCCGCGCTGACCAAGGCCAAGCTCTTCCGCCCCGGCGAGCGCACCCCGGTGTTCGTGCGCTTCTCGTCCGTGGTGCACGGCAACCATTCGCCCGAGACGCTGCGCGATCCGCGCGGCTTCGCCACCAAGTTCTACACGTCCGAAGGCAACTGGGACCTCGTGGGCAACAACTTCCCCACCTTCTTCATCCGCGACGCGATCAAGTTCCCCGACATGGTCCACGCGTTCAAGCCGGATCCGCGCAGCAACCTCGACGACGACTCGCGCCGCTTCGACTTCTTCTCGCACGTGCCGGAGGCCACGCGCACGCTCACGCTGCTCTACTCGAACGAGGGCACGCCCGCGGGCTACCGCTTCATGGACGGCAACAGCGTGCATGCCTACAAGTTCGTGAACGCCCAGGGCCAGGTGCACTACGTCAAGTTCCACTGGAAGAGCCTGCAGGGCCTGAAGAACCTCGACCCGAAACAGGTCGAGCAGGTCCAGGGCAAGGACTACAGCCACATGACGAACGACCTGGTGAATGCCATCCGCCAGGGCGACTTTCCCAGGTGGGACCTGTACATCCAGGTGCTCAAGCCCGAAGACCTCGGCAAGTTCGACTTCGATCCGCTGGACGCCACCAAGATCTGGCCCGGCATTCCCGAGCGCAAGATCGGCCAGATGGTCCTGAACAGGAACGTGGACAACTTCTTCCAGGAGACCGAACAGGTGGCGATGGCGCCGGCCAACATCGTGCCCGGCATCGAGCCGTCGGAAGACCGCCTGCTGCAGGGCCGCGTGTTCTCGTATGCGGACACCCAGCTCTACCGCGTCGGCACCAACGGCCTGTCCCTGCCCGTGAACCGCCCCCGCGTCGCGGTGAACAACGGCAACCAGGACGGCACCCTGAACACCGGCCACACCACCAGCGGCGTGAACTACGAGCCCAGCCGCCTGGAACCGCGCCCGCAGGATCCCACCGCGCGCTACAGCCAACTGCCGCTCACGGGCACGACCCAGCAGGCGAAGATCGCGAAGGAGCAGAACTTCAAGCAGGCCGGTGACCTGTACCGCAGCTACGGCAAGAAGGAGCAGCAGGACCTGATCCAGAGCTTCGGCGAATCCCTCGCGGGCGCCGATGCGGAGAGCAAGCACATCATCCTGTCGTTCCTCTACAAGGCCGATCCCGAATACGGCACGGGCGTGGCCCGCGTGGCCAAGGGCGACCTGGCGCGCGTGAAGCAGCTCGCCGCCGCCCTGCAGGACTGAGACCGCGGCGTTCCACGAAGCCGGCCGCACGCCACCGTGGTGGCGGCCGGCCCCTTGCGAAGGAGGACTCCATGCGCAGCCTTTGCCTTCCGGCCTGGTGCCTGGCCGCGGGTCTCGCGGCCTGTGCCCCGGCCCTGGCGGCCCCGGCCGCCCCCGAAGCTCCACCGCCCCGGGCGGTGGCCCCTGACGCTGCCGCCGCACCCCAGGATCCCGCCCGGCTGCAGGCGCAACTGCGGCAGTATCTTTTCGACGCCGCGCGCCAGGGGCGCTCGGACATGGTGGGCGAGTTCGTGGCGGCGGGCTACGACCTGAACGTGCGCGACGAGAAGGGGTACACGCCGCTCATCCTCGCCGCCTACCACGGCCACCGCGAGGTGGTCGAGCAATTGCTGAAGGCCGGTGCCGATCCCTGTGCGCAGGACCGGCGCGGCAACACCGCCCTGATGGGCGCCATCTTCAAGGGCGAAATGGCGATCGCCCGCCGCCTCGTGCAGACGGCCTGCGCGCCGGACCAGCGCAACAACGCGGGCCAGACGGCCGCGATGTACGCGGCGCTGTTCCAGCGCGCCGAACTGCTGCGGGACCTCGCCGCGAAGGGGGCGGACCTCGGCGCGCGGGATGCCCGGGGCAACGGCGTCGCCGAGCTGCAGCGCGGCGAGTTCGCCGCCACGCGCTGAGCCGCTCAGGCGGCCCGGGCGGCGGGGCCCACGGTGCGCAGCCGGTCGGCATTTGCCGCGAGCCAGCTTTGCGCCAGTTCCGCGGCCCCGGGCGCGGCATGCTCCCGGTCGGGGTGGAAGTCCCGGCGCAGGTAGCGCAGCAGCGCCGGCAGGCTCCGCCAGGCGACACCGTCGCGGCCCCAGAACATGCGCACCGCGCTCACCCACGTGCCCGGGCGCCACAGGCTGCCGTCGCTGCGCAGGTTCACGAGGGTCTGGCGCACCGAGTCCACCATGAACACCATGCCGACATAGAGGTACCAGCGCACCCGCCAGTCGTGGCGGCCGCCGAGGGCCTCGTAGAGCGCGAAGGCCACGGCGCGGTGCTCTGTTTCCTCCGCCGCGTGCCAGCGCCAGATGGTCTGCATCCGCGGATCGGCGCCTTCCAGCCAGCGCGGGTAGCGCAGCGTGCCATCGGCCAGCAGGGCGGTGAAATGCTCGTAGGCGCAGGTGATGGCCAGCGCGTGCAGGGGATTGGCGGTGCGCTCGTGCAGCCGGGCGATGCGTGCGCGGGCCCGGTGCTGCCACTGGTTGTCCAGGCCCTGCCGCTCGAGTTCGGCGTTGTAGAGGCCGTGGATGTGGCGGTGCGTGGCCTCCTGTCCGACGAAGCCGCGCACCATGGAGCGCAGGGCGTCGTGATCGGGGCGGCCGGGTTCGAGCCGGTCCGCCGCGGCACGCACCGAGTCGATGAAGAACTGCTCGCCCACCGGGAAGCTCATCGACAGCGCATTGAAGAACTGGGTGCGGAAGGCGTCCCCGCCGTGCCAGCGGCGCGGGAAGCCCTGCGCCATGTCCACGGCGAGCTTGCGCACCGGCAGCACGGCGGTGCCATGGAGTCCGGGGCGGGCGGAGGCGGAAGTGTGCATGGTCGATCCTTTCGGAAAAAACGCGCGGCCCGTGATCGTGGTTGCGGCGTCGCGCATTTCTGAGCATTATTCAGTTTTGGAACGCGTCCGCTACTCGCCTAGCGCTCACATTTTTTCCCATGGCCACGAAACGAACATCCCCCTCCGCAAGCCCCGTGGGCATGCGGCGCCAGCCCACCCAGGAGCGCGCGCGGCAGACCATCGAGGCCATTTTCGGAGCCACTGCTCAGATTGTGGAAAACGATGGCGACACCGCCTTGACCACCAACCGCATCGCCCAGGTGGCGGGGGTGTCCATCGGCACGCTCTACCAGTACTTCCCGTCCCGGGAATCCGTGCTGCTGGCGATGGTGGACCGCGAGCGCGAACGGGTGCAGCGCGAACTGCAGCAGATGCTGGACGACGCGCTGGCCCGGCAGCGGCCCGTGCGCGAGGTGCTGCAGGACATGGTCCGGCTGCTGGTATCGGCCTTCGGCACGGGCGGGCAGTCCCGCGTGCGGCGCGCCATGGTGCGCCTGGGCTGGCGCGTGGACCAGCATGACCGCTTCACCGCCGCGCTGCGCGAGGGCGCCGAGCGCAACGCCATGGCGCTGGCCCGGCTGGTGGAGGCCGGCGATGCCTCGGTGCGGCCACCCACGCCGGCCATGATGTTCGTGGCCACCCGCGCGGTGATGGGGGCGATCCGCAGCGCATCGCTGGAGAATTCGCCGCTGCTCGGCCAGCCGGCTTTCGAGGATGAACTGGTGCGCATGCTCTGGGGGCTGCTGCGCGCAGGGGAGTGACCGGGGATCACCGCTGCTGCGGCAGGATGCGATCCCACGAGGAGCGCGGCATGCCTGCCTGCGGTCAGTTTGCCGAGGGGACGGTTGCCTGCTGCGGATAGAAGATCGGCTGGGCAGGGTCGCGATGCCAGCCGTATTCGGCGACCAGGGCCGCGATGCCAGCCGTATTCGGCGACCAGGGCCGCGGTTTCGGCTACCGCGCGGCCTGCGAGCCGGGACACGAGGTGCCAGGCCATGTCGGTGCCGGCGGAGACGCCGGCCGAGGTGACATGGTGGCCCGCATCCACCCAGCGCGATGTGTTGTCCCAAAGCACCCCGGGGCCGAAGCCGGCCACCCAGCCGAATGCCTGCTGGTTCGTGGTGGCCGGCTGTCCGTCCAGCAACCCCGCTTTGGCCAGCAGGGCCGCTCCGGTGCAGACGGAGGCGAGAACGGATACCCGGCCATCCATGGCGCGGAGCCAGTCCAGCAACTGCGCCAGTTCCTCCGTGCCGCCACCATCCAGCAGGTGGTTCACGCCCCGGCCTCCAGGCACCATCAGCAGGTCCGGCGGCTGCTCCAGCGCCTCGTCGCGGGACCGGTCCGGCACCACGCGTGGACCGTTGAAGCTTCGCACGGGAGCGGGCGTGCCGCCTGCTGCGGATCGGCATTCGTTGGAAATCAGCAGGATTTCGAAAGGGCACGGCCCTGGCGGCTGGCTGTAGCCGGTGCCGATGAAGCGGGCTATGGAGAACGCCTCGATGAAGCCCCAGACATCAAGCGGTTCGAAATCAGGAAACACCAGGATGCCGATGCGTTGCGTGCGTGGGAATTCGTCTGGGAAGTCATGGAGGTGGCCTGGGTGTGAGGGCGTAGGGGATGCGGTGCGGGTGTTGCCTTCCGGGGGCCACGGCACGCGCGGACGGAGGGTCACGGGTGGCGGACCGGCGCCAGAGCGGCGCTTCCCGCGCTGCCGGATCGAAGAGTGCCGAGAAATTGGCGAGGCGCTCCCGGTCGACCGGGCCGCTGATTTCCGAATAGATCTGGCGGATCACATCGGGCCCGACGAGACCGTCCGTGAGCGCATAGGGCCCCGTGAGCGCGTTGCGGTGCGGCATGGCGAACTGCAGGTTGCCCGCAAGCACTGCAGCCGCCCGCTCGTACATGTCCACGAAGCCGCGGCGCCACGGCAGGAAGACCCAGTCCCCGTGCGGGCAGTACTTGCATTGGGTCGTTTTTTCCCTGCATATCGGACCCGCGGCGATGGGCTCAATGCCGGTGGCCCGTGCTGGTGCCGCCGGCGCCGTCGGGCAGCGCCACGCGCACCAGCTGCATCATTCCCTGGTCTTCGTGGTCGAGGATGTGGCAATGCAGCACGTAGTCCCCGATGTAGCGCTGGTAGCGCGTCCGCACGATGACCGTGTACTTGCCCTTCGGATGCGTCTCGGTCGCACTGTTCTTGATCCAGAGCGTGTCCTTCCAGACGCCCTTGAGGCCTGGACACTGCGGATCGGCCGTGCCGTCGGAGGGATCGATGTCCCTGGCACCCGGCAGGGAGACGTCCTTGCCCTCTGGATCCATGATGCGGACCACCTGGAACGGGTTCACGTGGATATGGAAAGGGTGGCTCGCGAGGTCCGACTGGAGGGTCCATTCATCGACGCCGCCCAGGGTGAGCACGCGGTCGATGCGGCCGGGCTCGAATGGCTTGCCGTTCACCTGGAACTGGATCGGCTTCTGGTTCAGGTCGATGTTGAACGCCAGCAGCTGGGTGCCGGTGACTTCGCCATCCCCGATGGCGGGATGGGGCACGAAGCTTGTGAGCTTCAGCCCCTCGCGCAGATCGGAAACCACCTCCGGGCGCACGTCCGCAGGCATGTTGACGGCCGCTGCCGCTGCCAGCTCCCGGGCCAGGTAGGCCGATATGTCCTGTGGCACGGGGTTCCCGGGCGCCACGCCCCGTACCGTCGCCAGCAGCTGGCGTGAGGGCGTGCGCTGGTTCACGCTGGCCGACGGCGGCGCGGCCGCATTGATCACGCAGTAGTCGCCCGGCTCGGGAAAGACCATGAGCGTGTCCCAGCGGTAACCGGGCTGGTAGACGGTTTCCTTCGACGGCATGGCCGCTGCGGTCGTCAAGCCGTCGGCCGCGACCAGGTGCTGGGCAAGGGGGGCGCCCGTGCAGTACTGCGCGATGTAGGCGTCCTGCTCGCCGGGCTTCAGGCCCTCGGCGGTGGGTGCTCCGGAACGCATCTTGCGGAACTGCAGGTTGATGGTGTCGCGCACGCCGCCATGGATGGCGCGCCAGCGCTCGATCTGGCCGGCCCGCGCATTCCGGAACGTGGGCAGCACCTCGCCATTGATGCTGGTATAGCGGCCGGATTTCTCCCAGGTTTTCGGGCCGAACTGCGCCACGTCCCCGGGGCCGACGGCCGCGTAATGCTCGATGCCGCCCACGTCGCCCGGATCGCAGCGGTAGCTGCCATCCGCGTTGCGTTTGATGTAGTCGTTCTGGTCGCGGCAGGCGTACTGGATCTGCTGGAACACCAGTACCCGCTCGCGGAACGACTGCCGGGGCGTGGAGCGCAGCAGCGTGTCCAGGTCGCCGTTCTTCCCGGGGGCCGGGAGGCGGTTGCCGCGGACGACGAGCGCGCCCGCCATGCCGCTGGCGACCTGCAGCGCGGTCGAGCCGTGCCGGTGGGTGTGGTACCAATAGGTGCCCGCAGGGTGGTCCGACGGAATGTTGTATTCGTACTCGAAGCTCACCCCCGGATTGATCGAGATGAGCACGTTGTCGCCGTTGCCCGCAGGATTGACCCACAGGCCGTGGGTATGCAGGTTGGTGCCGTTGAAGCAGTGGGGCGTGTTGACGCCATCCTGCGGCTGGATGCAGCCGGCATCGGGCGGCAACCGGTTGTGGAGCCGCATGCGGATGGTGTCGCCTGGACGGACCTCCAGCATCGGCGAGACGAACGGCGTTCGGGGATTCACGCTCGAGCCCTGGTAGCTGCGCAGCCTGACCCGGTCGCTGCGCTGCGTGGCCGGATTCCAGAGGGTGCCCTCGGTGTAGACGACGTTCAGGTCGAGCGACGCCTCATGCGACGGCGACAGCGAGGCCGCGTTCAGGACGTTCGAGAACGGCTTGAGCCGCAGGGCCCTCGTGGCTGTGCCGGCGGCCTGTCCGCCGGCAGGCGGCTCCTGCAGCACGACGGCCTGGGGCGCCTTGCGCTGGAGCTCCAGCAGTGGGGGGTTTTCGAAGTCCCTGGCCGTGGCCGGATCGGCCTGGGCCCATGCGGGCGCTGTGGTGGTGCCGGCGACGATGGCGGCGATGGCGGCGATGGCGGCGAGCGATGGCAACGCCGCCCGTGTGCGATGAAGCACGGGTTCCATGGTTTTCCTCCCTCGATATGCAGGTCTTGCACGCGGGAATTCTTCGAGTCCCGTCGTGCAGCCAGTATGGATGAGCCAGGCCCGTCCGGTCAATGTCCTTCGTCAGCGCTGCCGAGGCACCCGCCCCATCAGGTAGAACTCCGGATTGGGCTGCATGCCCGCGAAGCTGGCCATGCGATTGGAGAGCCCGAAGAAGGCCGTGATGGCGGCGATGTCCCAGATGTCCTCGTCGTCGAAGCCGTGGGCGTGCAGCGCGGCGAAGTCGTCCTCGCCGATCGCCTGCGACTGCTGGCAGACCTTCATGGCGAAGTCGAGCATGGCGCGCTGGCGCGGCGTGATGTCGGCCTTGCGGTGGTTCACGGCCACCTGGTCGGCCACGAAGGGCTTTTTCTCGTAGATGCGCAGCAGCGCGCCGTGGGCCACGACGCAGTAGAGGCACTGGTTGGCCGCGCTGGTGGCGGTGACGATCATCTCGCGGTCGCCCTTGGTGAGCGAGCCTTCCTCCTTGAGCATCAGCGCGTCGTGGTAGGCGAAGAAGGCGCGCCATTCGGCGGGCCGGCGCGCGAAGGCCAGGAACACGTTCGGGATGAAACCGGCCTTTTCCTGCACTTCGAGGATGCGGGCCTGGATGTCCTCGGGCAGCGTGTTCAGTTCGGGAAGGGGGTAGCGGCTCACTGTGGTCGTCTCCTGTCGTCGTTCGAATGGGCGGTGAGCGAAAACGGTATCACGGATGCCAGTGGCTGGCGCGCACGCCGGTGCCCCCGGGCGCTGCCGCGCTGCCGGCCAGCGCGTACGACAGCTGGTTGGCCGCCGCGACCACGGTCTGCGCAAGCGCCTCGAGCTTTTCCGCCTGCAGCCGCGATGCGGGCCCCGAGATGCACACCGAGCCCAGCAGCCGCCAGTGCATCCCGAACACCGGTGCGGAGACCGTGGCCACGCCCTGTTCGCGCTCTCCGATGGACCAGTGGTATCCGCGCTGGCGGATGCGTTCGTACTCGGTGCCGGGAGCGCCGGAGAAGGCCAGGATCACGCGGCCCGGCGATCCCCGGTCCAGCGGAAGGCCTTCGCCCATGCGGGCATGGTGCCGCAGGGCCTGGGGGCCTTCCACGCGCACGAGGCAGGTGCGCACCTCGCCTTCCCGCACATAGAAGGCCGCGCTCTCTCCGGTGGCCTGCGTGAGGGCGCGCAGCGCCGGCTCCAGCACGTTCTGCACGTCGAAGCCCGCCTGGTAGCGCGCGCCCAGCCAGCCCGCGGCGGGCCCCAGCCGCCAGTCGCCGTCCTCGCGCTGCACCAGGTACCCGGACTGCGCCAGCGTGCGCGCGAGCCGCAGCACCGTGGTCTTGTGCAGCGCGCAGCGCCGGCTCAGTTCGGCGAGAGACAACCGGGATTCCCCCACGGCGAAGGCCGCGAGCACCTGCAATGCGCGCGTGACGGCGGTGACGCCGCCGTCGCGGGCGGTGGCGGGCGGCTCGGCGCCGCCGGCGTCGGAGGGCGATGCCTGCGGAGTGGATGCGGGCGAAGGGGAGGGGGGCGGAGCGGCGGAGATGGGCCGGGGTCGGGTGCGGGAAGGGTTGCTCATGGCAGTATGCGTTGCATTGTGCGAAACATCATTGTATGCAGCGAAACGTTTTTCTAAAGTCGCATCACGCCGGGCCTTCACCGCCACGGCGCCGGGCCGACAAACACAACGGAGACAACCGACATGCCTTACCTTCCGGCTTCCCGCCTTGCCCTGCCGCGCCGCGGCGCCCTGCTGCTGGCCCTGGCCGCCACCGCCGCCCTGAGCGCCGGCGGCGTGCACGCCCAGGCCGCCTATCCCAGCAAGCCCATCCGCCTCATCGTGCCGTTCCCGCCGGGCGGCGGTACGGACATGATCGCGCGCACCGTGGCGCAGAAGCTCACCGACCAGCACAAGTGGAACGTGGTGGTGGACAACCGCCCCGGCGCCGGCGGCAACCTGGGCGTGGACGCTGCGGCCAAGGCCGCGCCGGACGGCTACACGCTCGTCATGGGCCAGACCAGCAACCTGGCCATCAATCCCTCGCTCTACGCCAAGCTGCCCTACGACCCGCTCAAGGACCTGGTTCCGGTGGCGCTGGTGTCGTCCGCGCCGATCGTGATGGCAGCGCCCGCCAATTCGCCCTACAAGACCTTCGCCGACGTGGTGGCCGCCGCCAAGGGCAAGCCCGACGGCATCACGCTGGGCTACTCCGGGAACGGCACCGTGGCCCACCTGGCCGGAGAACTGGCCGAGAACGCCGCCGGCATCAAGCTGCGCCACGTGCCCTACAAGGGCGCCTCGCAGGCCATGACCGACCTGGTGGGCGGGCAGATCGACCTGTACATGTCGGCGGTGCCCACGCTTCTCGGCCAGGTGCGCAACGGCAAGCTGCGCGCGGTGGCGATCACCTCCCTCAAGCGCTCGGCCCAGCTGCCGGACACGCCCACGCTGGCCGAGTCCGGTTACAAGGATTTCGAGGCTGCATCGTGGTTCGGCGTGCTGGCGCCCGCGGGCACCCCCGCGCCGATCATCCAGACGCTCAACAAGGCCATCAACCAGGCGCTCGCCCAGCCGGACGTGGCCGAGAAGCTGAAGTCCGAGGGCGGCGACGTGCTGGGCGGCACGCCCGAGAAATTCAGCGCGCTGCTCAAGGCCGAAGTGCCCCGCTGGGCCAAGATCGTCAAGGATTCCGGCGCCAGCCTCGACTGATTCCGTCCGCCGCAATCCGACGCTGACGCATGACGCTCGCCATGGCCCGCGACGACAGCCCCGCCACGACCGTGCGCTTCTCGGCCGGCACCGCCGCGCCCCGTACGCCGGTGCCTGCGGGCGCCTGCGACTGCCACGTCCACCTGTATGACAGCCGCTTTCCGGCCCACCCCGCGGCCCGCCTGCGGCCGCCGGACGCGTGCGTGGAAGACCTGCGCGCGCTGCAGCGGCGCATCGGCACCACGCGCGCCGTGCTGGTCACGCCCTCCACCTACGGAACCGACAACCGCTGCATGCTGGAAGGACTGGCGGCATTCGGGGCCGATGCGCGCGGTGTGGCGGTGATCGGCGGCCAGGAGAGCGATGCCGAACTGCTGCGCCTGCACGAGGCGGGTGTGCGCGGCGTGCGGCTCAACCTGTCGCTGGGCGTGGCCGGCACGGTGGATTCGCTGCTGCCGCTGGCGCGGCGCATCGCGCCGCTCGGCTGGCATCTGCAACTGCTGATGGCACCGGACCTGCTGGTCGAACAGGCGGGCGTGCTGCGCCAGCTGCCGGTGCCGCTGGTGTTCGATCACTTCGGACGCATTGCGCCCGCGCTCGCCGGCCGCCACCCCGCCCATGCGCTGCTGCTGGAGCTGCTGCAGGACGGGCGCGCCTGGGTGAAGCTGTCCGGCGGCTACATCGTGAGCGAACGGCATGCGGTGGACGACCCGGCGCTGGACGCGCTGGCCGCCGGCTACCTGCGCGCGGCGCCGGAGCGCGTGGTCTGGGGCAGCGACTGGCCCCACGCCACGGCCACGGCCGGCGTTCAGCCGCTGCCCGACGACGCGCTGCAGGTGGACCGCCTGGCCGACTGGGCGCGGCAGGCGGGCGATCGCGCCGCGCTGCAGCGCGTGCTGGTGGACAACCCGGCGGCTCTCTACGGTTTCTCCCCCGTGCAGGCCGCGCCCTGAATTCCCTTCACAACAACCACAAAGAGACAAGCCATGACCGACTCCCTTCATCCATCGACGTCTCCCGCGGGTGCCGCCGGCATCGGCCGCCGCAGCCTGATCGCCTCCGCGGGCGCGCTGCTGCTCGGCTCCCTGGCCGCGGCGCCCCGGCCCGCGATCGCGCAATCCGACTGGCCCGCCGGCAAGATCATCACCTGGGTCGTGCCGTACCCGCCGGGCGGCGGCACCGACGTGCTGGGCCGCAACGTGGCGCAGCGACTGGGCCCGGCCCTGAACACCAACGTGATCGTGGACAACCGGGCCGGCGCCACCGGCACCATCGGCGCCGCCTTCGTGGCCAAGGCCGCCCCCGATGGCACCACGCTGCTCGGCACCACGATCGGCCCGCAGGCCATCGCGCCGCACCTCCTGGGCAAACTGCCATACGATCCGATTTCCGGCTTCGAGCCGGTGGTGACGATCGGCACCATCCCGCACATCCTGGTCGTGAACGCGGACCAGCCCTTCAAGACCGTGGCCGACCTCGTGGCCGCGGCCAAGGCGCAGCCCGGCCAGCTGGCCTATGCGTCCGGCGGCAACGGCACCATCCTGCAGATGCAGGGTGAACTGCTGCAGCAGCAGACCGGCGCGCGCTTCATCCATGTGCCTTACAAGGGCGACACGCCTGCCCTGCAGGACACACTGGCCGGCCAGGTGCAATTCATGTTCGCGCCCGCGGCCGCCGCGCTGCCGCACGTGCAGGCCGGCAAGCTGCGCGCGCTCGCCGTCACCTCCGCGCAGCGGCTCCAGGCGCTGCCCGCCGTCCCCACCATGGGGGAGGCCGGCATGAAGGATTTCGTGGTCGAGCAGTGGCAGGGCGTGTTCGCGCCTGCCAGAACGCCCGCCGCCGTGGTGCAGCGCCTCAACCAGGAAATCAACAAGGTTCTGAAAGATCCGGCTGTCGTGGCCCTGGCCGACAAGCTGGGTGTGACGCTGGTCGGCGGCACGCCCAAGCAGCTGGGCGATCTGCAGAAGGCCGATTCCGCCAAGTGGGCGAAGGTCATCAAGGACGGAAACATCAAGGCCGATTGAAGCCGCAGCCGTTCCTCCCGCGCTCTTTTTTCTTCTCCTCTTTCTCCATCGCATTGGAAACAACCACTATGAGCCAACTCCCCGAAGTCATCCGCGACATCGAGCGCGTGAGCGCCGACGTCGTCGCCAAAGCCGCGACCTTCCAGGCCGCCATCCTGGCCGACGTGGCCGGCCGCCGCGGCACCATGCACGCCCGCGTGTCCCCCGTGCAGCAGGACATGAAGGTGGCGGGCCCGGCCTTCACCGTCGAGGTGCGCCCCGGCGACAACCTCATGATCCACGCGGCCATCGCTCTGGCCAGGCCCGGCGACGTGCTGGTGATCGATGGCAAGGGCGACCAGACCGCCGCGCTGATGGGCACGCTGATGCTCAGCGCCTGCAAGAAGATCGGCCTGGCCGGCGTGATCGTCGATGGCGCGATCCGCGACAAGCTGGAGATCCTGGAACTCGACTTCCCCGTGTTCAGCGCGGGCTTCAATCCTGCCGGGCCCACCAAGTTCGTGCCCGGCCGAATCAACCACCCCATCTCCGCCGGCGGCGCCGTGGTGAACCCGGGCGACCTGGTGGTGGGCGATGCCGACGGCGTGGTGGTGATCGAGCGCGCCAAGGCCCCCGCCATGATGGCCCTGGCCGACAAGAAGGTGGCCGACGAGGCCGCACGCATCGAGGCCATCGCCCGCGGCGACACGGCATCGAAGTGGCTGCCGGCCGCACTGCGCGCCGCCGGCGTGCTCAAGGAAGGGGAAACGCTGTGAGCGCCCGTACCATCATCATCACCGGCGCCGACCTGGCGCAACAGGCCCTGGATCTGCTCGAGGGTTTCGAGATCGTCTATGCCGGCAAGACGCCCACCGAGGACGACCTCGTGGCGCTGTGCCGCCAGCATGACCCGGTAGCCATGATCGTGCGCTACGGCAAGGTGGGCGCGGCCGTGATGGACGCGGCGCCGTCGCTCAAGGTGATCTCCAAGCACGGCAGCGGCACCGACACCATCGACAAGGTCGCGGCGAAAGCGCGCGGCATCGAGGTGGTGGCCGCCGTGGGTGCCAACGCCGCCGCGGTCGCCGAGCAGGCGCTGGCGCTGCTGCTGGCCTGCGCCAAGTCGGTGGTGGAGCTGGATGCGCGCATGCATGCCGGCCACTGGGACAAGGCCACGCACAAGAGCCTGGAGCTGGGCGGCCGCACCGTGGGCCTGGTGGGCCTGGGCGCCATCGGCCTGCGCTTCGCGAAGATGGCCGATGCGCTCGGCATGCGGGTGATCGGCTTCGATCCGTTCGCGAAGAACCTGCCGGACTACGTGCAGAGCGTGTCGCTCGAATCCATCTGGCGCGAGTCGGATGCGATTTCGCTGCATTGCCCGCTGACCGACGAGAACCGCGGCATGCTGAACGCGGCCACGCTGGCGCAGTGCAAGCGCGGCGTGATCGTGGTGAACACCGCGCGCGGCGGCCTGATCGACGAGGCGGCGCTGCTGGAGGCCGTGCGTTCCCGTCATGTGATGGCGGCGGGCCTGGACAGCTTCGCCGTGGAGCCGATGACCGCCGGCCACCCGTTCCAGGGAGAGAAGCACTTCGTCCTCTCGCCGCACATCGGCGGAGTGACCAGCGATGCCTATGTGAACATGGGCGTGGGCGCGGCGAAGAACCTGCTGGCCGTGCTGGAGCGTGCTCCGGCCATGGCGGGCTGACCGGCGAAAGACCGGCGGTGACAGGAGGGCGCGCCGCAGGTGCGCGCCCGATCCGGGGCCGGGCCCGTGTCCGGCCCCGGAGCAGAACGAAAACACGAAGAGGCGGCCTTGCGCAGCCCTGGACCGGAGACATCCATGCATTCAAGAATCCATCCGAGATGGCCTGCAGCGCTTGCCGTGCAGGCACTGGCTGCCATCACTGTCGCATTCGGCGCCGCCAGCCCGCAGGCGGTGCAGGCCCAGCCGCAGGGCGCGTGGCCCGACAAACCCATCAAGCTCGTCGTGCCGTACCCGGCGGGCGGCAACGCCGACAACACGGCACGCCTGCTGGCCACGCAGCTGTCCGAGCGCCTGGGCCAGCAGGTCGTGGTGGACAACCGCCCCGGCGGCAGCGGCACCATCGGCGCGGCGGCCGTCGCCAAGGCGCAGCCCGACGGCTACACGCTGCTGCTGGACGCCACGGCCTTCACCGTCAATCCGAGCCTGTTCGCCAAGCTGCCTTACGACACGGCCAAGGACTTCGCCCCCATCTCGCTCGTCATGCAGGCGCCGCTGCTGATGGTGGTGCCCGCCGCGTCGCCCTTCAAGGCCGTGGCCGACGTGGTGCAGGCCGCCAAGGCGAAGCCGGGCCTGCTGACCTATGCCTCGGCCGGCAATGGCGGCGCGCAGCATCTGGCCGGCGAACTGTTCAAGCAGGGCGCCCATGTGTCGATGACGCACATTCCCTACCGCGGCGGCGCGCCCGCGCTCACCGACCTGATCGGCGGCCAGGTGGATCTGATGTTCAGCGCCACCACGGCCAGCGGCCCGTTCGTCAGGAGCGGCAAGCTGCGAGCGCTCGCCGTGACCTCGGCCCAGCGCGCGCCGGGCTGGGAGCAGGTGCCCACGGTGGCCGAGTCCGGCCTGCCGGGCTTCCAGGTCAATGAGTGGAACGGCCTGTTCGCGCCCGCAGGAACGCCCCAGCCCATCCTGCAGCGCCTGGAGACGGAAACCCGCTCGGTCGTCGCCAGCCCCGAAATGAAGAAGCGCTTCGCGGAACTGGGTGTGCAGGGCGTCGGGTCCAGCGCGCAGGAGTTCAAGGCGTTCGTGCAATCGGAAACCGCGCAGTGGGCCCGGGTGATACGCACGGGCGGCATCCGCATGGACTGAAGCCGCCACGCGCGTTCGCCTCACACACCGAAGGAGACAGATCCCCATGACCCGCATGACATTCCCCCTGGCCGCCGCGCTCGTGCTGGCCTGCACCGCCATGGGCGTGCAGGCGCAACAGGCCTATCCCGACAAGCCCGTCAAGATCGTGGTGCCCTATCCGCCAGGCGGTGCCGTGGACCAGGTGACCCGCCGCATCGCGCAGAAGCTGACCGAGCAGACCGGCCAGAGCTTTTTCGTGGAGAACAAGGCCGGTGCCACCGGCACCATCGGTGCGGCGCAGGTGGCACGTTCGCCTGGCGACGGCTACACGCTCATGGCCAACGACACGACCTACTCGATCCTCCCGCAGGTCTTCAGGAAGCTGCCCTGGGACCATGCGCAGGACCTCGTGCCCGTGGCCGGCTTCAATTTCGCACCCACCGCGGTGGTGGTGGCGGCCGGCTCGCCATTCAAGACGCTGGGCGAGATGGTGGCTTATTCGCAGGCCCATCCCGGCAAGCTGAACTACGGCACCGGCGGCGCCGGCACCATGCCGCACTTCGCCACCGCGGCACTGGAGGGCGCCAGCGGGTTGAAAGCCACGCACGTGCCATTCAAGGGCGCGGGCGAGGCCACGATGGCGCTGCTGAGCGGCACCATCGACTTCCAGATCGCCTCCACCCCCGGCGTGATGGGGCAGGTGCGGGGTGGCAAGGTGCGGCTGCTGGCCGTGAGCGGCGACCAGCGCCTCAAGGCGCTGCCCGACGTGCCCACCTTCGCGCAGGCCGGCGTGCCGGGCTACAAGGTCGTCAACTTCACGGGGCTGTGGGCTCCGCGCGGTACGCCCGGCCCCGTGCTGGAAAAGCTCCGCAGCGAGATCGCCACGGCCATGGCCAGCAGCGACGTGCAGGCGTTTGCCGACGATCTGGGCGCGGTGCCCCGCGTGGTGAGCGGCAAGGCGTTCAGCGACAAGCTCCAGGCCGATGGCCAGCTGTGGGAAGCCGTGGCCGCCAGGGTGAGCATCGACAAGCAGTGAGCGCATCGGCCCGGCCAGGAGACAAGACCATGATCCACCGACTTTCCCGCGGACTGCTCGCCGGAGCACTCGCTGCCGCCCTGTGGGGCTGCGGCAGTTCGCCGCCGGCCGCGCAGCGGCCATCCGAGGCCAGCATTGCGGCCCATGTCGCAGCGGCCACGCGCGCCGCAGGCAGCGACCTGGGCGAGGTGCTGAAGCTGTGCAAGCCCGTGCCCGCCGTCCGGCCGGGGCAGGGCGAGGATGCCGACCACGGGCTGCGAGCCCTCATCGACCGTCCGGCACCGCCGCCCGGCCGTGCCTTCGACAACCTCTACTTTGTGGGCGGCGACTGGGCCAGTGCCTGGGCCATCGACACGCCCGAGGGCATCATCCTGATCGATGCGCTCAACAACGAGGCCGAGGCCGCCGCGCTGATCGAGGGCGGCCTGCGCAAGCTGGGACTGGATCCGGCGCGCATCCGCTACATCGTGGTCACCCACGGCCATGGCGACCACTACGGCGGTGCGCCCTACCTGGCGCACAAGTACGGTGCCCGCGTGGTGATGAGCGACACGGACTGGACCATGATGGAGACGGGGCTGGAGTTCCGCGCGGCCGTCTGGGGCGCGCCGCCGCGGCGCGATATCACGGTCAGGGATGGAGACCGCCTGACGCTGGGTGGCACGAGCCTGACGCTGTACATGACGCCGGGCCACACCTGGGGCACGCTCTCGCCGGTGTTCGACGTCACCTGGCTGGGCCGCAGGCACCGCGTTCTGCTGTGGGGTGGCACCGGCTTCAATTTCGGTGCCGACATTCCGCGCATGGAGGCCTATGGCCGCTCCACGCAGCGCATGGCGCAGGTGGCGCGCACCGAAGGCATCGACGTGATGCTGTCCAACCATTCGCGCGTGGACGGCTCCCAGGGCAGGCTGGCCCGGCTGCGCGAGGTGGGCGGCACCGGTCCCAATCCCTTCGTGGTGGGCGAGCCGACGGTCGAGCGCACGCTCACGGTGATGAACGAATGCTCGCTGGCCCAGCGCGACCGCTTTGCGCTGCTGCCCTGACGCGCTGGATACCGCCATGTACCTCTCCTCCTTCAAGACCTCGCGCATTCTTGCCGCTGGTGTGTTCGCCGCCTGGGCATTCGCCGCCACGGCCCAGGCGCAGGCGCAGGTCTATCCCGCCAAGCCCGTCAGGCTGGTGGTCGGCTTCGCGGCCGGCGGCCCCACCGACGTGGTGGCGCGCGCCTTCGCCGACCATGCCAGCCGCACGCTGGGCCAGCCGTTCATCATCGACAACAAGCCCGGCGCCAACACGATCCTGGCCGCGCAGGCGGTGGCCAGCGCGCCGGCGGACGGCTACACACTGCTCTTCGGTGCCACCAACCACACGATGATCCCGGGGCTCTACAGCGGCCGGGTGAAGTTCGATGCGGTCAAGTCCTTCAGGCCGCTGTGCACCGTGGCCACCAGCCCCACGGTGCTGGTGGTGGGGCAGGGCCTGCCGGTGAAGACGCTGGCCGACTACATGGCCCGCGCCCGCCAGGAACCGGGCCGCCTCACGGCGGGCACCGCGGGCGTGGGCAGCTCGGGCCACTTCGCCACCGAGATGTTCGCGCGGGCCAATGGCCTGAAACTCAACCACGTGCCTTACAAGGGAGCCGCGCCCGTGGTCACCGACCTGATGGGTGGTCAGCTCGACAGCTCGTTCGCCACGCTGGGCTCGGTGCTGCCGCAGATTCGCAGTGGCAAGCTGGCGGCGCTGGCCGTGGCGTCGCCCCGGCGGTCGTCGCTGCTGCCGGACGTGCCCACCTTCGCCGAAGCCGGCGGCGGCAACTACTCCGCCGATGCGTGGTACGGCGTGCTGGCGCCAGCCGGCCTCCCCGAGCCCGTCGCGCTGCAACTGGAAAAGGTGGCGCGCGAATTCGCAGGCAGCGCCGCTGCTGCCGAGAAGCTGCGCGGCCTGGGGCTCGACGCGGACTCCACCTGCGGCAAGGCCTTCACCGCGCAGGTGGAGCGCGAAGTCGCCACCTACACGCAGATCGCCCGTGATCTGGACCTGAAGGCGGAGTAGCCGCGCACTGCCTGCGCCCGCTGCCACCGCATCGGGACACCTCTTTCCGTTGATTGAAAACCCAAGGAGACCCCATGCACCGTTTCATCAAACCCCTCGTCGCGGCCATCGCCCTGGCCGCCGGACTGGCCCACGCCGCCTTCCCGGAGCGCCCCATCACCATCGTCGTGCCCTATGCCCCGGGAGGCGCCGCCGATGCGGTGGCGCGCGTGATCGCCACGCGCATGGGCGCCAGGCTGGGCGGCAGCGTGATCGTGGACAACAAGCCGGGCGCCAGCGGCACCATCGGCGCGAGCTTCGTGGCCAAGGCGCAGGCCGACGGCTACACCATGCTGTACGACGCCACGCCGTACTCCATCAATCCGCACCTGTTCCCCAGGATGCCGTATGCGGCCAGCGCGCTCCAGCCGCTGTCGCTGGTGCTGCTGGCGCCCAACGTGCTCATCGTGAAGGCCGATTCGCCCCTCAAGACTGTGAACGACCTGATCGCCCGGGCCAAGGCGCAGCCGGGCAAGCTCAACTTCGCCTCCGGCGGCAGCGGCACGGTGCAGCGCCTGGCCTCGGAGCTGTTCCGCCAGAAACTGCAGCTCGACATGGTGCACGTGCCCTACAAGAGCGGCGGCCCCGCGATCGCCGACGTGATGGGCGGGCAGGTGGACTTCATGTTCAGCACCGTGGCGGCCTCCTATCCGCTGGTCGCGGGCGGCAAGCTGCGCGCGCTGGCCGTGTCCGCTCCCGAGCGCTCCAGGCGCCTGCCCGACGTGCCCACCGTGGCCGAGACGGTGATCCCCGGCTACGAGGCCTACGAATGGAACGGCGTGTTCCTGCCCGCCGGCACGCCCGCGCCCGTTGCCGCGCAGTTGCAGCAGGCACTGACCGAAGTGCTGAAGGAAGACGAGGTGCGCCAGCGCCTGAGCGACCTGGGCGCGCAGCCCATCGGCTCCACGCCGGCCGAGTTCGCCGCCTTCCTGAAAAAGGAAGATGCAAAGTGGGGCGAGGTAGTGCGCAAAGGCAACATCCAACTCGACTAGAACACGATGAATCTGCCCGACCTCTCCGAACCCGTGCCCCATTCGGTGGGAACGAACCGTCCCTCGCGCGCGCTGCCCGCGCTGGCCAGCGACAGCCACATGCACATCTTCGACCGGCGGTTCGCGCCGTCGCCGCACTGGCCGCGCACGCCGCCCGATGCGCCGGTGGCCGCCTACCGCCGGCTGCAGCAGCGGCTGGGCACGTCGCGCGCGGTGGTGGTCACGCCGTCCACCTACGGCACCGACAACGCCTGCACGCTCGACGCGCTGGACCAGCTGGGCGACAGCGCGCGCGGCGTGGCCGTGGTCGGGCAGGACGTCTCCGGCGCCGAGCTGTCCCGCCTGGCGGCGCGGCGGGTGCGGGGGCTGCGCGTCAACTTCGTCTCGCCGCAGTCCTGGGGCGAGACCACGCCCGACATGCTGGCCAACCTGGCGCGGCAGGTGGCGGGCCACCCGGACTGCGGGGGCTGGCACATCCAGGTGTTCGCGCACCCGGAGCAGATCGTGGCGCTGGCGCCCCTGCTGCGGGCATTGCCCCTGCCACTGGTCATCGACCACCTGGGGCGCATCGACCCGGCCGGAGGCACGGCCGGCGCGGCCTACAGCGTGCTGCGGGGGCTGCTGGACGCCGGCAACACCTGGGTCAAGCTCTCGGGCGCCTACATGCGCTCCACGGTGCACGGTCCCGGCTATGCGGATACGCTGCCCCTGGGCCGCGCCCTGGTGCAGGCCGCGCCGCAGCGGCTGGTGTGGGGCAGCGACTGGCCTCACACCACCGAGGCGCCCGGCACCGTGGACGATGCGGCGCTGGTGGACCTGCTGCGTGCCTGGGCCGGCTCGGACGCCGCGATGGATGGCATCCTGGTCGACAACCCGGCGCGGCTCTACGGTTTCGGCGTCGCGGCCTGAGCGCTGTTTCCAAGGAAAGGAACCCCTCTTCATGTTCTTGCTGCAAGCCCCCCAGATCCGCGAGCTCGAAGCCTTCACGGCCATGCCCGCATCCCTGCGGCGCCCGGAACGCAGCGACTGGGCCGACGCAAACCGCGGCGGCACGGTCACCGATTCGTTCCTCGAAGGCCCGGTGTTCGACGAGGCCGGCAACCTCTACGTGAGCGACATCCCCTGGGGCCGCATCTTCCGCATCGACCCGCAGGGTGCCTGGAGCCTCGTGGCCGAATACGACGGCGAGCCCAACGGCATGAAGTTCCTCGACGCCGGCACGCTGCTCATCACCGACTACAAGAACGGGCTGATGCGGCTGGACGTCGCCACCGGCCAGGTAACCCCCTATCTGCAGCGCCGCAACAGCGAGCGCTTCAAGGGCGTGAACGACCTGGTCTTCGATGCCGAGGGCAACCTCTACTTCACCGACCAGGGGCAGAGCGGCCTGCACGATCCGTCCGGGCGCCTCTACCGCCTGCGCCCCAACGGCCAGCTCGACCTGCTGCTGCACAACGTGCCCAGTCCCAACGGCGTGGCGCTCTCGCCCGACGGCCGCGTGCTGTACCTGGCCGTCACGCGCGGCAACTGCGTCTGGCGCGTGCCGCTGCTGCCCGACGGCAGCGTGGCCAAGGTGAGCCAGTTCTTCACGTCCTACGGGCCCAGCGGCCCGGACGGTCTGGCCGTGGACGCCGAGGAGGGGCGCGTGCTGGTCGCCAACCCGGGCCTGGGGGTGGTCTGGGTGCTCAATGGCCGGGCGGAGCCGGTGCAGGTGCTGCGCGGCGTGCCCGGCAGCTCCACCACCAATCTCGCCTTCGGCGGGGAAGGGCGGCGCACGCTGTACGTGACCGACTCCACGCATGGCCGCGTGCTGCGCGCGTCCATGGACGCGCCGGGGCTCCCGCTGCACGGGGCCGCGCGCTGAGCCATGCCGCAGCCGGGGGCCAGGGAGCCGGTCCAGTCCGTGGCGCGCGCGCTGGCGGTGCTGCGGGCGTTCTCCGGCGACGAGGCCTTCGTGCCGCTGGCCGAACTGGCGCGGCGCACCGGCCTGCACAAGCCCACCGTGCTGCGCCTGGCGCGCACCCTGGCCGACGAGGGGTTCCTCGTGCAGCGCGCTGCCGATGGCGCATGGCGCCTGGGGCCCGGCGCGGGAGCGATCGGTGCACGCTACCAGGCGCAATTCGACGTCAATGCCATCATCGAGCCGCTGCTCATGGAGCTGTCCGCGGCCACGGGCGAGAGCGCGTCCTTCCATGTTTACGAGGGCGACATCCGCAGCTGCCTCGTGCGCTGCGAAGGGCCGCGCGGCATACGCCGCCATGTGCGTCCCGGCGAGCTGCTGCCGCTGGAGCGCGGCTCGGCCGGCCGCGTGATCCTGGCCGCCCTCGGTGAGCACGGCGCCCTCTACGACCGGATCCGGCGCGAAGGCTACGGCATCACGCGCGGCGAGCGCAGCGCGGGCGCGGCCAGCGTGTCGGCTGCCGTGCAGGGCGCGCAGCGCGCGGTGCTGGGCTCGGTCAGCATCTCCGGCCCCATCGACCGCCTGACCCAGGCGCTGCTGCAGGCCTGTGCACCGGCCGTGGTGCGTACGGCGGCGCAGCTGTCCTGGAAGCTGGGGGGCGTCTCGGTGGCGGCGCTGCGCTCCACCTGGCATCCGTGATGCATCAGGGCCCGCATCCAGCCGCGTTACGCCTGCCGTAACGCGCTTCGCGGCGCTCCGCTTCGTTCCTACGATCGCGCCGCGGCCCCACTTCGAGGGCCTTCAGGAGACACACCGTGATGACGAAGCGAGCCCTTTTCGGCGCAGCCCTGTGCGCGTGCACTGCCTTGATCGCCCCGCCGGCCCTGGCCCAGGCGGACCCCTATCCCGCAAAGCCCATCCGCGTGGTCGTTCCGTTCGCCGCGGGCGGCCCTGCCGACGTGATCGCCCGCGAAATGGCGCAATCGCTCGGCAGGGACCTGGGGCAATCGCTGGTGGTGGAGAACCTGGGCGGTGGCGCCGGCGTACCGGCGCTGAACACCGTGGCGCGGGCGCCAGCCGACGGCTACACGCTGCTGTTCGCGGCATCGGGCAACGTGGTGATCCAGCCGTTGCTGACCAGGAACCGCGTGGACGTCCTCGCGCAGCTCGCGCCCGTGGGCATGGTGACCACCAGTCCGCACGTGCTGGTGGTGTCCAGCAAGCTGCCCGTGCGCACGGTGAAGGAGTTGACCGATTACGCCCGGGCGCATCCCGGAGCGGTGAATTTCGCGTCCGCCGGCGTGGGCGGGCTGGCGCACCTGGGTGCCGAGATGTTCAAGCGTGCTGCGGGCATCGACGCGCGGCATGTGCCCTACAAGGGAACCTCCCAGGCGATGACCGACCTGGCCGCGGGCGAGGTCCAGGCCATGTTCAGCAGCCTGCCCTCGATGAAGGGAATGATCGACAAGGGCGCGATCCGCGTGGTGGGGGTCACCGGGCCGTCCACCTCCGCCGCGTACAAGGACATCCCCCTCATCGGCAAGGCGGGCGTGCCCGGTTTCGAATACACGACGTGGTATGCCCTGTACGCGCCGGCGGGCACGCCCGCACCGGTCATCGCCCGGCTGGGCAAGGCCCTGTCCGGGCTGGCGGCCGACAAGGCGTTCGACAGCCGGCTGGAGGCCCAGGGCGTGGACCTGCACGTGACCTCGGCCAGGGAGCTCGGCGACATCACGCGCAAGGAGTCGGCAGGGTGGGACAAGCTGATCCGCGAGTCCGGCATCGAGCTGAACTGACCCCCCCGGGGCCCGCGCGCCCTGCCACGGAGACCACCTCAATGATCATCGATTGCCACGGCCACTACACCACCGCGCCCAGGGCGCTCAACGACTACCGCGCCCGGCAGGTGGCGCTGCTGGACGAGCCCGGCGCGCCTGCCCTGAGCCCGGACGTGCGCATCAGCGACGACGAGATCCGCGACAGCCTGGAGCCGCACCAGATCGCCACCCAGCGCCTGCGCGGCGTGGACATGACGATCTTCTCGCCCATGGCCGGCGCCATGGCCCACCACGTCGGCAACGCGGTGACCAGCCGGCACTGGGCGCAGGCCTGCAACGACCTGATCCACCGCGTCACCCGGCTCTACCCGCGCGAATTCGCCGGGGTATGCCAGTTGCCCCAGTCACCGCGCTCCGGCATGGCGGAGTGCGTGGCGGAACTGGAGCGCTGCGTGAACGGGATGGGCTTCGTGGGCTGCAACATCAACCCCGATCCGTCCGACGGCTACTGGACCGATCCCCCGATGACGGACCGCTACTGGTATCCGCTCTACGAGAAGATGGTCGAACTGGACGTGCCCGGCATGGTGCATGTGAGCTGCTCGTGCAACCCCAACTTCCACCATACGGGCGCGCACTACCTGAACGGCGACACCGCCGCCTTCATGCAGTTCGTGCTGTCGGACCTGTTCAGGGACTTTCCCACGCTGCGGTTCGTGATACCGCACGGCGGCGGCGCCGTGCCCTACCACTGGGGCCGCTACCGCGGGCTTGCCCTGCAGCTGGGACGCCCGCCGATGGAGGACCTGCTGCGCAATGTGTTCTTCGACACCTGCGTCTATCACCAGCCGGGGATCGACCTGCTGTTGAAGGTGATCCCGGCGGACAACGTGCTCTTCGCCTCGGAGATCTTCGGCGCCGTGAAGGGGGTGGACCCCGAGACGGGCTTTCCCTTCGACGACACACGCCGTTATGTCGATGCGGTGCAGGGCGTCTCCGATGCCGAGCGGCACCTGCTGTTCGAGCGCAACGCGCGCCGCGTGTATCCGCGGCTGGATGCGCTGCTGCGCGCGCAGGGGCGCTGACCGCGCGCGCATGCGCCCGTGTCTCAATCCGCCGTCAACAGCCCGGAGTGGATGAGTGCTGCATAGGTCGCTGCGTGGCGCGCCAGGAACTGCTCGAAATCCGCCGTTGCCATGCGCGTCGGCACGCCGCCGATGTCCTCCACGCGCTTGCGCGTGGCGGCGTCAGCGAGCACGGCGTCGTTGGTGGCGACGATCCGGTCCACGATGGCCTGCGGGACATTGCGCGGCGCCATGACGGCGGTGAACGGCGCGATGTCCACCTCGGGCTGGCGCGCCTCGGCCATCGTGGGCACGTCGGGCAGCGAGGGTACCCGCTGCGGAAAGACCACGCCCAGCGCCCGCAGCTTGCCACCCTTGACGAGCTGCAGGGCGGAGGGCAAGTCGGTGGCCACGGCGTCCAGCTGCCGGCCCAGCAGATCCTGCACGGCGGGGCCGGCGCCCTTGTAGCCGGCAATCACGAACGGGGTGCCGAGCGCCTTCTGGATCTGCAGGATATTGACGTGGCCCGCGGTGCCGTTGCCGGGGTGGCCGATCCGCACTTCCCCCGGGTGCGCCCTGGCGTGGGCCACGAAGTCCTGGTAGGTCTTGAAAGAGGATTCGGCATTCACCACCAGCACGCCCGGCACCAGCGTGAGCAGGGCCACGGCCTTCATGTCCTTGAGCCCGTACGCGGCCTTGCCCGCGAGTTGCCAGCTGGAGACGATGGGCGCCGTCGTGCCCATGAGCAGCGTGTAGCCGTCGGGCTCCGAGCGCACCACCTGCAGCGCGCCGATCATGCCGCTCGCGCCCCCGCGGTTGTCGATCACGAAAGGCTGGCCCAGCCGCTGGGCGTAGGCTTCCGCGAAGATGCGAGCGGTGCTGTCGGCGTTGCCCCCGGGCACGAAGGGCACGACCACCTTGACGGGACGGGCGGGGTAGCCGTCCTTCGCGGACTGGGCCCGGGCAGGCTGCAGGGGGGCGAGCGAGAGGGCGAGCGGGGTCGCGAGCGTGGCGGCCAGGGCGGCGCGGCGGGTGATCCGTGGTGGCATGGATGTCTCCTGTAAGTTTCAAGCGGGGATGAGATGGGCGGGATGCAGTTCGGCCAGCGAGGACACGCCCAGCAGGGCCATGTCGCGGTGGATTTCGTCCTGCAGCAGGCCGATGGCATGCGCCACGCCGGCCTGGCCGCCCACCGCCGCGGCATAGGCCATCGGGCGGCCGACGAATACGTGGTCCGCGCCCAGGGCCAGGGCCTTGAGCACGTCGGTGCCGCGGCGCACGCCGCTGTCGAGCATCAGGGCCATGCCGCCCTTCACGCGTGCGGCCTCCTGCAGGACGCGCAGCGGCGGTACCGTGCCGTCGAGCTGCCGGCCTCCATGGTTGGACAGGATCACGCCGTCCGCGCCGGCCTGCCCGGCGCGCTCCACGTCCGCCGCCGAAATGACGCCCTTGACGACCAGCCGGCCCTTCCATTGCCTGCGGATGAGGGCGAGGTGCTCCCATTGGAGGTGATCGCGCAGGCCGAACTGGCGCACCACGCTGCGCGAGATGATGGGAACGCCCCGTCCCGCGCCGGCGTTCTCGAAATGCGGCATGCCCCGCTCCAGCAGCGTGCGGGCGAGCGTGCCCACCAGCCAGCGCGGGCGCACCAGCCCGTCCCATGCCAGCCGCGGGCCGGGCCGCAGCGGCGTGGAAAAGCCCACGCGCACATTGTTCTCGCGGTTGGCGAGCGTGGCCGTGTCCACCGTGACCACCAGCGTCCGGAAACCCGCCTGAGCGACCCGCTGCACCAGCCCCTCGATGTGCGCCGGCTCACCCGGGATGTAGGCCTGGAACCAGCCACAGGTGGGCGCTGCGCGCGCCACGTCCTCCAGCCGGGTCAGCGAGGCGCCGCTCAGCACGAACGGGATGCCCGCCGCCTCGGCGGCGCGTGCCAGCACCAGGTCGCCCTCGAACGCGAACAGGGCGCACAGGCCCATGGGGGCGATGCCGAACGGCGCGCGGTAGCGCTCGCCCATCAGCGTGGTGGCCTGGCTGCGGCCCGAAACATCGACCAGCACGCTGGTACGGAACAGCCATTGTCGGAAGGCGGCATGGTTGGCCTGCAGCGTCACGTTGTCTTCCACGCCGCCCTGCAGGTAACCGAAGATCGGCCGTGGCAGCGTGCGGCGCGCGGCGGCCTCGAAGTCGTTCAGCGACAGAATGCCGCGCAGGCGGCGGGGCAGGTGGGCGCGGGCATTCGGCGCGGGGCCGAACTGCGGGCGGGAAGGCTGGGTGGTCATGGTGTCGAAGGGTCCGGGGTCCGTGTCGCCTGCGCTGCGCAGGACGTGGCCGCATTGGAAAACGCCCGGATGCCCGCCGCAACGCGTTACGCATTGCGTAACGGAAGCTTGGAGCTATGCGAGGCGGTATGCGGCGGGTTCCCGGGCGCGGAGTTGCATCACGGGTGCCAGGTCGCACGCAGCGCGGTGGCCGGCATGCCGCCGAGTGCCGCGCCCAGCTGCCGTGCCGCCGCCACGGTGTGGGGCGCATGGGCGCGCAGCACGGCCGTGGTCAGCCGCTCCACGGGGCCCGAGGTGCTGACGGCGCCCAGCACCGCGCCTTGCGCGCCGCGTACGGCAGCCGCCACGCTGGCCGCGCCGGTACTGCGTTCGGCCCGGGCGTGGTGGTAGCCGCGGCGGCGGATGCGCTCGTACAGGTCGCCGGGCTGGCCGAGCGCCGCCAGGATGACGTGGCCGGGCGCGCCCAGCTCCAGGGGCAGCAGTTCGCCGGAGCGCGGATGGTCGGGCCGCGCGTTGGGCCCGTCGAAGCGCATGAGGCAACTGCGCAGATTGCCCTCATGCACGTAGAACGACGCACTTTCCCCGGTGAGCATGGACAGCTTCTGCAGGATGGGTTCGATGGCCGATTCCGCATCGAACTGCGCCTGGTAGCGCGAGCCGATCCAGCCGGCCGACGGCCCCAGCCGCCAGGCCCCGTCCTCGCGCTGCACCAGGAAGCGCGAGAGCGCGAGCGTGCGCGCCAGCCGCAGCGCCGTGGGTTTGTGCATGCCCGTGCGCCGGGCCAGCTCGGCGAGCGGCAGGAACTGTTCGTCACCATGGAACGCCGTGAGCAGGCCCATCGCGCGATGCACGGCCTGCACATGGTCGCGGGAAAGCTCCGGCGGCGCGCCGCCGTCCGGCTGCAGCAGGGAGCGCACCGGCGTGCTGGCGGGCGCCGAAGCCGTGCGGGAGGGCGGCCGTTTCGCCGCGTGCCTGGACATGCCGCGATGGTAGCGCCGGCCGGCGTGCCGCTGCGTTCCATGGCCGCAAGCGTTACGCAGTGCGTAATGGATTGGCGGGCGGGCGAGGCTTCGCCATCATCACCGGTCCTGCCGACGGCCCGCCCACAGAAATGCCATGAACCCACCTGATCGCCCGGCCGGCCCCCTTGCCGAACCGGGGGCTGGACCGGCGCTCCCCACGGAGTCTTTTTTCGCGGCGGTCGGCGATCGCCTGGTCCGCCATGCGCTGGATGCGCAGGGCGGCATGCGCGAGATCGACCGGCTGGCCATGCCCTCCGGCGTGCAGTTCGCCTGCCTCGACCGCGAGCGCGGTCTGCTCTACGTCGCTTGCAGCAATGGCGGTGTCGGCCGCCCGGGAGACCGTCACCGGCTGGCCCGGGTGGCCGTGGACGGCCCCATGCGCCTGCTGGAAGCGCCCGCAGCGCTGCCGTACCGGCCCATCCATGCCGCGCTCGATCCGGCCGGGCGCCGCCTGCTCATCGCCTACAACCTGCCGGCGGCATTGACCGTGCATCCGCTGGACGAAGCGGGCAGGGGGGGAGAGTGCCTCGGCCCGTTCGAAGGCGAGGAACTCGTGGGCTGGTTCCCGCACCAGGTCCTTCCCATGCCCGGCAGCGACGAGGTGCTGCTGACCTGTCGCGGCGACGACGCCACGGCGGTGCGCGCGGAAAATCCCGGGTCGCTCAGGCGCCTGCGCATCGGGCCGCAGGGCGGTGCGCGGCCCATGCAGACGGTCGCGCCCTCGGGGGGCTTCGGCTTCGGCCCGCGCAACTGTGCTTTCCACCCAGCCGCGCCCTGGCTGTACGCAGTGCTGGAGCGGCAGAACGCGCTGGCGGTGTTTTCCATCCGTGGCGGGCGCATCGCCGCGCAGCCTGCCCACACGGTGGGCATGCTCCAGCGACCGGATCGCATCCACCGCCCGCAACTGGCCGGGGGGCTGGCGCTGCATCCGGGTGGCGGATTCGCGTACGCCGTGAACCGCTCGCATGCGGTGGTGCAGGAGGGGGCGCACACCGTCTGGGCCGGAGGCGAGAACAGTATCGTCGTCTTCCGCCTGGACACGCGCACGGGCGAGGCGGCGCCGGTACAGTGCCAGCCCCTGCAGGGCCTGCACGCACGCTGCATCGCCCTCGCGCACGGCGGCCGGCTGCTCGTGGCGGCCATTCGGCAGGCCAGCGCGCAGCGCACCCCGGAGGGCATCCGGCACTGTCCCGCCGGCTTCAGTACCTTTCGCATCGGGCAGGACGGCTGCCTGCAGCCTCTGGGGCACCACGCCGTGGAGGTCGGGGCCGAGCAGATTTTCTGGGCCGGCTGCAGCGAAGGACTGCCGTGCAGCGTCTGATCCCGAGCCACCTGGGCCATTGCCGTTCCGTCGAAGTTGTTTGTTAAAAGCTATGGAAGAAATTTGATCAATTGATTTTTTCTTCCTGTCGACTTTGCGTAGCATTCCCTCCATTGCTCAGCCACAAAAGGAGTGCCCCATGACGCAAGACGCAACCAAGTGCCCGTTCCATGCAGCAGCTGCCAATGGCGGCACCATCAACAAGGATTGGTGGCCCAACCAGTTGCGCCTGGACCTGCTCAACCAGCATTCGAGCAAGTCCGACCCGCTGGGAACATCCTTCAACTACGCCGAAGAGTTCAAGAAGCTGGACTACGAAGGCCTCAAGCGCGACCTGCGCGCCCTCATGACGGATTCGCAGGACTGGTGGCCTGCCGACTTCGGCCACTACGGCCCGCAGTTCGTGCGCATGGCCTGGCATGCCGCCGGCACCTACCGCACCGGTGACGGCCGCGGCGGCGCGGGCCGGGGCCAGCAGCGCTTCGCCCCCCTCAACAGCTGGCCCGACAACGTCAACATCGACAAATCCCGCCGCCTGCTCTGGCCCATCAAGCAGAAATACGGCCAGAAGATCTCCTGGGCCGACCTGCTGGTGCTGACCGGCAACGTGGCGCTCGAAACCATGGGCTTCCGCACCTTCGGCTTCGCCGGCGGCCGCGAGGACACCTGGGAACCCGACCAGGACGTGTACTGGGGCAGCGAGAAGACCTGGCTGGGCGGCGACGCGCGCTATGGCAAGGGCACGCCGGGCGACGGTACCCTCGTGGCCGAGCCGGCCATGCACGGCCACGAGAAGGAGCGCGTGCTCGAGAACCCGCTGGCCGCCGTGCAGATGGGCCTCATCTACGTGAACCCCGAAGGCCCGGAGGGCAACCCCGACCCGGTCGCCGCCGCGCACGACATCCGCGAAACCTTCGCCCGCATGGCCATGGACGACGAAGAGACCGTCGCGCTGATCGCCGGCGGCCACACCTTCGGCAAGACCCACGGCGCCGGCGCCGCCGACCACGTCGGCCCCGAACCGGAAGCCGCTGGCCTGGAACAGCAGGGCCTGGGCTGGGCCAGCAGCTTCGGTTCCGGCAAGGCCGGCGATGCCATCACCAGCGGCCTGGAAGTCACCTGGACCAGCACGCCCGCCCAGTGGGGCAACGAGTTCTTCGAGAACCTGTTCAAGTTCGAATGGGAACTCACCCCGAGCCCTGCCGGCGCCCACCAGTGGCAAGCGAAGAACGCTCCCGCGACCATCCCCGACGCGTACGACCCGTCGAAGAAGCGCGTGCCGACCATGCTCACGACCGACCTGTCGCTGCGCTTCGACCCTGCCTACGAGAAGATCTCGCGCCGCTTCCTGGAAAATCCGCAGGCCTTCGCCGAAGCCTTCGCCCGCGCCTGGTTCAAGCTGACGCACCGCGACATGGGCCCGCGCGCCCGCTACCTGGGCCCCGAAGTGCCGAAGGAAGAACTGATCTGGCAGGACCCGATCCCGGCCGTCACCCACGACCTGGTCGAGGCCGCCGACGTGGCCGCGCTCAAGGCAAGCGTGCTGGCTTCCGGCCTCACCGTGCAGGAACTGGTCGGCACCGCCTGGGCTTCGGCCTCCACCTTCCGCGGCTCCGACAAGCGCGGCGGCGCCAACGGGGCGCGCATCCGCCTCAGCCCCCAGAAGGACTGGGCCTCCAACCAGCCCGGGCAGCTGGCCCGCGTGCTGCAGGTGCTCGAAGGCATCCAGCGCGACTTCAACAAGGGCGCCGCTGGCGACAAGCGCATCTCGCTGGCCGACCTGATCGTGCTGGCCGGCGCGGCCGGCGTGGAGCAGGCCGCCAAGGCCGCGGGCGTGGCCGTGAACGTGCCCTTCAACCCGGGCCGTGCCGATGCGCGCCAGGACCAGACCGACGTGGAATCGTTCTCCGTGCTGGAACCGGTGGCCGATGGCTTCCGCAACTACACCAAGGCCCGCTACAGCGTGCCGGCCGAGGTGCTGCTGCTGGACAAGGCGCAACTGCTGACCCTCACGGCGCCGGAGATGACGGTGCTGGTCGGCGGCCTGCGCGCCATCAACATCAACGTGGGTGGCGCCACGCACGGCGTGTTCACCGCCACGCCGGGCGCGCTCACGAACGACTTCTTCGCCAATTTGCTGGACATGTCCACCGAATGGAAGCCGGCCGGCGACCTGTTCGAGGGCCGCGACCGCAAGACCGGCGAGAAGAAGTGGACCGGCACCCGTGTCGATCTGGTCTTCGGCTCCAACGCCGTGCTGCGCTCCCTGGCCGAGGTGTACGCCAGCGCCGACGCGAAAGAGAAGTTCGTGCAGGACTTCGTGGCCGCCTGGGCCAAGGTGATGGACCTGGACCGTTTCGACCTGCGCTGATCGACCGGCGCGGCCACGCCGCCTGCCGCGAAGCCCGCTGCCTGGAAAGGCCGCGGGCTTTTTTCTTGCCGGCCCCCGCGCCGGCGCTGCCGCCCCTCCTGCCACTCCTGCCACTCCCATGGATCACCGGGTTCTGGCGGCATACTCCCGGCCGGTGCCCATGGCACCTGTTTTTTTTCATGCAACGGAATCGACAATGGACAACAAGAAAGTGGGAGTGGCAGCCGCCGTGGTGGCTGCGGTCGCAGCGGCCTACGGTGGCGCGACCTGGTACCTGGGCCAGCGCGCCCAGGCGGGCTACCAGGATGCCGTGGCCGAGTTGCGCAATGCGCTCGGCGACGATGCGGTGGTCTCCACCGATTACGACAGGGGGTTCTTCGCATCGAAGGCACGCATGGTGCTGCAATGGGCGCCGGCGCCCGCGCAAGAGGGCCGTCCCGCTTCCCCGCCGCTGCGGCTGGTGGTGGACGCCCTGGTACGGCACGGCCCGCTGGCCGGTGCACGGGTCGCAGCTGCGGTGGCGGACTACCGGTTCGCGCTGGAGGGGCTGGACGACGAGGCCCTTGCCCATCTGGGAAAGGCGTCCGCCCCCGTGCTGACGAGCGTGCACCATCTCACGGGCAGCCACGATGTCCATCTGCGGCTGCCGGCCGGCGAGGCGGAGGGCAGCGACGGCGTGACCCTGCGGTGGCAGGAGATGGTCTCCGACTTCGCCATTGGCCGTGACGGCCGCCGGCTGCAAGGTAGCTTTCGCTGGCCGGAGTTCAACATGACGGGCCTACCGGACTCCGCCGCGCAGGCGGCCGCCGAGGATGAGGACGAAAACGACGCCGACGAGACGGCGTCCGCCGAGCCGGTGGACCGCACGTCGATCACCGTGGAGGGCATGGAGGGCACCTTCGACTACGTCCCGATCAACGGACTCTGGGGCATCGGCCCCGGCAAGGGCGACATGCGTTTCGCGCGGGTGGCGGCGAGCGTCCAGCCCGCGGAAGGCCGCGACCCCCGCCCTCTGCTGGACGTCAAAAATGCCACGGGGATCTATCTCATCGACGCGACCGACAGCACGCTCAGCATGACGACGACGATGAGTGCGGCGGGACGCATCGGCGCGCTCGACTTCGAGTCGATCGGCCTGGAAGAGAAAATCCAGCGCATCGACATCGAAGCCATCCGCAGCTTCCAGCGCATGCTGCTCGACGGATACCGCGCGGGCGGTCTTGCGCAGGCGATGGCCTCGATGGAAGAGCGAGGTGCGGCCGTGCTCACCGAGAATGCGCCTCGTCTGGTCGCTGCCTTGCCGGCGTACTCGATGAAGATGAAGGCCACCTACCAGGGGCGCACCGGCCAGCTGGAATACGGCGGCGAAGTGCAGCGCGCGCCTTCCGAAGCGGAGGTGGCGCAGGCGGGCTGGACGTCGGCCCTGATGAGAGCCTCGGTGCTGCAGGCCAGTGCGCGGGTTCCCAAGGCCTGGGCCCTGCCGCTGATGCAGTCCACGGGCCGGCCCGGCGCCCGGGCGCAGGATGTGGATGCCATGGTGGCGATGGCCCAGTCCTCGGGCTACCTGCTCCAGGAAGGCGAGTTCCTGACCAGCACGATCCAGCTGCAGCCGGGCCAGCTGACACTCAATGGCAAGACCCTGCCGCTGCCCTCCGGCCCGGCGCGCTGAACACCGCCGGGCAGCCCGCCCGGAAGCCCGCCGCGACCCGCGGCGGGCTTGTCCTTCGGCATCGGCAGGCCATGGCCGCCCCCGGATGGCGAATCAGGGATTACCGCAATAGACTTCGCCATTGCATTGCATCATTGGAGAGCCATTTCATGCATTCCGACATCGTGATCGTGGGCGGCGGGGCCGGCGGGCTGGAACTGGCGGCGCGCCTCGGGCGCAGCCTCGGTGCGAAGCAGGGCCGCGAACGCGTGCTGCTGGTGGACCGTTCGCCTTTCCACATCTGGAAGCCCACCCTGCACGAGGTGGCCGCCGGCACGCTGGACGCCCACCAGGAAGGACTGTCCTACCCCGTGCTGGCACGGCGCAACCATTTCGGCTTCGCCATCGGAGACCTGGTGGGCCTGGACGCGGCGCGCAAGACCATCGAGCTGGGCGAGATCCGCAACGCCGAGGGCGAACTGCTGGTCCCGCGCCGCACGGTGAGCTACACCCGCCTGGTGCTGGCCATCGGCAGCGGCTCCAACGCCTTCGGCACGCCCGGCATCGAGCATGCCTACCTGCTGGAGAACGTGCGCGATGCGCAGCGCTTCCACACGGACTGGCTGGGCGCGTGCGCGCGGGCCTCGTTCTCCGAAAGCCGGGCGCTGTCGATCGCCATCGTGGGCGCGGGCGCGACGGGCGTGGAGCTGTCCGCAGAATTGCTCGAGGCCTATGCCGAACTGCTCGAAAGCCTGGGCAGCAGCCAGCGCTTTCGCCTGGACATCACCCTGGTCGAAGGCGGCAACCGCATCCTGGGCGGCCTGCCCGAAAAAATCTCCGCGCAGGCCGAAGTGGCGCTGCGCCGCAAGCAGGTGCAGGTGTTCACCGGCACGCGCGTCACCGAGATCCGCCGCGGCGCCCTGGTCACCCCCGCCGGGGAGATCCCGGCCGACATGGTGGTCTGGGCCGCCGGCATCAAGGCGGCGGACGGCAATGCGCGCCTGGGCCTGGAAGTGAACCGCCTCAACCAGTTCATCGTGGACGACCGCCTGCGCACCTCGGCGCCCGACGTGCTGGCCTTCGGCGATTGCGCCGCCTGCCCGTGGGTCGATGGCAAGACCGTTCCCGCCCGCGCGCAGGCCGCGCACCAGCAGGCGGACTACCTCGCGAAGGTGCTCGGTGCGCTGATGCGCGAGCGGGAGGTGACGGAACCCTTCGTCTACAAGGACTTCGGCTCGCTCGTCTCGCTCGGCGACAACAAGGGCGTCGGCAACCTCATGGGCGGCCTGGGCGGGCGCAACTTCTTCGTCGAAGGCCTGATCGCCAAGTGGATGTACATCTCCCTGCACCTGAACCACCACCGCGCCATCCTGGGCACCGGCAAGACGGTGGTGCTGGCCCTGGCTCGGCTGCTGCAGCAGCGCGTGTCCGGCCGGCTCAAGCTCCATTGACGCGGCCCGGGCCCGATCCGGGCCCGCGGCCTGAGGTCACTTCGACGTGTAGGTGATTTTCGTCATCTCGGTCGTCGAGGGGACCCCGTTCGACGAAGAGCTGGCGATCTTGATCGTGCGCCCGCGATAGGGACCGTCCGACACCGTCCACAACTGGAAGTTGGCCTGCACCGTACCGGCATTCGGCGAGACGATGACCTGGTCCGTGTTGAACTTGCAGACGTTGAACGTGCCCATCGCCGTCTGCACCGTCTGCATGCCGGTATAGGTGAAGCGTTCCTGCACCGTGTCCTTGGTCGTCACCGTGCCGTTGTCCGCCTTGGCGACCACCGTGGTCTGGATGGTGTAGTTGCGCTCCACCGTCTGCCCGGGCTGCATGTCCAGGGGCGTGGAGACGGGCGGGTCGTACACCTGCGTCAGGACCTGCGTGGACGTGTCCGACACCACCCCGTAGGCCAGTTCGTTGCCGTTCACCAGATCGCGGAATTCCCGGTTGTCGCCCACGGCGGCGTCGGAGCGCGGTATGAACATCACCGGGCGCGCACCGGCGAAGTCCTGCCGGGCACCCGTGGTGGTCGTGCGCGTGAACGCGATGTCGGCCTGGCCTTGCATTTTGGTGATGCCTTCCTCCACGAGCACGGTGCCTTCGTTGTAGTCCGCCACGTTGTAGCAGGCGGCAGAGCTGCCGGCAGACGGCGCGGGTGCCGGAGCAGGTGAGGGTGACGGAGATGGCGACGGCGAAGGGGACGGAGAAGGGGACGGCGACGGAGACGGAGAGGGGGAAGGCGAGGGAGAAGGAGAGGGCGAGCTTCCAGGCGCCGGGGTCAGCTCGCCACCACCGCCACCGCCGCCGCAGGCGGTGAGGGATGCCGCGGCGAATGCGGCGAACGCTGCGAAGGCCGCGGCCTTCCGGAGGGATGCAACAGAATGGGTCATGGCGGTGGGGGGGGCCGTGGTTGGGGAAGGCGCGAAAGTTATCTGCCCGCACGGCAGTTCCGAACCCCCCCACAGGAGAGGAGATGCAACCAAGTGTTGTCCAGCCCGGTCCCCGCCCTCAGCCGGCCATCAATTTCTGCACCAGATCGGCGGCGGTCGAGGCGCCGTACTTGCGCATCAGGCGCGCCCGGTAGATCTCCACCGTGCGGTGGCTGATGTCCAGCGCCCGGCCGATCTCCTTGGAGGTCATCCCGTCCAGCAGCCGCGCGGCCACCTCGCGTTCGCGGCCCGTGAGTTCGGCCTTCACCGGGCGCTGCGAACTCAGGTCCTCGAAGCTCCAGATGCCCGATTCGTGCGGGTCCTCGCGGTTGAGCGCCCGGCCCGACACATGGCACCAGAACACCTCTCCGCTGGTCCGGCGCATGATGCGGTTGTCCGCGTAGTGGCCCTTCGCATTCAGGATGGGCTCCATGCGCCGGCCCAGGCGCTCGTACTCGTCGGCACTGGGGTAGAGAATGCGGAACGACTGGCCGATCAACACCTCGCGCGAGGCACCGAACATCTCGCACACCTGCCGGTTGCAGTCCACCATGGTGCGGTTGCGCGAGATGACCAGGCCCACCGGGGCCATGTCGAACGCGAGGCGGTAATCGGCGACATCCATGGAAGTATTTAGGGAAAACTACGTAACGATATACGTAGTATCGTAGCGGCCATCCACCTTGTTGTTGAGGAGTCTCCAAGTGAACAAGCTTTTCCCCTCCGCGGCCGAGGCGCTCAAGGGCGCCGTGGCCGACGGCCAGTTGCTGGCCGTCGGCGGTTTCGGGCTCTGCGGCATCCCCGAGGCGCTGATCGACGCCCTGCGCGACAGCGGCGTGAAGGGTCTCACCGTGATCTCCAACAATGCCGGCGTGGACGGCTTCGGCCTCGGCAAGCTGCTGGAGACGCGGCAGATCAAGAAGATGATCTCCTCCTACGTGGGCGAGAACAAGGAGTTCGAGCGCCAGTACCTCGCGGGCGAACTGGAGCTGGAATTCACGCCCCAGGGCACGCTGGCCGAGAAGCTGCGCGCCGGCGGCGCGGGCATCCCGGCCTTCTTCACCAGGACCGGCGTGGGCACCATCGTGGCCGAGGGCAAGGAACTGCGTGAATTCGATGGCGAAACCTACGTGATGGAGCGCTCCCTCGTGCCCGACGTGTCGCTGGTCAAGGCGCACCGGGCCGACAAGTCGGGCAACCTGCAGTTCCGCCTCACGGCGCGCAACTTCAATCCCGCAGCGGCCACGGCGGGCAAGCTCTGCATCGTCGAGGTGGAAGAGATCGTCGAAACCGGCGAGATCGCGCCCGACGACGTGCACCTGCCTGGCATCTACGTGCACCGCATCGTGCACAACCCGAATCCTGAAAAGCGCATCGAGAAACGCACCGTGAGCGCCGCCGCGCCTGTCGATCCCGTGGCCGCCAAGGTCGAGGCCCAGGCCGTGATCGCCCAGGCCGCCGTCGCGGCCGATGTTCCCGTGGTGCCGACCGTGCCCGCCAACAAGAAAGAAGGAGCCTGAGATGCCCTGGACCCAAGACCAGATGGCCGCGCGCGCGGCGCAGGAGCTGGAAGACGGCTTCTACGTGAACCTCGGCATCGGCATTCCCACGCTGGTGGCCAACCACACCGGCGACAAGGAGGTGTGGCTGCAGTCCGAGAACGGCATGCTGGGCATCGGCCCGTTCCCGACCGAGGACGCGGTGGACGCCGACCTCATCAACGCCGGCAAGCAGACCGTGACCACCATTCCCGGTTCGTCCATCTTCGGCAGCGACCAGTCGTTCGCCATGATCCGCGGCGGCAAGATCAACCTCTCGATCCTGGGCGCCATGCAGGTCAGCGAGAAGGGGGACCTGGCCAACTGGATGATCCCGGGCAAGATGGTCAAAGGCATGGGCGGTGCCATGGACCTCGTGGCCGGGGTCAAGCGCGTGATCGTGCTCATGGAGCACGTGGCCCGGAAGAAGGACGGGACCGAGGACCTGAAGATCCTGCCGGCCTGCACGCTGCCCCTGACGGGCGTGGGCGTGGTGGACCGCATCATCACCGACCTGGCCGTCCTGGACGTGACGCCCGAGGGCCTGAAGGTCGTGGAACTGGCGCCGGGCGTGGACTTCGAGGCGCTGCAGGCCAAGACCGGCGTGAAGCTGCTGCCCGCCTGAGCGGCAGGGCCCGGGCCGCCCGGGAGGGGGCGGTGGGCCCGGCCTTTTTCGCTGTCGTGGGGCCTTCGCAACGGCCCTCGGTCGGGATCTGTTCCGACAGTCCGCGGAGTGGGAAAATGGTTAAATGTCACTACAAGTAACGACGGGCTGCCATTTTGCCCTGACAATGTGATAAACGTGCCGGATCGCGTAGCCCGGCCGCGCACCTGACCCGCTTCATCAAAGGATCCGCCATGCTGTCCACCCCTTCTGCCGCCCAGCACCGCTCCGGCGCCCAAGCCGCCACTCCGCCCGCGGAGTACCTGACTTTCCGCCTGGGCCAGGAGGAATACGGCATCGACATCCTGCGCGTGCAGGAAATCCGTTCCTACGAGCAGCCGACGCGCATGGCGCATGCGCCGGAGTTCATCAAGGGCGTGATCGACCTGCGCGGCGTGATCGTTCCCATCGTGGACCTGCGCCTGAAGCTCAACTGCGCCCAGGCCGAGTACACCGACTTCACGGTCGTCATCATCCTGAACGTCGGCGGAACGGTCCTTGGCGCGGTGGTGGATGCGGTGGCGGACGTGGTGGAGCTCTCCGCCGAGGCGATCCGTCCCGCTCCGCAGTTCCAGGGCCAGGTGGACTCCGCCTTCGTGACCGGCATCGCCACGCTGGGCGAGCGCATGCTGATCGTCATGGACATCGAATCGCTGCTGAGCAGCTCCGAGATGGGCCTCGTGCGCTCCGTCGCGGCCAACTGACGCCATCGGCCCGGCGGCTCGCCGGGCATCCCTCAGTCCCGGTGCCGCGGGCCGTCCGTGGACCGGAAGGGGCTGTGCGCCTCCAGTTCCTGCAGGTAGCCCTGCACCCCCCGGCCTTCGCGGTGCAGGAAATCCTCCACCGCCGCCGCGAACCCGGGATGCGCCAGCCAGTGCGCGCTGGAGGTCGCCACCGGCATCAGCGCCCGGGCCATCTTGTGCTCGCCCTGGGCGCCACCCTCGAAACGGCCGGCGCCATGCGCGATGCACCAGGCCAGCGGCTGGTAGTAGCAGGCCTCGAAATGCAGGCAGTCCACGCGCTCCAGAGCGCCCCAGTAGCGCCCATACGCCACCAGGCGGCCGTGCGGGCCCGCGTCTTCCCCCAGTGCGACCAGGCTGCAGGCGATCGGCTCGCCATCGCGCTCCGCCACGAAGAGCAGCCAGGCCTCGGGCATGTCGCGCTCCATCCGGTGGAAGAAATCGCGCGTGAGGTACGGCGGATTGCCGTGTTCCCAATAGGTGCGCTCGTAGCAGCGGTAGAAGAAATCCCAGTCCTGGGGGGCGATGCCGCTGCCGCGTTCCCAGCGGAAGGTCACGCCGGCGTCCGCCACGCGGCGCCGTTCCTGGCGGATCTTCTTGCGCTTGTCCTGCGAGAGCGTCGCGAGGAATGCGTCGAACGTGGCGAAAGCCGCGCCCGTGGCCGGATCGGCATTGCGCCAGTGGAACTGCACCGTCTGCCGCAGCATCAGCCCCGCCGCGCGTGCGGCCTCCACGTCCTGCGGAGCGGCGAACAGCAGGTGCAGCGACGACATGCCCGCTTCCTCGCACCACTGCACCAGCGCCCGGACGAGCACCTCGCGCGCTGCTTCGTCCACCGCCAGCAGCCGTGCGCCGGGCACCGGGGTGAACGGTACCGCGACCACCGCCTTGGGGTAGTACTCCACGCCATGCCGGGCGTAGGCGTGGGCCCAGGCATGGTCGAACACATACTCTCCGTAGGAATGGGGCTTGGCGTACAGCACGCAGGCGCCCACCAGCACGCCCGACCGGTGCAGGGTGCAGAACACCGGAGACCAGCCGGATTCCGGCACCGCGCTGCCGCTGGCATGCAGCGCGGCCAGGTAGGCGTGCCGCATGAACGGCGTCGGTGCGTCCTGGGCCTGTAGCAGGGCGTCCCATTCCCGGGCATTCACGCCCTCGGGCGAACCATGGCATTGCAGGGTGTAGTCGCCGGGGGATGGCGGAAGATCGTCAGGGGCACTCACGGGGCGGTCCGAAGGTGGAAGCAGGGAAGGGCGGCCGCTGCTGCCGGGCGGCGGCCTGTGCCCATGATGGCGCAAAAACGATCTCCCCCGCCCGCCGCGGAGATGCACGATCCACTGCCCAAAAATACGGCACTGCAACAAATCTGTAATCGTCACAAGGGTTTACCCGCGTCCTACAGCGCAAGCCACGGCTTATCCACAGAGTTGTCCAGCGTACGCGGGGATAACGTGGCGCGCCGTGCGTGGCGGGTACGGATGACATAATCTCCCGAGTCCTTTCCCGCAGCCTTTCCATGCCATTCGTCATCAGCATCGCGCAATTCAACTTCATCGTCGGCGATGTCGAAGGCAATGCCCGCAAGATCATTTCCGCCGCCCAGGAGGCCCGTGCCCAGGGCGCTGCGCTGCTGCTCACCCCCGAACTGGCCCTGTGCGGCTATGCCGCCGAAGATCTCTTCCTGCGTCCCGCGTTCCTCGATGCCTGCGACCGGGCGCTGCAGGACATCGCGCAGGCCACGGCGGCATGCGGCGACCTGGCCGTGGTGGTCGGCCACCCGTGGCGCAGCGTGGCCGGCGGCGCCGAACGGTGCCACAACGCCGCCAGCGTGCTGCGCGGCGGGCGCATCGAGCAGACCTACGCCAAGCAGGAACTGCCCAACTACGCCGTGTTCGACGAGCAGCGGTATTTCGACCCGGGCACGCAATCCTGCGTGTTCGACGTGCAGGGCGTGCGCGTCGGGCTGCTGATCTGCGAGGACGCCTGGTTCCCCGGGCCGGCGGCCCGCGCCGCGCAGGCGGGCGCCCAGTTGCTCGCGACGCTGAACGCCTCTCCCTTCCACCTCGGCAAGAGCGCGGAGCGCGAGCAGATCATGCGCGAGCGGGTCGCGGAAACGGGGCTGCCCCTGGTCTATGCCCACCTGGTCGGCGGTCAGGACGAGGTGGTCTTCGAAGGCCGCTCGTTCGCGCTGGATGCCACCGGCTTCGTCGGTGTCCGCGCACCGGGCTTCACCGAGGCGCTGGTACGGGTGGTGGCGCATGCCGAAGAAGGCGTGCTCCGGTTCGAGCCCGACGTGGCCCCCATTCCCGCGCCCGAGGCCGACCTCTGGAGCGCGCTGGTGCTGGGCGTGCGCGACTACGTGGGCAAGAACGGATTCCCCGGCGTGCTGCTGGGCCTGTCCGGCGGCATCGATTCGGCGCTGGTGCTCGCCATCGCGGTGGACGCGCTCGGCGCCGACAAGGTGCGCGCAGTGATGATGCCCTCGCCCTATACGGCCGACATCAGCTGGATCGACGCGCGCGACATGGCCGAGCGGCTCGGCGTGCGCTACGACGAGATCGCCATCGCCCCGCAGTTCGAGGCCTTCAAGGCCGCGCTGGCCTCCGAATTCGCCGGGCGCGCGGAAGACGCCACCGAGGAAAACCTGCAGGCGCGCATCCGGGGCACGCTGCTCATGGCGCTGTCCAACAAGTTCGGCTCGGTCGTGCTCACCACCGGCAACAAGAGCGAAATGGCCACGGGCTATTGCACGCTCTACGGCGACATGGCCGGCGGCTTCGCGGTCATCAAGGACGTGGCCAAGACCGCCGTCTACGGCCTGGCCCGCTGGCGCAATGCGCACGATCCCTTCGGCACCGGCGCCTCGCCCATTCCCGAACGCATCATCATCCGCCCGCCGAGCGCGGAACTGCGGCCGGACCAGAAGGACCAGGACAGCCTGCCGCCCTACGACGTGCTGGACGCCATCGTCGGGCGCTACATGGAAAACGACGAGCCCATCGAGTCCATCATCGCCGCAGGCTATGCGCGCGCGGACGTCGAGCGCGTCACCCGGCTCATCCAGGTCAACGAGTACAAGCGCCGGCAGTCCCCCGTCGGCATCCGCGTCACCCGCCGCAGCTTCGGCAAGGACTGGCGCTATCCGATCACCAACCGTTTCCGGGCCTGACGGCCCGTGACCATCCGTCCGCGGCGCGGCGGCGGCCCCCAGGGCTTGCGCAGCGTCCGCCGGCACCACGTTTCGAGGAGTTCCCGCCATGAAAATGATTACCGCCGTCATCAAACCCTTCAAGCTCGAAGAGGTCCGCGAGGCGCTGGCCGAATGCGGCGTCACCGGCCTCACGGTGACGGAGGTCAAGGGTTTCGGCCGGCAGAAGGGCCACACCGAGCTCTACCGCGGGGCCGAGTACGTGGTGGACTTCCTGCCCAAGGTGAAGGTGGAGGTCGTTGTCAAGAGCGATGACGTGGACCGCTGCGTGGACGCCATCGTCAGCGCGGCGCGCACCGGGAAGATCGGCGACGGCAAGATCTTCGTGACGGAGGTCGAGCGGGTGGTACGCATCCGCACGGGCGACCTCGACGACGCAGCCGTCTGAAGCGGCGGCGCGTTCCGGGCGCGAGGGGCGCGCCGCATCGCCCCTGTTGCCCTCAGATCACCGTGCGCAGCGGTACGGAATCCATGTTGGTGCCGGCGGCCTCCACCAGCGTGCGCAGCAGGGCATCGGGGTCGGAGCCTACCGACAGCAGACCCATCTGCCAGTCGCTCATCAGGCCGCTGCGCACGCTGTGCCGCAGGAATTCGAGCAGCCCGCCGTAATATCCGTCCACGTCGAGCAGGCCCAGCGGCTTGTCGTGGTAGCCGAGCTGGCGCCAGGTCCAGACCTCGAAAAGCTCCTCGAACGTGCCGATGCCCCCGGGCAGGGCAACGAAGGCATCGCAGCGTTCGGCCATCATGGCCTTGCGCTCGTGCATGGTCTGCACGATGTGCAACTCGTCGCAGGCCTGGTTGGCCAGTTCCTTGTCCACCAGGGCCTGCGGGATGATGCCCACGACCCGCCCGCCGGCCCGGCGCGTGGCCTCGGCCATCGTGCCCATCAGCCCGCTGCGGCCACCGCCGTACACCAGTTGGCCGCCATGGTGCCCGATCCATTCGCCCACGGCGATGGCCGCATCGGTGAAGGCGGGGTTCTCGCCGGGACGCGAGCCGAGATAGACACAGATCGAAAAAGCGGGTGCGGTCATCCGTAAAACCTCTGGAACAATGCCGCGGCCCATACCGCGCCACAGAAGATCAGGCTCAGCAGCACGGCGGCGCTGCCCATGTCCTTGGCGCGCTTGGACAGCGCGTGCCATTCGGGTCCGATGCGGTCGATCGCGGCCTCGACGGCGGAATTCAGCAGTTCCGTGACGAGCACCAGGACCACGGCGCCGCACAGCAGCGCGGCCTCCACCCAGCCGCGCGCGACCCAGAAGGCCAGTGGAAGCAGGATGCAGGCCAGGATGGCCTCCAGCCGGAAGGCCTTCTCGGACCAGCCGGCCTGCAGGCCGTGGAATGAGTGGATGCCAGCGTGCCAGATGCGGCCCAGCCCACGCCGGGCCTTGTGGGGATTGTCGAAGATCGGTGCGTTCATTCGGAAAGAGCAGGAGACCGGGCAGTATCGCGGCGGGCCGTGACGGTGCCGGGACACCGGATCAGGGGCCGGCAGGCGGTGCCGGCCGGGGTTCCTCCGTCAGGCCTGCACCAGCCGGGTGCCGGCCCAGGCATCGTGCCAGAACTGGCGCTGCGGGTGGAAGCGGCTGAGGAGGGCCCAGACGGCCACCCAGCCCAGGGTGATGACGGTGATCTCCCCCGCACCCAGCCCCAGCGGGGCGACGATGGCCAGCGGAGGCAGGAACCACAGCCAGCTCAGCACGTAGCGCCAGAGCGCGCGTGCCTGAGTCACCGGGGCGCCGTGGCGGTCCCGCAGCCGGATGTGCCAGGTCTTCATGGCGAGCGTCTGGCCCTTGGCCCAGAACCAGGTGAAATAGATGCCGAAGACCACGAACAGGAATCCCATGCGCAATGCGCGGAGATCGAGCGCGTGGCGTGACTGGCTCAGCGAATCGAAGAGATAGCCGGAAATGAAGACGACCCCGAACATCAGGATGCCTTCGTACACCCAGCAGGCCATGCGCCTGCGCAGCGACGGCGCACGCAGCGGGGTGGACGAAGCAGGGCCGGCGTGGAGCGGCGCTTCGGGAAGGGGCGTTTCGAGGCTGGAGGATGTCGTGGAGGGCATCCCCGGATTATTGCGGCGCATACTGCGACTCGCTGTCCCTGGATTCCTGGGCGGAGGGTGCCGCCACGGGTGGAGAGGCCTCGGGGGCCGTGGAAAGCGGTGGCAATGGGCCCGGCACCGCGTTGGGTACCGCCACGGGCTGCGTCTCGACCACGGCCGCGGAAGCCGGAGGCACTGCGGCGGGCGCCACGATCACGGGCAGCGCCTGCATGGGGTGGGAGGCCGGCGGCGAAGGGATCTTGGGGGCGTTGGCGCGGTTCACCGCGGCGGTCGCGGCCGGCACCCGGGCCAGCTTGCGCGGGGAAATCGGGCGTATCGCGGTCGCGGCACCCGCAGGGCGGGGCGCGGCGTGGGCCGCCAGCTGCCTGCGTTCTTCCTCGCTCAGCGCCAGGTAGGCCTCCCACTGGGCGCGCTTGTCATCGACGGACAGCTTGTTCGTCAGGGCGTAGTTCAGCCGGGCCTGGCTGCGCTGCTGGCCGCTGAGGCTGGCCCAGTCGGTGATGCGGGCCTGCAGTTTCTGCTGTTCATGGGGGGAGAGATGCGGGAACGACGCGGCCAACGTCAGCCAGTGGCGCTTCTGCGCCTCGCTCATGGTGGCCCAGCGGACGCCCAGGGGGGCCAGGGCGTGCTTCTGCGCGGCAGTGAGTTCGTTCCACGACGGCCCCGTACCCGCACCGTCCGGGTCGGGGGCGGCGAAGCGGACTTCGGGGCCGCGGGCGGTGTGCTTGCTGGCCAGGGCCTCGGCCGGCAGCGGCGTGCTGGGCGCCATGCCCGCCTGCTTCCACGCCTGCCAGCCCAGCACGGACAGCGCGCCCAGCAATGCGAAAGCCAGCGCGGTGGCTGGCATCAGTCGTGGGGCGGCGAGCGAGGCTATGGGCATGCAGGAAAGGGAGTCAGCGTTTCGGGGTCTGCGCGGTGGTCTTGAGGTATTGCAGGAAGCCCGGATCGGCATAGGCGGACGGGGGGAGGTCGTCGGTGAGCAGGGCAGCGTCCACTTCCGCCACCTCGTTCATGCCTTTCTCTTCCTGGGACACGTTGATGACCACGAGGCCGACGGCCAGGGCCGTCAGGGGAATGGCGGACACCAGCGCGCGCCACCAGGTCCGGCCTTCTCCGCCCCCGCCCAGGATGGCGCTGCCCTTACTGCCGAACACGGCGGCCGCGCCCGTGGTCTGCAGCACCGGAACGGACGCCACCCGCTTGCGGCGGGAAACGGCCTGGACGCGGGCCGCCCGCAGGCGTTCCGAAATGTCGTAGGGCATGTCCGCCGTGCCCTCGGACAGGCGCGCGGTGACGCGGCGGGCGAATCGCTCCGCGCCGGCTTCCTGGACGGAAAGGGATTGGGAAGTGGAGTTCATAGTTCGATTCCTCGTGCCTTCAGTGCCTTGCTGAGGGTCTGGATGGCGCGGAAACAATGGGTTTTGACGCTGCCTTCCGAGCAGCCCATGGCCGCAGCTGTTTCCGCAACATCCATCTCTTCCCAGTAACGCATCAAAAAGGCCTCCCGTTGACGGGCGGGCAACTCCTGTATCTCGGATTCGATGTCACGGAAGACCTGGGCACGCCGCACCAGATCTTCCGCGCTCTGCGACGTCTGCCGGTCCTCGGGGCCCGAATAGGCTTCCAGCAGATCGAAATCGTCGCCGTCCTCGCCCGCTCCCTCGAAGTCGCTCATGTTCGAAAAGAGCGCATTGCGTGTCTTCTGGCGCCGGAACCAGTCCAGCGTGCAGTTGGACAGGATGCGCTGGAACAGCATGGGAAGCTCCGCCGGGGGCTTGTCCCCGTAGTGCTCGGCCAGCTTGAGCATGCTGTCCTGGACGATGTCCAATGCCGCTTCCTCGTTGCGCACATGGTAGAGCGAGCGCTTGAAGGCTCGCTTTTCCACGCTTTTGAGAAAGTCGGACAGTTCCTGTTCGGTCGCCAAGAGAGGTCGGGGCCCGGGAAGGGCAGGGGATAAGGGCCGTCCGGCGCGCAACGCGACGGCGGGTGTTCGGCATGCATTATCGCATCGGCGTGATGTTTTTTGGACCGGGCGCGGCACCGGGCAGGTCGGCAGTGCCATAATCCGCCCTGCAATTCAAAAAGGCAAACGGGTCCCGGTCCGGCGCGTCCATCATTTCGCCCATGTCCGAGGCCTCAAGTTCCACGCTGGTTCCACAAGAACCTTGCAAGGAGCACCCTAGGTTTTTCGTCAGAGAAATTCACAAAGGTTGATCATGGAAATCTCCAGGGCCGAACTCTCTTCGGCATCCACCGCCGCGCAGGCGGGCGGAACCCACGCCTCCGGCATCTCCGCTGCTCCCCAGGACCTCATGGGGGCCGAAATCCTCATCAAGGCATTGCAGGCCGAAGGCGTGCAGTACATGTGGGGCTACCCGGGCGGTGCGGTGCTCTACATCTACGACGCTCTCTACAAGCAGGACACCATCCAGCACGTGCTGGTGCGGCACGAGCAGGCTGCCGTGCACGCGGCGGACGGCTATGCGCGCGCCACCGGCGACGTGGGCGTGGCGCTGGTGACCTCCGGCCCCGGCCTCACCAACGCGGTGACCGGCATCGCGACGGCCTACATGGATTCGATTCCCATGGTCATCATCTCCGGCCAGGTGCCCACGCCGGCGATCGGCCTGGATGCCTTCCAGGAATGCGACACCGTGGGCATCACGCGCCCCATCGTCAAGCACAACTTCCTGGTCAAGGACACGCGCGACCTCGCGGACACCCTGAAGAAGGCCTTCCACATCGCCCGCACCGGCCGGCCCGGCCCGGTGGTGGTGGACATCCCGAAGGATGTCTCCTTCAAGAAGGTGCCCTACCACGGCTATCCGCAGAGCGTGGAGATGCGCTCCTACAACCCGGTCCGCCGCGGGCATGGCGGGCAGATCCGCAAGGCGCTGCAGCTGCTGCTGTCCGCCAGGCGCCCCTACATCTATACCGGCGGCGGCGTGCTGCTGGGCAACGCCACGCAGGAACTGCGCACGCTGGTGGACATGCTGGGCTACCCGGTCACCAACACGCTCATGGGCCTGGGCGCCTATCCTGCGAGTTCGCCGAAGTTCCTGGGCATGCTGGGCATGCACGGCACGATCGAGGCCAACAACGCCATGCAGAACTGTGACGTGCTGCTGGCCGTGGGTGCGCGCTTCGACGACCGCGTGATCGGCAACCCCAAGCATTTCGCGCAGAACGATCGCAAGATCATCCACGTGGATATCGACCCGTCGAGCATTTCCAAGCGCGTCAAGGTGGACGTGCCGATCGTGGGCGACGTCAAGGACGTGCTCACCGAACTGATTTCGATGATCCGCGAATCCACGGTGCGGCCCGACGCGGGAGCGCTGGCCTCCTGGTGGGACACGATCGAAGGCTGGCGCCGCCGCGACTGCCTCAAGTACGACCGGGGCAACCAGGAGGTCATCAAGCCGCAGTACGTCGTCGAGACGCTGTGGAACATGACCAGGGATGCGGACACGTACATCACGTCCGACGTCGGCCAGCACCAGATGTGGGCGGCGCAGTACTACCGCTTCGACGAGCCGCGCCGCTGGATCAATTCCGGCGGGCTGGGCACCATGGGCGTGGGAATTCCCTACGCCATGGGCATCAAGCTGGCGAAGCCGCAGAGCGAGGTGTTCTGCATCACGGGCGAAGGCTCGGTGCAGATGAACATCCAGGAGCTCTCGACCTGCCTGCAGTACAACACGCCGATCAAGATCTGCTCGCTGAACAACCGCTACCTCGGCATGGTGCGGCAGTGGCAGGAGATCGAGTATTCCGGCCGCTACAGCCACAGCTACATGGATGCGCTGCCGAACTTCGTGAAGCTCGCCGAGGCCTATGGGCACGTCGGCATGCTCATCGAGCGCCCGCAGGACGTGGAGCCCGCGCTGCGCGAGGCCCGGAAGCTCAAGGACCGGACCGTCTTCCTGGACTTCCGCACCGATCCCACCGAAAACGTGTTCCCGATGGTGCAGGCCGGCAAGGGCATCACGGAAATGCTGCTGGGCTCGGAGGACCTCTGAGCCTTTGAGCGCCGCCGGGGCCGGCTCCCGCCCTGTCGCGCCATCCTCGCGGGTGGTGCCTTTCGACGAATCTATTGTCTGCCGAGCCTGGGGCTTACCGGTCCCAGGGGAGGGCAGCGAAAAGAGGAATCTCCAGTCATGAAACACATCATTGCCGTTCTGCTCGAGAACGAGCCGGGCGCCCTGTCGCGCGTGGTGGGCCTGTTCTCCGCCCGTGGCTACAACATCGAATCCCTCACGGTGGCGCCCACCGAGGATGCGTCCCTCTCGCGGATGACCATCCAGACCACGGGCTCTGACGACGTGATCGAACAGATCACCAAGCACCTCAACCGCCTGATCGAAGTCGTGAAGGTGGTGGACCTGACCGAGGGCTCCTACACGGAGCGCGAACTCATGATGGTCAAGGTCCGGGCCGTGGGCAAGGAGCGCGAGGAGATGAAGCGCATGGCCGACATCTTCCGCGGCCGCATCATCGACGTCACCGAGAAGAGCTACACCGTGGAGCTGACCGGCGACCAGTCCAAGAACGATGCCTTCCTGCAGGCCATCGACCGCACCGCCATCCTGGAGACCGTGCGCACCGGCGCCTGCGGCATCGGGCGCGGCGAACGCATCCTCCGCGTCTGACCGTGAAGCACCCCCTGAGTCGCCTGCGGCGCCTTCTCCCTCCAGGGGGACGACGCCGGTGGCCCGGCGAAGCCGGTTCCACGGCGCCTGCTGGCGTGGCCCGCTCCGCTGCCTCCGGATTCGCGGGGCAGTGCAGGCCGCTGGCGTTGCATGCCACGCGGGGTTGCATGCGCTGAGGTTTCCTTTTCCGAGCCCTTTTTCTTTTACCGATTTCCCAACCCATTCAACCTGGAGCCCACAACATGAAAGTTTTCTACGACAAGGACTGTGACCTGAGCCTGATCAAGGGCAAGACCGTGGCCATCATCGGCTACGGCTCGCAGGGCCATGCACACGCCCAGAACCTGAACGACAGCGGCGTGAAGGTCGTGGTCGGCCTGCGCAAGGGCGGCGCGTCCTGGGACAAGGTCGGCAAGGCCGGCCTGACGGTGCTCGAAGTGAACGAGGCCGTGAAATCCGCCGATGTCGTGATGATCCTGCTGCCCGACGAGCAGATCGCCGAGGTGTACAAGAACAACGTGGAACCGAACATCAAGCAGGGCGCTTCCCTGGCGTTCGCCCACGGCTTCAACGTGCACTACAACCAGGTGGTGCCCCGCGCCGACCTGGACGTGTGGATGGTGGCGCCGAAGGCCCCCGGCCACACGGTGCGCTCCACCTACAGCCAGGGCGGCGGCGTGCCCCACCTGGTGGCCGTGCACCAGGACAAGTCCGGCAAGGCCCGTGACCTGGCCCTGTCCTATGCCATGGCCAACGGCGGCGGCAAGGCCGGCATCATCGAGACCAACTTCAAGGAAGAGACCGAGACCGACCTGTTCGGCGAGCAGGCCGTGCTGTGCGGCGGCGCGGTCGAGCTGATCAAGATGGGCTTCGAGACGCTGGTGGAAGCCGGCTACGCTCCCGAGATGGCCTACTTCGAATGCCTGCACGAGCTCAAGCTCATCGTGGACCTGATCTACGAAGGCGGCATCGCCAACATGAACTACTCGATCTCGAACAACGCCGAGTTCGGCGAGTACGTGACGGGCCCCGAGGTCATCAACGAACAGTCGCGCGCGGCCATGCGCAATGCGCTCAAGCGCATCCAGAACGGCGACTACGCGAAGATGTTCATCCAGGAAGGCCGCCTGAACTACCCGAGCATGACGGCCCGCCGCCGCAACACGGCCGACCACAAGATCGAGGTCGTGGGTGCGCAGCTGCGTGCGATGATGCCCTGGATCGCCAAGAACAAGCTCGTGGACCAGAGCCGCAACTGATCCGTGTCCGCCGTGGCGCGCGCCACGCGGTCCCTGCAAGGCCACCCGCCCGGGTGGCCTTTCTTTCTTTGCGGGCCCGGGTCCCGGGCGCTCTACACTCCACGGTTTCATTCGCCTACGCCGTATATCCCATGTCCATGAATCCACTGGTTGAACGCACCGCCGCACCTGCAGCGGCCGGAGGAGCGCCTGATGCATGACGGCAAGGACGCCGAGGGCATCCCGGGCGTGATGACGCGCAAGCGCCGCAAGGGCATCTACATCCTGCCCAATCTCTTCACGCTGGCGGCGCTGTTCGGCGGCTTCTATGCCATCGTGATGGCCATGAACGGCCGCTTCGACCTCGCCGCGGTCGGCGTGTTCTGCGCGATGGTGCTCGACAGCCTCGACGGCCGCGTGGCCCGGATGACCAATACCCAGAGCGCCTTCGGCGAGCAGATGGATTCGCTGTCCGACATGGTGTCGTTCGGGGCGGCTCCCGCGCTCATCGCCTACGAGTGGGCGCTCAAGGGCCTCGGGCGCTGGGGCTGGATCGCGGCCTTCGTCTATTGCGCGTGCGCGGCGCTGCGGCTCGCCCGCTTCAACGTCAACACCGGGGTGGTGGACAAACGGTACTTCCAGGGGCTGCCATCCCCGGCGGCGGCGGCCCTGGTGGCGGGTTTCATCTGGTTGATGACGGAGCTGGGCGTGCAGCGCGGGGCGGACACCTGGGTCGCCTGGGGCCACATCTGCTGGCTGATGTTCGGCGTCACCCTGTACGCCGGCCTGACCATGGTGACCAACGTGCCGTTCTACAGCTTCAAGGACATCCAGATGAAGCGCAGCGTGCCGTTCGCGACCATCGTGCTGATCGCGCTGGGCATCGCGGTGGTGAACATCCACCCGCCCACGGTGCTCTTCGGCGTCTTCGTGCTCTACGGTCTGAGCGGCTACGGCGTCTATGCCTGGCGCAAGGCCAAGGGCCAGCACAGCAGCGTCATCAGCATCTCCACGGACGAGCCCGACGAGCGCGGCCTGCACAAGTGACGCGGCCCGGCGCCTGCCGGGCTTGTGCTACATTGCCTGCGGAGTGCCCCCTTCCCGCGTCGAGGCACCGCAAGGCATACCGACGAAGGCCCGCATGCACATGGCAGCGGGCCTTTTTCTTGCGGGCCCCGCGCCCGGCGGGGCGGGGTGCCGGCCCACCAACGACAAGGAGCACACGATGTCCGACAAACTCATCATCTTCGACACCACCCTGCGCGACGGCGAGCAGTCGCCCGGCGCCTCGATGACCCGCGACGAGAAGCTGCGCATTGCCCGCCAGCTCGAGCGCCTCAAGGTGGACGTGATCGAGGCCGGCTTCGCCGCCAGCTCGAACGGGGATTTCGAGGCGGTGCAGGCCATCGCGCAGGCCATCAAGGATTCGACGGTGTGCTCGCTGTCCCGCGCGAACGACCGCGACATCGCGCGCGCGGCAGAGGCGCTGAAGGATGCGCAGCGCGCGCGCATCCACACCTTCATCGCCACCAGCCCGCTGCACATGGAAAAGAAGCTCCGCATGACGCCGGAGCAGGTGCTGGAGCAGGCGAAGCAGTCCGTGCGCTTCGCGCGCAATCTCGTGGCCGACATCGAATTCAGCCCGGAAGACGGCTACCGTAGCGAGCCCGACTTCCTCTGCCGCGTGCTGGAGGCCGTGATCGCCGAAGGGGCCACGACGATCAACGTCCCGGACACGGTCGGCTATGCCATTCCCGAGCTCTACGGCCATTTCATCAAGAACCTGCGCGAGCGCATTCCCAACAGCGACAAGGCCGTGTGGTCGGTGCATTGCCACAACGACCTCGGCATGGCGGTGGCCAACTCCCTGGCCGGCGTGAAGATCGGCGGTGCGCGCCAGGTCGAATGCACCATCAACGGCCTGGGCGAGCGGGCGGGGAACTGCTCGCTGGAGGAGATCGTCATGGCCGTGAAGACGCGGCGTGACTACTTCGGCCTGGAGCTGGGCATCGATACGCAGCACATCGTGGCCGCGAGCCGGATGGTGAGCCAGACCACGGGCTTCGTCGTGCAGCCGAACAAGGCCGTGGTGGGCGCCAACGCGTTCGCCCATGCCAGCGGCATCCACCAGGACGGCGTGCTCAAGGCCCGCGATACCTACGAGATCATGCGGGCCGAGGACGTCGGCTGGACCGCCAACAAGATCGTGCTGGGCAAGCTGAGCGGGCGCAACGCGTTCAAGCAGCGGCTGCAGGACCTGGGCGTGCAGCTGGAGAGCGAGGCGGACGTGAATGCCGCCTTCCTGCGCTTCAAGGAGCTCGCGGACCGCAAGAGCGAGATCTTCGACGAGGACATCCTCGCGCTGGTCAGCGGCGATGCCACGGCCGGCGCCGGCGAGCGCTACGGCTTCGTATCCCTGTCGCAGCGCAGCGAGACCGGGGAAAGGCCCCATGCCGCGGTGGTCTTCACCGTGGATGGCAAGGAAGTGCACGGCGCATCGGAGGGCAACGGCCCGGTCGATGCATCGCTCAAGGCCATCGAGTCGCACGTCAACAGCGGCGCCGAGATGGTGCTGTACTCGGTGAACGCGATCAGCGGCTCCACCGAGAGCCAGGGCGAGGTGACGGTGCGCCTGCAGGACAGCGGACGGGTCGTCAACGGGGTGGGCGCGGACCCGGACATCGTCGTCGCGTCAGCCAAGGCGTACCTGAGCGCGTTGAACAAATTGCAAAGCAAAGCCGAACGCGTGGCTGCGCAAGGCTGAAACTGGAATTTATAATTCAGCCACTTCATTGAGAAGGTCGCGCAAGATATTGATCTTGCGCGACTTTTTTTGCTCACATACACTGTCATACAATTTTTTGCCGCTTGGAGCATCTGATGCAAGAACGCTGCCGCATCGTCCCCCGGCTCATCCATGCGCTGGCCTTTTGCGCATTGAGCCTTGCACTGGCCGTTCCTGGAGCGCACGCGGCCGAGCGCAAGAAAGCGGGAGCGAAGAAGCCGGCCGCCACGGCCGCCGCCAAGCAGCAGCGCACGGCATCGCGGTCCACCAAGGCCGTGCCCCGCAAGGCCGTGACGCGGGTCAAGGCCACGCGCTCCGTTGCCAGCAGTGCCCGGCTCGCCCCCCGCGTGGCGGCCGTGGTGCCGGAACGCCAGTCCTTCGGCCAGGTCGCCGGACTGCATTCGGTGGCCGATCCCCTCGACCTGAAGTCCAGCGTGGCGCTGGTGATCGACCAGGACACCCAGGAGGTGCTGCTCAGCAAGAACGACCATGCGGTGCTGCCCATCGCTTCGCTCACCAAGCTCATGACGGGCCTGCTGATCTCCGAAGCCAAGCTGCCCATGGATGAGCCGATCACGGTCACCCAGGACGACGTCGATACCGAGAAGTTCAGCAGCTCCCGCCTGGCCGTGGGCACCACGCTCACGCGCGGAGAGATGTTGCACCTGGCTTTGATGTCCAGCGAGAACCGCGCCGCCCATGCCCTGGGCCGTACGTTCCCCGGCGGCCTGGAGGCTTTCGTGGCCCGCATGAATGCGAAGGCCCGCCTGATCGGCATGACGGAAACCCGCTACGTGGAGCCCACGGGGCTGTCCAGCCACAACCAGTCGAGCGCGCGCGATCTCGCCACGCTGGTGAATGTCGCCCATTCCGATCCGCTGCTGCGTGAACTGACCACGTCGCCGGGCTACGAGGTGGCAGTGGGCCGCAGAACGCTGCACTTCAACAACACCAACCGCCTGGTGAAGAATCCCGCGTGGGACATCGGCCTGCAGAAGACGGGCTACATCTCCGAGGCGGGCCGCTGCCTCGTGATGCAGGCCCATATCGCGGGCCGCAAGCTCATCATGGTGTTCCTGGATTCCGCCGGCAAGTTCAGCCGCCTGGGCGATGCCGAGCGCGTGCGCCACTGGGTGGAGAAGCTGCCGTCGCTCGGCTCCGCCAGCACGCTCCATGCATCGGGCGGCACGGCGAGCGCGAAGCTGGACTGACATCCACGGGGATTCCCTCGCACGGCGGGAATCCTTGCATACCGGGCCATGCGCTGAACGGCGCATGGCCTTTTTTCATTTCACCATCGGTACGCATGAATGCGATACCTCGAGCCCGTTTCCAGCGGCGCTCGGGATCGCCGAGAAGCGGTTCTCCGGGAAGGAGTGCCGACATCAACGGCACAGCGCACGCAGCACGCTTGCCAGTTCTTTGACGGCAACATCCAGCTCGTGCGGGGCGTGGGCGGCGAATCCCATGAGGAAGCCTGCCTCGTGCCTGCTCGACGCATGCAGCGTCGTCAGCCCCAGCAAGTCGATGCCGGCCCGGCGGGCGGATTCCACGGCCTCGCGTTCGGGGATGTGGCGGATGAAAACACAGGGCATTTGCATGCCCCCGGCAGGCACCCGGGGTTCCACGAATTCGGCCAGGTGCTGGCGCACCAGTCGTGCCAGCACGTCGCGCCGTTCGGCATAGACGGCACGCATGGTGCGCACGTGGGCGCCAAAGTGGCCGCCTTCGATGAAACGCGCCAGCGTGAGTTGTGGAATCGGTGCGCTGTGCCCGTCCAGCAAGGTGCGGGCCACGGTCATGGGCGCCACCAGTTGCGGCGGCAGCACCATGTAGCCGATGCGCAGGCCAGGAAACAGCGATTTGGTGAAGGTGCCGATGTAGATCGTCCGTTCATCGGGATCGAGCCCCTGCACACATGCCGTGGGCTTGCCCGCGTAGTGGAACTCGCTGTCGTAGTCGTCCTCGATGATCCAGCCCTGGCGCTGTCTGGCCCATTCGATGACGGCCAGACGCCGATCCAGCGACAGCGTCGCGCCCGTGGGAAACTGGTGCGATGGCGTCAGGAACACCGCCCTGGCCGCCTCGCCTGGCGCCTCGCTCGCCTCAGTCAAATACTCCGCCCGCAGGCCGTCGGCATCCAATGGCACGGGCACGCACTCCAGCCCGGCAGCGTCGAACGCCTTGCGGGCGCCGTGATAAGCAGGGTCTTCGATGAAGATGCGGTCGCCAGCATCGAGCAGCACAGTGGCGCACAGTGCCAAGGCTTGCTGGGAACTGGTCAGCACCAACACACGCTCGGGTGTGGCGCGCGCGCCCCGTTCGAGATTGACGTAATCGGCGATGGCCCGGCGCAGCGGCTCCATGCCCTGCGGCGGGCTGTGCAGTAACGCCAGCGTGCCGTATTCCTTCAGCACCTGCCGTTCCAGTCGCTCCCAGGTTTGCAGCGGAAAACTGCGTGTCTCGGGCACACCAGGGGCGAACGGGCGCGGCGTCAGAAAGTCACGCACGCCGCCGCTCTGGAACATGGCGCTGCCGCGCTGGCTGAGGCGCAGCGTCGCCCTGCCTTCCACGCTGGTCCGCCGGGGCTTGCCGCGCCCCGGCAGACGCTGGGCCCGTTCCGACACAAAGCTGCCGCTGCCCACACGCCGTTCGATGAAGCCTTCCGCATGCAACTGGCTGTAGGCCGACTCGACCGTATCGCGGGACACCCCCAGCGACTTCGCCAAGGCGCGTGACGCGGGCAATGGCCTGCCCACGTCCAGCGCGCCATCGAGGATCAATTGGCGAATGGCCCGCTGCACCCGCGCGTGCAGCGGCAATGCGCCATGCGCCGGGTCACCGACCCACGCTTTGACGGATTCGAGTTGAGCGTGCTTGAACAATTGGCCGGTATGTCCACCAAAAAGTGGTGGGGAATATCCGTCCATTCTAAAACTATAAATACATCTCGCAACGTGTTCATTCCCCCGTGTCAGGAGCCGGTTTCAGGCCATGTCATCCATCCCTTCGCATTCATCCGTTCGCTGGAACGATCTCACCCATCCCGTCGTGGCCGGCCTGATCTCGGTCATCGTCAACTACGGCGGCACATTCATCCTGGTGTTCCAGGCCGCCAAGGTCGCGGGCCTCGGCCCGGAACTGACGGCCTCCTGGGTGTGGTCGATTTCCATCGGGGTGGGCGTGACGGGGATCATCCTGAGCTGGGTGTCCCGCGAGCCGATCATCACCGCGTGGTCCACGCCGGCGGCTGCGTTTCTCGTCACCGCGCTGGCGACCACGCCGTACGCCGAAGCCGTCGGGGCCTACCTGATCTCGGCCGCCGCTTTTGTGGCGCTGGGGCTGTCGGGTTGGTTCGAGCGCGTCATTCGCCTGATCCCGCAGGGCGTGGCTGCCGGGCTGTTGGCCGGCATCCTGCTGCCGTTTGGCATCAGGGCTTTCGGCGGCATGAGCATCGACCCACTGCTGGCCGGATGGCTGATCCTCGCCTACGTGGTGTTCAAGCGGTTCTCCGCACGCTATGCGGTGGTGGGAATCCTGGTACTGGGGCTGGCCTTCCTCCTGATTCAGGATCGGGTCGATCTTTCGGGGCTGCAACTGAAGCTGGCCACGCCGGTTTTCACCATGCCCGCCTTCTCGCCCAACGCCTTGTTGAGCGTGGCGCTGCCGCTGTTCCTGATCACCCTGACCGGCCAGTACATGCCCGGCATGCTGGTACTGCGCAATGACGGCTTCAGGACCAGTGCCAGCCCCATCCTGACCATCACAGGGCTGGGCTCGTTGCTGATGGCATCGTTTGGTTCGCACGCCTTCAACATCGCTGCCATCACGGCGGCCATCGCCACGGGCCGGGAGGCGCACGAAGACCCATCCAGGCGCTGGATCGCGGGCATCGCCGCAGGCGTGTGCTACATCCTCGTGGGCGTGTTCGGGGTGACGCTGGCCGCCGTCTTCATGGCTTTCCCGGCCACCTTCATTACCACGCTGGCGGGGCTGGCACTGCTGGGCACCATCGGCGGCAGCCTGGCCACCGCCCTGGCCGACGCGAAGACGCGCGAAGCCTCTTTGATGACCTTCCTGGCGGCAGCCGCCAACATCAACCTGCTGGGTATCGGCGGTGCCTTCTGGGGGCTGGTGATCGGACTGCTCGCCCATGCGGTCCTGAATGGCCGTTTGCCGCACAAGGCATCCACGCCCGCCATGGCCCCCGCGCCGATCAGCAGGGGGACGAACTGATGCCAATGCCATTCGACACGCAGACCGGCCACGACCAGCACGGCCGCTATCCCGAGGCCGCCACTGTCGAGGACTTCCGGCGCAACCTGGAGGCGGTGCAGGCGCGCATTGCGGCCGCCTGCCGCCGGGCGGGACGTGATGCCGCGACGGTGCGCCTGCTGCCGGTCAGCAAGACCAGGCCCGAGGCCAGCCTGCGCCTCGCGCACGCGGCAGGCTGCCGGATGCTGGGCGAGAACAAGCCGCAGGAAGCCCACCGGAAATGGGAGGCCATGCAGGATCTGGCCGACCTGCAATGGTCGGTCATCGGCCACCTGCAAACCAACAAGGCCAGGCTGGTGGCACGCTTTGCCCACGAATCTTCGTGCTGCTGCGCACCTTGCGCGACCGGTTGCGCCAGAGCGCACCCGCAGGCATCGGGCTGGATGGGGCTGTCCATGGGCATGTCCGGCGACTTCGAGATCGCCATCGAGGAAGGTGCCACCGTGGTGCGCATCGGCCAGGCCATCTTTGGCGCACGCGCCACGCCAGACGGCCACTACTGGCCCGGCGAACCCGGCACAGAGGTGCCGTCCTCATGAAAACCGCCATTGCCATCCGCCATCTGCACTTTGAAGACCTTGGCACGCTGGAGCCGCTGCTGGCGGCGCGCGGGTATGCCGTGCGCTACCTGGATGCCACGACCGCAGACTGGCGCACCGTCGATGCGGCAGCGGCCGATCTGCTGGTGGTGCTGGGCGGTCCGATAGGCGCCTTCGACGACGCGCTCTATCCCTTTCTCGCCGACGAACTGGCCGTGATTTCCGAGCGGCTGCAATGCCGGCGCCCGCTGCTGGGCATGTGCCTGGGCGCGCAACTGATCGCCCGTGCACTCGGCGCGGATGTCAGCGGCTTGGGGGGCAGGGAAATCGGCTTCGCGCCGCTGGCGTTGACTCTGGCAGGCGAGGCGTCACCGCTGGCGGCGCTGGGCGAGGTGCCGGTGCTGCACTGGCATGGCGACCGCTTCGAGATTCCCGCCGGGGCCACGCGGCTGGCGGGCACGCCTGTTTGCGACAACCAGGCGTTCGGCGTGGGGCACCATGTGCTGGCGCTGCAGTGCCATCTGGAGGCGGACCCGCGCCACATCGAGCGCTGGCTGGTCGGCCATGCCTGCGAACTGGCTCAGGCCGGCATCGACCCACGCACATTGCGCGCCGAAGCACGAGCCCTGCAATCCGGTTTGCCGCTGGCGGCACGAGGGGTGTTTGCTTCCTGGCTGGACGGGATCGAGGCAGCTCCACCGAGAGGGGTGGGATGAACGATTCAACAAAACCGAAGACAGGACTTTTTCCCCCATGTACGACACATCTCTCACACCGATGGACTTCGATCCCGAGCTGGCGCAAGCCCTGCAGATCGCTGTGCGACGTGCCGGATGCGCTGGAGGCAGGTGGCGATGTGCTGATGACAGCGCGGGATCAAGTGATGGATTTGTGCCATCGCCATCCCGTGTACCGATAGCGTCATCCGCATGCTTCCGGCCGTGGCTGGCTCCGATGGCATCGAGCGCCGCCACAAGCTGCTGCTGATGTCCGGTGAGTTTCCGGCGCCGTGCTACCGGTGGGTCGAGCCCGCGTCCTTCTTGGCCCGGCCGCGGTCATAGCCCAGTGCGGCGGAGATCTCGTCGGCAGTGGCCTGCAGCTTGGGCAGCCAGTTTTCGTCCAGGCGGTCGGCCGGGGCCGAGATCGACAGGCCTGCGACGAGCTGGCCCTGGTCGTCGAACACACCGGCCGCCATGCAGCGCACGCCCAGTTCCAGTTCCTCGTTGTCGCGGGCGATGCCGTGCTGCCGGGCCTGGCCCAGTTCACGTTCCAGCGCCGGCAGCTGGGTGATGCTGTTGCGCGTATGGCCTGCCAGCCCGGTGCGCACGGCATAGGCGCGCACGCGTTGCGGGTCGTCCACCGCCAGGAACAGCTTGCCGGTGGAGGTCAGGTGCAGGGGCGCGCGGCCGCCGATGGCGCGGACCACCTGCATGCCGGAGCGCTCGCTGTACGCACGCTCGACATAGACGATTTCGTCGCCCTGGCGCATGCTGAGGTTGACGGGCTGCTGGGTCAGCTTGTGCAGGCTGCGCATGGGCAGGAGCGCGGCGTCCCGCACGCTGAGCCGGGCCTTGACGAGGTTGCCCAGTTCCAGGAGCCGCATGCCGAGCCGGTAACTGCCCGATTCGGGCCGGTCCACGAAGCGGCCGAGGGTCAGGTCGTTGAGGATGCGGTGCGCGGTGGAGGGGTGCAGCCCCGTCTTCTCGCTGATTTCCTTCAGGGGAATGGCTTCTTCCCGCGAGGCGAGCACGTCGATGAGGGTGAACATGCGCTCCAGCACCTGCACACTGGGTTTGGAGGAGGCGCCTGCGTCGTCTTTTTTCATGGTTCTCGGCCAAGGCAATGTGCGGGAATTTTATCTTATGAAAAACCCGGCCGTGGCGTGGAGGCTCAGCCGCCGCGCTGCCACTCGCCGTGCACCCGCAGTTCGTGCGGGTGGAAGCGTGACTTGTAGTTCATCTTGGCGCTCTCGGCGATCCAGTACCCCAGGTAGACGTGCGCCAGGCCGAGCGTGCGGGCCTGCTCGATCTGCCAGAGCACGTTGAACGTGCCGTAGCTGCAGTCCGGATCGGGGTCGTAGAAGGTATAGACGGCCGAAAGGCCATCGTCCAGCACGTCGAGGATGGACACCATGCGCAGGGTGCCGGTCTCGCCGTCGGGCGCCGGATCGCGGAATTCGACGAGGCGCGAATTCACGCGGCTCTGCAGCAGGAACTGCGTGTACTGGTCGATGCTGTCGTGGTCCATGCCGCCGCCGGAATGGCGGGCGCGCTGGTAGTGGAGGTAGAGCTGGTAGTGCTCCGGTTCGTAGCACAGCCGCAGCACGCGGGTCTGGAGGGCGCTGTGCTGCTTCCACGCCCGGCGCTGGCTGCGGTCGGGCCGGAATTCGGCCGCCAGTACACGCAGCGGCGTGCAGGCCTGGCAGCCGTCGCAATAGGGGCGGTAGGTGAACATGCCGCTGCGGCGGAATCCGCGCGCCACCAGGTCGGAATACACATCGCTCTGGATCAGGTGGCTGGGCGTGGCGACCTGGGACCGGGCCTGCCGGTCCGGCAGGTAGCTGCACGGGTAGGGCGCCGTCGCGTAGAACTGCAGGGTCTGCAGCGGAAGGTCGTTGAGTTGCGTCATTGCGGGCCGGGCGAGGGGGGCAGCAATGCGTCCCAGTATAAGGAATCGAACCGCCAGGTGATGGGTGCCAGTGCGGTGGCGGCGTGCACGTTGCGCAGAAAGTGCTCGCGCGGGATTTCCCGGGCGCCCAGCGAGGCGAGGTGGGCGGTGTTCTGCTGGCAGTCGATCCATTCCGCCCCGTGGCGGCGGCACAGGCAGACGAGCGCCGCCAGGGCGATCTTCGAGGCATCGGTCGCATGGGCGAACATGGACTCGCCGAAGACCGCCCGGCCGATGCCGATGCAGTAGAGGCCGCCCACCAGCCGGCCATCCTGCCAGGTCTCGATGCTGTGGGCGTGGCCAGCGCGGTGGAACTCCTCGTAGGCGGCGATCATGTCCGGCACGATCCAGGTGCCGTGCTGCCCGCCGCGCGGCGTCTGCGCGCAGGCGCGGATCACGTCCGGGAAGCTGTGGTCCACGCGGATCTCGCAGCCGGGGGTGGTGCGGAAGCGCTGCAGGGTGCGCCGCAGCGACCGGTGCAGGCGGAACGACTCCACCGCGAGGACCATGCGCGGGTCCGGGCTCCACCAGAGGATGGGCTGCCCTGCGCTGAACCACGGGAAGATGCCCTGGGCATAGGCCTGGCGAAGGTGTGCCGTATCGAGCGCCCCGCCGGCCGCGAGCAGGCCGGGGGCCGGATCCCTTGGGCCCCAGGCGCGGGCGACAGGTGGAAAGGGGTCGTCGGGTTCGAGCCAGGCGAGCGGGGCGGGCGAGGGCATGGCGTGCAGATGGGCGGGCGGAATGGCAGAGTGCCATTGTGCGCCCCGGCGGCAGGTCGCGCCGTGGACTGCCGGATGCAGGGGAGGCCGGGGGGAGCGCGTTGGTGCGGAAAATAAAAAGGCCACCCCTGGGGGTGGCCTTTGATGTGGCTCCTCGACCTGGGCTCGAACCAGGGACCTACGGATTAACAGTCCGGCGCTCTACCGACTGAGCTATCGAGGAATGACTCTTCGAATGTAAGCGGGCATTATTCGGTTGCAGTGCCCGCTGCAAAAACCTTCTGGCTCCTCGACCTGGGCTCGAACCAGGGACCTACGGATTAACAGTCCGGCGCTCTACCGACTGAGCTATCGAGGAACAAGACTTAGATTATATACACAAAAAACAGCCCGATCGGGAAACTCGCATGTCCGCGTCGAAAGAGTTCACTCGGGGCGACACCAGAGCCACACCAGCACGCAGGCCATGCAGGCCGATGCGCCGATGGCCACCCACCGCGGCGCGGAGCTGACCACGAGCACGACGCCGCACAGTGCCATCATGGCCGTGGCGCTCCATTTCGCGCGGCGGCTCACGCGGCCGCCGTCGGCCCAGTTGCGCAGCATGGAGCCGAAAAGCGGATGCCGCCACAGCCAGGCATGCAGCCGCGGCGAACTGCGTGCCGCTGCCCAGCCGGCCATGAGAACGAACACGGTGGTGGGCAGGCCGGGCACGAAGATGCCGACGATGCCCAGGCCCAGGCTGAGCGCCGCGAAGGCCAGCAGCAGCCAGCGCACCGGCGCCGGCAGGGGCGCATGGGCGGGAGGCGGAGGCAGCGGATCCGTGGGCGGTGCGGGCATGGGGCGATTGTGCCTTCCGATGCGCAGGGCGATATGCTTTCCACATGGCCATCCACGACATCCTCAAGATGGGCGACGAGCGTCTTCTGCGCACCGCCCGGCCCGTCGCCGAATTCGGCACGCCTTCGCTGCTGCAACTGGTGCAGGACATGCGGGACACCATGCGCGCGGTGAACGGCGCGGGCCTCGCCGCGCCGCAGATCGGTGTGGACCTGCAGGTGGTGATCTTCGGCTCCCGGGAGCGCAACCCGCGCTACCCCGACCGGCCGCTTGTGCCGCCCACGGTGCTGGTGAATCCGCGGATCACGCCGCTGGGCGACGAAGAGGAAGAGGACTGGGAAGGGTGCCTGTCCGTGCCGGGGCTGCGGGGCGTGGTGCCGCGCTGGTCGCGCATCCACTACACGGGCTTCGACGAGCACGGCGCGCCGATCGACCGCACGGTGGAAGGTTTCCATGCCCGGGTGGTGCAGCACGAGTGCGACCACCTGGTGGGCAAGCTGTACCCGATGCGCATCCGCGACTTCTCGCGCTTCGGCTACGCGGACGTGCTGTTCCCGGACATCGCGGAACACGAGGACGACTGACGCGCGTCCGGGGCTTTCCGGCCGGGCCGCGCCTCAGCCCGACAGCGCTTCCAGCAGTTCGGTCTCGATCTGGATCTGCCGTGCGTTGTGCTGCAGCTCCGGGCCCTGGATGAGGAAGGTGTCTTCCACGCGCTCGCCCAGCGTGCTGACCTTGGCGAGCTGCACGTTGAGGTGATGGCGCGACAGCACGCGCGCGACCAGGTAGAGCAGGCCGGCGCGGTCGCTGGCGGAGATGTGCAGGATCCAGCGCTGCGCCTTCTCGTCCGGCCGCAGGGCGACGCGCGGGGTGATCGGGAAGCTCTTGACCCGGCGCGAGACGCGCTTGCGGCCGGGTTCGGGCAGTGCTCCGCCTTCCTCGATGGTGCGCGCGAGTTCGCTCTCGACCATGTGGGTGAGTTCGCGGTAGTGGCCGGCCTGCTCCGGCGCGACGATCTGGAAAGTGTCGAGCGCATGGCCGTTGTTGGCGGTGTGCACGCGCGCGTCCAGGATGCTGAATCCGGCACGGTCGAAGTAGCCGCAGATGCGCGCGAAGAGGTCCGGCTGGTCGGGGGCGTACACGGCCACCTGCAGGCCTTCGCCGGCCAGGGACTGGCGGGCGCGGACGACCGAGCGTTCCGTGCCCACGTGGCGGGCCATGTGGCGGGCGTGCCAGGCGATGTCCGCGGCCTCGTGCCGCATGAAGTAGCCGACGTCCAGCGTGTCCCAGAGTTTCTTGTGGCCCTCGAAGGGCTGGGCGTTGAGCGCGAGCAGGACCAGCGCCTCGCGCTTGCGGGCCTCGACCTCGGCGGCGGCGTCGGGAGCGCGCCCGCCCAGCGTGCGCAGCGTGGCGCGGTAGAGGTCTTCCAGCAGCTTGCCTTTCCAGGCGTTCCAGACCTTCGGGCTGGTGCCGCGGATGTCGGCGACGGTGAGCAGGTAGAGCGCGGTGAGGCGCCGCTCGCTGCCCACGCGCCGGGCGAATGCAGCGATGACGTCGGGGTCGGTGAGGTCCTGTTTCTGGGCCACCTGGCTCATGGCGAGGTGTTCGGCGACCAGGAACTCGACCAGGGCGGAGTCTTCCACGCCCACGCCGTGCTGGCGGCAGAAGTGGCGCACTTCCTCGGCGCCGATGCGCGAGTGGTCGCCCCCGCGGCCCTTGCCGATGTCGTGGAAGAGGGCTGCGAGGTACAGCAGCCAGGGCTTGTCCCATCCCCCGGCGAGCTGCGAGCAGAAGGGATATTCGTGCGCATGCTCGGGCATGAAGAAGCGGCGCACGTTGCGCAGCACCATGAGGATGTGCTGGTCCACGGTATAGACGTGGAAGAGGTCGTGCTGCATCTGGCCGACGATGCGCCGGAAGGGCCAGAGGTAGCGGCCCAGCACCGAGGTCTGGTTCATGAGCCGCATGGCGTGGGTGATGCCCACGGGCTGCTGGAGGATGCGCAGGAACTGCTGCCGGTTGACGGGGTCCCGGCGGAAGGCGGCGTCCATGACGCCGCGGGCGTTGTAGAGCGCGCGCAGCGTGCGCACCGACAGGTCCTTCAGTCCTTCCTCTGTTTCGTAGAGCAGGAAGGTTTCCAGGATGGCGTGCGGCTCGCGGTGGTAGAGGTCGTCGCTGGCGACCTCGATGAGGCCGGACTTGTCGTAGAAGCGCTCGTTGATGGGCCGCAGTTCGTGGGAGGGCGGCGAGAGGCGTTCCTCGATGTTGAGCAGCAGGATCTGGCTGAGCTGCGAGACCGCCTTGGCCGCCCAGTAATAGCGGCGCATGAGGCTTTCGCTCGCCCGCAGCCGCTGCCGCTGCCCTTCGGCGGCGGCCTGGTTGCGGTAGCCGAAGGATTCGGCCACGGCGGTCTGCAGGTCGAAGACGAGCCGGTCTTCGTGGCGGCCGGCGATGGCATGCAGGTGCGCGCGGATGAGGAACAGCAGGGCCTCGTTGCGCTCGATCTGCCGTACCTCGAAGTCGGTGGCGAGGCCGTGGGCCGCGAGTTCCTTCCAGTTGCGGCCCAGGCCGCTGGCGCGGGCCACCCAGAGCACCGTCTGCAGGTCGCGCAGGCCACCGGGCGACTCCTTGCAGTTGGGCTCCAGCGCGTAGGGCGTGTTCTCGTATTTGTTGTGCCGCTGGCGCATTTCCAGCGTCTTGGCGACCAGGAAGGCTTCCGGGTCCATCTGTGCGTCGTAGCGCTGCTGGAAATCCGCGACCAGGGCAGCGCTGCCGACGATGCGGCGGGCCTCCAGCAGGGAGGTCTGCACGGTCACGTCGGCGGCGGCCTCGGTCAGGCACTCGGCCACGGTGCGAACGCTGGAGCCGATTTCCAGGCCGGCGTCCCAGCAGCTGCCGATGAAGGACTCGATGGCCGGGCGCAGCGGGCCTTCGCAGGCGGCCTCGCAGCCGTCGGGCAGCAGCACGAGCACGTCCACGTCGGAATAGGGGAACAACTGGGCGCGGCCGTAGCCGCCCACGGCCAGCAGCGCCAGGGTGTCCGGCAGGCCGGCCCGCTGCCACAGGGTGCGCAGCAGCCGGTCGGCAAGGGCGGACAGCTTGCCGAGCAGGGGGCGCACGCTGCGGGTGGAGGCTCCCCGGGACTGCAGGCTGGCCAGCAGGGTGGCCTTGTCCTGCCGGTAGGCGTCGCGCAGGGGCTGGAGTTCCGAAAGCGTGGGCGGCATGGCGTGCGGGGAAGAGAGCGATGGGGTCATCGGGGCGCGGTCGGCAGGCATGGCCGCTCCGCAAGCAAGAACCATGCTGCGCCTGTGCGCGCCGGCGCAGCCGTCAGGTCTTCACGGCAGTGACGAACGGAGGCAGCGGAGGGGAGCCGGCAGACAGGGTGAGGACCTCATAGCCCGTCTCGGTCACGAGCACCGTGTGCTCCCACTGGGCGGACAGGCTGTGGTCCTTGGTGACGATGGTCCAGCCGTCGTTGCCGTGCTCCTTGACCTCGCGGCGGCCGGCGTTGAGCATGGGCTCGATCGTGAAGGTCATGCCCGGCACCAGTTCCTCGAGCGTACCGGGGCGGCCGTAGTGCAGCACCTGGGGCTCTTCGTGGAATTTCTTGCCGATGCCGTGGCCGCAGAACTCGCGCACCACGGACAGGCCGTGGCCCTCGGCGAACTTCTGGATGGCATGGCCGATGTCGCCCAGGTGCGCTCCCGGCTTCACCTGCTGGATGCCCAGCCACATCGCCTCGAAGGTGAGCTGGCACAGGCGCTTCGCGGCGATGGAGACGTCGCCGATCAGGTACATGCGGCTGTTGTCGCCGTACCAGCCGTCCTTGGTGATGACGGTGACGTCCACATTCATGATGTCGCCCTTCTTGAGGGGCTTGTCGTTCGGTATCCCGTGGCAGACCACGTGGTTGAGCGAAGTGCAGAGCGACTTGGGGTAGGGCGGGTATCCCGGCGGCTGGTAGCCGATGGTGGCCGAGATGGTGCCCTGCGCGGCCATGCACTCGGCGGCGAGCCGGTCCACGTCGTTCGTGGTGATGCCGGGACGGATGTGGGGCGTGATGTAGTCCAGCACTTCCGAAGCCAGGCGGCAGGCTTCGCGCATGCCGGCGATTTCCTCGGCGGACTTGATGGTGATGCTCATGGCGGGATTATCCCATCGGGGGCCGTCCGGTGCCTCCGGTGGGGCGATGGCATTGGCGGCCGCCCGAAGCTGCTGGCGCCGGTAAAATGGCGGGCTGCGCCGAACGCGCCGCGACGCCCCGGAGGCTGGCCCCATTCAGCGGCCAGCCCGCCGGCCGCGGCCTCCCGCTCCGAGCCCCATCCTTTCCCCGCAACAGGCCGCCAAAGTGACCCTGCACCTTACCTCGTTCGAAGGCAGCAACGCCCTCAGCCCCTTCCGCGTCCAGCAGCTCCTGCCCCGCCTGCAGGCCATCCACGACCGCATCGAGGGAGTCGCGGCCCGTTTCGTGCACCTGGTGGCCACCGACGCCGAGCCGACGCCGGCCGACCGCGAGCGCCTGGCGGCCCTGCTCACCTACGGCGATCCCTATGCCGGCCCGGATTCCGGCCCCGCCATCGTGGTCTCGCCGCGCATCGGCACCGTGTCGCCCTGGGCTTCTAAGGCCACCGACATCGTGCGCAACTGCGGCCTGCACGTGCGCCGCGTGGAGCGGGTGACCGAATACCGCCTGTCGCTGCGCCCGGGCCTGCTGGGCGGCGTGCCCACGCTCACCGACGCGCAGAAGCAGGCCGTGGCCGCGCTGCTGCACGACCGCATGACGGAATCGGTGCTCTGGGACCGGGCCGGGGCGGCCGACCTGTTCACCGAACTGCCTGCGGTGCCCATGGAATTCGTGGACGTGCTGGGCGGCGGGCGGGCAGCGCTGGAAGGCGCGAACACCCGCTGGGGCCTGGCCCTGGCGGATGACGAGATCGACTACCTCGTCAACGCCTTCACGTCGCTGCGCCGCAACCCCACCGACGTCGAGCTGATGATGTTCGCGCAGGCCAACAGCGAGCACTGCCGCCACAAGATCTTCAACGCACGGTTCACCATCGACGGCCAGGAACAGGACAAGAGCCTGTTCGCGATGATCCGCAACACCCACCAGCTCGCGCCGCAGCACACCATCGTCGCGTACTCCGACAACGCCTCGATCATGGAAGGCAGCGCCGTCGAGCGCTTCATCGCGCCGGCCGCCACCGGGCGCGCGGCGCAGGACGTTCCCGCCTACCGCAAGAGCGACGCCACGCACCATGTGCTCATGAAGGTGGAGACGCACAACCACCCGACGGCGATCTCTCCGTTCCCCGGCGCCTCCACGGGCGCGGGCGGCGAGATCCGCGACGAGGGCGCAACGGGCCGCGGCTCCAAGCCCAAGGCCGGCCTCACCGGCTTCACGGTATCGAAGCTCTGGGGCGGCTGGAGCGACGAGGCGGGCGGCAAGCCGGAACACATCGCGAGCCCGCTGCAGATCATGGTCGAGGGCCCGCTGGGCGGCGCGGCCTTCAACAACGAATTCGGCCGGCCGAACCTGCTGGGCTACTTCCGCGAGTACGAACAGGACGTGGCCGGCGTGCGCCGCGGCTACCACAAGCCGATCATGATCGCGGGCGGTCTGGGCGTGATCGACGCGGGCCTGACGACGAAGATCGAGTTCCCGGCCGGCACGCTACTGATCCAGCTGGGCGGCCCGGGCATGCGCATCGGCATGGGCGGCGGTGCGGCCAGTTCCATGGCGACGGGCACCAACGCGGCCGAACTCGACTTTGATTCGGTGCAGCGCGGCAACCCCGAGATCGAGCGGCGCGCACAGGAGGTCATCAACCACTGCTGGGCGCAGGGCGCGCAGAACCCGATCCTGGCGATCCACGACGTGGGTGCGGGCGGGCTGTCGAACGCGTTCCCTGAACTGACCAACGATGCGGGCCGCGGCGCGCGCTTCGACCTGCGGGCGGTGCAGCTGGAAGAGTCCGGCCTGGCGCCCAAGGAGATCTGGTCCAACGAGAGCCAGGAGCGCTACGTGCTGGCGATCGCGCCTGAATCGCTGGAGACCTTCCGCGCGTTCTGCGAGCGCGAGCGCTGCCCCTTCGCCGTGATCGGCACGGCCACGGGCGAGCGCCAGCTGGTGCTGGAAGACACGGCCGTGGAGGCGGGCGACCAGAAATTCCCCGTGGACATGCCCATGGACGTGCTGCTGGGCAAGCCGCCCAAGATGCACCGCGACGTGAAGACGGTGCGCCGCGAGGCCGCGCCGATCGAACTCACCGGCGTGCCGCTGCAGAAGGCCGTGATCGACGTGCTGGCCCATCCCACGGTGGCGTCCAAGCGTTTCCTGATCACCATCGGCGACCGCACGGTGGGCGGTCTGTCGCACCGCGACCAGATGGTGGGCCCGTGGCAGGTGCCCGTGGCCGATTGCGCCGTGACCCTGGCCGACTACCGCGGCTTCGCGGGCGAGGCGATGTCCATGGGCGAGCGCACGCCATTGGCTGCGATCGACGCGCCGGCTTCGGGCCGGATGGCCGTGGCCGAGGCGATCACCAACCTGCTGGCCGCGCCGATCGAGTTGCCGCGCGTGAAGCTGTCGGCCAACTGGATGGCGGCCTGCGGCGAGCCCGGCGAGGACGCGGACCTGTACGCCACCGTGAAGACCGTGGGCATGGAGCTGTGTCCGCAGCTGGGCATCAGCATTCCGGTGGGCAAGGATTCGCTGTCCATGCGCACCGTATGGACGAGCCCCTCCGGTAGCGGGAAGGATGACGGCGGCGCCGCGAAGAAGGTCACCTCGCCGGTGAGCCTGATCGTGAGCGCGTTCGCCACGCTGTCCGACGTGCGCGGCACGCTGACGCCGCAGCTCGATGCGCAGGAAGAGGACACCACGCTGGTGCTGGTGGACCTGGGCAAGGGTCGTTGCCGCATGGGTGGCAGCATCCTGGCGCAGGTGCTGGGCCAGGAGGGCGGCGAGGTGCCCGACCTGGACGACGCGCAGGATCTCGTGAAATTGGTGGATGCCGTGAACGCGCTGCGTGCGCAGGGCCGCATCCTGGCCTACCACGATCGCAGCGACGGCGGCCTGCTGGCCGCGGTGGCCGAGATGGCCTTCGCGGGGCATGTGGGCGTGGCACTGAACGTCGATCTGCTGGTGACGGAAGGCGACGGCATCGCCGACAGCCGCATGGAAACGGGCGACGCCAAGAACTGGGCGCAGCAGGTGAGCGCGCGGCGCGAGGAACTGACGCTCAAGGCGCTGTTCAACGAGGAACTGGGCGTGGTGCTGCAGGTGCGCACCGCCGAGCGCAACGAGGTGATGCAGACCCTGCGCGAGCACGGCCTCTCGAAGTTCAGCCACTTCGTCGGCAAGACGCGCCCGGCCGCATCCGCGATGGACGTGGGCAAGGGCGAACTGCAGGTGTGGCGCGACGTGAAGGCGGTGTTCAGCGCATCCCTGTCCGACCTGCACCAGGTGTGGGACGCCGTGAGCTGGAAGATCTGCCAGCAGCGCGACAACCCCGCCTGTGCCGATGCCGAGCATGCGGCGGCGGGCGCGCCCGAGGATCCGGGCCTGCACGTGGCGCTGACGTTCGACCCGGCCGAGGATGTGGCAGCCCCGTTCCTGAACCTCGCACGGCCGAAGGTGGCCATCCTGCGCGAGCAGGGAGTGAATTCGCACATCGAGATGGCCTATGCCTTCAACGAGGCGGGTTTCGACGCCTACGACGTGCACATGACCGACCTGCAGTCGGGCCGCGCGCGGCTGGCCGACTTCAAGGGCGTGGTGGCCTGTGGCGGCTTCAGCTACGGCGACACCCTGGGCGCCGGCATCGGCTGGGCGCGCTCGATCACGTTCAACCCGGTGCTGTCCGAGCAGTTCCAGGGCTTCTTCGGCCGCGCCGATACGTTCGGCCTGGGCGTGTGCAACGGCTGCCAGATGTTCGCCGAACTGGCCGACATCATCCCGGGCGCCGGGGCCTGGCCGCGCTTCACCACCAACCAGAGCGAGCGCTTCGAGGCCCGCCTGTCGCTGGTGGAAGTGCTGGAGTCGCCCAGCCTGTTCTTCGCAGGCATGGCCGGCAGCCGGCTGCCGATCGCCGTGGCGCACGGCGAGGGCTATGCGAACTTCGCGCGCCGCGGCAATGCCGCCCAGGCGATCGCGGCGATGCGCTTCGTGGACCACCACGGCGCCCCCACCGAGCAGTATCCGTTCAACCCCAACGGCAGCGCGGGCGGCCTCACGGCGGTGACCACGGCGGACGGCCGCTTCACGGCCATGATGCCCCACCCCGAGCGCGTGTTCCGCAACATCCAGATGAGCTGGACCAGCGGCGACCGCAGCGCGCTGAGCCCGTGGATGCGCATCTGGCGCAACGCGCGCAAGTGGGTGGGGTGACTTGGCTCTGCTCCCGACACTTGTAGCTGTTTATGTTGAGCATTCCTTAAATTGATTTCCAAAGGCACTATTCCTGATGAAAATTAGGAATCAGTGCGATTTGGAATTTTTCTTGATGTTCAATGTCAACGGTATGGGGATGATCGTGGGAGATTCGCGGGTCAAGGAGAAGCGTTTCCCCGTCATTGAGCGCTCATCAATGGAGCATGTACGTGGATTGATTATTCATCAAACGGATTCGGAGGATGAGTTCTCGGTTTTTGCCAGCTATTCCCGGAAAAATGCGAATGGTGCGCATTTTCTCATTGCAAAGAACGGGGGAATTTATCAAACCGCCTCTCTTTTTCGAACCACGAGGCATGTAGGGAAAATAAAGGCCCGCTGCATGGCTGAACATCGATGCACACCTGCAGAAGTTGTTCGGTATCGAAAGTTTTCACCCGATGGCACCAATAGGCTGGAAATGGTGAAGACTGTGCCGCAACGGTATCCTTCCAATTTCGATAGCGTTGGAATAGAGGTTGTCGGAAAATGCCGCCTGCCTGCCCATATCCACATGCCACCGGGACTTACAGATATCGAGAGGAATTCCTTTGTCGACAAGTTTGGTGTCTATGATCCGCTCACTACTGCGCAGCAAGGAGCTTTACAGTATTTGTTGAGGGAATTGGTCAGTACTCTGCACGTGCCATTGGAGGAGATTCATCGACATCCTGATGTTAGCTACAAGCAGAAAACCGAAGCTGCCACTGCTGTTCTGAGATGAAGTCGTCATACATATGTTCTCTTTGGCTTGTGTTGTCGGCCCTCTGCGCTTTGGAGGCCAAAGCGGGAACAGAAAAACCTCCCTTCGCCCACGCGAAGATTCAGAAAATCTTCATCGAACGCCCCGCAGCCCAGGCGCGATTCGCGCCAGAAGTGGATTGCCGCGGCCTGGCGCTGGACGCCAGGCGGGTGAAGTTTTTCCTGCAGCATGCCGCCCTCACGGACAGTGGTTCGTACCGGCGCAATGCCATCCTGGACGATTGTTCGGCCGATGCCAACGTGGTGTTTTCGGATGGCAGGACCGCGACCGTATCCATCGACAGCGGGACGGGATGGGGCGCGGTGAGCCATGGGCAGCGGTCCCGGTTCCTGGCCTGCGAGGCGTGCGTGGATATCCTGCAGCCGGACTTTCCCTTTGATCCGAAGCGCAGGCCCTCTGACGCGGAGCGTTAGCTGTCGGCGCGGTGCGGCGCTGCGCGGCCTGCCGGGACGCTGTTCCCGCCCGTTCAGTCCTGCTCGAGCGTGACGAGCTGGTTCCAGCGGTGCACGAAGGTGAAGGCCTCGGCGGGTGGCAGGGGGCGGCTCAGGTAATAGCCCTGCACCTGGTCGCAGCCCAGTTCCATGAGCTGGTCGAACACTTCGGCGGTTTCCACGCCCTCGGCCAGGAGGCGGTAGCCCAGGGTGTGGCCGAGCTGGACCATGCCGCGCACGACATCGAGGGCGCGGGCATCGGTGCCGATGGGCCGGATCAGGGCCTGGTCGAGCTTGAGCACCTCGGCCGAGAGGTCGTACAGGCATCCGAAATTGCAGTAGCCGGTGCCGAAATCGTCGAGCGCCACGCGCACGCCCATGGCACGGGCCGCCTTGATGCCTTCCAGGGTGGGACCTTCCGTCAGCACCGCGTTCTCGGTGCATTCGATCTCGAGGCGCGACGGGGCGAGCCGGTGCCGGGCGAAGGCATTCTGGAGCATGCCGGCGAATCCGGGCTGTTCCAGGTTGCGCGGCGACACGTTGATCGCCACGTCCACCTCCAGGCCGGCGTCTTCCCACGCGCGCACCTGGGCCAGCGCTGTGTTCAGCACCCATTCCGTGACGGCCTGGATGTAGGTGGTCTTCTCCAGCAGGGGAATGAAATCGCCGGGCGACACGGGGCCCAACTGGGGGTGGTCCCAGCGAAGCAGGGCCTCCAGGCAGGTGTAGCGTGTGGAAGCACGCTCGAACTGCGGCTGGTACACCAGCCGGAATTCTCCCGCCATCAGCGCGCGGGGAATGCTGCCCATGAGCTCGTAGGAGCGGCGGTAGCTGAGGTCCACCGCGGCGTCGTAGCTGCACACCGCCGTGCCGGACATCGGTTGATGGTAGAGCGCGGCGTTGGCGCGCCGCAGGGAGTCGACGGCGTCCGCAGCCTCCAGGGTGAAGGGGGCCACCCCGATGCGCCGCCGCTGGTTGATGACGATGCCCGAGCCCGTCGGCAGCGGCGCGACCAGGGTGTCCAGCAGTTGCTGCGTGAACTGCGCCACTGTCCGTTCGTCGGAGTCCCGCAGCACGAGTGCCAGCCGCGCGACGCCGGTGTGGTACACGCGGGACTGGCTGCCGACGAAGAAGGCCAGCCGCCTGCCGGCCTCATAGGTCAGATGTTCGATGGGCTGCATGCCGATGGCCCGGGCGGCATCCATGATGCCGTCGTGCGGCAGGAGTTCGATCAGGACCAGCACGCGCTGCTCGCCGGGCGCCGCCCTGCACAGTCCATGGAGGTCATGCAGCAGTTGCGTCCGGTTGGGCAGCAGGGTGGATTCGTCCACGCGCGCGGCGGCGCACTGCAGGTCGATCTGGGCCATCACCAGCGCGGCCAGGTCTTCCAGCTGCCGCTGCTGTGCGGTGTCGAAAGTGCGGGGAACGGTGTCGATGAGGCACAGGCTGCCCAGGTGGTGGTGGCCCCGCAGGATCAGGGGGGCTCCGGCGTAGAAGCGGATGTACGGCGGCCCCTGGACGAGCGGGTTGGCGGCGAAGCGCGGGTCCAGGAGCGCGTCTTCCACCACCATGACCTCGGAGGAGCGGATGGTGTGGTCGCAGAAGGCATCCTCGCGGCAGGTTTCGCGCACAGGCAGTCCGACCTGCGACTTGAACCATTGCCGGTCCGCGTCCACCAGGCTGACGAGCGCGATGGGGACATCGAAAAGGCGGCTGGCCAGCCGCGTGATGCGGTCGAACTCCTCGGTCGGCGGAGTGTCCAGCAGACCGGTGGCCCGCAGGGCCGTCAGCCGTTGCTGCTCTGCGCTGATCGGAGGGGTCATGAGGAGGACGCGAATACGTGGTGCCGCAGAGGATATTCAATTATCTCAGCCTTGGTTTTTGCAAGGGTGTTCCCTGGCTCCATTCCGACGCCGCGCCGCCCGCTTCCGCGCACCGCCGGCCGGGCGCAGGGCTCCATAATCGGCGCCTCTCAACCAAGGAGCTTCGCATGGCCGGCGCCAGCCTTTTGACCCTGCTCGACGATATCGCCGCGGTGCTCGACGACGTCGCCCTCATGACCAAGGTGGCTGCGAAGAAGAGCGCCGCGATGGCCGACGACGTGTCGGTGATGACGAAGACGGCCGCGCAGAAGACCGCCGGGGTGCTCGGCGACGATCTCGCACTGAACGCCCAGCAGGTGACCGGTGTGCGCGCCGAGCGCGAACTGCCGGTGGTCTGGGCGGTGGCCAAGGGGTCGCTGGTGAACAAGGCCATCCTGGTGCCGGCGGCGCTGTTGATCAGCGCGTTCGTTCCCTGGGCCGTCACCCCCTTGCTGATGCTGGGAGGGGCGTTCCTGTGCTTCGAGGGGGCGGAGAAGCTGGCGCACCGGTTCCTGCACCAGGACGCCGCAGGCAGGGACGCGGACCGGGAGGCCCATGCCCAGGCTGCCGCGAATGCCGCCGTGGACATGGCGGCCTTCGAGAAGGACAAGGTACGCGGAGCGATCCGCACGGACTTCATCCTGTCCGCGGAGATCATCGCGATCACGCTGGGCACGGTGGCTGGCGCGCCTTTCGGCCAGCAGGTGGCGGTGCTCTCGGGGATCGCGCTGGTCATGACCGCCGGGGTGTACGGGCTGGTCGCCGGCATCGTGAAGCTCGATGACGCCGGCCTCTGGCTCAGCCGTCGCTCCCTCGGCGCCCTGCGTGTGCTGGGCCGCGGCATCGTGGCGGCTGCGCCCTGGCTGATGAAGGTGCTCTCCGTCGCGGGAACGGCCGCCATGTTCCTGGTCGGGGGCGGCATCCTGGTGCACGGCCTGCCGTCGCTGCACCATGCGGTGGAAGGGTGGGCCTCGGCGGCTGCGCAAGGAGGCGGCGGGTTCCTGCAGGTGGTGGTGCTCAATCTGCTCAATGCCGCGAGCGGCATCGTCGCGGGCGCGCTGGTGCTGGCCGGCGTGACTCTGGTGCAACGCTGGCGCGGGCGCAAGGCCGGCGCGCATTGAGGGCACGCGTGGCCCTTTGATCTGTGGCAAGGCGGGCGGGGCGTTTTGGAAGCCCAATGCGTTCACGGGGGCCGTCCCCGTTCAACCGCATCGAGTTCTCCTATGAAAAAGAATCTGCTCGCCCTGGCTGCCCTGTGCGTTCTGACCTCCGGCGCTGCCTACGCGCAGGCTGCCGACGGCCAGGGCCCCTGGATGGTCCGCGTCCGTGCGGTCCATCTGGACAGCGCCAACAAGGACAGCACCGGACTGGGCCTGTCGATCAACAACAAGACCATTCCGGAAGTCGATATTTCGTACTTCTTCGACAAGAACATCGCCGCGGAACTGGTGCTGACGGTGCCGCAGAAGCAGAAGGTGTATTCCAGCGCGCTGGGGGCCCAGATCGGTACGCTGAAGCACCTGCCTCCGTCGCTGATGCTGCAGTACCACTTCGACGCCCCGGGCTTCCGGCCGTACGTCGGCGCAGGCATCAACTACACCCGCTTCTCCAGCGTGCGCCTGCCCGCCGGCGTGAGCATCGACAAGAGCAGCTGGGGCGGCGCCCTGCAGCTCGGCGTGGACATTCCGCTCACCAAGAACCTGTCGCTGAACTTCGACATCAAGAAGGTGTACATCCGCACCGATGTGGCTGCCAACGGTGCCACGCTGGGCACCCTGAAGATCGATCCGGTGCTGGCCGGCGTGGGTCTGGGCTGGCGCTTCTGAACGAACAGGCAGGATGGGGGCCGGCGCGCATGCGCCGGCCCTTTTTCTTTCCGCGGCCGGAATGCAGGCTGATGCCGCTGCGCAGGCGGCGGGCGAAGCGTCAGGCCGTGGGCGGGGGGGCCGGCACCGGCGCCGGCATGGGCAGCTCCAGCGTGAAGCAGGCGCCCTGGCCGGTTTCGGAGGCTACGGTGAGCCGGCCGCCCATGAGCTCGGCGAGCCCGCGCGAAAGCGCCAGGCCCAGGCCCGTGCCGCCGTGCTGGGTGCTCACCTCGGCACTGCCCTGGCTGAATTTCTCGAAGATGACCTCGTGCAGGTCGGCGGGAATGCCGGGGCCCGTATCGATGACCCGGAAGCGCAGGGCGGGGCCGTCGGCGGTGTCCACCTCCAGCCGCACGCCCCCGCTCCGGGTGAACTTGAGCGCATTGCTCAGCAGGTTGTTGAGGATCTGCTTGAGCCGCAGGCCGTCGCACCGCAGCATGTGGGGTACGCCGGGGGCGATGTGCTTTTCCAGCGTGAGCCCTTTCTGCGCGGCGGAGATGGCGAAAAGGTCCACGGTGGTGCCGACGAGTTCGCGCACGGCATGGTCCCCGGACACGATGGGCATGGCGCCGGCCTGCACTTTCGCAAGATCCAGGATCTCGGACAGCAGGGTGTTGAGGTGCTCCGCTGCGCTGCGGATCAGGCCTGCGGCTTCGCGGTAGGACGGCTGCTCCAGCCGCTGTTCCATGAGTTCCGCAAAGCCGTGGATGCTGGTGAGGGGCGTGCGCAGTTCGTGAGAAATGGCCGTCAGGAACTCGCTCTTCGCGCGGTTGGCGGAGCGGGCCTGGGCTTCGCTCGCCGCCAGTGCCACGTTCTTCTGCTCGAGCTGGCGCAGCCCCCGCAAAAAGCCCGCGCACAGGGCGACCAGCGCCGCGGAAAAAAGCCCGGCGAACACCATGGTGAAGTTCCGCATGGTCCGCCATTCCGCCAGGGCTTCATCGTCCGCGGTGGACACCAGGACCGTCAGCGGATACCCGGGCACGCGATGGAAGGCGGTGATGCGGCTCAGTCCGTCGATGTGGCTGACCCGCTGGTACGTACCCTGCATGCGGGTGGCGTCCTTGAGGGGATGGTCGGGCGGGAAGTCGATGACCTGGTCGATGTTGCCCGCCTGGGTGCCTATCACCCGGGCCAGCATGCCGAAGTCCGCCCCCATCAGCACGACCGCTCCCTGGGCGCCGATGTCCACGCCGCCATACACCTTGTCGAAATAGTTCGGATTGAGCGAGGCGACCACCACGCCGTGCAGGTAGCCGTTGCTGCCGATGATGGGCCGGCTCAGCTGCATGGTCCGGCGGCCCGAGACCCGGCCCGTGACGGGCTTGCCGATGAAGAGGCCCGATGCGGACATCTGCGTCCGTGCGCGGGGCACTTGCGAGGGCTCGAGGTGCACCCGGATGTGCTCGCGCTCGCTCAGGTCGGTATCCTGGTTGCGTGCGCCGGAAGGATCGAGGTTGCTGCCCACGAACCTGCCGTCGGGGCCCACGATGGACAGTTGGGTAAGGATGTCCGGCGCCAGGCCGGTCTCGTTGGCGAACAGGGCGTAGTCCTGCTCGGTGAACTCTCCGCTGCGCACTTCCGCCACCACGCGCAGCGTGGCCTGGTCGGCTGCCGCCAGGACCCGCAGCGTCTGCTCTTCCAGCACGCGGGCCAGGTTGGCATTCTGCCGTTGCTGGGACTGCACGGCATCCTGCCATTTGGTCTGCAGCGAGATGGCGACGAGCGCCCAGGTGGCCGTGAGCGCCAGGAGCAGGGTGCCGATCACCAGGGCGCGCAGCCGCCGCCCGCCCTGGGCCGTGTGCGCAGGCACTGCCGGCAGGTGCTCGGAGACCCGGGGGGATGACGGTTCGGACATGAGGGCCTAGCTTGCCACGTTCTGGTGCGTCGCGGAGCGCATCAGGGCTGGGTGGCGGTGCCGAAAATGCCGTCTCCGCCACCCTGGCCGAGGATCCGGCGCCCCAGGGCCGGCAGGGCGGTGGCTGCATCGGGGCGCTGCCATGCCTGGGCCACGGCGGCGCGGCCGGCCGCGAGATCCGCGGGCGTGCCCAGATCGAAGTGGAAGGTGTAGTCGGGCTCCTGGCCCATGCGCAGGTCCGTGACCTGGACGTGCCCGGCGTGCTCGCGCATGCGGTAGAAGCCATGGCTGAAGGCGGCCACGCGCTGCACGGGCGGCTGGGCCGCGAACTGCGCGATCAGTGCTTCGCCGCGGTCATGCACGTTGAAGTGGATGGGCCGGCCGCGGTCGGCAAGCGCGTAGAAGCCTTCCGCATACTGCCCGGGCGCCATCGCCACCACCCGCCAGGCGAGGGTGTTGAACGGCGTGGGCGTCACGAGCACCTGGTCCGCCGGCCAGCCGATGGCTGCGAGCGATGCCCGAGCGACCCCCGTGACATGCTGCTGTACCCCGAAGCCCCAGGCCAGGTAGGCGGAGCTCAGCCACAGCCCGGCCGTGTTCCAGCGCAGGCCGCGCGGGCCTGCAAGCGCCAGCGCCGAGACCACCCCGACGATCAGCGGCACGGTATAGAGCGGATCGATGATGAAGATGCTGCCGACCCCGTAGGGCTGGTCGGTGAACGGGCGCAGCAGTTGCGTGCCGTACACCGTCATCCAGTCGAGCAGCGGATGGGTGGCGAGCGCGAGCCAGAGGGCCAGCCACCAGCGCTTCCACTGGAAGCTCTCGCGATGGATGCGTGCTGCCAGCGCGCCCAGCAGCGGCGCGAGCAGCGAAAGGTAGAGCAGGGCGTGGCTGTCGGCACGGTGCAGGACCATGTTGGCGATCGGGTCGCCATGGTCGATCAGCGCGTCCAGATCGGGCAGCGTGCCCGCCACGGCCCCCCACAGCGCGGCCTTCCAGGCGGCCGTGCGGCGGCCCATGGCGGCCAGGGAAACGGCGGAGCCGAGGGCGATCTGGGTCAGGGAGTCCATGCGGTGGCGGCGTGCGTCGTGCGGGTCGGGATGTCCGTGCGGGCGGCGGGGCCGGGCTTGGCGCCGCAGCGGCCGAATTCTAGGGCGAACGATGCGCAGGCGTCCTACATGCCCGGCGGAAGCTCTCTGCAATGCTGGGCACCGGCCATCGCGCCCCAGCGCCGCAGCCGCCGCCCGGCATGGCCTGCGAATTCCGCCGGCTGCCCTGCCGCACCGGCGGCCCTTTCCCCTTCAGGAAAAGAGATCCCGATGAACGCCCATGCCCTCCAGCGGTCCGAACCCGCCCATTCCGACATCATCCCCGGGCTGCTTCGGCAGCCGGCCTGCATTTCGCCGAAGTACTTCTACGACGGGCGTGGATCGGAACTCTTCGAGGAGATCACCCGGCTGCCGGAGTACTACCCCACCCGAACCGAGCAGGCCGTGATGGCGCGGCACGGCGACGACATCGCACAGGCGGTGGGCGCGGTCGAGACGGTGATCGAGCTGGGCGCCGGCAGTTGCGAGAAGGTGCAGCCGCTGTGCCGCCTGCTGCGGCCGCAGCGTTTCGTGGGGGTGGATATTTCCGCGGATTTCCTGCGCGGCGCGGTGGCGCGGCTGCAGGAAGCGCTGCCCTGGCTGCGGGCGGAGGCCGTGGCGGGCGACCTCACGCGGCCCGTGGTGCTGCCCCAGGACATTCCGCGCGCGCGCCGGCTGGTGTTCTATCCGGGCTCCTCCATCGGCAACTTCGATCCGCCCCAGGCACTGGCGCTGCTCTCGCGCATGCGTGGCCTGGTGGACCGCGACGGCGGCGTGCTCATCGGATTCGACCTGCCCAAGGACGTGGCGGTGCTCGAGGCGGCGTACGACGACGCGGCCGGCGTGACGGCCGCATTCAACCGCAATGCGCTCGAGCACGTGAACCGGCTCATCGGCAGCGACTTCGTGGCGCAGGACTGGGAGCACCGCGCCTTCTTCGACCGCCGGCTGTCGCGCATCGAGATGCACCTGGAGACGCCCCGCGGCGCCCACGTGCGCTGGCCCGGTGGCGGACGCGTCTTCGCGCCCGGCGAGCGCATCCATACCGAGAACAGCTACAAGTACACGCTGCCGGCCTTCCAGGCCCTGCTGGCGCGGGCAGGCTTCTCCCGTGCGCGGGTCTGGACCGACGAGCGCGGATGGTTCGCCGTGGCCTATGTGCGGCCCTGACCCCCGGAGACCCCTGCCATGACCCCTCCCCTGAGCCTGGTGCGCCGGATGGCGCCGGGCGGTACGCCCGCCGTGGCGGCAGCACTGCAGGACCGTTATGCCGAAGTGCGCCGGGCCTCGCTGGCGCTGGCCTTGCCGCTGTCCGACGAAGACTGCTGCGCGCAGTCCATGCCCGACGCGAGTCCCGTCAAATGGCACCTGGCGCACACCACGTGGTTCTTCGAGACTTTCGTGCTCGAGCCGCGCGAGCCCGGCTTCGCCCCGTTCCATCCGGCGTTCCGCGTGCTGTTCAATTCCTATTACAACGGCGTCGGTGACAAACACCCCAGGCCGCAGCGCGGGCTGCTCACGCGCCCGGCGATGGCGCAGGTGCTGGAATACCGGCAGGATATCGACACCCGCATGGGACGGATCCTGGCCGGGCTGCAGGAGCAGCCGGATCCGGCACTGCAGGCCCTGGTGGAGCTCGGGCTGCAGCACGAGCAGCAGCACCAGGAACTGATCCTCACCGACGTGAAGCACCTGCTGTCGTGCAGCCCGCTCTGGCCCGCCTACCGGCTGCAGAGCGCGGGCGGGGCTCCGGCGGGGCCGCACGAGCGGCACCTCGAACCTGCCGAGGCGCCGGCCTTGCGCTGGCGGCGGTTTTCCGGTGGCGTCGCGGAGATCGGCCACGACGCTCGCGCCGAGGGCGCCGGTTTCGCCTTCGACAACGAATCGCCCCGGCACCGTGTGTACCTGCAGCCCTATGCGCTGGCCTGCAGGCCGGTCAGCACCGGCGAGTACCTGGCTTTCGTCGAGGCCGGCGGCTACCGTGATGCCTCGCTCTGGCTGGCCGAGGGCTGGGACTGGGTCCAGGCCATGAAGCTCCAGCACCCCCTTTACTGGCGCCGGGGTGCGATGGAAAGCGGCGAGGGCGCGGACTGGCACGAGTTCACGCTCGCCGGCCCGCGGCCGCTCCGGCCATCGGCTCCCGTGGTGCACCTGTCCTATTACGAAGCGGACGCGTACGCGCGCTGGGCCGGCGCCCGCCTGCCCACCGAGGCCGAGTGGGAGGCTGCTGCGGCGGCTTCGCCGGGCATGCAGGCCGCGCCGGGGCATTTCGCCGACAGCGGCGTGCTGCACCCCCGCGCGGCATCGGGCGCGGCCCGGCCGGAGCCGGACGGGCAGCCGCCGCTGGAGCAATTGTTCGGCGACGTCTGGGAATGGACGCAGTCCAGCTACGCGGCCTATCCGGGCTTTCGCGTGGCGGACGGTGCCGTGGGTGAATACAACGGCAAGTTCATGGTGAACCAGTACGTGCTGCGGGGAGGGTCCTGCGCGACGCCCCCGGGCCATGTCCGCGCCAGTTACCGGAATTTCTTTCCGGCCACCGCGCGATGGCAGTTCTCGGGCCTGCGGCTCGCGCGGGACCTGGAGAGCGCCTGACCCGCGTGGCATCGCGTCACACGGCGTCCAGCGCCTGGGCGAGGTCGGCCGTGAGGTCGTCGATGTGCTCGATGCCCACCGACAGGCGCACCATGCCCTCTGCCACGCCGGCTTGCTGCAACTCTTCCGGCCCCAACTGGCGGTGGGTGGTGGAGGCCGGGTGCGTGGCCAGCGAGCGGGCGTCGCCGATGTTCACGAGCCGCGTGAAGAGCTGCAGGGCATCGAGGAAGTGCGCACCGGCCGCCCGGGGATCCTCGCCCGGTGCGGACCGCAGTTCGAACGAGAGGATGCCGGAGGCCCTGCCGCCGAGCAGGCGCTGCGTGATCGCATGGTCGGGGTGGCCGGGCAGGGCGGCGTACCGCACCTGCGCCACCTTGGGGTGCTGCTGCAGGTAGTGCGCGACGGCCAGCGTGTTGTCGCAGATGCGGTCCATGCGCAGGGCCAGGGTCTCGATGCCCTGCAGGATCAGGAAGGCGTTGTGCGGGGAGAGCGTGGCACCGGTGTTGCGCAACGGGACGACGCGTGCGCGGCCGATGAAGGCCGCCTCGCCCAGGGCTTCGGTGTACACCACGCCGTGGTAGCTGGGGTCGGGGGTGTTGAGGCTGGCGAAGCGCTCCTTGTGCTGCGCCCAGGGGAACTTGCCACTGTCCACGATGGCGCCGCCGATGCTGTTGCCGTGGCCGCCCAGGTACTTGGTGAGCGAGTGGACGACGATGTCCGCGCCGTGCTCGATGGGACGCAGGAGGTAGGGGCTGGGCACGGTGTTGTCCACGATCAGCGGTACGCCGTGGTCATGGGCCACCTGCGCCAGCGCGGCGATGTCGGTCACGTTGCCCAGCGGGTTGCCGATGGATTCGACGAACACGGCCTTGGTGCGGCCATCGATGTGCCGCGCGAAGCTGGCCGGGTCGCGCGGGTCCGCGAAGTGGGTGGCGATGCCCTGGCGCGGCAGCGTGTGCGCGAAAAGGTTGTAGGTGCCGCCATAGAGCGTGCTGGCCGAGACGATGTTGTCGCCGGCCTCGGCGATGGTCTGGATCGCGTAGGTGATGGCCGCCATGCCCGAGGCCAGGGCCAGCGCGGCGATGCCGCCTTCGAGCGCCGCGACGCGCTTTTCGAGCACGTCGTTGGTGGGGTTCATGATGCGGGTGTAGATGTTGCCCGGCACCTTCAGGTCGAACAGGTCCGCGCCGTGCTGGGCGCTGTCGAAGGCGTAGGCTGCCGTCTGGTAGATGGGCACCGCCACGGCGCGGGTGGTGGGGTCGGGTGCCTGTCCGGCGTGGACGGCGAGGGTCTCGATCTTCATGCTGTGCTGTCTCCTCGGAAGCAGTGGGCGGCGCCGGCATCGCCCGGCGCGTGCGGGCCATTGTGTCGGGTCGCACCGCCACGCGGAACGAACCGATCGCTATGTGCTTATGCCCTCCGTGCTTCCATTGTCCAGCCCGGCGGTGGACCGGTCGGGACGGGCACGCCGGTTGCCCTGTGGGTGGAATGGAGGGCACTCCGCCCTCTGTTGACTGAAGGAGCACGACATGGCCATTCTTTTCCCCCCGGACCCACCGGCTGTGGGCAGCCCTGGCAACCCAGGCAAGAGCGATCACGCCCGGGCGCCCGAGGCGCTTCCCGACGGGCCGAACGTGGCGCCGAGCGCGCATGAGCATGAGGCTGCCCAGGGGTGCCTGCCGGAGAAGGGCGGGGCCGAAGCTGAACGCGGGCCGGCGAAGGGCTCCGCTGCAGGGTGATCCGGCGGACCTGGCACGCGCGGCGTGCGCCGCGCCGCGCCGCGCTGCGCTTCAGTGCGGCGCGCCGGGCACGGGCCGCGTGCGGTAGAACTGCATCGGCACCGCCTGGGCCTCGCGCGCCTGCTGGTTCTGCACCGACTTCTTGATCCGTCCGACCACGTGCATCTCACAGGGCTTGCAGTCGAAGCGCAGCGTGAGCTTTTCCTTGCCGTTGATCAGGTGCAGGGGCTCGGCCTTGATGGTGCCCTTGACCCCGATCACGCCCTTGGCTTGCTTGGGGCACAGGCTCATGGAAAAGCGCACGCAGTGCTTGGTGATCATCAGGCTCACCTCGCCATCCTCTTCCTGACTTTCGTAGGCGGCGTCGATCACCTTCACGCCGTGCTTCATGTAGAAGTCGTGCGCCTTCTGGTTGAACACGTTGGCCAGGTAGGTGAGGGTGTCCTCGGGGAAGGGCGCCGGCGGCTCCACGGGTTGCGCGCGGGGCAGGCGCTGCAGGCCTTCGGTGCGCGCCGCCTCCAGGGCGGCCACGGCATCGCGGCGCAGCGGATTCAGCACGGAGGCAGGCACGAACCACGGCTGCCGCATCGCGATGGCGATGTCGTGCGCGTGGAAGATGGTGGCGCCGAAGCGGCCGATCTGCTCGCGCAGGGCACCTTCCGCGCGCGCCGCATCGGTGGCCGGCTCGTGCGCATGCGCCACCTCGGCAGTGCCGGTGAAGCCGTCCTCGTCGGTCAGCGTGAGTGCGAAGCCGGCGTCGGTGTCCGTGAAATGCGCCCACAGGCCGATGCGCCGCTCGCTGGATTTCTTCTCGAGCGTGCGCACCCAGTCCATGTCCCGGTTGCGGTTGATTTCCGTGCCGCGGCGCAGGTCCCTGAAACCCTCCATCGGATCCTTGGGGAACACGCGCCAGTGGTTGCGTGACTTGCCGGGCGCCGCCTCGGCGCGGTTGATCGCCACGCCCACGAGTTCCTTCTGCAGGTCCCAGTAGCACAGGCCATCGCCGTTGTGCAGCACCGTGTCGGGCGCATGGGTTTCCAGCTCGACCCAGTTCGGGCCCACCTGCGTGACCCAGCCGATCGCCTGGCCGGGGTTCTTGGGCGTGTCGAAGGCGCCGATGTCTTCCTTGCGGCCGTTCACGAAATAGTCGGTGAACTCGCGGTTGAAGTTCTGGTTCGGATCGGGCGTGAAGGTGAAGCGCGTCTGGCCGCTGGAGGAGCGGGCCAGGGGCGCGGCGGAGGTCTCGCGCTCCTCGATGATCTCGTCGAGCAGCCGGCGGTAGTGGGCCGTGACGTTCTTCACGTAGGCCATGTCCTTGTAGCGCCCTTCGATCTTGAAGCTGCGCACTCCCGCGTCGATGAGGGGACGCAGGTTGGCCGACTGGTTGTTGTCCTTCATCGAGAGCACGTGCTTGTCGTGCGCGATGAAGCGGCCGGCGTCGTCCGTCACCTGGTAGGGCAGGCGGCAGGCCTGGCTGCAGTCTCCGCGGTTGGCGCTGCGGCCGGTGTGCGCGTGGCTGATGTAGCACTGGCCGCTGTAGGCCACGCAGAGTGCGCCGTGGATGAAGAACTCGATCGTGCAGCGCTCCGGATCGGTCGCCGCGCGGATGGCCGCGATCTCCTGCACCGTGAGCTCGCGCGCCAGCACGATCTGCGACAGCCCCGCGTCCTGCAGGAAGCGCGCCTTCTCGGGCGTGCGGATGTCCGTCTGGGTGCTCGCGTGCAGCTGGATGGGGGGCAGGTCGATTTCCAGCAGGCCCATGTCCTGGATGATGAGCGCGTCGGCGCCGGCCTCGTACACCTGCCAGGCCATGCGGCGGGCGCCTTCCAGTTCGTCGTCGCGCAGGATGGTATTGAGCGTGACGAAGATGCGGCTGTGGAAGCGGTGCGCATGGCGGATGAGCCGCTCCAGGTCGCGCAGTTCGTTGCCCGCGCTCGCCCGCGCGCCGAAGGCCGGGCCTCCGATATAGACGGCGTCCGCGCCATGGTTGACCGCCTCGATGCCGATGTCGGCGTCGCGGGCGGGTGAGAGCAGTTCGAGCTGGTGGGGCAGGAGGGACATGGGGCGCGATTATCCCAGGAGGCCGGCCCCGGGGGGGCCGGGGCAGCCCCTCCCTCCAGGGGCGGGCATCCGGGCCGGTGCCGTCCCCGTCACCCGGTGCACCGATTTGGCGCCGCTTCGCTCCGAAATGGTGCGACTGCCGGTACGATAGCCCCGGCGCCGCCCCGCGCGGGGCCTTTTTTCGCCATTCCCGAGACTGTCAGGAGACCTTCGAAGTGCCTTCCGTTTTCCGCTTCCTCCCCTCGCTGCCCCGTGCCGCGGCCGCTGCCGCCGTGCTGTCCGCCTTCGCCGCCGCGCCCGCGGGCGCGCAGGATGTGCAGACCGTCAAGATCGGCCATGCCGGCCCCGTCTCCGGCGGCATCGCGCACATCGGCAAGGACACCGAAAACGGCGTGCGCATGGCGGTGGACGACCTCAACGCGCAGAACCTCGTCATCGGCGGCAGGAAGATCCGCTTCGAGATCGCCGCGGAAGACGATGCCGGCGACCCGCGCCAGGCCACTGCCATCGCGCAGAAGTTCTGCGACCTGAAGGTGGCGGGCGTGGTCGGCCACCTGCAGTCGGGCACCTCCATCCCGGCGTCCTCGCTCTACGACAAGTGCGGCCTGCCGAACATCACGGCCGCCGCCACCAATCCCGACCTGACCAAGCCGGGCTACAAGACCACGTTCCGCCTGATCGCCAACGACAGCGCCCTGGGCGCCGCCCTGGCGATCTACGCGGCCGACCACCTCAAGCTCAAGACCGTCGCCGTCATCGACGACCGCACGGCCTACGGCCAGGGCGTGGCCCAGGTGTTCAAGGCCACGGCGCTGCAGAAGGGCCTGAAGGTGGTGGCCGAGGAGTTCACCAACGACAAGGCCACCGACTTCATGGCGATCCTGACTTCCATCAAGCCGAAAAAGCCCGATGCGATCTTCTACGGCGGCCTCGATGCCCAGGCCGGCCCGATGCTGCGACAGATGGAGCAGCTGGGCATGGGCGACGTCAAGTTCTTCGGCGGCGACGCGCTCTGCACGGAGAAGCTGCCCGACCTGTCCGCCAAGTCGGCGGCACTCAGGAACGTGACCTGCGCCACGGGCGGCGCGTCCGTCGCCAGGATGCAGGGCGGCGCGGAGTGGAAGAAGCGCTACGACGCCAAGTTCCCGGGCCAGTTCCAGATCTACAGCCCCTACGCCTACGATGCCACCATGGTGCTGGTGGACGCCATGAAGCGCGCCGACTCGGTGGATCCCAAGGTCTATACCCCCTTCATCGCCAAGACCCAGTACAAGGGCGTGACCGCCAACGTGTCCTTCACGCCCAAGGGCGAGCTGACGGCACCCGCCGTGACGCTCTACCACTACCCGGCCAACGCGCGCGTCGCGCTGAACTGAGCCGAGGCTGCCTGCGCCCGGCGCGCCGCGGCATTGCCGCCGGCGGCGCCGGTTCCGATACAGTGGCGTGCCGCGCCCGGGTCTCCGGGCGCGGCACTTCTGTTTTGGTGAGGGCGGCCATGCCGCCTGTGCAGCGGTGATGAACGAGGAGCGACGGTATGCGCATGGCATTGGGACTGGTGGGCCTGCTGGTGGCCCTGGCCGTGGTGGCCCTGCTGGTGAAGCAGCAGGTGGCTGGCACGCGCGTGGCGGTGCCGGTGGTGCCGGGCGCGCAGGCACCGGCCTCCGGCGCGTCGGCACCCACGGTGCAGATGCAAAGCCGGCAGGTGCAGGAGCAGGTGCGCCAGCAGGTGGAGTCGCTCATGCAGCAGCCGCGGCCCATGCCGGACGACGAGGCGAAGTGAAGACATCCCTGCGCACCGGGTGCGGCCTGTCGCCGGCCTCCACCGGATTTCCATGGGCCCGCTAGCAGGCCCGGGCGTCGCTCCCGGCGGTGCGGACCGGCAGGCCGACGAAGCCTGGATGCGGATCGCACTGCAGGAGGCGGCGGAGGCCGCCGCGCGGGGCGAGATTCCCGTGGGCGCGGTGGTGGTGCGCGATGGCGAACTGCTCGCGCGGGGGAGCAATGCACCCATCGCCGGCCATGATCCCACGGCGCACGCGGAGATCGTGGCGCTGCGGGCCGCGGCCGGGCGCCTGGGCAACTACCGGCTCGACGGCTGCACGCTGTATGTGACGCTCGAACCCTGCGCCATGTGCAGCGGCGCCATGCTGCACGCCCGGCTGGACCGGGTGGTGTACGGCGCCCCCGACGCCAAGACCGGCGCGGCGGGCTCGGTGGTGGACCTGTTCGCGCAGCCGGCACTGAACCACCACACGCGCATCGAGGGCGGCGTGCTGGCACAGGAATGCGGCGCGCTGCTGAGCGGCTTTTTCCAGTCGCGGCGCGAGGCCCGGCGTGCCCATGCGCGCGCCGCCCATCCCCTGCGGGACGACGCGCTGCGCACGCCGGATGCGCGCTTCGCCGGCCTGCCGGACTGGCCCTGGGCCCCGCACTACCTCAGCGACCTGCCGGCCCTCGCAGGGTTGCGCATGCACTACCTGGACGAGGGGCCGCGCGATGCGCCCCGCACCTGGCTGTGCCTGCACGGCACCGGCAACTGGAGCTACCTGTTCCGCCACATGCTGCCGGTCTGGCTGGCTGCCGGCGACCGCGTGGTGGCGCCCGACCTGATCGGGTTCGGCCGCAGCGACAAGCCCAAGAAGGAAGCGGCGCACACGCTGCCCTGGCACCACCGCACGCTGGCCGAACTGGTGGAGCGGCTGGACCTGCGCCGCACCGTGCTGGTCGTCCAGGGGGAGGGCGGCCTGCCGGGCATGGCGCTGCCGGCCGCACCACCCGAGGCCCTGCCGGATGCCGCCGGCCGGTTCACCGGGCTGCTGGCGATCAATGCCTGGCTCCCGCCCGGCGACGGCGTATCGCTGCCGCCGGGCCTGGCCGCCTGGCGAAAAACGCTGGCCGCACGGCAGGCGGCGGTGCTGCGCCCCGGCGCCGCGCCGGGCCTGGATCCCGTGGCCGCTGCGGCCTGCGAAGCGCCTTTTCCCGATGCGGGCTACCGTGCCGCCCTGCGCGCGGGCCTCCACTGGCTGCCCGCCGCGCCGGATGCCGGACCGGCCGCCATCGTGCGCGCCGGCCGCGCCTTCTGGTCGGCGCCCGGGCGCCGCAGCGCGCTCGCGGTGGGTGCGCGCGACGCGGCCTGGGGTGCTGCGGCCCTGGTGGACGCGCGCGCGGTGCCGCCGTGGCCCGCGGGCGGAGGGGAACCCTGGGTCTGGCCCGATGCCGGCCACCTGCTGCCGGAGCGCCACGGCGCGGAACTGGCGCGCCGCGCTGTGGAATACTTCCACACATGAGCGGCGCACCGCAGACGCCGCCGGCACGACCCTATCCGCCCCCCTTCATCCTGCCTTTGCCGGAGCGGGCCTGACGGCCCGACGAGCCTTGTCCGAACACGATCACGACCATTCGCATTGCGGCCACGACCATGGCCCGCGCCACATCTACATCTACTCGCCGGCCGGTGCCGTGCGCGACAAGGCCGCGTTCAAGCGCGGCGTCGCCCGCCTGCAGGCCATGGGGCACGAGGTGGAGGTGGATGCGGATGCGCTGGCCGTCCATACCCGTTTCGCGGGCGATGACGCCACCCGCCTCGCTGCCATCCACCGCGCCGCCGCGAGCGGCGCCGACGTGGCGCTCATCTCGCGCGGGGGCTACGGGCTCACCCGCATCCTGGACGGCATCCGCTACAAGGCCGTGGCCAAGGCGGTGGAGCGGGGCACGCAGTTCGTGGGCCTGAGCGATTTCACCGCCTTCCAGGCCGCGCTGCTCGCGAAGACAGGCGCCATGACCTGGGCCGGTCCGGCACTGGTCGGCGACCTGGGCTGCGAAGGCGAGCCCGACGACATCATGCTGGCCTGCCTGGACGACCTGCTCACCGGCCACGGCGAGGGCGCCGGATGGCGCATGCACAACGAGAAACCCGCGGCCGACGGAAAGCCCGCGGTGAAGGACTGCTACATCCGCAATGCCACGCTCTGGGGCGGCAACCTCGCCATGCTCTGCTCCCTGGTGGGCACGCCCTACCTGCCCCCGGTCAAGGGCGGGATCCTGTTCGTGGAGGACGTGAGCGAGCATCCCTACCGCGTGGAGCGCATGCTCACGCAACTGCTGCACGCCGGCATCCTCGCGCAGCAGAAGGCCGTCGTGCTCGGCCAGTTCACCGGCTACCAGCTCGCGCCGCACGACAAGGGCTTCAAGCTGCAGAGCGTGGTGGACTGGCTGCGCACCCGCATCAAGGCGCCGGTGCTCACCAACCTGCCGTTCGGCCACGTGCCGACCAAGGTGCTGCTGCCGGTGGGCGCGCAGGTCTCCCTCTCCGTGGAGGGGCGCGATGCCCTGATCTACTGGGGCCACGCCGCCGGCCACTGAGCACCGCCCATGAGAACCGTCCGGCATACCGTCGTGTTTTCCGACATCGTCGGCACCACGGCGCTGTTCGAAGCGCAGGGCAACACCCTGGCCACCACGGCGGTGACCGGATTGACCGAATGGATGGCGGCGACGCTCGGCCGCCATGGCGGCCGGGTGGTGAAGACGCTGGGCGACGGCGTGCTGGCCGTGTTCGGCGAGCCGGCCTCCGCCGTCACCGCGGTGGCGGACATGGCCCGGCGCCACCACGAGCGGCCCGGCAAGCCGGATGGCGCGATGGACCTGCGCGTCGGCATGGCCTACGGCGAGCTGGTGGAGGTGGACGGGGATACCTATGGCGATGCGGTGAACGTCGCCTCCCGCCTGTGCGAGCGCGCCGGCGCCCGCGAGATCCTCGCCGATGCCGCCACCGTGGAACTGGCGGGCGGCGTGGAAGGCGCGGGCTATGTGCGCATGGGTGCGCTGGAACTGCGCGGCCGGGCCGAGCCGCTGCTGGTGTACCAGGTGGACTGGCGGGTGGGCGAGGAGCACGGCCCGCTGACGCTGCGCGCCGGCCTGGCGAGCGAACTGGCGCCGATCCGGCAGCCCAACACCTGGATCGAGCTGGCCTGGTCCGGCTCCATCCGCACCTTCGGCGCGGCGGACAGCCCGCTGCACGTGGGCCGGGGTTCGCAGGCGCCGGTCCGGGTCGCCGATCCGCGCGTGTCGCGCCTGCACGCGCGCGTCGAATGGCGCGGCGGCACCGTGGTGTTCACCGACCTCAGCAGCTACGGCAGCTGGGTGCGGTTCGACGGCAGCGAAACCGTCGTGGCGCTGCGCCGCTCCGCCTGCCTGCTGCATGGCAGCGGGCAGATCGCGCTGGGCGTGCCCTTCGGCCGCACGGACACGCCCACCCTGGGATTCGGCGTCACCGACACCGAACTGCCGGAAACCTGGGACACGCTCCCGCCGTACTGATCGATTTCCCGCGCAGGGGCCGCCCACGGCCGCGTTGCTGCACGACAATCGTGCTCCATCTCGAGAGGGGGCGAAGCCATGCGGTTGCGACAGCGGAAAGCAGGATCCTGGATGCGTTGGAGTGCCGTGGCGGCGGTGGCGCTCACGTTGCTCGGCGGCGCGGTGGTCGCGTGCTATGTGCAGAGCCGCTTCCCGGCGCTCGACGGACGGATTTCCGCGCCCGGGCTCGTGGCGCCCGTGCAGGTGCGGCGCGACCCCTCCGACGTGACCCACATCCATGCCGCCTCCGCGCAGGACGCCTGGTTCGCCATGGGCTATGTGCATGCGCAGGAGCGCGCATGGCAGCTGGAGTTCAACCGGCGCCTCATGCACGGGCAGCTGTCCGAACTGTTCGGCCCCGCCGCGCTGGACACCGACAAGCTCATGCGCGCCCTGGACATCATAGGCACCGCCCGGCGCCAGTACGCCGGCCTGCCGGCCCCGGCGAAGGAGGCGCTGCAGGCCTACGCCCGCGGCATCGGCAGCTTCCACCGCAGCGGGCGGGCACTGCCGCCGGAATTCCTGCTGCTGGGCGTGCCGCCCCTGGACGGCAAGGACGGCCGCGACGCCTGGACCCCCGAGGACAGCGTGGGCTGGGCGCTGATGATGGCGCTGGACATGGGCGGCAACTGGGGCCAGGAATTCACGCGCCTCTCCCTCGCCCAGGCGCTGGACACCGACCGCCTGTGGCAGCTGCTGCCCCCGTATCCCGGCGAGCCGCCGGCCACCCGCGTGGACCTGGCGGCGCTCTACCGGGGCATGGGCATCTACCGCGGCGCGGGGCAGGGCGCTGCCGCGGCGGGCACGCCCCCGGGCACATCCACGGCAGCTTCCACCGCCGTGCCCGGCATGGTGGCGGCCCTGGCGGGCGACGGTACGCGCCAATGGCTGGACTGGTCGCGCGCCCTGGTGCGCGATGCGGGCACCAACGAAGGCAAGGGCAGCAACAACTGGGTGGTGGCCGGCTCGCGCACCGCGAGCGGCAAGCCGCTGCTGGCCAACGACCCGCACCTGGGCCTCTCGGCACCTGCCATCTGGTACTACGCCGCCCTGCATGCACCGGAAGGCCGCGCCGCCGACGGCTCGCGCATTCCTCCCCTGGAGGTGGTCGGTGCGACCCTGCCGGGCCTGCCCTTCGTTGTCCTGGGCCGCACCGCGGGCGTGGCCTGGGGCTTCACCAACACCAGCCCCGACGTGCAGGACCTCTACATCGAACGGATCGATCCTGGGAACCCGCGCCGCTACCGCACGCCCGACGGCTGGGCGGAGTTCACGGAGCGCCAGGAGACCATCCGCGTCAAGGGCCAGCCCGACGTGGCGGTGACGTTGCGCGCTACCCGGCACGGCCCGGTGCTGAGCGACGTGGTCGAATCCCACGGCCGCGTGCTGGACCTGCAGCGCGCCGTGCTCGCGCTGCGCTGGAGCGCCCTGGATGCCGACAACCGCACCGTGCTGGCCGGCCTGCGCCTGAACCATGCGCGCGACGTGGAAGAGCTTTTCGATGCGCTGTCGGACTACCACTCGCCCATGCAGAACGTCGTCGCGGCCGACACCGGGGGCCGCATCGCCTTCAAGGCCGTCGGGCGCGTGCCCGTGCGCGCCGCAGGCAACGACCTGAACGGCGTCGCGCCGGCCCCCGGCTGGGACGCACGCTACGACTGGCAGGGCTGGCTGCCCTATGCCGAGACGCCGCAGGACGACGGCGCGGCCCGGGGCTGGATCGCCACCGCCAACCAGCGCATCACGCCCGAGGGCTATCCGCATTTCCTGACCCAGGACTGGGCGCTGCCCTACCGGCACGACCGCATCGCGCAGCAGCTCGAAGCTGCCGGGAAGATCGACATGGCCGGCATGCAGCGCCTGCAGGGCGACGTCGTCTCCCTTGCCACCCTGCGCCTGCTGCCCTACCTGCAGCGCGCGGTGGCGGGACATCCGCACCCGCTGGCCGGCGCTGCTGCCGCGCAGTTGCAGGGATTCGACGGCGCCATGCGCGCCGACCGGGCCGCCCCGCTGGTCTTCGCTGCCTGGGCGGACGAACTGGCCCGCGGCACCATCGCCGCACGCATCGGCGCCGAGCGCTTCGCCGCCACCTACGGTCGGCGCGACTACCGTGCGGGCCTGGAGGGCATCCTCGAGCGCAATGACGCCTGGTGGTGCCAGCCCTCCGGCTGCGAGCAGCAGTCCGCCGACGCCCTGGGCCGCGCGCTGGACCGGCTGGCAGCGGCGCAGGGGCCCGACCCCGCCCGCTGGCAGTGGGGGCGCGCCCACCCGGCCTTGAGCGTGCACCGGCCTTTCGGCAACGTGCCGGCGCTGGCGCGGTTCTTCGACGTGCAGGTGCCGTCCCCGGGCGATGCCTATACGGTCAATGTCGGGCAGTACGACCTCGGCAGGAAGGACGGGCCGTTCGTGAACCGGCATGCCGCGTCGCTACGCGCACTCTATGACCTATCGGACCTGGAGGCCTCGCGCTTCATTTACCAGACGGGGCAGAGCGGGCTGGTGTTTTCGTCGCGGTATCGGGATATGCGCGGGGAGTGGGTGGAGGGGGGGTATCGGGCGTTGCAGTTGCGGCCGGGGCGGTGGGGGCACGCGCTGACGCTGGCGCCTTAAAAATGCTTTTAATGCGGTAGTGCCACCTTTGGCTTAGCTGGGTGATATTGATATCAAAAAATATTAAAGACCAGGGAAGATGTAATGAGGCGATTGTCTTTTTTTGTTAACGCTTGGGTTTGGTTGATTTTTGGATTTCTTCCAAGTTCTGCGGGCGCCTATAGCGTAAATATTGAGCCGGAAGTGTATTGGCTAGCGAAATGGGGGTATGGCCTGTTTCCGATGGAAGTTGAATTTGATAGTCCGTCGAAAGCTATTGATGCCGCTATAGCCATGTACCAGACTCATGCTTGTCATAAGAAAGATGACGGGACTACGGAGTGTTATGCTGCAGGTCCCGTTCAAACGAGTAACGTTAATGTGAATGGGAGGCCGGAAAAATATTTCAGCCTTGCATCCAACGAACCGCAGAGAGAAAATACTTATGCCGCTATCGCGGAAATAGGTTTGCGTTGTCCTATTGTTTATCTTGACGCGAATCAAGGTTTCCAGAAATTGGTGATGCGTGCTGAATCGATTTCGAATGGAAGGTCGGTTTATTGCGAACTGCAACTTCCTGAGGCCCAGCCTTGCGATGACTGTCAGTCCGTCCATGGCGCATTTCATCCTGGAACAGGCCAAAACATTCACAAGGAGTTGGATTATTCGGGAGGCTCTGGTTTGGAGTTTTCTAGGATATACAGAAGTGATGTTGGACAATTTTCTTCAATGATTAATGAGAGGTGGATCGACAAGCTCGACAATCCAGAGGACAAAAGATGCATTTGGGGCTATCTTCGTGATGCCAAAGGGGCGTTCAAGCAACAATGCTTCACCATTGTTCCGATGGGAAATGGGGTCAATCCACAGGTTTACGTATGGAAGACCGGGGAAGGACGGGTCAAGTTATTCCAAAAGAATGCTGCCGGGATTGTTCCGTACAAGCCTGATATGGCAGATCGGGTCTGGGAGTTGTCTGGCACAGGAACCGACAGATGGATGGTTTACTCTGGCGGAAAGGAGATAAGAGCATTCAATAAAGCAGGCCGATTGACGCGGCGCATGAATATCGATGGGAGTATGGATGTAAGGCTTAATTATCCCGCTGAAGAGGAGTTGATCGTTGGTCCGGAATATGTCTCGGATTCCTTTGGCAGATCGTTGAGATTTTCTTATGTAAACGGATTGTTGGATGGTGTGATCGATCCGGCTGGAGGGGAATACAAATACTCCTATGATGATTTAGGTAATTTGCTTTCAGTTGCTTACCCTGATGGCTACAAGAAAAATTACAGGTATGGAGCCGCTGGGGATGAGGCGGGGTGTGGACATGACGCTAAAGTCCGTAATTTGCTGGTGGGCGTTGATGATGAATCGGGTAACGTGCAGAAGAGGTTCGGTTATGACTGTTCGGGGCGAGTTATAAGTTTTGATTCGGATGCGGCGAACGGATATAAAGTCAACTACACCGGTGCGGGGCGTGAACTGATTGGGCCTTTGGGTGAGGTGGTGAATTATGATTATCAGCAGATTGAGTCTACGCCTTGGTTGGCGAGAGTTGATAGGAAGGATGTCACATCTGGTGTTAGTTATACGATGCAGAGGCAGTATGATGGTAAAGCTAATCTTCTGAGTCAGATTGATTACTCTGGAAACCAGGATTGTTATCTTTATGGACCGAGGAAGGCGGGGCCATTGGTAACAGTTCGCGGTGTATCTTCAGGGACTAGTTGCTACTATATATTCTCCAATGATGGGTATCTCCCCGCGGGCGCTGTCAAGATTTCTACTCAATGGCATCCCGACTGGGCCTTGCCGGTGGCGATAGCTGAGCCACTGCGAATAACTTATTTAATTTTTAATGGTCAGCAGGACCCGAAGACTGGTGAAGTATTAAATTGTGCGCCATCACAAGCCGTGTTGCCGAATGGGATGCCCTTCGCTGTTCTATGTAAAAAAATTGAGGTAACGACTAAGGACGGTAGTGGTGCGGCAGGATTTGCGGCCGATGTCTCGACCGATAGGTCTGAAAAGGTTTGGCTTTACAGTTACAATGAATTCGGAAAGGTAATATCGCAGGATTATCCGAATGGATTAAAAATTTCATTTCTCTATTATGAAAATACTGGCGATTCGTATTTCAAAGGAGATGTAAAGTCAGTTGCAAACAATATCGGGCAGGCTACAAACTACCTTGCATACGATAAAAACGGGAGGGTTCTCTTAACAAGCGCAGCCAATGGATTGTTGAGTTCTTATCAATACGACGCCCGCGGCCGCCTGACGCGCCTGCAGCGCGGCGATTTGGTCGCGCTCTATACCTACCATCCCACCGGACAGCTCGCCACGGCCGCCACGCCGGACGGCTACCAGGTCAGCTACGCCTACGACGCGGCGCAACGCCTCACGGACTGGAGCGACAACCGCGGCGCGAGCGCGACCTATACCCTCGACGGCATGGGCAACCGCGTGACCGAGCGCATTGCCGATGCCCAGGGCCGTGCGGCATGGCAGCTGGCGCGCAGCATCAACAGCCTCAACCGGGTGGAGCGCGTCAGCGTCGGGGGCGCGGACAGCGGACTGGCCGCGACCACGACCGGTTTCGGCTACGACGCCAACGGCGACCTGGTGCGCAGCACCGAAACGCTCGATGGAGTCGCCCGCAACACCACGCTGGCGCTCGACGCCCTGCGGCGGGTGAAATCCATCACCAATGCGCAGAACGCGACGGCCACGCTGGCCTACGACGGCCAGGACGCGGTCACCAAGGCGACGGACTTCAAGGGCGTGGCGACCAGCTACACGCGGGACGCGCAGGGCAACGCGCTGCAGGAATCCACGCCGGACGCCGGCACGCTGGCCACCACGTACGACGCGCTGGGCCTGCCCAAGTCCATCACGGACGCGCTGGGCCGGGCCACGGCGATCACGCGCGATGCACTGGGCCGTCCTACGCAAATCGTCAGCAGCGCCGCGGGCGGCGGCGCCAGCCGCACCACGGTGCTGCGCTACGACCTGCCCGGAGCCGAGTACAACGCCGAAGGCGCGCCGCAGGCGAGCGTGGGTTCCCTGAGCGAGATCCAGGAGGCGGAGGTCACCACGCGCTACCAGCGCGACCTGCTGGGCCGCATCACGCGCAAGACGGAGATCCTCGCCAATGGCGACACCCGCACGCTGGGCTACCGCTACGTGCCCGCGGGCGGCGCGGGGGCTGGGCAGGTCGCGGCCATCATCTACCCGAGCGGCCGGCAACTGCAGCACCAGTACGACACTACGGGCCAGCTCACCGGGCTGCAGTGGAACGGGCAGCCGCTGCTGTCGTCCATCACCTGGAACCCCCTGGGCCAGCCGACGGCCTGGCAGTGGAGCGGCGGCCTGGGCACGGCCCAAGCCGAGCAGCGCAGCTACACGACGGCCGGACAACTGGCCTCCAGCCGCCTGCTGCCGCAGCTGGTGTGGGACGGCGCGGGCCGGGTGGCGCGCATGCTGCAGCGGCACGCCCTGCCGGGCATGGGCACGCTGGCGCAGGACATTGCACTGGCGAGCGTGTTCACCTACGACGCGGCAGGCCGGCTGACGGCCAGCGCCCACAGCGCGCCGGCGGACCTGGCGCTGCCGCAGGGCTGGGGCCTGGGCGACACGCTGGGCGCGACGGCCAGCGGCTACGCATGGGATGCGAACGGCAACCGCACGCAGGTGCACCACACCAGCGCGACGGGCGCAGGCGCGGCGACGCTGGAGCGGGTGTTCGCGCAATCGGCGGACAGCAACCGGCTGCAGGGCTACACGGAGCGCTTCACGCCCGCAGGCGGCGCGGTACAGACCACGCAGGTGGCCTACAGCCAGGATGCTGCAGGCGCGCTCACCAAAAAGGGCGACACGTACCTGCACTACGGCGTGGATGGCCGCATCGTGAAGGTCGGCGCCAGCGCCGATGCCTCCGATGCCCTGGCCGTGGGCTATGTGACGAACGCCCTGGGCCAGCGCGTGCTCAAGCGCGACGCGCGGCTGTCGGGGCAGGACCACCCGGCCATCACGCAGCAGACGGTGTACGCGGAAGACGGCATCGGCAGCACGGTACTGGGCCAGTACGGCAACCGCCGGAGCAGCGACAGCGCGGCGCCTGCGGGCGAGATGGACAGCACGGAAGTGATCTGGCTGCCCACGGCGACGGGCCCGATGCCGGTGGCGGCGCAGATCAACGGCCGGCTGTACGCGATCGACGCGGACCACCTGAACACGCCGAGGCGGCTGACCAATGCACAAGGGCAGGTGGTGTGGCAGTGGCTGATCGCGGGCTTCGGGGAGGCGAACCCGACGACCGGGGCGACGGGCTATGCGCAGGAGGGTGCGGCCAGTGGCCGCAGCTATGGCGAGGCAGTGCGGTTCGACCTGCGGTATCCGGGACAGTCGTGGGACGAGGAGACGGGGCTGAGCTACAACCTGCACCGGTACTACGATGCGGGGACGGGGAGGTATGTGCAGGCTGACCCGATTGGGTTGGAGGGCGGGTGGAATCGGTTTGGGTATGTGGAAGCCGACCCTCTCAATGCGAGAGACCCGGATGGATTGCACCCCTTGTTGATGGGTATGGCCAATGCCGCTGTGCGCGTGTACGGTGCTGCCCAGGGGGCGTTGTACCGGTACGCGCCAGCACTGACGGAATTCATTGCTGGAGCGTCTGGAGTCAACGGTACGGTAGTGGCGCCCATGAGCCCGTTGGTGGCACAGATTCCGACGGCAGTATCGCGTATGACGCCTGTGGCACAAGGGATCGCGCAGGGGGTGGAGTCGGGTGCTTACTGTGCACCTGCTGCATTGGCGACATCCGGGCTCGAGCCGAGTGCAATTCTTTTATCGGCGCAACAGGTATATAAGGGCAGCACTGTTGTAGGTCATGCGCTGTCTAAACATGCTGGCCGAAATCCCGGGAGGTGGGGGGTGATGACTGGCTCTATGAAAACATGGAACGATCAGGGCGTGGCACATTTGAATGACGTACTTCGCGGACCCGGAGCATTTGCGCAGGTGAATAGTAATGGTATTTATTTTTTAGAGAAAAGGCTTGGCGATGGGCGTGGTGTGCGGCTAAATATGGATGGTTCCTTTAAAGGTTTTTTGGATTGATCATGAGTGGTTTAATTGAATTGGTTTTTGAAGGTTTATCAGCAGATGATGCCTGCAAAATTTTATATAAAATAATCGAGCCAAAGAACGTTCTTGAAGTCACTAGCACTGAATGGGGGGTACTTGAATATTGTCAATTGCCGAAGATCTTGGTGAATTCGCTTGAGAATCGTTCGGCGCCAGCATCTATATTCGTAAAAGCTGAATCTGCCAGTGTTGGGGAAGTTTGCTTGTCAAAGCCTCTGCTGCGATTGCTGAGCTTCGAAGGACTATGCGATTTTGCTATTATTTTCGAGGCTTCCGATATTTTCGGTACATCGAGAGATGAGGCAGCTATGAAGCTCTCTGAAGGCGCTAGATTGTTGGTGGCCGATGTGACTTTGCATGACTATTATTGTGGAATCGAGCCAGCTACGGATGAAGAGACTAGATTCTTCTCATCTAAAGACTTCGGGCCGTTGCATAAGTTTTGAATGAGTTGTTTGCGGTCGCGTCGAATATCGCCGGCCACCAGCAGACGGTGTACGCGGAAGATGGCATCGGCAGCACGGTGCTGGGCCAGTACGGCAACCGGCGCAGCGCCGACAGCGCGGCGCCGGCCAGCGAGATGGACAGCACCGAAGTGATCTGGTTGCCCACGGCAATGGGCCCGATGCCGGTGGCGGCGCAGATCAACGGCCGGCTGTACGCGATCGACGCGGACCACCTGAACACGCCGCGGCGACTGACCAATGCGCAGGGGCAGGTGGTGTGGCAGTGGCTGATCGCGGGCTTCGGGGAGGCGAACCCGACGACGGGAGCCACGGGCTATGCGCAGGGCGGTGCGGCCAGTGGCCGCAGCTATGGCGAACAGGTACGGTTCGACCTGCGGTATCCGGGACAGTCGTGGGACGAGGAGACGGGGCTGAGCTACAACCTGCACCGGTACTACGATGCGGGGACGGGGCGGTATGTGCAGGCTGACCCGATTGGATTGGAGGGAGGGTGGAATCGGTTTGGGTATGCAGAAGGAAACCCGGCGTCCTATACCGCTCCAACCGGCCAGTTCGCGGTCGTTATTCCATTTATCCCTGCGATAGTTATCGGGACTGATATTGCGGTCGGAGTGGGGTTGGATGCGCTAGGTTACGGGTTGGATCGCATGTTTGCGAAGCCGCCAAGTAATGCATATGACCCAACCGGGCCTACGGCGCCTGGCAAGCCAGGTAGCGCAGAAGGATTTAAAGATCCCAAAGGGGGCGAAAGTTGGGTTCGCAACCCCAATGGGCGTGGATATGGTTGGCAAGGTGCTGACGGTGGGGTTTGGTGTCCCACCGGGCCCGACTCCGGTTCCACGGGCGATGCCCATGGTGGCCCTCACTGGGATGTAGAGTACCCTGGTGGCCGTTATACCAACATTTATCCTGGCGGTCGTCGTCGATAGGAGATATTTGAGATGATTATAAAAATAGCCTTGGGCAGCTTTTATTCAAGAGGTGATGAGAAACGCCTTTTTCAGGGGTTTGGGGAAATAACCGCAATACGCGATATAAAAGGTGTTGGTAGAGATTTGTTGTTGAGCGTAAATATTGCCGCCTTGAGCAAAGAGCAGCTGCGAGAATTGCTCGCATTGCTTTGGCGTTATGACTTGCCGCTCACCCCCCTGCGGGTGCTTGCGGAAAAGAAGAAATTCGATTGGCTTAACGATTCACAGGGGTATTGGCACGAAGCAATGTTTAAATGAATTATTTGAATATCTTGAAGAGGGCGTGCTGCTACCACTTCATGCGTGGCTTCTGTAGCAGCCGTGTATAAAGGACTACCTTGCAATGCAGTGCTGAGTAGTATGGGCGCCGCGATTGGAAAAGTGATCTGCCTTGGCCACGTTGTCGGGCTCAGGTCAAGGGCTATGCTCTATGTCACTGACCCGGCTCATACATATGGGTACTTCATGCCGGATTCTTGAAGCAGGCCCAACCGCCCTCGCCAGATGCTATGCGCATAGGGGCAGGGGTATGGCAGCCAAATTCGCATGATTCAAATTTCGATATTTGGTAGATGGGAAGAAGAGCGCCGTCACGTACTGCGGGCCGAGGTTCTGCTCAATGAACCTCGGCCTGTGCACATAGTGCTCAGCAGCCGCGCGTGACCGGCACCTCGGCTCCCCGGCCGTATTCCGAGTACTTGCCCAGCTCCCACTTCGCGATGGCGTTACGGTGCACCTCGTCCGGGCCGTCTGCGAAGCGCAGCGTGCGCGCGCCGGCATAGGCATAGGCGAGCGGGAAGTCGTCGCACATGCCGCCGCCGCCGTGCACCTGCATGGCCCAGTCGATCACCTGGCAGGCCATGCTGGGGGCGACCACCTTGATCATCGCGATCTCGGTCTTGGCGACCTTGTTGCCGGCCACGTCCATGAGCCAGGCGGCCTTGAGCGTGAGCAGGCGGGCCATGTCGATCTTGCAGCGGGCCTCGGCGATGCGCTCCTGCGTCACGGTCTGCTGGGCCACGGTCTTGCCGAAGGCGACGCGCGAGGACGCACGGCGGCACATCAGCTCCAGTGCGCGCTCGGCCAGGCCGATCAGGCGCATGCAGTGGTGGATGCGCCCGGGGCCCAGACGGCCCTGGGCGATCTCGAAGCCGCGGCCTTCGCCCAGCAGGATGTTGCTGGCCGGCACGCGCACGTTCTCGAACACCATCTCGACGTGGCCGTGGGGCGCATCGTCGTAGCCCAGCACGTTGAGCGGGCGCAGGATGCGGATGCCGGGCGTGTCCGCGGGCACCAGGACCATGCTCTGCTGCGAGTGCTTGGGCGCTTCGGGGTCGCTCTTGCCCATGGTGATGAAGACCTTGCAGCGCGGATCGGCCGCGCCGGAGATCCACCACTTGCGGCCGTTGATGACGTACTCGTCGCCCTGGCGCTCGATGCGGGTGGAGATGTTGGTCGCGTCGCTGGAGGCCACGTCGGGCTCGGTCATGGCGAAGGCCGAGCGGATCTCGCCTTCCAGCAGGGGGCGCAGCCAGCGGGCCTTGTTCTCCTCGCTGCCGTAGCGGGCGATGGTTTCCATGTTGCCGGTGTCGGGCGCGGAGCAGTTGAACACCTCGCTGGCCCAGGGTACGCGGCCCATGATCTCGGCGAGCGGCGCGTATTCCTGGTTGGTGAGCCCGGCGCCTTTATAGCCCGAGGCCGCGGCGGAATCCACCGGCAGGAACAGGTTCCAGAGGCCGGCCGCGCGCGCCTTGGGCTTGAGTTGCTCGATGGTTTCGAGTGCGGTCCAGCGCCGGCCCGCGGCCGTATTGGCGGCCAGTTCCGCGGTGTAGGCGGCTTCGGACGGGTAGATATGCTCGTCCATGAACTTCAGCAGGCGCGCCTGCAGGTCCTTGGTCTTGGGGGAGTAGTCGAAATCCATCGCGGTGTCTCCGGTTGAAATCGGGCCGCGCGGGTGCGCGGAAAGAGGGCAGCGGGGCGTGCCTGCCGGTGCCTACATGCGCTGCGCGAATCCCCAGGCCATCTCGGCCAGGGGCCGGGCGCCTTCGCCCGAGGCGCGCGCCTGCGCGCTGGACGCGGTGCCGTCCTCCACGCGCTTGGCGATGCCCTGCAGGATGGAGGCGAGGCGGAACAGGTTGTAGGCGAGGTAGAAGTTCCAGTCCGCGCGCAGCGCTTCGGGCGTGCCGAAGCCGGTGCGCTCGCAGTAGCGGCGGATGTATTCGTCTTCGGTGGGTATGCCCAGGGCGGCGTGGTCCAGGCCGCCGATGCCGCGGAACATGCCGGGCGGGATGTGCCAAGCCATGCAGTGGTAGCTGAAATCCGCGAGCGGATGCCCGAGGGTGGAGAGCTCCCAGTCGAGCACCGCGATCACGCGCGGCTCGGTGGGGTGGAACATCAGGTTGTCGAGTCGGAAGTCGCCGTGCACGATGGAGACGCGGCTTTCGTCGCGCGCGCTCGCGGGCATGTGGGCGGGCAGCCATTCCATGAGCCGGTCCATCGCCTCGATGGGCTGCGTGATGGACGCCACGTACTGCTTGCTCCAGCGGCCGATCTGCCGCTCGAAGTAGTTGCCCGGCTTGCCGTAGCCCGCGAGGCCGCGCTCGGCGAAGGGCACGGTGTGCAGTGCCGCGATCACGCGGTTCATCTCGTCGTAGATGGCCCCGCGCCCGGCGGGGTCCATGTCCGGCAGGGCCTGGTCCCACATCACGCGGCCCTGCAGGAACTCCATGATGTAGAACGCGCGCCCGATCACGGATTCGTCTTCGCACAGCGCGAACATGCGCGGCACCGGCACGCCGGTGCCGTCCAGCCCGCCCATCACCTGGAACTCGCGCTCCACGGCATGGGCCGAGGGCAGCAGCTTGGCCACCGGGCCGGGCTTGGCGCGCATCACATAGCTGCGCGCCGGCGTGTTCAGCTTGAAGGTGGGGTTGGACTGCCCGCCCTTGAACATCTCCACCGCCAGCGGGCCCTCGAAACCTTCCACATGCTCCGCCATCCAGGCCGAGAGGGCATCCGTGTCGAATGCATGCTGCTCGGAAACGGGGCGGGTGCCGGTGAAGTGTTCGTAAGAGGGCATGGGCGGTGGTTCCGTGGCAGGTGGTGCGTGGTTGGCAGGGAGGTCGGCGTCAGTGGTCGGCTTCGGCGATGCGCATCAGGGTGTCACGGTCGCGCACGACGAGGCCGCCCGGCTCGATGCGGATGGCGTCCTCGCGCTCCATGGCCTTCAGTTCCTGGTTCACGCGCTGGCGCGAAGCGCCCAGCAGCTGCGCCAGTTCTTCCTGCGCCAGCTGCAGGCCGATGCGGATCTCGTCGCCCTGCGACAGGCTGGGGATGCCGTAGCTGCGCACGAGGTGCAGCAGCTGCTTGGCCAGGCGCGCGCGCAGTGGCAGGGTGTTGAGGTCTTCCACCAGGCCGTAGAGCTGGCGGATGCGCCGCGCATGCAGGCGCAGCATCGCTTCGTAGAACTCCACGTGCGTGGCCAGGATCTTGCGGAAATCCGCCTTGGCCACGCAGAGGATGGTGGTGTCTCCGTGCGCGTAGGCATCGTGCGTGCGCCGGTCCCCGTCGAAGATCGACACGTCGCCGAACCAGATGCCCGGCTCGACATATGTCAGCGTGATCTGCTTGCCGGAGATCGACGTGGAGCTCACGCGCACGGCACCCTTCGCGCAGGCGATCCACTCCTCGGGCGGATCGCCGCGGGCGGCGATCAGGCCGCCATCCTTGAAGCGTTTGACGTAGGCGCATCGGAGTATGTCGTGCCGCAGCGAAGGGGAAAGGGAGGAAAACCAGCGACCGGTATTGATCGCCTCTCGTTCTTCGATGGTAAGAATGGGGTCGTCCATGGTCTGTCTTTTGCGTGACTGGAAGCGGGAGCATTGTCGCCCGCGGGACCGGGCCGCCCGGCGGCCGCGGGCCCGGGGATGTCGCGCGCGTGTCTGTGCGTGCCCGCGCCGTGCGGCGCGGGACAGCGGCGACAGCCACGGCAATGGGGCCGGGCCGGGGCGCGCTCAGCGGTAGCGCGGCGTGCGCTTGTCCAGGAAGGCGGCGATGCCTTCGCCGGCGTTCGGGTGCTGCAGGTTGCGCACGAACTGGTCGCGCTCTTTCTCGAGCTGCCGGGCGAGCGTGTGCATGGGCGCCTCCGAGAGCAGTTCCTTGGTGCCGGCGATGGCGTTGGGCGCGCGGGCGTTGAGCGTCTCGGCCAGGGCGAGCGCGCAGGCCAGCGCCTCCTGGGGGCGCGCCAGCCGGTTGACCACGCCCAGCGCATGCAGGCGTTCCGCGCCGATGCGCTCGCCGCACAGCAGCAGTTCGGCGGCGAGCTGGCGCGGCAGCGCCTGCGCGAGGCTCCAGCTCGCCCCGCCATCCGGCGACAGGCCGATGCCCGCGTAGGCCATCACGAAGACGGCGTCGCGCGCGGCCACCACCATGTCGCAGGCCAGCGCCAGCGAGAATCCGGCACCCGCGGCGGCGCCCTCCACCGCGGCGATGACCGGCTTGGGATAGGTGCGGATGGCCTCGATCCAGTGGTGCAGCCCTTCCACGGCACGCCCCTGCGCCTCGGCGCCCTGCTGCCGGAGCGCCTGCAGGCCTTTCAGGTCGCCCCCTGCGCAGAAGTGCCCTCCGGCGCCGGTGATGACGACCGAGCGCACTTCGGCCGTGCGCTCGGCGCCGTTGAGCGCTTCCACGCCGGCCGCGTAGATGGCGTGATCGAGCGCATTGCGCATCTCCGGGTTGTGGATGGTCAGCACGAGGGTCTGGCCGTGGCTGGTGCTCTCGAGTCTTGCGGGCATGGGGCGGATTCCGGGCTGCGGGCTGCGGGCGGTGGAGGGAAGGGCGGGGCGGCCGTCAGGCCTCTTCGTGGAGCAGGCTCAGCCCGATCGCGCCGCGGCGGCGCAGCCAGGGGCTGGGACGGTAGCGCGGGTCGCCATACACCGTCTGCAGGTTGAACAGCACTTCCAGCATGTTCGCCGGCCCCCAGCGGTTGCCCATGGCCAGCGGGCCCAGGGGATAGCCCAGGCCCAGCGTGACGGCCGATTCCAGGTCGGCGGGGCTGCAGATGCCCTGCTGGCAGATGTCGCTGGCGATGTTCACGATCGTCGCCACCACGCGCTGCGTCACGAAACCGCCGCTGTCGCGGATCACGCTCACGGCCTTGCCGTCGCGCGCGAAGAGGGCGTGCGCGGCGTCGCGGATGTCGATGCGCGTGGCCGGGTTGGTGGCCAGCACGCGGCGGCGGGTGGCGGCGTCCTCCACCAGCATGTCGATGCCGATGGTGCGCGCCGGGTCCAGCCGTTCGACCACGGCCACGGTGGTGACGTCGAAGCCCAGCGGTGCCACGAGGGAGATCGCCTGCGGCGACGGGGAGGTGCCGGTCTCGATCCGGGCGCCCAGGTCCTTGAGCAGCTGGAACACCTCGGCCCGCCGCGCGGCGCGCGACGACACCCACACGGGCGGGATCTCCGCGACCGTGGGCGCGGGCGGCTCGGCCGGCACCTGCGCCTGCCCGTCCACGTAGCGGTAGAAGCCTTCGCCGGTCTTGCGGCCGAGCAGGCCGGCGGCGAGCCGCTGGGCTGCGAGGGCGCTGGGGCGATACCGGGGCTCCTCGTAATACTGTCGATAAACGGATTCCATGACCGGCTGCGAGACATCGAGCGCGGTGAGGTCCATCAGCTCGAACGGGCCCAGGCGGAACCCGACCTGGTCGCGCAGGATGCGGTCCACCGTGGCGAAGTCGGCCACGCCCTCGCTGACGATGCGCAGCGCTTCCGTGCCGAATCCGCGCCCGGCGTGGTTGACGATGAATCCGGGCGTGTCCTGCGCGCGTACCGGCGTGTGGCCCATGGCACGGGCGAGAACGGAGAGCCGGTCGCACACCGCCGGGTCGGTCTTCAGGCCGGCGATGACTTCCACCACCTTCATGAGCGGGACGGGATTGAAGAAATGGAAGCCCGCCAGGCGTTCCGGATGCTTCAGCGCCGCACCGATGGCCGTCACGGACAGCGAGGAAGTGTTGGTCGCAAGCACCGCCGCCTGCGGGACGATGCGTTCGAGTTCGCTAAAAAGCGCCTGTTTGGCGTCCAGGCGCTCCACGATCGCTTCTATGATGAGGTGGCACCCGGCGAGGTCCTGCAGTGCAGCGGCCGGAGCGAGCCGGCCGGCCAGCGCCGTGGCCTCGTCGCCCGAGATGCGGCCTTTGGCGGCAAGGCGTTCCCACTGCTGCTGAATGTTGCGTTGCGCGGTGTCGGCCGCGCCCGGCCGGTTGTCGAGCAGCAGCACCTGGCTGCCGGCCTGCGCCGCCATCTGGGCGATGCCCTGGCCCATGGCGCCCGTGCCTATGATGCCTACGATAGGGAAGGGGTTGGTCATGGAGCGCGATTATGGCGGTGAGGGAGCAGGCGGCTTTATGTGCAAGAATGAACCGAATAAGAATGCAACTATTGTGAAGATCAGTAACGCGATACTCGGAGCGAGTCTTTCCGCCCTGGCCACGGGGGCATCGGCGCTGTCGCTGGGCGCCAGCCACGGCACGGTGGTGCTGGGCGCGCCGGTGGACCTCGTGTTCGACGTGCAACCCGATCCGGGTGGCGATGTCGAGTCTTCCTGCGTGCGGGTGCGCCTGATGTCCGGAGATACGGCCGTGCCGGACTCCAAGGTGCAGGTCACCCCGGTTCCTGCCGCCGGCGGGCGCAACCCGGCCGTGCGCGTGCGTGCATACATCACGGCGGACGAGCCGGTCGTCACCGCGACGGTTTCCGCCGGTTGCAGCGGCGGCGTGACCCGCCGCTACACCTTTCTCGCGCAACTGCCCGAAGCGGTGGCTGCGGCGTCACCGTCCAGCCCGGTGGACATCGGCCGGCTGGCTGGAGCGGGAGCTTCCGCGGCGGGGTCGGCGGCCGGTGCCGCCGGTGGCGCCGGTGGCGCCCAGGGCATGGGCGGGCGGGGCCCCCGGGCGGCCGCTCCCGGCGCTGCGCCTGCCCCGGCGCCGCGTGCCAGCCGCCAGGCAGCGGCGGCAGCGCCTTCAGCCGCGTCCCGGCCGCCGAGCCGCGCGCTGAAGCCGGCGCCCACGGCCGCCGCATCGCCCGCGGCAGAGCGTGCCCGGCTGGTGATGGAGCCCCTGGACGTCTGGCTGGATGGGCCGCTGCCGCTGCGCCAGTCGCCCGAACTGGCCCCTGCCGCGGAGACCACCTCCCCCGAGCAGCGCGCGCAGGCCGCGGCCCTCTGGAAGGCGCTCAACACCCCCGTGGAAGATGTGCAGCGCGCGGCCGGCCAGGTCGCTCAGCTCGAAGGGGCCGTGGCGACCGAGCGCGCGCGCGCCGCATCCGAGCGCGCTGCGGCTGCCGAACTGCGGCAACGCCTGGACAGCGCCGAGTCCGAGCGCTTCCCGGCCGTCCTGGTCTATGCGCTGGTGGGCCTGCTGGTGCTGCTGGCCTTGCTGGCCGCCTGGCTGTGGGGCCGCGCCCGCAGGGCGGCGGCCTCCGCCTGGACCGAGGCCGTCGCGGCCAGCAGCCAGCCCCGGGAGCCCGGCGGCGAGCCGCTGGCGCCGGACGGCTCCGCGCTGGCGACCCGTCCGCAGGCGGATGCGCCCGCAACCCGTCCGAAGCGGCTGCCCGTGATGCCCAGCCGGGCGTCGGCGTCCGCGGCCAGGGTGCCGCCGGTGCCCGCCGAGCCGCCGGCCCCCGTGCCGGCAGCCGCCCCGGCCCCGCGCGACAGTTTTCACCTGCCCGCGTTCGCGGACTCTCTTTCCAGCGCGGTGCTGGTCGAGGGGCCGGTGATGACGCGCAATGCGCCGCTGGTTCCCGAGCCTGCGCCCGCGCCCGGGCCTGCACCGGCCGCGCTGGCGCCTGTCCCCGTCGTGGCACCGGCACCGCTGGCGCCGCCCGTGCCCGCCGCGATGCCCCGCATGGCAGGGCCGCAGCCCGAGGACCTGTTCGACATCCAGCAGCAGGCGGAATTCTTCGTGTCGGTGGGCGAGCACGACCAGGCCATCGCCGTGCTCCGGCAGCACATCGCCGCCCACGGCGACACCTCGGCGTTCGCCTACCTGGAGCTGCTGCGGCTCTACCACACCCTCGGCCGTGTGGAAGGCTTCCACCAGCTGCGCGAGCAGTTCTGCGCGCAGTTCAACGTCTCGGTTCCCGAATTCGGCAATTTCCACCGCAGCGGCAAGACCCTGCAGGGCTTCCCCGATGCCCTGGCGGCGATCGAGGCCGAATGGTCCTCGCCGGCCGTGCTCGGGGTGATCGAGGGATTCCTGTTCCGGCAGGCCGACGCGCCCCGGGCCACGCAGTTCGACCTGGCGGCCTTCGACGACCTGCTGCTGCTGCTGGCCATCGCGCAAACCACGCCCGCCAGCGCCCGCGGCCCGGCGCCTCCGCGCCCTCGCACCACGCCGGGCGAGATCCCCGCCGACGAAGTGCAGGCCGCCGCCGCGCCGGTCCGTGCCGCCAGCGCCGGGCCCGAGGAAGAACTGCGTTCGTTCGACACGCTTTCGGCCGGCCTGACCTGGGAATCGCTGCCCGCGCCCTTGCCGCGGGCCCCGTCCACCGCGCCGTCTCCCCTGCACGAGGATCCGGACGCGATGCTCGACATCGACCTGTCCGATCCGCCCCACCTCACGCTCAGCGACCTGCCGCCGGTGCCCGTGACGCCGCCGCCGGCGCCCGGCCAGTCGGTGGGTTTCGGCATGGACGAAAAGATGGAATTGCGCCTGGAACTGGACGAGTTCGAGCGCAAGAACCGCACGCCCAAGGGCTGATGCGGTGCCGGCGGGGGCGGCCTACCGCCCCATGCGCCGCATGAGGTCGTGCGCCGCGGCCTCCGGATCGGGGGCGTTCACCAGCGCGCGCACCACGGCGACCGATCCGACGCCGGTCGCGAGCACGTCGGCGAACTGCTCCGCGCCGATCCCGCCGATGGCCACCTGCGGGTAGCCGCGCATGAGCCGCGCATAGCCCGCGAGGCGGGCCAGGCCCTGGGGCACGGTCGCCATCTTCTTGAGCGTGGTGGGGAAGACCGCGCCCATGGCCACGTAGCTGGGAGCCGCCGCGTCGGCGCGCACCATCTCGGCGTACCCGTGCGTACTCACCCCGAGCCGCGATCCGGAGGCGCGCAGCGTCTCCAGCGAGCCGGGGGGCAGCGCATCGAGGTCTTCCTGCCCCAGGTGGACGCCATAGGCACCGGCATCGATGGCGGCCTGCCAGTGGTCGTTGATGAAGAGCAGGGCGGAGGTGCCCCGCACTGCCTCCACGGCGGCCCGCACTTCGCGTTCGACGGCCGCGCCGTCTTCCGACTTGAAGCGCAGCTGCACCGTCGGCACGCCGGCCCGGGCCATGCGGCCCACCCAGTGGGCATCGGGCAGCACGGCGTACAGGCCGAGCCTGTCCGGGCAGGGTGCGAAGGGGCGGGCATGGGGGCGGGGCTGCAGGCCGAAGTCCACGGGCTCGTCGGGCCAATGCGCTGCGTCGAAATGGCCCGTGCGGTCCGTCCGGGCCTGCCAGGCGCGCGCGAGGCAGTCGGCGTCCACGGCGATGAAGCCGAGCTGGCTGCAGGCTCGCAGGGCGGCGCCATAGGCCGCTCCCCCGTGCGCAGGGGCCGGCCCGGGCTGGGCAGGGAAGCCGGCGAAGGCCGCCGCGTGGGCCTGCACGATGGCATCGGCCATCGCCTGGATGGTGGAATCTTCAGCCATGGTCGTGGTGCCAGAAAGGGGTGCCGAGCACGGGCGTGCTCGGCTGGGCCGCGTCCTGCGCGGACATGGCGCCGGCTTGCCGGGCGGTGCGTCCGGCCTGCACCGCGTCGGCGAAGGCGCCGGCCATGGCCACCGGGTCCTGCGCCAGGGCCACGGCGGTGTTGAGCAGCACGCCGTCGTAGCCCCACTCCATCACCTGGCAGGCATGGGACGGCAGGCCCAGGCCCGCATCCACGAGCAGGGGCACGTCCAGCCGCTCGCGCAGCGTGCGCAGCGCGTACGGATTGACGGGGCCGCGGCCGGTGCCGATGGGCGCGGCCCAGGGCATGACGGCCTGGCAGCCCACGTCCACCAGGCGCTGGCAGAGCACGAGGTCTTCGGTGCAGTAGGGCAGTACGTGGAAGCCGTCGCGCACCAGCTGGGAGGCGGCTTCCACGAGGTTCAGCGTGTCGGGTTGCAGCGTGTAGTCGTCGCCGATCAGCTCCAGCTTGATCCAGGGCGTGCCGAAGACCTCGCGGGCCATCTGGGCGGTGGTGACGGCTTCCTGGATGCTGTGGCAGCCGGCGGTGTTCGGCAGCACCGGAACGTCCAGCCGGCGCAGCAGTTCCCAGAAGCCGCTGCCGGCCTCTGCGGGGTTGCTGCCCTGGCGCCGCAGCGAGGCGGTCACCATGGCCGGGCGGGCACGCCGCACGGCGGCCTCCAGCACGCTGGGCGAGGGATAGCGGGCGGTTCCCAGCAGGAGCCGGCTGGCGAAGCGCTGGCCGTAGAGGACCAGGGCGTCATCGGATGCGGTGTCGGGCATGGCGGATGTCGAAGGGAAAAAAGGCTGGCGTGGGTCAGCCGCCCGTCACCGGCGCGATGATCTCCACCCGGTCGCCGGGTTGCAGCGCGTGGCCGGCGTGGCGGGCCTGGGGGACGAACAGGGTGTTGACGGCCACCGCGAAAGGCGGGCGGGCGGCAATCGCCGCGATGGCATGGGCCACGGTGGCGCCCTCTGGCAGTTCGGTGGCTTTCTGGTTGATGACGACGTTCATGGCAGTGCGGCGGCGGGCTCGAGGTCGAGCGCCAGGTCGAAGCGGGAGGCGAGGGGGGATTGTCCTTCGTTCAGGCATTCCATCACCACGTCCAGGACGGCCGGGGAAATCATGAAACCGTGCCGGTACAGGCCGTTGACCTGCAGCACGCGCGGCGCGGTGCGCCGCACCGCGGGCAGGTTGTCGGGCAGGGTGGGGCGGCACTGGGTGGCGATCTCGAGGATGCGCGCCTCGGCGAAGCCGGGATGCACGGCATAGGCCGCGCTCAGCAGTTCCAGGGTGGAGCGCACGCTCGCGGGCGAAAGGTCGTCCGATTCGATCTCGGTGGCCCCGATCACGAAGATGTGGTCCTGCTTGGGGGCGATGTAGATGGGGTAGCGCGGATGCACCAGCCGGGTGGGGCGGCGCAGTGCCACGCCAGGCGCGTGCAGCCGGACCACCTCGCCGCGCACGCCGCGCAGTTCGGACCACTGCGCCCGGGCGCCCAGGCCCCGGCAGTCCAGCACCCAGTCGGGTTGGCCGGTCATGCCCGGCGTGAAATCTTCCGGCGCGCGCGGGCTGTGCCAGTGCACCCGGACGCCGCGGGCGCGCATGGCGTGCTCCAGCGCCGCGAGCAGCTGGCGATTGTCGAGCTGGCCTTCGCCGGGCAGGTACAGGCCCTGGTGGAAGCGCTGGCCCTGGAGGGCGGGCTCGGCTTCCTGCAGTGCGCTGCCGTCCAGCACCTGCAGGGCAGGCAGTTCGGGCACGGTGCGGGCCGTGCGCTCCAGCACGCCGCGCAGCCGGGCGGCCTCGGCGGCATCCTGGCGGTGCCAGAGGATGAGGGTGCCCTCCTGCTGGAAGAACACGGGCCACTCGAGGCCGGCCAGCAGCTGGGGCCAGCGCGACAGGGCATGGTGCCCCATGCGTACCACGCCGGCTTCGGTGATGGCGGACTCCGCCAGCGGCGCGAGCATGGCGGCGGCGATGCGGGCGGCCGCGCCCTGGGCGTCGGGGCCCTGGGCCTCGTACACCTCCACGGCGTGCCCCTGCCGGGCCAGTTCGGCGGCCAGCAGCCGGCCCATGAGGCCGGCGCCCAGGATGGCGATGGAGGAATGCGGGGACAGCAGGGCGGTCATGGGCGGGCGGTGGATGCGGTTCTCGTCGGTCGGGCGCTTGCGCGCGAAGGCGCGGCACGGAGAACAGGCGGCGGTCCACCGTCGAAACTCCCCACGCCAGCATGACCTGGATCGGGTGCCGAGGGTCTTTCTCAGCCGCGCCCGGCGGGCGCGGCACCCCTGTTTCGTCCGTTCCCTGAATTACAGCACAGCGCTGCGGAAGGCGTATTTGACATCGCGCATGCGCCATAATTTTTGCCATGAATTCCAAGCCTCTCGAACCACGGCCGGCGGCGTCCGCCGTGGAAGGATCCCGCTACGTGCGCATCCTGTCCATTGCAGGGTCTGACAGCGGAGGCGGGGCGGGCATCCAGGCCGACCTGAAGACCTTCGCCGCCCTGGGTTGCTACGGCATGACCGCCATCACGGCCATCACTGCCCAGAACACGCAGGGCGTACGCTCCATCCATGGCGTGCCCGCCGCCATCCTGCGCGACCAGATCGACGCGGTGGTGGAGGACATCGGCGTGGATGCCGTCAAGATCGGCATGCTGCATGCCCCCGAGGTCGCCGAGGTGGTGGCCGATGCGATCCGCCGGCATGCGCTGCCGCACGTCGTGCTCGATCCCGTCATGGTGGCCACCAGCGGCGACCGTCTCATCGCGCCGGACACCGTGCGCGTGCTGGTGGAGGCGCTGTTTCCGCTGGCTGCCGTGGTGACGCCGAACCTCGACGAGGCGGGCATGCTGCTGGGCCGTGCCATCCGGGACGAAGGCGCCATGGATGCCGCGGCGCAGGAACTGCTGGGCCTCGGCGCCCCGGCCGTGCTGCTCAAGGGCGGCCACCTGCCGGGCGACGCGCTGGTGGATGTGCTGGCCGTGCAGGGCATGGCCCCGCACCTGCACCTGCGGTCCGCGCGCATCCCGACGCGCAACGGCCACGGCACGGGCTGCACGCTGTCGTCCGCGATCGCCGCCCACCTCGCCCTGGGCCGCAGCCTGCGCGACGCGGTGGCTGCCGCGCATGCCTACGTGCAGGCGGCGATCACGGCCGGGGCGCCGGTGCGCACCGGCCGCGGCGCAGGCCCGCTCGACCATGGGCACGCGCCCGTGGCGCAGCGCATCCACCGCGACCCGGCCGCGACCGGGGGCGCCCTGTGAGCGGCCGCCTGTGGCGCCAGGGGGAGGGCGCATGAGTCTCCGCGCTCCCGACCCCGGGCACATCCGGGAAGCCTTCTCCGCGCAGGACGCGCTCGTGCAGCGCTACGTGCTGCAGGATGTGATCGGCACGGGCTCCTACGGCATCGTGTTTTCCGCGGCCCATCGCCAGACCGGCCAGAAGGTGGTGCTGAAGTTCGTCCGCATCGACGAGGACGAGCGCCTTTTCAAGCGGTTCCGGCGCGAGATCGCGGCCTGCGCCCGGCTCCACCATCCGCACATCGTGCAGCTGCTCGACGAGGGTGTATGCGGCCCGTTCGTCTTCGCGGTGTTCGAGTTCGTCCCGGGCCTGACATTGCGGCAGGTGCTGCAGAACCAGGGCGCGCTGCCCGCGGCCGAGGCCGGCCGCCTCATGCTCCAGGTGCTGGACGCCATGGCCTGCGCGCACGATGCGGGGATCACGCACCGCGACCTCAAGCCCGAGAACATCATGATCAGCGCCTCGGGGCTGACTTCGCATGCCAAGGTGCTGGATTTCGGCATCAGCACGCTGCTGCCCGGTGCCGGCGATGCCCTGGCCACGCAGCTCACGCGCGAGGGGGAATACGTCGGCACGCCCGCCTACAGCTCGCCGGAGCAGTTGCGCGGCGAAGCCGTGACCCCCCAGGCCGACCTCTATGCGTGGGGACTGATCTTCCTGGAGTGCCTCACCGGCAAGGTGGTCACGGGCGAATCCACCGCCGAGATCTACCAGCGGCAGCTATCGCCCCAGGAATTCAGCCTGCCCCAGGCGATCCAGGGCCATCCGCTGGCCGAGGTGCTGCGCAGCGCCCTGCGCAAGCGCTGCCAGGACCGGGCAGCCTCGGCGCGCCAGCTCTGGGAACGCTCGGCCGCCGTGCGCCTGGACGACCTGGTGGGCATCCTGAAGACACGCCCGGGCGCCGGCCCGAGCGCCATCGCGCCCACCGTGGCCTTCGGCACGCCGCACGAGGAGAAGCGGCAGCTCACCCTGCTGTACTGCGGCGTCTATTTCTCGCAGCCGCCCGAGCCGGCCGACGAGGAGGCTGCGGAGCGCCAGGAGATGGCCCAGCGCGGCGTGCTGCGCCGGCTCATCGACGTCGCCGTGCAGCGTGGCGGTACGCTGGGCGGCACCCTGGGGACGCATTTCCTGGTCACGCTCGGCTACTCCTCCCACGCCGAGGGCGATGCCCGCCTGGCTGCCCAGATCTCCCGCGAGCTGGTGCGATCGGCAGAGGATGCCGGCCCGGAGGTGCGCTGGCAGGTGCGCATCGGCCTGCACACGGGCTCCGTCCTGATCGAAAGCGGTTCGGTCGTGCCGTGCCGTGCGCTGGACATCGCCATGCGGATGGAAGCCGCGGCGTCCGACGGCCAGGTGGTCGTCAGCGAGGCGGCGCGCCAGCGCCTGCGCCACCATGCGCGGTTCGTCCCGCAGGGCGGCGTGCGCCTGCCGGGCGCCGCTTCCGAAATACCATCCTTCGGCATGCTGCCCGAGGAGGCCGCGCGGCAACCGCTGCGCGAGGCCGTGGGCCGGTGGCGCGAACTGCTGGCGCTGCGCCGCCGCTGGCGGGACGCGGCCGCAGGGCGGGGGCGGGCGGTGCTGGTGCGCGGCGAGGCCGGTATCGGCAAGTCGTGCCTGAGCGAAACCTTCCTGTCGCAGGTGGAGGGGCGCGAGGGGCTGGTCCTGCGCACCGCCTGCTGGCCCGAGCAGGAAAACAGCGCCCTGGCGCCCATGCTCGCCCTGGTGCGCGCGCAGTGCGGCGATCCGGAGGCCCCCGACGATGCTGTCGTCGAGCGCCTGTCGGCCTTGCTGTCCGCGGCCGGCTGCGACGTGGAGCGCGTGCTGCCGATCTTCTGCGTCTGGCTGTCGCTGCAGGTCGGCCGGCACGAGGTGGTGGACATCGCCCCCGCGCTGCAGAAGGCGCTGCTGATGGAGGCCGCGCAGCGCTGGCTCCAGACGCAGGCGCGCTCTGCTCCGGTGCTGCTGTTCGTCGAGGACCTGCACTGGGCGGATTCCGCCACGCTGGAATGGCTGGCGGCGCTCACGGGCGCCATGGCGGACCAGCGCTGGATGCTGCTGCTCACGGCCCGGCCCGAATGGGAGGCGCCCCCGCCCATGGCCGGTATGCTGCAGCGGCTGGAAGTGGGCCGCCTGGGCCCGGCCGAGGCTGCGTCCATGGTGCGGCACGTGCTGGCGCCGCGCCGCGTGTCGCAGGCGGTCATCGACCACGTGGTCGCCCGCACGGATGGCGTCGCGCTGTTCATCCAGGAGCTGGCACGCACGCTGCTGGAAACCTGCCTGGTCGAGCGGGACGGCCTGTGGGACTTCCAGGAGCAGGCCGACCTGAAGGGCATTCCGATCACCCTGCGCGACTCGCTGGAAAGCCGTTTCATGCAGCTGGGCCCGGCACGCGAGGTGCTGCGCTGGGCCTCCATCTGGGGACGGCGGTTCGATGCCGAATGGCTGCCGGACTGCGGCATGCAGGACGTGGAGGACAGCCTGCGGTCCCTGGTGGACGTGGGACTGCTGATGCCGGCGGATGCCGCGGGCCACTACCTGTTCCGGCACGCGCTGATCCGCGACGCCGCCTACGACAGCATGCTGGCGACGCAGCGCTCGCACATGCACGGCGTGGTCGCCACGGTGATATTGAAGCGGCGTCCGCGCGTGCGGGACGAAGAGCCCGGCCTGCTCGCGCACCACTATGCGCTGGCGCGGGATTTCGCGAACGCCGTGCCGGCAGGGCTCGCCCAGCTGCGCATGACCCAGCACCGGTCGCTGAACGACGAGACCATCACCTACTCGCGCACGGTGGAGGAGTGGATCGACCGGCTGGACGAGCCCGACCGCTGGGAGCCCCGGCTGGCGCTGGACGGCTACGTGCTGCAGGCGCTGATGAACAAGTACGGCTGGGCGCATCCCCAGGTGGAGCAGCGCATCGAGCAGTCCCGCGGGTTGGTGGAGCGCGACATCTCGGTGGACCTGCGCGTGCAGCACATCTGGCTCATGCTCACCTACCACCATGTGGCGAGCCATCGCGCGGAGGTCATGCGCCTGAGCCTGCAGCTGGAAGAGCTGGCGCGCCGGCAGGGGGACGCGGGCATCCTGGTGGCGGCCAGCACCTGGATCGGGCTCGCGTTCTATTCCGAAGGGCGCTTCGAGGAAGCGGAGCGCTACCTCTCCGAAGCCATCGACGAGCGCCATGCCGATGCCTCGAAGCACCACGCCGCGCAGCTGGGCTTCGACACCGTGTCGTGGGCGCTGGCCGCGCGGTCCCTGGTCCGCTGGGGTGCAGGCCACGACGCGCTGGCGAACGAGGATGCCGTGCGCGCGGTGGAACGCGCCCGGGCCCTCGCGCACATCCCGTCGATGGGGATCACCATGCTCTACCAGGCGCTGGGCTACGTGGGACGGCAGGACGTCGAACGAGCCCGCCAGGTGGTCGATGAACTGATCGAGCTGTCCGGGCGCTACGGCCTGCCGGCCTTCCGCGGGTATGCCGAGGTCATCCGCTGCTGGGTGGTGGGCGACCTCGCCGGCGCCGATGGAATGATCGAGGCGCTCTGGGGCATCGGCTGCAAGTACTGCCAGACCTACTACCGCGCCTTCTGCGCAGAAATCCTGGCGCGGCAGGGCCTCTGGGCCGACGCTGCCGGCCGCCTGGAACACTGCATCGAACTCACGCGCGAACTGGACGAGGGCATATACACTGCAGAACTGTGGCTGCAGAAGGCCAACTGCCTGCTGCAGGACGGTGCGCGTGCCGCAGAGGCCGCCGCCAGCCTGCGCCAAGCCGTCCAGGTCGCCCGGGAGGGCGGCAAATACCGGGTGGAGGTACAGGCGCTGTCACGCCTGCGCCATGTGGATCCCGCATCCTGCACTGCCAGCGACGAAGAGCGGTTGCAGTTCTTGCTGGGTATGCGCCCCGAGCTCGGGGCTTTCGTGTGTTGATTCGATGATGAGGGGAGGATTCCAATGAGTTCCATTCAGCAACAGCCCGGTGATCCCTTGCTGGAGTTCCGGCTCGCCTATCTGCGCGCCATCGCCAAGTCCTGGTACGAACCCGACTACCGTGACCGCCTGCTCGCGCAGAAGGACATCCAGCCACAGCTCGCCAAGGACTTCGGCCTGAAGACCATCTGGCCCTGGCTCGACGTGTCCCTGGAGCGCAGCGACAACCCGCTCGACCAGACCCTGTGGAAGCCCGAGCTGACCGCGGGCTGGATCGGCCTGGACGACGCCTTCGAGATCGTGTTCCCCGAAGCGCCTTCCGACCGGGCCGCCGAGGCGCTGGCCAGCTATTACCAGCTGTTCCCCACGCTCATGGGCGCGACCGCCGACGTCGGCAGCCAGGAGCACCAGCCACCGCACATCGTGGGCGGCGCGCTGCCCACCGGCCTGGGCATCCCGGGCGGAGACCCCGGCTCCCTGCTGGCCTTCGGCGGCGTGGTGCTGCGCGCCATCGCGCTTGCCTGGCAGTCGAAGGAGTTCCGCGACGAACTGCTGAACCCCCATTGCAGCGATGCGGCCGGCCTGCTGAGCCAATGGCTGGGCTACAACAACCCCTTCAACTTCTCCATCCGGTTCACGCCCAACAAGGCGCTGACCTGGGATGCGGCCAAGGGTGGCTGGAACCAGCACAACCCGGACGGCAGCAAGATCAAGAACCGCATCGTGCTGAACTATCCGAACGCACCGGAAGCCCGCGATTTCTGGCCGATCTCGCTCACGTCGTACAACAACACCGGCAGCGCCTACCCGTTCACCTGCTGAGTGCCAGCCGTGCCACCTGAAGGGGCGGCCGGCCTCGCCGGGGCCTGGGAGGCCCTGCGGGGCAGTTCCGCCACCCTGGCGCTCACCCTGAGCGCACGGGCCTCCCCGCTGGCACGCGAGGCCGACGCCGGATGGCTGGATCCGTGGGCCGCGCCGCTGCTGGCGCAGTGCCCCTGGGACCTGCGCCGCGCAGCAGACGACGCCGCGCTGGTGCGGGCCGTGGTGGTGCGCAGCCTGGTCTTCGACCGCCTGGTGCGGCAGGCCTGTGCCGAACGGTCCGTCCACGCCGTGGCCAGCCTGGGCGTGGGGCTCTGCACCCGGCAGGGCCGGCTGGCGCCGTCCTTGCCCGGTGTCGGGTGGATCGATGCGGACCTGCCGGAAGTCATCGCCCTGCGGCGCCTGCTCCTGCCTTCGGTCGCGGCGGACCCGGGCCGGCAGGTAGCCAGCGCCCTGCAGGACAGTGCGTGGCTGGACGCCATGCCCTGGCAGGAGGGCCGGCATTTCATCGTGCTCCTCGAAGGCGTGGCGCCCTATGTGCCACCGTCGGACATCCGGCACCTGCTGGAGCGGCTGGCGGTACGTGTGCGCCGCGAAAGCTGCGGCTGCCGCGTGGTGCTGGATTACCTGCATCCGGATTTCGTCCCGATCGCCGCCTGGCAGGCAGGCCCCGCCATGCTGCCGGTGGTCAGCGGCTTCCGCGATGCCGCTGCGCTGGTGGAAGGAGACACCGGCTTCCATGTGCTCCAGGAATGCCAGCCCTTCGGCCTGTTTTCCGAAGCGCACCGCCGGTTCGAGGACGAATTCCGCGGGCGCCATGGCCACGTGCCCTATGCCGTGGCCTGCCTGGAGCAAGGCCCCTGATCCGTGCCCTGGCTGCGGTCCCTGCGCAGTGCGCGATACGGGCTCCATGCCCTCGCGCCCCTGATGCCTTGCCTGGTGCCGTCCGTGCGCCAGCCACACTCCCGATACTTCCTGGATGCCCATGGATTGGTTTCATGCCGTGCCTTGCTGGCACCCCCGCTTCCGCGCGGTAGCGCGCCCTGCGGCCCTGTCCGCCTCCGGCCCCGGCCTCGGCCCCGGCACGATCCTGGTCGAGGAGGCCGGCGCATTCCTGCTGCCCTTTGCGGAATCGGCCATCCTCGCGCAACTGGTGGGCGATGCGCTCACGCCTGCGGACTGGTGCGCGGCCGGTGGCGATATGCTCCACCTGCCCGGCCTGCTGTCGGCGATGGAGGCGCTGGCACGCCGTGGCGATCTCGTCGCGCGCGGCGCGACTCCCGGCGGCTGGGCCGTTCCCCGCGTGGATGCCGTGCCGGTGCGCGAAGAGGGCGATGCCGGCAGCGTGACCTGGCTGGCGGAGCCCGGTGGACTGCCGGCCTGGAGCGCCGCGGTGGATGCGGCCGGTGGAGGGGCCATGGCGGGGGTGGACCTCGTGCTGTGCGATGACTACTTCGATCCCCGGCTGGCGGGGGAATGGGACCGTGCGCTCCAGGCGGGCCGGTCGCGCTGGTGGATGCCGGTACGGCTGGGCGGCGCGCAGTCCATCGCCGGCCCCCTGCTGCGTCCAGGCGGGCCCGGGCCGTGCTGGCACTGCTTCCTGCACCGCCTGCGGCGCAACAGCCCGGGGCGCACCTGGCTGGAGCGGGAGGTTCCGGGCTCGCACGGGCTGGTGCCCCTGTTCAGTGACCCGGCGGGCCGGGCGCCGCGCTGGCGCCAGGCGCAGGAAGCCGTGCGTCGCCTGCTGGCCGATGCCGGGCCCGGGCGGTTCGCCGTGCTCGGCGGTTCCGGGACGCCGGGCGGCGGCAACGACGATACGGGGCCGTGGCAGGCGGTGCCGCGGCGGCCCCAGTGCCCGCAGTGCGGGGACGCCGGATGGATGGCGCGGCAGGCCCGGCAGCCCGTGCAGCTGCGCGATGTGCATGCCTTGCCGGGCGCGCGGGGCGGTTCCCGCACGGTGCCCCCGGAAACCACGGTCCAGGCCGTGCAGCCCTCGGTCGGCGCGTGGGCCGGCGTGGTGACGGAGTGCTCGCCGCTGCCCCTGCCGGAAGCCGGCGCCATCACGGTCTATCGCAGTGCCTTCCATCCGGCCGGTCCGCAGGAAGGCGGCCCGGTGGCAGCGCGCTGGTGCCTCGGCAAGGGCATGACCGCCGCCCAGGCGCAGGCGAGCGCGCTGTGCGAGGCGGTGGAGCGCTACGCCGCAGGCTTCCAGGGCGACGAAGCCTGGACCGAGGCGCGTGAGGACGCGCTACCCGCTCCGGCCTTCGGGCCGCGCGCGCTGATCTTCGTGAGCGAGCGGCAGCGAGCGCGGGGCGGGCCGGGGGACGACCGGGTCCTGCGCACCCACGTCCATCCTTCCGGGGCACCGCTGGCCTGGACCCCCGCCTGGTCCCTCACGCGCGAGGCACCGTGCTTTCTGCCACTCGCCCACTGCTATGCGGGCGTTCCGGAACACTGGTCCCGCTACGGCGAGTGGAATTCGAACGGCTGCGCTGCCGGCAACGGCGTCGAGGAGGCCGTCCTGCAGGGACTGCTGGAGGTGGTCGAGCGCGACGCCACGGCGATCTGGTGGTACAACGAACTGGCCATGCCTGCGCTCGACCTTGGTCGTGCCGACCCGGATCATCTCCGCCGCGTGCGCTCCACCCTCGGCAGCGGCTGGAGCTTCTGGGCGCTGGACCTGACCCACGATCTCGGCATTCCGGTGGTGGCCGCCGTGGGCCGCCGCGCGGACGGCGACTGGGCGCTGGGTTTCGGGTGCAGCCTGGATGCAGACATGGCCTGCGAGCGGGCCTTGACGGAACTGGTGCAACTGGTGGCGGTGGGCAAGACCCTGCCTGCGCAATGGAACGGTCTGCGCAGGGCATCCCCGCAGTTCCTCCTGCCGGAAGGAGGGGATAATCGCGCCATCGCGTCCTTCGTCCGCGCCCGCGCGGCAACGGATGGACGCGGCGGTATCCGTGCGGACATCGCGGCCTGCGTGGAGGCGGCCCGGAGGTGCGGCCTGGAAGTGGTGGTGCACGATTACTCGCGCCCGGACCTTCCGCTGCGCACCGTCAAGACCACGCTTCCCGGCGCCTGCCATATCTGGCCGGAGCTCGCGAATCCCCGCCTGTCGCGCGTACCCGTGGCGATGGGATGGCGCGATGCCGCGCGGGATGAGGGCGACCTCAATCCCTGGCCTCTCTACGTCTGACCTGAAAGCGTTCCTGCGGAGCACGATGGCGATTTTGCGCAACCTTTCGAGCGGCCGGAGCATCGTGCTCCGTCCCCTGCATACCTTCGGCCGGCATCCGGATTCGTGCCGGACGGTACTGCAGGAGGCCGATGTGTCCAAGCTCCATGCCATCGTGCGCTGGTCCGGCATGCGCTGGGAGGTCGCCGACCAGAGCCGCAACGGCACCCTGCTGGACAACGTCCGGCTACAGCCCGCGCACTGGCATGGCCTGGCGGAGGGCTCCGAAATCCGTTTCGGCGCTTCCGTCGGTGCCGTCTGGACCCTGGTCGATGCATCGCCGCCCAGGACCGGCCTCTGGCCGCTCGGCGGCGAGCCCGTGCTGCGCGTGCTGGACATCCAGGAAAACCTGCTGCCCCATGCCTCCGAGGCCGAATCCAACGTGTTCCAGTCCGAAGGACGCTGGTGGTGGGACCGCATGGACCAGGTGCAGCCGCTGCTGGACGGCCACATTGTCCAGGCGGGCGGCCAGCGCTGGGAGTTCGTGCTCTGCGAGGACCTGGGCGCCACGCAGGATGTGCCGCGCATGCCGTCCGCCGCGGCGCTGCCGGCTCCGCTGTTCGATTTCGACGTGAGCCAGGACGAGGAGCATGTCTGCCTCGACATCCAGCTGGGCGGCCAGTCGCTGTCCCTGGGCGAGCGCATCCACCACTACACCCTGCTCACGCTCGCCCGCCAGCGCCTGCAGGATGCCGGGCGGGACGTTCCCATGGCGAGCCAGGGCTGGCTCGCCATCGACGCCCTGGCGCGCATGCTGGGGGTGGATGTGCCGTACCTGAACATCCAGCTGTTCCGGGCGCGGCGGCAAGTCCAGAACACCCTGGGCGCAGTGGGCGACACGGTGTCCGTGGTGGAGCGGCGCCGCGGGGAAGTGCGGTTCGGCGACTATGCCTTCCGCATCCGCAAGGGGGGGCGCCTCGAAGGCGAACGGCCCGGAGCCCGGCCCTGACCCGGCGATCTTGTAATCGCATGTAATGGGTCGTTGCACGACTTTTCTCTAGATTACGGTCATCGCGCTGCAATAGCAGTCGCTACAAGAACCACCGTCATCAGAGAGGGAAGACCCGGCTGGTCACCGGCCAGGGTCGCCAATCCTTCGAGAGAACCGTCATGCAGCAACCGCAAAGCCACCGGCAGATCGATGGAGTCCCTCAAGGGACTTCCGCCCACGGCGCGGGCCGGCCCTGCCACCTCCGGGCAGCGTGGACGGGGCAGCGTGCCGGCCGGGCGGGTACCTGAGCAGGGCCAGGGAGTCGGCACATGCGATGCATCACCCTCTCTTCCGGCGTGCAGGCCTCTTCCAGGCGCGCAGCGGCGGGTGCCGTGTGGCAGCCGCGGACCCTGTGGGAGTCCTACTACCAGCACGTGATGGGCTCGGCACCCGAACAAGGCCATCTGTCCGCCTTCTGGCGGCACTACCACGGCAGCTGCGCCGAAATGTGCGTGCACGGGCAGGACCTGCTGCGCTGGAGCAGCGAGTGCGACGGCGTGCTGCGCCGCCTGCCTTATACGCCGCTGAGCGACTTCCTTCGGGAGCTCAAGGCGCTTTGCACGCATGCGCACCGCGTGGGCGCGGCCGTGCAGGTGATTGCAGATTGAAACCACGAGAACATGGCCGCCACGGCCAGGGAGGAGAAGCGAGTCCGTCGCGATAACAACAAGAGAGAGAGAAGACGCGCCACTTCTGGGAGGGAGACGGCGCGGGGCGAAGGCCCCTGGCAGCGGTGCCAGGGGCCTTCGTCTTTCCTGCAGTGCGTCAGCCCGCGACGCCCAGGCGTTCCCTGAGCCGGGTGCTGGTGGTCGTGTACTGCAGGGCGACCGGCGCACCGGCGAGGTGCTCGGCCGCGGCGAAGGCGGCCAGCGTGGCCTCGTGGAAGCCGCAGAGGATGAGCTTGCGCTTGCCTGGATAGGTGTTGATGTCGCCGACGGCGTAGAGGCCTGCCGCCCCGGCCGAGAAGGTGGCCGTGTCCACTTTCACCTGCTTGCGCTCCAGCGCCAGCCCCCAGTCGGCGACGGGGCCCAGGCGCGGCGAAACGCCCAGGCACAGCAGGAGCGTATCCAGGGGCAGGGCGTGCTCCGAGCCGTCGGACGCGAGGAGGCGCACGGCCACGAGCCGGTCCTCCGCCTGCGGTGGCTGCGGTTGCGTGGTTTCGATGCCCGTGGCCTGGGCGGCCAGCACCTGGATGCGGCCGCTGTCGCGCAGTGCCTGCAGCCGGGCCAGGTCCTGCGGAGCCGCCTGGAAGGCGTCGCGGCGATGTACCAGGGTGACGCCCGCGGCGGCCTCGGGCCCGGGCTCCGCGCAGGCGATGGCGCGTGCGACGGCCGTTTCCTCGCCTCCCAGGACGACCACCTGCCGGCCACGGGTGGGCGCGGGCTCTTCGTGGTGGAACACCTGCGTGCCGTGAAAGCGTTCGATGCCATCGATCTTGAGCGTGCGCGGAACGAAGGCCCCCACGCCGGCAGCGATGAACACGGTGCGTGCATGCAACGTGGTGCCGGCATCGGTGGCGAGCAGGAAGCCGCCGTCGGGGGCGGGCTGCAGCGTCTCGACGCGCTGGGAGAGGTGCAGCTGCGGGGAGAACGGCGCGATCTGCCGGGCCAGCAATGCCACCAGCTCGCGGCCGGTGCACACCGGCACGCCTGGAATGTCGTAGATGGGTTTGTCGGCGTAGAGCTCGGCGCACTGGCCGCCGACGTGGGGCAGTGCGTCCACCACATGCGCGGCGATGCCCTGCAGGCCGAGCTGGAAGACCTGGAAGAGCCCCACGGGGCCCGCGCCGATGACGACCGCATCGGCTTCGACGGGGCGAGCGTTTTCCATCACGGACGCAGCGCAAGGGCCGCCCCGCCGCGCTGGCGCCGCCCCCCTTCCGGCCAGCGAGGCGCAGCCAGAGAAGGGGGGAGCGGCGCAGCCGCCCGGGGGGATGTATCCATGTTCAGCGGATGAGGTCGGCGATCTTGCCGGGCTTGCCGTTCCACTCGTCGGCGTCGGGCAGCGAGGCCTTGCGCTTGGTGATGCTCTTCCATTGCGGGGCGAGCTCGGCGTTGAGCTTGATGAAGGCCTGCTGGTCTGCGGGCAGGTCTTCCTCGGCGTAGATCGCGTTGGCCGGGCACTCGGGAATGCACACGGCGCAGTCGATGCACTCGTCGGGGTCGATCACGAGGAAATTCGGGCCTTCGCGGAAGCAGTCCACGGGGCACACGTCCACGCAATCGGTGTACTTGCACTTGATGCAGTTTTCGGAGACGACGTGAGTCATGAGAGGCAGTCTTTGGGTCGGGGGTAACCCGCAATTTTAGGGCGGTTCGGGTCCGAGGCGGTTTCAGTTCACCAGCACGGCCGCTGCGGTGCGGTGGCTCGCGGTGTCCACGAGGATCAGCGAGCCCAGCACGCGGGCCTGGCCGAACGGCGCGGCGGGCAGGGCCTCCTGCAGCAGCAGGTCCACATGTCCGATGGCGTTGGGCTCCAGCTGCGCGGCCTCTTCCTCGGCCAGCGTGTGGATGTTCAGGCGGTGCACCACGCGCTGCGCCTTGGCCTTGACCCAGCGGTGGCCATGCAGCGCCCAGTACACGCGTCCGGCCACCAGGGGCTCGTCGTCCATCCAGGCCACGGTGGCGCGGATCTCGCGGCGCGCCGGCCAGGCGGGCACCGGCGCCGGGGTGTCGAAATCGTCCGCGGCGGCTGCCGCCGCCGGTGTGGGCGCTGCCAGGATCCAGTCGCCGCGCGAGACGTCCACCTCGCGGTCGAGGATGATGCCCGCGCTGGTGCCGGCCTGCACGGTGTGCGGCCGGCGGGCGTGGTCGAGCACCTGCGCCACGCGGGCGAGCTGGCCGCTCGGGAACACCTGCACTTCCGTGCCGGGCGCGACCTGGCCCGCGGCGACGCGGCCCCAGAACACGCGGCGGCCCTGCGTGGTGTCCGCCGAGGACGAGAATTTCTCCACCCACTGCACCGGGAAGGCCAGTGCCAGCCCGGTGTCTGCGGGCGTGTGGGGCAACTGTTCCAGGATCTGCAGCAGGCTCGGGCCTTCGTAGCCGCACCAGCCGGGCTGCGCATCGACCACGTTCCAGCCCTTGAGCGCGGACACGGGCACGGTGGCGCGCACGGCGATGCCGGCCGTCCGGGCGAAGGCTTCCAGCGCCGCCCGGATGTGGCGCCAGGCGAGGGCGGGGTCGTCCACCGCGTCGAGCTTGTTCACGGCGAACACCAGGGAATGCACGCGCAGCAGGTGTACCAGCAGGGAGTGGCGGCGCGTCTGCGGCAGCAGGGCGAGTTGCGGGTCGCGCCAGTCGAGCTTGGTGGCATCGACCAGCACCACGGCCGCGTCGGCGCTGGAGGCGGCCGTGACCATGTTGCGGGTGTACTGCTCGTGGCCCGGCGCATCGCCGATGATGAACTTGCGCGTCTCGGTCGCGAAGTAGCGGTAGGCCACGTCGATGGTGATGCCCTGCTCGCGTTCGGCCGAGAGACCGTCGGTGAGCAGCGCCAGGTCGGTCTCGCCGCCGCGCGTCACGCCGGCCAGGTGGTCCTGCAGCACGGCGCGGCTGTCCACCAGCAGGCGCCCGATCAGCGTGCTCTTGCCGTCGTCCACGCTGCCGCAGGTGATGAAGCGGAGCGCTGACTGGTGATCGTTCTGGCCTGCTGCGTCTGCGCTGGCAGCTATCGAATTCATGGTCGTCATCAGAAATATCCGTCTTTCTTGCGCTTTTCCATGGAGGCGTCGGACGTCTTGTCGTCCATGCGGGTGGCGCCGCGCTCGCTCACGTCGGCGGCCAGCGTCTCGATCACGATATCCGCCGCCGTCGCGGCGTCGCTGGCCACGGGGCAGGTGCAGGTGATGTCGCCCACGGTGCGGAAGCGCACCTCGCGCGTCACCACTTCCTCGCCCTCGCGGGGCGGCGTGAGGTCGGTCACCGGCACGAGCAGGCCCTTGCGCTCGACCACGGCGCGCTGGTGCGCGTAGTAGAGCGAGGGCAGGGCGATCTGCTCGCGGTCGATGTACTGCCACACGTCGAGTTCGGTCCAGTTGCTGATGGGGAACACGCGGAAGTGCTCGCCCGGGGCCAGGCGCGTGTTGAACAGCGTCCACAGCTCGGGCCGCTGCGCCTTGGGCTGCCACTGGCCGAAGCTGTCGCGGTGGCTGAAGATGCGTTCCTTGGCGCGGGCCTTTTCCTCGTCGCGCCGCGCGCCGCCGATCAGCGCGTCGAAGCGGAATTCCTCGATGGCCTCCAGCAGCGTCACCGACTGGTGCACGTTGCGGCTCTCGCCCGGGTGCGCCAGTCGCACGGTGCCGCGCGCCATCGAATCCTCCACGCTGCGCACGATCAGCTCGGCGCCCAGTTCCTTCGCGCGGAAGTCGCGGAAATCCGTGACTTCGGGGAAGTTGTGGCCGGTGTCGATCATCAGCAGCGGGTAGGGGATGCGGCCCGCGCCGAAGGCCTTCTCGGCGCACTTGAGCATCACCAGCGAATCCTTGCCGCCCGAGAAAAGCAGGGCGGGGCGTTCGAAGGCTGCGGCCACCTCGCGCAGGATGAAGATGGTTTCTTCCTCCAGCGCGTCGAGATGGCGGTTGCTGAGCTGGTTCAGCACATGGGGTTCGGTGCGGGCGTTCATGCGTCGGCTCGTGGAAGCTCGTGGAAAAAGGGGCGGCGGCCGCGTCAGGCGGCGTCCCGGAAGTGGGGCAGGGGGTGCGCCGCGTCGCCCTGGTAGAAGGCGTGGAAGCGGTCGAACTGGCGCTGCGCATCGGCCAGGTCCACGCCTTCGCGCAGCACGGCCACGTCGAAGCCGCAGCGCGCCATCTGCACGAGCTGGTCGATCAGCACGTCGCCCGTGGCGCGGATCTCGCCGCGGAACCCGCGCCGCTGGCGCAGCAGGCGGGCCTGGCTGAAGGCCCGGCCGTCGGTGAACTTGGGGAAATGCAGGTCGATGCGCTCGATGCCCGCCAGGTCCTGCACGAGCGGATCGGCGTCGTTGGGCATGGCCAGCACGTGGTGCCCCGGCTCGGTGGCGGCCGGATCGTGGGCGGCGATGATTTTCATGGTGTCTCTCGTGGGAATGCGGTGCTCGGGGCTCAGGCGGCCACGCTCTCGGCGGGGTGGCGGGCGGCGTTGGCGGCGGCCTTGAAGGGCTCGATGCCGACGCGGCGCACGGTATCGATGAAGTGCTCGTGCTTCTGGCCCCGGGCACTGCCGGCGGCCTCGGGCGACAGCGGCTGTCGCTGGTCGCGGTAGGTGGCCAGCAGCGCCTCGATCACGCCGGGCACCTCGGCCGCGCTGAAGGACGGCCCGATGATCTTGCCGGGCACGGCCGGGCCCGACAGGTCGGTGCCGTCGGCGCCGCCGAGCGTGATCTGGTACCACTCCTTGCCGTCCTTGTCCACGCCCAGGATGCCGATGTGGCCGCTGTGGTGGTGGCCGCAGGAGTTGATGCAGCCGCTGATGTGCAGGTCGATCTCGCCCAGGTCCCACAGCTCGTCCAGGTCCTGGTAGCGCTCGGTGATGGCTTCGGCGATCGGCAGCGAGCGCGCGTTGGCGAGCGAGCAGAAGTCGCCGCCGGGGCAGGCGATCATGTCGGTCAGCAGGCCGATGTTGGGCTGCGCCAGGCCCAGCGCACGCGCTTCCTTGTAGAGCGCGGGCAACTGGTCGGCGCGCACCCACGGCAGCACCAGGTTCTGCTCGTGCGTCACGCGGGCCTCGCCGCAGGAATAGCGGTCGGCCAGGTCGGCGGCCGCGTCCATCTGGTCGGCCGTGGCGTCGCCGGGCGCATGGCCGACGCGCTTGAACGACAGCACCACGGCGCGGAGCAGCGGATGGCGGTGCGGCAGCACGTTGCGCGTGAGCCAGCGGCCGAAGCCCTGGTCGCCTTCGGCGGCCGCGCGCAGCAGCGAGAGCGTCTGGCTCTCGGCGTCCGCGCCGCCCACGTCGGGCACGGGGTCGTGGAAGCAGGCGGCCACGCGGTCGTACTCGGCCTGCGTGATGGTGTGGGGGCCTCCCTCCACCTCGACGATCTGGCGGAATTCCTCTTCCACCTGGTCCACGTAGGTCTCTCCCTCGGACTTCACGAGGATCTTGATGCGCGCCTTCCAGAGGTTGTCGCGGCGGCCGTAGCGGTTGTAGACGCGGATCACCGCCTCCAGGTAGTTCATGAGCTGGTTCCAGGGCAGGAACTCGCGCACCACCGGGCTGATGACCGGCGTGCGGCCCATGCCGCCGCCCACGCGCACCTGGAAGCCCAGCTCGCCGGCCTCGTTCTTCACCAGCTGCAGGCCCACGTCGTACCAGCCGAGCGCGGCGCGGTCTTCGCGGGCGCCGTTGAGCGACACCTTGAACTTGCGCGGCAGGAAGGCGAACTCGGGGTGGAGCGTGCTCCACTGGCGCAGGATCTCGGCGAAGGGCCGCGGATCGGCGATCTCGTCGGCGGCGATGCCGGCCAGTGCGTCGCTGGTGATGTTGCGGATGCAGTTGCCGCTGGTCTGGATGCCGTGCATGTGCACGGAGGCCAGCAGGTCCATCACGTCGGCGCTCTTGTCCAGCGGGATCCAGTTGTATTGCACGTTCGTGCGCGTGGTGAAGTGGCCGTAGCCGTACTTCAGGTGCGTGCCGATGCGACGGCCGTCGGCGAGCGGGATGTCGCCGAGCTTCTCCTGCGTGGCCTGCGCTTCGGCCAGCAGTGCCGGCTCGGGGATGTCGTATTCGCGGGCGATGCGGGCCAGAACGCGCAACTGGCCGCTGGACAGCTCACCGTAGGGCACGGCCACGCGCAGCATGGGCGCATAGCGCTGCACGTACCAGCCGTTCTGCAGGCGCAGCGGCTTGAACTCGTCGCCGGAGAGCTTGCCGGCCTGGAAGCGCTCCAGCTGGTCGCGGTACTGGTCCGCGCGCTGGCGGATGAACTGTTGGTCGAATTCTGTGTATTGGTACATGGTGGGGCTGTGCGCGTGGGGCGCACTCAGATCAGAACCAGTTTGGCGCCCGCCCAGGCGAGCAGCACGGAAAGGGCCGAGCGGATGAACCGCTCCGGCGCGCGGGAGACGAGGCGCGAGCCGAGCCAGATGCCCGGCAGCGAGCCAGCCAGCAATTGTGCGAGAAGTGGCCAATCCACGGAGCCGAGGGTGGCATGGCCCAGCCCCGCCACCAGCGTCAGCGGCACCGCATAGGCGATATCCGCGGCGATCACGCGCGGCAGCGGCAGCAGGGGGAACACCATCAGCAGCACGGTGACGCCGATCGCGCCCGCGCCCACGGATGTGAAGGTGACCAGCGTGCCGATCAGCGCGCCCAGCAGCACGGGCAGGCTCCAGTGGCGGGGGCGGTCGGCCTGTGCGCCTTCGCTCTGGCGGGCGGCGCGTTCGGCGGCCTGGCGGGCCGGGGAGAAGACGAAGGCCTTGTACAGCGTGGCGGCGGCCGTGAGCAGCAGGGCGCCGCCCAGGGTGGTGGTCATGAGGTGCTGCGCCGTGGCGCTGGCCGGGCCGATGGTGCGCAGTGCCCACAGGGCCAGCAGGGCCGAGGGGATGCTGCCCGCGCACAACAGGGCCACCACGCGCCAGGGTACGAGGCGCTGGCGGGCCAGGCTCACCGTGCCGCCCATCTTGGTGAAGGCGGCGAACAGCAGGTCCGTGCCGATGGCCAGGTGGGGCTTGACGCCGAAGAAGAAGATCAGCACGGGCGTCATCAGGGAGCCGCCACCGACCCCGGTGAGGCCGACGATCAGGCCCACCGCGAATCCCGCGAAAACGAACGCCAGGTCATGCATGGGCGTGACTGTAGGGGCTCGCCTTATGGTTTCAAACTATTGTTTGTTCCTGCAGGTATATCGATATATGTATATTGGTTTTCGGGCGCGCTTTGAAGCGGCATTCCTCTATCGCGAGGCTCAGGTTTTCGCAGTGCCTGTCGCCGCTTCGCATGCTTTGGTTAGCCAGGGGCTTGGAGCAGGTACAAGCTGGACCGTTCACCCGTTGGTCGTCAGCGGTAGCCACAGTTGCGGTTCGACTGGGCAACATGTCAAGTCAGCTTTTGATCGAGGAAGAAAATGGGATGCGCAGGATCCAAATCGGTGGCCACACGGTCGTCGCTCAGTGCTTCAGGGTTTGGAGCGGCATATGGATCGAACCAGGAGCAGGAAGCAGGCAGCTCACGATCCGGGGGGATGATCCAGCATGACGTTCTATCACCTCGGGGCGGTCACGCCTCTGGTGCCTCCAGCTCGGCGCTTCGCGCAGCGCTTCCTTCGCCGCCCAGGAACCACCCCTCTGGCATCGGGCTGCAGGATGGGTCGTATGTGCTGAAAAACGGGCGAGTCTTTCCGTCGGTCAACACCCTTCCTCCGGCAGAGCGCGCGGCGTTTCTAAAAAAGCACCACCCGTGCAGTCAGTTGAAACTGAATGATGATTCGTTGCTCTTCCGGGTGACGGATAGGCAGTGGGTCCAGGATGGAACCCTGAGCGGGCATCCCCAGTCGGGCGCCAGGATCAGGAACCATTTCGCTATTGCCGGGAACCCGTACATGCCGGGATCATTCAAGCCTGTGGAAATGGATGCGATGCATTTACCGGATCCTGTCCTGAATGTGATGTTCGGGCCGGACGCCTACGCAGGCGCGATGAATTACGCAACAAGCGACTCTCACGTTCCGGTCATGATGACACTTGGCGCGCTGCGCGCGGCCGGCGGGGGAGAGGTGTTCCTCGACATAAGCGCCCGGTACGGCCAGGACAACGATTCTCGGGCGCTGATCGTCACCCTGCCTGAAGGCGCCAAAGTGCCGGTCACCATTCTGGGTTGAGCAGACATTCGCAAAGCGCGACGCGCGAGAGCGTCGCGGCTTGTTCATCTACCCGGGTACGCAGGCTGTCAGGTCAGGGACTGGCGCTCATGTGACCGCTTGCCCGCACTCGCCAGTGTGGAGCTCCATTCCACCATGCCGGCCGGCGCGGCGCATGGAGTTGGCGTATCGTTGGCGCCGGGCGTCCGCCGCCCTTGCCGCCTGCCGCAGCGCCTTGCCCATGAACGACTCCACACCCCCCGCTTTCCCACCCGCCGCCAGTGCCGGCGCCGATTCCTTTTCCTGGCGCCGGATCGCGCTGCCGGCCTTCGGGCCGTCGCTGCTGTTCGGGGTGGGCGAGGGGGCCATCCTGCCGATCGTGCCGCTGCTGGCCCGGGAGCTGGGCGCATCGGTCTCGATGGCGGCCTTCGTGGTCACGCTGATCGGGCTGGGCTCGCTGCTGAACAATATTCCCGCGTCGTACATCACGATACGCTGGGGCGAGCGCTGGGCGATCGTCGCGGCAGGCCTGTGGAGCGCGATCGGGATGGCGCTGGCCGTGCTGTTGCCGGGCGTCGTGCCGCTGGCGATCGGCTGCTGCATGGTGGGCATGTCCCAGGCCATCTACAACCTGGCCCGCCAGAGCTACCTGACCGAGGCCGTGCCGGCCGCCTACCGCGCCCGGGCCCTGTCCACGCTGGGCGGCGTGATGCGCATCGGCATGTTCATCGGGCCGTTTCTTTCCGCGGCAGCCGTACATGCCTTCGGGCTGAAGGCGGCCTTCGCCGTCGGCATCGCGGGCGTGCTCGCGGCGGCGGCCGTCGGGGCCCGCCTGCCGGACCTCGTGGCCCCGCCGCATCCCGCGGGCGCGCCGGCCCCGGCGCCCGTGGGCCTGGGTTCCATCCTGGCGGACCACCGGCGGGTGTTCCTGACGCTCGGGCTCGGGGTGGCGCTGGTGAGCGCGGTGCGCGCCTCGCGCCAGGCGGTGATCCCGCTGTGGGCGGACCACCTGCTGCTGGCGCCGGCGGTCACTTCGGTGATCTACGGTATCGCCGGGGGCATCGAGATGCTCCTGTTCTACCCGGCCGGGCGGGTGATGGACCTCAAGGGCCGCCGCTGGGTGGCCGTGCCGTCGATGGCGATCATCGGGCTGGCATTGCTCGCGATGCCGTTCACCGGTGGTTTCGTGACGCTGCTGATCGCCGCGACGGCGATCGGTTTCGGCAACGGCATCGGCTCGGGCCTGATCATGACGCTGGGGGCGGACTTCGCGCCGCGCCATGGCCGCCAGTACTTCCTGGCGGTGTGGCGCTTCCTGTCGGACCTGGGCGGCTCCTGCGGGCCGGCGCTGCTGTCGGCGCTGGTGGCCACCGCCTCGCTGGCCGGCGGCATCGCCGTCACCGGGCTGCTGTCGCTCGCGGCGGCGGCCATGCTCGGCGTGTGGATTCCGGCGCGCAAGGCGAAAGCCGCCCCCCACACCCCTTGAGCACCCGGGAGTTACCGCCTGCCTGGCGCCGGGCTGGTCAGTGCCTGGCCGGAATCCGGTAGACCACGGTGTCGTACTTCGTTCCCGGCCGATGGGAGACGGGGACGCCGCCGAGCGACTCGGCGATGCGGCGGCTGGGCGTGTTGGCTTCCGCGACGGGGTAGAGGAATGCGGCGGGGCCGAAGTGCCTTGTACCCCAGGCGAAGACCGCCCCCACGGCCTCGCGTCCATAGGCATGGCCGTGCTCGCCCTCCCGCACCCAGATGCCCAGTTCAGGTTCCGGCTCGGAGGTGCGGTGCAGGCCACACAGCCCGATGAACGCCCGTGTGGAGCGGCTCCGTACCGCGAAAACGAAATCCCGTCCTGCCGCGATGTCATCCAGCCATCTGCGCCAGATGGCTTCGAACGCCGACGTCGAAGGGGGCGGATCGAACGACATGTAGCGTGTCAGCGTCGGGGTGATGCACGGGAATGCCTCGTCGGCATCGGCTGGCGAGAACGGCTTCAGCAGCAGCCGTTGCGATGGGATTTCAAGCTGGCTCCATTGCATGGTCGCGTTTCTCCGAAAGTCCTAGGTCCCTTGAAGGCGCTCGGTGGCGAGCGCCCGCGCCAGGCGCACTTCCACGGGCAGGGGTTCTCCCATCATGCGGGCCGCCAGCAGTTCCCCGCACAGCTGCGACAGCGTGAGCCCGCGCGCGCCCATCGCGGCGCAGACCCAGAGCCCCGGTTGCAGAGCGGCATCGACCGGTCCCACAAAAGGCAGCCGGTCGGGCGCGGTGCAGCGAACGGCCGCCCAGTGGCCGGGCGCGGCGCCCGGGCCGGCGATGGCGGGTGCGAGCCCCCGCGCCAGCGCCGGCAGCAGCTGTTCCAGCTTCGCGGCATTGGCCGCATGGGCGTGCGCCTGGTCCTCGGGCGCGGGGGGCAGGTCCGTCTGGCCGCGCTCGAAGGTCGAACCCATCACCCAGATGGCTTTCCCGGCCATGCCCGCATGCGGCACGAGGTTGCCGTGGCCGTTGACGGGGAAGGGCGGCCAGGCGGCTGCCGGGCTGTCCGCTCGCGTTCCCCAGCTCACCTGGCCCCGCAGTGGATGGATCGGGTAGCGGGCGGGCAGCCACGGGCGGCTCCCGTAGCCGGCAGCCACCACCACGTGGGGCGCTTCGGCGAGCAGCGTGCCGTCGCTGCCATGCGCTTGCCAGTGCGTGGTGCCACCGGGAGCGGCCACGGGTTCCAGCCGTGCCACGGCACTGCGGCCCTGCCAGTGGATGGCAGGGTGCGCCAGCAGCGCGCGCACCAGCCGGGCCGGCCGCAGCCACCCGCCGCGCGCATGCCAGGTGGCGACGGTGGTGCCGGGCAGGCCCGCGGCCTCCAGTGCCGCGGCATCGGCGGGGCGGCTCCATTCGGCGCCCGCCGCGGCATCCCCGGCCCAGGCGGGCGGCAGGCGGTGCCTGCCATCCACCTCGTGCTCCAGCACGCCGCAGGCGCTCCAGTCCTCGCCCTCCACCAGGCCCGATGCCTCCAGGGCCTGCAGCGTGGCCCGCACGCCGCAGCGCGACAGGCGCGAGAGCAGGCTGTCGTCGGGCGACACATGCGGCGCGAACACGCCGGCCGGCAGGCCCGATGCACCGGCCGCGGGTTCCGCGCCCTGGTCCAGCACCCGCACCTGCCAGCCGCGCCGCGCGAGGCTCGCCGCCACCGCGGCGCCCGACAGCCCGCCGCCGATGACCAGCGCGCTCGACGGTCCGTCCGCCACGCGAATGTCGGGCAGCTCCGGCTGCACGGGGCGCGGCTCCCAGGCCGGATCGAACACCGCCTGCAGATTGCTGCGCTTCGGGGGCAGTCCGGGCACCTTCTGCACCCGGAAACCGCACTGCGCGAGTCCTTCGCGCACCGCGCCGGCCACGCTCCAGGTGGCCAGCCGGGTGCCGCGGCGGCAGCAGCGCGCCACGGCCTTGAGCGTGTGCACATCCCACAGCTCCGGGTTCACCTGCGGGCTGAAGCCGTCCAGGTACACCGCATCGGCCACCGGTTGCTGCTGGCGCAGCATCGCCTGCGCATCGCCGATGTAGAGCGTGAGCAGCACCTGGCCGCCCTCGAAGGCGAGCCGGTGCACGCCGGGCAGCAGGCCCCAGTACCGGGCATGCAGGGCGCGGGCCAGGGGTTCCAGCTCGGCATGCCCCTGCATGGAGCGCAGCAGGTCGTCCGCGGAGACGGGAAACGCTTCGCAGGACACGAAATGCAGCATCCGGGGCCGCGCCGGGTCGGCCCGCCAGGCGGCCCAGGTGGCGAGGAAATTCAGCCCGCAGCCGAAGCCGGTCTCCAGCACCCGCCACATCGCCTGGCCGGCCCACGCCTCGGGCAGGCCGCAGCCGCGCAGGAAGACCTCGCGCGCCTGCGCGAGCCCGGTATGGCTGTGGTAGCGGTCGCCGAAGCGCGGATTGAACGGGGTGCCGTCGGGGAGCCAGTCGATGGGTTCGGACATGCGGCGATTGTCGGGGCGCGGCGGGGCCCGGGAGGTTGCGCCGTGTCAGCCGCATGGCGGTAAACGGAGGCGGGGAAAAAAGAAAGCCCGGCGGGGCCGGGCTTGCGGAAACGGTGCGGGCGGGGCGGCCGTCAGGCGCTGGGCGGCACGTAGCCCGCGGCGGCATCCGCGCCGCCGCCGAAGAAGTGCTGCTCCATCTGGCGCGCCAGGTATTGGCGCGCGCGCGCATCGGCGAGGTTCAGGCGGTTTTCGTTCACGAGCATGGTCTGGTGCTTGAGCCAGCCGGCCCAGGCTTCCTTGCTCACGTTCTCGAAGATGCGCTTGCCCAGGTCGCCCGGGTAGGGAGGGAAGTCGAGTCCTTCGGCTTCCTTGCCGAGCTTGATGCACTGGACGGTACGGGGCATGTGGATTTCCTTGTTCTGGCGGAATGGAGAGGGACGAAAAGCGGGAAAAGGGCGCCGTGCGCTCCCGCTTGCGAAGGTTCTACAGATATTTCTGGAATTTAGAACTGAAATTTCAGTAGTTTCAGTTTTGAACGGGGGCTTTCAGAATGCGCTGCATCGGTGCCGTGCTCTACCGCACCGTCCACGGATCTCCCAGGAAAGCCCCTCATGAACCTTCGCCGCCACTTTATCAAGTTTCCCGCCGCAGCCGCCCTGGCTTCGCTCGCCGTGCTGTCCGTGCCGGCCATCGCCCAGCAGCCGGTGCAGCTGCTCAACGTGTCGTACGACCCCACGCGGGAACTGTATGTGGACTACAACCAGGCGTTCGCGAAGTACTGGAAGGGCAAGACCGGGCAGGACGTGCAGGTCAAGCAGTCCCACGGCGGCTCGGGCAAGCAGGCCCGCTCGATCATCGACGGCATCGATGCCGACGTGGCCACGCTGGCCCTGGGCGGCGACATCGATGCGCTGGTGAAGAACGGCGGCCTGGTCAAGCCGGACTGGCAGAAGCGCCTGCCGCACAACTCCGCCCCGTACACCTCCACGATCGTGTTCCTCGTCAAGAAGGGCAATCCGAAGGGCATCAAGGACTGGGACGATCTCGTCAAGCCCGGCGTGCAGGTGATCACCCCCAATCCCAAGACCTCCGGCGGCGCACGCTGGAACTACCTGGCCGCCTGGGAATACGCCAAGCGCAAGTACGGCGGCGATGCGCAGGCGAAGGAATTCGTCGGCAAGCTCTACCGGAACGTGCCGGTGCTCGATACCGGCGCGCGCGGCTCTACCATCACCTTCGTGCAGCGCGGCGTGGGCGACGTGCTCCTGGCCTGGGAGAACGAAGCCTTCCTGGCCCTGAAGGAATTTGGCGCGGAGAAATTCCAGATCGTCGCCCCCTCGCTCTCCATCCTGGCCGAGCCGAGCGTCGCCGTGGTGGACAAGGTCGTGGACAAGAAGGGCACGCGCGCCGTGGCCGAGGAGTATCTGAAGTACCTGTACTCGGATGAAGCCCAGGACATCGCCGGCAAGCATTTCTACCGGCCGACCGCCGAGAAGGCCAAGGCCAAGTACGACGCGCAGTTCCCCAAGCTCACGCTCGTCACCATCGACCAGGCGTTCGGCGGCTGGGGCAAGGCCGACAAGGACCACTTCGCCGACGGCGCGAGCTTCGACCAGATCTACACGAAGAAGTGACCGCGCAGCCGCCGCGCCCCGCCCATCGACCTCTCCACCGCAAGGCCCGCCCATGTCCGTCCTCCTGATCGCCGGAAGCCCTTCGGAGCGCTCGCGTTCCGCCGCCTTGCTCGACGCCACGTCCCTGCGGCTGTCGGTGCGCGGCACGGCGATCCACCGGCTGCACATCCGCGACCTGTCGCCGCAGGCGCTGCTGCTGGCCGATACGGGGCACCGGTCCATCGCCCACGCGGTGGAGCAGGTGGCCGAGGCCCGGGCCCTGGTCGTGGCGACGCCGGTGTACAAGGCCGCCTACAGCGGCGTGCTGAAGGTGTTCCTCGACCTGCTGCCGCAGGAGGCGCTCAGGGGCAAGGCGGTGCTGCCGCTGGCCACCGGCGGCAGCCCGCACCACATGCTGGCGCTCGACTACGCTCTGCGGCCCGTGCTGCAGTCGCTCGGGGCCCGGCACATCCTGCCCGGCGTCTATGCCACGGATGCCCAGGTCGCCCTGACGCCCGAGGGCGCCCACACCCTGGCGCCCGACATTTCCCGCCGGCTGGACGAAGCGCTCGACCTGCTGGTGACCGAGGCGCTGCGCCCGCCGGTGCAGGCGGCGCGCTTTCCGCCGATCCCCTTCGAGCAGGTGCGATGTAGCGTCTGACCGGTCCGCGCCGCCGCCGACGCCGCGCGGCCCGCGCGCCGACCTGCTCCACACCCCGTTTGCCTTCCGCCGGCCTTGCCGGCCCGCTGGGCGAGGCCGCCGTGCCCGCCCTTCGGCGGAGCGCTGCCTGCCCGCCACCCCGACATACCGCAGAGATTGGAGTTTTCCCATGGTCCCGCTGTCCGAATCGTCCACGCACACCGCACCATCCACCACCCGCCGCCGCTGGCTGGCTGCGGGCGCGGGCGCTGCCGCTCTCGCAACGCTGCCGGGCTGGGCACAGCCTGCCGGCGCCGCACGCACGCTGCGGGTCGGCCACCAGAAGGGGTGGCTCTCGCTGCTGAAGGCGCGCGGCACCCTGGAAAAGCGCCTCGCCCCCCTGGGCGTGAAGGTGACCTGGACGGAGTTCAACGCCGGCCCGGTGCAGCTGGAGGCACTGAACGTCGGTTCCATCGATTTCGGCGACGTGGGCGAGGCCCCGCCGATCTTCGCCCAGGCCGCGGGCGCGCCGCTCGTGTATGCCGGCGCCACGGTGCCGCGCCCTGCGCTGGAGGCGGTGGTGGTGCCCAAGGGCTCGGCCATCCGCAGCGTGGCCGACCTGAAGGGCAAGCGCGTGGCCTACAACAAGGGCTCCAACGTGCACTACTTCCTGGCGAAACTGCTGGAGAAGAACGGCCTGCAGTACCGCGACGTGCAATCCGTCTTCCTGGCGCCGCCGGACGCGCGCGCCGCGTTCGAGCGCGGCGCCGTGGATGCCTGGGTGATCTGGGACCCGTTCCTCGCGGCGGCGCAGAAGGCGCTGGACGCCCGCATCCTGGCCGACGCCACGGGCGTGGTGAACAACCGGGCCTTCTATTTCACCTCGCGCGACTTCGCCGGCCGCAACGCGGACGTGCTGCGCATCGCGATCGAGGAGGTGGACGGCATCGACCAATGGGTCTCGGGCCACAAGGCCGAAGCCGCGGCGGAACTGTCCCAGGTGCTGGGCCTGGACCGTGCGGTGACCGAGCTCTTCGTCGGCCGCGTGGGTTACGGCACGCGGGCCGTGACCCGCGAGATCCTGGCCGAGCAGCAGGCCATCGCGGACACCTTCTTCGCTCTCAAGCTGATACCCAGGAAGCTCGACGTGCTCCAGGCCGCGCCGGTGGAGTTGCTGTAGCCGGGGTCCGGCCCGTTTGCCCGAAGGAGCACCACCCATGTCCATCCTGCCATCGTCCACGGCCCCCGGGCCGGCAGCGCGGCGCCTGCTGTCGGTGACCGCGCGCGCCTGGGGGCTTCGCCCCACGGTGCGCGTGCCCGGCCCGGCGGTCCCGCATCCGCACCTGGCGCAGCGCGCCGCGCGGCCGCGGTGCCCCCGCCCGCGTCCGGGCCGCGCTTCGCCATTTCCTACTGACCTTCGTTCCCCACTGATCGAGAAAGCCTCCCATGCACGTGTTCTGGTTCATTCCCACCCACGGCGACAGCCGCTACCTCGGGACGTCCGAAGGTGCCCGCGCCGTCAACTACGACTACCTGCGCCAGGTGGCCACGGCCGCCGATACCCTGGGCTACGAAGGGGTGCTGATCCCCACGGGCCGCTCCTGCGAGGACCCCTGGGTGGTCGCCTCGGCACTCGCGCCGGTGACGCAGCGCCTGAAGTTCCTGGTGGCGGTGCGCCCCGGCCTGCACCAGCCGGCCCTGGCCGCGCGCATGGCCGCGACCTTCGATCGCCTGTCGGGCGGGCGCCTGCTGATCAACCTCGTGACGGGGGGCGACCGCACGGAGCTGGAGGGCGACGGCGTCTTCCTGGACCATGCCCAGCGGTATGCGCAGTCCGAGGAGTTCATCCGCATCTGGCGCGAGATCCTGTCGCGCAGCCATGAGGGCGGGACGTTCGACTACGAGGGAGAGCACCTGTCGGTGAAGGGGGCCAAGCTGCTCTATCCGCCGGTGCAGAAGCCCTATCCGCCGGTGTACTTCGGCGGCTCGTCCGAGGCGGCGCACGACCTCGCGGCGGAGCAGGTCGATACCTACCTCACCTGGGGCGAGCCGCCGGCCGCGGTCGCGCAGAAGGTGGCCGACGTCCGCGCCCGCGCCGCGAAACGGGGCCGCACGGTGCGCTTCGGCATCCGGCTGCACGTGATTGTGCGCGAGACCGATGCGGCCGCATGGGCAGCGGCGGAGGAACTGATCAGCCGCGTGCAGGACGAGACCGTGGCCCAGGCGCAGGCGGTGTTCTCGCGCATGGATTCCGAAGGGCAGCGCCGCATGGCCGCGCTGCACGCCGGGGGCACCCGCCGCTCCCGCGCGGACCTGGAGATCAGCCCCAACCTCTGGGCCGGCGTGGGCCTGGTGCGCGGCGGCGCGGGCACGGCGCTGGTGGGCGATCCGCAGACCGTGGCCGCGCGCATGCAGGAGTACGCGGACCTGGGCATCGACACCTTCGTGCTGTCCGGCTACCCGCACCTGGAAGAGGCCTACCGCTTCGCGGAACTGGTGTTCCCGCTGCTGCCGGCCGAAGTGCGCGAGCGCATCGGCGGCAGTGGCCGCGCGGCGGGCCCCCTGACCGGCCCTTTCGGCGAAATCGTGGGCAACCAGTACGTGCCGCGCGCGGCGCAGAGCTGAGCGGCCCGCCCAACAGGAGATTCCCATGGCCATCCATTCCATCAACCACGTGCAACTGCCGTTTCCCGCGGGCGAGGAGGGCGCCATGCGCGCCTTCTACGCCGGCCTGCTCGGCCTGGCCGAGGTGCGGTATCCGGCCGAGAACGCCCTGCATTTCGCGGCTGGCCCGCAGCGCATCGCCCTGGTGCCCACCACGCGCTGGCAACCGGTGCCCGCTGCGGCGCACCTGGCGTTCGAAGTGGACAACCTGCCCGAACTCCGCGGCCGCCTGCTGCGGGCCGAACTTCCCCTGGTCGAAAACCGGGCGCTTCCGGGCTACCTGCGCTTCTACGTGAAGGACCCTGCGGGCAACCAGCTCGAGTTCCTGGAGCCGGACGCGGAGGCGGGAGCGCTCGTATGACGGGCCCCGCCATTTCCCCCGCGGTGCGCGAACTGCAGGTGTCCGCCGCCACCGACACCCCCGAGGAACCCGGCACGGGCCTGCCCGCGCCCGTGCGGCAGTGGGCCGCCGCGGTGGGGCAGCGCCTGCTGCCCTGGCTGGTGCCGGTGGCGCTGATCGCGGTCTGGCAGGTGGCCGCGGCCCAGGGGTGGCTGTCCAGCCGCGTGCTGCCGGCGCCGTCCGACGTGCTCAAGGCCGCCTGGCAACTCGGCGAATCCGGCGAGCTGTGGACCCATGTGAAGGTGAGCGCGGGCCGCGCGCTGGCAGGGCTGGCGATCGGCGGCGGCCTGGGCCTGCTGCTCGGGCTGCTCACCGGCTCGCTGCGCTGGGCGGAGACGCTGCTGGATTCCACCGTGCAGATGGTGCGCAACATACCCGCGCTGGCGCTCATCCCGCTGGTGATCCTCTGGTTCGGCATCGACGAATCGGCCAAGGTGTTCCTGATCGCGGTGTCGGTGTTCTTTCCGATCTACCTCAATACCTTCCACGGCATCCGCAACGTCGACCCGGGCCTGATCGAGATGGGCCGCACCTACGGGCTCTCGCGCTGGCAGCTCTACCGCGAGGTGATCCTGCCCGGCGCGATGTCCTCCATCCTCGTGGGCCTGCGCTTTTCGCTGGGGCTCATGTGGGTGATCCTGATCGTGGCGGAAACCATCTCGGCGCAGGCCGGCATCGGTTACCTCACGATGAACGCGCGCGAGTTCCTGCAGACCGACGTGGTGCTCGTGGGCATCCTGCTCTATGCGTTGCTGGGCAAGCTGGCGGACGTGTTCGCGCGCGGCCTGGAGCACTGGTGGCTGCGGTGGCATCCTGGCTACCAGGCCAAGGCATGAACGAAGGAGACGGCACCATGTCCGCCCCCCATACCGCTTCCTCCCCCGCGCCCGGCCTGCGCCTGCAGGCGCGCCGGCTGACCAAGCGCTACGGCACGCGCGACGTGCTGCGCGAGGCGCAGCTCACGATCGAGCCCGGCGAGTTCGTCGCCATCGTCGGCCGCAGCGGCTGCGGCAAGAGCACGCTGCTGCGGCTCGTCGCCGGCCTGGAGACCGCCAGCGCAGGAACGCTGGAGATCGACGGCAGGCCCGTCGATGGACTGCACGGCGGCACCCGCATCATGTTCCAGGAGGCCCGCCTGCTGCCCTGGCGGCGCGTGCTGGACAACGTCACCCTCGGCCTGCCCGCGGGTTCGCAGGAGCGCGGCCGCGAGGTGCTCGCCCAGGTGGGCCTGGCCGACCGCGCCGGCGAGTGGCCGGCGCGCCTGTCCGGCGGCCAGCGCCAGCGCGTGGCCCTGGCCCGCGCGCTGGTCCACCAGCCGCGCCTGCTGCTGCTGGACGAGCCCCTGGGCGCGCTGGACGCGCTCACGCGCATCGAGATGCAGCGCCTCATCGAAGGGCTGTGGCTGCGCCACCGCTTCACCGCACTGCTGGTCACGCACGACGTGCAGGAGGCCGTGGCCCTGGCCGACCGCGTGGTGCTCATCGAGGACGGCCGCATCGCGCTGGACGAGCGCATCCCGCTCGCGCGCCCCCGGTCGCACGGCGACGCGGCGTTCGCCGCCCTCGAGAAACGCATCCTCGACCGGGTGCTGCAGAAGCCCGCGGCCGAACCCTCCCACGGCGACGGTGCGTGGCCGGGCGTTCCGGCGCATGGCCTGCGCTGGGCGATCTGAGCCGCCCCGCCGCCATCCCCGTCCCCCTTTCGCTGCTTCCCTCTTCACTTTCCAACCACCACAGGAGTCCATCCCATGTCCATCCAGGCCATCAACGTGCGCAACCAGTTCAAGGGCAAGGTCCGCGAGATCATCCGCGGCGACGTCGTCTCGGAGGTCGATGTCGAAACGCCCTGGGGCATCGTCACTTCCGTCATCACCACCCGCTCGGTGGACGACCTCGGCCTGCAGGTCGGCTCCGACGTGGTGGCGCTGGTGAAATCGACCGAAGTGTCCATCGCCAAGCTCTGACGTGCAGCGGCGGGGGGCAGCGCGCCGCTGCCGGCCCCTGCCGCGCGCGCATTGCTCCCCACGCGTTGATCCCCTACGCGTTGATCGGCCGCATAACAACAGGAAAGCCCGGCGAATCCATGAATTTCCAGCAACTGCGTTCCGTGCGCGAGGCCGTGCGCACGGGTTTCAACCTCACCGACGTGGCCCGCATCCTCCACACGTCCCAGCCCGGCGTGAGCCGGCAGATCCGCGAACTGGAGGAGGAACTGGGCCTGGAAATCTTCGTGCGCGCGGGCAAGCGCCTCACGGGGCTGACCCCGCCGGGATCCACGCTGCTGCCCATCGTCGAGCGGCTGCTGCTGGAGGCGGAAAACCTGCAGCGCGCCGGGCACGATTTCCGCGCCAGCGGGGAAGGGCGCCTGTCCATCGCCGCCACCCACTCCCAGGCACGGTACGCCCTGCCGCAGGTGGTGCGCGATTTCCGGGCGCTGTTCCCGCACGTCTCGCTGCACCTGCACCAGGGCTCGCCCCGGCAGGTGGCCGAGATGCTGCTCTCGGGCGAGGCCGATATCGGCGTCGCCACGGAGGCGCTGGCGGGTTATGGCGAACTGGTCACGCTGCCCTGCTACCGCTGGTCCCACAGCATCGTGGTGCCGCCCGGGCATCCGTTGCTCGACCTGCCCGAGCCGCCCACCCTGCGGCAGCTGGCGCGCTTTCCCATCATCACCTACGAGCTGGGCTACACCGGCCGCGCCCATATCGACGAGGCCTTCGCCCGCGAAGGCCTGCAGCCGGACGTGGTGCTCACCGCCATGGACGCGGACGTGATCAAGACCTATGTGGAACTGGACATGGGCGTGGGCATCGTCGCCTCCATCGCGCTGGACCCGGAGCGCGACCGCCACCTGCGCATGATCGATGCGCGCCATCTCTTCGAGGTCAACCTCACCCGCCTGGGACTTCGGCGCGGCAGCTGGCTGCGCGGCTACGCCTACCGCTTCATCGAGGCCTTCGTGCCCACCCTCACGCGCGACGCGGTGGACGAGGCGCTGCGCGCCGAACGCTGACCGGGGATCGCTGCGGCGCCACCTGCCGCCCCTAACTTTTGCGTTGGGCGAGGATCCACCGGGCCAGGGTCCGCGCCTCTTCCTCCCCGATGCGCGGGTGCCGCGGCATGAGCGCGCGGCCCCATTCGCCCGCGCCGCCGTTGCGGATCTTGCCGGCAAGGTAGGTTTCGGCATTCCTGTCGGCGCGGTAGCGTTCGGCGATCTCCGCGAACCCGGGGCCCACATAGGTACGCACCAGGGCATGGCAGCGCATGCAGCCGTGCTCGCGCACGAGGTCGCCGGCATCCGCCCGGGCAGGTGCCGGCACGGCCGTGGCCAGGCAGAGGGCGGCCGCGGCCAAGGCCCGCGCAGTGCAGGGGAGGGCGGTGGATGGCGGGGGCATCGTATCGACGGAAGCGCTGGGGCGGGCGGGGGGCCGGGAAGGGCAAGGCGCCGAGTATGCCGCCATCGGCGGCCTGCGCCTGGGATGCATGGCATGCCCGCCAGGCTCCGGCATTTTCGGTCCGCGCATAAGCAAGCGCGATCTGGTCGCTTGGCCCTGCCGGCGTGCAGCCCTACATTGGATCCATCGCAGTGCCGCGCAGGGCCTTCCGGCCCCCGGCCTCCGGTTTGTCAGTAGGGGGTCTCCTTTCACAGCCCGCATCGCGCGGGCTTTTTTTTGGCCGTTGACCCACCCACGCAGCGCCGCATGCGCCGCGTACACTTTCCTCCAGGCGCCGCGCCGTCCCCGCGCCCAACGGAGTCCCATCGATGAGAACTGGAACATGGCCCTGTCTCGTGGCGGCATGCCTGGCCGTGTGGATGGCACACGCCGCCGCACAGCCTTCCGATTGCACCGTGGCGGCCGGCCCCGCGTGCTACCAGCGTTTCGAGCCGCCCGGGGCCGGAGGAACGCTGAACTACTACGCATCGCTGGCGCCCGGCGAGGGCGCGGCGCCGACGCAGGCGCTCATTGGCCTGCACGGCCACCCGCGCGATGCCGGCAAGACCTTCGGCGCCGCGCTGCGGGCCGTGCGCGATGCCGGCGCGCTGCGTGACACCCTGGTGGTGGCGCCCGTGTTCCAGGTCGCGGCGGACCAGGCCGCCCGGTGCAGCTCCCCGGGCGTCCCCGCCGCGCAGGCCGGTGACCTGCTGTGGAGCTGCAGTTCCTGGATCGAGGGCGGGCCATCGGCCAATGGCGCACGCGTCTCCTCGTTCGCGGCGATGGACGCGCTGGTGGCCGAACTCGTGCGGCGCTGGCCCGGGCTGCGCACCGTCACCGTCGCGGGCTTTTCCGCCGGCGGGCAGATGGTGCAGCACTACATCGGCTTCGCGAACCCGGCCCCGGCCGGCACGTCATCGGCCTCTGCCTCCGCCGTCGCCCTGCGCTACGTGGTGGCGGACCCCGGCACCTGGCTGTACTTCGACGCCTGGCGCCCCCATCCGCCTGCCGACGGCACCTGCCCGGGCGTGAACCGCTGGAAGTACGGCACCGACGGCCTGCCTGCCAGCCTGGGGCGCAGCGCCGCCCAGGCGCGCGAGCACTACGCCGCCGCCGATGTCCACTACCTCGAAGGGGCGCTGGACAGCAGCGACGCCAGGGGCACTTACTACGGCATCCTCGACAAGTCGTGCGCGGCCATGGCCCAGGGGCCGTACCGCCTGCAGCGCGGCCTGGCCTACGCGGAGTACGACCGGACGCTGCTGGCGCCCGGCCGGCGGCGCGAGGTGGTCGTGGTGCCCGGCTGCGCCCACGACGTGGCGTGCGTGTTCCCGTCGGAGGCGGCGCGCGCGGTACTGCTGGGCCGCTGACCGCCGTCTGCCGCCCCTGCTACCTCCTGTCGCGCGGTTTGGCGGTGTTGGCTGACGCGGCCGCCCCGTCCGGCGGGGCAACATCGGGGCAGGGCCTGCGACGCGGGCCCACTCCCTCCCTACGAACACGACCATGGCATCCAAAGAGAAGGAAGAAGCGCCCGTGTCCGCTGCCGCGGCCGAGCGCGAGGAAAAAGCCCGGCTCGCCCTGTGCGCGGCGGGCCCGCACGGCGACATGGAGCTGGCGTCCGTCACCATCGACGACTACAGCCTCGAATTGCGCGACGGTGACGGCTTCGCGGGCGACAACGCCAGCCGTACCGCGTTCCGGCACATGCTGGATGCCTGGCGCACCCTCTACACCGACATGGCCGGCAAGGATCCGCTGGGCGACAAGCCCACGCGCGAGATCAGCAAGCAGCGTCTGGACGAGATGCTCGCCAAGGACGGCGTGGCGGCCCGGGCGATCGAGGCCGCCTCGGAAGACTATGCGCAGCAGTTCGCCCACGTGGTCCTGCGCTTCCTGCAGCACAAGACCTGGAAGGGCGTGGAGCGCGTGATCGTGGGGGGCGGCTTCCACCAGAGCGAGGTGGGCGAGCGTGCCATCGCCCGCGCGGCCGGCCTCGTCGCGGAGGAGCTCCAGCGCAAGAAGAAGGACCCGGTGGAACTGCGCCTGCTGCACCACCATGCCGACGAGGGCGGCTTGATCGGCTGGGTGCACCTGGCGCCGCCCGCGCTGCTGCAGAGCTACGACGCGATCCTGGCGGTGGACATCGGCGGCACCAACGTGCGCTGCGGCATCGTGCAGACCCACCTGCACTCCGCGCCCGACATGTCCAGGGCCGAGGTGCTGCGCCGCGAGAAATGGGGCCATGCGGACGACGCTCCGCGCCGCGACGAACTCGTGGACGGCATCGCCGGCATCCTGGAGGACCTGGTCGAGCATGCCCGGAAGAAGGAACTGAGCCTCGCGCCCTTCGTGGGCGTCGCCTGCCCGGGCCTGGTCTGCGAGGACGGCTCGCTCGCCGGCGGCACGCAGAACCTGCCGGGCAACTGGGAGAGCATCCGTTTCCACCTGCCGCGCGACCTGTGCGAGCGCCTGCCGGCCATCAACGGCGGCCGCATCCAGGTCTGCCTGCACAACGACGCCGTGGTGCAGGGCCTCTCGGAACTGCCCTTCACCCAGGACGTGGAGCGCTGGGCCGTGCTCACCGTGGGCACGGGCCTGGGCAACGCGAGCTACACCAACCGCACCCCGCACAAGCGCGCCCGGCGGTGAGCGGCCCCGCGCGGGGCAGGGGCGGCCCCCGCGGCGCGGCGAACGGCGGGTCCGGCTCGATAGAATCGGGGGTTACGCTTTCATAACATCCCGCGGCTGCGCCCATCGCAGCGCGCTCCACGCACTCGAGGCTCGCAGCCCTTTCGCCCATGACGAAACCGACCCCGCCGTCGTCCGTTGCCGACATCCGCAAGAGTTTTCTGGACTTCTTCGCCTCCAAGGGCCACACCGTGGTGCCGTCCAGCCCGCTGGTGCCGGGCAACGACCCCACGCTGATGTTCACCAACTCCGGCATGGTGCAGTTCAAGGACGTGTTCCTAGGCACCGACAAGCGCCCCTACGTGCGCGCCACGTCCGTGCAGGCCTGCCTGCGCGCGGGCGGCAAGCACAACGACCTGGAGAACGTCGGCTACACCGCGCGCCACCACACCTTCTTCGAGATGCTGGGCAACTGGTCCTTCGGCGACTACTTCAAGCGCGAGTCGCTGAAGTGGGCCTGGGAGCTGCTCACCGAGGTCTATGGCCTGCCGAAGGAGCGCCTGCTGGCCACCGTGTATGCCGAGGACGACGAGGCCTACGACATCTGGACGAAGGAGATCGGCCTGCCGCCCGAGCGCGTGATCCGCATCGGCGACAACAAGGGCGGCCGCTACAAGTCCGACAACTTCTGGATGATGGCCGACACCGGCCCCTGCGGCCCGTGCTCCGAGATCTTCTACGACCACGGCCCCCACATCCCCGGCGGCCCCCCGGGCAGCCCCGATGAGGACGGCGACCGCTTCATCGAGATCTGGAACAACGTGTTCATGCAGTTCGACATGGCGGAAGACGGCTCCGTCACGCCGTTGCCCGCGCCCTGCGTCGATACCGGCATGGGCCTGGAGCGCCTCGCGGCCATCCTGCAGCACGTGCACAGCAACTACGAGATCGACCTGTTCGCCGCGCTCATCCAGGCGGCCGCGCGCGAGACCGGCACCGCCGATCTCTCCAACCCGTCGCTCAAGGTGATCGCCGACCACATCCGCGCCACCGCGTTCCTCGTGAGCGACGGCGTGATCCCCAGCAACGAAGGCCGCGGCTACGTGCAGCGCCGCATCGTGCGCCGCGCCATCCGCCACGGCTACAAGCTCGGCCGCAAGACGCCGTTCTTCCACAAGCTCGTGAAGGACCTCGTGGCCCAGATGGGCGACGCCTATCCGAAGCTGCGCGAGCAGGAGCAGCGCATCACCGAGGTGCTCAAGGCCGAGGAAGAGCGCTTCTTCGAGACGCTCGCCAACGGCATGGACATCCTCGACGCGGCTCTGGGCGGCGGCGCGAAGGTGCTGCCCGGCGACGTGGCCTTCAAGCTGCACGACACCTACGGCTTCCCGCTCGACCTGACCAACGATGTCTGCCGCGAGCGCGGCGTGACGGTGGACGAGGACGGCTTCAAGGCCGCCATGGACCGCCAGAAGGCCCAGGCGCGTGCCGCCGGCAAGTTCAAGATGGACAAGGCGCTCGACTACGCAGGCGAGGCCAACCGCTTCAGCGGCTACGACGGCCTGACCGAAAGCGCCAGGATCGTGGCGATCTATGTGGACGGCACGAGCGCCCAGGCGCTGGAGGCCGGCCAGAACGGCGTGGTGGTGCTCGACAACACCCCGTTCTACGCCGAGAGCGGCGGCCAGGTGGGCGATCAGGGCGTGATCCACGCCGGTGGCGCGCGCTTCGCCGTGGACGACACGCTCAAGATCCGCGCCGACGTCTATGGCCACCACGGCCGCCTGGAGTCCGGCACGCTGCGCGTGGGCGATGCCGTGCAGGCCGAGGTCGATGCCGCGCTGCGCGCCGCGACCATGCGCAACCATTCGGTCACGCACATCATGCACAAGGCCCTGCGCGAAGTGCTGGGCAGCCACGTGCAGCAGAAGGGCTCGCTGGTGAATGCCGAGCGCACGCGCTTCGACTTCGCGCACAACGCGCCGGTCACCGACGCGCAGATCCGCGAGATCGAACGCCGCGTGAACGAGGAGATCCTCGCCAACACCCCGACCGGCGCCCGCGTGATGGACATCGAATCCGCCCAGAAGACCGGCGCGATGATGCTGTTCGGCGAGAAGTACGGCGAGACCGTGCGCGTGCTGGACATCGGCACCAGCCGCGAGCTGTGCGGCGGCACGCACGTCGCCCGCACGGGCGACATCGGCCTGTTCAAGGTGGTGGGTGAGAGCGGCGTGGCCGCGGGCGTGCGCCGCATCGAGGCGGTGACGGGCGCGGGTGCGCTGGCCTACCTGCAGCAACTCGAGGACACGGTCGCCAAGGCGGCGGGCGCGCTGCGTGCGCCGGCTGCGGAGATCACGGGCCGCATCGGCCAGGCGCTGGACCAGGTCAAGGCGCTGGAGCGCGAAGTGGCGGCCCTCAAGGGCAGGCTGGCGTCCAGCCAGGGCGACGAACTGGCCGGCCAGGCGGTGGACGTGAAGGGCCTGAAGGTGCTGGCAGCCACGCTGCCGGGCGCGGATGCGAAGACCCTGCGCGACACCATGGACAAGCTCAAGGACAAGCTCAAGAGCGCGGCCATCGTGCTCGCGGCAGTGGACGGCGCCAAGGTGCAGATCGCGGCGGGCGTCACGCCGGACGCGATGGCGAAGGTGAAGGCCGGCGAACTGGTGAACTTCGTCGCCAGCCAGGTGGGCGGCAAGGGCGGCGGCAAGCCCGACATGGCGATGGCCGGCGGCACGGATGCCGCGGCGCTGCCCGCGGCGCTGGCCTCCGTGGCCGCCTGGGTGGGCGAACGGGCCTGACCGGGCCGTGCCCCAAGCAAAAGGCCCGCTTGCGCGGGCCTTTTGCATTTCAGGGGCACCAGGAGTGCTGCGCGGCACTGGCCGGCGAGTGGCCAGCCGGCCCGGTCAGAAGAGCTCGACGTCGTCGTTCGCGACCTTGGCGTGCAGATGGCCCTCGCGCACCAGGTCGTCGTAGTAGCACACGCGGTTGCGGCCATGTTCCTTGGCGTAGTAGAGCGCCTGGTCCGCCTGGCCCAGGATCTCCACGGGCGCGCCGCGCTCCGTGCTGGCGAAGCCCAGGCTCACCGTGACGCGGCCCACCTGCGGGAAATCGTATTCCTGCACGGCGGTGCGGAACCGGTTGAAGGCCTTGTGGGCGGTGGCGAGCGTCGTCGAGCGCAGCAGGACCACGAACTCCTCCCCGCCGAAGCGGAAGATGCGGTCGTGCCCGCGGAAGGAGTTGCGCAGGATGTTGGCGATGAGGATCAGCACCTCGTCGCCGTACAGGTGCCCGAAGCGGTCGTTGACCTGCTTGAAGTGGTCGATGTCCACCACGGCCAGCCAGTGCTGCAGCGGCTCGCTGCGCGGCTGGGGCGCATCGGCCGCATCGGTGACCGCATCGGCCACCGCACCGCTGGGCACGCCGGCGCGACGTGCGAACTGCTCGTCGAAGGTCTTGCGGTTGAAGAGGCCGGTGAGCGCGTCGCGCTCGCTGTAGTCCAGCAGGCTCTGGTAGTTCTGGTAGACGAAGAAGACGCTCTGGATCACGTCGAGCTTGTGGGCCGAGAAGGGCCTCGACTGCGTGACCTCGATGCAGGCATGGACCTTGTCGTGCAGCCATACCGGCAGCCACAGCATGTGCTCGCCGCGCCGCACGGACTGCAGCACGTGCGGCCGGCGCTGCGCGATGCATTCGTGCAGCGCCGGGAACGCCGACAGGGGCTCGCGGCGCGGATCGACCGGGGCTTCCCAGTCGCTGGTGACCATCTGCCCGTCCTTGTGCCAGGTGCGCGGCCGCACGTAGGCCTCGCTGCCCGACTGGAAGATCTCCAGCGCCCGCACCGCCTTGATGGAAGGGAGCTTGTGCAGGGTGGACAGCACCGACACTTCCAGCCGCAAATGATCGCGATGGCCGGTCATTTCGACCAGGTTGTCGAGGATGGGCTTCATGGGTGCGGTGCTGGGCGTTGCGAGAGTGCGGGGCGCGCTGCCTGTCAGGCCGCGCGCCGAAAGAGGATATCCCATACGCCGTGGCCCAGGCGCAGGCCCCGGTTCTCGAACTTGGTGAGCGGGCGGTAGTCGGGCTGCGGCGCATAGCCGTCGGCGGTGTTGGCCAGCAGCGGCTCGGCCGAGAGCACCTCCAGCATCTGCTCCGCATAGGGCTGCCAGTCGGTCGCGCAGTGCAGGTAGCCTCCGGGCTTCAGCCGCCGGGCGAGCTTGGCCACCAGCGGTGGCTGGACCAGCCGCCGCTTGTTGTGGCGCTTCTTGTGCCAGGGGTCCGGGAAGAAGATGTGCACGCCGTCGAGGGCGCCTTCCGGCAGCATGTGGTCGATCACCTCCACGGCGTCGTGCTGCAGGATGCGGATGTTGGTGAGGCCCTGCTCGCCGATGCGCTTGAGCAGCGCGCCCACGCCGGGCTCGTGCACCTCGCAGCAGAGGAAATTGTCCTGTGGCCGCACGCCGGCGATATGCGCCGTGGCCTCGCCCATGCCGAAACCGATCTCCAGGATGAGCGGCGCGGCGCGGCCGAAGGCTGCTTCGGCATCGAGCGGCTCGGGGGCGTAGTCGAGAACGAATTGCGAGCCGAAGGTTTCCAGGGCCTTGGCCTGTCCGGTCGTGGTGCGCCCGGCGCGGCGGACATAGCTTTTGATCGCCTTGGGGAATGCAACGTCCGCGGGCGGGGAACCGTTGCCGGCAGGCGCGGGCGAAAGGGCGAGGCCGGTATCGGCCGGGGTGGGATGCGTAACTGTCACGATGGCCGATTGTAGATTCGCGACCATGCCTGCGCCCACCAAGCCAGCGCCTCGCCGACGGTGGTGTCGTGCGGATGCTGCAAAGCCGGCAGCCCCAGCGTGCAGGCCGCGGCCCCTAGCGCCTCCAGGGGATGGGCGGTGTCCACCGCCGGCGCGCCGTGCTGCTTGGACAGCTTCTCTCCATCCGGCGCACGCACGAGCGGCGTATGCAAATAGGCCGGGGCGCGGATGCCCAGCGCATGCTGCAGCAGCAGTTGCCGCGGCGTGTTGTCCAGGAGGTCCTCTCCGCGGACCACATGTGTCACTCCCTGGTCGGCATCGTCCACCACCACCGCGAGCTGGTAGGCCCAGAGGCCGTCCGCCCGGCGCAGAACGAAATCGCCCACGGCTTCCGCCACGTCCTGCCGGCGCGCTCCCAGGCGCCGGTCGGTCCAGGCCACGCCACCGGCATCGATGGCAGGGCAGTCCGGTGCTCGTGCGGCACCCGCTGCCGGCGCAAGTTCTTTCTGGTATTCCGTTGTCCGGAATCGCCAGGATCGCGGAGGCCGTCCGCCCAGTCCGGCGCGGCAGGTGCCCGGGTAGGGCAGTTCCGAATGGCGGTCACGCGCCCCGTGCGCGTGGCGATGGGCGCGTTCGATGTCCGCGCGCGTGCAGGCACAGGGGTAGGCCAGCCCCGCGCCCACCAGGCGCTGCAGCTGTTCCGCATAGCGTGCGTGGCGACCCGACTGCCACCAGACCGTCCCGTCCGGCACGAGTCCGCAGTCCGCCAGCTGCCGCAGGATCGTCTCCGCCGCGCCGGGCTGGCAGCGGGGCGTGTCCACATCCTCGATGCGCACCAGCCAGGTGCCGCCGCGGCCCCCGTCCGCGGAGCGCGCGTCCAGCCAGCTCGCCAGCGCGGCCACCAGCGAGCCCGCATGCAGGGGGCCGGTGGGCGAGGGCGCGAAACGGCCGACATAGCGTCGGCCCGCGGCGGTTGCTTGCGTGGACGCGGCCGGGAAGACGCTCATGCCACCGCGAGCGCGAGTTCGAGCCCCGCGACGAAGGCATCCTCGACCCGGTGGCCCAGGCACCAGTCGCCCGCCAGCCCGATGCCGGCAGCGGTGTCCCACAGGTGGCTGCGCCCCAGCGGCCGAGTCGTCTGCGCGTCGGGCCAGAACAGCACTTCCGCATGCGTGGGCGTGGCGCGCAGGCCCGTCACTTCCGCGAACGCCTTGAGCAGCTTGGCCTGCACGCGGGCGGGCGTGTCGTCCCGGTGCTCGGACGACCATGCGGGGCTGGCCTGCACCGTCCAGCGTTCCACCGAGGCGCGTCCCGGCTTCGACGATTCGCGTGCCACCCACGCGATGCGGTGGTGCGTGCTGCGCGCGGCGTTCCATTGCGGGCCCAGCGTGGTGAGGCCGGGCTGTACCGCGTGGGGGTAGGCCACCATCAGCGTCCAGCAGGGGGCCACCTCGACCGACTGCAACTGCTGCGCGAACGCCGGGGCGATGCCCGAGGTTTCCAGCAGGGCGCGGGCCTGCGCCGCCGGAACGAGCAGCAGCACTGCATCGAAGCCGGCATGGACCTGCTGCGCCCCGTCCTGCGAGCGGGTCTTCAGTTGCCAGTGGCCCGGCTGCAGGGGGTCGGGGCCGATGCTGAACACCCGCGCGTCCGCCAGCAGGCGGCCGGCCTGCGCCAGCGGCCCGGCCCACGCGGCCAGCAGGGACTGCATGCCCGGTGTGGCCACCCAGTGCGGCTCGCGCGGCGGCGGTGCGGCGGCGGCCGTGCGGCCCGCGGCGTCCAGCACCTTGACGGTGGTCGCGCTCCAGGGGCGGCACAGCCCGGGCACGGTTTCCAGGGCGCGGGCGAAGCGCGCATCGCGCACCGTGAAGTACTGGGCGCCGGCATCGAATCCTCCGAACGGCGACTCCACCGTCGCCATCCGGCCGCCTGGCTGGGGGGCCTGCTCGAAGACGACCGGCGCATGTCCGGCCTGCGCCAGCGTGCGCGCGCAGGCGATGCCGGCCATCCCCGCGCCGACCACGGCGATGCGCCGGGCGGACGGCGGCTGCCCGCCGGGGCCGGCGGGAGCGCCGCGGGAAGGAGTGCGGGAACGGGAGCGGGAAGAGGTCATGGTCCGGCCTTTCATGGATGCATGGGTGCGAGACGCCGCGGCGGGCGCGGATGGATCCACTCTACACGGCGCCTGCGGCGGCGCGGCTCAGAATGGGTGGTGGTTTTCCAGCAGCGCCGCGCGGGTGGCGGGGCTCTCGAGTTGCTGCAGCCACCATGTCAGAGCGCGGCCCGGCGGGGCGTGCCCGGGGCCGCCCCAGGCATAGTGCAGGCGCACGCGGCGCGCGGGCCGCGCGACCTCGCGGACCACCAGCCGCCCGGCCTCGACGTAGGGCCGCACCATGGGCTCGGGAAGAAACCCGGCGCCCAGCCCGCGCAGCTGGGCCTGCAGCTTGGTCTGCATGCTGTCCACCGTGAACACGTCCTGCCCGCCCAGCAGGCCCATGGTCACGCCGCCATGCTGCGCCGAATCGGCCACGGCGATGGCCCGGTGCTGGCGCAGCACCGTGTCGGTGAGCGGGCCGGGCGCGGAGGCGAGCGGATGGTGCGGCGCCACGGTGAAGAGGAACAGCAGGTCGCCGATCACCTGGCCCTGCACGCCGGAGGCATTGGAGGCGTTCACCGCCACGCCCAGCGCGAGATCTGCCCGGCCGGAGGTCAGCGCCTCGAGCGTGCCCGTGAGAATGTCGTCGCGCAGCTTGAGCCGGGTCGGCGGCGACTGCGCATAGAAGGCCTCCACGAGTTCCAGCAGGGTGGTGGGGGAAATCACGCCGTCCACCGCGATGGTGAGCTGGGGCTCCCACCCGGTCGCCACCCGTCGCACGCGATGCGCGACGGCCTCGACCTCCTCGAGCAGGCGGGCACCCTCGCGCAGCAGTTCGCTGCCCGCCTCGGTGGGCCGTGCCTGGCGGGCGCTGCGGTCGAACAGCAGCACGTCCAGCGCCTCCTCGATCTGCCGCACCCGGTAGGTGAGCGCACTCGGCACCACGCCGAGTTGCCGCGCCGCCGCGGCGAAGCTGCCGGTTTCCGCGATCACCTGCAGCATGGCCAGGCTGTCGGGCGTGAGGGCGTCGCGGGCGGGAGGAGGAACGGTCATCGGGGAAGGCTTCAAAGGTTTTGAATGATGCCTTCAATCGCACTGCGCCCGCAAGCCGCGTCCCGCTCCTAAAGTGCCAGCACTGTCCGAAACCCGCCCATGCTGACCGTCCGCAAATCGTGCGACCGGGGCCACGCCGACCACGGCTGGCTGCGATCGCTCCACAGCTTCTCCTTCGCCGGCTACCACGACCCCCGCTATATGGGTTTCGGCAACCTGCACGCGCTGAACGAGGAATGGATCGCCCCTGGCGCCGGGCTGGGCCTGCACGGCCACCGCGACATGGAAATCCTCAGCTACGTGCTGTCCGGTCGGCTGGGCAGCCGGGACTGCAGCGGCCGGGTGCAATCGGTCGCCGCGGGCCGTGTGCAGCGCATGGCGGGAGGCGAGGGCGCCACCCATGCCGAATTCAACCCGCTGCCCGACCAGCCCGCGCACTACCTGCAGATATGGATCGCGCCGCAGGCACCGGGCAAGGCGCGGGAATACGCGCAGGTACCCGGCCCCGCGGACCGCGGGAGCGGCCGGCTGCATCTGCTGGCGGCGCCGCAGGCCCGGCCCGGCGTGCTGTACCTGCAGGCCGATGCCTGCGTCTACGCGGGCCTGTTCGACGGCGGGGGCGGCGACGAACTGCCGCTGGATCCCGCCCGCAAATGCTACGTGCACCTGCTGCGCGGCAGGCTGCAGGCCAATGGCAGCCCGCTGGCCGCGGGCGATGCCGCCTTCGTCGAGCGCGAGCGCCGGCTGGCCCTGGAGCAGGGCTGCGGCGCCGAGGTGCTGGTGTTCGATCTCACGGCCCGGGAACGCTGATGCGGTCCGGGCGCGGCATGGACACCGCATATTCCAGTCCCCCGGGCGTGGCCGGCATCGCCGGCCCCGTCCACCCTTCCCACCACTAGGAGTCATTTCCATGGCAAAGATCGCAGTCGTCTTCCATTCCGGCTACGGCCACACCCAGCGCCTGGCCCAGGCCGTCGCCGAGGGCGCCGGCGCCCAGCTCATCGCCATCGATGCGGACGGCAACCTGCCCGAGGGCGGCTGGGAGACCCTCGCCGAAGCCGACGGCATCATCTTCGGAACCCCGACGTACATGGGCAGCCCCAGCTGGCAGTTCAAGAAGTTCGCGGATGCCTCCTCCAAGGCCTGGTTCGGCCGCGCATGGCAGGACAAGGTGTTCGGCGGCTTCACCAACAGCGCCAGCCTGAACGGCGACAAGCAGGTGACCCTGATCGCGCTGCAGACGCTGGCCTCGCAGCACGGCGGCATCTGGGTGAGCCTGGGCATGCTGCCGGCCAACAGCAAGGCGGCCTCGCGCAACGACCCCAACAACCTGGGGGGCTCCGTGGGCATGCTGGCGCAGTCGCCGTCGGACGCGAGCGTGCAGGAAATGCTGCCCGGCGACCTGGAAACCGGCCGCGCCTATGGGGCGCGCGTCGCCCGCATCGCGCAGCAGCTGCGCGGCTGACCGCGCCGGCGCCCTGCGGGTGCCCGGAGGCAATGCGGCGCGTGGCTTTTTCCGTGCTGGCGGGTTACGCTGGCGCCGCCCCTGTTCCCGAAAGGACTCTGCCCGTGGATACGAATGTGCCTCATCCTCCGTCGTCCGGCGATGCAACGCCGCCGTTCCTGCTGCTCGGCGGCCATGCCAAGGACCTGGGCGGCGGCTTCGTGGTGCGGCGGCTGCTGCCCTCGCTGCAGCGCCGTTCCATCGGCCCGTTCGTGTTCTTCGACCATTTCGGCCCGGTCACGGTCGAGCCCTCGTCCGAATACGACGTGCGGCCGCATCCGCACATCGGGCTGGCCACGGTCACGTACCTGTTCGAAGGGGCGATCACGCACCGCGACAGCCTCGGCTCCGTGTGCGAGATCGCTCCTGGCGCCATCAACTGGATGACCGCGGGCCGCGGCATCGTGCATTCCGAGCGGCGCCCGGAGCGGCTGCGCAGCGCGGCCTATGTGAACCACGGACTGCAGCTGTGGGCGGCGCTGCCCGAGGCGCATGCCGAGGTGGAACCCTCGTTCGTCCACACGGCCGCGGAGGCCATCCCGGAGATCCACGATGGCCAGGGCGTGCGCGTACGTGTGCTGGTCGGCAGCGCCTTCGGGGCCACGTCGCCCGTCGCCACCCTTGCGCCCACCCTCTATCTCGACATCCTCCTGCCGGCGGGTGCCGAACTGCTGCTGCCGCCGCTGGCCGAGGAAATGGCGGTCTATGCTGTGGAGGGCGCCTGCCGGCTGGAAGATGGCGAGGGGCGCCCGGCCGACCTGCCGGCGGGCATGCTCGCCATTGCGCAGGCCCCCGGCCCGGTACGGCTGCAGGAGGCCACGGGCAGCGGGCCTGCGCGCTGCGTGGTCATCGGCGGCGCGCCGCTCGACGGCCCGCGGCACATCTGGTGGAATTTCGTGTCCTCGCGCAAGGAGCGCATCGTCCAGGCGGCCGACGACTGGGACGCCATGCGCATGGGCACGGTACCGGGCGATCACGAACGCATTCCGCTGCCGGAGCGGCACTTCAAGCGCTGACTTTCGCGCGCTGGCCCGGCTGCAGGCAGGGCCAGCGCCGCGTGCCTGCTGCGGCCTATGCGGCGGCCGGCCCGTCCACAGGGCCCGAACCGGATTCCGACAGGTCGGGCGCCAGCACTTCGCGCTCGTCGAAGACGAAGCACCCGCCCCGGTAGTGGGCCCCGTCGGTCTGCTCGAAGTATTTCAGGATGCCGCCCTCGAGCTGGTACACGTGCCCGATGCCCTCCTCGCGCATGAGGATGGCCGCCTTCTCGCAGCGGATGCCTCCGGTGCAGAAGCTCACCACCGTCTTGCCTTCCAGCTCCGCCTTGCGGGCGCGCAGCGCGGGCGGGAATTCGGTGAACTTCGCGATCCGCCAGTCGATGGCGCCCTCGAAGGTGCCGTGATCCACCTCGAAGGCATTGCGGGTGTCCAGTGTCACCACGGGGCGGCCCGTGTCGTCGTGGCCCTGCGCGAGCCAGCGCCGCAGCGTGGGCGCATCCACGGAGGGCGCGCGCCCTTCGGCGGGCCGGATGGCGGGGTGGTCCATGCGGATGATCTCGCGCTTGACCTTCACCAGCATCTTGCGGAAAGGCTGGGACGCCGACCAGCTCTCCTTCGGTTCCAGCGCGGCGAAACGCGCATCCGTGTCCCTCAGCCACTGCACGAAGCCCCGCACGGCGGGCGCCGGCCCGGCCAGGAACATGTTGATGCCTTCTTCCGCCAGCAGGATGGTGCCCTTGAGGCCGTCTTCCATGCACCGCGCATGCAGGCGGTCGCGCAGCTGCCCGGCATCGGGCAGCGGAACGAACAGATAGCAGGAGATGTTGAGAACGTCGTCGTGGTGCATCGCGATGGAGGTGCCGGGCAGGCGTGCCGCCTGCCGGCCCCTTCAGGCCGCCGGCGTGAGCAGCGTGGAATCGATCTTGTTGGCCAGCTGCGCGATGGCCAGGGCGGCAGGGCAGCCGGGCATCTGCATCAGCAGCAGCTGGCGCCGCATGACGGCATCGCGCACGGCGGTGTCGGCCGGAATGTCGCCCAGGTGCAGCAGGCGCATCGGACGGCCCGAATCCGTGCTGACGAAGCGGTCCAGGACCTGCTGGAGCTGGCCGGTGATCGCCCGGCCATCACCCGGCCGTGCAGCCTGGTTCACGATCAGGCGCACGTACTGGCGCTTCTGCTGCGTCGCCAGCACCTTGATCGCCGCATACGCGTCCGTCAGGGAGGTGGGCTCGGGCGTGGCCACGATGAGCACCTCCGAGGCGAGCGAGACGGAGAACAGCACCACGTCGGAGATGCCGGCGCCGGTATCGAGCAGCAGCACGTCGTAGCGCGGCGCGAGCGTCTGGATGACGTTGAGGAATTCGCTGCGCACCTCGGGGGTGAGCCGCGAATACTCGACCATGCCCGACCCGGCGAGCACGACGGAAAACCCGCCGGGCGCCTCGATCACGGCATCGTCCAGTTCCGCCTTGCCGACGAAGACGTCGTGCAGCGTGACCTTGGGATGCAGGTTCAGGACCACGTCCAGGTTCGCGAGGCCGAGATCCGCGTCGAGAACGAGCACGCGGTAGCCGCGCCGCGTCAGGGCCGCGGCGAGGTTGGCGGAAACGAAGGTCTTGCCCACGCCTCCCTTGCCGCTGGTGATGGCAATGATGCGGGCGCCGGCTGGCGCCTGGGGCGCAGCGGGCGTGGTGCGGGGTGACAGCGCGTCGGTCATCTCTTTGCTTTCAATAGGCGCTGCCTGTGGAATCCAAGGGCGGGGGAAGGTCGCCCCAACCCGAGGGAGTGTACAGCGGGCCGAAAAGCAGGCTCTTCTCTTCGGCGGTCACCGTGCTGTCCGGCTGTTCTTCGATGCTGACCCGGTTGCGTCCCGCCAGCTTGGCCTTGTAGAGCTGGCTGTCGGCGCGCTCCGTCCACAGCAGCGTGGTGCTGCGGATCCACTGGAGCGCGAAGGCGCCGCCGATGCTCACGGTGACGTTGAGTTCGACCGTCGGCGAGATGCGGACCGGCGTGCGCTCCACCGCGCGGCGGATGCGCTCGGCCACCACCTTGCCGAAGCCGGCCTGGCAGGCGGGCAGGACTACGGCGAATTCCTCGCCGCCGTAGCGCGAGAGGGTGTCCATGGGCCGGACGCAGCGGCTCAGCGTGCGCGCGATCGACTGCAGGACGATGTCGCCGGCCATGTGGCCGTGGGTGTCGTTGACCCGCTTGAAGTTGTCGATGTCGAGCATCAGCAGCAGCGCCGCCTCGCCCGCGCGCGTGACGCGGTCGATCTCGCGCTCGAGCACGGTCCGGAAATGCCGCCGGTTGGCCAGGCCCGTGAGCGGGTCCTTCAGCGACAGTTCGCAGAGGCCGTCGATCAGGCCCTGCAGGTACTGCCGGGGCGATTCCCTGGGGATGGCGGCTTCGGAGCCCAGTGCCTGCGCGACCAGGGCGTGCGCCGTCGTCAGGCGCAGGTCGCGCAGGTCCACAAGTGGGGGGGTCGCAGATTCAGACACAAAATGCAACAAACAGTGTTCAGGAAGTGTATCAGCGGCTGCCCCGCCATAGGTAACTACAAAGGTAAACGTTGCAACGCCAGAAGGGCTTCGGCATCGGTGCGGTAGAGCACCAGGCCCGGGCCCTCCAGCAATCCGGCGCGTCGCAGCACCTGCTCGACGGGGAGCTTCATGCCACTCACATGCAGGGCTCCACCGTGGGTGCGGGCCAGGGCCCTCAACCGGCCGAAGCACTCAACGCCGGTGACGTCGATACGGTTGATCGGGAGTGCGAACAGGCAGATGTGCCGCACCTCGGAATATGCCGCAAGATGTTCCGAGATGCGTTGCTCCAGCGCAGCAGCGGACGCGAAATCGAGCTCCGCATCCATCCGCACGCCCAGCAGTCCGGGCGCGAGCGGCGGCAATTGCCACAGGTGGCGGTCGCGCAGGCTGCCGTCCGGGTGCAGCCCGACTTCGATGATGCGCGGGTGCAGCCGCTGGTAGAGGAAGTGGCTCAGGTTCAGCACCAGTCCTGCCAGCACGCCCCAGTACATGCGCGGCGCGGTCGCGAGCGTGAGGAAGAACGTCAGCCCGCCGATGAGGGCCTCCACCCGGGAAATGCGCCACAGCCGCAGCAGCACCGCCGGCTTGATGAGGCTGGTGACCGCTGCCACCACCACCGCGGCGAGCACCGACTGCGGCACGTGGTAGAGCGCGGGCGTGAGCCACAGCAATACCGCCAGGACCAGCGCCAGCGCGAACAGCGTGGCCCAGCCGCTTTTCGCGCCCGCGTACAGGTTGATCGCGGAGCGAGAAAACGACGCGCTTGTCGCGAAACTGCCACAGAAACCCGACCCCATCTTCGCCAGGCCGTGCGCGATCAGGTCCTGGTTCTCGTTCCAGCGCGTGCCGCCCTGCTGGTGCTCGACCTTGGCCGAGGACGCGGTCTCCAGGAAGCTGACGAGCGTGACCACCAGCACGGGCATCAGCAACTGGCCGAACTGGTCCCAGCCCAGCCAGCCCGGCCAGTAGAAGTGCGGCAGCCCGGAGGGCAGGTGGCCCACCACCGCGCCATCGTGGTCCGCATAACCAAGGGCCCGGCTGGCCAGGGCCGCCACGCCGACGATGACGATGGCCGAGGGAAAGGTGGGCCGCCAGCGGCGCGCCAGGGTCAGCAGGACCAGGCTGCCGAGCCCGAAGGCCGCCGCCGTGCCGTCGAAGTGGTGGATGGACGGGGCGCTGGCCACCGCATGCCACGTGGTGCGCAGCCCCAGCAGCGCCGGCAGCTGGGATGCGAGGATGAGCAGCGCGGCGGCCTGGGTGAATCCGTTGAGCACGGGCGACGTGACGAGGTTGAGCAGCCAGCCGAAGCGCACGGCGCCCAGCAGCAGTTGCACCAGCCCCGACAGGATGGCCATCCAGGCTGCCAGGGCCACCCATTCGGCGCTGCCCGGTTCCGCCATGCCGGTGAGCGAGGCCCCGATCAGCAGGGCGGTGAGGGCCGTGGGGCCCACGCCCAGGCGGGTGGACGAACTCCACAGCACCGCGATCAGCGCGGGTACGAGCGACGCGTAGATGCCCGTCACGAGCGGCATGCCGGCCAGGGCCGCGTAGGCCACGCCCTGGGGCACCAGCATCAGCCCCACCGTCATGCCGGCCCAGAACTCTCCCCGCAGCAACCGGGCGTCCGGCCGGGGCCACGCGAGAAAGGGGAACCAGCGGTGGAGCATGCGCTGGCGGCCGGAGGCGCCGGCATCCGTCGGCGGCGCTGGGGAAGGTGCGGGGGAAGGCGCGGGGGACATGGGGAGGATTCTCGCCTCAAGCGTCCTACGCCAGCTTAGGCGTTGTCCGACCGGGGCGCGCTACGGTCGAGTCTAGAGTTCGTCATATTCCCGACGCTCCAAGGAGATCGCCATGACGCACGCCCACACCCATTCTTCCAGTCCCGCCCGCTGCCCGCGTGTCATCGCCATCCTGTCGGCCACCGCCCTGGCATTCGGGCTGGCGGCCTGCGACCGCAACGACGGGCAGACCGTCGGCCAGAAGCTCGACGCGACCATCGAGCGCACCGGCGAAGCCGCCTCGGATGCGCAGCGCCGCATGGAGGCCGCGGCCACCGAGGCCAGCCAGGCCTCCCGCCAGGCTGCCGCGCGCGCGGCGGAAGTGATGGACGATGCCGGCATCAGTGCCAAGGTGAAGGCAGGTCTCGCCGAGGATGCCGAACTGAGCGCCATCCGCATCGACGTGGACACCCGCAACGGGATCGTCACACTGAACGGCCCGGTGAAGAACGACGTGGCCCGCGAGCGTGCGACCCGCATCGCCCAGGGCGTGAAGGGCGTGAACTCCGTGGTGAACCAGCTGACGATCACCCAAGGCACCACGGGCTGATCCGGGGCTGATCCCCGGCGGAGGCGGGCGGCGATACCATCGCCGCATGACTTCCTCCGCATCCGACGCCACGCCGGGCTCCGGGCCCGACACCCGCCTGATCCACCACGCGTACACGCCGCCGGCCGGCTTCTGCGCACCGCAGCCGGCCGTGCACAAGGCCTCCACCGTCATCTTCCCGGACGTGGCCGCGATGCGGTCCCGCGAATGGAAGGACAAGACCGGCTACACCTACGGCCTGCACGGCACGCCCACGACCTACATGCTGGAGGAACGCCTCTGCGAACTGGAAGGCGGCCTGCAGTGCGTGCTGATGCCCAGCGGCCTCGCGGCCATCGCCAACGTGGCGCTGGCTCTGTTGCGCAGCGGCGACGAGGTGCTGATCCCGGACAACGCCTACGGACCCAACAAGGCGCTGGCCGAGGTGGAACTGGCGCACTACGGCATCCGCCATGCCTACTACGATCCGCTGGATCCCGCCGACCTGGCCGCCCGCATCACGCCCGGCACCCGGCTGGTGTGGCTGGAGGCCCCGGGCTCCGTCACGCTGGAGTTCCCTCATCTCGCTGAACAGGTGCGCATCTGCCGCGAACGCGGCGTGACCACCGCGCTCGACAATACCTGGGGCGCCGGCATCGCCTTCCAGCCCTTCGACCTGCTCGGCGACGGGCAACTGGGCGTGGACATTTCGGTCCATGCCCTGACCAAGTACCCCAGCGGCGGCGGCGACGTGCTCATGGGCAGCGCGATCACCCGGGACCCGGCCCTGCACCTGCGCATCAAGCTCACGCACATGCGGCTGGGCCTGGGCGTGGGGGCCAACGATGCCGAGGCGGTACTGCGTTCGCTGCCCAGCGTCGGATTGCGGTACCGCGCGCATGACGCGGCGGCGCGCGAGCTGGCCGGGTGGATGGCCACGCAGGCTGCCGTCGCCCAGGTGCTGCACCCCGCGCTGCCCGGGTCGCCGGGGCATGCGCACTGGGCCGCGCTGTGCGCCCGCGGCGCGGGGCAGGGCGCCGCGGCCGGCCTCTTCAGCGTGGTCATCGACGAGCGCCATGGCCAGGACCGTGTCGATGCCTTCTGTGACGGCCTGAGGCTCTTCAAGCTCGGCTACAGCTGGGGCGGACCCATGAGTCTGGTCGTGCCTTACGAGTTGCGGACGATGCGCGCGCGCCCCACGCAGCACCTGCGGCCCGGCACCGTGGTGCGCTTTTCCGTGGGGCTGGAGAACGTGGAAGACCTGCGCGGCGACATCGCGCAGTCGCTCGCGGCCGCGTTTCCGGCCTGAGGGGCGGCCCTGCGGTCCTGCAGCCCGCCCGCGCGCCCTGGCGGCGTGCCATGCCAGGGCGAGGCCAGGGGTCTTGCCGGGCGTGCTGCTACATTGGACCTCCGAACTGCATCCACAAAAGGGGGCTCCACCTTGGCAACACCCAACTACGGCTACGAAAAGCGGCAGCGAGAGCTCGCCAAGAAGAAAAAGAAGGAAGAAAAGGCACTGGCCAAAAACCAGCGCAAGACCGGGGAACATTCCCCGGAATCCGGAGAGGACGGCGAGGCTGTCTCCGGTGGCGGGGAGGGCGGGACCACCGCTCCGCAAGGCAGCGGACCGTCCGCCTGACGGGCACGGCGGTGGCGCCGGAAGGCGCCCGCCGGCCTCAGCGCAACAGCTTGCGCAATTCGGGCCAGACGTTCGCGAGCATGGCCGGGTGCGCCTCGGCCAGCGGATGGATCCGGTCGGCCTGGAACAGTGCCGCGGCATCGGGCCGGTCGGCCACGCCCTTGAGCAGGAAGGGCACCAGCGCGGAATCCGTGGCCTTGGCCACGGCCGGAAAAACCCCCTCGAACCGCCGGGTGTAGTCCGATCCGTAGTTGGGCGGCACCTGCATGCCCACGATCAATACCTTCGCGCCGGCCTTGTGGGATGCCTCCGCCATCGCCTTGAGGTTCGCCTCGGTGCCCTGCAGCGGCAGGCCCCGCAGCGCGTCGTTGCCCCCCAGCTCGATCACCACGACGGCGGGCTTGTGCTGGGCGAGCAGGCCGGGCAGGCGGGAGCGGCCGCCTGCCGTGGTGTCGCCGCTCACGCTGGCATTCACGACGGTGGCGGGGATCTTCTCCGCGGCCAGCTTTTTATCCAGCAGCGCGACCCAGCCGGAGCCGCGGGCGATGCCGTATTCGGCGCTCAGCGAATCCCCCACCACCAGCACGGCGGGTGCTGCACCGGAAGCCGCGGGCGCGGCCAGCGCCGCCGGGGCGCAAAACCCCAGGAACGCGGCCCCCGCGGCCGCCACGATAAAGTCACGCCGGAACGCATCGCATCGCATCACTGCCACAAAGCACCTTTCATGTCGGAAACACCGCCGGACACCCCAGCCACCCCCATCGCCGCCCCGGTCATCGCCGTGGAGCACGTCCACAAGTCGGTGACGGATTCGACCGGCACGCTCGACATTCTGCGGGATATCGATTTCCGGCTCGCTCCCAGGGACACCGTGGCCATCGTGGGCGCCTCGGGCTCGGGCAAGAGCACGCTGCTGTCGATCATCGCGGGGCTCGATACGCCCACGCGCGGCACCGTGCGGCTGGCCGGCGAAGACCTGTTCGCGCTGGACGAAGACGACCGTGCCGCGCTGCGCGCTCGGCGCATGGGGTTCGTCTTCCAGAGCTTCCAGCTGCTGGGCAACCTCACGGCGCTGGAGAACGTGATGCTGCCGCTGGAGCTGGCGCAGCGCCGCGATGCCCGGCCGCTGGCCACCGAAATGCTGGGCCGCGTCGGCCTGGGCCAGCGCCTGGGCCACTATCCGAAGGTGCTGTCGGGCGGCGAGCAGCAGCGGGTGGCGCTGGCGCGGGCCTTCGTGGTGCAGCCGGACGTGCTCCTGGCCGACGAGCCCACGGGCAGCCTGGACTTCGCCACGGGCGAGACGATCATGCGCCTGATGTTCGACCTCAACCGCGAGCAGGGGACCACGCTGGTGCTCGTCACGCACGACCGCGGGATTGCGGCGCAGTGCGACCGGCGCATCACCATCGACGCCGGCCGGATGGTGGCCGGCGCCTGAGGCGGCCGCCTTCTCCGGGCCGCTGGAGGGGAGGGCGCTGGCGGGCGGATAATCGTGCGCATGTCCTCCAGCCCCAAAGTGCTATTCGGCTTCCACGCCGTGGGCGTGCGCCTGAAGACCGCGCCGCAATCCATCATCGAGATCTACTACGAGGCCACGCGGCGCGACGCGCGCATGCGCCAGTTCCTCGAGCGCGCGAAGGAGGCGGGAGCGCGCCTCATCGAGGCCGATGCGCTGCGCATCGCCAAGCTCGCCGGCAGCCACGGGCACCAGGGCGTGGCCGCCCGCGTGGAGGCTGTCGCGCAGGTCCATTCGCTCGATGACCTGCTCGAGCAGTTGGAGGCCGACGGCGTCGAGAAGCCGCTCCTGCTGGTGCTCGACGGCGTGACCGATCCGCACAACCTGGGCGCCTGCCTGCGCGTGGCCGACGGCGCCGGTGCGCATGCGGTCATCGCGCCCAAGGACCATGCCGTGGGCATCAACGCCACCGTGGCCAAGGTGGCCAGCGGCGCGGCCGAGACCATGCCGTACTTCATGGTCACCAACCTCGCGCGCACGCTGGGCGAACTCAAGGAGCGCAACATCTGGTGCATCGGCACCAGCGACGACGCTCCGCGCACCCTCTACGAAGTGGACCTGAAGGGCCCCGTGGCGCTGGTGCTGGGTGCCGAGGGGGCCGGCATGCGGCAGCTCACGCGCAAGACCTGCGACGAGCTGGTGTCCATCCCGATGCGGGGGGCGGTCGAAAGCCTGAACGTGTCGGTGGCCAGTGGCGTGTGCCTCTACGAGGCGCTGCGCCAGCGCGGAGGCTGAGCCATGCTCCAGGATGCCCTCGAGCGCTTGCGGACCTGGGTGGCCGAGGCGCAGCGCATCCTGGTGCTGACCGGTGCCGGCATGAGCGCGGAATCCGGCGTGCCCACCTTCCGCGATGCCCACACCGGCCTCTGGACGAAGTTCCGCCCGGAGGAGATGGCCAGCGAGGAAGGCTTCCGTGCCCATCCCGGTACGGTGTGGACGTGGTACGAACACCGCCGGGCCCAGCTGGCCTCGGTGCAACCCAACGCCGGCCACCGCGCGCTGGCGGATTTCGCGCGCCGCCATCCAGAGCGGCTGACGATCGCGACGCAAAACGTGGACGGCCTGCACCAGATGGCCGGCAGCGAGGGGGTGCTCTGCCTGCACGGCGACCTGCGTGCCAATCGCTGGCTGGATGCGCCGCTGCCCTGCTGCGATGCCGATGCTGCCGTGCCGGGTTGCCCGCCCGGCTGCGCCACCTGCGGCAATCTCCTGCGGCCGGCCGTGGTCTGGTTCGGCGAGGAACTGCCGGCACGGTTGCTGGAGCAGGCGCAGGACGCTGCCCACGAGTGCGACCTGATGCTGGCGGTGGGGACGGCCGGCGTCGTCTATCCCGCCGCCGGCCTGGCGCATGCCGCGCACCGGGCCGGCGCGCGCGTGGCCATCGTCAATCCGGAGCCCAGCGCCCTGGACGGCGTGGCGGACCTGCTGGTGCCCGGCACGGCGGCACGGGTGCTGCCCTTCGTCCTGTCCGCCTGACGCGGGGCGGGCGCGGTCCCACGGGGATGCGCGCGGCATAATCCACCGGTCTTCAGGGCGGGGTGGAATTCCCCACCGGCGGTAGGCGGTGCGCACCACGGTGCGCGTCGCGAGCCCGCGAGCGCTCCCGCCGCCTGGCGGGAGGTCAGCAGACCCAGTGCGAGGCGGCCGCCACGGCTGCCTTCAGTCTGGGGCCGACGGTCACAGTCCGGATGAAAGAAGATGCTGCCGGCCGGCTGGCCGCGCGCCCGCGAGGGTGCGCTGCCCGGGGGCCGCGCCGTGCCATGCGCGCCGTGCTGCGGCGGGGCATGCGGTGGCGCGTGGCCGGCGGCATGCGATGCCTTGGAGCGTTCTTTTCCAACCAAGGAGCGTTTCCATGAATTTCCCCGTCACTTTCCATACAGAGCGGTGCAACGCTGCGGCCGGGGCGCCGGAGCCCGCCGCGGGCGGCGTACCGCTGGCCCCCATGGCCGACGTGCTCGCGCAGATCGCCGCCGGGCGGCCCGTCCTGGTACTCGACGATGCCGACCGCGAGAACGAGGCCGACCTGGTCTGCGCCGCCGAGAACATGGCCGAATCCACCATGGCGCTGATGATCCGCGAGGGCAGCGGCATCGTGTGCCTCTGCCTGCCCCAGGACCATGCCCGGGCGCTCGGCCTGCGGCCGATGGTGGAGGTGAACCGGTCGTCGTTCGCCACGGCGTTCACCCAGTCCATCGAGGCCGCGTGGGGCGTGTCCACCGGCGTCTCGGCGGCGGACCGCCTGCAGACCGTCCGGTGCGCCCTGCGCGTGCCTGCGGCCGGCGCTGCGCCGGAAGTGGTCAGCCCCGGGCATGTGTTCCCGCTGGTGGCCCGCCCGGGCGGGGTGCTGGAGCGCGGCGGCCATACGGAGTCGGCCGTGGACCTCGCGCGCCTGGCCGGACTGCGCCCTGCCGGCGTGCTGTGCGAGCTGATGAACCCCGACGGGACGATGGCGCGCGGCACGGACGTGGCGAGGTTCGCGCACGCGCACGGGCTGCTGTGCACCACGGTGCAGGCGCTGGCGGCGTACCGCCTCGCCATCGGCGACGTGCGCTGAGGGGGTGGCGGCCGCAGGGGGCGCGGTCAGGCCTCGGCGGGGGATTCCTCGCTGGCCTGGCTCAGCGCTTCCAGGGCGTCGGCGTCGAGCTGCAGATGCGCGGCGCGCACCAGGTCCTGCAGTTGCTCCAGCGAGGTCGCGCTGGCGATCGGCGCGGTGATGGCGGGCTGGGCCATCTGCCACGCGATGGCGACCTGGCCGGGCGTGGCTTCGTAGCGCTCCGCCACCTCGTCGAGTTCGGCCAGGATGCGCAGGCCGCGCGGGTTGAGGTATTTCTCCACCGTCCTGGCGCCGCGCGCGCTCTTGGACGCGTCGGCTTCGCTGCGGTATTTGCCGGTGAGGAAGCCGGCGGCCAGGGCGTAGAAATTGATGACGCCCACCTGCTGCTCCAGGCACAGCGGCTGCAATTCATCTTCGAACACCGCGCGGTCATAGAGGTTGTAGAGCGGCTGCAGCGATTCATAGCGCGGCAAGCCCAGCCGCGCGCTGGTGGCGAGCGCCTCCGACAGGCGGGCGGCCGAGTGGTTGGACGCGCCGATGGCGCGTACCTTGCCTTCGCGGATCAGGTCGGCATAGGTGCCCAGCGTGTCCTCGAGCGGCGTGGAGGGATCGTCGTCGTGCGACTGGTAGAGGTCGATGTAGTCCGTGTGCAGGCGGCGCAGCGAATCCTCGACCGCACGGCGGATGTAGTCCGGCTTCAGGCCGACCTTGCCGTCGCCCATGTCCTTGCCCACCTTGGTGGCGAGCACGATCCGGTCGCGCTTTCCGGTGCGCTTGAGCCACTGGCCGATCAGGGCCTCGGATTCGCCCCCCATGTGGCCCGGGTTCCAGCGCGAATAGACATCGGCCGTGTCGATGAAATTGAAGCCCGCATCCAGCCAGGCGTCGATCAGCGAGAACGTGGTCGGCTCGTCCACCGTCCAGCCGAACACGTTGCCGCCGAAGCACAGTGGGGAAACCTGCAGGCCGGAGCGGCCGAGGGGGCGTGATTGCATGGGTTGGAGTCTCCTGGAGTGGTTGGAAAGCCGGGCCGCCGCGGCTGCGGGGGCCCGGCGGGCGTCCGGACCATTGTTGCGGCGCCGCACGGTTCCCGGGACGCGCAGTTGTAAGAACCTGTCAGATCCAGCCCAGCGCCCCGAGCACGGCCCCCGCGCCCAGCAGCCACAGCAGGTGGATGCGCGTGCGCCAGACGAGCAGCATGCACGCTGCCGAGACGATCCACAGCCGCCAGCTCTGCGCGATGCCGCCGTGCGCGCTGCAGAGCACGAAGGCCGTGGCCAGCAGCAGGCCCAGCACGACCGGCGTCATGCCCTGCTTGAAGGCGCGCACGGCCCGCATGCCGCGGTGGCGGTGCGCCCAGCGCGCGGCGGCCCAGGTGAGCAGGCTGCTGGGCAGCATGACGCCCACGAGACACAGCACCATCCCGAGCAGGCCCAGGGCCCAGCCACCTGCGTTGAGCCCCACGTTCCAGCCCAGCAGCCCGATGAACAGCACGTTCGGGCCGGGCGCGGCCTGGGCGATGGCGATGGAGGCGTTGAACTGCGGATCGGTCAGCCAGGCGTGCCGGTCCACGAGGAAGCGGTGCATGTCCGGGGCGGTGGCGATGGCGCCGCCCACGGTCAGCAGGGACAGCGAGAGGTAGTACGAGAACAGGTGCAGCCAGTCGGCCGGCTGCAGCGCCAGGGTGGCGGCGGCCGTCATGCGGGCAGCTTCCGCCAGGTGGCCGCGCAGGCCGCGCCGCCGATCGCCAGCAGCACCACGGCCAGCGGCCATTGCAGCACTGCCATGGCCACGAACGTCAGCGCGGCCAGCGCCGCGCCCCCTGCGGCGCCGAGCGGGTGCGCGCGCAGCGCCACCGCCATGCGCAGGGCCACGCCTGCCACCAGGCCGGCGGCCACGGCGCCCATGCCGCGCAGGGCGCCCGCCACGGCCGGGTGGGCGGAGAACCGCGCATATGCCACCGCCAGGCACAGCAGCACCAGCAGGGGCAGCAGCAGCATGCCCGCCAGGGCCGACAGCGCGCCGCGCCAGCCGAAGTAGCGGTCACCCACCATCACCGCAAGGTTCACCACGTTGGGCCCCGGGAGGATCTGGGCCACGGCCCAGTCCTCGATGAATTCCTCGTTCGTCAGCCAGCCCTTGCGGTCCACCAACTCGCGCTGCACCACCGCGAGCACGCCCCCGAATCCCTGCAGGGCCAGCCAGGTGAAGGACCAGAACAGCTCCTTGCAGTCGCGCGGGGCAGGACGCTCGGGGCGGTGGTCGGCGGGATCGGGGTCGGCGTGGGATGGCATGGGAACGAAGCGGTATGCGGGCCGGAAGGGGCCGGGACGGCCCGCATCGTACGCCGGAGCGCGGTGTTCCGCTGGCCCCGCGCAGGCTTGCCGTGGGGCGGAAAGCGGTTCGTCCTTCAGCGCAGGATCGGCCGGGTGCGGTCCAGGAGCCACTGGCGGGCCCGCCGCGCACGTTCGTCCTGCGGGGAGGCGAATTCCGGCAGCAGCGCCTCGCGCACCACGGCGTGGTATTGGTCGATCCAGCGCACCTCTGCATCCGTCAGCCGGTCGAGGCAGAGGCAGTCCAGGTCGATGGGGCACAGCGTCAGCGTCTCGAACGCCATGAAGCGGCCGAAGGCGCTTTCGCCCTTTTCGATCGCCAGCAGCAGGTTCTCGATGCGCACGCCCCACTGGCCGGGACGGTAGATGCCCGGTTCGACCGAGGTGACCATGCCGGGGAGCAGCACGGAGTCGGCGTTCGCCTCGGCCCGCACCGAGATGGACTGGGGGCCTTCATGCACGTTGAGGTACCAGCCCACGCCGTGCCCCGTGCCGTGGCCGTAATCGATGTGCTCGCGCCAGAGCGGTGCCCGGGCCACGGCGTCGATCATGGGGGCGCGGGTGCCATGGGGAAAGTGCAGCGTCGATAGCGCGATCAGGGCCTGGAGCACCAGGGTGCAGTCGCGGCGCTGGGCGTCGCCGGGCGTGCCCACGGCCACCATGCGGGTGATGTCGGTGGTGCCGCCCGTGTACTGGCCTCCGGAGTCGATGAGCAGCAGTCCGTCGCCTTCGATGCGGGCATGGGCGTGGGCCGTGGCCACGTAGTGCGGCATGGCGCCGTTGGCGTTGAAGGCTGCGATGGTGGCGAAGCTGGGACCCACGAAGCCCGGACGGCGCATGCGTGCGGCCGTGATCCCGGCGTCGATGTCCAGCTCGGTGGGCGTCGCGCCGGCCCGGAGCCGTTCCTGCAGTTCCGCGAAGAACTCCGCGAGAGCCACGCCGTCCTGCACCATGGTGCGCCGGATGGCGGCGGCTTCCGCGTCGCTCTTGCAGGCCTTCATCAGCGCGCAGGGATTGGTGCCCTGGCGCAGCGATGCATCCTGCGGCAGTGCCTGGACATGGCCGGCCGTGGTACGCCGGGGGTCGATCAGCACGCAGGCGCCGGGTGCGAGGGAGCGCAGCGCCTCACGTGCACCGGCATAGGGTGCCAGCGCGATGCCTTCCGACGCGAGCGCCTGCCGTACATCGACCGGCATGCGGGTGGGGTCGATGAACAGGGTGGCGCCCTGCGGTCCGACCAGCAGGTGGGCGAGGAACACGGGGTTGTAGGGCACGTCGCTGCCGCGCAGGCCCAGCAGCCAGGCGATTTCGTCCAGCGCGGAAACGAAATGCCAGTCGGCGCCGTGCGCCTGCATCTGCTCGCGCAGCCGGCGCATCCGGTCGGCGCGCTCATGGCCCTGCACGCCGGGGGGCAGGGCCGCGATGGGTCCCGCGGGCAGACCCGGCCGGCCGGGCCAGGCGCACGCCAGCGGGTCGATGTCGGTGCGCAAGGGGTTGCCGTGGGTGCGGCAGAGGGCTTCGAGCTGCTCCAGAACCGCCAGCGACAGCACGTCGGCATCGACCGCCACCGTTCCGCCGGGGCCCGCGAGGCGGCACAGCGATGCGAGGTCTTCGCGTATCGCGCCCGGCATCGCCTTGCGCATGGCGATGCCGCTGCCCTGCAGCTGGCGCCCGGCCTGCTCCCAGTAGCGGCTGTCCACCCACAGTTCGGCCGCCTGAGCACCGACGACCAGCGAGCCCGCTGAGCCATCGAAGCCGCTCAGCCAGCGGCGGCCCTGCCAGCGGGCGGGCAGGTACTCGGAGAGGTGCGGATCGGACGAGGGGACCAGGCAGGCGGCGATGCCGCTGGCCGACATGTGCCGGCGCAGGCGCAGCAGCGGCGTGTCCGGGGCGAGGATGTCCATGGGCGACCGGTCGGGGGCGTTCACGGCGTGGCCCGGTCGATCAGGTACTGCGCCAGCAGGGGCACGGGCCGGCCGGTGCCGCCCTTGTCCTTGCCGCTTTTCCAGGCCGTTCCCGCGATGTCCAGGTGCGCCCAGCGCCCCTGGACGAAGCGCGAGAGGAAGCAAGCCGCCGTCACGCTGCCTCCGGCGCGACCGCCGATGTTGGCCAGGTCCGCGATGGGCGATTTCAGCTGTTCCTGGTAGGCAGCATCCAGCGGCATGCGCCAGGCGGGGTCTTCCACCTTGTCGCCCGCGGCGATCAGCGCGTTGCCCAGCGCGTCGTCGTTGGCGTAGAGGCCGCTGCGCACATGGCCCAGGGCGATCACGCAGGCGCCGGTCAGCGTGGCGATGTCGATGGTCAGTTCCGGTTCGAAGCGCTGCTGGGTGTAGGTGAGCGCGTCGCAGAGGATGAGGCGGCCCTCGGCATCGGTATTCAGCACTTCGATGGTGGTGCCGCTCAGGCTGCGGACCACGTCGCCGGGCTTCAGCGCATTGCCGGCCGGCATGTTCTCGCAGGCCGCGATCACCGCCACCAGGTTGACCTTGAGCTTCATCTCGGCACAGGCGCGCAGGGTGCCCAGCACGCTGGCGGCGCCGCACATGTCGTACTTCATTTCGTCCATGGCCTCGCCGGGCTTGAGCGAGATGCCGCCGGAGTCGAAGGTCACGCCCTTGCCGACCAGCGCCACCGGCGCGCGCCTGGCCTTGTCGCCCTGGTAGCGCAGCACGATCAGGCGCGGCTCCTGCACGGAGCCCTGCGCCACGGCGAGGAAGGAGTGCATGCCCAGCGCCTCGATGCCGTCGCGGTCGAACACCTCCACCTCCATTCCCCAGGCCTGGCCCAGCGCCTGCGCCTGCTCGGCCAGGTGGGCGGGGGTGCAGACGTTGGGTGGGGTGTTGCCGAGGTCGCGCACCATCGCCACGCCGTGGGCGATGGCCTGTGCCTGGTACAGGCGGGCGTGGATGGCTGCGTGGTGTTCGTCCGATGGGGTGGCGAATCTCAGCGTGCGTTCCGGCGGCTCGGGTGCCTTCTCGGTGCGGTAGGCATCGAAGCGGTAGTCGGCCTGCTGCAGTTCGAGGATCGCGTGCACCCAGTGCTCCGCATCGTCGCCCAGGGCCCAGACGATCCTGGCGGCGCGGGTCGCGGCGAGCGCCCGGGCTGCGGCGCGCGACGAGGCGGCCGATGGCGCTTGCGCCGCGCCGGTCCCCACGAGCAGGAGCCGGTGCGCCTGCAGGCCGGCGACGGCGTGCAGCAGCACGGTTTGCCCGGGCTTGCCGGCCAGTTCGCCTTCGGCGCGCAGCCGGGTCAGCAGGCCCTGGCTGGCCTGGTCGATGGCCTTGGCGAGGCCCTTGAATTTGCCTTCCGTGATGCCGACGACGAGGCAATCGCAGGGCGTCTGCAACAGGCGTGCGGGTGTGGGGAAGGCGTTGAGCTGGAAATTCATGGAGGTTCCTGGAAGGCGGTGGCGCGGGCGGATCAGTTGAACTGTTCCTGGCCGGCCAGTCCGACCTTGGTGAGGCCGTGGCGCTTGATGGAGGCCATCACGTGCACCACGGTCGAATAGTTGGCGTTCGCGTCCGGGCGCACCTGCAGCTCCGGGTGGTCGGGCTGCATGGAGGCGGACAGCAGGCGCTCGTTGAGCGTGGCGAGATCGACGGTCTCGTCGTTCCAGCGGATGAGGCTGGCCGGCCCGATGCCGATGCGGACGATGCGCAGTTCCCTGGGCGGCGGAGGCGGGGTGTCCGTGGGCACGGGCAGGTCGAGTTCCACGGTATGCAGCTGCATCGGGATGGTGATGATCAGCATGATGAGCAGCACCAGCATCACGTCGATGAGCGGCGTGGTGTTGATCTCCATCATCAGCGCGTTGTCCTGCTGCTTGCCCCTTCTTGGCAGTGCCATGGCGTGTCTCCGTCAGGGGTTGGACATCGGTTCGGTCACGAACCCGAGTTTCTGGATACCGGCGTCCTGCGCGGCGCGCACGATGCGGCCCACGGGCAGGTAGGTGGCCGAGGCGTCGCCGTACACCTGCACCATGGGCTGCGGCGTGGCGGCGGCCAGTTCGGCGAACCGCTGCCGCAGCGCGGGCAGGGTGATGGGCGCGGCGTTCCAGTAGATCGCGCCGTCGCGCGTCACCGACAGGTTGATGTCCTCGATCTTCGCCTGGCGCGGGTCGTTGGTTTCCTTGGGCAGGGCGACGGGCACCGTCTGCGTGGCGACGGGAATGGTGATCAGGAAGATGATCAGCAGCACCAGCATCACGTCCACCAGCGGCGTGGTGTTGATGGACGAGACCAGCGGATCGCCGCCGTCCTGGCCGACGTTCATCGCCATGGTCAGCTCCCGAGGGTGATGGCGGGCTTGCCGCCCAGCAGGGACGTGTGCAGTTCGGTGCCGAAGTCGTGCACCTCGTCCAGCGCGGCCTTGTTGCGGCGCACGAGCCAGTTGTAGCCCAGCACCGCGGGCACGGCCGCCGCCAGGCCGATGGCGGTCATGATCAGCGCTTCGCCCACGGGGCCGGCCACCTTGTCGATGCTGGCCTGGCCCGCCAGGCCGATGGCCGTGAGCGCGTGGTAGATGCCCCAGACGGTGCCGAACAGGCCGACGAAGGGCGCCGTCGAGCCGACGGTCGCGAGCACCGCAAGGCCGCCCTGCAGGCGGTCGCCGACGGCGTCGATGGCCTGCATGACCGACTGGCTCAGCCAGCTGTTGCGGTCCACCTGCTGCGTCAGCGGGCCTTCGTACTGCTTCTGCGCGACCAGCCCGGCCTCGGCCACGTAGCGGAACACGCTGCTTTCCGGCAGCGCCTGGGTGGAAGCGCGCAGGTCGCCCCGGTTCCAGAAGTCCGCCTGCACCAGGCGCGCCTGGCCATGCACGCGGCGCTGCTCCAGCAGCTTGGTGATGATGACGTACCAGCTGGTGGCCGACATGATCAGCAGGATGAACAGCGTGCCCTTGGACACCATGTCGCCGTGCTCCCACATGGCCTTGAACCCGTACGGGTTCTCCTGACCCGCCGGGCGGGCTGCCGGCGCGGCGGAGCGCACGGCTGCGGTGCCGTCGGCACCGGGCGCCGCCTGGGCCGCGGGGGTCGTGGCAGTGGCCGCGGCGTCATTGGTGGCGGCGGCCTGCGCGAACGCAGCCGCGGGCACGGCCAGTAGCGCCAGGGCGCACAGCGGCGCCGCGACCAGGCCGCGCAGGGAAGGGAGGTGGAACAGACGTTGGGACATGGTGGGCTCTCCAGGAAAAGGGGATGGATCGATGAAATGGTTGGGCGATGGGCTATCGGGGTGTCACATCAGGAATTCACGGCTCTTGAGCATCGGCAGCGCCGTATGAAACCGGCGCAGCGCCACCCGTCGAATGGCCGCGGAGCAGGCCACGTCAGCAGACGCCGCGGAACCGGCTTCGCCGGGCCGCTGGCGTCGTCCCCCTGCCCGCCGTGCGCAGCACGGCGAGAGCGGGGGGAAGCGGCGCAGCCGCTCAGGGGGGTGTCGCTTCACTTCAAGCTGAAGCTGAACGGAACGCGCACCCGGACGGGCATGCCCTGGCCCTTGCAGCGCAGTTCGCGCATGGCCTCCAGCACGGGGCCCGCGAACAGGTCGGAACTGGCGCTGGCGATGCGCAGGTTCTCGACCGAGCCGCTGGGCGACACGTTGAATTCGGCCACCACGGTGCCTTCCAGGCCCTGGCGGCGCGCGCGGGAGGGATAGCCCACGGTCTGCCGCACCTCGGCGTAGTTGGAGCAGACCAGCTCGACCGATGCCACGGGTGGCGCTGCGGGCACCGGGGCCGGTGCGGGCGGGGCCGGCGGCGCGGGTGCAGGCGAGGGAGCCGGTGGCGCGGGCGGTGCAGGCGGAGCGGGCGCCGGTGCCGGCGGTTCGGGGGGCGCGGGCGGCACCGGCTCCACGGCCACGCGTTCGGGCGCGGGCCGGGGCGGCGGTGGCGGCTTGGGGGCCGGCGGTTTCGGCGCGGGCGGCGTGGGCGCCGGCGGCTTCGGAGGAGGCGGGGGCGCAGGCGGGGGCGGCGGTGCCTGGATGGCCGGCTCCGGCTTTTTCTCGGCCATCAGCGAGACCAGCAGCGCATCCTTGTCGATCTCTTTCGGGGGCTTGAGGGCCGTGCTGGTCACCAGCACGTAGGCCAGGCCGACGTGCAGGGCGACGACCATCGCGATGCCCGGTGCGCGTTCCCGCAGGTCTTTCTTCGGGGGCTTTCTGTTCATGGTTTCCAGGCCTTCCTGTTCGGTATCTGCAGACGCTCTGTCGCCCGGGGCCGGGTCACGCGCCGCTGGCGGCGCAACGCAGCGTGGAAGCGAGCGGCGCGCCTTCCAGGAAGCCACGCAACTGCCCGTCCGCCTGCACGATGTCGATCCCGCTGCGCTCGTACCATGCCGGGTCGTAGTAACTGCGGGCGTAGCGGTCGCCGCTATCGCAGAGGATCGAGACGATGGATCCCTCGCGGCCCGAGGCGGCCATCTCCTGCGCGGCCCAGAGCAGGCCGACGAAGTTGGTGCCTGTGGAGCCGCCGACCTTGCGGCCCAGTACCGTGGAGACATGGCGCATGCCGGCCAGCGACAGGGCGTCGGGCACCTTGACCATCGCGTCCACGCAACTGGCGATGAAGCTGCGCTCGACCTGGGGGCGGCCGATGCCCTCGATGCGTGAGCCGTTCGCGACCGTGAGGGCGGCATCGGGACGCCCCTGGTGCAGGCCTTCGTAGTAGTCGAAGAACACCGACATTTCCGGATCGGCGCACAGCACGCGCGTGGGGTGCTGGCGGTAGCGCACGTAGCGGCCCAGCGTGGCGGAGGTCCCGCCGGTGCCGGGGCTGCAGACGATCCACTCCGGCACGGGATGCCGCTCCATCTGCATCTGCCGGAAGATGGATTCGGCGATGTTGTTGTTGGCGCGCCAGTCCGTGGCCCGCTCGGCATAGACGAACTGGTCCATGAAGTGGCCGCCGCTTTCTTTCGCCAGCACCATCGAAGCGGCATGCAGGTCGCAGGCCCGCTCCACGAAGTGGCAGCGCCCTCCGTGGAATTCGATCGCGGCGATCTTCTCGGGCGACGTGGAGGCCGGAACGACCGCGATGAACGGCAGGCCCAGCAGGCGCGCGAAGTATGCCTCCGACACCGCCGTCGATCCGCTGGAGGCCTCGATGACCGGTGCGCCCTCGCGCAGCCAGCCGTTGGAGAGCGCATACAGGAACAGCGAGCGGGCGAGGCGGTGCTTCAGGCTGCCGGTCGGGTGGCTCGATTCGTCCTTGAAGTACACGTCGATGCCCGGGTAGCCGGGCAGCGCCATGGGGATCAGGTGCGTGTCGGCCGACCGGCTGAAGTCGGCCTCGATCCGGGCGATGCACCCGGCTTCCCAGGCGCGCTGCCGGCTGCTGCGCCCGCAGGCTGTTACCGGGCGGAGGAGGGAGGCGGGAAGGGGCGCCATCATGCGGCCTCTTGGGCGGGGTATTCCGCCAGCTGCAGCGAATGGCCCAGATAGTCCATGGCCGACCAGGCTTCCACGCGCCCGCCCAGGTGGCGGCCCAGGAACTCTTCGCACAGGGCATTGAACGACATGCGGTTGGCTTCCCGCACGAAACCGTGTCCTTCGTCCGGGTAGAGCGCGTAGGTCACGGGGATGCCACGCTGCCGCAGGGCGGCGACCATCTGCTCCGATTCCGCCTGCTTCACGCGCGGGTCGTTCGCGCCCTGGGCGATGAGCAGCGGCGCACGGATCTGTGCGGCGCGGTGCAGGGGCGAGCGCTCGCGCATCTGGGCCAGTCCCTCTGCGGTGGCCGGGTCACCCATCGCGCGGTGCTGGCGCACGCGGTCCGATTCCCAGTAGGCGGGAATGGAGGCCAGCAGCGTTTCCAGGTTGGAGGGGCCGACCACGTCGATGCCGCAGGCGTAGCGCGACGGGTACCGGGTGAGCGCCGACAGCACGGCATAGCCACCGTAGCTGGCGCCGAAGATGGCCAGGCGCTGGGGGTCGGCGATGCCGCGCTCCACGGCCCAGGCGACGGCGTCTTCCAGGTCCTCGTCCATCCTGCGGCCCCATTCGCCGTCCGCCGCGTTGACGAAGCGCTTGCCGAAGCCGGTCGAGCCGCGGAAATTCACGCTCAGCACGGCGTAGCCGCGGTTGGCCAGCCACTGGTGCATGGGGTTGAAGCCGAAGCCGTCGCGCGACCAGGGCCCTCCGTGCACCAGCATCACCAGCGGCAGCGGCGCGGTCGTGCGCAGGTCACCCGACTCGGAGCCCGCGGGCACCGTGAGGTAGGACACCAACGAGAGGCCGTCGCGTGCCGGAATGACCACCGGCTGCATCCGCGCGAGCGGAGCCCAGGTGAGTTCGGGCCGCAGATCCAGCAGGTGCCGCAGCGTGCGCGCCTGCCGGTCGTACATCCACGACGAGGAGGGCCGTGTATCGGACGACATGGCGACGATCCAGCGCTGATCGTCTTCGGTGCGTGAGGTCAGGCGCCATTCGCCGTCGCCGGCATGGCCGTCGAGGGTTTCGATGTCGCGCTCGATGGAATCGTCCAGCACGTGCAGCTTGAAGCGCTCGTAGGTCACGCCGTAGGCCAGGGGGCGATAGCTGGCGGCGTCGGTGATCATGCCGCCGATGTCCGCGCGCGGGTTCTCGGCCAGCACGGTGATGGCGCCGCTGTTCCAGTCGATCGCGACCAGCGCGGCAGTGTCGCGCCCTCGGCTGTCGTAGGCGTACAGGGTGCGGCCCTCGACGTCGAAATGGGAAGGACCGGAGCTGCGCCCGTCTTCCGCCGAGAAAACCTGCCAGGGCTGCCAGGCTCCGGACGCATCGCGCCGCAACCACTCGCTGCCGCCGTCCCGCGTATTGCGCACGGCCAGCTTCGCCCGGTACTGCGCATCCACCACGAAGCCGGTGAAGCCGGTGTTCTCTTCCACGCACTGCATGTCGCCGGTGCGCAGATTCAGCACATGCACGTCGAAGAAGCGTGCGTCGCGCGCGTTCGAGACGATGGCGATCTCGTCGCGCCGCACCCGGCTGATGCTCTGCACGCCCGTTCGCACGCCCGGCGCCGCAGGGGTCAGGGCGCGCAGGCTGCCGTCCGAGAGGTCGGCGCCGAACACTTGAAAGTTCTCGTCGCCATCGCGGTCCTGCGAGAACAGCAGCATGCCGGGAACGTAGGTCCAGTGGAAGCTCTGGATGCCGCGCCGCGTGTCATGGGTGATCTGCCGTGCCTCGTTCGGGCTGCTGCTGGGCGCGGCCCAGATGTTCATCACGCCCTCGCTGTCGGCCAGCCAGGCCAGCCATTGGCCGTCCGGACTGATGCCCATGGCTGCCTTTGCGGGGTTGGCGAACAGGTGCTTGCGGGGGATGAGCGCCGCGGGCGCGTCGCCGTCGGTCGCATGCAGGATGTTCTGCATCGCCAGTGCTGCCTGGCGCCATTGCCTGGCGTACTGGCTCCTCTGGTATCGGTAGAAGGCCCTCAGCCGCCTGGCTTTCTCGGGATGCTTTTGCTCCAGCAGAGCGAAGACATTGGTGTAGTCGGTATCACCAGGCTCGCGGCTGGCCATGTCTTCCGCATGCAGGGCTTCCAGCACTTGCTTCATGTCGTCGTCTTCCTCCTTGCCCCACGGATAGACGGCCATGCTCGTGGCGATACGTGCGTTCATCCAGCCACGCAGCGTGTCCGACACGGCGCTGCGGGACTGCATCGGGTCCCAGGCAGCGGCTTCGATGCACGTTCCCACGGATGCGGCCACCGAACCGGGCGTCTGGGCGTTGGTCTGCTCCACCGCCGCACGGCGGGCTTTGCGCCAGCTCGCGCTGTCGACGTCCTGGCCTGCCAGGCGCGCCGCATGCAGCGCTGCCACGCCTTCCAGCGCCTCGGCCAGGCCAGCGGCAGCCTCCAGGCCGTTCAGCCCGTGGGTCTTGCCCTTGAGCAGCTCCAGCAGGCTGCGGCTGCCGACCGTGTCCATCGCCATGCCGGGCTGAATGCCCTGCATCAAGTGGATGCCCCAGGAGACGCCGAGCGTCGAATTGGCGGCGACCATCGAATCGATCGTGAGGGCGAGCCACTTCGGCAGGCCGAAGTCGGCTTCCCAGCGGTCCAGGTCGTCGCCCTGCAGCAGGGTGCCGACGAAGCTGCCGACCTCTCCGTTCCAGTAGAGGGGTCGGTGTTCCCACCGCCCAGCCTTTTCCAGGGATTGCAGTTGGTCGATCACCTGCTGGCGCAGTTGGGGGTTGCCGTGGTATGCGTTCAGGGGCATGTCAGGCTTCCAGGGCTTCGTCGATGACCTGCGCGATACGCGTCTTGGAAACCAGGCCCACCAGGCGGGCCTTTTCCTTCCCATCCATGAAGAGGATCATGGTGGGCAGGCCGCGCACCTGCAACTGCTGCGTGGTTTCCTTGTTTTCGTCCGCGTTGATCTTGCAGATGCGGGCTTCGCCGGCGTATTCCTCGGAGATGTCGTCCACGATGGGCAGCAGCTGCTTGCAGGGGGCGCACCATTCGGCCCAGAAGTCCACCAGTACGGGGCCGGAGGACTGGAGGACGTGTTCTGCGAAGGTGGCGTCGGTGAGCGGGATGACGTTGGAAGCCATGGTTTGTTCTCTGCGAGTGGTCGGAAAGTGAATGAAAGGGGGTGAGCCGGATTCAGGCGGGTACCGTGGGCGGCCCGGAGGCGTTGCCGCCGTTCCTGTGGTCGTCCTGGCTGCCGCCTTCGCTGCTGCCTTCGCTGCGTTGCGGCGTGAGGTCCAGCACGTGGTCGTGGTAGGAAACCAGCGATTCGCGGTGCGCGACGCTGATCAGGGTGCTGTCCGGCAGGGCGTTCAGCAGGGCCTGGTAGAGCGCCTGTTCGGTGTCCGGATCGAGCGCGCTGGTGGCCTCGTCCAGGAAGAGGTAGTCGGGCCGGTGCAGCAGCGCGCGGCAGATCGCCAGCCGCTGCTGCTCGCCGCCCGAGAGCTTCTGTTGCCAGCGGTCGCTGTCGTGCAGCCGGTCTGCCAGGGCGGACAGCCGCACTTCCTGCAGCACCTCGCGCACGCGCCTGTCGTCGAAATCCTCGGGCTGCCCCGGATAGCACAGGGCGGCCTTGAGCGTGCCCTGCGGGATGTAGCTGCGCTGCGGCAGGAACATCATCCGGCCGCCGTCCGGCTGCTGGATGTCGCCCTCGCCGTAGGGCCAGATGCCCGCCACGGCGCGCAGCAGCGTGCTCTTGCCGGCCCCCGAGGTACCGCGCACCAGCCAGCGCTCGCCCCGGCGCATGCGCAGTGCGGGGATGGAAGCCAGCGGTTCGCCATCGGGCTTCCTGAGCGAAAGGTCCTGCGCCGCGATGGCGGAATGCGCGGTCTTCGCCACCCGGATGCCCGAAGGACGGGCGTTGACTTCCTCGATGGCACCCAGCAGGTCGCGCAGCCGGTTGCCGAGCGCCCACCACTCGGTGAAATTGACGTAGGCCAAGCTGAAGAAGACCAGGCTGCTGCTGACGGCGGTAAAGGCGCCGCCCACGCGCGTCACGTCGCCCACCGTGATGGCGCCGGAGAGATAGCGCGGCAGCGCCGCGGCCGTAGGCAGCAACTGGCTGGAGAAGGTGTGGGTGTAGGTTTCGCGCGCCAGGATCAGTTTGGCATTGCGCACGATGATGTCCCGCCAGTTGGCGCGCACCTCTTCGAAAGAGTCGTCCAGGCGCTTGTGCTCCTGCGCACCGCCGTCATAGAAGGCGATCTGCTCGGCGTTCTCTCGCAACTGCATGCCGCGATAGCGGAAGTTGGCCTCGACGGTCTGGCGGAGGTTGAAGAGATGGATCAGCGGGCGCCCGGTGAGGTGCGACACGAGCAGCGCGCCGGCCGAATACGCATAAACCAGATAGACCATGTACCCGGGGATCGAGAAATCGATGCCCCATGACGTGAATTGCAGCGTGCCGGACAGGTTCCAGAGAATGACGGTGAACGAGATGGCCGAGACCACCACGTGGATCGGATTGAGGAACAGAAAAAGCGTGAGTTCGATGAACCGCGGAATGTCCTGGGAAATGCGCTGATCCGCGTTGTCCAGGCGCCCGTCCCGCTCGATCGCGTAGTAGGTGCGCCGTTCCGTCCAGGCCGCCAGGTACCGGCGCGTCATGGCTGTGCGCCATTCGTACTGGAGCAGTTCCGTCACCACGAAGAGGAGCACCATCGACACCAGCATGGTGAGCATGCCGGCGATCCAGGACAGGCCCAGGCTGCGCCAGATGCCGTCCCACTCCCGCTTCACCAGCGCATCCACCACCTGGCCCTGGAGTTGGTTGCTCCAGACGGCCACATAGACGCTGGTGAACATGAGGGCCAGCTTGATCGCGAGAAGGATCCAGCCGCGCAAGCTGTCGCGCGAAGCCCAGTAAGGCAGGATCAGGTCGCGCAGGCGAGGGCGGTGGCGGTGGGCGTTCATGAACGAGGAAGACCTTGGAATGGATGCGGGACGCAGGCAGGCCGCGCGGGCAGGACATTGCGGCGCGGCCGCATGCCCTGGTGGAAGAGCCTTCAGAACTTGTGCTGATAGGTCAGCGTGTACGTGCGCTTGTCATACATGGGCACGTACAGGGGGGAGGAGGATGCGGCGTACAGCGTGCGGTCCGCCAGGTTCTTCACGCCCAGCCGCAGCGACCATTGCGGCTGCGTGTAGGCGATGCCGGCGTCGATGCGGGCGCCGCCGGGCAGGCGCGTGGCCGCGTCGGTGAATCCCATCCGCGAGCTGCCCCAGGCGCTGATGCCGAAGGCGAGGCTCACGCCGCGCAGCCCATCCGACTGGAAGTCGTAGGTGCTCCACACGCTGGCCTGGCTGTTGGGGCCAACACCGGGCCGTGCCAGCGGATCGGACAGGCTCTTGCGCTTGTTGTAGGAGTAGTTGGCGATGAGGTTGAGCCCGCGCATGGGCTGGCCCGAGGCCTCCAGCTCCACGCCCTGGGTTCTCTGCCCGTCGATCAGGTCATTGCAGTTGAGCGGGCGGTTGCTCCGCAGGAGGTTGGTCTGATCGAGCTGGAACACGGCCGCCGACCAGGAGAAGCGATCTTCCACATTGCTCTTGATGCCCAGTTCCTTGCTCTTCGACAGCGTGGGTGGGGTCGCCGGCGAGTTCGTGCCGCAGATGGACAGGTCGGAGAAGAGCGGCGAGAAGCCTTCGGCATAGCTCCCGTAGATCGAGGTGTTCCAGTCCAGGTTGTAGATCAGCCCGGCATTGACGGTGTTCTTGCTGAACGATCTCTTGGGGGACGTCGTCGCTGGCGTGGGCGGCGTCGTGTACGCGATGGTGGTGCCGGGGCCGAGGTCCATGCTCGAGTGGCGCAGGCCCGCCACCAGCGTCCACTGCTCCCACTTCACGGTGTCCTGGATGTAGATGCCCCGCTGGGTTTGCGGTGAATGAATGTTGTACGCGCGGCTCGCATCGCTGCGCTCGAGGGCCGGGAAGGGGTATTGCGTGGGCTGGCCGAAGGGCACGGCCGCCCTGGGGCCCGTGTACTGGGTCTGGTCCAGGGAATAGTTGGTGTGGTTGACGCCCGCCACCAGGCTCTGGTCCAGCGGCCCGGTCTTGAACTTGTATGTCAGGTAATGGTCGCCGCCGGTCGTGTCCTGCTTCATGTGGTTGATGGTGCCGCTGTAGCTGAGCAGCAGGTTGGGAACGCTGAGCGGGAACTGGGGCGTCCACAGGCTCAGATCCTGCTCGCTGCTGGTGCGCTGCATGCGGCTGGTGAACTGCAGCGCGTCGGAAAACGTGTGCTGCAGCGTGTAGAACACCGAGCGCGTGTCGAGATCGACGCCGTTGCTCCGGTTGCCGGGCAGGGTGGACGGAGCCGGCTCGATGAAGCCCCGGATCGCGATCGTGTACGGGTCCAGCGGCGTGTGCGACCTGGAGGCCGATGCGCCGACGATGACGTCCGTGTCCGCATTCTTCCAGCGCAGCTCTCCCAATCCGTAGTCCTGCGAGCGCCCGTCGTAGCCTGCGGCGCTGCCGCTGGCGCGCGTCGCCGATCCGATCACGCGGTAGCTGAGCTCCTTGCTGTCGCCGATGGCGCCGGCCAGGTCGATGGTTCCGGTGCGCTCGGCGTGGCTGCCGTAGCTGACCGACACATCGCGGATGGGCTCGGTCGTCGGTTTCTTGGTGACGATGTTCAGGGTGCCGCCGAGGGCGTTCGCTCCAGCGAGCAGGGCCTGCGGGCCTTTGAGGATCTCGATGCGCTCCACGCCGGCGACGTTGGTCTTGTAGGAGTTGGGATCGCTCAGCCCATTGGACAGCATGCCGGTGCCCGCGCCGAAGCCGCGGATGTTGAAACCGCTGCCCCCTTGCGTGGCCGGTATCGTCACCACACCGGCCACGTTCCTGAGTGCGTCTTCGACCGTGGCGGACTGCTGGGTCTCCAGCACCTTGGCCGTCAGCACCGTGACCGACTGCGGCACGTCGAGCAGGTCGGCACCGCCCCGCGTCGCGGTGGAGGAGCTGGACGCGCGGAACCCGGTTTCGGCCTCGTCGCGCTTGGCCGTCACGGCCACGGCCGCCAACTGCTGCACGAACACGCGGATCGAGCCGTCCGGGCCCGTGTTCATGGTCAGGCCGCTGCCCGAGATGGCGGCCTGGACGGCGCCCTGCTCGCTGGTTTGTCCGGAGATCGCGGGTGCCTGGAGCCCCTTCACGTCGGCTTCCTCGAACTGAACGCGCTTTCCGCTGATCCTGGAGATCGCCTGCAGTGTGGCCGAGAGGGGGCCCGCGGGAATGGAGAAGTCCCGCTGCGCAGCGGCCTGCGCCGCTGCCGCAGGTTGGCCCTGCTGCTGGGCATGCACGGCCGCCGGCAGTGCGAGGGCGAGGGCGGCGCAGACGGCGGTGGAGCGGAACGGAGCCGGGCGGAGCATCGGGGACGTGGTGGACAACATGGCGGGAATCCTCTGGAAGGGCATGGTTTGCGAAATCGCTCTCAACAGATGCAATTAGTGTTCCATACGCTTTTCATCTGGCTTGCGCGGCCGTTGCGCTCCTGCATTTGGGCGGCGGCTCCTATTTGGATTCCGGGCGTGAAAAGTGTTTGGTACAGTTTTATTGTGACACTTTGTCCGTCGCGCAGGATCGGGGTATGTACGGATGGGCTGCCGCCGATGTCATACGTGCGCCGGCAAGGTGCAGGGGGATGCACCATGTTGTGGCGGAACGGTGGCGAGAAAGGCGCGTGCTCTCTTCTGGCGCGTCATGGTGGATGACTGACTGTATGTGGCAGTTTTTCTGGGACAGTCCTGCAACGGCTCCGGCGGTCTATCATCCGCGGACCCCTTCCACATCTCCATCCTTCCGACAGCGCACCGTCCATGCCAGCCACCCCCAAGCCGAAGCCGGGCCCCAGGCCGCAGAAAAACCAGGCCTCGCCACAGGCCGCCCGCGCCAGCGGAGCGCTCATCGACCGGATCTTCGATGACGTCAGGGGCCGGATCGAAAACCGGGCGCTGGCTGTCGGGGAGCGGCTGCCATCGGTACGCGCGATGGCAGCCAGCATGGACATCAGCAATGAAACCGTTCTGCGCGCCTACGACAAGCTGGTGGCAGCGGGCTACCTGGAGGCGCGCCGTGGCTCGGGCTTCTACGTATCGCCCGAGGCCCTTCAAGTGGGCAAACCGGCTTCGCCACAACGGTGGAACGGGCCGCCGGCCCAGAATGCCTGGGACCATTTGCTGTATTCCAGGGGGCCCGATGGCGATTCCGCACTCGGCACGCTGCCCGCCGAGTGGATCGGCACCGAGGTGCTGTCCGGTGCCCTGCGGTCACTGGCTGCCCGGCCACCTGCGAACCTGTCCGAATATTCGGACCACCGCGGGTGGCCGCCGCTGCGCGAAGCCCTGGTGGCCAAGCTGCGGATGGCCGGCATCGATGCCACGCCCGACCAGATCATGACCACGGCGGGGGGCGCCGATGCGCTGAATCTCGTGATCTGGTCGCTGCTCTACCAGGGCCAGTACGTGGTGGTGGAGGAGCCGGCATCATTCATCCATACCCAGCGCCTGCTCGCCAGCGGCATCTGGATACTGCGTGTGCAGCGCCTGGAGGACGGTCCGGACCTGGAACGGCTCGCGGAACTGTGCGAGCAATACAAGCCCAAGGCCTTCCTCTGCAGCTCGGTGCTCCAGAACCCGACATCCACCAACCTGTCACCGCGCAAGGCCCACCAGTTGCTCAAGCTCGCGGAGCAGCACGACATGTGGATCGTGGATGACGACACCTACGGCGACCTGCTGCCACGCAGCCGGCTGGGCGAGACGGCACGCCTGGCGGCGCTGGACCATTTCGAGCGGGTGATCCATATCGGCAGTTTCTCGAAGACCGTGGCGCCGGCATTGCGGTCCGGCTTCCTGGTGGCCAACAGCCAGCGCATGAGGCGACTGATGCTGATGCGCTCGGTCAGCGCGATCCACTCCTCGCTGCTCACGGACCAGATCGTGCACCACCTGCTCAGCGAAGGCGGCTACGAGCAGCATTGCGAGAAGCTGCAGAAAAAGCTGGCTGCCCGTGGCAAGGCGCTGCTGGCGAAAATTCGCGCGCGGGGCTGGCAGGCGGCCGAGACGGGAGCGGGCATGTACCTGTGGATGTCTCCCGGCGAAGCCATCGATGGCGGGGCTGTATGGCGGGCTCTGGCCGCGTACGGCGTCATGGTCGCGAACGAAAGCATTTTCACGAGCGAGATGATCGAATCGCACGTGCGTCTCAACATCGCTCGCACCGACGATGCTCTGCTGGACCGGATCGCGGCCGCCATTGCCGGCATCGGGGGCGCAGCGGGCCCCGCCGGCATGCCCTGACCCGGATGTGACGTGCCGGCCGCACGCGGGTGCCCGGCTGCCGCTGGCTGTCAGCCATTCGTAAGGGGCATGCCCACAATCGACGGCACCGGGCGGGCGCATGGCGCCTCCCGGGGATTCGGGCTGTGACCGGGCCGCAGCGCCTGCCCGACTTGGGCCCGCCCTCCGTGGCGGGCATTTCTTTGCGCCGTCGTCAGGGCATGGACCTCTTCCTCTCCGTGCCCGGCGCATGGCCGTCCCGGGCCAGCGGCAACCGCACCACGGCATCGAGGCCGGCCACGCGGCTGCCGTCCATGCGGTTCGACAGTTCGATCTGCCCGCCGAGCGCCCGCACGATTTCCTGGCAGATGGCCAGCCCCAGCCCGGAGCCGGTCCGCACGTCGCCCGCGGAGAACGGCTGGAAGAGGCGCTGCGCCAGATCGGCGTCGATGCCCGGTCCGCTGTCGGCCACCGTCAGTGCCGCATGGCGCCCGTCCGTGACCAGTTCGACCGACAGCAGGCCGGATTCGGGCGTGTGCCGGATCGCGTTGTGCAGGAGGTTGCGGGCCAGTTCGCGCAGCATCCACTCGTGGGCCTGCACGGGAGCGGGCTCCGTGTGGATGCCGAAATCCAGGTCGCGCTGAGCGATCAGGGGCGAAAGCTCGAGCGCGATCGCGCGCAGCTCCTCGTCCAGGCGGGTCACGGGCGGCGCGCTCTGCTGGCGCAACTGCTCCACCTTGGCGAGCGCCAGCATCTGGTTGGCGAGCTGCGTGGCGCGGTCCACGGTGTCGCGGATTTCCAGCAGCGCCTGCCGGGGCGCCACGTCGCCGCGCAGCGCCGACTGCACCTGCACCTTCAGCACGGCCAGGGGCGTGCGCAGCTGGTGCGAGGCATCGCGCACGAAGCGCTGCTGGTGCGCCAGCAGGTGGGCCAGCCGGCCCATCACGTGGTTCGTGGCCTCGACCAGGGGCTGCAGTTCGCGCGGCGCACCGGGCGCTTCGAGGGGGCGCAGGTCCTCCTCGGGCCGGTTCTGCAGCTGCTCGCTGAGCTGCCGCACCGGGCGCACCGCCCACTGCACCACCAGCGCCACGATCAGCGCGACGACCAGCGCCAGCAGGGCCTGGCGGGCGAGGGTGGCCTGCAGGATCTGCAGCGCGAGGGTGCGCCGCAGCTCCAGGGTTTCGGCCACCTGGATCACCGCCATGCCGCGGCCCGTCGGGCTGGCGACCGGCTGCAGCAGCACGGCGACGCGCACCGGCTGGCCGCGGAATTCGTCGTCGTAGAAGTCCACCAGCGCGGCATAGGGCGGCCGTGCAGGAATGCGCCCATGCCAGAACGGTAGCTCGGCGAAGCCCGACACCAGTCCGCCGTGCAGGTCCGACACGCGGTAGAACATGCGGCTCTGGTTGTCCGCCTCGAAGGCCTCCAGCGCGGAGTAGGGCACCGTGGCCCGCAGCCGGGCCTGCCCGTCATAGCCCGACACGTCGATCTGCTCGCCGATCGTCTTGGCGGACGCTAGCAGCGTGCGGTCGTATGCCGTGTGCAGGGCCGACAGCGTCTGGCGGTAGAGGCTGGCCGTGTTGTAGGCGATGAACAGCGCCACCGGCACCAGGATGCCCAGCAGCAGCCGCCGCCTCAGCGACTGGGACCGGTCGGCCCGGCCGCGGTTCACGCCGTTTTCCCCCGTGCGCGCCTCATGCGTCGGCCTTGAGCAGGTAGCCCAGCCCCCGCAGCGTCATGAGCGTGAGCCCGGTACCTGCCAGCTTCTTGCGCAGCCGGTACACCACCACTTCGATGGCTTCGTACTGCACATCCAGCTGCCCAGGGAACACCAGTTCATAAAGCCGCTCCTTGGCCACGGCGTGGCCCGGCTGGGCGAGCAGGGCGTGCATGAGGGCCAGCTCGCGCGGCGTCAGCTCCATCACCTCGCCATCGCGGTAGATGGCCCCGCTGTCCTTCTCGTAGCGGATCGCGCCGATGGACACCGTGGAGGGCGCGGCGGGCGGCCGCGCTTCCGACAGGTCCCCCAGCCGGCGCACCAGCGCGCGCAGGCGCGCCTCCAGTTCGTCCAGGTCGAACGGCTTGGGCAGGTAGTCGTCGGCGCCGGCATTGAGCCCCAGCACCCGGTCGCCCACGGTGCCGCGGGCGGTGAGCAGCAGCACCGGCGTGCGCAGGCCCCGGGCCCGCGCCTGCTGCAACACCTGCAGGCCGTCCAGCCCGGGCAGCGTCAGGTCCAGCACCACGGCATCGGGCGGGCGCGAGGCCCACTGCGCCAGCGCGGCCCGGCCGTCGCCGAGCGCGGTCACTTCCATGCCGCGGCGCGCGAGCGAACGCTGCAGCGTGGCCTGCATGGCGGGATCGTCTTCCACGAGAAGCAATTGCATGCGCGGGACCATAGCACCGGGCGCTGCCGGTGCCCCCATGGGTGTTTTCCCTGAGTCGGCGGACAGCCGTTTGACAGGAAGCGGGCGCATCATCGGCCCCGTTCGCCAAACCACAAGGAGACAAGAGACATGCGTCGCGATACCTTCCTCAAATCCCTGGCGGCCCTCGCGGCCGCGGGCACGCTGCCGCTGTCGGCCCGCGCCGCAGCCGCCATCCGGATGCTGCTGCCCGCCAACCCCGGCGGCGGCTGGGACACCACCGGCCGTGCGCTCGGCAAGGCGATGCAGGACGCGGGCGTGGCCTCGTCCGTCACCTACGACAACAAGGGCGGCGCGGCCGGCGCCATCGGCCTGGCGCAGTTCGTCAATTCCGCCAAGGGCGACCCCAACTCCCTGATGGTGATGGGCTCGGTCATGGTGGGCGGCATCATCACCGGCAAGCCGCCGGTCAACCTGTCGCAGGCCACGCCGATCGCGCGCCTGACGAGCGAATACAACGTGTTCGTGCTGCCCGCCAACTCGCCGTTCAAGTCGATGGCCGAGGTGATCGCCCAGCTCAAGAAGGACCCGGGCAGCGTGAAGTGGGGCGGTGGCTCGCGCGGCTCCACCGAGCACATCGCGGCGGCCATGATCGCGCGCGAGGTCGGCGTGGACCCGGCTAAGATCAACTATGTCGCGTTCCGTGGGGGTGGCGAATCCGTCGCGGCGATCCTGGGCGGCAACGTCACCATCGGCGGTGGCGGCTACAGCGAGATGGCCGAATACATCAACACGAAGAAGATGGTGCCGGTGGCCGTCACGTCGGGCCAGCGCCTGAAGGGCTCGAGCGTGCCCACGCTCAAGGAGCAGGGCATCAACGTCGAGATCGGCAACTGGCGCGGCGTCTATGCGCCCCCGGGCATCTCCGCGCCGCAGCGCAAGGCGCTCATCGACATGGTGGCCCAGGCGACGAAGAGCAAGAGCTGGGCCGAATCCATGGAGAAGAACGACTGGACCGCCGCCTGGCTCGCGGGCGATGAATTCGGCGCCTTCGTGGATGCCGAGTTCGCCAGCATGCGCGCCACCATGGTCAAGGCCGGCATGGTCTGACCGCCGCGGCGGGCGCCATGCCCGCCGTGCTTCCCGAGTTTTCCTCTTTCTCCTACCGCTTCGCGCGGCCGGGCGGCGCGCCTGCGCGCCACGGCCGTTTTCCCGAGGACACCCATCATGTCAGAGCCTCTTGCTCCTACCGCGGCGGATGCCGACAGCGACGAGGGCGCCGTCCCGTCCCGGCGCGCCCAGACCATCGTGGGCGGCGGCGTGCTGCTCGTGGCGGCGGCGCTCGCCGCGGGCGCCCTGCAGATCCCCGGCGACGCCGGCTACGGCGGCGTGGGCCCGAACTTCCTGCCCTGGCTGGTCGCGGCCGTGCTGGCCGTCTGCGGCGGATTCCTGCTCTGGGAAGCGGCCTCCGGCGGCTTCCGCTCCCTGGGCGCACCCGGCGGTGCGGCCCGCGCGGACAGGCAGGCCTTCGTCTGGGTATCGGCCGGGCTGCTGCTCAATGCCGCGCTCATCGGCACGGTGGGCTTCATCGTCAGCTGCACGCTCTGCTACGTGCTGGCCGTGCAGGGCCTGCGCCGCGCGGGCCGCCAGCCGGCCGCGGGCGCCGCACGCACCTGGGCCGTGGACGTGTTCACCGGCCTGGCCATTTCCGCGCCGGTGTTCTGGGCCTTCACGCAATTCCTGGCGATCAACCTGCCGGGGCTCACGCAAACGGGATGGCTGTGATGATGGATATTTTCAACGCCCTGCTGCAGGGCTTCGCGACGGCGGCCACGCCCGCCAACCTGCTGTGGGCCCTGGTGGGCTGCGCGCTCGGCACGGCCGTGGGCGTGCTGCCCGGCATCGGGCCCGCCGTGGCCGTGGCGATGCTGCTGCCCATCACGGCCAAGGTGGAGGTGACGGCCTCCATGATCTTCTTCGCCGGCATCTACTACGGCGCCATGTACGGTGGATCGACCACCTCCATCCTGCTGAACACGCCCGGTGAAACGGCCAGCATGGTCACCGCGATGGAGGGCAACAAGATGGCCAAGAGCGGGCGCGCGGGCGCGGCCCTGGCCACGGCGGCCATCGGCTCGTTCGTCGCCGGCACCATCGCCACCGTGGTGGTGACGCTGTTCGCGCCCTCCGTCGCCGAGTTCGCGGTCAAGTTGGGGCCGCCCGAATACTTCATGCTGATGGTGCTGGCCTTCACCACGGTGAGCGCGGTGCTCGGCCAGAGCACGGTGCGCGGCCTCACCGCGCTGTTCCTCGGCCTCGCGCTGGGCTGCGTGGGCATGGACCAGATCTCCGGCGCGGCGCGCTACACGCTGGGCCAGCCCGAACTGCTGGACGGCATCGACATCGTGCTGGTGGCCGTGGGCCTGTTCGCGGTGGCCGAGGTGCTGTATGCCGCCATGTACGAGGGCCGGCAGGTGGACACCCGCAACCCCATGGGCCGGGTCCACATGACGGCGCGCGACTGGAAGCGCTCCGTGCCCGCGTGGCTGCGCGGCACGCTGCTGGGCACGCCGTTCGGCTGCATTCCCGCCGGCGGCACCGAGATCCCGACCTTCCTCAGCTATGCGACCGAGAAGAAGCTGGCCAGGGGCGCGGACCGCGAGGAGTTCGGCAGCAAGGGCGCCATCGAAGGCGTGGCCGGCCCCGAAGCCGCCAACAACGCCACCGTCACCGCCGCGCTCATCCCGCTGCTCACGCTGGGCATCCCGACCTCCAACACCACGGCGGTGCTGCTGGGCGCATTCCAGAACTACGGCATCAACCCCGGCCCGCAGCTGTTCACCAGCTCGGCCGCACTGGTCTGGGCGCTGATCGCATCCCTCTACATCGGCAACGTGATGCTGCTGGTGCTCAACCTGCCCATGGTGGGCCTGTGGGTGAAGCTGCTCAAGATCCCGAAGCCGCAGCTCTACGCGGGCATCCTGATCTTCGCCACGGTGGGCGCCTACGGCATGCGCCAGAGCGCGTTCGACCTGTTCCTGCTCTACGGCATCGGCCTGCTGGGCGTGATGATGCGCCGCTTCGACTTCCCCACCGCGCCCGTGGTGGTCGGCATGATCCTCGGGCCGCTGGCCGAGGCGCAGATGCGCAATGCGATCTCGATCGGCGAGGGCAGTTGGTCGGTGTTCGTGACGCGGCCGATGTCGCTCACGCTCATCGTGATCGTCGTGGCCGTGCTGGTGCTGCCCCGCCTGCTGCGCGGCTGGGCCGCCCGGCGGTTGCGTGTGGCAACCCCCTGAGGCGCTTCGCGCCTTCCCCCTTCTCTCACGCTGCGCGTGGGAAGGGAGACGCAGCCAGCGCGGCGGGGCGGCCCTTGCGCGGCGGCCGCTGGCATGGCCTGCTCCGCGGCCTTCCGAGTGGTCGTGCCCGAGGTGGCTTTTGCGCTGCTGGCCCGGCGTTGTCTCGTGAGTTATCAGTTCCCCGCGGTGCGCGCCGCGGACGGCTCCAGCGGGGCGCCTTCGGGCGCCCCGTCGCGCTGGCGGCGGGAGGCCGTGTCCTTCTGCGTGGCGCCCGAACCCTTCTTCAGCCACAGGTAGAGCCCGCTGCCGAGCACGATGATGGTGGCGATGTCGAGCAGCGCCCAGAGGATCTGCATCGGCATGCCGGCATAGTCGCCGAAGTGCAGCGGCTGGGAGATGAGCAGGGCGGTCAGGTACCAGGGCAACTCCGGCGCAGCCGTGACCTGCGCCATGCGCGCGTCCACCAGCACGGGCTGGTAGAGCCGAGACGTGAGCGGTTCGTTGCCGCGCAGGAAGAAGGTGTTGTGGTGCGGGCTGGAGAACGCGGTGCCCGGGAAGGCGATGAACGACAGGCGCATGCCCGGGGCGCGCTCCAGCGCCGCGTCCAGCGATTGCTGCAGCGAGCCGCGTTCGGCCTGCGGGGTGACGGGCTGGCCCGCATAGGGCGCCAGCAGCGACGAAAGCTGGTCGTGCTGCCAGTACTTGATGACCAGGTCGGCCCAGGTATTGATCATGCCGGTGCCGCCCACCACGAAGGCCCACACCAGGGTGACGATGCCCAGCAGGTTGTGCAGGTCCAGCCATTTCACGCGGGTGGAACGCTGCTCGCGCACCGTGCCGAAGTCCAGCTTGCGCATGAAGGGCGCGTACAGCACCACGCCCGAGACAATGGCCACGAGCAGCAGCAGCCCCATGAAGCCCAGGAAGAGCTTGCCCGGCAGCCCCGCGAACAGGTCCACGTGCAGCTTGTACATGACGTACATGAAACCCTGGTCGAAGCGCGGCTGCGCGAGGATGGCGCCGGTGCGGCCGTCCACCGCCACCGAGCGGAAGTCGGTGGTCGGAGCGGGCGTGTGCGTGAGCGTGACGAACCACACGTTGGGGTCGTCCGCGTCCTGCGACGCGAACTGCACGATGCGGTCCGGATGCTGCGCGCGTGCCACCTCCAGCACCCGGTCCAGGCTGACCCGGCGCGTTTCCCCGGGCATCGGCGGTGCCTCGACCTCCGTGCCCAGCAAGTGGCCGATCTCGTGGTGGAAGATCAGCGGCAGCCCCGTCAGGCAGAGCAGGAGCATGAACACGGTGCACACCAGGCTGCTCCACTTGTGCAGCCAGGACCAGGTCTTGAGGGCTTTGGGGGTCATGTCGTCGTCCTGCTCCGGCGAAAATCCGCGCTCAGAAATCCACGCTGGCGCTCAGCGTGAAGGTGCGCGGCCCGCCCACCACGAGGTAACCCGAGCCGGGGTAGCCGCCGGACGAGGCCCAGTAGTTGCGATCGGCCACGTTGTCCACGCGGGCGCGCAGCGTCACGAGGCGGCCGCTCCATTCCGTGGCGTAGCGCACACCCAGGTCCAGGCGGGTCCAGCCGGGCACGCGCAGGGCGTTGGCGCCGTCGGCATAGCTGGCGCCCGTGTAGACGGCGCGCGTATCCAGCGCCAGGCCGGGCATGCCGGGAACGTCCCACTCCACGCCGGCATTGGCCTGCACGCGCGGCACGCCGATCACGCGCTTGCCGTCGGTGGCTGCGCTGCCCGTCCTCTGCTGCTTCGCGTCCAGCCAGGTCACGCCGCCCAGCAGGCGCAGGCCGCGCATGGCTTCGCCCTGCACGTCCAGTTCCACGCCCTGGTGGCGGTCCCTGCCGGAGGCGCTGAACACGTTCGAGGCATCCACGTAGGCGCGGGGCTTGGTGGTGCTGAAAAGCGCCAGGGACCCGCGCAGGCGGCCGCCGTCGTACTTCACGCCCACTTCCTTCTGCTTGGCGACATAGGGCGAGAGTTGCTGCCCGCTGTTGGCCACGGGCGCGCCGTTGGCGGTCGCCGGAGCGGTCTGGCCCTGGCTCAGGCTCTCGATGTAGTTGCCGTAGAGCGACCACTGCGGCGCCATCTTGAAAACGAGGCCCGCCATGGGGCTGTTGCGGCTCTGCTCGTAATGTGCGAGCAGCGCGGAGGTGCCGTAGGCGAAATCGGAGGTGTCCAGGCGCTGGTGGCGCAGGCCCACGGTGAGCAGCACCGTATCGTCCAGGAAGGAGAGCGTGTCGCCCAGGGCGTAGCTGAGCAGCCGCGTGCGGCCGGTGAGACGGGGGCTGGCCAGCGTGCCGCCATACAGCGTGGCGGCGCTGAAGGCCGGCTGCGCGGTGGGGCGGTACTGGTAGAGGTTGGAGGCGATGGTGTTGCGCCAGTCCATCGCGTACGCGTTGTCTTTCTCGGCCTCGAAATATGACACGGCCGCCACCCATTCATGGCCCACCGCGCCGGTGCGCAGCTTGCCGCGCAGGCCGATTTCGCCGGTGTCCACGCGGTCCTTGCGGGTGTTGTCGAAGCGGTAGGCCGTGCCCGCGCCCGTGGCGGCGTCGGTCACCGTCAGGTTGGCGAGCGAATTGGCTTCCTTGCCGCGACGCATGCCCCAGGCACCCCAGGCCGTGATGCCGGGCGACAGGTCCACCTCGCCGCGGAACGTGCCGAACACGTCGCGTTCGTTGGAGTACGCCCAGGGCTGCGAGAAATTGGCGGAGGCATCCGGCGCGGCGGGCACGGCGGTGGCGCCGGACAGCGACACGTTCGGCCGCGTGCCCTTCAGGCGGTGGTCCTGCCAGCCGATGTCGCCCGACAGGCGCACGTCGCGGCTGCGCCAGTCCAGGCCCAGGGCCACGAGGCCGAGCCGGCTCTTTTCATGGTCCACGGCGGTGTCGCCGTCCTGGTAGGCGGCATTGAAGCGGATGCCGGTGCTGCCGTCCGGCCCGAAGCGGCGGCCGATGTCCACCCCCGTCTCGATGCGGCCGCCCGACCCCGTGCCCACCGTCACGCGCGACAGCGGCTCGTTGGGCGCCCGCTTGGGCAGCAGGTTGACCGCGCCGCCGATGCCGCCGCCCGACGGCGTGGCGCCCGACAGGAAGGTGGAGGCGCCGCGCAGCACTTCCACGCGCTCGAACAGTTCTGTGGCGATGTACTGGCGCGGGAGCAGGCTGTAGAGGCCGTTGTAGGCCGTGTCGTCGGAGCCGAGGACGAAGCCGCGGATGAAGTACGCCTCCTGGAAATTGCCGAAACCGCGGGCCAGGCGCACGCCGGAGTCGTTCTGCAGCACCTCCCCAACGCTCCGGGCCTGCTTGTCCTGGATCAGCTCATTGGTGTAGCTGGTGATGCTGAAGGGGGTGTCCATCGCATCCTTCGTGCCCAGGATGCCGGCGCGTCCGCCGCGCGCCACCTGCCCGCCGGGATAGGCGGGAGAGAGGCCCTGGGCCGAGGCATCGGCGCTGGCGTTGACGGTCACCGTCGACAGCGCCGGCGCGTCGGTGGCGGCAGGCGCGGCGGATTGCGCGCCGGCCTGGGTGCCGAGCAGGGCGAGGGAAGCGGCAAGGGCAAGGGGATGGGGGCGGAACATGACGGAGGGCCTGGATGGGTGGAGCGCGAGACGCGGAGGGAGTGGAGGGGAAAGCGGGGAAGGGCCGCGGTCGGTGTGGCGCACGGCGGCGCAGCGGGGAAGGGGGCCGGACGGAAGCCCTGGAGGGCGCCGGAGTCAGCCGCGCCGCCGCAGCCAGCCGAACCACGCCATCACGGCCACGGGCACGCCCAGCGCGACCCACGACCAGGTATCGCCCCAGCCGTCCGATACCAGGGCGCTGACCAGTCCGCTGGCCGTGAGCACGCCCAGGGCGATGGGCCATCCCCACACACGGCCCGGACGGGCCGCTTCCGCGTGCGGCGCGGCGAACGCCTGGGAATCGGAGAGACCTGGGCTGGCCGCAGGGGATTGCGGCCCGGTGAGGGAGGCGGGCGTCGAGGGCATGGGCTGCTGGGGCTGGAGGGCGTGCCGGCCGGGGGAGCGAGAGGCGCCGACGGGGTCGGCACAGCAGGCCCCGGGGACGGGAGCGTCCGCCGGGGCACCCCACCAGGGCACTGTTCGCAAACCGCCATTCTAAAAGATATTGCGAATGGTTCGCATTGAAATTTATGGAATGTATGAAAGGGCCGACCCGCTGCCTGCCGGGCAGCGCTGCGGCGAACCGGTGGCCGGATGCCCCCTGGCGGGCGCGGATAGCCTCATACTCCGGCCACCCCAGAGAGGAGATTTCAGCCCATGACCGTCGTCTTTAAAACCGTCCCCCTGTTCATCGCCGCCCTGGCCGCTTCCTCCTGCGGGGGCGGGGGCAGCGGTGCATCGGTCGATTACGACTTCAATGCCCGCCCGTCCTACCTGAACGACCTGCGCCAGGCCAGCTACGACGGCGTCGGCGACGACCTGCTGACCGGCGGCCTGGGCCGCTCCGGCCTGCAGGACGATGCACCGCCGGGCTACGCGGGCAGCCAGCCCACGGCGGATGAGCTGCGGCGCAATGCCATCTACGTGAACTACCGGGCGCTGGTGGACACGACCTCCGACGGGGGCTACGGCCGGCTCTACGGTCCGAACGTGGACATCCAGGGCCGCGCGACAGCGGGCGAGGGCATGGTGGCCGGCACGGAAGCCATCGCCTATTCGGACGACGGCTCGGGGCGCCGCAACGTCACCCTGATGGTGCAGGTGCCGGATGCCTTCGACCGCACGCGCCCGTGCATCATCACCGCCACCTCGTCGGGCTCGCGCGGCATCTACGGCGGCATTCCCACCGGCGAGTGGGGCCTCAAGCGCGGCTGCGCCGTGGCCTATACGGACAAGGGCACGGGCACCGCGCCCCACGACCTGCAGGCCGATACCGTCGCGCTGATCGACGGCACGCGCACCAGCGCCACGCTCGCGGGCACGCGCGCCGCCTTCAACGCGGGCCTGTCGGCAGCGGACCTGGCGGCCTTCAATGCGGCCACGCCGCAGCGCCTGGCGTTCAAGCACGCGCATTCCGGGCAGAACCCGGAAAAGGACTGGGGCCGCTCCACCCTGCAGGCGGTCGAGTTCGCGTTCTATATCCTCAACGAGCGCTTCGGCGACCGCTCACCGGGCGGGCAGCCGCTGCGCACCTTCACGCCGGCCAACACGACGGTGATCGCCTCCAGCCTGTCGAACGGCGGCGGTGCGGCGATCGCGGCCGCCGAGCAGGACACCCAGGGCCTGATCGACGGCGTGGCCGTGTCGGAGCCGTCGGTGCAGATGCCGGCCAACGCGGGCATCACCGTGCAGCGCGGCGGGCGCACCGTGGCCGTGAACGGCCTTCCGCTGATCGACTACACCACCCAGGCCCATCTCTACCAGGCCTGCGCCGCGCTCGCGCCCTCGCTGGCCTCCACGCCCTTCGCGGCGGCCTTCGCCATCCGCTTCGCGGACCCGGCCTTCCCGGTGGCCGCCAACCGCTGCGCCGGCCTGAAGGCCCAGGGCCTGCTCTCGGCCACCACCACGGCCGCCCAGGCGGAAGAAGCCCTGGCGCGCCTGACGGCCTATGGCTGGGAGCCCGAGTCGGGAGCGCTGCACGCCTCGCTCGCGGCGTTCGAAGTGGCTCCGTCCATTGCCGTCACCTATGCCAACGCGCTCTCGCGCGCCAGCGTCCAGGACCGGCTGTGCGGCTACAGCTTCGCGACCACGTCGGCCATCGGCGCGGTGCAGCCCACGCCCGCCGCGGTGACGAACACCCTGTTCGCCACCGGCAACGGCATCCCGCCCACCGCCGGCGTGCAGCTTGTCAACGACCGCAGCCGCGGCGTGCCGGTGCGCGACCTGTTCTCGTTCAACGCCGCAGGCGTGCCCACATGGAACCTGGAAGGCGCGCTCTGCCTGCGCAGCCTGGTGACGGGCACCGACACGGCCGCCCGGCGCCTGCAGGCCGGCCTCGACGAAACCCGCCGCACCGGCAACCTGCAGGGCAAGCCCGCCATCATCGTGCACGGCCGCGACGACGCGCTCATCCCGGTCAACCACACCTCGCGCCCCTACGCCGCCCTGAACCGGCGCGTGGAAGGTCCGGCCAGCCGCCTGAGCTACATCGAGGTCACGAACGCCCAGCATTTCGATGCCTTCATCGGCCTGCCTGCCACGCTGCCGGGATACGACAGCCGCTACATACCCCTGCACCTGTACCTCAACCGGGCGCTGGATGCCATGTACGCGCACCTCGTGAGCGGCCAGCCGCTGCCGGCCAGCCAGGTGGTGCGGACCGTGCCGCGCGGCGGCACGCCGGGCAGCGCTCCCGCGATCACCGCCGCGAACGTGCCACCCATCGCGGCCACTCCGGCGGCGGCCGATGCCATCGCCATCACCAGCGGTGCCATCGCCGTGCCGGACTGACCTGCGGCAGCCCGGCCTCCCCTGCGGGTAAACCCCCGCGGCGCGCGCGGTTGCTCGGAGCCGGCGCCCGGGCCGGCCGGTAGAGTGGGGGGCCGCCACTTCGAGGAATGCCCATGTCCGGTCCTTCGTCCCGCCGCACCCGTTCCCTGGCACGCCAGGGGGCCGAACTCGCCATGGCCGTGCCCCCCGTCGTCGCGCACCGCGTGGCGCGCATGGCCCTCGCTGGCGCCAACCCCTCTCAGCGCGACCGGCGCGAATTCGGCCGCATGGTCGCCGAGAAGCAGTGGGCCTTCATGCAGTCCTGGGCCGCCATGGGCATGCAGGCCCTGCTGGCCCAGCAGGCCATGGCGGCCAGCATGATGCGGCTGTGGTGGACGCCCTGGACAGCGGCCACCGGCCCGCAGCTGGCGCGCCAGTGGCAGGACGCGGCGGCCGGCGTGTTCGGCAAGGGGCTCGTCCCGGTCCACCGGGCGGCGGTGGCGAACGCCCGCCGCCTGGCGCGCACGCCCCTGGTGTGAGGGCCGGACTGGCTGCAGGTGCTCAGCGGGCAGCGGCCGCGAGAGGCGGCATCCCGGTATCCCAGCCCGACAGGTGCTCCTGCGCGATCCGGCTCAGGGCCGTGATCCAGGTGCTGTCCGCGTTCAGGCAGGGGATATAGCGGAATTCCTTGCCGCCCGCATGCAGGAAGGCCTCGCGCGCCTCCTGGTTGATTTCCTCCAGCGTTTCCAGGCAGTCGCTGGTGAACCCCGGGCACATCACATCCACGCTGCGCGTGCCGCCCCGGGCCATCTCGATGAGCGTCGGCTCGGTGTAGGGCTCGAGCCACTTGGCCTTGCCGAAGCGGGACTGGAAGGTGACCCGGTAGCGCTCCGGCGCCAGGCCCAGCGCCTGTGCCAGCAGCGCGGCGGTCGCCAGGCACTCCTGCTGGTAGGGGTCGCCCAGGCGCACGGCGCGCTCCGGGATGCCGTGGAAGCTCATCACCAGCTGTTCTGCCGGCCCGCCCTCGCGCTGCCAGTGGGCGCGCACGCTGCGTGCCAGCGCGTCGATGTAGGCGGGATGGTCGTGGTAGCTGTTCACGAAACGCAGCTCCGGCAGGCGGCGCGTGCGCAGCGCATAGGCGCACACATCGTCCGACACGCTCGCGGTGGTCGTGCCCGAATATTGCGGATAGAGCGGCAGCACCAGCACGCGGTCCACGCCCCCGGCCTGCAGGGCCTTCAACTGGCCGGCGATGGACGGCTGCCCGTAGCGCATCGCATGCCGCACCTGCACCCGCAGCCCCGCCTCGCCCAGCCATCCACGCAGCAGCGTCGCCTGGCGCTCCGTCCACACGGCCAGGGGGGAACCCTCGGGCATCCAGATGCTGGCGTACTTGGCTGCGGATTTGGCCGGCCGGATGCGCAGGATGATGCCGTGCAGGATGGGCAGCCAGGCGGCGCGGGGAATCTCCACGATGCGCGGGTCGGACAGGAACTGTGCAAGATAGCGCCGCAGCGCGGGCGCGGTGGGCGCCTCGGGCGTGCCCAGGTTGCACAGCAGCACGGCGGTGCGGGGCATCGGGGCGGTCTGGGAGCGGTCGGCGGCGGATGCGTTCATGGGCGCGTAAGGGATGGGGGGGAGGCAATGGTTGCGCTATTCTCGGCCACCATGCTCGATACCGCCCGCATCCGCGCGATGACCCTTGATCTCGACGACACCCTCTGGCCGATCTGGCCGGCCATCCGGAGGGCCGAGCAGGTGCTGCGGGACTGGCTGGGAACGCGCGCCCCGGCCACGGCCGCCTTGCTGGCCGATGCCGAAACGGCCGCCGTGATCCGCGCCGATGTCGTGCAGGCGCATGCCCATCTCTCCCACGACCTGAGCGCCCTGCGGCGCGAAAGCATCCGCGCGGCGCTGCGGCGGGCCGGGGAGGACGAATCCCTCACCGAAGCGGCCTACGAGCTGTTCTTCGCGGAGCGCCAGCGGGTGGACCTGTATGACGACGCCATCGCCGCCCTCGAATTCCTCGCGCCGCGCTATCCGCTCGTGGCGCTCACCAACGGCAATGCGGACCTGCAACGCATCGGACTGGGCGGGTATTTCCAGGGAAGCGTGACGGCCCGCACCTTCGGCGTCGCCAAGCCCGATCCGCGCATCTTCCACGAGGCCGCGCAGCGCCTCGGCGTGCTGCCCGAGGCCGTGCTCCACGTGGGCGACGACGCCACCCTCGACGCCCACGGCGCCCTGCAGGCCGGCATGCAGGCCGTCTGGATCAACCGCACCGGCATCGCCTGGCCGCACGAGGGCCCGGAGCCCGCCGTGGTGGAAGACCTCACCGGCCTGTGCCGGCTGCTCGCACCACAGCTGTCACAGGCCCACCAGCAGGGCGGGGCGCTGCCCGCAGGCGCCGACCGCCGCTCGTAGCGCATCCCTTCGGGCGTCCCCTGCGGCGGCTCCGCTTTCGCGGAAAAGGCCCCCCGCGAGGGTCACCCTCAGGCGCCCAGGAAGGCGCGCAGCGTGTGCAACGTTTCCTCCGGCGCCTCCGTCATCAGGGAATGGCCCACGGGCAGCATCTCCACGCGCACGTCCCGCCCCGCCGCGCGCGCCGCCGCGATCAGGCCCTGGGCCGCGCGGGGCTGCGTCATCTGGTCCTGCGCACCCAGCGCGAACAGCACCGGGCAGGCGAGGGCGGCCACGGCGGCTTCTGCCCCCGCATAGCGGTCGCAGGCCACGAATCCCCGGTGGAACACGTTCACGTGCGGATTGCTGCGCAGCACGCGGCGGCCGAGCGCCATGCCTGCGCCGAAGGTCCAGAAGCCCGCGCCCGAGGGCGACACCAGGCTGCTGCGGGAGAACACGTTCACCATCCGCAGCGCCTTCTCGGGTTCGGTCAGCGAAGCTTCGATGAGCGCAGGGGACACCTTCATCGGGTAGGCCGTGCCCACCAGCGCCAGGTGCGTCGCGGCGGCACCCAGGCGCGCGGCCGCCTCCAGCGCGATCAGCGACCCCCAGCTGTGGCCCACGAGCGCCGCCCGCTCCACATCCAGCGCGCGCAGCAGCGAGACGATGAAATCCGCCGCCTCCTCCACGCTCTGCGGCGCTTCGCCCGCGCTGCGGCCATGGCCGGGCAGGTCCACCGCCAGCACGTTCCAGCCGTGGTGCGCGAGATGCCGGCTCTGGAATCCCCAGACGCTGTGGTCGTTGAGCACGCCGTGCACCATCACCACGGTGGGCCGCGCCGGGTCGAAGGGCCTGCCGCCCGTATAGCAGTAGGCCGAGTGGCCGTTGACGGTCACCTGCATCACGCACCCGCCTTTCCGCCGGCTTTTTCGGCGACCTTCAGCGCACGTTTCAGGTCGTCGATCAGGTCGTCCGCATCCTCCAGCCCGATCGACAGGCGGATCGTGCCCTGCGCGATGCCGGCCTGCGCCAGCGCCGCGTCGTCCATCCGGAAGTGCGTCGTGCTGGCGGGGTGGATCACCAGGCTGCGGCAGTCGCCCACGTTGGCGAGGTGGCTGAAGACCTTCAGCGACTCGATGAAGGCCCGGCCCTGCGCCCGGTCGCCGCGCAGGTCGAAGCTGAACACCGAGCCCGCACCGCGCGGCAGCAGGCGCTTCGCGAGCGCATGGCTGGGGTGCGACTCCAGCATCGGGTGGCCGACGCGGGACACGAAGGGGTGGCTCGCCAGGAACTCCACCACCCGTTCGGTGTTGCGCATGTGCCGTTCCATGCGCAGCGGCAGCGTCTCGATGCCCTGCAGGATCAGCCAGGCGGTGTGCGGGCTCATGCACGCGCCGAAATCGCGCAGCCCCTCGCGCCGCGCGCGCAGCAGGAAGGCGCCCACGGTGGACTCCTCGGAGAACACCATGCCGTGAAAGCCCGCGTATGGTGCGCAGAGCTCCGGGAAGTGCCCCGAAGCCTCCCAGTCGAAGCTGCCGCCATCGACCAGCACGCCGCCGATCACCGTGCCGTGGCCGGAGAGGAACTTGGTGGCGGAGTGATAGACCAGGTCGGCCCCGTGCTCCAGCGGGCGCATGAGCCAGGGGGAGGTGAGGGTGGAGTCCACCAGCAGCGGAACACCCGCCGCGTGGGCGATCTCCGCCACGGCCGGGATGTCCAGCACCTGCAGGCCCGGGTTGCCCACCGTTTCGCCGAACAGCAGGCGGGTCTCGGGCCGGATGGCGGCGCGCCAGCCGTCCAGGTCGTCCGGCTGCACGAAAGTGGTCTCGATGCCGAAACGACGCAGCGTGTAGTGCAGCAGGTTCTGCGAGCCACCGTAGAGCGCCGTGCTCGCCACGATGTGCCCGCCCGCGCCCGTCAGCGTGCTGACGGCCAGGTGCAGCGCGGCCTGGCCGCTCGCCACCGCGATGGCCCCGGCGCCGCCTTCGAGCGCCGCCACGCGCTGCTCCAGCACCGCGTTGGTGGGATTGCTGATCCGGCTGTACACGTGGCCGGGCCGTTCGAGGTTGAACAGCGACGCCGCATGGTCGCTCGATTCGAAGACGAACGAGGTCGTCAGGTGGATGGGCACGGCGCGCGCGCCGGTGGCCGGATCGGGCACGGCGCCCGCATGCAGCGCCAGCGTGTCGAAGCCGGGGTCGGAATAACCGGGCATTCGTTGTCTCCTGTGTGTGATCGCAGCGCAACATTGTGGGCTATATTGCGCAGGAAACACCGATCGGCCCGCCCCCGCGGCGCGGCGCCCCCCTGGAGACCTCCCATGAAAGTCAGCGACATCCTCCGCGTCAAAGGCAACACGCTCTTCACCGTCACCGCCGACGAACCCCTGGCGAAAGCCGTGGAGGTCATGGCGGACAAGGACATCGGCTCGCTGGTGGTGATGGACCACGGCGACCTGGTCGGCATGCTCACCTTCCGCGAGGTCATCCAGGCCGTCGTGAAGAACGGCGGCACCGTGGGCACCATGCTCGTGCGCACCGCCATGGACGACGCGCCCCTCACCTGCACGCTCGAAACCGAGATGGACGAGGTGCGCCGCATGATGCTCAACCGGCACGCGCGCTACATGCCGGTCATGGACAAGAAGATGCTCATGGGCGTGGTCAGCTTCTACGACGTGGCCAAGGCCGTGGTGGACAGCCAGAACTTCGAGAACCAGATGCTGAAGGCCTATATCCGGGACTGGCCAGAAGAAAAGGAAGCTACCCCCTGAGGCGCTGCGCGCCTTCCCCCTTCTCTCGCCGCGCTGCGCGCGCCGGGAAGGGGGACGACCCCAGGGGCCCGGCGAAGCCGGTTCCCCGGGGTCTGCTGGCCTGGCCTGCTCCGCGGCCTTCTGATGGGTGAGGGCGTGTTCGTTCAAAGGCCGCGCCTGCTGGCGGATGTTTGAACTGGCTGCCTGGTGCAATGGCCCGAGTCGAATGGCCCGGCTCAGCGGATGGCTCTGGGATAATCCGGCGCCATGAGCGGCAACACACTCGGCACCATCTTCGCAGTCACCAATTTCGGTGAATCCCACGGCCCGGCCATTGGCTGCGTGATCGACGGCTGCCCACCGGGCATGGAGCTGGCGGAGGCCGACATCCAGGCGGAGCTGGACCGCCGCCGGCCGGGCACGAGCCGCCATGTCACGCAGCGCAACGAACCCGATGCGGTGGAGATCCTGTCCGGGGTGTACGAGGGCCGCACCACCGGCACGCCGATCGCGCTGCTGATCCGCAACACCGACCAGCGCAGCAAGGACTACAGCAACATCGCGCAGAGCTTCCGCCCGGGCCATGCCGACTACACCTACTGGCACAAGTTCGGCGTGCGCGACCCGCGCGGCGGCGGGCGTTCGTCGGCGCGGCTGACGGCGCCCACGGTGGCGGCCGGGGCGGTGGCGCGCAAGTGGCTGCAGGCGAAGTACGGCGTCGAGCTGCGCGCCTGCATGACGCAGCTGGGCGAGCTGGAGATTCCGTTCGAGAGCTGGGACCATGTTCCCCGCAACCCCTTCTTCGCGCCCGTGGCCGATGTCGCCCGCTACGAGGAGTACATGGACGCGCTGCGCAAGGCCGGCGATTCCTGCGGCGCGCGCCTGCGCGTGCAGGCCCGCAACGTGCCCGTGGGCCTGGGCGAGCCGCTCTACGACAAGCTCGATGCCGACATCGCGCATGCCATGATGGGCCTCAATGCCGTCAAGGGCGTGGAGATCGGCGCCGGCTTCGCGAGCGTGGCGCAGCGCGGCACCACCCATGGTGACTCGCTCACGCCCAAGGGCTTCGCCAGCAACAATGCCGGCGGCGTGCTGGGCGGCATCAGCACGGGCCAGGACATCGAGGTGTCGCTGGCCATCAAGCCGACCAGCTCCATCATCAGCCCGCGCGAATCCATCGATGTGCATGGGCAGAGCACCGAGGTGGTCACCAAGGGCCGCCACGATCCCTGCGTCGGCATCCGCGCCGCGCCCATCGCAGAGGCGCTGCTGGCCATCGTGCTGATGGACCATGCCCTGCGGCACCGGGCCCAGTGCGGCGACGTGGTGCCCGCGGTGCCGCCGATCCAGGCGTCCTTCCTGTAATCGACAGGCGGGCTGCGGCCCGGGCTCAGGGCCTCAGGGCGCCGACGCGGGCGCGGCCGGGCCGCTGGCGGCGGGCGAGGCCGGTACTGCCTGCGAGGTCGCAGCTGCATTGGCCGGCGCGGCGGGGCGGTGGTGGAACCAGCCCATGCGCCATGCCAGCACGCCCGCCACCACCAGCACCACCGCCACGCAGGCCGCCGTCCAGGCCGGCTTGCGCGACTCGGGGAACGGATCGTTCAGCATCCGGCGCACCCCGGGCGGCACGTGGGCCGTCTGCGACAGCGATCCGCCCAGGCGGGTGTTGATGCGCATCCGGCCGTTGATGGCCCAGCCGCTCGCATCCAGGATCGGGCCCAGGCTGCGCTGGCGCAGCTTGAGCCAGGCGATCAGCATGCTCGGTCCCGAGATGGCCACGATGATGCCGAGCAGCGCGATCGGTATCCAGGCGCCCAGGTCCACGAATTTCGCGAAGATGCCCACGGCGACGGCGCTCAGGCTGCCCAGGGCCACGCCCAGCGCGGCCACCGTGCCCACGTCCATGCGGCGCTGGGTGTCGGATGCGCCCGCCGGCGCCGACGGCGCCGCGGCGTTCGCCAGGGTCTTGCCAGGGGCGGTGGCCAGGTTGCCGGCCGTGGCACCCAGCGACTTCTCCACCCGGGAATCGCTCGCGGCCGCCCGCTTGGCCACCTGTTCCTCGATCATGCGCAGGAACTTCTTGTAGGGCGAGAAGAAGGCCTGGGCGATGCTGGTAGGGTTCTCGATGATCTTCGTGATGGTCGCATCCCAGTCCAGGCCGTCGCGGTCGTAGAACACGCCATTGCGGCCGACGAAGAGGAAATCGACATCCCCGGCCGTGAAGGCCGCGACGATGCCCATCTTCCGGCCCTTGCGCGTGCAGTCGCAGTAGGCGAGGTAGGTCTTGGCCAGCCCCGCCAGCTTGGCGTGGCGGCCCGCGTCGGCCACCTGCACCGTCAGGTCGCAGCTGCGGGCGTCCAGGTAGAGCGTGCCCGCCTGGAAGATCGCCCCCTCGCGCTGGTAGAAGGCCGAGAACGAGACGAAGTTGTTCAGCAGCCGAAGCAGGTCCCGCTTGAAGCGCAGCAGCTTTTCCAGGGCCAGCGTGTGGCCGTTGTGCGCCTTTTCGGCCTCGTCCTGCGCGATCAGCGCCATCACCCGTTCGCGCACGCCGCTGCCGTGCAGCTGGCGCACCGTATCGGCATCGAGTGCGTCCAGGTGGGTCGCGGGGCGTGCCGACAGCTGCTTCAGGCAGGGCTGCAGCGCCTCCAGCGTGCGCTTCCAGTCCGCCTCCGACAACGACGCGCGCGCTGTTTCGCCCAGCAGCGGCACCAGGGCCTTGTCGCGCAGCGCCTGCACGGCGCCGGCCCAGGCGGGATTGATGCCGCGTTCCAGCGGCAGGGTGCCATCGGGCGTGAAGGGCGCCAGCGGCAGGGCCGCCACGGCGTCGGAGGCGGGCGAGAGCTCCAGCCGTGCCAGCGCGGCATAGTCGTCGTCCGACGGGTGCATCGCCGTGCGCACGCGTGGGTCGTAGGCGGCCAGCCGTGCCCGCGTGAAGAAGTCGTCCACCTTGTGGCGCACCGCCTGCACGGCCTGGGCTGCCTGCAGCGTGCGGTCTCCGAGCGGCATTCCCTCCGGATGCGCCTGCACCCCGTCCGCCCATTGCTGCAGCGCGTCCACCTCGGCGAAGAATGCCTCTGCCGTCTTGCGGTCCACCCCCGCCGGCTGGTCGGCCACCGCCGGCACGCTGCCGTGGGTAGCCATGATGCGCTCCAGCGCCTCCCGGGCCTCCGCATCGTCCTCTGCCGTGGCGGGAGACACCACGCCGTCGCCATTGAAGCGCTGGGCATTCAGCTTCTCGCTGCGCGCCAGCACCTCGTCCAGGGTGATGGATTCCGCATCCTCGCGCCCCGCCAGTGCCAGGATGCGCCGGGCCTGCTCGGCCAGGGCCGCTCCGTCCTCGGTGGAGCCGTCCAGGGCCGAGAGGGCCAGCGCAGGTCCCGGCCGGGCCAGCTCATCCGGATCGCGCAGCCGTTCGCAGGCCCACGCGCAGGCCGCCAGCAGTTCGGGCGGGCGGATGCGCCCGTCGCCGTCGGTATCGATGAGGTCGAGCGTGCGCGGGTCGAACTCCACGCCCCGCGTGGGGCAGGCCAGCGCCACCCAGAGTTTCTGGTCCAGTTCGGCCAGGTGCGCGATGTCCGCGCCCGTGCGGATGATGACCTGGTCCACGCCGCCGGCGCGGAAGAATTGCCATGGATGTGCGGAAGACGGGGAAGTCGGTGCGTCGGACTGCATGGATCAATGCGGGGGATCGGGGAAGGGGCCAGGCTGTCGCCGCAGGCGCGGCCGGGCCGGTCGATTGTGCAGCGCGTGCGGCGCCCCGTGCGTAGGACCACGGCCGACGCGCCGTGCCTGGCCGGCACCGCCGGGCACGCAGCCTACTTGCGCACCTCGTCCACGAGCGCCCGGAACTCGTCGATGTCCTCGAAGCTCCGGTACACGCTCGCGAAGCGGATGTAGGCGACCTTGTCGAGTTTCTTGAGCTCGCGCATCACCAGTTCGCCGATGCGGCTGGACAGCACTTCGCGCTGCCCGAGGTTGAGCAGCTTTTCCTCGATGCGCTCGATGGCGCTGTCGATCTGCGTGGTGCTCACCGGCCGCTTGCGCAGCGCGATGCTGAACGAGCCGATGAGCTTGCTGCGGTCGTATTCGATGCGCCGGCCGTCCTTCTTCACCACGTTGGGGAAGCTGACTTCCGGGCGCTCATAGGTCGTGAAGCGCTTGTCGCAGGCCCCGCACTGCCGGCGCCGCCGCACGAAGTCCCCGTCCTCGGCCACGCGCGTCTCGACGACCTGCGTCTCGGGGTGGCTGCAGAACGGGCACTTCATTGCGGGGGCGGCGGTCTCGAGGCTGCGCTGCGGTCAGCGATAGACCGGGAAGCGGCTCGTGAGCGCGTGCACCTTCTCGCGCACCGCGGCCAGGTTGGCTTCGTCGTGCGGGTTCTCCAGCACGTCGGCCACCAGGTTCGCGGTGATGCGCGTTTCCTCTTCCTTGAAGCCGCGCGTCGTGATCGCGGGCGTGCCCACGCGGATGCCGCTCGTCACCATCGGCTTTTCCGGATCGTTCGGGATGGAGTTCTTGTTGATGGTGATGTGGGCCTGGCCCAGTGCCGCTTCGGCCGCCTTGCCGGTGATGCCCTTGGCGCGCAGGTCCACCAGCATGACGTGGCTTTCGGTGCGGCCGCTGATGATGCGCAGGCCGCGCTCGATCAGCGTCTCGGCGAACACCTTGGCATTCTTCGCGACCTGCTGCTGGTAGGCCTTGAACTCGGGCGTCAGCGCTTCCTTGAAGGCCACGGCCTTGGCGGCGATGACGTGCTCCAGCGGGCCGCCCTGCAGGCCCGGGAAGATGGCGGAGTTGATCGCCTTCTCGTGTTCGGCCTTCATGAGGATGATGCCGCCGCGCGGGCCGCGCAGGCTCTTGTGCGTCGTGGAAGTGACCACATCGGCGAAAGGCACGGGGTTGGGGTACTCGCCCGCGACCACGAGGCCCGCATAGTGGGCGATGTCCACCCAGAAGATGGCGCCGACTTCCTTGGCGATCTTCGCGAAGCGTTCGAAATCGATGCGCAGGGAATAGGCGGATGCGCCGGCGATGATCAGCTTGGGCTTGTGCTCGCGGGCCTTGGCTTCCAGCGCGTCGTAGTCAATCTCTTCCTTCTCGTTCAGGCCGTACGACACGATGTTGAACCACTTGCCGCTCATGTTGAGCGGCATGCCGTGCGTCAGGTGGCCGCCTTCGGCGAGGCTCATGCCCAGGATGGTGTCGCCGGGCTTCAGGAAGGCGAGCAGCACGGCCTGGTTGGCCTGCGAGCCGGAATTGGGCTGCACGTTGGCGGCATCGGCGCCGAAGAGCTTCTTCACGCGGTCGATGGCCAGCTGCTCGACCACGTCCACGTTCTCGCAGCCGCCGTAGTAGCGCTTGCCGGGATAGCCTTCTGCGTACTTGTTGGTGAGCTGCGAGCCCTGGGCCGCCATGACGGCGGGCGAGGCGTAGTTCTCGCTGGCGATCAGTTCGATGTGCTGCTCCTGGCGCAGGTTCTCGGCCTGGATGGCGGCCCACACTTCGGGATCGGCTTGTTCGACAAGAATATTGCGTTGGTACATGGCGTGGCAGTCCTGTGAATGGTGTCCCTTGGAAAAACAAGGGCTGCCCAGGCGAACGGCGGAACACAACGGGCCCTGCAGCCCGTGCGGCACGCTTCCCAGTGGTTCGCAGGATGAAGTGCCTGCCGGTTTCCACGTCAGCGGCGGTGCCCGCCTTCGCGGATGCACCGCGCCTATCGCCAGTCGCGTACCCCTCGAGTGTAGCGGACGGCAGGGCGGGATGGCACCGCCGCGAGCGTCAGAGCCCCGGGGTGAGCATCGCGAGCTTGTCCTCGCCCGAGGAAACGGCGGGCGACGCATCGGCGGTACCCGCGGCCTTGGCCGGCAGCGTGGTCTGCGCCGGGGCCTGGGTGGACAGCATCGGGGGCGTCGTCGCGGGAGCGGCCGGCGCAGGCGGCGTGAAGATCGGCACGTTGCGGCCGTTGGCCACCTGGCGCAGGCGCATGTGCTCCGCCATGACCTTGATCGCGTACCCGCCGTCATCGGCCAGGTTGGCCGCGCCCACGTAGTAGCGCAGCCCGCCTTCGAGGGAGCCGGCGCGGGCGATGCATTCCTGCAGCACGCGGACCCCGACGCGCAGGTTGCTCACGGGATCGAAGGCGGCGAAATGGCCGCCGAAGTTCTCGTATTTGTCGGTGTGGACTCGCGTCATGACCTGCATCAGGCCCTGGGCGCCCACGGCGCTCTGCGCGAAGGGATTGAAGCTCGACTCCACGGCCATGATGGCCAGGATGAGCGTGGGATCGAGCTTGGTGCGGCCGCCGATCTCGTAGGCCTCGGAGACCAGCGCGGCGAGGGGTTCGGGCGCCACCCGGTACTTCTTGCTGAGCCAGAACGCGACGGCGGCCTGCTCCTTGGGCAGGTCCTTCGGGTTCGTGGCCGTGGCGCGCTCGCTGGCCTCGGGCTCCATGGGCACGCCGATCATCGCCACCTGGCGCGCCTGCAGCCAGCCCATGAGCTTTTCCTCTCCGGCCTGCCGCAGGTCCGGGCGGGCGGTGAGGGTGATCACGCCGAACGCGACCGTCAGCCCGACCAGGGCGAAACTGCTGTGGGTGATTTCGAGGAAACCGTCGATCACATCGGATGCGAAGGTCTGCACTCCGCCGATCACCCGTCCTGACGCTGTCATAGCTCTTCCTTTCTGAGTCGAGGCCTGTTGCGGGCGAACCCCGTAGTGGGGTCTCCCGTGCCAGGCATCTCGCCTGGATTGGTACGCCATCCAGTTCCCGTGGAAACAGCCTGCGCAGCGGTGCAGGGGGAACGACTTCGCCGGATTCGGCAGCGATGGAGATAGTGGTCAGCCTCGGTTTTCGAAGCTGGCGGATTCTAGGAGGGGTCCAAATGCCGGGTCAATACTAAGGCTGCTATCCATTAGATCAATTTATTCTAAAAAGCATGGATGCAAACACAGCTTTCGGGTCTCGAACAATGCTTTCGTGCACTCGACCGTGAAACCCTTGTGACACTCCTCGCGAGTGAGGAAGTTTTGGACAATCGCAATGGTGCGATCGATTGCAAATATCGTTTGGACGCACCCCGCGGATTGGGTAAATTGGAGGCGTCTGGCAGTGACCAGGCATCGCCCGACGAAGCGGAAACCACCATCCATGTGGCATGCAGTGCCCTGGTTGGGCAGGTGGAATCTTCCACGGCAAACCCTCGGAGGCAATACCTTGCCTCCTGCCCCATGGACGCTCACCCTCCATGGCGCAAACGATGGCAAAAGACCGTTGTGTCAGCCGTCAAGCCCGGCAGTGGCCAGCAGGCCCTGCCGGGCTTTCTGTTTTTCACCTTGTTACGCTTTGCCGGCCTGCCCATCTGCTGCAATTCCGGCCATGGGTGCAATCGAATCAAATGTGGAGCCGGCGAAGGATCCCGCAGGCGGACGCCGGCATGCTCGCAGGGCCGCTGCCGCCATCGCCGCGCGCTGGGTAGCCGCCGGCATCGCCTTGCTGCTGCTGGTGTGGGGGTTGGCCTGGCTGGCCGTGCCGCCCCTGGTGCGCTGGGGGCTGGAGCGCTGGGGCAGCGGTTTCGTGGGACGCGCCGTCACGGTGGGAAAGGTGGATTTCCGCCCCTGGACGCTGGAGCTCACCGTGCATGACATCGCCCTGGCGGCAGCGGCTCCCGGTGCGCCTGCCCAGGCAGAAATCCGGCGCCTCTATATAGACATGGAAATGCAGTCCCTGGTGCGCCGGGCGCCGGTGCTGGACGCTCTGGAAATCGACGCACCGCGGCTGCGCGTGGTCCGCGGACAGGATGGCCGCTACGACATCGACGACCTGCTGCAACTGGGCGCCGCGCGCCCGGCAGGCGGGGAAAGTGGTGGCGGCGCCCGGTTCGCGCTCTATAACCTGGCGCTGCGCGATGGCGCGGTCGAGTTCACCGACCGGACGACGGGCCAGACGCACCGGTTGACGGGATTGGAGCTCGGCATCCCCTTTCTCAGCAACCTGCCCGCCGATCGGCAGGTCACGGTGACGCCGCGGCTCGCTTTCAGCCTGGATGGAAGCACCTTCGATACCGGAGCGCGCAGCACGCCGTTCTCGGAAGACCGCAATACGCAGGCCCGGCTGCGGGTCCGGGGGCTGGATCTGTCTCCACTGCGTGCCTACTGGCCCGCGGGAGCGCCCCTCCGGCCGCAGGCCGGGACGCTGGAGGCCGAACTGGACATCGGATTCCTCCAGGGGCCGGAGCCGCGCCTGACCGTGGGCGGGCATGCGCGCCTGTCCGGCGTTCGCCTGGACGGGCCGCCGGGCTCCGGGGCCGTCGCGTTCCAGGCGCTGGATGTCCATGCGGCATCGGTGGAGCCGCTGCGCAGGTCGGTGCACCTGGCTTCGGTCGAGTGGTCCGGGCCGGACGTCGCGGTGCGGCGCGACGCCCGGGGGCAGTGGGACTGGGCCGCCGCGGCGGGTGCCGGCAGCACGCAGGGCGCTCCGGCCGCCACGCCGAGCGGCGGTGCGGGCCCGCCTTCCGGGGCCTGGCAGGTGGCGATAGACCGGTTCGTGGTCCGGGAAGGGCGCGTGGCGTGGCGCGACGAGGGCGCGGCCCGCCCGGTCGCCATGGCATGGGAGGGCGTCCATGCGCAAGCGCAGTCGCTGTCCTGGCCGTGGAAGGGAGGGATTCCGTTCCGGCTGCAGGCCCGCATGCGGCCCGCCGCCGCCGGGGACGACGGCAGGTCCGGCGCCACCGGGCGTGCGGAGGCACCCACCACGCTGCGGGTGGCGGGCACCGCGTGGCCCGGCCGGGGGCAGGTGGCGGCATCACTGCGCGGCCTGCCGCTTTCGGCTGTCGAGGGCTATGCGGCAGGTGTGTTCGCGCCGCGCGCCGGGGCGTACATCGAGACCGACGCCGGTGTCGCCTGGAACCACGCCAACGGTGCCCTGGTGGCGAAAGTGGCGCGCTTCGTGGCGGATGGGGTCACGCTGGCCTGTCCGGCCGGCGGGCCGTGTGCCGCGCCATCCGCCGAGGCAGGCCGTCCGCCGGACGGCACGGCAACGCCGCCGGGCGCATGGGTGCAGGCAGAGCGGCTGGAACTGGAGAATGCGTGGATCGACGTGCCCGCCCGCGCGGTGTCCGTGGAGCGGGTCCTGGCCCGGGCACCGCGGCTGCGGGCGGAGCGCGACGCGCAAGGGCGCTGGATGTTCGATGCCTGGCCGCTGCAGGGCGCGGCCGACCGGGGCCCTTCCCGGGAGGCGCGGCCGGCAGATGGCGGTACTCCCTGGTCCGTCCGGCTCGGCGAGGTGTCGGTGGAGCGCGGGGCGGTGGCCTTGCGCGACGCGGTGCCGGCATCCCCGGTGGATCTGCGCTGGTCCGCCATCGCGCTGCAAGCCCGTGGGCTGCGCTGGCCGCAGGCGGCCACCGGTCCGGCTGCGCCGGTGCAGTTGTCCCTGTCCGGGCAGTGGGACGCCGGCCGGCGCGAACCCGGCCGCCTGGCATACGAAGGCCGGCTGACGATGGCTCCGCTGGCCGTGCAGGGCCGCCTGCAGGCCCAGCGGTTGCCGCTGCACCTGCTGGAGCCGTATGCCGCCCCGTGGCTGAACGTGCGCATCGTGCGGGCCGAAGCGGGTTTCGAGGGCGACGTGGACTATGCCGCGACGGCCGCGGGAGCGAAGGCCTCGTTGCGTGGCAATGCCGCGCTGGACGAGGTGCGCGTACGTGCGCCCGCCCCGACCCCGGCCCTGGTGCCGGCAACGGATGCGGGATCTCCGCCCGCACAGCCCCGGGGCGAGGAACTGCTGCGCTGGCGCAATCTGGCGCTCCAGGGCGTGCAATGGGAGATGGCGCCCGGCGCGCCCTCGCGCGTGGATGTACGGGAAACGGCATTGCGGGATTTCTTCGCGCGCATCGTGTTGCAGAAGAACGGGCGGCTCAACCTGCAGGACCTGGTCCGCAGCCCGGATGTCTCCTCCGGGCCGGAGCCTGTGCCCGGGCCCGCTCCGGCCCAGGCCGCCGCCAGCGGGGCCGCCGGGGTCCGCCCCACGGCCACCGGCGGTGCGGCCACCGACCCGGCAGCCCGGAAAGCCGCGGCGCCCCACGGCGGCCCGGTGCTGCGTTTCGGGCCGGTGGTGCTGTCCGCGGGGGCCGTGCGGTTCACCGACTACTTCATCGAGCCCAACTACTCTGCCGACCTCGGTGATCTGGCGGGACGCATCGGCGCGTTCTCCTCCGAGCCTCCGCCCGGGGGCGGGGAGCCCGCGATGGCGGAACTGGAGCTCAGCGGGAAGGCGCAGGGCTCGGCGCCGCTGGAGATCTCGGGACGCATCAACCCCCTGGCGAAGCCGCTGGCGCTGGACATCCAGGGCCGGGTGCGTGATCTGGAGCTGCCGCCGCTGTCGCCCTATGCCGTCAAGTACGCCGGCCACGGTATCGAGCGCGGCAAGCTGAGCATGGACGTGCGCTACAAGGTATTGCCGGACGGGCAGCTCACCGCCGGCAACCGGCTGGTGCTGCACCAGCTCACCTTCGGCGAACCGGTGGAGGGCGCTCCCGCCAGCCTGCCGGTGCGGCTGGCTGCGGCGCTGCTGGCGGACAGCAACGGGGTGATCGATCTGGACCTGCCCATCAGCGGCTCGCTCAATGATCCCCAGTTCAGCCTCGGACCGGTGATCATGCGGGCCATCGGCAGCCTGGTCCTGAAGGCCGTGACCTCGCCGTTTTCGCTGCTGGCCAAGGCCTTCGCCGGCGGGACGGCGGAGCAGGGGGCCGTGGCTTTCGCACCCGGCAGCGCGATACTGGATGCCGCGGCCCTGCAGGGGCTGGACAAGATGGCGCAATCGCTGCGCGACCGGCCGGCCCTGCAACTGACCGTGACGGGCCATGCCGTGGCGGAATCCGAGGAAGACGGCTGGAAGCGCGAGCGCCTGCGTTCACAGGTGCAGGCGCTGCAGCAGCGGCGCCAGCCCGCGCGCGCGGATGCGGGCGTGCAGGGCGCACCGCTGGCCCCGGGTGGTCCGGATGCGGCCCAGGCGCATGCCTATGCCGATGCGCTGCGGGAGTTCTACCGCCGCATGGACATCCCCAAGCCCCGCAACCTGCTGGGCATGGCACGCGACATTCCCGTCCCGGAGATGGAGGCGTTGCTGCTGGCCCAGATGAAGGTGCCCGAGGGCGCCCTGCGCGAACTGGCCCAGGCGCGCGCGGTGGCGGTGCGCGACGAACTGGCGCGCCGCGGTGTGCCGCTGGAGCGGCTGTTCGTGGCGGCTCCGCGCGTGGATGCACGCGGAGAGGGCGCCGCGCCGCAGGCGCAACTGGCCCTTTCCGCGCGCTGAAGCGGTGTGCGGAGGGTGGTTGTACCCGCGCGGCCCGGCCCCATATGGCATGCTCGGGCCGCATTCCGGGCCTCCGTTTCCCGGCCGCGGCAGGCGTATCTCCGGACCGGCGGACAAAACCGGGCCAAAATAGCGCCTTCGACGCTGGCCGGGCCGTGACCCCGGCGTACGGGCGCTGGTGCTTCCGGCACCTGGCCCCTCCTGACCAGAACCATGTTTCCTTTTTCTTCTCGCAACAAAATGTCTGACGCCCCTGAAGTGACCCCGGCCCCGGCCAAAGCCTCCGAGCCGCATCCGCTGGACGCGTTGACGGGCGGGGCCTTTTCCGCCGCCACGTCGGGCGAGCGTGCCTCGCGCATCCGCGACTGGCTGGCCACCCAGCCCACGCCCGAGCAGTTGCAGGAAGTGTTCAAGGAACTCAGCGGACGCGACAAGGGCGCGGCCCGTGCCGTGCGCGAGCGCCTCGACGAGATCCGCCGCGCCAAGGGCCAGGAAGCCATCGCTGCCGAATGGGCCGACAAAGCCACCGCGTTGCTCGATGCTTCCCGCTTCCACATCGCGGACGCGCTCGCCTGGCAGCGCGATGCGGCCAAGGCCGGTGCGCCGCTGTCCCGCGAACCCCTTGCGTCGCTCAAGGCCCGCCTGGCCGAGCGCATGAAGGTCATCGAGGACCTGCAGCACCGCGTGCAGGTACAGCGCGAGGCGGCCGTGCTCCTGGCCCAGCGTATCGACGTGCTCTCCACCAAGCCCTGGCGCGACGCGCAGGCGGCGCTGGAAGCGCTGCGCGCCGACGTCGAGCGCTGGCAGCAGCAGGCAGACGAACTGTCGGGCGACCCTGCCTGGCCCAGCGTCGAGGCCCGCTTCCCGCCCCAGCTGGAGGCCTCCCGCACGCAACTCCTCGTGGTGTGGAACGCCTTCCAGCCGGCCATCGCACAGGCCGCAGCGGCTGCCGAGAATCCCGAGGCGCCGCTGCCCCCCGTGCCGGTGTGGGCGGAGGAACTGCGCATCGCGCGCGGCGGCGAGCCGCTGGCCGAGACGGCGGCTTCCGGTGCTGCGCCGGCTGCCCCCGCCCGCGCGGCGGCCAAGACCGATCCGGCGGTGCGCGAGAAAGCCGAACAGGCCGTGCGCGCCGCGCTGGCCAGGCTGCAGGAAGAAACCGCCCAGGGCCACGGCAAGGCGTCCGCAGGTGCGGCCACGGCCCTGCGCACCGTGCTGAAGCAGCACGGCCGCCATATCGACACGGCCCTGGAGCACGACGTGCACACCGCGCTCGTCGCCGCGGGCGAACTGCAGGGCTGGCAGCGCTGGAGCGCCGACCAGGTGCGCGAGGACCTCGTGGCCAAGGCGGAGGGGCTGCTCAAGCGTCCCGAAGGCCAGGCACTGGGCGGCCGCAAGATCCAGGAAAGCCTGCGCCAGCTGCGTGAGCAGTGGAAGCAGACCGACCAGGGCGGCCCGGCGAACCATGCGCTCTGGAAGAAATTCGACGAGGCCTGCAATGCCGCCCACAAGGTGGTGGAAGCCTGGCTGGAAAAGGTGCGTTCCGACGCGGCCGAGCACAAGGCGCAGCGCCTCGCGCTGATCCAGGAACTGCAGGCCTGGACGGCCGCGCAGGCAGCGGGAGGCGCGCAGTCCGACTGGAAGCAGGTGGGCCGTGCGCTGCACCAGTTCTCCGATCGCTGGCGCGAGGGTGGCCACGTCAACGAAAAGGTCTATGCCGAACTGCAGCCGCAGTGGAAGCAGGTCATGGCCGAAGCGGCCGCGCCGCTGGAGGCAGCCCAGAAGCAGAGCCTGGCACGCCGCCATGCCATGATCGAAGAGGCCGTGGCGCTGGGCGCGGCACCGGCGCTGCGCATCGATGCCGTGAAGGCACTGCAGCAACGCTGGCAGGCCGAGGCCCAGTCCGTGCCGCTGGACCGCAAGCAGGAACAGAAGCTCTGGGATGCGTTCCGCAAGCCCATCGACGAGGCCTTCAACCGCAAGACGGCCGATCGCCAGAAGGCCGCGGGCGAAATGAGCGCCCACGACCGGGCGGTTCTGGAGGCGTCCAGGGCGGTGGAGGAGGCCAATGCGTCCGGCGATGCCCAGCGGATCCGCACGGCGCTGGCCGCGCTGGAAGCAGCCATCCGCGGCCAGCAGCAGGCGGCGGCCGATTCAGCCGCCGCCACGCAGGCTTCCGCCGCCACCGAGTCGGCCCCGGCCGAGGGCACGGAGGCGGCTGGCGATGCCGGCGCTGCGCCCGCCGCGGCGCCGAAGCCCGCTCGTCCCGTGGTGGCGGTGCGGGGCGATGACCGTCCGGGTGCCAAGCGTGATGTTCCCGCACCGGCGGGCCGCCCGGGCCGCCCCGGCGAGCGGGACCGCAGGGACGGCCGTCCGGGACGTGACGGTCGCGACGGCCGGGACGGTGGTGACCGTGGCGGCCGCTTCGGCGACCGCGATCGCACGGCGCAGGCCCGTGGCCCGCGCCTGGGCGACGCTGCCTTCCGCGCCCAGCGCGAGGCACAGGAGCACGCCCAGGCGGCGCTGCGCAGGCTGGCCGCGCAGGCGCATGGCGAAGCCCTGACCCAGCTGCTCGCGGCCTGGGAAAAGCGCGATGCATCGCAGCTGCCGTCCGCACAGGAGCTGGGATCGCAGGTGCCTGCCGGCGTGCGCAGCAGCTGGGCGCAGGCGGTGTCGTCGGGGCCGGCGGGGGATGCGTCCGAGGCATTGCTGCGTCTGGAGATGGCGGCCGAGGTGCCCACGCCCGCGGAGCAGTTGCCCGCGCGCCGCGCCCTGCAGCTGCAGCTGCTCACGCGCCGCAACGATCCGCCGCCGGCGCAGACCTGGGCCCAGGATGCCGCGCGGGTGCTCGCCAGCGCGAGCGAGCCCGGCAATGCGCGGCGCTTCCAGCAGGCGCTGAAGGCGCTGCTCAAGGGCTGATCGCCCCCTCTGCTCTGGCTGCCGGGGGCTGGTCCGTGCCTCCGGCGGGCCGCTGCACCGCTTGGCGGTGGGTGGCGAGCTACAGCAATTGCCGCCGTGCTGTCGCGGCCTGTGCCCAGCGCTCCGGGCGCATTCTGTTGGTCCTCATCTTTCGCATCGCATGCATCGCAGGGTGCATGCATCCTGTCCCTTGCCGTGGGAGGTACGGCTGCGCTCGTGTGCCAGCGGCTGGCGCGCCACGTATCTCATTGGAGGGGGGATGTATGGGCGGAGCCCCAGGGGAGCCATGGCCACGCTGCAGCATGGCTGCCTGCTGGTCTGGCGCCGACGGGAGAGTCTGGCGCCGGATAAGTCGAGCTTCCCGCGGGCATGCACATCCAGGCCGGAGGCCTGTCGCAGCCGGAAAAAGAAAAAGCCGCTGGGTAAGCAGCGGCTTTTGAATTTTGGTGCCCAGGAGAGGACTCGAACCTCCACGATGTTACTCGCTAGTACCTGAAACTAGTGCGTCTACCAATTCCGCCACCTGGGCATCTCAGGAATCCTTGAATTCTAGCGTCTTTTTTTGCCGTTCCAGGCAAGTTGACGATTTTTTTGAAAAAACTTTGGAGCCACCTGCTTCCGGGAACCTCGCGGCCTGGAGAGGCAGCCCGGTGGCTCCCACGCAAACAAAAAAGCCGCTTCACAAGGGAAGCGGCTCGATTGCCGAAAAACCGGTCTGGTTCTCGTTAAACTTGGTGCCCAGGAGAGGACTCGAACCTCCACGATGTTACTCGCTAGTACCTGAAACTAGTGCGTCTACCAATTCCGCCACCTGGGCATTTCAGGAAAGACTCAGATTGTATATCAAAAAAACCAAAGCCGTTGCAAACGTCGCGCACTCCGATGACGAAATCGAAGGCAGCGTGCAGGGCCACCGCGACGGCCACGGATTCGTGCAGCGCGACGACGGCGATGCCGACATCTACATCCCCGCGAACGAGATGCGGGCTGTGCTTCACAAGGACCGCGTGCGCGTGCGCATCGCGCGGCACGACCGGCGCGGCCGGCCCGAGGGCCGCATCGTCGAGATCATCGAACGCCCCCAGCACCCGATCATCGGGCGCCTGCTGCAGGAAAGCGGCGTGTGGCTGGTGGCGCCGGAAGACAAGCGCTACGGCCAGGATGTGCTGATCCCCAAGGGCGCTACCGGCTCGGCCAAGACCGGGCAGGTCGTGGTGGTGGAACTGACGGAGCCGCCCGCGCTGTTCGGGCAGCCCGTGGGCCGTGTCACGGAAGTGCTGGGGGAGGTGGACGACCCGGGCATGGAGATCGAGATCGCCGTGCGCAAATACGGCGTTCCGCACGAGTTCTCGCAGGAGGCGCTGGCGCAGGCCAAGGCCCTGCCCGACAAGGTGCGCGCGCAGGACAAGCGCCACCGCATCGACCTGACCGACGTGCCGCTGGTGACCATCGACGGCGAAGATGCCCGCGACTTCGACGATGCGGTGTATTGCGAGCCGGCGCGCGTCGGCCGCGCCAAGGGCTGGCGCCTGCTGGTCGCGATCGCCGACGTGAGCCACTATGTGGAGACGGGCAGCCCCATCGACGTGGACGCCTACGACCGGGCCACGAGCGTCTATTTCCCGCGCCGCGTGATCCCGATGCTGCCCGAGAAGCTGTCCAACGGGCTGTGCTCGCTCAATCCGGAGGTGGAGCGGCTGTGCATGGTGTGCGACATGCTGGTCACCGCCAAGGGCGAAGTGCATGCCTACCAGTTCTACCCGGCGGTCATGTTCAGCCACGCGCGCTTCACCTATACGGAAGTGGCCGCGATCCTCGCGAACACGCGGGGGCCGGAGGCGACGAAGCGCCGGGCGCGCGTGCAGGATTTGCTGAACCTGCACGACGTGTACCGCGCGCTGCTGTCGTCGCGGCACGCGCGTGGGGCGGTGGATTTCGAGACCACCGAGACGCAGATCGTCTGCGACGACAACGGCCGCATCGAGAAGATCGTGCCGCGCACGCGCAACGATGCCCACAGGCTGATCGAGGAGGCCATGCTCGCGGCCAATGTGTGCAGCGCGGACTTCATCGCGCAGGGTGGCCAGCCCGGGCTGTACCGCGTGCACGAAGGCCCCACGCCGGAGAAGCAGGAAATCCTGCGCAGCTACCTGAAGGCCATGGGGGTAGGCATGACGATCGGCGACGATCCGAAGCCCGGCGACTTCCAGGCCATCGCCGAGGCCACGAAGGACCGTCCGGACGCGCAGCAGATCCACACGATGCTGCTGCGGTCCATGCAGCAGGCCATCTACACGCCCGTGAACAGCGGCCATTTCGGGCTGGCCTACGAGGCGTACACGCATTTCACCAGCCCGATCCGCCGCTATCCCGATCTGCTGGTCCACCGCGTCATCAAGGCCATCCTGGGCCAGACCAAGTACCGGCTGCCGGCGCTTCCCGTGCCCGGCGAAGCCCATGCCAAGCTCGCCAAGCGGCTGGCCGCACGCGTGCCCGCGCCCACCCAGCAGCCGCGCAAGCCGCTCTCCGCCTCGGCGGCCCGGGAACTGCAGGCCTGGGAGGCCGCGGGCCTGCATTGCAGCGCCAATGAACGCCGCGCGGACGAGGCCAGCCGCGACGTCGAGGCCTGGCTCAAGTGCAAGTACATGCGCGAGCACCTCGGCGAGGAGTTCAGCGGCCTGGTCACGGCCGCGACCAGCTTCGGCATCTTCGTGACGCTGGACGCGATGTACGTCGAGGGGCTGGTGCACATCACGGAGCTGGGCGGCGAGTATTTCAAGTTCGACGAGGCGCGCCAGGAGCTGCGCGGCGAACGCACGGGCATCCGCTATGCCATCGGCACGCGGGTGCGCGTGCAGGTCAGCCGCGTGGACCTGGATGGGCGACGCATCGACTTCCGGCTGGTGCGCGAGGGCGAGGAGTCGCTGTCACCCGCGCGCGCTTCCCGCGGCCGCGGAGGGCGCGAGCCGTCGGAGCCCATGCTCCCGGCATCCGCCGATGGAGCGGGGGCAGAGCGCAGTCGCAACAAGGCCCGCAAGGGCGCTTCGCGGGCCGCCCGCCCGCAGGACGCCCCCGCGGCGCCGCGCAAGGCGGCGGCCAAGGGTTCCGGACGCCGCTCCGGGGCCGCCAAGCGGGGCAAGTCGCGCCGCTGAGCCCTGGCGGGGCGCCGGAATGCCGCGGGCGTCCGGCCCCGCCCCGGGGATGTGCATCCAGCAAGAGGACAAGATCGATGAAGGTTGCGAACGGAACGCCGCGTATCGCGGTGGTGACGGGTGCCGGCTCGGGCATCGGCAAGGCGGCGGCGCTGGCCCTGCTGGGTGCCGGCTGGTCGGTGGTGCTGGCCGGGCGCCGCGAAGCGCTGCTGCAGGCCGTGGTGGAGGAGGGGGGTGGAGCCGACCGTGCTTTGGCCGTGCCCACGGACGTTGCGGATCCGCAGGCCGTGGAGCGGTTGTTCGCCCAGGCCGTCCAGCGGTTCGGCCGCGTGGACCTGCTGTTCAACAACGCCGGGGTGGGCGCGCCTGCGGTGCCGCTGGAAGACCTGCCGATCGATGAATGGAAGCGCGTGGTGGACATCAACCTGAACGGGATGTTCTATTGCCTGCGCGAGGCGTTCCGGGTGATGAAGGCGCAGAGCCCGCAGGGGGGGCGGATCATCAACAACGGCTCGATCTCGGCCCATGCCCCGAGGCCGAACTCCATCGCCTACACGGCCACCAAGCATGCCGTCATGGGCCTGACCAAGACCGCCTCGCTGGATGGGCGCAAGTACGACATCGCGGTCGGGCAGATCGACGTGGGCAATGCGGGCACGGAACTGGCGCAGCGCATGACGCAGGGCGTACCCCAGGCCAATGGCCAGATCGCGGCCGAGCCGCTGATGGACGTGGGCATCGTCGCGCGGTCGGTGCTCTACATGGCGGAGCTGCCGCTGGAGGCCAATGTGCTGTTCCACACGGTGATGGCCACCAAGATGCCCTTCGTGGGCAGGGGATGAACTGTCCCGCCTTGCGGCGGATGGCGGAGCCTGGCGCTTGCCCGGAACGGCAGGCCTGGAGCCCCGCCGGAATCGCCGGAACGGCGGTGCTTCAGCCTGCGCAGGCAGACGCCTGCGACGGGCTGCCCTGGGAAACAGGGCTGCCCATCATGGAGGCATGGGCGGGCCGGATGCGGGACCTTGCATCGGCGTAAGCCGCCGGGAGGGCGGACGACGTGTCGGCAGGCTCGGCCGATGCCGGCGCCACGGTGTCGCCGATGTCGTCACGCTCCTGATACGACGACAGGAAAGGCCAGGTTTTGCGGATCATGTCGGGCTCCTAGAGAACGCGGGGAGCGCCGGTGTGTGCCGGCGTGGCATCAGTATTCCGCCGCGGGCCGGGGCTTCCTGTAGGACAAGGCTGAGGCCGTTTGCGGGCGGGTTTCCGCACGGTTACGTGCGGCGCCATAGGCCTGGAGGTACGCCCGGGCCGAGGCGGTCCATCCGAAATCGCGTTGCATGCCGTTGCGCTGCAGGCGGCGCCAGGCGTCGGGCGCGGTTTTCCAGAGGTGCAGGGCGCGGCCGACGGTCTGGTCGAACGCGGCCTGGCTCGACCCGCGCAGCACGAAACCCGTGCCGTTGCCCGCCGGGTCGTCGGCATCCACCACCGAATCGGCGAGGCCGCCGGTGGGGGTGACCACGGGCGGCGTGCCGTAGGCCTGGCTGTACATCTGGTTCAGGCCGCAGGGTTCGAAGCGGGAAGGCATGAGGAAGCTGTCGCTGCCGGCCTCGATGCCGTGGGCGAGGTCTTCGTCGAAGCCCACGGTAACGTGCATGTGGCGGGGATGGCGCTTCGCCAGTGCCCGCAGGGCGTTTTCCAGGGCCGGGTCGCCGCTGCCCAGGATGGCGAGTTGCCCACCCTGGCGCAGCAGGCGCTCGGCGCCGCCGATCACCCAGTCGATGCCTTTCTGCTCGGTCATCCGGCCGACGAGGCCGAACAGCATGCGGTCACCGTCCTGCGCGAGTCCCAGCGTCCGGCGCAGGGCGTCCTTGCAGGCAGCCTTGCCCTCCAGGCGGTCGGCGGAGAAGTGCGCCGGGATCAGCGGGTCCTGCGACGGATTCCACAGCGCGGTGTCGATGCCGTTGAGGATGCCCTGCAGCCGGTCCGCATGGGCGCGGAGCACGCCGTCCAGGCCGAAGCCGAGTTCGGGCGTCTGGATCTCGCGTGCGTAGGTGGGGCTGACGGTGGTGATGGCGTCCGCGTACTGCAGGCCCGCCTTGAGCATGGAGAGCTGGCCCCAGAATTCGGCGCCCTCGATCCCCAGGTGCCGGTCCTCGATGCCGAGGCGCTGCGCCCAGTCCATGGGGAACACGCCCTGGAAAGCCAGGTTGTGCACCGTGACCATGCTGCGCGCCACAGTATCCCCCCGGGGGCCGGCCGCGTCGCGGAACTGCCGCAGGTAGAGCGGCGCCAGTGCGGTGGGCCAGTCATTGGCGTGGACGATGTCCGCGGTCCAGCCGCACGGCGATTGCGGCGTGCCGATGCGCGCGGCCACATGGGCTAGCAGGCCGAAGCGCAGGGCATTGTCCGGGTGTTCCCCCTGCGCGCCGGCGTAGGGCGAACCGGAGCGCGCGTAGAGCTGCGGGCAGGAGAGCAGCAGCAGGGGCACCTCGTGCCCGCCGCGGTCCACGCGCAGCAGTTGCGCGGCGGGCCAGGGGCCTTCGGCGGGCAGCGAGTGCCAGCCGGTGATCCGGCCCTGCAGGGGCATGTCCGCATATGCGGGCATGAGCAGCATCACCTCGTGGTCCAGGGCCGCGATGGCGGGCGGCAGCGCGGCGCTGACGTCGCCCAGGCCGCCGGTCTTGACCAGCGGGGCGCATTCCGATGTGGCGAAGAGAATCTTCATGCGCCGGATTCTCCGCCCACGAGCACCGCGAACGGCAGGCCGGGACGGTCCGGAAGCACTTCCCCGAGGATTTCCTCCACGCTCCATCCTTCCCCGGTGTCGGCGCCGATGCGCCGGCCCGTCATCCATTCCTGCCAGACGCCGGCCTTGGCCAGCACGGGGTGGGCGGACGCGACCGCGATCCGGGTGCCGCGCCACCCGGCCGCTGCCAGGCCGTAGAGCAGGCGCGCGCAGATGACCACGATGGCCCGGCCGTCCCGGATGCGGGCGAAGGCGAACGCATGCTCGGCACCATGGCCTTCCAGCGTGAGCGGCAGGTAGGTGGACTGGCGGAACAGGTCGGGCAGGGCCTGCCGCAGGTGCAGCAGGCGCCAGGTGACCAGTTGCTTCGCGTCCGGGCCGGGCACCGGGCCCATGAGGCGTTCCCAGTCCGCCTGCGACGGATGGGCGCCCTGGCCGTAGAGCGCCTGCACCTGCTCCAGGGCCCGTGCCATGGCGCCGAAATCCACGGGGCGGCGGTTGTCCGGGTCCACGAGACTGAAGTTCCAGTGTTCGCAGCCCTGGTAGATGTCCGGCACGCCGGGCACCGTGAGCTTGAGCGCGAGCTGGCAGAGGCTGTTGCGGAAGCCGTAGGGCGCGATGGACTGCACGAACCTTTCGAGCTCGCGCACGAAGCGTTCGGTCGAGAGCGCGCCGTCGATATAGCGCGCCACAGCATCTTCATAGGCCCCGTTCGGGAACAGCCAGTTGGTCTGTTGCTTGGCCTCGCGCATGGCCTTGACCATGTACTGCTGGATGCGTTCGCGCAGTTCCTGGCGCTCGTCCGGCTCGGTGGCATGGGTGGGCCAGATGCCGACCAGTGCCTGGTAGAGGGCCCAGAGGTCGTGCGGCCGCGGGGCCTGCATACCGTCCACCTCGGTGGCGAAGCGCGCGCCCAGCTCGTGCAGCTGCAGGGCGGTGTCTTCCCACAGCGCGGGGATTTCCGAAAGCACGTTGAGGCGGGCGCGGAGGTCTTCGGACCGCTTGCTGTCGTGCGTGGAGGTGGCCAGCAGGTTGTGCGGGCGGTGGCGGGCGCGCTGCAGGTTGGCCTGGTGGAAGGCCGCGCAGGTGAGGCCGAATCGGCGCGGTTCCGAGCCGACATCATTCAGCGAGACGAGGCGCACGTAGCGGTAGAAAACCGTGTCTTCCACGGACTTGGCCATGACCGGGGCCGTGAACTGCTGCCAGCGGCGGATGAAGCGCGCGCGCAGGGGCGGGGCCGCGCCTTCGTCGCCGAGCAGGACGCTTTCGAGATAGGCCAGCACGCCACCCTCGCTGGTGCCCATGCGGCGGCGCGCGGCCGCAATGGCCCAGGCGACGTGGCGACGGTCGGTGTCACTGGGGGGCGTGCCGTCGGGCACCAGGTAGGTGCGGTAAACGGGGAAGACCGCCGCCACTTCCGTCAGGGCGATGCGCAACTGGTTGCGTGTGAAATCGAAGGTGCGCCGGTCCGCCTGGGCGATGCGGTAGAGCGTGTCGGCCAGCCATCCCAGGTCACTGTAGAGCGAGGTCTCGATGATGTGCTTCTTGCACTCGTACACCGCTTCCTCGAAATCCTTCGTGTCGCCGGTGAAGCTGGTGTAGGCGTCGTCGAAGGCGGCCTGCGATGCGGTGTCCACGAAGAGGCCGTTGACCAGGCTGCTGAACCGGTAGCCCGTGGCGCCGTGCACGGGCCAGTCGGCCGGCAGGGGTTCGTGGTCCGCCAGGATCTTTTCCACCACGAGGTAGAGCGCCGTGGGCTCGCGGCCGGCGGCGCGGGCGAGGGCCGCATGGCGCCGCTGCAGGCGGTCGAAGTACTGCGCGGGATCGGCCAGGCCGTCCGGGTGGTCGATGCGCAGGCCGGTGATGCGGCCCTCCGCGAGCCAGCGGAAGATGCAGGCGTGCGCAGCCTCGAACACGGAGGTTTCCTCCATGCGCAGCGCAGCGAGGGAGTTCACGTCGAAGAACCGGCGGTAGTTGATGTCGTCGCCGGCCACGCGCCAGTCCGCCAGGCGGTAGGGCTGGTCGCGCAGCAGGCCGTCCAGCGCGTCGAAGCTGCCGGGCTCTTCCTTCCGGCCGTTCCAGTGGGCCAGGCAGGCGGCGATCCACTGGCGCAGCCACGCATGGGCCCCGGCCAGTTCCGCGAGGCGCCGCTGGTGGAGGGGGGCATCGCGCAGGCGCATGGCGCGCTCGCCTTCGTCACCGGTGTCGCGGTCGGGCAGGCGGCCGAAGGCATCGATGAGGGAGTGCACCTGCAGCGCGCTGTCGCCATCGGCTTCGCCGGGGGCCGGTGCGGGCACGGCCGCGAAGATGCGGGCGTAGTGCCGGGGGTCCACCGGCAGCCGGTGGTCCCAGTAGCACACCAGGAAGCGGCCGGCCTGTGCGTCGAAATCCAGGCGCAGTTCGCCGGCTTCCAGCACGTGGCCGTACTGCCCGCCGAGCATGGGCAGCAGCACGCGGCCCTGCAGGCTGGCGGTGGCGGGCTCCCATTCGATGTCGAAGAAGCCGGCATGGGCGGCGGACCGCCCGTGTTCCATCACGTCGTCCCACCAGGGGTTGGGGGCGTCGATCACGCCCATGTGGTTGGGCACGATGTCCAGCAACTGGCCGAGGCCATGCGCCTGCAGGGCATCGCACAGGGCGGCATGGCTGGCCTCGTCGCCGATTTCCGGGTTCAGCTGCGTGGGATCGACCACGTTGTAGCCGTGCGTGCTGCCGGGGGCGGCCTTGAGGTAGGGCGAGCTGTAGAGATGGCTGATGCCCAGCGCGTGCAGGTAGGGGACGGCGGCGGTCATGGCCGCGAAGGTGTTGTCCTTGTGGAACTGCACGCGGTAGGTCGCGAGCGGAACGTCCGCGGTGTCGAGCGCGGGCAGTTCTTCCACGGGGGCCTGCATGGCGGGGCGCCCCCGGTGCTCGCGCATGGCGGAGGCCACGGCGGCGAAGCAGGGGTGCGTGGCCAACCGGTCCAGCGGCACGGCGAGGCGCCGGCGCCAGTTGGGCTGCATGTCCTCGGTGGAGCCGGGCACGTTGACCTGTTCGAGCTGTGCGATGGCATCCTCGATCTGCACCGCCGCGAGCCAGCAGGGGGTGCGCGCCAGGTAGGCATGCACAGCGGCCGTGAACTCCGGCGTGGCCTCGGGCACGGATTGGGCATCCACCGTGGCGCCGGGGGGCAGAAGGCCTTCTTCCTGCAGCGCCATCAGCAATCGGACACGGTCCTGTGCGCGCTCGATCAGGCTGCGCGCGTGGGCCTCCGAATCCGGCAGCCAGCCCAGGCGCTTCTGCACCTCGATGTCTTCGCCGGACCAGTAGCCGCGCAATGTGGGCAGGTCGTGCGTGCTTACCACGGCCAGCGCCTGCGCCGGCCACTGTGCGGGCGGCCGGAATGCGCCGCCATCCATGCGTTCGAAGATGAGCGGGCGGTAGGAAAGGACGGTGCGCTGCGCCATGGCCTCGCGCATCTGCGGCGCCACGTTGCCCAGGTCTTCGCCGATGACCAGGCACTGGTGGCGATGGCTTTCGACGGCGAGGACCGCGAGCAGCGCCTGCAGCGGGTAGGCGACGTAAGTGCCCGCGCCGCCGTGGGTCCAGAAAAGGCGCATGAGCGCCATCACGTGGTCCATGCGCAGCGCGCCGGCGGGCTGCATGACAGCATGCAGCAGGCGGCGCACCGGCATGAAGCGGGCAGCGGCCAGCGCGACGGGGTTGAGCGGCGGCAGGCCCCAGTCCTGGCCCTGGGTGTTCAGCGGATCGGGCGGCGCCCCGATGTTCATGCCGCGTGCATACAGCTTCTGCGAGGTCCAGGTTTCCGAGCCGCCGTCGCTCGCGCCCACGGCCAGGTCGCAGTACAGGCCGAGCGGCATGAGGGCGCGGGCGCGCTCGCCCGCCTGCCCGAGCTGCAGGTGGGCTGTCCACTGCAGCCACATGTGGTAGGCCACGGCTTCCGCATGGTCCTTGGCGAAGGCCTGGGCGGCCGGGCCCTGGGGATCCCGCAGTTCTTCGGGCCAGGCAGGCCAGCCCCAGGTGTCGGGCGACGTGCGCACGAGATGGCGCTGGATGGCTTCGAACAGCGCATGCGGTGCCAGCGTGGAGGCATGCTCCTTCATGAAGGCCTGGAAGGCGAGGCCGCGCGGGCTCAGCGATTCCCAGTCGCCCTGGCGGAACTCGTCCCACAGCAGGGCGAGCATTTCCTCCTTGGCGGCGGCGACCTCGGCATACTGCACCGTGTCCGCGGCGCGCAGGGCCTGCAGGCGCTGCTGGAACACCCCGTCGGCGTAGAGCGACTGCGCCGGGCCGCTGCGCAGGAATTCCGGCATCGCGGTCACGTCGATGAACAGCGGGTTGAGCGCCAGGCGGCTGGACGGGCTGTAGGGGCTGGCCAGGTCCGGCCGGTCCATGCGCAAGGCGTGCAGCGGGCTCAGGCCGACGAAGGCAGCGCCCTGGGCGGCGGCGGTCGCCACCAGGTCGCAGAGATCGGAGAAGTCGCCGATGCCCCAGTTGCGGTCCGAGCGCAGCGAATACAGCTGCACGCTCAGGCCCCACCAGCGCTCCCCATGGCGCAGCGGATCGGGTGACCAGCAGCGCGCGGGCGCGACGATGACGAAGCGCTCTTCCTGCGTTCCAGGCCCTGTGAGGCGGTAGTAGCCCGCGCGCAGCGTGGCCGGCAGCCGCGCGACCGGGCCCCGGCCCTCGCAGACGGTTTCCTCGGCCTCGACCTCGCTGGTGACCAGCCGCCAGGATGCGGCGCCATGCCATTCGATCTCGGCCGGCTGGCCTTCTTCCACGACGATGGGGGCGGGCAGCGCACCAGCGTCTGCGTGCGATCCCATGGCCGACAGCGCGCGCTCGAGCACCTCCGGCGGCACGTCGCGGTGCTCACCCCAGAAGCTGGCGTACTGGAGCGCGATGCCTGCCCGGCGGGCGCGTTCGTGCAGGCCGTCGTGGCCGTCGTGGTGGTGGCCGTTCATGCGGGCACCTCCTGCAGCAACCACCGCGCGGACCACGGGGCCCAGGCGCCACCGCCTTCCCAGCGGTGCTGGAAGACGGGCGCGCCGGGCGCGCTGGTCCCCTGCCCGGGGTCCTCATCCACGGATTCCGTGCCCAGGTTCATCTGCATCACGAGGCGTGCTCCATCGTCGTAGTCCCATTCCACCTGCAGCCCGGCCGCTCCCACGCGGCGCGCAGTGTGCGTTCCGGAGCGCAGCCGGCACAGGCGCGGAGCAATCCACTGCCGGCGCGCGGACAGGGCCGCGCGGACCAGCGCGAGCCGCTCCTGTCCTGCAGGGCCTTCCGCCTGGCGCCAGTCGAGGCGGCTGCGTTCGAGGGTGGCGGCGTCGCAGGGGTCGGGCAGTTCCCTGCCGGAACCGGCTTCGAGCCGGAATTCGCGCTGGCGTCCCTGGCGCACCGCCTCGCGGAGCTCGCCTGTCCAGTCGGCGAAGTACAGGAACGGCGTTTCCGCGCCGAATTCGTCGCCCATGAACACCAGCGGCGTGGCGGGCGTGAGCAGCGCGGACAGCAGCGCCAGTTCGGCGGCGGGCTGCGGCACCAGGTGCGAGAGACGCTCGCCGAAGGCGCGGTTGCCGATCTGGTCGTGGTTGCCGCAGAAATTCACCATCGTGGCCAGGGGCTGGGGCGCGGCAGGTGTCCGCTCCAGGCGCCGGCCATCCCCATCACGGTGCGAGGGCGCGAAGACATAGCCGCCCGCGAAGCTGTGCGCGAGCCCGTCCAGCGGTGCATGGGCGTAGTCGGCGTAGTAGCCCTGGCGCTCGCCGGTGAGGGCGACGTGCAGGGCATGGTGGAAGTCGTCGTTCCACTGCGCGTCGTAGCGCGTCGGCTCGGGGCGGGGGGCCAGGCGCTGGCTCTCGTTCTTCTCGTTCTCGAGGACGAGGTGGACGTGCCGGCCTGCGGTGGCCTGCCGCACGCGCTGCGCGAGGTCCTCGAGCACGTGGGGAGAACCATCGTCCACGATGGCATGGACGGCATCCAGGCGCAGGCCGTCGATGCGGAATTCCCGGACCCAGTAGAGCGCATTCTGGATGAAGAACTCGCGCACCGGCCCGCTGTCCTCGCCGTCGAAATTGATGGCCGCGCCCCAGGGGCTGTGGTGGGTTTCCGAGAAGAAGGCCGGGGCGTAGCTGCCCAGGTAATTGCCGTCCGGGCCGAAGTGGTTGTACACGACATCCAGGAACACCATCAGGCCGAGCGCATGGGCCCGGTCAATGAAGCGCTTCATGTCGTCCGGCGTGCCGTAGGCCGGGTGCGGCGCGAACGGCAGTACGCCGTCATAGCCCCAGCCATGCCGCCCGCCGAAGGTGGCCACGGGCATGAGCTCGATGGCGGTGAAGCCCTGCCCGGCCAGCCAGGGCAGTCGCTCCATGGCCGCGGCGAACGTGCCCTCGGGCGTGAAGGTGCCCACGTGCAGTTCGTAGAGCACGGTTTCGTTCCACGGTCGGCCTGTCCAGCCCTCGGTCTTCCACTCGAAGGCAGCCGGGTCGGTGACGCGGCTCGGGCCGTGGGGACCGTCGGGATTGCTGCGTGACGCGGGGTCGGGCACCAGCGGGCCGTCGTCCGCCTGCCATTGGTAGAGCGTGTCGGGGCCGGCTTCGGACACGGTGGCCTGCCAGAAGCCGTCCGCATCCTGGCGGGCCGGAACCTGCATGGGCTGCGCGCCGGGTGCTCTGCGGTGGTGGAGGGTGAGCCGCGAAGCGGCGGGGGCCCAGAGGGTGAAGTGGACGCCGCCTTCAGGCAGGAGGCGGGCGCCGATCGGCATGTCGTGCTGGTGCTTCATGGAGAGGGATCGCCGGAAGCGCCCAGTGCGGTGAGGATGGCCATGGCATGTCCCGGCAGCACGTACGGGTCTCCGGAAGGCACCGGCGCGGTATTGGCGGGCGGTACGTCGGCAGTGCGGGTGTCCACGCGCACGGTCCAGGAGCGGGCCTGCTCCTCCTGCGGGAGGGTGAAGGTCGCGTCTTCGCCGGTGGCGTTGAAGAGGACGAGGGCTGCGCAGCCGCCGGCGTCCGCCTCCATCAGGGCGGCGACACAGCGCGATTGCGGGTCGTCCCATTCCTCTGCCGTCATGGGCAGGCCCCAGACGCTGTGCCAGTGCACGCCCACGCAATCGGCCCGGCCGCCGTCGGCGACCGCGGTGCGCAGGGTCGGCAGCTCGGAGCGCAGGGCGATCAGGGCCGCGGTAAAGCGGCGCTGCGCATCGTTGCGGCCGGCATGCTCCCAGTCGTACCACGACAGGGGGCTGTCCTGGCAGTAGCCATTGTTGTTGCCCTGCTGGGTGCGGGCATGCTCGTCGCCGCCCAGCAGCAGCGGTGTGCCGTGCGATACGAAGAGCGTCGCGAGGAAATTGCGCATCTGGCGCTCGCGAAGGTCCAGGATGGCGGGGTCTTCGGTCGGGCCTTCGGCGCCGCAGTTCCAGCTGCGGTTGTGGTTTTCGCCGTCGCGGCTGTCTTCCTGGTTGGCTTCGTTGTGCTTCTCGTTGTAGCTCACGAGGTCGGCCAGGGTGAAGCCGTCGTGCACGGTGACGATGTTGACGCTGTCCGTCGCCGGGCGGCGGCGGGCCTCCAGGATGTCGGCGCTGCCGCAGAGGCAGGCGGCGAACGCGGGCAGGCTGCCGTCGGTGCCGCGCCAGTAGTCGCGCACCACGTCGCGGTAGCGTCCGTTCCACTCCATCCAGCCGTCGGGAAAGCCGCCCACCTGGTAGCCATCGGGGCCCAGGTCCCAGGGCTCGGCGATGAGCTTGACACGCGCGAGCACGGGATCCTGCGCCACCGCGGCGAAGAAGGCCGCGCGGTGGGTGAAGGCGCCCGAAACGTCGCGCCCCAGCGAGCACGCCAGGTCGAAGCGGAATCCGTCCACGTGCATCTCCGTGACCCAGTAGCGCAGGCTGTCCATGACCAGTCGCAGGGCGGCGGGGCTGCTCGTGTCCACGGTGTTGCCGGTGCCGGTGTAGTCCACGTAGAAGCGCGGATCTTCCGGGGAGAGGCGGTAGTAGGCGGCGTTGTCGATGCCCTTGAGGCTGAGCGTGGGGCCCAGGTGGTTGCCCTCGGCCGTGTGGTTGTAGACCACGTCCAGGATCACCTCGATGCCGGCGGCGTGCAGGGCCTTGACCATGGCCTTGAACTCGTCCGTGCCGCCGTCGCCGCGGCTGGCGGCATAGCGGGGTTCGGGCGCGAAGAAGGCGATGGTGTTGTAGCCCCAGTAATTGGCCAGGCCCGCATCCACGAGGCGCTTGTCGTCCACGAAGGCCTGCACGGGCAGCAGTTCCACGCTGGTCACGCCCAGGTCCTTCAGGTAGGCGACGGCGGCTTCCGATCCCAGCCCCGCATAGGTGCCGCGCTGGCCTTCCGGAACGCCGGACAGCGTCTGCGTGAAGCCCTTGACGTGCATTTCGTAGAAGACGGTCTTGGAGGGCGGGACGCGGGGCGGGGCGTCGTCGTCCCAGTCGAAGCGCGAGCGCACCACGATGGACTTGGGCGCGGTGGCGCCGTTGTCCACCTCGCTGATGGCATGGTCCTCGTCCTCGTGGCCGAGTTCGTAGCCGAACTGGTCGTCGGCACCGAGCACGGGCCGGTCGAGCGCACGGGCGTACGGATCGATGAGCAGCTTGGCGGGATTGAAGCGCTGCCCCTGCCCGGGAGCGTAGGGCCCGTGGACGCGCAGGCCATAGCGCTGGCCCGGCTTGAGTCCCTTGACATGCCCATGCCACGTGCCGGCGGTGAAGGCCGGCAGGGCGATGCGCTGCGTCTCGTTCTCGCCATCCGCGAAGAGGCAGACCTCCACGCGTTCCGCGCCCGGCGCGTGCACGGCAAAGTTCACGCCGTTGCGGTCGGCCGTGGCGCCGAGCGGCAACGGCCGGCCCGCCTCGGCGACATGCCGGGTGGCGCGTGGGCGGCGGGAGGTCATGTGTGGAGCAGCGTCGCCTGCCTTCATGCGGCCACCTTCAGGCCGGATCCCTCGGATGCCGACGCCACGGAGGGGCGCGCCCGCCCGATGCTGGGAGTGGTGGATTGCAGGCCCTGCGGCTTGAAGAACTGGCGGGGCACGACGACGATGCCGCTCTCGGTCACGTGGAAGCGCTTGCGGTCCGCTTCCAGGTCGAAGCCGATGCGTTCGTGCGCAGGGATGTCGTTGTCCTGGTCGATGATGGCACGGCGCACCTGCGCGCCGCGGCCGATGCGCGAGCGCTCCATGACGATGCAGTGTTCCAGGCGGGCATCGCGCTCGACGACGACAGAGCGGCGCAGCATGGCGTTGTCCAGGGAGGCGCCGTCCACGATGCTGCCCGAGCCCACCACGGAGCGGTGGATGACGCCGTTCTCGATCTGGGCCGACTCGGCCTGGTCCGGGCTGGCGTAGATGGGCCAGTGGCGGTTGGTCATGCGAAAGCGGGGCGTTGCGCCCAGCGTGTCGAAATGCGCCTGGTAGTAGGCATCGATGGTGCCCACGTCGCGCCAGTAGCCGTGCTCTTCATAGGGCTCGGTGCCGGGAATGGTGTTGGTGTCGAAGTCGTAGGCCATGAGGCGGTGGGACTTGAGCATGGCCGGCAGGATGTGCTTGCCGAAATCGCTGTGGCCGGTTTCATGTGCTTCGCGCAGGGCATCCAGCAGGATGTCGGCATTGAAGAGGTAGTTGCCCATGGAGGCGAGGGCGTGCGTCGAACTGCCCGGCATCGGGCGCGGCGGCGTCTGCGGCTTTTCGACGAAATCGACGATGCGGTGGTTGTCGTCCGTCTCGACGATGCCGAACTGGTTGCAGTCGGCCAGTTTCACCGGCAGCGTGGCCACGCTGACGTGGGCGTCGTTCTTCACGTGGAAGTCGATCATCTGGCGCACATCCATGCGGTAGATATGGTCCGCGCCGAAGACGGCGACGATGTCCGGCTTGAACGACTCGATCAGGTGGATGTTCTGGTAGACCGAATCCGCGGTGCCCTGGAACCACTCCGGGCCGTTGCGCATCTGCGGCGGCACCACCGTCACGAAGTGCTGGGGAATGAAGCGCGTCATCGTCCAGGACTGGCGGATGTGCTCGATCAGTGACTGCGACTTGTACTGCACCAGCAGGTAGATCGAGTAGATCTCGGAGTTGACGAGGTTCGAGAGCACGAAATCGACGATGCGGTGCTTGCCGTTGAAGGGCACGGCCGGCTTGCAGCGCTCGGCGGTGAGCGGGTGCAGGCGAGAGCCTTCGCCGCCGGCCATGACGATGGCGAGAACGTTCTTGGTGCTGGACATGGTGGGACTCCCGAAGAATCAAACGTGGAAGGGCGCGGAAACGGGGGATGCTGCTGCCGGACCGCTGCCGTCCACGCACGGCCGCGCGCGCCGGTCGGGGCGTCGCGCAGGCAGGGCTGGGAGGATGGATTGCGTCATGGCAGGATGGCTCCCCGCCATGTTCTGTTGCGCCGCAACAAAAGGTTGCAGGAAGTTCCTACGACGCGCTGTCAGTGGCCACCTACGTGCAGATGGGCGGGCACTGGCGTGGCATGCCGGCGTGGGTGCGGACGGACGCCGGCGGCCGGAGCGGTGGGCCGGAAAAGCCTGCGGGAAGCGGCGTCAGGTGCCGCCGGGCTGGCGCAGGCTGGCGAGCGAGCGCTCGATGAGTGCGTCGAAGGTGTCGAAATCCAGCGGCTTGCCGAGCACGTGGTCGAAACCGCCGAGGGCTGCGCGCTCGGCTGCGCTCAGGCCGGTGATCCCGATGGCGATGCACGCGGAAAGCCCGGCGGCGGCGGCAATGTCCTTCAGCCGTGGCACCAGTTCCGCACCGAGCATGTCCGGCAGGTGCTGGTCCACCAGCAGCAGGGACGCGGGCTGCGCCTGCATCAGCGCGATCGCCTGCGCACCGTTGAGCGCCACCCGCACGCGGTGGCCGTTGAGTTCCAGCAGGTCACTCAGCAGCTCGGCCGCTTCGTGGTTGTCGTCAACGATGAGAATGTCTGCGTGCATGAAGTGGCGCGGTTCCTCAGCCGGAACGGCCGTTTTCAGGAACCGGCGATTGTGCCCGAGCCCGCCGGGGGAATCCGTACCGAGAAAACCACATGGCCGTCATCGTAGGTATAGGCGATGGTACCGCCATGGCCCCTGACGATCTCATAGGCAATGTAGAGCCCCAGGCCCATGCCGGAGCGGTTGCGGGCGTTGCCGGCCGAGGAGGCCTTGAACGGGCTGAACAGGTTGCCCGCGATCGCGTCGGCGATGGGCGCGGCCACGTTCCGGACGGCGATGGCGGCGCTCCCGTCCGGCAGCGGATGGGCGGCGACATGGATCGGATGCCCTGGCCGGCCATGGTGGCGTGCGTTGCTCATGAGGTTCACGAACACCTGGGCGATCCGGTCGGCGTCCACGCCGGCTTCCAGCAGGGGCGGCAGCTGGGTGCGCAGTTCGATGTCGGGGTGGGCCGTGCGGGCCTCGTCGACGAGGTCGGCGAGCAGGGCGGAAAGGTCGGCGCGGGCGATCTGCAGGTCCAGGCCCAGCCCGCTCTGCAGCCGCGACATGTCCATGACCTGGCTCACGAGGCGCTGCATGCGGCTGCTGGACGACTGGATGCGCTGGCCCAGCCGGCCGGCCCGCCCGCTGGCGTCGCCGTCCTTCTCCAGAACGCGCGCAGCCATGCTGATGGAGTGCAGGGGGTCGCGCAGGTCATGGCCGAGCACCGCCATGAGCTGGGTGCGGGCCCGGTTGAGTTCGGCATGCCGGGCATGCTGGGCGCGCTGGAGTTCGTCCAGCACCTGGCCGGCGATGTCGAGTTCCACGCCTTCCCACGGCTCGGCCGTGGCGCGGACGGTCTCCTTCCACAGGTCGAAGGAGCCGCGGGGCGTGAGCCGCGGGCCCAGCGGGCCGGAGCGGACTTCCTTCTCGGGCCGTCCGCCCCAGTGGATGGTTTCGATCTGCTCGCGGCGCAGGAAGAGCGCCCAGCCGCCTCGTTCGCGGTCGAAGGGCACGGCCAGCAGGCCGCACCACGGCGCCGCCCGCCCGGCCAGCGCCGCCATGCGGCGGGGCAGGGAATGGGTATGGAACAAGCGGTCCGGGGCGACGTCGTCCGGGCCGGAGTTGAGCCACTCCAGGATGGCCTGCGCGGCCTCTTCCTGGATGCCTCCGAAAAGCTGCAGCTTGGCGCCCGTGGCCACCACGGCCGCTTCGGCGTGGAGGGTGGTGCAGAGCTCGGGGGCATGGCGCGCCAGCGCAGCGTACTCGTCGTCGGAATGCAGGATGTCCGCGATGAGGCGCGAGCGCACGGCGGAGGCGGCCTCCGTGCGTTCCGTCTGGGCGCGCAGCAGGGAGTTCTGGATATTGGACGACAGCACCTGCGCGATGACGTCGCAGGCCATGCGCACGCTGTAGGGCACCTGGCGCGGCTGCATGTGGTGGCAGGCCAGCAGGCCCCAGAGCTGGCCGTTGATGACGATGGACACGCTCATCGAGGCGGCCACGCCCATGTTGGCGAGGTACTCGATGTGGATGGGCGAGACGCTGCGCAGGATGCTGGCGCTCAGGTCGAGCGGCGCCACTTCCCGCTGCAGCAGCGGCACCACGGGCGCGCCCACGTCGGCGATGAGGCGCAGGGTGTTGACGACATACAGGCGCCGGGCCTGGGCGGGGATATCGCTGGCCGGATAGCGCCGCCCCAGGTAGGGGTCCAGCGTGGAGATGCAGGACTCTGCGGCCACCTCGCCGCTGCCGTCGGGCCGGAAGCGGTAGGCCATCACGCGGTCGAATCCGGTCAGCGCGCGCAGCTCTTGCGTGGCGAGCTGCAGGAGATCGTCGATGGCGCGGGGCCTGCGCAGCTTTTCCATGGCACGGTGCGCCTGCACGGCGAAAACGGCCAGTTCGGCACTGCTGTGCCGGCGCGACTCGAACTCGGCCACGAGCAGCTTGTCGCTGATGTGCAGCACCACGTCGAATTGCCGGCTGCCCACCTGCAGTTCCGCGGGCATGGGGACTTCGGCTTCGCCATGCAGTGCCAGCAGGCCTTCGCGCACCTTGCCGGCCACGGCCGAGCACGGCGCCTGGGGCAGCAGCCCTTCGAGCACGCTGCCCGGCTCCAGGGGGCAACCCAGGAAGTCCTCCGCGTTGGCGCTTGCATAGCGGACGACCCCATCGCCATCGAACGCGACCAGCGCACCGTGGTCCTGGATGCTGCCGGGAATGTGGATCGGCTCGCGGTCGCAGTTGTCGAGGGTCGCTGCCGCGGGGGCCGCGGTGTGGAGCGGGAGGGTCATGGGAGGGGCTCCGTCGAGCCGCATCGCGCCGGGGCGGCCACCGATCGGCCGGCGCGGAGGGAAGGGCGTGGAGCAGTCATGCGGGTATTTCCTGACGATCGTACAGCCGTTGCAAGGCATCGAAGGCCGCGCGCGCTCCGGCGCAGGCCGCTTCGATGTCGGCCGGCGTCCGCACGTTGCGGGCCAGGCGGGCCGTGAAATCCTTCCACCGCTCCGCCGTGCGGGTGCCGCTGCCCTGCAGATACCGCAGTGGGTGGGGCGCCAGGGGCTGGGCCAGTCGCCGGTAGAGCCATTGTCCTCCGAGCTGAGACCCTTCCACCACGTAGGCCATTCCCCAGGCCACGGCGGCGTGCTGCCCGGGACATGCCGCGAGCGCCGCGTCGATGGGCGAGCGTGCGTCCGGGGCTTCACAGGGCGGCAGGGCGGCCCCGGCATCCGCCAGATCGTCTTGCAGGGCGTCCCGCCGCGCCGGATCGTCGAGCGGCCAGGCAGGCGCTCCGCCGTCGAGTATGCGGAGCAGCGGAGACAGCGCCTGGAGCCAGGCCGCCAGGGCACGTGCGTGCCGGATGTAGTCGTCCAGCGTCGCTCCCGGACGGGCGATGGGCAGCGCCGCGTCGAGGCGCTCGTGCCGCGTGCGCGTGGCCTCCCGCAGTGCGCCCAGGCAGTCGGCCTCGGGCCCGCCCTGCGCGTGGATGGCGCCGCCGGGCGGGGCCGGGGCTCGGAGCGCGGCAGGCCTCATGACGGTTGCCGGATGAGGGTGCGCACGCGGTGGGCCAGCGCGTCGAGCGTGAAGGGCTTGGTCAGCACGTGCATGCCGCGCTCCAGGTGGCCGTTGCCCACGGCCGCGTTCTCGGCATACCCGGTGATGAAGAGGATCTGGAGGTCGGGCCGCGTGAGGCGCCCGCCGTCGGCCAGCTGGCGTCCGTTCATGCCGCCGGGCAGGCCGACATCGGTGATCAGCAGGTCCAGGTGGGTGCGCGACTGCAGCACCTGCAGGGCCGAGGGGCCGTCGTGCGCCTCGATGGTCTGGTAACCCATCTCGTGCAGCACTTCCACCACCAGGGAACGCACGCTCGGCTCGTCGTCCACCACCAGTACGACCCCCGATCCTTCGCCGGCCTCGGGCAGCTGCAGGGTGGGAATGTCGGAGTCCTCGGGCTGGGCTTCGTGGCGCGGCAGGTAGATGCACATCGTCGTGCCCATGCCCGGTTCGGAATACGCGCGCACCTGCCCGCCCGACTGCCGCGCGAATCCATACACCATCGACAGGCCCAGGCCCGTGCCCATGCCGATCGGCTTGGTGGTGAAGAAGGGTTCGAAGATGCGGCGCATCACCTCGGGCGCCATGCCGGTGCCGGTATCGGTCACGCACAGCGACACGTACTGGCCCGGCGGCAGGTCGCGCTCGCGGCCTGCCCGCTCGTCCATCCAGGCGTTGGCGGTCTCGATGGTGAGCCGGCCGCCGCCGGGCATGGCATCGCGGGAGTTGATGCACAGGTTCAGGAGCGCGCTCTCGAGCTGGTGCGGGTCCACGTGGGTGGTCCACAGGCCCACGGCGTTGACGACTTCCAGTTCCGTCTCGGGGCCGATGGTGCGGCGGATGAGCTCCTCCATGCCGCGTACCAGGCGGTTCACGTCGGTGGGCTTGGGGTCGAGCGTCTGCCGCCGCGAGAAGGCCAGCATGCGGTGGGTGAGCGAGGCGGCGCGCCGCGCTGCGCCCTGGCCGACCGTCACATAGCGGGCCAGGTCGTCGAAGCGCCCCTGCGCCACGCGCCGGTTGATCAGCTCGAGGCTGCCGCTGATGGTGGCCAGCAGGTTGTTGAAATCGTGCGCGAGGCCGCCCGTGAGCTGGCCCACGGCTTCCATCTTCTGCGACTGCCGCAGCGCCTCCTGGGCGGCTTCGCGCTCGCGGGATTCGGCGGTGAGGCGCGCCAGGGCATCCTCCAGGTCGCGGGTGCGCTCGACCACCCGGCTTTCCAGGTGGCTGTTGAGGGCGCGCAGCTCCTGTTCTGCCATGCGCTGGTCGGTCACATCATAGCCTTCGGCGAAGATGCCGTTCACCGCTCCCACGCCGTCCAGGGTGGGCTGGTAGATGAAATTCAGGTAATGCTCGGTCAGCGGGCCGCCCGGTTCGCGCTGCAGCAGGACCTTGAGGTTCTTGCCGATGTAGGGCCGGCCGGTGCGGTACACCTCGTCGAGCAGTTCGTGGATGCCCTGGCCCTGCAGTTCCGGCAGGGCTTCCCGGATGGACTTGCCCTCGATGTTCCTGCGGCCGATGAGCTGCTGGTAGGAGTCGTTGACGAACTCGTACACGTGGTCGGGCCCGCGCAGCACGCACATGAAGCCCGGCGCCTTGCTGAACAGTTCTCGCAGGCGGTCGCGCTCGGCCGTGCGGGATTCCAGCGCCTCGGCCTGCGCGATGGCGGGCGCCACCTGCCCGGCGAGCAGCTGCACGAACGACCGGGTCTCGGCGTCGTCCGCAGGACGCAGCGGATTGGCGCCGCACACGAGGAAGCCCGCGGAGCGGGCATCCCCCTGCGGCGGCAGCGCCACCACGAAGGCGGTGTGCGGGGGAACCTGCCATGCGCCGGTGGGCGTGTCGGCCGCCGGCTCCAGGGGGACGGCGAACGCGGCCTCGCCGGCGGCGAGCCGGTCCAGGCGCCAGGGCCAGGGCGCGCCGGGGGCCATTTCGCGCGGCGCCAGCCGGTGGCCCGAGGGCACGCCGGCATTGCAGGCCAGCCGCGCCGTGCCGTGGGCATCGTAGAGATAGATCAGCGAGAAGGGCAGGTCCTTCTGCGCGTTCGCCAGGGTGAGGCAGGCGCCGTCCACGACCTGCTGGCGGGTGCCGCCCAGCGACATGGCTGCGCCCAGTTCGTGCAGTATCGCCAGGCGGCGCTCGCTGATGACCCGGCCCGTGTCCTCGGACACCGCGCAGAACAGGCCGTTCACGCGTCCGTCGTCGTCCAGCAGCGGGCTGTACGAGAAGGTGTGGTAGGTCTCCTCGAGCGTGCCGGTGCCGGCGCGGTCGATGAGCAGCATGAGGGACGAATCCCAGGTGGACTCGCCACGCTGGTACACCGCGTGCATCCGGTCCTTCACGTCGTCCCAGATTTCGGCCCAGATCTCCGCGGTGGGGCGCCCGAGCGCGTCGGGGTGCTTCGTGCCCAGGGTGGGGCGGTAGGCGTCGTTGTAGAAAAAGGCGATGTCCGGGCCCCAGCCCACCCACATTTCGAAGCGCGAGGTCAGCAGGATGCGCAGCGCGGCCTTGAGCCCCTGCGGCCAGCGTTCGGGCGGCCCGAGCGGCGTCGCTTCCCAGTCGTGCTGGCGCATGCGGCGCGCCATCTCGCTCTGGCCGATGAAGATGTCGGCATGGCGTTCGGCGGGCGGGTGCGGTGGGGGCGTCATGGCGTCGGGGGACGTGGGCCTCAAGCCTGGCGGGCGGCCATCAGGCGCACGATGGTGGCCATCAGTGCATGGGGCTGCAGGGGCTTGCCCAGGTGCGCGTCGAAACCGGCTTCCAGGGCCTTGTTCGCATCCTGCGGGCGCGAAAACGCGGTGAGCGCAATCGCGATGGGCGGCTTGAGCCCCTGCGGCACGGGCATGTCGCGCAGCGCACGCGCGAACTCGTATCCGTCGCGCCCCGGCAGGCCGATGTCGCTCACGACCACGTCGGGCCAGCGCTCGCGCAGCGCCTGCACCGCGGAGTCGAAATCCACCGCCTGGCGAGGCCGGGCGCCTCCGTCCAAGAGGACCACGGCCAGCATTTCGCTCGCGTCGGGGTGGTCTTCGACGGTGAGGATGTCCATGCCCCTGAGCGGACGCTCGGCCTCGGCCGGCTCCGGGGCCGGCTCGTCGGACGCCGGGACGGCAGGCATGCTGGCGCCGGCGCCGCCTTCATAGGCCGCGGTCAGCGTGACCGTGATCGTGGTGCCTTCCCCGGTGCCGGCGCTGTAGGCCTCGGCTCCGCCGCCATGCAGCTCCGCGAGGTGCTTGACGATGGACAGGCCGAGGCCCAGGCCGCCGTGGCGGCGGTTGTCCGGCGAATCGCTCTGGGTGAACCGGTCGAAGAGGTGCTCGATGAACTCGGGCGAGATGCCGCGTCCGAAGTCCTGTACGGACAGCGTGAGCGCATCGCCGTGGCGGCACATCGACACGTCGATGCGTCCGCTGTCGTTCGAGAACTTGATGGCGTTGGTCAGCAGGTTCCAGAAGATCTGCTGGAAGCGGGTCGGGTCGAGCCATGCGGGCCCGGTGTCTTCGCCCGCGCTCAGCACGATCTCGAGGTGCTTTTCCGCGATGGAGGCCTGCAGTGCATCGATCGCGGAGCGCACGACCTCGATGGGTTGCGTCCATTCGCGCTCCAAGTGCAGCTTGCCGCTGTTGATGCGAGAGACGTCGAGGATGTCGGAAATGATGCGTGCCTGCGCCTTGACGTTGCGGTGGATGGAATCCAGGCCCTTGATGAGTTCCGGCGTGCCGCCGCGCCGCTTGAGGATGTGCACCCAGCCGGCGATCGCGTTCAGCGGCGTGCGCAACTCGTGCGACAGCACGGCGATGAAGTCGTCCTTGGTGCGGCTCAGGCGCTCGGCCGTGGCGCGGGCCGCCTGCTCGCGTTCCAGCACCTCCTGGCGGCGGCTGTCGAGTTCCACCCGCTCGGAAATGTCGGCGGCGAGCGCCATGCGCATCCCGGGTTCCACGTGCGCGGAAATGCTCCATTCGAGGTACACCCATTGGCCCGAGGGGCGCATGAGCGGGAACTCTCCCTGCCAGGTGGCCGACTGGCCGGTGTCCACGGTCTTGTCCCTGACGAAGTCCACCCAGCCGGGCGGGGCGAAGTCGCTGATCGCGCGGCCGAGGACTTCCTGGCGGGTGCGCCCGAGCACGCGCGCCATCGCCGGGTTGACGTCGGTGAAGCGTCCGTCGCGCTCCAGCAGCCCGATGCCGCTGAGGGCCTGGCTGTAGATGGCGCGAAAGCGCCGGTCGCTGCGCCGCAGGCTGTCCTCCGCGGTGCGCGCGCGGATGAGTGCCTGCAGGGTGCCCACCAGCACCGCCGGCTCCACGGGATGGGTGAGGTAGGCGTCCGCGCCTGCGTTCAGTCCGGTGACGCGGTCCTCGGCATGCACGTGGGCCGCCGAGAGGTGCATCACGGGCAACTGGGCCGTGTCCTCGCGGGCGCGCAGCGCGCGGCAGACGGCAAAGCCGTCGATGTCCGGCAGATGCACGTCCAGCACCACGGCCGAGATGCCTTCGCCCGCCATCTGCAGGGCCTGTGCGCCGCTCTCGGCTTCCATGGTCTGGAAGCCCGCCGCGCGCACGACGCGCGTGGTGGAGTAGCGGGTGACCGGGTTGTCGTCCACCACCAGCACGGTGTGGGCCGAGCGTTCGATGGTCGCGTGGATGGCTCCGACGTCCAGCATATGTGTCACTCCGCGATCCCGGTGGCGGGCGCCGGCTCCGGCAGGCGCACGGGCAGCGTCACGGAGAACACCGATCCTTCGCCCGGCGTGCTCTGCAGCTCCACGGCGCCGCCGAGCAGTTCGGCGAGCTGGCGGCACAGCGCCAGGCCCAGGCCGGTGCCGCGCAGGCGCTTCTGCAGCGGCGAGCCCACCTGCGAGAAATCCTCGAACACGCTGGCATGGAACTCGGGGGCGATGCCGATGCCGGTGTCGGCGACGGAGAAGCGCACGCGGTCCCCTCCGCAGGCCTGCGCGGACACGCGAACCTCGCCGCGCGGCGTGAACTTGAGCGCATTGGAGATGAAATTGCGCAGGATCTGCGACAGCTTGCGGTCGTCCGTGAAGAGCGGCGGAAGGTTGTGGGGCTCCTCGAACACCAGGTTGAGCTCGGGGTTGGTGGCGACCGGCTTGAACATGCCGCGCAGGGCCTGGAACAGGTCCACCATCTCGAACCAGGCGGGCGAGATATCGACGCGGCCGGCCTCGATCTTGGCGAGGTCGAGCAGGTCGTCCACCATGTCGGAGAACTCTGCCGCCGTCGCCTGGATGAAAGCCACCTGCCGCGACTGCTCGGCATTCAGCGGGCCGTCCACATGGTCGGCCAGCAGCCGAGCAATGCTGCGGATGGAGCTGATCGGCGTGCGGAACTCGTGGCTCATGTATGCCAGGAACCGGCTCTTCATTTCGGTGGCCTTGCGCAGCTGCTCGGCCTGTGTGTCCAGTTCCGAATAGAGCGCCACCACGCCGCGGTTGGTTTCCTCCAGTTCCGCGCGCAGCAGTTCAAGCTCCTGCTGGCTCGCCGCCAGGGCAGCGCGCAACGCCTCGGGAGCGGCGGCGGCAGTCTGGTCTTCTTGCTCGGATGTCATCGTGCGGGTCCTCGTGTGCGCGGGCTCAGCCAGTGCGCTGGACCACGACGACGGTGGCGTCGTCGCGGGCCCGGTGGTGGTCGCGCAGCAGCACTGCGGCCGCGAGTACAGGGTCGCGGCCGAGCAGGGGATGGAGGGCGGCGGGAGGCCAGCGCGATTCGATGCCGTCGGTGTGCACGACGGCGAGCGCATGCGCAGGGGGCTGCGTGGCGGTCTCGCCGCCCTTGCGGATGTGCAGCCCCACGGTGCCGTGCAGCGCGGGCACCGAGCGGTCGGCCACGCCGGAGACCAGCCGCGCCGCCACGTTGCCGATGCTGGCGCTGTGCACGGGGGCCTGCGGGCCGTCCCAGCGCAGGCTGCACATGGCCGCGCCGCGCGTGCCCTGCAGCGCCAGGTGGGCCCGGTCGGTCACACCGCCGAGCTCGCCGAACGGCGATTGCAGGAAGACCGACAGCGCCGCCTGCGCGGGCCGCGCCGCCTCGGGGCCGTGTCCCAGGCCGTCGGCCACGCACAGTGCCATGCGCTCCCCGTCGATGGCGGCCGCCCACGCGTCGCCGCAGACGGTCTCTCCCCGCAGCGGCAGGCAGATCGCGCCGATGCGGACCGCAGGGAGGGGCGCCGCGCGGCGCGCAACGGCATCCGCGGCAGCGAAGCCATCCTCTTCTTCCTGCGGACGTTCCTGCACCCGTGCAACGCAGACGGTGCCCTGGGGCGTGGAATGGAGATCGAAGCTGTCCGAGAGGCGCCGGACGGCGCCCAGCCCCGTGCCGGGCGATCCACCGGTGGAATAGCCGTCGCGCATCACCAGCCGCAGGTCGGCGATGCCGGGGCCGTTGTCGATGGCGATGACCTCCACCGTGCGCCGTCCGGGTATGGCCGCGATCAGCAGTCGGCCGCCCCGGGCGTGCCGGTGCAGGTTGGTGGCCAGCTCGGTGACGACCAGCGACAGCCGGCCGGCATCGGTGGCGTTCCAGCCCAGTTCCCCGCTGGCGTGCGCGCCGAAGCGCCGCGCCTCGCCGACGCGGCTGGCGTCGTCGATCGGGAAGGCCACGTGGGTCCAGCCGTGCAGGACCTCGGTGGAGGCGTGGGGCATCGCGTCCATCACTTCCATTTCGTGATGGTCACGCAGGTGCCCTGGCCGGGGGCGGTACGGATGTCGAAGTCGTTCACCAGCCGGCGGCTGCCCGGCAGGCCCAGGCCCATGCCGCCCCCGGAGGTCCAGCCATCCGACAGGGCGAGCTGCAGGTCGGCAATGCCCGGGCCTTCGTCCTCGAAGTGCATGCGCAGCCCGGAGCGCCCGGCCTGGTCGAGCAGTTCCCAGCGCATGCGGCCTCCGCCGCCGTGGATCAGGGTATTGCGCGACAGCTCGCTGGCCGCGGTGATGACCTTGGTCTGGTCCACCAGCGAGAACCTGAGCCTGCCGCACAGCGTGCGGACGGCCTGGCGGCACAGCACGATGTGCTGCTCGGATTCGAGGGGCAGGGTGCCCGAGGTGTCATCGGCCAAGAGGGGCCTCCTCGCGGATGCGGCGCAGCAGTTCCATGCCGCGCTCCACGTTGAGCGCGGTGCGCACGCCGTCCAGCGACAGGCCGAGTTCCACGAGGGTGATGGCCACGGCCGGCTGCATGCCGACCACGACCGTATGTGCAGAAAGAATGCGCGCGATGCCGGAGATGCTGCTGAGCATCCGGCCCACGAACGAATCCACGATCTCCAGTCCGGAGATGTCGATCATCACGCCCGTGGCGCCGGTGTCGGCGATGCGCGTGGCGAGGTCTTCCTGCAGTGCGAGGGCGGTGCGGTCCTGCATGTCCACCTGGATGGTGACCAGCAGGGTGTTGCCCATGCGGAGAATCGGTATGCGTTCCATGCCGTTCCCTGGTCAGTCGCGCACGCGGTCGATGCGCCAGCCGTTCTTTTGCAGCGCGAGGGAGAGGGCGTCCGCGAGCGTGGCACGCGTGTGGATGCCCTGCAGGTCGATGCCCAGGTGCACGATGGTCTGCGCGATCTGCGGCCGGATGCCGCTCACGATGCAGTCGGCGCCCATGAGCCGGATGGCGGCCACCGTCTTGAGCAGGTGCTGGGCTACCAGCGTGTCCACGGTGGGCACGCCGGTGATGTCGATGATGGCGATGTCGGATCCGGTATCCACGATGCGCTGCAGCAGTGTTTCCATCACCACCTGGGTGCGGTTGCTGTCGAGCGTGCCGATCATCGGCACGGCGAGCACGCCGTCCCAGAGCTTGACCACCGGGGTCGAGAGTTCCAGCAGTTCTTCCTGCTGGCGGCGGATGATGTCCTCGCGCGCCTGCTGGAAGGTGTTGACCGTGTGCTGCGCCATGCGGTCCACCAGGGCGGTGGTGTTCCACAGCGCGGACTGCAGGGTGGTGGTGTCCTGCGATGTCGCCTGCAGCTGGGTGAACAGGGCCTTCTTGAGCGCCAGCACGAACAGGCTGGTGTCGCCGGCGGTCTCGCCGCGGGCGGCCCGGGAGCGCGACAGGGATTCCAGCACGCCGTCGAGCGTGTGCCATGCGCTGCCCGCCTGCGGGTGGCCGGCGGGCGGCGGCGCGCTCTGCAGCGCGGTGCGCAGCGCCTGCAGGATGTCCCGCGCATCGGAGACGGCGCCAGCGGAATGCAGGGCGTCGCCCTGGGCCGCCTCGGCCAGCCATTCCTGGAGGATGGCCTCTTCCTTGCGATCCAGGATGGCCGCGAGGGCCTCGTACTGCAGAGTCATGGCCAAGGCCGCTTTCGCTCGATGTTGTAGATGTGTCAAATTCTAAGGGCGGGGGCATGTCCGTCCGGGGGGCAAGGGCTGCTTTTACGGAACTCTCCGACACGGCCTGTCCATGCTGTCGCACGCTTGTGGTGTGCAGGGGACAGCCGGCGCACCGGTCCGGGGATTCGCGGACTGCATCCGTGCCCCGGGGACGCCGTTGCAGCCAGGGTTTCCCCGCAGGAAGCCCTGGTCTCCTTCTTGCATGGAGGGACCCTGCGGCTTGACCGCCCGGCCTTGCTGCTCGCCATGCAGCCGGATGCGTGCGAGTTAACCCTGTATAGACAGCATGAGCAGGGGGCAAGAATGGGCGGGCAGTCGATTTTCCAGGTGCATTCATTCACGAGGAGCAGGACGATGGGCAGAACGGTATGGAGTGGTGTGTCGCGGCTCGCCGCGGCGGCGGGCATGGTCGGGCTGGCGATGGCCGCCCAGGCCCAGGAGACGAAGATCGCGCTGGGCATGTCCGGCTGGACCGGTTTCGCGCCGCTGACCCTGGCCGACAAGGCCGGCATCTTCAGGAAAAACGGCCTGGATGTGGAACTGAAGATGATTCCGCAGAAGGACCGCCACCTCGCACTGGCGTCCAAGGCCATCCAGTGCGCCGCCACCACGGTGGAGACGCACGTCGCCTGGAACACCAACGGCGTGCCCATCGTGCAGATCTTCCAGATGGACAAGTCCTACGGCGCCGACGGCATCGCCGTGCGCAACGACGTGAAGGGCTTCGCCGACCTCAAGGGCAAGACGGTGGCCGTGAGCGCGCCGGGCACCGCGCCATACTTCGGCCTCGCCTGGATGCTGTCGAAGAACGGCATGACGCTCAAGGACGTGAAGACCGTGTCGCTGGAGCCGCAGCCGGCCGCGCAGGCCTTCGTCTCGGGCCAGAACGATGCCGCGATGACGTACGAGCCCTACCTGTCCACCATCCGCGCCAACCCGCAGGCGGGCAAGATCCTCGCCACGACCATCGACTACCCGATGGTGATGGACACGGTGGGCTGCGCGCCCGATTGGCTCAAGGCGAACCCGAAGGCCGCACAGGCGCTCACGCAGTCGTATTTCGATGCACTGGAGATGATCAAGGCCGACCCCGCCAAGGCCAACGAGATCATGGGCGCGGCCGTCAAGCAGACGGGCGAGGCATTCGCCAAGTCGTCGGCCTACCTGCGCTGGCAGGACAAGGCCGCCAACCAGAAGTTCTTCGCGGGCGAACTGCAGCAGTTCATGAAGGATGCCGGCGCGATCCTGCTGGAGGCGGGCGTGGTGCGCAAGCAGCCGGACAACTTCGGCGCCATGTTCGATGACAGCTTCATCAAGTGAGGTGACGCAATGGACCGCCGAGCCTTGCCGTGGGAGCCCCGCCGATGAGCCGGGTGATGGGCGCCGTGCCCGCTGACGACCAACCCGCCGCGCTGCCGGCGGCCCCGCTGCGACGCCGGACCCTGCGACCGCTGGAGCCGGTGGCCCCGCGCACGCGCTGGCTGCTGGGCGCGGCCTTCTTCGTGCTCTTCGTGGCCGCGTGGTCGGTGGCCACGCTGGGCGGCTACGTGTCGCCCACCTTCCTGGCGAGCCCGGTCACCATGGTGCAGGAGGGCTGGCTGCTGTTCACGCAGTTCAACTTCCTGCACGACATCGGCATGACGGTGTGGCGCGTGCTGGGCGGCTTCGTCCTGGCCGCGCTGGTGGCTGTGCCGCTGGGCATTGCCATGGGCGCGCACAAGGGGGTCGAGGCGTTCCTGGAGCCCTTCGTGTCCTTCTGCCGCTACCTGCCGGCATCGGCCTTCATCCCGCTGCTCATCCTCTGGGCCGGGCTGGGCGAACTGCAGAAGCTGCTGGTGATCTTCATCGGTTCCGTATTCCAGATCATCCTGATGGTGGCCGTCATCGTGGGCAACGCCCGCAAGGACCTGGTCGAGGCCGCGTACACGCTGGGCGCCACGCCCACGGGCATTGTGCGCCGCGTGCTCATTCCGGGCGCCGCGCCGGACATCGCCGAGACGCTGCGGCTGGTGCTCGGCTGGGCCTGGACGTACGTGATCGTGGCCGAGCTGATCGGCTCGTCGTCCGGCATCGGCCACATGATCACCGACAGCCAGGCGCTGCTGAACACCGGGCAGATCATCTTCGGCATCATCGTGATCGGTGTCATCGGCCTGGTGTCGGACTTTCTCTTCAAGGCGCTCAACCGCCGCCTCTTCGCCTGGAGCGCCATCTGATGAGTGAGTTGCATATCCAGGGGGTGTCGCGCACCTTCACCTCGGCCAAGGGCCCGGCCACGCAGGCCCTGATGCCGGTCGATTTCCACGTGGCAGACAACGATTTCGTCACCATCCTGGGCCCTTCGGGCTGCGGCAAATCGACCATGCTGCGCATCGTGGCGGGGCTGGACCAGCCCACCGGCGGCCGGGTGCTGCTGGACGGCCGGCCGGTCGAGGGCCCGGGCGCCGACCGGGGCATGGTGTTCCAGAGCTATACGCTGTTTCCCTGGCTCACCATCGAGCAGAACATCCGTTTCGGCCTGCGCGAGCGCGGCATGCCCGAGTCGCAGCAGAAGGAGCGCGCGGCCTATTTCATCGCCAAGGTGGGGCTGCGCGGCTTCGAGCAGCACTATCCCAAGCAGCTCTCGGGCGGCATGCAGCAGCGCACGGCCATTGCCCGCGCGCTGGCCAACGACCCGAAGATCCTGCTCATGGACGAGCCCTTCGGCGCGCTCGACAACCAGACCCGCGTGCTGATGCAGGAGTTGCTGCTGGGCATCTGGGAAGCCGAGCGCAAGACCGTGATGTTCGTCACCCACGACATCGACGAGGCCATCTTCATGGCGAGCCGCGTGGCCGTGTTCAGCGCGCGGCCGGGGCGCATCAAGACGGAGATCGCGGTCGACCTGCCGCACCCGCGGCACTATCGCGTCAAGACCTCGCCGGAGTTCATGGAACTCAAGGCACGGCTGACCGAGGAAATCCGGGCCGAGTCCATGGCCGCCGAGGCGCATTGATGCGGGGCCGGCCACAGCACAGTGCGCTGATAGAGTCCCGCGCATGACGACGACCGCCCGCAAGGGCCCCCGAACCGCCCGCCTGCCGGCCGCCGCCGAACCGGCGCTCGCCCTCTACCAGCAGATCAAGGACCACATCGTGCGCAGGATCCAGGACGGATCGTGGCGCGCGGGGGGCCGGTTGCCGTCGGAGAGCGAACTGGTACAGCAGTTCGGCATGTCGCGCATGACCGTGAACCGCGCGCTGCGCGAACTGGCGGAGCAGGGCCGCATCGTGCGCGTGGCCGGCGTGGGCAGCTTCGTGGCGGAGGACAAGCCGCAGTCCACGCTGCTGCAGATCGCCAACCTCGCGAGCGAGATCCGGCAGCGCGGCCACGACTACCGCTGCGACGTACTCGCGGTGGAGCGTGTTTCCGCGCCGCTGGACATCGCGGCCGCCCTGGATTTGCGCACGGGCGAGTCGGTCTTCCATGCGGTCTGCGTGCACCGCGAGGACGGCGTGCCGGTGCAACTGGAAGACCGCTACGTGAACCCGCGCGCGGTGCCGCAGTTCGGCGCGCAGGACTTCACGCGGATGCAGCCGTCCGAGTACCTGGTACGCAATGTGCCGTTCGACCAGATGGAGCACGTGGTGGACGCCGTGCTGCCCACGCCCGAGCAGGCGCGCCTGCTGGAAATGGCCGGAGGCGACCCCTGCCTGCTGCTCACGCGCCGGACCTGGACGCGGGGCATGCCGGTCACGCTGGTGCGCTGCCTGCACCCGGGTTCGCGCTACCGGCTCGGCAGCCGCATACGGGCCGACGGCCATCCGCTCGTCGGGTGAATGCATGGAGGTCAACCTGTATATACAAGTTGACGGTTCCGTGGTTCAATGCGCCCGCCGCCGGGGAAAAAATCGCCGGAACATTTTGCAGATTGACTTGTATATACAGGAAGAGCCATGAGCGCCATGCCCCCCCTCGTACTGCACCCCGGCCGGGTCACCCTGGCCGAACTGCGCGCCATCGCCGCTGGCGGCCGGCGGCTGGCACTGGATGCCTCCGCCCTGGCCGGCATGCAGGCCGCCCAGGCGACGGTGGACCGCATCGTCGAGGAAGACCAAGTGGTCTATGGCATCAACACCGGCTTCGGCAAGCTCGCCAGCACCAAGATCGCGCACGACCGGCTGGCCGAGCTGCAGCGCAACCTGGTGCTGTCGCACAGCGTGGGCACGGGCGAGCCGCTGCCCGACGACGTGGTGCGCATGGTGCTGGCCACCAAGGCCGTGAGCCTGGCGCGCGGCCATTCGGGCGTGCGCCCGGCGCTGGTCGATGCGCTGCTCGCCCTGGCCAATGCCGACGTGCTGCCGGTCATTCCCGCCAAGGGATCGGTGGGCGCCTCGGGCGACCTGGCGCCGCTGGCGCACCTGGCCTGCGTGCTGATCGGGGAGGGCGCTGCCAAGGTGGGCGGCCGGGTCGTCCCGGGCCGCGAGGCCATGGCCGCCATCGGGCTGGAGCCCTTCGTGCTCGGCCCCAAGGAGGGGCTGGCGCTGCTCAACGGCACGCAGGTCTCCACTGCGCTGGCGCTGGCGGGCCTGTTCGCGGCCGAAAGCGTGTTCGCCGCCGGCCTGGTGTCGGGCTGCCTCACGCTCGAAGCCATCAAGGGATCGGTCAAGCCCTTCGACGCGCGCATCCACGAAGCGCGCGGGCAGGCCGGCCAGATCGCCGTCGCCGCTGCCGTGCGCGCGCTGCTGGAGGGCAGCGCCATCGACCCGTCCCATCCCAACTGTGGCCGCGTGCAGGACCCGTATTCCATCCGCTGCGTGCCCCAGGTCATGGGCGCCTGCCTGGACAACCTCTCGCATGCCGCCCGGGTGCTGCGGATCGAGGCCAATGCCGCGTCGGACAACCCGCTGGTGTTCACGGACACGGGGGAAGTGATTTCCGGCGGCAACTTCCATGCCGAACCGGTCGCCTTCGCGGCGGACATCATCGCCCTGGCGCTGTCGGAGATCGGTGCCATCTCGGAGCGCCGCCTCGCGCTGCTGCTGGACACGGGCCTGTCGGGCCTGCCGGCCTTCCTCATCCGGGACAGCGGCGTCAACTCCGGCTTCATGATCGCCCAGGTCACGGCCGCGGCCCTGGCCGCCGAGAACCAGTGCCTGGCACACCCCAGCAGCGTGACCAGCCTGCCCACCTCGGCCAACCAGGAGGACCACGTCTCCATGGCCACCTACGCCGCGCGGCGCCTGCTGGACATGGCACGCAACACGGCGGTGATCGTGGGCATCGAGGCCATGGCCGCCGCGCAGGGCATGGAGTTCGACCGCAGCCTCCAGTCCTCGCCGCTGATCGAAGGCCAGTTCACCGCCATCCGCGAGCGCGTGGCCTTCCTGGAGCAGGACCGCTACCTCGCACCCGACATCGAGGCCATGCGCCTGTGGGCCAGCACCTCGGCGTGGCCCGCGCCGCTCGCGGCCATCCTGCCCAGCTTCCAGTAATTCCCGCCCGTACCCGAACGCCCCAAGGAGCGATGCCATGAACGCCAACGACGCCATCCTGTCCGCTGCCGCCAACGCAGACCCGCGCCACGATCCCACGCGCGTCATCCGCGCGCCGCGCGGCAGCCAGCTCACCTGCAAGAACTGGCTGGCCGAAGCCGCTTACCGCATGCTGCAGAACAACCTGGACCCGGACGTGGCCGAGAACCCGCAATCGCTGGTGGTCTATGGCGGCATCGGCCGCGCGGCGCGCAACTGGGAATGCTTCGACCAGATCCTGGCATCGCTGAAGGACCTGGAAGCGGACGAGTCCCTGCTGATCCAGTCCGGCAAGCCCGTGGGTGTGTTCAAGACGCACGAGAACGCGCCCCGCGTGCTGCTGGCCAATTCCAACCTCGTGCCGAAGTGGGGCACCTGGGAGCACTTCAACGAGCTGGACCGCAAGGGCCTCTTCATGTACGGCCAGATGACGGCCGGCAGCTGGATCTACATCGGTGCCCAGGGCATCGTGCAGGGCACGTTCGAGACCTTCGTCGAGGCCGGCCGCCAGCATTACGGCAACGACCTGTCGGGCCGGTGGATCCTGACGGCGGGACTGGGCGGCATGGGCGGAGCGCAGCCGCTGGCGGGCGTATTGGCGGGGGCCTGCGTGCTGGCCGTCGAATGCAAGCAGTCCAGCATCGACTTCCGCCTGCGCACGCGCTACGTGGACAAGCAGGCAAAGGACATCGACGATGCGCTGGCGCTCATCGCGCACCACACGGCCCGGGGCGAGGCGGTGTCGATCGCGCTGCTGGGCAACGCCGCCGAGGTGCTGCCCGAACTGGCCAGACGCGCGAAGGCGGGCGGCCCGCGGCCCGACATCGTGACCGACCAGACCTCGGCCCACGACCTCATCAACGGCTACCTGCCCGCGGGCTGGAGCGTGGAGCAATGGCAGGCCGCCGCCGCCGACCCGGCGCAGCATGCCCGCCTGAAGCAGGCCGCCGCGCAGGGCTGCGCCGTCCACGTCCAGGCCATGCTCGACTTCCAGGCCATGAGCATCCCCACGGTGGACTACGGCAACAACATCCGCCAGGTGGCTTTCGACCAGGGCGTGAAGAATGCCTTCGATTTCCCCGGCTTCGTGCCCGCGTACATCCGGCCGTTGTTCTGCGAAGGCAAGGGCCCGTTCCGCTGGGTGGCGCTCTCCGGCGACCCGGAAGACATCTACAGGACCGACGCCAGGATCAAGGAGCTGTTCCCCGAGAACAAGCACACCCACCGCTGGCTGGACATGGCCCGCGAGCGCATCGCCTTCCAGGGCCTGCCCGCGCGCATCTGCTGGCTGGGCCTGGGCGAGCGCCACAAGGCGGCGCTGGCCTTCAACGAGATGGTGAAGAACGGCGAACTCAAGGCGCCCATCGTGATCGGCCGGGACCACCTGGACACGGGTTCCGTCGCCAGCCCGAACCGCGAGACCGAGGCCATGAAGGACGGCACCGACGCGGTGAGCGACTGGCCGCTGCTGAACGCGCTGCTCAATACCGCCGGCGGGGCCACGTGGGTGAGCCTGCACCATGGTGGCGGCGTGGGCATGGGCTATTCGCAGCATGCCGGCGTGGTGATCGTGGCCGACGGCACCGACGAGGCCGCTGCGCGCCTGGGCCGCGTGCTGTGGAACGATCCGGCCAGCGGCGTGATGCGCCATGCCGATGCGGGCTACGACATCGCCATTGCCACGGCGAAGAAGCACCGCCTCCACCTGCCGATGGTGCGCTGAGAGGGGCCGCGGAAAAAATGGAATGTGGACGCAAAGCCCGCGAAAGCGCAAAAAAGGGACGTCCATTCCCATTTTCCGGGAATGAAAGGCTGTGACGTACGCCGGCTTCCTTTGATACTGCCGGCATGCCCAAGAGCGCCTTGCCCGCCGCCGTACCCACCGCAGACCGTGTGCTGCAGGTGCTGGCGGTGCTGGCCCAGCAGGGCAAGGCTTCGTCGGCGCCGGAGCTCATGGAACTCACCGGCCTCGCGCGCAGCACGCTGTACCGGCAGCTCGCGCGGCTCAAGCGCTGGGGCTTCGTGCTCGAGAGCGATGGCTTCTACGCACCCGGCCCGCTGAGCCTGCAGCTCGCTCTCGGGTTCGACCTGGCTTCGCACCTCGTGCGGCAGGCGCGGCCCGGCATGGTGGAGCTCTCGCAGCAATCGCACGAAAGCGTGGGCCTGATCGTGGCCGTGAACGACCAGGCGATCTGCCTCGACATGGTGGAGAGCCACCATTCGCTGCGCTGCTCGTTCGAGAAGGGGCGCAGCGTGCCGCTGCGCGCAGGCGCCTCGGCCAAATGCGTGCTGGCCCACCTGCCCGAAGCCGCACGCGACGCCGTGCTCGACGCCCAGTGGGGCCCGGGCACGCCGGGCCGCCGGGCCGCGCGCGACGAACTCGACGCCATCCGCACGGCAGGCTTCGCCGTGAGCGAAGGCGAGGTGGACCCGGGCGTGTGGGGCTGCAGCGTGCCGCTCTTCGGCGCTTCGCGCCAGGCCGCCGGCGCCATCACGCTCATGGCGCCGATCCTGCGGGCGCAGGGCCAGGAGCAGACGCTGATCCGCATGGCGGTCGTCGCCGCCGCGCGCATCTCCCGAGAACTGCTGCTGCACTGATTGCTTTCCTGGTTTCCTTCCGTTTTCCCGTTTCCCAGACCCTTGAACCGAGACCTGCCATGATGACCTTCCGCCGCCGCCTCCTTCTCTCCAGCATGGCCGCCCTGGCCCTGGGACATGCCAGCGTGCATGCCCAGGACAACGTGCTGCGCGTGGGCACCGACGCCACTTTCCCGCCCATGGAATTCGTCGAGAACGGCAAGCGCACGGGCTTCGACGTCGAACTCGTCGAGGCCGTCGGCAAGGCCCTGGGCAAGCGTGTCGAGTGGGTGGACATCGACTTCAAGGGCCTGATCCCGGGCCTGATCTCCAGGCGCTTCGACATGGCCGTGTCGGCCATCTACATCACCGACGAGCGCAAGAAGGTGGTGGACTTTACCGAGCCCTACTACGCGGGCGGCCTCGTCGCCATGGTGAAGGACGGCAACACGTCGATCCAGAAGATCGCCGACCTGGACGGCAAGAAGGTCACCGTGCAGGTGGGCACCAAGTCGGTGGGCTTCCTCACGCAGAACCATCCCAAGGTGCAGCGCGTCGAGGTGGAGAAGAACCAGGAGATGTTCAACCTCGTGGACATCGGCCGCGCCGACGCCGCCGTCACCGGCAAGCCCGCCGCCTACCAGTACATCCGGACGCGGCCCGGCCTGCGCGTGCTCCAGGAACAGCTCACCACCGAGGAATACGGCATGGCCCTGCGCAAGGACACGCCCGAGCTGACCCGCGCCGTGAACGGCGCCATCGCCAAGCTCAAGGCCGATGGAACGTATGCCGCCATCGAGAAGAAGTGGTTCAGCGCCCCGGCGGCCAAGTGAACACGGCCTGCTGACGACCTGAAGCGATGGAACTCGATTTCTCCCCCGTATGGGCCGGCTTGCCCCAACTGCTGCAGGGCGCGGCGGTGACCGTGGAGATCACGGCCGCCTCGCTGCTGCTCGGATGCGTCATGGGCCTGCTGGTGGGCATCGGCCGCCTCAATCCCCGCAATCGCATCGTGTACGGCCTGTGCACGGCCTACGTGGCCGTCATCCGCGGCACGCCGCTGCTGGTGCAGCTCTTCATCCTGTTCTTCGGCCTGCCGCAGTTCGGCATCCTGCTGCCGGCTTTCGTGTGCGGCGTGATCGGGCTGGGCATTTACTCGGGCGCCTATGTGTCCGAGATCGTGCGCGGCGCGATCCAGTCGATCGACAAGGGGCAGATGGAAGCAGCGCGCTCCATCGGCATGTCCTCAGGCCAGGCCATGCGCAGCGTGGTGCTGCCCCAGGCCGTGGTGCGCATGATTCCGCCGCTGGGCAACGAGTTCATCGCGCTCATCAAGAATTCGGCCCTGGTGTCGCTGCTCACCATCCACGATCTCATGCACGAGGGGCAGAAGATCATCAGCGTGTCGTACCGCTCGCTGGAGGTGTACCTGGCCATCGCGGTCGTGTACTTCGTGCTCACGGGGGCCACCACGCTGGTGCTGCGCCACATCGAACTGCGCCTGCGCGCCGGAGGGATGGTGCAATGACGATGCAAAACGGTTCCCCGAATGCCGGGCCCATGGTGCGCATCCGCGGCCTGCGCAAGGCCTATGGCGACCACGTCGTGCTCGATGGCATCGATTTCGACGTCCAGCCCTCGCAGGTGGTGGTGGTGATCGGCCCCAGCGGCTCGGGCAAGAGCACCTTCCTGCGCTGCTGCAACGGACTGGAACAGCCCCAGGGCGGACGCATCGACATCTGCGGGCGCACGCTGGTGGACGAGGGCCGGATGCTGCCGGACCGTGACCTCAACGCACTGCGCGAGGAGGTGGGCATGGTGTTCCAGTCATTCAACCTGTTTCCCCACCTGTCGGTGATCGACAACGTGACGCTGGGCCCGCGCAAGCTGCACGGAGTGCCGCGTGCCGAGGCCGAAACGCAGGCGCGGGTGCTGCTCGAGAAGGTGGGCCTGGCCCACAAGGCCGAGGCCATGCCCGCCAGCCTCTCGGGCGGCCAGAAGCAGCGCGTGGCCATCGCCCGGGCACTGGCCATGAAGCCGCGCGTGATGCTGTTCGACGAGCCCACCTCGGCCCTCGATCCCGAATTGGTGGGCGAGGTGCTGCAGGTCATGAAAGTGCTGGCGCGCGAGGGCATGACCATGATGGTCGTGACCCACGAGATGGATTTCGCGCGGGAGGTCGGGGATGTCGTCGTCGTCATGGACGGCGGCGGCATCATCGAATCGGGCGCGCCCGCCACCATCTTCACCAACCCGCGCCAGGAACGCACGCGCTCGTTCCTGCAGGCCGTGCTCACGCGCGCCTGACCGAGTTCCCGAGGAGACCCCCGCCATGGCATCCGCATCCCATGCCCTTCGCGACGACCTGCGCCAGCGTGTGCAGGAACGCGTCACGCCCGACCTGGTGGCCGATTTCGCGCGCGACGGAGCCGTGTGCATCCGCCAGTTGCTCACGCCGGGCGAGGTGGCGCTGCTGCGCGAAGGCATCGACGCCAACCTGGCCACGCCCAGCCAGCGCGCCAAGGTCGCCAGCCGGCCGGACGACCCGGGCCGGTTCTTCGAGGACTTCTGCAACTGGCAGGACATCCCCGCGTTCGGCCGCTTCATCGGCGAGACGCCCGTGGCCCTGGCGGCGCAGCGGCTCATGCAGTCGCGCGGGGTACGCCTCTACCATGACCACGTGCTGGTCAAGGAGCCCGGCACGCGCCAGCGCACCCCCTGGCACCAGGACCAGCCCTACTACAACATCGACGGCGCGCAGAACATCAGCTGCTGGATCCCGGTGGACCCGGTGCCGCGCGCCGGCACGCTGGAATTCGTGGCCGGCTCGCACCGGGGCCCCTGGCTCATGCCGCGCAGCTTCATGGACCACCAGGCGAAGTGGTTCCCCGAAGGCAGCCTGCAGGACCTGCCGGACGTGGAGGCCGATCGCAGCGCCTTCGACATCCTGGGCTGGGACATCGAGCCCGGCGACGTGGTGTGCTTTCACATGCTCACACTGCATGCGGCCGGCGGCTTCGAGGGGCCGGGGCGGCGGCGGGTGTTCTCCGTGCGCTTCCTAGGCGACGACGTGCGGCATGCGCCGCGCGCCTGGAGAACCTCGCCGGAGTTCCCCGGCCTGGCCGACGAACTGCCTGCCGGCGCGCCCATGGTGCATCCGCTCTTCCCGCTGCTGGCGGGCGAGGGCGCCTGACACCATGGCGATGCAGCGTTTCGACCTGGGCTCGATCGAGCCCACCCCCTGGAAGAACGGCGGCGGCGCCACGCGCGAGATCGCCTGCTGGCCGCCCGGCGCCGGCATGGACGGCTTCGGCTGGCGCGTGAGCGCGGCCACCATCGACCGGGCCGGGCCGTTCTCCGCCTTTCCGGGCATCGAGCGGCAGATCATGCTGCTCGACGGCGACGGGGTGCACCTGCGCGCGCAGGGCATCGACCACCGGCTCGACGAACCCTGGCGCCCCTGGGCCTTCGACGGTGCGGCTGCACTCGACTGCACCCCCCTTGGCGGCACCTCCACCGATTTCAATCTCATGCTGCGCCGCGGTGCGTGGCAGGGCACCATAGAAGTGGTGTCGGGGAGCGTGCAGCCGGGCTCCACGCCGGCCGGTGTCTGCCTGGTGCTCGCCGGCACATGGCGCGATGGCGCGGGCGAGGGCTATCGGCCCGGCCATGGCCTGTGGTGGGGTGAGCGCGCGCAAGCGCCCCTGCCGCTCGCTCCCGAAGATGCCCACGGTGCCGTGCTGGCCTGGATCGGCCTGGCGCCGGACGCCGGCCGGACCGGTGTTCCGGCCCTGCAGGACACTTGATGGAACAGGGGCGCTGCGCGCTCCAGAGGGAATCTCATGCAGTCCACACTTTTTTCTTCCCTGCCCAGCGCCGACGGTTGCTGGACCGGCCTGCGGCTGGCGGAAGGCCTTTTCATTCCTGACGTGGCCGTGCCCACCGGTGCCCTGTCCTGCGTGGTGGTGCAGGGCGGCTCCGTGCGCTGGGTCGGGCCGGAGGCCGCCGTGCCGCCGGCCTTCGCCGGGCTGCCCCGCCATGCGGGTGGAGGGGCCCTGGCCACGCCCGGCCTCGTGGACTGCCACACCCACCTCGTGTATGGAGGCCACCGCGCCAACGAATTCGCCATGCGGCTGGCCGGGGCCAGCTACGAGGAGGTCGCGCGGGCGGGCGGAGGCATCGTCTCCTCCGTGAAGGCCACGCGCGCCGCTTCGGAAGACGGACTGTTCGCCCAGGCCCTGCCGCGGCTGCAGGCCCTGCTGGACGAGGGCGTGTGCGCCATCGAGATCAAATCCGGCTACGGCCTGGCGCTGGAGCACGAGCGCAAGCAGCTGCGTGCCGCACGGCGGCTGGGCGAGGCCTTCGGCGTCACCGTGCGCACCACCTTCCTGGGCGCGCATGCGCTGCCGCCGGAATACGCCGGCCGCAGCCAGGACTACATCGATCTCGTCTGCCGGGAGATGCTTCCCGCGCTGGCCGAAGAAGGCCTGGTGGACGCGGTGGACGTGTTCTGCGAGCGCATCGCCTTCAGCCTGGCCGAGACCGAGCAGGTCTTCCAGGCCGCGCAGGCGCTGGGACTGCCCGTCAAGCTGCATGCCGAGCAGCTTTCGGACATGGATGGCGCCCGGCTCGCCGCGCGCTACGGCGCGCTGTCGTGCGACCACGTCGAGCACCTGTCCGCCGAGGGCATCGCCGCGATGAAGGCGGCCGGCACGGTGGCCGTGCTGCTGCCCGGCGCCTACTACACGCTGCGCGACACGCACCTGCCCCCCATCCAGGCGCTGCGCGACGCGGGCGTGCCCATGGCCGTCTCCACCGACCACAACCCCGGCACCTCGCCCGCGCTGAGCCTGCGGCTCATGGCCAACATGGCCTGCACGTTGTTCCGGCTGACGGTACCCGAAGCCCTGGCCGGCATCACCACCCATGCGGCGCGCGCCCTGGGCCTGCAGGACACCCATGGCCTCGTCGCCGCCGGCCGGCCGGCCGACTTCGTGCTCTGGCCGTTCGCCGAGGCGGCAGAGCTGGCATACTGGTTCGGGCACCAGCCGCCGCAGGCGATCGTCCGGCAGGGGAGGGTGGTGCAGCGATGACCGGCCAGACTTACCCCTCCGACGGCGGCGCGCTCTTCGCCGCACAGGCCCTGCTGCCCGGAGGCTGGGCGAAGAACGTGCTGCTGCGCTGGAACGGACACGGGCGCATCACGCACGTACAGCCGGACAGTGCCCCGCCGCCCGCCGTGGCGCACGCACCCGGCCCGCTGCTGCCCGGACTGCCCAACCTGCACTCCCATGCCTTCCAGCGCGCCTTCGCCGGCCTGACCGAGTTCCGCGCGGCCAGCGACGATTCGTTCTGGAGCTGGCGCGACCTCATGTACCGCTTCGCCGCGCGCATGTCGCCCGAGGCGCTGGAGGCGATCGCCACCTGGCTCTATGTGGAGATGCTGGAGGCCGGCTACACGGCGGTGTGCGAGTTCCATTACCTGCACCATGCCGAGGACGGCCGCCCCTATGCCGACGACGCCGAGATGTCGCTCGCGCTGCTGCGCGCAGCACGGCGTGCCGGCATCGGCATCACGCTGCTGCCGGTGCTCTACCAGGCCAGCAGCTTCGGCGGCCAGCCACCGCGCGAGGGCCAGCGGCGTTTCCTGCACCGCACCGACGGCATGCTCGCGCTGCTCGAGCGCCTCGCGCCCGTGGTGCGTGCGCAGGGCGGCGTGCTGGGCCTCGCGCCGCACTCCCTGCGCGCGGTGCCACCCGACAGCCTGAACGCGGCACTGCAGGGCCTGGACGCCATCGCCCCCGGCGCGCCGGTGCACATCCACATCGCCGAGCAGACACAGGAGGTGCATGACTGCATCGCCTGGAGCGGCCAGCGGCCCGTGGAGTGGCTGCTGAACCATGCGCCCGTGGATGCCCGCTGGTGCCTCGTCCACGCCACGCACCTGAGCGATGCGGAGGCCGCAGGCGCGGCCCGGTCCGGCGCCGTGGCGGGCCTGTGCCCGACGACCGAGGCCAACCTGGGCGACGGACTCTTCGACCTGCCGCGGTGGCGGGCGGCTGGCGGAGTCTGGGGCCTGGGCTCCGACAGCCATGCCTGCGTGAACGCGGCCGAAGAGCTGATGCTGCTCGAATACGGCCAGCGGTTGGCCCTGCGGCGCCGCAACGTGCTGGGCACCGATGCGCAGCCGCAGGTCGCCACCGCCATGCTGCTGCAGGCCGTGCAGGGCGGCGCGCAGGCCGCCGGGCATCTGACGTCGCCCGGCGCGCAGGCAGGCCTCGCGCCGGGCGCTCCGGCCGACTTCGTCGCGCTGGACCCGGAGCACATCGCGCTGCGCGGCCTGCCGGCCGACAGCCAGCTCGCCGCCCATGTCTTCGCCAGCCACCGTACATCGGCCCTCGATGCCGTCTGGACGGCCGGCGTGCAGCGCGTCGCAGCGGGCCGCCATGCCCTGCACGGAGAGAGCGCGGCCGCCTTCGCCACGGTACGCTCCGTCCTGCTGCAACACTGAAACTGCCTTGTCACGAGAATGCCCATGAACGACGCACCGGCCACGCCGCTCTTCCATTTCCACGCGGGCACCGCGCCCCTGCTGCTGTCCATGCCGCATGCCGGCACCCATGTGCCACCGGACATCGCCGGACGCCTGACGGACGAGGCCCGGCAGGTGCCGGACACCGACTGGCACCTGGAACGCCTCTACGCCTTCGCTCGCGGCCTGGGCGCCTCCCTGCTCATCGCCACGCATTCGCGCTACGTGGTGGACCTGAACCGCCCGCCCGACGGCAGCAGCCTGTACCCGGGCCAGAGCGTGACCGGGCTCTGCCCCGTGGACACCTTCGACGACACCCCGCTCTACGCCGACCCGGCCCAGGCTCCGGCCGCCGCGGAGATCGAGGCGCGCCGCCGCTGCTACTGGGATCCGTACCACGCGCAGCTGCGTGCCGAGATCGACCGCATCCGCGCGCAGCACGGCGTGGCGGTGCTGTGGGATGCGCACTCCATCCGTTCCGTGCTGCCGCGCTTCTTCGACGGCCGGCTGCCCGACCTCAACCTCGGCACGGCCGATGGCACCAGCTGCGATCCGGCGCTCGCGCGCGAACTGCTCGCCATCGGCATGGCCGCGCCCGGCTACAGCGCGGTGCTCAACGGCCGCTTCAAGGGCGGCTACATCACGCGGCACTACGGCGACCCGGGCCGCAACGTGCATGCCGTGCAGCTCGAGATGACGCAGGCCAGCTACATGCAGGAGGCCCTGCCGTTCGACTACCTGCCCGACACCGCCATGGGCGTGCAGCCCCACCTGCGCCGCATGCTGCAGGCCTGCCTGGACTTCGCCGCAGAGCGCGCGGCCGCCTGAGCGATGTCCGCATCGCATGATTCACCGCTGATACCGGCCCTCGCCATCCTCGGGTCCGTGACCTTCCTCGGGGTCGGCACGTCCTGGGCCAAGCACTCCCTGTTCCCGCTGGTCGGTGCCCAGGGCACCACCGCCCTGCGCGTGGGCTTCTCGGCCCTGTTGCTGTTGCTCCTGTGGCGCCCCTGGCGGCGGCCGCTCGCACGGGCCGATGCGGCACGCATCGCCGCCTACGGCGCCGCCCTGGGCGCGATGAATCTCTGCTTCTATCTGTCGCTGCAGACCATTCCTTTCGGCGTGGCCGTGGCGATCGAGTTCTCCGGCCCGCTGTCGGTGGCGCTGCTGTCGTCCCGCCGCCCGCTGGATTTCATCTGGGTGGTCCTGGCGGTCGCGGGGCTGGGCCTGCTGCTGCCCTGGCAGCAGAGTGCCGGAATGCTCGACCTCCGGGGCGTGCTCTTCGCGCTGGCGGCCGCCGTGTTCTGGGCGGGCTACATCCTGTTCGGCAAGCGCCTGGGGCACCTGCACACCGGGCATTCCGTGTCCCTCGGGCTGGCCGCGGCCTCGCTGGTCGTGGTGCCCGTGGGCGTCGGGCATGCCGGGGCCGGCCTGCTGGCGCCGGGCGTGCTGTTCACCGGCATCGGCGTGGCCGCATTGTCCAGCGCCGTGCCGATCATGCTGGAGATGGTGGCGCTCAAGCGCCTGCCCCAGCAGGCCTTCGGCATCATGATCAGCATGGAGCCCGCCGTCGCCGCACTGCTGGCGCTGGTGCTGCTGGGCGAATACCTGAGCCCGGCCCAGTGGCTGGCCATCGGCATGATCGTCGCGGCCTCCATGGGATGCGCCTTCACAGCACCGCGGCGGCCCCCCCGGCCGCAACCCGTGCCGCCTGCGGATGCGGGCGCGGCCTCGCGCGGCTGACCGGTCCGCCCCAGCCACCCGGAGGACGTTCGCCACGAAAAAGGGCGGCCCGCGGGCCGCCCTTCGCATGCACCGGGTCGAGCCTTCAGGCTGCAGCGTCGATGCGCAGTTGCACGGAGTTGTTCAGATACACCGGCGTCACGCGGTAGCCCGGCACGGACACCGCATCGAAGGCCCCGCTGAGGCCGCCATGGCGCAGCACGGTGATCGTAGAACCCACGGCGGGGCGCACGCCCTGGGCGAAGTTCACCTCGAGCGTGCCGGCCAGTGCCGCCGGGCCGTTGACGGTCAGGGTGCCGGCCGTGCCGCTGGCGCCAGCCATCTGCAGCGACAGCGTGCTGCCCGGGCGCTGGGTGTAGGAGCCGTTCACCACCACGTCACCGGAGGCCGCGGTGCGCAGCGTGCCGCCGCCCACGTACACGGCACCGTTGCCCAGCGCCGCGCCGCTGCCGGCCTGCAGCGTGCCTGCCGCCAGCTCGATGCCGCCCGTGAAGCTGTTGTTGCCGGCCAGCACCAGCGTGCCGCTGCCGAGCTTCGTCAGCTTGCCGGCCCCGGCGATGTCGTTGCGCCACGTGTCGCGCGCGCTGAAGCCGCCCTGGGCCGCGTCCATCGTCACGGCCACGTCGCCGTCGAAGCGGCCGTAGCCGTCGGCGGCGGCGAACAGGTTCAGGCGGCCCCAGCCTTCCGCGTCGTCCATGACGGGGTAGCCCGACGGCAGCGCCGTGGTCTTGAGCACCACGCGGCGCTGCGTGGCGTCCAGGTAGGGCAGGCGGGTTTCCAGCAGCGCTTCCGCCCCCTTGGGCACCACGGCCGGGCGCGAAGCGTCGCCGGTCTGCGGGAAGCCGAAGGTCATGCGCCGCAGGTACTCGGAGCGGTTCGTCGCATAGTCCGCGAACCGGTCCGTGCTCGCCGGCTGCGAATGGGCGAACTGCCACAGGTCGGCGGGCGTCTTGGCACCGGCGGCGGCCATCAGCGCGCTGCGTGCCTGCTGGAAGGCCGCTGCCTTGCGGGCCGCATTCGCACCCGTCGCGATGCTGGCGGTGGCCACGGCCTGGCCGTGCATGCGTCCGCTGATCACGTCCAGGGGGGAGTGCATGCCGGCCAGGATGCGGCTCTCGCCCAGTTCCAGCCCACGCGCGACCATTTCCTGGAAGCGTTCCGGCACGAGGTAGGCCATGGCGATGGAACTGCGCACCGCCTCGGCCGTGTGGCCGCTGGTGAAGCCGCCGTCGGTGGTCGGCGTGGTGCTGCGCGCCGGGAGCAGGGCGGGCACCACCTGCACGGCACTGCTCCAGCGCCAGGGGCGCGCGTACTTGTAGAAGCGCTTGGCGGGCTCCGTGGAGCCGTTCTCGCCGATCCCGCCGACGAAATCCACCGCCGTGCCGAAAGCAGCGTTGGCGCTGCCGCCCACGCCGGTGTTGTTGCCGCCATCGTTGTACACCACGGTGGTGGCATCGGCCGGGATCGCGGTGATGGTGGTCGTCTGCTGCGCGGCATTGCGCCACGCGGCCGTCAGCGGGCCCATGCCGTCGCTCACGCTGTAGGCCTTGCCGCGGCGGTCGTCCAGGTAGGCCTGGAGTTCCTGCGCGGACGTGCGGCGGCCCGTGGCGTCCACGACATACTGGATGTTGCGTGCATGCACCTGGGCATTGAGCACCGTGCCGTCGGTGGCGTCGCCGGGAATGCCGCTCCACGTGGAGGTGGGCACGGCGGGAAACGCGCCGTTCGCGGCGGCGCTCGTGCCCGCGTCCACCAGCAGCGTGGAGGGTTTCCAGATCGAGAGGAAGCCCGACAGCACCCGCACGCCGGCATTGGTATCGAGCGTGGCGTAGCGTGCATCGCCGCGCTGGTTCGTCGCGGCGTTGTCCACGAAGGGCGGAACCGTCGTCTCATTGGGGACGGGAGCGGTGTCCGCCTTGCCCAGTCCTGGCGGGGGGGCGGGAACGGCGCTGATGCCGGAACCGCCGCCACCGCAGGCGGAAAGCGCCAAGGCAGCGGCAAGCGCCAGGATCAGGGGGCGGCGGGAGAGGGAAATCGTCATGGTGTGGAAGGAAAACGGGCCAAAGGAGCCTTGGGGCGAGCTCCAGACAGAACGGGCTCCCCAGGGAGCCCGCAGCGGCGCACTGTAGAGCGCGCAAATGACCGTTCCGTGACGCCGGCGTGCCCGGGCCGGCGCCAGCCCTCTCCAGGCGGCAAAAGCCCGACAGTGGCGCGGAATTTGTTGCAACTTGTGTGCTGGTATCGCCAGGGCGCGCTAGCATCTGGCCATGGATGTCGCGCCGACTGCTTCCCTGGCTCTCCCCGTCGCTGCTGCGGAACGACCGCAGGGATGGGGCGAGTTTTTCCACATGCCGGTTTTCCATCCGGGGACCCGGGTCCGGTTCGGCGAACGCCTGGAAACCGTCAGCCACATCACCATCCGCCGCCACGACCTGTGCGTCCATCTCGTGGGACACGAGGCGCCCGTGGCCCCCGAGAAGCTGGTGCTGCAGCCCAGCGTGTTCGCCACCTGCCGCATGCCCTGACGGACGTGCGGCGGCCTGCCGTGATCAGGCGTCGGCGGGCGGAAGGCCCATGGGTTCGCCCAGCCGCACGGCGCGCGCAGGCTCCCAGGTATCGGCGAAACGCAGGGCCCCGGGCTCGAAGAGCAGGACCACCGTCGAGCCGAGCATGAACCGGCCCATTTCCTCGCCCTTGCGCAGCAGCACTTCCGGGCCGTCCTCATAGGTCCACTGGCGCAGGCCCGCGGTGCGCGGCGGGTTGACCGTGCCATGCCAGACCGTGGCCATGCTGCCCACGATGGTGGCTCCCACCAGCACCAGGGCCATGGAGCCCAGCGGCGTATCGAACAGGCAGACCACCCGCTCGTTGCGCGCGAACAATCCCGGAACGCCGCGGGCGGTGAGCGGATTCACCGAGAACAGGGAACCCGGCACGTAGATCATGCGGCGCAGCCGGCCGTCGCAGGGCATGTGGATGCGGTGGTAGTCGCGCGGGCTCAGGTAGATGGTGGCGAAGCTCCCGTCCGCGAAACGGGCAGCCTCCTGCGCATCCCCACCCAGCAGCGCCGTGGTCGAGTAGCGGTGGCCCTTGGCCTGGAAGATCTGGTCCCTGTCGATGCGGCCGAACTGGCTCACCGCGCCGTCGACCGGGCAGACGGCGGGAGCGTCCGCGATGGGCCGTGCGCCCGGGCGCAGCGCGCGCGTGAAGAAATCGTTGAAGGTGGCGTAGCTGGCGATGTCCGGGTTCTCGGCCTCGGACATGTCCACCTTGTAGCGGGCCACGAAGCGGCGGATGGCAGCCGTGGTGCGGGTGCCTGCGCGCGCGGAGGCGAAGCGGCCGGCCAGCGAGGTCAGGGCCCGCTTGGGCAGCAGGTATTGCGGAAGAACGGCGAGGCGATCTGGCACGGAGGCTCCTGCGGCGAAAGGGCCGGCCATTCTAGGGCCTGTCCAATGGCCGGGAATGCCAGGGTCGTCCCGGAGGACAGGAGAGAGGGGGTCGAGGGCTGCGACAGCGGCCTTTTATTTTCCGGAAGCCGCCCCATCTGGGGAACATGGCCGGGATGGCGTGGTCCCGGCCTGCGCCATGGGCGTTCATCTCCTGCGGATGGGTGGCCTGCCGGCGCGTTTTGGCAACGCCACGCGGGAGCCTGCGCGCCGCCACGGTACAATTGACAGGTTTTGCACCGGCCTGCCCAGGCCCTGCGCGCCCAAAAAAGCAAAGAAGAACAAAAAAGAGAAAAGAGAGCCGGCGGCACCGGCCGCCTTCCATGCTCGGCAGCGCAGCGTTCATTCTGGCATCGCATGCCAGGCCTGGACGTAACGAAGCGCTTGCGTTTGCATCGCCGGCCCCGGCAGCCCGCGCCTGATTTCCCGTCTGTTATGCATGCCCGGAACCTGCTGTCGTACCGGTCCGGATTTTTAATTTCTAGTTGAACCATGGCTAAAGAAGAACTCATCGAAATGCAGGGCTCCGTGACGGAAGTGCTGCCGGATTCGCGGTTTCGTGTCACGCTGGACAACGGGCATCAATTGATCGCCTACACCGGCGGCAAGATGCGCAAGCACCACATCCGCATCCTGGCGGGTGACAAGGTGTCCCTGGAAATGTCGCCCTACGACCTCACCAAGGGCCGCATCACCTTCCGCCACCTGCCTGGCCGCGGTCCCGGCCCGTCGTCCTCCGGCTCCCGCTGAGCGCGCCTGCGGGCTCCGGCATGCGCGGGCCTTGCAAATAATGTGCTGGAATCGGCCCGCCGGCCCGGAAAGGGCTCCGCGGCGGGTTAGAATGCCAGCTGTCGGAGCGTAGCGCAGCCTGGTAGCGCATCTGCTTTGGGAGCAGAGGGTCGCGAGTTCGAATCCCGCCGCTCCGACCATTGATATCAAGGGGTCAGGTCCGCAAGGCCTGGCCCCTTTTGTCTTTTTGCAGTCCCGTCCGGTCAGCGTGGCAGAGTGTCCAGGGCGATGGGGCCGCCGGCATGAAATGCTACGTCGTGATACAGGCGCTCACTGCATCCGGGACATGATCCCGGATTCGTTCGTTTTCTTCGCCCGCCAGTGCAGAAGCGATGCCGCCGAGCCATTCGGCCAAGGCAGCCTGGCGGGCACCGTCATCCAACATGTCCATAGAAATTTTTGGCGACAGCCTCATGCGCGGCCCTGGCATCAGCATGGCCGTTCCCCGAACCATGATGTCCCTGCGGCCCGGCTGGGTGGTCGAAGACCGTTCCGCCATCGGCCTGTTGATGCAGGATCTGATCCTCGGCTACAGGGAGCCGTACCCGGGTGCGCCGGCGGACGCCTATCCGCTCGGGCCGCAGCCCCCCTTCAACGCCATCCGCCGCCGGGGACAGATCATCGTGCTCGGCCTCGGGCTCAACGATGCCCTCGAAATGCGCAGCGTCGAGCAATACGAGGCCGACCTGCGCGATGCCCTGCGGATCATCCATTCGGAGTGGCGCACGCCCGTCCTGACCGGCATCGTGGATGTGCCGGTGGCCGATCTGTTCACGCCCGACCGCGTGCAGCGCCGCCACGAGCTGAACCAGGTGACCCTCCGGGTGGCCGAGCAGATGGGGGTCTCGCACGCGCGCTGGGGGGAAGACTACCGCGGCGTGGGCGACGTGATCGACAACATCCACCGCACGCAGGCCGCCAGCGACCGGCTGGCAGCGCTGCTGGTCGAGGCCATCGAGCGCACCTTCTGAGGCCGGGCTCGGCTGCCGCCGCGGATGGACGGGCGGCAGGCCCGCGGCCCCCTTAACATCGCGGGGCCGCCGTCCCGGGACGGCGGCGTGTTGACCCACCCGCAGCCCAGGCATGGCACGTCCTTCCCGCAACCATACCCTCCCCCTGTCGCAGGTCCCTGGCGGCAATGCGCGCGCCGACGCCGTCGATGCCTTGCGTGGCATCGCCATGGTCTGGATGACCGTCTTCCATTTCTGCTTCGACCTCAGCCATTTCGGCTACTGGCCGCAGGATTTCCGGGGCGATCCGGCCTGGACGATGCAGCGGACGGCCATCGTCAGCCTGTTCCTCTTCTGCGCAGGACTGGGGCAGGCGCTCGCCTGGCAGCAGGGCGTGGGCTGGCGCCGGTTCGGCCGGCGCTGGTTGCGGATCGCCGGCTGCGCATTGCTGGTGAGCGCCGGGTCCTACCTCATGTTCCCGCGGAGCTACATCCATTTCGGCGTGCTGCACGGCATGGCCGTGATGCTGGTGGTGGCCCGCTGCACGGCGGGATGGGGCGGCTGGCTATGGCCGGCCGGTGCCCTGGCCCTGGCGGCCCCGTGGGCGGGTGGGTGGCTGCTGGCCGGACCGGCGGCAGACTGGGCGCCCTGGTTCAACGGCAATGCATTGAACTGGCTGGGCCTGGTGTCCCGCAAGCCGTTCACCGAAGACTACGTGCCCGTGCTGCCTTGGCTCGGCGTGATGTGGTGGGGGCTGGCCGCAGGGCAGTGGGCGCTGCGCCGCCGATCCGGCTGGCTTTTGCGGCCGCTTCCCGCGGCACTGCGCCCGCTCGCGGTGCTGGGGCGCTGGAGCCTGAGCTACTACATGCTGCACCAGCCCGTGCTCATCGGTGCGTTGCTGGCCACGGGGTGGATGCTGGGCCGCCCATAAAAAAACGCGGCCATGGCCGCGTTTTTTCCGCAAGGGTCGGCAGGCCGGTCACTCGACCTTGGCCTTGGCGCGCAGTTCTTCCTGGAACTTGGCCAGCTTCTGCTGCTGCAGCTGCTGTGCGATCTGCGGCTTGACTTCGTCCAGCTTGGGCAGCTTGGCTTCGCGAACGTCGTCCAGGCGGATGACGTGCCAGCCGAACTGCGTCTTGACCGGGGTCTGCGTCATCTTGCCCTTGTCGAGCTTCACGAGGGCCTGGGTGAATTCGGCCACGTAGCTGCTGGGGGAAGCCCAGTCGAGGTCGCCACCGCGTGCGCCGGATCCGGGATCCTTGGACTGCTTCTTGGCGATGTCCTCGAACTTCGCGCCCTTCTTGATGGAAGCGATGATGGCCTTGGCCTGGTCTTCGGTTTCCACCAGGATGTGGCTGGCCTTGTATTCCTTGCCGGTGTTGGCGGCGACGAACTTGTCGTATTCGGCCTGGATCTCGGCGTCGGTGACGGGGTTGGCCTTCTGGTAGTCGGCGAACAGCTCGCGGATCAGGATGGTCTGGCGGGCCAGTTCCATCTGGTCCTTCACGTTCTGCGAGCCTTCCAGGCCACGCTTCTGCGCTTCCTGCAGGAAGATCTCGCGGGCGATCACTTCTTCCTTGATCTGGCCTTCGATCTCGGGGGTGATGGGCCGGCCGGAGCGTTCGACCTGCTGCTTCAGGACTTCGACGCGTTCCTTGGGCACGGCCTTGCCATTCACGACGGCAACGTTCTGCGCGATGGCGGGCAGGGCGGACGTGCCCAGCACGGCAGCGGCCACAAGGCCGGACAAGAGCTTTTTCTTCATTGGGAAATCCACAAAAAGGAAAGGGCAGGCTGCACGGTGTGCGCCATGGTGGCCCTGGACGTGGGAATCAAGACGATCAGAGAACTTCAATCGCGATGGCGTGCGCACCCTGGTCAATGAACTCCTGCAGCGCATCATACACAAGGCGGTGCCGGGCCACGCGGCTGCGTTCCGTAAACAAAGGTGACGAGATGCGTACCCGGAAATGCGTGCCCGCGCCGGTGCCGTTGGCGCCCGCATGGCCCGCGTGGGCCGCGCTTTCGTCGAGCACTTCGAGCAGGCTGGGCGCCAGGGTCTCGCGCAGCTTGCGCTCCATGGCCTGCGCGGTGATGACCACGCCGCTCATGGCTTCGCATCCTCCGGAGCCGTGGCGGTGTCTTCCTGCGGCTCCTTCACGTAGCGGCTCAGGTACAGCGCCTGGCCGACCACGAAGAGGGCCATCAGGCCGATGCCGCCGAAGAGCTTGAAATTCACCCAGGTGTTGGTGCTGAAAGCGTGCGCCACCCACAGGTTGATGGCGCCCATCGCGGCGAAGAACGCCGTCCAGCTCCAGTTCATGGCGCGCCAGGCGGCCTCGGGCAGTTCCATCTGTCCGCCCATGAGCGTGCGGATGAGGTTCTTGCGGAAGAACACCTGGCCGACCAGCAGCGCGCCCCCCATCAGCCAGTAGAGGACGGTGGGTTTCCACTTGATGAAGGTGTCGCTGTGGGAGAGCAGCGTCGCGCCGCCGAACACCACGATCACGCCCAGGCTGACCCACTGCATCGGTTCGATCCGGCCGTGCCGTATGCGCAGGTAGGCTATCTGGACCACGGTGGCGGCGATCGCCACGGCCGTGGCCGTGTAGATGCCCCAGACCTTGAAGGCCACGAAGAACAGGATGATGGGGAAGAAGTCGATCAGCAGTTTCATAGATGGGGCAGGGCGGTTTCCAGGCTCGTCATGCGTGTGCCGCGCGCCGTCGCAGCATCAGGCGCCGTCCGGCTCGAAGTCCAGCGAAGCGGAGTTCATGCAGTAGCGCAGTCCGGTGGGCGCGGGCCCGTCCTCGAACACATGGCCGAGGTGGGCACCGCATTGTGCACATACCGTCTCGGTGCGGACCATGCCGTGGCTGCGGTCCACGGTTTCGCGGATGGCGCCGGGCACCGCCTGGGAGAAGCTGGGCCAGCCGCAGCCGGCGTCGAACTTGGTGACCGAATCGAACAGCTTGGCGCCGCAGCAGACGCAGTGGTAGCTTCCGTCGTCCCAGTGGGCTTCGTACTTGCCGGTGAAGGGGCGCTCGGTGGCCGCATGCCGCGTGACCTGCCAGGCCACGGGTTCGGCCCCCTTGTCCTTCAGCAGCGCCTGCCATTCGGCGTCGGTCTTCTGGATGGGGTAGGTCATGATGAACAGCTGATCTCGATGGAAGAGGCCCAGTCGGGCGGGAACCCCGCCCACTCGGCATGGGCGGGATGTTCGTCGAAAGGCCGGGCCAGCACGGCCTGCAGCGCGTGCAGGGGCGCGAAATCCCCCGTCTTCGCCGCCCGGATGGCCTGCTCGCCCAGGTGGTTGCGCAGCACGAAGCGGGGATTGGTGCGCTGCATGAGGCCGGCCGCGTCCTGCGCGGCCTCGCTCCCGAGGCGCTCCCGGTAGCGTGCCGACCAGTCTTCCCATCCGGCCCGGTCGATGAACAGGTCGCGCACCGGTGCGAAGTCGCCGCCGGCCGCTGCCTGCGAGAGCCGGTGCCAGAAGATGGTGTAGTCCACGGCGTCCGCCGCCAGCAGCCCGAGCAGGTCGTCCACCAGCGCGGCGTCGCCTTCTGCGGCCGAGGCCAGGCCGAGCTTGGCGCGCATGCGGGCCATGTACTCCGCCGGGAAGGCCGTGCGGTAGGGTTCGAGCGCGGCCTGTGCGAGGCCGGTGTCTTCGATCAGCGGCATCAGCGCCTGGCCGAGGCAGAAGAGATTCCAGTAGGCGACCTGCGGCTGGCGGTTGAAGGCGTAGCGGCCCTGGCTGTCGCTGTGGTTGCAGATGTGCCCCGGCACGAAGGCATCGAGGAACTGGAAGGGGCCGTAGTCGATGGTGAGCCCCAGGATGCTCATGTTGTCCGTGTTCATCACCCCGTGGCAGAAACCCGCGGCCTGCCACTGCGCCAGCAGCGCGGCGGTCCGTGCGCCCACGGCCTGCAGCAGCGCGGCATACGGGTTGCCGCCGGGCGCATCGCCGGCATCGCGGCAGCCAGGGTAGTAGCGGTCGATCACGTAGTCCGCGAGGGCGCGCAGTTCGCGCACCTGGTCGCGCGCCGCGAAGTGTTCGAAGTGGCCGAACCGCACGAAGCTGGGCGCCACGCGCGTCACCACGGCGGCGGTCTCGATCTCCTCGCGCACCACGGGTGCCGGCGAAGCCGTCAGGGCCAGCGCGCGCGTGGTCGGGACGCCGAGCGCATGCATGGCCTCGCTGCAGAGGAATTCCCGGATGGACGAGCGCAGCACGGCGCGGCCGTCGCCCATGCGCGAGTAGGGGGTGCGTCCGCTGCCCTTGAGCTGAACCTCGTAGCCGGTTGCGGTCTCGCCCAGGAGGATGGCGCGGCCGTCGCCCAGCTGTCCGGCCCAGACGCCGAACTGGTGGCCGCTGTACACGCTGGCCAGGGGCCGCATGCCGCGCAGCAGCGCGTTGCCCGACAGCACCTGCACCGCCGCATCGCTGCCCAGCCAGTCCGTTTCCATGCCGATGAGCCGTGCGGTGGACTCGCTGCCCGCCACCCACCGGGGATCGGGCAGCGGTGTCGGGACCAGTTCGGTGAAGAAACCGGGCCCGAGGGCGGCGAAACCGTCCCGCCAGGCGAGCCCGGAGCGGGCCTCGACCGTCGGGGCGGAGGGGGCGGAGGTCGTCATTGCCGCCATTGTCTCCCAGCGCCTTTGCCTGGGCGGCCCACAGGGGCTTGCTCCGAGGAAGGAGCTCTCGCACCACGCCCTGTCAACCTGGTGACAGGGGGCGCCGGGTTGCCCTGGGGGTGCGGTGCCTTGACGCAGGGTTAGGATTCGATGATCACCATATCCCTGGGAATAGAAGGAGACACCATGCTGGGCCTGATGCAGAGCCAACCCCTGCTGATTTCGACGCTCGTCGAGTTCGCGGAACGCCACCACGGCGATGCGCAGATCGTCTCGCGGCGCGTGGAGGGCGACATCCACCGCTATACCTACCGGGACATGGCCGCCCGCGCGCGCCAGCTCGCGAACACGCTGGATGCGGAGGGCCTGGCCGCCAGCGCCCGCGTCGCCAGCCTGGCATGGAACGGCTACCGCCATCTGGAGATGTATTACGGGGTGAGCGGTTCGGGCCGCGTGCTGCACACGATCAATCCGCGGCTGCATCCCGACCAGGTCGCCTGGATCGTGAACCATGCGGAGGACGAAGTGCTGTGCTTCGACCTCACGTTCCTGCCCATCGTGCAGGCCGTGCATGCGAAATGCCCGACGGTCCGCCGCTGGGTGGCGCTCTGCGATGCCGACCGGCTCCCGCAGGACACGGGCATTCCGCAGCTCACGAGCTACGAGAGCTGGATCGGCGCGGCCTCCAGCGAGTACGCCTGGCCGGTGTTCGACGAAAACTCCGCTTCCAGCCTCTGCTACACCAGCGGCACCACGGGCCATCCCAAGGGCGTGCTCTACAGCCACCGCTCCTCGGTCCTGCATGCGTACGCCGCGGCCCTGCCCGACGTCATGGGCCTGTCGGCCAGCGACTCGGTGCTGCCCGTGGTACCCATGTTCCACGTCAATGCCTGGGGCATTCCGTATTCGGCGCCGCTCACCGGATGCAAGCTGGTGTTCCCCGGGCCCGCGCTGGACGGCAAGTCCGTCTATGACCTCATGGACGCCGAGGGCGTGACCTTCGCGGCCGGCGTGCCGACCGTCTGGCAGATGCTGCTGCAGCACGTGAAGTCGATCGGCGCGCGCTTCGGCAAGCTCCGGCGCACGGTGATCGGCGGCTCTGCCTGCCCGCCAGCGATGATCGAGGCCTTCCAGAATGACTACGGCGTGCGCGTGCTGCATGCCTGGGGCATGACCGAGATGAGCCCCCTGGGCACGCTCTGCTCGCTCAAGAACAAGCACCTGGACCTGCCGGAGCCGGAGCGCATGAAGATCCTGCTCAAGCAGGGCCGCGCCATCTTCGGTGTCGACATGAAGATCGTCGATGGCGAAGGGCGCGAGCTGCCCTGGGACGGCAGGACCTACGGCGACCTGCTGGTGAAGGGCCCCTGGATCGTGGACCGCTACTACCGCTCGGACGAGAGCCCGCTGGTGCCCGACGCGCAGGGCCGCGGCTGGTTCCCCACGGGCGACGTGGCCACCATCGACCCCGACGGCTACATGCAGATCACGGACCGCAGCAAGGACGTGATCAAGTCCGGCGGCGAATGGATCAGTTCGATCGACATCGAGAACATCGCCATGGCGCATCCGGCCGTGGCCATGGCGGCCTGCGTGGGCATGCCGCATCCGAAGTGGGACGAGCGGCCCATCGTGGCCGTCGTGCAGCGCCCGGGCGCGGAACTCACGCGCGAGGAACTGCTGGCCTTCTACGAGGGCAAGACCGCGAAATGGCAGATTCCGGACGACGTCGTGTTCCTGGACGCGATCCCCATCGGCGCGACCGGGAAGATGCTCAAGGCCAGGCTGCGCGACCAGTTGCAGGGCTATCGCCTTCCCGGGCTCTGAGCGGGGCAGGGTGGCCGCTGCCGGGGGGCCGGCCGCCGTGAGTCGCCTGCGGGATAGGCGCTAGGGTGAATCCCTGAACGCCGCAGCGTACCTCGCCTGTACGCTGCGGCGTGTTCGGTGACACCTACAACGCAAGGAGACAGGCGATGAGATTTGCTATCAAACTGGTGGCTGTATCTGCAATGTTGGCGACCGCAGGCGGCGCCTTTGCCCAGAAGGGCGAAACCGTCAAGATCGCGTGGCTCGACCCGCTCTCGGGGCTGATGGCCGCGGTGGGCACCAACCAGCTCAAGAGCTTCCAGTTCCTGGCCGAGGAGTTCAGCAAGAAGAACGCCTCGGGCGTGAAGTTCGAGGTCATCGGCATCGACAACAAGCTCAGCCCGCAGGAGACCACGAGCGCCCTGCGCTCCGCGATGGACCAGGGCGCGCGCTACGTGGTGCAGGGCAACGGATCGGGCCCCGCGCTCGCCATCATCGATGCGCTGGAAAAACACAATGCGCGCAATCCCGGCAAGGAGGTGCTCTACCTCAACTACGCCGCGGTCGATCCGGACCTCACGAACAGCAAGTGCAGCTACTGGCACTTCCGCCTCGATGCCGACACGTCGATGAAGATGGAGGCCATGACCACCTTCATGAAGGACCAGCCCGACATCAAGAAGGTCTACCTCATCAACCAGAACTATGCGCACGGACAGCAGGTGTCCAAGTACGCCAAGGAGAACCTGGCCCGCAAGCGGCCCGACGTGCAGATCGTGGGCGACGACCTGCATCCCCTGGCCCAGGTGCGCGACTTCGCGCCCTACATCGCGAAGATCAAGCAGTCGGGCGCCGACACGGTGATCACCGGCAACTGGGGCTCCGACCTCGCGCTGCTCATCAAGGCCGCGAACGATGCGGGCCTGAACAACGTCAACTTCTACACCTACTACGGCGGGGTGACCGGTTCGCCCACCGCCATGGGTGCGGCCGCTGCCGGGCGCGTGTACATGGTCTCGTACAACCACCTGAACCTGCCCGGCGATATCGGCCGCGTGGTGGCCGACTACAAGAAGAAATTCAACGACGACATGTACACGGGGGCCGTCTACCATGCCTTCGCCATGCTGGACGCGGGCTTCGTGAAGGCCAAAAGCACCGACCCCGTGAAGGTGGCCAGCGTGCTGGAGGGCATGAAGTTCAACAGCTTCAACGGCGAGGTGGAGATGCGCAAGTCCGACCACCAGCTGCAGCAGGGCCTCTTCGTCTCCAAGTGGGAGAAGGCGGGCGGCAAGTACCCCTACGACGCGGAGAATACGGGCTACACCTTCGTGCCCGTGAAGTACTACGAGCCCTACGTGGCGAGCACGCCCACCTCGTGCCAGATGAAGCGGCCTTCGTGACCGCACGGCCCCGCCGCGGGGCCCTCGCATCGGACGGGCCCGGAAGAACGCCATCCCGGGCCCGGTCTCCGGCCTTTCATCCCTCTCTCGCCTTCCCGCAGCGCCTCGCGGCCTGATCCCGATGAACCTCGAGTTTTTCGTCATCTCCCTGCTCAATGGATTGAGCTACGGGCTCCTGCTGTTCATGCTGAGCTCCGGGCTGACGCTGATCTTCAGCATGATGGGCGTGCTCAATTTCGCCCACACCAGCTTCTACATGCTCGGCGCCTATTTCGCCTATTCCATTTCGGGCGTGGTGGGCTTCTGGCCCGCGCTCGTCATCGCGCCGCTGGCCGTGGGGGCGCTGGGCGCGGCCTTCGAGCGCTATGCGCTGCGGCGCGTGCACAAGTTCGGCCATGTCCCGGAACTGCTCGTCACCTTCGGCCTGTCGTACCTCATCCTGGAGATCGTGCAGCTCGTCTGGGGGCGCTCCACCGTGCCCTACGGCCTGCCGTCCCAGCTGCAGGGGCCGCTCTTCACGCTCTACGGCACGCAGTTTCCCAAGTCCCGTTCCTTCGTCATGCTGGTGGCGCTGCTGATGCTGCTGTCGGTCTGGCTGGTCCTGACCCGCACACGCATCGGCCTCGTCATCCAGGCGGCGCTCAAGCAGCCCGAAATGGTGGAAGCGCTCGGCCACAACGTGCCCCGGGTCTTCATGCTGGTGTTCGGCGGCGGCTGCGCCCTGGCCGGGCTCGCGGGCGTCATCGGCGGCAATACCTATGTCACCGAGCCCGCGATGGCCGCTTCGGTGGGCTCCATCATCTTCGTGGTCGTCGTGGTGGGGGGCATGGGTTCGCTCGCGGGGGCGTTCCTCGCCTCGCTGATCATCGGCCTGGTGCAGACCTTCGCCGTCGCCCTGGACTACTCGCTGGCGGACGCATTGCGCACGGCGGGCATGGCCGTCACGGACCAGACCTTCGGCTACCCCGTGCTCAAGCTCACCATCTCGCAGGTCGCGCCGATCCTGCCGTACCTTTTCCTCGTGCTGATCCTGATCTTCCGTCCCAAGGGACTGCTCGGAACGCGGGAGGACTGACACACCATGGCCATGCATCCAACTTCCGGGGTCTATCGTTTCCGGCCGCTCGACATCGGCCGCGCCGTGGTCTGGGGCCTGTTCGCGCTGGCGCTCATCGTTGCGCCCATGCTGTTCACCAGCAGCCTGGCGCTCACCATGCTCTCGCAGATCGGCTATCTCATCATCATCTGCCTGTCCTACAACATCCTGCTGGGGCAGGGGGGCATGCTGAGCTTCGGGCACGCCGTCTATACCGGCCTGGGCTCGTTCATGGCCGTGCACGCCATGAACTGGGCCGGCAAGGGGGCGCTGCCCGTGCCGCTGGTGCTCATCCCGCTGGTGGGCGGGCTGGCCGGCATGTTCTTCGCGGTGCTGCTGGGCTTCGTCACCACGAAGAAATCCGGCACCACTTTCGCGATGATCACGCTGGGTATCGGCGAGCTGGTGGCCTCCATGGCGCTGATGTTCCCCGAGGTGTTCGGCGGGGAGGGCGGCATCACGACCGACCGGGTGTACGGCAAGGGGTTCTTCGGCATCACCTTCGGCCCGGCCATCCAGGTGTACTACCTGATCGCCGCCTATTGCTTTGCCTGCACGGCGCTCATGTTCGCCTTCACCGGCACGCCGCTCGGCCGCATGCTGAACGCGGTGCGCGACAACCCCGAGCGCGTGGAGTTCATCGGCTACAACACCCAGCGCGTGCGTTACTACGCCTTCATCATTTCCGGCTTCTTCGCCGGCATCGGCGGCGCGCTGGCCGCGATCAATTTCGAGATCGTCACCGCGGCCGACAGCGTGAGCGTGATGCGCTCGGGCTCCTACCTGCTGTTCACCTTCCTGGGCGGCGCCACCTTCTTCTTCGGGCCCATCATCGGCGCGGTGCTGCTGGTCTTTGCCTCCGTGCTGCTGTCGGAACTCTCCAAGGCCTGGCTGCTGTACCTGGGCCTGGTGTTCCTGTTCATGGTGATGTATGCCCCGGGCGGCATCGCGAGCCTGATCATGATGAACCTGCGCGTCGCGCGCCACGGGCGCCTGAAGCCGCTGCTGCCGGGCTACCTCGCGCTGGCCTGCTCCGCGCTCGTTGCGGTCGCGGGCGCCGCCGCGATGATCGAGATGACCTACCACCTGCAGCTCAACGCGGCGCTCGGGCCGCAGATCGGATTCCTGGGCATGACCCTCGACGCGCGCAGTGCCGCGACCTGGATCGGCTCCGGCCTCGTGTTCGCCGTGGGGCTGGGCCTGTTCGAGGTATGCCGCAGGCGCTTCACCCACGCCTGGGGCGCCACCCAGGAAAACATCGAGCGCGACCTGCAATCCACTTCGGGACGGGGAGGCCGCGCATGACGGCCGTGAACCACCATCCCGCAGTCCCCGCGCTGGAACTGCGCGACCTGCGCAAGCGCTTCGGCAAGACGGAAATCATCCGCGGCGCCAACCTGTCGGTGCGGGCCGGAGAACGTGTGGCCATCATCGGCCCGAACGGCGCGGGCAAGTCCACGCTGTTCAACCTGATCAGCGGGCGCTTCGGCCCCACGAGCGGCGAGGTGCTGCTCAACGGGCAGCGCATCGACGGCAGGGCGCCGTACGAGATCAACCGCATGGGCCTGTCGCGCAGCTTCCAGATCACCAACATCTTCCCGAAGCTGAGCGTGTTCGAGAACCTGCGCTGCGGCGTCCTCTGGAGCCTGGGCTACCGCTACAGCTTCTGGCGCTTCCTGTCCCGGCTCCACGACGCGAACGCCCGGGCAGAAGAACTGCTGGGGCAGATCCACCTGGAATCCAAGCGCGACACCCTGGCCATGAACCTGACCTATGCAGAGCAGCGTGCGCTGGAGATCGGCATCACCATCGCCGGCGGTGCCAGTGTCATCCTGCTGGACGAGCCCACGGCGGGCATGAGCAAGAGCGAGACCGCGCGCTTCATCCAGCTGATCCGCGAAGTGACGCAGGGGCGCACGCTGCTCACGGTGGAGCACGACATGGGCGTGGTCTTCGGCCTGGCCGACCGCATCGCGGTGGTGGTGTACGGGGAGGTCATTGCCTTCGACACGCCGGAAGCCGTGCGCGCCAACCCGCGCGTGCAGGAGGCCTACCTGGGATCGGTGATCGCTGCAGAGCAGGCGGAGGGCCACTGACATGCTGCATATCGACAATCTGCACGCCTACTATGGCAAGAGCCACGTTCTGCACGGCGTGGGCTTCGACGTGGCGCCCGGCGAAATCGTGGCCCTGCTGGGGCGCAACGGCTCGGGCCGCTCCACCACGGCCAAGGCCATCATGGGCCTGGTGCACTGGGAGGGCACGCTGGAGTGGAAGGGGCAGGGGCTCACAGGCCGCAAGCCCTACGAGATCGCGCACCTGGGCCTGGGCTACGTGCCCGAAAGCCGCGACGTCTTTCCCAACCTGACAGTGCACCAGAACCTGCTGCTCGGCCAGAAGGGCCGGGGCAGGGGCAGCCGCTGGGGCTTCGACGACATGTATGCGATGTTCCCGCGGCTCAAGGAGCGCCAGCACACGGAGGCGGGGGTGATGTCCGGTGGCGAGCAGCAGATGCTCACGCTTTGCCGCACGCTCATGGGCGATCCGGACCTCATCATCATCGACGAGCCCACCGAGGGCCTGGCCCCGAAGATCGTCGAACTGGTGGGGGAATACCTGCAAAAGATCCGCGAGCGCGGCGTCTCGGTGCTGCTGATCGAGCAGAAACTCACCATCGCGATGCGCATTTCCGACCGGGCGCTTGTCATGGGCCACGGCAGCATCGTCTTCGACGGCACGCCCGAGGGCCTGCGTGCAGACACGGCGGTACGCAAGGAATGGCTGGAGGTGTGAAATTCCGAAATTTGGGATTTGTGTTGTTAATTTTGTAAGTTATCGCTTCTAGAATCCCTGCCATCGTCGTCGGGCGGGCATGCATGCATGCATCCAGCCGTATGGTTCTTGGTCCGCGATCGGCGACAGTACCAACCCTCTGGGTGACCGTTCATGACCAAGGCATTGATTCTGCTTCTTTCCCTGTATTCAGGTATGGCCTTCGCCGTGACTTCGACCGTCACGGGTGGCCAGTCATCGACCAACGTGACCTACGCGCCGTCGATTTCCTCGGGGGTCAACACGAACATCACGTCCTATAGTTCCTCGTTCCGGTGGATCTATACGTTGCGGACTTTCCAGGTGTGCCAGTCGGGCGCCTATGCGGCTACTTCCACCACGACCGGCGTCGTCAACACCACGTTCTTCCTGACAGGGACGTATGCCCCGACCACCACATTCCCTCCATCCACGCCCATATCGAATTTCTTCATTTCCGATTTCAGCGGTGGATTCACTGCCACATTCCCGAGCACGAACCCCAGCATGAACCTGACGGCGGGGCAGCAGTATTCGGTTCTGGTTGTCTATAACCAGACCACGGCAGGCTCCTATCCCTACGTCAATACGCTGACGATGGATGGGCCGGGGAAGGTGATTTTCGACGGTAACGGCAGCTGCGAGGTCAGCGTCGCACCAATCCCGACACTGTCGGAATGGGCGAAGATCCTGCTGAGCCTGGGGCTGCTCGGGGTGGCCGGCTGGCACAGCCGCCGATACCTGTCCTGACCCTTCACGCTTTCGAAGCCGGCAGCCACACTGCCGGCTTTTTTCTTTTCGTCCCGTACCGTGCTGGCGACGTGTCCAGTGCTGGTGCCGCACGCAAGGTCCACTGCGCAGCTTCCGTGTCATCAGCTTGAAATGTTTCGTCATTAACATTTTTTGACATCATTTCCGGCGCCGCAGGCATGTCCGAATCCCGTGCGTATCTGACCGAATTCCGCCCCCGTTTCCGTCCCCCGAGCGCTGCAGATCTCTGCACCCCGGTGCCCAGCATGACTGCCGGGCAGACCAACGAAGAGGTCATGGAGGTGTTCAGCCGGCACCGGGATCTCGCCGCACTGCCCGTGGTGGAGGGCGAGCGGCCGATCGGCCTCATCAACCGCAACATCTTCCTCTCGCAGATGAGCAAGCAGTTCCGCATGGAGCTGTACGGCCGCAAGAGCTGCATCGCCTTCATGGACAAGGAGCCCCTGGTCGTGGATGCGGCGATGGACATCGACACGCTCACCCGCCGCACGGTGGAATACGGCGAGAAGGCGCTGTCCGACGGTTTCATCATCACGCGCGAGGGCACGTTCGCCGGCGTGGGCAACGGCCTGCAACTGATGCGCGTGGTCGCGGACATGCAGGCGTCGCGCAACCGGCAGATCATGCACAGCATCGAATACGCCAGCGTGATACAGCAATCCACGCTGCGCACCTCCCGGGATACGCTGGCGCGCGCCTGCCCGCAGGCTGACCTGGTCTGGGAGCCGCGCGACGTGGTCGGCGGCGACTTCTACCAGTTCTGCCTGGAAGGCAGCGGCTGGTTCGGCGCCGTGGCGGACTGCACCGGACACGGCGTGCCCGGCGCTTTCATGACGCTCATCGCGTCCACCAGCCTGGGCCAGGCGATCGAGCGGCACGGACCGCGCGATCCGGCCTGCCTGCTGGGCAGCGTGAACCAGAGCATCAAGCAGGTGCTGGGCCAGGTGGACGGCAAGGACGGAACACCGGGTTCCGACGACGGCATGGACGCCGCCTTCTTCTGGTACGAACCCGCCGCCGAGCGTCTGGTGTTCGCCGGTGCCCGGCTCTCGCTCCATGTGCTGAGGCCCGGTGCCGACGCAGTGGAAACCACCGAAGGCCAGCGCAAGGGCGTGGGATACGTGGACAGCGGTATGGACTACGCCTGGCAGAACCAGGTCCTGCACCTGCCGGCAGGCAGCCTGGTGTTCATCGCCACGGACGGCCTGACCGACCAGGTGGGCGGCCCGCGTGCCATCGCGCTGGGCAAGCGCCGGGTCCGGGAACTGCTGCTGGATCACCGGGACGGCCGTCCCGAAGACATCAACCGTGCCGTGCGGGACGCCCTGCACCAGTGGCAGGGCGATCACGGTCGCCGCGACGACGTGACGTTCCTGAGTTTCCGCACCTGAAACTGCCCGCCATCCACGATTTCCGCAGCAAGGCCTCACCCATGATTTCCAGCAAATACGGCCCGTTCTTCAGCGTGGCCCGCGAGCACCAGGTCATCTTCTACTACGTGGGCTACTTCTCCCAGCACATCGTGGCTGCCATGGCGGACGCGGTGAAGCTGCAACTGGAGGTGGCCGGCATCGCCGGGCCGACGCGTCGCAAGCTGTTCTCGTCCTTCATCGAGATGGCGCAGAACATCATCCATTACTCCTCCGATTCCCTGACGCCGCCCAGCCAGACGGAAGGGGAGTTGCGCCACGGCTCGGTCTGCATCCGCCGCGAGGCCGACGGCCGCTTCCTGCTGCTCTGCGCGAACCCGATCGAGGCGGCCGCAGCCGACGAGCTGCGCGCCAAGCTCGAACAGCTGTGCAGCATGACGCTCGACGAGATCAAGCAGGCCTACCGCCAGACCCTGCGCGAGGAAACGCCCTCGGGCAGCAAGGGAGCGGGGATGGGATTCCTGACTGTCGCCCGCGATGCGAGCGCGCCGCTGGAGTTCGACTTCGAAGCCGCGCAGGGCGCGGCAGGCACGCCGGTCTTCTATCTGAAGGCCGCGATCTGAAGCCGCGGCGGCCGCCCCAAGCAGAGAACACCATGGACAATCTTTACATCGCACCGACCCCCAGCTCCCCCGAGGTGGACTTCCAGTTCGACAGGCACACCCTCCACCTGAGGGGCGAGTCCTATCCCGAGAATGCCGCAGCGTTCTACGGCGACGTCATCGCGCGCCTGCGCGAGTACCTGTCGCAGCAGCGGGAGCAGCGCATCGAAGTGCATATCGCGCTGGCCTACTTCAACAGCTCCAGCACGAAGATGCTGTTCAACCTCATCGATGCGCTGAACGACGCGGCGGAGGAGGGCAACCCCGTCGCGCTGCACTGGTACTACGACGAGGAGGACGACACCATCCTCGAGTTCGGCCAGGAACTGAGCGACGATTTTCCCGACCTCGAATTCTCCAGCCATCCGGTGATGCCGTCCTGAACCATGGACACCATGGCCACGCCACCCGACCTCTTCGAGTCCGAAAACCGCGCGCTGCTCGCCGCCCGGGCCGCCTACGAGGCGTGCCATGCGCCAGCGCACGCGGAGGATTGCCGGCAGGCGCTGGGCGGGCTGCTCGCCGCCTATGAACGGCTCCTGCGCGAAACACGCCGGCTCGTGCGCCGCAGCGACCGCGCCGAACTGGAAATGAACCAGCTCAACCAGCAACTGACGGAACTGGCCGAGCAACTGCACTACCGGGCCACCCACGATCCGCTCACCGGCGTGCTCAACCGCGCGGCCATCATCGAGCAGGTCAATGGCCAGTTCGAGGCCGGCAGCGTCGCGCTCATCGTGCTGGACATCGACCACTTCAAGAAGGTGAACGACAGCTTCGGCCATCCTGTCGGAGACCGGGTCATCCGCGGCGTGGTGGATTGCCTCAAGAGCGTGGTGCCCGGCTCGGCACAGATCGGCCGTGTCGGCGGAGATGAGTTCACGGTGCTGCTGCCCGGCGAGGACGGACAGGCATGCGAGCGCGTGGCCGAGGCGGCGCGCGGGGCCATCGAGGGCGCCGACTTCGGCCTGCCGGACGGCAGCCGTGTCACCGCCAGTTTCGGCGTGAGCTGGCTGCCCGGCGGCTGCGTGTTCGACGATGCCTACGGGCTCGCCGACGAGGCGCTCTACGGCGCCAAGCGCGCGGGCCGCAATCGCGTCGTGTGCGCGGATCCGCCTGCGCACGCGCCGAGTCCATGAGCATCCAGATCGGGGTGGACGGCCTCGTCGCAGAGCCCGACTGCCCGCCGCCCACAGCGCCATGTTCGGCCCCGGCCTGGCAGGTGCTGGTCGTGGACTGCGATCCCGGCATGCATGGCCTGGTCCGCGGGGCGTTCGAAGGCCTGGAGCTGCTGGGCCGTCCGCTCGCCTCCCTGCATGCGTCCACCCGTGCGCAGGCGCGCGCGATGCTGCCCGCAGGGTCCGGCATCGCGGTGGTGCTGCTCGGCGCCCTCGCTGACGGAGACGCCGGCGACGGCGAAATGCTGGACTTCATCCGCCACACGGCCGGACTGAGCGACACCCGCATCGTGCTGTGCACGGTGCAATCAGGCCAGGCGCCGGACCAGGACACGCTGCTGCGCTACGACATCAATGACTTCCGGGCGAAGTCCGAGCTCGCGCAGGGGCGGCTGCTGCCCGTGGTCCTTGCTGCCATCCGCTCCTACGAACAGCGTTGTTCCATCGAGGCGAGCCGCCGCAGCCTGGAGCTCATCGTGCGGTCCAGCGCGGCGCTGCTGGAACAACCCGATCTCCAGGCGTTCGCCGCGGGTGTCATCACCCAGCTGGAGGCCCTGCTGGACGGCGCGGCGCGGGGCATGGTGTGCATGCTGCACGGTGCCGCGGCCGACAGCTGCCGGGTGGTGGCCGCGACGGATCCTTTCGCCGCATTTTCCGGCCGCGCGCTGGACGAACTGCCCGACACCCGCTGCCGGCAACTGCTGGCACGGGCGCTCAAGTTCTGCCAGAACATCCATGGGGAAGAGGGCGGCATCGCCCTGTACTTCGGCGACCGCAGCGAGCGCGGCATGGCCGTCTTCGTGGACACGCCCTATCCGCACAGCGCTCTCGACCGCCAATTGCTGGATGTGTTCTCCATCAACATGCGGACCCTGCTGCTCAACCGCGACCTGCTGGACCGCCTGCGCCGATTCGCCTACTACGACCCGCTGGTCCGCCTGCCCAACCGCGCCCACTTCGTCGAGAAGGTGGATGACTGCGTGCGGCGCGGCGGCGCGCAGGACCACATCCTCGCGCTGATCGATATCGACGATTTCAGCGCGGCGAACGATGTGATGGGCCACACCTTCGGCGACCGGTTGCTGGAGGCCGCGGCCCGGCGCCTGGCCGATGCATTGCCTCCGGGCGTGCTCCTGGCGCGCGTGGGCTCGGACACCTTCGGCGTGCTGGGCGAGGCGCGCCACGTGGCGTTGCCGCAATTGCTGCAGTGCATGCAGCCGCCACCGGTCGTGGACGGCGTGCCGCAGAAGGTGTCGCTCACCTGCGGATACGTGCACCTGCCCTCGGCCGCCCAGGCCGGCGCGGATCTGGTCAAGGATGCGACCATTGCGCTGAAGCGGGCCAAGCGCGACCACCGCGGCCAGCACCTGCAGTACCTCGAGCACATGGGCCGCGAGGCGCGGGACCGGGCCATGCTGCTGTCCGACCTGCGCGCGGCCATCGACGAGGCGCAGCTGTTCCTGGTGTACCAGCCGCAACTGCATCTGGGCACGGGCGCCCTCGTGGGCATGGAAGCCCTGCTGCGCTGGCGCCTGCCCGACGGGCGGTTCGTCTCCCCGGACGATTTCATTCCGATCGCCGAGCATTCGGGCCTCATCGCGCCGCTCGGTCAATGGGTGCTGTCCACGGCCTGCCAGAGCCTGAGCGCCCTGGCCGGTGAAGGCCTGGCGCCCCCGCACATTTCCGTGAACGTGTCGGTGGTCCAGTTGCAGGACCCGGCATTTCCCGACACCGTGCGCGCGGCGTTGGCGGCCAGCGGCCTGCGGGGCAGCCAGCTGGAGCTGGAAATCACGGAGTCCGTCGCGGTGGTGCCCACCCAGCTGCTGCAGTCCACGCTGGCCTCGCTGCGCGCCGATGGGGTCAGTATCGCCATCGACGACTTCGGCACCGGCTATTCATCGCTGAGCTACCTGGAGCGGTTGCCGCTGGACCGCATCAAGATCGACCGCAGCTTCGTGCGCCGCCCCAACGGGGCGCAGGGTGCGCGCATCGCCGAAATGATCCTGAGGCTGGGGCACCAGTTGGGCCTGCGCGTGATGGCAGAGGGCATCGAGGACGCCGCCACGTGGGACGCGCTGCTGCGCATGGGATGCGACGAAGGTCAGGGCTACCACATCGCCGCGCCCATGGACCTGGAGCAACTGCGGGCCTGGCTGGCCGCACGGCCCGCTGCGGCGGATCAGTTCGGGCGCAGCGGCGGCAGGTAGGTCGCCAGGCGTTCCTTGAAGAAGGGCTGCACCGCCGCGATGTTGCCCTTGACCGCGATGGTGTCCGCGCCGGTGTCCCGGCTCATGCCCAGCGGGTCTCCATCCGGCCAGCCCGGGCCGAAGCACCACTGCGTGCTGGGCACGTTGCTCCGCTGCAGGAGCTGCAGCATGCGCCGGGTCGCGACTTCGGCGCTCGCATTGTTTTCCGGATAGCCGTGCTCGCCCAGGAAGCCCCGCTTGCCGTTGTCCTGCAGCCATTGCAGGAAATTCGCCACCATCTTCTCGCCGGTATCCGGGGCCACGGTCTCCTGCGGATTCTTCCAGGCACCACCGCCCTGTCCGTTGTTGTCCAGGTAGTTGTGGGCCTCGTACACGATCAGCCCGTACGGATCGGGAATGGTCGCCAGGGTGTCCGAGTATTTCTTCCACTCGCTGGCGGTCGCGAACTCGTTGCCGCAGATGAAGACGAAGTGCTTGCGGTCGTAGTCGAAGATGCGCGCGGCCGTGCGCGTCGCGGTGCGCTGCCACAGCGCCCGCATGTCCAGCGCGCTCCCATTGGCGTTCTTTTCCTTGCCGGTGTAGGGCTCGTTCATCAATCCCCAGCCGAAGATCGCCGGATGCTCGCGGAACCGCTGCACGAGGCGCAGCCACAGGTCCGGCAGGCCGTCCTCGGTGTAGAGCTTGCAGCCCTGCGTGCCGATCACGCGGTACTCGTAGAGCTTGAGCAACTGGTCCCGGCTGTCGAAATATCCCACGTAGTTGAAGGGCCCCTGCGTGTAGGTGCCGCTCCACACCGCGGCGTCGGCCGGATCGGCCACCGCGCGGCCATCCGGCCCCACGAGCTGGCCCGACTGGATGCGGAAGCCCTGGCGTGTCGCCACCCGCGTGGGCAGGCGCATGTAGTCGTGCAGTTCCAGGATCGCGCGCTTGCCCTGCGCCGCCAGGCGATCCAGCACCGTGCCCACCTGCTTCGTGTACGTCTCGTCCAGGGGCATGCCCTGGCCCGTGCTGAAGCGCTGCGCCGTGGTCGGCAGGCGAAACAGCGGGCAGTCGCCTGCCGCGGCAATGTGCTTGTCGGAGATGTCGCGGTAGTGCGTGCCGATCTGCGCGTTCTCCACGAAGCTGTTCGAACCGAGGCCCGACAGGTTCATGCCCGCCAGGGGCAGCGAGGCGGTGGCGGCGTGTCCCGCCGACCAGCCCGTCGTGGCGGCCCAGGCGGCAGCGCCCAGTCCGCCCTGGAGCACGGAGCGGCGGGGCATGGTGGCGGCGGACGATGCGGAGGGAGCCTGCCGGGCGCCCCGGCGTGGTGGAATGGCCATGGAAAAACCTTTCAATGGGGGATGGAGGGAGGCGGGGACAGCGCAACCGGAGCGGCCGTGCCGGGAGGGCAGGGCGCGCCTGGCGCGTCCCCTGGAACATGGCGCGGACCGGCCCCCGCGGGGTACCCCTTCGCGCCAGCGCCACCTTAACGGGGCAGCAGGAACACGGCTGTAACCGCCTGTTGGCCGTGGCCTTTGCGCCACCCGTACAGGCGGCGCGCCATCCCTCCCGGCCACGCGTTCTGTCCCAGCCGGGACAACCCTGGCTGGCATCCTCGTCCGGACTCTCTAGAATCAAAAAGCACGACCGTTCTTTTCCATACCAAACCAAGGGACAAGCAATGACCGCTGAATACCAAGTCCACGGCGACGTAGCCGTGATCACCCTGGCCAACCCGCCCGTCAACGGGCTGGGCCATGCCACGCGCAAGGGCATCACCGACGGGCTGGCCCGCGCGAACGCCGATGCGGCCGTGAAGGCCATCGTCGTCACGGGGGCCGGCGGCGCGTTCTCCGGCGGCGCGGACATCAAGGAATTCGGCACGGACAAGGCCCTGCAGGAGCCCAACCTGCACTCGGTGATCCGCGCGGTGGAAGGGTCGGCCAAGCCCGTCGTGGCCGCCATCCACACCGTGTGCATGGGCGGCGGCCTGGAGCTGGCCCTGGGCTGCCACTACCGCATCGCCGCCCCCGGCTGCAGCATGGCGCTGCCCGAGGTGAAGCTGGGCCTGCTGCCCGGCGCGGGCGGCACCCAGCGCCTGCCGCGCGTCGTCGGCGTGGAAGCCGCGCTCAACATGATCGTGAGCGGCGAGCCCGTGAAGAGCGAACTGATCGGTGGCATGCCCGGCCAGAAGCTGTTCGACAGGATGGCCGCCTCGGCCGAATCGCTCGCCGAAGAGGCCCTGGCCTTCGCGCGCAGCGTGGCCGACACCCGCCCGCTGCCGCTGGTGCGCAACCTGCCGGCCAGGCACCCGCAGGGCGATGCCTACTTCCAGTTCGCCCGCAACATGGTCAAGGGCATGGCGAAGAACTTCCCCGCGCCGCTCAAGTGCGTGGACGCCGTGGAAGCCGCCACCAAGCGCAAATTCGAAGATGGCCTGGCCTACGAGCGCGAGCTGTTCGTCAACCTCATGTGGACGCCCGAGTCCCGCGCGCTGCGCCACCTGTTCCTGGCCGAACGCGCCGCGAGCAAGATCCCCGATGTGCCTTCGGACACCCCGAAGCGCGAGATCCGCAAGGTGGGCGTGATCGGCGCCGGCACCATGGGCGGCGGCATCAGCATGAACTTCCTGAACGCCGGCATTCCCGTCACCATCCTGGAGACCAAGCAGGAGGCGCTGGACCGGGGCCTGGCCACCATCCGCAAGAACTACGAGGCCCAGGTCGCCAAGGGCAAGCTCAAGCAGGACAAGTACGAGCAGCGCATGGCCCTGCTCACGCCCACGCTGAGCTATGACGACCTGAAGGACGTGGACCTCGTCATCGAGGCCGTGTTCGAAGAGATGGGCGTCAAGGAAACCGTGTTCAGGAAGCTCGACGAGGTCGCCAGGCCCGGCGCCATCCTCGCTTCCAACACCTCCACGCTCGACGTGGACCAGATCGCCGCGTTCACGAAGCGCCCGCAGGACGTGGTCGGCATGCACTTCTTCAGCCCCGCCAACGTGATGAAGCTGCTGGAGGTGGTGCGCGGCAAGCAGACCGCCAAGGACGTGCTCGCCACCGTGATGGCGCTCGCCAAGAAGATCAAGAAGACCGCCGTGGTCTCCGGCGTGTGCGACGGTTTCATCGGCAACCGCATGATCGAGCGCTACAGCCAGCAGGCCGGCTTCCTCCTCGACGAAGGCGCCACGCCCCAGCAGGTGGACAAGGCCATCGAGAAATTCGGCTTCGCCATGGGCCCGTTCCGCATGGGGGACCTCGCCGGCAACGACATCGGCTGGGCGATCCGCAAGCGCCGTGCCGTGGAGCGCCCGGACATGAAGTACAGCCGCACGGCCGACAAGCTCTGCGAACTGGGCCGCTACGGCCAGAAGACGGGCGCCGGCTGGTACGACTACAAGCCGGGCAAGCGCGACGCCATCCCGAGCGACCTGGTGAACCAGATGATCGAGGACCACCGCAAGGAACTCGGCATCACCCCGCGCAAGATCAGCGACGAGGAAATCGTGCAGCGCCTGGTCTATGCCCTGGTCAACGAGGGCGCGAAGATCCTGGAAGAGGGCATCGCCAGCAAGTCCGGCGACATCGACATGGTGTACCTGACCGGCTACGGCTTCCCCATCCACCGCGGCGGCCCGATGCACTACGCGAGCGAAGTGGGCCTCTTCAACGTCGCGCAGTCGATGCAGCGCTTCGCGCAGAACCCGCTGGACGATGCCGCCGCGTGGGAGCCCGCGCCGCTGCTCTCCCGCCTCGCCGCCGAGGGCAAGGCCTTCGCCTGACCCGCGCCGTCCGCATGTTTGCAAAGAACCAGGGAATCCGCACATGACCTCCGCAGTGATCGTTTCCACCGCCCGCACGCCGCTCGCCAAGAGCTGGAAGGGCTCCTTCAACATGACCCACGGCGCCACGCTCGGCGGCCATGCGGTCCAGCACGCCGTGCAGCGCGCCGGCATCGACGGCTCGGAAGTCGACGACGTCATCATGGGCTGCGCCAACCCCGAGGGCGCGACGGGCGCGAACATCGCACGCCAGATCGCGCTGCGCGCCGGCCTGCCCGTCACCACCTCGGGCATGACCGTCAACCGCTTCTGTTCCTCCGGCCTGCAGACCATCGCGCTGGCCGCGCAGCGCATCATCGCGGGCGAGGCCGACGTGTTCGTCGCCGGCGGCGTCGAGAGCATCTCCTGCGTGCAGCAGGAAATGAACACGCACATGCTGCGCGACCTCGAGCTGGCCAAGGCCAAGCCCGAGATCTACTGGAGCATGCTGGAGACCGCCGAGCAGGTCGCCAAGCGCTATCACATCGGCCGCGACGCCATGGACGAATACGGCGCCGCCAGCCAGCAGAAGGCCTGCGCCGCGCAGGCCGCCGGCAAGTTCGACGACGAGATCGCGCCCATCACCGTCACGGCCGGCGTGGCCGACAAGACCCTGGGCCTCATTACCAAGCAAGTGACGGTGAGCAAGGACGAAGGCACGCGCGAAGGCACCACGAAGGAAGGCATCGCCGGCATCAAGCCCGCGCTGCCCGGCGGCGTGATCTCGGCCGGCAACGCCAGCCAGTTCTCGGACGGCGCGGGCGCCTGCGTCATCACGAGCGAAGACTATGCGAGCCGCAAGGGCCTCAAGCCCCTGGGCCGTTTCCTCGGCTTCGCCGTGGCGGGCTGCGAGCCGGACGAGATGGGCATCGGTCCCGTCTTCGCCGTGCCCAAGGTGCTCAAGAAGCTGGGCCTGACGGTGCAGGACATCGACCTGTGGGAGCTGAACGAAGCCTTCGCCGTGCAGGTGCTGTACTGCCGCGACAAGCTCGGCATCCCGGCCGATCGCCTGAACGTGAACGGCGGCGCCATCGCCCTCGGCCACCCCTACGGCGTGAGCGGCCAGCGCCTCACGGGCCATGCGCTCATCGAAGGCCGCCGCCGCGGCGCCAAGCGCGTCTGCGTCACGATGTGCATCGGCGGCGGCATGGGCGCCGCCGGCGTGTTCGAAGTGTTCTGAGCGCGCCATGTGCAGCAGCCCGCAGGAGGTGGCGGCCCGGCCCCGCAGCGATGCCGAATGGCTCGCCCATGGCCGCGAGGTGCTGCCCCGGCAGCCCTTCAGCCAGCTGCTGGGCGCCGAACTGGCCGCCTTCTCTCCGTCGCGCTGCGAGTTGCGCCTGCCTGTCACGCCCCAACTGCTCCAGCAGCACGGCTTCGTGCATGGCGGCGTGGTGAGCTACCTGGCCGACAACGCGCTCACCTATGCGGGTGGCGCGGCGCTGCAGGTTCCGGTGGTCACCTCCGAGCTCAAGATCAACTACCTGCGGCCGGCCCGCGGCGAATGGCTGGTCGCACGGGCGGAAACACTGCACTGCGGGCGGACCCAGGCCGTGTGCCGGTGCGAGGTCTATGCGGTCGCGGACGGGGAGGAAAAGCTCTGTGCCGCGGCGCAGGGCACCATCGCGGCGCTGCCCTCCCGGCCCGGCGGCTGATCCTCCGCCTCCCGCGCCGTGCCGGCAGATCCGGTACGGCGTCCCAACTTCGTTCCCTGCGGAAATGCGTCCATGCCATTGCGTTCCACCCTCGACTTCCTGCTCCACGACTGGCTCGATGCCGCCGCGCTCACGCAGCGGGAGCGATTCGCCGACCATTCGCGCGAAACCTTCGACGCCGTGCTCGACACCTGCGAGCGCATTGCCCGGGAGAAATACGCCCCGTTCAACCGCCTTGTGGACACCGAGGAGCCGCGCATGGAAGACGGGCGCGTCGTGCTGCCCCGCGCCACGCACGAAGCCCGGAGGGCCTATGCCGAGTCGGGCATGCTGAGCGCGGCCCAGGATTACGCCATCGGCGGCATGCAGTTGCCCTACACCCTGGAGGCTGCGGCCAACAGCTTCTTCGCGGAGGCGTCGATCAGCATCGGCTCCAACCTGCTCACTGTCGGCAACGCCAACCTGCTCATGGTGCACGGCACCGAGGCCCAGCGCGAAGTCTTCGCCCTCAACGAATTCAACGGGCGCTGGTCCGGCACCATGTGCCTCTCCGAGCCCCAGGCAGGCTCCTCGCTCTCCGACATCGCCACGCGCGCCGTGCCTGATGGAGACGATTTCGAGTCCGATCCGCTCGGCCCGCGCTACCGCCTGGCCGGCAACAAGATGTGGATTTCCTCCGGCGACCACGAGATGACCGAGAACATCGTCCACCTCGTGCTGGCCAAGATCCCCGGGCCGGACGGCCGCCCGGTGCCCGGCGTGAAGGGTATTTCGCTCTTCATCGTGCCCAAGCATCTGGTGGACCGCTCCGGGCAGCTCACCGGCGAGCGCAACGATGTGGCTTTGGCGGGCCTCAACCACAAGCTCGGCTGGCGGGGCACCACCAACACGCTGCTCAATTTCGGGGAGGGCACGTACCCCGTGCGGGCAGGGCAGGGGCCGGGCGGGCTGGACGGCCGCGGCGCGGGCGCCATCGGCTACCGGGTGGGCGGGCCGGGCGACGGCCTGAAGTGCATGTTCCACATGATGAACGAGGCACGCATCGGCATCGGCATGGCCGCCACCATGCTCGGCCTGGCCGGCTACCGCGCGAGCCTGCAGTACGCCAAGGACCGCACCCAGGGCCGGCCGATCGTGCCGCGCTCGGCAGCGGGCGACGGCAAGGCCGGCAAGGACGCCTCCGCGCCGCCCGTGCGCCTCATCGAGCACGCCGACATCCGGCGCATGCTGCTGGCGCAGAAGAGCTACGGCGAAGGCGCGCTGGCCCTCAACCTCTACTGCGCGCGCCTCGTGGACGAGCAGCACACGGGCAGCCCGGATGCCGCCGACGAGGCGCGGCTGCTGCTGGAGGTGCTCACGCCCATCGCCAAGAGCTGGCCCAGCGAATGGTGCCTGGAAGCCAACTCCCTGGCCATCCAGATCCACGGCGGCTACGGCTACACGCGCGACTTCCCGGTGGAGCAGTACTGGCGCGACAACCGCCTCAACATGATCCACGAAGGCACGCACGGCATCCAGGCGATGGACCTGCTGGGCCGCAAGGTGGTCATGGAAGGGGGGCGCGGCCTGCAACTGCTTGCCGGGCGCGTGAACGCCACCATCCAGCGCGCCATGGAGCAGCCCGAACTTGCCGCGCATGCCAATGAGCTGGCCCGCGCGCTGTCCGAAGTCGGCGCGGCCACCAAGGCGGCCTGGGCCACGGGCGAACCTGCCGAGGCCCTGGCCAACGCCGTGCCCTACATGCAGGCGGCCGGGCACATGGTGCTGGCCTGGATATGGCTGGACATCGCGGTCGCCGTGCTCGCCCGGGCTGCGGCGTCTGCGTCGCCCCTGGCAGCCGACGACACGGGCCGGCTGGGTGCCATGCGCTATTTCTTCCGCTATGAGCTGCCCAGGATCGGGGCCTGGCTGAACGTCGTCCGCACCCGCGACATGACCTGTGTGGAGATGCCTGAAAATGGATTCTGATCGCTGCAGCCGGCTGCGCGCGATGATGGAGTTCGCGCCTCCCCATGGTTCATGGGAAGGGCGTTGTCTGCTCCGTCAGTCGCTTCGGTAACCTGAATGATGGTAGCTTTTTCTTTTCGGCAAGCCGTGTTCCGCCCTGACCGAGTTTTCAGAAGGTTCACCGGTTGCCGAATATTTATATTCTCCGAGTCCGACCGCTCGCAACTCTTCTTTGCCAGCAGGTGATTCAGGGTCGGTGGGATCACCGGAATTTCCTATCCAGGTACCGGCCATCATGTGTTTGGCATGCACGAGTTCATGGGCCAGAAGGCTCACCTTGTCCGTATGGCTGGCGCACGGGCCCGTGGGGTCTCCATCCGGGTCCAGTCCCATACTGGTCTGATGTGCTGTCCAGGATACCAGCGCGCTCGAGCCTTCATTGGGGCCGCTGCGGGTCTTGATGGCATACCGCTCCTCGGCAATTTCATTGATCTTGCTGAAACTGGTTGCGTTGGAGTGCCTTTCCAACTGATGGCGGGACAGCACGCCTTGCGCGCGCGGCCCTGCTCTGGAGGGCTCCATTTCGTGAATGGTGAGCTTGTGGTTCCGCCTGTCGCCGATCTCTGCCAGTTCTCTGAGCAACTGGCCGCCTGAAGGGCGGGACTGAATGGCATGCAGATGGACGTTCACTTCAGCGGTGAATCTTTGCAGCTCGCGTTCTTCGTTTCGAATGCTCTGAGCGTAAATATTTCTGTAATTTGTTTCTATGGGCATATGTCAGCCTGACAGTCTGGTTAATCCTATTCTCGATATGTCCGGGCATGAACGGCTGAACCGCGACGAATGGATTGAATGCCAGGCGAAGCGATCTTCCTGATTGCAGTGCACGGTGCGGTGGTTCCTGAGTGGATTCCCTACCGTCCCACCAATCTTCGCGCTGCCATTGGGCACGGGCCCGACAATCACTCTCGCGACAATGCCATCCATTCGGCCCTCCCATAATGGCCCGGCACATCAATCCGCATCCCATTACTCCAGGAGACGCATACCCATGACCCGCACGGTCCAGCAACTTTTCGACCTTTCCGGCAAGACCGCCCTCGTCACTGGCGGCTCGCGCGGCCTCGGGCTGCAGCTGGCCCAGGCGCTGGGCGAGGCGGGCGCGAAGATCATGCTGACGTCCCGCAAGGCGGCCGACCTGGAGGAGTCCGCTGCCACGCTGCAGGCCGCGGGCATCGATGCGCGCTGGATCGCCGCCGACTGCGGGCAGGAGGCCGACATCCAGCGCCTCGCGCAGGAAACGCTGCAGCGCATGGGCGATATCGACATCCTCGTGAACAATGCCGGTGCCAGCTGGGGCGCTCCCGCCGAGGACCATCCCACCGCGGCGTGGGACAAGGTCATGAACCTCAACGTGCGCGGCTACTTCCTGCTGTCGCAGGCCATCGCCAAGCAAAGCATGATCCCGCGCCGCAGCGGCCGCATCATCAATGTGGCCTCCATCGCAGGGCTGGGCGGCAACCCCGTCCAGATGAAGACCATCGCCTACAACACCTCCAAGGGTGCAGTGATCAACTTCACGCGTGCGCTGGCGGCGGAGTGGGGCGTCCACGGTATCAATGTCAACGCCATCTGCCCGGGCTTCTTCAAGACCAAGATGGCCTCGGTGCTCATCGAGACCCTGGGCGAGCAGAAGATGGCAGAGCACGCGCCGCTGCGCCGCCTGGGCGACGAGGAAGACCTCAAGGGCCTGTGCCTGCTCTACGCCTCGGATGCCGGCAAGCACATCACCGGCCAGTGGATGGCCGTCGATGGCGGCGTCAGCGTGGTGACCGGAGGCTGAGGCTGTACAGCGCACGGCACAGTGCAACGCCTGCATCGCTGCGGCGACTGCGTTCGCTATGCTGGCAGCTTCCCCAGATCCTGATGGAGTGTTCCCCGTGTTGAGCTTCGGCGCCGAAATTCCCTTTGTCAGCCACCTCGGCTTCACCCTGCACCATATGCAGGGCGGAGAATCCGAACTGCACTACACCGCGCAGCCGGACCACCTGAATTCCTTCGGCGTCACCCACGGCGGCGCCACCATGACCCTGATGGATGTCGCCATGGCCACGGCGGCCCGCAGCGACATACCGCCCGACATCGGCGTGGTCACCATCGAGATGAAGACCAGCTTCATGCAGGCGGCCCGCGGGCCGCTGGTGGCGCGGGGCCGGCTCCTGCACCGCACGACCGCGCTCGCGTTCACGGAAGCCAGCATCTACGACGCCGAAGGCCGCCTCTGCAGCCACGGCACCGGTACCTTCAAGTACATGAAGCGGCCCGCACAGCCCGCGGCATCGGTTCCCACCGACTGACCCGTCACCCGCGCCGCCATCCACGCCGTTTCCCACGCCTATCTGTTTTCCCGAACACAAGGAGATACCCCATGCCACGCAACCAGCAGATCCTCCTGGACAACCGCCCGCAGGGCGAAGCCAGCACCGGCAACTTCAAGCTCGTCGCCACCGACACGCCCGCGCTGCAGGACGGCCAGGTGCTCGTGCGCCACCATTACCTGAGCCTGGACCCGTACATGCGCGGCCGCATGAACGACAGCAAGAGCTACGCCGCGTCCCAGCCCCTGGGCGAAGTCATGATCGGCGGCACCGTCGGCGAAGTGGCGGAAAGCCGCCACCCCAAGTTCGCCGTGGGCGACAAGGTCGTCGGCATGGGCGGCTGGCAGGAGTGGAGCGTGGTGGACGGCAACGCTCCCGGCATGCTGCGCAAGGTGGACACCACCCACGTGCCGCTGTCGCACTACCTCGGCGCGGTGGGCATGCCCGGCGTGACCGCCTGGTACGGCCTCGTGAAGATCATCGAACCCAAGGCCGGCGAGACCATGGTGGTAAGCGCCGCCTCGGGTGCCGTGGGCAGCGCCTTCGGTGCCCTTGCCAAGGCACGCGGCTGCCGCGTGGTGGGCATTGCCGGCGGCCCTGAAAAGTGCCGCTATGTGACCGAGGAACTGGGTTTCGATGCCTGCATCGACCACCGCGAGCACGGCGACCTCAAGAGCATGTCCCAGGCCCTGAAGCAGGCCTGCCCCCAGGGCATCGACGGCTACTTCGAAAATGTCGGCGGCTACATCCTCGATGCCGTGCTGCTGCGCGCGAACGCCTTCGCGCGCGTGGCCATCTGCGGGATGATCGCCGGCTACGACGGCCAGCCCCTGCCGCTGCAGAACCCGGCCCTCATCCTGATCAACCGCATGAAGGTGCAGGGCTTCATCGTCAGCGAGCACATGGAGATCTGGCCCGAGGCGCTCAAGGAACTGGGCGGGCTCGTCGGCTCGGGCAAGCTCCGCCCGCGCGAGACGATCGCGGAGGGCATCGCCGCCGCGCCGGAAGCCTTTCTCGGCCTGCTCAAGGGCAAGAACTTCGGCAAGCAGCTGGTCAAGCTGGTCTGATGGCCGCGTCCCTGCTATGGCACTGGTCCCGCTTCGACGATCTCGGCGTGCATGCGCTGCACGATGCGCTCGCCCTGCGCTGCCGCGTGTTCATCCTGGAGCAGGGCCCCTACCAGGACCCCGACGGTGCCGACAAGTGCGCGTGGCACCTGCTCGGGCGTGACGCCGGAGGGCACCTGCTGGCCTACCTGCGCGTGGTCGATCCCGGGGTGAAGTACATGGAGCCGGCCATCGGCCGCGTGGTCACGGCGCCCGAGGCCCGCGGCTCGGGCGCCGGCCGCCTGATCGTGCGCGAAGGCCTCGCGCGCTGCGCGGCCGCATGGCCGGGCAGGGCGGTGCGCATCAGTGCGCAGGCCCACCTGCAGCGCTTCTACCGCGAGGCCGGGTTCACCACGGTCTCGCCCGAATACCTGGAGGACGGCATCCCCCACGTCGAGATGCTGTGGACGCCGACCTCCGCTCCGGCGTAACCTGCGCCTGCCCGGAAACCCACCAGGAGAAGCCATGGCCCCGTCCCTGCCCGAACCCATCCTGCACCACTATCCCTCGTCGCCGTTCTCCGAAAAGATCCGGCTCGCCCTCGGCTTCAAGCAACTGGCCTGGAAGTCGGTGATCGTTCCCAGCATCGCGCCCAAGCCCGACGTGGTCGCGCTCACGGGCGGATACCGCCGCACGCCGTTCCTGCAGGTCGGCGCCGACATCTATTGCGACACGGCCCTCATCTGCGACGTGCTGGAGCACCTGCAGCCCGAGCCGGTGCTGTATCCCCTGGCCCTCAAGGGCGTGTCCCGCGTGTTCGCCCAATGGTCGGATACGACCCTGTTCTGGGCCGCCATGGCCTACAACCTCCAGCCGCGGGGCGCGGCCGAGCTGTTCGCCAACCTGCCGCCCACGGCCGCCCAGGCCTTCGGTGCCGACCGCAAGGCCATGAGCGCCGGCATGAACCGCCTGCGCCCGCAGGATGCCACGGCCGCCTACCGCTCCTACCTGCGGCGCATCGCCCACATGGTCGAGGAGCACGACTACCTCTTCGGCGCAGAACCCTGCGTGGCCGATTTCGCCGCCTACCACCCGCTGTGGTTCACCCGGCAGTGCGTCCCGGTGATGGCCGACATCTTCAAGGCCACCCCTGCCGTGCTGGAGTGGATGGACCGCATCGCCGCCATCGGCCATGGCCGCATGGAGAAATTCAGCGCCCAGGATGCCATCACGGTGGCCGCCGGGGCGGAGCCGCTGCCGCTCGTGGACGACGTCTTCCAGGACGAGCACGGCATACCGCTGGGTGCGCACGTGTCGATCGCCGCGGAGAGCTTCGGCACCGAGCCGACCGAAGGCCGCCTCGTCGCCGCCACCCGCACGCGCTACACGCTGGCGCGCACCGACCCTCGCGCGGGCACGCTCCACGTGCACTTCCCGCGCATCGGCTACACGCTCACTTCCACGGAGACAACCACACCATGATCGAAGACTTCCAGGGCAAGACCGCCGTGCTCACCGGCGCCGGATCGGGGTTCGGGCTCGAATGCGCCCGCATCGGCGCGCAACGCGGCATGCGCCTCGTGCTGGTCGACGTGCAGCAGGACGCGCTGGACCGGGCCGAGGCCGAGATCCGGGCCGCCGGAGCCGACGTGCTGGCCAGGCGGGTGGATGTTTCCGACGCCGGGCAGATGGAGCGGCTCGCCTCCGACGTCCGGGAGCGTTTCGGTGCCCCGCATTTCGTCTTCAACAATGCCGGCGTGGGAGCCGGGGGACTGGTGTGGGAAAACACCGTCGCCGACTGGAACTGGGTGCTCGGCGTGAACCTCATGGGCGTGGTGCATGGCGTGCGCCTCTTCACACCCATGATGCTCGATGCCGCACGGCAGGATCCGGCCTGGCGTGGCCACATCGTCAACACCGCCAGCATGGCCGGCCTGCTCACGCCCCCGAACATGGGCATCTACAACGTGAGCAAGCACGCCGTGGTGAGCCTTACCGAAACGCTGTACCAGGATCTGGCCCTGGTCACGGACCAGATCAGCGCCAGCGTGCTCTGCCCGTATTTCGTACCCACCGGCATCGGCCGCAGCGAGCGCAACCGGCCGGACGCGGTGACCGCGCCCCCCACGCGCAGCCAGCTCATCGGCCAGGCCATGACCGACAAGGCCGTGGGCAGCGGCAAGGTCACGGCCGCCGAGGTGGCGCAGATGGTGTTCGACGGCATCTCCGCCAACCGCTTCTACCTCTTCAGCCATCCCCAGGCGCTGGGCAACGTGCAAAGCCGCATGGAAAGCATCGTCGGCGTTCGCAATCCTCCGGACCCGTTCTTGGAGCGCCCTGACATCGGCCTGCGCCTGCGCGAGCAACTGCGCGCATCGACCTGACACCCGCACCCTGTCCTGCCCTGGCGGTTGCCTCCCGCCCGGCCCCTTCAGCGCGGTGCGAGGCGGATGGCGCCGTCCAGCCGGATCACCTCGCCATTGAGCATGTCGTTCTCGAAGATGTGGCGGGCCAGGCGGGCATAGTCTTGCGGCGTGCCGAGCCGGCTCGGGAAGGGCACGCCTGCGGCCAGCGCGTCCTGCACCTCCTGCGGCATGCCGAACAGCATCGGCGTGCCGAAGATGCCGGGCGCGATCGTCATGTTGCGGATCCCGTTGCGCGCCAGGTCGCGCGCGATGGGTAGCGTCATGCCCACGATGCCGCCCTTGGATGCGGAATAGGCCGCCTGGCCGATCTGGCCGTCGTAGGCCGCCACGCTGGCCGTGGAAATCAGCACCCCGCGCTCGCCGGTGGACTCGGGCTCGTTGCGGGCCATGGCCTCGGCCGCGAGGCGGATCATGTTGAAGCTGCCGATCAGGTTCACCGTCACCGTCTTGGCGAACAGCGCCAGTCCATGGGCACCGTTCTTGCCCACCGTCTTCTCGGCGGGGGCGATGCCCGCACAGTTGACCAGTCCCATCAGCTTGCCCTGCGCCACGGCCTGCGTCACCACCGCCTGGCCGTCGGCCTCGCTCGTCACGTCGCAGCGCACGAAAGTGCCGCCGATATCGCGTGCCACGGCTTCGCCCTTGTCCGCCTGCATGTCCGCGACGACCACGCGGCCGCCTGCAGCGGCGAGCATGCGTGCCGTGCCTTCGCCCAGGCCCGACGCGCCGCCCGTGACGATGAATACCTTGCCCTGGATCTCCATGGAACTGTCTCCTTGATAGTTTGACGTTGACGTAAACGTCAATTATGAACCAGAAAACAGCCACGCCACACGTACGAAAGCCCGGCAGGCCGGGCTTTCGTGGGGTGAGGGCGGCGCGGAACGCGGCTTACTTGAAGCCGACCCGGTCCAGCATCTGCTGCACCTTGGGCATGTGCTCGCCCACGGCACTGATCGGGATCGTCTCGCTCTTGAACGGCTGGCCGCCGGTCATGGCACGCAGCGCGGGATTCTCGGACACCACGCCCTTGGCCGCCGGCCACTCGTTGTTGCCGTTCGCGAAGTAGTTCTGGGCCACGGGACTGGCCAGGTACTCGAGGAACTTGACCGCATTGGCCTGGTTCTTCGAATACCGCGCCACGGCACCGCCCGCGATGTTCATGTGCGTGCCCCACGACTGCTGGTCGGGGAACACCACCGCCACCTTGCTGGCCACGTCCTTGTCCTCCGGCTTGTCCGACCGCATGATGCGGGCCAGGTAATAGCTGTTCGTGACGGCGATGTCGCATTCGCCCGCCGCCACGGCGCGGATCTGGTCGGTGTCACCGCCCTTCGGGGGACGCGCGAGGTTGGCGACCACCCCCTTGAGCCAGGCTTCGGCCTTCTGCTCGCCCAGATGCTCCGTCACCGCGCCGAACAGGCTCAGGTTGTAGGGGTGCGAGCCCGAGCGGATGCAGATCTTGCCCTTGTTCTTCGGGTCGCCCAGTTCTTCGTAGGTGTCCACGTCGTCCTTGTTCACCTTCGCCTTGTTGTAGACGATGACGCGTGCGCGGGTGGACAGGCCGAACCAGGCGATGCCGCCATCGGCGGCAGGACGCGCGCGCAGGTTCGCGGGAATCGCGTCTTCCAGGGCCTTGGATTGGATCGGCAGGAAGAGGCCGTCCACCTCGCCGCGGTAGAGGCGGGCCGCGTCCACCAGCAGGATCACGTCGGCCGGGGAGGCGGAGCCTTCGGCCTTCAGGCGCGCCATGATCCCCGCGTCATCGGCATCCACCCGGTTGACCTTGATGCCGGTGGCCTGCGTGAATCCGCTGTAGAGCGCCTCGTCCGTCGCGTAATGGCGTGCCGAGTACAGGTTCACGACCTGTTCCTGGGCGAGCGCGGTGCCGGCGATGGCCAGCAGGCTGGCGGATGCGATGAAGCTCAGGATGCGGTTGCGCATGCGGTGGTTCTCTCTCTCTTGGTGGTCGGTGGAAGATGGTCCCGGAAGAGCGGGAATGATATGGCAGACGCGAATCATTCGCGATAAAGACCGGCGCCAGCCCATGGCATTGCAGGACCGGCCTGCCATCGGCGCCTCACGGGCAAAGAAAAAGCCGGCAGGGCCGGCTTCTTCCTTGAGGGGCGACCGGAAACCGGCCACCTTCGGCCCCGCATGGGGCCGAGGCACGTCACTTCACGTGCTTGCCGATCAGGCCGGCCATCTCGAACATGGAGACCTGCGGCTTGCCGAACACTTCCTTCAGCTTCGCGTCGGCGTTGATCATGCGCTTGTTGGCGGCGTCCTGCAGGTTGTTGGCCTTGATGTAGGCCCACAGCTTGCTGATGATCTCCGTGCGGGGCAGCGGGTCGGAGCCGACCACGGCGGCCAGCGCCGGGCTGGGCGTCAGGGCCTTCATGAAGGCGGCGTTGGGCGTGCGCTTCTTGGCGGGCGCCGCGGCCTTGTCGGCAGCCGGAGCTTTCTTTGCAGTTGCCATGTTGGTTTTTCCTTGTTGGGAGTGAAATAGCGGTGACCAGCGAAAACCTGCTGTTCACTGGTTCGGCGAATGCTAATGGCAAAAAAACGCCTTTCCAAGGGAAGAGCGCGTTTTTTTGCCTCCAGTTGTTGCGACCCGGCCGTCGAAAGCGGCGTACGTTTCGAGGTGCGGAAAATCAAGGCCTGCGATACGTCCTCCGACGCCTGCCTCTAACGGCTCCGTACCCGGCGCTGGCCCAGCAGGATCATTCCCACGGCGAGCAAAATCACCGCGCAGGCCCAGCCCTCGCGGGAGGAAATCGCTTCGCCGGCCAGCGCGCAGCCCAGGGCGAGCGCCACCGCGGGGTTCACGAACGCATAGCTGGACGCCAGCGCCGGGCTGGCATGGGCGAGCAGGTACAGGTATGCGCTGAAGGCGACCAGGGAGCCGAACACCACCAGATAAGCCCAGGCGGCGAGCGCCGCTGCGCTGGGCGGCCAGGCGGGGCGTTCTCCCAGGGCGAAGGAAATCGCCATGAGCACGGCACCGCCGCACAGCATCTCGCTGGCAAACCCCATCGGCCCGGGAGCCAGCGGCAGGCGCGTAGTGGAGAGCACCGAGCCGAGCGACCAGCATGCCGTGGCCGCCAATGCGCACGCCACGCTGGCCGGGGCTGCGGAGAAACTCTCGCCCCGCATCAGCAGCGCCACGCCCAGCGCGCCGAGGCACACCCCGGCCAGTTCCCAGGCACCCGGGCGGCGTCCCCAGAACAGGCCCCAGCCGGTAACCATCAGCGGCACGGAGGCGACGCATGTCGCGATCAGCCCGGAGCCCACGTGCAGGCTGGCCGTGGCGATGAGTCCCATTCCGGCCCCGAGCATCAGGCTGCCCACGATGAACGCGTTGCGCCATTGCCGCGCAGTGGGGAGCAGGGCAGCGACTCCCGCACTGCGGCCTCGCCAGGCCATGAACAGCGCCAGCAGCACGCCCGCCAGCAGGAACCGGGAGCCCATCTGGAAAAACGGCGGGAAGCTCTCCAGCGCAATCCGGATCGCCAGGTAGGTGGAACCCCAGACCAGATAGCAGCACAGCAGGGCCAGCAGCGTGCCTGCCGGAAGGCGGGCCGTGGTGAAAAAAGTCGGAGCGGTGGTGGTCGGCATGGCCCATATCCTATGAAAGCTGTCGGGCGCACAACAGGGCAATCCAAAGGTTAAATGGCTGCCTTGCCGGTGTTTTCATGGCAAAATGGCAGGATGACCGAAAAGACAGACATCGACGGCTACGATGCCCGCATCCTTGCGGCCCTCCAGCAGGATGGCCGCATCACCATGGCCGAACTGGGGCGGCAGGTGCATCTCAGCCAACCTGCGGTCACCGAGCGGGTGCGCAAGCTCGAGGCGGCCGGCATCATCCGGGGCTATGGCGCCCGGGTGGACCATGCCGCCCTGGGCTATGGCATCCGCGCCATCATCCGGGTGGGGCGCGCGGAGTATGCGCGCGTCGTGCGGCTCATCGAGCAGACGCCCGAGGTGGTCAATGCCTACAACGTGACCGGTGACGACAGCTGGATCCTGGAGATCGTGGTCATCGACGTCAGCCACCTCGACGCGGTCGTGACCGCGTTCTGCCTGCTGGCCGAAACCTCCACCTGCATCGTGCTCAACGCGCCGCGGGAAAACGCCCCGGTACTGCCGGCCCGCCGCGACAGCATCAGGCCGCCCTTCCGCAAGGTCACGGGCCGCTGAGGCCGCGCGGCAGGTTGTCCGCTCAGGCCTGCGGTGGCTGCCCGCCGGACGCCGCCGGTTTCCGGCGCCCTGGCAGCGTGGCCAGCACCACGCTCGCCACCGCGATCCCGAAGGCCACCAGTTGCAGAGGGGTGAACCGCTCGCCCAGCACCACCACGCCGACCAGCGCTGCACTGACAGGCAGCATCACGGTGAAGACACCGCCCTGTGCGGCAGGAACGACCTTCAGTCCGGTCATCCACAACCAGACGGTCCACACGCTCGCGGCCAGCGCATAGAACACCAGCAGCAGCCACATACCCGGCTTGAGCGACGAGAAATCGAACTGCAGCGCCACATACAGCCCCATCGGCGTGGCCAGCAGGAACCCCCACAGGTTGATCAGCGCCGTGATGCGGCGCGGGCCCAGCGTGCCCGTGAGCTTCTTGCCGATCACCGAGTAGGCCGCCTCGCAGATCACCGCGCCGATCAACAGCAATTGCCCGAGCCAGACGAGGTGGCGGGGCTGGGCAACGCCCTGCGTGCCGGAATCGGCATGCGCGCCGGCTCCCGGCTGCGCCACGGAAAACAGCGCGATGCCCAGTACCGCGAGGCCTACGGCCGCCCAGGTGCGGCGGGGCACCCGCTCCTTCAGGAAACACCAGCTCATCACCGCGACCGCCGCCGGAATGCCCGCCATGGTGACGCCGGCAGTGACCGCGCTGGTCAGCCCGACGCCCGAGATCATGCACAGCGTGAACAGGAAATTGCCCAGGAACGATTCCAGGAACAGCAGGCGGCGCACCTGCGCAGACATGGGGGGCTCGTCCGCCGGCTTGCGCAGCCACGACAGCATGCCCAGGCCACCGATCCCGAACCGCATCCATGCCAGCAGGAAGACCGGCAGCGCCTGGGACAGGGGTTTGGAAAGTGCGACATAGCTGCCCACCAGGATCATGCTGAGGGCAAGGCAGAGATAGGCGACTGGACGGCTGGGCATGCGGCGATCGCGGCCCGGCTCGATAGACTGCAGGGCCGACGCTGATTTCTAGGACCCATGCATCATGCCTCAGCCGCCGCGCTCCGATTCCGCTCGCCATGTATTCGTCTACGGCACCCTGCGCCGCGGAGGGAGCAACGACATCACCCGGCTCGATCCGCCACCGGTGCCCGTCGGCACGGCAGCGGTGCCCGGCGTGCTCTACGACCTCGGTGCCTACCCGGGCATCGCGCTGACCGGCCCTGCATCCGAAGGGGAAGGGCGGGTGCCCGTGCTGGGAGAGGTCTATGCAATCACCCCCGCGCTCGAGCGCTGCCTGGACCGGATCGAGGAGATCTGGCCCGAACCGTCCGGCGAATACGTCAAGCGCGAGGTGGTGGTTCGCCTCAAGGAGGGTGGGGCGGAGCTTTCGTGCCTGATATATGAGATCGCGCCAGCTTTCCTGCGGGGTGCGCCCAGGCTTCTACATGGGGACTGGATGGCAGCGCGCTGAAATTTCACCCACGAAACGCCCATGCCGTATTGTGAAAAGGTGAAATGTTGCGGTGCCGCATAATTTCTCGATACGAGAAAATGCATTTTGCAATTCGAAATTAGACACGTAAGTCATTGATTTTATTGGATAAAATTTTATGTCTTATATAAGACATAAGAGCTTGCGCGGGTCTTCTACAAGACCTAAAGTTGTCTCCAAGGACGGCACACACCGCCTTCGTGTTTCCACCCACTTCCTGGAGATGACCATGCCCCAAACCTTCAATGAGCAACTGAGCCGTGAACAGCAAATCGCCGCCCTGGAAAAAGACTGGGCGCAGAACCCCCGCTGGAAGGGGATCAAGCGCGGCTACAGCGCCGCCGATGTCGTGCGGCTCCGCGGTTCCTTCCAGGTCGAACACACGCTGGCGCGCCGCGGCGCTGAAAAGCTCTGGAACCTCGTCCACAACGAACCCTACGTGAACTGCCTCGGCGCTCTGACCGGCGGCCAGGCCATGCAGCAGGTCAAGGCCGGCATCAAGGCGATCTACCTGTCCGGCTGGCAGGTGGCCGCCGACAACAACGAGTACGCCGCGATGTACCCCGACCAGTCGCTGTACCCCGTGGATTCCGTGCCGAAGGTCGTGGAGCGCATCAACAACAGCTTCACCCGCGCCGACGAGATCCAGTGGGCCAAGGGCGTGAACCCCGGCGACGCAGGCTTCATCGACTACCACGCCCCGATCGTGGCCGATGCCGAGGCCGGCTTCGGCGGCGTGCTCAACGCCTATGAACTCATGAAGGCCATGATCCGGGCCGGCGCCGCGGGCGTGCACTTCGAAGACCAGCTCGCATCGGTCAAGAAGTGCGGCCACATGGGTGGCAAGGTGCTGGTGCCCACGCAGGAAGCCGTGCAGAAGCTCATCGCCGCGCGCATGGCCGCCGACGTGTACGGCGTGCCCACCCTGGTCATCGCCCGCACCGACGCCGAGGCCGCGGACCTCATCACCAGCGACTACGACGAGAACGACAAGCCCTTCCTGACGGGCGAGCGCACCGCCGAAGGCTTCTACAAGACCCGCAAGGGCATCGACCAGGCCATCAGCCGGGCCGTGGCCTATGCCGACTACGCGGACCTCGTCTGGTGCGAGACCGGCACGCCGGACCTGGAGTTCGCCCGCAAGTTTGCCGAGGCCGTGCACGCCAGGCACCCGGGCAAGCTGCTCGCGTACAACTGCTCGCCGTCGTTCAACTGGAAGAAGAACCTCGACGACGCGACCATCGCCAAGTTCCAGCGCGAGCTGGGCGCCATGGGCTACAAGTACCAGTTCATCACGCTGGCCGGCATCCACAGCATGTGGTTCAACATGTTCGACCTGGCGCAGGATTACGTGAAGCGCGGCATGTCCGCCTATGTGGAAAAGGTGCAGGAGCCCGAATTCGCGGCCCGCGAGCGCGGCTACACCTTCGTGTCCCATCAGCAGGAGGTGGGCACGGGCTACTTCGACGAGGTGACCACCGTGATCCAGGGTGGCAAGTCCAGCGTGACCGCGCTGACCGGCTCCACCGAGGAAGAGCAGTTCCATTGATCATCCGCCGCGGGCGGGCCCTTGCGGCCCGCCCGCGGGCACGGGTTAGAATGCCTGCATCAACCACTTGCAAGGGCGAGAAAGGCATGACGGTTATGACACCGCGAACTACGGAGATCTCCTCCAGCAGCCGCTAGGCTGCATGTTCGCGCCTGCACGTCACTCATTGTTGCCTGCACCCCCGAAAAAGCGCGGACATCGTTCCGCGTTTTTTTTCGCCTTCGCTTTTCTCGCGCACCCTCCCGTCGAACCAAGGCTCCATCACATGATCCGGATCACGCTCCCCGACAACTCCCAACGCGAATACGCCGGCCCCGTCTCCGTGGCCGACGTGGCCCAGTCCATCGGGCCGGGGCTCGCCAAGATGACCGTGGCCGGCAAGGTCGATGGCCGCCTGGTGGACGCCAGCGATGTGATCGACCACGACGCGCGCCTGCAGATCATCACTCCGCGGGACCAGGAGGGCGTGGAAATCATCCGCCACTCCTGCGCCCACCTGGTGGGCCATGCCGTCAAGCAGCTCTACCCGACGGCGAAGATGGTGATCGGCCCGGTGATCGAGGAGGGCTTCTACTACGACATCGCCTATGAGCGTCCCTTCACGCCCGAAGACCTCGCGGCGATCGAGCAGCGCATGAAGGAACTCATCGCGCAGGATTACGACGTCGTCAAGAAGATGACGCCCCGCGACGAGGTGATCGAAGTCTTCCGTGAGCGTGGCGAGGAATACAAGCTGCGCCTCGTGGAGGACATGCCCGACGAGAAGGCCATGGGCCTGTACTACCACCAGGAATACGTGGACATGTGCCGCGGCCCGCATGTGCCGAACACCCGCTTCCTGAAAGTGTTCAAGCTCACGCGCGTCTCCGGCGCCTACTGGCGCGGCGATGCCAAGAACGAGCAGCTGCAGCGCATCTACGGCACCGCCTGGGCCGACAAGAAGGACCTGGAGGCGTACGTCAAGCGCATCGAGGAAGCCGAAAAGCGCGACCACCGTCGCCTCGGCCGCGAGCTCGACCTGTTCCACATCGACGAGCACTCCCCCGGCACGGTCTTCTGGCACCCGAAGGGCTGGACGATCTGGCAGGGCGTGGAGCAGTACATGCGCCAGGTGTACCGCGACAACGGCTACCAGGAGGTCAAGGGCCCGCAGATCCTCGACAAGCACCTTTGGGAGAAGACGGGCCACTGGGACAAGTACCGCGAGAACATGTTCACGACGGAGAGCGAGAAGCACGACTACGCCCTCAAGCCGATGAACTGCCCCGGCCACATCCTGATCTTCAACCAGGGCGTGAAGAGCTACCGCGACCTGCCGCTGCGCTACGGCGAGTTCGGCCAGTGCCACCGCAACGAACCCACGGGCGGCCTGCACGGCATCATGCGCGTGCGCGCCTTCACGCAGGACGACGGACACATCTTCTGCACCGAGGACCAGATACAGCAGGAGTGCATCAACTTCACGGCCCTGCTGCAGAAGGTCTACAAGGATTTCGGCTTCACCGACATCATCTACAAGGTGGCGACGCGCCCTGAAAAGCGCATCGGCTCGGAAGAAAGCTGGGACAAGGCCGAGAATGCCCTCATCGAGAGCCTGAAGGCCTCGGGCTGCGACTACCAGATCGCGGTGGGCGACGGCGCGTTCTACGGCCCGAAGCTCGAGTACACGCTGCGCGACGCGATCGGCCGCCACTGGCAGTGCGGCACCATCCAGGTGGATCCGTCCATGCCGGAGCGCCTGGGCGCGGAATATGTGGGGGAGGACGGCCAGCGCCACCGTCCCATCGTGCTGCACCGCGCCATCGTCGGCAGCCTGGAGCGTTTCATCGGCATCCTGATCGAGCAGCACGCGGGCGCACTGCCCGTCTGGCTGGCCCCGGTGCAGGTGGCGGTGCTCAACATTACAGGCGCGCAGGACGATTACTGTCGCGAAATTGCCGCAAAGCTCCAAAAAGCGCTGCCGAATCAAGGCCTTAGGGTAGAGCTGGATCTGCGCAACGAGAAGATTACGTATAAAATACGAGAGCATTCGTTGCAAAAGCTGCCCTATATCCTCGTCGTCGGTGACAAGGAGAAGGCGGCTGGAGCCGTTGCCGTGCGGGCGCGGGGTAACCGTGATCTGGGTGTGATGCCGCTGGAGGCCTTCATTTCCCTGATCGGGCAGGACATCGCCGACAAGGTCTGATGTGCTGCCGGGTACGCCGCAGAGATCCCGCCATGCCACGGCGTATCGCCACATTTTTCGTGGCTTGTTGATTGAAGGAATACAGCCATCGCTACTGAATTTCGTGACCGTCGCCAGCGCGAGGAGCGCAAGCACCGCCTGAACCGTGAAATCATGGCTCCCGAGGTTCGCCTCTCCGGGCCGGACAACGAGCCGCTCGGGGTGGTCAGCCTCATGGAAGCCCTCCGCATGGCGGGCGAGCTGGATGTGGACCTGGTGGAGATTGCCGCTACGGCCAACCCTCCCGTGTGCCGCCTTGTGGACTATGGAAAGTTCAAGTACCAAGAGCAGAAGCGCGCGGCCGAGGCCAAGGCCAAGCAGACGGTCATTGAAATCAAGGAAGTGAAGTTCCGTCCCGGTACGGACGACGGCGACTACAACATCAAGCTGCGCAACATCCGCCGTTTCCTCGCCGAAGGCGACAAGTGCAAGATCACGCTCCGCTTCCGCGGGCGTGAAATCACCCACCAGGAAATCGGCCTCGCGCTGCTCAACCGCATTCGCGACGACCTCGGTGACACCATCGTGGTCGAACAGTTTCCGAAGCTCGAAGGGCGCCAGATGATCATGATGATCGCGCCCGGCAAGCGCAAGCCCGCCGCGAAGGCGGTGGCGGAAGGGGCCCCGGCCACCTGAGTGGCGGGCCAGGAGTGTCTCCGGATGCATGCGAGTGCATCCGGGCATGGCATGGGTCTCGTACCCTGCCGCGGCCGTCCATGGCGGCCGCAAAAGAAGTGGCTCGGGGCCTGCAAGTTTGCAGATGGGTCTGCAAACGCCTCGCGAGCACGACAAAAAGGAGCATTGAAATGCCCAAAATGAAGACCAAGAGCAGCGCGAAAAAGCGTTTCCGCGTTCGTCCCGGTGGCACCGTCAAGCGCGGTCAAGCCTTCAAGCGTCACATCCTGACCAAGAAGACCACCAAGAACAAGCGTCACCTGCGCGGTGCCGTGTCCGTGCATGAGACCAACATGGGTCACATGGCACAGATGCTGCCCTTTGCCGGCCTCTGATTCAGACGAACAAGGAGTACACACATGCCTCGCGTCAAACGTGGTGTAACGGCACGCGCCCGTCACAAGAAAGTTCTGGCCCTCTCCAAGGGTTTCCGCGGCCGCCGCGGCAACGTCTTCCGCATCGCCAAGCAGGCGGTGATGAAGGCAGGCCAATACGCCTACCGTGACCGCCGTACCAAGAAGCGCGTGTTCCGCCAACTGTGGATCGCCCGTATCAATGCCGCTTCTCGCGAACTGGGCCTGACCTACAGCCAGTTCACGAACGGCCTGAAGAAGGCTGCCATCGAGATCGACCGCAAGATGCTGGCCGACCTCGCGGTGCACGACAAGGCTGCCTTCGGCAGCATCGTGGAACAAGTCAAGGCCAAGCTGGCCGCCGCTTGATCTCACGATCGGCAGCTATCCTCTCCGGGTAGCTTGCCTGCGCAACAACAGCAAGGGCTAGGGCTTGAAAAGGCGCTAGCCCTTGTTTATTTCTCCAAGACGACAAAGAGTTGGTATGAACGAGCTGGATTCCCTGGTAGATGCCGCCCGCAGGATGTTCGCGGACGCGGCCACGCCCACCGACCTGGAAAATGCCAAGGCCCAGTTCCTGGGCAAGGCCGGGCGGGTGACCGAACTCCTCAAGGGCCTGGCCCAGCTGACGGTCGAGGAGAAGAAGTCCCGGGGTGCCGCGGTGAACGTGGCCAAGCAGGCCATCGAGCAGGCCCTGAACGAGCGCCGCCAGGCCCTGGCCGACGCCGAACTGCAGGCGCAACTGCAGGCCGAGGCGCTCGACGTCACGCTGCCCGGCCGCCAGCGGGGGCAGGGCGGTCTGCATCCTGTCTCGCTCACCCTGGAGCGCATCGAGGGCATCTTCGGGTCCATGGGATTCGACGTGGCGGACGGCCCGGAAATCGAATCCGACTGGTTCAACTTCACGGCATTGAACACGCCCGAGGACCATCCCGCGCGCTCGATGCACGACACCTTCTACGTGGAAGGCGGCACCGCATCCGCCCCGTTGCTGCTGCGCACGCACACGAGTCCGATGCAGATCCGCCATGCCGTCCAGCACGTGAAGAAGCACCGCGCGCTGCTGGACGCCGGCCAGCCGATGCCCGAGATCCGCGTGATCGCGCCGGGCCGTACCTACCGGGTGGACAGCGATGCCACGCACTCGCCGATGTTCCACCAGTGCGAAGGGCTCTGGATCGGCGAGAACGTCAGTTTCAAGGACCTGAAGGTCGTGTTCACCGCCTTCTGCCGCACCTTCTTCGAAAGCGACGATCTGGTGCTGCGGTTCCGCCCGAGCTTCTTCCCCTTCACCGAGCCGAGCGCCGAGATCGACATCCAGTTCCAGGACGGTCCGCTGGCAGGCCGCTGGCTGGAAGTGGCGGGATCCGGGCAGGTGCACCCCAACGTGGTGCGCAACATGGGTCTCGATCCCGAGAAGTACATCGGTTTCGCGTTCGGCATGGGCCCCGACCGGCTGACCATGCTGCGCTACGGCGTCAACGACCTGCGCCTGTTCTTCGACGGGGATATCCGTTTCCTTTCGCAGTTCCAGTAATCGCCGAACCCCTTTCCGACTTCGCCGCGCGGGCCCGGCCTCCGCGGCGCCGGTCGTTCCTTTTGAACCGACTATGCAATTTCCTGAATCCTGGCTGCGCGAATTCTGCAACCCGCCCCTGTCCACGGCAGAGCTGGCCGAAACCCTCACCATGGCAGGCCTTGAGGTGGAGGAGCTGTCCCCCGTCGCGCCCCCGTTCCATGGCGTGGTGGTGGGTGAGATCAAGGAGGCGGTGCAGCATCCCAATGCCGACAGGCTGCGGGTGTGCCAGGTCGATGTCGGCCAGCCCGCGCTGCTGAACATCGTCTGCGGTGCGGCCAACGCCCGCGTGGGCATCAAGGTGCCCTGCGCCACGGTGGGCGCCGAATTGCCCCCGGGCGAGGACGGCAAGCCCTTCGCCATCAAGGTGGGCAAGCTCCGCGGCGTGGAGAGCCAGGGCATGCTCTGCTCCGCGCGCGAGCTCAAACTCTCGGAAGACCATGAGGGCCTGTTCGAGTTGCCGTCGGATGCGCCGGTGGGGCAGGACATCCGCCAGTATCTTGCGCTCGACGACACGTTGTTCACGCTCAAGCTCACGCCCAACCTGGCCCACGCCCTGAGCGTGTACGGCATCGCGCGCGAAGTTTCGGCATTGACGGGCGCACCGCTGCGCGAGCCCGTGTTCACCGCGGCTCCGGTGGGCAGCGCCGATGTGCTGCCCGTGAAGATCAGTGCGCCGGACCTGTGCGGACGTTTCTCCGGCCGCGTGGTGCGGCACATCAACGCGAAAGCGTCCACGCCCCGCTGGATGCTGGACCGCCTCGCGCGCTGCGGCCAGCGAGGCGTGTCGCCGCTGGTGGACATCTCCAACTATGTGATGTTCGAACTGGGTCGGCCTTCGCACATCTTCGACCTGGAGAAGATCCATGGCGGGCTGGACGTGCGCTGGGGCCGCGAGGGCGAGTCGCTGAAGCTGCTCAATGGCGCCACGGTCGATGTCGATGGCCAGGTCGGCGTGATCGCCGACGAACGGCAGGTCGAGTCGCTGGCCGGCATCATGGGCGGGGACGCCACCGCGGTGTCCGACGGCACGCGCCACATCTACATCGAGGCGGCCTTCTGGTGGCCCAAGGCGGTGGCAGGCCGGTCGCGCCGCTTCAACTTCTCCACCGATGCGGGCCATCGTTTCGAACGCGGCGTGGACCCGCGGTTGACGGTGGAGCATATCGAGCGCATCACGCAACTGGTGCTGGAGATCTGCGGCACGCCCGAGACGGTCTGCGGCCCGATCGACGACCAGGCGCCGAACATGCCCCAGGCCCGGCCGGTGACGCTGCGCGTCGATCGCGCCGCGAAGGTGATCGGCATGCCGCTCACGCTGGCGCAGTGCGCCGATGCCCTGCGCAAGCTCGGGTTGCAGCCGGAGGAAGGCGACGGCCGGCTCACGGTCACGCCGCCGTCCTATCGTTTCGACCTCGCAATCGAGGAAGATCTCATCGAGGAAGTGGTGCGCATCGTGGGCTACGGCCAACTGCCCGAGACGCCGCCCCTCGCGCCGATCACGCCCAAGCTGCGGCGCGAAGACCGCCGCAGCGCATTCGCGGTGCGCCGCGAGCTGGCGGCTCTCGGTTACCAGGAGACCATCAATTTCAGCTTCGTGGAAGAGCAGTGGGAGCGTGATCTCGCGGGCAATGCGGAGCCCATCCGGCTGCTGAATCCCATCGCCAGCCAGATGAGCGTCATGCGCTCGTCGCTGCTCGGATCGCTGCTGCAGGTGCTGAAGTTCAACCTCGACCGCAAGGCGCCCCGGGTGCGCGTGTTCGAGCTGGGCCGCGTGTTCCTGCGCGATGCGGGCGTGGCCGGCTCCGACACCACGGTCGAAGGTTTCCACCAGCCGATGCGTGTCGCAGGCGCGGCCTACGGGGCAGCGGATGTGCTGCAGTGGAGCCGCAAGGACGACGCAGTGGACTTCTTCGACGTCAAGGGCGACGTGGAAGCGCTGCTTGCCCCGCGCAAGGCCGTGTTCGAGCCCGCCGAGCATCCGGCGATGCACCCGGGGCGTTGCGCGCGCGTGCTGCTGGAAGGGCGCAGCATCGGCTTCGTCGGCGAGCTCCATCCCAAGTGGCGCCAGCAGTGGGACTTTGCCCAGGCTCCGGTACTGTTCGAACTCGAGCTGGATGCGGTGCTGGCGCGCGATGTCCCCCGTTTCGCCGCGGTGGGCAAGCAGCAGGCGGTGGAGCGCGACATCGCCATCGTCGTGTCCGAGCAGACGACCCATGCGGATGTGATGCGCGTGATCGGTGGCGCGCTGCCCGCCACGCGCCTGCGCTCGGCGGTGCTCTTCGACGTGTTCCGGCCCAGGCGCGGCAAGGATGGCGAGCCCGTGGCCGGCTTTGCCCCCGGAGAAAAAAGCTTCGCGGTGCGGCTGGCTTTGGGCGATGGCGTGACGGCCCTTACCGACGCGGAGATCGACGAATCGCTCCAGGCGGTGTTGCGGCAGCTGGAGCAGCAACTGGGGGCGCGACTGCGGTGATGACTTTGACCAACACTTCCAAGGGCTCGGACATGATGGAACTGGCCGTGGAGAGCCTGGAGACGCCTGCGCTGACCAAGGCGCAGCTCGCGGAACTGCTGTTCGACCAGATCGGCTTGAACAAGCGGGAGTCCAAGGACATGATCGACGCGTTCTTCGACCTGATCGCGCAGCGCCTGGTGGACGGCCAGGACGTGAAGATTTCCGGTTTCGGGAACTTCCAGATCCGCACCAAGGCACCGCGCCCGGGGCGCAACCCGCGCACGGGGGAAGCCATTCCGATCCAGGCGCGCCGGGTGGTCACTTTCCATGCCAGCACCAAGCTGAAGGAGCAGATCCAGAGCGGCGGGTCGTCCGCCGCCTGACGAGGGCGGGGACGGGGCGCGTGCACCTTTCGGCCGGCACCTGCCCGAGTCGCTGGCGCGTTCCCCGCCCCTGCAGTACCCTTCCCGCCGTCCGCTTCTACCCTCTGCGCACTCCCATGGGCACGCCGCTTCCTTCCATTCCCGCGAAAAGGTACTTCACCATCGGCGAAGTCGCCGAGCTGTGCGGAGTCAAGCCCCATGTGCTGCGGTACTGGGAGCAGGAGTTCACGCAGCTGCGCCCCATGAAGCGCAGGGGGAATCGCAGGTACTACCAGCACCACGAGGTGCTGATGATCCGGCGCATCCGCGAACTGCTGTACGACCAGGGCTTCACGATCAGCGGCGCGCGCAACCGCCTGCAGGAAGTGGACAGCCATGGAGAGGGCGAGGAGGCCGATGCGCCGGTGGCGATGGGCAGCGCAGGGGCCCTGTCGGAACGCGGCGGCCTGTCCCTGGAAGGGGTGCGGAAAGAATTATTGGAAATTCGTGCACTTTTGTCCGACCACTGATTTTTTGCCTATATAATCTAAGTCTTGTCGGCGTGTAGCGCAGCCTGGTAGCGCACTTGCATGGGGTGCAAGGGGTCGCGAGTTCGAATCCCGCCACGCCGACCATTGATGTGAGAGGCCCAGCTTTGAAAGAAGCTGGGCCTTTTTTCTTTGGCGGGCCTTGGGCCCGACCTCGGTTCGCTCCAGGTTGCTGGCTCTGCCTGGCGCTGCATCCTCCCTCAAAGAAAAAGGCCCGGTGCAATGCACCGGGCCTTGTCGCTTGGAGCCTCCCAGAGGCCCTCGGACGCCTGGGGCGGTCAGATGCGTCCCATCAGCAGCAGGATGAGCAGAATCACCACGACCAAGCCCACGCCGCCGCTGGGCCCATAACCCCAGGAGCGGCTGTGGCCCCAGGTCGGCAGCACACCGATCAGGATGAGGATCAGGATGAGGATCAGGATGAGGGAGATCGACATGGTGTTGCCCTTCCGTATGTTGTGGAGAGTTGGTGTGGAGGCATTGTTGAAGGGGGCCGGGGGGCGTGCGGCAGGCCGGAAGCGCTCGCGGGCGTAGGAGGGGATCGACGCAGCCGGCGCAGGCGCTTCCTTTTTCGGATGCATGGGGCCCGCTTCGCGGCGATCGCGCCCCCGGTATTTCGCGCCCCGCACACTGGTGTGCAATACATCCATCGTCTCTATGCCATGAACGCACGCACCGGCGCTCTCTCATCACCGTTGTCGGCCCTGCGCCAGCCGCTGTCCAAGGAGGCGGATGCCGCGCCTCCGCCACCGCGAACCGAATCCCGGAAGGGCCCCGATGCCCCGGCAGGGCTGTTCGGGCGTGAGCGGCCTGCATCCAGTGGGGGCCAGGCAGCCCTGCCGCCGCGTGGCCGGTTGCTGGCGAGTCCTTCCAGCCTGCGGGGCAATGCGCTGTTCCAGCGGCAGCGCGCTTTGCACAACCCGGAGGAAACGCCTGCGACAGCGGCATCCCGCCAGGAGGCCGCCCCGGAAAGCACGGAGCATCCATTGCCTGCACACGGCCGCCCTGCAGCGGTGACAACGCTGCATGCCGTGCCGCCACCGCACGCGGAGGGTGGCGAGCCCGCCGAACCCCTGGCAGCGTCCGGCGGAAAAGCCCACGGACATGCCGGCGAAGACATTCCATTCGATGGGGACGGCGGCCTGCCGCATGGAATGGGGCCGGATTTCTCGATGCCTCACTTCCCGCCGACTCCGTCCCACCCGTCCTTCGGCCATGGCGACGATGATCCGGAAGACGGTGAGGGCGATCCGCACCGGCCCGATGGCTCCACACGCCGGGCCATCACGGCGCAGGAGCAGCAGATGGCGAACCAGAACGCGCTCACCGAAGCCTCCGTGCGGGCGCAGATGCAGGCTGCGCTCAACGAGTTCACGATCAAGAGCAGCGAAGGCGTCGCCAAGGCCATCAAATCGCTGGGCAAGTCCCAGGCCGATCTGATCACCTGATGCGTGCAATGGGTCCCTGCACCCGGGGCCTGCACGGCAGGTGCCGGCACCTGCCGATCGCCTTGCATGGCCGTCGCGATTCGGGTGGGTTTCCGACAGGCGCCCCCCAATCGCCGGACCACAATGCGCCATGGCGACCGAGAAACAGAAAATGCTGGCCGGCGAGCTCTACCATGCCGGTGATCCTGAACTGCAGGCCGACATGGCCGCCGCGCGCCGCTGGATGGCCCGGTACAACGACATGACGGCCCATGCCCGCCTGGATGCGCGCGGGCGGCACATGCTGCTGGTGGAGGGGCTGGGTTCCGTGGGCGAAGGCACGGCGGTGCGGCCGCCGTTCCATTGCGACTACGGTTTCAACATCCACCTGGGATCGGGCGTGTTCCTGAACTTCAATTGCGTGATCCTCGACGTGGTCGAAGTGTGCATCGGCGACGGAACACAGATCGGGCCCGGCGTGCAGATCTACGCGGCGGACCACCCCCGCGACGCAGCCACCCGAGCCACCGGGCTCGAGTCGGGCAGGCCGGTGCACATCGGCCGCGACGTCTGGATCGGCGGCGGGGCGATCCTGCTGCCGGGCGTGACGGTGGGGGATGGCGCGGTGATCGGTGCGGGCAGCGTCGTCACGCGCGACGTGGCGGCCGGGGCCACCGTGGGCGGCAATCCCGCGCGGCCGCTGCGCCCCCGCTGAGAGGAACGCCGCGAGACCGCTGCCCGGCGACGGCTTTTCCTTTGCCGCCGGCGGTCAGGTGCCGTCGGGCTCTCCCAGGAAGCCGCCGCTCTGGTGCGCCCACAGCCGGGCATACACGCCTCCCTGGGCCAGCAGTTCGGCATGGGTACCCTGCTCCGCGATGCGGCCGGCGTCGAGCACGATGAGCCGGTCCAGAGCCGCGATGGTGGAGAGGCGGTGGGCGATGGCGATGACGGTCTTGCCCTGCATCAGGGTGTCCAGGCTTTGCTGGATGGCGGCTTCCACTTCCGAATCGAGCGCGCTCGTGGCCTCGTCCAGCAGCAGGATGGGCGCATCCTTCAGCATGACCCGGGCGATGGCCACGCGCTGACGCTGGCCGCCCGACAGCTTCACTCCGCGCTCGCCCACCTGCGCGTCGTAGCCGCCGCGGCCCTGCAGGTCGGTGAGCTGTTCGATGAAGGCTGCGGCTTCCGCGCGTTCGGCGGCCTCGTGCATCTGCGCGTCCGTGGCGTCGGGGCGACCGTAGAGGATGTTGTCGCGCATCGAGCGATGCAGCAGGGATGTGTCCTGCGTGACCATGCCGATGGACTGGCGAAGGCTGTCCTGGGTCACGTGGGCGATGTCCTGGCCGTCGATGAGCACGCGGCCGGCCTGCACGTCGTGGAAGCGCAGCAGCAGGTTCACGAGCGTGGACTTGCCCGCGCCGGAGCGTCCGATCAGGCCGATGCGCTCGCCGGGCCGGATGGTCAGGTGCAGGTCGTCGATCACGGGGCGGCCCGGCTGGTAGCCGAAGGTCACGCCCTCGAACGTCACCTCGCCGCGCGTCACCGCCAGGGGGTGGGCGTCCGGCGCATCCACCACGGTGCGGGGGCGGGTGAGGGTGTTGATGCCGTCCTGGATGGTGCCGACGCTCTCGAACAGCGTGGTCACTTCCCACATGACCCAGTGCGCATGGCCCGAAACCCGCAGCGCCATGGCCGTGACGGCCGCCACCGCGCCCGCGCCCACCTGGCCCATGGACCAGAGCCACAGCGCCGTGCCGCAGGCTCCCAGGATCATGGCGACCACCAGCACATGGTTGACGATCTCGAACGTGCTCACGAGACGCATCTGCGCATAGCCCGTGTGCTTGAACGCGTCCATGGCCGCGCGGGCGAATTCCGCCTCTCGCCGGGTGTGGGAGAACAGCTTCACGGTGGCGATGTTGGTGTAGGCGTCGGTGATGCGGCCCGTCATCACGGAACGGGCATCGGCCTGTGCCTTGCCCACCTTGCCCAGCCGGGGGACGAAGTACCAGCAGGCGGCGGCATAGCACAGCACCCACAGCGCGAAGGGCAGGAGCAGCCGGGCGTCGAAGCCGGCGGCCAGCGCAAGGATGGTGACCAGGTAGACGCCCATGCCGATCACCACATCGGTGGTCGTGAAGATCATGTCGCGCACGGCGAGCGCCGTCTGCATGATCTTGGTGGTGATGCGGCCGGCGAATTCGTCCGCATAGAAGGACATGCTCTGGCCGAGCATCAGGCGGTGGAAGTTCCAGCGCAACCGCAGCGGGAAGTTGATGGCGAGCACCTGGTGCTTCACGCTCGTCTGCAGGACCACCAGCCCGATGCTGGCCACCATGAGGCCCGCGATCAGCCAGAGGGCGCCCCGGTGCCCCGTCCACAGGCTGTCGGGCGCCGTGCCGGACAACCAGTCCACCAGGTGCCCGAGGACCGAGAACAGGAACGCCTCATAGACGGCGATGGCTGCCGACAGCCCCGCCATTGCCATCACATGGCCGCGCAGGCCTTGTGTGCAGGCCCACACGAAAGCCATGAAGCCCTTGGGCGGCAAGGTGGGTTCGGTGGAGGGGTAGGGGGGGACGCGGTTTTCGAAATACTGGAACACGGGCAGGCTCTCTCCTGATCAGGCCGCAATGGTAGGTGGGCTGCGCGCCACACATGCGGAAGGGGTCAATCGGCGCCGTGTAGGCCAAGGTCGCGTTCTGGGCGGCGAGGGCCATTCCCGGCGATGGCCACTGCCGCGTTCCCTAGAATCCGCGTCCGACAGGCGGCACCGCCCCTGAGAGAGAACCATACAACAGCGCGCGCCGAGGGCTGCCCCGGCGGCCGCGCACAGAAAGGAACCGCTTTCCATGCTGACAATGGCCCATCCCGGGTGGACGTGGGGCGTGATCGCCGTCGCCACCGCTGCCGTCATCCTGCGGCCTGCACGCGTTCCCGAGGCCGTGTGGGCCGTGGGCGGCGCCCTCGTGCTCGCCGTGTCCGGCCTGTTGCCCTGGGCGGAGGCATGGAAGGGCGTGCTGCGTGGGCACGACGTGTATCTGTTCCTGGCCGGCATGATGCTGTTGTCGGAAATGGCCCGCCGCGAAGGGGTGTTCGACTGGCTGGCCATCGAGGCGGCGCGCCGGGCGCGGGGCTCCGGCGAGCGCCTTTTTGCATGGGTTTTCGGCGTCGGGACGCTCGTGACCGCGACGCTGTCCAACGATGCCACCGCGGTCGTGCTCACGCCGGCCGTGATCGCCGTGGCGCGGGCCGTGGGCGCGGCGCCGCTGCCGTATCTGCTGATCTGCGCTTTCGTGGCCAACGCGGCCAGTTTTCTTCTGCCCATCTCCAATCCGGCCAACCTCGTCCTGTGGGGCGGTGGGCAGATGCCGTCGCTGCCCCATTGGCTGGCGCTGTTCGGCCTGCCGTCCGTCGCGGCGATCGGCGCCACGTACTGGGTCCTGAAATGGCGCGTCCGGCGGGAGATCGACCGGCCTGTGGCTGCTGAGCTGCCCGCCCGCCCGCTGGGTGCCGGTGGGCGTCTGGCGGCCGCAGGTCTGGCGGTGTCGGCGGTGGTGCTCGTGGGGTGCGCCTGGTGGCGGATTCCGCTGGGCGCTCCGACGCTGGGGGCGGCTCTGCTGACGTTGGTGTTGCTGCGCGCGGGCTGCGGCCACCAGGTGGGGCCGGTGTTGAAGTCGGTGTCATGGGGCGTACTGCCGCTGGTGGCCGGGCTCTTCGTTTTCGTGCAGGCGCTGGAAGTCACCGGTGTGGTGGGGCATCTGGCCCGCATGCTGTCCGAGGCCGCAACGGCCGCGCCGCTGGCTGCGGGCCCGGCGCTCGGGGCCTTGCTGGGCTTCGGCGCCAATCTGGTGAACAACCTGCCGGCCGGCCTGCTGGCTGGTGCCGCACTGGAGGCTGCCCATGCCGCAGAGCCGCTGCGCGCCGCGGCCCTCATCGGGATCGATCTCGGCCCCAACCTTTCCATTACCGGCTCGCTCGCGACCCTCCTGTGGCTGGCCGCACTGCGGCGCGAAGGCATCGAGGTGAGTGCGCTGCAGTTCCTGAAGTTCGGTGCCTGGGTGATGCCTCCCGCGCTTGCGGCAGCCCTTCTGGTGCTGACGGGCATGACCGCTGCCGGGCTGTAGGCCGTTGCCGCCCGGCCCGGCATCTCTGCAGAGCAGTACGTAACCGGTGAAAGCTATGAGGGCCGGGTACATGATTGTCACAAAAAAGCCCAAACGGCTCCAGCTCGCAAAAACGGCGCTCCGTTGAAGCTATCCTCAGACGTTTCATTCCATCCCGCTGTGCCGCATCCACGTGCTCCGCGCGTGTTCCGCTTTCTGCCGCCCATGCCTTCGCCCCTCGCTTTGCGCCCGCCTGCACGGTTTCCGTGGCTGGGCATTTCTGCGGTGCTGCTGGCGCTGCTGGCGCTGGGCGTGGGGGCCGGGCTCTGGGAATGGCAGCGGATGTCGGTGGAAGCCATTGCGCAGGCGCGCTTCGAGCGCAAGGCTTCGGCGGCCACCGTCGCGCTCGAGGCCCATGTCGGGCGCTACCTCGGACTGCTCACGGGGGTGCGCGGGCTCTTCATCGTCAATCCCCACCTGACCCGAGCCGAGTTCGACAACGCCTTGCGCGAACTGCGGCTCTGGCCCCAGTACGCGGGCATCGTCAACCTGGCGTTCACGCGCTACGTGCTGCATGCCGACAGGGCCGCGTTCGAAGCATCGGTGCGGGCCGATGCCTCCCTGGCCGCCGACGGCATGCCGGAGTTCGCCATACGTCCGAAAGGCGATCGCCCGGACTACTACATCGCGGACTACGTGTGGCCACGGTCGGGCAACATGGGGGTCGTGGGACTGGACATCGGGGCCGTGCCCTCCACCATGGAATCCGTGCGCTACAGCCGCGACAGCGGCAGCGCCATCGCTTCCGCCCCTTATGACATGCTGCAGGTCTCCGAGCACCGCGCCGCGTTCAGCCTGCGCCTGCCGGTGTTCACCGACGCAGGGGGCGGCCCGCGCTATGTGGGTTCCGTGGCCGCCGCGATACGGTTCCATGACCTTGTCAACGCGTTGCGCGAGGAAGGGCGCCTCGCAGGGCTGGCCCTGGGTGTGCAGGATGTCGGCTCGGTACGAGGTGCGCAGCCCTCCGGCGCCCGGACGATGCTGGATCTGCCGGCCACGGCGTCCGGCACACATCGCTACGAGCGCGAACTGCAGATCTACGACCGCCGGTGGAAGCTGACGTTCGTTTCGGAGGGCAGTTTCCTTTCTGCCGCCGAGCAGGCGGTGCCCTGGCTGGCCGCCACGGCGGGAGCGCTTGCAACCTTGCTGCTGGTGCTCCTGGCGGTCTCCTGGCGCTGGCGCAGCGCTGCGCTGAAAGATCCTTTCCAGACGCTGTTCGACCAGGCCGCCGTGGGCGTGGCGCAGGTGGATACCGCAACCCGGCGTTTCGTGCGCGCGAACGCGCGTTTCTGCGAGATCCTGGGCTATGAACCCCAGGAGTTGCTGGCACTCACGGTGCGCGACGTGACCCACCAGGACGACCAGGCCGAGACGGAAGCCGTGATCGACCGCCTCGCGGCTGGCGGGCAGCAGGAATACCGGTACGAGAAGCGCTACCGCCGCAAGGATGGCCAGATGGTCTGGGCCGAACTGCGCCTGGCTCCGATGCGCGACGACCGCAGGCAGCCGGCCCAGCACATCGCCCTGGTTCAGGACATCAGCGACCGCAAGCACATGGAAGCGGCGCAGCGCGATAGCGAGGAGCGGCTGCGGCAGATACTCTACCGCCTGCCGGTGGGGGTCTGCCTCGTCGCTCGGGACGGAACGCTGAGCTTCCGCAACGAGCGCTTCGAGCAGATCTGCCGCCATGCCGACGCAGCACCTTCCACGGTGCGCGAGTGGTGGCAGGCGGTGCAGCCGGACCCGCTGCGCCGGGAGCAGGCCATGGCGGACTGGGAAGCCGCATGCACCGCTGCACGGGCCGGCGACGGCACGCTGCCATCGCGCGAGTACGCCATCACCTGCGGCGATGGCTCCGTGCGCACGGTGGACATGGCCGGGGTGCTGCTGGACGGTGCCTGCCTCATCACGATGATGGACCTGAGCCAGCACAAGGCCGCTGAGGAGGAGATCCACTATCTGGCCTACTACGACCCCCTGACGCAGTTGCCCAATCGGCGGCTGCTGGTGGACCGGCTGCAGCAGGCACTGGCTGCCAGTGTGCGCCGCGGACGGTGCGGCGCGGTGCTCATGCTGGACCTGGATAACTTCAAGACCCTCAACGAGACCCAGGGGCACGAGCGCGGCGACATGCTCCTGCGCCAGGTGGCCCAGCGCCTGCGCGGCTGCGTGCAGAACGAGGACACGGTGGCGCGGCATGGGGGCGACGAGTTCGTCGTGGTGCTGGAAGACCTGGGGCAGAGCCCGCAGGGCGCTGCTGCCCGGGCGGAGGAGATGGGGCAGAAGATCCTGGCGGCGATGCGGCATCCGTTCATGCTGGAGGGCGAGGCCCACCATACCACCCTGAGCATGGGCGTGACCGTGTTCCAGGGAGCGCGGGAGACGGTGGACGAGCTGCTGCAGCGCACGGACCTGGCCATGTACCAGGCCAAGGCCAGTGGCCGCAATGCGCTGCGGTTCTACGATCCGCAGATGCAGGCATCGGTCGCTGCACGCGCGGCCCTGGAAACCGACCTGCGGGACGGCCTGGGCCGTGGCGAATTCGAACTGTTCTACCAGCCCCAGGTGCACCACGGCCATATCGTGGGGGCCGAAGCCCTGCTGCGGTGGCGCCATCCGGGCCGCGGTTTCGTCTCGCCTGGCGAGTTCATTCCGCTTGCGGAGGAAACCGGGCTCATCCTCCCCCTGGGGGAATGGGTGCTGCGTGCCGCGTGCGAACGGCTGGCCCAATGGTCGCGCCATCCGGTGCTCTCCCAGATCAGCCTGTCGGTGAACGTGAGCGCACGGCAGTTCCACCAGGGCGGCTTCGTCGGGCAGGTGCTTGCGGCGCTGGCGGGCACGGGCGCGGAAGGGCGTCGCCTCAAGCTCGAGATGACGGAAAGCCTTCTGCAGCAGGACCTGGAAGACACCATCCAGAAGATGCAGCAGTTGCGTGCCTACGGCGTGGGGTTTTCCCTGGACGATTTCGGTACCGGATATTCGTCGCTGGCCTACCTCAAGCGCCTGCCGCTCGATGAGCTCAAGATCGACCAGAGCTTCGTGCGCGATGTGCTCACGGATCCGAACGATGCATCCATTGCCCGGACCATCGTGGCCCTGGGCACCAGCCTGGGGCTGCGGGTCATCGCCGAAGGCGTGGAGACGGAGGCGCAGCGCGTCTTCCTGGAGCGCAACCATTGCCACGCCTGGCAAGGGTATCTGTTGAGCCGCCCCGTGAGCGCGGACGACTTCGAGCGCCTGGTCCTTTCGTTCCCGCCACCGGATGCAGCTGGCGCTCCCCCGGCAATGGACTGACGTGGCAGGCGCGGCGGAATTCAAGACCCTCGTGCTGTACACCGTGACGGCGCTGGCGGAAATCGCGGGATGCTACCTGCCGTGGCTGTGGCTGCGCCAGGGCCGCAGTGCCTGGCTTCTGGTGCCGGGGGCTGCGTGCCTGGCCCTGTTCGCCTGGCTGCTCACCCTGCATCCTGCAGCAGCCGGACGCGTCTATGCTGCCTATGGAGGGGTGTACGTGGCCGTTGCGCTGGGCTGGCTCTGGGCGGTGGACGGCATCCGGCCCGACCGCTGGGACCTTGCCGGCGCAGGGGTGACGCTGGCGGGCATGGCCATCATCGCCTTCGCGCCCCGCGGCGCGGCCTGAGAGGGCTCCCGGCCCGCCGGCCTGCGCCCGTCGCGGCGGTTGCATTTCGAAGGAAGAACGATCGCAGTTCTCTGGCGGACATGCCGCGGCCGATGGCCTCCTGCCAAGGCGACAGGCCAGCCACCGGCCCTCGCGGGCGAAGCATCGGCGGCACGCGCGAAGCCCGGAAACGGCTGGCGGGCCGGTGGGCCACGGTATCATCCGGCGCTGACCCGCAGGCACGGGAGGCTTTGCCGTCCGTCCGCTCCGGGCATTGCCTTGCCGCCCTTTGCCACGCTGCACCCAAGCCTGCCGCCCCATCCGTGCGCCTCAACTCCATCAAACTCGCCGGCTTCAAGTCGTTCGCCGAACCCACGCACTTCGTGCTCCCGGGGCAGCTCGTGGGCGTGGTGGGCCCCAACGGCTGCGGCAAGTCCAACATCATGGACGCGGTGCGATGGGTACTGGGAGAGTCCAAGGCGAGCGAGCTGCGCGGCGAATCGATGCAGGACGTGATCTTCAATGGAACCACGCACCGCAAGCCCGCCAGCCGCTCGAGCGTGGAACTGGTCTTCGATAACGCGGACCACCGGGCTGGCGGGCAATGGAACCAGTACGCCGAGATTGCCGTCAAGCGCGTGCTCACGCGCGAGGGCAACAGCAGCTATTTCATCAACAACCAGCCCGTGCGCCGCCGCGACGTGCAGGACGTGTTCCTGGGCACCGGCCTGGGGCCCCGCGCGTACGCCATCATCGGACAGGGGACGATCAGCCGCATCATCGAATCGCGTCCGGAAGAGCTGAGGCTTTTCCTGGAGGAGGCGGCGGGCGTCTCCAAATACAAGGAGCGCCGCCGCGAGACCGAGAACCGCCTGGCCGACACCCGCGAGAACCTCACGCGCGTGGAGGACATCCTGCGCGAGCTGAACGCGAACCTGGAACGCCTGGAAAAGCAGGCGGAGGTGGCGGCCCGCTATAACGCCCTGCAGTCGGACGTGACGCTGCGGCAGCACCAGCTCTGGTTCCTCAAGCGCGCCGATGCGGAAGCCGAACAGAACCGCGTTCGCACGGAAGGGCTGCAGGCGGTGAACGACCTGGAATCCCGCATGGCCGACCTGCGCCATGTGGAGGCGGATCTGGAAACCATCCGCCAGGCCCACTATGCCGCCGGTGACCAGGTCAACCAGGCGCAGGGCCGGCTCTACGAGGCGACCGCGGAGGTCGGCAAGCTGGAGGCGGAGATCCGCTATGTGGTGGAAGGGCGCCAGCGCGTGGAGCAGCGGCTGGCCCAGTTGGCCGAGCAGATCGTGCAATGGTCGGCCCGCAAGGAAGAGGCCGAGGCCGAGATGGAAAACCTCGCCGGCGCCGGGGTGGATGCGGAGGAGCGCGCGGAGATGCTCGCCGCCCAGGTCGAGGAACAGGCGATGCAGATGCCCGACCTGGAGGAAGCCCTGCGCCAGGCGCAGCAACGCTCCGAAGCGCAGCGCGCGTCGGTGGTACAGGTGCAGCAGCAGATCCAGGTGCTGGCGGCCGAGCAGCGCAGCCTGCAGGAGCAGCGGCGGCAGGCGGAATCGCGGCACGAGCGCCTGCGTGCCGATCGCAATGCCCTGGCGGCCCCCGACGAAGCGCGCCTGGCCAACCTGAACGGGCAATTGCAGGAGGCCGAGGAGGCCGCCGAAATGGCGGAGGCACGGCTGGCCGAACTGCAGGACAGCGTTCCCCAGCTGGACGAAGAGCGCCGCCAGCGGCAGCAGGCCGCGAACGCCGAAGGCGCCCGGCAGGCAGACCTCTCGGCACGCCTGGAGGCGCTCAAGGCTCTGCAGGAGAAGGTCCGCACGGACGGCAAGCTCAAGCCGTGGCTGGCCCGGCACGGGCTGGACGGGCTGCAGGGCCTGTGGAGCCGACTGCACATCGAGCCCGGCTGGGAGAACGCGCTGGAAGCCGCGCTGCGCGAGCGCCTGGGGGCGCTGGAGGTCGGGCGCCTGGATACCGTCCGCGGCTTCCTCGGCGCCGGCGGGCAGGATGCACCTCCCGCCCGCCTGGCCTTCTACAGCGCGCCGTCCGCCGCGGGCGCGTCCGGTACGGCATCGGCCGCGGCGCGGCTGGCCGACCTGCTGCGTGTGCCGGAGGCCGGCCTGCGTGCCGTGCTGGAGGACTGGCTGCAGGGATGCCAGACAGCCGCCACGCTGGACGAGGCGCTGGACCGCCGGACCCAGCTGCGGCCGGGCGAGGCGATATACGTTCCCGGCGGGCATGCGGTCAGCGCGCACGGCGTGAGTTTCTATGCGCAGGATTCGGAGCAATCGGGCCTGCTCGCGCGCGCCCAGGAAATCGAGCACCTCGAGAAAGAACTGCGGGCACAGGCGCTCATCCACGAGGAATCGCGCACCGCGCTGGTCCGTGCCGAAGCGGCTTATGCAGATGCCTCGCAACGGCTGGTGGCGGCCCGGCGGGAGGCCAGCGAAGCCCAGGGCCGGCGCCACGAATTGCAGGTCGAGAGCCTGCGCCTGAACCAGCTGGCGGAGCAGGCCCGGGCACGGAGCGAGCAGATCGGCGCCGACCTGGCCGAGGTGGAGGCCCAACTGGCGGACCTTCAGGAGCGTTCGGTGGCTTCGGAGGCGCGTTTCGAAGAACTGGACATGCAGCTCGCCGACAGCCAGGAGCGCCATGCCCAGCTGGGCGACCGCGTGATCGAGGCCGAGCGGCGCCTGAACGAGTGCCGCGAGCAGCAGCGGGCCCTGGAGAGGCAGGCGCAGGAAGCGACTTTCTCCCGCCGCAGCCTGGAAGCGCGGCGGGCCGAACTGGCGCGCACCATCGACACCGCGCGCACGCAGGTCGCATCGCTGGAGGACGAGCGCCAGCGCGCCCAGGACGAAATGGGCCGCCTGTCTTCCGCGGCGGCGCAAGGCGGCCTTCAGCAGGCGCTGGAGCTGAAGATGGAGCGCGAGAAGGCCCTGGCCGCGCAGCGCAGCGAATACGACGATCTCACGGCCCGACTGCGCGCGAGTGACGAGCGGCGGCTGCAGCTGGAGCGCGCGCTCGATCCGCTGCGCCAGCGCATCACCGATTTCCAGCTCAAGGAGCAGGCGGCGCGGCTGGGCCTGGAGCAATACACCAGCCTGCTCGCGGATGCACAGGCCGACCTGGACGCCGTGGCGCGCTCCATCGAAGAGGGCGGCGTGCGAGCCGCCGGCCTGCAATCCGAGATCGACCGGCTCCACCGCGAGATCACCGCCCTGGGCGCGGTCAACCTCGCCGCGCTGGACGAGTTGCAGCTGGCCCGCGAGCGCAAGACCTTCCTCGACGCGCAGACCGAAGACCTGACCCTGGCGATGAACACGCTCGAGGACGCGATCCGCAAGATCGACGCCGAGACGCGCACGCTGCTGTCCGGCACCTTCGAGACCGTGAACGGCCATTTCGGCCGCATGTTCCCCGAACTGTTCGGCGGCGGGCAGGCGCGGCTCATCATGACCGGTGACGAAATCCTCGACTCCGGCGTGCAGGTGATGGCGCAGCCTCCGGGCAAGAAGAACCAGACCATCCACCTGCTTTCCGGCGGAGAGAAGGCGCTGACGGCCATCGCGCTGGTCTTCGCCATCTTCCAGCTCAACCCGGCGCCGTTCTGCCTGCTGGACGAGGTGGACGCGCCGCTGGACGACGCGAACACCGAACGCTATGCCAAACTCGTCGCGAGCATGAGCCGCGGCACGCAGTTCCTTTTCATCAGCCACAACAAGATCGCCATGGAAATGGCCGAGCAACTCATCGGCGTGACGATGCAGGAGCAGGGGGTTTCGCGCATCGTCGCCGTGGACATGGAGTCCGCGCTGTCGATGGCCGAGGCCTGATGTCCTACAGCAAATCCGCATGAAGCAGGGCAGCCGGCCACCGCGTTACATCGTTTCACTCACACCATGAGCAATTTCCAACTCGGCCTCATCATCGCGGGTGGCGTGGTATTGGCCATCGTCGTCGCCTACAACGCCTGGACCACCCACCGCAATGCGCCCAAGCGGGCCAGTCCGCAGGAGGGCCCCGAGGCAGGCGGCGCCGATCCGCTGGTGCGCCAGGAGCCGGGTTTCGACCTGCCTGCCGGACCGGTGGGCGGCCTGTCCCCGGGCTCGCCCCAGCCGGTATCCGCAGGCGAGGACCGCCAGGGCGGCCATTCCGTGGATTGGCAGGATTCGCTCCAGATGCCCGTGCCTCCCACCGAACGCAGGGGAGGGCTCGACCCGCTGATCGATGCCATCGCACCGATCGTTCCCGAGCAGGTCGTCTCCGGCGACGCCGCGCTGGCCGCGTTGCCGACCACCCGCCGGGCCGGCAGCAAGCCGTTCGCCATCGAAGGCTTCAACGAGGCGGCCCAGCAGTGGGAAACGCCCGTGCCCGGACAGCGCTACACCCAGTTCCAGGCCGGGGTGCAACTCGCCAACCGCGTGGGAGCCCTCAACGAGATCGAGTTCTCCGAGTTCGTGCTCAAGGCCCAGGGCTTCGCGGATGCGATCAACGCCACGCCTGATTTTCCCGACATGCTGCACGAGGTCGCCCGTGCCCGGGAGCTGGACCAGTTCGCCAGCGACCATGACGCACAGCTGGCATTCTGCCTGCGCGCCCGCCATGCGGCATGGAGCCCGGGCTACGTGCAGCAGAATGCGCTGCGCCAGGGCTTCACGTCCGGCGCCATGCCCGGCCGCCTGGTCCTGCCGGCCGGCGGGCAGGGGCTGCCACCGGTGCTCACGCTGTCCTACGACACCCAGGCTGCCCTGTCGGAAGATCCAGAGCAGTCGGCGATCCGCGACATCACGCTCAGCCTGGACGTGGCGCAGGTCCACCGCAGCGAGCAGCCTTTCGCCCGGCTGCGGGAGGTGGCTGCGTCCCTGGGCCAGGCCATGGATGGCGTGTTGTGCGACCAGAACGGTACGCCGCTGCCTGCCATGACCATGGACCCGATCGCCGCGGACCTCGAACTGCTCTACGACAAGCTCGACAGCCGCGAGCTGTCGGCCGGTTCAGTGCTGGCACGGCGGCTGTTCAGCTGAACATCGCACGGCGGCCCGGCGGCGGCCCGCCGTGCCCCTTTTCGAAAGACGATCGCCATGGCCGAACATCCCGACCTGTTTTCCGCTCCCGCCCAGGACGACCCTGGGGACCTGGGCCGCCGCGTCGCCGCGCTGCGGGCGCAGTTGCACCAATGGGCACACCAGTACTACGTACTGGATGCGCCCACCGTGCCGGATGCCGAATACGACCGCGTCTTCCAGACGCTGCAGGCGCTGGAGACGGCCCATCCCGAGCTCGTCACGCCCGACTCGCCCACGCAGCGCGTGATCGGCGCGGTGATGGAGGGCCTGACGCCCGTTCGCCACACGGTGCCGATGCTCAGCATCCGCACCGAGACCGATACCGAGGCCAGCGGCGCCGAGACGTTCGACGCCCGCGTGCGCCGGGAGCTCAAGCTCGCGCCCGATGCACCGCCGATCGAATACGTTGCCGAGCCCAAATTCGACGGCCTGGCCATGAGCCTGCGCTACGAGAACGGCCGCCTGGTACAGGCCGCCACGCGTGGCGACGGCGAAGTGGGTGAGGACGTGACCCACAACATCCGTACCATCCGCCAGATTCCCCTCACGCTGCCCACGGGCGGACGCCAGGGCGTGCCGCCTGTGCTCGAGGTGCGGGGCGAGGTCTACATGCGCCGGGCGGATTTCGACCGGCTCAACGAGCGCCAACGCGAGGCCGGCGGCAAGACTTTCGTCAACCCGCGCAACGCGGCGGCCGGCGCGGTGCGCCAGCTCGACTCGGGCATTGCCGCGCAGCGGCCCCTGAGCTTCTTCGCCTATGGGCTGGGCGACATCACTCCGGCGACAGAAGGCGGTCCCGACTTCGCGACCCATTTCGACATGCTGCAGCAGCTCAAGGCCTGGGGCTTCCCGGTCGCTGCGCAGGTGCGGACCGCGCAGGGCGCGGCCGAGCTGGTCGCTTTCCACCAGGAGGTGGGCGCGAGCCGCGACCAGTTGCCCTACGACATCGATGGGGTGGTGTACAAGGTCAACAGCCTGGCGCTGCAGCGCCAGCTGGGGTTCGTGACCCGCGAGCCGCGGTGGGCCGTGGCGCACAAGTACCCGGCGCAGGAGATGGTCACCCGCGTGGAGGGGATCGACGTGCAGGTCGGCCGCACCGGCAAGCTCACCCCCGTGGCGCGGCTGGCTCCCGTCTTCGTGGGCGGCGTCACCGTCACCAACGCCACGCTGCACAACCTGTTCGAGATCCGCAAGAAGGGCGTGCGCGTGGGCGACCAGGTCATCGTGCGCCGCGCGGGCGATGTGATCCCCGAAGTGGTGGGCACGGTGCCAACGGCCCTGCTGCCCGTGGCGGGTGCACTGCAGGGCTCCGATGCGCTGGTGGACGCCGCATCCGGGGCCGATGGCACGGCATCCGGGGCCGATGCTGCGCGTGCCGCACCGCGGTCGCCCTACGTGCCGAACTTCCGCATGCCCCGCCAGTGTCCCATCTGCGGCAGCGCGGTGGTCCGGGAGAAAGGCGAAGCCAACCACCGCTGCACCGGGGGGCTTTTCTGCCCGGCCCAGCGCAAGGAGGCGCTGCTCCACTTCGCCCAGCGCCGGGCCATGGACATCGAAGGCCTGGGGGAAAAGCTGGTGGACCAGCTGGTGGAAGGCCAGGTCATCCGCACCCTGCCGGACCTGTACCGGCTGGGCCTGACGGCGCTCAGCAGCCTGGACCGCATGGCGGAGAAATCCGCGCAGAACGTGCTGGCAGCCCTGGAGAAGTCCAAGCACACCACGCTGCCGCGCTTCCTGTTCGGCCTGGGCATCCGCCATGTGGGCGAAGCCACGGCCAAGGACCTTGCGCGCCATTTCGGCGGCCTGGACGCCATCATCGGCGCCAGCGTGGAGCAACTGCTCGAGGTGAACGACGTCGGCCCCATCGTCGCGGAGGCCATCCACACCTTCTTCGCACAGCCTCACAACCGCGAGGTGGTCGAGCAGTTGAGGGCCTGCGGCGTCACCTGGAAGGAAGGCCCGCCCGCCGAGCGCACCACCTTGCCGCTGGCCGGGAAGACCTTTGTTCTCACCGGCACGCTGCCGACCCTGAGCCGTGAGGACGCCAAGGAGCGGCTCGAAGCCGCGGGCGCGAAGGTCGCAGGGTCGGTCAGCAAGAAGACGCACTACGTCGTGGCCGGAGAAGAGGCCGGCAGCAAGCTCACCAAGGCGCAGGAGTTGGGTGTGCCGGTCCTGGACGAGGCGGGCATGCTCGCCCTCCTGCAGGGCAGCTGAGCCAGGGCGCGGAAATGGCGTGGCAGCGGGTTGGGACCCGCTGCATTTCAGGGGGTGAGGTCGCACTCCGGCAGCGCCCGGGGCCGGACAGCCTGCTTCACGTTTGCTCGAATTAATCCGCCTTGCGCGACTATCAGGCTGTTTTTATCAAATTGACGGTCGAGCTTCAGTAATCGAATGGGTATAAGCACCCAATATTCCATGATTGCCGGCGGAGCGATCGCGGCTATGATTTGGCGCTCGCACCATTTCCTGAAACAGGAAAACAAATAATACTTTCAATACGTTTGGTTGCACCATGACACGTCGAGTCACCATTCAAACGCCGCTGGGCGATGCGCTGAATTTCCGGGAGCTCAAGGGCCGGGAGGAACTGAGCCAGGTTTTCAGCCTGGACATCGACCTGCTGAGCGAGGACAAAAGCATCGACCCGAAGGCGCTGCTGGGCAAGAGCGCCACGGTGGTGGTGGAGACCGAAGGCGGCGGCCGGCGCTACCTCGACGGGATCGTCACGCGCTTCGGCACGCAGGGTCAGGACCACCGCTTCTATGCCTACCGCCTGCAGCTGCAGCCTTGGGTTTGGCTGGCCTCGCGCAAGAGCGATTTCCGGATATTCCAGAACAAGAGCGTGCCGCAGATCATCGAAGAGGTGCTGGGCGCGTACGGATATCCGATGGAAAAGAAACTCAGCCGCAGCTACCGCACGTGGGAATACTGCGTGCAATATGACGAGAGCGACCTGCAGTTCGTCTCGCGGCTGATGGAGCACGAGGGCATCTATTACTACCACCAGCATGCGCAGGGCCAGCACACCCTGACGCTGGCCGACGACATCGTGGCCTCGCACCAGCCGCTGCCCGGGGCGGCCACGATTCCCTTCCATCCGCCGGAGAAGTCGGCCACGGCGGACCGCGAGAACATCCACGCGTGGGAGCTGCACGAGGAGATCCACTCGGGCCGCTTCTACAACGACGACTACGACTTCAAGAAACCCAAGGCGGACCTGGCGAACATGCGGCAGATGCCGCCGGGGCACAGCCACGACGCCTACGAGACCTACGAGTGGCCCGGGGGCTACACGGAGTTCGGCGACGGCGAAGCGTATGCGCGGGTACGGCTGCAGGAAAACCTGAGCGGTCGCAGCACGGTGCGCGGCGAATCGCGCCACCGCTCCCTGGCCACGGGCTACCTCTTCACGCTGGAGAACTACCCGCGCGGGGACCAGAACCAGCAGTACCTCATCACTGGCCTGCAGTACCACTTCAAGGAGAACCCGCGGGTGAGCGCGGCGAACCCGGGGCAGAAGGGGACGGTGCAGGAAGAGGGCTCGTTCCAGCGGTTCACGTTGCAGGCGCAGCCCACGAGCCTGCCGTACACGCCGGCACGGGTGACGCCCAAGCCGAAGACCACGGGGCCGCAGACCGCGGTGGTGGTGGGCCCGCCGGGCGAGGAGATCTGGCCGGACCAGTACGGGCGGGTGAAGGTGCAGTTCCACTGGGACCGGCAGGGCAAGTTCGACGAGCAGTCCAGCTGCTGGATCCGGGTGTCGCACGGCTGGGCGGGGCAGAACTACGGGAGCATCTACCTGCCGCGCATAGGGCAGGAAGTGATCGTGGACTTTTTGTCCGGAGACCCGGACCAGCCGATCATCACGGGGCGGGTGTACAACGCGGACCAGATGCCGCCGTGGAAGCTGCCGGAGCACAAGACGCAGTCGGGCACGCTCACGCGCTGGAGCAAGGGAGGGGGCGGGGCGAGCATGCTGCGCTTCGAGGACCAGAAGGGGATAGAGCACCTGGAGCTGTCGAACACGTACGGCAACACGTACCTGAACATGGGGTACCTGATGCACCAGGGCACGGGGTCGCAGCGGGGGTATGGCTTCGAGCTGCGCACGGACCTGTGGGGCTCGATCCGGGCGGACAAGGGCCTGCTCATCACCACGTACAACCAGGACTTCACCTCCCGCGTCTCGGTGAACAACCCGGACGGTTTCGAGCACATGGGAGCGACGCTGGCCAACACCGCTTCGCTCATGCAGGAAGCCGGACAGGCGGTTTCCTCGGCGCAGTCCACCATCGGTACGCTCAATGCGGCGAAATCCTCGCAGATCTCCAGCCTGGGATCGGCCATCGCCGCGATCACGGGGGGCGGTGCGGGCGGAGCCGCCTCGCTCGCCAAGATGGCCTCGGCGCTTTCGGGCGATGGCGGTGGCGCGGAAACCGCCATGCCCACCGACACCGACCCTGCCATGGCCGACGCGCGCAGCCTGATGGACCTGTCGCGGGACATCACCAAGCCGGTGGTCTCGATCGTGAGCCCGGAGGGCCAGAGCCTCATCAGCCCCAAGCCCATCGTGGTCAGCTCCGGCCAGAGCACCTCGGTGCGCGCGCAGCAGCACGTGACCGTATCGAGCGGTGCGCAACTCACCCAGCTGGCCAAAAGCGGCATGCTCACCCATGTCACCGAAGGCGGGCAGACCAATATCGTCTCGGCCGGCGACGTGGCCTCCGTCGCCAAGACCGGCCACATGAACCTCGTTGCGGAGCAGAACATCACCGTGTCGTCCACGGCGCTCAACGCCCACCTGCTGGCCAAGGAAAACACCGTGGTCAGCGCGGAAACCGACACGGTCTTCGTCAGTGCGGGCAAGCACATCACCGAGGTGGCCGGCGAGAGCATCACGCTGGTGTGCGGCAAGGCGTCCATCACCCTCAAGTCCGACGGCACCATCGTGCTCAACGGCGTGAAGGGCGTCTTCAATTTCGAGGACGACCTCGATCAGTTCGGCAAGAAGATCAACCTGAATTGCTGAAAGCAGCACACCGACCAGAGAAAGCAGACCACCGCATGCGCTACCACTTCCAAGAAGGCCACATCGAAGCCCCGGACCATGTCACCGACCGCACCGTGCACCTGCTCGCGCCCACACCCGGCACGGGCGAGATGACCGTCGCCATTTCCAAGGACCTGCTCGAGGCCGGCGAAACCCCGCCGGAATTCCTGCAGCGGCAGCTCGGCGACCTGTCGCGGCAGGTCGCCAAGTTCAGCCGGGGCGAGGTGCAGCCGGCCACGCTCGGCGCGCCGGAACAGAAGATCGGCGGCTCGAAATTCACCGTGAGCTACAAGCAGCAGGGGCGCATGGTGCACCACGTGCAGTCGCTGTTCCTGCTGCCTGACAGCCGCACCGTGCTCAATCTCACCTTTTCGCTGCCGGTGCCCTTCACGGAAGAACACCTGCGGCAGGTCGATGGCGTGCTGGCCAGCTTCGTGCTGCGCCAGTGACGCCGGTGGCAAGGTAGGCCGCGAAGAACACACGACAGGAGAACAGCAGCATGGGAGGGATGGCGGCGGCGAGGCAGGCGGACGAGATAGGACACGTGTCGGTGTGGGCGAGGCTGGCGCGTGTGGGTTTGCGGCTGGCGTCGGGGATGGTGGAGACGCTGCTGGTGGCGGGGGTGGTGGCGCTGGCGGCGGGGGTGTCGGTGGCGACGATGGGGTGTGGTGCGATCCTGGCGTGCGGGTTGCTGGCGGGGTTCATCGGGGGTGCGACGGGCTGGAGCGACTACAAGGAAAAAAAGATCCAGGAGATGACCGAGGACATCGGGGAGCTGGACATCACGGGCACGCTGGGCATCCGTGGGGCGGCGACGGTGCGCATCAATGGCCGGGCTGCGATGCGGGCGGTGGCGGACGCGGCCGTGTGCCGCGACCATGGGCAGCCCAACCCGAACTTCATCGCCGAGGGCTCGGACTCGGTCTTCATCGAAACCTATCCTGCTGCCCGCAAGGGCGACAAGATGATGTGCGCCGCGCAGATCGCCAGCGGCTCGGACGACGTGCTGGTGGGGGGCAACAAGACGGCGTACCTGGAGATCGCCGACGACCGGGCGTGGTGGGAGACGGCGCTGGAGATCGGTGTGGGCCTGGCGATGGGCCGGGGCAACTTCCTGGGCAAGGTGGGGTGCCTGGCGCTGGGGGCGGTGGTGGGCATGGCGGGCGACGCGCTGGGGCGGGGCTTCCGGGCGCTGATCGGCTACCCGGTGCACCCGGCCACGGGCGGCAAGGTGCTGGACGGCAGCGAGGACACGGACTTCGTGCTGCCCGGGCCGCTGGGCATTGCCTGGCGGCGCTTCTACAGCAGCCACGACCACCGGGGCGGCACCCTGCACGGCGCGGGCTGGAGCGTGCCCTACGAGATCGAGCTGCACGTGGAGCGGACAGCTGCCGGTGCGCCGCCTTCGCGCATCACCTACGTCAACCCGCAAGGGCGGCACATCGAGCTGCCGGATGTCGGGCCGGGCACGGCGCTCTTCAACGTCGGCGAAGGCTTCACCCTGGGCTGCACGGCGGGTGGGCACTACGAGGTGGGCGAGCTCGACCACGTGGCCTGGCAGTTCGGCCCGGCGCCGCAGGAGGCGGGCAGGCATGTGCTGAAACTGCTGCGCATCCGCGACCGGTTCGGGCACTGGGTGGGGCTGCGCTACGACGGCGAGCGGCGCCTGGCGGGCATCGCGGACCACCTGGGGCGGCTGCTGCGGCTGGACTATGAGGCGGGCAGCCGGCGGCTGGTGGCGATCCACCTCGTGCAGGCGGCGCCGGGCGAGCAACTGGGCCTGCTGGCGGCCTACCGCCATGACGCGGGCGGCCAACTGGCCGAAGTGCAGGACCGCACGCGCGCGACCGTGCGGCGCTTCGCCTACGCCGAAGGCCTGATGGTGCGCCAGGAGGATGCGGCCGGCTTCGCGTGCCACTACGCGTGGGAGAGCGAAGCGGGGGCGAGCGGCCCCGAGCGCCAGGACGGTGCCCGCGGGCCCGATGGCCGGCGCCTGCGCGACCGCCGGGTGGTGCGGCACTGGACGGAGGATGGTGAGAGCTATGCCATCGCCTATGGCTTCGATGGCAGCTCCGATGGCAGCCCCGCTGGCGAGGCCGGCGGCTGGACAAGGTCAACCGACCAGCTCGGGCGCGAAGAGCGCTGGCAGTGGGACCGCTGGCACAACCTCACGGCCTACACCAACGCGCTGGGCGCCACGTGGCGGCTCGCGTGGAACGAGCGGCGCGAGCTGCTGTCGTGCACGCGGCCCTCGGGGGCGACCACCACCTTCCAGTACGACGACAACGGCATGCAGACGGGCGTGGTGGACCCGCTGGGGCGGCTCACGCGCACGCTCTGGGACAGCCGGTGGCTCGAGCCGCTGCGCACCACGGGCCCGGACGGGGCCACGTGGCGCTACGAATACGACCGCCAGGGCCTGCGGGTGCAGGAGACGGCGCCCGATGGCGGGGTGACGCGCTACGCCTACGACGCGCAGGGCCAGGTGGTGCAGATCGAGGATGCGCTGGGCGGTGCCAAGACCCTGCAGTGGAACGAGCGGGGCCTGCTGGTGCGGTACACCGACTGCTCGGGGCGCACGACGCGCTACGGCTGGGACGGCTGGGGCCAGCTGCAATCGGTGACCGATGCGCTGGGCCTGCAGACGCAGGGCGTGGTGGATGCGCGCGGGCAACTGCGCTCGCTGAGACTGCCCGACGGCAGCAGCCAGGGGTTCGAATACGACGCGGGCGGGCGGCTGGTGGAGCACACGGACGCGCTCTCGCGGGCCACGCGCTACGGGCACAACGTGCGCGGCCAACTGCTGTGGCGGCGCGACGCGCAGGGCCGGGAGATCGGGGCGGCGCACGACGGGGCGCACCGGCTCTCGGCGCTCGCCACGGAAAACGGTGGCGTCTATCGGTTCCGCTACGACGACGCGGACCGGCTGGTGGAAGAAGAGCGCCTGGACGGCACGCGGGTGGGGCTGGAGTACGACGCGGACGGGCACGTGGTGGCGGTGGTGCACCACCCGGCGCGGGGCGACGATGTGTTCCACGAACTGCAGACCCAGGCGCAGGACGGCACGCTGCGGGAAGGCCCGGCAGCCCGGAACGCTCAAACACCGCGGCGCACGGAACTGCAGCGCGACGCGCTGGGGCGGCTGGTGCAAAAGCGGGTGGGCGGCAGCGTGCTGCGCTACCGCTACGACGCGGGCGGGCGGCTGGTGGAGGCATCGCGCTGGCGGCGCCAGGCCGGGGCGCCAGCCGAAACGGACAACGAGGCGCTGGAGCTGCAGCACACCACGCGCTTCGAATACGACGTGCTGGGCCGCATCGTGGCCGAGCACGCGCAGGATGCAGCCAGCGGGCAGGTGCACACGCTGCGGCACGAACACGACGCGCTGGGCAACCGCACGCGCACGCAGCTGCCGGCGGTCACCGGCCGTGCGGGCCGGGCCGTGCTGCGGCGCAGCCTGAACTACCTGCACTACGGCTCGGGGCACCTGCACCAGATCAACCTGGGGCTGGTCGAGGAACTGGCGCAGGAAGCGCCGCAGGAAACACCAAAGGATGCGCTGCCAGGTGAAAAGCTGCAGGCCGGCGGTCTGGGTGGTGATCTGAGTGGCGGCGGCCTGGACGGCATGCTGCCCGAACCGGTGCGTGAAGTGCACCGGCTCATCGCCGACATCGAGCGCGACGCGCTGCATCGGGAGGTGCTGCGCACGCAGGGCACCTTGGCCACGCGCTACGCGCTGGACGCGCTGGGCCGGCGCACGGGCAGCTGGACACGCTCGGGCGCGGGCCTGCAGGACGCGGCGGGCGAGGACTGGCGCGCGGCATGGCAGCAGCAGGTGGAGGCGCTGGCCCAGCGCGGCCCCTCGGCGGCCGTGGGGCTGCTCAAGCAGTACCGCTACGACGCGGTGGGCGAGCTGCGCGAGAGCGTGCACAGCCACAAGGGGCGCACGAGCTGGCGCTACGACGCCACCGGGCGGGTGGAGCAGGCGCTGCGCGCAGGCCCCGGGGCGCAGCCGGGTGCGGGCGTGCAGGGCCGCTCGGAAGAAGTGTTCCGCTACGACCCGGCAGGCAACCTGCTGGATGCGAGCCTGGCATCGCGCATGGCGGCCAACGACGGGAGCCCCGGTGGACCCGGCACGGGCTCCACGGGCTACCTGCGCGACAACCTGGTGCGGGTGTACGAGGACAAGCGCTTCGCCTACGACGGCTTCGCGCGGCTGCGCGAGAAGCGCATCGGACGGCACACGGTGCAGCGCTTCGAATGGGACGACGAAGACCAGCTGGTGGCCGTGGAGACCACGCGCCAGCCGGGCACGGCCCAGGCCACGCGCCAGCGGGTGGAGTTCCGCTACGACGCGCTGGGCCGGCGCATCGCCAAGCAGGACGCGTTCGGGCGCACGGAGTTCATCTGGGAGGGCATGCGGCTGATCGAGGAGCGGCGCGGCTCCAAGGTGGTGAGCTACGTGTACGAGCCGGGCAGCTATGTGCCGCTGGCGCGCATCGATGCGGACGGGCAGCGGCTGGAGGGCAGCGGGCATGGCGGGCTGGTGGGCGGTGACGGTGCGGGCCAGGCAGGCACCCAAGGCCCTCCAGGCAGCCAAAGCAGCCGCTACGCCGCGCTGAACCCGATGGCTGCGCCCGGCAGCAGCGCGGCAGTGCATGCCGCTTCTGCCTCAGCACAAGTCGCGGCACACGCCCATGCCCAAGCCCAGAACCCGGCCGAATCCCGCCTGCGCGCCAGCGCCCAGGTGAGCTACTTCCACAACGACCCCTCGGGCCTGCCGGAAGAGGTGACGGACGAGGCCGGCGAGGTGCGCTGGCGCGCGAGCTGGCGCACCTGGGGCAGTGCGCTGGAGGAGCGCTGGGAGGCCGTGCGTATCGACGGCAGCGCCATTCCCGCGGTGCAGCAGCGGCACAGGAACGAGGACACGCTGGAGCAGAACCTGCGCCTGCAGGGCCAGTACCTGGACCGCGAGACGGGGCTGCACTACAACACCTTCCGGTACTACGACCCGGATGTGGGGCGGTTCATCAGTCCGGATCCGATCGGGCTGGCGGGTGGACTCAACCTGCAGCGGTATGCGGCCAACCCCATATCGTGGATCGATCCGCTGGGTCACGAAAATTATGTGATTATTGGGGAAGGGCAGGATGCCGTAAATAAATATGCAAAAATCATGTCGGACAACCCAAACCTCAAGGGGCATGAATTCAGAACGATTCAGGATGACTGGAAGCCGATGATGAAAAAGTCCGGAGCAAGCCGCCTGGAGTTCGGCAGCGCGGAATGGGAGCGCAAGGCAATTCAGGCGAATGTTGACTGGATCAAGGACAGACATGCCGAAGGGTATAAATTCATCGACATTGGCGAAGACGGATCTCCAAACAGAAGTTCTTTCTACAAGGCAGAGAAGGACGCGCTCTCTGCGCTGGGTGTAAAACCCATGAAGGGGAACTCCACTCACATCGCAGCAGCCCGGGCAGCTGCGAAACCCAGTGGAAGACCGCCGTCAAAAACAGGATGCTGAAATGCTGGATTTCTCTGAAGATGGTTTTGAGACTTATATTCATGTGCCCATCCACCCGGACCGGGAGCCCATGATGAATAACTATTATCGCCGCGTCCTGGGATTTTCGGGTGAGTACAGTGAATTCTGGGTGCGGGAGGACGGTTCGCTGAGGCTTCAGTTCAAGGACGTCAAAAATATCGATGAAATCAACAGGCTTGGAGCCCCCTCCCTCGCGAGCATCTTCATGCCGGGCGACTTCATTGGCCTTTGCGATCGCTGGGTGCGTGCCGGGGCGAAAATCGAACTGCTCCTCCTCGATCCGGTCGGTTTCACTGCTGTTGTCGTTGATCCTGCAATGAACCGCCTCGAATTCAGAGGCGACAACAATCCCGGAAATTCAGATATCGATATAAGCGCCTGGGATTTTTTCAGAAGTCTCTGATGGCGGGTTGTGCAGGTAAAGCTGTAAACCGGATGACAGGTTCGGAGCGGGGTTGGATTTTTGATGATTTCATCCATTTTTCCCAATCTGTTTTTTCCAGATGCCGGGCTGTTGGTTCGATTCTACGTTGTGGAGCTGTCGCTTTTTGAAGTTTCAATCGATTATGGAATGGACTCATGTTTGATCGTCGCGAAAGGCAATCCGCATTTTGGATTGGTTGTTTCCGAGGGCGATCCAGCTCCTGTTTCTTCCCGGCCCCTGTTCACCATGGGCGTGACAGAAATCGAGACTCTTTTCCACAGGCTGGCGAATTTCAATTTCTCGACAGGGAGCGAATTGCTGACAAAGCGATCCCTCTTCGAGTGGCCTCTGGGCCAGAGCATGACCTTGAAGGATCCCGCGGGCAATATTTTTATTATCGAACGCCCTTACGCTGCCTGATGTGCTGAAGCATCGCCACCGTCACCGCCACGCTGAGTACGCTCAAAATGGCGGTGGCAGGGGATACTGCCACCAGCGGCGAAACCAGCTGATGAATTCCCCGCATCGCCCGTCACCCCACAGCCCAGGAGTTCCTGTCCATGCCGTCATCCATTTCACCGGACCTCATCACCGCCCTGGCGCCCACCGGCCGGCTCCGCGCTTCCATCAACCTGGGCAACCCCCTGCTCGCCCATCGGAAGACCGATGGCGAGCCGGACGGGGTGTCCGTGGACCTCGCCCGTGGATTCGCACGCCAACTGGGCGTGGAGCCTGAGTGGCTGGTGTTCGACAAGGCGGCCGAATCGGTCCAGGCTGTCAGGCAGGGCCAGGCGGACATCGGCTTCTTCGCGGTGGACCCACTGCGCGGCGAGGGCATCGCCTTCACCGCGCCCTACGTGCTGATCGAGGGCGCCTATCTGGTGCGGGACGGCTCGCCCATCACGGACAACGCGCAGGTGGACCAGGCCGGGACGACGGTCGCGGTGGGGCAGGGGAGTGCCTACGACCTTTTCCTGACGCGTGAACTGAAGGCTGCGCAGATCGTGCGCGCAGCCAATTCCCAGGCGGTGGTGGATACTTTCCTGGCGCAATCGCTCGACGTGGCTGCGGGCGTGAGGCAGCAACTGGAGGCCGATGCGCGGCAGCACGCAGGACTTCGCCTGCTGCCAGGGCGGTTCATGGTGATCCAGCAGGCCATGGGCCTGCCCGGGGACCGCCCGGAAACGGCCGTGCGGTACCTGCGGGATTTCGTGGAAGAAATGAAGGCCCGGGGTTTCGTGGCAGAAGCACTGAAGCGGCATGGAGTGCAGGGCGCGTCGGTCGCCCCTGCGGCAGCGGCCACTTGATCCTCTGGCGCCTGCATTCCCGCTGCGATGGGCAGCCGGCCGACATGGGGCTGCTGCCCGTGCCGACAGCCAGGTGTGGCCATGGCGCTGCAGGATGGGCGTTTTGCTTCAAGGAGAACCGCCGTGCGATTCCTGTCGCTCCTTCAACCCGTCCCGTCCCCTCGCCGCGCTCGCCTCGCCCTGGCTGCCATGATGCTGGCCTGTTCGGCGGCCGGGCCCGTCCTGGCCCAGCAGACGGCGCAGCCGTCCCGACCCACATCGGCGCCCTTGCCGGAGAAGAAGACCCAGGGTGCCTTGCGCTACACCTGCGGCGGTATCGGCCTGGACGAGTCCACGGCCATGCGCGCCGCGATGAAGGACCATCCCCTGTCGCTGCTCTTCGCGGCGGGTGGCGGCGACTATCTGGCGGACGTGCAGGTGAAACTGGTTCCGCAGGGCTGGGGCGATGCCGGGGCGCTTGCTTTCACCGCCACCGGCCCGGTCTGCCTGCTGGACCTGCCGGCGGGCAGCTATGAGGTGGAGGCCACTTCCGGCGGCAAGCAGAAGCGCCAGACGGTGATGGTGGACAAGGAGCCGAAAACGCTGGATTTCCGCTTCTGACGCCGAGTCACCGCGCTGCCAGCAGGTGCCGGACGATCTCCTCCCACTCCGCGGGCTCCACCGGGGTGATGGACAGGCGATTCCCGCGCTGCAGCACCCGCATGTCCGCCAGTGCCGGGCGCTCCCGCAGTTCGGCCAGGCCGACCAAGCGGGTTTTGCGCAGCGCCTGCACGTCCAGCAGCAGCCACCGGGGTCGGGCGGGCGTGGACTTGGGGTCGTAGTAGGGCGACGCCGGATCGAATTGCGTCGGGTCGGGCCGTGTGCGCGATGCGATTCGCGCGATGCCGGCGACGCCAGGTTCGGGACAGCTGGAATGGTAGAACAGTACCCCGTCGCCCACGCGCATGGCATCGCGCATGAAGTTGCGGGCCTGGTAATTGCGTACGCCGGTCCAGGGCACCGTGGCGCCGGGCGCGGCCAGCGCATCGTCGATGGAGCATTCCTCCGGCTCGGACTTCATGAGCCAGTAACGGGGCGCGCCGGGTTCGGCGTCGTCGTCGGGGGCAGGGGCGGGCGCTGTCATGGCCCGATTGTGCGCCGCCGGCCCGTACCGCCCCAGCGTGGATCACCATCGTCCGGAATGGCCAGGGGATTGCGCGACGGCTCCGACAAGGGGGCCAGCAGGGCGCGGAGGTCGTCTTCGCCGAATTTGGGCACGCCGGCGGTGTCGTGTCCCAGCACGCCGTCCGCCAGGGCCTGCTTGCGTGCCTGCAGTTCCAGCATGCGCTCCTCGATGCTGCCTTCGGCCACCAGGTGGTGGATGAAGACGGGCTTGTCCTGGCCGATGCGGTGGGCGCGGGCCGACGCCTGCTCCATCACCGCCGGATTCCACCAGGGGTCGAGATGGATCACCGTGTCGGCAGCCGTGAGGTTCAGTCCGGTGCCTCCGGCCTTCAGGCTGGCCAGCAGGATGGGGGCCGAACCTTCTGCGGACGGATCCTGGAACCGGCGCACCACGGATGCGCGCTGGCGTGGCGCGGTGGCGCCTGTCAGCGCCAGCCAGGGCAGGCGCAGCATGTCCAACCGCTGTCCTGCGAGTTCCAGCATGCCCGTGAACTGCGAGAACACCAGCACCCGCCGTCCTTCGGCGACCAGCGGGGGCAGCAATTCGGCCAGCCGGTCCAGCTTGGCGCTTTCCATGCCGGAGGCGTCCGGCAGCCCTTTCACCAGGCGAGGATCGCAGCAGACCTGCCGCAGCTTGAGCAGCGCATCCAGGATGGTGATGAGGCCGCCTTCGAAGCCCTGGCGCTCCAGCACGCGCCGGACCTGCTTGTCCGCGCCGGTGCGCACCGCCTCATAAAGTTCGCGCTGCCGGCCCTGGAGCGCCACGCGCTCGGTGATGGTGGTGCGCGGCGGCAGCTCCGGTGCCACATCGTCCTTGCGGCGACGCAGTATGAAGGGCCGCACGCGCAGCGCCAGCAACTCGGCGCGCAGGGTTTCGCCGTTCTCCTCGATGGGTTTGCGCCAGCGTTGCGCGAAGCTGCGCGCGTTGCCGAGAAAGCCGGGCATGAGGAAGTCGAAATGCGTCCAGAGCTCGCCCAGGTGGTTTTCCAGCGGCGTTCCGGTCAGGCACAGCAGATGGTCCGCGCGCAGCCGGCGCAGCACGCGTGCACCCCGGCTGCCTGCATTCTTGGCCATTTGCGCCTCATCGAGGATGAGCAGGTGCCAGGCCTGCGCCGCCAGGGCATCGGCATCCCGCCAGAGCAGGGGATAGGTGGTGAGGACGAGGTCGCTGGCGGCCGCGCGCGGAAAGTCGCGGGCCCGGTCGGGGCCGTGCAACGCCAGCACGCTCAGGCCGGGTGCCATGCGCGCGGCCTCGGCCTGCCAGTTGAAGAGCAGGGAGGTCGGCACGACCACCAGCGCCGGCCGCCGCAGCCGGCCCGCTTCCTTTTCCGCCAGCACGTGCGCCAGGGCCTGCGCGGTCTTGCCCAGGCCCATGTCGTCCGCGAGGATGCCGCCCAGGCCCTGGGCGCGAAGGTACTGCAGCCAGGCCAGCCCTTCGCGCTGGTAGGGGCGCAGGGTGACGGCCAGGCCGACCGGCTCCGGTACCGGCTGTGGCGTGCCCTCATCCCGCAGCCGCTGCGCGAGTTGGGCGAGTCCTGCGTCGCCCAGCAGTTGCCAGCCGAGATCGTGCCCGGTGTGTGCCTGCCGGCGCGCCACGCGGCCGGACTGGTCCAGGGCCGCACGCAGCGCCTCGATGCGCCGTGCTTCCCATGCGCCGAGCCGAAACGGATCGCCTGGCCGCCGCTGGTGCAGGGCCGGGTCGGTGAGCAGATCCACCATGGCTCCCACGATGGCCTTGAGCGGCGCGGCGGGCGCATCGATGCGGCGGCCACCGGGCGCGCGCAGCTGGACCGTGGAGTGGTCATCGATCGCCGCCAGCGCGCGGGCATCCAGCCATCGGTGATCACGGCGCAACAGATCGGCCACCATGGGCGCCAGATCCAGGGTTTCCCCGTCGATGTCCACACCCAGGCTCAGCAGCCACGCCCCTTCACGCTCCGGCAGCCGCAGCTTCTGCACGGGCCGCGCGCGCGGCGCCACGGTATCGGCCTCCCTTCCGAGCACCTCGCCCGTGGTGGGGTCCAGGATGAGCCGCCAGCGCAATACGGGCGTACTTTCATGGGCGAACCCGGGGGCCACCACCACCGACCACCCGGTGGCCCGCAGGCGCGGTACCACATCGGCCCAGAAGTCGCCGAAAGCCGCTTCCTGCGGCAGTGTCCATGCCGGCCCTGGAGGTATGGCGGCCACCGCAGAGCCGTCTGGCCCAGGGACCTCTTCCGCCAGCGCACTGCCCACGAGGCCCAGTGTGTCGCCCGGCCCGCGCCATTGCAGCCGATCCGCGGGGACCGGCACGAGCCCCGTATCGCGCAGGGCGTCCATGGCATCGGCCTCGGCATGCACATCGCGGTGCAGCCACCCGCTTGCGGCGCCCGGCACCGCCACGCACGCAGGCGGTCGCGTATTGAGGATGCTGGTGGGGGCGGGCACCGTCCACAGGGATCCATCCCCCAGCCGGTAGGTCCAGTCCACCCAGGCCAGCGTCACCTGGCCACCCCGGGGGCCGATGCCGCCATGCGCCCGCATGCCCAGCAGCCCGTCGCCACGGCCCAGCGTGCGCAGGGTGAGCCGGGGCTGGAATGTGGGCCCGCCCTCCAAAGCTTCCGCGCCGAGCGATGCGCCCGGCGCGTCCACCCAGGCCTGCACGGCGGAGTCATCCGGCGCGGTGGAGGATGGAGTGGACGGCAGCGGCGCGCCGGGAGGACGGGGCATGGCCGCATTGTGCAGCCGGGCCAGGGTGCCTGGGCCCCCCCCGGGGCCGCCTCAATGCTCTGGCGGCGCACCCTCGCCGGGGGCGGGCAGCAGCAGTCCTGCAGCCTTGGCCACCTGCACGCAGTCGCGCAGGTGGAGTTCGCCCAGGTAGCGCAGCGTGGCGTAGCCCAGGGCGGCGGATACGGCCTGGCCCGCCAGGGGTACGAACTTGGCTGCCTGCTGGGCCGTCAGGCGCACCCCGATGAGGCGCAAGGCGCGCATCACCAGTTCCCGCGTGACGATGCGGCCGATCAGTGCGGAGCCCACCATGCCCACGGCCTTTTGCACCTGCTCGCGCTTGTGCGGCGTGAGCCGGTCGATCTGTTCGGGCGTGAGGCCGAACTCGGCGTTGATTTCCGGGATGAGGCGGGTGAGCAGGGCCGCGTCCACCGCCCAGTCGAGGCCGGGTACGGGCACGACGCCGGCCGCGGCGGCCATGAGGGCGCGGCGATGGAGGAGCTTCCGGCTTCTCCGCACCGCCGATTCCAGCGCAGGATGGCCGCTGGCCATGGCGCGGGCATCCGGTGCCGGAGCGGGCCCGGCGGCCCGTGTGGAGTCGCGGGAAGTGGAGGGAGACGGACCGGCCATTGTCTGGTGGTGCAGCGGCCGGTTCAGGATTTGCTGCGGATCATGCCGTAGAGCACCAGCAGCACGATGGCGCCGACGATGGAGGCGATCCACCCGGCGGCTTCACCCTGCTGGTACCAGCCCATGGCGACACCCACGTAGGTGGCCAGGAAGGAGCCTGCCACGCCGAGCAGGGACGTCATGATCCAGCCGAGCTTGTCATCTCCCGGCTTGAGGGCACGGGCGAGCAGACCGACGACGAGCCCGACGAGCAGGGTACCGATCAGGGAAAACATGGCGTGTGATCGCTTTCGATGGAAAAAGAGGACGGAAGGAGGGCCCGCACGCGTTGCCGCGTGCCTGCACTTCAATCTACCCGGCCCGGCAGTACCATCGTGTCGGACAAGGCGCATAGCGGCCGATGAAGGCTTTCCGTCGAATTTCGGATGCCCGGATGTGGTGCGGTGTCGGAGCCTTCCCACATCCGAACGGGAGGCCTTCCGGTGGCTGGGGACGGGGCGGCTGTCTATCGTTTGAACCAGTGCAGACCCATGGTCTTCTGCCCAGGCTGAGAAGCCGCAGCAGGGTTCGAGAACGAGGAGTCGAACCGCGGATCGTGGGAAACCGATGCCCTCACCGGGGCGAGGAGATGACCGGATGGCCTGCTGCGCAGCAGAACCAGAACGCCCGGCAGAGCCGGGCGTGGAAAGGCGATCAGTTCAGCGGATTCTGAGCCGACGCGGACGGGGTGGTGGCCGCCTGGTCTTCGCTGAGCACGCGGCGGGCGCCATTGAAGCGGCGCTGCCAGTACGAAGCGCTCATGTCTTCCACGCGGACTTCCGCACCGCTGCGGGGCGAGTGGATGAACTTGCCGTCGCCCAGGTACAGGCCCACATGGCTGTAGGCGCGGCGCATGGTGTTGAAGAAGACGAGGTCTCCGGGCTGGAGATCCTTCTTGTCGATGGTCTCGGTGGCTGCGGCCTGCTCATTGGCCCGGCGGGGAAGGGCGAGGCCGATGGTCTGGCCGTAGATCGCACGGATGAAACCGCTGCAATCGAATCCGCTGTCGGCCGTATTGCCCCCACGGCGGTACGGGACGCCGAGGAAGCCCATCGCGGTGGAGATCAGTTCGCCGGTACGGTCCTGGACGCTGGCCCGCACTTCGCGCAGCTGATTGAGCACCTGGTGCCTGTCGATGAGGAATCGGTCCAGGTCATCAGGCGCCGAAGTGGCTGCGTTGTTGTGGGGAGCGGCATGGGCGGTGGCGCAAACCAGTAACAAAAGGCAAATCCAACGTGACATGGGGCGCGAGGGTATCACGCGTTGGCCTTGTTTTAATTGCAAAAAATGTAGCCGCAGGTCTTTTTTCATGGCCTGGGGCTATCGTCGAGCACGTTTCTGCAGCCTGTTACCCAGTAACACCGGGGCGGTGAAACGGCACCCTGTCCCACACGAGGAAGCGCTTTGGAATCACGAAAAATCGGTGCAATTGCGAAAATTTCGCTGGCGTTCGCCGCATTTTGCTGGGGCTTGACGGCAATGGGCGGGAGTGCCACGGCAGCGGAAACGGCCCTCTCGCCGGTCCGCCCCGTGGAATCGGCCGTGTCTGTCACGGTTGATGACATCACGGATGGGCTGTCCAACCCCTGGGGGCTGGCATTTCTTCCTGATGGCCGTTTCCTCGTGACGGAACGGATCGGCCGCTTGCGGGTGGTGGAAGCCGACGGCAGGAAGGGTGCTCCGCTGCAAGGACTGCCTCCCATCGCTGCGGGTGGCCAGGGCGGGCTGCTCGACGTCGCGACGGATGCGCAATTCGAGCGCAACCGCCGCATCTTCTTCTGCTTCTCCGAGCCGGACGGGCGCAATGGCGACGTCAACGGCACGGCCCTGGCCAGCGCCGTGCTGCCCCCCGGCGAGGAGGGTTTGCAGGATGTGCGCATCATCTTTCGCCAGCAGCCCAAGGTGGCGAGCCGCCTGCATTTCGGATGCCGCATCGCCCAGGCGGGAGATGGGTCGATCTTCCTCACGCTGGGTGAGCGCTGCGAACGCAAGGACGATGCGCAAAAGCTGGACAACCACCTGGGGAAGGTCGTGCATGTCATGCCTGACGGCTCGCCGGCCCCCGGCAATCCGTTCGTCGGTCGTTCCGGGGGGCTGCCCGAGATCTGGAGTTGGGGACACCGCAATTCCCAGGGCGCGGTGATCGGGCCTGATGGCCGGCTGTGGATGCATGAGCACGGCCCGCAAGGCGGCGACGAAATCAACGTGCCGCAGGCCGGCCGCAACCATGGATGGCCCGTGGTCACCTTCGGCGAGAACTACGGCGGCGGAAAGATCGGGGAAGGGCTGACGCAGAAGGCCGGCATGGAGCCGCCGCTGCATTACTGGGTGCCGTCGATCGCTCCTTCGGGCATGGCGTTCCTGACGAGCGATCGCTACGGGCCTGCATGGAAGGGCAGCCTGTTCGTCGGTTCGCTGAAGTTCGCGCGCCTGCACCGACTGGAACTGAAGGACGGCAGGGTGGTGCGCGACGAGTTCCTGCTGTCGGGCCTGGGCCAGCGGATCCGCGATGTGCGGCAGGGGCCCGATGGCTGGCTTTACGTGCTGACGGACAGCCCGCAGGGCCGGCTGCTGCGGCTGCGTCCACCCGGCTCCTGATGGGTACCTTTCCGGGAAGGCCGGCCATATTGCGACAATGCACCTCTCCTTGTTCATGGCTTGCCTTTCCGACCGATGCTGCTTGATGCCCTCGAATCCCAACTCGTGCTGGTGGACTACCAGGAACGCCTGATGCCCGCCATCTCCGACGGCCCGTCCGTGCTGGCCAACGCACGGCTGCTGGCGCAGGTGGCCCGCGCGCTCGAGGTGCCCGTGTGGGGCACCGAACAGAATCCCTCCCGGCTGGGCCCGAACGATGCCGCGCTGCGGTCGCTCTGCCGCAAGACGCTGGCCAAGATGCAGTTCAGCGCGGCGGAAGAAGGCCTGGGCGAATGGCTGCGTCCCCCGGCAAGGCCGCAGCAGGGCGGCAACGCCCGCAGCCTGCCGCGCCACCTGCAGAAACCCGCCCAGCAACAGGCCGCCGCCGACGCGCGCGGCAGCATCGTGATCGCTGGCTGCGAGGCGCATGTGTGCCTTTTGCAGACGGCGCTGGACCTGCTCGAGGACGAGTTCGAGGTCTGGGTGGTGACCGATGCGTGCGGGTCGCGCACCGAGCGCAACCGCGACGCCGCCTTCGACCGGCTGGCGGGGGCGGGGGCGGAGCTGGTCACCACGGAAATGGTGGCGTTCGAATGGCTGCGGGGCTGCGAACACCCGGCGTTCAAGGAAGTGCTGGCACTCGTGAAGTAGCGCGTGGCGGCGCGGCTGTCAGGCTGCCGCAAGCGCAGGGTGAATGATGCTGTCTGCAAGCCCGCGTGCGAACATGCGCGGGCCATAACGACAAGCAGGAGACACCCATGGGCCGCTATGCCGACTTCCACCGCCGCTCCCTGCAGGAGCGCGATGCTTTCTGGGCCGAGCAGGCCCGCCTGATCGACTGGCAGGTGGCGCCCCGGCGCATCTGCAACTACGACCGGCCACCGTTCGCGCGCTGGTTCGAGGGCGGCACCACCAATCTCTGCCACAACGCGGTGGACCGGCACCTCGCGCAGCGCGGCAGCGAAGCGGCGCTGATCGCGATCTCGTCCGAAACCGACTCCGAGCGCATCTACAGCTTCGCCGAGCTGCACGCGGAAGTGCAGCGCATGGCGGCCGCCCTGCGGTCCCTCGGGGTACAGGCGGGGGACCGGGTGCTGATCTACATGCCGATGGTGGCCGAGGCCGCGTTCGCCATGCTGGCCTGCGCCCGCATCGGGGCGCTGCACTCGGTGGTGTTCGGCGGCTTCGCGTCGGGCGCGCTGGCTTCGCGGATCGACGATGCCGAGCCGGTGGCCATCGTCAGCGCGGACGCGGGCTCGCGCGGGGGCAAGGTGGTGCCCTACAAGCCGCTGCTGGACGAGGCGCTGCGGCTGTCTCGCCACCAGCCGGGCGCGGTGCTCCTCGTGGACCGCGGGCTGGCCCCGATGGAGCTGCAGCCGGGACGCGACCACCCCTGGGAGGAGTTGCGGGCGCGGCATCTGGACGCGCGGGTGGACTGCGAATGGCTGGACGCCGCCCATCCGAGCTACACGCTCTACACCAGCGGCACCACCGGCCGGCCCAAGGGCGTGCAGCGGGATACGGGGGGATACGCGGTGGCGCTGGCGGCCAGCATGCGGCATATCTTCGATGCCGGGGCGCAGGGTTCCGGTGGCGCGCAGGCCCCGGGCGTGTTCTTCGCCACAAGCGACATCGGCTGGGTGGTGGGGCACAGCTATATCGTCTATGGCCCGCTCATCGCCGGCATGGCGACGGTAATGTACGAGGGCCTGCCGATCCGTCCGGACGCGGGCGTCTGGTGGCGCATCGTCGAGCGGCACCGCGTGACGCACATGTTCTCGGCGCCCACGGCCGTGCGCGTGCTGAAGAAGCAGGATCCGGAGTGGCTGCGGCGCCATGACCTGTCGAGCCTGAAGGCACTGTGGCTGGCGGGCGAGCCGCTGGACGCGCCCACGGCGCAATGGATCGGCGAGGCGCTGGGCGTGCCCATCGTGGACAACTACTGGCAGACCGAGACCGGCTGGCCGATCCTCACGCTGGCCAACGGGGTGGAGCCGCAGGCGTCCCGTGCGGGCAGCCCGGGCAAGGCCATGTACGGCTACGACGTGAAGCTGATCGACCAGGCCACGGGCGAGGAGCTCACGGAGCCGGACCGCAAGGGCGTGCTCGCCATCGAGGGGCCGCTGCCTCCGGGCTGCATGCAGACCGTGTGGCGCGACGACGAGCGCTTCGTCCAGACGTACTGGAAGAGCATTCCCGGGCGCATGGTGTACAGCACGTTCGACTGGGGCATCCGCGACCGGGACGGCTACTACTTCATCCTGGGGCGCACCGACGACGTGATCAACGTGGCCGGGCACCGGCTGGGCACGCGGGAGATCGAGGAGGCGATCGCCGCCCATCCTCAGGTGGCGGAGGTGGCCGTGGTGGGCGTGGCCGATGCGCTCAAGGGCCAGGTGGCGATGGCCTTCGCGGTGGCGCGCGATCCGGCGGCCGTGGCCGACGCGGCGGACCGCCGGCGGCTGGAAGGGGATGTGATGCAGATCGTGGACCAGCGGCTCGGCGCCGTGGCCCGGCCATCGCGCGTGCATTTCGTGTCGCTGCTGCCCAAGACGCGCAGCGGCAAGCTGCTGCGCCGCGCGCTGCAGGCCGTGGCCGAGCGCCGCGACCCCGGGGATCTCACCACCATGGAAGATCCCTCGGCGCTGCAGCAGGTGAGGGATCTGCTGGCCGGAGCGGCATAGTGCGGCAGGGCGGTGGTGCGGGGCGGTGCATGCTCCTCCGCCCCGCGGTTCATCCGGCGGTGCGCAGCTGCGCGCGCAGGATCTTGCCCACGGGCGACTTCGGCAACTGCGCGCTGAAGACGATCTGCCGGGGCACCTTGTAGGCCGTGAGCTGCGTGCGGCAGTAGCGCTCGACGGCCTCCGCATCCAGCCCGGTGCCGCGGGGCACCACGTAGGCCCGCACGGCTTCTCCGGTGGCGGCATCCGGTACACCGACCACCGCCGCCTCGAGGATGCCGGGATGCGCCGCGAGCACGTCTTCCACTTCATTGGGATAGACGTTGAAGCCCGACACGAGAATCATGTCCTTCTTGCGGTCCACGATGCGCACATGCCCGTCGGCATCCATCTGCGCGATGTCGCCCGTGCGGAGCCAGCCATCCACGATGGCGCTCGCACTGTCCTGCGGCGAATTCAGGTAGCCGGCGGCCACCTGGGGCCCCTGCACGAGCAGTTCGCCGCGTTCGCCAACGCCCAGGTCGTTGCCGTCGGCATCGACGATCCGCACCTGGCACCCGGGCATGGGCAGGCCCACGGTGCCCGTGCGGGGCGCCCCGGTGGGTGGATTGCAGGACACGATGCAGGTGGTTTCCGTCATGCCGTAGCCTTCCAGGATGGGGCAGACCAGGGCCGTCCACGCCTGGGCCGTGGAGGGGCGCAACGCCGTTCCGCCCGAGAAGGCGAAGCGGAGCTTCGGGGGGCGCTCCTGGAACCACGGCTCCGCGAGCAGCCCGGCGTAGAGCGTGTCCACCCCGGACATCCAGTCCACCTCGAAATCCTCGAAGGCGCGGCGCAGGTGGGCGACCGGCCGGGGATTGGGCACGAGCAGGTTTCTCGCGCCGAAGGTGAAGAACACCAGGAAATTCACCATGAAGGCGAAGATATGGTAGAGCGGCAGCACGGTCAGGATGGTCTCGCCGCGGCGTGGGCCGTCGTACGCCTGCAGGAAGTCCCGCGTCATCTGGAGCGTCGCGAGGATGTTCCGGTGGGTGATCACCGCACCCTTGCTGCGCCCCGTGGTGCCGCCCGTGTATTGGTACAGCGCGACCGGGTGGTTTCGCCAGATGGGCTTGCTCAATGATTGCCCTGCCTGCAGGGCGTCCGCCATGCGGGTGGGCGCCGGTGCCGGGCGGCCGGACTCCGGCAGCGCATCGCGGATGGCCGAGGCGACGGGCTCCGCGAAGAAATCCCACGGGCTGGCCGCCATGAGCCGCAGCCCCAGTTCCGCGGCGACGGGCTGCGCCACCTGGAGGAACAGGTCGGAGGCCAGGAGCAGCTTCGCACCGGAGTCCTGCAGCTGCAGTTTCAGCTCCCGCCCGGTGTACAGGGGATTGACGTTCGTCACGATGAGTCCGGCCTTCCAGGCGCCGAAGACCGCGATGGGGTAGTGCAGGCACGTGGGCAGCTGTACCGCAATGACTTCGCCGGCTTCGAATCCCATCTCGTGGACCAGGAACGCCGCGAAGGCGTCGGACAGCGCATCCACTTCCTGGAAACTGTGGAAAGTGCTGGCACCCGTCGGGAGCACGAGCCCGAACGCGGCTTCGGACTGGCAGCGCGCCGCGGCTTCGGTGGCCAGCGTGGCTGCATTCGCGGGCAGGGACGCGAGGTCCACGCGGTAGCCGCGCAGGCTGGGGGGAAAGGAGGCTTCCCAGAGCTCTCGGTGCAGGGCGGTCATGTCTCTTTTGTCTCCATTCTTTTTCTGGTGGGTTCCGGCGTCAGGCACTGGCCTTGAAAGCGGGCATGCTGTCGCCGAGGCGCCTGCCCATTTCCGCTCCCAGGGCCTGCAGGCCGCTCAGCGGGCGCACCATGACCTCGAACTCCACGATCCGCCCCTCGTCGTCGAAGCGGATGAGATCGATGCCCTTGAGGTCCTTGCCGGCGACGCTCGCGCTGAATTCCAGCACCACGTTCAGGCCGTCGCCGCTGACCAGCTGGCGGTGGTAGGTGAAGTTCTCGAAGACCTGGATCACGGTGGTCAGCGCCAGGATGAGCGCCGGGGCGGATGCGTAGGCCGTGTGCGCCATCGGCGAGCGGAACACGGCGTCGGGGTGGACGATGGTGTGCAGGTCGCCGAGATCCTTCCTGGCGATCATGGCGTGCCAGACATCGAGCGATCGGGCGATCTCGGGATGGGCGTGGGGTGGGGATTGCGTCATGGGAATGTCTCCTCGGTGGGGTGGAACGAAGGGGATGGAAGCCGCCCGCGGATCAGATGCGCGCGGCGAGGGTGGTGCCCTGGAGAATGGCGCGCTTGGCGTCCAGCTCGGCGGCCACGTCGGCGCCGCCGATCAGGTGCACGGAGCAGCCCGCGTCGCGCAGCGCATCGTGGAGCTCGCGCAGCGGCTCCTGGCCGGCGCAGACCACGATGTTGTCCACCTCGAGCACCTGCGGCTGGCCGTCCACGGTCATGTGCAGGCCTGCGTCGTCGATGCGTTGGTACGACACTCCCGATGTCATGGCGACGCGCCGTGCCTTGAGGGAGGTCCGGTGGATCCAGCCGGTGGTCTTGCCGAGCTGGTCTCCGACCTTGGTGGCCTTGCGCTGCAGCAGGTGCACCCGGCGCGCGGGCGGCGCGACCTGGGCGCGGCCCAGGCCACCCGGCTGCGCATAGGTGGTGTCGATGCCCCATTCCTCGTAGAACCTGGCGGGGTCGACAGCGCCGCTTTCTCCGGCATGCGTCAGGAATTCGCCCACGTCGAACCCGATGCCGCCCGCGCCGATGACCGCCACGCTATGGCCCACGGGCTTGCCGTCGCGGAGCACGTCCAGGTAATTCAGGACCTTGGGATGCTCCACGCCGTCGATGGCGGGAATGCGCGGCGCGATGCCCGTGGCGAGGACGATCTCGTCGAAGCCCGCGCCGGCCAGTTCCTCTGCGCCGATGCGCGTGCCCAGCTTCACGGTCACGCGGTGCAGTTCGAGCTGGCGCTGGAAGTAGCGCAGCGTTTCATGGAACTCTTCCTTGCCCGGCACCTTCTTCGCGATGTTGAGCTGGCCGCCGATCTCTGCGCCGGCATCGAAGAGGGTCACGTCGTGGCCACGCTGCGCGGCCGTGACCGAGAACGCGAGGCCGGCCGGGCCCGCACCGACCACGGCGATGCGCTTGCGCGCGCGGGCGGGTTCGATCACCAGTTCGGTCTCATGGCAGGCACGGGGGTTGACCAGGCAGGAGGTGATCTTGCCGCCGAAGGTGTGGTCCAGGCAGGCCTGGTTGCAGGCGATGCAGGTGTTGATCTCGTCGGCGCGGCCCTGGCGCGCCTTGCGCACGAAGTCCGCATCGGCCAGCAGCGGGCGGGCCATGGAGACCATGTCCGCATACCCTTCGGCCAGGAGCCGCTCGGCCACTTCGGGCGTGTTGATGCGGTTCGACGTGACGAGCGGGATGCCCACGTGGCCCATGACGCGCTGCGTGACCCAGGCGTAGGCCGCGCGCGGCACCTTGGTGGCGATGGTGGGAATGCGGGCCTCGTGCCAGCCGATGCCCGTGTTGAGGATCGTCGCGCCCGCCGCTTCGATGGCCTTTGCCAGTTCGATGACTTCTTCCAGCGTGGAGCCGCCCTCGACCAGGTCCAGCATGGAAAGCCGGTAGATGATGATGAAGTCCCGGCCGACCCGCTCTCGGGTGCGGCGCACGATCTCGACCGGAAGGCGCATGCGCCGGGCATGGCTGCCGCCCCATTCGTCGCTGCGGTGGTTGGTGCGCGCGGCGATGAACTCGTTGATCAGGTAGCCCTCGGAGCCCATGATCTCCACGCCGTCGTAGCCGGCGTATTGCGCCAGCGCGGCGCACCGCGCGAAGTCCTCGATGGTCTGCTCGACCTCTTCGGAGGCCAGCGCATGCGGCGTGAAGGGATTGATGGGGGCCTGCAGCGCGCTGGGCGCCACGAGCTGGGGGTGGTAGGCATAGCGCCCGAAATGCAGGATCTGCATGGCGATCTTGCCGCCTTCGGCATGAACGGCCCGCGTGACGATGCGGTGGTGCTCCGCCTCGCCTTCGTCCACGAGCATGGCGCCGCCCCGCATGGGCCGGGCCCGTTCGTTGGGGGCAATGCCGCCGGTGACGATGAGCCCGACCTCGCCGCGCGCGCGTTCGGCATAGAAGGCCGCCATGCGCTCGAACCCGTTGGGAGCTTCTTCCAGGCCCACGTGCATGGAGCCCATGAGCACGCGGTTGCGCAGGACGGTGAAGCCCAGATCGAGCGGAGCATGCAGGTGGGGGTAGGGGGATCGTGGGTCCATCGTGGTCTGCTTTTCGAAAGTTATCACCGATAAGATTTGGGCGGGAAAAACACGCCCGGCGCTGGCGCATCGGGACGCGGGCCCATGTTAGGACTTAATCTTACTGATGTAAAGATTCCTGCCTGTGCTAAGTTCCGCCACCCATGAAGACTTCCGCTCCACGCTCCCGAGATACCTACCACGTGGGCAATCTCGCCCCACGCCTGCTGGGGGCGGCGCGCGAGATGCTGGAAGAAGTGGGGCCCACGAAGCTCTCGCTGCGGGCGGTGGCCGAGCGGGTCGGCGTGAGTTCGGCCGCGGCGTACCACCATTACGCCCACCGGGCGGAACTCATCGGGCATTTGGCAGGGCAGGGCTTTCGCGAGCTGGCCCAGGCCCTCGCCGCGCGTGACAGGCGGGCCTCCGGCGTGCGCAAGGTGCGCGACGCCAGCCTGATCTACTTCCGCTTCGCGCGCAGCAATCCGGCCCTGTACCAACTCATGTTCGGCGCGGAGTTCGCCACGGGCGAGATGATTCCCGAATTGCGCTCCGCGCGGGAGCTGGCCTTCGGCGAACTGAGGAGCACGATCGCCGAGGTGCTCGGACAGGATGCGCAGACCCCCGAGGTGCGCCGCGCCGCGCGCGCAGGCTGGTCCTATACGCACGGGCTCACGTCGCTCGTGATCCATGGTGTGTTGCACATCCCGGCAGGCATGACGGAGGAGCGTTTTCTGGACGGCACGCTGCAGGGCCTGGCGCATCTCTTCCAGACGGGAGCCCAGGGCGGCTCCGGGGCGGGCTGACCGCATTGCGTGGCCTGGAGGCGGCCACCGGGCAGCCTCACACCACCACGGGCGGGCGCCAGGTTTCCGGGGCGCGCCACTGTGCCATCCATTCGGGAAATTCCTCGGGCGGCATGGGGCGGGAGATACAGTACCCCTGGGCCAGGTTGCAGCCCAGGCGCATCAGGGTCAGGCCCTGGGCTTCCGTCTCCACGCCCTCGGCCACGATGGAGTAGCCGAAGGAGCGCGCGAGACCGATGACGCCCTGCACGATCGCGTAATCGCCCCGGTCGCTCATCATGCCGTGCACGAAGCTCCGGTCGAGCTTGAGCGTGTCCATGGGCAGCCGGCGCAGGTAGGACAGCGACGAGTAGCCCGTGCCGAAGTCGTCGAGCGACACGGTGATGCCGAGTTCGCGCAACTGCGTCAACTGCGGCGCCACGTGGTCCATGTCGTAGAGTGCCGCGCTTTCGGTGATTTCCAGGTCGAGCAGGCGGTGCGGTATGGCGGGCCGCCGGGCCATGCGGCCTGCCAGCCATTGCGCGAATCCTGCCTGCTGCAGGTGGCGCGCCGAGATGTTCACGCTCACGGGCAGTTCCAGGCCACCTGCGCGCAACTGCTCGATCAGGTCCAGCGCCGAATCGACCACCCATTCACCGAAGGCGGCTTCGAGTTCCGCGCCTTCGATGAGGTGCAGGAAGGCCCCTGGCGCCAGGATGCCCTGGTCGGGGTGCTTCCACCGTGCCAGGGCTTCCGCGCCGACGACCGCGCCGGAGCGCATGTCCACCTTGGGCTGCAGGTAGAGCATGAACTGTCCCCGGGCCAGGGCTTCGCGCATGCGCTCGGCCTGCTCGCGCAGCGTCTGCCGGGCGCGCTCCTGTGCCGCATCGAAAGGTTGCACGCGGTTGCGCCCGCCCTGCTTGGCGCCGTACATCGCATGGTCGGCATGGCGCAGCAGCGTGTCGGCATCGGAGGCATCCTCGGGGTAGAGCGTGTAGCCCACGCTGGCGGTGACCGTGACACGCTCCGTGCCCAGCGTGTAGGGCGCGGCGAGGTTGTCCATGAGGCGGCGCAGCAGCTGTTCGGCATCGGCGCGCGATTGCAGCTCGGGCATCAGCAGCACGAATTCGTCCCCGCCGAGCCGTGCCACGCAATCCACGGGCCGCAGGGCCCGGGTGAGCCGGCCCGCCACGATCACCAGGAGCCGGTCGCCCGCGCTGTGGCCCAGCCGGTCGTTCACCGGCTTGAATCCATCGAGGTCCAGGTAGGCCACGCCCAGCTGCCATCCGCCGGCGCGCGCCTGCGCCATGGCCTGTTCCAGGCGGCGTGCGAGCTGCACCCGGTTGGGCAGGCCCGTGAGCGCGTCGAAGTGGGCCAGTTGCTGGAGCATGTCCTCCTGCACGCGCTGGCTGGTCACGTCGATGGAGACGCCGAGCATGCGCCCGGGGCGGCCCCGCTCGTCGTAGCCCACGATCTTGCCGAGGTTGCGCACCCAGCGGCCCGCGGAAGCTCCCGGAGGGGCGGACGGGCCGGACGCCACCTGCCAGGTCGCATCGAAGTGGGTATCGGGACGGGCGACGTGCCGCTCCAGGGCATCGGTGACGTTCTCGATGTCGGCGGGCGCCATGCCGCTGGTCCAGTGCACCCCTGCGCCCGCCGGCGGCTCGGCGGTGCCCGCCATGCCGTGCAGTTCGCGCCAGCGCGCATCGCCCGTGACCGTGCCCGTGGAGATGTTCCAGTCCCACAGGCCGAGGGAGGCGGCAGACAGGGTGAGCGACAGCAGTGCCTCGCGGTCGCGGATGAGGTCTTCGTTGCGCTTGCGTTCGGTGATGTCGTGCGCGGAGACCAGCCAGACGGGCGTTCCGTCGAGCTCGGCGGCATGCAGGGACTGCAGCAGGGTGCGGTCGCCACCGGTGCGCGGGTGGATCGTGACTTCGAGCGCGTTGTGCACGGTGCGGCCGCTCATGGTGTCGAGCAGCTGCCGGCGCCCCTCTGCCGAAAACAGGCCCAGCTCCACGGCGGTGCGGCCCAGCGCCTGCTCGCGCGGGATGCCGGTCAGCCGCTCCCAGGCTTCGTTGACCATGAGGTAGGCGCCATCCGCGCGCCGCGACATGAGCACGGGGTAGGGCATCAGCTCGAAGATGCGCATGAAGCGGTCTTCGGACTGGCTCAGCCGCTCGGCCGCGCGCTTCCACTCGTCGATGTCCTGCATCACCCCCCGCACGCCGGTGACGGCGCCGGCTTCGAGCACCGGTTCGGCGTGGACGCGCACCCAGACCGCGCGGCCGTCGTCCGCCCTCAGGATCTGCGCCTCGCAGGACCATCCCACGGCATTCTGGTGGCCGCGCCGGAACAGGTCCGCCAGGGTGTTCCTGAACGGCGCGGCGACGAAATCGCGCAGGTATTCGACCGGCCCGGGCAGCAGGGCGCCGCGGGGCAGGCCGTGGATGTCGAAGCACACGTCCGACCAGTACACCAGCCCCTGGCCGTGCCGGTGCTCCCAGACTCCCAGGCCCGCCATGCGGCCGGCCTGCACCAGCAGGCCGTGGGCGGCGGCCAGCTGGTCGTGCGCGCGCTGCGTGGCGGAAATATCCTGGAAAACCGAAACGATGCATTCCTCGCCGCCGATGCCGGCACGGCTGGCCGAAAACAGGCCCGGCACGATCCTCATGCCCGCGACCTGCACCTGGATGGGCATCCTCTGCACGCGGCCTTCGCGACGCAGGATGGCCAGCATGTCCTCCCGTGCCTGCCGTGACGGCCAGAGCCCGAGTTCGAGCGAGGTGCGGCCGACGGCGGCGGCGCGGGGGATGCCGAACAGCACCGAGAAGGCTGGGTTGATGTCGATGCAGCGACCATCTTCCAGGCGGGTGATGCAGGCCGGATCCGGCAATATCTGGTAGACGACGGAGTGCTGCTCTTCGGAGACCCGGACGGTGTCCTGCACCTGCCGCAGGGCCGTCGCGTCCAGGTGGATGCCGGCCATGCGGAGCACCTTCCCCTGGGCGTCGCGCTCGCATACCTGCCCGCGGGAGATGATCCAGCGCCAGCGGCCCTCGGTGTCGCGCATGCGGTATTCCACGCTGAAGGTGGCTTCGAGCCCGGCCACCATGTGCTGGAGCTGCGCCGCGAGCCGTTCGGTGTCGTCCGGATGGCGCAGGGCCGTCCAGCGGTCCACGTGGCAGCCTTCGCCGCCGGGCTCGATGCCGAGTGCTTCATAGACAGGGCCGTGGCAGACGAGGCGCCGCTCCTGGACGAACCATTCCCAGCGCCCCCCGCCGCTGGCGTCCAGCATCGCGTTCAGGTCGGCCTGGTGGCGGCCGAGGGCAGTGACGGCGCGCGCGCGGCCGAGCACCAGTTTCGCGCCTCCCCCCAGGAGCAGCACGCCCGCGAACTCCAGCCAGGGCGCTTGCCCGCCCCATGCGTGTGCCACGAAGGCCAGCATGAGCCCCAGGCCCGCCAGGTCCAGCCACGCCATCCGGGGCGGCAGGCGGCCCTGCGCCATGCGCCATGCGAGGCCCAGCACGCAGGCCGCTGCGAGCAGGCCGGCCGCCTGCGGCGTGGCCGCGGGCAGCAGCACGGCGCTGCCCAGGGCCGCCACCAGGGCACTCACCGCACCGGCCTGCAGGCCGAAGCAGAGTGCCGCGACGGCTGTGGGGACCGTGTCCATCCACGCGGCGTTGGCCAGAGGTCCCCATGAGGCCGTGCCTGCGGCCAGGCCTGCGAGCACGGGAAGGATGCGCCGGGAGGACGCATCGGCGAGAAGGCGCGAAGGCACGGCGGCCAGCAAGCCCACCAGTGCCAGGTGGAGCCAGAAGGAGAGGTCCGCGTCACCCGCCATGGAGCGCCCCCCGTGCAATGCCTGGTCCTCCGGACCGGGCGGCCGGGAGTGCGCGGGCTTGGCGGGCAATGTCGGGCATATGGCCGAGTTTAGGCGCTCGCGGAGCGATCCTGGCGGCAATTGCTGCCGCGGTTCCACAAATTGTCGGGCAGCCGTAGCGCGAGGCGCCGCAGCCTCCGGATCAGCGCCCGCGCGGGCGCACCAGCCCGGTGGAGAGCATGGTTCCGCACACGATGACCGCGCCGCAGCCGACCATCCACGGCGTGACGGATTCGCCCAGGAACAGGGCACCGTAGGCCACCGCGAACACGGGGGCGAGGAAGGTCACTGCGAGCGCCCGGCTCGGTCCGGCATGCGCGATCAACCGGAAATACAGGATGTAGGCGATGCCCGTGCACAGCACGGCGATGGCGATGACTGCAGCCCAGGCCCCGGGGCCCGGAGCCCGCGCCGGCCAGGACCACAGCGCGGGCAGGGCGAGCGCGAGGGTGGCGCCCAGCTGGCTGCCCGTGGCGGTGGCCAGCGGCGGCAGCCCGATCAGGCGCCGCCGGGCATAGCTGGCACCCACCGCGTAGCAGGTGGTGGCCAGCAGGCAGGCGCCGACCGCCCAGATGGCATGGCCCGACTTGAAACCGATCGCCGCGGGCGCGCGCCAGGCCAGCAGTGCCACGCCCGCGAAGCCGATCGCCAGACCGGCCCACCGCAGCCGGCCGATGCGGTCGCCGAGCCATGCCCACGCCACCAGCGCGCCGAACAGCGGCACGGTGGCATTCAGGATGGACGACAGCCCGGTGGTGATGTGCAGAACGGCCCAGGCATAGAGCGCGAACGGGATGGCGGAATTGATGACGCCGCCCAGCAGGATGGGCTTCCAGTGGCGGCGCAGTGCGGGCCACTGGCCCTGGCGCAGCAGGATGGGCCAGAGGAACAGGGTGGCCAGCGACACGCGCAGCCCCGCCGTGGGCAGGGGGCCGAATTCGGACGCGCCCAGGCGCATGAAGAGGAAGGAGGCTCCCCAGAGGGCGGAAAGCAGCAGGAATTCGCCGAGCCAGTGGCGGGCGGGCAGCACGCCAGCCGCCGCGGTCACGCCGCCACCCCGGCGCGCGGGCCGCCGATGCTGCAGCCCGCGGCGTCGCCTTCAGACCAGAGGGGCAGGGTGCGCAGGTGGTCAGGAAGCGCTCCTTCCAGCCTGAGCAGGGCAGTCTTGCGCGGCAGGCCTCCGGCATACCCGGTCAGGGTGCCGTCCGATCCGAGCACGCGGTGGCACGGCACGATCACGCTGACCGGATTGCGTCCAACCGCCGCGCCCACGGCCCGCACGGCGAGCGGGCGGCCCAGCGCGCGGGCCAGGGCCGCATAGCTGGTGACGGCGCCATGCGGTATCTCCACGAGGGCTTGCCAGACATCGCGCTGGAATGCGGTGCCGGCCGTGAGATCGAGCGGGATGTCGAACAGGCTGCGCCGGCCTTCCAGGTATTCGCGCAATTGCGAGGCCGTGGCGACCAGGACAGGATGCGAAGGGTCGTGCGGCCAGGCTCCCGGGCCATCGAGGCGGTCGGTGGGCTGGTGGCGCTGGCCGTCGAACCAGATACCGGCCAGGCCCGAGGCGGAGGCGGCAAGGCGCATGTCGCCGAGCGGGCTGGGGATGCGCATCTGGACGAGGGCAGAGGGGGAAACGGTGGGAAGCGGCATGGCGGGAGTCTGTCGATGGAAAGAAAGGAAGGGGGCGCAGGGCTGCAGCGTGGCGTGCGCTCAGGGGACCGTGCGGGCAGGGGGAGGCGGCCGGGTTTCGGCCGGCTCCGGGCGGCTGGTGCCGGCCCAGGCACGCACGACGGCGTAGCTGCGCCACGGCCGCCATGCCTGGGATGCGTCCTCCGCCGCACGCGAGGGCCGGGGGGCAGACTGCACCGCCAGTGCCTTGTGCAGCGCGACGTCGCCCGCGGGAAAGGCGTCGGGCCACCGCAGTGCGCGCATGGCGATGTACTGCGCCGTCCAGTCGCCGATGCCGGGCAGGGCGCGGAGGGCCGCGATGGTGGCCTCCACATCGGCCGCGGCGTGCAGTGCGAGACGGCCCTCCGCCACCGCCCGGGACAGCGCCAGGATGGCCGCCTGGCGCTGGCGCACGATGCCGAGCCGGCCCAGCGCCTCGCCATTGCAGCCGGCCAGCACCGATGGCGCAGGGAACAGCCGGCTCAGATCCGGCCAGGGCGTGGCGACGGGTTCGCCCCAGCGTTCCACCACGCGCTGCGCCAGCGTGCGTGCCGCGGCGACCGTGACCTGCTGGCCGAGCACGGCACGCACGGCCAGCTCGAAGCCGTCCCACGCGCCAGGAACGCGCAATCCGTCGCCGTGCGGAAAATCGCCGTGCAGCACGGCATTGATCGCCTCGGGGTCCGCGTCCAGGTCCAGCATGCCGCGCACGCGGGCGATGACACCCGGCAGGGCCGGCAGGAGGCTGCTGGAGACGCTCAGCACCACATGCGGCTTCGGCGCACCGCCCCGCGCGGCTGCCGTGCCGCTGTCGAAGCGTGCTGCCAGCCAGCCGATGCACTCGCGTCCTTCCGCGTCAGGCAGCCTGGCGGTGCGGCGCAGTTCGAGACCCGCGGCCGCATCCACGGCTTCCATGCCGTGGATGCGGCGCTGCGCGAAAAAGTCCAGCAGGGCCGCGATGTCCAGCGGCGGCCGGTAAGCCAGGCGTACCGCGCCGGAGGCCGGGCCCGCCGCGGCCTGGCTGCCCGCGCGGCGCAGCGCGGTGGGTTGCAGCCGGTAGTGCCCGGAAAAGGCGGCATTGAACCGCCGGACGCTCCCGAAGCCGCTGGCCAGAGCGACCTGGGTCACGGGCAGGTCGGTATCGGTGAGCAACTGCTTGGCCGTCAGCAGCCGGCGGGTTTGCAGGTACTGGAGCGGCGAGATGCCCAAAGCCGCCTCGAACACCCGGCGCAGGTGCCGGTCGCTCACGCCCAGGCGGGCCGCCAGGCGCTGGACGGGAGCGCTGCCGCCGGTTCCCGCAGCGGCCGCGTCCCATGCGCCTTCCGCATCCAGGAACCGCAGGGCCTCGCGCACCAGGATGCTGCGCGCATCCTGTACGGACCAGGCGGGCACGCGCGGCGCAAGTTCGGGCCGGCAGCGCAGGCAGGGCCGGAAACCGGCGCTTTCCGCCTGGGCGGCCAGTGCAAAAAAGCGGCAGTTCTCGCGGCGCGGCGTGCGGACCGCACAGACGGGCCGGCAATAGATGCCCGTGGACGTGACGCCGGTGAAGAACCGTCCGTCGAAACGCGCGTCGCGTGCCGCGAGGGCCAGATAGCGGCCGTCGTCCAGCGCTTCGGCAGTGGGCGGGGCGGCAGGGGCGTCGGGCGATTGCATGCAGGCCATCATAGGCGCCGGACAGGGCGGCGCTGGCCGTTTCCGGACCTGTGCCTGCCGCTTCAGGGGGCCGGGCCGGCGGGCGCCAAGATGCGGCCTCCGCCTACGCATGGCCCGGCCGCCGGGCGTGTGCGCGACGCCTACAATCCCCGCGAATCCGCAGATGGCGCGCTTCCGTTACCGGGAGCGCGCCGCATCCGCTCCACCGGCCCATGCACAGCCGCGCCGGCGCCATCCGGGCGCCCTGGCCGCATTGCGGGCCTGACAGCAAAGGAACCATCCCGTGCAGCTTCATTCCGCCATCTTCAAGGCCTACGATATCCGCGGCGTCGTGCCGACCACCCTGACCGAAGATGTGGCGCGCGCCCTGGGTCGTGCATTCGGCACGGCGGCCCGGCGCGAAGGCCAGACCACCGTCGCGGTGGGGCGTGACGGGCGGCTGTCCGGCCCGGCGCTGTCCGGCGCGCTGATCGAAGGGCTGGTGGATGCCGGCATCGAGGTGATCGACGTCGGCGCCGTGACCACGCCGATGCTGTACTTCGCGGCCCACACCCTGTGCCAGAGCGGCATCCAGGTGACGGGCAGCCACAATCCCAAGGACTACAACGGCTTCAAGATGGTGCTGGCCGGCCGTGCCATCTACGGCGAGGAAATCCAGGGCCTGCGCCGCACGATGGAAGAAGAAAGCTGGCAGCTGCAGCCCGGGGGATCGGTGCGGCAGGCCGACGTGCTGGCCGCCTATGTGCAGCGCATCACGTCCGATGTGAAGCTCGAGCGCCCCATCAAGATCGTGGTGGACAGCGGCAACGGCATCGCGGGTGCTTCGGCTCCGGGAATCTTCCGCGCGCTGGGCTGCGAGGTGATCGAGCTGTTCTCCCAGGTGGACGGCAATTTCCCCAACCACCATCCGGACCCCAGCAAGCCCGAGAACCTGCGCGACCTGATCCGCGCGCTGCAGGAAAGCGACGCCGAACTGGGCCTGGCCTTCGACGGCGACGGCGACCGGCTGGGCATCGTCACCAAGGACGGGCAGAACATCTTCCCCGATCGCCAGATGATGCTGTTCGCGCGCGACGTGCTGTCGCGCGTGCCGGGCGCTCCCATCCTGTTCGACGTGAAGTGCACCCAGCGCCTGGCGCCGGCCATCGAGGCCGTGGGCGGACAGGCGGTGATGTACAAGACCGGGCATTCGCTCATCAAGGCCCGCATGAAGGAGCTCGATTCCCCTCTGGGCGGCGAGATGAGCGGCCACATTTTCTTCAAGGAGCGCTGGTTCGGCTTCGACGACGGCACCTACGCCGGCTGCCGCCTGCTCGAGATCCTGAGCCGCCATGCCGACCCGAGCGCGGTGCTCAACGACCTGCCCACCAGCCATTCCACGCCCGAGCTGAACGTGGCGTGCGAAGAGGGCGAGCCCCACCGCCTGACGGCCGAGCTGCAGGCGCTGGCGCAGAGCGCCTTCCCGGAGCCTGCGCGCATCAGCACCATCGACGGCCTGCGGGTGGACTGGCCGGACGGCTTCGGCCTGATCCGCGCGAGCAACACCACGCCCGTGCTGGTGCTGCGCTTCGAGGGGCATACGTCCGAGGCCCTGCATCGCATCGAAGCCGCCATGCTGGAGCTGCTGCAGCGCGTGAAGCCCGGCGCCGCCCCGGGCGCGGCCGCGCATTGAGCACCGCGGCCATGCGCGTCGCGGCGGCCCAGGTCTCGTCGCTGCCCGGCGGGCCGGCAGCGAATACCGGCAATCACCTGCGCTTCGCCGAGGCCGCGGCGGCAGAGGGCGTGCGACTGCTGGTTTTTCCCGAACTGTCGCTGTCCGGCTACGACCTGCCCGGCCTGGCGCAGTCGGCTGTCCAGCCGATGGATGCAGCGCTCGCACCGTTGCGCAGTGCCGCGCGTCGCCATGGCATGGCATTGGTGATCGGTGCGCCGGTTCCCGCCCCGCGGCCCGGCGGCAAGCCGGGCATCGGCGCCATCACCTTCCTGCCGGACGGCGGCGCCAGCGTGTACCGCAAACGCCATCTGCACCCGGGAGAGGAACTCTATGCCGGGCCGGGAACGGAAGAGGCGCAGGTACACCGCTTCGAGGGCCTGCCTGTGGCCATGGCGGTGTGCGCCGACGTCTCCCATGCATCCCATGCCGATGCGGCAGCCCGCGCCGGAGCGGCGCTGTATGCCGCGGGGATGGTGATTTCCCGTGGCGGACATGCGCACGACACGGCATGCGCCCAGGGCCATGCGAAGCGCTGCGGCATGGCGGTGCTGCTGGCCAATCACGGTGCACCGACCGGAGGCTACGACTGCGTGGGCCGCAGCGCATTCTGGGCACCTGGGGGCGAGTGCATGGCCGAAGCTCCAGGCACGGGGGACTGGCTCGTCATCGCGGAACGCACCACGGCGGGCTGGACCGCATCCACGTGCCGCGTGGCGCCGTGAGCTTCTCCCGCACCGTTTACTCCGCGCTCATGTGGTGCGCGCGGCCCCTGCTGCTGCGCAAGCTCCGCCGCCGTGCCGTGGCCGAGCCGGGCTACGGCCATGCGGTGGAGGAGCGCTTCGGGCACTATGGGCCGGCTGCGACCGCGGCAGCGGCAGCGGCAGCGAAAGGGGATGCACCGGCCGGGCCGCTGGTCTGGATCCATGCCGTGTCGCTGGGTGAAACCCGGGCCGCCGCCATTCTGCTGAACGCGCTGCGCACGCAATTGCCCGGCATGCGCCTGCTGCTGACGCACGGCACCGCCACAGGGCGCGCCGAAGGGGCCAAACTGCTGCAGCCCGGTGACTTGCAGGCCTGGCAACCCTGGGACACGCCTGGAGCTGTGGGCCGCTTCCTGGAGCATTTCCGGCCGGCGATGGGCGTGCTCATGGAAACCGAGATCTGGCCCAACCTGGTGGCGGGCTGCCGGCGGCGCGGCATTGCGCTGGTGCTGGCCAATGCGCGGCTCAACGAGAAGTCGCTGGCCGGCGCGCGCCGCTGGGCTTGGCTGGCGCGGCCCGCCTATGCGGGACTGTCGGCGGTCTGGGCCCAGACCGAGGCCGATGCCGAACGCCTGCGCGCGGCCGGTGCCCGGGTGGAGGGCGTCTTCGGCAACCTGAAATTCGACGTGGTGCCCGATGCAGCGCAGCTGGCGCAGGGCAGGGCATGGCGCGACGCCAGCCCGCGCCCGGTGGTATTGCTCGCCAGCAGCCGCGAAGGCGAGGAAGCGCTGTGGCTGGATGCCTTGCAGTCCACCCCTGAAAGCATGGCGAATGACGGCGTGCAGTGGCTGGTCGTTCCGCGCCACCCGCAGCGCGTTGCCGAGGTGCGCCAGCGCATCGAGGCGGCCGGCCTCACCGTCTCCAGCCGCAGCGGCTGGGCCATCACGCCCGGCGTGGCAGACGTGTGGCTGGGCGACTCGCTGGGCGAGATGGCGCTCTACTACGGGCTGGCACACGCGGCGCTGCTGGGCGGCAGCTTCGCTCCGCTGGGTGGGCAGAACCTGATCGAGGCCGCGGCCTGCGGCTGCCCCGTGGTCGCCGGCCCGCACACCTTCAACTTCGCCGAGGCGGCGCGGCTCGCCTGCGAGGCGGGCGCCGCGCTGCGCGTGGCCGACATGGCCGAAGGCGTTGCGGCCGCCCAGGCCCTGGTGCACGATGCCGCCGCGCTCGCCGCCACCCGGGAGCGTGCGCTGGCTTTCACCCAGATGCACCGGGGCGCCGCGCAGGCCACGGCAGCGGCCGTGGTGCAGCAGCTGAAGGGGCGCTGACGCCCGGCCGGTTGCAGTGTGCCGCTGCGCTGCCGTGTGCCGCGGCACCCATCGCCCGGAAGACATCTGCAGGCCTTGCCCCACCGGACACATTGGCGCGTCCATATCAGCACAGCCTGGCAGCGACCGGGTTGCTATCGTGGCCTGAAGCGGCAGGCGCCCTGGTGCGTTCGCCGCCTTCCGCCCCACAGTGGGCGCGCCAACTCTCTCCGATAGGAGCCGCTCCTCCATGAACCAGCACGTCCGGCGAGACCGGCTCTACGTGCAGGGCCGACAGGTTCCGTTCGATGCAAGGCTGACTTCCGACGCTGACCCTGGGCGGCGGTCTCAAGGTAAGCAACGGATTCAAGGACAACGCGCGCATCAACCTGCGGCTGCCGCACGTTTTCTGAAGGCGCGCAGAAAAGGGCGATGGCGCCTTGCCAGAAAGCACTGCCCCGGCATCCGCCCGCCCGGATCGACCCGGATCAGCGGGGCAGGGTGAGAGGACTGTGGGGGAGCGAGTTCTCACCCGAGAGCTTGAACACCGCCACCGCCTGGAGCAGTTGCTGCGCCTGGCTCCTGAGGCCTTCTGCCGCCGCCGCGCTTTCCTCGACCAGGGCGGCGTTCTGCTGCGTCATCAGGTCGATCTGGTGCACCGCATCGACCACCTGCGAGATGCCCACGCTTTGCTCCACGCTCTGCGACGTGATTTCGCCCACGATGGCGTTCACGCGCTGGATGGAGCCGACGATCTCGTCCATGGTCTGCCCCGCCTGGGCCACCAGCTGCGAGCCCTGTTCCACCTTGTCCACGCTGCCGCCGATCAAGGCCTTGATCTCCCTGGCCGCCTCGGCGCTGCGCTGGGCCAGGCTGCGCACTTCGCTGGCCACCACGGCGAAGCCACGGCCCTGTTCGCCCGCCCGCGCGGCTTCCACCGCGGCATTGAGCGCCAAGATATTGGTCTGGAAGGCGATGGAGTCGATCACCCCGATGATGTCGCCGATCTTGCGGCTGCTTTCGGTGATGCCCTGCATGGTGGCGACCACCTGGCCCACGACTTCGCCGCCATGGGCGGCAACGGCGACGGCGCCCTGGGCCAGCTGGTAGGCCTGTTTGGCGCTTCCGGTGTTATTGCCCACGGTGCTGTTCATCTGCGCCATCGTGGCGGCGGTCTGCTGCAGCGCGCCGGCCTGGTTTTCGGTGCGTTCGCTGAGGTCCTTGTTGCCCTGGGCGATCTGCACGGACGCCGTGGCGACACCTTCGGAGTTGCGGCGTACGGCGCCGACGACACTGGCCAGCGATGCCTGCATGGCTGCCAGGGCCCGCAGCAGCGGGCTGAACTCGTCTTTCGCATCGTCTTGGATGCCAGCGGTCAGATCGCCGTCGCGGATGTGGTCCGCCACCGACTGGGCCTGCTTCATGCGCCGCCGCAAGATCCGGCCCGCATACCAGGAGAAGAGCGCCAGCACTGCCGCCACGGTGGCCGTCAGCGCCGCGAGCACGGCACGCAAGGTGCCGGCCTTGTCCTGGATGCGGCCGATCTGATCCAGCAAAAGCCGGCTCTGCACCTCTTTCTCGCCGGCCAGCCCGTCGAGCCAGGTCTGCAGGGCCCGGCTCGTCTTGTCGTTCAGGTAGGCAAAGGCCGCTTCCCTGTCCCCCGCCTGCATCAGCTGGATGTTGGCCTCGGCCGCCGCCCAGAAATCGGTCTTGTAGTTGACGGCGCGGGCGAAGAACTCTTCGCCTTCCGGCGTGGTGATTTCCTTCTTGTAGTCCACGAAGATGGGGCCCAGCGTCTCATTGGCCTTGGCCAGCTGCGCCTGCATGGCGGCCACCGCGTCGGGATTGCGGGTGTCGAGCAAGGTATTGCGCAGTTGCGCCGATATGCGCGTGAGCAGCAGCTCGACGCTGGCGATGCGCTGCAGCTGCTGCACGCGGACGCTGGCGGTCCTTTCCGCCATCGTGGACATCTCCCCCAGCGACTGCCACGCGGCGAGGCACACCCCCATGAGCGCGAGGACCAGCAGGCCGCTGACCAGATTGAGGCGGAAGATGATGCCGAGGCGCATGGGGCGGGCTCCTTGTGAGTCTGTGCGAAGGTCGATGGGAACAGGGGGTGCGTCACGAAAGCAAGGGCTCGCCCAGCCGCTCAGCCGGGATGTGCCTGCGCCGCCTCCTGTCGCCGCAGCAGGAAGCGCTGGATCTTTCCGCTGGGTGTCTTGGGCAGCTCCTGCACGAAGGCGATCTCCCGCGGGTAGGCGTGGGCGGAGAGGCGCTTGCGCACGTGCTGGCGCAGGGCTTCGGCCAGGGTGTCGTCTGCCTGGAAGCCGGCATGCAGCACGACGAAGGCCTTGATCAGTTCGGTGCGCTCGGGGTCGGGCTTGCCGATCACGGCGGCCTCGACGACGGCGGGGTGCTCGATCAGCGCGCTTTCCACGTCGAACGGGCCGACCCGGTAGCCCGAGGTGGTGATGACGTCGTCCGCGCGGCCGACGAAGCTGATGCTGCCGTCGTCGTTGAGCTCCACCGTGTCGCCGCTCAGGTAGTAGTGGCCATGGAACGGCTGGCGCGCCGTGCCCTCGTAGCCGCCGAACCAGAAGAGCGGCGACTGCGACACGTCCACGGCCAGGGTGCCCGGCTGGCCCGGCGGCAGTTCCCGGCCCTCGTCGCCCAGCACCACCACGCGGTGGCCGGGCGAGGCGAAGCCGGCCGCGCCACGCCGTACCGGGTGCGCGAGCGCATGGTGGTTGCACAGCACCATGCCCAGTTCGGTCTGGCCGTAGTGGTCGTGGATGGTGCAATCCAGCCCTTCGGAGAACCAGCGGATGACCTCGGGCGTGAGCGGCTCGCCCGCGCTGCTGACGGCGCGCAGCTGCCCGCGCAGCGCGGGCTCCACCACGTCGCGCGATGCCATGAGCAGGCGGTACGCGGTGGGCGAGCCGGCCAGGTTGGTGATGCCCAGCTCGCGGATGACGCGGAAGGTGCTTTCCACGGTGAAGGGGCCTTCGTAGAACGTGGTGGCCTGCCCCAGGGCCAGCGGCCCGGTCACCGCGTAATAGAGGCCGTAGGCCCAGCCCGGATCGGCCAGGTTCCAGAAGCGGTCTTCGGGCCGCAGGTCCACCGCGTCGCGCATGTAGCCGACGAAGGCGACGATGGCCTTGAGCGGCACGGCCAGGGGCTTGGCCGGGCCGGTGGTGCCGGAGGTGAACATCAGCAGGAACGGATCGTCCGCGCTGCGCAGCACGGGATCGAAGTGGGGCGGGTAGGCATCCAGCAACTGCCAGAAATCGCCGTCCACGGTGAGCACGGGAGGCGCACCGGCCACGTCGTCCATCTTGGGGCGCTGCGCGGTGTCGGTCACCACGAGCTTCGACGCTGCTATCTGCACGCGGTGCTCGATGGCCTTGGGGCCGAAGGCGGTGAAGAGCGGCTGATACACCGCGCCGATCCGCCAGGAGGCCAGAATGGTGACGAGCAGTTCCGGCGTGCGTGGCAGCAGGCCCGAGATGCGGTCTCCCGCCCGGATGCCCTGCGCGTGGAAATGGCCGGCGAGGCGGGCCGAAGCCTGCTGCAGTCGCTCGAAAGTCCATTCGGACCGCTGGCCGTCGCGGCCGATCCAGTGCAGCGCGACCGCACCTGCGCCGGCGTGGCGGTCGCAGCATTCGACGCACGCATTCATCGCCTCGGGGCGGCCCGAGAGCACGTCGCGCGCCATGCGGGCGGCATCGAAGTCACGGATCCGGGTGGCATAGTCCTGCATGAAAAGAGTCTCCTGTTTTGTGTTGGGTTGTGGGGCGCCTGGCGGTGTCTGCGCCATTCAGCCCGGCGCCGGGCGCGCGGCTTCCGGGCTTCGCCCCGGTACTGGATGCCGAAATAGGCCATCACCACCGGTTGCAGGTCGGCCAGCGGACGCGCCACCCACATCGGGAAGGGCGGCTGGTCATCGTCTGCCACGCGCCGCGAGAGCGAGCGGGGGCATTGCAGGCGCGGGGGGATCGCTGATTCCATGTGAAGGCTTCTTGTGGGTACGGGTTTCACGGCCCGGGCCGGTCGCCCGTGTGCTCCTCGCTGCGTTACCGTGGATGTGCCTAAGGTATGTCCGCTGCGGCCGGCGCACTGGACTGGCGAGGACGCACCATTTGTCCGGGAAGGACATTGGGTGCGGCATGCCGCCATGCGGCAGCGGCGCCATGCATTTCAGCAAGGCCTGGCAGGATGTATCGATACGAGGAGGAGCGGCCTGCAACGTGGCGGGCCGCGGTGCAGGCTTGTCAGCCGCGGATCAGCGTGTGCGGCGCGCAGCCGAAGGTCTTGCGGAATGTCCGGCTGAAGTGGGACACGTCGGAGAAGCCGTGGTCGAACGCGGCTTGCGTGACGCTGCGGGAGCGCCCTTCGGCGAGGGCGCGCTGGCTGGCCTCCAGGCGCAGTTGCCAGACGAGGCCCATGGGGGTCTGCGCATGGCGCGCGAACGCCCGGGTGACGGTGCGCGACGATACGCCATGCGCGGCCGCCAGACTGTCCAGGCACAGTTCCGGATCGTCGAAATGGCGCTGGATGTAGGTGACGATGCGGCCATGGAGATCGTGTTCGCCCGGGCGCCCCGCGTCGCCGCCCATCTGCAGCTCGAGTGCCACGGCAACCAGGTCCAGCAGGGTGCTGCCGACCTGGGCGGCTGCATGCGCCCGGGTACGGTCGAAGTCGATGGAGGCCGCCTGCTCGATCATCGTGCGCAGCGGGATGGCCGCGGGCTGGCTGGCGTCGATGACCTGCGCCGTGAAGCGCTCGGCGCCCGGGCAGCGCTGCAGCAGGGCGCGGCGCGGCAGGCGCAGCAGGTGGAGGGAGCGGGTGGAGAGCGTGAAGCCGAAGGGCCGGGCCGCGTCGTACAGCACCATGTCGCCCTGGCCCATGACCGCGCACCGGTCATGCTGCCGAATCCCCGCCTCGCCGTCGGCCATGAGGGCGAGCCACAGGTCGTCGTCCGGGCCGCTGCGCAGGTGGCTGTCTGACCGGGTCCAGTGGTGGAGCGGCGCCGCCATCGAGCTCACGTCCACGGCTCCCAGCGAGCGCACCTGCAGCCGGGCATCGAAGGGACCATGGCCGAGCATCTTGCTCGCGGCGGGGACGCAATGTCGGCAGACAACGTCATTCCAGTAGTCGAAGCGACGTTCGGCCTCGACATTCGATGTGGAATAGTCAAGCACACCCATGGGCTGGCTCAAAAAAGAAGTAGCTGATCGACATCGCGCAACGGCCCCTGCACCAGGATGGCCCTCGCGCTCTGCAGTAGCGTGCCATTAAGCAGAATCCGTGCCTTGCCATCCATCCGGAGTTACCCCGGGAATGCGGCTCCGGCCCTGTGCACGCGTTCTGACACCGCGCAGCCCACAGCGATTCGCGTGGCGCACAATCGACGGCAGACCGTTCCTTGTCCCGCGCCTTCTCCGCGGGGCCGCCGCCCGCCATGCTCGACAAGCACTACCTCACCCCGTTGTTCGCGCCCAGTTCCATCGCCGTGCTGGCGGGGCGCGCGGACGCACCCGAGACCCTCAGCCCCGCCGCGCGCGCGCTGCACGAGGCGCTGCGCGCGCAGCGCTTCACGGGCACGCTGCAGTTCCTCGACATCCATACCAGCGGCACGCTGGCCGATCTGGCGCAGACGCGCGCCGATCTGGCCGTGATCGCCCAGCAGCCGGAGGACACGGCCGCCGCGCTCGAAGTCGCCGGCCGCATCGGCTGCCGTGCCGCGCTGGTGCTGTCGCACGGCGTCGATGCCGACGGAGCGCTGAAGCTCAAGAAGATCGCGCGCCGCGAGGGCGTGCACCTGCTCGGCCCCAACTCGCTGGGCCTGCAGCGGCCGCACCTGCAGCTCAACGCGAGCGCGGCCGGGCCGCTGGCGCGCGAGGGCTCGCTGGCGCTCATCTGCCAGTCCGGCGCGCTCACCGCGTCCATCCTCGACTGGGCGCACAAGAATGCCGTGGGCTTTTCCACCGTGGTGTCGCTGGGGCCGAACACCGACGTGGACATCGCCCAGGTGCTGGATTTCCTCGCCAACGACGGGCGCACGCAGAGCATCGTGGTGTACATGGAAGGCATCGGCAGCGCCCGGCGCTTCATGAGCGCGCTGCGCTCGGCCGCCAATGCCAAGCCGGTGGTGGTGCTCAAGGCCGGCCGCAAGCCCGCCGGCAACGAGGCGGCCCAGACCCACAGCGGCACCATCGTGGGCAGCGACGACGTGTTCGATGCCGCGTTGCGCCGTGCCGGCGCGGTGCGCGTGCGTTCGTTCGTGGAGCTGTTCTCCGCGGCCAAATGCCTGGCGTCGCGCTACCGGCCGGTGGGCCGGCGCCTGGCCCTGATCACCAACGGCGGCGGCCCGGGCGTGCTCGCCGCCGACTGGGTGAACGAGATCCTGCTGGAAATGGGGCGCCTGTCGCCCGACGCCGCGCGCGCGCTGGCGCCGCAGCTGCCACCCCTGGCCTCGCTCGCCGACCTGATCGACCTGTCGGAGGAGGCCGGGCCCGCGCACTACCGCGCCGCCATCGAGGCGGCCGAGAAGGACCGGCAGATCGACGGCGTGCTGGCCATCCACTCGCCCAAGCCGGGCACCGACTCCACGGAAGTCGCGCAGGCGCTGGCCGATGCCAAACGCCTCATGGGCAAGCCGCTGCTCGCCTGCTGGATGGGCGATGCCACCGTGGGGCCGGCGCGCGAGGTGCTGCGCGCCGCCGCCATTCCGAACTTCCGCACGCCGGAAGCCGCGGTGGGGGCGTTCGGCAACATCGCCTCGTTCTACCAGAACCAGCAGTTGCTGCAGCAGACGCCGCCGCCGCTCTCGGCCCTTTCCAAGCCCGACATCGAGGGCGCGCGCCTGATGATCGAAAGCGTGCTGGCCGAGCGCCGCCATGTGCTGACCGAAATGGAGTCCAAGACGCTGCTCGCGGCCTTCCAGGTGCCGGTCACCAAGACGCTGCTCGCGCGCAGCGCGCACGAGGCGATGATGATCGCCACGCAGCTGGGCTTTCCCGTGGCGCTGAAGATCGATTCACCGGACATCGCGCACAAGTCCGACGTGGGCGGGGTGGCCCTGGACATCCATTCGGGCACGGCCGCGCGCGATGCCTACACCGACATGGTGCAGCGGGTGGCCCGCCTGCAGCCCGGCGCCCGCATCAACGGCGTGACGGTGCAGAAGATGGCGCGGGCGCGGCGCGGGCGAGAAATCTGCATCGGCCTGGTGACCGACGACCCGTTCGGGCCGGTCATCACCTTCGGCGCGGGCGGCACCATGATCGAGCTGATCGACGACCGCGCGATGGAGCTGCCGCCGCTCAACCAGTTCCTGGCGCGCAGGCTCATCGAACGCTCGCGCGTGGCCGAAACCCTGGGCGAATGGCGCGGTGCCAGCGCCGTGGACCGGGACGCGCTGGAGCAAACCCTGCTGCGCGTCTCGGAAATGGTGTGCGCGCTGCCGCAGTTGCGCGAAATGGACATCAACCCCCTGATCGTGGATGCCGGCGGCGTGGTCGCGGTGGATGCGCGCATCGTGGTGCGCGACACCGCCCAGGGCGCCACCGGCCGAAGCGAGGGCTACGGGCACCTGGCGATCCTTCCGTACCCGGCGCGCTACGAGCAGGTCTGGCCGATGCGTGGCGGGGGCGAGTTCCTGGTGCGGCCCGTACGGCCCGACGACGCGCAGATGCTGCAGCGGCTGGTGAAGGAACTGTCGCCGGAGAGCCGGTATTTCCGCTACATCTCGCAGATCGCGGAGCTGCCCGCATCCATGCTGGCGCGCTTCACGCTGATCGACTACGACCGGGAGATGGCCCTGGTCGCCGTGCACCGCGAGCGCAGCGCGGGTGAGGACGGGGAGATACGCAACACCGAGCGCATCGTCGGCGTATCGCGCTACGTGACCAATCCGGACCAGACCAGTTGCGAATTCGCGCTGGTGGTGGCCGACGATTTCAACGGTCGCGGACTGGGCTCGCGGCTCATGCTGAGCATCATGGAGGCCGCGCGCGACAAGGGCCTGACCGAAATCCAGGGACTGGTGCTGGCCGGCAACCCGAGCATGCTCAAGCTGATGCGCCGGCTGGGCTTCGAGGTGCGCTCCTATCCGGACGATCCGGACTTCAAGCTGGTGGCGCACCAGTTGTGACGCACCCGGCCCGGAGGCGCTTCGGCGGCGGGTGCGGCGCTTCGGGCGGGGGATGGCGCGGCACTGCCGCCATCGCTGCAATCGGGGCCTCCTTCAGGACACCGCTCCACCACGACCATGGCAGGCCTGCCTCCGCTCTCCATTCCATCAGTACGCCCGGCCCGTGAGGGCGAGGGGTACGCCAATCCGGAGGCGGACCCTCCAGGCCCGCCGCGCCTGCCCGGTCCGCAGTCCCTCGCCCATGTGCCGTTGCTGGCGCGCCGGCGTGGGCTGTTCGGCGAGGGCCCATCGGCAGAAGGCGCGCCGCGGCTCACGCCGCTCGATGCGCTGCGCCGCGCCAGCACTTTCGTCATCCCGCGCTCGCCATCGTCTTTCGACCATGGAGGGCGGTCCGGCGCGCGGCGCGCCGGACCCTCGCACGGTGCGGGCAGCAGCCAGCCGTCCTCGCTGGCATCCCTGCTGGACCCTTCCACGCCGATAGCCCGGGACCGCGACGGTACATGCTGGAGCCCCGTCCGCGCGCTGAGGCGGGAGCGCCGGATGCAGGCGGAATTGCGTGCCTCCTCGGGGGCCGGCGTTCTGAGCCCGCACGTGGTGCATTCCATGGGCAGCCCGCCCGGCTGGGAAGCGCGGCTGGCGGCGCTGAGGTCGGGCGCGGCCGAGGTGAGACAGGGGTTCGAGCGGGTCGATCTCGATGCGGGCTGGGAGGCGCCGGACGCTGCCGGACCGGCGTGGCAGCGTATCGGGGGCGGAGCATCCGGGGAGGTGTACGCCGTCCGGCTGGCGAGGAATTTCATGCAGGGCGGAGAGGACCACGGACGGGACTTCGTGTTCAAGGCGATGCTCTCGCTCGATCCTGCGGACCGGCTGCCCCCGCGCCTGCATGCGCAACCGCAGGAGGACGGCGAGGCGCTGCGCCAGGCCATCGAGGCACACAAGGACCGCATCCACCAGGAGTTCCAGGTGGCCATCGCGCTGCGGGGAACCTCCCAGGTCATGCAGGTGCGCGGGCTCGTCCAGATCGGGAACCGGCTGGGCATCCTGTCGGAGTGGATCGACGGCGCGCCGGCGGGCGAGCTGATCGGCGAGGCCCCGTACGCCCTGGAAGACGGCGACGTCACGGCGCCGGCGCACCTGGAGATGGCGCGCACCATGATCGCGGACGTGCTCATCGCCCTGGCGCGGTTCCACGACGAAGGCGTGGTCCACCAGGACATTTCCCACAACAACGTGATGTACGACCGGCAGCGCGGCATGTTCCGGCTGCTGGACATGGGGCAGGGCGGAGAGTCGGGTGGGCCGAGGGCACAGGGCACCCCGGGCTACATGGACATGCACGCCGCGCGGGCGGACCACCGCAGCGATGTGTATGCAGCAGCCCAGTTGCTGGTGCGCCTGCTCAGGTCGCCCGGCTACCGGCCCGGCATGGTCGGCATGTCCGGATCGCGGACCGTGGAGAGCTTTCCGTTCGCGCCAGCGTTGAGGGCGCTCGCGCCGGACCGGCTGGACGCGGCGGTGCGGTTCATCAACCGCATGATCGGCCAGCAGCTGGACGCACGCGGCACGGCCGAGGAACTGCTGGGCGACCCGTTCCTGCAGGGACTGGAGCCCCGCGTGCAGACGCGCGCCACGGTGGAGCGGGTACTCAACCCCGAAGCGCCGCCGCGCTGAGCGCGGGCCGCCCGCCGGCCTCTGACCCAGGGCGGGTCAACGCGCGGTGATCGCGTCCACGGCCTGCAGGTCGTCGGGCGCCAGCGTGCCCGCGGCCTGGCGCAGCTTGAGCGTGCCCAGCAACACGTTGTAGCGCGCCTGGGCCAGGTCGCGCTTGGTCTGGTAGAGCTGGCTCTGCGCATTGAGCACATCGATGTTCACCCGTACGCCGACCTGGTAGCCCAGCCGGTTGGCGTCCAGCGCGCTCTGGCTCGATGCCTCCGCGGCCTCGAGCGCACGGACCTGGCCCTGGCCGGACTGCACCCCATAGAACGCACTGCGCACGGCCTGCGCCACGGTGCGGCGGGCGTTTTCCAGGTCGGCTCGTGCCTTGTCTTCCAGAGACAGGGTTTCGCGGATGCGGTTCTGCACCGCGAAGCCCGCGAACAGCGGCAGTGTCATCTGCACGCCGACCGTGGCGGCGCGGGCGGTGGAGTGGATGTGCGGGAGCGTGGTGGTGCCATTGGGGTTGCGGACCACGTTGTAGCCTGCCTGCAGGTCCACCGTGGGCAGGTGGCCGGTCTCGGCCTTGCGTGTTTCCAGGCGTGCCACATCCAGAGCGATGGCGGCCTGGCGCAACTGGGGCTGCAGTTCGTCCGCCGTCCGCACCCACGCTTCCGCGTCGGCCGGCGCCACGGCGGGCAACTGCACGGGCTGCGCCAGGGGCAGGGGCGACACGCCCGGACGGCCGACCAGTTGTTCCAGCGCGAGCTGCTTGACGCGCAGGTCGTTGTCCGCCGCGATCTCCTGGGCCTCGACGAGATCGAAGCGTGCCTGGGCCTCGCGCGAGTCGGTGATGGTGGCGTTGCCCACCTCGAAATTGCGCTGCGCCGACGCCCGCTGCTCCGACACCGCGGCTTTCTGGGCCCGCAGGAAGGTGAGGGTGTCCCGGGCCGCCAGCACGTCGAAATAGGCCTGCGCCAGCCGCACGACGAGGTCCTGGCGGGCGGCCTCGACCCGGGCCTGGGCGATGTCCGCGCCGCGCTGCCCCTGCTCGAACGCGATGCGGTTGGCGGGGCGGTAGAGCGGCTGAGAGGCCGTGAGGCCCGCTGCCTGCTGCGGCGTGCCGATATCCAGCGGCGGGCGGTTCACGTCGGTGCGGGTGTAGGAGGTGCCCGCCGAGAGCCCCGCGCTCGGAAGCAGCCCGGCGCGCGCCTGTTCCGCGCGGCTGCCCGCGGCCTGCGCATCGGCCAGCGCCGATTGCAGCGGGGCGTCGTAGCCCTGCGCGATGTCATAGAGCGCCGGCAGGCTCTGGGCGGAGACGGCCCCGGCCGCCGCCGCGAGGACGAAGGCCAGTGCGCCGGCGGCGCGGCGGGAATGCAGTTGCGTGCGTCGGGAAGTCATGGCGGACAAGCGTCTCTTTCCTGGCTGATGAACCGTTGGGCGGACCGTTCGGGCGGCAGGCATCCCGCCCGGCCTCCAGGAGGACGGGCGCGGAGCCGGTACCACGATGTCAGTAGCGGGGCACCCCGGGGTCGCGCTCGTGCGACCAGGCGTCGATGCCGCCGGAGATATTGGCCAGCCGCTGGAATCCGTGCTGTTCGAGGAAAGCCGCCACCCGCAGGCTGCGCACGCCGTGGTGGCACAGGCAGGCGACGGGGCGCTCCGCCTCCAGGTCGTCGAGCCGGGCGGGGATCTCGCCCATGGGAATGGCGGCGATGTCGAAGCCGCCGCCTTCCGGAGCGCGCACGCTCGCGGTCTGCAGTTCCCAGGGCTCGCGCACGTCCAGCACCAGGGGGCGTCCACCGCCGGCCTGGGCGGAGAACCATTCGTCGAGCTGGGCGGGACGTACGTGGTCGATCATGGAGGAGAGGTCCTGAGTCAGAAGGTGAAGCGGGGGCGCTCCGGGAAGTGCAGCAGGCGCGACGCGTTGGTGTCCCATGGGTACGTGGTCGCGAAGCGGTCGCCCGTGCGGTGCACGAAAGTGGCGCGCATCACGGGCTCGTCGCCGATGATCGCTGCCAGGCGGCCGCCTTCGCGCAGCAGCGCCAGCAGGTGCTGCGGCACTTCATGCACCGATCCGCTCAGCACGATGACGTCGAACGGGCCGTCCGGGATGGCGTCGCGCGCGCCGTCGCCCTGGCGCACCGCCACGTTGTCGATGCCGGCACTCAGCAGGTTCTCGCGGGCGAATTCCACCAGGTCGGGCACGATCTCCAGCGTGACCACATGCTCGGCGCGGTGCGCGAGCAGGGCCGCCATGTAGCCGGAGCCGGCGCCGATCTCCAGCACCCGGTCGGTCGGCTTGACCTGCAGGTCCTGCAGCAGGCGGGCTTCCACGCGCGGAGCCAGCATGCACTGGCCCAGGCGCTGGGCTTCCTCGGTGGAGGGGTTGAGCGGAATCTCCATGTCCATGAACGCCATGCCCCGGTAGGCGGGGGGCACGAAATCCTCGCGGCGCACGACGTTCAGCAGATCCAGCACATCGGCGTCGAGCACATTCCACGGGCGGATCTGCTGCTCGATCATGTTGTAGCGGGACAGCGTCACGGGATCGCTGGCGTCGGCGGTCGTGTTGTAGGGAAGGGTCATGGGGGATTTCTCCGGTGCACGGGATCAGGACAAACCGTCGATTTTAGGCGCGCGGGCCGGCGGCTGTGCCTGCGGCACGGCGGCGACCCGGTCCTGCCGCACGCAGAAGCCTGCCAGCAGGTTGTCCACCTGCGCGTCGATGAAGCGCTGCGGCGTCACGTCGCCCGACTCGGGCATGCAGACGCCCGAATGGCGCCACATCATCATGAACACGAGCGGCGCGGCCACCACGTGCACGGCGCAGTCGAGGTCGAGTTCGCGGAACTCGCCCTGCTGCACTCCACGTTCGAGGATGCGGCGGATGAGGCGGTGGCTGGGAAGCACGACCTCGTCGCGGTAGAAAGCCGCGATGTCCGGAAAGTTGTGCGCCTCGCTCAGCACGAGCTTGGAGATGCCGGAGGCCTTGGTGGATCCGATGTGCGTCCACCAGAGTTCGTAGGCATGGTGCAGCAGTTCGGACGTGCTGTGGGGGTAGTGCTCGATCTCCACGTCCCAATCGGCGAAGTGCCGTCCCAGGTTGTGGCGCACGACTTCCTTGAAGAGGTCTTCCTTGCTCGGGAAATACAGGAACAGCGTGCCCTTGGACACCCCGGCCCTCGCCGCCACCTCGTCCACCTTGGTGGCGGCATAGCCGCGCTCCACGAACAGGTCGAGTGCGGACTCGAGCAACTCGCCCGGACGCGCTTCCTTGCGGCGGGCGCGGCGGGGCGATGGCGCGGAAGACAGAGGAGGGGCGGGAGAGCGGGAGGCCATATTAATGACTGACTGGTTAGTAATGTAGCGACCGGCTTCGGCTGCGTCAACCGGTCTCCGGGCATACGCGGCCGAAACAGGCAGGACGACCGCGTCCTACTGCAACCAGGCGTGCCGATCGCTAGCATGGCGGCACACCGCTGGCGTCGGGGATATGCTGCCGCGGTGGTTCCGCCACCCTCCACAGCACAGGAAAACCATGGAAAGCCATAGCAACACTTCATCCGAAACGATCACCCTGGGCGGTGGCTGCTTCTGGTGCACCGAGGCCGTCTTCGACCGCGTGCGCGGCGTCACGGACGTCGAGAGCGGCTATGCCAATGGCCAGGTACCGCATCCGACCTACGAGCAGGTCTGCTCGGGCAGGACGGGCCATGCGGAAGTGGTGCGGCTGACCTTCGACCCCGAAGTCATCGGCCTGCAGGAGATCCTGGAAATCTTCTTCGCCACCCACGATCCGACCACCCTCAACCGGCAGGGCAACGACGTGGGCACCCAGTACCGCAGCGGCATCTACACCACCACGCCCGCGCAGCAGGAACTGGCTGAGGCCATGGTGCGGCAGATGTCGCAGGACCGGCTGTTCGGCGCGCCGATCGTCACCGAAGTGCAGCCGCTGGAGTCGTACTGGCCGGCCGAGGACTACCACCAGGACTACTACCTGAACCATCCGGAGCAGGGCTATTGCGCCTTCGTCGTGGGGCCCAAGGTGGAGAAATTCCGCAAGACGTTCGCGCGCTACCTCAAGCCCGAATAGCCATCCCCGGCCGCTGGCGCGCGGCCTGGGTGCATAATGCAACACGATTGCATTAACAGGCCGCATGCCATGCCGATTCCCGCCGCATCCACGGACCCGTCCGCGCCATCGTCCTCCGCGGCGCAGCGTGCGCTGCCCCAGGGCATGCGCTCCACGCGGGCCGTGCGGGCCGTGCTGGCGCTGATGGAGTCCGATCCTTCGGCCGCGCGCTCGGGCACGGAGGTCGTCGCGGCGCTGGAGCGGCGCGGCGTGCCGGCCAACCGGGTCACGGTCTATCGCCTGCTGGACCGCCTTGCCGTGGCCGGGCTGCTCGATCGCCATGTGGATGCGCAGCGCGTGACACGCTACACGCTGGCGGGCAGTTCCCAGGAGCGCTGGGGCGCGCGCTTCGAATGCGCCGGATGCCACCGCCAATTCCGCATCGCCGACGGGGCGGCTCCGCTGCGCGCTGCCATGCGCCGCGTGCTCCAGGCCCTGGCGGAAGCCGGCCACGCCGAGCTGGCCGCGGATGTCTCCGTGCGCGGCCGGTGCGCGGAATGCGCGCGCACCGGGCCCGGGGAGACCCGCGGATGATCCGGTCGCGCGGGCTGGAATTCACCCATTCCAGCGGCCCCTCCCTGCGTTTTCCCGACGTGGACCTGCCCCAGGGCGGCTGCCTGCTGCTGCGCGGGCCTTCGGGCTCCGGCAAGTCCACCTGGCTGGCGCTGGCCGCCGGCCTGCGCTCCGCATCGGCCGGCACCCTGGTGGTGGCGGACCGAAATCTGGCCGGGGAGGGCCGGCCCGGCCAGTCAGCACGCGACGCGTGGCGCGCGCGCACCGTCGGCTTCCTGCCGCAGGCGCTGCATCTGTCGCCTGCGCTCACCGTCTCCGGGAACCTTGCGCTGGCCTTCTTCGCGGCCGGACTGCCCCGGGACGACGGGGCGATCGCCTCGGTGCTGGACCGGCTGGGTCTCGGCGCGCTGGCCCGGCGCCATCCGCACCAGCTCTCCGGCGGCCAGGCCCAGCGGGTGGCGCTGGCGCGCGCCGTGCTGCTGTCGCCGCGGGTGCTGCTGGCCGACGAGCCCACCGCCAGCCTAGATGACGAGGCCGCCGCCGCTGCCCTGGCGCTGCTGGCCGGCAGCGCTGCCGGCTGCGGGGCCACGCTGGTGGTCGCCACGCACGACCGCCGTGCGATCGACGCGCTCGCGCCCCGGGCCGCCACGGTGTCGCTGGAGCGGGAGGCACGGGCCCCGGCCGTGGGGGCCGGACCATGAGCGCGGCGGCCCGTGCGGGCGAACTCCTGTGGCTGTCGTGGCGCTACCTCTGGTCGCGCCCGCTGGCATCGGCGCTCAACCTGTTGCTGCTGACGCTGGGGCTGGCCGCCGTGGTGCTCGTGCTGCTGGTGTCCGAGCAGGTGGACCGGGGCTTCGAGCGCGATGTCCAGGGGATCGACCTCGTGGTCGGCGCCAAGGGCAGTCCGCTGCAGCTGATCCTGGCAGGCGTGTTCCACATCGATGTGCCGCCCGGCAACATCGCGCTGCAGGATTTCGAGGCGCTGCAGCGCAATCCGCTCGTGGCGCAGGCGATTCCGCTCAGCCTGGGCGACAGCTTCGCCGGCTACCGCATCGTCGGGACGACGCCGGAGTATCCGGCCCACTACGGTGCTGCATGGGCGGCCGGGCGCGTCTGGAGCCGCCCCATGGAGGCCGTGCTGGGTGCCACCGTGGCAGGGGCGATGCGGCGCGCAGCCGGTGATGCCGGACGCACCCTCGGCGGCGGGGCGGGCGGGCTGCTGGGGCAGTCCTTCGTCGGCACGCACGGTCTGGCCCCGGGCGGGGAGGCGCATGGCGACAACCCCTACACCGTGGTGGGCGTGCTGCAGCCGTGCGGCTGCGTGCTCGACCGGCTGGTGCTCACCGCCACGGAATCGGTGTGGAAGGTGCATGAATCCGCGCAGGCCGACGACCCGGACGATCTGGAGGTGCTGCGCCAGGAGCGCGAGGTCACGCTGGCCCTGGTGCGCTACCGCAGCCCATTGGCGGCGGTGACGCTGCCGCGCGCCATCAACAGCGGCACGCCCATGCAGGCCGCATCGCCCGCGGTGGAGATCACCCGGCTCGTGGGACTGCTGGGGGTAGGGGCCGACGTGCTGCGCGCCTTCGGCGGCGTGCTGCTGGGCGTGGCCGCGCTGAGCGTGTTCATCGCGCTCTGGAACGCGGTGCGCGAGCGCCGGGCCGACCTCGCCATGCTGCGCATGCTGGGCGCACCGCCGGCCCGCGTGGGCGGGCTGCTGCTGTGCGAGGCGTTGTGGCTCGCCCTGATCGCCTCGCTGCTGGGCCTGGCCTGTGGGCACCTGCTGGTCGAAGGGGTAGGGCGTTTGCTGGCCGCGCGCAATGCCATGCCCGTGACCGGCTGGGTCTGGCTGCCCGGGGAGTGGGCCGTTCTCGCGCTCGCGGCGGCGCTGGCCGTGCTGGCCGCCTTGCTGCCGGCCCTGCAGGCCTACCGCGTCGATGCGGGCGAACTGCTGGGGCAGCCCTGAACCCCCGATGGTCCGTTTCCACAACCTTTGTTTTTTCCATCTTCGAAAGGAACCTCCATGCACCGCACTTTCCGATCCGCCGCCATTGCCTTCGCCTGCGCGCCGCTGCTGGCCCTGGGCGCTCTGTCCGCCCATGCCCAGGACACCAAGGAGCATGCGCATGGCGACAAGGAGATCCAGGCCGACATCCAGCGCCACCGGGCCATGGCTGCGGCACACGAGGCCGCCGCCAAATGCCTGGAGGCGGGCAAGGGGCACGACCAGTGCGTGAAGGAACTCCAGGCCGCCTGCAAGGGTCTGGCCATCGGCAAGTTCTGCGGGATGAAGCACCAGCATTGAGCACGCCGGTACCGGGCCCGGTGCCGCATGCGATGATCTCCCCGCGAACACCGTGTATCCGATGAAATTCCCGCTTTCGTTCCTCGCCTGTGCCCTGGCCTGCACGGGCACCCTGGCCGCGCAGGAGTCTGCACCGGCCCCCGGTGGCGGGGGCGCGGGCGGCCCTGTGCTGTCGTCGCCGCTCGGAGCGCCCGCGGGCGGCCTTCCCGGCGGCCCGCCCGGTGCCGGGGGGCTGCCTGCCGGCTCGGGGCCCGGCTACCACAGCCCGCAGAGCCCGATCAAGCCACTGCCGCGGCGCGACGATGTCGTGCCGTGGTCCACGCTCACCAACCTCACCAAGAAGACCCTGAAGACGCGCATCGCGCCCGTCTTCAATGCCGAGCAGAAGGCGCTGGATGGCAAGGTGCAGCGCCTGCAGGGGTTCATGGTGCCCATGGACACGCGCCCGCTGCAGCGCCATTTCCTGCTCACTTCCGTGCCGCTGACCTGCGCGTTCTGCATTCCCGGCGGGCCGGAGAGCATGGTGGAGGTGAAGGCCTCCGTGGGCGTGCCCTATTCGCTGGAGCCCATCGTGGTGCAGGGCGAATTCAAGACCCTGGGCAATGACGAGTACGGCCTGTTCTACCGCATGGTCAACGCCGAGCCCGTGAAGTGATCCTGTCCGCCGCCACGCTCCGCCGCTCCATGGGCGCCCCGCCATCGACGGGCTCCCGGTGGAGGCGCGGCCGTGCTTTCGCGCTCTGGATGTGGCTGGCGGCGGCCCTGGTGCTCGCTCCCGTGCTGGGCCGCGTGCACCAGGTGGTGCACGGGCCGGTGGCGGCCATGGCGTCGCAGGCCGCCGGCGCGGCGCCGTCCGATGACGGCCTTGCCGCGTCCCCGGGGCAGGCCCAAGGCGCGGGCCTGCTGGAGGCGCTGTTCTCCCACCATGCGGACAGCGACTGCCATCTGCTGGACCAGTCGCTCTTCGGCGCGGCCCTGCTGCCGGCATTGTTGCCGGTAGTGATGCCGGCGGCGGCGCCGGCACCTGACGACCCGCCCGCCACGGGCGTGGGCGCGCGGCCGCAGCGCGCCTTCCTGGCCCGCGCGCCGCCGCATTCCCGCGCGGCCTGATCCGCCCCCCGCCGCTCGACCCGGCAGGGTGCTGCGGCCTTCCTCCTTTTCAGCATCCGCTGTGTGCCCGCCGTGGCGCCTGCATGCCTGCACCGGGCATGCAGGCATGACGCGCGCGGCGCCGTGTTCCCTTCCTTTTTTCGTCGTCCGCCATGAATTCCAACGCTTTCTCCCTCCCGGGCCGCTCCCGCCGCGCCGCGCTGCATCCGCTCGCCTGTGCCGTGCTGCTGCTGGCGGCCTCCGGTGCCCGTGCGCAAACGGCCGACACCGACAACACCTCCGCCACGCCCCGGGCGCGCCTGCCCGAGGTGACCGTCACCGGCAATCCGCTGGGTACCGACACGGTGGTCGTGCCCGCTGCCCAGCTGTCCGGCGACGATCTCACCCTGCGCACCGAATCCACCCTCGGCCAGACGCTGGACGGCCTGCCGGGCGTGAGCAGCACCTACTTCGGCCCCAACGCCAGCCGGCCCATCATCCGCGGGCTGGACGGCGACCGCATCCGCGTGCTGCAGAACAGCGGCGCCACGCTGGATGCATCGGCGCTCAGCTTCGACCATGCCGTGCCCACCGAGGCCCTGACCACCGAGCGCATCGAGGTGCTGCGCGGCCCGGCCGCATTGCTGTATGGCGGCAGCGCGGTGGGTGGCGTGGTGAACGTCATCGACAACCGCATCCCGCGCGAGCCGCTGAACGGCGTGGACGGCAAGGCCGAAGCCTCGGCCGCCACCGGCAACGGCGAACGCGCGGGCGCGGCGATGGTGGAGGGCGGCAATGACCGCTTCGCGCTGCACGCCGACGTGTTCGACCGCAATACGGACGATGTGCGCGTGCCCATCGACCTGGCCTGCGAGAAGCCCGGCTCTCCCGGCCTGGCGCGGCGCATCTGCAACTCGGCCAGCCACACGCGCGGCGGCGCCGTGGGCGGAACGGCGTTCTTCGACCAGGGCTACCTGGGCCTGTCGGCCAGCACCTACCGCAGCGACTACGGCACGGTGGCCGAGGACGACGTGACGATCGGCATGCGCTCCAACCGCTACGCGCTGGACGGCCTGTGGCGCTTCGGCGCGGGCCCGCTGCAGAGCGTGCGCGTGCAGGCCAGCCACACGGACTACCGCCACACCGAGTACGAGGGCGGCGCTCCCGGCACCACGTTCCGCAACGGTGGCAACGATTTGCGGGTGGAGGCGAAGCACGCGCCCATCGGCCGGCTGCAGGGCGTCATCGGCCTGCAGGCCGAGGCCTCGCGGTTCTCGGCCGAGGGCGAGGAGGCCTTCGCGCCCCGCAGCCGCAGCCGCAGCACCGCGCTCTTCCTGCACGAGGAGCTGGGCATGGACTGGGGCAAGCTGACTTTCGGCGCCCGCGCGGAGCGGGACACGGTCGAATCCTTCGGCAGCCCGGAGGTGGACCGCTTCGCCGTCGGCAAGCACGATTTCCATCCGCACAGCGCCGCCGTGGGCGCGCTGTTCAACCTCACGCCCGCCTGGCAGCTCACGTCCAACCTCTCGTACACCCAGCGCGCGCCGAAGGATTACGAGCTGTTCGCCAATGGCCCGCACGTGGCCACGGGGGCCTGGGAGACGGGCGATCCGGGCCTGGGCCTGGAGAAGGCGACCAGCGTGGACGTGGGCGCTGCGTGGAAGAGTGGCCCGAACCGCTTCGCCGCCACGGCCTTCCTGAGCCAGTTCTCCAACTACATCGGCCTCACGCCCACCGGGCTGCTGCGTTCGGAAGAGGGGGACGTGGTGCCGGCCGGAACGGACGGCGCGCTGCCCGAGTACCGCTACCAGGGCGTGCGCGCGCGCTTCTACGGCCTGGAGGCCAGCGGCAGCGTACGGCTGGTGGGCGAAAGCGGGGTGGTGGCCCCGGCGTCCCGCCTGCTCGGCGACGGCTCCACGCTGGACCTGCAACTGCGTGGCGACATCGTGCGCGCCACCAACCGCGACACCGGCCAGCCGCTGCCGCGCATCGCGCCCCTGCGCCTGGGCAGCACGCTGCTGTGGGCGAGCGGCCCCTGGCGCGCAGGGCTCGGTTTCGACTACCTGGCCGCCCAGGACCGCGTGCCCGACGACGGTACGCGAGCGACCGGCGCCTACACGCTGTGGAACGCCTCGCTTGGTTACCGCACGCAATGGCAGTTCGGCGCCACCCGGAGCACCGCACTCTGGTACGCACGGCTGGACAACATCACCGACAAGCTGGCCTACAGCCCCACCTCGATCCTGACGACCACGGCGTTCCCGAAGGCGCCGCTGCCCGGACGCAGCCTGAAGGTGGGCGTGAAGGTGGACTTCTGACGTAACCCGGTGGGCAGGGGCGCCTGCCCCTGCTCAGGACAGCCTGTCCTTGAGCCGGTACCAGGCGCCGACGAGCGGCAGGAACCAGGGCTTGCCGAAGTGGCCGGGAATGGCCGGCCAGTCGAAGTCCTTCCAGGGGTTGAGGTCGGTGCGGCCGTCCATGACCTCCGCCATGATGGAGCCCATCAGGGTGGACATCTGGGTTCCGTGGCCGCTGTAGCCCATGGAGTAGTAGATGCCGTTGCGCTCTCCGGCGCGCGGCAGCCGGTCCCGCGTCATGTCCACCATGCCGCCCCAGCAATAGTCGATGCGTGCCTGGCCCAGCTCGGGGAAGATGCGGCGCAGCGAGGCCTGCAGGATGGCCCCGCTCTTGCGGTCGGACGTCTCATTGGACACGGCGAAGCGCGCCCGTCCGCCCAGGAGCAGGCGGTTGTCCGGCGTGGCGCGGAAGTAGGTCACCATGTGGTTGGTGTCCACGGCCATCCGGCGCCGGGGCATGATCCGGTCGAGCACCGCGACGGGCAGCGGCTCCGTGACGATCAGGAAGGCCCCCACCGGCACGATCCTGCGGCGTATCCACCCCAGCGGCCCCGTATGGGAGGTACCGCTCGCCAGCAGGACCTGCGCGGCCTGCAGGCGGCCCCGGGGCGTTTCGATCACGTGGCCGCCGCCGGATGCGGGGCTCAGGCCGGTCATCGGCGTGTGCTCGTGCATCTCCGCTCCGCGCCGGGCCGCAGCCTCCGCGAGGCCCCGCACGAAGCGCCCCACGTGCATGCCCGCGCTCTTGCGGTAGAGCAGTCCGCCATGGAAGCTGTCCGAGCCCACTTCGGCTGCCAGGTCCGCACGGGCCACCATCGCGGTGTCGGGATCGACGCTGGCGGCCAGCAGGGCCTGTGCGCGCACCAGCTTGTCGTAATGTTCGGGCTTCGCCGCGAGCTTGATCTTGCCGACGCGCGCGAAGCTGCAGTCGATGTGCTCTTCCGCGACCAGCCGCTCCACCAGATCGACGCCCGCGTCGAAGGCCCGGTAGAGCCGGCTGGCAGCCTCGGGCCCGAGCCGCGCGGACAGCATGCCGTAGTCGTGAGCGCAGCCGTTGTTGCACATGCCGCCGTTGCGTCCCGACGCGGCGTTGCCGATGGTGGAGGCTTCGAGCAGCACCACTTTCGCCCCTTTCCTGGCGAGTGCCAGGGCGGCGGAGGAACCCGTCAGCCCGCCGCCGATGATGGCGACATCGCAGTGGCCCTCGACGGGCCCGGAGGCAGCGCTCCGGAAGGGTTCCGAGGTGTCGAGCCAATAGGATGCGAATCGCATGGCATCTCCGGAAAAAGGGGTGCGCTCAGTGGAAGGACTGGTTGGCGAGCGCGAACAGCTGCTCCGGCCCCGCCGCCGGCTTCCGGGGGCCGAGGACCATGGTGGTGGCGCCGCCGACCCGATGCAGCCCGGTGGTGTCGAGCCAGTCGCCGAGCTGCAGCGCCACGGGGGTGTCGATGCGGACGAAAACGCGCCCCAGGCGGGCGAGCGCCGCCGCCACCAGGGCCCGCGCATCCGCCGCGCCGGGCGCCACCACCGGGCCGATGACGTGTCCCCGGCCGAAAGGGCGCGACAGGGCGTATCCGCAGGCCTGTCCGCCGCGCTCGAGCACGTGGCCATCCGCCACCTGCATGAGCGCTCGCAGCATGTCCGGCCTGTGCCATCCCGTGGCCGCGTGGTCCAGGCGGGCGATGGCGGCGAAATCCGCCGGTCGTATCGGCCGGAGCGCCATGCCGGAGGGCATTTCCGGGATGGCGAGGGGAACGCCCTGGTACTGGGCGATTTCGCCAGTCCGCACGAAGCCGCGCCGCTCGTACAGCGCAAGGCCCTCGGCCGTCGAGTTGAGCGTGATGGTGCGGGGCCCGGCCGCCGCGAGCAGCGCGTCCATCAACCGGGCCCCGTAGCCGTGCCCCTGGGCGGCCCCGGCGACGATGACCATGCCGGCGGACGCATGCGTCTCGCCGTAGGCCCACCAGGCCGCGGTACCCAACACCTCCTGGCCGTGCTGCAGCACGAAGCCCTGGCCCTGGTCGAGCGCAAAGCGCCAGTCTTCCAGCCGGTAGGGCCACGACATTTCCCGGGAGAGCTTCCAGGCGCCCTCCAGGTGCCTGTGCGAGAACACGGCGAGTTCCGGGTGCATGGTCGCCTAGAAATCCGCGACCTTGCCCCACGCCGAGTTCCGGAACCGCTCGGGATCGTAGGGGCGGGGGTCGAAGAGGGGGGTGTCGCCGCTGGCGAGGTCGGCGATCAGGTGGCCGGCCCCCGGCCCGATGCCGAAACCGTGGCCGGAGAAACCGGCAGCGAGGATGAACCCGGGGATGCCCGGCACCTCGCCGATGCCCGGCACGCCGTCGGGCGTGCTGTCCACGTAGCCGGCCCAGGCGTTGGCGATGTGCGCTTCCCGCAGGGCGGGCAGCAGGGCGACGGCCCGGCGGTGGGTTTCCCGCACGGCCGCAGGGTCCGCCTTCGGATCGAGTACGCGCATGCGCTCCATCGGCGTCGGCGCATCGAGGCGCCAGCGGCTCAGCGTTTCGTGGCCGCTCCGGATGCCTTCCAGGCCGCCCGGGAACACATTGCGCCAGCGCTTGGCGAACATCGGGACGAACTGCGGTGCGAAGCGCAGCAGCTGCGGCGTCGGGTCCACCCGGCCACGCCCGCTGATGGCCAGCGTGTAGCTGCCGTCGCTGCGCCGGGTGAGGGACACGCCTGCCGTGTGCAGAGTGTCGGGTAGCGCCTCGGCGATGGCCGAGACGCGCACGATGGACTGGCGGACCGTCGCCTGGGGGAAGCGGATTCCCAGCTGGCGGCAGAACGAGGAGGCCCATGCGCCCCCGGCGTAGATCGCGATGCGCGTGCGGATGGTTCCGGCTTCGGTGACCACGCCGCTGACGCGCCCGCCCTGCAGCTCGATGCCCCGGGCGGCGCAGTTCTGGTGCACGGTGCCGCCGAGCTTCATGAATGCGGAGGCGGCAGCCGGAGCGGCCTTGGCGGGATCGGCCGTGCCGTCGCTGGGGGAGAGCACGCCGCCTTTCCAGGGCCGGCCGGTCGCACTGCCGCGCCGAGTGGCATCCTCGGCGCTCAGCATGTGCGTGACAACGCCGGCGGACTTCGCGAAGACGCCCCAGCGCGCCCAGCGGTCAAGTTCGGCCTCGTCGTTGCTCAAGTAGAACAGGCCGCAGCGCCGGAAGCCCGTGTCCTCCCCGGACTCGGCGGCGAACTGCTCCCAGAGTTCCAGGCTCTTGGTGGCCATGGGCAGTTCCCGGGCGTCGCGGTTCTGCTGCCGGCACCAGCCCCAGTTGCGGCTGGACTGTTCGGCGCCGATCCAGCCCTTTTCGACCAGGGCGACCGACATGCCCCTGCGCGCCAGGTAGTACGCGGTGAAGACGCCGATGATCCCGCCCCCGATCACGACGGCATCGGCGCTGGTGGGCAGGGGGGACGACGTCTCGATGAGGCGCAGCGGCTGTTGCATGGAAGGATCTCGCTTTTCGGTCGGAACGGAACGCAGGGACGGTGCGGGGCGCCGGGGCGGCGATGCGGCGGTCATGCGTCCGGCTCCCCGGCCCAGCCCAGGATGGCCTTGGTTTCCAGGTACTCGTGGAGCCCCTCGACGCCGTACTCGCGCCCGTTGCCCGATTGCTTGTAGCCGCCGAAGGGAGCGTGCGGGCTCCAGGCGGGGTTGTTGATGTGCACCTGCCCGGCACGGATCCGCATCGCGACCGCCCGGGCCGCCACGGGATCGGCGCCCTGCACGTGGGCGCCCAGGCCGTAGATGGTGTCGTTGGCGATGTCCACGGCTTCATCGACCGTGTCGTAGGGAATGAGGACGAGCACCGGTCCGAAGATTTCTTCCTGGGCGATCCGCATCCGCGGATGCACATCGGAGAAGATGGTCGGGCGCGCGTAGAAGCCGCGCTCCAGGCCCGCCGGGCGGCCGGGGCCGCCGCAGACCAGGCGCGCACCTTCCTCGATCCCGGCGGCGATCATCTCCTGCACCCGGTGGAACTGGGCCTGGTTGGCCACCGGGCCGTGCGTGGTCCGCTCCGACCGGGGATCGCCGACCACCATGCGCGACACCGCATCGGCCGCCTGGCGCTCGGCCTCGGCCAGGCGGGCGCGCTCCACGATCATGCGCGTCGGTGCGCTGCAGGACTGGCCCACGTTGCGCATGCCCGCCGCCACGCCGGCCGGCACGGCCACCGAAAGATCGGCATCCGGCAGGATGACATTGGGAGACTTTCCGCCCAGCTCCTGGGCCACGCGCTTGACCGTGGGCGCGGCCGCCTGTGCCACGAGGACGCCGGCCCGCGTGGAGCCGGTGATCGAGACCATGTCCACCTCGGGATGGGACGCCAGCGCGGCACCCACCTCCGGCCCTTCGCCCGCCACGAGGTTGAACACCCCGGCAGGCATCCCGGCGTCCTGCATCGCCTCGGCGAAGAGCATCGCGCTGAACGGGGACAGCTCGCTGGGCTTGAGCACCACGGTGCATCCCGCGGCCAGCGCCGGCCCTACCTTGGCAGTGATCTGGTAGAGCGGCCAGTTCCAGGGCGTGATCAGGCCGCAGACGCCGATGGCCTCGCGCACGATGGCCATGCCGTCCCGATGGGTGACGAACGGGTGGCTGGCCGCCAGGTCGCGGGCCACGCGCAAGTGCTCCGCGGCGATCGGCACCTGCGCGGCGCGCGCCACGGCGATGGCGGACCCCATTTCCAGCGAGATCGCCTGGGCGAACGATTCCGCACGCTCCAGGACCAGGGCATGCAGCCGGCCCAGCAGGGCGGCACGCTGCTGCGGCCTGGTTGCCGACCAGGCAGGAAAGGCGCGCCGCGCCGCGGCGATCGCAGCCGCCGCGTCCCGGGCATCGCCCAGTGCGATCTCCGCCAGTGGCTGCTCGGTGGAAGGGTCGATGACGGTCGCGCGGGACGTTCCCTCCGGCCGCCGCCAGCCGCCATCGACGAAGATCCGGTCCAGGCGGCCGTCGCGGGCCAGGCGTTCGATGAGGGGAGAGGTCATGGGAACGATCGGCGTCATTGCAGGCAATTGCACCATGCGGCGCCCCACGGCCGGTTGGGAAAAGCGGGGCGCATAGCGATGAAGCTGCGGTTTTTGGGGGGCTCGGCGGCATGCCATGCGGCGGGCCGGCACGCGGCCTCCACGCGGGATAATCCTCCGTCGCGCGACGCCCCCTACCTTTCCAGATGACTCCCCCACCGCTCCATTCCGCCTTTGCCTTCGTTCTGGCCCTGTTCGCGTCGGCGCACGCCGCAGCCCAGCCCGCCGGACCGATACCGAAGGAGGAACTGCAGATCCTCGCCAGCGTGTACCGCGAACTGCAGACTTCCCTGGTGGAGAAGCCTGACGACCGCGCACTGCTCGTCGCGGCGACCAAGGGCATGGTGCGTGAGGCGGATCCGGACAGCGGCGAGTACTTCACGGCCGCGGAGCTTGAAGCGCAGCGCCAACCTGCAGCCCCCGACGCAGAGGCCATCGGGGTCCAGCTCCGTTACCGCGACCACCAATACCAACTCGTGCCGCTGGAGGGCAGTCCGGCCGCGCAGGCGGGCATCGCTTCCGGCGACCGGCTGTACGCGGTCGATGGCGCGCGGGTGAAGGGGCTGGAGGGCGCCAGGGTCCGCCAGCTCCTGTCCGGTCCCGCCGGCAGCACGGTGGCGCTGACCGTTTTCCGGGAGTCCTCGCTGTCCGTCCTCACCATTGCGGTCGAGCGACGGGCCTATGCGGCCCCCAGGGTGTCGCTGTCGCGGCCGGCACCGGGCATGGCGCAATTGCGCGTGCCGCACTTCAACGCCTCGGCGCTGCAGGAGGCCGCGGAAGCGATCGCCGGGGCGTGGCAGGTGGAACCGTTCAACGCCATGATCCTGGATCTGCGCGGTTGCCCGGGAGGCCTCGTCGAATCGACGGTGGGCATTGCCTCCATGTTCCTGCCCAGGGATACGGTGGTCATGAAGACCTCCGGCGCGGGGGCGCAGGCCGGCGCCACCTACCTGGCCACCCCCGATGCCTACCGGGGCGCAGGCCGGCAGGATCCGCTGGAGAACCTGCCGCCGCAGATCCGCACGATGGCGCTGGCGGTATTGGTGGATGCCGACACGGCGTCGGGCGCGGAAATCGTCGCGGCCGCCCTGCAGGACCACCGGCGGGCACGGGTCTTCGGCCGGCCCACGGCGGGGCGCGGCAGCATCCAGACCATCCGCCCGATGCAAAAGGGTGCGATCAAGTTCACGACGGCCTACTGGATGTCCCCGGGCGGCCGGAGCATCCAGGGAAACGGCGTGGCGCCGGACCAGATCGTGGCCGATCCCTCTGCGCAGAGCACGCTGCAGGCGGCGATGGCGTCCCTGCAAAAGTGACTCGCATCCGCCTGTGAACTCTCCCGTCTTCGCCTCCCTCGTTCCCGTCATCCTGTGCATCGCCATCGGATTCTTCGCGGCCCGCATCGGCTGGGTGCGGGCCACGGCCATCAAGGACCTCTCCAACATCGTCTTCCTGGTGCTCACGCCGGCACTGCTGTTCCGCACCATGGGCGCGGTGCGGGTCCAGGACCTCAACTTCGAGCCGGTGGCGCTGTATTTCCTGGCGGCGAGCCTGGTGTTCATCGTCACTATGGCCTTCGCGGGCTTTTCCACCCGCGCGGCGGCACGCGGCCTGGCCAACATGTTCAGCAACAACATAATGATCGGCGTGCCGCTGGTCGGGCTGGTGTACGGCAAGGAAGGGCTGGTGACGCTCTTCACCCTGATCTCGCTGCACGCGCTCGTGCTGCTCACGGCTGCCACGGTCGTGTTCGAACTGGCCGAGGCGCGCGAGAGCCAGCGCTCGGGCCGCAGCGCGCCGCGCCCGGTGCTGCACACCGTGCTGCAGGCGGTGCGCAACGGCATCGTGCACCCGGTGCCGCTGCCCATCCTGGCAGGCCTGCTGTTCGGCCAGACAGGATTGGTATTGCCGGAGGTGATCGACAAGCCGCTGCAGGTGCTGGGCACCGCGCTCGGCCCCATGGCGCTGCTGCTGGTGGGGGTGACGCTGGCCTACACCAAGGTCGGCCACCATGCACGGGAGGCGCTGGGCATCGCCGTGGTCAAGAACATCGCCCACCCGCTGCTGCTGTTCGCGCTGGCCTGGGGCATGGGCCTGTCCGGCCTTTCGGTGGCGGTGATGTTCACGGCCGCGGCGCTGCCCGTGGGGGCCAACGTGTTCCTCTTCACCCAGCGCTACGGCACCATGCAGGACGAGGTATCGGCCAGCATCGCGCTCTCGACCGCGCTGGCGCTCGCCACCGTGCCGGTCATGCTGCTGCTGGCCCAGCGGCTCTGGCACTGAAACGCCACGCCACCGGGACGCTCCGGCCGCCGCGCCCTGCCGCTTTCACAGGGCCGTGGAAAGGGTCACGGTGCGAGGCGCTCGCGCATCCAGGTGCCCTGGGTTTCCGCCCGATAGCAAAGGCGATCGTGCAGGCGGCTCTTGCGTCCCTGCCAGAACTCCCAGCGGTCGGGCTGGAGCCTGTAGCCGCCCCAGTGCGGCGGGCGGGGCGGTTGCAGCAGGAACTGCGCACCGTATTTCGCCGCATTGGCCACCAGCACGCCCCGGCCGGAGATCACCTCGCTCTGCGGGCTCGCCCAGGCGCCGATGCGCGAATCGAGCGGCCGGCTGGCGAAGTAGGCGTCGCTTTCGGCATCGCTCACTTTTTCGACCCGGCCCTCGATGCGCACCACGCGCTCGAGCTCGATCCAGTGGAACTGCAGGGCCGCGAACGGATTGCCGGCCAGCTGGCGGCCCTTGCGGCTTTCGTAATTGGTGTACCACACGATGCCGCGCTCGTCGTAGCCCTTGATGAGCACCACGCGCGTGCTCGGGCGCAGGTCCGCGCCCACGGTGGCCAACGTCATGGCATTGGGTTCGGGCACCTGGGCGGCCACGGCTTCCTGCAGCCACTGGTCGAACTGCCGCAGTGGATCGGCATGCGAGGCCTCCTCGCCGAGCTCGGCGCGCTCGTAGCTCTTGCGCAGGTCGGCGATGGAGGACGACAACGGGGAGGAGGGGGAAGACATGCCGCGATTGTGCATGCCTTCCGCCCGCCGCCGTGCCGCGCAGGGCCTGCCTGCGTCACACCGGTGCGGAATGGCGGCCCCGTTCTGCCATGCGCTGCATCAGGTCGCGCGTATCCACCTGCTCTCCGGGGCGCTCGTCGGGCACGCCGCGGAGGGCGCCCCAGCAGCGTGCGATCAGGTCGGTCACCCCGTTCATCGTGTTCACGATGGCCCGGCCAGCCGGGAAGGTCAGCGCCATGGCGGGGTGCTCGATGGCGCGCAGCTCTTCCTCGGTGATCTGGATGCTGGAAGTCTGCCCGGGCCGGGCCTGTGCCTGCTCAAGGCGCGCTATCGCCTTGTTGACGATCAGCTCGGTGATGAGGTTGTTTTTCTCTTCATCCGTGGTGAGACCGAAGACCCCCCCGAGGTGGTTGGCGGTCAGGATGCCCGTGCCCATGCTGAGCACCTCGGTGGGCGTGTTGACCATGATGGTGACGATCTTCTGCACCACCGGCTTGAGCACGTGGGTGCGGGACATGGTGTCGAAGGGCACGAAGCCGGCCAACAGGCTGATGACCGAACCGATGCCCATCGAGTTGATGGCCAGCCCGTGGCCGGGCGCCACTTCCAGGGCGCCCTGCGTGTCCGCCATGGCATGGTCTGCCAGCGCGCGCCGGGCCTGGGCCTCGCTGGATCCCGCGGCCAGCGCCACGTCGGGGGGCGGCAGGAAGCCATCGTTCATGCGCTGCAGGACCCCCGCCGCCATTTCGCCATGGGCCTGCGCGACTTCCCGCGGCACCATCGCCCCCGAGGTGGAGGCGGCGATCTGGTTGGTGGCCATGGTGACAGGCTCCATGGCCCATTGCTGCGTCAATTCGGCGACGTTGTTGGGAATCGCCCCGACGGCCGCGATGGATCCGGAGACCGCGGAGTCCTTCAGGTCGTCCATGAATTGCGCGAACGTTTCCGGCAGCAGGGGTTCGCCCTGGTATGTGCCGATCAGCCGCTTGATGATGAGGGAGTCCACGGTTTCCGCGAACAGCGCCGTGAGGGACGCCAGCAGCGCTTCCGTCATCTGGGTGGCGGGGTGGTCCTCGCCGAGCGCGGCGGCTACCTGCGCCTTCACCGCGCCCCAGGCCGCGACGTCCAGCAACAAGGCCAGCCCGCCGGCGCCCACGACGCTCGCCGCCATGCCCCAGCCCAGTGCGGGCGTGAATTGCTTGCGGCTCAGCACGGCATTGACGGCCTGTGCGCCCAGGCGCCCGCGGAGCTCGAGTGTGACGGGATCGCTGGCCCCCAGGCACCGGTTGACCAGCGCCTGCAGGCCCTCGTGGTCCGACTCGGCCCGGTAGCGCACGCCCTGCAGGAAGGCGAACGGGTGCTTTTCCGGGTTGCCCTCCAGCCCGGGAGCCGGAGCGGTGTGCGCGTCCTCGGCTTCGCTGGAAGGGTCCACGTCCTTGACGCTCACCGGGCGCAGCCGGGCGCCCTCGCCGAAGGCCGCCGTCCCTTTCTTGATCGCTTCGCGCGCCACGTAGGTGGAGAGCTGGATGTCGGCTTCCTCCGTTTCGCCGTCGGCGAGGCGGATCTCGCGCACCCGGCAGCCGGCGGAGAACTCCCAGGCGTTCAAAAGGATGTCCGCCTCCAGCGGCAGCCGCAGTTCGGTGAGATCCTGCAGATCCAGACGGGCGGCCTCCTCGGGGTGCTTCGCCTGCACGTAGTTCAGGACGGCCTGGATCACCTTGTTCCGGGATGTCAGGCGCTGGTCCGGCCCGCGGCCGACGATGCCCTCGATCGCCATGGGGTGCTGGAACTGGTCGGTGGAAATCACTTCCTTGAGCCGTGCGACGTAGGTATCCCGCTGCTCGCGGTTCAACTGCGCCTTCAGCACGGCCTGGCGCGCCAGCGTGGTCATGCGAATCTTCGCCTTGGCGGTCTGGAGGTCCTTGCCGGTGCAGCTGCGGTCCGCCGCCTTGAGACGAACATCCCCGAGCGCTGTCTCCCCTGCCAGCAGCCACCGGATCCGCGGCCGGACATGGCTCGAAGACTGGCCAGCCGGGGATGCCGGCTCGCCCGGCTCAGCCCCGGGGCGCTGCCGCAACAGCGGCTCGGTCAGGCCTCCGGGCGCATGCCGGCGGCTGCCGGCGGCCGCGGAGCGGGGCGAGGATGGCGGCGAAACGGAAGAAGGCGAAGCCTCCCCGGCAGGACTGCCCGTGCGGCGGAGAGAGGGAAATTGCAGAAAGGTCATGGTTTTCTTATCGGAAGGATCAGGCTGCGGGGCCGGCCTCTTGCGAGGCGCCGGGGAACGGCCGGACGGGCCGCCACAGCCTTGTTGATTGGCCGTTTGCCGCAATCTATTCCGATAGGTGAAATCTTCCCGCGCCCCGGCGAAGCAATGGTCGCGGGAGCGAACGGCGCCGGTGGCGCAGGCCGGTCAGCCCGGGCTGGAATCCTGCGGGGAAAACCGCAGCAGCCGCGCGAGCGCGCGGTCCTCGATCCCCAGGCGGCGCAGGCCGTCGTAGGTGGCCTGTGCATACTGCAGCGTCGTGCCGTACCGACCGCTCGCTTCCGAGAAGATGCGCCGGTACTCGGCCTCCGACAACTCCCCCGTATGGTTGGGGCTGCTGCGCGAGAGCGTGAACGCCAGCGCCCGCACCGTGCCCAGTGGCGTGGAGCAGGGCAGCCAGCGCGGGTCGTATACGCCCGTGGGCATCTCGCGATGCCAGAGGTTGACCATCACCTGCCGCGCATGCGCCCGCTCCACGCGGAAGACCATGCCCCGGCAGCTGCCGCCGGGGAACATGCCCAGCACCAGGCCCGGGCATTCGGGCGTGCCGCGGTTCACGCGGCTCCACATCTTCAGCGCGCGGTGCCAGCCATGCACGCGCGCGAGGCGCTGTTCGGCGAACTCGAAATCCGGGCGCCAGATGAGCGAGCCGTACCCGAAGATCCAGAGGTCCTGCGTGCCGCCCCATTCGGCGAGGGCGCGTTCCAGCATCGGGGCCGGATCGCGCAGCGGAGAGGGAAGGGCGGCCTGGGCCGCGCCACTACAATTCGCGGTTTCGTCCATCCCACCATTATTCATCTACGGAGTTTCCCATCATGGCCTTCAGTTCTTCCGACGACGACAGCCAGCAACGCTTCGCCCTCGGCTTCCTGTTCGCGATCATCGCCATCGTGGTGTCCGCCGTGGTGGGTACCGTGGTGGTCCAGCGCGGCATCGCCCGCCCGGCGGCGGATCCCGCGCCTGCCGCGGAAGTGGTGGCGCCTGCCGGCACGCTCGACATCGCCGGCAACGAGGTCGCGCGCGTGGTGGTGGCCGGCAGCGTGGTGAAGTTCTACTTCGCCTCCGGCCGCGCCGACCTCACGGCCGATGCCGCCCCGGCCATCGCCGACGTGGTGCGCGCCGTGAAGGACGGCAACCGCCGCGTGGTGATCTCGGGCTTCCACGACGCCACGGGCGACGCCGCTGCCAACGCCGAGCTGGCCAAGCAGCGCGCCCAGGCCGTGCGCGACGCACTGGTGGCTGCCGGCGCGCCCGAGGACCGGATCGAGCTGCGCAAACCCGAACTCGCCCAGGGCGACGGCAATGCCGCCGAAGCCCGCCGCGTGGAAGTGACGCTGGGCTGAGCCGCCGGCCGGTGCAGGAATCCATCGCAATGACCGCCGTCAGGGCCTCGAAGGCGCTGCTGGTGCTGCTGGTGGCGCTGTTCTGCCTGCTCGTCGGCTACAACAACATCGTCGATTACGGGTCGAACTTCGAGTTCACCCGGCACGTCCTGCTCATGGACACGACGTTTCCGGGCAACCGGCTCATGGGGCGCGCGATCTCCTCGCCGCTCCTGCACCATGCCGCCTACTGGCTCATCATCGCAGGGGAACTGGTGACCGGAGCGTTGTGCCTGGCCGGTGCCATCGCACTCTGGCGGCAGCTGCGCGGTGCGCCCCCGGCCTTCGCCCGGGCCAAGGCGCTCGCGGTCTGCGGCCTGACGCTCGGCCTGGTCGTCTGGTTCTTCGGCTTCATGACCGTCGCGGGCGAATGGTTCCTGATGTGGCAATCGACCCAGTGGAACGGCGTCGAATCCGCCTTCCGCTTCATCGTGTGCATTGGCGTGGTGCTCATCTACGTCGCGCAGAGCGAGAACGGCTAGCCGCTCCGCCGGGCTTTTTCGCCGGGCCGTACGCGCCCCATGTCAGGTGCTGCCACGCACGACCAGTTCGTAGTCGAGCGACACGCAGTGCCGTGCAGGCGGCGTACCGTGCATCAGCCCCAGCAGCATCGTGGCGCCCGCCCGCCCGACCTCGCCGCGTGGGGTGCGCACGGTGGTCAGGGGCGGCACCATCTGGTCGCTGCCGGCCAGGTCATTGAAGCCGGCCACGGCCACCCGTTCCGGCACCGGCACGCCGCAGCGGCTGGCGGCCAGCAGCCCGCCCTGCGCGATGTCGTCGTTGCAGAAGAAGATCGCATCCACGTCCGGCGCGCGCCGCAGCGTTTCCTCGAACAGGCGCGCGCCCAGCGCGATGGAAGAGTCTTCGGGGCTCAGCATTTCCAGCTGCGGGTCGTACACCCCGGCCTCGCGCAGCGTGCGGCGGTAGCCCTCGGCGCGCTGCAGCGTGCGCGGGTCGAGCTGGGCGGCGCAGAACGCGATGCGCCGCCGGCCGCGCTCCAGCAGGTGGCGCGTGATGGCAGCGCCCGCTTCCAGCTGGGAGAAGCCCACGCAGTGCACGCCCGGCGCATCGCTGGTTTCCATGAGATGCACGCACGGCACGCCGCTGCGCGCGATCAGCTGGCGGGCGGCCTCGCTGCGGTCGAAACCGGTCACGAGCAGGCCTGCGGGCCGGTGGGGCAGGTAGGTGCGCAGCAGCACCTCTTCCTCGGCCGCATCGTAGTGGGTCACGCCGATCAGTGGCAGAAAGCCCTGCGGGAACAGCGTGCGATGCACGGCTTCCAGCAGATCCACGAACAGCGTGTTCGACAGCATGGGCACCAGCACGAGCACCTGGGTGCTGCGCTGCGAGGCGAGGGCACGCGCCGCCGGATCGGGCACATAGCCCAGTTCCTGCGCGGCTGCCTGCACGCGTTCTGCCAGGGCCGGGTCCACGCTGCGCTCGCGGCGCAGCGCGCGCGAGACCGTGATCGGACTCACGCCCGCCAGCCGGGCCACGTCGTCCAGGGTGACGCGGCCGCTGGCGCGGCGGGTCCGTCGGGGGCGGGGCGGGGCGGAATCGTTCAAGGGTTAATCCGGATCGGTCTGGCGCTTATTGTGGTCTAGGATAGCGCTATCTTGCTCAGGGTTAACGACAGGGCAAGGCGATTGACCTCATCCATTCGACGGAGACGACGCGGCAGGTTCCCAAAAGAGGCCTCCGCGATTTTTATGAACTCAACGGATAGCGCTATCCAAAGCAGGCACCTGCCCGCCGTGGTAGTGATGGGCGTCTCCGGCTGCGGCAAATCCAGTGTCGCGGCCGAGGCTGCCGCGCTGCTGGGCTGGACCCTGCACGAGGGCGATGCCTACCACTCGCCCGAAAGCGTCGCCAAGATGCGCGCGGGCCAGCCGCTCACCGACGAAGACCGGGCCGGCTGGCTGGACCGGCTCGCCCAGCTCCTGGCCCACGCTGTCCACCCCCGCGATGGCGCAGGGCAGGGCGGCATCGTGCTGACCTGCTCGGCGCTGCGCCGCCGCTACCGCGACCACCTGCGCGCCGCCGCGCCCGGGCTGCGCTTCGCCTTCCTGGAGCTCGACTACGACGAAGCGCTTGCGCGCGTCAGCCACCGGCCGGGCCACTTCTTCTCGCCCACGCTGGTCGCCAACCAGTTTGCCACGCTGGAGTCGCCGCGCGGCGAGCCCGGCGTGCTGGCGCTGGACGCCACGCGGTCCATCCACGACCTCGGCAGCGCCATCGCGCACTGGATGCACGGCGACGGCGGCGCGGAGGCTGCCGCGCCATTTTCCCCCGCCCCCGGCGCCCCTTGCGCGCCGGCCTCCTCCGGAGACACCCCATGAACGACCACCCCGGCGCAGGCGCCCCCGCGCGCCGCAAACCCGCGCTCCAGCGCATCGCGGAGCATTTCATGGTGCTGGCCCTGGCCGGCATGGTCGTGGCCGTGTTCGTGAACGTGGTGCTGCGCTACGCGTTCGGCACCAGCATCGTGTCGTACGAGGAGATCTCGCGCCTGCTGTTCGTCTGGCTGGTGGCCGTGGGCGCCATCGTGGCCGCGTTCGAGGGCAAGCACCTGGGCTTCGACATGCTCACCGCGCGCCTTTCGGGTGCGCCGCGCAAGGCGCTGTTCTGGGTGAGCCAGGCCCTGGTGGCGCTCTGCATGGTGCTGCTGCTCAAGGGTTCGTGGGCGCAGGTGGTGGCCGGCATGGAGAGCTACAGCACCGTGCTGGGCTACCCGCTCGCGCTCGGCGCGGCGGCCACGCTGGTACTGGCGGCGGGCCTGCTCGTGGCGCTGGTGCTGGATCTCGTGCGCGGCCGGCCGGCCGGCGACGATGCGGGTGGCGACGCCACCATCGAGTGAAGGAACCGCCATGGTCGTGACCCTCATTTTCCTCGGCGTGCTGATCGGCGGCATGGCCATCGGCATGCCGATCGCCCAGTCGCTGATCCTGACCGGCGTTGCCCTGATGTGGCACCTGGACTTCTTCGATTCCCAGCTGCTGGCGCAGAACCTGCAGGCGGGCTTCGACAACTTCCCGCTGCTGGCGGTGCCGTTCTTCATCCTCGCAGGCGAGCTGATGAACGCGGGCGGGCTCTCGCGCCGCATCATCGACCTGGCGCGCGCCTTCGTCGGCCACATCCGCGGCGGCCTGGGCTTCGTGGCCATCGGCGCGGCGGTGCTGCTCGCATCGATGAGCGGCTCGGCCATCGCCGACACGGCGGCGCTCGCCACCATCCTGCTGCCGATGATGCGCCAGCAGAACTACCCAGCCAGCTACAGCGCCGGCCTGCTGGCCTCGGGCGGCATCATCGCTCCCATCATTCCGCCCTCGATGCCGTTCGTGATCTACGGCGTGACCACCAACACGTCGATCAGCAAGCTGTTCCTGGCAGGCGTGTTCCCCGGGCTGATGATGGGCGTCTTCCTCATCCTCGCCTGGTGGTGGATCGCCCGCAAGCACCAGCTGCCGGCCATGGAGCGCGTGGCCTGGGGCGCGCGGATGCGCGCGCTGCTGCACAGCTTCTGGGCCATGATGATGCCGGTCATCATCCTGGGCGGGCTCAAGGGCGGTATCTTCACGCCCACCGAGGCCGCCGTGGTGGCCGCCGTGTATGCGCTCATCGTCTCGATGTTCGTCTATCGCGAAATGACGTGGGCCCGGCTCTACGAGGTGTTCCTGGCCGCCGGCAAGACCACCGCGGTGGTGATGTTCCTCTGTGGCGCGGCGACCGTCACCGCCTACATGATCACCCTGGCCGACCTGCCCAACCTGCTGGCCGACAGCTTCGCCGGCGTCATGGGCCACCCCATGCTGTTCATGGCGCTCATGATGGTGTTTCTGCTGGTGGTGGGCACGGCCATGGACCTCACGCCCACCATCCTGATCTTCGGCCCCGTGTGCGTGCCGCTCGCCGTCAAGGCCGGCATCGATCCGGTGTACTTCGGCTTCATGTTCATCTACGTGGGCTGCATCGGCCTCATCACGCCGCCCGTGGGCACGGTGCAGAACGTGGTGGCCGGCGTGGGCCGGCTGCGCATGGAGACCGTCATCCGCGGCACCACGCCGTTCCTGCTGGTGTACGTGCTCCTGCTGGTCCTGTTCGTCATCTTCCCGCAGATGATCACCGCGCCGCTGGGCTGGATGCACTGAAACCGCTCGGCCATCCATCCGCCATCGCCACCCCATTTCCCTGTTTTCGCTGCTTCCCGCTTTTTTCAGGAGACAACACCATGCGCATCCGTTTCGCCCTCGCCACCCTCGTGGCCGCCATCGCCGCCAGCGGCGCGTCCGTCGCCCAGGCCCAGGACTTCAAGCCGCGCATCGTGCGCTTCGGCTACGGGCTGGTGGACAACTCCAACCAGGGCCGCGCCGTGCGCTTCTTCGCCCAGGAGGTCGAAAAGGCCACGGGCGGCAAGATGAAGGTGCGGGCCATCGGCAACGCCTCGCTGGGCTCCGACACGCAGATGCAGCAGGCGCTCATCGGCGGGGCTCAGGAAATGATGGTGGGCTCCACCGCGACCCTGGTCGGCATCGTGCCCGAGATGGCCGTGTGGGACACCCCCTTCCTCTTCGCCAACGTGAAGGAAGCCGACACGGTGCTCGACGGCCCCGTGGGCGAGAAGGTGAAGGCCAGGCTCGAACCGAAGGGCATGGTCGGCCTGGTCTATTGGGAGAACGGCTTCCGCAACCTCACCAACAGCAAGCGGCCCGTCACGAAGCTGGAGGATATGGGCGACATCAAGCTGCGCGTGATGCAGAACAACGTGTTCCTCGACAGCTTCAAGGCCCTGGGTGCCAACGCCGTGCCGCTGCCGTTCTCCGAACTGTTCACCGCGCTGGAGACACGCGCCGTGGACGGGCAGGAGAACCCCTTCAACACCGTGGTGTCGAGCAAGTTCTACGAGGTGCAGAAGTACCTCACCGTCACCAACCACGTCTACAGCCCGTGGATCGTCACGGTGAGCAAGAAGTGGTGGGACACCCTCAGCCCGGCCGAGAAGAAGGTGCTGCAGGACGCCGCCGTGAAGAGCCGCGACTTCGAGCGCAAGGACACGCGCGAAGAAGCCGCCAAGGCCCTGGCCGACCTGAAGACCAAGGGCATGCAGGTCAACGAACTGCCCGCCGCCGAAGCCAACCGCATGCGCGAGAAGCTCACCTCGGTGAACGCCGGCATCGCCAAGTCGGTGGGCCAGGAGACCTGGGACGCGGTGCAGGCCGCCGTCAAGCAGGCGCGCGGCGGCCAGTAAGGCGACGGCGCGGGCCGGGCAGGGCGCGCGAACCAGTCAATGCGGCCGGGCCCGGCCGCATGCGGCAGCGGCCCTCGCATCGGCCTACACTCGTGGGTCATGCGAAAGGCGTACGATTCCTGACAGGGAGCCGCGGCCCTCCAGCGGCCTTCCTTCCCTCTACATATCGATCCTGCAAGGCACCGCCCCACACACCGCCATGCCACTCCACGATACCGTCCACTCCGTCACCGAACGCATCCGCGAGCGCAGTGCGCCCACGCGCGCGGCCTACCTCGCCCAGCTCGACTTCCACGCGCAGCGCGACCGCGGAGCCGACCGCCTGGGCTGCGCCAACGTCGCCCATGCCTTCGCAGGCATGCCCGGCAACGACAAGTTCCGCGTCGTCGCCGAGCGAGCGCGCAACATCGGCATCGTCAATGCCTACAACGACATGCTCTCGGCCCATGCGCCGCTGCGCCACTACCCCGACCTGATCAAGGAGGTGGCCCGCCAGCACGGTGCCACGGCCCAGGTGGCGGGCAGCGTGCCGGCCATGTGCGACGGCGTCACGCAGGGCACGCCCGGCATGGAGTTGTCGCTCTTCAGCCGCGACGTGATCGCCATGGCCACCGCCGTATCGCTGTCGCACGACGTCTATGACGCCGCGCTCATGCTCGGCGTGTGCGACAAGATCGTGCCCGGCCTGCTGATCGGCGCACTGCACTTCGGCCACCTGCCCACCGTGTTCGTGCCGGCCGGGCCGATGACCTCGGGCCTCTCGAACAGCGCCAAGGCCAAGGTGCGCGAGCAGGCCGCCCAGGGCCTGGTCGGCCGCGAAGAGCTGCTCGCCGCCGAATCCGCCGCCTACCATGGCGAGGGCACCTGCACCTTCTACGGCACCGCCAACAGCAACCAGATGCTGATGGAAGCGATGGGCCTGCACGTGCCCGGCACCGCCTTCGTGAACCCGGGCGAGGCGCTGCGCACCGAACTCACGCGCGAAGCCGCCCGCACCGTGCTCGGCCAGCCCGGTGCGCCGTGCGCGCCCATCGGCCGCATCGTGGACGAGCGCTGCATCGTCAACGCCATGGCGGCGCTGCTCGCCACCGGCGGCTCCACCAACCACCTGATCCACTGGGTCGCCGTGGCCCGCGCCGCGGGCATCGCCATCGGCTGGGACGATTTCGCGGCGCTCTCGGCCGTGGTGCCGCTGCTCGCACGCGTCTATCCCAACGGCAGCGCCGACGTGAACCAGTTCCAGGCCGCGGGCGGCCCCGGCTACGTCATCCGCGAACTGCTGGACGCCGGCCTCATGCACGAGGATGTGCTCACCGTGCGGCCCGGCGGCCTGCGCGAATACACCCGGCTGCCGGTGGAGGATGCCGCGGCCCCCGGCACGGGCAGGCTTTCCTGGGCCCCCATCGGTGCCAGCGGCGACGACGGTGTGCTGCGCCCGGCGGATGCGCCGTTCAGCCCGATCGGCGGGCTCAAGCTGCTCGAAGGCAACCTGGGCCGCAGCGTGATCAAGATTTCGGCCGTGCCCGAAGACCACCATGTGATCGAGGCACCCGCGCGCGTCTTCGCCTCGCAGGCCGAGTTGCAAAAGGCCTTCCAGGCCGGCGAACTGGACCGGGCCTGCGAGGCCCACCCGTCGCACGGGCTGGTCTGCGTGGTGCGCTGGCAGGGCCCGCGTGCCAACGGCATGCCCGAGCTGCACAAGCTCACGCCGCCGCTGGCCGTGCTGCAAGGCAAGGGCTATCGCGTGGCGCTGGTCACGGACGGCCGCATGAGCGGCGCGTCCGGCAAGGTGCCCGCCGCCATCCATGTCTCGCCCGAGGCGCTGGCAGGCGGGCCGCTGGCGCGCGTGCAGGACGGCGACATCGTGCGGCTGGACGCCGTGGCGGGCACGCTGAATGCATTGGTGGACCCTGCGGAATGGGCGGCCCGTGTGCCTGCCACCCAGCCCGAGGAACTGGCCCGTGCCGATGGCCACGGCTGGGGCCGCGAACTGTTTGCCGGATTCCGGCGCAATGCGCTCAGCGCGGAAGAAGGAGCCTGCACATGGCTGTGAACGAACGCGATGCCTTGACCGCGCAGGAGGTGATGCGCGACGCGCCGGTGATCCCGGTCATCGTGCTGACCGAGGTGGCGCACGCCGTGCCCATGGCGCGCGCGCTGGTGGCGGGCGGCATCCGCATGCTGGAAGTGACGCTGCGCACGCCCCAGGCCCTGGCCTGCATGGAAGCCATCGCCAGGGACGTGCCCGAGGCGGTGGTAGGCGCCGGCACCGTGCGCAGCGCGGCCGATGCCCAGGCCGCCGCCCGCGCGGGCGCGCGCTTCGCCGTGAGCCCGGGCTTCACGCCCGCCGTGGGCCGCGCCTGCCGCGACCTCGGCCTGCCGCTGCTGCCCGGCGTGGCCACCGGCAGCGAGATCATGATGGCGCAGGAAGAGGGTTTCAACGCCCTCAAGTTCTTCCCGGCCGTGCAGGCCGGCGGCCTCGCCATGCTCAAGGCCTGGCAGGGCCCCTTCGGCGACGTGGTGTTCTGTCCCACGGGCGGCATCCAGCCGGGCAATGCGGCGGATTTCCTGGCCCTGGGCAACGTCGCCTGCGTGGGCGGCTCGTGGCTGGTGCCCGGCGACGCGCTGGCATCCGGCGACTGGGCGCGCATCACCGAACTGGCCCGGGCCGCCGCGGCATTGCGTCCGGCACGCTGACGGCAGGAAAGGAAATGTCGCCGGCCCGCTGGGTTGGCGATACTGTCGCCATGAAAACCATCGACGAGATGCTGAACCTCGAGCTGCTCACCCCCGAGCAGCACCACCAGATCGATGCCTGGATCGCCCAGGCCGATTCGCCGGAAGACATCCTGCGCATGCCGGCACCGCTCTGGCAGGCGGTCGAGCGCGCCAGCGAGGCCATGGGGGTCAATGCGGACCTGTTGCGTCCGCCCGCGCTCGACGCAGGCCACGCGCCGTAAGGCGCATCGCCCGGAGCGAAGTCCGCGTCAGCGCAAGCCGGTACCCGCGCCCACGTCGTTCTTGCGCTCGATCAGCTCGATCTTGTAGCCGTCCGGGTCCGTCACGAAGGCGATCACCGTCGTGCCGCCCTTGACCGGGCCGGCCTCGCGCGTGACGTTGCCGCCCGCGGCTTTGATCTTCTCGCAGGCCGCGTAGGCGTCCGGCACGCCCAGGGCGATGTGGCCGTAGGCCGTGCCCATGTCGTAGCTCTCGGTGCCCCAGTTGTAGGTGAGTTCGATCTCGGCCTGGCCCGGGTTCCCGCCGTCGAATCCCAGGAACGCCAGCGAGTACTTGTACTCGGGGTTCTCCGACGTGCGCAGCAATTGCATGCCGAGCACCTGGGTGTAGAAATCAATCGAGCGCTGGAGGTTGCCAACGCGCAGCATCGTGTGGAGGAATCGCATCCGTCGATTGTGCCGCGAGATCGGAAACCCCGGCGGGTGCGCGGCCTGGGCGGCTGCTCGCTGCCGCCGCTCAGCCGCCCACGGGCACCGTGTAATTGAGCGTCATGCGCCCGCCGTCCACCGTGACGATCTCGCCCGTCACGTAGCTGGCGGCATCGCTGGCCAGCCAGGCCACCACGTCGGCGATTTCTGCAGGCTCGCCCAGCCGGCCCATGGGCGTGCGGCTCATGATGCGGGCGCGGGCGTCGTCGCTGGTGAGCACGGCCTGCGCGGCCAGTTCCGTCGCGATGGTGCCCGGCGCCACGGCGTTCACCCGCACCCCGCGCGCAGCCAGCGCCAGGGCCATCACGCGCGTGAGCTGGTTGATGCCGCCCTTGCTCACGTTGTAGCTGGCGATGGTGGGGATGGCGAGCACGCCGTTCACCGAGCTCATGTTCACGATGGCGCCGCGGCCCGCAGCCACCATCGCACGGGCCACCGCCTGGCCCACGAGGAACGAGCCCTTGAGGTTCACGCGCAGCACCGCGTCGAAGTCTTCCTCGCTCACTTCCAGGAAATCCGCCGCCCGGAAGATGCCGGCGTTGTTCACCAGCACGTCGATGCGGCCGCAGGCCTCCAGCACGCGGGCGACCAGCGCATCCACCTGGGCCTTGTCGCCGACGTCGCAGCGCACGTACAGTGCCTGCGGGAGCTCCGCCGCCAGGGCGCTGCCGCGTGCGTCGTCCACGTCGGCGACGACCACCCGTGCGCCTTCGCGGGCGAAGCGCCGCGCGCAGGCTTCGCCGATGCCCTGGGCGCCTCCGGTGACGATGCAGATGCGGTCCGCGTGGCCGAAGCTGACCGCGCCGGGAAGAGAAGAGGGCGTAGGAGAGTGGTGCATGGCCCGATGTTAGCGGTGGTGTCTCAGCCTGCGAACCCGTAGGGTGCGAACCGGCTGTGGTGCTCGTCCACCTCCAGCGCGCGCCCCACGTACGGGAATGCGCGCTGGGGGCAGGCTTCGCGCTCGCACACCTTGCATCCCATGCCGATGGGCGTGGCCGCCTCGGGATCCTGCAGGTCCAGGCCCTTGGCGTACACGAGGCGCGGAGCGTGCCGCACGTCGCAGCCGAGCCCGATGGAAAAGGTCTGGCGCGGAGAGCCATAGCCATGCTGCCCGCGCGAGACGGTGCGCGCGATCCAGAGGTAGCGCCGTCCGTCCGGCATCGCCGAGAGCTGGGCCAGGATGCGCCCCGGCTGGCCGAAAGCCTCGTACACGTTCCACAGCGGGCAGGTGCCGCCCGTGCGGCTGAAGTGGAAGTGCGTGGCCGACTGCCGCTTGGAGATGTTGCCCGCGCGGTCCACGCGCACGAAGAAGAACGGCACGCCCGGCGCGCCCGGCCGCTGCAGGGTGCTCAGGCGGTGGCAGACGGTCTCGAACCCGACCTGGAAGCACTGCTGCAGCAGTTCGATGTCGTAGCGCAGCGCCTCGGCCGCCTCCAGGAAGGCCGTGTAGGGCAGCAGCAGCGCGCCCGCGAAGTAGTTGGCCAGGCCGATGCGGGCCAGCTTGCGCGAGGCGGCATCCCCGGCGAACTGCGGCAGGTCGATCAGCCGCTCGATGGCGCCGGCATGCTCCAGCAGCGCCAGCTGAGTGCCCAACTGGAATGCCCGCTGCGCATCGTCCAGCCCCGGCGCGAGCTGCAGGATCTGGCGCTCGGGAGAAAAGCTGCGCTTGCTGTGCCGCGCATCGTCCGCGCGCTCGACGCGCACGCCCCGTTGTCCGAGCCGCCGTATCAGCCATTCGGCCAGGCTCCCCCCTTCTGCGCGGGCCTCGGCTGCCAGGGATTCGGCGGCACGGTCCAGCGCATCGAAGTGGTTCTGGTGGGCGAAGAAGAAGTCCCGCACGACTTCGAAGGGCATGGCGACGGGCAGGGTGGCGTCCGGGCGTCCGTCCCCCAGCCGCAGCGACAGCATCTCGTTGCGCTCGACCGCCTCGAGGTGGCGGCGATGCAGCGCCAGCACGGCGCGCCCGAGTGCCGGCATCTGTGCCGCGACTTCCTGCAGCTCCGGCAGGGCGATGGGCTCGGCGGCGTCCGCCAGCGCCTGCCGGAGCCCGGCGACGAGCCGCGCCTCTTCGTCCTCGGAGAACTCCTGGATGTCCACCCCGAGCGTGCGGTGAATCTTCAGCAGCACGGAGACGGTGAGCGGCCGCTGGTTCTGCTCGAGCTGGTTCAGGTAGCTCGGAGACAACCCGAGCGCATGCGCCAGAGCGATCTGCGACAGCCCGTGCTCGGCGCGCAGCTTGCGCAGCTTCACGCCCATGAATGTTTTCTTCATCGTATGTGTTCCAGGTATTTCGGCCACGGTTCACAAAATTCGCAACCAGGGCCAACCTGTTCGCAAAAATTCGCTTTTTCAGTCCTGTTCCAGCGTCCAGGTTCTGCGTAAATTGCGAATCATGCCAACACCTCAGGGAACTGTCGAATTGCGGGAACTGGTGCTTCCATCGCTGACGAACCACCACGGCACGCTGTTCGCGGGCCAGGCTCTGCAGCTGTTGGCAAAGTGCGCCTTCCTGGCGGCGCGCAGCCTGGCGCAGCGCGAGGTGGTGATGGCTGGCGTCACCGGCGTCCACTTCCTGGCCCCCGTGGCCGTGGGCCAGCAGCTGCTGTTGCGTGCCTGGGTCGGCCGGGTCGGCCGCAGTTCCATGACGGTGTGCGTGACCGGCCTGGCCGACCTGCCCGGCATACCCGCCGAAGAAGTCCTCAAGGGGGTGTTCGAGATGGTGGCGGTGGACACCGCCGGCCGCCCCGCGCCCATCGACCGTTCCTATCTGAAACCGGAGACACGACCATGAGCATGAGCACCACCACCGCCGCGGAAACCGGCACCGTCGCCGCCTTCAAGCCCAAGAAGTCCGTCGCCCTCTCGGGCGTCACGGCGGGCAGCACCGCGCTGTGCACCGTCGGCAGAACCGGCAACGACCTGCACTACCGCGGCTATGACATCCTGGACATCGCCGAGGTCTGCGAGTTCGAGGAAATAGCGCACCTGCTGGTGCACGGCACGCTGCCCACGCGTTCCGAGCTGAAGGCCTACAAGGCGAAGCTGAAAGCCTTGCGCGGCCTGCCCGACGCCGTGGTCGGCGCGCTGGAAGCCCTTCCCGCGGCGGCCCATCCCATGGACGTGATGCGCACCGGCGTGTCCGTGCTCGGCTGCGTGCTGCCCGAGAAGGACGACCACAACCTGCCAGGCGCCCGCGACATCGCGGACCGGCTCATGGCGTCGCTGGGTTCGATGCTGCTCTACTGGTACCACTTCTCCCACAACGGCAGGCGCATCGACGTGGAGACCGACGACGACTCCATCGGCGGCCACTTCCTGCGCCTGCTGCACGGGCAGCCGCCGGGCGACGGGTGGGTGCGAGCCATGCACACCTCGCTGAACCTGTACGCGGAGCACGAGTTCAACGCATCCACCTTCGCCTCCCGCGTGATTGCCGGCACCGGCAGCGACATGCATTCGGCCATCGCCGGTGCCATCGGCGCGCTGCGCGGCCCGAAGCACGGCGGCGCCAACGAAGTGGCGTTCGAAGTCCAGAAGCGCTACGACACCCCCGACGAAGCCGAAGCGGACATCCGCCGCCGTGTCGAGGCACGCGAGGTGGTGATCGGCTTCGGCCATCCGGTGTACACCGTGAGCGACCCGCGCAACGTCGTCATCAAGGGCGTGGCCCGGCGCCTCTCGCAGGAGGCCGGTTCGACGAAGATGTTCGACATCGCCGAACGGCTGGAGTCCGTGATGTGGGAGGCCAAGCGCATGTTCCCCAACCTGGACTGGTTCAGCGCCGTGAGCTACCACATGATGGGCGTGCCCACCGCGATGTTCACGCCGCTGTTCGTGATCGCTCGCACCAGCGGCTGGGCTGCGCACGTGATCGAGCAGCGCATGGACAACAAGATCATCCGCCCCAGCGCCCACTACACCGGCCCGGAAGACCGCACCTTCGTTCCCATCGAAGCACGCGGCTGAGCACGCCCCATGATGAACACAGCCCATCGCAAGCCCCTGCCGGGCACGGACCTGGAATACTTCGATGCGCGGGAAGCCGTCGACTCCCTCCGGCCGGGCGCCTGGAACAGCCTGCCCTATACCGCGCGCGTGCATGCCGAGAACCTCGTGCGCCGGGCCGATCCGGCGCAACTCGAAGGCTACCTGCGCCAGCTGATCGAGCGCAGGCGCGACACCGACTTCCCCTGGTATCCGGCGCGCGTGGTGTGCCACGACATCCTGGGCCAGACGGCGCTGGTGGACCTGGCCGGCCTGCGCGACGCCATCGCGCAGCAGGGCGGCGACCCGGCGGCGGTGAACCCGGTCGTGCCGGTGCAGTTGATCGTGGACCACTCGCTGGCGGTGGAGTGCGGCGGCTCCGACCCCGACGCCTTCCGCAAGAACCGCGAGATCGAGGACCGCCGCAACGAGGACCGTTTCCATTTCATCGAGTGGACGAAGAAGGCGTTCGCCAACGTCGAGGTCATCCCCGCGGGCAACGGGATCATGCACCAGATCAATCTGGAGAGGATGTCTCCGGTGGTCTGCGTGCAGGAGGACGGGGAAGGGCGCGTGGCCTTCCCCGACACCTGTGTCGGCACCGACAGCCACACTCCGCACGTGGATGCACTGGGCGTGATCGCCGTCGGCGTGGGCGGCCTGGAGGCCGAGAACGTGATGCTCGGCCGCGCCTCGTGGATGCGCCTGCCCGAGATCGTGGGCGTGGCGCTCTCGGGCCGGCGCGCGCCGGGCATCACCGCCACCGACATCGTGCTCGCGCTGACCGAGTTCCTGCGCAACGGCAAGGTGGTGGGGGCCTACGTCGAATTCCACGGCGAGGGGGCCGAGAGCCTGTCGATCGGCGACCGCGCCACCATCTCGAACATGTGCCCCGAATACGGCGCTACCGCCGCGCTGTTCGCCATCGACGCGCAGACGCTGGACTACCTGCGGCTCACCGGCCGCGACGCGCATCACGTCCGGCAGGTCGAAGCCTACGCCCGGGCAGCCGGGCTCTGGGCCGACGACCTGCGCGGCGCGTGCTATGACCGGGTGCTGGAGTTCGATCTGTCGGCGGTCGTGCGCAACATGGCCGGGCCCTCGCACCCGCACCGCCGCCTGCCCACGTCCGCGCTGGCGGAGCGCGGCATCGCCGGCGCGCCGCAGCTGCAGGCGGCCCGCGCGCAGGAGGCGCAGGGACTGATGCCCGACGGCGCGGTCATCATCGCCGCCATCACCAGCTGCACGAACACCAGCAACCCGCGCAACGTGATCGCCGCGGCGCTGCTGGCGCGCAATGCCAACCGCCTGGGCCTGGCGCGCAAGCCCTGGGTCAAGACCTCGCTCGCGCCCGGATCGAAAGCCGTGGAGCTGTACCTGCAGGAAGCCGGGCTGCTGGGCGACCTGGAGGCGCTGGGCTTCGGCATCGTCGCGTTCGCCTGCACGACCTGCAACGGCATGAGCGGCGCGCTCGACCCGAAGATCCAGCAGGAGATCATCGACCGCGACCTCTACGCCACGGCCGTGCTCTCGGGCAACCGCAACTTCGACGGCCGCATCCACCCCTATGCGAAGCAGGCCTTCCTCGCCTCGCCGCCGCTGGTGGTGGCCTACGCGATCGCCGGCACGATGCGCTTCGACATCGAGCGGGACGTGTTCGCCGTGGTGCAGGGCCGGGAAATCCGCCTGGCGGACCTCTGGCCGGCCGACGAGGAAATCGACGCCGTGGTGCGGGCCGCCGTCAAGCCTTCGCAGTACCGCGCCGTGTACGAGCCGATGTTCGCCCTGCATGGCCAGGATGGCGGACGCGTGGCGCCGCAGTACGATTGGCGCCGCATGTCCACCTACATCCGCCGCCCGCCGTACTGGGATACGGAGGGCGTGGGCGCCCTGGCCGCCTTCCCGCGCACGCTCCGGGGCATGCGGCCGCTGGCGCTGCTGCCCGACAACATCACCACCGACCACCTGTCGCCATCGAATGCCATCCTGCCGGACAGCGCGGCGGGCGAATACCTGGCGAAGATGGGCCTGCCGGAAGAGGACTTCAACTCCTATGCCACGCACCGCGGCGACCACCTCACGGCCATGCGCGCGACCTTCGCCAACCCGCAGCTCGTCAACGAGATGGCCGTGGTGGACGGCGCGGTCCGCAGGGGGTCGCTGGCGCGCATCGAGCCCGAGGGCAGGGTGGTGCGCATGTGGGAGGCCATGGAGACCTACCTGGAACGCCGCCAGCCGCTGATCGTCATCGCCGGTGCGGACTACGGCCAGGGCTCCAGCCGCGACTGGGCGGCCAAGGGCGTGCGCCTGGCGGGCGTGGAGGCGGTGGTGGCGGAGGGCTTCGAGCGCATCCACCGCACCAACCTGATCGGCATGGGCGTGCTGCCGCTGGAATTCAAGCCGGGCGTGAACCGCCGCACGCTGGGCCTGGACGGCACCGAGACGTACGACGTGGCTGGCGAACGCACCCCGCGCGCCGACCTCGTGCTGGCCATCCACCGCAGGAACGGCGAAACGCTGCGGGTGCCGGTGACCTGCCGCCTGGACACGGCCGAGGAGGTTTCGGTCTATGAAGCGGGCGGGGTGCTGCAGCGCTTCGCCCAGGACTTTCTCGCCAGCCACGGCACAGGAGCGTGAATGACTTTCGCACCGCAGACCAGGATTGCAGCCACCTACATGCGCGGGGGAACCAGCAAGGGCGTGTTCTTCCGCCTGCAGGACCTGCCCGAATCCGCGCGACAGCCCGGCGCCGCGCGCGACGCGCTGCTGCTGCGCGTGATCGGCAGCCCGGACCCGTACGGCAAGCAGATCGACGGCATGGGCGGGGCAACCTCGTCCACGTCCAAGGTGGTGATCCTCTCACCCTCGGCCCGGCCCGGCCATGACGTGGACTACCTGTTCGGGCAGGTGGCCATCGACAGCGCCTTCGTGGACTGGAGCGGCAACTGCGGCAACCTGTCGGCTGCCGTCGGGCCCTTCGCCATCGCGGGCGGGCTGCTCGCACCGGAGCGCATTCCCGCCAACGGGACCTGCACCGTGCGCATCTGGCAGGCCAACATCGGCAAGACCATCGTGGCGCACGTGCCCATCGCCGGCGGACAGGTGCAGGAGACGGGCGACTTCATGCTCGACGGTGTGGCTTTTCCGGCGGCGGAGGTGGCGCTCGAATTCCTGGACCCGGCGGAGGAGGGCGGGGAGGGCGGCGGGGCGATGTTCCCGACCGGCAACGTGGTGGACGTCCTGGAGGTGCCGGGTGTCGGCAGCTTCCGCGCCACGCTCATCAACGCCGGCATTCCCACGATCTTCCTGGACGCGCGCGACATCGGCTGCACCGGCACCGAACTGCAGGGGGACATCAACGAGGACCCGGCCGCGCTGGCGCGCTTCGAGGCCATCCGGGCCTGGGGCGCCGTGAAGATGGGCCTCATCCGGGACGTGGCCGAGGCGGCCCGGCGCCAGCACACGCCCAAGATCGCCTTCGTCGCGCCGCCTGCGGGCTACGTGGCGTCCAGCGGCAAGGCCGTGGAGGCGGCGGACATCGATCTGCTGGCGCGCGCCCTCTCCATGGGCCGGCTGCACCACGCCATGATGGGCACCGCGGCCGTGGCCATCGGCGTGGCGGCGGCCGTGCCCGGCACGGTCGTCCACCGCGCCGCCGGTGGAGGCACGCGCGATGCGGTCCGCTTCGGCCATCCCTCGGGCATGCTCCGCGTGGGCGCCGAGGCCCGGCAGGAGAACGGCCGGTGGACCGTGGCCAGGGCGCTCATGGGCCGCAGCGCCCGCGTACTCATGGAAGGCTGGGTGCGCGTGCCCGGCGATGCTTTTTGAATCACGGAGGCTACGGCGCATGTCCACCCGCAAACGACTCAAGCAACTCGCCGAGGCCCGCAGCGGCCTCATCGTGCCCGGCGCCTTCAACGCGCTGTCCGCCAGGGTGATCGCCGACCTGGGCTTCCAGGCGATCTACGTCACCGGCGCCGGCGTGACCAACATGTGGTTCGGCATGCCCGACCAGGGCTTCATGGGCCTGGCCGAGATCGCGGACCACACGGCCCGCATCCGCGACGCGGTGGACGTGCCGCTGCTCGTCGATGCGGACACGGGCTTCGGCAACGCGCTGAACGTGGTGCACACCGTGCGCACGCTGGAGCGCGCGGGCGCGGACTGCATCCAGCTCGAGGACCAGGTCGCGCCCAAGCGCTGCGGCCACTTCTCGGGCAAGGAAGTCATCGCGCTCGACGAGGCCGTCGGCAAGATCAAGGCCGCCGTCGATGCGCGCCGCGATCCCGACCTGCTCATCATGGCCCGCACCGACGCCGCCGCCACGCACGGCTTCGAGGCCGCCGTGGAGCGCGCGCAGCACTTCGCCGAGGCGGGCGCGGACATCCTGTTCGTCGAGGCCGTGACCCGAGCCGAGGAGGTGCGCGCGCTGCCGCAGCGCCTCGCCAGGCCGCAACTGATGAACATGGTGATCGGCGGCAGGACGCCGATCTTCAACGCCGAGCAACTGGGCGCCATGGGCTTCGGCATCGTCCTGTACGCCAACGCCGCCCTGCAGGGCGCCGTGGCGGGCATGCAGAGGGCCCTGACGGTGCTGCGCGACGACAGGGAAGTGCAGGAGTCCAGTGGCCTGGTGACGCCCTTCGAGGAGCGCCAGCGCCTGGTCGGCAAGCCCGCATGGGACGCGCTGGAAAAGCGCTACACCTGAACGGCCCCCGCTTCAGCGGCCTCCCCGTGCCAGCTCGATGAAGGCCCGCACGTAGTCGATGGCGGTATCCGCCTCGCGCGCGCCCAGGAAGATCTGCTTGGCGATGCCGCGCGCGCCCAGCCGCACGGGCACGACATCCATCCGGGCCGCGTATTCCTCCACCAGCCACCGCGGCAGGGCGGCCACGCCGCGGCCGCTGGCCACCATCTGCAACATGATGTCGGTGGTCTCGATGGTCTTGTGTCGCCGGGGCGTGACGCCGGCCGGCAGGAGGAACTGGTTGTAGATGTCCAGCCGCTCGATGTCCACGGGGTAGCTGATGAGCACCTCCCCGGTCAGCTGCTGCGGCTTCACGTAGGCCGCCGAAGCCAGGGCATGGTCCCTGGCGACGACGAGCACCTGCTCGTAGTCGAACACGGGCTCGAACTGCAGCCCGGGCTTGTACAGCGGGTCGGGCGTGACCAGGAGGTCGATCTCGTAGCCGAAAAGGGCGCCGATCCCGCCGAACTGGAACTTCTGCTTGACGTCCACATCGACGTCGGGCCACGCGGTCAGGTAGGGCGACACCACCTTGAGCAGCCATTGGTAGCACGGGTGGCATTCCATGCCGATCCGCAGCGCACCGCGCTCGCCCTGCGCGAACTGCCCCAGCCGCTCCTCGGCCAGTTCCAGTTGCGGCAGCACGCGGTTGGCCACGGCCAGCAGGTACTGGCCCGCCTGCGTCAGGCGCAGGCTGCGGCCTTCGCGCAGCCAGACATCGGTGCCCAGTTGCTGCTCGAGCTTCTTCATGCTGTGGCTCAGGGCCGACTGGGTGAGGTTCAGCACGCCCGCGGCGGCGGTCAGCGAACCTTGTTTCTCGACCTGCTGGACGATGCTGAGGTGGATGCGCTCCAGCATTTCAATGAAACCTGCTCATGAATTGTTGAAATAAAACCATTTTACTTCATTGATTCAGGCGCCTACCATCCGCCCGAACCAATGACAGGAAGGAAAGAAATGACACGTCCACTTCGTCTGGCCGCAGTCTCCGGCGGGCTGCAATCTCCCTCCAGGACCGCCGCCCTGGCAGAGCACCTGATGGACCTGGTCGCCCATGCGCTGCCGTGCGAACAGCATCTGGTCGAACTGGGCCGGCTCGCGCCGCAGTTCGCGGGCGCAGTCCGCCGGTCCGAACTGCCCGATGCGGTGGAGCGGGAACTCGCGGCAGTGGAGCAGGCCGATGCCCTGGTGGTGGCGACACCGGTGTACCGCGGCGCCTACAGCGGGCTGTTCAAGCACTTCTTCGATTTCATCCACCAGGACGCCCTCATCGACAAGCCGGTCCTGCTGGCCGCCACCGGCGGCAGCGAACGCCATGCGCTGGTGATCGACCACCAGCTGCGGCCGCTGTTCAGCTTCTTCCAGGCGCGCACGTTGCCGCTCGGCGTCTATGCGACCGACAAGGATGTCGTGGACTACCAGGTTCACGACGAAGCCCTGATCGCGCGGGCCCGGCTGGCCGTCGAAAAGGCATTGCCGTTGCTGGAACTGGCGTGCTTCGCCAGCCCGCGTCCGGCCGAAGCACTGGCCGTGGCCTGAAGCACGGATCCACCCACCTCTCAAGAACCCGGTTACTGGAACTGCGATGCACCAAGAACTCCATTTCACGCTCAAGAGCATCTGTTTCGATGAGGACTACCAGCCATCGGACAGCACGCGCATCACCACCAACTTCGCCAACCTGGCCCGGGGAGCGAACCGGCGGCAGAACCTGCGCAACACGCTGCGGATGATCGACAACCGCTTCAATGACCTCGCGCATTGGGACAACCCGGCGGGCGATCGCTACGCCGTCGCACTGGAGATCGTCTCCGTCGAAATGAACATCGATGCCACCGGCAGCACCGGCACATTCCCGTTGATCGAGATCCTGAAAACCAGCATGTTCGACAGGCAGGCGAACCGGCGCATCGACGGCATCGCGGGGAACAATTTTTCCTCGTACGTCCGCGACTACGACTTCAGCGTCCTGCTGCCGGACTACAACGCCGGCCGCGCGGAATTCGGCACTCCGGACGACTTCGGGGACCTGCACGGAAAGCTGTTCAAGCAGTTCGCCCACTCGGACACCTACCGCGGGCACTTCACGAAGCCGCCCGTCATCTGCATCAGCGTATCGACCAGCAGAACCTACCGGCGGACCGGCAACCGGCATCCCGTGCTGGGGGTGGAGTACCGGCAGGACGAGCTGTCCTCGACCGACCGGTACTTCGCCAAGATGGGGATGCAGGTCCGCTTCTTCATGCCGCCGGGCGGCGTGGCACCGCTGGCGTTCTACTTCCACGGAGACCTGCCGAACGACTACACGAACCTGGAGCTGATCGGCACCATCAGCACCATGGAGACCTTCCAGAAGATCTACCGCCCGGAGATCTACAACGCCAATTCGGCTGCCGGGGCGATCTACCGACCGAGCCTGAGTCACCAGGACTACTCGCTGACGCAGATCGTCTATGACCGGGTCGAACGCAGCCAGCTCGCGGTCCAGCAGGGAAAGTTCGCGGAGGAGCACTTCATCAAGCCCTACAGGAACGTGCTGGACCGATGGGCGGCCGCCTGCCCGCTCTGAACGCAGCCCTGACCATTTCTCTTTATTTGAAAGGATTCCTTCCGATGTTCGAAACCTCCATCGCCGGCAGCCTGCCCAAGCCCGCCTGGCTGGCCGAAACCCACAAGCTCTGGCCCCAGTGGAGGGCCGAGGGCGAGGCGCTGCGCCAGGCCAAGGCCGATGCGACCCTGCTGTGGATCAAGGCCCAGGAAGACGCCGGCCTGGACATCGTGTGCGACGGCGAGCAGTCGCGCCAGCATTTCGTGCACGGCTTCCTCGAGCAGGTCGAGGGCATCGACTTCGAGCACAAGGTGAAGATGGGCATCCGCGACAACCGCTACGACGCGATGGTGCCGCAGGTCGTGTCTGCCCTGCGGCTGAAGGGCCGCGTGCATGCCTTCGAGGCGCAGCTGGCGCGCGCCCACACGAAGAAGAAGCTGAAATTCACCCTGCCGGGCCCGATGACTATCGTCGATACCGTGGCGGACCGCTTCTACGGCGACAAAGTGAAAATGGCTTTCGCGTTCGCGGAACTGCTCAACCAGGAAGCGCTCGCCCTGCAGGCCGATGGCGTGGACATCATCCAGTTCGACGAGCCCGCGTTCAACGTGTACATGAAGGATGCCGCCGACTGGGGCGTGCAGGCGCTCGAGCGCGCGGCGCAGGGCCTGACCTGCACGACGGCAGTGCACATCTGCTACGGCTACGGCATCCAGGCCAATACCGACTGGAAGAGCACCCTGGGCGACGAATGGCGCCAGTACGAAACGGTGTTTCCCGCGCTGGCCCGGAGCAGCATCGACCAGGTGAGCCTGGAATGCATCCACTCCCACGTGCCGCCGGACCTGATGCGGCTGCTGGCCGGCAAGGACGTGATGGTCGGCGTGATCGACGTGGCCACCGACGTGGTCGAGACGCCGGAGGAGGTGGCCGACACCATCGGCCGTGCCCTCGAGTTCGTGCCGAAGGAGCGCCTGTTCCCCTGCACCAATTGCGGACTCGCCCCGATGGGGCGGGACGTGGCATGGCGCAAGCTGCAGGCGCTGGCGGAAGGCACGCGGCTGGCGAAGGAGCGGTTCGCTACGGCGTGAGCCCGTCGCGCCGGGCCAGCGCATCCTGCAGCGCGGCATGGAAGCGCCCGGCCGCCACGTCGAGCGGCCAGGGCTCCCAGGGGGTGTCGCCGTATCGGGCCGCCAGCGGGTCGATGCCCACCACGGGCGCATCGATGCGCAGGATGTCGCGCACCTCGTCGTGCGTCCAGCCCACGCAATGCACGGCCTCGCTGGCTGCGGCGGCCAGATCCGCCGCCTTGTGCAGCCGGTGGCCCTCCGGTGTCCAGTCCGGCAACCCGTAGCGCTGGGCGACCGCCTGCATGAGCCGGTCCGCCACGGCGCGGAAGGGTTCGCCCAGTACCGCCTTGAGCGGCGAGATGCAGTCGAAGCCCAGAAAACCTTCCTCCGCGTCGTGCAGGATTTCCTGCAGTTCTTCCCCGGCACTCAGCGGCCTCGGAGCGGCGGCCTGCCGGAGCTCCAGCACCAGCAGCGAGTGCTGCGCGACCGACAGCGGCAGCGGCCAGGCGGATTCGCCGCCCCAGCGGGCCGTGCGCGACAGGCGCACCGCCAGGTCCCTGTCGGTCCATGCGCCAGGGTCCGGATCGATCAGGTCGAGGTGCGCGCCGGAGGGAAGCCGCATCCAGGCGCGGGGAAGCAGGGGGCCGGAGTTCATGCGTGCATTGTGCGGGGCACTCAGGAACGGCCGGGCGGTGCCTTGGGGTCGAGCAGGTGCGCCGCCTGGCTCGATCCGGTCGAACGGAAGTACCCCATGACGGTCGCCACGCTGCGGTGCCCCGTCATGGCCATCGTGTCGGCCAGGGGGACGTTCTGGGACGCCGCCTCGGTGACGAACCCCGACCGCAGCGAATGCGCGGAGTAGTCGTCGGACAGCCCGGCGGCCCGGGCACGTTCCTTGACGATGTCGCGCACCGCGGCAGGGGACAGCGCACCGGCCGGCTTGCCGCCCTTCAACACCCGCCGGAACACCGGCCCCTCCGTGATGCGCGCGGCCTCCAGCCACGCCTGCAGGGCTTCTCCGGCCATGCCTTCGATGGGTTTGTAGTTTTCCGGCCGGTCCGCCGCGTGCTGGTTGGTCTTGGAGTGGGCCAGCACGAACGTGAACGACGACGCCCCATGGCGCCGCAGGTGCTTCATCTCGGCGCCGGCCACCTCCGAACGGCGCCGCCCACCGCTGGCGAACGCGAAAAGAAGCAGGGCGCGGTCCCGCAGGCCCTTGAGCGTTGACAGATCGCAGGTTTCCACCATGGCCATCAGCGGGTCCTTCGTCAGCGCGTCCTTCTTCCTGGGCAGGTCGCCGCGCTTGCCGTAGGCACGGCGTGTCTTGGCCAGCAGGTCGCGGACTTTCGCGTCCTGGCAGGGGTTCTCGACTTCCTTGAGCTGGTGGGTTTTCGAGAGCACCGCGATGCGGTGCACCAGCGTATTGAGGGCCATGGGGCCGGGCTTGCCCTTGAACCCGGCCTGCACCAGGACCGCATCGATCGCGGGCGGCAGTTCGTGCAGCAGCCCGTCACTGGAGCTGCGCTGGGCGTGGTCCACGATGAACTGCAGCACCACGGCCGAGGGCACGGGAAGCGCGATCGGCTGCCCGTAACGCAGGTTGAACCAGGCCGCCCAGTACCGCAGGGCAGAGCGGTAACTCGCCTGGGTGTTGGCCGATTCGCCTTCGCGCATCAGGTCCTCGACGGCCCGCGCCGTGGCATCGGAGAGCAATTCCGGCTGCAGCGCGGGCACGTTTCCCGGCGTCGGCAGGCGCATGGGCAGGCCAGAAGCGGGTGGTTTGGATTTTTTCATACATACAATGTATTGTTTTATACATTCCATGTCACTTTATTCACGATAAGAACCTCTTATCGTAGATAATTATTGAAAGGGGAGAGGGCGATGCCAGCCAAAATGCTCAGAGGGCCGCGGGGCGTGCAGATGGAAGAGGTCTGGGCCGCAGCCGATGCGGTGCTTGCCCTGGGCGAGCGCCCCACCGTCGAACGGGTGCGGCACCAATTGGGCAGGGGGTCGCCGAACACGGTGGGGCCCATGCTCGACGGCTGGTACGCGACGCTGGCCAGGCGGCTGCAGGCGCCGGCAGATCCGTCGGAGCCAGGGGAAGGCTCCGGGGAAGCCTTGCCCGCACCCGTTGCCAGGGCGGCGAAAGCACTGTGGGGCCGGGCCCTGCAGCAGGCGGACGAATCGGCGGCCGCCCGTCTCGCCCAATCCCGCGCCGAACTGGAGGCACAGGCCGAAGCCCTGCGCCTCGCCCAGGACGAACTGGCGCGGGAAAAGCAACGCCTGGACGACCGCGAGGAGGCCTACGCAGTCGCCCTGCAAGCCCGAGACGCCCAGATTGCCGAGGCGGCGCGGCAAGCCCGGGACCTGCAGCAGCAACTCCTGGCCTGCCAGCAGCAGCTGGACACGGCCCGCTCGGACAACACGCAACTGCGCAAGGCCGCGGATGCGGAACGGAAACGCCAGGAGGCCCGGGAAGCAGACCACTTGGCCGAACGTGCCCGCATCGAAGAACGGGCGCAGGCCCAGGAACGCCGGCTCCACGCCGAGGTGGACCGGGCCCGGCAGGAATCCCGGCGGCTGGCGCTCCAGGCGGAAGCCGAACAGAAGAAATCCGCCAAGGCGCTCTCCGATGCCCAGGACCGGGCGCGGGCACTCGAAACCCGGGTGGGCACGCTGCATGCCGACAACGCCAGGCTCGCGGAGGACCTGCAGGCGGTCCGGGATGAAGCCCGGCAACTGCAGCTCAAGCTCGACGACCGCAGCAGCGAGATGCTGGCCATGCTGAGTGAACTGAGGGACAGGCTGCCGGTCAATTCCCGGAAGAAAAAGATGGCGACGCCGGCAAGGGGCAGGAAGACGAAAGAGTGAAGGGCCTGGAAGGCGGCCTTGCCGGGCTACAGCCAAGCCTTGGCTGACCACTTGCGACTCGCACTGGAACATCCTGTTTTAAGTCTTTGTTCGCAAATGGTTGGCTATTGCGACCTGCAACTTGGGTGCGAAGCCGACTATCACCCGATATCGCTACAAACGAGCCCCTGGGACCAACATTAGCTGCGTCTCGGGTTCCAATCTCACGACAATGCGGTTTCCACCTTGCCGGTGCAGTAGCTCACGCCTCCCACCCGACAAGGCAACAGCCCACCCGCTCTAGCCGGCCCGGTGACAAGCTGACAGCTTGCCCACAGAGTGCTCCCAGCTAACTCCGGAGCGATTCAGTCTCAGGCTAGGCACTCACCAGGAAGGCTGCTCACTTCCGGCCTCGAGGCGCCACATACGAGCCGTGCTCGGTATACCTGCGATTACCGACACCAGCATCAAACCCCGCGTAGAGCATCTTCGAATCCGCCAAGTAGAGCAGCACCAGCACCTCTTCGCCACGTAGGGGCACGCACTGCTCCAGCACTTCGTAGCGGCCGGCATCATCGTTGGCGAACCAGGTGTCCCCGGACTGCTTTCCTAGCGCACGGCATTCCTTGCCACTGAACAGCAGGTCGTAGGCGAAGCTGTCTTCGTCAACCTTGTCCTTCAGGTACCAGCGCCTGGGCACGTGTTTCGCGGCGGCATGCCACCGCAGGCCGTTGCGCGTGTAGCAGGCGATGATGGCCGGCAGCGTATCGACCCCCACCAACCGAAGCGCCGTTGCCGTCAGGCTTGTATCAAAGGCCGCCGCGACATCTCCGAGTTGCTTGAAGTTCGGCTGCCCGTAGGGCCGGATTGCATCATTGAACATGCGAGCGGGCATCAGCAGATGTGAGGCGAAGGTGTCCGCTTCTTTCTCCAGCGAACCTGTCGAAACGAAGTTCTCCTCTAGTTGGTCCACGCGGCAGCGGAACGAACGACCTCGGTGCAGTTTCCAGTGCCCAACCTCATGAGCGATGGAAAAGCGCTCCCGACCGCGGTACGGCGAGGGGTTGATGGTCGCAATCGCATGGTCCCCCACACCGACGAGAGTCGCTTCGCAACCGGTCATGGGCTCATACAGGACCTCAACGCCTGCGTCATAGGCGATGGCTTCTACGTCCAGCTCGGCTATCTGGGTGATGCCGAGGTCCTCAATGATGGCTTCCGCCGCCTGGGCGGGCGTCATTCGTCGCGTCCCTTGCCAGCATCCTCTAAGCGCTTCATCTGGAAGTAGAGCCTGAGCACCTCCTCGTCGGACATCTCCCCCAGTTTGCGTGCCGCCAAGGTATACCTAGAGTCGTTCTGCGCCTCGGCAATAAAACGTCGGGCGTCGGTAGCTGACACTGTCGACAACTGCACGCTTGGAGACGACACCTGCTTTCGCAAGCTGCCGACGCCTGCCTTGGCAGCGGCAAGGCGCCTGCGCCCAGCCTCCGCCCGGGCCGATTTGAGCAAAGTCTGAGCATCGGCCTGAAGCTGTGCCACATCTCGCCCCTCGAGCACCTGTTCATCGGGCATGTCGATGAGTTCCTGTGTCAGGACATCGACAAAATTCTTGAAGTTCGAGGGCTTGGTCATTTCAATCTCCGGTCAGGGTCCAGTGCGTCTAAACGGCGGTTGAGCCGTTTTCGAGCTGCCTCGTACTTCTTCTTGTCCCAGTCCAACTCCTTGGCCGCTTCATCGCCGCGAAGTCCGTCCGCCCAGACCATCACCAGCAATTCCAGTTCCTCTTCGCCGGCGACCACCGCGTAGGCGGCCGCCAACTGCTCCTTACCGGAGAGGTCGTCTTCCGGCGTCAAGGTCGACGCGCCATGTACCCGCCGGCGGGTGTCAGCCGAATCCAGGTCTACCTCTGCAGTGGCCAGCGCGACGGTCTCATCGACCGGGCTCAGGACATTGCGCTTGCGCATGTCACTGGCCAGGCTGCGCATGGCGCTTTTGAACACCACCAGCGGATGCACGCCACGCGGCCAGGCACGCCGGCCCTGGTAGAAGCGCACCACAGCCTCGCTCAGAAGGTCGTCGCCGGTTAACCCGGTGACCCCAGCTGCCAAGGTGGAGGCGATGCTCCGCAGCCGGGCAAAGTCGGCCGGCGAGCCCAGAAGGGCGCGAATCTCCTTGTCGACATCTTCGGCCTGCAACCGTTCATACCCGGTTTCCTGCCCAAAAGGTTCGTCTGGTTCCTCAGTCATGTACGGGAGCTCCCTCCGATATAGACGCCGCTGACCGGCTTCACGGACGCCGACCGAAATATTTCTTGGCGGCGCGTCCGCGGTGACATTTTCGGGCGTCTTAGGGGGTGTGGGACCGGGATTTAGCCCAGCCAACTCCCAACTTCCTCGCCAGAAAGGGGCGAACAGAAATGACGACACAACAACAGTTCTTGGACATGTTGTCCGAAATCGAGCCATCGGACTCGACCGTGGCCGCCTGTTCCAGCGCGCACAACACCCTGCGCGACGCCCTAGCTGAGCACGATGATTTCTCGGAGGTTCACGTCCGGACCTTCCTGTCCGGCTCTTATAAGCGCGATACCGCCATCCGACCGACTCGTGTAGACGGCGTCCTGCAGCGCGCAGACGTGGACATCATCGCGGTCACCAACCACACCTCGGAAGACGACCCGAAGGTCGTCCTGGACGCGGTTCACCAGGCGCTCGTCGACGCCGGCTACAAGAACCTGACCATCAACCGGCGGTCCATCAACGTGAAGCTGGTGACCGTCGACATGGATGTGGTGCCTGTCATCGAAAACGGCGATGCCTACCTCATCCCTGACATCCATCTTGAAGAGTGGCTGGACACGAACCCTGACGCTCATACCGACTGGACGATTGCAACCAATGCCAAGGCCGGCGGTCGGTTCAAGAAGCTTGTCAAGCTCTTCAAGTGGTGGCGCCGCTTGCACATGCCTGCGGACCTCAAGCGGCCGAAGGGCTTCATCCTCGAGTGCTTGGTCGCCAAGCACATGAGCTACACAGAGACCAACTTCGAAACGCTCTTCGTCACGCTGCTGGAGTCCATCCGCGACGCCTACTACCTGACAGTTCTGCTGGGTCAGGTACCGTCCCTCGAAGACCCGGGCGTGGCGGGCAACAATGTTTTCTCAGCGGTGAAGGCTGAAGAATTCAAAACGTTCTACGACAAGCTGTCGGAACACGCGGCGCTTGCTCGCAAGGCGAAGGACGAAGCTGACGACAAGGAGGCGTTGAAGCTCTGGCGGGACGTGCTGGGCTCCTGCTTCCCGGCCTCGGCCAGCCAGCGCTCGGACTCTGAAAAGGCGACGTCGCTGCTGCGTCCGGCGGTCGGCGCAGGGCTCACCTTCCCGGCGACCGCTGTCTACCCGAACAAGCCAGGGGGCTTCGCCTGATGCGGCTGTTAAACGAGCAGGGCGCGCGGATGGCGCTCGAGCGTCGCCTGCTGGAGGAGCACGCCCGCGCGACCGCTGGGCTCACGGTCCAGAGTTGGAGCGCGACGCCGAGCGGCGAGTTGTGCGTGAACTTCGAGCTCAAGCTGGTCAAGGGCGTGTTCGCAGGAGTCTTGGTATACCCGGAGCTCTTTCCCGATGTCCCAGCGTTCGTCCGCCCTCAAAAGTCCGGTGAGTCCTGGAGCGGTCACCAGTACCGGGGCTCTGGCGTCCTTTGCTTGCAGTACGGACCTGACAACTGGCATCGCGATATCACCGGCGTGGACCTGGTCCAAAGCGCCTGCGCGCTCATTTGGGGCGAAATCCTGCACGGGCTCGTTCCAGATTTTGGACCTGTGCCGTCTCGCCATCGAGCATCAGACGCACACCGCCTCAGCGCCAACGATGAGCGGCTCATCGTGACGCGGTCGCTCAGAGAGCTTCTGACCGGCCCTGGCCGGAACACTCCGGTGCAGATTCAGGCTGTGGTCGATTGGCTGAGAGGTGAGTCGGTTGCTGTCGTGCTGCAGGCCGGTGACCCGCTCGTCGCTCTGGGTGATGTGCCGGACGTGCTGTCGCAGGGGCCGGGCATCCAGGTCCCTGGAGTGGCGGTGCCCGTGCCCAGTGCCGGCGTGCTGAACTCGGCCAAAAATGCGCAAGACCTCCAATCCTGTCTTGGCGCTGCATGGCCCTGGGACGAGGGCCTTGCCGAAAAGCTGCAGTTCCTGATTGCACATGACGAAGACGGTCAGCTGTATGCCTTACTGCTCAAAGGGGGCAGCACGCCAATCTTCCAGCGATACCACGTGGCCGACTTTTCCGCGGACGAGCCACAGCGGCTTCCTGAGACCTTCAGCAAGCTGTCTGGCGCTTCCGTCGCCATCGTCGGCATGGGCTCACTGGGAAGCAAGATTGCCGTGTCGCTGGCTCGTGCCGGCGTCCGAAATTTTGTGCTCGTCGACGACGATGTGGTGGGGCCGCACAACCTCGTGCGCAACGAACTCAACTGGCACGACGTCGGCTTCTCTAAGCTAGCGGCGGGCACCCGCGCGCTCAAGCTCGTTGCACCAGGCGCCTTGGTCACCGCCTGGCCGATGAAGATTGCCGAACAGGCCAATCCGTCGGTCTCTGCGATGGTGGCCAACGCGGTGGTGTCCTGCACCTTGGTAGTTGACGCGACGGCCAATCCGAGCGCTTTCCTCGCTCTCGCAGCCATCACGAAGCGGGCAGGGCAGGCAATGGTCTGGGGCGAGGTCTTCGGCGGGGGCGGTGGCGGGCTGATGGCACGCAGCCGTCCGGGCGTGGACACAGATGCGCTGGGCGTGCGCACGCACCTGTACGGCGTGATGAAGGAAATGGCGCCGGCGCCCAAAGGCAGGGAAGCAAACTACGGCATCGAATCGGAAGAGAAGGTCTACGTTGCCTCGGACGCGGACGTGGGGTCTCTTGCCGCGTCAATGACTCAGTTCTGCCTCGACACCTTGTGTGCAGAGCCCTCGGAGTACCCAGCCGCCGCGTACCTCATCGGCTTTCGCAAGTTCTGGGAGTTCCGCTGTCCCTTCGACGTCATTCCTGTCACCTGCCCGGGCGCGGCACCGCAGGAGCCCCAGACGCTGTCCGAGCAGGACCAGCAAGAGGTTGCTGCTATTCGGAGACTCATCGACGAGGGCGCCAGTGCTGCGAATTACAGTGCCTCCTGACATTCAATCCAAGCTGCACGTGGCGCTGCGCGCAGCTGGAGCACGAGAGTGTGGCGGCGTGCTGATGGGCGAGCATGTCGACGTGAACCACTTCGCTGTACGCGCGTTGGACATTCAACGTCCTGGTGCCATCGCATCGTTTATGCGAAGTGTGGCTGGGGCAGCTCGAGCCATCCGCGCGTTTTGCCTCTCGAAAGGCAACGACTATCGGCGCTTCAACTACCTCGGGGAGTGGCACAGCCACCCACTGTTCAGCGTTCAGCCGAGTTCTCGCGACCACGCGACGATGCGGGAGCTTGCGACGGACCCCCGGGTCGGTGCCAACTTCGTCGTCTTGCTCATCTTCCGACTCAACGGCGCGGTGCTCGAAGGCAGCGCCCACACTTACCTGCCGGACGGCAGCGTTCATGGATCCCATCTGGACTTGGAGACAACAATATGACGGCTGGACTGCTAGATAAGGAGTCAACCGGAGGCGCGACCGCTCGCGTGGGCTTTGAATACCAAGACGCGTATGTCCTTCAGAACCTGCCAAGGTGGCTGGCGCAGAGTGCGTTCAGTCACGTAGTCAGCGAGGCATTCGGTGATGTTCAGGTCTGCTACTACGGGCCAGCGGGGGCGGTTCGTCACCTGATGGTTGAGGCGAAGAACCATAGTCTCACTGCACCCAAGTTCTGGGATGAGGTCACTCGCTTCAAGGAGGCCCACGACGCCTCTGCGCTTGAACACGTTCGGTTCGCCCTGGTCTGCCCGGCGTACAACAGTAAGACTAGCCCCTTCGTTGCCATGCTTTCGCGCATCCGCGGCGTCGGTTCTGCATATCAGTCACACTCGTCCATCCTGAAGCGCGACCTTGAAACGGTGCTAGCTTGGGCTGAACAGCAAGACGTGCCGAAAGACCTGGCCGAGTTCGCGCTGCACTACGTCGAATTCGAAACCTACTCGGCTGAGAGCGCTGACGCAGCGTTCGCAGGGGAAGTTGAGCGCCACCTTCCGGGCATCGACCTTACTGGCAAGCAAGCCTCTCGTCTTCGCGACCGGTTCAAGGAGCACATCGCCAACTCTTCCCATGGCCCCGTGCGCCGTGCCGAACTCGAGGCCGACCTCATGGAAGTCTTGGCTGGTGACAGTGGGCGATGGGTCGACACCCCCACAAGTATTGCCCTGAACGGGGAGGGCGCGACCCTGGAGCAACTCGCACTTCCCGCGTATGAGTTCGTTGGTCCCAAGCGCTCTGCGAAGGTCGCATCGGACTGGCAAAGGCTGTCAGTGGCAGCCCAAGACATCGCAGCGTTCCTGGCGAAAACCACCAAACGACGAAGCGTCGCGCTCGACGGACGGCAGGGCATGTCGGCCGCCTGCCTGCTGGGCCATGCCCTTCGCGCAACAAACAACTTCGTTCTGCATGTCGAGCACAACGGGGTGGTGTACCGCACCGACAACTACGAACAGGCAGAAGGCCCCTTCTTCAACTGCTCACTTCAGCCGGGCGAGCCTGCTGCAGCGCAGGGCGCGGTGTCAATCGCGTTCACGACGGAGGTCGGTGCTGACCTGGACTTGGCTCGGGTGGGCATTCCGGGAGGTACCGCCATCTTCTCCCTCCGCGGCAGACCCGTCGCAAGTCATGCCGAGATGAACTTGGCTGTTGCGGAGGCAAAAGCGGCCCTGGTGAAGTTCCGCTCGGAGGCCCGCCTTCAGTTGCTGCATCTGTTCATCAAGGGCCCTGCGGCGTTCGCCATGCTGCTGGGGCATCGCCTCAACGGGGTTTGCACGGTCCAGCTGTACGACTGGGTAGATGGGAGCTACCGGGCCACCGCATCGCTGGATGCGTAGGCTGCCTGCCAACGCCGAGATGCTTGCGGAGAGTCGTGGCGGCGCCGTTTTTCCAAGCCACTGCCAATTGGCAAACGCCTGGAAATTTCTGCCAAAGCGAGTCAGGCTGCTGCTCACGGTGCCAGCTTGTGCCGGAGCATGCTCTGTGAGCGCAGCGACGACATCAGTGATGATGGGCTGGTCACCCGGTTGAATACGCTGAACCCAGTTCGCCGCTCAAGCGCAGTTGGCGTTGCTTCGCGCGATGGATGCGTCCAGTGACTCTGTCGATGTGAGAAGGCCGCTCGCGCCTAGCAATCCGCTCTTGCGAGCGGCGGTCGAAGGCTCGGGGTTCCGAGAGTCCCTCAACCTGGGAGCTAAGCCGGCAGACACCAGCGCCTCCTCTGATGCGAAGGCGACACGCCGGTGGCTCCGACAGACCCGATACAAATGAGGCGCAGGACACCCCTCACTTGAAATCCCGCTTGGTTTTTCCCCGGGGCATCGCTGTGGTGCCTGGCGGCGAAGGTTGCCCATGTTGCAACGGCCAGAGTGGGGGCTGTGCTCGCCCTACTTGCCGACGTGACTGAGCAGCACCGCATCCGAATTTGGACCACCGAACCGTCGACAGTTGCGAGAGCAAAGGAGCAGTTCGAACTGTCGGCTGCAGATGCGAGCGCGCTCCTGCTGCCCTTAGACGCCGCTGACATTGAGCAACGACAGCACATGAGCTTGGGCCTGCGCTGGTGCCCGCAGTGCCTTGAATGCTGGTACCACTGTGTCCACTTCCAGGACCGGCGCATTCGACTGTGCCCATGGCATCGGGCGCGACTCCTCGACGTCTGTCCGCACTGTGCAAGGGCCGTGGACCCGCTGGGCCGGCCATGGCGATGCGACCATTGCGGCAACTCGTTGGCGACGGAGCCTGAACATTGGCTGACGGGGCTCAAGGTCACACCGAGCCATGACGGGCGCTGGCCGCGTCCCGCTCCCAGTGATGTGCTGGCATACGAAGAGCTGGAACGCGGTGTCCGCTACCGGCCCGACGAGGAAGGCGAAAGCCTGCTCCTTCGCGTTCACCGTCGAGGACTTGAGTACTGGGAAATGGTGCAAGTCTATGAGTCAGCGGCAGTTCTCTGGGACACCATACTCGGCGAGCACAGGGACTGCGCACTGCAGGAGAAGTACGGCTACCAGAATCACCACTACTGCCTTGAGTTCGCATGTCCGGTGGCCGCCGCAGGGCTTGCGGTGTTTGGACAGATGGGAATCACCGGGACCTTGTCGGGACGTTGGCCCTCAACGGCACTGCACATGACGGCATACCAAACCTTGCCGCCTCCCGGGACAATCTCTTTGGAGGCACGAAGAGCGTTGCTTCGCGAGCTTCCCCGAGCTTGGGTCGCCGATGCGCTGATGCAGTTCGGAGAAGCAGTCAGGGCAGGGCGCACGCGCGCTCCCAAGGGCTAAAGGCGCCCTACTTGTAACGAAACGGCCTGAAAGTTGGCTGGCTGCCACGGCTGGTTTTAGCTCGGCAGCGTGCCCCAAACCATAAAGCGTTGCAGGTCGACTGGGACCCAACTAAGCTGCTGCTGGCGTAGCCGGAACTCACTGTAGGTTGCTTTAAGCCGCGGAAGGCCTGGCCCCGCGGCTTTGGGCGCTTCAGGTGACACCTACATCAAGGGTCTTTCCACTCATCCGTGCGATATCTCAGCGTTCCCACCCGTACTTGCAGTAGCTCTTTTCTCACGCAGCGGCGGAACAGGAGTTCCGCCGGAAATCAAGGGCTTAGGCGGGAAAGTTCTAGTGCATCCACCCAGCTTCCTGCGAGTTCAAGGTGGTCAGCCAAACCTTCAGCCCGTAGAACACTTGTTATTTGACATAATATACATCGTATCTAGTAAAGTGGCGGCTGGCACTTGCGGCTCGGCGCTGACGCCCGCGCCCAGCTTATCAGGCGTTTCCGGGCCTTGTCCCGTGGCCAGCGCTCGACTTGGAAGATGGACGATGCATCAGGAAACCGAGCGCAAGCACCGACCGGGCCGTTCACTCGCCGGCGGTTGCGGCCCGGGATGCCTGGAACCAGTCCGGCGCGGCTTCGGCGCATGCCGCTGTCAGTTCATCCACTTCGCGGTCGGGTGCATCCTCGACATATTGACGCGCACGGTCCAGGTAAGTCATGCGCTTTTCTTCGCTGGAGGTATTGATCTCCCGCTTGATGTCCATTCGGTGTGCGCGGTTCCTTTCCAGGCGTTGAAGCAGACTCTCATCACTGCGGTTGCCGATCGGCTGGTGCAGTTCCGCAGGCCTGTCCGCGAAAGCTTTCTTGACAGCGCTTATCGACTGGGCATGCTTGAAGAAACCGGGAGGCATGATGGCATGGGCATCGACGATGCGTTGGGACCCCGGGGCGCTTGCGTTGTCCCAATGGTGCGCGTCGAGAAACCCACGCTCGCAAACCATCTTGGAAGCCGCATGCAACGCGAATATGGGGCAGTCAACCTTGTTCTTCTGGGAATCGTGAACGAGCACCTTGATCGATGCATGGGGCGGCAGGTGCCTTGCCATTTCTGCGAGGCTCGTCCGCAACAGCTCCCTCGTTGAAGGATGGTCCACGGGCTCAGGGATAAGTATCGAAGTCGTCTGCCCGAGTGTCTTGATATCTGCCGCCACCACATGTTCTCGGTCCGGCCGTAGCCGGAATATGGCGCGTCCAGCGGTCAATTCGCCGCGACCGATGGCGTCGCAGAACGCATGCAGGTCGGGAAAATGGTGCAATGGCAAGTGCGGATCGCCCGCCATCGCAGCCTTCCGGGCCGAGCGTGCATTTTCAGCCCTGACCGCGATCGGCAGCATGGCCGCGTCCAGCTGGAGGATGTCAATGTGGTCGAGCATGGCTCCCATGGACCGAAAATCGCCCAGGATTGATTTGATATTGTCGAGATCGTCCGCCAATGGCCGCCTTGGTGCGAGCGAACTGGTCTCTGCATTGGGCCGTGCTGAACGACCGGGATTCAGGCCCTCAAGTTCTTCGAGGTGCCCGCCGGCCGCACCTGCCCCATAGACCCGCCCTGCATGACCGGCCAGGTTACTGGTGCCCCCCGCCGCTTCCGTAGCGTGCCGTGACCTACCCGAGCTTCCGCCCAATCCTGAAATGCAGCCCCCCATGTTCGACTCCTTGAATGGAAGCCGATACTCTCCTCAACAGTCACTCGAAACGCCGTCTCGCATGCGAAGCCATGCCCGCTTTCGCGAAGAGCAGGACATCGCCGCGTTCTCGAGCTTGTTCTCAGCAGTTGCCCAGCTCGCATCAGTACCCGTCCCCTACCCTTTACCCCCTTCCCGTCATTGCTTGCCAGATGCCATCAACCCCAGCTCCGCAAGATCCGTGAAAGTGTCGTCCCCATTGTTGGCCGTGATGTTGAACCGGTAGTACCGATAGGCCGCCGGCTGCGCGACCGCATAGGTCTTGACCTCGTAGCGTTCTGCGAATTGCTGGGCGCCCTGCACGTCCAGCGTGGTCCAGGTCGCTCCGTCGTTGGAGCCCTGGAACTGCCAATCCTTCGGGTCTCGGGCCACCTTGTCGAAGGAGCTGGTCACGGTGTAACGCTCCGCGGCACGTGCGCGGTCGAGGTCGTACCGCAGCCAGCCAGTGGTGCTCGGGTGGAACCACTGCGTCGCGGAGTTGTGGTCGAACGCGTTCCCGGCATTGGTGGCGTTGCCCGCGCTGTCCGATGCCGTGCCGCCCACGGAGATGTTCACCACGGACTGGAGATTTACCGGAGTGGCACTGTCCTGGGACGAGTTGCCGCTCGTGCCGGCGGAGTTGGCCGCGGTGACGGTGTAGTAGTAGGTCACGCCATTGCTCACGGAGGTGTCCGTGTACCGGGTACCCGCGACGCTCGGCGCGATGACCTGGTAGGGACCGCTGCTGGAGGTGGCGCGATGGACCGCATAGCGGGTGGCGCCGAAGGATGCCTGCCAGCGCAGCGGCACGGCGCCGTCGCGCCCGGCGAGGCGAGCAGCATGGCGGGGGCTTCCGGGACGGTGGCGGGCGCGCCGCCGTCGCCGCCGGTGATCTGGACATGGCTGAAGGTGGAACGGTTCAGCGTGCCGTTGGCGTTCGAGGACACCACCAGGCCCGCATAGATCGTGTCGGGCACCGGTGCATCGATGCGGCCGACATCCGTGGCGGCCCAGTTGGTGCCGTCGGGAGAGACATAACCGGTGATCATGTTGCCGATGCGCTCGAGCTTCACCCAGTACGACGACGCCCCTTCGGGAAGGTCGTGCGCCTTGTTCGCGTAATACGATCCGCCATAGACGACGAGCTTCGCCATGTTCTGCTCGACCTGCCTGCGGCTGGTGAGCGCCATCCACGCACGGGGCGCGCCCGGCTCGAGGCCGGTGCGCATCATCACGCCCGCCTTGGCCGCGGTGCCGGTGTTCTGCACCGACTCGACCTTGGCGATGATGGTGCCGTCGCCGGAGATGGCCTTGTAGCTGAAATGGCCGCTGTCGCTGTCTGCCCAGATGTCGGAGCCCGCTCCCTGGACCGTCCATCTCCCGCCGGCGTAGGTGGCCGTTCCGGGCGGACTGGCGCCGCCGATGTCGGCGCTGGCGAAGCCTGAAGTGACCGATGCCGTGTCCGGAAAGGCCAGTGCCGGTGCGGACGCTGCCTCGGACGTATCGGCCTCCTTGAGGAACATGAAGCTGGTGCCGTCCACCGGCATCCAGAGGCGCCTGCGGGCGATGAACGGTGCCTGCTGTCCCTTGCGCAGCACATAGGCGGCGTGGATCTGCTCGAGCGTGATATTGCCGCCGTTGCCTCCGCGCCAGCCGTGCCCCGTGGCGTCGGAAGCGTAGTAGCGGTCCGTGGTGCCGAAGGGCAGTGCCGCCGTCGGGACGAGTTCGTTCACCCGTGCGAAATACTCGCCCGCTGCCAGGAGACGGTCGTCCAGGTCGGAATAGATGTCGATGCCCTGCTTCCACAGCGCCTCGGCGAGCATGGTCAGCGACCGCAACTGCCCATAGGCGTGCCCCTGGTCACGAAGGGTGTCGCCGAGCATCCCGATGTCGTTGGAATTGCGAAGGCCGATGTGCGCAAGCGTGCGGGCCTGGTAGACCACCTTGTCCAGGGCTTGCGCATCGTCGTTGAAGATGGACAGCAGCCCCAGGGAAACGAGGGCCAGCGCGCCCTTGTTGGCCGCCCCGAACTGGTTCTCTCCATACGGGTTGGAGGCCGGCATCAGGACATCCTTGAAGTATTTCTTCACCGTGGCGGTGTCGGATTCCCTCCATCCCGGCCAGGTGCCGCGCAGGATGTCCGCGCCACCCACGAACATGTAGGCATAGTCGCCCAGGTCGAGCATCGACTCGCGGCCGGAGAACTCGGTGTGCCGGGTGGCCCAGGCCAGCAGGATCTCGCGAGCCTTCCTCGCATAGTCTTCGTTGCGGGTGAAATACCACATCCGCGACAGGTTCCAGATGGCGACCATGTCATCGCGCCAGGGCCAGAGATTCTCGTTCGGGGCGCGGCTCACCTTGGCGAACGGGCCATGCATGCGGTAGGTCAACTGGGCCTTGCCGTCCTTCGACAGGAGGCCGAAGGCGGATTTCCAGGGCTCCCGGCCCTGATCGACGTGCGACCTGAGCGCCTCGAGATCCGCCCGGGTGAGCGGCGCACCGGGATGGGCGAAAACGCGAGCCTGGACGGTTGGCCCGGCCTGGATGCTCTTCGTCTCCTGCGGGCATTCCGTGCCGGCGGACGGCTCGGCGGCAGTGGCGGCCTCGGCGCCGGCCGAGATGGAGGCGCCCTGCCCTCCACCGCACCCGGCAAGCAGGGACGAGCACAGCAGGAATGACGCTGCGGCAATATGGATTCATCGGATCATGGAATTCCCTTGTTGGAATGATTGTGGAAGTCGCGGGGCCCCTTTCGACCGGGACGGGCGGATTCTGGCATTGGGGGCCGCAATCCATGTCCGGATGGACAAGCAATTTATCTACTGAAAATCCACTTTGATAAATGCCACCAATAATTATCTGCTTGCGCCAATTTGCATGATTTTTATTTATAAATTTAATAATTTCCATTATCGACAGTGACCAGCCCTCGTACCAGGGCGGCGGCCAAATGCCAGGGGCAAGTGCCGAGCAATCGCGACGCCCACAACGGCAAGGCCAAATACAAGGGCAAGAGTTGGCGTGCTGCGGCGCAAGGGGGAATCCCTGCCTGGACGCCTCTTCGCATGTCCCGCTGTCGTTTCGCGCAGCATGAATGGCAAATCACGCTGCCTGGCCAAGAATGTTTTCAGAGCGTGCCTCGGATCCACAGGCATGAATGAACATTCGCCAAAATCACCATGACAACCACCACCACACCGTCTGCCACCAGGGCTGCGCCTGGATTGACCCGCAGGCCTGGCCACGACGCCGATATCCAGGACACACGACATTCGCAATCGAGCAGGGCACCGGCGCTGCCACCAGGCATTCCCCAGCCGCTGGTCAACCTCCGGCCGCTGGGTGGAGTGCTGCCACCGCGCAGCGGGATGTCCCGCATCCACATGCCGCCGGCCCAGGCTCTCCCGCCCCCGGTGTCCTCCCGATCACTGATTTCTGCCTGCCCAGGCCCCGGGCAGGCAGCCTCCAGGTTACCCATCATGATCGGGGCGAGGATGCCTGACCCGATCGACCTGGATCATCCGGAGTGGGAGAAGCTTTCTGCGTTCGCTTATGCACGGGTTACCGCGCGCTTCGATCAGGAAAAATGTTTCAGCACCCATGGAATCGATGGGCAGTCTGCCTGTGTCGGCCTGTCACTCCAGTGGCTGCAGATGATCGACGGCCGGAGGATCACCTCCGGTGGCGCGGAAGAGCGGCTGACCCGATTGGCCTCCTTCGACAACACGGTGCATGCGCGTATCGCCCATGGCCTCTACAGCGCGGAACATCATCACGCTTACGACGAGGCGGTCGACAACGCCGGAGAAATCAGTATCTTGCAGGCTGCGGGAATGAAAGGTTTGCAGTTGGACTGGAAACCTGACACCGGGGGCCGGTCCTCAGAAGACGCAGCCCGCCTGATGGCGACAGCAGGGCGCGGCGTTCTGGTCATGGAATCAGGATCCCAAGCACATGCGATTGCTTTTGCCGATGTCGGGCATGGGCGCATGATTACCTTCGATCCTGCACTGGGAGAATTTGAAGTCGCCCATGGCGAACTGGCACCCATGGTGGATGAAATGGCAAGCCACATGCCATTGACGAAAGTCGAGGTGCTGGCGCTGCGCTAGGCGCGTGCGGCTGCAGCGGACCGGTGGATTCCACCAGTTGTCATTCGCCTGCTGCTGCAGAACCCGGGACCACCCGCGGCATGGCCCGGGTTCCGCCTCGCCGCTCCACCACCCGCCGTGCGCAGGCCACCAGTTCCTGCACGAATGCCAGCCGCGCCGAGGAACGCAGCCACAGCATGCCGAAGCGGCGTGACTGGCTGGCGCCGGGCAGGGGCAGGCGCACGACGCTGCGGCCGTCCGGCCAGTCCAGGGCGGTGTCGGGCACGACGGCCACGCCGAGGCCGCGGTCCACCATCATGGCGATGGCCACGAGCGAGCTGAGTTCGAAGCGCTCCTGCGGCACGATGCCGGCCTCGCGCAGGTAGCGCTCCACCATCTGGCCGCCGCCCAGGCTGCGGTCGTAGCGGATCAGCGGCTGGGTGCGCAGCAGTTCGTGCGCGTCCTGCGCGGCCAGGTGGCGCGGCGCGAGCAGGACGAGGGGCTCTTCGCGCAGCAGGGCCCAGCCGAAGGTCTTGGACAGGGTGAAGCTGGGGTGCAGGCACACGGCGGCGTCCAGCCCGCCCTGCTGCACGGACTGGTAGAGCTGCTGGGTGGTGCCCGACTGCAGGAAGACCCGCACGTGGGGCAGGCGCTGCGAGAAATCCGCCAGGATGTCCGGCAGCAGGCTGTGCAGGGCCGTGTTGATGGTGCCGATCGCGAGTTCGCCGGAAGCGCCGGCATCGTTCACATGCGCCCGGGCCTGGCCCAGTTCGCGCAGCAGGACCGGCGCGCTGCGTGCGAGGCGGTGGCCCGCGGGGGTCGGTGCCACGGTGCGCCCCGCGCGCGCGAGCAGCGGCACCTGGAATTCGCGCTCCAGGCTGTGCATCTGCTGGGCCACGGCGGCGGCGGTGAGGTTCAGCCGGCGCGCGGCTTCGGCCATGGAGCCGGTCTCGACCACCAGCATGAAACTCTGCAAGTAGCTGGTTTCCATAAAGCAATATTTTCTATCTTCTGAAGAAATATTGCATGTGTTTATCTATGCTTTCCACGGCCCAACAATGGGCGCATGAGAAGCAAGCTGTTCGTTCCGGCATCGCGGCCGGAGCTGTTCCCCAAGGCCCTGCGCAGTGCGGCCGACGGCGTGTCGTTCGACCTGGAGGATGCCGTGGCGGAAGCGCGCAAGGACGAGGCGCGCGCCCTGCTCCATGACTTCCTGCAGGCGCTGGCGCCGGATGGCGGCGGCAAGACCGTGATCGTGAGGGTCAACGCCATGGACACGCCGCATTTCGAGGCCGACATCGCCGCGTCGGTACATCCCGGCGTGCACCTGATCAACCTGCCCAAGCCGGCGAGCGCCGCGGCGGTGCAACAGGCGGCCCAGGCCATCGCCGAGGCTGCCCGCAACCGCGGCATGGCGGACGCTCCGGGCCTGCTGCTCAATATCGAGACGCCACGCGCCCTGCGCACTGCTGCGGAGCTGGCCGGCGCGCACCCGAGCGTGCGGGCACTGCAGCTGGGACTGGGCGACCTGTTCGAGCCCTTCGGCGTGGCCCGCCGCTGCCGCGAAGCGATCGCCCAGGCGATGTTCGCCGTGCGCATGGCCGCGGCAGAGGCCGGCATCGATGCCTACGACGGTGCCTTCGCCGACATCCAGGACGCCGCAGGCTTCCAGGCCGAGGCGGAACTCTCCAGAAGCCTCGGGTTCGCGGGCAAGACCTGCATCCATCCCAGCCAGATCGCCATGGCGAACGCGGTGTATGTGCCGTCGGCCGCCGAGCTGGACGCCGCCCGGCAGGTGCTGGAAGCCGCGCAGTCCGCCGATGCCCGGGGTGTCGGCGCCTATGTGGTCAACGGGAAGATGGTGGACAGGCCGTTCGTGCTGCGGGCGCAGCGCACGGTGGAAGCCGCGCGCGCCGCAGGGCTCTGCTGACCTGCCACCCCGCGCCAGGCTCGGCCCTGCTGGACCGCGAACGGCAGGCAACCATTACGACACAAAGAGACAGGAGACACACGACATGGCCGACACGAATTCCCGCCGCGGCGCGCTGCGGCGCACCTGCGCGATGGCGGCAGCCGCCGCGATGGCTGCCGCCGCCCTGCCCGCATGGGCGCAAGGCAGCTACCCCAGCCGCCCCATCACCATGGTCGTGCCCTACCCGCCCGGTGGTTCCAACGACCTGTTCGCCCGGCAGGTGGCCAAGGAGATGGGCGACCTGCTGCGGCAGCCGGTGATCGTGGACAACCGGGCAGGCGCCAGTGGCACCACCGGCACCGCGTTCGTGGCCAAGGCCGCTCCCGACGGCTACACGCTGGTGGCGGTGTCCTCGAGCCTGACGACCAACGCCGCGATGCAGGCCAGCCTGCCGTTCGATCCCGCCAGGGACCTGCAGCCGGTGGCGATGCTGGCCAAGGGGCCGCTGGTGGTGGCGGTCAACAACCAGTTCCCGGCCGGCAACCCGGCCGAACTGCTGCGTACCATCGCGGCCCATCCGGGGAAGTTCAACTACGCGACCTCGGGCACGGGCAGCGTGAACCACTTCGCGGGCGAACTGATGCGCTCCATGGTGCCCGGCATGGACATCGTGCACGTGCCCTACAAGGGCCAGGGGCCCGCCGTGACGGACGTGATCGGCAACCAGGCGCAGATGCTGATCTCCAGCGGTCCGTCGATCCTGCCGATGGTGCGCAGCGGCAAGCTCAAGGCCGTGGGCATCACCAGCCTGGCGCCCAGTCCGATCGCCCCGGAACTGGTGCCGATGTCCACCGCCATTCCCGGCTACCAGTTCGAGCTGTGGTGGGGCCTGCTGGCGCCGGCCGGGGTGCCGCCTGCCACGGTGGCGCTGCTGAACCAGGCCGTGAACCAGGTGCTGGCCAAGCCCGGCATCCAGGCCCAGTTCCTGCGCGAGGGCGCCATCGCCACCCCTTTGTCGCCGCAGCAGTTCGGGGACGTGATCCGGCAGGACCTCGCGCGCTGGAAGCAATTGGCCAAGGCCCGCAACATCGTCGCCGACTGACCGGCTGAACCAGGAGGATGGAATCCATGAGTTTCGTACCAGGCGGGCGCCAGGGCTCCCCGGGCCCGCTGAGCGGCGTGCGCGTGCTCGACCTGAGCGCCTATATCGCCGGCCCCTATGGCTGCTCGCTGCTGGCGGACCAGGGCGCGGAGGTCGTGAAGATCGAGCCGCCGGACGGCGACAACCTGCGCAAGTACCCCTCGACGCTGGAGGCCGAGAGCCGGGCCTTCCTGGGCGTGAACCGCAGCAAGTGGGGGATGGTGCTGGACCTGAAGCAGGAAGCCGACCACGCGACATTCCTGCGCCTGGCCCGCGAGGCCGACGTGCTGGTGCACAACTTCCGCCCGGGCGTGCCCGAGCGGCTGGGCATCGGGTTCGAGCGGCTGGCACAGATCAATCCACGGCTGGTGTATTGCAGCGTGACCGGCTACGGCAGCCGCGGGCCGCTCAAGGCCAAGGCGGGCTACGACCAGGTGCTGCAGACCATGACGGGGATGTGCGCGATGCAGGGCAAGGCCGGCGGGCCGCCGGAGATCCTGTACGGATCGGTCGTGGACTACTACGCGTCGGCGCTGGTGGCCGGCGGCGTGGCCTCGGCGCTGTACGAGCGTGAACGCAGCGGCCTCGGCCAGCACGTGGGCGTGTCGCTGCTGCGGGCCGCGCTCACCATGCAGTCGGCGCGGCTGGTGTGGGCGGACGGAGAGCCGCGCGAGGTGGGGCGGGACATGCGCTCGGGCGGCATCACCGGCCTGCACCCCACGCGCGAGGGCTACCTGTACCTTTCGGCCAATACGCAGCATTTCTGGGCCGCGCTGTGCCGCAAGACGGGCCTGGATGCCCTGGCTGCGGATACGCGCTACGACACGGTGCGCAAGCGCGCCCAGCACAAGGATGAACTGGTGCCCGTGCTGCGGCAGGCCCTGGCCCGGCGCAGCGCGCTCGAATGGGAGGAGTTGTTCGGCGAGGAAGTGCCGTGCGCGGCCGCCCGGGCGGTGGAGGACATGTTCGCGCATCCTCAGGTGGAGGCCGAGGGCATGATCACCCGCTTCGACCATCCGGTGCTGGGAGGCTACCGGGGATTCGCCGGCGCGGTGGAGTTCGGCCGCACGACGGGCCCGCAGGCCTTCGCCGCGCCGACCCTCGGCCAGCACACGGATGCGATCCGCCAGGGGCTGGGCCCGGACGAGACGCCATGAACGGCACGACGGCCCTGCCCGGCCTGCCCGAGGTGCTGGAACTTCCGGCCGGGGCCTGCGATGCCCACCTGCACGTGTTCGACGGCCGCTTTCCCGTGGCAGCGCCCCATGCGATGCAGGCCGCGGCCACGGCCGCGGACTACCTGCGCCTGCGCACGCGCCTGGGGTTGACCCGCGCGGTCGTGGTGCAGCCGCGGGCGCACGGCGTGGACAACCAGGCCACCCTGGACGCGATCCGCGCGCTCGGCCCGGACAGGACCCGGGGCGTGGCCGTCGTGCGGCCGGAGATCACAGACGGGCAACTGGAGGCGCTGCATGCCGGGGGCATCCGCGGGCTGCGCTTTTCGCTGCACTCCGACCGCGACGCCGCGGTGGAGCTGGACATGCTGCGCCCGCTGGCGTCGCGCATCCATGCCCTGGGCTGGCACCTGCAATTGCACTGGCGGGCCGACCAGATCGTGGCGCAGCGCGGCCTGCTGGGCGGCCTGCCCTGCCCCCTGGTGTTCGACCACATGGCGCGCGCGGGCGGGACGGGACGCGAGGCGCAGTCCGCGTTTTCCCTGGTGCGCGACCTGGTGCAGGACGGCCGGGCCTGGGTCAAGCTGTCGGGTCCGTACCTCAACAGCACGCAGGGCCTGGGAGCAGGCTACGCGGATTGCGAGGCGCTGGTACAGGCATGGGTGCGCGAGGTGCCCGGGCGGCTGGTCTGGGGCAGCGACTGGCCCCATGTGACCGAAGGCGAACGGCGCCCCGGCCCGGAACTGCTGCTGCGGCTGCTGGCGCGCTGGCTGCCCGATCCGGCCCTGCGCCGGCAGGTGCTGGTCACCAATGCCTGCGCGCTGTACGGATTCGGCGACTGAGTTTTTCCCATCAAGAAAGGACCGAGGAGATGAAGCAGATGAAGCAGATGAAGCAGATGAAGCAGGCAATCTGGCTGGCGGCCGCAGCCGCCGCGCTGGCCCATGGCGCCGTCCGGGCCGCGACCTACCCCGAGCAGCCCATCACGCTGGTGGTGCCGTTTTCCGCGGGCGGGGGCGCCGACAATGCCGCGCGCATCCTGGCCAAGGGCCTGGGCGAGGTCTCGGGGCAGAGCGTGATCGTGGACAACAAGCCCGGCGCCAGCGGCTCCATCGGCGGCGCGGCCGTGGCGCGGGCCCGGCCCGACGGCTACACGGTGCTGTTCGATGCGTCGTCGTTCGCGATCAACCCGGCGCTGCGCAAGCTGCCGTTCGATCCCGCCAGGGACCTGGTGGCGGTGTCGCAGATCATCAGCGTGCCCAATATTCTCGTGGTGGCGCCCTCCTCTCCCTACAACACGCTGCCGGACTTCGTGGCCGCGGCGCGCGCGAAGCCCGGCAAGCTGACCTACGCCTCCTACGGGCCGGGCAGCCTCGCGCAGATGGCCATGGAACTGCTGCGGATCGACGCGAAGTTCGATGCCGTGCACGTGCCCTACAAGGGCGGCGCGCCGGCCATCATGGACGTGATGGGCGGACAGGTCGATGTGTACTTCGCGAACGCGGCCTCCAGCCTCAGCTACGTCAAGAGCGGCAAGCTCAAGGCCCTGGCCGTTTCCTCCGCCACCCGCATGAAGGAACTGCCCGCGGTGCCCACCGTGCAGGAAGCGGGCATCAAGGGCTACCAGGTGATGGAATGGAACGGCCTGTTCGTGCCCGCGGGCACGCCGCCGGCGGTGATCGCACGCCTGCAGGAGCTGTCGCAGAAGGCCCTGGCGCTGCCGGACGTGCGCAGCAGCCTGGACGCGCTGGGACTCACGCCGGTGGGCAGTTCCGCCGCGGAATTCCAGAACTTCGTGAACGCGGAACGCAAGCGCTGGGACGCGGTGGTGAAGACCAACGGCATCACGGCGAACTGAGCCTGGAGGCGCGCCGCACAGGGCGCGCGGATATGCTGTCCGGATCTCCCTTCTCCGGAGTCCCGGATGCCCTCTTCCACGCCCATGCCGCCGCTCGGACGGCGCACCTGGCTGCTGCTCGCGGCCTCTGCCCTGGCCACTGCCTGCACCACGTCCCCGGATCGCTTCCAGGGTACGTTCCTGCAGCCCTGGAAAAGTTACGAGTCGCTGTCGTCCGAGGAATGGCGCCGCCGCCTGCGGGCCACGCGGGCACTGGGCTGCGACGAGATCGTGCTGCAGTGGAGTGCCACGGAGGGCGGCGCGCACCCCTGGGCGCTGCCGGATGCGCTCATCGCGATGCTGTTCGACGAGGCCGGGCGCGAGGGCATGGGGATCCGCGTGGGCCTGCCCTACGACGAGCGATGGTGGACCGTGCTCGCATCCCGCGATCCCGGCGCGCTGCCGGCCTTCCTCGCGGCCACGCAGGCGCGCTGCCTGCAGTACCTGGCGACAGCGCCCTGGCCCCGCCAGCAGGGATTCCGTGGCTGGTACCTGCCCTATGAACTGGACCAGTACAACTGGGCCACCACCGAGCGCCGGGCACTTCTCGTGCCCTGGCTGCAGGCCATCGCCGCGGGCGCGGGCAGCCACGCGCCGCTGGCGGTGTCCACCTTCTTCAGCAAGCTGCAGACGCCGGGCACCCTGACCGCCCTGTGGACGGACATCCTCGACAAGGTGGCGTTGCGGCCCATGCTGCAGGACGGGGTCGGCGTGGCCGGCATGGGCAACTATGCGGGGCTCGAACCGCTGCGCGCTCTGCTGCGCCAGCGCGGCGTGCCCTTCGACCTGATCATCGAACTGTTCGAGCAGTTGCCGCCGGAACCAGGCACGGGCGACGCCTTCCGCGCGCGTGCCGCGACGGCCGCCCGGGTGCGGGCGCAAATGGATGTCGCCCGGACGTACGGCGCCGAGCGGGTCATCGCCTTCGCAGTCGATCCCTGGATGCTCGGGGACACCCCGGAAGCCCGCCAGCTGTGGCTGGAATGGCAACAGGGACGTTGAGCTGGCGCAAACATGCGGTCCGTCGGCCCGCAGGCTATTGTCTTATCAATAAAAACTATCGAAAATCGATGGAACGCAGAAATTGACAAAACAATGGGCCTCGCAGACACCACCGCCGATGCCGTGCCCGGCGCGCCGGACAGCCCTTCGCCTTGCGCCGTCGCGGCCTCCCACGCAGACGCCGTGGACCGGGAGGGGCGCCTGCCCACTGAGGCGCTGGACAGCCTGCGCTGCCGCGAGTGGCTGGGCCTGCTCGTGCCGCGCCGGCATGGCGGCCCGGAATGGTCCCTGCGCGCGGTGGCGAACCTCTGCCGCGAACTGTCGGAGTCGTGCGCTTCCACCGGCCTGATCTTCGCGATGCACCATTCGCAGGCGGCCGTGGCGGTGCGGCAGGCCGGCGAGAGCGCATGGCACCAGGACCTGCTGGGGCGCATGGCACGGGAACAGTACGTGGTCGCGTCCGCCACCACGGAAGGCGCCACCGGAGGCTCCATCCGCACCAGCGCCTGTTTCCTGGACCGCCGGGGCGACGCCCTCCATCTGGACAAGCAGGGCTCGGTCATTTCCTATGCCCGTGCTGCCGACGTGATCCTGGTGTCCGCGCGGCGCGCGGAAGATGCCGCCCCTTCCGACCAGCAGCTGGTCGCGGTCCTGCGCGAGCAGTTCCGGCTCACGCCCCAGGGCCGCTGGAATCCCATGGGCATGCGCGGTGCCTGTACCGACCGGTTCGACCTCCATGCGGAATGCGGCGCGGAGCAGGTCTTCGACGGCTCCTTTGCCCAGGCGATGTCCGAAGCGATGCTGCCGACCTCCCATATCCTGCTGGGTGCCGTCTGGCTGGGTATCGCCGTGTCCGCGCTGTCGCGCGCCCGGGCCTTCCTGCGCATGCGCAACCGCAGCGGGCAGCCGCAAAACCCCGTCGCCAACCTGCGGCTGGCCGAGGGCGAGAGCCTCGTGCAGCAGTTCCGCGCCCTGCTGGCCGCCAACGTCGCGTTGTACGAGGATGCGGCGGCCCGGGCCACTGCCCACGAACGGCTGGTGAGCTACAACGCATTGAAGGTGGGCGCGTCCGAGCTGGTGGTGCGCATCACCGACATCGCGCTGCGCATCTGCGGCATCCAGGGCTACATGGACGATGCCGGCGAGTTCTATCTCAGCCGGCATATCCGCGATGCCCATTCCGCGATGGTGATGGTCAACGACGACCGCATTCTCGGCAACATCGCCCCGATCGCGCTGGGCGTGCCGCTCGGGCGCGATATCTGAGTCCGCCGCCGTCTTTTCTTCCCGCCTGGTCCACCGATACCGCCCTCCTCCACCATGACCCCCTCCGAAATCGAAGCCCAACTGGCGGACATGATCCAGGCCGCCGTGCTCAAGAAAGTCTCTCCCGATACGCTGCTGCTGGAGTCCGGCCTGCTCGACTCGGTCGCTGCCGTCGATCTCATGCTGGCCATCGAGGGGCGGTTCGGCTGCACGGTGCCGATCACCGAGGTGGAGGAGCACCTGCGCTCGCTGCGCACGCTGTCCACCTACGTCGCGGCCCACTGCTGAACGCAGCCGCCGGCCGCCATGCATTTCGATTTCGACTCCGGGGAATTCCGGGACACCTCCGTGCGGCCCGATGCGCTGGCCGTGATCGCCCACGACCGCAGCCTGAGCTGGCAGGCGCTGCAGGCCGAAGCCGCGGCCTGGTGCGGGCAAGCCCGGGCCCTGGGCCTGGGAGCCGGTGCGCCCATCGTCATCCGCGGCCACAAGGAGGCCGCCTTCATGGTGGCCCTGGCCGGCGCGCTGATGCTGAAGGCCCCGTTCGTGCCGGTCGATGCCGTCTATCCGGCCGAGCGGCTGCGCAGCATCATCGGCACGCTCGATGCCCACCTGATGTTCGATGCCGCCGCCGGCCGCTTCGAGGTGCTCCGCCCCGGCCCCGCCCCGGAACTGGCGGAGAAGGATCTGGGCTACATCATGTTCACCTCGGGCACGACCGGGCAGCCCAAGGGCGTGCAGATCGGGCGCGAGGGGGTGCGGGGCCTGATCGACTGGATGCGGCTGGATTTCGATCTCGGGCCGGCGCCGGTCTTCCTGAACCATACGGTGTTCAGCTTCGACGTGTCGCTCTACGACGTGTTCGGCACGCTGGTGCTGGGGGGCAGCATCCTGATGCTGGACCGCGCACGGGCGGCCTCCTCGCAGGAGGTGTCGGCGCTCATCGCGCGCCACCGGGTGACGACCTGGGTATCCACGCCATCGTTCGCGCAGCAGCAGTTGATCAATCCCGCGTTCTCCCAGGCCGCCCTGCCCTCGCTGCGCACCTTCCTGTTCTGCGGGGAACCGCTGCCGGTGCCGCTGGCGCGCCAGTTGCGCAAGCGCTTTCCCGGCGTGCCGATCCTCAACACCTACGGCCCGACCGAGGCCACCGTGGCCACCACGCTGCTGCGCGTGGACGATGCGCTGCTGGCCACCGACGCGGTGATGCCGATCGGGCATGCCAAGCGCGATTCGCTGGTGTACAGCGATGGCGGCGAGCTCTGCATCGTGGGTCCGCACGTGATGCGGGGCTATATCAACCGGCCGGACCTCAATGCCACCCGCATGTTCGTGCGCGACGGCCAGCGCGGGTTCCGCACGGGCGACCTGGGCACGGAGGCGGAAGGCGGCATGCTGTTCTGCCAGGGCCGCATCGACGACCAGATCAAGCTCAACGGCTACCGGCTGGAGTTGCTGGAAGTGGACGCCGCGCTGGCCACGCTGCCGGGCGCGCGCGCCGGGGCCGCCGTGGCCCTGCGCCGGCCGAACGGCACGGTGGCACGCCTCGTCGCCTTCGTGGAGACCGGCGACGACGGCACGGCCGCCCTGCCGGAGGAACTGGAGGGCTGGAAGGACCTGCTGGCCGCGCGGCTGCCGCACTACATGCTGCCCACCGAGTTGCTGCCCTGCGCGCGCCTGCCGGTGTCGGTCAACTACAAGATCGACCGCGCGAAGCTGTCGGAGATCTACCAGGCGCTCAACGCCTGACGCTGTCCGTGCGGCTGGGCTGCATGGCGAGCACCGGCCGGGCCGCCGGCCCGGTCAGGAACAGGCTGAGGTGGTCGCCGGCCTGCAACGGTGGCAGCGCCCGGGCGGCCGTGGCCGCCGCATCACCGCAGCGTGCCGACAGCCGGGCCTGCACCGGGTTCACCTGCCGCGCGGCCGAGGTGTCCGGGGCCACGTCGCGGAACACCGGCGTGCCTGCGGGCGACAGCACCAGTTGCGCCGTGCCGCAGCCTTGCGCGAGGTTGTAGAAGCGCAGTTCGGCCTTCAGGGCATCCTGCGTGTCCGTCGTATCGTCGATGGGGGTGAAGGCGTATTTGCCGCCCTCGCGGCGCAGCACGAGCGTGCTGAAGCTGCCGGGCCGCACCTCCAGGCTGGCCGCGGGCCGGCCATCCACTACCACCGCGAATGCCTTGCCGCCGCCCACGATGGCGTAGCTGGTGGCAGGTGTTTCTCCGCCGATGCGCTGGGCCTCCCCCTCTGCCACGCGCACCAGCAGCGCGCCGGGCAAGGGGTTGGCCACCCGCACAAAGGCGGCGCCGGCCGGCGGGCGCGCGGCATAGAGCTGCGACAGCACGCCCTCCTGGGCACCCGCACCGGCCGTGGCGAGGACCAGGGACAAGGCAGCGGCCAGTCGGCGAAACAAGAGAGGGAAAGCAGGCATGTGCGGGTCCGTGGATCAGAACTGGAAATAGAGGAAGCGCGTTTCCCGGTGCAGGTTGGCCAGGCACAGGAACAGCACGGCCAGCGTGGCGGCGAGCCACGCGGCGCTCGGCTGCCAGCCCATCCACGCCGGCCGGGCCTCCTGCGGGCGCGCGAGCGCGGGCGAGAAGTGCCCGAGGATCTGGTGCGAATTCGGGGCCAGCCACACGATGGCCAGCAGCAGCGGCAGGTACACCGCCAGGAGGTGCCGGCCCGCAAGCACCCGCCACGGCAGTTCACCGGACCACGCCAGCTCCAGCCCGCTGCCCAGCGGCTCCACGCCCTGCAGGCCGGCCATGCCGCGCAGCAGGTCCAGTGCATCCTGCACATGGGCGGCTCGGAAGAACGCATGCGCCACCATCACGGCCACGAAGGTCAGCAGCACGCAGAAGGCACGCCACAGCCAGCGGCTCCACGCCCTGGAGGGCGCGATGCGCCCACCCGCAACGATGCGCCAGGCGTGGTTCACGCACAGGTAGCTGCCGTGCAGCAGGCCATAGATGAAGAACTGCAGGCCCGCGCCGTGCCAGATGCCGGCCAGGCCCATGGTGTAGAGCGTGGGCACGGCGATCATCATCGCGAAGCCGCCGGGCGTGCGGCTGCCCGCGGAGCCCACCGGCAGGCCGCGCCGGCTGCGCCACCGCGACAGCTGCATGGCCATGGGGTAGTACAGGTACGCGGTGAGATAGCGCGTGAGCGTCATGTGCCAGCGCGACCAGTACTCGATGATGCAGGGTGCCTTGAAAGGTGAATTGAAGTTCAGCGGAAAGCGGATGCCGAACATCTTCGCCAGGCCCAGGGCCATGTCCGAATAGCCCGAGAAGTCGAAATACAGCTGCATGGCATAGGCCAGGCTGGCGCCCCAGGCGCCCCAGAACCCCAGTTGCGCGGGCGCGGCGAACCCTGCATCGGCATGGGGGGCGATGGTGTCGGCAAGCAGCACCTTCTTGGCCAGCCCGATCACGAACAGCGTGCCGCCGATCGACAGGTTTTCCGCCCGGAACCGGTAGTTCTGCGCGTCGGCGAACTGCGGCATCATCTCCTTGTGGTGCAGCACCGGCCCTGCGATCAGGTGGGGAAAAAAGGTGACGAACAGCGTGTGGTTGAGCAGGCTGGGCGACTTGACCATGCCCGCCTTGCAATCCAGCAGGTACCCGATCTGGGTGAACGTGAAGAACGAGATCCCCAGCGGCAGCAGGATGTCCTCCACCGGGCCCTGTCCCACGCCCCACTCCCGCAGCAGGCCGAGCAGCGCGGCGAAGTACTTGTAGTGGAACAGCAGCGCCAGGTTGCAGGCGATGCCGAAGGCCACCGTCCACCACTGCAGGCGGGGCCGGGGTGCGTTGCGCACGATGAGCAGGCTCACCAGGTAGTTGAAGGCGATCGAGGCCGCCAGCAGTAGCACGAAACGCGGGTTCCACCAGCCGTAGAACACGAACGACACCACGCACAGCCACAGGGCCGCCCACCGCAGGCGGACGGCGCCCAGCGCGTAATAGCCCGCCAGCGCCACGGGCAGGAAGAGGAAGAGGAACAGGTAGGAGTTGAACAGCATGGCGGCTCGTTCAGGGCAGCGCGGCCAGCGCGCGCCGCTCCTCGGCGCTCAGCGGCAGCGAGAGCGAGAGTTCGGAGAACTGCCAGACCACCAGCCGGAGGCTGGCGGGCCAGCGTTCCTGCCGCGCGAGCGCCGAGAGCATCGCGCCCGAGAAATAGCCGCCATCCTGGCTCTGGTTCCACACCTCCCGCCCCAGCCGGCGGCCAAGGCGCTCCGCAAAATCGCTGCGCAGGCCGTTGGAGTCGCCCAGCAGCAGCACCTCGGCCTGCGGGCCTTCGTCCAGCAGCCCGCCCGCGTGGACTGGCCGCACGTGTTCTGGGACGACCCGCTCCAGGGGCGGACGCCAGCCGTCCGGCGCATGCTCCAGGCCGGCCAGCACGATGAGGTCGCCCATGCGCGGCTCCGGCGCCGTGCCCCGCTGTGCCTCGAACACCTGGCCGCCCGGCCCTCCCAGGAGCGGCAGCGCGACCTCGGCCGCACGCGCCGCCGCGGCCTCGGCGCCCCGGGGCGCCATGTGGACATCCGTGCGGTAGAAGGCTTGCGGCAGGCTGGACAGCGCCGGGCGCAGGTCTGCGAAGGGAACGCCTCCGGCGGCCAGCGCCTGCTGCCAGGCATCCAGCCGCGCCTGCAGGGGCCGGGACACCTCCAGGCCGCACAGGTGCGCGGATTCGATGCGCGACTTGTCGGGCACGACGGCGACCACGGTGTGGATGCCCGATTGGCCGAGCCGCCCCGTCCAGTGGCGCATGAGCTTCAGGCGCTGCGAGAAGGCATCGCCCTGGCCGGGCTGCGGCTGCAGGCCGTCGCGGTAGAACAGCCAGTCCGGGCAGCCCTCCCGCACCTGGGGCCCCAGGTCGCCCAGGAGCCGGTAGCGCAGCGCAGCGCTCCACAGGTCGATGCGGCCCTGGCCCGGCAGCGTGCCCAGCGCCCGGTTGAGCTGGTTGCCGGCCCGGCCGTCCACCCAGTGGTCCGGCTGCCATTCGGACGGATCGATCTGCATCCGGGCCAGGCGTGCCGCGCTCCAGGCACAGCCCGCGGCCAGCACCAGGGTCACGGCGACGGCGAACCACCGGTGGCCGGCCCAGCGATCGCCGTCCGGGGGCGTCTGCGGTGCGTCCATGGCTCAGCCGCCCAGCGCGGCCTGGAGCCTGCGGTTCCAGTCCGCGTCGCTGATGAGCGCCGGGCCGTCCCAGAGCCCGCGGGCATCGGGCCCCAGGTGGAAGTTGGGCTCGAACAGCTGCCAGACGAGCACCTGCGGCGGCTGCCTGCGGAAGCCTTCCGATTCCAGGTACTCCATCAGGACGGACCAGAAGCCCACGTCACCCGGCTTCCAGTTCACCGACACACGCCGGTCGAGCAGGTTCGAGAGTTTCTGGGCGAAGCCGAAGTACGGCTGCACCATGCTGTTGCCCGTCACGTGCACGGGGGCCGGGATGTCGGCCAGCAGGCTGTCGGCTTCCACCGCGCGGCGCACGGTGAAGGTCTCCCGCCCGACGGCCTTGCGCTGCTCGGGCGAGAGAAAGCGGTCCGCCAGGTCGCCGTAGCGGCGCTCGTTGGAGAGGCTGCCCAGCGGTAGTCCCGTGCCCGGATCGCCGGCCAGCTTCGGCACCAGGCTGCGGATCAGGTCGGCGGTGGCCTGGGCCGTGGCGTCCGCCGCGGGCTGGGCCCAGTGCTGGTCCGTACGGTAATAGACGGGCTGCCCCGCCGCGCGCAACGCGCGCAGGGGCGCTTCGTCGTCGAAGGTGGGAATGTCCGCGGCGCGCATTTTCTCGACGATGCGCGCATAGCGGGTGCGCATCTCGGGGGCCAGGGCCATGCCTTCGGGCAGCTTGTCCTCGTAGATCACCATCTTGTCCGGAAGCACGGGCGCCACCAGCAGGATGCCTTTCGCCGCCAGCCTGCGCCGCACGTCGGCCACGCGGGTGACCGTGGCGTCGATGCCGGCCCAGTCCGGCACGGCCGCATTGCCCCAGCCCGCGAACAGGTAGTTGTCCCTGCCCGTCACGGCCAGCGTCGCAGCCTGCTGCTGGGCGGCGACGGGCAACGCGAGCGCCAGCGGCCAGGCCAGCAGGGAGCGCCGGCGCAAGGAACGGCACGGAGCACATGCCGGGAAAGCGGACGGATTCGTCGTCATGGCGAAGGTTTCAGTAGGAATAGGACAGGTTCATGAACACGCCGCGCGCGCGGCTCGCGTCCCCGCCGCCGAGGTTGGCGCGGTACTGCAGGCTCCAGTCGATATGCGAGCGCTGGGCGGTGTAGCGGTCGCCCGCGAGCCAGTAGCGGAAGTTCACGCCGGGGCCGGCCGCCACCGACCAGGAACGGCCGTTGCCCGCCAGGTCGAAAGAGCCGAAACCTGCCACCGGAACGCCGGAGGCCCGGTTGCGGTTGGAATACCAGTCCGCTGCCACGCTGACGTGCGGGAAGATGACCAGGCGGTCGCTGTAGGGTGTCAGGAAGCTTCGGCCGGCGCGCACCTCCCCGGCGACGAAGCCCTGACCCCGCTTGAGGCGGCCCTCCCCGGTGGCCAGGACATCGCCCGAGGTGTTGCGCACGGCGTAGCGCACGGGCGTGTCCAGCAGGGTGTAGCCGGCCTGCAGGTAGCCTTCCATCGTGAACCAGTCGCTCGCGTCCAGGCGCAGGCCCGTGCCGTCGTAGAAGCCGTAGAGCATGTAGGCCTGCCAGCCACCGGTACCCCGGCTGGACTGGTAGTTGACGGCGCTGGCCTGGTTGTTCAGCTGGCAGCGCACATCGTCCGCCGCGGGGTTGAGGGCGCCGCTGCGGGACGCGCTGCCCAGCAGGAACTGCCGCTCGATGCCGAAGGTCAGGTTGGTGGCCGCCGACGGGGTCAGGCGCGCGCCGATCGCACCGGTGGTGGACGGCAGGCCCGACACGCCGCGGGTGCGGGTCTCGGCGACATCGATCGTGCCGCCGCAGGGATTGCTCACCACCTGGGCTCCGGTCACGTCCGTGCCGCTGCGCAGCGTATTCGACACCCGGCCATAGACATCGAAGGTGGTGTTGCTCGAATTGAGGAATTGCGGCGGCCTCCAGTACACCTCGGCGGTGGAGAAGACCGAATCGCCGGGCACCGACACGGGCTGGCCGACCAGGGCATTGGATGCCGAGCGGGCGCCGCGATAGCCCACCGAAGCGTTCACGCCCCATTCGCGCGAGAAGTTGCCGACGGCGCTGCGGGTGTCGAAGCGCTGCTGTGCGTCCAGTGGCAGCTTGCCGGCGTCCGCGTCGTCGATGGCCTGCCGCAGCATGGCGGCGGCCGCGGGGCGGTTGCCCGTGGCCGCGGTGGCATAGGCTTCGTCCAGCACGTTGGTGGCCGGGGCCTCGCCGGTGCTGCGCGCCGCCACGAAATCCTGCAGCGCCAGCTGCGGCCGGTCTTCGGCGAGGTACAGGTACGCGCGCTGCCGCAGCAGCGTGGCGTCCGCGGGCTGGGCCTGCAGGGCGGCGTCCAGGCGCTGCAGCGCCTCCTGGCGCTCCGCACGGTCGCCCGCGGCCAGCGCGATGGTCAGCAGGTTCTGGTTGGCCGCGTTGGCCGGCTGCTCCGCCACGGCCTTGCGCGCGAGCACGATGGCATCCGCATAGCGCTTCTGCCCGTAGGCCGCGTAGGCACGCGCGGCGGGATTGTCAGTGCCCGGTGCATCCCAGGGTTGCAGTTCGCAGGTGGTGCCGTAAGGCGTTTCGCGGCACATCTGCAGCGGCGCATAGGCCGTGACGTCGCCCGGCACGGCCGACCGGCCCCACCGCGTGGCCTCCCCGGCACGTGCGCGCCGGGCGGCCGCCTGCGCATCGTCCGCGGGCAGCGGGTCGAGCAGCGCGAGCGCCTGCGCGGGCCGGCCCGCGGCCAGGGCGAGGTCTGCGCCGATCAGCCGAGTGTCGCGGCGCTGCGCATCGTCGATCCAGTCGTGCCCGAGCACTGCCTGGATGTCTTCCTGGGCGGCGTCGGAGCGCCCCAGTTGCTGGCGCAGGTAGGCCCGCAGCAACTGCACGGCGGTGTTCTCCTCGTCCACCTGCAGTGCCGCAGTGGCGGCCTGCTCCGCCCCAGCGATGTCCTGGGTGCTCTGCAGGATGCCGATGAGCAGCATCTGGTGGCTGGGCACGTCCGGGGCCAGCCGCGCGGCCTCGCGGGCATCCGCCACGCCCTCGAGCGGCTTGTTGCGGGCGATGGCGTCGTAGGCCTTCTGCGCGTGCCGGTTGGCGATGGCCTGCCGCGCGAGCCGCACGCGGGCCTCGATGTCGTCCCGGTTCGGCGCGCCCAGCGCCATGGCTTCGGCTCCCGCGCGGATGGCATCCTCGTAGCGCTGCCCGTCCTGGAGCGCATCCAGCCACAGCAGCACCCAGGGACCCTGGCTGGGGTCCAGCCGCACCGCCTCCTCGGCCGTGCGCGCCGCCTGGGCGTAGTCGCCCCGGTTGTACTGTTCGTAGGCCTGCGTGGCGACGGGAAAACCGCGCCGGTACGCTTCCGTGGTGACCACGCCTTGCGCCGCAGGCTGGGGCCGCAGGTTGGCCACCGCCGCCTCCAGTTCGGGACTGGAGGCCCCCCGCGCCACCGCCTGCTCCGCGGCGCGCAGCGCATCCTCGTTGCGGCCCAGCTTCTGCAGCGCATAGACGCGCAGCAACTGCAGCCGCGCGACGTCCGGACGCAATTGCAGCGCCGCGTCGGCACGCTGCAGGGCGCGCTCGTAGCGGCCGCGTGCATAGGCCCGGTAGCCTTCGTTGGCCAGGCGCCAGGCCCGGCCGCGCAGCACCGGCCCGCGCGCGGCCTTGCGCTTGCGCAGCACGGAGCGAGCCCCGGCCGGAGAGCCTGCATCGGCGTGCGTCGCGGGCGAGCGCTCGGTCCTTCCCTGCGCACGCCGGGCAGGCTCCACCGGCTCTGCAGGCAGGAAAACCGGCGGCGGCCGGTTCGATACGGCATAGAGGCGGGCCGGCCACCACGGCAGCGGCGGCGGCATATCCACGACGATGTCGGCCTTGCCGGAACGCGGAACATCGGCATCCGCCTCGCGGTCCGCCGGCCCGCGTCCGGCGCCCGGATCGCCGTGCAGCGCCAGCTCCATCCGCATGCGCCGCGCCATGGCGTCGCGCGGATCCAGCAGCGTGTGGGCGGCGTGGACCACCGGTTCCTGCGGCAGGTCGGGCAGGCGGGCCGGGCGCGGCAGGCTGAGGCTGTAGCTCATGGCGAGCCGCAGCGGCGGATCGTTCTGGCCCTCATCCATCGTCGCGGCATGCTGCAGGCCGGCCGTGGCCATGGCGGGCGCAACGGGCCACAGGGCGGCCAGGGAAACCGCCAGGATCGTGCGGTGGCTCAGTCGGTTCATGCGGTTCGGGCCTGCGGGGAGGCGTGGGAAAACTCTGCGGCATGGGCCGACTCTTCGCGCTGGAAGGAAATCGCCTCCTCCAGCGTGCCCTCGTCGAGCCAGCCGTTCTCCAGCAGGATGGTGCCCAGGGGCCGGCCCGAGGCGCTCTGCAATTGCAGCGCCTGGTCCAGGTGGGCCTCGTCGATCGCGCGCCAGGACAGCAGCACCTCGCCCAGGCGCCGGCGGCGCTGCACCAGCTGGTCCGCCGAGGGGAAGTCGTGCATCGTCTTGTCCCAGACCAGACGGGTGCCGAACAGCTTGTTGGACAAAAAGAGCCGCCACGCGCGCGCCGCCGCCATGGCGTTGATGCAGTTGCCCACGATCATGCGCGGCACCGACAGCAGCCCGTGCTCCCAGCCGTACATGCTGGTCACGAAATAGGCGCGCTGCACCACCCGCAGCATCAGTGCGAAGGCGTTGAGGCCCATCACCGTCATGAGCCATCCGCCCGGCGAGAACACCGAGGGGTAATAGACGGTCCACCAGCCCAGCGCATCGGCGATGAAGAAGAGCAGGAAGTTGAACATCAGCAGGTAGCCGAGCATGGCCATGAAGGACGTGACCAGCCCCTTGCGGTCGCGGAAGAGCAGGTATTTGGTCGCCAGCGATCCGCTCCAGCCCACCTGCTCCCAGCCCTGCAGGCCGATGCCCAGCGTCCAGCGCGCCTTTTGCCGGTAGGCCGTGCGGAAGGTGTCGGGGAAGAATTCGCGCACGCCCAGGGGCATCTGGATCGTGCCGGTCTTCTCGCGTCCCAGGCCGAACCAGCCCACGCGGCGCGTGACGTAATCGACGCCGAACTTGCCGAAGATCTGCTTCATTCCCATGCGGCTCAGGCGCGTGCCGATGTCGTAGTCCTCGGTCAGGCTGTCCACATTGAAGGGCTGGTTGTCCATGGTGCGCGACAGTTCCTGCAGCGCACGGTGCGAGAAACACGTGCCCACCCCGGCGGACGGCACCATGCTCGACATGCTCTCGCGCACCACGAGGTCCTTGCTGTGCCACTCCGCGAATTCGTCCATGTAGGTGCCGGCGACGATTTCGAACCAGCTGCGCTCCAGCGAGGTGACCGGCAGCTGGATGAAGTCCATGCGCGGCAGCAGGTAGTTGTAGTACTTGAGCTCCAGCGGGTGGAGCACGTCTTCGCTGTCGTGCAGCACCACCCCGGCGAACGGCTGCGGCATGTGCTGTTCGTGCCGGAAGAGCGCCTGCACGATCCAGTTGAGGCAGTCGGCCTTGCAGGTCGGCCCGTCGTGCGGCACCTCCACGCGCACCAACTGGCGGTAGCGGCGGCGCATGCGCTCCACCTCCGCGATGGTGCGGGCGTCGTTGCGGTAGGTGCCGACGAAGATCGTGTAATCCTTGTATTCCAGCGTGGACACCATATTGCTCAGCATGGGCGCGATCACGTCGTACTCCAGCCAGGCGGGCACCATGATGGCCATCGGCTGCTCGGGCCGGTCGCGCAGCTCCTGAGCGGTCAGGCGCTTGTACCGGCGCCGCACCGTCACGCTGCGATAGGTCTGCCGCGTCCAGTACCACACGTCGATGAACAGGTCATCGATGCTCGACAGCAGGATGACCACGCTCACGACCGCCGTGAGCATCTCCAGGCAGCGGTAGTAGTCCGCGAAGAAGTAAGGCCAGTACAGCGACATGCCGGCTCGGTCCGTGCAGCAAACGGCCTCAGGACGACCTGCGCTGTTCCGCGCGGCGGCGGGCACGGTAGGCGGCCACGAGCACCAGCAGCACCACCAGCAGCACGATGCTCAGCAGCGGCACCCCCCAGGACAGGTAGCGGCGCCATTCGTAGAAGGCGCTCTCCCCTGCGCCCGGCGGCAGGCTGGCCGACGGGTTGCTGCTGTCCACCCAGCTCACCGGGCCGTCCGCGCCGATGAGCGCGATGTCACCGCGATTGAGCACGAAGGCTTTTTGCACTGCAGCCGTCTGCTCGCCCAGCGGCTGCCAGACCAGGCCATGCTGCCCGTTCGAGCGGCTGACCTCCACCGCGGCGAGGCGGGCCAGCCCGTCCACGTCCAGCCACGGCGCCTTGCGCCCGTTGATGCGCAGGTGCGCGTCCTGGATCTGCACTTTGGGCTCCGTGCCCTGCACCGGCACCTGCAGCGCGAGGAATGGCCGGCCGGGCGCGAAGGGTTTGCCCTGCTCCACCACCGCGAACTCGGCGCGCACCGGCGTCACGCCCGCCGCGACGGCGATGCGGATGAGGCGCGCGAGGGACTGCGGAGCGTCCGCCAGGTACGAGGCCGGCACGGCCACCACCGGCGTGCCCGACATCAGGGGCAGCAGGCCGACGAAGGTGCCGTCGGGCTCGGAATCGCCGGCGCGCACGTAGCTCGTGGGCAGCACGTTGACCGGGAAGCCCTGCGGGGTCTCGTTGCAATCGTTGGAGTACGGCTGGCGCTGCACGGACACGCGCACCACGTTGCTCAGGCCCAGGGCATAGCCCGGAACGCGCGCATCGAGCCGCTCGGGCCGGCCGTCGGCCTCCAGGCGCTTGGCAGAGAGCAGCACGTTGTTCCAGAACACCGAGGCCACCGGCCGGGTGGACGAGGCCCCGGGCGCCGCGGCGATGTCGATCACCAGGTCGGACGGCATGCGCCCGTTCACGGCGACGGCGGCCAGCGGCAGCGAGGCCGTCCAGTCACCGCGGGACACGACGTCGAAGCTGGCGTCGCTGCCGAAGCCCGCGAGACGGATCACCGTGCGGTCCTCCGCGTCGGGCGCGTCCGCACGGGCCACCGTGGCCTGGCGCGTCACCAGGATGTTGCGCCAGACCTCCGCGAAAACGCCGGCCGCCTGTGCGCCCGCGTCCTCGGCCACGGCGATCACCGGGCGCGCGCCCAGCGTCGCCAGCCGGATCTGGTGGGAAGCCAGCCCGCCGGGGGCCGCCATGGTCTGCAGGTTGCGCCAGGCGGTGAAGGCACGCGCGCCGTCGGCATCGCCCGCCAGTTGCGTGCCCAGCGCGTCCAGCGCCCTGCCGATCTGCTGCTGCAGTGCGCCATCGGCCACCGCGATGTCGCCGGTGGCGGACACCGCGCCCAGCACGACCAGGGCGCCGATCTCGGCGTCGTCCTTGAGCACGTAGCGGGCATTGCCTGTGGACAGCCCCGCGAACGCGGGCAGGGATGCGAGCCCGGAAGGCACCTGCCAGCCGGTGGTGTCCACCGTGTCGCCCGGCACGGGGAAGGCCTTCACCACCACACGGCGATTGGCCTGCTCCAGTGCCGCGCCGATGCGCCACGCGGTGTCGTAGGATGCCTTGGAAAGATTGCGAGAGGCCACCAGCAGCGTGGGCCGCGCGGGCAGCGTCACCCAGGCATCGGCCAGGCTGGTGAGCGCCCCGCTGCTGAAGCGGTAGTTGAAGCGCGTCTCCGCCGCGACCGACAGGACGTTGCCCGTGGCGCGCTCCACCTCGCAGATGCGGTGGGCCACGTTGTTGAGCCAGTTCACCCCCAGGCGCAGGAAACCGTTGGTGCGCACGCTGGTGTCCACCTTGAGCGTCTGGCTGGCGTCGCCCTCGGGCGATTCGATGCGCCGCGAGAACACCGGACGGCCGTTGACGGACAGCAGCATCGACGTGCGGCCCTCTTCCGCCTTGTAGTAGCGGCCATTGAAGTCGATGCTCGCCTCCGCGAGGGGCAGCGTGCGCGGCACGGGCAGGAAAAACTCCTGCCTCGCGTCGAAGCCGTTGAGCAGCACCGCATCGGTGAATCCCAGGTCGGACAGCGCGAAGCTGCGCGTGACCCAGGTATCGCCCTGCAGGCGCTGCAGCGCATCGCCCGCGGGGCTCGCCATCGCGAGGAGCGGGACACTCAGACCCATCATGCAGATCAGTCTGGAAGCGCGCGGCAGGCGCAGGGGGCTGGGGACCATGGAAATGCTCCGGGGTGACACGGGAAGGGAAAAATGAAGGGCTGCAGGGCCCGGCTCAGGGCGCGAACTCGTCGAACGGGCGCCCGCACAGCGCATCGACGATGCGGCGGCATGCCTGCCCGTCGCCGTAGGGATTGCCGCGCCAGCCGAACTCCGCGTGGAACGCGGAGTCGTCCAGCAGGCGGCGTGCTTCGTGCAGGATGCGCTCGCGCGAGGTGCCCACCAGGCGCACCGTGCCGGCGGCCACGGCCTCGGGGCGCTCGGTGACGTCGCGCATCACCAGCACGGGCTTGCCCAGGTAGGGCGCCTCTTCCTGCACGCCGCCCGAATCGGTCAGGATCAGGTGGGCGCGGCGCATGAACCAGACGAAATCCAGGTAGTCGAGCGGCGGGATCAGGTGGACGGAGGGCAGTCCCGAAAGCGTCTCCGTGACCACATCGCGGACGTTCGGGTTCAGGTGCACGGGATAGACGATCTGCACGTCGTCGCGGCCCGCGAGCTCCGCCAGCGCGGCGCAGATGCTGCGGAATCCGCTGCCGAAGTTCTCCCGCCGGTGCCCGGTGACCAGCACCAGCCTGCGGCCCGCGTCGAGCCATCCATAGCGGCCGGCCACGGCAGCCTCGATGGCGGGGTCGGCGTCGAAGCGCGCGACGGTCGCGGCCAGCGCATCGATCACCGTGTTGCCGGTGACCCATGCGCGGCCCGGCACCTGCTCGCGCGCGAGCGCATCGCGGGCCGCGGGCGTCGGAGCGAACAGCCAGGTGGACATGGAATCCACCACGCGCCGGTTCATCTCCTCCGGGAAAGGCGACTGCAGGTCGCCGCTGCGCAGCCCCGCTTCCACGTGGCCGATCGGTATGCGGCGATGGAACGCCGCCATGGCGCAGGCCGCGGCGGTGGTGGTGTCGCCATGGACCAGCACGCAATCGGGGCGCACCGAGGCGAGCACGTCGTCCACGCTGCCCACGAGCCGGGCGAACAGCCCGTTGAGACCCTGGTCCGGTCGCATCACGTCGAGGTCGTGGTCCGCCTGCAGCCCGAACAGCGACATGACCTGCGCCAGCATTTCCCGGTGCTGGCCCGTGACGCACACGGTGTTCTGCAGCCGGGCCTCCTGGCGCAGTGCAGCCACCAGGGGCGCCATCTTGATGGCCTCGGGCCGGGTTCCGAAAATCGACAGGACGTGCATTCGAGGTGTCAGCAGGAATGCCGGCAAAGGCCTTCCGCGGCTGTCGCGGCGGCGCCTGCACAGGCAAAAAACTGGGAGGCAAGGCGCTTGGTGCGCCCCGGGCGGGACCGATCTGCGTCGTCTGACCCTCGATGCGTGGATGTTAGCAAATGTCTCCTCGGGTCAAACGGTATTTCAATAGATTTAATGCTTTCGATAGTCAAAATTGTTGGCCGGATGCGACTGCGCTCCATTGGTCGGCAATGCGGGTAAATTGGCAGCCGATCTTCTCCCTTGCTCCTCCTGTGACTGATGACGCAGCGCCTGCGCGCGTGCCGCCGCCCATGACTTCCACGACCGCATCCGCATCCGACTTCCATTCTCCCGGCGTGCTCCGGCTCCGCCAGGATCTCGCGCTGGCTTTGCGCGCCGCAGCCCACCATGGCCTCGGCGAAGGCGTCTGCAACCATTTCAGCGTGGAACTGCCCGACCGCTCCGGCCGCTTCCTGCTCAACCCGCGGGGCCTGATGTGGAGCGAGGTGTTCGAGGACGACATCGTGCTCGTGGACGCGCAGGGCGCGGTCCTCGCCGGAAGGCATGCGGTCGAACCGACGGCGATGTTCATCCACGCGGCCCTGCACCAGGTGGGCCGGCATGCCTGCGTGCTGCACACGCACATGCCCTTCGCCACGGCCCTGACGCTGACCGGCTGCGGGGGCCTGGACACCGCGCTGTCGCAGAACGCGATGCGCTTCCACGGCCGGGTGGCGATCGACCGGCAGTACAACGGGCTTGCCCTGGATGCGTCCGAGGGCCGGCGCATCGCGGCGGCCATGGGCGGCTGCGACGTCGGCTTCCTCGGCAACCACGGCGTGGTGGTGTGCGGCGCGCGCATCGACCATGCCTACGACGACCTCTACTACCTGGAGAGGGCCTGCCAGGCCGAGGTGCTCGCCCGCTCCACGGGCATCCCGCTGTGCCCGGTCGCACCATCGCTGGCGGCCGATGTGGCGCGGCAGACGCTGGGCGAGCGGATGCAGTCGGAGCTTTTTTTCGAGGCACTGCGGCGGACGCTGCCGGCGGCTTCCGCTCCCAGGGGCTGACACCGCGACCGGAAGCACAGCGATGTCCCTGCGCGCCGCCTCGCCCGCATTGGCCGCCGCCGTACTGTTCGGCGCCAGCACTCCGTTCGCGAAGCTTCTGGCCGGCGATGTGCCGCCCCTGCTTCTGGCCGGACTGCTCTACCTCGGCAGTGGACTGGGGCTGGGCGCGCTGCTCCTGGCGCGGCGGCTGGCGGGCAGGCGGCAGCACCATCCTCCGGGCGATACGGCGCGAGTGTCCCGCGCGGACCTGCCCTGGCTGGCGGGGGCCGTCTTCTTCGGCGGCATGCTGGGCCCCGCACTGCTCATGGGAGGACTGGCTGGAACGTCGGGCGCGGCGGCGTCGCTCCTGCTCAACCTCGAAGGGGTGTTCACCGCCCTGCTGGCCTGGATCGTCTTCCGGGAAAACGCCGAACGCCGCGTCGTGCTGGGGATGGCCGCGATGGTGCTGGGAGGCGTGCTGCTGTCGTGGGGGCCGGGAGGTTCCGTGTCGCTGCCCCATGCCCTTCTCATCGTGGCCGCATGCCTGTGCTGGGGCGTGGACAACAACCTGACCCGGCAGGCGTCCGCGGGCGATGCCATGGCGATCGCCTGCTGCAAGGGGCTCTGCGCCGGGGCCTGCAACACGGGCCTGGCCCTGTTCCTGGGGGCGCACTGGCCGTCATGGACCTCCGTGGCCGCCTGCATGGCCGTCGGCCTGCTGGGCTACGGACTCAGCCTCACTTTGTTCGTGGTGGCCCTGAGGACCCTGGGCACCGCGCGCACCGGCGCCTATTTCTCGACCGGTCCCTTCTTCGGGGTGCTCCTGTCGCTGGCCCTGTGGCCGGAGGTTCCATCCCTGTTCTTCTGGCCCGCCGCCGCCCTCATGGCCGCCGGGGTCTGGCTGCACCTGGGCGAGCGGCACGAGCACGAGCATGTCCACGAGGCCCTGGAGCACGCGCACAGGCACGTGCACGACGAACATCACCAACACGGCCACGGTCCGGAGTGGGACGGCACCGAACCCCACGTCCATGCCCACCGCCACGAAGCGATGGTCCACCGGCACCCCCATTACCCGGACATCCATCACCGCCACGCGCATTGAGCAGGCCGCCGCGGCCCTTCGTCATTCCGTGCGGACCGGCCAGTCCAGCTGCCGGCCGCTCTCGAACCGGCGCTCGCCGCCCGTGACCGGGTCGGTGAAGGCGATCGCCTGCGCCAGCAACTGCAGCGGCTGCGAGAAATCGCCCTCCGGCGGATCGTTCACCTCGGGATAGAAGGCGTCGCCCCGCAGCGGCAGGCCCAGGGCCGCCATGTGGACGCGCAGCTGGTGGCGCCGCCCCGTCACCGGGGACAGGCGGTAGCGCGCCCAGGCGCCGTCCACGTCCAGCACCTCCATGCGGGTGAGGCTGTTCGCCTCGCCCGGCACCTCGTGCATGCGGAAGAACTGCGGGCTTTCCTCGATCCGGCTGGCCCGCTCCCGGGGAAAGGCCACGTCCGCCCGCCAGGGCGCGACGGCCTCGTAGGTCTTGTCCACCGCCCGGTCGCGGAACAGCGCCTGGTAGCGGCCCCGCGTGGCGCGCTGCACCGAAAACAGCACCAGCCCCGCCGTGTCCCGGTCGATCCGGTGCGCGGGCGACAGCTCGTCCAGGCCCAGGCGGCGCTTGAGCCGTACCAGCAGCGTGTGCTGCAGGTAGCGCCCGGTGGGCACCACGGGCAGGAAGTGCGGCTTGTCGGCCACCACCAGGTGATCGTCCTGGTAGAGCACCGCTTCCTCGAAAGGGATGACCGCCTCGCTCGGCAGCTCCCGGTAGTAATAGATCCGCAGGCCCGGAACGAACGGGCGAACGGCGGTGACCGGGCGCGCGTGCTCGTCCACCACTTCGCCGCGCTCCATGCGCTGCAGCCATTCCGCCCGGTCCACCACGGGCAGCCGTTCGGCCAGGAAGTCGATCAGCAGGCCGCCGCCCTGGCTGGGCGTGACCACGCAACTGGGGCTGACGCCCTCGCGCACGGGCAGAACGCGTGGATCGTGGGAGTTGTGCATGGGCGCGCATTCTAGGCAGGCCCCGCCGTCCGCCATCGCCGTGTAGGACAGGGGCGCGTGGCACATGGGATGCCTGCCGTCGCCGGGGCCGTCCGGCGCACACTAGGATCGGACGCAGGCTCTTGCCATCCCGATCCACGCTCCGCTGCCATCCATGCGCCCTTCCACCCTGCTCCCCTCCCACCGTTTCCGCGCGGCACGCCGGCAGCACGGGCGCGCCCTGAACTGGCTCCTGGGCCTGCTGGGCGCCCTGGTCGCCCTGGCGCTGATCGCCCTCGTGGTCCTGCTCACCTTCGACTGGAACCGGGCCCGCCCCTGGATCAACGAGCGCGTGAGTGCGGCGACCGGGCGGCATTTCGCGATCGAGGGCGACCTCACGGCCCGCTGGCACTGGCCCCAGCCGGTGGACATGGAAACCGGCTGGCGGCGCTGGGTGCCCGGCCTGACCGTGCAGGCGGAACGCATGGTGCTGGGCAACCGCGCGGACTTCGGGCGCTACGGCGCGGTGGGCATGGATGCGGAAAATGCCGACGCCCGGGTGGTGGAACGCCGCGCCGCCGCGGCGTCTGCGGCATCGGCCCCGGCGTCGGCAGCCAGCGCTGCGGCGGCCGCTCCCGCCCCGGAATCCGGCTCCCGGCCTCCATCCATGGCCACGGTGGGCCGTGCCACCGCATCCCTGAAACTGCTGCCCCTGCTGGTGCGGCACGTGTCCATCGGCACCCTGTCCATCCAGGCGCCCGACGTGGCGCTCGCGCGGCGTGCCGACGGCAGCAACAACTGGACCTTCGACCGCCCCGCTCCCGACGGCAGCGCCAGCCCCAACCCCTGGACGGTGAACGTGGCCCGGCTGGTGGTCAACGATGGCCGGCTGGCGCTGGCGGATGCCCAGAAGGACCTGGCCTTCGTCGCGCACCTGGCGACCCAAAGCCGGCCCGGCCCCTACGGCGTGCGCTTCGATGTGCGCGGGCGCTACGCCAAGGCCCGCATCGAAGGCAGCGGCCAGGCGGGCAACGCGCTGTCGCTGCGGCAGCAGGACGTGCAATACCCCCTGCAGTTCAAGGCACGCGCCGGCACGGTGCGGGCCGAGGTGGAAGGCACGCTGGCCAATCCGCTGGCGCTCGCCGGCATGGACCTGCAGGTGCTGCTGCAGGCCGAGAGCATGGCCGACCTGTACCCGCTCACCGGCATCGTGCTGCCGAACACGCCGCCCTTCCGTACCAAGGGCCACCTGGTCGGCAGCCTGGAGCCGGGCCGCGCGGTGTGGGATTACCGGGACTTCACCGGCACGGTGGGCCAGAGCGACCTGCGCGGCCAGCTCACCTACACCTCCGGCCAGCCGCGCCCGCGCCTCACGGGCGAGATGGCTTCGCGGCAACTGCGCCTGGCCGACCTGGGACCGGTGGTCGGCGCGCCGTCCGGCGAGCGTCCGCAGGAGAAAGGCACGTCCAAACGCGCGGGCAAGGTGTTGCCCGACGCTGCCTTCGCCACCGACCGGTGGAACGCGATGGACCTGGACCTGAAGTTCAAGGGCGAGCGCATCGTGCGCGATGAAAGCCTGCCCGTCGAGAACCTGGACGTGCATGCCCGCATGGACAACGCGCAGCTCACGCTCTCGCCCCTGCGCTTCGGCGTGGCACAGGGCAAGATCGATTCCAACGTGGTGCTCGACGGCCGCGACGGACCGCTCAAGGCCCAGTTGCGCGGCAGCGTGGACGGGCTCCGCCTGTCGGCCCTCTTCCCCAAGGTCGAGCTGATGGAAAAGAGCTTCGGCCGGCTCGACGGCGCCATGGCGGTGAACGGCACGGGCAATTCGATCGCGAAGATGCTGGGCACCAGCAACGGCGAGGCGCGCGTCTATATCCGTGACGGCCGGTTCAGCAAGCAGATGCTCGACCTGGCGGCGCTCAACGTGGGCAGCGTCGTGGTGGCCAAGCTCTTCGGCGAGAACAAGGAAGTGCAGCTGCGCTGCGCCGTGGCGGATTTCGGCATCAAGGACGGTATCGCCCAGACCCGCTCGGTCAAGCTCAACACCGAAGAGGCCGTGGTCGAGGCCATGGGCACGATCGACCTGGGCCGCGAGTACATGGACCTCTACATCAAGCCCGAATCACTCAAGTGGAAGTTCTTCTCGCTGCGCACGCCCCTCTACGTGCGCGGGAATTTCGCGGACCCGAAGGTCGGCATCGAAGCCGGCCCGCTGCTGCTGCGCGCGGGCGCCGCCGTCGCGGCCGCGGCCGTGGCCCCGGTGGCGCTGGCGCTGGTGCCGGTCACGGTGCCCGCCGCGGAGGACGACGAGAACTGCGCCACCCTGCTGGCCCATGCCGACCGCAACGTGCAGGCGAGCAAGGCCGGGGCAGCGCCCAAGCCCGCGGCTTCGGCCCCTGCCCGGCGCTGATCTAGTGGAAATCCCGGCTGCCCTCCAGCGCGGGGGCGAGCCGGCCGAGCAGCGGGGTCAGGTCCTTGCAGCGCTGCAGCACCAGGTGGCGCACCACGGCGGCGCCCGGGGCGGCACCATCGGGACGGTGGCACTGCCAGAGGCCCTCCACGGCCAGCAGGCGCGAGCGCAGCAGCGGATTGCGCCAGGTCTCGACGAGCGCAGGCCAGACGATGACGTTCACCGTGCCGGTCTCGTCCTCCAGCGTGACGAACATCGTGCCCTTGGCCGATCCCGGCCGCTGGCGCACGGTGACGATGCCGCAGGCACGCACGCGCCGCCCGTTCGGCACGGCCTGCAGCGCCTGCGCGGCCTGGATGCGCCAGCCGGCCATGCGTTCGCGCAGCAGCGCCATGGGGTGGCGGCGCAGCGTGAGGCCGGTCGCGGCATAGTCGAAGACGATCTCCTCGCCCTCGGGCGCCTCGGGCAGGGCCAGCGGGGCCTCGTGCACCGGGGCCTCCTGCAGCAGCGCCGGCGCGCGCCGCTGCGCGGCCGCATCCCACATCTGCTGGCGCCGGTGCCCCGCCAGGGAGCGTAGCGCATCGGCCGCCGCCAGCGCCTGCAGGTCCTGCCGGTCCTGGCGCGCGCGCAGGGCCAGGTCCTGCACGTCGGCGAAGGGGCTTGCGGCCCGTGCGTGCATGAGCCGGGCCGCCGCCTCGGGCCCGTACCCGGCCACCAGGCGCAGGCCCAGCCGCACCGCGGGCTGCGCCTGCTGCAGGCCGGGCAGCGGCGCGGCCGGCCCTTCGAGGGTGCTGTCCCAGTCGCTGTGCGCGGCATCGGCGGGCAGCACGCGCAGCCCGTGGCGGCGGGCATCCTGCACGAGCTGCGAGGGCGTGTAGAAACCCATGGGCTGCGAATTGAGCAGGGCCACCAGGAAACAGGCGGGCTCGTGGCGCTTGAACCAGCTGCTCGCATAGGCCAGCAGCGCGAAGCTGTAGGCATGGCTTTCGGGAAAGCCGTATTCGCCGAAGCCCAGCATCTGCTGGTAGATGCGCTGGGCGAAATCGTCGGAATACCCGTTCTTGCGCATGCCCTCCATCAGCGCCTGCTCGAAGCGGTGCACGCCGCCTCGCCGCTTCCAGGCGGCCATGGACCGGCGCAGGTCGTCGGCCATGCCGGGCGTGAAATCCGCCGCGATCATCGCGATCTGCATGACCTGCTCCTGGAAGATGGGCACGCCCAGCGTGCGCTCCAGTGCGGGCCCCAGTTTCTTGTGCTCCAGCACGAAACCGTCTCCCCGGGCCACGCTTTCCCTCGCCTGCAGGTACGGATGCACCATGCCTCCCTGGATCGGCCCGGGCCGCACGATGGCCACCTCCACCACGAGGTCGTACAGCTCGCGGGGTTTCAGGCGCGGCAGCATGCTCATCTGCGCGCGGCTCTCGATCTGGAAGACGCCCACGGTGTCGGCGGCGCAGATCATGTCGTAGGTGGCGGGATCCTCGCGCGGGATGTCCGCCAGCTCCCAGGCCTGGCCGCGCAGCGCGGCGCGCAGGTCGAGCGCGCGGCGCAGCGCACTCAGCATCCCCAGTGCCAGCACGTCCACCTTCATGAGGTGCATGTCGTCCAGGTCGTCCTTGTCCCACTGGATGATGGAGCGCCCGTCCATGCTCGCGGGCTCCACGGGCACGAGGCGCGTGAGCTTGCCTTCGGTGAGCACGAAGCCGCCTACGTGCTGGCTCAGGTGGCGCGGGAAGCCGCGCAGCCCGTCGGCCAGCTCCAGCCATAGCGCGGCCGTGTGCGCCGCGATCGGCGCGCCCAGGCCGGCCGCCAGCTCCTGCAGGCGCCCGGCGGCGATGTCCTCGTCGAACCAGTGGTGGTCCTTGGCGAAGGCATCGACCACGGCCGGCGCCACGCCCAGGGCCTTGCCCACGTCGCGCAGCGCGCTGCGCGTGCGGTAGGTGATGACCACGGCCGCGATGGCCGCACGCTCGCGGCCGTACTTGCGGTAGATGTACTGAATGACCTCCTCGCGCCGGTCGTGCTCGAAGTCCACGTCGATGTCCGGCGGCTCGTCGCGCTCCTTGCTGATGAAGCGCTCGAAGAGCAGGCGGGTCTTGGTGGGATCGACCGCCGTGATGCCGAGGCAATAGCACACCGCCGAATTCGCCGCCGAGCCCCGCCCCTGGCAAAGGATGCCCAGCCGGCGCGCCTCCCGCACGATGTCCTGCACCGTGAGGAAGTACATCTCGTAGCGGCAATGGGCGATGAGTTCCAGCTCTTTCGCGATCTGCGCACGCACCTCCGGGGGCACGCCCCGTGGATAGCGCTCCCGCGCACCGGCTTCCGTGTAGGCCGCCAATGCCTCGCCCGGCGTCATTCCATCGGGCACGTTCTCGCGCGGATAGCGGTAGCGGATCTCGTCGAGGCTGAAAGTGCAGCGCGCGGCCACCTCCAGCGTCGCCGCAAGCAGCGCGGGCGGGTAGAAGCCCGCGAGGCGCATGCGTGGCCGCAACCGGCGCTCGCCGTGGGCCTGCAACGCGAAGCCGCATTCGGACACCGGGCGACCCAGCCGTACGGCGGTGATCACGTCCTGCAGTGGCTTGCGCTGCAGCACATGCATGTGGACATCGCCGGCCGCTACCAGGGGCAGGCCCAGCGCCCGGCCCGCGCGCTCCAGCGCCTCGAGCCAGGCGGCATCGTCCGGCGCCGTGTGCAGCTCCACGGCCACCCAGGGGTGGATGCCTTGCGCGCGCAGCGGCGCACAGGCTTGCGCCACCGCGGCCTCCACGCCACCCGGGTCCAGCGCGGACAGCCGGTCCCGGCGCGGGGCGATCAGCACCTCGCAGCCCTGCAGGCGGGCAAAGTCGCTGCCCGCATGGACACGGTAATCACCCTTGGGCGCGATGCGCCGCGCATCGCTGATGAATTCGCACAGGTTGCCCCAGCCGGTCTCGTTCCGCGCCAGGGCCACGAGCCGCACGTCGCCGCACGCGAACTCGCTGCCCACGATGAGCTTGAGGCCGCACCGGCGGGCTGCGGTGTGCGCGCGCACCACGCCGGCCACGGAACATTCGTCCGTCAAAGCCAGCGCCGCATAGCCGAGCTCGGCCGCACGCTCCACGAGTTCGAAGGGGTGCGAGGCCCCCCGCTGGAAGCTGAAATTGCTCAGGCAGTGCAGTTCGGCATAACCGGGCAGTCCGGATGCCGCGCCGCCGCCCTCCGCCGGCTCTGGAAGCGGCTCCGCGCTCATGCATACACCCCGTGCCAGAACCATTGAAGGTGCCCGCTCGAGGCGCCCCCCCGCCATTGCCGGTAGATCCACACCGTGCCCACGGCGGCGTTCGACGCCACGAAATAATCCCGCCGCTCCGTGCAGCCGTCCCACCAGCCGCCTTCGAACCGGTGGGGCCCGGCCAGCAGGCGCAGAGGCCCCTGCAGGCAGGGGCGGTCGCCCTGCAGGGCCAGGGGCCGGGGTGGATGCACCAGCCAGCCCGGCCAGAAGGCGGCATCGGCGGATGTGCCCGCGGCCTCGGCCGGCGCTGCGGCCGGGACAGCGCCCTGGCGGCGATCCGCCGGCGGGCCCTGCGGGCGCCGCGGCAGGTTCTGCGCGGCGGCCTCCCACCGCTGCATGCGCTCGGGCCGGTGATCGGCCTGCAGCACGGGCACGCGCACCTGCCCGGCCCCCCAGCGGGCGGACATCCGCTCCACCCACTGGTGCCAGCCCTCGCCCTCCCCGCCTTCTTCGGGGCCCGGCGGCAGCAGGCTCTCGCTGGCCTGCGGCAAGGCCGCCGTATCGGCCGCGCGCAGCACGAGGCGATTCACCGGCGCCGCCAGGGGCCGGCGCGACAGGTGTTCGGCCAGCAGGCGGCGCAGGTGGGCGAGGTCCTGCGTCGCCTCGGCCGTGCGCACCGCCAGATGGTCGCCCGGCGGAAGATCCTTTCCGTCGAGCCGGCGCAGGTCGTGGCGCCACGACAGCTCCAGTGCGAGCACGCCCCGGTGGCGCGCCTGCAGCCAGTCGCGCAGGGCCCCCAGCAGGCGGTTCGCGGTCCACAGCAGCTGTTCGGCCGATGTGGCCGGCGCGGGCAGCTCGGCCGGGAGCTCGAAGTGCTCGGGCAGTTCCAGCCATGGCAGGGCATGGGGTACGTCGCCCCAGGCCTGGTCCAGCGCCCGCAGCGGCTCGGCGCCGAACCGCCGGGCCGCGCCGTCGCGCGGCAGTGCGCGCACGGCGCCCCACGTGCGGCAGCCCATGCGCTCCAGGCTGGCGGCATGCGGCCGCAGGGCGGTGAGCGTGACGAGCGGCAGGCCGTGCGGCAGCCGGCGGGGCAGTGGCCTGCCCTCCGACTGCAGCCGCAGCAGGGCCAGGGCCTGCAGGGCCGTGGGGGCCTGGGCCATGGGCGCATGCTCATCCACCCAAGGGGGTTCTTCGCCAGGGTCCGGGCCGCCGCCGGCCGATGCACCGCACGGAGTCGATGGTGGAAGGGCCCCCTGTCCCTGCCTCAGCAGGGCCAGCAGGTGGGCACGGCCGCCCCAGAGCCGCTCGGTGCAGGACACCTCCAGCAGCACGGCTTCGTCCAACAGCGCCACGCGGGGCGTGAAGCGCAGTGCCCACCAGCCGGCTGCCGCAGCGGGCATGCCCGGTGGCAGTTCAGCCTGCAGGGACGGCAGTGCGATCCAGTGCATGGCCGGCCTCCGGTCGCTCGCCCCGTGCCCGCAGGCGCGATGGTGCGGTGCGCGCCGCCATCCCTTCCCGCCAGGCGGCCAGGTGCCGCTGCTTCGCACCGCTCGTGGCTGCCAGGGCCATGGCCAGGGCGGGGCCATGCGCGGGCACGGCCACCGGCGACAGCAGCGGCGCGCCGCGGCGCTTGAGCACGTGCACCTGCAAGGCGCACTCGCCCTCCCCCGGCCGTACCCACAGCCGCAGCGGAGCGGGCGATGCCTGCAGCCTCCGGGACTCGGGACGGAAGACCCACAGCAGCGGGCCGCGCTGCGCCGCCGCCAGCTGCAGGCGCCTCAGCATGTCGGCGTGGGCGGCCGGCAGCCAGGCCAGCACGGCCAGCACGTCCCGGCAGCGCAGCGCCTGCTCGCAGGCCCAGGCGGCCGCGGCATCGCGGCCATCCGCGGGCGGTGCCACCCAGCACAGGCGCCCCGCCCGCAGGCCCGCCGCATGCAGCACGGGCGCGAAAGGCTCGAACGGCGGGGCCACCAGCACCACCTGACCGGGGCGCGCCGCCGCACCGGCCAGCGCCGGCAGCAGCAGGGGCCATTCGGGCCGGCCCTGTCCCGCCAGCAGCACCTCCGACATCGCGCCCCGCGGCCAGCCGCCCCCGGGCAGCTGCGCATCCAGCGCGGGATGGCCCGAAGGCTGCACCTGGGCTCCTGCAGCCCCATCGACCGGGCGCAGCGAGTCGCCCCGCCACACGCCCGGCACATCCACCCACGCCTCTCCCGCCCCAGGGCGGGAGAGGACCGGAGAAACCGGCGGGGAGAGCGGGACGGATGCGGCCATGGCGTCTTTTCGAATACTGTTCAAATATACAGCATTCATTCCGAAGCGCCAGCAGGGCAACCACCCTTTCCGTGCCGCAGCATGGCAGGCCGCGTGGGCCGCCGCTGCCTGGGCGCGTCTTCAGGACCGGGCCGTTGTCAGGCGGTGGAAAGCAGCAGCGCGCAGTGCGCGCACCACTCCGCGACCGCCGCGTCCGCCGGATCGGCAGGGGCCTGCATGCTCAGCGCCGGCCAGCGCCGCTGCGTGGCATGCACGATGCTGCCCAGTTGCCAGAGCGCCTCGCCCCGCACCAGCGCCAGTTCCGCCAGCCCCTGGGGATCGCCCTGCAGGTGCTCCCGGATCTCGCCTTCCTGGTCCGGATGGCCGCCGGCTTCCACCAGCGATTGCTGCAGCGCCTGCAGGCGCTGATCGACGAAGGCCGCGGGATGCCGGTCGCCACGGTCCAGCACGGAGGGCGGCAGTTGCGGGCGCAACCGGGCCCAGCGGTCGAATGCACCGCCCAGCGTGTCCAGCATCCGGCCAGCCTCTTCCGGAGGCGGAGACAGGGCCACCGCGGAACCACCGCCATCGGCGAGCAGCGGCAGCAGCAGCGCGGACAGCTCGGGGGGAAATTTCCGGTGGTTGAGCCGCAGGCTCAGCGACAGGCGCTGGGCCGCGAGCGCGCTGTATTTCTCGAAGAAGGCGGCGGCCACTTCCGACAGCATCAGGATCCGCCCCATCGGCGAGATGTCCGGCCCGCGCAGGCCGCGCGGATAACCCGTTCCGTCCATGCGTTCGTGGTGCTCCAGGACGGCCGCCTCCACCGACGCCGGATAGGCCCCCTGGGCGCGCAGCAGCAGCATGGCGGTGATCGGATGGGCCACGAGGTGCTTGCGGTCAGGTCCGGAAACCTTGTGGTCGGGGTCGTTCCACATCGGGTCCATGTGCATCACCCCGATGTCGTGCAGCAGCGCGGCCTCCGCCAGCAGGGCCGTTTCGCGTGCGGCCCATCCGCTGCCCAGGGCGAGGTGGACCGCCAGCACCATCATGCGCACGCTGTGCGCGAACAGCTCCGGCCGCTGCTCGCGCATCACCGTGAGCTTGAAGGCCATGGGCCCGGGCAGCATCATGCCGCGCAGCGGCGCGAGCAGGGGCTCCGGCCCGCCATGCGCCCGCGACAGCAGTTCCACCAGACCGCAGCCTCCATCGGAGCCGCCCCCGCACTGCTGCAGTGCCGCAGCCTCGATGGCGGCCGCGTCCACGGTGCGCTCGGTGCCCAGCAGGCCGTCGATCGGATCGCGCAGCGTGTGGCGCACCAGGCGGTCGTACAGGCGGCTGTCGATGCGCACGCCCTTTTCCACGAGCTTGATGCCGCTGTCGGTGTAGATCGCATCCCGGGTGACCACGGGGCAGCGCTCGGCCATGTCGGTCACGCTGCGCAGATAGTGGGTGCCGTCCCGGGCCAGTTCCTGCGCGGCGGCCAGGGCCTGCTGCGCGGCGGCAGCCGACATCGCGGCGGGCGCGCCGGGACCGCGTCGGTCGTGATCGTTGTCGTTGTTCATGCCCGCCTGAATATACGGTGCCATGGCGGTCCCCCGGGCGCAAAAAAAGCCTGCGGGCGCACAGCCGGCAGGCTTTTCCCGGGGTGCCGGCCGGGTGCCGGCAAGGGGGCGGAGTCATCCTCCGCCCCGGTGCATCAGCCCTGGGCCTTCTGGTAGCTGGCGACGCCGTCGGTGATTTCCTTGTGGGCGGCATCGACGCCTTCCCAGCCGAGCACCTTCACCCACTTGCCCTCTTCCAGGTCCTTGTAGTGCTCGAAGAAGTGGCTGATGGCCTTCAGGCGGACGGGGTTCACGTCGTCCACGGTCTTCCAGCCCTCGTACATCTTGAGGATCTTGGTGGTGGGGACGGCCAGCACCTTGCCGTCCACGCCGGCCTCGTCTTCCATCTTCAGGATGCCCAGCGCGCGGCAGGGCACGACCACGCCGGGATGCAGCGGGTACGGCGTGATCACCAGCACGTCCACCGGATCGCCGTCGCCAGACAGGGTCTGGGGCACGTAGCCGTAGTTGCAGGGGTAGTACATGGCCGTGGTCAGGAAGCGGTCCACGAAGACCGCGCCGGATTCCTTGTCCACTTCGTACTTGATCGGATCGGATTCCGCGGGAATCTCGATGACCACGTTGAAGGTTTCGGGAAGCTTCTTGCCAGGGGTGACGTTGTTGAGGGACATGGTTGGGATGGTGGTGGGAATGCGATGGATACGCTGCCGACTTGACGGCCGCGCAGGGCGGCCGCAGGTGGCGCATTCTAGGGCGAGTCGCCCGATGCTCCCGCGGCGGCCGGCCGCGGCCTGCCTGCCACGGCCCCAAGCCGGGATGCGTGAAACGGGCGGTTTCAATGCCCTGCGGAAACCCGCTTATGCTGGCACGGCCTCCGAGATAATCCCCATGGCCATGGAATTTCGGCCCGGGAGGCGCTGTATAAAAAATTATTTCTGCGTCAAAAGATTATTTTCATGCTTGATTCGACCTTGAAACTCGCGGATCCGGAGGACGTTCCCGGCGCGCTGAAATCGGCGGGTGCGGAAATCATCCGTTTCGTCGCCCTTCCCTCGGGCATCGTGCTGTCCGAGTGGAGCTGCCACAACACCCTGACCGACTACAAGAGCGCTTCCGAGAACGTCCTCAGCATTTACCTCTCCGGCGGGGAAAACTGCAGCCAGATGCGCCAGCAGCAGATCGTGCGCAGCGGTTTCGAAAATGCCACCTGCCTTTTTCCCAAAGGCGGTGGTGAATCGCGGTGGCGGATCACGGGGCGGCTCAATTTCCTGCATATCTATTTCGATCCGGAAAAATTCGGCCCCGCGATGCAGCAGTCGCTGCGGCAGCCCCCCGAGGCCTGCCAGTTCCGCGAGGTCTTCCAGGAGGCCTCGCCCGTGATCGGCTCGGCCGCCCGCAGCATCGCGCTCACCGACTGGAACGACACCGCGCTGTCCACGGGCATCGAAGGGCTCACGAGCTGGATCATCCTCCACGCCATCCGCGACTATGCCGTGCCCGGCCTGGAGAAGACGGAGACCCGCGGCAGGTTCTCGGCGCGACATGCCCGCCTGCTGCGGGATTACCTGGACGCCCACCTCGGCGCATCGGTGCAGCTCGACGACCTGGCCGGGCTGGTCAACCTGAGCCGCTACCACTTCCTGCGCAAGTTCAAGAGCACCTTCGGTCAATCGCCGCACGCCTTCCTCACCGAACTGCGCATGGCGCGCGCCCATGACATGCTGCAGCACACCACGCAGAAGATCGCGGCGGTGGCCTTCGAGTGCGGCTACAGCCAGCAAAGCCATTTCACCGCGGCCTTCCGGCGTTGCTATGGCTACCCACCCAGCGCGGTCCGGCGGCGTTGACACGCCCTATGCCGCCGTCCGGGCAGCCCGGATCGCCTCGGCGACGCCCGGGGCCCTGAGCTTGCGGTGCGACAGGGCCGGCACGCCGAGTTCGGAGGCGAGTGCGCGCACCTGCGCCTTGAAGCCGGCCTTGAGGTTGTCGTGGAAGACGACCGCATCGACCCCTCCCGCGATCGAGCGGGCGCAGGCCAGCATGTCCGGCAGGCGGCCGTCCGCGTCGTAGCCATGCGCCACCAGCCAGTGGTTGGGCAGCACGTGGGACAGGGCCAGGCCTTCGGCGGCCCCGAGTTCGCGCAGCGGCTGGGTGAATCCCGGCTCGAAATGCACGCCCCCGACGCACAGCAGCGACACCGCGGCCTCCTCCCATCCGGATGCGCAGAGCGCCACCAGGGCCCGCGCGAGCACCTCGGCCGCGGCAGGATCGGACCATGCCTCGGGGGTGCTGCCGATCTCCAGGTCGATGACCGAGGGCCTCAGTTCCGAAAGCAGCCTGCCCGGCTGGCCCCGGTAGAGCGGCCCGGACCAGTGCGTGGCCTCCATCCAGGTGGCATAGGCGTCCAGCCCGGCGCGCTGCCGCTCCGCCTCCACGCACAGGAACAGGGCCCGCGTGAGGGCGGGATCGACCGGGCTGAAGCACCCGCTGTCCATGTCCCCGGTCGTCTGCACGGTGAAGATGCGGTCGGGCGCGTTCCGTCCCTCGTGCCAGTTGACGACGACTACCGCGTCCGCGTCGCCGAACCGTTCATTGACGAGGGGCGCGTACCGCAGGTAGTCGTGGCTCAGCACATCTTCGAGCTGCAGCAGGTGGCATCGCGTCTCGCCGATGACCGCGGACAGCACGGGATGCCCATCGACGTGCCCCGCCCCGGCGTCCTGCCAGGGAATGCCGGACGACAGCAGGCGGCCGAGGACGTGCGAAGCGACAGGATCCTTGAGGGGATCGGTACAGAAGGCCAGTACGAGGTGTCTCATGCGTTCGCCTCCCGTGCGGCCGCGGGCCGTGGCAGGGAGAGTTTCCGGAAAGCCTTCCTTCATCGGACGGGCTCCTTGCCGGCGCCGCGCGCTACCGGCCGGCGGCGCCATCCACGGCCCAGGTGGTGGGCCAGTTCGACGAGCGGTCCGCGGTCCCGCATGCGATAGAGCCGGCCCCTGGGCTCCTGCGGAGCGCTGTCCCAGGTGGACACATCGGGCGTGCGGCGCAGGCGGGCGACGAGATGGTCGATGGCCGCCTTCTCCGCCCGCGAGTACAGCGTCTCGGAATTGTCGCCTTCGGCGGGCTGCACACAGTGCCGGCTGACGATGTCGCCGGCATCGAGTCCGGCGGAAACCCGGTGGATGGTCGTGCCGAGCCGGTCGTGGCGCCCTTCGTGGAGCGCGAAGAAGAAGCAGTGGTTGCCCTTGTAGTCCGGCAGGTAGCCGCCGTGGATGTTGAGGATGCGGCCTGCGGGAATGGCAGATAGCACGGCGTCCCCGATCTTCTTCGTGCCCATGACGATATAGGCGTCCGACACCCCGCCGCGCAGGACCTGCCCCACGAGGGGATCGTTGATCGACGGGGTGTCGTGGAACTCCACATCCGGCTCCTGGCTGAGCGCGGTCCAGGTGCGCGGCCCCTCCGTGCGGGCGAAATACCGCTTCCGGTAGGCCTCGTAGCCGAACAGCTTGCGGCGCAGGCCGTGGTAGAGCGTCCAGAGATAGGAGCGGTAGTGGCCGCTTCGGCGCAGCGAGGCGGCCTGGTCGTGTCCGGACTCCACGATGACCCGCAGGCTGCCGAACGCCTTCAGCAGTTCGGCGGCCAGATAGAGGTGGTGCGGACCATCGGAACAGAGCAATGTGACGCGGGGCATCATTGGATCCTCCTGAAGCGGGTGTCGAGTTCGCGGCGGGACGCTTCGAAGCGCGCTGCCGCAGCGAGTTGGCGAATACCGCAGCGGCGCAGCCGGCCGTGCAGTTCGGCGATGGCCTCGCGCGTGGACGAGGCCGCGGGACCGCCGCCGGAGCGCAGGCGGCCGAAGGGCTGCCCGTGGTCCAGTTCGGTCCGCAGTTGCGCGAGCAACCCGGAGGCCCGTGCCGCCAATGGGCCGGAATCCTCCGTGGGCGCCTGCGCGAGAAGGCGGCCCACCGTGGTGTGGGCCTCCCGGAAGGACGCCCGGCCCTCTTGGACCAGGGCCTCGGCGGCGAGCGTGGCATGGGCATCCCCGGCGCCGAGCGCGCGGCGGATGGCGGGCTCGTCGAACCGCATGCCGGCAATGGCATACGTGGCCACGGTGCACATGTCGCCCAGGCTCCCCGCGAGGTCCGCAATGGACTCCACGGCGCAGCGGCTGGCCTGGTAGGAATTGCCGGTGGGCAGGTGAGACAGCGAGGACAGCAGGCCGGCGAACTGCCCGGCATGGCGGTCATGGTGCAGCCGCAGCCATTCCAGGAGGTAGGGGTTGCGCTTCTGCGGCATGTTCGACGAACCGCCGTACATGGCCTCCGGCAGCTGGACGAAGCCCGTTTCCCGCATCGTCCAGAGTTGCAGGTCGGTGGCGAGCCGGTTCAGGTGGCCGCTCAGTTCGATGAACAGGTAGGCGCAGCGCAATGCCGGCGTCTTGTCGCTGATCGCGGCCAGGGAATTGGAGGGCCCGCGCACGCAACCCAGCAGGCGGGCGGTTTCATGGGGGGCCGTGCGGAAGGTGGTGCCGGCACCCGCGCACGCGCCGAGCGGCGAGGTGTCCAGGCCGCCCTGCAGCGACGCCAGCGCCTCCATCGTGCCGAGCAGGACCGTGGCCTGGGCCGCCAGGTAGTGGCCCGCCGTGCCGGGCATCGCCACCTGGTACTGGCTATGGATGGGCCATGTCGTTTCCACCGTGGCTTCGGCGCGCTGCAGCAGGGCTTCGCCGAGTTGCAGCGCGCGGTCCATGGTGCCCGAGATGGCCTGCCGGAGCGCCAGCAGCAGGTGCGTCGCATTGATGTCGTTGCGCGAGCGCGCGGCCTGGACCATGCCGCCCGTGGCTTCTCCGCACCGGTCGATGACGTAGTGCTCGTAGTCGAAGTAATCGCCGCGGCCGGAGGCATGGGCACGCAGCAGTTCCGGCTCCGCCTCGGCCGCCAGCACCGCCTTCCGGAGCGCGCCGAACTGCCCGGCGGACAGGATGCCCTGGCTGCGCAGCATCAGCAGGTGCGCCTTCTCGATCGGGAACAGGCTGCCCGCCAGGCTGCCGGGGCGGAATGCGCTGCGTTCGCCCAGCGCGATGCCGCGGACCGTGGCCGCATCCGGCAGGGGAGCCTCCGGTGGTGCGTAGAGGACCCGCGACCGGGCCCGCAGCGACAGCGCCGCGCGCAACGCCGACGACGCCGTGCGGCCGCCGGCGATCACGTAGCCGGCGCGGTCGGAGAAGTCGAAGCGGCCCTGGTTGGTGCCGCCCTCCCCGAATGCACCGGCATCGGTGGCATCCTCCGGAAAATCGATGCCCAGGTAGCGGCGCCCGGCATCGGGGACGATGAAGGCGACGGCGGCATGGAGGGCGGGCTCCGGCACGGCGAACTGGCAGCGCCCGGCCAAATGGCTGCGCACGTACAGGTCGGCGACGGACCAGCCGAAAGCGAGCTCCAGCAGGCGCGGGATCATGCCGCCCGCGAGCCGGGCATTGATCTCGATCACCGTGGCGACATCGCCCTGGAGCTTGACCTCGGTGTGCGCAGGCCCGAAGGCGTAGCCGACCGCGTCGAGCGCCCGGGTGACGGTCTCCACGATCCTGCGGGCCGCGTCCGGGCCGATGTCCGCCGGGAGCACGTGCGCGAGCTCCAGGAAGTGCGGGGGCCGCGTGAGGTACTTGCGCGTGACCGCCAGCACGTGGTGCCCGGCGGCGTCGCTGAAGGTCTCCACCGAGAACTCGGTGCCTTCCACGAAGCGCTGCGCGATCCAGGGCCCGTCCTGCGCACCGGGCATGCCGCGGGCCTCGGTGACGAGCCGCACGCCGATGCTCCCGGTGCCCTGCCGCGGCTTGACGATCGCGGGGAGCCCGATGCTGTCCATGTCCCCGGCAGAGCGCACCTCCCGCGTCGCCGGATACGGCACGCCACGGAACTGCAGCACCTCCCCCAGCCGCAGCTTGTCGCGGCACAGCGCGATCGCGGCGGAAGGATTGCAGGGCAGGCCCAGCCGCTCCGACAGGCGCGCGGCCATCTCGATGAAGCCGTCGCTCGTGGAGGCGACGTACCGGATGGGACCGATGCCGGACACGGCCTGCACCAGTGCATCGAGCGATTGCGTATCGCAGGCGATGGTGGACAGCCCCGCGGGCAGCCGGCCGGCGAAACCATAGCGGGCCGGGTCCCGGACCAGCCAATAGACCGCGCCGTACCGGCACGAGGTCTCCAGCAGCCGGTGGCCGAAGCCGGTGGTGTTGGACTCGATATAGACGATCGCCATGGCTCAGCCGAACGCGTGGATCTCGGAACGGTTCCATGCCATGCAGGCCCAGTCGCTGCCCGCCCTCTCCGACCGCGGATGCCGGACCTGGACCGGCTGGACCCCGAAGTGGTCCGCGCACGGAGGGTCGCTGGCATAGGTGGAGTCCACGTAGCGCGACCCGTCGTCCGGGCTCACGAAGACGATGGGCGTGGACGGGTACTGCGCCTGCAGGCTTCCCGCCACGGCATAGGCCGCTCCCGTGGTGGGTCCGCGGAAATGGCCTGTGGTCTTGTAGAGGTGGCGGGTGTAGTGGTCGGCCAGGGGGGCGCTGATCCAGTGGACATGGTCGAACATCGAATGCTTCAGGTTGCCCGGCATCACGGTGTTGCCCAGCCCGCGCAGCGGGCGCGGGCCGTCGGGCTGGCCGAACAGGATGCTGTTGAACGTGTCCACCCCGACCAGCGTGCAGTCGGCGCCGGCCGCGCGCAGCGCCCCGGCGAGGCCGCAGCTCGAACCTCCGGAGCCCACGGGCGCCACGAGGACGACCGCGTCGCCGACCAGGTCGCGCAGCTGGCGCCCGATGCCCTCGTAAGCCAGCGAGTTGTCCTCGTTGTCGTACTGCCGGCACCAGAACGATCCGGGTTCGGACTCCAGGATCTCGTGGAGCCTGTCCAGCCGGGCCTTCTGGTAGCCCTGGCAGCCCTTCTTGTCGGTGACGATCTCCACGCGCCCACCCAGCATCTCGAGCTGGCGCCGGTAGCTGTCGTCGATCGCCGGGTCGCTGATCGCGATGAAGCGCGAGTTCATGCGATTGCAGACCATCGCCATGCCGAATGCGAAATTTCCGCTGGAAGTCTCGATGACGCTGCCGCCGGGCTTCAGGTCGCCGCGGGCGATCGCCTTGTGGATGATGAAGTGCGCGGGCACGATCTTCATCGCCTTGAACGCCAGCATGTGCATTCCCTCGTCCAGGGGAAAGACGACGGCGTCGCGCATGGCATCGAGGGGGGATTCGTAACGGAGCATCTGCGATCTAGGCGGTGGTGTAGAGGTGGGTGGAGATGTCGAGGGCCTGCAGCCGCTTCTGGGCATGGAAGGCCTTGGCGGCGCACTCGGGATCGCGCGCGCCGTAGAGCAGCCCGATGTAGGTGCCCGAATGCGCGGCCACCATGCCCAGGGCGCCGGTCTCTTCCTTCAGGGCGCGGAGGTGGCCGATGTGCGGATGGGGGTTGAAGGCCTGCGAGATTTCGCAGCTGCGCGTCGCGACCTCACCGATCCTGCGCAGGTCCACGGCACGGGCGGCGGACTTCATGTCGTCGAGCAGCGCGTGGTACTCGGAGCACAGGGCACTGGAGACCGCGCACCGCGTCCGGTTGAACTCGATCGTGTCGCATTCGCCGCCGCGGTCGGTCCCGACGATCATGAGCTCGGGCGTCTCGCCCAGCTGCTCGTCGAGCTTCACTTCCCGGTGGTAGAAGGAGACGATGCCGTCGTACATGACCCCGTCGGTGGGTTCGATGCCGCGGAGGATGGACTCGATGGTCTCGGCCTCCGGTTCCCGCCCGTGCGCGCGGGCCGTCGCCCGGATGACGGCCACCATGTCGGCGGAGGAGCTCGCGAGCCCCTTGCCCGCCGGGAAGACCGACTGGAAGTGCAGCCGCCCGCCCGGCGGCAGGCCATGCAGGCGCAGGTAGTCCTGCGCGGCGCGGCAGGCCTTCGTGCGGCAGGCGATATTGCAGACCACCGCGGGCCCGTCCGTCACCTGGAATTCGACGATGGACATGAGATTGACCGGCAGGGTCACCAGGAAGTGCCTGCCCCCCGGCAGCACCCCCTGCATGAGCTCGCCGAAGGTGCCCCGGCACTGGCCGGTGGCCCGCAGCGGCGGCCAAGTGGCGGACTGAAGCGCTTCTCCTCGTTCTTGCGGAACCATGTTTCTCCTTGTTGTGCGGGCTCCCAGTCCCTTTGGCCAACAAGGCTAAACGCCGGGAGACGGCGTTTTTTTCCAAAGATTGCTCAGTCCTGTCGAGAAATTGCTGTGCCGCGGCGCTCTTGCAGCCGGCTTCCGGCCGGCGTACATTGGGACGGTTGGCCAATCGTCTCCACCCGCCTTCGCGGGCCGATGGGCGCGAGGAAGCAACGCAGCGGAAACACCGCGATGCGTTGCGTGTTTCCCTTTCGTGCATCCCTTGGAAAGGAGACGACGATCATGGCGACATCCCCCCTCTTCCCCCCTGCCCTCTGGCTGGCATTCCTCTGCGGCGCGGCCGCCGTGGCCTACGGACTCTGGGCACGCCGCTGGATCCTCGCCCAGGACGCCGGCAGCGAGCGCATGCAGGCCATCGCCGCCGCGATCCAGGCCGGCGCGGCCGCCTATCTCGCGCGGCAGTACCGCACCATCGCCGTGGCGGGTGCCGTGCTGGCCGTGCTCATCGGCTTCTTCCTGGACCTGCGCACGGCCGCCGGCTTCGTGCTGGGCGCGGCGCTCTCGGGCGCCTGCGGCTTCATCGGCATGAACATCTCGGTGCGCGCCAACGTGCGAACCGCGCAGGCGGCGGCACGGGGCATCGGTCCGGCGCTGCAGGTGGCGTTCCGCGGCGGAGCCATCACCGGCATGCTGGTGGTGGGCCTCGGGCTGCTGGGCGTGGCCGGCTTCGGTGCCTTCCTGCTGCATGCGGGACCGGCAGCGCCGGCATCCGGCGCGGGGATCGCGGCGCAGCTGCATCCGCTCATCGGCTTCGCCTTCGGTGCGTCGCTGATTTCCATCTTCGCCCGGCTGGGCGGCGGCATCTTCACCAAGGGCGCGGACGTCGGGGCGGACCTCGTGGGCAAGGTGGAAGCCGGCATTCCCGAGGACGACCCGCGCAACCCGGCCGTGATCGCCGACAACGTGGGCGACAACGTCGGCGACTGCGCCGGCATGGCGGCCGACCTGTTCGAGACCTACGCGGTCACCCTGATCGCCGCCATGGTGCTGGGCACGCTGCTGGGCCTGCCGTCCATGCTGGCCGTGGCCTACCCGCTGGCGCTGGGCGGCGTGTCGATCCTGGCCTCGATCGCGGGCTGCGCCGTCGTCAAGGCGTCGCCGGGCATGACCGACGTGATGCCCGCGCTCTACCGGGGCCTGGCCGTGGCCGGAGGGCTGTCGCTGGCGGCTTTCGCGCTGGTCACGTTCTGGCTGTTCCCCGACGCCGCGCTCTTTCCGCAGGCCACCGCCGGGCGGCTCTTCGGCGCCTGCGCCACGGGCCTGGCACTCACCGCCGCGCTGGTCTGGATCACCGAGTACTACACGGGCACCCAGTACGCACCCGTGCGCCACATCGCGCAGGCCTCCACCACCGGGCACGGCACGAACATCATCGCGGGGCTGGGCGTGTCGATGCGCTCCACCGCCTGGCCGGTGGTGTTCGTGTGCGTGGCGATCCTGGTCTCCTACACCCTCGCGGGCATCTACGGCGTGGCGGTGGCCGCGACGGCGATGCTCAGCATGGCCGGCATCGTGGTCGCGCTGGACGCCTACGGCCCCATCACCGACAACGCGGGTGGCATCGCGGAGATGGCCGAACTGCCGGCCAGCGTGCGCGCCGTGACCGATCCGCTCGACGCCGTGGGCAACACCACCAAGGCCGTCACCAAGGGCTACGCCATCGGCTCGGCCGGCCTGGCCGCGCTGGTGCTGTTCGCCGACTACACGCACCAGCTCGGCGTGCAGGGGCAGGCGCTGCGCTTCGACCTGTCGGATCCGCTGGTGATCGTGGGCCTGTTCATCGGCGGCATGGTGCCCTACCTGTTCGGCGCCATGGCCATGGAGGCCGTAGGCCGCGCGGCGGGCGCCGTGGTGGTGGAAGTGCGGCGGCAGTTCTCCACCATCGACGGCATCATGGAAGGCCGCGCGCAACCCGAATACGGCCGTGCGGTGGACATGCTCACGGCCGCTGCGATCCGCGAAATGGTGATACCCAGCCTGCTGCCGGTGGCCGTTCCCATCGCGGTGGGCCTGCTGCTCGGGCCGCGCGCGCTGGGCGGCCTGCTCATGGGCACCATCGTCACGGGCCTGTTCGTGGCCATCAGCATGTGCACCGGCGGCGGCGCCTGGGACAACGCCAAGAAGTACATCGAGGACGGCCACCACGGCGGCAAGGGCAGCGAGGCGCACAAGGCCGCCGTCACCGGCGACACGGTGGGAGACCCCTACAAGGACACCGCCGGCCCGGCCGTGAACCCGCTCATCAAGATCATCAACATCGTGGCGCTGCTCATCGTGCCCCTCGTGGCGCGGCTGCACGGCGGAGGCTGAGCCGACGGCCCGGCGCCGCGCGGCCATAGCGGCCGGCCCTGGGAGCCCGGAGACCATGGGGATGGGCCGCCCGCAGGTGACAAGCCAGGGGCCTGGCCCGGGGTAAGGTGGCCCTCTCCCCGGTCCTCCCAGGAAAGGCTGTCCGATGCCGCTGCACGCATCCCCTCGATCCCTCCCCGCTTTCCGCCAGCCGCCCGCCGGCTGGAAACCCGTCCTGGCGGCCGTGCTGGCGCTCGGCGCGCTCGCCGCCGGCCCGGCCTCCGCCCAGGCCAACGCACCGCAGCCCGGCGCCAGCCCGGCCATGCAGGACACGCTGCAGGCCGTGCGATCGGCCCCGGCGGTGCGGCAGGTGCTGGACGACCTGCGCACCGACCACGACCGCTCCATCGCCGAACTGCGCCAGCTGGTGCAGATCCCGGCGCCACCCTTCAAGGAACAGCGCCGCGCCGAATATGTGGTGAAGCGCTTCCGGGAACTGGGCCTGGCGGACGCCGCCATCGACCGGGAGGGCAATGCCGTGGGCGTCCGCAAGGGCACCGGCAACGGCCCCAGGCTCGTGGTTTCGGCCCATCTCGACACCGTGTTCCCCGAAGGCACCGACCTCACCGTGCGCGAGGAAGGCGGCCGGCTGTACGCCCCCGGCATATCGGACGACACGCGCGGCGTCACCGTGCTGCTCTCCTGGCTCAAGGCGCTCGGCGAACGCCGGCTGCAGACGGTGGGCGACATCGTCTTCGTGGCGAACGTGGGCGAGGAGGAGCTGGGCAACCTGCGCGGCATGAAGGCCCTGTTCCGCGAGCATGCCGATATCGACGGCATGGTCGGCCTGGAACCCGGCGACGGCGACGGCATCCTCAACCAGGGCACGGGCAGCCACCGCTACGAAGTGGCTTTCAAGGGGCCGGGCGGCCACAGCTTCGCGGCGTTCGGGCAGGTGCCAAGCGCCATCCATGCGATGGGCCGCGCGATCGCGCACATCGGCGACGTCCAGGTGCCGGCCGATCCCAAGACCACCTTCACCGTGGGCAAGGTGGGCGGCGGCACCTCCGTGAACACCATCGCGGGCGACGCCACGATGGCCGTGGACATCCGCTCCAACGCCCTGCCCTCGCTGCTGCAGGCGGAGAAAGACATCATGGCCGCCATCCAGCGCGGCGTTCAGGAAGAAAACCGCCGCTGGAACACCGCCGCGCAGATCACGGCCGAGCCGAAGATGATCGGCGACCGCCCGGCCGGTGCCACCGCCGCCGACCAGCCCATCGTGCAGGCCGCCGTGGCCTCGGTCATCGCCTCGGGCGGCAAGCCCACGCTGCGCGCGGCCAGCACCGACGCCAACGTGCCCATGGGGCTGGGCATCCCCGCCATCATCCTGGGCAGCGGCGGCAGGACCGGCGGCTTCCACGCGCTGGGCGAGTGGTTCGACCCGGCCGACGCCTGGAAGGGCGCGCAGACCGGGCTCGCCACGGTGCTCACGCTGGTGGGCGTGCAGGGCGTGAGCGAGCCGGTCCTCGCCCGCCGCCCGCGCCGCTGAGGGACAGGCCCCGGGTCAGGCCCGTGCCGGCCGGCCCGGCCGCTCGTTGAGGCGCACCGGGCCCGAGCGCGCCTCGACCGCCGCCTGCACCTCGCGACGCAGCCCGAGCACGAAGCCGATCTCGGCCGCCACGAAAAGCGGCCCGACGATCAGGCCCACGAGGTCGTCCACGAAGGCGGGCTTGCGGCCCTCGTAATAATGGCCCACGAACTGGATCACCCAGCCGACCACGAACAGGCCAAGGCCCGCGCCCAGCCACAGCGCGGTACCCTGCGCCGCCAGCCACTGGCCCACGGCCAGCATGGCGGCCAGCACCGCGGCCATCGCGAGCCCGTAGCGCGCATCGAGCCGGAAATAGAACAGGCTGGCGGCCAGCGCCGCGACCAGGGCGGGCGATACCGGCAGCAGGCCGGCCGCCGGCCACGCCGGACGCGACAGCAGCACCGTGACGGCCAGCATGATCATGGGCACGCCGGCGAAATGGGTCTGGATATTGCGCGGATCGCGGTGGTAATCCGCGTACTGCGACAGATGGTCGATCAGGGTTTTCATGGAGCGTCTCCTGCGTGGCGGCCCTCTCGGTCGGGGTGCCTGGGGCGAATAATCCGCAGTGGCCGCCGCACCGTCTGTCGGCCAGCCGACACAAACCCGCCGGAGCGGCCGCCCCCGATCCCCCGCATGCCCGACGCACTGACCTCCCCCGCGGACCATCTCGCCACGCTCGCCTCGGGCCGGTGGTTCGCCGCCCTGCCCCCGGAGCTGGCCGGCGCGCTCGCCGGCATGGCACACATGCGCGCGCTGCAGCCCGGACAGGCGCTCTTCCTGCGGGGCGATCCACCGTGCGGGCTGTATGCGGTCGTGCGCGGCGCCATCGACATCTCCGGCGTGGGCGGCCCCGACCCGCAGCCGCGCTCCGCCCTGCTCACGCGGCTGGAGCCACCCGCCTGGTTCGGGGAGATCGCGGTCTTCGACCGCGCTGCGCGCACGCACGACGCGCATGCGGCCGAGCCCGGAACGCTGTTGCTGCACGTGCAGCAGGCGCCCCTGCTGGCCTGGCTGGCGCAGCATCCGGCCCATTGGCACGCCCTGGGCATGCTGCTGGCCGACAAGCTGCGCACGGCCTTCGTCGCGCTGGAAGAGCTCGCGCTGCTGCCCGCGCCCCAGCGCCTCGCGCGGCGGCTGGTGCTCATGGCCGAGGGCTACGGGCAGTGGGCCGGCGAAGGGCGCTCGCGCCGGCTGCTCTCGCTGTCGCAGGAGCAACTGGCGCTGATGCTCGCGCTCTCGCGCCAGACCACCAACCAGATCCTGCGCGACCTGCAGGCCCGTGGCCTGCTGCGCATGCACCGCGGCGGCATCGAGATCCTGGACCTGGCCGGCCTGCGCGCGGCCTGCGGCTGACTGCCGGGGCGTGCGTGTCGCACAATGCCCCGCATGCAATACCACCACATTGCCAATGCCGCGGTGCCCTCCACCGGCGGCCGCACCCTGCCGGTGATCGACCCTTCCGACGGCCAGCCCTACGACGAGATCCAGCGCGGCACGGCCGAGGACATCGACGCGGCCGTGCGTGCCGCGCGAGAGTGCCATGACACCGCCTGGCGCAAGCTCGCACCGGCCGAGCGCGGCCGGCTGCTGATGCGCCTGTCGCAGGTGGTGGCGGACCATGCGGAGGAACTGGCGGACATCGAGCGGCGCGACTGCGGCAAGCCCACCCGGCAGGCACACGCCGATGCCGCCGCGCTGGTGCGCTATTTCGAGTTCTATGCCGGCGCCTGCGACAAGCTCCACGGCGACACCATCCCCTACACGGACGGCTACAGCGTGCTCACCTGGCGCGAGCCGCACGGCGTGACGGGGCACATCGTGCCCTGGAACTACCCCATGCAGATCTTCGGCCGCTGCGTGGGCGGCGCGCTGGCCGCCGGCAACACCTGCGTGGTCAAGCCCTCGGAAGACGCCTGCCTCTCGCTGCTGCGGGTCGCGCAGCTGGCCACCGAGGCGGGGTTTCCGCCGGGCGCGATCAACATCGTGACGGGCTACGGACACGAGGTGGGCGAGGCGCTGGCACGCCACCCCGGCATCGACCACATCAGCTTCACCGGCAGCCCGCGCATCGGCACGCTGATCCAGCAGGCGGCGGCCGAGCGGCATTGCCCGGTCACGCTGGAACTGGGCGGCAAGAGCCCGCAGATCCTCTTCGCGGATGCGGACCTGGACGCTGCCCTGCCCGCCGTCGTCAACGCCATCGTGCAGAACGCGGGCCAGACCTGCTCGGCCGGCTCGCGCGTGCTCATCGATGCCCTCATCTACGAGCGGGTGCTGGAGCGGCTGGCGGGCCTGTTCGAAGCGCTGCGCGTCGGGCCCGCGGCGATGGACCTGGACCTGGGGCCGCTGATCCGCCAGAGCCAGCAGCAGCGCGTGTGGGATTTCCTCTCAGACGCACAGGTGGCGGGCATCCCCGTCATGGCCCAGGGCTCCGTGGTGGACGGCGCACCGCAGACAGGCTTCTACCAGGCGCCCACGCTGCTGCGCGACGTGCCGCCGGACCATCGCCTCGCGCAGGAGGAAATCTTCGGCCCCGTGCTTTCGGCCATGCCCTTCGAGGACGAGGAACATGCCGCGCAGTTGGCCAACGCCACGCGTTTCGGCCTCGTGGCCGGCGTATGGACGCGCGATGGCGGGCGCCAGTTCCGCATGGCACGGCGCATCGCCAGCGGCCAGGTGTTCATCAACAACTACGGCGCCGCCGGGGGTGTGGAACTGCCTTTCGGCGGCGTGAAGTCCAGCGGCCATGGCCGCGAAAAGGGCCTGGAGGCGCTGCACGGTTTCACCACGCTCAAGACCGTGGCCATCCGGCACGGGTGACGCGTCAGCCCAGCGCGGTATCGAGCAGCATCATCAGCACGAAGCCGATCATGAGCCCGCCGGTGGCCCAGGCCTCGTGCCCCTTGCGGTGCGACTCGGGAATGATCTCGTGGCTGATGACGAACAGCATCGCCCCGGCGGCGAAGCCCAGGCCCCAGGGCAGCAGCCCGGCCGACAGGCCGATGACCGAGGCGCCGAGCACCGCCCCCAGCGGCTCCACCAGGCCCGAGGCCATGCCCAGCAGCACGGCCAGCCAGCGCCGGTAGCCTGCCGCGAGCAGCGCCACCGCCACCACCAGCCCCTCCGGCACGTCCTGGATGGCGATGCCGGCCGTGAGCGTGCCGGCCTGCAGCGGGCTGGTGCCTCCGTAGGCCACGCCGATCGCCAGCCCCTCGGGCAGGTTGTGCAGCGCGATCGCGAAGACGAACAGCCAGGTGCGCCGCAGCGTGCGCGGCGAGGGGCCTCCCTCCACCCCCTTGATGAAATGCTCGTGCGGCAGCAAGCGCTCCATGGCGAGCAGCGCCAGGCCGCCCAGCAGGATGGATGCGCCGATGATGCCGCCGGCCGCCCAGGAGCCCGCGCCGTTGGCTTTCGCGGCGTCCAGCCCGGGGATGATGAGCGAGAAGGAGCTGGCCGCCAGCATCACGCCGGCCCCGAAGCCGAAGAGCGTGTCCTGCACGCGCTCCGACAGGCGCTGGGAGAACACCACGGGCAACGTGCCCAGCGCCGTCGCCAGCGCCGCCACGAGACCGCCCTGCCAGGCCTGGGCCACGCGTGGATTCGCCTGCAGGAACTGCGTGAACTGCAGCGCCAGCACCACGGCGCCCGCCACGGCGATGGCCAGGCCCAGCCAGCGGCGGGTGCTCCAGGCGGGGCGGCGCAGGGAAAGCGAGTTCTGGGCGGGCATGGGCGGAGGCTCCGGCTGGGTTTTCACGGTGGAAGATCCCGGTGCATTCGGGGCGGACGGGACTGTGCCGGCGGGATCAGCCGCGCGCCTGCGCATACCGGCGCGCGACCTCGTCCCACCGGATCACACGATAGAACGCGGCGATGTATTCGGGACGCCGGTTCTGGTACTGAAGGTAGTAGGCGTGCTCCCATACATCGAGTCCGAGGATCGGCGTGTGGCCGGACAACAGCCCTGCCATGAGCGGACTGTCCTGGTTGCCGCTGCTCTCGACCGCGAGCCGGCCGGCACCATCGACCACCAGCCAGGCCCAGCCGCTGCCGAAGCGGGTGAGCGCCGCCTTGGTGAAAGCCTCCTTGAACGCATCGAAACCGCCCAGGTCCCGGTCGATGGCCTCGCCGAGCGCGCCGCCCGGCTGCCCGCCGCCGCCCTGCCCTTCAGGGGCCATCACGGTCCAGAACAAGCTGTGGTTCGCATGGCCTCCGCCGTTGTTGCGCACCGCCGTCTGCAGCGATTCCGGCAGCGACTGCAGGGCCGCCACGAGCGCGTCCACCGGGGTATCGGCATGCGGCGTGCCTTCCAGCGCCGCATTCAGGTTGTTGACGTAGGTCTGGTGGTGTCTGGTGTGGTGGATCTCCATGGTGCGCGCATCGATGTGCGGCTCCAGGGCGTCATAGGCATAGGGCAAGGCGGGAAGCGTATGCGGCATGTGGCTCACTTTCGGGCAAATGGACGGAGGAAAGATCAATAGATTTTGAATGATAATTATTCCTATTGTCATTTGCGTCAAGTAGGAAATTGCCCTTCCGTGACAGGCCGGGCTCCCGGCCACTGCCCTGCCGCCGGCCCTGCAGATTGGCAGCAGACCGGCAGGCGGCCTGTGGCTGCCCCCGGCGTCAGGCCAGGGGCGGCAGCAGGTTCATCAGCATCACCATGGCCAGCCCCACCAGGGCCACGATGGACTGCACTACCGAAATCGTCTTGGTGGCCTCGCCCATGTCCATGCCGAACGACTCCTTCACCAGCCAGAAGCCGGCATGGTTGGCATAGTTGAAGAAGAGCGATCCGCAGCCGATGGACAGCGCGAGCAGCGGCTGGTTCACCGCCGTGCCGGAAGCGGCCAGGGGCGCCAGCAGGCCTGCCGCGCCCACGATGCCGACGGTCGCCGAGCCGGTGGAGACGGACAGCAGCATGGAAATCAGCCAGCCCAGCAGCAGCGGGGACACGGGCCACTGCTGGCTCAGGTGGACGATGGCGTCGCCCACGTGCGCGTCGGTCAGCACCTGCTGGAAGGCACCGCCGCCCGCGATGATGAGCAGCACGTTGGCGATCGGCTTGATGCTGTCGCCCAGGGCCTTGCGCACGGCCTCGGGCCGGCCGGGCCGCAGCGCCAGCACGGCGAAGAGAACGCCCAGCAGCATGGCGATGATGGGGTGGCCCACGAAGGCAGCGAAATGCAGCAGGGCAGAACCCTTGGCCAACAGCACCTCGCCCAGCGCGTGCAGCAGCATCAGCAGAGCGGGCGCCAGGGCGGCCAGGATGCCCAGGCCGATGCCTGGCGGGTTCTGGCGCGCGGGCTGCGCCGCAGGGCTCCCCGCATCGGCGGCATCGGGCGCGTACTGGGCGATCAGCGCATCATCAGGGCGCACCTTCAGGCGCCGGGCGATGAACGTGCCATACACCGGGCCTGCCAGCACGATGGCCGGAATGGCAGCGATGAAGCCGTAGATCATGGTGGCGCCGACGCTGGTCTTCAGCGTGGCGATGGCCGTGAGCGGGCCGGGATGCGGCGGCACCATGCCGTGCATGGCCGCCAGCGCGGCGATCACCGGCACCCCGACATACACATAGGCAGAACCGCTGCCCTTGCGTCCGGCCTCCAGCTTGCGGGCCACGCCGAAGATCAGCGGCAGCAGCACGACCAGCCCGACCTCGAAGAACATCGGGATGCCGATGACGAAGGCCACGCCCGCCATGGCCCACGGCAGCATCTTCGTGGAGGCGCGTTCCAGGATGGCGCTCGCCAGGCGGTCGGTGACCCCCGAGTCCGCCAGGATCTTGCCCAGCATCGCCCCCAGCGCCACGACCAGCCCGACCGCGCCCAGCGTCTTGCCCGCTCCTCCGGAAATGGCCCCGACGAGCTTGTCCAGCGGCATGCCGGTGAACAGGCCGGCGGCCACCGAAACGATGAGCAGGGCCAGCAACGGATGCAGCCGGAGCCGGGACACGATGAGTGCGACCAGCCCGAGCACGCTGGCCAGCGCCGTGACCAGCAGTTGAATGTCCTGAGAGTTCATGGAAGAAGCCGGGGTGCGGAAAAAACGCGTGGACGTGCATCGTACCGGCCGGGCCCATCCCTCCGGCCTCCCGGATGACGGCCATGGCAGCGTCGGGTGAAACCCTGGGCCCTGGTTCATGCAAAATCCGCACAATGGAACGGCCACGCCCCGTCGGTTCCGGCGGGTGCGCAGGCGACGACAGACCAACGACGACCGGCCGGCAGCCGGCACGGCCAGCAAGAGAGAGGGTTCCCATGCAAGACAGCACATCTCCCGCCTCCGGAGCGGGTACGGATACGCGCATCGTGCGCGCCGCCATCCACCCCGCCATCGGCATCGCCCGCGTGGGCAACAGCCGGGAGGATTTCTACATCGGCCCGCAGGTCACCCATCCCGCCCCCCGGGAGCCCGGCTTCTACCGAGATCCCACGGGAGCGCTCAAGCGCGAGGCAGCCGAGTTCCGCATCTATGGCTACAACGCCGCGGGCGAGGTGGTCCGCGAACTGTCGTCTCCTGCGGACGACATCACCTGGGAGGTCCACGTCGCCAACCGCAAGGCGGCCTGGTACCAGTGGCAGATCGCCATGGACATCCCGGAGGCGGCCAAGGTCGTCCTGCCCCGCCGCAATGCCAACGTGACGGCGCCCGCGCGCAATACCCTGGCCATCGACGCCGGCGCGCAGCGCATCCAGGGACCGCATGCCGCCGCCGTCGCGTGCACGGGCCACTTCACCGGCGTGGCGGTGCAGATCGGCGAACTGCGCACGGACGGCCAGGGCCGGCTGCTGTTCCTGCCCGGCCACGGCGTCTCCGCCTCGCCCACGGGCAGCCCGATCTTCATCGAGGGGGACGACAACTCCTTCATCAATGCCGACGGCTGGTACGACGACACCTGCGACGGCCCCGTCTCCGCCACGGTGCGCATCGACGGGCAGCCGGTCCCGGTGGAGGGCGCCTGGGTGGTCAGCGCCCCGCCCAATTACGCGCCCCAGGTCAAGGCCGAACGCACGCTGTACGACCTGCTGCACAGTCTCTACGTGCAGGCGGGCTGGCTGCCCTTCCCAAGGGAGATCTCGTTCACGCGCGATGTGTACCCCATCCTGCAGCGGCTCTCCGGGCTGCAGTGGGTCAACCAGGGATTCGCGACGCAGTTCGGCCACAACGGGGTGTTCGACTTCGAGCACCCGGCGTTGATCGAGCGCCTCGCCGCCCTGCCCCCGGACGGCGCCTACGACCCGAATGCGGAAGTGCGCCGGCAGGTGTTCAACAGCTTCCGCCCCCCCGAGCCGGCAGACGGAAACCAGATGCCCTGGCCCTGGATCTATGGCGACGCCATGACCAACCCCGCGGGCCAGAGCCCGCGCCAGAACGCCGCCATCAGCCAGACCCAGAGCGACATCCTGGCCCGCTGGGCGGACGGCCGGTTCACTGCGGACTGGGGCACCGTGCCCGCCCCTGCGGACCACATCGACGCCGTGCCGCTGCAGGAGCAGCCGGCCATGCTCGACCGGGCCGCCCTGGAATTCTGCCTGGCCGATGCCTTCCACCCCGGCTGCGAACTGACCTGGCCGATGCGCCACCTCACCCTCTACAGCGCACCGTTCCGCATCCGCCGCCGGCCGGTGGGCGAAGTGGAGCGGGACTACGGCAACACGCTCGACCAGGCGACCGCGCTCTCGGCGAACGGGCCGCTGTATGCGCAGGGTCCCGGCGACCTCAATCGCTGGATGGGCCTGCCCTGGCAGGCCGACACCGCCTTTTGCCGCGCGGGCTACGACACGCGTTACGACCCGTTCGCTCCCGCCTTCTGGCCGGCCCGCGTGCCCAACCAGGTGCTTGCCGAACAGGACTACGCCATCGTGGTGGACTCCGGCCAGCCGCCAGAGCGCCGCGTGGAGGCGTTCACCAACCGCACCGACTGGAACAAGCCGCTGCCCGGCGACACCGCCGAAGCGATGACGACGATGGTGCGCATCTTCGGATCCATGGGCCTGCTGGAGGTGCGCCCGGGCGTGCAAGGCGATCCGCGTTTTCCCGCCACGATGATGGTGGCGTCCTACGGCCCCGACGTGGCACCCGCCGACGCCCGCAGCACTGCCGGCACGACCGCCGCACCGGCCGGCGATGCGGTGCGGCCCATGGGCCTGCAGGCCGTGGCACCCGCAGGGGGAGCGGCCCGCCCGCTGCCATCCGGCGCCAACTTCCGTTCGCACGACGATGCCCGCAGGGCGCCCCTGCCTGTCCGCAAGGGCCCGCCCCTGGCATGAATGCGGCCGGTGCGGTCTTCGACGCGGCGATCGCCGGTGCAGGCCCCGCGGGCTCGGCCTGCGCGGCGGTGCTGGCGCGCGCGGGCTGGCGCGTGCTCCTGGCGGACACGGAGGGCGAGCGGAACGCGCGCATCGGGGAGAACCTGCCGCCCGCGGTGTTCCACCTGCTGGCGGAACTGGGCCTGAGCGAAGCGGTGCGCGCCGATGGACACCGCCCATGCCTGGGCAGCTGGTCCAGCTGGGGCGAGTCGTCCGGCCGAGCCAGTGACACCCTACGGCAACTGCAGGGCGACGGGGTGCAGCTGGACCGGGCCCGCTTCGACGCGCGCCTGCGGGCGGCCGCCCTTCTGGACGGCGTGCGGTTCTGGCCATCCACCCACCTGCAGATCGACCGGCCCGCGGAAGACGGCCATCCCCACGCGATCCGTGCCCGGGCGACGGGCGGAGGAGACACCGTGCAGGTCGCCACACGCTGGTTCATCGACGCCACCGGGAGGGCGGCCGCCCCGGCCTGCCGGCTCGGAGCCCGGCGCCAGCGCCATGACGCCCTGCTCGCCTTCCACCTGCGCCTGGAGAGCAGCGGCCCCCGTGACCGCGACGGCCGCACATGGATCGAAGCCGTCGAGGACGGCTGGTGGTACAGCGTGCTGCTGCCCGGCGGGGAGCGGGTCGTTTCGTTCCTGGGCGACGCCGATCTCGTCGATCGCCGCGCGCTGCTCTCCAGCGACGGCCTCTGGAGCAAGCTCCAGTCCACGCAGCACCTGCGCGCACTCTGCGCAGGACATGGTTACCGGCCCTGCGCCGCCGTCCAAGGCGCGGACGCCTGCAGCTCCGAACTCGACCAGCCCGCAGGCCATCGCTGGCTGGCCGTGGGCGATGCCGCCCAGGCCTTCGACCCGCTGTCGTCCAAGGGCATCGGCAACGCGCTCCATACCGGGCTGTGTGCTGCCAGGGCGATGCTGGCGGCCGAGAGCGGCGATGCGGGGGCCGTCGGGCGATATGCCGCCCATCTGCGGAACATCCACCGGGTGTACCGGGCGCAACTGGCGACCGTCTATGCCCAGGAACGGCGCTGGGCCGGCGAGCCGTTCTGGGCACGCCGCCATGCACGGGCCGGCACGGCGGCCCAGCCGCCCATGGCCGCTACACTGGCCTGAGCGCCGGGCCATCCCCCGGCCACCCGGCCCCCGAAGGAGTCACAGGCCATGCGCGTTCCAGGCAAATCCACCATCGTCACCGGCGCCGGCGGCGGCATCGGCGAAGGCATCGCGCGGCGGCTCGCGGCCGAAGGCGGCCTCGTGATCGTGAACGACATCCGGCCCGACGCGGCCGAACGCGTGGCGGCCGCCATCCGCGCCGACGGGGGCACCGCCCAGGCCTTCGCGGCGGACGTCACGCGGTCGGACGAGGTGCGGGCCCTGGTGGCCGAGGCCGTATCCCGGCACGGCGGGCTCGACGTGATGGTCAACAATGCCGGCTGGACACACCGCAACCGCCCCATGCTCGAAGTGAGCGAGGAAGAATTCGACCGGGTGTACGCGGTCAACGTCAAAAGCATCTACCTGTCGGCGCTGCACGCGGTGCCGGCGATGCGCGGCAACCCGCAGCGGCGCGGCGGCTGCATCATCAACATCGCATCCACCGCCGGACTGCGGCCGCGGCCCGGGCTGACCTGGTACAACGGATCGAAAGGCGCAGTGATCGTGACCAGCAAGTCCATGGCGGCCGAACTCGGCCCGGACAACATCCGGGTGAACTGCATCAACCCGGTGTTCAATCCCGATACGGGCCTGGCGGCGGAGTTCGCGGGCGGCGAGCTCGACGATGCCCGGCGGGCGAAATTCCTGGCCACGATACCGCTCGGCCGCTTTTCCACGGCGCTGGACGTGGCGAACGCGGCGCTCTACCTGGCGAGCGACGAGGCCGCCTTCGTGAGCGGCACCTGCATCGAGGTGGACGGGGCCCGCTGCGTCTGACGCAGTCAGGCGAAGGTGTTGAGGCGCGTGCCCAGCGTGCCGAACGTCGCCAGGGCCGGTTCGGCGAACGGCAGCGATTGCAGCACGGTGGCCTCCAGCGTGCCGGCGGTGGCCAGCGTGGGGTCCAGGGAAGGCAGCGGGTCCAGCAGGCTGTCTTCCAGCGTCCCGAAGGGCACGAGGGAGGGACCGTTGATGGACTCGGACTGCAGCAGGGCCGACACATCGGACTCCTGCACGGCGAGCGAATTCCGGAGGGCCCCCGCGGCGCTGCCGTTGCGGTCCTGGTAGGCAAAGCTGGCCGTGTTCACGATGGATTGGTAGATGGAGACGTCCATGTCAGCTCCCGATGTCGCCGGTATCCGCATTGTGCCCCCGCCGGCGTGCAGGTGCCAAGGCCTCTGGCGCTTGGAGGCACGGGCCGGCAGGAGGTTCCCCGGGCGCCGGCGGAAATGACGGGCGTCCATATTCCGCCGTCTTCCATACCCCTACTGCGGCCATGCGGCAGAATCCCGCCATGGCCGAACGTGTGATTCCGCTCGTGGACCAGCGCATCGCCGCGCTGCGTCCCCGCATGCCCGACGGCCCCTTCGCCGGACCCGACGGTCGCCTGGCCGACGCGCTGGGCCGGCCCCTGCGCGACCTGCGCATCAGCGTCACCGACCGCTGCAATTTCCGCTGCAGCTACTGCATGCCCAAGGAAGTCTTCGGCAAGGACTATCCCTACCTCTCCCACGGCGACCTGCTCAGCTTCGAGGAGATCACGCGCCTGGCGAGGGTCTTCCTGGCCCATGGCGTGCGCAAGATCCGGCTCACCGGCGGGGAGCCGCTGCTGCGGCGCCACCTGGAGAACCTGGTGGAGCAGCTCGCGGGGCTGCGTACCACGGAGGGGCGCGTGCCCGACCTGACGCTGACCACCAACGGCTCGCTGCTCGCCCGCAAGGCCCGAGCCCTGCGCGATGCGGGCCTGGCGCGGCTCACCGTCAGCCTGGACAGCCTGCAGGACAGCGTTTTCCGCCGCATGAACGACGTGGACTTTCCCGTGGCGGAGGTGCTCGCCGGCATCGAGGCCGCCCAGGCGGCCGGGTTCGAGCACATCAAGGTGAACATGGTGGTCAAGCGCGGCACCAACGACCACGAGATCGTCCCCATGGCGCGCCACTTCCGGGGTACCGGCATCACGCTGCGCTTCATCGAGTACATGGACGTGGGCGCCACGAACGGATGGCGCATGGACGAGGTGCTGCCGTCGGCGCAGGTGATCGACCGGATCCGGCAGGAAATCCCCCTGGTACGGTTGCCGCCTGCGGCCCCCGGGGAGACGGCCGAGCGCTGGGGCTATGCAGACGCCCTGGGCCGGCACGATCCCGCCCTGGGGGAAGTCGGAACGATCAGCAGCGTCACCCGGGCGTTCTGCGGCGATTGCAACCGCGCCCGGCTGTCGATGGAAGGCCGGCTCTACCTCTGCCTCTTCGCCACACAGGGCTGGGACCTGCGCGCGCTGCTGCGCGGCGGGGCCGCCGACCCCGATCTCGCCGCGGCCATCGCCGGCATCTGGCAGGGCCGCACCGACCGCTATTCCGAACTGCGCGGCAGCCTGCCGCCGGCCACCGGCGCCCCGGCCGCGCGGCGCGTCGAGATGAGCTACATCGGCGGATGAGCCGCGGGGTGCCATGGTGATCGCCCGCGCGGACATCGCCGGCCTGGTCCTGGCCGGCGGCCAGGGCTCGCGCATGGGCGGGCTGGACAAGGGGCTGCAGGCATTCCGGGGCCGGCCGCTGGCCGCGGTCGCATTGGAGCGGTTGCGCCCGCAGGCCGCTCCAGGACAACTCGCGGTCAGCGCCAACCGCCACCAGGACCGTTACGCCACGCTCGGCGTTCCCGTACTGGGCGACGCCCTGCCCGGCCATCCAGGCCCCCTGGCCGGCATCCTGGCGGGCCTGCAATGGTGCGGCACGCCGTGGCTGCTGGCGGTGCCCTGCGATACGCCCTGCTTCCCGCCCGACCTCGGCGCCCGGCTGGCCGAGGCCGCCATGGCGGCTGGCACGGACATCGCCATGGCAGCTGCCCCCGAATCCGTGCCCCCATCCCCGCCCACCGGCGGGCCGGTGCCGATGCGCGTGCACCCCGTGGCCTGCCTGCTGCGCGCGGGCCTGCAGGACGACCTGCGGCGCTATCTGGAGGGCGGTGGGCGCAAGGTGCTGGACTGGATGGGCCGCCATGCCCCGGCCACGGCCGCTTTCGACCGGCCCGGGGACGATCCGAACGCCTTCCGCAACGCCAACACCCTGGACGAATTGCACCGACTGGAAGCCGACACTGCATGAGCCACTCCCAGCCATCCCCCGCCGAGCCGACCCCATCGATGCCGCAGGCAACGCCTCCCGGCGCCCCGGTGGCGCACGACCTGCCCGTGGAGGCGGTGCACGCACGGCTCGCCGCACTGGCCGAACCGGTGCGCGGGACCGAACAGGTGGGCATCTTCGCCGCGCTCGACCGCGTGCTGGCCGAGGATGTCGTCTCGCCCATGGACGTGCCGCCGCACGACAACTCCGCCATGGACGGCTTCGCCTTCGACGGCGCGGCCCTGACGGACGGCCGGCCGCTGGCCCTGCAGGTGGCCGGCACCGTGCTCGCCGGCCATCGCTGGGAGGGGCGCCTCGGCCCGGGCCAGTGCCTGCGCATCATGACCGGCGCGGTGATGCCGCAAGGAGCGGACACCGTGGTTCCCCAGGAAGCCGCCCTGCCCGCGTCTCCCGCAGGCGGGCCGGAGAGCATCACCATTCCCCCGGGCGCGGTTCGCCGGGGCGACCACCGGCGGCGCGCGGGCGAGGACCTGGCGCGCGGCCGGACCGCCCTGGCGAAGGGCACACGGCTCACGCCCGCCGCGCTCGGGCTGCTGGCGAGCCTCGGGCAGGCCACGGTGCCCGTCGTCCGCCGCCTGCGGGTGGCGTTCTTCTCCACGGGAGACGAGATCCTCAGCCTGGGAACACCCTGGCGCGAGGGGGCCGTGTACGACAGCAACCGCTACACCCTGTTCGGGCTGCTGGCACGCATGGGCGTGGAGCCCATCGACCTTGGCGCCGTTCCGGACGAGCCGCAGGCCCTGGAAGCCACGCTGCGCGCGGCGGCGGCGCGTGCCGATGCCATCGTCACCAGCGGTGGCGTCAGCGCGGGTGCGGCCGACCACACGCGCACTTTGCTGGACCGCCTCGGCCAGGTGGAGTTCTGGCGCATCGCCATGCGGCCGGGCCGCCCGATGGCCGCGGGCCGCATCCCGCGCCCGCAGGGAGCCGGCGGCGAAGCCGGTGCGGACAGCGCCGCCGTGCTGTTCGCGCTGCCCGGCAATCCGGTGGCGGCGATGGTGGCCTTTCTCGTGTTCGTGCGGCCGGCGCTGTGGCGCATGATGGGCTGCGAGCCCACGGCACCCCCCGCGCTGCGCGCACTCGCGGCCGGGCCGCTGCACAAGCGCCCCGGGCGCACCGAATACCAGCGCGGCATCGTCTTCCAGGATGCGGACGGCACCCTGTGCGTGCGCACCACCGGGCCGCAGGGCTCCGGGCTGCTGAGTTCCATGGTGCAGGCCGACGGACTCATCCTGCTGCCGCATGCCCGCGGCCCCGTCGCCGTGGGCGAGCCGGTGGACGTGCTGCTGTTTGACGGCATGCTCTGACACGGGAAGGCCCGGGCCGGGCGTACCCTTGCAGCCATCCCCCCACCGACCGGAAAACCCCATGCCCTATACCGCCCAGCATCTCGCCGAAGCCCCCGCGCGGGAGGACATCGACCGCCTGCAGGGCGCGTCCGTCCTGGAATTCGGCACGCCCTGGTGCGGCTACTGCCAGCGTGCCCAGCCGCTGATCGAAGCCGCCCTGAAGGACCAGGACCACGTACAGCACATCAAGGTCGAGGACGGCCCGGGCCGGCCGCTCGGCCGCAGCTTCGGCGTGAAGCTCTGGCCCACCCTGGTATTCCTGCGCGACGGCAAGGAAATCGACCGGGTGGTCCGCCCGCAGGACGCGACGGCGCTGCATTCGGGGATGCAGGCCATCGCCCATGCGCCGGCCATCAGCATCGGCCCGGCCTGAAGCGCGGGTGCCGGACGCCCTGCGGCCCTAGCCGCGGCCCAGGGCCTTGTCCACGCCCTTGTTGGCGAGGGCGTCGGCGCGCTCATTGCCGGGATCGCCCGCATGGCCCTTCACCCACTTCCAGTCGATCACGTGGCCGCCGCCGGCTACCAGGTCGTCGAGCCGCTTCCACAGCTCCACGTTCTTCACCGGCTGGCCGGATGCCGTGCGCCAGCCCTTTTTCTTCCACCCCTGGATCCACTCCGTGATGCCCTTGCGCACGTACTGGCTGTCGAGATAGAGCGTGACCGCGCACGGACGCTTGAGCGCGCCCAGGGCCTCGATCACGGCCAGCAGTTCCATGCGGTTGTTGGTGGTGCCCAGTTCCCCCCCGAACAATTCCTTTTCCAGCGCGCCCGAGCGCAACACCACCCCCCAGCCGCCGGGACCCGGATTGCCCTTGCAGGCCCCGTCGGTATAGATCACAACCTGATTCAAAACTCGCTCGCTTCCTTTGTCGTCATTCATAACTTCCGCTTCTTCATCGGCCATCGCGCCGACGCGGCACGCCGCCCGGCCCAGGTCCGGCGCGCTGCGCCACGGGCATCGTGGCGGCACGCGCCTGCGGGGCCTGGCCGGTGCGCCAGGACGGCTCCAGCAGGCGCATGCCATGCACGCGCTTGACGGCCACCACCATGTAGGCGGCCCCGAGTATCGGCCACCAGCGCGCCCCCACGGCATCCAGCCACTCGTACCGGTCGAGCCAGCGCGCGCTGCGCACTGCGGGACGGTAGGCGCCGAAGCTGATGGTCTCGATCTCGAAGTTCAGCAGCCGCAGCCAGTCGCGCAGCCGCCAGTGCCCGATGAACTCGCCCACGTCGGGCAGGTAGAGCTGCCCCCCGGCCCCCAGGCGCTGGTACAGCCGCACGCGGCGCTGGCGCAGGCCCCAGAGGCTCACCGGATTGAGCCCGCTCACCACCAGCCGCCCTTCCGGCATCAGCACCCGGTGCACTTCGCGCAGCGCGGCATGCGGATCCACGCTGAGTTCCAGCGCGTGCGGCAGCAGCACCAGGTCGAGGCTGTTCTCGGGAAACGGCAGTGCCACCGGGTCGGCCAGCAGCGCCGCGCGCACGGGGCCGTCCGCCGGTCCGGGTTCGGACTCTGCCGGTGGCGGCCACAGCAGCGCCTCGGCGGCGCCGAGCGCCAGCCAGCGGTGCGGCATGCGGTTCGCGCGCAGCCCCTGCAGGCCGGGCATGCCGAGCTGCAGCGCATGGAAGCCGAACACGTCGGCCACCATCTCGTCGTAGCGCTCCTGCTCCCACGCCAGCAGGTAGCGGCCGGGCGGTGAGTCGAACCAATGGTGCAAACCTATAATTTCGTCGCTCATGAACTTGCTGCCGCTGCCCGCTTTCACCGACAACTACATCTGGATGCTGCACGACGGCCGCTCGGCCGCCGTGGTCGATCCAGGGGAGGCCGGCCCGGTGCTGCAGGCCCTGCAGCACCATGGCCTGGCACTGCAGGCGATTCTAGTCACGCACCACCACGGCGATCATGTCGGCGGCGTGGCGGCGCTGCGCGAGGCCACCGGCGCGCCGGTGTACGGCCCGGCGCGCGAGTCCATTCCCCAGCCGGCGCAGCCGCTGGCCGATGGCGACACGCTGCAGGTGCTGGGCCTGCGCCTGTCCGTGATCGACGTGCCCGGCCACACCGCGGGGCACATCGCCTACTATGCCGCGGACGCCGCAGGCGGCCCGCTGCTCTTCTGCGGCGACACGCTGTTCTCGGGCGGCTGCGGCCGGCTCTTCGAGGGCACGCCCGCCCAGATGCAGCATTCGCTCGACCGGCTCGGCGCGCTGCCGCCGCAGACGCGGGTGTGCTGCGCCCACGAATACACACTTTCGAACCTCGCTTTCGCGCGGGCCGTGGAACCCGGCAACGCGGCGCTGCTCCAGTACAGCCATGACTGCGAGGCACTCCGCGCCACGGGACAGCCCACCCTGCCCTCGCGGCTCGGCATGGAGCATGCCGTCAACCCCTTCCTGCGGACGCGGGAGCCCGGCGTGGCCCGTGCGGCGCAGGCCTTCGCACCGCGCACCGACACCGGCGACCCGGCCTCGGTGCTGGCGGCGCTGCGCCAGTGGAAAAACGAATTCCGACCGACCTGACCCCATGAAACTCCTGCACATCCTGGGCCTCGCGAGCGTGCTCTGGCTCACCGGCTGCGCGGCGCCCGGCACCCCCGGCAAGGACGCCCCGGCCACCCCCTCCAGCACGGGCGGCACCGCGGCCACCCCGCCCACGGCCGGCTCCCCTCCGCTGCGCCCCATCACCGCCGCGGACGCCAGCCACTTCGGCGTGACCTCGCTGGCCGCGCCCACCGACCTGTGGGACCGCATCCGCCGCGGCTTCGCCATGCCCGATCTCGACCAGGACCTGGTGCGCGACCGCGAGCTCTGGTATGCGACGCGTCCCGACTACATGCAGCGCATGACCGAGCGCTCCAGCAAGTACCTCTTCCACATCGTGGAGGAACTCGAACTGCGCGGCATGCCCACCGAACTGGCGCTGCTGCCCTATATCGAGAGCGCCTTCAATCCCATGGCCGTGTCCAGTGCCAAGGCGGTGGGCATGTGGCAGTTCATGCCCGCCACGGGCAGCGACTACCAGCTCAAGCAGAACGCCTTCCGCGACGACCGGCGCGACGTGCTCGCGTCCACCCGCGCGGCGCTGGACTACCTGCAGCGGCTCTACGGCATGTTCGGCGACTGGCACCTGGCCCTGGCCGCCTACAACTGGGGCGAAGGCAATGTGAGCCGCGCCATCGCCCGCAACCAGAAGATGGGCCTGGGCACCAGCTACACCGAGCTGAACATGCCGGCGGAAACCCGCATGTACGTGCCCAAGCTGCAGGCGGTGAAGAACATCGTCGCGCACCCCGAGCGGTTCAACACCGAGCTGCCGCTGATCGAGAACCACCCCTACTTCCAGACGGTGGACATCACCCGCGACATCGACGTCTCGCTGGTGGCCAGCTTGGCGGGCGTGCGCGAGCAGGACTTCCGCGAACTCAATCCTTCGCTGCACAAGCCCATCATCCTCGCGGCCGGCATGCCGCAGATCCTGCTGCCCTGGGACAACGCGCAGGTCTTCCGCAAGAACCTGGAGGCCTACACCGAGGGCCAGTACGCGAGCTGGACGGTCTGGAGCGTGCCGACCACGATGAGCGTGTCGGCGGCAGCACAGCGCGTCGGCATGAGCGAGGCCGACCTGCGCAACGTGAACAAGATCCCGCCGCGCATGCTCATCAAGGCCGGATCGGCCCTGATGGTGCCCCGCGGCAACGCGACGCAGGCGGACGTGCCCGGACAGCTGGCGGACAACGGCCAGGTCGCCTTCACCCCCGAGATCGTCACCCGCCGCACCACGGTGCGCGCCGGCAAGCGCGATTCGGTGGCCACGATCGCCCGGCGCTACAAGGTGACCACCGCGGACGTCGCGACCTGGAACGACGTGAAGTCCACGGCCTCCTTCAAGGCCGGCGAGGCGGTGGTGGTGTATCTGCCGGTGCGCATGACCTCCGGCGCCTCGGCCAGCAGCGGCAGCCGGAGCAGCCGGCAATCGGCCGCGCCGTCGAAGGGGAGCGCGAAGAAGGCATCGGCGCCCGCGCCCTCCCGCAAGGGCGGGACCCCGTCGCGCGTGAAGAAGCGCTGACGAAGTGCGCTGGCGGAGCGCCGCCCGCGCCCGTCAGATCCTCAGGTTGTGCATGCCCACCAGCCCGAGCACGCCGATGAGGATGAGGTAAAGCGCCACGATGAAGTTGAGCAGGCGCGGCATCACCAGGATGAGGATGCCGGCGATGAGCGCCACGAGCGGGCCGATGCTGAGGTTCAGTGTCATGGGAGAAGTTTCCTCGGGAAACAGGATGGAAGGCTGCATGCAGGCGTCCGCGGTGCGGCCGGCCGGTGCCCGGATGCCGATTGCCGGGCAGTGGCCGGAATCTAACGCCGAGCCGTGGCGCCGCGGTGTCGGACCATGGCGCCACTTGGAGCCCTGCCGGCGTTCTCAGGCGTTGAACTTCGCCTTGGCTTTGCGTGCGTATTCATTGGTGTAGGTGCGTCCCAGATCCACCTTCGAGGCAGCCCATTCCGGCCGCAGCCGGGCCAGCGCGCGCAGGGCCGTGGCGGGGCCGTCGTCGGGCATCATGCCGTCGGGCGAGAAGGTGTCGCGCACCTTGTGGAACGCCGCCATGTAGGCGCCGCGGTCGCCGAGCAGGTCGTCCTGCGGCACCACGCGCATGAGGTCCGTGGCACTGGCCGTCTGCAGCCACTTGAGCGCATGCACCATGGCATGCACGAGCGCCTGCGACACGGCGGCATGCTGCTGCACGAACGCCCGGGGCGCATACAGGCTGGACGCCGGCATGGTGCCGCCGAAGAGCTCCTGCGACGCCTTGAGGGTGCGCGTGTCGCACAGCAGCCGCACTTCACCGTGCTGCTCGAGCACGCTCACCACGGGGTCGGCATGGCACAGCGCATGGATGCGGCCCTGGCGCAACGCGGCCAGTGCACCACGGCCGGAGGCGCCCACGCCGACGAAGGAAATCCCCTCCAGCGATGCACCGTTCTGCGACAGCGCCAGCTGCGCCAGCATGTGCGTGGACGAGCCCGGCGCCGTCACGCCCACCCGCAGGCCCTTGAAGCTCTGCACGCTGCGCACGGGCCAGTTGCGCGCGGAAGCGGCGAACGCCAATTGCGGTGCCCGGCCCTGCAGCACTAGGGCGCAGTAGTCCTGCCCCTGCAATTGCCGGCGCAGCGTATGGTCGTAGCCCCCGCAGCAGACATCCGCCGCGCCCTGCTCCACGGCCTGCAGCGCGAGTGCCCCACCGGCGTAGTCCTGGATCGTCACGTCCAGTCCTTCGGCACGGAAGAAGCCCAGCTGCCACGCCACGGTGAGGGGCAGGTAGTACAGCAGGCCCGCCCCGCCCACGGCCACCCGCACCCGCCCCTGCGATGCCGCGCTGAATGGCGGTACCAGCGCGTGCGCGCCGGCACCTGCCAGGCCGGCCAGCGGCAGGGACAGGGCCATGGCGCCCAGGCGGCGGCGGCTGAAGGACGACGGGATCATGGAACGAGGCGTGATTTATGCTGCACTGCAGCAATCGTGCCCGAAAAGCCTCCCGCCGGCACCGGGGAAAATCCCTGTGAACCGCAAGGAAAAGCAGGGAACCGAAGCCGTACCGGCTTCGCCGCACGGCCATTGCCGCGCGGCGGGCTGCAGGCCCGTCAGCGGTAGCCGAGGAAAAAGATGGCCGCGTTGACCGCGAAGGCGCCCAGCCAGACGGCGCTGCGGATGGTGGGCATGTCGGAGACGTACATCAGCACGTAGAACATCCGCAGCATCACGAAGGCCAGCGCCAGCAGGTCCAGCAGGGTCTGCGCGGCACCCAGCTGGTGCGCGACGATCACCGCGCCGATGAAGAACGGCAGGCATTCGAAGGTATTGGACTGGGCTGCCAGCGCGCGGGCGCGCCAGTCGGTCTGCCGCGCTGCCCAGCCGCGCGGATCGCGGTTGTCCGCGGCCCTGAACCCGCCGCGCTTGGCCAGCATGGCACAGGCGACCGGCATGAGCGCCATCGCGAAAACGCACCAGTACGCCACGGTGAAGCGGGCGATGTGCAGGGAATTCATGTCGATCTTCCAGAAAGCCTGGCGCAGTACGGGCTACCGCCGGTCCACGAGGGCATGGGCGATGGTGCCCAGGTCCACGTATTCCAGCTCGCTGCCCACCGGCACGCCGCGCGCCAGGCGCGTCACGTGCATGCCGCGTGCCTTGAGCGTTTCGCTGAGGGCATGCGCGGTCGCCTCGCCCTCGGCCGTGAAATTGGTGGCGAGGATGACCTCCTGGACCACGCCGTCGCCCGCACGCTCCAGCAGCTTGCCGAAACCGATGTCCTTGGGGCCGATGCCGTCAAGCGGGGACAGCTTGCCCATCAGCACGAAGTACAGCCCGCGGAAGGCCCCGGTGCGCTCGAGCGCGGCCTGGTCCGCGGGGGTCTCCACCACCGCCAGCCGGGAGGCATCGCGCGACGGATCGAGGCAGGTCGAGCAGACCTCGCCCTCGGTGAAGGTATGGCAGCGCGCGCAGTGCCGCACCGATTGCGCGGCGTCGTGCAGCGCGCGCGACAGCACTTCCGCGCCCTGGCGGTCGTGCTGCAGCAGGTGGAACGCCATGCGCTGGGCCGACTTCACGCCCACGCCCGGCAGGCGCCGCAGCGCCTGCACGAGGGCATCGAGGGAATGCATGTCGGAGCCGGATGCCATGGCGCGCACGGTACCGGTCAGAACGGGAACTTCATGCCGGGCGGCATGCCGGGCATGCCGGCGGTCAGCTTGCCCATCTTCTCCTGCGAGGTTTCCTCGGCCTTGCGCACCGCGGCATTGAAGGCGGCGGCCACCAGGTCTTCCAGCATGTCCTTGTCGTCCGACAGCAGGCTCGGGTCGATGGTGACGCGCTTCACGTCGTGCTTGCAGGTCATCAGCACCTTGACGAGGCCGGCGCCGGATTCGCCCTCGACCTCGATCAGGGCGAGTTCGTCCTGGGCCTTCTTCAGGTTGTCCTGCATGGCCTGGGCCTGCTTCATGAGGCCGGCGAGTTGTCCTTTGTTGAACATGGGGTTCCTTTTCTCTGAGGGTCGAAGACGAAAGCGAAAAATCAGGCGGGTCCGGCGGGACGGTGCGCCAGGCCGGTACCCCGGACCGGGCGGTGCGTCATGCGGGCCTTCATGCGGGTTTGATGCTGCCAGGGACGATTCTCGCCCCGAAGTCCCGCACCAGCGCCTGCACATAGGGATCGTTTTCCACGATCTCCTGCGCGCGCCGCTGGCGCTCCGCGGCCGCATGGGCGTTGCGCCGCGCGGGGCTGTCGATGACCGCGCCCACCTCCACGCTGATCTGGCGGGCGAAGCCGGCCGCCTCCAGCGCGGCGCGCAGGCGCTCGCGGGCCGTGGGCTGGTTGAGGGACTCGCGCTCCACGCGCAGCAGCCAGTGGTCGGCGTCGCGGGCCACCAGCTGGGACTGCAGCGCGAGTTCGCGCACCAGGGCATTGATGGCCTCGGCCGCGACGAGCTGCATCACGGTGGCGTGCCAGACATCGCCCTCTTCCGTCGGCGTGTAGCGGGCCGAGGCCGGCAGGGCGCCGGGCGCGGCCGCCGGCTGCAGCCGCATGCCGGGCTCGGGCGCGACCCGCACGGGAATGGCCACGAAATCGGGGGGGCTGGCGGCAGGCGGCGCGGCCTCGGCAGGCCGGTGCGCCTGCAGGTCGGCCGGCGTCCTGACCGGCAGGCGCACGGCCGCCGCCACGGCGGCGTCGGGGGGCGACTCCTGCGCAGAAGCCGGTGCCTCCATGGTGGCGGTGGCCAGAGGTGGGGCATCGTCCGCCCAGGGGTCCTCGCCGGAGGGTGGCTCCTGCGGCGTGGGGGACGGCGGCACGGGCCCGGGCGGATGGGCTTCGGCAGGCCGGGCCTGCGCCTCGGGCAGTGCCGCGGCGGCGGGCTCCACAGGCAGGGGGGCCGCTCCGGGTGCCGGAACGGGAATGGAAGGTGCAGGTTCCGCGGCGGATGCCGTCTCCGGCTCAGGCGCCGGAGGCTGCGCCTGGGGCGGTTTCAGTGTTTTTTTTTCCGCCGGGGGCGTCCCGCCCTCCGCAGCAGGCTTGAAGGCCAGCAACCGCAGCAGCGCCATGGTGAGGGCCGCGTACTCGTCGGGCGCGAGGCCGAGCTCCGTGCGTCCGTGCAGGCAGATGCTGTAGAGCAGCTGCGTCTCGTCGGCGGGCAGCGTGCCGGCCAGCCGCGCGATTTCGGAGACCTCCGGATCGGCAGGGTCCACGGCGTCGGCCATCTGCGGCACGGCCTGGAACACCGCCATGCGCTGCAGCACGGCGCTCATTTCCTCGAGCGTGGAGGCGGCGGACAGCCCATGCATGCGCAGGGATTCGGAAGTCTCCACCACCGTGCGGCCGTCGCCGCGGGCCAGCGCGGCGATGAGGCGGAATACATAGCTGCGGTCCACGCTGCCCAGCATCTGCCGCACGCCGGCTTCCTGTAGCTGGCCGCTGCCGAAGGCGATGGCCTGGTCGGTGAGGGACAGCGCATCGCGCATGGAACCGCGCGCCGCGCGCGCCAGCAGCCGCAGCGCCTGCGGCTCCGCCGGCACGCTTTCCTGGGCGAGCACCCGGGTGAGGTGCTCCAGCACGGTTTCCGGCGCCATGGGCCGCAGGTTGAACTGCAGGCAGCGGCTGAGCACGGTGACCGGCACCTTCTGCGGGTCGGTCGTGGCCAGCACGAACTTCAGGTATTCGGGCGGCTCCTCCAGCGTCTTGAGCATCGCGTTGAACGCGGTGTTCGTGAGCATGTGGACCTCATCGATCATGAAGACCTTGAAGCGGCCCTGCACCGGCTTGTAAACGGCCTGTTCCAGCAGGCCCTGCACTTCGTCCACGCCGCGGTTGGAGGCGGCATCGAGCTCGGTGTAATCCACGAAACGGCCGGCATCGATGTCCCGGCACGCCTGGCACACGCCGCAGGGCGTGGCCGTGATGCCACCCTGCCCGTCCTCGCCCTGGCAGTTGAGCGACTTGGCCAGGATCCGCGACACCGTGGTCTTGCCCACCCCGCGCGTGCCGGTGAACAGGTACGCGTGGTGCAGGCGCTGCTGGATGAGTGCGTTCGAGAGCGCCTGCACCACATGTTCCTGCCCGACCATCTCCGAGAAGGTCTTGGGGCGGTATTTGCGGGCGAGCACGAGATAGGACATCCGCGGGATTCTACGGGGGTCGCCGGCCCCTGCAGGGCGCGCCGCGCCGCTAACATTTCGTGACAAGGGGCCGCCGGGCATTTCCGCATCGGCCACCCGTACCTGAAAAGAGGCCATCATGGACAGAAACACGCCTTGGCTCGCCCGCATGGGCATCGCACGCCGCCTGGGCCTGCTGATCGGCTTCGCCCTGCTGGGTATCGCGCTGATCACCGCCGTACTGCTGGCCTCCGAGCGGAAACTCATCATGGAGGAACGCCAGGCCGGCGTGCGGCAGACGGTGGAAGTCGCCCACAGCCTCGTCGCCCGCTACCACGCCCTCGCCGCGGAGGGCAAGGTCAGCGATGCCCAGGCCCGGCAGATGGCCATGGACGCCCTGCGCGCCATGCGCTACAGCGGCAGCGAGTACCTGTGGATCAACGACATGGGGCCGGTCATGCTCATGCACCCCATCCGCCCCGAGCTGGAAGGCAAAAACCTGGCGGACAACAAGGATCCGACCGGCAAGCACCTGTTCGTGGCTTTCGTGGACATGGTCCGGCAAAGCGGCGCGGGCTTCGTCCCCTACCTGTGGCCCAAGCCCGGCGCCACCGAGCCGGTGCCGAAAATCTCGTACGTCAAGGGCTTCGCCCCCTGGGGCTGGGTGATCGGCTCCGGCGTGTACGTGGACACGGTGGCCTCCACGGTGAATGCGCGCATCCTGCGCTTCGGCCTGGGCGCGCTGGTGCTGGCCGGACTGCTGCTGGCGCTGGGCCTGCTGATCGCGCGCAGCCTGGTGCGCGAACTCGGCGGCGAGCCCGGCGAAGCCCTGCGCATCAGCGAGGCCATCGCGCAGGGCCACCTCGCCCAGCCGATCGCCCTCAAGCCGGGCGACCAGTCCAGCGTGCTGCACGGACTGGAGCGCATGCGCCAGAGCATTGCCCACATCGTGGCCGAGGTGCGGTCCGGCACCCAGTCGATCAACACCGCATCGGCCGAGATCGCGGCCGGCAACAACGACCTGTCCGCCCGCACCGAGCAGCAGGCCGGGGCCCTGCAACAGACGGCCGCCTCGATGGAACAGCTCACCAGCACCGTGCGCCAGAACGCCGACAACGCCCGCCACGCGGCGCAGCTGGCGGGCTCCACGTCCGAGGTGGCGCAGCGCGGAGGCGCGATGGTGGGGCAGATGGTCAGCACCATGGGCGCGGTGACCGATTCCTCCCGGCGCATCGTGGACATCATCGGCGTGATCGACGGCATCGCATTCCAGACCAACATCCTGGCGCTGAACGCCGCCGTGGAAGCGGCCCGGGCCGGCGAGCAGGGCCGCGGCTTCGCGGTGGTCGCCAGCGAGGTGCGCAGCCTGGCCCAGCGCTCGGCCTCGGCCGCGAAGGAGATCAAGCAGCTGATCGACACGTCGGTGCAGCAGGTGGGCGAAAGCTCCCGCCTGGTGAACCAGGCCGGCACGACCATGGGCGAGGTGGTGGAGAGCGTGCAGCAGGTGGCGCGCCTGATCCAGGAGATCGCCTCCGCCAACCAGGAGCAGGCCGCCGGCATCGACCAGGTGAACCAGGCCGTGGCCCACATGGACCAGGCCACCCAGCAGAATGCCGCGCTGGTGGAAGAGGCCACCGCCGCGGCCCAGTCCCTGACCACCCAGGCCTCGCGGCTGGAGCAATTGGTGGGCGTTTTCCGGATCACGGCCACCGCGGACGGGAATTTGCCCGGAGGCGTTGCCGGCATTGGGTACAATCCGACGTGACGGGCCTCCCCGCATGGGGAAGCGGCCAACCGGGTCAGGTGGGGAACCAAGCAGCCCTAACCGTGGAGCCAGTGCCGGGGGTAAGGCTCGTCAACTTCATTTCTCTTCCTGCAGCCATTGCAGAACGCCCTGCCCCGCCACCGCGCCGGTGGCCATGCAGGCGGTGAGCAGGTAGCCACCCGTCGGGGCTTCCCAGTCCAGCATCTCTCCCGCGCAGAACACGCCCGGCCAGGCCGCGAGCATGCCGTGCGCGTCCATCGCCTCGAATGCGACACCCCCGGCCGTGCTGATGGCCTCGTCCAGCGGCCGACAGGCCACCACGGTCACCGGCACGGCCTTGATGGCGTGCGCGAGCGCCCGGGCATCCTGCATGCCTTCCTTGCCCAGCTGTTCATACAGCACCGCGGCCTTGATGCCGTCGAGCCCGAGGCGGCTTTTGAGGTGGCTGCTCAGGCTGCGCGAGCCGCGCGGATGCCGCACTTCCTTCTCCACGCGCTCGGGCGTGTGGTCCGGCAGCAGGTCCAGGTGGAAGGTGGCATGCCCATGGGCGGCGATCTCGTCGCGCAGCAGGGCGGATGCCGCATACACGAGGCTGCCCTCCACGCCGGACGCGGTGGCCACGAACTCGCCGCGGCGGTGGAAAGACCGCCCCCGGCTGTCCGTGAAATGCAGGGCCACCGACTTGAACGGCTGGCCGGCGAAGCGCTCGGCGAAGTGCGGCGTCCATCCCACCGGCGGAGCACCGCGCCCCAGGAGCGCCTGCAGGAAGTCGCGCCGGCTGGCGTCGGCCGGCGCGCCGGGGCCCAGGACATCGAAGCCGCAGTTCGCCGGCCGCAGCGGCGCCACCGCCACGCCCCGGGCCTCCAGCCACGGTACCCAGGCCCCGTCGGAGCCCAGGCGCTGCCAGCTCGCGCCACCCAGTGCCAGCACGGCAGCGCGCGCCTGCACCTGCACCTCGCCCGCCGGGGCCGCGAAGCGCAGCGCGACCGGCCCTGGCGTGTCGTCGCCGCCAGCGGCGGCCTCCGGGGCGACCTCGGAGCCGAGCCAGCGGTGCCGCATGTGGAACTGCACGCCCATGCCGCGCAGCCGGTGCAGCCAGGCCCGCAGCAGCGGCGCGGCCTTCATGTCCACCGGGAAGACGCGGCCGGAGGTGCCGACGAAGGTTTCCACGCCCAGCCCCCGCGCCCACTCGCGCAGAGCGTCGGGACCGAAGGCACGCAGGCCGGCATCCAGGGTGCCGGACCGATCACCATAGCGCTCCAGGAACGGGTCGAACGGTTCGGAGTGCGTGAGGTTGAGCCCGCCCTTGCCCGCCAGCAGGAACTTGCGCCCCACCGAGGGCATCGCGTCGAACACATGCACCGACAGGCCGCGCGCGGCCATCACCTCGGCCGCCATCAGGCCCGACGGCCCGCCGCCGACCACGGCCACATCACAGGTCGGAAGGCCGGAGGCCGGCAGGGAAGATGAAGAAGACGACATGGCAGTGCGAACGGTGGCGTGGGGTGGAGGAAGGAACCGGGCGGGCCGGGCACGCTGCCCGGATCCATGGATCAATCGAACAGCGAGCCCTGCACGGGCTGCGGCCCCGATGGAGGGGCCGCGGCGGCTGCGGGCGATGGGCCGGCCGCCGGGGTGGGCGATGGTAAGGGCGGAACGGGCGCCGGCACGCCCCGGGCGGAAGAGTCCACCTCCACCATGCGGCCATCACCGGTCAGGAAGGCCGCGCGCACGGGCTCTACGGGGAACTGGCCCTGCACGGCCTCGCGGTAGCGCCGCATCTGCTCCACCAGTTCCGCCTGCCGCTCGGGATTCGCCGCGCTCTTGTAGTCCAGCACCCACCATTCTCCGCCGCGGCCGGTGGAGCGCCGCACGAGCCGGTCGATGCGCAGGGTCTGCCCGCGGTGGACGATGGGGGCCTCGTCCATGGCCAGTTCGATTTCGGCGCTGTTCCAGGCCCAGGCGCCCTCGCCCTGCAGGATGCGGGCCGCCATCACGGCGGCGTGCTCGGCCAGTTCGGCAGGCAGCTCGAAATCCCGCGCCAGCTGCAGCAGGCGCGCGCGTGGCCAGCCGGCAGAGCCCCCTGCGGCACTGCCGGGCAGCGCGCCCGCCAGCCCCGCCTGCTCCAGCAGCTGGTGCATGGCCTCGCCCTGCCTGGACACCGGCGTGGAGGGCGCACGGCGCTCCCGGGGAAGTCCGGCAACCGCCGCTTCGGCCTGTGCACCGGCCTGTGTACCGGCCTGTATGTCGGCCGCGGGCGGCAGCCCCATCGGCAGCGGCACGGCGTCCTGCCACCCGGGCAGTTCCGGCAATTGCGCGTCCATCGTGGCGCTCGGCCCGTCCTCCATGCCGCCCATCGGGCCGGATAGGTCCTGCGGCACGTCGGCCGCCAGGGGCGCGACCCGGTTCCACCAGCTGCCCGGCGCGGATTGCGACACACGCACGCACGACAGCGCCAGGCAGTGGCGCGCGCGCGTCATGGCCACGTACAGGGTATTGATCTCCTCGCGCTGGCGCTCCGCCAGTTCGGCGGCCAGCGCATCGGCGGCGCTCGGCGGGGGCGATGCCTCGCTCGCCAGGAACACGAAGCGGCGCGGGGCCGGCAGTTCGCCAGGCCAATCCACCAGCACGCCCATGGTCTCTGCCTTCTGGGCGCGGCCATCGGTGTCCAGCAGCAGCACGGCGTCCGCCTCCAGCCCCTTCGCCCCGTGGATGGTCAGCAGGCGCACGGCATCGGCGTCCACGCGGCCCGGCGCCCGCTGTCCCGGCCGCTTCAGGGCGCGCACGAAGGCATAGGGCGTCAGGTAGCGGCCGCCGTCCTGCTGCAGCGCCGCCGACAGCAGCGCGCGCAGGTTCGCCAGCACGCCGGCCCGCAGCGGCGCGGGGGACGCGGCCGCATACCGGGCCAGCACGTCGCGGTGCCGGTAGATCGCGTCCAGCGCGTCGTGGGGCGGCCATTGCTCCACCCAGTGGCGGTAGAGCCGCAAATCGTGCGACAGCCCGGGCATCTCTGCGTCCAGCAGGGCCCGGTCCGCCAGCAGCTCCATCCATCCCGGCACGCCGCTTTCCTGCGGTCCGCGCTCCGCGTCCCTGCGGGCCACCGCCACGCGCACCAGCAGGGCGTCGTCCACGCCGAACAAGGGGGAGCGCAGGGCACGGGCGAGGGACAAGTCGTGCCCCGGAGAGACCAGCACATCCAGCAGGGCCACCACGTCCTGCACTTCCGGGGCTTCGCACAATTCCACCTTTTCGGGCTGCACGCACGGCAGGTGCAGGTCGCGCAGGGCATCCTGCAGGGCCGACAGGCGGTCGCGCTTGCGCGCCAGCACCATGATCTGCCGCGCCGGCACGCCGGCCGCGATCCGGTCGGCCACCCAGCGGGCGGCCTGCTGGCACTCGCGCATGCGCAGCGTCTCCTCCGCTTCATGGCGGGGCTGGACCAGGCTGTCGCGCCAGGCCAGCGGATCGGGCCGCGCATCCGGCGCCCCGTCCCCATTCTCGTCCTCGTCCGCGGCGTTTTCGATGGGCGGCAGGCGCAGCAGCACGCCCACATCGCGCGATTCGGTCGTATGGTCGCGGAAGCCCGCATAGTCGCCCTGGGCCTGCGCGGCACCCATGACGGCATTGACCGCGGCGATCACTTCCGGGGTATTGCGGCGCGTGTGGTCGCAGGCCAGCAGGTCGCCGCCCAGGCCCTGGCGCACGAAGGCCTGCGCCGCGCGGAACACCTGGGGCTCGGCGCGGCGAAAACGGTAAATGCTCTGCTTGGGGTCGCCCACGATGAACACGCTGGGGGGATGCTGCCCGCCTCCGGTGCCGACATAGCCGGCGAGCCAGGCATGCAGCGCCTGCCATTGCAGCGGGTTGGTGTCCTGGAATTCGTCGATGAGCAGATGGCGCACCCGCGCATCCAGGCGCTCCTGCACCCAGCCGCTGAGCACGGGGTCGGACAGCATCACCAGCGCGGTGCGCTCCACGTCGTTCATGTCCACCCAGCCCCGGTCGCGCTTGAGCGCGCCGAAAGCCGCCACCAGCGCGCGGGTCAGCCGCGCCATGCGCCGCTGGTGCAGCCAGGCCTCGTGCTGGCGCCGCGCCAGGCACAGCGCCTGCAGCTCCCGCTCCGCCTCCTGCGCGGCGGCGAATTTCTCGAGATGGCGGGTGAGCCGGTCCTCCCTGGCGACGAAGAGCGCGCTCCGCAGCGCCTCCAGCCGTTCCTGCAGGTCCGCGGTGTCGCAGAACGCCGTGACGATGGCGTCCGCAGCTTTCTGCGGTGTCTTGCCGGATTCCGCCCCCAGCGCCGCGGCCCAGGCCAGCCAGCGTGCACGGCAATCCTCCGCCGCGAGCGCCTGCGCGGGGTGGTCCAGGTCCGCCCACTGCGGCGACTGCGCATGGAACGGCGGGACCGACGCATCGACCACGCCGCCCTCTTCCGCCAGTTCGAACTCCACGCGCTTGGCCAGAGCCGACTCCAGCGCCTTGCGGGTCTGGGAGCGGCCGTGCAGGGCGACGGACTCGGCGAAATCCGCCCCCAGGCCGGCATCGGCCGCCACCTGCTGCAGGAACAGCGGCCACACCCGGCGCACGGCCTCGGCATCGTCCTCCAGCAGCTCGAAATGCAGCGGCAGCCCGCGCGACTGCAGCACGGCCAGCGGCGCGGTACCGAGCAGCGCGGCGAACCAGCTGTGGAAGGTGCGGATCTGCACCGGCCGGCCCGCACCCAAGACCTGCAGGAACAGGCCTTGCAGGCGCGCACAGGCGTCGTCCGTGGCCTGCTCCGCCGGGATGCCCCGGGCCTGCAGTTCCCCCCGCAGCGCCGGCAGCGGCGTGCGGGAGAAAGCCTCCAGCCATTCCAGCAGGCGCTGCCGCATCTCGCCCGCGGCCTTCTTGGTGAACGTGATCGCCAGGATCTCGTGCGGCTCGCAGCCTTCCAGCAGCGCGCGCAGGATGCGGGACACCAGCATCCACGTCTTGCCCGCGCCCGCGCAGGCCTCCACCGCCACGCTGCGGGCGGGGTCGCAGGCTATGGCGTAGAAAGCCTCCCGCTCCACGGGCCGGCCGTTGTGTTCATAGGCAGCCTGCACGGATTGCCCCAGGGCGTCGGACCTATTCACTCCAGAAATCCTTGCGGCACAGGCCGCGGGCGGCGCAGTAGTCGCACACCGCCCCCTCGCCGAGCGCGGGCAGCGGAGCACCGTCCGCGATGCGGGCGAAGTCGTGCAGCAGGCCCTCGACCAGCTGGTCGCGCAGCGCCACGACATCTTCCTGCTCGAAGCCGCGGGTCTCGCCCCGCTCGCCGACGTTCACGTAGAGCGCGCGCAGGGTGTCGTCGCCCAGCAGCGCGGCATAGAAGGCCAGTTGCGTGTCCTCGGTACCGGCGGCGATGCGGCGCCGGGTCGCGGATTCGCCTTCGGTCTTGTAGTCGATCACCATCACCGTGGGCGGATCGCCAGGTGTCTGGCCGCGCACCGCGTCCACGCGGTCCAGGGTACCGATCAGTTCGAGGGGCCCGAGCGGCTGCACACAGCGCCGCTCCGCCTCGCGGAAACGTGCGCCCCCCACCTCGTGCCCCGCCAGCCAGCGCAGGTAGCCTTCGCGCAGGGCCGGCCAGCCGGCCGAGAACGGCAGGAACTCCCCCGCCGACAGCCGCTGGGCACGGGTCGTGGCCTCGGCCGCGGCATCCAGCAACTGGCGGCGCGTGGCGGCGTCCTCCACCGGCGCATCGCGCAGGCCCTCGTGGAAGCGCTGCAGCACGGCGTGCAGCCAGTTGCCGAAGTCGCGCTTGTCCACCTCCGCGCCCAGTTCGTCCGACTCCTGCAGGCCCAGCAGGCGCAGGGCAAAAAAACGGTAAGGACAGTGCCGCAGGTCCGCATAGGCCGACGAAGACACCCGCGCCAGGGGCAACGCATCGCCGCGCGGCAGCGGGCGGGGCACCGGCGACGGCGCCACGGCACGCAGCTCGCGCGGGTCGGTTCCCGCACGGCGCCCCCCTTCCGCCTGCAGGGCCAGCACCAGCGGACTGGCCAGCAGCGGCTCGCCCCCCTCGTCGCCGATGCGCCACAGCACGTCCACGTGGCCGACCGACAGCGCGTGTGCCCAGGCGGCGCGCTGCGCGGACTCCAGGTCCTGGCGCGTGGGCAGTCCCATTTCCCTGCGCTGCTCCTTCGTCCAGGCACCGGGAGGCTCCGGTGCAGCCTGCAGGCGCTTCTCGTCGCATCCGGCAGCGACCAGGGCCGCGAAGGGCCGCGCCAGCATCTGCGGCAGGGGCACCACCACGGCGTCCGGGGCCCCGTCGCCACCGAATTCGGGGCGGAAGCGTCCCGCCTCCAGCACCTCGTCCGCCCAATGCACGAACTCGGCCAGCGCCATCGGCCGGCCGGAGGCATCCAGCCCGCGCCACTCGCCTTCCTGGGCCAGGTCGAGCCGCAGTTCCGCCAGCACGCGCAGCCCCGCCGCATCCTCCTGCAGCCGTTCCCACTGGCCCGTGGCCTGCAGCAGCGCCCGCAGCGCAGCGAGCCAGCCCGGCAGATCGCGCGGAGCCTGCATCGCAGCGCGCCAGGCCTCCGTGCGCCGCACCAGCGTACGCCAGCCCTCCGCGGCATCGCGACCTGGCGCGTCCGGGCCCTCCGCATCGGTCATGTCCTGCACCGGCCCCGCCGCCAGCCCGACGCCGCGCACGGCCGCCGGCCAGTCGCCCATGCCCGTGCGCCGCAGCCAGCGCTCGACCAGCCGCAGCGCCTCGGCGTCGGCGGCGGGAACATGCTTGAGCCAGTCGAGCACCGCATCGCCGGAGGCATGCGCCATGCAGGCACGCAGGGCCGCCATCACCTGCGCCCCCGCCCGGGTGGTGGACAGGGTCCAGCCGTTCTCGTCGTGCACCCCCACGCCCCGCCCCGCGAGCAGCGCACTGATGCGCCGCGTCAGCGCCCGGTCGATGGCCGCCAGGGCCACCGGCGTGCGGCCTTCGGCCACGTGCCGCAGCACGCACGCGGCCGCCCTCTGGGCCTCGTCCTCCGCGTCCGCCGCGGCATGCAGCGCCACGTTGCCAGCGGCAGCCGATGCATGAGCCACAGCCGTGCCGCCCGCTCCGGGGGCGGGACACAACGGCAGCACGCAGGCGCGATCCGCCCCCCAGAGGGCACACAGTGCATGCGCCAGGGGATCGGGCTGGAACCCGTCCAGCACCACCAGCACCGGTGCGGACGAGCGCACGCGCGGTTCGAACAGCACGTCGGTGGCCTGGCGCGTGGCCAGGGCCCATTCCAGTGCGATGCGGGCGACCGCCGCTTCGTAGCGCAGTGCCGCGCCATCGGCCGCTGGGGGCAGCAGGGGCCGCACCCTGCCGGCCCAGGCCTCGCGGCCCGCGGGAGGCACCGCCGCAACCGCCGGCGCCAGCTGGCAGGCGGCGTCGAGCAGCGGCCCCGCCAGCACGTCGCGCTGCCCGCCCAGTCCCGCACGGTCCAGCAGGGAGCGGGCGGTGAGCGTGTCCCGCGCCGTATCCCGCGCCAGATCGTCGCCCTCGGGCACGAAAGGCGCCAGGCGCGCGGCCCAGTTGCGGGTGGTCTCGAAGCGCGGCGCGAAACCGTCCGGGAAGGCCCTCGCCCAGCGGCGCTGGGCTTCCCCCATGAGCTGGGCATAGGGCACGAGCACCACCGCAGCGCCCGCAGGCTGCCCGGTGCCGCGCACGAAGCTGTCCAGACGGCCGAGCAGCGCCTCCCAGGCATCGTCCCGCGATTCGGTTTTCGCTATGACTGTCATAGCGCCTGAGTCGCTATCCACCACATCGAGCAGGGAATGTCTTTCTGTCACAATCCCAGGACTGTATCCGCACCTTTCCCCACAATCCATTTCTTCGCCTCCACAAGGAACGCGCCATGGCCAGCGAACTGATCAAACACATCTCCGACGCCAGCTTCGAAGCCGACGTGCTGCAACCCGGCACCACGGTACTGGTGGACTACTGGGCCGAATGGTGCGGCCCGTGCAAGATGATCGCCCCCATCCTCGACGAAGTCGCCGATTCCTACCAGGGCAAGCTCACCGTCGCCAAGATGAACGTGGACGAGAACCGTGAAGTGCCCGCCAAGTTCGGCATCCGCGGCATCCCCACGCTCATGCTGTTCAAGGACGGCCAGCTCGCCGCCACGAAGGTCGGCGCGATGAGCAAGGCGCAGCTGACGTCCTTCATCGACCAGCAGCTCGCCTGAGCCGCTTTTCGGCCCCCCGGTGCGCCAGGCCTGCATGCCGCTTGCGCACCGGCCCTCCCCCTTCCGGCAGGCACTCGCCGGCACCCGCGCAGAGACCCTGATGAGCGGGCGTCTTTTCCTGTCATAATCCGCATCGATCACCGGGCCAGCCCAGCAACGGCCCCCGTCGCAGATCCCCCAGACCCGCCTGGACGCCATGAGCAGTCCCCACGGCTTGCGGTCTCCCCCTGAATTCCTATTTACTCCGTTCCGGAGTCACCCCCATGCATCTAAACGAACTCAAGGCACTGCACGTGTCCGAAGTGCTGAAGCAGGCCGAAGAGCTGGAGATCGAGAACACCGGGCGCATGCGCAAGCAGGAGCTGATGTTCGCGATCATCAAGAAGCGCGCGAAGGCGGGCGAGCAGGTCTTCGCCGACGGCGTGCTGGAAATCCTGCCCGACGGCTTCGGCTTCCTGCGCAGCCCGGACACGAGCTACACCGCGAGCACGGACGACATCTACATCTCCCCCAGCCAGGTGCGCCGCTTCAACCTGCACACGGGCGACATGATCGAGGGCGAGGTCCGCACGCCGAAGGACGGCGAGCGCTACTTCGCGCTGACCAAGCTCGACGCCGTGAACGGCGGCCCGCCGGAGCAGAACAAGCACAAGGTCATGTTCGAGAACCTGACCCCGCTGTTCCCCAAGGAGCAGATGAAGCTCGAGCGCGACATGAAGGGCGACGAGAACATCACGGGCCGGATCATCGACATCATCGCTCCCATCGGCCGCGGCCAGCGCGCGCTGATCGTCGCGCCGCCCAAGAGCGGCAAGACGATGATGATGCAGCACATCGCCCACGCCATCACGGCCAACAACCCCGACGTGCACCTCATGGTGCTGCTGGTGGACGAGCGCCCTGAGGAAGTGACCGAGATGCAGCGCACGGTCAAGGGCGAGATCATCGCCTCCACCTTCGACGAGCCGGCCGCCCGCCACGTGCACGTGGCCGAGATGGTGATCGAGCGTGCCAAGCGCCTCGTGGAACTGAAGAAGGACGTGGTGATCCTGCTGGACTCCATCACCCGCCTCGCCCGCGCCTACAACAACGTCGTGCCCTCTTCCGGCAAGGTGCTGTCCGGCGGTGTGGATTCCAATGCGCTGCAGCGTCCCAAGCGCTTCTTCGGCGCCGCGCGCAAGGTGGAAGAAGGCGGCTCGCTCACCATCATCGCCACGGCCCTGGTGGACACCGGCAGCCGCATGGACGAAGTGATCTTCGAAGAATTCAAGGGCACCGGCAACAGCGAAATCCACCTGAACCGCCGCCTCTACGAGAAGCGCGTGTTCCCGGCGATCGAGCTCAACAAGAGCGGCACGCGCCGCGAAGAGCTGCTGCTGCCCCCGGAAATCCTGCAGAAGACGCGCATCCTGCGCCAGTTCCTCTACAACATGGACGAGATCGAAAGCATGGAGCTGATGATCAAGAACATGAAGGCCACCAAGACCAACGTCGATTTCTTCGACATGATGCGCCGCGGCGGCTGATCCGCGCCACGCGCTCCTGCGAAGGGCCTCGGGGCCCCGCCACGGCAACGCGGCGGGGCCCTTTCGTATTCCGGCATGCCGGCGTCAGGTGCCGCCGGCCACGGCGAAGCGCCGCTCCAGCGCGCTGTAGCCCAGGCCCACGCCCTTGCGCACGCGGATCTGCACGGGTATGCGCTCCTTCACGGCTTCCACGTGGCTGATGATGCCGATGGTCTTGCCGCCGGACTGCAGGCTGTCCAGCGCATCCAGCGCGACTTCGAGCGTGTCGCCGTCGAGGGTGCCGAAACCTTCGTCGAGGAAGAGCGAGTCGATGCGCGTCTTGTGGCTCACGAGATCGGACAACGCCAGAGCCAGTGCCAGGCTCGCCAGGAAGCTCTCGCCGCCGGACAGGGTGCGCGTGTCGCGGGCCACATCGGCCTGCCAGGTATCGATCACCTCCAGCTCCAGGTCGCCGCCCGCGCGCCGCGCCAGCAGGTAGCGCCCATGCAGCCGCTGCAGCCGGAGGTTGGCCAGGTGCACCAGGTGGTCCAGCGTGAGGCCCTGGGCGAACTTGCGGTACTTGGCCCCGTCGGCGGACCCGATCAGCCCATTGAGGTGCTGCCAGGACTCGGCCTCGGACTCCTGCGCCGCGATCTCCGCCAGCAGGGCCTGCAGGCCTTCCCGGCGCAAGCCATCCTCGTGCAGCTGGCCGGCGATCGCCCCCTGGCGCTGCGCTGCCGCCAGGCCCTGCGACTCCCAGGCCGCCAGTTCCTCGTCCACCTCCGGCAGGCCGCGCTGCGATGGCGCAGTGGCCAGCAGACGCTCCAGCGCCTGCCCGGCCTCGGTGTGCAGCGCCTGGGCAGCCACCCATGCCTGCCGGGTACGGTCCACGGACTCCTGCAGCGCCTGCCGCTCGGCGGGCTCCATCCGGGCGTCCAGGAAAGCCTGCGCATCCGCGAACGGGCTGGCCGCCAGCGCGGCCTCCCAGGCAGCGGCCCGCTGGCGGACCTGCCCGGCCGCTTCGGCCTCGGCCCGCTGTAGTTCGCGCTCGGTGCCACCCAGCGATGCCAGGGTGTCCTCGCAGGAACGCACCGACTGCGCCGCCTGCTGCAGCCAGCCTTCCAGCCGTGCCACGTCCCGGACAGCGCCGGCATCGATGGCACCGTCCCCGGCTTCCCCGTCGCCAGGCCGCGCAGGCGATGCCGGCAGCGCGGCCAGCCGCTCCGCCCACTGCCGCGCCACCGCCGCGGCGTTTTCGGCGGCATCGTGGCGCAGGGGCAGTTGTGCCTGCAGTTCCTGCCGTCGCCGGCAGGCCGCATCCCAGGCCTGCACATCGCGGCCGCGTTCGCGCAGCCAGGGTTCGGGATCCTGCGGCAGGGTGTATCCCTGTCCGGCCAGATCGCGCTCCAGGTTCTGCCGCCCCGATTGCAGCGCGGCAGTCTGGCGCTCCAGGGCCTCGTCCAGGGCCTGCAATTCGCGGCCCGCCACCTGCACATCCTTCTCCGCCAGCGCAAGGGCCTGTTCCGCCGTGGCGGCCTCCCGCTCGGCCTGCTGCACGCTCCGTCGCGCCGCCTCGGCCCTGTCCCGCGCCGCGCCCAACGCAGCCACCTGCGTGCGCGCCTGCTCCAGGAGTCCGGCATGCCGGCGCTGCGCCGCATCCAGTGCAGCCCCATCGAGCTGGTCGGCAGGCCATGCCAGCACCGCGCACCGCGCCGCCCATTGCGCCTGCCATTCGTCCTGGGCGCGCCCGTCCTCGGCCTCGTCCTCGCCAGCCCGGGTCTCCTGCGCGCGCAATGCCGCCAGCTCGGTCTCTGCCGTCCGGCACTCGTGGTCCAGTGCCTCCAGGGCCCGCCTGGCGTCCTCCAGGCGGGTTTGCGTCACGGAGACATCCAGGGCTTCGTAGGCACCGATGGCGGGATGCTCCCCGGAGCCGCAGAGCGGGCAGGCCTCGCCCGGGCGCAACTGCCGGCGGTGGGACTCCAGCGACTGGATGCGCCGCTCCTGCTCCAGCAGGCGCTCCAGGTCGCGCAGGCCCTGCTGCAGTTCCCGCCGCCGGCCGTCCAGCCCGCGCAATGCCGTCTCCAGCGCGCTCATCCGGGCCTGTCGGTCCGCCCCCGCCTTCACGCGACGGCTCCGCTGCGCCGACAGTGCCTCCCTGCGGGCCAGGAGATTCCGGGCGTCTGTCCAGGCATGGCCTTCTTCCACGAGGCGCAGGGTTTCCTGCTGCCAGTGGGCCTCGTCATGGCCGGCCAGCTGCCGGAGGTATTCGCCCTCCGCCTGCTCCAGGGCCTCGCGGGCACCCGCGAGGGCTGCCTGGGCCTGCAGGCGCGCCTCGGCGGCGGCCTGCTGCCGCTGCCGCTCCTGCGCGCGGCGGATGGTCTGGCCCTCGCGCTGCCCCTCCAGGCGGTGGATGTCTTCCTGCAGCCCGGCCAGCGCCTGGAACCGTGCGCTCCACTCGCCCAGCCGCGCCGCGAGCGCCGCATGCCGCGGATCATCGATGCCTTCCGCCTCCAGCCCGGCCAGCGCGTCACGGTCCGCCTGCCACCCGGCATGCCGCAGGGCCGACACCTGCCGCGCCAGGGCCTCGGCCCGGCGCAGCACCGCCGCATGCCGGGCCCGGGCCTGCTGCGCCTGCATCCCGGTCTCCTGCAGGCGGGAAGTTACCGTCCGCTCGTCCTGCACCGCGGCCAGCCAGGCCGCGTGCAGGGGTTCGAGCCGCATCGCGGGCTCCGCGCGCAGCAGGCGCTGTACATCGGCGTCCCGTGCGGCCCAGGCCGCGCCCGCATCGCGCACCTGCCGGTCCGCATCGGCCACGCGTTCCCGCGCACGCTCCACGGCCACCAGCGCGTCGCGCTCTCCCTGGGTGGCCGCACGCCGATCGCGCAAAACCCGCAACTGCTCTTCCAGCGCCTCGGACTCCTGCGCCAGCGCGTCGCGTTCCGCGGTGTCCAGCAACGCCACGCCGCCCGCCCTGGCACGCGCCGCCTCCAGTGCCGACCGGGCGTCCCGCGCGCATTCATGAACGCGCTGCGAGATCTTTCCGTAGATGTCCGTGCCCGTCAGTTCCTCCAGCAGTTCGGCGCGCTTGCCGGCCGGCGCCTCCAGGAAGGCGGCGAAGCCCCCCTGGGCAAGCAACATCGACTTGGTGAAGCGCCCGAAGTCGAGTCCGGTCAGGGTCTCGACCTGCTGCAGCTTTTCCTGCACCTTGTGCGTCAGCGGCCGCGCGGCACCGTCGGCCGACAGCACCTGCGCCAGCTCCACCTGCGGAGGCTGCAGCGCGCCACCGGGCTTGTCGCGCGCCCGCCGCTGGCTCCAGAACGCGCGGTAGCGGCTGCCACGCACCTCGAACTCCACCTCCGCGAGGCAGTCCGCGGTATGCCGCGTCATGAGTTCGTTGCCGCCCTGGGACACGCCGCCGATGCGCGGCGTCTGGTGGTAGAGCGCCAGGCAGATCGCATCCAGCAGCGTGGTCTTGCCCGCGCCCGTCGGCCCGGTGATCGCGAACAGCCCACCCTCGGAGAAAGGAGGCGCCGTGAAGTCGATGCGCCACTCGCCCTTGAGGGAGTTGAGGTTCTTCAGGCGCAGTGCCAGGATCTTCATGCGGCGCCCTCCTCCCGCAGCCCGGACAGTACCCGGCCGTGCAGCGCCGCCAGCCGCTCCCGGAGCGCTTCGTCGATCGATTCCGCCCCCAGCCGGCGCTGGAACACCTCGGCGGGATCGAGCTCATCCAGGGTTTCGCGGGCCACCGGGGCCCATGCAGGGACCGCTCCCGCCCGTGCCCGGCGTACGCGCAGCACCTCCACCGGCAGGCCTTCGGCCATCGCGGCGATGCGCGCCTGCAGGCTGGCGAGGTAATCGTCCCCCACCACCTCCACGTCGAGCCAGACGGGACTCTCGGCCGTGCCCGCCCCTGCAGCCTGCCCCAGCGCGGCAGCCAGCTCCTGCAGGTTGCCCCGCAGGGATGCCATGGGCTGGAAGCACGGCACCGGCAGCGCGGTGACCGCCTGCAGGCCCGCCAGGTCGAAATCGACCTGCAGCACTTCCTTGCGCTGGCCCGCCTCGTCGAATCCCAGCGCGATGGGCGAGCCGCAATAGCGGATGTGCTCCTGGCCACCGACCTTCATCGGCTGGTGGATGTGCCCCAGCGCGATGTAGTCGGCCGGCGGGAAGGCGTCCGTCGGAAAGGCCTCCAGCGTGCCCACGTAGATCTCCCGCACGGCCTCGCCGCCCGAGGCGCCCACGGTTGCCAGGTGCCCGGTGGCCACGATCGGCAGGCCGCCCAGGGATTCGCTGCGCTCGCGCGCCAGGTCGAAAAGGGCGTGGTAGTGGCCGCGGATGGCCTCCTGCAGGGCCTGCCGCTTGTCCAGGGCGCTCTCGCCGGGCAGGCTCAGCAGCAGCTCCCGGGCCCTCAGGTAGGGTACGGCGCAGAGCACCGCGCCCGGCCCGCCCGTGCGCTTGTGCAGCACCAGGACCTGCTCGTCCGGGCTGTCGGCCGCGCACGGAACCACCCGCGTGCCGAGCTGCGCGAGCAGCGCGCGGCTTTCGCCCAGCACCGCGACCGAATCGTGGTTGCCGCCCAGCACCACCAGCGCGCACCCCGCTTCCCGCAGGGCCAGCACGGCGTGATGGTAGAGTTCGCGCGCATGGCTAGGCGGGGCGGCGGTGTCGAACACGTCCCCGGCGACCAGCACGGCATCCGCTTGGCAGCCGGCCGCCCGCCCGGCCAGCCAGTCGATGAACGCACGGTGCTCGGCCTGGCGGCTCTTGCCCATGAAATGCTGGCCCAGGTGCCAGTCGGAAGTGTGCAGCAGACGCAAGATGGAGGGGTTCCCATGGAAGGCCCCGTGCCCGGGGCTGGCGCTTCATTGCGCGGTTATGCGATAATGGTAGGCTTTTTCGAAGCGGAAAGTGCGTCGCAATGGGTGCGGCGTGGCTACCGCAGCAGCCCCCCAGAAAGGACCATGCCATGAAAGAAGGCATTCACCCCAACTACCGCGAAGTGCTCTTCGTGGACCTGTCCAATGGCTTCAAGTTCGTCACCCGTTCCTGCGTGAACACCAAGGAAACCGGCAAGACCGACGACGGCCGCGAACTGCCGCTCTTCAAGCTGGACACCTCCAGCGAATCGCACCCTTTCTACACCGGCACGCAGAAGTCGGTGGACAACATGGGCGGTCGCGTCGAGCGCTTCCGCAACCGCTTCGGCAAGACGGCCGCCGCGAAGTAATCCAGCGGTCCACCGGACCCGGGGCGGCACGGATGGCCGCATGGCATTCCACCCCCGCATCCCGCCAAAGGCAGCCCGGCACGTCCGCGCTGCCTTTTTTACTGCCCGGCATCCCGGCTGGCCCCGCGCAGGCTTTTGCCTTTATTCTCGATCGATTTTTTCGGCACTGAACGCGTGAATCCTCCGACCCCCGCCATCGTGACCCAGGACGCCGTGCGGCCGCTGCCGCGCTGGGCGCTGCTGCTGCTGTGCCTGGCCTATGTCGTGCCCGGCTTCGTGGCCCGCTCGCCCTGGAAGAACGCGGACGTGACCGCATTCGGCTACATGATGGAACTGGCCCGGGGGAACACGCCCTGGATGTCTCCGGCCCTGGGCGGCATGGCGCCCGACACCGACGGACTGCTGCCCTACTGGCTCGGCGCGCTGGCCGTGCGGGCCGCACCCGACTGGCTGTCCGCGGACATGGCCGCCCGGTTGCCATTCGTCGCACTGCTGGCGCTCACGCTCGCCGCGACCTGGTGGGGCATGTACCACCTCGCGCGCAGCCCTGGCGCGCAGCCCGTGGCCTTCGCCTTCGGCGGGGAGGCCTCCCCGTCGGATTACGCGCGGGCCATGGCCGACGGCGCGCTGCTCGCGCTGCTGGCCTGCCTGGGGCTCGCCCAGCTGTCCCACGAGGTCACCAGCTATCTCTCGCAGCTGGCCTGCACGGCACTGCTGTTCTTTGCCGCGGCCAGCCTGCCGCGCCGCCCGCCCATTGCCCTGGCGGCCGCCAGCCTCGGCCTGCTCGGGCTGGCCCTGAGCGGCGCACCGACCATGGCGGCCCTGCTCGGTGGCGGCAGCGCGCTGCTGGTGGCCTGCACCGCCCGCGATCCTGCCGAGCAGGATTCCCTGGGCCCCACACGGCCCGGGTGGGTGTGGGGACTCGCCCTGGCCTTGCCGGTCCTGCTCGTGGCGGCGCTGTCCACGGCGCTGGACCTGTGGCGCTGGCGCATCCTTCCGGCCAGCGAGGTCAAGGAGTGGGGCAGCCTCGCACGCCTGCTGGTCTGGTTCGCGTGGCCCGCATGGCCCCTGGCCCTGTGGACGATCTGGCGCTGGCGCCGGCAGATCCTGAGCCGTACGCTCCACCGCCACCTGCTGCTCCCGCTGTGGTTCGTGGGTGTCACCGTCGCGGGCTGCCTGACGACGAGCCCCGCCGACCGGGCCCTGCTGCTCGGGCTGCCCGCCCTGGCCACGCTGGCTGCGTTCGCGCTGCCCACGCTGCGCCGCGCCATCGCTTCGCTGATCGACTGGTTCACCCTGCTGTTCTTCAGCGTGTCGGCCATCACCATCTGGGTGATCTGGGTGTCCGTGCAGACGGGCGTGCCCGCGAAGCCGGCAGCCAACGTGGCCAAGCTCGCCCCCGGCTATCCCACGGGTTTTTCCGCCATGGCTTTCGGCGTGGCGCTGGCCGCCACTGCCGTCTGGTGCGCACTGGCATGGTGGCGCGCCTCGCGCAACCGCACGGAAATCTGGAAGAGCCTCGTGTTGCCGGCCAGTGGTGCCACGCTCGCATGGCTGCTGCTCAACACGCTCTTTCTTCCCATACTGGACTACGGCCGCAGCTACCGGCCGCAGGTGGAGAATCTTGCGCGCGTGCTTGGCCCCGAGCCGGGGTGCGTGCTCGTCTATGGCCTGAGCCGTGCCCAGATCGCCGGGCTGCAATACCACGGCGGCTGGAGCCTGCAGCCGGTGGCGCTTCCCTCGGAAGTGCGGGAAAGCCCGTGCGAGTGGCTGGTGGCCGACGCCGGCGTGCAGGCCACGGTCCACGAACTGGCCCGCGGCCGCGGGTGGCACCGTGCCGCGGTGCTGCCGCGCCCGACCGACAAGAACGACCAGCTCCTGGTGCTGCGCCGCCGGCCCCCCGCGGCCGGGCAGCCCTGATGCCGTCCGAGCGCGCCCAGGTCGCGCGCCACGCGGCCACCGTGCTGGCGGGGCAGCTCGCCGTGATGGCGTTCGGCGTGACCGACACCATCGTCGCCGGCCGCCATGCGCCCTCCTCCCTGGCCGCGCTCTCGATCGGCTCGGCCGTCTATGTGAGCGTCTATGTCGCCCTCATGGGCGTGCTGCAGGCGCTGCTGCCCATCTGGGCGGAGCAGCGCGGCGCGGGCCACACGGCCGAGATCGGCCGCACGGTGCGCCAGGCCCTGTACCTCTGCGCCCTCGCGAGCCTGCTGGGCATCGCCGTGCTGCTGTCGCCCGGCGCCATCCTGCGCTGGACGGAGGTGCCCGCCGATCTGCGCACCGAGGTGGGCCGCTACCTCACGGTGCTGGCCGCGGCCCTGCCGCCGGCCCTGGCCTTCCGTCTCTACACCACGCTCAACCAGGCCCTGGGACGTCCGCAGCTGGTCACCTGGCTGCAACTGGGTTCGCTGGCCGTGAAGATCCCCCTGTCCATCGGCTTCACCTTCGGGTTCGCCGGCCTGCCCGCGCAGGGCGCCGTCGGGTGCGCCTGGGCCACGCTGGTCGTGAACTACCTGCTGCTGGGCATCGCGCTGTGGCTGGTCCGCTCCTCGCCGATGTACGCGCCGCTGGCGCTCTGGAAGCGCATGGAGCGCCCCGACCCGGCGCAGATCGGGCGCTTCGCGCGGCTGGGCGTTCCCGCGGGGCTGGCCGTGATGGTGGAGGTCACCTCCTTCACGCTGATGGCGCTGTTCATCGCCCGGCAGGGCACGGTGGCGGCCGCGGCCCACCAGATCGCCTCGAACCTCACCGCCGTGCTCTACATGGTCCCGCTCTCGCTGGCCATCGCCACCAGCGCCCGGGTCAGCTACTGGCGCGGCCGCGCGGACGAGGCGGTCGCCCGGAGGGTGGCCTGGATGGGCTTGCGCATGGCAGGCACCATCGCCCTCGTGCTGTCCGGGCTCCTCCTCCTGGCACGCGACGGCCTGGCCGGCCTCTATACCTCCTCCCCCGATGTCCTGGACATGGCCCGCGGGCTGCTGGCCTGGGTCGCGGCCTACCATGTCGCCGATGCGCTGCAGACCTTCTGTGCGTTCGCCCTGCGCTGCTACCGGATCACCATCGCTCCGCTGGCCACCTACGGAGTGCTGCTCTGGGGCGCCGGGCTTCCTGCAGGCTATGTCCTGGCCTATGTGGGCTTTGCCGGGCATCCGCCGCAGCAATCGCCCGCCGCCTTCTGGATCGGCGGGGCGCTGGCGCTGGGCCTGACGGCCGCGGTGTTCATTGCGATGCTGGCGAGGGCATTGCGGAAGGCCCGCTCGCCGGACTTGCACCCGGCTTCGGCAGGGCAGGCTTAGCCGGTGCGCTGCGCACCGCGGCACCGCGCTGGATGCGGTGCGGCGGGAACGTCACGGAAAACACGGAGCCCTTGCCCACGGTGCTCTCGATGCCCAGCGACGCCGAATGGCGCTGCACCACGTGCTTGACGATGGCCAGGCCCAGCCCGGTGCCGCCGGTGTCGCGCGAGCGGCTGCGGTCCACGCGGTAGAAGCGTTCGGTCAGCCGCGGGATATGCACGGCCTCGATGCCGGGCCCCGTGTCCCGCACCGAAAAGCGGCCGCTGCCGTCGGCCAGCGTCTCCCATGCCACGGTGATGCGGCCGCCAGCGGGCGTATAGCGCACGGCATTGCCGATCAGGTTCGCGAGCGCGCTCTGCAGTTCGGCCGCCACCCCGACCAGTTGCCCGGCGCCCTGCAGCGCCTCGGCCGGCGGAAACTCCAGCACATGGCCCGCCGACTGGCTGCGGGTGAGCAGCGCGGACAGGCCGCGGGCCTCGTCTTCGCAGCGGCGCAGCAGCGCATCCACCGGCGTGCATTCGGTCAGGCCCGGCGGCGGGCTGCCCTCCAGGCGCGACAGGGTCAGCAGGTCCTGCACCACGCTCTGCATCCGGCCGGCCTGCTGCGACATCATGTTCAGGTAGCGTGCGCGTTCTTCAGAGGACAGCGGCAGCGTCTGCAGGGTTTCCACGAAGCCCATGAGGACGGTGAGCGGCGTGCGGATCTCGTGTGACACGTTGGCCACGAAATCGCGGCGCATGGCCTCGGCCTGCTCCAGCGCCGTCACGTCGCGCGACAGCAGCAGCTTGCGGCCGTCACCGTACGGGTGCAGGTGGACGGAAATGCGTACCGGCCGCGAAGCCGTGCTCTCGCGCCCCTGCAGCACCACGTCCCTGGAGAAATCCTGGGCGGCGTAGTAGGCGCTGAATTCAGGGTCGCGCAGCAGGTTGCCGATCGATTGGCCCATGTCGCGCGCGGCGTCCAGCGCGAACTGCGTGACCGCGATCTGGTTGCACCACTCGATGTGTCCCTCGGCATCGAGCAGCACCACGCCATTGGGCGTCGCCTGCAGGGCCGCGAGGATCTCCTGCAGGCGCGCATCGCTGGCGGCGATGTCGGCCTGGTTCTGGCGCAGCAGGCGGCGGGTCCTGTCGGCGACCTCGCCCCAGACGCCCTTGAGCGAGGGGCAACTGGCCAGGTCCCCGTCGCGCAGCCAGCGCAGCACGCGGGAGCCGCGCCAGAGATCCCAGAGGAACCAGAGCCAGACGCCCGCGAAAACGGTCGCCACCGCGCCATGGAAGCCACCCCAGAACCAGCCGAGCAAGAGGCCTGCGACCTGGAAGGACAGGAAGAAGATGCAACGCCAAACCATGGAATCCGGGAGGCTCCGCGGGGCCCCACCCCGTCCGCACTCCGCTGCCTTGTTGTCAGATAACGAAAAGGGGGGCCGCCCGCGGGCGGCCCCGGCCGGCGGTCAGGCCCGCATCAGGGCGGCAGGCTGGGCCGTCAGCCGGTAGCCCGCGCCGCGCACGGTCTCCACCATGGCGCCGGCGACGCCCAGGGCCTCGCGCAGGCGCTTGACGTGCACGTCCACCGTGCGCTCCTCGATGAAGACATGGTCGCCCCACACCTTGTCGAGCAGTTGCGCCCGGCTGTGGACGCGTTCGGGATGCTTCATGAGGTAGTGCAGGAGCTTGAACTCGGTCGGGCCGATCTTGAGCTGCTGCCCCTGGTAGGTCACGCGGTAGGTGCCTGCGTCCAGGATCAGGTCGGAGATGGCCACGGTGTCGGTGGCCTGCTCGGGCGCCCGGCGCCGCAGCACGGCGCGGATGCGTGCCAGCAGTTCCTGGGTGGAGAACGGCTTGGTGATGTAGTCGTCCGCACCCGCGTCGAGCCCGGCCACCTTGTCGGGCTCGTCGCCACGCGCCGTGAGCATCAGGATGGGAATGGGCTTGGTGCGCGCATCCGCGCGCCACTTGCGCGCGAGCTGCAGGCCGCTTTGGCCGGGCAGCATCCAGTCCAGCAGGATGACGTCGGGTAGAACCGCATCCAGCTCGCGCTGGGCGGACTCGCCGTCCTCGGACCAGATGGGCTGGAAACCGTTGTGGCGCAGGTTGACGGCGATCAGTTCGGCGATGGCGGATTCGTCTTCGACGATGAGTACGCGGGGAAGTCTCTTCATGGAGGGACAGGCCTTTCAGAGCACGGCCGACTCGATCTCCTCGAGGGCCGTGTGGCGCACGTCCTTGCCCTTGACGAGGTAGATGATGAGTTCGGCCACGTTTTTGGAGTGATCGCCGATGCGCTCGATGGCCTTGGCCAGGAACAGCAGGTCCAGGCTCGCGGAAATCGTGCGAGGGTCTTCCATCATGTAGGTGATGAGCTTGCGCACGAAGCCGTCGAACTCGCGATCGATGAGGTCGTCTTCCTTCAGGATGGCCACGGCCGCCTTGGTGTCGAGGCGGGCGAACGCATCCAGGGCCTTGCGCAGCAGGCCCGACGCCAGGTCGGCCGCGACGCGCAGGTCGGTGGTGGGCAGCAAGCGGGCGGAGCCGCTCTCGATGATGGACTTGACCATGCGGGCCATCTTGTTGGCCTCGTCGCCCATGCGCTCGAGGTTCGCCGTGGCCTTCGAGAAGGCGATCAGCAGGCGCAGGTCGCGGGCCGTGGGCTGGCGGCGCGCGATGATGGACGAGAGTTCATGGTCGATCTCGACCTCCATCGCGTTCACGCGGTGCTCGGTGGCGGAGACCTGGTCGGCCGCCTCCACGCTGAACTGCGACAGTGCGTAGATGGCCTGGCGGATCTGGGATTCGACCAGTCCGCCGAGCTCCATCACGCGGGCGGAGATGCTGTTGAGTTCGCTGTCGAACTGGGAGGAAAGGTGTTTCTCGGGCATGCGGAGTCTCCTCGTCCGTTCAGCCGAAACGGCCGGTGATGTAGTCTTCGGTTTCCTTGCGCTGGGGCTTGAAGAACATCTGTTCGGTCTCGCCGAACTCCATCAGGTCACCCAGGTACATGTAGGCCGTGTAATCGCTGCAGCGGGCTGCCTGCTGCATGTTGTGCGTGACGATCACCACGGTGTATTCGTTCTTCAGTTCGGCGATCAGTTCCTCGACCTTGGCCGTGGAGATCGGGTCCAGCGCCGAGCACGGCTCGTCGAGCAGCAGCACTTCGGGCTTGATGGCGATGCCGCGCGCGATGCACAGGCGCTGCTGCTGCCCGCCGGACAGGCCCGAGCCGCTCTGGTGCAGCTTGTCCTTGACCTCGTTCCAGAGGGCGGCCTTGCGCAGCGCCCACTCCACGCGGTCGTCCATGTCCGTGGCATTGAGGCTTTCGAACAGCTTCACGCCGAAGGCGATGTTGTCGTAGATCGACATCGGGAACGGCGTCGGCTTCTGGAACACCATGCCGACCTTGGCGCGGATCAGGGCCACATCCTGCTTGCTGGTCAGCAGGTTCTCGCCGTCCAGCAGGATCTGGCCTTCGGCGCGCTGCTCGGGGTAGAGCTCGTACATGCGGTTGAAGGTGCGCAGCAGCGTGGACTTGCCGCAGCCCGACGGGCCGATGAATGCCGTGACCTTCTTCTCGGGAATGTCCAGGTTGATGCCCTTCAGGGCATGGAACTTCCCGTAGTAGAAGTTCAGGTCGCGAACCGTGATCTTGGAGGTGCCGGCGGCGCCGGTGTTTTTCGTGGACATGGGAAAGGGTCCGATCTGTGGCGGATGGGTTTGTCTCAGGACTTCTGGCGCGTCAGCACGCGGGCCAGGATGTTGAGGCCGAGCACGGCGAGGGTGATCAGGAACACGCCGGCCCAGGCCAGCTCCTGCCAGTTCTCGTAGGGGCTCATCGCGAACTTGAAGATGGTCACCGGCAGGCTGGCCATGGGCTTGGACAGGTCGGCATTCCAGAACTGGTTGTTGAGCGCGGTGAACAGCAGCGGAGCGGTCTCGCCGGCGATGCGGGCCACGGCGAGCAGCACGCCGGTGATGACGCCGGCGCGGGCAGCGCGCAGCGTGACCAGGATGATCACCTTCCACTTCGGCGTGCCGAGGGCATAGGCGGCTTCCCGCAGGCTGGCGGGCACGAGCATCAGCATGTTCTCGGTCGTGCGGATCACCACCGGGATGACGATGAGCGCCAGGGCCAGGATGCCGGCATAGGCGGAGAAGCTCTTGAATCGGGCGACCACCACGGCATACACGAAGAGGCCGATCACGATGCTGGGTGCCGACAGCAGGATGTCGTTCACGAAGCGGGTGGACGAGGCCAGCCAGCTGCGCTTGTCGTATTCGGCGAGGTACACGCCGGCCATGATGCCGATGGGCGTGCCCACGAACGTGGCCAGCACCACCATCACGACGGAGCCGAAGATGGCGTTGGAGATGCCGCCGACCTCGTTGGGCGGGGGGGTCATCTGCGTGAACAGCGTCACGCTCAGGCCGCCCACGCCCAGGCGGATGGTTTCCCAGAGGATCCAGATCAGCCAGAACACGCCGAACGCCATGGCCGCGAGGGACAGGCCCAGGGCGATGGTGTTCACGCGCTTGCGGCGGGCATAGCGCGCTTGGCGGTCGCTGGCCAGCTGGGCCGCGGAAATGAGTTGCTGCGAGGTGCTCACGAGCGGGCTCCTTCGTTCTTCTGCAGGCGCGACAGCAGGATCTTGGACAGCGACAGCACCACGAAGGTGATGAAGAACAGCACCAGGCCCAGGTAGATCAGCGACGCCTGGTGCAGGCCTTCGCCGGCTTCCGCGAATTCATTGGCCAGCGCCGAGGTGATGCTGTTGGCAGCCTGGAAGACCGACAGCGAATCGAGCTGGTTCATGTTGCCGATCACGAAGGTGACGGCCATGGTTTCGCCCAGGGCGCGGCCCAGGCCCAGCATGACGCCGCCCAGCACGCCGGTCTTCGTATAGGGAAGGACGACCTTCCACACCACTTCCCAGGTCGTCGAGCCCAGGCCATAGGCGGATTCCTTGAGCAGCGCGGGAGTGACTTCGAACACGTCGCGCATCACCGAGGCGATGAACGGGATGATCATGATGGCCAGGATGATCCCGGCCGAAAGGATGCCGATGCCCACGGGCGGGCCGGACACCAGGGCGCCCAGGTAGGGAACGCCCGACAGCAGCGACTGCAGGGGCTGCTGCACCCAGGTGGCGAGGATGGGGCCGAACACCATCAGCCCCCACATGCCATAGACGATGGAGGGCACGGCGGCCAGCAGTTCGATGGCGGTTCCCAGGGGCCGCTTGAGCCAGGCGGGGGACAGTTCCGTGAGGAAGAGCGCGATGCCGAAGCTCACGGGCACGGCGATGAGCAGCGCGATGATCGATGTGGCCAGCGTGCCGTAGATCATGACCAGACCGCCGTAGTCGTTCTGCACCGGGTCCCACACGCTGCGGCCGAGGAAGCTCACGCCGTATTTGTGGATGGACGGCCAGGCGCCGATCACGAGCGAGACCAGGATGCCGATCAGCAGCGCCAGGGTCAGCATGGCAGCGCCCCGGGCGAGCCACGCGAAAATGCGGTCCGCCACCGCTCCGGAGAGCAGTGGCGCGCGGGACGGTGGAGTGGTTCGGGGAGCGCTGGCGCTGCGCTGCAGCGGCGTCGCGGGAGGTGCGGACATGGTGCTGGACACGGAGGGTGGCCTTTTCAGGTTTGCGGCCGCCCCGCCTGCGCGGCAGGGGCGGCCCGGGGACTTACTTCAGCGGGATGGCCTTGCCGGAAGCGTCCTTGATCTCATCCCAGGACTTGACCACGATGGCCTTCACGCTGTCGGGCATGGGCACGTAGTCCAGGTCGGCGGCGGTCTTGTCGCCGTTCTTGTAGGCCCAGTCGAAGAACTTCAGCGACGTGGCGGCCTGGGCAGGCTTGTCCTGGACCTTCTGCAGCAGTATGAAGGTGGCACCGGTGATGGGCCAGGATTCCTTGCCCTTCTGGTTCGTCAGGATCTGGTAGAAGCTCTTGGACCAGTCGGCCCCGGCGGCAGCGGCCTTGAAGGCGGAATCGTCGGGCGAGACGAAGGCGCCGTCGGCGTTCTGCAGCTGCACGTAGGTCAGCTTGTTCTGCTTGACGTAGGCGTACTCGACGTAGCCGATGGAGTTCGGCAGGCGGCCGACGAACGCTGCGACGCCTTCGTTGCCCTTGCCGCCCGCGCCGGTGGGCCAGTTCACGGCCGTGCCTTCGCCCACCTTCGTCTTCCACTCGTCATTCACCTTCGACAGGTAGTTCGTGAAGATGAAGCTGGTGCCGGAGCCGTCGGCGCGGCGCACCGGGGCGATCTGCGCGTCCGGCAGGTTCACGCCGGGGTTGAGGGACTTGATGGCCGGGTCGGACCAGTTGGTCACCTTGCCCAGGTAGATGTCGCCGAGCACCTGGCCGCTCAGCTTGATCTGGCCGGGGGCGATGCCCTTGATGTTGACCACCGGCACGACGCCGCCGATCACGGTGGGGAACTGCACCAGGCCCTTCTTGGCCAGGTCTTCGTCCTTCAGGGGGGCGTCGGATGCGCCGAAGTCCACCGTCTTCGCCTCGATCTGGCGCAGGCCGGCGCCGGAACCCACCGACTGGTAGTTGATCTTGACACCGGTTGCCTTGTTGTAATCGGCCGCCCACTTGGAATACAGCGGAGCGGGGAAACTGGCGCCGGCGCCCGTGGCCTCCTGCTGGGCCCACGCGGCGGAGAACGCACCCGCCGAGACGACACCCGACACCAGAATCCGAATCACAGACAGTTTCATGAGGGAACCTCTTGGTTGAAAAGAATCAGTGGTGCGGACTGTAGGAGTGCTTTATGACAGGACTGTGACGCGCCGTCCAGCGTGTCACGGATGGCTTGCCGAGGGAAAGCGGCTGCCTTTCCGCACCCGAAAGTCACGCGAATGTCATGATTTCGCCTTACTCTGGACATCCGCGACAAGGCTGCATGCCGGCGCCGGCCACCTGGGCCACCCGCCGTGCGGCACCCACCGACCACCCTCCGGGCAGGCCTTGCCCGCGGGTGCGCACCCGCTTTGCCTCCGGCACGGGAAAAGGGAGTGCTATGCTGCGCCGCCAGAAAAACCAGCGCGCAAGGCGCGACAACATGCACGACGGAACATTGCTCGCCGCGGTGGATCTCGGATCCAACAGCTTTCGCCTCGAAATCGGACGCTTCGAGCACGGGCTGGTACGCAGGATCGAATACCTGAAGGAAACCGTTCGCCAGGGCAACGGCCTGGACGAGGAACGCAACCTCACGCCCGAAGCCATGCAACGCGGCTGGGACTGTCTCGCGCGTTTCGCCGAACGCATCAAGGGATTTCCGGCCGAAAGGGTGCGCGCCGTCGCCACCCAGACGCTGCGCGAGGCGCGCAATCGCGACGCCTTCCTGCAGCGCGGCAGTGCCTTGCTGGGCCACCCGATCAACGTCATCTCCGGCCCCGAGGAGGCCCGCCTGATCTACCAGGGCGTGGCCCACCTGCTGCCGCAGTCGGACGAACGCCGGCTGGTGGTGGACATCGGCGGCCGCTCCACGGAACTGATCCTGGGCCATGGCTTCTCGGCCGATACCGTCGCCTCGTTCCGCGTCGGCAGCGTGGCCTGGTCCAGCCGCTACTTCCCTGACGGAGCCTTCACCCCGGAAGCCTTCCGCACCGCGGAGATCGCCGCCAAGGCCGTGCTGGACGAGGCGCTCAACACCTACCGGCCCCAGGCCTGGGATGTGGCCTATGGCTCTTCCGGCACCGCCGGCGCGATCGGCGACATCCTGGCCGTTCTGGGCGGCCCGCCCGGCCTGATCACGCGCGCCGGGCTGGACTGGCTGCAGGAGCAACTGCTGCGCGCCCGCACGGTGGACAAGGTGCGGCTGGAGGGCCTGAAGGAGGACCGCCGGCCGGTGATCGGTGGCGGCCTGAGCGTGCTGCGTGCCGTGTTCGACCTGCTGGACATCCGGGAGATGCAGGTGGCCCAGGGCGCATTGCGCCAGGGTGTGCTGTACGACCTGCTCGACCGCGAACTGCATGCGGGCGATGTGCGCTCCTCCACCGTGCTCGGGCTGATGGAGCGGTTCCGCGTGGACGCGCGGCATGCCGGACGCGTGTCCCGCACGGCCGCCCTGCTCCACCAGCAGGCCTGCCCCGGCGGCGCAGAGCAGACCCACAGGGAACTCGTCTGGGCCGCGCAACTGCACGAAATCGGCTGCATCGTCTCCCATGGCGACCACCACCACCATGGCGCCTACCTCCTGGACCACACCGACGCGGCGGGTTTCTCCGTGTCGGAACTGCGCCACCTCGCCCGGCTCGTGCAGGGCCACCGGGGCAAGGTGCGCAAGCTCGAGGCCGACCTCGACGATCCGCGCCTGGCCCACCAGCTCGCCTGCCTGCGCATGGCCGTCGCCCTGTGCCATGCCCGCCGCGATCCGGACCTGGAAGGTGTGGCACTGGTACGGGACGGCCACCGCTTCGTCGCGTCCGCCCGCCCCGGCTGGGCCGCAGCCTATCCGCAATCGGCCCACCTGCTGCGCGAGGAAGGCACCGCGTGGCAGAGAACCGCCTGGGAATTCGTGGCCGAATTGCCCTGACGCCCGGCAGCACAAAGCTGCAAAAACATGCAGACTCATCCATAACGGTATAAACTGTTTATATCGTTTTACTCTGGATGGCCTGCCATGTCCGACACCACCTCTTCCGCCCCCGTCCCTGCTGCCGCCGAAGCGGCCTCCATGCCGGCAGCTGCACCGGCATCCGCCACGAAGTCCGTCAAGAACGAGAAGGCCGCCAAGCCCCCCCGTGCGGCAGGCAAGCGCAGCAGTGCACCCGCGGCAGCCAAGAGCAAGCCCGCCGTCAGGCAGGAACCCGCCGTGCGCGAGGCCAAGGCGAAGAAGCCCAAGCTGGTGCGCGACAGCTTCACGATCCCGAAGGAAGAGTACGCCGCGATCGAAGGGCTGAAGCAGCGCCTGGCGCTGCTGGGAACACCCGCGAAGAAGAGCGAGCTGCTGCGCGCAGGCCTCGTGCTGCTGGCCGGCCTGTCCGATGCCGCGCTGGCCAGGGCCATGCAGGCCATTCCGTCCATCAAGACGGGCCGCCCGAAGTCCGAGCCGGCCGAGACCGCAGTGGCAGCCAAGCCTGCCAAGGCCCCCAAGGCGCGCACCGCCGGCAAGGCCTGACAGCCTGCCCGTACTACAGGAAATCCGGCGCCTGCACGGCCATGAGGATGGTTTCCGCCACCTCGGCGCGCGCGCGCCGGCGCAGCCACCACACGGCGCCCTTGCGGATGGCGCAATCCGGTGAGCGCAGGCCGAGGAGTTCGGCCGCGGCCTGCCCCAGCATGGGCTGGTGCCCCACGACCAGCACCGCGCCGCGCGCGTGCGGCCACTGCACCAGTTCCAGCAGGTCCGCCGCGGTACCTCCGGGCAACAGTTCCGCACGCAGCTTGTATTTGCGCCCCAGCGCCTTGGCCGTGGCCTCGGTCCGCACGGCCGGACTCGCCAGCACGCGCAGGCCGTCCGGCAGCTGGCGGTCCAGCCAGGCCGCCATGCGCGCGGCCTGCTTCTCGCCGCGGGGCGTCAACGGCCGCTGCAGGTCCTCATCGCCTTCGCGAGGCTCCTCCGCCTCGGCATGCCGCCACAGGATCAGGTCCATCATGTCCGGGCCGCCGAGGGCGCAGCGCCGGACGGGCCGTAGCGCAGCATCAGCGCCTGCTGCGCGCCATGGCCCGATACAGGGTGCGGTGCCCGCGCATAGGAGCCGTCGGACTGCAGCGTCCATGCATCCTTGTCGTCGTGCAGGTAGGCGACCAGGCACTCGTCGATGATCCGCTGGCGCAGTTCGGGATCGTCCACCGGCCAGGCGAGCTCCACGCGCCGCAGCATGTTGCGGTTCATCCAGTCGGCGCTGGACAGCAGCAGTTGCTCCGTGTCGCCCGCCCGGAAATAGAACACCCGCGTGTGCTCCAGGAACCGCCCGATGATGGAGCGGACGCGGATGTTGTCGGTCACGCCCTCGCGCTGCGCCGGCAGCATGCAGGCACCGCGCACGATCAGGTCGATGCGCGCACCTTTCTGCCCGGCGACGACGAGCGCGTTCATGATCGCCTCGTCGGTCAGGGCATTCATCTTCGCCACGATGCGCGCGTCTTCCCCGCGCGCGGCGGCATCGCCCACGGCCACGATCATTTCCTGCAGTTGCCGGTGCAGGTGGAAAGGCGCCATCACCAGGCGCTTGAGCCGGGGCAGCTTGTTCTGGCTGGCCAGGTGGTTGAACACGGCATCCATGTCGGCCGTCGTGTCCGCATCGGCCGTGAAATAGCTCAGGTCGGTGTAGAGCCGTGCCGTGCGGGGGTTGTAGTTGCCCGTGGAGAGATGCCCGTAGCGGCGCAGCTGCTTGCCCTCGCGGCGGGTCACCAGCAGCATCTTGCCGTGCGTCTTGAGGCCCACCACCCCATAGACCACCTGTGCACCGATGGACTCCAGCGCCTCCGCCCAGTTGATGTTCGCTTCTTCGTCGAACCGCGCCTTCAGCTCCACGACGGCCATCACTTCCTTGCCGCGGCGCACGGCTTCGCGCAGCAGCTCCATCATCTCGGAATCCGCGCCCGTGCGGTAGATGGTCTGCTTGATGGCCAGCACCTGCGGATCGTTCACGGCCTCGCGCAGGAACTGCAGCACCGAGTCGAAGCTCTCGAACGGCTGGTGCACCAGGATGTCGCGGCGCCGGATCTGCTCCATGAGCGGCGAACCCGCCTGCACCTGCCGGGGCCAGGCCGCCCGCCAGGGCGGAAACAGCAGCGTCGGCTCGTTGACCAGGTCCAGCAACTGCGTGAGCCGCACCAGGTTCACGGGGCCGTGGACGCGGAACAGCGCCGCATCGGGCAGCGCGAACTGCGACTGCAGGAAATCGGAGAGAAAGCGCGAGCAACTGGCCGAAACCTCCAGGCGGACGGCCTGGCCGTAATGGCGGTGCTGCAACCCCTGGCGCAACGCCGTGCGCAGGTTGCGCACATCGTCCTCGTCCACGGCCAGGTCGGAATGGCGCGTCACGCGGAACTGGGAGAACTCCGTCACCTCGCGCCCGGGGAACAGCTCGCTCAGATGTGCCCGCACAATGCTGGACAGACTGACGCAATGGGCCCCCTGCGGTGCCACCTTGACGGGCAGCCGCACCAGCCGCGGCAGCACGCGCGGCACCTTGACGATGGCGATCTCGTTCTCGCGTCCGAAAGCGTCGTTGCCCTTGAGCCGCACGATGAAGTTCAGCGACTTGTTCGCCACCTGCGGGAACGGGTGGGCGGGATCCAGACCCACGGGCACCAGCAGCGGGCGCACCTCCCGCTCGAAATACTCGCGCACCCAGCGGCGCTGCTCGGGAGAGCGCTCGCCATGGGAGACGATGTGGATGCCCTGCTCCGCGAAGGCGGGCATCAGCGACTCGTTGTAGAGCGTGTACTGGCGGGCCACGAGGTCGTGCGCCTTGGTGGACAGCGCCTCGAAGGACGCCACCGTATAAGGGCCCTTGGTCTCGCCGCTCTGCGCCGCCGTGATGTGCGGCGCGGCGCGCACCTCGAAGAACTCGTCGAGGTTGGACGACACGATGCACAGGTAGCGCAGTCGCTCCAGCAGGGGCACGTCGATGCGCGTCGCCCAGTCGAATACCCGCTCGTTGAATGCCAGGATGCTGTGGTCGCGATTGAGTAACGCGATGCCGGATGCATCGGACAGGGGCTCGGAGACCGCCAGGAGGTCCTGCGCGCCTGCGGAGGAAGCCGGTTCTGGGGAGAGCGTGGGCGAAGAGTGCATGGGAGGCAAATTGTCAGTACCGGAATCAGTTTTAGTATTAGTCTCGACCATGACATTTTCATGACATGTCATCGACGCTGTCACGAACAGATTTGCAACGATCATCCCGGCTCCGTGCACCGGTCATCCAAGGAAGTGCTTGCGGTAGCGGGAGGGAAGATCCTCGATGCGCATCAGCATCGGCAGGTCGGCGGTGTTGAAATCCGGATCCCAGGCAGGCGCGCCGAGCACCCGGGTGCCCAGGCGCAGGTAGCCCTTGATCAGAGCAGGCGGCTCCACCGGCAGCGAGCCGTCGAGCTGCTCCACCGGCAGCGGCAGGCGGGGCTGCACCTCGTATTCGGGGGACGCCATGTAACCGGCCTTGAGCTGGTTCCAGATGCTGGCGGCAGCGTTTCCGCTGAGCACGCCGTTGTGCAGCATGGGGATGCTCGCGCAGCCGATCATCATGTCCAGCCCGTTGCGCACCATGAAGTCCGCCAGCGCACCCCACAGGGTCATGATGACGCCACCATGGCGGTAATCGGGATGCACGCAACTGCGGCCCAGTTCCACCATGCGCCCGCGCAGGTGGTCCAGTCGCGACAGGTCGAATTCGGTGTCGCTGTACAGGCCGCCCGCGCGCTGCGCCTGGGCGGGCGTGAGCACGCGGTAGGTGCCGATCACGGCCCGCGTCTCCACGTCGCGCACCAGCAGGTGCTCGCAGTAGGCGTCGAACGCATCCACGTCGTGGCCGGGAACGGACGTGCTCAGGCGCGCGCCCATTTCCCCTGCGAACACGAGGTATCTCAGGCGCTGGGCTTCCCGGACTTCGGCAGCGTCGCGCGCCCAGGAAGCCTCGATGGGCGCCACCGCGCCCTGGCCTTGCCTTGGCGCTGGAACCTCCCCAGGACCCGGTCGATGAAGCGACCTCCGGAAAGGCATATCGGGGGACAGTGACAGGGTGGGGACAGGAAGGTCGCTCACGAATTACTCCCGGTGAACCGTTGAACCATCGCAGCCCTGCCCGGCAAGGCCGCGCTGGACAATGTCGCAGCGGCGCATGACATGTCGGTGTCGCTGCGATGGCGCGTTCATGACAGCCACCTCTCGCCACGGCCCGTCCCACCCGCCGGAGTGATCCCGCGCGCAGCACGCCCCCTTTCTCTACTGGATTGCCCTGTCCGCCCGGCGGTGGCCCGCTGCTACACTTTGTGACCCCTGCCGGCCGCCCGAGGCCGGCACCCCTCGCCATGTCCTTCACCAAAGTCCGGTCCCTGCCTGTCCTGGGAACATCTGACGGCCCTGCCGTGGAGCGACTCCTGCGCGAGCAGCAGACGCTGCTGGACAGCGCCGGCGTGGGCATCGTGTTCATCCGGCAGCGGCAGGTGGTGCGCTGCAATCCGCGCTACGCGGAAATATTCGGCTACGCATCGACCCGCGAGGCGATCGGGCTGAGCAGCCAGAGCCTCTACCCCAGCTCCGCAGCCTTCCGGGCCCTCGGCCGGGCGGCCTATCCCACCCTGTCCCTCGGGCTGCCGTACCGGTGCGAGTGCCAGATGCGGCGCAAGAACGGCCGCCTCTTCTGGGCCAGCCTCACGGGCCGCCTCATCAACCCGCTGGACACGTCCGAAGGATCGATCTGGATCGTCGACGACATCGACGAGCAGCGCCACGCGCAGGTCCGGCTGCACGCGGCCATCCGGGAGAAGCAGGCGCTGTTCGACCATGCCATGGTGGGCATCGCGTTCGTGCGCAACAACCGCCTCACCCGCTGCAACCGGCATTTCGAGCAGATGCTGGGCTACGCACCGGGCGAACTCTCGGAAGGCTCGGCCCGCCAGCGGCATTTCAGCGACGACGACTGGGAAACCATGGAGCGCCACAGCCGCAGCGGGCCGGACGGCGCGGGCACGGGCTTCACCGGCGAGGTGGAATTGCGCGCCAAGGATGGCAGCACCGTCACGTGCGAGGTACGCAGCCAGCCGCTGGATCCGCTCTTTCCCGAGCAGGGCTGCATCTGCATCGCCATGGACGTGAGCGCGCAGCGCAAGACGCAGGCGGAACTCGCGCGCATGCATGCGGAACTGGAGCACCAGGTGCAGGAGCGCACGCGCCAGCTCAGCGAAACCGTCGAGAGCCTGCACCGGGAGATCAACGACCGCAAGCACGACCAGGAGCGCATCTACTGGCTGGCGCACTACGACCCGCTCACCGGCCTTCCCAACCGCACGCTGCTGGCCGAGCGCGCCCAGCATGCGATCCGGGTCGCACAGGAGAACGGCACGCCGCTGGCGGTGGTCTTCCTCGACCTGGACCACTTCAAGCACGTGAACGATTCGCTGGGCCACCGGGTCGGCGACGCGCTGCTGGTGGAGATCGCCAAGCGCCTGCGCGCCGTGGTGCGCGACCGGGACACGGTCTCCCGGCTGGGCGGCGACGAATTCATCCTGCTGCTGCCCGGCGCCAATGCCCATGGCGCGGCGCGCGTGGCCACCAAGCTGCAGCAGGCTTCGCGCCAGCCCTACCAGATCGGCCACCACGAACTCACCATGGCGCCCTCGATGGGCATCGCCCTCTTCCCCGACGACGGCAGCGACTTCGACACGCTGACGCAGTCCGCGGACGTGGCCATGTACCGCGCCAAGCTCGACGGCCGCAACACCTACCGCTTCTTCACGCCGGAGATGCAGGCGCAGTCCGTTCGCGCCCTGCTGCTGGAAAACGCGCTGCGCCGTGCCCTGGAACGCGACCAGCTCCACCTGCACTACCAGCCCCAGATCACCATCGCCAGCGGCGAGATCCGCAGCGTGGAGGCCCTGCTGCGCTGGGACCACCCCGAGCTCGGGCCCGTGTCCCCGGCCGAATTCATCCCGATCGCGGAGGACAGCGGTCAGATCCTGCAGATCGGCGAGTGGGTGATGCGCACGGCCCTGGCCCAGTTGCAGGCCTGGCACGGCATGGGCCTGGAATGGCTGTCCATGGCCGTCAACCTGTCGGCCCTGCAGTTCCGGCAGCCCCTGCTGCCCGAACTGGTCAGCCGCATCCTGGACGAAACCCGCCTGCACCCCCAGCGCCTGGAACTGGAGCTGACCGAAGGCGTCGCCGTGGACGACCCGCGCTCGGCCATCGCCACCATGGACCAGCTCCACGCCCGGGGCGTGCGCATGTCGATGGACGACTTCGGCACCGGCTACTCGTCGCTGAGCCAGCTCAAGCGCTTCCAGATCTACAAGCTGAAGATCGACCAGTCCTTCGTGCGGGACCTGGGCGTGGACAGCAACGACCGGGCCATCGTGAGCGCCATCATCCGCATGGCCCAGGCCCTGGGCATGCGCACCACCGCCGAGGGCGTGGAAACGGCCGAACAGCTGGAGTACCTGCGGCAGCAGGGGTGCGACGAGGCCCAGGGTTACTATTTCAGCCGGCCGCAGACCGCGGAGGCCATCACGCCGCTGCTGCGGCAGCGCAAGATCCAGCCCACGGGCTGAGCCGCGGGCGCGTCGGCGCACTGCCCACCCCACCCCGGACGGTGGCTGTGGACGGGCCTTTCTAGCCCGCCCGGGCCGCGTCGGCCAGCTGGTGGGCGAAATGGCTGGCGCGGTCCGCGTCGGAGGTCTCGACCATCACGCGCAGCAGCGGTTCGGTTCCGCTTGCCCGCACCAGCACGCGCCCCTGCGCGCCCAGCTCGGCTTCCACCGATTTCAGGGCGTCCTGCAGCACGGTGTTGGCCTTCCAGTCCTGGCCGGGCAGCAGCCGGACGTTGACCAGCACCTGCGGGAACAGGCGCACGTGCTCCAGCGTGCGCGCCAGGCTGCGGCCGCTCCGCACGCAGGCCTGCAGCACCTGCAGCGCGCTGATCAGGCCGTCGCCCGTGGTGTGCCGGTCCAGCGCCAGCAGGTGGCCGGAGCTCTCGCCGCCCAGCAGCCAGCGGCGGCGGGCCAGTTCCTCCAGCACATAGCGGTCCCCCACCTTGGCACGGACCAGCTCCACGCCGTCGGCCTTGAGCGCGAGTTCCACGGCCATGTTGGTCATCAGGGTGCCCACCACGCCAGGAACGTTTTCCCCCCGCGACAGGCGGTCCGCCGCCAGCAGGTAGAGCAGTTCGTCGCCGTTGTAGAGCCGGCCGGCGGCATCCACCATCTGCAGGCGGTCCGCATCGCCGTCCAGGGCCACGCCGTAGTCGGCACGGTTGGCGCGCACCGCGCGCACCAGCGCATCGGGATGGGTGGCGCCCACCTGGTGGTTGATATTGAGCCCGTCGGGCGAGCAGCCGATGGCCAGCACTTCGGCTCCCAGCTCGTGGAACACCTTGGGCGCGATGTGGTAGGCCGCACCATGCGCCGCATCCACCACGATCTTCGTGCCCTTGAGGGTGAGATCCTGGGAAAAGGTGCTCTTGCAGAACTCGATGTAGCGGCCGGCCGCATCCTCCAGGCGCCGGGCCTTGCCCAGGGAGGCCGAATCGGCCCAGGCCGGAGCCTCGTCGAGGGCGGCTTCGACCGCCAGTTCCCATTCGTCGGGCAGCTTGGTGCCCTGGGCGCTGAAGAACTTGATGCCGTTGTCGGGGTAGGCGTTGTGGCTGGCGCTGATCACCACGCCCAGGCTGGCCCGCTGAGCGCGCGTGAGATAGGCGACGCCGGGCGTGGGCAGCGGCCCCAGCAGCACCACGTCCACCCCGGCCGAATTGAAGCCGGACTCCAGCGCGCTCTCGAGCATGTAGCCGGAAATGCGCGTGTCCTTGCCGATCAGCACCGTCGGCCTCTCCTCCGTACGCCGCAGCACCCGGCCCACCGCGTGCGCCAGCCGCAGGACGAAATCCGGCGTGATGGGGGCCTGGCCCACCGTTCCACGGATGCCGTCCGTCCCGAAATATTTACGAACCATGTCTTGTTCCTGCTGGTTTTTATGGGCTGCCAGGCGCTCCGCGAAGGCGGCTACGGCCGCGCCTTGACGAATGCGGGGCTTGCGCCGCCATCCTCCGATGGTATCCGGGCCGCGCACCAGATCCTGAGCGCCGCGGACGTTTCCGCGACATCGTGCACGCGCACGATGCGGGCGCCCCGCTCCACCGACAGCAAGGCCGCGGCAACGCTGGGCACGAGCCGCTCCTCCACCGGCAGCCCCGTCACCGCGCCCAGCGACGACTTCCGCGACCACCCAGCCAGCCAGGCATGGCCGTCCGCAGCCAGTCGCGCCTGCTGCGCCAGCAGGGAGAAATTCTGCTCCACCGTCTTGCCGAACCCGATGCCGGGATCCAGCACGATGCGGTCCCTGGCCACGCCCTGGCCGTGCAGGGCATCGGCCCGGCTGCGCAGGAAGGCCTGCACCGGCGCCACCACGTCGCCCTCCATGGGCGCCACCTGCATGGTCTGCGGCTCGCCGTGCATGTGCATCAGGCAGACGCCGCATGCGCCGTGGCGCACCACCGCCTCCTCTGCACCCGGCTGCCGCAGGGCCCATATGTCGTTGACGATGTCCGCGCCCAGGTCCAGCACCGCCTGCATGACGGCGGGCTTGTAGGTGTCCACCGAAATGGGCACGCCCCAGGCGACGGCCTCCTTCACCACCGGCACCACGCGGGCCAGTTCCTCCTCCAGGGGCACCGCAGGGCTGCCGGGGCGGGTCGATTCCCCCCCGATATCCAGGATGTCGGCGCCGTCCTGCACCAGGGCCTCGCCGCGCCGCAAGGCATCCCGCAGCGAGGCATGGCGCCCGCCGTCGGAAAACGAGTCCGGCGTCACATTCAGGATGCCCATGACCTGGGGGCACGAGAGATCGATGCGGAAGCGGGATGTCTGCCAGTGCATGGAAGGAAAGTGACCGACGTGGTGAAGTCTGTTGAGAAAGAGCCGCTGCAAACGCAAAAACGGGGCCGAGGCCCCGTTTCGGTGCACTGCCCCGCGGCAGGCCGTTGCGCCTTACGCCACCGTGGGAGCAGGATCGCTGGACACCGGCGCGGGCGTTCCGCCGCCGGATGAGTTGTCACCGCCGGACGACGGCGTGCGGGGCGTCCAGTCCTTGGGAGGACGCGGCGGCTTGCCCGCCATGATGTCGTCCAGCTGCTCGGTGTCGATGGTTTCCCATTCGAGCAGCGCATGCGCCATGGCGTGCATCTTGTCCTGGTTGTCCTCGATGAGCTTGCGCGCCAGGGCGTACTGCTCGTCGATGATGCGGCGGACTTCGCCGTCCACCTTCTCCATCGTCTGCTCGCTCATGTTGTTCGTCTTGGTGACGGAACGGCCGAGGAAGACTTCGCCTTCGTTCTCGGCATAGACCATGGGGCCCAGGGCCTCGGTCATGCCGTAGCGCGTGACCATGTCGCGGGCGATCGAGGTCGCGCGCTCGAAGTCGTTGCTGGCGCCGGTCGTCATCTGGTTCATGAAGACCTCTTCCGCGATCCGCCCGCCGAACAGCATGCTGATCTGGTTGAGCATGTATTCGCGGTCGTAGCTGTAGCGGTCCTTCTCGGGCAGGCTCATCGTCACGCCCAGCGCGCGGCCGCGCGGGATGATGGTGACCTTGTGGACGGGATCGCACTTGGGCAGCAGCTTGCCGATGAGGGCGTGGCCGGCCTCGTGGTAGGCCGTGTTGCGGCGCTCTTCCTCGGGCATGACCATGCTCTTGCGCTCGGGGCCCATGATGATCTTGTCCTTGGCCTTCTCGAAGTCCTGCATCTCCACCGTGCGCGCATTGCGGCGGGCGGCCATCAGCGCGGCTTCGTTGCAGAGGTTGGCGAGGTCGGCGCCGGACATGCCCGGCGTGCCGCGGGCGATCACGGCGGCGTTCACGTCCTGGCCCACGGGCACCTTGCGCATGTGGACGTTCAGGATCTGCTCGCGGCCGCGGATGTCCGGCAGCGTGACGTACACCTGGCGGTCGAAGCGGCCGGGGCGCAGCAGGGCGGCGTCCAGGATGTCCGGGCGGTTGGTCGCGGCGACCACGATGACGCCCAGGTTGGTCTCGAAGCCGTCCATCTCGACCAGCATCTGGTTGAGGGTCTGCTCGCGCTCGTCGTTGCCGCCGCCCAGGCCGGCGCCACGCTGGCGGCCCACGGCGTCGATTTCATCGATGAAGATGATGCAGGGAGCGTTCTTCTTGGCATTCTCGAACATGTCGCGCACGCGGGCCGCGCCCACGCCGACGAACATCTCGACGAAGTCGGAACCGGAGATGCTGAAGAACGGCACCTTGGCCTCGCCGGCGATGGACTTGGCCAGCAGCGTCTTGCCGGTGCCGGGAGGGCCGACCAGCAGCAGGCCGCGCGGGATGCGGCCGCCCAGCTTCTGGAACTTCTGCGGGTCCTTCAGGAAATCGACGACTTCCTTGACCTCTTCCTTGGCCTCGTCGCAGCCGGCCACGTCGGCGAAGGTCACGGTGTTGTTGTTCTCGTCGAGCATGCGCGCCTTGCTCTTGCCGAAGCTGAAGGCACCGCCCTTGCCGCCGCCCTGCATCTGCCGCATGAAGTACACCCACACGCCGATCAGCAGCAGCATGGGGCCCCAGCTGACCAGCAGGGTCATGAGCAGGGAACCTTCCTCGCGGGGCTTGACGTCGAACTTGACGTTGTTGTTGATGAGGTCGCCGACCAGGCCGCGGTCGAGATACGTGGCCGTGGTGCGGACCTTGCGGTCATCGTTGGTGGTGGCGACGATCTCGGTGCCGCCCTGCCCTTCCTGGATGGTGGCGTTCTTGATGCGGCCGCCACGCACTTCTTCCAGGAACTCCGAATACCCGATGTTGCCGGCGCTGGCGCCCGCACGGGTGTCGAATTGCTTGAACACCGTGAAAAGCACCATGGCGATCACGAGCCACACGGCAATTTTCGAAAACCATTGATTGTTCAAAGCGGGGCTCCAGAATCGAGGGGGAGAACAATGGCCGGATCAGACGCTCACCGGGGGCATGTTCCAGCGCATTTAGGGCGCATTTTAGGCCTTTCAAGGCGAGCGCCACCTTGCCTTTACCCCAACCGCGGCTATGGTCACCATAGCTCGGGCATCCGGCCGGCCCGCCCGCGGCATGGCCGCCTGCACGGGGGCGGGAAAAATTCCCGCCGGGTTATTTGCGCAAACCCATTCCGACGAGAAAGGTTTCGGACGATTTGTCGCGCGATGCCTTGGGCTTCATCGGTTTGACAGTACGGAAGTGTTCCTTGAAAAGCTGCACCAGCTGGGCGTATCCGCTGCCGTGGAAGAGTTTCACCACCAGCGCACCGTCCGGCTTGAGATGCTGCTGCGCGAAATCCACCGCCAGCTCGATCAGGTGGGCGATTCGCACGGCATCGACCGACTCCACGCCCGACAGGTTGGGTGCCATGTCCGACACCACCACGTCCACCGGCCGGCCCTGCACGGCCTCCTGCAGCCGCGCGAGCACGTCTTCCTCGCGGAAGTCGCCCTGCAGGAAGGTGACGCCCTCGATCGGCTCCATGGGGAGGATGTCGAGCGCGATGAGCGTGCCGTTGAGCTGGCCGGTGGCCGCGCCGGCGGGCGCCATGCGCCTGCGCAGGTACTGGCTCCAGGCGCCAGGCGCGGAACCGAGATCGACCACCACCTGGCCCGGGCGAATGAGCCCGAGCGTTTCGTCGATCTCCTTGAGCTTGTAGGCGGCGCGTGCGCGGTAGCCCTCTTTCTGGGCGAGCTTGACGTAGGTGTCGTTGACGTGGTCATGGAGCCACGCCTTGTTCACCTTCTTGCTTTTCGTGTTGGCTTTCATCCTGCCTCGATAATACGGCCCATGCCCCAAATCCAATTGACCCCCGCGGAGCGCCGGGAACACCGCGCCAACGCCCACCACCTGGACCCCGTGGTGATGATCGGCGGCGACGGCCTCACCGCAGCGGTCCAGAAAGAGGTCGATGCCGCGCTGTCGGCCCACGGCCTCATCAAGGTGCGCATTCTCGGTGACGACCGGGCCGCGCGCGACCAGATCTACCAGCAGCTGGCCGATGAATTGAATGCCGCGCCGATCCAGCACATCGGCAAGCTCATCGTGCTCTGGCGCCCCCCGGCGAAGAAGGCCAGGGCGATCGACGAAGACCGCATGCCCGGCCCGCGGGACGTGAAGGTCCTCAAATTCAGCAAGCGCGGCGGCCAGCGGCCGGAAGTGAAGCAGCTGCGCGTGCTCGGCAACCAGCGCCTGACGCCCGGCGGCCAGATCAAGCGCGCCAAGAAGCCGAAGCAGACCTCCGTGAAGAAGCGGCAGGCGGATTGATGCAGGGGAACTGACGCGATGGGCACGGATACCGGCGCCGCGCAGGTGCAGGGGTTGGCACATGCCCCCCAGCGCCACATCCTCTGCATGAAGTGGGGCACGAAGTACGGACCGGAATACGTGAACCGGCTGTACGCCATGGTGCGCCGGCATCTCTCGGGCCCGTTCCGCTTCATCTGCCTGACGGACGATTCCCGGGGCATCCGGCAGGAGGTGGAGTGCTTTCCCATTCCCGCGCTCGAGCTGCCTGCGGGCATCCCGGAGCGCGGCTGGACCAAGCTGGCCACCTTCCACCCCGAGCTGTACGGGCTGCGCGGTACGGCGCTGTTCCTCGACGTGGACGTGGTGGTGGTCGGCCCGCTGGACGATTTCTTCACCCAGCCGGGCGAGTTCGTCATCATCCACGACTACAAGCGACCCTGGCGGATCACCGGCAATTCATCCGTCTATCGGTTCGAGATCGGCGCGCACCCGGGCGTGCTGGAGTATTTTCGCGAGAACTTCGAATCGATCCGCGCGCAATTCCGCAACGAACAGGCCTACCTGTCGGATTTCCTGCACCGCCAGGGCAAGCTCAGCTACTGGCCCGCGGCCTGGTGCCCGAGCTTCAAGTACCACAGCATTCCGCGCTGGCCTGCCAACTACTGGCGGCCACCGGCGATTCCGCCCGGTGCGCGCGTGGTGATCTTCCACGGGGAATGCAATCCGCCGGACGCCCTCGCAGGCCGGCGCAACCGCCGGTTCCGCCATATCGAGCCCACGCCCTGGGTGGCGGAGCACTGGCGGGAGTGACGCCACGGCAGGCGCGTCCGTCGGCCGCCCTGCCTGCGATGCGCGGGCCGGTACGTTCTAGCGCGGCGCGGAAGCGCGCCACAGCACCCGCAGGGCGCACAGCCACTGCAGGGCATACATCACCGTTCCCACGCTGTGCCACAGCTTGAGCTGGGTGCGTGCCACGATGCGCGGCGCCACGCCGTACTGCACGAGCAAGGCCAGCAGCAGGCCGCCGATGATCCAGGGCATCGCCTCCCTGGCCCAGGCCTCCTGCGGCGCGTCGCCCCTGCGCTGCGATGCCAGGAGCAGGCCCATGCCGCAGGCGGCGGAAACGAAGGTCTGCGCCTCGAACAGGCGGGCCGCCATGTTCCCGGCCATGGCGGGCGTCGGCAGGTGCGCGAACAGCATGGGCACGGCCAGGAAGCCGATCGCGGAAAGGCTGCCCCACCACAGGGCGGCCAGCAGGATGGGCAGGCGGTGGCGCATGGCGTGCTCGGCGGCGCGGGGAACCGTGTCGCTTACTGGTAGCGGACGGCCACGACCTCGTAGCGGCGCAGGCCGCCGGGTGCCTGCACTTCGGCCGTATCGCCCTCTTCCTTACCGATGAGCGCGCGTGCGATCGGGCTGGACACGTTGATCAGGCCCTGCTTGAGGTCCGCCTCGTCCTCGCCCACGATCTGGTAGGTCACCTGGTCGCCGGACTCCTCGTCCTCGAGATCGACCGTGGCACCGAACACCACCCTGCCGCCTGCGTCCAGTTGCGCGGGATCGATCACCTGCGCGGCGGACAGCTTGCCCTCCACCTCCTGTATGCGGCCCTCGATGAAGCCCTGGCGGTCCTTGGCGGCTTCGTACTCGGCGTTTTCGCTCAGATCGCCCTGCGCGCGGGCTTCCGCGATGGCATTGATGACGGCGGGCCGCTCGACGGTCTTCAGGCGGTGCAGCTCCTCCTTGAGCTTTTCGGCGCCGCGCTTGGTGATGGGAATGGTGGCCATTGAATCAGTCTCCACGTTCAACTCATGCCGCGCGCACGCGCGGCCTACCGGCGCAGCAGACCGCGGATGGGTTTGGCTGCGCCCCAAAAGCAAACCGCCGCGCGTTGCCGCGCGGCGGTCTTGAATAGGTCACCGGCAAATTATGCCGGTTTTTCATGCCCGCACGCACCTGGAGCCGCACGGTGCAGGCCCGTGCGGGACAGGCGTGCGGACGGCGTCACGCGGCGGTCAGCTGCGCATGCAGTTCCTGCACCGAATACACGTCCAGGTTCTGCAGGTGCTTCATGCCTTCCACGGCCGCTTCCGCGCCGAAGATGGTCGTGAACGTGGTCACGCGCGCCAGCAGCGAGCTGGTGCGGATCGCGCGGGAGTCGGCGATCGCGTTGCGGCGCTCCTCCACCGTGTTGATGACCATCACGATCTCGTCGTTCTTGATCATGTCCACGATGTGGGGACGGCCTTCCGTGACCTTGTTGACCACCTTCACCGGCACGCCGGCATCGGAAATCGCCGCGGCCGTGCCCTTGGTGGCCACGAGGTCGAAACCCATGGCGGCGAGTTCGCGGGCGATCGCCACGGCGCGCGGCTTGTCGCTGTTCTTCACCGTCAGGAACACCCTGCCCGAAGTGGGCAGCTTGGTGCCGGCACCGAGCTGGCTCTTGACGAAGGCTTCGCCGAAGGTCTTGCCCACGCCCATCACCTCGCCGGTGGACTTCATCTCGGGGCCGAGGATGGTGTCCACGCCCGGGAACTTCACGAACGGGAACACCGCTTCCTTCACGCTGAAGTACGGCGGCGTCACCTCTTCGGTGATGCCCTGGGATGCGAGCGACTGGCCGGCCATGCAGCGCGCGGCCACCTTCGCCAGCTGGATGCCCGTGGCCTTGGAGACGAACGGCACCGTGCGCGAGGCGCGGGGGTTCACTTCCAGCACGTAGATCACGTCCTGCCTGGTGCCGTTCTCTTCACGCTCCTGGATGGCGAACTGCACGTTCATCAGGCCCACCACGCTCAGGCCCTCGGCCATGGCGGCGGTCTGGCGCTTGAGCTCGTCCACCGTGGCCTTGGAGAGGTAGTACGGCGGCAGCGAGCAGGCGGAGTCGCCCGAGTGCACGCCGGCCTGCTCGATGTGTTCCATCACGCCGCCGATGAACACCTTGCCTTCGGGGTCGCGCAGGCAGTCCACGTCGCACTCGATCGCATCGTTCAGGAAGCGGTCCAGCAGCACCGGGGAATCATTGCTCACCTTGACGGCCTCGCGCATGTAGCGCTCGAGGTCGCGCTGCTCGTGCACGATCTCCATCGCACGGCCGCCCAGCACGTAGCTGGGACGCACCACGAGCGGGTAGCCCAGGGTGGCGGCCTTCTCCAGCGCCTCGGCTTCGGTGCGGGCCGTGGCGTTGGGCGGCTGGCGCAGGCCGAGGTCGCCCAGCAGCTTCTGGAACCGCTCGCGGTCTTCCGCGGCGTCGATCATGTCGGGGCTGGTGCCGATGATCGGCACGCCCTCGGCCTCCAGGCCCAGCGCGAGCTTCAGCGGCGTCTGGCCGCCGTACTGCACGATCACGCCGGTGGGCTTTTCCTTGTCCACGATCTCGAGCACGTCCTCGAGCGTGAGCGGCTCGAAGTACAGGCGGTCGGAGGTGTCGTAGTCGGTGGACACCGTCTCGGGGTTGCAGTTGACCATGATGGTCTCGTAGCCGTCCTCGCGCATGGCGAGCGCGGCGTGCACGCAGCAGTAGTCGAACTCGATGCCCTGGCCGATGCGGTTCGGCCCGCCGCCCAGCACCATGATCTTCTTCTTCGAAGACGGCGCGGCCTCGCACTCTTCCTCGTAGGTCGAGTACATGTAGGCGGTGTTGGTGGGAAACTCGGCGGCGCAGGTGTCCACGCGCTTGTACACGGGGCGCACGTTCAGCGCGCGGCGCGCCTCGCGCACGGCCTTCTCGCTGGTCTTGAGCAGCTTGGCCAGGCGGCGGTCGGAGAAGCCCTTCTTCTTGAGCACGCGCAGCGTGTCGGCGTCCAGCGCGGCCAGCGCGCCCTCGCCCTTCTCGTCGTAGAGCCGGTCGAGGTCGAGCTCGATCTTCACGATCTCCTCGATCTGCACCAGGAACCACTTGTCGATCTTGGTGAGGTCATGCACCTCGTCCACCGACAGGCCCATGGCGAAGGCATCGCCCACGTACCAGATGCGCTCGGGGCCGGGCTCGCCCAGTTCCTTTTCGAGCAGCTCGCGGTCCTGGGTCTTCTCGTTCATGCCGTCCACGCCGACTTCCAGGCCGCGCAGGGCTTTCTGGAAGGACTCCTGGAAGGTGCGGCCCATGGCCATCACCTCGCCCACGGACTTCATCTGCGTGGTCAGGCGGCTGTCGGCCGCGGGGAACTTCTCGAACGCGAAACGCGGGATCTTGGTCACCACGTAGTCGATCGAGGGCTCGAACGAGGCCGGCGTCGCGCCGCCGGTGATGTCGTTGCGCAGCTCGTCGAGCGTATAGCCCACGGCCAGCTTGGCGGCCACTTTGGCGATCGGGAAACCCGTGGCCTTGGAGGCCAGCGCCGATGAGCGCGACACGCGCGGGTTCATCTCGATGACGATCATGCGGCCGTCCTTCGGATTCACCGAGAACTGCACGTTGGAGCCGCCCGTGTCCACGCCGATCTCGCGCAGCACCGCGAGCGAGGCGTTGCGCATGATCTGGTATTCCTTGTCGGTGAGCGTCTGCGCGGGCGCCACGGTGATCGAGTCGCCCGTGTGCACGCCCATCGGGTCCAGGTTCTCGATGGAGCAGACGATGATGCAGTTGTCCTTCTTGTCGCGGACCACTTCCATCTCGTACTCTTTCCAGCCGAGCAGCGATTCCTCGATCAGCAGCTCGTTGGTGGGCGAGGCTTCCAGGCCGCGCTTGCAGATGGTCTCGAACTCTTCCGGGTTGTAGGCGATGCCGCCGCCGGTGCCGCCCAGCGTGAAGCTGGGACGGATCACCGTGGGGAAGCCCACGCTGCGCTGCACGGCCCAGGCCTCGTCCATCGAGTGGGCGATGCCGGAGCGGGCGGAGCCCAGGCCGATGCGGGTCATCGCGTCCTTGAACTTCAGGCGGTCCTCGGCCTTGTCGATGGCCTCGGGGGTGGCGCCGATCAGCTCCACCTTGTACTTGTGCAGCACGCCGTTGCGCCACAGGTCGAGCGCGCAGTTGAGCGCGGTCTGGCCGCCCATGGTGGGCAGGATGGCGTCCGGGCGCTCCTTGGCGATGATCTTCTCGACCGTCTGCCAGGTGATGGGCTCGATGTAGGTGACGTCGGCCGTGGCCGGATCGGTCATGATCGTGGCGGGGTTGCTGTTGATCAGGATGACCTTGTAGCCCTCTTCGCGCAGCGCCTTGCAGGCCTGCACGCCGGAGTAGTCGAACTCGCAGGCCTGGCCGATGATGATCGGGCCGGCGCCGATGATGAGGATCGATTTGAGGTCGGTGCGCTTTGGCATTACTTCTTCTCCATCAGCGCGGTGAAGCGGTCGAACAGGTAGGCGATATCGTGCGGGCCGGGCGAGGCTTCCGGGTGCCCCTGGAAGCAGAACGCAGGCTGGTCGGTGCGCTCCAGGCCCTGCAGCGTGCCGTCGAACAGGCTCACGTGGGTGGCGCGCAGGTTGGCGGGCAGCGAATCGGCCTCCACGGCGAAGCCGTGGTTCTGGCTGGTGATGCTCACGCGGCCGTTGTCCAGGTCCTTCACGGGATGGTTGGCGCCGTGGTGGCTGTTGTCCATCTTGAAGGTCTTCGCGCCGCTCGCCAGGGCCATGATCTGGTGGCCCAGGCAGATGCCGAAGGTGGGCACGCCGGCATCGATGATCTGGCGCGTGGCCTCGATGGCGTAGTCGCAGGGTTCCGGATCGCCGGGGCCGTTGGACAGGAACACGCCGTCCGGGCGCATCGCGAGCACGTCGGCGGCCGGGGTCTTCGCCGGCACCACGGTGAGCTTGCAGCCCCGCTCGGCCAGCATGCGCAGGATGTTCTTCTTCACGCCGTAGTCGTACGCCACCACGTGGAAGCGGGGAGCCTCCTGCCGGCCGTAGCCTTCGCCGAGCTTCCACTCGGTCTGCTCCCAGACGTAGGAAGACGGCGTGCTCACCACCTGGGCGAGGTCCAGGCCCTTCATGCTGGGCGCCGCCTTGGCGGCCGCCAGGGCTTCGTCGATGCGCGCCTGCGTCACCGCCTCGCCGGCCGCCAGGCCCAGGATCGCGCCGTTCTGCGCACCCTTGTCGCGCAGCAGGCGGGTGAGCTTGCGGGTGTCGATGTCGGCGATGGCCACCGTGCTCCCGCGCACGAGGTATTGCGACAGCGTTTCGGTGCTGCGGAAATTGCTGGCCAGCAGGGGCAGGTCCTTGATGATGAGACCTGCGGCATGGATCTTGTCGGCCTCGACGTCCTCCGTGTTGACACCGTAGTTGCCGATGTGCGGATACGTCAGCGTGACGATCTGCTGGCAATAGCTGGGGTCGGTGAGGATTTCCTGGTAGCCGGTGATGGCGGTGTTGAACACCACTTCACCGACCGTGGTGCCGGTGGCACCGATCGAGCGACCAATAAAGACCGTGCCGTCTGCGAGCGCCAGGATGGCGGGAGGGAAGGTTCCCTTGAGAGACAAAAGCACTGGGTTCTCCGGATGGTTACGGGTCGCCCGGAGCCCTCGGGATGGACCTGAGGACTGCTCTTTATGGAAGGATTGCTTTGGTTGCGGCCGGGCGACGTTTTTGCGGGAAAGCCTCCAATTGTAGCCTCACCCGGGTGCCGCGGGAGGCTGCAGGCCAATCCCCGCCACCTTCAGAGGATGTTGCGCGGGCGCCGGGACATGTCCGCGAACGCGGTGGTCAGTGCGCTGAACTCGTTGGCGCCCACCGTGCCGTCGGCATTGCCTGCGGCGCCGCGGTCGAGCAGCTTCAGGAGGGACTGAGCGAACTCCCCCGAACCCTGCGGGCCCGCCGTCTGGGCGAGGCCCTGGAGGAATTCGTCGCGCGTGATGGTGCCGTCCTTGTCGGCGTCGAAGCCCGCCGTGAGCTGCTCCTTCTGCGCGTCCGTGGCGCCGAAGCGCGTGAGCAGCGCCTGGAAGTCTTCCTTCGGCACGGCGCGGTTGGACGACAGCGCCTGCAGCGCACCGCCGGCCGATCCGCCCGTGGCCAGCACGCCGGCCTGAGACTGTGCCGTGGACGCCATCACGCCCTGGCCGGCCAGGCGGGCGAGGCCGCCCGCATCCTGGCTCAGCGTCACGACCGCCGAGGGGTCGGGCAGGGAGGAGGTGTCGGCACCCTTGCCTGCCGGGCCGGAGGACGACCTGGACGAGGAGGCTGCGTTGTACAGCATGGACGCGACGGACGCGAGACCGGAAATGATGGGGGACATGGCCGCAGGCTCCTCAGGAATGGCGCCCGCCGCCCGGGCACCCTGCCCGGAGCGAAACCGCATGCGCTCCCGGGAAGGTTACGCAGCCTGCGGCGCGCCGATCCCCGGAAGAAGGCGGCAAGCGCCCGGCTTTTCGGACAGCGCGGCACGATGCCGCGCCCCGCGAGGGCCCGGCGCCGCCCTCTCTGGAACGCCCTGCGCGTTCAGCGGCTGGAAGCCGGTCCGGGCACCGGGCCCGGAGCCATCCCCGTGTCGCCGGCCAGCGCAGCCGCCCGGCGGGACCCGGGGCGCAGCAGGCTGTAGGCCGCCCCCAGCAGCACGAACCAGAGCGGGGTCGCGATGAGCGCCTTGCGCGTGTCCGACTCCAGCGCCAGCAGCCCCAGGATGAACACGAAGAACGCCAGGCAGGCCGCGCACATCGCCACGCCGCCGGGCATCCTGTAGATGGATGCGGCGTGCCGCTCCGGACGGTTGCGCCGGTAGGCGATATAGGACAGCAGGATCAGCGACCAGGTGAACATGAACAGGATGGCCGACACGGTGGTGACCAGGGTGAACGCTTCCACGAGGTCGGGGATCACCCACATCAGCAGGGCACCGGCCAGCAGGCAGGTGCACGAGAACAGCAGGCCGCGGGACGGAACACTCTGCTTCGACAGGTGGCGGAAGGCCCGGGGTGCATCCTCTTTCAGCGCCAGTCCGTAGAGCATGCGGCTGGTGGAGAACACGCCGCTGTTGGCCGACGAGGCGGCCGAAGTCAGCACGACGAAGTTGATGATGCCTGCAGCGGCCGGAAGCCCGGCGAGCACGAACAGTTCCACGAACGGGCTCTTGCCGGGCACGACCTCGCGCCATGGCGTGACCGCCATGATGGCGACCAGCGCCAGCACGTAGAAGACGATGATGCGCACGGGAATGGAGTTGATGGCCCGCGGCAGGCTGCGCTCCGGATCCTGCGCCTCCGCCGCGGTGGTGCCCACCAGCTCGATGCCCGAGAAGGCGAACACCGCGATCTGGAAGCCGGCGAAGAAGCCCATCAGCCCGTGCGGGAACATGCCGCCATCGTTCCAGAGGTTGCTCAGGCTGGCCTGGTGCCCCGCCGGGGCGACGAAGCCCGCGCCCACCATGTACAGGCCGGTGGCGACCAGCGCCACGATGGCGACGATCTTGACCATGGCGAACCAGAATTCGATCTCGCCGAAGAGCTTGACGGTGAGGAGGTTGAGCGACAGCAGCAGGCCGACGCAGGCCAGGGCCGGCGCCCACTGCGGAATGTGCGGAAACCAGAACTGGGTGTATGCCGATATCGCGATCACGTCGGCGATGCCCGTCACGATCCAGCAGAACCAGTAGGTCCAGCCGGTGAAGAACCCTGCCCAGGGCCCGAGCAGGTCGGCGGAAAAATCGATGAAGGACTTGTAGCGCAGGTCGGACAGCAGCAATTCGCCCATGGCGCGCATCACGAAGAACAGCACGAAGCCGATCACCATGTAGACGAACACGATGGACGGGCCCGCGAGGCTGATGGTCTTGCCGGACCCCATGAAAAGCCCGGTGCCGATCGCACCGCCGATGGCGATGAGCTGGATGTGCCGGTTGGTGAGGTTGCGCTGCAGGTGGTCGTGCCCCGCGGGGTCGTGCCCTGGGGGCGTGGCCTGAGGTGTCATTCAGGGAACTCCAATGGAAGAGACTGGGGAAACCGGCCCGCGCGCATCGCCGCTCGAGGCGGACGAAGCCGGGCAAGGGCCGGAAAGGAGCCGCCCGACAGTGCGGGCGGCGTGTGGTTCCGCTGGCCGGAAAGCGCGGATCTTAGACCCAACTCGCGCCACTTTTGCCGGCACCCGGCCGGCGGCACGCGGCAGCTCATGCGGTGGCCGGCTGCACGGCCGCGGGAACCGGGGCGGCTTCCGGCACGGCATGCGGCGCGGCGGGCTTCCATTGCACCGCCGCGAAAAGCGACTCCATCCAGGCCTGGGTTTGCGGCGGGGCCGCGGTGGCGACGATGCCTGCCAGCGGCAGTGCATCGGTCCGGTAGGTGACCCTTCCGGGCAGCGGCGCGCCTGGCGGGAGCTCGCTCCAGCCGACCACCGCGTCGCTGCGCCGGAACACGGCGATGCCCTCGAGGCCGGGATGGGTGGCGCAACCCAGGTGGTGCCCGGGCACGGCGAACCAGCCGTGCCAGCACCGCCCCGGATCGGCGAAGCCGGCCTCCCGCCCCAGGGGAGGTGCTTCGTTCTCCCCGGCCTCGCCGAGCAGCCGGTGCAGCTCCACCGACGGCAGATGGATGCCCGTGGCCCGCTCGAACGTGGCGATGCCGTGGGGGACATCGACGGGATGGTCGATCTCCAGGAAAACCAGGTCGCCACCCTGCTCGATCGCCTCCAGGTGGAAGCAGCCATCGCGCATGCCGAGCCCCTCCAGGGCGCGTGCGACCCAGTGGCGCATGCGCTCGTCCAGGGGAATGTGGATGGAACCCAGCGGCGCTCCGCGGGCATAGTCCAGGCAGGTATTGAGGTAGCGGCTGGCGGCGAGCGCGAAGACCGTGCCGCCTGCGACCACCCCGTCGAAGTGCAGGACGGGCCCTTCCACGTACTCCTCCACCTCGAAGTCACCGCAGGCGTCCACGGCCTGCAGGGCGTCCAGCCGGGGAATGCCGGAGCAGAAGCCCAGCACGGCGGCCCGGGCCTCCGAAGCGGTCGCGAAGACGGCCACGTCTTCGCTGGCCGCGCCGCTGTGGGGCTTGAGGACGGTCCGACCCTGCCAGGGAGGGCCATCCCGGCGGGCGAGGAAGGCGGGAAGGGACGCGAAGCGCGGCACGCGCAGCCCTGCGGCGGCGACGGCCTGTTTCATCCAGAGCTTGTTGCGCAGGGCCGCGACCTTCTCGGACCGGTCGCCCGGCAGGCCCAGCCATTCGCGCAGGCGGGCGGCCTCGAGGCGCTCCCCCTCCGACAGGGCGATGACCCGGTCGAACACCACGGAAGGATGGGCCGCCATCCAGGCACGCGCCTCTTCGCAGGCCCCGGCGGCGCCGGGGCGCGCGACCCTGCTGCAGCGCAGCCCCTCGGGCACCGTGTCCAGCGCCTCCACAGGACCGAAATAGGTCACGTCGTGCCGGGAATGGTCGATCCCGCGGTGGTACTCCACGTGCGGATAGGGAATGGAATGGAAGATGAGAATGTTCATGGGACCGCGATCTCGACAGCCATGGCATGCGGGCAGCGCCCCCGGCCGGGAGATGGCGACTGGCAGCGCATGCACGTCTCACACCGACCTGCGCGGCGCATGGCCCAGGCGCCGCGGCGACACGGCACGCGGCATGCTGGCGCGACGCACGCAGCAGGCTCCTTCAGGAGTGCACAGCCCCGTCAGCCGCAGCGCTTCCCCTGCCCCTACCCTCGAAATCTTCTGGAATGCAATGCAGGGATGATTGCACGCCTCCGTGCACGGACCTTGATCTGACAGGTCATGCAGACCATTAATGTTTCTTTGAATTGAAACACCCCGTATCAGGCGGGCATGAGCCTCGGAGCCTCCTGTTGGCCGACCTCCTTGAGGAAATCCCAGACGGCCTGGGTACGCGCCTGGTATTTGGCCTCGGCCGGCATGCTCATCCAGAACGTGCGGGTGAAACGTGCCTCCTCGGGCAACACGCGCTCCAGCAGTGGATCGCTGTCGGCCAGGAAAGCCGGCAGCACCCCCAGTCCGGCCCCGGCACGCACCGCCTCGCACTGCGCCGCGACGCTGGTGCTGCGGAACGCGAAGCGCTCGGGTGGCACGAGCTGGTCCAGGAACTGCAGTTCCTTGGTGAACAGCAGGTCATCCACATAGCTGACGAATGCATGGTGGCGCAGGTCCTCGCGCCGGGTGATGGCCGGCCTGCGGGCCAGATATTCCTTCTGGCCATACAGGCGCAGGGTGTAGTCCGCCAGTTTGGACACGATCACGGCGCCGCGCGTGGGCCGCTCCAGCGAAATGACGATGTCCGCCTCCCGGCGGGACAGGTGCAGCATGCGGGGCAAGGCCAGCAGGTCCACGCTGAGGTGCGGGTACTGCAGCGTCAGCCGCGCGAGGTGCGGAGCGAGCACCTGCGTGCCGAAGCCCTCCGTGGCGCCCACGCGCACGAGGCCTGCAGGACCGATGCCGCTGGGCCGCACCCGCTCGACGCCGAGCACGGCCGTCTCCATCGCCTCGACGGCCGGAAGCAGGTGCCGGCCCGCTTCGGTCAGCCGGTGCCCGCCGGCCTCGCGGGCGAACAGGGATTCGCCCATCTGTTTCTCCAGGGCCTGGATGCGGCGCGCGACGGTGGTGTGTTCCACGCCGGTTCGGCGCGCAGCGGCGGCCAGCGTGCCGGTCCGGGCCAGTTCCAGGAAATAGCGCAGGTTTTCCCAATCCATAAGGCGGTGACGTGGTGTTCGATGTGGGGATTGTGCTGTGCAATTTCGCAAAGCACCCGTGCGATTTTTCTCTATTGATCTTGCAATTTCGCACGGATAGCATGTGCCGGCGCGCTGGGCCAGCGCCGGCGCACTTATTCCAACCCCGACAGGAGACAAGCGCATGAATGCCCCCCAATCCACGGCCATACTGGCGCCCACGGTCAAGCTGCTCATCGGCGGCAAGTTCGTCGAATCCAGGACCACCCAGTGGCGCAACGTGGTGAACCCCGCCACGCAGGAAGTGCTCGCGCGCGTGCCTTTCGCCACGCCGGAAGAGATCGATGCCGCCGTGGCCTCCGGCAAGGAAGCCTTCAAGACCTGGAAGAAGACCGCCATCGGCGCCCGGGCACGCATCTTCCTGAAATACCAGCAGCTCATCCGCGAGAACATGGCCGAGCTGGCCGCACTGCTGACGGCCGAGCAGGGCAAGACCCTGCCCGATGCCGAAGGCGACGTGTTCCGCGGCCTGGAGGTGGTGGAGCATGCCAGCGCCATCGGCAACCTTCAGTTGGGCGAACTGGCCAACAACGTGGCTGGCGGCGTCGATACCTATACGCTGATGCAGCCGCTGGGGGTGTGTGCGGGCATCACGCCGTTCAACTTCCCGGCCATGATCCCGCTCTGGATGTTCCCCATGGCCATCGCCACCGGCAACACCTTCGTGCTCAAGCCCAGCGAGCAGGACCCGATGGTGACCATGCGCCTGTGCGAACTGGCGCTGGAGGCCGGCATCCCGCCCGGCGTGCTGAACGTGGTGCACGGCGGCGAGGATGCGGTGAATGCCATCTGCGACCACCCCGACATCAAGGCCATCAGCTTCGTGGGCTCGACCAAGGTCGGCACGCACGTCTACAACCGCGCCAGCCTGAACGGCAAGCGCGTGCAGTGCATGATGGGCGCGAAGAACCACGCCATCGTCATGCCCGACGCCAACAAGGAGCAGACGCTCAACGCCCTGGCCGGCGCGGCCTTCGGCGCCGCGGGCCAGCGCTGCATGGCGCTGTCGGTGGTGGTGCTGGTGGGCGAGGCGCAGCAGTGGATTCCCGACCTGGTCGCCAAGGCCAGGACGCTCAAGGTGAATGCCGGCACCGAGAAGGGCACGGACGTGGGACCGCTGGTCTCCTGCGCCGCCAGGGACCGTGTGGAGGGCCTGATCGAGCGCGGCATCGCTGACGGCGCGACGCTGGAGCTGGACGGCCGCAAGCCCCAGGTGGCGGGTTACGAGAAGGGCAACTTCGTCGGACCGACCATCTTCAGCGGCGTGAAGCCCGGCATGTCCATCTACGACCAGGAGATCTTCGGCCCCGTGCTGTGCCTGGCGGCGGCCAAGGACATCGACGAGGCGATCGAGTTCATCAACGCCAATCCGAACGGCAACGGCACCGCCATCTTCACGCAGTCGGGCGCGGCGGCGCGCAAGTTCCAGGAAGAGATCGACGTGGGCCAGGTGGGCATCAACGTGCCGATTCCCGTGCCGGTGCCGCTGTTCTCTTTCTCGGGCTCGCGCGCCTCCAAGCTCGGCGACCTGGGACCTTACGGCAAGCAGGTGGTGCTGTTCTATACCCAGACCAAGACGGTGACGGCGCGGTGGTTCGACGACAGCACGATCGGCCATGGCGTGAACACGACGATAAGCCTGAAATAACCCCCTGAGCCGCTGCGCGGCTGCCGCTGGCCTGGGCCGCACCAGTATCTGGTGCAGTGGTACAAGCGAAGGATGGACATTCTCAAGATTTGGCAACGACCGACCGAGGCATTCAGAGTCGCTGTAGCCCTCGCCGTTTTGATGTGCAGTGCCGGCGCGCATGCCCAGGCGGGTGCGGCCTGCCAGCCCGGGGGCACGGTCGCCGAAACCAATGCCTGTGCGGTGCAGGCCTGGCAGCAGGCGGATACCGCCATCGCGATCCTGTACGGCGACGTGATGCGGGCGCTGTCGGCGCACGAGCGGCCGCAGCTGCGGCAGGAGCAGGCCGCGTGGCAGCGCGAGCGCGTCACGCGGTGCAAGCAGGCGACGCGGGCGACCGAAGCGCTGCCCGAAGGGCCGCGGCTCTACCACGAGTGCCTGGCGGCTGAAACCGAATCGCGGCGCCGGGGCCTGATGCGCTGGCTGACACTGGAGCATCCATCCGCGAAACCCTAACGGGGACGGCGCATCCACGTCGCCCACCAGGACGGCAAAGACAAAACAATGAGCAGGACGAGACACGTACCATGGATTTCGAGCTGACCGAAGAACAACGCGCCTTCGCCGACACCGCCCGGGAATTCGCCCGGGCCGAACTGGCGCCCCATGCCGCGCACTGGGACGCGGAAGGCATCTTCCCGCGCGAGGCGATCGCGAAAGCCGGCGCCCTGGGCTTCTGCGGCCTCTACGCACCCGAGAACGCCGGCGGCCTCGCCCTGCCCCGGCTGGACGCCACGCTGGTGTTCGAAGAGATGGCCGCCATCGACCCCTCCACCACCGCCTTCATCACGATCCACAACATGGCGACCTGGATGCTGGGCACCTGGGCCACCGATGCGGTGCGGGACCGCTGGGGCCCGCTGCTCACCAGCGGCGAGAAGCTCGCCAGCTATTGCCTGACCGAGCCGGGCGCGGGCTCGGACGCGGCCTCGCTCAAGACACGCGCCGAGCGCGCCGGAAACGAATACGTGGTCAACGGTGCCAAGGCCTTCATCAGCGGCGCCGGCAGCACCGATGTGCTGGTGCTCATGGCCCGCACGGGCGCGCCCGATTCCGGCGCGGGAGGGATCAGCGCCTTCGCCGTGCCGGCGGATGCGGCGGGCATCCACTATGGCAGGAAGGAAGAGAAGATGGGCTGGAACAGCCAGCCCACGCGCACCATCAGTTTCGACAACGTACGCGTCCCGGCCGACCATCTGCTGGGAGCCGAGGGCGAGGGCTTCAAGATCGCCATGAAGGGCCTGGACGGGGGCCGCATCAACATCGCCACCTGTTCGGTGGGTGCGGCCCAGGGCGCGCTGAACGCCGCACGGCAATACATGCAGGACCGCAAACAGTTCGGCAAGGCCATCGCCAGCTTCCAGGCCCTGCAGTTCAAGCTGGCCGACATGGCAACCGAGCTGGTCGCCGCGCGGCAGATGGTGCGGCTGGCCGCCAGCAAACTCGATGCCGGTGCGCGCGACGCCTCCACCTACTGCGCCATGGCCAAGCGCTTCGCCACCGATGCGGGCTTCGCCGTGGTGAACGAGGCGCTGCAGTTGCACGGCGGCTATGGCTACATCCGCGAATATCCGCTGGAGCGCCTGCTGCGCGATGTGCGCGTGCACCAGATCCTGGAGGGCACGAACGAGATCATGCGCGTCATCATCGCCCGGCGCATGCTGGACGGCGACGCGCCGGACGCGATCCGCTGAGCCCTGCCGCACCATCGGTTGAAGCGCCGTCAGATGCCTGTCCGCCCCCTCTCCGACGAGACACTGCACCTCATCGATGCCGTGCGCGATGCGCTCGCGCAGCGGTGCGGCCCCACGGCAATGGAAGAACGCACGCTGTTCGGTTGCCGGGCCTTCTTCGTGGACGGCAAGCTCTGCATCGGCGTGAAAGGTGCGGAGCTGCTGGTGCGACTGCCACCGGAGCGCCACGGCGAATTCCAGGAAATGCAGAACACGCGCGAGCTCTCTCCCGGCGGCATGCAGGGCTACTTCTGGATCGAGCCGCACGGCTATGCGCGTGCCGCGCAATGGGCCTTCTGGCTGGATGAAGCCCTGGCCTACAACCCGCGCGCCAAAGCGAGCCCGAAGCGCCGCAAGACTGCCCCGACTGCGGCCCCGGCCTCGAAAGCACCGCCGGCCAAGACAGCCCCGCGGCGCCACAGCATTTTCGAGGCCGATGACTGAAGGGACGCGTCCCGTCCACCGGCCTGCACACCGATTCACCACCCCAAGGAGACAACACATGAAGATCGCATTCATCGGCCTGGGCAACATGGGCGGCCCCATGGCCCTGAACCTGCACAAAGCCGGCCATGACGTCGGCGCTTTCGACCTGTCCAGGCCCGCCTGCGACAGGCTGGCGGCCGACGGGGTGCGCATCGCCACCGATGCCGGCGCCTGCGTGGAGGGTGCCGAGGTGGTCATCAGCATGCTGCCGGCCAGCCCGCACGTGGAGGCGCTTTTCCTGGGAAGCGGCCAGCAGGCCGGCCTGCTGCCCCAGTTGCCCGCCGGCACGCTGGTGATCGACTGCTCCACCATCGCGGCGGCCACATCGCGCAAGGTGGCCGATGCCGCGCGGGAACGCGGCATCGCCTTCATCGACGCGCCCGTCTCCGGCGGCACGGGCGGTGCCATCGCCGGCACGCTGACCTTCATGGTCGGCGGGGATGCGGCCGATCTGGAACGCGCCCGCCCGGTGCTGGAGAAAATGGGCGCCAACATCTTCCACGCGGGTGGTGTGGGCGCGGGCCAGACCGCCAAGATCTGCAACAACATGCTGCTGGGCATCCTGATGGCCGGCACCAGCGAGGCCCTCGCCCTGGGCGTCGCCAACGGCCTGGACCCGGCGGTGCTGAGCGAGATCATGCGCCGCAGTTCGGGCGGCAACTGGGCCCTGGAGAAATACAACCCCTGGCCCGGCGTCATGCCCCAGGCCCCGGCGAGCAAGGACTACGCGGGAGGCTTCGGCACCGACCTGATGCTCAAGGACCTCGGGCTCGCGCAGGAGAACGCCACCGCAGTGAAAGCGGCCACACCTCTGGGGGGACTTGCGCGCAGCCTTTATGCGGCGCATAGCCTGGCCGGCCACGGCGGACTGGATTTCTCCAGTATCCTGCGGCTCGTCCGCAAATCCGGCGCCTGAGCCCCTTTCCGGGATGGCGCGGCTGCCGCTGCCGGAGGCCCAGCCGGGCTCCCCGGGCGGTTGTCCTACGCGGCAGGCGGAAATCGCGCCGCATGCTGCTCGGGTGCCGCGGCCCTGCATTGCAGGGCCTTTTGTCCTTCTACACCGACCGCCGACCATGACCCTGCACCTGTTCCGCCCGATCCCCTCCTCTCTCCGTCTCCTGCGCCCGGCCGCCGCGCTGGCGGCTGCGGGTGCCGCGCTCGCCCTCGCGGGTTGCGGTGCCCAGGGCCCGGGCCAGGCACAGGGCACGCCCGCCGCCCACGCCGTGGAAGCTGCCGGCAGCGCCACGAAGATGCCGGTACCCGGCCCGGAGCGCGCCACGGCCTCGGCCCGCCTGATGACCGCGGACGGCCAGCCTGCGGGCACGGCCGTCCTGACTGAAACGCCCAGCGGCGTGGAAATCGCCGCGCAGGTGCAGGGGCTTTCCTCCGGCCTGCACGGCTTCCACATCCACGCCAATGGCCAGTGCGCTCCCGGGCCGGATGCCGCCACCGGCAAGACCATCCCCTTTGGCGCCGCGGGCGGGCATTTCGACCCCGGCATGTCCCACCAGCACGGCCAGCCCGGAGCGCCCATCGACAAGGCCCATGCCGGCGAGTTGCCCAACATCACCGTGGGCGCGGATGGCCGCGGCACGCTGCGCTACCTGAACACCAACGTCACGCTCACCCCGGGCAAGGCTTCCATCATGGGCCGTGCCCTCGTGGTGCACGAGAAGGAAGACGACTACAAGAGCAATCCGGCCGGCAACTCCGGTGGCCGCGTCCTGTGCGGCGTGATCGAGCCGGCGCAGCCCAGCAGCGTGGTCGGCCAGGCCCCGGCGCCGCGCAGCTGATCCGCATGCGCGGCATAGCCCCTCTCCAGAACGCGGCCCTCTTCCTTTCGCCCTCCGGCCCCGCCGCCCGTGCTTCGGCGCCGGTCTGGGCGGTCGTGGCCGGCTGTGCGCTGTGGGCCGGCAGCCCGCAGGCAGCCATGGCCCAGGCCGCCGGCCCCGGCCCCGACCCCGCGCTGCCGGCCGTCGAGGTGTCCGGCGGCCAGGCGGCGGCCCAGCGCCGCTTCGATGCCGCCGCGAGCCATACGGCCATCGCCCTGGACCCTTTCACCGCCACGACGCCGCTCGTGAACCTGTCCGAACTGCTGGCCGGCCAGCCCGGCGTGGCGGTGTCCGACCGCCAGAACTACGCGCAGGATCTCCAGATCGCGGTGCGCGGCTTCGGGTCGCGCTCCACCTTCGGCGTGCGGGGCGTGCGCATCCTCGTCGATGGCATCCCGGCCACGATGCCGGACGGCCAGGGCCAGGCGGCCACGGCCCAGCTGCCATCCGCCTCGCAGGTGGAAGTACTGCGCGGGCCGCTCGCCCAGCAGTACGGCAACGCGGCGGGCGGCGTGCTGCAGGTCACCACGCGCGATCCACGGGAAGGCGGCGGGGCCTCGGCCTCGGTGGCCGCGGGGTCCTACGGCCAGCGCATGGCCGAGGCATCGTTCGACGCGGGCGACCGGACCCTGGGCGGGCTGGTGGACATCTCCCGCTTCGAGACCGACGGCTGGCGGGACCACGGCGCCGCGCGCCGCACGCACCTGAACGCCAAGGTGGTGGCACGGCCCTCCGGCGACACCCGCGTCACGGTGCTGGTGAACCTTTTCGACCAGCCGCTGGCGCAGGACCCGCTCGGCCTGACGCGCGAGCAGTGGCGGGCCGATCCCCGCCAGGCCCCGGCGGTGGCGTACAGCTTCGACACCCGCAAGACCGTGCGGCAGAACCAGCTCGGCCTGGTGGTGGAGCATGCGCTGAGCGCCACGGACAGCGTGCGCGCAAGGCTCTACGGCGGCACCCGCAGCCTGTTCCAGACCCTGTCCTTCTCCGGCGGGGCCGCCAACAGCGCCGGCGGCGTGGTGGACCTGGACCGCGACTACTACGGCCTCGGCGCCGCCTGGACGCACAGCGACCGCACTGCCGCGGGCCTGCCCTGGTCCTGGACGGTGGGGCTGGATGCCGACCGGCTCTCCGAGCACCGCCAGGGTTTCGTCAACGATACGGGCGTGCCCGGCGCGCTGCGGCGCGACGAGCAGGACCGTGCGGGCAACACCGACCTCTTCGCCCAGGTGGACGCCTGGATCGCCCCCACCGTGCGCGCGATCGCCGGGCTGCGAGCGACCCGGGTCCGGCTGGCCGTGGACGACCGCTTTCCGGCCAGCGCCGCCAACCCCGACGACAGCGGCGAGCGCACCTGGCATCGCACCAGCCCGGCCGTGGGCCTGGTCTGGGCCGCTTCGGAGCACCTGAACCTGTATGCCAATGCCGGTGGAGGCATCGAGACGCCCACGCTGGCCGAGATGGCCTACAGCCGCAGCAACAGCGGTCCGAACTACGGGCTGGAAGCCGCGCGCAACCGCCAGTTCGAGGTGGGCGCCAAATGGCAGGGCGGCGTGCACCGCCTGGAGGCCGCCTGGTTCGACGCCCGCACGCGCGGAGAGATCGTTCCCGCGGCGACGGTCAATGGCCGCACGGTGTACCAGAATGCCGACCGCGTGCGGCGCCGCGGCATGGAACTGGGCTGGAGCGCGCGCATGGGCGCCTTCGTACCGCGCGCCGCCTACACCTATCTGGACGCCTTCTTCGCCAGTCCCTACACCGGCGCGGGCGGCGTGGCGGTGCCTTCCGGCAACCGCCTGCCGGGCACGGCGCGCCACACGGCCCGCCTGTCGCTGGACTACGCGCCCGACGCACGGTGGACGCTGGGCGCCGCGGTGGACCTGTCCTCCCGGGTGCAGGCCAACGACGCCAACACCGAGGCGGCCCCCGGCTATGCCGTCGCCGGACTGCAGGCCGGCTATGGATGGAAGACCGGAGGCTCCGTGCGCTGGCAGGCCTGGGCGCGGCTGGACAACCTGTTCGACCGCCGCTACGCAGGCTCGCTGATCGTCAACGACGGCAACGGGCGCTTCTTCGAGCCCGCCGCCGGCCGTCGCATCATGGTGGGATTGCGCGCGCAGTTGCTCTGACCGCGCCCCGGCCTCAATCGGCCTTCACGTTCGCGGCCTTGATGACCTGGGCCCATTTCTCGACCTCGGCCTTCTGGAAGGCTGCGATCTGGGCGGTGGTCAGGTCCGCCGGCTCCATGCCGAAGCCCCTGAGCCGGGCCTGCATGTCGGGCTGGGCAAGGATCTTGCGGATCTCGTCGTGCAGCCGGTTGACGATGGGCGCGGGCGTTCCCGCGGGCACGAAGATCGCCTGCCAGGACACCACCTCGAAGTCCTTCAGGCTGGCCACGCCCGATTCGGCCACCGTGGGCACGTCGGGCATGGACGCCAGCCGCTTCGCCGAGGTGACGGCGATCGCGCGCAGCTTGCCGCTCTGGATGTGCGGCGCCGCGACCACGGTGGTGTCGAACATCATGTCCACCTGGCCGCCGATCACGTCCTGGATCGCAGGTCCGCTTCCTTTGTAGGGCACGTGGGTGAACTTCACGCCCGACCTGTAGGCCAGCAGTTCCAGGGCCAGATGCTGCGAGGTACCCGTGCCGGCCGAGGCCGACGAAAGCCCGCCAGGCTTGGCCTTCGCCGCCGCGAGCACGTCCTGCAGCGTCTTGTAGGGGCTGCCGGCGGCCACCACGAGCACCACAGGATTGGTGCCGATCAGCGTCACGGGCGCGAAGGATTTGACCGGGTCGTAGCCCAGCTTGGGATAGAGGCTCACGTTGATCGCGTGCGAGCTGATGGTGCCCCCCAGCAGCGTGTAGCCGTCCGGGGCGGCCCGTGCCGCGATCTCGGAACCCACGCTGCCGCCCGCCCCACCCTTGTTGTCCACGACCACCGTGGTGCCCAGGGCCGTGCCCAGCTGCTGGCTGATCAGCCGGCCCAGCGTGTCGGTCGTGCCACCCGCCGCGAACGGCACCAGGTAGGTGATGGTCTTGCCTGCGGGCCACGGCGCCTGGGCGAGGGCCGGCAAGGCGCCCAGGGCGCTACCTGCGCCGAGGGCCAGGGCATGGAGGGTGAAAGTCCTGCGCTGCATGGTGGTTGTCTCCTTGTCGTTAAAAGAATGCGAGGTGGGCGCAGCGCCCGGGCAGCCGGATGCGTCCGGTCGGTCAGGTCACGGGCGCGGGATTGAACAGCACCAGGGCGTTGGCGAGCTTCCAGTGCTCGGCCCAGGTTTTCCTGCGGCCGCTGGCCACGTCCAGCATCAGGCGGAACATCTCCCAGCCCATCTCCTCGATGCTGGCCTCGCCGTCGGCGATGCGCCCGGCGTTCACGTCCATCAGGTCGTGCCAGCGCCGCGCCAGGTCGCTGCGCGTGGCCACCTTGATGACCGGTACTTCGGCCAGCCCATAGGGCGTTCCCCGGCCGGTGGTGAAGACGTGCAGGTTCATGCCCGCGGCCACCTGCAGCGTGCCGCAGATGAAGTCGCTGGCGGGGGTGGCGGCATAGAGCAGTCCCTTCTGCCGCGCCTTCTCGCCGGGTGCCACCACGCCGCTGATGGGTGCGCTGCCACTCTTGACGATCGAGCCCATGGCCTTCTCGACGATGTTGGACAGGCCCCCTTTCTTGTTGCCCGGCGTGGTGTTGGCGCTGCGGTCCACACGGCCCTGGCTCAGGTAGGCGTCGTACCAGGCCATCTCGCGGATCATGGCTTCGGCCACCTCGGGCGACGCCGCGCGGGAGGTGAGCTGGTCGATGCCGTCGCGCACCTCGGTCACCTCGCTGAACATCACCGTGGCGCCCGCGCGCACCAGCAGGTCGGTGCAGAACCCCACGGCCGGATTGGCGGTGACACCACTGAACGCATCGCTGCCACCGCATTGCACGCCCACCACCAGCTCGCTGGCCGGCACGGTCTCGCGGCGGCGGCGGTTCAGGCGCTCCAGATGCAGTTCGGCCTGGCGCATCACCGAATCGACCATGGACATGAAGCCCACATGGGCCTCGTCCTGCAGGCAGACCACGTCGAGCGGGGCCTCCTGCAGCGTGCGTTCGTCCACCAGCGGTATGGCACCGGGCGGCAGCAGGCGCTCGGGCTGCAGCTTCTCGCAGCCCAGGCTGACCACCATCACCTCGCCGCCGAAATTCGGGTTGAGGCTGATGTTGCGCAGCGTGCGGATCGGGATCACCGCATCGGGCGCATCGATGGCCACGCCGCAACCATAGGTGTGGGCCAGGGCCACCACGTCATCAACATGCGGGTACTTCGGCAGCAGTTCCGCCTTGATGCGCTGCACGGCGAATCCGGTCACGCCGGCCACGCACTGCACGGTCTCGGTGATGGCCAGGATGTTGCGCGTACCCACCGAACCGTCGGCATTGCGGTAGCCCTCGAAGGTGTAGCCCTCCAGCGGCGGCAGGGCCGGCGGCCTGGCCGTGGCGATGGGCAGGCCTTCGAGCGAGCGCGCGTCGGGCATGTGCAGCAGCTTTTCGTGCACCCAGCTGCCGGCCGCGATCGGCCGGATGGCATAGCCGATGGGCACGTTGTAGCGCCGCACGGCACCGCCCTCGGGGATGTCCGCGAGCGCCACCTTGTGGGCCTGCGGCACGTGCTCGCGCAGCGTGATGCCCGAGGGCAGCGGCGTGCCGGCAGGCAGGCCGCCGTCGTTGGCCACGATGGCGACGTTGTCGGCATCGTGCATGCGGATGGTCAGGGGCGTCGTCATCGCAATGCGTCCCTCAGCGCACGACCATGAACATGCCGGGCAGCCAGGTCGAGAACGACGGCACGAAGGTGACCAGCGCGAGCGCGAAGATCAGCGCCCCGTAGAACGGCCAGATGGTCCGCATCACCGTACCGACCGACACCCCGCCGATCGCGCAGCCCACGAACTGGGTCGTGCCCACGGGCGGCGTGTTCAGGCCCAGCGCGCAGTTGATCAGCATCACGATGCCGAACTGCACCGAGCTCATGCCGTAGTGCTGCGCGATCGGCAGGAAGATGGGCGTGCACAGCAGGATGGTCGCCGCCATGTCCAGGAAGGTGCCCAGCACGAACAGGATGACGTTGATCAGCAGGAAGATCACCCAGGGCGTGCTGGTCACCTGGGACAGCATCTCGCCCGTCAGCTCCGCCACGCCGTAGAGGCTGATGAGATAGCCGAAGGTGCTGGAGATGCCGATCAGCAGCAGGATCACGCCCGTGGTGCGCACGGCCTTGGAGGCGGCCTTGATGAAGTGCTCCCGCGTCAAAGTGCGGTAGAGGAAGATGGTGAGCGCCAGCGCGTAGAGCACCGCCACCGCCGCCGACTCCGTCGCGGTGAAGATGCCCGAGAGGATCCCCCCCAGGATCAGCACGACGATGAAGAGGCCCGGCAGCGCCGCCGCGAACGAACGGGCCACGATGTGCCAGCCGGGAAACGTGCCCTTGGGGTAGCCGCGCTTAACGGCCACGAGATACGCCGCCGCCAGATTGCTGATCGTGAGCACCAGGGCAGGAATCAGCGCCGCGAGGATCAGCGCCGCGATCGAGACCTTGCCGCCTGCGGCGAGCGAGTAGATGATGAGGTTGTGGCTCGTCGGCATGAGCGCGCCCACCAGTGCCGCGTGCGTCGTCACGTTCACGGCGTAGTCGGCGTGGTAGCCCTCTTTCTTCATCATTGGGATCATCACCGCGCCCATCGCGGACACGTCGGCCACCGGCGAGCCCGAAACCCCGCCGAACAGCGTGCAGGCCACGACGTTGGACATGCCCAGTCCGCCGCGCACGTGGCCCACCAGGGCCCGCGCGAAGTTGACGATGCGGTCGGCGATGCCGCCATACAGCATGAGCTCGCCCGCGAAGATGAAGAACGGGATCGCCAGGAACGAGAAGATCCCCATGCCGGAGGTCATCTGCTGGAAGCCCACCTCCAGCGGCAGGCCTTCGTAGGCCAGGGTGGCCAGGGCCGAGAGGCCGATGGAGAACGCCACCGGCACGCCCAGCAGCAGGAAGAGCGTGAACGACACGCACAGGATCAGGAGTGGCACGGTCATGGATCAGCCCCAGGCGGGTTCGACTTCGCGGCCCTGGGCCAGCGCGATGATGTGCTCGATGGAGAACAGCACGATGAGCACGCCGGCGATGCTGGCGGGCACGTATTTCCAGCCCTCGGAGATGAAGAGCGTGGGCAGGCGGTATTCCCACACCGACTGGGCGAGCGATGCGCAGTTCCAGGCCATGGCCGCGCCGAACACCAGGATGAGCACGTGGATCAGGTACTCCATCTTCAGGCGCAGCCAGTCGGGCGCCAGCACCAGGAAGGACTCGAGCCCGATGTGCCCGGCATCCCTCACGCCCACGGCCACGCCGAACATGGTCACGTAGAGCACCAGCAGCAGGGCCAGGCTTTCCGCCCAGGTGGGCGTGTTGTTGAGGACATACCGGCCGAACACCTGCCAGCTCACGGCGCAGATCACCGCCACGAGCCCGAGGATGCCCAGCCACATGCAGGCACGCGCGAGCGTGCGGCAGATTTGGGTGTACATGTTGATCGGGGATGAAAAAATCCCCGGGCTTCCGTTGGGACGGCCCGGGGATGGGAGGATCACTGCGTGTCCTGCACGCGCTTGACGAGGTCCTTCAGCTTCGCGTCGGTGATGAACTTGTCATACACGGGCTTCATCGCGGCCTGGAACGGGGCCTTGTCGATCTCGATGATCTCCGCGCCGCCGGCCTTCACGGTGGCGAGCGACTTCACCTCGCGCTCGGCCCATTGCTTGCGCATGTAGGGCACGGACTCCTTCGCGGCCTGGCGGATCCAGCCCTGCTCCTGCGGCGAGAGGCGGTCCCAGGCGCGCTTGGAAAAGAGCAGCATTTCCGGGGCCATGGAATGCTCGGTCTTGCTGTAGTACTTGGCAACCTCGAAGGAGCGCGAGCTTTCGTAGGTGGGGTAGTTGTTCTCTGCGGCGTCGATCAGGCCGGTCTTGAGGCCCGTGTACACCTCGCCCATGGGCATCGGCGTGGCATTGGCGCCCATGGCCTCCAGCATGGACACCCACAGGTCCGACTGCTGCACGCGCACCTTCATGCCCTTCATGTCCTCGAACTTGCGCACCGGCTTCTTGGCCGTGAACATGGAGCGCGCGCCGCTGTCGTAATAGGCCAGGCCCACGAAGCCCTGGCGTTCGCAGGCCTTCAGGATCTCCTCGCCCACCGGGCCGTCCAGCACCTTGTGCAGGTGCTCCACCGAGCGGAACAGGAAGGGCATGGTCGGCACCACGGTCTCTGGGCAGATGTTGTTCATCGCGCCGATGTTGATGCGCACCATCTGCAACGCGCCGATCTTCGCCTGCTCGATGGCATCCTTTTCGTTGCCCAGGGCGCCGCTGCTGTACACCTTGATGGTGTGCTTTCCGCCCGACAGCGCCTTCAGGCGCTCGCCCATGAACTTCACCGCGGTCACGGTGGGGTAATCGTCGGGATGGATGTCGGCGGAGCGGAATTCCGTCGCCTGCGCCGCGAAGGCCGTCAGGCAGGCCGCCACGGCAGCCAGGGTGGTCTTGATGAACTTCATGCTTTCTACCTCTTGGAGATGTCTGTCAGCTGAAAAGGGGTCACTCCGCCGCGGGATCGAACTCGGGTTCCGGCAGGCCCTGCGTGCCCGGATGCAGCGCGAACACGCCGCCGGCCAAGGGCTGGTCCGCCAGGTCCGCCTCCGCGCTGGGCCGGATCGAGGTGACGAAGAGCGTGTCCAGCCGCGGCCCGCCGAACGCGCACATCGCCGGCTTCTTGACCGGCACCGCCAGCGAGCGGTCCAGCCGGCCGTCCGGGGTGAAGCGGTGCACCAGGCCGGCATCGTTGCCGCAGATCCAGTAGCCACCGTCCACGTCGATCGCCGCGCCGTCCGGGCGTCCCGGCAGCGGCGCCATGTCCACGAACAGGCGGCGGCGGTGCGGGGTTCCCGTGGCGGTGTCGTAATCGAACGCCCAGATCTTCTGTACCTGCGGGTGCGAATCCGACAGGTACATCGTCCGCCCGTCCGGGCTGAAGGCGATGCCGTTGGGCACGATCAGCGGCCCGGGATCCAGGTTCGTGGCGCTGCCGGCAGCCAGCTCCCTGCCGCCGAAGCGGAAGACGGCCCCCACCGGGGAGGCGGCCGCCATGTCCATCAGCATGGTGCCCGCGATGAAACGCCCCTGCCGGTCGCACCGGCCATCGTTGAAGCGCATGCCGGGCGAGGCATGCGCCACCCCGGCCAGGCGCTCGGCCGCCAGCGCACCGCCGACCTGCGGAAGATCCAGTGCGAACAGCCCCGTCTCCAGGCCGGCGATCCAGCGGCCCGGCCGGCCGGCCCAGGCCGCCATGCAGGCCACCATCTCGGGCGCCGGCCATTCCGTCCTGGTGCCCGTGCGCGCCGACCAGCGGTGCAGCACGGCACGGGGAATGTCGGTCCAGTACAGCGATTCCTCCGCCGTGCGCCATACCGGGCTCTCGCCCGTGGTGCAGCGCGCATCCAGCACCAGTTCAGCCTGGCTCGAAGGTATGCCCTGCATGCCGCTCATCCCTCGAACGGCCCCTGGGCCGTGAAAGCGCCCCCCTGGTAGAGGGCCACGGGGTCATCCGGCGCCGGGGCGGGCTGCGCCTCCACCTTCGAGCGGAACGGCTCGGAACTGTCCTTGGGCGCATACCCCAGGTGCGAAGCTGCATGGTTGTCCCACCACAGGTCGCGGTTGGCCGAAGCCCCGTACACCACCGTGTGGCCCACGTCCGGCGTGAACAGCGCCGTCTGCACCAGCTGCGTCAGGTCGTCGTAGCTCAGCCAGGTGCTCATCATGCGCCGGTCGCGGGGCTCGGGAAACGACGATCCGATGCGCAGGCTCACCGTCTCGATGCCATAGCGGTCGTGATAGAAACTCGCCATGTCCTCCCCGAACGACTTCGAGAGGCCGTAGTAGCCATCGGGCCGGCGGCGTGCCAGGGCATCGATGTGCTCGTCCTGGCGGTAGAAGCCGATGACGTGGTTGGAGCTGGCGAACACCACCCGCTTCACCCCGTGGCGGCGAGCCCCTTCGTAGATGTGGAAGACGCCCTTGATGTTGGCCTCGAGGATCTGTTCGAACGGCCGCTCCACCGATACCCCGCCCAGGTGCACGATGGCGTCGCAACCGGCCACCAGTGCATCCACGGCAGCCTTGTCGGCCAGGTCGCAGACCACCACTTCCTCGGAACCGTCCCGCGCGGGCTCCATCTCCGCGATGTCGGACAGTCGCACGATCTCCGCGAAAGGCCGCACGCGCTCTCGCAGAACGTGCCCCAGACCACCGGCGGCGCCGGTCAGCAGCAGTCGCTGGAATCGGGAAGACGGACTCATGGCGTTTTCTTTACAGGTATTTGTCATATGTTGTCGTACAACGCGACGGGATTATGATCATGGCCATGGCCGCCTCGACAAAGGGATTACCCTCACCCATCGCTCCCGCCGACCGGCCCGTGCCGGCCGCCCCGCCCGTGCGCCGCGCGCGGGGCCTGGCCCATGCGGTGGTCGAGGATTTCTCGGGCAGGATCCGCGACCGGATCCTGGTACCGGGCGACAAGCTGCCCACGGAGTCCGAAATCATGCGCGCGCATGATGTCAGCCGTACGGTGGTGCGCGAGGCGATCTCCCGGCTGCAGGCCGCCGGGCTCGTGGAAACCCGCCACGGGATCGGGACCTTCGTGCTGCAGCCGCGTGCGGGCGGCGTGTTCCGGCTCGATCCTTCCGAACTCAGCACGTCGGCCGACGTGCTCGCCGTGCTGGAACTGCGCATCAGCCTGGAAACCGAATCCGCGGGCCTGGCCGCCATGCGGCGCAGTGACGCACACCTGCAGGCCATGGCCCAGGCACTGGACGATTTCGAGCGCAACGTCCGCAGCGGGGGGGACACGGTGGCGCACGATTTCCGCTTCCACCTGCAGATCGCGGAAGCCACGGGCAACCCGTATTTCGCGGACATCATGAACCACCTCGGCACCACGCTGATACCGCGCACCCGGATCGCGGCCCTGCGCGTGCAGCGCAGCACCGAGTACCTGGACCGCGTGAACCGCGAGCACGAGGAAATCTACTCGGCCATCGCGCGGCAGGACCCCGACTCCGCGCGCGCGGCCATGCGCATCCACCTCACCAACAGCCGCGAACGCCTGCGCCTCGCCCAGGAGGCAGCCAGGAGCCAGGCCGACACCGAGCCCGCCACGCCACCTTCCATGTGACGAAACGCCCACGGGCAGCGCCCCCTTGTTTTCTTCGGACCCAGTTGTATGATGACGTACAACAAAATCCAGGAGACAGAGACCATGCCCTTTTCCCGACGCACCCTGCTGCACGCCACCGCCCTGGCCCTCGCCAGCGCGTCCGCCGCTGCGCAGACGGCGGCGCCCTGGCCCGCCAAGCCGCTGCGCATCGTCGTTCCCTACCCGCCGGGCGGCAGCTCGGACATCATCGCCCGCGCCATCAGCCAGCCCCTCTCGGAAGCCCTGAAGCAGCCGGTGGTGGTGGAGAACAAGCCCGGCGCCAACGGTAACCTGGGTGCGGACTTCGTGGCCAAGGCCACGCCGGACGGCTACACGCTGCTGCTGTGCGACGTGGGCGCCCTGGCGATCAGCCCCTCGGTCTATACCAAGCTGCCTTTCGATCCCTCCAAAGATCTGCGCGGCACGACGATGCTCGCCTACTCGCCCCACATGCTGGTGGTGCATCCCTCCGTGCCGGCCCGCAACCTCAAGGAGCTGATCGCGCTGTCGCGCACGAGCGACCTGAACTTCGCCGTGACGGCCACGGGCAGCGCGCCGCACCTGGCCGGCGTGGCCCTCGCCGCGGCCAGCGGCGCGCGCTGGCAGTACGTACCCTACAAGGGCGGTGTGACGGCCATCCAGGACACCATGGCCGGCCAGACCCAGGTGCTCATGAACGGCATGCTCGCCACCCTGCCCCACGTGCAGAGCGGCAAGCTGAAAGTGCTCGGGCTTTCCAAGGGCACCCGCATGCCCCTGCTGCCCGACGTGCCCACCATCGCCGAGCAGGGCGTCCCGGGCTTCGAATCGGGCACCTGGCAAGGCGTGCTGGTGCCCCGCGGCACGCCCGAGGCAGTCGTCCAGCGCATCAACGCCGCACTCATTTCCGTCATCCGCACCCCCGACATCCGCTCGCGCCTGACCGGCCAGGGTGCCGAAGTGGTCACGATGGCGCCCGCCGAGCAGGACCGCTTCTTCGAAAAGGAACGTGCCCGCTGGGCCGGCGTCGTGTCCGCGGCGCAGATCCGGCTGGACTGACGCACCGCCCCCTGCAGGAATTTCCCCATCCCCACCACCCTACCCGCTTTCCGAACCACTTCCGGGCTTTCGCCATGCAACCTCAAGAACTCAAGACCATCATGGGCTCCGGCCTGCTTTCCTTCCCGCTGACGGACTTCGACAGCGAAGGCAACTTCAATGCCCGCGGCTACGCCGAGCGCCTCGAATGGCTCGCCCCCTATGGCGCCAGCGCGCTCTTCGCCGCCGGCGGCACGGGCGAGTTCTTCTCGCTCACCGCCGACGAATACCCCGCCATCATCGAGACCGCCGTGCAGACCTGCCGCGGCAAGGTGCCGATCATCGCGGGCGCCGGCGGGCCGACGCGTTTCGCCATCCAGTGCGCCCAGGCCGCCGAGAAGGCCGGCGCCCACGGCATCCTGCTGCTGCCGCACTACCTCACCGAGGCCGGCCAGGAGGGCCTGGCAGCGCACGTCGAGGCCGTCTGCAGGAGCGTGAAATTCGGCGTCATCGTCTACAACCGTGGCCAGAGCCGCTTCACGCCCGAGACGCTCGCGCGCCTGGCCGAGCGCAACGCCAACCTCGTGGGCTTCAAGGACGGCGTGGGCGACATCGAGCTGATGAACTCCATCTACATGAAGATGGGCGACCGCTTCGCCTACCTGGGCGGCCTGCCCACGGCCGAGGTGTACGCGGCGGCCTACAAGGCGCTGGGCACGCCCGTGTATTCCTCGGCAGTGTTCAACTTCATCCCGAAGACCGCGATGGACTTCTACCACGCGGTGGCGAACGACGACCAGGCCACGCAGCACCGCCTGCTGCGCACCTTCTTCATGCCTTACCTGGAACTGCGCAACCGCATGCCGGGCTACGCGGTGAGCATCGTGAAGGCCGGCGCGAAGATCGTCGGCCACGACGCAGGCCCGGTGCGTGCGCCGCTCACCGACCTCAAGCCCGACGAGATGGCCGCCCTCAAGGCACTCATCGACCAGCTCGGGCCGCAGTAACCCGCGCCGCAACGACCGGACAGCGGGCAGGCCGTCCGCTTCCGGCCAGGGCCCCCGGGCCGTTCTAAACTGCGCGCATGCCCTGCCACGCGCGTTCCCGCCAGCCATCGCACCCCGCCTGCCGGTTCTGCCTGCTGCTGGCCTGCGCGCTTCCGGCAACGGGCATCGCCCAGACACGCGACATCACCGGCGAGCTGGCCGTCAGCAGCGGCCTGATCGAGCGGGGGATTGTCGTGGGCAGGCCCCGGCCCATCGTCCAGGGCCTGCTCAGCCTCTACGACGCGCGCGGCTGGTCCGTCACCACCGCGCTCGGCATGCAGACCTACGGGTCGCAATCCACGCGCGCCATCGTGCGGGGCGCCTACGACGGAGTGATCGACAACGACTGGCAGTACCAGGCGTCGCTGCAGTACTACGCCTACCCGGGGGATGCGTTTTTCCGCCTGTACGACCGCGCCGAGGGCACGCTGAGCGCCAGCTTCCGGGATGTCTTCACCGTCGGCCTGTCCGCCTTCCACTACGTCCATACCCGCGACGAGATTTCTCCCATGCGCTGGGCGCTCGACGCTGGTGCGCGCTGGCCGCTGACGCCCCAGCTCTCCCTGGTCGGCTCGCTCGGGGTCTCCGCCGTCCGCCCCCGCGGCCAGTACCTGTATGGCGGCGTGGGAGCCGCCTGGGCCGACGGCCCCTGGCGCGCCGAACTGAATTACCTCGCCTCGGACCGCTGGGCGCAGCGCCACATCCTGGGAGCCAGCGCAGGCCGCTGGGCCGTGACCGTCATCCGCAGCTTCTGATACGGGCCGGCCTGCAACCTTTTCACCGCGCAGACGCACCCACCGCAACCAGAACGACACGTTTTTCCTCTGGTGGCCCATGACCGTTCACTATCCAGACAATTCCCACGACCTCGCGCTGCTGCACGCGATCGCGGCGGGCGACCGCGATGCGCTGGCCACCCTCTACCGCGGCTACCATCGGCGCCTGGGACAGTTCCTCACCCGCCTCACGCGCAGGACGGACCTGATCGAGGAGATCATCAACGACTGCTTCTGGGTGGTCTGGCAGAAGGCCGGTACGTTCCGCGGGGATTCCCGCGTATCCACCTGGATCATGGGCATTTCCTACCGATGCGGGCTCAAGGTGCTGCGGCAGAGCGGCGCACTGGACGCGAGCGACGGCGTGGACGACGAAACGGCCGCGGAACGGAACCACCCCGGCATCAACCCCGGCGATGACCGCGAACTGAGAGATTGGCTGGCCAAGGGCCTCGCCCGGCTGTCGGCGGACCAGCGCCTCGTCCTCGAGCTGGCCTACACCCACGGCCACTCGATCGAGGAGATCGCCGTCATCACGCAAGCCCCCGTGGGCACCGTCAAGGCCCGCATGTTCCATGCGCGCGTGAAGCTGCGCAACCTGCTGCCCGGCCTGGCGGCAGGCAGCACCGGCACCAAGGATATCCAACCATGACGACATTCCCTCCCGCATCCGCCCACGGCCCGGACCAGGACCGGTCCCACCTGCTCACGCAGGAACTGCTGCCATGGATCGTGAATGGCACGGCCACCGACGAACAGCGCGCCGCCGCAGCGGGCCATCTCGCGGCCTGTGCGGACTGCCAGGCCGAACTGGCGCTGCAGGAGCGCATCCAGGCAGGACTGCGGCTGCAACCGGCCATCGCCCTCCCCGACACCGAGGAGGGACTGCAGCGGCTCATGCAGCGCATCGACATGGACGCCTTGTGCGACCAGCCCGTCCCGCAGGCACCGCAACCCGCACCGCAGCAGCGCCGCCACGGATGGCCCACCTATGCGCTGGCCGCCGTGGCAGTGCTCCAGACCGTCGCCCTGGCGCTCATCGGCTGGCGCACGGCGGACCAGGAGCCTGCGCAGTACCGCATGTTCAGCAGCCCGCAAGCCCCTGCCGGCACGGGCGAGGCACAAGGCACCATCCGGGCGGTTCCGGACGAGCAGCTCACGCTGGCTGCCTGGAATGCGGCGCTGGCCGGCTCGGGCCTGCAGGTGGTGGCCGGTCCCAGCGCCATGGGTGCCTATACGCTGGCGCCCCTGCCCGGCACCTCGGGCACGCAAGCGCTCGCGCAACTGCGGGCCACGTCGGGCATGCGGCTCGTCGAGCCCGCGGGAGACGCGCCGTGAAGCATGCCCTGAAGCGCGCCGCGCAAAGCCTGCGCCGGCCCGCGCTGCTGCCGGCGCTGGCCCTGCTGGCAGCCTGCGCGGGCACGCCTCCCGGAGCGGCCGATACGCCATCCAGGGCCGCGGCGGCCAGTGGAGCGCAGGCGGCCGACCTCGCCATGCGGGAAGACAGCAGCCGCTACGTCATCGTCGCGCTCGCCAACCCGCTGCAGCGGGTGCCCGTGCGGGCGGCCACCAGCCTGGCAGGCTATGGAGCACCGCCGAGGTACACCACCGGCATGCAGGCCGCCACGCTCGTGGAACAGATCGCCCGGGAACACGGGCTCGCCCAGGCCGATGCCTGGCCGATCCCCTCGCTCAAGGTGCATTGCATCGTGTTCGAGATCCTGGGCCACCGTCCGCGAGAGGAAGTGCTCGCGGCCCTCGCGAAGGATGACCGCATCGCCCTCGCGCAGCCCCTGCAGGACTTTTCCGTCCAGGCGCAGCCCACGGAGGCAGATGCCTCCGCCGTGGCCTACAACGACCCCTACGCCCCGCTGCAGCGCGGCTTCATCGGAATGTCCGCCGCGCAGGCCCACCGCATCACCACGGGCCGCGGCACGCATGTCGCGGTCATCGATACCGGCGCGCAGACCGGCCACCCGGACCTGGAGGGCCGCATCCTCGAAACCCGCAACGTCGTGGACGACGATGCCGCCGCCTTCCAGAAAGACCGCCATGGAACCGAGGTGCTGGGCATCATGGCGGCCACCGGCAACAACCTGCAGGGTATCGTCGGCATGGCTCCCGGCGCCCGGTTCAGCCTCTACAAGGCCTGCTGGTACCCGGCCCAGCCCGCCGGCAGCGGCGCGCGCTGCAACTCCTTCACCCTCGCCAAGGCGCTCGTCGCCGTGATGTCGTCGGATGCGCGCATCGTCAACATGAGCCTCGGCGGCCCGAGCGATCCCCTGCTCGGGCAACTGCTGTCCCAGCTGGTCGGCCAGGGCCGGATCGTCGTCGCCGCGGTGCCCTCGGGCGGCCAGCGCAGCGGCTTTCCCGCCGGCGTGCCCGGCGTGCTGGCCGTGGACTCCGCCGGCGCCGTGCGTACGCAGCCTGCCGACGGCATCCTGCTCGCCCCTGGCAGGGACATCCTCACGCTCCAGCCACAGGGCCGGTATGACTTCGCCACGGGCTCGTCCATGGCCGCGGCCCACGTGAGCGGCATGATCGCGCTGCTCCAGTCGGTGGAGCCCCGCCTGGACCGGGACACCATCGAACGCCTGCTGCTGCGCAGCGAAGTCCAGGACGGCACGCAGCCCCTCATGGTGAATGCGGATCGGGCCCTGGCGACCCTGTCCTCCTCCACCGCACGCGTCGCCGCCCGCTGAACACGCGGCGAGCATCCCGGTCCCCCGCACCTGTACACCGGCCCGCTGCTGCGGCGTCGCACTTGTGCGTGCGCGTGCGCATGCGCGTGGACAGGCAGCTCCATGCAGACACGGCATTGAGCCGGCCAATGAAAGCGATCAATGAAACCGATCGCCCATCCCGCGCACAGGGCAGCAAAAGGCAGCACCCACGACCGTCCCTTTTGATGGCCGAGCCCTCCCATGTTTATCAAGAACGCACTGGTTTTCCTCCACCTGCTGGCCATGGCCGTCGCCATCGCGAAGATGCTGGAATACGACTTCCGATTCCTCAGCCTGGTCCACCGCCCCATCACCCCTGAACGTCGCGAAGAACTGCGGCGCACCAAGGCCGTCATGACGGGTGCGCTGTGGCTGCTCTGGGCCACGGGCGCCCTGTTCGTCCATACCGGCTACGCACAGGATCCCGCCTATGTGATGAACGAAAAGCTCTGGATGAAGATCCTGGCGGTGAGCGTGCTCACGCTGAACGGCATGCTCATGCACCGCTTCGCATTTCCGCTCATGATGCAGGGCGGCATCTTCCTGGAGTTCCCGCTCGCAAGGATGCTCGGCCTCACCCTGTTCGCCACGGTTTCCTCCGTCTCGTGGCTCTACGCATCGTTCCTGGGCATCGCGCGCTCGTGGAACCACGTCATGCCCTTCCAGCACGCGCTGGCCATCTACGTCGGGTTTCTGCTGGTTGCCGGTTGCGGCTCCGTGGCGCTGATGGCCACCCTGCGGCACCTCTACCGGCGCGCACCGGATGCATTCGCCCTGCCGATGGGCGCCTGGAAAAAGGAGGCGCCCTCCAGCACCACCTGACAGCCCCGGTCCCGCCAGCGGGTCCGCCGCATGGCCGGGTATTCTTGCCGCCATGTCCATGCGGGAAGACTATTTCGATCTCCAGTGGCGATTCGCACAACATTACGCGGATGCCGCCCACCTTCCGCTGGACCAGGCCATCGCCCGGTGCACCAACCTGCGTCGGCGCATGAACCTCTGGGGGCCTGCCGGAGCCTCCCGCTGGGAGGCATTCCTGTCGGCCATACGGGCATCGGGGCCGGACCACCCGTCCGGGTTCCGCCTGTACCTGGCATTCCAGGAGGCCGGACCATCATCCCCGCAAACCCGGGCCTTCGGCTGCTTTGCGCATGACATCCCCGACCCGGCGGGTGTGCTGCGCATCCACTTCATGCCGCAGCGCGGCATCGGCCGCAGCCCGCTGGCCTCCTGCAGCATGGCCGAACGCATGGACGAACTGCGGGCGCTCTTCCGTCAGGTGCGGCAGGAATACCCCGACGCGCGGTCGGTAAGGGGCATCTCGTGGCTCTACCACCTCCCGGCCTATCGCCGGCTGTTTCCGCCGCAGTACGGCAATTCCGTGCGCCCCGCGGACTTTCCTTTGCACCTGACCGGCAGTTCCACCTGGGGACAAGTGCTGGATTGGCGCCAGCAGGTCAAGCCAGCCATGCGCGATGCGGTGCTCCTCCGCCTTGCGGATCTGGACCCGCAGGCCCCCTGGAAGGTCTTCCCCTACCAGCCGCTGGTCGCAGCGTGCAGCATCGGGTGCTTCCATGACTGGTTCGCATGAACCGGCGCATGCGGCCGCTCAGGCGGGCCGCACCAGCAGGTGCAGCGCCACGGCCAGTGAAAGGGCCACCGCCACGGCGCCGGCCAAATAGACCGCGCCCACGCCGTGCGCGGCCGCCAGGAGCCCGGCAGCAGGTCCGGTGATGCCCAGCGAGACATCCAGAAAGGCCACGTAGGCCCCCATCGCCACGCCCCGCGCGTGGGGCGGCGCACGCCGTACCGCCTCGACGCCGAACGCGGGGAAGGCCAGCGAATAGCCGAAGCCGGTCAATGCGGCCCCCGCTGCGGCGACCGGCAGGCCGTCGGCACCCCAGAGCAACAGCTGGCCCAGCACTTCCACCAGGATGCAGGCCAGGGCCACCCGGGCGCCGCCCAGCCTGTCCGGGAGATGCCCGAAGAACAGCCGCGCCCCGATGAAGGCCAGGCCGAAGGCGGTGAACGCCAACGATGCCGGGCCCCATCCGCGCGCGGCGAACAACAGCGCCGCGAACGCGGTGATGACGCCGAATCCCGTACTGGAGAGCGCCAGTCCGAGCCCGGGTACCCACACCGCTCCCAGCACCTGGTAGAACGGGGTTCGCCGGTGCGCGGCAGGCGGCATGGCCGGCAGCCCCGCGACGATGGCCAGCGCCGCCAGCGGAATCAATGCGGTCGCCACCGCGATGCCCGTGAAGCCCCAGCGCGCATCCACCGCCACGCCGGCAGGGGCGCCGGCCGCATAGGCGCCGTACATCGCGATGCCGACCCAGGCCATGACCTTGCCCGCATGCTGCGGCCCGACCTGGGCCATACCCCAGCCCAGCGCGCCGGTCACGATCAGGCTCTCCGCACAGCCCAGCAACAGCCTGCCGGCCAGCAGCGCCCACACCGCTGCCGGTGAATTGCCGAAGGACAGCGACAGCAGATAGGCCAGCCCCGATGCCGCCGCCACCAGCAGGCCCGTCGCCATGGCCCGCCGTGTTCCCCGGGTGTCGGCCAGCGTGCCGGCCCAGGCCCGCGACAGCAGGGCCGCCCCGAACTGGGCGCCCACGAGCACGCCCACGCCGAGTGCCCCCAGACCCAGGTGGTGGCTCAGATGCAATGGCAGCACGGGCAGCGGCAGGCCGATCGTGAGGAAACCGATGAAGACCGCCAGCGTCAGCGGCAGCAGCCGGATGAAGACCCTGGCCGGTACCGCGGCGGCCGGCTGGTGGGCCTGGTGTGCCGTTTGGAACGAAGGCATGTGACACTCCCTTTCAATGCGAGTAAAAACTCATTTCACATGCCAGGGAGAATAGGAGCCATGGCCCGTCCCGGAAACTCGCATTCACCGGCAGCGCACCGCGCGCTGCCACAGCCCCGCAAGGCGCCGCGTCAGGCGCGCTCCCAAGCCATGGTCGAGGCCATACTCGAAGCCACGGCTCGCGTTCTGGCCGAGCGCGGCTATGCCGGCACCAACACCAATGTCGTCGCGGAGCGCGCGGGCGTCAGCATCGGCTCGGTGTACCAGTACTTTCCGAACAAGGATTCGCTGGTCACGGCCCTGCACGAGCGGCATGGAGCGCAGATGTATGCCGCCATCGCCGCCGTGCTCGCGGCGGAGCGCCCGGACGGCCTGCGCGGACATGTGCGCGCCATGGTGCGGGCGCTGCTGGCCGCCCACCGCGTGGCGCCGAAACTGCACCGCGTGCTGGAGAAGGAATTTCCTTTCTTCGACGCACCGCGCGAAGAGAGCGCGGCCGATGGCGGCATCTTCCGGCAGGTGCGCGCGCTGCTCGAAACCCACCGGGGCGAGATCGCCCCCGACGACCTCGACCTCGCCACCTGGATGGTCCTGCAGACCATGGAATCGCTGGTGCACGCGGCGGCCATCGACCCGCCGGCCATGTTTCCGCCCGAGGCGGTCGAGGCCGCCATCGTGCAGGTGCTCATGGGCTATCTGACCGCTACGCCCACGCAGGCGTAGCCGTGCCGGGCGCTCGGGAAGCCGCCGGCTCCGGCCGGGTACCGGCGCCGCCGGACGCCGCGGGGATCAATGCCCCAGCTGGAAGCGCGACGCCATTTCTGCCAGCCGCAGTGCCTGGTCCTTCATGCTTTGGGCCGCCGCCGCCGATTGCTCGACCAGGGCTGCATTCTGCTGCGTCATCTGGTCCAGCTGCCCCAGTGCAACGTTGACCTGCCCGATGCCCTGGCTCTGCTCGTTGGCCGCGGTGCTGACTTCACCGATCAGGCTGCCGACCTTTCGCACACCGTCCATCAATTCAGCCATCGTCGTGCCGGCAGTCTCCACCAGCCGGGCACCGCTGCCGATGCTGGCCACGCTGTCTCCGATCAGTTGCTTGATTTCCTTCGCGGCTACGGCAGATCGCTGCGCCAGCTGCCGGACTTCGCCCGCCACGACAGCGAAGCCGCGCCCCTGCTCCCCGGCCCGCGCGGCCTCCACGGCAGCATTGAGCGCAAGAATGTTCGTCTGGAACGCGATGCCATCGATCACGCCGATGATGTCGGCCACCTTGGTGGACGTGGTGTTGATCTCGCCCATCGTCGCCACGACGCGGGAGACCACATCACTGCCTCGCTGGGCCACCTGGTTGGCCGCCGAAGCCAGTTGGGTGGCCGTCGCGGCAGACGCCGCGCTCTGCGTCACCGTGCTGGTGAGCTGTTCCATGGAGGCTGCGGTCTGCTGCAGGCTGCTGGCGGTCTGTTCGGTCCTGCTGCTCAGATCGACGTTGCCGGAAGCCACCTCGGTGCTGGCCGTCTGTATGCTGTCGGACGCCTGCCGGATCTGCCCGACCAGCTTCTGCAGGTTCTGCTGCATCTGGGCCAGTTCCGAGATCAGGCTGCCGGCGTATTGCGTCGCAGGCACGGACACCGACAGATCGCCGGCAGCGATGCGGCGCAGCGCGTCGCGCGCATCTGCGGGCTCGCCCCCCAGTTCCTTCTGCACGTTGCGGTGCATGAGCCGTCCCAGCGCCACGGCGACTGCGACGGCCAGCACTGCCAGGATGGCCGCGAAGGCCACCGCCTCGCGACCACGGGCCTGTGCATCGGCATGGGCATCCTGGGCTGCCGCCCGGGCCTTCTCGCGCTGCTCCACGAGCTCTGCGCGCAGCTTCCGCCATGCCGGGGTCTCTTCGGTGTTCAGCAGCGCAGCGGCGGCACGCTGGTCGCTGGAGAGCAGCGCCAGCACCTTGTCCGCTGCCATGATCTGCCGTTCGCGCAATGTCGCGATCAGCTCCAGATTCCTGGAAAACGGCGTGCCGGCGGCAACCGCCCCCGTTTCCTCGAGTGCCTTGCGGAAAGCCTCCTTGGAGGCCTTCAGGTTTTCGTAGGCGCGCGCGTTGGAGGGATCCAGTACGGCATTGCGCAGGGCCTGCCCCGACTGGAGACCCTGCGCATACATCTCCGACAGGCCATCCGACAGCTTCTGGTCCGTGGCCATGTATTTGTCGAATTCGCTCTGCGTGCGCGTGGAACCCCACACGCTGGCGCCGATCGCCGCAACGAACAGCGCAGCGGGCGCGACGAAGCAGATGGTCAGACGGGCGGAAAAGCGCATACGACCCCCCTTGTGAAACCACGGGGAGCCTGTACGCCCCCTTTATGGAAGTCTCGGCACGTCTTCCCTGCCATGAATGGCATCTATTCGACGATTCCATTTTCCTTGTCGCACATACGCACCACCACCTTGCCGAACGCGCCCCGCGCGAGATGCGCGAAGGCTGCAGGCGCCTCATCGAAACCGTATTCGGCGGCGATCACCGGCGCCAGGCCGTTGACATCGACGGCACGCACCATGCGGTCCAGCGCCGCACGGTGGCCCACGCTGATGCCCTGGATCGTGGCCCGGCGGCCGATCGCGTCGAAGGTGAAGTCCGGCATCTCGCCGCCTTCCAGCACACCGATCACCGATATGCGCCCGCCACGGGCCAGCGCCTGCAGCGACCGGCCGATGTTCGGGCCGCCCACGGTCTCCAGCACCTGCTCCGCCCCTCGTCCGCCGGTCAGCCGCACCACCTCGGCTGCCCAGTCGGAATCGCGTGCCAGCACATGATGGGCCCCGAGGGCGAGCGCCTGCGCCTGCTTGTCCCCGCTGCCCGAGACCACCACCACCCGGGCGCCATGCAACCGCGCGAACTGCAACCCGAACAGGGCCACGCCGCCCGTGCCGTGGATCAGCACGGTCTGCCCTGCGTGCAGGCCACCCTCCTCCACCAGCGCGAACCAGGCCGTCAGCGCAGCGCAGGGCAGCGTGCTGGCCTGCGCCGCATCAAGCGTACCGGGTGCCGCCGTGGCCCACTCGGCATCCAGCACGACATGGGAAGCCAGCACCCCCGGCCCCGGCACGCCCAGTGTCATGCTCGCCGCCGGGGCAGAGCCGTCCGGCCAGCCCGCGACGAAGGTACTGATCACGCGCTCGCCGCCATGCCAGCGCTGCACCCCCTCCCCCACCGCCAGCACCGTGCCGGCCATGTCGGACGCGGGCACGAAAGGCAATGGTGCCGCCCAGCGGTAGGTATTGCCGGCGACGAGCAGGTCGCGGTAATTGAGCGAGGCCGCTTCCACGCGCACGAGGATCTGGCCCGGTCCGGGCGTGGGCAGCGGGGCCTCGGACCGCTCCAGATGCTCGAGGCCATAGCCGGTGAACTGCCAGCGCTGCAGGGTGGATGGATAGACCATGTGACAACTCCGTATGAATGACGATGCAGCCATGCTATTGAAGTGCCACAATCTCCAGTGGAGCATTTCTCTCCACTGAATGGATAGATAAATTCACCAATGAGCGAGCGACTGGCAGGTATCGAAGCTTTCGTGGCCGCAGTGGAGGCCGGCAGCTTCGCTGCGGCGGCCCTGCGCCTGCAACGGACGCGCTCCGCGGTGGCCAAGAGCGTGGCGCGCCTGGAAGCGCGCCTGGGCACCCGCCTGTTCCAGCGCAGCACGCGCAGCCAGAGCCTGACGGAGGACGGCCAGGCCTATTACGAGCACTGCAGACGCGCGCTGGCGGAACTGGATGCCGCCGATGCCGCCGTGGAGGCCGGCCGCACGGCGCCACGCGGCACGCTGCGCGTGACCTCGCCCATCCTGCTGGGGCGCGAGCTGGTGGCCCCGCTGCTGCTGGAGATGACGGCCACCCATCCGGGCCTCGTGCTGGAGATGGTGTTCAGCGACAGCGTGATCGCCCTGGTGGACGAGCGCATCGACCTGGCCGTCCGCAGCGGCCCGCTGCCGGACAGCAGCGTGCTGGCTGCACGGCCCCTGGGCCGGCAATGGATGGGGGTCTATGCCGCGCCGGCGTACCTGAAGGAGCATCCGGCGCCCGCCGGTCTGGACGCCCTGTTCGCGCACGCCGATCGGCACCGCTTCATCGGCTATGCGCGCGACACCGGCCCGCACCCATGGCAGTTCCGCGGCGCGGACGGCCGGGTGCGGGCCTTCGATCCATCCACGTCCATCGCTTTCGGCAGCAACAGCCTCGAAGCCAACAAGCTGGCCGCCATCGCCGGGATGGGGCTTGCCCGCCTGCCGGCCTGGCTGGTGGCCGATGCGCTTGCCGCCGGCACGCTGGTGCAGGCCTTCGCCGAGCCCCAGCCCTACGGCTACGCGCTGCAGGCCGTATGGCCCCACGCCCGGGCGTTGCCGCTGAAAACGCGCGCGGCCATCGATCTGCTGGCCCACCGCCTGCCGGCCCTGCTGGCGGCGGGCGGCCCTGCAGGCCCACCGCCCCTTGCGACAGGAGACTGATGTCCAGGTTCGTGGAAGCCACGTATCCGCAATAGCAAACGTCCGCCCGCCTGGCAAGGCATGGCCATGCATGCATCGCATGCCGGACCGCATTGGCAACGCTGGCATCGGGACCGTTTTCCATGCGATGCTTTGCCCCCCTCAACCAGACCGCGAACGAGTGCCCATGCACAAACGCCGTTTCCTCACCCACCTCGGCCTCGCCGGCATGCTGCCCGCCGGTTCGGCGCTGGCCCATGCGCCCGCCCAGCCCCAGCCCGCGCTGCTCACCGTCGCCGGCGCGATCCAGTCCCCCAACCGCGGGGCATTGAACCCCACGGCGGACCTGCTCGCCGCCAAGCAGGGAGTGCAGTTCAGCCGGGCCCGCAGCTTCGATGCCGCGGCGCTGCAGCACCTGCCGGCCGTCTCCATCAGCCCCACGCTCGAATACGACGGCCAGCGCCACACCCTCGAAGGTCCGCTGCTGACCACCGTGCTCGCGGCAGCTGGCGCACCGACCCAGGGCTCGGCCACCGTGGTGCTGCGCGCCGTGGACGGCTACAACGCCTCCCTGACCGTCGCCGACGCGGACCGCTACCGCATGATCGTCGCGCTGCGCATGGACGGCGCTCCCCTGCCCCTCGGCGGGCTGGGCCCCCAATGGGCGGTCTATGACGCGGACAACCTGCCGCAGTTCAAGGACAAGCCCCTCAAGGAACGTTTCGCGCTGGCCCCCTGGGGCCTCTATCTGATCGAAGTGCGCTAGGGCGGCCCGGAATTCTGCCCCGCGGCGAGCCCCGGGGGTGGCGTTGGCGCTATGATCCAGCGCGTTCACGCCCCCCCACAGCCCGCGACAAAGACAGCATGAAGAGTTTGAAGACGCTGCTTGCAGAGCAAGCAGCCTTGGATGCAGAAATCGCCCGCGAGAAAAAGCAGGCAGCAGCACAGGCGCTGAGCCAGATCCAGGCCTTGATTGCCGAGTTCGGTTTCACCGCCCAGCAGGTGTTTCCCTGGCAGCCTGCCAAGAAGCACGTTCCCGCCAAGTACCTGGATCCGAAAACCGGTGCCACCTGGACGGGCCGCGGCAAGCCGCCCGCCTGGATCGCCGGGAAGGACCGCGACCAGTTCCTGATCGAAAAGACGGTGACGCAGCCGGCCCAGCAAGGGCCTTTCCTCGCCGAGATGGCGGCGGCTGCAGCGGAGGCCCGGAACCAAAGGCGCTGATCCGCGCACCGGCCCTTTCCTGGTTCAGGCCCGCCCCTGAACCAGCACCCAGCCACATGCGACGGCGGCAGCCAGGCCGCCTTTGACCGGGCCCGCATGGCCCGGTCGCGCCGCGCACTGCCATGCATGCCGCGGATGCGGATCACCACGCATCCGAAGCGGACTCCCATGTCCGCAGGCAGTCCTTGACGATTTCCTGACGGGCGCTTTCCGACACTGCGCGCAGTTTCACTCCCTGGAAATTGCGTGTGTTTCAACGTCTGACATCCATCCGGCTCCACCCGGTGCAACTGGGCTGGTTCGCTGCCCTGTTCTTCACCACCCTGGGCAACGCAGTGCTGTGGCGAACGCTGTGGTCCACCGTGGAAGTGGACAGCCTGCGCGGCCTGTGGTTCTTCATCAGCCTGCCGGTCTTCCTGTTCTGCCTCCTGAACCTGCTGCTCGCGGCGGTCCTGGCCGTGCCGTATGTGCGCAAGCCCCTCCTGGCGCTGCTGGTCGTGGTGAGCGCGGTTTGCAGCTACTTCATGCTGCATTACAACGTGCTGATCGACCGCGGCATGGTGCAGAACGCCTTCGAAACCAACCGGGCCGAACTCACGTCGTACCTTTCCGCCCCGTTGCTGCTCACCATCCTCGTGATGGGTGTCCTGCCCGCCGCCGTGATGGTCCTGCTGCCGACCGGATCGAGCGGGCGCCCGCTGCATGGCGCCCTGTGGTGGCTGGGCAATGTCCTCGCGACCCTGGCCGTGCTGGCCGCGGTGACCATGGCGTTCTACAAGGACTACGCCTCGCTGCTGCGCAACCACCGGCAGATCAGGGACCAGGTGCTGCCGTTCAACTTCGTGCGCAACGCCAACGGCTACCTGAAGCGCAGGTACATCGCGAAGCGGCAGGTCCTGCGCACCGTCGGCGAAGACGCCGTGCGCCCGGCGGCCACCGCGGGCGGGCGGCCCCTGCTTCTGCTGATCGTGGTGGGGGAAACCGCGCGGGCGCGGAATTTCCAGCTCAACGGCTATCCGCGTGCGACCAACCCGTCGCTGTCGCAGCGCGAGGGCATCATCAGCTTCAGGCACGTGGCATCCTGCGGCACCGCCACGGCCGTTTCCCTGCCCTGCATGTTCTCCCGCATGGGACGGGCGCAATACGATGGCGTGCATGCGGCGACGGAGGAAAACCTGCTCGACATCCTTCGCCGCACCGGCATGCACATCCTCTGGCGCAACAACAACAACGGCGGATGCAAAGGGGTATGCGAGCGCGTGGACACCGACGACATGCCCACCCTGAAGCCCTCCGGACACTGCACCAACCCGGACGGCACCTGCCATGACGATGTGCTGCTGCACCAGCTCGGCGCACGCATCGATGCCATGCGGGGCGACGCGCTGATCGTGCTGCACCAGCTCGGCAGCCACGGGCCCGCGTACTTCGAGCGCTATCCGGCGCAGGACAAGGTCTTCGCCCCCACCTGCGACACCAACCAGATCCAGAAGTGCAGCAGCGAAGCGCTGGTCAACACCTACGACAACACGCTGGTCCATACCGACAGGGTGCTGGACAGGACCATCGACCTGCTGCAGCGCCATGCGGATGAACGCGACGTGGCCATGCTCTATGTCTCCGATCACGGCGAATCGCTCGGAGAGCGCGGGATCTACCTGCATGGCACGCCCTACCCCATCGCGCCCGACGAACAGACGCAGGTGCCCATGGTGATGTGGTTCTCCCCGGCCTTCGCACAGCGCACCCGCCTCGACCTGGCCTGCCTGCGCGCCAACGCGTCCCGCCAGGACTACAGCCACGACAACCTCTACCACTCCGTGCTGGGCCTGCTGGATGTCCGCAGCAGCGTGTACCGGCCCGGACTGGACCTGTTCGCCCCCTGCCGCCAGTCCGTGCCGGCGGCGCCGCACACCATCGCCACAGCAAGGCCCGCGCAAAGCGCCTGAACACCCCATGCCAAGAATCACCGTGGAAAAACATGTCGCCGGCACGCTCGAACGGAGCTTCGAGGTTCCCGCCCCGCTCGTCCGCGTGGCCGCCCGGGTGCTTCCGGCGTCCGCGCTCACCCGTTTGAAAGACCGTGGCATGGACATCCAGGCCATCCTGCAGGCCTGGAAATCGGGATCACCCTACGCCTCGTCGATGGAGGTCACCGAAGACGGCGTGCAGAAAAAGGTGTGCCTGCGGGTCTCCTGAAAATCCCGGGACTCCCCTCCAGGCCCGGCATGGAAGTCAGGCCGGGCCGCGCATGTCCAGCGTGAACCGGCAGCCCCTGTCCGAGCTTTCGACCGCCATGCGCCATCCCAGGTGCTCCACGATACGCTGCACGATGGACAGGCCGAGCCCCTCGCCGCTCTGGCGGGCACTGGGCAGAAAGCGCTGAAACTGCCGCGGGTCGATGCTGGCGGGCAAACCGGGCCCCGTGTCCGAAACGACCAGCGTACTGCCATGCAGGGCGATGCGCACCTCGCCTTCGTCGGTGTATTGGCAGGCATTGCGCAGCAGGTTCCAGACCACGCTGCGCGCCAGTTCGGCATGGGTGTGCACATGGATGTCCACCGGCGCGTCCAGCACCAGGGCCACGGGCTTGTTCGACAGCCAGGGGGCGCAGCGCGCCATGCATTCCTCGATCAGGGGGCGCAGGGGCACGCCGGTCCGCGCCAGGCTCTGCGGATCACGCGAGAGCAGCAGCAGGCAGGCCAACTGGCGCTGCATTTCCTCCGTGGTGCGCACGATGCGCTCGGCACTGGATGCCAGGTGGCTGCCGGCAGGCAACTGGTGCGCGATGGTTTCCGCGGCACCGGCGATGATCGCCAGGGGCGTGCGCAGCTCGTGGCTGGCATCGCCCGCGAAGCACCGCTCGCGCTGCAGGAACTGCTCCGCCTCGTCACTGTGCCGGGCGAAGGCCCGTGCCAGCACGCCGATTTCGTTGGGCGCATCCTGGAACGGAAAGGGTTGCTGCTTGCGCTGCACGGCTTCGGCCAGGCGCCTGATCGGGGTGACCACCCGCTCTGACGTCAATCGCCCCATCCAGAACGCGCCCAGCATGCACAGCAGGATGACCAGCGGGGCAAAGCCGTCGATCATGTGCTCCAGGTAGCGGTAGTGCGATCGGTCCCGGAGCAGGTAATAGCGCTGGCCGTCGAACTCGAACACCAGCAGGTGCCGGCCGCCCGGCTCGCTCGCGGCGTGGTAGCCCGGGGCGTGACCGCGCAGGGCATCGGGCACCGTTCGCGCGTCGTGGAACGCGCTGCCCTCGGGCATGGCGGGAACGCTGCCGCGGGCGATATCCGGCTCCAGCCGCCGCGCCTCTCGGTGCAGGCTTTCGGAGACGCCGTAGGCCCGCCACTCGTCGTAATCCACCTGCTCCGCCAGCACCACGAACGCCATGACGGCCGCCATCAGCAGCACGAACGACACGGTGATGCGGGTCCTGAGCGTCATCCGATGGAAGGTGGGTCGCATGAAGTCACTCCGCTCCTGGCACGTCGCTATGGCACGGCCTCGGTGCGCCCCTGCAGGCGCCAGCCGATGCCGTGCACCGTTTCTATCAGCGCGTGCGTGAAGTTTTTGTCAACCTGCTGGCGCAGGTCGTGGATGTGGGTGCGCAAGGCTCCGCCTTCCGGAGGCTCGTCACCCCAGAGCAGGTATTCCATCTCCTGCCTGCGCACGACCACGGGAGCGGCACGCACCAGGCACATCATCAGCTTGTGGGTGGTGGGCGTCAGGTGGATGGTCCGGCCCTGCCGCCACGCGCGGGGCGCACGCGTGTCCACCTGCAGGTCTTCCCAGGCCAGCATTCCCTGCACCTGCCGCCCCTGGGCGCGGCGCACCAGCGCCTGGATGCGGGCGTCGAGCTCCCTGAGCGAAAATGGCTTGACCAGGTAATCGTCAGCCCCCGCCGCCAGGCCCTGCACGCGATCGTCCACCGGATCGCGCGCGGTCAGCATCAGCACCGGCACGGGGTTCTGGTGCTCCTCGCGGAGCTTGCGGCACAGCGCCATGCCATCGAGCCGCGGCAGCATCAGGTCCAGCAGGATGGCGTCGTAATCGTGCTGCGTGGCCATGCGCAGGCCGGTGGCGCCATCGCGTGCATCGTCCAGCACGTAGCCCAGCGGCTCGAAAAAGCCGTACAGGTTGGCCACCAGCTCGGGGTTGTCTTCGATGATGAGCAGGCGTGTCATAGGTGGTCGGCATCTTAGCCAGCGCGGCTGCCGGCCCTCCAGGCGAGGCGGCAACCGGCCGCGGCTGCGCTAGGCGCCTGGCCGCCGCGCTCCGGCCATTGCACGCGTCCGCCCGATCACCATCGCCATCCCTGCCGCCGCCAGGCAGGCCGCCCCCGCGCCATACAGCGCGGGCGTATAGGTCAGCAGCAGCGTGCGGGTCAGGCCCGCACCCCATGCGGCCGTGGCAGCGCCCAGCTGATGGGCTGCGAAAATCCAGCCGAAGACCAGGCCCACTTTCTGGGGACCGAAATGCTGCGCCGTGAGCTTGACCGTGGGCGGCACGGTGGCGATCCAGTCCAGGCCGTAGAACATGGCGAACAGGCCCAGGCCGTAGAAGGTGAACTCCGAATGCGGCAGCCAGAACAGCGACAGCCCGCGCAGCCCGTAGTACCAGAACAGCAGCTTGCGGTTGTCATGGCGGTCCGACAGCCAGCCCGACAGCACCGTCCCCACGAAGTCGAAGGCCCCCATCATGGCCAGTACCGACGCAGCCGGCACGGCCGACATCCCGCGGTCGCCGCAGAGCGAGATGAAGTGTGTCTGCACCAGGCCGTTGGTGGACAGGCCGCAGATGAAGAAGGTGCCCGCCAGCAGCCAGAACGTCCGGTGGCCCGCTGCTTCGGCCAGCACCCTGAACGGCGTGGCCAGCGTCATGGCCGAGGGCTGGACCGCACCCGCGGGCGCAGGCTCGCCGCCATAAGGCGCCAGGCCGACATCGGAGGGCCGGTCGCGCACCAGGGCGAAGACCAGGAGCGCGACCAGCGCGCCACCCGCGCACACGGGGACCGTGGCGGAGCGCCAGCCCCAGTGCTCGATCATCCAGGCCGCCATCGGCAGGAAGGCCAGTTGGCCCGTGGCCGCGCTGGCCGTGAGCACGCCGACGACCAGCCCCTTGCGCGCCACGAACCAGCGATTGGCGACCACGGCACCCAGCACCAGGGCCGTCAGCCCCGTACCGATGCCCAGCAGCAGGCTCCAGAGCACGAACAACTGCCACAGCTGCGTGGCCTGCGTGACCAGGGCCATGGCGGCGCCGACCAGCAGCAGCCCAGTCACCATGACGGCACGCAGGCCGAATCGCTCCATGAACACGGCGGCAAACGGGCCCAGCAGGCCGAACAGCGCAAAGCGCAATGCCAGGCTGCTCGATATCTGCTCGGTGCTCCAGCCGAACTCGCGCGAGAGCGGCTGGAGCATGGCGCCCGGCAGGCCCAGGGCGGCCGACATGGTCAGCATGGTCAGGAAGGTGACGGCCGCGACCAGCCAGCCATAGTGGATGCCATGCCGCTGCATCCAGCGTGCCGTGGGGGTGGAGAACATATCGGTTCCTTCCGGTGGGCGGATGTCTGTGTGGCAGGCTATTCGGACCGACGGGCCGCGCCTTCGCCGTCGCCATCGAGCAGGGCCAGGCATTCATCGATCAATCCATGCAGGGCCGCCACGCGCCCGGCACCCAGGCGCGCATTGAGTTCGCCTTGCGCGGCCTTCCAGCGCTGCTTGGCCTCCTCGCGCTTGATGCGGCCCGCCTCGGTGATGTGCACCAGGCGGCTGCGCTGGTCTTCGCCCTGGCCCATGCGCACCCAGCCCGCATCGACCAGCGGCTTGAGGTTGCGCGTCAGCGTCGAGGCATCCATGCGCATGAGCCGTGCGAGGTCCACGGGCCGCACGGGGCCGGCGGCCAGGACATGGCTCAGCAGCGTGTACTGCGTGATGCGCATGTCGGCGTCGTGAAGGTGGGCGTCATAGACCAGCCCCACGCTGCGCATGAGCTGGCGCACACGGTGGTTGGTGCAGCCCGAGGGCACGGAAGACGGGTCGCGGTTGCTCGGCATGGCTTTATTATTGCATATACAACCATTGTATATACAATTAAATACGTGCCGCCAGCCCGGTGGCCCGATCAAAAGGAAAGACCGACTCCATGGAGCAGCACACCCCACTTTCAGAGGGCGCCCCGCCGTCCGCCCTGCAGGCCTGGCTGGACGAGGAAAGCGCCGTCCGGGCCCGTCTCGATGCAGGTGCCGGTCCCGGCGTGGTGCGGCCGGAGCAGGCCGCGGGCCGCAGCGGACTGGAACTGATGCAGGCCATGCTGCGCGGCGAAGTCCCCTACCCACCCATCGCGCAGACGCTGGACTTCCTGCTGGTTGCCGTGGGCGAAGGCAGCGCCGTATTCCAGGGCAGGCCCGGCACGGCGCACCTGAACCCCATGAACGGCATACATGGCGGCTGGTTCGCCACGTTGCTGGATTCGGCGCTGGGATGCGCCGTCCACACCCGCATGCCGCCCGGGCGGGGATACACCACGGCCGAACTGAGCATCAACTTGGTCAAGGGCCTCACGCCGCGCGTGCCACGCGTGCGCGCCGAAGGCCGCGTGCTGCATTGCGGCCGCCAGCTCGCCACGGCCGAGGCACGCCTGGTGGGTGCGGACGGCACGCTGTATGCCCATGCCACCACCACGTGCCTGGTGTTCGACATGCCGGGGCCCCGCTGACTTCAGGGCTCCCGGAGACCCGCGAAGCAACGGCATGGCCGAAAGAAAGCTTCTTCATCCGATCCCGCCTAGCTGAATCGAAAGGCTCGGTAGAACGCCAGTGCGGCATGGCTGCGGCTTAGGCACTTGAGCTGATCGCGCCTGACTGGCCAGCCTGGCAGTGCGCGCAGCAGGGAACTGCCGACGCCGTTACGTAGGAGACCGGTGGCGACAAATAGGTGATGGACGAACTGGGTGGGTTCTCAAACCGATACAAAGCCCAGCAACTGGCCTGCTCTATCCTCGGCTACCAGCAGGAATTCGTCGCGGGCTTGAGCATCGAAGTCGTCCAGCACTAAGGTTTCGCGGCGAGTGGGCAGTAACAGTTCGCGCTGGACAGGAAGGTGGGCCGCGCTCGCGCCGCGTGTGCACACAAGTCGCATCGCTCTTATCTCGTGGCTATGGCGAACGACGGTGCACCCCCAAGGCAGACTCGCCACTACCAACCTTTTTCTCTAGCCTGTACGCAGATGATTTCAAATTCGAAGGCAATTTTTTCTATGGAGATTTTTTGATTCTCTCACATAACCATTTTACTCCGCTAATAGCAGACGCGGTTGACAAGCCAGGGTAAAGACGCTTGATTTCCTTCACGGCTTTTCCAACCGCCCCGGATGCAGCATGAGCTTTCAATTCCTCAGTAGCAATTACAGGATGACCTAAACCGATGGGCGCACCCTGCGGACTCCAGCCCCTCCAGTCCAGCGAGCGAGGGAAATGTCCCCACTTTTCATTTTCAAGACCGCAGACATAACCTCGAATAGAGTCATTGGTTAGATACGAACAGCTAGTGCATTTTCTCGGAACGAAGAGCGGCCTGGGGGGCTCCTTACCGGTCCTTTGAACTGGATCAGTTGGGCCAAGTACAGGGCATGGACCATAATCCAGCTGCTGATAGTCCTTAACAACATCAACAGCCCGAGTGCAGCCACCTTCGAATAGGAAATCACAGCTTCTACATTTAGCTGGAACCGCTCCGCGCAAGGTCAAGTGCACGAATGGCACTGGCTCCAAGCTGCCTTTTACTTTGCAAGCGGGGAATGAATTTCTATACATTGCATTACCCCCCAACCAGCGCGGTAGCAATTGATGCAGAAGACATAGCGATAGCTCACAGAAGCATGCAGAGGACTGCCAGACAGGGAGTCCGCATAAAACGATCGTTCAAGCTGGTTGCGCATGCACATACACTTGAATTAATTGTAGTCATGTCATCCATTCGCTTTTCAGACGTATCAGCTTCGACAGACAACTCGGGCAACCTTGCTGCACTCTCCAATCAGTCAGAAGCGTGCCAATACCGCCACATGACTGACAAGCCGAAGCCAAGGTTCGAGCAGTTTTTTCTTCCAGCCAAACAGGCAAAATACTTTCAACAGAAATCCATTCATTTACCTCGTTAGCCCCTTGGTTTACGGTATTTTTCTTGGGTTTCCAACTCAATATATTGGAACGCTTTGGGCCAAATACGGGATTGGGACGTTTATCGTAGGGGGCGATAGTTACTTTCACCCCAATTCTTGCAAGATCTTTGCTAATCAAGTGTGCCTGCGATTCCGCCAAAGATTCTTTGTAGACGAAAGGCAATTTAGATATTTTTCTGGCCACTTCTTCAATTTTCACTTCACGATCCATTTTATGTAGGCGAAGCATTAAAGATGCCTTGGATTGTGGAGGAAATTCTTCGACAGATACTCTGAAAATCTCGTAGAACTCTGGCCCTCGGTCTTCAAGGGCAACGATGATTTTATGCTGAATCGCGCAGCAACTGCAGATCGCCAACAGGACTCCCCCATATCCATCCGAGAAATCATGAAGATGATATCCACCAACTGAAAAATTTAGATTGCAATCCATGCATTCAAAATCGGAAACCATGGTTCATTACACTATTGCTAATTTTCCGTACACTGTGGGATGTGAGGCAGACGATAGACTGAAAAAAGACATACTGCTACAAGTTAAACTGGCTTAAAAACAGTTGGCAGACGCTTTACCGCAGAGATTGAAAATTTTTCCAAGCTGGGTGCTGGCTCCTGAGGACGATGACATGCACCAATGACTAACCGCACTGTTTGGCAGTACGCTCACTGCCGAAGGAGACAGGGCCCGAAAGCGCTTTTTCATTATCTCGCCCATAACGAAAAAGCCCTCGATCTCCAAGAAGATCGAGGGCTTGCGAGGCATCAGGCGACACCGCCGCGTGACAACCTTACATGTTGTCGATCATCACCTGGCCGAAGCCCGAGCAGCTCACCTGCGTCGCGCCTTCCATCAGGCGGGCGAAGTCGTACGTCACCTTCTTGCTCAGGATGGACTTCTCCATCGAGCTGATGATGATGTCGGCGGCTTCGGTCCAGCCCATGTGGCGCAGCATCATTTCGGCGGAGAGGATTTCGGAACCGGGGTTCACGTAGTCCTTGCCGGCGTACTTCGGTGCCGTGCCGTGCGTGGCTTCGAACATGGCGACGGAGTCGGACAGGTTGGCACCGGGGGCGATGCCGATGCCGCCGACCTGGGCTGCCAGCGCGTCGGAGACGTAATCGCCGTTGAGGTTCAGCGTGGCGATCACGCTGTACTCGGCGGGGCGCAGCAGGATCTGCTGCAGGAACGCATCGGCGATGCTGTCCTTGACCGTGATTTCCTTGCCGGTGCGCGGGTTCTTGAACTTCATCCACGGGCCGCCGTCGATGAGTTCGGCGCCGAATTCCTTGGCAGCCAGGTCGTAGGCCCAGTCACGGAAGCCGCCTTCCGTGAACTTCATGATGTTGCCCTTGTGGACGATGGTCACGCTGGGCTTGTCGTTGTCGATGGCGTACTGGATGGCCTTGCGCACCAGGCGCTGCGTGCCTTCCTTGGACACGGGCTTCACGCCGATGCCGGAGGTCTCGGGGAAGCGGATCTTCTTGACGCCGAACTCTTCCTGCAGGATCTTGATGAGCTTCTTCGCCTTGTCGGACTCGGCTTCGAACTCGATGCCGGCATAGATGTCTTCCGAGTTCTCGCGGAAGATCACCATGTTGGTCTTCTCGGGTTCCTTCACGGGCGAGGGAACGCCCTTGAAGTACTGGATGGGGCGCAGGCAGACGTAGAGGTCGAGCTCCTGGCGCAGGGCCACGTTCAGCGAGCGGATGCCGCCGCCCACGGGCGTCGTCAGCGGGCCCTTGATGGACACGACGTAGTCGCGCACGGCATGCAGGGTTTCTTCCGGCAGCCAGACGTCGGGGCCGTACACCTTCGTGGACTTCTCGCCGGCGAAGACTTCCATCCAGTGGATCTTGCGCTTGCCAACGTAGGCCTTGGCCACGGCAGCGTCCACCACTTTCAGCATCACGGGGGTGATGTCGAAGCCGGTACCGTCACCCTCGATGTAGGGAATGATGGGCTGGTCCGGCACGTTCAGGGACATGTCGGCATTGACGGTGATCTTCTGGCCTTCGGCAGGGACCTTGATGTGCTGGTAGCTGGTCATGGAACGGTTATCTCCGGTGGAATGGCGTCCGGGGCGGTGCCCGGCCGGCCTGTGCGACAGGCACAAAACGCAATGATTTTAGCGATAAAAATTTGTAGGTCCTGTCTGTCAACGCCCCGGGCTGCGGTATCGTTGTGTCAGGGCTTCGCGGGCCTACGCGGGGCTCGCAAACCTTCCGAAACTCTCAAGGAAACGGCCAAATGAAAAAACTCCTCGCTGTCCTGATCGCCGGTCTGTTCACCGCCGGCGCTTTCGCCCAGGCTCCGGCCCAGGCCCCCGCCACGACGTCCGCCCCCATGGCCGCCGATACCGCCGCCCCCGCTCCCACCGCCCAGGCCAAGAAGGCCGGCAAGGGTGCCAAGCACAAGACCGCCCACAAGAAGAGCAAGAAGCACAAGGCTGCCGCCTGAGGGTTGCCTTCTCCCGTGCAACGGGGATGACCGCCCTGGCGCCGTCCCCGCTCCGAAGCCCGCTTTACGCGGGCTTTGCTTTTGGCTGATAGGCTTTGGAACAGCCCTTTCCCAATGGATGCCCCACCCGCCATGAACCACGCTCTTTCGTACGGACCGACGCCCCGCGCCCTTCGCCGCCTGGCGGCTTCGCTGGCCCTCGCCGCGGCCTGTTTCGGCACGGCCCAGGCCCAGGAGGGGCCGCAACTCGACCTGCAGCGGGTGGACCTGGCTGCCGGCATGCACCGCATCGACGCGCAGCTGGCGGTGACGCCCCAGGAGCGCGAAACCGGTCTCATGCACCGCAAGGACATGCCCTCCAACGAAGGCATGCTGTTCGTGTTCTCGGTGCCGGCCGTGCAGTGCTTCTGGATGAAGAACACCCTGCTGCCGCTCACCGCCGCCTTCGTCGCGGACGACGGCACCATCGTCAACCTGGCGGACATGAAACCGCAGACGCTGGATTCCCACTGCTCCGACAAGCCCGTGCGCTTCGTGCTGGAGATGAACCAGGGGTGGTTCGCCAGGCGCGGGATCAAGCCGGGCTCGAAGCTGTCCGGCGCACCGTTCGCCAGGCGCTGACGCGTCGGCCCCTGCGAACGCACAAAAAAAAACGGCCCGCCAGGGCCGTTTTTTCATGGAGCCCGGCAGGCCGGGCCGCGGGATCAGCCCGCGAAATTGCTTTCCGCGAACTTCCAGTTCACCAGCTTGTCGAGGAAGGTTTCGACGAACTTCGGGCGCAGGTTGCGGTAGTCGATGTAGTAGGCGTGCTCCCAGACGTCCACGGTCAGCAGGGCCTTGTCGGCGGTGGTCAGGGGCGTGCCGGCGGCACCGGTGTTCACGATGTCCACGCTGCCGTCCGCCTTCTTCACCAGCCAGGTCCAGCCGGAGCCGAAGTTGCCCACGGCGCTCTTCACGAAGGCTTCCTTGAAGGCGGCATAGCTGCCCCACTTCGCCTTGATGGCATCGGCCAGCGCGCCGGAGGGCTCGCCGCCGCCATTGGGGGCCATGCAGTTCCAGAAGAAGGTGTGGTTCCAGATCTGGGCTGCGTTGTTGTAGATGCCGCCGCTGGACTTCTTGATGATCTCCTCGAGGGGCATGTTCTCGAATTCGGTGCCCTTCTGGAGGTTGTTGAGGTTCACCACGTAGGCATTGTGGTGCTTGCCATGGTGGTACTCCAGGGTCTCCTGGCTGTAGTGCGGGGCCAGGGCATCGATGGCGTAAGGCAGCGGTGGCAGGGTATGTTCCATGTGCGGTCCTCGTGGGTGGTTGGTGATTCTTGCGTGTGCGACGCCGCGATGTGACATGCGACGCAACAGGGCGGCATTGTAGGAAGTTAATCGTGCCCGCGTTGTAGGCGACGGCGCAGATCGCCGGGACTCAGAGCAGGCGTGGAGCAGCCACCGTGAGATCGATCTCGCCGTCCGATACGGCGGCGCGCACGGCGTCCCCGGCGCGTACCTGGGCGGTGCGGGTCACGGGCAGGCCTTCGCTGTCGGTGAGCAGTGCGTAGCCGCGCTGGAGCACGAGGCGCGGGTCCAGCAGCTCCAGGCGCAATGCCGCATGGTCCAGCCGCTGGGCCTGCCGGGCCACGCCCTGCGCCACGGCCTTGGGCAAACGGTCCGCCAGGCCGTCCTGCCGCTGGGCGGACCGCTGGGCCGTCCAGGCCGCGCCGTGGCGCAGCTGCTGCGCGAGGCGCGCGAGACGCAGTTCCTGCCGCGCGACCAGCCCCGAAGGACGTCCCAGGCGCTGGGCTGCCATGTCCAGCCGCTGGTGGCGCCCGTCGATCTGGCGCTGCAGGCTGTCCGAGAGGCGGCCGGCCAGCGCGTCCATGCCCGCCAGCCAGGTGGCCTGGGGCTGCGCGACCAGTTCGGCCGCGGCCGTGGGAGTCGGGGCCCGCAGGTCGGCGCAGAAGTCGGCGATGGTGAAATCCGTCTCATGGCCCACACCGGACACCACCGGCACCGGGCTCTGCACCAGCGTGCGGGCGACCTGCTCGTCGTTGAAGGCCCACAGGTCCTCGATGGAGCCGCCGCCGCGCACCAGCAGGATCACGTCCACCGGCGGATGCCCTTCGCCGTCGCCGGACGGTTCGGCCATGCGGTAGAGCACGCGCAGTGCGGCGCAGATCGACGCCGGCGCGGCCGCACCCTGCACCAGGGCCGGGGCCAGCACCACGGGCAGGTGCGGGACACGCCGCCGCAGGGCGGTCACCACGTCGTGGAGCGCGGCAGCGCCCGGCGAGGTGACCAGCCCGATCGAGCGGGGCATGACCGGCAGGCCGCGCTTGCGGGCGGAGTCGAAGAGGCCTTCCGACTCCAGCCGGGCCTTGAGCCTCAGGAACTGCTCGAACAGCGCCCCCTGCCCGGCACGTTGCAGGCTCTCGACGATGAGCTGCAGGTCACCCCGGGCTTCGTAAACCGCCAGCCGCCCCCGCAGCTCGACCATTTCCCCGTCCCGCGGCGTGCCGTCGAGCAGCATGGCTGCGCGACGGAACATGGCACAGCGGATCTGTCCCTGGCCGTCCTTGATGGAGAAGTAGCAATGCCCGCTGGAGGCCCGCGAGAAGCCCGTGATCTCCCCGCGCACCGCGACAGGATTGAACCGTGCCTCCAGCGCATCAGCAACGGCGCGGCACAGCGCCCCGACGTCCCAGATCCGCGGCGCCGTTGCTGGGTCCGGCCGCTCAAACATCGGCGCCGCCGGGGTTTGCGGGGAGCACGCCCGCCCCAATAGTCCACAAGCCGCACGGAGCAGCGCAAGGGCTGGAAGCGTCGGCCGGATGTGCGCGCAAGCCACGAAATTCCGTGCAACCTGTTGATTTACAACGATTTTTTGCTGCGCAATTTTTCATCAATCTGTCAAAGTCACGATTTGGCGCCATGTAGAAGGTGTTACACACCCGGTTGCCCACAAAGTTATCCACAGAAAATGTGGGTGGCTGTGAAAAACGACGCCTATGCGGCCGGTGAGCCCGGCCGATGCCTCCGCAGCCGCCGGACCGCCATGGCACTGGGCCATAATCGCGGACTGCTTCCATCTGCGCGGAGAGAGAATTGCTGTCGATCATACAAGCCGCAGGCTGGCCGATCTGGCCCCTCATAGCCTGCTCCATCCTGGCGCTGGCACTGGTGGCGGAGCGCTTCGTCGCCCTGAAAACCGCCAAGGTCGCCCCGCCGAAGCTGCTGGACGAGGCCATCTCCGTTTCCTCGCGTGGACTGCCCACGCCCGACGTGGTGAACCAGCTGTCGCAGAACTCCGCCCTGGGCGAAGTGCTGGCCAGCGGGCTGCGCACGCTCAACAGCCATCCCCAGAGCAGCGAGGCGGATGTCCGGGCCGCCATGGAAGGCACGGGCCGCGCCGTGGCGCAGCGGCTCGAGAAGTACCTCAACGCCCTGGCCACCATCGCCTCGGCCGCTCCGCTGCTCGGCCTGCTCGGCACCGTGATCGGCATGATCGAGATCTTCGGCTCGCAAGGGTCGTCCGCCACGGGCCAGGGCAATCCGGCCCAGCTGGCTCACGGGATCTCCATCGCGCTCTACAACACGGCCTTCGGCCTGATCGTCGCCATCCCGACGCTGATCTTCTGGAGGTATTTCCGCAGCCGCGTGGACGCCTACCTGCTCACGCTGGAGCTCGCCTCCGAGCAGTTCGTCCGCCATCTCCTGCGCCTGCGCAAGTGAGCGCGCGATGAATTTCCGCCCCCGCCCCAAGGAAGAGCCGGAGATCAACCTGATCCCGTTCATCGACGTGCTGCTCGTGATCCTCATCTTCCTGATGCTCTCGACCACGTACAGCAAGTTCACCGAACTGCAGCTCACGCTCCCGGTGGCGGATGCCGAGCAGCAGCGTGACCACCCCAGGGAAGTGATCGTCGCGGTGGCCGCCGACGGGCGTTATGCCGTCAACAAGGCCGCCGTGGAAGGCAAGGGCGTGGAAGCGATCGCGCAGGCCCTCGGGGCCGCCGCGCAGGCCGGGCGCGACAGCGTGGTGATCATCAGCGCCGACGCCAGCGCGCCCCACCAGGCCGTGATTTCCGTGATGGAAGCCGCGCGCCGCGTGGGCCTGTCGCAGATCACCTTCGCCACGCAATCGTCCGCCAGCGCGGGCCGCTGACCCGCATGGCGCAGCCACGCCGTGGCGGGCCGGCACCGCACGGGATGCCGTCCTCCTCGGCGGGAGGACTGCAGCGGGCATGGCGCCACCGCGGCGCGGTCGCCTGGATGCTGGCGCCCGTTTCCCTCCTCTACGGCGCACTGGCCGCCATGCGCCGGCTGCTGTATGAACGGCGCGTTCTGCGGGCGGAGCGCATGCCGGTTCCCGTGGTCGTGGTGGGCAATGTCGTGGCCGGTGGCGCCGGCAAGACCCCCGTGACCCAGGCCGTCGTGCACGCGCTGCGGCAGCGCGGCTGGCATCCGGGCGTGGTCTCCCGGGGGTACGGGCGCAGCACTTCCGACTGCCGCGAGGTATTGGCGGACAGCAACGCCGCCGAGTCCGGTGACGAGCCGCTGCTGATCGTGCGCTCCACCGGTGTGCCGGTATTCGTCGCGCCGCGCCGTGCGCAGGCGGCCCGTGCCCTGCTCGAGCGCCATCCGCGGACCGACGTGCTCGTCTGCGACGACGGCCTGCAGCACTGGGCGCTGGCGCGGGACGTGGAACTGTGCGTATTCAACGAGGAAGGCATCGGCAACGGATGGCTGCTGCCCGCGGGTCCGCTGCGCGAGCGCTGGCCGCGGCATGTGGACGCCATACTGCATGCGGGGCCGGCGCCGGAGGGGGCGGACCGCGCGCCCATGGGGGTGTTCGCCCTGCGTAGATCGCTGGCCTCCCATGCGGTGGACGCCAGCGGACGCACCACGCCGCTGTCGAGCCTGCGCGGAGTGCCGGTGCATGCCGTGGCCGCGATCGCCCGGCCCGCCGCATTCTTCGCCATGCTGCGCGACCAAGGGCTGGCCCTGGAGAAGGCGAGCGCCCTGCCCGACCATGCCGACTTTTCGGATTGGCATGCGGCCACGCCACCCGACATGCCGCTGGTCTGCACCGAGAAAGATGCCGCCAAGCTGTGGCACACGCACCCCGAGGCGCTGGCGGTACCGCTGGTGGTGGACATCGCGCCGGCCTTCTTCGACCGGCTGAATGCGCGGCTGCAGGCGCTGCGCCAGCCCTCGCTATGATCGGGCTCCATTTTCCCGAACTTGCTTGCCACGCCATGGATCCCAAACTGCTCGAACTGCTGGTCTGCCCGGTCACCAAAGGTCCCCTGACCTACGACCGCGAGCGCGACGAACTGGTGTCGCGCAGCGCACGCCTCGCGTACCCGGTGCGCGACGGCATTCCGGTCCTCCTGGAAACCGAGGCCCGCACGCTGACCGACGCGGAGCTGGAGGCGTGAGCGGCCCGGCCGCGTCCGCTGGCTTCACCGTCCTGATTCCCGCCCGGCTGGCATCGACCCGACTCCCCGACAAGCCGCTGGCGGATATCGGCGGCGTCCCGATGGTCGTGCGGGTGGCGCAGCAGGCCGCCCGCAGCGCGGCCGCCCGCGTGGTCGTGGCGGCCGACCACCCCCGCATCCTGGAAGCCTGTGCGGCGCACGGGGTGCAGGCCGTCGCGACGCGCGCGGACCATCCCAGCGGCAGCGACCGGCTGGCCGAAGCCTGCATGCTGCTCGGGCTGGCCGACGACGACGTGGTGGTGAACGTGCAGGGCGACGAGCCGCTGATCGCACCAGCCCTCATCGACGCGGTCGCCAGCCTGTTGCCGGCCCGCCCCGAAGCGGACATGGGCACGGCAGCGCATGCCATCCATGCGCTGGAGGACTTCGCCAATCCCAACGTGGTGAAAGTGGTGCTCGACGCCCGCGGCCTCGCGCACTATTTCAGCCGGGCACCGATTCCGCATGCGCGCGGCCACGCGGACACGGCATGGTGGCAGGGCGGGCTCGCGGGCGTGCCTGCGGGCTTTGCGCCGCTGCGCCATATCGGCATCTACAGCTACCGGGCAGCTTTCGTGCGGGCGTTTTCCGCGCTGCCGCCGGCCCCCACGGAAGCCCTGGAAGCGCTGGAGCAATTGCGCGCCCTGTGGCACGGACACCGCATTGCAGTGCATGTGGCGGACACCGCGCCAGGGCCGGGCGTGGACACGCCGGAAGACCTCGAACGGGTGCGCTCGCTGCTGCGCTGAAACCGCACGCCGCATGCCGTCACGATGGTGTCGCGGCTGTCAGGCTGACGGAAGGACCCGCATGCTATCCTTGCCCGCGATTGAAGCGCCACCCCGGGCCTACGGCAAGCCCCGGGCTTCCGGCGCTGGCTGATTTCAACACTTAGAGGACCTCCATGAGACTGATTCTTTTGGGCGCGCCCGGCGCCGGGAAGGGCACGCAAGCCGCGTTCATCTGCCAGAAATACGGCATTCCGCAGATCTCCACCGGCGATATGCTGCGCGCCGCCGTGAAGGCCGGCACGCCGCTGGGACAGCAGGCCAAGGCCGTCATGGATGCCGGCAAGCTGGTGAGCGACGACCTCATCATCAATCTCGTGAAGGACCGCATCGCCCAGCCGGACTGCGCCAAGGGCTTCCTCTTCGACGGCTTTCCGCGCACCATTCCCCAGGCCGATGCCATGAAGGCAGCGGGCGTCAAGCTCGACTACGTGCTGGAGATCGACGTGCCGTTCGATGCCATCATCGAGCGCATGAGCGGCCGCCGCTCGCACCCGGCCAGCGGCCGCACCTACCATGTGAAGTTCAACCCACCCAAGGTGGAAGGCAAGGACGACGTCACCGGCGAGGACCTGATCCAGCGCGAGGACGACAAGGAAGACACGGTGAAGAAGCGCCTGGAGGTGTACAGCGCGCAGACGCGCCCGCTCGTGGAGTACTACTCCACCTGGGCGAAGAACGATCCGGCCCATGCCCCCAAGTACCGCGCCATCAGCGGTACCGGCACGGTCGAGGAAATCACCCAGCGCGCGCTGGCCGCCCTGGCGGACTGAGCGCCTGGCACAGGGACGGCGCCTGGCCGGCCCGTGATCGACGCCGCCCTCCGGGCGGCGTTTTCGTTTCCGGGCTGGGGGGCGCCCTAGGCCCGTGGCTGCGCCAGCCGCTCCAGCAGCAGTTCCACCCGCGCCTTCACCACGCTCAGCCCCTGGGCGGCGGGCAGCGTGTCGCCAGGACGGGGCAGCAGCTGGCCCAGGGGGCACCGCGTGGCCACCCGCACGGCCACGCCAGCGGCCTGTGCCCGCTCCAGCGCGGCCTGCAGATGGCGATGCAGCGTGCCGTTGCCGGTGGCGGCCACGGCCAGCCCGTGCACCCCGTCGGCCACCAGCAGATCCACAACGCGTCCGGTCGCGCCCGCATGCGACAACACGACTTCGACGCGCGGCCACTCCGCGCCGCTGCGCAGCGCCTTCAGCGCCGCGGCAGCTTCGGCCGATGATCCGGAGGATTCCGCCGCGGGCCATCCGGCGGCGAGCCGCACGCGCCCCTCCTCCACCCAGCCCAGGGGGCCCGCCTCGCCGGACGCGAAGGCATTCAGCCGGTAAGGATGCACCTTCTGTACCCGCTGCGCCCCGTGCACCTCCCCGGCGGCCACTGCCACGACCCCGCGCGCGCCCGGCGTGGCGGCCACGGCGACGGCGTCGAGCAGGTTCTGCGGTCCATCGGGCGCCAGCGCGGTGGCCGGGCGCATCGCAGAGACGAGCACCACGGGCTTGTCCCGCGCTCCCGCGAGCACGCGGTGGAGAAACCACGCGGTCTCCTCGAGGGTATCGGTGCCGTGCGTGACCACCACGGCACGCACACCGGGATCCGCCAGTGCGTCCTCGCAGCGCAGGGCCAGCGCACGCCATACGGCCCCGTCCATGTCCTTGCTGTCGATCTGCGCGACCTGTTCAGCCTCCAGCCGCGCGCCGCCGGCGGCGCGCGCCAGTCCGGGCACTGCTGCCAGCAACTGGTCGATGCCGACCTGCGCGGCGGTGTAGCCGATGTTGTCTTCCGCGTTTCCGGCCGTACCGGCGATGGTTCCACCGGTGCCCAGCACCAGGATTTTTCCTGCAACCACTTGCATTGCCTTTGAAAACTGTTTAAAAATACAGTGACTGGATCGATCCACAGGTGAATCGATCCGCCCAGCGCCCGTCCGGCGCGATCTTCCTTCACTGGAGTGCCCCGCATGCTCGACAGCCCCAAGCTCACTGCCCGCCAACAGCAGATCCTGGATCTCATCCAGACCGCCATTGCACGCACCGGAGCGCCCCCCACCCGGGCGGAAATCGCCGCGGAGTTCGGCTTCAAGTCCGCCAATGCGGCCGAAGAGCACCTGCAGGCACTGGCACGCAAGGGCGTCATCGAACTGGTGAGCGGCACGTCGCGTGGCATCCGGCTGCGCGGCGAGGCCGTGCGGTCCATCAATGCGGCCCGCGGCACCCAGTTCCACCTGCCCATTCCCGGCATCTCGCAACTCATGCTGCCGCTCATCGGCCGCGTCGCCGCAGGTTCACCGATTCTCGCCGAGGAACACGTGGACCAGACCTACAGCGTGGAAGGCAGCCTCTTCCAGCACAAGCCCGACTACCTGCTCAAGGTCCGGGGCATGTCCATGCGCGATGCCGGCATCATGGATGGCGACCTGCTCGCCGTGCAGTCCACCCGCGAGGCGCGCAATGGCCAGATCATCGTCGCCCGCCTGGGTGACGAAGTCACCGTCAAGCGCCTGCGGCGCACCGCGGGTGCCATCGAGCTGCTGCCCGAGAACCCCGACTATCCCATCATCACCGTGCAGCCCGGCGAATCGTTCGAGATCGAGGGGCTGGCCGTAGGCCTCATCCGCAACACCATGCTGATGTAGCCGGCTGCGGGCCGTCCGGCGCATGGCGCCGGAGCACGGTTCGCGCCCTGTTTCCCCGTTTGGCGTTGCCCAGGTGGCGGGCGTCTGGCTTTCCTCTTCGTGTGGATGGTCAACCCTGCGGCATCGCCCTGCCCGTCTAAAGCCAATCCTGCCAGTGTTCAACCCATTCTGACCGCTGGAGTTTTTCCATGGCAAAGGCTTTGCTCGATCTCGCCACCCTCTCGTCCTGCCTGCAGCCGCTGCACGGCCTCGTCCGCTGGCTGCGGGGCACTTCCTCGGGGAATGCGTCCGTCCGCCCCGCCACACGTTCGCGCTGGCCGGATTGTCCGGCCCACGGTCGCGGGGCATCCGACACGTCCATGGCCGACCACCACCCCTCCGACGGCCCGCCAGCCGCTACGGTCCATGGCAGCGCAAAGGCCGGTGCCGCCGCATCCGTGGCACTGCCTGCAGATGCCTCCACCGCACTGCACTCGATCGCGGTGGAGCGCCCCGCGCGCGCGCCGGCCGGCAGCCAGCGCACCTGCGCGGCGCGGGTGCCGGGCGCAGTGCGGGTGGTGCAGCGCCGGCAGGCGGGTACGCCGGAGCGCTTCGTGATCTCCGGGCGCATGGCCGATGTGCGGGCGGAACTGGAGCGCTGGGCCGCCGCGGAAGCCGTGCTGCAATGATCTGCAGCGCGCGGCACCCGGCCGCCCGCCGCGTCAGCTGTTGATCTGTGCCCAGAGCTTGTCCAGGCGCTTCACGCTCACGGGTTGCGGCGTGCGGAGTTCCTGGGCGAAGAAGCTCACCCGCAGTTCCTCCAGCAGCCAGCGGAACTCCTGCATGCGCGCATCCACCTGCCCCTTGCGCTCGGCCACGAGCCGCCAGTAGCGCTGCTCCTGGGGGCGCAGTTCCGCGAGCCGCGTGGCGTCGCGTGCAGGATCGGCGCGCACCTTGTCCAGGCGCAGGGTGATGGCCTTCAGGTAGCGAGGGAAGTGCGCAAGCTGCGACCAGGGCGCCACCGCCAGGAAGTTCTTCGGAATGAGCCTTTGCAGTTGCTGCTGCGCGTCCTGGGTGGCCTCGGGTGCACCTTTCGTATCCTTGATCTTGCGCGCCGCCGCGGCGTATTCGAGCAGGATCGCACCGGCCAGCCGCGCGACCTCGTTGGCGATCAGCGTAAGCCGCCCCCGGCCTTCCTGCACGCGGCGCTGGAAGTCTGCCTCGGTCGTGGGCAGGGGGTCGACCAGGAAAGCGCGGTCCAGCGCGACGTCGATGATCTGCGCGCGCAACTCTTCCTGCGTGCCCAGCGGCATGTAGGCGACCGCCATCTTCTGCATGTCCGGGATGTTCTTTTCCAGGTACTTGAGCGCATCCTTGATCTGCAGCGCGAACAGCCGGCGCAAGCCCGCGCGGTGGCGCGCTGCGGCCACCCCGGGTTCGTCGAACACCTCGATGGTCACCGCATCGCCGCCATCGATGAGCGCCGGGAAGCCGATGAGCGTCTGCCCGCCCTTGCGGATTTCCATCAGCTCGGGCAGTTCGCCGAAGGTCCAGGCCGTGTAGCGCTGGCCCGCCGGCACGGCTGCCGGTGCGGGCGCAGCCGCCGGGCCGGCACTGGCCGGTTTGCCGGCAGCGGAAGCCGCACGGCCATCCGCGTGCCTGCCATGCGCCTCCCCCTGGCCGGCCCGGGCAGCGGGGACGTCCCCGGCAGGCGCCGCGCTGCGCTCGGCATCCGTGGCAGCCCCCCCGAGCTTGAGCCCCGCCAGGGCCTGGAACGCGCCCCGGGCCTTGGCGCCCCATTCGGCCTTGAGTGCGCCCAGATTGCGCCCCTGGCCGAGCTGCCGGCCATCCTCGTGCACCACGCGGAAGTTCATGAACAGGTGCGGGCTCAGCATGTCGAGCTTGAAATCCGCCCGCTTCACGTCGAGCGAGGTCTCGTCACGCACCTGCTTGAGCAGCACGTCCACCAAGCTGCCCTGCCCGAAGCGCTCGGGCGTGCCCAGCAGTTCGGCCAGGCGCGCAGCGTTGTCCGGCAAGGGCACGAAGCGGCTGCGCGGGCGCTGCGGCAGGCTCTTGAGCAGTGCCTGGATCTTGTCCTTGAGCATGCCCGGCACCAGCCATTCGCAGCGCTCTTCGCTGACCTGGTTGAGCACGAAGAGCGGCACCGTGACGGTGACGCCATCGCGCGGATCGCCGGGTTCGTGCAGGTAGGTGGCCGCGCAGTCCACGCCGCCCAGCCGCACCACGCGCGGGAAGGCGCTGGTGGTGATGCCGGCGGCCTCGTGGCGCATCAGCTCATCGCGCGTGAGCTTGAGCAGGTCCGGCTTCACGCGGCTGGCCTCGCGGTACCAGGATTCGAAATCGGCGCCGGTGCAGATGTCGGCGGGCACCTGCTGGTCGTAGAAGGCGTAGATGAGCTCTTCGTCCACCAGCACGTCCTGGCGCCGCGACTTGTGCTCCAGCTCCTCCACCTTGGCGATCAGCTTGCGGTTGGCCGTCAGGAACGGCAGGCGCCGCTCCCAGTCCTGCGGCCACTGGTCGCCCACCAGCGCCTCGCGCAGGAAGATTTCCCGGGCGGTGCGCGGGTCCACCTTGCCGAAATTCACGCGGCGGTTGTTGTAGATGACGATGCCGTAGAGCGTGGCGCGCTCCAGCGCCGTCACCTGCGCGGCCTTGCGCTCCCAGTGCGGGTCCAACATCTGCTTCTTGAGCAGGTGGCCGCCCATCTCCTCGATCCACTGCGGCTCGATGGCAGCGATGCCGCGCCCGAAGAGGCGCGTGGTCTCCACCAGTTCCGCCGCCACGATCCAGCGCCCGGGCTTCTTCGACAGGTGCGCCCCGGGATGCTTGTAGAACTTGATGCCGCGCGCGCCGAGGTACCAGTCTTCCTCCTCGCTCTTCACGCCGATGTTGCCCAGCAGCCCGGCGAGCATGGAGCGGTGGATCTGCTCGTAGCTGGCCGGCTGGGTGTTGAGGCGCCAGCGGTGCTCGGTGACCACGGTGAGCAATTGCGTGTGGATGTCGCGCCATTCGCGCAGGCGCCGCACGCTGATGAAGTTCTGGCGCAGCAGCGATTCGTACTGCCGGTTGCTGAGCTTGTGGGTGGGTGCGGAGGCCGGCACGGACGCCGCGGCGGCCACTGCGGGCGCGGCTGCGTCGGCACTGCCGCGTGCCTGGCGCTGCGCCACGGGCAGCACGGCCTGCGAGGGTGCCCCCTTGCGCGCGGCATCGCGCTGCGCCCGTGCCGACGGCAGGCTCGGCGCGCCGCCGCGGGCCTCGTTGATCCACTTCCAGAGCTTGAGGTAGCCGCTGAATTCGCTCTTCTCGTCGTCGAACTTGGCATGGGCCTGGTCGGCCTGCTGCTGGGCTTCGAGCGGCCGGTCCCGCACGTCCTGCACCGACAGGGCCGAGGCGATCACCAGCACTTCGTCCAGTGCCTGGCGGTCGCGCGCCTCGAGAATCATGCGGCCCACGCGCGGGTCGAGCGGCAGTCGCGAGAGTTCCACGCCCATGGGCGTGAGTTCATTGGCATCGTCCACCGCGCCCAGTTCGGCCAGCAGCTGGTAGCCGTCGGCGATCGCGCGGCCCGAGGGTGCCTCGATGAACGGGAACTGCGCCACGTCGCCCAGGTGCAGCGACTTCATGCGCAGGATCACACCGGCCAGCGAGGAGCGCAGGATTTCCGGGTCGGTGAAGCGCGGCCGGCTGTTGAAGTCGGGCTCGTCGTAGAGCCGGATGCAGATGCCGTTGGCCACGCGGCCGCAGCGGCCCGCCCGCTGGTTGGCTGCCGCCTGGCTCACGGGCTCGATCAGCAGTTGCTCGACCTTGCTGCGAAAGCTGTAGCGCTTCACGCGCGCGGTGCCGGCGTCGATCACGTAGCGGATGCCCGGCACCGTGAGCGATGTCTCGGCCACGTTGGTGGCCAGCACGATGCGGCGGCCGGTGTGGCCTTCGAAGATGCGGTCCTGCTCGGCCTGCGAGAGGCGCGCGAACAGCGGCAGCACTTCGGCGCCGCGCATCACCGGCTGGTGGGCCAGGTGCTTGCGCAGGTGGTCGGCCGCCTCGCGGATCTCGCGCTCGCCCGGCAGGAAGACCAGGATGTCGCCCGCGGCGTTGCCCGCCCAGAGCTCGTCCACGCCGTCGGAGATGGCTTCGTTCAAGCCGTAGTCGCGGCTTTCCTCGAAGGGCCGGTACCGCTGCTCCACCGGGAAGGTGCGGCCGGACACGTAGATGACGGGTGCAGGCCCCTTCGCCGACTCGAAGTGCTTCGCGAACCGCTCGGCATCGATGGTGGCCGAGGTGACCACGATTTTCAGGTCGGGCCGGCGCGGCAGGATCTGGCGGAGGTAGCCGAGCAGGAAGTCGATGTTCAGGCTGCGCTCGTGCGCCTCGTCGATGATGATCGTGTCGTAGGCCGTCAGCAGCGGGTCGGTCTGCGTCTCGGCGAGCAGGATGCCGTCCGTCATGAGCTTGACGGAGGCATCGCGCGACAGGCGGTCCTGGAAGCGCACCTTGTAGCCCACGACGTCGCCGAGCGGCGTCTGCAGCTCTTCGGCGATGCGCTTGGCAACGCTGCTGGCCGCGATCCGCCGCGGCTGCGTATGGCCGATCAGGCGGCCCTTCTCGCCCGGCCTGGCGTTGCATTTGCCGCGGCCGAGCGCCAGCGCGATCTTGGGCAGCTGCGTGGTCTTGCCCGAGCCGGTCTCGCCGCAGACGATGATGACCTGGTGGGCCTGCATCGCGGCCATGATCTCTTCGCGCTTGCCCGAGACCGGCAGGCCGGGCGGGAACTCGATGCGCAGCGGTGCGGCCGGGGCCTCACGGCGTGGCGGTGCGGACGGGGCGGGCTGGGGGATGGGGGATTTCGGGGGCGCGGAACCTGTCATAGAGACCCGCATTATCCGAACGATCCGTTGGCGTGGTGCAACGCAGGCCATCCGGCAGCCTTGCGTGCACGCGGCGGCACCGGAGAAAATCCGCAGCGCCGCTTGCGCCGGCCTGGCCCAGGCCCGCCTCCGGCACGCATCCGCCCCATTTCGCCACGGCAACGAGCAACCTTGCCGCGGTGCCCCACAGGACAGGAGCTTTCCCCATGACCCTTTCGTTCCACCGCATCGACTGACCACGGTTCCCCACGCCCCGGCTGGACCGTGTGTTCCGTTTCACACACCGTCCGGCACGAGGCCGCGCTGCCCTCCCATGGAGTGGCAGGCACGCGAAGCCCCGGCCGTCCAGCCGGGGCTTTTTTCGTTGTGAGGAACCGCACGCATGAGTGCACAGAAACGCTCCCGCGCCTACGAGGCAGGCCGGGTGAAGGCATTGCGCCGCATGAAGCAGCCGATCGCGCTGCATGTCGAGGCCAGCGCGCCGCCCCGCAACCCCGTCGCGCGCGCCCTGGCGGCGCGCAGCCTGGGGGGCGGCGGAGGACGCCACATCCGCAGCCAGGGCGCTCAGCGCCGCGCCGACCGCATGGCGTTGCAGCAAGCACTGCGCCGCGGCTGGGACGGCTGAAGCCCCGTGCGCCGCCGTCCTGCCCTTGCACGGCGGCGGCGCCCCACCGATTCCGTGGACAATGGCAGCACCGGGACGCCCATCGGTCCCTGCCCGCGCCGCGATGCCCATCCCCCTCTCCCCTGATTTCTCTCCCTCGTCATCTGCATCTCCGGTGCCGGCCCGGGCCGACCGGCGGCGCCATGTCGCCGTGATCGGCGCAGGCATCGTGGGCACGGCGTGCGCGATCGAAATCCTGCGCACCGGCCGCTCCGTGACGCTGCTCGATCCCCATGCACCCGGCGGGCCGGAAGCCACGAGCTACGGCAACGCGGGCTGGCTGTCGTCGCATTCCATCCTTCCCCCCTCGGGCCCGGGCATGTGGAAACAGCTGCCAGGCTACCTGCTGGACCCGCAGGGCCCGCTCACCGTGCGCTGGGGCTACCTGCCCCGCGCCCTGCCCTGGCTCTGGCGCTTCCTGCGCTCCGGGCGCACGCCGGGCCGGGTGGCCCGCACCGCGCATGCGCTGCGCCAACTGCTGCGGGACGCGCCTGCGCTGCACGCGCGGCTGGCAGCTGAAGCCGGCGTGCCGCATCTGGTCGCGCAGCGGGGCCTGCTGCATGTCTATCGCTCGCGCGCGGACTTCGAGGCCGACGCGCTCGGCTGGCGCCTGCGCGGCGAGGAAGGGATCGCCTTCCGGACGCTGGAAGCCGGCGGGCTGCGCGCGCAGGAGCCCGAACTGGCCCCGGAGTACGGCTTCGGCGTGCGGGTTGACGAGGCGGGCCACTGCGCGAACCCGGGCGCCTATCTGGAGGCCCTGGCCGCGCATGCCCAGTCACTGGGTGCGCGCCGCGTCGCCGCACGCGCCACCGGCCTGCGCATCGCATCCGGCCGCCTGGCCGCCATCCGGACCGACGCAGGCGACGTGCCCTGCGATGCCGCGGTGATCGCAGCCGGCGCCTACTCCCGCCCCTTGCGCGCGACGCAGGGGACCGGGTGTGGCTGGATACCGAACGCGGCTACCACGCGATGCTGGACGTGCGTGCCCTGCCGGGCGAGGCACCGCCTCCCGGACCGCGCACCTCCACCATGGTGATGGACCGCAAGCTCATCGTCCACCAGATGGCGCATGGCCTGCGCGTGGCGGGCCAGGTGGAGATCGCCGGACTGCAGGCCGCGCCGGACTGGCGCCGCGCGCGCATCCTGCTGGAGCATCTGTTCGCGCTCTACCCCGCCCTGCAGCGCCCAGCACTGGAAAGTGGCGCCCGGTTCTGGATGGGCCGTCGCCCGAGCACCAGCGACGGCCTGCCCTGCATCGGCCCCGCGGCCGGCTGCGCGGACGTGGTCCACGCCTACGGGCACGGCCATGTCGGACTGGGCTCGTCGGCGCGCACGGGCCGCGTGGTGGCGCAACTGCTGGACGGCTGCCCGCCGGAGATCGATATCGCGCCTTTCAGCCCCGGGCGCTGGCGACGATAATCCGGCGCGCACCGCACGGCGCCCGCCTCCCCGACAACCACCGCCTGCCCGACCGCGCAGGCTCCCGGCCCCGCCCCTTCATCTTTCCGCCATGTCCGCTGTCTTCAATTTCACCTTCGTGCCCTGGTTCCGGTCGGTGGCGCCCTACATCCACAAGTTCCGCCACCAGACCTTCGTGATCGCGCTCACGGGCGAGGCCATCGCGGCAGGCAAGCTGCAGGCGATCGCGCAGGACCTGGCGATGATCCAGGCCATGGGCGTGAAGATCGTGCTGGTGCATGGCTTCCGGCCACAGGTGAACGAACAATTGGCGGCCAAGGGGCATGCGGCGCGTTATTCGCACGGCATCCGCATCACGGATTCCGTGGCACTGGACTGCGCACAGGAAGCGGCCGGGCAACTGCGCTACGAGATCGAGGCCGCATTCAGCCAGGGCCTGCCCAATACCCCGATGGCGGGCTCCACCGTGCGCGTGATCTCGGGCAACTTCATCACCGCGCGCCCCGTGGGCATCGTGGACGGCGTGGATTTCAAGCATTCGGGGCTAGTGCGCAAGGTGGACGTGGCGGGCATCCGCCGTTCGCTGGAGATGGACGCGCTGGTGCTGATCTCGCCCTTCGGCTTCTCGCCCACCGGCGAGGCTTTCAACCTCACGATGGAGGAAGTGGCGACATCCGTTTCCATCGCGCTCAAGGCGGACAAGCTCGTCTTCGTCTGCGAGGTGCCGGGCATTCGCACCGACCCCGACCAGCCCGAGAGCGAGGACAACCCCATCGATACCGAACTGCCACTGGCGCAGGCACGGCAGATGCTGGCCCGCGTGCCCCCGGGCCAGAAGCCGACGGACACGGCCTTCTACCTGCAGCACTGCGTGAAGGCCTGCCAGAACGGCGTGGAGCGCAGCCACATCATTCCGTTCGCGGTGGACGGCGCGCTGCTGCTGGAAATCTACGTGCACGACGGCATCGGCACCATGGTGGTGGACGAAAAGCTCGAGGAACTGCGCGAGGCCACGCCGGACGACGTGGGCGGCATCCTGCAACTCATCGAGCCGTTCGAGAAGGACGGCACGCTGGTCAAGCGCGACCGCACCGAGATCGAGCGCGATGTCGCCAACTACACCATCATCGAGCACGACGGCGTGATCTTCGGCTGCGCCGCGCTCTACCCGTATCCGGAAGCCGGCACCGCCGAGATGGCCGCCGTCACGGTGTCGCCGCAGAGCCAGGGCACGGGCGACGGGGAAAAGCTGCTCAAGCGCATCGAGCAGCGCGCCCGCGCGATGGGCCTGAAGAGCCTGTTCGTGCTCACCACCCGCACGATGCACTGGTTCATCAAGCGCGGCTTCCAGCCGGTGGATCCGGACTGGCTGCCCGAGGCCCGCAAGAAGAAATACAACTGGGACCGCCGCAGCCAGGTCCTGGTGAAGACGCTCTGAGGTCTTCCAGGGGGATGGTCAGCCCCTGACCGCGGGGGCTGCGCCCTCCAGGGCCCAGCGTGCGGCCAGCGTGCCGACCCGGGCGATCGCGGCATCGCGCCGCTCCGCGGGCGCCGGGCTGCCCGTCAGGTAGCAGCTCACCATCACCGCACTGCGGTCCGGCGGCCAGAACAGGCCGGCGTCGTTGCTGGTCCCGCGCGGACCGGTGCCCGTTTTCTCGCCGATGCGCCAGCCATCCGGCATGCCGGCCCGCAGGCGCCGGTCGCCTGTGCGGTTGCCCACGAGCCAGGCGAGCATCCGCGCGCGCGCCGCGGCGGAAAGCGCCTCCCCCTGGGTGACGGCCCACACGGTGTGGGCCATGGCACGGGGCGTGGTGGTATCGCGCACCTCCCCGGGGGGCACATCGTTGAGCCCGGGCTCCATGCGGTCCAGCCGGGTCTGTGTGTCGCCCAGCGACCGCAGCCAGGCCGTGAGTTCGAGTGGCCCGCCCTGCGTGCCCAGCAGCAGGTTGGCGGCCGTGTTGTCGCTGAGCGTGACGGCCGCCTCGCACAGCTGCTCCACGGTCATGCCATCGCCGTCCGCATGGCGCTCCGTCGCCGGCGAATATTCCACCAGGTCGGATTGGCGGTAGCTGATGCGGCGGTCCAGCCGTTCCTGCCCCTGGTCCACGCGCCGCAGCACGTGCGCCGCGAGCAGCAGCTTGAACGTGCTGCACAGGGGAAACCGTTCGTCGCCCCGGTGCGCGTCCTGGCGCCCGGTGGCCATGTCGAGCAGCGCCACCCCCAGGCGTCCTCCCACGGACGCTTCGACCTCCTGCACCGCGCGGGCGAATGCGCCCGCAGCGGACCCCATGGATTTCTTGCCCTCGGCCCACGCGTCGGGCACCCACGGGGCCGCTGCCCCACACACCGCCGCCACCATCCACGTCCGTCTCAGCACCGCCATTTCGTCGCTCCATTGTTGAACAATGGCCGCAACGATATCGGCCCGCTCGCCCGGTGACCATCGACAATAATTGGCATCTCTCCCCAGAAAAACTTCACCCTCGCACCCATGCACCTGCCGCTCAATGCCCTGCGAGCGTTCGAAGTCTCGGCGCGGCACCTGAATCTCACCCGCGCGGCGGAAGAGCTGCACGTGACGCAGACCGCGGTGAGCCAGCACATTCGCAATCTCGAAGAGCGTCTGGGCAAGCCGCTGTTCCGCAGGTTGCCGCGCGGGCTGGCGCTCACCGACGAAGGGCTGGCGCTGCTGCCGGCGCTGGCGGACGCGTTCGGCCGCATCGAGCGCGCGTTGGCGCAGTGCAGCGATACGCGCCCGCGCGAGGTGCTCACCGTAGGCGCCGTGGGCACCTTCGCCGTGGGGTGGCTGCTGCCGCGGCTGCAGGCGTTCCAGCAGCAGTGCCCGTTCGTCGATCTGCGCCTGCTTACCAACAACAACCGGGTGGACCTCGCGGGCGAAGGATTGGACTGTGCGATCCGTTTCGGCGACGGGGCCTGGCACGGCACCGAGTCGGACCGCCTGCTGGAAGCGCCCCTCACGCCCATGTGCTCGCCCGCACTCGCCGCCCGGCTGCGCGTCCCCGCGGACCTGGCGCGGGAACCGCTGCTGCGCTCCTACCGCGCCGATGAATGGGCCGCCTGGTTCGGTGCCGCGGGCGTGGCCTGCCCGGTGGTGCGGGGTACGGTGTTCGACTCGTCCCTGGCCCTGGCCGAAGCAGCGGCGCAGGGCGCGGGCGCGGCCCTGCTTCCCGCGCGCCTGTTCGAGCGCGAATTGCGACAGGGCCGGCTGGTGCGGCCGTTCGGCCACGAGATCGCGCTCGGGGCCTACTGGCTCACGCGGCTGCGGTCACGCGCTGCATCCCCCGCGCTCACGGCCTTCCGGGAATGGCTGCTGCAAGCCTGCGCCGTGAGCGGCGCGCCCATGGAGCCGTCGGCGTCTCCGGCCGTGGTGCCGTAGCCCCCCGGCTTATCATCCCCGCCCCATGCCCCAGATCCTGACCGCTGCCCTCTACCACTTCGCGACGCTGCCCGACTGCGAGGCGTTGCGCGGGCCCCTGCAGGCCGAATGCGACCGCCATGGCGTGCGCGGCCTGCTGCTGCTGGCCCCGGAGGGGGTGAACGGCACCATTGCCGGTACGGCGGAGGGCGTGCAGGCGGTGCTGGCCATGCTCCGTGCCCAGGCGCCGCTGGCCGGCCTGCGGCACAAGGAAGCCTGGGGCGACCGCATGCCCTTCTACCGCATGCGCGTACGGGTCAAGCGCGAGATCGTCACCCTGGGCGTTCCTGGCGTGGACGCGGCCCGCGATGCCGGCACCTATGTGAAGCCCGGAGACTGGAACGCGCTCATCGATGACCCCGACGTGGTGGTGATCGACGTGCGCAACGGCTACGAGAGCGCCATCGGCAGCTTCGCGCGTGCGGTGCGGCCCGAGACCCGGAGCTTCACCGAGTTTCCCGCCTGGGTGGAGGCGCAGACCGCACCGGGCGGCCTCCTGGCTGGCAAGCCGCGCGTCGCGATGTTCTGCACCGGCGGCATCCGCTGCGAGAAATCCACGGCGCTGCTCCGCATGCAGGGGTTCGGCGAGGTCTATCACCTCGAAGGCGGGATCCTGCAGTACCTGGAAGACGTACCCGCCGAAGGCAGCCGCTGGGAAGGCGACTGCTTCGTCTTCGACGAACGGGTCTCCGTGTCCCATGGCCTCGTGCCCGGAACGCACCGGCACCTGTGCCGGTCCTGCCGCATGCCGCTCGGCCCGCAGGACCTGGCCTCGCCCGACTACCTGCCGGGCGTGCGGTGCCCGCACTGCCGCGGCACGCGGCCCGCCGAAGAAGAACGGGCGCTGGCCGAGCGGGAACGGCAGATGGCCCTGGCCCGGCAGCGCGGCACGGAGCACCTGGGCGCCCGCCTGCCCATGCCGTCCCGCGCTGGCCAGGCCAGCAGCTCCGCTGCGCAAGACCATGGCCAGGACCCCGCGGAAGCCGGCACATCGCTGCCGGTGCTCTACAGCTTCCGGAGGTGCCCCTATGCGATCCGGGCACGCATGGCGATCGCTGCCAGCGGACAGTGCTGCGAATGGCGGGAAGTGGTGCTGCGCGACAAGCCGGCGGCGCTGCTGACGGCGTCGCCCAAAGGCACGGTGCCCGTCCTGGTGCTGCCCGGGGGCCGGGTGCTGGAGCAGAGCCTGGACATCATGCGGTGGGCATTGGCGCAGCGTGACCCCGCGGGCTGGCTGCAGGTGGGCGAGCCGGACGACGTGGAAGCGCTGCTCGCCTCCTGCGACGGACCTTTCAAGCAGGCGCTGGACCGGTGCAAGTACCCTGAACGCCATCCGGAGGTACCACGCGGCGCGGCGCAGTCACAGGCCCGGGCATGGCTCGAAGGCCTGGAGGACAGGTTGGCCCGCGGCGCATTCCTGTGCGGAAGCCGCGCCGCGCTGGCCGATGTGGCGCTCATGCCCTTCGTGCGCCAGTACGCGGCCATCGACCGCACCGCCTGGGACGCCCGGCCCTGGCCCCGACTGCAGGCGTGGCTGGCGGCATGGGAAAGCGGGGCGCTCTTCGAACAGGTGATGCACAAGGCTCCGGCGTGGCACGAGGGGCAGCCCGTACAGCTCTTTCCGTCCGGCCCGGCACTGGCGCCTGACGGCTCGCAAGCGTCCGGCGACTAGCCGGCGGGCGCAGGACCCGGCAGTCCGGCGGCTCAGGCCGCGGAAAACCCGCCGCGGCCGCGGCGCGGCGCACGGACCAGCATCACCAGGAGCACCAGGGCCATCACGACGAAGCAGACGAAGGACCAGTTGGCGATGCTGCCGCCCAGGAAGGTCCAGTCGATGGCCGCGCAATCGCCGGAGCCGCGGAAGATCATGGGAATGGCGCGGCTGATCGGAAAGTTCTCGATCATCCCGTAGAAGTCGCGCCCGCAGGTGGCGATCTCGGGCGGATACCACTGCAGCCAGCTCTGGCGCGCCGCCACGAAGGCGCCGAAGCCGGACAGCAGCAGCGCCAGCACGCCCCAGGTCATCCACCAGCCACGGCCACCGCGCAGGCTGCCCAGGCCCGTGAACACCGCCACGCCGATGAGCGCGTAGCGCTGCACGATGCACATGGGGCACGGCTCGAGGCCGACCACGTGCTGCAGGTACATGCCGAAGGCGAGCATCGCGATGCAGGCCGCGGAGATGAGGGCCAGCACGCGGCGCGGTGCGGCATCCAACCAGTTCGAAACCATGGAATCCTTGTCCTTGAAAACCCGGGCGCCGCAGGCGGCATCCGGCAAGGATGCAGCGTGTCAGATGCCCGCGGCGTGGTCCAGAAAAACGCGGGCGCGGCGCGGCGTCACCACCAGCGTTTCACCCTCCCTGAAACCCGCATCCCGGAACTGCTGCGCCGGTATCTGCGCTTCGATCAGGGCTTCGGGCTCCGCATTGTCCGCTGATTTGTGATCGGTATCCGGGATAAGTTCCAGGCGCGCGATCGGGCCGACCACGATGGCGCGGGACAGTTGCGCCACGATGCCGCGGGGACGGCCGTCGGCGCCCACGCCCTGCCCCGGCGAATAGCGCTCCACGTCCAGGTCGTGGGGGCGCACATAGGCGAAGGCGGCGGCATTCTGGGCGGAGGCATGCTCGGGCGAATCGATGGCCATGCCCTCCACGTGCACCAGGCCCTCGTGCGCCCGGCCGTGGAACAGATTCACGTCGCCCAGGAAGCCATAGACGAAGGGGCTCGCCGGCTGGTCCCAGACCTCCTGGGGGGAGCCGCTCTGCTCGATGCGCCCCTGGTTGATCACCACCACGCGGTCCGCCACCTCCAGCGCTTCTTCCTGGTCGTGCGTGACGAAGATCGAGGTCACGTGCAGTTCGTCGTGCAGCCGGCGCAGCCAGCGGCGCAATTCCTTGCGCACCTTGGCATCCAGCGCGCCGAAGGGTTCGTCCAGCAGCAGCACCTTGGGCTCCACGGCGAGCGCCCGCGCCAGGGCGATGCGCTGGCGCTGCCCGCCGGATAGCTGCGAGGGATGGCGGTCGGCCAGCCAGTCGAGCTGCACGAGCTTGAGCAGGTCCGTCACCTTCTGGCGGATCTGCGCCTCGGACGGGCGCTCGGAGCGCGGCTTCACGCGCAGGCCGAACGCCACGTTCTCGAACACCGTCATGTGGCGGAACAGCGCGTAGTGCTGGAACACGAAGCCCACGCCCCGGTCGCGCACGTGCACGTCGGTCGTGTCTTCGCCGGAAAAGTGGATGCTGCCGGTGTCGGGTGTCTCCAGCCCCGCGATGATGCGCAGCAGCGTGGTCTTGCCGCAGCCGGACGGCCCGAGCAGCGCGATGAGCTCGCCGGACTGGATGTCCAGGCTCACGTCCCGCAGGGCCTGGAAGTCGCCGAACTGCTTGCTGATGTTGCGGATTTCGATGCTCATGTGTGTCTCCCGGTCCTGGGTCAGCGGGTCGTCGTGGCGGAAGCGGCAGGGAAGGGGGTGGGCCGCTCCGGCGGAAGCTGGGCTGCGGCCTTGCGCTCCTGCTCGCTGCGCCACTCCGCGAAGGTCTTGATCACCAGGGTGACCAGCGCCAGCAGGGCCAGCAGCGAGGCCGCAGCGAAGGCCGCGACGGACTGGTACTCGTTGTAGAGGATTTCGACGTGCAGCGGGATGGTGTTGGTCTGGCCGCGGATATGCCCCGAGACCACCGACACGGCGCCGAACTCGCCCATGGCGCGTGCATTGCACAGGATCACGCCGTACAGCAGCCCCCACTTGATGTTGGGCAGCGTCACATGCCAGAAGGTCTGCCAGCCGCTCGCGCCGAGCACGATCGCGGCCTGCTCCTCGTCGCTGCCCTGCGCCTGCATCAGGGGAATGAGCTCACGCGCGATGAAGGGGAACGTGACGAAGACGGTCGCCAGCACGATGCCCGGCACGGCGAAGATGATCTTGATGTCATGCGCGGCCAGCCACGGGCCCAGCCAGCCGTTGGCGCCGAACAGCAGCACGTACACCAGGCCCGCCACGACGGGCGAGACGGAGAACGGCAGGTCCACCAGCGTCGTGAGGAAGGCCTTGCCGCGGAACTCGTACTTGGCGATGGCCCAGGCAGCCGCCACGCCGAACACGAGGTTGAGCGGCACCGCGATGGCCGCGGTGATCAACGTGAGGCGGATGGCGGACCAGGCGTCGGGCTCGCGCAGCGCATCCAGGTAGGCTCCGACGCCCTTGCGCAGCGCCTCGGTGAACACGGCCGCGAGCGGCAGCACGAGGAACAGCAGCAGGAAGGCCAGCGCGACCCCGATCAGCGTCCAGCGGACCCAGGGGGCTTCGGTGGTGCCGGCCTGGGCTCGGCGGACAACGCGTGTCGAATGGTTGTTCAAGGGCATTCTCCAAAGCGCACGGCACCCGTTGCAGGCACGGCACAGGCCAGGGCAGCCGTGGAACGGGCTTTGCCCGGCCACTGGCTGCGTCCCCCCTGGGGGGAAGGCGCGAAGCGACTCAGGGGGGACATCACTGGCTCTTGCGCTGCCAGGCCTGCAGCGCGTTGATGATGAAAAGCAGCGCGAAGGAGATGACCAGCATCACCACGGCCACGGCCGTGGCACCCGCGTAGTCGTACTGCTCCAGCTTGCCGATGATGATGAGGGGCGTGATCTCGGACACCATGGGCATGTTGCCGGCGATGAAGATCACCGAGCCGTATTCCCCCACCGCGCGCGCGAACGCCATGGCGAAGCCCGTGAGCAGCGCGGGCGTGATGGAAGGCAGGATGACCTTGGTGAAGATCTGCCACCGGGTCGCGCCCAGGCTGGTCGCGGCTTCCTCCAATTCCTTCTCGGCGTCCTCCAGCACGGGCTGCACGGTGCGGACCACGAAAGGCAGGCCGATGAAGATCAGGGCGATGACCACGCCCGCGGGCTTGAACGCGAGCTGGATGCCCAGGGGCTCCAGGTACTGCCCCACCCAGCCGTTGCCGGCCAGCAGCGCGGTGAGGGAGATGCCCGCCACAGCCGTCGGCAGCGCGAACGGCAGATCGACCAGGGCATCGACGATCTTCTTGCCGGGAAACCGGTAGCGCACCAGCACCCAGGCGATCAGCAGTCCGAACACGAGGTTGACCAGCGCAGCCAGGAAGGACGCGCCGAAAGTGAGCCGGTACGAAGCCAGCACGCGAGGCGCGCTGATGGCCGACCAGAACTGGTCCCAGGTGAGCGTGAAGGTCTTGAACAGCAGCGCCGACAGCGGGATGAGCACGATGATGCTCAGGTAGAAGAGCGTGTAGCCCAGCGTGAGTCCGAAGCCGGGCAGCACGCGGCGGGAGCCGCCACTGCGGGCACGGCCGGTCGCGGGCGCCCGGGCGCCCGGGGAAGGGATGGCCGCGCCCATGGATCAGCGGCCGCCGGGCGTGTAGAGCTTGTCGAACTGGCCGCCGTCGTTGAAGTGCACCTTCTGCGCTTCACCCAGCGATCCGAAGTACTTGGCGACAGTGAACTGCTTGACCGGCTTGAAAACGTCGGCGTGCTTCTTCAGCACGGCTTCGGAGCGCGGGCGCAGCGCATGCTGGGCGGCGATTTCCTGGCCTTCGTCGGAATACAGGTAGTCCAGGTAGGCCTTGGCAAGGTCGCCAGTGCCCTTCTTGGCCACGGTGCGCTCCACCACGGCGACAGGGTTCTCGGCCACCACGCTCACCGAGGGATAGACGGCATCGACCTTGCCCTTGCCGAACTCGCGCTCGATGGACAGCACCTCGGATTCGAACGTGATGAGCACGTCGCCCGTGTTGCGCTGCAGGAAGATGCTGGTCGCGTCGCGCCCGCCCTTGCCCAGCACCGGCACGTTCTTGTAGAGCTTGCCGACGAACTCCGCCGCCTGGGCATCGGTGCCGCCCTTCTCGCGCACGGAGCCCCAGGCAGCCAGGTAGGCGTATCGGCCGTTGCCGCCGGTCTTGGGGTTCACCACCACGACCTGCACACCGGGCTTGACCAGGTCGTCCCAGTCCTTGATGTTCTTGGGATTGCCCTTGCGCACCAGGAACAGCATGGTGGAGGTGGTGGGCGAAGCGTCGTTGGGGAATTTCTTCGCCCAGTCCTTCGCCACCACGCCGTTGGCAGCGAGGAAGTCGATGTCGGTGGTGGTGTTGAAGGTGACCACATCGGCGGCGAGGCCGTCGTTGACCGCGCGGGCCTGGGCGCTGGAGCCTCCGTGGGCCTGGTCGATGCGGACGTCCTGGCCGGTGGTCTTCTTGTAGTGGGCAACGAAGGCCTGGTTGTAGTCCTTGTAGAACTCCCGGGCGACGTCGTAGGAAACATTGAGCAGCGTGGCCGTCTGCGCGGATGCCACGCCCGCCGTGGCGGCGAGGGCCAGGGCGGCCAGGAGGGTCTTGAGTCTCGTCCGGGAATTCATGTGTGCGTCACCCAGGTTGTCTGTGAATGCAACCTATTGTGAACGTCCCTGCTTCCAACTCAAAAGAATAGATTCTTGTTAATTAATCAGCTGGGTGCATAAAGCACCGGGAAATGGGCCCTGCGCACTCACGCCGCAGAGCGCACCGGCTCCACGCCGCCGCCCGGTCCCCAGGCCACATCCTCCGTGAGAGAGTGCAGCAAGGCCCAGCCGAGCGGCCACTCGCCATGGCCGGAATCCACGTTGATGTGCCCTGCCTGCTGCAGCCGTACGAATTCGCTGCCCCAGGCCCGTGCATAGGCACCTGCCAGGCGGATGGGGCAATACGGATCGTTGCTGCTGGCCACCAGGATGCTGCGGTAGGGCAAGGGCGCATAGGGCACGGGGGCGAAATCGCTGAGCACGGCGCGGCGCTCCGGGTCGGCGGGCGCCACCAGCAGGGCACCGGTCACGCGGGATCGGGCCTGCGGGCCCATGTGCGCGGATGCGATGCAGCCCAGGCTGTGGGCGACGATCACCACCGGGTGGGGAGCCTCCAGCACGGTGCGCTCCAGCGTCCGGACCCAGGCTTCCCGCGTCGGGGTGATCCAGTCGTCCTGCACGACCCTGCGCGCCCCGGGCAGGCGTTCCGCCCAGAGCGTCTGCCAATGACCCGGGCCGGAGTCGCGCCAGCCCGGCACCACGATGATGGAGCGGTCCGCGCCGTTCATGGCAGCCTCCGCACGGAGGTCCTCCGGACGGCCGGCGACGCCGGGAAGGACTGGCAGGGACGCTGCCGACACGGAGGTTCGCTGTGGGGGACTGCTGCAGCCATGGGCATTGCTCCTTTGCATGCATGAATGGAGCGATTCTGGTGGGGCAGCTATAAAACCCAAACGAATATCTGGTTCTGAATTTATGAATATCTCATCTATTCAGAGGGGCTGGCGACGATCACCCGCATGCCGCAGCAGCAGGAGAACCTGCCACTGGGCCGCCACCAGGGCGAGGTAGGCGAACAGTTCCGCCCACTCCTCCACGACCACGGCCCGGCCCGCAAGGAAGCGCGCGACCGGCAGGCCCAGATGCCCTTCGGCATAGGTGCTGAGCGTGGCGGCGAGCAGCAGGATGGCCAGTTCCGCCCATGCGAATTGCCGGGAGCGCAGCAAAGCGGGCACGGCACGCAGGACCCGCGAACGCAGGAGCACCCAGGCGCACCACGCCAGCACGAGGAGCGCCAGAGGGGCCACCGCGGGCTTGTACCAGAGCACGGAGGAGGAATAGACCGGGCCCTCTGCAGAAAAACCTATCGGGGGCAGCAGCGCGGCCCCCCAGCTCAGTTCGCGTGCCGCCATCAGGCACCAGACCGGTGCCGAGGCCAGCGCGAGCCCTTTGGCCACAGAGCCTGCGGCGCGTCCGGCGGTACGCCCGCGGGCGACCAGCACGGCCATGCAGGCCCCCGCCAGCAGCACCACCACCTGGATATCTTCAAGGAGGCCGTTCTCCCAGCCGGCGGAGACGGGAAGGAGGGACGCGACCGCGCCGCTGACCGCCAGCCCCAGGAGCATGAAGGCCAGCCGCAGGCGGCGCCAGCGGACGGATTGCGGAGGAACGTGGAACGTCACCGGGGACGGGCAGGCAGCGGTGTTCATGGGCGGGCGATGGGACTGGCAACGAAGGCCCTGCGTGGCAGGGGCTGCGCACGCGTGGAGGGATTTGCGGCCCTGCGGTTCCCGCACCGGGATGCCGCTGCGCGTACGTGACTTACCGAAGAGTCCATAAAGTGACCAATCAGTTACGAATGAGTGTACGGCAAGTGTGTAAAGCGCGTGTAATGCCATGCGCGTAGTGATCAGGCAGTGCGCGTATCGCCGCGCCGGCAGACCACCTCGTTGTGCCCGGGAACGGTTTCGCCCAGGAAGTCCAGGAAGCGCCGTACGGCCGGGGCCAGGCCGCGGCGCGACGGGAACACCGCATGCACCACGCCGCGCGGGGTGGACCAGCCGGGCAGGATGCGCACCAGGCGCCCTTCGCCCAGTTCGGCCTGGCACATGTAATCGGGCAGCCAGCACAAGCCGGTGCCTGCGAGTGCGGCGAACTTGAGGGTGAGCAGGTCGTCCGCCACGTACCGGGGAGTGAGCTGCACCACCTCTTCCTGGCCCTCCGGCCCGACCAGCCGCAGGCTGGATCGGCCATCCATGGCGGACATGGCCATGCTGTCCAGCCGCGCCAGTTCGGACACGCTGGCCGGCGTTCCCTGCCGGGCCAGCAGGGCGGGACTGGCCACCAGTACCTGCCGGGCATCGTCCAGCCGCTTGACGACCATGCTGCCGCTGTCGTCCAGGTTGGGCCGTACGCGCAGGGCCACGTCCACGCCCTCTTCCACCAGATCGACGGCCCGGTTGGTGACCTGCATCTCCACCCGCACCTGGGGATGGCGCTCCAGGAAGATCGGCATCAGCTCGCCGAGCACCGTCTGGGCGAGCGTGACCGGGCAGCTCACGCGCACCGTGCCGCGCGGCTCCGTCTGGACCTCGGCCACCGCGTCGGAGGCAGCCTGCGCGGCCTCCCGCACCGCCTGGCAGTGGCGCAGGTAGGACTCGCCGATTTCGGTGAGCGACAGCTTGCGGGTGGTGCGCTGCAGCAGGCGCACGCCCAGCTGCGCCTCCAGGTCGGACACGCGACGCGACAGCCGGGACTTCGGGATGCCGAGCGCGCGGCCCGCGGCAGCGAAGCCGCCCCGCTCCACCACCTCGGCGAAATACAGCATGTCGTTCAGGTCTTGCATGGCCATGGCCCCCTGTTCATCGTCTCATGGATGGAACGATCTATCGTAAATGCTCTGCCTTATCAATGCATCCACACCGCCGCACAATCCAATCAACGCCACATGGTGTGGCCACTTACCCGACATCAGGAGAAATACCATGCAACTGCTGCACATCGATTCCGCCATCACCGGCAACGCATCCGTTTCGCGCCAGCTCACCGCCAAGACCGTGGCCGCCTGGGTGGCCGCCCATCCCGGCACCGAGGTGCAGTACCTCGATCTCGTGGCACAGGCTCCCGGCCATTTCACCATGGACGCGATGGCTCCCCGCACGGGGCAGACCGACGGGCTGAGCGAGACGCAGCAGCGCGAAAACGCCGTGTCCGAGTCGCTGGTGAGCCAGTTCCTCGCGGCCGATGTGGTCGTGGTCGGCGCACCCTTCTACAACTTCGGCATCCCCACGCAGCTCAAGGCCTGGATCGACCGCATCGCGCAGCCCGGCCGCACGTTCCGCTACGGCGCGAACGGCCCCGAAGGCCTGGCGAAGGGCAAGACCGTGATCGTAGCCTCGTCGCGCGGCGGGGTGTATTCCACGAGCGATGCCGGCCGGGCCCTGGAGCACCAGGAGAGCTATCTCCAGACGGTGTTCGGTTTCTTCGGCATTACCGATGTGCGCTTCGTGCGCGCCGAAGGCGTGGCCATGGGACCGGACGCCCGCGCCCAGGCGCTGGCGAGCGCGGATGCCGACATCCAGGCCCATGCCGCGGCACCCGCTGCCGCGCTGGCCGAAGCGGCCTGACACCGCGCTGTGGTGTGCGGGCGCCCTGCCCGCCCGGTGCCGCCCGGGTGCAGGTCTCCGGTCAGGCCTGTGCGTGGCGGCGAACCCAGGCCGCGTACTTGTCCACCCAGGTCTGGATGAACTGCCGGCTCGACTCGCCGATGCTGCCATCATCGGCGAACAGGCCGTCCTTGGCCTGGATGAAGGCTTCGGGCTGGCCGAGCGTGGGAACGTCGAGGTAGGCCAGCACGTTGCGCAGGTGCTGCTGGGCGAGCGCCGTGCCGATGGCACCGACGGACACGCCGATCACGCCCGCCGGCTTGCCGCCCCAGACGCTCTGGCCGTAGGGGCGGGAGGCATGGTCGATGGCGTTCTTGAGCACGCCCGGGATGGAGCGGTTGTACTCGGGCGTGACGAACAGCAGGCCCTGGGCCTTCGATATCTCGGACTTCAGCCGCAGCACGGATTCGCTCTGGTGGCCGTCGTCGTCCTGGTTGTACAGCGGCAGGTCGTCGATGCGCACCTGGGTGAGCGTGAAATCGGGCGGCGCCAGCCTGGCCAGCGCATCGGCCATGCGGCGGTTGAACGAATCCTTGCGCAGGCTGCCGACGAGGACGGCGATGGTGTATTGGCTCATGAAGACTCCTTGAGTGGCTGGTGAAAGCAGCCGGGCCGCGCTGTGGCGCGGCCCGGCAGTTCTCCATGATCACGGCCCCGCGGGAGCTTGCCTGTCAGGCAAGCGCGCATTCGGGGCGTGGCACCTCACCAGCCGGCGAGCACCGCACCCTTGAACTGGGTGTCGATGTACTGGCGCACTTCGTCGGAGTGGTAGGCCTTCACCAGCCTGGCCACCCAGGGCTTGTCCTTGTCGGCCTCGCGCACGGCGATGATGTTCACGTAGGGGCTCTTGGCGCTTTCCTGGGCGATGGCGTCGGTCTTGGGGTTGAGGCCGGCGGACAGCGCGAAGTTGGTGTTGATCGCGGCGGCGTCCAGGTCGTCCAGCGAACGGGCCAGCTGGGCGGCGTCCAGCTCCACGAACTTGAGCTTCTTCGGATTGGACGTCACGTCCAGCGGCGTGGCCTTGAGGCCGGCGCCGTCCCTGAGCTTGATGAGGCCCTTGTCCTGCAGCACCAGCAGCACGCGGCCGCCGTTGGTCGGGTCGTTGGGAATGCCGAAGCGCGCACCTTCCTTGAGGTCTTCGAGCTTCTTCACCTTCTTCGAATACAGGCCGATGGGGAAATTGACCGTGTAGCCCACGGACACCAGCTTGTAGCCGCGGTCCTTCACCTGGGCATCGAGGTAGGGCTTGTGCTGGTAGCTGTTGGCGTCGAGGTCACCGGCCGACAGCGCCGCGTTCGGCTGCACATAGTCGCTGAATTCGACGATCTGGATCTTCAGGCCGTCCTTCTCGGCCACTTTCCTGACCTGCTCGAAGATCTGCGCATGGGGGCCGGCGGTCACGCCAACCTTGATGGGCTTGTCCTGGGCCATCGCGCCAGGGGCCAGCAGCAGGGCGATCGACGAAGCAACGAGGGAGCGGAGAAGAGAACGCTTGTTCACAGGAGTGACTTTCCAATCGAAATGTGTGGAGGCGGATCGTATCGGCACGGGCCCGTTCCGCCAAAGAACGGGTTGTCATTTCCTCATGCCGGAAACGCCGGCCCGGCCCGGTCAGGCGGCCAGCTTGAAGACGCCCACGGCCTGCGCCAGGTGGGCGGCCTGCTGCTCCAGCGTGCGCGAGGCAGCGGCCCCCTGCTCCACCATGGCGGCGTTCTGCCGCGTCGATTCGTCCAGCTGAGCGACGGCCTCGCCCACCGATGCGATGCCGCCGGTCTGCTCCGCCGTGGAGGCGTTGATTTCGGCGATGAGCTGGGCGACGCGTTCCACCTGCCCCACGATGTCGGCCATGGTGGAGCCTGCCTGGCCCACCAGGCGGGACCCGTCGTCCACACGCGCCACGCTGTCCTCGATGAGTGCCTTGACCTGCCGCGCGGCCTCGGCACTGCGCTGGGCGAGGCTGCGCACCTCGCTGGCGACCACCGCGAATCCGCGGCCCTGCTCACCCGCGCGCGCTGCCTCCACGGCCGCATTGAGCGCGAGGATGTTGGTCTGGAACGCGATGCCGTCGATCACGCCGATGATGTCGGCAATCTTGCCGGAGCTCTCGGCGATCGCGGTCATGGTGGCCACCACCTCGCCCACGACCACACCGCCCTTGCCTGCCGCGGCGCTGGCCGACGCCGCCAGTTGCGCCGCCTGCCGCGCGGATTCGGCATTGCCGTTGACGGACAGGGTCATGCGCTCCATCGATGCCGTCGTGTGCTCCAGGTGCTGCGCCTGCGCCTCGGTGCGCTGCAGCAGGCCGGAGTTGCCCTCGGCGATCTGCAGCGCGCCATGCGCCATGGCCTCGGAAGCGCTGCGCACCCGGGCAACCACCGACGACAGGTTCTGCTGCATGCTGCCCAGCGAGGCCAGCACGCTGCCTGCGCGCGCCGCGGCAGCCCCCTGGACGGAGCCCAGGTCGCCGGACGCCACCAGGCCCGCGACCTCCGCCAGGGCCTGCGGCTCTGCGCCCAGCTGGCCGGCGATGCTGCGCGATACGGCCCAGGCCACCAGCACGCTGGCGGCCAGCGCCAGGACCAGAGCGCCCACCATCACGGCGCGGAATCCCCCCGCCTGCGCCATGGCCGTGGCGTTCTCGGCCTGGATGCGCGCCTCTTCGAAATCGATCAGCCGGTTGATGGCCGCCAGCCACTGCACGTACTGGGGCTTGGCCTGCGTCCAGAGCACTTCGCGCGCCTGCGCGCTGTCCTGGCCTGCGAGCGCCACGATGCGCTGCGTGGTCGCCACGGCCTGCGCCTCGGCCCGCTGGATGTCGGCATAGAGGGGCGCCAGTTCCGGGCCCGCTCCGGGCGAGCCGATGATGCGTTCCAGAGGACCCGCGGACTGTGCATAGAACGCCGCGAGCGAGGCGATGACCGCCACCTCGTGCTCCCGCTCCTGCTGCGTGGCAGCGAGGACGACATCGCGCACGGCGATCGAGCGGTCGTGCGCGGAACCCCGGAAATTGATGGCGTAGCGCTGGATCGGCACGTGCTCGGAGCCATTGGCGGCCAGGGCCCTGTCGATGGCCTGCACCTTGACGAGGGCGATCGCCGCCACCACGACCAGCAGCCCCACGACGATACCGAAGGCGACGGCCAGCCGCCGTGCGACGGTCATGCGAGAAAAACCCATTGCGTCTCACCTGCTTGATTGAATGTGACTCAATGTTACGCATGCGGAAGGCAGCGCGTGCGGCGGGTTTTTCAATCACGCACATCGGCGCCGGCTATCCGGGGGAGCTAACGGAAAAGCGAGAGATCGATGGCATCGGCCATGGCCTGGTAGCCGGCGTCGCCGGGGTGCAGGTGGTCGCCGCTGTCATAGGCGGCCCGCATTCTGGACGGGGCGGCCGGATCGCGCATGGCGGCGTCGAAATCGATGACGCCGTCGGCCTGCGGTGCCCCGGAGCGGATCCAGTCGTTCACGCGGGCGCGCCTGGCGTCTCCCGCCTGGTCGTAGTACGGGGACGGTTGCCCGTCGGGGCCCAGTGCATGGTCGAAGGGCAGCAGCGTGCCCAGGATCACCTTGAGCCGTGCGGCCCGCCCGCGCTGCACCAGGGTGGCGAGGCCTGCGATGATCTCGTCCGCGGTGACCGCTTCCGAAGGCACAAGGTTGGAGAAGCCGATGTCGTTGATGCCGATGAGCACGATCACGTGCGTGGCACCGGACAGTTGCAGCACATCGCGGTCGAACCGGCCCAGGGCGCGGGGACCCGCTCCGTCGTGCAGGATGCGGTTGCCCGAGATGCCCGCGTTCGCCACGCTGAAGCCGCGCAGGGACGGATCCGCCGCCAGGCGCCGCGCCAATGCATCGGGGTAGCGGCGCGAACCGTCCAGCGTGGAGGCCAGCCCGTCGGTAATCGAGTCGCCGAAGGTGACGATCGTGCCCTGCGCGGATGTATTGCGCACGTCGATTCCGCTGATCCAGTAGTAGGAAGTGGTCGGCGCATCCGCCGGCGCCACGTCCTCGGCCGTGGCCACGTTGCCGGCGGCCATGTACGTGTTGCGCATGCCCAGCTGGTGGTAGGTGCCCAGGGGCGTGCGCGGCCCCACGTAGAGCGAGACGGCCACGTCGGACAGGCTGTCGAGCGGAATCGCGACCACGTCGCTCCACAGCTCCTGCCCGGCCGGGATGGTGACCGACGCCTGGCCACCGAAGGTCAGCGCCACGTCGGTTCCCGGTACGGTGCGCGTGCCGCCAGCGCTGCGCGCGATGCGCAGTGATCCCACCGCCAGCGCGCCGGGACCGAACAGGTTGGAGACCCGCACCCGTACGCCGTCGCCTCCCGCGGCCAGGCGCATCACCTGGCGGATGGTGCGGTCCTGGATGAACGCCGGCGCCGGGCTGCCCAGGGCCGAGGAGGCGTTGTAGTCCGATACCGCAGCGCTCCAGGCGGCCTGCAGGGCCGGGAGGCTGCTGCCGCCGCCCCCTCCCCCGCCGCAGCCCTGCAGGATCGCGCCCGCGCACAGCGCACCCAGCAGGGTGCGCCGGCGGATGGGCAGGGAGGAAGAAGGAATCTGCGCAGTCGCCATGAAGTGTCTCCTGTCGTTGTTCACCGGAATCCGGGTGGCAGGCACGGTAGCAGCGGGGCCGCGGCCGGGTCTTTCAAAAACGTGCGGCCGCATTCAAAAATCCACCCAGGGAACACCCTGATCCGCTGGCGGTGGCGCTGTCAGCTTCCGCAAAGCCTGGCTTCCTAACATGCGTGCATGGATGCTCCCGCCATCTGCTCCGCCACCCCCTGCGCGAACCCGGTGGAACGCACGCCCTCCGCCTGGCCCGGCCCGCCCATGGGCTGCTTCCGGCTCGAGCGGACGGGCACCACCCAGATCGGCATGGTGCCGGTGGACACGGTCACTCTCTGGACCGGCGGAACCTGCGACGTCGAAATGCGCTGCGACGGCCAGCGCCGCAACTGGCGCCGCACGAGCGGCATGGTGGATCTGCTGCCGGCGGGCGCGGTGGTGAGCGACGTGCGCTGGAGGGGCGATGCCATGGAATGCACCTGGCTCCACCTGGACGGCGCGCTGGCGCAGGGCCGGGAAGGGATGCCGGCACGTACCGGCGTGCGGGATCCGCACATCACCGACCTGATGCAGCGGCTGCAGGCCGAGGCACTGGCGGGCATGCCACTGGGAGCGGCCTACGTCCAGGCCCTCGCGCTCACGCTGGCCAGCTACCTGCGCGGACGCTACGGGGACGGCTCCGGCCACGGGCGCCTGGCGGCACCCTCCAGCGGGCCGCAGCTGCGCGGGCAGTGGGAGCGCCTGCGGCTCTACATCGACGAGCACATCGGGCAGCCCATCTCCGTGGCCGAGATGGCACGCACGACCGGCTACAGCACGCACCACTTCGCCCGGCTATTCCGGCAGTGTTTCCAGAAGTCGCCGCACCAGTACGTGATCGAGCGGCGCATCGAGCGGGCCCGGCAGCTGCTGCTCGACCCGGGCCGGTCCGTGGCGGACGTCGCCGCCGAGTGCGGGTTCGCCACCCAGGCCCACCTGAGCAGCGCATTCAGGCGCCGGCTGGGCCTCACCCCGGGCGAGTTCCGCGCGGGGCGGGCGTGAAACGCACGTTCCGTCAGCGGTGGCTCAGCCGGCGCACCGCCCAGTCGCCCAGGCTCTGCACGGCCTGCACGAAGAAGATCAGCACGACCACCACGGCCAGCATGATGTCCGGCAGGAACCGCTGGTATCCATAGCGGATGCCCAGGTCGCCCAACCCGCCGCCGCCGATGGCGCCCGCCATGGCCGAATAGCCGGTCAGGCTGACGAAGGTGATCGTGAGGCCGGCCACGATGCCGGGCAGCGCCTCGGGCAGCAGCACCTTCCAGACGATCTGGGAGGTGGTCGCGCCCATGGCCTGGGCGGCCTCGATCAGGCCCGGATCCACCTCGCGCAGCGAGGCCTCGACCAGCCGGGCGACGAAGGGCGCCGCGGCGATGGTGAGTGGCACCACGGCCGCCGCGGTGCCGATGGACGACCCGGTGATGAGCCGCGTGAACGGGATGATGGCCACCAGCAGGATGATGAACGGCGTGGAGCGCACGGCGTTCACGATCCAGCCCACGGTCTTGTTGACGGGGCCGTTCTCCAGCACGCCGCCGCGGTCGGTCAGGCGCAGGAACACGCCCAGGGGAATGCCGATCAGCGCCCCGACCACGCCCGAGATGCCCACCATGACGAGCGTTTCCCACAGCGAGGTGGCGAACAGCTCCAGCATCATTTCCGTAAAGTTCTCGAACATCGCCTCAGCCTCCCGCTTCCACTTTCACTTCGTCCACCACCACGCCCTGGGCGCGCAACTGCGCCACCGCGGCCGCCAGGCGCGGGGGCTCGCCGCTCGCATACACCGCGAGGGAGCCGAAGGTCTGGCGCTGGATCTCGTCGATCTGGCCGTGCAGGATGGACAGGTCCAGGCGGTGCTCCCGGATCAGTCCGGAGAGGATCGGCTGGTAGGCCCGCTCGCCCGAGTACGACAGGCGCAGCAGCTCGCCCGTCTCGCCCTCGGGCAGCTGCGCGGCCAGGTGGCGCACGTGGTCGAGCACGCTGGCGGGCAGTTCCTGGGGGACGATCTCGTCGATCAGGCTCTTGGTGATGGGCTGCCGGGGCCGCGTGAACACGTCCAGCACGGGGCCGATTTCCGCGATGCGGCCGGCATCGATCACGGCCACGCGGTCGGCGATCTGCTTGACGACCTGCATCTGGTGGGTGATGAGCACCACCGTCAGGCCGAGCTCTTCGTTCACCTGCCGCAAGAGGGCCAGGATGGAGCGCGTGGTTTCCGGGTCGAGCGCCGACGTGGCCTCGTCCGAGAGCAGCACCTTCGGCCGGCAGGCCAGCGCCCGGGCGATGCCCACGCGCTGCTTCTGCCCGCCGCTGATCTGCGCCGGATAGCGGTCTGCGAGGTGCGACAGGCCCACCAGTTCGAGCAGCGGGTTCACGCGCTCGCGGATGGCGGCCTTGTCCATGCCGGCCAGTTCCAGCGGCAGCGCGGCATTGCCGAACACCGTGCGCGAGGACAGCAGGTTGAAATGCTGGAACACCATGCCGATGTCGCGGCGCGCCGCGCGCAGTTCGGCGTCGCCGAGCTTCGTGAGATCGCGGCCCGCCACGATCACCTCGCCGGCCGTGGGCCGGTTGAGTAGGTTGATGACGCGCACCAGCGAGCTCTTGCCCGCGCCGCTGCGCCCGATGATGCCGAACACTTCGCCCGGCTGGATGTGCAGGTCGATGCCCCGCAAGGCTTCCACGGGCCCGCTCGGCCCCTGATAAATCTGGGTGATGCCCCGTAAGTCGATCATGGCGATGCGATCCCTGGTTTTTCCGGCAGCGGGCGGCCCGGGAGGGCCGTCGCACGGGAGCAGGGTCGGTTCTGGAGAAAAGGAAACGGTGAAGAGTGAAGGAGCACGGCGCCCGGGGACGGCACCACGGCGGTGCCCTGGGCGCGGAACCCGCGACTCTACGGCCTGTGCGGCGGAATGCCAAAGAATCAGAGGTTCGATGCAAAGACGCCGCGGTTATGAGGGAGCGCATTGTGCAACACGCGGCCCGCCCCGCCACCGCCGCGGGGTTTCGCGGGCTCGCCGGGGTTTCGCCGGTCCGCGCGTTCAGCGGCCGGGCGTGCCCACCATGTCCAGCACCTTCTGCACCAGCGCCTGGGCATCGAATGGCTTGACGATGAGCTCCATCCGGTGGGTGGCCAGGAAGCCGGGGTCCATGGCGGCCTGCTCGGCGTAGCCCGTCATCAGCAGCACCAGGATGCCGGGCAGGCGCTCGCGCGCGAAGTCCGCCACCTGCCGGCCGTTGGGCCCGGGCAGCCCCACGTCCGACACGAGGAGGTCGAAGTGGATCGCGCCCGACAGCATCGCCATGCCCTCGGCCCCCGTTCGGGCCGACATCACCTGGAAGCCGAGGTCGCGCAGCAGTTCGCAGACGAATTCGCGCACCGTGGCGTCGTCCTCCACCACCAGGACCGAGTCCGGGCGCTTGCCCGCCTCTGCGCTGTCCAGGCTGGCCGGCGCGTCGCCGCTGACCTGTTCGGACGAGCGCGGGAAGTAGAGCGACACGCAGGTGCCGCGCCCCACTTCGCTCTCCAGCGCCACGGCGCCGCCCGACTGGCGCATGTAGCCGTAGATCATCGACAGGCCCAGCCCCGTGCCCTGGCCGATCGGCTTGGTGGTGAAGAACGGATCGAAGGCCAGGTCCAGCACTTCCTTGGACATGCCGTGGCCCGTGTCGCTCACCTGCAGGCGCACCAGGTCGCCCGGCGGCAGCCCGAGCGCCTCGCGCTCCTGCGGCGGCAGCGCCTGCGCTTCGCCGATGTTGCCCCCGGTGATGCGCAGCCGGCCGCCCTCGGGCATGGCGTCGCGGGCGTTGATGGCGAGGTTGAGCACCGCGCTCTCGAGCTGGTGCACATCGGTGAGCACGGGCCAGAGCTCCGCGGGAAGGTCGATATCCAGCCGCGTGTTCTCGCCGCAGGTATTGGCCAGCATGGGCTCGAGGTTGCGGATGGATGCGGCCACATCGACGGGCCGCACGTCCAGCGGCTGGCGCCGGGAGAAGGCCAGCAGCCGCTGCGTGAGGGCGGCGGCGCGCCGGGCCGACGACAGGCCGGCCTCCACGTAGCGGGGAATGTCGTCCATGTGGCCGCGCGCATGGCGCTGGCCGATCAGTTGCAGCGGCAGCACCACGCCCTGCAGCATGTTGTTGAAGTCGTGCGCGATGCCGCCCGTGAGCTGGCCGATCGCCTCCATCTTCTGGCTGTGCCGCACGCGCTCCTGGGACTGCAGCAGGGCCTCGGTGCGGGCGCGCTCGTCGGTCACGTCGCGGCCCACGGCCTGCACGAAGCCGTCGCCGGGCACCGCCGTCCAGTCGATCCAGCGGTCGGCACCACTGCGGTGGCGAAAACGCAGCGTGGCCTGGTGCCGCACGGCCTCGGCCAGGCGCTGCACGTCGCCCGGCACGCGCACCGCCTCGTCGTCATGGATGAAGGAGAGGATGCGGCGGCCGATGGTCTCGTCCTCCGGGTAGCCCAGGGTGGCCTGCCAGGCGGGATTGACGGCGGCGATGGTGCCGTCGAGCCGCGTGACGACCAACATGGCGTCCGACAGCAGCCAGAGCCGGTTGCGGTCGGCCGTCCGGTCGGCCACCTGCTGCTCCAGCGTGGCGGCCAGGTCCTGCAGCCGCTGCTGGGCCAGGAACTTGCCGGTGGTCTCCACGACCGTGTCCATGAAGCCCACCACGGTACCGGACCCATCGCAGACCGGGCTGTAGCAGAAGGTGAAGTAGGCCTGCTCGTCGTAGTCCCGGCGGCGCACCACGAGCGGAAAATCCTCCATGAAGACCGATTCCCCGGCGAGCGCGCGCCCGGCCAGCGGCCCGATCGTGTCCCATGCCTCGGCCCAGACATCGAAGAAAGAACGGCCCAGCGCTTCCGGCTTGGCCCCCAGGATGACGCGGAAGGCGTCGTTGTAGATGGAGACCATTTCCGGCCCCCAGGCCAGGCACTTGGGGAAGCGCGACGCCAGCACCATCTGCACCGCCACCCGCAGCGCCTCGGGCCAGGATTCCATGGGGCCGAGCGGCGTGGAGGACCAGTCGTGCCTGCGCACCCGCTCGCTCATCTCGCCGGCGGTCCGCAGGAAGTCGGAATGCGTGGGGGAAGGAACACTCATGTCGGGGGCGATGATGACATGGCCAGGGCCCCCCTCCGCCCCGGCCGCCATGGCAGCCCCAGGGGCAAGAGGCCTGTTCCGCCGACCGGAACACTGCCGGGCATGCGCCCTGGCACGGACGCTGCGGTGGCTCAGCCCCGGGCAGCCCGGCCGCGCGCATCGGCCATGCGCACGGCCAGCGCGCCCGCACTGGCCAGCGTGGCCAGCAGGGCCACGCCGGACCAGCCCCAGCGGGCCATGGCCAGTGCGCCGAGCGCGGATCCCGCGGCCATGCCGATGAACACGCCGGTGAACAGCAGGGCATTCAGCCGGCTGCGCGCGGCGGGCTCCAGGCCATAGACGAGGGTCTGGTGGGCCACCAGCGCCGCCTGGATGCCGAAATCGAAGCCGATGGCGCTGGCCACCAGCAGGCCGAGCTGCGCCCAGCCGGGAAGCCATTGCGCGGCCAGCAGCGAGGCGAACGAGACCAGTGCCAGCCCCGATCCGAGTCGCGTGACCAGGCCGGGCCCGCGGCGGTCGGCCAGACGGCCTGCCAGCGGCGCTGCGAGCGCACCGGCCGCTCCGGCGAGACCGAAGGCGCCCGCGGCCGCACTGCCCCAGTGGAACTCGCTGTGCAGCATCACGGCGAGCGTGGACCAGAAAGCACTGAACGCGACCGACAGCAGTCCCTGTGCCAGCGCTGCGCGGCGCAGCGGGCGCTGCGACCGCCACAGCCCGGCCATGGAGGCGAGCAGCGCGCCGTATCCCAGGTGGGTGGTGGGCGCGAAGCGCGGCAGCCAGCGCCAGGCGGCCACGCCCAGCAGTGCGACCGCGGCGGCGGCAGCGCCGTACACGGCACGCCAGCCGAACGCTGCCGCGCCCAGGCCGCTCACCACCCTGGACAGCAGGATGCCCAGCAGCAGGCCCGTCATCACCGTGCCCACCACCTTGCCGCGTGCATGCGGCGCCGCCACCGTGGCCGCGGCCGGCACCACGTCCTGCGCGAGCGTGGCGGACAGGCCGATGGCCAGGCTGGCGGCCAGCAGCGCGGCGATGCCGGGGGCCATGGCGCTGGCCATCAGCGCCGCGGCCAGCAGCGCGGCCTTGGCGAGGATGATGCGGCGCCGGTCGTACCGGTCGCCCAGCGGGGCGAGCAGCAGGATGCCGAGCGCATAGCCCAGTTGCGTGAGGGTGGGCACGAAGCCGACGGAGCGCGCGTCCGCATGGATGTCCGGTCCCAGCACGCCGAGCATCGGCTGGCTGTAGTAGAGCGACGCCACGCTCACGCCGGCGGTGGTGGCCAGCAGCAGGACCAATGCCGCCGGCACCTCGGCGGGCTGCACGGCACCGCCCGGGGATGCCGGAGCCGGACCGGGGGAGTTATGCGCTGGATGAATGGAAGTCATAGGAATACGCCTGGGAAAGACAACGGCTGCAGTGTCTCCACTCCTTAGGATATGCGGTAGCCCAGCGGCGCGCAGATCCGATATACGCTACACGCATGACCAACCCGTCCCTGCTCCTGAACGGTGCCGACCGCATCGAGTTGCTGCAGACCTTCGTCCGCATCGTGGACAGCGGCAGCCTGTCCGCGGCGGCGCGGCAGCTCGGCACCACCCAGCCCACCGTCAGCCGCCGCCTGCAGGCACTGGAGCGCGGCATGGGCCTGCGGCTGCTGCAGCGCTCCACCCACGGCATGAAGCTCACGGAAGATGGCGAGCGCTGCTTCACCCACGCCAGGGAACTGCTGGAGCAGTGGCAGGCGATGGAGTCGGACCTGCGCGGCGCGCACGACACGCCCCGCGGCCTGCTGCGGGTGCAGGCCCCGCACGCCTTCGGTCAGGACCAGCTGATCGCGCCTCTGGCGGCCTTCCTGCGCCGGTACCCCGAGGTCTCGGTCGAATGGCTGCTGCACGACCGCCAGCCGGACTTCATCACCGAGGGCATCGATTGCGCGATCCAGGTGGGGCCGGTGCGGGATCCGTCCGTCGTCGCCACGTACGTGGCCGAGGTGCCCCGCATCGTCGTGGCCTCGCCAGGCCTGCTGGAGGCGCACGGCGGCGCCCCGCCGCACCCGCAGGGCCTGGGCGCCCTCCCCTGGCTGGCCCTGCGCACCTATTACCTGCGCGAGGTGGAGCTGCATCCCGAGGCAGATGACGCCCCCGCGCCGGCCGCCACGGCGAAGCCGGACGGCACCGCCGGGCCGCAGTCCATCGCCATCCGCCCGAGGATGGCCACCGACAGCCTCCATGCGCTGCGCAACGCGGCACTGTCGGGCCTGGGCGCGGCCCTGGTGTCGGCCTGGGTGGTGCAGGACGACCTGCGCGCGGGCCGCCTGGTGCATGTCGTGCCGGGCTGGACGGCCGCCCCCCTGCCCGTGCATCTGGTCTATCCGCCCACCCGCCACCCGCCGGCGCGCCTGCGCGTCTTCCTCGAGGCGATGCGCGAAGCGATTCCGTCGATCGCCGGCATGCAGGCGCGGCGCGTGGCACCATCCGGCCCATCCTTGCGACCACGACGATGAGCCCCCCCCACACCGTCTCCCCTTCCCGACCTGGCCCCGCTGCGGGACCGGATGGCCCAGTCCTCCCATGCCCCCGTGCGCATCCTCATGGTCTGCATGGGGAACATCTGCCGCAGCCCCACGGCCCACGGCGTGCTCGAGAAAATGGCCGCGGATGCGGGCCAGGAGGGCAGGATCGAGGTGGATTCCGCCGGCACGCACGACTACCACGTGGGCGAGCCGCCCGACGAACGCGCCCGGGCCCATGCGCGGCGCAGGGGATACGACCTGTCCGCCCAGCGTGCCCGGCACCCAGGGCCTGTTAACGCTATGCAAGGGGATCGCGTTGCTTCGCGAAGGGGCTGGGTGCGAGGCGCCGGGGCGTAGCAAGGCCGGGGCCTTGCAAGCACGGGCAACGCTGCAAGCGGCCCCTTCGTGAAGCAACCCGAAGGGAAGCCCATCACAGCCCGCCCCCCGGCGTTGCGCTCCTTGTACGTGTGGACACACGCACGGCGTCGCGCGCCTTGATGGGCGGGCTGTGATGGGCTTCGCGACCCCTTGCATAGTGTTAACAGGCCCCAGGCCGCCAGGACTTCGAGGATTTCGATCTCGTGCTGGTCATGGACGCCAACAATGAGGCCGTGGCGCGCGCACTATGCCCGCCTGCACGGCGCAGCCGCCTGCACCGCCTGACCGATTTCCGCCAGGCCCTGCCGGCGCACGAGGTGCCGGATCCGTACTACGGCGGGGCCGACGGTTTCGAGCACGTGCTGGACGTGGTGGAGGATGCATGCGCGGGCCTGCTGGCAGCGCTGCACCCCGGCCTGACGCGCCTGCGAGACGTCCTCCGCCCGTTGCAGCGCCCTCCTGCCGGTCTCAGGGCGCCGCGCCCCCGGGCTGCAGAGCGGCCACGGGCCAGGGCCCGCGTTCGGCCAGCCCGCCACCCAGCGCCTTGTAGAGCGCCACCGCATTGCCGAGCTCCGCGCGGCGCAGGTCCAGCAGCGCCTGTTGCGCCGCGTACTGCTGGCGCCGGGCGTCCAGCAGTTCCAGCCGCCCTTCCGTGCCCGCCCGGTAGCGCAGTTCCGACAGTTCCACGCGCCGGGCGGCGCTGGCCACGGTGCGCGCCTGGGCGTCGATCTGCCGGCCGTAGGTGGCCGCTCCCGCGAGCGCATCGGCCACCTCGCGGAAGGCGACCTGGATCGCCCGTTCGTACTGGACCACCGCCTCGGAGCGCCGCACTTGGGCGAGGCGCAGTTCCCCGCGCAGGCGACCGCGGTCGAACAGCGGCTGGGTGATCTGCGGCGCGAAGCGCCAGGTGCCCCAGCCCGCGTCGAACAGGCCGCCCAGCGAATCGCTGGCACGGCCGACGGACGCGGTGAGCGCGATCCGCGGAAAGAACGCCGCCCGCGCCGCGCCGACATCGGCATGTGCGGCGACGAGCGCCTGTTCGGCCTGCAGCAGGTCCGGCCGCGCCAGCAGCAGGCCGGAGGGCAGCCCTGCCGGCAAACGTGCGGCGACAGGCCGCGCTTCCAGCGACAGCGGCTCAGGCAGGCCTGCCGGAGGATCGGAACCCAGCAGCAGCCGCAGGGCGTTGTCCGCCTGGTCGAGCGCCCGCTGGCGGGCCTCCAGGTCGGCCTCCGCGGAGGCGACCTGCCCTTCGGCCTGCACCACGTCCAGCCCGCTGCTCTGCCCAGCCTGCCGCCACAGCCGCGCCAGTTCCAGGGACTGCCGCCAGTCGGCGAGCGTGCGCCCGGTGAGCCGGAGCTGCTCCTGCGCCAGCCGCTGGGCGAAATACGCGTCCGCCACCGCGCCCACCAGGGCGATCCGCGCGGCGCGGTGGCCATGCTCGCTGGCCAGGTACCGCGCCAGCGCCGCATCGGACAGCGACCGCACGCGGCCGAACAGGTCCAGCTCGAACGCGCTCACGCCCACGCTCAAGGCCGCCTGCCCGGAGACCGCCGCGCCTGCGGCTCCTGTGGATCCTGAAGATCCGGCCGCATCGGCTCCAATGCCGGATCGGGCCCCGCGCTCGCGCGACGCGGAGGCGTCCAGCGCCACCTCGGGCCAGCGCGCGGAGCGCTGGATACGGTACTGCGCCTGCACGGCTTCGGCCTGCAGCGCCGCCAGCCGCAGGTCGCGGTTGTGCTGCAGCGCCGCAGCGATCAGCCGCTGCAGGCGCGGGTCTTCGAACATGTCGCGCCAGCCCAGGTCGGCAGCGGACACGTCCGAACGCCTGGAGGCACCTGGCGAGGGAGAGGCGGCGGCAACGGCATGGCCGCCGTAGTCCGGGAAGACCGCGGGCACCGGAGGGGCCGGCCGCTCCAGCGGAGGCGCCAGCGTGCAGGCCGACAGCAGCGCCAGGAGAGGCATCATCGCAAGGGTGCGCATGGCTCATTGCCCTCCCGTGGTGGATGGTCCGCCCGGTGCCGGCAGAAGCTCCGGCGGGTTGCGGCGGGCCCGCCACGCGGCCACCCGCTCCTGCAACCCCATCACGAAGACGAAGAATACCGGCACGAAGAACACCGCCAGCACCGTGCCGCTCACCATGCCGCCGAACACGCCGGTGCCGATGGCATGCTGCGTCTCGGCACTGGCGCCCGAAGCGAGCATCAGCGGCACCACGCCCAGCGCGAAGGCCAGCGAGGTCATCAGGATCGGCCGCAGCCGCAGGCGCGCCGCGGTGACCGCCGCATCGAGCAGCCCCCTCCCTTCGGCATGCAGCTGCCGGGCGAACTCCACGATCAGGATCGCGTTCTTGGCCGAAAGGCCGATGATGGTGATCATGCCGACCTTGAAGAACACGTCGTTGGGCAGGCCGCGCAGCATGACTGCCGCCACCGCCCCGACCAGGCCGAGCGGCACCACCAGCATCACCGCCAGCGGGATGGACCAGCTTTCATAGAGGGCCGCCAGCACCAGGAAGACCACCAGGGCCGATAGCGCCATGAGCAACGGCGCCTGTGCGGCCGACTGCCGCTCCTGCAGCGACTGGCCCGTCCATGCCGCGGCGAAGCCCAGGGGCAGTTGCGCCACCAGGCGCTCCATCTCGGCCATGGCCGCGCCGCTGGAAACGCCGGGCGCCGCGCCGCCGGCGATGCGCGCCGCGGTGAAGCCCTGGAAACGCATCATCTGCTGGGGCGATTCGGTCCAGACCGGGGTGGTCACCTCGCCCAGCGGCACGAGGCCACCCGCGGCATTGCGCACGCGCAGCTTCAGCACATCGCCCAGCTGCATGCGCGCGGGGGCGTCGGCCTGCACGATCACCTGCTGCATGCGCCCGGCGTTCGGGAAATCGTTGACGTAGGCCGAGCCCATCGCGGCCGAGAGCGTGGTGCTGATCGCATTGAAAGACAGCCCCATGGCCTCGGCCTTGCGCCGGTCGATGTCCAGGCGCACGCTGCCTCCCGGCGGCAGGCCGTCGGGATAGACGTTGCGCAGCAGCGGGCTCTGCGCCGCCAGTTCCATGAGCCGGGCCTGCGCGGCCGCCAGGGCCTCCGCCCCGCGGCCGGCGCGGTCCTGCAGGAACATCGTGAAGCCCGACGAAGTTCCCAGCTCGTCGATGGCGGGCGGCAGCAGGCTCATCACCGTGCCTTCCGGCGCATGGCGCATCGCCTCCTGGGCCCGCTCGGACTCATCGCGCGCGCTGGCGCCATCGCGCTTGCTCCAGTCCCTGAGCATGGTGAACGCCATCGCGGCATTCGGCCCGGAACCCGAGAAGCTGAAGCCCTGGATCACCAGGTTGGACGCCAGGCCCGGGCGGGAGGCGACGTGCGACTCGAAGGCCTTCACCACGTCCAGCGTGCGCTCGCTGGTGGCACCCGTGGGCAGCTGGATGGAGGTCATGAAATAGCCCTGGTCCTCTTCGGGAAGGAACGATGAGGGCAGCTGGCGCGCCGCCAGCACGAGCACCGCGCAGACCAGCGCGAAGGCGACCATCATGCGGCCGCTGCGACCCGCCAGGCGCCCCACGCGGGCCGCGTAACCCTGCGACAGGCGCTCGAAGCCCCGGTTGAAGGCCCCGAAGAAACCGCGCCGTTCATGGTGGCCGGGACCGACCGGCCGCAGCAGCGTCGCGCAGAGCGCGGGAGTGAGCGTCAGGGCCAGGAAGGCCGAGAACAGGATGGACACGGCCATCGACAGCGTGAACTGCCGGTAGATGACGCCCACCGAGCCGGTGGCGAACGCCATGGGAATGAACACGGCCGTGAGCACCAGGGTGATGCCCACCACCGCCCCGGTGATCTCCCGCATGGCCCGTACGGTCGCATCCCGGGGCGACAGGCCTTCGGCGGCCATCAGCCGCTCGACGTTCTCCACCACCACGATGGCGTCATCGACGATGATGCCGATGGCCAGCACCATGCCGAACATGGTCAGCACGTTGATCGAGAACCCGGCCACCAGCATCACGGTGAACGTGCCCAGCAGCGCGATGGGCGCGACGATGGCCGGGATGAGCGTGTAGCGGATGTTCTGCAGGAACAGGAACATCACCGCGAACACCAGCACCATGGCCTCCACCAGCGTGTGGAGCACCTTCTCGATGGAGATCTTCACGAAGGGCGCGGTGTTGAACGGCACCGACATCTCCATGCCCGCGGGCATGGTGCGCGCCAGTTCGTCCAGCCGGTCCTGCACGGCCTGCGCGGTGCGCACCGCGTTCGCCCCGGGCGACAGCTGGATGGCGGCGCTGGTGGCCACCCGCCCGTTCTCGCGGTTGGCAAAGGCGTACGACTGTGCGCCCAGTTCCACCCGGGCCACGTCGCGCAGCACCACCTTCGAGCCGTCGGTGCCGGCCTTGAGCACGATTGCCGCGAACTGCTCCGGCGTGGACAACTGTCCCTGCACCGTGAGCGGCACGGTGACGCGCTGGCCCGGCAGCGTCGGCGCATCGCCCACGCGCCCGGGGGCGACCTGGGCGTTCTGCTGCTCGATCGCCTGGGTGACGTCGCCCATCGCCAGGCCGTAGGACAGCAGCCGGGCCGGATCCACCCAGACGCGCATCGCCTGCTCGGCGCCGAACAATTGCACGCGCCCCACGCCGTCGATGCGGCGCAGCTCCTGCACGATGTTGCGGGCCATGTAATCGTTGAGTCCCACCTCGTCGTAGCGGCCGTCGCGCGAGGTCATGCCGACCAGCATCAGGAAGCCGGACGAGGCCGACTCCACCTGCAGGCCGCTCTGGCGCACGGCTTGCGGCAGGCGCGGCTCCACGGCCTTGATCCGGTTCTGCACGTCCACCTGCGCCAGTTCAGGGTTGGTGCCGGGCTTGAAGGTGGCGGTGATCTGCGCCGAACCCGAGGTATCGACCGACGACTCGAAGTACAGCAGGTTCCTGACGCCCGAGAGCTCGCGCTCGATCAGGCTGACCACGGAATCGTTCAGGGTCTGGGGCGTGGCGCCCGGATAGGACGCGAACAGGCTCACGGCCGGTGGCGCCACCGCCGGGTAGCGCGCAATCGGCAACTGCGGGATCGCGATGGCGCCGAACAGCACGATGAACAGGGCGATCACCCAGGCGAACACCGGGCGGCGGATGAAGAACTGGGGCATGGTCCGGCTCCTGCTTCAGCGGCTGGCCGCGGGCGCGGGAGGCGATGCGGGCGCCGATCCGGGTGCGGCCCAGTCGCGCTGCTGCACTTGCGCACCTTCGGTCAGGCGCTCGGCGCCCTCCACCACCACCCGCTGCCCTGCCTGCAGCCCGGCGGCGATGCGGTAGCGCCGATCCACCAGTTCCCCCAGCTGCACGGGCACCGCATGCGCGCGCCGCTGTGCATCGACCACCCAGACGCTGGCCTGCCCCTCAGTGCGCACCACCGCCTGCTGCGGCACCGTGAGCGCCCCGGCATAGGCCGCCCGCGGCACGCGTGCCTGCACGAACATGCCGGGCAGCAGGCGCCGCTGCGGGTTGTCCACCAGGATGCGCAGCAGCACCTCGCCGGTGCCGGCATCCACCGTGATGCCGGAAAACAGCATTCGCCCTTGCATCCCGGAGGGCTCGCCGTCGCCGCGCAGGATCTGCACGGCGGCCTCCTGCGGGCCGCGTTCCGGCCTGGCCGCCGCCCGCAGCCCATCCAGCGCCGACGCCGGCTGGCGCACGTCCACATACACCTGTCCGATCTGCTGGATGCGCGCCATGGGCGAGGCATCGGTGGGCGAGACCAGCGCGCCTTCCGTCACCAGCGCCTGGTCCACCCGCCCCGCGATCGGCGCCTCCACCGTCGCGAACCGCAGGTCCAGCCGCCGGCGCGCGAGCGTGGCGCGGGCCTGGGCCACCTCGGCCGCGGCCTGGTCACGCTGCGACACCGCATCGTCGTAGGCCTGCCGGCTCACGGCATCGGCCCGCACCAGCGGCTCCAGCCGATCGGCCTGCAGGCGTGCCCGGGCCCAGGCCGCCTGCGCGCGCTGCAGTGCCGCCTCCGCCATGTCGGCATCGGCCTGGAACGGTCCGGGGTGGATCCGGAAGAGCGGCGCGCCCTGGCGTATCTCCGCCCCCTGCTCGAACAGCCGGCGCTGCACGATGCCCCCGACCTGCGGCCGGATCTCCGCCGTGCGCACCGCGGCCACCCGGCCGGGCAAATCGTCGGACACCACGAGATCACCGGGCACCAGCGTGGCCACGGACACCTGCGCCGGCGGCGCGGGGGCGTCCTGCGCCTCGTCGGTGCCGCAGGCCGCCAGTACCAGCGTGGCCAGCGCCGCCGCCATCATCGCGGCCTGCCGCCGTCGGGGGGTGTGCATATGCAGGGAATCCTTCGCGTGCAAAAAAGGCGCCACTGTGGCGCTCCACGGCTGCGAAGGATTGGGCGTTGTGTGGAGATGCGATGGAGCCGGAAAATCTCGGTAGAGTGCGCGGCGTGTCGATCCCACCCCATCGCATCTTCCGGGAATCCGCGACCCAGGCGCTCGTGCTCATCGCGGAGGACGAGCCCGAAATCGCCGAGATCCTCGCCGCCTACCTCGCGCGCGGCGGCCTGCAGACCGTGCATGCGCCGGACGGCCAGGCCGCGCTCGCGATGCACCGGGCCCTCAAGCCGGACCTCGTCCTGCTCGACGTGCAGATGCCCCGCGTGGACGGCTGGAAGGTGCTGAGCGAAATCCGCCACCGCGGCGACACGCCCGTCATCATGCTGACGGCCATGGACCAGGACATCGACAAGCTCATGGGCCTGCGCATCGGCGCGGACGACTACGTGGTCAAGCCCTTCAACGCTGCAGAGGTCGTGGCCCGCGTGCAGGCGGTGCTGCGCCGCAGCCGGGGGGGTGCGGGTGGAGCGGGGGGTGAGAGCGCCCAGGCGGTGCTGCGCGCCGGCATCTTCCAGATCGACCCCGAGACCCACGAGGCCAGCGTGCACCTGGACGGGCAGCGCCACCTGCTGGAACTGACGCTCACCGAATTCAAGCTGCTCGCCTGCCTCATGCGCTCGCCCCGCCGCGTCTTCAGCCGGCTCGAACTGCTGGAAGCCTGCCTGCCCGAGGGCGACGCCCTGGAGCGCACGGTGGACAGCCACATCAGCAAGCTGCGCAAGAAGCTGGAGCCGCTGGGCGTGGAAGGCCTTCCCGTCAGCGTGCGCGGAGTGGGCTACCGCCTGGGGAGCGGCGAATGAGCAGTTCTCCCGGCCTGCGCCGGCAGGTCATGCTGTCGCTCGGCATCATGGCGCTGGGCATCATCCTGATCTCGGTGATCGGCTCCTACGGCTTCTACGCCGTGCTAATGGCCTATTCGCCGTCGAGCATTTCCGAGACCTGGATGCCGTCCCGGGTGGAGCTGGTCTGGATTCTGGCGACCATGCTTGTCGCGCTGGCCATCGCCATCGCCGTCGCCGTGCGGCTCTCGCGCCGCATCCTCACGCCGCTGAACGCGGTGGCCGAAAGCCTGCGCAAGGTGGCCCAGGGCGACCTGCAGGCCCGCGCCGCCACCGACGACCACTCCATGGGCGAGACCGCCCAACTGGTGCGCGACTTCAACGCCATGGCCGAACGCCTGCAGGCCATGGAAAAACAGCGCACCTTCTGGAACGCGGCCATCGCCCACGAACTGCGCACCCCCGTCACCATCCTGCACGGGCGCCTGCAGGGGCTGACGGAAGGCGTGTTCGAGCCGCGGCCCGAGTTGTTCCAGGGCCTGCTGCGCCACGTGCAGGGCCTGAGCCGGCTCATCGAAGACCTGCGCATGCTGGGCCTGCGCGACAGCGGGCACCTGGAACTGGAGCAGATGCAGGCGGACCTGGCGCAGGAAGTCGCCTCCGTCGTGCATGCCTTCGGGCCCGACCTGCATGCGCGCGGCTTCACGGTGCAGGCCGACATCGCATCGCCCTGCACCGTCACCTGCGACCCGGTGCGCATCCGCCAGGCCCTGATCGCCCTGCTGGAAAACGTGCGCAAGCATGCCGACCCGGGCCGGGTGCGGATCCACGCGCACGTGGCGGACGGCCGGTGCCACCTCGGCGTGGAAGACGAGGGCCCGGGCATGACCGAGGAACTCGCCGCCCAGGTCTTCGAGGCCTTCCACCGCGGGGACCCCGGCCGCCCGCAACAGGCCGGCGGCAGCGGCCTGGGCCTGGCCGTGGTCAAGGCCATCGCGGAAGCCCACGGCGGCCACGCCACCTGCCAGGCCGCGCCCGGCGGTGGCTCCGTGCTCACCCTGCACTGGCCCACGTGAAAGTAGCGCTAGAATCCAGCCCGTCGTGCGCCGCAATGGCGCCACGCGCGGGTGTAGTTCAATGGTAGAACGGCAGCTTCCCAAGCTTCATACGAGGGTTCGATTCCCTTCACCCGCTCCACATTCCTTTCCCCCCTCTGCGGGCGCACCGCCCTCCTGCCGCTGGCCGCCCCGCCCCAGGCAGGCCCACACGGCCAGCGCCGTCACGGCCGTCACCACCGCCAGCCCCTGCGCCAGCCGCGAAAACGCCGCTTCGTAAGCCTCCACCAGCGCATGCGGGGCCACCGCCGGCACCAGGGCCATCGCATCCTCCAGCCGCCCCGCCCCCAGCAACTGCGCCACCGGATGCCCCTGCGCGGCGCCGGGCAGTCGGGCCTGGATCAGCCCCGCCAGCACGGAACCGACCACCGCCAGCGCCACGCCCTCCCCCGCCACCCGCGTGGTGCTGAAAATCCCCGCCGCCATGCCCGCGCGCTCCGGCGGCACCACGCTGACCGCGAGGCCATCCATCAGCCCCCAGGGCAGGCTGATGCCCGCACCGATCACCACCATCGCCGGCAGGGCCTGCACGCCCGTATGCGCCGCGGTCAGCCACAGCAGGCCGGCCGCGCAGGCCAGCAGCCCCACGCCACACAGCACGGCCGGCGACCACCGGCGTGCCAGCCGCCCTGCCACCAATGGCAGCACCAGCAGCGGCGCCGACAGGGCCACCATCATCCATCCCGCACGGCCCGCGCCCATCCCCTCGATGCCCGCGAAGCGCATCGGCAGCAGCACCAGCAGCACGACGAAGGCATAGGCCGGTGCAGCAGCCAGCAGCTGGATGCCGAGGAAACGCCGGTAGCGCAGCAGCGACAGATCCAGCAGCGGCGCTACCCCACGCTGCTCGATGCGCGCGAAAACGCCGAACAGCAACCCTGCCACCGCGAGGCCGCCGATCACACCGGGATCGGCCCATCCCGCCTGCGCTGCCGCGAGCACGGCGCAGGTCAGCACGCTGAGCGCCAGCGTGAACGCCACCGCGCCGCCCGTATCGAAGGCGTGCGCCGCTGGCGCCCGGGTTTCCCGCAGCGCGCCCCGGCCCAGCAACACCGCCACGCCCATCACCCCCATCACCAGCCCGAAAATCGCCCGCCACCCGAACGCCCCCGCCAGTGCGCCGGCCGTGACCGGCCCCAGCACCAGCCCGATGCCGAACGCCGTCCCCAGCCAGCTGAACGCGCGGGTGCGGGCCTCGCCGTCGAACTCCTGGGCCAGCGCGGCGGCGCCACCCGCGAACACCGCCGCACCCGCCAGCCCTTGCAGGCCGCGCAGCGCGTTGAACACCGCCATGCCCGTGGCGAACGGCAACGCCGCCGATGCCACGAGGAACAGCCACGCCCCCGCCATGAACACCCGGCGGCGCCCCATGCGGTCCGCCAGCGCCCCGGCCGCCAGCAGGCAACTGCCGAAGGCCAGCATGAAGGCATTCGTCACCCAGGCCAGGGACGCGGCGGACGCGTGCAGCGCGTCGGCGATGCCGCCCAGCGCCACGGCCGGCCCGGTAAACACCATCGGCATCGTCGCCGAAGCCATGCAGACGCAGGCGAGCACACGCAGGCGCCGGCCCCGCTCCGGATCGAGCGGGGTGCCGGGGGAAGCGGTAGAGAAAGTCGGGGTGTCGGAGGACAGTTGGGACATGGTGGAAGAGCGCCCGAAGGCAGCACAGGAATGCGAGACGGCCAATAAGGGAAGGACAAGGCCACGGCACCAAGCGGTACCAAGCCGGATGTGGCGAAGATAGAACTTCCGCATTCGATGAAAAACAGGCCCCGCCTCCGATCAATCCGGAAGAAAATTCCGCAATCAACGCGCCCAGCGCAGTCCCACCAGAACCAGGCCACCACCCATGGACACCCCCTCCAGCCTCTCCGCCCTCCTGGCCTTCGTGCGCACCGCGGAGCTGGGCAGCTTTGTCGCGGCCGGCCGCGCGCTCGGCATCTCGGCCTCGGCCGTCGGCAAGGCCGTCGCGAAGCTGGAGCAGGAACTGGGCGTGCGCCTGCTCCAGCGCAGCACCCGCCGCATCGCCCTGACGGAAGAAGGGCGGCAGTTCCACGAACGCTGCCGCCGCATCCTGGACGACCTGGACGACGCCCGCGCCATGGTGTCCCAGTCGGCCGCCGTACCACGCGGCCGCCTGCGGGTGAGCGTACCCATCGTCACCTACCACCTGCTCCTGCCCCTGCTGCCGGAGTTCCTGGAGCGCCATCCCCAGGTGGAACTGGACATCGACTTCAACGACCGCATCGTGGACCTGATCGGCGAAGGCGTGGACATCGCCATCCGCAGCGGCGACCTGCCCGATTCACGCCTCAGGAGCCTGCCCCTGCGGCACTACCGGTCCCTGCTCTGCGCATCGCCCGACTACTTGGCGCGGCGCGGCACCCCGGCCACCGTGGGCGACCTCGCGGACCACGACGGCATTGCGTTCCGCTATCCCAATTCAGGGCAGTGGCTACCCTGGCCGCTGCCGGGAACCGGAGGGGCCACGGTGCCAGAAGAGCCGCCTCCACCGCTGTCGATGTCGTCGGCGCCATCGCCATCCCCCCTGCCCCGCCTGCGCCGGGTCCTCGGGTTCAACAACATGGAGGCCGTGCGCGGCGCGGCGCTGGGCGGCCTGGGGATCGGGTGCATGCCGGATTTCCTGGTGGAGGGGCCTTTGCGGGACGGGGCCTTGCGGCAGGTGCTGCCGGATCCAGAGGGACGGCCGGCGGGACGGTTCCGGGCGGTGTGGCCGGCGAGCCGGCAGTTGTCGCCGAAGGTAAGGGTGTTTGTGGATTTTTTGAGGGGGAGGTTGGGGGATCGACAAAGAACCATTAAATCGATGGCTTGAATTTGAAAAGCACGCCGATTACCGTCTGTGAAAGCGGGGCAACTTCAAATTCAGCTGCACTTCAGGTTTGAGACCGCCGCATGAAATGCTTTTTCTATTCATAGTTAGGCGCATAGGGGAATTTTTTTCTAAACTTATCAATCCACCCTCTCACAGAGGGATTATCCCTATTTGACCCAACCTCTATCTCATTCCCATTTTTATCATACTTTACCCAATCAAGCACCCGGCCAAATTCGCAGTGAGACTTTTGAAAAACAAATCCATTTTCATACCACTCTATATTAGGACCGTGAGCCATCCCCGCAAATGACACCCACTCTTGGCTTTTTTTCCCATTCTCGTACCACCATTCACCTGGACCATGGACCATACCATTCAAGTATGACCGCCGAGATTCCAAACGGCCATTTTTATAATAAGAAACAGCAATACCAGAAAATGGAATACCATTATACTGAAATCCATAATGATCATCTTCCAGATCATCAATATGAACCTCTTTTTTTGGTGCCTCACGGCTCCAATCGTAAGAATCATCATGGCTGGACATAGTGGACACCATTCAAGATATAGTCACAATGGGGGCATGCCGGCTTATACGTACCACGCATTGCAGCCGCTTTAGTCTCTATAGTAGAGACGGCTATTTCACTCAGTTTAGCACCAGGTCTCGCCAGAAGCAACTCATTCACAGCATAAATCTCCGAATGAGACCCCGCTGCAGCAGACTTTTGATAGCCTAAAAGAACTTCTTCCGGCATTTTATCAAGCCGCGAAGTCAATGTTTCATCCATAACAGCTGGAATAGCTCCTCCCTTATTATTCAAGCCAAAACTAACCTGACCAGTCACCATATCTTGAGCGACAGTAAATGCAGGTTTCAGACTATTTAGAGATTTCCCAGCAGCTTGCATTTGCTCATAAGCCGCCACAGTCAGTTCCTTCAGAGCTTCTGCCTGCTGAAAAGTCATATCGGCTGCATTTGCATTTGACCGGAAGGCTTGAGACATCTTTATAAGAGCCCCCTCAATGCCTTCCCCAATAGCGCCACCAGCAGCTCCGAGATCTGCATTCCCAATACGCCCTAAAGCAATGCCAGCGACCACATTAAATTTGAGAGACCCGCCTGTTTGTGCTAAGTTATCGTTCTGAATTACCGGCGCCAGATTGTATACCTCACTCGATCTAAATCCTGCAAACTCTCCCTCAGCAACAACGCCTGATTTTTCTAGCAAGATGCTATAGCCATCAAGACTAGTTTTCAGCCCATTTACCGCACCATTAAATGCATCCACCCCAAAGTTAACAAAACCATTGCGAACACCTATCAATCCATCCTTCGGACTTCCAAAAACTGCAGAGCTCATACTACCAAGAGCGTATCCCACCCCCCAAACTCTGCGCTATACGAGCAGTTAAATACAGCGTTGGCGACTTAATATCAACAGCGTTATCCTGAATACTCTTCCAATATCGATTTATAGAATCTTGAAAAGATGATCCACTTGATTTACGAGGTCCCAAACTCCCAAAAATCGAAGCCAACGGATTAGTGATCTCTGGCTCTGGCTGTGCGGATTCCTCTCTCAGATTCGTCCGGGCTTGCTCTGCGCCCCCCGACGCCACCGCCCATGGAGCCAGCGCCGTGCCTACCGGCAGGTCATGTTGCAACACCTGGTTTGCCCGCGCTCCACTATCCCAGTCCGTATATTGCGACCACTCGTCTTGGTAAACCCCATTGCGCATTTTTCCGCCCCCCATCATCTGCGAGTCTGCAATGAGCCAAGGTAAATAGGAACTCGCGGCTTGGTCACCGTAGTATTCCAGCGCATTACCGAATGTCATCGATGACTGGGGATGCGACTGCATGTAGTCGTATGCCGGCATGATCGGATCAACTCCGGCAGCTTGATAACGCTGCGCGATGGACTGGTTCGGATTGCCGCCGGGTTGCTGAGTCTGCGCACCTGCCAAGGCATTAGCGCCGGTATCAAGGATGGCGGCGCCCATTTGTTGTCCCAGGGCGTTCCCGAAAGCGTCCACAGCCACTTGCTGGATGCTCACCCGCCCGCCTCGCGCCACGGCCGCGGTCATACCCGCAGCCATCCCGCTGAGCGTCCCTCGGGCCCAGGCGGCTCCCGTCTGGCCAAGCCCATCGAGCCACGTAGCTCCCTGCAGCGCACTCCCGGCCGCGCTGCCCGCAGCCGCGCCCGCCGCGCTCGCGGCCACACCCCGCCAATCGAAGCGGTCTTGCAACCCCGTCGCAACGCCAATGCCCTGCGTAATCAGGTTCGTCGTGCCCATCTGCACAGCGGCGCCCTGCCAGCCCGCACTGGCTCCGCTGAAGCCCGATAGGTACTCCACTCCCGAGGCAACGCCTGCACTGATCGCCGACAACGCGAGACTCTTCCAACTGATGCCGTTCTGGGACCCCACCAGGTTGCCCATCATCTGCCCTGCGAGGTTGCCAATGACGGGGCCAGCAAAAATGCTGACCACGACACTGACGACGACCACAATGATCTGCCCGACGATCCCGCAGTCTCCCCCGTTCGCCGGCACCGGCAACACCGGATCCATGCTCCCCATCGCCTGGCTCGGGTCGTACGGCTGGAACGTCTCCACGCTGTTCGCGTTCAGCGCCAGCTTGGGCACCGTCAGCGTCTGCCCCGCCGTCAGCGCCCCGTCGCCCGACACCGCCAGGCTGTTGGCGTCCGCGATGCGCCACCACAGGCTCGCGTCACCCAGCACGTTGCGCGCGATGTCCTTGAGCGTCTCGCCACCCACTACCGTGTAGGCCACCGGGTCCAGGCTCTTGTGGCGCGGGCGGATCTGCGCGGCCTGCAGGCGGAAGTCCGCCGTGTCCACGTACGCCGGGTTGTTGGCCTGGGGCGTGTTCTCTTCCTGGGTGGGTGCGTCGCCGTAGCGCGCCAGCACCTCGCCGTTGGCGACCAGTTGGCGCTGCACGTGGCCGGGGGTCAGGGCACTGCCGGTCACCCCGCCCTGGTAGCCCGAGGCCGGGTTGGCGATGCTGCTGTTCACCTCGCCTTGCGCGTTGAACCCGCCCTGGTCGCCGCCGCGGCGCGTGAGGGCCGCGCTCTGCTGCCAGCTGCCGTTCAAGTACGTGTACTGGTGGGAACCTCTCAAAACCCCGATCCCGGGGACATCGTGCTCTTAAAAATCAACGAGTTACGGCGCTCCAGCCTGCGAATTCGGAGGTTTTGAGAGGTTCCCTGGTAGGTCGTCGTGGTGGTACCGCCGTCTCCGTCCTGCCGCACGCCTTTCAGGTTGCCAGCCGCGTCGTACCCCAGGCCCGTCACGCCGCCGGCATCGTGGTACGCCACATCCGAGCGCTGCGACACTTTCTGATTCCGACTCCTGAATTAGGGGTCGATCTCATGTTGAGCCTCCGGGGAACTCGAAGCGGCTTACACGGTGCTGGACTGCGCCCAAAAGGCGGTGGCGATAATCGCCCGCTCATCATTGCTGGACCAGCGATAACGTGAGGCGATCCTCAGGCTGAAGTGTGTATTGCAAAATTATCCGAGGCTCAGGCGTTGCACTTCAAATTTGAGACCGCCCCATATATCCGGGGCGAAGGCGGAGCACCCGTTCCGGGTGATCAAGCAGCAGGTCGGTCACGCCAAGGTGCGCTATCGGGGGGCTGTCCAAGAACAAGGTCAGGTCACTTCGGCGCCAGTTTCGGGGGCAAAGAGTTCAACCAAGGAATTTCATCGTCTTCCTTGTCTTGCAGTATGGCGGCCATCTCAGCTGCGGTCAGCCAAACACCATGAGCATCTACATAGAATGCCTCTCCATTTACGAGAGATACCTCCTTGGAAATGGCTCGAAGATTTCTCCTAACAAGAAGTTCATTTGAGACCCTCTCCGTAAATGAAAACAATCCTTCGACCGTTGGCATCTCGCGCTCGTCCTGCAGAACGAAGCTTCGGGAACCTGTGGCTGACTGGATCAGAAGCAAACGATAGCGTTGGTCACTACAAATATCTGACGGCTTCCACATCTTGCGCTCCTTCAAAACCGGACACCAGGGAATGCCGAGGATTGCTCGCCAAGGCTCCAAGGCATACCAGAGTATACGGGTGTTCCGTCTTGGAAGGTCGCGGAACGAACGTCTCTAACAACACCGCGCATGGTCGAGAAATTAATCGCGCCACCTTGATGCTGAATCTCCGCCAAGCGCGCCAAGGCTTCTGCGCGTTGAGACCCAACCACGCCAAGCTCGTGAATCCCCTCATGAATAGCTGTGGATGCAACCTCGGCATTCGATGAGTGCGCAGGCAAATATACCTTGGCCTTCGTCTCAAAGGCATAGCCCTTCATTCCAGTGTCGACTGTGCCGTTAACTCCTTGCTGGAAATAGCTCTTGGAAAACTCGAGCCTAAATCGATTGGTTTGTGCGGCATGGAGAACCTGCCTGCCAATTTCAGAAGTCGCCATGTTGTCCAGCACAGCCTGCTGATCGAACCACGAAACATTTCGGCTGAGGCTTCCATCCCGCGTGACAATGGAGGCCGCAGTGTTTGTATTACCGAATTGCAGTTGAGGCCTAGTTTTAGCACCAAGGTCAACTGCAGAAGCCTCTGTTTGGACCAAAAAGCTCCGCGTAGCAGGCGTACGCGTAATCCCCATAGGAACAACGGCCGCTCCCGCAAAATTTAAGCCGAGCCCGAGGCCCTCCCGCGTCAACCCACGCACATCACCGTTCATCGCGGCAGTGGTCAAGCCGTAGGCACCGGTGCCCGCGTGGTAAACCATCCCGAGCGGCGAGACATTGAAAACGTTCACTCCGGTGGCTTTGATACCTTCCCAGGTACCTGCATCTCCATTCACCACGCTGTCGGCATAGGAACTCAACGGGATTATTGGCTTGTAATCCCCTGTAACTGCGCCGTGCAACGCCTTCAAGCCGGTCTGCGCCAAATCGGCGAGCGGTGCGACCGTGAGGTCCGCCAACCCCACTATCATCCCTGCCATAACATCACCGACACCGCCAGCGATCGCGCGCAACATCGGGGGAATCTCGATTGTGAAAGGCTCGAAGATCGGCGTCACGGTTTCGCGAATCACACTATTGCGGTTCAATGCCGCTGTTATTTCTTCATCGCGCAACCGATCAAGATCTTTCATGTCGGCTTTAGCCTTAGCCAGCATTGCATCAACGGAGGGCCCAGCCCCCTTTTCGGTGATGTATACCGTACGCCCACGCTGCTCGATCGAGACAGGGCCGCGTCCCATCGTGAATCCATCACCGGCTGCCAGCAGTACGTCATTGCTGCGATCCACCGGCGGCGTCGAGCCATCGCCGACGGCGCCCACGAACTACTGCATCTGCGGGAAGTTTGGCTCATACGGCTTGCCAAATACGATGTGTTCGCCGGTATCCGGGTCCACATACGGACTGGATCCAGTTCCTTGGCCTCGATAGCTGCCACCATTGCTTGCTGTCGCCAGAGAGTTCCCCAATGCATTCCCAAACGCATCAGTCGCCACCTGCTGCACGCTGACACGCCCGCCCTTCAGCACCGCCGTGGTCATCCCTGCAGCAAAGCCCGACACGGTTCCACGCGCCAACCCCGTCGCGAAATCGCTGCCCCAGCTTCCGAACGCGTTGGCTTTGTCCAGAGCGCTGCCTACGGAAGCTCCCACGCCGGCGCCGATAGCGCCAGCCACCACCCCCTTCCAGTCGAAGCGTGGCTGCAGGCCCAGCACGGTGCCGATGCCTTGGGAGATCGTGCCCGAGACAGCCTGCTTCATCGCCGCATTGCCGAAGGTGCCCAGGTCGGACAACCAGCTGGGGTTGCCCAATCCCGCGGTCACTCCGCTACTCACGGCTGCGAGCCCCACGCTTTTCCAATTGAAGCCCTTCTGCGCGCCAATGGCGATGCCAACAGCCTGGCTGGCGACCGATCCCACGGCCCCGGCGACCGCTCCTTCGGCGATGGTCATGCCTCCAGGCAACATGGCCTGGGCGCCGGCCACGAGCGTCTCGCCCAAGGCTCCGGAAGCCCCGGTGAGCAACCCCGCCGTGTAGATCGTCGCGACCACTGCGATGACGATCATGATGATCGCCCCGATCCCCCCGCACCCGCCCCCGTTTGCCGGCACCGGCAACACCGGGTCCATGCTCCCCATCGCCTGGCTCGGGTCGTACGGCTGGAACGTCTCCACGCTGTTCGCATTCAGCGCCAGCTTGGGCACCGTCAGCGTCTGCCCCGCCGTCAGCGCCCCGTCGCCCGACACCGCCAGGCTGTTGGCGTCCGCGATGCGCCACCACAGGCTCGCGTCGCCCAGCACGTTGCGCGCGATGTCTTTCAGCGTCTCGCCCCCCACCACCGTGTAGGCCACCGGGTCCAGGCTCTTGTGGCGCGGGCGGATCTGCGCGGCCTGCAGGCGGAAGTCGGCCGTGTCCACGTACGCCGGGTTGTTGGTCTGGGGCGTGTTCTCCTCCTGGGTGGGTGCGTCGCCGTAGCGCGCCAGCACTTCGCCGTTCGCGACCAGCTGGCGCTGCACGTGGCCGGGGGTCAGGGCGCTTCCCGTCACCCCGCCCTGGTAGCCCGAGGCCGGGTTGGCGATGCTGCTGTTGACCTCGGTCTTCTTGTTGAACCCGCCCTGGCTCACGAACACCGCCGTGCCGTTGGCGTCGTTCACGAACATGCGGTCGTAGCGCGCGTCGTTGCTCGTGGCCTGCGTCGCCTGGTTCGTCAGCGCTGCCGCCAGGCTTCCGTCCGGGGCCTGCGCCGCGCTGCCCGTCACCTTCGGCTGGCGGATGCCCACCACGAAGCCGTTGGCGTCGCGCTGCGTGATCGTGCCCACCACGTCGCCCTGCCGGGTGATGGAGAGAAGCTGCGGCTGGTTGACGAGGTTCCGCAGGCTCTCAAGGAACTATGAGCGGTTACCAGAGGTGCTTGGCGGACTGCATTTCTGGTCTTCGCAGTGCTCATGTTGCCCGCCGCCGTGAGCGTACTGGCTACTGCGTGAAGCTCATAACATGCTCTAAGGAAGGTCTGCATAAACCGCCCCACGACATGCTTGGCATTGTCGTGAAGCCCTGAGACGATACGTCGCATGAAACAGCACAGCTTGGGCCTGGGAATGACGGCGAAGCGAACGCGGCGGCGGGAATTCCTGGATGAGATGGAGAAGGTCGTACCTTGGGCTGAACTGGTGGCCCTGGTGTCGCCGTACCTGCCCGAAGGCAAGCGGGGGCGTCCTCCGTTCCCGTGCGAGACCATGCTGCGCATCCATTTCATGCAGCAGTGGTTCGCGCTGAGCGACCCGGCCATGGAAGAAGCGCGGCACGACATGCCGGTGTTCCGCGAGTTCGCAGGGCTCGAGGGCTGGGATGAGCGGCTGCCCGACGAGAGCACGATCCTGAGGTTCCGACACCTGCTGGAGAAACACAAGCTGGCGGCGCAAATCCTGCAGACCGTCAACGATCTGCTCAGCGCCAAGGGCGTGATGCTCAAGAGCGGCACGGTGGTGGACGCCACCTTGATCGCAGCGCCCAGTTCGACCAAGAACAGCAGCGGCGAGCGCGACCCGGAGATGAAGCAAAGCCGCAAGGGGCAGCAGTGGTACTTCGGTATGAAGTGCCATATCGGAGTGGACGCCGACTCGGGCCTGGTACACACCGTGCGCGGCACCAGCGGCGCGGTCAATGATGTGATCGAGGCCAACAGTCTAGTGCGCGCAAGCGACCACGATGTCTATGCCGATGCTGGCTACCAAGGTGCCGGCCAACGCCCTGATGCCAGGCGCGACGTGAACTGGCACATCGCCATGCGGCCGGGCAAACGTCGCCTGCTGGATCCGGCCAAACCGATCGAAGCCTTGACCCGGCAACTCGAGCGCGTGAAGGCGGGCATCCGCGCGCGGGTCGAACACCCGTTCCGCGTTCTCAAGCGCCAGTTCGGGCATGCCAAGGTGCGCTACCGAGGGCTGGCCAAGAACACGGCACAGCTGCACACGCTGTTTGCGTTGGCCAATCTCTGGCTGGTGCGGCGCAAATTGCTGGCTGCCTTGGCATGAGTGCGCCCGCAGTTCGCCAAGCAGGCCACCTCGGCTGCCAATCCGCAGCCGCGGACGCTTGAACTGGGGTGAAATAGGCCTTTGCCGCGTTGCAGATCGATAGGTTTAGACGTCAGCACGCTTATGCGTGTGTTGTGCAGACCTTCCCTAAGGTGTGCCACCCTTATTGCGTTTGAGCCAATAGTCAATTGCTTGTTGTTGGTATTTTTTGAAACTAACAAACATTTGATTAAAATCTTCGAACTCTTCAACCAATTCATTAGTAACCCACAGGACCTTGGGCTGCACCTGTCCGCGCTCCCGAATCATTAGCAATAAGTCGGTACTAGAAGAACTCTTTGCAATGGGCAGCATGCTAGAGCGCTGCTTTGCGTAGCTGCCTAGTGCTCCTCTATGCATCATATTTACCCACTCCTGCGCTTGTCGAAATCGATTGGAGCCGCAGAAATCAGGAGTACCAAACAAATCTATGTCTGCAGAGAAATTATTCCATCCATTTGCATGCAGCAAGAAATCAACATGTTGACAATCAAACCTTCCCGCAATAGCTCTTTCTGCCGCGTCGATATCGACTGGCATAGCATGAGCTTCGAATGGTAGTGCTTTAATGACTCCATTAGACGCAAGCTCCTCTTCTTTGTGCAATCGATCAAAATCCAATAACTCAACTGCCCAATTAATCATTACATCCCCTTGAGAACAAAACCACTTGGCTTAAATCCTATTGGATAACGTCCTGCCTGCCCGCCAAGAGAGCTATTTACGCGCCAGTCTTGATCTATCCAGCGGTAAGCACCTGGCTTACCAGTCCAAGTTGTATCTGGGCCGTGCCCAACAACACCTTGATATGGCCGCCCTTGCTGTTCCGCCAAAGCCCTCTCAGCAGCGATTGCTCGGTTGGCTTCCATCCGTAATGCCCCGTTTGTAGAAACCCTTCCCGTTGGCGACAAATAGCCTGCATTCAGGGCTTCATTTGCAACTTGGGTGTACAGATTATAGTCTGCTTTCTGTGCTGCGGTTGCCCAGAAAGGAACACGTACTTCGACTATGCCGGACATTTTCAATCCGGTTGGCACAAGTCCAGAGCCTAGCGTACCTGCCACACCTGCATAATTATAATTAAATGGATTAATTAAGTAAGTGGCGCGATCAATAAAATTAGAAGCCTGAATTAATCCATTAAATGCCGAATCTGGCAACGCATTGACTGTATAGCGCATCCCTGCCCCAACTCCTTTTGCGCCAATGCCAACACCCCACCCCAAAGCGGCCCCGGCAACTTGTTCGCCCAAGAAGCCACCTTCCATTGCTCCAGCGGTAGCAAATTCGCCACGCCGGGAATTAACAAACATTTGGCGCACACTATTCTGCATACCATATGCAGCACTCTCTAGTGCCTCCAAAGGGCGTGTAGTCAAGCCATATAAATACTTTGGAATATTGGGTAAGGTTTCAGCAAAAAATCCCACAAAACCTTTGACCGCACCACCTACATAGTTACTTGAATATTCCCATATTTGTGTGAACCCAAGCTCTGGACTTACACCTAAGCCCATCTGCGAAGACAAACGCAATTTGGATATTTCTAGCGAGTAATCAGCATTGACACTGTAGTCAGAATTTGATTTATACGAAAATGGATTAGTCCCCACCTTAAGGCCCGACCCGGAAAGCCCTGCCTTGCTATTGAGCTTGAGCGACACTTCCTCAAGGCTCCAGTCATCACCATACCCGGCCTGCTGCATGCGGTAGGCCATCATTTCGGCGGGGGTGACTGAATCACTGATGGAGGAACCACCCCTAGCTAGTATGTGTTCTTTCTGACGAGAGTAGTAAGCGTTGTCGCTCTCCAAATCTGAGCCATTGACGTAATCCCGTTCAGACCATGGTCCTATGCCCTGCAGCTCATCGGGCTGCGTGCCGGGCTTGCTCATTACGTCCGCGAGTGAGTGTCCCAACGCATTGCCAAACGCATCTGTGGCTATTTGCTGAACGCTGATTCGCCCGCCTCTCGCCACAGCAGTGGTGAGTCCTGCAGCAACTCCACTCAACGTCGCTTTGCCAATAGATTCCAATCCGAACGACTGGTCGATCCGCACGCCGTTAGCGTCCGTCAAGCCAAACGCATTGTTCATGCCCCAGCCCACGCCGGCTCCCGCAGCGCTTGCCGCCACGCTCTTCCAGCTGAAGCTGCTCTGCAGGCCCGTGGCCACGCCGATGCCTTGCGCGAGCACACTGCTCGCAGCAGCCCGGGCCACCGTCACCCCGAGGGTCGTTCCACCCAGCAGGCTGGTGCCCGCCAGTCCTCCGGACACCCCTCCGCTCAATGCAGACAGCGCCACGCCCTTCCAGCTGAAGCCATCCTGCGCACCGATCGCATTGCCGACCGCCTGGCTGACGATCGACCCCATCGCGCCGCCTGCCACGCCGGCAGCTATTCCTGCACCTATGCCGGCTCCGCCTCCCAAGACACTGGCCCCTGCGGCCATGGTGGCGGCAAACCCTCCACCAGTAGTGGTGCCCGCCAATGTTGCTGCGCCCAGGGCATTCGAGCCCAGCGAGCCTGCGGCAGCCAGTGCGCCAGCCGTATAGATCGTCACCACCACGGCGATGACGATCATGATGATCGCCCCGATCCCCCCGCACCCGCCCCCGTTCGCCGGCACCGGCAACACCGGATCCATGCTCCCCATCGCCTGGCTCGGATCGTACGGCTGGAACGTCTCCACGCTGTTCGCATTCAGCGCCAGCTTGGGCACCGTCAGCGTCTGCCCTGCCGTCAAGACGCCGTCGCCCGACACCGCCAGGCTGTTGGCGTCCGCGATGCGCCACCACAGGCTCGCGTCGCCCAGCACGTTGCGCGCGATGTCTTTCAGCGTCTCGCCGCCCACCACCGTGTAGGCCACCGGGTCCAGGCTCTTGTGGCGCGGGCGGATCTGCGCGGCCTGCAGGCGGAAGTCGGCCGTGTCCACGTACGCCGGGTTGTTGGTCTGGGGCGTGTTCTCCTCCTGGGTGGGGGCGTCGCCGTAGCGCGCCAGCACCTCGCCGTTGGCGACCAGCTGGCGCTGCACGTGGCCGGGGGTCAGGGCGCTGCCCGTCACCCCGCCCTGGTAGCCCGAGGCCGGGTTGGCGATGCTGCTCTTGACTTCGCCGATATCGTTGTAGCCGCCCTGGCTCACGAATACCGCCGTGCCGTTCGCGTCGTTCACGAACGTGCGGTCGTAGCGCACGTCGTTCAGCTTGGGCCGGTTCAGCTCTGCCATGATCCAGTCCGTTCCCCCCTGCGCTTCCGCCTTGGGCTGGCGGATGCCGACCACGAAGCCGTTGGCGTCGCGTTGCGTCACCGTCGCTACCTGCGTGCTGCCGCGGTTCGTCACCGCCGCGCTCTGCTGCCAGCTGCCGTTCAAGTACGTGTACTGGTAGGTCGTCGTCGTGGCTCCGCCGTCCCCGTCCTGGCGTACGCCTTTCAGGTTGCCTGCGGCGTCGTACCCCAGGCCCGTCACGCCACCCGCATCGTGGTACGCCACATCCGAGCGCTGCGACACCTCCTGGTTGTCGCCCGTCTTGGAACTGCGCACCACGGTGTGCACGTCCTGCAGCTTGCCCGTGGCGTCATACTGGTTGTAGCGGTACTCGTAGCTGCCGCCGTCCTCGCCGATCAACGTGCGGGCTACCACCTGCCGGCCCGCGCCGTCGTACAGGATACGGTCCATTTGATCGCTCGCGCCATCGCCGCGGTAATAGTCGATGCGGTGCAGATCGTCATAGGTATAGGTATAGGTCTTCTTGAGCTTGCCGTCCGGAGACCCGGGGTTATTGTCCGTTTTCGGAATGGGTGGCCCGCTGTAGGTCTGGTCCATGATGCGGTTGCCCGCCAGGTCATAGCTGTACCTGTGGGTCTCGATGGCGCCAGTGACGGAGGACGTCTGCCGGCTCCAGATCTGCCGGTTCATACCGTCGTACAGGAAGTCCGTGGTGTCGGTATGCACCACCTGCCGCTCCTGCAGTCCGCCCTGGTCCGTGGTCGTGCGGATCGTGTTGATGACGTGCGTCGTCACCTTCTGGCGGTTGCCCCCCAGGTCATAGGTGATGCGCACGTCCGAGCGCCCGTCGAACACCGCCCGCAGCCGGTGCTGCGCGTCATACACCAGGTGGTTGTCCTGGTACACCACGTCGTCCAGCAGCCCGGAGGTGAGCAGCGTCTTCTGCGACATCTTCTCGGCCACCCGGTTGCCGGCGAGGTCGTATTCGTAGCGGGTGGTCTGGCCGAGGTAGTTGTCCCGGATCTCGATCAGCTGGCCCGCTCCGTCGTAGCGGTAGTCGATGTTCTTTTTCTTGCTGGTGGCCGCGGCCCCGCCCACGCCCGGTTCCACGCGGGTGTTGTCCTCGTGCACGAGCTGGCCCGCGAGGTTGTAGGTGTAGTTGAAGTCCACCGGCGCGCCGCCGCCCGACTGCGCATCCGTGCGGCCGATCAGGTGGCCGAAGATGTCGTAGTTCCACGCCTGGGTCATGCCCATGGCGTCCGTCTGGCCGACCTTGCGGCCCTGCGCGTCGTAGCGGTAGCGCATGGTGTAGGCCAGCGGGGCGGTGGCTCCGCCTGCGCCCCGAATCGTCTCCTGGCCGCTCAGCACCACGTTGCCCATGCGGTCGTAGCGGTAGCGCGTGGACTCGTCGTTGCCGTTGGTCACCCGCACCTTGCGGCCGGCTTCGTCGTACTCCACCGTCTCCAGCACCGTCATCTTGGCACTCTTGACTCCGGAATCGTTACCGGACACGACACCGTTGCCCTTGTCGTCGTCGGCGGAGTACAGGTTCCCCGCCACCGCACCGTTCATGTTGCCATCGACCCAGTAGCGGGAAATGGCCTTGTCCAGCGAAGTCTGCGTGAGCCGAGACATCTGGTCGTAGGTGTACTTCGTCTTCACGATGCGCCCGGCGCTCATCGTCTCGGCCGAACTTGCCTTGTCGCCGAAGGCGTTGTAGGTGTAGTCCATGCGACCGCCGTCGGCGTGCCGCTCCTGCACCACGTTGCCCGCCAGGTCGCGCACCTGCGCATTCAGGTTGCCCAATGCATCGCGCACGCCCACCTGCCGGCCCATCGCGTCGTAGTACACCTTTGTCGTCGCCCAGGACTGCGCGAAGTTCACGTCCTCGTGCAGGCGCGACTGCTCGATCACCTGGTTGTTGGCGTCATAGCGCATCGTGGCCGTGCGCACCAGCGTGCCCACGCCCAGGCCCTGGGTTTCGTCGATGGTGGTGACGTTGTTCCAGCGGTCGTAGCCGCGGATGGTCGCCGGGCGGTTGGTCAGATTGTTCTGCCCGCTGTTCTGCGCACGGAATTGGGGCGCATACACAGGGGTTGTGTTCTGCAGCACCACGGGGCCATTCACGCCGCCAGCAGGCACGACAATCGTCACATTCGCCTGCTCAATATAGGGGCCGCTGAACATGGTGGCCGCATGCTCGATGACGATCTTCACCTGATAGGTCGCGCCCGGCGTGAGCCCGTCGAGCACGAAGCCCTGCTGGGCCGCGCTGCCCACGAATTGGGAGCGACCGTCGCCCTGCCAGAACAGGCGTGGAGGTGTTGGCTCACCAGGAATGGATGGACTTGTGGTCACGACGGCCCGCCCCCCCATCTCCGGAAGGTTCCATTGCAGAACGGGATGCGTGATTCCATCGATGACGGCCAGGCCAGCGGAAAGCGTCAGCTTTGCCTTGGCAGCCGTACCGTCCCTACCCGGGGGGTCGGTGTTCATCATGCCGACGCCGGTCACTTCCTTCTCGGAAGTGGTGGTAAGGTAATCGCCCAGACCCTGATTGCCGAACGAATTGCCGTCATAGACGGCGTACAGGGGTTTGGTGCCTTCTTCCGGTGCGGTGAGGATGTAACCATCCCGCTGGTAGCCATTCTGGTACCAGCGACCTGGCTGGAAATCGACCGGAGACTTATCGTTCAATACGATGAAGTTTCCGTCATTGACAGCCCTGGGGTCCGAAGCCAGACGGTAGACATTGGTATTCCCATACTTGTACTGGTACAAAGCTTGGCTGGTGCGCCTGCTCGGCAGAACATCGACGTACCCCAGTACACCCTCGTACTTCATGTCCCCCCGGGCGACCAGGTCATTCATCTGCTGGATTACATCGTCATCCGCGGTAGTGATGTGGTGATCGTTGTTCTCGTAAGTGAAGTAATAGCGGTGTAGCGGCTTGCGGGTTCCGTTCGTGCCTGGATCAGTCCAGACATAACCCAAAATGCCCAGGTTCTCGACGTTATTGCTTTTCTGGAGGATCGGAGGCGTCGTGTCGATCAGACTCACGCCCGGCACGGTCATCACGCCTTCGGAGCGGCGCACGGTGGCACCGGAGGCGTCGCTCACCACGACCTCGTATTGGTAGATGCCGCCGCTCATGTCCAGCGCCACGCCCTGGTAGCCCGCGCCGAAGCCGGTGGTGCGCCCGTCGCCTTGAGTGAACACGCCCCTGCCTACCGAGCGCGAGCCTTCCCAGTCGGCGCTGTCCTTGGGCTTCCATTTGAAGGTGACGTTCTGGTCCGGAGCGGCCTGCTGCCAACGCATTACCTGCTGCGCCCGGCTGTCGATGGCAGCCCGTATCACGCCCAGGTCCTGCACCGGCGGGAAGCTGATGGTGTCGGTCACGCCGTTGCCGTAGAGCGAGAACGTTCCCGTACCGACCTCCCGTACGTCGGTGTCCTGCACATTGCTCATGCGGTATTCATAGCCGCCCACCGTGACGGCTTGGCCGCTGTCGTCCCAGACCAGCTTGTTCAACTCGATGCGGTGTGCAGAGCCGAAGGTGTGCTGGGCATTGGTGAGTCGCACTGCACGCCACTCCCCTCCGCTGGCGGAGCGTACTTCCATGCGCAACCGGGTCACGAGGTTCTGCGGCAGGCTGACTTCGATGGTCTGGGCCGCCATGGCTCCATATAAGGTGACAACGCGACCGATGCTGCCCTTGCTGCCGCTTGACAGCCCCTGCAGCAGCGCCCGTCGATCGCTGAGCGAGGTAGTGTAGAGCCCGTCTTTCCACTCCGTATCCCCGTTGTCGGAGATGTGGTGTTGCAGGGCGTAGAGCTTGGTCATGCCGGCAGGCGCCGCGGCCGAGCCTGCGACTCCCACGTAGCCGTCGATGCCCCGGTCCTCCCAATCGCTGGCCCGCAGGTTGTTGAACTGGTTGACATCGGTCGTGTAAACCGAGACGTTCGAATTCTTCTTGACCAACCGGTAGAGCGCCGTCAGGCCCGCCGCAGGCTGCTCGGCCACGTAGCCTGCGATGCCCTCGTCCAGCCAGCCGGAACCCTGGCCCAGCCACTTCTGCCGGTCCGCCGTGTCGGTGCTGAAGAAATGGGTTTGGGTATAGCGGTTGTAGTAGCGGTAAATGGGCTTGCGGCCCGCGCCCGGCTCGTTCCAGATCAGGCCGGGGCTGGGTTGCTCGGTCCAGGCGATCGGGCCGGGCTTGCTTTCGCGCGTGTCCGCATCGTAGATCGTGGTCCAGTTGCCGAAGATGTCGAGCTTCTCGACCTTGATGTTCTGGATGCTCTGGATGCCCACGGACGTGCTCTGGCTCGCCGACTTCCACTTGAACGAGTACCCGTTCACCGACTCTTCCGCACCCACCACGATGCTGCGGGATGCTGCCTCGTTGCTGGTGTTCATGTAGTTCAGCGTGACGCGCACGTCGCCGCTGCCGAGGTCCTGCAGCGAGTTCCATACCAGATCCACCTGGTTCTGGCCGAAGTTTTCCGTGACCTGGATGTCCTGAGAGTTGTTGTAGGTAGTGCGGACTTCCGTGCCAGTGATCACCCCATACACCAGGTTCTGGCGCGTGGTAATCCCCATGGCCTTCTCGCTGGCGCGCTCCGGTGCGAGGGTCTTCACCAGCCGGCCCAGCAGGTCGTACTGCATGTCCGTGCGGCGGAACTCTCCGGTTTCCCCTGCCTTCACGACCAGTGTCTGCTGCACGCCCAGCGCCTGCTGGGTATTGTCATAGCTGTCCAGCTTGAACCGCCCTGCCCCCACCAGCTGCACCGTCTGGCGCCCCTGCAGGTCGTAGGCCCAGATCTTCATCACCCCGTCGCCCGCATTGCTGCGCCACACGCGGCCGGCGTTGTCGTAGTCGTAGACCTCGTCGCCTTCCATACGGGTGCCGTCGGGTGCCATCATGCCCAGCGTGTCATCGGCTTTTTCACCAGGCTCCAGGGGCTTGCTCAGTTGCCGCACGATCTTGCGCGTCACTTCGCCGAAGCCGTTGTACTGCAGCTCCGTATCGCCCAGCCGCAGGCTAGCCGGGTCCGGACTGTCCTGCAGCGGCGTGTAGGTGTGGGTCTGCCGCCCCAGCGCGTCGTAGCGGTAGGCGCGCCAGAGGCTGTGCACCTGCTTCGCGCCCGCGTCGTCCACGTAGCTGACGTTCTGCCACTCCTTGGCCAGGCGCCCCTGCGCGTCGTAGGCGTAGTAGTGGCTCTTGCCCGCTGCATCGATGGTCTCCAGCGTGTGGCCCTGCGCGTCGAAGCGGGTGTAGCTGGTGCGGTCCGCCAGGCTGCCCGGCGCGGCGTTGGCGGTGTAGCTCCGGCCATCGCCCGACACCGTGGCGCCACCCGCGTATTGCACGGTGGAGACCGCGTTGCCGTGCGCATCGCGCCGGAACTCGGTGAGCGGGCTCACCGGGGCTGCGCCCTGCTGGTTGGCCGCCACGCCGATGTTCACGGCCGGCGTCACGATAGCGCGTACGCGGCCCAGCACGTCGTAGAACTGGTAGGTAGTCGCGCCCAGCGCATCCGTGGTGCGCAGCAGGTTGCCCAGTGCGTCGTAGGCGTAGAGGGTGACCAGGTCGTCGCGGGCGTCCGTGAGCACCCCGCCAATGTCCGCGGCGCCGGCGTTCACGCGCGCATACCCCACGCCGCGGCGTGTCTCCACCATCTTGCGGCCGAGCACGTCGTAGTCGGTGTCGATGACGCGGTCGCCCGCGGCCGGGTCGGTGTCCGTGCCGATCGCCACGCCCTGCTTGTAATACTCCGCGTGCCGCACGACGTTGCCCGCCGTGTCGTACCTGTCGGTAGTGAGGTAGCCCAGCGCATCGATGGTCGAGGTGCGCCGGCCCAGCACGTCATAGCCGTAGTGCGTGGTCGCCCACTGGCTGGCGCCCACGTTGGTCGCCACGCTCGTGAGGTTGCCCAGCGCGTCGTAGCTGTTGCGTGTGGTCTTGCGGCCCCCGCCCTGCTCGCCCGTGGCGCTGTCCACGAAGAAGACGTAGGGCTCCTGCACCTCCTTCACCCGGCCCAGGCGGTCATAGCCGGTGAGGATGTCGCGGTCGGTGCTGCCCGCCCTGGCGGTGATGGCCCCGCGCACTTCGTCTTCGCGCATGAGCACGCCATCTGTGCGGGTGGTGATGTTCTGCGCATAGCGCACGAGCCGCTCGGCCTCGCCGAAGGCGTTGCGCGTGTAGCCCGTCACGTAGCCCAGCGCGTCCACGTCCCACGCGACCTGGCCCGCGCGGTCGTAGGCCTTGTAGCTCCACGCGCTGCTGCCGGCAGCTCGCCCGGCCACGGCGCGGCCCAGCGTGTCGTAGCGCGTCTCGCTGCTGGTCTCCACGGTCTGCTCGGTGCGCGTGCCCGCCCCGCTCCTGCCGTTGGCCAGCAGGTTGGCGCCCTCGTCCTGGTAGACGCTCACCGGCGGGAAGAGGGTCTTCACCTGCCGGCCCAGCGCATCGTATTCGTAGCGCGTGGTGCGCTGCTCGTTGCGGCCCGCGGCCTCGGTGCGCGCCGTGAGGTGGCCCAGGGCGTCGTATTCCATGCGCGTGACGACGCTCGCCAGGGTGGCATTCTGGCCATCGGACAGCATCACCTGCGGCGAGGTCTCCTGCACCAGCTGGCCCGCCGCGTTGTAGGCGTATGTCCAGGTGCTCTGCGCCTTGTTGGTGAACGAGGTCTTGCGGCCCGCGCCGTCGTAGGCGGTGGTTTCCGTCTTGTTGTCGGCGTCGGTGCTTCCGGTCAGGTTGCCCGCCGCGTCATAGGCCATGCTCTCGCGGTGGTCCAGCCCTTGCGTGAACCCGGGGTTGGGCATGAGCGCGTAGTCCACTTCGGAGCGGCTCAGGCTGTGGAAGTGCCGGCCCGTGCCGTCCACATTGAGCTGGTAGAGCGCCGTGTTGCCGCTCGAGGGCGCGATGTCGATGTAGCCGATGATGCCTTCGTCCACCCACCCGAACTGGTTCTTGGCGAAGGCGCGCTGCTCTTCGCTGGCGGTGTAGTAGTGGTTGGTGCTGCTGCTGCCCGGAGGGCGCAGGCGGTAGAGCGGCGCCGTGCCGCTGGCCGGCTGGCTGCCCACGTAGCCGACGTTGCCCTGGTCCTTCCAGCCGCTGGCGATGAGTTGCGCGCGCTCGTCATCGCTCGTGGTGTACAGGTGGTCGTTGACGCCGTCCGGGCCGCCCAGGCGATAGAGGGGCTTGAGGCCATCGCCACCGCCCGTTCGGGTGAAGCCGGTGATGCCCTCTTCGACCCAGTAGTCCGGGCTCTGCTCGCGCATGTAGAGGGTGCGGCTGGTCGTGCGGCCCACGCCGTCGTAGGTGTAGCCCTGCAGGTGGCCCAGCGCGTCGCGCGTGAAGGCCAGGCGCCCCGCGGCGTCGTAGTAGTTGCGCGTGTTGCGGTCGTTGGCGCTGCCCGGCATCTGCTGGTTGATGGCGCTGCGGCTGAGCTCGCCCGTTTGCGCGCGCAGGCTCTCCAGTTGCGCGATCTGCGTGTCGGTGAGCTGCGTGGCGACCTGGCGCACGCGCAGCAGTTGCCCCGTGCCGTCGTAGAAGCGCTCGGTGGCACCGCCTTCGGCGTCGATGGTGAGCGTCTCGCGCCCCGCGCGGTCCAGGAAGTGGCGCGTGGTGCGGTCGCCGCTGCTGGCCACCGGCGTGGGCTCGGCCAGCAGCATGGCGCCGGCCTGCGCGTTGCGGTAGGTGGTGGCGGGGACCGCCAGGCGCGTCTCGCGCACCAGACGGCCGGCCGCGTCGTAGTCGTAGGTGCTCACGGCACCGCTGGCGTCCACTTCCTTCGTGAGCCGCCCGGCCTTGTCGTAGACCTTGCGCACGAAGGCGTCCGAGTTGCTCGCCTGCGGCACGGGGATGAGGGTGCCGTCCACCTCCGCGCGGCTGGTGGTGTAGCGGTTGGTGTTGTGGCCCTGCAGGTTCAGGCGGTAGAGCGCCGTCGTGCCCTGCGTGGGCGCCGTGCGGATGTAGCCGACGACGCCCTCCACGCTCCAGCCCGCGATGGTCCGGACGAGCTCCAGGTTCTTCGTGTCGGTGGTGTAGAAGTAGCTGCCGTCGGTGTTGCGCGCCAGGTACAGGGCCGCGTTGCCTGCAGCCTGGGTATCGTCCACGTAGCCCAGGATCTCTGCGGGCTGGCCGTCGGCGCCGAAGGCGCTGATAGCGTGCTGGCCGGCCGCGGGCTGGGTGCCCACGAAGCCGGTCGTGCCCTCGTCGCGCCATGCGAAGCCGCCCGTGGGGGTGGCGTAGCGCGTGCTCTGCAGCAGGTGGCCGGCCTTGTCGTAGAGGTACTGCGAGACGCCGCCCGCGCCGTCGGCGCTCAGCGTGAGCCGCCCGGCCGCGTCGTAGCGCATGCGCGTGTGCTCGTCGCGCTGCGCATCGAAGATGTAGACCAGCCGGAGTTCCATCTCCGACTCGCTCGGGTGGGCCGAGAGGGGCTGGCTGGCGAGGTCCAGGCGCTTGGCGTACCGGATGCGCTGGGTGACGTTGCCGTTGCCGTCGTAGCGCTGCGAGACCACCGCGCCCGTGCCGTCGATGCTGTAGCGCACCCGGCCGGCCGCGTCGTACACGGTGCGCGTGACCAGGTCCGGGGAGTTGGCCGCGTCCGTGCCTGGCTGCGGGTCGGTGCCCACGGCCCAGCTGGCCATGTCCAGGCGCCTGGCATAGGCCGTGCGCTGGATGACCCGGCCCGCGCCGTCGTAGGCGAAGCGCACCACGTCGCCCGCGCCGTTGACCGTGGCGGTGACGCGGTTGTCCGCGTCGTAGATGCGGTGTTCGGTCTGGTCCTGCGCCGCGTTGGGGCGCTTGAGGCCGTTGAGCTGCGCTTCCGTCGCATTGGAGGGCAGGCCGTCCGGTGCCGGGACGACCGCGGCGTAGCGCGTCTGGCGCACCACGCGGCCGGCCGCGTCATAAGACGTCTCGGCGAGGTTGCCGGCCGCATCCAGCACGAAGCGCTGGCGCCCTTCGGCGTCGTAGGCGTAGCGCGTGGTGTGGCCTTGCGCATCGGTGGCGCTGGTGACGTGGCCCAGCGCGTCGTAGGTGTAGCGCCTGGCGAGGTTCAGGCCCGCGTGCGTGGCGGTGGACGGGTCCACCACTTCCAGCACCCGGCGGCCCAGGGTGTCGTATTCGTAGCGGGTCACCGTGCCGTTGGGGTCGGTGACGCTCACCTGCCGGCCGGCGCTGTCGTAGGCGAAGGTGGTGACGAGGTTCAGGCCCGTGGGGTCCACCGCCTGGCGGATGAGCTGGCCCTTGGCGTCGTAGCCGAACTGGGTGACCACGCCCTGCGCATCCGTCACGCTCAGCTGGTTGCCCAGCGCGTCGTAGGTGTAGCGGGTGACCAGGTTCAGGCCCAGCGGGTCCACAATGCGGGTGAGCACCCGGCCGGCCGCGTCGTAGGCCAGCGAGGTCATCACGCCGTTGGCGTCCGTCGCCTGGATCAGGCGCCCGGCCACGTCGTAGAGGCCCGTCGTGCGCGCGAGCGGCGTCTGCACCGCCGTCTGGTGGCCGTCGGCGTCGTATTCGTAGCGGGTGGTCGCGCCGCTGCCGTCCGTGACCGAGACGGTCTGGCCCAGGCGGTCGTGCACGGTGGTGACGCGGACGCCCTCGGGCGTGATGACGGTGAGGCTGAGCTCGTCCGGGTTGTAGGCGTAGGTGGTCGTGTGGCCCAGCGCGTCGGTCTGGGTGACGGTGCGGCCGAAGGCGTCGTAGCTGCTCGTGCTGCGGCGGCCCATCGCGTCCGTGAGGACGATGGTGCGGCCCAGGCGGTCGTAGGCCTGCGTGCGTGTGGCGCCCATCGCATCGGTGCTGGCCGTCACGCGGCCGAAGGCGTCGTAGGTGACGGAAGTCGCCGCCTTCAGGCCATCGGGGTCCTGCACGGTCTGCACGGCCAGGCCGCGCCGGTCGTAAGTGGTGGCGACCGTCTGGCCGCCGCCCGTGCGCCGCACTTCCTCGCCGAAGGTGTTGTAGACGTAGTTGCGCGCGAAGCCCAGGGCATCGCTCACCTGTGCCAGCGTGCCCGTGGCGTTGTAGCGGTAGCCGGTGGTGCGATCGGCCGTGTCGTTGCGCGCCTGGTCGAGCGCGGCCAGCACGCCGGCGTTGGTGACGCCCCCGGGCGTGCCGGAGGCGTTGGCCAGGGCGAAGAGATCGAGGCGGTTGGCGTGGCGGATGCTCGCCTGCACCTGGCCGAAGGCGTCGTAGCGGGTTTCCGTGACCTCGCCCTGGGCGTTGACGGTGTGCGTGAGGCGGCTGGCGGCATCGTAGAAGAACTGCGTCTTCAGGCCGTTCTGGTCGGTGGTGCTGGTGCGCCGGCCTGCCGCGTCGTAGGTGTGGCTCAGGCCGTACTGCTGCCAGATCGCTTCGAGCTGCGCATCGCCCTGTCCGGCTGCCCGGGCACTCGCCAGTTGCGCCGCGCCCTGCGCGGAGAGCTCGCCCACGAGGCGGCCCTGGGCGTCGTAGCGCATGCCGGTGGTGCGCGCTTGCGGGGTGCCCGCTGCCTGCACGGTCTCCACCAGCCGGCCCATGGCGTCGTAGCGGTAGCTCGTGGCGGTGCCTTCGGCGTTCACCGACAGCACCACGCGGTTGAGCGCATCGTAGGTGCGCGTGCTGACCTGGTCCTGCGCGGAGATGCCGGGCAGGAGGCTCTCCAGGCGCGTGGCGGCCGTGACCTGCGCGGCCGTGGTGGCCCCCACCGCCGTCGCGTAGCGCCGCACGGTGGCAAGGTTGCCGTTCGCGTCGTAGCTGCTTTGCGTGAGGTAGCCCTCGGCATCGAGCTCGCCCACGCGCCGGCCCTGGGCGTCATAAAAATAAGCCGTATGCGCGTCGCCCACGCTGGCCGCCGGGCGCAGGCCCGAGAGGGATCCTGCGCGCGCCGCAGCCAGTCCGGCGGCCGCGCCGCCCGCCACGGGCTGGGCGTAGCGCACGCTGCCGATCACCCGGCCGGCCGCGTCGTAGCGGTATTCCGTCAGGTACCCTTCGCCGTCCACCGTGCCCAGCAGCAGGCCGTCCCGGCCGTGGATCTGGCTGGCCGTGCGGTCCTGCGTGCTGCGGACCAGCGGAGACACCGTCTCGCCGGAGATGGCCTGGCCGCCCAGCGTGGCGGACGTGCTGCCGGCATGGGCACCATCGCCGAGGTACACGGCGCGGAAGCGATCCAGGACGGAAGGCGGATTGCCGACTTCCAGTACCGCCAGGCCATAGGCCAGATCGACGGTGCCGAGCAGCTGGTCGCCGTTGTAGAAAGCCACCCGGCCGCCGGGCTGGTCGCCCGAGACCTGAGCGCTGAGCAGTGCGCCCAGGCCCTGGGGCGTGCGGGTCGACGTGGCGCTGAGGGCCACGGTCGTGGAGCCTTGCGATGGCGTGAGGGTGAGCGCGAAGCCGATTTGCGCGGACGCGAAGCCGCTATCTGCCGCATAGTGGGCCGTCAGCGTGTGTCCGCCGGCCGCCAGGCCGCGGGTGGACAGGATCGCGACGCCGTTCACCACGCGGGCGGTGGCGACGACGGTGTGACCATCGACCAGGGTGACGGAACCGCCTGCGCCACCACCCACCGTGATGGAGATGTCCTGCCCCTGCGCCAGGGTGGCATCGGACGCGAGGCCGAGCACGACCGTTCCGGCCGGGGTGACGGCCTGCGCCAGCGCCGCGGAAGCACTCGCTGCATTGCGGGCATCCCCTTCGTATCGGGCGCGCAGTTCATGCGTGCCGGGCGGAAGTCCACCGACCACGAGGCGGGCCACGCCATCGACGACCTGTGCGGTTCCCAGCACCGTGTCGCCCCGCAGGAAGATGACGGTGCCGCCAGGCTGCCGGCCGTCGATGCGCGCGCTCAGCGTGACGGACGCATCCGCGCCCACGCTCGCGGCGGAACTGGACAGCGCGATCGTGGTGGCGGCGGCCAGCACGAAGGAAGTAGCGGCCTGCGAAGTGCTGCCGGAGAAGCCCTGGAATCCGTCGTACACCGCGGTCAGGGCACCGGAAGAGACATCCGCAAGCGTGATTCGGGCCACGCCATCGGTCGCCTGCGCAGTACCCACGAAGGTACTGCCGGCATAGAAACGCACGGTGCCCGCGATGCCGGCGGTCCGGCCGCCGGACGTGATGGTGGCGTCGAGCACCAGCGGAGTGCCCGCGGCCAGGGTGCTGCGGGACGTCGTCAGCACCGTCTGCGTCGCCATGCCGGTGATGGTCAGCGGCGCGGAGGCGCTCTGGCTGGCGGGCTCGCGCTCTGTGTTGCCGGAGTAGGCGGCGGTGATGGTGCGGGAGCCCACGGGAATGGCCGATGACACCAGCGTGGCCACGCCGTTGGCCTGCACGGCGGCCACGCCGACCAGCAGCTCGCCCGCGTAGAAGGTGACGGTGCCGGAACTGGAGTTGCTGTAGGGGGCTGTGGCGCTCAGGGTGACGGGGCTGCCATAAGACGCATTGACAGGCGATGGTGCAGTCACGGTAACCGTGCTGGCCGAGCGCAGGCCGAGGGCCAGCGCATCGGACGTGGCCGCGCCGTTGGAGGCGTCGCCGGAGTAGCGGGCTGTGATGCGGGTGGACCCGGATGGCAGCGTGACCGACAGGGTGGCGACGCCATCCACCACGGTGGCCGTTCCGCCGCCGATGGGTGCGTCGTTGTTGTAGAAGGTGACGGTGCCACCGGGCCGCAGGCCCGCCACGCGCGCGGCGAGCGTGACCGTCGCCTCGCTGCCGGAACGGCCGGTGACCGTCGCCGCCAGGCTGACGCCAGCGCCCATGGCAACGATGCTTCCGCCGACCGCCGATGAATTGCTGGGTGCGGACTGCGCATCGCCCGTATAGACCGCGCGCCAGGCGTAGGCCCCCACGGGCAGGTCCCTGGACTTCCAGACGGCCACGCCGTTGGCCAGCGCGGCCACTCCGAGCGCCTGGTCGCCGTTGAAGAAGGTGACGAAGCCGGAGGCGTTTCCGGAGACCGTCGCGGTGAGCGCCACTTCCTGGCCGCGCGTGGTGGCCGCCGTGGACGTGATCAGCGAAGTGGTCGTGGATGGCCGGCTATCCTGCGCGGACTTGACGGCCAGCACCAGAACCGATGAGAAACCCGCCGCGTTGTATGCATCGCCTTCGTAGGTGGCCGTCACGTTGGCTACGCCGGCCGCGGTGAGCCCTTGCGTGGTCAGGCTGGCCACGCCGTCCACCAGCGTGGCCGTGCCCAGCACCGCGCCGCCGCTGTGGAACGTCACCCGCCCCGTCGCCACCGGCTTGGCGCTCAGCGCCACCAGCGTGCCCGCCGCATCGCGAAATTCCAGCCCCGACACCGACGAGCCCGGTGCGTAGAACGACGAATCCAGGTACAGCGGCTGGCTGATCTGCACCGCATCGCGCCGCCATACCACGCCGTTCTTCGAGTACGACAGCACCCCGTTCTCGTAGCCCAGCGCCAGCACATCGCCGGCCACGATGCTGCCCAGGGTGGCCACCCGCGAGCCATCGTGGTAGAGCTCCACCGTGCTGCCCGTCACGTGGATCGCCCAGTCGATCGAGGACGCATCGTTGTCCGTCGCCGGGTCCGTGTTCAACCCGACCATGTACCGCTGGTCCGGCTGCCCCGACACCGTGAAGCGCACGCTGGCGCCGCCCGCGTAGCCCACCGTGCTGCGCACGGAGGCATCCCACTGGCTCGCGGTGCCGGTCTTGCTGACCGCACCCGATTCGAACGACACGCCCGATGCCATGGCGCTCGGTCGCTGGTTCATGCGCGCCGCCAACGTCACCGCATCGCCCGCGGTCACGCTGGTGCTGGATGCGCTCAGGCCGATGGAGTCCGTCACCGCCATCACCGTGGCCGCGGATGTCGCCGCCGCGTTGCCCGCATCGCCGCTGTACACCGCCGTGATCTGCGCCGTACCCGCCGCGAGCGCCCCGGTCGTGAGCCGCGCCACGCCGTTGACCACGCTCGCGGTGCCCAGCACCTGCCGGCCGTTGAAGAACGTCACCGTGCCCGTGGGCGCGGCCGCCGCGTTCAACGGCACCTCCTGGCCCGTGGCATTCCTGAATTTCAGCCCCGCGATCGCGCCGCCCGTACCGTAGAACGAGGTGTCCAGATAGAGCGGCTGCGTGATGTTGGCCGACTCCTGCCGCAGCACCGCGCCATTCTTGCGGTAGCTCACCGTTCCATTCGCATACTCCACGCTCAGCACGTCGCCCGTCGTGTAGGTGCCCAGCGAGGCGACGTAATCCCCGTTGTGGTACGCATGCATCGCGCCGTCGTAGGTGATGTAGATCGCCCAGTCGATGCTCAGGTAGTGGCTGTTCGTGCCGGGAGCCGTGCTCAGGCCGACCATGATGGCCTTGTTGGTCTGGCCCGCGCTGAAGCTCACGCTGGCCCCGCCGCTCACGCCCACCGTGCTGCGTATGGAAGACTCCCAGTCGGCAGTGCTGCTGGTCTTGGTGACCGTGCCGTCGATGATCGCCACGCCGTTGACGATCGCACCGGCCGGCACCACCACGCCGTTGACCAGGGCGCTGGTGGCACTGTTGACGCTGGCCGTGAGCGCCAGCGGCGTACCCGCAGCCACCGAGTTGCCGGAGACGGCCAGCTCCACGGCGTCGGCCACCTGGATGGCCAAGGCCGCCGAAGCGGCCCCCGCCCGATTCGCATCGCCCGCGTACACCGCCGTGATGGAGTGGCTGCCCGCCCGGGTCAGGGCCTTGGTCGTCAGGCTCGCCACACCGTTGACCGCGCTCGCGCTGCCCAGGTACACCGAGCCGTCGAAGAAGTTCACCGAACCCGTGCCGCTGCCCACGTTCGCCGACAACAGTACCGGGTTGCCCGACACGATCTTCGGCGACGAGACCGACAGCACCGGTGCATTGGCAGCCGTGGCTGATTGCGAATCACCACCCGACACCACGATGGCCAGCGGCTGCGACTGCGCCTTGGTGCCGTCGGTATCGCTTTCATACATGGCGGTGATGCTGGCCACACCGGCCGCGGTGAGCCCTTGCGTGGTCAGGCTGGCCACGCCGTCCACCAGCGTGGCCGTGCCCAGCACCGTGCCGCCGCTGTGGAACGTCACGCGCCCCGTGGCCGCCGGCTTGGCGCTCAGTGCCACCGCCGTGCCCGTGGCATCGCGGAATTCCAGCCCCGACACCGACGAGCCCGGGGTATAGAACGACGAGTCCAGGTACAGCGGCTGGCTGATCTGCACCACATCGCGCCGGAACACCACGCCGTTCTTCGAGAACGACAGCACCCCGTTGTCATAGCCCAGTGCCAGCACGTCGCCGGCCACGACGGTGCCTACGTTGGCCACCAGTATGCCGTCGTGGTACAGCTCCACGGTCTCGCCCGATACATGGATCGCCCAGTCCAGCGACGCCACTCCGTTGTCCGAGGCCGGGTCCGTGTTCAGGCCGATCACATAGTTCTGATCGGACTGACCGGCCACCGTGAAGCGCACGCTTGCGCCGCCCGCGTAGCCCACCGTGCTGCGCACGGAGGCATCCCACTGGCTGGCCGTGCCGGTCTTCCGGATCGCACCCGACTCGAACGAAACGCCCGAGGTCACCACACTGGGCTGCGCGTTCATGCGCGCCGTCAGCCTCACCGCATTGCCTGCGGCGATGGTGGTGGCCGATGCGCTCACCCCGACCGCATCGTTCACCGCCACTGCGTTCGCCGCCGAGCTCGCTGCCGCATTGTTGGCATCGCCGCTGTAGACCGCCGTGACCTGCGCCGTACCCGCCGCGAGCGCCCCGGTCGTGAGCCGAGCCACGCCGTTGACCACGCTGGCCGTGCCCAACACCTGCCGGCCGTTGAAGAAAGTCACCGTGCCCGTGGGCGCGGCCGCAGCGTTCAGCGGCACCTCCTGGCCCGACCCGTTCCTGAATTTCAGCCCCGCGATGGATCCCCCCGTTCCGTAGAACGAGGAATCCAGGTACAGCGGCTGCGTGATGTTGGCCGACTCCTGCCGCAGCACCGCTCCGTTCTTGCGGTAGCTCACCACCCCGTTCGCATACTCCACGCTCAGCACGTCGCCCGTGGTGTACGTGCCCAGCGAGGCCACGCTCGTACCGTTCTGGTAGGCGTACATCGCACCGTCGTAGGTGACGTAGATGGCCCAGTCGATGGTCAGGTAGTTGTCGTTCGTGCCAGGGTCCGTGTTCAGGCCGACCATGATGGCCTTGTTGGTCTGCCCCGCCCTGAAGCTCACGCTGGCACCACCGCTCACGCCCACCGTGCTGCGGATCGAAGACTCCCAGTCGGCCGTGCCGCTGGTCTTGGTGACCGTGCCGTCGATGAGTGTCACGCCGTTGGCGATCGCACCAGCCGGCACCGCCACGCCGTTGACCAGGGCGCTGGTGGCGCTGTTGACGCTGGCCGTGAGCACCAGCGGCGTGCCCGCCACCACCGAGCTGCCGGAGACGGCCAGTTCCACCGCGTCGGCCACCTGGATGGCCACAGCCGCCGAAGCGGCCCCCGCCCGGTTCGCGTCGCCCGCAAAGACCGCCGTGATCGCATGGCTGCCCGCCTGCGTCAGCGCCTTCGTGGTCAGTCTCGCAACGCCGTCGGAAACGTTCGCGCTGCCCAGGTACACCGAGCCGTCGAAGAAGCTCACCTGTCCCGTGCCGCTACCCACGTTCGCCGACAGCACCACCGGGTTGCCCGACACGATCCGCGGGGAGGATACCGATATATCCACGCCCGAAGAGATCGAAACGGCCAGCGACGGCGAAACGGCACCGACGACATCGCCCGTGTAAACCGCCGTGATGTTCGCGGCTCCCGCGTTGCGCAGCGCGCTGGTCGTCAGGGCCGCCACCCCGTTGGCGAGCACGGCCGATCCCAGGAACGACGTGCCGTTGAAGAAATCCACGCGCCCCGAGGGCGCCGCGCCACCCGCAGCAGGCGCGACGGTGGCGGTGAAGGTCAGGGCCGCTCCGGCCACCGCCTGCACAGCGGAAACTCCGAGCGCCACGGTGGCGGGCGCGGGCACGATCCGCAGGCTCTGCGCCGCGGATGTGGCTGCGGCGTTGCGTGCGTCGCCCGCATATTGCACGGTGATGGCATTCGCGCCGACGTCCAGAGTACTCACACCCAGCGACGCCTGCCCCTGGGACAGCATGGCCGTGCCCAGCGCCAAGCCGTTGGCATAGAAGGTCACGCTGCCCGTAGGGGGCATGGTGCCGTCACTGCCGGAGAGCGTCGCCGTCAGCACCACGGCCGCGCCGCGCACGGCCTGCGTGGAGGACAGCGACAGGGCCATGCCCGGTGCCGTGGGTGCGACCGTGAGGCGCACGGGCTGAGCGCTGGCGACGGCCGGGTTGGCAGCGTCGCCAGAGTACAGCGCCTGTACATCGAGAAGGCCCGCTTCCAGCGGCGTGAACGACAGGACCGCCTTGCCGTCGGCCAGGGAAGCCGAGCCGAGGATCTTGCCGCCGCTGACGAAGACGACCGATCCCGTGGGGCGGTCGCCGGCGACGGTGGCGGTCAAGGTGACTACGCCACCCTTGGCCACGTTGGATGCGGAAGCGGAAAGGGCGAGCGTTCTGGCGCCGCCGCCGGGTGTCGCGATGTCCGGCCCGTTGGCGACCGCCATCACCGAAGCGGTGGCGGAGGTGCTGCCGGCATCGGCGGTATCACCGCTATAGACGGCGCGATAACCATGGCTGCCCGCTCCGACGCCCGTCACACTGAAACTGGCCTGGCCATTGGCGAGAGCGACACTGCCCAGGCGGGTATCGCCATCGAAGAACGTGACCGTTCCTCCCGGGGCTGCCGCAGGGTCCGCCACCGCCGCGATGCGCGCGGTGAGGGTCAGGCCGCCGCCGGTGGCGACCTGGACGTGCGAGGTCGCCAGCACCGCCGTGGTGGCGGCCGGGGGCAGGACGGTTTGCGCGAAGGTGGCTGAGCTGCTGCCGGCCACCGAGTCATCCCCCTGGTAGACGGCCGTGATCGCATGCAAACCGACGGGCAGTGCGGAGGTGTTCAGGACGGCAAGGCCCTGGCCATCCAGCGTGGCGGTGCCCAGCAGTTCGCTGCCGCGGTAGAACGCCACCGATCCGGTCGGCTGGGCCTGTCCGCCAGGCACGGACACGCGCGCGCGGACTGCAAGCGGTGTGCCCGCGGTGGAGGGCGTGGCACTGCTGTCGAGCGCGATTTCGCTGCCGCGCCCCACCTTGACCGTTGCGGAGGAAGCCGTGACGGCCTGCGCGTTCGCCGCGTCGCCCGAGTACACGGCGGAAATCGCATGGTTCCCGAGGTCCTGCGTGCTCCAGGCCAGGGTCGCGTTGGAAATGCCCCCTGCGGTCTGCACCACGGCGCTGCCGATCACGGTGGCGCCATCGAAGAACGTCACGGTTCCGCCGGGAGACGTACCGGTGATGGTCGCCTTCAAGACCGATGCCCGGCCAGCGGCCAGCGTGGCGGGCAATGGGTCGAGAGTCACCCTGGCCGCCTGGAGCACCGTGGCAGAGGCCGCTGCCGAGGTGGCGGCCGCGTGGGTGGCGTCGCCTTCGTAACGGGCGGTGAACGCATAGGTGCCCGTGGCGAGGGTGCCCAGCGTCAGCCGTGCAATACCGTTGGAAATCTGTGCCGTTCCCAGCACGGTGTTTCCGCTGTAGAAGGTGACGGTACCTGCGGGCTGGCTTCCGGAGACGGCGGCTTCCAGCGTCAGTGCCGATCCCGCCGGAACGCTCGCCGCGGAAGTCCGCATGGCGATGGCCGTGGCGGCCAGACCGGCGCTGTCCATGCGCACCAGTCCCGCGCCCCCCACCAGGAAGGCCGAGCCATCGCCCAGCATCGCCGTATCGATGGGCGTGGCCAGCCGGGTGACAGCCACCACGCGCGAGGCCGCGTCGTACTCCGTCTGCGTCACCGCCCCGCCCGCATCCACCTGCCAGGCCAGCCGCTGCGCGCTGTCGTACAGCCGCCAGCTGCTGCGGTCGCCCGCCGACGCCAGCGCGCGGATCGCCTCCAGCTTCGGCGCTTCGGGCAGCCCCGCCAGGCGGGTCGCGTACTCGATCGTCTGCGTGAGCTGGTCGTTGGCGTTGTAGCGGTATTCCCTGGCTGCCCCCGTGCCGTCCACGTCCGCCACCTTGCGGCCCGCTGCGTCGTACACCACCCACTGGCGCACGCCCGTCGCGTCCTGCGTCATCACCAGCCGCCCTGCCGTGTCGTAGGCGTAGCGCGTGATGCCCAGCGTCGTGCCCGCGCTGCTCTGCAGCACGCTCGTGAGCCGGCCCGCCGCGTCGTAGTTCGAGACCGTGCTCAGCCCGTTGGCCAGCGTCACCGTGGTGGTGGTGTCGCCGTAGCTCGTGATCGTGGTGTTCGCGCTCGTGCCGTCGGACGACGGGGCGCTCGCCACGATCACCCGGCCCAGGCCGTCATACACATATTGCGTGATGCTGTCCGTGCGCGGCTGCACGGTCTTGAGCAGCTCGCCCGCCTGGCTGTAGACGTACTGCGTCACCGCCGGGTCGCTGCCCGCGCCGGACGCATCCAGCGTGCCGTAGGCGATGCTCTGCGCCAGTTGCCCGCGGAAGTCGTAGTGCAGGTCGGTTCGCTGGCCGCCGCGCAGGTCCTGCCCGGCCGCCCAGAAAGCCATCTGCGCTTCCGTGGGCACGCTGGTGGAGCCCAGGGAGGCAAGGTCGTAGGCCGCCGCCGCGTAGGCAAGCGTGGTCTCGCGCTGGCCCAGGCTGTTGTAGCGGTATTCGGTGACCCGCCCCTCGGCGCTGACCACGAAGCGCAGCTGACCGCGCTCCTGGGCGCTGTAGATGTAGCGCGTGGTGCTGTCGGGTGGGGTGCCGGGCGAAGTGCTGCCGCCGAACACGGGGGTGGTGGCCGTGTTGTTGTTGCCATCGCCTGCACGCAAGGTCTCGGTCAGGAGCTGGTTGCGGTCGTCGTAGGTGCGCACCACGGTGTTGCCCAGCGGGTCCACCTTGAGTGTCTGGTTGCCGTGCGCGTCGTACTGCATCGCGATGCTGCGGCCCAGCGCATCGGTCATCGCCGTGACGTTGCCCTGGTCGTCGTAGCGGTAGTAGAGCTGCGAGAGCCCGGCCGGCTTCGCCTCGGTGATGCCCGCCTGCACGCGCAGCAGCTGGCCCTTGTCGTCGTAGGCGTAGCGGCTCGCCACGTTGAGCGGGTCGGTCACCGTGGTGGTGCGCGCGGCCGTGTCGTAGGCGTAGCGGGTGGTCAGGCCCAGAGCGTCCTGCACGCTCGCCACGCGGTAGTCGCCATCGACCAGCACGTAGCCGATCGCCAGCCGCGTGCCGTCCGATTGCGCCACGGTGGCCACCCGGCGGCTGTCGCCGTCGTAGGTATAGGTGGTCTGGTACACCTTGCCGTCGGCGATGTCGTTGTCGCCCGGGGTCAGGTCCACCGTGACGGAAGCAAGACGGTTGAGCGCGTCGTACGCGTAGTGCACGCGCGTGCTGGTGGTGGTGCCGTCCTTGGCCACCACGCGGATCTGCGACAGGTTGCGGCCGGCGTAGTCGTACCAGGTGGTCTCCCCGGACGCATCGACCACGCTCGTCAGCAGGCCGTCGGCGCCGTACTGGTAGCGGGTGGTGTTGCCGTGCGCGTCCGAGCGCGAGACGAGCCGGTGGTCGCCGCTGCCCTCGTAGCGCTCCTGCGCGCCGCTGTCGCCATCGGTCCACACGTATTGCCCCGCCGCGTCGTCCCAGCGCAGGGTGTCGTAGGCGCCCGCGCCGTCCGTGCCCACGTACAGACCCTGGGCCGCATCGAAGGCGTAGTCCGAGCGTGCGCCGTCGGCCGCCGTGCGCGTGAGCACGCTGTCCGCCGCATTGCGCGTGCCCGACAGGCGCAGTGGCTGGTTGTAGATGCCGATGGACCAGTTGTCCGCGTTGTCGTCGTCCAGCAGTCCCTGGCTGTTGTACGTGCGCACCACGTCCATGCCCAGCCCCTGGCTGGCCACGAAGTCGTCGCGCCGCTGCAGCACCAGGTTGCCGTTGGCCAGGTTCACGTACGCCTGCTCGCCCCCCCGGCCCTGCGCCGCGTTGCCGAACACCCCCTGCTGCCCCAGTGTGGCGAGCGAGCCCGTGCTGAGACCCAGTCCGTTTGCGCTGACGTTGGCGACCATATCTGCCCTGTATCCGTGTATTGGCTGTGGTTGTCCGCCACCGGCGCTGCGCCCTCCCCTCCCCGGGCCGGGCCGCCGATGGCGAATGCTTTCAGGCAATACATCCGGCGATTTCCGGATTTGTTGAGCGGGAAGCCCTATAGCCTACCGGGATACAGGGGCAATACCTCCACCCATTCAACAATTCGCGCACCGTGTGGATATATGGGTGGCACGGCTATGCTGTGCGACCGTTTTTTTCCTGTTCCCTGCTTCCCCGGGAAGCCGCCACCATGTCCACTTCTTCCGCCCCGATGACGCCCGCGCTGGAGCGCGCCCTGGCCGCCAGCGCCGCCGGCCACGTGCAGGAGGCCGTCGCTCTCTTCCAGCAGGCGGCCCGCGAGCAGCCGGATTCCGCCGTGCCGCATTTCCTGATGGGAGCCGAATACGCGACCCAGGGCCAGGTGGACGCGGCGGAGCGGTGCTTCAGCCAGGCAGTGCTGCTCGCGCCCCAATGGCCGATTCCGCGTTACCAGCTGGGACTGCTGCAGTTCAGCGCGGGGCGCGCCTCCACCGCCCTGCTCACATGGCAGCCCCTGCTGGCGCTGGGCGACGACAGCCCGCTGCCCCACTGGATACGCGGTTTCGCGGCCCTGGCCGGGGATGATTTCGCCCACGCGCGCGCGGCCTTCGAGGCCGGCCTGGAGCGCAATACCGACCACCCACCCATGTCCGCCGACATCCGCCTGGTGCTGGCGCGCATGGATGCGCTGGGGCAAGGCTCCGCTGCGCCTGCGCCGGACGCCGGAGACGCTGCGGCGGCCGACGAGGAAGCCACGCACGTGCTGCTGTCCAACTACCAGCAACAAGGGCCCGTGCATTGACCCGCATCGATCCGACGGTCCAGTGGAGCGCCCTGCTCCGCGCCCGGCTGGAGCAAATGGGCCGGCCGCGGCCGGACGGCGCACCCGCCTCAGCCAAGGCATCAGAGCCGGAACGCGGAGCGCGAGAGCCGGGGGCCGGCACGGCTTCCACGGCCCTGCGGCTGCGGGCGATCCGGCACGACGACCCGGAGCGGCGGCGCAAGGCGTTCCGCATCTTCATGGAAGCCACGCTGCGGGATGAGTTCGGCCGCCTGCTCCAGGATCCGGCCGAATTCGACGGACTGGTGGAGCAGGTGACCGCGCAGATGTATGCGGATCCGGATCTGCGCGGCGCCTGCGACGCGGCCGCCGATGCCCTGCTGGAGGCATCGGCCCAGGCCTAGCGCCTGGCGCGCAGCGCGCGCATCACCACGTCCAGCATGCCGGCGCCGCCGGGCGCGGTCTGGCTGCCGAGCAGGCGCTCTGCGAGCCGCGCGAAGTTGTCCGGTGCCGTCTCTCCGCGCAGGATGGCCTCGGCGAAGCGGCCGGACAGGTTGCTGCCGCCCAGCCGGGCGGCCCTTTCGATGTGCTCCCGGGCGGCGGCTTCGTCCTGCCGGAGGGCGAGGACCACCGCCAGGCCCCCATGGCTTTCCCCGAAGTTGCGGTCCAGGGCCAGGGCCTGCTCGAAACTCGCCAGGGCACCATCGAGGTCGTGCTGCACCAGTTGCGCCCAGCCGAGGCCGTGCCAGGTTCCGATATGGCCCGGCATGGCGGAGAGGGCCGCGTGGAACTGCTGCACCGCGCCCGCCACGTCGCCGGCCAGCATGTGCGCGAAGGCCAGCGCGGAGCGCGCGCGGCCGTCGCCGGGCTGCCGCTCCAGGGCAGCCTGCGCATAGGCGCCGGCCGTGGCGGCGTCCGCGTCGCCCAGCGCCAGGGACGCACGGGTGACCAGCGCCTCGGTCGTGACCGCTTCGGTCCCGGCGGCCAGGGCCCGCTCCGCCCAGCGGGCGGCATCGGCCACCTGCTCGGCATCGAGCGCCGCCAGCCCGGCGATGCCGGCTGAGGCCGGCGCCAGGGCGCCGGCCTGCTCGCGCGAGGCCGCCCAGCGCACCGCGCGCTCGATGTCGCCCGCGCGGTGCAACGCCCTCAGCCACAGGACGTCCATCGCTGGCGGCGTGGCCACCCCCTGCCCCGCCAGAAGTGCATCCATGCGCGGAGCCAGGCGCTCCACGCATTCCGCATGGCGGCCCTCCTGGAAATCGGCGAAGGCGAGGTTGTGCAGCACGGCATCGGCGAAGGCCTGCGGCGTGCCCGGCAGCGCCTGCATGCCTGCCAGGCTGCGGCGTGCGCTGTCCATGTCGCCCCGGGCCAGTGCCGCTTCCGACTCCCGCAGCAGCCAGGCCAGCGAATCCGGCCAGAGGGCGCGCGCGTGGCGCAGGTGGAATTCCGCGCGGTCCCATGCGCCGCACTGCAAGGCGGCGGAGAACGCCTCCGCCAGCAGGGATTCGTTGGCGGGGTCGCCGCGCAGGTAGGTTTCCAGGCGGTCCAGCCGCGCGAGCTGGGGGGATGCGTCGGGTGAGAGGGCAGAAGAAGTCATGGAATCGATGGTCGGGAAGTCCGCAAAAAAGGGGTGCGCGCCTGGTGGGAAAGCCCGGCTACCAGGCTACATCGCAGGGCGGCGCCTGGGCCAGCGCGTCGCGCAGGCGAGCCAGGCCCCGGCGGTGCAGTTGCGATATGCGGCTGCGCGACACGTCCAGCAGGCATGCCACTTCGTCGAAGGGCATGCCGTGCAGGTAGTGGCAGCGGATCACCCGCCGCTCCTGCTCGGGCAGGCGCTGGACGAGATCGCGCAGCAGGGCCTGCCAGTGCTGCTGCTCACGCTTGCGGAAGTAGATTACCTCGGGCGACAGGTCCTGGGGCGCATCCTCGGGCTCCCCACTGCCGATCATGCCCGTGCCTTCCAGCAGCACGCCGAGCGCCAGGCCGATGCCGACTTCGGCCAGGCGGGCCAGAAGATCCTGCGCGGAACGCCCGGCCCCGGCGGGGCCGGCGGGCTCGTGGTCACCTTCCTGCGCCATGCCCGCCGACTGCGCGGCGGCATCGAGCCGGTCGCGCTCCAGGCGCTTGCGCAGGGCGGCCTGCTGGCCGGTCTCCGTGAATCGCTCAAGGCCGCTCAGGATCGCACCGCGGATGCGGTGCGTGGCATAGGTGCGGAAATGGGCGCCCTGGTCCGGCTGGTAGCGGTCCACGGCCTCCATTAGCCCGATGCAGGCCAGTTGCTGGTAGTCGGCGAATTCCACGCCACCGTGGTAGCGCGACTTGAAGCTGACGGCAGCGAGCATGCGCGCGTACGGCAGATAGTGCTCGATCAGCGCGGCCCTGGCCGCTGCGTCGCCCTGCTCCCGCCAGCGCAGCCACAGCGCCGCCTCGCCCTCGGGCGATAGCGGGGCAGCGGGTGCGGCCAGGGAGCCGGCGCAGGACTGCATGGCCGCGGCTGCCTCAATGGAAGCTGCCGACCAGGGCCTTGAGCAGCAGGCTCCAGCCGTCGATCAGGATGAACATGAGGATCTTGACCGGCAGCGCGATCGTCGTCGGCGGCATCATCATCATGCCCAGCGCCATGAGCACGCTGGAGACGATCAGGTCGATGAGCAGGAACGGCAGGAACACCACGAAGCCGATCTGGAAGGCGGCCCGCAGCTCCGAGAGCATGAAGGCCGGGATCAATTGCACGTTGCTGATGTCGTCCATGGATTGCGGCGGCGGCGCCTTGGACAGTTCCACCATCAGCGCGAGGTCCTGCTCGCGGGTCTGGCGCACCATGAAATCGCGCAGCGGTGCGATGCCCTTGTTCAGGCCCTGCTCCATGCCCAGCTTGCCCGACATGAACGGCTGCAGCGCTTCACGGTTCACCTGTTCCAGCACGGGGGACATGGTGAAGAGCGTGAGGAATAGCGCCAGGCCGATCAGCACGGTATTGGGAGGCGTCTCGTTCATGCCGATCGCATGCCGCAGCATCGACAGCACCACGATGATGCGCAGGAAACTGGTGATGCACACGAGCAGCGCCGGCAGCACGGCCAGCACGGTGAGCCCGATCACGATGCGCACGGCCTGCGAGGTGTCCGACCCGCCCAGCCATGCCGCCGCGGGAGCCTGCTGCGCCGCCGCGGCGCCACAGGCCCCGAGCAGCAGGGCCAGGGCGCCCCCCGCACACAGCGCGTTGCGCACGCGGCCCCGGATCCCGGCGAAGGAAGAAGGCTGCAGCCGGCTCAAGATGGCACCTCCGCCGCCAGCGGATCCGGGCGGCCGGGATCGGCCGCCCCGGGCGCAGGCGCTTCCGACAGCACGGAGATCGATTGCGGCGCGCAGCCGACCAGCAGGCGGCGCCCCTGCCATTGCACCTCGTGCAGGCTGTGCTGGGGCGTGAGGCGCGTGCTGGAAACCAGTTCCACGGACCTTCCGGAGCGTTGCTGCACGCGGGCCATCCAGCGGCCCAGCGATCCCCGGGCCGCGGGCGACGGTGGCGTTCCGCTCCGGGCACGGTGCTTGCGCCATGCGACCACGCTGAGCGCGATCAGGAAGACGAACAGCCCCATCCAGGCCAGCTCCGCCGCGGGTACCGGCGCGCCCGCCCCTTCGGGCTCCCGGCGCAGCGGGATCGATTCCGGCAATGCCATGGCGTCAGGCGGCCGAGGGCTGCAGGCTCAGAGGCGCGGGTAGCTCGGTGAGCTTCACGGCGAACCGGTCGCCCACGGCCACCAGCAGTCCGCGTGCCACCACCTGCCCTTCCAGCACGAGGTCCACGGCCTGGTCCACGCCGCGGTCCAGCACCAGGACCTGCTGCGCCTGGGCCGCGAGCAGATCGCCGACCGTCACGGTGGCGGAACCGACGCAGACCTGCAGCGTGGTCCGGACCTGGTGCAAGGGCTGGAAGCTGGGGAGCAGCGGCTCCGTGGCCGCGGTGGCCGCGGTGGCTGCGGGTTCGGCGAGCGGTGGGAGCGCGATGGGCTGCACCTGCGGCGTGTCGTTGGACGGGGCCGGGGTGGGCGCAGTGCCCGGGATCGAGGAGGATTGCGGCATACGAAGAAGACAAAGGCGGAAAAAGCGGGAAACGGGTCAGGAGGCTTCGGGATGGAGTTCGACCGCCAGATGCCCTCCGGACTGGCCGAGCCAGGCCGCGCACAGCGGTTTCGCGGGCTCCCGGCCGCCAGCCGAAAGCCGGGCGGCCGCGGGAGCCGCCAGCGGGTGGTCGAGCGCGATCACGTCGCCCACGGCCAGCGACTGCAGCTGCCCGAGGCTCAGGGTGAGCGGCTGCAGGTGGATGTGCATCGCCACGCGATGGCCGCGCAGGGCCTGGTCGAGCGGCGCCAGCGCGGCGCGCGGGGTGGCCGGCCCCTGCCCGGTGCGAGCTGCACAGCCGGAGGACGGAGGTTCGTGCCGGCCCAGCAGTGCCTGCACGCAGTCGCCGTCCAGGCGCCAGGCCCAGGATTTGCCGCCCCAGGGAAACAGCACGGCCAATGCGCCGGACCAGGCGGCAGGTGCCTCGGCAGCGTCACGGGATTCGCGTGCTTCGGGGGCCAGTCCCGCCAGCGCGGACTGCAGGGCTGACCAGGCCTGTGCAGCGATGTCGGCGGCCATGTCCGGACCCTCCGCCGCGCCGGACGCCGGGGCGTCGCCGAACAGCCACCCGCGCAGCACCTGCGAGGCGGCGGCGCAGCCCAACGCACCCGGGGCCATGGCGGCCTCCACGACCTGCACCGGCGCTTCCACCAGTCCCCAGTCGCGGCACCATGCGCCATAGGCAGCCTGGCAGGCATCGCGGACCACCGCCTGCCGGGCGGCGCTCCAGGCGCGCAGCGGCCTGGCCTGCGTGCGCGAGGCTTCCGGCGACAGCCACTCCCCGGCCTGCGGCGGCCGATCCGTCCTGGCATCCATGGCTTAGCGGCTCTTCATGGAAAAAAGCTCCTGCAGCATCTCGTTGGCGGTCGAGATGACCTGGGAGCTGGCCTGGTAGCCGCGCTGCATGATGACGAGGTCGCTGAATTCCTGCGACAGATCGACGTTCGAGATCTCGATGTAGCCGGAACGCACCGACCCGAAGGCGCCACCGGCCACGCCCGTGTGCCAGGCACTGCCGTCGAGCGCTTCGAATTCGTTGTCTCCGGCGGAGCCCACGGCCTCACTGGTGTCGAAGCGGCCCAGGGACAGGCGCGTGCCCTTGGCGGTCTGCCCGTTCGCATAGGTCAGGACCAGGGTCCCGGTGGCATCGAAGGATGCGGAGCTCAGCTCGGCCGGCGCGAAGCCGTCCTGCGAGGCGAATGCGAGGGTGGACAGCGTGCCCGACGCGAAGGAGGTGACGTCCGCGCTGAAATCGAGCGTCAGCGGCACGGCGGCCTGCCCCGCCGGCGTGTACGTGAACGACAGCTTGGACGTGGCCGCAGTGGGCTTGCCGTCCTGGAAGATCAGCTGGCTGGTGCCGACCAGCGTGTTGCCGTCCATCAATTCGACCTTCCAGCTGCCCGGCGTGGTGCTGTTGGTATTGGTCAGTTTGACGCTCAGCAGGTGCTCGCCGCCCGCGGCGTCGTACACGCGCACGCCGCTCACGGTCTGGTCGGTGCCGGAGCTCGACAGGTTGCCGGTGAACTTGGCCACCGCCGTCGCCTTGCCGGCGGAGGTCTTCAGGTTGGCGATGCTGATTTCCGAGGGGGAGCCGTCCGCGCCGACGCCCATCACCTTCGCGCCGGTGCCCTGGGTGACGAGCGTGCCGTCGCGGTTGAACTGGAACTGGCCCGCGCGCGTGTAGCGGATGCTGCCGTCGGCCCCCTTGAGCATGAACATGCCCTGGCCGTCGATGGCGAGGTCCAGGCCGTTGCCCGTCTGCCGCAGTTCCCCGGATTTGAAGGACATCGACGTGCCCATGGTGCTCACGCCGTAGCCCATCTGGCCGAACTGCCGCCCGGCGTAGCCGCCGCCGGCATAGAAGGCATCCGAGAAGCGCAGCGAAGAGCTCTTGAACCCGGGGGTGTTGAGGTTGGTGGTGTTGTTGGCGATCACCCGCAGCCCGCGCGAGAAGCTGGAGAGGCCCGTCATGCCGACGTAGATGGACTCGATCATGGAAACTCCTTGGATTCCTGGGAGAAAGCGGGTGCTCAGCGCACGGCCAGGATCTGGCTCAGGCTGATGTCCTGCAGGGTGGAGCCGGCGCTGGTGCGCAGCGTGATCAGCGGCGACTCTCCCGACAGCGACAGCGACACCACGGTGCCCGTCAGAGTGCCGCTGGTGGAGCTCACATCCACGGTGCGCCCGATCAGCCCGACCGATTGCAGCGCGGCCTGGTTGCCGATCAGCGTGGCGATCTTGCTGTTGAGCTGCTGCGTCTGCTCCAGGCTCGTGAACTGGGCCATCTGGGCCATGAACTGCTGGTTGTCCATCGGCTTCATGGGGTCCTGGTAGGTGAGCTGGGTCAGCAGGATCTTCATGAAGTCCTCCTGGCCCAGCGCGTTGGCGCGCAGGCTGGGTGTCGCGCTGCTGATGCCGTTGATGCTCATGGGTTGCCCTCCTGGAAAATGGAAGAAGAAAAAACGTTGCGCGCACGCGGCGCGATGCGCTGCGCGGCGGTGGAAAACACATCGGTGAAGCGGGACGGCCCGGCGGCCTGCCGCGAAGCCGGCGCAAAGGCATCGAACACCACGCGGCCATTGCAGACCACGCGCACCAGCCGCTGCCCCTGCTCGCGCAGGGCGCGCTCCAGCGAGGGAACCACGGCAGCGGCCTGGTAGCCGACCTGGTCCGCGGTGCCGTCCATCCCGAGCCAGAGCTGCGCGCCCGCATCGGACCATTGGGCATGCACCCGCATGCCGGTGGAACGCTGCGCTTCGGCAGGCAGGGACCGTGCGGCGCCAGGCGCAGCGCCCGATGCCGTACGGCCGCTGTGCTCCGCCGGACCGTCGCCGGACTCCATGGGCGCGGACGTGGAAGCAGCCGCCAGTGCCGCCGGCAGCGGGACCGCCAGAGGACGCACGCCATCCGGCCGCCAGGCAGGCGCCATCGCACGGTCCACGATGGCTGCCGCCCTTTCCACTGCGCCGCTGCCGATGGCCGCCGTGGCCTGGTCAGCGGCAGCGATTCCTGCGGATGCCGCAGCGCCGCGGCCCGCCAACGCACTGGCGAGGGGCATGGGCGCGGATGCGCCGGCCAGGGCCGGATGCGGCCATGCGTCGCCGCCGGCACCCGGGGCAGGCGCCGCACGCATGCCGTCGCTCCCGCCCCGGTCCGGCATACCCAGGGCACCGCCATCGGAATGCCTCGGTCCGGCGACGCCACCGGCGACCGCAGAACGGTCGGCGGATACGGTGCCCGGAGCATCCTCCCCGGAGGCCGATGCAGGCATGCTGCCGCGGTTGGCCGGGGGCACCGGCATCGCCCGGTACGCCGCTGGCAGGCCACTGGCCGCGCGCGCAGCGGATGGCATCGCGGTGGGCAGGCCCTGGGACGGCCGGGCCGCCGCGCCGGAGGGCTGCGGCATGGCCGCCGGGGCGAAAGGCTGGAACCATCCAGCCAGCTGGGCGCGCTCCATCTCGCGCAGCCACGCCTGCCGCAAGGCAGGTGACAGCCCCGGCGGTTCGCGACCTTCGGCCGCATCCCGCCCACCGCGTGCGCCCGGGCCTGCCAGCAGGCCCGCCATGGCCGAGTCGATGCCGGTCATTCCATCACCTCCGGCGCGTGGTTGGACGATGCGGCGCGCAGCGCCATCCGGCCAATCCAGTCGCGGTCCGCTTCCGCGGCCGCCAGGCGGACCGCTTCCAGTGCGTAGTCGCGCACGGCATCCGCGCGGTGCTCCTGCAGCCCGTCGATCGTGCGCTGCTGGGCGATGCACTCGGCCTTCAGCGCCACCCGCTGCGCGTGCAGCGCTTCGAGTTCGCGGGTGTGGTCCGCGATGCGGCGGCGCGCATCCGCCAGATAGGCGAGCCCGCGCTGGTGCAGGCGGGGGTCCAGCCTCACCTGCATCCACTGCTGCATCTGCTGCGCCTGGGCATCGAACTGCGCCTGCAACTCGCGGCCCTGCTCCACCGCCCTTGCGATGTCCTGCAGCAACCGGGCCAGCCGGGCTTCCAGGCGCTCGAGCTGCCACTCCTGCTTGCGCAGATAGGGCTCCAGCGGATAGGTGAAGCCGCGCAGGTCCACGGAAGCCGGCGCGGGGGCCGCGGTCCGCGTCATTGCCGGCCTCCCTTGGCCGCGGCTCCCAGCGAGTAGCTGAACTTGTGCGGCATGTTCTGCGTGGCTGGCGCAGCCGGTCTCGCGGTGGGCGCCGAGGGCACCGGGGTGGCCGCCAGAGGCCGGTCGGGCCACAGCAGCGCACGCAGGGCGCGCAGGCCCTCCGCGCGCGGCACGCCCCCTTCCTGCTGGCACAGCCATGCCTGCAGCCCGGGAGCGAGCGCCAGCGCCTGGTCCAGCTCGGGATTCGCGCCCTTTTCGTAGGCGCCGATGTCCACCAACTGGCGGTTGCGGTGCAGCAGCGCCAGATGGCGCACCGCGTCGGAGACCAGCTCCCGCTCCTCGGCGGTGGTCAGGTCCGGCAGCAGCCGGCTCGCGCTGCGCAGCACATCGATGGCGGGGTAGCGCCCCTCGTGCGCGATGTCGCGCGACAGCACGACGTGCCCATCCAGGATGGAGCGCAGGCTGTCGGCGATGGGTTCGTTCATGTCGTCGCCCTCCACGAGGACGGTGAGCAGCGCCGTGATGGCCCCGCCCGAAGGGGCCGTCCCGCACCGCTCGCACAACTGGGGCAGCTCCGCGAACACGGATGGCGTGTAGCCGCGGGCGGTGGGCGGCTCGCCGGCCGCCAGGCCCACCTCGCGCCGGGCCATGGCCAGGCGGGTGACCGAATCCATGGTGAGCAGCACCTGCTGCCCCGCGTCGCGGAAGTACTCCGCGATGGTCACGGCGGCATGCGCCGCGCGGATCCGCGCCAGCGCGGGCTGGTCGGAGGTCGCAACGACGACCACCGAGCGCTTCAGGCCTTCGCCCAGCTGCTTGTCGATGAACTCCTTCACCTCCCGGCCACGCTCGCCGATGAGCGCGATCACGTTGACGTCGGCGCTGACGTGCCGGGCGATCATGCCCAGCAGCGTGCTCTTGCCCACCCCGCTGCCCGCGAAGATGCCCACGCGCTGCCCCTGGCCCAGGGTCAGCAGCCCGTCGAGGGACCGCACGCCCGTCTGCAGCACCTGGTGGATGCGGGGGCGCTGCAGGGGATTGAGTGGCCGCGCATGCAGGGGACGCTGCAGCGGCGCGACCGGGTCGGGCAGGCCATCGAGCGCATGCCCGAAGCCGTCGATCACCCGGCCCAGCAGACCTGGACCCACCCCGAAATCCGACCGGCGGCCGAGCGCGACCACCTCCGCCCCTGCAGCCACGCCCTGCAGGCTGCCGTAGGGCATCAGCGTGAGACGGTCGCCGCTCAGGCCGACCACCTCGGCCAGCACGCCGCTGCCGGTACGCCCGTTGTCCGCGGAGCCGGAGCGCGGCTGGATACGGCACAACTCGCCCACGGTCGCATCGGGGCCCTGGGATTCGATGGCCAGTCCCTGCATATGGCGCACCCAGCCGATGCGCCGCGTCAATTCGGCGTCGCGCACGGCATCCCGGTAGGACGCAAATCCTGCCAGCGGGGTGGGCAACCGGGCGTTCATGCCGCTTCCCCGCCCGCGATGCCATCGGCGCCGGCGGCCTGCTGCCGGCGTCCGGCCCGCGTCTCGGCCAGGCGGGCCGCCAGGGCCTGCAGCTGCCGCTCCAGCCGGGCATCCAGCGCGCCTTCTGCCGAGCGCAAGAGACAGCCTCCCATGCGGACCTCGGGGTCGGCCACCCAGCGCACGCTCTCGCGGCCGGCATCGAACCCACGCGACGCCAGCACCTCCAGCGTGGCGGCATCCTCCCTGAGCATCGCCGCGTCGTCCGGGTGCAGGTGCACGCTCAGCGGATGCCGCCCGTGCCACGCCTCCAGGGAACGAGCCAGCAGTTCCCGTGCGCCGTCGCGGGTGACGGCACGGTCTCCGGCGATGCGGCAGACGGCTTCGAAGACGATGTCCAGCATGTCGTCCTCGGCGCCCTGGAGGAACCGCACCCACTCCTGCGCGAGCTGTCCGCCCAGCTGTTCCAGGCGTTCGGTGCGCCGGGCCACCTCCTGCGCGGCGGACTGCCGCTCCTGCGCCTCGCCGTGCTTCTGTGCCTGCTCCGAGGCGCGCAACTGTTCCATCGCCTCGCGCACCTGTCCGGCCACCACATCGCGGGCCAGCACCTCTGCCCGCGCCTGGATGTCTTCGTCCACCATGCGGCGCCCCTCGGCCAGGCCTTGCGCATGCCCTGCGCGCCGTCCCTCTTCCTTCCATTGGGCCTGCAGGCGGGCGAGGTCCTGTGCCGGGACTTCGGCGGCGGGAAAGCCGTCGGGAACACCGTCGGGGGTGGCCGCGGAAGGCATGGCGGCCCGGTCCGGGCCTGCGGCCAGTCCGTGGGTTGCGGTATGGCGCGGAGCGGATACAGCCGCTTCGGCCACGCCATGCCCGGCTCCCGCGCCACGGGGCCTGCCCACGGCAACGGCCTGCCCGTGCCATGCGGCGGAGCGCAGGATCTTCACGTCGTCGCTCATGCCCCGCCCTCCTTGCGCCGCCAGGGCCAGCGCCAGCCGCCGAACCGGCCGCGGGCCTGGTTTCCGGCGGCCCGGCCATCGCCCTGCCCGGCACCAGCCGCCGGCACCGCTGGCGCCTCGCAGCAGCGCCGCATGCTGTCCAGCATGGCGGAGGCCAGGGCGGGGGCAGTGGAGGGTCCGCTGGAAACGTTGCCGAGCAGGTCCATCACGCGCCGGCGCTGGAGGGCAGGCAACTGCTCCAGCAGCGTGGCACGCCAGGGCCAGGGACGCAGGCACAGGGCCTGCGCCACCATCAGGGGAGGCTGGGCGCGCCAGGCGCGCGCAAGCAGCGCGATGCCCGGAGCACCGAGCGCCATCAGCGGGTCGGACTCCGGGCCGGAGGATGCCGCCTCGCCAGAGGGCACAGGCCCACGGGCGATCGAGGCAGCTGCGGCTGCTCCCAGTCCGTCCAGCCCGGCCGGATCGGGCGGGATGCCGAGCGCTTGCAGTTCGGAGAGCAATGCCTGCAGCGCATCGCGCTGCGAAGGTGCCATGCGTTCCAGCACCCAGGCACGGTCCGCGGGCGCCATGGCATGCAGCACCAGCGCGGCATGGCGTGCCTGCGCCGCCGGGGATGAGGGCGCGGACGGCTCCGCCAGCCCCGGGAAATGCAGGTTCATGCGCCGTGCCCTCCTGCAGCTCCGGAGGCCGGCGCGGTCTCGCCCGCGCGCATCCAGGCCTGCACCTTGTGCAGGGCCGCCTCGCGCTCGGCCTCGCTCAGGCGCCGGCCTGGTGCAGCGGAAGCCGGAGCGCGGCGGCGCGTGGCGGCCAGCACCGCGCCCGCCAGGAGCAACAGCAGCCCGATGCCGGCAGCGGCCCACCACGGGTCCAGGCCAGGACGTGACACGGCGGCGCCCTGCCCCGCTCCATCGGCCTGCCCGGCAGTCTCCGTCGAGATGTCCTGCAGCGCCCCGGGCACCTGGCCGGAAGCATCGGGCGCGCCGGCAGCCGCGGCAGTTCCGCCCGCCGCGGCCGCGGACGGCACCAGGGCCTGCAGGGACTGCACCACGACCAGGTCACCCCGGTCCGGGTTCGCGCCCACCGCGGCCGCCAGCAGGCGGCGCAGCTTGTCTTCCTGTGCGGCGTCCAGCGCCTGGCGCACCACTGCCACCACCTGGATGCGGCGCACCGCGCCCGCCTGGCTCACCACCTGCTCCACCCGGCGGCCGACCTGGTAATCCACCTCCCGCTGGGTGCTCGCGCCCGCGCCGCCCCCGGCGCGCGCGGCATCGAGCGGCGCCTGGCCGCCGTCGCGCACCGATTCGCGCTCCTTCACGATCACGCCCCGGCTGTCGGCCGTGCGCGAAGGGGCAGGAATCACGTCTTCCGTGGTGATGCGCACCTGGTCCATGTTCAGCGTGACATCCACGCTCGCCATGGCCTGGCCCGGTCCGAAAGCGCGGTCCAGCACCGCCGCGGCTTTGCGGGCCAGCTGCGCCTCGGTGTCCTTCTTCAATTCCAGGCGGCCGGATCCACCCGCCATGCCCGCGGCGGCGTCGGCACCCTCGTCGGCCGGGCGGCTGAGCGCCACGCCCTGCCGGTCCACCACCGTCACGTCCTGCGCGGTCATGCCCGGCGTCGCGGCGGCGACCAGCCGCTGTATGCCGCTGACCTGCTCGGGGCGCAGCACCCGGCCTTCGCGCAGCGTCACCGTGATCGCGGCCTTCGGGCGGGCGTGGGCCTGCTTGAAGAGCCCCTGCTCCGGCAGGGCCAGGTGCACGCGGACGTCGCGGATCTCGGACAGCGACAGGATGGTGCGCGTGAGCTCGCCCTGCAGCGCGCGCTGGTAGTTGATCTTCTGGGCGAACTCGGTCATCCCGAAGTCGGTGTTGTTGAACAGCTCGAACCCCACCGCGCCATGCAGCGGCATGTCCTGGCCCATCAGCTTGATGCGCGTGGAATGCACCTGCGGCCGGTCCACCAGGATCGATCCGTTCGCCTCGTCGAAGCGGTAGGGGATCTTGAGCTTGTCCAGCTCGGCGCTCATGGCCGCAGCGTCCTGCGGCTTCAGGTCCGAGAAAAGGACCTGGTAGTCCGGCCGCATCAGCCACCATGCCAGGGCGGCGGTCAGCAGGACGATGGCGATGGCGCCGGCCACCAGACCGGCGCGCGCGGAGCGGCCCAGGCCCTCCCAGAAAGCGTTCATGGTGCGGTGTTCCCGATGCGTTGCTCGATGTGGCGTGTTGCGGATCGCCGGTTCACAGCTGCATCCTCATCACGTCCTGGTAGGCCTCCAGGAGCCGTCCACGCACCTGCATCATGAGCTGGAAGGACAGCCGGCTCTCCTCCAGCCGGATCATCACCTGGTGCAGGTTCTGCACGTCGCCCGCGGCCAGGCGCTGCAGATCCGTCTGGCTCGTCAGCAACTGCTCGTTGACGCGCCCCAGCCCCTGGGCGACCATGTCCGAGAAGCCGGCGCCCGGCACTGCAGCCGCACCTGCGGCAGCGGCGGGCCCGGCGGCAGCGAAGGCGGGTTGCGGCTCGGCGATGGCCGGCAGCGCGGATGCCGCGATGGCGGCAATGGCCTCGGCGCTCATGCGTTGCCCCCGATCTCCAGGGCCTTCAGGGCCATGTTGCGCGACGTGTTCATCGCCGCCACGTTGGCCTCGTAGGAACGCATGGCCCCCATGAGCGTCACCATCTCGGTGGCAGGGTCCACTCCGGCATAGGCCACGAATCCGCGGCCGTCCGCCATGGGATGGCCGGGCTCGTACACCATGCGCGGGGGCTGGAGCGTGGGCTCCACCGAGGCCGTCGGCACGGCGGCCAGGCCCTGGGCGACCGTTTCGCCGAAGGAAGCGCGGGACACCACCCGCAGCGGCTGGTAGGTCCTGCCCTCCGGGCCGGCCACGGTGTTGGCGTTGGCGAGGTTGAGCGACGCGACCTCGACGCGCGTGCGCTCCAGCGTCATGCCGCTGGCGCTGATGGCAAAGGCTTGTGAATAGTCCATGGGCGGTGCCGGAAAAATCGTTCGGGAAAATGATCAGCGCTTGCCGTCGGAGACGGCGGACGACAGGATGGCCATGTGGCGCGACAGCCCCTTGAGCAGGGCCTGGTAATGGACGGCGTTCTGCGCCATGCGTGCGACTTCCGTGTCCAGTTGCACGCGCGCGGGCAGGCCGTCCGGCCCCACCATGGGGCGCATGCGCACGCCTTCTTCCGCCACCGGGGCCAGCTGTGCCGCGTCCAGCCGGCGGCCCTGGGCGAGCTGCACGCGCGCGGATTCCATCTGCGCGGCGAAATCCACGTCCACCGGGACATACCCTTCGGTGGACGCGTTCGCGATGTTGCGGGCGATGGCCTGGTGACGCAGGGATGCGGCGTCCAGTGCCAGGGACAGGCTGGCCTGCGTGATCGCTTCGATGCCTTCGGTCATGGTTCGCTCTTCTTGGGATTACTGGATGAGGAGTTCGGCGTGCAGCGCGCCCGCGGCCTTCACGGCGCGCAGGATGGAAATGATGTCGCGCGTCGGCGTCTTCAGCCGCGCCAGCGTCTGCACCAGGTCGGCGACGGTCGTGCTGCCGGTGACGAAGCCGGGACCGTTGCGCTCGTCCACGTCCACGCGGGTGTTGGTCACCAGCGCCGTGCGCACGCCATCGCCCGCCTCGCCGATGAAATAGGGTTGCGACGCCGTGGTCTCGTTGCGCACGGACAGCTTCAGGTCGCCGTGCGATATCGCCACCTTCGAGATCCGCACATCGCCGCCGGACACCACGGTACCCGTGCGTTCGTTGACGACCACCTTGGCGCGGCGGTCCGGCTCCACCGTGATCGCCTCCAGCCCGGCGACGAACGCCACGAGCTGCCGCTGCTGCGCCTCCGGTACCTGCAGATCGATACCGGACGCGTCGCGCGCCAGCGCCATGCCCGCGCCGTAGCGGCGGTTGATGGCCTCCGCCACGCGGTTGGCCGTGGTGTAGTCGGGCTCGTTCAGCACGAAGGTCATCCGGTGGTCCTCGGACACCATCTGCGCGGTCACCCCGACCTCCACCGTCGCGCCGCCCGGGATGGAGCCGACGGTCGGGTGGTTCTTCTGCACCACGTTGCCGTTGGCGTCGTAGCGGTAGCCCCCCACGGACAGCGGCCCCTGGGCGAGCGCATAGACGCGGCCGTTGGCGGCCTTGAGGGCCGTGAGCACGAGGCTGCCGCCGACCAGGCTGCGCGCGTCGCCGACGGAGTTCACCGTCACGTCCAGCGTATCGCCCTCGCGCGAGAACGGCGACAGCGCCGCGCTGACCATCACCACCGCCACGTTGCGGCTCTGGATCTGGTCCGGACCGATGTTGAGGTTGAACTGCGACATCGCATTCGACAGCGCCTGCCGCGTGCCGCGGTTGGAGGGCGAATCGCCCGTGCCGGCCAGGCCGGTCACGATGCCGGTGCCGACCAGCGCGTTCTCGCGCCAGCCCTGCAGCTTGCCCAGGTCCTTCACGCGCACGGGCTCCGCATGGGTCACCCCCACACCGCACACCGCCAGTGCCACCAGCCAGCCGGCGAGCGCCCTGCCCGCCCACGCCTGTATCCGTTGCCCCATCTCAGAACCCCATCATGTCGAGCAGGTTGCGCCACCAGGGACGCCGGTTGCGCTCGGCGATGTCGCCCTCGCCCACATAGCTGATGCGGGCATCGGCCAGGCGGGTGGACAGCACGACGTTGCCGTCGGAAATGTCGAACGGCCGCACCCGGCCTTCGAGCGTGACCTTCTGCGGCTCCTGGTTGACGGTGAGCAGTTGCTCGCCCGCCACCCGCAGGTCGCCGTTGGGCAGGACCTCCTGCACGGAGACCGTCAGCGTCGCCAGCACGCGGTTGGTGCGCTGCGTCCGGCCGCCGCCGTCGAAGGTACCGTTCACCCCGATGCCCGTCTGCCCCACCGTGCCGCTGCGGTGCGACAGTTCGGCCGACAGGCCGTTGCCGCGCCGCGTGCCGGTGTCGGCACTGGTGGTGGCGCTGGAGTTCTCGAAGACCTGCACCGTCAGCGCGTCGCCGACCCGGAACGCCCGGTTGTCGGCCGTGAGCGGGCGGTAGGTCTGCTCCTGGTAGAGGCTTTCCGCATGCGCCACGCCCGCAGCCAGCAGGGCCGCGCAGCACATCGCCGCCGCGGTGCGGATTGCCGGGCGGCCGCGCGGCCGCCATGCCATCGGCGCCGTCATGGCTGCAGCTCCAGCTGGCCCGGGCCGACCACGCGGGCCAGCAGCGCTTCGCCGGCATGCGGCGGACGCACCTTCACGACCTGGCCGACCTGGCCGTCCTGCAGCGATTCCGCGCGGCTCTCCAGTGCCAGATCGCCCGTGCGCGCCGTCAGCCGCACCCACTGGCCCCGGGCCACGGCGGGCGCCGGGCCGATGCGGTCCTCGGTGACCACCTCGCCGCCCGACAGGCGCCTGCGGGCCTGCACCGTCCCCTGCCCGCTTCCTTGCACGGGCCATGCGGCCGGCGCAGCGGAGGAAGGCAGGCGGGCCATGTCCACTTCGCGCACGACGACTCCGTCCGCGGGGATGTCGCTGCCGGCGGCCAGCGCCTGCCTCGCCACGGGCGCCATCGCGAACAGGGCCACCTCGAAACGCACGGGAATCGCGCGCACGTGCCGCTCGCCCGCGAAGACATCCACCCACACCATCATGCGTGCCGCCAGGGGCACCTGCGCCAGGGGCCGCACGCGCAGGACGGCGCCAGCCGCGGGCACTTCCAGCGATGGGGGCAGCGAGACCGGCTGCAGTTCCACGCGGGGCTGCACCAATCCCTTCTGCCGGGCGATGCCCTCGAGGTGCGCGGCCAGGGCCTCCCGGGCCTGCGCTGCCACGGCATCGCCCGCCACTTCGCGCACGGCCATCCGCACGGACGTGGCCCCGGCGCCCTCCCACTCGATCTGCTCGTCCCGCAACCCGGTGCGGCTGCGCAGCCACATCCGCAGCCGGCCGCCATCCAGCGCCACCGGCTCGCCCGGGCGGGGGGCCTGCCCCAGCGGCACGGCCATCGCGCGGCGCAGCGTCTCCAGGTCCGGGCTGCTCAGCAGCGCCACATCGCCCAGCCGGACATCCGGCCGCTCCACCTGTACCTGCGGTCGCAGCGCAACGCGCAGCAATGGCGCGCCGGCTTCGTCTCCGGGCATCGCCTGCACGGCGCAGCACCATGCCGTGGCGGCGAGCACGGCAGCGCACCCGATGGCCAGGCGCCGTGGCACCCACGGCCTCTCTGCACGGTACATGCTCACCGCCGCAACCCGTTCACCAGCCCGAGGATCTCGTCGGCGGCCTGCACGATCTTGGCGTTGGCTTCATAGGTGCGCTGCGCCACCATGAGGTTCACCATCTCATCGACCATCTTCACGTTGGAACCCTCCAGGTAGCCCTGGGCGATCCGGCCGGCACCTTCGTCCCCCGACCGCACCGGCATCGCCTCGCCCGAAGCGCTGCTGCTGCGGTAGATACCGTCGCCCTGCGCCAGCAGCCCCTGGGAGCTGGTGAAGCGCACCAGTTCGATGCGGCCCAGGTCCAGGGTGTTGGTCTGGTTCGCCACGCGTGCCTGTACGCGCCCGTCGGGCTGCACCAGCAGGGCCTGGACATCGTCCGGGACCTGGATCGCCTGCTTCAGCGGCAGGCCGCCCAGCGTGGCCAGCTGGCCATCCTTATTGACCTTCCAGGTCCCCCCGCGGGTATAGGCCGAGGTACCGTCCGGCATCAGCACTTCGAAGAAACCATCGCCCTGTACCGTGATGTCGAACGGAGCGTCGGTCTTCCTGGCATCGCCGGTGTCGAACAGGCGGGACACGCTGGCGATACCCACACCCGTGCCCAGGCGCAGCGCGGGCTGCAGCAGGCCGGCATCCGTGGCGTCACCCAGTGCAGCCGTGCGCGCGGGGTCGCGGGCCACCAGGTCGGAAAAGCTCACGCGCGCCCGCTTGTAGCCGGTCGTGTTCACGTTCGCCAGGTTGTTGGCGATCGTCTCGACATTGAGCTGCTGCGCCTGCATTCCGGTGGCGCCGATATACAAAGCATCGAACATGGGAAAAGGATCCTGGAAGTGATGGAGCGGCCCTGCCCGGGCCGGCGATGGAAGCGGCGCGGCCGCGCGTCAGGACAGCTCCCCGAGCTTGCGGATGGCCTGGCCGGTCATCTCGTCGTAGCCGAGCGCGACCTTATGCATGGATTCGAAGTGCCGCATGGTCTGCACCAGCTGCACCATCTCCTGCATGGAACTGACATTGGAGTTCTCGAGATAGCCCTGGCGCACCTGGACGTCTGCATCGGGCACCAGCGCGACCGACCCTTCGGCGCGCATCAGCCCGTTGCCGGTGTGCGCCATGCGGCCAGAGCCTTCAGGTTGCACGATCTTCAGCTGGGCCAGCGGCAGCGCGCCGCCCGGGCCGGAGCCTTCGGGCGCCAGCAGGTTGCCCGCGGCGTCGATGCGCGGCGCGGCGCTGCCGGGATAGATCTCGCCGCCCCGGCCCATGACGGGATAGCCCATGGCCGTGACCAGCCGGCCCTGGCCGTCCAGGCGGAAGTCGCCCTGCCGGGTATAGGCGGGCCCCTCCGGCGTGCTGACCTCGAAGAATCCCGGCCCGGCCAGCGCCACGTCCAGGCCCTGGCCGGTGGACCGGAGGGTGCCGGGGCGGGCATCCGTGCGGATCAGCAGGCCAGGCGCCGGAGCGAGCGAAGGCGCGCTCCCTCCGGCCGTCGCCGTGCGCTCCATGGCCCCCACCACCGAGGCGAAGGCCAGCGGGCGTGCCGCAGCCACCTCGCGCTGGTAGCCCGGCGTCAGCGCGTTGGCGAGGTTCGTGCCGATCCGGTCGAGCCGCTGCATGTCCGACTGCATGGACTGCAGAGCGAGGGCGAGTACTTCCTGCATGGTGTCAAAAATATCCGGTGCAAAAACGGTGGGGCGGCGCGCTACAGCGCCACCACCGCGTAGGACTTGAGTTCGATGGCATGGGGCACCTCCGCCATCGACAGCACCCGCAGGTGCGGCATCATGCGTTCGGACAGCGCCCGCACGTGCCGGCGCAGTTCCGGCGCGCACAGCAGCACGGGCAGCAGGTTGCTTTTCATCATGCGTTCGGCCTGCTGCATCAGCTTGACCATGATCTGCTCGGCCAGGCGGGGCTCCAGCACGAAGCCCGGCGCGGGTGCGGGCGCGGCGCCCTCTTCCCCGCGGGCGCCGGCCTGGGCCGCCTGGATGTTCTGCAGCAGCTGGCTCTCGATGGCCGGGTCGAGCGTGATGACGTGCAGCGCGTTCGCCTCGCCCACCAGGCCCTGGCAGATGGCATGGCCCAGCCGCAGGCGGACCATCTCCGTGAGGTAGGCGGCATCCTTGGACTGGCGCCCGGCATCGGCCAGGGTCTCCAGGATGGCGTCGATGTGCCGGATCGACACCTTCTCGCGCAACAGGTTCTGCAGCACCTTCTGCACGTCGCTCACCGACAGCACGGTGGGAATGAGTTCCTCCACCAGGCTGGGCTGCTGCTGGCGCACCCGCTGCAGCAGGCGGTCGGCCTCGGCGCGCGTGAGCAGCGTGGCGGATTCGCGCCGCAGCACTTCCGTCAGGTGCGTCATGAACACCGTGGGCGCATCCACCAGCGTGTACTTGCCCGCCACGGCGGCGGCGCGCTGCTGCTCGTCGATCCACAGCGCCGGCAGGCCGTAGGTCGGGTCGCGCGTGGGCTCCCCGGGCACGCCGTCCATCTTGCCCGCGGGGTGAATGGCCAGCACCTTGTCGGTGCGGACCTCGCCGCGCCCGCACACCACGCCGTCCAGATGGATCTCGTAGCGGTCCGCCCCCAGCCGCACGGCATCCTTGAAGCGCACGCGCGGCAGCACCAGCCCCAGGTCCTGCGCGTGCTGCTTGCGGAACGACACGATGCGGTCCATGAGCACGCTGCCCGGCTGGTTCACCATGGCCGCCCACTGGCTGCCCACATGGACCTCGATGGGTTCCACCTGCAGGGAGGCGTAGGGGTCCTCGTCGGTCTTTGCCGTGTCGGCCGGGCCGTCCGCATCCTGCGCATCCCCTGCCGCCGGCGCGCCGTCCGCAGTCTGGCGCGCAGCCCCGCGATAGACCACCCAGGCCACGGCGGCCACGCCCGCGATGAGAACCAGCGTCGGCAGCGCCGGGATGCCCGGCAGGAACAGCAGGCCCGTGAGCGCCGCGCCCACGAGCAGCAGCGTCTTGGGAAAGGAGGTGATCTGCCGCAGCACTTCCTGGCTCAGGTTGCCGTCGGACGCGGACCGGGTCACTATGATGCCGGTGCCCACGGCAATGATCAGCGCCGGCACCTGCGTGACGATGCCGTCGCCGATGGTCAGCAGCGAATAGGTGCGCAGCGCCTGGTCCCAGGGCAGCTTGTGCTGCATCACGCCGATCACCAGGCCACCCACGATGTTGATCAGCAGGATCACGATGCCCGCGATCGCGTCGCCCTTCACGAACTTGCTGGCGCCGTCCATGGCGCCGTAGAACGCGGCTTCCTTCTCGATGTTCTTGCGCCGGCGCTGCGCCTCGGCCTGGTCGATGAAGCCCATGTTCAGGTCCGCATCGATGCTCATCTGCTGGCCGGGCATGCTGTCCAGCGTGAAGCGCGCCGCCACCTCGGAAATGCGCTGGGCGCCATTCGTGACCACGACATACTGCACGACGATCAGGATCAGGAAGACGATCAGCCCGATCACGTAGTTGCCGCCGACCACGTAGGAGCCGACCGCGCCGATCACCCGCCCCGCGTCGCCATCGGAGAGGATGAGCCGCGTCGCGGCCACGTTGAGCGAGAGCCGGAACAAGGTGGCAATGAGCAGCAGCGACGGGAAGGTGGAAAACTCCACCGGCCGGGCCATGTAGAACGTCAGCAGCAGGATCAGGAACGCGAAGCTGAAATTCGTCAGGATGAGGAAGTCCAGCAGCGGGCTCGGGATGGGCGCGAACAGCACCACGAGAACGCCCAGCACCAGCAGCACCATGGCGATGTCGCTGTGCCGGCCGAAGAAACGCTCCAGCGCCTTCATGCCGCGCCCCCCGGAGCCATGCCCGCGCGGCGCTCCCGCATGGCGAACACCCAGACGATGATGCGGGCCACGTCCGCGAACAGCTGCGGCGGCACGTAGTGCTCCACGTCCAGCTCCTTGAACAGGCGCCGGGCCAGGGCCGGGCTGCGCACCACCGGAATGCCGTGGCGGGCCGCGATCTCGCGCATGGCGGCCGCGAGGTGCCCGGCCCCCTTGGAGACGACCTGCGGGGAATCCATCTCGCCGTGCACGTACCGCAGCGCGATGGCCAGGTGCGTGGGATTGGTGAGCACGACATCCGCATTGCGGGTCTGGCGCAGCGACTTGCTGCGCTTGCGCGCCTCGCGGCGCAGATCGCGCATGCGGGCCCGCACGCGCGGGTCGCCTTCGCGCTGCTTGTGCTCGTCCTTGATCTCGCGACGGCTCATCCGCATCTTCCTGGCGAACTCGCGCCGCGTGAACATCCAGTCCAGCGCCGCGATGATGGCCAGCAGCAGCGCCATGCGGAAACCCAGCGAACCCAGGTCCGCCACGAGCAGGTGCAGATAGCTGGTCGGCGACTGGCTGGCCAGGCTGTAGAACTGCGTCGAAAGATCCTCGAGCGCGTAATAGGCCATGCCCGACAGCAGCAGCAGCTTCGCGCTGGCCCTCCCGGCATCGAAGAGCGAACGCATCGACAGCACCCGCTTGAACCCGTTGGCAGGGTTCAGCCGGCTGAAATCCGCCGTGACCGGGTCGAAGGAGAAGATGGGGCCGGTCTGCAGCACATTGCCCAGCACCGCCGCGAGCACCACCGCGGCCAGGAAAGGCGCCAGCCACAGCAGCGTGTCGCGCAGCAGGCGCGAGACCAGCGGCCACAGGCCCGCCCCGCCCGGATCGGCGAACGCGCCCTGCAGCAGCACCATGCGGTCGAGCCGGAACTGCGCCAGCGCCATGTCGGCGCCCTGCGAGCTGAGGTAAGCCACGGCCACCACCAGCACCAGGGCCGACACCACGTCCGCGCTCTTGGAAGCCTGGCCCTTTTCCCGGGCCTTCTGCAGCTTGTAGGGGGTGGCCGCTTCGTTGCGGTCGAGATCCTGCTCCGCCATTGCCGTCCCCTTACCGGCTCCCGGGCAGCGGCGCGTGCGCGGCCGCCTGCAGGAACATCGCCTCCCACATGGCGTAGATGCTGGTGTACACGCGCTGCATCGCGCCGCCCATCCCGGCGAACCACAATGACAGCACTGCCAGGCCCACCACGATCTTCACGGGGATGCCGAGCACGAGCATGTTGATCTGCGGCAGGTTGCGAGAGATCAGGCCGAGCGCGAACTCCACCAGCAGGATGCAGAACACCACCGGCGCGGCCAGCGCGAACCCCAGGAGGAACAGCCCGCTGGCCTGCCGGAACACCGGTGCCGCCATGTCCGCGGGCTGCCAGCCGGCGCCGGGCGGGAACACGTCGAAGCTATAGGCCAGTGCGCGCAGCAGCAGATGGTGGCCGTCCGCCGCCATGAAGCCGATCACGGCCACATAGTTGAATGCGGACACCAGCAGCGGCGCCGCGCGGTTGCCCACGGGATCGAACACCTGGGCGATGCCGAACCCGATCTGCACGTCCAGCAGGTTCCCGGCCAGCGAGAAGGCGGCAAACGCCAGCAGCACGCCGAGCGCCATCGTGGCTCCCAGCGCCAGTTCGGCCATGGCCATCTGCAGCAGTTCCCCCATGCCGGACGGCGGCAGCGGCGCGGACGGCGCCAGCGCCTGGGCCAGCACCCAGGACAGCGCCATCACCACCAGCAAACGCACGCGGTTGGGCACGGGCATGGCATAGAGCACGGGCGTCATGGCCAGCACGACCGCGACCCGCAGCGACGGCAGGAAAAACGGCCCCCAGAGGCCGAAGGCACCGGTGCCGCCCAGGGCCTGGACAGGCGGGGAAAGCAGCGAACTCATGCCGGGGCCTCAGAACATTGCGGGAATGTTCGTCCAGAGCTGGGTGGCGAACTGCCCCAGTTTGCGGAGCATCCACGGGCCGAAAAGCACCATGACGCCGCCGGCGACCAGCAGCTTGGGCACGAACGTCAGCGACATTTCCTGCACCTGGGTCACCACCTGCAGGATGCTGATGAGCAAGCCCACGAGCAGCGTGAGCCCGAGGATGGGGAGGCAGACGAGCAGGCCGGTCCAGAACAGGTCGGCCATCATCCGGAGTGCAAGATCGCCCGTCATGGTGCGGCGGGCCGCTCAACGCCATATCTCGACACTCGGAACCCCTCCAAAAAGTTACAAATTATTTGAAAATTATACAAAAAGAGCGTAATTCCTACGCGCACGCTTGCGGCACGTAGCGTGAATCAAACGGGCACTTGACGGCGAGTGGCGTAGTCCTTTTCCTACAGACCAACACGACTTCGCACCCACACGCCATGCTGCCGCGCGTGTGGACGATGGACGGGCCGCAAACATCCGGGCCCCCGAGCCGCCGAGCGGGGTCCGCGAAGAGCCGGCCGCCGCATGGCGGCTCCGCGCTTCCCGCCGGAAAGGACCCCTCCCATGACCACCAACTTCCAGGACCTGCAGGCGAAGGCCATCGCCTGGTGCAAGGATTTCGAGCAATACAAGGACGAATGCGTCGTCCTGGCGCAGCGCCTGCGCGTGGAGTTCATCGCCCACCTGGGCGCACGCTCCGGCGACGTGGAGTTCCACGCGCTGGACGAGCGGCTGGAACGCATCGGCGACGAGCGCACCTCCCTTTGGCCGCGACTGCAGGTGGGCGATGACGGCTTCTTCTATTTCGGCCTGACGCTGTTCTTCCGCGCGGACGCGCACTGTCTGGACGAGCACATCCGCGTGGGCATCCAGAAATCGCGCACGCACTGGCGCGTGCGCTGGAACCAGAAGGAGTCGGTGTATTCCACGACCGGCTCCAACACCGCCTTCTTCGACAAGGTCACGGCCATCACGCTGGAGAAGTTCTCCACGCCGTTCCGGCGCATGAAGGGCCAGCTCGGTTTCGTGCCCACGCTGCAGAGCGATCACCACGCGGTGGCCTCCGCGCCGCCCAGCCCCGCGACCGGCACCGGGGCCAGCGCGCCGCAGGACAGCGGCGAGAGCTGATCGGCGAGCCCACACCGCCAGCCCGGCTGGCCGCGGTGTTGCACATGGCGTGCGATCGCCTGCCGCCACCGGCGCCGCGGCCGGTGCGCGTCCTACAGCCTGCGTGCCGCGGCAGGGCTAACGTCGTCCGCACCGCGTGCGCCGGCATGTCGCCGCCGCGTCGCCCAGGAGAGTCCGCAATGGCCGAGAAGACAACCCGCACCTCCCCCTCCCGCAGCGCCTCCGCTCCCGCCGCGTCCTCGCGGGCCGCCAAGGCCGACAAGGCCGACAAGGCGTCTGGCGGGCAGGCCCCCACGTCCACCCGTGCACTCTGGAAGGGCGCGATCAGCTTCGGCCTGGTCCACGTGCCCGTGGGCCTGTATTCGGCGACACAGGACAGTGGCATCGATTTCGACTGGCTCGACAAGCGCAGCATGGATCCGGTCGGCTACAAGCGCATCAACAAGAAGACCGGCAAGGAAATCACGGCGGAGAACATCGTCAAGGGCGTGGAGTACGAAGACGGCCGCTACGTGGTGCTCACGCCCGAGGAGATCGCGCAGGCCTACCCGAAGACCACCCAGACCATCGAGATCGAGGCGTTTCTGGATGCCGACGAGATCCCGTTCGTCTATCTGGAGCGGCCCTACTACACGGCGCCGCTGCCGCGCGGCGAGAAGGTCTATGCCCTGCTGCGCGAGGCGCTCAAGGCGAGCCACCGCGTGGGCGTGGGCAAGGTGGTGATCCAGACGAAGCAGCACCTGGCGGTGCTCATCCCCTGCGGACGGGCGCTGGTGCTCAACCTGTTGCGGTGGGGCGGCGAGATACGCTCGTTCCAGGAACTGAACCTGCCTCCTGCCGGAGGCAAGGCCGTCGGGCTCAAGGATGCCGAGATGCGCATGGCACGGCAGTTGATCGACGACATGACGCAGGCCTGGGATGCGGACCAGTTCCGCAACTCGTTCTCCGAAGAGATCATGAAGCTCGTGGAAGCGCGGGCCCAGGCCGGCGACATCGCCGAGGTCGAGCCGCTGGAGGCACCGTCGGACGCTGGCGGCGCGGACGTGGTGGACCTCACCGCCCTGCTGCGCCGCAGCCTCGAAGGCGGGCGGCGCAAGGCTCCCGCCGCTGCGGACGACAAGGGAGAGGGCGGCGAGGATGAAGCGGAAGGTGGTGCCAGGGGACGGAAAACCTCGAGCGTGCGGCACCTGCCGGCCAAGCCTGCCAAGGCACGCGCCGCATCCGACGGCGGCGCGAAGGGCAAGGCCAAGGCCCCCGCAAAGCGCGCGGCCGCCAAGTCCTCCGCGAAAAGCGCTCCTGCAGGCCGCAAGGCCGCCTGAGTCCGCACGCCATGGCACGACGCTCCAGGACCTCCGGCACTGCGCAGGAAGCGCCGCAGAAAGCGCAGAAAAAGGCGCCACCGGACGCCCTCGCAGACTACGCCCGCAAGCGGGACTTCCGCAACACCCCCGAGCCCGGCGCGGAGCCGGGCGACACGCTGCCCCGGGGCGCGCTGCGCTTCGTGGTGCAGAAGCACTGGGCCAGCCGCCTGCACTATGACTTCCGGCTGGAAATCGACGGCACCATGAAGAGCTGGGCCGTGCCCAAGGGGCCGAGCTTCGATCCCAGGGACAAGCGCATGGCCGTGCAGGTGGAAGACCATCCGGTCGCCTACAACCGCTTCGAGGGCCAGATCCCCGCGCGGCAGTACGGCGCGGGCCGCGTCATCATCTGGGACAAGGGCTACTGGGTGCCGCTGGAGGACCCGGCCCGCGCGTGGAGCGCCGGCAAGCTCAAGTTCGAACTGCACGGCCACAAGCTCCAGGGCCGGTGGACGCTGGTGCGCATGCACGGCCGGGGCAACGAGCGCCAGCCGCCGTGGCTGCTCATCAAGGAACGCGACGGGCTGGAACGCGACGCCGTCGAGTACAGCGTGGTGGACGCGCTGCCGGACAGCGTGAAGTCGCTGCCCGACCTGCCTGAACCCGCGCCCGCGCAGGGCAGGCAAGCCCCTGCCCCTGCCGGCTCATCCCCCGCCCGCGGGACGGCCGCCCGCGCCAAGGCGGCGGCCTCCCCGCCGGCACTGGAGCCGGCCGCAGGCCGGGCTGTCCGGGCCGGCACGCCCCCGCGCCCGAAGAAGGCGGCCCTGCCCGCGGCGCTGGCGCCGCAACTGGCTACGCTGGTGGACGGCCCGCCCACCGACCTGGCGGACTGGACGTTCGAGCTCAAGTTCGACGGCTACCGCATCCTCGCGCGGATCGAGGGCGGCGAGGTGCGCCTCATCACCCGCAACGGCAACGACTGGACCCACCGCATGCCCGGCCTGGCGCGCGCCGTGCGCGCCCTGCCGGTGGAATCCGGCTGGATCGACGGCGAAATCGTGGTGCCCGACCGGCACGGCATTCCCGACTTCCAGGCGCTGCAGAACGCCTTCGAGAGCGGGCGCCGGCCCGGACGCAACGCGGCGGGCCCCGCGGATGACGGCGCGGTGGACCGCAGTGGCCTGATCTTCTATGTCTTCGACCTGCCCTTCCTCAACGGCCACGACCTGCAGGGCCTGCCGCTGGCAGAGCGCAGGCAGGCGTTGCGCACGCTCGTGGCCGAGGCCGGCAGTGATACGGTGCGCTTCAGCGACGCGTTCAAGGCGTCGCCCGGCGAGCTGATCGCTTCTGCCTGCCGGCTCGGCTTCGAGGGCGTGATCGGCAAGCGCGTGTCGTCGGCCTACGTGTCCGGCCGGTCGGCCGACTGGATCAAGCTCAAGTGCGGGCAGCGGCAGGAGTTCGTGATCGGCGGCTATACCGACCCGCAGGGCACGCGCACCGGCCTCGGCTCGCTGCTGCTGGGGGTGCACGGGGACGACGGGCAACTGCACTATGCGGGCAACGTGGGCTCCGGCTTCAGCGAACGCACCTTGACGACGCTGCTCGGGCTGCTGCGCTCACTCGCCGCAGACCGCAGCCCCTTCGCCGAAGGCACGCAGGTGGGCCGCAAGGCGCACTGGGTCAAGCCGCAGCTGCTCGCGGAGGTGGCCTTCGCGGGCTGGACGCAGACGCGCCATGTCCGCCAGGCGGTCTTCCGCGGCCTGCGCGAGGACAAGCCCGCGCGCGAGATCGTGCGCGAAACAACCACGCCGGCCGCCGCGGTGGAGGCCCCGCCCTCCGCCCCGCCTGCCTCCCCGCGCCGTGCCCCCACCGAGACCACGCCCTCCAGGGTCCGCTCCACCATGACCTCCCGCCGAACCGCATCCGCCCCGTCCCCTGCCGCCCCGCCCTCCTCGCTGCGCGTGACCCACGGCGACCGGGTGATCGATGCCGCGAGCGGGACCACCAAGCTGGACCTGGTGCGCTACTACGCGCTGGTCGCGCCGCTGATGGTGGAGCATCTGCGCCAGCGCCCCGTCTCGGTCGTGCGGGCCCCGGAAGGCGTGGGCGGGGAACTCTTCTTCCAGAAGCACCCCGAGCACGGCTCGGTGGACGGCGTGCGCACGCTGGACCCGGCGCTGGATCCCGGCCACCCGCCCCTGGCCGAAATCGCGGGGCCGGAAGGCCTGCCGGCCTGGGCCCAGATGAACACCATCGAGTTCCACAGCTGGAACGCCCGCAGCGACCGCATCGACCGGCCCGACCGGATGGCCTTCGACCTCGACCCCGGCGAAGGCGTGCCCTGGGACAAGGTGCAGGAGGCCGCCACGCTGATGCGCGTGATGCTGACGGAACTGGGCCTGCCGGGCTTTCTCAAGACCAGCGGTGGCAAGGGGCTGCATGTGGTCGTGCCCGTCAAGCGCCTGCACGGCTGGGACACGGTGAAGGGCTTTTCCCAGGCGGTGGTGCAGCACATGGCGCGCACGATCCCGCAGCTGTTCGTGGCCAAGAGCGGGCCGCGCAACCGCGTGGGAAAAATCTTCGTGGATTACCTGCGCAACGGCTTCGGCGCCACCACCGTGAGTGCCTGGTCGGCGCGGGCACGGCCGGGGCTCGGCATTTCCGTGCCCCTGCGCTGGGATGAACTGGGCGCGCTCTCCAGCAGCACCGAATGGACGGTGGCCACGGTGGAAGACCGGCTGCGCGAAGGCAACGCGCCGTGGGACGGCTACGACAAGGCGGCGGTCTCCATCACGCAGGCCATGAAGATGCTCGGGTACGAGGCGCCACGCGGGGGGCGGTGATCGCCCTCCTGCCCGCCCTCAGGCGGCGTGGTGGTGCAGGTCGTGGGGCTCGGTGGAGGCCACCTGCCGGCCCTTCATCCCCAGCTTGGCGAGCAGCTGCACGTCGGCGTCCACGTCCGGGTTGCCGGTCACCAGCAGCTTGTCGCCGTAGAAGATCGAATTGGCCCCGGCCAGGAAGCACAGCGCCTGCACGGCATCGCCCATCTGCTGGCGGCCCGCCGAGAGGCGCACGCGCGCACGCGGCATGGTGATGCGCGCCACCGCGATCACCCGCACGAAATCGAGCGGATCGACCGGATCGCTGTCGGCCAGCGGCGTGCCGGGCACGCGCACCAGGCTGTTGATGGGCACGGATTCCGGGTACGGGTCCAGGTTGGCGAGCTGGGCGATCAGGCCCGCGCGGTGCACCGGCGCCTCCCCCATGCCGATGATGCCGCCGCAGCAGACGCTGATGCCGGCCTCGCGCACATGGCGCAGGGTGTCGAGCCGGTCCTGGTAGGCCCGGGTGCTCACCACGTCGGTGTAGTACTCGGGGGCGGTATCCAGGTTGTGGTTGTAGTAGTCCAGCCCCGCGCCCTTGAGCGCCTGGGCCTGGTGCGGCTCCAGCATGCCCAGGGTGGCGCAGGTCTGCATTCCCAGCCCCTTCACGGCGGAGATCAGTTCGCCCACCTTCTCGATGTCGCGGTCCTTGGGGGCGCGCCAGGCGGCGCCCATGCAAAAGCGCGTGGCCCCGGCGTCGCGGGCGGCGCGGGCGGCGGTGGTGACCTCCTCCACGCTCATGAGCTTCTGCGCCTTCACGCCCGTGTCGAACTCGGCGGACTGCGGGCAATAGCCGCAGTTCTCGGGGCAGCCGCCGGTCTTCACCGACAGGAGCGTGGCCAGTTCCACGTCGCCCGCGGGCCAGTGCTCGCGGTGCACGGATTGCGCGCGCCAGAGCAGGTCCATGAACGGCAGGTCCAGCAGTTCCTGCACGGCCTGGACGCTCCACGTGCCGGCCGCTGCGGCGGGGGCGCGTGCGGGGCGGTGCAGTTGGACGGGAATGGCGGGGGTTTCGGGACGGGTGTCGGAAAGAGTGGCGGTCATGGCAGTGGGTACGGACACAAGGTACACGTTGGCGTTGCGGCGAATTCTGGAAGAGAACCGGGCCGCATGCCAAGCCTTTGCCGCCAAAAACCCGTGCTGCCCGCGGGTGGAACAACGGGCGGCATTTTCACAGGACGTTGGCGGCAGGATGCAGCCAGAAGGCTGCTCTTTGAAGGGAGTTGGAAAACCGCCGCCCTGTGCCATTGCCATCGGCATCGATCACGCTGCCATCTGCTGCCAACCTTCCGCCCGGGGCGGCCGGCAGGTGCCGGAAATCGCCGCAATTGGCACCCGACAGGCACCGCATCGGCGCCGCGTTCAAGCCCCCAGCAGGCCGCGGAGCCTGCGCACGGCGCTGTCCACCGTCGTCAGCACCGGCAGGCCGCTGGCCTGCGCGCAGGCATCGCGTGCGCGGGCCATGCTGAACTGGGCCAGCGCGATGCGGGTGCATCCCCGCCCGGCCAGCGCACGGGCCTGGCGGGCAATGAGTGCGTCGTGCGCCGGGCCGTCCCCGGCATTCAGCGCGCCGAGCGCGCCCTCGGCCAGTGCCATCTCCAGCACGGTGCCGGGCGGGAACTCCGCCGGCATGGAGCGCAGCGTGGGCGCGAAGGTGGCGATCAGCCCCAGCGGCCCATGGCCCTGCATGGCCTCGTCGATCATGGCCTCGTTGGGCCGCAGCACGGGCATGGGTGCATGCGTGCGTGCCACCGCGTCGATGCATGGGCCGAAAGCCGAGCAGGTGAACAGGATGCCCTCTGCGCCCGTGTCCACCGCGTACCGCGCCAGCCGCGCGAACCGTTCATGCATGGCGCCGTCGAGCCCTCCGCCCCCGGCCGCGAGATCGGCAGAAAGGCTGTCGTCCAGCAGGTTCATGCGCACGGCCTGCGGCCAGTCGCGCTCGAAGGCGCCGTTGATGGGGGCCACCGAATGGGCCAGGGCGTGGATCAGGGCGATGCGGGGCATGGGGAACTCAGAGTCCTTTGTCGGAGGGGTGGGCGAAGGCGTCCCGGGTCTCGGCATTGAGCGGATAGCCGATGTTCACGCCGCGCGGCGGAATGGGCGACATGAACCACTTCCGGTAGAGCCGCTCCATCTCGCCCGATTGCATCATGCCCGTCACCACGCGGTCCACCAGGGCCTTGAAGGCCGGGTCGTCCTTGCGGAACATGAGGGACTGGTTCTCCGTGCGCAACGGCTCGCCGGTGATGAGGAAGTCCTTGGGGTTGCGCGCCGTGGCGACCAGGCCCGCCAGCAGGATGTCGTCCAGCACGAAGGCCTGGGCGCGCCCGCTCTCTATCAGCAGGAAGGAGTCGGCATGGTCCTTGCCGGCCATCTGCTGGATGTCGAGGTTGCGGCCCTTGTCGGCTTCGCGCAGCAGCCGCAGCGACGTGGTGCCGCTGGTGGCCACCACCGTCTTGCCCTGCAGGTCCGCGACGCTGCGGATGCCCGAATCGGCGCGCACCAGCATGCGCACGTTGTAGCGGAAGATGTCCGGCGAAAACGCCACGAGCTTCTGGCGCTCCACCAGGTTGGTGGTGGAGCCGCACTCGATATCGACGGTGCCGCCCGCCACCAGGGGAATGCGGTTCTGCGAGGTGACGAGCTGGTAGCGGATCTCCAGCTTCGGCAGCTGGAGTTCGGCCTTGATCGCATCCACGATCTTCATGCAGATGTCGATGCTGTAGCCCACGGGCGTGCCCGTGCCGGCGTTGTACGAAAAGCCGAAGGACGACTCGCGGTGGCCCAGCGTGATGGCGCCGGTGTCCTTGATCTTTCGGAGGGTGGAGGCAGCCTCCTGCGCAGGGGCCTGGGTGGCGAGCGCGCATGCGGCGGCGAGCGCCAGCATGGCGCGACGGGAACGGGACATGGGAGGACTCCTTGCGGGAACGATGGAAACGGTGGGCAATCAGGCGGCGGTGGCGGCGTCCACCGCGTCGGCCAGGCGGCCCGCGATGTCCTGCAGTTCCGCGCGCGAGGCGATGAAGGGCGGCGCCAGCAGCACGTGGTCGCCCACGCGCCCGTCCACCGTGCCGCCCATGGGGTAGCACAGCAGCCCGCGGGCCATCGCCTCCTTCTTGGTGCGGGCATGCACCTTGCGCGCCGGATCGAACGGCGTCTTGCCGCCACGGTCCTGCACCAGCTCGACGCCCCAGAAAAAGCCGCGCCCGCGGATGTCGCCCACGCGGGCATGGCCGCCGAGCGCCTGCCGCAGCGCCTCCCCGAAGAACACGCCGTCGTCCCGCACCTTGGCGAGCAGGCCGTCGCGCTGGATCACGCGCTGCACGGCCAGCGCCGCCGCGCAGGCCACCGGATGGCCCAGGTAGGTATGGCCGTGCTGGAAGTAGCCGCTCCCTGCCGCCATCGCCTCGACGATGCGCTTTTGCGCCAGCACCGCCCCCACCGGCTGGTAGCCACCGCCCAGGCCCTTGGCCACGGTGACGAGGTCGGGCACCACGCCCTCCTGCTCGCAGGCATAAAGCGTGCCGGTGCGTCCCATGCCGCACATGACCTCGTCCAGGATCAGCAGCACGCCGTGGCGGTCGCACACCGCACGCACCGCGCGCAGGTAGCCGGGCACGGGCGTGAGCACGCCGGCCGTGGCACCGCCGACCGTCTCGGCCACGAAGGCGATCACGCGGTCCGCCCCCTGCGCGAGGATGGCCGCCTCCAGCTCGTCCGCCAGGCGCTGGCCATACTGCTCGGGCGTTTCCTGCGCGCCCTGCTCGCGGTAGGGGTAGCAGGCCGACACGTGGGTGGCGGGCGCCAGCAGCGGCGCGAAAGGCTCCCGCCGCCAGGCATTGCCGCCCACGGCCAGCGCGCCCAGCGTGTTGCCGTGGTAGCTCTGGCGCCGCGCGATGAAATGCGTGCGCTGCGGCTGCCCGATCTCCACGAAGTACTGGCGCGCCATCTTGAGCGCCGCCTCCACGGCTTCCGATCCACCACTGACCAGGTACACGTGTTCCATGCCGGCGGGTGCCCCGGCCACCAGCACGTCCGCCAGTTCCTCCGCCACCGCCGTGGTGAAGAAGCTGGTATGGGCATAGGCGAGCCGGTCGATCTGCGCATGCATGGCGGCGATCACGTCCGGATGCCCGTGGCCCAGCGAGGAGACGGCCGCGCCGCCCGATGCATCGAGGTAGCGGCGGCCCCCGGCATCCACGATGGTCATGCCCTGGGCGGCAACGGCGACGGGTGGCGTCTGGTGGAGATGCCGGTGGAATACGTGTGTCATCTGCAATGTTTGTGGATCAAATGTTCCATGCATTGTGATTTGGAACATTCGTTTCGTCAAAAATGATTTTCAGAACATGTGGAGCACCTGCCGTTTCGGTACAGTCGCCGCATCCGCCCCGCCTGCCTGCCCCAAGCATCCGTCCATGCCCCCCTCCATCCAGGAACACATCCGCCAGCGCTACCCCGAACTCAGCCCCGCGCTGCAGGACATCGCGCGCTACCTGCTCGACCATCCGGCCGAGGTGGTGACCTCGTCCATGCGCCACGTCGGCGTGCAGTCCGGCGCCACGCCGCCCACGCTGGTGCGCTTCGCGCAGCAGGTGGGATTCGACGGCTGGCCGGCCCTCAAGGCCGCCTTCGCGGCCGACCTGGGCCTGGGGGGCGACGCCTACGGCGCGCGGGCGCAGCACCTCGTGGCCCGGGCCGGTGAGTCCGGCGGGCTGACGGAGGAAATGTTCGGGGTGCAGCGCCGCAACCTGGAGGCCACCCAGGCCCAGAGCGGCGCGCGGCTGGACAAGGCCTGCGCGCTGATCGAGAAGGCGAAGGCCGTGCACGTGGCCGGCTTCCGGGCGAGCTACCCCATCGCCTTCGGCCTGGTGTACCAGTACCGCCTGTTCCGCCCGGACGTGCACCTGCTCGACGGCCAGGGCGGCACGCTGGAAATGCAGCAACGCGCCGTGGGCAAGGGCGACGTGCTGGTGGTGGCGAGCTTCTCGCCCTATTCCCACGAGGCGCTGCAGGTGGCGGAGGCCGCGCGCGACGCGGGCGCGCGCATCGTGGCACTGACCGACAGCCTCGCCTCTCCGCTCTCGCTGCTGGCGCAGCAGACGCTGCTCTTCAGCATCCACAGCCCCTCGTTCTTCCCCTCGGTGGCCGCGGGCCTGGCGCTGGCCGAGGCCCTGGTGGAATTGCTCGCCAGCCGCGCGGGCGGCGCGGCGGCACGGGCCATCGGCCATGCGGAGCAGCACCTGCATACCAGTGGTGCCTACGTGCGGCCACCGCGCGGCCGGCCCGGGAACTGACCCGCCACCACGTCCGCCACGCAGCGCCGGCAACCGCCGCCCGGCACGGCGGCACGGGCGCGGTCCGTCAGCCCAGCGCGGCGATCACGTCCGGCGGCGCCTGCACCAGTTCGATCAGCACGCCTTCGCCCGCGATGGGAAACTCCTCGTTGCCCCGGGGGTGCAGGAACGTGATGTCGTGGCCCGCGGCCCCCTTGCGGATGCCGCCCGGCGCGAAGCGCACGCCCCGCGCCGCGAGCCATTCCACGGCGCGCGGCAGGTCGTCGATCCACAGGCCCACGTGGTTCAGCGGCGTGGCGTGCACGGCGGGCTTGCGCTCGATGTCGAGCGGCTGCATCAGGTCCACCTCCACGGCATGGGCGCCCTGCCCCATCGAGAGGATGTCCTCGTCCACGTTCTCGCGCTCGCTGCGAAACGTACCGGTCTGCTGCAGGCCCAGCATGTCCACCCACAGCGTCTTCAGCCGCTGCTTGTCGGTGCCGCCGATGGCGATCTGCTGGATGCCGAGAACCTTGAAGGGGCGCGTATCGGAAGTCATGAGGGGCTCCTGGAAAAAACCGGCCCGGGAGGGGCCGTGGTGGGTTCAGATCTCGCGCAGCGCCCAGCTGCTGAGCATGGCGAAGTATTCGCGCAGCCAGGCGTTGTAGCGCGTGGTGATCGGCGTCGGGGCACCGACCGGCACCACGACGGCGAGCCCCTGGCGGCGCGCGATGCGCGTGGCACGCATGAGGTGGAAGTCGCTCGTGACGACGGCCGTGGGCGCTGTCGCGTCCACCCCGCGCGCCTGCAGCAGCGGACGGCTGAGCGCGATGTTCAGCTCCGTGCTGGTGCTCTCGCGCTCCTGAACGATCCGGCCCGGCGCGATGCCGTGGCGCTCGCGCAGGTAGCGGGCCATGATCGCGGCCTCGCTCTCGGTCTCGCCCAGGTCGATGCCGCCGCACACGGCGACGAGCGCCTGCGGCTGCCGGCGCGCCAGCTCGGCGGCCGTGTCCAGGCGGGCGGCCAGCGTGGGCCGCGGCTGCCCGTCCAGCGTGCCGGCGCCCAGCACCACGATCGCCTGCACGGGTGGCACCTCGGCCGGCGGCACGCCGTAGCCGCGCAGCCAGGCCCAGAACCACGCCACCGACACCATCCACAGGCCGACCGCGCACCAGGCCATGCGCCACGCCAGCGTGCGGCCCCGGTGCCCGCGGCGCCAGCGGGCCGCCTGCTCCCAGCGCAGCGCCAGCACCAGCAGCGCGCCGCCGCAGACCGCCGGCAGCGCCACGCCCAGGTTGAACTGGCGCAGCGCCATGAGCCACAGGCCATCGGCGAGCAGCACCGCGCCGGCCAGCGCCAGCGGCAGGCGCGCCCCGGGCAGGCGCCATCGCGCCCCCGCGGCGGCGGACGTCGCCGTCCTCACTGGAACTCGAGGATGACGTCGTCCACGGCGAGCGAAGCGCCCCGGGTGGCCACCACCTTGCCGACCACGCCATCCTGCGCAGCGAACAGGATGTTCTCCATCTTCATGGCCTCGATCACCGCCAGCTTCTCGCCCGCCTGCACTTTCTGGCCCTCCTGCACCGCCACGTCCACCAGCAGGCCGGGCATGGGCGAGAGCAGGAAGCGCGACAGGTCCGGCGGCGCCTTGTAGGGCATGAGCCGGTGCAGCCGCGCGCCGAGCGGCGACAGCACCATGGCCTCGATCTGGGTGCCGTTGTGCGCGATGCGCAGCGACAGCGGGTTCTTCCCCGCGCCCCGCTCCACCTGGGCGGTGAAGCCCACGCCGTTGCACTGGCCCTGCACGCGGATCTGGCCCAGCGTGGCGGCGCTGCCGATCTGGTAGTCCTTGCCGCCCACGCGCACGCTGCTGCCGCCGGACGGATCCTGGAAGTCGGTCACCGACACCTCGTGGTGCACGTGCTCGCCCCCGGCCCCCAGCACCACCACCACGAACTGCTCGCCCACCTTCACCTCGTGCCCCGACAGCTGGCCGCTGATGCCGCTGGCGCGCGCGCGGTAGCGGCGGTGCATGTAGGCGGCCAGCGCCACCAGGAAGAGCGGATCGTCGTGCGGCACGTCCTCGGCATGGAAGCCCTGGCCGTAGTGCTCCGCGATGAAGCCCGTGTTGAACTGCCCGGACACGAACTTCGGATGCGCCAGCAGCGCCGCCTGGAACGGGATGTTGCTGCTGATGCCGCGGATCACGAAGCCGTTGAGCGCCGCGCGCATCTTGTGGATCGCGTCCTCCCGGTCCGTGCCGTGCACGATGAGCTTGGCGATCATCGAGTCGTAGAACATCGGGATCTCGCCGCCTTCATAGACGCCCGTGTCCACGCGCACGCCCAGCTTCTTCTCGGTATCGGCCTGGAACATGCTCTCCAGCGGCGGCTGGAAGCGCACCAGCCGCCCGGTGGAGGGCAGGAAGTTGCGGAACGGGTCTTCGGCATTGATGCGGCATTCGATGGCCCAGCCGTCGCGCTTCACGTCCTCCTGCGCCAGGGGCAGCGCCTCGCCGGCCGCCACGCGGATCATCAGTTCCACCAGGTCCAGCCCCGTGATGCACTCCGTCACCGGATGCTCCACCTGCAGGCGGGTGTTCATTTCCAGGAAGTAGAAGTCCTGGTCCTTGCCGACCACGAACTCCACCGTGCCGGCGCTCTGGTACTTCACGGCCTTCGCCAGCGCCACGGCCTGCTCGCCCATGGCCTTGCGCGTCGCATCGCTGATGAAGGGCGATGGCGCCTCCTCGATCACCTTCTGGTGGCGGCGCTGGATCGAGCATTCGCGCTCGTTCAGGTAGATCACGTTGCCGTGCGCGTCGCCCAGCACCTGGATCTCGATGTGGCGCGGCTGCTGCACGAACTTCTCGATGAAGATGCGGTCGTCGCCGAAGCTGTTGCGGGCCTCGTTCTGGCAGGCGGTGAAGCCTTCGAGCGCCTCCTTGTCGTTGTAGGCCACGCGCAGGCCCTTGCCGCCGCCGCCGGCCGAGGCCTTGATCATCACCGGGTAGCCGATGTCGCGCGCGATCTCCACCGCGCGTTCGGCCGACTCGATGGCGTCGTTCCAGCCCGGGATGGTGTTGACCTTCGCCTCGTTGGCGAGCTTCTTGGACGCGATCTTGTCGCCCATCGCCGCGATCGAATGCGCCTTCGGGCCGATGAAGGCGATGCCTTCGTCCTCGCAGCGCTGCGCGAAGGCCTCGTTCTCCGACAGGAAGCCATAGCCCGGGTGGATCGCCTGCGCGCCCGTCTGCTTCGCGGCCGCGATGATGCGGTCCGCCAGCAGGTAGGACTCGCGCGAAGGCGCAGCGCCGATGTGCACGGCCTCGTCGGCCAGCCGCACATGGCGGGCGTCCTTGTCGGCATCGGAATACACGGCCACCGTGGCGATGCCCATGCGGCGGGCGGTGGCGATGACGCGGCAGGCGATCTCGCCGCGGTTGGCAATGAGGATTTTGGTGAACATGGTGCGTCGAAAATGGGGTTGTGGGCGGGCGTTGTGGACGTGCAGGTCAGGCGTTCAGGCGGTGCGGTCGATGGCCGGGCTCATGTCTTCCATCCAGAGCACGTTGTCCGAATACGACTGCAGATCGGGCGACAGGCTGGTCGCGGAGCCCGACACCCACACTTCCTTGTGCAGTTCGGACTTCACGTAGGAGATCGCATCCTCGAAATCGCCGTCTCCCGCGGAAAGGATCAGACGGTCGTACACGTTCTGCGCGGCCAGCTTGATGATCAGCGTGGCGATGCCCACGTCCACACCCTTCTGGACCCACCGGTCGGACGAGTGGCCGCATGCCGCGCAGTTCATGTGCATCTTCTTCAGCTTGTAGAGCTGCACCCGGAACTTCGGCCCATGGGGAGGCGCGGTCTTGATCCACGAATGGAACGCGTTCTGCGCATCCGTGGCAGGGTCGCTCACGGAGTTCAGGTAGTAGCTCTCGCGGATCGGCCCGCCGTTCAGACGGGTGATCTCGTTCTTCAGCTTGAGGTAGTCGAAGGGCCTGCTCTTGCCGTAGTTGAAGAGGTAGGCACCATCGACGATCCAGACAGTCTTCATCGTGCTCCCGAGGGGTTCGTCCGAGCGGCCGTGCATGGCTTCGCGGTGCGGCGGCTCACAGCGGAATGTTGCCGTGCTTGCGCCACGGGTTTTCGATCTTCTTGTTCTGCAGCATCACCAGGCTGCGGCAGATGCGCTTTCGCGTCTCGTGCGGCAAGATCACGTCGTCGATGAAGCCCCGGCTGCCCGCCACGAAGGGGTTGGCGAAGCGGGCCTTGTACTCGGCCTCGCGCGCGGCCAGCTTGGCGGGGTCGTTCTTGTCCTCGCGGAAGATGATCTCCACGGCGCCCTTGGCGCCCATCACGGCGATCTCCGCGTTGGGCCAGGCCAGGTTCACGTCGCCGCGCAGGTGCTTGGAGGCCATCACGTCGTAGGCACCGCCATAGGCCTTGCGCGTGATCACGGTGATCTTGGGCACGGTGGCCTCGGCATACGCGTACAGCAGCTTGGCGCCGTGCTTGATGATGCCGCCGTATTCCTGGCTGGTGCCGGGCATGAAGCCGGGCACGTCCACGTAGGTCACGATGGGGATGTTGAAGGCATCGCAGAAGCGCACGAAGCGCGCGGCCTTGATGCTGGACTTGATGTCGAGGCAGCCCGCCAGCACCAGCGGCTGGTTCGCCACGATGCCCACCACCTGGCCGTCCATGCGGCCGAAGCCCACGACGATGTTGCGCGCATAGTCGGGCTGCAGTTCGAAAAAGTCGCCGTCGTCCACCGTCTTGGCGATCAGCTCCTTCATGTCGTAGGGCTTGTTGGGGTTCTCGGGCACCAGGGTGTCCAGGCCCAGGTCCTTGCGGTCGGCCGGGTCGGTGCTCCTGCGCACCGGGGGCTTCTCGCGGTTGTTGAGCGGCAGGTAGTTGTACAGGCGCCGCAGCATCATGAGCGCCTCCACGTCGTTCTCGAAAGCCATGTCGGCCACGCCGCTGCGCGTGGTGTGGGTGACGGCGCCGCCCAGTTCCTCCGCCGTGACCTCTTCGTGCGTCACGGTCTTCACCACCTCGGGCCCGGTGACGAACATGTAGCTCGAATCCTTCACCATGAAGATGAAGTCCGTCATGGCGGGCGAATAGACGGCGCCGCCCGCGCAGGGGCCCATCACCATGCTGATCTGCGGGATCACGCCCGAGGCCATCACGTTCTTCTGGAACACGTCCGCATAGCCGCCCAGGGACGCCACGCCTTCCTGGATGCGCGCGCCGCCCGAATCGTTCAGGCCGATCACCGGGGCGCCGACCTTCATGGCCTGGTCCATGATCTTGCAGATCTTCTCGGCATGCGCCTCCGACAGCGCGCCGCCGAACACGGTGAAGTCCTGGCTGAAGACGAAGACGAGGCGGCCGTTGATCATGCCGTAGCCCGTCACCACCCCGTCGCCGGGGATTTTCTGGTCCTGCATGCCGAAGTCGGTGCAGCGGTGCTCGACGAACATGTCCCATTCCTCGAAGGTGCCGTCGTCCAGCAGCAGCTCGATGCGCTCGCGCGCGGTGAGCTTGCCCTTCTTGTGCTGCGCCTCGATGCGCTTCGCGCCGCCGCCCTGGCGGGCCTGCTCGCGCTTTTTCTCCAGCTGTTCCAGGATGTCTTGCATGGTCTTCCTTCCAACGATCCGTGAGGTTGTCTGTGCGATGTCCGTGTGGCGCCCGCTGCCGGCGCGTGGCTGGTCAGGGGGGCGCGAAGCCGCCCGCCTGCAGCAGGCTGCGGGCCGCCGTCGATGCCGCGATGCGCCCGGCGAGCACGTCCTCGCGCAGGCCCGGCAGCATCGCCTGCACCTGCGGCTGCATGCGAAACGCCTGCTTCAGGCCGGCATCGATGCGCTCCCACATCCAGGCCTGCGCCTGCTGCCGGCGCCGCGCCGCGAGATGCCCGTTGGCCGACTGCACGCGCCGGTAGTCCTCCACCGCCGCCCAGAAGGCGTCCACGCCGCGGCCCTGCAGCGCGCTGATCTGCAGCACGCGCGGATGCCACAGCGCCGTGTCGTGCCGCGCATGCCCGGGGTGGCCGTGCTGGCCGAACAGCCGCAGGCTGGAGGTGATCTGCGCCTCTGCGCGCGTGGCGGCATGGGCATCGATGTCGGCCTTGTTGATCGCCACCAGGTCCGCGATCTCCATCACGCCCTTCTTGATGGCCTGCAGGTCGTCGCCGGCATTGGGCAGCTGCATCAGCACGAACATGTCCGTCATGCCCGCCACGGCGGTCTCGCTCTGGCCCACGCCCACCGTCTCCACGATCACGATGTCGTAGCCGGCCGCCTCGCAGACCAACATGGCCTCGCGCGTCTTCTCCGCCACGCCGCCCAGCGTGCCGCTGGACGGGCTCGGGCGGATGTAGGCCTGCTCGTGCACCGACAGGCGCTCCATGCGTGTCTTGTCCCCCAGGATGGAGCCGCCCGACACGCTGGAGGACGGGTCGATGGTCAGCACCGCCACGCGGTGGCCCTGCGCGATCAGGTGCAGGCCCAGCGCCTCGATGAAGGTGGACTTGCCCACGCCGGGCACGCCGCTCAGGCCCAGGCGGAAGGCCTTGCCGGTGTGCGGCAGCAGCGCGGTGAGCAGTGCGTCGCCCTGCGCGCGGTGGTCGGCGCGCGTGGATTCGAGCAGCGTGATGGCCTTGGCGATGGCACGGCGCTGCACGGGGCCGGCCGCGCCGGTGATGCCGGCCAGGAGGGGATGGGGGGGCGCATTCATGGCCGCGCTCCCGGCGCCGTGCCGTCCCACGACGGGCTCCAGCGGTACTCCAGGTCGAAAGGCTCCTCGGCCACCTGCCGGAAGCCGTGGCGCAGGTAGAAGCGGTTGGCGTCGCTGCCCTTGAGCGCGCACAGCGTCACGTCGCAGCCGCGCGCACGGGCCTGTGCCTGCACCCAGGCCATGGCCCAGCTGCCGGCGCCCGCGTTCTGCGCGCCCGGGCGCAGATAGAGATGGTGCAACCGCAGCGTGCCGTCGGCCGCGCGCGGCAGCAGCGTGAGGTAGCCGATGCGCTCGCCGTCCCGCACGATGTGGCGCATGCCTTCAGGCACGAAGGCATCGCGCAGCCGTTCCCGCACGCGCACCGGATCGAAGCGGCCCAGGCGCTCCAGGCTCTCGCGCAGGGCCTCGGCCCGCAGCTCGGCCATGGCGGCGAAGTCCCTTTCGGAGACGGCCTCCCAGCCCAGGCCGGAGAGTCCCGGTGGTGGTGAAGACGACGAGGCGACAGGCATCGCGGGCGCGCGCATCCTCAGGCGGCCACGGCCTTGCGGATCTGCTCCAGCACGTCTTTCGCGCTCGCCGGGATCGGCGTGCCCGGGCCGTAGATGCCCTTCACGCCCGAGTCGTAGAGGAAGTCGTAGTCCTGCTGCGGGATCACGCCGCCCACGAACACGATGATGTCGTCGGCGCCCTGGTCCTTGAGCGCCTGGATGATGGCGGGCACCAGCGTCTTGTGGCCGGCCGCGAGCGTGGAGACGCCCACGGCGTGCACGTCGTTCTCGATGGCCTGGCGAGCGCATTCCTCGGGCGTCTGGAAGAGCGGCCCCATGTCCACGTCGAACCCCAGGTCGGCGAAGGCCGTGGCCACCACCTTGGCGCCGCGGTCGTGGCCGTCCTGGCCCAACTTGGCGATCATCACGCGCGGGCGGCGGCCCTCGATTTCCGCGAAGGCGTCGATCTCGCCCTTGAGCTTTTCCCAGCCCTCGGCCGAATCGTAGGCGGCGGCATAGACACCGGTCACCTTCTGCGTGTCGGCACGGTGGCGCCCGAACACCTTCTCCAGCGCATCGCTCACCTCGCCCACCGTGGCGCGCAGGCGGATCGCCTGGATGGACAGCTCCAGCAGGTTGCCGGTGCCCGATTCCGCGGCCGCGGTCAGGGCGTCCAGCGCCTGCTGCACGGCGGCACCGTCGCGCGTGGCGCGGATGCGTTCGAGCCGCGCGATCTGGCCGTCGCGCACTTTCATGTTGTCGATCTGCAGGATGTCCACCGGGTCTTCCTTGGCCAGGCGGTACTTGTTCACGCCCACGATCACGTCCTTGCCGGAATCGATGCGCGCCTGCTTCTCCGCAGCGGCCGCCTCGATCTTGAGCTTGGCCCAGCCCGAATCCACCGCGGCGGTCATGCCGCCCATGGCCTCGACCTCCTCGATGATCTTCCAGGCGGCGTCGGCCATGTCCTGGGTGAGCTTTTCCATCATGTAGCTGCCGGCCCAGGGATCGATCACGTTGGTGATGTGCGTCTCTTCCTGGATGATGAGCTGCGTGTTGCGCGCGATGCGGGCCGAGAACTCGGTGGGCAGCGCGATGGCCTCGTCGAAACTGTTGGTGTGCAGGCTCTGCGTTCCGCCGAACACGGCCGCCATGGCCTCGATGGTGGTGCGCACCACGTTGTTGTAGGGGTCCTGCTCGGTGAGCGACCAGCCGGAAGTCTGGCAGTGCGTGCGCAGCATCAGGCTCTTGGGGTTCTTCGCGCCCGTGCCCTTCATGATGCGGCACCACAGCAGGCGCGCGGCGCGCATCTTGGCCACCTCCAGGTAGAAGTTCATGCCGATCGCCCAGAAGAACGACAGGCGCCCCGCGAACTCGTCCACGTCCAGCCCCGAGGCGATCGCAGTCTTCACGTACTCCTTGCCGTCGGCCAGCGTGAATGCCAGCTCCAGCGCCTGGTTGGCGCCCGCCTCCTGCATGTGGTAGCCGCTGATGGAGATGGAGTTGAACTTCGGCATGTTCCGCGCCGTGTAGCCGATGATGTCGCCGATGATGCGCATCGAAGGCTTGGGCGGGTAGATGTACGTGTTGCGGACCATGAACTCCTTGAGGATGTCGTTCTGGATGGTCCCGGAGAGCTGGTCCTGCCGCACGCCCTGCTCTTCCGCGGCGACCACGTAGCCGGCCAGCACGGGCAGCACGGCGCCGTTCATCGTCATGGAAACGCTCACCTTGTCGAGCGGAATGCCGTCGAAGAGGATCTTCATGTCCTCCACGCTGTCGATGGCCACGCCCGCCTTGCCCACGTCGCCGGTCACGCGCGGATGGTCGCTGTCGTAGCCGCGGTGGGTGGCGAGGTCGAACGCCACCGAGACGCCCTGCCCGCCTGCCGCCAGCGCCTTGCGGTAGAAAGCGTTCGACTCCTCCGCCGTGGAAAAGCCCGCGTATTGCCGGATCGTCCAGGGCCGCACCGCATACATGGTGGCCTGGGGACCGCGCACGTAGGGTTCGAAGCCCGGCAGGGTATTGGCGTGCGGCAGGCCCGCCACGTCCTCCGCCGTGTAGAGCGGCTTGACGGTGATCCCGTCCGGCGTGACCCAGTTCAGCGCGGAGACATCGCCGCCCGGTGCGGACTTGGCCGCCGCCTTCGCCCAGGCGGCGAGATCGGCGGGCTGGAATTCGGGCGGGGGCGTCTGGCTGCTGCTCATGGATGGCTCGCGTCGGGGTTTTGCTGGTCGATCGGAGGTTCCGCGCCGGCTTGTCTCCTGGCGTGCGCGGGAAGCAAGGGCTAGTCTAGCCGATTCCGTAATTATTAATTCATCATTTTTTTGACGTACCATTCCGCGCCATGTCCACCGCCTCGCTCACCCCGCGCGCCCTCTACGAAGAGGTGGCGGAGCAATTGCGCCAGCGCATCTTCCGGCGCGAGCTGCAGCCCGGCAGCTGGATCGACGAGCTGAAGATCGCCGAGGAATTCGGCATCAGCCGCACCCCGCTTCGCGAAGCGCTGAAGGTGCTCGCGGCCGAGGGGCTGGTGACGATGAAAGTGCGCCGGGGGGCCTATGTGACCGAAGTGTCGGACAAGGACCTGCGCGACGTCTATCACCTGCTGGCCCTGCTGGAGAGCGACGCCGCCCGCGTGGTCGCTCAAAGCGCCACCGATGCGCAGCTGCGCGAACTGGAGGCACTGCACGCCGAGCTGGCCGCCTGCGTGGACGACCGGGACCGCTTCTTCGGCGTGAACGAGCGGTTCCACATGCGGCTGCTCGAGCTGGCGGACAACCGCTGGCGCAACCAGATGGTCGCCGACCTGCGCAAGGTCATGAAACTCAACCGCCACAACTCCCTGCTGCGCCAGGGCCGCATCGAAGAGTCGCTGCGCGAGCACGCGGACATCCTGGGCGCCCTGCAGGCCCGGAACGGGGAACGCGCCGCGGCCGCGATGCTGGACCATTTCAGCCAGGGACTGCAGGCCGCGGCCTGACCAGTCCCTTCGCCCCCCGACCCATCCCACGCCCGTCCCCCAGGCCCGGCGGCTGACACGGACCTTGCCACGTCGCATGCATGCTGCGGCACGGGATATTGCGAGGGCGACTTGTCGCGGGGCGACGCTCACCGCATCATTGGGGCCAGAGAGCGAAAAAAAGCAGCACCGCCCAAGAAGGTCTGCGGCCATCATCGACACCTGGGAGGAGCATTGCGCATGCTGGAACTGGAGCGTTTCTTTCTTCTGGACGGGGCCGACGGGCTGCCCGCGGGCGCCCTGCTCACCGGCAGCCACGATCCCGCGCTCGTCGCCCTCTCGGTCGCTGTCGCGGTGCTGTCCTCCACCCTCGCGCTCTACCTCTCCGGCCAGACCCGCGGCGCCCAGATCACGTTGTCGCGCGTGCTCGCCCTCACCAGTGCCGGCGTGGCGCTCGGCGCGGGCATCTGGGCCATGCATTTCATCGGGATGCTGTCATTCACGCTGTGCGCCGCGGTGCATTACGACGTGGCGCTCACGATGTTGTCGATGTTTCCCGGAATGTGCGCCTCCTGGCTGGCGCTGTCGCTGCTGGCACGCCCCGAAGTGCGGCCGCGCCAGCTCGTGCTGGGCGGCGTGCTCGTGGGCGCCGGCATCGGCGCCATGCACTACATGGGCATGGCGGCCATGCGCATGGCCCCTCTGCTGCGGTACGACCCGCTGTGGTTCGCCGCCTCGCTGGTGGTGGCCGTGGCGCTGGCCAACGCGGCACTGTGGGTGCGCTTCATGCTCAAGCGCCGCCTCGGCATGGCGCCATGGAAGGCCAACCTGCTCGGCGGCGCCATCATGGGCTGCGCGATTTCGGGCATGCACTACACCGCCATGGCCGCGGCCCGCTTCGTCGGCACGGCCGAGCCGGGCGGCGGCGGGGGACGCGAGTGGGTGCAGATGATGGCGATCACCGTGACCCTGGTGACCGCCTGCGTGGGTCTGTTCGCCGGCGCGGTGAACGGATTCATCCTCTACCGCGATCTCTACCGCCAGGCGCGGCGCAGCGAATCGCGCCTGCGCGCGCTGGTGGACACGGCCGTGGACGGCATCATCACCATCGACGGGCGCGGCATCATCCAGAGCTTCAACCAGTCGGCCGAGCGCATCTTCGGCTGGACCGCCGGCGACGTGCTGGGCCGCAACATCCGCATGCTGATGCCCTCGCCCGACAGCGAAGCCCACGACGGCTACCTCCAGCGCTACCTGGCCACCGGCGAGGCCCGCATCATCGGCACCGGCCGGGAAGTGGTGGGCCTGCACCGCGATGGCAGCGCCCTGCCGCTGCGCCTGTCCATCGGCCGCGCCAACGCGCCGGACGGCCCCCTGTTCGTCGGCTTCCTGATCGACCTGCGTGGCGTGAAGGAGGCCGAAATGCGCCTGAGCATCGCCGCCAGCGTGTTCGAGCACAGCTACGAGGCCGTGCTGATCCTCGACTCGGACCACCACATCGTGGATGCCAACCCTGCGTTCGAGCGCATGACCGGCATCTGCCGGCAGGACCTGCTCGGCACCCCGGTCGAGCAGCTCTACCCCGGTTCGGAAGACCCCCCGGAGGACGGCGCCGCTGAAGACCGCGCCCTCGACCGGCCCCGCTTCGCGGCGATCTGGCGCACCATCCAGTCGCAGGGATACTGGCAGGGCGAGATCCTGGGGCGCGGCCTGGGCATCGCCATGCCGCAGCGCATCTCCATCGCCAGCGTGCTGGGCAAGGAAGGCTATCCGCACCACTACATCGTGGTCATCACCGACATCAGCCAGATCAAGGCGCACGAGCAGGAACTGCAGCACATCGCGCTCTACGACAGCCTCACGGGACTGCCCAACCGGCGCCTGCTGGCGGACCGCCTCGTGCAGGGCATCGCGCAGGCGCAGCGCAGGCACCAGCTGCTGGCCGTGTGCTATCTCGACCTGGACGGATTCAAGCGCGTCAACGACCAGCACGGCCACGCCGCCGGCGACCAGCTCCTCATCGAAGTCGGCCGGCGCATCCAGGCCCAGCTGCGCGCGGAGGACACCCTCGCCCGGCTGGGCGGCGACGAGATGGTCGTGCTCATCAACGGACTGCAGACCCCAGAGGACTGCACGCCCCTCATTGACCGCATCCTGCAGGCCGTGCGCCAGCCCGTGCCCCTGCCCAAGGGCCAGGGCTTCGTCTCGGCCAGCATGGGCCTGAGCTTCTACCCGATCGACGGCGACACGCCCGACCTGCTGCTGCGGCAGGCCGACCATGCGATGTACGAAGCCAAGCAGGACGGCAAGAACCACTGCCGGCGCTTCGGGAGGGACACCGCCGATGCGCCGGGTGGCGGCGGCGCCAGGGCCGATTGACGCGGGTGGGACCGCGTTGCCTCTTCAGTTCGCGGATTCCGGGCCACCGTTGGCGGGCATGCCGTCCCGGCGGTGCGCCATGCTGTAGATCAGCGGGAGCACCAGCAGCGTCAGGATGGTGGAAGACAGGATGCCGCCGATCACGACCGTCGCCAGCGGGCGCTGCACCTCCGACCCGGTCCCCGTGGCCACGGCCATGGGAATGAAGCCGAGCGATGCCACCATCGCCGTCATGAGCACCGGCCGCAGGCGCTGCACCGCGCCGGCACGTACCGCCTCGGGCAGCGGCATGCCCTCTTCGCGCAGCTGCCGGATGAACGACAGCATCACCAGGCCATTGAGCACCGCCACCCCGGACAGCGCGATGAACCCGATGCCCGCGGAGATGGACAACGGGATGTCGCGCAGCCAGAGCGCGAGGACCCCGCCCGTCAGCGCGAACGGTATCCCCGTGAACACCAGCAGACCGTCCTTCGCGTTGCCGAACATGGCGAACAACAGCACGAACACCAGGCCGAGCGATACCGGCACCACGATCTTCAGGCGGCTCGCCGCGGACTGCAGGTTCTCGAACTGGCCGCCCCATTCCACCCAGTAGCCGGAGGGCAGCGCGACCTGCCGGATCGCCGCCTGTGCCTCCGACACGAAGGAGCCGAGGTCCCGCGAGCGCACATTGGCGCTGACGACGATCCGGCGCTTGCCGTTTTCGCGGCTCACCTGGTTGGGCCCCGGCGCGATGTCCAGGGAAGCCACCTCGCCCAGCGGGATGAAAGACGTCGCGGCACTGCCGTTCCTGGGCAGGGCGATGGGCAGCCGGCGGATCGCCTCCAGGTCGGTCCGGACATCCTCCGGCAGGCGCACCAGGATGTCGAAGCGGCGGTCGCCTTCGAACATCGTGCCCGCGCGCCGGCCGCCCACGGCCGTCGCCGGGGTGCCCTGCACGTCCGCGATGTTCAGGCCATAGCGCGCGGCCCTGGCGCGGTCGATGCCCACCGTCAGGACGGGCAGGCCCGTGGTCTGCTCGACCTTCACCTCCGACGCGCCATCCAGCCTCGCGAGCACGGCCGCGGCTTCGGCCGCCGTCCTGTCCAGCACGTCCATGTCGTCGCCGAAGATCTTGACCGCGACGTCGCTGCGGATGCCGGAGATGAGTTCGTTGAAGCGCAGCTGGATGGGCTGCGAGAACTCGTAGCTGTTCCCGGCGATCTTCCCGACCTCCTCCTGGATGGCATCCCGCAGCTCCGCCGGGGTCTTGCGCGGCTCGGGCCAGTCGCTCACCGGGTTCAGCATGATGTAGCCGTCGGAAATGTTCGGCGGCATCGGATCCGAGGCGATCTCCGCAGTTCCCGTCCGCGCGAAGACACGCCGGACCTCGGGGAATTTCGCCTTCACGGCGACCTCGATCTTCTGCTGCATCGCGACCGATTCGCTGAGGCTGGTTCCCGGAATGCGGATGGCCTGGATCGCGAGGTCTCCTTCGCTGAGGTTGGGGGCGAACTCGGTGCCCAGGCGCGTCGCCATGAGCCCGCACAGGACGATGGCCGCCATGGCCGCCGTGAGCACCACCAGCTTCGCGCCGAGCGCCCGCTCCAGCAGCGGTTCATAGCGTCCGCGCAGCCAGGCCATCATCCGGTTTTCCTTTTCCGCGACATGCCTGCCGATGAAAAGCGCGACCGCGGCCGGAACGAAGGTCACCGACAGGATCATCGCGCCGAGCAGCGCCATCACGACGGTGAAGGCCATGGGATGGAACATCTTCCCTTCGACCCCCGTCAGCGCGAAGATCGGCAGATACACCACCATGATGATGAGCTGGCCGAAGATCAGCGGGCGCCGGGCTTCCCGGGCGGCCTCGAACACTTCGGCGAACCGCTCCTTCAAGGAGAGCGCCCGCCCCGATGCCTGCTGCACATGGGCCAGTCGCCGAACGCAGTTCTCCACGATCACCACAGCGCCGTCCACGATGATCCCGAAGTCCAGTGCTCCGAGGCTCATGAGGTTGGCGCTGACCTTCTGCGAGACCATCCCCGTGAAGGTGAAGAGCATTGCCAGTGGAATGACCATGGCGGTGATCAGCGCCGCGCGGATGTTTCCGAGGAATGCGAAGAGCACGGCGATCACCAGGATCGCGCCCTCAAGGAGGTTCTTTTTCACCGTGGCGATCGCCTTGTCCACGAGCACCGTGCGGTCATAGACCGTCACGGCCTTCACGCCCGCAGGCAGGGTCCGGTTGATTTCCTCCATCTTCCGGTCCACGGCCTGCGACACCGTGCGGCTGTTCTCTCCGATGAGCATGAACACCGTGCCGAGAACCACTTCCTTGCCATTGTCCGTGGCCGCTCCGGTGCGCAGCTCCCTGCCGACGATCACCTCGCCCACGTCGCCGATGCGGATGGGAACGCCCGCCACGTTGCTGACGACGATGTTTCCGACATCCTCGATGGTCCGCACCTGGCCGGGCGCCCGGATCAGGTACTGCTCGCCGCGGCGCTCGATGTAGCCGGCCCCCACGTTCTCGTTGTTGCGCTCCAGGGCCGTGACGACATCGGCGAGCGTCAGGCCATGGGCATGGAGCTTTTCAGGACTCGGCGCCACCTGGTACTCCTTGGCGAATCCTCCGATGCTGTTGATCTCGGTCACGCCCTTCACATTGCGCAGTTGCGGCTTGATGATCCAGTCCTGGACCTCTCGCAGATCGGTGGGCGTGTACGCCTTGCCGTCCGGGCGCCGTGCGCCCTCCTCGGCCTCCACGGTCCACAGGTAGATCTCGCCCAGGCCCGTCGAAATCGGTCCGATCACGGGTCCCACGCCTTCGGGCATCTGCTCGCGCACGGCCTGGATGCGTTCGTTGACCAGCTGGCGGGCGAAATAGATGTCCGTGCCGTCCTCGAAGATCACCGTGACTTGCGACAGCCCGTAGCGCGACAGGGACCGGGTCTGCTTCAGTCCCGGGAGCCCCGCCATCACCGTTTCGATCGGATAGGTGATCCGCTGCTCCGTCTCCAGCGGGGAGTAGCCGGGTGCCGCCGTGTTGATCTGCACCTGGACATTGGTGATGTCCGGCACCGCATCGATGGGCAGGCGCTGGTAGTTGTAGATGCCCAATGCGGCCATGCCCGCGACGGCGAGCATCACGAGCCAGCGATGGGCAATGGAGAAATGGATGATTCGCTCGAACATGGTGCTTCTCAGTGTTCGTGGCCCGAGGAGCCCTTGCCCTGCTGTGCCTTGACGACGAAGCTGCCCCTGCCGGCATAGACGGTGCCGGCGGCCAGTCCGTCGAGGATCTCGACGCGCCGGCCATCGGCGCGGCCGGTCTTGACAGGTCTCGCCTCGAATCCGCCGTCCACCTTCGCATACACGGTCGGGCGGTTCTCCACCGTCTGGATCGCGTCCGCAGTGACGGTGACGGGCGCGGCCGTCTTCCCGGTGACCAGTTCCACCGTGACGAACAATCCGGGACGCCACGCCATCTCGGGATTCGGCAGCGTCGCGCGCGCCGTGGCGGTGCGCGTCTGCTCCCCGATGAGAGCGCCGACATACGACACCTTGCCTGTCGCCTCATGCTGGAAGCCCGTCGCCTGGATGGCCACGGGCTCCCCGACCTTCACCAGCGGCAGGTTGGCCGCCGTCACATTGATCTGGGTCCACACCGTGGAGAGGTCGGAGATGGTGAACACATTCGCGTCTTCCTTCACCGACTCGCCCGGCGCAATGTGCTTTTCGACCACCATGCCATCGAAGGGCGCCCGCAGTTCGAACCGCGCAAGATCGCCGGAGCTGGCAGCCGCTCCCAGTGCCCGCAGCTTCTGGCCGGCGTTCGCGACGGCGATCTCCGCCTCGTGCAGAACCTGCTCTGCCTGCAGGACATCCTGCTGGGCCGAAATCTTGTCCTGGAACAGCCTGCGCTCGCGGTCCGCGGTGGTACGGGCCAGGGCCAGGCGCTTCTGTGCGGCCAGCAGTTCGCTGCGCTGCTCGGACAGCGCCACGCTGGAGATGACGGCCAGAACCTGGCCCTTGCGTACCTGCTGCCCCAGATCGGCGCCGACGCTTTCGACGACACCGGCGACGCGGGGGACCACGTGCGCCGTGCGGTCCTCGTTGAACCGGATTTCACCGGGCAGCCGGGTGCGGGTCTCGATCACTCCCGGCCCGCTCGTTTCGACGGCCACGCCGGAGGACTTGACCTGCTCGTCCGAGAAGGCGATTCGGCCTTTTTCATGGCCCTCCTCGTGGCCATGTTCCTCAGGTTCCCCGGCATGGCCCTCGCCATGCTCGTCGGCGGGCCGCGCGACGGCCGCGTGCCCATCGGCGCCACCGGGTTTCGCGGGGCGGAGGATGAAGAACCCGGCAATGGCCGTCAGGAAGACCAGGACGATGGCCAGGACCACATGGCTGGCCTGGACCTTGCCCGTGGAAGTATCGGTATTTTTTTGCATGGCGTTCAGGGCCTGGAAGGATTCAGGAGGGTGGACGACGCGTCCGTGATGTGGAGCAGGCGCTCCAGTTCGGCTACGGCTCGGTAGGTATCGAGCAGCGCGCGAAGGAACTGGGCCTGGGTGCCGACCAGGGTGCGCTGGGCATCCAGCGTTTCCAGGTAGCTGAACTTGCCCAGCTGGAATCCCCGCGACGCGGCCTCGTAGGCTTCTCGCGCACCGGGAATCGCGTCCTGCTGCAATGTCTGCGCCTCGGCACGGGCGGACCGCAACTGCTCCCGGGCCTGCGCGATATCGGACGCGAGCTTCAGTTCGACCGCATTCAGCTCTTCGCGGGCCTTCTCCTCGCGTGCCAGCGCTTCGGCGAGGTTGCCCTGGTTCCGGTCGAACACCGGCAGAGGCACGGTCAGGCCCACGACGGCAGCCGTCACCCCGTTCTCCTGGCTGCGCTTGACACCGACGGACACCGCGACGTCCACGACCTGGCGCGAGCGTTCGAGCGCCACGGCGGCCTGCGCCCGCTCCAGCTCGAGCCGGGCACGCAGGAGTGCCGGCGATGCGGCCATCCGCGCGAACACCGCCTCGTCGGCAAGGCCTTCGGCCGGCAGGTCCAGGTGGCCGACCAGCGCCGTCCCGCTGCGGCCCATGTCGCCCCAGAGAGAGAACAGCCTCTGGCGGCCGGCGCGCAGGGCGCCTTCCGCCTGCGCCACTTCTGCCAGCGCCGCGGCACGCGCGACCTTCGCCCGCGTCTCCTCCAGCGGGGCGATCTTGCCCGCCTGCACCCTTTTGCCGGTCGCTTCCGCATCGCCGCTGGCCAGTTGCAGCGCAGACTGGGCCAGCCGCAGGCGTTCCTGGCCGACCAGCACTTCATGAAAGGCGACGATGGCCTGGGAACGCACGTCCGCACGGGCCTGCTCGATGTCGGCAGCCGCTTGCGCGCTGATCCGCTCGGCGACAGCTGTCCGGCTGGCCCGCTTGCCGCCGAGCTCCAGCGACTGCGTGATCTGGACGGTGGACGTCCGCCGCCCCTGTTTGAAATCCTCCTGCTGAACGGACAGCTCGGGGTTCGGGCGCATGCCGGCCTGCAGCACGGCGCCGCGCGTCGCATCGAACTCGCGCTGCGCCACGGCGATGGCAGGGTTCCTGGCGAGCGCCAGCGCAATGGCTTCCGCCAGAGCCAGGGAAGGGGCCGCCGATTCAGTGGACGTGGTCCCGCGCGGGGTGATCAGGGACTGCGCATGGGCGGGCGCAGGAAGGATGGGCACGCCGGCCAGCAGGGCGGCGCAGGCCGTTGCGATGAATGGTCTGGTATGGGACACCTGGGTCTCCGAAGTGAAGAAAACTTCGGTGGACCGCAGGGGCGCAGTCAATCAGGCGATCGTTCTCCCGCCGTCCACCGTCGATGGAGCGAGGAAGGGCCATTTGGGGCGCTCGATATCGTCGGCAGCACCCGTGCCCTGGTGCCGGAGATGCCTGGGAACGACCCACGCATTCGAGGCCTGCTGCGTGGGGCACCACGGATTCGGCAGGTCGCCGACCGCCGAGGGTTGGGCGACGTTGTGGAATGGACAGGGAATGCCGCGGTCTTCGGAAAAATGAAGGCTGCCCGCCTCGTCGGCGGTCTTCTTCTGGACAGAGGCAGCCCCCTTCGCGACCGACTCGGCAGACGAAGACGACCCATGGAACTGCGCTGCCGTCCATTGGAGCGGCAGCAGCAAGAGCATGAAGACGATGACGATCCGGCGAACCATTGTCAGGGGGGGACATGCCCGGTGAGCGCCGCGAGGAGGGCGCCCTTGGATAGGCAATTTTCGGGAGCGGATTCTAGAGCGTTTAGCCGGGACGCGTACGCGTCGCCCCTTTGCGGCACAGGCCGATGTTCGTCCGGGCCGCGCGCACGATCTCCAGGTAGCGCTCCGCAAGGGAAGGCGTCCAGCCATCCACCGCCGCATCATCGTCCTTTGCCGCATCCTCTGCATATCTGGCGAGTGTCGCCAGGCATTGCGCATGAAGCCCGTTGCGGTATTGCGTGATGGCCAGGTCGTTCCGAATGGCCCCCTCGTCTTCCCAGTCCAGGGTCACCGAACAGTTCTCCAGCACAGGAGACAGGGTGGCGAGGGCCGCCTTGAAGTTTCTCTGGTCGTAAAGACGCTGGAACGCAGCACGCGTGTGATCGACTTCGTCCCTGCCGCAGCCTTGCTTCACCCGCAAATACCGTCCAGCGAAACTCCCGTTGTAGCCACAGAAATCCCTGCACTCGGCCGGAGTAGCGGCCTTGACATCTACCTCCCGTGCGTTAACGCCAAAGCCCACCATGCAGGAAGAGCGCCCACCGTCTTGCCTGGCGATGCCCTGCCCCCGGTCGATGGTTCCATCGAGCGTGCACAGGTTGTCACCCGTCGTCGTTTCGAGCGAAAACGCCATCACGCCTCTCTCGCTCTTGAGCACAAGGCGCCCCCAGCCCCGCTCCGTCATGTATTCACCCGGCTGCAAAGTACCGCTTCCGTATGGTGCCGGCTGCCCGGTGGCATCCCCCGCGCAGGCCGACCACGACATGGTCAACAGCACAGTGATCGTCGCCAGCAGCCGCGATGCCGCCGGCTTGGGAAAGTGATGGGGTGGCATGGTGGTCGCAGTCTTCGCGGAAAAATTCCCTGTTGCAGCATGGAACCCTGGGCACCGGGCCAGCAGGTCCTGCCCATGATAGGGCCGTGCTGCATGCCCTCAGGCTGGCGGCAGGCTGCCCCGTTGCGCCCGGGCATTCAGGCATCTCTGTTGAATCTGGTTGCATCCATATTCCGCGGCCGGGTTCTAATGCCCACCTTCCACCGGCGCGCGCCGCGCAGCGCCAGCCCCGGGGGGGTTGGCTTCCAGTTCAGCCCCATCGCAACCTGTTCAACAAGGAATCTGAGATGTCCCGCCTCTGCCCTATCCTGGCTGCCTTGCTCACGATCGCATGCCTACCGCTGGCGCAAGCGCAGGGCGTCAGCGAATTCAACAAGGAAGCGATCAGGTCCACCGGCGAAGCGGCAGCGATGGCTTTCGTGTGCGGCAAGCTCAACCAGGCCCAGGTCGATGCACACAAGGAAAAGACGCGCCGGCTCTACCTGGCAGACGGCGTCTCCCAGGCGACCTTCGATACCCTCTACGCCGAGGGTTTCAAGGACGTGCAGGCCAAGGCCAAAGCCAACCATGTGCAGGCAGGCAGCCCCCAGTGCCAGCTTCCCGTACCCGGCGCAGGCAAGCCGGACTGAGACAGGAAAGCATGCACATGAAGTTCCATACGACCTGCCCCCTGCTTCTCACGGTATTTATCGCGGTCTCGAGCCTGCATGCCCAGACCGCATGCCCCTCCGGCGTGGCCGCCGGAAGCGCGCGCTGCGGTCCGAGCGGCGATAGCGGAGACAGTGCGCTTCCGCGGCCGACAGGCCATTGGGTGAAAACCTGGGGAGCCCTGGTGAGTTCCAACCAGGCGGGTGGAGCCTGGTCCTCCAAAGGCAAGAACTCGGAAGCAGACGCACGCCAGGATGCCCTGACAAGATGCCAGGCCCAGGGCGCATCCGACTGCAAGGTGGACGCGACGTTCTTCAACCAGTGCATTGCCGTCTCCGGCTCCAGCGCGCAGCGTGGTGTTTTCACGAACACAGGAAAGAACAAGGAGGTTGCCGGATCACGGGCCCTCAAGGACTGCCAGGACAGCGGCAGAGCGAACTGTGCAGTGGTGTTCACCGAATGCACCGATCCCTATTTCGTGCGGTACTAGTCCTTCAGTCCCGGTAAAAGAGAAACTGCGATGGATATGCAACTCATCCACCCACACACTGGAAAATCTGCCAAACTGGCTATTGCTACACTTTTCATAGCATGGGCCGCGGCGATATCCGGATGTTCAACCCTTGCCCCGGAGCGGGAGGCCGCAGAGAACCTCATGGGGAAGAACATTGCGGAAGCCTACAAGGTATTCGGCAACCCCTGGCTTGTGGGTACCGAAACCAAGGTCGATCCCAGCAGCAAGTTCTACGGCCATAAATTCTATTTCTTCGAAAAACGCAGGGGAGCCTACGATCAGCAAAAGCTGGTGGGCTCGTCCATGGATACTTCACAAGGGCGCCCGGTATATGTGGAGCACTACCGGACCGAGCGTGTTCAGCCGGCATGCCAGATCGGATTCTGGGCCGACAAGAACACCAACATCATCGATTACTACCAGGTCAAGGGGGATTGTGGCTGGGGAGGATTGGGGCTCGGGCAAACCTTCCGGTAAATCACGGCAGATCCGGCTCGCCTCGTGAGAACCTCACCCGCCGCGCACCTTCCGCCACCCCGCGCAGTTCAGGCGCCATCGATGCGAACACCGCGCAACTTGGCGATGAGCTCCACGCGGTTGCGGGCCTCGAGCTTCTGCAGGATCGCCGTGAGATGTTCCTTCACGGTGTGCTCCGAGAGGTGAAGCGAGGAAGCAATCGGCTTGTTCGGCAGACCGTCCAGGACGAGCGCGAGGATTTCACCCTGTCGGGGTGTCAGACCGATATCGGCAGGCGACAGGCGGATCTCGCGAGGCGCCATGCACCCGGCCGAAGGCCGTGAGGGCAAGGCTGACGCGTCCGCATCGAACCAGACCTGGCCACGGAGCACCGATGTCACGGCCGCATGGTAGGTCTCGGGGGATTCGCTCTTGTGCACGAACCCATGGGCACCGCTGGCACGGGCCTTCAACGCGATGGCCGGATGCGCGTCCGCGCTCGTCACCAGCACACGGGTCCCCGGAGACATCGCCACGAGGTTGGCGATGAACGAGGTCGACGCGCCCTCGGCGAGCCAGAAATCCACGAGAGCCAGCACGGGGGGGCCCTGCGCGGCGACGATGCGCAGTGCGCTGGTGGCATCGAAGGCATGGCGGGTCTCGGCGACAGCCGCGTGCAGGCCCAGAAAATCGGCCATGCCCTGCGCGACGAGTGGATGGTCATCGACGACCAGCGCATAGCAGGCCGGATGGAGGCGCGAAAAAGGAGACAGGGACATTGAGACGATTCGCCGGTGCAGCCGAATCGACAAAATGCAATGCGACAGTTGAGCAGAGCGTAACCGCCCGCTACTTGATTTCTGATGAAAAGCCCCTTCCGGCGCCGCGGATGCAACGCAGGTGACTGGCAAGTCCCCATCTCGTGGGATATGAGGAGGAGCGAGTGGATCAGCCCGAAGCGTGTCCACCCCGGTGCCGGACGGGACGTGTCAGCTGCTCCAGGGCGCCAGCGCCCGGTCGGTGCTCGAAAAGATGGGCTGGCCCATGCCTGCATGCTCCAGCTTGAAGATGCCCACGGCCTGTACCAGGTCTTGCGCCTGGGCCCTGAGGCTGGCGGCTGCGGCTGCGATTTCCTCGACCAGCGCGGCGTTCTGCTGGGTGACCTGGTCCATCTGGATGACGGCTTCGCCGACCTGGTTGACGCCGGCGCTCTGTTCCCCGCTGGCTGCACTGATTTCGCCCATGATCTCGGTCACCCGGCGAATGCTGCCGACCACCTCGCCCATGGTGCTGCCAGCCCGATCCGCAAGCTGTTCGCCCATCTCGACACGCGCGACGCTGGTGTTGATGAGGTCCTTGATTTCCTTCGCCGCCTCGGCGCTTCGCACGGCCAGGCTGCGCACCTCTCCAGCCACCACCGCGAAACCGCGTCCCTGCTCCCCCGCGCGGGCTGCCTCCACCGCCGCATTCAGCGCGAGGATGTTGGTCTGGAACGCAATGCCGTCGATGACATTGATGATGTCGGCGATCTTCCGCGAGCTTTCGCTGATGCCCTTCATCGTCTCCACCACCTGGGACACCACCTCGCCTCCCCGCGTCGCCACCACACTGGCGTCCTGGGCAAACTGGTTGGCCTGCCGTGCGTTGTCTGCATTCTGCTTCACGGTAGAGCCCAGTTGCTCCATCGACGCGGCGGTTTGCTGCAGCGCACTGGCCTGGCGCTCCGTCCTCACCGAAAGGTCGGAATTGCCCTGGGCGATCTGGGTGCTCGCGGCAGCCACCGATTCGCTGCCTTCGCGCACCCGCGTGACGACATGCGTCAGCGATTCGTTCATGGATTTGAGACTCAGCAGCAGGGTGCCGACCTCGTCCCGGGCGGCGACATCGATGTGCGTGGTCAGGTCGCCGTCTGCCACAGCCTGCGCCACGTCGAGGGCCTGTGAAACCGGCCTGGTGATCGACCGGATGACCCACATTCCAAGGAGCGCCGCCATGGCCACTGCCAATGCCGACCCGCCGAACTCGAGCATCAAGGTAGTGCGCCGGGCACCGTCCAGCGCGTCGGAGCGAACCGCGAGCAGGTCCTGCTCCATTTTGTTGAAATCCCCTTCGAGCGCACGGAATCCATCCATGGCGGCCTTATCGAGGCCCTTCCTGAACTCGGCCAGGAAATCTTCCCAGGAAATTGCGCCGCTATTGACCTCCCTGCGGAGCCCCTGCATTTTCTCGACAATGGAAACGAACTCTGCCTTCCGGGTCCGCATGTCCTCCAGGCGCTTTTGCTGGGCTGGATTATCGGAAGTCAGGGATTTTGCCTTGTTCCAGGCGGCATCGAAGCTCTTGATGCCGGCGGCCCAGGGTTCGAGAAACCGGTCCTCCCCTGCCAGCAGGAAACCTCGCGCACCCGTTTCCATGTTCACCATGCTCTCGAGCATCTCCTGCCCGACACCCAGGACCACATAGGTGTGCTGATTCATTTCATCAGCTTTCTTGAGCTCGTTCTGGCTCTTGATCGCCACGCCGATAACCACCAGGAAAACCCCGATCACGCCAGCGAATGCCAGGGAAAGCCGGCGAGCGAGAGGCCAGTTCGACAAAACCATGATATTCCTCCAGTAGACGTTATTATTCGCACTGACGAGCCAGTGCATTTTTTCACCCGGGAACCGCATAATTACAGCGAGCAAGGACATGCTGGACCGCGGCGTCGCGTCGCCCTGCTGCGGCAATCATGTTAAAAAATATTCACTGGCCATGCAATGGGGTCATGAAACCCGACAATGCAGTTTCCTCGCTAGCGTTGAGCAAAATCTAATACGCTGAGAGATGATTCGATCACAGCCTTCGGTTCGTTTCTAACAATTCCCCATGGCAGATTCGCTGTTGCGCCATGCAATCAGGCAAAAGCATTCAAGACGCCATCGCGCAACAGCAAAACGCGCTCAGTCACCGAGACCACAAACTCCCTCTCGCACAGCGGAGCCATGCTCTCCAGGCGGGGTTCCGCAAGGGCATGCCCTGTCCATCACTCGCTGAGGTTGGCATACATCCGCTTGAGGAATTCCAGGAGTTGCGTCTTCTCCGCATCGGAAAAACCGGAAAGCGACGTGTCGTTCCCCGCCTGGAGCACTTCCTTGCTCCTGGGCAACACCTTCAGCGCTTCCGCAGTCAGTTCGATGCACTGAACGCGCTTGTTGGCGGGATGGACGGTCCGCCGGATGAATCCGTCGCGCTCCAGCCGGGCCAGGGTCTGCGCCATGGAGGGCTGCTCGACGCGCAGCAAACGGGCGAGTTCGGCCTGGGTCGTCGCCTGCCCGGTCCTGAGGGCCGTGAGCACCGGCAGGGTTCCCATGCCCACGCCCATGGGCCGCAGACCGGCTTCGGCACGCCTGCCGAGCTCCTGGGCAACCAGCTTGATGAGAAACGAAGGCGCCGCGAGGGGGTCCGGTTCGGGCGAATGCGTGGTCTTGTTCGGTGGCATGGGAAAGCGGGGGAATATGCTTACCCCTGCCATTTTCGGAGCGCGTGCAGAAGGCCTGCGCTGGCCAGGGTCTGCGGTTCCGTGTCGCCGACATATGCCACATATCCGTCCGGCCGGACCAGAAGGCAGGTGAATGGAGGCACGGTGCCGATGGCAGGAATGTGCCATCCCGCAGGCGCAATGACATCCACCCTTTCGACTCCAGGCAGAGAAGCGGCCATCGCGTCCGCAGGCCCGATGCCGGCCTGGGCCTGCAGCCACAGGAACTGCCCGGGCATCCTGGCCATCAGGGAGAAGACGTCCGCACCGAGGACAGACCTCGGTGTGGGCAGGTTGGGCACGCGCATACCCAGCAGGAGGTGTCCGCCGTCGCCCCAGCCATAGCGCAACGAAAGGCCGCTGAGGGCACCGGCATACCTGCGCGCGACTTCCGGCGCCGCGAGCATGTCTGCCACCACGCCGCGCAAGGCGTCCACCTGCCGCCCCGGCTTGATGAGCAACGTCTGGGCCCTGGCAAGCTCCAGCACCCCTTCGGCAACCGGATGCCGCTCTTCCTGGTAGGTGTCCAGCAGCGCGTCCGGCGCGCCGTGGAGGGCCACCCGGGCGAGCTTCCAGCCCAGGTTGGCTGCGTCCTGGATGCCGAGGTTCAGGCCTTGCCCCCCGATGAGCGAATGCGTGTGCGCCGCATCGCCGGCGAGGAAGACCCTGCCCCTCCTGTATCGAGCGGCCTGCCGGAAGCCATCGGTGAACCTCGACATCCAGCGCGCGGACCGGAGGCCGAAGTCCGTGCCGAGACCATCCGACATGGCCTCGCGAAGTTCGCCCAGCGTGACCTGCGCCTTGCTGTCGACGGGCGGGCCGATCTTCATCATGCTGACCCGGTGCCAGCCAGGCTCGACCGGCGATACCTGGTACGTACCGATCTTGCTGTTTCGTCCGAACGCCTGTTGCTCCGTTGGCGGTGCCGCAAGCTCGACGTCGGCCACCAGCCAATGCGATAGCGGGTCATCCCCGTCGAAGGAGATGCCCAGGCTGCGGCGCACGACGCTGTGGCCTCCATCCGCTCCGACGGCATAGTCGGAGCACAGCGACCAGGTCTTTCCAGACCCGTCGGCCACCAGCAGGTGCACGCCCGTCTCGTCCTGTGACGCGTGCAGGAGTGCAACGCCCCAGCGGATGTCCACGCCCAGCCCGATGGCACGCTCCGTCAGGATGCGCTCGGTCTCGTGCTGCGGAAGAATCAGAGCGTCCGGCCAGTCTCGGTCAAAGGCCTTCGGAGCCATGGGAATGCCCGAGAAGAGTACTGCGGACAAAGGACGGCCTCTCTGGATGAACTGTCCCGCGAGCCCCCGCTGGGCGAAGACCTCCATGGTCCGTGCATTGATGCCCGGCGCACGGGATTCCCCCGAGGTGCCTCGAGGGCGCCTCTCGATGAGCACCACATCGACGCCCATCGACTTCAATTCGCAGGCCAGCATCAGCCCGGTCGGCCCGGCGCCCACCACAACGACATGTGCATCGCTCATCGGAGCCTCACAGTTAATACATAGGCACCTATTATTAACTGCTGCGCCTGCCCGGTCAAACGAGCCGCGATGGCTCCCCCACGATGCGGTGGGCCGGGAAACTACCGGCCGAACTCGTCGAACAGCGAGCGCAGGACCGGTGTCCCGGGCATCCTGTCCAGCGGGATGCCGGCCTGTTCGAACCAGCTCCTGTCCGCCTCGGGGTGCGGACTGCTGAGGACGACGGTGCCCCGGCCGAAGGTGTAGCGGGCGGCGGCCACGTCGCCATTGCCATAGGTGGCGAGCGCGCGGAAGCCGCGCCGGGCGCTCTTCTGGAAATAGGGGCCGTCCTGGAAGAAAATGCTCTCGAGCCGGCCCTTCCAGCGCACCGACACGGCCACTTCATCGCTGGTGGTGACCGGGAAACCGGGACGGCCGACCTCGCCATCGACCTCGTCCTCAATCAGGCCCATGTTGTCGCGGTCGGCCAGATAGGCGCCCATGCACAGGCCCAGATAGCCGCCACCCCGCGACACGAAATCACGGACGGCGGCGATCCGCCGTTCACCCATTGCCCGCAACGCGGCCGGGATGTCCTGCCCACCACCGGGTTGCACGTAGATCGCATAGCCGCGCAAGGTGGCAGATGTGACGTCGCGCGCCTCCTTCGGGCCGATGAAATCGACCTTGTAGGACGGCCCCATGGCCTCGATCGCTTCCCTGGCGGTCTCGGAGCAATCGTCGCAGCCGGCAGCGCCGAGATAGACCGCGACATGGACCACGGGCTGCGCAGCCGCCGTGCAATGGCAGGACGCCGCAAGGCAGAACGACGCGGCGAGCCGCCATGGCAGTTGCATTTGGGAGTCGTCCTTGCGCGGGTGGACGATTCAGCCCGAGAGAGGGCACACGCCGGAAGCGCCATTGTCCACGCCTGGGGCCTGCAGCGCGGCGCGGGAACACCCGGTGCCGTTTTCGGCCACGCTGACATAATCCTGGACCAACTCCCACCGGAGTCACTTCTCGGCCACTTTTTCGGCTGCCGGCCTGCGCCAGCCGGCTCTGAGCCGTACCCACGGGCACGCATCGGCCTTTGCCGCACCATGCAGCGCCCTGATAGCAAAAGTGGGCCAACCCGTCGAAAACAGGACCAGCCAAGATGTTGCCGAACCCGACGCAAGTCGTTGATACACAAGGAAACCCGCAGGAATCCAGCCCCTGGCGGCTGTCCGTCGCCCCCATGATGGACTGGACCGACCGCCACTGCCGCTACTTTCATCGGCTGCTGAGCCGCCATGCCCTGCTCTACACCGAGATGGTGACGACCGGCGCGCTGGTGCATGGCGACGTGGAGCGGCACCTGCGCTTCAACGCCGAGGAGCACCCGGTCGCCCTGCAGCTGGGCGGCAGCGAGCCGGCCGACCTCGCGCATTCGGCGCGGCTGGGCGAGCGCTGGGGCTATGGCGAGATCAATCTCAACTGCGGATGCCCCAGCGAGCGCGTGCAGCGCGGGGCCTTCGGCGCCTGCCTGATGAACGAGCCGCGCCTGGTGGCCGACTGCGTGAAGGCGATGGTGGATGCGGTAAGCGTGCCCGTCACCGTCAAGCACCGCATCGGCATCGGCCGCAGCGAGGAGTACGCCTTCGTGCGGGATTTCGTCGGCACCGTGGCCGAGGCCGGCTGCCGCGTGTTCATCGTGCATGCGCGCAATGCCTGGCTCGAAGGCCTGTCGCCCAAGGAGAACCGTGAAATCCCGCCGCTGCGCTACGACGTGGTGCACCGGCTCAAGGCCGAGTTCCCGGATCTCGTGATCGCGATCAACGGGGGTCTCGCGACCGATGCCGCGGTGCAGGAAGCATTGGGCGGCGGGCTGGACGGCGCGATGATCGGCCGCGAGGCCTACCACAACCCCTGGTGGCTCTCCCGCTGGGATGCGCTGTACTTCGGCGATGCCGCGTCCGGACTCACCCGGGAGGCCGCCGAAGAGGCCATGGTGGACTACATGGCGCGCGAGGCGGCGCAGCACGGCACCTCCTGGTACTCCGTCGCGCGCCACATGCTGGGCCTGCGCAACGGGTTGCCCGGCGCGCGGCGGTGGCGGCAGGTCTGGAGCGACCACCGCCTCAAGCACCTGCCCGCGCACGAGGTGATGGCCATCGCACGCACGCCGCCGCGGGTCGCGGCGGACGCCCTGGCCGCCTGACTACCTCGGGCCGCGGTTCAGACCGCCGCGGCACCCACCTGCGTGTCGATCCACTCCTTGAGCGGCAGGGGGTGGGCGTACAGATAGCCCTGCATCGCGTCGCAGCCGTGCCGGGCCAGGAATTCCGCCTGGGTCTCGGTTTCCACCCCTTCGGCCACCACACGCAGGCGCAGGTGCTGCGCCATGGACAGGATGGCGCGCACGATGGCCGCATCGTTGGGATTCACCGGCGCGTCCTGCACGAAGCTCCGGTCGATCTTGAGTTCATAGAGCGGCAGCCGCTTCAGGTAGGCCAGGCTCGAATAGCCCGTGCCGAAGTCGTCGATGGAAAAGCGCACCCCGAAACGCACCAGCTCCGCCATGCGCTGCGCGGTATCCTGCCAGTTCTCCACCAGCAGGGTCTCGGTGACTTCCAGAATCAGCCGCGACGCCGGCGCACCGCTGTAGGCCAGTGCATCGCGCACGTAGGCGACGAAATCGTCCTGGCGGAACTGGCGGGCGCTCACGTTGACGGAAATCGTCATGTCCAGCCCCGCCGCATGCAATTGCGCCAGCGCGTCGCAGGCGCGGCGGATCACGCGCGCGCCCAGGCGCAGGATCAAGCCGGACTCCTCCGCGATGGCGACAAAGCGGGCGGGCGACACATTGCCGTGGGCCGGATGCCTCCAGCGCAGCAGCAGTTCGCCGCCGCACACGGCCCCGTCCCGGTCCATCTGGGGATGGATGTGGATCTCGAGCGCATCGTCGGCGATCGCCTGCGCCAGGTCCTGCTCCAGCGACAGCCGCTCCTGCGCGGCCGCCTGCATGTCCGCCTCGAAGAATCGCACGCGGTGGGCGCCGGACGATTTCGCGCGGTACATCGCGGTGTCGGCTTCGCGCAGAAGATCCTCCACGGTTTCGCCGGCCTTGGGAAACAGCGTCACCCCCGTGCTGGCGGTGACGGAATAGTAGGTGCTGCCCAGGTCGTACGGCGCCTCCATTCCCTCGCGCAGCCGCGCTGCCATGGCTCCCGCGGCATCCACGCCGGCCTGCATGCCGTTGGCGATGCGGGGGATGAGCACCACGAACTCGTCGCCCCCGATGCGCACGACGCTGCCGAAGCCCTGCAGCAGGCGCTCCAGCCGCCGTGCGACCTGCACCAGCAGGCGGTCGCCCGCCGCATGCCCCCGGGCATCGTTGAGCTGCTTGAAATTGTCCAGGTCGATGAAGAACAGGGCGCCGATGCGCCCGCCACTGCGGGCCTGGTCCAGCGCGTCCTGCAACTGCTCGAACAGCAGGCGCCGGTTGGGCAGGCCCGTGAGCGCGTCGTAGTACGCCATGCGGTGCATGGCCGCCTCGGCATCGCGGCGCGCCGTGATGTCCCGGGCCAGGGCCACATAGCGGGAGGTGCCGCCGCCCTGCCCTGCGGCGGAGTCCACACCGAGCCGGCGCGCCACCGACAGTTCGAACCAGCGCTGCCCCATGGCCGTGTCCTGGTGGTATTGCCGACCCAGCGACACCCCCTGGGATTCGGCTTCGCGCAGTGCCTGCATGAACTCCGAGGCCACGCCCGGCGGCAGGACCTCCGCCAGCATCCGGCCTTCGAATGCCTGGCTGGGTTCGGCCGACAGGTCGGACCGGGCCGAACGGTGGTAATGGATGCGTCCACCGGCGTCCAGTTCGAACAGCAGGTCCGGAACGGCCTGCAGGATGCCTTCCAGGTTGTCGCGCGCGGTGCGCAGCTCGCTCGTCATCGACTGGGCCAGGGCCAGCGCGCGCTGGTGGCCGGTGGCCTGCATGGCGATGAACCAGCCCGCCAGCACGCTGAACAACGCCCCCAGCCAGGCGATGAGCGCGTAGTTGTCGCGGCCCAGGCGGTGGTCGAACGCCGGCAGGGGCTCCATGGTGAGCGTCCAGGGCCGGCCGCCCACGATCAGCACGCGCGCCGCCCGCAGCCGCTCGCCGGACAGATGGGGGGCCGGCTCCGCCGCATCGCGGGAGTTGTAGAGTTCTCCCACGTCCGCATCGGCATTGCCGCCGGCCAGGCCATCCTGGATGCGCAGCGACACGCCCGGGTCCAGCTCGCCCAGCAGGGCGCCGGCCACGGCCGCCACGCGGAACGGCGCCGCCACCCAGCCCCGGATGGCCGCGCGCCGCGCTTCCTGCGTGGCCGGCGTTCCCCCGCCGGCATAGACGGGCAGGAACATCATGAGACCGGGATCGTCGTCGCCCCCCACGCTCCAGAGGCCGGACAGCGCCAGGGCCCCCGAATCGCGCGCGCGGTCCAGGGCTTCGCGGGCAGCGGGCAGGCTGGCAACGTCGAAGCCCAGCGCGGTCAGGTTGCCCCGGGTGCGCGGTTCCACCCGGGAGATGACGGCATAGGCGCCGCGGTCCCCGCGCGAGCGCACCTCGTAGCGGTCCAGCCCCTGCGCCCGCATCGCCTGGACATGCGCCCGCAGGCCTTCATACGGCACCTGCTCGAGCAGGCACAGGGCCTGCAGGCCCGGCCGCGTCTGGTCCATCTGCAGCGCATGCACGTAGGCGGAGAATTCGCCCTGCTCGATCGACGTGGAGCCATCCACATAGCCCTTGAGGCCGCGCAGCACCATTTCGTAGGCGCCCATGCGGTCGCGCAGCGCCGACACCACCCGCTCGGCCGCCGCGTCGAAGTTCTGGCGGCGCCGGGTTTCCTGCAGCTGGTCGGCATGGTGCCAGTACAGGTAGGTGATTCCCAGCAACGCCGCCGACAGCAGCGGCGCGAACGCCAGGCGCACGTGCCAGAACCGCGTCGGACTGCCTGGGGAGCGCTGGCCCGGACGGCGGAGGAATGGAAGGGGGCTCATGCGCAGCGCAGCGTGGCACGGCCGGCCTGCGCTGGCAAGCCCCCGCAGGGCAACGGCGCAACGGCACGCGCCGGTGCGCGGCACGGATTGCAGCGCCCGCCTGCCGGCAGGCGGTATCCTTCGCCCTGCAGCCTTCGTTCCGGTACTTTTGCCTTTTTCATGCCGTCGCTCGATTTTTCCAGGGAAGAAAGAGGCTTCGAAGCCTTCTATGAGCAGGAGCTACCCGCCCTGCAATATGCCTGCGCCTCCTATATCGCCCTGCTGCAGTCCATCCTCTCGCGCACGCCCCACCTGGATATCACCAAGGTGGAAGGCCGCGTCAAGGACCGTCTGGAATGTATCGCGAAGTTCTCCCGCAAATACCGTGCGGCGCTGGAAGAAAGCAACACGCCCTATGAAATCCGGCACTACATCACCGACCTGATCGGGGTGCGGGTGGTCTGCCTGTACGAGGACGAGCTGGAAAAAGTGGCCCAGGCCGTACGGTCGCATTTCGACGTGATCGACGTGACCGACAAGGTGTCGGCCATGGAAAGCACCGAGGGCTCGTTCGGCTACAAGGGATTGCACCTGGACCTGCGCCTCAACGCCGCCCAGGCCGGCCTGCCGGAGCATGCGGCCTACGCCGCCCAGCCCTTCGAGCTGCAGGTGCGCACCATCATCCAGGACTCCTGGAGCGTGCTGGACCACAAGATCAAGTACAAGAAAGCCATTCCGGGCCAGCTCAAGCGCCGCATCAACGTGCTTTCGGCCCTGTTCGAGCTGGCCGACCGGGAATTCCGCCAGATCCGCGACGAGACCGAGGCCGGACTGCGGCATGCCCCGGACGAAACCGAGCTGCCGGATGCCACGGAGCCGGAAGCCGCCGCGGCCGGGCCCCAGGAAGAGCGGCCGGCGCCGCCCGGCAGCGAGCTCAACGCCTTCACCTTCCTGAAGATCGCCAACCATTTCTTCAAGGACAGCGATTTCGATCCGCGCAAGGTGGACCTGTTCGTGGCGGACATCCGCGGATGGGCGCCCGGCATCACCCGGGCGCGGTTCAACACCCTGCTGCGGGCCACGCTGGGCACCGTGAAGCGCTACAAGCAGCATTTCGAGGAAGCCAACCCGCAGACCAGCTTCAATGCCTACACCGTGATACGGCACTGCCTCTACCTGGGCGACCGCACCACCTTCCGGCGGGCGCTGCGCAACAGCTCGCGCGAGGCATTCGAAGCGTGGCTGCGCGACCACGCCTGACCTCCCGGAGGCCCAAAAGGCACGCCCACCGCGTGGTTACTTCAGCTTACAGCTATCAAAACAGTAGCAACCATCCGTTGCTGGATCGATGCATCCGACTGTCGCATTGGCGACTCCTTATCCGTAGTTTCACGCCACACGCCCGGCGCGAACTGCTGCTATATTGCACTGCAACATTTTTCGCCGAGCCGCCCCCATGCTCTACAACCTCTACGAAACGCAGCGTTCCCTGATGGAGCCGTTCGCGGAACTCGCGCAGACCGTCTCCAAGATCTACAGCAACCCGGTCTCGCCGTTCAGCCACACGACCTACGCCCAGCGCATGTCCGCCGGGTACGACCTGCTGTACCGGCTGGGCAAGGACTACGAGAAGCCGGTGTTCGGCATCTCCACCGTCCAGGTGGACGGCCACGAGGTGGTCATCCACGAACGGGTGGAGCTGGACAAGCCCTTCTGCGAGTTGCGCCGCTTCAAGCGCTTCTGCGACAACCCCGGCACGCTCGAGACCATCAAGCGCCAGCCCGCGGTGCTGATCGTGGCCCCCTTGTCGGGCCACTACGCCACGCTGCTGCGCGACACCGTGCGCACCATGCTGCAGGGCCACAAGGTCTTCGTCACCGACTGGAAGAACGCCCGCCTCGTGCCGCTGTCGGAGGGTGAGTTCCACCTGGACGACTACGTGAACTACGTGCAGGAATTCATCCGCCTGCTGCAGTCCCGCTATGGCAACTGCCACGTGATGAGCGTGTGCCAGCCCACGGTGCCGGTGCTCGCGGCCGTCTCCCTCATGGCCAGCCGTGGCGAGAAGACACCCCTGTCCATGACCATGATGGGCGGCCCGATCGACGCGCGCAAATCGCCCACGGCGGTGAACAACCTCGCCACGCAGCGCAGCTTCGAGTGGTTCGAGAACAACGTCATCTACCGCGTGCCGGACAGCTTCCCCGGCGCCGGGCGCCGCGTGTACCCGGGCTTCCTGCAGCACACGGGCTTCGTGGCCATGAACCCGGACCGCCACGCCAAGAGCCACTACGACTACTTCAAGGACCTGGTCAAGGGCGACGACGCCAGCGCCGAGGCCCACCGCAAGTTCTACGACGAATACAACGCCGTGCTCGACATGGACGCGGACTACTACCTCGAGACCATCAAGACGGTCTTCCAGGACTACGGCCTCGTCAACGGCACCTGGGACGTGCGCTCGCCCGAGGGCCAGCCAGAGCGCGTTCGACCGCAGGACATCCGCAGCACCGCCCTGCTGACCATCGAAGGCGAACTGGACGACATCTCCGGCTCGGGCCAGACGGAAGCCGCGCACGGCCTGTGCACGGCCATCCCCGAGAAGGACCGCCGCCACTTCGAGGTCAAGGGCGCGGGCCACTACGGCATCTTCAGCGGCCGCCGCTGGCGCGAGATCGTCTATCCGCAGGTGCGGGACTTCATCCTCGCCCACGATCCGCAGCCCGCCACCACGGTGGACAGCGCCTCCGTGCCCAGCGAAGACGCGCCCCGCCGCCGCACCGGAGCTGCCGCCGCGCCCGCGGACCTGCTGTCCGAGGAACTGCCGACCGCCACCGCCGCACCGCAGGCGCGCAGCCGGCGCAGCGCGCCCAAGAAGGCTTGACGGCGTCTCCCGCCGCTGCCGCCATCCCACGCGGCGGCCTGGCGGCCCGGATCGATGCGGCGTTGCCGCAGACGCAGTGCACCCGTTGCGGGTACCCCGACTGCGCCTCGTATGCGGATGCGGTCGCTGAAGGAACGGCGGACATCAACCGGTGCCCGCCGGGAGGCGCCGAGGGCGTCGCGCGCCTGGCAGCGCTCACCGGGCGCGCGCCGCTGCCGCTCGACCCGCAGTGCGGCGCCGAAAGGCCCCGCGGCCTCGCCGTGATCGACGAGCTGGCCTGCATCGGTTGCACCCTGTGCATCAAGGCCTGCCCCACGGATGCGATCCTGGGCACCCACAAGCGCATGCACACCGTGATCGAGGCCCATTGCACCGGATGCGAGCTTTGCATTCCCGTGTGCCCCGTGGACTGCATCGCGATGGAGAACGCCACCGGCGATGCCACGGGATGGGCCGCATGGTCCGCCACGCAGGCCGGCCGGGCCCGGCAGCGCTACCAGGTGCACCGCCTGCGCACGGCCTCGGACGCGGAGCGGGCCCCAACGGCCTCCGCCCTGGAACCGGACCATGCCACCGCAGCGCCCGCGGTCCAGTCCGGGCACGCGCCATTGCAGGAAGACATTCGCCCTGCGTCGCCGGCCTCGAGCATCCAGCCGTCCGCCGAAGACCGCCGCGCTGCCATCGCGGCAGCCCTGGCACGCGCCCGCGAGCGCCGGGGCGGCGGAACGCAGTGACTGCCGCGCGGTGGGCACCAGCCGGTGCCCGCACCGTGGTTCATCCCCGGGCCGCGAGCGACTTGTACACGCCGCAGCCCAGGTACGCGCCCTCCAGCGCCTGCACATAGGACATCTTGGTCTGCACCTTGCCCGTGGCCGGGTTGGTGATGTCGTACTCCACCCAGCCGGGTGCGCGCTCGGCCTGCGCCACGATGTCCTCCACCAGCCGCGCGCCATCGATGCCGGGGATGTCCTGCACCCGGGTGCCCACCTTGGCGGGATTGCCGCCGAAAGCCAGGTAGGTACCGGCCCGGTCCAGCACGAAGACATACATGTCCCGGTCATGGAAGGGCTGGGCCGGATCGGTCAGCTGCCGCAGGAATGCCTCCCGGGACCCGGCGGCCGCGCGCTGCGCCGCGGCACGCGCCACCAGGGCCTGCGCCTCGTCGGCCGTCCCCTGCTGCAGCCGGAAGGCCTGCACCGCCTTCGCCAGCGTGGCGGCGCGGCTGCCGAGCGCCTCCGCCTGCTGCACGGCATGGCCCACCATGCGCGCGTTGTGCTGGGTGACTCCGTCGATCTGCTGCACGGCCGCGCTGACCTCCGCCAGGCCGGCACTCTGCTGGGCGCCCGAGCCCGAAATTTCGCTCACGTGGGCGGCCACGCCGCGGATGCCCTCCGCCATGCCGCCGATGCCGTCGCCCGCGGCGCGCATGAGCGCGGCGCTCGCCTCCACCTGCCGCACGGAATCGCCGATCAGGTCGCGGATCTCGCGCGCCGCCTGGCCCGAGCGCTGGGCCAGCGTGCGCACCTCCGCCGCCACGACCGCGAAACCGCGGCCCTGCTCGCCCGCGCGGGCGGCTTCCACGGCCGCATTGAGCGCCAGGATGTTGGTCTGGAACGCGATGGAATCGATCACGCCGGTGATCTCCGCCATGCGCCGTGCGCCCTGCTGGATCGCCTGCACCGAATCCACGGCGCGGCCCATGGCCTGCGTGCCCTCGTCGGCCGCCGCGCGCAGCTCCGACGCCCGCCGGTCCGCCGCCTGCGCCGTCTGGGCGTTCTGCTGCACGGCGGCCACCAGTTGCTCCACGCTGGCGGCGGTCTGCTCCAGGCTCGCGGCCTGCTGCTCCGTGCGCTCGGCCAGGGCCCGGTTGTCCACGGCCAGACTGTGGCCGGCATGCGCGACCAGCGCCGCATTGCTGCGGATGTCGGCCACCATGGAGGAGAGCGTCACCACCATGCGGGCCAGCGACTGCGCCAGCATCGCCGGCTCGTCCCGTCCGCCGGACGGCACGGAGCGGGACAGGTCGCCGCGCGCGGCCGCCTCCATGGCCTCGGCCACGCGGCCCAGGTCATCCGACAGCCCCGCCGCCAGCGCCAGGCCGAGATAGACCAGGATCGCCCCCCATGCCGAGGCCATCCCGGCGCCGGCAGCCGCGCCCCATGCGGCGCAGGCCCACACGGTCAGGCCCAGCGCAGCCAGTGCCACGCCCGTGCACAGCGCCAGCTTGGCGGGAATCCGCAGTCCGCGCAGAAGCCGGACGCCCGGACGCAGCGGCAGGAAGGCAGCCATGCTCTTGTCTCCTCTTTTCTCGTCATCCATCGTAGTGGCCCTCCGCATGGTATTGGCGGGCACTTACGGACGATTGACAAGGCGGGAATACGCCGAGCCCGCCCGGGCGACGTCCCGCGCAGCCCCGATAATGGCGCCCCATGAATCCCCTGCTCACCCATTTGCAGCCCTATCCGTTCGAGCGGCTGCGGCAGCTCTTCGCGGGGGTGCAGCCCCCCGCCGGCCTCCCGGCGATCAGCCTCGGCATGGGCGAACCCCGCCATCCCACGCCGGCCTTCATCCGGCAGGCCCTGACGGACCACCTGGGCGGTCTCGCCAGCTACCCCGCCACCGCAGGCGATCCCCGCCTGCGCGAAGCCTGCGCGCAATGGCTGCAGCGCCGCTACGGCATCGCGGTGGATGCCGCGACGCAGGTCCTGCCCGTGAACGGCTCCCGCGAAGCCCTGTTCGCGTTCGCCCAGACCGTGATCGATCCCACGCGCGAAGGCGCGACCGTGGTCTGCCCCAACCCGTTCTATCAAATCTACGAAGGCGCGGCCCTGCTCTCGGGCGCCCGCGCCTACTACGCCCCCAGCGATCCGGCGCGCAATTTCGCGGTGGACTGGGACGGCGTTCCCGAGGACGTCTGGAAACACACGCAGTTGCTCTTCGTCTGTTCGCCGGGCAATCCCACGGGGGCGGTCATGCCGCTGGCCGAGTGGGAAAAACTCTTCGCGCTCAGCGACCGCTACGGCTTCGTGATCGCCTCCGACGAGTGCTACAGCGAGATCTATTTCCGGGACGAGCCCCCGCTGGGCGGGCTCGAGGCCGCGGCCCGGCTCGGACGGACGGATTTCCGCAACCTCGTGGCCTTCACCAGCCTCTCCAAGCGCAGCAACGTGCCGGGCCTGCGCAGCGGGTTCGTGGCGGGCGATGCCGCGCTGATGAAGGCCTTCCTGCTCTACCGCACCTACCACGGCAGCGCCATGGGGCCGGCCGTGCAGGGCGCGAGCATCGCCGCCTGGAGCGACGAGGCGCACGTCCAGGAGAATCGCGACCTCTACCGCCGCAAGTTCGAGCAGGTCACGCCGCTGCTCGCGCAGGTGATGGACGTCGCCCTGCCGGACGCCGGCTTCTATCTCTGGGCCGGCGTGCCGGAACGCCTCGGCATGGACGATGCGGCATTCGCCCGCGCCCTGCTCGCTCAATACAATGTGACCGTGCTGCCGGGCAGCTACCTCGCGCGCGAATCCGGCGGCCGCAATCCCGGTGCCGGGCGCGTGCGCATGGCGCTCGTGGCCGAGGTCGAGGAATGCCTCGAAGCCGCGCGCCGCATCGTGCAATTCATCCAATCCCATCCCTGATTCCCGAACGGACCATGACCCAACAACTGCAGAACATCATCGACACCGCCTGGGAGAACCGCGCCAGCCTCTCGCCCTCCGCCGCCCCGCGCGAGGTGCAGGATGCCGTCGAGCACGTGATCGCCGAACTCGATGCCGGCAAGCTGCGCGTGGCCACCCGCGAGGGCGTCGGCCAGTGGACCGTGCACCAGTGGATCAAGAAGGCCGTGCTGCTGTCGTTCCGCCTGAAGGACAACGAGCTGATCGAGGCCGGCAGCCTCGGCTTCTACGACAAGGTGCCGACCAAGTTCGCCGGCCGTTCGGCCGCCGAGATGGCCGCCACCGGCGTGCGCGTGGTGCCGCCGGCCGTGGCGCGCCGCGGCAGCTTCATCGCCAAGGGCGCGATCCTCATGCCCAGCTACGTGAACATCGGCGCCTACGTGGACGAAGGCACCATGGTCGATACCTGGGCCACCGTCGGCTCCTGCGCGCAGGTGGGCAAGCACGTGCACCTGTCCGGCGGCGTGGGCCTCGGCGGCGTGCTGGAGCCCCTGCAGGCCAACCCGACCATCATCGAGGACAACTGCTTCATCGGCGCGCGCTCGGAGATCGTCGAAGGCGTGATCGTCGAAGAGAACTCCGTCATCTCCATGGGCGTGTACATCGGCCAGAGCACCCCCATCTACGACCGCACCACCGACACCGTGAGCTACGGCCGCGTGCCGGCGGGCTCGGTGGTGGTGAGCGGCAGCCTGCCCAAGGGCGACGGCAAGTACAGCATGTACGCGGCCATCATCGTCAAGAAGGTGGATGCGAAGACCCGCTCCACCACCAGCCTGAACGACCTGCTGCGCGACTGACGGCCGGCGCCGCGGCCCACGGCACCCGCCGGGCCGCGGCCACCCGACCCTTCCACCACCTTCGCAAGGGACACCCCATGAGCACGATGGAGCGGATTCTCCGGCTGATGGCCGAAAAGCGGGCCTCGGACGTCTATCTCTCGGCCAACGCCCCGGTCCTCATCAAGATCAACGGCGAGTGCGTGCCCGTCAACAGCCAGCTGCTGCCCTTCGATGCACCGAAGAACCTGCTGGCCGAAATCGTGCCGCCGGACCGCATCGAGGAGCTGGAGGAAACCGGCGAGCTCAATATGGGCGTGCCACTCACGGGCGTGGGCCGCTTCCGCGTGAGCGCCATGCGCCAGCGGGGCAGCTACGCAGTGGTCGTGCGGTTCATCGCGCAGCACATCCCGGAGCTGTCCAGCCTCAACCTGCCGCCCATCCTCGGCGAACTGATCCTCGAGAAGCGCGGCCTGCTGCTGGTCGTGGGGGCGACGGGCTCGGGCAAGAGCACCACGCTGGCCTCGATGATCGACAGCCGCAACACGCAGCTCACGGGCCACATCCTCACGGTGGAAGACCCGGTCGAGTACCAGTTCAAGAACAAGAAGTCGATCATCAACCAGCGCGAGATCGGCTCCGACACCCAGTCCCTGCAGACCGCACTGAAGAACGCGCTGCGCCAGGCGCCCGACGTGATCCTGATCGGCGAGATCCGCGACCGCGAGACCATGTCCGCGGCCATCGCGTATGCGCAGTCGGGCCACCTGTGCCTCGCCACCCTGCACGGCAACAACAGCTACCACGCGCTGAACCGGATCCTCAGCTTCTACCCGGTCGAGGTGCGCCCCACCATGCTGGGCGACCTGGCCTCGGCCCTGAAGGCCATCGTCTCGCAGCGCCTGGTGCGCTCTCCCGCCGGCGAGCGCCTGCCCGCGGTGGAAGTGCTGCTCAACACCAAGCTCGTGGGCGAGATGATCGAGCAGGGCAATTTCTCCGGCGTGCGCGAGGCCATGGAAAAATCCATGGCCGAAGGCTCGCAGACGTTCGAGCATGACCTGGCCCGCCTGGTCATCGAAGGCCGCATCGACCGCAAGGAAGGCCTGGCCTATGCCGATTCGCCCACCAACCTGATGTGGCGCCTGCAGAACGACTTCTCGATCGCCGCCAAGGCCGCGCGCGACCGCAAGGACGCGGGCGCGCAGGACGACGAAGACCAGCCCTCTTTCACCGAGATCGTCCTGGACGTCAAGCCCCAGTGATCCAGCGCGCCGTCCCGGGCCCGTACTGCGGGCCGCGGGCGGCGCCTTTTTTCCAACTTTCTTCCGGAGCGCGTTCCAGTGCGCTCCGCGTCCACGATGTCCCGTACCCTGATCCTGGCTGAACAGCTCATCTCCCGTCCGTCCGTCACGCCCGAGGATGCCGGCTGCCTCGAACTGCTGGCCGAGCGCCTGGCCCCGCTGGGCTTCACCTGCGAGCGCATGGACAGCGGGCCGGACAGCTTCCGCGTCAGCAACCTCTGGGCACGCCGGGCTGCGACCGGCGGCGCTACCGCCCCCGCGCGGACCCTGGTGTTCGCGGGCCACACCGACGTGGTGCCCACCGGCCCGCTGGAGCAGTGGAACAGCCCGCCGTTCACGCCCTCCCACCGGGATGGACGGCTCTACGGCCGGGGCGCCAGCGACATGAAGACCTCCATCGCCGCCTTCGTCGTGGCGGTGGAGGAATTCCTGGCCGCCACGCCCGAACCGTCCATCGCGCTGGCCTTCCTGCTGACCAGCGACGAAGAAGGCCCTTCGGTGGACGGCACCAAGGTGGTGGTGGAAGAGCTGGCCGCCCGTGGCGAGACGCTGGACTGGTGCATCGTGGGCGAGCCCACCTCCGTGCGCAAGACCGGCGACATGATCAAGAACGGCCGTCGCGGCACCCTGTCGGGCAAGCTCACCGTGCGCGGCATCCAGGGCCATATCGCCTACCCCCAGCTCGCCCGCAACCCCATTCACCAGGCGCTGCCGGCACTCGCGGAACTGGCCGCCACGGAGTGGGACCGCGGCAACGACTACTTCCCCCCCACCAGCTGGCAGATCAGCAACATCCACGGCGGCACGGGTGCGACCAACGTCATCCCCGGCACCGTGGTGGTGGACTTCAATTTCCGCTTCTGCACCGAATCCACGGCAGAAGGGCTGAAGACCCGCGTGCACAACCTGCTGGACCGGCACGGACTCGAATACGACCTCACCTGGACGCTCGGGGGACAACCCTTCCTCACGACGCCCGGCGAGCTGGTGGCTGCGGTGCAGCAGGCGATCACGGAGGAGACCGGCATCGCCACCGAGCTGTCCACCACCGGCGGCACCAGCGACGGGCGCTTCATCGCCCGCGTCTGCCCGCAGGTCATCGAACTGGGCCCGCCCAACGCCACCATCCACAAGATCGACGAGCATGTCGTGGTCGCCGACGTGGAGCCGCTCAAGAACATCTATCGCCGCACGCTGGAGCGGCTGAACGCACAGGCCGCCGCAGCATGAGCACGACACCCCGACCCGTCCCGCCCGCGGGCCCCGTGCGCGGCGATACCGTGCCGGAACTGGTCGCGAGCGCAGCCGCGCGCCTGGACGCTGCCGGCGTGGCCTTCGGGCACGGCACCACGAATGCGCACGACGAGGCCGCCTGGCTGGTGCTGTGGCGCCTGGGCCTGCCGCTGGACACGCCGCTGGAAGATGCCGCCAGCGTGGCGCCCGACCGGCAGGCGCAGGTCGCGGAGCTGATCGAGCAGCGCATCGCCTCCCGCAAGCCCGCGGCCTACCTGACGCAGGAGGCCTGGCTGCAGGGCGTGCCGTTCTATGTCGATGAGCGCGCCATCGTCCCGCGCAGCTTCATCGCGGAACTGCTCGCGGACGGCAGCATCGACGGCTTCCTCGGGGAGCATACGCGCGACGTGCTCGACCTGTGCACCGGCAACGGCAGCCTCGCCGTGCTGGCGGCCATGGCCTACCCCGACGTGCGCGTGACCGGCGCGGACCTGTCCCCGGATGCCCTCGACGTCGCCCGCATCAACGTCGAGCGCCACGGCCTCCAAGGCCGCGTGGCGCTGGCCCTCTCGGACGGCCTCTCGTCCGTTCCCGGCCCGTGGGACCTGATCCTCTGCAACCCGCCCTACGTGAACGCGGCCAGCATGGCGGCGCTCCCGCAGGAGTACCGCGCCGAACCGGAACTGGCGCTGGCGGGCGGCGCCGACGGCATGGACTTCGTCCGCAGGCTGCTGGCGGATGCGCCGGCCGCGCTGCGCGAGGACGGCGTGCTCATCCTCGAGATCGGCAACGAGCGCGCGCATTTCGAAGCCGCTTTCCCGCATCTGCCGGCCTTCTGGCTCGAGACCAGCGCGGGCGAGGACCAGGTGCTGCTGCTCACGCGCGAGGCGCTGGTACTGGCCCCGCCGCCCTCCGCCGCCTGACCCCTGTCCCCTGCGTCCCCGGGCTGCACGCCGCAGGCCGCGCGGGCGCATTCCACCGCATCCGCTACCATGCGCGGTTGCTTTGTCGCGGGCCCCACGGGCGGCCCGCTGTGATTCGATCATGATCCTTCTGAACAATGTCACCTTGCGCCGCGGCGCCAAGGTGTTGCTGGACAGCGCCAGCGTCACCCTCAACCCCGGCGAGAAAGTCGGCCTCGTGGGACGCAACGGTGCCGGCAAATCCACCCTTTTCGCGTTGCTCAACGGCTCGCTCCACGAGGACGGCGGCGACTTCTCGATGCCCCCCACCTGGCGCATGGCCCAGGTGGCGCAGCACATGCCCGAGACGGAGGAATCCGCCACCGACTTCGTGCTGAACGGCGACACGCGGCTCAGCGCGCTGCGCGGCGAACTGCAGGCTGCGGAAGAATCCGGCGACGGCATGGCGATCGCGCAGGCCTACGCGGACCTCGGGGATGCCGGCGAGCACGATGCCGTGCCACGCGCCCAGGCGCTCATCCTCGGCCTGGGCTTCAAGGTGGAGGAACTGGGCAGGCCCGTGAACAGCTTCTCCGGTGGCTGGCGCATGCGCCTGCAGCTCGCGCGGGCCCTCATGTGCCCGAGCGACCTGCTGCTGCTGGACGAGCCGACCAACCACCTGGACCTCGACGCCCTCGTCTGGCTGGAAGCCTGGCTGCAGCGCTATGCCGGCACCCTGATCGTCATCAGCCACGACCGGGAGTTCCTGGACGCCATCACCACGGTCACGCTGCACATCGACAACGCGCGGCTGACGCGCTACGGCGGCAACTACAGCCGCTTCGAGGAACTGCGCGCCCAGCAGATGGAACTGCAGGCCGCCAGCTATGCCAAGCAGCAGGACAAGATCGCCCACCTGCAGAAGTTCATCGACCGCTTCAAGGCCAAGGCCAGCAAGGCCAAGCAGGCCCAGAGCCGGGTCAAGGCGCTGGAGCGGATGGAGAAAATCGCCCCCGTGCTCATGGGTGCGGAGTTCACCTTCAGCTTCAAGGAGCCCGCCAACCTGCCCAACCCGATGCTGGCGATCACGGATGCGTCCTTCGGCTACCTGGACGAGGACGGCGGCGCCCCCAAGACCATCCTGCGCCACGTGAACCGCTCGGTCCTGGCAGGCCAGCGCATCGGCATCCTCGGCGCGAACGGCCAGGGCAAATCCACGCTGGTCAAGACCATCGCGCGCACCATGCGGCCGCTGTCCGGCAGCGTGACCGAAGGCAAGGGCCTGTCCATCGGCTACTTCGCCCAGCAGGAACTCGACGTGCTGCGGCCCGCCGACAACCCGCTGGAACACATGATCCGCCTCGCGAAGGAGCTGGGCGCCCAGTCGCGCGAGCCCAGCCGTGAGCAGGACCTGCGCAACTACCTGGGCACCTTCAACTTCTCGGGCGACATGGTCAAGCAATCCGTGGGCACGATGAGCGGCGGCGAGAAGGCCCGGCTGGTGCTGGCGATGATCGTCTGGCAACGCCCCAACCTGCTGCTGCTCGACGAGCCGACCAACCACCTGGACCTCGCCACGCGCGAAGCACTGTCGATGGCGCTCAACGAGTTCGAGGGCACGGTGATGCTGGTGAGCCACGACCGGGCGCTCCTGCGCGCGGTCTGCGACGAATTCTGGCTGGTGGGACGCGGGGCCGTGGGCCCCTTCGACGGCGATCTGGACGACTACCAGCGCTACCTGCTCGACGAATCCAAGCGGCTGCGCGACGAGGCCCGCGCACTGGCCTCCGCCCCGGCGGCGCCCCGGGAAGACTCCACTGCCCGGCCTCCCGCACCCGTGGCCCCGCCGGTGTCCGCACCTGCGGCCGCTCCCGCCGCGGCACCGAAGGATGCCCGGGAACAACGCAAGCTCGGTGCCCAGGCCCGGCAGCAGCTCGCGGAGAAAACCCGCCCCTTGCGGCGCGAGCTCGACCAGATCAACCAGCGCCTGGCTGCCCTGGCCTCGGAAAAGGCCGAGCTGGAACAGCGCCTGAGCCAACCCCTGCCCCCCGCCGAGATCGCCGACTGCGGCCGCCGCCTCAAGGCCTGCGGGGACGAAACCGGTCAACTGGAGGAACGCTGGTTGGAACTTTCCGAATCCATCGAGGCCCTGGAACAAGGGGCGGACAAGTAAAATGCTGTAACGGTGCGCTGAAATTTCCCGCAAACACCGTTACAGCCCATAACTTGATTGCTCCTTTTTTAGGAGCAAAAGAAAAGCCTTCGGCTGGTTGCATTTTTTTTCGTTCTACTGTCAACGCTCCGGGAAGACGCCGCGTTGTGGATGCATCCAAGGAGCTAACGATGAACACCTCTGCAATCCTGTCCGCATGGCCTGAAGACGAACGCGACCGCAAGCGCGCTCCCGGCCGTTTCTGAAAAGGCGGGCACCAGACAGCAGTCGGACACAGGCGGAATCCCAACGGGTTCTGCCGAGCCCGGCGGGCGCGGACCCTGACCTTCGTTCCATTCCCTTCTTACTCCCCCAATAAAAAAACCCCGCCGTAGCGGGGTTTTTTTCCGTGCGGGGAATCCTGGGCGTCAGCCCATGTGCAGGCCGCCGTTGACCGAGAAATCGGCCCCGGTGGCGTAGCCCCCTTCTTCCGACGCCAGCCACGCGATGATCGAGGCGATCTCGCTGGGTTCGCCCAGGCGCTTGACCGGCACGGTGGCGACGATCTTCTCCAGCACGTCGGGCCGGATGGCCTTGACCATGTCGGTGCCGATGTACCCCGGGCTCACGGTGTTCACCGTCACGCCCTTGGTGGCGAGTTCCTGCGCCAGCGCCATCGAGAAGCCGTGCATGCCGGCCTTCGCTGCCGAGTAGTTGGTCTGGCCGGCCTGGCCCTTCTCGCCGTTCACGCTGCTGATGTTGATGATGCGGCCCCAGCCCTTTTCCACCATGTCGCCCACGACCTGCTTGGTCACGTTGAACATGCTGTTGAGGTTGGTTTCGATCACCGCATCCCAGTCCTCGCGGGACATCTTCACGAACATGCGGTCGCGCGTGATGCCGGCGTTGTTCACCAGCACGTCGATGCTGCCGTGCTCGGCCTTGGCCTTGGTGAAGGCCGCCACCGTGGAATCCCAGTCGCCGACGTTGCCGACGGACGCATGGAACGTGAAGCCCAGGGCCTTCTGCTCGGCCAGCCACTTGGCATGGTCCCGGGTCGGGCCGCAGCCCGCGATGACCTTGAAGCCATCCTTGTGCAGCCGCTGGCAGATGGCCGTTCCGATGCCACCCATGCCCCCAGTGACATACGCTACTTTCTGATTCATGTGATTTATCTCCTAGTCAACGATTCACGCAACCACTCTACCCAAGATTCCGCGCCCCACTGTTGAGGAAAACACCCAGCCGCTGCCGGGTGTGCGAGGTTCCTGGACAGGCGCGGCCGCCGGATGGCGCCCCGCCGCCGCAGCCTGCAAAAAAGCCGCACCACGTGCGGCTGCAGTACGGCGGGCCGTCCGGAAAACTCAGATCCGCTCCACCGCGAGCGAGACGCCCATGCCCCCCCCGATGCACAGCGCAGCCACGCCCTTGCGGGCGCCGCGGCGCTGCAGTTCGTGCAGCAGGGTCACCAGCACGCGGCAGCCCGAGGCGCCGATCGGGTGGCCGATGGCGATCGCGCCGCCATTCACATTCACCTTGGCGGGATCGATGCCCAGCTGCTGGTTGACGGCGCAGGCCTGCGCGGCGAAGGCTTCGTTCAGCTCGAACAGGTCCACGTCGGCCGCGGTCCAGCCGGCGCGCTGCAGCACCTTGCGCGTCGCGGGCACGGGGCCCAGGCCCATGGTGGCGGGATCGAGGCCGCTCGTGGCGTAGGCGGCGATGCGCGCCAGCGGCTTGAGCCCCAGGGCCGCAGCCTTCTTCGCGCTCATCACCACCACGGCGGCCGCGCCGTCGTTGAGGCCCGACGCGTTGCCGGCCGTCACGGTGCCGGCCTTGTCGAAGGCCGGGCGCAGGCCCGCCAGCGCCTCGGCATTGGTCTTGCGATTGAGGTACTCGTCGGCCTCGAAGACGATGGGGTCGCCCTTCTTCTGGGGCAGGCTCACGCCGACGATCTCGTCCTTGAAGCGGCCCGCGTCCTGCGCAGCGGCGGCCTTCTGCTGGCTGCCGAGGGCGAGCGCGTCCTGTTGCTCGCGGGAAATGCCTTCCTGCCTGGCGACGTTCTCGGCGGTGATGCCCATGTGGTACTGGTTGTACACGTCCCACAGGCCGTCCACGATCATCGAGTCGGTCATCTTCCAGTCGCCCATGCGCTGGCCCTCGCGCGAGCCGTTGAGCACGTGGGGCGCGAGGCTCATGTTCTCCTGGCCGCCCGCGACCACGATCTCGCTGTCGCCCGTGGCCACGGCCTGGGCCGCGAGCATCACGGCCTTGAGGCCGGAACCGCAGACGGCGTTGATGGTCAGCGCCGGCGTTTCCTTGGCCACGCCGGCCTTCATCATAGCCTGGCGCGCGGGATTCTGGCCCACGCCTGCCGTGAGCACCTGCCCCATGATCACTTCACCCACCTGGTCCAGCGGCACGTTGGCACGGGCCAGCGCCTCCTTGATCACGATGGCGCCCAGCTCGGTGGCCGGGGTCTTGGCGAGCGCGCCGCCGAACTTGCCCACGGCCGTGCGGACGGCCGAAACGATGACGATGTCTTCCATGTCGATCCTCAAAGGTAATGATGGGAAAAGGGGTGGAGCGGCGCCTCAGGCCCGCTCGCGCACATAGCGTCCCGGCGCCGGCTCGATGGCCTGGAACCGCGCGCCCTTGCCGTAGCGCTTGGGCGCGGCCACAAGCGGGCCGGCATGGCCGCGCAGCCAGGCAGCCCAGTCGGACCACCAGCTGCCGGGGAGCTCCGTCGCGCCGTCCAGCCATTCGGGCAGCGTGGCGGGCAGGACGCCGTCCTCGCGGACCCAGTGGCTGCGCTTCTTCTTGGCGGGCGGATTGATGACGCCCGCGATGTGGCCGGACGCCCCCATCACGAAGCGCTTCTCGCCAGGCAGCACCTGGGTGGATGCGTAAGCGGCATCGACGGGGACGATATGGTCCTCGCGCGATCCGTAGATGTACACAGGCAGGTCCACGAGGTTCAGGTCGATCGGCTCGCCGCACACGGTCAGGCGGCCGGGCTTGCGGAGGTTGTTCTCGAGGTAGAGGTTGCGCAGGTACCAGGCGTAGAACGGCCCGGGCAGGTTGGTCGAATCGCTGTTCCAGTAGAGCAGGTCGAAGGGAGGCGGCGTCTCGCCCTTCAGGTAGTTGCCCACCACGTAGGTCCAGACGAGGTCGTTGGGCCGCAGGAAGCTGAACGTGGAGGCGAGGTCCTGCCCCTTCATCAGGCCGCCCTGCCCCATCTGCAGTTCGCGGAAATGCACGAAGCTCTCGTCGATGAAGACATCGAGGATGCCGGTTTCGGCGAAATCGATGAACGTGGTGAGAAAGGTGGCGCTGGCCACGGGCTCCTCGCCCCGGGCGGCCAGCACGGCCAGGCCGGTGGCCAGCATCGTGCCGCCCACGCAGAAGCCGAGCGCGTTGATCTGGTCGCTGCCGGCGATCTCGCGGACGGTGTCGATGGCGCAGAGCACCGCGTCCTCGATGTAATCGTCCCAGGTGGCGTTCGCCAGGGACTGGTCCGGGTTGCGCCAGCTCACCACGAAAGTGCGGTGCCCCTCGGACACCGCATGCCGGATGAGCGAATTCTCGGGCTGCAGGTCGAGGATGTAGAACTTGTTGATGCAGGGCGGCACCACCAGCAACGGGCGCTGGTGCACCCTGGGCGTGAGCGGCTTGTATTCGATGAGCTGGAAGAGCGCGTTCTCGTACACCACGGCGCCCTCGGTGGTGGCCACGTTGCGGCCCACCTCGAAGACACTTTCATCGGTCATGGACACATGGCCCTGCCGCATGTCGTGCAGCAGATTGGCGATGCCCTTGGCCAGGCTCTCGCCCTGGGAATCGATGGCCTTCTTCTGCGCCTCGGGGTTGAAGACGAGGAAATTGCTGGGCGCCATGGCGGCCATCCACTGCTCCACGCCGAAGCGGATGCGCGCGCGCGTCTTGGGGTCGGTCTCCACCGCATCGGCCAGTCCCATCAGGGTGCGGGCATTGAGCAGGTAGGACGCGGCGGCGAAGGCCGCCATGGGGCTCTCGGCCCAGGCGGGAGCGCTGAAGCGCCGGTCTTTCATGGCAGCCGGCTGCAGCGCCTGGCTCCAGAGCTCCGACGCTTCCTTCAGGTACTGCTGCTGCACATCGGCCAGCTTGTCCGGGGAAAAGGCGATGGCCGGGCGAGCCTGCGTGGAAGCAGCGCCGGGAGCGGCAGGGCCGCCGGCCTGCCGGAAGGCTTCCAGCGCCTGCATCCAGCTTTCGCTCAGTTTCTGCTGGATCTGCCGGGTACTGCCGGCCCAGCCTGCGTCAAAATCCATGAACTTGTCTCCTCGCACCCATCCATCATGCCATCCCGGCAGCGCCTCCGGAGGGAATCGCGCGGTGGCCATGGCATTGTTGCCGAGCGGACAGTCCGGAAGCAATGCCGCTTTCGCTTTTTCACGATATAGCTCAGTTTTCGGGAAGACGGCCCCATGTATCTGGTAATCATCGGCTGGTTGTACGTCACCGTGATGATGGCCGCCGCCGAGGCCGCCAGCCCGCAGGGCAGCCTGCTGGGCGCGGCGGTGACCTTCGTGCTCTATGGGCTGGTGCCCCTCTCGATCGTCGCCTACATCCTCGGCACCCCGGCCCGCAAGCGCGCCCTGCGGGAGCGCGAGCAGCGCGAGCGGGAAGAGGCCGTGCGCCAGGCGGGCCGGGACGCACCTCCGGCGAGCGCTGCCTCAGCCACCGCGCGATCCGAGCCAGATGCATGCGGCGAAACGCCCGCCGGTGCTGCCGAACCGCTGCACGGAGGCGCGGTGCGAAAAGAACCGTGAGGCCTGGCGCACGGTGCACCAGCCGTCGCCCCCGTCGTTGCCCCACACGCCCGCCACGCCCAGCGCACCGAGCCGCCGCCGCGCCAGTCCGGGCAGGTCGGCCAGGTACTTGCCCCCGCCCTGCGGGGAGAAAAGCGTGCCTGCTCCGGCATCCTGTGCGCAGAACGCTTCCCGCACCTCCTCGCCCACCTCGAAGGCGGTCGGACCGATGCACGGGCCCAGCCAGGCCAGCACGCCGCCGTCCGCATCCAGGCGCGCGAGCGCCTGTTCCAGCACCCCGCCGGCCAGGCCGCGCCAGCCGGCATGCGCCGCCGCCACGGCGCAACCCTGGCGGTCGGTCAGCAGCACGGGCAGGCAGTCCGCGACCATGATGGTGCACGCCCGGCCCGGCAGGCGGGCGATGCAGGCGTCGGCCTCCGTGCCGTCCGGCACGCCGCGGTCCAGGTCCGCCACCGCCGTTCCATGCACCTGCCGCAGGAAGATGGGCGCCACCGCGGGCCCGCCACCGAGGTCCGCCAGACGGGCTCGCAGGTACTGCCGGTTGGCCCGGACGGCATCCGGATCGTCGCCGACGTGGTCGCCCAGGTTCAACGCGGCCCAGGCGTCCCGGCTCACGCCGCCCGGCCGTGCCGTGCAGACCGCATGCACGTGGCCGGGCGCGGGCCAGTCGGGCCGCAACCAGCCGTCCGGCAGGGAAGCCGCTGCGGGCGGCAACGCGTCAGCCCCCGGCATCGGGGCATGCGGAAGGATGGGCTGCCTGGAACGCCGGCAGCGCGGACGCGGCCTCCCAGGCCGCCATGGTGCGCGGCAGCCCGGCCAGATCGACCTCGAAGCGCTGCGCGTTGAAGATCTGCGGCACCAGGCAGCAGTCGGCGAGCGTCGGGGCATCGCCCCAGCACAGCCGTGATGGCGGCAGGCCCGCCGCCTCCCTGGCACGGGCCAGCAGGCCGAGCTGCCGCTCGAACGCCTCCAGGCCGCCGCGCGCCCAGTGGCGATACCAGGCGGTCTTCTCCGATTCGTCGTGGCCCAGCGTCTGGGTCAGGTACTTGAGCACCCTCAGGTTGTTGACCGGGTGGATCTCGCAGGCCACCATCTGGGCCAGTGCCCGCACGTGGGCCCGGCCGGGCGCGTCGCCGGGCAGCAGCGGCGGCTGCGGATGCGTTTCGTCCAGGTATTCGATGATCGCCATCGACTGCACGAGCGTGCTGCCGTCGTCCAGTTCCAGCGCCGGCACCAGCGCATCCCCGACGCGGTCCGCGTAGCCGGGCGCGCGGTGTTCCGCGCGCACCAGGTGCACCGGCACGTATTCGTAGGGCAGCCCCTTCAGCGCCAGGGCGATGCGCACCCGGTAGGACGCCGAAGAGCGGAAATAGTTGAACAGCTTCATGGTCCGTCAAGCATAACGTCCGTGCATGGCACACTCTGGCCGGGGCCTGCCGACGCCTGCACGGCGCGCGCAGGCCACCGCCCTCCACCGAGACAAGGCCCGACATCCACCATGAACTACGTGATTCCTCCTGCGCCCATTCCCAGCGTGCCCGTGGCGGGCACCGCAGACCGCTTTCCGGTGCACCGCATCTACTGCGTCGGCCGCAACTACGAGGAGCACGCCAAGGAAATGGGCTTCACCGGCCGGGAGCCGCCCTTCTTCTTCCTCAAGCCGGCGGACGCCATCGTCGCGGTGGAAGCGGGCGAAACGGGCCGCATGCCCTACCCCACCCTGACGGCCAACCTGCACCACGAGATCGAGCTGGTTGTCGCCATCGGCCGCGGCGGCCGCGACATCCGCGCGGCCGATGCGTTGCAGCACATCTTCGGCTACGCCATCGGCCTGGACATGACCCGCCGGGACCTGCAGAACGACATGAAGAAGCAGGGACGCCCCTGGTGCATCGGCAAGGGTTTCGAGCACAGCGCGCCGATCGGCCCGATCACGCCGGCCGCGCAGGCGGGCGACGTGTCCAGGGCCCCCATCTGGCTGCAGGTGAACGGTGCCGACCGGCAGCGCAGCACGGTCGCGCAGCTGATCTGGAACATCGCCGAGACGATCGAGCACCTGTCCGCGGCCTGGGAGCTGCAGCCCGGCGACCTCATCTTCACCGGCACGCCCGAGGGTGTGGGCGCGGTGGTGCGCGGCGACGTGCTGGAAGGCGGCGTGGACGGACTGGGCACCCTGCGCGTGGAAATCGCCTGAACATGACCACCCGCAGGCCGATCAAGCACTGCCGTGAATGCGGGGCCGCCGTGGAGTACCGCGTGCCCGACGACGGCGACACCAAGCTGCGCGCCGTCTGCCCGGCTTGCCACACCATCCACTATGAAAACCCGCTCAACGTGGTCGGCACGGTGCCCGCGCTGGGGGACAAGGTGCTGCTGTGCAAGCGCAACATCGAGCCCCGCTGGGGCAAGTGGACGCTGCCGGCGGGCTTCATGGAGCTGAACGAGACCACCGCCGAGGGCGCGGCCCGCGAAACCGACGAGGAGGCCGGCGCGCAGATCACCATGGGCCCGCTCTTTTCCGTGCTGAATGTGCCGCGCGTGGGGCAGGTGCACCTGTTCTATCTGGCCCGCCTGGAGAGCGACCAGTTCGCCCCCGGCTACGAGACCATCGAGGCCCGGCTTTTCGCGGAAGACGAGATCCCCTGGGACGAGATCGCCTTCCGCACGGTCAAGGTGACGCTCGAGAAATACTTCGCCGACCGCCGCTCGGGCGCTTTCGGCATGCATTGCGTCGATATCGATTGACCCACCCGGGCCTTGCGGCCCGGTTCCCCGGACACCATGACCGATGACCTGCAGCGCCTGCGCGCTGGCGACCTCGCGGGTGTGCGCACGCTGCGCATCGCCGCCGACCTGGAGCACTTTCCACGCGAGGTCTTCGACCTGGCCGATACGCTGGAGGTGCTGGACCTCTCCGGCAACCGCCTTTCGGCACTGCCCGCCGACCTGCATCGGCTGCACCGGCTGAAGGTGTTCTTCGCTTCGTCCAACCGCTTCAGCGAACTGCCCACCGCACTGGGCGACTGCCCGCAACTGGAGATGGTGGGCTTCAAGGCCAACCGCATCGCCGACGTGCCGGCCCGGGCGCTGCCTGCTCGGCTGCGCTGGCTGATCCTGACCGACAACGCCATCACGGCGCTGCCCGATGCCCTCGGGGACCGGCCCCGCCTGCAGAAGCTGATGCTGGCCGGCAACCTGCTGCGCACCCTGCCGGATACGCTGCGGCAGTGCGGGTCGCTGGAACTGCTGCGCGTCGCCGCCAACCGGATCGACCACCTGCCGGACTGGCTGGCCGGCCTGCCCCGGCTGGCCTGGCTGGCCATCGGCGGCAATGCGTTCAACGAAGCCGCCGAGGAACTCGCGCGCGGCAGCCAGGCCGCCGGCCACGTGGACTGGAGCTGCCTGCAGCTGGGCGAATTGCTGGGAGAAGGCGCCTCCGGCCGCATCATGGCGGGCAGGCTGGAGAGCGCCACCGGCATGCGGGAGGTGGCCGTCAAGCTGTTCAAGGGCGAGGTCACGAGCGATGGCTGGCCGCTGACGGAGATGGCGGCCAGCCTGGCCGCCGGGCGGCATCCGCGGCTGATCCCGGTGCTGGGGCGGCTCGACGGCCATCCGACCGGCGCGCAGGGCCTGGTGATGGAGCGCGTCTCCGCGCAATACCGCACGCTGGCCGGCCCGCCCGGCTTCGAGAGCTGCACACGCGATGTCTATCCGGCCGGCCTGCGGCTGCCGGCCTCCGTGGCACTGCGCATCGCGGCGGATGTGGCCTCCGCGCTCGCGCACCTGCATGGCCGGGGGCTGGTGCACGGCGACCTGTACGCGCACAACCTGCTGTGGCGCCCGGATGCACCTGCCGGCCAGGCGGCCGGCCTGCTGGGGGACTTCGGCGCCGCCGCTTTCGCGCCCCCCGGAGCGCTGGGCGATGCGCTGCGCCATATGGACGTGCGCGCCTTCGGCGTGCTGCTGGCCGAACTGTGCGCCCATGCCGACGGACCGTTGCCCGACGGCAGCGCTCCCGCGCTGGCGGCAGCCTGCCTGCACGAAGACCCTGTCGCCCGGCCCGGTGCCGACGCACTGGCCGCACGCACGGCGCAGTGGGCGCCGGGCTGAACGGCTGCGCCCGTAAGGTCAGTACAGGCCATGGCGCACGGCGTGCGCGTAATGCGCATCCGCATCCGAGGCCTGGGCCTCGCTCCATCCCAGCACCGCGGCCTTCATGCGTCCGGGCGTGGGCAAATCGCGCCGGTCCAGACGGGACTCAGGCGCCCACAACTGCGCCCGGTGGACGGCCTTGCCGCAGTGGAACAACGTCTCGTCGATCGCGACGACCACGCCCAGCTTGGGACTTTTGCCGTGCTCCCCGAGCCGTGCCAGCAGATCCGGCGCCAGCGACAGCCGCGCGCGTCCGTTGATGCGCAGGAAGATGTCCAGCCCCGGGAACAGAAACAGCATGGCCACCCGCGCATCCTCGCCCAGGTTGCGCAGCGAGGCGATGCGGTTGTTGCCCGGCCAGTCGGCGAAGGCCACCGTGCGCTCATCGAGCGCATGCACGAAGCCGGGCGGCCCGCCACGGGGCGATGCATCCAGCCCATCGCCTCCTGCCGTCGCCAGGCAGAAGAAAGTGGCGACACGCAGGTACTCGACGTGGAAGGGCGTCAGCACCGGCAGCACGCCCCGGGTAATGGCGTCGGAGGGAGCGTCGTAGAGTGCGTCCAGGTCGATGGCGGGAGCGCCATCCGGCGCGAGGGAATCGGAGCGGGAGGTCATGGGTCCATGCTAGTGAAGGCCACGCCGGCCTGCTAAGCTGGCGGCGCCATTCGATAGCGCGATCACGCCATGCCCGACACTGCTGCATGGGTCGACCTGCACGACGACGACGCCGGCCCGCTGGTGGTCGGCCGCGCCGGTACGCAGGAAAACCACGATACCGCCCCGCACAGCCACTGCCGCGGCCAGTTGATCGGCTGCGCGCGCGGCGTGCTCAGCGTGGGTGCCGAGACCGGCCAATGGGTGGTTCCGGCGCGGCATGCGATCTGGCTGCCGCCGGCCCGGCCGCATTCCGCACGCATGCATGGCTCCTTCACCGGCTGGTCGCTGTACGTGGCGGGCCCCGCCTGCCAAAGCCTGCCGGATTCCCCATGCACCGTGGCGGTCAGCCCGCTGCTGTGGGAGGCCGCGCTGCGCTGCGCCGAGCGCGCCACCGCCCTGCCCGACCCGGCTCAGGATCGGCTGGCGGCCGTCATCCTCGATGAGCTGCACCACATGGTGCCGAGGCCGCTCGGCCTGCCCATGCCGAACGACGCACGCCTGCTGCGCATCGCGGGCGCGCTGCTGGCGGACCCGGCGCGGCGCCGCAGCCTGCAGGCATGGGCCGACTGGGCCGGACTGTCGAGCCGCAGCCTCAGCCGGCGCTTCGTGGCCGAAACCAGCCTGAACTTCACGGCCTGGACACAGCGCGTGCGGCTGCTGCGATCGCTCGAGTGGCTGGCCGACGGCCTTCCGGTGACGCAGGTGGCACTGGAGCTGGGCTACGACAGCGTGAGCGCCTTCATTGCCCTCTTCAAGCGCGAACTGGGGCGCACGCCGGCAGCTTACTTCGGGCGGCAGGCGCCGCCTGCCGGGCGCAGGGGCCCGAAGCTCACTTGAGCCACTTGTCGGCCGCCTGCTTGAGCTGGCCGCGGGCTTCCATCAGGCCCCAGACGAACTCCATCACGCGCGAGTAGTCCGCGTCGTCCTTGGGCAGCATGAACCCCAGGGTGTTCTGCGGCGTGAGCGGCGCGGCGACGAAAGCCGCATGGAGGCGCGGGTCGGCCTTGGCGTAGTACAGGGCCTCGTACGTCTCGGTGATCATCACGTCGCCCTTGCCCTCGGCGATGAGCGCAGGGATCTCGGCGTTCTTGTCGTGCGTGCTGACCTCGGCCGCCTTGAGGTTCTCCAGCACGAAGGTTTCATTGGTGCCACCCGGGTTCTTGATGACGCGCACGCCCGGCCGGTTCAGATCGGCCAGGGTCCGGAACCTGTCCTTGTCGGTGGTCCGCACCAGCGCCACCTTGCCGAACGGCGCGTAGCCCGGCAGCATTTCGATCTGGCGGATGCGCGTGACGTTGCGCGTGATGCCGCCCACGGCCACGTCGAACCTGTCGGCCTGGATGTCCTTCATCAGGTTGGGCCAGGTCGTGGGCACGTATTCGACCTTCACGCCCAGTTCCTTCGCCATGGCCTCGACCACATCGATGTCGTGGCCGGCATAGCCGCCATCGGCCTTGATGGCGAAGGGCCGGTAGTCGCCGGGCGTGCCGACGCGCAGCACCTTGGTGTCCATGATCCGGTCGAGCCGGGGCCCGGCATGGGCGGCTTGCAGGAAGCTGGCGGCCGCCAGGGCGGCGGTGGCGATGAGGGTGGCGACGGACGTGCGCTGCATGCGAGGGGGCCTTCGAGGGTTCGTTGCAAAAGGGATGGAGGTCCTGGAAAAATGCCGCGCTCCGAAGATCCGCAGGGACTCTGCCCGGCCACGGCCGCGCCAGCATACCGCGCCGGGTCTCGCAGGAAACGTGCCCAGCGGAGCCGAAGGCGCGGATCCGCTCCGCGGAACCGCAGCGCCCGTTGCACGCGCTCAGGGGCGCGATTCGACGAAGAAAGGCTGCTGCGCGCCCCCCGGCACGATGGTGCCGCGCTGGACGGGCGCCACCTCCACGCCGGCGCCTGCGCCACCTCCGGCAGACCCGCTCGCCGCACCGGAGGGAGTCACCGCGGGCGCCGTGCCCGGCACGGTGGATCCCGGCGGATCGGTCGTCACGGGCGGAAGCGCGCGGCTGCCGCCGAAGACGGCCGCGGGCGCCGCGGAATCCCCGCTTTCCGGCGGCAGGTCCACCTCGGCCGGGGGAACATACGGCACGCTGGGCGTCGCATCCTGCAGCGGAGTCAGCGGCGCCTCGGTGATCTCGGGCCGCGTGTCCGCGGGTGCGCTGGCCGGTGCACTGGAAGACGGCACAGGCGCCTTCGCTGTCGGCTCCGTGCCCGCGCCCCCGGCCTGCACGTCGGTGCGCCGCCCGAACAGGTCATAGACGGAGAGCGCCCACTGCCGCACGCCATCCACCGCCTGGCCGACCCAGCTGCTTTCCTCCTGGTCGATGAACTTCTCTCCGGGGTCGATCACGCGCGAGCGCAAGGCCTGCTGGAAAACGTCGCCGACCATCGGGAGCGCGCTGTGCGCCCCCTGCCCCCAGTAGTCGCTGCGCAGCGTCACGCGGCCATCGTTGAAGCCGGCCCAGGCCCCCGCCACCAATTGCGGATGCATGAGCAGGAACCATCCATCCGCCGCATCCTGCGTCGTGCCGGTCTTGCCCGCAACGTCCGCGGTGATGCCGTAGCGCGACCGGATGGCGGCGCCCGTGCCCTTGTCCACCACAGCGCGCAGCGCATTGCGCAGCATCTGCGCCGGGCCCAGCCCCAGCGCGCGCTCCGGGGCCGCCGGGCGGAAGTCCTCGAGCACCTTGCCGTCCTTGTCCTCGATGCGCGTGATGACCGTGGGCGCGATGTAGCGGCCCGCCTCGGCAATGGTCCCGTACGCCGCCACCATCTCCTTGAGCGTCACAGGGCTCGTGCCCAGCGCCAGGGACGGCACGGCATCCAGCGGGGACTCCCGCACGCCCATGGCACGCGCCAGGTCGGCCACGCGTTCCGGCCCGACCTGCTGCATCAGCTGCGCGGTGATCGTGTTCTTGGAATAGGCCAGCCCGTCGGTCAGCGTCATCGGCTCGCCGCTCGGCGCGGCGCCTTCGTCCGTGGGGCGCCATACACGGCCGCCGCCCAGCGGGATCTCCACGGCCTGGTCGATCAGCGTATCGGTGGGCAGCGCCCCCTTGGCGAAGGCCGCCCCATAGACGAAGGGCTTGAAGGTCGAGCCCGGCTGCCGCCGCGCCGCCTGCACGTGGTCGAACGGATCCTGCGCGAAATCGCGGCTGCCCACCCACGCGCGGATCTGGCCGGTGCGGGGATCCATCGCCAGGAAGCCCGCCTGCACGCGGGTCTTTTCCTGGCGCAGCTTGCGCATGAAGTCCGCGTCCGCCAGCAGGGTCTTGAGGGCGTCGTCCTCGGACGTGCCCTTCGCCACGGCAGCGGCATACTGGGGCGATTCCCGCACGAAGGCCTGCACCAGGGGACTCCTGGCGTTCCAGACCCGCGGCCCCCACGCCGCGTCGGCCACCGACTGCAGTTGCCGGCCCTGCCGGGCCACCGCCTGGTTCGCCAGGGTCTGCAGGCGGAAATCGATGGTGGTGCGTATCACCAGGCCGTCGGCATACAGGCTGTATCCGTTGCGGTCGGCCCAGTCGATGAGCTGCTTGCGCAGTTGCTGGGCCAGGTGGGGTGCAGGGCCCGCGGCCTCCAGCTGGCGCTCGAACCGGATGCGCAGGGGCCGCTTCGACAGGGTCTCGAAATCCCTGGACGAGAGCTTGCCGCGCTTTTCCATCTGCGCCAGCACCACGTTGCGCCGCGCCTGGGCGCGCTCCGGATTCAGCACCGGGTTGTAGTAGCTGGTGCCCTTGAGCATGCCGATGAGCGTCGCGCTTTCCAGCACCGTGAGCTTGTCGGCCGACTTGTCGAAATAGGTGCGCGCCGCCATCTCGATGCCGTAGGCGTTGTAGAGGAAAGGCACGGTGTTGAGATAGGTTTCCAGGATCTCGTCCTTGGAATACAGCGCCTCGATCTTCAGCGCCGTGATCGCTTCCTTGAGCTTGCGCGTCAGCGTGGGCGCGCGGCCTACGTCCTCGGGATAGAGGTTGCGGGCGAGCTGCTGCGTGATGGTCGATCCGCCCTGCTTGTCGCCCCCCAGGGTGCGGATCAGGGCCGAGCCCGTGCGCCGCCAGTCCAGGCCGAAATGGTCGTAGAAGCGGTGGTCCTCGGTGGCGATCAGCGCATCCACCACCGACGGAGCGATGTCCTCCAGCGCCACCCATTCCCGGTTCACCCAGCGGTACTCGGCCAGCAGGCGGCCATCGGCCGACACGAGCTGGGCCGGCTGCTCGGTCTTGGCCTTGCGGATGTCGCTGATCGCGGGCGTGAAGGGCCAGAGCAGCAGCGTGTACACCACCAGCGCCGCCGGCACGGCGGCCAGCGCCCACAGCAGCATCCGGGCCGGCCGCCGGGCAAGGAACCAGCGCAGCGAGTCGCCAACGCGGCGGGCCAGCGAGGAGAACGGCCCGCTGGACAGCCAGGAGCGCAGGGAAGCGAGCAGGGAAGCAATCACACGGTCAGGAGGTAAATACCCATTGGCGCAGCGGGCGGGCGTTGGGCCGGCCTGGCGCGGCATCGCGGCAGGCGGACCCGGCGAAAAAGGCATGCACGGCAACGCTGCCGATGCACATTCCGCGGGCGCGATGGTACCGGGTCCGCGGAAGCGGTCCCGGCATCCTGCGGATGGGAGTCTTTCCCGCCGGGCTGGTTCCCCTCGAGCCGGCCAGGCACTTCCCCTGCACGGCGCATGGGACGGCGGTCCGGCCGGCCGGGATCAATCCAGCGCGAACACCATCACCTTGAGCGACCGCTCGGCATCCACGTCCGCGAACACCGCCGGATTCGCGACCCGCTCCACCCAGCGCAGTTCCGGCGCCTGCTCGCCCATCTGGCCGAGGAGGAAATCCGTGCCCAGCTCGGGCGCGTTCAGGCACAGCAGTGCATGCCCTCCGGGCGCGAGCAGGCCGGGCAGGCGCCGCATGAGCCGCGCGTAGTCCTTCGTCGCCACGAAGCTGCCCTTCTGGTAGCTCGGCGGGTCGGCGATGACCAGGTCATAGGGCCCGCCGCGGCCGATCTTGCCCCAACTGGAGAACACGTCGTGCGCCAGGAAGCTCGCGCCCTGCTCCAGCCCGTTGAGCCGGTGGTTCTGCTGCCCGATGGAGATCGCGCCCTGCCCCATGTCCACATTGACCACCTGCGCCGCCCCGCCCTGCAAGGCCGCGACGGAGAACGCGCAGGTGTAGGCGAAAAGATTCAGCACCCGCGGCCCGCGCCCGCCGGCGGCACGCCGCGCCGCCATGTGTTCGCGCACCCAGCGCCGGCCCTCGGCCATGTCGAGGAACAGGCCATGGTTCTGGCCCCGCAGCACATGCATCCGGTAGCGCGCACCCTGCTCCGTCACCACATGCGGCTCCGGCACCTCGCCGGCCATCAGGCGCGTCCCGGTCTTTCCCGGGTACCTGCACTGGAACACCCAGCACAGCGGCTCCCCGGGAGCGATCTCCGCCCAGCGGGCCTGCAGCGCCGCGCCGATGGCGGCCAGGGCGTCCTCTTCCACCGGCAGGAAGCTCGTGAGCACGAAGGCGGGCGGATACGCATCCAGCGACCAGTGCTCGCAACCCGGATACAGGCCGCCCCGGCCGTGGAAGATGCGCCGTGCATCCGGACAGGTTGCCATCTCGGCGATGGCATGCAGCAGGGCTTGCATGGAAGATGGGGACCGTCGCTTTCCGCACGTTGAAAGCGCGGCGCGTTCCGGACCAGAAGTGGCTGGGGCGTCGATTGTGCCTTGGCGGGCCGCTACCATTTTCATATCGCTGCAGCGCGGCATCCGGCAAGCGCTCCTGCTGCCGCTGCGGACGGGTGCGATACACAACGCTGCAGTGGGCCGCAGCCATACCGGATACAGTGCTGGCGGCGCGGGCCGGCCACGGCCCGTTCCACGGGGCGGCTCCGAGGAGTCGCCCGCCTCCAAAACCAATGCATAACAGGGGAAGAGCAATGAAAAAGCAGTTGGCCGCGGCCATCGTAGGTATCGGCCTGTCCATCGGCGCCTGGGCGCAAGGCACGGAATCGGACCGGCAGGCACAGATCGAGGCAAAAGTGAAAGCGCTTCACTGGATCGACCAGGGGCAAGGGGAGATCGGCAGCCAGGCCACGATCCGGATTCCAGGCGGCTACCGCTTCCTGGGCGAAAAGGACACGGCCAAGCTGCTGGAACTCTACGGGAACCCGCCTGCGCCCGACCACTACCTGATCGCGCCCGGCACGCTGAAATGGTTCGCCGTGTTTTCCTTCGACGACACGGGATACGTCAAGGACGACGAGAAGATCGATGCCGCGGAACTGCTGTCCTCCATGAAGGCATCGGATGTACAGAGCAACAAGCAGCGCAAGAAGCTGGGGATGGAAGCGCTCTACACGGAGGGCTGGCAGGTCGAGCCGCATTACGACACGCAGAGCAAGCGGCTGGAATGGGGCCTGCGCCTGCGCGACGAAAGCGGCCACAAAGCCATCAACTACACCTCGCGCATTCTCGGGCGCACGGGGGTGATGAGCGCCGTCCTGGTGTCCGATCCCGATGCCCTCGCCCAGGACACCGAGGAATTCAAGCAAGTGCTCACCGGCTTCAAGTACAACAGCGGCCAGTCCTATGCCGAATTCAGGAACGGCGACAAGATCGCACAGATCGGGCTGGGCGCCCTGGTACTGGGAGGCGCCGCCGCGGTCGCCACGAAAAAGGGGCTCTGGGCCGTGATCGGCGGCTTCATCGCCGGGTTCTGGAAGCTGCTGCTGGCCGGGGCAGCCGGCCTGCTGGCGGGCATCGGCAAGCTCTTCGGCCGCAAGAAGGACGCCTGACGCCGCAAGGGGCGGCCCTGCGCCCCGTCGCCCGCCCATCCATCGCAGCACCGATGTCCGACAATCTGCCGTGTTCCCGCTGATCAGTCCCGAGGCGCAGGTCATGCTGGCCATCTGCGCGTTCTATGCGTATGACGCCTGCATTCCCCTGGCCGAGGACGCCGGACTGGTGCGCCGCCCAGGCCGCACGCGCTGGCACGGCATGCTGGCCACCCAGGGCTTCGAAGTCCGCTGGGCCTACCTCGCATGGCCTGCGCTGCTGTCGCCGCACCAGCCCGTGTACCTGCTGCGCTGGCAACCGGACCAGGTCCGGTTGCCGGGCGATGCCGCCGCGGTTCGGCGCCTCCGGGCGCATGCGGACAGCTTTCGCCATTTCGCGCTGCCGCTCTACGGGCTGGGTGCATCCCTGTTCCTGCTGCTGCCGGCAGCGCTGTTCGTGTGGCCAGGTGAAGCCATGCAACTGGCTGCTGCAGGGATGATTTACTTCTTCTCCGCGTGGACTGCAGCACGGGCATGGTGGCATGGCGCCAAGGGACACTCGCCACGCTCGGTGGCCCGCTCGGTGGCCGTCCAGGCCCTGGCGTGCCCCCCTTTTGCGCTGAACTCCGTACGCAAGCTCGCGGCCGCCCACGCTCCCGGCATGGATCTGCTGCAGGCTGCGCACCAGTTGCTGGACCCACCCGGATGGCATGCGCTTGCGCAGCAGGCCCAGGCCGTCATCGAGGCAGACATCGAAGCTGCAGAGGCGCAAGGGCCTGCGGTCACGACAGGGTTGCAGCGGCTCTGCGGCGCATTGCGCCAGCTGCAGGCCCACATGCCGAAGGTACCTGGCACCGAGACTCCATGACAGGGCCGCCGGGCGGCGTTCACCGTGCAGTGCAGATTCCGGGGAGGCAGCCGGCCCCGCTCCCGCAAGGCGCCGTCAGTCCACCGAGGCGCCGGACTGCTTCACCGCCTTGCCCCACTCCACGATCTCGCTGGCGACGAACTGGTCCATCGCCTCGGGCGTCGTCGGGGCGGGCTCGGAGCCGCGGTCGCGGATGAACTTCTGCATGTCCGGGCTGTTCAGGATGTCCACCACTTCGCGGTTCAGGCGCTCCACGACGGGCCGGGGCGTGCCCTTGGGCGCCATCAGCCCGAGCCAGCCCACGGCCTCGAAGCCCTTGAACTCCGGCAGGCCGCTCTCGGCGATCGTGGGCACCTGGGGCAGTTGGCTGGAGCGCGTGGCGGAGGTCACGCCCAGCGGCACGGCCTTGCCCGCCTGGATGTTCGCCAGGCCCGCCGTGACCGAATCCACCATCAGCGGCACCTGTCCACCCAGGAAGTCGGACTGCGCAGGACCGCTGCCCTTGTACGGGATGTGTTCGATCTCGATGTGGGCACGCGCCTTCACCATCTCGCCGCTCAGGTGCTGCGTGCCGCCGATGCCCGCGCTCGCATAGCTCAGCTTGCCGGGCTCCGCACGCGCGCGGGCCACCAGGTCCTGCATGCTGCGGATGCCTGACGCCGGGTTGGCCAGGAACACCAGCGGCACCTTGGCCACCAGGCTGATGCCCTGCAGGTCCTTGCGCGGGTCGAAATTCACCTTGCGGTAGAGCGTCTGGTTCACCGCCATGGCACTGCCCGCCATCACCAGCGTGTAGCCATCGGGCCTGGAACGCACCACCTGCTCAGTACCGATATTGCTGCCGGCCCCTGCCTTGTTGTCCACCACCAGCGGCTGCCCCAGGCGGGTGCCCAGCCTTTCCGCCAGGGCCCGCGCGAAGATGTCGGTGGCCTGGCCCGGGGGAAAGGGGACGACCAGGGTGATGGGCCTCTCGGGCCAGGCGGCCGAGGCGGCACCGCACAGGGCCAGAAGCAAGGCGGGAAAGCAATGGCGAGTGCGCATGGGTGGTTGTCTCCAGGGAAGCGATATGCACAAGCATCATAGGCGGCGCCTGCTGCGGCCGGCGGCTTGAGCGGCGTTGCCACCCATTTTTTGAAGATCCGTCCCTCTTTTTCCATGACTTCCCTCGATGGCATCCGTCTTCCTGGATATCCGCACCGATCCTTCTCTCTCGTTTGCCATAATACGCGCGTCATCACCTACATGCTGCACGGAAAGCGTCCAGATCTCCGCAGGATTACCGCCAGATGGAATACAGGAAGGAGATAGACGGATTAAGGGCATTGGCGGTTCTGCCTGTCATTTTTTTCCATGCGGGGTTTACCACGTTCAGTGGCGGATTTGTAGGCGTGGATATTTTCTTCGTCATCAGCGGCTACTTGATAACCGCCATCATCGTGGAAGAGATGGACCAGGGTACGTTCTCTGTGTCCAGTTTCTACGAACGCAGGATCCGAAGAATCCTGCCGGCCCTCTTCTTCATGATGCTGTGCACGCTTCCATTCGCGTGGCTTTGGATGCTGCCGCACGAATTGAAAATTTTCTCAGAGAGCCTGGCAGCTGTCCCTCTTTTTGTTTCCAATGTTCTTTTCTACCCGACAAGTGGTTACTTTGGCACAGCCTCCAGACTCAATCCTTTACTGCATACGTGGAGCCTGGCCGTTGAAGAACAGTTCTATATCCTTTTTCCTGCGTTCCTGATGCTGGCCTGGAAGCTGGGAAAGAAATGGATCATATTCCTGCTTCTTCTGGCTGCAGTTGCGAGCATGCTTTTTGCCCAATGGGGAGTGGCAACACATCCGTCTTTCACATTCTACCTGCTGCCGACGCGTGTTTTTGAAATACTCATTGGCGCACTGATATCACTGCACGCCAACCACAAAAAATTCGTCGCGCCAGCCAGCCATCCGGCAAGTGAATGGGCCGGCCTGGTCGGACTGGCACTGGTGCTTTATTCAATATTCGCATTCCATAAAAACACCCCATCCCCCAGCCTTTACTCGCTCATTCCGACAGCAGGCGCCGGCCTCATCCTGGCCTTCTCGAACCACCAGACCCTTGCCGGAAAACTACTGGGCTGCAGATTTTTGGTGGGAATCGGATTGATCAGCTACAGCGCATACTTGTGGCATCAGCCATTGTTTTCATTTGCGAGGTTGAGGAGCATGAACGAGCCGGGCATGCTGCTTTTTGGGATGCTGGCGCTCCTCTCCATCCTGCTTGGGTTTATCAGCTGGAAATACATCGAAACGCCATTCCGGACCCGGCAACCCGGGAACCGCAGAAAAACATTCATTCACGCTGCCATCGGAAGTTCGTTCTTCGTGGCCATTGGGGCTTTCGGATACTTCGCAGACGGTTTTCCGCAGAGGTTGCCCGCCAGCTCATCTCCATTTCTCTTTGCCATCGACGACAGGAATCCCAGGCAATCCGAATGCCATTTCGGAGCGGCGACATTTCCGCGACCTGCGGATTCATGCATGCTGGGAGACCCCAGAAATCTCCAAGGCGCACTGCTTGGAGATTCGCATGCTGACGCCATTTCTTTTGAGCTGGAGAAGGAATTGAAGTCGAGGAATCTCGGATTCCTCAGCCTTACCTACAGTGGATGCCCCCCGGTGGAAGGCATCTACAGAGCAGACACTTCTTTGGCGAACAGATGCTTCGAATACAACCAGCAGACGTTCAAATTTCTAATCGACAATAAAAACATCCACTACGTCATTCTATCAGCCAGATGGACCCAATACCTGGAAAGAAATGAATACGACAATGGCGAAGGGGGCATAGAGAATGGAGAGCATGGTTTCATCGACGTCGTTACCAATGGCGACAAAAAAATCCATGATGAGCCGGAAAGAAAAACACTGATAAAGCAGCGCTACCGCGCATCCATCGAAAAATTATTGCAGTCCGAGAAAAAAGTCATCATCATTTACCCGATCCCGGAGGTCGGATGGGATGTTCCAGTTACGCAGCTCAAGAAACTGTTGTTCACCGACAAAGAAGCCGAACCGCTCACCACAGCTTATGCCTCTTTCAAGGCCAGGAATGAATCGACCATAGCGACACTCGATTCCATCCCGGAAAGGGAAAACCTTATCCGCGTGAGGCCGGACAAGATATTTTGCGACACTTTCATTCCGGGCAGGTGCGTCACTCAAATTGGAAACCAGGTGCTCTATTACGACGACGATCACCTGTCCAGTAAAGGCGCCCGATTGGTGATCGAGGAGGCCATGAAATTCGTCAAGTGAGCGATGCATTGCTTCCCGGCGGCTCCCCGGCACGACGGTTTTGACGAGGAGACGATGCGCGCGGCCCACGCCCATCGCTCTGTCGCAGCAGACTGATCCACCTGATGCCCGGGCAGGTGGCAGCAGGGTGGCCAGTGGACAAATGGAAAAGGCGGCCGGAGCCGCCCTGCTTTCCCGAATGGGTCGCGGTATCTACCGCGACGCTCCAAGCTTCACTTCTTCTGCGGCGGAACATCCGTGCAGGAGCCGTGCGCGATCTCCGCCGCCATGCCGATGCTCTCGCCCAGCGTCGGGTGCGGGTGGATGGTCTTGCCGATGTCCACGGCATCCGCGCCCATCTCGATCGCCAGGGCGATCTCGCCGATCATGTCGCCCGCGTGGGTGCCCACGATGCCTCCGCCCAGGATCCTGCCGTGGCCATGGGCCTCGGGCGAATCGTCGAACAGCAGCTTCGTATAGCCCTCGTCGCGGCCGTTGGCGATGGCGCGGCCGGAGGCCGTCCAGGGGAACAGGCCCTTCTTCACCTTGATGCCCTGGGCCTTGGCCTGGTCCTCGGTCAGGCCCACCCAGGCCACCTCGGGGTCGGTGTAGGCCACGCTCGGGATCACGCGGGCGTTGAACGCAGCCGAAGCCAGCGCCTTGTCGCCCGTGAGCTCGCCGGCGATGACTTCGGCCGCCACGTGCGCTTCGTGCACCGCCTTGTGCGCCAGCATGGGCTGGCCCACGATGTCGCCGATGGCGAAGATGTGCGGCACGTTGGTGCGCATCTGCACGTCCACGTCGATGAAGCCGCGGTCGGTCACGGCCACGCCGGCCTTCTCGGCGCCGATCTTCTTGCCGTTGGGCGTGCGGCCCACGGCCTGCAGCACCAGGTCATAGACCTGCGGCTCGGGCGCCTTGCCGCCCTCTTCCGCGGCGGCGAACGTGACCTTGATGCCTTCGGGCGTGGCCTCGGCCCCCACCGTCTTGGTCTTGAGCATGATGTTGTCGAAGCGGTGGGCATTCATCTTCTGCCACACCTTGACCAGGTCGCGGTCGGCGCCCTGCATCAGGCCGTCCATCATCTCGACCACGTCCAGGCGGGCGCCCAGCGTGGAATAGACGGTGCCCATTTCCAGGCCGATGATGCCGCCGCCCAGGATCAGCATGCGCTTGGGCACTTCCTTCAGCTCCAGTGCGCCGGTCGAATCGACCACGCGCGGGTCCTGGGGCATGAACGGCAGGTGCACGGCCTGGGAGCCGGCGGCGATGATCGCGCGCTTGAACGCCACCACCTTCTTGCTGCCCGTCTTCTCCTGGCCCTTGGCGCCGGTGGTCTCTTCCACCTCGAGGTGGTTGGCGCCCACGAACTGGCCCACGCCGCGCACGGTGGTCACCTTGCGCATCTTGGCCATGGCGGCCAGGCCGCCGGTCAGCTTGCCGATGACCTTTTCCTTGTGGCCGCGCAGGGTGTCGATGTCCACCTTCGGCGCACCGAACTCGATGCCCGCTGCCTTGAGGTGGCTCACCTCGTCGATCACCGCCGCCACGTGCAGCAGCGCCTTGGACGGGATGCAGCCCACGTTCAGGCAGACGCCGCCCAGGGTGGAATAGCGCTCCACGATGACGACCTTCAGGCCCAGGTCGGCCGCACGGAAGGCCGCGCTGTAGCCGCCGGGGCCACCACCCAGAACGAGCACGTCGCACTCGATGTCGGCATTGCCGCCGAAGCTCGCCGCGGCCGGAGCCGGCGCAGCTGCGGCCCTGGGGGCCGGGGCGGAAGCCTGGGCAGGCGCTGCAGCCGCCGCAGGTGCGGATGCGGGCGCCGGTGCCGGAGCGGCCGCCGCATCGGCGGCCTCCAGCGTCAGCACCACCGAGCCCTCGGCGACCTTGTCGCCGACCTTCACCTTCACCTCCTTGACGACGCCGGCATGGCTCGACGGGATTTCCATCGATGCCTTGTCGGATTCGACGGTGATGAGGCTCTGTTCCACCTTGATGGTGTCGCCGGCTTTCACCAGCACTTCGATCACGCCCACTTCGGAAAAATCACCGATGTCGGGCACCTTGATGTCGATCACTGCCATGTCGGGTTTCCTTTCACAGCAGGATGCGGCGGTAGTCCGCCAGCACCTGGCCCAGGTAGGCATTGAAGCGCGCGGCGGACGCGCCGTCGATCACGCGGTGGTCGTAGGAGAGCGACAGCGGCAGCACCAGGCGCGGCACGAACTGCTTGCCGTCCCACACCGGCTTCATCTGGCCCTTCGAGAGGCCCAGGATGGCCACTTCTGGCGCGTTGATGATGGGCGTGAAGTGCGTGCCGCCGATGCCGCCGAGCGACGAGATCGAGAAGCAGCCGCCCTGCATGTCGGCCGCGCCGAGCTTGCCGTCGCGGGCCTTCTTGGCGAGTTCGCCCATTTCCTGGCTGATCTGAAGGATGCCCTTCTTGTCGGCATCCTTCAGCACGGGCACCACGAGGCCGTTGGGCGTGTCCGCCGCGAAGCCGATGTGGAAGTACTGCTTGTAGACGAGCGTGTCGCCGTCCAGGCTGGTGTTGAACTCGGGGAACTTCTTGAGCGCGGCCACCACGGCCTTGATCACGAAGGCCAGCATCGTCACCTTCACGCCGGACTTCTCGTTCTCCTTGTTGGTGGAGACGCGGAAGGCTTCCAGCTCGGTGATGTCGGCCTCGTCGTTGTTGGTGACGTGGGGAATCATCACCCAGTTGCGGTGCAGGTTGGCGCCGCTGATCTTCTTGATGCGCGAGAGATCCTTGCGCTCCACGCCGCCGAACTTGGTGAAGTCCACCTTCGGCCAGGGCAGCAGGTCCATGCCCACGCCGGAGCCGCCGCCGGCGGGTGCCTTGGCGGCCTGGGCCCTGGTCTGCACGCCGCCCGCCATCACCTGCCTGGTGAAGGCCTGGACGTCTTCCTGCGTGATGCGGCCCTTGGGCCCGGAGCCCTTGACCTCTTCCAGCGGCACGCCCAGTTCGCGGGCGAACTTGCGCACCGAGGGCGAGGCATGCGGCAGGCCGATGGGCGCGGCGCCTGGAGCATGCGGCGCGGGTGCCGGAGCAGCAGCGGCCGTGGCACCTGCCTGCGGAGCGGCCTCCTCGGCCGGCAGCTGGCGGGGAGCGCGCGTGTCGGGTTCGGACTGGGCTGCCGGGCGATCCACGGGGGCTGCGGCGGGTGCCGCCGACGGTGCCCCGACCGCGCCTTCCAGCACGGCCACGAGGTCACCCACGTTCACCTTGTCGCCGATCTTGATCTTCAGCTCCTTCACCACGCCGGCGGCGGGCGAGGGAATCTCCATCGAAGCCTTGTCGGATTCGACGGTGAAGAGCGACTGCTCCTCCTTGACGGTATCGCCGACCTTCACGAGCAGTTCGATCACGGCCACGTCCTTGAAGTCGCCGATGTCCGGCACCTTCACGTCGATCGGGCCGGCGGCAGCCGGCGCGGGTGCAGGCGCAGCAGGTGCCGGCGCGGATGCGGCGGCCGGTGCGGGAGCAGGCGCTTCCGCCTTCGCGGCGGGTGCCGCGGCGGGCTGCGCGCCCTCGCCTTCGGCCTCGACCACGACGATCACCGAGCCTTCGCTCACCTGGTCGCCGATCTTGACCTTGACCTCCTTCACCACGCCGGCGTGGCTGGAAGGGATCTCCATGGAAGCCTTGTCGGACTCCACGGTGATGAGCGACTGCTCGGCCTTCACTGTGTCGCCGGGCTTCACCAGCAGTTCGATCACGCCGACGGCGTCGAAATCCCCGATGTCCGGGACCTTGATGTCAATCAGTGCCATATTCGTGTCTCCGTGGGGTCAGGCGTGCAGCGGGTTGACCTTGTCGGCCTGGATGCCGTACTTCTGGATGGCCTCGGCCACCTTGGCGGCGGGCAGCTTGCCGTCCTCGGCCAGGGCCTTGAGCGCGGCCACGACGATGTAGTGGCGGTCCACCTCGAAGTGCTCGCGCAGCTTGCGGCGGAAGTCGCTGCGGCCGAAGCCGTCGGTGCCCAGCACCTTGTACGTCCGGCCCTTGGGCACGAACGGACGGATCTGCTCGGCGTACGCCTTCATGTAGTCGGTGGAAGCGATCACCGGGCCTTCGGTCTTGCCGAGCTGCTCCTCCACGAACGACGTGCGCGGCGTTTCCGTGGGGTGCAGCAGGTTCCAGCGCTCCGCCTCCTGGCCGTCGCGCGTCAGCTCGTTGAAGCTCGGGCAGCTCCACACGGATGCGGCCACGCCCCAGTCCTTCTCCAGCAGTTCCTGGGCGACGAACGACTCGCGCAGGATCGTGCCGCTGCCCAGCAGCTGCACGGCCGGCGCGCCCTTCTTGAGGGCCGGTGCCTGCCTGCAGAGGTACATGCCCTTGATGATCTGCTCTTCCGTGCCGGGCTGCAGGCCGGGCATGGCGTAGTTCTCGTTGAGCAGCGTCAGGTAGTAGAAGACGTTCTCCTGGCGCTCGACCATGCGCTTCAGGCCGTCGTGCATGATGACGGCGACCTCGTGCGCGAAGGTCGGGTCGTAGCTGATGCAGTTCGGGATGGTGTTGGCCAGGATGTGGCTGTGGCCGTCCTCGTGCTGCAGGCCTTCGCCGTTCAGCGTGGTGCGGCCCGACGTGCCGCCCAGCAGGAAGCCGCGCGCCTGCATGTCGCCCGCCGCCCAGGCCAGGTCGCCGATGCGCTGGAAGCCGAACATCGAGTAGTACACGTAGAACGGGATCATGATCCGGTTGTTCGTGCTGTACGACGTGGCCGCGGCGATCCAGCTGGACATGCCGCCGGCCTCGTTGATGCCTTCCTGCAGGATCTGGCCGGCCTTGTCCTCGCGGTAGTACATCACCTGGTCCTTGTCCACCGGGGTGTACTGCTGGCCGTGCGGGTTGTAGATGCCGATCTGGCGGAACAGGCCTTCCATGCCGAAGGTGCGGGCCTCGTCCACCAGGATGGGCACCACGCGCGGGCCGATGGCCTGGTCGCGCAGCAGCTGCGTGAGGAAACGCACGTAGGCCTGCGTGGTGGAGATCTCGCGACCCTCGGGCGTGGGATCGAGCACGGCCTTGAAGGTCTCCAGCGACGGCACGGTGAAGCTCTCGTCGGCCTTCGTGCGGCGGTGGGGCAGGTAGCCGCCGAGGGCCTTGCGGCGCTCGTGCAGGTACTTCATTTCCGGGGTGTCGTCGGCCGGCTTGTAGAACGGCAGGTCGGCGATCTGGCTGTCGGGAATCGGAATGTTGAAGCGGTCGCGGAAGGCCTTGATGTCCTCGTCGCCGAGCTTCTTGGTCTGGTGGACGGTGTTCTTTCCCTCGCCGATCTTGCCCATGCCGAAGCCCTTGACGGTCTTCACCAGCAGCACCGTGGGCTGGCCCTTGTGCTCGTTGGCCGCCTTGAATGCCGCATAGACCTTCTGCGCGTCGTGGCCCCCGCGGCGCAGGTTCCAGATCTCGTCGTCGCTCATGTGCTCGACCATCTTCAGCGTGCGCGGATCGCGGCCGAAGAAGTTCTTGCGCACGTAGGCGCCGTCATTGGCCTTGAACGACTGGTAGTCCCCGTCGTTGCACTCCATCATGATCTTGCGCAGCGCGCCGTCCTTGTCGCGGGCCAGCAGGTCGTCCCAGCCCTTGCCCCACAGCAGCTTGATCACGTTCCAGCCGGAGCCGCGGAATTCGCCTTCCAGCTCCTGGATGATCTTGCCGTTGCCGCGCACCGGGCCGTCCAGGCGCTGCAGGTTGCAGTTGATGACGAAGATCAGGTTGTCGAGGTTCTCGCGGGCGGCCAGGCCGATGGCGCCCAGGGATTCCACCTCGTCCATCTCGCCGTCGCCGCAGAACACCCAGACCTTGCGGTTCTCGGTATTGGCGATGCCGCGGGCCTGCAGGTACTTCAGGAAGCGGGCCTGGTAGATGGCCATCAGCGGGCCGAGGCCCATCGAGACCGTGGGGAACTGCCAGAACTCGGGCATCAGCTTGGGGTGCGGATAGCTGGACAGGCCCTTGCCGTCCACTTCCTGGCGGAAGTTCAGCAGCTGTTCCTCGGTCAGGCGGCCTTCCAGGTAGGCGCGTGCGTAGATGCCGGGCGACACGTGGCCCTGGATGTACAGCAGGTCGCCGCCGTGGTTCTCGCTCTCGGCGTGCCAGAAATGGTTGAAGCCCGCTCCGAACATGTTGGCCAGCGAGGCGAAGGAGCCGATGTGGCCGCCCAGGTCGCCGCCTTCGGGCGGGTGGTGGCGGTTGGCCTTGACCACCATCGCCATGGCGTTCCAGCGCATGTAGGCGCGCAGGCGGGCTTCCATCTCGAGGTTGCCGGGGCAGCGCGCCTCCTGGCTGGGCTCGATCGTGTTCACGTAGCCCGTGTTGGCGGAGAACGGCATGTCGATGCTGCTCTGGCGCGCGTGCTCGAGCAATTGCTCGAGCAGGAAGTGGGCCCGCTCAGCGCCTTCGCGGTCGATCACGGCAGACAGTGCGTCCATCCACTCGCGGGTTTCCTGTTGGTCTGTGTCGGGGGTGGACGTAGCGGTTTTTCCGGCCTGAGGGTCGGTCTGAGCAGTCATGCCTGTCTCCTTGATAAGTCGCTGGCGTTGGGGGTAAATCCGGCGAAGTTTCGCATACTTTCGCGACATTTCGAATGGCGCGCACCAACACCACAATGTGAAAAAATGCTGCACCTGCACATACCCTGATCGGGCGATCCCGGACGCTCCCCTACACTCGCGGCATGGACCGCCCTTCTCCCGCGCCCCCCGCCCCGGCAGAGCCTTTCGTGGTCACCGCGCCGGCCCGCTGGTGGCGCACCTGGTGGCGCAGCCTGTCACCCACGCGCCAGGACCGCCTCGCGGCCCTCGCGCCCCTGGCCGCCGTGCTCATGTTCCTCGCCGCGATCGTGGCGGCCTTCTGGTACCTGCGCGCCGAAGAAGGCGAGCGCGAGCAGGAAGCCCTGCGCCGCGACGTCGAATACGCGCAGCAGCGCGTGCGCCTGCGCCTGCTGGAACGCCAGGAACAGATCATGCGCATCGCGCGCGACCTCTCCAACCAGGATTTGGAGCGCACGGATTTCGTCGCCCGGGCGGAAGGCCTGATCAGCCAGTACCCCGAGCTGCAGGCCATCACCTGGATCGACGACCGCCGCCGCATCCGCGCCAGCCATGCGGCGCCCACGCTGCCCAGCAGCCAGTTGCGCGTCGCAGGCGAGGTGCTGCGCAACGGCGACACGGCCGACACCTTCGGCATCGCGCGCGATCTGCAGCAGCCCGTGTACGCGCAGCCGCTGGCCGACCCGGGCAGGGGTGAGGCCGCCCCCCTGCTGCAGTTGCAGGTGCCCCTGGTGGCGCAGGGCAAGTTCACGGGCGTGGTGCTGGCCGAATACTCCGTGGACAGCCTGCTGCGCTACGGCACGCCCACCGAAGTGCTCGCGCGCTACGCGGTCACGATGCTCGACGGCCGCGACCAGTTGCTGGCCGGAACGCCGCTGCCGCAACGCGGGCGCGCCTCGCCCTGGCAGCCCTGGGCCACCCGTGCCAACCAATATGAGGTGTTCGTGTCCCCGGTGGGCAATGGCCTCGTGCTGCGCGCCCAGGCCTACCGCACCTCCCTGGGGGTGGTGGGCAGCGGGCTCTTCTGGCTCGTTGGCACGCTCAGCGCCATGACGGCCTGGATGCTGATCGCCAACTGGCGCCACACCCGCCGCCGCCTGCGCACGCAGGAGGCGCTGGTGGCCGAAACCAACTTCCGCCGCGCCATGGAAAACTCCATGGTCACGGGCATGCGCGCGCTCGACATGAACGGCCGCATGACCTACGTGAACGCCGCCTTCTGCCAGATGACCGGCTGGAACGCGGAGGAGCTGATCGGCCAGTCCCCGCCCTACACCTACTGGCCGGAAGCCGACCACGAAGTGCTGCATTCGAAGCTGCGCGACGAGCTCAGCGGCAAGCAGACGGTCGGCGGCTTCCAGGTGCGCGTGAAGCGCAAGAACGGCACGCTGTTCGACGCGCGGCTGTATGTGTCACCGCTCATCGACGCGCACGGGCAGCAGACCGGCTGGATGACCTCGATGACCGACATCACCGAGCCCAACCGCGTGCGCGAACAGCTCACGGCGTCCCATGAGCGCTTCACCATCGTGCTGGAATCGCTGGACGCTTCCGTCTCCGTCGCGCCCCTGGGCAGCGAGGAGTTGCTCTTCGCGAACAAGCTGTACCGCCAGTGGTTCGGCTCGCAGACTGGCGGGCACCTGCAGCTCGTCGCCCAGGCGGGCGTCCTGCCGGCCGGCAGCTCCAGCGCGGGCAGCATGGACGACGAGGATGCCCTCATGGGCCTGCCCACCGACACGCTCACCGACGCGCGCTCGGAGAACGCCGAGATCTACCTGCCCGACCTCGGCAAATGGCTGGAAGTGCGTTCCCGCTACCTGAACTGGGTGGACGGCCGCCTGGCACAGATGGTGATCGCCACCGACATCACCCCGCGCCGCCAGGCCGAGGAGCAGGCCGCGCGCCAGGCCGAGCGCGCACAGTCCGTGAGCCGGCTGATCACCATGGGCGAGATGGCCTCCAGCGTGGCGCACGAATTGAACCAGCCGCTCACGGCCATCAGCAACTATTGCAGCGGCATGGTCTCGCGCATCAAGAGCCAGCAGATCACGGAAGACGCCCTGCTCTCCGCGCTGGAGAAGACCGCGCACCAGGCGCAGCGCGCGGGCCAGATCATCCAGCGCATCCGCGCCTTCGTGAAGAAGAGCGAGCCCAACCGCACCCTCGCCGACGTGCAGCACATGGTCAGCGAAGCGGTCGAGCTCGCGGACATCGAGCTGCGCCGGCACAACGTGCGCCTCACCCACTACGTGGCCGCGCGCCTGCCGCCCGTGATGGCCGACACCATCCTGATCGAGCAGGTGCTCATCAACCTCATGAAGAACGGCGCGGAATCCATCCAGCAGGCAGGGCGCCCTCCGGCCCGCCGCAGCGTGGAACTGCGCGTGGTGCCACGCCCGCTGGACAGCCAGGACGGCATCGAATTCGCGGTGCAGGACACCGGCAAGGGCCTGGCCCCGGAAGTGCTGGAGCACCTCTTCGAGGCCTTCTTCTCCACCAAGCAGGAAGGCATGGGCATCGGCCTGAACCTGTGCCGCAGCATCGTGGAATCGCACCAGGGCCGGATGCAGGCGGAGAACATCTACAATGGCCCGGAGGTTACCGGCTGCCGATTCTCCTTCTGGCTTCCCCTGGCCCAGCCTACGGATGACACTACGAATTCTGTAGCAAAAGCATCTATCCCAAGGACTCCCGCATGAGTTTGACTCCCAAAAAAGGTACCGTCTATGTCGTGGATGACGACGAGGCCGTGCGCGACTCGCTGCAATGGCTGCTGGAGGGCAAGGACTACCGCGTCCGCTGCTTCGACTCCGCCGAATCCTTCCTGTCGCGCTACGACCCGCGCGAGGTGGCCTGCCTGATCGTGGACATCCGCATGGGCGGCATGACCGGGCTCGAACTCCAGGACCGCCTGCTCGAACGCAAGTCCCCCCTGCCCATCGTCTTCATCACCGGCCACGGCGACGTGCCCATGGCCGTCAACACGATGAAGAAGGGCGCGCTGGATTTCATCCAGAAGCCGTTCAACGAGGACGAACTCGTCAGCCTCGTGGACCGCATGCTCGACCGGGCCCGCGAGTCCTTCGCCGGCCACCAGCAGGCCGCCAGCCGCGACGCCCTGCTCTCCAAGCTCACCGGGCGCGAGGCGCAGGTGCTCGAGCGCATCGTCGCCGGCCGCCTCAACAAGCAGATCGCCGACGACCTGGGCATCAGCATCAAGACCGTGGAAGCGCACCGCGCCAACATCATGGAAAAGCTGAACGCCAACACCGTGGCCGACCTGCTCAAGATCGCCCTGGGCCAGAACGCCCCGAAGTCCTGACCGCCTCTCGCAACGGCCGCCCCTGCCAGCCGGCGACCCACCGGGGCCGGCGGCCTTTTTCGCATCGAACGCACTGAAGTCCCCTTCCGCCATGACCGCCCAACTGATCGACGGCAACGCCCTTTCCCGACAACTCCGTGCCGACGTGGCCCGCCGCGCCGCGCTGCTCAAGGAACGCGGCACCACGCCGGGCCTGGCCGTCGTGCTGGTCGGAGACAACCCTGCCAGCCAGGTGTACGTGCGCAACAAGGTCAAGGCCTGCGAGGAGAGCGGCCTGCACTCGGTGCTGGAGAAGTACGACGCCGCGATGACCGAGGCCGAACTGCTGGCCCGCGTGGACGCGCTGAACAACGACCCGTCCATCCATGGCATCCTGGTGCAGCTGCCCCTGCCGGCCCACATCGACGCCCAGAAGGTCATCGAGGCCATCTCTCCCGCCAAGGACGTGGACGGCTTCCACATCGCCAGCGCCGGTGCCCTGATGACCGGCATGCCCGGCTTCTGGCCCTGCACGCCCTATGGCTGCATGAAGATGCTGGAGCACATCGGCTACGACCTGCGCGGCAAGCACGCCGTGGTGATCGGCCGCAGCAACATCGTGGGCAAGCCCATGGCGCTGATGCTGCTGGCCAAGGACGCCACCGTCACCGTGTGCCACTCCCGCACCGCCGACCTCAAGGCCCAGACGCTGCAGGCCGACGTGATCGTCGCCGCCGTGGGCCGCCGCAACGTGCTGACCGCCGACATGGTCAAGCCCGGCGCCGTCGTCATCGATGTGGGCATGAACCGCAACGACGAAGGCAAGCTCTGCGGCGACGTGGACTTCGAAGGCGTGCGCGAGGTCGCGGGTCACATCACCCCCGTTCCCGGCGGGGTCGGCCCCATGACCATTACGATGCTGCTCGTGAACACCCTCGAAGCGGCCGAGCGCGCAGCCGGCTGACCGGCGCCATCGAGCCAGGCTATCGAAGAGATTGCGCAAGCCGCTTGAACCCATCGTCCCCGCCGCCATCTGAACGCGCATGAGCAACCCACTCCTCGACTTCCAAGACCTCCCGCTGTTCGACCGTATCGCGCCCGCCGACGTGGCGCCCGCGATGGACGCCCTGCTCTCGCGCGCGAACACCGCGCTGGACACCGTCACGGCCCCGGACTTCCCCGCCACCTGGGAGGCCATCTCGCGCGTGCTGGACGTGGCGATCGAGGAGCTGGGCCGGGCGTGGGGAGACGTCAGCCATTTGAACAGCGTTGCCGATACACCCGAACTGCGCGCGGCATACAACGAGGTCCTGCCGCGTGTGACGGAGTTCTGGACGCGCCTGGGGGCCGACGAGCGCCTCTACGCGAAGTACAAGGCCATCGACCCGGCCACGCTCAATCCGGAACAGCGCCAGGCCTGGAAGAACGCCATACGCAATTTCGTGCTCTCCGGCGCCGAGCTGCAGGGCGAGGCCAAGGAGCGCTTCGCCCAGATCCAGGAGCGGCAGGCCGAACTGTCGCAGAAGTTCAGCGAGAACGCCCTCGACGCCACCGACGCCTTCGCCTACTACGCCCGCGAGGATGAACTTGCCGGGCTGCCCGAGGACGTACGGCAGGCCGCTCTCGCGGCTGCCCAGGCGGACGGCAGGGAAGGCTACAAGCTCACCCTCAAGATGCCCTGCTACCTGCCCGTGATGCAGTTCGCCGAGAGCAGCGCATTGCGCGAAACGCTGTACCGTGCCTATGTCACCCGGGCATCGGACCAGGCCGAGGGCGATGCCCGCCGCTTCGACAACTCTGCACTCATCCGCGAAATCCTCGCCCTGCGCCAGGAAGAGGCCCGGCTGCTGGGCTACGCGAATTTCGGCGAGGTGTCGGTCGTCGCCAAGATGGCGGACTCGCCCCGGGAAGTCATCGACTTCCTGCGCGACCTCGCCCGGCGCGCGAGACCCTACGCGGAAAAGGATGTCGCCGACCTGCGCGATTTCGCAGCGAAGCAACTGGGCATCGCCGACCCGCAGTCCTGGGACTGGCCCTACATTTCCGAGAAACTCAAGGAAGCGCGCTACGCCTTCAGCGAGCAGGAGGTAAAGCAGTACTTCACCGCGCCGAAGGTGCTGGCCGGCCTCTTCAAGATCGTCGAGACGCTCTTCGACGTGGCCATCCGGCGCGACACCGCCCCGGTCTGGAATCCCGCCGTGGAGTTCTACCGCATCGAGCGCGGCACCGAACTCGTCGGCCAGTTCTATCTGGACCAGCCGGCCCGCACCGGCAAGCGCGGCGGCGCCTGGATGGACGGGGTGCGCACGCGCTGGCTGCGCCCGGACACCGGCCGGCTGCAGACGCCTGTCGCCCACCTGGTCTGCAACTTCGCCGCGGGCGTGGACGGCAAGCCGCCGCTGCTCACGCACGATGACGTGATCACCCTCTTCCACGAGTTCGGCCATGGCCTCCACCACATGCTCACGCAGGTGAACGAGCGCGACGTTTCCGGCATCAGCGGTGTCGAGTGGGACGCGGTGGAACTGCCCAGCCAGTTCATGGAGAACTTCTGCTGGGAGTGGGACGTGCTGCGGCACATGACCGCCCACGTGGACACCGGCGCCCCGCTGCCCCGCGCGCTTTTCGACAAGATGCTGGCCGCCAAGAACTTCCAGAGCGGCATGGCCACGCTGCGTCAGATCGAGTTCGCGCTGTTCGACATGCTGCTGCACACCGAGCACGATCCCTCGCAGGATTTCATGCCCCTGCTCGACAAGGTGCGCGAGGAAGTCGCCGTGCTGCAGCCGCCGGCCTTCAGCCGCAGCGCGCACACCTTCAGCCACATCTTCGCGGGCGGCTACGCGGCCGGCTACTACAGCTACAAGTGGGCGGAAGTGCTGAGCGCCGACGCCTATGCCGCTTTCGAGGAAACGGCCGGAGCCGACGGCCTGCCGAGCACGGAAACCGGTACACGCTACCGCCAGGCCATCCTGGAAGTCGGCGGCAGCCGCCCGGCCATGGAGTCCTTCAAGGCCTTCCGGGGCCGGGCACCGTCCCTGGACGCCCTGCTGCGCCACCAGGGCATGGCCCAGACCGCCTGACGCCCTAGCGCTTGCCCCCTACGCCAGAAACGTCCCACGCCCGAGGAGACACGCCCCCATGCACTCCCTGCCCCCCGCAGCCCGCCTGGCTGCGCTGTGCCTGGCCAGCGCGGCTGCCGCCCTGCCCGCGGCCGCCCAGAACGTCTATCGCATCGTCGGCCCGGACGGCAAGGTGACGTTCTCCGACCGGGCGCCGGACGCGCAAACCGGGCCGGCAACGGTGAACGGCAAACCTGCCGGAAACGCTGCCGGCGGCCTGCCCTATGAATTGCAGCAGGTCGCTTCCCGCTTTCCTGTCACGCTCTACACGGGCAACGACTGCGCCCCCTGCACCAGCGCGCGCAATCTGCTGGCAGGCCGCGGTGTACCCTTCACCGAGCGTACCGTGAACACCAACGAGGACGCAGAGGCCCTGCAGCGCCTGAGCGGCTCCACCACCCTGCCCTTCGCCACCATCGGATCGCAGCAACTCGTCGGTTTCTCCGACACGGAATGGACACAGTACCTCGATGCCGCGGGGTATCCCAAGCAATCGCAGCTGCCCCCGAACTACCGGCGGCCCCCCGCAGCGCCCCTGGTCACCGCCAAGCCTGCCACGCCGGCCCCCGCAGCGGCGCCTGCGGCAGCGCCCGCTCCGGCGCAGCGGCCAGCCGCGCCGCCTGCGCCTTCGCCCGCGAACCCCGCCGGCATCCAGTTCTGACCCCAGCGGGCGGCACGCTGCGGCACGGGCCGAGCGCGCTGGCTTGTCCGTCTCAGTACGTCAACGTCCGGACGCCCTCCGGCGCACCGATCAGTGCCACATGGGCCTTCTGATGGGCAAAGACGCCCACGGTCACCACGCCGGGCCACTGGTTGACTTCCGACTCGAACGCCAGCGGATCCTGGATCGACAGCCCCGTCACATCGAGGATGTGCTGCTGGTTGTCGGTGACCAGCGGCTGCCCGTCCGCGCCCCGGCGCAATACGGCCTGGCCACCCCGTGCGGCGAACCGGCGCGCGATCTGCTGCGCTGCCATGGGAATCACCTCGACCGGAAGCGGAAACCGGCCCAGCGTCTCCACCAGCTTGGACGCATCGGCGATGCACACGAACTGCCGGGCCAGGGCCGCCACGATCTTTTCGCGGGTCAGCGCAGCGCCGCCCCCCTTGACCATGTGGCCCCACGGATCGATCTCGTCCGCGCCATCGATATAGACGGACAGGGATTCCACCTCGTTGGCGTCGAAGACCGGAATGCCCAGCGCACGCAGCCGCTGCGTGCTGGCCTCGGAGCTCGATACCGCACCCCGGATGCGGTCCTTCATCGGGCCCAGCGCCTGGATGAACTGGTTCACCGTCGAGCCGGTACCGACGCCGACGATGTCGCCCGGCACCACGTACTTCAGCGCGGCCTGGCCCACCAGGGCTTTGAGTTCATCTTGGGAAAGGGGTGCGGGAGTGGTCATGGGAGAGAATCGGAGTGAAGCCCTGAATTATCCCCATGTCCCTGATCCCCTACGCCCTCACCCGCCCGTTCCTCTTCGGCATGGATGCCGAAGCCGCCCACGAACTCACCATGGACATGCTGGCACGCGGCCAGCGCACGCCACTGCAGTGGGCATGGAGCGGCGAGCAGGTCTCCGACCCCGTCCAGCTCGCGGGCCTCACCTTTCCCAACCGCGTGGGCATGGCCGCGGGCCTGGACAAGAACGCGCGCTGCATCGACGCACTGGGCGCCATGGGATTCGGCTTCGTCGAAGTGGGCACCGTCACCCCGCGCGCGCAACCCGGCAACCCCAAGCCGCGCATGTTCCGCCTGCCCGAAGCCAACGCCCTCATCAACCGCCTCGGCTTCAACAACGAAGGCCTGGACGCCTTCCTGCACAACGTGCGGCAATCGAACCACCACACCCGCCCCGGCACCCGCCCGATGCTCCTGGGCCTCAACATCGGAAAGAACGCCACCACGCCGATCGAGGACGCCACGCGCGACTACCTGCTGTGCCTGGAAGGGGTCTATCCACACGCCGACTACGTCACGGTCAACATCAGCTCCCCCAACACCCAGAACCTGCGTGCACTGCAGAGCGACGCCGCCCTCGACGGATTGCTGGGCGCCATCGCCGAGCGGCGGGAGTCGCTGGCCAGTCAGCCCGGGAAGGCCACCGGGCGCATGCGCCGCGTGCCCATCTTCGTGAAGATCGCACCCGATCTGGCAGAGGAGCAGGTGGCCGTCATCGCATCCACGCTGCGGCGCCATGGCATGGACGGCGTCATCGCCACCAACACCACCATTGCGCGTGATGCGGTGAAGGGGCTGCGCCATGCGGAGGAAACCGGCGGCCTCAGCGGGGCACCGGTGCGGGAAGCCAGCAACCGCGTCATCCGCCAGTTGCGCCATGCATTGGGCAAGGACTTTCCCATCATCGGAGTGGGTGGCATCCTCAGCGCCGAAGACGCGGTCGAGAAAATACGCGCGGGCGCCGACGTGGTGCAGATCTACACCGGCCTCATCTACCGGGGCCCCGCCCTGGTATCCCAGGTCGCCAGGGCGCTGCGCGCCATGCCTCGCTCGGCCTGAAAGGAAAGCCGGAGCAGTCCGGCAGTGGCCGTGCGCACGGCGAGCGGCCTCAACGGCGAACCAAGCGAGGTAGGGGAAGAGCCAGCGCTGCTGTTCAGCGCTTCATTTTCATGATCAGGGGCATCAGCACGCTCGCCCAGCGCATGATGCGGCTGGGGCCCACGGCAGCAGCGGCACCGGCGGCGGCCACCACCATGATCGGGTGCTGCCGCGCGAACCAGATGACCCGCTCGGCGAGCGGAGCATCCGGATCCAGCGGCCTCGGACCGCCTTCTGCCCCCTGCTGAGCGCGCAATGCCGCGGCCTGCTGGTGCGCGAGACGGCGGCTGTGCAGCCGCTCGCGCTGCAGCGCGATGCGCTCGAGAATCTTGCGCTGTTCCGGGGTGGCGTGCAGGTCGCCGAGCGCGGGCCGGAAGTCGGTCTCGCCGGAGGTGGATGCGTGCGGTGCGGACATCGGGATTACAGCCTTTCCTTGATCTGCCGCCAGTCTTCGCGCAGTTCGCGGCGCGTGAGCGCGAAAGCGTTGCCGGCCTGCTTGGCAGTGGCCACCAGGCTGACCAGCGTGACTGCCCACAGGGCCAGCCAGGTGCCGGCCACGATCCACGCGACCATGGCGCGGTCCGGCGAATCCCAGAAATGCACCATGATCGCCAGGGACAACAGGATGAGGGCGATCACGGTCAAACCGGCAGCAGCCACGACGAGCACCACGATCCAGGCCAGCCGCCGCTTTTCCTCGGCCCATTCCAGGCGGGCCAGATCCCAGCGGTCCTCGGCGGCGATGGCACCTTCGATGGTGGCTGCACGCACGCGCGCAACCCACCCTTCCAATCCCAGCAGCGCCAACCAATTCATGAGGACCTTTCAATGCAGTGAAAAGGCTGGGTGTTTGGTATGCCCAGCCGGAAAGAGAGATGGCGGCGCCCGACGCGGCGAGCGCCTGCCCCGCTCAACGCCGGGCAAGCAGGAAGCCGACCAGGGCGCCTGCGGCCAGTGCAGCCGTGGCAACGCGCCAGGGCTCGTCGTGCGCATAGCGGTCCGCCACGCGGGCTGCTTCCTTCGCCTGGCTGGCGGCCTCCTGTGCCGCGCGGACGGCGGAATCTCGCACCGTGTTCACGCCATCGTCCAGCCGGCGGCGCAGCTGGCGGATTTCCGGAACGCTGTCCAGGTCCTTGTTGGACAGCAGGCCGCGCAGATCGGTGACCAGCTTTTCCAGTTCTTGTTGTGCATTGGAGAAGGTTTCGGATGCAGAGGTCATAAACAAGCCTTTCATAGCAGAACCCAAAGGTAATCCGCCCCTCCCAGGTCGGCTGTAGGCGGATGTCCCATATTACCGGCCACCATGAAGCATGAAACCGAAGCCCGCCGCGGAGCCCTCAGCCGCGCGCAGCGGCCGTGACGTATTCCGCGATCGCCAGGCAACTGGTGAGCCCGGGCGACTCGATGCCGAACAGATGCACCAGCCCCGGCACTCCATGCACCGCGGGCCCCTGGATGAGGAAGTCGGCGGCCGGCTCGTGCGGCCCATGGATTTTTGGACGCATGCCCGCGTAAGCGGGCTGGAGCGCCCCGTCCTGCAAGGACGGCCAGTATTTCCGCACCTCGGCATAGAACGCCTGGCCACGGGCAGGATCCACGGCGAGATCATCGCTGTCCGTGACCCATTCCACGTCCGGGCCGAACCTGGCCTGCCCTCCGAGATCGAGGGTCAGGTGCACGCCCAGGCCTGCCGCCTCGGGCACGGGATAGACCAGCCGCGAAAACGGTGCGCGGCCGGAGAGCGAGAAGTAACTTCCCTTGGCGTAGTGGGCCGCAGGCACCATGTCGAACGGCGTGCCCGCGAAACGGCGAGCCACCGCCGGCGCCTGCAGGCCGGCCGCGTTGACGACACACCGGGCAAGCAGCCTCGTGCCGTCTTCGGCCTGCAGCATGATGCCGTCCGGCCCGCATTGCGCCGCGGAGAAAGCAGAGTTGAGTGCCACGATGCCGCCAGCGTGCTCCAGATCCCCCTGCAGCGCCAGCATGAGCGCATGGCTGTCCACGATGCCCGTGCTGGGCGACAGCAGCGCTCCGGCACACGCGAGGGCCGGCTCGAGCGCCACGGCCTCGTCACGGCCGAGGCGCTGCAAATCGGACACACCGTTGGCACGCGCGCGCGCCGCGATGCCATCCAGCGATGCGAGTTGCGAGGCTGAGGTGGCGACGATGAGCTTGCCGCACCGGCGATGCGGTACCCCGCGCTGCGCGCAGTAGGCATACAGGAGCTCCTTGCCCCGCACACACAGCCGCGCCCTGAGCGAGCCCTGTGGATAGTAGATGCCCGCGTGGATGACTTCGCTGTTGCGGGAACTCGTGCCGGTGCCGATGGCCCCCGCGGCCTCCAGCACGAGCACTTCCCGGCCCTCCATGGCCAGCGCCCTGGCCACCGCGAGCCCCACCACGCCCGCGCCGATGACGACGCATTCGACCGCGTCGCTCATGGCCGCCCTTCCACTCCGGCACCGGCCGCCACGCGCTCGAAGCCCTGGAGCACATTGACCGCGTTCACGCCCAGTTCTGCCGCCGCGTATCCGCCTTCGAGCACGAAGACCGTCGGCAGCCCGAGGCGTGCGAGCCTGGCACCCACTTCGATGAAGTCCGGCGAGGACAGCGTGAACCGCGAGATGGGGTCGCCCTCGAACGTGTCGAGGCCCAGCGGCACGACCAGCGCCTGCGCCCCGCATTCCTCGACACGCGCGCAGGCCCGGTCGAGCGCGGCGAACCAGTCGGGAAAGGCCGTTCCCGCCGGCAGCGGGATGTTGCAATTGAAGCCTGCGCCGGGGCCGGCGCCGGTTTCGTCGGCATGCCCCAGATAGAACGGATATTCGGTCCGCGGGTCGCCATGGATGCTGATGCACATCACGTCGGAGCGTTCGTAGAAAATGCTTTGCGTGCCGTTGCCGTGGTGGTAGTCCACGTCCAGCACGGCCACGCGGCGGGCAGTGCCGGCATCGAGCAGCCACTGGGCCGCCACGGCCGCATTGTTGAGAAAGCAATAACCGCCCATGAAGTCAGGCCCGGCGTGGTGGCCCGGCGGGCGGGTGCAGCAGAACGCGGCACGCGCTCCTGCCGCCACCGCGGCCGCTGCGCTCGCGGCCGCGTCCGCGCCCGCCTTGGCTGCCGCCCAGGTGCCTTCGGACAGGGGCGAGCCGTTGTCCATGGAATACAGGCCCAGCCGCGCGACGAAGTTTTCGGGCTCGACATCGTCACGCAGCGTACGCACTGGCCACACCGAAGGAAACGGCTGCACTCCGGCATTGCGGACATCCAGCGACAGCCACTGCAGCCACGCCTCCTGCAGGAAGCGCAGGTAACGCGGCGCGTGCACACGTGCCAGGACGGTCTGGCTGTCCATGTCCGGAGCGCGCAGTGCGTAACCCTGCTGGCGCAGCCGGGCTTCCACGTAATCGGCGCGGTCGGGCTTCTCGAAGCAGGGAACGCGCTCGCCCCGGAAGAACTCATGGACCGGCGCGTGGAGACGGTGCGAGGGGTTGTGGTAGATGATCACGGCAGTCTTGGGTCCGGCAGGAAGAAAGCCGGATTGTGGCCGAGGAGCAGTAGCCGCCGGCACCGGGAGCAGCACCTGGCTACCGGTGCACGCAAAGCAAAAACCCCCTGCGGGCAGGGCCTGCAGGGGGTCTGGAATGGTGGGTGATACATGGATCGAACATGTGACCCCTGCCGTGTGAAGGCAGTGCTCTACCGCTGAGCTAATCACCCATTCCGGAAGAACCACCTGCAAGGCAGGCCATCCGGATCAAAACTGGTGGGTGATACATGGATCGAACATGTGACCCCTGCCGTGTGAAGGCAGTGCTCTACCGCTGAGCTAATCACCCCAGTGCCGTTGTTGCGGCAGCCCATGATTATGGCATAGCTTTTTGGCTGTCCGAAGAAATTTTCCAAATAGTTTTGCCGCCGCTGGCCTTGTCGATCTGGGCCAGGACTTCGTCGTGCGCAGCCAGTTCCTGCTCGCTGGCCAGGAGCACCGGCAGCGTGAAGGCCGAAAGGTCCACCGGCGCCAGGCGCACGGCGGTCTCGTCGCCCTCCTCCGCGTCGTCGGAGATCAGCAGCGCATCCTGGCCGCGCGTGAGGTTGATGTAGACATCGGCCAGCAGCTCCGCGTCCAGCAGTGCCCCGTGCAGCGTACGACCGGAGTTGTCCACGCCCAGCCGGTCGCACAGCGCGTCCAGCGAGTTGCGCTTGCCCGGGTACATCTCCTTGGCCATCACCAGCGTGTCCGTCACGCTCTCGACGTAGCTGGTGAACGCGGGACGGCCCGTCAGCTCCAGCTCCTTGTTCAGGAAGCCCACGTCGAAGGCCGCGTTGTGGATGATGATTTCCGCGCCCTGGAGATACTCCAGGATCTCGTCCACCACCTCGGCGAACTTGGGCTTGTCCTTCAGGAACTCATTGCTGATGCCGTGCACCTTCAGCGCGTCCTCGTGGCTGTCGCGCTCGGGATTGAAGTACAGGTGCAGGTTGTTGCCGGTCAGCTTGCGGTTCAACAGTTCCACGCATCCCAGTTCGATGATGCGGTCGCCGCCCTCCGCGGACAGGCCCGTGGTTTCGGTATCGAGAACGATCTGCCGCGTCATGCCCGGGCTCCTGCACATGCCGCGGTACCGACCGGGCGGAATTCAGCCTGGGCCTGCATCAGTGGTTCTCCTTGGCATGGTTGATCGTGTACTTCGGAATCTCCACCGTCACGTCCTTCTGCGCAAGGATCGCCTGGCAGGACAGCCGCGACTGCGGCTCGAGCCCCCAGGCCCGGTCGAGCAGGTCTTCTTCCTCTTCCTCGGCCTGGTTGAGCGACTCGTAGCCCTCCCGCACGATCACATGGCAGGTGGTGCAGGCGCAGCTCATGTCGCAGGCGTGCTCGATCTTGATGCCATTGTCCAGCAGGGCTTCGCAGATCGAGGTGCCCGCGGGCGCGCTCACTTCGGTGCCGGCAGGACAGTATTCGGGATGGGGCAGTATCTTGATGACAGGCATGTCGTGGGCTGGCTTGAAAGGATGTTCTGGTGTCTCAGAGGCTCTGGACGCTCTTGCCGGCCAGCGCCTGCTGGATGCCCCGGTTCATGCGCCGGGCGGCGAAAGCTTCCGTGCCCCGGGCGAGGGCCTGGGTCGCGGCATCGATGGCGGAGGCATCTTCATGCTCGCGCACCGCCTCCAATGCCTGCACGAGCGCATCGATGGACTGGCGCTCGGCCGGCGGCAGGATATCGCCATCGGCCTCCAGCGCCGTGCGGGTGGCCATGAGCATGCGGTCCGCCTCCACGCGGGCCTCGACCAGCGCACGGGCGCGCATGTCCTCGCCCGCCGTGGCGAAACCTTCCTGCAGCATGCGCGCGATCTGGTCATCGGACAGGCCGTAGGACGGCTTGACGTCCACCCGCGCTTCGACCCCCGTGCTCTGCTCGCGCGCGCTCACGCCCAGCAGGCCATCGGCATCCACCGTGAAAGTGACGCGGATGCGCGCTGCTCCCGCCGCCATCGGCGGGATGCCGCGCAGTTCGAAGCGCGCCAGGCTGCGGCAATCCGCGACCAGGTCCCGCTCGCCCTGCACCACATGGATGGCCAGGGCCGTCTGGCCGTCCTTGTAGGTGGTGAAGTCCTGGGCCTTGGCGGTGGGAATGGTCTCGTTGCGCGAGATGATGCGCTCGACGAGCCCTCCCATGGTTTCGATGCCCAGCGACAGCGGGATCACGTCCAGCAACAGCATGTCCCCCGCCGGGTCGTTGCCGGCGAGCTGGTGGGCCTGGATGGCTGCGCCCAGGGCGACCACTTCGTCCGGATTCAGGTTGTTCAAGGGCTCGGTGCCGAAGAACGCGGCTACCGCGCGCTGGATCTGCGGCATGCGGGTGGACCCGCCGACCATCACGACGCCCTGGATGTCTTCCCGCTGCAGGCGCGCATCCCGCAGGGCCCGGCGCACCGCGGCCAGCGTGCGCTCCGTCAGCGCCGACGTAATGGCGTCGAAATCACTGCGGAGCACGTCCAGCCGGACCTCGCTGCCGCCGATGCGCGCCGAGAACAGCGCGCTCTCCGCGGCCGTCAGCCCTTCCTTGCAGGCCCGGGCCGCGATGCGCGCGGCCGCCTTGTCCTGCGCGCTTTCTGCCCGGATATCCAGCCGCTGCAGCGCCCACTCCGCCAGCGCGGCATCGTAGTCGTCACCGCCGAGCGCGGAATCACCACCGGTGGCGATCACCTCGAACACACCCTGCGTCAGGCGCAGGATGGAAATGTCGAAGGTTCCACCACCCAGGTCATAGACCGCATAGACGCCCTCGCTGGCATTGTCCAGGCCGTAGGCAATGGCCGCAGCCGTGGGTTCGTTGATGAGGCGCAGCAGGTTCAGGCCCGCCAGACGGGCGGCATCCTTGGTCGCCTGCCGCTGCGCGTCGTCGAAATAGGCAGGCACGGTGATCACCGCGCCGTACAGGTCGTCGTCGAAGGTGTCCTCGGCACGGTGGCGCAGTTCGGCCAGGATCTCCGCACTCACTTCGACGGGCGACTTCACCCCGTCCACGGTTTGCATCGCCACCATGTCGCCTTCCTGGCCGGGAACGAAGGCGTAGGGCAGGCGCTCGGGGTGGTCGATATCCTTGAGCCCGCGGCCCATGAAGCGCTTGACAGACACCAGGGTGTTGGCGGCGTCTTCCGACCGAGAGTCCATGGCCGCGTAGCCGATCTGCCGACGCCCCTGGGGCAGGTAGCGCACCACCGAAGGCAGCAGCAACCGGCCCTCGGCATCCGGCAGGCACTCTGCGGCACCATTGCGCACGGCGGCCACCAGCGAGTGGGTCGTACCGAGATCGATACCGACCGCGATGCGGCGCTGGTGGGGATTCGGGGACTGGCCGGGTTCGGAAATCTGCAGAAGCGCCATGGTGGTGGTAACGGGCAAGCCGGACGGGAAAGTGGGCCGCGAAGGCGCCCTGGTCCAAAAAAAATGGAAAACGCGCGAGGCCATGCGGGCCTGCGAAAGGAGCAAGAGGGCTATTGTTCCAGTTGCTCCCGGCGGCGATCGATATCGAGCGCAAAGCGCTCAATGAACATAAGGCTTCTGACAGCCCCTGCCGCGGCCGCATAGTCCTGGCGCGCGTCGATCAGTTCGCCGCAGCGATCCAGTGCGTCGCCACGGGCCTGCCGCACCTCCGCCTCCAGGCGGTCGATGGCGGCCCCGTCGGCGGCCTCGTCGAGGGCTTCGCGCCACTCCATCTGCTGCATCAGGAATGCCGCCGGCATGGCCGTGTTGTCCTCTGCCTGGATGGGTGCACCGTGGAGTTCGCACAGGTAGGCCGCCCGGCGGATCGGATCCTTCAGGCGCTGGTAGGCCTCGTTGATGCGCACGGACCATTGCATTGCCACCCTCTGGGCCGCCGCGCCCTGCGCCGCGAAGCGGTCGGGATGGGCCTCCCGCTGCAGGGCTTTCCAGCGGGCATCGATCGCCGGGCGCTCCTGGGCGAAGCGCCTGGGCAGGTCGAAAAGCTCGAAATCGTCGGATTGCAGATTCATGTCAAGAAAAAAACCGCCAGCACACCTGCGATGGCGGTTCGTCATGGTCCATGCCGGCGACACCGGCAGAAACGCCCGGAGGGCCGGACGGTTCAGACGCGGAAACTTTCCCCGCAACCGCAGCGGTCGCGCTCGTTGGGATTGTTGAAGCGAAAACCTTCGTTCAATCCTTCCCGCACGAAATCCAGCTGCGTGCCGTCGATGTACGCGAGGCTCTTCGGGTCGATCAGCACCTTGACGCCGTGGTCCTCGAAGATCACGTCCTCGGGTTCGGGCGCATCGACATACTCCAGCTTGTAGGCCAGGCCGGAGCAACCGGTGGTCTTCACCCCCAGACGCACGCCCAGGCCCTTGCCCCTGCGGGACAGGTACCGGCTGACGTGCCGCGCTGCGGCTTCCGTGAGAGTGATCGCCATGGCCGGTCAGGCTCCCGCCAGGGCCGAGTGCTTGGCCTTGTAGTCCTGCACGGCGGCCTTGATCGCATCCTCCGCAAGGATGGAGCAATGGATCTTGACCGGCGGCAGCGCCAGTTCCTGGGCGATCTCGGCGTTCTTGAGCGCCGCCGCCTCGTCCAGCGTCTTGCCCTTCACCCATTCGGTGACCAGGGACGAGGACGCGATGGCCGAGCCGCAGCCATACGTCTTGAACCGTGCGTCCTCGATCACGCCGGTTTCCGGGTTCACCTTGATCTGCAGCTTCATCACGTCGCCACAGGCGGGGGCGCCCACCATGCCGGTGCCCACGGAATCGTCGCTCTTGTCGAACGAACCCACGTTGCGGGGGTTTTCGTAATGGTCGATGACCTTGTCGGAGTAAGCCATGATTTCTACCTGCCTTTCACTTCTTCGCGGCTGCCGGGATCAGTGGGCAGCCCATTGGATGGAGCTGATGTCCACGCCATCCTTGTACATTTCCCACAGGGGGCTCAGTTCGCGCAGCTTGGCGACGTTGTGGCGGATGGAGGACACCGCGAAATCGATCTCCTCCTCGGTGGTGAACCGGCCGATCGTCATGCGCAGGCTGCTGTGCGCCAGTTCGTCGCTGCGGCCCAGCGCGCGCAGCACGTAGCTGGGCTCCAGGCTCGCGGAGGTGCATGCGGAGCCCGACGACACCGCCAGCCCCTTGATGCCCATGATCAGCGACTCGCCTTCGACGAAGTTGAAGCTGATGTTGAGGTTGTGCGGCACGCGGCGCTCGAGGTCGCCGTTCACGAACACCTGCTCGATGTCGGTCAGCCCGTCGAGCAGGCGCTTCTGCAGCACGCGCACCTTGGCGAGGTCCTGCGCCATTTCTTCCCGGGCGATGCGGAAGGCTTCGCCCATGCCGACGATCTGGTGGGTCGGCAGGGTGCCGGACCGCATGCCGCGCTCGTGCCCGCCGCCGTGCATCTGCGCCTCCAGGCGCACCCGGGGCTTGCGGCGCACATAGAGCGCGCCGATGCCCTTGGGGCCGTAGGTCTTGTGCGAAGCCAGGCTCATGAGGTCCACCGGCAGGGTCTGCAGGTCGATCTCCACCTTGCCGGTGGCCTGGGCCGCATCGACGTGGAAGATCACGCCCTTCTCGCGGCACAGCGCTCCGATCGCGGGAATGTCCTGGATGACGCCGATCTCGTTGTTCACGAACATCACGCTCAGCAGGATCGTGTCGGGACGGATGGCCGCCTTCAGCACCTCGAAGTCGAGCAGGCCGTTTTCCTGCACATCCAGGTAGGTGACCTCGAAGCCCTGGCGCTCCATCTCGCGCATGGTGTCGAGAACGGCCTTGTGTTCCGTCTTGACGGTGATGAGGTGCTTGCCCTTGCCCTTGTAGAACTGGCCGGCGCCCTTGATGGCGAGGTTGTTGGACTCGGTGGCACCACTGGTCCAGACGATTTCGCGCGGGTCCGCATGGATGAGCGCAGCGACATCGGCACGCGCCTTTTCCACGGCCTCCTCGGCTTCCCAGCCCCACGCATGGCTGCGCGACGCGGGGTTGCCGAAGTGCTCGCGCAACCAGGGGATCATGGCGTCCACCACGCGCGGATCGACCGGCGTCGTGGCTCCATAGTCCAGGTAGATGGGGAAATGCGGTGTCATGTCCATGGCTGGCTCAGTAAATGTCTGGCTGGCGAATCGTGGCGACGGGATCGGCCCTGGCGGAGCCGGCCCCGAACCCCGGGGTCGCCCGGGCCGTCGGGTTCAGGATTTGGCGAATGCGTTGCCCAGGGCGAACACGGAGTTGGGTGCATTCACGCGGATGGGCTTGACCACCGGCGTCGTGGAAATGGCGCGGCGGACCACCGGCTTGTCCTCGATCTGCACACCCTTGGCGATCTGGTCGTCCACCAGCTTCTGCAGCGTGACGGAGTCCAGGAACTCGACCATGCGCTGGTTCAGGGAAGCCCACAGTTCGTGCGTCATGCAGCGGCCGGCCTCGCCCAGGCAGTTTTCCTTGCCGCCGCATTGCGTGGCATCGATGGGCTCGTCCACCGACACGATGATGTCGGCGACGGTGATGTCGGCCGCCTTGCGGGCCAGGGTGTAGCCGCCGCCCGGGCCGCGGGTGGATTCGACGAGTTCATGGCGGCGCAGCTTGCCGAAGAGCTGCTCCAGGTACGACAGCGAGATCTGCTGGCGCTGGCTGATCGCCGCCAGCGTGACGGGACCATTGTTCTGGCGGAGGGCCAGGTCGATCATTGCGGTGACCGCGAAACGGCCTTTGGTAGTGAGACGCATCGCAAGCTCCTTTGCTAGCTTGTCCGTTATAGAAATGCCGGAACCCGATGGCAGTGGGCATACCGCAGAGGTTGCCGGCTCGTCTCCGCCCCTACACTCCCGCGCGAAGCCCCAGTGGACGGGGAGCACGGGAGCCCTTCTTCGTGGGCTGTTTTCTTGAGTGTTGTGCCCAAGTATAGCACAAAACCCTATTGTTTTTGTCGGGTAACAAAACCCATCAGTCACCTTTTCGCCCAGGCAGCACCCGCCCCTTCCGTTCAAGCCGCCTGGTCGGCCCCGCTGGCTCCGAAGGCCTGCGCCTTCAGCCGGTTCAGCTGGTCCCGCACCCGGGCGGCCTGTTCGAACTCCAGGTTGCGCGCATGGTCCAGCATCTGCTTTTCCAGCCGCTTGATTTCGCGGGCGACGTCCTTTTCGGACATGTCCTCGACCTGCGCCCGTCGCAGGGCCTCCTGTTCGAGACGCTCGGCCTCCCGGCCGGTCTTCTCGCTGTAGACCCCGTCGATCAGGTCGCGGACCTGCTTGACGATGCTCCGTGGCGTGATTCCCTGGGCTTCGTTGTGTGCGATCTGTTTCGCGCGCCGCCGTTCCGTTTCGCCGATGGCTTTTTTCATGGACTCGGTGATGCGGTCTGCGTAGAGGATCGCCTGTCCGTTCAGGTTGCGCGCGGCACGCCCGATGGTCTGGATCAGGCTGCGCTCGGCCCGGAGGAAGCCTTCCTTGTCCGCATCGAGGATGGCCACCAGTGACACCTCGGGGATGTCCAGCCCCTCGCGCAGCAGGTTGATCCCCACCAGCACGTCGAAAGCCCCCAGCCGCAGGTCGCGGATGATTTCCACGCGCTCGACGGTGTCGATGTCGGAGTGCAGGTAGCGCACCTTCACGCCGTTGTCGGTCAGGTAGTCGGTGAGCTGCTCGGCCATGCGCTTGGTGAGCGTGGTGATCAGCACGCGCTCGTTGCGCTCGACACGCACGCGGATCTCCTGCAGCACGTCGTCCACCTGGTGGGTGGCGGGGCGGACCTCCACGATGGGGTCCACCAGACCCGTCGGGCGCACCACCTGGTCCACCACCTGGCCGGAGTGGGTCTTCTCGTAGTCGGCCGGCGTGGCCGACACGAAGACGACCTGGCGCATGCGCCGCTCGAATTCCTCGAACTTGAGCGGACGGTTGTCGAGCGCGGACGGCAGGCGGAAGCCATATTCGACCAGGGTGGTCTTGCGGGCGCGGTCGCCGTTGAACATCGCCGCGAGCTGGCCGATCATCTGGTGGCTCTCGTCCAGGAACATGAGGGCGTCGGGGGGAAGATAGTCGGTAAGCGTGGGCGGCGGATCGCCCGGTGCGGCGCCGGACAGGTGGCGCGTGTAGTTTTCGATGCCCTTGCAGTGGCCGACCTCGCTGAGCATTTCCAGGTCGAACCGGGTGCGCTGCTCCAGGCGCTGCGCCTCCACCAGCTTGCCCTCGGCCACGAACTGGGCCAGCCGCTCGTTCAGCTCCAGCTTGATGGTCTCGACGGCGGCCAGCACCTTGTCGCGGGGAGTGACATAGTGGCTGCTGGGGTAGATGGTGAAGCGCGGGATCTTCTGGCGCACACGACCGGTGAGCGGGTCGAACAGCGACAGGGTCTCGATCTCGTCGTCGAACAATTCGATGCGGATGGCCAGTTCACTGTGCTCCGAGGGAAACACGTCGATGGTGTCGCCGCGCACGCGGAAGGTGCCGCGCGCGAAATCCTGCTCGTTGCGCGTGTACTGCATGCGGATCAGGCGGGAGATCACGTCGCGCTGGCTGATCTCGTCGCCCACGCGCATGATGAAGCGCATCTTGGTGTAGTCCTCCGGCGCCCCGATGCCGTAGATGGCACTCACCGTGGCCACGATGACCACGTCGCGCCGCTCGAGCACGCTCTTGGTGGCCGACAGCCGCATCTGCTCGATGTGCTCGTTGATGGCCGAGTCCTTCTCGATGAAGAGATCGCGCTGGGGAACGTAGGCCTCGGGCTGGTAGTAATCGTAGTAGCTGACGAAGTACTCGACGGCGTTGTTCGGGAAGAACTCCCGGAACTCGCTGTAGAGCTGGGCGGCCAGCGTCTTGTTGGGGGCGAACACGATCGCCGGCCGGCCCAGCCGGGCGATCACGTTGGCCATGGTGAACGTCTTGCCGGAGCCGGTCACGCCCAGCAGGGTCTGGAAGACCTCGCCGTCGCGCACGCCCTCGACCAGTTGATCGATGGCAGTGGGCTGGTCACCTGCCGGCGGGTACGGCTGGTAGAGCTCGAAAGGCGAATCGGGGAAGCGCACGAGGGTGCCTTCGCCTCGCGTCTCCGGCATGGTTTCGATGGGTTTTGGCATGGGCTGGCTCAAGGTGGAGCCCTTAAAATCGGGGCGACCTGGCAGAGTACAACAGGCCCGGTCTCCCGTTCCGACATCCTTCGTCGATACCCCAAGGAAACTCCATGTCTCTCTTCACCGCCGTCGAAATGGCACCGCGCGACCCGATCCTGGGTCTGAACGAGCAGTACGCTGCTGACACCAACCCCAACAAGGTCAACCTGGGGGTGGGCGTGTATTTCGACGACAACGGCAAGCTGCCCCTGCTGCAATGCGTCCAGGCCGCGGAAAAGGCCATGATGGACAAGCCTTCGGCACGCGGCTACCTGCCCATCGACGGAATCGTCGCCTATGACAGCGCCGTCAAGTCGCTGGTGTTCGGCGAAGGCAGCGAGCCCGTCACCTCCGGCCGCGTGGCGACCGTCCAGGCCATCGGCGGCACGGGTGGCCTGAAGATCGGCGCCGACTTCCTCAAGAAGGTCAGCCCCGATGCCAAGGTGCTGATCTCCGACCCGAGCTGGGAGAACCACCGCGCCCTGTTCACCAACGCCGGCTTCGTGGTGGATACCTACGCCTACTACGACGCCGCCAAGCGCGGCGTGAACTTCGAAGGCATGCTGGCCAGCCTCAAGGCCGCTGCGCCCGGCACCATCGTCGTGCTGCACGCCTGCTGCCACAACCCGACCGGCTACGACATCACGCCCGAGCAGTGGGACCAGGTGGTGGCCGTGGTCAAGGCCCAGGGCCTGACGGCCTTCCTCGACATGGCTTACCAGGGCTTCGGCCACGGCATCCAGGAGGACGGCGCCGTGATCCAGAAGTTCGTGGCCGCCGGCCTGAACTTCTTCGTCTCCACCTCCTTCTCCAAGAGCTTCAGCCTGTATGGCGAGCGCGTGGGCGGCCTGTCCGTGCTGTGCGCCGACAAGGAAGAAGCCTCCCGCGTGCTGAGCCAGCTGAAGATCGTGATCCGCACCAACTACTCCAACCCGCCCACGCATGGCGGCGCGGTGGTGGCCGCGGTGCTGGGCAACCCCGAGCTGCGCGCCCTGTGGGAGAAGGAACTGGGCGAGATGCGCGTGCGCATCAAGGCCATGCGCCAGAAGCTGGTGGACGGCCTCAAGGCCGCCGGCGTGCAGCAGGACATGTCCTTCATCACGCAGCAGATCGGCATGTTCAGCTACTCGGGCCTGTCCAAGGACCAGATGGTGCGCCTGCGCACCGAGTTCGGCGTGTACGGCACCGACACCGGCCGCATGTGCGTGGCCGCGCTCAACAGCAAGAACATCGACTACGTCTGCCAGTCGATCGCCAAGGTGGTCTGACCCCGGCTGCGCCCGACCGCGGGCGCCAGCATGAGCAGGAAGCCGCCTCCGGGCGGCTTTTTCTTGGGCGCATGGGCGGCATGCCCCTTTGCCCTGTCCCGGCGATACTGAAGCATGGCCTCCTTACCCCACTCCAACGGCGCGCTGGTCGGTTTCCGCATTCTCAGCATCGCCCTGAACCTCCCGGGACCCGCGGCCCTGGCGCGGTGCCGCGACGAGGGCGCCGCGTGCACGAAGCTCGAGCCACCGGCATCCGCGGGCCAGCCCAGCGCGGACCCCATGGCGCTCTATTGCCCACAGGCCTACGCGGAGCTGCATGCCGGCGTCCGCGTGCTCCAGGCCGACCTGAAAACGCCTGGGGGACAGGCGCTGCTGCACCAGGAACTGGCGGCCACGGATGTGCTGATCACCTCGTTCCGCCCCTCGGCGCTGCAACGGCTCGGACTGGACTGGCCGACACTGCGGGATCGCCACCCTGCGCTGTCGCTGGTCCGGATCGTGGGCGGCCCCGGCAATGCCGCGGAAGCGCCCGGCCACGATCTCACCTACCAGGCGGAGGCAGGGCTTCTGCCCGAAGGACAGGTGCTGCCCGCCAGCCTGCATGTGGACATGGCAGGCGCGCTGCTGGCCTCCGAGGCGGTGTTGCGCGCATTGCTCGCCAGGCAGTCCACCGGACGGGGAACGGAACACGAGATCGCACTCGCGACAGCGGCCCGGTGGCTGGCAATACCCAGAACCTGGGGGCTGGCCCTGCCGGCCGGCGACGTGGGCGGCGCCCATGCGGGATACCGCGTCTATGGGTGCGCAGACGGGAGGGTGGCGCTGGCGGCCCTGGAGCCGCACTTCATGGCCCGGCTGTGCGCCGCGGTCGGCCTGCCGCCGGGTGCCGATCCGCGCGATGCATCCACCCGGGAAGCCATCGCCGGCTTCCTGCGCCATCGTCACCGGGAGGAACTGGACCGCTGGGCCCGGCAGGAGGACATCCCCCTGCATACCATCGACTGACCGGCGCGGATTGCCGGGACATCGGCGCCGTCCGACAGCACGCTGCTGGCTTGCCCTACCTGTCGGATGCAACGCGGCATTGCCCAATCGCTGGAGTCGCGCGGCACCACGTGCGCGCATCCTTTGCCCCACAAGAGGTGAGCCCATGAAGCCGTTCGCACTCGACCCCGACATGACGTCGCCCACCGGCATGTTCTATCCCACGGGCTACGTATTCGCCCTTTTTCCCGGGGAGCAGCCCGGCCGCGACGCGTCGCAGGCCCTGGCGGACCAGGGCTACACCGATGTATCGCACGCGCCGCCCGACGCGATCCACCAGCACGTCGTGCGCACCCTGGGCAATGCGGATACCCCCCTGCCGAGCGTGGGGGCGGAGGGCGTGATCGTGCGACGCATTGCTGACCTGGCGGCTCAGGGCCACCACGGACTGCTGATCCGGCCGCGCGAGGACGACAGCCCGGAATCGCTGCAGGCGTCACTGGAACCGCTGGGTGCGAGCGCGGCTTTTTTCTACCGGCGCCTCATCATCGAAGACCTCATCCCCCAGCCTGCCCCCTGATGGCTTCCCGCCCGGGCTGCAGTCCCCGCCGGGTCGAGCGGTGCGGCTGCGCGGCCGGAAAGCCAGCGCTACGCGTTTCAGCGCGGCTTGCTCCGCCCTGCACCCATCGGCCGCGGCCCGGCAGCGGGCTTGCCGGGCGATGGACCGCCGGCGCGCGGGCCCGTGCGGACACCCGCGCGGGGCGGCAGCCCCGTGTGCTGGGTCAGCAGTTTGCCCGGCGCCGGCCCCTTGGCCTGTACCGTCGTGCTGTTCTTGCGCCGGGCACTCTGGTAGCTGCCATCCGTCATCGGCTGGAAGGTCGGGATCAGGTGGTGCTTGCCGTTGCCGATCAGGTCGGCCCGGCCCATGGCCTTGAGCGCCTCGCGCAGCAGGGGCCAGTTGTTGGGGTCGTGGTAGCGCAGGAAAGCCTTGTGCAGGCGGCGGCGCTTCTCGCCGCGCACGATATCCACGGACTCCTCGGCCGCATCGCGCATCTGGCGGCGCACCCGCGTCAGCGTATTGCGGCCGGAGTGGTACATGGCCGTGGCGGTGGCCATGGGGCTGGGGTAGAAAGTCTGCACCTGGTCCGCGCGGAAGCCGTTCTTCTTGAGCCAGATGGCGAGGTTCATCATGTCCTCGTCGCTGGTTCCCGGATGGGCGGCAATGAAGTACGGGATCAGGAACTGCTTCTTGCCCGCCTCTTCGCTGAACTGCTCGAACATCTGCTTGAAGCGGTCGTAGCTGCCGATGCCCGGCTTCATCATCTTGGTGAGCGGGCCCTGCTCGGTGTGCTCCGGCGCGATCTTCAGGTAGCCCCCCACGTGGTGCTGCACCAGTTCCCGGACGTACTCGGGCGACTTCACAGCCAGGTCGTAGCGCAGGCCCGAGCCGATGAGGATCTTCTTGATGCCCTTGAGCGCACGGCCCCGGCGGTAGATCTTGATGAGCGGGCCGTGGTCGGTGGTGAGGTTCTGGCAGATGCCCGGATAGACGCAGCTGGGCTTGCGGCAGGCGGCCTCGATCTCGGGGCTGCGGCAGCCCAGGCGGTACATGTTGGCCGTGGGGCCGCCCAGGTCGGAGATCGTGCCGGTGAAACCCTTGACCTTGTCGCGGATGTCCTCGATCTCCTGGATGATCGAGTCCTCGCTGCGGCTCTGGATGATGCGACCCTCGTGCTCGGTGATCGAGCAGAAGGTGCAGCCGCCGAAGCAGCCGCGCATGATGTTCACGCTGAAGCGGATCATCTCCCATGCAGGGATCTTCGTCGCACCATCGTGGCTGCCGTTCTCGTCGGCATAGCTGGGATGCGGGCCGCGGGCATACGGCAGATCGAAGACATGGTCCATCTCGGCCGTGGTGAGCGGGATGGGCGGCGGGTTGATCCACACGTCGCGCGCCGTGGCGCCCTCCCCGTGCGCCTGCACCAATGCACGGGCATTGCCCGGATTGGTTTCCAGGTGCAGCACGCGATTGGCGTGCGCATAGAGCACCGGGTCGCTCTTGACCTGCTCATAGCTGGGCAGCCGGATGACGCTCTTTTCGCGCGGGGGCACCTTGAGCCTGGCCTTGAGTGCCGGGTTCGCCACGAACTGGATCGGTTGCACCGCGGGGTTCGGATCCTGTGCCGCGGGAGCGCCCTCCTCCTTGCTGCAGCTGCTGCCCTGTGCGGCCGCCTGCTCGCTGGTCGTGAGGTAGGGATTCACGTGGGCCTCGACGCGACCCGGCTCATCGACCGTGGTGGAGTCGATCTCGAACCAGCCGGCGGCCGTCTCATCGCCCGGCCGGCGCACGAAGGCCGTGCCGCGCACGTCGGTGATCTGCTCGACCGGCTCCCGCGCGGCGAGGCGGTGCGCCACCTCGACCAGCGCACGCTCGGCGTTGCCGTAGAGCAGCAGGTCGCATTTGGCATCGACCACGATGGAGCGGCGCACCTTGTCGCTCCAGTAGTCGTAGTGGGCAATGCGGCGCAGGCTGCCTTCGATGCCGCCCAGGATGATCGGCACGTCCTTGAACGCCTCGCGGCAACGCTGGCTGTAGACGATGGCAGCGCGGTCGGGACGCTCGCCGCCGACGTCGCCGGGGGTGTAGGCGTCGTCGCTGCGGATCTTCCGGTCGGCCGTGTACCGGTTGATCATGGAATCCATGTTGCCCGCCGTCACGCCCCAGAACAGGTTGGGACGGCCCAGCGCCTTGAAGGGTTCGGCGCTCTGCCAGTCGGGCTGGGCGATGATGCCGACGCGGAAGCCCTGCGCCTCCAGCGTGCGGCCGATCACCGCCATGCCGAAGCTCGGGTGATCGACATAGGCGTCGCCCGTGACCAGGATCACATCGCAGCTGTCCCAGCCCAGCTGCTGCATTTCCTCGCGGCTCATGGGCAGGAACGGGGCCGTGCCGAAGCGCTTCGCCCAGTACGGGCGATAGCTCGTCAGCGGCTTGGCAGCGCGCGCGAAAAAGGAAACGTCGACAGGGGCGTTCATTGGAATGGCGTGGGGGCGGGGCCCTGGATTCTAGTGGGACCGCCCCTGGAAGCGTCCAGGGCTGCGCAGGCCACCACGGTCACGATGTGGTTTCACGGTGATCCGGACGCCGTGCAAGTTCCGTAAAAAGTGCAAAAAAAATTCTTGAACATGCCGATTGAAATCAATAAAATCATTTTTTTCAAATTGAGCAATAATTCGCTACAGCGTTCACCCATTGCAAGAGCGCGACATCTATCCACGGAGGCCTCCCCATGCGCAAAGCCACAATGACCGTCAAAAACCAGCTCAGCATCGCATTCGGAGCCCTGGTGGTGATGGTGCTCATCGTCTCGGTTCTTTCGCTCCACTCGCTGGGCAATGCGAACCAGACGTTCACGGGCTACGTGCAAGGCATCAATGCACAGTCCGACCTCGCGAGCGGTCTGCGCAGCGCGGTGAACCGCCGGGCGATCGCAGTGCGCAACCTGGTGCTCGTCACCGAGCGCCAGGAAGCGGACAAGGAACTGGCCCTGGTGCTCAAGGCCGACGAGGACGTCCAGAAAAACCTGGCCGGACTGAAGAAAGCGATCGAGCAGGATCGCTCTGCACCGGGATCGACCCGGCAATTGCTGGGTGAGCTGGAGCAGATCGAGTCGGTGTACGGCCCTGTGGCCCGCGACATCGTGAAGATGGCAGTGGCCGGGCAGCGCGACGCCGCCGTGGCCAAGATCAACAACGAATGCCGACCTCTGCTCGCCCAGCTCACGGGCAAGACCGGAGATTTCGTGGCCGACGCCGGAAAGCGCGCGGACGCGACGGAAGCAGCCGCGGCCGAGAGCTTCGTACGGCAACGGAACATTCTGCTCGGTGCCTGCCTGGCCGCGGTGGCCATGGCCATCGTGTCGGGCGTGATCATCACGCGCCGCCTGTCGAGTGCCCTGGGCGCGGAGCCGTCCGAACTGGGCTGGGCTGCCCAGCGCGTGGCCGAAGGCGATCTGGCTCCACTGGGCGCGGCTGGCGGCGTTGCCGCGGGCAGCGTGATGGCCTCCATCGCCAGCATGCAAAGCAGCCTGGCGCGCATCGTCACCCAGGTGCGCAGCGCATCGGACTCCATCGCGATCGGCTCGGCGGAGATCGCCACCGGTGCCGGCGACCTGAGCATGCGCACCGAACAGCAGGCCAGCGCGCTGCAGCAAACGTCCGCAACCATGGATGAGCTCAGCTCCACCGTGCGCCACAACGCCGACAACGCACTGCAGGCGAACCAGCTGGCTCAGGGGGCCACCGGTGTGGCACAGCAGGGCGGAGACGCCGTGAACCAGGTCGTGAACACGATGCGGGAAATCAACCAGAGTTCGCGCCGCATCTCCGACATCATCGGCGTCATCGACGGCATCGCCTTCCAGACCAACATCCTCGCGCTGAATGCCGCGGTGGAGGCAGCCCGCGCGGGCGAGCAGGGACGCGGCTTCGCCGTGGTCGCCAGCGAGGTGCGCAGCCTCGCCCAACGCAGCGCCCAGGCGGCCCGGGAAATCAAGACCCTCATCACCGACAGCGTGACGCAGGTCGAAGCAGGGACGGCCCTGGTGGACCGGGCCGGTCAGACCATGGAAGAAGTGGTGGCGTCGATCAAGCGGGTGAGCGACATCGTCGGAGAGATCAGCGCCGCCAGCAACGAGCAGAGCCATGGCGTGTCGCAGGTGGGCGTCGCCGTGAACCACATGGACGAGGCCACCCAGCAAAATGCCGCGCTGGTCGAGCAAAGCTCGGCGGCGGCGAAGAGTCTGCAGCAGCAGGCCCAGGATCTCGTGCAGGCCGTATCGATCTTCAAGCTGCAGCCGCAGCACGCCGCCCTGCCCCAGCCGATGCAGTTCGCCGCGCTGCAGGCGTGACCGACAGGAACTCCGCCGAGGGCTCAAAGGCCCCGGCGGCCTGCCCCGTTCACCATTCGCCGACGGCGCGCACCCGCTGGTCGAGATCCGCAGGAGGATCTTCGTAGGCCGACACCAGGAGGCAGCCGTCCGCCGGGGCGGATGGCGCCGCGGTCGCCTGGGTGGCGGGTGAAGCACCCGAAGCATCGCCCAGGAAGGGCAGCGCGGAAAATGGACGGGGCAGCGCGAAAGAGCTCAGATTGAAGGACAGCATGGCGGGCTTCCTGTAGCGACGTGGGGCGTCGCATGGTCTTCATGCGGGGAGTACCCCGATGAGCGTACGGGGGCTGATGCAGGCCTCCTGTAGGCCGGCACGCCTCCTCCATGACAAAACATCCCGCCGTGGCGCCCGAGCCACATGGGGCCCGGCTATACCGTGGCCGGACGGGGCGTTCGCTGCCCCGCCCTGGCGATGCCTCACTTCGAGAGCGTCAGCGTGCCCTTCATGAGCGCCGAGTGACCCGGGAACGAGCAGAAATAGGCATACGACTCCCCGGCCTTGAGGGATGAGACCGGGAACGTCACCGAGTCGCTTTCGCCACCGCCGATGATCTTCGTGTGGGCAATGACGCGCTTGTCGCCGTCCCTGACGAAATTCTTTTCCGCGCCGGCCGCCATGCCATCGGTCGAAGCGCCCTGCATATCCGATGCCTTGGTGAGCACCCAGTTGTGGCCCATGGCCGTCTTGGGCAGCTTGCCAGCGTGCTTGAGCTTGACGGTGAACTGCTTGCAGCTCTGGGGTACGGCGATGGCAGCCTTGTTGAATTGCATGGCGTCGTTGCCTTCGATGTCCACGCTGCAGTCCGCCGCCTGGGCGGATGCGCCGGCGCCCAGCGCCAGAGCCAGGGCCAATGCCTTCCAATGTCTTGCCATGTCGGGTTTCTCCTTCGGTCAATGCCGCCGATGCGGCGATGGCCTATCGTAGGAAAGGCGGCGCACGGGGCCGTTGACGTGCATCAATGCCCAGGAAGGGAGGCCACTGTTGCCCGTCCGCCTACACTTGCGCCCCCTATGCCGCAAACACTCCGAGCGCCTTCGCACAGCGAACTCGTCATCAAGAAGAGCCGCTTCATCGGCTGCGTGCAGCCCGTGGCCGACCGGGCCACCGCCCAGCAGGTCGTGGACGGCCTGCGGCGCGACCACCCGGGCGCCGCCCATGTCTGCTGGGCGTTGCTGGCCGGAGGCCAGTCGGCCGCGGTGGATGACGGAGAGCCGGGGGGCACGGCAGGCCGGCCCATGCTGGAGGTATTGCGGCACCAGGATCTGGAGGGAGTCCTCGCCACCGTGGTGCGCTACTTCGGCGGGGTGAAGCTCGGCGCCGGAGGGCTCGTGCGGGCGTATGCGGACACCGTGGCCCAGGCCCTGCTCCAGGCGGACAAGGTGCCGCTGGAACGCATGGCCACCCTGCAGTGCCTGGTGCCCTACGCACTGGAAGGACTCGTGCGCCGCGAGGTGGAGACCGCAGGGGCCCGACTGCAGGGCGTGGAGCACGGCTCGCTGGTCCTGTTGCGCCTGTCGATTCCGGCGCAGCGCGCCGCGGCGTTCCAGCAGCGCATCGACGACGCCGCCCAGGGACGGGCCGGCTGGCCCGAGGCCTGAGAGCGGCCCGGCCCGGGCTGCCAGGACAAGACAGCCTTTCCGCCTACATGCCGCCATGCGCACGCGCGCCGACACTTTCCTGCCGAGTCAACCACCCAGAGCAGGAGATCCAGGCCCATGAGCGACACGTTGGACGTCATCATCCTCGGAGCGGGTTCCGCCGGCCTCGCCGCGTTGCGCGAAGTGCGCAAACGCACGGAGCGGGTGCGGATCGTGAACGACGGCCCGTGGGGCACCACCTGTGCCCGGGTGGGATGCATGCCGTCGAAGATGCTCATCGAGGCCGCAGATGCCTTCCACCGCCGCCACAGTTTCGATACGTTCGGCATCCGCGGCCAGCAGTCGCTGGGGGTGGACCTTCCGGCGGTGCTGGAGCGCATCCGCGCGCTGCGAGATGATTTCGTCGCGGGCGCGCGCAAGGCGTCCGACATCGGCACCCTGGGCATCGCCGGGCATGCCCGGCTCATGGGCCCGCACCGGGTGGAGGTGGATGGCCACGTGTACGACACCCGCAGCATCATCATCGCGACAGGTTCCCGGCCGATCGTTCCGGAGGAATGGCTGGCCTTCGGGGACCGCATCCTCACAACCGATACCCTGTTCGAGCAGCGCGAACTGGGCCCGCGCATCGCCGTCATCGGCCTGGGACCTCTCGGTGCGGAAATGGCCCAGGCACTCGCGCGGCTGGGCGTGGAGGTGGCGGCATTCTCGAGCCGCAACGAGATCGCCGGGCTCTCCGACCCCGCCGTGAACGACGCGCTGCTGGGGCTGCTGAAATCGGAATTCGTGCTGAACGTCGGAGAGGAGGTGACGCTGCGCGAGGTGCCAGGAGGGATCGAAGTCTCCAACGGCAGCGCCACGGTCGTGGTGGACCAGGTCCTCGCGGCCATGGGACGCCGTCCGAATGTGGAGCACCTCGGGCTGGAAACGCTGGGAGTGGAACTGGACGGGCATGGCATGCCGCCGGTGGACCGCCGCACGGTGCAGGTCGGCGACCTGCCGGTGTTCATGGCCGGGGACGCGAACGACTTCCGCCCCCTGCTGCACGAGGCGGCCGACGACGGGCACATCGCCGGGCTCAATGCGCTGGCTCCCGAAGTGCGCGGATTCCGTCGCCGCATGCCGCTGTCCATCGTGTTCACGGAACCGAACGCGGCGACCGTCGGCAGGCGCTACAAGGACCTGAAACGGGACGAGTCGGTGACCGGCACCGTCGATTTCTCGCGGCAGGGGCGCGCCCGCGTGGCGCAGCGCAACCAGGGGCGCCTGAGCCTCTACGCCCAGCGGGACACCGGCCGGTTGCTGGGCGCGGAAATGTGCGCTCCGGCGGGCGAACACATGGCCCATCTGCTGGCGCTGGCCATGGACCGGGAACTCACGGTGCACGACATGCTGCGCATGCCGTTCTACCATCCGGTGCTGGAGGAAGGGCTGCGGACCGCCCTGCGGGATGCGGCCAGCCAGTTGCCGAAGGGCAGCGATTCCGACCTGTCCGCCTGCGATGCCTACGGATCGAGCGCCCTGGACTGATCCAGGGGTTTACCCGAGGATAAAACCGGTCAGGTGTAACAGTACTCAAGCCATGCCGCCGACGGGCCGATAACGAGGCATCTTTTGCCCATCGGCCTCCCAGCGGGGCTGCACAAGGAGATTTCCATGGATGTCGGCCTCACACAATCCCTCGTCAACACCGCCACCGCCATGGCCAGCCAGAAGACCTCGGACGCCGTGAACATGACCGTGCTGAAGAAGGCCATGGACATCCAGAAGTCGTCCGCGGCCCAGTTGCTGGAAGCCCTGCCCCAGCCGCAACTGGCCACCTCCGGCTCCCTGGGCACCCAGGTCAATACCTACGCCTGATCGCCGGGGCAGCCCGGCCACTTTTCAGCGCAGCCTCGCCGGCGACAGGGCCGCGGGGTCCACGCCCTGGGCCGACAATGCGGGCGCCAGTGGCTCCGACAGCAACAGGTTGCGCGCCAGCAATGCCACGCCCGAGGCGCTCTGGATGCCGTAGCCGCCCTGCCCCGCCAGCCAGAAGAACCCTTGCACGTGGTTGTCCCAGCCGATGACCATGTCCCCATCCGCGACGAAGGACCGCAAGCCCGCCCAGGTGTGCGAGGGCCTGCGGATCTGGAACGTCGTCATCTGCTCGATGTTCCAGATGCCGGTCGCCACATCGAGCTCCTCGGGCACCACGTCGTGCGGGTGCGTGGGATCGGCGTTGGCGGGAGAACCCAGGAGCTGTCCGGCATCCGGCTTGAAATAGAAGCTCTCGTCGATGCCCACCACCGCGGGCCAGCCCGACGCGTCCATTCCCGCCGGAACCGGGAATGTGAAGGCCGTGCGCCGCCGCGGTTCCAGGCCGATGGCCGGGATGCCGGCCATGGCGGCCACCTCGTCCGCCCACGCTCCGGCCGCGTTGACGATGGCACGGGCGCGCACCGTGGCGCCTGACGCGAGATGCACGTGCCAGGCACCGTCCTGCCTTTCGATGGCAGCGACGCCGGCATCCGGCAGCAGGCGGCCACCCCGCTGGCGCAGCCCCCGCAGATAGCCCTGGTGCAGGGCATGCACATCGATGTCGGCCGCGCCGGGCTCGCGCATGCCTGCCGCTACCGCCTCCGGCCGCAGGCACGGCAGCCACTCCAGCAATTGCTCGCGGGTGGCGTGCTGCACGTTCGGCGAACGCTGCAGGGCGTCCGCCAGCGCCGCACCCAGCAGGTCGAGCTGGTCGGGGCCTGCCACGTACACCACGCCCCGGGGCGAGAGGATCGGGCCCTCGGCGAAGCCCTCGGGCGGATGGTCGTAGAATGCCCGGCTGGCGCGGGTGAGCGCCTGGATCTGCGGCGTGCCGTAGGTTTCCATGAAGAGCGCCGCCGAGCGGCCGGTGGTGTGGTAGCCGGGCTGCGGTTCGCGCTCGAGCACGAGCACGCTGGCGCCCGGCGCCGCATGCGCGAGTTCCCAGCCGACCGAGGCGCCGGCAATGCCGGCCCCCACCACGAGGAAGTCCACCAGTTCGGTCATGCCGATTCCTTTTCTTTCGATCGACCGCGATCCGTCAGACCGCAGAGGCCTGGGCAACTCCCTGGCTGCCCGAGCCGTCCAGGCGCGGCTCGCCGCGTGCATCGCGTGCGTCGGGTGCCGTGGTCACGAGGGAAGTCAGCGCCGGCTCGACCGGGGCCAGCCGGTCCAGCGCCGGCCGCGGGCGCTGCAGTTCCCGGATGCCGGCAAAGGACCGCTCCATCGCGCGGCCGATGGCCAGTGTGCCCAGGTCGTCCCGGAAGCGGCCCACCACCTGCAGGCCGAACGGCATGTCGCGGCTGTCCCGCCCGCAGGGAAGGCTGAGGGCGGGATGGGTGGTCAGCGTGGTGACGTAGGTCAGGGCCAGCCAGCGATAGTAGTTGGCCTGCGGCTCGCCGTTGATGTGGCTGGCGTACAGCTCCGTCCAGGGGAAAGGCGAAACCGGCGTGGTCGGCGCCAGGATGACATCGAACGATTCGAACGCCTGCTGGAAGCGCGCGAGGATGCGCGTCTGCTCGGCCTGTGCCCAGGCACTGTCGATGAGCGTCATGGCCGCGCCCATCTCGTAGTTCGCGCGGGTGTTGGGCCCCAGGCTGGCGGGATCGCGCTCGTAGGCTTCCCGCGTGCCCGCCACGAAGGCCTCGGCGCGCAGCACGTCGAAGCAGCGGTGCACGTCGCCCAGGTCCAGCGCGATGGGATCGCAACTGCGGAACAGGTGCCGCATGGCGGCGATCTTGCCGCGGAACGTCTCGCGGATGCCGTCGTCCACGGCACAGGCACCGAAGTCCTCCGTGTACCCGACGCGCAGCGTGGACAGGTCCACCTCGGGCAGGGACAGGAATACCGCAGGATCCAGCGGGTAGCTGAGCGGATCGCCCGCCGACATGCCGGCCGTGGCCGCGAGCTGCAGGCAGGCCTCCTCCACCGTGCGGCCCATGGGCCCCACGACGGAGATGGGCGTCCAGCCCAGCAGCTTGCGGGAGCTCGGCACCACCCCCGGCGACGGACGGAATCCCACCACCCCGCATTTGGCCGCGGGAATGCGCAGGGAACCGCCGGTGTCGGAGCCGGTGCAGACCGGCAGCATGTCGCAGGCCAGGGCCGCGGCCGAGCCGCCGGACGAGCCCCCCGCGTTCAGGCGGGGATCGAAGGGGTTGCCGGTGGCACCCCATACCGTGTTGCGGGAATTGGCGCCGGCCCCCATCTCGGGGATGTTGGTCTTGCCCGTGACGATCGCACCGGCGCGGCGCAGGCGCGCGACCAGCACGTTGTCTTGCGCGGGAATGTGCTCGCGGTAGATCTGCGAGCCGTAGGTGGTCAGCAGGCCCTGCGTGGCCTCCAGGTCCTTCACGCCCAGCGGCAGGCCGTGCAGCAACCCGAGGGCATCGCCGCGCAGCACTGCCCGCTCTGCCTCGCGCGCCTCGTTCCGGGCCCGGTCGTAGCAGGTGGCAGTGATGGCGTTCACATAGGGGTTGAGGGCCTCGATGCGTGCGATGCACGCCTCGAGCAGTTCGACGGGCGAGATCTCGCGGCGGGCGATCCGCAGGCGCAGTTCGGGGGCGGTCAGCTCGACGAGGGAAGCGGAGGAGGATGCGGTCTGTGTCATGTGGTGCGCCGCCCCGGAAGGGCGGCGTTGTCTCCTGAAGGTTTGAAAATACCCGGAAAAACCGGTCAGGTGGTCAGTCGGCAGTGATGCCGGCACGCTGGGCCACGGCGCGCATCAGGGGCAGTTCCTTCTCGATGAGCGAGGCCAGCACCCTGGATGAACCATAGGACGGTTCGAATCCGTTGGCCAGCAGCTTCTCGCGCGTTTCGCGGTCCTCCATCACCTGGGCCAGCGCGCGCTCCAGGCGGGCCTTCACGGCCGGCGGCAGGCCGGCCGGAGCCACCATCGCCAGCCACGTATCCATGTCGATCGCGTAGCCGTTCTCGGCGAGCGTGGGCACGTCCGGCAGCAGCGAGGAACGCCTGGCCGAAGTGACGGCGATGGCCTTGATCTTTCCTTCCCTGAGCTGGGGCAGTGCGGCTGCGACCGTATCGACCGTGAAGGGAATCTGTCCGCCCATGAGGTCCACCATGGCCGGCGCGCTGCCCTTGTACGGAACATGCTGGATCTTCAGGCCCGCCAGGTGGAAGAAGGCCTCGCCGGCGAACTGCGAGGTGGTGCCGGAACCGAAGGAGCCATAGGAGTACTTGTCCGGCGCGGCCTTGACCAGGGACACGAACTGCCTGACGTCATTGGCCGGCACGCTCTTGCCGGCCAGCAGGATGAGCCCGGTGCGACCGGTGATGCCGATCGGCTCGAAGCTCTTCACGGGATCGTAGGGAAGTTTCGCGCGCACGGCCGGATTGACGGTGAAGGTGGTGCCGGAACTCATCAGGAGCGTATAGCCGTCCGGCGCGGCCTTGGCGACATAGGATGCCCCGATCACCGTGCCGGCGCCCGCGCGGTTGTCGATCACCACGCTCTGGCCCAGCACATCGCCCAGCTTCTTGCCGATGACGCGGCCCAGCACATCCGTGGCGCCGCCGGGCGGGAACGGGATCACCAGGGTGACGGGCCTGGCCGGATAGGTTTCCTGTGCGAAGGCCGGGGCCAGCGCGGCGCTTCCCAGGCAGCAGGCAATGGCGGACAACAGCATCCTCTTGGCGCGGTTCATGGTGGTCTTTCCGGTGAGTGAATGAAAGATGAATGGGGCAGGAGCGGCGCGGCTCAGGCAGCTTCCAGCAGGGTCCGGCCGCGGGCCTCGAAGCGCCGGTGTTCGGCTTCGGGCACGAACAGCCCACCCGTGGTCCAGACGAGGTGCGTGGCCTGCGGCAGGTGTCGGTCCAGGCCCTGCTCCCGCAACCAGTGGCGCCCGGCATCCGAGCCCGTGAGCCAACCCGGCCCGCTGAAACCCGCCGCGGCGGAGGGTTCGATGCGCTCGCCCGAGGCGTCCAGCACCCGCACGAGATGCTCGAACAGGGTGTCGTCACGGACGGTGAAGATGCCCGACAGCAGGGGCTGCATGAGCCCCGCAGCCAGCAGCGACGCCCTCGGTACCGCCAGGCCGTCGGCCTCGGTGCGGTTGGTCAGGCCCAGGTCGTACACGGACGGGTGCGTGCCGGCCGGCGCAGCCATCTGCACGAGGAAGCACGGCGATTGCACCGGTTCGGCAAAAAAGCAGTGCACATGCGGCCCGAGCAGTTGGCGCAGGCCGAAGGTGATGCCCGCCGGTGCTCCCCCTACCCCGCACGGCAGATAGACGAACAGCGGGTGGGCGGCGTCCACCGCGATGCCCTGTTCCGCCAATTGGCCGCGCAGGTGCAGCGCCGCGGCGCTGTACCCCAGCAGCAGCGAAAGGGAGCGTTCGTCGTCCACGAAATGGCTGAACGGATCGGCCTGGGCCTGGCTGCGCCCCGCAGCCACGGCGCGCTCGTAGTCGCCCGTGTGCTCCACCACCTCGACGCCCCGGCGGCGCAGGCGCTCTTTCTTCCACTCCTTGGCGTCGGCGGACATGTGCACGGCCGCCCGGAAGCCCAGCGCCGAGGCCGCCACGCCGATGCTCAGGCCCAGGTTGCCCGTGGAGCCCACCGCCACCTGGTGGCGCCCGAACACCTCGCGCGCAGCGGTTTCGGCCAGTACCCGGCAATCCTGTCCGGGGGACAACAGACCTTCGCGCAGGGCCAGGGTTTCCGCGAATTCCAGCACCTCGTGGATGCCGCCGCGCGCCTTGATCGAGCCTGCCACGGGAAGGCCGTGGTCCGCCTTGATCCACAGCCGGCCGCAACCGGCCTCCAGCCCCATGGCATCCGAGAGCGCGCCTGCTTCGATCAGAGGTGATTCGATGACCCCGCCCGTGGCCTCGAGTTCGGGGAACAGCCGGGCCAGGAGTCCCCCGAAGCGCCGGAACCTGTCCGAGGCGGCCTGCGTATCATGCAGACTAATGTGGCGACCCTCCGCATCCATCGTGGCGGGAATGTCTGCGCTGCGCTGCGGGTTGAACCAGATGCATGGATCGGCACGGCGCAGTGCCTCCAAGGCGGCTTCCTGGACATCGATACCGGTGGGCAGTGCGGAACGGTTGGGTTCGGTCATGGGACGGCAGAGAAAGCGTTGCACGCATTCTTGTGCCGGCCCCGGGGACGACGCAATGCATTTATATTGACGACAGTATTAGTTTCACTGATGGATTCACGCCTGTCCAATTCGGTTCTGGCCTGGCTGCGCTGTTTCGATGCGGCCGCACGGCAGGGCAGCTTCACACGCGCCGCTGCGGAGCTGTGCATCACCCAGGGCGCCGTGAGCCAGCAGGTGAAGCAACTGGAGAACTGGCTGGGGCGTCCGCTGTTCCTGCGGACCCCTCGGGTGCTGGTGCTGACGCCCGAGGGCAAATGGCTGGGGGTGGTGCTGCGCGAAAGCTTCGAGGCCATCGAGAGCACGCTGGCGCAGATGCGGCGCTCCGCCCCGGCGCACGCTGCAGCCACGCTGAGTTGCTCCCCTTCGTTCGCCATGCAGTGGCTTACGCCACGGCTGGGCGAATTCTTTCGCCGGCATCCCGACACCGGGCTGCGCGTGTTCGGGGAGTTCCACCGCATCGACCGCACCCGCATGGTGCGAGACGGGGTGGAGGCGGCCGTCCGCTTCGACCCGGGGGAGTACACCGACCTGGACGCCACCGGGTTCCTCGATGAATGGCTGGTTCCCGTGGCCAGCCCGGCCTTCATGGCGGCCCACCCGGACCTGCGGGATGCGCCGGCCAGGCTGCAGCCGGAATGGCTGCTGCACGACGGCAGTGCCTGGGAAGGGGCCGATACATTCGAGGAATGGCAGCACTGGTTCAGCGCACAAGGCGCACCATGCCCGGACTGGGGAGGCGGCCCCCAGTTCAACCTGTCCCAGCTGGCGGTGGGAGCAGCCATCACCGGCCAGGGCATCGCCATGGGTCGTGCCGCGCTCGTGCTCGAAGACGTGGCGGCCGGCCGCCTGGTGCCGCTGTGCTCCTGGAGCACGCTCTCCCGGGCGCGCTACTCCTTCGTGAGTTCACCCCAGGCGGGACCTGCCATGCTGCGCGTGCGGGACTGGCTGGTGGAAGAAGGGCAGCGGTTCAAAGAGACGCGTGCGAAGGTGCTGCCGCCATTGCTGGTGCGGTCCTAGAGCGCGCCGTCACGGGCGCGCCGCCGCCACGCGCCACAGGGTGTTGCCGACGTCGTCGGCCACGAGCAGGCCGCCCCGCCCGTCCAGCGCCACGCCCACGGGCCGGCCCCAGGCGTCGCCATCGCCGCTGACGAATCCGGTCAGCACGTCCAGGGGCATGCCGTCGGGCTTGCCGTTCCTGAACGGCACGAACACCACCTTGTAGCCACTGCGCGGCTTGCGGTTCCACGAGCCGTGCAGGCCGACGAACACACCCTGCGCGAGCTGCGGAGCCACGGGTTGAGCGGCCGGGCCGCCGCCCCCCGCGAAAGCCATGCCCAGCGGCGCCACGTGGTTGCCCAGAGCGTAATCCGGCACGATGGCCTTTTCGACCAGATCCGGCCGTGGAGGCTGGACACGTGCATCCACGTTCCCGCCCCAATAGCTGTAGGGCCAGCCGTAAAAGCCGCCCTCCCTCACCGAGGTGAGGTAGTCGGGCACCAGGTCGCTGCCGATTTCATCGCGCTCATTCACCACGGTCCAGAGCGTGCCGGAGCCCGGCTCCCAGCCCATGCCGTTGGGGTTGCGCAGGCCGCTCGCGAAGACGCGGTGCGCGCCCGTGGCGCGATCCACCTCCCAGATGGCCGCACGGCCGGCTTCCGCCTCCATGCCGTTCTCGGCGACGTTGCTGTTGGAGCCGACCGTGACATACAGCTTCGCACCATCGGGGCTGGCGATGAGGTTCTTGGTCCAGTGGTGATTGAGCGGCCGCGAGGGCAGGTCCGCCACCTTGGCCGGCGCGGCCGCGATGGCGGTCTGTCCTGCGGCATAAGGAAACCTCACGACGGCATCGGTGTTGGCGACGTAGAACTCGCTGCCGACCAGCGCCATGCCGAAAGGGGAATGCAGCCCCTGCAGGAACACGCTGCGCGTTTCCGCCACGCCGTCCCCGTCGGCATCGCGCAGGAGCGTGATGCGGTTGGCCGACGGGTTGCCGGAGCCGGCACGGGCCATGACCTTGCCCATGACCCAGTTGCGCACTTTTCTGGCCCACCCGTCGTCCGGGGGCGGGCCTTCGGGTGCCGGCTTGTCGCTCTCGGCCACGAGCACGTCGCCGTTGGGCAGCACCACCACCCAGCGGGGGTGTTCGAGCCCGCGGGCGAAAGGCGTCACGGACAGCCCGGCCATGGCCTGCGGCGCGCCCCCTTCCGGCCATCCCCTGGCGGGCGCGATGTGCACGGTGGGAATCAGGGACTTGTGCGGCTCCGGCAGCGTGGGCCGGGGGCCGATGCCCGCCTCGGGAGGCAGGCGGGCGGTATCTCCACAGCCGGCCAGCGCGGCCACCACCAGCAGGGGCGCGGCCACCCGGCCATGGCCGGTGATTCTGAGGGTAAGGCGATGGAATGAGGGGCGCATGGCGGGAAGCCGGGCAGGCCGGCAGGTGGCGGGCGATGCCGGCCAGTCTCGCCACCGCCGCGCTGAAACCATGTCAGCCATCTTCGCCGAACGATGGCCTGCCGGGTACGGAACACCCGGGATCTCTGGGAAAATGCCGCCATGACCCCTCCCGAATCGATGCGCCTGGACAAGTGGCTGTGGTGCGCGCGCTTCTACAAGACCCGGGCCCTGGCGGCGGAAGAGATCGGCAAGGGCCGCGTGGTGGTGAACGGACAGGCCGCCAAGGCGTCGCGGGAACTGCGCAGCGGCGATACCGTGGCGCTGCGCCAGGGCCAGATGCCGCGCACGGTGGTGGTACGCGGGCTCAGCGCCATGCGCGGCCCCGCGCCCGTCGCGCAACAGCTGTACGAGGAAACGGCCGAGAGCATCGCCGCGCGTGCGCAGGCCGCCGAGATGCGCAGGCTCGCACCCGAGCCTGCCGCCACCCTGCAGGAAGGCCGCCCCACCAAGCGAGACCGCCGCGAAATCGACCAGGCGCGCGACTGGGGCAGCCGCTGGAGCGCGGCGATCGACGAGTGATGCGGTGCCGAGGCTGCTGCCGGCTCAGGAATTGGTGTTGCCGGCCGGCCTCAGCATGCGCAGCACGACGTTGAGATAGTCGTCCATCCGCTGCCGCGCGCTTTCGGCTTCCCGCTCGAGATCGCGCAGGCTCTTGGCGTCTTCCTCGGACCTCTCGCCCAGGCAGATGGCCGACTGGCGCCGGGCCAGCCGCATTTCGGCCGTCTGCCAGTCGCGGCGCAACTCGCTCCACTGCTCGGACGCGGCGCGCAGCGCAGGCGCCTGGCCACCCTCGGCGACCTCCGCCATCCCCTCCCGGAGCATGGGCGGGCGATGCGCCGGTGGCACGGACGGCCGACGGCGGCGCAGGCCATCCTGCCCGAGCGAGGCCCGGGCCGCGATGAAAGTCTTCTCCGCGGCGAGATCCTCGCTGCCCCAGCGTCCGCGTACTGCATACCAGGCGCCGCTGCCCACGGACCATGCACCGCGCCAGCCATCGCCGCTGGGCCATACCAGGATACCCACCCTGCGTCCCGCATGCTCGCGATACCGCAGGGGTTCGCGGGCCACGGGAACCGAGGGAGCAGGCGCGTGGGAGTACGCATCCAGGGAACGGGGCGTCGTGTAGGTCTCCATGCCACGGCGGGGGCAAATGGCGTGCCTGCGGCACCCACCGTTTTTGACAGATTTGCAGACCCGACGGTGCGCGAAGCATGTAAAACTTTCCCGTGCCCGTCCATGGATGAGCAGGCTGCGTTCCGGCAGCGCCTTTTGGCCGGCCGCGTGGCTGGATTGCGCTAGCATCGTCGCCCCAGCCGCACTCCTCACACCGCGGGTGCGCTCTCACAAGGACAAGAGATGGACGAGATCACCCCGGGCCCCGCCGAGGAGGCCGTGGCCGGTGCGGCAACCGGCTGCGCCGCCGAAACCGGCGACGCCGCACTGCCGGTGGTCGGACTGGGTGGTTCGGCCGGAGCCATCCAGGCGCTGCGCGACTTCTTCACGGCGATGCCTGCTTCCCCCGGCATGGCGTTCGTGGTCGTGCTGCACCTGTCCCCCGACCACGAAAGCATGCTGGCCGAACTGCTGCAGCGCGCAACGACGTTGCGCGTGCACCAGGTGAGCGGCCCGGTGACCATGCAGGCGGACACCGTCTATGTCGTGCCGCCCCGCAAGGTACTGGAAGTCCACGATGGAATGCTCGCGCTCGCGCCCCTGCCGCCGGATCGGCAGCAGCATGTGGCGGTGGATCTGCTGTTCCGCACCCTGGCCGACTCGCACGGCACGCATGCCACAGCCATCGTGCTGTCCGGCGCGGATGGAGACGGTGCCATCGGCATCAAGCGCATCAAGGAGCGTGGCGGCCTCACCATCGCACAGGATCCGGGCGAGGCCTATGCCAGCGGCATGCCCGGCTCGGCGATCGCCACCGGCATGATCGACTGGGTGCTGCCCGCCGCCCAGATGGCCGGACGGGTGCTGGAATACCACCGGATGGCACCCCGGCTGCGGCTGGCGGCACCGCACGGCACCGAACCGTCGGCTTCGGCGGGCGATGCAGCCGATGACGAGGCCGCGCTGCGCGAAGTTCTGGCGCTGCTGCGCCACCGGACCGGCCGCGATTTCGGCGACTACAAGCGCGCCACGGTCGTTCGGCGGGTCGGGCGCCGCATGCAGGTGAACGGTATCGGCACCATGTCCGGGTACCTGGACTGCCTGCGTACCCGGCCGGGCGAGGCAGGAGCGCTCCTGCAGGACCTGCTCATCAGCGTGACCAACTTCTTCCGGGATCCCGTGGCCTTCGCGGCCCTGGAAAGCCATCTCCCGCTGCTGTTCCAGGGCAAGACCGGCGCGGACACGCTGCGCGTGTGGGTCGCGGGCTGCGCGACGGGCGAAGAGGCTTATTCCATCGCCATGCTGCTGGCGGAATACGCACGGACGCTCGACACGGCGCCGGTGTTGCAGATCTTCGCCACCGACCTGGACGACGCCGCCATCCGCACCGCCCGCGAAGGCTTCTACCCCGCGGCGATCGAGAGCGACGTGTCCGCGGAGCGGCTCCGGCGCTTCTTCGTGCGTGAGCGCGGCGGCTACCGCATGCGGCGCGAGTTGCGCGAAAGCGTCCTGTTCGCGGTGCACGACCTGCTCAGGGATTCGCCCTTCTCGCGGCTCGATCTCATTTCCTGCCGCAACCTGCTCATCTACCTGACCCGCGAGGCGCAGCTCCGGGTGCTCGACACCTTCCACTTCGCCCTGCTGCCGGGCAAGCTCCTGTTCCTGGGGTCCGCCGAATCGGTGGACGACGGCGACATCCGGTTTTCGGTGATCGACAAGCTGCATCGCCTCTACGGCCACCAGACGTCGGCGCATACGGATCTCCTCCTGCCAGGCGGCCTGGGGCCGGCCGCCGTCGCCCTGCATGCGCAGCACACTGCCCACCAGGGGCCTGTCGTGCACTCCGGCGCGATGGTTTCCTATTTCGCGGATACCGAACGCCCGGCCATGCAGGCCACGGGCGAAAAGGCACGGCCCTGGGGCGAGGTCCACCTCAGGCTGCTGGAGCAGCTCGCGCCGCCCTCCATCCTGGTGGACGGCGAGCAGAACATCCTGCACATGTCGCCTTCGGCGGGGCGCTTTCTGGCCTTCCATGGCGGCGAGCTTTCGCGCAACCTGATGCGGCTGATCCACCCTGCGCTGCGCATCGAGTTGCGTGCCGCGCTCTACCGTGCCGGCCGGACCGGCCAGCCCATGCGGCTGTCGGCGGTGCCCGTGGAGACGGCTGGCGGCATGGTGCGGGTCGCGCCCGAGGTGCGGCCCGTGCCCGACCTGGGACAGGGTCTTTCGCTGGTGCTGCTGCCCACGCTGCCCGACCTGCCCGCTTCCTCCACACTCACTCCCGCGGCTCCGCAGGACACGGCCGCGGAGCAGCTGGACCGCGAACTGGAACTGCTGAACGCCCAGCTGCGCAGCACCATCGAGCAGTACGAAGCCTCCACCGAGGAACTGCGGGCCAGCAACGAAGAGCTGCAGGCGATGAACGAGGAACTGCGGTCCGCGACCGAGGAACTGGAGACCAACCGGGAGGAGCTGCAGTCCATCAACGAGGAACTGACGACGGTCAACCACGAGCTCAAGAGCAAGGTGGACGAACTGGGGCATGCGAACAGCGACATGCAGAACCTGATGGACGCCACGGCCATCGCCACGGTGTTCCTCGACCGCGACCTGCGCATCACCCGGTTCACGCCGTCGGCCGTCACCCTCTTCAACCTGATCGCCACCGACGTGGGGCGCCCGCTGTCCCACCTGCGCACGCAACTGCAGTATCCGGAACTGGCGGAAGACGCCCGGAGGGTGCTCGAACGCCTCGCGCTGGTGGAGCGCGAGGTGGGCGCCAGCGACGGCAACTGGTACCTCGTGCGCATGCTGCCCTACCGGACGCTGGACGACCGCATCGCGGGCGTGGTGCTGACCTTCGTGGACATTTCCGAGCGCAAGCAGGGCCAGGAGGCACTGCGCCGGTCCGAGGACCGCTTCAGCGCCATCGTGAACCAGGCCGTCGTGGGCGTGGTGCAGACGGACCTGGACGGGCACATCACCTTCGTCAACCGGCACTACAGCCACATGCTGGGCTACGGGCATGACGAGCTCATCGGCACGCAGCTGCTCGACCTGATCCATCCCGCCGACCGCCAGCTGAGCGCCCACCTCATGCGGCGCCTCGCCGAACATGGCGAGCCCTTCCACATCGAGAAGCGTTGCCTGCGCAAGGACGGCAGCACGCTCTGGCTGCACAACAGCGTGAGCTACCTGGCCGACGCGCACGGCGGCCCCACGGCCTCGATCGTGGTGTGCAACGACATCAGCGAACGCAAGCGTGCCGAGAACGCACTGCGCGAGAGCACCGAGCGCCTGAGGCTGGTCATCGAGAACGCGGTGGAGTACGCCATCTTCTCCACCGACCTGGATCGCCGCATCACGACCTGGAACAGCGGGGCGGAGCGCATTCTCGGCTACAGCGAGAACGAGGCCGTGGGCCAGCTCGCCGACATGATTTTCACGCCGGAAGACCGGGCCGCCGGGGCACCGCTTTCCGAAACGAGCACGGCACTGGCCACGGGCGGCGCGCTCGACGACCGCCTGCACCAGCGCAAGGACGGCAGCCGCTTCTGGGCCAGCGGCGCGCTCATGCCCATGCACGACGGCGCGGACACGGTGGTCGGCTTCGTCAAGATCCTGCGCGACCAGAGCGACCAGCGTGCAAGCCAGCAGGCGCTCGAGCAAAGCCGGGCCGACCTGCTCAAGGCGCTGCGCGAAAACGAGGAGGCCCGCGCCGCACTGCAGGCGGCCGATGCGACCAAGGACCGCTTCCTGGCGGTGCTGTCGCACGAGCTGCGCAACCCGCTGGCGTCGATTGCCGGTGCATCGGCGGTACTGGCCGCCGAAGGCGCCGATCCGGCCGACCGCGACCAGGCGGCACGCATCGTGCAGCGGCAGGCGCGCGCCATGGCCGTGCTGCTGGACGATCTCATGGATCTGTCCCGGCTGCGGCTGGGCCGCATGGTGCTGCAGCAGCACGAGGTCCCGCTGGTAGAAATCGTCGAAGCGGCGCTGGAGGCCACGCTCGGCGCCATCCGTGCGGCAGGCCACGAACTCGTGCAGGATCTTCCCGGCGACCCGGTCATCCTCCTCGCGGACCCGGTGCGTATCGCCCAGGTGCTCGCGAACCTGCTGAGCAACGCGGCGAAGTACACACCCGACCACGGCCGCATCCGGCTGTCGGCCTGGACCGAAGGAGACTCCATCCACCTGCGCGTGGAAGACAACGGCATCGGCATGGATCCGGACACCGTGGACGACATGTTCACCATGTTCTCCCAAAGCCCGGACGCCGGCATGCGGCACACCCAGGGCCTGGGCATCGGCCTCGCACTGGTGCGCAACATCGTGGAAATGCACCACGGCACCGTGCGCGGGGAAAGCGCGGGCCCCGGCCGGGGCAGCCGCTTCACCGTGCAGTTGCCCTTGCCCGTCCCTGCCCAGCCCGACACATCCGGCGACGGCCGCACGCAGGTGCCGGACGACAGCCAGGGCGCAGGCGATCGAGCGCCCCGCGTCCTGCTGGCGGACGACAACGTCGATGTCACCTGGTCCATCTCGCACCTGCTGGAGGACTGCACCGTGGCCACCGCCGCTGACGGCCACGAGGCGCTGCGCAAGGCGCGGGAACTGGAGCCGGACGTGGCGGTCCTGGATCTCGGCATGCCCGGACTCGACGGCATGTCGGTGGCGCGGGCGCTGCGTGCCGAACCCTTCGGCGTGCGCATGCTGCTGGTGGCCGCAACGGGATGGGGCCAGGACCACAACCGCGAGCAGGCGCGCGAGGCCGGCTTCGACGCCTACATGGTCAAGCCGCTGGACGTGCGCGAACTGCAGCGCCTCATCCAGGAGCACATGCGGTCCCGCGCGTAGCGCAGCGCGGGCCGCACCGCCGCGCGCGCCTACGTGGCAGCAACCACTTCCACCGCCTCGGCTTCGCGCACGAGTTCGGTCCCTGCCGTCCAGACATACGAGGCGGACGCGGCGCGCGACGGCGAACCGTCCTGGTTCACCGCTTCACGGTAGGCCAGCGAGGATTCGCCCTCTTCCTGCGGGACCTGCACGAAGCGCGTGCCGTCCTTGCGGAAATCGGTTTCGGCGTCCACCATCTGGCGCAGGTAGTCGCGATGGCTTTCGAACCGTATGAATGCCGGCAGTGCGCCATCGCCGAGCACCTCGGCGGGGTCGCGCCGCTCCAGCCGCTTGAACAGTTCCTGCACCACCTGGAAGTGCCCGAGCTCGTAGTCCAGGAACATCTCCCAGATCGCCCGCACGCGGGGATTGCTCTCCTGTTGCGCGCAGCCTGCGTAGTTCCACACCTCGCAGGCCTCGGCGATCAGCAGCTTCTCCAGCGGCGTCTCGTGCGGGTTGAGCATCGACCCGTAATGGGTGATGTGCTGCGACTCCACGGATGCGATTTCCGCGTAGAGCTGCCGCGCCACGGGGTCCGAAAATAGCGGTCCGATGTTCATGTAGTAGTCGTGCGTCTGGTACTCGCCCCCCGTCAGCGTGAGCGCGTGCAGCTTGGTCGCCAGCGCTGCCCCTGGCCCGTAGGGCTCCAGGAGGTCGTGCTCCGGGGCCCGGTGATGCACCCAGGTCGGCCGCGACGGCACGATGTCCGTGTAGCCCTGGGTGATGTTGTTGGCGTCCTTGCCCTCCAGCCGGTCCAGCAGCGCGCTGTAGCGGTAGAGATGGTCGAAATCCTCGAGCAAGGCGTAACGGTAGCCCTGCGCAAGGTAGTCGTCGGGTTCCAGCTGCGCGACCGATGCGGTGACCTCTATGGCCGTCTGCTCATAGCCGATCGTGGTTTCCAGCGGCGAATGGTCGGCGCCGATCAGCCAGTTGATCGTCGTGGCCTGGTGCTGCTCCACGCGCATGAGCTGCGCGATCTCCACGCGCGCATCGGCGTGCATGCGCAGCAGGACCTGCTTGGTGCGCAGCGCATCGAGCTCGACGCCGTTCATGAGAACGGCGCGCACGCGCGTGAAGGCATCATCGTCGAGCTTGCGGAGGGCTTGCCCACCATGTCCTTCCAGCTCAGGCGCTGGCGCTCCAGGGCGGTGCCCTTGTCCTGGAAAAGATGGATCGTCATGGGTTGTCCTTTCGGAAATAAGGCCGGGGAAGAAGACGCGGGGAAGACGGGGGATGTGCTCGCTCACACCGCATTGCTGGGCAGCGGGCCGGAAACCACGAGGGCCTGCAGCCAGGCCTGCACGGTGATCAGGTGCCGCTGTTCCTCGGTGAGCGCCTGCGCGAATTCGCTGATCAGGTCCGTCTCCCCGGCCTGCTCCGCCAGCTGTATCAACAGTTCCCATCCCGCGTTGTCGGTGAGCTCCGCGGTCAGCATGGCCGACAGCGCCTGCGCCAGCGTCGTGCGCGGATCCGACACCACCTGAATCAATCCCATCGACGCGGTGGCGACCACGTCCGCGCACGGCGTCTGCGCCGTAGGGTCGCCGCCGAGCTGCCGCATGGCATCGCACAGCATCTGGAAGTGCTGCAGTTCTTCTGCGCGGATGCGCTGCAGCGTCGCCAGGGCCGAGGCGTCCGCCTGCAGCGCTACGTCGTCCGTGCCGGCACCCGCCGCCGTCACAGCGTCCGCCGGCGTGGGGATCTTCGCGCCGGCATTCACGGCAGCCTGGTACTTCACCATCAGCGCGTCGTAGAGCCGCGTGCCGCCGCGCTCGAAGGCGATGCGTTCGCCGATCTTGTCCAGCAGGATCTCCGGATGCTCGCCCATGAGCTTGCTCACGCCCGTGCGCACCATGCCGCCCAGCGACGTGGGCGGCGGCACCGTGCCGAGCGGCCCGGCCTCCTGCGCATACAGCAGGCGGACTTCCCTGGCCTGCGACAGATCGATGGGGCCGGGCGGCGAGTACCGCTCGACGGCATCCTCCATCGCCTGCGCGCCGGCCGGCGACGCCGACGCGCCCGTGCGATTCATACCCGTGGTGGTGGCTTCCATGAAAACTCCTTGCGTAGCGTGCTGTTCATCGTTGGGGAAAGCGAGCGATCCATGATTCGCACCCGCTCCGGCACGCCGCGTAGGAAGCCGCGCAGGATACGGCCCGCGTTACCCCAGGGCCGCGTTGCGGTGCTGAACCCGCTGGCGAGGTTTTGCAAGCATTGCCGCAAATCCGGCACGGCGTGAAGAAATGACGCGCCACACGCCGCCATTCGCGGCAGCACGGTGATGCGACGCGCCGCAGCAACCGGAGCATGCAGCGCGGCTAAACCGTTTGTTTCGTTTCCATGCAACCGGGGGCACTTACCTCGGCGCATCCGTAACCGGCCATGGCCATGCAGCCCCGCAAGCCCCTCAATGCCGGGCTGCCGACGCGGCGGATGGCATGTCCGTTGCCCCCTGCCTCATCGACGGCGCTGCACTGCGCGGTCACATCCGACTCACCATTCGTAATGTTCCAAAGGAGAAATCACATGGCATCGAATCAAGGCAATCAAGGCAACAACCAGGGCAACCAGGGTGGCGGTTCCGGCCGCGGATTCGCCGGCATGGATCCCGATCGCCAACGCGAAATCGCGGCCGAAGGCCGCCGTGCAGCGCACGCGAGCGGCAATGCCCACGAGTTCGACTCCGAGGAAGCACGCCGCGCCGGCAGCATGAGCCACGGTGGCAGCGGCAACAACAACCAGCAAAACAGCAGTGGCGGCAGCCAGAACAGTGGCAGCCAGAACAGCGGCGGCACGCGCGGCGGCAGCAGCGAACAGCATGCGCAGGCCGGCCGCCAGAGCCACAAGAACGACCGCTGAGCGGCACGCCAGGCCGGCTGCAGGCCAGGCGCGGCCGGGCCCACGCACCAAAGGCCAACCAGGGACGCCCGGTTGGCCTTTTTTCGTGGACACAGCCGCGGCCCGCATGCACGTCCGCCGCAGCCTACGGCGCCACGGCATACATGCCGACGCCGCCGGCCCCGCTCGTCACCTAAGGTGGCTCCTTCGCTTGTCCAGCCAAGGAAGACCACGCCATGCAGAACGACCACCTTCGCCAGTCCGTGCGCCACCTGCTCGACTACGACGACAGCCGCGCCAGCGCGCCGAATGAACACGCCGCCGCGGCCATCGCCGGCGCAGGCCTGCTTTTCTGGGCCCTGGTGTCCCGCAGCCGTACCCGCGCCGTGCTGCATGCCGCCATCGGCGGCGCTTTGCTGCTGCGCTCCGCCGGGGGCCGTGACGGCCTGCGGCGCTGGAGCCGCCAGCCCGCAGAGCAGTCGCCCAAGACGGAAGCGTCTGCGGCGCCCTCCTTCGCCGACCTGCCCATGTGACCCTGCGCTCCGATCAATCCTGCGGCGCCGATAGGTGGATGCCCAGGCCGGACGCTCCGGGCAGGATGTCATCGCGCAACGTCAGCGAGGGAATGCGGTAGTCCCCGGCGTTCTGCCGCCGGAAGGCGATCGGGTCTTCGGTGAAAAGCCCATCCAGCCGCCAGCCCAGCGCGTCGCAGGTGCGTGCGAAGCCTGCTTCGTCGATCCGGCCCGTGCGGTAGATCACATGCGGCGGCAGCACCTGGAATCCCGGATAGAACAGGATGCCATGCTGGATCGGGAACAGCAGGTCATCGATCGGCCCGTTGATGCCGCGCGGGCCGTAATGGGACTCCCACCCTCCGGCCGTCACCACCAGCATCGCGCGCTTGCCGGCCAGGGTGCCCTCGCCATAGCGGTCGCCCCAGTGGGTATCCGAATGCTCACCGACGCCATAGGCGAAGCCGCAGGCATAGACGCGGTCCACCCAGCCCTTGAGAAGTGCCGGCATGCCAAACCACCAGAGGGGAAACTGCAGGATCAAGGCATCGGCCCGGAGCAGCTTTTCCTGCTCCTGCGCGATGTCGCTGCTCTGCGTGTCGCGCTCGAAAGCGCGCAGTGAGTGTTCCGTTGCCAGAAAGCGCTCCCCGGCCGGCGCAGCGGAATCGTCTTCTGCATCGAGGCCGGCCTTCCAGCGCATGGCGTACAGATCGGATACCTGGACATCATGGCCCGCCTGCTGCAGGCGCTGGAGCGAGAAATCCTTGAGTGCCCCGTTCAGGGAGCGCGGTTCGGGATGGGCGTGGACAAGAAGAATGTTCATGGCGCAACGATAGGCCTGCGCGAGGTATATTGGAAATGAATTCCACGGATTGCTGGTATTTGCATGACCAATTTCCTGCGGCAGCTGGATCTCAACCTGCTGGTCACCCTCGACGCCTTGCTGGTCGAGCACAACGTCACCCGGGCCGCCGAACGGCTGCACCTGTCGCAGCCTGCCGTGAGCCTGCAACTGGCCCGGCTGCGGGAGTTCTTCGCGGATCCCTTGCTGATTCCCGGCCCGCGCGGCATGCGGCCCACCGCACGTGCCGAAGAGCTGCGCGAGCCCCTGCGGAATGCGCTGTCCGCCCTGGCCCAGGCGGTGGTGCCTTCACGGCCCTTCGATCCCGCGCCGTCCCGCCAGACATGGCGCGTGGCCGCGTTCGACTATGGAGAACACGCGGTATTGCTGCCGGCACTGGCAGGCCTGCGCACCTCGGCGCCCCATAGCCGCCTGGCCGTCGTGCAGGTGCCGCCCTCGCAACTGGCGGCCAAGGCGGAACAGGGAGACATCGACCTTGCCTTCCATACCGGGGAGCAAGCGCCCCCAGGCCTGCGGCGCAGGCTGCTCTTCACGGAGCGCTACGTCCTGGCGGGGCGCGCAGGCCATCCCGGGCTCAGGCGCCGCCCCACCCTGGCGCAGTTCTGCCGGCTGGACCATGCCATCGTCTCTCCCGACGGCGGCGGCTTCCACGGAGCGACCGACACGGCCCTGGCGAAACTCGGGCTCGAAAGGCAGGTGGCGCTGTCGGTCCCCCATTTCCTGTTCCTCGCGTCCGTGCTCGCCAGCACCGACTGCGTGGCCATGGTGCCCTCGCGGCTGGTCCGTGGCAACGCGGGGCTGAAGATCGTCGAGCCACCCCTGGAGGTCGCCGGCTTCGACATGCTCATGCTGTGGCCGGAGCGGGTCCACCGGGATCCCGCCCACCAGTGGCTGCGCGACCGGCTCGCGGTCCCGGCATGACCCGCATCGCATGACGGCCCAGACGTGAAAAGGCCCCGGCACGCCGTGTGGCGCGCCGGGGCCTGAGGAGCACGAAAGATTACTTCGTGGCGTCCTTGATGTTTTCCTTGGCATCGCCGTAGTTCTTCTGGACGTTGCCTTCCACCTGCTTGGCCATGCCCTTCGCTTGCTGCTCCGGGCTGTTGAACACTTCGCCGGTCTTTTGCTGAACCTTGCCGGCGGCTTCCTTCAGGGTGCCCTTGATTTGATCGGTGTTCATGATGAAGTCCTTTCGGTGATGGGTTGCGGGCAGGGATGAAAAGCTCCATGCCTCGGTCCAGATCGTAGGGCGCACGCGCCGCAACGGTCGCGGGGCAATGCCGGCTGTGTCCGTAAGGTCGAGCCTACAACTAGAAGTTTCTGTTGGGACCGGAGCACTCCAGGACGCAGCCTTTGCAGGGCATGGCGTACCACAGCGGCTGCGGCGCGGCGCCCTACCCATCTCGAGGAGCCCAAAGCCAAGGTATGACACCGCAAAGCAGGCACTACAGTGCAGCAATGATTGCCCATTCAAGTCTTGCCTTCATCACGGCCATTGCCTGCATTTTCTCCACTTCCGCCCTGGCCCAAGTGTACCGCTGCGGCAATGCGTACAGTCACGAAGTATGCAGAGGTGCGAAGGTGGTGGACACATCTCCACTAGTAGAGTCCTTTAGTCCATCCCCTGCCAAGCCTGCGACGATCTACCTTTGCCAAAGCCAAGACGGCGGCTAGGCGCCCAGGCACTGCCAGCAATACGGTGCGTGAATCAACAGGACGGGAATCGTACCAGCCATTTCAATTGGGAGAACCAAGTGGTTGCCGCACAAGCGCAGCGTAGGGCCGCCCAGCAACTCATTTACCCCTCAGCGGGTACAACGCGATACCGCGACCGGTTCCATGGTTTCGCGGCGTGATGAGTACTATGCACTGTGACCATCATTTTTGGCGCTCCCGCTCAGGGCCGCCTTCCACCGCGCCTCGGGGCTCTTCTCCTCCCTACCCCTCCCCTGGCACGCCCGTATGGGACGGCACTCTTTCTACAATTCACTTGACCCGGCCCCGAGGAGGGCTTGTTATAGGCCGGTGGTAGGTATTTTATAGCGGACCAGAACGAGATCGTTTTGAATTCGATATTTTGCGCGAGAAAATCCAACTCGATTCGTGCCGTTTCGAATTCTGGACGAAGTCTAATTTTTTCGATTTCCTCTATTCCTGGGGCACTCTCAAGAAGCTGAATTAGCTTACTGCCGACATCCTGCGGATCCCAAGTCCGAAATCCGGCCCAGCTTTGCTCGACGTATTCGCGCATCAATGCCGAATTTTGGTACAGAGAACCAGCCAGACTGACATCTTGAATGGTTTCGGCCCTAACTCCCACTTGATTCGCCTTGATCTGCAGCAGTTCATTTAACGGCGCTGATATATGCCGATAGACATCTTGGCCTGCAATTCTTAGCCAAGGTAACATTGCTTTATAAATGGCAGAAGGCTTTGAGCCGCTCTCCTGAAGCATAGCCTTCACACGTTGCGCTGCAGCGTGAGACTCCATCACGGTAGGAACTGGAGGCAATCTACCCACGCTACAATAAGCCACAAGGAAATTCTCGCCAATGAGTTCGGAAACTCTGTGAATGCGATCGATCGCCTTTTCAGCCTCTTCTATTTTTAGGTCAAGTTTCTTCGTGCGTGCCTCAATGCCAAGTGCTTTGAGCAGCTCGAAGCGGTCAATTGTTGCCGCAAGCAAGAGAATAACCCCGAGTGAACAGCCAGCCAATCCCTTATTAACTTCATCACCAATTAAACCCAAAACACCAGCACATAGGGAAAGAACGCCGGCAGCCGTGAAAATAACAGAAATGAATCCTCGATGCAGCATTATGAGAAATTTTTTCATTTTTCCTCCTACCTATAGTGTGCCACTTGCCACTGCTCCCTACTAAGTGCGGCTACACCGCCGCTCCACGAAGCGCGCACGGATGATCGCTGCAGCCAGTTTCAACAGCGCTTCGTGGATGTCCAGCCGCCTCTCGAAGCGGATGCGCAGCTTGTCAAAGCCTGCAAACCATCCATGCGTTCTCTCCACCACCCAGCGATGCCGTCCAAGCCGCTCGCGGATCTCAATGCCTCTTCTGGCAATCCGGCTGGCGATGCCTCGCTTCTTCAGATAGGCGCGACAACGCGCGTAGTCGTAGCCCTTGTCGGCATGCAGCTTCGATGGCCTGCGACTCGGCTTGCACTGCAGTGCCCTGACGGCCGGCAGAGCGTCGATGCATTTCTCGAACGTCATCGAATCGTGCCGGTTCGCACCGCTGACCAGCACCACCAGCGGAATGCCCCACGCGTCTACGACGATGTGCCGCTTGGAGCCGAGTTTGCCTCTGTCCGTAGGGTTGGGGCCCGTTTCCTGCCCCCCCCCGGGGGGCTTGGTACCGACGAGCCATCGATGCTCGCTCGGCTCCAATCGATCTGGTCAAGTTCGCACAGGCGAACGAGCATTGCATGGTGAAGTTTCTGCCACACCCCGGCAGTGTTCCAGTCGCGCAGCCGTCGCCAGCACGTCATGCCGCTGCCGTAGCCAAGGGACTGCAGCAGATCTTCCCAGGCGATGCCCGTGTACAGCACGAACAAGATGTCATTGAGGGCCGCCTCGTCGCTGACGGTGCGTCTGCGCGCTTCGCCTTTGGCAGATGGCACGAAGGTCGGGATGAGGGGTTGCAGCTGTCGCCACAGTTCTTTGCTGACCGGTCTTCTTGCCATAAGGGAACCAAGCATAGCTGCTCTGCGCAGGTAAGAAGGAGGTGTTAGCCGCTCTAAAGGTCAGCGCGTAGTCCCGCTGGCCGCGCTGGACTCTCGATCCAGTCACATTTACCCTTTCCTTCGAAAAGGTGCCAGTATCTGGGAGGATGGGTCACCCCGTGAACTGCGCTCGACGCTCTTGAGAAAAGTTTTAGCGCTTACCAACTTTTGACAATGCCTCTAAAATTTTGATAATCAATTCCTGCGGATCAATCGCGTAGGATGGTGCTTTATCTTCGCCACCTTCGACAAAAAAAACTCGTTGTGCCAATTCGGTTCTCAATTTAGTACCAAACTCGCCTTCCAGTTTCTGTAAAAATGGCTCTAGCACGTGGAAGTCTAGCGATGTTCTACGTAGTTTGTTGGCTTGAGCCCGGTGCTTTCCCGACTCCCTAGCTAAATAAGCTGTAGGAACCGCCATAAGCAGAGTTGCAACAAGTCTGGTTAATGCATTTTTCCAATCAACGCCATTGAAACTGAGTTGCAAAATTGTATATGCCAGAAAAGCAACAGTTAGCCCCATTAATCCAATGCAAAGCCAGCGAAATAAGTTTGCCGACCTCTCCTCGCTTTGGGCGCTTCCTATATAACCACCAGACAATATAGTAGAACTCAACTGACCTAGCATATTTTTCGCTTGTTCGTGATAGCCCCCGAACAACTCCGCCTGAGATCGGATACCCGTTTGAACCTCCTCAAGCTCATCTTGAATGGCTTTTGCACGGAGCATGAACTCTATCTTCGCATCTCGCTCAAGACGTTGAGTCATGTCACTAACTATTTTCGCCGATTCACCGCCCGATTCGCTGAGCGCATTCAAGCGAGCTTCAATCGCCGCCATTTTTTGCTCTGTGGACTCTGCAGCTCCTGATAAGGCAGCAAACCTCGCTCGCAACTCGATGGCGAGTTTTTGCAGCTCATTACTCCTCTCTCTCCAAGCAGCGCGCTCCTCTGCATTTATATCGCCCGAAGGAGAAAACACAGCTACAAGCCTCTTTGCATTTATTAAAATCGAATCAAGCTCAGCCTTTTCTTGATCGGACAATATAATTTTTTTTAAACACCTCTCATAAAATTCATGAACATTCTTGTAAATTTCCTCTGCCAATTTGGTTAAATCGGAAGCATTTTTGCCGCCAATTTTTAATTCTGAAAGCTCTTTAATCAGTAAAGCTAGCTTATTTATTAAAACATAATTCGCTTGATCATCATTTAACTTTTTGTTATCGCGCAGCCTTGCACAAGCAGACCTCAAGCCGGCAATCAAGAGTCTTGCTTCCGAGGAAAAAACTAAAAAACTGTTTGCTTCGAACTCTGCCACAGTCCCTCCTATCCTAGTATGAGAGATCATTATCTCCCATACGAACGCTCATCCTGACCACGCTCAAGCGAATCGAAACACCCGGCCATATTTCCTTCCGGGGGCCCGTAGATCCCGATCTCAATTGAAATCGCAGCGCCACATCTGGCGCACCGCCTTCCGGAAGGCGGGCATGCGCTACCAGGCGCCGAGGGAGTGCCCCGATACCAGCGCGACGCTCGCGCTAATGGCCGGGGCGAGCCGGTAGCCCTGCAGCACGGCCACAGCGTGCTGATGCGGGACTATGCGAAGTGGATCCCATCGGCCGACTGCGGGGCGAATCGGGCCGCCGTGAACGCAGCCATTTCTGGCCCGATGCAGGAGCAGAAAAAGGCGATTTAGGGATGGATTAGGGATGGACTCCCGAGGCCGAGAGCCAGATGCAAAAAACCCCTAAGAGAATCAATCACTTAGGGGTTCATGCTTTGGCGGAAACGGAGGGATTCGAACCCTCGATGAGGCTCTACACCCCATACTCCCTTAGCAGGGGAGCACCTTCGGCCACTCGGTCACGTTTCCAATCCCACTATTCTAACCCAAAATTTGCGCGCTTTTGGGCAGTCAGGCGGCCGCCGCTGCGGGCTGGTCGAGCTCGAAGGCCTTGTGCAGGGTGCGCACGGCCAGTTCGACGTACTTCTCGTCGATGACGACGGAGGTCTTGATCTCGGAGGTGGAGATCATCTGGATGTTGATGCCCTCTTCGCTCAGCACGCGGAACATGCGGGCGGCCACGCCGACGTGGCTGCGCATGCCGATGCCGACGATGCTCACCTTGCAGATCTTGGCGTCGCCCACGACTTCCTGCGCGCCCAGGGCGGGCACGACCTTTTCCTTGAGCAGATCGACGGTGCGCGCGAAGTCGTTGCGGTTCACCGTGAAGCTGAAGTCAGTCTTGCCGTCCTTGCTGAGGTTCTGGATGATGACGTCCACCTCGATGTTCGCGTCGGCCACGGCGCCCAGGATCTGGTAGGCGATTCCGGGCTTGTCGGGCACGCCCAGCACGGAGATCTTGGCTTCGTCGCGGTTGAAAGCGATGCCGGATACGACGGCTTGTTCCATTTTTTCGTCTTCCTCAAAAGTGATGAGCGTGCCGGAGCGGGCCTCTTCCTCGATGTCGATATCCCAGGGCGTGAAGCTGGAGAGCACGCGCAGCGGCACCTTGTACTTGCCGGCGAACTCCACGGAGCGGATCTGCAGCACCTTGCTGCCGAGGCTGGCCATCTCCAGCATTTCCTCGAAGCTCACTGTGTGCAGGCGACGCGCCTCGGGCACGACGCGCGGGTCGGTGGTGTACACGCCGTCCACGTCGGTGTAGATCAGGCATTCGGAGGCCTTCATCGCCGCCGCCACGGCCACGGCCGAGGTGTCGGAGCCGCCGCGGCCCAGCGTGGTGATGTGGCCGTGCTCGTCGATGCCCTGGAAGCCGGTGACGATCACGACCTTGCCGGCGGCGAGGTCCGAGCGCACGCGCTGGTCGTCGATGGATTCGATGCGGGCCTTGGTGTAGGCGCTGTCGGTGCGGATGGGCACCTGCCAGCCGGCGTAGCTCACCGACTCCATGCCTTCGGCCTGCAGCGCGATGGCCAGCAGGGCGGAGGAAGCCTGTTCGCCGGTGGCGGCGAGCATGTCGAGTTCGCGGTGATAGGCGGAAGAGGCGCGCGAGGGGGCGAGGTCCTTGGCCAGGCCGAGCAGGCGGTTGGTCTCGCCGCTCATGGCGCTGGGCACCACCACCATCTGGTGGCCCGCCCGTGCCCACTTGGCGACGCGCTTGGCGACATTGCGGATGCGCTCCGTGGAGCCCATCGATGTGCCGCCGTATTTGTGAACGATCAATGCCATTGGATATCCGGGGTGACGGTACGAAGGCCGCGGCGCGAAAGGAGGGAAAGGCACAGGAGCGGACCTGCGGGATGGAAGGCCCCCTGCGCCTCACAGGCCCCGGGACCTCGTAGGCACCCTATGCTCTGTGGCTGAGGTGTTTTGGCGCGCCGCCGTGTTTCGTGCGAATGAGAGAGAAGACCAAAACCCGTCAATTGTACCAACCGAGTTCGTCGCCCTGGCGCACCACGAAGCCCCGTCCCACTTTGATGCGGATGCGGTGGCCGCGCGTGGCGCAGGCGGCGATCTGGCCGAGCAGTTCGCCGAGCTGCGCGGCCGTGGGCGTGGTGGCGTGCGCCGTGCGCAGCCAGTGGCGCAGCACATTGGCCTGGCGCTCGCGGCCCAGCGCGCGCAGCGCCGCGATGCGCGGCGGCTGCCCGATGGCCTGCAGGTCGGCCTCCGCCAGTTCGCGCAGCAGCACGGCCGCTTCCGCGGCATGCGAGGCGCTGCGCGCAAAGGTGTCACGGAACTGGGGAAACGCGGCCTGCAGCGCCGGCAGCATCCGCGCGCGGATGCGGTTGCGGGTGTAGCGCTCGTCCGTGTTCGTCGGATCCTCGACCCAGCCCTCGCCACGCGCGGTCAGCCAGGCGCGCACGTCAGCGCCCGCCACTTCCAGGAGTGGCCGGTGCCAGTCGAGATCGTCGCGCCGCCAGAGGGCCGGCATGGCGGCCAGCCCCGCCACTCCGGCGCCACGCGAAAGCGCGAGCAGCACGGTTTCCACCTGGTCGTCGGCATGCTGGGCCAGCGCAATGGAGGCCAACGCGGGCCGCGCGGCGGCAGGCCGATCCCCATCGCCTCCCGGACCGCCCTGCCCCGCGTCCATCTCCGGCAAGACCCCGCCCGTAGCTGCCAGATGGGTTGGATCGGTTCCCTGCTGGCCGCCGGCCAGGTCCCGCAGGGCTTCATAGCGCCGCTGGCGGGCCACATCCTCGGGGCTCTCACCCCCCGCATGGCGCGCATCCACCCGCGCGATGCGCAACGGCACGCCCAGCCGCCCACACAGCGCGCGGCAGTGGCCCTCGAAACCATCCGCCGCAGCCTGCAATCCATGGTGCACGTGCAGCGCATGCACCTGCCCCGGCCAGCGCTGCGCGCAGGCATGCAGCAGCGCCGTCGAATCCGCACCGCCGCTCAGCGCCACGCCCAGGGGCAGCGCCGGCCGGAAACGGTCCATGGCCGCATCGAACGCCCGCGTCATCGCACTGCGCCTTGGCCAGGGAAAACGAAAACGGCCCCGAAGGGCCGTGCAGCAGGCATGGATACGAATGCTCCGGACATTTCAATCAACCACGGCGCAACTCACCAACCTCGCCTAACCGACGGAGGGAGCCGGACCGCTCGGCGGACTCGAAGCTGGCTAAATGCGCAGGCAACCGCCTCGTTTCAAAATCCCATGGGCGAGCGAAGATCCGAACCGCCTGAACGCCAAGCGGCGTCACCCGTCGAAAGGCCGCGGAGCAGGCCAGGCCAGCAGACGCCGTGGAACCGGCTCCGCCGGGCCACCGGCGTCGTTCCCCTGCCCGCTGTGCGCAGCACGGCGAGAGCGGGGGGAAGCGGCGAAGCCGCTCAGGGGGGTGCTTCACCGTTCAGCGCGGGTATCGTTGAACCGCCCGTAGCTCTGCAGACGCTCGTAGCGGCGGTCCAGCAGTTCGCGCGGCTTGAGGTCCGCCAGCTGGCGGTAGGCGTCGCCCAGGGCGCGCTTGAGGAAGGCGGCCATCTGCTTGTGGTCGCGGTGCGCGCCGCCGACGGGCTCGCTCACGATCTTGTCCACCAGGCCCAGGGCCTTGAGGCGGTGCGCGGTGATGCCCATGGCGTCGGCCGCGTCCTGGGCCTTGTCGCCGGTCTTCCAGAGGATGGAGGCGCAGCCCTCGGGGCTGATCACCGAATAGATCGAATACTGCAGCATCACGACCTGGTCGGCGACGCTGATGGCCAGGGCACCGCCGGAGCCGCCCTCGCCGATCACCGTGGTGATGATGGGCACTTCCAGCTGCGCCATCTCGAAGATGTTGCGGCCGATGGCCTCGGACTGGCCGCGCTCCTCGGCGTCGATGCCGGGGTAGGCGCCCGGCGTGTCCACGAAGGTGAAGACGGGCAGCCGGAACTTCTCGGCCGTTTTCATGAGGCGCAGGGCCTTGCGGTAGCCCTCGGGGCGGCTCATGCCGAAGTTGCGGGCGGCGCGCTCCTTGGTGTCGCGCCCCTTCTGGTGGCCGATCACCATGCAAGCATGGCCGTTGAAGCGCGCGAGGCCGCCGATGATGGAGAGGTCGTCGGCGAAGTGCCGGTCACCGTGCATCTCGACGAAGTCGGTGAAGATCTCGCGCACGTAGTCGAGGGTGTAGGGCCGCTCGGGGTGGCGGGCGATCTTGGTGATCTGCCAGGGCGTCAGCTCGCTGTAGATGTCCTTGGTGAGCTGCTGGCTCTTGCGGCTGAGCTGGTCGATTTCCTCGGAAATGTCCACCGCGCTTTCGGTCTGCACGTAGCGCAGTTCCTCGATCTTCGACTCCAGCTCGGCGATGGGCTGCTCGAAGTCCAGAAAAGTCTTTTTCGCCAATTGTTTTCTCCTTGGGCTGTAGCCTCGGCGCGCGCGGAACGCGCGGCACGCAGTGTCCTGGCGGACGGTCAATAGTCCACCGGCAGGGGGGCGAGCGACCGCCAAATATACCAACTCGCCACGCTGCACCAGGGTTTCCAGGCCTCGGCGACTTCGCGGGCATCGCTGCGGCTGACCGGGTCGCCCGAGAAATAGTGCTGGCTGATGCCCTGCAGCAGGGTGGCGTCGTCCAGGGGCAGCACGTTGGGCCGCGCCAGGTGGAAGATCAGGAACATGTCGGCCGTCCAGCGGCCGATGCCGCGGATGGCGACCAGCTCGGCCGCGATGGCCTCGTCGTCCATCGCGTCCCAGTCCTTGACGTGCAGGCGGCCGGTGTCGAAATGCAGCGCCAGGTCCACCAGGTAGTCCACCTTGCGGGCGGACAGGCCCGCGGCGCGCATGTCGTCCACCTTGAGCTTGAGCACGGCGGCCGGCGTCATGCTGCGGGGTAGCGCGGCGAACTTGTCCCAGACCTTCTGCGCGGACGCGACCGAGACCTGCTGGCCCACTATGCTGCGCGCCAGCGTGGTGAAGGCGTCGCCGCGGGCCACCAGGGCCACGTCGCCGAGCTGCGGGATCAGCCGCTTCATGACGCGGTCCTTCTTGACCAGATGGCGGCAAGCGTCCGCCCAGTAGCCGGGGGCGGTGGACGGCTCGGCCGTCCCCGCTGTTTTCTTGCTGGAGGCCACGGCTTACCTTGTCTGGAGAGAAGACCGGCGGTGCGGGAAACGGAGAGGGCGGCCCGGGTTCACTGCGCGGCCTCCCAGGTCGTGCCGGCGGGGGAATCCTTGAGCACGATGCCCTGCGCGAGCAGGTCGTTGCGGATGCGGTCGGCCTCGGCGAAGTTCTTCGCTGCCTTGGCGGCAGCCCGCGCGGCGATGCGCGCGGTGATCTCGGCGGCGTCCAGCTGCACCCCCTGCCGCAGGAAGTCCTGCGGATCCCCCTGCAGCAGCCCCAGGCAGCCGCCCAGCGCCTTCAGCAGGCCGGCCAGGCGGGAGGAGCGCGTGCGGTTCACCTCTCCGGCCAGCTCGAACAGCACGGCCACGGCCTCGGGCGTGCCGAAATCCTCGTCCATGGCCGCCTTGAACCGGGCGGCGTGTGGATCGGCCCAGTCGATCGCACCGATGTCTTCCGGCGCGACCAGGGCGAGCGCGGTGTAGAGCCGCTTGAGCGATGCGCGCGCATCCTGCAGGTGCACGTCGCTGTAGTTGAGCGGGCTGCGGTAGTGCGTGCGCACGATGAAGAAACGCAGCGTCTCGGCATCGACCTGCTGCAGCACCTCGCGGATGGTGAAGAAGTTGCCGAGCGACTTGCTCATCTTCTCGTTGTCCACGCGCACGAAGCCGTTGTGCATCCAGAAGCGCGCCAGCGGCTTTCCGGTGGCGCCCTCGCTCTGTGCGATCTCGTTCTCGTGGTGGGGGAACTGCAGGTCCGCGCCGCCGCCGTGGATGTCGAAGCTCTCGCCGAGCGTGGCGCAGCTCATGGCCGAGCACTCGATGTGCCAGCCCGGCCGGCCGGTGCCGAAGGGGCTGTCCCATTTCGCCTCGGGCGGCTCGCCGGGCTTGGCGGCCTTCCAGAGCACGAAGTCGAGCGGATCCTGCTTGTCGTCCTGCACGGCCACGCGTTCGCCCGCGCGCAATTCGTCCAGGGACTTGCCCGAGAGCTTGCCGTAGCCCTCGAACCGGCGCACGGCGTAGTTCACGTCGCCGCTGCCGGCGCGGTAGGCCAGGCCCTTGCGCTCCAGCGTGCCGATGAGCGAGAGCATCTGGGGCACGTATTCGGTGGCGCGCGGCTCGACCGTGGGCGGCTCGATCGCCAGGGCGCCGATGTCCTCGTGCATGGCGGCCGTCATCTCGTCCGTGAGCTGGCGGATGGTGATGCCCCGCTCCACCGCGCGGCGGATGATCTTGTCGTCGATGTCGGTGATGTTGCGCACATAGGTGACGCGCAAACCGCTGCTGCGCAGCCAGCGCTGCACCACGTCGAATGCCATCATCATGCGGGCGTGGCCGATGTGGCAGAGGTCGTAGATGGTCATGCCGCAGACGTACATGCGGACATGGCCGGGCTCGAGCGGGGAAAAGTCCTCCATCGCACGCGACAGCGTGTTGTAGATGCGCAAACTCATGGAATATCAGTGAAGAGGGGGTGTTGGACTGCAGGCCGACGGCCCCGGTCGCAGCGGACCGTGGCGCCGGACGGGCCGGCGTGCGAGGTATGCGCAGCATCTGCGCGACACGCGAATCAGGAGCGGCAACAGCACACCGGCATGGCAAAACCCCTCGGCTACAATCCGCCGCAGTATAAGGCCCGTTACCGATCGACACTTTCATACCCGTTGCCACCACCCATGACGCACGCCCGCCGCCCACTCCCCCATCTCCTGCGACTGCTGGTGCTGTCGGCCTTGCTGGGGGCGCCGCTGGCCCACGCGGACGACTATGCCGAGATCACCCAGTTGCTCAAGTCCGGCAAGAGCCAGGAAGCGCTGGCCAAGGCGGACCAGCGCCTGCTGGCCAACCCGCGCGATCCCCAGTTGCGCTTCCTGCGCGGCGTGGCGCAGGCGGATTCGGGCAAGCAGGCGGATGCAGTGGCGACGTTCACCAAGCTCACCGAGGACTACCCCGAGCTGCCCGAGCCCTACAACAACCTGGCCGTGCTCTACGCGAACCAGAACCAGCTCGACAAGGCGCGCACCGCCCTCGAGATGGCGATCCGCACCAACCCGAGCTACGCCACGGCCCATGAGAACCTGGGCGACATCTACGCGAAGCTCGCCAGCCAGGCCTACAACAAGGCCCTGCAGCTGGACGCCTCCAATGCCAACACGCTGCGCCCCAAGCTGGCCCTGATCCGCGACCTGTTCTCGGGCGACGCCGGCAAGTCCGCCGCGGCGAAATCGGTCCCCCCGGTGGCGACCACGACGGCCCGCGCTGCCGCACCTGCGCCGTCGCCGGCACCGGCACCGGCGGCATCTCCTGCGCCGGCCCCCACCCGGGCCGCCGCACCGGCTCCCGCACCTTCCACGCCCCCCGCTCCGGCCCCTGCCAACCTGCCTGCCGCATCGCCGGCCCCGGCGGCATCTCCGGCACCTGCGCCCGCTCCTGCTCCGGCGCCTGCCGCAGCATCGTCCTCGGCCACGGCCGAGAAGGAAGTCGCGGCTGCCGTGCGCGCATGGGCGAGCGCCTGGGAAGGCCAGGACATGCATGGCTACCTGGGTGCCTACGACCCGTCCTACACGCCTTCCGGCAAGCAGAGCCGTGCCGCCTGGGAGAAGGAGCGCCGCGACCGCATCGTGGGCCGCGCCAAGATCAATGTCAGCATCAGCGACCTGCAGGTCACGGTCAAGGACAAGAAGGCCCAGGCACGCTTCCGCCAGGGCTACAGCTCCGGCTCCTACAGCGTGAACAGCCGCAAGACCCTCGACCTGGTGCATACCGGCGGCCGCTGGCTGATCGTGCGCGAGTCCACCGGCGGCTGATGGCGGTCCGGCGGGCGCCCCGGCCCTTTTTCCTCCAGGCACCGTGCGGCGGTGCCGGCCCCGGCCTGCCGCCGGCCTGCGCGGCGCGGCCGCGGCGTGCCGTGCCCTGGCACTCCCTCCGCTGAGCGCCGATGTCGATCGCGATTCCCTTCCGTAGCCGCGCGCTCGCGGCGGCAACCGCTTTGTCCGTGGTCTGCGGCGCGTTCGGCGCGCCCGCGGCCCTGGCCCAGGGCGACAAGGAGCGAGCCCTCGTCCGCAACAAGCGCACCGTCGCCAAGCCGGTGCCGCGCGGCCAGCCGGCGCCCCTGCGCGACGGCCAGGCGGAGCAGCGCCTGATGGAGGTTTATCGCCTCACGGGCGAAGGCCGCAGCCGCGAGGCGCTCGCCAAGGCCGAAAGCCTGGCGCGCGACTACCCGAATTTCCAGCTGGCGCAACTCGCGCTGGGCGACCTGCTGTCCGCCCGCACCCGGCCGGTGCGCCAGCTCGGCGACGTGCCGGCAGGCCAGGGCGATGCGCCCCAGCCCCCCTCGCCCAACGCCGCGGAGGCGCTGGCCGAGTTGCGTGCGGAATCCCGGCAGCGCTCGGACGCGTTGCGCGTCCGCCCCGGGGCCCGCGCGATTCCCTCCCAGTTCATCGAACTCTCGGCGCGGTCCCGCCATGCGATCGCCGTGGATGCCTCGCGCTCGCGCCTGTACCTGTTCCAGAACACCGAACAGGGGATGGAACTGATCGCCGACTATTACGCCTCGGTCGGCAAGCTCGGCATCGAGAAGGCGCTGGAAGGCGACCAGCGCACGCCGCTGGGCGTGTACTTCATCACCAGCCGGCTCGATCCCGCCACGCTCAAGGATTTCTACGGTGCCGGCGCACTGCCCATCAACTACCCCAATCCGCTGGACGTGAGCCGGGGCAAGACGGGCAGCGGCATCTGGCTGCACGGCACGCCGCCCGAGCAGTTCTCGCGCGCGCCACTGTCCACCGACGGCTGCCTGGCGCTGGCCAATCCGGACCTGGAGCGCATCCTGCGCACCGTGGAGCCCCGCTCCACCCCGGTGGTGATCGCACGCCAGATCCAGTGGGTGCAGCCGCAGGCGGTGCAGGCCGAGCGCCGGCAGTTCGAGGCCGTGCTCGATGCATGGCGAGCCGCCAAGTCGCAGGGCGACGTGCGCCGCCTGCTGTCGTTCTATGCGCCCGATTTCCAGAGCTACGGCAAGATGGCGATCACCGATTACGCCAGGAGCCTCGAAGCCGAGGTCCGCGCGCTGCGCGGCCGTCCGCTGAACCTCAAGGACCGGACGCTGCTGCGCTGGACGGATGCCACCGACACCATGGTGGTAACGTTCGGCGAAGTCGCAGAAGGTGCCCGCACCGGCCCCGTCAAGCGCCAGTACTGGACGCGCAAGGGCCAGCAATGGCAGATCTTTTTCGAAGGAGTGATTGGATGACGACCCTGATTTCCAGACGATTCGCCGCCCTGGCACTGGCCGGCGCCGCATTCGCGGCGCTCGCGCCCGCCGCCTCCGCGCAGACCGCCGCGGCCGCGCCGAAGGTCAAGCTGGCGACCAGCCTGGGCGACATCGTGCTGCAGCTCGACCCCGCCAAGGCACCGAAGACGGTGGAGAACTTCCTGCAGTACGTGAAGGACAAGCACTACGACGGCACGATCTTCCACCGCGTCATCGACGGCTTCATGATCCAGGGCGGCGGCTTCACGCCCGACATGCAGCAGAAGCCCACGCGCCCCCCGATCCCGCTGGAAGCGGGCAACGGCTTGAAGAACGATGCCTACACCATCGCCATGGCCCGCACCGGCAACCCCGACTCGGCCACCTCGCAGTTCTTCATCAACGTGAAGGACAACGCCGCGCTGAACGCACCCAACCCCGATGGCCACGGCTACGCCGTGTTCGGCAAGGTCGTGAGCGGCAAGGACGTGGTGGACAAGATCAAGGCGGTGGAGACCGCCAACCGCGGCATGCACCAGAACGTGCCCTCGACGCCGGTCGTGATCAAATCCGCCACCGTGGTGCAGTGAGCCACCCTCGCACGCATCTCCCACATCCCCACCCGGGATCCCCATAAGGAAACGCAATGAGCAACCCGCAAGTCGAACTCCACATCGCCGGCCACGGCGTGATCCTCCTCGAACTCGACGCCGACAAGGCGCCCAAGTCCACGGAGAACTTCCTCGCCTACGTGAAGAAGGGCCACTACGACAACACGATCTTCCACCGCGTGATCCCCGGCTTCATGATCCAGGGCGGCGGCTTCGAGCCCGGCATGAACCAGAAGGGCACCGACGCGCCCATCGAGAACGAGGCCCAGAACGGCCTGAAGAACGACAAGTACACCGTGGCCATGGCCCGCACCAGCGATCCGCACTCGGCCACCGCGCAGTTCTTCATCAACGTGGCCGACAACGGCTTCCTGAACCACACCGCGCCGTCCGCCCAGGGCTGGGGCTACGCCGTGTTCGGCAAGGTGGTCAAGGGCACCGAGATCGTGGACACCATCAAGGGCGTGAAGACGGGCCGCAAAGGCTTCCACGACGACGTGCCGAAGGACGACGTCATCATCGAAAAGGCCGTGCTGGCCTGAGTTCCCCCTGAGCCGCTTCGCGCCTTCCTCCCCTGGGGGGACGACGCCGGCAGTCCGGCAAAGCCGGTTTTTGCGGCGTCTGCTGGCGTGGCCTGCTCCGCGGCCTTTCGTTTCGCGAACGCCGCGGGGATGCCCTGAGCCGCAGGCTGGGCACGAAGCACTTCTGAATCCCGTACTGTCATGAGCCTGTCTGCGCCCGACATCCGGGAGTTCGTTGCGCCCGGCGCGTGGCGCACGGTGGATTTCATTTCCGACCTGCACCTGGAGGCGGACCACCCGGCCACGGTGGATGCCTTCTCGCATTACCTGGACACCACCCCCGCCGACGCCGTTTTCCTCCTGGGCGACCTGTTCGAGGTCTGGGTGGGCGACGACGCCATCCAGGAGCCAGGCAGCTTCGAGGCTGCGTGCTGCGCGCTGCTGCGCCGCGCCGCTTCCTGCAAGGCCCTGTATTTCATGCATGGCAACCGCGACTTCCTGGTGGGTACGGGGTTCACGGAAGCGACGGGCATCCCGGTGCTGCCGGACCCCACGGTGCTGGTCTTTGCCGGCGGCCGCTGGCTCCTGAGCCATGGCGATGCGCTGTGCCTGGCGGATGTGCCCTACCAGAAATTCCGCGCCATGGCGCGCGACCCGCAGTGGCAGGCGCAACTGCTCGCACTGCCGCTGGCCGCGCGCCGCGCCCAGGGCCGCAGCGCGCGTGCCGAGAGCGAATCCCGCAAGCAGTCGGGCACCGCCTTCTACGGCGACGTGGACCACGCCGCGGCCGTGCAGTGGCTGCAGGCCGCGCAGGCGCGCGCCCTGATCCACGGACACACCCACCTGCCCGCGGACCATGTGCTGCAGGGGGCCGGCGACACCGCCCTCGCCCGCCACGTGCTCACCGACTGGGACCTGTCCGCACGGACGCCGCGCGCGGAGGCACTGCGCCTCACGGCCGCGGGCTTGGAACGCATCTGCCTCGTCCCCAGATAGCGGCATGGCCTCTGCCTCCGCTTTCACGCGCCTGGTGCGCAAGTTCTCCCGCCGCGTGCGCTCGGCGATCGCCCCGGTGCCCGACATTCCCGCCACGCTGTGGTTGCAGACGGTATCGCGCTACCGCTTCCTCGCGGAACTGCCGCTGCACGACCAGGCCAAGCTGCGCGCGCTGAGCGCCCTGTTCCTGCAGCGCAAGGAGTTCACCGGCGCCCACGGGCTGGAGGTGACCGATGCCATGGCGGTGGCCATCGCCGCGCAGGCGTGCCTGCCGCTCCTGCACTGGGGAGAGCCCGCCGAGGCGCTGGCCTGGTACGACGATTTCGTTGGCATCGTCGTCCACCCCGGCGAGGCCGTGGCGCGCCGGCAGTCCGTGGACGAGGCCGGCGTGGTCCACGACTACGACGAGGTGTTGCTGGGCGAAGCCATGGACCTCGGCCCCGTGATGCTGAGCTGGCCCGCGGTGGACGGCGCCGGCCGGCCCCTGGCGGACGGCGACCAGGGCAGCGGTACCAGCGTGGTCGTGCACGAATTCGCGCACAAGCTGGACATGCGCAACGGCGGTGCGGACGGCTACCCTCCCCTGCCCGCGGGCTTCCTCGGCACGCACGGCGCGCGTGCGGCGCGCGAGCAGTGGCGCGCGGCCTGGGAGCCCGCCTACCGGGACTTCCGCGAGCGCGTGATCATCGCCCAGCGCTTCGGCGGCGAGCGGCCCTGGCTCGATGCCTACGGCGCCACCGCGCCGGCGGAATTCTTCGCCGTGGCCTGCGAGGCCTACTTCGTCAGCCGCGAGCGCTTCGCGCACGAGTTCCCGACGCTGATGCCCGTGCTGGACGCCTATTTCCGGCCGGGCGGCTGAGCGGCCGCAGGCACGGGCTCAGAACGCAGGCACGATGATCGCAACGCGCCGGTTCTCGCGGCGGCTGGCGGCGGACGTGCCCTGCACGACGGGGCGGGAAGCCCCCAGCCCGACCGTGTCGATGCGGGCCGCGGGCAGGCCCGCGTCGGCCAGCACCCGGGCCACGGCCTGGGCGCGCCGCAGCGACAGGCGCTCGTTGTAGGCGCGGGCACCCTGCTCGTCGGCATGGCCCTCCACGCGCAGGGTCTCGATGCCCACTGCCACAAGCGCCTGTCCCATGCGCATCACGCTGTCATGGCTCTCGGCGTTCAGTTCCACCGAGTCGAAGTCGAACAGCAGCTTGCCCGACATCTGCAGCTCCCAACCCGCTTCCGTGGGCTCGAAGCCGTACTGCCGGAGCACGGCGGCCTTGCGCTCCGAGGCGGTGGGCGCCGCGGGAGCCTCCGGGGCGGGAGGCGGCGCGGGCGGCGCCTGGCAGGCCGCGAGCAGCGCCGTGAACGCCAGGGAAAGAATGACGCCCGCCACGCGCCCTTGCGCCACACCGCTCCCGTGGGCGCCATCAACATCCGTATCGAAAATCGCCATGCAAACCCTCCAGGCGCACATCCACCAGACTATCGATAGATGCTATTTAATAGTTAATTTATTATAGCTATCGAGACCTCAGGCCGCCGCGCCGCTCGGCTTTCACCCGGTACATCGCCATGTCGGCGAACCGCATTAGCGCACCCATGTCGCCGGCATGCAGGGGAAACACCGCCACGCCGATGCTGACGGCGGGTTGCAGCTCCAATCCACCTTCCAGCGCGACCGGATCGCGCATGGCTTCCTGCACGCGGGCGACCATCCGCTCGGCATCGCGCGGGCCGCCCACCGGCGCCATCACGATGGCGAACTCGTCGCCGCCCAGCCGCGCCACCAGATCGGTCTCGCGCGCCTGCGAGCGCAGGCGCTGCGCCACGGCCACCAGCAGGGCATCGCCGGCCGCATGGCCGTGGGTGTCGTTGACGGCCTTGAAATGGTCGTTGTCCAGGAACAGCAGCGCCAGCGATGTGCCGGCGCCGCGCGCCTCTTCCAGGCAGGACTGCAGATGCTGCTCGAAGTGGGAGCGGTTGGACAGGCCGGTCAGCCCGTCGTGCAGGGCCTGGTGGGTCAGCGCGACGTTGCGCTGCTCCAGCAGCGCCTCGCGGCGTTCCAGCTCCGCCAGGAGCGCATTGAAATCGTCGCCGAGCGCGTCCAGCTCCGCGATGCGCGCCGGGGGCACCCGCAGACCGTGGACGTGGTCGCGGCGCACCGACCGCGCGACGGTGGCCAGCGCCTGCAGCGGCACCACCATGTCGCGCAGCATGCGCCGGGACAGCACCAGGCCCACGGCACCGCTCACGGCCAGGCACAGCGCGAGGGCCGCCATGCCGGTGCCGATGAAGTACAGCAGGCCCAGGCCATCGCTGCGCAGCATGACCGCGCCGCTGTCCTCGCCTTCGTGGCGGATGGGCACGGCGACGGGCGCGAGCCCCACCAGGGAAGCCACCGCCGGGGCCAGCCGGCCTTTCAGGCCGCCCAGCTCCGCATGCCATTCCGCGAAGACGGCGCCGTGGGCATCCGTGACGCGCGCCTCGGCCACGCCCTCGTCCGCCACCATGCGGCGCAGCGTCTCGGACGCATCCTCCCGGTCGCCGAACACCACCGCTGCTTCCACGGTGTAGGCCAGGGATCGCGCCACCAGCTGCAGGTTGTTCATTGCGTACACGCGCAACGCCACCAACCCGGCCACGAGCAGCAGCACCCCGGCCAGCGCCACCGCCAGCAACGCCATGCTCAGGTGCGCCCGGTGCACGACGGCGCGCAGGGTATCGCCGGGACCGGCCGTGCCGGCCTGCCTCATGGCGCGGCCTTCCTGCGCGAGAGTTGCAGCACGCGGGGATTCACGCGCACTCCGCTGCGGGCCACCGAATCCAGGTTGCTTTCGAAGCCGACGCCGTCCTGGCGCACCTCCAGGCAGAACATGCAGCCGATGCGGCAGAGTTCGCGCCGCTCGCTGATCGACAGCAGCGGTCGCGTTCCCATCTTCTCGAGAAGTTGCCGCCACTCGGCGTCCTCCAGGTGGCCCGCGTAGACGCCGTCGCATGCCGTGGGGAGCGCGGCATCGCCCAGCCGCATGCGGCGCACCTCGATGCGGCGGGTGGGCGTCGGCTCCGCGCCCTGCAGGAGTTCGTCGGCGAATTCGGTCGGTCCGACCACGCAGAGCCGGAGGGTCTGCGGCTCTTCCGGCCAGCGGGTGTAGCCCAGGATGCCGAACACCGTCTGGGCCACGGCGCGGGATTTCGCATCCACGGCCACCAGGCTTTCCGGAAGCGCGGTGCCTGGCCAGGCGGCCAGCCATGCCGCCAGGCATCCGGCCGCCCAGGCCCATGCGCGGCGCCTGCCAGCCGGCAGGCGGGGCAGGCAGCGGCGCATCCAGAAAAGCAGGTGAAGCGGCGATGGGGGCACGGCGACTCCCGCGGCGCGCGGGACCGGGTCGGACAAGGAGATGCGGCCGAGTTTAGCGGCCTCAGGCCACGGCCGTGCGGTAGGCCACCCCGTCGCGCCCGGGATCGGCACCGCCATGCAACCGCCCGTCCTCGCCGATCTGCACGCCGTGCACCCAGCCGATGGTGTAGTTGTACGGGTTGCGGAACACCTCGCAGCCGTCCGCCTGCAATGCGCGCGTGACGTGGCGCGGGATGCGGTTGCACACGTCGATGGAATTGCTGGTGGACGAGAAGCGCGGCGCCGAGACGGCCTCCTGCATGCCCATGCCGTGGTCGATCATGTTGAGCAGCACCTGCAGCACGCCCATGGCGATCTGCGTGCCGCCCGGCGCGCCCAGCACGATTTCCGGCCTGCCGTCCCGCAAGACGATGGTCGGGCACGACGACGTGAAGCGGCTCTTGCCCGGCTGGATGCTGCCCGCGCGGCCCGGCCGCGGATCGAACACGCCCATGCAGCCGTTGTAGAAGAACCCCATGCCCGGCGTGATCACGCCCGAGGGCATGGCCAGGGAATGCGTCATCGACACGCAGTTGCCGTCGCCGTCCACCACGCTCAGGTGGGTGGTATCGCGCGGCACCGGAGCGCCCGGGTTCACGCGCTCCACGCGGTGGCGCTTGCCCGCACGGATGTCCTCGGCCACGCGCGCCGCGGCCTCCTTCGAGAGCAGCGCATCCAGCGGCACCTCCACGAAGGCCGGATCGCCGATGTGCAGGTCCTTGTCCGAGGTGGCCTTCTTCATCGCTTCGCTGAGCAGGCGCAGGTAGGCCGGGCCGTTGTGCTCCATCTCCGCCAGCGGGAAGTTCTCCAGGATGTTCAGCATCTGCAGCAGCATGGCGCCGCCGCCCGGAGGCTGGTTGGTCGTCACGGAGCGACCGCGGTAGCTGCCCACGAGCGGAACCGTGCGGCGCACGGCATGGCCCTGCAGGTCATCGAGCGACAGCAGGCCGCCCAGCGACTGCACATGCTCCACCATGCGGTGCGCCAGTTCGCCTTCGTAGAACGGGGCGATGCCCTCCTGCGCGACCTGCGCCAGCACATCCGCCATTCCGGCATTGGCGAGCGGGGCCCCGATGGGCTTGGGCGAGCCGTCCGGGCGGCAGTAGAGCGCGCGGCCTTCGTCGCTGTAGCGCAACCGGTCGAGGTTGCTCACGCGGCCCATGGTGGGCTCGTCGATCCAGAAGGCGTGCATGCCGGGCCGCACGAAAAAGCCCTCGCGCGCCCAGGCGATCGCGGGCGCCATCACCTCCTTCCACGGCATGCGGCCGTGGGCGCGGTGCATGGCCTCCAGCCCCTTGAGCGTGGCCGGCGTGGCGATGGACTGCGGGCCGATGTCGTTGACGCGGCCCTTCAGGATGAAGCCGAAGCCGTCCCGGGTCTCGCCTTCGAGCAGGCCGGCCCACATGTCTTCGCGGCAGGCGAGCGGCGCGGGGGCGTGGAAGTCGAAGTATTCGTGGGCCGCCGGCCCGTTCGCGCCCTGCATGTACACGGCCGCCGTGCCGAAACCGGCGATGCCGCACATCAGCGGGTCCACCACGGTCTGTGCCAGCGCGGTGGCGACGGCGGCATCCACCGCGTTGCCGCCCGCGCGCAGGATTTCGATGCCCGATTCGGCCGCCTCGGGTTGCGGGCAGGACACCATCGCTTCGTGGGTCATGTCGTTCCTCACTTGCCGCTCAGGTTCAGCGCGTCGAGCGTCGGACCCCATGCCCGGGTGTCGCGGCGCGCCACTTCCATGAGCTGGCTGGCGGGGCCGGCCATGGGAATCGCGTTCATGGCGCGCAGCCTGGCCTGCACCTCGGCGCTGGCGTGGAAGGCGCGCGTGCCCTCGTGCAGCTTGGCAATGATCGCCGGCGGCGTGCCGGCCCTGGCGACGATGCCGCTCCAGCCCATGGTGTCGAAATCCTTCACGCCCAGTTCGTTGGCGGCCGGCACATCGGGCAGTTCGGCGAGGCGCGAAGGCGCCAGCACCACCAGCGGCACCACCTTGCGGTTCTTGATGTGCGGCAGCGCGGTGCCGGCCACCGGGGCCATCACCTGGGTCTGGCCGCCGATGGTCGCCATGAGCCCATCGGGTTCGCCCTTGAAAGGCACATGCGTCATCGAGATGCCGAGCTTCTTCTGCAGCAGTTCCACCGCCAGCTGCGTCGAATTGCCCAGGCCGGAGGACGAGAAGTTCAGCTCGCCCGGGTGCGCCTTGGCGTACTTCACCAGGTCGTCCAGCGACTTGAAGCCCGTGGCAGGGTTGGCCACCAGCACGAAGGGCACGGTGCTCAGCATGCCCACGCCGGTGAAATCCTTCTCGGGGTCGTATGGCAGCGGCTTGTACACGAACTTGTTGAGCACCATCTGCGACACCCCGCCGAACATCAGCGTGTAGCCGTCGGCCGGCTGGCCGAGCACCTGCTGCGCCGCGATGATGCCGCCCGCGCCGGGCTTGTTCTCCACGACGATGTTGGCGCCCAGCGCCTTGCCGGCGTGTTCGGCCCACAGGCGGGCCACCGTGTCGGAGCTGCCGCCGGCCTGCTGGGACACCACGAGGCGGATGGGACGGGTGCCGGGGTAGCCCGCGGCGTCCTGCGCCAGTGCCGGGGCGGCGGCCACGGCCCAGGTGAGGGCCACGGCAGCCCACCGGGCCAGCCAAGAAGTTTTGTTCATGGTATGCAATCTCCGAAGAAACAGGTTGCAGCCGTGCCCATGCCGGCCTTCCTGGAGCGATTATTCGGAGGTGCATGCCTCGGGACCAGCGAATTCGCCCGATGGATCCATTAGCATTTACTCATGTCTCTTGAACACGTGGCCTGGGCACGCCGATTGAAAATCCGGCACCTCGAATCCTTTCTCGTGCTGGACGAGGCCGGCACGCTGACCGAGGCGGCCGCGCGCATGCACATGACGCAGTCGGCCATGTCGCACTGGCTGGCGGACCTGGAGGAACTGGTGGGCATGCCCCTGGTCACGCGCGGGCGGCGCATCCAGCTCACGCCGGCCGGGGTCATCATGAAGCGGCTGGCCGTGGGCGTGCTGGGCGACATCTCGCGCACGCAGCTCGAACTGGGCGCGGTGGCCGCGGGCCGCAGCGCGCGCCTGCACATCGGCAGCGTGTGGGCCGGCGTGGCGCGCGGGGTGCCGCAGGCGCTGGCGCAGTTCCAGGCCCTGCACCCGTACATCTCGGTCACCGTGTCGGAGAGTCCGTTCGGGAACCTGCTCGAAGGATTGGAGAACCGGCAGCTGGACGTGGTGGTCGGCTCGCTGGATGCGCGCGCCTGGCAGGGGCGGCTGGACCACCGCGAGCTGTTCGAGGACACCGTCTGCCTGGTGGTGGGACGTGCCAGCCGCTTCTGGGATGCGCCCGGGCCCGTGCGCCTGGCGGACCTGCTGCAGGAGGACTGGATCATGCCGCCCAAGGGCACGCTGATGCGTTCGCAGCTGGACACGGCCCTGCTCGACAGCGGTGCGTCCTGGCTGCTGCCCAGGGTGGAGACCGCCGCCATCACCACGCTGCAGGCCCTGCTGCACCAGGGCGACTACGTGGGCGTGTGCTCCGGGGCCATGGCCGAGTACCAGGCCACGCTGGGCAACCTGCGCATGCTGCCGCTGGACCGCGTCATCCCCTTCGGCCCGGTGGGCGTGGTCTGGAGCCGCGACCATGCCTCGGAGGCCGTGCGGCTTTTCGTGGAGCACATCACCGAGGTCACCATGGCGAAGTAGTGTGCAGCAGGCTGCGCGCGGCCCCGGCCACGCTGGCGGCATCCACGCCGAAATGGCCGCGCAGCGCCGCGCGCGTGTCGCTGCGGCCGAAGCCGTCCGTCCCCAGGGTGAGGTAGCGGCGGCCTTCCGGCACGAAGGCGCGCACGCTCTCGGGCACGGCGCGCACATAGTCCGTGGCGGCCACCACCGGGCCCTGCGTGCCTTGCAGCACCTGCGTGAGCCAGGGCGTTCCCGGCCGGGCTTCGCCCCGCAGCAGGCGCTGCTCGCAGGCCACGCCGTCGCGCGCCAGTTCGCTCCAGCTGGTCACGCTCACCACCGTCACCTGCACGCCCTCGGCCGCCAGGGCCTGCGCGGCCTTGACCACTTCGGTAAGGATCGCGCCGGAGCCCAGCAGGGTGACCGCGGGCGCGTCGGCCGGGCCTTGGGATGGCGTGGGGCCGCTGAACACATAGCAGCCGCGCAGCACGCCTTCTTCCACGCCCGCCGGCAGGTCGGGCTGGGCGTAGTTCTCGTTCATGAGCGTGACGTAATAGAACACGTCGCGCTGCTCCACCATCATCTCGCGCATGCCGGCATCCAGGATGACGGCCAGCTCGCCCGCGTGCGCCGGATCGTAGGCCTTGCAGTTGGGAATGGTGGCGGCCACGAGGTGGCTGGAGCCGTCCTGGTGCTGGAGCCCTTCGCCGCCCAGCGTGGTGCGGCCCGAGGTCGCGCCCAGCAGGAAGCCGCGCGCGCGCTGGTCGGCCGCGGCCCAGATGGCGTCGCCCACGCGCTGGAAGCCGAACATGGAGTAGTAGATGTAGAACGGCAGCATCGCCAGGCCATGCACGCTGTAGCTGGTGGCGGCGGCCGTCCAGCTGGCGATGGCACCGGCCTCGCTGATGCCCTCTTCCAGGATCTGGCCGTCCAGCGCCTCGCGGTAGCTGAGCACCGAACCGATGTCCTCCGGCGCATAGCGCTGGCCCAGGCTGCTGTAGATACCCACCTGCTTGAAGAGATTCGCCATGCCGAAGGTGCGTGCCTCGTCGGCCACGATGGGCACGATGCGCGGGCCCAGCTGCGCGTCCTTCAGCAGGGAGCCCAGCATGCGCACGAAGGCCATGGTGGTGCTCATCTCCTTGCCCTGGGCCTGCAGCGCGAACTGGGCGTACTGCCCCACGGGTGGCACGGGCACCGCGTCGCAGGCGGTCTCGCGGCGCGGCAGCGTGCCGCCCAGGGCGGCGCGGCGCTCGCGCAGGTAGCGCATCTCGGGACTGTCCTCGGCCGGACGGTAGAAGGCCAGGCCCGTGGCCTGCGCGTCGGTGAGCGGCAGGTTGAAGCGGTTGCGGAATTCCAGCAGGTCGGACTCATCCAGCTTCTTCTGGCTGTGCGTGGTCATCTTGCCCTGCCCCGCCGTACCCATGCCATAGCCCTTCTTGGTGTGGGCCAGGATCACCGTCGGCTGGCCACGGTGGGCAGCAGCAGCGGCATAGGCGGCGTGGATCTTCACCAGGTCGTGGCCGCCACGCTTGAGGCGGTCGATCTGCTCGTCGGTCAGGCCCTGGGCCAGCGCCACCAGTTCCGGCGACTGGCCGAAGAAGTGGTCGCGGTTGTAGCGCCCGTCCTTGGCGGCGAAGGTCTGCATCTGCCCGTCCACCGTGCCACCCAGCGTGCGCGCCAGCGTGCCGGTCAGGTCCCGTGCGAAAAGGCCGTCCCAGTCGCTGCCCCAGAGCAGCTTGACCACGTTCCAGCCCGCGCCGGCGAAGAGGCGCTCCAGCTCATCGACGATGCGGCCGTTGCCGCGCACCGGGCCGTCGAGCCGCTGCAGGTTGCAATTGACCACCCACACGAGGTTGTCCAGCCCCTCGCGCGCGGCGAGCGTCAATGCGCTCATGCTTTCGGGTTCGTCCATCTCGCCGTCGCCGAACACGCCCCACACTTTGCGCCCCTGGCAATCCAGCAGGTTGCGGTGCGTGAGGTAGCGCATGAAGCGCGCGTGGTAGATGCTGCTGATCGGCCCGATGCCCATGGAGCCCGTGGGGAACTGCCAGAAGTCGGGCATGAGCCAGGGGTGCGGATAGCTGGAGAGGCCCTGCGCGCCCGCCGCGGGCGCGGTGATCTCCTGGCGGTAGTGCTGCAGGTCGTGCTCGGTCAGCCGGCCTTCGAGAAAGGCGCGCGCATAGACACCCGGCGCGCTGTGCGGCTGGAAGAACACGAGGTCGCCCCGGTGCTGGCCGGGGCCCGTGCCCTCGCGGGCGCGGAAGAAGTGGTTGAAGCCGGCTTCGAACAGGTCGGCCGCGCTCGCGTAGCTGGCGATGTGGCCGCCCAGCTCGCCATAGGCCTGGTTGGCGCGCACCACCATGGCGAGGGCATTCCAGCGCATGAGGGAGGCCAGCCGTTCCTCGATGGCCAGGTCGCCGGGGAACACCGGCTGCGCCTCCACGGCCACGGTGTTGACGTACGGCGTGTTCAGCGTGGGCTGCCAGCCGGTGTGCTGCTGGCGCGCCAGGGCCGCCAGTTCGTCCAGCACGAATCGGGCGCGCTCCGGCCCCTGGGTGGCGACCAGGGCCAGGAAGGCGTCGCGCCATTCGGCGGTTTCCTGCGGATCGGCATCGGCAACAGGCGTGCCGGAGGACATGGTGGCGGCCTGGGCACCCAGGGCATGGAGCGGCAGCGGAGCATTCATGCCGAAGCACTTTACCGGTCCCTGCGCGGCATGGGCGGCTGTTCACCATCCTGGGAAACCCCGAATCGCAGCATTTCATGCCGGCAATCTTCTAAAATTCCGCACATGAAGCTGGACACGATCGATCTACGCATCCTGGCCGAACTGCAGGCCGACGGCTCGCTCTCCAACGTGGAGCTGGCGCGCCGCGTGCATCTCTCGCCGTCCCCTTGTCTCGCGCGCGTCAAGGCGCTGGAGGCCTCGGGGGTGATCGCCCGCTATGTCGCCCTGGCGAACCCGGCCGTGCTGGGCCTGGGGCTGAACGTGTTCATCAGCATCAGCCTGAAATCGCAGGCCAAGGAGGCGCTGGCGCAGTTCGAGCGCCGCATCGCCGAGCATGACGAGGTCATGGAGTGCTACCTGATGAGCGGCGACTCGGACTACCTGATCCGCGTGGCTGTCGCCGACATCGGCGCGCTGGAGCGCTTCATCCTGGAGCAGCTCACGCCGATTCCGGGCATCGAGAAGATCCGCTCCAGCTTCGCGCTCAAGCAGGTGCGCTACAAGACCGCCCTGCCGCTGCCTGCCGCCTGACGGCGCAGTGCGCGGCTACCGCGGCCTCACCACGCAGCGTCGAACAGTTCCAGTTGCGGCGGGCCCAGGTAGATGTCACGTTTCTGGCCGGCGTTCGCATGCGCGGCGCGGAAGGCATCCGAGCGCGTCCAGTCCTCGAAATGCGCGCGAGACTCCCACACCGTGTGCGAGGCGAACAGCGTGTGCTCCGCCGTGGTCTCGCCGCGCAGCAGGTGGAACGACTGGAAGCCGGGCACCTGCGCGAGGTGGCTGTCGCGCTGGCGCCAGATCTCGACGAATTCGTCCTCGCGGCCGGGGACGATGCGGAAACGGTTCATGGCGATGAAAAGAGGCATGGCGGGGCGTCGTGGGTGGATCAGGGTGCGGCGCTCGCGGCCACCGACGGTGCAGGCACCGCCGCGGCCTGGGCAGGCGCTTGGGCCGACACCAGCCGGCGGCGCAGGTCGGCCAGCACGGCCTTGACCCGGCGTGCGTTCTCCGGTCCGATGCGCAGCATCATCTTCTGGCCGCTGGACAGCGCCTGCATGTGCGGATCGGCGAACTCGTAGCGCACCCAGGGCCGGGTGGACGGCACCTCGCCCTGCACGCGGGTGAGCTGCAGGCGCAGGGGCCCGCGCGGCTCGGGCGTTTCCTGCAGGTGGCCCAGCACGGCCACGAGCCGGTCGTTGAAGTAGCCCTTGGGATAGCCCAGGTCCACATAGGTCTGCTGGAACAGCGGGTAGAGCTGCCGGTAGAGGGCGACCGCGCGATCGCGCGGTACCGCTTCCACCAGGGCGACCAGGGCTTGGTAGCGCGCGGCATTGGCCGGGGCGATGGTGGCGTGCAGCGGTGCGCCGTTCTCGTCCACCGCGCTGCCGGCCTCCACCTGCACCGCCAGGTGCTGCGGCGCCGGCTGCACGGGCCACAGGCGCGACGGCGCCTGGGTTCTGGGCAGGTTGTCCACGGTGACCACGATGCGCCGCACGATGTCGTCCAGGTGCAGCAGGGCGGCGATGCGATCGCTCCCCAGCCACTCGCCCAGCGCCTGTGTGATGAAGGCGTCGGAGTCCTTCATCGCGGGCGGCGGCGGCGCCTGCGCAGAGTCCACGGGGTGCTGCGGCCCGGAGGCCACGGGCTCCGGCACGGATGCCGGCGCCTCGGCCACGGGAGACTCGGGCGCCTGGGCGGCCGGCGGCGGCTCTGCCGTGCGCGCGGACGGCGGAATCCACCCGAACCACCAGGCAGCCCCTGCCAGCACCGCGGCGCCGGCCACGCCCGCCAGCACCCAGCCCGCGGGCGATGCGCGGCGCGGCAAAGAGGACGGCGGGCGGAAGTCCTGGGGATCGGAATCGGGCATGCGGGTTTCTTTCGCGAACGGAAACGCGGCGCGCGCCGCGGCGGAATGCAGGGCCAGCGAAAGCAGCCCCGCCACCGGCCATTGTGGAGCCGCGCCGTGCCCGGCGCGGTAAGCGCATGTGACCGGATGCGCAGGCAGCCGCCACCGCGGCGGCGTCAGCGCGCGAGCGCCTCGGCCGCACCCAGGGCGGCCAGCCAGTCCATCGCCTCGCGCAGTTCGCCGGGGCGGATCTCGTGCATGCCGGGATACTCCCGGTAGGTCAGGGCCAGCGGCAGGCCGCGTACATGGTCGCGAAGGGCTCGGGCACTCGCCAGCGGAATCACGTTGTCCTGCTCGCCGTGGCTCACCCACAGGGCCCGGCCCTGCAGCGCGGCAGGTTCGACCGCATGGGGCAGCACCTGGGGCAGCAGCCGGCTGTGCCAGACCATGGCGGCCTGCAGCAGTTCGGGCCGGGTGAGCAGCAGGGACAACGCCATGATGCCGCCCTGGCTGAAGCCGCCCACCACCACGCGCTCCGGCGGCACCCCGAGCTGCGCGGCGGCACTTTCCACGGTGCGCGCCAGCAGGCTGCGGCTGGCGATCTCCTGGGCTTCATGGATGGTGCGGCTGCCGTCGGGCTCCACCGAGAACTCGAACCAGGTGTTGGCCCCCGGCCCCATGGCATAGGGCGCGCGCAGGCTCAGCACGTGGAAGTGCCCGGGCACGGCGGGCGCGAGCGAGAAAAGGTCTTTTTCGTGGCTGCCCACGCCGTGCATGAGCACCAGCAGCCAGGGCTGTGCGGTATCCGGTGCGGCACGGCGGCCGAGAAAGGCGAGCGGCAAATCCAGCAAGGGGAGAAGCGCAGAGGAAGTGGTCTGGGTCATCGGGACTTGGAGCGGCTGGCCGCCCCGGAGTTTCACGCGGCCGCGGCTTCGGGCCCAAGGGCGAAGGCGTCCATGGCGAGCGAGCCATGCATCACCTCCCGGCTCAGGTAGGCCGGCGCACGGTCTTCGCCGGCCGCGCCGAGCGCGAAGAACAGCGGCAGGAAATGGTCGTCGCCGGGATGCGCGCGCACGGCGTGCGGGGCCCGGCTGCGGTATTCCAGCAGTTCCTCCACGTCGCCCCGCTGCAGCGCACCTTCCACCCACCGGGAGAACTCGGTCACATAGGGCTGCGCACCGCGCGCACCGCCGAAGAACTCGGAGAGGTTGTGCGTCATGCTGCCGGAGCCCATCACCAGGACGCCCTGCGCACGCAGGCCGCGCAGCGCCGCACCCAGGTGGTACACCTCGCGCGGGCCTGCATCGGCGGGCAGCGCGACCTGCACCACCGGCAGGTCCGCCGCCGGGAAGAGGTGCATCAGCGGCACCCAGGCGCCGTGGTCGAAGGGCCGCTGCGCATCACCCTGCGCGTCGAAGCCGGCCGCCTGCAGCAGCGACAGCACCTCCCCGGCCAGGCCGGGCGCGCCGGATGCCGGATAGCGCAGCGCATAGAGCGGCTCCGGAAAGCCCCCGAAATCATGCCAGGTGGCCGGCTGCGCGCCAGTCATGACGCGCACGCCGCGCGCCATCCAGTGCGGCGACATCACCACCACGCCGCGCAGCGCGGGGAAGCGCTGGCGCAGACCGTCCGCCCAGGCGCGCAGGGCCGGGCCGGTTTCCCCGGCTTCCAGCGCGAACATGGGCGAGCCGTGCGAAACGAACAGTGCGGGCACCTCCCGGCCCGCCGCGGATACGGGCGAGGCGGAAGACGAAGGCATGGCGGAGAGCGGTACGGGCGAAGACATGGCGGTTCGGTCGGCGTGGCAGGACAACGGAAGATGGAACGGGACAGTGCCCCGTCCTGAATGTATGCGCGCCCGGCCGCGAACCCAAGGCCCGTGCAGCAAACACATCGTTGCAGCCGTTGCACCAATCCGGGCGCCGCCGCGGCCGGAGGATCAGCCCGCGTCCCGCACCCGGCCCCGCAGCGCCTTGGTACCGGAGCGCTCGCGCTTGTCCTGCAGGCGGCGCTGCCGCTCGCCGTAGGAGGGCTGCGTGGCCTTGCGCACGCGGGGTGGCCGGGCGGCGCGCGCCACCAGGGCGTCGAGCCGCTGCAGCGCATCCAGCCGGTTGGCTTCCTGCGTGCGGAACTGTTGCGCCTTGATGACCACCACGCCCGCCTGTGTGATGCGGGCATCGGGCAGGGCCAGCAGCCGGGCCTTGACGTCTTCGGGGAGCGACGAGGCCGGGATGTCGAAACGCAGTTGCACTGCGCTCGACACCTTGTTCACGTTCTGGCCGCCCGGCCCCTGGGCCCGCATCGCAGTGAAGACGACCTCGCGCTCGTCCACCCGCAGCGGCGCGCGGCCCGCCATGGAGGACATGCGGGGCGTACCGTCCGCCATGGCTTCAGGCGCCACGGGCAGCCGCGGCACCGGCGTGCAGCGCGGCCCGCAGCGCGTCCTCGAAGGGACCGGGGCGCTCGAACTGCACCCAGTGCCCGGCATCCGGCACGAGGGCAAAGCCCCGGAAATCCGGCGCGGCCGCGCGGTAGGCGCCTTCCAGCGCGGCGATCCACTCGCGGTAGAGCGTGTCTCGCGCGCCGTAGATGGCATGCACGGGGCAGCGCACGGCCGGCAGGGCCCGGGCCAGGGCGTCGGTATGGGCCAGGCGCCGGCGCGGCATGCGGTCGCGCACGACATTGGCCCGGTGCAGGTCCAGCGCGAGCCCGTCGATCAGCGCCGTGTCGTGCAGCATCAGTTCGGCCAGGTTGTGGCGGTGCGCGGCCTCCTGCGCCGCCGGGGACGCCAGGTGGCGCCAGCCCTTGAGCGTGATCTGGCGCTCCGGAACCACGCCCATGGCGGGCGCGCCCACCAGCACCAGTTGGCGCGCCAGCGACGGCTCGGCCGCGAGCAGCAACCCGGCCGTGAGCCCCCCGAAGGAGAAGCCCACCAGATCGCAGCGCGTATCGCCCCATAGCGCGCGCATGCCCTGCGCGAGCGGTGCCACCAGCGCGTCGGCATCGGCACCGCCCGGCGGCACGGCCGAATCGCCGAAGCCCGGCAGGTCGGGCACCCAGACCGTGCGCCCCCAGGAGCGCAGGGTATCGATGTTGCGCACCCAGTGCGTCCAGCTGCCGCTGCCGCCGTGCAACAGCACCAGCGGCGGCGCTGCGGCCTCCGGCTGGCCGGTCGCCTGCCAGACGTGCCAGACGATGGCCCCGTCGCCACAGGGCGTGGTGCGGATATCGGCCTGCGCGGCGAGCGCGGCCGCCTCCGCGGGCATGGGGGGCATCGGCAAGGCAGCGGCCATCACCAGCCGGCCACCGCGTCGATCGCCAGGGCGTAGCCCGGCACTCCGAACCCGCACATCACGGCCCGTGCCGCGCTGGCGATATGGGAATGGTGGCGGAAGCTCTCGCGCGCATGCACGTTGCTGATGTGCAGCTCGACCAGCGGCACCCCCGTCCCCTTCACGGCATCGAGCAGGGCCACGCTGGTGTGGGTGTAGGCCGCCGCGTTCAGCACCACGCCGGCCAGCCGGCCCGCGGCGTGCAGGCGGCCGGCCTCGTGGATCCAGTCCACCAGGTCGCCTTCGTGGTTGCTCTGGCGGAACTGCAGCGCCAGCCCGTGGCGGGCGCAGGCGGCTTCGCAGAGCTGCTGCACGTCGGCAAGGGTCTGCGAGCCATAGACGGCGGGCTCGCGGGTGCCGAGCAGGTTCAGGTTGGGGCCGTTGAGGACGAAAACGGAACGGGGCGTGGTCACGGGGGCTTTACTCCAGGGACGGGCACCGGCGCCCTGCCGACTCCGGCACGGCCCGCCGCGCGCATCCGTCGTCATTCATTATCCATGCCGCAAAAAAAGAAGGGCCCCCTTGCGGGGGCCCAAGTGGGCGGCCGTGGCGAACGGGCCGCCCGGGGAGGATGCGCAGGCCGGGCTCAGCGCCAGTAGCCGCCGCGGTGCCAGTGGGGGGGACGGTTGTAGTAGCCATACCCGCCGTACACCACCGGAGGGGGCGGCGCGTAGTACACCGGGCGCGGGGGCGGCACGTAGGCCACGGGCGGCGGTGCGTAGTACACGGGCGCGGGGGGCGAGTAATACACGGGCGGCGGGGCCACGTAGGTCACCGGGGGGCTGTAGATGACACCCGGGCCGGCGCCCACGCCCACCGAGACGCCGGGGGAATTGACGCCGATGGACCAGAACACGTCGCGCGCCTGCGCGGCACCCGAGGCGGCCAGCAGGGCCAGCCCGACGCCGGCCGCGGCGACGATGGCTGCGAAGGAACGGCTTTTGGTCATGGAAGTTCTCCTTGGAAACGGGCCCGGCGCCGCCGGGAAGGCGGGGACGAGCCCCATGCGCTCTGTAACGCGCCACATGCCCCGCAGGATGGCACAAATGCCGAACAATCTTGTTTCCGGACGTAGCGGCGTTTGTTGCAGGGGGTTACCGGCAGGGGCGGCACCCTAGAATGCGTCCATGAGTTCGCATGCCCCCTCCCCCGCGACGGCCGAGTCCGCCAAACCGAGCAATTTCCTGCGCCAGATCATCGAATCCGACCTCGCCCAGGGCACCTACGCCCAGGCCCGCTGGGCCGGCACGCCGGGCGACGCCGCCCACCACGCCGCCGGCCAGCCCGACCCCGCGAAGATCCGCACCCGCTTCCCGCCCGAGCCCAACGGCTACCTGCACGTGGGCCATGCCAAGAGCATCTGCCTGAACTTCGGGCTGGCGCGCGACTATGGCGGAGTGTGCCACCTGCGCTTCGACGACACCAACCCCGAGAAGGAAGACCAGGAATACGTCGATGGCATCATCGATGCCGTGCGCTGGCTGGGCTTCGACTGGACGCAGATCGGCCAGGCTCCCGGCACCGCCGCGCCCTACCAGGCGAGCGACTACTTCGATTTCATGTACCGCGCGGCCGAGTACCTGATCGAGACCGGCCACGCCTACGTGGACGAGCAGAGCCCCGAGGAGATGCGCGCCAACCGCGGCGACTTCGGCAAGCCCGGCGTGGACAGCCCCTTCCGCGCCCGCACGCCCGCCGAGAACCTCGCGCGCTTCCGCGAAATGCGCGACGGCCAACTGCCGGATGGGGCAGCCGTGCTGCGCGCGAAGATCGACATGGCCTCGCCCAACATCAACCTGCGCGATCCGGCCATCTACCGCATCAAGCATGCCGAGCACCACCACACCGGCAACAAGTGGTGCATCTACCCGATGTACACCTTCGCGCACCCCATCGAGGACGCGCTGGAGCGCATCACCCACAGCATCTGCACGCTGGAGTTCGAAGACCAGCGCCCCTTCTACGACTGGCTGCTGGACCGCCTGGCCGAGGGCGGCCTGATCGCCACGCCCCAGCCGCGCCAGTACGAGTTCGCGCGCCTGAACCTCACCTACGTGGTGACCAGCAAGCGCAAGCTCAAGCACCTGGTGGACAACGGCATCGTGAGCGGCTGGGACGACCCGCGCATGCCCACCATCGTCGGCCTGCGCCGCCGTGGCTACACGCCCGAGGCCCTGCAGCTGTTCTGCGAGCGCATCGGCGTGACCAAGGACTACTCCTGGATCGACTACGCCACGCTGGAAGGCTGCCTGCGCGAGGACCTGGAGAACCAGGCCCACCGCGGCATGGCCGTGCTGGACCCGGTGAAGCTCGAACTCACCAACTGGGACGGGCTTTTCGGCGCCGGCCACCTCGAGCCCTGCCAGTTGCCCGCCCTGCCCCATCCGCCCGAAGGCACGGAAGCGCCCGTGCGCCACTTCACGCTCGGCAGGGAAGTCTGGATCGAGCGCGAGGATTTCGAGGAAACCCCGCCCAAGGGCTACAAGCGCCTCTTCCCGGGCAACAAGGTGCGGCTGAAGGGCGGCTACGTCATCGAATGCACGGGCTGCGAGAAGGATGCCGAAGGCAAAGTCACGAAGGTGCTCGCGACGGTGGTGCCCGACACCAAGAGCGGCACGCCCGGGGCCGACAGCGTGAAGGTCAAGGCCGCCATCACCTGGGTGGGCGTGGCCGACGGCGTACCCGCCGAGGTGCGCCTGTATGACCGCCTGTTCACCGATGCCCAGCCCGATGCCGGCGGCAAGGACTTCCTGGCGCTGCTCAATCCGGACAGCCTGAAGGTGGTGACCGCCTATGTCGAGCCCTCCCTGGCCGGTGCGCAGCCGGACGAGAAGTTCCAGTTCGAGCGGTTCGGGTACTTCGTGGCGGACCGCAAGGACCATGCCCCGGGCAAGCCGGTATTCAACCGGGTGACCGGCCTGAAGGACAGCTGGGGCAAGTAGCCCCGGCGATACCCGCGCAACGCAGGAGCCCCACCATGCTGGCCAACCTCACGCCCTTCCTGCTCCACTGGGCCATCACGGCGTTCGCGCTGTGGGTGGCCAGCCATGTGTTCAAGGGGCTGCGCTTCGGCAGCACCGGCGCCCTGGTGGTCGCCGCCCTGCTGCTGGGCCTGGCCAATGCCGTGGTGCGCCCGCTGCTGGTGGTGCTGACGCTGCCGCTCACGCTGCTGACCTTCGGGCTCTTCCTGCTGGTCATCAATGCGCTGGTGCTGATGCTGGTCGGCAAGCTGGTCAGCGGCTTCCATATCGACGGCTTCTGGACCGCTTTCTGGGCCAGCATCTTCATGTCGCTGCTGAGCCTGCTGCTGGGCAGCTTCGTGCTGGGTGGATCGCCGGAATTCACGATCCAGAAGGGGCCGGCGGCAGGGCCGTTCTGGCTGTAGCCCCAGGCGGGGCACGCGCCCGCGCGCCATGCGGGAGGTGTGCGGAAAACGACTATGCATAGTCGAAACCGTTCTGCCGCGCCGTGGGGCTGGGCGGCGGTTCGGCGCTATGGTCGGCGGTTTGCCCTTTCTTCACGCAACCGCCATGCCCGCACCGACCCAGTCCGCTCCCGTACCGCCCCCGACCGTTGACGCCGCCACCGTGCGCACCTGGCTGAACGACGGCCAGGAGATCGCCCTGCTGGACGTGCGCGAAGCCGGCCAGTTCGGCGAAGGCCATCCGTTCTTCGCCGTACCGGCGCCCTACAGCCGCCTCGAACGGGACGTGCCCCGGCTGGTACCCCGCCGCGGCACGCGCTCCGTGCTGATCGACCAGGGCGATGGCGTGGCCGCGCGCGCGGCCGGCCGCCTGGCCGGGCTGGGCTACACCGACCTGCACGTGCTGGACGGCGGAGCGCCAGGCTGGGCGGCCGCCGGCTACACGCTGTTCCAGGGCGTGAACGTGCCGTCCAAGACCTTCGGGGAACTGGTGGAGCATGCGTTCGGCACGCCGCACATCGGCCCGGCCGAGCTGCAGCGCCGCCAGCAGGCGGGCGAGCCGCTGGTGCTGCTGGATAGCCGCACGGTGGAAGAGCACCGCAAGATGACCATCCCGGGGGCCCTGCCGGTGCCGAACGGGGAGCTGGCACGCCACTGGAGCGCACTCGCCCCGGATCCGGCCACACCCATCGTCATCCATTGCGCCGGCCGCACGCGCAGCATCGTCGGGGCGCAGATCCTGCGCAGCCTGGGCGTTCCCAATCCGGTGCTGGCCCTGGAGAACGGCACCCAGGGCTGGGCTTTGTCCGGACTGGCGCTGGAGCATGGCAGCGACCGCGCGCCGGCCGGTCCGCCCGAAGCAAGGGCCGCGGACCGTGACCGGGCCGCCCGTGTCGCCGCGGAGGCCGGCGTTCCCAGGCTGGATGCCGCCGGAGCACAGGACTGGATCGACGATCCGGGCCGCACCACCTACGTGCTCGACGTCCGTACGGCGGGCGAGTTCGCGGCCGGCACGCTCGCCGGAGCACGCCACGCACCGGGCGGCCAGTTGCTGCAGGCGACCGACCAGGTCATCGGTGTGCGCCGCAGCCGCGTGCTGCTGCTGGACGACGATGGCGTGCGCGCGCCGGTCGTGGCCACCTGGCTGCGTCGGCAGGGGCATGAGGCGGCCACCGTGGAAGGCGGAATACATGCCCCGCTGAAGCTGCCGGCCCCGGCCGGCGTGGCGTTGCCGCCCTCCGTGCCGCAGATCGCGCAACAGGCCCTGCCGGCCTGGCTGGCGGCCGAGCCGGCGCCGCCGCTGCTGCTGGACGTGCAGCCCTCGCCGTCCTACCGCCGGCAGCACGCCCGCGGAGCGCGCTGGTCGGTGCGCCCACGCGTGGCCGCAGATCTGCGGGATGCCGCGCAGGCACTCCGCCCGCCGCTGCTCATCCTGGCGGCCGACGCCGAAAGCGCCGCGCTGGCAGCCAGCGAGGTCACGCCCGGGGATGCGTCCAGCGTGCAATGGGCGCTGGCGTCCGACTGGGTGGCCGCGGGGCTGCCGGTGGAAAGCTCGCCCGGCGTGCCGGCCGACGGGGACGCGATCGACTATCTGTTCTTCGTGCACGACCGCCATGACGGCAACCTGGAGGCGGCCCGCCGCTATCTGGCCTGGGAGACCGGCCTGATTGCCCAGTGCGCCCCGGACGAGTTGTCCGGCTTCCGCCTGCCCGCCGCCGTACCGCACGGCGGCTGACGGGTGCGAGCGGCTGGCGCGCCCGCCGCATATCGATCCTCGGAAACGTTTGTTGCCGCATGCCGCGTGGCGCCAGAAGATCGGGACCTGTTCGCTTTCCCACGGGCGCCCCTTCCGGCTCCGCTTCCCTCCTGCCAACGATGCTCCACTCCATGCGCCACGCTCCCGCCGCCCTCCGCCCCCACGCCCCGCTCCTGGCCGGCATCGCCGCCGTGCTGACCCTGACGGCCGCAACGGCCCATGCCGACGCCACGTTCGACAAGATCCGGCAGCGCGGAAAAGTCACCATCGGCGTGCTGGTCAACGGCGGCCCTTTCGGCTCCATCGATCCGGCCACCCAGCAACTGGTGGGCTGGAACCCCGAACTCGCCCGGGCGCTGGCCAAGGGTCTGGGGGTGGAGGCCGACCTGGTGCAGGTGCAGACACCGACGCGCGTGCAGTTCCTGCAGGCCGGCAAGGTCGATCTGCTCATCGCCGCCATGGAGCTGAACCCCGAGCGCGCCGCCATCCTGGGCTATGCGCCCACGCCCTTCTACCGCGTGGGAGGCACGGCCGCAGTGCGCAATGACAGCGGCATCCAGAAATGGGAAGACCTGCGCGGCAAGCCGGTGTGCCTGTCCCAGGGCAGCAGCTATGCCAGGCCGCTCACCGCCGAATACGGTGCGCAGGTGCAGGGCTTCAAGAGCGCTTCCGATTCGCTGCTGGCGCTCAAGGGCGGCAATTGCGTGGCCGCCGTGCACGACAGCACGCTCATCCATCCGCTGCTGCGCACCAACGCGGAGTGGAGCCAGTACGCCGCCCCGATCACCACCGAACTGCTGCCCGCGCCGTCCGTGGTCTGGACCCGCAAGGGCGAGGCAGACACCATCGCCGCGGTGGACAAGGTGGTCCAGGACTGGCACCGCACCGGCTGGCTGATCGCCACCGAGAAGCGCCTCGGCATCGAGCCGCCCAACCCGCTGCTGCCCGAACTGCAGGCGAAGTTCCAGGCCCCGGCCCACTGAGGCCGGCGACGCGCACGCCTTTTTCCGCCCCGCCCTTCCACCCGTGCTGACCCAGCCCCGCGCTGCGCGGGGCCGGGCAGCGCCTTGCCCGGATATCCGTCCATGCCCTACCGCCACCGCGCTCCGTTCGCCGCCCTCGTTCCCCTCGCCGCCGCGCTGGCCATCGCCGCCCTCGCGCCCGCCGCGCACGCCGACGCCACGCTCGACAAAGTCCGGCAGCGCGGCAAGCTGGCCGTGGGCATCGACGGCGCCAGTCCGCCCTTCGGCCGGCTCGATCCCGCCACCGGCAAGACCGGTGGCTACCAGACCGCGCTCGCGGCCGACATCGCGCGGCGCCTGGGCGTGCCGCTGGAGACGGTGCCCGTCACCGCCTCCACGCGCGTGCAGTTCCTGCAGAGCGGCAAGGTGGACCTGCTGATCGCCAACATCCAGTGGACGCAGGAGCGCAGCGAGATCCTGTCGTTCGCTCCCACGCCCTACGACCTGGTCGGCGGCGCGGCGCTGGTGGCCAGGGCCAGCTGCATCACGAAGTGGGAAGACCTGCGCGGCAAGGTGGCCTGCGTATCGCAGGGCAGCAACTTCGCGAAGCCGCTGGCGGAAACCCACGGCGCCGTGGTCAAGGGCCTGCGCGGCATTCCCGAATCGCTGCTGGCGCTCAAGGGCGGCACCTGCGCCGCGTCGGTGCACGTGCAGCCCGCGCTGTACGAGACCCTGAACGGTCCCAATGGCGGCGAATGGAAGGACTTCGCGCTGGTCGGATCGCGCGACCAGCTGATTCCCTCGCCCACCGTGGTGTGGACGCGCCGCGGCGAGGCCGACACGCAGGCCTTCGTGGACAAGGCCGTCCAGGACTGGCACCGCTCCGGCTTCCTGCTGAAGCTGGCGCGCGAGAACGGCGTGCCCGACGCCTGGATCGCCGAGCGCCACCAGCGCGCGCTCCAGGGCCGGTTCGACCGCGCGCCGTACGACTTCGCGGTGTACACCGGCGCCCAGGCTGCGGCTTCCGGTGCCGGTGCCTCGGTCACCGCGGCCGCCGAAGCGGGGAAGCCATGAGCTCCGCCGCGGCATCCATCGCGGACCGTACCTGGGAAGGTGCCGGCACGGCCGAGCCCCTGCTGGCCGAACTGCGCGGCGCGCTGGGCGATGCCCACGTGCTCACCGGCGCGGATGCAGAGGGCCACCTGACAGACCAGCACCGCCGCCTGACGGGCCGCGCGCTGGCCGTGGTGCGCCCGGCCGACACGGCCCAGGTGGCCCAGGTGGTGCGGCTCGCGCGGCGCCACCGCACGCCCATCGTGCCGCAGGGCGGCAACACCGGGCTCATGGGCGCGGCCACGCCGGACGGCAGCGGCCGCGCCATCGTGCTCTCGCTCGCGCGGCTGAACCGCGTATGCGCCATCGATACCGACAACGATACGCTGACCGTGGAGGCCGGCGCGGTGCTGGCCGCCGTGCAGCAGGCCGCGCGCGAGGCCGGCCGCCTGTTCCCGCTCAGCCTCGGTTCGGAAGGCAGCTGCACCATCGGCGGCAACCTCGCCACGAACGCGGGCGGCACCCAGGTGCTGCGCTACGGCAACGCGCGCGAACTGGTGCTGGGGCTGGAAGTGGTCACGGCCGAGGGCGAGGTGTGGAACGGCCTGCGCAAGGACAACACCGGCTATGCGCTGCGCGACCTGTACGTGGGCAGCGAAGGCACGCTGGGCATCATCACGGCCGCCACGCTCAAGCTCTATCCGCTGCCGCAGTCGCAGCACACCGCCCTGCTGGCCTTCGGCTGCATCCACGACGCAATCGCCTTCCTCGGCGCGGCACGTGCGGGCTTCGGTGCCGGCCTCACGGCATTCGAGCTGATGTCGGATACGGCACTGGGCCTGATCGCGCAGCACGTGCCGGAGCAGCCGATCCCCCTGGCCCTGGGGGCACCCTGGTACGCACTGGTCGAGCTGTCGGACAGCGAAGGCGAGGAGCACGCACGCGAACGCTTCGAGGCCGTGGTGGGCCAGTCCTTCGAGGACGGGCTGGTCGCCGATGCCGCCATCGCCGAGAGCCTGGCGCAGGGCGAAGCGCTCTGGCGCCTGCGCGACGAGGCCCTGGGCGAGGCGCAGAAGCGCGATGGCAGCAACGTCAAGCACGACGTGTCGGTGCCGATCTCGCGCATTCCCGACTTCCTCGCGGAGACGGCCGCGGCGCTGGAGGAACGATTTCCCGGCGTGCGGCCCGTGGCCTTCGGGCACCTGGGCGACGGCAACCTGCACTACAACGTCTCGCACCCCGCGGGCGGCTCGCCGTCGGACGTGTTCGCCGTGGAGGACGCGATCCACGAGACGGTGCACGACAGCGCACACGCCCACGGCGGATCGATCAGCGCGGAACACGGCATCGGCCAGACCAAGCGCGACCTGCTGCCCCGCTACAAGAGCGCGGTCGAGCTCGACCTGATGCGGCGGCTGAAGGCCGCGTTCGACCCACTCGGCCTGCTCAATCCCGGCAAGGTCCTGCCACCCGCAGCCACGCCGCTGCGCCTGCACCCCGAAGCAAGCCCCGCCCCATGACCTCCGCCCCCACCTTTCCGCTGTCGCAACGCGTGCAGCGCGCACGCCTCTCGCCCAACGCCGCCGCCAGCGCCCGCGCAGCGGCCCTCGCGGCCCAGGGGCGCGACGTGATCAGCCTCACCACCGGCGAACCCGACTTCGACACGCCCGAGCCCATCAAGCAGGCTGCCATCGCCGCCCTGCAGCGCGGGGAAACCAGGTACACGCCCACGCCGGGCACGGCGGCACTGCGCCAGGCCATCCGCGCCAAGTACGCGCGCGACTACGCGCTCGACTACTCCGCAGGCCAGATCACCGTGGGCAATGGCGGCAAGCAGGTGATCTACAACGCCTTCGCCGCCACGCTGGACGCGGGCAGCGAGGTGATCGTGCCCGCCCCCTACTGGCCCTCGTTTCCGGACATCGTGCGCGTGAACGACGGCACGCCCGTCATCGTGCCCTGCGACATCGGCGCGGGCTTCAAGCTCACGCCGGCCGTGCTGGAGGCCGCCATCACCCCACGCACGCGCTGGCTGGTGCTGAACACGCCGGGCAACCCTTCGGGCGCGCTCTACGATGCGGCCGAACTCGCCGCCCTGGCGGAGGTGCTCCGCCGCCACCCGCAGGTGCTGGTGCTGCTGGACGAGCTCTACGAACACATCTGGTTCACGCCCGAAGCACCGGCGCACTGGCTGCAGGTGGCACCTGACCTGAAGGAGCGCACGCTGCTGGTGAACGGCGCCTCCAAGACCTATGCGATGACGGGCTGGCGCATCGGCTGGGGCGCCGGTCCCGCCGCCCTCGTTCAGGCCATGGTGGTGATCCAGTCGCAGGCATCGTCCGGCCCCAATTCGGTGGCGCAGGCCGCCGTGGTGGCGGCGCTGGAGTCGGCCGACCAGTCGTTTCCCGCCCAGGCGCGCAGTGCCTATGCGCGCCGTGCGGAACTCGTCACGCAGGCCGTCAACGCCGTCCCGGGGCTGTCGCTGCTGCCACCCGGCGGCTCGTTCTTCGCCTTCGTGCACTGCGGGGGTCTGATCGGCCACGTGCGGCCGGACGGACAGGTGATCCGGACCGACTCGGACCTGACCGAATGGCTGCTCGAATCGGAAGGCGTGGCGGCCGTGGACGGCCCCTCCTATGGCCTCTCGCCCTACTTCCGCATCTCCACCGCGGCGAGCGACGCGGTGCTCGCGGATGCCACCGCCCGCATCGCCCGCGCCGTGGCCGCGCTGCGCCCGCCGCAGGCTGCGCCGGCGCCCGCCCCCACGGCGGAGCGCGTGCCGGACGCCGAGGCCGCGGCATGAGCGACACGAGCCTGCTCGCCCAGGGCGTGGACGCGCTGCGTGGCGTCGGCCTGAACTATGCCTTCGTGCTCGACGCCGCCGAGCGCCAGGCCTTCGTGCGCGGCATGGGGGTGACGGTGCAGCTGGCACTGCTCACCATTCCCTGCAGCCTGGCGGCCGGGGTGGTGCTGGCGGCCTGCATGACCTCCGGGCGCGCCTGGCTGGCCGGCCCTGCGCGCGCCTTCGTCGAGGTGACGCGCAACACGCCGACGCTGGTGCAGCTGTATTGCGCCTTCCTCGTGCTCAACATGCTCATCACGCAGCAGCTGCGCGACTGGGGCGCAGGCCAGAACCCGCTGACGCCGTTCGTGTGGGTGGTCGTGGTCGTCTCCCTGCACAAGGGCGCATTCCACGCCGAGGCGCTGCGCGCCGGCATCGAGGCCGTGCCCGCCACCACGCTGGAGGCCGCGCGCTCGCTGGGCTTCTCGCAGCGCCAGTTGCTGGCGCGGGTGCAGCTGCCGCTGGCCGCCCGCTTCGCCCTGCCCTCCCTGGTGAACAACCTCGTGGACCTCGTGAAAATGACGGCCGTGGCCTCGGCCATCGCGGTGGGCGACGTGACGTACGAATCGATCATGATCTGGTCGCAGCGCGACAACGTGCTCGAACTGCTGCTGCTCATCCTGATCTGGTTCGGCCTGCTGACCTGGCTGGTGAGCCTGGCGGGCCGCTGGCTCGAAGAACGCTGGAGGATGCCCGGTTATGGCCAATGACGCCGTCCTGGGGTCGGTGCCTGCCGCCCCTCTCCTGCATGCGGTGCGCAGCAGCGCACGCAACCCGTGGCTGCTCGGCGCGGTGGCGGCCCTGGCCGTGGTGGCCGCGTGGAATGCCACCGGCACCACGCCGCGCGCTGTCGGGCACCTGTGGAACTGGCTGCCGGCGCTGCTGCGCGGCCTGTGGGTGAACATCGAGATCAGCGTGCTGGCGGTGGCGCTGGGCTCGGCCGCGGGCCTGGTGGTGGGCGCGCTGTCGCTGTCGCCCGTGCATGCCGTCCGCGTCGTGGCGCGCTGCTACGTGCAGGTGTTCCGCAACGCCCCCATCCTGGTGCTCATCTACTTCACCACCTATGTGTTCCCGTTCGAGGTGCACCTGGTGCAGTGGACCTTCCCCTTCCCAGACTGGGTGAAGGTGGTTCTGGGCCTGGCGCTGCCCACCAGCGCCAACGTGGCGGAGATCTTCCGCGGCGCGATCCAGTCCATTCCCGCCGCGCAGTGGGAAGCCGCGCAATCGCTCGCCTTCCGGCGCAGCCAGATCTTCCGGCTGGTGGTGCTGCCGCAGTGCGTGCGCCGCATGCTGCCGCCGTGGATGAACCTGTACGCCAGCATCACCATGAGCACCTCGCTGGCCTCGCTGGTGGGCGTGCACGACGTGGTGGACACGGCCCAGATCGCCAGCAACACGGTGGCGCGCACAGACTTCACCATCCTGGTGTATTTCACGCTGCTGGCGCTGTTCTTCGCCTACTGCTACCCCATCGCCCGCGCCACGCGCGCCCTGGAAAAACGCCATGAACGCCACTGACGCCTTCCTCACCTCCCTGAAACCTCCTGCGCGAGAAGCCATCGCCCCCCTCGTACACCTGCAGGACGTACACCTGTCCTTCGGCGACAACGCGGTGCTCAAGGGCATCGACGTGCAGGTGCGCCGCGGCGAGGCGGTTTCCATCATCGGGCCCTCGGGCTCGGGCAAGTCCACCATCCTGCGCTGCATCACCGGCCTGCTGCGGCCGCAGCGCGGAGAGATCGTGGTGGGCGGCACGCGCGTGCACCGGCTGCGGACGGAAGCGGACCTGATCGCGCTGCGCAAGCGCGTCGGCTTCGTGTTCCAGCAGTACAACCTGTTTCCCCACCTCACGGTGCTGGAAAACCTGGTGATCGCTCCGACCCGCGTGGTGGGCCGCGACCGCGCGGCGGCCGAACGGGAAGCGCGCGCACTGCTCGACAAGGTGCGCCTGTCGCACAAGGAAACCGCCTACCCCGGCGAGCTTTCGGGCGGCCAGCAGCAGCGCGTGGCCATCGCGCGGGCACTGGCCATGCAGCCCGAGCTGATCCTGTTCGACGAGGTGACCTCCGCCCTGGACCCCGAGACCGTGGGCGAGGTACTGACCGTGATCCGCGACCTGGTGAAGGACGGCATGACCTGCGTGCTGGTCACGCACGAAATGCGCTTCGCCGAAGAGGTGAGCGACCATGTGTACTTCACCGAGGCCGGCCGCATCGTCGAGCACGGCCCCGCTGCGCAGATCTTCGGCAACCCGCGCAGCACGCGCACCCGCGAGTTCCTGCAACGCGCGCTGGGCGAAAGCGCCCGGACGCGCCAGGCTCCCGCCACCCCCACCCCGCCGCTGGCCTTCAACCAGCTGCGCTTCGCCCTCTGACTTCCATCTGACACCGCAACCGCCATCCTCCGGAGAACACATGACCACGACCTCCACCCCCACCGCAGCCACGTCCACCGCCGAGCGCCGCCGCCAGGCCGTCGATGCCGCCCTGGCCGACGTGCGCCGCCTCACCGCGCAGGGCACGCCCGACCGTGCCGCGCTCTCGGCCATCACCGGGCGGCTGGAGCAACTGGCCGCGCACAGGGACCTGTTCAGCCGCGCGGACTTCCCGCCGCCTGCGGAGACGGCCGGCGTGGGCGCCTCCACGCGCTACCGCCTCAACCCCGCGGACGGCGACGGCGGCCTGGCGCTGTACCTGAACTCCATCAACCCCGGCAAGACCACCGCACCGCACAACCACACCACCTGGGCCGTGATCGTGGCCGTGGAAGGCCAGGAGGTGAACCGCCTGTACGAGCGCACCGACGACCGCAGCGACCCCGCCCGCGCGCGCATCCACGTGGCGCGCGAATTCACCGTGCAGCCTGGCGCGTCCATCGCCTTCCTGCCCGACGACATCCACAGCATCGCCGTGGTGGGCACCGAGCCCACGCTGCATTTCCACCTGTATGGCCAGCCGCTGGAGACGCTCACGGGCCGCGTCGCGATCGACCCGGACACCGGCGAAGTCAAGAACTACAACGCCGCCTACTTCCGCCCCAGCGAGGCCGTGGCATGAGCGGCCCCGATATCCGCCAGCACGGCAACCCACACCCCGCGCCGCTCGGCGCCGCCACCCGGCTGCTGCATGCCGGCGCGCCCGCGCTGCGCGGCGGCTCCGGCCCCGTGAACGTGCCCGTGGTGCGCACCAGCACCGTGCGCTTCGGCAGCACCGCGGACCATGCGGAGCACCACCACCGCCGCGCGGCAGGCGAGCGCGTGGCCTCGTACGGCCGCCACGGGCTGGACACGCACCGTGCGCTGGAAGACGCCGTGACCGCGCTGGAGGGCGGCCACCGCGCCTTCCTCGCGCCCTCGGGCCTGGCCGCCATCACGCTGGTGCTGGTCGCCCTGCTCTCGCCCGGCGACCACGCCCTGGTGGCCGACAGCGTGTATTCGCCCGTGCGGCGCGTGGACGCCACGCTGCTGCAGCGCCTGGGCATCACGCTCGAATACTTCTCGCCCTCGCAGGACGACCTCGCCGCGAAGATCCGGCCGAACACCCGGCTGATCTACGTCGAATCGCCCAGCTCGCTGCTCTACGAGGTGCTGGACCTGCCCGCCATCACCGCCGTGGCACGCGCGCGCGGCATTCCCGTGGCCACGGACAACACCTGGAGCGGCGGATGGTTCTGCCAGCCCCTCCGACTGGGTGCCAACATCTCGATCCAGGCGGCCACCAAGTACATCGCCGGCCACTCGGACGTGATGCAGGGCATCGTCGTCACCGATTCGGAAGAGCTCACCGGCAGGATCGCCACCGCCTACGAAGCGCTCGGCCTCACCGTGGGTGCCGACGACGCCTACCTGGCCCTGCGCGGCGTGCGCACCCTGCCCGTGCGCCTGGCGCAGCACCAGCGCCACGCCACGCGGGTGGCCGAATGGCTGCAGGAGCAGCCGCAGGTCGGGCGCGTGTTCTACCCGGCCCTGCCCTCCGACCCGGGGCATGCGCTGTGGAAGCGGGATTTCTCCGGAGCGAGCGGGCTGGTGTCGTTCGCGTTCGCGGACGGCAACGGCGGGAATGGCCATGGCGGCGTGGATGCGCGCGGCGCGAATGCGTTCGTGGATGCCCTGCGGTTTTTCGGCATCGGGGCGTCGTGGGGTGGGTACGAAAGCCTGGCGCTGGTGGCCCAGCCGGAGCGGCTGCGGGAGCACAGTGCGTGGACGGGGACTGCGCCGGTGGTGCGGCTGCATGTGGGGCTGGAGGATCCGGAGGATTTGATTGGGGATTTGGAGCAGGCGTTGGAGGGGGTGGCGACTCGGGGGTGGTTGGCGGCGGCGTGAGAAGCGCCGGCGGCTTTGCAACGATTGCAGCCGTTGCGGCGTCGGGTTGACCTCACGCTGATCGCCATCAAGCGGTCGCGGGCCCGAGTCTGTCTGGACTTTTGTGTGCGAGGCATAGCATGACGACCCGGAGCATCTATGCCAATGAGCAAGACGAAGTTGAAGAACGCGGCCATCGCGGCCAAGTCGGCGGCGTTGCCGTCCATCCCCAGGAACTGCTTGACCAGTGCGTGACCGGCCCCATGACCGGGGAGGCGGTCAATGCCGCCTCTATGGCGTTCAAGAAGGCCCTGATCGAGCGCGCCCTGGGCGCCGAGTTGGGCCACCACCTGGGCTACCCCAGCGGCGCGAACAAGCCCGAGCCCGGCACCAACCAACGCAACGGCACGAGCGGCAAGACCGTGCTGACCGAGGACGGTCCGTTGCGCATCGATGTTCCGCGCGACCGTGATGGCTCTTTCGATCCGCTGCTGATTGCCAAGCACTAGCGGCGCTTCACCGGGTTTGACGACAGGATCGTGGCCATGTACGCACGCGGCATGACCGTGAGCGAGATCCAGGCCTTCCTGGTCGAGCGTTACGCCACCGAGGTCTCGCCCGAGTTCATCATCTGGCTGTCGCTGCGCAACATCACGGTCGACTGGGGTCGTGCGGCGCACAACTGGAAGGAGGCGATGAACCAGTTCGCGATCCTGTACGAAGAGCGGTTCACCAGGACTGCCCTGTAAGATCAAGACCGACTCTTCCACGCGGCGGTGGGTTCGTCAAAACTGCCAACCGTTGGCCTGGAAAAATCTCAAAGCGCCTCGAACACAGAAATTCGGACAATCCCCAGCAGTCGCTTACAGTGGCGCAACATGATCATCCAGTCTTTCAGCACAGGCCAAAATGGACCTTTCGAATCTCCGTTCGCTATAGCTCCCGGTTTGAATGAAAAACCTCAAGGGCATATCACAGTCCTCATCGGTGAGAACGGAACACGCAAGAGTCTGGCGCTTTCTATGCTCATGACAGGGGCTCTTGATCAAAAAAAGTACAATGGCCATGGCTACTCGCCTCTTGCTGTTGATCTCGCTTGGGAGGGCCGCAAGCCGAGCAGGGTGGTTGCCGTTTCGTTGACGCCGTGGGATCGATTCCCACGATCACGAGCGCTGACGGAGCTCTCAACATCGATTCCCGGGTTGGGATACCAATTCGTTTACATCGGTCCTCGGTCCAGGCATGGAGCGGTTAGCACCCGTTACAGCGAAGCTACTTTCGGCGCGGTGATTATGGAAAACTGCATTTCGTTCCAAGAGCGCGCTGAAACGCTGGCACCGATATTCGAGCGACTCGAACTGTTTCCGGCCGTAGGCATTCGATTCGCGGCTCGGTGGGGTACTCAACGTACGCCCATTCGAGCTACTGACGACTCAGTTGCTCGCTTGCGAGCGGTCGTTAAGCAGCGGGCACGGACAGTGGATCGCAGCCTCGACTTCTCAGAGCATTGGAAGAGAACTATCGCCGAATTCGCTGCGAAGATCGAAGCTGACGATACGGCGTTGGAGTTCTTGGTGTCATCGCTGAATCAAGCGCGATCGCCTCGACTCTCTTGCTGGATTACGCCAAACGGACCTAAGTTCCTGCGAGGTTACAAGTCAATTGCAGATTGGAGATGCGCGCTTTATCTGGGGCTGTTCGAAGTAGACGGAGTATATTTTTCGAGCAACGGCACCACGTTTCCAACCGATCCAAAGGAGGCAGTGCGGGAATCTGACTTGAGTTCTGGGCAGTGGAGTTGGCTTTTTAACCTGACCTCGCTGTGCGTGGCGCTCGACGACGACTCGCTAGTCTTGATTGATGAACCGGAGAACAGTCTTCATCCGAGTTGGCAGCGAGACTTCATTGCGACTCTTTCGGGGATATTAAAGTCCTGCGAGCGCTGTCATGCTGTCGTAGCCACTCACTCAGCACTCATCGCATCTGGCGTTCGCGACGGTATTGGAAATGTTCGGTGTCTCTCTTTAAGGGAGCAGACCTTCGCCAACGGATCCCGCAAGGAGACGAGCGTCAGCGAGAAGCCGACTTCCAATACTTACGGCGCACAGGTGGATGACGTGTACAGGGAGTTGTTTAACCTACCATCAACCCGCACGCCAGAGTTCATGGCTCGGATTGACGGTTTGCTAGCTTTGATCGGCGATGCGAAAGGCCAGCGTCCCATCGTGCCGGCAGAAGATGTCGAGTACATTGAGGCAGCTCGCGAGCGACTGCCGACACACGATCCCTTACGGCATATCCTCGGAGCGATCGCTGAGAGCGTTGTCTCTGACAAAGGTGAGATGAAATGAGCAATGTCGGCAACGAGCGTGTTTTGCATGAGCGCGTCGATACCTCATTACTTCCGGCCAGTCTCAAGGCTCGCGTTGAATCTCATACTGGAGCGACCTGGAGCACTATGCTTGATGGCATCGCTGATCTACGAGTCTGGCTCTTAACCGCCCAGAAGTACCGATGCGTTTATTGCCAAGTAGCCATTCATGGAGTCTCAGTTGGCCTGTGCGAGCTTGATCACATACTTCCAAAGGGAGCATCATCGAAATGCGATGAAGGCAAAGCAAAGACGAACCTCTATGACAATAGGCAGCATACGGTGGGGTATCCTGACTATACGTTCTTCGTAACCAACCTAGCTGCTTCTTGCAAGCAGTGCAATTCTTCGAAGAAGAGCTTCGACCCTCTGGCGGACCGATCCAAACCGTTGATTGATTTTCCTACGAAAGAGGCCGACTACGCCTGGGTTCATCCACATTTCGATAACTATTCAAAGTGCATCGTCATCAACGAACACTGGTTGTACTCCTGGTTGAACTCGAAGGGCGAGCACACCATCAAAGCGTGCAAGCTCGACAACGGCGACGTGCTAGCTCGACGACACTTCTCGGAGGGCCTGGCGACGAGGAGCAAAGACCTCGATCATTTTCTGTTTCAACTCATTGGCCGGGTTGACGAGATCGGGCATCGCGACATTGTGAAAACCTTGTGTGATCGCTTTGACCTGTCAGCGGAACTGGCAAGCACCCTAGTCGAACTCTGGGGCAACGCTCGCCGTCAAGCTTCGGATTTGGAGCGTATTGGACAGGAGACCTGTGCGCTTCTTGGAAAGGAAATGCTAAGTCGGACGCCAAACCCGCCACCTGCGGAAGGTGAAGCGAACGCGGATGGAGCTCTACTAAGCTCAGCGAAAAATGAGGGGTAACGAAGTTTGGAATGACCGGTGACGGTCGGCGCTGAAGTGCAGATCAATGAATGCGAATGACACAATCCAGACTTAAGCCGACTACCGCTGCCTAAATTAATTGGCTACCGACCAACCGCCCTCCACCAAACCTCACCCCGCCCGCACCACCCCTCCATCCACCCGCAGACTCTGCCCCGTGATGTAGCCCGCCCCCTCCGACGCCAGGAACGCCACCGTCGCCGCCACCTCCTCCACCCGGCCGTACCGCCCCAGCGGGATCGACGCGCGGCGCTCTTCCCACTCGGGCAGGCTGTCGATCCAGCCCGGCAGGACGTTGTTCATGCGGATGTTGTCGCGCGAAAAGCTGTCCACGAAGATGCGTGTGAACGCGGCGAGGCCCGCGCGCATGACGGACGAGGCCGGGAACAGCGCGCTGGGCTCCAGCGCCCAGGCCGAGGAGATGTTGATGATCGCTCCGCCCCGGCCCTGCCTCTGCATGCGCGGCACCACGAGCCGCGTGGGCCGCACCACGTTGAGCAGGTAGGTGTCCATGCCCTGCAGCCAGTGCTCGTCGGAGAGTTCCAGCAGTGGGGCCCTGGGGCCATGGCCGGCGCTGTTGACCAGCACGTCGATGCGGCCCCACCGCTGCTCCGCGCGCTCCACCAGGGTGCCGAGGTCTTCCAGCGACTGGTTCGATCCGGTCACGCCCACGCCGCTGAGTTCCTCGGCCAACGCCTCGCCCTTGCCGGACGACGAGAGGATGCCGATGTGGAAGCCGTCCTCCGCCAGCCGGCGTGCCGCAGCCGCCCCGATGCCGGATCCGCCCGCGGTGACCAGTGCCACCTTTTTTTCTACTGCCATCACCATCTCCTTCGCCGTCATGGCCATCCTTGTGTACCCCCAATGGGCATGCACTGATTGTGGAATCGCGCGGTGCTTTCAGGTCGGGAGATTGCGACAGCCCAGCTGCTCCGATTCAGTAGAAAATCTACACCCATGACCACACCCCTCGCCCGCATGCCCTCGCTCAATGCCCTGCGCGCCTTCGAGGTCGCGAGCCGCCATCTGAACTTCCGGCTGGCCGGGCAGGAGTTGGGCGTTACGCAGGGCGCGGTGGCGCAGCAGATCCGCGCGCTGGAGGCGGAGCTGGGCATGAAGCTGTTCGAGCGGCATCCCCGCACGCTGGCACTGACGGCCAACGGGCAGCGCTATGTGGTGGGCGTGCGCCGCGCGTTCGACCTGCTCGCGGAGGCCACGCGGGGCCTGCGGCCCGAGCCCGGGCACCTGACGGTGAGCGTGACGCCGACCTTCGCCACCAAGTGGCTCATGCCCCGGCTGGGGGCCTATACGCAGGTCCATCCGGCAACGGAGCTGCGCGTGCTGGCGACCGAGCGGATTTCGCACTTCCAGACGGAGGCGATCGACCTGGCCGTGCGGTACGGCCGGCCGCCCTTCGGCCCCGGACTCCAGGGCGACCTGCTGTTCGAGGAGTGCCTCGTGGCCGTGGGAAGCCCGCAGGCGCAGGCACGGTGGGCGGGCGCGGGCCGCACCACGCTGCTGCACGACGGGCAGTCGTCCTGGGAGGAATTTTTCGATCGGTGCGCACCCGCCGGCGTCCTGCCCGCGGACACGGCGCAGGCGATCCGTTTCAACCAGACAACGCTGGCGATCGATGCGGCGCTGATGGGCCAGGGCCTGGCCCTGGTGCAGGAGCATTTCGTGGCACAGGACCTGGCCGCGGGCCGGCTGGTGCAGGCCTGCGCGGAGAAGCTCCGCACCGATGCAGGCTATTACCTCGTGTGCCCGCGCAAGCAGCGCCACCCGGAGGCGGTGGCACAGGCGAGGCGGTGGTTCCTGCAGCAGGCCGGGCCATGATGCCGCGGTGACCACGCGGTGACCGCCCGGTGGCGGGCCGCGCCCCCACCCCGCGGGCGTGGGCTATGCGGCCGCAGCCACCAGGCGGATGCCCGTCTGCCCTTCCCGCTCCAGCTGCGCCACCAGGCCCAGTTCCCAGTCCAGATACTCGCGGAAGCCCGCGTCCCGCAGTTGCAGGTCGCGGTGCGCGTACGGGCTGTACCAGTGGTCGTCATCGCCGGTGAGCACGCCGGCATCGCCCGTTTCCACCGGCAGGCCGGTCGCGGCCCAGGCCGCGGTGCCGCCGGCGATCGCGCGCACGTCGCGGCCGGTGCGGGCGGCCAGCTCGGGCGCCACGGTGCGGGGCAGCAGGCCGTCGGGCGAGGTGAGCAGCACGGCCTGGCCGGCGGGCAGGTCGGCCACGAAGGCCGCGAGGCGGTCGGGCACGGCGAAGCGCGCGCCGGCGATGTGCTGGCGCTCGAAGGCGGTGCGCCGGTCCACGTCGAAGACGGCGGCATGGCCCTGCTCCAGCAGCGCCCGGGCCTGCTGCGGCGAGACCAGCGGCCCGGGGGTGTGCGACGCGAGCACGCGCACCGGCTCGGGGCCGGTTTCCAGCGTGGCCAGGGGCGGCGGGGCGAACACGAATACCTCGTGGCCGCCCAGCTGCGCGAGCCAGGCCCCGGTGGTGAGCGCACGCACGCCGTCCCAGTCGGCGAGCACGATGCGGGCACCGCGCGTGCCGGCGTATTCATCGGTGGCCTGCACCAGCTGGCCGCCGGGGGCCCAGCGCCAGCCTTCCAGGTGGCCGGCCTCGTATTCCTCGCGCGTGCGCACGTCGAAGCGGTAGAGCGTGCGCTCGTGGGCCTGGGCCTCCAGGCGTGCCAGGCCGGTGGCATCGATGCGCTGCACTCCGGCGCGCTGCGCCACGGCGGCCGCGCGCTCGCGGGCGGCCGCCAGAGTCGCCGGCGAGGGCTCGGGCAGCGGCGTGCTGCGGCCGTGGGCGAGCGTGCGGCCGGTAAGCAGCCAGTCCATCGTGCCGTTGCGCAGCGAGGCCACGCGGTTGGGGATGCCGGCGTCGATCAGCGTCTGCGCGCCGACGATGCTGCGCGTGCGGCCCGCGCAGTTCACCACCACGAAGGTCCCGGGGTCGGGCGCCAGCTCGCCGATGCGATAGACCAGTTCCGCGCCCGGCACGCTGTGCGCGAAGGGCAGGCTGAAGGCCGCGAATTCCTCGGGCGTGCGGCTGTCCACCACCACGATGTCGTCGCCGCGCGCGATGCGCTCGTGCAGCTCGCCCGCATCGATCCAGGGCGTGTGTTTCTCATGCTCGATGACTTCGCCGAAGGCCTTGCTGGGCACGTTGGTGCCGCTGAAGACCTCGTAGCCCGCGGCGGCCCAGCCATCGGTGCCGCCCGCCAGCACGGAGACGTTGCGCCAGCCCAGGCGCACCAGCTTGGCGGCGGCCTCATGGGCCAGCGTCCCGTCGCCGTCCACCAGCACGGTGCGCGTGCCGCGGCGCGGCACCAGCCGGTCGATCAGCAGCTCCAGCCGCCACGCCGGCGCGGAGGCCGCGAACAGGATGTGGCGGTGCGCGAACACGCCGGTCTCTCGCACGTCGAGCACGGCGATCTCCTCGCCGTCGTGCAGCGCGGCCTTGAGCGCCTGCGGCGTGATGAGCGCATGGCGTATGGACTTCGGGGGGCCGAAAGTGCGGTAGATGCCGCCCTCGCGCGTCTCGAACACCACGCGGCCGGGCATGCGGTCCAGCGCGCGGCCGTAGAAGTGCAGGTGCAGGCCGGGCTCGTCGCCCACGAGTTCGATGGTGTGCACGTCGGTGGGCGAGAGCTGCACCGAGACGCCCGGGACCACGTCCACGGTCTTCCCGGCCGCGAGCGCGTCGCGCGCCGGATCGGCCGTGGTGCTGCGTTCGTAGAACACGTTGCGTTCGTTGCCCGAGATGCCGGCGATGATGGCCCAGGTGGTGTGGTCATGCGGCGGCTGGGCCTTGCCCGGCTGGCCGGCCGAGATGTAGAGCGCATGGCGCCCGCCCGGCTCTTCGCTGAGGCGGTACACCTGGGCGGGGTTGTCCTCCGACACCGGGAAATGCGCGGCGGGGAACAGTTCGCGCTGCAGGCCGAGCTGCTCCAGGGCCGCGGCCACGGCGCGCAACTGGTCGGGCGTGGCGGCTTCGGGGTCGGGCACCAGGCGGCGCGCGGTGGCGATGAAGGCCGCCACGGCGGCAGCGCGGCGGCTGGCGATGTCGCTGCCGGAGAAGTCGAGGGAGAGGGATGTCTGGGTCATGGGGGGGCCTTTGGCAAGAGCGACCCATACGTTAGGCACCCGGTGCACCGTTCGCCAACGACGGAAACCGGCTATCGATATGCGGCCCGCGCCCCCCCCCCCGGGCAGGCACGCTGGCGTCATATCCATAGTCGCGAATCTTCGTTCCCCCGCGGGGGATGCAGGCCTAGGCTGAACGCAGGCTCCCGGCCCGTCCGGGCCGTTTCGCTTTCCTTGCCATTCGTCCCCAGGTCCGCACCATGCTCCCCTCCCGCAAAACCGTGTTCACCGCTGCCACGGCAGCCCTCGCGCTGGCCGCCCTGGCCGCCACCACCCTGCACGCCTCCCGTTCGCACGCTGCATCGGACGCGGCAGCCGGGTTCCCATCGAAGCCCGTGCGCATCATCGTTCCGGTGGCGCCCGGCGGCAGCGCGGACAAGCTCACGCGCACGCTGGCCGACCGGCTCGGCGCACTCTGGGGCCAGAGCGTGATCGTGGAGAACGTGGCCGGTGCCAGCGGCACCATCGGCGCGGCCCGGGTGGCCAAGGCCGCGCCGGACGGCTACACGCTGCTGCAGCAGGGCGAAGGGCTCACGCTCAACAGCATCCTGTTCCGGGGGCTGCCCTACGACACGGACAAGAGCTTCACGCCCATCATCAAGGCGGTGGTGAATCCGCAAATCCTCGTGGTGCATCCGGGCACCGGCATCACCAGCCTGGCCGACTACGTGGCGCGGGCCCGGGCCAGGCCCGAAAGCATCAGCCTGGGGCTGCCGGGCAACGGCGGCATCGCCCACGTGGCACACGAAATCCTGTCGCAGCAAACCGGCGCCCGGGTGAACTACATCCCCTACCCCGGCGGCGGCCCGGCCACGGTGGACGTGCTGGCCGGCCACACGGACGCGACCCTGATCACCCTGGCCGCCGTGACCGACCACGTGCGCGCCGGCAAGCTGAGGCCCCTGGCCGTGACCACCAGCTACCGGTCCCCCGCCCTGCCCGCGGTACCCACCGTGGCCGAAGCCGGCGGGCCGCCCGGGTTCTCGGTGGAAAGCTGGCAGGGCTACTTCGCGCCGGCCGGCACCCCGCCGGCCATCGTGGAGAAGATCAACCGCGACATCGCTACCGTGCTGCAGGCGGCGGACGTGCGCGCGCAACTGGAATCCCAGGGCTTCCAGGTGGCCGGCGGATCGCCTGGCGACCTTGCGCAAAGCCTGCGGGCGGAACAGCCGCGTTATGCGCAGGCCATCAGGACGGCGGGGTTGGCGTTGCGCTGAGGTCGGGCACGCATCTTTCAGGGCGGAGGTACGATCCGACGGTCGTTTTCTTCCTCCATTTTTCTCAGCATGAATTTTTCCGAGCGCCTGAAGCAACTTCCCTCCGTGGCCCACCTTTCCGCCCTGCATCTGCTGGGGCCCGACGGCGGGACCGTCGCCACGCTGGAGAACAAGCCCGGCCGGGCCGGCTCGCTGGCCGTGTACCACGCGCTGGGCCAGCTGTACGGCGGCAGCATCACACCTGCCGCCGCCACATTGGGACTGGAGTGGTATGCGGAGCACACGGCGGATGCGCAGGCGCATCCCGGCAAGCATCCCAACATCGACCGGCTGGTGGAGTGGGCGAAGGCAGACGTGGCTTATGGAGTGCGGCTGGTGCCCACGGCTTCATCCTGACGAAGCGACTCGGGCAGCTGCCCTTCCCTCACTGTGTTCCCGAGGCAAGGCCGCGCGCTCCGGCCGAAGGCTTTGTCAGACGAACTTCTGTGGCATGAAAATGAATGCCGTGGCGATATTGGAGGCCAGGAGCAGCCATACTGCGGTTGCGAGCGTGGAAAAACGCCAAGCGGAGGCACGCTGCATCAATACCGACCCACGGAAGAAACAAGCCACCACCGGAAACATCGCTGCGCTGGCCACCAGCCACACCAGAGCGAAGCTTCCGAACCGTGCGAACCCGGTCTGCAGGCGCATTCCTGTCAGCATGGCTCCCAGATAAAACAATATGACCCACGCGGCTGCCTCGAGCCACCACAGACGGGTCGCTCCGGCCCAGGTGGGATTTCGACGGGGCAGCAGTCGCAGGCAAATGAAGCCAAGGCAAACCAAGGCGGCCAGGAGAATCGTCGCACTCGCGATGATCGACAACTCCTGCCACGCACCGATACTGAGATAGAAAAACGGCACGATCGCCAAGCCGAGCATGGCGGAAGCCAAGCCAAGTGCGCCCCACCGGTCGCAAGAATGTCGTTGCATCATTTCTTTCATACTGCAGGCACTTCGTAGCTTCTGGTCAATACCACCCGGGTGACCAACGGAGGGTAGGCGAATTGATGCTGTAGTTGCCACCAAGCCGTGATGCCGACCCTTTGAGCGAAAGAAAAACCATCATCGGATTGAGCACCATACTCTCTCAGGTCATCATCATCCAGGCCAAAAACGTCGTACAAGACAAACTTCAATGTTATTTGGTACCGACCTCTCTCACGATCATACCCGTAGGCAGTGGCTATCACATAGACATGCTGGACGCCGTTGATCATCAGACCGAGGCCGTTGCCATAGTCCTGGGTTGCGAAAAATTGGCTGCCGGCATTAAATGCAGGTACCCCCAAGTCCATCGGCACCTGCAAATTCCTGATGTTCCAGTCAGCATTCTTGAGTGCCTGATGAATGCGAATCCTGCCAGGGGTTTTATAGGGGGAATTGGGAGCGGACAGCGCTGCACTGCAAAAATACTCCATGTTGGCATGACTGGATACCAACCCAGTCAAACGTGGATCTTCAAAATACTCAACGCCCCTCCGATTTTCTCTAAGAAACTCGGAGAATAACGTGCGCGCCACTCCGGTCGTATCCGCCTTGGCAAAAATTCCCAACAATTTTTTAATCTTGGGTTTCAGCACATCCACAGTGTCCCCGACACTCTGGCGCTGCGGCGCCGACGCTCGGCAGCCATAGGTAATATCCTGTCCATATCGAGGAGCGGGAACGGAAGGCAGGTGCACACCGTCGACAAATGGATGAATGGGGGATAGATATCTGTCCCTGGCAACCGCCACGACTATGGGCTCATTTATTTCGCTGATGAATTTCATTTGCAGTGAATGTGCAAGAGATCTGCACGTCCTCCACAAATATTATTTCTCACCTTTTGTCCAGTCCATCACGCATCGAAGCAAGAGTGCAAAAAATCAACTCAATCAATCCATAAATTTAATTTATAAATCGACCTCAAACGCAAAATTGGCAAAAAAATTCCAATCACTCATAACAATCTTCGTCAAGGAAATGAAACAAATTTTTTCTCTCAAAATCCAAAATTAATCAAAAACCGTACACAACCATCAAGCCCTTGCATGGGAAACTCACGTGCCTCCTATATTTACGCCCTCTGCAACATTCTGGAAACGCGCCGCCCGCCTGGCCGGCCTCCTGGCCCTGGCCGCAGGGCTGAGCGCCTGTTCCGGTGTCGGCACCCTGAACGCACTCGCGCCGCGCAGCGCCGCCGCGGTGGAGACCGGCGTGGCCTATGGCACCCTGCCCCGCCAGCGGCTGGACGTGTACCGTCCCGCGGCAGCCGCTCCCGAGGGCGGCTGGCCGGTCGTGGTGTTCTTCTACGGCGGCACCTGGAACAGCGGGGAACGGGGCGACTACCTGTTCCTGGGCCAGGCGCTGGCCTCGCGCGGGGTGCTGGCGCTGGTGGCGGACTATCGGCTGTACCCGGAGGTGCGATATCCGGATTTCATCGCCGACAGCGCGCTGGCGGTGGCCTATGGGCTGGAGCATGCAGCGCAGCTCGGCGGCAATCCGCACCGGGTGTTCGCGATGGGGCACAGCGCGGGCGGGTACAACGCGGCGATGGTGGCGCTGGATCCGCGCTGGCTGGCGGCCACGGGGCATGCGCCGCGCGAGCTGGCCGGCTGGATCGGGCTGGCGGGGCCGTACGACTTCTTTCCCACGGACAACCCGGAGGCGCAGCCGGTGTTCTTCCACCCGAACTACCCCGCGCGTGCGCAGCCCATCGAGTTCGCGCACCCGGCCGTGCCGGCGCAGGTGCCGCGGGCCTTCCTGGGCGCGCCGGAGAAGGACCGGCTGGTGAGCCCCCGGCGCAGCACGTTGCAGCTGGCGCAGGCACTGCAGTCGGCCGGCGTGCCCGTGGTGCTGGAGCTCTATCCGCGCGCCAGCCACACGACGCTGGTGGGTGCGTTCGCATGGCCGCTGCGCTGGGTGGCGCCGGTGCTGGACGATGTGGCCGGGTTCATCGCCTCGGCCCCGCCCGCGGCACGAGCCCCCCATCCCCGGGAAGCCCCGCTTGAAGGGGCATCGGCGGGCAGCTAAGTTGGCGGCTTTCGCCGTTCTGCGCGCCCTGCGCAAGGAGAGACGCATGCCTGCTTCCACCCCCGATAGCTCCGCCGGTACCGGCACCGTGACCCTGCACCGCGTGCTGCGCGCACCGGCCGAGCGGATCTACCGCGCCTTTCTGGAGCCGGACGCGATGGTGAAGTGGCTGCCGCCGCACGGCTTCACCGGCCGGGTGCTGGAGATGGATGCCCGCGTGGGCGGGCGCTACCGCATGCAGTTCACGCACTGGGGCAACGGGCAGGTGCATGCGTTCGGCGGCGAGTACCTGGAGCTGGTGCCGGGCGAGCGCATCGTGCACACCGACCGCTTCGATGCGACGGGGCTGCCTGGCGAGATGCGCACCACGGTCGAGTTCCGCGCCGTGTCCGTAGGTACGGAGTTGCGGGTGGTGCAGGAAGGCATTCCCGCGGTGATTCCCACCGAGGCCTGTTATCTCGGGTGGCAGGAGTCGCTGCAGTTGCTGGCCCTGCTGGTGGAGCCGGAGATTCCTGGCTGATTCAGAGTTGCGACCCGAGCAGGCCGCTGAAGCGTTCGGCGATCCGCTCCCGCAGGGGCCGGTTCAGCCATTCCTGGTGCGTGACCCGGCGGGACTGGCGGATGTCCTGCTCGAAGACTTCGGTCTGGCGGCGGGCGAAGGCCTCGTCATAGACGTTGAGGTTGGCTTCGTCGTTGAGGCGGAAGGAGCGGTTGTCGAAGTTGGTGGAGCCGACCGAGACGAGGCGCTGGTCCACGATCATGACCTTGCAGTGGTACATGGTGGGGCCGTAGGTGTAGATCTCCGCGCCCGCCTCCAGCAGCGGTCCCCAGGTACCGCGCGAGGCGGCCTTGACGGTTTCGGTATCGGTGTGCTCGCCCGGCGTGACGATGCGCACGCGCACGCCGCGGCGCAGTGCGTCCAGCAGCAGGGTGCGGGTGAGTTCGTCGGGCACGAAATACGCCGCGGAAAGGTCGATGCTGCGCTCGGCCGCGGTGACGGCCATGTGGTACATGAGCTGCATGCTCTCGCTGCCGCTCGATGGCGAGCTGGAGAACATCTGCGCGCGCTGCGTGCCGGCGGGCGCGAGCTTCGGGAAATAGGCATCGCCGTGCAGCACGCGGCCGGTGACCTTGAGCCAGTTGTCGAGGAAGGTGGCCTGCAGGTGCGCCACGGCCGGGCCGCGCACGAGATAGTGGGAGTCGCGCCAGTGGTCCGGGTCCTGCCCATTGCCGGTCCACTGGGGCGCGATGCCCACGCCGCCGGTGAAACCCACCACGCCGTCCGCCACGAGCAGCTTGCGGTGCGTGCGGTTGTTGAGCCGCGCGAGGTTGTACCAGTGGGGCTTGTGGAATTTCTCGATCTCCACGCCGGCGGCGCGCATCTCGTCGAGGTAGCTGTCCTCCATCTTGGCGCTGCCCACCCAGTCGAGCAGCACGTGCACCTTGACGCCCGAGCGGGCGCGTTCGCTCAGGGCATCGGCGAATTGCTTGCCGATGTCGCCGGACCAGTAGATGTAGGTTTCGAAGGTGATGGAGCGGCGTGCGGCGCGGATGGCGGCGAGCATGGGCGGAAAGATGCGGTCGCCGTTCTGCAGGTCCATCACGTCGTTGCCCTCCACGATGGAGGGCCCCAGCAGGTTGCCCATGGCCCGCTCGAACTGGGGGCTGGAGGTGCCGTACAAGCGCGGCAGCTGCTGGCGGACCTGCGGCTCGCCCGCGGTGAAATTGAGTGCCAGCAGCGCCGCGGCGGCGGTCGCGATGAAGGTGATCAGCGCTGTGCGCAGCGTGCGGCCGGGTGTCTGCATGGCAGGGGATTGTCGAAGCCGCCGCGGGCCGCCCCTGTAGGCCGGCGCCTCCAGCCGCCTACACTGGCGGACCTACCCTGACGGGCGCCGCGCGCGCCATCGACCGACCTCCTGCAGACCATGCCTTCGCCATCCTCCCGCTTCGCCGTCCCTTCCCTGCCTTTCCCGGACACCGCCGGGCCTCCCGGCGTGGCCGCCGGTCCATGGATGCCCTCGCGCCGCGGGGTGCTGGTCGCCGGCGCTGCGCTGGCGGCCGCCGTGCGGGCGGGTGCGCTGCAGGCGAAGCAGGCCACGAACAATACCGCCGAAGGCGTATGGCCCCGGGCGCTGCAGGTGCCGGGCGGCGTGGCGCGGCTGTCGCTGGGCCCGGCGGCGCAGCGGCCCCAGGCGCATGCGGGCGAAGTGCCGCTGCTGGTGCTGGGCGATGCCATCGAGTGGACGGCCATCGTGGGCATCGCGCTGTCGGCGCCCACGGGCACTGCGTCGGTGCGGGCGCAGTCCGGCGGCGAGGCCCCGCGTGACATCACCTACCGCGTGGAGCCCAAGCGCTACAAGGAGCAGCGGCTGACGGTGGCGCCGCGCACGGTGGACCTGTCCGCCGAGGACAACGCGCGCTACGAGCGCGAGCGGGCGCACCAGCAGCAGGTGATGGCCACCTTTTCCACGCCGCTGCCGCGCGCTGCGGACCTGGCGATGCACCAGCCGGTACCCGGGCGCCGGTCCAGTTCGTTCGGGCTGCGGCGCGTGTTCAACGGGCAGGCACGCAATCCGCACAGCGGCATGGACATCGCGGCGGCCACCGGCACGCCGGTGGTGGCGCCGCTGCCGGGCAAGGTGATCGACACGGGGGACTATTTCTTCAACGGCGGCACTGTCTGGCTCGACCATGGCGGCGGCCTGCTGACGATGTACTGCCACCTGAGCGCGATCGACGTGCAGGTGGGCGATACGCTCACCACCGGCCAGCCGTTCTGCAAGGTAGGCGCCACCGGTCGCGTGACCGGGCCGCATTTGCACTGGGGCGTGATGCTCAACCGGACCATGGTGGATCCGGCGTTGTTCCTGCCGGCATGACCCGCCGCGGACATGGCGCTTCGCCGCCGATGCAGCCTGGCGACAGCCGGCGCAGAACCAGCCCGCGGCCCGGAGTGCGGCGCGAACCGGTGGAACGGACCGGACCGCCGCGCCTGCTGCGCTTCCACAAGCCCTACGGCGTGCTGAGCCAGTTCACGCCCGAGGGCCGCTGGCGCGGGCTGAAGGATTTCATCGACCTGCCGGGCGTGTACGTGGCGGGTCGGCTGGATGCCGACAGCGAAGGCCTGCTGCTGCTGACCGACGACGGCGGGCTGCAGGCGCGCATCGCCGATCCGCGGTTCAAGATGGAGAAGACCTACTGGGTGCAGGTGGAGGGCGTGCCGGATGCGGCGGCCCTGCAGGCGCTGGAGCGCGGGGTGCAGCTGAACGACGGCCCGACGCTGCCGGCGCGCGCCCGGCGCCTGGATGCGCCGCCGCCCGTGGGCGAACGCGAGCCGCCGATCCGCGTGCGGCAGCACATTCCGGACACCTGGATCGAGCTGGTGATCCGCGAAGGCCGCAACCGGCAGGTGCGTCGCATGACGGCGGCGGTGGGGCATCCCACGCTGCGGCTGGTGCGCGCGGCGATCGGCCCCTTCGCGCTCGACGGGCTGGCACCCGGCACCTGGGCAGAGGCGGAGATTCCGGCGGCGCTGGCGGCCCGGCGGCCCGGCACCCACCGGACGTGACGCCGGGCGGCTGCGGCCCACGGCAACCCGGGCAATGGCCGCGCAGGCGGCTCCGCAGGAGAGACAATCGCGGCCATTCCACCGCGCAACCGCCGCGGCAACGCCACCCGCAAAGGACGCACATGGCACCAGGCCCCTCTTCGCCCGCAGAACCCCGCCGCACGCCCGCGGAGCGCACCGGAACACTGCCGGCGATGGAGGAATGGTCGCTGGTGCCGATCGATGGCGCTCAGGAGGCCATGCCCCCCGCGGCGGCCCTCGCGCCCGGATCCGCGCCCGCACCGTCACGCGCTTCGTCGCTGGCCACTGCGGCAGCCGCCCCTACGGTCAGGACCGTGCCCCGCGCTGCCGGGATGCCGTCGCGCCCATCCCGCGGCGCGCGCGACTGGCCCTGGACCTGGCTGGTGCTGGCCGGCGGCGTGGCCGTGCTGGCCGGCCTGCTCGCCTGGAAGTCGGTCCACGACCGGGCACGGGCCGCCGAGCGTGCGGCGCGGCTGGAGGCGGATGCCCGGGCCGCGCACATCGCGCAGGCGGGGCAGGCGCAGGACACGGACGCGCGCATCGACGCGATCCACGGTGCCTGGCTGCGCGGCCAGGGCGCGGCGGAACTGCCCGCGGTACGGGCCATGGCGCAGGGCGGCAACACCCGGGCCATGGTGCTGCTGGGCACCATGCTGTCCGAAGCGCACGGCATTCCGAAGGACCGCCCGGAGGCGGTGCGCTGGCTGGCGCAGGCGGCGGACAGTGGCTCCGCGCTCGCGGCGGTGCGGCTGGGGGCGATGTACGAGCGCGGTGGGGACAACGAGCCGCGCCAGCTGTCGGCCGCGGAGAACTGGTACCTGCGCGCTGCGCGGCAGGGCGATGCCGCCGGGCTCTACAGCCTGGGCACGCTGTATGCACGCGGCGGCGACACCGTGGTGCAGCGGCCGATCACCGCCTGCATGCTGATGGAACTCGCGGCCCGCGCCCATGCGGCATCGGGCCGGGACGACGTGCTGCTGCCGGCGGGCCACAGCGCCCTGGCAGCGCGGGCCGCCCAGATGCGGCTGGCAGGCGCCCTGGGCGCGCAGGACGCGGCGGAAGCGCAGCGGCGCGCCGACGCGTGGAAGCCGGGCCAGCCGCTGGATCTCTGACCGCGCGGGCCGGCAGGTCAGCGGGAGCGCATCACCGCCTGCGCCACCAGAGGAACAGCGCCAGGAACGTCAGGCCGAAGAACAGCGGAATCCAGGCCATGAAGGTTTCCAGCAGCGACGAGGGGCGCATGCCGGACCAGACCTCGATGCGCACCCGGTCGATGCGCAGGTTGCGGGCCGCAGCGAATTCCGCCACGGGCGCGAGCTTGCGGTCGGTCTTGAAGCTCACGGGCGGCGCGGCACCGGCCATTTCCACCGGCTGGCCGGCACGCAGGCCCTTGGCCACGATCTCCGGCACGACGTTCAGGCGCGCGCCGTTGTCGATGGACCAGCCCGCCATCCAGCGCGAGCCGGCCTCGCCGTCGGCCAGGGCGACGCCCGAGATGCGCAGCACCACGGTGTAGGGGTTGCCGCTGGCGGGCAGGTCGATCTCCTGGCCCGTATAGGACTGGGTGTCGGCGAACGGCATGCCGCCGGGTGGCAGTCCCGCGGCGGCGACCACCCCCTTCTTTTCCTGGAACCGTGCCAGCCTGGCCAGCGCATCGGGGGGCATTTCCTGGGTGGCGACCACGCGCCGGCCCCAGGCCTCTTCTTTCGCGTGCGCGCACGGTGGCACCAGCAAGGCGGCGAGGAGCAACAGTGCGGCAGCGAGGCCACGGGAGACCGGGAGGACGGCAGGGATCGGGAAGGGTTGCATGGTGCGGCGCCTGGAGCGGGATCGGTGCGGCAACGCGGCCGCGGCGGGGAGTGTATCCAGGCGAGGCCCGGCGGCGGATTCCGGGCGGCGGCGCGCGCGAAGCGGTAGCATGCGGGCCGTGCCTGTCCCACCGTCCCCCCCGCCCTCCCCCGCCCCGTCCGTCCCGGCGCCCCGCTCCTCCAGCATCTACCAGCATCCCGGTTTCCTCGCGTTCATCGTGGCGCGGGTGGCTGCCATGTTCGCCACGCAGGTGCAGGCGGTGGTGGTGGCATGGCAGGTGTACGACCTGACCCGCGAACCCATGGCGCTGGCCTGCGTGGGGCTGGCGCAGTTCCTGCCCATGCTGGCGCTGCTGCTGCCCGCCGGGGACCTGATCGACCGCGTGCAGCGCAAGCGCATTCTTTGCGCGAGCTGGGCCGTGGGCGCCGTGTGCAGCGCCGCGCTGTGGTGGCTCGCCGGGCACGGCGCCGCGGGGGTGGCGGGTATCTATGCGGTGCTGGTGCTGTTCGGCGCCTCGCGCGCGTTCTCGGCCCCTGCGCTGCAGAGCCTGCTGCCGCAGGTGGTGCCGCGAGAGCGGCTGGCCTCGGCCATCGCGGCCAATTCCATGCTGATGCGCACGGCGGCCATCGCCGGCCCGTTCCTGGGCGGCCTGCTGTATGCGGCCGGCGGCAGCGAGCTGACATATGCCGTGTGCCTGGTGGCGTTCGCCGTGGGGGCCGCGCTGATGCTGCGGGTGCCGGTGGCGCATGCGGCCCCGACGGGGCCGGTGCTGGGCACGATGCGCGAGCGCTTCGGCGAAGGCATCCGCTTCATCCGGTCGCGGCCCATCATCCTGGGCACGATCTCGCTGGACCTGTTCGCCGTGCTGCTGGGCGGTGTGATCGCGCTGCTGCCCATCTACGCGCACGAGGTGCTGCACGTGGGACCGGAAGGCCTGGGTGCGCTGCGCAGCGCCATGGCCATGGGCGAGGTGGGCATGGGCTTCTACCTGAGCATGCGGCCGTTCAACCGCCGGGTGGGCGCGACGATGTTCATCGCGGTGGCCGTATTCGGCGTGGCCAACTTGGTGTTCGCCTTCTCGACCGTGTTCTGGCTGTCGTTCGCGGCGCTGGTGGTCGCGGGCGCGGCGGACATGGTGAGCGTGTACATCCGCGGCTCGCTGGTGCAGTTCTCCACGCCCGACGCCATGCGCGGCCGGGTGAGCGCGGTGAACATGCTGTTCATCGGCTCATCCAACGAACTGGGGGAATTCCGCGCCGGCACCAGCGCCGCCTGGCTGGGCACCGTGCCCGCGGCCGTGGTGGGTGGCCTGTGCACGCTCGGCGTGGTGGGGGCCTGGGCCTGGATGTTCAAGCCGCTGCGGCGGGTGGACCGCTTCGAGGAGGCATCGCCCCAGGCGGGTGCCGAGCCTCCCCATCGCCACTGATTCTCAATAACCCTTTTGCGAGTGTGGTATTTTTACCAATTCACGGCTGCGGCCTTTCGCGGAAATAGGGCTTCTACTGAAATGCGAGACCATCGTTCTCTGATGGAATCAATTTTTCGGGAGAACCCAATGAACAAAGACGCAAAAGTGCGCACCCAGCTGACGGTGGCTTTCGGCACGATGGGGGTGCTGATCCTCTTTATGTCGCTGTTCGGCCTCACGGCGCTGGGCGACGCGACCACGCGCTTCCAGGACTATGTGCATGGCATCGGAGCGCGCACGGCGATCACGGCCCAGTTGCGCACCGCCATCGACGAGCGCGCCATCGCCGCGCGCAACATCGTGCTGGCGACCACGCCGGCCGAGGTGCAGACGGAGAAGTCGCGCGGCGAGCAGGCCCATGCCCAGGTCCAGAAATCGATGGCGGAGCTCAAGCAGCTGATGGCGCAGGCCACCAACACCTCCGACAAGGCGCGCGCGCTGGTGGCGCAGATGGACCGGATCGAACAGAGCTATGCGCCCGTCGCGCTCGGGATCATCGACCTGGCGGCGCGCGGCGAGCGCGAAGCCGCCATTGCCAAGCTGAACCGGGAATGCCGTCCGCTGCTCGACCAGTTCGCGGCGGTCACCTCCGAGTACGCACAGCTGTCCCAGAGCAAGGCCCACGAGCTGGCCGACGACGCCGAGAGCCGGCTCGGGACGGAACGGGCCGCGCTGATCGCTGCCGCCGTACTGGCTTTCGTCATCGCCACCGTGGCGGGCCTCGTCATCACGCGCCGGCTGACCAGTGCGCTGGGCGGCGAGCCCGCGGAACTGCGGCAGATCGCCGAGCAGGTGGCCAGCGGCGATCTATCCCCCATGCAGCGCCAGGGCGCGATCGTGCCCGGCAGCGTGCTGGCCTCGCTGGCGAGCATGCATTCGACGCTGGCGCATATCGTGACCGACGTGCGTCTCGCCTCGGATTCGATCAATACAGGGTCCAGCGAGATCGCCACCGGCAACGCGGACCTGAGCCGGCGCACGGAGCTGCAGGCCAGCGCCCTGCAGGAAACGGCATCGGCCATGGACGAGCTGAGCGCGACGGTCCGCCACAACGCGGACAACGCCCGCGCCGCGAGCCAGCTGGCGACCGGCGCCACCGACGTGGCGAACCGCGGCGGCCGGATCGTCGAGCAGGTGGTGGACACCATGCAGGAGATCAGCGCCAGCTCCCGCCAGATCACGGACATCACCGGGGTGATCGACAGCATCGCGTTCCAGACCAACATCCTGGCGCTGAACGCGGCCGTGGAGGCGGCGCGCGCGGGCGAGCAGGGGCGCGGCTTCGCCGTGGTCGCCGCCGAGGTCCGCACGCTGGCGCAGCGCAGCGCGCAGGCGGCCAAGGAGATCCGGGCGCTGATCCTGGGCAGCGTGGAGAAGGTGGACCGGGGGGCCAGCCTGGTTTCCCAGGCGGGAACCACCATGGCCGAGATCGTGACGGAGATCCGCCGCGTGAGCGAAATCGTGGGCGAGATCAGCGTGGCGAGCGCCGAGCAGAGCGACGGCGTGCTGCAGGTGGGCCAGGCCGTGGCGCAGATGGACCAGGCCACGCAGCAGAATGCCGCGCTGGTGGAGGAAGGCGCCGCGGCGGCGGCCAGCCTGCGCGACCAGGCCCGGCGGCTGGACCAATCGGTGTCGGTCTTCCGCGTGCCGGGCGTCGCGGGTGCCCTGGGCGGCGCGGCGTCCGCACACCGGCTGGCGATGTCCTGACCGGGCGCGGGGTACGGCCCGCGCCGGCGCCTCCGGGGGCATCGATCGGTGGACTGCGCACTAGAATCCGCGCCACCCTTCCCTCCCCCTCGACGCGCTCTTGTCCATGCACTCCGCCACGGCCCGCGGCCCAGCCGCCCTTTTCCGCTCCCACCGCAGGCCGGCACGGGGCGCCGGATGGATGGCCGGGCTGCTGCTGGCCACCTGGGCCGCCGCGGCCACGGGCGCGTCGCCCATCAAGGCACGGGAAGCAGCCCGGCCCGCACCGCGGGCGGCCGACACCTCGGTACTGCATGTCTGGCACTGCTGGGCCTCGCCCGGCGAGCACCAGCGCAGCGCGGTGCTGGCGCGGCACCTGGCGCGGCACGGCCTGCACTGGACGATCGAGGAACCGGTGTGCGGCAACGGCAACAGCGCGCTGTCGGTGTTCACCCAGCGTTTCCAGCACCGGCTGCCGCGTCCCGCCGCGGTGATGACTGCGGGCGAAGGCGCACCGCCGCTGGCCGCCAAGGGCCTGCTGCTGCCGCTGGATGCGGTCGCGCGCGAGCAGGAGTGGGAAGAGGTGGTGCCCCACGCGCTGCAGGAATGGGCGCGCTTTCGCGGGCACTGGATCGCCGCGCCGCTGTCCGTGCATTCCACCAACCTGCTGTGGTTCAACAAGCCCCTGCTCGACCGCCTGGGCGGCACCGTGCCCGACACCTGGGACGAACTGCTGGCGCTGCTCGCCCGCGCGCAGGAAGCGGGCATCGTGCCGGTGGGGATCGGCGCCGATGCGTGGGAATACTCGTTCTGGTTCGAGTCCGTGGCGGCCGGCGCGGGCGGCGCGGAGTTCTACCGGCGGTTCTTCCTGGAGCACGACCGGCGCGCCTATGACGAAGCCGTCGTGATGCGGATCTTCGCGCGCATGGCGCAGCTGCGGCCCTACCTGCGTGCCAACGCAGCCTCCCGCGACTGGAGCAGCGCCAGCGGCCTGGTCGAACAGGGCAAGGCGCTGCTGCAGATGCAGGGCAGCTGGCTGAACGGCGAACTGCGCCAGCGCGGGATGGAGGCCGGGCAGGACTACCTGTGCCCGCGCTTCCCGGACACGCAGGGCATGGTGCTCTACATCGGCGACCAGATCGGCTTCGTGCGCGGCGCGCAGGTGGACCCGGCCGCGCAGCGTACGTTCATGCGCATGGCGATGGACCCGGATTTCCAGCGCGAGATGGGCATCGCCAGCGGCGCGGCACCCGCGCGCGTGGACGTGCCCGACACCGGCGCCGATGCGTGCGGCCGCCAGGCCATCCGGGACCTGCGCAGCGCCAACATGCGGCGCACCGTGCTCGCGTCCTTCTCGGCGCTGTCACCGCGCTCGGTGCAGCAGCACATCAACGACATCGTCATGCAGCACCTGCAGGGACGCATCGACGATGCGCGCGCCACGCAGCGGCTCAAGGACCTGATCCTGGGCACCGGGCCGGTCGGGCCCGAGCGCTGAGGGGCGCCGGCACGGCGCCACCCATTTGCTATCACCCCAATAGCACTCCATCCATTGCAGGCAGCGGATAGAGCGCTTTTCTCCTGATGAGATGGACGGCACGCGGCGATACATCTGTGTCCGCCGGGTAAAACCTCGCGCGCCCCCTTGCGGGGCCCTGCGCGGCGGCGCACCATGCGCCCCACAGCCACTCTTCCTCCAACACCATGCTGTCCTTCGTGAACGCCGCTGCTGCCCGTGCCGCGTCCCTGCGCGGCCCCGAAGACCCCGAGCCCGGGCACCCCGTTATCGGGCGCCGCCAATGGCTCGCCACCGCCGCCGTGGGTCTGTGCGGTGCCGCAGGGCTCACGCTGGCCGCGCCGCCCGGAGCCTTCGCCGCCGAAAGCGATCGCGATGCGCCCCGCTCCCCCGCGGAGGGCGCGCGCCTGCTGGACCGGCTCACCTGGGGCGCCAATGCCGCGGCGCTGGAGGGCCTGCAGCGCATCGGACCGGCGGCCACGGTGGCGGCGCTGCTGCGCCCCGGGCCCAACGCCCCGCTGCCGCCCGAGGCGCAGGCGCAGATCGACGCCATGGCCATCACCCGCACGCCGATGGAGTCCCTGGCCATCGACATGCAGGCCCGCCAGCAAGCCATCAGGAACGAACCCACCGAGGACGCCCGCAAGGCCGCCCAGGACGCCTACCAGCGCGACATGCGTGCGCTGCAGCGCGAGGCCGAGCGGCGCTTCGTGCTGCGGGCCGTGTACTCCCCGGCGCAGCTGCAGGAGAAGATGACCTGGTTCTGGATGAACCATTTCAACGTGTTTGCCGGCAAGGCCGACATCCGCGCCATGGTGGGCGACTACGAGGACCGCGCCATCCGCCCGCATGCACTGGGGCGCTTCCGCGACCTGCTGGGCGCCACGGTGCGGCATCCGGCCATGCTGCGCTACCTGGACAACGCGCAGAACGCCGCCCGCCGCATCAACGAGAACTACGCACGCGAGCTGATGGAGCTGCACACGCTGGGCGTGGATGGCGGCTACAGCCAGCACGACGTGCAGGAGATGGCGCGCGTGCTCACCGGCCACGGCGTGTCGCTGCGGCCGCTGGACGAACCGCCACCGAAGCTCAAGCCCGAATGGGCGCGCCAGTACGTGCGCCGCGGCCTGTACGAGTTCCATCCGCAGCGCCACGACTGGGACCCGAAGGAACTGCTCGGCCAGCCGCTGCAGGGCCAGGGCATGGCCGAACTGGACGAGGCGCTGGACCGGCTCGCCCGCGCACCGGCCACCGCGCGCTTCGTGACCCGCAAGATGGCCGCCTACCTGGTGGGCGACGCACCGCCGCCCGCCCTGCTGCAGGCGATGGCCGAGCGCTTCCAGCAGACCGACGGCCATATCGGCGCGGTGCTGCAGACGCTGTTCATGAGCGAGGCGTTCCAGGCGTCGCTCGGCACCCGGCTGCGCGACCCCGTGCAGTACGTGATGGCCGGCCTGCGACTGGGCTACTCCGACCGCGTGCTGGCCAATCCCGATCCGGCGCTCTCGTGGCTGCAGCGCCTCGCCGAGCCGCTCTACGGCCGCGTCACGCCGGACGGCTATCCGCTGGATGCCGCCGCCTGGACCAGTTCCGGCCAGATGGCCGTGCGCTTCGAGATCGCGCGGGCACTGGGCGGGGCCGGGACCGGCGCGCTCTACCGCCCGGAAGGGGCGCCGCCGCCGAAGGTGCAGCCCCCCGCGATCGCGCAGAACGCCGCCTTCCGCGCCATGGAGCCGCAACTGGCGCCGGCCACGCGCGTGGCGCTGGCGCGTGCCGGTTCGCCCACGGAATGGAACACTTTCTTGCTGTCCGCCCCCGAATTCATGTACGCCTGATGGCCGCTCCGGGCGTTGCGAATGCGACCGCCCCCAGCTCCCCGATGACCCAGGAAAGGCCTGCCATGACGCACCCCGCTTCCCCCCGACCCTCTTCCCTGCCCCGCGATGCGGCCGATGCCGTGACGGGCCTTGCCGGCATCGCGCCCACGCGCCGGCGCTGCCTGCAGGCGCTCGCCGCGCTGGCCGCACCGGGCGTGCTGCAGGCCAGCCTGGCGGCCACGCCGCAGGGTGCCACGGACGCGCGCTTCCTGCTCGTCTTCCTGCGCGGCGGCTACGACTGCGCGAGCCTGCTGGTCCCCACCTCCAGCGACTTCTACTACGAGAGCCGCCCGAACATCGCCATTGCCCGCCCCGGCGCCGAGGGCGGCGCCCTGCAGCTCACCGCCGACTGGGGCCTGCACCCGGCGCTGGCCGGTTCGCTGCAGCCGCTCTACGCGAAAAAACAGGTCGCGTTCGTGCCGTTCTCGGGCACCGACGATCTCACGCGCAGCCACTTCGACACGCAGGACAGCATCGAGCTGGGCCAGCCCGTGGGCGCGCGGCGCGACTACCGCTCGGGCTTCCTGAACCGGCTGGCACTGGAGCTCGGCGCCCAGCCGCGCTGGCACGACCATCTCTCGCCCATGGCCTTCACCGACACGCTGCCGCTGGTGCTGCGCGGCGGCTACGACGTGCCCAACACCGCCCTGGCCGCGGCCGGCGTGTCCAAGCCGGGCATCGACGAACGGCAGGCGGGACTGATCGCCTCCATGTACCAGGGCACGCCGCTGGCCGCGCCCGTGGCCGAGGGTTTCCAGACGCGCGACGAGGTGGCGCGCACCATGCAGGGCGAGATGGATGCCGCCAGCCGCAACGCCCTCAGCACCAAGGGATTCGAGGGCACGGCGCGGCGCATGGCACGGCTCATGCAGTCGCGCTACAACCTGGGCTTCGTGGACGTGGGCGGCTGGGATACGCACGTGGGCCAGGGCAATGCCACGGGCGCGCTGGCCAACCGCTTCGAGGAGCTGGGCCGGGGCCTCGCCGCCTTCGCCGACGAGATGGGCCCTGCCTGGGACCGCACCACGGTGGTCGTGGTGAGCGAATTCGGCCGCACCTTCCGCGAGAACGGCAACCGCGGCACGGACCACGGGCACGGCAGCGTGCTGTGGGTGCTGGGCGGCGGCGTTGCCGGCGGTCGCATCGCGGGCGAGCAGCAGGCGCTGACCGCGACCACGCTGTTCCAGAACCGCGACTACCCCGTGCTCAACGACTACCGCGGCGTGCTGGGCGGCATCTTCGGGCGCATGTACGGGCTGAACGGGAATGCGCTGGCCCGGGTGTTCCCGGGCGCGAAGCCGAAGGATCTGCGGCTGGCGTGACGGATGCCGGGCGGGCCCCGGCCTGGAACCGTGGCCGCGCCGTGTCTCAGCCCTGTGCCGGCGTACCGGACTGGAACACGCCCGTCAGCAACTCCGGCAACCGATCCCGGCCCATGCGGAACCCGCACGCCTGCGCGTGCCCTCCGCCGCCCATGCGGGTGGCGAGCACCGAGCAGTCGTAGCCGCGCTGCGAGCGCAGGCCGACCTTGACCTGCCCGTCCTTGCCGACGGTCCACATCAGCGCGAAGGTGCCGGACTGCTGGGAGAGCATCTCGCCGATCAGGCTGTGGAACGCACCCGGTGCGTTGACCATCAGGCCCTGTTCGCCGTCGAACACGAGCGGCTGCGCGCCGCCGGCCACGTCGGCGGCAAGGTGGCGGAATTTCTCGTCCATGGCCTCGCCGCGCGCGACGAAGGCCTGCGTCTGGTCCGGCGTGAAACGGGCGATGGCGTCCCAGCGCCCGAAGTCGAACGGTTCCATGTCCAGCGCGGCGACGTAGCCGGCGGTCTCGGGGTACTTCCAGTTCCAGAGGTCGCGGTCTTCGATGTAGCGCACCAGATCGGGCAGCGGCGCCTCCGCATGGAAGAAGTCCCAGGCGAGGCGCGCGCCCGACTTGTCCATGTCGAAATGGACCACGCCGCAGCGGCAGGCGAAGCCGGTGAGCTGTTCGGCGGCGCTCTTGTGGTGGTCCAGCATCACGAGGCGGGCGGCGCGTTCGTCGATGGCGTGGAGCAGTTCGGGCGGGAACGAGAAATCCAGGATGTACACATACCGCCCTTCGAGGGACGGCAGATCCTCCACCGACTTCGCCTGGCCGTGGGACAGGCCCACGCATTCGACCTCGCCGCCATAGTAGCGCCAGGCGGCCAGCGCGGCGCCGAAGCCGTCGGCGCAGCGGCCGTGGTAGAGCACCAGGGGGGAAGGATCGTCCTGCGACGGGGCCATGAGCAGGGTCTGGGGCAGCAGGGTGCGCGCGGTGGCGGGTGCGGGGGCGGAAGTCGTCGTGGTCATAGGGGCGCGATTGTCGGCGACATCGGGGCTGGCGCGCTCGCGCGCGGCGCGGAACAATGTCGCAATCGGCGGGGCATGCATCCGATGCCGCACCGCCCTGCCCCTCCCTTCACTCCGCCCGAGGAGCCCCGACATGCCCGCCATCCACCCCTTCCGCCCCGGCTGCAAGGCACCTGCCCGCCTGGCCTGCACCGGCCTGCTGGCGGCCGCGCTGGCGCTCGCGGGATGCGCCAGCGCGGTGCCCGCGCCCCCCAGCGCGGATCCGGCCGAGGTGCAGCGCCATGCGGCCGACCTGGCCGAATGCCAGCGCTATGCGCAGCAGATCGGGGTGGTGATCGAGACGCTGGACGGCATGCTGACCGGCGCGCTGGTGCTGGCGTCGCTAGCCTGGTCCGCGGGCGGCAGCCACGATGCGGTGCGCGACTGGGCCGTGGCGGGCGGCGCGCTCGGCGCCACCCAGGGCCTGCAGCCACTGGAGCGCCGCCGCCGCGCGGTGGACAGCTGCATGCAGGCGCGCGGCCATGCGGCCGGGCCCTACCCCGGGGCGCCGCTCCCTCCGCCGCCCGACGAACCCGCTCCCGGTACGGTGACCGGGCCCGCGCTGCCCGCCATCGCGCTGGGGGTGGACAGTTTCAGCGCCCAGCAGCTGGCGCGCGCCCAGGCCTGCAGCGCCCAGCCGGTCGCGGCGCTGGCCGCCAAGGGGCCGGGCTTCGAGACCTATACCGTGGCCTGCGACAGCGGCGACGCGCTGGCGATCCGCTGCGAGTTCGGCAACTGCCGCGTGCTGCGCTGAGCGGCCGGGCCGCGGTGCATGCGCGCCGGGGTATGCTGCGCGCCCGATGCCGCTTCCGACCGCCCCCCGCCATCCTCCCCTGGCCATCCTCCGGCAGGACGACGACCTCGTCGCCGTGTACAAGCCCGCCGGCTGGCTGGTGCACCGCACGGGGCTGGACGCGGGCGAGACCCGCTTCGTGATGCAGGCGCTGCGCGACCAGCTGGGCCGCCGCGTGTATCCGGTGCACCGGCTCGACAAGGGCACCTGCGGGGTGCTGGTGATGGGGCTGCACGCGGAGGCGGCCCGCGCGCTGTCGCAGGCCTTCGAGCACCACCGGGTGGAAAAGCGCTACCTGGCCCTGGTGCGCGGCCATGCGCCGGACCGGGTGCAGGTGGACCATGCCCTGCGCCCGGACGATGCACCGCCCGATGCCGCCGTCCAGCCGGCCCGCACGGCGCTGCGCTGCCTCGCGCGGCTGGAACTGCCCGAGGCCAGCGACGCGCGCTTCGCCACCACGCGGGCCTCGCTGGTGGAAGCCCTGCCGGAAACCGGCCGCCGGCACCAGATCCGCCGGCACCTCAAGCACATCGCCCACCCGATCCTGGGCGACGCCACCCACGGCAAGGGACCGCTGAACCGCTGGTGGGCCCGGCGGCTGGGCCTGCAGCGGCTCTGGCTGCACGCCTGGCGGCTGGCGCTGCCGCATCCCGCGACGGGCGACATGCTGGTCATTGACAGCGGCCTGCACGGCGGGCCGCTGCCCGGCGCGCCGGCTGCGCCGGACGGGGCAGGCCCGGCGGACGTGTCGGCAGATCTGCCGGCGGGTTCGCCCGACCTGCACGACTGGCAGGCACGCGTGCTGAGCCTCGACTGGGTGCCCTGCGGCGATGCGGCCGCCCCGGAACGCTGACCCGAATCCACCGGGGAACGCGAGGGCCGGGCCCGGCAGCAAGGCCTTGCCGCGTCCGGGTAGGCGCCGTCCTACCTGCTGTCGCGACGGGTGCTGCCGGAATGCCGGTTGCCCGCAGCGCACAGTCGGGGCCACTTCCGAAGACTTGACTTCCGCCATGCACAGCACCGCACCCCGCCTTCACGGCCGGAGATTCCAGGCACCTTCCGGCGCATGCCGGCACGGGGGCGCCGCATGATGGAGTGGTGGGATGTGGTCCTGTCCACGACGGCCGGCGAATTCTCCGACCTGCCCGACCTGGAGCAGGCCACGCGCATCGTGGTGCGCCTGGGCATGGCCGGCCTGCTCGGCGGGCTGCTGGGCTGGGAGCGCGAGCACCGCGGCAAGGCCGCCGGGGTGCGCACGCACATGCTGGTGTCGATGGGCGCGGCGCTGTTCGTGCTGGTGGCCGAGCAGGAAGGCATTGCACCGGCGGACAACAGCCGCGTGCTGCAGGGCATCATCGCGGGCGTGGGCTTCCTGGGTGCCGGCACCATCCTCAAGAGCGATGGCGCGCACCAGATCCGCGGGCTCACCACCGCCGCCGGCATCTGGCTGACCGCGGCGATCGGCGTGGCGGCGGGCCTGGGCCGCGAGGCCACGGCGCTGCTGAGCACGCTGCTGGCGCTGCTGGTGCTGGCCGCGGAGCCGCTGGCGCAGCGGCTGCTGCACCGGCGCAGCACTCCGGCGGAGAGCGATGCGGCGGCAGCCGGAGAACGCCAGGCCGCGGCCGGTGCGCGCTCGCCCTCGTCCTCGTCGGACCACGGCAGCGAGACAGGCTCCACCGGCGGCGGTCCGCCCCCGGCATCCTGAACAGTTCCGCCCTCGCCTTCCCCATCGGCTGCCCTGGCCGTTCGGGCAGCTTCGGCCTGCGGGCCCATGGCCCATCAGCGTCCCTTGCGGTGCGCGGCCGGATCACCGGAAAAATGCGGTCCCGCGCCCGAAGCCCCCAGGGTGTCGTCCGGATTGCGCAGCGGGCAGGCGCGCAGGGACAGGCACCCGCAGCCGATGCAGCCGTCGAGCTGGTCGCGCAGGCGTGTGAGCGTGGCGATGCGCTCGTCGAGCTCCGCACGCCAGGCCGCAGACAGCCGGCGCCAGTCGGCCACCGTGGGCGTGCGGCCCTCGGGCAGGGCCTGCAGGGCGTCCGCGATGGTCGCCAGCGGCAGTCCCATGCGCTGCGCGATCTTGATGACCGCGACGCGCCGCAGTATGGAGCGTGGATAGCGGCGCTGGTTGCCGGCGCTGCGCACGCTGGCGATGAGGCCCTTGGATTCGTAGAAATGCAGGGCTGACACTGCCAGCCCGCTGCGGTCGGCGACTTCGCCCACGGTGAGTTCAGGCACGTCGGCACGGCCGGCAGTCCGGGCCAGGCCCTTGTCGGCGATGGATGCGGCTGGAAATGTGGCGGAGGGTGTGGACGGCATGGAGCGGCAGCAGGTGATCGGCAGGGGATGGAAAAAGCGGTTGACCTCAAGTCTAGTTGAGGTTCGATACTGCAGGGCATGCGGTCGCCGGCCTCAGTGGCAGGCGCCCTTTCCTGAACTTCAAGGCTTTCCCATGACTTCTCACGCGCCTGCTCCGAATACCTCCCCCGCTGCCCGCCCCGTGCTGTCCTTCCTCAATCCGACCGGGCTCTACGACCCTGCGCCGAACGGCTATTCCCACCTGGCCATCGTGCAGGGGCCGGTCCGCACCATCCACGTCGCCGGCCAGGGCGGGGAGGACGCGGAGGGCCGGCTGGCCGAAGGGTTCGATGCCCAGGTGCGCCAGGCCCTGGACAACCTCTGCACCGCGCTGGCCGCCGCGGGCGCTGCGCCGCGCGACGTCGCCCGCCTCACGGTGCTGGTGGTGGACCACTCCGAAGAGCGGCTGCGCTCCTTCGGCGCGGCGCTGCTCTCCCGCTGGGCCGGCGCTGCCCTGCCGGCCTGTACGCTGATTCCCGTGCCGCGCCTCGCGCTCGATGGCATGCTGTTCGAAATCGACGCCACGGCGGTGCTGCCTGCGGCCTGAGCCGCACGTACCGCCCGCCCGCGGGCCGCGGCGCCCCATGCCTTCGCCCTTTTCTGCCGACAGATTCTCTTCCCATGCCATCCAGTTCCCCTGCCACCCCCGCGGGCAGCGCCCCGCACACCCAGGCCCCCGCAGGGCTGTCCACCCCGGTACTGCTGCTCATGGCCACCGCCTGCGGCCTCTGCGCCGGGGCCAACTACTTCAACCAGCCCCTGCTGCATTCGATCGCCGTGCAACTGGGCGTGAGCGAATCCCGCGCTGCGTTCACCGTGACGATCGCCCAGGTGTCGTACGCGGCCGGCCTGCTGCTGCTGGTGCCGCTGGGCGACAAGCTGGAGCGGCGGCGCCTGGTGGTGGCGCTGATGGCGCTGGCCGCCTGCGGGCTGTTCATGAGCGGCTTCGCGGGCAGCTTCGGCGCACTGGCCGCCGGCACGCTGATGACGGGGCTGTTCTCGGTGGCGGCCCAGGTGCTGGTACCGATGGCCGCGGCGCTGGCCGCGCCGGGGCGCAGCGGCCGCGCGGTGGGGCTCGTGATGAGCGGCCTGCTGGTGGGCATCCTGGCGGCGCGCAGCGTGGCGGGGCTGCTGTCGGGCGTGGGCGGATGGAGCCTGGTGTACCGCGTGGGCGGGATCGCGATCCTCGTGGTGGCCGTGGCGCTGTGGTTCACCCTGCCGGCGGTGCGCACGCCGAACCCGCCCAGCTACGGGCAGGTGCTGCGCTCGCTGGCCACCCTGGCGCGGCAGCACCCGCGGCTGCGCAGCCGGGCCCTGCTGGGCGGCCTGTCGTTCGGCTCGGTGAGCGTGCTGTTTTCCACCATGGCGCTGATGCTGGCCGGGCCGGCGCACCGGATGGGAGACGCGCAGATCGGCCTGGTGGGGCTGGCAGGCGTGGCCGGCGCGCTCATGGCCAACTGGGCGGGCCGCATGGCCGACCGCGGCCATGAGCAGTGGACCACCCGGGCCTCCGTGCTGCTGCTCGCGGCCAGCTGGGGCGCGCTGTGGCTGGGCGGATCCAGCCTGCCTTGGTTCCTGGTGGGGGTGCTGGCGATCGACCTGGCGCTGCAGGGCGTGCACATCAGCAACCAGAACGTGATCTACGCCCTGGCGCCGCAGGCCCGCTCGCGGCTCAATGCCGTGTACATGACGACCTATTTCGGCGGTGCCGCCCTGGGTTCCGCGCTGGGTTCGGCGGCATGGCAGCACGGCGGCTGGGGCGCCACCTGCGCCGCCGGCCTGGCGGTGGCGGGCGCGAACTGCGCCGCGATGTGGCACGACGCCCGGCTGGCACGGCATGCGGCCCGCCACGGATGAGCACGGGCGCGCACTGGCGGCGTGGTCCGACACGGCGCCCCCCGGCCGTACCGGTGTAATGGCATTTCAGAAGGCCCCGCACGCCGCGCGGCCGGCCCACCCAACCATGCATTGCGAGGAGGACCGACCCATGCACGCAGAACACGCGACCATCCACGGCGAAGTGACCTACCGCGAGGGCGACGGCATGCCCATCGCGATTCCCGAAGGCCCGGTGGAACTCACCCATGCGGACGACAGCGTCACGCTGAGCTGGAAGGAGCGCGACGAGAACGCGGCGGGCGTCGCCGCCCTGCCCCGCCACGAGTTCGACCGCTATGTGAAGGAAGGCAGGATCGTCACGGACGGCGCCCGGGAGGCCGGCGGCACCGGGGACGGCGGCGGCGACTGATCCCCCTTCGCGACTGATCCCCCTTCGCGACCGCCCGGGCGCCCATGCGCCCCCCGGCAAGGCGGTCGACAGGCTCCAGCAGGCCGGTCCCTTCAGCGGATCGACAGCGCGTCCGCCGCCTGCGCCAATTGCTCGCGCGCGGCCTGCAGGTCGGCTTCCAGCGGCCGGTCCGGGCGGCGGATGAAGGGGCAGGTCAGCACCGCCAGCGCCTGGCCCTGCGGCCCGCGCACGGGCATGGAGATGTCGATCACGCCGAAGGCCTGCTGGCTGTCGCCCTGCCACCAGCCCTGCGTGCGTACATGCTCCAGGATGGTGTGCAGTTCCGCCGGCTGCATGGGCGCGTCGCCCGCGGCCCCCTGCGTGGCCTGGTGCTCGGCCAGCATCTCGGCGCGGCGCTGCTCGGTCTGGAAGGCCAGCATCACGTGGCCCGAGCCCGTGTCGATCAGGCTCACCCGCACGCCCAGCCGGATCGACAGGCCCCAGTTGCCCGGTCCGTTGACCTGGGCCACCACCGTGATGTCCCCCCGGTTATAGACGCCCAGGTGGCAGGACTGCTGCGCCGCCGTGGCGAAGCCCTCCATCACCGGCAGGGCCTGGGACACCATGCGCTCCATGGGCGGATGGCTGTGCCCCAGCACGAAGAGCTTGAGGCTGAGCGCATAACGGTCGCCCTGCGGTGAGCGGGTGACGTAGTCGCGCGCCACCAGCCTCTCGAGCATGCGGTAGATCTCGCCCGGGCTGCGGCCCATGGCCTTGACGATCTCGGCGCGGGTGAGGCCATGGGGCTGGCCGGCCAGCAGCTCGAGGATGTCCAGCCCCTTGTCCAGGGCGGGAGCACGGTAGCGATCGGTTTCTTCTGTCATGGCGGGGAATGGGGATGGAAGAGGCCTGGCCGGGAGGGCCCCGGCGGCGCGCTGGTGCGGATTCTCCGGGCAATCGCAGGGCGGCTGCCTGGCAATTTGCCGTGGCACCTCCGCCACGGCAGCAGGGTATCCCCTCATTGGCGCTGCAGGCTCCCAGTTTTTACATTGTTCCTTAATAAACAAAAAGTTCACATATGAACTTGAAGGCGGGGCTTACGAGGCCGCGCCGCGAGGTGCTGCCCGCGAGGGCGGTGGCTCCAAGGCTGCCGGCGCGATGCCCCGCGCCCGGATCAGCCGGCGCGGATGCGCGCCACGGGTGGGGTGACTGCCGGGCTCGGCCCGGTTTCCTTTTCGATCAGCAAAGTTACTACAACGGAGATAAACGCTGTGAATACGCATTCCAAGACAACCCTGGCGGCTGCGGCCGCGCTCCTGGCCACGGCCGGCACGCTGCCCGGCGCGGCGCACGCGCAGTCCAACGTCACGCTCTATGGCCGCGTGGTCGCGGGCGTGGAATACATCGACAAGATCGCCGACCCCACGACCGGCCAGACGAACTCGCTCACCCGCGCCGCCGACAACCAGTGGGGAACGAGCATGATCGGCTTCCGCGGCAAGGAAGACCTGGGCGGCGGCCTGAGCGCCGTCTTCAACCTGGAGGGCGGCTTCAGCGCCACCAAGGGCACGACCGGGTCCGCGTTCTTCAACCGCCGTTCGCTGGTGGGCCTGAGCAGCACCAGCTGGGGTACGCTGATGTTCGGCAAGAACCTCTTCAACAGCAACGACGTGTGGAACATCGATCCCACGGGCCAGCAGTTCATGAGCAGCGCGACGCTGGTGCGCGGCCGCAACTGGCCGGGCGTGAACAACGTCATCGAATACACCACGCCCAGCTTCGGCGGCTTCACCGCCAACGTGCAGGTGGGCATGGGCGAGCAGCCGGGCTCGAACAAGCGGCTGCGCAACGAAGGCCTGTCGCTGGCCTATGCCGCGAACGACCTCGAAGTGCGTGCCATGCTCAACAGCCGGCGCGATGCCAACGGCAACTACAGCGACGCCTACAACTATTCCAAGGACGCGATCCTGGGCGGCACCTACCGCATCGGCGCGGCCAAGCTGTTCGCCGCCTACGAAGCCATCTCCGCCCCCGACGCCGCGGCCGGCGCACCCAGCAAGCTCAAGCACGGCTGGCTGGGCGTGCGCTACGACGTGACGCCTGCGCTGACCCTGATCGGCGCGGGCTACCGCGTCAGCGCCAACCGGGGCAACGGCAACGCCACGCTGCTGATGGTCGGCGCGGACTACTACCTGTCCAAGCGCACCTTCCTGTATGCATCGCTCGGCGGCGTGAACAACAGCTCCACCGCCAACTACGCGGCCGACGTCACCGTCAACGGTCCGGGCGCAGGCGCATCGCAGCGCGCCATGTACTTCGGCATGGGCCACTCGTTCTGAGGGGCTGCGTCCCGGTTTTCCTGTTTCTTTCATTGCGAGCCGGGTCACCGGCATTGGGGCTGCCATGCAGGACGTGGCAGCCTTTTTTTCCTTCCGCGCTGCTGCGCCGTGGTCAGTCGCCTTCGGTTTCGGCGCCCCTGGCGGGCCGCCCTCCCTTGCGGCGCGATTCGCGCTCGGCCTTTTTGGCGGCGCGGGCGGCTTCCTGCACTTGCGCCGCCGCGCTCCAGTCCTCGAATTCGGGCGGCGTCTCCAGCGTGATGCGCCCGAGGATGGCACTGCGGAAATCCGTCATGACCAGTTCGGCCGCCTTCTGCAGGTTCACCCGCCCGCCCGACATCACGGCCCCGCGCTTGCGCGCGATCAGCGTGAGCAGTTCGTCGTCGTGCAGCGCCGCGATCGCGGCCGGGTCCAGCCCGAGGCGGTAGCGCGCGTCCAGCAGGGGCGCGTAATGGCGCTGCAGGTAGGCCAGCAGTTCCAGCGCCACCTCTTCCTCGTCGTAGGCATTGCGGCCCACCGCGCCGCTCGCGGCGAGCTTGTAGCCGCTCTCGGGAATGGTGATGCGCGGCCAGAGCATGCCCGGGGTGTCCCACAGGTAGAAATCATCGTCCAGCACGATGCGCTGCTCGAGCTTGGTGATGCCGGCCTCGTCGCCGGTCTTCGCCTGGGTCTTGCCGGCGAGGGTGTTGATCAGGGTGGACTTGCCCACGTTGGGAATGCCGCAGATCAGCACGCGCATGGGCTTGGCCATGCCGCCGCGCTGGGGCGCGAGCTGCCGGCAGGCATCGATCAGGCGGCGGGCCGGTGCGGTGTCGGAGGCATCCAGCCCGATGGCGCGGGTGTCGGGACGGGCGTTGTACCAGTCGAGCCAGGCCGGCGTGCGGGCGGCATCGGCCACGTCCTGCTTGTTCAGCACCTTCAGCGTGGGCCGGTGGCCCGTGAGTTCGGCCAGCAGCGGGTTGGCGCTGGAGCCGGGCAGGCGCGCGTCCAGCAGTTCGATGACGACGTCGATGTCCTTGATGCGCTCGCCGATCGCCTTGCGCGTGGAATGCATGTGGCCGGGAAACCATTGGATGGCCATGGGAGGGACTCAGGTGGTGCGTTGGGAGAAAGGGGATGGACGGAGCGTCGGCGCGGCCGCACGGATAATCGCGCATCCGGCGCCCTGCCCCGCCCCCGTTGTTCCACCGATTGTCCCAGACCCGCCCATGACCCGCGCCTCTCCCACGCCGCCACCTGCTTCCGGGACCACCCGGCGGCAGGCGTCCGAAATGCTGTTCAAGGGCGTGACCTGCGCGCTCATCGGCATCGTCATCCTGCTGGCTCCCTATTACGCGCGCTCGCTGAGCGTGCGCGACCTCATGGGCCAGATCCACGTGGTCGGCTGGTTCGCGCTCGTGTTGGGACTGGCCTTCATGGGCCGCTGGGCCTGGCAGCGCTGGCGCGGCGGCCCCCGGTGACCCTGGCGGAACTTCCGCCCCTGCGCACCGCGGACGACGCGGCGCGGGCGTTCGCCGGACTGCAGGCACTGGCACAGGCCCGTGGCGTCGCGCTGCGGCCGCCGCCGGAGGCGCCCACCACCTGCTGCGGCCGCGGCTGCAACGGCTGCGTCTGGGAGGGCTTCTATGCCGCCGCGCACTGGTGGTGCGAAGACGCACAGGAGGCGCTGGCGCCGTCCCCCGCCGGCATGCCCGCGGCCCCGGGCCCCTGATGCACCCCGGCGGCCGCCGGCCCGGCAGGATGCCCGGCAGGCATTTCGCGTCCCCGAATGCTCTACGGTATTGCTGTCGCGTTATTCTCGGCCGATGCCTGCCACCGCGACCCCTGCCGCCGATCCGGCCGACGCCTCCCTGGAGGGGGGGCATTCCGCCGCCCGTGCCCTGGCGGCCCGCCACGCGCCGCAGCGCCTGGAGGCCGTGGAGGCCACGGGTCTGCTCGACTCCCCCGCGGAGCCGGGCTTCGACAGCCTGACGGCGACCGCGGCCCGCCTGCTGGGCGCCGCGGCATGCTTCATTTCCGTCGTCGATGGTCGGCGCGATTTCTACAAGAGCCAGTCCGGCTTTCCCGAGGCGCTGGCACGCACCCGGGAAATGGAGGGGCAGACGTTCTGCCACTTCACGCTGGACCGGGACGATGCGCTGGTCATCCGCGATACGCACGCAGAGCCGCAATGGCGCGCCGTGCCCACCGTGGAGAGCCTGGGCGTGCGCGCCTACGTGGGCGTGCCCCTGAAGGCGCACGGGCACAACATCGGCAGCTTCTGCGTGATCGACATGCGCCCGCGCGCCTGGACGGACGACGAACTGGAGACCATCCGCCAGCTGGCCGTCTCCGCGGCGCGCGAACTGGACCTGCGCACCGCCCTGGCCGCCGCGCAGGAGGCCGCCGCCACGGCGCGCGCCCAGGCGCTGGCGCGCGAACGGGTGCTGGCGGTGGTCGCTCACGACCTGCGCACGCCGCTGCAGGTGCTGCAGCTCAGCGCCACGCGCATCCAGCGCTGCGCGGAGGTGCCGCCGGAAGCCGTGGTGCAGCGCATGCTGTCGGCCGTGGGCATGATGGCCTCGCTGGTGGAAGGCCTGCTCCGGCCGTCCGATTCGGCATCGACCGTGCAGGCCCTGCCGCTGGCGACGCTGGCCACGGACGCGGTCGAGATGATGGCGCCCATCGCCGAGAAATGCGGCATCGCGCTCGTGGCGGGGCCGGTGCCCGAGACGCAGGTGCGGGTGGACTACGGACAGATGGTGCGGGTGCTGGGCAACCTGATCGGCAATTCGCTCAAGTACTCGCCCGAGGGCAGCACCGTGCGCATCGCCGGCACCTGCAGTTCGCCGCACGCCGCGCGATCGGTCGAACTCACGGTGGCGGACAACGGCATGGGCATGGCCCCGGAAGAAATCGCCCGCGCGTTCGAGCCGGGCTGGCAGGGCGAGACGGCCCGCGCCCGCAAGGACGGGATCGGCCTGGGCCTGGGCATCGTGAAATCGCTGGTGGAAGCCAACCGCGGCCAGGTGCGCATGGAAAGCCGCCCCGGCCAGGGCACTTCCGTCACCATCACCCTGCCGCACGCCTGAGCGGCGTGCCCGCGCTCAGCGTGCCGCCACCATGCGCAGGCCCAGCGCAATGAACACCGTGCCCGCAATGCGGTCCAGCCAGAGGCCGGCGCGCGGCCGGCGCTGCAGCCAGCCGCCGATGGTGCCCGCGAAGCAGCCCAGCAGGCCGAAGAGCACCGCTGCCTGCAGCGTGAACACCATTCCCAGCACGCCCAGCTGAAGCCCCACCGCCCCCTGCGAGGGCACCACGAACTGCGGCAGGAACGAGAGGAAGAACAGGACGACCTTGGGATTGACCGCGTTCGCCAGCATGCCCCTGGCGAACAGGGTGCGCAGCGGCTGCACGGCCTGCCCGGGCACGTCGGTGCGCAGGGTGCCGCCGCTGCCGGCATGGCGCAGGGCCTGCACGCCGAGCCACACGAGGTAGGCGCCGCCCACCCATTTGAGCACGGTGAACGCGGCGGGGGACGCCGCGATCATCGCGCTCACGCCGAGCACCGCGAGCAGCGTGTGGCTCAGGCAGCCCGCGGCGCAGCCGAGGCCGAAGGCCACGCCCCGCGCCCGGCCCCGGGACATGCCCATGCCCAGCACCATGAGGTTGTCCGGCCCCGGCGTGGCGGTGATGAGGACGGCGGCGAGCAGGAACGCGAGGATCTGGGCGGCGGTGGGCATCGCGCGATGATACGGGGCCACCGCACGGCCCCCCGGTTGGCGACCGGTGCGCCGGGCCCGGCTGTTCCACCCATCGGAACGCATCCCCTAGGCAGCGCCCGCGCCCTGGGCGATAGTGGCGCATTCCCCTCCTTCCCGCCCATGACCTCGACCTCTTTGCCCACCCCTCCTTCCGCCCCCGCCGCCGCCACGCTCCGCACCGGCGGCCAGATCCTCGTGGACCAGCTCATCCTGCACGGCGTGCGCCAGCTCTTCTGCGTGCCCGGCGAAAGCTACCTGGCGGTGCTGGACGCACTGCACGATGCCGACATCGCCGTCACCGTCTGCCGCCAGGAGGGCGGCGCGGCCATGATGGCCGAGGCGCAGGGCAAGCTCACCGGGCGGCCGGGCATCTGCTTCGTCACGCGCGGGCCGGGGGCCACGAATGCCTCGGCCGGCATCCACATCGCGCACCAGGACTCGACGCCGCTGATCGTGTTCGTGGGCCAGGTGGCCCGCGAGGCACTGGGCCGCGAGGCCTTCCAGGAGCTGGACTATGGTGCCGTGTTCGGCACCATGGCCAAGTGGGTGGTGCAGGTGGACGATGCGCGGCGCCTGCCGGAGCTGCTGTCGCGGGCGTTCCACGTGGCCACCTCGGGCCGGCCCGGGCCGGTGGTGGTGGCGCTGCCGGAAGACATGCTAACCGATGCTGTGCAGGCCGCCGACGCCCTGCCCCATGCGGTGGCCGAGACGCACCCCGGCCCGGACGCGCTGCGCGAGCTGGCCCGGCGGCTGGCAGCGGCCGAGCGGCCGGTGGCCATCCTGGGCGGCAGCCGCTGGTCGGAAGCCGCCGTGCGCGATTTCACGGCCTTCGCCGAGGCCTGGAGCCTGCCGGTGTACTGCTCGTTCCGGCGGCAGATGCTGTTTCCGGCCAGCCACGGCTGCTACGGCGGCGACCTGGGCCTGGGCGCCAATCCGAAGCTGCTGGCGCGCATCCGCGAAAGCGACCTGGTGCTGCTGGTGGGAGGGCGGCTGTCGGAGGTCCCGTCCCAGGGCTATACGCTGCTGGACATTCCCGTGCCGGCGCAGCCGCTGGTCCACGTGCATGCGGATGCCGACGAACTCGGCCGGCTGTACCGACCGGCGCAGGCCATCCATGCGACGCCGCAGGCTTTCACGGCCGCCCTGGCCGCCGTGCGGCCGGAAGGGCCGGTGCGCTGGGCCGCCCGTGCCGCCGAGGCGCGCGCCGACTACCTGGCCTGGAGCGATCCCGCGCCGATCCGCATTCCGGGCCCGCTGCAGATGGGCGAGGTGATGCGCCATCTGCGCGAGGTGCTGCCGCCGGACACCATCTTCTGCAACGGCGCGGGCAATTTCGCCACCTGGGTGCACCGCTTCTGGCCGTTCACGGCCTTCGCCAGCCAGCTCGCGCCCACCAGCGGCTCCATGGGCTACGGCCTGCCGGCCGGCGTGGGCGCCAAGCGGCTGTGGCCGCAGCGCGAGGTGGTGGTGTTCTCGGGCGACGGCGACTTCCTCATGCACGGGCAGGAGTTCGCCACCGCCGTGCAGTACGGCCTGCCGGTGATCGTGGTGCTGCTGGACAACGGCATGTACGGCACGATCCGCATGCACCAGGAACGCGAGTACCCCGGCCGGGTGAGCGCCACGCAGTTGCGCAACCCCGACTTCCGCGCCTACGCGCAGGCCTTCGGCGGGCACGGGGAGCGGGTGGAGCGCACGGAGGATTTCGCGCCCGCGCTGGCCCGCGCCCGCGCGAGCGGCCTGCCCAGCGTGCTGCACTGCCTGCTGGATGCGGAGGCGATCACCCCCACGGGCACGCTGGCGGGCATCCGCGGCGCGGCGCAGGCGGCCGGCCGCTGACCGAAGGCCTGGAAAAGGGCCCGTGCGAAGGGCCTATACGGTCTGCGCGAGCGGCGCGCCCGCCGCCGACGACGACGCCGCGGAGCCGATGGCCATGTAGCGCTTGCGCCAGCTCTCGAAATCCAGCGTGTCGGCGGCCTCGATGGCCTTCTGCTCGGCCAGCGACTCTGCGGCCATGCGCTCGTAGCGGGCCTGCTGCCCGCCGGTCCAGGGCTGCTGCAGCAGGGTGTCGCGGGAAGCACGGGACTGCGCGAGCGTGAAGCCCAGGAAGCTCTGCGCGTGGCCACCGGCCATGCGCGCGAGCACGCGGGCGGACGGCGTGGCGTCGGGCTCGCGCAGCAAACTCTTTGCCGCCTCCAGGACCTGCGCATGCGCATCCGTGCCCTGGGCCGCGTCCAGCGCGGCGGCGATGGGCGTGCATCCCGCCAGGATCTCCGCGCCCCACTCCACCAGCGGCACGCTGCGGCCCGCACGCTCCAGGCACAGCCCGGGCTCGCGGCCGCGCTCGGCCGTGAGGTGCTGGTTGCGCTTGAGGGCGGCGATCTCGGCGGGGGTGTCGGGCGGGCTTTCCGACAGCAGGCAGTGCAGCAGGAACATGTCCAGCAGCCGCATGGTCGGCGCCTCGATGCCCACGGGGGCGAAGGGATCGAGGTCCATGAGCCGCACCTCCACGTACTCCACGCCGCGGTCGCGCAGCGCGTGCAGGGGGCGTTCGCCAGGGCGCACGGTGCGCTTGGGGCGGATGGTGCCGTAGAACTCGTTCTCGATCTGCAGCAGGCTGGTGCCCAGCTGGTTGTAGTCGCCGCCGGGGTTGCGCACGCCCAGCGCCTCATAGGCGGGATAGGGCCGCGTCAGCGCTTCGTGCAGGGAGTCGGCATAGCCGTCGAGCCCGTTGTAGCTCACGGCCAGCGTGGCCTGCGCATCGCTCTGGTAGCCCAGGCGGCCCATGCGCAGCGAGGTGGCGTGCGGCAGGTAGAGGGAATCCGGTCCCAGGCGCTGCAGGCCGTGCTGGCGGCCCTGCACGAAGCAGTCGCACAGCGCGGGCGATGCGCCGAAGAGGTAGAGCAGCAGGAAGGCCTGGCGCCGGAAGTTGCGGATCAGCCCGAAATACTCGTCGCTCGCGATGCCGGGCATGGACCAGTTGTAGTGGATGCCCGAGATGGTCTGCATGCGGCGGCCATAGCGGTGCCCCAGGCCCATGCGGTAGATGCTCTTGGCGCGGCCCACGTTGGAGGAGCCGAAGCGCGCCAGGGGAATCGTCTCGTCCGTCGGCAATCCGCAGGGCATGCTGGATACCCACAGCATCTCGCCGGACTGCGCCAGGGTGCGCAGCACGAACTGGTGGATTTCGGTCAGCTCGTCGAGGCACTCCTGCACCGAGCCGCGTGCGCCCGTGATGAGTTCGATCTGCGACTCGCTGTAGTCGGTCGTGATGTGCGGATGCGTGAGCGCGGAACCCAGCGCCGCCGGATGCGGCGTGAGCGCCAGCCCGCCCTCGGCCAGCACGCGCAGGCCCTCCTTCTCGATGCCGCGGCGCATGCCCGCCAGCCGGTTTCCTGGCAGCGCGCGGGTTCTCTCCTGCAGTTGGCTCGTCATGGTGCGTCTTTTTTGTTACCGGTTGGTCCGTGTCGGGACGGAACTTAGCACGCCGGCAATGCTCGCGCTCGCACCTGCGTCCAAGTCCCTGCTTCGCGCCGCCGGAAGGTGCTTCGGCCGGGAGCCGGCCGAAGCACCGGCACCCACTCCATCATCCGAGGCGTCGTGGCCAGCCAACGGCGCACGCCCCCGGGCGTGCGGCGTCCAGCCACTCCCTTCCCGGGCCTTCCGGGATCGCGCACGACGCCCCTGTGACCGATGGACGCCATGCCGAAATTTTCCCTGCACCCCCATACCACCACCCTGCTCGTCCCCGGCAATGCGCGCAATGCGGCACATGCCGGCGACCCCGCCCCCGGCAAGCAGGCCCACCACAAATTGCACCAGCTCGACGGCGCGGCGGCGCGCAGGGAAGCGCTCGCGCCGCACTTCGGCCTGGCCGGCCGGGTGCGCGAATACCTGGCGGAACCACTGCCCGCTGCGGCCGATGCCGATTCCGCGGGTGCCGCCGCTGCGCAGCCCGCCCCGCCGGCCGCCACGGCCCCGCGCAAGGCGACCAAGGCATTGCGCAAGTTCCTGGGCAAGGCGGGAACCGCGCTCGGGCTGCGGGCCGGCAAACCCGTGGGGCTGGACGAACTGACGCGCTTCCGGAATACGGCTGCCGCCGGCGCACGGCCCATCGCGCGGGACACCGCGGGCGACCGGGGTACCTGGCGCAGCGTGGGCTCGGCGCAGGCCCGTGCCTTTGCGGCGTCGCAGCGGCTGCACGAGGCCGAGGTGGCGGCCCGCAAGGCCACCGCCCTGGAGCATCTTGTGCAGCTGCACATCGAGCGGCTGGAATCCGATGCCCGACGCACCGGCCGCCGCATCGCTCACGCCGCGGACCGGCCCGCGCCGCTGCGCCGGCAGCAGGCCGCCATCGCCGCGCAGCAGCAGGCCCTGGACGCCAGCATCGCCCGGCTGGCGGAAGACACCGCCACACTGGAGCGGCGCATCGCCCAGGCCGAAGCGGCTCTGGCGGCGCCCGTCCGAGGCCGTCTCGGCACACTGCTGGCCGCGCGCACCGAGGCCGACCGCACCGAGGCCGACCGCACCGAGGCCGACCGCGGCGGCGCAGACACCGGAGAGGAGGTTGCCGCGCTGCGGCAGCATCTCCATGAACTGCGGTCACTGCACACGATACGCACGGGCGTCCGGCAAGGCCTGGAGCAGCGCAGGCAGGATGTGCAGGCCGGGCTGGAGCGGCTGGAGCGTTCCGCGGTGGCGATGGCCCGCGACCTGTTCGACGCGGATGACGAAGCCGCCGACCTGCGCTCCCTGCTGGGCGGCCTGCAGGAGCGGCGCGCCACGCTGGAGACGGCGCGGGATGCCGCCCGGGCTGCCAGCGAAGCGGCCGCGGCCGCGCTGAAGGCGTGCGAAAAGGAAATGGCCGACCGGCAGATCGATACGCTGCCCGGCCTGCGCGCCCCGGGCGCACCCGCGGAGGCGGCCGCCCGTGCGGCGTTGAAGGACGCGCTGCGGAACTGGTCGGAAGGGCTGGACACGGCGATGTTCGGCGACCGGGCGATTCCCGCTGCCGGCGTGGTGGCCGTGGGACTGAAGGCCCTGGCCGTAGCGGCCGATGGCGACCCGGCGGAGGCGCTGCAGGCCCTCGCCGCGTTGCGCCGGCTCCGCTGGGCAGACCTGGCGCCCCCCCCCGGCGCGGATGCCGCCCGGCCGGCCGCGGCAGGCCTGCCGCCCGCGGCGCAGCGCACGGTGGACCATCTGGCGCGCGTGCCCCGGGGACTGCAGGTGTTGTCGCACCTGCTGCGCCCGGAAGGCAGCCCGGCCGCACAACCGGAGCGCCTGGCGGCCGCGCGCCTGGCTTTGCGCGCCGATGCGTTGCTGCGCGCCGCCGCGCCGGACGACACCGCGCTGCGCACATGGCTGGGCCACGCGCGCCACGCCGCCCGCCGGGCCCTGCATGCCGCGGAGCCCGCCAAGGCGCTGGACGCATGCACGGTGGACGAGCGCGCGGCCTACCACGCGCTGCGCAATGGCTATGAAAGCAACGCGCCCGGCTCGGCCTACGACCGGGCGAACGGCCACCTGCAGCGGCTGGCGGACGCATTGCACGACCTGGCGCGGCACGGTGCGCAACCCCGCGCCTTCGGCGGGCAGCCCAATGCGCTGCGCTCTTTGCCGCAGGCGCTGGAGGTGGGCTCCGCCACGGCGCTGCCCACGCCGCGGCGCCGGGCGGACGCGGCCCTGGAAAAGGCCGCCGGCCAGCTCTCCGAAATGCTGGGCGGCCTGCGCGCGGACCGCCCCCCGGGCCGGCTGCCCGGCCCCGCGGAATGCGCCTGGCAGGCCCTGGCGGAAACCGTGCAATGGGCGCCGGAAGGCACGGACCGCACCACCCTGGTGATCGATGCCGCCGCGCGCGGGCGCATCGCGGCGCGCGCCACGGAACTGCGCGCGCACTTCGAGCGCACGGCGCTCGGCCAGGGGCTGGCGCCTTCGGAGCTGTCGCAGGACAGTGTGCCCCTGCTGGAGGCCGCCTGGCAGCGGCTCGAGCGGCGCCCGCACACCGCGGCCGAGGCACTGGCCCTCCTGGCCGAGGGTCTGCCCGAGGATGCGGGCGGGCCTTCCTCCCCGCCACCACCGCCGCCGCCCGGCGGCACGCCCGTGTCCTGGCACGGCTATGCGCTGCAGCAGGGCGCGCAGTTCCGCGCCAGCGTGCAGGAGGCTGCCCGCCTGCTGCGCGACGGCGCACCCGGGCAGGCCACGCATGCGCAGGCCCTGCTGGACCTGACGCGGGACATGATCGGCCAGCTCGAATGGCGCGATCGCCTGCGCCTGATCGGCCAGCAGGCCTGGGGCCTGAACGCCGGGCCGCTGTCCGCGGCCGTGGCGCTGGGGTCCTCCGTGTTCGGCCTGGGCGTGCGGCTGATCGCCGGCGCGCAGCGCAACCGCGACGCCGTGATGGAGTTCTACATGGGCCGCACCGGCATGTACCTGCAGATCGGCGAGCAGCGCACGGGCCAGGTGCAGGTGGGCGCGGGCGCGAACACCGGCTATGCCACCAACCTCGGCACCGACCAGGCGACGCTCGGCGGCACCCTCGCGGCGGACTGGCGCTGGCGCGGCGAGCGCGGCCTGGAAAACGGCATCCAGTTGCGCCTGCCGCGCCTGGGCAAGGGCCGCGAGCCGGAACTGAACGTGGAATTCCTGGATGCCTACGAACACCTGCTGCGCCTGGCGGAGCCGGGCCCCGACGGCGCGCCGGCACGCCACGACTGGCTGCGCGAGCTGCTCGCCCACCATCCGGAACTGAGTGCCGGCCTGATCGACGATGCCCGGCGCTCCAGCACCGGCACCGAGACGAATGTGTCCGCCAGCGCGGGCCTGCGCGTGGGCGAGGTCGCGGGCCGGGGCCGCCGCGCGGGGGTGGCCGCCAGCCTGGGCGCGAAGATGCGCCAGGACAACGGCCGCACTGCCACCACCATCGCAGGCTACATGACCACGGTCTATCGCGATGCGACCGCTTCCTCCCGGGTAGAGGTCGCGGCCCGCGCCACCGCCAGCGTGCAGATCGCGGAGGCACTGCGCAGCAACGGCGCCGGCACCGCGCAGCGCGCCAGTGCCGGGCTGGGCGGACTCGACGCGGGCTACGCGGTGGAAGTGGCCAACCACGCCACGACCCATTTCTGCACGCTCTTTCTCTTCGGCGACGAGATCGACCCGGTGCGCAGCGACCGTGCCACGGACTACTCGCGCTTCGCGGAATTCGAGCGCCACGTGCGGGCGGAATGGGACGGGTGGGCGCACTACGGCACCGGCAAGCTCGGCAGCGACGTGGAAGGGCCGCTGCACCACCTGCTGGCGGACATCCAGCTTTCGCATTTCATGGAGCAGGCGCGGACATTCGCGCAGGGCAACGGCTTCGCCGCCATGTTCGCGGACAAGGCGATGCGCGCGCCCGCCGCGCCGCTGCTGGACACGCACCGCGCGCTGGCCGCGCTGGCCCGCGCGGCGGGCGACGAGGACGGCGCGCGGGCCGAGGACGCGGCCTTCGACGATTTCCTGCAGAACGAGGCCATGTGGGAGCCGACGCTGCTGCTGCTGCGCGAGAAGGCCAAGCTGCAGGAAGAGCGTGGCCTGGACTTCTTCCTCAAGCACCAGAACAACCGCGGCGCGGAAGCGATGCGCACGGTGGGCCAGTGGATCCTCTACGAACCCGTGCCGCGGCGCGAGCCGGGCCAGCGCCTGCAGCCCGCGAGGACCTGGGAGCCGCGGCAGGCCCCCGAGGCCAGCGACGCGCAAGGCGCGGCGGAGACCGGTGTCGGCGGCGGCAGCCGCTACGACACGGCCAGCGAGGCGAGCCTGGACTCGTTCCGCACCGCCCCCGGATCGCCGATGCGGCCTGACACCGCCCTCGACGCCCTGGCCGCCGCGGACGGCCCCGCGGTGGAAGGTCCGGCCGCAGGCGCAGGCCCGGACGCTGCCACGCGGCCGGACGGCGGTGCACCGCCGGGCGCCGCATCGTCGAGCAGGCCGTAGCGCCACTCGACGCGCAGCGCGAACGCCTGCCCGCGCTCCAGCACGCGCAGGCCCGGCTGCCCCGGCTGGTGGAAGGCATCGATGGGCTGGGTGATGGGCTCGAAGCAGAAGGCCGGCCCTTCGGGCGGCCGGTACACCAGGCAGAAGTGGCGCTCGGCACCGCCGTCCTGCACGAAGCCCGGCATGCGCGCCGTGAGCTGCAGGCCGCGCTCGGGCCAGGCGATGCGCGCCGTGCCGCCCCAGCCGGTGTAGGCGTTGTCGATCAGGTTGCCGTGGGCCGATATGCCGCCATTGAGGTTCCAGCCCTCGGGGAACCACTCGGTGTGGCGCGTGGGCAGCGGATCGCTGCCGCAGAGCCACACGCCCTGCACGGGGGCGGAGATGCGTGTGTCCGGCGTGCGCGGGAACCAGGGATGCAGGCCCAGCCCGTAGGGCAGCGGCTCGGGGCCGAGATGGCGCACCTGCACGCTCTGGTCCAGCCCGCCCGGCACCAGGCGGAAGGTCTGCACGCATTCGTAGTGGTAGGGATTGCCCTGGAAGCGGTCCGAGTGCAGGGCCATCTCCAGGGTGTCGGGCGCGGGCTGGCGCAGGCTCCAGGGCTGCAGCCAGCCGTCGCCGTGGATGGGGTACGGTTCGCCTGCGCGGTTGGGCTGCATCGGATGGAAGTGCCCCGCATGGAAGAACCCGCCGCAGCTGATGCGGTTGGACCAGGGCACCATGGCGAACGAAGCCATGCGGTAGAGGTCGGCCGTGCGGCCATCCCACGAGCGCCACAGGTCAACGCGGCGGCCGTCGGGCCCGTCGATCTGCCAGGCCGCCACGCTGCCGCCCAGCGAAGGCACGAGGCCCAGGTGCTGACCGGCATGGTGCAGCCAGGTGACGGGATGGAAGGTCTCGTTCATGGGCGTCTCCAGGAGGTCAGCCGCCGAAGCGGTGGGCCGGCAGGCCGGGGCCGTCCACGGAGACGGCGAAGAGCGATCCGGCCAGGGGCTCGGCCACCAGCCGGGCCTCCGACAGGCCCGTTCGGGCGGAGATGATGAAGAGCGTGCGCAGGCCGGGGCCGCCGAAGGCGCAGGTGGTGACCTGGCTCACCGGCAGCGGCACGCGGCACAGTTCCGCTGCGCTCACGGGATCGTGGCAGGTCACGCACGCGCCGCCCCAGTGTGCGATCCACAGCCGCCCCAGCACGTCGGTGGTCATGCCGTCGGGCAGCCCGTCCTCGTCGGACCAGCGCTTCCACAGCGTCCGGTTCGAGAGCGCTCCCGTGTCGGGGTCGAAGTCGTAGCGGTAGGTGCAGGCCTCGGCGGTGGCGTTGAAGAACAGGGCCGGCGACCGCGTCCCGCCGGCGGCCCCGGCGTGCGACCAGGCCGGGCCGTTGGTCACCGCGAAGCCGTCGTCGTGTCGCGTGCAGCGGCCATCGGGGTCGAAGCGGTAGAGCGCGCCGGTGGGCGCCTCGCAGCCGAAGTCCATCGATCCGGCCCAGAAGCGCCCCTGGGCGTCGCACTTGCCGTCGTTGAAGCGGTTGCCGGTGCGCTCCGGTTCGGGCTGGTGCAGGTAGCGCGGCGCGGTGTCCGTGGCCGGATCGAACAGCGCGAAGCCGCGGCGCAGGGTGACGACGAGGCCGGGTGCCGCGGCGCGCTCGGCCAGCGCGGAGATTTCCTCGTCGAAGGTCCAGCAGCGGTGCGCGCCGCCTGCAGGGTCCCAGCGGTGCAGCTCGCGGGCGAGGATGTCCACCCAGTACAGCGCCTGCTCGCGCTCCGACCACAGCAGCCCCTCGCCCAGCTGGGAGGCCATGGGCCGCACGCAGCGCGCCGCGCCGGTCGCGGGGGCGGGCCAGGGCACGGCCGATGGGTTGCCGGAAGGCATCTCGGGAGGATTCATGCGCGTCTCCAGACGTTGTTTCAGCGCCCGTCTGTCGCGGGCCTCTTGACGCGGCGCATCTTATCAACGCAAATTGATGCACGTAACCATTATTTTTTCTATCAATCGATACCAAAATTTATATGTCTCAAATTCCACCCGTTCCTTCTTCCGGCGCCGCCGCCTCGCCGTCCGGAGCCCTGTCGGTGTTTCCCAGCCTGCGCGGACGCGTGGTGTTCGTGACGGGGGGCGGCAGCGGGATCGGCGCCGCCATCGTCACGGCCTTCGCCGAGCAGGGTGCGCGCGTGGCGTTCGTGGACGTGGCCCGCGAGGCCAGCGGGCAACTGGTCCGCGACATGGAGGCCGCGGGCCTGCCGCGCCCCTGGTGGCGCGAGTGCGACGTGCGCGACATCGATGCCCTGCAGGCCGCCGTGCGCGATGCCGCGGCCGAACTGGGCGATGTCTCCGTGCTGGTCAACAACGTGGCCAGCGACGACCGCCACACGCTGGAGTCCGTCACCCCCGAGTACTACGACGAGCGCATGGCGATCAACGAGCGCCCGGCCTTCTTCGCGATCCAGGCGGTGGTGCCGGGCATGCGCCGGCTCGGCGGCGGCTCCATCGTCAACCTCGGCTCCACCGGCTGGCAGGGCAAGGGGTCGGGCTACCCCTGCTATGCGATCGCCAAGTCGTCGGTGAACGGGCTCACCCGGGGCCTCGCGCGCACGCTGGGCCAGGACCGCATCCGCATCAACACCGTGTCCCCCGGCTGGGTGATGACAGAGCGCCAGATCCGGCTCTGGCTCGACGCCGAGGGCGAGCGGGAACTCGCGCGCAACCAGTGCCTGCCCGACAAACTGCAGCCGCGCGACATCGCGCGCATGGTGCTGTTCCTGGGCTCCGACGATGCCGCGATGTGCACCGCGCAGGAGTTCAAGGTGGACGCTGGATGGGTCTAGCAGAAAGCAACCCCCTGAGGCGCTTGCGCGACTTCCCCGCCCTACTCGTCCATCTCCAGCTTGCGGCCGTACTGCACGAAGCTGGCCTGCTTGAGCGCCTTCATCATCACCTTGGCGGCAGGCGAGAGCAGGCGGTCGGTGCGGGTGACGATGCCGAAGGCGTCCATGTGGCAGGGCATGGCGATCGGCAGCACGGCGACGATGCCGTGGGCCGCGTAGTAGTGGGCGACGTCCGCGCCGACCACGGCGATCATCTCGCTCTGCTGCAGCATGCGGGTGATGAACAGCAGCGCTGAGGTCTCCACGATGTCCGTCGGCGGGGCGAGGCCGTCCTGCTGGAACATCAGGTCGAACCGGTGCCGCAGCACGCTGCCGGCGGGCGGCACGATCCAGTTGGCCGAGAGCACGTCCCGCAGCGTCAGGCCGCTCATGCCCGAGAGCGGGTGGCCGGGGCGGCTGATGGCGCAGATCGGCTCGTCCGTCAGCGGCTCGTAGCGCAGGTGGCCGGTTTCCGGGCCGGGGAGCACGCGCCCCACCATGATGTCCAGCCGCCCCTGCTCCAGCCGCTCCAGCAGCACGGGGCTGGTCTCGATGTCCAGCGTGATGCGCAGGCTCGGGTGCTGCTGCTTGACCAGGGCCACCGCCGCCGGCAGCAGGCTCAGCCCCGGCGAGGTGATGGCCCCGATGCCCACCTGGCCGTAGTGCCCCGTCTTCAGCGCGCCGATCTCGTCATGGGCCTGGTTCAGGCTCGCCAGCGCCATGCGCGCATGGCGGATCATGGTCTCGCCATACCAGGTGGGCCGCATGCCGCGGGGCAGGCGCTCGAACAGCGGTACCTCCAGCACGTCTTCCAGGTCCTTGAGCAGCTTGGAGGCGGCCGGCTGCGTCATGCTGAGCACCTGGGCCGCACGGTGGATGTTGCCCTCCTCGGCCAGGGCCACCAGCAGCAGCAGCTGCCGGGTCTTGAGCCGCGCGCGGATGAACCAGTGGTTGTAGGTGCTCATGGGGTTTTCCTGAATGCCGGGATTGATATGTATTTTGTCCAAAAAACTATTGGATTGATATAAAAAACCTCCATAGACTGCGTCGCAACCGTAGCAAAGAGGGTCCATGAAGCTTGGCGACATGCAGCAGACGCCCCGGCACCTCATCAATGGGCGCTGGGAGATCGGCACCACCACCGGGGTGAGCGTCAATCCGTCCGACACCCGGGAGGTGGTGGCCGAATACGCCCGCGCCGACCGGAACCAGGCGGGCCAGGCCGTGCGGGCCGCTGCGGATGCCCTGCGCCACTGGAGCCGCAGCGCGCCCCAGCGGCGCGCGGACGTGCTGGACATCGTGGGCAGCGAGTTGCTGGCACGCAAGGAAGAGCTGGGCACGCTGCTGGCCCGCGAAGAGGGCAAGCCCCTGCCCGAGGCGGTGGCGGAAGTGGTCCGCAGCGGCCACATCTTCAAGTTCTTCGCCGGCGAGGCGCTGCGCATCCCCGGCGAGCTGATGGCATCGATGCACCAGGGCGTGCAGGTGGAGGTGACGCGCGAACCGGTGGGCGTGGTCGGCGTGATCGCGGCCTGGAACTTCCCCTTCGCCATTCCCGCGTGGAAGATCGCGCCGGCCCTGGCCTTCGGCAATACGGTGGTGTTCAAGCCGGCCGAACGGGTGCCGGCCTGCGGCTGGGCACTGGCCGAGATCATCGCCCGCAGCGGCCTGCCGGCGGGCGCGTTCAACCTCGTCATGGGCAGCGGGCGCGAAGTGGGCCAGACCCTGGTGGACCATCCCCTGGTCGATGCCCTGAGCTTCACCGGCTCGGGGCCGATCGGCGCGCGCATCCTGCGCTCGGTCGCGGCGCGCGGCGCCAGGGTGCAGCTGGAACTGGGCGGCAAGAATCCGCTGGTGGTGCTGGCCGACGCCGACCTGGACCAGGCCGCGGACTGCGCCCTGCAGGGTGCCTATGGCTCCGCCGGACAGCACTGCATGGCCTCCAGCCGCATCGTGGTCGAGGCCCGCGTGCACGACGAGTTCGTGGCCCGGCTGCGCCAGCGCCTGGCGGCGGTCCCCGTAGGCCATGCACTGGAGCGCGGCACGGGGATGGGGCCCGTGGTGGACGAACGCCAGCTGGCGCAGGACCTGGAGCACATCGCGGCCGCCCGCCAGGACGGTGCGGAGCATGTCTTCGGCGGCGAGCGCATCGAGCGCCCCACGCCCGGCCACTACCTGAGTCCGGCGCTTTTCACCGCGCGCCCCGAACACCGGATCGCCCGCGAGGAGATCTTCGGCCCCGTGGCCTGCGTGCTGCGCGCGGACGATTACGAACACGCCCTGGGGATCGCCAACGACACGCCCCGCGGCTTGTGCGCGGGCATCTGCACCACCTCGCTGAAGCATGCCATGCATTTCAAGCGGCATGCCCGCGCGGGCATGACCATGGTCAACCTGCCCACGGCCGGCGCGGATTTCCAGGGCGAGCGCCGGGAGCCGGGCCACGGCCCGCGCGACCGGGGCCGCCACGCCGCGGAGTTCTTCACCACGGTCCGCACCGGCTACATGCTGGCCTGAGAGGAATGCCCACTGCCTTCCCCGCCCCTCTCCCCCTTCCTTCATCACACCACCATAAAGACAGGAGACAAAGATGACGAAACTGACCCGACGCACGCTGGCCACGGCCCTGGCCTGCGCGCCCGTGGCCGCCCTGCTGCCCGCGGCCGCGTGGGCGCAAAAGCCCATCGTGCTGGGCTTCAGCCAGGTCGGCGCGGAGAGCGAGTGGCGCACCGCGAACACCGAATCGATCAAGGCGGCGGCCAGGGACGCCGGGATCGAACTGAAGTTCTCCGACGCGCAGCAGAAGCAGGAGAACCAGATCAAGGCCATCCGCTCCTTCATCGCCCAGCGCGTGGACGTGATCGCGTTCTCGCCTGTCGTGGAGTCGGGCTGGGAGCCGGTGCTGCGCGAGGCCAAGGCCGCGAAGATCCCGGTGGTGCTCACCGACCGCGCCGTCAACACCAGGGACACGTCGCTCTACGTCACCTTCATGGGCTCGGACTTCGTGGAAGAAGGCCGCAAGGCCGGCCGCTGGCTGGTCGAGAAGATGAAGGACAGCAAGGGCGACGTGAACATCGTCGAGCTGCAGGGCACCGTGGGCTCGGCCCCGGCCATCGACCGCAAGAAGGGCTTCGAGGAAGTCGTCAAGGCCGACCCGAAGTTCAAGATCATCCGCTCGCAGACCGGCGACTTCACCCGCGCCAAGGGCAAGGAAGTGATGGAAGCCTTCCTGAAGGCCGAGGGCAGGAAGATCAACGTGCTCTACGCGCACAACGACGACATGGCCATCGGCGCGATCCAGGCCATCGAGGAGGCCGGCATGAAGCCCGGCAAGGACATCACCATCATCTCCATCGATGCCGTAAAGGGCGCCTTCGAGGCCATGATGGCCGGCAAGCTCAACGTGACCGTGGAATGCAGCCCCCTGCTGGGCCCGCAGCTGATGGCGGCCGTCAAGGACATCAAGGCCGGCAAGACGGTGCCCAAGCGCATCGTGACCGAAGAAGGCATCTTCCCGATGGAGACCGCGGCCCAGGAATTCCCCAAGCGCAAGTACTGAATCCCAACCCCTCTCGCACACCGATAAAAACCAGGAGACTCCCGTGAAGCGAACCTTTCTGAAAACCACCGCTGCCGCCCTCGCCCTCGCCGCCCTCGGCACCCTGCCGCTGGCGCATGCCGCGGACAAGGGCAGCATCGGCATCTCCATGCCGACCAAGTCCTCGGCCCGCTGGATCGCCGACGGCGACAACATGGCCAAAGTGCTCAAGGAGCGCGGCTACAAGACCGACCTGCAGTACGCGGAAGACGACATCCCCAACCAGCTCGCCCAGATCGAGAACATGGTGACCAAGGGCGCGAAGGTGCTCGTGATCGCCTCCATCGACGGCACCACGCTCTCGCGCGTGCTGCAGAGTGCGGCGGACAAGGGCGTGAAGGTCATCGCCTATGACCGCCTCATCAAGGGTTCGAAGAACGTCGATTACTACGCCACGTTCGACAACTTCCAGGTCGGCGTGCTGCAGGCGCAGTCCATCGTGGACAAGCTGGGCCTGAAGCAGGGCAAGGGCCCGTTCAACATCGAGCTCTTCGGCGGCTCGCCCGACGACAACAACGCCTTCTTCTTCTACGACGGCGCGATGAGCGTGCTGCAGCCCTACATCGACAGCGGCAAGCTGGTGGTGCGCAGCAAGCAGACCGGGATGAACAAGGTCGGCACCCTGCGCTGGGACGGCGCCACGGCCCAGGCCCGCATGGACAACCTGCTCTCGGCCTACTACGGCAAGGAGAAGGTGGACGCCGTGCTTTCGCCGTATGACGGGATCTCCATCGGCATCCTTTCGTCGCTCAAGGGCGTGGGCTACTGCACCGCCCAGCAGCCCTGCCCGGTCGTGACCGGCCAGGACGCCGAGGTGCCTTCGGTCAAGTCCATCCTGAAGGGCGAGCAGACCTCCACCGTGTTCAAGGACACGCGCGAGCTCGCCAAGGTGGCGGCCGACATGGTGGACGCGGTGCTGTCGGGCAAGCAGCCCGAGGTCAACGACACCAAGACCTACAACAACGGCGTGAAGGTCGTGCCCTCCTACCTGCTCAAGCCGGTGCTGGTGGACCAGTCGAACTGGAAGAAGGTGCTGGTGGACAGCGGCTACTACAAGGAATCGCAGATCAAGTGATCCGCCGCGCGCGGCCCGCCGCGGGCCGCGCTTCCCGTGCCACGTGCCGCCGCCCCGGCCCTGACGGACCGGGTGCGGGGGCCCGCCAGCGACGCCAACGGACACCGAGACCATGCTTCTAGAGATGCGGAACATCCGCAAGACCTTCCCCGGGGTGGTGGCCCTGGACCGGGTGGACCTGCGCGTGCAGGCCGGAGAGATCCACGCCATCGTGGGCGAGAACGGCGCGGGCAAGTCCACGCTGATGAAAGTGCTGTCCGGCGTCTATCCGCACGGCAGCTACAGCGGCGAGATCGTCTTCGACGGCGAGGAGCGCCGGTTCGCGGGCATCCGCGACAGCGAGCACCTGGGCATCATCATCATCCACCAGGAACTGGCCCTGGTGCCCCTGCTCTCCATCGCCGAGAACATCTTCCTGGGCAACGAGACCGCCCGCCACGGCGTCATCGACTGGATGGAGGCGCACGGCAGGACCCAGGCGCTGCTGCACAAGGTGGGCCTCCTGGAATCGCCCGAGACCCTGGTGGGCCAGCTGGGCGTGGGCAAGCAGCAACTGGTGGAGATCGCCAAGGCGCTGTCGCGCCAGGTGCGCCTGCTGATCCTGGACGAGCCCACCGCCAGCCTGAACGAGAACGACAGCCAGGCCCTGCTGGACCTGCTGCTGGAGCTGAAAAGCCAGGGCATCACCTGCATCCTGATTTCGCACAAGCTCAACGAGATTTCGCGCGTGGCCGACTCCGTCACCGTGCTGCGCGACGGCAGCACGGTGGAAACCATGGACTGCCGCGCCGCGCCCGTGAGCGAAGACCGGGTGATCCAGGCCATGGTCGGCCGCGAGATGGCCGACCGCTATCCGCCGCGCACGCCCGACATCGGCCCGGTGGCCTTCGAGGTGCGCGGGTGGCAGGCCTACCACCCGCAACGGCCCGAGGCGCCGTTCCTCAAGGGCATCGACCTGCAGGTACGGCGCGGCGAGATCGTCGGCATCGCCGGCCTGATGGGGTCCGGCCGCACCGAGCTGGCCATGAGCCTCTTCGGACGCTCGTGGGGCCGGCGCATCAGCGGCGAAGTGCTGCTGGACGGGCAGCCCATCGACGTCGGCACCGTGGAAAAGGCCGTGCGCCACGGCCTGGCCTACGTGACCGAAGACCGCAAGGGCAACGGCCTGGTGCTGAACGAGGACATCCGGTTCAACATCTCGCTGGCCCACCTGGAAGGCGTCTCCTCGGCCGGCGTGATCGACGGCGGCCGCGAGCACGCGGTGGCCCAGGGATTCCGCGAGCAGCTGCGCATCCGCTCCTCCGGCGTGGACCAGAAGACGCTCAACCTTTCGGGCGGCAACCAGCAGAAGGTGGTGCTGGCCAAGTGGCTCTTCACCCGCCCCGAAGTCCTCATCCTCGACGAGCCCACGCGCGGCATCGACGTGGGTGCCAAGTACGAGATCTACACCCTCATCGCGCAGCTGGCCGCCGAAGGCAAGTGCGTGATCGTGATCTCTTCGGAAATGCCCGAGCTGCTGGGCATCACCGACCGCCTCTACGTGATGAACGAAGGCCGCTTCGTCGCCGAGATGCCCACGGCCCGGGCATCGCAGGAAAAGATCATGAGCGCCATCGTGAAAGCCCACTGACATGTCTTCCATGACCTCCACGCCCGACTCCTCCGCCACTGCCGCCGCCCCCGCTGCCGCATCCGCCACCACGCCCGCACGCACCGGCCGCTCGCCCCTGGAGCATGCCCGCCACCACCTGCGCGAGTACGGCATGCTGATCACGCTGGTCGCCATCATGGGCTTCTTCCAGTACATGACCGACGGCACCCTGATGGAGCCGCTCAACCTCACCAACCTGCTGCTGCAGAACAGCTACATCGTCATCATGGCGCTGGGCATGCTGCTGGTGATCGTGGCCGGCCACATCGACCTGTCGGTGGGATCGGTCAGCGGATTCATCGGCGCGCTGGCGGCCGTGCTCATGGTGCAGTACCAGTGGCACTTCGTTCCCGCCACGCTGGTCTGCCTGCTGTGCGGCGGCCTGATCGGCGGGCTGCAGGGCTGGTTCGTCGCGTTCTCGCGCATTCCGTCCTTCATCGTCACCCTGGCGGGCATGCTGGTCTTCAAGGGCCTGGCGCTGGCGCTGCTGGCCGGACAGTCCGTGGGGCCCTTCCCGGAATCCTTCCAGCGCCTGAGTTCCGGCTTCATTCCCGACCTGTTCAGCATGCAGGGCCTGAAAGTGACCTCGCTGCTGCTGGGCACGGCCGTGGCCGCCGCGCTGGTGGTGGCGGGCGTCCGCTCCCGGGCCAACCGCGTGCGCCACGGCGTGCAAATGGAACCCGCCGCCTTCTTCGTCGCCCGCAATGCGGTGTTCACCGCGCTGCTCGTGTACCTCAGCTACCTGCTGGCCTCGTACAAGGGCCTGCCCAACGTGCTGATCGTGATGGCGCTGCTGATCGTGCTGTTCGACTTCGTCGCCAGCCGCACCACCATCGGCCGCCGCATCTACGCCATGGGCGGCAACGAGAAGGCCGCCCGGCTCTCGGGCATCAAGACCGAGCGCCTGTCGTTCTACGCTTTCGTGAACATGGGCGTGCTGGCGGCGCTCGCGGGCCTGGTGTTCGCGGCCCGGCTCAATACCGCCACGCCCAAGGCAGGCCTGGGCTTCGAGCTGGACGTGATCGCCGCCTGCTTCATCGGCGGGGCCTCGGCCTCGGGCGGCGTGGGCAAGGTCATGGGCGCGGTGATCGGCGCTTTCATCATGGGCGTGATGAACAACGGCATGTCCATCCTCGGCATCGGCATCGACTACCAGCAGGTCATCAAGGGCGTGGTGCTGCTGGCCGCCGTGCTGGTCGACGTCTATCACAAGAACAAGGCCTGATCCCTGACCCGGCCAGCGCCCTGCCCGCCCGCCCACGCAGCACGGATACCATGACCTCGCCCACGCAAGCCCCCGCCACCGCTCCCGCACCGGGCGCAGCGCCCGTGCTGGAACTGGCGGGCATCCGCAAGCAGTTCTCCGGCGTGCCGGTGCTGCAGGACGTGCAGTTGCGCCTCTACCCCGGGGAGATCCACGCCCTGATGGGGCAGAACGGCGCGGGCAAGTCCACCCTCATCAAGGTGCTCACGGGCGTGCTCAAGGCCAGCGGCGGGGAGATGCGCCTGGCCGGCCAGCCGGTGTGGCCCGACTCTCCCCTGGCCGCCCAGCGCCTGGGCATCAGCACGGTCTACCAGGAGGTCAACCTCTGCCCCAACCTCTCGGTGGCCGAGAACATCTTCGCGGGCCGCTACCCGCGCCACGGGCTGGCGCAGGGCTGGCGCATCGACTGGGCGCAGATGCACCGGCGCGCGGCCGAGCTGGTGGCCCGCATCGGCCTGGACATCGACGTGGGGCGCCTGCTGTCGGATTACCCCGTCGCGGTGCAGCAGCTGGTGGCGATCGCCCGGGCGCTTTCCATCGACGCGCGCGTGCTGATCCTGGACGAACCCACCTCCAGCCTGGACGACGACGAGGTGAGAAAGCTCTTCGAAGTGCTGCGCCGCCTGCGCGCCGAAGGCCTGTCCATCGTCTTCGTGACGCACTTCCTGAACCAGGTCTATGCCGTGTCGGACCGCATCACCGTGCTGCGCAACGGCACCTGGGTGGGCGAATGGCTGGCGAAGGACCTGGGCCCGCAGGCGCTGATCGCCGCCATGCTGGGCCGCGAACTGGCCGCGCAGGCCGCCAGCGCACAGGCGCCGCAGGACAGTGCCACGCAGGCACCCGCGCTGCTGCAGGCCGAGGGCCTGGGCCAGGCCGGACAGCTGCAGCCGCTGGACCTGCAGATCCGCCCCGGCGAGGTGGTCGGGCTGGCCGGCCTGCTGGGCGCGGGCCGCACCGAGCTGGCGCGCCTGCTGTTCGGGCTGGAACAGCCCGACCGCGGGATGCTGCGCATCGACGGCCGCGCGGTGGCCTTCTCCAACCCCATGGACGCCATCCGGCAGGGCCTCGCCCTGTGCCCCGAAGAGCGCAAGACCGACGGCATCGTGGCCGAACTCTCGGTGCGCGAGAACATCGCCCTGGCGCTACAGGCGCGCATGGGAGTGCGCAGGTTCCTGCCGCGCAGCGAACAGGCCGCGCTGGCGGAGCGCTACGTGCAGCTGCTGGGCATCAAGACCGCCAGCGTGGAAACGCCCATCGGCCTGCTGTCGGGCGGCAACCAGCAGAAAGCCATCCTGGCGCGCTGGCTGGCGACCGAGCCGCGCCTGCTGATCCTCGACGAGCCCACGCGCGGCATCGACGTGGCCGCCAAGCAGGAAATCATGGACCAGATCCTGCGCCTCGCGCAGGCCGGCATGGCCGTGCTCTTCATCTCGTCGGAAATGAGCGAGGTGGTGCGCGTGGCCCACCGCATCGTGGTGCTGCGCGACCGCCACAAGGTGGGCGAGCTGCCCGCCGGCAGCAGCGAGGACGACATCTATGCACTCATCGCAGACCACGAGCATGCCTGAGCAGCGCACTTCCCCCTTCGCCCCCGCCGCACTGCTGCGCCATCGCCTGGCCTGGCCGGTGATCACGCTGCTGCTCCTGCTGGCGATCAATGCCGCCTTCAACCCGGGCTTCCTGCACATCGAATGGCGCGACGGCCATTTCTACGGCAGCCTTATCGACATCCTCAACCGCGCCGCGCCCCTGGTGCTGGTGTCGCTGGGGATGACCATGGTGATCGCCACGCGCGGCATCGACATCTCGGTGGGCGCCACCGTGGCCATCGCCGCGGCCGTGGCCGCCTGGCTGATCGGCGGATCGGTGTCCGCCACCGAGAGCCGCTTTCCGCTGCCGGTCGCCATCCTGGGCGCCCTGGGCGTGGCGCTGCTGTGCGGCGTGTGGAACGGCGTGCTGGTGGCCCGGGTGGGCATGCAGCCCATCATCGCCACGCTGATCCTGATGGTGGCGGGCCGGGGCATCGCCCAGCTCATCACCGACGGCCAGATCATCACCATCTACTACGCGCCTTACTTCTTCATGGGCGGGGGCTACCTGGCCGGGCTGCCGTTCTCGCTCTTCGTGGCCGCGGCGGTATTCGCGGTGCTCTACCTCGCCATCACGCGCACGGCCCTGGGGCTCTTCATCCAGGCCGTGGGCGTCAACCCCACGGCGGCACGGGTGGCCGGCGTGCAGGCCGGCCGGCTCATCATGGCGGCCTACGTGTTCTGCGGCGTGTGCGCGGGCATCGCGGGCCTGCTCATCAGCTCCAACGTGAAGAGCGCGGACGGCAACAACGCCGGCCAGCTGATGGAACTGGACGCCATCCTGGCCGTCACGCTCGGCGGCACGGCGCTCACCGGCGGGCGCTTCAGCTTGGCAGGCAGCGTGATCGGCGCGCTCATCATCCAGACGCTGACCTACGCCATCTATTCGCTGGGCGTGCCGCCCGAGGTGAACCTGGTGGTGAAGGCAGTGGTGGTGTTCGTCGTCATGCTGCTGCAGTCGCCCGAGTTCCGCACCCAGGTGGGCCTGCTCGCGCGCCGCCCCGCCGCCGGGAGGGTCCTGCCATGAGCGCCGTCATGACCCCGGCCGCGGCCACGGCGCCGGCCCCGCGCGGCCCGCGCCTGAACGCCAGGTACCTGCCGCTGGCCGCCACCATCGCGCTCTTCGTGGCCATGGCCACGCTGGGCTCGGTGCGCTACACGGGCTTTTTCTCGGCCCAGGTGTTCCTCAACCTGCTGATCGACAACGCCTTCCTCATCATCGTCGCAGTGGGCATGACCTTCGTCATCCTCTCGGGCGGCATCGACCTGTCGGTGGGTGCCGTGGTCGCGCTGACCACCATGGTGTTCGCGTCGCTGGTGGAGCGCCACGGCTGGAACCCGGCGGCGGCCGTGCCCGTGCTGCTGCTGATGGGCACGTGCTTCGGCGCGTTCATGGGCTTCCTGATCGAGCGCTTCCGGCTGCAGCCCTTCATCGTCACGCTGGCCGGCATGTTCCTGGCGCGGGGGCTCTGCTATCTCATCAGCATCGATTCGATCAGCATCACGCATGAAGGCTATTCGGAACTCGCGCAATGGCGCCTGCAGTTGACCGAAACCGCCTCGATCTCTCTGGGTGCGCTGATCGCCATCGCCGTGGTGCTGGCCGGCATCTTCATCGCGCACTGCACGCCGTTCGGCCGCGCGGTCTATGCCGTGGGCGGCAACGAGCACTCGGCCGTGCTGATGGGCCTGCCGGTGCGCTCCACGCTGGTGGGGGTCTATACCCTGTCGGGCTTCTGCTCGGCCCTGGCCGGCGTGGTGTTCACCTTCTACATGCTCTCGGGCTACGGGCTGCATGCCGTGGGCATGGAGCTGGACGCCATCGCCGCCGTCGTCATCGGCGGCACGCTGCTCACGGGCGGCGTGGGCTACGTGGCCGGCACGCTCTTCGGCGTGCTGATGCTCGGAATCATCCAGACGCTCATCTCCTTCGACGGCACCCTCAGTTCGTGGTGGACGCGCATCGCCGTCGGCGTGCTGCTGTTCGTCTTCTGCCTGCTGCAGCGCCTGCTCACGCGCCGCTCCGGCCGGCGGCGCTGACCCGCCACTGCCTTTTCGCTTTCCGTTTTCCGCATCCCTCTCGAGCCCCACGATGACCACCCCTCCGCGCAAACTCCGCTCCACCGAATGGTTCGGCACGGCCGACAAGAACGGTTTCATGTACCGCAGCTGGATGAAGAACCAGGGCATCCCCGACCATGAGTTCGACGGCCGCCCCATCATCGGCATCTGCAACACCTGGTCCGAACTCACGCCCTGCAACGCGCACTTCCGCAAGATCGCCGAGCACGTCAAGCGCGGCATCTACGAGGCAGGCGGCTTCCCGGTCGAGTTCCCCGTCTTCTCCAACGGCGAATCCAACCTGCGCCCCACCGCCATGCTCACGCGCAACCTGGCCAGCATGGACGTGGAGGAGGCCATCCGCGGCAATCCCATCGACGCCGTCGTGCTGCTGACCGGCTGCGACAAGACCACGCCCGCGCTGCTGATGGGCGCGGCCAGTTGCGACGTGCCGGCCATCGTGGTCACGGGCGGGCCCATGCTCAACGGCAAGCTGGCCGGCAAGGACATCGGCTCGGGCACGGCCGTGTGGCAGCTGCACGAATCCCTGAAGGCGGGCGAGATCGAGCTGCACCAGTTCCTCGCGGCCGAAGGCGGCATGTCGCGCTCGGCCGGCACCTGCAACACCATGGGCACGGCCAGCACCATGGCCTGCATGGCTGAATCGCTGGGCACCTCGCTGCCGCACAACGCCGCCATTCCGGCGGTGGACGCGCGCCGCTACGTGCTGGCGCACATGTCCGGCAAGCGCATCGTCGAGATGGCGCACGAAGGGCTCACGCTCTCGAAGATCCTGACGCGCGAAGCCTTCGAGAACGCCATCCGCACCAACGCCGCCATCGGCGGCTCGACCAATGCCGTCATCCACCTGAAGGCGATCGCCGGCCGCATCGGCGTGCAGCTCGACCTGGAGGACTGGACCCGCATCGGGCGCGGCACGCCCACGCTGGTGGACCTGCAGCCCTCGGGCCGCTTCCTGATGGAAGAGTTCTACTACGCGGGCGGCCTGCCCGCCGTGCTGCGCCGCCTGGGCGAGAACGGACTGCTGCCCCATCCGGACGCGCTCACCGTGAACGGCAGGAGCCTGTGGGACAACGTGCGCGATGCGCCCCAGTACAACGACGAGGTGATCCGCCCGCTGGACAACCCGCTGATCGCCGATGGCGGCATCTGCATCCTGCGCGGCAACCTGGCGCCGCGCGGCGCGGTGCTCAAGCCTTCGGCCGCCACGCCCGAACTGCTCCGGCACCGGGGCCGCGCCGTGGTGTTCGAGAACCTGGAGCACTACAAGGAGCGCATCGTCGATGAGGACCTGGACATCGACGCCAGCTGCGTGATGGTCATGAAGAACTGCGGCCCCAAGGGCTACCCCGGCATGGCCGAGGTGGGCAACATGGGCCTGCCGCCGAAGCTGCTGCGGCAGGGCGTGAAGGACATGGTCCGCATCTCCGACGCGCGCATGAGCGGCACCGCCTACGGCACCGTGGTGCTGCACGTGGCGCCCGAGGCCGCGGCCGGCGGTCCCCTGGCCGCCGTGCGCGACGGCGACTTCATCGAGCTGGACTGCGAGCAGGGGCGCCTGCACCTGGACATCAGCGACGAGGAACTGGCCGCGCGCCTGGCCGAACTGGCCGCCACCGACCATGGCGGCCGCGGCGGGTACCAGCGCCTCTATGTCGATCACGTGCTGCAGGCCGACGAGGGCTGCGACTTCGATTTCCTGGTGGGCTGCCGTGGCGCCGCCGTACCCCGCCATTCGCATTGACTATGAACATTCCCCTGAGGCGCTGCGCGCCTTCCCCCCGCTCTCGCATTGCTGCGCAATGCGGGCAGGGGGACGCAGCCCTCGCTGCGGGGCGGCCCTTGCTCGGCTGCCCGCGCTTTCGGCCGCGCCAGTAGCGTCCGCAGCGCTCAAAGCGAAGTGCCAAGCAGACCTGACCAACTCATGAATTTGTGACCCCATGCCCACAAAACATCCTGCCCGATCCCCCCGCTACCGCGGCATCTTCCCGGTCGTGCCGACCACGTTTCACGAGGACGGCAGCCTCGATCTGGAAAGCCAGAAGCGCTGCCTGGATTTCATGGTCGATGCCGGCGTCGATGGCCTGTGCATCCTGGCCAACTTCTCCGAGCAGTTCTCGCTGTCGGACGCCGAGCGGGAGATCCTCACCCGCACGTCGCTGGAGCATGTCGCGGGCCGGGTGCCGGTGATCGTCACCACCACGCACTACGGCACCCGCGTGTGCGCCGAGCGCAGCCGCGCAGCGCAGGACATGGGCGCGGCCATGGTGATGGTGATGCCGCCCTACCACGGCGCCACCTTCCGCGTGCCAGAGGCGCAGATCCACGAGTTCTATGCCCGCGTGTCCGACGCCATCGACATTCCCATCATGGTGCAGGACGCGCCCGCCAGCGGCACGGTGCTGTCCGCCCCCTTCCTCGCCCGCATGGCGCAGGAGATCGAGCACCTGGCCTACTTCAAGATCGAGACCCCCGGTGCCGCCAGCAAGCTGCGCGAACTGATCCGCCTGGGCGGCGACGCCATCGAAGGCCCGTGGGACGGCGAGGAAGCCATCACCCTGCTGGCCGACCTGGACGCGGGCGCCACCGGCGCCATGACGGGCGGCGCCTTCCCGGATGGCATCCGCCCCATCATCGAGGCCCACCGCCAGGGCGACAGGGACCAGGCCTTCGCGCTCTACCAGCGCTGGCTGCCGCTCATCAACCACGAGAACCGCCAGGGCGGCATCCTCACGGCCAAGGCGCTGATGAAGGAAGGCGGCGTGATCGCCTGCGAGGCCGGCCGCCACCCGTTCCCACCCATGCACCCCGAGGTGCGCCGGGGCCTGATCGACATCGCGCGCCGGCTCGACCCGCTGGTGCTGCGCTGGACCCGCTGAGCAGCACGCCATGAACGGTACCGCAGCCGACCTGCAGGACACCCGCCTTGTCGCGCTCGACTGGGGCACCAGCTCCCTTCGCGCCTACCGCCTGGGCGAAGGGGGCCGCGTGCTGGAACTGCGCCACCGCCCCTGGGGCATCATGCATCTGCCCCCAGCGCCGGCCGGCGCCGACGCCAGCCCCGGGGCCGCCTTCGAGCGCGCCCTGCAGGACACCTGCGGCGACTGGCTCGCCGCCGACCCCGCCCTGCCCTTGCTGGCCTGCGGCATGGTAGGCAGCGCCCAGGGCTGGCGCGAGGCGCGCTACCTGCACGCCCCCACCTCGCTCGACGCGCTGGCCCAGGGCCTGACCCGCGTGGAGCGCCACGGCGGCCAGCCGCTGCACATCGTGCCCGGCCTGCTGCAGCCCGGCGACCTGCCCAACGTGATGCGCGGCGAGGAAACCCAGGTGCTCGGCGTGATGGCCCTGCGGCCCGCCGAAGACGCCGGCCCCTGGCTGGTCGGCCTGCCCGGCTCCCACAGCAAATGGGTGGTGGCCCGGAGCGGCGGCATCGAGGGCTTCCACACCTTCATGACCGGCGAGGTCTTCGCCGCCCTGCGCGGCCACACCATCCTGGGCAGGACCATGGCCCCGGCCGGCGCGCAGGACGGCGCCGCACCGAACGACGCCGCCTTCGTGCGCGGGCTTCGAGTGGCAGGCGGCAGCGATGCCGACCTGGGCCTGCTATCGCACATCTTCAGCACCCGGACCCTGGGACTCACGGGCGTGCTGCCCGCCAGCGCCCAGGCCGACTACCTCTCGGGCCTGCTCATCGGCCACGAGGTCGCCGCCCTCGCCCGCGTGCATCCGCCGGGCAGCGCCGCTGCGCCCGTCCAGCCGCTGCTCTGCGGCGAGCCGGACCTGTGCCGCCGCTACGCGCTGGCCCTGCGGCTGCAGGGCTTCGCCGAGCCCGCCATCGCCGCCCAGGCCACACCCACCGGGCTCTGGCAGATCGCCCGGGCCGCCGGCCTGCCGGCCGGGGGAGCGCCCCAACCCTCATCCGCGGAGAGCCTTGCAGCATGACCACCATCGACCACACCCTGTTCCACGCCCTGCAGCGCTGCGGCCTCATCGCCATCCTGCGCGGCATCCAGCCCCACGAGTCCGTGCCGATCGGCCGGGCCCTGTACGACGCGGGTTTCCGCATCATCGAAGTGCCGCTCAACTCTCCCGAGCCGCTGGCCAGTATCCGCGCGCTGCGCGATGCATTGCCCACCGACTGCGTGGTCGGTGCGGGGACGGTGCTTTCCACGCACGACTGCGCCGATGTGGCCGAGGCCGGCGGGCAGATCATCGTCATGCCCCACAGCGACGCTGCCGTGATCCGAGCCGCGCGCGCGGCCGGCCTGGCCTGCGCGCCCGGCGTGGCGACGCTGACCGAGGCCTATGCGGCGCTGGCCGCCGGTGCCAACCTGCTCAAGCTCTTCCCGGCGGAAGCGCTTCCTCCCGCCGTGCTCAAGGCCTGGCGCGCGGTGATCCCGCCCAGCGTGGCGCTGGCGCCCGTCGGCGGCATCGCGCCGGAAAGCATCGCCCCCTATGCGGCGGCAGGCGCCAGCGGCTTCGGCCTGGGCTCGGCCCTCTACCGCCCCGGCAACAGCGCGGCCGACGTGGCCCGCAAGGCCGTCGCCTTCATCCAGGCCTGGCACGACGCCTATGGCATGGCCCGCACGTGCGGACAGGGCCCGGCACCGGCCGCCGCAGCGACCACCCGTTCCTCGCCCACCGCAGCCACCGTTTCCTGAAACTTCCCCTGCCATGAAGATCACCCGATTGACCACGTTCCTGGTGCCGCCACGCTGGTGCTTCCTGAAGATCGAAACCGACGAAGGCATCGACGGCTGGGGCGAGCCCGTCCTCGAAGGCCGCGCCCAGACCGTGGCCGCCGCCGTGGAAGAACTGGCCGACTACCTCGTCGGCAAGGACCCGCGCAACATCGAGGACCACTGGACGGTGCTCTACCGCGGCGGCTTCTACCGCGGCGGCGGCATCCACATGAGCGCGCTGGCCGGCATCGACCAGGCCCTGTGGGACATCAAGGGCAAGGCCCTGGGCGTGCCTGTGTCCGACCTGCTGGGCGGCAACGTGCGCGACAAAATCCGCGTCTACAGCTGGATCGGCGGCGACCGGCCGGCCGAGACCGCGCGCCAGGCCCGCGACGCGGTCGGCCGGGGCTTCACTGCGGTGAAGATGAACGGGACGGAAGAAATGCAGTTCGTGGACACCTTCGACAAGGTGGAGCGCTGCCTGCAGAACGTGGCCGCCGTGCGCGAGGCCGTGGGCCCGCACGTGGGCATCGGCGTGGATTTCCACGGGCGCGTCCACCGGCCCATGGCCAAGGTGCTCATCAAGGAACTGGAGCCCTACCGGCTGATGTTCATCGAGGAGCCCGTGCTCAGCGAGCACGACGAGGCGCTCAAGGAGATCGCGCGCATCTCTTCCACGCCCATCGCCCTGGGCGAGCGGCTGTACTCGCGCTGGGACTTCAAGCGCGTGCTGCAGGAGGGCTATGCGGACATCGTCCAACCCGACCCGTCCCACGCCGGCGGCATCACCGAAACACGCAAGATCGCGTCCATGGCCGAGGCCTACGACGTGGCCGTGGCCCTGCACTGCCCGCTGGGGCCCATCGCGCTGGCGGCCAACCTGCAGATCGATGCGGTCTGCTACAACGCCTTCATCCAGGAGCAGAGCCTGGGCATCCACTACAACCAGGACAACGACCTGATGGACTACGTGTCCAACCCGCAGGTCTTCGCCTACCAGGACGGCATGGTGGCCATCCCGCGGGGCCCGGGCCTGGGCATCGAGGTGAACGAAGACTACGTGCGCGAGCGCGCCCGGCAGGGCCACCGCTGGCGCAACCCCGTGTGGCGCCACCGGGACGGCAGCCTCGCGGAATGGTGATGTCCGCCACGGACGGCCACCTCCCGCGCCGCCGCTAGGATCCGCCGGTCGCCACGGCCTCGCGCGCCGCGGCGCGCACCTGCCCGGCCCGCTCGGTGGCCAGCGCCAGGCGGCGCACCATCCAGGGGCCGAGATCGCCGTCGTGCGGATCGGGCCAGGTCTGCGCTTCGCCCGGGAGCGACGGCCACGCGGCATCCACCGTGGCCGCGGCGTCCTCGCCCCCTTCCAGCCGGCGGGAGATCGCCTCGGCCGTCTGCGCGAGGGACTCCTGCAGTGCCGCGCCATCCAGGCGCCCGCGCCGCAGCAGCAGCATGGTCTTGATCGCGGTGAGCTGCGCCAGCAACTGGTAGCAGCGCGCCTGCAAATGCTCCAGCGCCACCACGGGCGGCTGCACGGCCCGGGGCTCGGCCATGGCCCGCTCGGTGGCCTGCACGAGGGCCGACAGGCTGTCGTAGGCTTCGCGCCGCGCCAGCCGCCAGGCCAGTTCGGGTGCATTGTCCACCGCGTGCAGCTGGCCCAGCGCCAGCGCCTCGCGCGCGTGCCGCGCCTGCGCCCCCAGCGTGCGCTGCACCAGCGCCGGAATCTGCGAGCGCTCCCAGGAGGGCAGCACATACGAGAACGCCCAGGCGATGCCGGTGCCGATCAGCGTGTCGGCCAGGCGCTCGAGCAGGTCGAAGGCCGGGCTGATCGTCCCGCCGTGCAGCATGTGCGACTGCACCAGGCCCAGCACCGTGGCCGCCACCGCGGTGACCAGGTAGCGCCGTACCGCGAAGGCATGGGCCACGGCCTGCGCCACCGTCAGGCACAGCACCAGCTGCCACGAGGACAGGTGCGCCGCCAGCAGGGCCGCCGCCAGCACGCAGCCCAGCAGCGTGCCCGCCACACGGCTGTTGCGGCGCTCCAGCGTCTGCGCGAGGCTGCCGCGCAGCACCACCACGATGGTGAGCAGGATCCAGTACGCGTGCGTGCCCCAGGGCAGCGCCTGCGCCACCAGGAAGCCCGCGGCGATGGCCAGCGCGGCGCGCACCGCATGGCGCAGCGGCGGCGCATCCCAGCGCCAGAGCGTGGCCAGCGGCGCCCAGGACCAGGCCGTGGGGCTGACGAACATCTGCCAGCTGGCGCGTACCACGGCCAGGTCCGGAGGGGCCTCGCCGCGCGCGAGCGCGTTCATCCGCAGGGCCTCGTCGTTGATGTGCCCGACCCGGTCCGCCAGCCCACGCGCCAACGCGTGGGGCGACGGGCCCGAGATCGCGGCGGGCGGCAACGGATCGCTCCAGCGCAGCTCCGCCAGCGCGGGCCGCGCATCGGCGAACGGCGCGGGCCGGCTTCCGCGCAGCAGCGCGTCCGCGAGCCGGGCGAACTCGGCGGCCGTGTCGAGCAGCACACCGCGCAGCGCACGCAGCACCGGCACGTGGCCCGGGTGCGCCTTGAGCGCCTCCACGTCCAGTTCGCACGCCAGCAGGTGGTCCCGCGTCTCCAGCACCTGCACCAGCATGGCTGCCAGCCGCTGCCGGGCCGGCGTGGAAGGCGCCTCCAGCACGATGTTGCGCGCGCCCTGCAGTTGCTCCGCCAGGGCTGCCTGCCGACGCAGCAGCAGGCGGGTCAGGGCATGGGGTGCCTCCGCCGTGCCGTCATGCGGCGCGGCTTCGTCCTCCGGGCCCTGCGCGGCCGCGGTGGCGCCGGGCGCGGTGGTTCCGGACGGCGCGCTGTCGAACAACCGCGCCTGCACGCGCATGAGCGCCGCCAGCGAATAGAGCGTGTCGGCCACGATCTGCACCCGGTAGCGCGCATTGAGCAGCCGGTTCGCCACCACCGCGTAGAGCACGTACAGCCCCGCGCCCAGCGCGAAATGCGCGGTGATCGCCAGTGCGGCGGGCAGCGGGTCTCCGCCCGGCGGCACGCGCGGGGCCGCGGCCATCGAAAAGATCATGGAGAACATCACCGCCACGGCGATCGGGATGCCGCGCCGGCCCCAGGCCATGGCGAGGAAGGCCAGGAAGGTGCCGGGCACCAGCAGCAGCCCCAGGTGCAGCGGATCGCCATGCAGCCACTGCACCGCGAAAAACAGCGGGATGCCCAGCAGCGGCGCGGGCAGCATCTGCCAGAGCTTGCCGCGGCGCGGCCCGGGCAGGTCCGGCGGCGAGCAGACGATCACGCCCACCGACGCGGCCGCCGCCGCAGCGGCCCCCAGCCAGACATGCACGGCAACGGAGATGAGCAGCAGGCCCAGCGCCACGGAAACCCCGTTGGCCACATAGTGGCTCAGTGCCACGCGCACGGCCGCCCGCAGGCGGTGACTCGGATAAAGCCTCATATGCCGCCGAGGTTACTGCAGCGGTGCGCCCCCAGCCGCCCCGAGGGCATCCGCCGCGTGTAGCATGCGCACGGCCGGGCCGCAAAGCCCCTCCCTTCCAGCACCGGACATGTCCCGCAAGTGACTTCCTGCCTGCCGTCTCCCCTCCACTCTCCCTCCTCCTCCGCAGGCCCTGGCAGCGGATCGTCCGCAATGCGGCGACTGGCGTTCTGGAGCATGCTGCTCTGCCTGGCCTCGCTGCTGGCGGGATGCGCGGGCGTCACCGTCTCGGCCGTATCGCCACGCGACTACCTCGCGCAGCGCCGCGGCGACGTGCTCACCACCGGGCAGCTGAGCGAGGCCGCTCAGGAGGTACTGCGCGTGCTCGGCACCGACGGCGATGCCTGCGACCAGGACATGCCCGCCTGCCGGCAGATGCTCGCGGCCTCGACCGGCGTCGACGAGGAACAGCGCCTGTCCACCCTGGCGGAACTCTGGCTGCTCGCCGCCCTGCGGGCCAGCGGCGACCGCAGGGCCGCCGGCCCCGGTGCCGACGCCCCTGCTCCCGCCAGCGAGGACCAGCAGCTGGACGCCTGGCTGGAAGCCGCCCGCCACGCCTGGGCCTACCTCTTCTTCACGCCGCGCGGCCCCGAGGAACGCGCCTTCGAGGACCGCCAGACCCAGGTGCGCGACTACTACAACTTCGCCACCCAGCAGGCCCTTGCGGGCATGTTCCCGCGCTACCGCCGTACGGTCGCGGCCGAGGGCGGCGACCTGGCGCCCGGCAGGCGCCTGCAGTGGGGCAGCTGGCGGATACGCAGCGAGACCTCCGATCTGCGCCTGCCCAGCGGGGCCCCCGGCCCCAGCGAACTGATCGCCGCTTCCACGCTGCGGTTCTCGGGCCTGCGCAACACCTACCGCCGCGACGGCTTCGGCGCCGAGCTGGTCACCGCCACGCAGCCGGCGGGCGACGCGCACCTGCACGGCGGCCCGCGCCGCAGCGCCCTGCAGACGGCCTCGGAAGCGGAGCAGCCCTTCCGCGAGATGCCCTACCCCTCCGTCACGGCCCTGCTGCGCTTCGACGGAAGCACGCTCGGCGAGGTGCTGGAAACGCGCGATGTGCAGGTGGAACTCTACGATCCCTACCACACGGCGCAGGTCGCGCTCGCGGGGCGCCGGGTGCCGCTGGCCGGCAATTTCACGGCGGGTTACGGCCTGTGGCTCGCGCGCTCGGGGTTCGCGGTGCAGGCCATGCGCAGCCTGCTGGGCATGGAAGACGGCCTGTCGGCACCGCGCATCCACCTCATGCAGCCTTACGATCCCTCGCGGCGCACCATCGTCATGCTGCACGGCCTCGCGAGCAGCCCGGAGGCATGGATCAACGTGGCCAACGAGGTGCTGGGCGACGAGACGCTGCGCCAGAACTACCAGGTGTGGCAGGTGTACTACCCCACCAACCTGCCGCTCTGGGTGAACCGCCAGGCGATCGAGGAGGCACTGGAGCGCACCATTGCCCACTTCGACCCGGCGGGCACGGCCACCGCATCGCGCGGCATGGTGCTCGTGGGCCACAGCATGGGCGGCGTGCTCGCGCGGCTGCTGGTGTCGGACTCCGGCGACGCGCTGTGGGACACCCTGCTCGCGGAGCATCCCCTGTCCCTGGAGGACCGGCAGGCGCTGCAGCCCGAGCTGGACCCGCTCCTGCGCTTCCACGCCCTGCCCCAGGTCGGCCGGGCCATCTTCATCGCCGCGCCGCACCGCGGCACGCCGGTGGCACGGCACCGGATCACGCGCTGGCTCTCCAACCTGGTCACCCTGCCCCTGGCGACCATGGAGCGGTTCGCGGATGTCACCCGGCGGCTCTCGCACACCGAGGCGCCGGAAGGCGGCAGCAGCGTGGTGCGCCTGCCCAACAGCATCGACAACCTGAGCGACACCGATCCCCTCGTGCAGGCCGCCGCGCGCCTGCCCGTCTCGCCGCGCGTGCCCTACCACTCGATCATGGGCCGGGAGTCGGAGGGCGGCCCGCTGACAGCATCGACCGATGGCGTCGTGCCCTATGCCAGCGCACACCTGGACGGAGCCGTCTCGGAACGCATCATTGCCTCCGGCCACAGCGTGCAGGAGCAGCCCGGCGCCATCCTCGAGATCCGGCGCATCCTGCGGGACAACCTGCCCGCAGGCGCGCCTGGCGTCCCGGGGGCACCCGCCGCGAGGTAGTCCTTCGAGACTCAGGCGCCGAGCCGGGCCACCGCACCCACCAACGGGCGCTGGAGCATGCGGGCGGGCGCGGGCGCGGGCGCCGGTGCCCGGGCCGCCGGCGAGCCATCGGCCCGCGCCTCCACCCGGAACACGGCCACCGCGGCCACCAGGTGGTCCGCCTGGGTGCGGAGTGCATCCGCAGCGGCTGCGCTCTGCTGCACCAGGGACGCGTTCTGCTGCGTGGCCTGGTCCATCTGCGTCACCGCTTCGCCCACCTGGCCCACGCCCATGCTCTGCTCACGGCTGGCGATGCTGATTTCCGACACCACCTCCGTCACCCGCTGGATGGAATCCACCACCTCCGCCATGGTGGCACCCGCCTCGTCCACCAGCGCCGTGCCGCTCTGCACCTGCGCCACGCTGGCGGTGATCAGTTCCTTGATCTCCCTGGCAGCGCCGGCGCTGCGCTGCGCGAGGCTGCGCACCTCGCCAGCGACCACCGCGAAGCCCCTGCCCTGCTCGCCCGCACGCGCTGCCTCCACCGCCGCATTCAGCGCCAGGATGTTGGTCTGGAACGCGATGCCGTCGATCACGCCGATGATCTCGGCGATCTTGCTGCTGCTGCGGTCGATGCCGCGCATCGTGCTCACCACCTGCGACACCACCTTGCCGCCGCGCGCGGCCACTTCGGAGGCCGCCTGCGCGAACTGGCTGGCCTGCTGCGCGTTGTCCGCGTTCTGCCGCACCGTGGCACCCAGCTCGTCCATCGATGCCGCCGTCTCCTGCAGCGCGCTGGCCTGCTGCTCGGTACGCGCCGACAGGTCGTTGTTGCCCTGCGCGATCTCGGCAGACGCCGTCGCCACGTTCTCCGAGCCCTCACGCACGGTGGACACCACCCGCGTCAGCGCATGCTGCATGTGGTCCAGCGCACCCAGCAGCGGGCTGAACTCGTCGCGGGCCGTGTCCACCACGGGCACCGTCAGGTCGCCGGCGCGCACCCGCTCGGCCACCGCGCAGGACTGCGCCACGCGGCGCTGCAGCAGGTTGGCGATGTACCAGGAAAACGCGATCAGGCCCACGGCGATCGCCACCACCAGCAAAGACAGCTGGGTGCGGGTCCGGAAGGCGTCGTGCTGGATGGCGGCCAGTTCCGCGTGCAGCTGGTCGGTCTGCGTCTGGCGTTCCTTGGCCAGCCAGGCGAGCAGGCGGTTGCGCATCGGGATGGTCTCGCCCACCAGCACCTCGAACGCCTCGTCCTTGCGGCCTTCGACGGCCAGGCGGAGGTTGCGGTCCGCGATGGGCTTGAACTCCTGCTCCAGCTTCTGCCAGACGTTCACGAAATCCTCACGGGCCCGCGGGTCCTTCAGCTCCGCCAGGAAGGCGGCGTCGTTGTCGGCAATCCGCTGGTACTTGGTGTCGATGTCGGCCAGCGTCTCCTTCAGGGCCTCGGGAGAACGCACCAGCATGGCGTGGCGGATCTGCAGGGAGATCCGGGTGATGCTCAGCTCCGTGCTCGCGATGCGCGTGAGTTGCGGCACGCGCCTGTGGCCGGTCGCACTCGCCAGTTCGCCCACGCGGCTCAATTGCGTCCAGGCCGTCACCGCGGCGGCAGCCAGGGCGACGATGAGCACAACGGAGACGGCATACAACCGGCGCGCGATGCCGGGGCGGAAAAAAACAGCAAGCATGGGGAGGCGCCTTGGGGCTGGGAGGGGGATAAAATGATACGAACAATTTGCGACAGAGCGCATGTTTTTATCACTTTCATGACATATGTCATGCCCCGCCCCGGGTAACGCCGCACGTCACCGCGCCGGAAACAGCGCCCGATGTGACGCCGCGCGCTTCGCGGCTAGGTGTTGAGTCTCACGAGGTTGTTCACACCCGGCATGCGTGTGATGGGAGGCTGATGGCCGAGCGCGGAGTGTGGCCGGCACCAGTTGTAGCCGTCAATGAAGGGCTGCAGGGCAGCCGTGCGTTGGGCTGAGCTTTCGTAGGGTCTGGCATAGGCCCACTCCCGCAGGCTGGTCTGTACGAATCGCTCGGCCTTGCCGTTGGTCTTGGGCGTATAGAGCCGGGTGCGGATGTGGCGGATGCCCAATTCCTCGCAGGCCGCGCGGAAGGCGTTTTTGTAGCCAGAGCCGTTGTCGGTCATGACGCGCTCGATGCGTACGCCGATGTTGGCGTAGTAGGCCACCGCGTCTCGCAGGAACTGCACGCAACTCAGCGCTGTCTCGTCGGCCAGGACCTGGGCGAAGGACACGCGGGAGTGGTCGTCGATGGCCAGATGCACCGCATCCCAACCGATGCCACGGTTGCGGTTCTGGGTTCGGTCGCCGGTGATGCGGTGGCCCACGCCGTGGATGCGGCCGAGCCGCTTGGTGTCGATGTGCAGCAGTTCGCCCGGGCTTGCGCGCTCGTAGCGACGCACGGGCTGCGGTGGCTCCAGCGATGCGAGCCGGCTCAGGCCGATGCGGTCCATGTGGCGCGCTACGGTCGCCAGACTGCGGCCGGTCTCACGGGCGATGCGCCAAAGGGGCAAGCGCTGGCGGCGCTGCTGTTCGAACAATTGGACCTGCTCGGGTGGGCAGGCTTGGGGGCTGCGGTGCGGGCGGGAGCTGCGGTCGAGCAAGCCATCGGGGCCTTCGTTGCGAAAGCGGGCCATCCACTTGTAGCCGGTGCGCAGGCTCACGCCTGCGGCTTCGCTGGCCTGGCGCATCGTCCAGTTCTGCTGGAGCACTCTGTCGACCAGAAGGGCTCGACCTGCGCGGGTCAATCGCGCATGCTTATGACTGTTCATCCGGTGTCCTGTACTGAGTTGCTGGGGCCTGGTAACCACAGCTTCCCAGGTCGGGCCTGGATGAACAACCTATTGAGACATCACAGCTAGGCCGTCAGGCGCGCGCGCAGCACCTGCCAGAGCGCCCGCGCGGATTCTGCGCGGTCTTCGAGGGCGGCCAGTTCCACCTCGCGCGCCAGGGCGCCGTCCTCGGCCCGGCCCAGGGTGCGCAGCACGCTCGCCAGGCTGTGGCAGAGCCTGCGCAGCGCCGCGAGGTCGGACGACTGCAGTGCCCGGTCGCCTTCGGCGGCATCGCGGCCGAACTGCAGCAGGCAGGCGGCGCGGTAGGTGTGGAACAGGGCGGCATCACCGCTGAAATACTCCCGGATGGCCGCGGCCTCCGCACCCATCGCCGCGGTACTGCCGGGTTCGGCGCCATGCGGCGTCGCCCGCACGGCACCGCCCGCCGCGGGCGCCAGCGGATCGGAATCGGCCAGCGCCTCCCGCACGCACCGCTCCAGAGCCGCCACGGCGACGGGCTTGTCCAGCGCGCGCCACGCCCCGCAGGCAGCCAGCTCCTGCCGCACGGCATGGTCCAGCCCGGCGCTGAGCACCACGATGCGCGCCCCGCCCGCCAGGCCGGGCTCGGCCTGCAGGCGCCGCAGCAGGCCCATGCCCGACTCGCCGGGCAGCATCAGGTCGGTGATGACCAGCGCGGCGCGGTGCTCCTGCAGCCATGCCAGGGCGGACTCGACACAGGGGCAGGTCTGCACCGCCACGGGCAGGATCTCCAGCGCCATCGACACGAAGCGAGCGACCGAGGGATCGTCCTCCACCAGCAGCACGACAGGCTTGTCCATGGTCTGCCCCCGTTCCACCGCGCCTTGCTCAGCCGCGGGCGGCCAGGCTGGCCCGCAGCGCCTCCGGAAGCTGCGCCACCATGGCGGGCTTGTGGATCACCGGCAGGCCCTGCAAGGCGAAGGCGTAGGGCTCGCGCTCGGCTTCCGAGAGCGATGTCACCACGATGAGCTGCACGCGGGCGAACTGCACGTGCGACCGCAGGCTCGTGATGAGCGCGGCGCCGTCCAGGCCCGGCAGCAGGATGTCCACGATGAGCACGTCCGGCTCGAGCTTGCCGCACATGGCCAGGCCGGAGATGCCGTCGCTGGCGATGTGCAGGGACACCTCGGGGAACTGCTGGTCCAGCAGCAGCCGGATCAGGTTCTGGTAGTGGACGGAATCCTCGATCAGCAGCACCTTGGCGCGGCCCCCCGAGGCGCTGCGTGCCGCCGCTGGCCCGCCCGCGGCGGTGCCGCGGCCCACCTCCCTGGAACGCAGCCAGCGCTCCACCGAGTCGCGCGAGATGCGGCGGTGGCCGCCGGGGGTCTTCCAGGCCTCCAGTTCGCCCCGATCCACCATGAGCTGGATGGAGCGTACCGCCATGCCTAGCAATTTGGCGGTTTCAAGGGTGGTGTAGTGGTCGTTCTGGGCGTCTTCTGAATTCGGCATAGCTGGCATTGTGCCTCTGTGTGGCATGCAAGATGTATGCAGTATGTGTCTTGTGGAATGCATTCCACTTGCATTGGGAAAATCTAATAAATATGATTCAACCTTTGCAAGGGACTGCGCGCCCATCCATGAAGACCGTACTCATCGTTGACGACCATGCGGATATCCGCCGCCTCCTGCGCATGACGCTGGAAGAACAGGACGTGTCGCTGCACGAGGCGGCCAGCGGCGAGACCGCGCTGGCAGTGGCGCGCGCGCAACGGCCCGACGTCGTCCTGCTGGACGTGATGATGCCCGGGGCATTCGACGGCATGGAGGTCTGCCGCCGCATCCGTGCCGACCCGCAGCTCTCCCACACCCGCGTGATCATGCTGAGCGCGGGCGACGACCTGCGCGACCGCGCCGCGGGCCTGGCAGCCGGCGCCATCGAATTCATCGCCAAGCCTTTCAGCCCCGCGCGCGTCGCCGAAGCGGTGCGGCGCCTCGACACCGCCATGGCGGCCCCGGCGGGCGGCTGATGCGGCACCCCCTGCAGGGCCTGGTCCCCCGCCTGCACGGCAGCGCAGCCGCACTGGCGCTGGCCTGGGCCCTGGCGGCGACGCCTCCGGCCGTGGGCGCCGGGCCCGTGGCCGAGCGGGTGAAGGCGCGTGGCACGGTGCATGTCTGCATCTGGCCCAGCTACCGGGGGGTGACCTACCGCGACCCGCGCACGCATGCGCTCAGCGGCATGGACATCGAGCTGTCGCGCCACTTCGCCCGTGAACTGGGCGTGCGGCTGCAGTATGTCGATTCGTCCATGGACGCCATCGTGGCCGACCTCATGGACGAACGCTGCGATGTCGCCATGTTCGCGCTCGGCATGATGCTGCCGCGCCTGCAGCAACTGCAGTTCAGCCAGCCTTATCTCCAGAGCGGCGTGTTCGCCATCACGACCAGGCGCAGCTCGGTGATCCGGCAATGGTCCGACCTCGACCGGCCCGGCGTGGCGGTCGCCGTGCAGAGCGGGGCGGCCATCCAGCTGCAGGCGGAGCGGCATTTCCGGCATGCGCGCATCGTGCCGGTGCGGCCGCCGGACAGCCGCGAGCGCGAACTGCTCGCGGGCCGGGTGGATGCCTTCATGACCACCAGCGTCTATGCCCAGCAGCTCGCGCAGAAGGCGGACTGGGTACAGCTCATCGCACCTCCCGAGCCCTTCCTCGGCATTCCCGCCGCCTATGCCGTGCGTCCCGGCGACGAGGCATGGCTGGCCACCGTGGACGACTTCGTCGCGCGCATCAAGCGCGACGGCCGGCTGCGCGAAGCGACCCGGCGCCATGGCCTCGATGCCATGGCGTTGCACTGATGCGCATGCCGTTCCTGCAGCGCGCGCTGGGGAAGCTCGCGCGGCGCCTGTCGCCCTGGCCCTCCGGCACCCCCGTGCTGATCGCCGGCCTCGCCGCCGCGGCAGGGGCGGTGGCGAGCGCCCTCGTGGTGAGCATCGGCGACCTGCATGGCACGCTGGCCACCAGCGAGGGCCAGGCCCGCCTGCTCGCCCGGGTGCTGGAAGACCAGACGACGCGCACGTTCGATTCGGCCGAGATGGTGCTGGCGACCCTGGCGCACGCGCAGGCCACCGAGACCCATGGCGGTGCCGAGGGCCGCGCCGAGGCCGGCCGGGCCATGCGGCAGGCGCTCACCGCCCTGCCCTTCATCCGCAGCGTTTCGCTGGTGAACGAGCATGGTCGGGTGCTGGCGAGCACCGACTCCGCCGCCACCGGCATGGACATCGACCGCAAGCGCCTGGGGCCATGGCAGGAAGCGGGCGGCCAGTACATCGGTCCGCGGCTGCCCGGACGCGGGCTGGAGAGCCTGCAGCGCGGGATGCCCCCGCCCCCCGCCCCGCCGGGCCTGGCCTTCGTGCCGCTGCTGCACGGATTCCGCGACAACACGGGGGCGCCGATGATGCTGGTGGCGCTGGTCAACCCGGACGCGCTCTCCAACTTCCAGTACCTGGCACTCGAATCGCTCAGCTACGACGCGGTGATCGCCACGGACGACGGGCGCCTGCTCGCCTCCTCCATCCCCCTGCCCGACCCCGGCGCCCGGGACATTGCCTCGCTGCCGGTGTTCACGCGCCTGCTGCCCCTGAGCGAGCACGGCAGCTACATGGGCCCGGGCGTGCAGGGCCCCGAACGCGTCGTGGCCTACCGCGCCTCCCGCAGCAAGCCGCTGGTGGTCATCGTGGAAGAGCCCGAGCACGAGGTCTTCATGCGCTGGCTTCGCGAGTCCTACCCTTTCCTGGCCATGGAACTGGGACTGGTGGCGCTGGCGCTGGCGCTCACCTGGATCGCCTGGCGCAGCCTCCGCGCCCGCGAGGCGGCCCGGGCCGCGGTGGACGCCGCGCAGGACCGCATCGCGCGCAGCGAGCGCGACCTGGCGCTGCTGCTGCGCAGCGTGCAGGAACTGATCTTCCGCACCGACCGCAATGGCGTGCTCACCTATGTGAATGCCCGCTGGAGCGCGCTCTGGGGGGAGCCGCAGACCTCGGTGATCGGACGGCGGCTGCAGGACCTGGTGGACCCGGAGGGCCAGGAGCGGGTGGCCGCCATGCTGGATCCGGGCTCCCAGGCCGCGCTGCGCACGCGCCAGCTGCGCGTGCGCTCGCCCCACGGCGACGAACGCGTGCTCGATGTGGCCGCGGTGCCGCTGCGCGCCGCAGACGGCCAGGTGCTCGCCTTCGCCGGCAGCGCCGTGGACGTGACCGAGCGCGAGCGGGCCGACCAGCGCCTGCGCGCGCAGCTGGCCTTCCAGAACCTGCTGCTGGAGACCAGTCCCCAGCCGATGCTGCTGACCGACCTGGCGCACCGCGTCGTGCTCGTGAACCGCGCCTGGGAGCAGGCGATGGGCTGCACGCGGGAGCGCATCGTGGGGGAACGCCGGGCCCTCTACCCGGGCGAGGAAGAGGACAACGCCGCGCTTTCGTCCGGCGGCGGCACCACGCTGGAGCGCGACCTGCCCTACGGCGACGGCACGCGGCGCGCCACGCGCGTGCTCAAGGCCGCCGTGCACGGGGACCACGGCGACGTCACGGGCGTGCTCAGCATCCTGGTGGACATCAGCGAATTCCGCGAGGCCGAGCGCGCCACCCGCGAAGCGCACGACGCCGCCGAGGAAGCGGCCCGCACGCGTTCCCAGTTCGTGGCCAACATGAGCCATGAACTGCGCACGCCGCTGCAGGCCATCATCGGCTTCGCGGAGCTGGGCTCGGCGCGCAGCCAGGACGAACGCCTGGGCGCGATGTTCACCGACATCCACGCCGCCGGCCAGCGCATGCTGGCGCTGGTGAACGATTTGCTCGACGTGGCCAAGATCGAGAGCGACATCGGCACCATCCACCTGGAGCGCACCGACCTGCGCGGCCACATCCGCACCGTGGCGCGCGAACTCGGCCCCCTGGTCGCGTCGCGCCGGCAGGATCTGCGGATCGACCTGCCGCTGCGGCCCCTGGTGGCCCGGGCGGACCCCCGGCGCTTCCAGCAGGTCGTGCGCAACGTGCTGGCCAACGCCATCAAGTTTTCTCCGGACGGTTCGTGCATCCAGCTGCGCGCCGGCATGGATGCGGGCGACACCATCTGCATCGAAGTGCAGGACCAGGGCCCCGGTATCCCCCCCGCCGAGCTGGAACGCATCTTCGACGCCTTCGCCCAGTCGAGCTTCACGCGCAACCGGTCCGGCGGCACGGGGCTGGGCCTGGCCATCTGCCGCAAGATCGTCGAGGCGCTGGATGGCCGCATCCACGCGCGCAACGTGGAAGGCGGCGCCGTCTTCCGCATCGAGCTTCCCGTACGCGGGCCGGCGGACACCCTGCCCGCGCCCCTCTGAACGCCCCCCCGCGAAGTCGGTTATGGTGGAGCGCCACTTACTTCCACCGAGATCCACATCCCATGAAAGCCACCTGGAACGGCGTGGTCGTCGCCGAAAGCGACGACACGGTCCTCGTCGAGGGCAACCACTACTTCCCCGAAAGCGCGCTCAAGGCGGAATACTTCACCTTCAGCAACCACCGCACCACCTGCCCCTGGAAAGGCCAGGCTGCCTACCGTTCGCTGCTGGTGAACGGCGAACTGAATCCGGATGCCGCCTGGACCTACCCCGACCCGCATCCCGAGGCCGAGCAGATCCGCGGCCGCTTCGCCTTCTGGAAGGGCGTGAAGGTCGAGGCCTGAGCGTTCCGCGGTTATCCCTGCCCGCACTGGACAATCATGTGGATAACCCGGGAACGACGCTGTACGGCGATCGCAAGTGCTTGATTTTCCTTGCAAACCCACGCGCTGCCCAAATTTTGTGCAATCCGCTTCCGGCCTGCGCCCGGTTATCCCGCACCGCATGGGACAACAATGTGGATAACACGGGAGCAGCGCTGTATGGCGATTGCAAGTGATTGATTCACAAGGGATTGATTCCCGTTGCCCAAAAAATGTGCAGTGGGAAACCCGCAGGCAGGCCGCCCGCCGGGCTCCTGAAACCATAGCTGCCCACCCCATGGCGCCGCGATCCGCCACCGATTCCATCCTGCCCCGCCAACCCGGCGGTTCCTTCCCATGACGTCTCCCGCCCCCACGCCACCGTTCTTCATCGCCCGCGTCGGCAACGACGGCACGCAATGCGATGCCTGGCCCGAGCAGACCCTGCTGCAATCCATGGAACAGGGCGGCATCGACTGGCCGAGCTCCTGCCGCAACGGTACCTGCCGCACCTGCATCGGCATGCTTTCCGAAGGCACCGTGCGCTACGCCATCGAGTGGCCGGGCCTCTCGCGCGAGGAAAAGGCCGAGGGCTGCGTCCTGCCCTGCGTGGCCTACCCCACCAGCGACGTGCACCTGGAGACCTCCGCGGTCTGAACCTGTCCACGGGCCGACCCACGTGACCCGAGGCGCCCGCCCCCTTGCGGAGCGGCGCCCACCTTCGCCAGAATGGTCCCACCCTGCGGGGAATAAAAGAGGGAGAGAGGACCATGAACGACACCATCGAGGCGGCGCGCCGGCAAGGCGCCCGCGGCGCTGGCGCGCCCACGCGCGCCGACATCCTGCGCGAGTGCGCCGAAGCCGATGCCCTCTGGGCCGCCGCGCCGGGCCGCAACCTCGTGCTGCTCTTCGACGGCACGGGCAACATCCTGGGCAACGAGCAGGACACCAACGTCGTGAAACTGCTGCGCATGCTGGACAAGGGCCCTGCCGCGCCGGGCGGCGGCCCCGGGCAGCTCGTGTACTACGACCCGGGCGTCGGCACCGCCAACCTGTTTCCACCGGCCAACGTCGCTGCCCGGCTGCGGCAGGCCGGCGACCGGCTCTCGGGCCTGGCGCTCGGCAGCGGCGTGTTCCACAACATCGCGGGCGCCTACGAATTCCTCGCCCGCAACTACCAGGCCGGGGACCGCATCTACCTGCTGGGCTTTTCCCGGGGGGCGTTCACCGCGCGCGCCGTGGCCGGCATGGTCAACATGTACGGGCTCGTCCATCCGGAAGGCCTGCCCCTGCTGGAGAGCCTGGTGCGCACCTACTTCGCGCCGCCGCAGCGCCGCAACCCGTCGGGCTCGCGCGATCGCGAGGACTTCGCGCGCGACGTGATCGAGAACTTCTCCCTGGGCCGCATGCCCCTGGTGCATTTCGTGGGCGTCTGGGACACCGTCGAATCCATCGGCATCGGGCTGCTGGGCGGGCTGAAGATCACCAACTCGGCCGGCTTCGCCTGCAAGCGCTTCGCCCATGTCCGGCATGCGATGTCGCTGCACGAGTCGCGCATGCCCTACACGCCCCGGCGCTACGACGATCCGTATTTCTCCGACCGCGAGCACATGCACCGCAGCTTCGCGCAGCGCTGGTTCCGCGGCGTGCACAGCGACGTGGGCGGCTCCTATGCCCGGGACGGCCTGTCGCGCACCACGCTGCGCTGGATGGCCGACGAGGCCTTCGCGCAGGGCCTGCGGCTGGACCGCAGCCAGCTGCAGCCCGGCGACCCGCACACGCCCATGCACGACCAGGCCTACGACTGCCCGTACTGGGTCTGGGCCGCGCTGGACGCACGCGAACGCGAGCCCGACGACACCATCGACGCCAGCGCCCTGCCCATCGCGGCCGCGGTGCCCGCGGAGCACATGCCCCGCACCCAGCCCTGGCGCACCGCGGGATGGGTGCTGCCGGTGGTGGTCGCGCTGCTGCTCGCTGCCACCACCCTGGCCGGGCGCGGCGCCTGCGCGCTGGACGACGCCCCGGGCTGGATGCGCGCCATGCCGTCCCTGACCCAGCTCGCCGCGGCCTGGCAGGCGGCCGCGGGCGCGCCGTGCAGCCCCGCCGCGCTGCGCGAGACGCTGGCCTGGGACTGCGCCTTCGTGCTGGCCTACACCCTGTGGCTGCCCTATCCGGTGGGCTGGGCCCTGCGCCGCCTCGTGCCGCGCGGGCGCCGGCTCGCATGGCTGCCGCGCCACGCCCACTGGTTCATGGGCCTCCTGGCGGCCACGGACCTGGCGAAGAACTACACGCTGCTGCACGTGGCCGGGGCGCCATGGGGCACTGCCGCCGCCGTCTTCTGCGCCGCCAAGCTCGCCTGCCTGGCGCTGCTGGCGGCCGTGCTGTGCCAGGGCGCGCTGGCAGGCCCGGAACGCGCGCGCCGGGACTCCGCCGCGGGGGCAGGCCGCCTGCACTAAAATCTCCCCTTTCCCGGCGGCGCGGTCCGGCCGCCGCGGACCACCGAAAGCCCGCCCCCATGAACACCCCCCTCCCCCCCGCGTCCATCTCGCCCGTCGAAGACATCGTGGCGGAGATGCGCGCCGGGCGCATCGTCATCCTCGTGGACGAGGAAGACCGCGAGAACGAAGGCGACCTGGTCCTGGCTGCCGACCACGTCACCCCCGAAGCGATCAACTTCATGGCGCGTTTCGGCCGCGGCCTCATCTGCCTCACCCTCACCCGCGAGCGCTGCGAGCTGCTGCGCCTGCCGCCCATGGTGGCGCGCAACGGCACCAAGATGGGCACGGCCTTCACGGCCTCCATCGAGGCCGCCGAGGGCGTGACCACCGGCATCTCCGCCGCCGACCGCGCCCGCACCGTGCAGGCCGCCGTGGCACGGGATGCCAAGGCCTCCGACCTGGTGCAGCCCGGCCACATCTTCCCGCTGCAGGCGGTCGATGGCGGCGTGCTCATGCGCGCCGGCCACACCGAGGCCGGCTGCGACCTGGCCGCCATGGCCGGCTGCAGCCCGTCCGCCGTGATCTGCGAGGTCATGAAGGACGACGGCACCATGGCCCGCCTGCCCGACCTGCAGCTTTTCGCCGCCGAACACGGCCTGAAGATCGGCACCATCGCCGACCTCATCGAATACCGCAGCCGCAACGAAACGCTGGTGCAGAAGGTGGGCACCCGCCCGCTGCAGACGGCGGCCGGCGAATTCATCGCCCATGCCTTCCGCGACGGCCCCAGCCAGTCCGTCCACATCGCGCTGGTGCGCGGCACCTGGGGCGAGCACGACAGCGTCCCCGTGCGCGTGCACGAGCCCCTGTCCGTGCTGGACGCGCTGGAGGTCGGCCGCGACATGCACTCCTGGGACCTGGACGCCAGCCTGCGCCACATCGCACAGCACGGCAGCGGCGTCGCCGTGCTGCTGAACTGCGGCGAGAGCGCCGAGCAACTGCTGTCCCAGTTCGACGGCACGGCCCGCGCATCGCATGCGCCGGAGCGCGGCCGCATGGACCTGCGCACCTACGGCGTGGGCGCGCAGATCCTGCGCGAATGCGGCGTCACGCGCATGCAGCTCATGGGCCAGCAGCGCCGCCTGCCCAGCATGACCGGCTACGGCCTCGAGATCACCGGATACATCCCCAAGGAATAAGCAACACCATGTTTGGCGCAGACAAAGGAACCGCGGACAGGCTCGACGGCAGGAAACTGCAGATCGGCATCGTGCAGGCCCGTTTCAACGAGGGCATCACCGAGGCCCTGGCGGCCGCATGCCGCGAAGAACTGCTCGCCCTGGGCGTGCAGGAAAAGAACATCCGCCACGTGCGCGTGCCCGGCGCCCTCGAGGTGCCCCTGGCGCTGCAGGCCCTGGCCGAGCAGGACGAATACGACGCGCTCATCGCGCTGGGCTGCATCATCCGCGGCGAGACCTACCACTTCGAGCTGGTGGCCAACGAGTCCGGTGCCGGCGTGACGCGCGTCTCGCTCGATACCCAGACCCCGATCGCCAATGCCATCCTGACCACCGAGAACCTGGAGCAGGCCGTCGCCCGCCAGACCGAGAAGGGCCGTGACGCGGCGCGCGTCGCCGTGGAAATGGCGAACCTGCTGGAGGAGCTGTCTTGAGCGACGATTCCGCCTCCACCCCGGCGCCCGGCGGCGCCAAGCGCCCGCCGCGGCAGGCGCGCACCGGCACCACCTCCACGGGCGCGCGCAAGGCCGCGTCCAAGTCGGCGCGCAGCCGCTCGCGCGCCTTCGCGCTGCAGGCCCTCTACCAGCACATCGTGGGCCGCAACGAGGCCACGGCGATCGACGTGTTCACGCGCGACCTCTCCGGCTTCCACAAGGCCGATGCGGCGCACTACGACGCCCTGCTGCACGGCTGCATCGAGAACGCCGACGCGCTGGACGCGCTCATCGCGCCGAAGCTCGACCGCACGCTGGAAGAAATCTCCCCCATCGAGCACGCGACCATGTGGATCGGCGTGTACGAGTTCCAGCATTGCCTGGACGTGCCGTGGCGCGTGGTCATCAACGAGTGCGTCGAGCTGGCCAAGGAGTTCGGCGGCACCGACGGCCACAAGTACGTGAACGGGGTGCTCAACGGCCTCGCGCCCACGCTGAGGGCGGCCGAGGTCGCCGCCGACCGCGCGCCCGGCGCCGCGGCGGACCGCACGGACTGAGCCCGGGCCGCGCGCCCCGCCCCTTTCGCCCGCCCCCGCTGCCGCCCGTCTCCCCCGGGAGCGGCACGGCCCCCCTGCCCCCCTCCGGACACCCCTCCCCATGAAGTTCTCCCGGCGCGCCGAGCGCATCGAACCCTTTTACGTGATGGAGATCGCCAAGGCCGCGCAGGCCCTGGCCCGCGAGGTGGCCGGCGGCCCGGAGCCGATGATCTTCCTGAACATCGGAGAGCCCGACTTCACCGCCCCGCCGCTGGTGCGCGAGGCCGCCGACCGCGCCCTGCGCAGCGGCGCCACGCAGTACACCAACGCCCTCGGCCTGGACGCGCTGCGCGAACGCATCAGCGGCTGGTACGCCGAGCGCTTCGGCGTGGCGGTGCCCGCGCGCCGCATCGTGGTCACGGCGGGCGCCTCCGGCGCCCTGCAGCTCGCCTGCCTGGCACTCATCGAGCAGGGCGACGAGGTGCTCATGCCGGACCCGAGCTATCCGTGCAACCGCCATTTCGTGAGCGCGGCGGACGGCCGCGCGGTGCTCGTGCCCTCCACCGCCGGGGAGCGCTTCCAGCTCAGCGCCGACAAGGTCGCCGCGCACTGGGGCCCGAAGACCCGCGGCGTGCTGCTGGCCTCGCCCTCCAACCCCACGGGCACGTCGATCGCGCCCGATGAACTGCGCCGCATCCACGCCGCCGTGCAGGCGCGCGACGGCTTCACCCTCATCGACGAGATCTACCTCGGCCTCTCCTACGAGGAGGCCTTCGGGCACACCGCGCTCGCGATCGGCGAGGACATCGTCAGCATCAACAGCTTCAGCAAGTACTTCAACATGACGGGCTGGCGCCTGGGCTGGATGGTCGTGCCCGAGGCCATGGTCCCGGTCGTGGAGCGGCTGGCGCAGAACCTCTTCATCTGCCCGAGCACCGTGGCGCAGCATGCCGCGCTGGCCTGCTTCGAGCCGGACAGCATCGCCGAATACGAGCGCCGCCGCGCGGAGTTCAAGGCCCGCCGCGACTACTTCATTCCCGCGCTCGAATCCCTGGGCCTGTCCGTGCCCGTGCGGCCGGACGGCGCGTTCTATGCCTGGGCCGACTGCACCGCCGCCGCCCGGCGCCTGGGCGTGGAAGGCAGCTGGGATTTCGCCCACGAGGTCATGCGCCGCGCCCACCTGGCCCTCACGCCCGGGCGCGATTTCGGCAGCCATGCGCCGGAAACCTTCGTGCGCTTTTCCACGGCCAACTCCATGGCGCAGCTGCAGGAAGCCGTGGCGCGGCTGTCCCGGCTGCTGGCCTGACACGCGGCGCCAGGCACTCCCCATGAGCTTCGAATGGCCCGTGCGCATCTACTGGGAAGACACGGATGCCGGCGGCATCGTCTTCTACGCCAACTATCTGCGCTTCTTCGAGCGCGCCCGCACCGAATGGCTGCGCTCGCTGGGCGTGGAGCAGCAAAGGCTGCGGGAACTCGCGGGAGGCATGTTTGTCGTAACCGACGCGCGCGTGCGCTATTTGCGCCCCGCGCGGCTGGACGATGAACTGATTGTTACGGCCGCGCTCGAGGAAAGTGGAAGGGCATCACTGACAATACGCCAGCGAGCGCTCCTGAAATCGGAGCACGTGACAGAATCGGAGCCTTCGCCCCTGTGCGAGGGCACCGTTCGCATCGGGTGGGTCGACGCCGCGACGCTGCGCCCCGCCCGGATTCCCGGCCACCTTCTGGAACAACTCTCATCATCATGAATTCGCAAGACATGTCCATCCTGCACCTGGTGCTCAACGCCAGCTGGGTGGTGCAACTCGTCATGGCGCTGCTGATCGGCGTGTCCATCGCCAGCTGGGCCGCCATCTTCCGCAAGCTGTTCGCGCTCAAGCGCGTCCGGTCGCTCAACGACGAGTTCGAGCGCGAGTTCTGGTCGGGCACCAGCCTGAACGACCTCTACGCCAGCGCCGCGCAGAACGCCAAGAGCGCCGGTCCCATGGAGCGGATCTTCGCCAGCGGCATGCGCGAATTCCACAAGCTGCGCGAGCGCCGCATCACCGACCCCGGCACCCTGCTCGACGGCGCCCGCCGCGCCATGCGCGCGAGCTTCCAGCGCGAGATGGACGTGGTGGAATCGAGCCTGTCCTTCCTCGGCTCGGTCGCCTCGGTGAGCCCCTACGTCGGCCTGTTCGGCACCGTGTGGGGCATCATGCACGCCTTCACCGGCTTCGCGGGCATGGAGCAGGTCACCCTCGCCACGGTGGCACCCGGCATCGCCGAGGCCCTGGTGGCCACGGCCATCGGCCTGTTCGCCGCCATTCCCGCCGTGGTGGCCTACAACCGATTCGCGCGCGACATCGACCGCGTGGCCATCCACCAGGAAACCTTCATCGAGGAATTCTCGAACATCCTGCAGCGCAACCTGGGCGCGGCCCCGTCCTCCGCCTCGGGCCACTGACCCGCCACGCACGCGAAGGAGCCTCCCATGCCCACCATGGCCTCGCGCGGCGGCAGCCGCCGCCGCTCGATGAACGAGATCAACATGGTCCCCTTCATCGACGTGATGCTGGTGCTGCTCATCATCTTCATGGTGACCGCGCCCATGCTCACCCCCAGCCGGATCGACGTGCCCACCGTCGGCAAGGGCGCCAAGGCGCCCAAGGCCTTCGGCCAGGTCATCGTCCAGAAGGACGGCAGCCTGCAGCTCAAGACGGGCGACCTCGAGCGCCCCGTGACGCTCAAGGAACTCGGCGCCGCCGCCAAGGCGTGGCAGGCCACGCAGGAAGAAGGCACGCCGGTGCTGGTCACCGCCGACCGGAACGTGACCTACGACTCCGTGGTCAAGGCCATGGACGCGCTGCAGCGCGCGGGCGTGCAGCGCGTGGGCCTCACCGTCAAGTCGGGCGGCTGACGCCCGGCACCTTTCCGCCCCCGCAGCCGATCCCCGGAGCCGCTCCCGAACGCGATGCACGCCCACAACGACCGAGACCAGTTCGCTCCCACGCGTCCGCCGGGACGCCTGCGCGCCATCGCGCTCGCCGTCCTGGTCCATGCCGCGCTCATCGGCGCCCTGACCTGGGGCGTGAACTGGAAGACCAGCGCCGACCAGCCCGCCATCGAGGCCGAGATCTGGTCCGCCCTGCCACAGCAGGCCGCACCGGCCGCGGTCGCCCCGCCGCCACCGCCCCAGCCGGCGCCGCAGCCCACGCCCCCGGCCCCGCCACCGCCCGCACCGGCCCCACCGCCGCCACCACCGCCGCCGAAGGCCGCGCCCGATCCGCGGGAAGCCGACATCGCCATCGAGCGCGAGAAAAAGCGCCTCGAGCAGGAGAAGAAGGAACGCCAGCTGCAGGCCGAACGGGACCGGCGCGAACGCGAGCGCAAGGAGCAGGCCGAGCAGGACAAGAAGGAACGCCAGCAGAAGGAAAAGGCGCAGCGCGAGAAGGAACTGCAGCAACAGCGCGAGAAAGAGCAGCGCGAGAAGGATCGCCGCGAGCAGCAGGAGAAGCTCGAAAAGCAGCAGGCCGAGAAGGAACGGCAGGAGCAACTGCAGAAGAAGCAGGCGGAAGACAAGCGCAAGGCGGATGAGAAGCGCAAGGCCGACGCCGCGGACGCCAAGCGCCTGGAAGCGCTGCGCCAGGAGAACCTGCGCCGCATGCAGGGCCTGGCGGGTGCCACCGGCGGCGAAACCGCCACCGGCAACGCCCAGCGCAGTTCCGGCCCGTCGGGCAGCTATGGCGGCAAGGTCGCGGCCAAGGTGCGCCCGAACATCGTCTATCCGGACGCCATCTCCGACAACCTGCGCACCGAGGTGGAAGTGCGGGCCTCGCCCGACGGCACCATCGTGGGCATCCGCGTCACCAAGTCCAGCGGCAACAAGTCCTGGGACGATGCCGTGGTCCGTGCGCTCGAGAAGACCGACACCCTGCCGCGCGACGTGGACGGCCGCGTACCCTCCTCGCTGGTCATCGGCTTCAGGCCCAAGGACTGACCTGGGGGCGCCGTCCTGGCCGGGCGGATCGCGAACCTGCGGGGTTACGGGCCTGCGGACCAGCGCCTCCGGGCAGGCCGGTGCAGGCCCCGGGCCGGCTCAGTGGGCTGTCGCAGCGCTCCGGGCGCCCGCCCGCGCCACGGCGGAATGGCGTCCGCCCCGCGCCACCGCCTCCATGGCCGGCACGGCATCCTGGTCGGTCAGGGTGCGCAGGAACGCCACCACATCGCCGATCTCGGACTCGGTCAGCCGGGGCGCCTCGCCGGGCTGGCGGTCGAACGGCGCTTCCCGGTTGACGTTGCCGGCATATTCGGCGGGCAGGTCGTCGTAGCGCGGATGCGCGCCGCGTGCGCGCGCCGGATAGGGATACCAGCGCGCCGGGCCGGTGTCGCGCGTGGCGTAGAAGCGCACCGCCTCTTCCAGGCTGTGGAAGACCCCGTTGTGGAAGAAAGCCTGCCGCACTGCCACGTTGCGCAGGCTGGGCGTGCGGAACGCGCCGCAGAGCGCCGCGCGCTCCTTCGCGTCCGTCCCGGCCGGCAGCGTGGCGCAGGTGCCCAGGTCGTGGAATGACGGGTCCCGGTTGGCCGGCAGCGCGCGGTTGCGCGGTACGCCGATCGCGATATGCCCGAAATCCGAGAAGGCGGGGAATGCCCCGTTGTTGGGGCTGACCTCGCTCAGGTGGCAGGACGCGCAGTTGCCCTTCTTCGCGTCGTTGAAGAGCGCGAGCCCGCGCATCTCGCGCGCCGACAGCGCCGCCTTGCCGCGCAGGTAGTCGTCGTACCGGCTGCTGTAGGGGTAGAAGCGGGCCGGATCCTGCTGGAACATCTCCAGCGCCAGCGTGGCCCACTGGAAGCCCCGGGCGTCGTCGTCGAGCGCGTCGGCGCCGAAGGTCTCGCGGAACTGCGCCGCATAGGGCGCCCGCCGCAGCCGCTCCACCACCGCCGCGGGGCCGGCATTGGCCATCTCGTGCGGCGCCAGCAGCGGGATCGCCGCCTGCTCGTGCAGCGTGCCCGCGCGGCCGTCCCAGGTGTGGCCGCCCGAGGCGCCCTGGTCCACGCTTTCGTCGAAATCGTCGTCGAAGCGGTGCATCGTGAAGGGCGGCACGTTCTGCTGGTAGCGCAGGGACGGCGCCGCCCGCACGCCCAGGGCCGCACCGTCGGCGCCGCCGGGCTGCACCGCGAGGCCGTTGGGCGGCCCGAACGCGTGCGCCGGATCATGGCAGCTCGCGCAGGACACGCGGCCCGATGCCGACAGCCCCTTGTCGAAGAACATGGCCTGCCCCACGGCCTGCATGCGCGCGAAGTCCGGCTGCGCCGCCATCTGCATCCGGTTCGCATCGGGCGGCATGGCGCCGGCCGGCGCCGCGGGCCGGGCAGCGGCCGGAGCCACGCCCGATGCGGCGGCGCGCCCCATCCACAACCCCACGCCGAGCAGCACGCCCGCAGCGCCCAGCAGGCAGGCCGGGCCGCTCCATCGAAGAAAAAACCGGGAGGCCAAAAACACGCGCACAGGAGCAGTCATGGGTCGGGAAGAAAAAGCCGGAAAAACGCGGCGCGCCAGCATGCGCCCCGGCCATGTCAGCTTCATGACGGCCATCTGTCATGCGCCGGACACAGCCGCGTTACCACAATGCGCCTCGCATAAAACCATTCACAACAGCGCACTACCATGAAACCCACCCTTCGCCTCCTCCCTCTGGCCGCCGCCGCGGCCGCCCTGCTGTCCGCCTGTGGCGGCAGCGACGGCTCCTCCACCGACAGCCTGCTGCAGCAGCGCATCCAGAACGTCGTGGTGATCTACGCGGAAAACCGCGGCTTCGACAACCTCTATGGCCTCTATCCCGGCGCCGACGGCATCCCCGGCGTGAACCCGTCCGCCTCCGGCAGCTACCTGCCCCAGGTGGACCGCGACGCGGCGGGCTCCGTGCTCGCCAGGCTGCCCAAGGTCTGGGGCGGCGTCACCGCGTCAGGCCAGGCCGTCACCGTGCCGGAAGGCAGCACGGCCAGCCAGGACAACCGCCCCTTCCAGATCGACGCCGCGTCCGGCTTCCAGACGACCGGCGTGCAGGTCGGGCCGAACGTGATCACCCGCGATCTCTACCACCGCTTCTTCGAGAACCAGATGCAGATCAACGGCGGCCGCAACGACAAGTTCGCCGCCTGGGCCGATTCGGGCGGCCTCACCATGGGCTACTACGACGGCAGCAACATGCAGCTGTGGAAGCTGGCCCAGAAATACGTGCTGGCCGACAACTTCTTCATGGGCGCCTTTGGCGGGTCCTTCCTGAACCACCAGTACCTGGTGTGCGCCTGCGCGCCGGAATATCCCAATGCCGACACCTCCGCCGCCAAGGGCTCGATCTCGGCCGTGGACCAGGACGCCGCCGGCAACTTCCTGCCGCGCCTCACGGTGGCGGCCAACTCGCCCGCATCCGCCATCTCCGGCCCGCCGGTGTTCGTGAACAGCAGCAACATCGCCCCGAAGAACTACGCCGGCGACGGCAAGTTCTACGCGATCAACACGATGCAGCCGGCCTACCAGCCCAGCTCCAACGCCCCGGCCACCGGCGCGAGCAACCTGACCGCGGACCCGGCCAAGGCCACCACCCTGCCCCCGCAGACCGCCACCACCATCGCCGACCTGCTTGACAGGAAGAACGTCGACTGGGCCTGGTATGCGGGCGGCTACAACGCGACGCTGGCGTCGGCCACCACGGACCGCGCCTTCGCCCGGCCCGCGCCGAACTTCCAGTTCCACCACCAGCCGTTCAACTACTACGCGAAGTTCGATCCGACCCAGTCCGCCACCGCGGCCTACCGCGCGCAGCACCTGAAGGATTTCGACGCGCAGTTCCTGCAGGACGCCGCCGCCGGCAAGCTGCCGGCCGTGACCTTCTACAAGCCGCAGGGCAACCTCAACCAGCACCCGGGCTATGCCAGCGTGGCCGACGGCGACGCGCACATCGCCAGCGTGATCGCCCAGCTGCAGGCCAGCCCGCAATGGAAGAACATGCTGATCGTCGTGGCCTACGACGAGAACGGCGGCTTCTGGGACCACAAGGCCGTCCCCAAGGGCGACCTCTGGGGCCCGGGCACGCGGATCCCGGCGCTGATCATCTCGCCCTGGGCCAAGCACGGCGTGGTGGACCACACGCAGTACGACACGGCATCCATCCTGCGCTTCATCACGCGCCGCTGGGGCCTGGACACCCTGCCGGGCCTGGCGCAGCGCGATGCCGCCCTGGTCAAGAACGGCGGCCAGCCGATGGGCGACCTGACGTCGGCCCTGGACCTGACGCAGATCCTGCAGTAACGCGCGCCCCCGCAGCGTCCGGCCCTGCCGGCCGGCCTGCGGCACTGCCCGCTGTACTGCTCCCAAAGGACAAAGCCCGCATGACGCGGGCTTTTCCTTTCGCGCTTCTCCCCGTGTGGCGGCACGCCCTGCGGCGCGCCGATCCTCTCAAAGGTTCATTCGCGGCGCTCGATCAGGCGGTTGATGCGCAGCGCCAGCAGCGTGCAGACCACGCCGGACAGCAGGTACACGCTGACCGCGACCAAGCCGAACTTGGCCGACAGGCCCAGGGCGACCAGCGGCGCGAACGCGGCGCCGACGAGCCAGGCCAGGTCGGCGGAGAGCGCGGCGCCCGTGTAGCGGAAGCGCGGAGAGAAATTGGCCGTCACCGTGCCGGAAGCCTGGCCGTACGACAGGCCCAGCAGCACGAAGCCCACCAGGATGAAGATGTTGTTGCCCACCGTGCCGCTGCTGAGCAGCCACGGCGTGACCAGGCTGAACACCCCGATCAGGCAGGCCATGGCGCCCAGGGTGTTGCGGCGGCCCACCCGGTCGGCCAGCCGGCCGGAGATGGCGATGGCGATGGCCGCACAGAAGGCGCCCGCGATCTGCACCCCCAGCACGTGGGTGATCGACTGCTCGGAATACATCGAGATCCAGGACAGCGGGAAGACCGTGACCACGTGGAAGAGCGCGAAGCTGGCCAGCGCGGCGAAGGCGCCCAGGAACACGTTGCGGCCTTCGCTGCGCATGAGTTCCAGCACGCCCACGGGCGCCAGTTCGCGCTGCTGCAGCATCTCGGTATAGGACTGCCCGACGATCAGGCGCAGGCGGGCGAAGAGCGCCACCACGTTGATCGCGAAGGCGACGAAGAACGGGAAGCGCCAGCCCCAGTCGAGGAACTCCTGCACCGACAGGTTGCTGTAGAGATAGGCGAACAGGCTGGCCGCGAGCGCGAAGCCGACCGGCGCGCCCAGCTGTCCGATCATGGCGAACCAGCCGCGCCGCTCCGGCGGGGCGGACATCGCCAGCAGGGACGGCAGTCCGTCCCAGGTGCCGCCCAGCGCCAGGCCCTGGCCCAGGCGCAGCACGACCAGGGCGATGATGGCGATGTGGCCCACGCTGTTGTAGCTCGGCAGGAAGGCCATGCCCGCGGTGGAGGCACCCAGCAGGAACAGGGCGAGCGTGAGCTTGGTGCCGCGCCCCCAGCGCCGCTGCACCGCCATCGAGATGGCCGTGCCGACCGGGCGCGCGACGAAGGCCAGCGCGAAGATCGCGAAGGCCATCAGCGTGCCGTCCAGGCGCGTCATGAAGGGAAAGACGAACGACGGGAACACCAGTACGCAGGCGATCCCGAAGACGAAGAAGTCGAAATACTCGGACGACCGCCCGATGATGACGCCGACCGCGATCTCGCTGGGCGTGGCTTCTTCATGGGTGTCCGCATGGGACAGGGATTCCTCGTGATGGAAATTCCCGGCGGGGTAAGGGGAAGCAGCAAGCCCACTCATATGAACGCTCCTCGATTCATGCTGAACACGGCTTCCGTTCTACACCCCGGCCGTGGCCCCTACAAGGCGACTTTTCCCTGAGGACGGGTCGGACAAACCCTTACACGAACCATGGTTTTGCGCTCGTCGGTCTGCAACCCGCGCCAGCCCGTGCTGGCGGGCCGTACTTTGACCTTGGACAAAATGTCCAATCGACAGAGCCTTCCAAAGTATTACATTTGGCCCGTCCTGTAATCCGCGTTTGCCCTAAACGCGCTTTTCGTTACGCCCCCCAAAAGCATGCTGAAAACCATGAAACTCCGCGGGCCCGCATGGCTCGGCGCGGCCGCCCTGGCTGCAAGCCTCGCCGGCTGCAGCAAGGCCGTCGTCCTCAATCCAGCGGGTGACGTCGCCGCGCAGCAAGGCCAGCTGGTCGTCACCGCCACGCTGCTGATGCTGATCATCATCGTCCCGGTGATCCTGCTCACCTTCCTGTTCGCCTGGAAGTACCGCCAGTCGAACACCGAGGCCGAGTACGACCCCGACTGGCACCACTCCACCACGCTGGAACTGGTGATCTGGACCGTGCCGCTGATGATCATCATCGCCCTGGGGGCGCTGACCTGGATCAGCACCCACAAGCTGGACCCGTACCGCCCCCTGGACCGCATCGACGCGGCCCGCGCGCTGCCCGCCAGCGTCAAGCCGCTGGAGATCCAGGTGGTGGCCATGGACTGGAAGTGGGCCTTCTTCTACCCCGAGCAGGGCATCGCCACGGTGAACGAGGTCGCTGCACCCGTGGACCGCCCCATCGTCTTCAAGCTGACGTCCACGTCCACGATGAACGCGTTCTACGTTCCCGACCTGGCCGGCATGATCTACACCATGCCCGGCATGCAGACCGAGCTGAACGCCATCATCAACAAGGCGGGCGTGTACCACGGCTTCTCGTCGCACTACAGCGGCCCGGGCTTCTCCGGCATGACGTTCAAGTTCCACGGCCTGAGCGACGGCGACTTCGACAAGTGGGTCGCCGATGCCAAGGGTTCCGGCAAGGCGCTGGACAGCAAGACCTACCTCGCCCTCGCCAAGCCCAGCGAGCGCAACCCCGTGGAGCGCTTCGCCTCCGTGGAAGCCGGGCTCTACGAGAAGGTGCTCAACCGCTGCGTCGAGGACGGCAAGATGTGCATGCACCACATGATGGCCATCGATGCCAACGGCGGCGAGGCCTACCTCAAGGCCGCCGGCCTGAACCTGCCCCAGGACGTGTGCACGGCCGAGAACTCCGCGCGCGTGATCGCCTCTCTGGAAACGACGCGCGAGACCGCGAACGCCACCACCCCGCAATGACCCTGCAGGGCCGTTGACGCGCAGGCGGCGCCGGCCCCCACCAGAAGAAACCCGATATGTCCTCCGAACAAATTACCGCGTCCCACTGGGCCCTGGGACGGCTCACCTGGGACTCCGTGCCGATGGCGCACGAACCCATCGTGCTGTGGACCTTCATCGCCGTGATGCTGGGCGGCCTCGCCGTCTTCGCCGCGGTCACGCGCTTCCGCCTGTGGGGCCCGCTTTGGCGCGACTGGATCTGCAGCATCGACCACAAGAAGATCGGGATCATGTACATGATCCTCGGCATCGTGATGCTGCTGCGCGGCTTCGCCGACGCGGTGATGATGCGCCTGCAGCAGGCCATCGCCTTCGGCGACAACATGGGCTACCTGCCTCCGCACCACTACGACCAGATCTTCACCGCCCACGGCGTGATCATGATCTTCTTCGTGGCGATGCCGCTGGTCACCGGCCTGATGAACTACGTCGTGCCGCTGCAGATCGGCGCGCGCGACGTGGCCTTCCCGTTCCTGAACAACTTCAGCTTCTGGATGACCACCGCCGGTGCCATCCTGGTGATGATCTCGCTGTTCCTGGGCGAGTTCTCCACCTCCGGCTGGCTGGCCCTGTCCAACCTGGGGGCGCAGAACCCGGGGACCGGGCTGGACTACTACATATGGGCGCTGCAGGTCGCCGGGGTGGGCACGACGCTCTCGGGCATCAACCTGATCGTGACGATCATCAAGATGCGCGCACCCGGCATGAACCTGATGAAGATGCCCATCTTCACCTGGACGTCCCTGTGCACGAACGCCCTGATCGTGGCCTCCTTCCCGGTGCTGACGGCCGCCCTGGTGCTGATGTCGCTGGACCGCTACGTCGGCACGAACTTCTTCACGAACGACTTCGGCGGCAACCCGATGCTGTACGTGAACCTGATCTGGATCTGGGGCCACCCCGAGGTGTACATCCTGGTGCTGCCCGCGTTCGGCATCTTCTCCGAAGTGGTCGCCACGTTCTGCCGCAAGCGCCTGTTCGGCTACACCTCCATGGTCTATGCCACGGTGGTGATCACCATCCTGTCGTACCTGGTCTGGCTGCACCACTTCTTCACGATGGGCTCCGGCGCCAGCGTGAACACGTTCTTCGGCATCACGACGATGATCATCTCGATCCCCACGGGCGCGAAGATCTTCAACTGGCTGTTCACCATGTACAAGGGCCGCATCCGCTTCGAGCTGCCCATGATGTGGACCGTGGCGTTCATGGCCACCTTCGCCATCGGCGGCATGACCGGCGTGCTGCTGGCCGTGCCACCGGCCGACTTCGTGCTGCACAACAGCCTGTTCCTGATCGCCCACTTCCACAACGTGATCATCGGCGGCGTGCTGTTCGGCCTGTTCGCCGGCATCAACTACTGGTTCCCCAAGGCCTTCGGCTACAAGCTCGACCGCACCTGGGGCCTGCGCTCCTTCTGGCTGTGGGTGGTGGGCTTCTGGGTGGCGTTCGCGCCCCTGTACATCCTGGGCCTGATGGGCGTGACGCGCCGCGTCAACCACTTCGAGGATCCTTCCCTGCAGGTCTGGTTCGTGATCGCCGCCGCCGGCGCGGGCCTCATCGCCCTGGGCATCGGCTGCTTCCTGATGCAGCTCGTGGTGAGCTACCTCAAGCGCGACCAGCTGCGCGACTTCACGGGCGACCCGTGGGATGCACGCACGCTGGAGTGGGCCACCTCCTCGCCCCCGCCCCAGTACAACTTCGCCTTCACGCCCCGCGTGCACGAGATCGATGCCTGGTGGGACATGAAGAAGCACGGCTACAAGCGCCCCCTGGCCGGCTTCCAGCCGATCCACATGCCGGCCAACACCGGCGCGGGCGCCGTCATCTCCGCGTTCTCGCTGGTGCTCGGCTTCGCCCTGATCTGGCACATGTGGCTGCTCGCGGGCGTGTCGTTCGCCGGCATCGTGCTGGCCGCGATCATCCACACGTTCAACTACAAGCGCGACTTCTACATCCCTGCCGATGAAGTCAACACGACCGAAGAAGCCCGCACACTCCAACTCGCCCGCTCCCATGTCTGATATCCGTTACCAAGCCGGCGCCGCAGGCGCCCTGGCTTCCCGCGACTACCACCTCGCGGAGGAGCCCCATCCAGAGAACGGCACCGCGCTGGGCTTCTGGCTCTACCTGATGAGCGACTGCCTCATCTTCGCCGCGCTGTTCGCCACCTACGGCGTGCTGGGCCGCAGCTACGCCGCCGGCCCGACCGGCGCGCAGCTGTTCGACCTCTCGCTGGTGGCCATCAACACGGCCTTCCTGCTGCTGTCGTCCATCACCTTCGGCTTCGCCATGCTGCAGAAGCAGAAGGGCAACGTGGGCGGCACGCTGGGCTGGCTGGCGGTCACGGGCCTGTTCGGCCTGTGCTTCCTGGGCCTGGAACTCTATGAATTCCACCACCTGATCCATGAAGGCGCGGGTCCGCAGCGCAGCGCCTTCCTGTCGGCCTTCTTCACGCTGGTGGGCACCCACGGGCTGCACGTCACCTTCGGCCTCATCTGGCTGGTGGTGCTGATGATCCAGATCAGCAAGCACGGCCTGATCCACGAGAACAAGCGCCGCCTGATGTGCCTGTCGATGTTCTGGCACTTCCTGGACGTGGTCTGGATCGGCGTCTTCACCTTTGTGTACCTGATGGGGGTGCTGTAAACATGAGCGCACAGAATTCGCACGCACACGCACACGCACATGCCCACGCCGGGCACGACGACCACCACCACGACGACGGCCCGCACAGCACCTTCTCGGGCTACATGGTCGGCTTCGTGCTGTCGATCATCCTCACGGCCATCCCGTTCTGGCTCGTCATGGCCAAGGTGATCTCCGACCGCAACACGGCCGTGCTGGTGCTTGGCGCCTTCGCCGTGGTGCAGATCCTGGTCCACATGGTCTGCTTCCTGCACATGAACGGCAAGGTGGAAGGCGGCTGGACCATGCTGTCCACCATCTTCACCGTAGTGTTCGTGGCCATCGCCATCGCGGGCACGCTGTGGGTGATGTTCCACATGAACACCAACATGATGCCGGAGCACAACATGCCCGCATCCACGGCGCCCCTGCCCCCGCCGGTGAACAACACGCCCTGACGACGCGGTGGCGCAAGGCAACACGGAGGCCGGCACGCGCCGGCGCTCCCCCCTCCTGAAGGCGATGCTCATCCTGGTGGGCATCGCCTTGTTTTTGGGCTTCCTGGCCCTGGGCACCTGGCAGGTGCAGCGCCGGGCCTGGAAGCTGGCGCTGATCGAGCGCGTGGACCATCGCGTGCATGCCGCGCCCGTACCCGTGCCACCGCCCGCGCAATGGCCGCAGGTGGACGCCCCCGGCTACGAATACCTGCCCGTCGCGGCCACGGGCCGCTGGCTCTCCGACCAGACCGTGCTCGCCCAGGCCACCACCGACCTCGGCTCGGGCTTCTGGGTGATGACGCCGCTGCAGCAGCCCGACGGCACGCAGGTGCTGGTCAACCGCGGCTTCGTGCCGCAGGACCAGCGTGCGCGCTGGCTGCCGGGCGGCGAAGCACTGGCCGCGGCGGACGCGGGCGGCGCGCAGGCGTCCGTGCAGGGCCTGCTGCGCATGAGCGAGCCGGGCGGCAGCCTGCTGCGCGCCAACGACCCTGCCGCCCAGCGCTGGTACTCGCGCGACGTCGCGGCCATCGCCGCGGACCGGCAGCTGCCGCGCGCCGCGCCGTTCTTCATCGACGCCGGCCTGCCCGCGCAGCGGCCGCCGCAGGCGATCGGGGAGGGAGCGGCTGCCAGCGCCGGCCCCTGGCCCCGCGCCGGCATGACCGTGATCCGCTTCCCCAACAGCCATCTGGTGTACGCGATCACGTGGTACGGACTGGCCCTGATGGTTGTCGGTGCAGGCTGGTATGTGGCACGCTACGAGTTTCGTCCGCGCGCAGCCGACCGTGCCCACCACCCCTCCGACCGCTCCACACACTGATCCCGGCCCGGGCGCCACGTCCTCCGCGGCGCCCGGCGCGAAGCCGCCCCCGGCCGGACCGGCCGCGCCTTCGGTGCGCAACGCCCGCTACGCGAACGCCGCAGCGGGGCTCAAGAACCTGCACCAGCTGATCCAGTTGCGCTGGGTGGCCGCCATCGGGCAGGTGTTCACCATCGAGGTCGCCTACTACAGCCTCGGGCTGTCGCTGCCGGTGCGCGAGATGCTCATGGTCGTGGGCTGCCTGGTGCTCTTCAACCTCGTCAGCCTGGTGCGCTGGCGCACCGGGCACGGCGTGCGGAACGTGGAGCTTTTCCTCGCGCTGCTGATCGACGTGGCCGTGCTCACGGTGCAGCTCTACCTGAGCGGCGGCACCGGCAATCCGTTCGTCTTCCTCTACCTGCTGCAGATCGCGGTCGGCGCGGTGCTGCTGCGCGGCGGATACATCTGGTCGATCGTGGCGATCACCACCGGCTGCTTCGCGGCGCTGTCGCGCTTCAACCTGCCGCTGCCCCTGCCCGCGGACCTGCACCGGGGACTGTCCAGCCCCTACCTGCTGGGCCTGCTGGTGTGCTTCCTGCTCAACGCGATCCTGGTCGTCATCTTCATCACCCGCATCGAGCGCAACCTGCGCCAGCGCGACGCGCGGCTCTCGGCGGCACGCCAGCGGGCCCTGGAAGAGGAACACATCGTCCGCATGGGCCTGCTGGCCTCGGGCGCGGCCCACGAGCTCGGCACGCCGCTGTCCACCATGGCCGTCATCCTGGGCGACTGGCGGCACGACGAGCGGCTCGCCGCCGACCGCATGCTGCAGGACGAGATCGCGGAAATGCAGGTCCAGGTGCAGCGCTGCAAGAGCATCGTGAGCGGCATCCTGCTGTCGGCCGGCGAGGCGCGCGGCGAGGCGTCCGCGCAGACCACGGTGCGCACCTTCGTGGATGCGCTCGCGCGGGACTGGCGGGCCACGCGCGCCATCGCCGCGTTCGACTACGACAACCGCTTCGGCGCCGACACGCCCATGGTGTCGGACACCATGCTGCAGCAGATGGTTTTCAATGTGTTGGACAATGCGCGGGACGCCTCGCCCGGCTGGGTGGGGATGGCCGTCGAACGCGACGCCGACCTGCTGCGCATCACCGTGACCGATGCCGGCCCCGGGTTCGACCCGGCCATCCTGTCGCGGCTCGGCAAGCCCTACCAGTCGAGCAAGGGCCGAGCGGGGGGCGGGCTGGGCCTGTTCCTCGCCATGAACGTGGCGCGCACCCTCGGCGGCAGCGTCACGGCCCGCAACCTGCCGGAGCGCGGCGCCGAGGTCAGCATCCGGCTGCCGCTGTCGGCGGTCGCGCTGCCACCCACCGGACTCACACACCATGGACGATGAACGCCTGCTGCTGATCGTGGAGGACGACGAAGCCCTCGCCAGGACCCTGGCGCGCTCCTTCGAGCGCCGCGGCTACCGCGTGCTGCATGCCGACAGCCTGGCCGGCGTGGAAGACCTGCTGCTCCTGCATGCGCCCGGCTACGCGGTCGTGGACCTCAAGCTCAAGGGCGAGGCCTCGGGCCTGGCCTGCGTGCAGAAGCTGCATGCCCGCAACCCCGCCATGCGCATCGTGGTGCTGACCGGCTTCGCGAGCATCGCCACGGCAGTGGAGGCCGTGAAGCTCGGCGCGTGCCATTACCTCGCCAAGCCCTCCAACACGGACGACATCGAAACCGCCTTCGGCCTTTCCGAAGGCAACACCGAGGTGGAACTCACCAACCGGTCCAGCTCCATCAAGACCCTGGAGTGGGAGCGCATCCACGAGGTGCTGGCGGAGACGGACTTCAACATCTCCGAGGCCGCGCGCCGGCTCGGCATGCACCGCCGCACGCTCACCCGCAAGCTCGGCAAGCAGCGGGTGTGACGTGGCCTGGCCGGCTAGCCGAACAGCATCCCCAGGCCCAGCGCCAGCAGCCCCGCCATCAGGCAGCGGCGGAAGGTCTCCGGCGACAGGTGCCTGCGCAGACGGTTGCCGAGGGCCATGCCGGCGAGCGCGGGAGCGAGCAGCAGCACCGAACCCGCCAGCATGCCGGCCGGCAGCCGGGCCTGCGACGCCAGGCCCGCGCCCAGCGCGAGCGTGGACACGGTGAAGCACAGCCCCATCGCCCGCACCAGCGCGTCGCGCTGCAGCCCCAGCGCCTGCAGGTAGGGAACGGCCGGCACCACGAACACGCCCGTCGCCGCGGTGACGGCGCCCGTGACGGCCCCCACGGCGAACCCCAGCCCGTGGGCGTCCTTGCCGGAAATGGACGGCAGTCGCGCCCCTGACAGCGACCAGCCCGCATAGGCGATGAGTGCAGCCCCCAGCGCCATGCGCGCGCCCGCGCCCTGGGGCGGGCCCAGCCACCAGGCGCCCAGCCAGGTGCCGGCGCAGATGCCGGCCTGCAGCCCGGCATGCCGACGCAGCAGCCCGGGCACTTCGCGCCAGGCCCCCATCTGCCAGACATTCGTCGCGAGCGAGGGCACCACCAGCAGCGCCGCGGCCTGCGCGGGGGGCATCCAGAGCGCGAGCAGCGCCATGGACACGGTGGGCAGGCCGAGCCCGACCACGCCCTTCACCAGGCCCGCCAGGACGAACACCAGCGCCGCCGCCAGCGCATCCGGCGCCCATGCCTGCATCCATCCCGTGTCCGCCATGCTCCGCTCCTGTTGTCACCGCCGATCCACGCCATGGCCCGTGGCGCGGCACTCGCCGAAGCCACCGTGCCAGGTCCCGGTCCAGGCACCTGCAGCGATTCTGGAAGCGGCCGCCACCGGGCACCATGCGGATGTTCCGTCGCCAGCCTTCGGATTCTCCGGAGCCAGATCGCCACCTGTGGTAGCGTGCCGCATGCGCTTCGACCTGACGGACCTGCGGCTTTTCCTCCACGTGCACGAGGCCGGCACCATCACGGCGGGCGCGGAGCGGGCGCACCTGGCGCTGGCCTCGGCCAGCGAGCGCCTGCTCGCGATGGAGCAGGCGCTCGGCGCACCGCTGCTGGTGCGCGGCCGGCGCGGGGTGCAGGCCACCCCGGCCGGACAGACGCTGGCGCACCACGCACGCATCGTGCTGCAGCAGATGGAGCATTTGCGCGGAGAACTCGGCGCGCACGGCAGCGGCCTGGCCGGGCACGTACGGCTGCTCTGCAACACCTCCGCCATGAGCGAGCACCTGCCCGCTCCGCTGGCGGCCTTCCTGGCTGCACATCCGCGCATCGCGGTGGATGCGCAGGAGCGCTCCAGCGACGGCGTGGCCGATGGCGTGCGCGACGGCCTGTGCGACATCGGCATCGCCTCGCACTCCACCGACCTGCAGGGCCTTGCGGTCCAGCTTTTCGTGGCCGACCCGCTGGACCTGGTGGTGCCCCGCGGCCACCCGCTGGCCGGCCGCACCCGCATCGCGCTGGCGGAAGCGGCGCACGAGGACTTCGCCGGCCTGCCGGACGACAGCGCGCTGCAGGCCCATCTCGCCCGCCAGGCGCGGCGCCAGGGCCAGCGGCTGCGCTACCGCGCGCGCCTGCAGCACGTCGATGCCGTATGCCGCCTCGTGGGGCTGGGAGCGGGGCTCGTGGCCATCGTGCCGCGCGCGGCGGCGGTGCGCCTGGCCCGGTCCACCGGCATACGGCGCGTGGCGCTGTCCGACGCCTGGGCCGCCCGGGAATTGGTGCTGTGCGTGCGCGCGGACGAAGGCGCAGGCCCGGGCGCCCTGCCGCGGCATGCCCGCGCCCTGCTGGACCACCTCGCCGGGTGGCGCGGGGCCGGAGGCTGAGGCCAAAGCATGAGCCAGGTCAAGGTGCGTACCGCGGCCGGGCGCCACAATCGCGCGCTTCGTCGCGCCCTGCCCTCCCCGCCCACCGCCCCATGACGCTCCGCCCGCCCGAACTGCTGCTGCCCGCCGGCTCCCTCGACAGGATGCGCACGGCCTACGATTTCGGCGCCGACGCCGTCTATGCGGGCCAGCCGCGCTATTCCCTGCGGGCGCGCAACAACGAGTTCCGGCTCGAACAGATCGGCCAGGGCATCGGCGAGGCGCATGCGCGCGGCCGCAAATTCTTCGTGACCAGCAACGTGCTGCCGCACGACGACAAGGTGCGCACCTACCTGCGCGACATCGAGCCGGTGATCGCGCTGGGGCCCGACGCGCTCATCATGGCCGACCCGGGCCTCATCATGCTGGTGCGCGAGCGCTGGCCCGGCATTCCCATCCACCTGTCGGTGCAGGCCAACACGGTGAACGCGATGGCCGTGAAGTTCTGGCAGCGCATGGGCCTGGCGCGCATCATCCTCTCGCGCGAACTGAGCCTGGACGAGATCGAGGGCATACGACAGCAGTGCCCGGACATCGAGCTGGAAGTGTTCGTGCACGGCGCACTGTGCATCGCCTACTCCGGCCGCTGCCTGCTCTCGGGCTACTTCAACCGGCGCGATGCCAACCAGGGCACCTGCACCAATGCCTGCCGCTGGAGCTATGCGGCATCGCCGGGCACGGACGCCACCGACAGCGGCGAGATCCGGCCGCTGCCGCTGGACGGCGGCTTCGATCTGCAGGCGGAGCAGGCCCGTGCCGACGGCGCCTTCGCGGCCTGCGGCGGAGCACCCCGCCATCCGCTGGCCGACCACGCCTATCTGCTGGAAGAAAAGGAACGCCCCGGCGAACTGCTGCCGGTGATGGAAGACGAGCACGGCACCTATATCCTCAACAGCCGCGACCTGCGCGCCGTGGAGCACGTGCGCCGCCTCGTGGCCATCGGCGTGGATTCCCTCAAGATCGAGGGCCGCACCAAGAGCCGCTACTACGTGGCGCGCACCGCACAGGTGTACCGCCGCGCCATCGACGACGCGGTGGCCGGCCGGCCCTTCGACCCGGCGTTGCTGTCCGAACTCGACGGGCTGGCCCACCGTGGCTACACGGCCGGCTTCCTGCAGCGCCGGCCGGCGCAGGACCTGCAGAACTATGGGACGGGCAGTTCGCAGCCCGTGCGCAGCCTGTTCGTGGGCGAGGTGCTGGCCTGCGGCGACGGATGGGCCGAGGTGGAAACGAAGAACCGCTTCGCGGTGGGCGACCGGCTGGAAATCATCCATCCTGCCGGCAACCGCACGGTCCGCCTGGAACGCATGCAGGCGGCCGCGAGCGGCGAGCCGCTGCACGTGGCCGCGGGCAGCCCGCTGCGCGTGCGCATCCCGCTGGAAGGCCCGGCGGAAGGCGCGATGCTCGCGCGCATCCTCGATCCGGCCACCGCGGAGCCCGCGCAGGCACGGCCCTGACGGCACGCGCAGGCAGTGTCAGGCCGCACGCGGCTGCCCTGCCGCGAAGCCGGCCGGGTCCTGGTGGCGCAGCCCCATCCACTGCAGGTCCCCCAGCACCAGCGCGAAAGCGCCCTGGGCCATGAGCCAGGCGACGCCGTAACCCGGCAGATCCCACGGCCCGGCGAAGGCCAGGGCGACGCAGCCCACGGCCCAGCCCAGGTTGCCGATGGCCAGCAGGAGGACCAGCGCCCGCGGCATGGCGGGCCGGGTTGCGATGACCGCGGCAACCGCTGCGTAGGCCAGCAGGAACCATCCGGTCGCGGACAGCAGCGCGGCAGGCAGGCCGGTGGCGGCGCCGAGCGGCCCGGCGGCGGCGCACTGCACCGCACCGGCTGCCGCGCACCCGGCGGCATCCGCCCAGAGGACGCGGGGAAGGAAACGGGGCGAGGCGAAGAGGGAGAGAGGCATGGAAGGCTCCTTGCGTGGTGGATGGGGACGGGGCACGGACCCGTTCCGTACCCTGGGACCGCATGGTCGGCCCCCCTTTGCGGTCGGTCCATGACCCGGGAGGTCATGGACTGCCCGCGCTGCGCCGATACGATTCCCACCATGACCTCCGCCCTTCAAGCCGGCCCCCACCACCGGCCCGCGCATCCCTCCCCGGTCCCCGGCACGCATTCGCCCTTCGGGGACCACCTGCGCCACTGGCGCCGGCAGCGCCGCCTGAGCCAGCAGGACCTGGCGCTGGAGGCCGAGGTATCCACGCGCCACCTGAGCTGCGTGGAAACGGGCCGCGCCGCGCCCAGCCGCGACATGGTGCTGCGGCTGGCCGAGCGCCTGGCCGTGCCCCTGCGCGAACGCAACGCCCTGCTGGTCGCCGCCGGCTTCGCGCCCATGTACGCGGCGCGGGGGCTGGACCACCCCGACATGCGCGCCGCGCGCGAGGCCGTCGATCTGGTGCTGCGCGGCCATGAGCCCTACCCGGCACTCGCCGTGGACCGCCACTGGAACATGGTCGCCGCCAATGCGGTGGTGCCGCTGCTGCTGCAGGGGGTGGCGGACCACCTGCTGGCACCGCCCGTGAACGTGCTCCGGTTGTCGCTGCACCCCCAAGGCCTGGGGCCGCGCCTGGCCAATGCCGCCGCCTGGAAGGCACACCTGCTGCACCGCCTGGACCAGCAGATCGAAACACACGGCGACGCGCCGCTGCAGGCACTGCGGGACGAACTCGCCGGCTACCCGGTACAGGACTGCCCGCCGGAGGGCGATACGCCGGCATTCACCGGCCCGGGTGCCGGCATCGCCCTGCCGCTGCGCCTGCGCACCGCCGCCGGCATCCTCTCCTTCATCACCACGATCACCGTGTTCGGCACGCCGGTGGACGTGACGCTGCAGGAACTCGCCGTGGAGTCATTCTTCCCGGCGGACGACGCCACGCGCGAGGCGCTGGCACGCCTGGCTGCCGGGGCCTGACCGGAAGTCCGGTCAGGGGGCTGCGGACACCGGCACCGCCTCCGGCAGCGGCGCCGCATCCTCCAGCATCTGCCGTTCGAACGCGCGCAGCCGCTTGTGGATGGAGATCTGCTCCACCACCGTGCTCCAGTTCTGCACCAGGAACTGGAAGGATTCCAGCACCCGGTCGAAGGCCCGCGAGATCTGCTGCATCACGCCCAGCGTGATCACGCCGGCGATCAGCGTGGGCCCCAGGGCCACCAGCGGCACCAGCACGCTCACCTGCAGGTACGACCACTTCACCACGTCGAAGTACAGGTAGTTGAAGAACAGGCGGAAATAGTTGCGGCGCACGTCGGCGAACAGCGCGGCGGCCGTGGGCGGCGCGGCGCGCGCGTGGTCGTCCTCGCCCAGCACCAGTTCCTTGCGGTAGGCGGCCTCCACGCGCTGGTTGTGGAATTCCAGCCCCGGCAGGCGCACCCCCACCACGGCCAGCAGCAAGGTGCCGCCCAGGGACCAGAACAACGCCACCCAGACCAGCGAATGCGGCACGGCGCCGATCACCGGCAGCCCGGTCAGCTTGTCCGACAGCACCCAGAGCACCGGCACGAAGGCGCCCAGCGTCATCAGGCTGCGCAGGAACGTCAGGCCCAGGCCCTCCATGGTGGTGGCGAAGCGCATCGTGTCTTCCTGCACCCGCTGCGCCGCGCCCTCGATGTGGCGCAGTCGCGGCCAGGCGGCCATGTAGTGCTCGTTCATCGCCTGCCGCCAGCGGAAGATGTAGTGCTTGCAGAAGAAGTCCACCACCACCGCCGTGGTCACGTAAACCATAGCGATGCGCGAGAAGGTGGAGAGTTGCCCCCAGAACTGCCCCGCCGTGATGCTCCCGGGCTGGCCCAGCGATTTCTGGATCAGGTCGTAGAAGCTGCCGAACCAGTCGTTGATCTGCACGTCGAGCTCGACGCGGTACCAGGTGGCCAGCAGGATGAAGACGGAGCCGGCGATCGACCAGGCCCACCACCGGCGGGAGAGAAAGAAGGACTTGAACATGGCGGTGCGCGTTGTCGTGGTTCTTGGGCGTCGGACGCCGCCCGGACTGTAAATGTTCCGTGGCGGGCCGGCCGCTTCAGCCCTGCCTAAGGAAGGTGGAGAGGCCGGCGGAAACGGACAAAGAAAAAGGCCCCGGGAATTGCTCCCCGGGGCCTTCGCAGTGCGGTACTTCAGGCCGCCACGGACTTGGCGGCGTCCGCGTATTCCTCGATCTGGTCGAAGTTCATGTAGCGATACACGCTGGCCTTGTCGGCATCGATCACGCCCATTTCCTTGAGGTACTCCTCCTTGGTGGGCAGCTTGCCGATGCGCGACGCGATGGCGGCGAGCTCGGCCGAGCCCAGGAACACGTTGGTGTTCTTGCCCAGGCGGTTCGGGAAGTTGCGGGTGGAGGTGGAGATCACCGTCGCGCCCTCGCGCACCTGCGCCTGGTTGCCCATGCACAGCGAGCAGCCCGGCATTTCGGTGCGGGCACCGGCCGTGCCGAAGGCGGCGTAGTGGCCTTCCTTGATCAGCTCGTTCTGGTCCATCTTGGTGGGCGGCGCGACCCACAGCTTGACGGGGATGTCGCGCTGGCCGCCCAGCAGCTTGGCGGCCGCGCGGAAGTGGCCGATGTTGGTCATGCACGAGCCGATGAAGGCCTCGTCGATCTTGGTGCCGGCCACTTCCGAGAGGAACTTGGCGTCGTCCGGATCGTTCGGGCAGCAGACGATCGGCTCGGTGATGTCGGCCAGGTCGATCTCGATCACGGCAGCGTACTCGGCGTCCTTGTCGGCTTCCAGCAGCTCGGGGTTGGCCAGCCAGGCCTCGACCTTCTCGATGCGGCGCTTGAGGGTGCGCGCATCGGCGTAGCCGTCGGCGATCATGTTCTTCATCAGCACGACGTTGCTGGTGAGGTATTCCTTGATCGGCTCGGGGTTGAGCTTGATCGTGCAGCCGGCGGCCGAGCGCTCCGCGGAAGCGTCCGACAGTTCGAAGGCCTGTTCCACCTTCAGGTCCGGCAGGCCCTCGATCTCGAGGATCTTGCCCGAGAAGATGTTCTTCTTGCCGGCCTTGGCCACCGTCAGCAGGCCCTGCTTGATGGCGTACAGCGGAATGGCATGCACCAGGTCGCGCAGCGTCACGCCGGGCTGCAGTTCGCCCTTGAAGCGCACCAGCACGGATTCGGGCATGTCCAGCGGCATCACGCCGGTGGCGGCGCCGAAGGCCACCAGGCCGGAACCCGCGGGGAACGAGATGCCGATCGGGAAGCGGGTGTGCGAATCACCGCCGGTGCCGACGGTGTCGGGCAGCAGCAGGCGGTTCAGCCAGCTGTGGATCACGCCGTCGCCGGGGCGCAGGGCCACGCCGCCGCGGTTGCTGATGAAGGCGGGCAGCTCGCGGTGCGTCTTCACGTCCACGGGCTTCGGATAGGCGGCCGTGTGGCAGAAGGACTGCATCACCATGTCGGCCGAGAAGCCCAGGCAGGCCAGGTCCTTCAGCTCGTCGCGGGTCATGGGGCCGGTGGTGTCCTGGCTGCCCACGGTGGTCATCTTGGGTTCGCAGTAGGTGCCGGGGCGCACGCCCTGGCCTTCCGGCAGGCCGACGGCGCGGCCGACCATCTTCTGCGCCAGCGTGAAGCCGGCCTTGGTCTCGGCGGGGGCCTGGGGCAGGCGGAACGCGGTGGACGCGGGCAGGCCCAGGAACTCGCGCGCCTTGGAGGTCAGCGAGCGGCCGATGATCAGGTTGATGCGGCCGCCGGCGCGCACTTCGTCGAGCAGCACGTCGCTCTTGAGCTGGAACTCGGCGACGGTCTCGCCATTGCGCACCAGCTTGCCTTCATAGGGCAGCACGTCGATCACGTCGCCCATTTCCAGCTTCGAGACATCGACCTCGATCGGCAGCGAGCCGGAGTCTTCCTGCGTGTTGAAGAAGATGGGCGCGATCTTGCCGCCCAGCGTCACGCCGCCGAAGCGCTTGTTCGGCACGAAGGGGATGTCGGCGCCCGTGGCCCAGATCACGCTGTTGGTGGCCGACTTGCGCGACGAGCCCGTGCCCACCACGTCGCCCACGTAGGCCACGAGGTGGCCCTTCTTCTTCAGGTCCTCGATGAACTGCATCGGGCCGCGCTTGCCGTCTTCCTCGGGCTTGAAGGCCGCGTCGGGACGAGTGTTCTTCAGCATGGCGAGGTAGTGCAGCGGGATGTCCGGGCGGCTCCAGGCGTCGGGCGCCGGGGAGAGGTCGTCGGTGTTGGTTTCGCCGGGCACCTTGAAGACGGTGACCGTGATCTTCTTCTCGACTTCGGGGCGGCTGGTGAACCACTCGGCGTCGGCCCACGACTGCATGACTTCCTTGGCCTTGGCGTTGCCGGCCTTGGCCTTGTCGGCCACGTCGTTGAAGAAGTCGAACATCAGCAGCGTCTTCTTCAGCGCTTCGGCAGCCACGCCCGCCACTTCGGCGTCGTCCAGCAGTTCGATCAGCGGATGGACGTTGTAGCCGCCCACCATGGTGCCCAGCAGCTCGGTGGCCTGTGCCTTGGAGATCAGGCCCACCTTCACGTCGCCGTGCGCCACGGCGGCCAGGAAGCTGGCCTTGACCTTGGCGGCATCGTCCACGCCCGGGGGCACACGGTGCGTGAGCAGGTCCAGCAGGAACGCGTCCTCGCCGGCGGGCGGGTTCTTGATCAGCTCGATCAGTTCGGCGACCTGCTTCGCGTCGAGCGGCAGGGGCGGGATGCCCAGGGCGGCGCGCTCGGCCACATGGTCACGGTAGGCTTTCAACATGGTGTTCTCCGGTGGGTTCGATCGTTGGATTTTTGGGGCAAAGCCGGTCCTGCGGGCGCCGCGAGCGGCGCCCGTCCATCGCAGGCCAGGACGCCGCAGCGCTTACTTGGCGGGCGCTTCGGCAGCGGGTGCAGCCGCCGGAGCGGCCGCAGCGGCCGGTGCCGGAGCGGGCGCATCCAGCAGGCTCGGCTGCGGGTTCTTGCGGATGGTCTCGCTGACGGCGACCTGCTGCGGGCTCATGCATTCGTCGGCCAGGCGCTGGCCCAGCTTCTGGTTCATGAGCATGGACTTGTTGGAGATCTGGATCCAGACCGCGCCGGCCTTCTGGTCTTCCAGGCGCACCGCGCCGGTGCTCGTGGCCACGGGCGTCATGCGGTAGTGGAAGTTCTTGCCGGCGACCTCGAAGTACCCGGGCGACTTGGGATCGGCCTCGATGTTGACCGAGGCACCCAGTTCGCAGGGAATGTGGCCGGTGTGCACGCGCTGGGCGATCTCGAGTTCCGCGGGGCTGAGGGCGGCCTCGGCGGCGATCAGGCCCGAGGCCACCTGGTTGGTGGCGCTCTTGAGCTGGGCGCGGCTGCTCTGCGGATGCGCCTTGGCCACGTGCACGGGCTTCTTGGCGTCCTTGGCGGGGGCAGCCTTCGCGCTCTGGGTGGACTTGGCGGCAGGCTTCTTCGCCTCCTTGGAGTCCTTGGCGGGGGCGGCTTTCGCAGCAGCCTTGGGTGCGGGCTTGGCCGGAGCCGGGGTGGCATCCTGCGCCATCACCAGGACGGGGCTCAGCAGCATCAGGGCGGAAGCGACGAGTTGTTTCATGGAAGCTCCAGCAAGGGAGAGAGGTCGTGGGAACGGGGTCGTGGAGGGCAGCCGGTGCGTCAGGCGACCGCTGCCGCGGTGGAATCGAACCAGCCGCGCGCCTCTGGAGGCAGCTCGCGGCCGGTCTGGTGTGCACGCTCCAGCACCTGCCAGAAATAGCGGTAGCTGGCGCGGTCGTGCAGAACGCCGTCCACGCTGATGGGAGCCCATGCGGCGTGCTCGGCGGCGGAAAGGATGGCGGCGGCCTGGGCGATCTCGTCCCGGGCCGGCGCGAAGGCCTCCAGGATCGGACGGATCTGGGCCGGGTGGATGCTCCACATGCGGGTATAGCCGAACTCGCGCGCGGCGCGGCCGGCCGCGGCGCGCAGTGCGGCGGCATCGCTGAATTCGGTCACCACGCAGTGCGAGGGCACCTTCCCGTGGGCATGGCAGGCGGCCGCGATCTCGAGCTTGGCGCGCACCACCAGCGGATGTTCGAACTGGCCCTGCACGCCCATCGCCCGCGCGGGGATCGCCCCGCCGTGCGCGGACACGAAGTCCATGAGGCCGAAGCTGATCGACTCCACGCGCGGATGGGCCGCGATCTCGAAGGCGTGGTGCACGGCCGCGGGCGACTCGATGAGCACGTGCAGCGGCAGCGCGGTGGCGCCCGCGGCATTCACGGCCCGCTCGGCGCGCAGCACGTCGTCCACGGTTTCGACCTTCGGCACCATGAGGTGGGAAAGCCGGTGCCCGGCCTCCCCCGCGATGGTGGCGACGTCGTGCGCGAAGGCGGGATGGTCCACCGTGTGCACCCGGGCCGCCACGCGGGCCCCGGGCTGCGCATCGCGCGCCAGCGCAGCGACCAGTTCGGCATGGGCCCGCTCCTGGCCGGCAGGTGCGCCGTCCTCGCAGTCGAGCGTCACGTCGAACACGCAGCGGCCGAACTCGGCCGCCATCTCGGCCTGCAACTGCAGGCTCTTGCGCATCCGCACCTCGACGCCGCTGTAGTGGTCGCACACCGGCAGCCGCGCGGCCGCGGCCTGGGCGCCGAGCAGCACCTGGGCGGGATGCAGCCTGGAGGGAGCAGCCACCGCGGAGTTCATGCGGAGCGCCGCGCCACGATGAACATGCGCGGGAAGGCGAGCAGGCGCTGCCCGTCGGCACGCACGGGATAGGCGGCATCGATACCGCGCTCGTATGCGGCCAGGAAGCCGGCGCGCTGCGATTCGGGCAGCGGATCGACGAAGGGCTTGAGGCCGGTACCGCTCACCCATTCGACGATGGCGGCGGCCGAGGCCATGGGATGCTGATAGACCGTGTGCCACACGTCCACGCTCTGGGCGATGGGCGCCAGCAGGTCGTAATAGTCGGCGATGCCCAGGATGCGCGTGCGCACCGCGGCCGCGTCGCCGATGGCGTCGCGCCAGGGCGCCTGGCCGGCCACCTCGCGCATGGTGCGGTGCGAGGGCTCCTGCCGGTTGTCCGGCATCTGGATGGCCAGCACGCCGCCCGGCGCGAGCGCGGCGAACAGCCTGGGAATGAGGGATTCGTGCCCGCCCACCCATTGCAGGGAGGCGTTGGCATAGAGCAGGTCGGGCGCGTCGCCCGGCTGCGGCGCCCAGGCGGCGATGTCGGCCTCCAGGAATTCCGCCGCGGGCAGGCGCTCGCGGGCGCTCTGCAGCATGGCGGCGGAGGTATCGATGCCGGTCACGCGCGCCCCGGGGAAGCGCGCGGCCAGCAGTTCGGTGGAGTTGCCCGGGCCGCAGCCCAGGTCCACCACATGGGAGGCAGCCGACAGCGGCACCCGTGCGAGCAGTTCACGGGCCGGACGCGTGCGCTCGTCCTCGAAGCGTCGGTAGAGCGCGGGATTCCAGTCGTTCATGGCGTCGCGGTAGAGGTGCAGCCGTCGGGCGGGCCCGCCTTACAGCAGGTGCTTCACGCCGTCCTGTTCGCCTTGCAGCTCGGCCAGCGTCTTGTTGATGCGCTCCTGGCTGAACGCGTCGATCTCCAGGCCCTCGACGATCTTGTACTCGCCGTTCTCGGTGATGACCGGGAAGCCGAACACGATGCCTTCGGGAATGCCGTACTCGCCCTTGGACGGAACGCCCATCGTGACCCACTTGCCGTTCGAGCCCAGGGCCCAGTCGCGCATGTGGTCGATGGCGGCGTTGGCGGCCGAGGCGGCGGAGGACAGGCCGCGCGCCTCGATGATGGCGGCGCCGCGCTTGCCCACCGTGGGCAGGAACACGTCGGCGTTCCAGACCTGGTCGTTGATGGCGTCCTTGACGCTCTTGCCGCCGATGGTGGCGAAACGGTAATCGGCGTACATCGTGGGCGAGTGGTTGCCCCACACCGTCAGCTTCTCGATCTCGCCGACCTTGCCGCCCGTCTTGGCAGCGATCTGGCTGGCGGCGCGGTTGTGGTCCAGGCGCAGCATGGCGGTGAAGTTCTTGGCCGGCAGGTCGGGAGCCGACTTCATCGCGATGTAGGCGTTGGTATTGGCGGGGTTGCCCACCACGAGCACCTTCACGTTGCGCGAGGCGACGGCGTTCAGGGCCTTGCCCTGGGCCGTGAAGATCTGGGCGTTGGCGGCCAGCAGGTCGGCGCGCTCCATGCCGGGGCCGCGCGGACGGGCACCCACCAGCAGGGCGTAGTCGGTGTCCTTGAAGGCGGTCATCGGGTCGCTGTGGGCTTCCATGCCGGCCAGCAGCGGGAACGCGCAGTCCTCAAGTTCCATCATCACGCCCTTGAGCGCCTTCTGGGCCTTCTCGTCGGGAATCTCCAGCAGTTGCAGGATGACGGGCTGGTCCTTGCCGAGCATTTCGCCGGAGGCGATGCGGAACAGCAGTGCGTAACCAATTTGACCGGCTGCACCGGTGACGGCGACGCGGACGGGCTTCTTGCTCATGAGGGGAACTCCAGATGATGGGATGGAACGGGTGTCGGTGCAGGGGCACCAGCGCCAGTCGATCCAAGCAGCCAGGGTCCTGCAGAACAGCTACCGAGTGTACCGCCGATTTCCGGCGAGGGTCAATTTGTCTTATGTCTTATATAAGATATGATGCGGACCGCCGCACACGGCGCCCGAGCCCCACGAACCGCATGTCCACCCCACCGGCAGCCACCCCCGACAGCCCCGCCCCGACGGCCGGCGGCACGGGTGCGCCGACGCCGGCCTTCAGTCCGCTCTACCAGCAGATCAAGGGGCTCATCCTGCAGAGCCTGCAGCAGGGCGAATGGAAGCCCGGCGAGGCCATCCCCAGCGAAATGGAACTGGCGGCCCGCTTCCGCGTGAGCCAGGGCACGGTGCGCAAGGCGATCGACGAACTGGCGGCCGAGAACCTCGTGATGCGCCGCCAGGGCAAGGGCACCTTCGTCGCCACCCATGCCGAGCGCCATGTGCAATACCGTTTCCTGAAGCTGCAGCCCGACGTGGGCGACCCGGACGCCGAAGGCCCGGCCCAGCGCCGCATCGTGGAATGCCGGCGCACGCGAGCCAGCGCCGACGTGGCGCGCGCCCTGGCACTGCGCGGCGGGGACGCCGTGGTCATGGCCCGGCGCATCCTCTCGTTCGCGGGCGTGCCCACCATCCTGGAGGACATCTGGCTGCCCGGCCAGACCTTCAAGGGCCTCACGGCCGAACGGCTGGCCGACTATCCCGGCCCCACCTATGCGATGTTCGAGCTCGATTTCGGCGTGCGCATGGTGCGTGCCGACGAGAAGATCCGCGCGGTGCTGCCCGACGCGGCGCAGGCCGGGCTGCTGGGCGTTCCCGCCGGCACGCCGCTGCTGAGCGTGGAGCGCACCGCCTATACCTACAACGATGTTCCGATGGAGTTACGCCGAGGGCTCTACCGGACCGACACGCACCACTACCACAATGCCCTGCAGTGAACCGGCAGTCCTCCCTGTGCGTACAGCCGCGGGATGGAAATCGTAGTACCCACAAACTCCGCCTTGTTGCATTGCAATAGAATTTTGGGCGTTTCGCCTGCGCGAAATTACAAAGCAGTTACATCCACGAAAGCACCGCCATGACCGAGATCGCCAAAAAGCGGCCTGAATTCCGCAACATCAACGCCCTCACGGACCTGCCCACGTACCGCCTGCCGGCCGCGGGATGGGTGTCGATCCTGCACCGCATCAGCGGTGTGATCATGCTGCTGCTGCTGCCGTTCGTGCTGTGGATGTTCGACACCTCGGTGTCCTCGGAGATCTCGTTCGGCAAGTTCACCTCGGCGTTCACCGCGGGCCTGGGCTTCGTGCCCGGCTGGTTCATCAAGCTCGTGGTGCTGGCGCTGATCTGGGCCTACCTGCACCACTTCACCGCCGGCCTGCGCCACCTCTGGATGGATGTGAGCCACGACGCCGTGAACAAGCATTTCGGCAGCATGTCGGCCAAGGTCACGCTGGCGATCAGCCTCGGCCTGACGGTGATCCTCGGCGCCAAGCTCTTCGGCCTGTACTGAGCCCCGGCCAGCGCACCGCCCTCCCCCTTCCACGATTCCCAAGGATTTCCCCATGTCCGTGAACTATGGCTCCAAGCGCACCGTCGTCGGTGCCCACTACGGCACGCGCGACTGGCTCAGCCAGCGCGTCACCGCGGCCCTGATGGCCGTCTTCACCCTCGTCGTGCTGGCGCAGCTGGTGCTCACCAAGGGCCCTATCGGCTACGACCGCTGGGCCGGCATCTTCGCCGCGCAGTGGATGAAGGTTCTCACCTTCTCCGTCATCGTCGGCCTGGCATGGCATGCCTGGGTGGGCATGCGCGACGTCTGGATGGACTACGTCAAGCCCGTCGGCCTGCGCCTCGCGCTGCAGGCGCTGACGATCTTCTGGCTCGTCGGCTGTGCCGGCTGGGGCATCCAGATCCTCTGGCGCCTCTGATCCGATTCCCCCGCGACTGAAAGAGCACACAACAATGAGCTACACCAAAGCGAACATCACCACGCGCAAGTTCGACGTCGTCATCGTCGGCGCGGGCGGCTCCGGCATGCGTGCCGCGCTGGAACTCTCCCGCGCGGGCCTGAACGTGGCCTCGCTCTCCAAGGTCTTCCCCACCCGCTCGCACACCGTGGCGGCGCAGGGCGGCGTGTCGGCCTCGCTCGGCAACATGAGCGAGGACAACTGGCACTACCACTTCTACGACACCATCAAGGGCTCCGACTGGCTGGGCGACCAGGACGCCATCGAGTTCATGTGCCGCGAAGCCCCCAAGGTGGTGTACGAGCTGGAACACTTCGGCATGCCCTTCGACCGCAACCCGGACGGCACCATCTACCAGCGCCCCTTCGGCGGCCACACGGCCAACTACGGCGAGAAGCCCGTGCAGCGCGCGTGCGCCGCGGCCGACCGCACCGGCCACGCCATGCTGCACACGCTCTACCAGCAGAACGTGAAGGCCAAGACGAACTTCTTCGTCGAGTGGATGGCCCTGGACCTGATCCGCGACGCCTCCGGCGACGTGGTCGGCGTGACGGCCCTCGAACTGGAAACCGGCGAGCTCTACCAGCTCCAGGCCAAGGCCGTGCTGCTGGCCACCGGCGGCGCGGGCCGCATCTTCGCGGCATCGACCAACGCCTTCATCAACACCGGCGACGGCCTGGGCATGGCGGCGCGCGCCGGCATCCCGCTGCAGGACATGGAGTTCTGGCAGTTCCACCCCACCGGCGTGGCCGGCGCGGGCGTGCTGCTGACCGAGGGCTGCCGCGGTGAAGGCGCCATCCTGCTCAACAGCAACGGCGAACGCTTCATGGAGCGCTACGCGCCCACCCTGAAGGACCTGGCGCCGCGCGACTTCGTCTCGCGCTCGATGGACCAGGAGATCAAGGAAGGCCGCGGCTGCGGTCCCAACAAGGACTACGTGCTGCTCAAGCTCGACCACCTGGGCGCGGAGACCATCCACAAGCGCCTGCCCTCGGTGTACGAGATCGGCGTCAACTTCGCCAACGTGGACATCACGAAGGAACCGATCCCGGTCGTGCCCACCATCCACTACCAGATGGGCGGCATCCCGACCAACATCAACGGCCAGGTCGTGATCCAGAACGGCGACGTGCACAACCAGGTGGTGAACGGCCTGTACGCCGTGGGCGAATGCTCCTGCGTGTCCGTGCACGGCGCGAACCGCCTGGGCACGAACTCGCTGCTCGACCTGCTGGTCTTCGGCAAGTCCGCCGGCCGCCACATCGTCGAGATGGTCAAGAACAGCGGCGAGCACAAGCCGCTGCCGGCCGACGGCGCCGACCGCACGCTGGCCCGCCTCAACCAGCTGCAGGAATCCAGCCAGGGCATCTATGCCCAGGACATCGCCAACGACATCCGTGCATCGATGCAGCAGCACGCCGGCGTGTTCCGCACGCAGGAAGGCATGGACGAAGGCGTCGTGAAGATCAACGCGATCCGCGAGCGCGTGGGCGCGATCACGCTGAAGGACAAGTCCAAGGTGTGGAACACGGCGCGCATGGAAGCGCTGGAAGTGGACAACCTCATCGAGGTCGCCCAGGCGACGATGGTCTCGGCCGCTGCGCGCAAGGAATGCCGCGGCGCGCACACGGTCTATGACTACGAGCACCCCGCCGACCACCCCGACTTCCCGCTGGGCCGCAACGACAAGGAATGGATGAAGCACACGCTGTGGCACAGCGAGAGCAACAGCCTCACCTACAAGCCCGTGAACCTCCAGCCCCTGACCGTGGACAGCGTGCCGCCCAAGGTCCGCACGTTCTGATACGCCCACGAGAACCCACGAGACACCACCATGAAGCGCACCTTTCAAATCTACCGCTACGATCCGGACAAGGACGCCAAGCCCTACATGCAGACCGTCGAGATCGAGCTCGACGGCCATGAGCGCATGCTGCTGGACGCACTGATCAAGCTCAAGGCGCAGGATCCGTCCATCTCGTTCCGCCGCTCCTGCCGCGAAGGCGTCTGCGGCTCCGACGCGATGAACATCAACGGCAAGAACGGCCTGGCGTGCCTCACCAACATGAGCACGCTCAAGGGCACGATCGTGCTCAAGCCGCTGCCGGGCCTGCCCGTGATCCGCGACCTGATCGTGGACATGACGCAGTTCTTCAAGCAGTACCACTCGATCAAGCCCTACCTCATCACGGAAGGCATCGCGCCCGAGCGCGAGCGCCTGCAGTCCCCCGAGGAACGCGACGAGCTCAACGGCCTGTACGAGTGCATCCTGTGCGCGAGCTGCTCGACCAGCTGCCCCAGCTTCTGGTGGAACCCCGACAAGTTCGTGGGCCCCGCCGGCCTGCTGCAGGCCTACCGCTTCATCGCCGACAGCCGCGACGAAGCCACGGGCGCGCGCCTGGACAACCTGGAAGACCCCTACCGCCTCTTCCGCTGCCACACCATCATGAACTGCGTGGACGTGTGCCCCAAGGGCCTCAACCCCACGAAGGCCATCGGCAAGATCAAGGAACTGATGGTGCGCCGCGCCATCTGACTTTGCACATGCCGGAAGACCTGCTCGACGACCGCGAAGTCGCCAAGCTCCGGTGGCGCAGCCGCCGGGGCCTGGTCGAGAACGACCTCTTCATCGAGCAGTTCTTCGCGACCCATGGCTCCCGCCTGACACATCGCCAGGCGCAGGGCATCGCCACCCTGATGGACCTCTCCGACAACGACCTGCTGGACCTGCTGCTGCGGCGCAAGGAACCCTCCGGCGAGCTCGATACCGGAGACGTCAGGGAGGTGCTCGAACTGCTGCGCCGCCGCGCGCCGGCAACTCCACCGCTTGCGGGCTAACTACGAAGGAAACTCAATGAAACTGGCAGACAACAAAGCAACGCTCTCGTTCAGCAATGGCAGCCCGAGCGTGGAATTGCCCGTGTACCACGGCAGCGTGGGTCCGGACGTGGTGGACATCCGCAAGCTCTACGCCCAGACGGGCATGTTCACGTACGACCCGGGCTTCCTGTCCACGGCCGCATGCCAGTCGTCGATCACCTACATCGACGGCGACAAGGGTGAACTGCTCTACCGCGGCTATCCCATCGAACAGCTGGCCACGAACTGCGACTACCTCGAGACCTGCTACCTGCTGCTGAAGGGCGAGCTGCCGAACGCCGCCCAGAAGCAGGAATTCAGCGACAGCGTGACCAAGCACACGATGGTCAACGAGCAGATGCAGTTCTTCCTGCGCGGCTTCCGCCGCGACGCGCACCCGATGGCCGTGCTTACGGGCCTGGTGGGCGCCCTGTCGGCCTTCTACCACGACAGCACGGACATCAACAATCCGCAGCACCGCGAGATCTCGGCCATCCGCCTGATCGCCAAGATGCCGACCCTGGTCGCCATGGCCTACAAGTACGGCGTGGGCCAGCCGTACATGTACCCGCAGAACCACCTGAGCTATGCCGGCAACTTCCTGCGCATGATGTTCGGCACGCCCTGCGAGGAGTACAAGGTCAACCCCGTGCTCGAGCGCGCGCTGGACCGCATCTTCATCCTGCACGCAGACCACGAGCAGAACGCCTCCACCTCCACGGTCCGCCTGTGCGGCTCGTCGGGCACCAACCCGTTCGCCGCCATCGCGGCCGGCGTGGCCTGCCTCTGGGGTCCCGCCCACGGCGGCGCCAACGAAGCGGCCCTGAACATGCTGCACGACATCCAGGCCCAGGGCGGCGTGGAGAAGATCGGCGAGTTCATCAAGCAGGTCAAGGACAAGAACTCCGGCGTCAAGCTCATGGGCTTCGGCCACCGCGTGTACAAGAACTACGACCCGCGCGCCAAGCTCATGCAGGAAACCTGCAACGAGGTGCTGGCCGAACTGGGCCTGGAGAAGGACCCGCTGTTCGCCCTGGCGAAGGAACTGGAAAAGATCGCCCTGGAAGACGACTACTTCGTGCAGCGCAAGCTCTACCCGAACGTGGACTTCTACTCCGGCATCGTGCAGCGCGCCATCGGCATCCCCGTGAACCTGTTCACCGGCATCTTCGCCCTGGCCCGCACCGTGGGCTGGATCGCCCAGCTCAACGAGATGATCGGCGACCCCGAGTACAAGATCGGCCGTCCGCGCCAGCTGTTCGTGGGCGCCGAGCCCCGCACGGTGAAGCCGATCGCGCAGCGCTGACAGGTTGCCAGGGCGCGGTCACATGGTGGCCGTGCTGGCAACAGGACAAACCGCCGCAGGAGGATGGCCTCCGCGGCGTTTTTTTCATTGTTCGCCCTGATGGGAATGCCCACGGTTGCCGCTGCGTCGCCGCATGCGGCCATGCAGCCTGTATCCCACCCATCCGCCGAGCATGAAGGCGAGGCAGCACACGCCCAGCGAGATCATGATGAGATCCCCGATGTCGTTGTCGCTCCTGATGTAGCGCGGGCCATACCACGCGGCAAAAACGTGGAACATGCCGAAGTACGCGGCGGCGGCGAATAACGAGCCCCAAAAAATAGCCCACAAAATCTTCATGGGACGTTCCAGAAACGCACCTCTTCTGCCTTGAGATAGTCTGACCAATACCCCTCCAGCGAGATTCCCCAGTGGATCCGAAACCACGAACTCAGCGCAGTCATCCTCGATCCGTTCCATAGGTCAATGTGGTCTCCCTGCCTGCCCGGGCCCCAATAATTTCTGAAGAACAGAATACCTGTTCTTCCATGGATTGACTTGAAAAGATCCGTGCCGGTTTGCGGGTTTTCAATCTGCTTTCCGACGAATCGGACAGATCGGCCAGGAAGCCTTGATGCGGCCGTGTCAAGCCATGAAGCCAACTCCTCAGCTCGCAGCGGATATCTGGTAACCCCCTGCTGCCAAGACCGGACACCTTTGAAGGTGGAGAGGTCGCAGCCAGCCCGAATAAGGGCGGCAGACAGATTGACAGCGCATTGGTTCTCATAGGTTGCGACAGGGAGCAAAGGCTTTTCCCTTGTCACGCCGGGATGGCTCCTCCAAATTTCCTGAAACCCCGCCATTCACGCATCTCCCATCTGGAGGCGGCATCCTAGCGGGCCAGCAGGAAAGACCGATCAACAATGCGCAATGATTTTCATAACGGAAATTCATTCAGGTCCGGAACATAAAACGCCCCTACTGATCCGTCGCCAGCCGAGAAAACAGCTGCAGATCGATCGGCCGCCCCTCCTTCATCTCATACCCCCGCCGCACTCCCTCACGCATGAACCCCAGCCTCGCCAGCAGCGCGGCGCTGGCGTGGTTCTCCATGTCCACATCGGCCCCGATCCGGTGGATGCCCAGCCGGTCGAAGGCATGGCGGATGGCTGCGGCAACGGCCTCGCGGGCCAGGCCCCTGCCCCAGTACGCCGGCAGCAGCCAGTAGCCGATCTCGGCCCGGCGGTGTTCCCGGTCGATGTCGTTGAAGCCGCAGGCGCCGATCAGGCGCTCCGGGGCCCCGCCCAGGCAGATGCACCACCATTGCCCGGAGGCCTCCTGCTGGATGCGGCCATACCAGCGGAGCTGCTCGCGGGTGGCCTCCAGGCTGGCATAGCGCACGCCGTAGTGTTCGATCACGCGCGGATCGCTCAGGCCCTCGAAGATGCCGGGCAGGTCGCTCTCGCGGAAGGGGCGCAGCAGGCAGCGGGCGGTGCGTAGCTCGGTATCGGGGAATGCAGTCAGGGCGGTGAGATGCATGGTCGGAATTCAGTCGCCGAAGCGCTCCCGGTAGGCCTGGGGCGGGATGCCCAGGTGCCGCAGGAACAGGTGCCGCAGCGCCTGCTCCGAGCCCAGCCCGACGCGCGCGGCCACGGTCTTGAGCGGCAGGGCGGCGTCGGATTCGAGCAGCCGGCGCGCGGCCTCCAGCCGGGCCGACTCCACGAAGGCCGAGGGGCTGCGCCCCGTCTCCTGCGCGAACACGCGGCGGAAGTGGCGCTCGCTCATCGCGGCGCGCCCGGCCAGCACCTGCAGGGTGAGCGGCCCGGACAGGTGCTCCAGCGCCCAGGCCTGCACTTCCTGCATGCCGCGGTGGGTGGTCGCCTGGCTGGCGAGCTGCACGCTGAACTGCGACTGCCCGCCGGGCCGCTTGAGGTACATGACCATGTCGCGCGCCACTTCCAGCGCGAGCGCATGGCCGTAGTCCTCCTCCACCAGGGCAAGCGCGAGGTCGATGCCCGCGGTGACGCCGGCGGAGGTCCAGAGGTGGCCGTCGCGCACGTAGATCGCGTCGGGATCGACCGCCACGGCAGGATGCAGTTCCTGCAGCCGGGCAGCCACGCTCCAGTGGGTCGCGGCCCGGCGCCCGTCGAGCAGGCCCGCGGCGGCCAGGAAGAAGCTGCCGGAGCACAGGGCCACCATGCGGCGCACGCGCGGAGCCGCAGCACGTGCCCATGCCACGATCTCCGGGGCATCGGCCAGGGCCGCCTCGATGTGGCGGGCGCCAACCAGCAGGGCCGTGTCCGGCATTGCCCCGCGCACTGCATCGCCGCCGGTGCACAGCAGCTCGGTGGCGTCCAGGGCCATCAGCGTGTCGGAGCGCACGGGACCGCGCGCCCGCGCCGCCACCGATACGGCGTAGCCGGGCGGGCGGCCGCGCCGCGCGAGGTGCACGTTCGCATAATCAAACACCGAGAGCGGCCCCACGGCCTCCAGCGCCTTGAAGCCCGGATAGATGACGATGTGGACGGACAGGGGCTGGGCTGGGTGCATGCGGTGGGCAAGGGGGGCGGTCATCGGACAAAGCGGGCCGGTCACCGGACATCGGCGGGCCCGCGCTGGCCAGGCCTGCCCGGCTTGCTCTATAAAGCGGGATTGTTTTTTCGCTCGCGCGGCCCGGCCGGCCGGGGCATGCGCGGATTGTCCCCGATCGACGCGCCACCCCCCGGGGCCGGCCACCCGCCCTCCTCTCCTCCCTTCCGAAAGCATCTCCCATGAAAACCAAAGCAGCCGTCGCCTGGAAATCCGGCGAACCCCTGACCATCGAGACCGTGGACCTGCAGGGCCCGAAGTTCGGCGAGGTGCTGGTGGAAATCAAGGCCACGGGCATCTGCCACACCGATTACTACACCCTCTCGGGCGCCGACCCGGAAGGCATCTTCCCCGCCATCCTGGGCCACGAGGGCGCGGGCGTGGTGGTGGACGTGGGCCCGGGCGTCACCTCGCTCAAGAAGGGCGACCACGTGATCCCGCTCTACACGCCCGAGTGCCGGCAGTGCAAGTTCTGCCTCTCGCGCAAGACCAACCTGTGCCAGCTGATCCGCGGCACGCAGGGCAAGGGCCTGATGCCCGACGCCACCAGCCGCTTCAGCCTCGACGGCGAGCCGATCTTCCACTACATGGGCACCAGCACCTTCAGCAACTACACGGTGGCGCCGGAGATCTCGCTGGCCAAGATCCGCGAGGACGCGCCTTTCGACAAGGTCTGTTACATCGGTTGCGGCGTGACCACCGGCATCGGCGCGGTGCTGTTCACGGCCAAGGTGGAGGCCGGCGCGAACGTGGTGGTGTTCGGCCTGGGCGGCATCGGCCTGAACGTGATCCAGGGCGCGAAGATGGTGGGCGCGGACAAGATCATCGGCGTGGACATCAACCCCGCCCGCCAGGAGATGGCCCGCCAGTTCGGCATGACGCATTTCATCAACCCGAACGAGGTGGAGAACGTGGTGGATGCCATCGTGCAGTTGACCGACGGCGGCGCCGATTACTCCTTCGAGTGCATCGGCAACACCAAGGTGATGCGCCAGGCGCTGGAGTGCACGCACAAGGGCTGGGGCCAGAGCATCATCATCGGCGTGGCCGAGGCCGGCGCGGAGATCAGCACCCGCCCGTTCCAGCTCGTCACGGGCCGGCAGTGGAAGGGCTCGGCCTTCGGCGGTGCGCGCGGCCGCACCGACGTGCCGAAGATCGTGGACTGGTACATGGAAGGCAAGATCGACATCGACAGCCTCATCACCCACACGATGCCCCTGGAGGACATCAACAAGGGCTTCGACCTGATGAAGCGGGGCGAGTCGATTCGCGGCGTCGTCGTTTACTGATCCAATAGCGCCTGCCGGGCCGGTGCCGCCCGGCATGCGACTCCGATCCACAGCCATGACCTACCAACCCATTGAACCTCCCGACGACGTGAAGGCCGCGCTGGAAGCGGCCGCGCGCAGGCCCCGCGCCGCCCAGGTGCCCGGCCTGGAACTGCTGGGCGAGCACGCCTGCTTCGGCGGCTCCCAGCGTTTCTACCGGCATTCCTCCGTGGAAATCGGCCTCCCGATGAAGTTCGGGGTGTACCTGCCTCCCGCGGCGCTGCGCGAACCCGGGCGGAAGGTGCCCACGCTGATGTACCTCGCGGGGCTGACCTGCACCGAGGAAACCTTCATGATCAAGGCGGGCGCCCAGCGCTTCGCCGCCGAGCGGGGCATCGCCCTCATCTCGCCCGATACCAGCCCGCGCGGCCCGCAGGCCGAGGCCTTCGAAGGCGCCAATACCGAGTGGGACTTCGGCATCGGTGCCGGCTTCTACCTCGATGCCACGGAGGAGCCGTGGCAGCGCCACTGGCGCATGGAAAGCTACCTCATCGAGGAGCTGATCCCTCTGCTGGAGCGGGTGCTGCCGATCGACACGGCGCGCCTGGGCGTCATGGGCCACTCCATGGGCGGCCACGGCGCGATTACGCTGGCCCTGCGCCACCGTGGCGTGTTCCGCTCCCTGTCGGCCATCGCGCCGATCTGCGCGGCCTCCCAGTGCGCCTGGGGCGACAAGGCCTTCCGCCGCTACTTCGGCGTGTCCTGCAAGACCTGGCAGGCGCACGACGCCACCGTGCTGATGCAGCGCCAGCCCGCCGCACCCTACCCGGACGGCATCCTGGTGGACCAGGGCATGGCGGATGCCTTCCTTGCAGAGCAGCTGCACCCCCACGTGTTCGAAGCGGCATGCGCGCTGGTCAAGCAGCCGCTCACCCTGCGCCGGCACGCGGACTACGACCATGGCTACTACTTCGTCCAGTCGGTGATCGGCGACCACATCGCCCACCACGCAGACCGGCTGGGCTGAGGCCCCGCCCCTTCCATTCCATCCCGGAGCAAGCTCGACCATTCGGGAAAATCCTGCCTTCCATCTTTTCGGATGGCGGAACAATGTCGCCTTGATGACAGCGGCCGGACGGCCAGCAAGGCGACATGCAGGAGGGATGGATGACAGCACACGACCCGCAGGGCCTGCAGGCCCTGCATGCGGCCGCCGGGCAGCGGATGCCTCTGGCGGCGCACCACGGTGGCGAAACCAGGCGGCCCGCGGGCCCATTAATGCTGTCTTAAGCCGCAGTTTTCACACTGCTGCCATGCTCCCGTCGTACGTGCTCCCGTTCCGCCTCCCTTCCGCCGCGTCCGGCCGTCCCCTGGCCCGCGCGTCCGCCGAAGGCCTGCATCCCATGGCCGTGCTGCTGACCGCCTGCCTCTGGATCGGGACGGTCTGCAATCTCCCGCTCTGGAGCGAGGTGATGCGCCTGCCGGGCGCCCACACCCTGCGCGGCGGTGTGTTTTTCCTGGCCTTCATGGTGGCGGTGTCGTTCGCCACGGCGGCCGTGCTCTCGGTCCTGGCCTGGGGCAAGGCGCTCAAGCCCGTGCTCTCGCTGGCCGTGCTGGCCGCTGCGGCTGGCGCCTATTTCATGGGCACCTACGGCATCGTGATCGATCCCGGCATGATCACCAACGTGGTCCAGACGGATGCGCACGAGGCGGCCGACCTGGTCACCTGGAAACTGCCGCTGTCGATGCTGGCCATGGCCGGGCCGCCGCTGGTGTGGCTGGCGCGGATCCGGGTGCGCCCGCTGGGCTGGCGCCGCCGGGCGGTGCACCAGGCGGCCTTCATGCTGGGTGCGCTGGCCGTCGCGGCGGCCTGCATCCTCGCGGTCTTCCAGGACTTCTCGTCCACCATGCGCAACCACACGCGCATGCGCTACCTGATCAATCCGCTCAACAGCGTCTATGCCGTCGGCAGCCTCGCGGCCAAGCCGCTGCGCCGCAGCCGCGGCCCGCTGCAGCCCCTGGGCCGCGACGCCCGGCTGGGCGCGAGCTACGGAGGGCAGGCCAGGCCCCCGCTGCTGGTGCTGGTGCTGGGCGAGACCGGCCGCAGCGGCAACTTCGGCCTCAACGGCTACGCGCGCGACACGACGCCCGAGCTGTCGGCCCGCAAGGACATTGCCAGCGCCACCGATGCCTGGTCCTGTGGAACCAGCACGGCGGCGTCCGTGCCCTGCATGTACGCGCACCTGGGCAAGGAAGCCTACGAAAAACGCAGCGCGGACTATGAAACCCTGATGGACGTGCTGCAGCATGCCGGACTGGCCGTGCTGTGGGTGGACAACCAGTCCGGCTGCAAGGGCGTGTGCGACCGCGTTCCCACGGTCAGCACCTCTGCCACGCCGACCGACCCGACGTGGTGCGCGGACGGCAAGGAATGCCTGGACGATGTCATGCTGCAGGGACTGGATGCACGCATCGCCGCCCTGCCCGCCGAGCAGCGCGCGCGCGGCGTGGTGGTGGTGATGCACCAGATGGGCAGCCACGGGCCGGCCTATACCAGGCGCTCGCTGCCTTCGCAAAAGAAATTCCTGCCCGAGTGCAAGACCTCCGCGCTGCAGGAGTGCACGCGCGAACAGGTGGTGAATGCCTACGACAACAGCATCGTCTCCACGGACCATTTCCTGAACAGCACCATCAACTGGCTGGAGGCTCGCTCGGCCAGCGCCGAGACGGCCATGGTGTATGTGGCGGACCATGGAGAGTCCCTGGGCGAGAACGGCATCTACCTGCACGGCATGCCCTACTCCATCGCGCCCGACGTGCAAAAGCACGTGCCGTGGATCACCTGGCTGTCGCCCGCCATGCAGCAGCGCACCGGCATCGCCACCGCCTGCCTGCAGAAGGACCTGCGCAGCCGCCGCATCACGCACGACAACTATTTCCACTCGGTGCTCGGGCTGATGGACGTGCAGACCGGCGCCTACCAGCCGGCGCAGGACATGTACGCGGCTTGCCGCGTGGCGGCACGGGGCTGAAAAGCGGCCCCGTGCGGGCGTACTGCCGGGATGCGTGCGGCCACAATGCCGCCCATGAACCTGCGCTTCGTCGAGGCCTTCCACTGGGCTGTTTCGCTCAAGAGCATCACGCGGGCTGCTGAAAAGCTGCACATCACCCAATCCGCGCTGTCGAGCCGCATCGCCTCGCTCGAAGCGGAGCTGGGCGTGGTGCTGCTGGACCGGCGCGAGCGCCAGTTCCGGCTCACGGCCGCGGGCCAGCGTTTCCAGCGGCTGGCCGTGCAATTGCTGGCGCTGCAGCGGCGAGTGAAGGACGAGCTGGGCGGCAGCCGGAATGCACCGGCGGTGCTGCGGATCGGGGCCATCGAATCGGTGGTGCACAGCTGGCTGACCGGCTGGCTGAAGGACGTGCGCAAGAGCCGGCCGGGGTTCGAGCTGGAGCTCACCGTGGACACCTCCGCGGTACTGGCGGACCAGGTGCGGCGCGGCGCGCAGGATCTCGTCTTCACCGGGATACCCGTGGCGGACAATGGCGTCCGCACCCTCTCGATGGCACCGATGGAGATGGTGTTCGTGGGCCACAAGGCGCTGCATACCGAGCGCCACTACGATCTCGCCCGGCTCGCGCAGCACGACCTCCTGACCTTTTTGCGCGGCTCCCAGCCCCACCAGACGCTCATGAAACTCTTCCAGGAGGCTGCGCTGCCTGTGCCGAGGGTGCATGCCGTCTCGTCCATTTCCGCCATGCTGCAGCTGGTGGAAGGCGAGTTCGGCATCGCATTGCTGCCGCGCGCGGTCACCCGGCACCTGTCGGGACGCGTGCCGCTGCGCGTGCTGCCCAGCGATTGCGTGCTCACGCCCCTTCCCGTCCATGCCTGCTTTCGCGACGACCCCGGTTCGGACATCGCCGAAACGGTGCTCGGTTCGGCGCAGGCCTATGCCGCGCGCACCATGGTGGCGCGGCGGCGGAAGCCGGCGGCCTGAATGCCTCGCGGCGGTGCAGCACCCCTCGGGTAAGCCCCGATGGCGTCAGAACGGTTTTGACCCTAAAGAAAATTCAAATGCTTTCATCGATTTTTCCGATGGAGGCAACGCGAGATTTTGCGTTGGATCGACCTGGGGGCGGCTTCGACAATGCGCCGCATTGCAATAGTGTTACCCCATGAAACAACTCACCCTGCGGCAGAAGCTCTGGCTTCCCCTCGTCCTGGCCCTGCTGGGCCTGTTCGCCCTCACCTTCGTGAACGCCTGGCAGACGCGTTCGCTCCAGTACGAAGCACGTCGCACCGCCCTGGCCGACATCACCGACATGGCACTGTCCGTGGTCGGCGACTACGACAAGCAGGCCGGGGCCGGGAAAATGACGCCGGAGGAAGCACGCCGCGCGGCGAGGGAGCGCGTGGCGGCGCAGCGCTACGGCAAGGACGGCTACGTGACGATCGTCGGTGCCGACTCCGTCATGGTGATGCACCCGATCAAGCCCGAGCTCGACGGCAGGAACATGCTGTCCTTCAAGGATGCCAAGGGCACGCCGCTGTATGTCGATATCGCGGCCGCCGGCAGTTCGGCGCAGGGGCGCGGCTTCCTAGAATACTGGTGGCCACGGCCCGGCAGCGACGCCCCCAGCCCCAAGATTGGCTATGCGGTGCGATTCAAGCCGTGGAACTGGGACCTGGTGGCCGGAGACTACGTGGATGACATCGAACAGACCTTCCGCAGCACGCTCTACCGCGCCCTGGGCGTGCTCGCCCTGCTCGGCATCTGCATTTCGGTGATCACGGGCTTCGTCGTGCGCGACATCGAGCGTTCGGTGGGCGGCGAGCCCGCCGCTGCGGCGCAGGCCGCACTGCGCATGGCCGAGGGCGACCTGCAGGCCCACATCGCCCTGCGGCGCGGCGACGACCGCAGCCTGATGCATGCCATCGGCTTCATGCGCGACCGGCTCGGGCATATCCTGCAGCGCATCCAGCAGGCCACGGGCACGATCGACCACGCCGCCGCGGAGATCGCGCAGGGCAATGCCGACCTGTCACGCCGCACGGAACAGCAGGCCTCCTCGCTGCAACAGACGGCCTCCAGCATGGAGGAGCTCACCGCCACGGTGCGGCAGAACGCCGACAACGCCCGGCAGGCCGCGCAGTACGTGTCGGCCACGGCGCAGACGGCGGCCCAGGGCGGCGAAGCCGTGGGCAAGGTGGTGGAAAGCATGCGGGCCATCAACGCCAGCTCGGGCAGGATCAGCGAGATCATCGGCGTGATCGACGGCATCGCGTTCCAGACCAACATCCTGGCGCTGAACGCGGCGGTGGAGGCGGCGCGTGCGGGCGAGCAGGGCCGCGGCTTCGCGGTGGTGGCGGGCGAGGTGCGCAGCCTGGCGCAGCGTTCCGCATCGGCCGCCCGCGAGATCAAGGCCCTCATCAGCGAATCGGTGGCCGAGGTGCGCAGCGGCTCCGACCTGGTCGAGCAGGCGGGCCGCACCATGGGCGACGTGGTGGACTCGGTGCAGCGGATCTCGGGCCTCATGGAGGGCATCGCCGCGGCCAATGCGCAGCAGACTGCCGGCATCGAGGAAGTGAACCGCGCCGTGACCCAGATGGACGAAATGACCCAGCAGAACGCTGCCATGGTGGAGGAAGCCAGCGCAGCCACGTCGGCCATGGCCGCGCAGGTGGCGGTGCTGCGCGATGCGCTCGCCGTGTTCCGCCTGCAGGGCAGCGACCTGCCGCAGCTGGATGCCGGCCGGGGGCGTCCGCTGCCGGCCCTGCCGTCCTGAGCGCGCACGGGGCCGCGCGGGCATCTTCCGTCAGTCGAGCTGCCCCTGGCAAAGATACTTGGTGTGCAGGTAGTCGTCCAGGCCGTGGGTGGAGCCCTCGCGGCCGTAGCCGGACTCCTTCACGCCGCCGAAGGGCGCGGCCTCCGCCGCCAGGGCACCTTCGTTGATGCCCACGATGCCCGTCTCCAGCAGGCCCGCCACGCGCCAGATCCGCCGCACGTCGCGGCTGTAGAAATACGCGGCCAGCCCGAAGGGCGTGTCGTTGGCCGCGGCGATCACCTCGGCCTCGTCGTGGAACACGGTCAGCGGCGCCACGGGCCCGAAGGTCTCCTCGCAGGCGCAGGCCATGGTGGCATCCGCGCCCGTGAGCACCGTGGGCGCGTAGTAGTGCTCGCCCAGCTCCGCCAGCCGCCGGCCGCCCGTGAGCACCTTCGCGCCCCGCGCCACGGCGTCCTGCACGTGCCGCTCGATCTTCTCGACCGCGCGCTCGTTGATCATCGGGCCGATCTGCGAGGCCGCCTCGCTGGCCGGCCCCACTTTGAGCCCCGCCACCCGCGCCGCGAGCTTGCCCGCGAACGCCTCGTGCACGGCCGCGTGCACGTACACCCGGTTCGGGCTCACGCAGGTCTGTCCGCCGTTGCGGAATTTCGCGGCCATGAAGCCGTCCACGGCCGCGTCCACGTCGGCATCCTCGAACACGATGAAGGGCGCGTTGCCGCCCAGCTCCAGCGAGAGCTTCTTGAGCGTGTCCGCGCTGCGGCGCGCCAGGTGCTTGCCCACGGGCGTGGAGCCCGTGAAGGTGATCTTGCGCACGCGCGGATCATCGAGCCAGGCATCGACCACCTCGGGCGTGTGCGCACGCGAGGCGGTGACGATGTTGAGCACACCGGCAGGAATGCCTGCTTCCTCGGCCAGCGCCACGAGCGCGAGCGAAGTGAGGGGCGTGTCCTCCGCGGGCTTGCAGACCACGGTGCAGCCGGCGGCCAGGGCCGGGGCGATCTTGCGCGCGATCATCGCGGCGGGGAAGTTCCACGGGGTGATGGCGGCCACCACGCCCACGGGCTCCCTGAGGGCGAACATGCGCCGGCCGGGCACGGGCGCGGGGATGATCTCGCCGTTCATGCGCGTGGCCTCCTCGCCGAACCACTCGATGTAGCTGGCGGCATAGGCGACCTCGCCCCTGCCCTCGGCCAGGGGCTTGCCCTGCTCCAGGGAGATGAGCGCGCCCAGCGCGTCCTGGCGGGCCATGACGAGGTCGTTCCAGCGCTTGATGAGGGCCGCGCGCTGCTTGGCCGGCACCGTGCGCCAGGTGGCGAAGGCGGCATGGGCGGCGTCGGCGGCGGCGCGGGCGTCCTGGGCGCTGCCGTCGGGCACGTCGGCAATGGTGGCACCGGTGGCCGGATCGGTGACGGCGAAGGTGGCGCCGCTGGCGGCGGCCTGCCAGCGGCCGGCGATGCACAGCTGGCTGCGCACCAGCGGCAGGGCTGCGGCGGAGAGAGCGGAGGTGGCGGAGGGGGTTGAAGCGGAAGAGGTCATGGTGCAGGAAAAGGCAGCCGTTGCACGGCCGGGTCAATCGTTCGTCGGCAGGAGGGACGTCGGTCTCATGGCCGGCTCAGGCCGCAGCGGAAATGGCGGCGGCGATGGCCTGCCCCACCTCGGTGGTGCTGGCGTTGCCGCCCAGGTCCGGCGTCTTCGGGCCGCTTTTGATCACCTCTTCGATGGCCGCCACGATCGCATCGTGTGCCTGCCGCCCCGCGCCCTGGCCCTGCGTGAGGAAGTCCAGCATCAGCGCCCCCGACCAGACCATCGCGATCGGGTTGGCGATGTTCTTGCCATAGATGTCCGGTGCCGAGCCGTGCACCGGCTCGAACAGGCTGGGGAACGTGCGCTCCGGGTTCAGGTTTGCCGACGGCGCCAGCCCGATCGTGCCCGTCGTCGCCGGTCCCAGGTCCGACAGGATGTCACCGAACAGGTTCGTCGCCGCCACCACGTCGAAGCGCCCCGGCTGCAGCACGAAGCGCGCCGTCAGGATGTCGATGTGCTGCTTGTCCAGCGTGATCTCCGGGTAGCCCCTGGCCACATCGTCGGCCCGCTTGTCCCACCACGGCATGCTGATGGCGATGCCGTTGCTTTTGGTCGCCAGCGTCACGTGCTTCTTCGGGCGGCTCTGGGCGAGGTCGAAGGCGAACTTCAGCAGCCGCTCGGCACCCTTGCGCGAATACACCGACTCCTGGATTACGATCTCGCGGTCCGTGCCCTCGTACATGATGCCGCCCAGCGAGGTGTATTCGCCCTCGGTGTTCTCGCGCACCACGTAGTAGTCGATGTCCCCGGGCTTCCTGCCCGCCAGCGGGCACGGCACGCCCTCGAACAGGCGCACGGGCCGCAGGTTAATGTACTGGTCGAACTCGCGGCGGAACTTCAGCAGCGAGCCCCACAGCGAGACGTGGTCGGGTACGGTGGCCGGCCAGCCCACGGCGCCGAAGAAGAGCGCATCCATGCCCTTGAGCTGCTCCTTCCAGTCGTCGGGCATCATCTGCCCGTGCGCGAGGTAGTAGTCGCAGCTGGCCCAATCGAAGGTGTGCAGCTCCAGCGCGAAGCCGAAGCGCTCGGCAGCCGCCTGGATCGCACGCAGCCCCTCGGGCATGACTTCCTTGCCGATGCCGTCTCCGGGCAGCACCGCGATGCGGAAAATAGTCTCCATGGTCTTCCTCGGTTCGTTGGGTTATGCGGCCTGCGCCGCACGGGCGCGGCCCGGGGCCCCGTCGTCCTGCTCCTCGAGCCAGCCCTGGCGCAGTTCAGGCACGGAGCGGGCGAGCAGTTCGTAGTACGGATGGTGGGGGCCGCGGTCGAAATCCGCGCGCGCCACCTGGTCCAGCTTGCGGCCGTGCTGCATGACGACGATCTCGTCGCACACCGCGCGCACCGTGTGCAGGTCGTGGCTGATGAAAAGATAGGAAACGCCCAGCTCCCGGCGCAGTTCCGCCATGAGGTCGAGCACCGCGGCGCCCACCACGGTATCGAGAGCGGAGGTGACTTCGTCGCAGAGGATGAGGTCCGGGTCGGCCGCGAGCGCGCGGGCGAGGTTGACGCGCTGCTTCTGCCCGCCCGAGAGGCCGCCGGGCAGGCGGTTCGCCACGGCGTGCGGCAGCTTGACGAGGTCCAGCAGCTGGCGGATGCGCTGCTGCAGCGCCGGCCCGCGCAGGCCCTTGTAGAACTCCAGCGGCCGCGCCAGGATGCGCCCGATGGTGTGCGACGGATTCAGCGCCGTATCGGCCATCTGGAACACGATCTGGATGCGGCGCAGTTCCTCGCGTTCGCGCTGCGCCAGTGTGGGCTTGAGTTCGCGCCCGTTGAACACCACGGAGCCGGCATGCGCGGGGATCAGGCCCGCGATGGCGCGCGCGAGCGTGGTCTTGCCCGAGCCGGATTCGCCGATCACGCCGATGGCCTGGCCGCGGCGCACGACAAGGCTCACGTCGTCCAGGATCAGCGAGGCCGGCCGGCCCTGCGCATCCTTCGGGCCGTAGCCGGCCGACAGGTGGCGCACGTCCAGCAGCACGGCGCCCTCCTTGCCCGCACCGCCCTCGCGCGCCGCGGGCCGCGCAGCCGCCAGCAGGCTGCGGGTGTAGGGATGCTCGGGCGCCTCCAGGATGCGCGGGGTCGGATTGAGCTCCTGCATCTGCCCGCCGCGCAGCACCAGGATGTGGTCGGCCATCTGCGCCACCACGGCCAGGTCGTGGCTGACGTACACGGCCGTGGCGCGGCGCTCGCGCACCACGCGCCGGAACGCGCGCAACACCTCGATCTGCGTGGTCACGTCCAGCGCCGTGGTGGGTTCGTCGAGGATGACCAGGTCCGGATCGGTGATGAGCGCCATCGCGGCCATGATGCGCTGCAGCTGGCCGCCGGACACCTGGTGCGGATAGCGGCTGCCGATGGTGTCGGGATCGGGCAGCGCCAGTTCCCGGAAGAGCTGCACGGCCTTCGCCTCGGCCTCGGCGCGCGGCAGGGTGCCGTGGATGCGCGCAGGCTCCACCACCTGGTCCATCAGGGTGCGCGACGGGTTGAACGAGGCCGCGGCGCTCTGCGCGATGTAGGCCACGGTGCGCCCCCGCAGCGCACGCTGGCCGGCCGCGGAAAGGCCCAGCACGTCCACATCGCCGATGCGAACGCTGCCGCCGGAGATGCGGCAGCCCTCGCGCGCATGGCCCATGAGCGCCAGCGCGGTGGTCGTCTTGCCCGAACCGGATTCGCCGATCAGCGCGAGCACCTCGCCCGGCGCGATCGAGAAGCTGACGCGGTCCACCAGCGTCTGGCCGCCCGCGGTGATGTGCAGGTCCTGCACGGTGACGGATGCTCCCATCAGCGGGCTCCTCGTTCGCGGGCGGCGCGGCCCGGCAGGTTGTCGATGACGAGATTGACGGCGATGGTCAGGCTCGCGATGGCGATGGCCGGGGCGATCACGGCGGCACCGCCCTCGGGCAGCGCACCGATGTTCTCGCGCACCAGCGATCCCCAGTCCGCCTCGGGCGGCTGTATCCCCAGCCCCAGGAAGCTCAGGCTGGCGAGCAGCAGCACCACGTAGACGAAGCGCAGGCCCAGGTCGGCGAGCATGGGCCCCAGGATGTTGGGCAGGATCTCGCGCAGCATCACGTAGAGCGTGCCCTCCCCGCGCGTGCGGGCCACGACCACGTAGTCGAGTGCATTGATGTTCACCGCCAGCGAGCGCGCGATGCGGTAGGCGCCCGGAACGTAGATGATGGCGGCGGTGGCCACCAGCATGGCCACCGACGAGCCGAAGCCGGCGACCATGATGAGCGCGAACATCTTGCTCGGGATGGCCGTGAGCGTATCGAGCACGCGGCTCAGCACCGCGTCGAGCTTGCCGCCCACGGCCGCGGCGAGCAGCGCGAGCACCGTGCCGGTGCCGCTGGCCAGCAGCGTCGCCAGCAGCGCCACGCCGACGGTGTAGCGGGCGCCGTTCACCACGCGCGCCAGCATGTCCCGGCCGAGATAGTCCGTGCCCAGCCAGTGCGCCGCGCCGATGGGCGCGAACACGTCGGTCCCGCCGCCGGATGCCGTGGGCGTGCCGCCCAGCAACCAGGGGCCGACCAGCGCGGCCAGCATCCAGAACAGCAGCACGGCCAGTGCCAGCAACCCCAGCGGGCCGAGGCCGGCGAGCCAGCGCAGCGCGCGGTGCAGGCCGCCGCGCCGGGCCGCGGGCGCTGCGGGCGCGCCGGATGGAGGGGAAACGGTATCCATCGGTGGAGCTCCTTGGTCGGAATGCGCCATGTCAGCGGTGGCGCAGGCGCGGGTTGGCGACGATGCCGCACAGGTCGGCCAGCGTGACGAGGATCAGGTAGCCCGCGCAGAAGATCATGGCGCAGGCCTGCACCAGCGGCATGTCCCGCTGGGTCACTCCATCGACCATGAGCTTGGCGATGCCCGGGTAGTTGAAGATGGTCTCGATGATGATCACGCCGCCCAGCAGGTACGACAGGGACAGCGCCACCGCGTTGGCGATGGGCCCCACCGCGTTGGGCAGCGCATGCGCCATCACGGTGCGCAGCGGCGAGGCACCCTTGAGCCGGACCATCTCGATGTAGGGGGCCTGCAGCTGGTCGCTGACGGCCGCGCGGGTCATGCGCATCATCTGCGCCACGATCACGCAGCACAGGCTGAGCACCGGCATCGCGAAGGCACGCAGCATCTGGCCCACGGACTCGATGTCGTTCACATAGGACAGGGCGGGCAGCCAGCGCAGCTGCACCGCGAACACCAGCACCGCGAGGGTGGCGACCAGGAACTCCGGCACGGACACCACCGCCACCGCCCCGGTCGAGACCACCCGGTCGAACCACGATCCCCGCCATACCGCACAGGCGATGCCGAGCGCCAGCGCGATGGGCACCGAGAAAAGCGCCGTCACCGCCGCGAGCAGCAGCGAATTGGGCAGCCGGCTCGCGATCAGTTCGCCCACCGGCATCTGCGTGGTGGCCGACATGCCCAGGTCACCCCGGACCGCCCCGCCCAGCCAGCGCACGTAGCGCAGGGGCGCGGGCACGTCCAGCCCCATCTGCGACCGCAGCGCGGCCAGCGCCTCGGGCGTGGCGTCCTGCCCGAGCTGCTCCTGCGCGGCATCGCCGGGCAGCACGGCCGTGATGGCGAACACGACCGCCGACACCGCGAGCAGCGACAGCAGCGCGAGCAGCACGCGCTGCGCCAGGAGCTTGAGAATCACACGGTTCATGAAGGGTCCGTATCAGTTGTCCACGGCGCTGCGTGCCGCCCACTTGGCCTGAAACTGGCGCGGCCCAAGCCAGCGGTAGCCGAGCAAGGGCCGCCCCGCAGCGAGGGCTGCGTCCCCCTGCCCGCCTTGCACGGCAAGGCGAAAGCGGGGGGAAGCGGCGCAGCCGCTCAGGGGGGTGTTCCTGTCTTTTAAGCCTCCAGCCACACGTGCTCCGCGAATGCATAGCCCATCAGCCCCCCCAGCGGAATGGGCGAGAGGCCCTTGAGCTTGGAGCTGTGGCCGTCGATGCTGGCGAGGAACAGCGGGATGCCGATGCCTGCCTCCTGGTGGATCATGGTCTGCATGTCGGCATACATCTGCTTGCGCTTGGCCTGGTCGGTCTCGGCGCGCGCGGCCACCAGCAACTGGTCGAACTGCGGGCTCTTCCAGCGCGACTCGTTCCATGCCGCGTCGGACTTGAAGAACTGCGTGAGCAGCGTGTCCGCGCTGGGGCGCGGGTTCACGTTGCCGAAGCCCACGGGGTTGGTGAGCCAGTGGTTGGACCAGTAGCCGTCGGCCGGCATGCGCTTGACATCCAGGTCCAGGCCGATGCGCTGGCCCGACTGCTGCAGCAGCAGCGCGATCTCGGTGGAATACATCGCCGCGGGCGAGGTGACCATCGGGATCTTGCCCGTCACGCCCGACTTCTGCAGGTGGAACTTGGCCTTGTCCAGATCGAAGGTGCGCTGCGGCAGGCCCGCGAAGTAGAAGCGGTTGGTCGGATCGACGGGCTGGTCGTTGCCCAGCACCGCGTAGTCGAGCGCGATGGTCTTCTTCATCTGCTCGCGGTCGAACAGGTGCTTCATCGCCAGGACGAAGTCCGGATTCGCGCCCGGGCCCATGTCCTTGCGCAGGATGAGGTCCGAATACTGCCCCGACTGCGTGGTGAAGATCGCGTAGCCCGGCGTGCCCTTGACGCGGGCCACGGCCCGGGGGTTCACCGAGGCGACGAGGTCCATGCCGCCGGACAGCAGCGCGTTCACGCGCGCCGTCTCGTCGCCGATGCCGACGAACTCGATCTCGTCCAGGTAGGGCTTGCCGGGCTTCCAGTAGGCGTCGTTGCGCACCACCAGGGAGCGCACGCCCGGCTTGAACTCCTTGAGCTTGTACGGCCCGGTGCCGATGCCGGCGTTGAAGTCCGTAGTGCCGTTCTTGACGATGTGGAAGTGGAAGGTGCCCAGGATCACGGGCAGGTCGGCATTGGGCTGCGTCAGCACCACCGTCACTTCGCCGGGGCCGGAAGCCTTCACGCTGTCGATTTGTTCAGCGAGCACCTTGGCCTTGGACGCCGTGGCGGGATCCTTGTGGCGCATCAGCGAGAACACCACGTCTTCGGGCTCCAGGGCCTTGCCGTCGTGGAAGACCACGCCCTTGCGCAGCTTGAACACCCAGGTCTTCGCGTCGGCCGTGGAGTGCGACTCGGCCAGCGCCGGCTGCGGCGTGAGGCTGCCGTCCAGCGAGAACAGCCCGTTGTAGAGCATGTTGCCGCGCGAATAGTCGGTCTGGTTGGACTGCTTGGCCGGGTCCAGCGTATCGGTGGCGGCCGCGGTGGCGCCCGCCACGCGGATGCGCCCTCCCCGCCGCGGCGTCTGCGCGTGCGCACGGGCGGCCATGGTGGCGAGGCCGCCCGCCAGGGACGCCTGCATGCCCCCCGCGAGGAACATGGCCAGCACATCGCGACGCGATGCACCGCGTGCCAGCGACTGCATCACGCGCTGGCTCTCTGCGGGGCCGACGAGGCGGTCGAACTCGGGGATTTTGTCGCTCATGGTGGACTCCTTGTGGGACCTGGAAAAACGGAAGGAAGGGACGGTGAAAAAAGGCAGCGGTGGCCGCGGCATCAGCCGAGCCGGTCCTTGAGGCGGTAATAGAGCCCCACGGCCGGCAGGAACCAGGGCGGGCCGAAGTGCCCGGGAATGGCCGGCCATTCGCGGCCACGCCATGGATTGGCGGCGGCATTGCCGGCCATCACCTCGGCCATGCATTGCCCCATGTGGACGGACATCTGCGTGCCATGCCCGCTGTAGCCCATCGAATGGAAGACACCGTCGCGCTCGCCGGCATGGGGCAGGCGGTCCTGCGTCATGTCCACGAGCCCGCCCCAGCAGTGGTCGATGCGCACCTGCCCGAGCTGCGGAAAGGTCTCGGCGAGCCCCTGCCGCAGGATCTCGCCGCTGGCCGCGTCCTGCTGGGGACTGGAGACCGCGAACTTCGCCCGACCGCCGAACACCAGGCGGTGGTCGGCCGTGAGGCGGAAGTAATGGTGGATGTTGGCGATGGTCACGTAGGTGCGGCGGCCGGCCAGCAGGGCCTGCGCGCGCTCGGCGCCCAGCGGCTCCGTCACCACGATGAAGCTGCCGATCGGCACGATGCGCCGGCGCAGCCAGCCGAACGTGCCGTAGCCGCCATGGCGCGAGGCGCCGGTGGCCAGCAGCACCTGCTTCGCCTCGACCGGGCCGCGGGCCGTGTGCAGCCGGTGGGCCTGGCCCTGCAGCCGCTCGAGGCGGTCCACGCGGGTGCCCAGGTGGATCTGTGCACCGTGGCGCACCGCTGCGCGGGCCAGGCCCAGGGCGAAGCGCCCCATGTGCATCTGGCCGCTGCGCTTGTAGAGCAGGCCGCCGACGAAGCGGTCGCTCTGCACTTCCGCGGCGACGCGGGCCGCGTCGAGCACCTCGACATCGGTGTCCACGCCGTCGGCGACGAGCCTCTCGGCGCTGCGCCGCAGCGCGTCCAGGTGCTGCGGCCGGGTGGCGAGCTTGAGCTTGCCGTGCCGCAGGAAGTCGCAATCGATGGACTCCTCGCGCACCAGCCGCGCCACCGTGTCCACCGCGGCATCGTAGGCGTGGTACCAGGCGCGCGCCTGTTCCACGCCGACGCGGGCGGCCACGTCCGCATAGTCCACGGCCAGCCCGTTGTTCACGTGGCCGCCATTGCGGCCCGAGGCCTCAGGCGCCACGGTCGTTCCCGCCTCCAGCACTGCCACGCTGGCGCCCTGCCGTGCCAGCGCATGCGCCGCGGACAGCCCCGTGAAGCCCGCGCCCACGATGGCCACGTCCACCCGCGCAGGCAGGCCGGGCGTGGGCACCGCCAGGGGCGGCAGCGAATCGAGCCAGTAGGAGTCGAGCTTCATGGAAGGTCTGCGGAAGGTGGTGGACGGAACATCAGGCCGGGCGCGCGGAATGCACCGGATCAGAGACCGACGACGCCGGCCAGGCCGCCGATGTCCTGGATCTCGGTGTAGCGGTAGGCCGGGTTGCCGGGGCCATGGCCGCGGTTCACGAACACCTTGTTCACGATGCCGATGTCGTCGGCCGACATCAGGTCGTAGCGCAGGCTGGAGGACACGTGCAGCACGTCCTCGGGATTGCAGCCCAGCGAATCGAACATGAACTCGAACGCCTTCAGGCGCGGCTTGTAGGCCTGGGCCATCTGCGCGGTATACACGCGGTGGAACGGCGCGCCCAGCATGTCCACGTTGCGGTGGATCTGGTCGTCCGAAGCATTGGAGAGGATCACGAGCGGAATCTCCGTGGCCACCTTGGCGAGGCCCGCGGGCACGTCGGCATGCGGGCCCCAGGTCGGCACGGCGTCATAGTAGCGCTGGGCCTCGTGGTCGAAATACTGGAGGTTCCACTTCTTGCACAAACGGCGGATCGCGTTCTTCAGCACCTGCTCGTACGGCTGCCAGTCGCCCAGCACCTCGTTGAAACGGTAGGCCGTGAAATCGGCGACGAACTGCTCCATGCGGTCGGCAGGCACGCGGTCGGCGAACATCTCGCGGGCCATCTCCCCCATGCGGAAACGCGTGAGCGTGCCGTAGCAGTCGAAGGTGATGTACTTGGGACGGAAAGTCATGGTCTCGGTTTCCTGAGGTTCTCTCGGGGTTCTGCCGGTCACCGACCGGGGCGGGCCGCCGGGTGCCTGTGCGCCCTGTGCGACGTTTTCATTACGAAGTGATTGAAGCACGCGGCTTCGCGGCCGTCGTTGGGAATTGCGGGGGTGGCACGCGAGAAAGTTGCGGTTTGCGGGGGCCCCGGCGGCATGCTGTGCGGCGCGCACCGCTTGCGTGCGAGCCTGCACCGTTGGTGCACCGCAGCAGGCGCGCGAGGCACGCTTTTGAAGCACGGAACCCCGTCTGCGCCATGCCGCGGCCACGCGCGGGCGGCCCGGCACAGGGGCGAACGCGTGGCGGTGCAGGAGAAACCGTGAAGGAGCATGGTGCGCAGGATCCCGTGGAAAAAGCACCGCTCGCCGATGGGCCGCGGTGATGGGTGATCCTAGGTAACAACCCCTGGCATTTGTGTCCGTTGGCGGGGGCCGCGCCGCAGCGAATTGCAAAACCACCCCACCGCGCAGACGAAGCTTGCAAGTTGCGGGCAAACCCCTAGCGCGCTATGGCACGGCGCGCGGATGTCGTCCAAGATAGGACCACCGTGCACGGGCCGCACCCCTCTTTCGCCCACCAAAGGACTTCGCCGATGCTTTCCACCCCCTCGCTCGCCGCCGGCACCGTCGCCGACGATGGCGTGCTGATCCGCCCCATGACCGAGGCCGACCTCGCCCAGGCGCATGCGCTGTCGGCAGAACTGCGCTGGCCGCACCGTCCCAGCGACTGGGCACAGATGTTCGCGCACGCGCAGGGCCTGGTGGCCGAGCGCGACGGGCAGATCGTCGCCACCGCGCAGCGCTGGCTCTGGGGCGACCGGCATGCCTGCATCGGCCTGGTGATCGTCACCCCGGCATGCCAGGGCCGGCGCATCGGCCACCGCCTCATGAACGCACTGCTCGAAGGGATGGAAGACCGCACCGTGCTGCTGCACGCCACGGCCGAAGGCCGGGGACTCTACGAGCGCCTGGGCTTCATCCGCACCGGCGAGATCCGCCAGCACCAGGGCACGGCCCTGCCCACGCCGCTGATCGCGCTCGAGCCGGGCTGGCGCCTGCGCCCCGCCGGCCTCAACGAGGCCGAGGCCCTGCGGCGCCTGGACGCCGAGGCGCGCGGCATGCCGCGCGACGCGCTGGTCGACGACCTCGCGGCCACGGCCGAAGCCTGCGTCGTGCTGGTGGACCAGGACGCCACGCCCCGCGGTTTCGCCATGCTGCGCCGCTTCGGCCGCGGCCACGCCATCGGCCCCGTGGTGGCGCCGGACGCCCAGGGCGCCAAGGCCCTCATCGCCCATCTTGCGGGCCTGAATGCGGGCCACTTCACGCGCATCGACATCGACTGGGCGAGCGGGCTCGCCGAATGGCTGGAAAGCATCGGCCTGCTGCGCGTGGACGCACCCACCACCATGGTGCGGGGCGCCCCGCTGGAGCTGCCGCCCGAGGGCGGTGCGCACCTCTTCGCCATCATCACGCAGGCTGTCGGCTGATGGTGTTCCTCTACAAATCCGATCCCGTGCGCGGCCGCCAGTGGGCCGAAGTGTTCGCCGCCGAGGCGCCCGATATCGAGTTCCGCATCTGGCCCGACGCGGGCGATCCGGAGCAGGTGCGCTTTCTCGCAGCCTGGGAACCGCCGCCGGACATCGCCACGCGCTTTCCCCGCCTGCAGGTGCTGTTTTCCTCGGGCGCCGGCGTGGACCAGTTCGATTTGTCCGCGCTGCCGCCGCAGCTGCCCGTGGTCCGCATGGTGGAGCCGGGCATCGTGCGCGGCATGGTGGAATACGTCTGCCACGCCGTGCTCGACCTGCACCGCGACATGCCCCAATACCGGCGCCAGCAGCAGAGGGCCGAATGGAAGCCGCTGCCGGTGCGCACCGCCGCGGAGCGCCGCGTGGGCGTGCTGGGCCTGGGATCGCTGGGCCAGGCCGTGCTCGCACAGCTCGCGGGCTTCGGGTTCGCCTGCGCGGGCTGGAGCCGCTCGCGCCACGCCGTGCCCGGCGTGCAGTGCTTCGCGGGCGAGGACGAACTGCCCGCCTTCCTCGCGCGCACCGACATCCTGGTCTGCCTGCTGCCGCTCACGGATGCCACGCGCGGCTTCCTCGACGCCGGGCTGTTCGCCCGGCTGCCGCAGGGCGCCAGCCTCGTGCACGTGGGCCGCGGCCCGCAGCTGCGGGAGGTCGACCTGCTGGCCGCGCTCGCCACGGGACAGATCGCCGAGGCCGTGCTCGACGTGGCCGATCCGGAGCCGCTGCCCGCCACGCACCCCTTCTGGCGGCACCCCCGGGTGCGTCTCACGCCGCACATCGCGAGTATGACGCAGCCGCGCACCGCCGCGGCCGCGGCCATCGCCAACCTGCGCCGCTTCGAGGCCGGCGAGCCCATGGAAGGCCTGGTGGACCGGAGCCGCGGCTACTGAGCACTGGCCCGCCGCACGATCTGCCGTTCGGCTCCGCACAACCGCAGCCTGCTTCGCAGCGGGGGTGGAAAGCAGCACCACCGCGGAAGCCGCCCGCCCTAAGCTGTACGACATCGACCGTCCTGTCCTGTCCATTCCATTCCGCTTCCGGAGGAGCCCCCCGCCATGAACCAGATCGCCGACCTGTCCACGCTTGCCTCGCTCGACGCCATCGACCGGGCCCACCTGATCCATCCCGTGTCGCCGTGGCGAACCCACGAGGAGCGCGGTCCGACCGTGCTGTCCTCCGGCCGCGGTGCCTGGCTGACGGATGCCCGGGGCCATGAGTTGCTGGACGCCTTCGCGGGGCTGTGGTGCGTGAACGTCGGCTACGGTCAGGAAAGCGTGGTGCAGGCGGCGGCCGAACAGATGCGGCGCCTGCCGTACGCCACGGGCTACTTCCACTTCAGCAGCGAGCCGGCCATCCGCCTCGCCGAGAAGCTGGTGCAGATCACGCCGCGATCGCTCAACCACGTGTACCTCACGCTGGGGGGCTCCGACTCGGTGGACGCCGCGGTGCGCTTCATCGTGCAGTACTACAACAACACCGGGCGGCCCTCCAAGAAGCACTTCATCGCGCTGGAGCGCGGCTACCACGGCTCTTCCTCCACCGGCGCAGGCCTCACGGCGCTGCCGGCCTTCCACCGGGGCTTCGACCTGCCCCTGGCCACGCAGCACTACATCCCCTCCCCCAACCCCTACCGCCATCCCGCGGGCGCCGATGCGCAGGCACTCATCGCCGCCTCGGTCGCGGACCTGCGCGCCAAGGTGGCCGAGCTGGGCGCGGACAACGTCGCGGCCTTCTTCTGCGAACCCATCCAGGGTTCGGGCGGCGTGATCGTGCCGCCCGCAGGCTGGCTCAAGGCCATGCGCGAAGCCGCCCGCGAACTGGACATCCTCTTCGTCGTGGACGAGGTCATCACCGGCTTCGGCCGCACCGGCCCCATGTTCGCCTGCGATGCCGAAGGCGTGGAGCCCGACATCATGACCATGGCCAAGGGGCTCACCGCCGGCTACGCGCCCATGGGTGCCACGCTGCTGAGCGACAAGGTCTATGCCGGCATCGCGGACGGCGCGCCCAGGGGCGCTCCCATCGGCCACGGCGCCACCTACTCCGCCCACCCGGTGAGCGCAGCCGTCGCCCTGGAAGTGCTGCGGCTCTACGAGGAAGGCGGCATCCTGGCCAATGGCCAGCGCGGCGCCGCGCACTTCGCTGCCGGCCTGGACATGCTGCGCGGCCATCCCCTGGTCGGCGACGCGCGCCACCGCGGCCTGCTCGGTGCACTGGAACTGGTCAGCGACAAGGCCACCCGGCGCGGCTTCGACCCTGCCCTGGGCCTCGCCGACCGCATCTTCGCCGCCGGCTACCGCAACGGCCTGGTGTTCCGCTCCTTCGGCGACCACATCCTCGGCTTCGCACCGGCACTGGTCTTCAGCGAAACGGAGTTCACCCTCCTGTTCGAGCGCCTGCGCAAGACGCTCGACGAAGTGCTGGACTGGCCCGACGTGCGGAAATCCCTGGCGGCCTGACGAGAAACCGCGCAGAACCCGGCCACAGCGCGCACACTTCCTGCCTGTATTCCTGCTTGCCAAGCCGCCATGAACGAAGCCTTCAAGATCGACCGACTGGACCTGCGCATCCTTGCGCAGTTGCAGAAGAACGGGCGCATGACCAACGTGGACCTCGCGGATGCGGTGGGCCTTTCGCCCAGCCCCTGCCTGATCCGCGTCAAGCGCCTGGAACAGGCAGGCTACATCGCCGGCTACGGCGCCCACCTGCGCCTGGAAAAGCTCGGCGACACCCTCACGGTGTTCACCGAAGTCACCCTCTCGGACCACCGCCGTGAAGACTTCGCGCGCTTCGAAGCCGCGCTGCGCGAAGTGGACGAAGTGCTGGAATGCCACCTTGTCAGTGGCGGCTACGACTACCTGCTGCGCTTCATCACGCGGGGCGTGAACCATTACCAGGAAGTGATCGAGGAACTGCTGCAGCGCAACATCGGCATCGCGAAGTACTTCAGCTACATCGTCATCAAGTCGCCGTTCATCAAGACGCACTGTCCTATTGAGCGGTTGTTTCCGCATCAGAGGTGATTTTTTTGAGGGCGGGGGCCGGGTCTCGCCCCGGCGGGCGAGTTACTTTCTTTCGCTTCGCCGAAAGAAAGTAACCAAAGAAAGGGCGACCCTGCTGGATGCGACCCCGTTCGCCCGCGGGGCGAACGGGGCAACCTGGGGTGCTCGGGGGTGGGGTGTGCCGTGGAACTCGCTGCGCGCACTCCGTGCGCTGCGCTCGGACAACCACGGCAAGTCAGTTCACGAAGCGGGCGTGTCCTTCGGCACGTCCGCCACCCCACCCCCTGCGCGCCCCAGGCGCATCCAGAAGGGAGTGACCCGGGCCTTCGCGTTGCTCGGCCCCCAAGAAAAACGGTGCGCGGTGCACAGCACTCGCGCACCAAGGGCCGAGCGAAGCAATGGCCCGTATGCGGCACCCCGCCCTCGTGTCTGCGCCGAGGAGCGCAGGGCGGGGGGCGGGCAGGCGTGCCGAAGGACACGCCTGCTTCGTGATCTGACTCGCCGTGGTTGTCCGAGCGCAGCGCGCCAGCGCGAAGCGAGTTCCACGGCGCCGCCCCGCGACCGAGCACCGCAGGCTGCCCCCTTCGCCCCTGCGGGGCGAAGGGGGACGCAGACACCAGGGCTCGCCTTTTCTTTGCCTACTTTCTTTTGGCGAAGCAAAAGAAAGTAGGTGCGCCGCCGGGCGCACATCCCGGCCCCCGCCCTCAACCCGCCCCCACCACCCGCCGCGCCACCTCACAAAACCACCCCACCCCCAACCCCATCACCTCATCATTGAAGTCATAGCAAGGATGGTGCAAAGGCCGCTCCCCCTCTGGCCCCGGATCCGCCCGCCCCTGCCCCAGCCAGAGATACGCCCCCGGTTTGCGCTGCAGCATGAAGGCGAAATCCTCCGACGTGAACGCCGCCCGCGGGGCCACCTCGGCATCCAGCCCGATGGCAGTCGCCGCCTCCAGCGCCAGCGCGGCCTCAGGGCCCGTGTTGATGGTGGCCGGGTAGTAGCGCAGGTAGTTCACTTCCACCGTGGTGCCGCTCGCCAGCGCGATGCCCTCGCAGGCGGCACGCAGCGCTGCCTCGATCCGGTCCTGCGCTTCGGGGTCGAAGCTGCGCACCGTGCCCGTGATGCGCACCTCGGCGGGCAGCACGTTGTGACTCTGGCCGCCCTCGATGCGCGTGACGGAAAGCACGGCCGATTCACCGGGGTCGATGCGCCGCGCCACGATGGTGTTGAGCTGGGCGACGAGCTGGCTCGCCGCCAGGATCGCGTCGGGCGTATGGTGCGGCTGCGCCGCGTGGCCGCCGCGGCCGCGCACGGCGATGTCGAAGCGGTCCGCCGCCGCCATGATGGGGCCGGGCCGCGTGCGCGCCGCGCCCAGGGGCAGGTCGGGCCAGTTGTGCAGCGCATAGACGCTGTCGCACGGAAAGCGCTCGAACAGGCCGTCCTCGATCATGCGGCGGGCGCCACCCTGCCCCTCCTCCGCGGGCTGGAAGATGAAATGCACCGTGCCGTCCAGCCCACCCGCGCGCACCAGCTGGCGCGCCGCGCCGATCAGCATGCTCGTGTGCCCGTCGTGCCCGCAGCCGTGATGGACGCCCGCATGGCGGCTCGCATGGGGCGCACGCCCCAGCTCCACCATCGGCAGTGCATCCATGTCGGCCCGCAGGCCCACGCTGCGCGGTCCCGTGCCCATCCGCAGCGTGCCCACCACGCCGGTGCCGCCGATGCCCTCGTGCACTTCCAGGCCCAGGAGCCGCAGCGACTGCGCCACGATGCCGGCCGTGCGGCGCTCTTCGTAGGCCAGTTCCGGATGGGCATGCAGGTCGCGGCGCAGCGCGACCAGGTCGGGCAGCAGGTCGGCGACGGGCCGGGCGGCGTCCTGCAGGCTCATTGGCCCGCCTCCACCGCGTCAGCCAGCTGCGCCAGCGTATGGAAGTGGTAATCCGGCACGGTGTGTTCGGACTCGATGGTGCCGCCGGAATCCTTCATGCCGTGGCGCCGCTCGATCCAGCAGCTGCGGATGCCCAGCCGCCGCGCGATGCCGATGTCGTGGTACTGGCTCTGCGCCACATGCAGGTTGTCCGCCTGACGGAAACCCCAGGCACCCTCGTAGCGGCCGCGCGCATAGGCGAAATAGCGCGCATCGGGCTTCTCGCACAGGGCATCGTCGGCGGACAGCAGCAGGTCGAACGGGGCGCCCAGCGTGCGGTCGAAATGCGCCAGCGCCCAGGCCTGCGCATTGGTCATCGTCACCAGCTTGAAATGCCGGCGCAGGCGTTGCAGCGCCTCGGGCGCATCGGGAAACGCCGGCCAGCGCGGCACGGAATCGCGAAAGCCCTGCGCGAGGGCGTCGCTGTCGGGCAGGCCCAGTTGCGGTGCGATCGCATGCCAGCAGCGCACGAGGTCATCGGGATACGCATCGGTATCGCCGCTCTTCCTGGCCGTGCGGTACGCCGCGAGGAACGCCTCGTCGGACACGGGCGAACCCGGCACGGCCTCGCGCAGGTAGGCCAGCATGCCTCCCTCGAAATCGATGAGGGTGCCGACAACGTCGAAAGTGAGCACTTTGAAATCACGCAAGGCCATGGGTGAACTCCTGGAAATTCCCGAAAAGAAACAAATGGACGAGAGGACGGGGATGGCATCGAGCTTAGGAATTTCCGCCTGTTCCGCGCGGCCGAAACCGGCTTCCCAACCGCAGCGAATTGCGTTTTCACGGCAGAGGCCGCAGATTCTTCTTGCATCCACGGTTCCCTGGAGCCACGCACCTTGCGAAAGGCAAAGCGCTTCGCCCCGCCGCACCGCACTTCGCAGGCACGAAATGATTTCCGCCAGTCCGTCGCAGTATGGGAACCCTCCAAAGCACAGCCGTGGCTCACCACCATGACCAAACTCCTTGCCTGGCTCCACAGCGGCGCGGCGTCGCGCAAACACCTTCCGTCCGGGGCCGCACCGGAAGGCCCAACGTCGGACGCGGGCCCCTCCTCGCACCGGAGCAGCAGGCAAGCCACGCCATCGGTTGGGATTTCGGCCCGCCATGCCCGGGGATCCGCATCGAGCCCGCCGCCGCGCAATGCCTTGCCGGAAATGCCCAGGGATGCGGGCCGCCCCATCGCGTCGAGCCCGCATGCCGGAGCAGGCCTCCACGATTTTCCAGACGATGCCGCACTAGACCTCAGCGAAGAAGGCATCGAGAACCTGCTGAAGGGCCTGCGGGACGACGGATGGATTTCCGCGGAAACCCACGAGATGGAAGACGCCGGCCCGCGGCCAGGGCGCTCGGACACCATGAATCCGTGGTCGAGAGGGCACACCGGCAAGCGGGAGCCGCGCCCTCCATCCCTGGCAACCATCCGGGAGCGCCCTGCGGACGAGCTGGCTCCTCCCGGAGGCATGACGCTTCGCGAAGCGCTGCGGCGGGAGAAGGTGGAAGACGCAGAGGAGCGCCGCCAGCGCCTCCGTGAAGAGAATCCCAAACCCCCGGTCCCCCACTCGGGATATGCTCGGTTGCGGCCGATGGCATCACCCACCCAGGCGCCCTCCCCGGAAGCAAGCACGCCCATGGACGGATCGGAGGCCAGCAGCCGCACAGACTGGCATTCCTTTGCATCCTCCACGGAATACGAGGACGCGCGAACCTCCCAGTCGCTCACCAGCCTCCACCCGGAAGCACCGCCGCCATCCCTGGCCAGTACGGCTTCGTACCATGACGCGATGGCATCGCTGCCGGACATCGGAAGCCTGACGGACAGGGGCACGGAGGCAGCAGACCCCGCCCCTCGCCCGGCCTCCGGTACCCGGACTGCCACGCACCCCGCGGCCGGCAACGGCGCCATGCTCGATCGCTGGCTGACGGAACCCATGCCGCCCAGGGACCATCTGCTGACGCGGCTCCACTTGCAGGAGAAGCGGGACTGACGCCTCCGCAACTCCAACCCTTCGCTCCAGCGCGAAGGATTCCTTCCCGGCATGGCGGGAGACTTTCCGGTACCGCGAACCATCGACCTCCGGAAAAACCTCCATGCGATCCAGCCCGCCCGCCCCCATCGTCCGTGAACTGGCCCTGCTGCTCGCGCTCTCCACCTGCTGGGGAGCGTCCTACACCTTCATCCGCATCGGCGTCGAAACCATTCCGCCCGTCACCCTGATCGCGGCCCGTACCCTCGTCGCAGGCGTGCTGCTGCTCGGCATCGCCCGCTGGCGCGGCCTGCACCTGCCGCGGGATGGAAGGACCTGGACGGCGTTCCTGCTGCAGGCCGTTCTCAACAGCGTCGTGCCATTCACCTTGATCGCCTGGGCCGAGCTGACCGTGAACGCGGCGCTGGCAACGGTGCTCAATGCCACCTCGCCCCTCTTCGCCGTGCTGCTCGCCATGCTCGCCCGTGGCCCTGAAGCCGCCACGGCACGCCAATGGGCAGGCGTGGCCTGCGGCATGCTGGGCACCTGCTGCATCGTCGGCATGGAGGCATGGCAAGGCGCCGGGCACGGCACCTGGGTCCAGCTCGCCATCGTGGCAGCTTCGCTCTGCTATGCGGTTGCCGCCCTCTTCGGGCAGCGATTCCGCAGCATGGACCCGGTGCTGCCCGCCGCCGGATCGCTGCTGTGCGGTGCGGCCGTGCTGCTGCCGCTGAGCCTGCTCTGCGACCGCCCATGGACCCTCGTTCCCAGCCGGTCATCCCTGCTGGCCCTGCTCGCCCTCGCGGTGTTCTCGACCGCGCTCGCCCTCGTCCTTTATTTCCGCCTGCTGCGCACCCTGGGCAGCGTGGGCACCACGGCACAGGCCTATCTGCGCGTACCCATCGGCGTGGGGATCGGCGTGGTGTTCCTCGGGGAAAGGCTGCAGCCTGCGGCGTGGATGGGCGTCGCACTCGTGGTGTCGGGCGTGGCGGCGATGGCGCTGCCGCAGCGCAACTGGAAATGGCCTCGAGGCAACGCCTGATTTCAGAACAGGCTCCCCTGCCCCCTTGCCAACCCTGGCCGGTACTGCGCCATGTCCAGCTCGATCCGTTCCCGGTTCAACCCCAGCCGCCGGCACGCGGCCATGAAACGCTGGCGCAGCAGGTCGGCCCACAGGCCCTTGCCTTTCATGCGGGAGCCGAAGCGGCTGTCGTAGCTGCGGCCGGCCGCGCGCGCTTCGGCGTCCAGGCCGTGCAGGTCCTGGATGCGCGCCATGACGCGCTCGGCGCGCTGCGGATAGTGCAGTTCCAGCCACTCGCGCATGAGTCCGTCCAGCTCCCACGGCAGGCGGATGGCGGTGTAGAAGGCCGAGGTGGCGCCGGCATCGCGCGCGGCCTCCAGCACCTGCTCCATATCCTCCGTGATGAACGGGATCTGCGGGGCCACGCTCACGCCCACCGGAATGCCCGCCTCCACCAGGGTGCGGATGGTGCGCAGCCGGCGGTGCGGGGCCGCGGCGCGCGGCTCCAGCCGACGGGCCAGCACGGGGTCGAGCGTGGTGATCGTCACGTAGGTCGCGGCCAGGCGGTCGCGCGCGAGCGGCGCGAGCAGGTCGATGTCGCGCTCCACGCCACTGGACTTGGTGATGAGCGAGAACGGGTGGCGCACGTCGCGCAGCACCTCGATGACGGCGCGCGTGAGGCCCAGGTCGCGCTCGACCGGCTGGTAGCAGTCGGTGGCCGAGCCCACGTTGAGCAGGTGCGGCACGTGGCCGGGGCGCGCAAGCTCGTCGCGCAACACCTCGGCGATGTTGTGCTTGGCGATGATGCGGGTCTCGAAATCCAGCCCGGGCGACAGGTTGAGGTAGCTGTGCGTGGGCCGTGCATAGCAATAGACGCAGCCATGCTCGCAGCCGCGGTAGGGATTGACGGAGTGATCGAAGAAGATGTCGGGAGAATCATTGGCGCAGATCGCGCTGCGCGCGGTTTCCAGGATCACCTGGGTGGCGGGCGGAGGCGGCGCGCCGTCCTCCCCCTCCTGCGCCGTGGGGCCACCCCAGCCATCGTCGAACGCCGCGCGCGCATCGCGCATGAATCGGTGCGGCGTGCGTGCCGCCGTGCCGCGGCCCTTGATGATCTGCAGCGGGACATGGACTTCGGTCATGGGCACCTCCAAATGCACCGGATAACTGTATGAATATACAGCCTTGAGATACACTGTGCGCAGCATGAGATTTCGCTCCGTGGCACAGTAGGGGAAACGTTCCGGTCTCCCCTTTGCGCACCGGTTTTTTCCGCGCTGCCCTGGCTCGCCGCCTCTCTTCCCATGAACCCGCCGTCCGCCGTATCCGCCGCTCCCGAGGCACCGGTCTCCCTGCCGGAGTCCGCTCCGCCCGCATCCGCATCGGCGGGTGCCCGCCCGGCGCCACGCGAGACCGGCTGCGCCGCCACCCGGCGCTGGCTGCGCGGCGACTGGACCCCCGAATGGTTCTGCGCCTTCCTGGCCGGCAACCGGCGCGAGCAGGGCCGCTTCCGCCAGGAACTGGCCACCATGCGCGGCTCCGTGGCGTGGTTGCTGCGGCAGCGGCGCCAGGGCCGCTGGAGCGCCGAGGAGCGGGAGCGCCTGCGCGGCCTGATGCGCTCGGCCTCGGCCGTCAGTCCCTACCTGCTGATCTGGGCGGTGCCGGGCTCGATGCTGCTGCTGCCGTTCATGGCGTGGTTCATCGACTGGCGCCGCGGCGCACGCGAACGCGCAGCGCTGGCCGTCGTGCCGATGGAAGACGGCCTGCCGGTGGTGGCGGTGCTGTCCACCGCCGCACTGCCGGCAACCACCAGCCCCTTGCCGGGCGGGCTGGACGATGGCCCGCTCATCGACGCCCCACCCCAGCCAGCGAGCCAGGCCCGCTGACCAGCTCCACCGCCTGGCACGACCGGCCACACCGGCTGGTCCGTGCCCGGATGGCGCCCGCGTCCGCTGCCGGCGGTACGGCGACTGCGTTTCCCGGGGGCTTCTCAGCCCAGGTGGCCTGCCGCCAGGGCCACCACCAGGCCGGCACCCACCAGGCCCGCCTGCCAGCGCAGTGCCACCGTCCACGACGGCACCTGCCGCTCCACCCGCTCATAGAGCAGCCATCCTGCGGCGATGGACAGCGCGAGCGCGGCCACCATGCCCAGGGCGTTGAGGGCGACGGATTCGGGCCAGGCGACGGTGACCGCGGCGTTCACCAGCAGGCACACGGGAAAGTGCACCAGGAATACCGAATAGGAAATGCGGCCGAGCCGTGCCCATCCACCACGCCAGGAGGACTGCGCCCGATGCACCGCCGGCACGCCGGCTCGCGGCAGCGCCGCGCGGCGCTCCTGCCAGCGCAACACCACCACCAGCCCGAGTGCCGTGCACCACGCCACCGCGATGCGTTCCCGGAAGTCCAGTGCCAGCGCCACCGCGCCCCAGAGGCCGATCAGCACCAGCCAGGCGGCAGCGGCTCGGCTGCCGCGCGGCGCGGCCACGGCCCAGCGCGCCATCATGCCCAGGCCATAGGCACCGAAGAAGTACACCGCCCAGGCATCGAGTGACGGATGGCGGTTGAGCTCCCAGAGCGACAGCGCCGTGGCCGCGGCCACGACGACCCGCGCCGCCGGCTGGGCGGCGCCGCGGGCCTGCGCCGGCAGTACGCGGGCGCCGCGGCGCGCGGCGGCCAGCAGCAGCGCCGACAGCACGAAGAGCTGGAAGTCGATCGCCACGTACCAGACACCCGCCGACAGCGCCTCCTCGCCCACGACATCCTGGAGCATCAGCGCGTTCGCCAGCAGTTGCGGCAGGCTCGGCTCCGCCGGCACGGAAGGGTGGTCCAGCCAGGGCCGCACCGCCGCCGCAGCCAGCACGGCGAGCACCAGGGCCACGGCATACGGCACCGCGAGGCGCACGAAGCGCCGCCCGATCTCCGGTGCAGTGCCGTTCCAGCGTGGCCCTCCGGCCGCCGCAAGGCGCCCTGCCGCAAGGTAGCCGCCCAGCACCAGGAAGACCTGCACGGCCATGCGGCCATAGTCGCTCAGCCAGGGGATGAGGCCCGGCATCAGCGGCTGGGCCACATCGGACATGGGCCCGTAGAAGGCCAGGTGGTGCGCCACGATCGTGGCACAGGCGATGCCCTTGATCGAATCGATCAGGGTGTTGCGGGACGGTGAGGACGGCATGCGGAAGGCGCGCGCACCGCGGCGCCCCCATGCAGGGCGGCGCGATGTGCGAAGAGCGGTTCTTGGTGTTGTGTGGGCCCGTGGGGGCGGTATTTTGCCCCAGCACGGCGCCCGGGGGCTGCCGCTTCCGCCCCGGTGCGCGGAAAGCGCCGCTCGCGTTCAGAGCGCCAGGCGTTCGCGGGCTGCGACGTACTCGCGGCGCAGGCGCCCGACCAGCTCGGCCGCCCCCGTCACTTCGGTGATCGCGCCGATGCCCTGTCCGCAGCCCCAGATGTCCTTCCAGGCCTTCTTCGCGTCGCCGCCGAAGTTCATCTTGCTGGGGTCCGATTCGGGCAGGTGGTCCGGATCGAGCCCCGCGGCACGGATGGAGGGCGCGAGGTAGTTGCCATGCACACCCGTGAAGAGGTTGCTGTAGACGATGTCGTCCGAGGTGCCCTCGACGATGGCCTGCTTGTAGGCCTCCTGCGCGCGCGCCTCGTGCGTGGCGATGAACGCCGAGCCGATATAGGCGAAATCGGCGCCCATGGCCTGCGCGGCCAGGATGGCGCCGCCCGAGGCGATCGAACCCGACAGCGCCAGCGGCCCCTCGAACCACTGGCGGATTTCCTGGATGAGCGCGAACGGGCTCTTGATGCCCGCATGGCCACCCGCGCCCGCCGCCACCGCGATCAGGCCGTCGGCGCCCTTCTCGATGGCCTTGTGGGCGAACTTGTTGTTGATGATGTCGTGCAACACCACGCCGCCCCAGCCATGCACGGCCCGGTTCACATCCTCGCGCGCACCCAGGCTGGTGATGACGACAGGCACCTTGTACTTGGCGCAGACCTCCATGTCGTGCTCGAGCCGGTCATTGCTCTTGTGCACGATCTGGTTGATGGCGAACGGCGCGGCGGGCGATTCCGGATGGGCGCGGTCCCAGGCCGCGAGCGCTTCGGTGATCTCGGCAAGCCATTCGTCCAGCAGTTCGGCGGGCCGGGCGTTGAGCGCCGGCATGGAGCCGACGATGCCGGCCTGGCACTGCGCGATCACCAGCTTCGGGTTGCTGATGATGAAGAGCGGCGAGCCGATGACCGGCAGCGAAAGTTTCTGGAACACGGGCGGCAGGGTGCTGCGCATGGGGAAGTCTCCGGATGTTGTCGTGGACGGCGAAGGACTGTGGCTGCTGTGGTGGCGAGGGACCGCTCAGAAGGCCTCCGGCGCGAGCGCGGTCACGCTGGCCGCGCCTTCGACGATGGCGTCGCGCTGCGCCTTCGTGCGCACCAGGATGTGTTCCGCATAGAAGCGCGCCGTGGCCACCTTGGCCTGCAGGAAGGCGGCGTCGCCCTGCCCGTCCGCGAGCAGCGACCGGGCCTTGAGCAGCGCGCGGCCCAGCTGCCAGCCGGCGACGAGGTTGCCGCCCAGCATGAGGTAGGGCACGCTGCCCGCGAAGGCGGCGTTGGGGTCGGATTTGGCGTTGGCTGCGATGAAACGGGCCGCTTCCTCGAAGGCATCGCAGGCCTCGGCGAGGCGGCGTGCCACGGCCTGCGCTTCGGGCGTGCCGGCCGTGCGCAGTTCGTCGGCCGTCCTGCGGGCCTGTGCCGCGACGCCGAGCGCCGTGGCCGCGCCGTCGCGCGCCGTCTTGCGGCCCACGAGGTCGTTGGCCTGGATGGCCGTGGTGCCTTCGTAGATGGGCAGGATGCGCGCATCGCGGTAGTGCTGCGCTGCGCCCGTTTCCTCGATGAAGCCCATGCCGCCGTGCACCTGCACGCCCAGGCTGGTCACTTCCAGGCTCATCTCGGTGCTGTAGCCCTTCACGAGCGGCACCATGAATTCGTAGAACGCCTGGTTCTCCTTGCGCACCGCCGCGTCGGGATGGTGGTGCGCTGCGTCGTAGGCCGCGGCCGCCACGCTGGCCATGGCGCGGCATCCCTCGGTGAGCGCGCGCATGGTCATGAGCATGCGGCGCACGTCGGGGTGGTGGATGATGGGCGCGCTGCCCGGCAGGCTGCCGTCCACGGGGCGGCTCTGCACGCGGTCGCGCGCGTACTGCACGGCCTGCTGGTAGGCACGCTCGGCCACCGCGATGCCCTGCAGGCCCACGGCGTAGCGCGCCGCGTTCATCATGATGAACATGTATTCCAGGCCGCGGTTCTCCTCGCCGACGAGGTAGCCCACCGCGCCGCCCGCGTCGCCGAACTGCAGCACTGCCGTCGGAGAGGCCTTGATGCCGAGCTTGTGCTCGATGGAAACGCACTGCACGTCATTGCGCGCGCCCAGGGATCCGCCTGCGTTCACCAGGAACTTCGGCACCACGAACAGGCTGATGCCCTTGACGCCCTCCGGCGCGCCCGCGACGCGGGCCAGCACCAGGTGCACGATGTTCTCCGCCATGTCGTGCTCGCCATAGGTGATGAAGATCTTCGTGCCGAAGACCTTGTAGCTGCCATCGCCCTGCGGCTCGGCGCGCGTGCGCACCAGGGCCAGGTCCGAGCCGGCCTGGGGCTCGGTCAGGTTCATGGTGCCGGTCCACTCGCCCGTCACCAGCTTTTCCAGATAGGTGGTCTTGAGTTCGTCGCTGCCGGCGGTGATCAGCGCCTCGATGGCACCGTCGGTCAGCAGCGGGCACAGCGCAAAGCTCATGTTGGCGCTGTTGAGCATCTCCGCGCAGGCCGCGCCGATGGTCTTGGGCAGGCCCTGGCCGCCGAAGTCCACCGGATGCTGCAGGCCCTGCCAGCCGCCCTCGGCGAACTGGCGGAACGCGTCCTTGAAGCCCGGCGTGGTCGTCACCTGGCCGTCCTTCCAGGACGACGGATTGCGGTCGCCCGCCACGTTGAGCGGCGCGACCACGCCTTCGTTGAAGCGCGCGCATTCCTCCAGCACCGCCTGCGCCGTGTCCAGGCCGGCCTCCTCGAAGCCCGGCAGCGCGGCAACCTGCGCGATGCCCGCGAGGTGCTCGATGGCGAACAGCATGTCCTTGACGGGGGCGGTGTAGCTCATGGGAATGTCTCCGGAATCGATGAAAACGGCCGCGGACCGGGCGGACCGGGCAAAAAAAAGGGCACCGCATGCGATGCCCTCGTGGAGGCCCTGCCGGCAGCCTGCGGCTCCGTCGGGGCCGCCAGGGTCAGAGGGACTTCACGAGTTCGGGCACGGCGGTGAACAGGTCCGCCTCCAGCCCGTAGTCGGCCACGCTGAAGATCGGTGCCTCGGCATCCTTGTTGATCGCCACGATCACCTTGGAATCCTTCATGCCCGCCAGATGCTGGATCGCCCCCGAGATGCCCGCCGCGATGTAGAGCTGCGGCGCCACGATCTTGCCCGTCTGCCCCACCTGCAGGTCGTTCGGGGCGTAGCCCGCATCCACCGCCGCCCGGCTCGCGCCGATGGCCGCGCCCAGCTTGTCCGCCAGCGGCGTCATCACCTCGTTGAACTTCTCCGCGCTGCCCAGCGCCCGGCCGCCCGAGACGATGATCTTGGCCGCCGTGAGTTCGGGACGGTCGCTCTTGGTGACCTCGCGGCCCACGAACTGGCTCTTGCCGCTGTCCGCGGCCGCATCGGCCTTCTCCACCGCGGCCGAGCCGCCCGTGGCCGCCGCGGCGTCGAAGCCCGTCGTGCGCACGGTGATCACCTTCACTGCGTCGGCGCTCTGCACCGTGGCGATCGCGTTGCCCGCGTAGATCGGGCGCTCGAACGTATCGGGGCTGTCCACCTTGGTGATGTCGCTGATCTGCGCGACGTCGAGCTTCGCCGCCACCCGCGGCGCCACGTTCTTGCCGCCGGCCGTCGCCGGGAACAGGATGTGGCTGTAGTTGCCCGCGATGGCCAGCACCTGGGCGGCCACGTTCTCGGCCAGCCCGTCCTTCAGGCTCTCGCCGTCGGCCAGGATGACCTTGGAGACGCCCGCGATCTGCGCGGCCGCCTGGGCGGCGGCATCCGCGCCCTGGCCGGCCACCAGCACGTGCACGTCACCGCCGCAGGCCGCAGCGGCCGTGACGGTGTTGAGCGTGGCGGGCTTGATCGAAGCGTTGTCGTGTTCTGCAATAACGAGAGAGGTCATTTCAGTCGTCTTTCTCTTGAATGTCAGGAATACCTGTATCGCCCGCGGCTTTCAGTTCTGGCGCGGCCGATGCGAGGGACACCGAGGAAGGGCCGCCCCGCACCGAGGGTGTCGTCCCCTCGGGGGGATGACGCGTAGCGGCTCAGGGGGGTCAAATCACCTTCGCTTCGTTCTTGAGCTTGTCCACCAGCGTGGCGACGTCCGGCACCTTCACGCCCGCGCCACGCTTCGGCGGCTCCGTCACCTTCAGCGTCTTGAGCCGCGGCTTCACATCCACGCCCAGGTCCTCGGGCTTGACGGTGTCCAGCTGCTTCTTCTTGGCCTTCATGATGTTGGGCAGCGTCACGTAGCGCGGCTCGTTCAGCCGCAGGTCGGTGGTGACGATCGCCGGCAGCGTGAGCGCCAGCGTCTCCAGGCCGCCATCGACCTCGCGCGTCACGTTCACCTTGTCGCCGCTCACTTCCACCTTGGAGGCGAACGTCGCCTGCGGCAGGTCCGCGAGGGCCGCCAGCATCTGGCCGGTCTGGTTCGAGTCGTCGTCGATCGCCTGCTTGCCCAGGATGACCAACTGCGGCTGCTCCTTGTCCACCAGGGCCTTGAGGATCTTGGCCACGGCCAGCGGCTGCAACTCTTCCGAAGTCTCCACCAGGATCGCGCGGTCCGCGCCGATCGCCATCGCCGTGCGCAGCGTCTCCTGGCATTGCGCCACGCCGCAGGACACCGCGATCACCTCCGTGGCCACGCCCTTTTCCTTCAGCCGAACGGCCTCTTCCACCGCGATCTCGTCGAACGGATTCATGCTCATCTTCACGTTCGCGATGTCCACACCCGTGTTGTCCGACTTCACGCGGACCTTCACGTTGTAGTCCACCACGCGCTTGACGGGGACCAAGACCTTCATTGCTGCGGCTCCTAAAACGGGTTGATTGATTGACGTAACGTAAACCGGTCCATTCTATGCGCCGGTCCTGGCCGGAACGGCGAGCGCCGGCCGGGAGAGCGCCCCGGCGACCGCTTCGCACAAAAAAGAACGATCGTGCTTTTTGCAGGAGTATAGCGGCGTCCGGTCACGCCGTGGGCGGTGGCGCGGACGCTTGCGCGACATGCGCCACGTGCAGGGGCCCGGCGAGCGGCGGCCCGTCGGCCTGCAGGCGCACCACCCGCTGCGGATAAGGGATGTCGATACCCTCCGCGCGCAGGCCTTCGAGGATGGCGATGTTGATCGCCGAGCGCAGATTGACCGTGCCGGCGGAAGGGTCGCTGACCCAGAAGTTGAGGCTGAATTCCAGCCCGTCGGGTGCGAAGTTCACTAGGTAGGCCACCGGCGCCGGGTCGGGCAGCACGCGCGGCTGCGCGGCCGCGGCGCCGCAGAGGATGGCCTGCACGCGCGCCACGTCGCTGTCGTAGCCCACGGTGATGTTGGTGGTGATGTTGAACTTGCGGTCGGCATCCGAGAGGTTCTCCACGCGCTGCGTGATCAGCGTTTCGTTGGGCACGATGGATTCGCGCCCGTTGCCCGCGCGGATCAGGGTGTAGCGGGTCTTGATGTCGGTGATGCGCCCCTCGAAGCCGTCCACACGCACGTTGTCGCCGATGCGCAGCGAGCGCTCCAGCAGGATCACGAAGCCACTCACGTAATTGGAGGCGAGCTTCTGCAACCCGAAGCCCAGGCCCACGCCGACGGCGCCGCCCAGCACCGAGAGCGCCGTCAGGTCCACCCCCACCGCCGACAGCGCGAACAGCAGGCCGACCAGCAGCAGCCCTGCCCGCGTGGCGTTCGCAGCCACCTTGCGCATGGAGAGGTCCGCGATCGTGCGGTCCAGCAGGCGCCGCTCCAGGGTGGACGAGAGCCACAGCGCCAGCAGCATCACCACGGTGGCCGACAGCGATCCCTCGATCAGCGTGAGCGCCGTGACCTGCGACTTGCCGAAGTGGATGGCGACGCCGGCCAGTTCGGCGCGCACCGCGGGCAGCAGGCCCACGATCCAGAGCACCGCCACGCCCCAGGCCAGCCACGAGACGATGCGCTCCACCAGCCGCATGGCCGCCGACGTCGGGAACGCATTGGCGAGGATGCGCGCGAAGAACCGTATCAGCACCAGCGAACTGAGCACCGGCACCGCCACGCGCAGCAGGAACACGGGCTGCAGCAGCACCGTCTCCACGCCCACCCGGGCGGCATAGACCAGGGCCAGTGCCAGCAGCGGGAACATGAGGCCATCGACCGTGCGGCGGCCGAACCACACCGAATCGGGCGGCTGCTGGCGGCCGAGGATGCGGCTCGCTCCGTAAGCCAGGGCAAGGCAGGCGGCCAGCACGGCCGCCTCCAGCCAGGAGCGCGATTGGCTGAAATCGCGGATCAGCGCGTGGAGAGCTTCCATGGGCGGGAATCGGAGGACATCGTTGAACAACGAATCCGGGGCGCATCGGCGAGCCCCGGCAGGACAGACCGGGAGCTTACCTTGCCGCCGCTGCGCGTAACGCCTGTGCGCCGCGGCTGGCGCCGTCAAGTCCGTGCAGGCGGTGGCAGCGGGGCGCCGGCCGCCTTCCACGCAGGCGTGCGCTTTTCGACGAACGCGCGCGCACCTTCCTGCGCGGCCTCGTCCACCATGTTCGTGGCCATGGCCTGGCCGGCGAGCTGGTAGGCCGCCTCCACGCCGAGTTCGCGCTGCTGGTAGAAAAGCGCCTTGCCCATGGCGACGGCGGCGCGGGGTTTTTCGAGGATGGAACGCACCAGCGATTCGACCTCGGCATCCAGCGCCTCGGCCGGCACCACCCGGTTGACCAGGCCCTCGGCCAGCGCGGTGCGTGCGTCGATGAAATCGCCGGTGAGCAGCATCTCCATGGCGCGCTTGGCCGGCACGTTGCGCACCAGAGGCACGCTGGGCGTGGAGCAGAAGAGGCCGTAGTGGATGCCGCTGGTGGCGAAACGCGCGCCTTCGGCCGCCACCGCGAGGTCGCACTGCGCGACCAGCTGGCAGCCCGCCGCGGTGGCGATGCCCTGCACACGCGCGATCACCGGCACCGGCAGGCGCTGGATCGACACCATCATGCGGCTGCACCGCGCGAAGAGGCGCTTGTACCAGGCGGCGTCGGGGTGCGCGGCCATGTCCTTGAGGTCATGTCCCGCGCAGAAGGCCTTGCCCTGCGCAGCCAGCACGACCACGCGGGCCTGCGCGTCCTGCGCCACGGCATCGAGCGCCTGCTGCAGCGCGGCGAGCATGCCGTCGCCGAGCGCGTTGAAGCGCGCGGGATCGGCCAGCGTGAGGGTGACGACGCCGCGGGCATCGCGCGCGGTGTGGAGCAGGTGGGCGGAAGCGGAAGATTCGGTCATGGCGGGCAATGGGGAGGTTGCGGGCCGGCCGCTGTCAGAGGTCGGCGAGCACGCGCACGTGCGCCTCGACGCTGCGCGCGAGGGCATCCATCACGTAGCCGCCCTCCAGGCAGGAGACGATGCGGCCCCTGGCGTAGCGGCGGGCGATGTCCTTGATGCGCTGCGTGATCCAGGCGTAGTCCTGCTCGGTGAGCCCGAGCTGGCCCATGTCGTCGTCGCGGTGGCCGTCGAAGCCGGCGGAGACGAAGATCATCTCGGGCTTGAAGGCCTCCAGCCGCGGGATCCAGAGCATCTCGATCAGTTCGCGGATGTCCATGCCGCGCGTGTAGGCGGCCACGGGCACGTTGAGCATGTTGGGCGCCGGATCCTTGTCGCCGCTGAACGGGTAGAACGGGTGCTGGAAGATGCCGACCATCAGCGCGCGCGGGTCGCCCGCGAGGATGTCCTCGGTGCCGTTGCCGTGGTGTACATCGAAGTCCACCACCGCGACGCGCTGCAGCTTGTGCCGCTGGAGCGCGTACCGGGCCGCGATCGCGACGTTGTTGAAGAAGCAGAAGCCCATGGCCTTGCTGCGCGTGGCGTGGTGCCCGGGCGGGCGCACGCAGCAGAAGGCGTTCTCCAGCTCGCCTGCGATGACGGCGTCGGTGGCGGCCAGGGCCGCGCCCGCGGCCCTCAGCGCGGCCGGCCAGGTGTGGGGGTTGATGGAGGTGTCGGGATCGACCTGGGCATGGGCGGGGCCGCCGGCCAGGATCTCTTCCGCGAGCCGGTCGGACAGTCCGCGCAGCGCGGCCACGTGCATGCGGTCGTGCGCCAGCTCGACGTCGGCCAGCGAGGCCTCGGGCGCCTCGAAGCGCTCCAGCGCATCGGCTACGCCGGTGGCCAGCAGCCGGTCCTCGATGGCATCCAGCCGTCCCGGGCATTCCGGGTGGCCCGGTCCCATCTCGTGCTTCCAGCATTCGCGGTGCGTGAAATAGCCTGTGCCGCCCACCATGAATCCCTTGTCTCTGGTTTTTTTCGGATAACTTCGGGTCTCATGAACACACAGCACAAGATCCGGTCGCTTCTGGATCAGCTTAACACGGTGATCGTGGGCAAGAAGCCGCAGGTCCAGGACTGCGTGGCCTGCCTGCTGGCCGGCGGACACCTGCTGATCGAGGACGTGCCGGGCGTCGGCAAGACCACCCTCGCCCATGCGCTGGCGCGCACCTTCGGGCTGCAGTTCTCGCGGGTGCAGTTCACGGCCGACCTGATGCCCAGCGACCTGACGGGTGTCTCGGTGTACGAGCGCGGCCGGGAGTCGTTCGTGTTCCATCCCGGCCCGGTGTTCGCCCAGGTGCTGCTGGCCGACGAGATCAACCGCGCCAGCCCCAAGACGCAGAGCGCGCTGCTGGAGGCCATGGAAGAGAAGCAGGTCACGGTGGAGGGCGAGACGCGCGCCCTGCCCCATCCCTTCTTCGTGATCGCCACGCAGAACCCGCACGACCAGCTCGGCACCTTCGCCCTGCCGGAGAGCCAGCTCGACCGTTTCCTCATGCGCATCTCCATCGGCTACCCCGACCGCGCGGCCGAACGCCAGCTGCTGGCCGGCGGTGACCGCCGCGACATGGTGGAGGGCATGCTGCCGCTGCTCTCGCCCGGGGAACTCGAATCGCTGCAGCAGCAGGTGCTGGCGGTGCATGCGGCCGAGCCGCTGCTCGACTACGTACAGGACCTGATCGCCGCGACGCGCTCCGGACGATGGTTCCTGCAGGGCCTCTCGCCGCGCGCGGGCATCGCGCTCATCCGCGCGGCCAAGGCCCAGGCCCTGATCGCCGGCCGCGACTACGTGGCGCCGGACGACGTGCAGGCCGTGCTGCCGCAGACCATCGCCCACCGCCTCGTGCCCGTGGGCGACGCCGGCAGGGGCGCGGCGGAGCAGGTGGTGGCGATGGTGGAAGCCGTACCGCTGAAGTGATGGGACACCCCCCTGAGCGGCTGCGCCGCTTCCCCCCGCTCTCGCCGCGCTGCGCGCGGCGGGCAGGGGGACGACGCCGGTGGCCCGGCGAAGCCGGTTCCACGGCGTCTGCTGGCTTGGCCTGCTCCGCGGCCACTCGACGGGAGAAGGCCGCGCGGCTTTCAAGCGGCGCGCACATAGCGTGTCAAACGTGTCATGGGCATAGCGCATCGTCGGAGGTACAGGCATGACATCCGCTGCGGGCGATGCCCTACCACGTACGGTATCGCCGCGAAACCCTGTCACCGCGCTCCGCGGGCGGCTGCAGCGCTGGTGGCAGGCGCGGCTGCCGCGCACGGACACCACGCTGCTCACGCAGCGCAACGTGTACATCCTGCCGACGGGCGCGGGGTGGATGCTGGCGCTCACGCTGCTGGTGCTGCTGGTGGCGTCGATCAATTTCCAGCTCAACCTGGGCTACCTGCTCACTTTCCTGCTGGCGGGCAGCGCGGTGGCGGGCATGCACGTGTGCCATGCCACGCTGCGCGGGCTGACGCTGCACCTGCTGCCGCCGGAGCCGTGCTTCCTGGGGCAGAGCGCGGTGTTCGAGATCCAGCTGTCGAGCACGCGCAAGTCGCCGCGCCACGGCATCGCGCTGGCGGTGCATGCCGGCGGTGCGCCGCACTGGGCGTGGACGGACGTGCCCGCCCAGGGCACGGCCAGCGTGCAGGTGGCCTTCCAGCCGCAGCGCAGGGGCCTGCACGATGTGCCGCTGCTCACGGCCGAGACGCGCTTCCCGCTCGGCACTTTCCGGGTGTGGACGCTCTGGCGCCCGGCCGCGCAGGTGCTGGTCTATCCGCGCCCCGAGCTGCCGCCGCCGCCCCTTCCCGCGGGCGAGCCGGCCCCGGGCGGAGCGGGCAGCGCGCCAGCACAGGGCATCGGCGAGTTCGACGGCGTGCGCGCCTACCGGCGGGGCGATCCGCTCAAGCTCGTGGTCTGGAAGAAGGCCGCGCGGTCGATCGCCACCGGCACGGACGACCTCGTGAGCCGCGACGCGCAGCAGACGCGGCGGCAGGAGCTGTGGCTCGACCTGGCGCTCACCAGCCTCACCGATCCCGAAGCCCGCATCTCCCGCCTTGCATCCTGGGTGCTGCAGGCCGAGCGGCAAGGCCTGGACTACGGCCTGCGGCTGCCGTCCGGCGAGATCGCCCAGGGCAGCGGCCCGGCCCACGAACGGCGCTGCCTGGAGGCGCTGGCGCTGTGCTGACCGCGACCTGCCCTCCCCTTCGCCCCGGCCGCCTGCCGGAAGGCTCGGCCGCATGACCGCGCTGCGCCGGACGTTCGCGAACCTGCCGCGCGAGACGCGCGACACGCTGTTCCTGCTCGCCACGGTGGGCTGGGTGGTGCTGCCGCTGGCGCCCTACCTGCCCGCGTGGACCACGGCGCTCGCAGCCGCCGTGCTGGTCTGGCGGGGCATGCTGGCGCTGCGCGGCCGCCCGCAGCCGGGCCGCTGGCAGTTGGGCGTGCTGCTGGCCGCATCGGTCGCGCTCACGGTGGTGTCGCACGGCACCATCGTCGGCCGCGACGCGGGCGTCACGCTCATCGTGATGCTGCTCGCGCTCAAGACCATGGAAGTGCACGCGCGGCGCGACGCCATGGTGCTGTTCTTCCTGGGCTTCTTCACGATGCTCAGCAACTTCTTCTTCTCGCAGTCGCTCGCCACGGCCGCCGCGATGCTGGTCGCGCTGCTGGGCCTGCTGACCGCCCTGGTCAATGCCCACATGCCGGTGGGCCGGCCACCGCTGACCGTGCCGTTGCGGCTGGCGGGGCGCATGGCACTGCTGGGGGCACCCGTCATGCTCGCGCTGTTCCTGCTGTTCCCGCGCATGGCGCCGCTCTGGGGCATGCCCAGCGAGAACCCGACGGGCCGCAGCGGGCTGTCGGGCCGCATGGAGATCGGCAACGTGGCCTCGCTCGCGCTCGACGACGGCATCGCACTGCGCGTGCGCTTCGACACGCCGGGCGGCGAGCCGCCGCCGCAGAGCGCGCTGTATTTCCGGGGGCCGGTGTTCTCGGCCTTCGATGGGCGCGAATGGTTCGCCTTCGGGCAACCGGGCGCTCCGGCGGCCGCCTGGCGCCCGCCCGCTCCCCCGGCGCTGCAGGTGGAGGGCGAGCCCCTGCGCTACGAAATCACGCTGGAAGCGCTGCGCGTGCCATGGCTGCTCACGCTCGATGCCGCGCCCGAGTCACCCGTGCTGCCGCCGGGCCTGCGCGCGTCGATGGCGCCCGAACTCTCCTGGGTCGCGAACCGCCCCATCAACGAGGTGCTGCGCTACCGCGCCGCCAGCTACCCGCGCTTCACGCACGGCCCGATGGAGGACTCTCCGCGGCTGCGTCCGTACCTGGAGCTGCCCGAAGGTTTCGATCCGCGCACGCGCGACCTCGCCCGGCAGATGCTGGCGGAGCCGGCGGTCGCCGCGGGCGGCGCTCCGGCTTTCGTGCAGGCCGCGCTGGAGCGGCTACGCACGGGCGGCTACAGCTACACGCTGGAGCCGGGCGTCTATGCCGAACACACCGCAGATGCCTTCTGGTTCGACCAGAAGGCGGGCTTTTGCGAGCACATCGCTTCCGCCTTCGCGGTGCTGCTGCGCGCGGCCGGCATCCCGGCACGGATCGTTACCGGCTACCAGGGCGGCGAGGTGAACGGCGTGGATGGCTACTGGACGGTGCGCCAGGCGGACGCCCATGCCTGGACCGAAGTCTGGCTCGCAGGCCGCGGCTGGGTGCGCGTGGACCCGACCGGGGCCGTCTCGCCGGCCCGCATCGGCAACTTCCAGCGCCTGCAGGCGCCGCGCGGCGTGTTCGGCACGGCGGTGGATACCGTCATCGGCCGCGGCATCGCCGCCCGCGCGCGCGCCGTCTGGGAGGCCGTCAACAACCGCTGGAACCAGTGGGTGCTCAACTACACGCAGAGCCAGCAGCTGGACCTGCTCAAGGCCCTGGGCATCGCGTCGCCCGATGCGCAGGACCTGGCCCGCGTGCTCGGTGCACTGGCCGCGGCCGCGGCGCTGGCCGGCGTCGGCTGGAACCTGTGGGAGCGCCGCAGGCAGGACCCCTGGCTGCGCTTGCTGGACCGGGCGCGCCGCCGGCTCGCGCGCGCCGGCCTGCCCCTGCCCGGCCACCTGCCGCCGCGCGCCATGGCGCAGCAGGCGCGCGACCGTTTCGGGAAGTCCGCCGAACCGGCTGCGGGCTGGCTGCTGCGCATGGACCAGGCACGTTACGCTCGCCACTCCGATGCCACGCTGGCGGGCCTGCGGCGGGAACTGCGCGGCCTGCGCTGGCCCTCCTCCGATACCCCTTCGGCACGCCACTGATCCCGCGCCCGGCCCGCCGCCTTTTTTCCGGTCTTCGATCCCATGCCTTTCGCGATGCCCTTCGCCCGCTCCACCGCCCTCCTCGTCCTTGCCTGCGCCGCCACCCTGCTCCTGCCGCCGGCTGCCCTGGCCCAGAAGCCCGCCAGGAAGAAGGAGAAGCAGGCCGCGCCGGAAGTTCTCTACGCGCAGCGGCCCGAGGCCCTGCGCTTTGCCGACGACCTGGCCGAGCGCCGCGGCCTGGACCGCGAATGGGTGCGGCAGGCCATCGGGCAGGCCCGGTTCCTGCCGCAGGTGCCGCGCCTCATGCTGCCGGCCCCCCGGGGCACCGCCAAGAACTGGACCGCCTACCGCGCCCGGTTCGTGGAGCCCGTGCGCATCCGCGCGGGCGTGCGCTTCTGGAACGAGCAGGCCGACACGCTCGCGCGCGCCGAGCGCGAATACGGCGTGCCCGCCGCGATCATCGTCGGCATCCTGGGCGTGGAGACGCTCTACGGGCAGCACATGGGCGGCTTCCGCGTGATGGACGCACTCGCCACGCTGGCCTTCGACTTTCCAGCCGCGCACCCGCGCGCCACGGAGCGGCAGGCCTTCTTCCGGGGCGAACTGGAACAGTTCCTGACACTGGCCGACCGCACCGGCACCGATCCCTTCACCCTGCGCGGCAGCTACGCGGGCGCCATGGGCATGGGCCAGTTCATGCCCACCAGCTGGGCGCGCTGGGCGGTGGATTTCGACGGCGATGGCCGCATCGACCTGTTCAACAGCCCGGCCGATGCGATCGGTTCGGTCGCCAACTACTTCCAGGCCCACGGCTGGGTGAGCGGGTTGCCCACGCATTACGCCGTGGCCTTCGACGAAGGCAGCCTGCGCCTGCCCGAACTGCTCGCGCCCGACATCCTGCCCAGCTTCACCGCCGCCGGGATGCAGGAGCACGGCGCCCGTCCCCTGCCGGCGGAAGGCGCCTCCATCCAGCCCGACGCCGCCGGGCCGCTGGCGCTGATCGAATTGCAGAATGGCAGCGCCCCGGCCGCGTACGTGGCGGGCACGCGCAATTTCTACGTGGTCACGCGCTACAACTGGTCGAGCTACTACGCGATGGCGGTGATCGAGCTCGGACGGGAAGTGGCGGCGACGCGGTAGCCATCGCGTGGCCTGAGGCCACATCGCTCGGCGGACGCAAAGACTGTCGAATAACGCGGTATCACATTTGCAACAATAGGTTGCAACTCAAGAGGTGCACTGGTAGGCTTAACCATATTGAGCATTTATTCATGAGTTACCGGCATTCCCCGCGGCGCGTTTTGCATCGCGCAGGACTGGCAGCGAATGGCACCCCGGCGCACAGGCCCTCCCGATTCAGGTGGCCGGGCGTCAGTCGGGCGCGCTTTCCGGCAAGGATGGCCGGCGCGAGGCCCGCGGTATCCGATTGATTGTTTTCGTCCCGTCGCGTACATCGATGCAAGGGGTTCCAGACATGCCGTTCAACCGTCGCCGGCTCCTTCAATCCGCAGCACTTGCCCAACTCCCGCTGCTCGGCCGCGCCGCGCACGCCGCCGACACTGTCCGGGTCGGGCAGACAGTGGCTCTGTCCGGCAGCTTTGGCGAAATGGGCACCATGTACACCGCCGGGATCAAGGCCGCCTTCGCCAGCCACAACCAGCGTACGCCCCAACGTAAGATCGAACTCATCACCCTGGACGACAAGCTGGACGGCAATCTCGCCGCGCAGAACGCGAAGGCCCTGGTCGAGCAGCAGAACGTCACCGCCCTCATCGGCGTGACCGGCACCGGCGTGGCCCGGGCGGTGATGCCCTATTGCGAGGACAGGAAGATCCCGCTATTTGCCCTCACAGGGGACGACAACCTGCGCAAGGTCAAGCAGCAATACACTTTCTTCTCCTGCGCGAGCTACGGGGAAGAGGTGAAAAACATGGTGCGCCACGGCGCCACCATCTCGCACAAGAGCGTGTTCATGGTGCACACCGATGTGCCCGCTGGCAGCTTCTGGGTGGAGAGCGCCAAGGCCTCGGCGGCGGACAACAATCTGGAGTTCAGGGGATCGATCGCGGCGGCCCCCGACGGCTCGAACGCGGACGCTGTGGTACAGGCCTATGTCGCCTCGAAAGCCAGCTTCGCGGTGCTGGTCTATGCGGGTGCGGGCGTGAAGACGCTGCTGGAGAAACTGCACCAGGCCCACATCTATCCGGGCTCGATCTACCTGCTCTCGCAAGGCGCCACGCCGGGGTTGATCGAGTCCGCACGCACCGACTCGTCCGGGCTGGTGGTCTCCCAGGTGGTCCCGAACCCCTTCTCGGCAATCAACCCCCTGCAGCCTGAATACGGGGAGGCACTGAAAACCGCGTCGGTCCCCAGGAACTACCTCACCTACCAGGGCTTCCTGCTGGGCCAGATGTTCTCGGATGCCCTCGCCCGCATCCGTGGCAGCCTCACTTCCGCCTCCATAGACGATGCGCTGCAGGACGCGCCGTTCCAGTACAAGAACTTCAAGCTGGACTACACGAACGGCAAACGATTGGGAACCTCCTTCACCGACATTTCCATGCTGGGCAAGGACGGGCGGTTCATTTCTTGATCCGCAGCGCGAGGCGCCCCGGACAGAGGGGCCGGGAAACCGCTGGCGGAACGACCGGTAGAGGCCACGACCACGACCTTGTCCACCGCGCATAGCCTACCTCGCGCGCGGTGCGGGTTGTGCAACGGCGGCGAGGCGTTCGCGCCGTCCGCACCGAGCCAAATGCAGGCCCCCGGCTTGGCTTGCAGCATGAAGGCGAAGTCTTCCGAAGCCATCGACGGCTGGCAGTCGAATTGCACGCGGCCGGCACCGGCCACCGCCCGGACTGCGGAAATGGCCACGTCGGTTTCGCGATCGGTGCTGATGGTGGGCTTCGGCCGTCGCGCGGCACATGGTGTGCAGCGCCGCTTCCACGCGGTCCTGCACCTGAGGCGAGAAGCAGCGCACGGGAAGCGCTCGAAGAGGCCGTCTGCACCATGGCGCGGCCGCAGCCTCGCCCTCTTCCGCCGGTTGGAACACGAAATGCACGGTGCCCTGGAAGTTGCGCTGCGCCGCCAGGTGGCGGGCCGCGCCCAACAGCATGGCCGTTTGGCCGTCGTGCCCTCACGCGTGCATGGTGCCGGTGTGGCGCGAGCAGTTGCCGAAGGTGTTGAGTTCCTCCAGCGGCATGGCGTCCATGTCGGCGCGCAGCGCGATAGCCGGACCCGGCGCCGTCGAGAGCGTGCCCACCACGCCGGTCCGGCCCAGGCCGCGGTGCACGTCGATGCCCATGGCGTCCAGGGTCTCGGCTTGTATCGCGGTATGGTGCCGTCAGACGATGGGCTTGTGCATGAAGAACTGGGCCACCAGCGTGGCGCCGATGAAGGTGCCCGCATTGGCCGCGAACGAGACGACGACGATGCGCCAGCCCAGCCGGCGGAAGGCCGGAACGTCCTTGGCGATCGACAGGCCCGCAAAGGCCAGGATGGGCGTGGCCAGCGCGAGGAAATTGATCTTGCCGGTCATCGCTGCCACCTGCGCGGCGAACGGAAACTGCGGGAAGGTCAGCAGCATGCCGGCGAGCGACACCCAGATCACGGCCGGAATCTTTGCGCCTGTGAGCCGGTAGAGCACCTGGCCAGCCAGCACGGCGCCGACGATGACCGCCATGCCGCCCAGCACCACCGGATCGAACGGAGAGGTCTTGTAGGTGATCCAGTTGCCGAGCAGGGCGAAGGCGCCCACCAGCACCCAGGTCAGCACCTGCATGCCGAAGCTCATGCGAGGCGCTGCGTGCAGCGCCTGGGTGGTATCCACGGAGACCTCGGTGATGCTGGCACGGGTGGTGCGGCCCAGGATGGGCTCGAGCACCTTGTAGGCCCAGATAGTGAACGGCAGCGACAGGAACAGCGTGAAGTAGGTGCCGATGGTGGTCGTGATGAGATTGCTGGCCGCGGCGAAGGTGGCCACGTCCCTGGCCATTTCCGGGGAGGTCTGCTGGGCCGCGATGGCGCCCGATGCGGCGGCCATCATGCTGCCCGAACCCACGCCTGCGCCCATGGCGAGGGCCAGCGGATTGAAGATGTTCAGGCTGGCCATGAAGCCGGCCAGCACGGCAATGAACACGGCGCCGAACACGGTGCCGGTCAGGTACTCGGCCAGCACGCCCTGGCCTTCGGGCGACTGCATGCCGTAGCGCTCGCCGATGATCGCCAGGCTGGGCTCCCGGCCGACCGAGAAGGTCGCGCCGATGGCCTGGCGCTTGATGCCCAGCAGCAGCGCCACGGGCAGGCCGAAGAGGGCCGTGCCGAAGAAGTGGCCGAACTCCTGGAACACCAGGCCGAGCCCAGCCGCCGCCAGCTTGGGCAGCGAGCCCCCCACGAGCAGGCCGAGCTTGGCGATGAACAGCAGCAGCGCGGGCTGCAGGATGGAAGAGGCCGTGCGCTGCAGGGGCACGGCGATGGCCAGGCCGCCCGGCAGCCGGGGGCTCGCCAGCCCCCAGGCCGCCCCCAGCAGCAGCGCCCACAGCAGCGGCAGCAGCACCACCTTGGCCGGACCGAGCGGCAGGCTCACGTTGCCGATGAACTCCGCGACCAGGACGAGCAGAAAGGCTGCGGCGAACAGGCGCACGTGTCCGGCGCCAGCAGGGCTGCCGGCAGAGGAGGACGGGCCGTCGAAGGTAGTGATCATGGGTATCTCCTATCCGGTGTCGTGCTGTGGTTGCTGGTGAGGGGGAATGGGGCGCGACGGCCCGTCGTCAGGCGCCGATGCCGGGGGCGTAGCCGAAGGCCACGGCCGGGCTGGCCGAGGTCTCGACCCACACGCTCTTGACCTGCGTGTACTCATGCAGCGCGTCGATGCCGCTGGAGCGGCCATAGCCGCTGGCATCGAAGCCGCCGAACGGCGAGGCCACGTTGATCACCTTGTAGGTGTTGATCCAGAAGGTGCCGGCCTTGACCTGCGCGGCCACGCGGTGGGCGCGCGCCACGTTGTTCGTCCACACGGCACCGGCCAGGCCGAAGTCGCTGTCGTTGGCGATGGCAATGGCCTCCTCTTCGGTGTCGAACGGAATGGCGACCACCACCGGGCCGAAGATTTCGGTGCGGGCGACCTCCATGTCGTTGCGCACGTTCTTGAGCACCGTCGGGCGCACGAAGTAGCCCTGCGCCGCCGGCTTCCCGTCGCAGCCTTCGGCCAACTCGGCGCCTTCGCGCAGGCCGGACTGGATCATGCCCAGCACGTGCGCGTACTGTTTGGCGTTCTGGATCGGACCCACTTCGGTCTCGGGCGACAGCGGCTCGCCCGTGCGCAGGCGCCGCGCGCCGTCGGCGAGCATGGCGACGAAGCGGTCGTAGACGCTGCGCTGCACCAGCAGGCGCGAGCCGGCCACGCAGCTCTGCCCCGCGGCCGCGAAAATGGCCGACTGCGCGCCCACGCAGGCCCGTGCCAGGTCGGCATCCTCGAACACGATGTTGGCCGACTTGCCGCCCAGCTCCAGCACGCAGGGAATGCCGCGTGCGGCGCAGGCCGCGGCGATCTTGCCGCCCGTGGCGGGCGAGCCCACGAACACCACCTTCTTGACGGCCGGATGCGAAATGGCAGCCTGGCCCGTGGTGTGGCCGAAGCCGCTCAGCACGTTGATGACACCCTTGGGCAGGCCAGCCTGCTCGGCCAGCACGGCGACGGCCAGCGAGCTCAGCGGGGTCAGCTCGGAAGGCTTGAGCAGCACCGCGTTGCCGGCGGCGATGGCCGGAGCCACGTTCCAGCCACAGGTGAACACCGGCGCGTTCCAGGGCGTGATCAGCAGCATCACGCCGAAGGCTTCGCGGCGGGTGTAGTTCAGGTGGCCGCTGGGCACGGGGATGACCTCGCCGTGCAGCTTGTCGGTCCAGCCGGCGTAGTACTCGAACATCTCGGCCACCTTGGCGACTTCGCCGCGGCAGTCGCGGATGGGCTTGCCGGCCGACAGCGATTCCAGCTGAGCGAGCGGCTCGATGTGGGCACGCACGGTGCGGCCGATCTCGAACATCACGCGGCCGCGCTGGGCGGCCGTGAGGGCGACCCAATCCTTCTGGCCGGCCGTGGCGGCCTGGGCGGCCTGGGCCACCTGCTCGGCGCCGGCGTCGGCGTACTGCAGGAATTCCTGGCCCGTCGCAGGATCGACCAGCGTCACCGGTGCACCGGTGCCAGCGATGTATTCGCCGCCGATGTAGGAGCCGACGGTCTTTGCGTCAGAGAAGAAAGGGGCCAGCTTGGCGAGCAGTGATTGGCTGAGTACGGAGGTCATGAGGCGGTCTCTGTGGCGAGGCATTGAATGCGGTGAATGCGTTGGCGAAATTCGGATGGAGCGTTTGGCAGGCAGTTGCTCAGGCCGTGGCGCGCTCGGTGCCCACCTCCACGATCCGGTTGAAGTCCTCGTCATCGCCGATGGTTTCGGCGCTGGCGGCCCAGCGCTCAGCGACCTGGCGCGACAGCGGCAGATCCATGCCCAGCGCCCCGATCAACTCCTGCGACAGGCGCACGTCCTTGCGCATGAGCTTCATCGTGAAGCCGGAGTCGAACTTGCCGCTCGTCACCCAGGTGGGGAAGTTGAATTCGGTGACGAAGCTCCGGCCCGACCCGGCGTTCACGCCGCTGAGCAGCCGCTCGACCGGCACGCCGGCCTGCTCGGCCATGCGCGTCACTTCGCCGGCGATGGCCAGGTGCGCGGCGCACAGCAGGTTGTTGGCGATCTTGGCCACGTGGCCGGCGCCCACGGCGCCGACATGCACGCGCTTGGCGCTCATGGCAGCCATCACCGGCTCGGCGCGGGACACGTCCTCCTCGCTGCCGCCGATGACCATGGTCATGGTGCCGGCCAGCGCGCCCTTGGGGCCGCCGCTCACGGGCGCATCGATCAGCTGCATGCCGGCTTCGGCCAGTTGCGCGGCCAGACGGCGCGTGGTGTCGGGGTGCGAGGTGGAGGTTTCGATGACCAGCACACCGGCCTTGGGATGGCTCAGCAGGCCGCCGGGGCCGGCCACGACCTGCTCGACGATGGCTGCCGTCGGGAGCGACAGCACGATCGCCTCCGCCCGGGCGACGACCTCCTGGATCGAATCCACGACGCAAACCCCTTCAGCGGCCAGCGCGGACCGGGTAGCGGCCGAGGCATCGGTGCCGACCACCTCGAAGCCGCCACGCTGCAGCGAAAGCGCCATTCCACGCCCCATGTTGCCCAAGCCAATGACACCGATCGTCTTCATGTGAAATCTCCAGAACGTGATTGATTTGCAAGGTCTCGCATCGAGTGATGCCTCCTGCATCGGCGGATGCCGGCTGCAGCGATGGGCCGAGAATCTCACCCTCCGCCAGACTGAACAATGACAACGGATATAAAATTCCGTTGACCTACAGGCAACGCTGAGCGTTTTCGTTCCCCCGCCCTACGAGGATGGCATGCACGAGAAACTGGAATTCCGGCGGGTTCGCTATCTCTATGAAGCCATCGTGCGCGGCTCGGTCCGTGCGGCGGCCGACACACTGGACATGAACCCTTCCGTGGTCAGCCGCCAGATCGCCAAGCTTGAGGAAGAGCTGGCCATTCCCCTGATCGAAAGGCACGGACGCGGCGTGAAGGCGACGGAAGCCGGCCAAATGCTGGTCGAATACTTCCGTCAGGAGAGCTCGTACCAGGATGACGTACTGACCAAGGTACAGGAGCTGCGCGGCATGGCACGCGGCCACATCGACCTGGTGCTGGGAGAGGGGTTCGTGAGCGACCTGATGGCCGAGCCCATGAAGGAGTTCTGGCAGCGCTATCCGGGTCTGACCGTGACGATGCATCTCGCCGGCACGAACGAGGTCATGCGCATGGTCGCGGAGGATGCTGCGCACATCGGTTTGGTCTACAACCCGCCGATCGCTTCAGGCATTCGCTCAAGGGCCGCGATACGTCAGCCAATGTGTGTGATCACGCGGCCCGACCACCCGCTGGCCGAACTGAAGCGCCAGCCCCTGCTGCGGCAGATCAGCGCCTATTCCATCGCGCTGATGCACGGATCGTTCGGAACGCGGCAGGTCATCGAACTCGCCGAGCAGATGGAGCGTGTGCGTCTCGTCCCCAAGCTGACCACGGACTCCATTTCGGTCATCAAGCACTTCGTGCGCTCGGGCCTCGGCGTCAGCCTGCTGCCCGCGTTCACCGTATCGCAGGAGATCGACGACGGAGAGCTGGTCGCCATTCCGGTCGATCAGGCTCTGCTGGGCGCAGCCGAGGCACACATCGTCACGCGGCTGGGCCGGCAGCTGTCCATCGCCTCGAACCAGTTGCTGCTGCAGCTGATCTCCACGATGCGCGCTTTCAAGGATTCCAGGCCACGCCACCGTGCCATGGCCGATTCCTGACACTGCGTGGCAGGCCACGGCCGAGGCGCCCTCGCATGGCTGGCACCATACTGGTGGCATCGTCCGCATCGATGCGGCCGCGCAGCGGACCTTCGCCAAGGCGCCCGCACGCCACGACAACGAAGGAGACTTTCCGATGAGCGACAAAGCCTGTGTGACCGGGGTGGACATGATCGCCTTCACCAAACCCGGCGCGAACGCACCCCATCCGCAGATGGCGGCCGAGGCTGGCGGCTGAACCATTCGCACGCCGGCACGGCCTGCGTACCGATGTGCGCATCGCCGCGCAGGCCATGAACACCGATACGCCCGAGAGCCTGGCGCAGTGCTACGAACTCACGCACCAGTTGCGCGGCATGCGCTGCAGCACACCTGGGACTGGGCGGTGCCACCAGGCGGCCGGAGGCCTGGTTCGGATATCTGACCTGCATCAACGTGCTCAGTTGGGGCCCGCCGACCCGGGCCCGCGCCGGTAGCCGGACAGCAGGAAAAACACGGCCACGGCCAGCAGCCCGATCAACGCCGCGGAGGTGTTCAGCAGTACCCGGTGGGCCACCGAGAAGGCCGCCTGCCCTGCCCCGATCAGCGCCGCCGCCGGGCCCTGCCCCAGTTGCTGCGCGACCACGTAGGCATCGCCGATCGATCGCGCCGCCTGGGCGGCGAGCGGCGGCGCCAGATCCGGCGGCAGCGCGATCGCATGGCTGAAGACGACGGACATGAACACGCCGAACACGGTGATGCCCAGGCCGCTGCCCAGTTCGTAGCCGGTGGCCTCCAGCGCTCCGGCCGCGCCGGCCCGGTCCGCCTCGACCGAGCCCATGATCGCGATGGACGACGCCGTCAGTCCCACGCTCAGCGCCAGCCCGAGCAGGGCCAGCGCCGCGGCCACGGGCACGCCCCCTTCGTGGAAATCCGCCCGGGCCAGGTAGGCCAGGGCCGCACCGGACACCGCCAGCGACAGGCTGGCGACCCGGCGCAGGCCGAAGCGGTTCGACAGGGTTCCCGCCAGGGGGCCACCCACGGCCGCCGCGGCCATGATCGGAACCATGAAGAGGCCGGCCTGCAGAGGGCTCTTGCCCAGCACGTATTGCAACTCCTGCGCCAGCGTCAGTTCCACGCCGGCCAGGGCGCCGCTGGCGACCACCGCCATGGCGATGCCGGCGAGGACGGCCGGGCGCGAGAACAGCGACAGATCCAGCATCGGCGCCGCCGAGCGCAGTTGCAGGCGCGCGAACACCGCCAGCAGGGCCGCCCCTGCCGCCAGCGCCGATCCCGCCACGGCCGGTGGCTGCCCGCCCCCGAATCCCGACTTGAGGCCGAACACCGCGGCGATCATGCCCGCGATCAGCAGCAGCGCCTGCCCGGCAGGCCAGCGGCCGGCCACCGTGCGCTCCGGCCGCGGCAGCCACAGGAACACGGCCGGGAACACGACGAGCATCACCGGCACGTTGATGAGGAACGCGGCGCCCCACCAGAAATGCTCCAGCAGCGCCCCGCCGACCAGCGGCCCCACGGCGGCCCCCGCCGCGCCCACGGTACCCCAGAGGCCCAGCGCCATGGCGCGCTCCCGTTCATCCTCGAACGTGCGGCGGATGATGCCTAGCACGCACGGCATGATCATCGAGCCGCCCAGCGCGAGCAGCACGCGCGCCGCGATCAGCAGCGCCGGGCTGGGAGCGAACGCCGCCAGCAGCGATGCGATGCCGAAGACCGCCAGGCCCGCGAGCAGCAGCCGCCGGTGGCCGGTGCGGTCCGCCAGCGTCCCCATGGGCACCAGGAGGCCCGCCATGAGCAGCGGATAGATGTCGAGGATCCAGAGCACGTGCGTGCCCGATGCGCTCAGCGCCAGCGTCAGCGACGGCACGGCGATGTGCAGGATCGTCATGTCGATCACCACCGGCAGGAAGGCCAGCATCACGGCGGCCAGGACCAGCCACCGCTGCGTGGAGGAGATGGAAGGGGAACGGAACGCGGACATGCACCACCCGGATGAAACACCATGCCGCGAAATATAAATACATACGTATTTATTTCAACTGAAGCCCTTCGGATTCCAGGGCACAATGCCATCCGGAACGCCAGCCATGGGCAGAAAACCGACCATCACCCGCGACAGACTGCTCGACCTTGCGCAGCAGATCGTCCGCGCCGAGGGCGCCAGGGGCCTCACCATCGATGCACTGGCCCGGGCCGCCGGCATTTCCAAGGGGGGCGTGCAGTATTCGTTCGCCTCCAAGGAGGACCTCGTCCGCGGGCTGGTCGCGCGCTGGACGCAGGCGTTCGACGCGGCAATGGCAGTGCAGGACACCGGCACCTCCGCCCTCGGCTTCGTCCGTGGCTACATCGGCGCCATGCGGTCCTCCGGCACCGCCACGGACGCGAAAATGGCGGGCCTGCTCATCGCCTACCTCCAGGACCCCGACAACCTGCGCGACATGCGGGCGTGGTATGAGGAAACCCTCGCGCGCCTGGGCGGCACCACGCCCCAGGCGCGCGCGGCCCGCGTCGCCTTCCTCGCCGTGGAAGGCCTGTTCCTGCTGAGGATCGGCGGCATCGATGACAGCGCGCGCTGGATGGCCCTGCTGGACGATATCGACGCCCTGCTCGGCCAGATCGCAGGCACCTGACGGTTTTCCCGGCTCTTCTGTAAGCAGCTGTGCGCGGCCTGCGGCGGGAGCGGAAGCCACGCCACGCGGCCATGCCATCTACGCGAACACGCGCTTACAGGACCTCTCCGATCCCGCACCTATCATTCGGCCGCCTTCCGCGGAACGGAATTGTGTACACCGTCCAGACTCTCCGCCGGCGGGCCAGACCCATATCCAACACCCTCGGGGAGAAAAAACACATGCACACATCCTTCCATTACCGGCGCCTGCGCGGCCTCGCCGGCACCCTGGCGCTCGCCGCGCTGGCGGCCTGCGGCGGAGGCGGTGGCGGCACCCCTGCCGACACGGCGCGCAGCGAACCGGCCAGCGCCGCGGCGCCGGCGGCCCCCACCGACGCGAACGCCACGCTCACCGCCGACACCCGGGCCACGGCGGCGGCCTGCGACGTCCCCACCCCGATGGCGGTGCCGGCCACCGGCACCGTGGTCGGCAACGGCACGCCCCGGAGCTGCACGTTGCAGGCGCTCGCCCAGGCCGTGGAGGCCGGCGGCCATGTCACCTTCGCCTGCGGCAGCGCGCCCGTCACCATCGCCGTCACGCGTGAACTGCGCGCGCCGCAGAACACGGTGATCGACGGCGGCAATCTCGTCACGCTGGACGGCGGCGGCAAGAACCGCATCCTCGTGTCCGGCAACAACCGCTCCCTGTCGGTGCGCAACCTGCGCTTCATCAACGGTACGGCCGCACAGACCATGGAGGGCGAAGGCATCGGCGGCGCCGTCTCCGGCCCCTACCTGAACCACATCGAGGTGATCCACAGCACGTTCGAGAACAACACCGCGGGCCGTGGCGGCGGCGCGGTGGGGGTAGGCACCGCCGGCTCGCTGGTGATCGCCGGCAGCACGTTCAAGAACAATGGCGCATGGTACGGCGGCGCGGTGTACAGCCTGCTGTCGCCGCTCACGGTGGTCAACTCGGTCTTCCAGGGCAACAGCGCCAACACCAGCGGCAAGCTGGGCGACGGCGGCGCCATCGGGACCGATGGGGCCTCCGCCAGCCCCGACGATGCCGAAGGCGGCGAGGTGCGCATCTGCGGCACGCAGATCACCGGCAACACCGGGCGCGGCAACGGCGGCGGCGCCTACCTCTGGGTGTATCCGCCCGATCGCATCACCATCGACCGCACCACCGTGGCCAACAACCATGCGGAACCCAATGGCCGCAGCAACCCCGGCACCGGCGGCGGCATGCGCGTGAGCAACGGCGCGATCACTATCCGCGACTCGAGCTTCCTCGCCAACGCCAGCGACGGCAACGGCGGCGCGCTCTACCTGGACTGCGCTCCCGGCTGCGCCATCCGCAACAGCACCTTCCAGGGCAATTCCGCCAAGTCCTACGGCGGGGCCATCTTCGGCGACGGCCACCAGGACAGCAACGTCACCTTCGCCGGCAACAGCGCGGGCGGGCACGGCGGCGCGCTCTTCGGCAAGAACTTCACGCTGCGCAATACCGTGTTCGTGGACAACACCGCCGGCAACCCGTGGAAGCAGGCGCTGTCCTGCAGCACCACCGGCACGGGCGACCACGTCGTGCAGTGGCAGACCGCCACGGCCAATGGCGGCGGCGACCGCTGCATCCAGAACGTGACCGCGGCCAACCCGGTGCTCGCGGCGCCGGCCGACAACGGCGGCCCCACGCCGACCATGCTGCCCGGCTCCGGCAGCGCCCTGCTGAAGGCGGGCGCCGGCTGCGAAGCCACCGACCAGCGCGGCGTGGCGCGCGACACCAGCGGCTGCGACATCGGGGCCGTGGAAGTGCGCTGAACACCGCGCTGACGGCACACCCCTGCTGCTGCCTCCGGCGTCGGCAGGGGTGCAAGGTCAGCGCATCCGAGCGAGCATGCCGGCGTATCCCTGCTCATAGCGGCCGAAATGGCCCGTCGCCTGGGTGCTGTGCAAGGCGTCATCCTCCGAAGTGATCGCCGGTTGGGCGCGTCCATCGGGGGTGACCCGGCAATTCCATGGGTTCGGGTTGTCGATCCCCTCTTCCTGCAACGCCGCCCGGGCTTCCAGATAGGAGGCCTGGCAAGCTCTTATCGTGTTGTATTCGACCCGCTCCATGCCTTCGGCGAATTCACGGGGCGTCATCCGGGTTCTTGCCGCCGCTTCATAGTGGGCAGCGAATGCACCCGCCAGGGAGGCGTTGGTCAGTTCGAAAGCGAGAATGGCCACGGCATGGGAGCGGCTGCGCATGTAGATATCGCCCAGGACCGCGGCCCGCTGCAAGGTATCGCAATACCCGGTAGCCACCTCGGGATCGACGCGGATGCTCACCGGGCCGCCTGCCTGGACTGCCTGCATGGTCTGGCGGAAGGTCGGCGAATGCGCGAACACGAAAAAGAGATCCTGGACCGCCTGGGTAATCCTCTGGTCATCCGTGTCGTATCGCAGCGACGAGGACACGTTGAGCCATGCGTGGGCCATGTGTGGGGTCACGGTGGATGAAGGGGCAGCGTGCGAGGCCGCGCTTGCGTACATGGTCGCCGGAACGCCCCACGCCGGTGCCATTGCCATCGGAGTCTCGTGGTGGTGGTCGCTCGCGTGACGCGGAAGGGACGGCAACGCATCGCGCAGCGCATGGGTGGAAAACGAAGAGGAGCCCCGAGGGGACTCCGGGGGCGATCCGGCGGAATTGCCGCGCGCAGCGGTCTGGTGCCGGAAAGCGGCATAGGCCGCGGGATCGTACAAGGCGGGAGAGGTCTGAAAAAAGTCCATCACGGTGAAAGCAGAATGCTACTTTCCCGATCTTCGCGCCCTGCCGGGCGGCCCCGGCAGGGCGGCGCGAATGCCTCTTCAGCCGTGCGAACGGCGTCTCACGGCCGCCGCATCTCGCACCGCGAGGGCATTTCGGCCTGCTCCGCCGCGATCCGCCGCACCACGCGGAACCCGTAGCCCGAACCCTCCACGTCGAACGGCACGCCCGGCGTGCCGGCACGCTCCATCACGCCGACCACCAGGGGCTGCTGGAACTGGTGGTCGGCCGCGCGCATCGCGCCCGCCTGCCCGGCCAGCTGCACGCGCGAGCTTTCCATCGCGCGCGCGACGGCAGTGGTGTCGGTCGTGCCGGCGCGCTCCATCGATTCGGCGAGCGATTCGACCATGAGCTGCATGCGCATGTGAACGTAGTCGTCGGCGGGGCTGGGAAACCGCTGGCGGAACGACCGGTAGAAGGCCTCGCTCTCCTTCGTGGGCACGTTGGGCAGCCAGTCGGCCACGGCCACGACCTTGTCCACCCCGGCGTCGCCCAGGGCCGCGGGCGCCCCCAGCGCATTGCCGTAGAAGGTGTAGAAGGTGCCGGCATAGCCCACCTCGCGCGCGGCCTTGACCAGCAGCGTGAGGTCGTTGCCCCAGTTGCCGGTGACGACGGCCTGGGCGCCGCTGGCCTGGATCTTCACCGCATAGGGAGCGAAATCCTTCACGCGGCCCACGGGATGCAGTTCCTCGCCGAGGATCTTCACGTCAGGCCGCTGCGCGGCCAGCTGGCGCCGCGCCTCGCGCAGCACGGCCTGGCCGAAGCTGTAGTCCTGGCCGATCAGGTACACGCCCTGCAGGCCCCTGTCGGCCCGGATGGCCTGCATCAGGGCCGCCATGCGCATGTCGGCATGGGCATCGAAACGGAAGTGCCAGAAGCTGCACTTCTCGTTGGTCAGGATGGGATCGACGGCGGAATAGTTCAGGAACAGCACGCGCCGCGCCGGATCGCGCTCGTTGTGCTTGTTGATGGCCTCGATCAGCACGGCCGCCGTGGCCGACGAGTTGCCCTGCAGCACCACGCGCGCGCCGGCATCGATGGCCGCGCGCAGCGCGGACAGCGCCTCCTCGTTCTGGCCCTTGCTGTCGTAGCGCTCCAGCACCAGCGGGCGCGCCCCGCCCGCCGCGGCAGGCAGCTTCACGCCGCCGCGGGCATTCACCCGCTCGGTCGCCCAGAGCACATTGCGGTACACGGCCTCGCCCGTGTTGGCGAACGGGCCGGACAGGCTTTCGATCAGCGCGATCCTGATGGGCGCGGCAGCGGTCGAAGGGGCCGACGCGGCAGGCGGGGAAGCGGTGGCCGCGCCGGCCGGCGACGCTGCGGCCAGCATCGAAAAGGCGGCCGCGAGCGCGGCAGCGGCGTGGCGGGCCATGGCATGTGCCGGGAACGGAAAGCGCGGAATGGAAGCGTTCATGGAAGCGGTGATGGAACGGCGCGAAGGGGCGCCGGAGCGGCCCGGGTGTCTCGCCGGAACGGCAGAGCCGGGCCCCGGACCGGTGACGGGACCGGTGCGGACGGTGCCGCCCCGGCCAGGTCCGTCAGGGAGAGATGGTAGGCGGCCCCGAGGGGATCGCCGGCACCGAGGCCGCGGAAGCGGCAGGGACCGGTGGCGTCGCGAACACGGGGTACGGCAGCACCTCGGGCAGTGGGTCGGAGGCCGGCGCGCGCTGCGGCACAACCGGAGAGGTCCTGGCAGGGCCTTCGGCAGGATCCTTGACCTCGCCGGACTCGCGCGCCTCGCGCACCATGGCCTCGGTATCGGGCGTCTTCGGCACCTTGGGCGAGGCCTGGCCCACCTCCGTCGGCGCCTCGCGCGGCGGGATGAAGCGGTCGAAGACCTGGAAGAAGCGGTCGTAGAAGCGTGCGTCGGTGACGGTTTCGCTGCCCACCTTCACGAGGGTGTCGTCGCTGGCCGTCACGGGCAGGGACAGCGAGCCCAGGGCTCCCACGCCGAGGGAGGCCGAATTGTTGATCTTCTTGATGACGTAGCGGTCCTGCAGGGCGCTGGCGAAAACCGCCGTGCGCTGCTTCTCCGGCCCTTCGGAGGCGCAGACGACGCGCATCTCCACCTGGTAGTGGATGTCGGTGGACGGCTGGAAGTACTTGCGGCCGGCCACCACCTCCGCGCTGGCGGTGCCCACGAGGTAGCCCTGGCTCAGCAGCGCGCGGCGGGCGCCCTCGCACACCCTGGCGGGGGGGGCGTCGATGTGGCGCGTGTAGATGCTGGCGCTGGTGTTGAAGTCATCGGGATCGAAGCGGGACGCCCGGTCCAGGCCCGGCATGGAATTGGGCACCCCTGTGCAGCCGGCGATCGCGGCGAGGGTGGCCACCGCCGCAGCAGCACCCAGCAGGCGGGCACCAGGGAGGGAATGCGGACGCAGGATGTCTTGAAGGCAAAAAGGCATGGGCTTGGCGGCAGGATTCCTGACCCTGCATTGTGCTGGTTGCGATTTCGCGCGCTTGCGAAGGGGTTGTAACCCCTCGCAACACAGGCGGTGCGATTCTCTCGCGGCACGCGGGTTCCCCGCGCGAAAAAACCCCTTGAAAAGCGCTGCGGGATGCGCATCTGCATCCCAAGCGGCGAACCCGGGCGCCGCGTCCCACAGCGTTCCAGGCGCCCCGTGCGCCCCCCCTCTTCAAGGAGTTCCGACATGTTCTTCGCCCCCGTCATCCGCCGCACCGCCTATGGCACCCGCCCCGCCGCTCCCGCAGATTTCGCGCTGCAGCGCTTCATGCAGAGCACCCTGGCCAGCCAGGGCACCACGGTGTCGCAGGACGACAAGACCGTGACCCTGCAGATCGACGTTCCGGGCCTGGCCCGCGAACAGCTCAACGTGACCATCGAGGGCCAGCAGGTGCGGCTCTCCAGCGTCGAAGGCGCGCCCCGCCAGGTGCAGCGCGCCTGGGAACTGGCCGACGAGATCGATGCGTCCGCCAGCTCCGCCAAACTCGAGAACGGCGTGCTCACGCTGGTGCTCGCCAAGGTGGTGCCCCAAAGCCGCGCCACCCAGCTCGCGATCGGCTGATCGGCGCATCCGGCTCCGCCCTCGGTTGTCGCCCTTGCGCCCGTGCCTTCGCTGGCCGGGCGCTTTTTTTGTGCCCGCTACGCCAGCGCGTCCAGCGGCCAGCGCGGCTTGACGTCGAACGCGTACTCGCGATTGGGGGCCTCGCGCCCCGCCTGCAGGCGCATGGCGGCGGCCATGGCGATCATGGCGCCGTTGTCGGTGCACAGGTGCAGTTCGGGATAGTGCACACGCACGCCCATGCGGGCGCAGGCGGTATCCAGCTGCGCACGCAGCAGCCGGTTGGCCCCCACGCCGCCGGCCACCACCACGCGGCGCAGGCCGGACTGCTGCAGCGCCGCCAGCGTTTTCTTCACGAGCACATCGACGATGGCGGCCTGGGTGCTGGCGGCCAGGTCGGCCTTGCGCGCGGGCAGTTCGTCGCCCAGCTTCTTCGCCTGGGTGAGCACCGCCGTCTTGAGGCCGGCGAACGAGAAATCGAGGTTGCCGCTGTGCAGCAGCGGCCGCGGCAGCTTGAAGGCCGCGTCGTCGCCCTGCTCCGCCAGCCGGGACAGCGCGGGCCCGCCCGGGTAGCCCAGGCCCAGCAGCTTGGCGGACTTGTCGAAGGCCTCGCCGGCCGCGTCATCGATGGTCTCGCCCAGCAGTTCGTAGCGGCCCACGCCGTCCACGCGCATCAGCTGGGTGTGGCCGCCCGATACCAGCAGCGCGACGAAGGGGAATTCCGGCGGGTCGGCGCTCAGGAAGGGCGACAGCAAATGCCCTTCCAGGTGGTGCACGCCCAGCACCGGCCGGTCCAGCGATGCCCCCAGGGCACAGGCCACGCCCGCCCCCACGAGCAGCGCGCCGGCCAGGCCCGGCCCGCGCGTGTAGGCCACCACGTCCACCTCCGCAAGGCGGCATTCCGCCTCGGCCAGCACGGTCTCGGTCAGCGGCAGCACGCGGCGGATGTGGTCGCGGCTCGCCAGTTCGGGCACCACGCCGCCGTAGGCCTGGTGCATCTCGATCTGGCTGTGCAGGGCATGGGCGAGCAGCGTGGGCACGCTGCCGTCCGCCGGCGCGCGCACCAGGGCCACGCCGGTTTCGTCGCAGGAGGATTCGATTCCGAGGATGAGCTGACTCTTGACCATAGGCGCGCAAGTGTAGGCGCCCTGGCCGGCCGCCGCCGCAGCCCGGTCATTGCCGGCCTGCGGTGCCGCCGCTCACCAGCGGTCGGACCGCATGCGCAGCTCCCACTGGCCCGCGCGCATGCCGTACACGCCGACGGCGCCGTAGCGCTGCTCGCCCTTCTCGTCCCACTTCATGGTGCCGGTGACGGGGGCGTAGCCATTGATGGAGTGCAGCGCCTTCGTGATCTCGCGCGGGTCGGCCGACTTGGCCTGCTGGATGGCTGCCGAGAGCACGTAGGTGGCGTCGTAGCTGTAGTGCCCGCCATAGGCCGGTGCCCGCTTGAAGGCGCGGTCGTAGCGGTCCAGGAACTGCCGGCCCGCGACGAACTCGCGCGCCTCCAGCACGGGCGAGGTGGCGTAGATGCCCGCCAGCTTGCGGTCGCCCTTGAGCATGTCGGTGGTCTTGATGGTGTCGCCGCCCAGGATGTTGACGCGGGTGTAGTTCGCCTGCACCAGCGCATCGATGAGGGCGAGCACCTGGAAATCGTTGAGGGTGGTGACGATCACGTCCACCCGCTCCTGCTGGAGCTTGCCGGCCAGTGCCTTGAAGTCGGTGGTCTTGTCATCGAAGGATTCGCGCACGGCGACCTTGCGCTTTTCCTGGGCCAGTTGGGTCGCGGCCCCGTCCGCCAGGCCCTTGCCGTACGGCGTGCCGTCGTCGAGCACCGCGTAGCTGGACGCGGAGAGCTGCGTGGCGGCGAACGAGCCCATGGCCCGTGCCTGCAGGGCATCGTTGGCGACGAGCCGGAAGGTGCCGGGAAGCCCCAGCTCGGTGAAGCGCGGATGGGTGGAGATGGCCAGCTGCGGGATGCCCTGGGCGGCGTAGATGGGCGCAGCCTCGATGCTGACGCCGGAATTCAGGTGGCCCACCACGGCCACCACGCCCGATTCGACCAGTTGCTGCGCCACGGTCTTGCCGGTGGCGGCGTCCGCGCGGTCGTCCTGGGCCACCACCTCCAGGGTGACGCGCTTGCCATCCACCCTGAAGCCGGACTGGTTCAGTTCGTCCACCGCCAGCTTCACGCCATTGAGCATGTCCTGCCCCAGCGCCGCGAGCGGCCCCGACAGCGGCTGGGCCACGCCGATCTTCACCGTGTCCGGCACGCGGCTGCAGCCGCCCAGCGCCAGCGCCGCAGCGCACGCCCCGGCCAGCCCCGCCAGCACCGCGCGGCGGCCCGTGCCGGCACCCGCCACTCCGCCCATCCCCAGCCTCGTCCTCTGCATAACGGTCGCTCCATCCATTGAGTTCGGTTGATTCATGGGACGCAAGGTATATAAGAGCCTTGCCCCGTACGCTATCGGGTAACTCCTGCCTGATAGCAAGTTCCAATCCCGGTGCGACGCGGTCCGCTGCACCAATTTGGCGTGTTTCTTGCTGTAGGCTGGGCGTATGAACGAGTCGCTGCGCATCGTGGTGGTGGCCCCGGACCTGTCCACGTCCGGGGAGGAGGACGAGCATGCCCGGGAGCAGGCCGAGCGTTCGCGCGCGTTGCGTATCGGCCTGCTGGAAAACGGCTTCAACCTGGTGGCGACGCTGCCGGCGGATGTGTTCCTGAGCGAGCGCCTCGCCCAGTTGCAGCCCGACATGGTCATCGTGGACGCGGAAAGCGCCGCGCGCGATGCGCTGGAGCATGTGGTGATGGCCACGCGCGAGGCGCCCCGCCCCATCGTGCTGTTCACCAACGACGAGGACACCTCCCACGTGCGGGATGCCGTGGCCGCAGGCGTGACCGCCTACATCGTGGCCGGGCTCGCGCCGCAGCGCATCCGCCCCATCCTGGACGTGGCGATGGCGCGCTTCCAGCACGAGCAGGCCCTGAAGGCCGAACTGGCCGACGCCCGCGGCGCCCTGCAGGACCGCAAGACCATCGACCGCGCCAAGGGCCTGCTCATGCAGCGCCACGGCCTCACGGAGCAGGCCGCCTACGACAAGCTGCGCAAGCTCGCGATGGACAAAGGCCTGAAGCTCGCGGAAGTCGCCCAGCGCATGCTCGATGCCTTCGAGCTGCTGGGCTGATGCACGAAGAGGGTGCGGGAAGCTGCCGCCCTGCACCATTCAGGCTCCGGCGTCAGGGCTTTCCAGGCCGCTCCCGCATCGCAGCACGGAGGCGTCCGGTGGCGGGCCTGCTGGCATAAGCCTTGCATAACCCCCGCCAGCACCCATCGCTGGGTCTTCGGGCTTTCCATCCAACGGCGGATGGCGTCCCGACCACCGGACAAAGGCGTCCCCACCCCTCGCGGCCACGACCGCGCGGAGGTGTGGACGCCTTTTTTTATTTCACTCTTCAAGGAAGCCCCGATGACCGACCTCTCGAAAACCAGCCTCCACCGCCGCACCGTGCTGCAGGCCGCCGCGGTGGGCGCCGCGGGCGTGAGCCCGGCGCTGCGCTCCCTGGTGCATGCCGCGGGCTCCGACGCGCCCGAGAAGAAGGAAGTGAAGATCGGCTTCATCCCGCTCACGGACTGCGCCAGCGTGGTGATGGCCTCGGTGCTGGGCATCGACGAGAAGTACGGCGTGAAGATCATCCCCAGCAAGGAAGCCAGCTGGGCCGGCGTGCGCGACAAGCTGGTGAACGGCGAGCTGGACTTCGCCCACGTGCTCTACGGCCTGGTCTATGGCGTGCACCTGGGCGTGGGCGGCCCCAAGAAGGACATGGCCGTGCTCATGACCCTCAACAACAACGGCCAGGCGATCACGCTCTCGAAGAAGCTCGCCGAGAAGGGCGCGGTGAACGGCGCCTCGCTCGCCAAGCTCATGGCCACGGAAAAGCGCGACTACACCTTCGCGCAGACCTTCCCCACCGGCACGCACGCGATGTGGCTCTACTACTGGCTGGCGGCCAACGGCATCGACCCGATGAAGGGCGCCAAGGTCATCACCGTGCCGCCGCCGCAGATGGTGGCCAACATGCGCGTGGGCAACATGGACGGCTTCTGCGTGGGCGAGCCCTGGAACCACCGCGCCATCATGGACGGCATCGGCATCACCGCCACCACCACGCAGGCGATCTGGAAGGACCACCCCGAGAAAGTGCTGGGCACCACGTCCGAATTCGTGCAGAAGTACCCCAACACGGCCCGCGCCGTGACGGCCGCCATCCTGGAGGCCGGCCGCTGGATCGACGAAAGCCTGGCCAACAAGAACAAGATGGCCGAGACCATCGCCGGCAAGGCCTACGTGAACACCGGCGTGGACGCCATCAACCAGCGCATCCTGGGCCGCTACCAGGACGGCCTGGGCAAGACCTGGGACGACCCGGACTACATGAAGTTCTACAACGACGGCGCGGTGAACTTCCCGTACCTGTCGGACGGCATGTGGTTCCTCACCCAGCACAAGCGCTGGGGCCTGATCAAGGACCACCCCGACTACCTCGGCGTCGCGAAGTCCATCAACCGCATCGACCTCTACAAGCAGGCCGCCGCGGCCGCCAAGGTGCCCCTGCCCAAGAGCGAGATGCGCACCAGCAAGCTGGTGGACGGCATCGTCTGGGACGGCAAGGATCCCGCGAAATACGCCGACGGCTTCAAGATCAAGGCCTGAGCGCCGGCCCCTCCACCCCGATCACCGCGAAGGAGTTCACCATGGTCAGCGCCGTCTTCCATGCTCCCCCGGAGCCCGCCACCGCAGCCGCCGCCGCGCATTCCGCCCCGGCCCCCTCCTCCACCGCACCCACGATGAAGACCGCCTCTCCCCAAGCCTCCGCCGCGGCCGCCCCGGCGCCGCGCGACACCTCCGCCGCCCTGCGGCGCTTCTGGCTGGCGGTGCTGCCGCCCGCCTGCGGCCTGGGCCTGCTGCTCGTGGTGTGGGCCATCGTCTCGTCCGTCACCAACGGCAGCATCCCCACCCCGGCGGACACCTGGAAACAGGCGGTGGAGATCTTCAGCAACCCGTTCTACCGCAACGGCCCCAATGACCAGGGCGTGGGCTGGAACGTGCTCGCTTCGCTGGAGCGCGTGGCCGTGGGCTTCGGCCTCGCGGCGGTGGTGGGCATTCCGGCCGGCTTCGTGATCGGGCGCTTCACCTTCCTCTCGCGCATGTTCAACCCGCTCATCAGCCTGCTGCGCCCGGTCTCGCCCCTGGCCTGGCTGCCGATCGGCCTGCTGGTCTTCAAGGGCGCGAACCCCGCGGCCATCTGGACCATCTTCATCTGCTCCATCTGGCCGATGATCATCAACACCGCCGTGGGCGTGCAGCGCGTGCCGCAGGACTACATGAACGTGGCGCGCGTGCTCAACCTCTCCGAATGGAAGATCGCCACCACCATCCTGTTTCCCTCGGTGCTGCCCTACATGCTCACCGGCGTGCGCCTGGCCGTCGGCACCGCCTGGCTCGTGATCGTCGCCGCCGAGATGCTGACCGGCGGCGTGGGCATCGGCTTCTGGGTGTGGGACGAGTGGAACAACCTGAACGTCAAGAACATCCTGATCGCCATCTTCGTGATCGGCATCGTCGGGCTGCTGCTCGAATACGCCCTGGTCAAGCTCGCCACGGCCTTCTCGTTCGAAGAGGTCAAGGCCTGACCGCCCCGATCCACCTTGCACTGGAGTCCACCATGCATTCATCCCTCAACAGCAAGTTCATCGAAATCCAGGGCGTGGAGCAGACCTTCAAGACCACCAAGGGTTTGTTCCCCGCGCTGCGCGGCATCGACCTGGCCATCGCCAAGGGCGAATTCGTCTCGCTCATCGGGCACTCGGGCTGCGGCAAGTCCACCCTGCTGAACCTGATCGCGGGCCTCACCACGCCCACGGCCGGCACCCTGATCTGCGCCAACAAGGAAATCAAGGGCCCGGGCCCGGACCGGGCCGTGGTCTTCCAGAACCACTCCCTGCTGCCCTGGCTGACCTGCGAAGGCAACGTGTACCTGGCCGTGGAGCGCGTCTTCGGCGCCACCGAAACCAAGGCGCGCCTGAAGGAACGCACCGCCGCTGCCCTGGCGCTGGTGGGCCTCACCCACGCCGCGCACAAGCGACCCGGCGAAATCTCCGGCGGCATGAAGCAGCGCGTGGGCATCGCCCGGGCTCTTTCGATGGAGCCCCAGGTACTGCTCATGGACGAACCCTTCGGCGCCCTGGACGCCCTCACCCGCGCCAAGCTGCAGGACGAGCTGCTGGAGATCGTGGCGCGCACGCAGAGCACCGTGGTGATGGTGACCCACGACGTGGACGAGGCCGTGCTGCTCTCCGACAAGATCGTGATGCTGACCAACGGGCCGGCCGCGACGATCGGCGAAGTGCTGGCGGTGGAGATTCCGCGGCCGAGGAGCCGGGTGCAGCTGGCGGAGGATGCGGTGTACCTGCAGTGCCGGAAGGCGGTGATCGATTTTCTGTACACGCGGCAGGGGCATGTGGAGAAGGCGGCTTGATGGTCTTGCCTGCCTCAATCGCACTGTCAACGTCGAGAGCACCCGGCCGAACGGAGGCGTCCCCCGGCTGATCCGCCCGGCCCCGGGATTCCCCCGGATTCGCCCAAATATATACATCGTATATATTTAAAGGATGCCAACGATCACCGCTCACGTTTTCATAGCCATCAGCCTGGACGGCTACATCGCCCGGCGCGATGGAGACATCGCCTGGCTCTTGCAGCGCGATGATCCGACGGAGGACCATGGCTACCCGGCGTTCATCGCGGACAAAGGTGCGATCGTGATGGGTCGCGGCAGTTACGAGAAAGCACTGACCTTCGACCGATGGCCTTACGACCTACCTGTGGTGGTACTGTCCAGGCAACTGGTCGATGCCCCCGTTCCCGAAGCGTTGAAGGGCAAGGTCCGGTTTTCCAGTCGCACGCCCAAGGAAGAGATGCAGGCGCTGGCTCTGCAGAACGTACACCGCGTGTATGTCGATGGAGGCCAGGTGGTCCAGTCGTTTCTGCGCGACGGGTTGATTGCCGACATGGTGATCACCACCGTCCACGTGTTGATCGGCTCGGGCAGGCCACTGTTTGGTGCGCTATCCCGCGACATAGATCTGAAGCTGGTGTCCAGCCGCAGCTTCCCTTCGGGTTTGGTGCAATCCACCTATCGGCTGGCGCCATGACCCGCCCACGTGGGCGCCCGAGGCACGGGAAGGGCATGACGCAGGACGATATTCTCGCCACTGCGCTGACGCTGCTGGATGAGAGTGGAGGGCACGGCTTGACGCTTCGCACCCTGGCCGCACGGCTGGGCGTCACGCCGATGAGCCTTTACCACCACGTTGGCGATCATGCCGGGTTGCTGCGCGCGCTGTCGGACCGTGTGTACGCGGAAGTCATGGAAGCAGTGGAGGAGTCGCCGGACCGTCGGGCAGAAATCCAGGAGCTGCTCTTTCGCTACTACCGTGCCGTAGGCCGCCATCCCCAGCTCACACTGGCGATCTTCACGACACCGGAAGCCTTTGCAGGAGTGACCCGCCAGATCACCGACCGCCTGACAACCTTGCTTGCCGGGATCACGGCCGAGCCCATCCTGTGGCGAGACATTCTGGTTGACCATGCGCATGGCAGCGGCCTGGCCCTTGCCTCGGCCAGACATGGGCAGACCCAGACGCTGCAGGAGCAATATCGACTGGCCCTCGATCGTCTGCTGGATCACCTGGTGGAAAAGGGACGCGTCGGCACATCTGCGCGTGCCGCCGCTGGCTAGTCATGTGCACGATCCTGTTCCTGTATCCAGGCGGCTATCTCATCTGCCGGATTTCGCCCAAATACCTTCCCCCATCACCGCCGCGTTAATCAACCGCCCATGCTCCAGGCGGTAGATGTCGCTATGGCTCCCACCGCCCGTGCCGTACGCGCTTTCTGAAATCAGCTCGGACGCGTCGATGTAGTAAATATTGGAAGTCCCGGGCTGCTTTGCCTCGACGTGTCCGTTGGCCCGGGCGACCGCGCAATGAGCAAGGCGTGGACCTTGGTGATAGGGCCCGCAGAACTTCCTGTGGCTCTTTTCCTCACCCAGATAGGTGCCCCAGAACGGCAGGGGCACCGCGGTATCGCCTGCCGAGGCGGTAATTACAAAACGTTTGGCCTGAGGACATCCTTTGGGATAAACAACGTTTTGCAGCAAGCTGGTGCGGCCGAAGATCCGCTCGGACAGGTAGGCCGGCTGCAAGTTCACAAGGACGTCGGTCTCAGCGAGCGGTGCGACAGAGGCTTCTTTCGGACGAACGACGGCGGGGCCTGCGCAGACCGCCACGGAACTCGCCTTGGCGCCAAAGCTGTGGCCCAGCACGACGACTGGTTTGGGCGGCATGTCTGGCAAGTTTTCGTGTAGTTTTTCGCGCACCGTGGGCAACGTGTCGTGCAGGAGCACGCCGAGCCACGACATTCCGACCTCGTCCGCATCGCCCGCTTTCGTCGGGAAACTGAGGATCTTCACTGCCGGATCGATCCAATCACTGCTCCACTGGCTGGGCCACGTGACACCGATCACCAATGGGTTGAAGCGCTCGGGAGATGGCAGGTGCTCGTCGCTTGCCCGGCTCATGTTCCAGACCAACGAATTGATATTCCGTACCGCCTCTTCCTGCACGGTATTCCAACCCATGACGATCACAACAATGTGCGTATAGGCTGGGCCGCTGTCGAAGTCAGGCTTCGTGCTACCGGCCGAGGACTGCGCTGCGGTCGGTTTCTGGCGGGTCTGAATGCGAAGCCGCATGTCGTTGGCCAACCCATCGAGCGCCTTCCAGCTATTGGAAAATACTTCGCTCGGCTGCGAAATGGTTGGGGACAGATCGCTACATGCGGGGATTAGCTGCCGGGTCGCCGCCTCTGGCGACTGCACATAGGCATTGAAGAGCGTGCAATTTCGTGATCGAAGCGCGTCGGCATGATGCCGGATGACATGGGTGACAGCCATCACCTTGCCATCGTTGAATTTCGCTTGTAGCGCCTCGTCCGCCAAACCGTACTCAGGGCGATTTTTTACGACGACACCGTCCTTTGGGCGCCGCACCTTCTCGATCCCGATCAAGTAGCCGTCGAAACGCGGTGCGATCTCGAACGGATAGTAGAGCGCGCTGTGAAACTGGCGTGTGATAGGACCATCGGTGCTCAGCGCAACCTCTTCCGCCTCAAGGCGCCGCGACGTGTTGGCACAGCCCGCCAGAGACACCATGACGAGTGTCAAGGCAAGAACCCTCGCCTTTATCAGCGACTGTTCACAAAGCATGCGGCAAGGCAATTGCAGCCGTACTCGTCGAAGGAAGCAGCCGATGGGTTCTCGAAGGCCTTTGTGCCTTCCGCCAGTGAAACCGGCCTCCAGCCCTCCTGATACGCTGATCATTCTGCAGCATTTCATGCTGAATCCCCCCTGCTTATGCTCGCCAGGGTATCCGTACGGTCGGGCTTTAGCAAGCCGATTGCATGGCACATCGCGTAAACCCCAGACGCCCCGGATCGGCGGAAATTCCCACTGCTCCTTCCTGTTAGCCACCGAGGTCGAAGCAACGGCGATCACTTATCTTTATCTATATCCCGCGCCAGCACGGATTCTCAGCAATTGCGCCTACCGGGCGCCCGGAACTCCATACGATCCGACAGGCAAGCGCCAGTCCTGTCGCCTCTCCATGGCAGGATCACGACAGACATTGGCAGATCCACGCGAACCTGCCACGGGCGCACGGCGTACGCTCACCGCTTCTTCCCGCTATCGCCGCCCTGCCCTCTTCGCCAAGGAGGGCAGCGGCTGCCGGCCTCCAGAGCCTTTCTCCGACCCCACGATGACCGCCACCACCGCAAATCCCGCGCAGCCCGCGCTCCTCGCCCCGCCTACCTTTACGGCCCCTGCCACCCCAACCACGCAGGATGCCACACCCCAGGGCTTTCTCCTGCCCATCGTCGGCGGCGCGGCCTTCGCCCACCTGCTCAACGACATGATCCAGGCGATGCTGCCGTCGATCTTCCCGATGCTGAAGGCGAATTTCTCGCTGAGCTTCGGGCAGATCGGGATCATCGCGCTGGTCTACCAGGTGACGGCGTCGCTGCTGCAGCCCTGGATCGGGTTCTATACCGACAAGCACCCCAAGCCCTACCTGCTGCCGGCGGGCATGTGCATGACGCTGCTGGGCGTCGCGCTGCTGGCCGTGGCGCACAGCTATCCGATGCTGCTGGTCGCGGCCGCGGTGGTGGGCGTGGGTTCGGCCACGTTCCACCCGGAGGCGTCGCGGATCGCACGGCTGGCCTCGGGCGGGCGGTTCGGCACGGCGCAGTCCACGTTCCAGGTGGGCGGCAACACTGGCACGGCGATCGGGCCGCTGCTGACGGCGGCCATCGTGATTCCGCACGGCCAGCCGGCGGTCGCGTGGTTCATGGTGGCGGCGCTGCTGGCGATCTTCGTGCTGTACCGGCTCACGGTGTGGGTGCGCCACCATGGGGCGGCGAAGGCCCGGGGGCTGGCGCGGGGCGGCAGCGAGGGGCTGGACCGGGCCGGCGTGGTGCGGGCCGTGGCCGTGATCTGCGTGCTGATGTTCGCGAAGTTCGTCTACATCGCCTCGTTCACCAACTACTTCACGTTCTACCTGATCGAGCGCTTCCACGTGGGCGTGCAGACCAGCCAGCTGTTCCTTTTCCTGTTCCTCGCGGCGGTGGCGGCGGGCACGTTCGCGGGCGGGCCCGTGGGCGACCGCATCGGCCGCAAGGCGGTGATCTGGATCTCTTTCCTGGGCGTGGCGCCGTTCGCGCTGGCGCTGCCGCATGTGGGCCTCGCGTGGACGGCGGTGCTCGCGGTCGTGATCGGGCTGGTGATGTCTTCCGCCTTCGCCGCGCTCGTGGTGTATGCGCAGGAGGCCGTGCCGGGCCGCGTGGGGCTGGTGTCCGGCCTGATGTTCGGATTGATGTTCGGCATCGGCGGGATCGGGGCGGCCGGGCTGGGCGACCTGGCGGACATCCACGGCATCGTGTGGGTGTATGGCGTGACGTCGTTCCTGCCGCTGCTGGGGTTGGCGACGGCCTTGCTGCCCGATACGCGCAGGAAAGCCCGCGCCTGAGCTGGCGCGCCCGGCGCCATGGCCCCGGCGCAGAGCCGGGTGCCTTCGTCCTACGCGAGGACGGGCCGCGCCGCTGGCGCGGACACGGGGCGGACGGTGCTAGCTTCGACCTTCGGTGGCCGCCGCCTTGGTGTCGGCGCCCGGGCCGGCAACGGCCGAGCCCCGAGGAAGAAAGGCCTCCATGCCCTCCCAGTCCCAACCACCATCACAGCCCAAGCCCCGGCGCACGTCCCGCAGCCCATCCCGGCCCGCGGCGGAGACATCGCCATCGCCATCCATCGACGGCTTCGTGCGCGTGCGCGGCGCGCGGGAGCACAACCTCCGGAACGTGGATGTGGACATCCCGCGCGATGCACTCGTGGTGTTCACGGGCGTGTCGGGCTCGGGCAAGTCGTCCCTGGCGTTCGGCACGCTGTATGCCGAGGCGCAGCGCCGCTACCTGGAATCGGTGGCGCCCTATGCGCGGCGCCTGATCGACCAGGCCGGCACGCCCGAGGTGGACGCCATCGACGGCCTGCCGCCCGCGGTGGCGCTGCAGCAGCAGCGCGGCACGCCGACGGCGCGCTCCTCGGTGGGCAGCGCTACGACGATTTCCAGCCTGCTGCGGCTGCTGTATTCGCGCGCCGGGCAGTATCCGGCGCGCCAGCCCATGCTGTACGCGGAGGACTTCTCGCCCAACACGCCCGAAGGCGCCTGCCCGCACTGCCACGGCATGGGGCGGGTGTACGAGGTGACGGAGCGGTCCTTGGTGCCGGACGACCGCCTCACCATCCGCGAGCGCGCCGTGGCGGCCTGGCCGACCGCCTGGGGCGGCCAGAACCTGCGCGACATCCTCGTCATGCTGGGCCACGATGTGGACGTGCCCTGGCGCGACCTGCCGCGCAAGACACGCGACTGGATCCTGTTCACCGACGAGCAGCCGGTGGTGCCCGTCTATGCGGGCCTGGACCGCAAGGCCGCGCAGGCGGCGCGCAAGGCCGGCACGCCGCCCAGCTACATGGGCACTTTCAGCAGTGCGCGGCGCCACGTGCTGCACAGCTTCGCCCACAGCCAGAGTGCCCGCATGCGCGAGCGCGCGGCGGCCTTCCTGGTGGGCAGCCCCTGCCCGGCCTGCGGCGGCAAGCGCCTCAAGCCCGAGGCGCTGTCCGTCACCTTCGCGGGCCACGACATCGCCGAGCTGGGACGCCTGCCGCTCGGCGAGCTGGCCCGGCTGCTGCAGCCCGCGGCGGAAGGCCGTCTGGGGGACAGCCTGCGCCCGTCCGGCGGCTCGCGCGCGCCGGCCCGCCCGGGCGCAGACAGCCACCGCGCCCATATCGCCCGCCGCGTGGCCGCGGGCGGCTCGGCCCATGCGGCGGCGCCGGACGTGCGCCGCACGCCGGACCTGTCGGAAGAGAAGGTGCTGGCCGCCCAGCGGCTGGCGCAGGAGATCGGCGCGCGCATCGCCGCGCTGTCGCAGCTGGGGCTGCATTACCTGACGCTGGACCGCGCCACGCCCTCGCTGTCGTCCGGCGAACTGCAGCGCCTGCGGCTGGCCACGCAGCTGGGCTCGCAGTTGTTCGGGGTGGTGTACGTGCTCGACGAGCCCTCCGCCGGGCTGCACCCTGCGGACGGCGAGGCACTGCGGGCCGCGCTGCACCGGCTCAAGCGCGCGGGCAATTCGCTGTTCGTGGTGGAACACGACCTGGCCACCATGCGGGCGGCCGACTGGCTCGTGGATGTGGGGCCCGGCGCGGGCATGCACGGCGGCGAAGTGCTCTACAGCGGCCCGCCGGACGGGTTGGCCGCCGTGCAGCCTTCGCAGACGCGGCGCTACCTGTTTCCCGGGCGGGACGGGCCGGCACCGGTGCAGCGCACACCGCGCGAGGCAGCGGGCTGGCTGCGGCTCGAAGGCATCGAGCGCCACAACCTGAAGGGCGTCGATGCGGCCTTCCCCGCGGGCTGCCTCACGGCGGTGACGGGGGTCTCGGGCTCGGGCAAGTCCAGCCTGGTGAGCCGCGCGCTGGTGGAGCTGGTGGCACAGGCGCTCGGCTCGCCGCTGGCGGACGCGCGGGACGAAGACGACTCCGCGGCGGATGGCCCCGGCGGGCCGCCCCATGCCGCGCCGCAGGACGACGACCCCGGGGCCGCCGACGACCCGGTGGGCCCCACGGCCGGGCGGATCGCGGAACTGGCCGGCATCCGCCGGCTGGTGCGCGTGGACCAGAAGCCGATCGGCCGCACGCCGCGCTCCAACCTCGCCACCTACACGGGCCTGTTCGACGGGGTGCGCAAGCTGTTCGCCGCCACGCCTGCCGCGCGGCGGCGGCGCTACGGGCCGGGGCGGTTTTCCTTCAACGTGGCGGCGGGGCGCTGCCCGACCTGCGAGGGCGAGGGTTCGGTGAGCGTGGAACTGCTCTTCCTGCCGAGCGTGTACGCGCCCTGCCCCGACTGCCATGGCGCGCGCTACAACCCGGCGACGCTGGAGGTGCGCTGGAACGGCCTGAACATCGCCGATGTGCTGCGCCTGACGGTGGACGCGGCCTGCGATGCTTTCGCGCAAGAGCCCGCGGTGCTGCGGCCGCTGGCGCTGCTGCGCGACATCGGGCTGGGCTACCTGCGCCTGGGCCAGCCGGCCACGGAACTGAGCGGCGGCGAGGCCCAGCGCATCAAGCTCGCCACGGAGCTGCAGCGCCCGCAGCGCGGCGACACGCTGTACGTGCTCGACGAGCCCACCACCGGGCTGCACCCGGCCGACGTGGACCGCCTGCTGGTGCAGCTCGACGGACTGGCTGCGGCGGGCAACACGGTCGTCGTCGTGGAGCACGACATGCGCGTGGTGGCGGCGTGCGACTGGGTGATCGACATGGGCCCCGGTGCGGGCGGCGACGGTGGCCGCATCGTGGCGGCGGGCACGCCGGCCGAGGTGGCGCGCCAGGACAGCAGCCGGACCGCGCCCTACCTGGCGCGGGCGCTGGCCGGAGAGCCTGGCGCCTGAGGCCTGATGGGCGGCGGCTCAGGCCCCGGCCTTGCCGGGTGCCAGCAGCGCCCAGGCCGGGGCATGGTCGCTGGGCCGGGGCCGGCCGCGCACATCGCGGTCCACGCCTGCGTCCTGCAGGCGCCGGGCCGCCGCGGGGTTGAGCAGCAGGTGGTCGATGCGCAGGCCGGCGTTGCGCTGCCAGCGCTGGCGCAGGTAGTCCCAGAAGGTGTAGATGGCCTCGTCGGGATGCACGGCGCGCAGCGCGTCGGTCCAGCCGCTGTCCACCAGGGCGCGGAAGGCATCGCGCACCTCGGTGCGGAACAATGCATCGTCCACCCAGGCATCGGGCTTGTACACGTCGCGCTCGGTGGGGATGATGTTGAAGTCGCCCGCCAGCACCACCGGCTCGGGGCGCGACCGCAGGGCGGCAGCCCGCCGCGCGAGTCGGTCGAGCCAGGCGAGCTTGTAGTCGAACTTCGGGCCGGGGGCCGGGTTGCCGTTGGGCAGGTAGAGGCAGGCGACCAGCACGCCGTTCACGGCGGCTTCCAGGTAGCGGCTCTGGCTGTCGGCTTCGTCGCCGGGCAGCCCGCGCTGCACCTCGATGGGGTCGGCACCGCGCGCAAGGATGGCCACGCCGTTCCAGGCTTTCTGCCCGTGCCAGAGCGCGCCGTAGCCCGCGGCCCGGATTTCCTCGGCCGGGAAGGCGTCGTCGGTGCACTTGAGTTCCTGCAGGCAGGCGACGTCGGGGCGGGATGCCTCCAGCCACTGGAGCAGCGCCGGCAGGCGTGCGCGGATGCTGTTGACGTTGAAGGTGGCGATTTTCATGGTGGCTCTTTCGAGCCCCCAAGGCTACGCCGCGGCGGAGGGCCGGAGGTAGGCGGCGGCGCCGTCGTGCCGCCAGCCGGGCCGCAACGCTCAGGCGGCCAGCTTCTGGAAGGAGCCCAGCACCGCCGGGCCGTTGAACGGCTTGACGATCCAACCCTTCACGCCCGCGGCCTTGCCGCGTTCCTTCATGGCGGGCGAGCTTTCGGTGGTGAGCATGACGATGTTCACGCGCTGGTTGCCGAGTTCGCTGCGCACGCGCTCGGCCATGGTGAGGCCGTCCATGTTGGGCATGTTGACGTCGCACACGATGAGTTTGATGCCGCTGTGCTGCTTGAGCTTGGCGAGCCCGTCGCGGCCGTCGACGGCCAGCGCGACCTGGAAGCCGTTGCTGCCCAGGAAGTTGCCCACTTCGCTGCGCACGGTGCTCGAATCATCGACGACAAGGATGTTGGCCATGGGATGCTCCTCTTGGAAAAAATTCAAAACCTAGAACAGTTCGAGTTCGCCGGACGCCACCGCCTCCGGTGCTGCTGCGGCGGCGCCGGTCCAGTGGAAATCCTGCGGCGCATAGGCGCGCGCGCAAAGCGATGCATGCAGCGCCAGGTCGGGCCGCACGTCCATGCGGAAGTGGCGCACGTGCTCGAAGCCCGCGCGCGTGAAATACGGGGCGCAGCGCGCATCGAGGATCTGCGGCGTGGACAGGCCCAGGAAGGCCTGGAAGGCGCCCAGGTCGCGGTTGATCGCGCCGCAGCAGAGGTTGCCCATCTCGCAGATCCGGTCGAGGAAGGCCTGCCCGCCCATGCCGTCGGCGTCCAGCCCGGCGGTTTGCGCCACCCATGCGCGCCAGGCCGGGCCATGCGCGAAATGCAGCGCCGCGACGACGCGGAAGGAGAACGAGGCGATCGAGAGCACGGCCATGTGGGTGGCGCCGCCCGTGGCCGGGAGCGCATCCACCGGCTGCACGGCCACGCCGGTGCCGCGCACCACGCTCTGCTGCAGGGCCGAAACCATCATGCGGTCCAGGCTGTCGCGGGCGCGGGGGCCGAGGAAGGAGCCCGGGGCACTCATGCGCCCTCCACCGCCGCGGCGCCGTCCAGGGCGGCCTGGATCCGGCGGTTGGCCAGCTCCAGGCCCATGGCGGCATTGATCACCATCTTGCCGCCGGCCTGCATGTCCTGGAAGGTGGTGGTGGCGATCAGGTCGTTTTCGTAGAGGCTGGTGCGGTAGTCGCGCGACAGGCGCTCGGCGCTGGCCGAGAGTTCGCGCATTTCCGTGGCCACCACGTCGAAGCCGCGGCCCGCCACGCCGGCGCGCGCGGCCTCGATGGAGGCGTTGAGCGCCACGATCACCATCTTGCGCACGATCTGCGAGAAGGCGTCGTTCTTGTCGTGCAGGCTGCGGTTGTGGGCCACGAGGGTGCTCATGTCGGCATGCCACCGCTCGAAGGTCTTGCCGATGCCCTGCAGTTCGCGCAGCGCCTCGGCCTGCGCGAGCGCATGGCCGAGCGTGTGGTCCGCGCGCTCCCGCAGGCGGTGGTCGGATGCGCGTCCCTCCTCTGCCAGCCGGCGCTCCCACTCGGCAGCGGCATCGTCGAACTGCCGCCGGGCCTGGGCCAGTTCGGCCTCCAGCTGCGCGCTGCGCGCCTCCAGCGCCCGGGCCGCCTCGCGCGCCGGGGCATCCCCGGCCGCCGCACCGTCCATGGCCTGCCGCCGCGCCTGCTCCAGCGCCGATCGGCGGCGCGTGGCCAGCCAGGCGGCCAGGGCCGCCACACATCCACCACCCAGCACGCAGCCTGCCAGGAGTTGCATCCAGCCATCCATCATGTCGTTCCTGCTCCCACTTCAGGCCGCCACTGCCCAGCGGGCGGGCAGGTGCAGCACGGTCTCGAATGGCGTGGCCGCGCGTGGGGCTCCGGCGGCCAGCACCAGCTGGATGCGGCCGCCCAGCGATTCCACGAAGGCCTTGACCGCATCCATTCCCACGCCGCGGCCGGACACGGCCGTTACCTCGCCGGCCGTGGAAAAGCCCGGCGCGAAGATCAGGTGGGCGAGGTCCCCGGGCGCGGGCGCGGCGCCTTCCGCGATCAGGCCCTGCGCGCGGGCCCGGGCCTGGATGCGGTCCAGGTCGAGGCCACGGCCGTCGTCGGCGAGCCGGATTTCCAGTTCCTCCGCATCCAGCACGGCACCGATGCGGATGCGGCCCGCAGCGGGCTTGCCGCGCGCTGCGCGCTCGGCCGCGGGTTCGATGCCGTGGTCCAGCGCGTTGCGCAGCAGGTGCATGAAGGCATTGCGCAGCGCATCGGCGGCCTGAGGCTTCACGGCCACGGGCACACCGGACTGCAGGACGACCTCCGGGGCCTCCTTGCCCAGGTCCCGGGCCAGCGCCGGCAGGGAGGCGGCCACGCCGCCCACCACCTCGTCCAGACCGGCCGCGTCGGCGTCGGCGAGCGCGGCGGCAATGCGCTCCAGCGCGGCGCGGTGGGCCGGCGTGCAGCCGGGGTCCTGCGCCAGGGCGCCGATGCGCGCGCACAGTTCCTCGATGCGGGCGCGCGGCAGGCGCACGGCCTGCGCGTCGCCCACCGCGTGGCTCGCGCCGCGCCCCAGCGTGCCGTCGTTCACGCGCACATAGGACTGCAGGGCAGATGAAACTGCCTCCAGGTCAGCCTGCAGGGCGGCATCGTCCCAGCCGGCGGGGTCGTCCCGCAGCGCGGCGTAGCGCTGCTCGGCCACATGCGCCGCATCGGCGATGCGCAGCAGCCCGTAGGTGCGGGCGTTGCCCTTGACGGTGTGCATGTGCCGGAACAGCGCCGCCAGCGCGTCCGGCCGCGCATCGGGCTGCGACGCCGCGGAGCCGAGCAGCGCCTGGTTGTCCCGCAGCAGGCGCGCGGCGCTTTCGGAAAACTCGCGGAACTTGTCTGCCGCCACGCCCAGCAGTTCGCCGACCATGGCCAGTTCCTCCTTGCGCGCCTGGGCATCCCGCGCCAGTTCGCGCAGCTCCGTCACGTCGCGCAGGCTCAGCAGCAGGCGCTCCACGGTGCCGTCGGCGGCCGTGATGGGCGACCAGCCCAGTTCGATCACCTTCATCCGGTCGCCCGCGAAGCGCACCTGCAACTCCTGCGGCAGCAGGTGGGCGTTGAACGAGAAGTTGAGTTCGTCCTCGCCGATGCACGCGTCGATCGCGGCCAGGGCCTGGGCGCGCGCATCGGCGCTCAGGTCGGAGCGGTCGAACAGCAGCGCGTCGAGGGTGCGGCCGGCGATGCCGTCCTCTTCCAGGATGTGCGCAAGGTGGTCCGAGTATTCGGGGTGGACGGTGCGCCCGGCCTGCAGGGTCAGGATGCCCTGGGGAATGGTATGCAGCATGGCCTGGATGTCGGCCGTCTTGCGGCGCACCAGCTCGGAGCTTTCCTGGATCTTCTCCACCATCGCGTTGAACGCGGTGAGCGAACGGCCGATTTCGTCCATGCGGTTGACGGGCACGCGGTGCGAGAAGTCCTGGCTGGTGGCGATCTCGGTCATCTTGAGCTCCATCTCGCGGATGGGGCGCACGATCTGGCGGTACAGCAGATAGCCCGCGGCGGCCAGGCCCAGGATGGCGACGGCGGCCACGGCCAGCAGCGTGGTCGTGGTGTGCTCCAGCTGGGCATTGAGCGAGCCGATGGCCTCGTCCTTGCTGCGGCGCTTCTCCACCTGGATGGCCTCGATCATCTGGCCCTGCTCGCGCAGGTACTGGTCCACCGTGGCGGCCATGAAGGCCTCGGCGGCGTCCTGCTGGCCGGCGAGCTTGAAGCGCGCGGTGTCGTCGATGGCCGCGAAGTAGTTCTCCAGGCTCATGGCGGCCTCTTTCACCAGGCCGCGCTGCGCGTCGCTGTCGGCCTCCCGCAGTTGCTGGTCCAGCGCCTTCTGCAGCACGGCCTTGCGCTCCACCAACTGCTCGTGCAGCTTCTGCGCGGCATCCGCGTCGTTCGCTGACACCATGCCGAGCGCGGCCATCTGCACGTCCTTGAGCTGGCCCATCAGCTCCACGGAATGGATGGCGCTGGGCACGACGCCCTCCGTCACCCGCTTGACCTGCCGGGCCCCCTCCGCCGACCGGTAGAGAGCGAAGCCCCCGACGGAGCACAGCGCGAGAAAGGCGAGAACGATCAGCAGGGTGATGCGCAAGCGGACGGTCATGGCAGCAGCGATCCACGCATGTAACAAGATGCATCCAGTATGGAATCGCCATATGGCGCGGGGATGACAAAGCCCCCGCGCCGTGCCGGGCCGCCCTTCAGTGGGCGCTGGCCGTGGGCCGGATGACGATCTCGCTGGTGTCCACGTCGGCGGGCTGTTCGATGGCGAAGCGGATCGCGCGGGCGATGGCGTCCGCGCCGATGGCCACCCGGCGGAACGCCTTCATCTCCTCGCGCCCCTTCTCGTCGGAGATGCTCTCGGCCAGTTCCGATGCGGTCACGCCCGGGCTGATCGTGGTGACGCGGATGTCCGAATGCTCCTGGCGCAGGCCGTCGGAGATCGCCCAGACCGCATATTTGGTGGCGCAGTACACGGCGGCGGTGGGCGATACCGCGTGGGCGCCGATGGAGGCGACGTTCACCACGTGGCCCGAGCGCTGCGCCTGCATCGCCGGAAGCACGGCGGCGATGCCGTGCAGCACGCCGCGGATGTTGACGTCGATCATGCGGTCCCATTCGTCCACCCTCAGCGAGGCCATCGGGGACAGCGGCATCACGCCGGCGTTGTTGACGATCACGTCGATGCGCCCGAAGCGCCCCAGCGCATGGGCGGCGAAAGCCTCGACGTCCGCGCGGTGCGTCACGTCCAGCGCGCGGGCCTCGGCGATGCCGCCGCGCGCCGTGATGTCGGCCACGATGCGCTCCAGCCGGTCGGTGCGGCGGGCGCCCAGCAGCACCGTGGCGCCGCTGTCCGCGAGCAGCCGTGCCGTGGCTTCGCCGATGCCGCTGCTGGCGCCGGTGATGAGGATGACTTTGGAGAGCTGGTTGTCTTGCATGGGAAGTTCCTTGGATCCTTGCAGGTGGAGGGAGGGAAAGAGCCGCTGGCGGCCCTGCACGGAAATCTAGGGACGCACCGCGGCGGCCGGAACTCCCCGGGCGCTGACCGGGGTGTTTAGAATTTTTTGCCAATGCCCGCCGACCTCCACCTGCTGCGCTTCTTCCTCGCCGTCGCGAAGGAGCAGAACTTCCGTGCGGCCGCCGACCATCTGGGCGTCACGCGCTCGGCCGTGAGCCAGGGCATCCGGCGGCTGGAAGACGGCCTCGGGGTCGCGCTCGTGCAGCGCTCCACGCGCCACGTGCGCCTCACCGAAGCGGGGGAGCGGCTGCACGGGCAGATCGCCGGCCCGCTCTCGGCCGTCGGTGCGGCGCTCGAGGAAGCGGCCGCCGACGGACCGGCGCGCGGAGTGCTGCGCGTGGCCGCCACCTCGATCGCCGAACGCTTCCTCTCGGGCCCGCTGATCGCCTCGTTCGCGCAGGCGCATCCCGGCGTCACGCTGGACATCACCGTGACCGATGAAGAGTCCGACATCGTCGCGGCAGGCTTCGATGCGGGCGTGCGGCTGGGCGAAGTCATCGAGCAGGACATGGTGGCCGTGCCGCTCACCGGCCCGCAGCGGCAGATGGTGGTCGCCACCCCGCAGTACCTCGCGACCCATGGCCGGCCCCGGCACCCGCGCGACCTGCTCGCGCATGCCTGCATCGGCTGGCGCCCCGCGCCGGGCGTGGCGCCCTATCGCTGGGAGTTCCGGGAGGACGGCCGGGACTTCGACCTCGCGGTGGAGCCGCGGATCACCACCAACGACATGCTGCTGATGATCCGCACCGCGCTGGCCGGCGCGGGCATCACCATCGGCATGGAAGAAACCTTCGCGCCCTACATCGCGCGCGGCGAGCTGGAGCCGGTGCTGGAGGAGTTCCTGCCTCGCTTTCCGGGCTTCTACCTGTACTTCCCGAGCCGCAGGAACACGCCGCGCAAACTGCGGGCGCTGGTGGAGCACGTGAGGGGGTGGGCGGACAGGGCGGGCTGACCCCGGCGGCTGCCCATCCGCCCGCTCCTACCCCTTCCAAGCCGGCTCATCGAGCCAGGCCCGCACCACGCCGTTCGTCCAGCCGAAACCGTCCTGCAGAGGATATTCGCCCCCGTCGCCCCCCGCGGACGCATCGCAGTCGTTCTCGCACAGCGCGTATTTCTCCACCAGCCGGCCTTCCTGGTCGTACACATGGCGCACGGTGGCGAGCCAGCGCTCGCGGATGTCGTCGGCCAGCTGGCGGCAGCCATCGTCCCGGTCGCCATAGCGCGCGAAGCCTTGCGAGCCCATCCATTGCATCGGCGCCCAGCCATTGGGCCGGTCCCACTGTTCGCCGCTCGCGATCTCGGTGGTGGCAAGGCCGCCGCGCACCAGCAGGCGCCGCCGCACCGTCGCCGCGAGCGCGCGCGCCTGGTCCAGCGTGGCGGTACCGGTGAACAGCGGCGCCACCGTCGCGGCCGTGAGGGCGGGCCTCGGCACGCGGTTCTGCCAGTCGTAGTCCAGAAAGGCCCCGGCCTCGTCGTTCCAGAGGAAACGGGTGATCGCATCGGCACGGCGCGCGGCGCGGCCGTCGAACTCGCTCGCAGTGGCGGTGTCGCCGGCCTCGCGGCTCAGGCGGGCGATCATCGTCTCGCTCGCATGCAGCAGCGCGTTCAGGTCCACGGGCAGGATGCGCGTGGTGCAGATGCCGGCCAGGCAGGCGGTGCGCGTGGCGGCGGCGTCCAGGTCGTCCAGCCAGCGCGAGCTGAAATCCCATCCCGACTCCGCCGCCGCGCGCAGGTTGCGGAACACCTCGTGCGCCGGGCGGGTGCAGGCAGCGGCCGTTTCCATGTCCTCGCGCCAGGATTCCTCCCGGGGCGTGTCGCGATCGTCCCAGTAGCGGTTGAGCACGCTGCCGCCGGGCAGGGCCACCACGCGCCGGTGGGTGCCGCCGGGCTCCAGCCCGTCGGCACCGTCCATCCAGAAAGCGTATTCACGCAGCATCTGCGGCAGGTAGCGGTGGGCGCCCTGCCCGCGCGTGGATTCGCACAGGCCCGCCATCAGCGCGAACACCGGCGGCTGCGAGCGGCTCAGGTAATAGGTGCGCGTGCCGTTGGGCACGTGGCCATAGGTGTCGATGAGGTAGGCGAAGTTGTCCGTCATCGCATGCAGCAGCCGCGGGCGCCCGCTGGGCACCAGGCCCAGCATGGTGAAGTACGAATCCCAGTAGTACATCTCCACGAAGCGGCCGCCGGGCACGACGTAGGCATGCGGGAGCTCCAGCAGCGAACCGCGCCGGGGATGGTGGGCCGGGTGCCGTGCCAGTTCGTTCCAGAGCGCGTCGATGTGCGCCGCCAGCGGCAGGCCCGGCGGCGCAGTGGAACGCTCGCAGGCGCTGCGCGGCGGGGCGAAGTGGCGATGCACGAAGCCGGCCAGGTCGAAACCGGGACTGCCGCACTCGGCGCGGTAGGCGGCCAGGATGTCTTCGGGCGGCATGCGGGGCGCGCAGTCCACGAAGGTCTTCGAGTCATCGAACACGCGCTGGCGCTGCACTTCCACGAACAGCTCCTCGTAGCGGTCGGCCGGGGAGCGCGTGTCCGGCGGCGGAACGCTGCGGGCCGCGGCGGCGCGGGCGGCCGGGGTGGCGTCGATGGGGCCGGTGCCCTCGATGGGGTGGGAGGGGCGTTCGGCGTCGGAGGCAGAAATGGGCTGGGCGGACATGCGGTGGGCAGCGGGCGGAAGGTCCGCGAAGGGACGGGAGGCCCTGCACTGCAGAGCATGGCCCATTGGACACCATGCGCGCGCGCCCGGCCGCGCCGGAAACGCCCGCCGCGCCGTCAGACAGGCCCTACCTGCCGCCCCCGGTGATGTACTGCTCCATCTGCTCGATGATGAACTGCTGCTCGGAGATCACGTCCTTCACGAGGTCGCCGATGGAGATGAGGCCCACGAGCGTGCCGTCCTCCTCCACCACGGGCAGGTGCCGCAGGCGGTTCTCGCTCATGAGCGCAAGGCACTGGCCGCTGGTCTGCACGGGCCGCACGAAGCGCACGGCGCGGGTCATCACGTCCGCCACGCGGGTATCGCCCGACGTGCGTCCCAACAGCGCCACCTTGCGCGCGTAGTCCCGCTCGGTGACGATGCCGGCGATGCTCTTCCCGTCCATCACGAGCAGCGCGCCGATGCCCTTGTCGGCCATCAGGCGCAGCGCATCGAGCATGGAGTCGGACGGCGCGATGGTGAAGACCTCCTGGTGGGCCTTGGATCTGAGGATGTCTGCGACAGCGGTCATGGAAGCCTCCCGGTGCTGGATGGTGAACGGCATCTGGCCTGGCGCCAGTGTCCATGCAAGCCGCGCGGTCCGCAACGGGGCGTGGCCCGGCCATGGCCGGGCGGGATACACAAGGTTGCAAAAAGCCGCCACCGTGGCGCGCTTCAGCGCGGCGCGGGCAGCGCGGCGGCGCCTGTCCTGCCGGCCTTGGCCGCCCTGCGCAGCGCCACGGCATCGGGCGCGGCGGCACGGGGGCCCCGGTCCAGGCGGAACACCTGCACCGACTCCGACACGGTCTGGGCCTGGCGCTCCAGCTCGATGGCCAGGGCCGCGCTCTCCTCCACCAGCGCCGCGTTCTGCTGGGTGATGGTGTCCAGCTGGGCGACGGCCGCATTCACCTGGGAGATGCCGGAGAGCTGCTCGTTCGAGGCGCTGTGGATCTCCCCGATGAACACGCCGACGCGGCGCACCAGTTCCAGCGATTCCTGCATGGTCCGGCGGGCACCGTCGGTGCGCGCGTGGCCTTCGCCCACCCGCGCCGCGGATTCCTCGATCAGCTGGCGGATTTCCTTGGCCGCGGACTGGGTGCGCTGCGACAGGCTGCGCACCTCGGCGGCCACCACGGCGAAGCCGCGCCCGTGCTCGCCGGCACGCGCCGCCTCCACCGCCGCGTTCAGCGCGAGGATGTTGGTCTGGAAGGCGATGGAGTCGATCAGACCGGTGATTTCGCCGATGCGGCCGGAGGAGGTCTGGATCTCCCGCATGGTCGCGGCCACTTCGTCCACCGCGCCGCTGGTGCGCTCGGCCACGCCCGTGGCCTGCTGGGCGAGTTCGCTGGCCTGGCGCGCGGAGTCGGCGGTCTGCTTGACGGTGCCGGTGATCTGCTCCATCGAGGCAGCCGTCTGCTCCAGGTTGCTCGCCTGGTTCTCGGTGCGCGAGGACAGTTCCTGGTTGCCCTGCGCGATCTCGCGGCTCGACATGCGCATCTTGTCGCTCTCCTGCCGGGCGTCGCGCACGATGGACAGCAGGTTGACATTGAGCTGCGCGAGCGCGCGCTGCAACTCCCCGGTGAGGCCGGTGCGCGTCACGGTGACGCTCTGCGTCAGGTCGCCGGCCGCCATGCGGTTGGCGGCACCTACCATGGCGACGAGCGGCAGCACGGCGGCCCGGCGCACCCATGCGAATCCGCCCAAAGCCACGCCAGCGACGGCCAGCCACGCCAGTGCGGAGAACATGCCCGACTCCTGGTTCACCAGTCCCGCGAGGAACGCTGCCAGCCACACGGCCGCGAAGGCCATGGCCACCTGCCCGCCCAGGCCGATGTCCAGCGCCTGGCGGATGCGTCCGGAAAGCGTCCTGCGCACGAGCCTGCCGCGCTGCAGGGCATGCACCATGCGACCGGCCTGCTTCTCGGCGCGCATGTGGCCGTAGAGTGCCTCGGCACCCGCGATCTGCTCGCGCGAGGCTTCGGTGCGCACGGACATGTAGCCCACCGGGCGTCCGTCCTCCATCAGCGGCGTGACGTTGGCCATGACCCAGTAGTAAGTCCCGTCCTTGCGGCGGTTCTTCACGGCGGCGGACCACGGCCAACCGGCGGCGATGGTTTCCCACATGTCGCGGAACGCCTCTTCCGGCATGTCCGGGTGGCGGATCATGTTGTGCGGCTGGCCCAGCAGTTCGCCGCGCTCGTACCCGCTCACCTCCACGAACATGGGATTGCAGTAGAGGATGCGCCCCTGCAGGTCGGTGGTGGAAACCAGTGTCTCGCCCCGCGGAAAGGGGTATTCCTGGGGGGTGACGGGAAGGTTGATGCGCATGGGTTTCTCCTCTCGGCTGGATGGTTTCTTGCGAGTCGGGCGTCATCCGGCCACTGCGAATGACGCGGCGACATATTATTTAAATACGGCAAATTTGATGTAATTGAAAATACTTGCTCCACCACGAGAACCTTGATTTGCATCAAATTCCAGGATGTTCCGGACCTCGCCTCCGCACACCATAGTGTTCCAGCCACGCTTCGCCATTGATTTTTCACGGAATACCCTGGCCGCGTTCCGGAGCGTGGAGGACCGGTCCGATTTATGGAATCTAGAGCAATCGCTTGATCCTGTCGCGCAGCCTTCACCATGCAAGCTGGTCGAAAGCCCTGCGCGCCAGGCACCAGGCACGGACATTGCACTGGCGGCAGCGCAAGCGAGGCCGCCCGGAAACGGAATGCGCTCACCCTGAAAGGCACGCTTCACAAGCCGTTTTCAATCGCCGGTGAGAATGCACGGCTCTCCCCGCAGCGCCTGCCATGAATCCCACGCCCTTCCGCTCCGCTCGCCGCCTTCCCGCTCCGCCCGATTCCGCTTGCCCGCCCCCGCCTGCATGGTGTGCCGACGCTCCCCATGCTGCCGCCGGCGGCGCCTGCCAGGCGCCCGGCTGCCGGGTCCGCACGCTGTGGCTCGGGCTGGGCCTCGGCGTGGCTGCAGCCCTGGCCGGCTGCTCGGACAAGGCACCGCCCCCCGCGCCGCGCGGCCCGGTGGAGGTCGGCGTGGTCACGCTGCAGCCCGAGCGCCAGTCCGTCACCACCGAACTGCCCGGCCGCACCAGTGCCTACCTCGTGGCGGAGATCCGGCCGCAGGTGGGCGGGATCGTGCAGAAGCGACTGTTCACGGAAGGCGCGGAGGTGAAGGCAGGCCAGGCCCTCTACCAACTCGACCCGGCGCCGCTGGAGGCGGCCCTCGCCAGTGCCGAGGCTTCGCTCAGCCGTGCCCAGGCCACCGCTGCATCCGCGGAGTCGAACGCGCGCCGCAACGCCGAGCTGGCGAAGATCGAGGCCGTGAGCCGGCAGGTGGCGGACGACAGCCAGGCGGCAGCGCAGCAGGCGCGCTCGGACGTGTCCGTGGCCCGCGCCGCGGTGGCCACCGCCCGCATCAACCTGGGCTACGCGCGCATCCAGTCGCCCATCTCCGGCCGCACGACGACATCCAGCGTCACGCCCGGCGCGCTGGTCACGGCGAACCAGACCACGGCCCTCACCACCGTCTCGCAGGTCGATCCGCTCTACGTGGATGTCACCCAGTCGAGCACCGACGTGCTGCGCTGGAAGACCGAACTGGCGCAGGGCCGCCTGCAGCGTGCCGGCGAGGGGCAGGCGCGCATGCGGCTCAAGCTCGAGGACGGCAGCACCTATGCCCACGCCGGCCGGCTGCAGTTCAGCGGCATCACGGTCAACCCCACGACCGGCGCGGTCACGCTGCGCGGCGTGGTGCCCAACCCGGACGGCCTGCTGATGCCAGGCATGTACGTGCGCGCGGTCCTGGAAACCGGCGTGAACGAGCAGGCCCTGCTCGTGCCCCAGCAGGGGGTGTCGCGCGACGCGGCGGGCAATGCCAGCGTATTGGTGGCCAGCGCGCAGGACAAGGTGGAACGCCGCAGCATCCAGGTGGGCGCGGCCGTGGGCAACCGCTGGGTGGCCACGGCGGGTCTCGCCGCCGGCGACCGCATCATCGTGGACGGCCTGCAGCGCATCCAGCCGGGCGACGCCATCCACGCCGTGGAGGTGAAGATCCCGCCGCAGGGCGCGGCAGCCGCTTCGGCCAGGGCCTCCGCGCCCTCGGCGCCGGCCTCCGCCCAGGCACCGGCGGCCTCGCGCTGACGCAGGAGCGCGCCCATGGCCCAGTTCTTCATCAACCGGCCCATCTTCGCGTGGGTGATCGCCATCGTCATCATGCTCGCGGGCGCGATGTCGATCCGCAACCTGCCGCTGGAGCAGTACCCGGACATCGCGCCGCCGCGGGTGTCCATCAGCGCCACCTACACCGGCGCCTCCGCCAAGACGGTGGAGGAATCGGTCACGCAGGTGATCGAGCAGCAGCTCAAGGGGCTGGACAACCTGATCTACATGGGCTCGACCAGCGATGCCTCGGGCAATTCGCGCACCACGCTCACCTTCAATGCCGGCACCAACATCGACGTGGCCCAGGTGCAGGTGCAGAACAAGCTGCAGCAGGCCATGTCGCGCCTGCCCCCGGCCGTGCAGAGCCGCGGCGTCACCGTCACCAAGGGCGGCAACGACTACCTGATGATCGTCACCTTCACCTCGCCGGACCCGTCGGTCACGCAGGTGGACATCGGCGACTACATCTCCAGCAACCTGGTGGACGTCATCAGCCGCATCGACGGCGTGGGCGACGTGGCCACGCTGGGCACGGGCTACGCCATGCGCGTGTGGATGGATCCGGCCAAGCTCGAGAAATACGCGCTCATGCCGTCCGACGTGGGCAGCGCGCTGAACGCGCAGAACGCGCAGGTCTCGGCCGGGCAGCTGGGCGCCCTGCCCGCCGTGGGCCAGCAGCAACTCAACGCCACCATCACCGCGCGCAGCAAGCTGCAGAGCCGCGAAGAGTTCGAGAACATCGTCCTGAAGGTCGCGACCGACGGATCGATCGTGCGACTGAAGGACGTGGCGCGCATCGAACTGGGCGCGGACAACCTCACCATCACCTCGCGCCTGAACGGCCAGCCCGGCGCAGGCATGGGCGTGGTGCTGGCCGACGGCGCCAACGCCATGGCCGTGGCCGAGGCGGTGAACGCCAAGGTCGCCGAGCTGCGGCCCTTCTTCCCCTACCAGCTCAAGCCCTTCACGAGCTACGACACCACCCCTTTCGTGGAAGCCTCCATCGAAGAGGTCATCAAGGCGCTGGTGGAGGCCATGGCGCTCGTGGTGCTGGTGATGTACCTCTTCCTGCAGAACTTCCGCGCCACGCTGATCCCGGCCATCGCCGTGCCGGTGGTGCTGCTGGGCACGTTCGGCGTGCTGTCGGCCGCGGGCTACTCCATCAACACCCTCACCATGTTCGGCATGGTGCTGGCCATCGGCCTGCTGGTGGACGACGCCATCGTGGTGGTGGAGAACGTCGAGCGCGTGATGAGCGAAGAGGGCCTGCCGCCGAAGGAAGCCACGCGCAAGTCCATGGCCGAGATCACACCGGCCCTGGTGGGCATCGCGCTCACGCTCTCGGCGGTGTTCATTCCCATGGCCTTCTTCGGCGGCTCCACGGGCGTGATCTACCGGCAGTTCTCCATCACCATCGTTTCGGCCATGGTGCTGTCGGTGCTGGTGGCCCTGACGCTCACGCCGGCCCTGTGCGCCACGCTGCTCAAGCCGATACCGAAGGGCACGCACAGCCCGCACGGCGGTGCGCCGCGGCGCGGGCCGCTGGGCTGGGTGGACCGCTTTTTCACGGGCTTCAACCACCGCTTCGACCGCACGGCCGACGGCTACCAGCGCGGCGTGGGCCGCATCGTGCGCCGGGGCGGCCGCATGATGCTGATCTACGCGCTCATCGTGGGCGGCATGGCGGTGCTGTTCATGCGCCTGCCCACCTCGTTCCTGCCCAACGAAGACCAGGGCGCGGTGCAGGTGCAGATCACGCTGCCGGCGGGCTCGTCCAACACGCGCCTGCAGGCCGTGATGGCCGAGGTGCAGAAGTACTTCGCGGCGCAGCCCGACGTGGTGAGCTTCAACTCCATCACCGGCGCCAACGGCGACCAGAGCTCCGCGCGCGGCTTCGTGCGGCTGAAGGACTGGAGCGAGCGCCCGCGGCCCGAGCAGAGCGCCGACGCGATCGCCCGCAAGGCCACGCGCGACCTGCGCCGGATCCGCGATGCGCGCATCTTCGTGGTGCTGCCGCCCGCCGTGCGCGGCCTGGGCGCCAATGCGGGCTTCAACTTCCAGCTCAAGGACCTGAACGGCCTGGGGCACGAGGCGCTGGTGGCGGCGCGCGACAAGGTGCTGCAGCTCGCGCGCGACCGCCACGAGGTCTCCAACCTGCGTGCCAACAACCCCGACGACACCTCCCAGCTGGGCGTGACCATCGACGACGCCAAGGCCGGCGCGCTGGGCCTGGCCACGGCCGACATCAACAGTACGCTCTCCAGCGCCATCGGCGGCACCTACGTGAACGACTTCCTGAACAAGGGCCGGGTCAAGCGGGTGTACATGCAGGGCGATGCGCCCTTCCGGATGCTGCCGCAGGACATCGGCCCCTGGACGGTGCGCAACAACCAGGGCCAGATGGTGCCGTTCTCGGCCTTCTCCAGCACCTACTGGACCTACGGCTCTCCCCAGCTGCAGCGCTACAACGGCAGTCCCAGCTACGAGTTCGTGGGCGATGCGGCCCCGGGCGTCAGCTCCGGCGCGGCCATGGGCGCGATCGACGAGATCATGAAGCAGATGCCCCCGGGCATCGGCTACGAATGGACGGGCGCCTCCTACCAGGAGAGGCTCTCCGGCTCGCAGGCGCCGCTGCTCTACGCGATCTCCATCCTGTTCGTGTTCCTGTGCCTGGCTGCGCTGTACGAGAGCTGGTCAGTGCCGTTCTCGGTGATCCTGGTGGTGCCCCTGGGCATCGTCGGGGCGCTGCTGGGCATAGGCATCCGCGGGATGTCGAACGACGTGTACTTCCAGGTGGGGTTGCTGACCACCGTGGGGCTGGCCTCCAAGAACGCGATCCTGATCGTGGAATTCGCCACGCAGCTGCAGGCGGCCGGACGCAGCGTGATCGACGCCACGCTGGAGGCGGTGCGGCTGCGGCTGCGGCCCATCCTCATGACCTCGCTGGCCTTCGGCTTCGGCGTGCTGCCGCTGGCCATCGGCACCGGCGCGGGCGCGGGGGGCCGCCAGGCCATCGGCACCGCGGTGCTGGGCGGCATGGTGGCGGCCACGGTGCTCGGCGTGTTCTTCGTTCCCGTGTTCTTCGTGCTGATCCGCGGCTTCTTCGCGCGGCGCGATGCGCGGGCCGAGACCACCGCCGCGCACCCGCCCGCGGGCACCGACGGCCCTCCGCCCCCCAGCCCTGCCCCCGGAGCCTCCGCATGACGCGCGCGCCCCTCGCCTCCCTCCTGCCCCGCCCGCGCTTCGCCGTCGGGGCGGCCCTGGCCGCCGCGCTGCTCGCCGCGGGCTGCACCAACCTCGCGCCGCCGTTCAGGAAGCCCGCGCTGCCCGTGCCGGAAGCGGTCGGCACCCCGTCCGCCCGCGGCACCGACAGCCTGACGGCGACAGGCGCGGTGGACGTCGGCCTGGGCCCCTGGGAGTCGTTCATCACGGAGCCGCGCCTGCGCGGCGTGATCGCGCAATCGCTCGAAGCCAACCGCGACCTGCGCATGGCGGTGCTGGCCATCGAGCGCGCCCGGGCCCAGTACGGCGTGAGCCGCGCGGACCTCTTTCCCACCGTGGCCGCCACGGGTGCGGGAACGCGGGCGCGCACGGCCGACGACCTGACCGCCGCCGGGCGCGCCAACACCACCGCCCAGTACAGCGCCCAGATCGGATTCACGAGCTACGAGATCGACTTCTTCGGCCGGATCCGCAACCTCAACGATGCCGCGCTGCAGGAGTTCCTGCGCGTCGGCGGCAACGCGCGCAGCGTGCGCCTGAGCCTGGTCGCCGACGTGGCCGGCGCCTGGCTCACCCTCGACGCCGACGCGCGCCGCCTGCTGCTCGCGCGCGAAACGCTGCGCACCCGGTCGCAGTCGCTCGCCCTGGCGCGGCGCAGCTACGAACAGGGCGCCACCTCGGGCCTCACGCTCACGCAGACGCAGACCACGGTCGATACGGCGCGTGCCGATCTCGCAAGCGCCGCCACCCAGCTCGCCAAGGACCGCAACGCGCTCCACCTGCTGGTGGGACGCCCCGTGGACGATGCCCTGCTGCCACCGGCGGCCGTGGAGGCGCTGGCGCTCCCCCCCGCCGAGACCGGGGCCGCCGCGCAGGGCGGCGACCGCGCCGGCAGCCCCGATCCGGCACGCTGGCAGCGGCCCACGGTGTCCGTGGCGCAGGCCCTGGCGATGCCCGCGGGCTCGCTGCCGTCCTCCACGCTGCTGCGGCGCCCTGACGTTCAGGCGGCCGAGCGCTCGCTGCGGGGCTCGTTCGCCAATATCGGCGCGGCGCGCGCCGCGTTCTTCCCCTCGATCACGCTCACCACCAGCGTGGGCACGGCGAGCAACGAACTGTCGGGGCTTTTCGGCGCGGGCAACGGCACCTGGAGCTTCGCGCCGCAGATCCGCCTGCCGATCTTCGACGGCGGACGCAACCAGGCCAACCTGCGGGTGGCCGAGGTCGCGCAGGAAACCGCCCTGGCGCAGTACGAGAAGACCGTGCAGACGGCCTTCCGCGAGGCGGCGGATGCGCTGGCCGAGCGCTCTACGCTGCAGGAGCGCCTGCAGGCGCAGCAATCCCTCGTGGACTCCAGCCAGCGTGCGCTCGACCTGACCCTCGCCCGGTGGCGGCTGGGCGCCGACAGCTATCTGGCCGTGCTGGATGCGCAGCGCTCGCTCTACACCGCGCAGCAGGGGCTGATCGGCGTGCAACTGGCCGACCAGTCCAACCGGGTCACGCTCTACAAGGTGCTCGGCGGCTGGGGCGACAGCGACGGCTGAGCCGCCGTGAGCGGCGCAGCTCAGGAAACGGCTGCGCGGGAGATCAGGCGTCGAGGGGCAGGAGCGTCACCTCCACCGCATCGTCCAGCCAGGCCATGGCGGGTTCGCCGGCCTCGTCGGCCACCCCCTGCCCGAAGAACTGCGAAGCGCAGAGCACCTCCACGTCGATGCCCTCGAGGCTGTGGCGGGCGATCACCGCGCCGATGCAGGCCGCGCGCGCCCGCTCCACGATGCCCCAGATGATGGCCGTGCCGGCAGCGCACTGCATGCCGGCGAGCAGCGCCTCGGACCGCGCCCCGTCGGCGGACTTGTCGGCCAGCCAGGGCAACTGCTCGGCCAGCAGGGGGTCGCAGAGCAGTACCTCCAGCAATTCGCGCGCCTTTCCTGCCTGCAGGGGCACGACGACGAAGCGCCCGGTATCGAAGCGCGGCGGGTGGGCAGGCAGCATGCCCATCCGGGCGGTGGCGTTCTGCAGGCTCATTGGAAGGCTCCTCTCCGGGAAATATCGATGCCCGGCAGCATTGCGGCCCCACACGGCGCCCGCACGTCTCGCACCGAAGCGCCGCGCAGGCATGCGAATGGCCTCATGCGGCCTGCCCGCATGCACCAGGGCGGGGCGGTGCACCGAAGCGGTTCACGCCTGCGGCAATTCCGCAATCGGTCGTTATCGGCTTCATAACGAAAACCATGCAATTTGCAGCAGCCCGGGCAGTAGATTCTCTGGACGCCCTCCCCACCCTCCCCGCACGGCGATGGTGCCCGCATCCTGGCACGCCCATTGCAAGAGGCTTCGCGTGGCCAAGGCTGGCCACGTGGTCCGTCCCTCCTGCAATGGCGCAGGCGGCGCGGACCCAGGACGAAGGCGTCCCCACCCGTGCGAGCGGCCCGCTGTTGCGGCGCATGCAGGGTGCGGACGCCTTTTTTGTTTTCCGAACCGCCCGTGGGGGTCACGATGAAGAAATCCAGATTGGTGATGGTGGGCAACGGCATGGCCGGCGTGCGCACGCTCGAGGAACTGCTGAAGATCGCGCCCGATCTGTACGAGATCACCGTCTTCGGCGCCGAACCGCACCCCAACTACAACCGCATCCTGCTGTCGCCCGTGCTCGCGGGCGAGCAGACGCTGGAAGAGATCGTCCTCAACGACTGGTCCTGGTATGAGGACAACGGCATCACGCTGCACGCGGGCTGCACCGTGCGCGAGGTGGACCGCACCCGGCGCATCGTGCACGGCACGGACGCCCAGGGCCGTACCATCGAGGCACCCTACGACCGGCTGATCCTCGCCACCGGCTCCAATCCGTTCATCCTGCCCATCCCCGGCAAGGACTTGCAGGGCGTGCTGGCCTATCGCGACATCGCCGACACGCAGGCCATGATCGACGCGGCCGCCACCTACCGCGACGCGGTCGTGATCGGCGGCGGACTGCTCGGCCTCGAGGCCGCCAATGGCCTCATGAAGCGCGGCATGCGCGTCACCGTGGTGCATGCGAGCGAATGGCTCATGGAGCGCCAGCTCGACGACGTGGCCGGCCGGATGCTGCAGAAATCCCTCGTGGAGCGCGGCATGGGCTTCCTCATGAAGGCACAGACCCGGGAACTGGTGGGCGATGCCTCGGGCCGCGTGGCCGCCGTGCGCTTCAAGGACGGCACGGAGGTGCCCGCCCAGCTCGTCGTCATGGCCGTGGGCATCCGCCCGAGCACGCAGCTCGCCGAGAGCATGCGCCTGCACGTGAACCGCGGCATCGTGGTGAGCGACACGCTGCAGACGGTGACCGATGCCCGCATCTACGCGGTGGGCGAATGCGCCGCGCACCGCGGCATCGCCTACGGCCTCGTGGCGCCGCTCTTCGAGCAGGGCAAGGTGCTGGCCAACCACCTGGCCGAGTACGGCATCGCGCGCTACCAGGGCTCGCTCACCTCCACCAAGCTCAAGGTGACGGGCATCGACCTGTTCTCCGCCGGCAACTTCCAGGGCGGTGACGGCACCGAGGAAATCGTGATGAGCGATCCCTTCGGCGGCGTGTACAAGAAGCTGGTGATCCGCGACGACCAACTCGTGGGCGCCTGCCTCTACGGCGACACCGTGGACGGCAGCTGGTACTTCAAGCTGCTGCGCGAGGGCCGCTCCATCGGCGACATCCGCGACAAGCTGATGTTCGGCGAATCCCACCTCGGCGACACCGGCCACCAGGGCCAGAGCAAGGCGGCCGCCATGCAGGACGCCGACGAGGTCTGCGGCTGCAACGGCGTGACCAAGGGCGCGATCTGCAAGGCGATCAAGGACAAGGGCCTGTTCACGCTGGAAGACGTGCGCAAGCACACCAAGGCCAGCGCGAGCTGCGGCTCCTGCACCGGCCTCGTGGAGCAGATCATCATGTTCACAGCGGGCGGCGACTACTCCGCCACGCCGAAGACGAAGGCCGTCTGCGGCTGCACCGACCACGGCCACCAGGCCGTGCGCGACGCGATCCGTACCCACCGCCTGCTCACCATCCAGGACGTTTTCAGATTCCTGGAGTGGAAGACCCCCGACGGCTGCCCCACCTGCCGGCCCGCGGTGAATTACTACCTGATCAGCACCTGGCCCAAGGAGGCGAAGGACGACCCGCAGAGCCGCGCCATCAACGAGCGTTCGCACGCCAACATCCAGAAGGACGGAACGTACAGCGTGGTGCCGCGCATGTGGGGCGGCGAGACCACCGCCGGCGAACTGCGCCGCATCGCCGATGCCGTGGACAAATACAACATCCCCACCGTGAAGGTCACGGGCGGCCAGCGCATCGACCTGCTCGGCGTGAAGAAAGAAGACCTGGTCAATGTCTGGAAGGACATCGGCATGCCCAGCGGCCACGCCTATGCCAAGGCGCTGCGCACGGTGAAGACCTGCGTGGGCAGCGAATGGTGCCGCATGGGCACGCAGGACAGCACCCAGATGGGCAAGGACCTGGAGCGCGCGATGTGGCGCATGTACGCCCCGCACAAGGTCAAGTTCGCCGTGAGCGGCTGCCCCCGCAACTGCGCCGAGGCCGGCATCAAGGACGTGGGCATCATCGGCGTGGATTCCGGCTGGGAGATGTACATCGCCGGCAATGGCGGCATCAAGACCGAGGTCGCCCACTTCTTCACCAAGCTCAAGACCGCCGAGGAAGTGCTCGAGTACACGGGCGCCTTCTGCGAGCTCTACCGCCAGGAGGGCTGGTACCTGGAGCGCACCGTGCACTACGTGAACCGCGTGGGCCTGGACTACGTGAAGAAGCGCATCCTCGAGGACCATGAAGGCCGCCGCGCCCTCTGGGCCCAGCTGCAGTTCGCGCTCGACGGCGAGCCCGACCCCTGGTTCGAGTTCGACAAGGCCGCGGTGGACACCCGGCAGTTCGTCCCGCTGGCTCCTGCCGCAGCCGCGGTCGCGACCGCCCGTTGATCGTCGGCCGTCCCGATCCTTTCTTCCATTCCCACCAGACCCGCGAGAGGCCCCCGATGACCCAATGGACCCCCATCTGCCGCGTGGACGACATCCCCGTGCTCGGCGCGCGCCGCGTCGCCCGGCCGCACGGGCTCGATGTCGCGGTGTTCCGCAACGATGCCGGAGAAGTCTTCGCCCTCCTCGACCGCTGCCCGCACAAGGGCGGCCCGCTCTCGCAGGGCATCGTCTTCGGCCGCAGCGTCGCCTGCCCCCTGCACAACTGGAGCATCGGCCTGTGCGACGGACAGGCCGCCGCCCCGGACGAAGGCTGCACGCCGCGGTTCGCGGTGAAGGTGGAGGATGGGGAGGTGTACCTGGATGCGGCCGAGCTCGCGGGGCATGCGGTGGGGGAGACCAGGCCGGTGGCGGGGCCGGTGAGGCGGGGTGTGGCGGCTTAGGGCTTCGCACCCTGTCCCCGGTGGCGCCATGAGCCGTTGTGTTGAGTTTTCCTCCCGGAGCCGGGATGTCGCCCCGGCGGGCGAGTCACGTTCTTTCGCTTCGCCGAAAGAAAGTAACCAAAGAAAGGGCGACCCTGCTGGATGCGACCCCGTTCGCCCTTTGGGCGAACGGGGCAACCTGGGGTGCTCGGGGGTGGGGTGTGCCGTGGAACTCGCTGCGCGCACTCCGTGCGCTCCGCTCGGACAACCACGGCAAGTCAGTTCACGAAGCGGGCGTGTCCTTCGGCACGCCCGCCACCCCACCCCCTGCGCGCCCCAGGCGCATCCAGAAGGGGTGACCCGGGCCTTCGCTGCGCTCGGCCCCCAAGAAAAACGGTGCGCGGTGCGCAGCACTCGCGCACCAAAGGCCGAGCGAAGCAATGGCCCGTGTGCGGCACCCCGCCCTCGTGGCTGCGCCGAGGAGCGCAGGGCGCGGGGCGGGCAGGCGTGCCGCAGGACACGCCTGCTTCGTGATCTGACTCGCCGTGGTTGTCCGAGCGCAGCGCGCCAGCGCGAAGCGAGTTCCACGGCGCCGCCCCGCGACCGAGCACCACAGGCTGCCCCCTTCGCCCCTGCGGGGCGAAGGGGGACGCAGACACCAGGGCTCGCCTTTTCTTTGCCTACTTTCTTTTGGCGAAGCAAAAGAAAGTAGGTGCGCCGCCGGGCGCACATCCCGGCCCCGGGAAAAAACCCACCAGCAGCCCCCGCCATGCACACAAAAGAAACCCACTCCACCTGCCCCTACTGCGGCACCGGCTGCGGCGTCATCATCGAATCCAGCGGCGGCCGGATCACCGGCGTGCGCGGCGACCCCACCCATCCGGCCAATTTCGGCCGCCTCTGCACCAAGGGCTCCACGCTGCACCTCACCGCCACGCAGCCCGTCACCCTGCAGACCCGCCTGCTCACGCCGCTGCACCGCACCCGGCGCGGCCAGGTGCCCGATGCCATCGGCTGGGATGCCGCGCTGGACATGGCCGCCGGAAAGTTCGCGGACATCGTGCAGGCGCACGGCCCGGATGCGGTCGGGTTCTACGTGTCGGGCCAGTTGCTCACCGAGGACTACTACGTCTTCAACAAGCTGGCCAAGGGGCTGATCGGCACCAACAACATCGACACCAATTCCCGCCTGTGCATGAGCAGCGCCGTCGCGGGCTACAAGGCCACGCTGGGGGCGGACGCGCCGCCGGCCTGCTATGAAGACCTGGCGGTGGCGCAGTGCCTGTTCATCACGGGCAGCAACACGGCCTGGGCGCATCCCATCCTCTTCCGGCGCATCGAGGACGCACGGTCCGCGAACCCGGGCCTGAAGATCATCGTGGCCGACCCGCGCCGCACCGAGACGGCGGCGATGGCCGACCTGCACCTGCCCATCCTGCCCGGCACCGACGTCATGCTCTGCCACGGCATGCTGCACCTCATGCTCTGGGAGGGCTGGGTGGATGCCGGCTACATCGCGGCGCACACCACGGGCTTCGAGGCGCTCAAGGCCACCGTGCGCGACTGCACGCCCGCGCGGGTGGCCGCGGTCTGCGGCATCACCGAGGCGCAACTCACCACGGCCGCGCGCTGGTTCGCGCTGGGCGGGGCCGACGCGCCTGCCGCCGGCGCCCGCGCGCCCACGCTGAGCCTCTACTGCCAGGGCCTCAACCAGAGCAGCAGCGGCACGGACAAGAACGCCGCCCTCGTCAACCTGCACCTCGCCTGCGGCCAGATCGGGCGGCCCGGCGCGGGTCCCTTCTCGCTCACCGGCCAGCCCAACGCCATGGGCGGGCGGGAAGTGGGAGGGCTGGCCAACCTGCTCTCCGCCCACCGCGACTTGGCGAACCCCGCGCACCGCGCCGAGGTGGCCGCGCTCTGGGGCGTGCCCGAGGTGCCCGCCACGCCCGGCAGGACGGCGGTGGAGATGTTCCAGGCCGCCGCCGACGGGGAGATCCGCGCGCTGTGGATCGCCTGCACCAATCCCGCGCAGAGCCTGCCGGACCAGGCCACGGTGCGCCGCGCCCTGGAGCGCGCGGAGTTCGTCGTGGTGCAGGAGGCCTTCTCCACGACGGCCACCTGCGCCTATGCCGACCTGCTGCTGCCCGCCACCACCTGGGGCGAGAAGACCGGCACGGTCACCAACAGCGAGCGGCGCATCTCCCGGATGCGGCCGGCCGTGCCGGCGCCCGGGCAGTCCCGCCACGACTGGGTGATCGCGGTGGAGTTCGCGCGCCGGCTGCAGGCCCGGCTGGGCCCGCAAGGCGCCAGCCTGTTTCCCTACGACACCGGGTGCGCCGAGGCCGGGGCCGAGGCGATCTGGAACGAGCACCGCGAGACCACGCGCGGACGCGACCTGGACATCACCGGCCTGTCGTGGGCACTGATCGACATGCAGGGGCCGCAGCACTGGCCATTTCCGGAAGGGGCCGCGCAGGGCCGCGCCCGCCTCTACGAGGACGGGATCTTCCCCACGCCGGACGGCCGCGCGCGCTTCGCCGCTGCCCCCTGGAAACCCGTGGCGGAGCCCCGCAGCGCCCGCTATCCGTTCAGTCTCACCACCGGCCGCCTGCGCGACCAGTGGCACGGCATGAGCCGCACCGGCACCCTGGGCCGCCTCTTCGGCCATACGCCCGAACCCTGCGTGCAGTTGCACCCGCAGGACATGGAGCGCCGCCGGCTCGCCGAAGGCGACCTGGTGCGGGTGGAAAGCCGGCGGGGCGCGGTCATCGTGCCCGTGCAGGCCAGCACCGACGTGGGGCTCTCGCAGGCCTTCATCGCCATGCACTGGGGCGGCGAAATGCTCTGCGGCCACGCCGGCTTGCAGGACGGCACCGCAGGCGGCACGGACGCAGCACCGCCGCCTGCCCAGGGCGTGAACGCCGTCACCTCGCCCGCCTTCTGCCCCACCTCGAAGCAACCCGAGCTCAAGCATGCGGCCGTGCACATCGAGCGGGCCGCCCTGCCCTGGCGGCTCTACGGCATGGCCTGGCTGCCGGCGGATGAAGCCCTGGCCGTGCGCGCGCAGCTCGCCGGCCTGCTGGCCGGCTTTCCCTTCGCGGTCTGCGTGCCGTTCGGCAACAATGCGCCCCTGTCCGAGCCTGCGCGCGAGCGCCATGGGGTGCTTCTGCGGGCCGCCGGCACCGCACCCGCACCCGATGCGCTGCTGGCACGCATCGAGGACCTGCTCGGCCTGGGCGGCGCCGACATGCTCCGCTATGCCGACGCCCGGCGCGGCCAGCGGCGGGCCCTGCGGCTCGAGGACGCGCCCGCGGCGTCCGGCGGGCCCGGCATGGAGCCCGGCACCGGCACCACCGGTGACCGGGAACTGCGGCTGGGCGCCCTGCTGCTGGCCGGAGACACCAGCGCGGAGGCCTGGCTGCGCGGACTGCTGCAGGAAGAGCGGCCCGCGCAGGGCTACGGCCGCCGGCTGCTGTCGCCCGGCCTGCAGGCCCCGGACGGTGCCACGCCCGCCCCGCCGCGCAGCCGCCCCGTGTGCAGCTGCATGAACGTGAGCGACACGGCGATCGCAGCGCAGCTCGGCCAGTGCCAGGGTGGCGATGCCGAGCGGCTGGGCCAGCTGCAGGCGGCGCTGGGCTGCGGCACGCAGTGCGGCTCCTGCCTGCCGGAACTCCGCCGCATGGTGCGCGCCAGCACGGCCATGCCGGCCCCGGAGTCCTCCATATAACCGGAAGTTCTCTGAATTACGGGAGAATGCGCGTCCCCGCGGCATCCGCTCCACGAACAACCCATTTCCCCTCCCATGGGCAGCATCAGCCACTATCTCAAGGACCTCGGCCGCGGCGCGCGCGGCGCCCGCGCCATCGGCCGCGAACAGGCCGCCGATCTCTTCGGGCAGGTGCTCGACGGGCAGGTCACCGACTATGAAGTGGGCGCCTTCTGCATCGCCATGCGCATCAAGGGCGAAACCGCCGACGAGATGTGCGGCTTCCTCGACGCCACCCACGCCCGCCTCGCGCCCGTGCCCGCCGGCGACGTGCCCACCGTCGTGCTGCCCAGCTACAACGGCGCGCGCCGGCTGCCCGTGCTCACGCCGCTGCTCGCACTGCTGCTTGCCCGCGAGGGCCTGCCCGTGCTGCTGCACGGCATGCGCACCGAGGGGCGCCGCGTGCTCGCCAGCGACGTGCTGCAGGCCCTGGGCGTGGCGCCCATGGAGTCGCCCGAGGCCGTCGCGCCCGGCAGCGTCGCGCACGTCCGCACCGGCCTGCTCTGCCCGGGGCTCGCGCGGCTGCTGGCGGTGCGCGAGGTCGTCGGCCTGCGCAACCCGGGGCACAGCGTGGTCAAGCTCATGAACCCGGTACGCGGCCCGTCGCTGCTCGTCACCGCCTACACCCACCCCGAATACCTGGACATGCTGCACACCACTTTCGCCGCGCGCGGCATGGACGTGCTGCTGTCGCGCGGGCTGGAGGGCGAGGTCGCCGCCGACCCGCGCCGCACGCCCCGTTACGACGCCTTCGTGCGCGGCGCGCACCATGTCTGGGACGAGCAGCAGCCCGGGACCGCGACCGAGGTGCCCGGCCTGCCCGCGGACATCGATGTAGAGACCACCGCACGCTACACGCAGCAGGTGCTCGCGGGCGAGCTGCCCGTGCCCGCCCCGCTCTCCCGGCAGGTGGAACACATCTTGCGTCTTGCCCGCCAGAATCCCACGGAGACAGCCCCATGAACCGTTCCGTCCCTCCCTCGCAGACCGGCCCCACCGCACCGGCCCGCCCCTATGGCACCGCGCCGCGCGGCACCTGCACGCTCGTCGGCGCGGGACCGGGCGACCCCGAACTGCTCACCCTCAAGGCCCTCAAGGCCATCCAGGCCGCCACCGTCCTGCTGGTGGATGACCTCGTCAGCGACGAGATCGTCGCCCTCGCCGCGCCCGGTGCGCGCGTGGTGCATGTCGGCAAGCGCGGCGGCTGCAAGAGCACGCCGCAGGCCTTCATCGAGAAACTCATGGTGATGGCCGTGAACGAAGGCGAGAACGTGGTGCGGCTCAAGGGCGGCGATCCGTTCATCTTCGGGCGCGGCGGCGAAGAGGTCGAGCACCTGCGTGCTGCCGGCATCGAGGTCACGGTGGTCAACGGCATCACGGCCGGCCTCGCGGGCATGACCCTGCTCGGCACGCCGCTCACGCACCGCGAGCACGCCCACGGCGTGGTCTTCGTCACCGGCCATGCCAAGCCCGGCGACAGCGGCATCGACTGGCGCCAGCTCGCCGCCACGGCCCGCGCCGCGCGCCTGACGCTCGTGATCTACATGGGCGTGAGCAGCGCCGCGCACATCCAGGAAGAACTGCTCACCGGCCTGCCGGCCTGCACGCCCGTGGTCATCATCCAGCACGTGAGCCTGCCCTGCCAGCGCCACGCGCTCACCACGCTGGGCGAGCTGCACGCCACCATCGAGCGCGAACAGCTCGGCAGTCCCTCGGTCATCGTGGTGGGCGACGTGGCCGCCGGCGTGGCAGCCGCGGCGGGCGACGGCCTCGGCCAGCCCCTGCCGGTGGCGCCACCGCCGCTGCGGCACGCCGGCTGAAGGCGCCAGCGGCCGGCGCGAGAGTTCTCCATCGCACCACCCGAAGAGGTTTCCATGGCCGCCCTTCCGATCCCCGCAGCGCACTCCCCGAAGTCTTCCGCCCCGGGCACGGCCGGCGGGCCGCGCCAGGCCGGCAGCGGGGAGGCGGACATCTCCCTGGTGAACCTCGCCGCCCGCCAGCGCATGCTGTCGCAGCGCATCGTCCTGCAGACCGTCCTGGCCGTGCAGGGCGAGGCCGCCCAGGCCCGGGCGGCACGGCAGACGCTGCAGACCTTCGAATCCGCCCAGGCCCGGCTCCTGCAGACGCCGCGCCACCTGGACGCCGACTCCGCCCGCGAGGTGGAGGCCATCTACCACGGGCCGCGCGGCGTCGGCGCGACCATCGATGCGTTCGCGCGCCAGGCCCGCGCCACGCTGGACCTCGCCGAACAGGGCAGTGCCCGCGCAGCCGGCACGCTGGCGCCGCTGGTGGCCGCCACCGACGGCGTGCTGGAAGCACTCAACGCCGCCACCACCGTCTTCGACCAGATCCAGCGGCGGCAGTCCGAGGCCATGATGGGTGAGCTGTCGGGCATCGTCGCCTCCATCCAGACCGTCGCGCGCGAGGCCAAGGTGGTGAGCTTCAACGCCCAGGTCATGGCCGCCCGCGCCGCTGCCCATGGGCGTGAATTCGCCGTCGTGGCCAACGTGCTTTCGGGCATCACGGCGGAAATCGACCGGCTGTCGCTGCAGGCCGTCTCGCTCGCAGGGCGCGGGCAGCGGCCCTGAGAGGCGCGCACGCGCCAGGCCCCCGAAGACATGTATCCGAGCCGGACAGGCAGCGAAGACAAAGGTCTAAAATGAGAACAATTCCCATTTTTAACTATCGCCGCTCCCGCCGCCGCGCCCATGCCTGCCGCCCTGCATCCGTCCGCCGCCGCGGCCGTCGAAACGATCTACCGCTCGCACCATGGCTGGCTGCTGGGCTGGTTCCAGCGCCGGCTGGGCAACGCATCGCAATCGGCCGACTTGGCCCATGACACCTTCCTGCGGCTCATGGCGTCGCGCGATGTCGTGGCGCTGCGGGAGCCCCAGGCCTTCCTGCGCACTCTCGCGCACGGGGTGGTGGTCAACCACTGGCGCCGGCTCGACATCGAGCGCGCCTGGCTCGACGTGCTGGCCGCGCAACCCGGGCCGCTGGCGCCGTCGCCGGAAGAGCGGGCGCTGGTGCTGGAAACCCTGTGCCAGATCGACGCCATGCTGGACCGGCTCAACCCCCGCGCACGCAGCGCGTTCCTGCTGTCGCAGCTCGACGGGCTGACCTATGCGCAGATCGGCCGGCACCTGGGCGTGTCGGAACGCATGGTCAAGAAGTACATGGCCCAGGCGATGCTGCAATGCCTGCTGCTGGCGCAGCGATGAGCGAGGGGCTCGCCGACCAGCCCGCGTTCGAGGATCTGCAGCAGGCGGCCGACTGGTTCGCCGTGCTGCAAAGCGATCGCGTGAGCGAAGCCGATCGGTGCGACTGGCAGCGCTGGCTGGAGACCGGACCGCGGCAACGCGCCGCCTGGCGCCAGGTCGAGGCGATCGCCCGTGAATTCGCGGGCGCGGCGCATCCGATGGCGCGCCAGGTGCTGGAGCACCGCCCGGCCGTCTCCCGCAGCCGGCGCACCGTGCTGCGCGCGCTGGTAGCCGTGCCGGTGACGGGCGTGGCCGCCTGGATGGCATCGCGGCAGATGCCGTGGCACGCATGGACCGCTGCCTTGCGCACCGATACCGGAGAGCAGCGCTCCTGGGCGCTGGCCGACGGCAGCGAGCTCGTGCTGAACACCGCGAGCGCCGCGGACCTGGACTACTCCACGACCCTGCGGCGCATCGTGCTGCACCGGGGAGAACTGCTCATCACCTCGGGCCACGACCCGGCCTCGCCGCCGCGGCCGCTCGTGGTGGACGTGGCCCAAGGCCGCATCACGGCGCTGGGGACCCGCTTCGCCGTGCGCTACGAGGACGATGGAGCCGTGCGCGTCGCCGTGTTCGAGGGCGCCGTGCAGTTGCGCCCCGTGGATGGCGGCGACGGCCCGGTACTTGCTGCCGGCGAGCAGGCGCTGCTGCTGCGCGACCGCGTCGGGCCATCGGCCAGCGCCGCCGGCTACGCGGCGGACTGGCAGCGCGGCATGCTGGTGGCCGACGGCATGCGGCTGGGCGACTTCATCGCCGAGCTGGCGCGCTATCGCCGCGGGCACCTGGGTTGCGCGCCGGAGGTGGCCGACCTGAGGATCGTGGGTGCCTACCCCCTGGCCGACACCGACCGCATCCTCGAAGCCCTCCAGGCCACGCTTCCAGTCCAGGTGCGCCGTCCCATGCCGTGGTGGACGGTGGTCGAGGCGGGTACGCGCCCGCGCTGAAATTTTTTTGCGGGCAGGTTCCCGGACTGGTTCCCTTTCTGCCGGGTGGATTGGCATATCCGATGCCGATCCTTCCAATGAACCCGTACGCTGCCATGACCGCGAAAAGAACCTCGCCGACCTCCCCTTTTCTCTCGCTGCCGCTGCGCCGCCGCACCCCGGCGGGCACGCTGCACGCTGCCATGATGGCGGTGCCCCTCGCGGCCGCCATCGCCACCTCCCCGGTCCATGCACAGGCCGCGGCACCCGCGGCGCGGGACTACGCCATTCCTGCCGGGCCGCTGGGCACGGTGCTGAGCCAGTTCGCGGGACAGGCCGGCATCCTGCTGTCGTCCGATGCATCGGTGACGGCCGGCGTCGCCAGCCCCGGCGTGCGCGGCCGCCTGAGCGTGGAGGAAGGCCTGGCCGCCGCGCTGGCGGGCACGGGCCTGCAGGCGGCGCGCGGCGCGGGCGGCCTCTACACGCTGCAGCGCAGCGCCGCTGCGGCTGCGGCCCCCATGCCGGAGGTGCGCGTCGCAGCCCAGCGTGCCGGCACCCTGCCGCAGGTCGACGTGACGGCCGACGCGATCGAAGAGTCAGGCAAGGGCCCGGGCACCGGCTTCGTCGCGCGCCGCGCCACCGGGGGCACCAAGACCGACACGCCGCTGCTGGAGACGCCGCAATCCGTCTCGGTCGTCACGCGCGGCCAGATGGACGCACAGGGCGCGACCACGCTGGTCGAAAGCCTGCGCTACACGCCGGGCATCGTGGCCCAGTACGGCAACACCGACCTGCGCTACGACTGGCTCACGCTGCGCGGCTTCACGCCGCCGGCGCGCTACCTCGACAACCTGCGCCTGCCGTTCGGCGCGCGCGGCTATTCCCAGCCGCGCATCGAACCCTGGGGGCTGGAGCGCACCGAGGTGGTCAAGGGCCCGTCGTCGGTGCTCTACGGGCAGGCCACGCCCGGCGGGCTGGTCAACATGGTCAGCAAGCGGCCCACGGTGGCGCCGGTGCGCGAGGTCGAGGTGCAGGTGGGCAACCACGATCGCAGGCAGGCGGCGTTCGACTTCGGCGGCGCGCTGGACGCCGACGGGGTGCTGAGCTACCGACTGGTGGGATTGCGCCGCGAGGCCGATACATCGTACGACTACGTCTCGGAGAAGAAGACCTTCATCGCGCCCTCGCTCACCTTCCGCCCCAGCGATGCCACGCAGATCACCGTGCTGGGCCAGTGGCAGTCGCTGGATTCGCCGGGCGGCGGCGGTGCGCCGGCGCTGCCGGCCGCAGGCACGCTGGACACCAGCCGCTACGCCGCGCTGCCGACCAGCACCTTCGTCGGCGAGCCGGGCTTCGACCGCTACCAGAACCGCCAGCGTTTCATCGGCTACGAGGCGGAGCACCGTGTCAACGACAGCGTCGTGCTGCGGCAGAACCTGCGCTACGGCAAGGTGACGGCGGAGACCCGCCGCATCCAGGCCTTCTGCCTGAGCGCCTGCAATCCCGCGGCGCTTTCGCGCTACGCCTGGACGTTCCCGGAGCAGGCCGACCTGCTCACGGTCGACACGCAGGCCCAGATGGACTTCCGCGCCGGGCCGCTGGCGCACACCGTGCTGGCCGGCCTCGACTTCTCGAATGAGAAGGCGACGTACGACGAGAGCAACCTGCGGGTGCTGACCACTCCCTTCAACGCCTACCAACCCGTCTATGGCCTCGATTCCGGCGTGGTTCCCTCGGTCGGGACGCACATCGAGCAAAAGCGCCGGCAGGTCGGCGCCTATGTGCAGGACCAGGCGCGCTGGGACCGCTGGATCGCCGTGCTGGCCGGCCGCTACGACCGCGCCGAGACGGCCACCCGCACGCTCACGACGTCCACCGGCCGCACCGTGGCCACCGACCAGGACGACGGCAAGTTCACCGGACGCGCCGCGCTCATGGTCACGCTGGACAACGGCGTCGTGCCCTACGTGAGCTACTCCACCTCGTTCCAGCCGGCGGTCGGCACCGACCGCACGGGCGCGGTGTTCGATCCCACCACCGGCAGGCAGGCCGAGGTCGGCGTGAAGTTCCAGCCCGAAGGCTCCAAGGCCCTGCTGACCGCGGCCCTCTACGAACTGACGCAGCAGAACGTGCTTACCCCCGACCCGCTGAGCCGCTCGTTCAGCGAGCAGACCGGCGAGGTCCGCGTGCGCGGTCTGGAGCTGGAGGCGCGCGGCCCTGTGGCCCGCGGCCTGGAAGCCGTGGCGTCGTATGCCTACACGGACAGCCGCGTGACCCGGGCCAATCCGAATGCCGCAGGCGCCAGCACGCTGGGCAAGCGCTTCCCGTTCGTGCCGCAGCACCAGGCCGCGCTGTGGCTGGACTATGCGCTGCAGGGCGACGACTTCGCCGGCCTGTCGCTCGGTGCCGGCGTGCGCCACACCAGCGCCACCTTCGGCGATGCGGCCAACGTCTACCGCGTGCCCGGCGTCACCCTGGTGGATGCGGCCATCCGCTGGGATCTGGGGCGCCTGCAGCCGTCGCTCAAGGGCGTGCGGCTGGCACTCAACATCGCCAACCTGGGCAACAGGCGCTACGTGGCGTCGTGCCTGGCATCCGCGGGTTGCTACTACGGCGAGCGCCGGAGTGTCTACCTGACGGCACGCTACGGCTGGTGACGCGCACGCGGGCCGCGTCCTGCACCGTGCCCGGCGCAGGCCCTGCAGGCTGTCTCGCTCGCCCGCCGGCCACCGCCGGCGGGGAGCGTGGCGGCAGCCATCCAAACACCGTACAGCCCCTTACAACCGCACGGAATCGAAACACTCCGGCCGCATTTCCTCCTCCTATGATCCAGCCCGGCCGTGCGCGTCGCCCGGCCCCGCGCCGGCAAGGCACGGCCTTCGCGGGCGCGGCCATCACACTCGAATTGATCCGGCAAGACCGGGAGGGAGAGAGACCATGGCACATCCTGGAACCGTGGGAAGGGCCGTCGCGCTGGCCGCCAGCCTGCTCGCATGCAGCGGGGCGGCATGGAGCTATTCCATCAGCAACGGCCAGCTGGTGGACGACGCCGGCCAGTCCGTACAGCTGCGCGGCGTGAACTGGTTCGGCTTCGAGACCGGAGAGCACGTGGTGCACGGCCTCTGGGCGCGCAACTGGAAGGACATGATCGGCCAGATGCAGCAGCAGGGCTTCAATGCGGTGCGCCTGCCCTTCTGCCCGCAAAGCCTGCGCGGCACCGGCCCCGGCAGCATCGACTACAGCGGCAACCCCGACCTGCAGGGACTGAACTCGCAACAGATCCTCGACAAGGTCGTGCAGGAAATCAGCGACCGCGGCATGTTCGTGCTGCTGGACCACCACACGCCGGATTGCCAGGCCATCAGCGAGCTCTGGTACACCCCTGCCTACAGCGAGCAGCAGTGGATCGCCGACCTGGTCTTCGCCGCCAACCGCTACAAGGGCGTGCCCGGGGTGATCGGCATCGACCTCAAGAACGAGCCCCATGGCGCCGCCACCTGGGGCACCGGCAATGCCGCCACCGACTGGAACCGCGCTGCCGAGCGCGCCGCCGCCGCGGTCGTGCAGGCCGCGCCGCGCTGGATCGTCACGGTGGAAGGCATCGGCGAGAACCCCTCCTGTTCCACCAACGGCGGCCACTTCTGGGGAGGCAACCTGGAGCCCCTGGCCTGCACGCCGCTGGACATCCCCGCCGACCGCCTGCTGCTGGCGCCCCACACCTACGGGCCGGACGTGGCCATGCAGTCGTATTTCAACGCAGCGGACTTCCCCGCCAACATGCCCGACATCTGGGAGCAGCACTTCGGCCGCTTCGTGCAGGCCGGCCACGCCGTGCTGCCGGGCGAATTCGGCGGCAAGTACGGCCGCGGCGACCCGCGCGACGTGCAGTGGCAGAACGCGCTGGTGGACTACCTCATCGGCAAGGGCATCCGCAGCGGCTTCTACTGGTCCTGGAACCCCAACAGCGGCGACACCGGCGGCATCCTGGACGACGACTGGAACACGGTGCGCACGGACAAGGTGCAACTCCTGAACCGGCTCTGGGGCACGGGCGGGGCGAATCCGAATCCGAATCCGAATCCGAATCCGAATCCGAATCCGAATCCGAATCCGAATCCGGGGGCGAGTTTCGGCGTGCAGCAGGTCACCGACAACGACTGGGGCGCGGGCTACTGCCAGCGCGTGCAGGTGACCAACAGCGGCGCCGCCGCGGGCGACTGGACGGTATCCATCGGCGTGCAGGGCACGGTCAACAATCTCTGGAACGCGGTCTGGACGCAGTCGGGCAGCACGCTGCAGGCCTCCGGCGTGTCCTGGAACCGCACGCTCGCGCCCGGGGGCACGGCGGAATTCGGCTTCTGCGCGGCGCGCTGAAGGCAGCCTGCGCCGCCCGCAGGCCAATGGCCCCTGCGACGAACCGGAGGCCGTCAGCCGTGCACCAGCGCCGCCTCGCGCTGGATCTGCGCGAAACGCTCCGCCTGTTCCTTGCGCAGGCTCTTGCGCAGCAGCGCGGCCTCCCAGCGCCGCCGCTCGTCCGCCGTGGAGGGCGACAGCGGCGGCACCGGCGTGGGCTTGCGGGCCTCGTCCACCGCCACCATCGTGAAGAAGCAGCTGTTCACGTGCCGTACGACCTGGGTGCGGATCTCTTCGGCCACCACCTTGATGCCCACCTCCATCGACGAGGAGCCGGTGTAGTTCACGCTCGCCAGGAAGGTGACCAGTTCGCCCACGTGGATGGGCTGCAGGAAGGTCACCTGGTCCACGCTCAGCGTCACCACATAGCTGCCCGAATAACGGGCCGCGCAGGAGTAGGCGACCTGGTCCAGCAGCTTGAGGACCGCGCCCCCGTGCACGTTGCCGGAGAAATTGGCCATGTCGGGCGACATGAGCACCGTCATGCTGAGCTGGTGGGCGGGGCTGTGGGGCATGGTCATGGCGGCGATTCTAGGGGGACGGAGCCGGAAAGCCCTTGCTTTCTACAGGGTCGGCAGCCCGGCCTTTCCAGGGAGGCGGGCGAGGCGGGTCTGCAACAGGCTGTTATCCAGCGCATGCAAAGAAACATCCATGTAAGCATCCGAAATTCCGCGCACAGGAATTCCGCTTGACGGTAACCTTGAATGCTGCACTGCAACATTCCTGAATCACCGCCCACCCCAAGGAGGAAACCATGGACCTCACCACCCGCCTGCTGCTCCAGAACCGCGCCTGGGCCGACGAGATGACTTCCCGCGATCCCGCCTTCTTCGAGAACCTCGTGAGCGGCCAGCAACCCCGGGCCTTCTGGATCGGATGCGCCGACAGCCGCGTGCCCGCCGAGCGCATCACCAATGCCCTGCCGGGCGAACTGTTCGTCCACCGCAGCGTCGCCAACCTCGTCAGGCCGGACGACACCAACATCATGAGCGCCCTGCAGTACGCCATCGACGTGCTGCGCGTGCCGGCCGTCATCGTCTGCGGCCACGAAGGCTGCGGCGGCGTGCGGGCCGCGCTCCTGCAGTCGCGCGAACGCGTGGGCGAGCCCGGCGAAGGCGACTACCTCGGCCGCCACATCCGCCCGCTGCGCTCGCTCTACCGCCGCCGCGTGCAGGAGATCGAAGCGGGCGACAGCCTGCCGGACGCCGAACAGGACCTGAGCTCGCGCGTGGACCGCTTCGTCGCGCTCAACGTGGCCGAGCAGGTGCACGTGCTGACCGCCACCGCGCCGGTGCGCCAGGCCTGGGACCGGGGCCAGCCGCTCGCCCTGCTGGGCTGGGTCTATGCGCTGCGCGACGGGCGCCTGCGCCAGGTGATCGCCCTCGACGCCGAAAGCCGCCATTGGGCCGAGGCGGCCTGAAGCCGACAGGAGACACGCCATGTCCACTCCACACCTCCGGGCGGCCCAAGCTGCCGCCTCCGCCCCCTCCTCCTCCCCCGCGGCGCACCCTCCGCGCGGCCTGTTCGCCCATGTGCGGCAGGACGCGCCCGCGAGCATCGTCGTTTTCCTCGTGGCGCTGCCGCTGTGCCTGGGCATCGCGCTCGCCAGCGGGGTCCCCCTCATGGCCGGGCTCGTGTCCGGCATCGTGGGCGGCCTCGTCGTGGGCGCACTCTCGGGCTCCCACCTGAGCGTCAGCGGCCCCGCCGCGGGGCTGGTGGTGATCGTCGTGGGCTCCATCGCCAGCCTGGGCAGCTACCCGGCCTTCCTCACCGCCGTGGTGCTGGCCGGCGTGCTGCAATGGGTGCTGGGCCGGCTGCACGCCGGCAAGATCGGTGCCTGCTTTCCCGCCGCCGTCATCAAGGGCATGCTCGCGGCCATCGGCCTGCTGCTGATCATCAAGCAGTTGCCCGTGGCCTTCGGCTTCCAGTCCACCGAGCACGCCATGCGCACCGTGCCCTCGGCGGCGGACACGTTCGATGCCGCACGCCATCTCTTCAGCGCCGTCAGCGTGGGCCCCACGGTGATCGCCGCCGGCGCCCTGGCGATCCTCTTCGCCTGGGACACCGCCTTCGTCAAGCGGCTGCCGGTGCTCGGGCGGCTGCCCGGACCGCTGGTCGCCGTGGTCTGGGGCGTGGGCTGCCACGCGGCCGCGCTCGCCACGCGGCCCTCGGCCGCCCTCACCGAGGCGCAGCGCGTGGCCCTGCCGGATGTCCACAGCCTCGCGGGGCTCTGGGCCCAGTTCTCCACGCCCGACTGGTCGGCGCTCGCGAACCCGCAGGTCTATACCGTCGCACTGACCCTGGCCTTCGTCGCCAGCCTGGAGACGCTGCTGAGCCTGGAAGCCACCGACCGGCTCGACCCCATGAAGCGCGTGGCCCCGCCCAACCGCGAACTGCGCGCCCAGGGCATCGGCAACATCGTCGCGGGCCTGCTCGGCGGCCTGCCGGTCACCGCGGTGATCGTGCGCAGTTCCGCCAACGTGCAGGCCGGCGCCCGCACCCGGCTGTCGGCCATCCTGCACGGCCTGCTGCTGCTCGCGAGCCTGCTGTTCCTGGCCGAGTTCCTCGAATGGATCCCCCTCGCGGCGCTGGCCGCCGTGCTGCTGCACACCGGCTACAAGCTCGCCAAGCCCTCGCTGGTGGCGGGCGTGTGGCGCGAAGGCTGGGGCGTGTTCATCCCGTTCGCGGTCACCGTGGGGGCCATTCTCGCCACCGACCTGCTCATGGGCATCCTCATCGGCCTGGCCAGCAGCATGCTGTTCGTCATCGAGTCCAACACGCGCGGCGCGCTGTCGATGGTGTCGGACGGCGACATGCACCTGCTGCGGCTCAACAAGGACGTCTCGTTCTTCAGCCGCGCCAGCCTGCGCGGCTACCTCTCGCGGGTCCGTGAGGGGCAGATACTGGTGATCGACGGCTGCGACTGCCGCTTCCTGGACCGGGACATCCGAGAGACGCTGCAGGACTTCCTCGCGCATGCCGAAGAGCGCGGCATCCACGTGGAATGCCGATCCCTGCCGGGCGCCACGCCGGACTCCGGGTTCGGGGGCGCCGTGGGCATCGCCGGCCTCGCGGCGCTGCTGCGCCCCCGCGCCGCCGCGGGCTGAACCGCGCGGGGCACGCCGGCATCCCCACCCTGGTAGGGGTGCCGGGCGGGGCGCGGGTTCGCTACACTCGCGCCTCGCTTCACAGACCCCAGCGGCAGTCCCATGCTCGACAAACTCAACGACTTCACCGCCAGCCACGGCGAATTGCGTCCGGGCCGCGGCCACATCTCCGGCGTCATCGCGCTCTCGCTCGGCATCCTGAGCTTCCTGGGCGTGCTCGCCTTCCACTTCCCCGAATACCTCACCACGCCGCAGCTGCGCAAGGCCTACAACGTCGATGTGCTGCGCATGGTGCTGTTCGCAGCGCTGGTGGTGGCCGGCGGGCTTTCGCTCGTCAACATCGTGTTCAACCGCGCGCGCTGGCTCTCGTCCGCGGCCTTCCTGCTCGTGACCTCGGCCGCGCTGCTCGGCGGCCACAAGGTGCCCGTGCACGACTTTGCGGACAACACGCCCTACATCGGGCTGGACTGGTTCATCCTCGACCTGCTGGGCAGCGCGCTGATCTTCATCTTCATCGAGAAGCTCTTCGCCCTGCGGCGCGACCAGCCCATCTTCCGCCCCGAGTGGCAGTGCGATTTCCACCATTTCATCGTGAACCACATGGTGGTGGGCTTCGTGCTGCTGGCGACCAACCTGCTGGTGCACAAGCTGTTCGGATGGGCCGCCAGCGACGGCATCCGGGGCTGGGTGCAGGGCCTGAACTTCTGGGTGGCGCTCTTCCTCATCATCCTGGTGGCCGACCTCGTGCAGTACTGGACGCACCGCGCCTACCACGAGGTGCCCGTGCTCTGGCGCCTGCACGCCGTGCACCACAGCGTCAAGAGCATGGACTGGATGGCGGGCTCGCGCCAGCACATCCTGGAGCTGCTCATCACGCGCACGCTGGTGTTGGCCCCCATCTACGTGCTGGGTTTCTCGAAGGAAGTGATCGATGCCTACATCGTCATCGTCGGCTTCCAGGCGGTGTTCAACCACGCCAACGTGAGCGTGCGTCTCGGCCCGCTGCGCTACGTGCTCGTCACGCCCAACTTCCACCACTGGCACCACAGCCAGGACCAGGAAGCGCTGGACCGCAACTACGCCGCGCATTTCGCCTTCCTCGACTACCTCTTCGGCACCGCGGTCCGGAGCGACCGCCTGTGGCCCGAGAAGTACGGCGTGCTGGGCGACTATGTGCCCAACGGATTCATCCAGCAGCTGAAGTTCCCGTTCACCTGGAAAGGCTGATGCATTCGCCGCCACGGTTCGACGCCGTCGTCATCGGTGCCGGCGCCGCCGGCCTGTTCTGCGCCGCGCAGGCCGGCCAGCGCGGCCTGAAGGTGCTCCTGATCGACCATGCCGAGAAGGTGGCCGAGAAGATCCGCATCTCCGGTGGCGGGCGCTGCAACTTCACCAACCGCGACCTGGACGTGCGGGCGCCGCACCGGCACTTCGTGGGGCAGAACCCGCAGTTCGCGCGCTCTGCGCTCTCGCGCTACACCCCGGCAGACTTCATCGCGCTGGTCGAGCGCCACGGCATCGCCTACCACGAGAAGCACAAGGGCCAGCTCTTCGCCGACCGGTCGGCAGAAGACCTGATCCGGATGCTGCTGGCCGAGTGCGAGGCCGGCCAGGTCGAGCGCTGGCAGCCCTGCGCCGTGAAGAAGGTGGGCGTCCACCCCGCGTACGCCGATGGAGCGGACGCTCCCCGGTACCACGTCGATACCGACCGCGGCCCGGTGCAGGCCCGCAGCCTGGTGGTGGCCACGGGCGGGCTTTCCATCCCCAAGATCGGCGCGACCGACTTCGGCTACCGCCTGGCGCAGCAGTTCGGCATCCCGCTGGTGGAGCGCCGCCCGGGCCTCGTGCCGCTCACCTTCGACGGCGACGCCTGGGCACCCTATGCGCAGCTGGCCGGGCTGGCGCTTCCCGTCGAGATCGCCACCGGCACGAAGAAGCAGCGCACGGCCTTCCTGGAAGACCTGCTGTTCACACACCGCGGCCTGTCGGGTCCGGCCGTGCTGCAGATCTCCAGCTACTGGCAGCCGGGCACGCCGCTGGCCATCGACCTGGCGCCCGGCACCGATCTGCCCGGAGCGCTCGCGCAGGGCAAGGCACGGTCGAAGAAACTGATCGCCAACGAGCTCGCCACGCTGGTGCCCGGCCGCCTGGCCGATGCCTGGGCCCAGCAGAGCCCGGAATGGCAGCGCCCGGTCAACGAAGCCTCCGACAAGGCGCTGGCGCGGCTGGCCGACCAGCTGGCACGCTGGGAACTGACGCCCACCGGCACCGAGGGCTATAAAAAGGCCGAAGTGACACTGGGCGGCATCGACACACGCGCGCTGTCGCAGCAGACCATGGAAGCGGCCGCGCAGCCCGGCCTGTACTTCATCGGCGAGGTGGTGGACATCACCGGCTGGCTGGGCGGCTACAACTTCCAGTGGGCCTGGGCGAGCGCGCACGCCTGCGCGCAGGCGCTGCCGACGGCACAGGACGGCACCGGCCCCTAGCCGCACGGGCGGGCGGCGCACCGCTCCCCAGCCCCTGCTCAGCCCCTCTCCGCGGGCCCCACCACCTCGGCCCAGCGGGCCACGCCCAGCACGTCCCGCAGCGCCACCGCACCGCGCGGCGTGACGGACAGCGCGCGGGAACCTGCGCTGCGCGCCAGCCAGCCGCTGTCCAGGCAATGGGCGCAGACCAGGGCACCGATGCGGCCGGCCAGGTGGGGACGGCGCTCGCTCCAGTCCAGGCAGGGACGGCACACGGGCCGGCGCGAGCCGCCGTCCAGGGCGGCAGCCACTTCCAGGCCCAGGCGCGCGAGCACGGCGGCGGCCCGCTCCGTGGCACGGCCGCCCTCCTCTCCATCGAACTCGACGGCGCCCTCTTCCAGCAGGTGGTCGGCCACCGCCACGCCCAGGCGGCCTGCCAGATGGTCGTAGCAGGTGCGCGCCATGCGCAGCGCCGCATCGCGCGGGCCTGCGGCCACGGTGGGCGGCGGGACGGCCGCGGGGCGCACGGTGAACTGCATCAGCCCTTCGAGCAGCCGGGCCACCTCGGCGCCGGCCAGGGCGTGGTAACGATGGCGCCCCTGGCTGCGCACGGCGAGCAGGCCGGCATCCACCAGCAGCGCCAGGTGCCGGCTGGCGGTGGCCGCGGAAATCCGCGCAGCGCCCGCGAGTTCGCGCGCAGTGAGCGCCCGCCCGTCCATGAGGGCCAGCAGCATGGCCGCGCGGGCGGGTTCGCCGATGAGCCCGGCCACGCGGGCGATCTGGTTGGTGTTCACGCTCCGCAGTGTGCCGCAGGCCGCCACCGGCACGTTTCGCTCCCGGGCGAAGCATCCCGCCCGGTGCTGCCCGTCCAATGGACCGGTGCGCAACGCATGCACCTTTCACTGCATGCATCGCGCCGTTCCCCGCCACCCTCACCAGGAGCGCACACCGTGCCCATCACCTGCTTCATCCGCTACGAGATCGATCCTTTCCAGATCGACGCCTTCCGAGACTATGCCGAACACTGGGGCCGCATCATCCCGCGTTGCGGCGGCCACCTCGTCGGCTATTTCCTGCCGCACGAGGGCAGCAACTTCGAGGCCTGGGGCCTGGTCGCCTTCGACAGCCTCGCGGCCTATGAGTCCTACCGCGCCCGCCTGCGCGCCGACCCCGAAGGCCGCGCCAATTTCGAGCGTGCGCAGCGCCAGCGCTTCATCCTGCGCGAGGAGCGCCGCTTCGCCGTGGCGGTGCCGGGCACGTTCGAAAAACCGGCATGGCCCGTGGACGCCGGCCGCGCGATCCCGCCGGCCGCAGGGACCGCGCCATGATCGCGGTGATCTTCGAGGCACGGCCTTCTGCCGCGGGCCGCGAGGAGTACCTCGCGCGCGCCGCGGCCCTGCACGCGGCACTGCAGGACATGGACGGTTTCCTCGGACTGGAGCGCTTCGAGAGCCTGGCCACGCCCGGCAAGCTGCTGTCGCTGTCCTTCTGGCGCGACGAGGCCGCGGTGGCGGCCTGGCGCGGACACGGGGGCCACCGCGGCGCGCAGGCCGCCGGCCGCGGCGGCGTCTTCGCGGATTACCGGCTGCGCGTGGCCCGCGTGCTGCGGGACTACGGCCTGCACGATCGCGCCCAAGCGCCGGACGGTGCCGCCGGCACCGCATCCTGAGCCCCCGGGCGTCATTTTTCCACGGCCACCAGGGGCCGGTGCGCGCGCGGCGGCTGCTTCGCCGCCTCCGCCACCCACCGCTGCAGCGCCTCGGGCGGCAGCGCCCGGCTGAACAGGTAGCCCTGCACCTCGTCGCAGTCCAGCGACTCCAGCATGCGCAGGGTGGCCGCATCCTCCACGCCCTCGGCCACCACTTGCAGTCCGAGGGTGCGGCCCAGTCCGATGATGGCGCGCGTGATCGCCATGTCGGCCGGACTCGCCAGCATGTCGCGGATGAAGGACTTGTCCACCTTCAGCTTGTCGATCGCGAAGCGCTTGAGGTAGGCCAGGCTCGAATAGCCCGTCCCGAAATCGTCGATGGACAACTGCACGCCCAGTTGCTTGAGCGCCGCGAGTTGCCCCTGCGCCACGCCGGCGTTGTCCATCAGTTGCGACTCGGTGATCTCCAGCTCCAGGCAGCGCGCGGGCATGCCGTGGCGCGCCAGCAGCGCGGCGATGTCCGGCACCAGCAGCGGGTCGGCCAGTTGCGCGGCCGACAGGTTCACCGACACCGGCAGGCCCGCGAGCCCGCCGGCCGCCTCCGAGGCTCGCCAGGCCGCCCACTGCGCGCAGGCCTGGTCCAGCACCCAGGCGCCGATGGCGCGGATGAGGCCGGCCTCTTCCGCGATGGGAATGAACTCGCCCGGCAGCACCTCCCCGAGCGAAGGATGCCGCCAGCGCAGCAGCGCCTCCAGGCCCGTGGGCACGCCGGTGCGGGCGGACATGCGCGGCTGGTAGTGCAGCGCGAATTCCCGGCGCTCCAGCGCCCGCCGCAGCGATTGCTCCATGGCCTGCCGGGCCTGCACGCGGCGGTCCGTCTCCAGCGAATACAGGCGCGCCATGTCCCGCCCGGCGGTCTTGGCCTCGTACATGGCCGCATCGGCCCGGCGCATCAGTTCGTCCAGGTCCGCGCCATCCTCGGGATAGACCGCGATACCCACGCTGCACGACACGCTCAGTTCATGCGCCTCCACCGGATGGCTCTGCCGGATGAGCGGTATGAGCCGCTCCTGCACGACGCGCAGCACCTGCTGCGCGCCTTCCACCTGGCGCATGACGATCACGAACTCGTCGCCCCCCAGGCGGCTGACCGTGTCGCCCTCGCGCACGGACTGCACCAGCCGCGCCGCCACCGAGCGCAGCAGGCCGTCGCCGATATGGTGGCCCAGCGTGTCGTTGATCGCCTTGAACCGGTCCAGGTCAATGAACAGCACGGCCAGTTGCTCGCCGGTCCGGGCGGCCTGCTCCAGCCCCGCCTGCAGGCGCTGCACGCACAGCGAGCGGTTGGGCAGCTCGGTGAGCACGTCGTGGTGCGCGAGGAAGCGGATGCGTTCCTCGTTGCGCTTGCGGTCGGTGATGTCGATCGCGATGCCGATGTGGTTGGTGACCGCACCGCCCTTGCCGCCTTCCCGCACGGCCGACACCATGAGCCAGGCCGGGTAGCTCTCGCCCGAACGGCGGCGGAAGCGCACCTCGCCCTGCCAGGACTCCTTGTCCGCCAGCGCGCGCGCGATGGCCTCGCCCGGCGAAGCCTCGCCCGGCGCATCGAGCAGCATGCCCAACTGCTCGCCGATCACCTCGTAGAAGTCGTAATGCGTGCTGCGGCAGAACGCCTGGTTCACGCTCACGATGCGCTGTGCGGCGTTCATGATGATGATGCCCTCGGACGAGGCCTCGAACACCTTCGCCCACAACTCCAGCCGCTGCTCCATCACCTTGAGCACATTGATCGGCGCGAACGCCGTGAGCATCGCGTCGCGGCCCTGGAAGCGCAGCCGCCGTGCGGACAGCACCGCCCATGCAGGTTCCTTGCCGCCTTTCCAGCGCACCTCGAACTCGTCCACCACGCCATGGTCCGCCAGGCGCTGGAAGAACCGCGCCCGCACGCCCGGCTCCAGCCCGGCGCGCCAGGGATCGTGGGTGACGCCATCCAGCCAGTGGCCGGCGGGTGCATTGGAATGCAGCACCTCGTGCTCGGGCACCGAGGTCACCACCATCGGGATCGGGAGCGCCTCCACCAGCTCGCGCTGGGCTTCCGCGGCGCGCGCGCTGGCGGCCAGTTCCTGCTGCAGCAGGCGCTCGCGGTCCAGTTGGGCGAGCATGTCGTTGAACGCGGTCACGAGACGGCCGATCTCGTCGCCGCTGTTCCAGTGCGCGCGCAGCGTGTGGTCGCCGGTGCGCCGCACCTCCCCCGCCACCCGCGCGAGCTGCTGCAGTGGCTTGGCGATCTGCCGAGCCACCAGGGTGACCATGCTCAGGATGCAGCCCAGCAGCAGCACGGCGGTGCCCAGGTGCAGCCACATGCGCGCGAACAGGTCGTGAACCCGCACACGCAGCAGGTCGTCCATGGCCTCCGTGCCGGCCACCCAGGCGCTGCCCAGGGAGGCCAGCAGCGCCTGCTGGCGGCCGTGCAGTTCCTGCGCCGCGGTGTCGGGCCCCACTTCGCCCTGGGCCACGCGCTGCAGCAGCGCCTGCAGGGCCTGCCCCGACTCCTGCAGACCCTGGCGCGTCGCGCCCAGCCGCGCGCGCAGCGCCGGCTGGCCGGCGATGAAAGCCTGGTCGAAATCCGAATCGATGCCCACCAGCACGGCATCGAGCCGGCCCACCAGCGTCAGCAGCTCCGCGGCGCGGTGCGGCCCCGGGACGGCCTGCTGCGTGCGCGGCGCGGGCCGCGCCGAGAGGAACCCCAGCGTATCGTGCACCACCTGCAGCAGTTCGGGGTAGCGCAGCATGGTGAGCGACATCACGTAGTAGCTGTCCAGGTCGGGGTCCAGGATCAGGTTCGACTGGTTGGCCACGGTGGTCAGGAGTTCGCGCCCCTGGCGCAACAGCACGCCCCGCTCCTGCGGACGCACCGGCCCGGAGCCATCATTCGCCACAGCCTGCAGCGATTGCGCGAAACGCTCGGCCATGTCGCCGGTGCGCAGGGTGGCATCGTGCTCGGCGCGCGCATCCCGCAAGCGGTCCTGCAGCAGGACGCGCGCCACCGGATCGCCGGGCAGGAAGGAGCCCATCAGGCCGTCGCGCACCACCGCCGCGTAGGCCGTGCCCACGATCTCCTTGCGCGCGAAATCGATGGCGAGGAATTTCTCGTGGATCAGGATTCCCGAGACGTAGATGACTGCCGTGAGGTCCAGCAGGTAGATGAGCATGAGCTTGCGGCCCACGCTGAGACGGCCCAGCCAGCGGCCCAGCCGGCCCGTGATGCGGTGCATGATCGACATGAGGTTGCAGCGGGGACGGCAGGCACCGTCCCGCCCGCCCGTCCCCGTAAAAAGCCTGGTGCACCCAGGCTGTTACACCTATTAGCAATTTCCGCACCATGGCCAGCTACAGCCGGGCTCACCCGAGGCTCAAGAAGACGGCAGGCACCGGGCCAGTGCATGGGCATGACACGCCACGGCCAGAAAACGCTATAATCCCCGGCTTTGCTGGCAAAACCCCGTCGGCCAATACTAGTTAGAGACGGGGAAAACCGCTGTGAATGGCTGCAGGGCCCGATCTTCCCCGCAACCCGCTGGCAGCACCTATTGGAAACATCACTGAATGACCACCATCCGTGTAAAAGAGAACGAACCTTTCGACGTGGCACTGCGCCGCTTCAAGCGCACCATCGAAAAGCTGGGCCTGCTGACCGACCTGCGCGCCCGTGAGTTCTACGAAAAGCCGACGGCCGAGCGCAAGCGCAAGAAGGCTGCCGCCGTGAAGCGCCACTACAAGCGCGTTCGCAGCATGCAGCTGCCCAAGAAGCTGTACTGATCGCGTCGTTATCGACCGATTCGTACGGCCGGCCTCGCCGCCGAGAAACCCGCGCTAGGGACGCCAAGCGCGGGTTTTGTCTTTTGTGGGTCTGCAAAAAGCCCCTCCGGCGTCGTTCCAGCGCCTTGCCGTAGCAACACTACTGTCTGCGGCGCTGGGCCTGGCCGGAGGGGCTTTGTGCAAACCCTTCCTCTCTGCCTGATCCAATCAACTACAAGGAAATCTGCCATGGGCCTCAAGGAACAGATCACCGAAGACATGAAGACCGCCATGCGCGCCAAGGACTCCGAGCGCCTGGGCACGATCCGGCTGCTGCAGGCCGCGATGAAGCAGAAGGAAGTGGACGAGCGCGTCACGCTGGACGATGCCGCCATCGTCGCGATCGTGGACAAGCTCATCAAGCAGCGCAAGGACTCCATCGCCGCGTTCGAGGGCGCGGGCCGCCAGGACCTGGCGGACAAGGAGAAGTCCGAGATGGCCGTGCTGCAGGCCTACCTGCCCGAGCGCATGTCGGCCGAGGAAGTGGCCGCCGCGGTGAAGGCCATCGTGGCCGAACTGGGTGCCGCGGGCCCCGGGGACATGGGCAAGGTCATGGGCGTGGTGAAAACCCGCCTGGCCGGCAAGGCCGACATGGGTCAGGTCTCGGCCGCCGTGAAGGCCGCCCTGGCCGGTTGACGGCTCCCCGCCCTGCCGGTGCGCAGCAATGCGCCGCACTGTGACTGCCAGCGCTCCCGCAGGGAGGCTGGCAGTTTTTCATGGTGCTGCCGTTGCCGTCGTTTTGGCCGTCGCGGCCGCTGCTGCCGCTGCCGCCGCGGGATGCGGATGGGCGGCCATCAGGGCTTCGTCGCGGGCGGCGGCGCGCAGCGCGGCGGGGCGCTGCTGGTGCAGCCGCACATAGTCCTCGAACGCGGCCCTGCGCTCCAGCATTCCGAAGCGCATGTAGAAGCCCATCGCCGACGCCAGGTACAGGTCGGCCACGGTGAAACCGTCGCCCGCCACGTACGTCCTGCCGGCCACTGCCTGCTCCAGGGTGTGCAGCAGGTCGGCCTCGTTGCCATAGCCCGCCTCGGAGGTGGGCGCCAGGGCGCCGTACTTGCGCGCCGTGAGGAAAGACTCCAGCGGCCCGGCGGCGAAGAACAGCCAGCGGTAGCACAGGCCGCGCAGAGGCGAGCCGGGCTGTGGCAGCAGCGCTTTCTCCGGCACCAGATCCGCCAGGTACGTGCAGATGGCGGCGTTCTCCGTGACCGTCACGCCGCCGTGCCCCAGCGCAGGCACCTTGCCCATGGGGTTGATGGCGAGGTAATCCGGCGACTTCATGGTGCTGCCATAGTCCAGGATGACCTCTTCGTACGGCAGGCCGGTTTCCTCCAGCATCCAGCGGCTGACCCGGCCGCGGGACATGGGATGGGTGTAGAAGGTCAGGGAATCAGTGCTCATCGGAAGCTCCAGGGTGGAAAGAGCCCGCAGTGTGCGCGCCGCCACTGTCAGATCCTGTCAGCAGTCAGGCCAGGTCCCGCGCGTCGCTGCCGGCCGGCAGGCGCTCCCTGCGCCACCGCTGCAGGAGGTCGTGGCGCCGGGCCGGGTAGCGCACGCCGGTATCCTCCAGCGCCAGCACCCGGTCCGCCCGGAAATGGCGGAAGTCCTGGCGCAGTTCGCACCAGCCCGCCAGCAGGCGCATCTGGTCGAGGAAAGCCATGGCGAAGGGCCACACCACCCGCTCGGTCACGGCGCCGTCCGCGTCCGTGTAGCGCATGCGCACGGCGTGGCCCGCCCGGATCGCATGGCGCAAGGTCCCCAGCCAGGGCTCGGGCGGCGGGCCCGTCCACTGGGGAGCGAACAGCCCGCTGGTCTCCACTTCGAGACGCAGCAGGGCCGGCAGGGTGCTGGCAATCCGCTCCATGCCCTGCGCCGCGGCGCGGGCCAGCACCGGGTCGGCGTGGGCGGCCACCCAGCGCGCGCCCAGCAGCAGCGCCTCCAGTTCCTCGGGCGGAAACATCATCGGTGGCAGCAGGAAGCCGGGACGCAACTGGTAGCCGACGCCGGCATCGCCCGCCACGTCGGCGCCCTGCGCCCGGAGCACGGCGATGTCGCGGTACAGCGTGCGCAGGCTCACCCCCAGGCGCTCGGCCAGGTGGGCGCCGGACACGGGGCGGCGGCAGCGGCGCAGTTCATCGAGCAACTGCAGGAGCCGGGCGGAGCGCACGGGACGGCTCATGCGGCCTCGCTCCCCCACGTTTCCCGCGAGAAACGGGCCTGCAGGAACTCCACGCACACGCGCACCTTGGCCGAGCGCTCCAGCCGCGTGGGGTACACGGCCCAGACGTTGGCCTCCTGCTGCCATTCGGGCAGCACACGCACCAGGCGGCCCGCGGCCAGGTCGGGCCCGACGTCCCACAGGGACCGCAGCACGATGCCGCGCCCATCCACGGCCCATTGCACGGCCATTTCGCCATGGTTGGCCGACAGCGGCCCGCGCACCTTCACCGTGCGGTCCGCCGCGCCGCTGCGCAGCCGCCAGACGCCGAAGGGATGGTCGCGCTCCTTGATCACCAGGCAATCGTGGCTGGCCAGGTCGTCCACCGCCCGGGGCATGCCCTTGCGCGCCAGGTAGGCAGGCGCCGCGCACAGCACGCGGTGATTGCCCGCCAGCCGGCGGGCGATCAGGTGCGGGGCGATCTCGTCGCCCACGCGGATGTCCAGGTCGAACCCCTCGCCCGCCACATCCACCAGCCGGTCGAACACCTCGAGCCGCACCTGCAGGCCCGGATGGCGCTCCACCAGCCGCGACACGGCGGGGGCCACGATGCGCCGCCCGAAGCCGAAGCTGCAGCTCAGCCTGAGCAGCCCGCGCGGCTCGCGCCGCGTCACGGCCACCTCCTGCAGCAACTGGTCCCAATCGTCCAGGATGCGCTGCGCCCAGTGGAAGACGCGCTCGCCCTCCTCCGTCACCGCCACGCGGCGTGTCGTTCGGTGCAGCAGCTTCACGGCCAGCTCTTCCTCGAGCAGGCGGATGCGCTTGCTCACGTAGGCGGGCGAGGCGCCCAGTTCGACGGCCGCCTCGGCGAAGCTGGCCTTGCGGACCACCGCGGTGAAGACACGCAGGTCGTCGGTGGCGGGCGTTTTATGCACGATGTGTGAACAATGGGACCACGGGCAGCAGATTGTATTGCGCGGTGGTTTGTCGAAGAATCAGCGCATTCCCATTTTCTGCACCATTTCAGGAGACTTCGCACATGTCCAGCCCTACCCACACGTTCAGGATCGCGGTGCTGCCCGGAGACGGCATCGGCAAGGAAGTCATGCCCGAGGGGCTGCGTGCGATCCAGGCGGCGGCCGAGCGCTTCGGCTTCGCGCTGGAGCTGCACACCTTCGATTGGGCCAGCTGCGACTACTACCTCGCGCACGGGCAGATGATGCCCGACGACTGGAAAGAGCAGCTCAAGGGCATGGATGCGCTCTTCTTCGGCGCCGTGGGCTGGCCGGCCACCGTGCCCGACCACGTCTCGCTGTGGGGCTCGCTGCTGAAGTTCCGCCGCGAGTTCGACCAGTACATCAACCTGCGGCCCGTGCGCCTGTTCGAGGGCGTGCCGTGCCCGCTGGCGGGCAGGAAGCCCGGTGACATCGACTACTACGTGGTGCGCGAGAACACCGAGGGCGAATACACCTCGCTGGGCGGCATCATGTACGAGGGCACGGACCGGGAGATCGTGATCCAGGAGTCGGTGTATTCGCGCAAGGGTGCCGAGCGGCTGCTGAAGTTCGCGTTCGACCTCGCGCAGAGCCGCACGAAGAAGCTCGTGACGCTGGCCACCAAGAGCAACGGCATCGCCATCAGCATGCCGTGGTGGGACAAGCGGGCCGACGATGTGGCCAGGGGCTACCCGGAGATCACGCTGGACAAGCAGCACATCGACATCCTGACGGCGCGCTTCGTGCTGCAGCCGGGGCGCTTCGACGTGGTGGCGGCGACGAACCTGTTCGGCGACATCCTGTCGGACCTGGGGCCGGCGACGACGGGCACGATCGGGCTGGCGCCGTCGGCGAACCTGAACCCGGAGCGCACGTTCCCCAGCCTGTTCGAGCCGGTGCACGGCTCGGCACCGGACATCTATGGCAAGAACATCGCCAACCCGATCGCGATGGTCTGGTCGGGGGCGCTGATGCTGGACTTCCTCACGCAGGGCCAGGGCGCGGGGCGGCAGGCGCACGATGCGATCGTGGCGGCCATCGAAGAGGTGATCAAAAGCGGCCCGAAGCCGCCGGACCTGGGCGGCACGGCCAATACCACGCAGGTGGGCGAGGCCATCGCGGCGGCCATCGCCCGGAGCTGACCGGCAGGGGCACGCGGCGGCCCCACGCCCCCACAGACGCACGATGGGCGGCGGCCCGATAAACTGGCTGCTTCCCCACAGTGTTCCCCTGCCGGCATGCGATTGAACGCCCTGTTGCGCCCCCTGTTCTTCCTGAGTGCGGCGACTCTCGCCGCCTGCGGCAGCGCGCCGCCTGCTACCCCGGCGGCGTCGCCGGCTGTGCCGTCCCAGGCGGCTCCTTCTTCCCCGCCTGCGCCGGCCCCCATCAAGGTGGGCATCGCGCTGGGCGGCGGAGCGGCCAAGGGCTTCGCGCACATCGGCGTCATCAAGATGCTGGAGGCCAACGGCCTGGCGCCCGCCGTGGTGGCCGGCACCAGCGCGGGCAGCGTGGTGGGCGCGCTGTACGCGAACGGCATGAACGCCTTCGAGCTGCAGGAAAAGGCCGTGGCGCTCGACGAGGCGAAGATCCGCGACCTGCAGCTGTCCTCCGGCGGACTGGTGCTCGGGCAGAAGCTCGAAGACTATGTGAACGCACAGGTGCGCAACAAACCGATCGAGCAACTGGCCAAGCCCTTCGCCGCCGTGGCGACGCGGCTGGAGGACGGCGAGCGCACCGTGTTCACGCGGGGCAACACCGGCCAGGCGGTACGCGCCTCCAGCAGCATACCGGGCGTGTTCCAGCCCGTGGCCATCGGCAAATACCACTTCGTGGACGGCGGCGTGGTCAGCCCGGTGCCGGTCGATGCTGCGCGCCAGCTGGGGGCCGACATCGTGGTCGCCGTGGACATCTCCAACAAGGCGCGCGGCCAGACGCCCGCCGGCATGCTCGGCACCCTGGGCCAGTCGATCGCGATCATGGGCCAGAAGCTAGGCCAGGCCGAGCTCACGCGGGCCGACGTGGTCATCCGCCCGCAGGTGCTGGACATCGGCGCCGCCGATTTCACGCAGCGCGCCAGCGCCATCCTGGAAGGCGAGAAAGCCGCCCTCGCCGCCATGCCGCAGATCCGCGAGCGCGTGGCGCAACTGCAGGCCGAACGGGCCCGCGCCGCGCAACTGGCCCGGGAGCAGGCCGCCCAGGCGCAGCACCAGGCCTGCCTGGAGCAGCGTTCGCGCCTGCAGAAGCTCGCGGGCATGGCGGGGCTGGGAGACTCCTGCCCCGCCGCGGCCCCCTGACGCCGACATTCGCGCCCGCCTCCTACGGCGACCCCATCGGCGCGCACGTATGGTGCCGCCATGTCCCCCGGCAGCGATATCCCCGCCCGTCTCGATCGGCTTCCCTGGTCCGCCTGGCACTGGCGCGTGGTGATCGCGCTGGGCATCGCCTGGGTGCTCGACGGACTGGAAGTGACCATCGTCGGTTCCCTGGGCAGCGCGCTGGAGCGCCCGGACACGCTGGGGCTGACGGCCTCGCAGGTGGGCTGGACGGCCTCGCTGTACGTGGCCGGCGCGGTGATCGGCGCCCTCGTGTTCGGCCGCATGGCGGACGCGCTGGGGCGCAAGCGCCTCTTCATGCTGACCCTGACGGTGTACATGGTGGCGACCGTGGCCACGGCCTTCACCAGCAGTTTCGCCGCCTTCGCGGTGTGCCGCTTCCTGACGGGCATCGGCATCGGCGGCGAATATGCGGCGATCAATTCCGCCATCGACGAGCTCATTCCCGCACGGGTGCGCGGCCGCGTGAACCTGGCCATCAACGGCAGCTTCTGGCTGGGCGCCGCCCTGGGGGCCGCCCTGAGCCTCGTGCTGCTGGATGCCCGCGTGCTGGGCCCGGAGCACGGATGGCGGGCCGCCTTCCTCATGGGCGCCCTGCTGGGTGCCGCCGTGCTGCTGGTGCGCCGGCACGTGCCGGAAAGCCCGCGCTGGCTGATCACCCACGGCCGTGCCGACGAGGCCGAACGCATCGTGGCGGACATCGAGCGCAGCGTGCATGGCGCGACGAATCCGCACCCAGCCGGGCCCACTGCAACTGCCGCGCCCCCCGCAGGTCCGCTCGGCCCGGCGGCGCCTTCCGGCCGCCGCACGCTGCCCTCCGCGTCACAGGTGGTCCAGGTGCTGCTGCGGCGCTACCCGGAGCGCAGCGCCGTGGTGCTGTCACTGATGGTGTCGCAGGCGTTCTTCTACAACGCGATCTTCTTCACCTATGCACTCGTGCTGACGCGCTTCTACGGCGTGGACGCCAGCCGGGTGGGCCTCTACATCTTCCCCTTCGCCGCCGGGAACGTGCTGGGCCCGCTGCTGCTGGGTCCGCTCTTCGACCGCATCGGGCGGCGCGTGATGATCACCGCCACCTATGCGCTCGCAGGCATCGCGCTGGCGCTCACCGGCCTGGGCTTCATGAACGGCTGGCTGGATGCCACCACGCAGACCGTGGCCTGGTCGGTGGTGTTCTTCCTGGCCTCGGCCGCCGCGAGTTCCGCCTACCTCACCGTGAGCGAGGTATTCCCGCTGGAGATGCGCGCGCTGGCGATTTCCCTCTTCTACGCCGTGGGCACCGGCGTGGGCGGTTTCGCGGCCCCGGCCCTGTTCGGCGCGCTCATCGATACGGGCAGCCGCGAGAACGTGTTCATGGGCTACCTGCTCGGCGCGGCGCTGGTACTGCTGGCGGCCGGCGTGACGTGGCGCTGGGCGGTGGATGCCGAGCGGAAATCGCTGGAGGAGATCGCACCGCCGCTGCACTCCGGTCACCAGCCGTAGAAGCGGGGCCAGGCCTCGGCCCGTCCATCGGGGCCGATCGCGTGGTACTCGGGATGCTGCGCCCCGGTGGCGCAGGCATGGTTGGGCAGGATGCGCAGGCGGGTGCCGATGGGAAAGCGCTCGGCGATGCGGCCATCCGGCTCGCCGGCCCGCGACAGGATGCCGTGCTCCTGGTTGGCGCCGCTCAGGGTGTAGCCGTCCAGCACCGTTCCATCCTCGCTGCACGCCTGGCCGAAACCGAAGTCCTGCTTCTGCTTCTGCGTGCCACGGTCGCGGCTCATCGCCATCCATCCGGCGTCGACAATGGCCCAGCCCTTTTCCTCCTGGTGGCCGATGACGGTCGTGAGCACGCTCAGCGCGATGTCGTCCGCATTGCACACGCCCACGTTGCGCATCACCAGATCGAAGAACACGTACACGCCGGCCCGCACTTCGGTCACGTCCTCCAGGTGCTCCGCCGCCAGGGCCGTCGGCGTCGAACCGATGCTCACCACGGGGCAGGCGAAGCCGGCCTCGCGCAGCCTCTGCGCCGCGCGCACGGCCCCGGCGCGTTCCTGCCCGGAGATGGCCCGCAGTGCCTGGGGATCGTCATGGTCGTAGCTGGAGCCCGCGTGCGTCAGCACGCCGCCCACCACCATGCCGGCGTCCTGCAGCACTTGCGCGACCTGCAGCAATGCGTCTTCCTCCGGCTTGATGCCGGAACGGTGGCCATCGGTGTCGATCTCGATCCACACCTCGAAGCCGGCAGCGTGCGCCATGCCGAAGCGGCCGATCTCGCGTGCGGCGGCGACGCTGTCCGTGATGATCTTCAGGTGGCAACCGCGCCGGCGCAGCGCGAGCGCCTGCATCAGCTTGCCGGGGACCATGCCCACCGCATAGAGGATGTCCTGGATGCCGGCCTCGAAGAATTGCTTTGCCTCCTTGAGCGTCGATACGGTGATGCCCTGCGCGCCCGCCGCGATCTGCGCCTGCACGACCGGCAGGCACTTGGTCGTCTTGGCGTGGGGGCGGAAGCGCACGCCCAGCGCCTGCATGCGGTCCTGCATGCGGTGGATGTTGCGCTCCATGCGCTGGATGTCGATGAGTGCGCTGGGCGTGCCCAGTTCGTGGATGGTGGTCACCGGCTGGCTCCGTGGAAGATGGCGTACCGCGCCAATGTAGGTTTCCGGGCTACATTTGTGTTTAATGCCGGCAAACTCCAGCATTGAAATTCAGTGAATGATCGATCTCGATGACCTGCGCATGATCCGGGCGCTGGGCAGCTGCGGCTCCCTGGCGGGCGCAGCCCGCCTGCTGGACCTGACCCCGCCAGCGCTGACCGTGCGCCTGAAGCGCCTGGAAGCCTCCCTGGGCATCCATCTGGCGGTGCGCGGCGCGCGGGGCATCGCCTTCACCGATGAAGGCCGGCGGCTGCTGGAGGAAGCGAAGGACGTGCTGGAGCGCGTCGAATCGCTGCCCGGGCGGGTCGGCAGCGAAGCCCGTGCCATGTCCGGGCGGCTGCGCGTCGCCGCTCCCTTCGGCTTCGGAAGGCAGTACATGGCGCGGATCGCGCGCGCCATGCACCTCGCCCATCCGGCCCTGGGCATCGCGCTGCAACTCTCCGAACATCCGCTGCGCGACGCGGCCGCACACGACATCGTGGTCCACATCGGGATGCCGAAGGATTCGTCATGGGTAGGCCACCTGCTGGCCCCCAACGACCGCCTGCTGTGCGCCAGCCCGGACTTCGTACGGCGGCTGGAGGCGCCGCTCACCCACCCGTCCCAGCTGGCGCACCAGCCCTGCCTCTGCCTGGCGGAAAACGACGAGGACGTCACCCGCTGGCGTTTCATGCCATCGGCAGCAGTGCAGGAAGGAAAGGGCCCGCGGACAGCAGGCATTTCCGTACGTGTGGCGGGGCGGCTATCGTCCAACGACGGCACCGTGGTCACGCAGTGGGCGCTGGACGGCCTGGGCATCGTGGCGCGCTCGGAATGGGAGGCTGCGCCCCTCATCGCCGAGGGCCGCCTGGTGCGGCTGCTGCCCGGCTGGCATCTGGAAGCGGCGCCTGTCATGGCGCTCACGCCGGTGCGCAATGGGGTGCCGGCGCGGCTGCGGGTGTTCATCGAAGCCTGCAGGGCGGCGCTGGATCCGGTGCCGTGGCGCATGGGCCCCGGGCAGACCTGAACAGCCATCCAGGCTGCGGCGTTCTCATCTATCGGCGCAAGGGGTTTGGTGCAGCAACAGGCCTGTCCGTCCGGCGTGCGCGCCTTTCGGCGCGGACCATCACCAGTCCCAGGAGCAGGTGGATCGATCCCAGTATCCCGAACCCATACACCCCGGCGTGCCAGAGCCCGGAGTGCACCATCCGGTACCGGGAATCATTGAAAAGAATCTGGTTCAATTCAAAATCAACAATCTTCCGCTCGCTTTCAACCAGACCCTTGCCATCCACCAATGTCTCGAGATATGCCACAGCAGATGGCGTGCTCACTTTGATGACAGGGATGTGTATGAGGCAAAAAGCGCACAAGGCCAGAGAAGCGAGCCCGGAAACGATAAACAAATACCTCGCATACTTTCCAACAAGCTCAGCGAATACGGTCATCGCAGGTCAGTCAATATCTCCAGAACCAATCCACTCCGGAGAGCACCAGGAACGCGGTGACCTCTGCGACGACCACGTATGCGAGGCTGGCGATCAGCCTGGCAATGCCATGCCAGCGAGGCAGGTTGGCAATGACGTAAACGCCGGGAATGAAAACGAACAGGAACAGTAGCATCATCAGCCCCATCGCGCCACCGGGTTGTGAACCCAGCAGCAGGCCCGTGGCCAGAGGCACCCATACCGGGACCGCGAGGCTCATTCCGGCAAACCAGCGACCACGCAGGGTCTCCGGGCTTAACCCCCAGCCACCCTTCGCCGGTTCGATGAGATCGGACGCGGTTCGCCAGGTACCCGGCCTGAAAATCGAGCCACAGTACGGGCATTTGTCCTCCGCCAGATGGATGTATGCACGGCAATTGAAGCAGGCGGCCATGAGGAACAATCTTTGAAAAAATGCGGATACCTTCGCGAATTCTTGACGCGTTTCCCGGCTGCAGTGCGCCCCACCGGGGCAATGGCGCCAACGGCCGTGTTGGGCGCTCCTAATTTTGCCTCTCCCTCAGGCACTCCACCAGCGCCTCCGTCACCGCCGTCCCCTCCTGCCCCCGCATCCGGATGATCCCTACCGGCGGCAGTTCCACCGGCACGGGCAGCCTGAGCACCGCCACCAGGCCCTGCTGCGCGAAATGCCTGGCCACGGTGCCGGCCATGAACGCCACGGCGCCGCGCTGGTGGACGAAGGTGATCTGCGACAGGAACGACGCCGATTCGACAATGTCGGCGGGCGGGTGCAGGCCGTGGGCGAAGAACTGCTGCTCCAGCTTCACGCGCAGCGAGGCCCAGGGCGGGGGGAGCACGCAGGGCTGGGCGGCGATGTCGGACCAGCGCGGCTGGCGCCTGCGGGCCAGCGGGTGGCCGGGGCGCACGATGGCGACCATGGGGTCGTCGTAGAGCGCCTCGGTTTCCAGATCGGGCGAGGCGTAGCCGGGCTCCAGGCGGCCGACGAACAGGTCCAGTTCGCCCATGCGCAGCTTCGGCAGCAGGCGCGTCAGGTCGCCTTCCTCGATGAGAACGGTCACATGGGGCGAGCGTGCCTTGAGCCGCTCCACGGCCTGCGCGAGCAGCACCGGAGTGGCGGCCACCATGGCGCCCACGCTGGTGCGGCCGCGGGCGCCGCTGGCCTCGGCGGCGATCTCGTCGCGCGTGCGCTCGTAGCCGGCGAGCACGGACCGGGCGAAGCGCACCACGCTGGCGCCGGCGGCGGTGGGCTCGGTGCCGCGGGTCGAGCGCTCGAAGAGCGGCAGGCCGAACATGCGCTCGATCTCGGCCAGGGTCTTGGAGACGGCGGGCTGGGTGACGGATAGGAACTCGGCCGCACGCCCGACATGCCGGAACTGGTCGAGCGCGACCAGCATCTGCAGGTGCCGCAGCTTGAGGTTGGAGCGCAGCACGCGATCGATCCTGGGCATTTCCGGTCATTCCTTGGAGGTTATGAAGGCAGTCCACATTTTCATTGGATTGGCATGGCCTGCTTCTGAACAATGGCGCTGGCCTCACCCACGATAAAGAAACAGGAGACATATCCATGCAGACCCCACGCTGCGGCCGGCGCCAGCTCATGCTGGGCGCCCTCGGCACCGCCACGCTCGCCCTCGCCTCCGCGCCCGCACGCCTGCTCGCGCAGGGCACCTACCCCGACCGCCCGATCACCTTCATCTGTCCCTGGCCGGCCGGCGGCACGGCGGACCAGTCGATGCGCACGCTGTGCACGGTCGCGGGACGCATCCTGGGCCAGGCGATCGCGGTGGAGAACCGAGCCGGGGCCTCCGGCATGATCGGATCCAAGGCCCTGGCCGCCGCGAAGCCGGACGGCTACACCATCGGGCAGATCCCGATCTCGGTCACGCGCTTCTCGCAGCTGGGCACTTTGCAGGCCGATCCGCGCAAGGATTTCACGTACATCGCCCGCACCTCGGGCCAGACCTTCGGCATCGCGGTGCCGGCGAACTCGCCGTTCAGGACGCTCAAGGATTTCGTGGATTACGCGAAGGCCCATCCGGGCAAGGTGACGTATGCGCATGCGGGCGTGGGCGGAGCGACGCACGTGGGCATGGAGGAATTCGCCAGCGTGGCGGGCATCCAGCTGAACCACGTGCCCTACAAGGGCGGCGCCGAAGCGCTGCAGGGCGTGCTGGGCGGCCATGTGGATGCGCTGGCCGACTCCAGCTCCTGGGCACCGCACGTGGAGGCCGGCAAGCTGCGCCTGCTGGCCACCTGGGGCGAGCAGCGCACGGCGCGCTTCAAGGACGTGCCCACGCTGCGCGAGCTCGGCTGGGACGTGGTGGTGGACGCGCCCAACGGCATCGGCGCCCCCCGGGGGCTGGACCCGGCCGTCACCGCGAAACTGCGCGATGCGTTCCGCCAGGCCGTGGCCAGCCCCGAGTTCAAGGCGGTGGCCGACAAGCTCGACGCCCCGCTGCTGTACCTGGACGGCCCGGACTACGAGAAATACGTCAACACCGTCTATGCCAAGGAAACGGTACTCATCGACAAGCTGAAATTGCGAGAGCTGATGAAAGGGTGACATCCCCCCCGGAGCGGCGACGCCAGCGGCCCGGCAAAGCCGGTTCCGCGGCGTCTGCCGGCCTGGGCCGTGCCCATGTTTGCGGCCCTGCCGCTACGCCAGATCCGGACAAGACACGAGCCACAATTCCATGATGAAAGCCCCGCATGCCCACCCTTGACAGTCCGCTGCTGCACCTGCATCCCAATGACAACGTGTTCGTCGCCAAGACCGGGCTGGCGCTGGGGCAGGAGATTCCCGAACTGGGCGTGCGGGCGCGCGCGCAGGTACCGCCCGGGCACAAGATCGCCGCGCGACGCATCGCCCAGGGCGAGCAGGTGAAGAAGTACGACACCGTGATCGGGGTGGCGACGCGCGACCTGGAGCCGGGCGACTACGTGCACAGCCACAACCTCGAGATCGTGGACCATTACCGCGATCCGGCGTTCTGCGCGGATGTCCGGCCGGTCCATTACGTACCCGAGGCCGAGCGCGCGACCTTCCAGGGTTTCGTGCGCGCGGATGGCTCCGTGGGCACGCGTAATTTCATCGGCATCCTGTCGTCGGTCAATTGCTCCGCCACGGTCATCAAGCAGATCGCCGCTCACTTCACGGCGGAGCGGATGCGCGCCTTTCCCCACGTGGACGGCGTGGTGGCCTTCGCGCAGACCAGCGGCTGCGGCATGTCCTCGCCCAGCGAGCATTTCGACGTGCTGCGGCGCACGCTGGCGGGCTATGCGCGCCACCCGAATCTGGTGGGCGTGCTGATCGTGGGCCTGGGCTGCGAGCGCAACCAGGTGGACGGACTGGTCGAATCCCAGGGCCTGGAGCGCGGCCGGCTGATGCGCACGCTGGTGATGCAGGACGTGGGCGGCACGCGCGCCACCATCGCGGCCGGCATCGCGGCGATCGAGGACATGCTGCCGGCCGCCAACGAAGCGCGCCGCAGCGCGGTGAGCGCCAGCCACCTGAAGATCGGGCTGGAATGCGGCGGCTCGGACGGCTTCTCGGGCATCACGGCCAATCCGGCGCTGGGCGCTGCGATGGATGTGCTCGTGCGCCATGGCGGCACGGCCATCCTTTCGGAAACGCCGGAAATCCACGGCGTGGAGTTCATGCTGACGCGCCGCGCCATCAGTCCCGCAGTGGGCCGGAAGCTGCTGGACCGCCTGGCCTGGTGGGAACGCTACGCGGCCGGTCAGAACGCGCAGTTCAACGGTGTGGTGGGCCACGGCAACCAGGCCGGCGGCCTAGCGAACATTTTCGAGAAATCGCTGGGCAGTGCGATGAAAGGCGGCACCACGCCGCTGCGCGCCGTGTACGAATACGCCGAGCGCATCGACGAGAACGGCTTCGTGTTCATGGATTCGCCGGGCTACGACCCGGTGGCGGCCACCGGCCAGATCGCGAGCGGCGCGCAGCTGATCTGCTTCACGACCGGGCGCGGCTCGATGTTCGGCAGCAAGCCGGCGCCGACCATCAAGCTGGCCAGCAACACGCCCATGTACCGCCGGCTGGAGGAGGACATGGACATCAACTGCGGCGTGATCCTGGACGGCGAGCTGACGGTGCCCGAGATGGGCGATCGCATCTTCGAGCAGATCCTGCGGCACGCGAGCGGCGAGGCGACCAAGAGCGAGTTGCTGGGCCTGGGGGACCACGAGTTCGTGCCCTGGCACCTGGGCATCGTGAGCTGAGACTTTCTTTCCTTTTTCGTGCGCGACATGACCACTTCCTCCTTGCCTGCATCCCCCCTCTCCGCAGCCCTGCCGCTGGTGCGCAGCCAGCTGTGCATCGCCGGCCGCTGGCAGGCCGCCGCCAGCGGCGCCACCTTCGCCGTCACCGATCCGGCCACCGGTGCCACCATTGCCGACGTGCCCGACGGCAGCGCCCAGGACGCCCGCGCCGCCGCCGACGCCGCCCATGCCGCCTTCGCCACCTGGCGCACGGTGCCGGCCAAGCAGCGCGCGGCCCTCATCAAGCGCTGGAACGACCTCGTCATGGCCCGCCAGGACGCGCTGGGCGCGCTCATCTCCCTGGAGCAGGGCAAGCCCCTGGCCGAAGGCCGGGGCGAGGTCGCCTACGCCGCCAGCTACATCGAGTGGTTCGGCGAGGAGGCCACGCGCATGAACGGCGAGATCATTCCCGCGCCCGTGCCCGGCCGGCGCATGTTCGCCCTCAGGGAGCCCGTGGGCGTGGTGGCCGCCATCACCCCGTGGAACTTCCCCGCCGCGATGATCGCGCGCAAGATCGCCCCGGCCCTGGCCGCCGGATGCACCGTGGTCTGCAAGCCCGCGGAGGACACGCCCCTCACCTCGCTCGCGCTCGTGGCGCTGGCCGAGGAAGCAGGCATTCCCGCCGGCGTGCTCAACATCGTCACCGCCTCGCGTGTGCAGACGCCCGAGGTGGTCGATGCCTGGCTCGATGATCCGCGCGTGCGCAAGATCACCTTCACGGGCTCCACGCCCGTGGGCAAGCACCTGGCGCGCCGCAGCGCGGACACGCTCAAGAAGCTCTCGCTGGAGCTGGGCGGCAACGCGCCCTTCATCGTGTTCGAAGATGCCGACGTGGATGCGGCGGTGGACGGCTTCATGGCCGCGAAATTCCGCAACGGCGGACAGACCTGCGTGAGCCCGAACCGGGTGTACGTGCACGCGGCCGTGCACGAGGCGTTCGCGGGCAAGCTCGCGGCGCGGGTGGCGGGGCTCAAAGTGGGGCCGGCCAGCGACGCGGCCTCGCAGATCGGCCCGATGATCAACGAGCGCGCGGTCGAGAAGATCGAACGCCACGTGCAGGACGCCGTGGCCCGGGGCGCGAAGGTGCTCACGGGCGGCCGGCGGCTGGCGGAGCTGGGCGAGCACTACTACGCGCCCACGGTGCTCACGGGCGCGGATGCCACCATGGCCTGCGCCTGCGAGGAGACCTTCGGCCCCGTGGCGCCGCTGACCGTGTTCCACGATGAGGCCGAGGTGATCGCCGCGGCCAACGACACGCCCTTCGGGCTGGCCGCGTATTTCTACAGCCGCGACGTGCGGCGGATCTGGCGCGTGGCGGGCCTGCTGGAGACGGGCATCGTGGGCATCAACGAAGGTGCCCTGGCGGCGGAGGCCGCGCCCTTCGGCGGCGTGAAGGAGTCCGGCTACGGCCGCGAGGGCTCCACCCACGGCCTGGACGACTACCTGCACACCAAGTATCTTTGCCAGGGCGGGCTCGGCTGACCTGGCCCGGCATCTCCTTCCCGGTCCAACGACAGAAAACAGAAAGCGCGAGAGACATGCCCGCACACAATCCCTTCAAAGCCGCCCTGGCCGCCGGCCGCCCGCAGATCGGCCTGTGGCTCTCCATGGCCGATCCGTACCTGGCCGAAGCGGCTGCCACCACCGGCTACGACTGGCTGCTGATCGACGGCGAGCATGCGCCCAACGACCTGCGCAGCACCCTCGGCGCCCTGCAGGCGGTGGCGCCCTACCCCTCTCAGCCGGTGGTGCGCATCGCCGAAGGCGGCACCGCCCTCATCAAGCAGGTGCTGGACATCGGCGCGCGCACGCTGCTGGTCCCCATGGTGGACACGCCCGAGCAGGCCCGCGCCATCGCCGCCGCCACGCAGTACCCGCCGCACGGCATCCGGGGCGTGGGCAGTGCCGTCGGCCGTGTGTCGCAATGGAGCGGCCGCGCGGACTACCTGGCCGTCGCGGACGACGAGGTCTGCCTGCTGGTGCAGGCCGAAACGGTGACCGCACTGCAGAACCTGCCCGCGATCTGCGCGGTGGAGGGCGTGCACGGTGTCTTCATCGGCCCGGCAGACCTTGCCGCATCCATGGGGCACCGCGGCAATCCCGGCCACCCCGAGGTGCAGGCCGCGATCGAGGATGCCATGCGCACCATCATCGCGAGCGGCAAGGCCGCGGGCACGCTGACCTCGGACCCGGCCCTGGCACGCCGCTACCTGGAACTCGGCTGTACGTTCGTGGCGGTGGGCGTGGACGTGCTGATGTTCGTGGGCGCGGCACGCAGGCTGCGGGCGCAGTTCGACGGTGCCGGCGAGGCGGTGTCGGCGAAAGCCAACGCAGCCTACTGATAAACCCCGGAAATCGGGACCCGGACCCCGGAAAGTGGCTGCGGACCGGTATGAAATGGAATCGACGTCGTAAACTGGCAGGCTCGTAACATTTTGCTAACAAACGGAGGTGATGGTGAGGAAAATCCTATTGGGCCTGGTGGCCATGGCTGCAGCAGGTGCCTCGTTCGGTGCGACGGTGAACGTCAACAGCACGGGCAATTACGGCACCATCCAGAATTAAACGAACTGCACGACGTCACCTGCGAGCAGCTGCGCGAACTTCGTGTCCACGAACAACGTGTCGGGTTCGTTCACCACGTCGGGCGCGCTGCCGGCAAGCGCGAGCAACGTGGAAATCGGCTCCACGGTCACTGCCTACAGTTTCTCCAATGGCCTGGACACCGTTGCCTCCACCGACACGAATGCCCGGCTGAATTCGCTGCGCGTCACCACCGACGCCTCCGGAAACGTCACCGGCGTGACACTGCAGGCGGTGCAGTGGACGACGGGCCCGGTTCCGCACAACAACACGAGCCGTTTCAATGCAGTGACCTTGAGCGGTACAACCGGCGCCGATACGCACAACTCTGCCTGCCAGAGCACGGGCACCGGCAACAGCGGCGTGACCGATACCTGCCTGGTGGCAGTGGTCACTGACACCTCCCGCAGCACCGGTCTCAACTCGCCGGTGAGCTATGCCATCGCCCAGGCACCTGTCAACAACACGGCGGCACCGATCCCCACCGTGTCCGAATGGGGCCTGATCCTGATGGCCTCGCTGCTGGGCTTCTTCGGCATCGCACGCCTGCGCCGCCAGCGCTGATTGCCGAGAGCGGCCTTGCGGCCATGAAAGAGAAAACCCGCCGCTGGCGGGTTTTTTCCATGCCGCGGCGCCACAGGTGCGCGGCAGCAGTCGCTGCATCGGGTTGATATGCCTCAGCTGCCCGCCACCTTCATGCGGTTGACCAGCATCGAGCCCACGGTCTTGGCGCCATAGTTGTAGGCGTCCGCACCCACGGCCTCGATGCCGAGGAACATGTCCTTGAGGTTGCCCGCGATGGTGATCTCGTGCACCGGGAAGGCGATCTCCCCGTTCTCCACCCAGAAACCGCTGGCGCCGCGGGAATAGTCGCCCGTCACGTAGTTCACGCCCTGGCCCATGAGCTCGATCACGAACAGGCCCGTGCCGAGCTTCTTCAGCATGGCGTCCAGGTCGTCGCCCGGCTGCGTGAGGCGCGAGGTGAGCGCGAGGTTGTGCGAGCCGCCGGCGTTGCCGGTGGTCTTCATGCCGAGCTTGCGGGCGGAATAGCTGCTGAGGAAGTAGCCCTGCACCTCGCCGGCATCCACCACCTTGCGCGGGGCCACGCGCACGCCCTCCTCGTCGAAGGGCGAGCTGCCCTTGCCGCGTGCGACGAACGGATCCTCGTCGATGTCGATGTGGTCCGGGAAGACCCGGCGGCCCAGCGAATCGAGCAGGAAGCTGCTCTTGCGGTAGAGGGAGCCGCCGCTTACTGCCTGCGTGAAGCCGCCCAGCAGGCCTGCAGCCAGCGGCGACTCGAACAGCACGGGACATTCGGTGGTGGGGATCTTGCGGCTGCCCAGGCGGCTCAGGGCGCGCTCGGCCGCATAGCGGCCCACGGCGGCGGGCGAGGACAGCTCGGCCGCGTCGCGCATGGACGAATACCACGCATCGCGCTGCATCTCGGCATTGCGGCCCGGCAGCGAAGCAATGGGCGCCACCGAGATGCTGTGGCGCGAACTGGCGTAGCCGCCGCGGAAGCCGTGCGTGTGCGCGCTGAAGAAATGGCTCTGCTGGGCCGAGACGGCGGCGCCTTCGCTGTTGGTGATGCGGCGGTGCGTGCGCAGGGCGGCCTCTTCGCATTCGAGAGCGATGCGGGCGGCCTCTTCGCTGGTGATGGCCCAGGGATGGAACAGGTCCAGCTCGCGGTGCGTGCCGGGTGCGGCCACGTCCGCCACGTCGGGCAGGCCGGCCACCGGGTCTTCGGCGGTGAAGCGGGCGATGTCGTAGGCGGCCTGCACGGTCTGCTCGATGGCGCGTTCGGAGAAGTCCGACGTGCTGGCGTTGCCCCGGCGGTTGCCGACATACACGGTGATGCCCAGCGACTTGTCGCGGTTGCGCTCCACCGTCTCCAGTTCGCCCTTGCGCACGCTCACCGACAGCCCGCAGCCCTCGGATGCCTCCGCGCCCGCGTCGGTGGCGCCCAGGCGCAGCGCGTGGGCCAGGGCCCGGTCCACCAGTTCCTCGAACACGCCGCGGCTGTAGCTGAAGCCGTTGCCGGCATCGCTGCCGGCAGGGACGGACGCGGAAGCGGAGGAGCGGGAGGGAGAGGCGGCAGCGCGGGCTGCGGTACGGGGGCGGGTGGTCTTCATATCGCCGGCTATGATACTTGCCGCCTTCCGCCCCCGCCCAGGGCCTCTTTTTGTCCCCTCTCCCATGTCCCGCAAACCCAAAAAAGGCTATTTCGTGAAGGGCCATTTCGTCGCCGAAGGCAGCGAACTGGACCTGCAGCTCAAGGCCGAGCTCAAAGGCACGACCGAAGCCAGCCGCACCGATCTCAAGCGCGAGAGCGATGCGCTGCAGCAGCTCGGCCAGGACCTGCTCACGCTGCGCAGCGACCTGCAGGCGCGCCTGCAGCTGCCCGACAAGCTGCAGGATGCGCTGGCCGAGGCGCGGCGCATCACCAATTTCGAAGGCAAGCGCCGGCAGATGCAGTACGTGGGCAAGCTCATGCGCCAGCTCGACGAATCGGTGGTGATCGCCGCGCGCGCCGCGCTGGACGAGCAGCACAACGGCTCGGCCGCGGAGAAGCTCGCGCTGCACGAAGCCGAGCAATGGCGCGAGCGGCTGATCGCGGACGATGCGGCGCTGCCGCTCTGGATGGAGCGCTTTCCGCGCACCGACACCCAGCAGCTGCGTGCGCTGATCCGGCAGGCCCGCAAGGACGCGCCGGAAGGCAAGGAAGCCAACGTACAGGCATCCCAGGGCCTCGCGCCGCGCAAGGGGCGCGCCTACCGCGAGCTGTTCCAGCTGGTACGCACGCAGATGGACGAAGCCGCGCTCCACGCCCGCCATGAGGAGGCAGAGCGCGATGCATGAGGCCCTGCCACCGCCCGAGCCGGTGCGCATCGGCATCGTGTCGGTGAGTGACCGCGCGAGCCGCGGCGTGTATGCGGACCAGGGCCTGCCCGCGCTGCGGCAATGGCTGGAGCAGGCGCTGCACAACCCGGTGCATTTCGAGGAGCGGCTCATCCCCGACGAGCAGGAGCGCATCAGCGCCACGCTCGTCGAGCTGGTGGACAGCGCAGGCTGCCACCTGGTGCTGACCACCGGCGGCACCGGCCCCGCACTGCGCGACGTGACGCCCGAGGCCACGCTGGCCGTCGCGCACCGCGAAATGCCCGGCTTCGGCGAACAGATGCGGCAGATCGGCCTGCGCTTCGTGCCCACGGCCATCCTCTCGCGGCAGGTGGCAGTCATCCGCAACGGCAGCCTGGTCATCAACCTGCCGGGGCAGCCCAAGGCCATCGCGGAGACGCTGGAAGGCCTGAAGGACGCCGACGGTGCAACGGCCGTGCCGGGCATCTTCGCCGCCGTGCCTTACTGCATCGACCTGATCGGCGGGCCCTACCTGGAGACGCGCGAGGCAGTGTGCAAGGCGTTCAGGCCCAAGGACGCACGCAGGCCGGCACGACCGGAGTGAACCCGGGGCGCGCTGGGCTGGCGCGAACCTGAGCACGACAGTACCATGCGGCGCCCGGGCCCTCGCCCGCTCGATCCATGCCCATGTCCACACTCCTTCTCGCACTGGTCCAGCTGGCCTTCCTCGTGGCCATCCTGGTGATGTTCTACCGCCACCGAGGCCTGAAGCGCCGCCAGGACGCACTGGTCCAGGAACTCAAAGGCGTGCAGTACTGGCGCATCAACGTGGCCCGTCCGCGCTTTTTCCGCAGCTGGCTTCGCCTGCTGCCATTCGAAGGCAAGGGCGTGCTGATCGCCGAGGGCGACCATGCCGTGCGCATGAAAGGGTTCTGGAACCAGGACGGGCGCCCGTTCGACGTGCCGATCGACCTGCGCCACAGCCGTGCCGAATGGCTGGGCAACCGCAACCTGAGGGCGGGCAACCTGTACTGGGCGCAGCTGGAAACGCCGCGCGGCACCATCGTTTTCAGTGCGGACACGGGCATGAACGCGCTGCAGTCGCGCGAGGCGCTGTCGGACATCTTCCGCGCGGTCTTCACCGAACAGGAGCTCACCGAGGCGCAGACACAGGACTTCGCGCTCGAGAAGAACCCGCGCAGCGTGCTGGCGATGGCGCTGTTTTTCGGCCTGCTGTTTTTCGCGCTGATCGACACCTTCGCCATTTCACGGTTCGAACTCACCGATGCGCAGATCGGACGCATCCTGCGCCATCCGCTCACGTGGGCCGGCACCCTGGCGGCCGCTGCCGCGGGCTACCTGCTGGCCTACCGGCACCTGCTGGGCGGCGACGTGCCCGCCCGCGAATCGCATGTACTGGCCCTGATGCTGGTCGCCGTGATGGCCGGCAGCGCATTGCCACTGGCCAAGCGCATCGACCAGGTGCTCGCGCAGGCGCCGTCGCGCAACTACGACTACCGGGTCATCGGCACCGCACGCCTCGAACCTGTCGATTCCACGCTGGGGCTGCCGGCCATGCGGTTCCCTCGGGCGAAGGAATACTGGGAGCAGTTTCCCGCCGGGTCGGTCTATCCCGTTCCGTACCTGCGCGGGCCGATGGGCCTGTGGCAGCTCGACCATGCGGCGTTCGACGCGCCGCTGCGCGCCTTCTACGAAAAGCGTTGAAGCCGGGGCACGCTCCGCCTACTTCCCCACCAGCGCGTTGAGCTTCTCTGCCTCGAACTGCTCGTTGCGGTTGGCGTCGCAAGGCACGCAGTCGCGGGCTTGCGGCGCGGCCTGGGAGAGCTTTTCGATGGCCGCCCAGAGCAGCGCGATCTGGCGCTCCTGCGACGAGGCGTTGTCGATCAGGCCGCGCATCGCCTGCGAGAGCGGATCGTCTTCCTGCGTGACGCCGTAGGCGGAGAACGCGCGGGCCTCCGGCCGTGGCGGACTGGCGGCTTCCGTGACGTCGGCGCTCTGCCCCGCCCTGGAAGGAATGATGCGCGCGGGAATGCCCACGGCCGTGGCACCGGCGGGCACGGGCTTGATGACCACGGCATTGCTGCCGATCTTCGCGCCGTCACCCACCTCGAAACCGCCCAGCACCTTCGCGCCCGCGCTGACGACCACGTCGCGGCCCAGCGTAGGATGGCGCTTGGTGCCCTTGTAGAGGGACGTACCGCCCAGGGTCACGCCCTGGTAGATGGTGCAGCCGTCGCCGATCTCGGCGGTCTCGCCCACCACCACGCCCATGGCGTGGTCGAAGAAGACGCGCTCGCCGATCTTCGCGCCGGGGTGGATCTCGATGCCGGTGAGCCAGCGCGCGAAATGCGAGATGAAGCGGCCGGGCCACTTGAGTCCGTGCGTCCAGCACCAGTGCGCAGGCCGGTGCAGCCAGATGGCATGCAGCCCCGGATAACAGGTGACCACCTCCCAGGTGCTGCGGGCCGCGGGGTCGCGGTCGAGAATGCACTGGATGTCGGAGCGCAGGCGGTCGAACATGGGGCGGGGGCTTCTTGGAATAAGCGCGGGGTGAAATCGGCCCTGCAGTCTAGCGCTTCGCCTGCGCTGCTTCCGACATGGCCTTGGCGACACCGCGCAGGATGTGGATTTCCTCCGGGGTGGGTTGCGCGCGGTTGAAAAGCTGGTTGAGCCGCGGCATGAGCTTCTTGGGAGCTGCCGGGTCGAGGAAGCCGACATCCACCAGCGCGCGCTCCCAGTGCGCGAGCATGCCGGCCACCTGGGCAGCGTCGGCGGGCACGGACACGGGCGCGGCGTCCCGCACGGGGAAGCCGCCGAGCGCGAGCCGCCATTCGTAGGCGATCACCTGGATGGCGGCGCCCAGGTTGAGCGAGCCGAAGCCGGGGTTGGTGGGAATGGAGAGTGCGACATGGCAGCGGTACACGTCCTCGTTCGCCATGCCGAAGCGCTCGGAACCGAACAGGAAGGCCACCCCCGCCTCCCCGGCCGCATCCGCTGGCGCGGAGGCGGGATCGGCGTCCGTGGGTGGCACGGCCGCGCCCCCTTCCAGGGCCAGTTCGGCCAGGGGATGGCCCGCATCGGCGGACTGCCTGCGCGCCAGCCATTCGAAATGCTCGCGCGGCGAGCGCGTGGGCGGGCCGAAATCGCGCGGCGTCATCGCGGTGGCGCACAGGTGGCTGATGCCGTCCAGAGCCTCGTCCAGCGTGGCGACGATGCGGGCGTTCTCCAGCACGTCCAGTGCGCCGCTCGCACGCTGGATGGTTTCCTCGCGCCGCAGCACGTTGGGCCAGCGCGGGGCCACCAGGACCAGGTCTCCGAAGCCCATGGTCTTCATGGCGCGGGCGGCAGCGCCGACGTTGCCGGCATGGCTGGTCTGGATGAGGATGAAACGGGTTTTCATGGGAAGCTGCGCAGCGGAAAGGACGCGCGATTGTCGCCGCTGCGCCTTCCAGCGCTTCGCAACAGGGCGGAGCCGCACCGCCGCGGGCTCCGCCGTTGCCGCTACCCGTCCTCAGTGCATGGTGCGAGGCCGCTTGCTCCTGCGGTCGCCCACTTCGCCGTCAGGCTGCCCAGAGCCCTGCGGGACAGAATGCAAGGCAGACAGGTAGTCCGTGCGCCACTTGGCAAGATCTTCCGTTTTCACGTTGTCCAATAGCCGTGAGTGGCGCTCCTTGCGCTCGTCCAGGCCCATGGAGAGCGCCGCTTCATAGGCTTGCGTGATGGCGGGACGGTCCGAAGGTGGCACGAGGATGGCATCCTTGAGCTGGTGCGATGCGCCCGCTCCTTCCGACAGCACCAGCACGCCGGGATCCTGCGCGTTCTGTGTGGCCACGTATTCCTTGGAAACGAGGTTCATGCCGTCCGCCACGGACGTCACGACACCGACGCGGCTCATGCGGTATATCTCTGGAAGGGCGTTGCGCTTGACCGACTTGTCGATATAGAGAATGGGCTGCCAGGAGGACGTTCCATGGCGCTTGTTGATGTCATCGACGAGCTTGCGCGTGTTGCGGGCCAGTTGCGCATAGGCCGGCACATTCTGACGGGACGGTGCACCGATCTGCACGAAGGTGACCTTTTCCGCAAGGTCGGGACGACTGTCCAGGAGATCCCCCAGCGCCGACAACCTGTCCGGTATGCCCTTGGCATAGTCCAGCCGCTCCACCCCCACCATCAGCATGCGCCCCTGGTCCTTCTCGGACTTCACCTGGTCCAGTATCCAGTCGGAATCCGCATCCGGCTTCAGTTCCATCAGATTCTGGAAGTCGATGCCGATGGGGAAATGCTGGAGCTGGGTCTGCCGTCCGAAGGCTTTCAGCTCCTTGTCGCCCACGGCCTCGCCAACCCGCTCTTCACGCACATAGTCCCGGAGATGATCCACGTCCCGGGGGATCTGCATCCCGACAAGGTCATAGGAAAAAAGGGCCTGCATGAGCTCCTTGTGCTGGGGTATCTTCTTGAATACCTCCGGCGAAGGAAACGGGCTGTGGTTGAAAAAGCCGATTCTCTGCTTGCAGCCCAGGCGGCGAAGCTCTTCAGCCAGGGGTATGAGATGGCAATCATGGACCCAGAGGACGTCGTTGTCTTTCAGCAAGGGCGCCAACTGGGAGGCGAATATCTTGTTCACCTGTTTATAAACGCCATACTGACCCGGCCGAATGTCCGCCCATTGCGCGCTATTCTGCATGACGGGCCAGAGGACCGAGTTATAGAAGCCGGAATAATAATTATTGAATTGAGTCCGGCTCAGATCCATGCCCACCAGCGCGGATTTCCCGAACGTCTGGGTCTTGATCTGGGGTGTGCCCGGCCTTCCCCCGATGTTTCCGCTCCAGCCCATCCACAGGCCCTCGTTGTCGTGCATCGTGTCGGCCAGGGCTACGGCCACTCCGCCGGCAGCGGGCTTGGACGGGTCCACCATGCGGTTCGAAATGACGACGAGACGACCCTGCGGGCTTGTCGAAGAACCGGCGCGGTGGGTATCTGGAGCAGATGCCTCCGCACGCCCGTTTCGGGACTGCAAGGCCGCGTGCGTGAGTGCCTGGCTGGAACGTGGGTGTTCGGGAGACCTTGCGGCATGGACCGGGTCCCCTGCCGTACCGGAGGAAACCGGATTGTGCGAAGCCTGGGATAATGGTTTGACCATTGATTCATTCCTTTATTGAACGCAGTGCCCCTTTTTCTATTTTGCAGGCATTGCTCCGCAACGCACGCAACGATTCATGCAAGCACGGCACGTCGCAAATGCCTTGCCATGGATATTACCTCCAGGATCTTCGGTCACTCGGGGGCAATTCGAGTTCTTCAATCTCCTGGAATCCGTTTGCATGCAGCTTAATACTTTTCGATCGAATATTTCATGCAAAAATATAAATATACATGATATTCTTCAGAAATAATACTTCAATCAAACCATTCGCAGTTATTGAATCTTCTTCGCCTCGAAATCGGCCTGGCGAGCGCGTTCATGCGATGTCGTGTAGCATCCGCGCCCTCCCGCCATGGATCACATCGCCGTCCACCACCTGTACAAGTCCTACCGCATCCACGAGCGCGACCCCGGCGTGCTCGGTGCGCTGCGGGCCCTGGCGCGCCCGCGCTACCGCACGGTGACGGCGCTGTCGGACGTGTCGTTCAGCCTGCAGCGCGGCGAGATGCTGGGCTTCATCGGTCCGAACGGCGCCGGCAAATCCACCACGGTCAAGATCCTCTCGGGCATCCTGCGGCCCGACGGCGGCAGCGTGGCGATCGACGGGCGCGACCCCTTCGCCGAACGCGAGCGGCACGTCGGGCGCATCGGCGTGGTGTTCGGGCAGCGCACCCAGTTGTGGTGGGACCTGCCGGTGGGTGACGGCTTCACGCTGCTGCGCGACATCTACCGCGTCGATCCGCAGCGCTTCGCCCGCACGCGCGACGAACTGGTGGCCCTGCTGCACCTGGAGCGCGTGCTCGACCAGCCCGTGCGCCAGCTGTCCCTGGGCCAGCGCATGCGCGCGGAAATCGCCGCGGCCCTGCTGCACGAGCCGGACATCCTCTTCCTGGACGAGCCGACCATCGGCCTGGATGCCCCCTCCAAGCTCGCGGTGCGCGACTTCGTGCGGCGGGCCAACCGGGAACGCGGCACCACAGTCCTGCTCACGACCCACGACATGCACGACATCGAAGCGCTGGCCGAACGGGTCATCGTGATCGGCCACGGCCGGGTGCTGGCCGACTGCGGCGTGGACGCGCTGCGGGCCCAGGTGGTGGCCGCACGCCCGGACGACGAGGACATGACCATCGAGGCCGTGATCGCACGCTTCTACGCGATGCACGGCGCGGCCGAAGGATGACGGCGATGGCCCCGGCCGCGCTCCTGCGCCCCTACCGCGCGGCGTTCGCTTCGCGCTTCCTCGTGATGCTGCAGTACCGGGCCGCGGCCTGGGCCGGCTTTGTCACACAGTGCTGGTGGGGCGGCCTCAAGGCCATGGTCATGGCGGCGTTCTACGGCGGCGCGGCGGCCGCAGCGGCGCCGCTGTCGCTGGCGCAGGCCATCACCTACACCTGGCTGGCACAGGGGCTGTTCGCCCTGCTGCCCTGGAGCGCCGACCCGGAACTGGCCCAGTCGGTGCGCACCGGGGCCGTGGCCTACGACCGGCTGCGGCCGGTGGACGCCTATGCGCTGTGGTTCGCCCGCTCCGCCGGGTGGATCGCCGCGCGGGTGCTGCCGCGGGCGGCGCTCATGGCGGCCTTCACCGGGGTGGTCCTGCCGGCGGCCGGCCTGGACGCCTGGGCGCTGCAGCCCCCGGCCGGCTGGATGGCGGCGGCAGCGTTCGCCCTGTCGCTGCTGCTGGCGCTGGTGCTCTCCACGGCATTCGTGATGCTGCTCAACGTGGTCACGGCGGCGGCGCTCAACGAGCGGGGTATCAACACCCTGGCCGGCCCGGTGGTCATCGTGTTCTCCGGCAACCTGCTGCCCCTGGCGCTGCTGCCCGACGGCTGGCAGGCCGCGCTGCTGCTGCAGCCGCTCGCGGGCATCGTGGACATTCCGGCGCGCATCTATTTCGGCCAGCTGTCGGGTACGGCGGCGGTGGCGGGGCTGGGCCTGCAGTGTTTCTGGGTGCTGGCGGCAGCGGGACTGGGCCGCGCCCTGCTGCAGCGCACCCTGCGCAACCTGGAGGTGCAAGGCGGATGAAGCCACGGCCCATGGGATCGGCTGCGCTGTTCCTGCGCCTCGCGCTGGCATCGCTGAGCGGACAGGCACGCTACCCCGCGTCGGCGCTGATGCTCACCGTGGGCCAGGGCCTGGTGACGGCCATCGAGGCGATGGCCGTCTGGGCGCTGTTCCACCGGTTCGGCGACGTGCAGGGCTGGCGCATCGGCGAGGTGGCCGTGTTCTACGGGCTGGTGAACTGCATGTTCGCCATCGCCGACGCCCTGGGCCGGGGCTTCGACACGCTGGGCACGCAGTTCCTCCGCACGGGGGCCTTCGACCGCCTGCTGTTGCGCCCGCGCCCGGTGTGGCTGCAGCTGATGGCCCACGATGTGCGCATCAGCCGCGCGGGGCGCCTGCTGCAGGGGCTCGCCGTTCTGGCCTTCGGCACGGTCCATGCCGAGGTCGCCTGGACGGCGCAGACGGTGGCGCTGGCCGTGTTCGCGGTGGCCGGCGGCGTGGCGCTGTTCCTGGGCATCCTGGTGCTGCAGGGGGCCCTCTCGTTCTGGACCACCGAGAGCCTGGAGGTCGCCAACGTGCTCACCTACGGGGGCGTGGAGGCGGCCCAGTACCCGCTGGCGCTGTATGCCCGCTGGCTGCGGTACCTGCTCACGTTCGCCGTGCCGCTGGCCTGCGTGGCCTACTACCCCGTTCTGCCGATCCTGGGGCGGACCGATCCGCTCGGAGCGCCCGCCTGGGTGGGCTGGGTTTCACCGCTCGCGGGCTTCGCATTCCTCGCGGCGGCATTCGGCGCCTGGGGCCTCGGAATGCGGCGCCACGCATCCACGGGCAGCTGAAATCCGGCAAGGGCGCTAAAATAGCCGGTTATCGCGCCTGCATCGCCGGGCGATCCTTCTTGCCGCCCCCTGCGGCGCCAGCTCCTTCCTCACAATTCATGTCGTCCAATCTGCACCCCATGCTCAACGTGGCCATCAAGGCCGCTCGCGCCGCCGGCGCCATCATCAACCGCGCGGCGCTCGACGTCGAAGCGGTGCGCGTTTCGCAGAAGCAGATCAACGACTTCGTGACCGAGGTGGACCACGCGAGCGAGCAGGCCATCATCGAGACCCTGCTCACCGCCTATCCGGGCCACGGCATCCTCGCCGAGGAATCGGGCAGCCAATACGGCGCGAAGGATTCGGAATTCATCTGGGTCATCGACCCGCTGGACGGCACCACCAACTTCATCCACGGCTTTCCCGTCTATTGCGTGAGCATCGCGCTCATGGTGCGCGGCAAGGTCGAGCAGGCCGTCATCTACGACCCGACCCGCAACGACCTCTTCACGGCGACCAAGGGCCGCGGCGCCTACCTGAACGAGCGGCGCATCCGCGTGTCCAAGCGCACGCAGCTCAAGGAAAGCCTGCTGTCCACCGGCTTCCCGTTCCGCCCGGGCGACAATTTCAAGACCTACCTGCACATCATGTCCGACGTGATGCAGCGCACGGCCGGCCTGCGCCGCCCCGGCGCGGCCGCGCTGGACCTCGCCTACGTGGCGGCCGGCTTCACCGAAGGCTTCTTCGAGACGGGCCTGTCCATCTGGGACGTGGCGGCCGGCTCGCTGCTGGTGACCGAGGCCGGCGGCCTGGTGGGCAATTTCACGGGCGAGGCCGACTTCCTGGAGCAGCGCGAGTGCCTGGCGGCCACGCCGCGCATCTACGGCCAGCTGGTGCCGATCCTCTCCAAGTACAGCAAGTTCGCCAGCGCGGGCGACAAGGCTGCCGTGCGCCAGGCCGTGCGCAATGACACGCCGGCAGGAGAGGCCGTCGCGGCGGATGCCGATGTGGACGCGGAGTCCGCCCCGGCGCCCGAAGCAGAAGACGGACAGGCGGCGCCGCGCGCACCGTTCTGAACGGCAGCGCCCGGCTTCACTCCGGATCCGGGTATTTCAGCGCGATCTGCCGGAAATCCTCCGCCAGGTCCACGAAGGCATCGACCATGTCCGGGTCGAAATGCGCTCCGCGGCCCTTGATGATGGTGGTGCAGGCCTGTTCGTGCGAGAAGGCGGGCTTGTACACGCGCTTGCTGATGAGCGCGTCGTACACGTCGGCCACCGCCATCAGCCGCGCCGAGACGGGAATCGCATCGCCCGCCAGCCCCAGCGGGTAGCCGCTGCCGTCCCACTTCTCCTGGTGGCTGTAGGCGATCTCCTTGGACACGCTCAGGAACGCCACCCGCATGCCCAGCCGCCGCTCGGCGTTCTCGATGGCGTCGCGGCCGAGCGTGGTGTGGGTCTTCATGACCTCGAACTCCTCGGCGGTGAGCTTGCCGGGCTTGAGGAGGATGCTGTCGGGAATGCCGATCTTGCCGATGTCGTGCAGCGGCGCGGATTTGTAGAGCAGGTCGATCATGCGCTCGTTGAGCACCGTCTCGAAGCGCGGATGGCGCGCCAGCCGCTCGGCCAGGGCCTTGACGTAGAGCTGCGTGCGCCGGATGTGGTTGCCGGTTTCGTTGTCCCGCGTTTCCGCGAGCGAGGTCATGGCCATGATGGTCACGTCCTGGATGGCCTGCACCTCCAGCGTCCGCAGGGCCACCTCGCGCTCGAGGTAGGCACTCTTGTCGCGCAGGAAATCCGCCGTGGCCTTGAGGCTGAGGTGCGTGTGCACCCGCGCGAGCAGGATGGGCGGGCTGATCGGCTTGGTGATGTAGTCCACCGCGCCCACCGACAGGCCGCGCCGCTCGTCCTCCGGCGTGCTGCGCGCGGTCAGGAAGATGACGGGAATGTCGCGCGAAGCGGGATGCGCCTTGAGCTGCCGGCAGACCTCGTAGCCGTCCAGGCCGGGCATCATGATGTCGAGCAGGATCAGGTCGGGCGGCGCGTCCGACTGGGCGATGCGCAGCGCCTTCTCGCCGTGGTTGGCCACCTTGACGAGGTAATGGTCGCGCAGCAGCGTGGCCATGAGCGCGAGGTTGTCGGGGGTGTCGTCCACCACCAGCACCGTGGCAATGGTCCGGTCCTTGAGCATGGGGTCATCGGAGAGCAGGGAAGTGTCCATGGTGGTGCTGAGCCTGTGTCATTCGGATGGCCTGCGGCGCGAAGATCGGCCCGCCTCACGCGGCGCCGGAAACGATGGAAGGCTCCGGCGGCGTGTCGATGACCGCCAGGGCATGTTCGAAGTCGAAATCGCGGATGTGCGTTTCCGCGGCGACGAAACCGGGCCCGAGGGCGCGGCGCAGCAGCACGGCCTGCTGCTGCAGGAACTCCACGGCGCCAGGGTCGTCGGCGCGCAGCAGCGCGCACAACTGTGCGAGCGCGGACTGCTGCGCGGCCTCCGTGCCGCCGTCGGCGGCATCGGCCGGCGCCGTGGCGCCCGCCTGGGCCGCTGCCGGTTGCGCCCCCGCGAGGCGCCAATGCGCCAGGCCGAGCAGCAGCGCATCGAGCCGGTCGCACATCGCCAGGGCCTGGGCGGAGACGTCGTCCCCCGCCCCGTCGGCGCGCAATGCCTGCTCCAGCTGGTGCGCGGCGTGTGCCAGCGGTATGGCGCCGATGTTGCCGGCCACCGACTTGAGCGTGTGCGCCAGCCGCTCGGCCACGCCGCGTTCCCCGCCGTGCAACGCGGCCTGCAGGGCGGCGGCGGTGTCGCGCTGTCCATCCATGAAGCGCCGCAGCAGGTCGCCATAAAGCGCGGGCCGGCCCAGGGCGCGCTGCAGGCCGGCGGCGATATCCAGCCCCTCCACGCCATCGGGCAGTGCCTCCGGCGAACCGCCCTGCCCTGCACCGGCCGGCGCCGCGTCGCCCAGGGCGCCGCCGATGCCGATGCCCGGCCGCGGGCGCACCCACCGGGCCAGCGCGCGCCACAGCACGGCCGGCTCGATCGGCTTGGGCACGTGGTCGTTCATGCCGGCCTCGAAGCAGCGGCGCCGGTCGGCCTCCATCGCGTTCGCGGTCATCGCGATGACGGGCAGGCGCGCGTGGCGCGGATCGGCGCGCAGGCGGCGCGTGGCCGTCTCGCCGTCCATCACGGGCATCTGCATGTCCATGAGCACCACGTCGTATTCGGTGCGCGCCACGCAGTCCAGCGCCGCCTGCCCGTGGGCCGCCACGTCCACGATGAAGCCGGCACCACGCAGCAGTTCCACGGCCACGAGCTGGTTCAGTTCGTTGTCCTCCACCAGCAGCACGGAGGCACCGCGCAGCTGCGGCGGCGGCTGGTCGTCGTCGGGCCGCGCCAAGTGCGCGTGGGCCGGCAGCCAGCCGTGGGCCAGCGGCTGCGCCAGCGTGTCGTAGAGCAGCGAGGCGCTCACCGGCTTGACCAGCACCGTCTCGATGCCCTGCTCCTTCGCGGCCGGCATGATTTCGTCGCGACCGTAGGCCGTCACCATGAGCATCTGCGGGGCCTGGTCCAGGCCCAGCTCGTGGATGCGCCGGGCCAGCTCGATGCCATCCATGCCGGGCATGCGCCAGTCGATGAGCAGCAACCCGTAGGGTTCGCCGTCCGCCGCGGCATCCCGCAGCATGTCCAGCGCCTGCGCGCCCGCATGGGACTCGCGGGTCTCGAAGCCCATGTTGCGCAGCATTTCCGAGAGCACGGCGGCGGCCGTGTGGTTGTCGTCCACGATGAGCACGCGCCCGTTGCGCAGCGCAGGCGGCAGGGGCGGCGCTTGCAGCGCGCTCTCTGCGCATTCGAGCGGCAGCATGACCCAGAAGGTCGAGCCTTCGCCCAGGACGCTTTCGGCGCCGACCTCGCCCCCCATGAGCTCGGCCAGGTTCTTGGAGATGGCCAGCCCGAGGCCGCTGCCGCCGAAGCGCCGCGTGGTCGAGGCGTCGGCCTGCTGGAAGCTCTGGAAGAGCCGGCCCATCTGCTCGGGTGCCACGCCGATGCCGGTATCGCGCACCTCGAAGCGCAGCAGCACGCGCCGGCCGTGGCGCTCCACCACCCGCACGCGCACGTGGATCTCGCCGCGCTCGGTGAACTTGATCGCGTTGTTGGCGAAATTGATGAGGATCTGGCCCAGCCGCAGGGCATCGCCCACGAGATGGGGCGGCACGTCGGGCGCCACGTCGAGCACCAGCTCCAGCCCCTTCACGCCCGCCTTGTAGCCCACCACGTCGGCCATGCCTTCCAGCACGCGGTCGAGCATGAAGGGCTGCTTTTCCACGACCAGTTTGCCGGCCTCGATGCGCGAGAAATCCAGGATGTCGTTGATCACCCCCAGCAGGTGCTGGCCGGCCTGCTGGATCTTGGCAACGTAGTCGGCCTGGCGCGGCGTGAGACCCGACTTGAGCGCGAGATGCGACATCCCGATGATGGCGTTCATCGGCGTGCGGATCTCGTGGCTCATGTTGGCCAGGAAGTTGGACTTGAGCGCGGTGGTTTCCTCCGCCAGTTCCTTGGCCCGGCGCAGTTCGCGCTCGGCCCGCTGGCGGTCGGTGATGTCCACCAGCGTGCCGATGGAGCCGCCGGGAGAGCCGTCGGGCCGCTGGAAGCCGTGCATCCAGAACAGCGTATGGTGGATCTCTCCGTCGGCATAGGTGAGATCGACCTCCTTGTGGATCGGCGGCCCGCCGGCGCGGATGGTGCGGGCGTCGGCCTCGAATTCGGCGCGCTCGGCCTGGTTGAGGAAGCCCGCCTCGTGCACCGTCTTGCCCAGGAAGTCCTCCCGGCGGATGCCGAAGGCCTCCTCGTAGGCCCGGTTGAATCCCCGGTAGCGCCCGTCCCCGTCCTTGTGGAACAGCGGAATCGGAATGGCGTCCACCAGCGCCTGCTGGAACGCGAGCTGGTCCGCGAGGCGGGCCTCCAGCTCCTTCTGCTCATGCACGTCCACCTGCACGCCGATGAGCCGCCGCGCCCGCCCCTCGGCATCCCGCTCGATGCGCGCCGAGCACAGCAGCCAGCGCTCGCTGCCGTCCGGCCGCACCACGCGCCACGAGTCCTGCATGCCGGTGGCCGTGCCCGCCAGGGCGGCATCCAGGCGCGCCTGGACCCGCGGCCGGTCTTCCATGTGCAGGCTGTCCATCCAGTCCACCAGCCGCAGTCCCTGCGGCCGGTGGGGCAGCCCGTAGAGGGATCCGAGCTTTTCGCTGAACACCAGGTGGTCGCGCGCCAGGTCGAGGTCGAAGACCCCGACGCGGCCGGCCTCCTGCGCCAGGATCAGGCGCTCGTTCATCTCGCGCATGGCCGTCTCGGAGCGCCGGGCCTCCGTGACGTCCTCGACCACCCAGATGCAGGCATGCGTGTAGCCCTGCAGCGGCAGCAGGCGGCCCGAAAGCCGCGCCTCGAAAACCGTTCCGTCCCGGCGCACCAGCCGCGCGACCTCCCGCACGGATTCGCCCGCCTCCAGCCGGCCCTCGATGCGCGCCATGAAGCGCCGGTGGAATTCCTCGCCACCGAAGATGGTCTCCGCCCTGCGCCCCTCCAGCTGCCCCGGCTGCACACCCAGCAGCTCCAGGCAGGCGGGGTTGAAGCGCAGCAGGTGGTCGTCGGCCACGATCAGCACGGGCGGGGCGTTATCGAAGATGGCCGTCTGCTGCGCGAGCGCGTCGTTGAGCTCGCGCTCGCGCCGCTGCAGTTCCTGGTGGGCCGTGATGCGCTCGGTCACGTTCTCGTGCAGGCCCACGATCGCGATGCGCCGGCCCCGGTCGTCGAACACCGGCGAGAGGGTCGCCTCGTCGTGGTAGATCGTGCCGTCCTGCCGCTGGTTGATGAATTCGCCGCGCCAGGGCAGGCCCGCGATCAGCCGCGACCACATCTGCCGGTACGTTTCGGGCGGCGTCAGCCCGGAGGCCACCAGCGAAGGCTTGCGGCCGCGCACCTCTTCCAGGCTATAGCCCGTATTGGCCTCGTATTGAGAGTTGACCCAGTCGATGCGGCCCTCGGCATCGGTGATCACCACGGCCACGGGGCTGGACTGCAGCGCCGCGCCCAGCACGCGGAAGCGCTCCATCGCCAGCGCCATGCGCGCGCGGTGGCGCATCATGTCCAGCAGCATGCCGCCCAGCACCAGCAGCAGGGCGAACACGCCCACGCCGATCTGCCAGCGCTGCGGCGCCGGCAGCAGCGCATGCAGGTCGTCGAGCATCACCAGCTGCCACGGGCCGTCCGGGTCGTGCCATTCGAGGTTGCGGCGCTCCACCGCATAGCGAACGCCCCCCACCACGGCCTCGCGCGCATCCGGACGGAACGGCAGGGCCTGCGCCACGCCGCTGTCGAACAGCGTGCCGAACTGGCGCTGCCGCCGGATCGCGTCGATGCGCTCCTGCGTCAGCGGCGGCGCGATGGCATAGCGCCACTCCGGCTGCGTGGCGGCGAAGGCCACGCCCTGCGGCGACAGCAACGCCATCGGGTAGCCCGAGCGCTGCAGCTGGGTTTCCACCGGCTCGAAGGACATCTTCACGAGCACCACCCCCACGATCACGCTCGCGGGCGTATCGCCCTCGTAGAGCGGCGCGGCGTAGTACAGCCCGCGGTCCTGCGAGTTCGTGCCGAGCGCGGGGTACACGTTCACCGCGCCGCGCATCGCCTGCAGGAAATAGGGTCGGTGGGACAGATCCATCCCGAGGGCCGGGGAGGCCGGCGTCTCGTGCGCCACCACCCGGCCGCCGGCATTCAGCACGTACACGCCGCTCAGCAGGAAACGGCCGCGCGCCACGGCCAGGCGGGCCAGCGCCTCCGGAGCGTTGGGCGGCAGCGTGCCGAGCGCCACGGCCTTCAGCGTGGGCTCGCTCAGGCCCAGCAGAGCCACCGCGCCCAGCAGCGGGCTGCCGGCAGTCTGGCTCATCAGCACCTCGGCGGCATGGCCCAGCAGGCCCTCCCGCTCCTGCGCGCGCGCGGCCTCCCGCCATTCCGCCACGGCAGCCACCGCCAGCCATGCGCCGATGGCGGACAGCACCAGCACCACGGCCCAGCCCCGCAGCCACTGGCCGTCGCGCTGGGCCACCTTGTCGAACAGCGCGGACAGGCTGCCCAGGCGCGGGCTCATGCGCATGGGCGCTCCCGGAACGCCCACCCGCCGCGACCCGGCGGACCATGCCGCAGGCAGGGCCGCCGCGGCCCGGCCGGCCGCCGGGCGGCCACAGGAACAGGAGAGGCTTCGGCAGACACGTCGCTTTGAACCTTCGCAAACGGCAGGAAACACACCAAGCGTGGACACCCACGCGCACAGGCACCCCACAGTATGGCAAAAGGTAACAAAGCATGGATTTTTTTACACACCTCTCTCCCTGGGTCGCGACGGCGGTCGCGGCGCTGATCGCGGTCACTGCCGCTGCGGTGGTGCATCGCATCGCGGCCCTCGTGGCCCTGCGCGCCACACGTGGCGTGCCTGTCCTGCACACGGTGGTGCAGGCCTGCGTGCCCGTGGTGCGCGTGCTGCTGCCCCTGGCGGCGCTGCAGGTCGTCTGGGTGGCCGCGAGCAATGAGCAGCCCTACATCGGCACCATCCGGCACACGGGCGGACTGGCGCTGATCGGGGCCGTGGCCTGGCTGCTGGTGGCCGGCATCGGCGGCCTGGCCGACGGCGTGATCGCCCGCTACCCCGCCGACGTGGAGGACAACCTCGCGGCGCGGCGCATCGCCACCCAGGCGCGGGTGCTGTCGCGCACCGCCATGACGGGCGTGGTGATGGCCGCCCTCGCCCTCATGCTGATGACGTTTCCCGGCGCGCGGCAGGTCGGGGCCAGCCTGCTGGCTTCCGCGGGCGTCGTCGGCATCGTGGCCGGTATCGCGGCCCGGCCGGTGTTCAGCAACATGATCGCCGGCCTGCAGATCGCGCTGGCGCAGCCCATCCGCATCGACGACGTGCTCATCGTGGAAGGCGAATGGGGTCGGGTGGAGGAAATCACAGGCACCTACGTGGTGCTGCGCATCTGGGACGAGCGCCGGCTCATCATCCCGCTGCAGTGGTTCATCGAGAACCCGTTCCAGAACTGGACGCGCACCAGCTCGGCCATCCTCGGCACCGTGTTCCTGTATGCCGACTACCGCATGCCGCTGGATCCGCTGCGCCAGGAACTCGACCGCATCCTGGCCACTGCCCCGGAATGGGACCAGCGCGTGAAGGTGCTGCAGCTCACCGACGTGACCGAGCGCACCATCCAGATCCGCGTGCTGGTGTCGGCCCGCTCGTCCGGGCTGGCGTTCGACCTGCGCTGCCGCGTGCGGGAAGCCCTTGTCGCATTCATGCAACGCGAATACCCGGAGGGCCTGCCGCAGACGCGGGCGGTGCTGTCGGAAGGCGGCGGAACGGCAGGAGCGGAGCAGGCGCCGCCAATAATCCACAGTCCCGCCACTCGCCGGGACAACCCATGAATACGCTCTGGTTCCTGCTGCTCCTGCCCCTCTTCTGGCTCAACGCCTGCCGGATGCTCGCCGCACGTTCGGGCTGGCGCGCGCTCGCGGCCCGCTTTCCGCAGCAAGCGCCTCCCGGCGGCGAGGCCGTCCGCTTCGCCTCGGCCCGGATGGGGCGCGTGCACGGCCTGCCGATCCACTTCGCGCACTGCCTGACGGTGGCCGCGGGGCCCGAAGGGCTGTCGCTGTCCGCACCATGGTTCGTGTTCTTCCACCGCCCGGCCATCACCCTTCCCTGGCAAGAAGTGGAGGCCGTGGAGCCCATCGCGGACACCGCAAACGCACGCATCCGTCTGCGCGAAGGCGCAGAAGGCCTGCTCGAATTCGTACTGATGGGGAATGCGGCCCGGCTGGCAACGGCCGCGTTCGACCGCTTCCGGAGCCCGGCGGCATAGCCCGCGCCTCCGGTGCGCATGGCATCCAGGATTGCCGGATCAGGCCTTCCACTCCGGCAGCGGCAGGCGCAGGAATCCAGGGATCGCCTCCGCCTCCAGCGGCCGCGACAAGTGGTAACCCTGCACCGCATCGCATCCCGCGCCTGCCAGCATGCTGTAAGCCTCCCGGGTTTCCACGCCTTCGGCCAGGATGCGGTAGCCCAGCGAATGGCCCATCAATATCAGCGACTTCACCAGCAGCCATGCCCGGGTATCGCCATCGATCGGCTTGACCAGCGACTGGTCCAGCTTCAGCAACTCCACCGGCAGGCGGCGCAGGCACGCCAGGTTGCAATACCCCATGCCGAAATCGTCCAGCGAGATCTGCGCGCCCATGGCCCGGATTTCCTCCAGGGCTTCCTGGGTGCGTGCGCTGGTCATCACCGCGTTCTCGGTGCATTCCACGTGCAGGTAGCGCGGATCGACGCCGGCCGCCGCGCAGATACTCCGCACGTCATCCACGAAGGCGGCCTCTTCCAGGTTGCGAGAGGAGACGTTGACCGCCATCGTGAGTTCGATGCCCTCCCCGCGCCAGCGCGCCAGTTGCCCCAGCGCGGTCCGCAGCACCCAGCGGGTGAATGCGTGGATGAGCGCGCCGCTTTCCACCAGCGGTATGAATTCTCCCGGCGAGACGTCGCCCAGCTCGGGATGGCGCCAGCGCGCGAGCGACTCCACGCCCGTGAACGCGCCTGCGCGCAGGTTGAGCTTGGGCTGGTACACCAGCCTGAATTCACCACGCTCCAGCGCTGGCGAAATCTCCCGCATCAGGCGGTAGGCGCGGCGGTGGGAAGCATCCAGAGCGGCGTCGTGCCACGCGAACGCCGCCCCGCCGCCCACGCCTGAATGCAGGGCCGTGCTGGCCATTCTCAGCGCGTCGCCCGGCCCCACGTGCCCGGGGTCGAACTCCACCAGTCCCGCCGTGGGCGCCAGTTCGATCACGCGCCCGTCGAAGGCCGTCGGGCCGCCCAGGCCGGCCACCGCCGCCGCGGCGAACGCCTCGCGCTGCGGGTGGGTGTCTCCGGCGGGCTCCAGGGCGAAACGCATCTCGCCCACGTGGTAGACGGTGGTGCCCGGCCCTGCGAGCCGCTTGAGCTTGGCTGCGAACGCGATGGAGAGCGATTCGAGCGGCTCGACGCCCACCGCACGGGATTCGGCAAGCATGCGTTCATGCTCCATGATCTCGACCAGCATCAGCGCCGACGACGTACCCGCGGGCCGCGAGCGCAGGTCTGCGAACAGCTGCGCGCGGTTGGGCAGCCGCGTCACGGCATTGACCCTGCCCGCGCGCTGGTGCAACTCGATCTGCGCCATGGTCATCCTGGCCAGCGTGGCCAGCTGGTCGCGCTGTTGCGCACTGAAAGTCCGGGGGCGGTGGTCGAGCACGCACAGGGTGCCGAGCACGTGGCCGGAGTCCAGCAGCAGGGGCGCGCCGGCATAGAAACGGATGTGCGGCTCGTCCGTCACGAGAAGATTGGCCTCGAAACGCGGGTCGAGGGCGGTGTCCTCCACCACCATGACATCGGCTGTTTCCACGACATGGGTGCAGAAGGACCACGCCCGGCCGGTCTGCGCCAGCGGAAAGCCCAGGCGCGACTTGAACCATTGGCGATCGGCGTCCACGAAAGTCACCAACGACACGGGCATGTCGAAGATCTGGCTGGCAAGCCGGGTGATCTGGTCGAACTCTTCGCTCGCCGGGGTGTCCAGCAGCATCGAGCAGTCGAGAAGATGGAGCCGCTCCCTCTCACGGGCTTCGGCAGACGATTCGTGGTCTGGCATCTGGAGTACTTCTGGCGAGTGATGTCCCGGGTTTAACGGAGGCGCCGCGGGTTGTCAAAAAGTGGGGGAGCGCCGGTCTTTTCCCGAAGCCGGACAAAAAGCTTCCACACAGGATAATCGCCCCCATCGCATCGGATTCATCCGGCGGTCGCCCCGGTTTCGGCGCGACCGCCCAGCGCCATGGACAAAGGTACCAATTTGCAGAACGACAAGGAGCCATCGCCGATGGCCGAGGGGAACCCCGCCGACTTCTCCGCCCATACACCCATGATGCAGCAGTACCTCGCCCTCAAGGCGGGCTACCCCGACACGCTGGTCTTCTACCGCATGGGCGATTTCTACGAACTGTTCTGGGCCGACGCGGAAAAAGCCGCGCGCCTGCTGGACATCACGCTCACGCAGCGCGGGCAGTCCGCCGGGCAGCCGGTGGTGATGGCCGGCGTGCCCTTCCACGCGCTGGAGAACTACCTGGGCCGACTGATCCGCATGGGCGAGTCGGTGGCGATCTGCGAGCAGGTCGGCGAGGTGGGCGCGGCCAAGGGGCCGGTGGAGCGCAAGGTGGTGCGCGTGGTCACGCCCGGCACGCTCACCGACAGCGAACTGCTGCCGGACAAGGCCGAATCCATGCTGCTGGCCGTGCACCAGGCGCCCCGCGCGCGCTGCGGACTGGCATGGCTCAGCGTCACGCAGGGCGTGGTGCACCTGGCCGAATGCACTCACGACGAAGTCGGCACCTGGATCGCGCGCATCGGCCCGAGCGAGGTGCTCTACAGCGCCGGGGTGACCGAGCGCTTCGAGCAGCAGTTGCAGGCGCTGCGCCAGGGCGGCGTGCTCGCCTGCCCCTTGAGCCTGCGGCCCGACTGGCAATTCGACGGCGCCCTGGGAGCGCGCAAGCTGCTGGAGCAGCTCGGCGCCGCCAGCCTCAACGCCTGGGATGCGCAGGACCTCGCCCATGCCCATGCCGCCAGTGCCGCCCTGCTCTCCTATGCCGAGCACACCCAGGGTCGCGCACTCACGCACATCCACGCGGTGCGCGTGCAGAAGAACGACGAACTGATCGCCCTGCCCCCCGCCACGCGCCGCAACCTGGAACTCACGCGCACGCTGCGCGGCGAGGATGCACCCACCCTGTTCTCGCTGCTGGACACCTGCATGACCGGCATGGGCAGCCGCCTGCTCAAGACCTGGCTCCTGGAGCCGCGCCGCGATCGCACCGAGGCGCGTGCACGGCTCGCTGCCACGGCGGAACTGCGCGGCGACCACGGCGGCGCGGGCAGCTGGCAGGCCCTGCGCGCCGCGCTGCGCGGCGTGAGCGACGTGGAGCGCATCACCGCCCGCATCGCGCTGCGGCAGGTGCGCCCGCGCGAACTCGTCGCGCTCTGCAAGACCCTGCACAAGGCCGAACAGATCGCCGCGGAGCACCGCTGGCAGGATCCCCTGCTGGCCGGCATCTCCGGGGACCTGCACGCGCCACCGGCCTGCGGTGCGCTCCTGGCCGGCGCCATCCTGGAGGAGCCCTCGGCCCTGGTGCGCGACGGCGGCGTGATCGCCGACGGCTTCGACGCCGAACTCGACGAACTGCGCGGCATTCAGAACCACTGCGATGATTTCCTGCTCGCGCTGGAAACGCGCGAGAAGGCCCGCACCCTGATCCCCAACCTGCGCGTACAGTTCAACAAGGTGCACGGCTTCTACATCGAGGTCACGAGCAGCTACCTCGATCGCATTCCCGACGACTACCGCCGCCGCCAGACGCTGAAGAACGCCGAGCGCTTCATCACGCCCGAACTCAAGGCCTTCGAGGACAAGGCCCTGTCGGCCCAGGAGCGCGCGCTGGCGCGCGAGAAGTGGCTGTACGAGCAGGTGCTGGACCAGTTGCAGCAGCACGTGCCGGCGCTCACCCGCGCCGCGCAGGCCATCGCCACGCTGGACGCGCTGTGCGCGCTGGCCGAGCGCTCGCTCACACTGGGCTGGTGCGCGCCGCAGTTCGCGGCCGAGCCCTGCATCGAGATCGAGGGCGGCCGCCACCCGGTGGTGGAGGCGCGCCTCGCGGAAACCTCCGCCGGCGCGTTCATACCGAACCACACGCGCCTGAATGCCAACACGCGCATGCAGATCATCACCGGCCCGAACATGGGTGGTAAATCGACCTACATGCGGCAGGTGGCACTCATCGTGCTGCTCGCGAGCATGGGCAGCCACGTGCCCGCCGCGCACTGCCGGCTGGGTCCGATCGACGCGATCCACACCCGCATCGGCGCGGCGGACGACCTCGCCAACGCCCAGTCCACCTTCATGATGGAGATGACCGAGGCCGCGCAGATCCTGCACGCCGCCACGCCGCATTCGCTGGTGCTGATGGACGAGATCGGCCGCGGCACCAGCACCTTCGACGGACTGGCCCTCGCCAGCGGCATCGCCACGCACCTGCACGACCGCACGCGCGCCTTCACGCTGTTCGCCACGCACTATTTCGAGCTGACGGAACTGGCCGCGCGCCATGCGCACGCGGTGAACGTGCACGTGGGCGCCACCGAATCCGGCTCGGACATCGTGTTCCTGCACGAGATCCAGCCCGGCCCGGCGAGCCGCAGCTACGGCATCCACGTGGCGCGGCTGGCCGGCGTGCCCGCGCCGGTGCTCAACCACGCCCGCCATGCGCTCTCGGCGCTGGAAGAGCGTGCCAACGAAGGCGAGACGCAGGTGGACCTGTTCGCCCCGCCGCCAGCATCCGAGGCGCCGGGCATCAGCCCCGTGGAAGCAGCCCTGCAGGACATCCACCCCGACACCCTGAGTCCGCGCGAGGCGCTGGACGCGCTCTACCAGCTCAAGCGGCTGGCGCAGCCGGGCTGACCCGCGCCCGGCACGGGGCCGCGGCCGGCCCGGCGGCACCACCGGCCCGCACCGTATCCCCTGTCAGCCCAGGATATGGTGGCCCGCATCCACGTACAGCGTATTGCCGGTAATGGCCCGCGCGCCGTCGCTGGCCAGGAAGGCGCACAGCGCGCCGATCTCCTCCAGCTCCACCAGGCGGCGCAGCGGTGCCCGCCGCACGGCATCCGCCATGAGCGTGTCGAAGTCGGGAATGCCGGAGGCCGCCCGCGTGGCCAGCGGCCCGGGGGAGACCGCGTTGACGCGGATCCCCTTCGGCCCCAGCTCGGCGGCCAGGTAGCGCGTTCCGGACTCCAGCGCCGCCTTGACCGGCCCCATCACGCCATAGCCGGGAATCACTTCGGCCGCGCCGACATAGCTCATCGTCATCAGGCTGCCGCCCTGCGGCATCAGCGGCTCGGCCAGCCGGGCCATGCGCAGGAAGGAATGGCAGGAAATATCCATCGCCCGCGCGAAACCCTCGCGCGAGCTGTCGGTCACGCGGCCGGAAAGATCGCTGCGCGGCGCGAAGGCGATGGAATGCATCACGAAATCCAGGCGCCCCCACTCGCGGCCGACGGTGTCGAATACCGCCTCCATCTGGCCGGGCTGCTCCACGTCCAGCGGCAGCGTGATCGGAGCATCCACCTGCCGCGCCAGCGGCTCCACATAGGCCCGGGCCTTGTCGTTGAGCCACGTGACCGCCAACTCCGCCCCGGCGTCACGGAAAGCGCGGGCACAGCCCCAGGCGATGCTCTGGTCATTGGCGATGCCGACGACCAATCCGCGCTTGCCGTGCAGGTCCAGTAAAGGCATGGGAACTCCCGGGTGGGCAGGTTGAGGAAAGGAAAGAAAGAGAGGAAAAGGAAGGAAGGCCAGTGCGGCCACCAGGGCTGGCGGAATGCTTCCCGGCCTCGCTGTATGCCGCGCTGTCGCGCCCAGTGGGTGCAGCCGCACGGGATGAATACCCACCATGGCCCTCTGCGACGACTGGGGCACTGTACGCAAAAGGCCTGCGAGCCCATTGACCCAGGTCAACGGCGTGGACGCGCCTCGTTATCGGCCGTGGCCATGCTTGGAAATTTCGTCATCGCACGGCCTCCCCTCTCGAAAACACCTCCCATTGCAATTGAACCGGCTTCAGGTCATGTTCAACCTCGACTTCCGGCTCCAGATTTTCACGGACAAAGGGCGTGGCTTCCTTGAGGAACCGGGCCACCGCTTCCCTTTCTTGTTGGGTTAGCGAAAGAAACGCCGGATTGGATCCTGGATTTTTCAGGTAAACGAGCAGGTCCCACATGAAGTACCCCCGGTCAGCCGTTTCCGTGCTCAGCGCGATTCTGCCCAGTGCCGGAAGCCAGTACCTCCAGCCCGCCACGTTCATGCAACCGACGGGATTCCAGCCCACACTGCCGAGATCCTCTCTGATCAGCGACTGGTGGTGCCTGGACTGCAATAGCGCGTCGTGCTCGCGGAACTCTTCATCGACACCCAGGAAATCATTGAATGCCTGCGGACGCAGGTTTCCAGAAAATCCGGCCATCAGCGCCAAAAGTGCAGCATGTGTTGATGCATCTGCCATCACACGATCAGCATGAAGTTTAAAACACCTCGCAAAAATCACATCTCGAACATATTCAAATGCAATCCCCAAAAAATGAGCAGCCAATGATGAAATACATCAAATAGAACATTGGGACAAACAATGCAGATGCGATGATTATTGGTGCAACCCCAAAACCGCGCATTGCAAACAAACAACATGGCAGGGCGATCACAAAGACCAGACAATCCCTGCCACTTATGTCAACAATCCAAACAGTATGTGAGTAAGCAAGGTAAGACAGGCATATCGATGCAGCATGTATTCCACAAAAACGGAGCAGCAGGCCGAAGACCTCGATGGTCCCTTTGCCGAAAATTGACTTCATCAATAGAAACTCTTTTGCCTTTTTAAACAGCACTGATTGCCTGAGGATTTTACATTTACCTTCCAGAAAAATTATGAGGAAGCTTTTCTCCACCCTCTTTGCCTAGGCATTTGCCGGCATAAATGAGAATTACCGACTCTACGAGCTCAAATATTAGCCATAGGGGAAAAAATCCGAGAAGAATGAATATAAACACTAGTCGAAAAGGAAGATAAATCAGCAGAGCAATTCCCTGAAAAAATTTTGAACGTCCTTCACCATGCTTCAGCAGGAAAATTGCATACACAAGCAAAGCCAGCCCAGGGGTCAATAGCGCATGGACCAAGAGCAGACCATAGGCCGCAAGGTGCGGCATGTATGAATAGGCTTTGAGCCATTTTGCAGCCAGCTCTTGAAATGACGATGCGAATGCTGCCATCGCATAGCCAAAAATCAGAGTTATCAACAGCAGAAGTGGAATATTAAAAAATTTCCTCATGCTACTGATATTTCCATACGTTTTTTTGACAGAAATTCAATCACAACGCAAGGGCAGTGGCCCAAATATCCAGCCATCAAGCCATTATCAAAAAATCAACTCACCCACTTTTCCAGCGCACTTCTACTCCATGTCAAAACCCTGGAATCACCAAAGTAAAAACAATCAATACCTCGATTAATCTCAAACTCGTGCGCGAATCTTCCAGGAAATTTTTCGCCAGCCACTGCCAAGACAATCTTCACATATACTTTGTCGCCCTATACTCTGGACTCATAGGTCTTTGCACCTAGCGAACCATGAAGGACCAAACCGCTCAACTTCAGCTCGTCTGACTCACCCTCTCTCAGACGGACGTTTAAATCCGCAACAGTCAAGCACGACTGCAGAGCGGGGCACGCAAAGCAGCAATGCACAAACAGCCTTTCTAGGCATTACCATTTTTCAAAAAACCATCAATCAGCATATACAAAAAAACAGCAAATAAACCTCCCAACCCTCCAAAAATACTATAATAAAAAGTTATAACATCCAAACTAGGATATCTTTTTAAAATCATGAAGAGCAATAAATTTACAACAAACAAACCTAGAAAAAATGCATAAACAAAAGCAAAATAAACACCAAATCTTTCGCCTACTTTTAGTGCAGATGCAAGCAACATCAAATTCAAAATTAGAGATACAAAAAAAGTCACTCCCCATATAAACCAATATACACCTCGATAGCCTCTATCGGAAAAAAAAACAAAAATGCTCGCCAATAAAAAAGAGGAGAGAAGGCTACTAATAATATAACTCTTTACTTGCATGATTCCGCATATTTAAAAACATCTTTATCCACCTTACCCCAGAGCCAGTCCGCAAGCGCATTATTCATCTTGCCCATCGGCCCCACGCCCTCGCCATATGTGTGCACAGTGACTTCATTGGCACTTTCCGAAACCCAGCGTCGTACAATGCCAGGATATAGCAAGTGGCTTTTCTCCGTGATATTGGTGACCATTGATCTATCAGGTGACACCACGTGAGTTACAGGTCCCACAGGAAAAGCAAAACCACTTTGCTTATTTGCAATAGGCTCTCCACTAGCGCCTGGAGCAGGGTATCTCATAAGCCCCTCAGCAACATTACCAAACGTGCAGCCAGGGGTGGTTTTTTGACATGAATTACTGACGTTGTAGCTATGAAAATTTGGGTTCTTTTCATCAAACAACAGCACGCCATTTTCGTCCTGGCCCAATAGTCCTGGGTAGCTCGGACGATTGTTGTCCAGGTACCCTCTTTGAGCCATCGAGCCCGGTTCCAAGCCACGTGGATCAACCCAGTTCAACGGATCATTTCCAACGTAGGCGTAAGAGTGACTCCCGCCCATCAGTCCGATTGGATCCTGCGTCACATACTGACCCAGGATCGGGTCGTAATAACGGAACCGGTTGTAGTGCAGCCCTGTCTCTGCATCAAGCTGCTGGCCCTGGAAGCGGATGGGCTGATTGATGTCGTGCGGGTCATATTCTTCGCGCACAGCGCCCCAGGCATGGTAGGTCGCAGCCCAGGTCACCAAGCCCGCTTGCGAGCCATTGGCGTCCACCAAGGCGATGGGCGTGCCCAGGTGGTCACACAGGAAATGGCGGATGCGCGTGGGATGGGCCTGGGTGGCAGCCTGCTGTTGCTGGCGCACGGATTGCAGGCCTGCAGCCAACAATGCGCTGGCCTCTTTGGGCAGACTTGCCTGCAGTCGCGCCTGTAGAGCGTTGCCGTTAGGTCCGATAGCGTCGTGTAGGGCTCCCTCCAGCAGTTCGCGTTGCGCACGGGGCAAGCCAGCGAACATGGCTGCGGCAGGTGATAGCCCGCTTTCCTGGCTATTTAGCCGCATGCGAGCTTGGTCTTCCTCCATGGAAAGCATGGCCTGCAGGGCCGTAGGAATGGCCTGCTCGCGCTCCAGGCGCAGCAGCGGCGCGAAGGAGCCGGGCTCGTAGAGCACATGCTGCAGCCCCTGCGGGCCTTCGTTGTGCACGAGGCGGTCGCCGTCCCAGCCAGCGTAGGTGGTGATCGCTGACTCTGATGGGGCTGCGTCGTGGCTATTGCCATGGCCGAAGACGGTCTTGGCCAGCCGACGCCCGAAGGGGTCGTAGCGGTAGCAGGCCACGCGCTGCCATTCAGCCGCCCCGGCTTCACGCTGCCAGACCTCGCGCAATTGGTGCAGGGCGTCGTAGCGCAGCCGCTGCGCCCGGCCGTCGGCGTGCAGCGCCTGTACCCGGTTGCCGAAGGCGTCGTAGCGGTAGCGGATCAGGGTGCCCTGGCCGTCGCTGCCATCGATGCCGGCTCCATCGGCATCCGGCTCGGGCGTGCTCCATCCGATGCGGTTGCCCGGCCAGCGCGTGACCGGGCCAGCACCTTCGCCGGGCCCGTCGCCCGCGCGCAGCAGGTCGAAGTCCGCATCGTGCAGGTTCTCCCGCACCTGCCGCGCCCAGTCCTGCCGCTCGGCGCTGGAGGGGCCGGCTGCACGAGCCTCCAGGGGCGCAGGCAGGCGGTTGCCAGCCGCGTCCAGCGTCCAGTGCGCCTGCATTTCCGTCGAGCCCGGGCCCGCGCGGTGCAGCCCGCTCAGGCGCTGCCAGGCGTCGTAGCCGTAGCGCGTGGCCTCGCCCGGGGTCTGCACGCCCACCAGTTGGCCCAGCGGGTCGTACCAATAGCGGCGCTGGGCGAGTGTGGAGAGCGGCCCCAGGGCTGGAGCGATGCGACCCGCGGCGGACGAGGGGCCCGTATCGGAGTCATTGGCGTCACCGGTCGTTGGCATGGCCGCCGCATGGCGCAGGCCACGCCAGTCCTGGTGCAGCATCCTGCCCATCGGGTCGAGTTGGCGTGCATGCACGATGGCGTGCAGGTCGGTGTTGTCCTGGCCTTCCAGCAGGTGCAGCGTGCGCCCCACTTCGCGGTGCAGCGCATCGCGCTCCCAGTCCACCAGCGGCTGGCCGTCCAGCAGCAGCCCGTGCACATGGCCCGAGCCGTAGGCCAGCCACTGCAGCGTGCCCAGGCCCTGTGCCTGCGTGGCCGTGCGCTGGCCCAGGGGGCCCAGGGTGTGGGTGATCGCGTGCTCGAACTCCACGGGGGGCTCGCCACCGGCATGGGGCGCTTGCGGCTGCATGGCCTGCCGGTACAGCGTCTGCGTCTCTCCGCACACGCGCCCGAAGGCATCGCGCGCCAGGGCCACGCGGGCCTCGGGTTGCAGCCGTTGCACCTGCAGCACGGCGGCCAGCGGGGCTTGGGCGGGATCGCCCGGGCGGTCCAGCAGGGACAGCAAGGCCTGCGTGTCCAGCGCCAGCCAGCGTTCGGCCAGGGGCATGGGACGGTCTGTGGCAGCGCCAGGGAGAGCGGAGCCGGCAGGCAAGGCCGTCGGCAGAGCCATGGGCTCGATCCCGTGGGGCAGTTCTGCTTCCCAGGTCCGCGTCTGCTGCAACGCCCCGGCCGAAGTGTGCTCGAAGCGCTGGATTTGCAGCACGGCATGCGGTTCAGCCGTGGGGTTGTCGGGCGCATCACCTGCGGCACCGTCCCCAACGCCGGCTCCACCAGCACGGGCCAATGCGCTCGGTGCCGGCAGCCGCACGGCCACGCGCGCCACCAGCCGGCCGCCCAGGTCGTAGTGCAGCCGCGTGCGCACCACCGCCCCGAGTTCCGGCCGCGCTGCCGCTCCCGGGTGGTGGCCTTCGCCATGCCCGTCGCCCGTGTGCGTGAGCTGGCCTGCCGCGTCGTAGCCGTACACCTGGCTGCGCCCGTCGAAGCCCACTTCCTGTACCAGCCTGTCGGCCACGTCGTGCACGAAGCGCGTCACGTCGCCGTTCTCGTTGACGAGTTCCTGCAGCCGCCCGGCCACGTCGTAGCGCAGCTGCACGCCCCGGCCCGCCTGCACCTGCTCCACCACCCGGCCCCAGAGGTCGTGGCGGTAGGCGACCGTCGTGCTGGTGCCTGCGGGCTCGCCCGTGCCCTCCAGCACGTCGTGCGTGCCGTAGGTGGTCGCCTCCAGCATGCCGGCGGCCGACCAGCGGTGGCGCACCGCCGTGTTGCCCGGCTGCTGCACGCCCACCAGCCGCAGTGCGCCGTGCTGCAGCACATGGTGCAGCTGGGTGCGCTGGCCCAGCGCATCCATCGCCTCCAGCACTTCGCCCCAGGCGCCGTGGCGCCAGGACTGGCTGCGTCCGGAGCAGTCGGTGTGCCGCGCGAGCTGGCCGCAGGCGTTGTAGGCGTACTGGCTGCGCCCGCCCTGGGCGTCAATCATCGCCACGGGCTGGTCGCACCAGGCGAGCGTGTGCGGTGGGAAGACTATGGTGCCGGTACCGTCATCTTGCGGTTGCTCGTATTCGAACCGGGTAGTGAGGGACTGGGTGTTCGTGGTTCCATCCTCGCTCCCGGCTGGTGCCTTCGCCACCTCCACCAGCCGGCCCCAGTCGTCGTAGCGGAATTCCGTGCGCAGCCCTGCGGCGTCCTGGCTGGCCAGCAGCAGACCGTCCTGCGCGCTCCCCGCCGCGCCCCAGTGCTGCTGCGTGCTGCGCCCGTCGGGGCCCTGCACGCCCAGCAGCCGGCCCGCGCCGTCGTAGCGCCACCACGTGGTGCGGCCCAGCGCATCGGTGGCCGAGAGACGCCGGCCGGCGCTGTCATGGCGGTAGCTCTGCTCGGCCCCGTCCGGGGCCACGAGACGCACAAGGCGCTTGAGGCCGCCTTCGCCCTCGAAGTGGTAAGCCGTGGTGCGGCCCAGGCTGTCGCGCACCACCGTGCTGCTGCGCGCCGGGCCCGCCGGACCGTCACCGACGCTGGCAGGTGCTTCGCTGTACTCGAAGAAGTACGACAGCCCCTCCTCGTTGTGCTGCTCGGCGACCCGGGCCCCAGGGCGCGCCGCCAGCCCCTGGCGACGGCCCTGCGCGGTCTGGTCCTCGTACGCGTAGCGGTGCTGCGGCCCCTGGCGCACCTGATGCTCCGTCATGCGGTGCAATGCGTCGTAGCCGAAGCGGCGCAGCACCGTGCCATCCGCGCCCAGCACCTCGGCCAGGTTGCCTGCGCTGTCGTAGCGGTAGCCCACGAGCGGTTGGGGGCGCGGGGCCGCGCCGGGTACCACTGCAGGGTCGAGCGGATTGAACGTGCAGTCCACGCCCACCAGCCGCACGCCATCGTCGTGTTGCAGCAGGGGATGGGCACTGGTCTGTGCTGTCCCGGCATCCCGCACGATGCGCTCGTAGCGCAGCGCATAGCGGCGCCCGCTGCCATCGGTGATGCCTACCACGCGGCCCTGCTGCTCGCCTTCTTCGCCCCACTGGTAGCGCTGGCTGCGGCCGAAGCGGTCGATCACCGCATGCAGGACATGGCCCGAAGCTGTTCCGTCGCCCGACATGCCCGTCGGCAGGAACACCCAGGCCGGCGCGCCAGCGCCGCCTGCGCCCGGCACGGAGATGACGCAGCCCGGGTCCGCACGCAGCACGGCCGGGACATGCGACCAGCGCGGTTGCTGCGTCCAGGGCAATAGTTCGGCCGGCGTGGAGGATGGGACCGTGGAGGTGGATGCCTCCGGGATGGATGCTGTGGTGGCTGGAGTGTCGGCAGCGATGCCCCCACCCCGCAACAGCCACAGGTCCTCGCTGCTGCTGTACAGCGCCTGCCCCGGCTGCAGCGCCTCGTCGAACGTGATCGCCCGCCCGGATGCATCGAAGAGCACCGCGCGATCCGACTCCAGCCGCAACCGCAACTCCAGCGGCAGCTTCCACCCATACCCCAGCAGCCCGCATGCCGCACCATGCTCCGCATTCACGTAGCTGCTGTACACCCGCTGCCATGCCAGCGGCAGCGGCCCCGGCAGCGCGAAATCCAGTTCATCCGCCCCCGTCAGCACCTTCGCGCCCAGCGCCGGGTTCACCGGGTTGCCCACCGCCATGCCACCGGGGCACACCGAGCACGCCACGCCTCCCGCCGAGCCGATCAGCACCGTCGCCGAGCCCTGGACGATCGGGCCGCCGTCTTTTGTCATGTCGCCCTGCCGGGCCGCGGGTTTGCCGCTCATGTTCCTGGTTCCCTTTGCCTGTTTATCGTTATGTCCCTATCCGGGCACCGATGGCCCATGGATGGACGTCACGCCCTGCAGCCGCCCCCTTACCTGGCGCTTGCAGGGTGACCACATGGCGTGGCGCTCAGCAGTTGAGCTTGTCCAGCGAGGACAGCACTTCGATGAGCGCGGGCGTGAGCCGCACCGTGCTCGATCCGCAGCGCAGCGTGATCTCGTCGCCCGCCTCCAGCGTGATGGTCTTGGCCTTCACCGTGAGCGCGCCCGACACCTCCAGGCTGTCCGTGCCGCTCACGCTCGCCTTGCGGTCCGAGCCCACGCTCACCGAGTCGCTGCCGATGACCGTGCGGGTCCAGTTCGCGCCCACGATGTCGTTGCGCACGCCGCCGATGTTGACGCTGTAGGCCAGCCCCACGTTCACCATCTTGGCCAGGCCCACGTTCTGCATGGCCGTCATCCCGATGGTCTCGGTCTTCATCGTGCCGACCCGGATGTTCCAGCTGGTGCCTATGCGGTCCTTTTCGCTCTGCCCGACGGTCTTGCTGCGGTGGCTACCGATGCGGATGTCTTCGTTGGCGCCCACGGTCTCGTCGCGGTTGTCACCGATCGAGATCGTCTCGTTGTGGTCCACCCGCTCCTTGCGGTGGGAGTGGATGGTGACGGTCTCGTCGCCATCTACTTCCTCGGTGCGCCATCCATGCACCGTGATCTTCTCGTTCCGATCCACTGTTTCTGTCCGGTCGCGGTGGATGGTGTTCGTCTCGTCCCGGTCGATCGTCTTGCGCCGGTCCTGGCCCACCCAGTGGTCCTCGTCGTTCTCCACCTCGATGAGCTGGTCCTTCTGCGCATGCAGCCACACCTGCTCCGCGCCCTTCTTGTCCTCGAAGCGGATCGCGTTGGCGTCGCCCGCGCCGTTCTTCATCCCGTCGCCGAACGCCCCGCCCTTGCTGGACTTCGTCTTGATGCCCGACTGCGTGGCATTGCCCGGCAAGGCCCAGGGCGGCATGTTCGCCGCGTTGTAGACGCTGCCCGTGACGATGGGATAGTCCGGGTCGCCGTTCAGGAAGTCCACGATCACTTCCTGCCCGATGCGCGGGATCGAGATCGCCCCGAAGCCCGAGCCCGCCCAGCTCGTCGCCACCCGCACCCAGCAACTGGAGTTCTCGTCCATCGCCCCCAGCCGGTCCCAGTGGAACTGCACCTTGATGCGGCCGTATTCGTCGGTCCAGATTTCTTCCCCGGCCGGGCCGACCACGACGGCGGTCTGCGGACCGGTGGTTCTGGGCTTTTGCGTCTTGCGCGCGGGCGTGTACGGAAGGCTCGTGGGCTGGGCCGTGAGGCTGAATTTCTGGAAGGAGCCCTGCTCCTCGTTGTGCTTGAGCGCCTCGCCCGGCTTGGCGCTGTTGAAGGAAGAGCTGCGCGGGTTCTCGTGCAGGTGGTAGGTGACGCCGGTGATGAGGTACTGCCGGTTCTGGTCGCCGCGCGGGTAGTTATCCAGCGTGAAGGTGTAGCCTGGCGCGAGGCTCCGGTGGCGGGATTCACCCCTGACGGTGCTGTGCCCGGTCAGGCCTTCCTGCAGGCGCACGCGGGCGTACTGCTCGCCGTCGCCGTGCTGCACGTAGCCGCCCGGCCATTCGTAGATCTCGTACGCATCGTGCGCATGGCCCGGGGGCTGCTGGCGCATGTTGGAGAGGTCCGACCGGGGCTTCTTGAAGTCGTAGTCGTCGTTGTAGTACCGGCCGGGCTTGATCTCCTCGCCCAGCGTCCAGGCGTGGATGTTCTCGCGGTCGGCCGTGGCCGATTTCTCGGGCGGGTAGAACGGGATCACGGCCGCGCCCGGCAGGGGCTCGTGCCCGGCCACGATGTCGTCGGCGATCACCAGGGTGTGCTGGCCGCTCGCATGCTGGAAGTAGTAGTACGCCCCTTCATGCTCCAAGAGGCGCGAGACGAAGTCGAAGTCGCTCTCGCCGTACTGCACGCAGTAGTCCCAGGCGCGGTACGCGCGCGTGAGCTTCAACTGCATCGGATAACCGTAACGGCTCAAAACCTCTTCCACGATCTGCGGGACGGTCTTGAACTGGAAGATGCGGAAATCCTGCCGCCGCGTGGCCACCCAGAGCCAGGGCTGCAGGCGCAGGTGGTACGAATACAGCCGATGGTCCTGGCCCTGCATGCCGAAGCGCGTGACCAGGCCGTCCAGGTACCGCTTGCCGCCGCCTTCGGTCTCGATCTCCACCGTCGCCGTCTTGCCCAGCAGCGCCTTGGGATCGATGTCGCGCCCCTCCGAGAGCAGGTCGATGTCGAAGGAGAAAAGCTGGCTCAGCTCCTCGCTGCCCCGCAGCTGCCGGAAATGCAGCTGCTCTCCCAGGGGCGTCTGGATGGTGACGCGGCGTGTCATTGTCTATCGTGCAACTCCCCGGTTGCGGCAGAGTCAAGTTGTAAAAAATAACGATGATAGGAGCAGCATTGCAGGCCGCGATAGCCCCGGCAGGTAGGCAATTTGTTTCCAAAAATGTCCATCGGCCTGCCGGTTCGCTGCACTCAACGAGTGCGCGGCAGTCCTCCGACCGCTGCCCGGCAGTGCGCTCCCCACTACACTCGGTCCTTTCGCTTTCTCCCCGACGGTTTTTTCATGACGTACTGCGTCGCCATCAAGCTCAATGCCGGACTGGTCTTCCTGTCCGATTCCCGCACCAACGCCGGCCTCGACCAGATCAGCTCCTTCCGCAAGATGATGATCTACGAGCGCCCGGGCGACCGCTTCATGGTGCTGCTCTCGGCCGGTAACCTGAGCATCTCCCAATCGGTGCGGGAAATCCTGCAGACCGAGCAACTGGTGGACCGCGACGGCAGCGACCCCATCACCATCTGGAACGCCAAGAGCATGTTCGATGCCGCCCGCGTGCTGGGCTCGGCCGTGCGCCACGTGCACGAGCGCGACGGTGCGGCGCTCAAGCGCTCGGGGGTGGATTTCAATGTGTCGATGGTGTTCGGCGGCCAGATCGAGGGCGAGGGCATGCGGCTCTTCCAGGTCTATTCGGCCGGCAATTTCATCGAAGCCACGCCCGAGACACCCTACTTCCAGGTGGGCGAGTCCAAGTACGGCAAGCCCGTGCTGGACCGCGTGCTCACGCCCGACACGCCGCTGGACGAGGCCGCCAAGTGCGCGCTGGTGTCCATGGACAGCACGCTCAAGTCCAACCTCTCGGTGGGACTGCCGCTGGACCTGGTGGTGTACGAGGCCGGACGCCTCTCCACCGACAAGATCGTCTGCATCGACGAGCAGAACCCGTACTTCCGCATGGTGCGCAGCAGCTGGGGCGAACGCCTGCGCCAGGTGTTCGACAGCATCGAGGACCCGGCCTGGAACGGCGGAGCGACCTCGGTGCCGATCCTGGCGGAGACCACGCGCAGCCGGCCCCTGAAGAAGATCGGTACGCCGAGCGACAAGCTCATCTGAGGCGCCGGGCGGCGGCGCACCCCTGACTTGCCGGGCGGCCCCGCCACCCTCCGAACTTCCCGCCCTGCCCTGCCGGCCCCTTCCGCGATGACGACGCCCCTTCCGCTGGTCTTTTCCCACGCCAACAGTTTTCCGGCAGGAACGTACCGCGTGCTCTTCTCCCAGCTGCGCGATCGCGGCTTCGACGTGCATGCGGTGGACCGCTTCGGGCACGACCCGCGCTATCCGGTCACCAGCAACTGGCCCGCGCTGGTGCAGCAGCTCGCCGACTTCGCGCGGGAGCGGGCGGACCGCGCGGGCGGGCCGGTGTTCCTGGTGGGGCATTCGCTGGGCGGTTTCCTCAGCGTGATGGCGGCGGCGCGGCATCCGGAACTCGCGCGCGGCGTGGTGATGGTGGATTCCCCGCTCATCGGCGGCTGGCGCGCCGGGGCGCTGGGCATGGCCAAGCGCACGCAGGTGGTGGGCGCGGTTTCGCCGGGCAAGATCAGCCGGGCGCGCCGCAACCGCTGGGACAGTGCCGAGGACGCCTTCGAGCATTTCCGGCGCAAGAAGGCCTTCGCGCATTGGGACGAGGCGGTGCTGCGCGACTATGTGGACCACGGGCTGCGACCGCACGGGGACGGCGGCGTGGCCCTGCACTTCGAGCGCGAGGTGGAGACCGCCATCTACAACACCCTGCCCCACAACCTGGGCCGGCTGCTGTCCACGCACCCGCTGCGCTGCCCGGCCGCATTCATCGGCGGGCTGGGCTCCGAGGAACTGCGGCAGGTGGGCATGGAATTCACACGCCGCGTGACGCGGGGCCGCATCACCATGCTCGAGGGAAGCCATCTGTTCCCGATGGAGCAGCCCCGCGCCACGGCTGCGGCCGTCGAGGCCGCGGTGCTCAACCTGATCGGCGTGCCGGCGGGCTGAAGCGGCGAGGCGGAGCGAGGGCTGGCGCACGGCAAGGCGCTGTGCCGCCCGGTGGGCATCTCCCGCCCTCCGGAACGGAAGCCGGAAAAAATCACGGACGCAGGGGCCCGCGATCCCCTACACTGCGGCGCAAGCTGGTTACATATGGACACAGAGGTGCCGCCATCCGAACCCTGCGCAGCGAACGCAGGCGGGCGACGCTCCGTTTTTCCGCGGGTCGCCCGCAGTCCTGGCTCCTGCTGACCCGCCATGCCCGAGCCTGCCACCTGATCCAAACGAGGGAATCCCGCCATGGCCCAACGAAAGAGTCCTGCCCGCCTTGCCAAAGACCGGCGCGTCGCGCACCTGCGCGGCCTCGCCGCCGCCAACGGATCGGCCGACACCCCGTGGCCGTGGGACGCGCTGATCGCGCTCGAGGATGAACTGGTCGGGCGGGTCGTGCTGCCCGGCAGTGCGGACTACGACGAGGCCCGGCAGGAGTCGAACCCTGCGTTCCAGGCCTATCCGCTGCTCATCATCTATTGCGAGTGCGAAGACGACGTGATGCTGAGCCTGGCCTTCGCCAGGACCTGGAAGGCCTGGGTCGCGGTCCGCTGCGGGGGCCACAGCACGGCCGGCTATTCGGTCAACCAGATGGGCGTGGTCATCGACCTGAGCGATCTCAGCGGCGTGATGATCGACCCGGGCGCCGAACGGGTGCACGTGCTCCCGGGCACGGATTTCGACCATTTCAACGGCGCCATGGGCGCGACGGGCTGGCACGTGCCGACGGGCGCCTGCGGCAATGTCTGCGTGGGAGGCTTCGTGCAGGGCGGGGGCTACGGCTACACGTCGCGGGCATACGGCATCCAGAGCGACCTGGTGGAGTCGATGCGCGTGGCCCTGGCCGACGGCCGGATCGTGACGGCCAGCGCGACGGAGAACGCCGAGCTGTACTGGGCCATGCGGGGCGGCACGGGCGGCAACTTCGGGGTGCTGCTGCAGGTCACCTACCGCATGGTGCGGCTGCCGAGCGTCTGGGCCTGGGCCATTTCCTGGGAAGCCGCCGACGCCGCCGACGTGCTCGTGCTGCTGCAGGAGCAATTCATGCGCACCGGCGCGCCGGACGAACTGGGCTACATGATGAACCTGGGCTTCCGCGACGGAAAGCCGGTGTTCATGATCCAGGGCATGTACTGCGGTTCACGCGAAAAGGGCTTGCTGGCCATTGATGCGCTGCTGAAGTTTCCGACGGCCAGGCTGCTCGTGGACCGCAGCGGCAGCTACCCCGCCATGAACCGGTACCTGGACGACCACCCCTACGACCTGCCCCAGGGCCTGACGGAAGGCACCTGCGAAAGCAAGGCCTGCGGCTACCTGGACAGGCAGCTGACCAAGGCGCAGTGGCAGTCCGTGATCGACTACTTCGCCACGTCGCCCAACACGTATTCGATGGCCTACCTGGAGCCCTACGGCGGCGCGATCGAACGCTATCCGGTGGAGGACAGCGCATTCATCCACCGCCACGTGGACGCGGATTTCGTGATGGACGTGTTCTGGACCAAACCGGAAGACCGCGCGGCAGTGCAAAACTGGCTGACGGGATTCCAGGCCCTGATGCGCCCGATGCTGACCGGCAAGGTGTACCAGAACTATCCGGACGGCTCGCTCCAGGACTACGTGGACGCCTACTGGGACCAGGATGTGTACGCCCGGCTCCAGAGGGTCAAGCGGGCCTACGATCCGGACAACTTCTTCCACTTCGCGCAGAGCGTGAAGCCGTAGGCACGGCGCGGGCACGGAGCGGGCGGCCCGCCCTCCCCTGCTCCGCTCAGCCCTGGCCCGCGTAGCACACGCAGCCGGGGCCGGACCGCTTGGCGGCGTACATGGCCTGGTCGGCGCGGGTCATGAGCAGTTCGATATCGCCCGCGAGCGGCGGGTGCATGGCAACGCCGATGCTCGCGCCCACGCACACGTCGTGGCCCCCGACATCCATGGGCTCGGAAATGGCCGAGATGATGCGCGAGCCGATCTGCCCGGCGAGGTCCGCCTGCACGTCGGTGTCGAGCATCACCAGGAATTCGTCGCCGCCCAGGCGGGCCACGGTGTCGTTGCCGCGCACGGCATGGGCCAGCCGGCGGGCCACGTAGCGCAGCACCTCGTCGCCGACCTTGTGGCCGTGCCCGTCGTTGATCTTCTTGAAGCCGTCGAGGTCGATGAACAGCAGCGCGACCGCGCCTCCGCGCGTGCGAATCTCCGACAGCGAGCGCTCGAAGCGGTTGTGGAAGGCCGAGCGGTTGTGCAGGCCCGTGAGCGAGTCGTGGTTGGCGAGGTAGTGCTGCTGCCGCGATATCTCCATCTTGGCCGAGATGTCCTGCACCAGCGACATGATCGAGGTCACGCGGCCGATCTCGTCGGTGAGCGCCGAGTTGAACCACTCGCAATGGACCTCGGTGCCGTCCGCGCGCAGCAGGCTCGATTCCACCCGGTTGCGGGTGGCCCGGCCGGAGCGCAGTTCGGAGAACGCCTGGGACAGATGGTGATCCATGGCGGAGGTGCCGGGCAGCTCGTGCAGGCGGCGGCGCTCGATCTGCACCAGGTCCTGCCAGCCCATGAGTTCGATGGCGCGGCGCGAGCAGCGCAGCACGCGGAGCTGGTCGTCCATCTCGAGCACGGCCAGGGGGCTGTTGTCCATGTGCGAGGACAGCCGCTGGTTGGCCGCGCGCAGCGCGTTCATCGCGACCTGCAGTTCGTCCACGTCCAGCGCGGCCGTGACGAAGCCGACGATGTCCCCGCGCGTGTCCCGCCAGGGGGACAGGCAGATCGTGCGCCAGGATTCGCGCCCTTCCGGGTCGAGCACCAGCCGCTGGTAGCTCACCCGCTCGCCCAGCAGCACGCGCTGCACGTACGGCATGAAGCGGGAGTGGTTGTATTCCCCGTAGAGCTCGAAGAGGGTCTTGCCGACGATGTCGGAGGGCGCGGCGCGGAACCAGCGGGCGTACTCGTCGTTGACATAGACGACGCGCTCGGCACGGGAAATGACGGCAACGGTGGCGCCCACATTGCGCGTGAGCAGGCTGAGCATGTCAGTGTCTGAAATGTCCGGCGCCATCCCGGCAACGGAAGACATGCCGTCCAGCGGCAATGGATTCGGCGTCATGGTGGACAGCGGTTCCTCTACCGTCCGGCTCCTGCCTCCGCATGCGCGGTACGGCCGGCAGGCCCGGACCCTGTCTGCGTCATCCCCCGTCGAATGCAGCGCTACCAGGGGCCCTCGATAGCGCTCAGCTTATCACTTTCCTTTTCACATAGCAGCACGTGCTATGCAGTGATATGAAACCGGCATGCGAACGCCTTCCGTGCCGCGGCGCGGAAAGTCATTCCGCCCAGTGTACCCAGCCGGTCCAGGCTGTGGCAAGCACCACGATGCCGAAAACGATGCGGTAATAGGCGAAGGGCACGAAGCTGTGGGTGCTGATGTAGCGCAGCAGCCAGCGCACGCACAGCCAGGCGCTCGCGAACGAGAACAGCAGGCCCACGGCGAACATCGGCAGGTCGGCCATCGACAGCAGGTGCCGCTCCTTGTAGAGGCTGTACACGCCCGCGCCGATCAGCGTGGGGATTGCCAGGAAGAACGAGAAATCGGTGGCGGCCCTGCGCGACAGGCCCAGCAGCATGCCGCCGATGATGGTGGCGCCGCTGCGGCTCGTGCCCGGCACCATGGCCAGGCACTGCACCAGCCCGACCTTCAGCGCGTCCAGCGGGGTCATCTCGTCCACGGAGTCCACGCGCACGGCGCCGGGGGCCCGCCGCTCGGCCCAGAGGATGACGAAACCGCCCAGGATGAAGGTGGATGCCACGACCACCGGGGTGAAGAGGTGCTCCTTGATCGCCTTGCCGAAGATCAACGCGAGCACCACGGCCGGCAGGAAGCCGATGAGCACATTGAGGGCGAAGCGCCGGGCCCGGGGCTGGGTGGGCAGCGCCACCAGGGTGTCGCTGATCTTCTGCCAGTACACCAGCACGACCGCGAAGATCGCGCCGGTCTGGATGGCGATGTCGAATACCTTGGCCTTGTCATCGTCGAAACCGAGCAGCGCGCCCGCGAGGATCAGGTGGCCGGTGGAGGAGATGGGGAGAAACTCGGTCAGGCCCTCGACCACGCCCATGACGGCGGCCTTGGCCAGCAAGATGAAATCCACGGAAATCCTTTTTCGTGTGGTGGGGACAGCAGCCGCGGATTATCGGTTCTCGGCATCGCCCTGCGCGGCCGTGGCGGCGCCCCCGCCCTCCATCCAGGGGGCCTGCCACCCGCCGCCCAGGGCCTGGATGAGCGATGCCACCGCGAGCTGGCGGCTCACCTGCAGCTGCAGCAGGGCGCGCCGCGCGGACAGCGCCGATACCTGGGCGGTGACCACGTCGGTGTAGCTCACCTGCCCGGCGCGGTAGCGGTTGAGCATCTGCTCCTCGGTGCGCTGGGCGGCGGACACGGCCTCCTGCCGCAGCGGCTCCTGCGCCTGCAGGGTGCGCACTGCCGTGAGCTGGTCTTCCACCGTCTGGAAGGCACCCAGCACCGTCTGGCGGTAGTTGGCCACGCGCGCGTCGCGGGCCGCGCGCGCCTGGTCCACGCGCGCAGCGATGGCACCGGCGTCGAACACCGTCTGTGCGGCCGACAGGCCCAGCGACCACAGCGCGCCGGAGGCGCTGAACAGGTCGCCCAGGCCGGTGCCGCTGCGCCCCAGGGACGCCGTGAGGCTGAAGCTGGGGAAGTAGGCGGAACGCTGCACGCCGATCTGCGCGTTGGCGGCGGCGACGGCGCGCTCGGCCGCGGCGATGTCCGGGCGGCGCTCGAGCAGGGTCGATGGCAGCCCCGCGGGCACCGCGGGCACGCTGGCCACCCAGGTGCCGGCAGGCAGGCTGAATGCGGCCGGCGGCTGGCCCGCCAGTACGGCGATGGCGTGCTCGTAGCCGGCACGGTTGCGCTGGGCGGTGGCGAGATCGGCGCGGGCGTTGGCGAGCTGGGTGCGCGCCTGCAGCACATCCGACTGCGCGGCCACGCCGGCGTCATAGCGGTTCTGGGCGATGCGCAGGGCGCGGTCGTAGGCCTGTACCGTGTCGCTCAGCAACGCGGCCTCGGCATCCGCCTCGCGCAGCTGGAAGTACGCAGCCACGAGCGAACCCACGGCCGAGAGCCGCGCCGCGGCGAGGTCCGCCTCGCTGGCCTGGGCACTGGCCCGGGCGCTGTCCACGGTGCTGCCCAGGCGCCCCCACACGTCCGGCGCCCAGGTCGCGCCCAGCGCCGCCTGGGCCGTGGTGCCATTGCGCGCGGAGCCCTCTCCGCCCGCGCGGGTCTCGCTGGCCGACAGGCTCAACCCTGGCAGCAGGCCGGCGCGCTGCTCGCGCACCAGGCCCTGGGCCTGGGCATAGGCGGCCACGGCCGCGGCGATGTTCTGGTTCGATACCTGCACCTGGGCGGCGAGGCGGTTCAGTTCCTCGTCACCGAACAGCGTCCACCAGTCGCCGCGGTCGGCGGCGTCGGAGGGCGCGGCCGGCTGCCAGAGCGCCCCCGCCTCCTTGAAGGCGGTGGGCATGGGGGTGGCGAGCGCCGGGGGCTGGTACGGCGGCGCGACCGAGCAGGCGGCCAGCCAGGCCGGCAGCAGCGCCGCGGCGCAGGCGCGCAACATGCGCGGGGCGAACGGCGCGCGGGCCACCGGGCGGGCGGCCAGGGCGGGCCGGGGGACTGAAGGATCGAAGGTCATGGGTGTTGCGCGGGCACGGCCGGTGCCGTGTCGGCGGCGCGGCTGAGGTGTCGTTCGTTGCCGGAGGGGCGGCGGAGCCGGTCGAGCAGCACATAGACCACGGGCGTGGTCAGCAGCGTGAGCAGCTGGCTGGCGATCAGCCCGCCGATGATGGCCACGCCCAGGGGCTGGCGCAGTTCGGAACCCTGCCCGAAGCCGATGGCCAGCGGCAGCGCGCCCAGGGCGGCGGCCAGGGTGGTCATCAGGATGGGGCGGAAGCGCAGCATGCAGGCCTCGCGCACCGCCTGCGTGGCCGACAGGCCGCGCGCGCGCTCGGCCTCCAGCGCGAAGTCGATGATGAGGATGGCGTTCTTCTTCACGATGCCGATCAGGAGGAACACACCGATGAGCGCGATGATGGTGAACTGCATGTTGAACAGCAGCAGCGCGAGCACCGCGCCCACGCCGGCCGACGGCAGCGTGGTGAGCACGGTGACGGGGTGGATCAGGCTTTCGTAGAGGATGCCCAGCACGATGTAGATCACCACGATGGCCGCCAGGATCAGGAAGAACTGCTGCCCCTGCGTCTGCTGGAAACTGCGCGCCGTGCCCTCGAAGCTGCCGCGCACGTTCGTGGGCATGGCGATGTCGGCCTCGGCCTGCGCGACGATCTGCCGCGCCTCGCCGAGCGAGGTGTTGCCGTCCAGGTTGAACGAGATGGTGGTGGCCAGTTCGCCATCCTGGTGGCTGATGGAGGTGGGAGAGGAACGCTCCACCACCTTCGCGATGGCCGAGAGCGGCACCATGCTTTCCTGGGTGTTGGCCAGCACCTGCCCGGTGGACGCTCCGCGCTGGCCGGGGTTGGCCGGCGAGCCCGTGGCACCCGACGGGTTGGCGGGCACGAAGACGTCCTTGAGCGCCGGCGGGCCGCGCGTGTAGCCGGGCGCCCACTCCATGATGACCGAGTACTGGTTCAGCTCGCTGTAGATGGTGGCCACGGACCGCTGGCCGAACGCGTTGTAGAGCGCCGCGTCGATGGCCGCCGCGCTCACGCCCAGGCGTGCGGCGCTGTCGCGGTCCACTTCCACGTAGGTTTCCGAGCCGTTGTCGGCCTGGTCGGTGTCCACGTCGGTGAGCAGCGCCTCCTGCTTCAGGCGCTCGGCCAGCTTGGTCGCCCAGACGCGCATGTCGGCGAGGTTGTCGCTCTTGAGCGTGTACTGGTAGGTGGAATTGCTGGAGCGCCCGCCCATGCGCAAATCCTGCACGGGCGAGAGGAAGACCTGCAGGCCGGTGAGCGCGGCGAGCTGCGGCCGCAGCCGGCCGACCACGGCCATGCTGGGATCGCTGCGCTCGGACACGGGCTTGAGGTTGACGAACATGAAGCCGCCGCCCGCGCGCCCTCCCCCGGAAAATCCCACCACGGTGTCCACGGCCGGATCCTTGCGGATGATGTCCACGGCCTGGCGCAGCTTGCCCGCCAGCGCCCCGGACGAGATGCTCTGGTCCGCGCGCAGGCCGGCCACGAGCTGGCCGTTGTCCTGCTGCGGGAAAAAGCCCTTGGGAATATGGCTGAACAGGTACACGTTGAGGCCGATCACTGCGAACAGGATCACGATGACGAGCGCCTTGCTCGCCAGCGCCCAGTCCAGCGCGTGGCCGTAGCCGCGCAGCACCGCATCCTGCGCGGCGACGGTCCAGCGGGCGAAGCGGCCCCGGGGCCGGGGTGGCGCGCCCGCGTGGCCGTCCGCGCCTCCCGGGCCTTCCGAGCGCAGCAGCCAGGCGCACATCATGGGCGTGGTGGTCAGCGAGATCACGAGCGAGATCGCCACCGCCACCGAGAGCGTGACCGCGAACTCGCGGAACAGCCGGCCCACCTGCCCGTCCATGAAGAGCAGCGGGATGAACACCGCGACGAGCGACAGGCTGATGGACAGCACGGTGAAGCCGACCTCGCGCGCGCCCAGCAGGGCCGCCTCCATGCGGTCCATGCCGGCCTCGATGTGGCGGCTGGTGTTCTCCAGCACCACGATGGCGTCGTCCACCACGAAGCCGGTGGCCACCGTGAGGGCCATGAGGCTGAGGTTGTTCAGGCTGAAGCCCAGCAGGTACATGATGCCGAAAGTGCCCAGCAGCGAGACCACGGTGGCCACCGCCGGGATGACCGTGGCGCGGGCCTTGCGCAGGAACAGCCCCACCACCAGCACCACCAGCGCGATGGAGACCATCAGGGTGACCTCGATCTCGCGCAGCGAGGCACGGATGGAGTTCGTGCTGTCCGAGGCCACGGCGATGCGGATGTCCTGCGGCAGCTGCGCCTGCAGCGAGGGGATGAGCGCGCGCACGCCGTCCACCGTCTGGATGATGTTGGCGCCCGGCTGGCGCGTGATGAGCACGACGATGGCCGGCTCGCCGTTGAAGAGGCCGAGCGTGCGGGTGTTCTCCACGCCGTCGATCACCTTCGCCACATCGCCCAGGCGCACCGGTGCGCCGTCGCGCCAGGCGATGACGAGGTCCGCGTAGTCGGCGGCGCGCCGCGACGGCGACGGGGTGTAGATCTGCATGCGCCGGCCGTCGCTCTCGATGGCGCCCTTGGGCCGGTTGGCGTTGGCCGCCTGGATGGCGGCGCGCACGTCCTCCGAGCCGATGCCGTAGCGGTTCAGCGCGAACGGCAGCAGTTCCACGCGCACGGCGGGCAGCGAGCCGCCGCCGATTTCCACGTCGCCCACGCCCTCCACCTGCGAGATGCGCTGGCTGACCACGTTGGAGACGGCGTCGTAGATCTCGCCCGGGGTGCGCGACCTGGAGGTGAGCGCGAGGATGATGACCGGCGAATCCGCCGGGTTGATCTTGCGGTAGGTGGGGTTGCTGCGCAGGGTGGCGGGCAGGTCCGCCCGCGAGGCGTTGATGGCGGCCTGCACTTCGCGCGCGGCGCTGTCGATCTTGCGGTTCAGGTCGAACTGCAGGCTGATGCGCGCCGAGCCGCTCGAGCTGGAGGACGTCATCTCGTTCACGCCCGCGATCACGCCCAGGCGCCGCTCCAGCGGCGTCGCCACGCTGGTGGCCATGGTCTCCGGGCTGGCGCCGGGCAGGTTGGCCGAGACGGAGATGGCCGGATAGTCCACCTGCGGCAGCGGCGCCACCGGCAGCAGGAAGAACGCCGCGATGCCCGCCAGCGCCATGCCGATGGTGAGCAGCACCGTGGCCACGGGCCGCTCGACGAAGGGGCGCGAGAGGTTCACGGGCGGCCCTCCCCGGCCGGTGCGGCCGGCGGCGCCAGTACAGCAGGCGCCTCAGCGGGCACCTCGGGCGCCGCGGCCGTGCCCCGGCCCGTCCAGCGGCGGCCCAGCCGGTCGAAGGCGAGGTAGATCACCGGCGTGGTGAAGAGCGTGAGCAACTGGCTCAGCACCAGCCCGCCGAAGATCGCCAGGCCCAGCGGACGGCGCAGTTCGGCGCCCTCGCCCCAGCCCAGCATCAGCGGCAGCGCGGCGAACAGCGCGGCCAGCGTGGTCATGAGGATGGGACGGAAGCGCAGCAGCGCGGCCTGATGAATGGCCTCGTGCGGCGGCAGCCCCTGGCCGCGCTCGGCGTCGATGGCGAAGTCGATCATCATGATCGCGTTCTTCTTGACGATGCCGATCAGCAGGATGATGCCGATGATGCCGATCACCCCGAGGTCGTTGCCCGTGAGCATGAGCGCGAGCAGCGCGCCCACGCCGGCCGAGGGCAGCGTCGAGAGGATGGTGAGCGGGTGCACGTAGCTCTCGTAGAGTACGCCCAGCACGATGTAGACGCAGACCATCGCGGCCAGGATCAGCCAGAGCTGGCTGGTGAGCGACTTCTCGTAGGCACCGGCCGCGCCCTGGAACTGCATCGACAGGCCCGCGGGCATGCCGATCTCCTTCGCCGCGGCGCGGATCGCATCGACCGATTCGCCCAGGGAGGCGCCATCGGCCCTGTCGAAGCCCAGCGTGGCCGCCGGATATTGCGCCACGCGCGTGATCTGCAGGGGCGCGGGCTGCTCGCGGATGGTCGCCACGGCCGACAGCGGCGTGGGCGCCCCGCCACCCGTGCGCAGCGGCAGCGTGCCCAGCGCCTCGGGGCTGGACAGCCCCTCCTTCTGCGCCTCCAGGATCACGCGGTACTGGTTGGTCTCGGTGAAGATGGTGGAGACGATGCGCTGGCCGAAGGCGCTGTAGAGGGTGTCGTCCACCGAACTGGCGGTGACCGAGAGGCGCGCGGCCGTGGCCCGGTCGATGTCCACGAAGGCCGAGAGGCCCTGCGCGCCCGCGTCGGTGGTGGCGTTGCGCACCTGCGGCACCGTCCGCAGGCGCTCCACCAGCTTGTTCGTCCAGGCGTTCACCTCGGCGGAATCGACGCCGCCGATGGTGGCGCGGTATTCCGTGGGCCCGGTTTCCGCGTCGATGGTCAGGTCCTGCGTCGGCTGCAGGTACAGCGTGACGCCCGCCACGGCATTCACCCGGTCGCGCAATCGCCGCATGACCGCCTCCTGGCTGTCCCGCCCCGCCTTGAGGTTGATGAGCAGGCTGCCCGTGTTGAGCATGGCGTTGTTGGCGCCGTCCACCCCCACGAAGGAACTGAGCGAGGCCACGTCGGGGTCCTGCAGGATGGCGCGCACGGCCTCCTGCTGCAGTCCGCTCATGCGCTCGAACGAGACGTCCTGCGCCGCCACCAGGCGGCCCTGCAGCTGGCCCGTGTCCTGCGTGGGAAACAGCCCCTTGGGGATGAAGATGTACAGCACCACGGTAAGCGCCAGCGTCAGCAGGGCCACGACGAGTGTCGCGCCCTGGCGGCGCAGCACCCACTGCAGCCAGACGTCGTAGCGGGCGATCACGCGGTCGAAGCCGCGCTGGATGGCGCCGCCCAGCCCGCGCGGCGGGGTGTCGGGCACGGCGCGCAGCCAGCGCGCGGACATCATCGGCACCAGGGTGAGCGAGACCACCGCCGAGATCAGGATGGTGAGCGCCAGCGTCACCGCGAACTCGCGGAACAGGCGGCCCACCACGTCGCTCATGAACAGCAGCGGGATCAGCACCGCGATCAGCGACACGGTGAGCGAGATGATGGTGAAGCCGATCTGCGTGGCGCCCTTGAGCGCGGCCTGGAACGGCGGCTCGCCCTCTTCGATGTACCGGGCGATGTTCTCGATCATCACGATGGCGTCGTCCACCACGAAGCCGGTGGCGATGGTGAGCGCCATCAGGCTCAGGTTGTTCAGGCTGTAGCCCAGCAGGTACATCACGCCGCAGGTGCCGATGAGCGAGATCGGCACGGCCAGGCTGGCGATGACCGTGGCGCGCAGGCTGTGCAGGAAGAAGAAGATCACCAGCACCACCATCAGCACGGCGAGCACCAGTTCCATCTCGACGTGGTGGACGGACGCACGGATGCCCGTGGTGCGGTCCGAGAGCACCTGCACGTCCAGGCCTGCGGGCAGCCCGGCCTGCAGCTCGGGCAGCTGGCGCCGGATGCTGTCCACCGTGGAAATCACGTTGGCGCCCGGCTGGCGCTGCACGTTCAAAATGATCGCAGGCGTCAATGTGGCCCCCACGCTCCCGGCTTCGCCTGGTTCGCTGCCCCCCGGGGGGGCCTCCGCTTGCTTGGGGCGGCCCGGCGCGGCGCGGACGCCGGCCCAGGCGCGCAGCCGGTCGTTCTCGGCCCCGTTCACCACGCGGGCGACATCGACCATGCGGACCGGCGCGCCGTTCTTCCAGGACACGATGAGCCGCTTGTAGTCGTCCACCGTGAGGAGCTGGTCGTTGGCGTTGATGGTGTAGGCGCGCTGCGGACCGTCGAAGCTGCCCTTGGCGCTGTTGGCATTGGCCGCCGAGATGGCGGTGCGCAGCGTGTCCAGCCCGATGCCATAGGAGGCCAGCGCCTTGGTGTCGGCCTGGATGCGCACCGCAGGCCGCTGTCCACCGGCCAGGGTCACCAGGCCCACGCCCTGCACCTGGCTGATCTTCTGCGCCAGCCGCGTGTTCACGAGGTTCTGTACCTCGGTGAGCGGCATGGTGTCGGAGCTGATCGCCAGCGTGAGCACCGGCGCGTCGGCCGGGTTCACCTTGGCGTAGACCGGCGGCGCGGGCAGGTCGGTGGGCAGCAGCGAGGAGCCGGCATTGATGGCCGCCTGCACTTCCTGCTCGGCGATGTCGATGGCCAGGCCCAGGTCGAACTGCAGCGTGACGATGGACACCCCCGCGGCGCTGGTGGAGGCCATGCGGGCCAGGCCGGGCATCTGCCCGAACTGCCGCTCCAGCGGCGCGGTGACGTTGCGGCTCATGACCTCCGGGCTGGCGCCGGGATAGAGCGTCTGCACCTGGATGGTCGGGTAGTCCACCTGCGGCAGGGCCGACAGGGGCAGGAAGCGGAATCCCACCAGCCCCGCCAGCACGATGGCCAGCATGAGGAGCGCGGTGGCGACGGGCCGCTCGATGAAGGGACGCGAGGGACTCATGGACGGGAGCGCGCGCGGGGATCAGGAACGGCTGGCAGGCGCCGACGCCGCCGCGGCGGCCGGAGCGGACGCGGCCGGCGCCGCTTCACCGGCATCCGGGCGTTGCCGGTGGCGGTGCGGTGCGCCATCGGCACCGCCGCGCTCCGCGCCTGCCGGCCAGGACGCACCGGAAGCCCGCCCGCGCCGCCCCGGCGCTCCCTGGGCCCCTCCCGGCCCGCCGGGCTCCTGCAGCTGCACGCGCGCGCCGTCGCGCAGGCGGTCGCCGCCTTCGGTCACCACGCGCTCGCCGGGCTTCAGGCCTTCCGCGATCGCCACCCACTCCACCGTGGACTGGCCGCGCCGCACCTTGCGCAGCGTCACCGTGCGGTCGTCGTTGATCACGTACACGAAGTCGCCGTTCGCCCCGGTCCGCACCGCGGTCACGGGCACCACCAGGGCCTCCACCTCGCGCAGTTCCATCCGCACGTTCACGAACTGGTTGGGGAAGAGCCGGCTGTCGGCGTTGGCGAAACGCGCCTTGGCCTTCACGGTACCGGTGGCGGTGTCCACCAGGTTGTCCAGGGTGGAGAAGCGGCCCTGGGCGAGGTCCGTGGTGCGGGTGCGGTCCTTGGCCACCACCGGCAACCCCGCGGCGCCCGCCTCGGTGGCTGCGGTCTGCACGTCGGCGACGCGGTCCTGCGGGATGGAGAACTGCACGTCGATCGGCATGGTCTGGGTGATGGTGGCCAGGCCCGTGGTATCGCCCATGGTCACGTAATTGCCCGCATCCACGGAACGCAGGCCGATGCGGCCCGCGGCCGGCGCCGTCACGCGCGTGTAGCCGAGGTTGAGGCGCGCGGTGCGCTCCTGCGCGCGGTCGGTCATCACGGTGCCTTCCAACTGCTTGACCAGCGCGGCCTGCGTGTCCACGTCCTGCCGGGCGATGGAGTCCTGCGACAGCAGGGTGCGATAACGCTCCAGGGTGATGCGCGCGTTCTCCAGCTGCGCCTCGTCGCGCCGCAGCGTGCCCTCGGCCTGCATCAGCGCCTGCTCGTAGGGGCGCGGATCGACCTGCGCGAGCACCTGGCCCTTGCGCACCATCTGCCCTTCGGTGAACAGCACCTCGGTGAGCACGCCCGCCACCTGGGGGCGGAGCGTGACGGTGGCGACCGGCGTCACCGTGCCCAGGGCCTCGATGGCCACCGGCAGGCGCATCAGGCGGGCCGTCGCCTCGCCCACGGTGACCAACGCGCGGCCGCCGCCGGGCGCGGCGCCGGCCGGGCGGGCCGGCCCGCCCGGTCCGCCCGCGGCGGGAAAGCCCGGGCCGGCCACCGGCGCCTTGGAGCGCTGCACCAGCCACCAGGCGCCCGCGCACAGCAGGGCCACGGCCAGCACCGCCACCGTGGCGCCGAGCCATCGGGCGCGCCGGCCGGGCGGCCGCGGGCCTCCTTCGGGACCGGGCACGGGGGCAGCGGAGGGAGCGGCGTGGGGGTCGTTGGGGCTCATGGGCTTCGGATACGGTGGCGACGGCGGAAAGGGCGGACGGCCATGCCGCCACGCCTGCAGGTTCCCGGAGGACTGCGCCCCGATCGTAGAAGCTCAACGTGGCGTTTTGCCCGCTGCCATGCGAAGAAACGTAAATCCCCTACACCGGGCGGCCCCGCGTCGGCCGCCGGCACCCGCCGGAGCACCGCTGGCGCCACGCGGGTCACGGTCCGTCGCACCGCGCTGGCCGCGCGGGCCGGGCCGCGGCACAGTCGGCGGACATCGACCCCCCGCCCCCCCGCCGCAGGACTCCGGCGGGGCGCACAATCCGCAAGCGGGCGCTGCGGAACGCCACGCTGCCGCACCGCCCCACCCTGCCATGACGCCTTCGCCCCTGTCCCAGTTACTCCGCCACGGCCTGCTGGTCTCAGGCCTCTGCTCCGTCATCGCCGGCATCCAAGTGGCCTATGGCCGCGGCCCCTGGCATGCGCAACTGGTGTATTCCATGTCGATCGGCATGGTCAGCTGGCTGTTCGTGGAGGCCGGTCGCTTCTGGCTCACCCGCAACAGCCCCATCCCCTGGCCCCTGGGCTGGCCAGGATGGGTGCTGGTGGCCGTGAGCGGCACCCTCGGGTTCAACGCCGGCAATGCCATCGGCGACGCGTACGTCCGCTCGCTGCATCTGCCGTACGCGGCGTCGCATCCGGGCGATCCCGGGTCGGCCGTCATCACCACCATGCTCGCCAGCGTCGCGGTGTCGCTGTTTTTCTATGCCCGGGGCAAGTCGCGCTACCTGGAGGGCCGCATCGCGCAGGCGCAGCGGGACGCGGCCGAGGCACGGCTCAAGCTGCTGCAGACCCAGCTCGAGCCGCACATGATGTTCAACACCCTGGCGAACCTGCGCGCCCTGATCGGCGCCGATCCGCCGCAGGCGCAGGCCATGCTGGACCATTTCATCGCCTACCTGCGCGCCACGCTGGGCGCCTCGCGCGCGACGGCCCACCCCCTGGCCGACGAATTCGCCCTGCTGCGCGACTACCTGGAACTCATGGCCGTGCGCATGGGGCCGCGCCTGTCCTATGCGCTGGACCTGCCGCAGTCCCTGGAATCGGTCCCCGTCCCGCCGCTGCTGCTACAGCCCCTGGTGGAGAACGCGATCCGCCACGGCCTGGAGCCGCAGGTGGAGGGCGGCCGCATCGAAGTCACCGCACGGCGTGCTCCGGGCCCGGCCCCGCGCCTGGAGCTGAACGTCTGCGACACCGGCGCAGGCCTGCGGCCGGACCCTGCGGCGCCCGGGGCGGCTCCGCGCTCCGGCAGCCGCTTCGGCCTGGCACAGGTCCGCGAACGGCTCGCCACGCTCGAAGGCCCCGGGGCCACGCTGGAGCTGGTGCCCGGCGACGGCGGCCGGGGCGCGCGGGCCTGCATCCTCCTGCCGCTGGATCTGCCCGCGGCCCCGTCCGGCGCCAACGCCGGCGCCCCCACTGGAAACACCAAGACGCCATGCACGCCCCCCGCGCACTGATCGCCGAAGATGAACCCCTGCTGGCCGCGGCCCTGCGCCAGGAACTCGCGCGCGCCTGGCCGGAGCTGCAGATCGCCGCCACGGTGGGCGACGGCGACAGCGCCGTGCACCAGGCCCTGGCGCTGCAGCCCGACGTGCTGTGGTTCGACATCCGCATGCCCGGCCGCAGCGGGCTGGACGCCGCGCTGGAGATCGCCGGCGCCTGGCCGCTGGAGGAGGCGCCGTTTCCTGCCCTGGTCTTCGTCACCGCCTATGACCAGTACGCGGTGCAGGCGTTTGAGGCGCAGGCGCTCGACTACCTGCTCAAGCCCGTGCAGGCGCCCCGGCTGCTCAAGACCGTGCAGAAGGTCCAGGCCGTACTGGCGGCCCGGGCCCGCCGGCCGGAGGGTTGCGAGGCCCCGGAAGCGGACGCTCCGCCGCGGGACGAAGCCGGGCTCGAGGCCCTGCTGGACCGCCTGCGCGGCCTGCTCCCGGGCCCGTCCCCTGCCACGGCAGCCACGGCAACGCCCTCCCCGGACGCCGTGCCGCTGACGGTCATCCAGGCCAGCAGCGGCCCGCGGATCCACTTCGTCCCCGTGGCGGACGTGCTGGTGTTCGAGGCGGCGGACAAATACGTGCGCGTGCTCACCGCCCGGCAGGAATACCTGATCCGGACCCCGCTCAAGGAACTGGCGGCGCAGCTCGAGCCCGACGTGTTCTGGCAGATCCACCGCGGCACGCTGGTGCGCGCGTCGGGCATCGAATCGGTGGAACGCGACGAGGCGGGGCGCCTGCACCTGCGCCTGCGCGAGCGGCCCGAGCGCCTGCCGGTGAGCCGCCTGCACGCCCACCGCTTCAAGGCGATGTGAAGCCCGGCCCCGGCCACCCGGGGGGCCGGGGCACGGGCGCGGTTCAGCGGTTGGCCGCCAGCAGCAGCCCGCCCGCGCCCATGAAGAAACCGCCCGTGGCCTTGTTCAGGCGCGCCACGCCCCGCTGCGAGCGGATGACGCGCCGGATCTGCCGGCCGCAGCTGGCATACACGGCCGTGGAGACGAACTCCGCCAGCAGGTACACCGAGCCCAGCACCAGGAACTGGCGCGCAGCAGGCTGCGCCGGATCGATGAACTGCGGAAAGACTGCCGCGAAAAGGATGATCGCCTTCGGGTTGGTGATGCCCAGCAGGAATTCCTGGGCGGCCAGCGCGCGCCAGGTGGGCACGGCGGCACGGTGCGCGGGCGCGGCAGCCGCGTCGCCGCCCTCCACCAGGTCCAGCCCGCCGAACTCCCGGCTGTTCCAGGCCCGCCACCCCAGCCAGAACAGGTAGGCCGCGCCCACCCACTTCACGGTGGTGAAGGCGGCCTCGGAAGCCAGCAGCATGGCCCCCAGGCCCACGGCGGAGATGGTCAGGAAGATCGCGAACGCCGCCGCCCGCCCGATGGTGGCGAACATCGCCGCCCCCACCCCGGCGCGGATGCCGTTGTTCAGGCCGCAGAAATTGTTAGGGCCGGGCGTGAGCGCGATCGCCACGGCCACGGGAGCGAACAGGAGGGCATCCATGATGATGACGGCAAGGGCGGCAGGGGCCGGGACCGCCAAGCATACTCCCGCGCGCGGATGGCCGTCAGGCGATCCGCAACTGGGTCTGCGTGTCGCAGAACACCGCCGGGTGGAAGCCCGGGCGCCCGTCCGGCGGCGATTTCGCCCACAGCAGCAGCCGCTCCGGGGGCATGGGCCGGGCGAAATAGTAGCCCTGCAACTCGTCGCAGCCCAGGGCCGAGAGGATCTCGACCTGGCGCCGGTTTCCCACCCCCTCGGCCACCACCCGCTTGCCGAGCGCGTGCGACATCCGGATGACCGCATCCACGATGGAATACGCATGCTCGCTCTCGCCCAGATCGCTGACGAAACTCCGGTCGATCTTCAGCTCGCACGCGGGCAGCTGCCGCAGGTAGCTCAGGCTGGAATAGCCGGTGCCGAAGTCGTCGATGGAGATGCGCACGCCGGCCTTCTCCAGGTTCGACAGCGCCTCCCGGCTGCCCTCGGCGTTCCTGACGGCGACCGATTCGGTGATCTCGCAGGTCAGCAGCGCGGGGTGGATGCGGTAGGCGTCCAGGATCTGCCGGATCCGGGCCGCCAGCTCCGGTTGCCGCAATTGCTGCGCGGACAGGTTCACCGCCACGCGCATGCACAGCCCCTGGCTGCGCCATTTCCTCGCCTGGCGGCAGGCTTCCTCGAGCACCCAGTCGCCGATGCGGTCGATAAGATGGAAGCGCTCGGCGATCGGTATGAAGACGTCCGGCGGTACGTGGCCCCGCAGCGGATGGGTCCAGCGCAGCAGTGCTTCCACGGCCGTGATCTTCCCGCTCCTGGCATCGATCTTGGGCTGGAAGACGAGGTGCAGCTCCCCGCGGGAGATCGCGCCGCCCAGGTCGCGCGACAACTCCAGCGCCTCGTCGGCCTGGCCCTCGGCCTCGGCCGTGCCCTCCCCGGCGTAGAAGGCGTGCCCGCCGCGGCCCTTCGCCTTGGCCGCGCACATCGCCAGGTGGGCATGGGCCAGCAGCCGCGACGCGGGGCGGAACCGGGGATAGCATGCAACGCCGATCGAGCAGGTCACCGACACCTCCGACCCCGCGATGTCGTGCGGGCCGGCCACCGCGGCCGCGGCGGCCTCCGCGATGCCCCGGGCGAGGTGGCGATCCAGGGGGCCCTGGTAGAAGGCGGCGAACTCGTCGCCCCCGATGTACGCCAGGCCGTCGAAAGCCCGCGGCAGCGCCTGCAGGCGGCGTGCGGTGCCGCGCAGTATCCAGTCTCCCGCCGCATAGCCGAACTGGCTGTTGATGCCCTTGAGGCCGTCCAGCCCGAAGAAGAACACGTACAGCACCTCCTCCCGGGCCGCGCACTGGCGTGCCGCGGCCTGCAGGCGCCGCTCCAGCTGCGCACGCCGCAGGATCGGGCGGGAGCCCGTGCGCGCGTGGCGTGATGCCCCGCGGCCATCACGGACCCTTCTGCGCAAAGCAGACAACCGGGCCCGCACGAGCCCTGCGCAGAACCCGAGGGCGCCAGCGGCGGCCAGGGCCGCCCACAGGTAGAAAAAAACCATCGATCGCCTTCACCCTCCCGACCGTCCGGGACGAAAAGCGCCGCCGGTGCGGCGCATCGGCATGCGCGCGCCGCGCCGGGCCGAGGAACCGGTGGGATGGACGCCGGATGTTGGCACCCCGGCGGAGCATCCGGCATCCCACAGGTGTCGGATGGCGCCGGCCGCTACAGGGTGCCGAAATTGGACGGAGCCGCCCGGCCTGCGGCGCTCGCGGCGATCCGGCGCAGCAAGTCCAGCGGAGCGATCGGTTTGTAGCAGAGTGATACGCCGCGCAGGGCGATGCCGGGCGCGGGGCCCAGCGCCTCTCCCGTCAGGACGATCGCGGGCACGTCCGGCCAGTGCCCGCGCAGCAGCGCCACGGCATCGAGCGCGGTCTTGCCATCCGGCAGTCGGTAGTCGCTGAGCAGCACGTCCGGCGCACGCTCCAGGGCCGGAAGGGCGTCGCGCATCTCGTCGATGCAGGACCAGGCCTCGTACAGCACGCCGTGCGCGCCGAACAGTGCCGCGAGCGTCGCGCGCACCAGCGCATCGTCCTCCACCACGACAACGTACTGGCCGCTCACGGTGTCGATGTCCTCCTGGGCGGCGGCCTCCGGCACCGGCAGCGCCTCCAGCACGGCCGCTGCCGCCGACGGGGGGATGTCCAGCGTGAACGTGCTGCCGGCGCCCACGGTGGACGCGATGGACAGGCCGTGGCCTGGCAGGAGCCCGAGCATGGCGGACACGATGGACAGGCCCAGGCCCACGCCTTTCTCGGCCTCGGCGTGCCGGCCTTCGATCTGGAAGAAGGGGCGGAACAGGATGCCGGAGTCCAGCACATCGCGAGGAATGCCGATGCCGTTGTCCTGCACCGCGAGGCGCACCGCTCCCCCGGCGCCCGCGCGCTCCAGCACCAGGGCCACGCGGCTCTGGCGGCCGGCGGACGCACTCCGGTACTTGATGCCGTTGCCGATGAGATTGGTCAAGATCCGCTGCAGGAAATGGGGGTCGCTGCGCACGAACACGGGCCGCGGCCCGGGCAGCACCGTCTCGACGCGCACCTGGGTGGCCAGGGCGACCGAGCGGTGCTGCTCCGCGGTCTCGCGCACCAGGGCGGCCAGGTCGAAGTCGGAGAGTTCCGCCTGCACCCACCCGGACTCCAGCCGGGACAGGTCGAGGATGGCGGACAGCTGCGAACGCATGGTGGCGGAGGCACGGGTGGCCATGTCCACCAGGCCCAGTGCGGCCTCGGTGCGCCCGGAGCGGATGGATGCGCCGATGGGGTCCAGCGCGTTGCCGATCGCCTGCAGGGGCTGGCGCAGGTCGTGCACCGCGTCGGCCAGGAAGCGGGATTTGTCCCGGTCCCGGCGCTCGGCCTCCAGGCGCAGGCGGTCCTTGAGTTCCAGCAGCGCGGTGGCGCGCTCCTGGGCGGCACGCATGTCCGACGCCAGCGCCTCGTTCATGCGCAGCATCTCCGTGGCCCTGGCCTGGTGGCGGCGCTCTTCCAGCAGGCGGTGGGCCAGGGCCAGCGAGAAAAGCAGGACCGCCATCGCGGACCCGATCTGGGGGGCGACCTCGAAATTCAGCGGGCTTTCGAGATAGCGGGTGAGTCCCAGCATGTCCAGCGCATGCAGCGCCGCGCCGACGAGCACGCCGGAAAAAGCGACGAAGAAAATGCGTGCGGGCGCATACCCGCGGCGCGCCTGGAGGAAGGCGAGCGCCATGCAGGCCAGGGTGGCCAGCACCTGCGCCGCGAGGGCGAGATAGGCGGCCTGCGGATACGACAGCAGCGTGGCACCCGCCACCACGCCCGCGGCCGCCGCCACCGGCATCGCGCTCCACCGCAGCCACGCAGGGGGATCGCAGGCGTCGCTCACGAACTCCATCGTGAACGACGTGAACAGGCCCGCGGCCAGGAACATGAAGACGATCCGGCACCAGTCGCTCCACACGCCCGAGCCGGGCCAAGCGTACTGGAACGCCAGGCCGTTGTAGCTGAGGATGAATCCGGACGTCGCCAGGATCCAGCCGCTGTAGTAGAGATAGATGCGGTCGCGGACGATCAGGAAGATGATGAAGTTGCACAGGAACACCCCGCCCATCAGACCGATGTAGAGCCCGTTGACCAGCAGGACCCCGTGCTCCGACTCCTCGAATGCCTGCCACCGCCACGCCGTCAGCGGAAAGCGCATGGAGCCCTGCGTCTCCACGCGGGCGATCACCTCCACCATGTCGCCGGCCTGCACGTCCACCGGCACCACGAAATTGCGGGCCCCGTAGGGGCGCTCATGGAAGGGGTAGCGGTCTCCGAAGCGCCAGTGCTGCCAGGCGGCGCGGGGCCCCGTGCGCACATACATGTCCACCCGGTCGAGCAGCGGGTACCCTACCTCCAGGAGCAGCACGCCACCGGCCCGGCCCGCATCGAAGGGCTGGCTGCGGAACCAGTGCGGCGCGGTGGCGAACCCGTAACTCGCCGACGAAGGCGGCCTGCGGACCCATGCGGCGCCGGGCAGCGCGGCCACCTGGTCGAACGCAAGCGCCACGCCCTCCTGCTCCGCCAGGTGTTCCACCGCCAGCTGCCGGCTTCCGCCGGCAGGCTCCGCCGCGCGCGCCAGGCCCGGCGGCGACAGCAGGCACAGCAACATCAGGCCCAGGAGCGGCAGGGAAAGCCATGGCATGCGGATGCCTAGCGGGGCGGAGGCACTTTCAGCCGCCGGCGGGCGACCTCCACGATCAGTTCCGTGCGGCGCACCACGCCGAAGAACCGCAGCAGGTCCGATACGTAGCTCTTGCGCACCGTGCCCTCGCTGATGCCCATGCGGTTGGCGATCGACTTGTTCGGAAGGCCCTGGCACAGGTAGTAGAGCACCTCGTAATGGCGTGGGGCCAGCCCCACCGACTCCGCCGTTCCGCCGCGGGGCGCGTCCGCCAGCCTGCTGCCAGGGGCACGCTGCGCCATCGATGCGGGCAGGTACACCCCGTCGTTCAGCACGGTCCGGATCGCCTGCTCGAACACGCCGGCATCTCCCACCGCCTTCGTGATGTACCCGGAAGCCCCCTTGGCGATGCACGCCAGGACGGTGGAGCGGTCGTCGTCGCCGGACAGCATGATCGCCCTGCAGGGCATTTCGCGCTCCCTCACGTACTGCAGGAGGTCCATACCCGTCTGCGCGCCACCCAGGTCTATATCGATGAAGACGAAGGCGAAGGCCGTGCCGTCCAGCCGCGCCCGGGCCCCCTCGTAGGAACTCTCCTCGTGGATGCGCGATCGCGGCGCTGCCTTCTCCAGCAGCGAGCGCATGCCGGCGCGGACCAGCCCCTGGTCTTCGACGATCAGCACGTCCGAGCCCCACGCCTGTGCAGAGCCTGGCTCCGTGCTTTCCCGGCGGACCGTGCCGGACGCCGCGGGGTGGACCCATCCGTTCCAGACATCGATACTCATTAAAAAAATGATTTATTTGAAATAAAATAACATTATAAATGATAAAAAATTCTAAGTAGAAATCCCGTCCCCCCATCAGGTCGCCCGTGGACATGGCAGCCAGGCATGCTGGACCATCGAGGCGGATCCGGCCATCCGACAGATGTCGGCAGGGTGTGATTTCGTATCGCTGGCGGCACACCGCAGCGGCGGCGGTTGAAGTACCCGGCCGTTTCTTGGTCCAATCGACAGCCGTATGCACAGCACCGCGAGCCAGCTTCCCGGGCCACCGCCAAACCCATGCCCCTGACCGGTCCCCATTTCACCCAGCCGCCCACCGCGCTGGAGGCGCGCGCCGTTGCCCAGGCCGTGATGCGCCAGATCCAGCCGGGCAGCATGCAATTCCAGGTGTTCAGCCTGTGCCTGCTCCTGATCAGCGTGGCGCTGTGCCTGCACGCCGGACTGCCCAGGCGGCCGGACCTGCTGCCGTTGCTGGCGCTGACGGGCCTGGGGCTTTCCGCTGCCATCTACCTGGCCGCGCCCGGGCGCGGCCAGTTCGCCTTCAACTGCAGCGGCTTCATGCACGGCGTCTTCACCGCCCTGGCCTTCCGCTTCCTGGCCGACGCGCTGCCCAACTGGAACTTCTGGGTTCTTCCGCTCTGCCTGCTGCTGACGTTCACGGCCGCCATCGTCTACACGGGCTTCTGGCGCCACCTCGGCTACAACCTCATCTGCTGGGCCATCCTGACCCGCATGGGCTCGGTGGACAGCGGCGAGCAGGGCCAGGCACCGCTGCTCATCCTGCTGATGGTGATCGGCATCGGCCTGGCATCGTCGGTGTGCTTCTTCATCGACCACTCGCGGCGCACGAACGCCCTGCTCACCCTGCGGCTCGAACGGCTCGCCAACTACGACGCACTGACCGGCATGCGCAACCGCCGCTCGTTCCTGGAAGCGGTCGGCTCGGCGATTGCCGCGGCCGCCCCGGGCGACGCCGATGGCGGCAGCAGTGCCGGCAGGATCCACTTCGCGCTGCTCGACATCGACGACTTCAAGCGCATCAACGACACGCTGGGCCACGGAGCCGGCGACCTCGCGCTGCAGCGGGTGGCCAGCGCCATCATGGCCCAGTGCGGCGCCCGCCCCTGCGGGCGCATGGGCGGCGAAGAATTCGGCATCCTGCTGGCCGGCATGGTCACCGCCGAGGCCGAAACCTTCCTGGACGGCCTGGTCGCCGCAGTGCGCGACAGTGGCCAGGACGGCACGGCCACAACCGCCAGCATCGGAATCGCCACCCTGCAGGGCAGCGAGACACTGTCGGAATTCCTGCGGCGTGCGGACGATGCGCTCTACGACGCCAAGCGCGCAGGCAAGAATCGCTGGTGCGCCGCGCACTGGCCGCCGGCACCCGCATGCCCGTCCGGCCCTCCTGTTTCCGGGAAGACCGGCCGGGCGGCGGCTCAGTCTCCCAGTTCCACCACCTGGTTCCACGGCACGCCGCCCAGCGTGCCGTAGTGCGCCACCACCACGGCGGTGCCATGGCGAGAGCCCGCGGATGCAGTGCAGGCCACGGCTTCCGAGAGACATCGGCGCAGGTATTCCACGGACGGGCGGTCCAGCCCCGCGACCGGCTCGTCCACCAGCACGAGCGCCGCGCCGCTGGCGAAACCGGCTGCCAGCAGGACCTTGCGGCGCGTCCCGGTGGACAGTTGCTCCATCCGCTTGCCCGCATGCCCGGCCAGGCCGAAACCCTCGATGTGCAGCGCCAGCGCCTGCGCGCTCCAGTCCGGCCAGCGCCGTGCCTGCCCGGCCCACCAATCCACCGGTGTCTCTTGTTCGCCGGGCAGTTCCGGCCCATCGCCCCGGGGATCGGCCCAGAAAATACTGCCGCCGCTCGCCGACACGCGCCCTGCCTGTGGACGCAGCGCACCCGCGATGATCCGCAGCAGGGTGGTCTTGCCGCGGCCGTCGCCGCCCCGCAGCAGCGTGGCGCCCGGCCCGATGCGCAGGTCCATGCCTTCGAAGAGCGGCCCGGCAGCACCCGGCGGTGTATGGCGCAGGCCCAGGCTTTCCCACAGGACGGGCATGGCGGACGGGGCGGCGGCTCGGGGCGGGTCGGACGGAGGGACGGTCATGGGCAAGGCAGATGCGGCACAAGGGAGCGGTCGGCCTACATTCTGTGGCAATCTGCAGGATGCACTCGCCGACAATCGGCGCCGTGCACTGCCTGCCCTGGCAGGCCGTGTCCGCCATGCATCCTTCCACTGTCCAGCCCATCCACTTCCGGCCCATGATCCTGCGTTACCTCGATTTCGACTACAGCGAAGACGGCGAAGGCGGCGGCACCTGGGACGCCATGGCCAGCGTTACCGGGGAGCACGTGGACGCGCTGCATGCGGAAATCGCTGCCGTGCTGGACTGGGCCCATGGGCGGTTCGGCAGCCAGCGCGGCCCCGTCGAAGAAGACGGGGAATGGGATTACGACCTGCAGGCCGTGGAAGAAACCTCCACCGGGCAGTCGCTGCGCTACGACGAGGAGCAGCGCCGCGTGGTGGCCGAGCCGGGCGCCACGGGTGCACCGCGCCACACCGTCACCCTCTCGCTCTGCGGCACGCAGGCCTTCTGCGAGGCATTCCGCGCGCGTTTCGGGCTGGAGTAGCTCTTTCTGCCTTGCGCCAAGGCCGGCGCTCCCGGCACCCGCCGGCTATACGGCGTCCACCACCGCCAGGACGACGGCCGACTCGTCCACCGACATCACCACGCGCCGGCCCGCGCGCAGGCCGGACCCGGGCTCCGCGAAGCCCACCATGCGGACGCCGGCATCGAGTTCGGCGGATACCTCGTCCCCCTGCGCACCGCCGCGCGACAGGCGCGCCACCCGGCCTGACCACGCGTTGGAAGGCCCTTCTTCAGGCACGCGCCGGGCAGTGGTGCGAACGGGCTGTGCGGGCTCCACGCGCACGGCCGTGGCCTTGCACAGCGCCAGCACCGCGGCGCCCGGCTGCAGGCCGAGCAGTTCGGCACTCTCGCGGGTGATGCGGGCACACAGTCGCAAGCCGCCCTCCGGCGCCTTCGCGCCCTGCCCCGCTGCGGACTCGCCCCGCAGCCACACCCGCACCACAGGGCCCATCGGCTCCAGCGCCTGCACCATGCAGGGCCACTGGTTGCGCATGCTGGTGCGCAGCGCCAGGCCCGCGGCCGGACGCACGGCGCGGGCCTGGCCGGCCTGCCCCCCCGAGGGTGACGCCTGCGCCCCGGACGCACCGGCGTTGGCCAGTATCCCGGCACGCGCCTGCGCCAGCGCATCCGCCGTGCGCAGCAGCGCGTGCCCGGCCTCGGTCAGCCGCGCGCCACCGCCTCCGGCCCCGCCCACCGCACGCTCCACCAGGGGCACGCCGGCCAGGTTGGTGAGGGTGTCCACCGCCTGCCAGGCGGCCTTGTAGCTCACGCCCACCACGCGGGCCGCCTGCGAAATCGAGCCGCCGGCACCGATCTCGCGCAGCACCGCCACCCGCCGGTCGGCCGGCCCATGGGCCAGCGCATCGGACAGGGCGGCCGGCGCCATGGGGGCGTTGCGGGAGGGACTCGGGGGACGGACGGCACGGGAAGGCATGGGCCGATGATGCCGCAGCGGACATGCTTACATGCCGACACACAAACCCTCCCATTGGATGATGCCCGCCAAGGCCGATCCTCCCTAGCATCTCCGACCTTTGGGCGGCCCAGGGCCCCCTCCAGGAAAGAAAACACCCATATGAGCGGCAAACCCGCGGCCCGGCAGGGCGACATGACGCAAAAGGGAGGCTCGATCGTCCAGGGCTCGGCGACGGTGCTGATCGGCTCGGCCGGGGGCGTGGCGTGCTCGGTGTGCCCCGGTGGCATGGCGGTGGGCAACCCGGTGAACCCGGCGCTGGGCGCGAAGGTGCTGACGGGGGCGGATGAGCTGGACTTCGCGCTGCCCGGGCCGCTGCCGCTGGCATGGCAGCGGGTGTACAGCAGCTATGTGAATGCGGAGCATGGCGCGGCATGCGGGCTGCTGGGGTATGGGTGGAAGTTGCCGCTGGAACTGCGTCTGAGGCTTCAGGATGAGCGCGCGGTGCTCTTCGATGCGTCGGGTCGGGCGATCACGTTCGAGGAGCCCTTGCTTTCGGGGCAGGCGCTGTACAGCAGCAGCGAGGACCTGTGGCTGTTGCGGGGCGGTGGCATGGCTGCCGACACTCCAGCCACCACAGTCTCCACCCCGGAGGCATCCACCTCCACGTCCCCATCTTCCACACCGGCCGAACTGCTGGCGTGGGCGCAGCAACCCCGGTGGTCGCATATACCGGCAGTGCTGCGTGCGGACCCGGGATGCGTGATCGCCGTGCCGGGTGCGGGCGGTGCAGGCGCTCCGGCCTGGGTGTTCTTGCCGACGGGCATATCGGGTGACCATGTCCTGCACGCGGTGATCGACCGCTTCGGCCGCAGCCAGCGCTACCAGTGGGGCGCGGAAGGTGAACAGCAGGGCCGTGTCGTAGGCATCACCGATGGCACCGGGCGCCGCTACGCGATGCGCTACGAGCGCATTGCGCAGGATGCCGGGACAGCACAGACAAGTGCCCATCCCCTGCTGCAACACGACGACGGCGTAAGGCTGGTGGGCGTGGACTGCACGCTCAACCCGCTCGACCCGGGCGTGGTACCCGGCACCGCACCGCGCCCACAACCCCTGGTGGGCTACCGCTACGACAGCGCAGGCAACCTAGCCGAGGTCCTGGGTGCGGACGGCACCGTGCTGCGCCGCTTCGGCTACGACGCGCTGCACCGCATGACGGAGCACCAGGTGCGCCAGGGCCCGAAGCACCGCTACGTCTATGAGGACCAGACCGCGCAGGGCCGCCGCCAGGGGGTGGCGGCCCGCCCGGGCGCCCGCGTGGCCGAGCAGCACAACGAGGAGGGGCTGTCGTACTTCTTCGAGTACAGCCAGTCACCCTCGCAGGCCGCGCAATCCGCGCAACCCGCGCCATCCGCACATACCGCGCAGGCAGCCCAGGGCCCGGAGGACGGCCAGGATGGCCCGACTCCGGCCACCGCGTCTTTGCCCGGCAATCGCCAAAGCAGCACGGTGGTGCGCGACAGCCTGGGCCGCACGACGGCTTACCACTTCGAGGGCGAAGGCGGCCTCAAGCGACTGGTGCGCCTGGTGGCCCCGGATGGGGCCGAGCAGAGCTACCGCCATGACAGCGCTGGCCGCCGCCTCTCGGCCACCGATGCGCTGGGCCGCACCACGTGGTGGCGCTACGACGGCGCGGGCCGGCTGCTGGGCGTGCAGGGCCCGGATGGCCGGAGCACGCAACAGCACTGGGGCGCGGCGGGCAGCGCGCAGGACGGTCTGCTGCTGGCCAGCCAGGACGCAGCAGGGCTGCGCACGGACTTCCGCTACGACGCCTGGGGCCGACTGGTGGAGGTGGCGATGGCTCCAGCCGGGGGCGGAGCGACCGACACCCCATCCCTCACCACCCGCTTCGAATACGAGCAACCCCAGGAAGATGCCGCTAGCGGCACCGTAGGCTTCCCTCTCCACACACTCGCCTGGTGCGACCAGCCCGTGGCGATGATCGACGCCCAGGGCGGACGCAGCCTCTACGCCTACAACGCCTGCGGCCAGCTCGCGCGGCACACCGACTGCTCCGGCCGCAGCCAGTCCTGGCGCCACGGCGCCTGGGGCGAGGTGCTGGAGGCCACGGACGCGCTGGGCCAGCGCACCCGGCTGCACCACGTGCTGGAGCATGGCGCGCTGCGGCTGGTGGGCGTGCAGCAGCCGGGCAACACGGCGGTGCGCTACCGCTGGTCGTCCGCCGGCATGCTGGAGGCGACCACCTACGGCACGCACGACGTGCTGGAAGGCACGGGCGAGCCCGCGGGCACCAGCACGACGGTCGCCTACCGGCACGACCTCTGGGGCCGGGTGGTGGAGCAGGTGCAGGCAGGCCGGGGCGTGCAGCTGCGCTACGACGTGGCCGGGCGGCTGCAGGAACTCGTCAACGAGAACGGCGACGTGACGCGCTTCGTGCACGATGCGGCCGACCGGCTGGTGCAGGAAGTGGGCTTCGACGGCCGCAGCCAGGTGTATGGCTACGACGCGGCGGGCCAGCTCACGCACACGGGCGACGGGCATGGCGAGGGTCACCATCCGGGGGCGGCAGCGCGGCCGGAACTGGGGGCGGTGGTGCGCACGCGGCTGCACTACGACCTGGGCGGCCGGCTGGTGGCGCGCGTGGCCGTGCGGCTGCCGGCGCCGGGCGCATTGGCCGGTGCTGGTGTCGGCGTTGGAGGCGATGCCGCAATCGAGGCCACCGACAACCCTACGGCTGAATCGCACGCTGTGCTGCAGATCCAGCGCTTCGAGCACACCTCGGCCGGAGCATTGCAACAGACGCGGGCCTGGCAAGCAGAACTGCCCCACGGGATCGAGCCCATGGCCCTGCCGACGGCCCTGTCTCCCGACTCCTCGCGCCCAGGCGCTGCCACGGACCGACCCATCTCCCTCGCCGAACGCTGGCTGGCACTGGACACGCAGGCACTGTTGTCCCTGCTGGACCGCCCGGGCGATCCCGCCCAGGCATCACTGGTGGCCGCCCTGCAGGCGCAGCGGCTGCAACCCGAGGCCCGCGTGGCGCTGGCACGCGATGCCTTCGGGCGTGTGTGCGGAGAGACGCAGACGCTGTACCGGAAGCCGCAAGCGCTACACCTCCAGGCCAGCCTGGGTGCCGGCGAGCCGCCCGTTGAGTTCGAACACGCGATCACCCACACCCTGGGCCCGCTGGGCCAGCGCACGGCCACGCAGGCGCAAGGCCTGGGCACGCTGCAGTGGCTGGCCTACGGATCGGGCCACGTACACGGGCTGCTGCTGGATGGGCAGCCGCTGGTGGACTGGGAGCGCGATGCCCTGCACCGCGAGGTGGGGCGCACGCTGCACGTGCTCGAAGGCCAGGACAACGCAGACCTGCCGGCGGTCGTGCATGCGCGGCAACTCGACCCGATGGGCCGCCTGCTGCACCAGGACTGGCGGGGCCTGCGCCATGCGGCGCCGGTGGTTCCTGCGGACCCGGCCAACGCATCCGATACGGGTCTTTCGTCGGCTGCGGGCCGCATCGCCCCGGCCCTGGGGCCCCTCTCCACGCTCGCCCAGCGCCGCTACTGGTATGACCCGCTGGGCCAGCTGGTGGGGGTGCAGACGCCGGGCGAGGCCACGCGCTACGCCTACGACGCCTGGCAGCGCCTGACCGGGCTGCACCGCGCGGGCCAGGGCTCGCCGGAGGTGCAGGCGCGCTGGACGCTGGACGCGGCGGGCAACCGCCTGCCCGCGCCCCTGGAGGCTCGCGCGGCCGGGCCCTCCAGCGCCGAGCGTCAGGACTGGGCGCGGCAGGTGCGCGAGAACCTGCACGATGCGGACTTCGACCTGCTGCGCGCGGGCGACGGGCCTGGCGAGGGTGCAGGCCCGGTCACGCGCTGGCCGGGCAACCGCATCGGATGGAACACGCCCGAGCCGGATGCCGATGGCACCAGCATCGATGGCAGCGACGGCAAGGGCATCCTGATCCGTTACCGCTACGACGCCTTCGGCAACCGGGTGCAGGCGCTGCATGCCGACGGCCGGGCGCAGCGGCTGCGCTACGACGCGCTGCACCGGCTGCGCGAGGTCTGGCAGCGCGAGGCAGCCGGTGGCGCCTGGCAGCGGGTGGCCTGCTACCGCTACGACCCCTTCGGGCGGCGGCTCGCAAAGACCGTCTTCGGCCATGGCCACAGAAGCGGCAACGGCCACGCAGCTGCATCGGAGCCGGCGACCACCACGTATGCCGGCTGGGACGGCGACCGCTTCGTGCACAACGAAGGCCCGCAGGGGCTGCAGCACGTGCTCTACGAGCCCGGCTCCTTCGCGCCGCTGCTGCGCCTAGAGCGCGAGCAGGCCATTCCCACGGCCATGCAGGCCATGCTCGCCATGGAGGGAAGCGAAGGAAAGGACGATGTCGGCCACGCCGATGGCCTGGGCGAAGCGCAGGCGTTCTTCGCGGCGCTGCCGCCATCGCAGCGCGGCATGCTGCAGGACGCCCTGCACGGCGCGATGGGGCCGGACCGCGAGGCACTGATCGCGCGCATGCAGGGCATGCTCCCCGCCGAGGTGGCCACGCTGCTGGCATCCGGACTGCAGGAGGTCGGCAGGCGCCGGCAGTCCGCCGCCCGGTCCGCGCCCACACGCATACGCCATTTCCTGTGCGACCACCTGGGCACGCCCATCGCTTTGGTGGACGCCAACGGCCCGCAGGCGGGCCTGGTCACCTGGGCCGCGACCTATCACGCCTGGGGCACCGTGCGCGAGGAATACGACCCGCACGGCATCGGCCAGCCCATCCGCTTCCAGGGCCAGCACCTCGATGCCGAGACAGGGCTGCACTACAACCGGTTCCGGTACTACGACCCCCTGTTGGGGCAGTATGTAACCCAGGATCCGATAGGGCTGGAAGGTGGATTGCATTCGTCGATCTACCCGCTGTCTCCAACAACGGAAATCGATCCGCTCGGCCTGTTGGCATCGTCAACGGTCGATATGAATTTCTTTCCACACAATGAACCCATCCGGTCCGCCGCAAACAAGATCCGTGGTTCCGACACCCTGTACCTCATCGCCGGGCACGGAAACAGGCATGGTCTGCATGACGAACATGGCAAACTCATCCCGGTTGACAAGCTGGCTCAGATGATCCGCCGCGATCCGAATTACAAGCCGGGCATGCCCATCGCATTGCTTTCCTGCAATACCGGATGGAAGAACAGTGCCTACGCACAGGGGCTGGCCAACGCCATGAAGGCGATTGTCGTGGCACCAGACCAATACGTCTGGTACGACCTACAAACAGGGCGCATGACGGAAATGGGGGGGAACATCATCACCACGCATAGTTTCGGCTTCGAATTCCAGAAGTTGGTGAAAGACCCGTCCCGGCCAGGCAAATACAACGCGTTCTTTCCGGAGCGTGCCTCACAGCCCCAGCTTTGACGGCCGCCGCACCAATGCTCCCGCGCCGACCTCCGTTGACGCCCGCCTATACTCACCGCTATTCACCCAAGGAATAGCGAAATGCCTCCCTCGTCCGTCTTCCGCCCTGCCGCCCGCAACCGCGCCCGTGTGGGCGCCCTGCTGGCCACCGCGGTCCTCACCCTGGCCTGCACCACCGCCCGCGCGGGCGAGGTGCCGGTGGCCGTGGCGGCGAACTTCACGGCACCGATGCAGAAGATCGCCGCCGCGTTCGAGCAGGACACGGGCCACAAGGCGGTGCTGTCGTTCGGCGCGACCGGCAAGTTCTACGCCCAGATCCGCAACGGCGCGCCGTTCCAGGTCTTCCTGGCGGCGGACGACACCACGCCCCGGCGCGTGGAGAGCGAAGGCCTGGGCGTGCAGGGCTCGCGCTTCACCTATGCCGTCGGCAGGCTCGTGCTGTGGAGCCCCCGCGAGAACTACGTGGACAGCCAGGGGCAGGTGCTGCGCACGGGTGACTTCACGCACCTGTCGATCGCCAACCCCAAGCTGGCGCCCTACGGCCTGGCCGCCGTGCAGACGCTGGAGAAATTGGGTCTCTCCGATGCGCTCAAGCCCCGGCTGGTGACGGGCGAGAACATCGCCCAGGCCTACCAGTTCGTGGCCAGCGGCAATGCGCAGCTGGGCTTCGTCGCGCTGTCGCAGGTAATGGAGGACGGCCGCATCGCCAAGGGCTCGGCCTGGCAGGTGCCGGATGCGATGCACGAACCCATCCGCCAGGATGCGGTACTGCTCGCCACCGGCAAGGACAACGCGGCTGCCACGGCGCTGATGCAGTACCTGCGCGGCGACAAGGCGCGCGAGATCATCCGCCGCTACGGCTACGGCTTCTGACGCCGGGCCATGCCGCTGTCGTCCGAAGACCTCGCCGCCATCGGGCTGACGCTGCGGCTGGCGGGACTCACCACGCTGCTGTTGCTCGTGCTGTGCACGCCGCTCGCGTGGTGGCTGGCACGCACGCGCTCGCGATGGCGCGGCTCGGTGTCCGCCGTGGTGGCGCTGCCGCTGGTGCTGCCGCCCACGGTGATCGGCTTCTACCTGTTGCTGCTGCTCGGGCCGCACGGGGCGGTCGGCCGGCTGATGCAGTCGCTGGGACTGGCCACGCTGCCGTTCACCTTCGGCGGGCTGCTGGTGGGCTCGCTCGTGTATTCCCTGCCCTTCGCCGTGCAACCCCTGCAGCGCGCGTTCGAGGCCGTGGGCGACCGGCCGATGGAGGCCGCGGCGCTGCTGGGTGCGGGGCCGCTGGACCGGTTCTTCACCGTGGCGCTGCCGCTGGCGCGGAGCGGCTTCCTGACCGCGGGGGTGCTGAGCTTCGCCCACACGGTGGGTGAGTTCGGCGTGGTGCTCATGCTGGGCGGAAATATTCCCGGGGTGACGCGCGTGGTATCGGTGCAGATTTATGACCACGTGGAAGCGCTGGAGTACGTCCAGGCCCACTGGCTCGCGGGCGCCATGGTGGCCTTCTCGTTCGCGGTGCTGCTGGCGCTGCATGCCCTGCAGCCCGCGCGGAGGCGCGCATGAAGGCCTCGGCCCTGCCCCCGGTCGCCGGCGACGCCATCGAGGTGCAGTTGCGCCTGCCGCGGCCCGGCCGCTTCACCCTGGAAGCGGACCTTCGCCTTCCGGGCCAGGGCATCATCGCGGTGTTCGGCCCGTCCGGATGCGGCAAGACCAGCCTGCTGCGCGCCATGGCGGGGCTGGAGCGCGGCGCCGGACGCGTGACGGTGCCGGGGGAGGTCTGGCAGGACGACGCCCTTGGCCAATGGCTGCCGCCGCACCGGCGCGCCCTGGGCTATGTCTTCCAGGAGCCAGGGCTTTTCGCGCACCTGGACGTGCGCGGCAACCTGGATTACGGCCTGCGGCGCACGCCGCCCGCGCGGCGGCAGGTGCCGCTGGAGCAGGCGGTGGAGCTGCTGGGCATCGGCCACCTGCTCGGGCGACGCACCCATGCGCTGTCGGGCGGCGAGCGCCAGCGCGTGGCGATCGCGCGCGCCCTGGCCGCGAGCCCCCGCGTGCTGTTCATGGACGAGCCCCTGGCCGCGCTGGACGCCGAACGCAAGGCCGAGGTCATGCCCTACCTGGAGCGGCTGCAGCGCGAACTCGACATCCCCGTGCTTTACGTGAGCCACGCACTCGACGAAGTGGCACGGCTGGCCTCGCATCTCGTGCTGCTGCGCGAAGGCGCCGTGCTGGCCAGCGGCCCCATCGGCACGCTCATGGCCCGGCCGGACCTGCCGCTGGCGCACGGCGAGTTCGCCGCGACCCTGGCCGAGGGCGTGGCCGACGGCTACGACGCCACCGACCGCATCGCGACCGTACGCCTGCCGGGCGGCCAGGCCCTGCTGCTGGCCGCGGACCGCGCCCTGCCGCCGGGCACGCCGGTGCGGCTGCGCGTGCAGGCGCGCGACGTGAGCCTGGCACTGGCGCCACCGGCAGCGACCAGCGTGCTCAACCTGCTGCCCGCCCGCGTGCTGGCCCTGCACGACGAGCCTGCGGGCCAGGTGCTGGTGGCCCTGGATGCCGGGGGCACGCCACTGCTGGCGCGCATCACCGGGCGGTCAGCGCGCACGCTGGGCCTGGCGCCGGGGCTGCAGGTGGTGGCGCAGGTCAAGGGCGTGGCCCTGCTGGGCTGAAACATGCCCCGCCGCCGGCGCAAGGCGATCGGGATCCAGGTGGCCGGGATTCATGGCAGGAATAAATGGAAGCACTGGCGGCAATGCCCTCAAAGCACGCTCACGCCATAAGAATTCCGCGCTTTGCCACCGCGAAGGATTCCCTCCCATGCCCGTTTCCGTTTTCGACATGCAGTCGCTCCAGCATCTCTGGTGCACGGACGAAGTCCGCGCCATCTTCGGCGAGGAGAACCGCGTGCAGAAGTGGCTCGACGTCGAAGCCGCGCTCGCTTCCGCCCAGGCCGACATGGGGATCATTCCCCAGGATGCGGCCCGCGAGATCGCCGACAAGGCCAGGGTCCGGAATATCGACATCGGCAGGATGGCCGCCGATATCCGGCGCATCAAGCATTCGCTGGTCCCCGCGCTGCGGCAGTTGCAGGCCGCGTGCTCCGGCGACCACGGCGAGTGGATCCACTATGGCGCCACGACCCAGGACGTGATCGATACCGGCGTCGCGCTGCAGCTCAAGGAATTCCACGCGGTCGCGCTGCGCGACATGCGGGCCGTGGGGCGGGAACTGGTCCGCCTGGCGGTGGAGCACCGCGACACGCCGATGGCCGGGCGCACGCACGGCGTCCAGGCGCTGCCGATCACCTTCGGCCACAAGTGCGCCGTGTGGCTCGACGAACTCGGCCGCCACCACGAGCGCCTCGTCCAGGCCGCTCCGCGCGTGCTGGTGGGAATGCTGGCCGGAGCGGTGGGAAGCCAGGCCGCCTTCGGCCCGAAGGCCGCGGAACTGGAGGAGCGCGTGCTGCGCAGGCTGGGCCTGGGCGTGCCGCCGATCAGTTGGGCGCCCGCGCGCGACCGCTTCGCGGAGTACGCCAACCTGCTGGCGCTCATCGGCAGCACGCTGTCGAAGATCGGCAACGAGCTTTTCAACATGCAGCGCGACGAGTGCGCCGAAGTGGAGGAAGGCTTCCCCGAGGGCAAGCTGGGATCGTCCACGATGCCCCACAAGCGCAATCCCGTGTCGGCCGAGAACCTCGCCGGGCTCTCGCGCCCGCTGCGCTACAGCGCCGCGATGATGGTCGAGGGCATGGTGCAGGAAAGCGAGCGCGACGGTATCGCCTGGAAGGTGGAATGGAAGGCGCTTCCCGAGGCCTGCATGATCGCCGGGGCGATGCTGTTCCAGGCCAGGCACCTGCTGGAGGGGCTGAAAGTGAATGCCGGCGCGATGGCGGCCAATCTCGGCCGGATGCAGGGCTACCTGCTCTCCGAACGGGTGATGCTCGAGCTCTCCAGCCGCGTGGGCAAGCAGACCGCCCACGAGTGGATCTACGAGGCATCGATGCACGGCATCACCCACAAGCTCGGCTTCGCCGAAGCGATGCGCCACCACGAAAGCCTGGGCCGGCTCCTGACCGAGGACGAAATCCACGACCTGACCGATCCCGCCGGCTACCTGGGCCAGTGCGGGCCCGCGGTGGACCGGGTGGTGGCGGCGCACGGGGAATGGCTGCAGGGCTGAATTCCCGCCCGGGCGGCCGCCCGGGCCTGGTGCCCGCGGGCTCATCCGTTCCCGGCTTCGGCTGACAGACCGGGGGCCTGCCGTCGCACACACTGCGCGGATGCAATCCTCATCCGCGCCACCGCCGCCCCCTGGGCGCCCCTCACCGCTCGTGCGTGTCCGCAATGCGGCGCTCGGCAACCTGCAGCTCACCGTCTCGGCCGGGCTGATCGCGGCCGTGGTGCTCTGGGGGCTGGCGTCCCCCGCCAGCCTCGGCGCCTTCTTCGGCATGTTGCTGTCGGACATCACGCGGAACTTCGGATGGTTGTACCTGTGGGTGGTGCTGGGGCTGGTCGTGCTGGCCCTCTTCCTGGCGCTGAGCCGCTATGGCGACCTGAAGCTGGGCGACGAGGACGAGGAGCCCGAGTTCTCCACCGCGACATGGTTCGCGATGCTCTTCGCGGCAGGCATGGGCATCGGCCTGGTGTTCTGGGGCGTGGCCGAACCGGTCTCGCACTACGGCCTGCCGCCGCCCGGCATCGCCCCGCAGACGCCCGAGGCCGCGGGCGCCGCCATGCGCTACGCCTTCTTCCACTGGGGGCTGCATCCCTGGGCGATCTACGGCATCGTCGGGCTGGCGATCGCCTTCTTCCAGTTCCGCTGGCAGGCCCCGGCCCTGGTGAGCTCCGCCACCGAATCGCTGCCCTGGCGCGGCATGCGCCACCTCTCGCCCCTGGTGAACGTGCTGGCGGTGGTGGCCACGGCCTTCGGCGTCGCCGCCTCCCTCGGCATGGGCGCCGCGCAGATCAACGGCGGCCTGCAGGCAGTGTTCGGCGTGCCGGTGGGCCCCTGGCCACAGGCCGCCATCATCGTGGTGACGACGGCACTGTTCATCACCTCGGCGGTGAGCGGCGTGGACCGGGGCATCAAGTGGCTCTCCAGTGCGAACCTGCTGCTCGCGGCCTTCCTGGCGCTGGCGGTATTCCTGCTCGGGCCCACGGTGTCGCTGGTGAACACCTTCACCAACACGCTGGGCGCCTACCTGAGCGAATTCGTGCGCACCAGCCTGCGGATGTCGCCGTTCCGGGACAGCACCTGGGTGGGCGACTGGACCATCTTCTACTGGTCGTGGTGGATCGCGTGGTCGCCGTTCGTGGGCCTGTTCATCGCGCGCGTCTCGCGCGGACGCACGATCCGCGAGTTCGTGCTGGGCACCGTGATCGCGCCCAGCCTCGTGGGCTTCCTGTGGTTCTCGATCTTCGGCGGCACGGCGCTGCACCTGGAGATCTTCCGCCAGATCCCGCTGGCCGCCGCGGCACAGGCCGACCCGGCCACCGCGATGTTCGCCATGTTCGGCGCGATGCCGCTGGGGCTGGCGATGTCCATCGTGGCCACGGTGCTGGTGGTGGTGTTCTTCGTCACCTCGGGCGACTCGGCCACGCTGGTGCTGGGCACGATGAGCACCCGGGGCGATCCGGACCCTTCCGCGCGCGTGAAGATCGTGTGGGGCCTGCTGGTGGCCGGCATCGCGCTGTCGCTGCTGTTCGCGGGCGGCCTGCAGGCGGTGCAGACCGCCACCATCGTGTTCGCGCTGCCGTTCGCGCTGGTGCTGGTGCTGATGGCCGTGGCCCTGCTGCGCGCGGTGCGCGAGGACCACGAGGCCGAACGCAAGCGCGAACGCGCCCTGCGGCGCCGGATGCGCGAGATGGCGATGCGCGAATGACGGCATTCCACGCGCGGCCGCCAAAGCGGCCCAGTCCTACAGGCCCAGTCGCCGCTGCCGCGCGAGCTCGACCGGCCGCTGCATGCGCCAATGGCTTCCAGCCGACACGGTCGTGCGGAAGCCGGCTTTCTTGTTGCGTTCCTTCTTCCCCGACCTTCTCCAGGATCCCACCGTGCCGTCCAACGATTCCTCCCTGCTGACCGCCCACGACGCCTACCTGCTGCGCGAGGGCACGCACGCACGCCTCTACCAGTCGCTGGGCTGCCACCTGCGCCGCACAGCCGGCGTGCCCGCGCAGGATGCGCGCGGTGCGGACTTCGCGGTCTGGGCCCCGAACGCGGCCTCGGTGTCGGTGATCGGTGACTGGAACGGCTGGAACCCGGAGGCAGACCCGCTGGCGCCGCGCGGCGACGACAGCGGCGTGTGGGAGGGCTTCGCGCCCTACGCCGCCCACGGGCAGGCCTACAAGTTCCGCATCGTGTCGCGCAACGGCGGCCGGGTGCTGGAAAAGGCAGACCCACTGGCCATCTGCTCCGAGCTGCCGCCGCGCACCGCCTCGCGCATATGGGACCTGGACTACACCTGGAACGACGGAGACTGGATGGCCTCGCGCGGCCCGCGCAATGCGCTGAACGCGCCGATGTCGATCTACGAGGTGCACGCCGGCTCCTGGCGGCGCAGGGACGGCCAGTTCATGGGCTACCGCGAACTGGCACACGCGCTGGGCGAGTACGTGCAGTCGATGGGCTTCACCCACGTGGAACTGATGCCCATTACCGAACATCCGTTCTACGGCTCCTGGGGCTACCAGACCACCGGCTATTTCGCGCCCACGTCGCGCTACGGCACGCCGCAGGATTTCATGTACTTCGTGGACCACCTGCACCAGCGCGGCATCGGCGTGCTGCTGGACTGGGTGCCCTCGCACTTCCCGATGGACGCGCATGGACTGGCGGAGTTCGACGGCACGCACCTGTACGAGCACGCCGACCCGCGCCAGGGCTTCCACCCGGAGTGGAACTCGGCCATCTTCAACTACGGCCGCAACGAGGTGCGCAGCTTCCTCGTCTCCTCGGGCCTCTTCTGGCTCGACAAGTACCACCTGGACGGCCTGCGCGTGGACGCGGTGGCGTCCATGCTCTACCTGGACTACGCGCGCAAGCACGGCGAATGGGTGCCCAACCGCCATGGCGGGCGCGAGAACCTGGAGGCGATAGAGTTCATGCGGCTGCTCAACCGCTCGCTGTACCGCGACCATCCGGACACCGTGAGCATCGCCGAGGAATCCACCGCCTGGCCCATGGTCTCGCGCCCCGTGGAAATGAACGGGCTGGGCTTCGGCATGAAGTGGAACATGGGCTGGATGCACGACACGCTGTCGTACTTCAAGGAAGACCCGGTCCACCGCCGCTACCACCACCACAAGCTCACGTTCTCGCTGGTCTATGCCTTCAACGAGAACTTCGTGCTGCCGCTCTCGCACGACGAGGTCGTCTATGGCAAGGGCTCGCTCGTCAACAAGATGCCGGGGGACGAATGGCAGCAGTTCGCCAACCTGCGCGCGCTGTTCGGCCTGATGTGGGCCCACCCCGGCAAGAAGCTGCTCTTCATGGGTGGCGAGTTCGGCCAGCGCCGCGAATGGACGCACGAGGGCGAACTCGAATGGTGGGTCTGCGACGGCCCGCTGCACGGCGGCCTACAGCGCATGGTGCGCGAACTCAACCGCGTGCTGCGCAGCGAGCCCGCCCTGCACGATATCGATTTTTCCCCGGAGGGCTTCCAGTGGGTGGAGGCCGACGACGCCGGCCGCAGCGTGATCGCCTTCCTGCGCAAGCCCGGCGCCGAGGCCCAGCGCCAGGGCGCCACGCCCGTGCTGGTGGTCTGCAACATGACGCCCGTGCCGCGCGAGAACTACCTCGTGGGAGTGCCTTCCGCCGGCTACTGGCGGGAACTTTTCAACAGCGACGCCCGCGAATTCGGCGGCGCCGGCTGGGGCAACCTGGGCGGCGTGGAAGCCGCACCCGTGCGCTCGCACCACTGGGCGCAGTCGCTGTGCCTCACGCTACCGCCGCTGTCCACCCTCATCCTCCGACAGGAGCCTGCACGCCATGCCTTCCCCGCCTGACTCCGAGCCCTCCTCCCGCACCGGCCGGCCCGCACCGTCCACTGCGCCCTCCGGCCCCGGACACCGCCTGCCCGCGCCGGCCACCACCGCGCAGGCCGTGCCGCGCGCGGCGCCGCCGCTTCCGGCGGACGGACGTGCGCGCGCGGTGATCGACGCGGTGCTGCCGGTGGTGGACGGTGGCCGCTTCGCGGTCAAGCGCGTGGCGGGCGAGGCGGTGCGCATCACCGCCCACTGCTTCACCGACGGACACGACGTGCCACGGGCGATGCTGCAGTGGTGGAAGGAGGAAGGCCCCGGCGCCCCCACCGCGCCGGCCGAGGTGCCGATGCACCCCGGGGTGAACGACGAGTGGCGGGCCGAGTTCACGCCGCCCGATCCCGGGCTCTACCGCTATACCGTGGTCGCCTGGGTGGACGCCTTCGAATCCTGGCGGCACGACATGCAGCGCCGCGTGGATCCGGCGGACATCCGCGTGGCGGCGCGCGTGGGCGCGGCCGACGCCCGGGCTGCAGCCATGCGGGCCGCGGCGCACCCCACGCCGGCCGACGCGCGGCAGCTCGAGGAATGGGCGGAGGCGCTGGAACGCGGCGCCCGCGAGGACAGCGCCGATGCGGCGCCGCTCAAGGCGCTGGCGCTGCAGGAAGCCGCGGCCGAGGCGATGCGCCGCCACCCGGACCGCAGCCTGGAAACCCGCCACCCCGTCGCGCTGCCGCTGCGCGCGGACCGGGAGCGCGCGCGCTTCAGCACCTGGTACGAACTCTTCCCGCGCTCCACCGCGGCCGTGCCGGGCATGCACGGCACCTTCCGCGACGTGGAGGGCCGGCTGGCCGGCATCGCCGCCATGGGCTTCGACGTGCTGTACTTCCCGCCCATCCACCCCATCGGCCGGGTACAGCGCAAGGGCCGCAACAACACCCTCACCGCCGCGCCCGGCGACGTGGGCAGCCCGTGGGCGATCGGCGCCGACGAGGGTGGGCACAAGTCCATCCATCCCGAGCTGGGCACGCCGGAGGACTTCCGCCGCCTCGTGGCACGGGCACGGGAACACGGCATCGAGATCGCGCTGGACATCGCCTTCCAGTGCGCGCCGGACCATCCCTACGTGCGCGAGCACCCGGACTGGTTCCGCTGGCGCCCCGACGGCACCGTGCAGTACGCCGAGAACCCACCCAAGAAGTACCAGGACATCTACCCCTTCCATTTCGAATGCGAGGACTGGCGCGGCCTCTGGAAGGAGCTGCGCAGCGTGTTCGCGCACTGGATCGGCGAGGGCGTGCGCATCTTCCGCGTGGACAACCCGCACACCAAGGCCTTCGGCTTCTGGGAGTGGGTGATCGGCGACATCCAGCGCGAGCACCCCGACGTGATCTTCCTGGCCGAGGCCTTCACGCGCCCCAAGGTGATGCACGGCCTGGCCAAGCGGGGCTATACCCAGTCCTATACCTACTTCACCTGGCGCAACACCCGTCAGGAACTGCAGGACTATTTCACCGAGCTCAACACCGCGCCCGGGCGGGACTACTTCCGCCCCAACGTATGGCCCAACACGCCCGACATCCTGCATGCGCAGCTGCAGGGCGGCGAGCCCGCCATGTTCGCGCTGCGGCTGGTGCTGGCCGCCACGCTCTCGGCCAACTACGGCATCTACGGGCCGGCCTACGAACTGCTGGAGCACCTGCCGCGCGAGCCCGGCAGCGAGGAGTACCGCGACTCCGAAAAATACCAGCTGCGGCACTGGGACCTGGCGCGGCCCGGCAACCTGCGGCCGCTCATCGCCCGCGTGAACCACATCCGCCGCACCCACCCTGCCCTGCAGGCCGACCACAGCCTGCGCTTCCTGCCGGTGGACAACGACATGCTGCTGGCCTACCTGAAGCGCTCGCCGGACGGCCGCGACGTGATCGTGACGGTGGTCAACCTCGACCCGCACCACCCGCAATCGGGCTGGATGCGCCTGACCGCGTCCGACATCGCCATCGCGGCGGGCGACCCACCCGCGGCCGACTGGCAGATGCACGACCTGCTGAGCCAGCAGCGCTTCCTCTGGCAGGGCGACACCCACTACGTGCTGCTGGATCCGCAGCGCGCGCCCGCCCACATCTTCTCCGTGCGGCGCCGCGTTGCCGGCGCCGGAGACATCGATCCCTTCCAGTGATGCCATGAACGCCCCCCTGCTGCGCCAACCCCTCCCGGCCGCGGACCCCGCCGCCGGGCCGCTGCCCGAACCGGGCCCCGTGGTCATGCCCGAAACCCCGGAAATCGACACGCAGGGCGACCCCCAGTGGTACCGCGACGCCGTCATCTACCAGCTGAACGTGAAGGCGTTCTTCGACAGCAACAACGACGGTTACGGCGACTTCAAGGGCGTGACCGCCAAGCTGGACTACGTGAAGGACCTGGGCGTCAACACGATCTGGCTCATGCCGTTCTACCCCTCGCCATTGCGCGACGACGGCTACGACATCGCCGACTACGAGGACGTGCATCCGCAGTACGGCACCCTCGCGGACTTCAAGGAGATGCTGGACGCCGCGCACGCGCGCGGCCTGCGCGTGATCACCGAGCTGGTCATCAACCATACCTCGTCCGACCACCCGTGGTTCCAGCGCGCGCGGCGGGCCCCGCCCGGCTCGCCCGAGCGGGACTTCTACGTCTGGAGCGACACCGACCAGATCTACCAGGGCACGCGCATCATCTTCACGGACACCGAGACCTCCAACTGGGCCTGGGACCCGGTGGCCAAGCAGTACTACTGGCACCGCTTCTTCAGCCACCAGCCGGACCTGAACTTCGACAACCCGCTGGTGCTGGAAGCGGTGTTCAAGACCATGCGCTTCTGGCTGGACATGGGCGTGGACGGCTTCCGGCTCGACGCGATTCCCTACCTGGTGGAGCGCGACGGCACCACCAACGAGAACCTGCCCGAGACGCACGCCGTCATCAAGAAGCTGCGCGCGGCGATCGATGCGGAATACGGGAACCGCTTCCTGCTCGCCGAGGCCAACATGTGGCCGGAGGACGTGCGCGAGTATTTCGGCAACGGCGACGAATGCCACATGGCCTACCACTTCCCGCTGATGCCGCGCATGTACATGGCGATCGCCCAGGAAGACCGGCACCCCATCGTCGAGATCCTGCAGCAGACGCCCGACATCCCGGAGGGCTGCCAGTGGGCCATCTTCCTGCGCAACCACGACGAGCTCACGCTGGAAATGGTGACCAGCAAGGAACGCGACTACATGTACAGCATGTACGCGGCCGACATGCGCGCGCGCATCAACCTGGGCATCCGCCGCCGGCTCGCGCCGCTGATGGAGAACGACCTGGACCGCGTCAAGCTCATGAACGGCATGCTGCTGTCCATGCCGGGCTCGCCCATCATCTACTACGGCGACGAGATCGGCATGGGCGACAACGTCTTCGTGGGGGACCGCAACGGCGTGCGCACGCCCATGCAGTGGTCGCCCGACCGCAACGGCGGCTTCTCGCGTTCCGATCCGCAGCGGCTCTACCTGCAGCCCATCATGGACGCGGTGTACGGCTACGAGGCGCTGAACGTGGAGGCCCAGTCGGGCGACCACAGCTCCCTGCTGCACTGGACACGCCGCATGCTGGCCGTGCGCAAGACCAGCCGCGCCTTCGGCCGCGGGCGCCGCACTTTCCTCAAGCCCGGCAACCGCAAGATCCTGGCCTATGTGAGCGAACACGAGGACGACGTCATCCTCACGGTGTTCAACCTCTCGCGCGCCGCCCAGCCGGTGGAACTGGACCTGTCGGCCTACCGGGGCCGCACGCCGATCGAGATGCTCGGGCGGGTCACCTTCCCGCCCATCGGCGACCTGCCCTACCTGCTCACCCTGCACTCCTACGGCTTCTACTGGTTCCGCCTCTCCAACGAAGCCCCGGTGCCCTCCTGGCACCAGGAGGGCCTGGACCTGCAGGAACGGCCCGTGCTCGTGCTGTTCGACGGGTGGACCAGCTTCTTCCGCGACCGCGTCATGCCCTGGCGCATCGGCATGGCCGAGCGCATGCGCACGCAGTTCGAGGACGACACCCTGCCGCGCTTCATCGAACTGCAGCGCTGGTATGCGGACAAGGGCACGGCCATCGCGGGCGCGCGCATCCTGGACCACACGGTGTGGAAGGCCGGCGAGGACTGCGAATGGATGCTGCCGCTGCTGGGCGTGGAGCCTGCCGCGAAGCCCGGCGGTGCCCTGGGGCCGGCCGCGACCTATTTCGTGCCCCTGGCCCTGGCCTGGGAGGAAGGCAGCGAAGAGCGCATGCGCCGCATCTCGCCGGCCGGCGTGGCGCGCGTGCGCCAGCAGGCCCAGGTGGGCGTGATGGGCGACGCCTTCCATGACGAGTCCTTCTGCCGCGCCGTCGTGCGCGCCATGGGCGAGGGAACGGAACTCTCCACCGACCAGGGCGGGCGGGTGCGGTTCCGGCGCACCTCGGCCTTCGACGCGCTGGCCGCGGACCTGGACGCGCTGCCCGTGGAACGGCCCGGTGCCCAGAGCAGCAACACCGTCGTCGCCCTGGGCGAGACCCTGTTCCTCAAGGGCTACCGCCGCCTGCGCGAGGGCGTGAATCCCGAACTGGAGGTCGGCCGCTTCCTCACGGAGGTCGCCCGTTTCCCGCACTGCGTGCCGGTGGCGGGGTCGGTGGAATACGTGGCGCCCGGCGGCACCACCATGACGCTCGCACTGGTGCAGTCCTACGTGGCCAACCAGGGCGACGGATGGGAGTACACCCTCGGCTACCTGGAGCGGTTCCTGGAAGACACGCGCGTGGCGCAGGCGGCCGGCCCCGCCGTTGACGTGCATGGCGGCTACCTGGCCCTGGCCGCGACCCTGGGCCAGCGCACGGCGCAGCTGCACCAGGCGCTGGCACGGCGCACCGGCGATGCCGCCTTCGACCCCGAACCCGTCACCACGCAGGACGTGGCCGCCTTCCGCCAGCGCGCGCGCGCCGAGGCCGAAGACACGCTCGCCCTGCTGGAGCGGCGCGTGGGCGAACTGCCGCCCGCGGCGCAGACGGACGCCCAGGCGGTGCTGGCGCGGCGCGCACTCATCATGGAGCGCCTCGCGGCCGGCGGCGCGGACGCGCCCACGGGCACCAAGACCCGCTTCCACGGCGACTACCACCTGGGCCAGGTGCTGGTGACGGGCAACGACTTCGTCATCATCGATTTCGAGGGCGAGCCCGGCCGGCCGTTCGAGGAACGCCGCGCCAAGAGTTCCCCCCTGCGCGACGTGGCCGGCATGCTGCGCTCGTTCAACTACGCGCGCTGGGCCGCCCTCAAGCACCTGACTCAGTCCACCGAGGAGATGGTGCGCCTGGACGAGGCGGCACGGCACTGGGAGCACCAGGTCCGCGATGCCTTCCTGGCGGCCTACGCGGCGGAAGGCCTTGCGGCCGATCCCGCCCTGATCTCCCTGTTCGAGCTGGAGAAGGCGCTCTACGAACTCCGCTACGAACTGGGCAACCGGGTGGACTGGGCCCAGGTGCCGCTGCAGGGCATCCTCGCGCTGATCGGCGCGGCCGCGGCGCCCACGCCCACGCCGACCCTGCCCGACACCCCCGCCTGACGGCGCCGCCGCTTTCCCGCCACCGACCCGATCCCCGAGGCTTCTTCCCATGGACAACCTATCCATCCACCTGGAACCGGCCCGCGCCTTCCTTTTCCAACTGGGCGCCTACCTGCCGCGCCTGCTGTTCGCCCTGCTCATCCTCGCGGCGGGCTGGCTCGTGGCGAAGGCCGTGCGCTTCGCGGTCACGCGCGGGCTGCGCGCCATCAACTTCCACGTGCTCACCGAGCGCGCGGGCCTGGACGACTTCCTGCGGCAGGCCGGCTCGCGCCGCGACGCCACGGCGATCTTTGGCCTGCTGGCGTACGGCCTGGTGCTGCTGGCGGCCCTGCTGGTCGCCTTCAACAGCCTGGGCCTGAGCTACGTCACCGCCCTCCTCAGCCGCGTGCTGTGGTTCATCCCGAACCTCTTCGTCGCGCTGCTGATCCTGGTGCTGGGCACGTATTTCGGCCGCGTGGTCGGCGAACTCGTCTCCGCGTACCTGCGCCGCGCCGGCATGGCCGACACGGCGCTGCCGGGCAAGGCGGCGCAGTACGCCATCGTGGTGTTCTCGGTGCTGATCGCGCTGGACCAGCTCGGCATCGGCGGCGACATCGTGCGCCAGAGCTTCCTCATCCTGCTGGGGGGCGTGGTCTTCGGGCTGGCCCTGGCCTTCGGCCTGGGCGGACGGGACCGGGCCGCCGAATGCATCGAGCAGTGGTGGCCGCGCCGGCGGCGCGACCCGCCCGGCGGCACGGACCGGCTGCCGCCCCGGGATCCACGACCCTGAATGACGCCGGCCCCGGGCCGGCTTTTTCATTCTTCGCCCTCCCAGGCGCTCCGGTCGCCACGCCGATCCTGCCGCAGGGTGGAATCCACCGGTGCCGGCGGACCGCCGCCATGCGCCGCGGCCTGCGGCGCACGGCCACGCACGGGAAAACCCCAGCCCCCCGCGTCAGCCTTTTCTCAGCCCAGGCGCCGTACGATCCGCTTTAATCCCGGGCGGGCGCGGCGCCGTGGTTTCTTCCTGCCGCGCACATCCATCGAACAACGTGAACGACAGGAGACAGCAAGCGTGACAGGACTCCTCCAACTGGCCAGGGGCATGGACTGGGTTTCCACCAAGCTCAGCAAGATCGCGGGCTGGGCCGTGCTCGCCGCCGCCCTGATTTCCGCGGGCAACGCCCTGGTGCGCTACGGGCTGGATCTCAGCTCCAACGCGTGGCTCGAGATCCAGTGGTACCTCTTCGGCACCACCGTGATGCTGGGCGCACCCGTGGTGCTCAAGCTCAACGAACACGTGCGCGTGGACATCATCTACGGCAAGCTGCGCGGCCGCGGACCGGTCTTCGTCGATCTGTTCGGCCTCATCTTCTTCCTGCTGCCCGTGATGGGCCTGCTCACCTGGCTCACCTGGCCCTTCTTCTGGAACATGTATGTCACCAAGGAGATGTCCGGCAACATCGGCGGTTTGATCCGCTGGCCGGCCGCGCTGCTGCTGCCCGTGGGCTTCGGCGCGGTCTTCCTGCAGGGCCTGGCCGAGATCGTCAAGCGCGTGGCCTACCTGACGGGCCACCTGCAGATCAGCACGCATTACGAGAAGCCGGTGCAGTAAACGCATCGACAAAAAAGCGCCGACCGACCCGACTTCTCCAGGAAGACTCTCCCCATGCACATGGAAAACTTCGCCCCGATCATGTTCGCGGGGCTGATCGTGATCATGCTGATCGGCTTTCCGGTCGCGTTCTCGCTCGCGGCCCTGGGCCTGTTCAGCGGCTTCTTCGCCATCGAGATGGGCTGGTTCCCGGCCAATTTCATGGCCAACCTGCCGATCAACATGTTCGGCATCCTGTCGAACGACCTGCTGCTGGCCATCCCGTTCTTCACGCTGATGGGCGCGGTGCTCGAGAAATGCGGCCTCGCCGAGGACATGCTGGACTCCATGGGCCAGCTCTTCGGCCCGGTGCGCGGCGGCCTGGGCTACTCGGTCATCATCGTGGGCTTCATCCTGGGCGCCATCACCGGCACCGTGGCCGGCCAGGTGATCGCCATGGCCATGATCTCGCTGCCCGTGATGATGCGCTACGGCTACAACATGCGCTATTCCACCGGCGTGCTGGCCGCCTCGGGCACCATCACGCAGCTGGTGCCGCCCTCGCTGGTGCTGATCGTCATGGCCGACCAGCTCGGCCGCTCGGTGGGCGACATGTACAAGGGCGCCTGGGGCCCCGCCATCCTGCAGGTGCTGATCTTCGCGATCTACACCTTCCTGCTCGGCCGCATCCGCCCGGAATACGTGCCCGGCCTGCCCAGGACGGCGCGCACGCTGCACGGCTGGGCGCTCTGGGGCAAGTGCCTGCGCGGCATCATCCCCTCGGCCATCCTGATCTTCGCGGTGCTCGGCTCCATGGGCGGCCTGCCCTTCATGGACCACGCCATCGCCACGCCCACCGAGGCCGGCGCCATGGGCGCCGTGGGCTCTCTGATCCTCGCGGCCATCCACAAGCGACTGACGTGGAAGCTCATCAAGGAAGCCATGGACGGCACCATGCGCCTCACCGCCATGGTGGTGTTCATCCTGATCGGCTCGCGCGTGTTCTCGCTGGTGTTCCAGGGCGTCGATGGCGCGATCTGGATCGAGCACATGCTCAGCGACCTGCCGGGCGGCCAGATCGGCTTCCTGATCGTGGTGAACCTCTTCATCTTCTTCCTGGCGTTCTTCCTCGACTTCTTCGAGATCGCCTTCATCATCCTGCCGCTGCTGGGCCCCGTGGCCCACAAGCTGGGCATCGACCTCGTGTGGTTCGGCGTGCTGCTGTGCGTGAACATGCAGACCAGCTTCATGCACCCGCCCTTCGGCTTCGCCCTCTTCTACCTGCGCGGCATCGCCGACACGCTGTTCAAGGAAAAGCGCATCGACCGCCCGGTGAAATCGAGCGACATCTACATGGGCTCCATCCCGTGGGTGGTGATGCAGCTGATCCTCGTGGGCATCGTGATCTTCTTCCCGCAGACCGTGACCATCTTCCTCGACAAGGAAAAGGTGGTCGATCTGGACAAGGTGCAGCTCGACATGCCCGCGGACAGCTCGGCGGAACCGTCCATCAACATGGACGACCCCTTCGGCACCGGCAAACCCGCGAACGGCGCCTCCGCCGCCCCGGGCGCGGAGCCCGCGATGCCGATGCCGGAACCGATGCCCGAGCCCGCGGCGCCCGAACCCGCACCGGAAGGCACGGCCAGCACGCCGCAATGACGCAGGACCATGGACAGCCCCCGCCCGGCAACGGCGGGGCCGCCATCGACATCGAAAGCGCCGCCTTCCCGCCCCTGGTGCGGCTGCTCGCCGTGGCCATCGTGGGCGGGCTGGCGGGCTTCGCGCTCTGGTCCATCCCCGCGCTGCGCAGCGCGCAATGGACCTTTCCCGCCCTGGCGACCTTCGGCCTCGCGGCCGTGCTGATCGGCTGGATGGGCTGGTGGATGGTCTGCAGCCGCACACGCTTCCGTTCGACCGACGACGGTGGCGTGATCGTGCAGACATGGCTCTGGGACAAGCGGGTGCGCGCGGCCGACGTGGCCAGCTTCAAGATCGTGCACTGGCCGTGGTTCCAGGCCATCATCGCGCCGCGCATCCTGCTGCGCCGCAAGGGCGGGGGAATCACCTGGGTGCATGCGGCGGATGCGGGGTTGCTGGTGGCGTTCGGGGAGAGTGTGGTGAGGGCGGGGGCCGGGGGTGTGCCTTCGGCCCTGTCCTCGTCTCCGCCTGAGGCACAGGCTCGCTGAGGGTTTGTTTCCCGGAGCCGGGATGTCGCCCCGGCGGGCGAGTCACTTTCTTTCGCTTCGCCGAAAGAAAGTAACCAAAGAAAGGGCGACCCTGCTGGATGCGTCCCCGTTCACCCGCAGGGCGAACGGGGCAACCTGGGGTGCTCGGGGGTGGGGTGTGCCGTGGAACTCGCTGCGCGCACTCCGTGCGCTCCGCTCGGACAACCACGGCAAGTCAGTTCACGAAGCGGGCGTGTCCTTCGGCACGTCCGCCACCCCACCCCCTGCGCGCCCCAGGCGCATCCAGAAGGGAGTGACCCGGGCCTTCGCGTTGCTCGGCCCCACAGACCATCGCTGCGCTCGGCCAAGGCCACCACCGCTCTGCCCCGAAAAACACGTTGCGCGGTGCAACGCACTCGCGCACCCCAGGCCGAGCGAAGCAATGGCCCGTGTGCTGCACCCCGCCCTCGTGGCTGCGCCGAGGAGCGCAGGAGGCAAGGCGCGCAGGCGTGCCGAAGGACACGCCTGCTTCGTGATCTGACTGGCTGCGGTTGTCCGAGCGGAGCGCGCCAGCGCGCAGCGAGTTCCGCAGCCGCGCCTTGCCTCCGAGCACCACAGGCTGCCCCCTTCGCCCAAAGGGCGAAGGGGGACGCAGACACCAGGGCTCGCCTTTTCTTTGCCTACTTTCTTTTGGCGAAGCAAAAGAAAGTAGGTGCGCCGCCGGGCGCACATCCCGGCCCCGGGAAAAAACCACCCCCCCAAAGAAAAAAGGCGACCCGAAGGCCGCCCCAAAGAAACACGTAGCTTCTTCTTGTACCCAGCAACCGGCTCAGAGCTTCTGCGCCTGCATGAACCGGTCGAACGTGCCTTCCGTGAACCGGAACCACGCGTTCTCGTCCGCCAGGAACTTGGCGTAATCGGTATAGACCTTCTTCCACTCCGGATTGGTGTTGTTCAGGTCCGCGTAGATCTGCTGCGCCGACTTGAACGCTGCATTCATCACGTCCTGCGTGAACGGACGCAGCTTGGTGCCCGAGCCCACGAGCTGCTTGATCGCCACGGGGTTGCGCGCGTCATACTTGGAAAGCATCGTGACGTGGGCGTGCGAAGCGGCGGCTTCCACCACGGCCTTGTACTCGGCCGGCAGGCCTTCCCAGGCCTTGGTGTTGATGTAGAAGTCCAGCTGCGGGCCGCCCTCCCACCAGCCGGGGTAGTAGTAGAACGGCGCGACCTTGTTGAAGCCCAGCTTCTGGTCGTCGTACGGGCCCACCCACTCCAGCGCGTCGATCGTGCCCTTCTCCAGCGCGGGATACAGGTCGGCGCCGGGGATGGACTGCGGGATCACGCCGAAGGGTTCCAGCACCTTGCCCGCGAACGGGTTGGTGCGGAACTTCAGGCCCTTGAGGTCGGCGACGGACTTGATCTCCTTGCGGAACCAGCCGCCCATCTGCGCGCCCGTGTTGCCGCCGGGGAAGCTGATGATGTTGTACTTGGCATAGAACTCGCGCATGAGCTTCAGGCCGTTGCCCTCGTACATCCAGGCATTCATCTGCCGCGCGTTCAGGCCGAAGGGCACGGCGCAGCCCAGGCAGAACGTCGGGTCCTTGCCGTAGAAGTAGTAAGGCGCCGTGTGCGCCATCTCGACGGAGGCGTTCTGCACGCCGTCCACCACGCCGAAGGCCGGCATCAGCTCGCCGCCGGCATGCACCGAGATCTGGAACTTGCCGCCGGTGGCTTCGCTGACCTTCTTGGAGAACACTTCCGCCGTGCCGTAGATGGTGTCCAGCGATTTCGGGAAGCTGGACGCAAGGCGCCAGCGGATGCTGGCCTGGGCATGCACAGCGGGGGCTGCGCCGGCCGCCAGCACGCCGGCGATGCCTGCGTGCCTGAGGATGGAACGACGGTCCATGGATGGGTCTCCGGTAATTGATTGCGAGCGAACGGCCCGGGGCTCCGGATCACGGAGCGGCCGGGACGGACTGTTTCAGCCGGAAACGATTGTAGGAATGGGCCACTCCGGGCCGTTGGGGGTTTTCCCGCGAAAGAAAAACACCGAGCGCGCGGCCCTCAGCCTTCTGCAAGCTTGGAGCGACCTGCGTCAGCCCGCGGCGGGACCGAAGCGTGCCGTGATGGACCGCACGATGCCCTCGGCATCGAGGCCCTGGAGCGCGAGCAGCTTCGCCGGATCGCCGTGCTCGATGAACACATCCGGCAGGCCGAGCTGCAGCACCGGCTTCTGGATGCCGGCGGCGTTCAGCGCCTCGCACACGGCACTGCCGGCACCGCCCAGCACGGCACCCTCTTCCACCGTCACGAAGGCGTCGTGCGTGGCGGCGAGCTCCAGCAGCAGCGCGGTGTCCAGCGGCTTGGCCCAGCGCATGTTGGCCACCGTGGCGTCCAGCGTTTCGGCGGCCTGCAGCGCGGGATACAGCAGCGTGCCGAATGCCAGGATCGCGATGCGTTGCCCGGTGCGTCGCACCTCGCCCTTGCCGAAGGGCAGTCCCTCCAGGCCCGGAAGGGGTGCCACGCCCGCGCCGCTGCCGCGCGGATAGCGCACGGCCACCGGGTGGTCCTGTCCGTAGGCGGTGGACAGCAGCTGCCGGCACTCGCGCTCGTCCGCCGGGCAGGCGATGCTCATGTTCGGGATGCAGCGCACGAAGGGGATGTCGTAGGCACCCGCATGCGTGGCGCCATCGGCACCGACGAGGCCCGCGCGGTCCAGTGCGAACACCACCGGCAGGTTCTGCAGTGCCACGTCGTGGATGAGCTGGTCGTAGGCGCGCTGCAGGAAGGTGGAGTAGATCGCCACCACGGGCTTCACGCCCTCGCAGGCCATGCCTGCGGCGAAGGTAACGGCATGCTGCTCGGCGATGCCCACGTCGTAGTAGCGGCCGGGAAAGCGCTTCTCGAACTCCACCATGCCCGAGCCCTCGCGCATGGCGGGCGTGATGCCCACGAGCCGCTCGTCCTGCGCGGCCATGTCGCAGAGCCACTGCCCGAACACCTGCGTGAAGGTCTGCTTGGGCGGCGTGGCGGGCTTGGTCAGGCCCACGCTCGGGTCGAACTTGCCCGGGCCGTGGTAGGCCACGGGATCGGCCTCGGCCAGCTTGTAGCCCTGGCCCTTCTTCGTGACCACGTGCAGGAACTGCGGGCCCTTCAGGCCCTTGATGTTCTCCAGCGTGGGAATGAGCGAATCGAGGTCGTGCCCGTCGATCGGGCCGATGTAGTTGAAGCCGAACTTCTCGAACAGCGTGGCCGGCACCACCATGCCCTTGGCCTGCTGCTCGAAGCGCTTGGCGAGTTCGAGCAGCGGCGGCACGGGCCCGAGCACCGTCTTGCCGACGTTCTTCGCGGCAGCGTAGAACTGCCCGCTCATGAGCTGCGCCAGGTAGCGGTTGAGCGCGCCCACGGGCGGGCTGATGCTCATGTCGTTGTCGTTGAGGATGACGAGCAGGTTGGCGTCGGCCACGCCGGCATTGTTCAGCGCCTCGAAGGCCATGCCGGCCGTCATCGCGCCGTCGCCGATGATGGCCACGGCGTGGCGGTCCTCGCCGCGCTGGCGGGCGGCCATGGCCATGCCCAGGGCCGCGGAGATGCTGGTGCTGGAGTGGGCCGTGCCGAAGGTGTCGTACTCGCTTTCCGTGCGCTGGGGAAAGCCCGAGAGGCCGCCCAGCTGGCGCAGCGTGGGCATGCGGTCGCGCCGTCCGGTCAGGATCTTGTGCGGATAGGTCTGGTGGCCGACATCCCACACGAGCCGGTCGCGCGGGGTATCGAACACGGTATGCAGCGCCACCGTGAGTTCCACCGTTCCCAGGTTGGAACTGAGATGCCCTCCCGTCTTGGACACGCTGTCCAGCACGAATGCGCGCAGTTCCGCGGCCAGCTCTTTCAGCTGGGCGCGCGACATGCGGCGCAGGTCGGCCGGGTCGTTCACGGTCTGCAGGAGAGGGAAGGAATTCGTGGACATATTGCTCTTGGTTGGGGGGCGCCGGCATGCATGCGCCGGGGAACGGGGCGGGACGCGTCGCGGTCCGGCCCCCAGTCTCAGCGGGATCGGTCGATCACCATGTCGGCCAGCGCCGCCAGCACGCGCGTGCCTGCCAGGCCGCTGCCCTGCAGGGCGGCATGCGCCTCGTCGCGCAGCGCGGCCGCGTAGGCGCGCGCGCGGTCCAGCCCCAGCAGCGAGACATAGGTGGGCTTGTCGCTGGCCGCGTCCTTGCCGGCCGTCTTGCCCAGCGTGGCGGAATCGGCCACCACGTCGAGCACGTCGTCCACCACCTGGAAGGCCAGCCCCAGGGCCGCGCCGTAGCGCGACAGGGCCTCCCACGCAGCGGGCGCCGCCGCTCCGCAGGCCGCGCCCATCAGCACGCTGGACTGCAGCAGCGCCCCGGTCTTGAGGCGGTGCATGCGCCGCAATTCGTCCTCCGACAGCGCGATGCCCACGCTGGCCAGGTCGATCGCCTGGCCGCCGGCCATGCCGTCGGCACCCGCGGCCCGCGCCAGCAGGCGGCACAGCCGGGCCTGCATGGCTTCGGGCACGTCGTCCTCGGGCGTGAGCAGTTCGAAGGCCAGGGCCTGCAGCGCATCGCCCGCGAGCAGTGCCTGGGCCTGGCCGAACTGCACGTGCACCGTGGGCTTGCCGCGGCGCAGCACGTCGTTGTCCATGCACGGCATGTCGTCGTGCACCAGCGAATACGCGTGGATCAGCTCCACCGAGCAGGCCGCGCGCAGCGCCGCACCAGCGTGGCCCGACACCGCCTCGGCCGCGGCCAGCACCAGCAGCGGGCGCAGGCGCTTGCCGGCGCCCAGCACCGCGTAGCGCATGGCATCGCCCAGGCCGCCCGGCGCATCGGCGGGCACCCAGGCCTCCAGGGCGTCCTCGACGCGCTGCAGCGCCTGCGCGCTCCAGGCGGAAAGGTCGAAGCCGGCGTCGCCGGCGTGCGGGGAAAGCGCAGCGGTGCCCATCAGTCTTGCGTCCACGGTTGCAGCGTGCCGTTCTCCAGCACCTTGATCTGGTCCTGCACGGCCTCCAGGCGGCCGCGGCAGAACGCCAGCAGCTCCGCGCCGCGCTGGTAGCCGGCCAGCATCTGCTCGAGCGGCAGCTGGCCCGATTCGATGCGGCCCACCAGCTGTTCCAGCTCCTCCAGCGCGGCTTCGTAGCTCGCGGGCTCGGCGGTCGGGGGGGCGGAAGCAGGAGGAGAGGCCTTGGGCATGGAGAGCAGCCGCGCCGGCGGGCGCAGGTAAAACAGGCCATTTTAGGCGCATGGCCGCGACTGCAGCGTCGCGCATGCGGGCGTCACACGCCGGCCACGGAAACACAATACACGCACACGGGAAGCGGAAATAACCCCATTGGCTACAATCCCATTTCTTCGTCGAACCGGCTGTGGGTACTTTGCTCGGCCGGTTTCGTTTTTTCCACGTCCCCGTGCGCACGCGCACCCTCCCTGTGGGGAGTCTTTAGGTCAGGTCACCCATGTCTGATTTAAGTCTTCAACTGCAGCAGGCCGCAAGCCAACTACCAGTTTCAAGCTACTTCGATGATGCGCTGTTCCGGCGCGAGCTGGACACCATCTTTCAGCGCGGGCCCCGCTATGTGGGGCACCAGCTGAGCGTGCCCGAGCCGGGCGATTATTACGCGCTGCCGCAGGAAGGACAGGGCCGTGCCCTGGTGCGCAACGCGCAGGGCGGCGTCGAACTGGTCTCCAACGTGTGCCGCCACCGCCAGGCGGTGATGCTGCAGGGCCGGGGCAACCTGCGCACGAACGGCAAGGGCCACGCCGCGGGAAACATCGTCTGCCCGCTGCACCGCTGGACGTACTCGCCCCAGGGCGAGCTGCTGGGCGCGCCGCACTTCTCGCACGACCCCTGCCTGAACCTGAACAACTACGCGCTGCGCGAGTGGAACGGCCTCCTGTTCGAGGACAACGGCCGCGACATCGCCGCCGACCTCGCCGGCATGGGCCCGCGCTCCGAGTTGTCGTTCGACGGCTACGTGCTCGACAAGGTCGAACTGCACGAGTGCAACTACAACTGGAAGACCTTCATCGAGGTCTACCTGGAGGACTACCACGTGGGCCCGTTCCACCCGGGGCTGGGCAACTTCGTCACCTGCGACGACCTGCGCTGGGAGTTCCAGAAGCACTACTCCGTGCAGACCGTGGGCGTGGCCTCCACCTTCGGCAAGCCCGGCTCGGATGTGTACCGCAAGTGGCACGAGGTGCTGCTGAACTACCGCGAGGGCCGCATGCCCGAGCGCGGCGCGATCTGGCTCACCTACTACCCCCACATCATGGTGGAGTGGTATCCGCACGTGCTCACGGTGTCCACGCTGCACCCGGTCAGCCCGACGCGGACGCTCAACATGGTCGAGTTCTACTACCCCGAGGAGATCGCCGCCTTCGAGCGCGAGTTCGTCGAGGCGCAGCAGGCGGCCTACATGGAAACCTGCATCGAGGACGACGAGATCGGCGAACGCATGGACGCGGGCCGCAAGGCCCTGCTCGCCCGCGGCGACAACGAAGTGGGCCCCTACCAGAGCCCGATGGAAGACGGCATGCAGCACTTCCACGAGTGGTACCGCGACGCGATGGGCGACGCCGGCGTGCAGCCAAGGCCTTGATCCCTGGCGGGGCAGCCGCTCCGCATCCACCCCTCCAAGAGCCGGCCAGGACACCGTCCTGGCCGGCTTTTTTCATGTCCGCGTGATATTCACGCAGACACGCGCGAAGGATATTCCGGCATTTCTTCCATAAATCAAACGCATCATTCCGTACGTTTGGAACATAACCCCGGATATCGCCATCCCACCGATAAAGGCACGTATGGGACGCACCGAGCGAAATGCCGTGGATCGCTCTTAGTATTTCCGAAGAGCACAAGAACATGATTCGGGAAAAACCCTTCCCGGCAACACAGGAGACGCCATCCACACCAAGGAATCATCGTGCCATTGCAACGCCATATCGGCAGCCGGGAACTGCTGGCCTTCTATATTTCCTCCGTGGTGGGCGCCGGAGTGCTGATCATTCCAGGCATCGCCGCCCAGATCGCCGGGCCGGCCTCCGTGCTGGCCTGGGCCCTGCTGGCCCTCGTCACGGCACCGGTGGCCGCCTGCTTCGCGAAAATGTCCGTGCTCGCGCCCGAAAGCGGCGGTGTCCCGGCATTCATCGAAAAATCCCTGCATCCCTGGCTGGGCAAGACCCTTTCGCTGCTGCTCACGCTCACCATCGTGGTCAGCGATCCCATCATGGGGCTGGCTGCCGCGCATTATCTCCAGACCCTGGTCCATTTCGACCGGCAGTGGCTCCCCCTCGCAGGCTATGCATTCCTTCTCTCCGCCATAGGATTCAATTTTCTGGGCATGAAAATCGGCGGGAAAATACAGTCGATCGCTGTCTTCATTCTCGTGGCGGGCCTGGTCGGTGTCATGGCCGTCGCGCTGCCCCAGGGCAGCGCGCACAATATGACACCCTTCATGCCCGAGGGCGTCTCCTCCATCGGCAGCGCCATGGTGGTGTGCTTCTTCGCATTCCTGGGATGGGAGAACATTGCGTCCATCGCGGGCGAAGTGCGGGATCCCGAACGCACCTTCCCGCGCGTCATACCCTGGGCCGTGGCACTCGTGGGCGGGCTCTACGGCCTGGTCGCGCTGACCTACGTCGCCATCGTGCCGGCGGACGAGCGGGCCACCGCCCCGACGGTGCTCACCCCCATCCTGCGCATCGCGGTGGGCGAATCGACGGCGGCTGCAGGCAGCGTGGTGGCCATCGCGCTGCTGCTGCTGGCCGTGAACTGCTGGGTGATGGGGGCTTCGCGGCAGATCTTCGCGCTGGCGAACGCCGGCCTGCTTCCGCGTGCGCTGGGGCGCTGGAGCGGTCCACATGGCGCGCCACGCAACGCCCTCGCGGTACTGGCCGTCATCTACGGTGCCTGCACGCTGTGCATCACTTTCTTCCGCATCCCCGAGGAGATGCTGATCCAGTTCGCCAACGCCAATTTCATCGTGATCCATCTCTTCGCCTTCGGCGCCGCCCTGAGGAGGTTCCGCTCGGGCAGGATGCGTGCCTGCGCCTGGATCGCCATCATGGCGAGCGCCGCCCTGGTTCCGCTGCTGGGCAGGATGGTGCTGGCCTCCCTGGGTATCATTGCCGCGCTGTTCCTCGGCCTGGCATGGCACGAGAGCCGCAGGGCATCCCGACCGCAACGCGCCGACGCGCTGCAGGGATAGCACGGAAGCCTCCCTCGGAAGGCAGGCAGAAGCGGGGCCTCTTTCTTTGCCATTTTTCCAGGCCACGGGTCGGGCCTTGGCCTAACATCGGGCATGGGTTTTCCCACCCACCTCCGCACGTCCTTCGCAGCAATGCCGGACCGTCCGGACATCCATTCCCACCCCTTTCGTTTTCCTGCACCCCACGCCCATGCAAGCCCTCTGGATGGTCCTCGCCGCATTCCTTTTCGCGAGCATGGGGGTCTGCGTGAAGATGGCGTCGGCCTATTTCAATGCGGCCGAACTGGTGTGCTACCGCGGCATCATCGGCATGGCCATCCTCTGGGCTCTGGCTCGGCGCCAGGGCGTGGGGCTGGCCACCCACTACCCGGGCATGCATGCCTGGCGCAGCCTGATCGGCGTGGCCTCCCTGGGCGCCTGGTTCTATGCCATCGCGCACCTGCCGCTCGCCACCGCCATGACGCTCAACTACATGAGCAGCGTGTGGATCGCCGCCTTCATCGTGGGCGGGGCCCTGCTGGCCTGGCGGCCGTCGGGCGGCGCCGGCGGCACGCGCCCGCCCCTGCAGGCGCCACTGGTGATGACCGTGATGGCCGGCTTCGCGGGCGTGGTCATGATGCTGCGCCCCAGCCTGGATGCGCACCAGATGTTCGCGGGCCTCATCGGCCTGCTGTCGGGACTGTCCGCCGCCTTCGCCTACATGCAGGTGATGGCGCTGTCGCGCATCGGCGAGCCGGAAACGCGCACGGTGTTCTATTTCGCGGTCGGCTCGGCGGTGGCGGGCGGCGCGGCCATGCTGCTCACGGGCGCCTCGGCCTGGCCGGGCTGGCCGGGCCTGTGGCTGCTGCCCATCGGATTCCTGGCCGCCGCCGGCCAGCTCTGCATGACGCGCGCCTACGCCCGGGCGGGCTCGCAGCGCGGCACCCTGGTGGTCGCCAACCTGCAGTATTCCGGCATCGTGTTCGCGGCCGTGTACAGCGTGGTGCTGTTCGGCGACGACATTCCACCCATCGGCTGGGCCGGCATGGCGCTGATCATCGCGAGCGGGATCGTCGCCACCGTATTGCGCGCCCGCGCGGCGCCCGGTGCGCCAGCGGAAGAGCACTGAGCCGGCGGGGAACACGGGCACGGCGACGGCACTCCGATGCCCGTGCCGCGCGGTTGACGGCCTGCGCCGACGCCGGGCACGCCCCGCACGCCGCACAATCCGCACCATGGGAGCCTGCCCGGCCGGACCTTCCGGGAACGCCGGCCTCCCATTCCCTCACGCTCCATCGACTGAACACGCCATGGCCTACACCACCCTCATTTCCGCCGACGAACTCCAGGCGCTGCGCGCGAGCGGCGCCCCCCTGATGGTCTTCGACTGCAGCTTCGATCTGGCGCACCCTTCGCGCGGGCAGCAGCAATACCTCGAAGCGCATATCCCCGGCGCGGTGTACGCGCACCTCGATGAATCGCTCAGCGCCCGGCACGGTGCGCCCGGCGCGGGCGGCACGATCGTGGCGACGGAGGGCGACATGCCGGTGTCCGGCGGCCGCCATCCGTTACCACACCCCGAGCGCTTCGCGGCCTGGCTCTCCTCGGTGGGCTTTTCCAACGCGATGCAGGCGGTGGTGTACGACCGCAACGGCACCAACTTCTGCGGGCGCCTTTGGTGGATGCTGCAGTGGGTGGGCCACGAGGCCGTGGCGGTGCTCGACGGCGGGCTGCAGGCCTGGGAACAGGCCGGCGGCGAACTCGCCCGGGGCGAGGAGCCCGCGCACTTCCAGGCGAACTTCGCCCTCGGCGAGCCCCTGCAGCGGCTGGCCACGGCCGCCGAGGTCCAGGCCGCCCTGGGCCAGCCGGGCCAGACGGTGGTGGATGCACGCGCGCCCGCGCGCTACCGCGGCGAGGTGGAGCCGCTCGATCCGGTCGCCGGCCACATTCCCGGCGCGCTGAACCGCCCGTTCTCCGACAACCTCGGGCCCGACGGCCGTTTCAAGCCGGCCGCGCAACTGCGGGCCGAATTCGAATCGCTGCTGGCGGGCCGCGATCCTTCCACCGTGGTGCACCAGTGCGGCAGCGGCGTGAGCGCCACGCCCAACGTGCTGGCGATGCAGGTCGCCGGCCTGGGCGGCACCACGCTGTTCGCGGGCAGCTGGAGCGAGTGGTGCAGCGATCCGTCCCGCCCCGTCGAGCGCGGCTGACGGCACCGCGGCGGGGCGTGCGCCGCCCCCGCGTTGCCGTCCGCGTCCGCGGAAAAAACGCATAAGCTAGTCCGCAAATCTTCGTTCCCGTGCGGTGGGGCCGGTCCAGAGAATGGCCGCATCACCTGCCCGAGGACCGAAGAATGACCGCATCCGTTTCCCGCCGCCGCCTGCTCGCGGCCGCCGCCTCCGCGCCACTGGGCCTGGGCGCACTCCCCGCCGCTTTCGCGGCCGACCGCCTGCGCATCGGCGTGGTGCCCGGCGCCTACGCGGACTCCGTCAACGTGGCTGCCAAAGAAGCCCGGGGCCAGGGCCTGCAGGTCGAGGTGATCGAGTTCACCGACTGGACGACGCCGAACGTGGCGCTGAACGCGGGCGACATCGACATCAACTACTTCCAGCACCAGCCCTTCCTCGCCAATGCGATCAGGAAGCAGGGCTTCCAGCTCGCGAGCGCAGGCACCGGCATCCTGGCCAACGTGGGGCTGTATTCGCTGAAGCACAAGAAGGTCGAGGACGTGCCCGCCGGTGGCAAGGTAGGCATCGCCAACGACCCGGTCAACCAGGGCCGGGGCCTGCTGCTCCTGCAGAAAGCGGGACTCATCCGGCTCAAGCCCGACGTGGGCTAGCTGGGCACCCTGGCCGACATCGTGGACAACCCGAAAAAGCTCCGCTTCGTGGAGGTCGAAGGCCCGCAGCTGGTGCGCATCACGCCCGACGTGGACATCGCCCAGGGCTACCCCCATTTCATCGTGGCGGCCAAGGCGTTCGATCCGTCCAGCGGGCTGGCCTACTCGGGCATCGAAGACGCGCAGTTCGCGATCCAGTTCGTGGTGCGGCAGGACCGCGTGAGCGATCCGGTGGTGCAGCGTTTCGTGCGCCTCTACCAGAACTCGCCGGCGGTGAAGAGCGAGACACGGCGCGCCTTCGCCAACGACGACCGGCTCTACACGCTGGCCTGGACCCGCTCGTGAGGCAGGAGGTGCTTCGCATGGCTTTCGCCTCCGTGCTGCGGCGCGCGCCGGACTTCCCCCGCGCTGCCGGGCCTGGCCCCATGGCCTGGCGGCGCACCGGTGCCGCGGTACCGGCCGCGGACGCATCCCTTGCCGCTGCAGGCGCGGCCCCGGCGGCCGATGGCACGGTTGCGCCGCGGGGCGCCGTCGCCCTGCGCGGCGTCGGCAAGGTGTATGCCTCTTCGGCGGGCGACGTGGCCGCGCTGCAGGACATCGACCTGGACATTCCGGCCGGCAGCATCTTCGGCATCATCGGCCGCAGCGGCGCGGGCAAGTCCAGCCTGCTGCGCACCATCAACCGGCTGGAGACGCCGTCGCACGGGCAGGTGCTCATCGACGGCGTGGACATCGGGACGCTGGACGAGAACGGCCTGGTCGCGCTGCGCCGCCGCATCGGCATGGTCTTCCAGCACTTCAACCTGCTGTCCGCCAAGACGGTGTTCGACAACATCGCCCTGCCGCTGCGCGTGGCAGGCGCCCGCCCTGCGGAAGTCACGCGGCGGGTGAACGAACTGCTGGAACTCGTGGGCCTGCAGGACAAGCACCGCAGCCACCCGGGCCGGCTGTCCGGCGGACAGAAGCAGCGCGTGGGCATCGCGCGCGCACTGGCCACGCACCCGGAGATCCTGCTGTGCGACGAGGCCACGTCGGCGCTGGACCCGGAAACCACGCACGCCATCCTGCAGCTGCTGAAGGACATCAACCGGCGCCTGGGCATCACCATCATCCTGATCACGCACGAGATGCGCGTGATCCGCGAGATCGCCGACCAGGTGGTGGTGCTGGAGCGGGGACGCATCGCCGAGCAGGGACCCGTCTGGCAGGTGTTCGGCGCCCCACGCCACGATGCCACGCGGGCGCTGCTGGCCCCGCTGCGCCAGGGCCTGCCCCCGGACCTGCGCGCGCGGCTGCAGGCGCATCCGCCCCGGCACGGCCCGTTCTCCACCATCGTGCAGCTGGGTTACAGCGGCGAAGGCGGCCTGGAGCCCGATCTCGCGCGCATCGCCGCAGCCCTGCCTCCTGGAGCCCGCCTGGTGCATGGGGGCGTGGACCGCATCCAGGGGCATGCGCAGGGCGAGCTGGTGCTCGCGGTGGAAGGCACCGCCGCGCCGGGCGACCTCGCCCCGCTCACGCAAGGCCATGGCGCGGTCGCGCACTCCGTCCAGGTGATCGGCTACCTCGCATCCGGCACATCGCAGGCCCCCGCAACGGTCCCATCCACCCCTCCATCCGACCACCCATGAGCCTTTCGCTGTCCATTCCCGCCGAACGCTACGGCCAGGCACTGGCCGACACCCTGCTGATGGTCGGGGTCTCCGGCACGGCCGCATTCCTCGCCGGCATTCCGCTGGCCCTGCTGCTCATCGTCACGGCTCCCGGCGGCTTTCTCGCATCGCCCCGCCTGCACCGCGTGGCCGGCAGCGTGATCAACGGCTTCCGGGCCACGCCCTTCATCGTGCTGCTGGTGGCGCTCATTCCCTTCACGCGCATCGTCGCCGGGACCACCATCGGCGTCTGGGCGGCCATCGTGCCGCTGTCGATCAGCGCCACGCCGTTCTTCGCGCGCATCGCGGAAGTCAGCCTGCGCGAAGTGGACCAGGGGCTGATCGAGGCCGCCCAGGCCATGGGCTGCCGCAAGTGGCACATCGTGCGGCACGTCTATCTGCCGGAGGCGCTGCCCGGCATCGTGGGCGGCTTCACGATCACCCTGGTGGCGCTGATCGGCGCATCCGCCATGGCCGGCGCGGTGGGCGCGGGCGGCCTGGGCGACCTGGCGATCCGCTATGGCTACCAGCGCTTCGACACCCAGGTGATGGTGATCGTGATCGCCGTGCTGATCGCGCTGGTCACCGCGGTGCAGTCCGCCGGCGACTTCTGGGTGCAGCGCCTGCGCCAGCGCTGAGCCCCCTCTTCACCGATCCTGCGGAGACTCCCAGCCCATGGCACCACTTTCCGTCGATGGCCCCTCGGCCACCACCCGCCTGCCCCTGCCCCCGCGCACGCCGCACCGCATCGCCAGCGAGGCCGAAGCACTCGACATCGCCCGCGCGCTGGCGCTCGAGTTCCGCCAGGACGCGCCATCGCGCGACCGCGAGCGCCGCCTGCCCTGGGACGAGATCGAGCGCTATACGGCGAGCGGCCTGGGCGGCATCGGCGTGCCCCGCGACCACGGCGGCATCGGCGCCTCGTTCCGCACGCGGATGGAGGTGTTCGCCATCCTGTGCGCGGCGGATCCGTCCCTCGGGCAGATTCCGCAGAACCACCATGCGCTCATCCGCCACCTGGTGGAGTTCGGCAGCCCGTCGCTGCAGCGCCGCATTTTCGCGGACGTGCTGGCGGGGCACCGGCTGGGCAATGCCGGCCCGGAGCGCAAGGCCCGCGCGGCCGCGGTCCACCATGCGACGGCGCGGCTGCGGCGTGACGCGCAGGGAACGCTGCGCGCGAACGGCACGCGCCACTATTCCACCGGGGCGCTGTTCGCGCACTGGGTGCCTTTCCGCGCGGAAGACGAGCACGGCCGCCCGGTGCAGGTCTGGGTGCGCCGCACGGCGCCCGGGCTGCAGGTGATCGACGACTGGGACGCCTTCGGCCAGCGCACCACGGCCAGCGGCAGCGTCGTGCTGCAGGACGTGCCCGTGGAGGAGGACGACGTGGTTTCCCTCCACGCCGCGCAGGACCGGCCCACGCTGACGGGGCCGTTCTCGCAATTGCTGCAGGCCTCCATCGACCTGGGAATCGCCGAGGGCGCCCTGGCGGACGCCCTCGCCTACGTGCGCGAGAAAACCCGGCCCTGGGTGGATTCCGGCGTGGAGCACGCCTGCGACGACCCCCACATCCTGCGCGAGGTCGGCGAACTGGCCATCGACGTGCATGCGGCGCGCGAGGTGCTGGCCGAGGCCGCGGACCTGCTGGATGCCCTGGCCCAGGCACCGCTCACGGACGCCACCAGCGCGGAGGCCTCGGTGGCGGTCGCACGCGCGAAGGTGCTGACCACGGAGGCCGCGCTGCGCTCCGGTGAACACCTGCTGGAACTGGCCGGCACTTCGGCATCGCGCACCGTCCACAACCTCGACCGGCACTGGCGCAACGCGCGTGTTCACACGCTGCACGACCCGGTGCGCTGGAAATACCACCTCATCGGCCGCTACGTGCTGAACGGCCAGGCGCCGCGCCGCCACCAGTGGAACTGACCAGGACCGCCCATGACCGCACATACCCCGCAAGAACGGCAATCCCTGCAGCAGGCAGGCCCCACCCCGCCGGCATCGCCGGTGCCACCGCCACCCGCGCACCGGCCGCCGGTGCTGGACACGCCCGCACAGATCCTCGGCACCGCCGCCGCGCTCGCCCGCGAATGGGCGCCCCAGGCGCTCGCGCGCGACCGGGAGCGCCGACTGCCCTGGTCGGAAATCGAGGCCTACAGCGCCAGCGGGCTCTGGGGCATCACGGTGCCGCAGGCCCACGGCGGCCCGGGCACCGACGCCTGGACGCTCGCGCAGACCATCGCCACGGTCTCCGCGGCGGACGGATCGCTGGGCCACATCCCGCAGAACCATTTCTATGCCCTCGAAGTGCTGCGCGTGGGCGGCACCGAAGCCCAGCAGCGCTTCTTCCATGGCCGCGTGCTGCAGGGCGAGCGCTTCGGCAATGCCCTGTCCGAAACCGGCCACCGCGACTACCGGCGCCGCACCCGCCTGGAGCGCTCGGGCGGAGGCTGGGTGCTCCAGGGGCGCAAGTCCTACTGCACCGGCGCGATCTTCGCGCACTGGATTCCCACGCAGGCCATGCAGCAGCTCGATGACGGCCGCGAGGTGAGCGCGATCGCCTTCGTGCCGCGCCATGCGCCCGGCATCACGGTGGAAGACGACTGGGACGGCATGGGCCAGCGCGTGACGGGCAGCGGATCGGTGGCGCTGGACGGCGTACCGGTGCAGCCCGAATGGATCGTTCCGTTCCAGGCCAGCTTCGACCGGCCCACGGCCATCGGACCGTTCGCGCAGCTCATGCACGCGGCCATCGACCTCGGGATCGGTGAAGGGGCGCTGCAGGCCGCCCTGCCCTTCCTCCGCGACCACGCGCGTCCCTGGATCGACGCGCAGGTGGAACGCGCCACGGACGACCCGCTCACCCTGCACGCCGTGGGCGAGGTGGACCTGCGCCTGCGCGCGGCGCGCGCGATGCTGCGCCGGGCCGCACGCTTCGTCGATACCGCCCGGCACGCGCCCGATGAAGACACCGTGGCCGCCGCGTCGGTGGCCGTGGCCGAGGCCCGTGCGCTCGCCCACCGCGCGGGCCTGCTGGCCGCCAACAAGCTGCTGGAACTGGGCGGCACCTCCGCCACCGCCGCGGAACACGGCTTCGACCGCTTCTGGCGCAACGTGCGCACCCACACGCTGCACGATCCGGTGCGATGGAAGTACCACGCCGTGGGCAACCATGTGCTCAACGGCACCCGGCCGCCGCGCCACGGAGCCCTGTGATGCCAGGCACGCACCGCCCACGCCCGATCATCCTCAACGCGTTCAGCATGAACACGGTGGGGCACATCAACCACGGCCTCTGGACGCATCCCCGCGACCGGTCGGGCGAATACCACTCGCTGGACTACTGGACCGAACTCGCGCGCGAACTGGAGCGCGGCCTGTTCGACAGCCTCTTCCTGGCCGACATCGTGGGCGTGTACGACACCTACGGGCAGTCGGCCGATGTCACACTGCGCGAATCGGTGCAGCTGCCGGTCAACGACCCCGTGCTGCTCGTTCCCGCCATGGCCGCCGCCACGCGCCACCTGTCGTACGGCGTCACCGTGAACCTGAGCTACGAGCAGCCTTACCTGCTGGCCCGGCGGTTCTCGACGCTGGACCACCTCACGCGCGGCCGCGTGGGCTGGAACATCGTCACCGGCTACCTCGATTCGGCCGCGCGCGCCATGGGCGTGGCGCAGCAGATACCGCACGACGAGCGCTATGACCGGGCCGACGAATTCATGGACGTGGCCTACCAGCTCTGGGAAGGCAGCTGGGACGACGACGCCGTCCTGCGCGACCGCACCCGGCGCATCTATGCCGACCCCGCCCGCGTGCGGCCGGTGCGCCACCGCGGCACGCACTACCAGGTCGAGGGCTACCACCTCTGCGAGCCGTCGCCGCAGCGCACCCCGGTGCTTTTCCAGGCCGGCAGCTCCGGACGCGGCCTGCGCTTCGCTGCCCGGCACGCGGAGTGCGTCTTCATGTCCACCCAGGACAAGGCCTCCACCCGGGAACTGGTCCGCGCCCTGCGCGCGGAAGTCGTCCGCGCGGGCCGCCAACCCGACGACGTGAAGGTGGTGGTGGGGCTCACCGCCGTGCCCGGAGCCACCCGCCAGGAGGCCGAGGACAGGTACCAGGAATACTGCCGCCATGCCAGCCCGGAGGCGGCGCTGGCCCACCTCTCGGCCGGCGCAGGCATCGATTTCTCCACGTACCGGCAGGGCACGCCCCTGCTGGGCCAGCACCGCAGCAACGGCATCGAGAACAGCCTGCGGCGCCTGGCCAACGGACGCGCCCACTACACCCTGGGCGACCTGCTGGAGGAACTGGCCCTGGGCGGCCGCTACGCCACCGTGGTGGGCTCGCCGCAGGACATCGCGGACGAGATGCAGTCCTGGCTGGACGAGGCCGGGGTGGACGGGTTCAACCTCGCTCGCACCGTGGTGCCCGAGAGCTACACGGACTTCATCGACCTCGTGGTGCCCGAACTGCAGAACCGCGGCCTGCACAAGACCGCCTACGCAGAAGGCACGCTGCGCCACAAACTGGCCGGCCGGGGCGACCGGCTCGCGCCCACGCACCACGGGGCGGGCTTCCGCCCTGCCCCGGGTACGCCCGCCGTGCGCGCGGCGTAGCAAGACCGCACACATGCCCGCAGCGGATCCGGCCGGCGACGCACGCGCCGCGACCGGCCGCGATCTGCCGCTGCCAGTCCCACCCGCACGATCAGCCTGCGCAGGCGCCCTGGCCGGGATGCATTCGGGCCACGGCCGAGCTACGGCTGAGCCATAGGCAGTCCAAATCCACCCGATAGCCGTGCCCGCCGCCCTGGCGGCGCCCTGCATCCCTGTGCAGCACGCCGCCCCTCGCATTTCCGTTCCTCCCCTGGCCGGCTTGTAAGGCAAATTCCTACATGCCCGGCTTGCGGGCGAGACACGACACACCTCCAAACCCCGACTTAATTTCCGATTGGACCGAATTCACAATCCATTTCAACGGATCGCGACACACCTGCACACCGCCAGGGGCCTCGGGATCTGCTAACGGAAAAGGAATGCACCATGACCTCGGAACAACTTCTCGCTGAAATCCGCGAAGCCAACCTCACCTACCTGATGCTGGCCCAGACGCTGATCCGCCAGGACAAGGCCGAAGCCGTGTTCCGCCTGGGCATCAACGAAGACGCCGCCGATATCCTGGCCTCGCTCTCGGCGGCCCAGGTGCTCAAGCTGGCCTCCCGCAACACCCTGCTGTGCAGCTTCCGTGTGGACGACAACCTCGTCTGGAGCCTGCTCACCAACCACAACACGCCCAAGAAGGTCGGCAACGAAGCCACCAACACGCTGCACGCCAACATCCTCATGGCCAGCCGCGTGTCGGAAGTGCTCTGAACCGTCCCTGCCGCCGTCCGACCTTCCCGCCCATCCGCCTCCGAAAGACCGCCATGACCGCAGCTGCCGCCCCCGTGAAGAGCGTCCTGAACGAATCCAAGCAGATCGAGCGCGCCGCCATGCTGATCCAGATGGGCGCCCGCATGCAGGTGCTGGAGTCGGAAACCTCCCTGTCGTACGAGCGGCTGATCCGGCTCTACAAGGAAATCGCGGGCAAGTCGCCTTCCAAGGGCCAGTTGCCGTTCTCCACCGACTGGTTCCTCACCTGGCAGGAGAATGTCCACAGCTCGCTGTTCCTGAACATCTACGAGTACCTGTCCAAGGGCGTGAGCCTGGACTCCGTGGAACTGCTCACCAAGGCCTACCGGCTCTACAGCGAGCAGGTCGCCACGGCCGAGATCGAACCCCTGCTGTCCTTCACCCGCGCATGGCGCCTGGTGAAGTTCGTGGATGCAGGTATGCTCACGCGCACCAAGTGTTCGCAGTGCGGCGGCCATTTCGTCACCGAAATGTACGAAAATCCCCGCGCCTACACCTGCGGGCTGTGCAATCCTCCGGCCCGCGCCGGCAAGAGCAAGTCGGCCGGCGCCCTCATGCTGCACTGATGCATCCCCGTGGCCCGGCGGCGCCCGCCGGCCACCTGCGTGACCTGCGTCACCCGCCGCAGTGCCCTTCGAGGCGCACCCTGCGGTGCCTTTTTTCCAACAGCGAGTTCCCCTTGTCCCGGCCTTGTGCCGGGATTTTTTTTGGGGCAAGCCCGCGCGGCCGTCAGCGCATGGACAGCAGGATGCGCACGTTGTCGTCCACCGGCACCACGTAGTCGTGCGCCGCCAGCACGGCATTGCCCTCGGGCCCCACCAGCTTCAGGCTCACGAACACCGATTGCGCCGTGGCGGCATAGGTGCCCACGACCACGGCCTGCGCGGACTGCGCGCGGCTCACGTCCCGCACCTCGCGCGACAGCAGCAGCTCGCCCTGCCCGGGCACCATCACGAGGTTCTGCCGCATTTTCAGCTCGGTCACCCGCACGCCGCGCTGCACCAGCCGCCCGGCGATCTGCTCGGAAAAAAGGCGTCCCAGGCGCGAAGCTTCGTCCAGCCGGTCGATGTGCACCAGCGTCGCCACCAGCACGGGCTGGCGTGGATCGAGCTGCGGCACCTGCCGCAGCAGCGCATCGGCCGCGGCCTGGTTGGTTTCCAGCAGCGACTCCGCCGGCGAGCCGCCCATGCCCAGCGCGCCCATCACGCCGCTTCCACCCGACGGCGGCGCAGCCGCGGCGCCATAGTAGTAGCGGGCGCAGCCCGGCAGGCAGGCAGCGGCGGCCACTCCCAGGCCCACCCCCAGGCCCATGCGCAGCCAGGCGCGCCGCGGCATCTGCCGCGGGATGGAATCTCCGTACTTCATGGCGCCACCACCTGCCAGGTCCTGACCCCGGCCGTCGCCGGACTGCCCACCGCCAGGGAGGGCAGCGGCACGGGCGGCGGCGGCAGGTACAGCGCCGCGTCGGCCTGGTCGATGAAATAGACGTCGCTCGTGCGGGCCAGGTAGCGGCCTTCGCTCTCCAGCGACGTGGTGACCAGGATCTCGGTGCGCGCCGGCACGCGCACCAGGCCCTGCGGCGTGGAACGTGTGGCCGCGGACACCGGCACCGGCTGCGCCGCCAGCAGGTAGTCGCCGTTTTCCATGGAGGCATCCCGCGCCACGCGCACGCCGTCGCCGAGCAGCACCGGCCGCGCACCGTCGCCGGGCGGCGCCACGTGCTGCACGAGCTGGACGTCCACGGCGAGCCGCACGCCGGAAGGCTGCGTGGACAGCGCCAGGCCGCGCTCGACCAGATGGGTGATCAGCAGCGTCCGGAACCCGGCGACGAAGCCGGGCACATCCGGCCCTTCGGACGCCGGCACCACATAGATCGGATGCGCCCCCGCGGGCCACTCGCGCAGCTTCACGGCCGTGCGCTCCGCGACGTCTGCGGCCAGCACGTCCCAATGGTGCACGGCCCGTGCCGTCTTCTGCGTGGATGGGGCATGCGCCACGGGCTGCGGCAGGTCCGGAGGCGCTGCGCAGCCGGCCAGCCCGGCAGTACACAGCAGCACGGCCGCCAGTGCCGGACCGCTCCGGCGGGCGTTCGAAAACGGCGGGAATTCCGCAACGGGGGTCATGCGCTCGCACCTTTCCTCGGAATGCATGGCTGGATGCTAACGGCCGCGCGCCGGGCGAATGGGCCGAACAACGGCGCTTTCCCTGCCCAGTCTGGCGCCTGCTGCCATCGCGCCGACGGCGCCCCGCCGATGCCATGGCCGGGTGCCCGCCTACGCCCGCACGGGCTCCGGCCGCGCCACAATCCGCGCATGCAGCTTTCCGCCCCCGCCCCGGACTCCCCGTCCGACACCACCGCCACGCGTGCCTCGGCGCCGCCGCCCGCGGGCGATCCGCCCGCCGAACCACCACCCGCCGGGGATCCCCCGCCGGCCGCGCCCCCTGCCGGCGACCCGCCCGCACCGGCTCCCGGCCCGGCGGAGCCTCCGCCGCCACCGGCGGATGCCTCGCCACCGCCCCCCTTCGTGCTGCAGATGCCCGTGGACGTGCGCAACCTCTCGCTCGCCCTGCTGGCCCTCTTCGCCGCCGTGGCCCTGCTGCACTGGGCCAGCGCCGTATTCATCCCGCTGATGCTGAGCGTACTGCTCACCATCGCCCTGCAGCCCATCGTGACCGCGCTGCGGCGCTGGTACATCCCGCGCTGGCTCGGCGCCGGCGTACTGTTGCTGGGCATCGTGGGCGGCCTCGGCGGCACGGCCTGGTCGCTCTCCGACGGCGCGGCCGAACTGGTGGACTCCCTGCCCGTGGCTGCCCGCAAGGTGCGCGATGCGATGCGCATGAACATGCGCGGCCCGAGCCCGCTCGACACCATGCAGAAAGCCGCCAGCCAGATCGAACAGGCCGCTACCGAAAGCATCCCGCCCCAGACGCGGCGCGGCGTGCAGCGCGTGGTGATCGAGCGCGCGCCGTTCAACATCCGCGATTACGTATGGACCGGCACCATGGGCCTGGTATCGGCCGCGGGCCAGCTCACCGTGGTGGTCTTCCTCACCTTCTTCTCGCTCGCGTCCGGCAACCTCTTCCGCCGCAAGCTGGTGCGCATCGCGGGCCAAAGCCTGGAGCGCCGCAAGATCACCATGGAAGTGCTCGACGACATCACCGGGCAGATCCAGCGCTACCTGCTCGTGCAGGTGGCCACCAGCGTCCTGGTGGGCATCGGCACCGGCGTGGCCTACGCGCTGCTCGGGCTGGAGAACGCGGCGGTCTGGGGGGTGGTGGCCGGCGTGCTCAACCTCGCTCCGTACGTCGGCTCCATCGTCGTCACGGGAGCCTCCGCCCTCGTCGCCTTCCTGCAGTTCGGCACCGTGGACATGGCCCTGGCCGTCGGCGGAGCGTCCCTGCTCATCCACACCATCGTGGGCAATCTGCTCACCCCCTGGCTCACCAGCCGCACCAGCCGCATGAGCCCCGTCGCGGTGTTCGTCAGCGTGCTGGCCTGGGGATGGCTGTGGGGGTTGTGGGGGGTGTTGCTGGGGATTCCGGTGATGATGGTGGTGAAGGCTGTTTGCGACCGGGTGGAGGATCTGAGGCCTATCGGGGAGTTGTTGGGGGATTGAGGGTTTTTGTTTTGAGGGCGGGGGCCGGGTCTCGGCCCGGCGGCCGAGTCACTTTCTTTCGCTTCGCCGAAAGAAAGTAACCAAAGAAAGGGCGACCCTGCTGGATGCGTCCCCGTTCGCCCGCAGGGCGAACGGGGCAACCTGGGGTGCTCGGGGGTGGGGTGTGCCGTGGAACTCGCTGCGCGCACTCCGTGCGCTGCGCTCGGACAACCACGGCAAGTCAGTTCACGAAACGGGCGTGTCCTTCGGCACGCCCGCCACCCCACCCCCTGCGCGCCCCAGGCGCATCCAGAAGGGGTGACCCGGGCCTTCGCGTTGCTCGGCCCCAAGGCCATCGCTGCGCTCGGCAAAAGTCCCAGCGCTCCGCCCCAAGAAAACGGTGCGCGGTGCAACGCACTCGCGCACCCCAGGCCGAGCGAAGCAATGGCCCGTATGCGGCACCCCGCCCTCGTGTCTGCGCCGAGGAGCGCAGGAGGCAAGGCGCGCAGGCGTGCCGAAGGACACGCCTGCTTCGTCATCTGACTGGCTGCGGTTGTCCGAGCGGAGCGCGCCAGCGCGCAGCGAGTTCCGCAGCCGCGCCTTGCCTCCGAGCACCACAGGCTGCCCCCTTCGCCCAAAGGGCGAAGGGGGACGCAGACACCAGGGCTCGCCTTTTCTTTGCCTACTTTCTTTTGGCGAAACAAAAGAAAGTAGGTGCGCCGCCGGGCGCACATCCCGGCCCCCGGAAAAAAATCACCCCAACAACTCCCGCGCAGCCCCCTCGATCACTCCCATCTGCCGGCACACCAGCGCCAACTGCGTATGCAAGATGCGCAGCGTTTCCGCCGGGATGTCAGCCACGCCAACATCCCCCCGCAGCGCCATGGCATCCGCTGCCTGCTCCAGCGCGGCCGCCAGCGCCTGCGCGCGTCCGGCATCCTCCAGCGCTGCGCCTTCCTGCCGGCGCAGCGCGGCCGCGAGCGCCTCCAGCCGCGCCACCGCATGCGCCCCGGCCTCCTGCGCCAGGTCCGCGGCAGGGCCCGCAGGTCCCGCCCGGTGCGCACCGAGCGCCGAGAGATAGCTCAGCAGGGTGTGCGAAGCCACCAGCATGCGCATGCCGGCCAGCGAATGCGATCGCACATGGCGCGGCTCCTGCAGCAGGTGCGAGAGGGTGGTGGAGAACGCCGCATCCGCGTTGTGCGCGTTGCGCCGCGCGAGCCGGTAGTCCAGGTCGTCGGCCTTGCCGGTGGCGTACTGCGAGAGGATCTCGCGCAGGTAGTGGGCATGCGCGGCCAGGGCCTGGGCGGCCACGGCCGCCAGGCGGCGCCCCTGCCAGTCCGGCAGCACCCACAGCATCGCCACCGCGGCGATGGCGCTGCCGATCATCGTGTCCAGCAGGCGCGGCAGGATCAGCCCGTGCGCCGCGCCGGTGGCCTGGTTGAAGCACATGAGCACCAGCAGCGTGATGGCAGCCGTGGCCGTGAGGTAGTGCGTGGTGCGGGTGACGAAGAACAACACCCCCGCCGCCACCGCGAAGAGCGCCTGCAGCGGCAGGCTCGGGAACAGCCGCAGCAGCGCCCAGCCCGCGACCAGGCCGACGGCGGTGCCGGCGATGCGCTGCGCCACGCGCGCCAGCGTCGCGCCGTACGTGGGCTGGCACACGAACAGCGTGGCCAGTGGAATCCAGTAGCCGTGCACGGGATCGATCAGCTGCATCACGCCATGGCCTGCCGCCAGCGCCAGGGACAGCCGCGCCGCGTGCCGGAACAGCGGCGAGCCGCGATGCAGCTGCGCCCGCACCCGGCCCCAGGCATCGGACAGGGAGCGCGGGGAGCGGTCCAGCAGGCTGCTGTCCCCCGCGCGTTCCCCGCCGTCGGGATGGGTCGCGGCGTCGAGCTGCGCGTCCAGCGTAGCGAGGTTGCGCGCCAGCGCGCGCAGGCTGCGCAGGGGGCGCTGCCATTCCGCCCGGCCCTGGGCCTCCAGGTAGGCGATCGCGTCGCGCAGGTCGGCCATGGCCCGCGCCACGGCCCCGTCCCGCTCGAAGGGCTGGTGCATCTGCAGCGCATGTGCGATGCGCGCGCACTCCACGCCCTGCAGCTGCAGCACGCGCTGGCAGCGGTAGAGCACGTCGCTGTGGAACAGCACATCCGCCCACTCGTTGTAGTGGTGGTGCGAGGAGCTCGCGCGCTCGTGGATGTCCTGCGCGATGAAATAGAGATTCAGGTGCCGCAACATCCGCCCCGTCGGCAGAGCGCTCGCGCCGGCGCCCCAGCGGCTGAAGATGCTTTCCTTCGTGGCATTGAGCGCCGCCACCAGCCGGCCGTTCGTCTGCGCCAGCGCCAGGCGCCGCCGCTCCACGTCCACGCCGCGCACCGGCTCGAACAGGCTGGCCTTGAGCCGCAGGTAGGCACCCAGCTGGTCGTACAGCCCCGCGAGGTTCTGCCGCACCCGCTGGTGCGGGAACGCCGCGCACCACAGCAGCGACAGCAGCGCATACCACGCCGCGCCGGACAGCAGCAGCAGCGGCACATGCCAGGGGCCGCCTGCCGGCACATGCCCGGCCACCGTCCCCGGGGATGCGCTGATGGCCGCGTAGAGCGCCAGGATCACGGTCGCCGACGCGATCGCCCGGTAGCGCTCGCCGATGGCGCCCAGCATCGTGAAGCCGAAGGTGGAACATGCCAGGCCCGCCACGAACCAGGCCGGATGCGGCAGCAGCAGCTCCACCGAGAACGCCGCGAGCGCGAAGCACGCGAGCATGACCAGCACCGCGCGCAGGCGCCCGCGCCAGCTGTCGTCGGTCTCCGCCAGCGCGCTGGCGATGATGCCCAGGAAGAGCGGCGTCACCAGCGCCACCTGGTCGCGCCACCAGCACAGCGCCATCGCGCCGCTCAGCGCGATGAAGACGCGCAGGCTATAGACGAAGGCGTCCTGCGCCCACAGCCGGCGCAGCCAGCCGGCGCGCCCGCGCTCCGCCGCCTGGCCGGCCGCCGCCATCATGGTCGTCGTTGTTCTCGGTTCCATTCACGCTGCCTTCGCCGCCGGTGTCCATGCGCGGCGCCGCCGCGTGCCGGCATCACCGCGAGCAAGAAGCAGGCCCGCGGCCTCAGCCGGTGTTGCGCAGCCCCGCCGCGATGCCGTTGATGCAGATGTGGATACCGGTCTGCACGCGCTCGCTGCCCTCGCCCGCGCGCCAGCGCCGCACCAGTTCCACCTGCAGGTGGTGCAGCGGATCGATGTAAGGGAAGCGGTGGCGGATCGAGCGCGCCAGCGCCGTGTTGTGGGCCAGCCGCTGCCGGTCGCCGGTGATGCGCGCCAGCGCATCCACCGTGCGCTGCCATTCGGCCTCAATGGCGCCGAACACCTTGCGGCGCAGGCGCGCATCCGCCACCAGTTCGCTGTAGCGCGACGCCAGGGCCAGGTCGCTCTTGGCCAGCACCATGTCCATGTTGGACAGCAGCGTGCGGAAGAACGGCCACTGCCGGTACATCTTCTGCAGCAGCGCCATGCGCGCCTTGGGATCCTCGCCCGCGGCCTTCACGAAGGCCTCCACGGCCGATCCGAAACCGTACCAGCCCGGCAGCGTGAGCCGGCACTGGCCCCAGCTGAACCCCCAGGGAATGGCGCGCAGGTCCTCGATCTTCTGGCTCGGCTTGCGCGAGGCGGGGCGCGATCCGATGTTGAGCTCGGCGATTTCCCGGATCGGCGTGGAGTTGAAGAAATAGTCGGCGAAGCCCGGCGTCTCGTACACCAGCGCGCGGTAGGCCGCCATGCTCGCCTGCGAGAGTTCGGCCGCGGCCTCGTGGAAGGCCTTGGTCGCGGGCTTGGTGGGCTGCAGCAGCGTGGCCTCCAGCGTGGCCGCCACCAGCGTCTCCAGGTTGCGCCGGCCGATCTCCGGGTTGGCATATTTGGAGGCGATCACCTCGCCCTGCTCGGTCAGGCGGATCTGTCCGCGCACCGTGCCCGGGGGCTGCGCCAGGATGGCCTGGTAGCTCGGGCCGCCGCCTCGCCCCACCGTGCCGCCGCGCCCGTGGAAAAGCCGCAGGCGAATGCGGTGGCGCGCCTCCAGCGCGTCGAACAGTTCCACCAGGGCGATCTCCGCGCGGTAGAGCTCCCAGTTGCTGGTGAAGATGCCGCCGTCCTTGTTGCTGTCGGAGTAGCCCAGCATGATGTCCTGCTCGGCCCCGCCGCGCTGCACCATGGCCGCGAAGCCCGGCACCTCGTAGAGCTCGCGCATGATGGGCTGGGCGTTGCGCAGGTCGCCGATGGTCTCGAAGAGCGGCACCACGATCAGGTCGGCGCGCGCATCGGCCCCGTCCAGCGTGCCGCGCATCAGGCCCACCTCTTTCTGCAGCAACAGCACTTCCAGCAGATCGCTCACCGTCTCGGTGTGGCTGATGATGTAGTGCCGGATGGCCTGGGCGCCGTAGCGGTCGCGCATGCGCCGCGCCGTCTCGAAGATGGCGATCTCGCCGCGCGTGTGCTCCGAATACTCCGCTCCCACCACGCGCAGCGGACGGGCATCGCACAGCAGGCGCACCAGCAGCGCCTGGCGCGCGTCCTCCGGCAGGGCCGCGTAATCGGCCTCGATCCGCGCCGTGGCCAGCAGTTCCGCCACCACGCGCTCGTGCTGGTCGGAGCTCTGCCGCAGGTCCACCGTGGCCAGGTGGAAGCCGAACACCTCCACGGCCCGTACCAGCGGATGCAGCCGCTGCGCCGCCAGCGGCGCCCCGCGGTGCGACCGCAGCGAGGCCTCGATGACGCGCAGGTCCGCAAGGAATTCCGAGGCGTCGCCGTACGGGTTCTGGGGCGCCACGGCATGGCGCGCCGCCTCGCCGCCCGTCAATTCGCGCAGCGTCGCCGCCAGCCGCGCATAGATGCCGGTGAGCGCGCGGCGGTAGGGCTCGTCCTGCCGGTGCTCGCTGGTGTCGGGCGAGCGCTCGGCGAGCTGCTGCATCTCGGGGGAGACCTGCACCAGACGGGCCGACAGCGACAACTCGCCCCCCAGGTAATGCACCTCGGTCAGGTAGTGGCGCAGGGCCACCTCGGCCTGGCGGCGCAGCGCCAGCTCCAGCGTCTCGGCACTCACGTTGGGGTTGCCGTCGCGGTCGCCACCGATCCACTGGCCCATGCGCAGGAAGCTCGCCACCGGCTGGCTGCCCAGCGCCCGCTCCAGGTCCTCGTACAGGCGCGGGATCTCGCGCAGGAAGGTCGATTCGTAATAGGAAAGCGCGTTCTCGATCTCGTCGGCCACCGTGAGCTTGGTGTAACGCAGCAGCCGGGTCTGCCAGAGCTGCGCGACGCGGGCGCGCAGCCGCGCCTCGTTGGCCGCCAGCTCGCGCGGCGTGAGCGCATCGCGCGCGGACTTGTAGAACAGCCCCCGCGCCTGGATCTCGTCGCGCTCGGCCAGCAGTTCGGCGATGTCGCGCTCCGCGTCCAGGATGCTCTTGCGCTGCACCTCCGTGGGGTGCGCGGTCAGCACCGGCGACACGTAGCTGCGCGCCAGCGTCTGCGCCACGGCGCGCGGCGCGATGCCCGCCCAGCGCAGCCGGGCCAGCGCCACCTCGATGCTGCCTTCCTGCGTGCTGCCGGCCCGCTCGTGCACGGTGCGGCGGCGGATGTGGTGCCGGTCCTCGGCGAGGTTCGCCAGGTGGCTGAAATACGTGAAGGCGCGGATCACGCTCACCGTCTGGTCACCCGACAGGCCCTTGAGCAGCTTCTTGAGCGCCTTGTCCGCCTCCTGGTCCGCATCGCGGCGGAATGCCACCGACAACTTGCGCACCTGCTCCACCAGGTCATAGGCGGCTACGCCCTCCTGCTCGCGGATCACATCGCCCAGGATGCGCCCGAGCAGGCGGATGTCCTGGATCAGCGGCTGGTCCTTGTCGGCACGTCGTCCGGGCGATGGGGCGGCCTGCGGCTCGGACACGGGATCGGTCTTGCGGGAAGGCGTCGCATTCATGCGGAAAAGTCTCCTGGAGGCGCCCCGGCGGAAGGACGGGTGCTGCGGCGCAGCATGCTAGCATCCCCGCCAGGTCCGCCGAGCCTTCCGCCCGTCCGGCCTGGAACACCCCCGATGCATCCCTCCTCCCCGCCCACGACCTCCGCCGCCTCCGGCCTTCCCCCCATCGTCATCGCCACGCGTGAAAGCCGCCTCGCGCTGTGGCAGGCCGAGCATGTGCAGGCCCTGCTGCGCGCGCGCGGCCACGCCGTCGAACTGCTCGGCATGACCACCCAGGGCGACCAGATCCTCGACCGCACCCTGTCCAAGGTGGGCGGCAAGGGCCTCTTCGTGAAGGAACTGGAAGTCGCCCTGGAAGAAGGCCGCGCCCACGTAGCCGTGCATTCGCTCAAGGACGTGCCCATGGAGCTGCCCGAAGGCTTCGAGCTGGCCTGCGTGATGGAACGCGAGGATCCGCGCGACGCCTTCGTCTCGCCCCGCCATGCCTGCCTCGCCGACCTGCCCGAGGGCGCCGTGGTCGGCACTTCCAGCCTGCGCCGCCAGGTGCTGTTGCAGGCGCTGCGCCCCGACCTCGTCATCCAGCCGCTGCGCGGCAACCTCGACACCCGCCTGCGCAAGCTCGACGAAGGCCAGTACGACGCCATCGTGCTGGCGGCCGCGGGCCTCAAGCGCCTGGGGCTGGAAGGCCGCATCCGCGCCCTGTTCGAGCCCGACGACATGCTGCCGGCCGCCGGCCAGGGCGCGCTGGGCCTGGAGATACGCTCCGAACGCCATGACCTGCTGCAGGCGGTGGCGCCGCTCGCCCACCAGGCCACCTGGCTGTGCGTGGCCGCCGAACGCGCCGTGAGCCGCGCCCTGGGCGGCAGCTGCTCCGTGCCGCTGGCGGCCCACGGCCGGTGGACGGACGCCGGCACGCTCCGCCTGGACGGTGCCTGGGGCGATCCCGAGGGCATCCGCCCCCTGGTGCGCGTGCAGATATCCGCGCCGGTCGCCTCCCTGCCCGAAGCCGAAGCGCTCGGCTCCGCCGTCGCGGCGCGGCTGCGCGCGGACGGCGCGCAGATCCCGGCCTGACCGCCGCGCCCGCCCACAGAGCCCCATCCACCCCGTGCACCGCGCCCCCCCGCCTTCGGCCCCGCGCCGCGCCATCGTCACCCGCCCGGAGCGCGACGCCACGCAATGGGTCGTGCACCTGCATGCGCGCGGCATCGACGCCGTGGCCCTGCCCCTCATCGCCATCCGCGGGTGCGCCCATCCCGAGGCCCGCGCGGCACTGCAGGCAGCCCGCGAGGCGTGGCCCCGCTGGCGCGCGGTCATGTTCGTGAGCAGCAACGCGGCCCACTATTTCTTCGATCCGCCAGGAACGGGCGCCGCGCTGTTCGCCGGCGATCCGGCCGCGCTGCCGCGGATCTGGGCGCCGGGCCCCGGCACCGCCCAGGCGCTGCGGCAGGCCGGCGTGCCCGCGGAGTCCATCGACCGGCCCGCGCCCGACGCCGCGCAGTTCGACTCCGAATCCCTGTGGGCCCAGGTAGCGCCGCAGGTGCGGCACGGCGACCGCATCCTCGTCGTGCGCGGCGCGCAAGCCGACGCCGACGCCGACGGCGCGGACACCGTCGCGGGCACGGGCCGCGAATGGCTCGCGCAGCAGATCGCCGCGGCCGGCGGGCAGGCCGAATTCGTCGCGGCCTACGAACGCGGCGCCCCCGACTTCAGCGCAGAGCAGCTGGCCCTCGCCCGCGCCGCGGCCACGGACGGCTCGCTCTGGCTCTTCAGCAGTTCCGAGGCGGTGGCGCACCTGGATGCAGCGCTGCCCGGACAGAACTGGTCCGGTGCGCGCGCGCTCGCCACCCATCCCCGCATCGCGCAGGCCGCGCAGGACGCCGGCTTCGGAGCCGTGCGCCAGTGCCGCCCGGCCCTGAACGACGTGGTCGCATCGATAGAATCCCACCCATGAGTTCCGAGCCCCACCACGCACCTTCCGCGCCTCCCGCAACCCCGGCGCCCCAGGCTTCCGGCGTGCAGCGCGCCGTGCTGACGCTGCTCGGCGTCGTGGCCGTCGCCGGCCTCGCGACCAGCGTCATGCTGTGGCAGCGCCTCGGCAGCATCCAGGAACAGCTCGCACGCCAGTCGGCCGATGCGGGCGCGCAGTCCATCGAGGCCCGCACCCTCGCCAACCAGGCACTGGACATGGCGCGCGACGTCTCGGCGCGCATCGCGGTGAACGAAACCCGCGTGAGCGAAGTCGCCCTGCAGCGCAGCCAGCTCGAGGAACTCATGCAGAGCCTCTCGCGTTCGCGCGACGAGAACCTCGTGGTGGACATCGAATCCGCGCTGCGCCTCGCGCAGCAGCAGGCCCAGCTCACCGGCAGCCTGGAGCCCGTCATGGCCGCGCTCAAGAGCGCCAGCCAGCGCATCGAGCGGGCCGCGCAGCCGCGCCTGGCCCCCGTGGCGCGCGCCATCGGCCGCGACCTCGACCGCGTGGGCTCGGCACAGGTCACCGACACGGCCGGCCTGCTGGCCCGCCTGGACGACCTCATGCGCCAGGTGGACGAACTGCCCCTGCAGAACGCCGTCGCGCAGGCCGCGGCCACGCGGCGCATGAATGCCGCCGCCCGCCCGTCCGAGGGCCCGGCCGCGCCCGGTGCCGACGGCCCCCTGCCCTGGTGGCAAGCCACGCTGCAGCGCGGCTGGGAAGTCGTGCGCGACGAGGCCCGCCAGCTGCTGCGCGTCACCCGCATCGACCGTCCGGAGGCCATCCTCATCGCCCCCGACCAGGCCTTCTTCCTGCGCGAGAACCTCAAGCTCCAGCTGATGAACGCCCGCCTCGCGCTGCTCGCGCGCCAGTACGAATCGGCACGCGCCGACCTCTCCGCCGCGAACAACGCCCTGGGCCGGTACTTCGATCCCGCATCGCGCCGCACGCAGACGGCCGCCACGGTGCTGCAGCAGGCACAGGTCCACCTCAAGGGCGCGGCCCTGCCCACGCTGGACGAAACCTTCGCCGCGCTGGCCACCGCCGCCGCCGGCCGCTGAACCGCGCAGGAGACCACCGACCCATGCGCGCAGCACTCTGGTTCCTGGTACTTTTCGGCACGGCCGTGGCGGCCGCCCTGTTCGCGGGCAACAACCAGGGCACCGTGACCCTGTTCTGGCCACCCTACCGCGTGGACCTGTCGCTCAACTTCGTGCTGCTGCTGTTCTTCGGCGGCTTCGCGATCCTCTATGCCGCGCTGCGTGCCCTGTCGGCCCTGCTCGAGCTGCCGGGCCAGGCACGGCGCTGGCGCGTGCAGCAGAAGGAGCGCTCCATGCACGCGGCCCTGCTCGACGCGCTCTCGCAGCTGCTGGCCGGGCGCTTCCTGCGCTCGCGCAAGGCCGCCATGGCCGCCCTCGCCCAGGAAAACGCCCTGGAAGCCGCCGGAGAAACCGTGCCGCACGGGCGCCAGCTGCGCACGCTGGCCCACCTCGTCGCCGCCGAAAGCTCCCACGCCCTGCAGGACCGCGCCACCCGCGAGGCCCACCTGCGCAACGCCCTGGACAACATCCCGGCCCGCGCGCCCGTGAGCGAACTGGAACTGCGCGAAGGCGCCCAGCTGCGCGCCGCCCGCTGGTCGCTCGACGAACGCGACGCGGCCACCGCCCTGGAGCACCTCGCCGCCCTGCCCCAGGGTGCGGCCCGGCGCACGCTGGCCCTGCGGGCGCGCCTCAAGGCCACGCGCCTCTCGCACCAGACCCAGGAGGCACTGGAGACCGCCCGCCTGCTCGGCAAGCACCGCGCCTTCTCTCCCGCCGCGGCGCAGAGCATCGTGCGCGGGCTCGCCATCGAACTGCTCAACGGCGCGCACGACCCCGCCCAGCTGCAGCACACCTGGATGTCGTTCGAGCCGGCGGAGCGCGCCATGCCCGAACTGGCGATCCATGCCGCGCAGCGCCTCACCGAACTCGGTGGCGACCACGGCCAGGTCCGCACCTGGCTGCTGCCCGCGTGGGAGCGCATGGTGGACGCCGCCAACCCGCTGCCCGACGCCCACGCACTCAAGCTCGTGCGCGTGCTGGAAAGCAACCTCGACGCGCTCGACGCCGCCTGGCTGGCTCGCATCGAATCCGCCCAGCAGGCCAATCCGCGCGACGCGCGCCTGCAATACCTGTCCGGCATGGCCTGCCTGCGCCGCCAGCTCTGGGGCAAGGCCCAGCAGCTGTTCACCCAGGCCGCCCAGCAGCTCGACGAAGGTCCGCTGCGCTGCCGTGCCTGGCGCCACCTCGCGGAGCTCGCGGAACAGCGCGGCGACACGGAAGCGGCCGCCACGGCCTGGAAGCACGCCGCGCTGGCCTCCTGAGCCGCCTCGCCCTGCTCAGCCCGGCGGCTCCAGCGGTCCATCGAGGTTCCAGCCCCCGCCCTCCCAGGTCCAGGCCACCTGCGGCACCAGCGCCTGCAGGAAATGCCGGTCATGCGACACCACCACCATCGCCCCGGTGAACGACGACAGCGCCTCCTGCAGCGCCTCTACCGCGCGGGCATCCAGATGATTGGAAGGCTCGTCCAACAGCAGCAGCTGCGCAGGCGCGCCACCCCAGAGGGCACAGGCCAGCGCCGCCCGCACCCGCTCGCCTCCGCTGAGGCGGCCGGACGGGCACAGCACGCGGTCCGCATCCAGGCCGAGCTGCGCCAGGCGCGTGCGCAGTTCCGCCGTGGGCAGCGGCGACTCCGCCAGCGCGAGCACCTCCATCACGCTGCGCTCCGGCGGCAGCAGCGCCCGGGCATCCTGGTCCAGCCAGACCGGACGCACCGGGCAGACAACGCGGCCGGCCGCGGGCGCCAGGTGCCCCGCCAGCATGCGCAGCAGGGTGCTCTTGCCGCAGCCATTGGGTCCGGTCACGGCGATGCGCACCGGGCCGCTCCAGAGCCCGTCGAGCGGCGTCTTCGGTCCGAACGGTGGCACCACCCCCTCCAGCCGCAGCACCGGCTTGCCTGCCGGAACGGCACTGGCAGGCAGCGGCAGCGCCACGGCCGCCTCCGGCCCCACCCTGGCGAACGCGTCGCGCACGGTCTCCTCGATCCGGTCACGCACCTGCTGCCGGCGCATGCTCTCCCGTCCCGCGTGCGCTTCGGCCTGGTCCTTCATGCGGTCCAGCACCAGGGGCGACTGGTTCGCGTCCCGGCGTGATGCACTCCCGCGCGCGGTGCGCCGGGCCTGGGCCTGCTGCTGGCGGCGCAGTTCGCGCAACGCCCCATCGCGCTGCGCACGCGCCTGCCGCAGCGCCTCGTGCGCGGCCCGGGTTTCGGCAGCCTTCTGGGCCGCATACGCGCTCCAGCCGCCACCATACAGCCGCAGGCCGCGCGGCGACAGTTCAGCGATGCGGTCCGCACCCTCCAGCAGCGCCCGGTCATGGCTCGCCACCAGCACGGCACCCGGGCCGCCACGCACGCCATCCAGCGCCTGCTGCAGCCAGCGCCGTGCTTCGCCATCCAGGTGGTTGGTGGGCTCGTCCAGCAGCAGCACATCGGCCTGCGAAAAAAAGGCCCCGGCGAGGGCCACTCGCACACGCTCTCCTCCGCTGAGGCGGCTCGCATCGGCATCGCGGTGCAGGTGGCCGAGCCCGGCGCGTTCCAGCGCCTGCCGCCAGCGCGCAGGCCAGTCCCAGCGGCCGTCCGCCAGAAGCAGGTCCTCGGCACCGCCCAGGCCGCACTCCAGCCTCTGCAATGCCTCCAGTTCGCGGTCGAGGCCCGCCAGCGCGGCCAGGGTCGCGCCGGGCGGATGCTGGCCCACGGCCCGCAACGTTCCCGTGCACAGCACATTGCCGGAAGACGGCAGCAACGCGCCGGCCGCGATCGACAGCAGCACGCTCTTGCCCACGCCGTTGTCGCCCACCAGGCCGGTGGTGCCGGGCGGCAGGCTCAACGTCGACGGCTCCCCCCACAGCGGTTCGCCGCCGGGAGGACACCACTGCACTAGGCGCAGCTGCAGCCGGGAGGCCGCCCCCTCGGCGCCATGGGAGGGCAACGTGTGATCGGAAAAGGAAGAAGCAGCGCGCGGTGCGCCGCGGGAAGAAAGCGGACGGATGTCCGCGTTGAAGGTCGCCATGCCGGGCCACTCCAAGCCATCGTGATCGGCCACCCCGCAACAAAAAGGGTGGAACGGATGGGAGGGGGCTCACAGGCGCATCGGCGGATACCTCGAAGAAAAAGTGGGGGGGACGACAGATGGCCAGGAAAGGCCTCGGTGCCGACTATACGTCCGCTCCAGGGGCTTCCGCAAGTTGCTCTATATGAAATTGATTACGGATAGTACAATCACCCCATCCATCCCCAGGAGACAACCATGAGCGCACTGCCCCGCCCCGACCTGGCCACCCTGCCCGCACCCGCCGCCGTGCAGCAACTGCACCACTACGCCTACCGCGCACGCGACGCCGAAGAAACGCGGCACTTCTACGAAGACATCCTCGGCCTGCCGCTCTACCACATCATCCAGAGCGACTACGTGCCCAGCACCGGCGAATACTGCCCCTACACGCACTTCTTCTTCCGCCTGCGGGACGGCTCCTTCATCGCCTTCTTCGACCTGGGCGACGACGTGAAGCCCGAACCCTCGCCCAACACCCCGCAGTGGGTCAACCACATCGCCTTCCGCGTCGATACGGTCGAGGAACTCGAGAACACCAAGGCCCGCCTGCAGGCGCACGGCATCGAGGTGCTCGGCGTGACCGACCACCACATCTTCAAGAGCATCTATTTCTTCGACCCCAACGGCATCCGGCTCGAACTGGCCGCCCAGCTGGCCGACGAGGAGCACATGGCCAAGGACAGCCAGGTGGCCCACCAGCGCCTCGCCGAATGGACGGCCCGCAAGGAGCAATGGCGCCGCGAGCGCGCCGAAGGCAGGTCGGCCGCCCCGCTCAAGCCCCAGGCCAACGACCGGCCGGAGTACGTGCCGGGTACTCCCGACTGAGACAGGTAACCAGGCTGTCCGACCTGCCTGGCGCAGGTCCGGAAGCGGCAGCCGGGCTCAGCCCCCGGCCTGGTGCATGCGCATCACCTGGTGGCGCTGCCAATAGGCATTCACCACGGCCTTGAACCGGTCCTTCTCCGACCGCATGCCTGCCAGCGCGATCCTGGTGGTGCGGTGCCGCAGCATTTGCTTTTCCGGATGGGTGACCACCAGCGCGTTCGTGAACGCGCTCTCGCTGAACTGCAGCGCCTTCACGGCGTCCCAGGGCACGTGCTGGTCACCCCGAGTGGCCCGGATGCCGTCGATGCCCACCTCCACCGCATGGCCACCCTTGACCTCGAACGACTGCGGGGGAAAGTACTGCAGCACGATTGCCCGCTCAGCGTCATTCGCGGGCTCGTAACGGTAGGCCAAGCTGCGCTCGTGGTTCTCCGCGAAAGCCGCCTCGTATTCCGACCACAGCCGCGACTCGATCGCCCCGGCCGTGAGGATGTCCTGCGCCCAGGTGGATGCCGGCGCGCGGCGCACGATGGCACCATAGTCGGCTTCGGCCAGCGACACACCCACGCGCCCGATGCGCTCGGGCATGGGCGGGTGCGAATCGAAGGGATGCGGCACGTGGGCCGAGCGCATGGCTTCGGCGAAACCGGGCGACTCCGCATAGGGCCCGAGCCCCTGCGCGATGAAGCCCGCGATGCCCAGCGCCTGGCCGTGGCGCTGGTCCCGGCCGAACAGGTCTTCCTCGATGCGGTGCCGGTACTGCGCGTAGGCGGCGATCTTCACGAGCGACCGGGCGATGCCCTCGGGCGACACCGCCTCCGCGGCCGTGCGGTCGGCCCGGAATTCGCGCTCGCGGCTGTCCCGCGCGAGGGCGATCTCGAAGATGGTGCGGTAGAGCGTGAGCAGCGGCGACGCCAGCGCCGACAGGCCACCCTCGCGCACCGCATGCAGGTAGTGGTCGAACTGCACCAGCTTCGGGCCCAGGCGGGCGCTGCTGCGCGTATCGCCGCCGCCCAGGTGGGCCAGTTCGTGCGCCAGCACCGCGTCGGCCTCGTGCTGGTCCAGCACCCGCAGCAGCGGGAGGCTGACGAACAGCGTGCGGCCCGTGAGTTCGCGCCCCTGCACGGTCAGCGGCGCCTCGGTGACGAAGAAATTGGCATCGATGCCGCCCACGATATGGCGCGGAGGCTCCGTGCCCAGGCGTGCGGCCAGGGCGCGCACCCGCTGCCAGAGCTGCGGTGCGTCGGCTTCCGCGATGGTCTCGCCCGTCACCGCGTTGTCCCGTGGCAGCCTGCGGAAGATCGCCGCCACGGCCAGGACCACGGCCACGGCCATGCCCAGCGCCACCACCAGGATGAGCTTGGGCGAGTACCGGTGGAAGAAGAACGCCGGCACCCAGAACGCGAGCCACGTCAGCATGGCTCCCTGCACGACCAGCGAGATCGCGCTCGCCCAGGTGGTGATCCGCCATCCCGCCACGAAGCTCGCGTACTGCAGCGGCCGGTTCACGAACGCCAGCGCCCCCAGCCCGAGCACCGAGAGCAGCAGCGCGGCGCCGCCCAGGAGCGTCGCGGCCGACAGCCGGTGGGCCAGGTCGAACTGCCACGCGGGCGAGAAACGGCCGCACAGGCGCTCGCGCACCGCGGCGACGCGTGGATGCGTGTCCTGGCAGGCGCCGGACGGTGGATGGCTGCGGAAGAACGCGCGCTGGGCCTCTTTCTCGGCCGCGGGCATCGACGGCTCGGCATCGATGCGGCGCTCGATGTCCGCCAGGAAGCGGGCATCTTCCGTGCCCTGCACGTGCCGCGCGAACAGCATCGTCGCGGCGGGGACCAGAAAAAGGGAAACCAGGGTGAGCAAGGCCACTCTCAGGAGGCCCTTGCGGAATTCGGAAGATGCGTTCATCGGCACTGCGCCTTGTTGGAATGGTTTTTCATCACCGGCGCGGCCTGCCCCCTCCGGGCGGCCCGCGGTGGCGGAGCCGCGAATTATTCGCAGCCGGCGCAGCGCGGTCCACCACCGGTACGTAACAAAACGAGACACCGCCTGCGGCATGCCCCCCGGAGCCGCGCCCGTAGAATCCCCCGTTCAGCCCATTTCCCACGCGACAGCGCCTCTTTGCGGAGGCGCCGCACCTGCCCGTTTCCACGCCCATGAGCTCGCCCCTGCACCAGCCCGGCCTTGAAAGCCTGTCCAAGTCCTTCGAACCCTCCGCCCTGGAAGCCCACTGGGGCCCCGAGTGGGAGCGCCGGGGCTACGGCGCGGCGGGCTACCGCGGCACCGGCGCGCCGGATGCCGGCGCCGCCGCGCGCGGCGAGAACTTCGCCATCCAGCTGCCGCCGCCCAACGTGACCGGCACGCTGCACATGGGCCATGCGTTCAACCAGACCATCATGGACAGCCTCGCGCGCTACCACCGCATGCGGGGCCACAACACGCTGTGGGTGCCCGGCACCGACCACGCCGGCATCGCCACGCAGATCGTGGTGGAGCGCCAACTGCAGGAACAGGGCGTGAGCCGCCACGACCTGGGCCGCGAGGCGTTCACCCGCAAGGTCTGGGAATGGAAGGAAAAGAGCGGCAACACCATCACCACGCAGATGCGCCGCCTGGGCGACAGCGTGGACTGGAGCCGCGAATACTTCACCATGGACGACAAGCTCTCGAAGGTCGTCACCGACACCTTCGTGCGCCTCTACGAGCAGGGCCTGATCTACCGCGGCAAGCGCCTCGTGAACTGGGACCCGGTGCTGCAGTCCGCCGTGTCCGACCTGGAAGTGGAAAGCGAGGAGAAGGACGGCTCGCTCTGGCACATCGCCTATCCGCTCACCGATGGTTCCGGCAGCCTCACGGTGGCCACCACGCGGCCCGAGACCATGCTGGGCGACGTGGCCGTGATGGTCCACCCCGAGGACGAGCGCTACACGGCCCTGGTCGGCAAGACCGTCACCCTGCCCCTGGTGGGCCGCGAGATCCCCATCATCGCCGACGCCTACGTCGACAAGGAATTCGGCACCGGCGTCGTCAAGGTCACGCCCGCGCACGACCCCAACGACTACCAGGTGGGCCAGCGCCACGGCCTGCCCATGATCGTGGTGCTGACCCTGCAGGCCACCATCAACGAGAACGCCCCCGAGAAATACCGCGGCATGGACCGCTTCGTGGCCCGCAAGGCCATCGTGGCCGACCTGGAGGCCGCCGGCGCATTGGTCGAGACCAAGAAGCACAAGCTCATGGTCCCCATCTGCACCCGCACCGGCCAGGTGGTCGAGCCCATGCTGACCGACCAGTGGTTCGTCGCCATGAGCGAAGTGGGCAAGGGCGACCCGACGGGCAAGTCGATCGCGCAGAAGGCCATCGACGCCGTGGCCTCCGGCCAGGTGCAGTTCGTGCCCGAGAACTGGGTCAACACCTACAACCAGTGGATGAACAACATCCAGGACTGGTGCATCAGCCGCCAGCTCTGGTGGGGCCACCAGATTCCCGCCTGGTACGACGAGGCCGGCAAGGTCTATGTGGCCCGCAGCGAGGCCGATGCCCAGGCCCAGGCCGGTGCGGGCGCCAAGCTCACGCGCGACGCCGACGTGCTGGACACCTGGTATTCCTCCGCGCTCGTGCCCTTCTCGTCGCTGGGCTGGCCCGAAGCGCTGGAAGATGCTTCGTCCACCAAGGACTACGACCTCTACCTGCCCTCCTCCGTGCTGGTCACGGGCTACGACATCATCTTCTTCTGGGTGGCCCGGATGATCATGATGAGCACCCACTTCACGGGCCGCGTGCCGTTCAGGCACGTGTACATGCACGGCCTCGTGCGCGACGCCCAGGGCAAGAAGATGTCCAAGTCCGAAGGCAACGTGCTCGACCCGGTGGACCTGATCGACGGCATCGCGCTCGAGCCCCTGCTGGAAAAGCGCACCACCGGCCTGCGCCGCCCCGAAACCGCGCCCCAGGTGCGCAAAAACACGCAGAAGGAATTCCCCGAAGGCATTCCCGCCTACGGCGCCGACGCGCTGCGCTTCACCTTCGCCGCGCTCGCCAGCCTGGGCCGCAGCATCAACTTCGACAGCAAGCGCTGCGAGGGCTACCGCAATTTCTGCAACAAGCTCTGGAACGCCAGCCGCTTCGTGCTCATGAACTGCGAAGGCCACGACTGCGGCCTCTCGGACCACACCCAGGCCGACTGCGACGGCGGCTACCTCCAGTTCAGCCAGCCCGACCGATGGATCGTCTCCGCCCTGCAGAAGGTGGAGGCGGAAGTCGCCAGGGGCTTCGAGGACTACCGCCTCGACCACGTCGCCCAGGCCATCTACGAATTCGTCTGGAACGAGTTCTGCGACTGGTACCTGGAAATCGCCAAGGTGCAGATCCAGACCGGCGGCGAAGCGCAGCAGCGCGCCACGCGCCGCACGCTGATCCGCACGCTGGAAACCATCCTGCGCCTCGCGCACCCGCTGATCCCGTTCATCACCGAAGAGCTCTGGCAGAAGGTCGCCCCGGTGGCCGGCCGCGAGGGCGCGTCGGTCAGCGTCGCCCCCTATCCGCAGGCCCAGCCCGAACGCATCGACGAGGCCGCCATCGCCCATGTCGGCCGCCTCAAGGCCCTGGTCGATGCCTGCCGCACGCTGCGCGGCGAAATGAACGTCTCCCCCGCCACCCGGCTGCCGCTCTACGCCGTCGGCGACGCCGACTTCATGCGCGCGGCCGCGCCGGCCCTGCAGGCCCTGGCCAAGCTCAGCGAAGTCAAGGTGTTCGACGACGAAGCCACCTGGGCCGCCGCCGCGCATGCCGCGCCCGTGGCCGTGGTCGGCGAGGCCCGCCTGTGCCTGCACATGGAAATCGACGTGGCCGCCGAGAAGGCCCGCCTCGCCAAGGAGATCGGCCGCATCGAGGGCGAGATCGCCAAGGCGCGCGGCAAGCTCGCGAACGAGGCTTTCGTCGCCAAGGCGCCGCCGGCCGTCATCGAGCAGGAGCAGAAGCGCGTCGCGGACTTCGGCGCCACGCTCGAGCGCCTGCGCGACCAGTTGGCGCGGCTGGGGTGAACCACCCTCAGGGGTGTAACCAGGTGCAGTTTCAGTTGAAGGCCTACGGTGGTGCCCCCACCCTCCTTCGACAATGATCCAACTCAGAACCGAGGAATCTTCAATGAGCGACAACTCCGCGATCCGCAAAGCCGTCTTCCCCGTGGCCGGCCTGGGCACCCGCTTCCTGCCCGCCACGAAGGCATCCCCCAAGGAGATGCTGCCGGTGGTGGACAAGCCGCTGATCCAGTACGCCGTCGAAGAGGCCTACGCGGCCGGCATCCGCCACATGATCTTCGTCACCGGCCGCAGCAAGCGCGCCATCGAGGACCATTTCGACACTGCCTACGAACTGGAAAACGAACTGGAAGCCGCCGGCAAGAACGACCTGCTGCAGCTCGTGCGCTCGGTCGCGCCCAACGACATGGACTGCGCCTTCGTGCGCCAGCCGCGCTCCCTGGGCCTCGGCCATGCCGTGCTCTGCGCCGAGCCGCTCGTGGGCCGCGAACCCTTCGCCGTGCTGCTCGCCGACGACCTCATGGTGGGCCCCCCCGGCGGGCAACCCGTCATGGCCCAGATGGCAGCCGCCTTCCGCAAGCAGGGCCGCTCGCTGCTGGCCGTGCAGGAAGTGCCGCAGGACCAGGTGCGCCGCTACGGCATCGTGGCCGGCGAACCTGCCGGCGGCCCGCTGATCCGCATCGAGCGCATCGTCGAGAAGCCGGCGCCCGAAGACGCCCCCTCGCGCATGGGCGTGGCCGGCCGCTACATCCTCACGCCGGGCGTGTTCGACGAGATCCGCAACCAGCCCCAGGGCGTGGGCGGCGAGATCCAGCTCACCGACGCCATCGCCCGCCTCATGGCCCGCGAAGCCGTCTATGCCTTCCGCTACGAAGGCAAGCGCTACGACTGCGGCAGCAAGGAAGGCTTCCTGGAAGCCACCGTGGAACTGGCCCTGCAGCATCCCCAGGTGGGCGCCGCCTTCCGCGAATATCTCAAGACCGTGGAAATCTGATCTGCATATTCGGCAAGCACCCGCTGCCATCGAAAAAAGGCGCTCCCCGGGAGCGCCTTTTTGCTGGCCTCGCCCCGTCCGCGGAGCATGGCAGCATGCCTGTGCGGCCGGGGCCTAGCGCCGCCGCAGCACGTGGGTGTATTCCTCGCCCGCCGTGCTCTGGTCCAGCAGTTCGTTGCCGGTCTGCTTCGCGAACGCCTGGAAGTCGCGCAGCGAGCCGTTGTCGGTGGACACCACCTTGAGCACCTCGCCGCTGGCCATGGCGGCGAGCGCCTTCTTGGCCTTCAGGATGGGCAGCGGGCAGTTGAGCCCGCGGGTGTCGATTTCCTTGTGGATGTGCATCGTCGTCGGCTTCCTGGCGAAGAGAGAAAGAATTCTAGAGCGGCCCGGGCCGCGCCAGCCCTGCTGCCGGGTCTGCAGTGGCGCCTGCCTGCCCCGGGGCAACGGGTGCGGGCGCCTCGCTGCGCTGGCCCGGCCACTCCATGAACGTGGGTTCGATGCCGCGGCCGCGCAGCCAGTCGGCCAGCGCCTGCCCCGTGCCGGCGGGCCAGCACCGCAGGTTTTCCGGCGAGATCAGCCGGTAGTCCACCAGTTCGGGCGACAGCTGCACCGTGCCGTGCGCCACCGCATGGTAGGCCACGATGACCTGGTTCATGCGCTGGAAGTCGTACACCCCGATCAGCGACAGCGCGCTTACGTCGAGGTTCGTCTCTTCCTTCACCTCGCGCACGATGCCTTCCTGCGGCGTCTCGCCCGCCTCCATGAAGCCCGTGATGAGCGCGAAGGCCTTGTGCTCCCACGCCGCGTTGCGCGCCAGCAGCACGCGTCCGTCCAGCTCGACGACCGCGGCCAGCACGGGCGTGGGATTGTTCCAGTGCGTCCAGCCGCAGGCCGGGCAGCGCAGGCGCTGCCGCTCGCCGCCGTCTTCCAGGGCCGTGACCCATGCCAGCGGCGTGGCGCACTGGGTGCAGAAACGCGGTTCGGAATGCATCGTGCCGCTGCCAGCCCCGCCGCTCAGGCGGGAAACACCCCGGTGGACAGGTAGCGGTCGCCCCGGTCGCACACGACGAAGACGATGGTCGCATCCCGCTCGCGCCGCGCGATCTCCTGCGCAGCCCAGCAGGCGCCGGCGGCGGAGATGCCCGCGAAGATGCCCTCTTCGCGCGCGAGGCGGCGGCACATGTCCTCGGCATCGTCCTGGCCGACATTGATCGTCTCGTCCACCGCGCGCGGATCGTAGATCTTGGGCAGGTACTCCTGCGGCCACTTGCGGATGCCCGGAATGCGCGACCCGTCCTTGGGCTGCGCACCGATGATCTGGATGGCGGGATTCTTTTCCTTCAGGAAGCGCGACACGCCGGTGATCGTGCCGGTCGTGCCCATGGCGCTCACGAAATGCGTGATGCGCCCGCCCGTCTGCTCCCACAGCTCGGGCCCGGTGGTCTCGTAGTGGATGCGCGGATTGTCCGGGTTGGCGAACTGGTCGAGCACCACGCCCTTGCCCTGTCGCACCATGGTCTCGGCCAGGTCGCGCGCGTACTCCATGCCGCCGCTCTTGGGCGTGAGGATCAGTTCCGCGCCGAAGGCCTTCATCGTCTGCGCCCGCTCCACCGACAGGTCTTCCGGCATCACCAGCACCATCCGGTAGCCCTTGATCGCCGCCGCCATCGCGAGCGCGATACCGGTATTGCCCGACGTCGCCTCGATCAGCGTGTCACCCGGCTTGATCTCCCCACGCTCCTCCGCGCGCCGGATCATCGACAGTGCGGGCCGGTCCTTCACGGAGCCCGCCGGGTTGTTGCCCTCCAGCTTGCCCAGCACGACCGTGCCGCGCTCGGCGTTCTCCCGCGCGCCGATGCGCTGCAGGGCGACCAGCGGCGTGCGGCCGATCGCGTCTTCGATGGTGGGATACGTGGGGGAAGGGGTGGTAGCCATAGCCCCCTACTGTGCCATAATCCCGGGCTTCCTTCTTCGCGTCGCCCGGGTGGTGAAATTGGTAGACGCAGGGGACTCAAAATCCCCCGCCGCAAGGCGTGCCGGTTCGATTCCGGCCCCGGGCACCATGGCTGCAACGCCATGGTTTAGGAATAATTTCCTCATCGTTTCCTCGGCCGGTTCCGCAAGGACGCCCAGAGAAGCGCATGGTTTCCGCCCTGTCTGGCAAGAATCCCCATAGGCGCAAGAGCGACGCGACGGTCCACTATCCAATAGCGGAAGCAGCGGGATGCCAAGTTCCCCGCGCCATCAGTACCTGGACACGCCTCCGGTATTCAACAGGTCCTGGCGCACGATCAGCGCGGCCGAGGTGACTGCGGTTGTTGCACCAATGGCAGGCCCCCCGCAATATTGACAGGGTGATCAGGCCCGGCATCAATGCATCATTGCCACCGTTTTCACAACGAGGCAACCTCATGCATTTGTTTTGCTTACGGGGCTTTACTCCGACCGCCGCTTGCCTCCTCGGCTTGGCGGGATGCGCCACATCGCCGTACATGTCACCGACCAGCGGCCCCACGGCAACGATCCAAGTTGCCTCTGTACACGGCGCAGACATCGGCACCCGCAGCGCCACGGGCGCCTGCGAACGCCAAAGCTTCCGAGCAGACCGTGGAGAACGACATGCGAATCTGGCCCTGATACCGGCGTCCCGGCCTGTTTGGCTGGGCATGGGGAGCACTAATGGTGCATGGGCCTGTACTGCGTCCTTCAGTTTTATGCCCGAGCCGGGAGGGCACTACAGTGCCGCTTTCGCGATCACTCCGATAGGCGACAGCCGCTGCGTCCTCTCGGTGACGCAACGGCTGCCATCCGGGGAGGAGGTGCGCGTCAAAACCAGGAAGACCAGCTGGAATAGCTTCTGCCAAGGCGCAGACCAGGGACCTTGAGCATGTGACCGTTGGCGCTCCATGGCATCGACATGCTGCTGTAGAACGCAAACAGGACTATGCGATGTGCGCCACCCGCGCAGCAGCCAGGTGCCACAAGATCACTGGATTGAAGCAGCGCTCACCGCGACCACTTCCGCTCGGCTTTCGGCTCCACCGTGATGTCCACGTGCTTCTGCACTTCGGGCCGGCCGGTACGGGGATTGGTGTCCACCACATCCTCCAGCGTGATCTTGCTCACCTCGGCCTGGGTGTCTGCCTCCAGATCCTCCAGCACCTCGCCCACCCGCTTCTCTGCGGCATCCACCTGTTGCTGCGTGGCGGGAGACGGGGTGGTGCGGGACAGCATGGCGGAGTTCCTTGGAGGAGTGGCGGAAGGGATCGAGGCCGTCAGGGCCGGGCCCGTGCAATGGCCAGACAGCCCGGCAGCCCCGCGCAATGGGGAGGCATATCGGCCGGCTCCGGCGGAGGCGCCGGAACATCGGGCTCGACGGGCTGGTCGCCCTTGTCGGCGGGGGAACGGTGCGGGGAAGGCATGGGGAGCGGGAATGAGGGAGAGCGGCGGCGCAGGGGCCTGGCTCAGAAGCCGCTCATGACGGATGCGGCGAAGTAGGCAATACCCAGGCTGGAAAAAAGCACGAATCCGGCCACGACAGTCAGCATTTCTTTCATGTTCGTCCTTCAATGGGGAACATTGCCCGGCCGGGGTCGATGCGCAACGCATCGAAAATGGCGCCACGGCCGGCGCGGAATTCCTGGAAAACAGCCGGGGGCCACGCCGCCCGGACCACCTTCACGAGAGCCCGCCGCGGGACGATCCGTCACCGGGCCTGGCCACTTGTTTTCAATCCTCGGGCACCTGCCGGAGGAGGGGAACAATTCCCGTCTCCTGCAGGCGCAGCCGCTACTGTATGAAATCCCCGAATTCCGCGGTGTAGGACGAATGCCGGACCGGTGTCGGACGGTCGGGCGGCGGAAAATAAAAAGCCGGGGCGCAACCCCGGCCTGGCGCGCGGCGGCGGGTCAGCCTTCCTGGCGGCGGATGACGGCGCGGCCGCTGTCCGTGATGACCAGGTCGCCGGTGGCGTTCTTCGCGATGTAGCCACGCTCGTAGAGGCGGCCCGACAGGTGGTGGCGCAGGGCCTCCGGCACGCTGATGGCGCGGCCGATTTCCAGTTGCTTGAGGGCTTCGAGTTCATCGACCGTGGGATCGAAGTGGGGGGCGTGGTAGGTGCCGCTCGTGTGGTTTTGCATGTGCCGGTACTCCTTGTTGTGACGATAGGCAGGGAAACAGAGCCTGCAAGCGCCTGCTCTACAGCAGGTAGGTACAGCCTAGCCCCGGGTGGCGGCCGATGCAACCGGACAGGGCGCCGTCACGGTCAAGACGCGGCCATGTCCTGCAGCCAGGCAGCGAAGGCCGCGACGACCGGCGGCTGGGACTGCGCGGGGGTGACGAAGTAGTAGCCCCGCCCTCCCCGCGGGGGAAGGTCGCAGGCCGGCACCAGTTCGCCCCGTGCGCGCTCGGGCTCGATCAGCATCAGCGGCACCAGCGCCACGCCCAGGCCGTGGGCGGCCGCCACGGCGGACATGGAAAAGAGTTCGTAGCGCGGGCCGTCCAGGGCATGCTGGGGGGCATGCACCCCCATGGACTCGAACCACTGGCGCCAGGCCAGCGGCCGCGTCGTCTGCTGCAGCAGCGGCAGTTCAGCCAGCGCTTCCGGCGGCAGGGGCTGACCCTCCGGCAGCAGCGCGGGGCTGCAGACCGGCGCCACGTCCTCCTGCATCAACCGCAGGGCCTGGGTGCCGGGCCAATTGGCCACCTGCTCCGGCGTGCCGGCGTAGAGGGCCGCATCGAAGCCCGCGTCCGCGAAAAGGAAGGGCCGCACCTGGGTCTCGATGTGGACGACGATGTCGGGATGCCGCTCGGCCAGACGGGGCAGGCGGGGCACCAGCCAGCGGGTGGCGAATGTGGGCACGGCGGCGAGGCGGATGGAGCCGCCCTGCCCCTGGTGGGCCATGACGTCGAGCGTGTCGCGCTCCAGGCCTTCGAGCCAGCGCCCGACCTGGGCGGCGTAGTGCGTGCCGGCAGGCGTCAGGGCCACGCCGTGGCGGGTGCGGCGGAACAGGGCCACGCCCAGGAATTCCTCCAGCGCCATGATCTGCCGCGACACGGCGCTTTGCGTAAGGAACAGTTCCTGGGCGGCGCGGGTGTAGCTTTCGTGGCGGGCGGCGGCTTCGAAGCAGGCCAGGGCCTGGGTGGACGGCAGGGTGCGGCGCATGGGAAGATGCTACACAGGTATTCCAGAACCTCATTTCTGGATGCAACTTCATCGCTTGCCGATGCCCTTCCGCAAGGCATAGCATCCACGCATCCCGAGTGACATGCCGAAGCGGCAAATCACATCTTCCGCCCGATTTTCAGGAGACACACCATGGCCCGCCCTGCCGCCTTCCACTGGGAAGACCCCTTCCTGCTCGACCAGCAGCTCAGCGACGACGAGCGCATGGTGCGCGATGCCGCTGCGGCCTACTGCCGCGACCGGCTGGCGACCCGCGTGCTGGAGCAGTTCCGCCACGAGAAGACCGATACGGCCATCTTCCGCGAGATGGGCGAACTGGGCCTGCTGGGCCCCACCATTCCAGAGCAGTACGGCGGCCCGGGGCTGAACTACGTAGCCTACGGCCTGATCGCCCGCGAGATCGAGCGCATCGATTCGGGCTACCGCTCCATGGCCAGCGTGCAGAGTTCGCTGGTCATGGTGCCGATCTTCGAGTTCGGCACCGAGGCGCAGAAGCAGAAGTACCTGCCGAAGCTGGCGAGCGGCGAGTGGATCGGCTGCTTCGGCCTGACCGAGCCCGACCACGGCTCCGACCCCGGCAGCATGGCCACGCGCGCCTACAAGACCGCGGGCGGCTACAAGCTCAAGGGCAGCAAGATGTGGATCACCAACAGCCCCATCGCCGACGTGTTCGTCGTGTGGGCCAAGGAGGTGAGCGAGGCCGGCGCCGTGGGCCCGATCCGCGGATTCGTGCTGGAAAAGGGCATGCAGGGCCTCACGGCGCCGGCCATCCACGGCAAGGTGGGCCTGCGTGCCTCCATCACCGGCGAGATCGTGATGGACGACGTGTTCGTGCCCGAGGAAAACGCGTTCCCCGAGGTGCAGGGCCTGAAGGGCCCGTTCACCTGCCTGAACAGCGCGCGCTACGGCATCGCCTGGGGCGCGCTGGGCGCGGCCGAGTTCTGCTGGCACACGGCACGCCAGTACACGCTGGACCGCAAGCAGTTCGGCCGGCCGCTCGCCGCCAACCAGCTCATCCAGAAGAAACTGGCCGACATGCAGACCGAGATCGCCATCGGCCTGCAGGCCTGCCTGCGCCTGGGCCGCATGAAGGACGAGGGCACGGCCGCCGTGGAGGCCACCTCCATCATCAAGCGCAACAGCTGCGGCAAGGCGCTGGACATCGCCCGCATGGCGCGCGACATGATGGGCGGCAACGGCATCAGCGACGAGTTCGGCGTGGCGCGCCACCTGGTGAACCTGGAGGTGGTCAACACCTACGAGGGCACCCACGACGTGCATGCGCTCATCCTGGGCCGCGCCCAGACGGGCATCGCCGCGTTCGCGAACTGACGGCGCCATGGACGCGGCTCTCCCGCCCTCTCCCTCGCCCTCCCATCCAGCCTCTGCCGCGCCCGGCGCGCTCGCCGGCATCCGGGTGCTCGACCTCTCGCGCGTGCTGGCCGGGCCGTGGTGCACCCAGGTGCTGGCCGACCTGGGCGCCGACGTGGTCAAGGTCGAGCGCCCCGGCCTGGGCGACGACACCCGCCAGTGGGGCCCTCCGTTCCTGAAGGATGCCGAGGGCCGCGAGACGGACCAGGCGGCCTACTTCACGGCCTGCAACCGCAACAAGCGCTCCATCACCATCGACATGGCCCACCCGGGAGGCCAGGCGCTGATCCGGGACATGGCGCTCCGGGCGGACGTGGTGGTGGAGAACTTCAAGGTGGGCGGACTGAAGCAGTATGGCCTGGACCACGAGAGCCTGCGGGCCCTGAACCCGCGGCTCATCTACTGCTCGGTGACGGGCTTCGGGCAGGACGGCCCCTATGCGGCGCGGGCCGGCTACGACCTGATGGTGCAGGCCATGACCGGGCTCATGGACATCACCGGCCGGGCGGACGGCGAACCGGGCGGCGGACCGCTGCGGGTGGGCGTGGCGGTGATCGACCTGTTCACGGGCCTGTATGCCAGCAACGCCATACTGGCAGCGCTGCATGCCCGGGACAACGCCGCCACGGGCACCGGCCAGGGCCAGCACATCGACATGGCGCTGCTGGACGTGGGCATGGCCGTGCTGGCCAACCAGGCCGCGGGTTTCCTGGCCACCGGGGAATCGCCGCGGCGCCAGGGCAACAGCCACCCGAGCCTGGTGCCCTACCAGGACTTTCCCACGGCCGACGGCGCCATGCTGCTGGCCATCGGCAACGACGGCCAGTTCGCGCGCTTCTGCACGGCCGCCGGACAGGCTGCATGGGCATCGGATCCACGGTTCAGCACCAATACGCTGCGCGTGCGGCACCGAGCGGAACTGGTGCCGCTCGTGGAGGCCGTGACCCGCACGCGCACCACCGCGCAGTGGGTCGCGTTGCTGGAAGACAAGGCCGTGCCCTGCGGGCCGATCAACAGCATTGCGCAGGCCTTCGACGATCCCCAGGTACGAGCACGGGGCCTGGCAGTGGAACTGCCGCGCCGGCCCGACGGCAGTGCGGGTGCCGACGGCATCGCCACCGTGCGCGGCGTGGCCAGCCCGATGCGGCTGTCGGCCACGCCGCCAGTGCTGCGCAATGCGCCGCCCGCCCTGGGGCAGCACACCGAAGAGATCCTGGAGGACCTGGGGCTGGACGCGGCGGCCGTGGCACGGTTGCGCCTGGCGGGGGTGGTGTAACCTGGGCGGGTGGCGTCGGCCTGGGCACCCGGTGGATCGGGGCCCGCGCCGACAGACAGCGCGGCGGCAGGTCAACCAAAATGCAGGCTGACGCGTCATTTTGCTGTCATCCTTCGCCCGGCCGGCGGTCTGCCGGCCAGGCGCCCTTTCACCGCGGACCGGCCCGCCCCCGGGCTCCGGAGCCGCACCTCCAGCGAGAGCCCATGCGCCTGCCCGCCCTCCTCCTCAAATCCCTGGCCGCCACCGCCGTGTGCGCCATGGCTGCGGGTTGCGCCGTGCCGGGCGACCCGTACTACGACTACGGCTACGCCTCCGGCCCGACCTACGGCAACACCTATCCCGCCAGCCCGTCCTACCCCTACGGCGGTGCGGTCACGGTGTACGAACAACCCACCTACGTGGTGCCCCGGCCCGGCTATCCCGTGGTCGTGCCGGCTCCCGGCTATGCCGTGCGGCCCAATCCCTGGGACGACGGCTGGCGCGATCGCCGGGACCGAGACGACCGGGATCGCGCATGGCGTGAGCGGCGCGACCGCGAGGCCTGGGAGGCACGCGAGCGTGAACGGCAGCGTGAACGTGACCGGGACCGGGACCGCGCCCAGCCGCCGGGACCATCGCTGAGCGGCACCCTGCAGCAGGAATCCCGTCGCAAGGCGGACGAGCAGCGCTGGCGGGACGAAATGCGCTCCCAGGGCCGTCTGCCTCCGCAGGAGGGCCCCGGTCGCCTCTTCCAGAGGCCCTGAACCTGCCGCATGAAAGGCCCCCTTCCATGACCGGGTTGACCTCCCATGCGCGCGCCTTGAGGGGCCCGCAGGCGGGGCTTCTGCGCAGCGCCGCCTGCGTGGCCGTGCTGTGCCTGGCGGGCACGTTCGCCCAAGCCCAGGTCGTGCGCTGCACGGACCCCTCGACCGGCCAGGTGACCTATACGGACGGACGCTGCGACCGGGGAGCATCGGTGCGGGAGGTCGAACCCCGCAGGACCCCGGAAGAGATCGCGCAGGAACGCGAGCAGGCGCGCGAGGCGCTGGAAGCGAAGCGCCAGCGCCAGCAGGCCGAAGCGCAGGCAGAGCAGCAGCAGGCCCGGCGGGAAGCCCAGGAGTCACGTGCCCGGGGCCGGGAAATCTCCACCGATCCGGCGCGTTCGCCGGAGTGCGCGCGGTCCCGCCGGCAGCTCGACCGCGTGGCCGCCGAGAGCGGCCAGGGCAGCTACGAGGCCCAGGCCCGCCTGGCAGCGGCGCAACGGCAGATGGAACTGGACTGCCTGGGCTCCGCGGGCTATGCGCAGGTGGAGCGCTCGCGCGGCGGAGGTACCACCTACGGGACGCAGGACGTCTATGTGCCGCCCGTGGTGGTGGTGCCGCGGCATCCCGTGGTGGTACAGCCGGCCGTGCCGGTGCCCAGGCCTCCGGGCACGCAGTGCAACGTGTTCCGGTGCTATGACGGCAACGGGAACGTCTATCCGCGGTGACAGCCTGCGAGGCCCCTCAGAGGCTGCGCAACCCTTCGGCCACCGTCGGATAACGCAGCCGCACGCGCAACTCCTGCGCGAGCCGGGTGGCATCGAGCCGGCGCGATTCGCCCATGAAGCTCAGCAGCATGGGCGATAGCTCTTCGCGGGCCTGCTCCCGCGTGATCCTGCGCGGGCGGGGCAGCCCGTACAGGTCGGCGGCGAGGTCGAAGTAGTCGCCCATCTTCAGGCCGCTCGCGTCGCTCACGTGGTAGATGCGCTGCGCCCGCCCCCGCCAGAGGGCGGCGATGCAGGCGCGCGCGAGGTCGTCGGCGTGGATGTGGTTGGTATGCACATCGTCCCCGGGCACCAGCGCGGGCGTGCCGCGGCGCAGCCGCGCCTCGGGCGTGCCGCCCTCGCGGTCGGGCGCATAGATGCCGGGAATGCGCAGCACGCTCGCACGCACGCCGGCCCGGCCCAGCTGGCGCACGGTACGTTCGGCATCGATGCGCCTGCGGGCGCGCGGCGTGGCCGGCGCGACCGGCCGGGTTTCCGGCACGAGGGCACCGGCGCAGTCGCCATAGACCCCGCTGGTCGAGCCGTACACCAGCGCGCGCGGCAGGCTGCGCAGCCTCAGCACGCGCGCCAGGCCCGCCGTGCGCGGGTCGGCCCACCAGGCAGCGCCGACGTCGCGCTCCCCGGGCGGCGGGGCCAGGTGCAGGACGCGCGTGGCCAGTCCCGCGAGGCGGCGCAGCGTGCGCGCATCGTCCAGGGTGCCCTGCAGCGGCACGATGCCGGCCGCGCGCAATGCCGCGACGCGCCCGGGGCTCGAGGTGAGCGCCAGCACGCGCGGGCGCGGCGATCCCTGCGCGGCCCGCAGGGCGCCCACCGCGCGCAGGCCCACGTCGCCGCAGCCGACGACCAGCACACGTTCACGGCGGAAACGCGCTGGCAGCGCGCCGAGGGGGGTCAGGTTTGAGGGCAAAATCCAGATCCGGCAACGAAGAGACACGCAAGGATAACGACCCCATGAACACCGCAGCGACGGCCGCAGCCTCCCACCAGATCACCGTGCAGCCCAGCGGCCGCGCCTTCACCGCCCAGGCCGGCGAAACCCTGCTGGGCGCCGCCATCCGCAGCGGCGTGGGCCTGCCCTACGGCTGCAAGGACGGCGCCTGCGGCTCCTGCAAGTGCCGCAAGCTGAGCGGCTCGGTCGTGCACGGCGAGCACCAGTCCAAGGCCCTGACGCCCGAGGAGGCCGACGCGGGCTTCGTGCTCACCTGCTGCGCGCAGCCGCTCACCGACGTGGTGCTGGAGTCGCGCCAGGTGACCGACGAGAGCGCCTATCCCGTCAAGAAGATGCCGGTGCGCGTTTCCACGCTCACGCGCGCCTCGCACGACGTGATGGTGGTTCGCCTGCAACTGCCCGCGGCCGACACGTTCCGCTACCACGCGGGCCAGTACGTGGAGTTCATCCTCAAGGACGGTGCGCGCCGTGCCTATTCCATGGCCAGTGCGCCGCACACGCAGGAGGGCAACCCGGGCGTCGAGTTGCACATCCGGCACATGCCGGGCGGCCGCTTCACCGACCACGTCTTCGGCGCCATGAAGGAAAAGGAGATTCTTCGCGTGGAGGGGCCTTTCGGCAGCTTCTTCCTGCGCGAGGACAGCGCCAAACCCATCATCCTGCTCGCATCGGGCACGGGTTTCGCGCCGGTGAAGGCCCTCATCGAGCACCTGCGCTTCAAGGGAATCGACCGGCCGGCCACGCTCTACTGGGGCGGCCGCCGCCCGGCGGACCTGTACATGGACGCCTGGGTGCGCGAACGCCTGGCGGACATGCCCCAGCTGCGCTACGTGCCGGTGGTGTCGAACGCGCTGCCGGAAGACGGATGGACGGGCCGCACGGGCTTCGTGCACCAGGCCGTGATGGACGACCATGCCGACCTGTCGGGCCACCAGGTGTATGCCTGCGGAGCGCCTGTGGTGGTGGAGTCGGCGCGCAAGGCCTACAGCGCAGAATGCGGCCTGCCGCCGGAGGAGTTCTATGCCGACGCCTTCACGTCGGAGGCCGACAAGCACGGCGATACCGTCGCCGCGTAACGGGACCGGCCTCCCTGCCCCGCTGCCGGCGGCGGGCCGTCAGTCAGGCCATCGCCCGGCACAGTTCCGCGCAGCGGCGGCACATGGCCTCGCAGGCCTGGCAGTGCGCCATGTCGTGCCGGCCGCATTCATTCGCACAGGCATCGCACAGGCGGGCGCAGAGCGCGCAGATCTCGTAGGCGTGGGCGCTCTCGCGCGCCATCGCCGCCGCGGCCGTGCGGCAGATGTCCGCACAGTCCATGTCGAGCGCAATGCAGCGCACCATGTGCCGCGGGTCCGGCTCGCGCAGGCAGGCGGCGGCGCAGTAGTTGCACGCATCCGCGCAGTCGTTGCAGGCGCTGATGCAATCCGCATAGCGGGAAGGGGGAAGCGTGTCCTGGGAAGTCTGCATGGGGAAGTCCTTGACGAAGGGGGCGGGCTCCGGGCGGAGCGGGCTTTGCCAAGGCGCCGCGGAGACATGGTTTTGTTTATAGAAATCACCGCTCCGTGACGCTGTAGGACATCACAGCGAAGCCTGGCCGATGCGTTGCCATGTTTTTTTTGCACAATGGCGGACATGACGCATCGCAGACATTTCCTCCTTTCGGCGGCCGCGGCCGCAGCGGCCTGTGCTTCGCCCCTGGCACAGGCCCAGGACAGCACCATCCGGCTCATCGTTCCCTACGCCCCCGGAGGTCCGCTGGACGTCACCTCCCGCGTGCTCGCCGAGCGCGTGCGCGATGCGCTGGGCACGGTCATCATCGACAACAAGGCCGGCGCAGGCGGCAACATCGGTGCGGACGCCGTGGCCAAGGCGGCCCCGGACGGCCTGACCATCGGCCTGGCGGCCACCGCCACGCATGCCGTGAACCCGTGGCTCTACACCCGCATGCCCTACGACGCCGCGAAGGATTTCGCGGGCATCACGCAGATGGTGCGCGTGCCCAACGTGCTGGTGATGAACGCGGCCAAGGCCGAGCAGCTCAAGATCCACACCGTGGCCGACCTCATCGCCTACGCCAAGGCCAATCCGGCCAAGCTGAACTACGGCAGCGGCGGCAACGGCAGCGCGGGCCACCTGGCCGGCGAAATGTTCAAGCAGCGCGCGGGCATCTACGCGCTGCACATTCCCTACCGCGGCGCCAGCCCCGCCCAGCTCGCGCTGCTGGCCGGCGAAGTGGATTTCAACATCGACAATCTCGCCGCCGCCGCGCCCAACATCCGTGCCGGCAAGGTGAAGGCGCTGGCCGTGACCTCGCTGCAGGCCTCGCCGATGCTGCCCGGCGTGCCGCCGCTCTCGGATACGTTCAAGGGTTTCTCGATCGACACCTGGTGGGGCCTCGTCGCTCCGGCAGGCACGCCGAAGCCCGTGATCGCCAAGCTCAACAAGGCCTTCGTGGCGGCGCTGAACGCCCCCGAGACCCGGACGCGCTTCACCGCCCTCATGGCCGAGCCGGTGTCCTCCACGCCCGAGCAGTTCGACGCCTTCATGGCATCCGAGCGCGCCAAGTACCAGCAGGTGGTCAAGGCGTCCGGCGCGAAGGTGGACTAAAAGCGCTCCAGCCGGGGCCGGCGGCCACTTCCACGCGCTGGCCGGCCACGCTTTCGAGTGCGGCGGCCGGCACCCGCTGCGGCGCCACCTCCGCCAGGGGCCGCAGCACGAAGGCCCGCTCGTCCGCACGCGGATGCGGCACCAGCAGGCGCGGCGAAGCGATGCGCGCGCCGCCATAGAACAGCAGGTCGAGATCCAGAGTGCGCGGCGCGTTGCGGTAGGGGCGCTCACGCCCCGCGCCGGCCTCGATGGCCAGGAGCGCATCCAGCAGGGCCGGGGCTGTCAGCCCGGTGGACACCAGCACCACGGCATTCAGGTAGTCCGGGCCCTGTGCGTCCACCGGAGCGCTGGCATACAGGGACGACACCGCCTGCAGCTGCGTGGACGGCAGCCCGGCCAGAGCGGCCACGGCCCCCGACAGCGCGGCCCGGGCATCCCCGAGGTTGGCGCCCAGCCCGATGCCGGCCAGTACCGGCTCCCGGGGCAGGACCATGGCCGTCCCGCGCATCAGGCGTCGGGGGCGCCCTGCGGGGCGCCGTCGCCTCCGCCTGCAGGCTTGCGGCGGCGGCGGCGGCGCTTCTTCACGGCACCGGAATCGCCGGCACCGCCTTCGGCGCCATCGGCGTCGGCGGGCGCCTGCGGCGCGTCATCGGCAGCGGCCGCGCCGTCCTGCGGGACCGGCTTGGGCACGCGGCGCACCACGGGCTGGTTCTTGCGCTGCCGCTGCTTCTGCTCCTCGCGCACCTGGTCGATCATGTCCTCCCGGCGGGCCTCGTCGGCCAGCTGGAACTCCTGCCACCAGTCGGCCAGGGCCTCGTCGATCTCGCCCACATCGGCGCGCAGCCGCAGGAAGTCGAAGCCCGCCCGGAAGCGCAGGTGCGTGACCATGCTGAACGGCGTGGTGCCCACGCGCTTTTCGAAGCGCGGCTGCATGACCCAGATCTCGCGCATGTCGGCGGCCAGCTTGCCGCGGCCGGACACATCGCCGATGCGCTGGTCGAACACGTCGTCGATCGCCCCCTGCAGCGCCGGGAACGGATGCTCGCGCTGCGCGAGGCGGCGGTCCCATTGCGTCTTCACGTCCTGCCAGAGCACGCAGGCGAGCAGGAAGCTCGGCGCGACCGGCTTGCCCTCGCCCACGCGGCGGTCGGTGTCGGCCAGCGCGGCGCTCACGAAGGAGGTACCGGCCCGCTCCACCACCACGTCCAGCAGCGGGTAGATGCCGGTGGCGAGGCCCAGCTTCTTGAGCTGCTCGATCGTGGCGATGGCATGGCCCGTCTGGAGCAGCTTGAGCATCTCGTCGAACATGCGGCTCTGCGGCACGTCGGCCAGTAGCGCCTGCGACTCCACCAGGGGCGCCGCGGTCTTGGGCTCGATCGTGAAGCCGACACCTGCGAGCTTGGCCGCGAAGCGCACCGCGCGGATGATGCGCACCGGATCCTCGCGGTAGCGCGTGGCCGGGTCGCCGATCATGCGGATCACCTTCTTGCGCGCGTCCTGGATGCCCTTGTGGTAGTCCACCACCACCTGCGTTGCCGGGTCGTAGTACATCGCGTTGATGGTGAAATCGCGGCGCGTGGCGTCCTCGTCCTGCGGGCCCCAGACGTTGTCGCGCAGCACGCGGCCGCTGGCGTCCACGGCGTGCTGCATGCCCGCCAGCGCGGCCCTGGAGGTCTTCTCGTTGCCGCTGACCTGCTCGGCCGCGGCATTGTCGAGGTAGGCGCGGAAGGTGGAGACCTCGATCACCTCGTGCTCGCGGCCGCGGCCGTGCACCACGTGCACGATGCGGAAGCGCTTGCCGATGATGAAGGCCCGGCGGAACAGGCCCTTGACCTGTTCCGGCGTGGCGTTCGTGGCCACGTCGAAGTCCTTGGGCTTGAGGCCCAGCAGCAGGTCGCGCACGGCGCCGCCGACGATGTAGGCCTCGTAGCCGGCCTGCTGCAGCGTGCGCACCACCTCGGTGGCGCGGCGGTCCACGAGTTCCGGGTCGATGCCGTGCACGGAGGCAGGCACGTCCTCGCGCTTGCCGAAGCGGTGTTTTCCACGGCCCGTGCCCGGAGCGGCCTTGCCGAGCAGCTTGTCGATGAACTTCTTGATCATGGTGTTGGCGTAGAAAACAGGTCCAGGATGCGCCAGCCGCGCTGCTGCGCCAGTGCGCGCAGGCGGGGGTCGGGGTTGGTGGCGACGGGATGGTCGACTTTTTCGAGCAGGGGCACGTCGTTCATGGAGTCGCTGTAGAAAGTGCTTTCCACGTCGCTCCAGGTCCAGCCGCGGGCGGACAGCCATTGTTCCATGCGCAGCACCTTGCCTTCGCGCATGGAGGGCACGCCGCGGATGCCGCCGGTGATCCAGCCACCCTCGTCGCGCTCGAGCTCCACGGCCAGCAGCTGCTCCACGCCCAGGGCCCGCGCGATCGGTGCGGTGACGAACTCGTTGGTAGCCGTGATGATGACGACCTCGTCGCCTGCGCCCTGGTGGGCGCGCAGCAGGTCGAGTGCCTGCGGCAGGATGGCCGGGCCGATGACCTCGTCCATGAACCGTGCATGCGCCGCCGCGGCCGCCTCGGGCCCGCGCCGGCGCGCCGCGTCCACCGCGAAGCGCACATAGTCGTGCACATTCAGCGTGCCGGCCACGTAGTGGTCGTAGAACTCCTTGTTGCGGCGCCCGAATTCGGTGCGGTCGGTCCAGCCGATGCGGATGGTGAACTCGCCCCATTCGTAGTCGGAGTCGAGCGGCAGCAGCGTGTGGTCCAGGTCGAAGAGCGCGAGCCGTGGGCGGGAGGCCGGAAGGTCGGAGGTCATGCGGATGTGCGTGCGGTTCGGGAAAGGCGGTTCGGCAGCGGCAACCCCGCTATTCGGACTCCAGCATGGTCTTGAGCAGGGGAATCGTGATGGCCCGCTGCGTGCGCAGCGCGAAGCTGTCGAGCTGGTCGAGCAGTTGCATGAGGCTGCCCAGGTCGCGCGAGAAGCGGCCCAGCATGTAGTTCATGACATCGTCGCCCAGGGCGATGCCGCGGGCGTCGGCCTCCTGCCGCAGCACCGCGCGGCGCTCGGTCTCGTCCAGCAGGTGCAGCTGGAATATGTGGCCCCAACCCAGGCGCGTGCGCAGGTCGTCGCGCAGCGGCAGGTCCGCTGGCGGCAGTTCGCCGGCAGCCAGCACCCAGCGCGGCGCGCCCACGGCGGGGCTGATGGCGTTGATGAACCAGTTGAACGCCGCGGCCTGCTGGGCGGTGGAATACAGGTGCACTTCGTCGAGCAGCACGGCAGACCAGCGCTCGTCGAAGGCCGTGGGCAGCATCACCGACGCGTCGAGCCAGCCCACCGTGCAGCCCTGTTCGCGCAGCGCCTCGCGCACGGCTTCGAGCAGGTGGGTCTTGCCGCTGCCCGACTCACCCCAGAGGTAGGTGGGAACCGGCGAGCGCACCGGCGCCGCGCCCGAGGCCGCGTCCCCCTCCCCCACCGCGATGCGCAGGTGCTGCAATGCCTGGGCGTTGGCTCCGGGAAAGAACCGCGCCAGCGTAGGGCCGGTGGACAGGCCGATGTCGAGCGCGAGCTGCTTCATGGAAGCCCTTGCGTACCGCCGGACTCGGACACCGGAGCGCGGCGATCCGGCGGCACGGGTGCGTGCACGGCGGTGGCGCGGAACGGGGAAAGCGGCAGCGGCATGGATGGAAAACGGACGAGGATCAGGGGCGGCAGGGGTGCATGGCCGGCGGCCGTGCACACGCCGCAGGCCGTCCCGGCGACGCGCGCCGGGGAAAGCGGCGAGGCCCGGGCAGCCCAGGCAACCCGCGATTTTAGTCTGCTGAAGGGGCTGGCGCCGCCACACTCCGGCCATCCGCGGCGTGCACGGCCGAGGGGGCATTGGGCCGCGATGCCTGCGCGGCCTTAGAATCCGCGCGATCCGGCCCGCCCCGCGGCCCCCGCACCACACCATCGAGCCCATGAGTTCCTCCGCTTCCTCCACCCCCATTTCGTACAAAGACGCCGGCGTCGACATCGACGCGGGCGACGCGCTGGTCGAGCGCATCAAGCCGCTGGCGAAGAAGACGATGCGCGAAGGCGTGCTGGCCGGGATCGGCGGCTTCGGCGCACTCTTCGAGGTACCCAAGCGCTACAAGGAGCCGGTACTGGTCTCCGGCACCGACGGCGTGGGCACCAAGCTCAAGCTGGCCTTCGAGTGGAACATGCATGACACGGTCGGCATCGACCTCGTGGCCATGAGCGTGAACGACGTGCTGGTGCAGGGCGCCGAGCCGCTCTTCTTCCTGGATTACTTCGCCTGCGGCAAGCTCCATGTGGACACCGCCGCCGCCGTGGTGGGCGGCATCGCCCGCGGCTGCGAGCTGTCGGGCTGCGCGCTGATCGGGGGCGAGACCGCCGAGATGCCCGGCATGTACCCCGACGGCGAATACGACCTCGCAGGCTTCGCGGTGGGCGCGGTCGAGAAGTCGAAGATCCTCACCGGCCGCGAAGTGGCCGCGGGCGACGTGGTGCTGGGCCTGGCCTCCGCCGGCGTGCACTCCAACGGATTCAGCCTGGTGCGCAAGTGCATCGAGCGCGCCGGAGACTCCGCTCCCGCCACGCTGGACGGCAAGCCCTTCAGGCAGGCCATCATGGAACCCACGCGCCTGTACGTGAAGAACGTGCTCGCCGCGCTGGCGCAGCACCCCGCCGACGCCGGCGGCATCAAGGCCCTGGCCCACATCACGGGCGGCGGCCTGCTGGAGAACATCCCGCGCGTGCTGCCCGAGGGCCTCGCCGCCCATCTCAAGGCCGGCAGCTGGCCGCAGACCGAACTCTTCGCCTGGCTGCAGAAGACGGCCGGCATCGACGACATCGAGATGAACCGCACCTTCAACAACGGCATCGGCATGGTGGTGGTGGTGTCCGCCGCGCAGGCCGAAGCCGTTGCCGCCACGCTGCGCGCGCAGGGCGAATCCGTGCACACCATCGGCGTGATCGCCGAGCGCGGCACGGGCGCACCGGTCGTGGTGGCCTGATCCGCCAGCACGCTTCACGACGCGCTAGCGCCACCCCATGGAGCCGCTTCCGACGGCCGACCTGCCCCCCGCAGCGCCGACGCGCGGCGTGCGTACGGCCAGCTACCTGCTGATGGGCGGCGCCCTGCTGCTCGTGATGTGGCAGGGCCTGCTGCCCGGCCTGATCTGCGCGTGCCTCGGCTTCCTGCTCACCCGCTGGCTCGCGCCGCGGCTGGCGGGCGTGCTGCCGCGCAGTTGGCAGGCCGGTGGCCGCGCCATGCGCACGGGACAGGTGGCGGCCGCCACGCTGGTGGGCATCGCGCCGCTGGCGCTGCTGGCGCTCGCGGCCACGCATTCGCGCACCTACGTGGTGGAAGCGCCGCAGCAGTACCGCGAACTGCTCGATTTCCTGGCCCGGACGGTGCTGGAGCTGCGGCTCAAGCTGCCGCCGGACATCGGCGCGCACCTGCCCGAGGGCGCGGCGGAGATTCAGCGCACCATCGCCGGCTACCTGGGCGCCAAGGCCGGGGCGCTGGCCATGGCCGGCCGGGCATGGCTCGGCGGGCTGCTGCATGCCTACGTGGGCCTGCTCATCGGCGCGCTGGCCGCCGTGCGGGCGACCGGCGGGCTGCGCGGGCCGCTGGCCGTGGCGCTGGCCGACCGCATCACCTACCTGGGCGAGGCGTTCCGCCAGATCGTGGCGGCGCAGTTCTGGATCGCCACGTTCAACACCCTGCTCACCGCGCTGTTCCTGCTGGCCATCCTGCCGCTGTGGGACCTGCGCCTGCCCTACACCCCGGCCCTCATCACGCTGACCTTCCTCGCGGGGCTGGTGCCGATCGTGGGCAACCTGCTGTGCAACGCGGTCATCACCATCGTGGGCCTGTCGGTTTCGCCGACGGCCGCCATCGCGTGCCTGGCCTTCCTGGTGCTGATCCACAAGGCCGAATACGTCATCAATGCCAAGGTGGTGGGCCAGCGCACGCACATGGGGGTGTGGGAACTGCTTTCGGTGATGTTCGTGGCCGAGGCGGTGTTCGGCCCCGCGGGCCTGGTGGCGGCCCCGCTCTTCTACGCCTACCTGAAGAAAGAGCTGGAAGCCGTGCGGCTGGTGTGACGGCCGCATCCACGGCACTTGTCCGGAATTGATCGATGCAGGTCCGCCCACGGCCGGACTTTCCTTCGCCCCGGCGGCAACATCAAGGCAATCCAACCACCCACCCGCCCAAGGGAGATTGCCATGAAAACCTGTCTGTTAGTGATCGACGTGCAGGAGTCGTTCCGCCACCGCCCCTTTTTCTCGGAAAGCGGCCTGCCCGCCTACCTCGCGGCGCAGAACGCGCTCGTCGAGGGCTGCGAGGCCCGCGGCATTCCCGTCGTGCGGATACTGCACAGCGACGGCCCCGAAGAGGCATCGAACCCCTTCGCGCTCGCATCCGGGCATGTACGCCCCCTGGCCGGTCTGGCCGGGTTCACGCCCGCGGCGGAATTCACCAAGCATCGCCACAGCGCCCTGGTGGGCACCGGCCTGGATGTCTGGCTCACGCGCCAGGGCATCGGCCGGCTGATCGTGAGCGGCATCCGCACCGAGCAATGCTGCGAGACCACCACCCGCCACGCCAGCGACCTGGGCTGGGAAGTGGACTATGTGGGCGAGGCCACGCTGACCTGGGACATGCGCCATCCCGACGGCCGGCTGCTGACGGCAGCGGACATCCGCACCCGCACGGAGACGGTGCTCACGGGCCGCTTCGCCACCCTGTGCACGGTCGACGAGGCGCTGTCCCGCGCCACCGCGGCCGCGGCAACGGCGCAGGCCCTGGAGGCCGCATGAGCGCCGCGGCCTTCCGCGTGGACATCCTGGCGTTCGACGACGTGGAGGCGCTGGACCTGGCCGGCCCCTACGAAGTCTTCACCACCGCCGCACGCATGCAGGCGCGCCAGCAACCCGGCACACCACCGCTGTTCGACGTGCGCTGCGTGGCCCGCCCGGCCGCAGGCGGAGCCGTCGTGCGGGCGCGCGCCGGGCTGCGCATCGTGCCGGACGGCGATTTCAGCGGCGCGGCCCTGCCGGATGTGCTGATCGTGCCGGGCGGCGTGGTGGACGGCGCGATGGGCTGCCCCGACACCCTGGCCTGGATCGCGCGCGCCGCCGCGGCCGCCCGGGTGACGGCCTCGGTCTGCACGGGCGCCTTCCTGCTCGCGGCCGCGGGTGTGGTGCGCGAGGGTGCGGTCACCACGCACTGGGAGGATGTGGACGACCTGCGCAGGCAGTTCCCGAAGCTCGACGTGCGCACGGGCGTGCGCTGGGTTCAGCACGGCGATGCGGGCCGGCTGTTCACCTCGGCAGGCATCAGCGCCGGCATCGACCTGTCGCTGCACCTCGTGGAACGCCTTGCGGGGCGCGCGCTCGCCGAACGCACGGCCCGCCAGATGGACACCCCCTGGCATCCCGATCCGCAAGGGGTACCGCCCGCATGAACGGCGACCGGCCCGGCCCGATCCACGTCGTCTTCGCCTTGCTGCCCCACAGCCTGGTGCTGGACTGGGCCGGGCCCGCGGAAGCGCTGCGCATCGCCAACCAGTGCCTGCGCGCACAGGGGCTGCCCGAGCGCTTCGTGCTGCGCTTCGCGAGCCCCACGCCGCAGTCGGTCACATCGGTCGGCGCAGTGCTCAGCGGGCTGGAGCCCCTGCCCACGGCATGGCCTGCCGCCGCCTGGGTGGTGCTGATCGGCCTGCCCGGCGCGGCGATCGACGTGGCGACCGCAGAGGCCCGCGCGCTGCTGCACTGGCTGCGCGGCCTGCGGCCGGAACGCGGGCGGCTCGAGCTGCTGACCATCTGCGCGGGTTCGGTGCTCGCGGCCCATGCCGGGCTGCTCGCGGGCCGGCGCGCCACCACGCACCACCAGCACCTCGCTGAGCTGCAGCAGGTGGAACCGCGCTGCGACGTGGTGGCCAACCGGGTCTTCGTGCCGGACGCCCCGCTCTACAGCAGTGCGGGCGTCACCACCGGCATCGATCTCGTGCTGCACCGCATCGCGGACGAATGCGGCCCGGCCATCGCCGCGCAGGTGGCGCAGACCATGGTGGTGGCACTGCGGCGCGGCCCCCACGACCCGGAGTTCTCGCCATTTCTCGCCCATCGCGACCACCTGCACCCGGCGCTCCACCGTGTGCAGGACGCGGTGTCGCAGCATCCGGCCGGCGACTGGAGCGTTCCGACCATGGCCGAGGTCGCGCATGCCTCGCCCCGCCATCTCACCCGCCTGTTCATCGACCACGCGGGCATCGCTCCACTGGCCTGGCTGCGCACCATCCGGCTGGCCACGGCCGAGGCGGCATTGAACACCGGCCACACGGTGACGCAGGCGGCGGCCCTGGCCGGCTTCAGCTCGGACACCCAGTTGCGGCGGGCATGGCACCGGTTCGGGCGCGGCGGCACGCCGTCCGGGGCGGCGCGCGCCTGATCCGCAGGCATCGCGGCAGCGCCGTCAGTCGTCGAAGAGCCGCCCCGTCTCCGGCATGCGGGCCGCCGCCTCGGCCTCGCGCGCCTCCTCTTCCGTGAGCAGGTTGCCCACGCGCACGCCGAGCAGCCGCAGTCGCTTGTCCAGCGGCACGCGCTTGAGGCATTCGCCCGCCGCGCGCCGGATGGCAGCGGCGTCCCGCGTGTGGGCGGCGATGGTCTGGTCGCGCGTGGCGATCTTGAAGTCGTCGTAGCGCAGCTTGATGCCGATGGTCTTGCCCACGTAGCCCTTGCGGCGCAGGTCCTCGGCCACGCGCTCGCACAGGTCGGTGAAGATGCGGCCGAGTTCCGCGCGGTCGCGCACGGCATGCAGGTCGCGGTCGAAGGTGGTCTCGCGGCTCATGGAGACAGGCTCGCTCTCGGTCACCACGGCCCGGTCGTCGCGCCCCCAGGCGGCCTCGTGCAGCCAGGCGCCATAGGCCTTGCCGAAAGTCTGCACCAGCCAGCCGCGCGGCCTGGCCGCGAGGTCGCCGATGGTGCGGATGCCGTACGACTGCAGCTTCGCATCCGCCTTCGGGCCGATGCCGTTGATCTTGCGGCAGGCCAGCGGCCAGATGGCATCCTGCAGGTCGCCCTCGTGCACGATCGAGATGCCGTTGGGCTTGTTGAATTCGCTCGCCATCTTGGCGATGAGCTTGTTGGGCGCGACACCGATCGAGCAGGTCAGGCCCGTGGCGTCGAAGATGCTTTTCTGGATGAGCCGCGCGAGCACCCGCCCGCCTTCGCGCTGGCCGCCGGGCACCGCGGTGAAGTCGATGTACACCTCGTCCACGCCGCGGTCTTCCATGACGGGGGCGATGGAGAGGATCATGTCCTTGAACATGCGCGAGAAGCGCCGGTAGGACGCGAAATCCACCGGCAGCAGGATGGCCTGCGGGCACAGCCGTGCCGCCTTCATCAGGCCCATGGCCGAGCCCACGCCGAACTGCCGGGCCGGGTAGGTCGCGGTGGTGATCACGCCGCGGCCCACGTAGTCGCGCAGCAGCGGGAAGGCCTCCACGGGGATTTCGGATTCACGCCCGGCATAGGCCCGGGCGAGCGCGTCGTCCTCGCTGCGGCGGCCACCGCCGATGACGGCCGGCAGGCCCTTGAGCTGCGGATAGCGCAGCAGCTCGACCGAGGCGTAGAAGGCATCCATGTCCAGGTGCGCGATGCGGCGCGGCAGGGGCGCCGCGCTGCTGGCAGGGGCCGCGGCCTGCGGCTGCGCTGACGTGTCAGGGGATGCGCTCACGGGATGCATTGTGCCGCGCGCGCCCGGCGCCTGCAGCGCACCGCGGCGTGCCCCGCCGCGGCCCGGGCATTCGTTCAGCGGACGGTGATGATGTCGCGGTGCATGGGGGCCAGGAGCGCCAGCAGCCGGCTCTGCTGCGCGAAGGCAATGCCCTCGGCATCCATGGCGTCCTGCAGCAGTTCCACCAGCACGTTGAAATCGCTCCGGCGGATGCGCAGGTCGGCATGGGCGTCCTTCATGCTCACGCCTTCGTATTCGCAGGGGCCGCCGGCCACCACGCACAGCTGCGCGGCAATGCTGTCCTTGAGCGCCCGCGGGCGAACCCCCTTGAAGATCGGGCCGATCTGCGGATGCACGATGGCGGCATCGATGAGCCGGTCCACCACACGGGCGATGCGCTCGCGCCCGCCCAGCGCTTCGTAGAGGCCGGCGGGCGCCGGCAGCACCGAGGTATCGACCGGCTGGCGCGGGACCGGTGGCGGAATGAGGCGGGCCTGGGTGGGCGGCGCATCCTGCGCATGGGCCGGCACCAAGGCGCCCGGCAGGCCGCCGCAGGCGAGAAAGGCCGCACCGGCGGCCACGGCGTACCGGAGGAAGGTCATGGGGTGGCTCCTGCCGCGCATCTCAGTAGGCCGCCTGCAGCGACAGGTAGGCCCCGCGCTGGCGCCGGTAGGCGGTCACGCCGGGCACGACGCGGCCCAGATCGACATAGGCCAGCGTGACGGAGAGATGCTTGCTGGGCACCCAGACCACGAAGATGTCGCGCCAGTCATCCTCGCGCAGCGCATCGCCGAGCCCCGCGGCGCGGCCCAGCGCCCGCAGGTTGTCGGGCTTGAAGCGCCATTCCGCGCCCACCGCCAGGTCGCGGCGCAGCAGATACGCCACGGAGAACTCCGGCTGCAGCGAGCGCCCCGACCTGGCCGGCCCGCGGCCACCGAAACCCAGCAGGCCGTTCTGGTTGGCGTTGGTGGAGCGCAGCGTGGCGTGCACCAGCAGGTTGCGGTCGAGCAGCAGCTTGGTGGCGCTCACATAGACATCCGTGCCCTCGGTGTCCGCGCCGAGGAACTGGATCACGCTGCCCGCGGACGCCGGGTGCAGCCGCTTGTGCTCCACTCCCACGGAAATCTGCGGCATGGGCGAATCGGTGTCGAGGATGGCGTCGCCGGCCAGGCGCACCTTGGCACCGATGATGTCCATCTTGAGGTGCAGGTCGGGCTCCACGCCGAACGGCGCGACCGCATTGAGCGCGGAGGCGGGCGCCGCGCCGAAATCCTGGCGCGCCACGGACAGCTCCACCCGGTCGTACAGGCCGAGCGCGAGGCCCGTGCTGGTCAGGCCGTAGTCCCGCGTGCGCAACCGCGTGGCGAAGGCGCTCACGCCGATCTCGCCGTCCGTCGCGTTGGTGCCGATCACGGCCCAGGGCGTGAGCCCTCCGCCTGCGGCGCCGGAGATGGAACTCACGCCGCCGGTGAGCGGCAGCTTGCCTGTGTCCGCACCGCCGGGGGCGGACAGCGCCATGCCGAGCATGGCCAGCACGGGCGCGCGGAATGTCCGCATCGCAAGCCTGCGACGAAACCTCATGGGACCCACCTCCTGGAGCCGCAGTATGCCAGCGCCTCCCTCGGCGCGGTACCCCCGGATCCTCCCGTCCCATCACTACGGGAAATCCCGAAGTAGCGAATCCATCCGCGCGGGCCGAACGTACAGGCGGCAGCTTTCCAAAAACCAGAACTCCAGTCCGGGAAAGCCGTCCGGTCCGCAGGATCTTCCAGTGCGCGCATCCCGCCGCGCCCCTGCCCTTTCCCATCACCACCAAGGAGTGTTCCCATGCGAATCCATCTTCCCCTCGCGATCGTCGCCACCCTGGGCCTGGCGGCCTGCAGCCACATGGGAGGCTCCCCCATGGCAACGTTCTCCCAGGCGTCCCTGCCCGCGGCGGTGCAGGTGCCCGCCGGCCACAAGGTCGCCCTGGAAACCGTGGGCAAGGGAGAAATCACGTACGAATGCCGCGCCAAAAAGGACATGCCAGGCGACTTCGAATGGGCGTTTGTCGGCCCGGACGCGAAGCTCTGGGACCGCAAGGGCGCGACGGTGGGACGCTACTGGGGCCCGCCCGCCACCTGGGAAAGCAGCGACGGCTCCAAGGTGACCGCCACGCAGGTGGCCGTGGCGCCCGCCGGCACCGGCAACATCCCGCTGCAACTGGTCAAGGCGAACCCCGCCACGGGCATGGGGGCGATGCAAGGCGTGGCCTACATCCAGCGCGTGGCGACCCAGGGCGGCGTGGCGCCGGCCATGCCCTGCGCGGCGGGCAACGCCGGGCAGAAGCAGATCGTGAAGTACCAGGCCGACTACATCTTCTGGCGCGCCGCCTGAGGCGCCCCGGCCCGGCGCGGCCGGATGAAGAAAGGCCCCGGGCATCGCGGCACCGGGGCCTTTGGCTGAGCGACGATCAGGCTCCGGCGTTCAGCCGGAACATGGCCACGGTATCGACCAGTTGCTGGGCCTGCGACTTGAGGCTGCTCGCGGCCGCGGCACTTTCCTCCACCAGCGCCGCGTTCTGCTGGGTGGCGTTGTCCATCTGGCTCACGGCCTCGCCCACCTGGGCCACGCCCTCGCTCTGCTCCACGGTGGCGGAAGTGATCTCTCCCACGATGTCGCTCACCTTGCGGATCGAATCCACGATCTCGGTCATGGTGGATCCGGCCTGATCCACCAGCGCCGTGCCGCTCTGCACCTGGGCGACGCTGGCCGTGATCAGTTCCTTGATCTCCTTGGCGGCGCTGGCGCTGCGCTGCGCGAGGCTGCGCACCTCGCCCGCGACCACCGCGAAGCCGCGGCCCTGCTCACCCGCACGCGCCGCCTCCACCGCCGCGTTCAGCGCCAGGATGTTGGTCTGGAACGCGATGCCGTCGATCACGCCGATGATGTCGCCGATGCGCGCCGAGCTGGTATGGATGCCGCGCATCGTCTCCACCACCTGCTGGACCACGGTACCGCCCTGCGCGGCCACGCCGGCCGCGCTGCGCGCGAGCTGGTCCGCCTGCCGCGCGTTGTCCGCATTCTGCCGGACGGTGGAGCCCAGCTCTTCCATGGACGCGGCCGTCTCCTCCAGTGAGCTGGCCTGGCTTTCGGTGCGCTGGCTCAGGTCGGTGTTGCCCTGCGCGATCTGCACGCTGGCGCTGGCGACGTTCTCGGCATTGAGCCGCACCGTGCCCACCACCGTGCCGAGCTTGCGGGTCATGGCGGCCAGCGCGTGCAGCAGCCGGGCCACCTCGTCGCGGCCCTGGGGCTCGACCTGCGTGGTCAGGTCGCCGTCCGCCACGGCCTCGGCGATCCGCACGGCCTCGCCGATGGACCGCGTGGTGGCGCGGGTGACCATGGCCATGATCCAGAGCGCCGCCGCCGCCAGCGCCGCCAGCACCACGCCCAGCACCAGCATGTTCTCGCGCATCTGCGCGATCTGGTCGTCCAGCGATTGTTCCAGCACGTCGAACGACGCGGCCACCAGTTCGAACTGGGTGTCGATGATGCGGGTCATGCGTGCGACCCAGTCGGTGGACGGCATGCTCAGCACGTCGGCCTTCACGATGCTGTCGTCGGCCAGCTTGAACCCTTCCTGGGCCGCGGCCAGCGCCGCGTCCCGGGCCTTTTCGACGGAGGGCGGGAGGCTGCCGCCGGCCGCCAGTTCGAGCGCCTTGCGGGCATCGCCGTAGTACTTGCGCACGCGGTCGGAAAGGGACTCGATGCGTGCCCGCTCTTCCGGGGCCACTTCGCCACGGGCCAGCACCAGCGCGCCGCGCGCCCGCATCTGGCCCAGCGACTCCGTCAGCTGCGGCAGCTGCCCGAGGACGGCCTTCTGCAGGTAGTGGGTGCGGATGTCGGTGTCGCGGGCGAGTCCGGAGCTGTTGGCCACGTCGTCGATGAGCCCGAGCACCCGCTCGATGAGCGCCACGTGCAGCCGGTTGCTGTCCGCGCCGCGCAGGGTCTTGCCCGCCACGCCGGAAGCCAGCGTGTTCCAGTCGCCCTGGATGCTGTCGAGCCGCTGGCCCAGGGTGTTGTCGCCCAGCCCCGCGAGGGTCTGCTTCGCGCGGCCGAAGGAAGCCTCGACCTCCGCCTGCTTGGCCTGCCGCGGCGCAGCGGCCGATTCCGTACCGCCGAGCATGGAGGCGGACAGTCCCCGGTGCTGCTGCGTCAGCTGCAGCAGCTTGAGGAGTTCCCGCGCCGGGGCGAGGCCCCTGCGCTCCTGCAGGGCCGTCTGGACATCGGCCAGGGTACTGCGCATCAGCAGGGTGGTGGGCAGCAGGAACATCGCGAAGGCGATGCAGCCGATCAGCACGAACTTGCGTGAGAACTTCAGGTTGCCGATCCAGTGGGTCATGTTTTTGAAACTTTTAGTAATTGGCTGGGCTTTTGCCGTAGGCGGCAAAAATAGAACGCAGTTAAGTTGCATTCCCCAAAAAAGTGAAAAAGCGCCCCACAACGGAGCGCTCATGCACCAATTTTAAGCGTTTCTAGAAAAAAAACGCTGTAGGTCAATTACTCAATCCAAAAACATCAAATTCATGAAGATACTTTTTGTTTCATATTAATTATTTTTCCAACTTAGAGAATTTTCATTGGCAACATCAATCCGGCCTGCTCAACCGGGCAGCGTGCCCGGCAGCAGGATCGACCGGTCCACCCGGTGGATGTCGGTATGGCCGCAGAAGGCCATGGTGATGTCCAGTTCCTTGTGGATGATCTGCAGCGCCCGGGTGACGCCGGCCTCGCCGAAGGCGCCGAGCCCATACAGGAAGCTGCGCCCGATCAGCGTTCCACGTGCCCCCAGTGCCCAGGCCTTGAGCACGTCCTGCCCGCCGCGGATGCCGCCGTCCATCCACACCTCGATGTCCCTGCCCACGGCATCGACGATGGGTGGCAGCGCATGGATGGACGATGGGGCTCCGTCGAGCTGCCTTCCGCCGTGGTTGCTGACTACGATGGCGTCCGCGCCCGTCTCCACCGCGAGCCGCGCGTCGTCCGCATCCATGATGCCCTTGAGAATGAGCTTTCCGCCCCAGCGCTTCTTGATCCACTCGATGTCGCGCCAGTTCAGCCGGGGATCGAACTGCTCGGCCGTCCACGACGACAGCGACGAAAGATCGCCCACGCCCTTGGCGTGGCCCACGATGTTGCCGAAACTGCGCCGCTTCGTGCCGAGCATGCCGGCGCACCAGCGCGGCTTGGTCGCCAGGTCGAGCAGGTTGGCCAGCGTGGGCCGCGGCGGCGTGGACAGGCCGTTCTTGATGTCCTTGTGGCGCTGCCCGAGGATCTGCAGGTCCAGCGTGACCTGCAGCGCCGACACGCCTGCCGCCTTGGCGCGGTCGATGAGGCGCTCGACGAAATCGCGGTCGCGCATCACATAGACCTGGAACCAGAAGCCCGGCCCGGCGTGCTCGGCCACGTCCTCGATGGAGCAGATGCTCATCGTGGACAGGGTGAACGGCACGCCGAAAGCCCGCGCTGCGCGTGCGCCCAGGATTTCGCCGTCCGCATGCTGCATGCCGGTCAGGCCCGTGGGCGCGATCGCCACCGGCATGGCCACGTCCTGGCCCACCATTGTCGTGCGGGTGGTGCGGTTCTCCATGTTTACGGCCACGCGCTGCCGCAGCCTGATCCTCTGGAAATCCTCGGAATTGGCGCGGTAGGTGCTCTCGGTGTAGGAGCCGGAATCGGCGTAGTCGTAGAACATGCGCGGCACGCGCCGGCGGGCGACGGTGCGCAGGTCTTCGATGCATGTCATGCGGGAGAGATGGGCCACGGTGGATGCTCCTGGTCATTGTTGTTCTGCCGCGTGGCGGCCGCTGGCCACCGGAATGCGGATGCAGGGGGCATCGTACCGGCGCATGCACCCCGGCGGCGCTGAAGTTTTCTGTGCGGGGTTGAAGCTTTTTCCGTGCATCGCGGGGGCTCGTGCCGCCATGGGCAAGCGTTTCGCGGCAATCAGCAGGCCTTCGCACCGCGGCAGGAGTCCGGCACCGCCCAGCCGTAGATTCAACCCGTGAGAAGCAGGGAGGGATTCCGCCTGGCTTTTTGCGCGCCTTCTTTCCACTCACTCGATGTCATAACGCAATGCAAACCACCCGTCTTCCGAAAAAGCTGCTCTCCGTCGCACTGGCCGCACTGGCGGTCTTCGCTGCCGCGCCGGTATCCCAGGCCCAGGCTGGCGTGCTGGGCCAGGTCAGCTTCATGTTCACGTTCCAGGCCGGCCACCAGCCTTCCCAGCAAGAGGTGTTCAATGCCACCTGGAACACCGCATGGGCCGCCTGCCGCCAGCGGTCCTCGCGCACCCGCTCCCTGAGCCTGATCGGCACCAGCGGAGCCTGGCTGCAGAACCGCCAGGGCCTCACGACGGAAGTCGCCTGGAACTGCCACGACAATCCCTGAGCCCGGGCGGCCCCTACCGCCGCGCCAGCGCCACGCCCGCGATGGCCACGGCGAATCCCACCACCTGCAGGGCCGTGAGCGTCTCGCCGAAGATGGCCCACGCCTGCAGGGCCGAGAGTGGCGGCACCGCGAGCACCAGCGCCGCCGTGCGCGTGGCCTCGCCATGGCGCATCAGCCAGATCAGCAGCGTGGCACCGCCGATCGACAGCACCAGCACCGAATAGGCCAGATAGCCCCAGAGCAGCGGGGAGCCGTCCCAGCGCGCCTCGCCCAGGCACAGCGCCATCAGCACCAGCACCGCGATGGAACCCAGGTTCTGCACCGCGCTGGCACTGCGCAGATCGCCGGCGGCCAGGGGCGACTTCTGCGCCATGGACCCCACGGTGAGCGCGAGGATGCTGCCCGCCGCAGCCAGCAGCACAGGCAGCGGGAGCGCGGCCACACCGGCGCTGGCCGACAGCCGCGGCCAGAGCACCATGGCCACCCCGCCGAAACCCAGCGCCAGCCCCACCCAGGTGGACGGCCCCAGCCGGCGGCGCAGCACGGCCACGGCGATGAGGGCCGTGAACAGGGGCTGCAGCGCCCCGATGAGCGCCATCACCCCGGCCGGCAGGCCGCGCGACATGGCCCACCAGCTCGGCCCCACGTAGAGACCGTTCATGAGCGCCCCCGCGGCGAGATGCAGGGCGATGCGGCGCGGCCCGCGCGGCCATTCGACACGCGCCCACCAGGCCGCGGCGCCGAACAGCACGGCCACGGCCACGAAACGCGCGGCCAGGAACCAGAACGGATCGGCATGCGCAGACACGCCCCGCCCCACCAGGAAGCCCGTGGACCAGATCACGACGAAAAGCAGCGGAGCGATGGCATGCATGCCGGTTCCTTCCTCAAGGGGACGCAGTATCCCTGGAACCGGGGGCGGCCGGGCGCGGCAGTTGCCACGCGCGGGCCACCGCCACAGGGACTCGCGTCAGCGGCGGGGCCCTTTCACCACGCCCGCTCCGCGCACCTCGATGCGGATCTCGTCCACCACCTGCCCTCCGGCATCCACCAGCTCCACCCGGTGGCGTCCGGGCCAGGGCAGCCAGGCCCATTCCGCCCCCCGGCCCTGTACCTGGCCATCGATGCGCCAGCGCAGATTTCCCGGCACGCCGCCGCCCGCCGCCGCGAACTGCAGGCGCTGATGGGCGGGAGGGATGTCGGGATCCAGCGCCACGATGGTGCCCGGGGCGGGCGACACGATGCGCGGCTGCGGGGCCTGCAGGCCGTCCGGCACGCCGCCCTCGCCCGCCGCCGGCTCCGGCGCTCCGCGCCCCCGCCGGACGGCACCGGGGCCTGCATCCACGGCGAAGAGCGGCTGCTGCGTGCCGGCGAGGAACCATTCCTGGCGCGCGCTTTCCAGCAGGCGCGTGCCGCCCGGTTCCGGGCCGAAGCGCACGGCGGCGCGGACCAGCCCGGGCGGTGGCTCGGGCGGGCGGCTGCGCACGCCCCGTCCGTGCAGCCAGCCCATGATCTCGGCCCACACGGGCGCCGCGCCGCTGGTGCCGCTCACGTCGTGCATGGGCGCGCCGCCCGCATTGCCCACCCACACGCCCACGGTGTAGCGCTGCGACCAGCCCAGCGCCCAGTTGTCGCGCATGTCCTTGCTGGTGCCGGTCTTCACCGCGCTCCAGAACCGCGTGGCCAGCACGCTGTCGGTGCCGAAAGTGCGCGCGCGTGCGTTGCCGTCCGAAAGGATGTCGCCCACGATGAAGGCCGCGCGCGGATCGACCGCGGGCGGCGCCTCCGCCGCAGCGGCCGGGGCCGCCTTGTGGCCCGTGCGCCGCGTGCCCGCGGCAGCAGGGCGGAACACGGCGGGACCGGCCCGTCCGCCATTGGCGAGCGCGCGGTAGGCATTGGCCAGGTGGAGCAGCGGCACCTCGGCGCTGCCCAGCGCGAGGCTGTAGCCGTAGTAGTCGCCCGTCTCCCGCAGCGGCAGGCCCAGGGCCAGCAACTGGCGGAAGAACGCATCCGGGGTAACCATGGCGATGGTCCGCACCGCCGGCACGTTGAGCGAGGCCGCCAGGGCGGTGCGCACGGACACCCAGCCCTTGAACTGCCGGTCGTAGTTCTGCGGTATGTAGAGCCCCGAGGCGGTGGGTATGTAGGCGGGCGAATCCTCGATCAGCGACGCGGCGGTGATGCGGCGCTGCGCGATCGCCTGGGCGTAGAGGAACGGCTTGAGCGTGGACCCCGGCTGGCGCGCGGCCAGCACCCCGTCCACTTCGCCCGCCTGGCTCAGCATGCCGGACGATCCCACCCAGGCCAGCACCTCGCCAGTGGCGTTGTCGAGCACGACCACGGCCCCATCCTCCACGTTGCGGCCGTGCAGTTCGCGCAGGTGCTGGTGCAAGGACTGCACGGCCACGCGCTGCAGCGGCGCGCTGAGGCTGGACACCACGGACGCAGGAGCCGGCCCCTCCATGCGGGCGAGCAGCTGGCGCGCGAAATGCGGCGCGAGGCCTTCGCTGGCCGCGTAATCCCGGCGCTGCAGCGCGGCCGTGGTGAACAGGTCCAGTGCATCGCAGTCGGCTGCCGGCCCGGCACCCTCCGCGCGCGGCCCGGCCATGGAACGCAGCACGCCGCAGGCACGCTGCGCCACCAGGGCGGGCCGCGCGTTCGGAGCCCGCACCAGCGCCGCGGCGACCGCGGCCTCGCGGTCGTCCAGTCCGTGTGGCGCCTTGCCGAAGAGCGTGCGGGACAGTGCGTCGATGCCTACCAATTCGCCCCGGAACGGCACGAGGTTGAGGTAGGCCTCCAGGATCTGGTCCTTGCGCCAGCGCCGCTCCAGCACCTGCGCGGCCACGGTCTGCCCGAGCTTCTGGGCCACCGACCGGCCGCCGGGCCCCTGGCGCCAGTCGCCGTCCAGCAGGCCGGCGAGCTGCATGGTCAGGGTGGAAGCGCCGCGCGTGCGCTGGTTCCAGAGATTGCCCCAGGCGGCGGCAGAGACGGCACGCCAGTCCACGCCGCTGTGCTCGTAGAAACGCCGGTCCTCGCTGAGCACCAGCGCCTCCCGCAGCGCGGGCGATATGTCGTCCAGCCCCGTCCACTGGCCGCGCCGCACGGTGGCATCGGTCCGCAGCCGCTGCACCACCTCCCCTTCGCGCGAGAGCACCAGGGTTTCGGACGAACGGTAGTCCGCGCGCACCTCGGCGTAGGCCGGCAAGGCTGTCGCGGACAGCGGCGCCCAGAGCGCGAGGCACAGCGGCAGGACAGTCAGTGCTTCAGTGCCGGGACGGCGCGCCCGGTGGCGCAGGAAAGCGAGGGAAGGCATGGGAAAGCCGCCGGGGGAAGCACCCCGGCGGCGCGAAGAGGGCTGGAGGCCCCGATTCTGGCGCAGCGGCGACCAGCCGCCGCAGGGGTGCGCTCAGAAAGACTCCCAATCGCCCTGCCCGCCCTGTCCCGCCATGGCGGGAACCGCCATGAGGCCGGCGCCCGCGACAGCAGGCCGCAGGGAAGGTGCGCGGGCAGGAGACGGCATCTTGGCCGGAGACTTTCTGCGGACGGGCCCGGACGTCCGCGGCGCCGCAACCGCGGCAGACGGCGATGGAGCAGCGGGTGCAACCCTCACCGCGGCGGGAGCCCTCGCCTCGACGGGCTCGGCACGCGGGGCATCCGACGCCAGCCGGAACACGCTGACGGCCTGCACCAGGTCCTGCGCCTGGGACCGGAGGCTGGAGGCCGCTGCCGCCATCTCCTCCACCAGGGCGGCGTTCTGCTGCGTGGTCTGGTCCATCTGGGTGACGGCCTCGCCCACCTGTGCGACGCCCGCACTCTGCTCGCTGCTCGCCGCGCTGATCTCGCCCATGATGTCGGTCACGCGGCGGATGCTGCCCACCACCTCGGTCATGGTGCTGCCGGCCCGGTCGGCCAGTTGCGCGCCGCTTTCCACCCGCTCGACGCTGGCGGTGATGAGTTCCTTGATTTCCTTCGCCGCGCCGGCGCTGCGCTGCGCCAGGCTGCGCACCTCGCCCGCCACCACGGCGAAACCACGTCCCTGCTCGCCGGCACGCGCGGCTTCCACGGCGGCATTCAGGGCCAGGATGTTGGTCTGGAAGGCGATGCCGTCGATGACGTTGATGATGTCGGAGATGCGCCGCGAGCTTTCCGAGATGCCCTTCATGGTGTCCACCACCTGCGACACCACCGTGCCGCCCTGCTCCGCCACGCCGCTCGCGGCCTGGGCCAGCTGGTTGGCCTGGCGTGCGTTGTCCGCGTTCTGCGCCACCGTGGAGCCCAGTTCCTCCATGGAGGCGGCGGTTTCCTCCAGCGCGCTGGCCTGGCTTTCCGTGCGGGACGAGAGGTCGGAATTGCCCTGCGCGATCTGCATGCTGGCCGAGGCGACCGATTCGCTGCCCTGGCGCACGCGGGACACGACGGTGGCGAGCGCCGTGTTCATGTCGCGCAGGCTTTCCAGCAGCAGGCCGACTTCGTCGCGGGCATGGATCTCGATGCGCCGGGTCAGGTCGCCCGCAGCCACCGCCCGGGCCACATCCACCGCCCGGGCGATGGGACGGGTGATGGAGCGGGTCACCCACAGGCCGAGCAGCACGGCCACCACCACGGCCAGCGTGGTCCCGCCGACCTCCACCGCCAGGGCCGTGGCACGGGCGTCTTCCGCCTCGGCCTGGCGTACATCGAGCAGGTCGCGTTCGGCCTTGGAGAACTCGGCCTGCATGTTCCGGAAGCCGTCCATCGCGGCTTTGTCGCGTGCCTTGCCGAACTCGCTGACGAAGGCCTCCATCGGGATCTTGCCGGCATCCACATCGCGGCGCATGTCCTGCAGCGACTGCATCACGGCGGCGAAGTCCGCCTGGCGGGCACGCAGCACGTCGAGCCGTTTCTGCTGCTCCGGGTTGTCCGCGGTGAGCGTGCGCAGCGATTGCCAGGCGGAGTCGAAAGTCTCGCGTCCCTGGTTCCACGGGCCGAGGAAGCCCGTGCTGCCCGACAGCAGGTAACCGCGGGCGCCGGTCTCCATGTTGACCACGCCCAGCAGCATCCGCTGGGCCTCCTCCAGCACCTTGTAGGTGTGGATGTTCATGCTGGTGGCGGCCTTGATGTGGTTCTGGCTCTGGATGGCCACGCCGATCACCACCAGGAAAATCGCGATGACGCCGCCGAATGCCAGCGCGAGCCGTCGGCCCAGGGGCCAGTGGGAAATGTTCATGGAAGTACCGCTTTCGTGCAGGAACGCCGCGCCATGCAGGAAGGGCCGGCCCCGGCCCTCGCCACGCGACATCCGTGGCCAACATCCGTCATGGGAGCACGATCGGGATACTAAAGTTACAAATTAACGCGATTTGTAGGCATTCGGCGTACGTCACTGTCGCGTTCAGACGCACAGAAGGCGTACGCCGATGGCCCTTCTCTTCAGTTCTTCGTGGCCGCGTCCCAGTGTTCGGCGATCTGTCCGTCCTGGATGCGGAACATGTCGAACCATGTGGTCGTATAGGTCTGCCCCGCGTTCTGGGGATCGGGCAGGCTGCGGGCGAAGACCAGGGTGACCATGTCGCCCTCGGCGAGGATGCGCACCAGCGGGGCCCTCACCCGGGGCTGGATGGGCGAGCGCGGCGTGACCTGCGCCAGGAATTGCTTGAAGGGCTCGCGGCCCGTGGCCACCAGCGGGTTGTGCTGGATGTAGTCCTCCTTCATGTAGCGGTCGGCCAGCTCCACCTGGCCGGACTCGAACACTTCCCGCCAGAAGTCGTACACCAGCCGCTTGTTGTGCGCGAGGATCGGGTTATGGGACCACAGCAGCTTGTCGTGGTTCGGTTCTTCCGCCACGGGTACCTGGGCGTGGGCGGAAAGGCACACGGCGGCCGCGCAGGCCAGCGCGGCGCGGGAGAGCAGCAGTCTCACGGTCATCTCATCTCCTGTCGGGTTGAAACGGCCGGGTTATACGGAACATTCCTCCTAACGGAAAGATGATGTCTGCAAACCATGTCAGCAGGTGTGCCGGCTTGATGCAGGGCAAGGCACGTTCCGGCCGGAGGAGCAGACTGCCCCGGTACCTCTCCATCGACCATGGCCCGGAAATTTCCCGAACATCCCGCCCGCCCGGAACGCATCTGCTGGGGCTGCGATCGCTACTGCCCGGCCGAGGCGCTGGCGTGCGGCAACGGCTCGGAGCGCACGCCGCACCCTGCGGAGCTGTTCGGCGAAGACTGGCTCGCATGGTCGCCTGCGGGCGTGCCGCCGGACGGCGATGCCACGCCGGACCCGGGCCAGGCACCGGTGCGATCGCCAGAGACTCACGAATAGCGGGGCCGTTGCGCTGGAACCAGCGCACCGGCCCGCCCCTGCCCGTCAGCGCGCCGCTTCCACCTTCATGCGGGGGTTCGGCGTTTCTCCGAACATCTCGGGCGCGTACATGGCCTCCACCCGCGTGGGCGGGAGCGCGAACTCGCCGACGTTGTTCAGCCGCACGGTGTACTCGGCGGTGAGCGATCCCTTGGACACGTACTCGTAGTAGCCGCGCCAGGCCTCGAAGCTGCGCTCCTCGTAGGCCAGCCAGCCGCTGCCACGCTTCTCGCCCTGCGTCGCGATCTCGGAGTCGCGCCCCAGGCCGTTGCCCAGGATGGTGGCGCCGCCGGGCACCGGGTCGGTGAGCACCACCCAGGTCATGTCGGCAGTGGAGGTCACCTCGAGTTTCACGCGCAGCACGTCGCCGCGGGTGTACCGGCCGGCCACCGCCTGCTCCACGGGCGTGATGGTCTTCTTGACGGTGTAGCCGGCGGAGAACGGCGCCTTCAGCTGCACCGCGGCCACCGACTGCAGCGTGAGCCAGGGCTTGCCGGTGCCTTGCTGCGTCACGGTGAGCGTCTCCTTGCCGCCCGAGGTGCTCCAGGGCAGGAACATGCCGTTGTTGGTCAGGTTGCCGGGCGACGCGGGGGCACCGAACCACGTGGTCTGGTGCGGGGCGCCCGCGGCATCGGCGGTGGAGACGCGGCCTACCTTGCTCCAGTCCACGCTGGCGGTGTTGCCGCCCATCGCCGCGCGGGTGAACCCGGTGACCGGCGTGGCCTCGAACTTCGCGCTGAATTTCTCCAGCGCCAGGCCGCCCCAGAGGTTGGCCGTGGTGGTGTGCCAGGCACCGCCCTGCTGCCGCGCGATGAAGCCGTTGGCCAGGCGGCCCATGTCGTCCTTCCAGGCCGGATCGTCCATCACGGCCAGCATGAGCCGCGCCGTGTTCACGTCACCGTTCTGCATGAGCCACCACCAGTAGTCGTCCTGCTCGGAGCTGAAGATCAGCTTGGTGCCCTGGTAGGACAGGCGGGACTTGAGGATCTGGGTGGCCTCCGCCATGCGCTGCTCGCGCTGCGGTGCATCGGTCACGCGCCGCAGTATGTTCAGCCAGTCGATCACGCTGTGCGTGGGCCACTGGTTGGGCGCCACGGTGATGGACGACAGCATGCGGCCCGTGGCCTTGCCGTAGCGCGACAGCGCCTCGATCGCGGCGAGCTTGCGCATGTCCAGGTCCTTGCGCGGGCTCCAGAAGTCGCGCTGGATGCGGCCTTCCACGAAGGCGATCAGGCCGCGTTCCATCGGCGCACGCACTTCCGGAGAGAGCGCGAAGGCCGGGTCGATGGACGAGGCCTCGTGCGTGGCCGCGAGCAGGTAGGCGGTGAGCGTGTCGCTGCCGCGGTTGCCGCTGCCCGCCTGCGGCGGGAAGTAGCTGGCGAGCCCGTCGCCGTCCAGGTAGGTGGGCAACTGGCCCACCACGGTCTGCCACAGCTTGCCGTCGCGCAGGCCCACGGCCTTGCTGGTCTTCTGCTCCAGGCAGAGGAACGGGTAGTTGGCGAACCAGTCGCGCACGCCCGGCAGGCCCTCGGCGAGCTTGGGCTGCACGGACATCTTCAGCCCCCCGCGGCCGGGGATGGCGTCGGCGGGCGGCTTCACGTCGATGCCGAAGCTGCCGTCCACCTGCACGAGGGTGGCCTGCTGCACCGTCAGCGGCACGGCCGGCACGAGCCGCTGCGTGGCCTTGAGCGCATCGCGCGCGCCGGCGGCGCCGGGCGTGGTGTCGCGCGCCTCGATCTCCCACAGGATCGCCTCGGCCCGCGTGCGGGCGAGCTGCGCGGGCGCGGTCACGTTCCAGGCCACCTCGCGGGATTCGCCGGCCGGGATGTCCACGGTCTGCTTGTCCAGCGAGAGCAGCGTGGCGCGCGGTGCCACCTCGACCTTCATGGCCGCCTTGGTGGTGTTGCGCAGCGTGAACTGGGCGCGGAACTGGTCGTCCTCGCGCACCAGCGGCGGCAGGCCGCTGATGATCTGCAGATCCTGCGTGGCCCGTATGCTGGTGGAGCCGGTGCCGAACTGGCCCGTGCCCGCATCCGCCACCGCGACGATCTTGAAGGTGGTGAGGGCATCGTTCAGCGGCACGGTGACCTGCGCGCGGCCATTGGCGTCCAGGCGCACCGCAGGCTGCCAGAGCAGCAGGGTATCGAGCAGCTCGCGCGTCTGCGCGCGCCCGCCACCGCCGCCTGCCGGCACGGCCTTCTTGCCGTAGTGGCGCCGCCCGATGATCTCCATCTGGGCAGTGGAGGTTTCCACGCCCCAGGCACGCCGCTGCAGCATGGCGTCCAGCAGGTTCCAGCTGGTGTTGGGCATCAGTTCCAGCAGGGCCTGGTCCACCGCGGCCACGGCCACCTCGGCGTTCGCCGCGGGCTTGCCGTCGGGCAGCGTGGCGGCGATGGTGACCAGCGCCTTGCCGCGCACCGGGTAGCTCTCCTTGTCGGCCGTCACCTTCACCTCGATGCGGTGCGCCTTGGCGCCCACCTTGATCTCGGCCAGCCCCAGCCGGTAGGCGGGCTTGGACAGGTCCACCATGGCCGTGGGCGCGACGTATTCCTTGCCCTCGTACCAGAAGGCCGTCCACCACTCGCGCGGCGCCTTGAAGCCCCACGTGAAGAAGCTGTACCAGGGCACCTCGCGCAGCCGTCCGCGCAGCGCGAGCACGCTCACATAGACGTTCGGGCCCCAGCCTTCCTCGATCTTGAGCTGCACCGTCGGATCCTGGCCATTGAGCTGCACCACGCGCATGTCGATGATGCCCTCGCGCTCCACGCTCACCAGCGCCGTAGCCTGGCGGAACGGCATGCGCACCTGCAGCCGGGCGGTCTCGCCGGGCTGGTAGCTCTTCTTCTCGGGCAGCAGGTCGATGCGGTCGTGGTCTTCGCCGCCGAACCACAGCTCGCCCTGCCGCGTCACCCAGACCGATGCGGCCGCCTCGGACTGGTTGCCGTCCTTGTCGCGCGCGGTGGCCACCAGTTCGACCTCCCCGGCCTCATCGAGCCTGGCCTCGCACAGCACCAGCCCGCGGCTGTCGCTCTTGCCGGTGCACACCGTTCCCAGGTCCTTGGTCTCGGTCTTGTTGTCGTAGCTGTAGAAGCCGCCCACCATGCGCTTGCGGCTCGTGGTGGTGATGCGGGCCACGGCCTGCACCTGCACGGGCACGCCCTCCTGCACCTTGCCGTCCAGGCCGAGCGCCAGGGCCTGGAAGCGGATCTTCTGCGCGGCGGACACCCAGCCCTCGGTCTTGATGCCGGCCACCACCGCGGCCGGCCAGACCGTCTGCGTGCTGCGCAGGGTCTGCACTTCGCCGTTGGGGTCGGAATACGTGGCTTCGAGCACGAGGTCCTGCGCGCGGCGGGAATTGGGAATGTTGTCGATCGCCACCTTGCCCGCGCCGTTGCGGTCGAGCGTCACGGCCAGCTTGTCGGCGATCACGCGCGCATCATCGGCCGAGGCGGGCTCCTCGTCGTCGCCGCTGTTTCCGCCCTGGGGCTGCGCGCCCTTGCGGCGCGGCGGCTCGAAGCTGAAGGCGTCGAAATCGGGGAACTGCAGCGGCTTGCCGCGCACCATTGCCGATACGCGCACGGGCAGGTTGGCCGCGCCGCCACCGGACACGTAGTTCACCTGCACGTCCGTGGGCACCGAACGGGGGCGCACCAGCGGCTTCTTGTCGGCCGGCGCGATGCGGCCTTCCAGCACGGGCAGGCGGAACTCCTCCACGCGGAACTCGCCGGAGGTGAAGCTGCGGCCACGGCGGACGTCGTCCCCGCGCAGTTCCACGCTGTACACGCCCAGCTTGGCCGCGGGCGGCAGCGCGAAGGTGCTCTCGGCGCTCAAGCCCCCCGTGGGCGTGCGGCGCCACTGCAGCGGCTGGGTGAATTGCTGGCCGCTGCCCACGTGGGTGATGGCCAGCGTGTGCGGCTCGGCATCAGGCAGGCCGAAGCCCTGGCGGTTCTGCGTGCGCAGGATGTGCTTCATCGACACTGTCTCGCCCGCACGCAGCAGCGTGCGGTCGAAGATGGTGTGCGCTATCTGGTCCGGCTCGGGCTGGCTGCTCGTGGGCACGTTGAAGCGCCATGGCTCGATGCCGCGCTGCCAGTCGCTCCAGGTGAAGGCCATGTCCTGCACGCCGTCGGCGCCCTGGGCGCGCGCGCTCACGAAGTAGGCATTCATGCCCTCCAGGCCGTCACGGCCCGTGCACGAGGGCGGCTGGGGCGACAGGCCGTCGAAGCGCGCGATGCCCTGGGCATCGGTGGTCGCGGTGGCCAGTTCGCGGCCGTCGCAGCCCGACACGCGCACCACCGCACCCGGCACCACCTGTCCCTTGTCGAGCGTGGTGACCCAGGCCGCGGCATTCTCGCGCCCCAGCTTGAAGTGCACGCCCAGGTTGGTCACGAGCGCGGAGGTGCGCACGTACATCGTGCGCCCCGCACCGTGGCGCTCGTCCAGCAGCGAGCGGCCCAGCATCGGCGAGGCGATCTCCACCACGTGGAAGCCCGGCGGCAGCGGAATGCCGACCACCTCGAACGGGCGGGGATCGCCGCTCGCCGGGCGCGGCAGGTCCAGCACCTTGGCACGGGGCTGGCCGCCGAGCAGCGACACCATGCGCGACTGCACCGTGTCCTTGCCCTCGTCCTGCAGCACCTGGGGCAGCGGTCCGCGCACGTCACGGCTCGCCTCCCGGCGCGTCACCAGGTAGTCGTCGTACCGGCGCACCCGGCGGTACCACGCGATGATGTCCGCATCGGCCGTGGGCTGGAAGGTGCTCACCTTGCCCGCTGGCGCCGGCGCGGCCGCGGGTGCGGAGGCGCCGGGGGCGGCTCCGGCCGCCAGGCCCTGCACGCGCAGGTCCGCCTCGACATTGCGCAGGGTGACGGGCAGCAGGGCCGGCCCCTTGTCCCCTTCCGCGAAGCGCTCGACCACGCCGAACGGCGAAGCAGCGAACTTCGCCAGCGGCGGCATGGGGCCCGTGGACACGGCCAGCGGGAAGCTGTCTGCATTGCGCAGCGGCCGGCCCGACGCATCCTTGAAGTCCTTGGGCAGCTCCAGCCGCATGGCGGTCTGCGGCGCGAAAGGCGGCATGAACTGCACGCTGTTGACCACCGTGTCGCCGTCGCCCTCGCCGTCCAGGCGCGGCTTGAGGGTTTCCTTGTCGGACTTCAGCCGGATCGCCTCGGCGAGCTTGCGCGGCACGGGCGCGTTGAACGACAGGCGCATCGGCCGGATCGGCAGACAGGCCGCCTGCGCGTTCTCGCGCTCGCAACCGAACTCGGCGCTGAAGGGCTCGCGCACGGTGTAGCCGTAGCGGCGCTCCACGGTGTTGGGCACCCCGTTGGGGGTGGCCACGCCCTGGCCGTACACCAGCTGCACTTTGGAGCCCGACGTGAGCCGGCGGTTGCAGGCCAGCGACGCATAGCGCAGGGGAGCCTGCTTAGCCGCGTTCTCCAGGCCCAGCGAAGTCAGCAGCGCGGCGCGCTCCGTGCCTTCGATGAGGCGCACCGGGATGCGCTCGCCCACGTCCTCGGCCACGCACCAGACGTTGGCCTTCACGCTCTCCAGGGTGGCCGGGCCGCTCAGCTGCAGCAGGAAGAACTGCTCCTCGTCGATGGGCTGGTAGGTACCGGGGCGCACGCTTTGCACGAAGGGGCCGCCGGTATTGAACTGGTAGCGCACCGTGCCCGACAGGGCGGAACCGCTGGCGGACTTGAAGCCGGCGCGGGCCGTGGCCGTGCAGCGCGTGCCGGGCGGCAGGTCCGCAGCGAAGTCATACACCCACTCGCGCTCGCCGGTCCAGCGGCCCGTGCCCTTGGACGCATCGCCGCCGCAATCCACGGAGAACGGCGCGGGAGCCTTCGGATCGCCGAAATTCACGGCGGCGGCGTCGAACTTCACCACCACCTGCCGCACGCGGGCCACCTCGCCCTGCGGCGAAAAGCTGGAGACGGACAGGGCCTGCGCGGCCCCGGCCGAGGCCAGGCCCAGGAACGCGGCCAGCGCCGCGCGGACGAAATGCGTCGTTGTTGTCATGGATATGCGAGCAATGGCGCGGCCCCGGGGGCGCAGCGGCCCCCAAACGGCGGCTGCGGGAGCGGCAAACCCCGGGAGGTTAGCCCATCGCCGGGGGACGGGGCACGCTGCCGTCCGCTGAGTTGTAAACGGCCTACACACCCCGTCCGCGGGATGCCCGCACAATGGCGCGGCGCCCGGAGCGCCCTCCACTCCATGCCCGAAACCTCCACTTCCCGCCGCTGGGAGATCGATGCCGTCCGGGGACTCATGCTGGTCCTCATGACGGTCACCCATCTGCCCACCCGGCTCACGATGCCGCTCGGCCAGCCCTTCGGCTTCGTCTCTGCGGCCGAGGGGTTCGTGCTGCTGTCCGCCTACATGGCAGGCATGGTGTACGGACGCACCGCCGCGCGCCGCGGCATCCCGGCCATGCGGCAGGCCTTCCTCCGCCGGGCCACCAAGATCTACGCCTGCCAGGCCACCACCCTGCTCTTCCTGTTCACCGTGATCACCTTCATCGGCATCCGGGTGGACGAGCCGGCCATCAAGGGCCTCATCACCTTCTACCTGGCCAAGCCGCTCGAGGCACTCGTGGGCGGCCTGCTGCTGGTGTACGAGCCCCCGCTGCTCGACATCCTGCCCATCTACGTCCTCTTCATGCTCGCGAGCCCCTGGGTGATGTCGGTCGGGCTGCGGCGCGGCTGGGCACCGGTGCTGGCCGTGAGCACCGGGCTGTGGTTCCTGGCGCAGTTCGGGCTCTCGAAATGGTTCTACGACGCCATCGATGCGGTGGTGCGCAACCCCATACCCTTCCACGAGACGGGTACCTTCTCGATGTGGGGATGGCAGTTCCTCTGGGTACTGGGCCTGTGGATGGGCGCGTCGCGCAACGACCCCGAGGCACCGCCCTTCGTCTTCCCGCGCCGGGCAGTGTGGGCGGCGGCGGGCATCGCCGTGGTGGGCTTCTGCTGGCGCCACGCGATCGGGCAGGTCCCCTTCGGCGACGGCCTGCCCGAATGGAACCTGGTTTTCGACAAGTGGCAGCTGGGGCCGCTGCGGGTGCTGAACCTGTTCGCGCTGCTCGTGCTGGCGATCCGGTTCGGCCCGCCCCTGGCGGCGCGCATGCCCCGGCCCCGCTGGCTGGAAACCCTGGGAGCGGCCTCCCTGCCGGTGTTCTGTGCGCACCTCGTGGTGGTGCTGCTCGCCATCAGCCTGATGGGAGCTCGCTACGACCGGCCCTGGTGGCAGGACATCGCCCTGCTGGCCGTCTGCTTCGCGGCCCTGCACGCCGTGGCGCGGATCAGCCTGTGGTGGGACAAGGGGCCGGACGAGGATGCGCCGGGCACCCCGCGCAAGCTGCTGCGCCTGCGGCGGCCGCTGCCCCCGGCGCTGTAGCGCGGGGAAAAGTCAGGGCCGGGCGCTGGCCCGGATGAGCCCGTCCGTACCCGGCTGGGCGGCCGTGGCGCTGCTCGCGGGCACGGCGCCGTCGCCCACGTAGCTGCCGATGATGGTGCGCCAGAGGTCGTAGCCCGCATCGTTCATGTGCAGGTGGTCGGCCCCGAACAGTTCGGTGCGCGGCAGGCCCTGCGCATCCAGCATGGGCGTGAAGATGTCGATGAAATCGCTGTTGGGCACCGTGCGCACGTATTGCGCCAGCAGGGCGTTGGCCTCGCGCATGCGCGGCAGCAGCGACAGGCGCAGCGGGCTGGGCTTGATGGAGATGTAGCTGATGCGCGTCTCGGGCAGCGCCTCGCGCACCGAGCGCACGAAGGACTGGAAGCTCTCGAGCACCTGCTCGGGCGTGCGCCCTTCCGCCAGGTCGTTGTCGCCCGCATACACCATCACATGGCGGGGCTGGTACTGCAACACGAGGTTCTTCACGAAGTACTGGCAGTCGGCCATGGTCGAGCCGCCGAAACCGCGGTTGATGACCACGGGCAACTGCCGGAAATCCTCGCGCAGATCGGTCCACAGGCGAATGGTCGAGCTGCCGACGAAGAGCACGCCACCCGTCTTCGGCAGGCCTGCCTTGTCCGCCGCCGCGAAGGCGTCCATGCTCGACTGCCAGCGCGCGTAGGGCGCCGGGAGCGCGGCGGCGGCCGAAGGGGCCGCCGTGGGCGCGGCCCAGGCGGCACCGGCCGGCAGAAGCGCTGCGCACAGCACGGCCGCAGCAACACGACCAGGACGGAAACGGCGGGAAAGGCTCAGGGACATGAACGGGTCACTCCGAGAAAACAGCAGCGTGTGATCGATTGTCCGCCGCAGCATTCCCCGCAGAACACAATTTTTACAATTTGAACCTTATTCGTTACAAATTACCAAGCCATTTCCGCATCGCGGTCCGGCCGGGGCTTCGCCAGGCCGCCGGATGTGCCAGGCAGCTTATCCGTGGGCCCATGCCGTCGGCCGTACCGTGGCCGCCCTGCCCAGCGCCGCCGCAGCCGCGAGGCCCGCCAGCGCGATGCCACCGGTCAGGCCCGCCACGGCCGGCCAGCCGCCGTGCTGCCAGAACCAGCCGCCCACGGAGCCGGTCACGCTGGAGCCGAGGTAGTAGAAGAGCAGGTAGAGCGACGCCGCATGGCCCTTGGCCTCGCCCGCTTGCGGCCCGACGGAACCGCTCGCCACGGCATGGCCGATGAAAAAGCCGGTGGTGACCAGCGCGATGCCGGCCACGACGGCGGCCAGCGGCGCGAACAGCGTCAGGCCCACGCCCGCGAGCATGAGGGCAAACCCGGCGGCCAGCAGCCGGTGGCGGCCGAAACGGTCGGCCAGGGCGCCTGCGACCGACGAGGACACGATGCCGAAACCGAAGGCCAGGAAGATCAGGCTGGCCTGCGTCTGGCCCAGGTGGTAGGGCGCGCCAGACACCCGGAAGGTGGCGTAGTTGAACACCGTGACGAAGACGCTGGTGAGCAGGAAGCCGATGGCATAGATGCGCAGCAGCCCCGGATTGCGCAGGTGCCCGGCCCAGGCGCGCAGGTGGAACCGCGCGTTGATGCCGGGCCGGCGCACGAAGCGACGCGACGGCGGAAGCAGCCGCAGGAAGCCTGCCGCCGCGGCCAGGCACAGCAGGCCGAGCCCGCCGAGCGCCAGGCGCCACGAGGTGAACTCGGTGACCAGCCCCATGCCCACGCGGCCCACCATGCCGCCGAAAGCCGTGCCGCCCACATAGAGGCCCATGGTGCGTGCAAGGGCCGCGGGCTCGATCTCCTCGGCCAGCCAGGCCATGGCCACGGCGGGCACGCCGCCCAGCACCAGCCCTTCCAGCGCCCGGGCCACGAGCAGGCCGTGCCACGTGGGCGCGAGGGCCGCGCCGATCTGCAGCAGCGCCGCGAGCGCCATGGATGCGCACATCAGCCCGCGGCGGCCCAGGGCCTGCGAGAACGCGCCGGCCAGCACGATGGCGAAGGCCAGCCAGCCCGTGGTGAGCGACAGCGCGAGCGAACTCTCCGCCGGGCTGACGCCGAAACCCGACGCGAACGCCGGCAGCAGGGGCTGCACCGAATAGATCAGTGAAAAGCTGGCCAGGCCGAGCAGGAACATCGCCAGGCCGGCGCGGCGGTACTCCGGCGTGCCGCGGCGCACCCAGTCGGATTCCGGCGCACTGCCTTGCGGGAGGGAGGAGGACTCAGCGGAAGAAGGAGAGGAGGAAGCCATGGACGGTGAACAGTGACGCAAGTCAATGTAGGACGCACGGCTCCATCTGTCCAATATATGACACGCCATGAAGCCATATGCCCTATAAATGGCAGCATGGAATTGCGACACATCCGCTACTTTCTCGCCGTGGCCGAGGAAGGCAACTTCACCCGGGCCGCGGCACGCCTGGGCATCGGGCAGCCCCCGCTGAGCCTGCAGATCCGCGACCTGGAAGCCGAAGTCGGCGCCCCGCTCTTCCACCGTGTCCCCCATGGCGCCGAACTGACGGAGGCCGGCAGGGCCTTCCAGGAAAGGGTGCAGCCACTGCCGGTGCAGGCCGCCCAGGCATTGCAGGCAGCCCGGCGGGCGGCCCGCGGCGAGACCGGTCAACTGCAGCTGGGCTTCACCGGAACCGCGGCATTCAATCCCCTGGTTCCGGCCTGCATCCGGGCGTTCCGCCATGCCTTCCCCCAGGTGGAGCTGCGCCTGGTGGAAGCGAATTCGGTGGCGCTCGCCACCGCACTGCTGGAAGGCCGCCTCGATGCCGCCGTGCTACGCCCTTCCCTCTCCGATCCGGCCGCGCTCGCGGTGCAACCGCTGGTGGACGAGCCGCTCGTGGCCGCATTGCCTGCCGACCACGCCTGCGCCCGCGGGCGCGGCGGACTGGCACTGCAGGCATTGCGGGACGACCCGTTCATCCTCACCCCGCGCGCGGTGGGCATCAGCCTGCACGACGCCGTGCTGGACGCCTGCCGCGCCGCCGGCTTCGAACCCGCGCAGGGCCAGCCCGCGCCGCAGATCGCATCCATCCTGTCGCTGGTGTCAGCGGAAGTGGGGGTTTCGCTGGTGCCCGCCTGCATGCGCCAGCTCAGCGTGCGCGGCGTGGCCTTCCGCACGCTGCGCGCTCCCGCGCCGCGCGTGGGCCTGGCCGTGGCGCACCGTGCCGCGCGGCCGCCGCAGCCGGCCCTGCAGTTCGCGGCCGTCGCCCGGCGCGTGGCGGCAGGGCCGGGGCGCCCGGAATGAGGCACGCCAGCGGAGGCACCCTGCCCCGCGCCGCGCTCATTGCGGCTGGAAGCCGCTCTCGCGGATGATGCGCGTCCAGGCCTGGGTGTAGGCGCGCTCGCGCGCCGTGAGCTGCTGCGGGGTCATCGGCGTGACCGTGAGGCCCATGGCCACCAGTTGCTCCCGCACGTCGGCACGGGCCAGCACCCTGGCAAGAGCGTCGGAGAACTGCTGCACCGCCTTCGCGGGCGTGCCGGCCGGTGCGTAGAAGCCGTAGTAGGGAAGGTCCTCGAAGCCCTTCAGTCCCAGTTCGCCGAAGGTGGGTACATCCGGCAGCGCGGCCTGCCGCCGGTCGCCCAGCACGGCCACGACGCGGATCTTGCCGGCCTTGTGGTTTTCCAGGAAGTCCGGCACCGATCCGACGCCCGCCGCGATCTGGTTGCCGAGCATGTCGCCCATCATGGGCGCGCTGCCCCGGTAAGGAGCGGACACCAGGTCGAGCCGGTAGCGCTCGCCGAGCAGCTTCACCAGGAACTCGGGCGTGGAGGCCGGCGCGGGAATGCCCACCGCGCTCTTGCCGCCCTGCGATTTCACCCAGGCCACGTACTCGTCGAAGCTGCGGGCCGGCGTGCCGCCCGATACGGCGAAGGCGTTGACGAAGGTGGCCACGCCGCCCACGGCGATGAAGTCGTGCACAGGGTCGAAACCCGGGTGCTTCACCACCTGCGGCAGGATGGAGATGGTGTGGTCGTGCGTGAGGAAGACGGTGCTGCCGTCGAGCGGGGACGTCTTGAGCACCTGCGCGGCGATCTGGCCGCCCGCGCCGGGCCGGTTCTCCACCACCACCGGCACGCCGAGCACGTCCTTGAGCTTGTCGGCCAGCAGCCGCGCGATCGCGTCCGAGCCGCCGCCGGGCGGGAAGCCCACCAGGATGCGCAGCGTCCTGCCGGCCTGCGCCCGGGCCGCGAGGGGAAGGCCCGCTGCCAGCGCGGCGCCGGCAAGGGAGGCATGGGAGAGCAGGCGGCGGCGGGACAGGGTCATGGCGGGGCTCCGGTCAGGAAGAAAACGACGTGTTCAGCCCAGGCGCGCGCGGTGGCACGCCAGCTGGCTGCGCACCTGGGCCGGCGCCGTGCCGCCCAGCGTGTTGCGGGCGTTCAGCGATCCGCGCAGGCTCAGGGCGTCGAACACGTCCTTCCCGATGGCCGGATGGAAGCCCTGCAGCACCGTGAGCGGCAGCTCCGACAGGTCCACGCCGTGCGATGTGGCGGCCTTCACGGCGTGGGCCACGGTTTCGTGGGCATCGCGGAACGGCAGGCCCTTCTTGACGAGGTAGTCGGCCAGGTCGGTGGCCGTGGCGTAGCCCTTCTGCGCGGCCTGCTCCATGGCCTGCGGGTTGACGGTGATGCCGCCCTCCTTCCTGCCGGTGGCCGGATCGGGCTGGCCACCGACCATCTCGGCGAAGATGCGCAGCGTGTCCTTGAGCGTATCGACGGTGTCGAACAGCGGCTCCTTGTCTTCCTGGTTGTCCTTGTTGTAGGCCAGGGGCTGGCCCTTCATCAGCGTGATGAGGCCCATCAGGTGGCCCACCACCCGCCCGGTCTTGCCGCGCGCCAGTTCGGGCACGTCGGGGTTCTTCTTCTGCGGCATGATCGACGAGCCGGTGGTGAACCGGTCGGCGATGCGGATGAAGCCGAAGTTCTGGCTCATCCAGATGATGAGTTCCTCGGACAGGCGGCTCACGTGCACCATGCACAGGCTGGCAGCGGCCGTGAATTCGATGGCGAAGTCGCGGTCGCTCACGGCGTCCAGGCTGTTCTGGCAGACACCTTCCATGCCCAGCGTGCGGGCCACGCGCTCGCGGTCCAGCGGGTAGGTGGTGCCGGCCAGCGCGGCGCTGCCCAGCGGCAGCACGTTCACGCGGCGGCGCACGTCCTGCATGCGCTCGGCGTCGCGGGCGAACATTTCCACGTAGGCCAGCATGTGGTGGGCGAAGCTCACGGGCTGGGCCACCTGCAGGTGGGTGAAGCCGGGCAGGATCACGTCCACGTTCTGTTCGGCCACGTCCACGAGGGAACGCTGCAGTTCCCTGAGCAGGTCGGCGATCAGGTCGATCTCGCCGCGCAGCCAGAGGCGCACGTCGGTGGCGACCTGGTCGTTGCGGCTGCGGCCGGTATGCAGGCGCTTGCCGGCATCGCCGACCAGCTGGGTCAGGCGGGCCTCGATGTTCAGGTGCACGTCTTCCAGGTCGAGCTTCCACTCGAAGGCGCCGGACTCGATTTCCTGGGTGATCGTGGCCATGCCGCGCTGGATGGCGGCGTGGTCCTGCGAGCCGATGATGCCCTGGGCCGCCAGCATGTCGGCATGCGCCAGGCTGCCGGCGATGTCGGCCTGCCAGAGCCGCTTGTCGAAGAACACGCTCGACGTGTAGCGCTTGACCAGATCGCTCATGGGTTCGGAAAACAGGGCCGACCAGGCCTGGGCCTTGGTGGCGAGCTGGTCTTGGGAAGGTTGCGCGGAAGGGCTGGAGGACATGGAGGGCAATAATCCGGAGGTTTCGGCCACCCGGAACGCCCGGATGCCGCAATGCAAGAGACGCAAATTTTATCGACCCGGCCCCAGCCCCTGGCAGAGCCCCCTCCGGAGGGGCTCGGCGGGCGTGCGCTCGTCTTCGACGCATGCCACGTCGGCGTGGTGCTGCGCGCCGTGCTGTTCGTGGAGATCGTGCTCGGCGTGGGCGCGATGTACGGGGCCGACGGCCCGGCCGCCTGGCTGGCCCGGCTGTCGCTGCTGACCGGGGGCGCGCTGCCGGCCACCCTGGCCTGGCTGGTCACGGCCTGCAGCCTCAAAACCCTGCTGCAGCGCCTGCCCGTGGCGCTGCAATCCGCGGCCGGCGTGGGGCTGGGGGCGCTGGCCGGCCTCTACGCCTGCGGCATGCTGGTGCTGGTCGGCGTGCCCGTGGAGGCACCGTGGCTGGCCAGCGCCGCGAGCGGGGCGCTGCTGTCGGCACTGCTCGTGGCGGCGCTGGTGCTGCGCGCCCGGGCGCGCACGCCGGCCGCCACCACCGCCCGGCTCAGCGAACTGCAGGCCCGCATCCGGCCGCACTTCCTCTTCAACACCCTCAACAGCGCCATCGCGCTGGTGCGCGACGAGCCGGCCAAGGCCGAGGCGCTGCTGGAAGACCTGAGCGACCTGTTCCGCCATGCCCTGGTGGAACAGGGCGACTCCGCGACGCTGGGCGAGGAGATCGTGCTGGCGCGGCGCTATCTCGCCATCGAGGAAGTGCGCTTCGGGGACCGCCTGCGCGTGCAATGGCTGCTCGACCCGCGCACCGACAGCGCCCGGCTGCCGCCCCTGCTGCTGCAGCCGCTGGTGGAAAACGCCGTCAAGCACGGCGTGGAGCCCTCCGCCCAGGGCGGCAAGCTGCGCGTGACGACCGAGCTGCGCGGCAGCCGCGCCGTGGTCACCATCACCAACACCGTGCCGCCCGGCGGGACCCGCGCGGAAGACGACGCCCCCCGCGGCCATGGCATCGCCCTGGCCAATGTGCGCGACCGGCTGCGCCTGCTGCACGATGTGCAGTGCGATTTCTCGGCGGGCATGCACAATGGCTTCTACCGGGTGCGCATCTCCCTGCCGGCGCATGCCTGACGCCCGCCACCGCGACCGACACCACCTCCTTGCGGCTCCCATGCACATCCTCATCGTGGACGACGAAGCCCTCGCCCGCAGCCGCCTGCGCACGCTGCTGTCCGACAGCGGCGGACACACCCTGGCCGAGGCCGCGAATGCCGCCGAAGCGCTGCAGTTGCTGCGCGCGCCGGGCGGGCGGCCCTTCGACACCGTGCTGCTCGACATCCACATGCCCGGCCAGGACGGGCTCTCCCTCGCGCATGCGCTGCGCGCTTTGGCCAACGCTCCCGCCATCGTCTTCGTGACGGCGCATGCCGACCATGCCGTGAGCGCCTTCGAACTGGACGCGGCGGACTACCTCACCAAGCCCGTACGCGCCGAGCGCCTGCAGCAGGCGCTGGCCAAGGCCCGGCGCGCCGCCGCCCAGCCCCCGGCCGCCCCCCCTGCCCCGCAGGACGCGGAGGCGCTGCTGATCCAGGACCGGGGCCGCACCGAGCGCGTGCCGCTGGACGAGGTGGTCTATGTCAAGGCCGAACTGAAGTACCTCACCGTCCGCACGGGCACGCGCAGCTACATCCTGGACGGCGCGCTGAGCGAGCTGGAAGCGCGCTACCCGTCCCGCCTCCTGCGCGTGCACCGCAACGCGCTGGTCGCCCGGCGCGCGCTGCGCTCCATCGAGAAGCACTACGACCCGGTGGAAGGCGAAGGCTGGGCCGTGCGCATGCATGGCCTGCCGGAACTCCTGTCCGTGTCGCGCCGCCAGGTGTCCGCGGTCCGCGAGGCGCTCGCAGGCTAAGCCCGTCCCATCAGAAATACACAGGAGACAAGCATGACGATTCCACGAGGACACCCTCGGAAGCCACCGCGGGTGCGCGCCGCACTGCACGCCCTCGCCTGCGCCGCCGCGCTCTGCGCGGGCACCACGGCGGCAGCGCAAACCACCGCACCGCAGGCCGGGGCGCCTGCACCGGCAACGGCAACGGCAACGGCTTCCAGCCCACCGTCCGCAGCCCCGGCCCGGCCGGCCGCGGCCCCGCCCCGCGATGAGTTCTTCTGGCTCGGCGAGATCAACAAGGCATCGGCCGTCATCAACATCGACCAGGGTTTGCTCGACAGGTCCCTCGCGCCGCTGGTCCACGGCGGCATCAGCAAGGTGCTGGCCGACGGCAACCGGCCCGGCGGCAAGCGGCCCCGGCTGGTGATCACCTTCGAGCCCCTGCTCATCGAAGCCGCGGGCCCGCAGATCACGCTGCTGCACGCCGGCCGCTCCAGCCAGGACATGCTTTCCACCGTGCGCGCGGCCATGCTGCGCGACCAGATGCTGCAGCTGGCCGAAGCACTGAACCAGACGACGGTCACCATGGTCCGGCTGGCCGACAGGCACCAGGCCACCGTGGTGCCCAACTACACGAACGGCGTGGCCGCGCAGCCCAACAGCTACGGCCACTACCTGCTGGGCCTGGCCAGCGGCCTGGACCGCGATGCCCAGCGCATCCGCGAGGCCTACGCCCGCATCGACCGCTCGCCCATGGGCACGACGGTGCTCAACGGCACGAGCTGGCCGCTCGACCGCCAGCGCATGGCGGATTACCTGGGCTTTTCCGCCACGGTGGACAACGCCTACGACGCGGCGCAGGTCTCGGCCGTGGACCAGCCGGTGGAGGCCGGCGCCATCGTCATGGCGATCGCCCTGCACGCCGGCACCTTCATCGAGGACGTGATGACGCAGTACGCGCAGCCCCGCCCGTGGATCCTGCTGCAGGAAGGCGGCGGCAACACCTACGTGTCGAGCGCGATGCCGCAGAAGCGCAATCCCGGCCTGCTCAACGCCACGCGCCGCGACGCCTCGCAGGCCCTGACGCTGGGCATGGGAGCGGCCATCCAGGCGCACAACATCCCGCCCGGCATGCAGGACCCCAAGGAAGAACGCAACAACACCGCCATGGTGCAGAGCGCGATCGACGTGCTGCGCCAGTGGGACCGGATCCTGGGCGCGCTGGTCATCGACCCGCAGCGCGCGCTCGAGGAATTGAACAGCGACTGGACCGCCTCGCAGGAGCTGGCCGACGTGCTGATGCGCAAGTACCGGCTGCCCTTCCGCGTGGGCCACCATTTCGCATCGGAGGTGGTCGGCTACGCCAAGGCCAAGGACATCAAGCCGCTGGACTTTCCCTACGCCGAGGCCCGCCGCATCTATGCGGAATCGGTGCACGGCTCGGAATTCCCCGCGCAACTGCCCATGGACGAGGCCGAGTTCCGCGCCACGCTGGACCCGGTGGCCATCGTCCGCAACCGCGCGACGGCGGGCGGCCCCCAGCCAGCGGAAATGGCCCGCATGCTCAAGGCCGCCCAGGGCCGCGTCGAGCAGCAATCGGCCTGGATAGCCGCACAGCGCGCCCGCATCGGCGGCAGCCTCGCCCGCCTGGACCGCGACTTCGACCGCCTGGCCCCCCGCTGACCGACGAGCAAAGCCGCCGGCCCATGCCATGTCGCGGCCCAGGCCAGCAGCAGCCAAGCAAGGGCCGCCCCGCAGCGAGGGCTGCGTCCCTCCCCCACCCGCCATGCGCAGCATGGCGAGAGAGGGGAGGGAAGCGGCGAAGCCGCTCAGGGAGGGCTCTCCTCTAGTGCGCGTGCGCCATCCCGCTCACCAGCGTGACCACCACCATGCCCGCCAGCAGCCAGGCGATCTGCGCCAGGGTCTGTTTGGCCGTCAGGCGCTTCTGCAGCTGGGGGATGAGGTCGGCCAGGGCCACATAGACGAAGCTGCTGGACGCGATGGCCAGGAAATACGGCAGCCAGTCCTGCAGCTCCCCCACCAGGAAGTAGCCCACCACGCCCCCGAGCGCGGTGACCGCGCCGGCCAGCGACACCTTGACCAGGGCCGCGCGCCGGTCGCCGCTGGACTGGCGCAGCACCACCAGGTCGCCCATGTGGTGCGGCACTTCGTGGGCCAGGACGGCCAGCGCGGCGATGGCGCCCAGGCGCAGGTCGGCCAGGAAGGCGGAGGCGATCAGGACACCGTCGCCGAAGCAGTGGACGCTGTCGCCGGTGAGCAGGGCCCAGCCGCCGGAGCCGCGATGGGAGTGGGAATGGGCATGCCCGCCGCCGCCATGTGCGTGGGCATGGTGCCCGTGGCCGTGCCCATCATGGGTGTGTCCATGGGCGTGCGCGTGCCCTCCTCCGGCGCCCGGCTCGTCGTTGGCCGGCCCCACGCCGTGCTCGTGGCCGTGGTGCCAGAGTTCCGCCTTGTCCAGCAGGAAGAAGAAGACCAGTCCCACCAGCAGCGTGGCGAAGAGTTCGTGCGCGCCGGCCTGGCTTTCGAACGCCTCCGGCAGCAGGTGCATGAAGGCCGTGGCCAGCAGCGCGCCGGCCGCGAAGCTCAGCAGGTGCCGCGGGCCGATGCCCGAGCGGCCGTCCCCCCAGCCGGCCCGCATGAGCAGGGCCGCCACCCACACGCTGCCGATACCCGCGGCCAGGGTGGCCAGGATGATTGCGATCAAAGTCATAGCTGTACGCGCTCGATTCTCGAAAACGAAAAAAGCCCCGAAGGGCTTTGCTGCGGAACGCGGCGCCCGGCGGGGCGGCGCGTCAGCCCACGCCGTGCGCCTTGAACCACGCCAGCGCGCGCTTCCATCCGTCCTCGGCGGCTTCCTTGCGGTAGCTGGGCCGGTAGTCGGCATGGAACGCATGCGGCGCGTCAGGGTACACCACGAACTCCGACGCCTTGGCGGCGGCGGACCCGTTCTTGAGGGCCGCTTTCATCTTATCAATCGTGTCAAGAGGGATTCCGGTATCTTTTTCGCCATAGAGGCCGAGCACCGGCGCCTTGAGGATGGGAGCGATGTCCACCGGGTGCTTGGGCGTGAGCTCGCTCGCCTGGCCCACCAGCCGGCCGTACCACGCCACGCCGGCCTTGACCGGACCGTGCGCCGCATAGAGCCAGGTGATGCGCCCGCCCCAGCAGAAGCCCGTGATGCCCACCTTCGAGAGATCGCCGCCGTGGTCGCCGGCCCACTTCACGGTCGCGTCGAGGTCGGCCAGCACCTGGGCATCGGGCACCTTGGAGACGACCTCGCTCATGAGCCTGGAGATTTCGGTGTACTGCGAGGGATCGCCCTGGCGCACGAACATTTCCGGTGCGATGGCGAGATAGCCCGCCTTCGCGAAGCGGCGGCAGGTGTCGGCGATGTACTCGTGCACGCCGAAGATCTCCTGGATCACCAGCACCACGGGCAGCCCCGTCTTGCCGGCGGGAGCGGCACGGTAGGCCGGCACCTTGAAGCCATTGACGTCGATCTCGACCTTGCCTGCCAGCAGCCCGTCGGAGGGCGTGTGGACAGCCGTCTGCGCCATCACCGGCATGGCCCCGGCGGCGTAGCCTACGCCGAAGCCCGCACCCAGCGCCACGCGCATGGCGGTGCGGCGGCTGGCGCCGGCTTCGCTGGACTGGCCGGGCAGCAGGGCATCGAAATCTTTCCTGAGGTCGTCATGCAGCATGGAAGCTCCTGTGAAAAGAGGAAATGGAGGAACGCAGGGTAAGGAAGACTGGGCAGTCTATGTGAGGGCGCGGATGGTTGCACGGGCAGGGTTACGGGATGGGTGATGGCCTTCTAATTTCTGTATTGACAGAAATTACCGAAGCAATAGACTCACGACCATGCAACTGACCGACACCGCCCGCCGCTTCATCGTCCACTGGGGCGAAATGGGCACCGCCTGGGGCGTCAACCGCACCGTCGCCCAGATCCACGCCCTGCTCTTCTTCCATGGACGTCCCTTGCACGCGGAAGACATCTGCGAAACCCTCGGCGTCGCCCGGTCCAACGCGAGCAACAGCCTCAAGGAACTGCTCAACTGGCACCTGATCCGCGTCACCCATGTCCTGGGCGACCGGCGCGACTATTTCGAGACCTCCACCGACGTCTGGGAGCTGTTCCGCACCATCGTGCGCGAGCGCAAGGAGCGCGAGTTCGAGCCGACGGTGCGCATGCTGCGCGAACTGGCGAGCCGTCCCGAGATGGCGGACGAAGCCCCCGATGCACAGGACCGCGTCCGGGAAACCCTGCGCCTGATGGAATCGCTGGACCTCTGGACGGAGGAGATGCTCCGCCTCACCCCTTCCACCCTCGAGAAGGTGCTGCGCCTGGGTGCCAGCGTGCAGAAATTCGTGCGCGGCGACGACGCCGCGTCCCGTGGCAAGCGTTCCCCCGCCGGCACGCCGCCTCCGGACAAGCCCGCGGCCTGAGTGCGCCACGCCATCGGCTCCCGCACCCCTTTGCGCCCCGTCATTTCGTTTCGTACAGAAATTTAAAAATCAGAGAAAACCCAACGGCAGCCAACCATTTCCAAGGAGCCCGCCATGACCACCGATCCGCAAGCCCTCTATCCCCTGACCCTCTACTTCGATTCCCGCTGCCAGCTCTGCCAGGCGGAGATGACCAACCTGCGGCTGCGCGACCGGGCCGGGCTGCTGCGGTTCGCGGACGTCTGGGCACCCGGCTTCGAAGGCCCGCCGGGTACCACGCACGAGGAATTGCTGACGCTGATCCATGCCCGTACCGCGGATGGACGGGTGCTGCGCGGCGTGGAGGTGTTCCGCCGCGCGTACGAAGCCGTGGGCCTGGGCTGGGTCATGGCAGCCACGCGCCTGCCCGTGCTGGGGCCGCTCGCGGACCGCCTGTACCCGGTGCTGGCGCGCAACCGCTACCGCCTGCCGCGCTGGCTGGTGGGCGGCCTGTTCGAACGCGCGAGCCGGCGCGCGGCCCTGCGGCGGTGCACCCCCGGCGACCGTTGCGACCTGTGAGGAGATCCACCATGCAAGTCCTCGTCACCGGCGCGACCGGTTTCATCGGCCGGCACGTCGCCGCCCGGCTGCGTGCGGACGGCCACACCGTCCACGAAGGCGTTTCCCCGCGCCACGGCCGGCGCGATGCCGGGCAGGTGCCCATGGATTTCGCGCACGACACCGACCCGGGCGCCTGGCTGCCCCGCCTCGCGGGCATCGACGCGGTGGTCAACGCCGTGGGCGTGCTGCGCGACAGCCCCGGCCGCCCCATCGACGCCCTGCACCGCGATGCCCCGATCGCGCTGTTCCAGGCCTGCGCCCAGGCCGGCGTGCGGCGCGTGGTGCAGGTCTCCGCGCTCGGCGTGGACCGCAGCGAGACCCGCTATGCCCGCACCAAGCGCGGCGCGGACACGTTCCTGCTGGGCCTGGCGCAGGGCGCGGCCCCGGTGCCTTCCACCTGCGTGCTGCGGCCCAGCATCGTGTTCGGCCGCGGCGGCGCGAGCAGCGCGCTGTTCATGAACCTGGCGCGGCTGCCCGTGGTGGTCCTGCCGCGCCCCGTGCTGCAGGCCCGCGTGCAGCCCGTGGCCGTACATGACCTCGCCGATGCCGTGGCCGCGCTGCTGGGCCCGGCCCACGACCGCCAGGGCATCATCGAATGCGCGGGCCCGGAGGCCGTGCCGATGGCCGGGCTGGTGGCCAGCCTGCGGGCCCAGTGCGGACACGGGCCGGCCCATGTGGCGACGCTGCCGGACGCGCTCAGCCGCCTGAGCGCACGCCTCGGAGACCGCGTGCCGGCCTCGCCCTGGTGCAGCGAGAGCCTGGCGCTGCTGGGCAGCGACAACACCGCCGATCCCGCGCCGCTGCGCAGCCTCCTGGGCCGCGAGGCCGTGCACTACCGCGATCTGGTCGCCCGCGCCTGGAGGCAGCCATGACAGGGCGCGCACCGCCATCGTCCGCAGGACCGCGCGAACGGGGCTGGCTGCGCGCGAGCCTCGTGGCCGTCTGGCTGGGCACCGCGGTCGCCAGCGCGGCGGAGTTCCACGGCCAGAGCCGCGATCTGCTGGTGGCCGCCGGGATGCAGAACACCCTGCTCATGCAGGCCATCATCGCCGCCGGCATCGCGGCCGACCTGGCCGTCGGCGCCTGGCTGTGGTGGCGGCCGGGCCGTCCCGCCTATGCCGCGGCCCTGCTGCTCATGGGCGCGATGACCGTGATCGCCACCCTCCTGCTGCCCGGACTGTGGCTCGACCCGCTGGGCCGGCTGCTCAAGAACATTCCCATCGCGGCCATCCTGCTCGTGCTCTGGCATACCGAAGAAAGGCGCCCATGAACTCGTACCTGGTCCTCAAGTGGGTGCACATCCTCTCCAGCGTGCTGCTGGTGGGCACGGGATTCGGCTCGGCCTTCTACCTGTTCTTCGCCAACCGCAGCGGCAGCGTGCAGGCCCAGGCCGTGGTGGCGCGCCTCGTGGTGCGCGCGGACACCTGGTTCACCACGCCCGCCGGCATCGTGCAGCCGGTCAGCGGCGTGGCGCTGGCCCACATGGCCGGCTGGCCGCTGTCCACGCCGTGGATCGCCGCCTCGCTGGGGCTGTACGTGGTCGCGGGCCTGTGCTGGCTGCCCGTGCTGTGGCTGCAGTGGCGCATGGCCGCCATGGCGCGCGACGCGGCGGAGCGCGGCGCCGCGCTGCCGGAAGACTACCGCCGCCATGCGCGCTGGTGGGAGGCGCTGGGCTACCCGGCTTTCATCGCCATGCTCGCGATCTACTACATGATGGTGGCCAAGCCTGCGCTCTGGCGCTGAGAACGGTTCAAGGACGATTGCCGTCGATCGGCTCCGGATACGCTTCGCGGGCCAGCGCGCCGGCCAGCACGCGGGCCGGGTCCAGCAGCGCGCTGCCCGCGCCGGCCTCGTCCAGGGCCAGCGGGATTTCCGTGCAGCCCATCACGAGCACCTCGGCGCCGCCGGCATCGCGCAATGCCTGCGCCACCTCGCGGAAGCACTCCCGCGCCAGCGCCATGTCGCCGGCCTTCACGCCCTCGTAGATGCCCTGCATGAGCCGCTCGCGGCCGCCCTCTTCCGGTTCCACGCAGTCGATGCCGGCCTGATCCAGCGCCCGCCGGTACAGACCGCTGCGGTAAGTGCCCTGGGTGGCCAGCAGGCCCACGCGCCGGAGGCCCTGGGCGTGCAGCAGCGCCGCCACTTCGCGCGGCATGTGCAGCACGGCGAGCTGCGGGAACCGCTCCTGCAGCAGGCCATGCCAGGCGTGCGCGGTGTTGCAGGCGATCGCCACCGCCCGGGCGCCCAGCGCGGCCAGACGGCCGGTGGCCTGCAGCAGGGCGTCGCCCGGCTGGTGGGCGCCGGGCCGCGGGTCGTCCAGCGCCGCCGTGCGGTCCGGCACCGGCACCTGGGCCAGCCAGTGCTCCGGATAGGCCTGGTCGCGCACGGCAATGCCCAGCGCCTGCATGCGCGCCGTGCAGGCCTCGACGAACAGGCGCGCGAAGTCCGCGCCGGCCGCCGGTCCCATGCCGCCCAGGATGCCGACGGTGCGCGGCGGCTCCATGTCCGCCGCCAGCCCTGCCGGCTGCGTCATACCGCGGGCTTGTCGCTCTGCGCCGTGAGGTTGTCGCGCAGTTCCTTCGACATGGGCAGGCCCAGCGCCTGGCCCTTGGGCGGAATCGGCGAGAGGAACCACTTGTTGTAGAGCTTCTCGAATTCGCCGGACTTCATCATGCCGCCGATCACGCCGTTCACGAGGGCCTGGAACTGCGGGTCGTCCTTGCGCAGCATGCAGGCATAGGGCTCGACCTGCAGCGCATCGCCGACCACGTCCCATTCGGCCGGGTTGGTGGCGTTGGCCTTCAGCCCGAAGAGCAGGATGTCGTCCATGGCGAAGGCCAGCGCGCGGCCCGTGTCCACCAGCAGCATGGAGTCGTTGTGGTCCTTGCCCAGCACGATGTCCATGTCGAGGTTGTTGTCCCGGTTGTACTTGCGGATCACCTGCGCGTTCGTGGTGCCGGTGGTGCTGGCGACGGTCTTCTTCGCGAGGTCGGCGTAGTTCTTGATGCCGGAGGATTTTTTCACCAGCAGCCGCGTGCCCGTGTAGAAGTAGTTGACGGCGAACTGCACGTCCTTGGCGCGGGCGGTGTTGTTGGTGGTGGAGCCGCACTCCAGGTCCACCGTGCCGTTGGTCACCAGCGGGATGCGGTTCTGCGAGGTGACGGCCTGCAGCTCGACCTTGATGTCGGGCTTGTTCAGCTTTTTCTTCACCGCTTCCACCACCGCGTTGGAGATGTCCACCGAGAACCCGATGGGTGCGCCTGCGCCGGCCAGGTAGCTGAAGGGCACCGACGATTCGCGGTAGGCGAGCGTGATCTTGCCGCTGTCCGCGATCTTCTTCAGGGTGTCGGCCTGCGCGGCGGCGCCGGCCATCAGGCCGCAGGCCAGCAGCGCGGCGGAGCAGAGGGTGGTTTTCATGGGAACTCCTTCTCGGATAGCGGATGGGTAAAGGGCTGCACGCCCCCGCACGGTGCGGCGGTGCAAGCACTGTAGGAAGGCGGCGGCGCATTGAACAATTCATTCCACGCGCCATGCCATGCCTGAAAGTTATGCCCGCGTAGGGGTCAACCCGGATAAGAAGCAAGAGCCGCGCCCGCTCTCCCGGCCCGGCCGGCTCCGTTCCGGTGCATAACCTGGCGGCATGGGCGGCCATCCGATCGGCATTGTCCAAGCAGCTTGGGCGCTTCTACAGTGCCCGCGGATGGAACGGAACAGATCGGAATCGATATGCATGCATGTGTGATGGGTGCCGGCATCGCGGGCCTGGCCACGGCCTATGCGCTGGAGCGGCAGGGGTGGCAGGTGACGGTGATCGACCAGGGCCCCGTGGGTGGCGGCGCCAGCGGCGGCAACGGTGCGCAGCTGAGCTACAGCTATGTGCAGCCCCTGGCCGACGCATCGGTCTGGGGCCAGCTGCCCAAGCTGCTCTTCTCGCCCGATTCACCGCTCAAGCTGCGGCCGCAGTGGAGCCTGCGCCAGTGGCGCTGGGGCGCGGCGTTTCTCGCGGCCTGCAACGACGCGACATCCCGCCGCACCACCGGCACGCTGCTGGAACTGGCCGCGCGCAGCCGGCGGGCCTTCGAGCACATGCGCGAGCGCGAGGGCCTGGATTGCGATTTCAGCCGCACGGGCAAGCTCGTGGTGTACCGGTCGCGCGAGGCGCTGGCCGGCGGTGAACGGCAGATGGCGCTGCAACGCTCCTGGGGCTGCGAGCAGGAGTCGGTGTCCGCCGCCCGCTGCGTGGAGCTGGAGCCCGCCCTGGCCCACGACGCGGACCGCATCGCCGGCGCCATCCACACGCCCAGCGAATGCGCCGCCGACTGCCAGAAGGTCTGCGACGGCCTGCACACGCTGCTTGCCGCGCGCGGCGTGCGCTTCCTGCTGGGCGCGCGGGTGGCGGGATTCACGCGCGGCGCGGACGGCGCCGTCACCGCAGTGCATGTGCGCTCCGGCGCATCGGACGCGGAAACCCCGGTGGCCGCGGACCAGTTCGTGCTGGCCCTGGGCAGCGCGAGCGCGGCCTGGGCAGCCCGCCTGGGCATCCACGTGCCGGTCTATCCGCTCAAGGGCTACAGCATCACGGTGGACGCGCCCGAGACCGCGGCATGGGCACCGCGGGTGAACGTGACCGACGCGGCCCGCAAGGTGGTGTTCGCGCGGCTGGGGAACCGGCTGCGCGTGGCCGGCATGGCGGAACTCGTGGGCGACGACCGGAGCATTCCCGCAGACCGCATCGAGCGCCTGCGCGCCACCGTGGCCGCGGTGCTGGGCCACGATCCCGGCGCCGGCCTGCGTCCCTGGACCGGCATGCGGCCCGCCACCCCCACCGGCCTGCCGGTCGTGGGCCGCAAGCCCGGCGGTCCGCGCAACCTGTGGCTGCACACCGGGCACGGGGCACTGGGCTTCACCCTGTCCTTCGGTACGGCGGAACAGCTGGCGCAGGCCATGGCCGGCGAGCGCCAGGCCGCACAGGCCGTGCGAAGCGCCTGAAGCCGTCAGGTGCCGGGCGCCGGGGCCGGCAACCCTCCCGCCCTGCCCTGCAGCGTTTCCACGGCGGCATCCCGCATGCAGCGCACCATCGCGTCAGCCAGGAGGGATGCCGGGCGGTGGGGCATGCGCAGCGCCTTGACCGGCACGGCGATGCGCGGCAGCAACTCCAGCACATCCACCCGCCCCGGGTCGGCGGAAGCGGCGGTGCAGGCATCCACCAGCGCCACACCCAGCCCGTGGTGCGCGAGCGCCAGCGCGGCATGGTAGGTCTGCACCGTGATGGCGGAAGCCAGCCCCACTTCCGCCTCCCGGCACGCGTGGTTCACCATGGCGCCCAGCGGATCGTTCAGCCCCAGCCGCACCACCGGCACGCCGGCCAGATCGGCCAGGTGCACCGAACCCCGTGCCACGAGCGCCGCGTCGAGCAGGCCGCGCGGCGCGATGCACACCATGCAGCCCTCGGCCAGGGTCTCCTGCTCCAGCGAGGGATGCGACAGCGCGGAGAACACGAAGCCCACGTCGGCCTCCTGCAACACCAGGGCGGAGACGATCTGTGGCGAATGCAGGGACTCGATCGTCACCTGCACGCCGGGATGCAGGGCATGGAAGGCGCGCAGGGCCCGCGGCATCACCTCGTGGCTCAGCGCCAGCACGCTGAGGATGTGCAGTTCGCCCTCGCGCTGCCGGCCGCGCAGGCTGCCCGCGAGGCGCTGCACTTCGTCGAGCTGCGTGAACAGGCGCTCGATGTGCGGGAAAAGCGTCTGCGCCTCCCGCGTGGGAACCAGCCGCCCCTTGTGGCGGTGGAAGAGCGCGAAGCCCAGCTGCAGTTCCGCATGGGAGAGGATGCGGCTCACCGCCGGCTGCGTGACGTTGATGAGGCGCGCGGCAGCGCTCACGCTGCCCGTGAGCATGACGGCGTTGAAGACTTCGATATGGCGCAGGCGCATGGACGGGGATGGGAACAGACGGGAACGCCCGGAGGGCGGTCGAGGCGCGCATATTGCATCAAAAGGTATCCCGGCGGCGCATTTCGCAGCAACTGCGCGGCAATTGGAAACAACCCTGCGCGGCCCCTGTGCCCCAGCCGATAGAGTGGCGCGCCCGTCTCTTCACCCGGATGCCCCGGTCCCACGATGGCCTGCGAATCACTGCCTGCACCGCACCACGCCGTGCGCCCCACCTTTCTGTGCTGCGTCGCGCTGGCCTGGGGCCTGGCGCATGCACAACCGCCCCGCCGCGGGGACACCACCGGAGTTCCGGTCTCGCCCCTCGCCGCGCGGGTCGCCGTACTGGATGCACGCTCTCCCGCAACCGCCCGCCTCGCCACGATGGATGCAGCGGATCCGACGGTCCCGCCCGGCGATGGTGCGCCCCTTCCGGAACTGCGCTTTCTGCGCCTGTCTCCGGCCACGGAGTCATCCACGGAATGCTGCGTGCAGCCCCTGGCCCCCGTCGATCCGCAGGAAGCGTCCACCCTGCGCTATGAAGGGGAGTCTCCCCAGCCGGCCGCTGAACGCGAAGCCCGTTTCACGCCTGCCCCGCGGGAGGGCTTTGTCGGACTGGCGCTGGAGGGCCGTCCTGCCGTGACGCGGATGCCGGGCCGCCGGATCCTCCTGCAATGGCCGGACCGCAAGGCATCGCTGCGCGTGGAACATTGCCTGTCGGCGGAAGGCCTGCACCTGAAGATCTCCGAAGGCACCGGCGCTGGCCGCTGGAAGCCCGCGGCCCACTACTACCTTCCCCTGGCCACCGATGTACAACCTGACTGCCTGCAGGACCGGTAGGCAGCAAGCCGGCCGCCCGCCACGCGAAAAACGGGCCGCAGCGGTATGCACATCTTTACGGGAACGCCCGGAACTCCGCCCATACTTCGCCCCTCAGCCTTCCGGTGGTGCGCGCTGCGCGCACCTGGCACCGCCCGGCTCTTTCCCTTTTCCCGACGATGGCCACTGAACGACGACACCGATCCCCTTTCCGTACCGGCACCCTCTTCTTCCTGGCTTTCTCCCTGGCGCTTGCCTGCGGCGAGGCGCCCGCGAAGCCCAAGGCCGCAAGCAAGCCGCGGGCTGCCGCCAAGGCCCGCAAAGCCACCAAACCCCGCACGCCGGCGCCTGCCGCAGCCTCGCAGGGCGAGCCCCTGTCCTCGCGCGTCGGCGTGGTGGACGCCGGCACCCCCAGCGCCGTGCGGCTCGCGCTGTCATCGGACACCTTGGCGGTGCCTTCCGGAGGCTTGCACTACCTGCCCCTGGCCCCCGCCGCGAAAGCCCCCGAGTGCTGCGTCCGCCCCCAGGCCGCCGTGCCGCCCCGGGATGTCGCCATCCTGCGCTTCGATGGCGACAATTCGCAGCTGGCAGCCGAACACACGGCCCAGTTCACGCAGGCGCCGGGTGAACCCTTGATGGGGCTGGCGCTGCTGGGCAAGGCCACGGTCACCCGGGCTTCCGACCAGCGGCTGTTCCTGCAATGGCCGGACCGCAAGGTGTCGGTGCGCGTGGACCACTGCGTTTCCGGGGAGGCCATGCATGTGCGCGTCGCCGACAGCGCAGGCCCCGGCCAATGGCAGCCCGCCGCGTACTACTACCTGCCGCTCGCGGTGCCGGCCCAGCCGGACTGCCCGGTGGACGAGGCGCCCTGAGGCCGCGGTATCTCAGCCCGCCTCCTGGAAGCACCCCACTCCGCCAACTGCCGGTTGAGCCACATGGACTCCTGCAGGGGCGTGGCCTTGCGCAGGGAAGCGCACGCCGCCATGGACATGGTCCGCCCCTGCCGCGCGTCCGCTACCCTGCGGCGCGGCGCGATGCATGCCAGGAAGGACTCCCGCGCTGCCGCCGGCAGGGACGGAGCGGTGGCCAGATACGCCTCCGCCCCCTGGTAGCGGTCGCGCCGCTGCCAGGCCACCATGTAGGCCGAGCTGTTCGACAGCTGCAAGGCCTGCCTGTCCGGCAGGTGCATCACGAGCGGGGCGATCGGCGCCAGCGCCGGCCACACGTCGTTCACGTAGAACTCCGCCCCCCAGTAGGCCTGGCCGATCCGCACGAAATGCTCCAGGCTGGAAATGTTCACCAGCCCGGAATCCGCCATCGGCAGGATTTCGATCGAAGGCTTGCGCACGTCCACCGTGTCGTTGGAGACATCCACGTACAGGCTGCCGAACTGGAACGCGTTCTGGAAGTAGCGCTCGCGCAGCGCGCCCCAGACGGAGCCCACGTAACCGCCCTCGCCCATGAAGGCCCGGATGGCGTCCAGCCCGGGCAGCGCGGTGTCCGAGGCCACCGCCGCGCGGAGCTTCTTCTCGAACGCCTCCGAGATCTCCAGGCAGCAGCCGTAGGGATAGGGCTTGCGGTACGCGGGAATGCAACCTGGCAGCTCCTGGTCGATTTCACGGCGCACCGCATACAGGTAGTGCTCCACCTCGGCCAGCCGGCCCTGCAGGTGGCGCTCGGTCAGGCGTTGCTGCGCCTGGTCGGCAGGGCGGATTTCCTGGGGGAGAAAGACGGAACGGGACACGGCGGCAGATGCCCCCGGCGCTGCCAGGGCATGACATTACAAAAACTTACATTCTAGCCGCCACGGCCCCGGTCAGTGCGCCTTCTCCCAGTTCGGCCCGGTGCCCACCTCGGCCAGCAGGGGGACCTTGAGTTCAGCCACGCCCGCCATGAGCCGCGGGATTTCCGTGCGCAGCCAGCCCGCCTCGTCCTCGGGCAGTTCGAAGACCAGTTCGTCGTGCACCTGCATGATCATCAGCACCTGCGGCTTGTCCGCATCCAGCACCGCCTGCACGGCCACCATCGCCTTTTTGATGAGGTCGGCCGCCGTGCCCTGCATGGGCGCGTTGATGGCGGCGCGCTCGGCCGCGCCGCGCCGCGGGCCGTTGGGCGAATTGATCTCCGGCAGGTAGAGCCGGCGGCCGAACACCGTCTCGACGTAGCCGCGCGCCTTGGCCGAGGCCTTGGTCTCGTCCATGTACTGCTTCACGCCGGGGTAGCGCTGGAAATAGCGGTCGATGTAGGCCGCGGCGGCCTTGTTGTCGATGCCCAGGTTGCGCGCGAGGCCGAAGCTGCTCATGCCGTAGATGAGCCCGAAATTGATCACCTTGGCATAGCGGCGCTGCTCGCTGCTCACCTGGTCCACCGCCACGCCGAACACCTCGGCCGCGGTGGCGCGGTGCACGTCCAGCCCCTCGGTGAAGGCGCGCAGCAGCGCGTCGTCGCCGCTCAGGTGGGCCATGATGCGCAGTTCGATCTGGCTGTAGTCGGCGCTGGCGATCACGCGGCCCGGCGGTGCCACGAAGGCCTCGCGCACGCGCCGGCCCTCGGCCGTGCGGATGGGGATGTTCTGCAGGTTGGGCTCGTTGCTCGACAGCCGCCCCGTCACCGCCACGGCCTGCGCGTAGTGCGTGTGCACGCGGCCCGTGCGCGGATCGGCCAGCTGGCCCAGCTTGTCGGTGTAGGTGCCCTTGAGCTTGGAGAGGCTGCGGTGCTCCAGGATCTTGGCGGGCAGCGGATAGTCCTCCGCGAGCTTTTCCAGCACCTCCTCATCGGTGCTGCGCGCGCCGGTGGCGGTCTTCTTCACCACCGGCAGGCCGAGCTTGTCGAAGAAGATCTCGCCGAGCTGCTTGGGACTGCCGAGGTTGAAGGGCTGGCCGGCGATGTCGTAGGCCTCCTGCTCGAGCTTGAGGATGCGCTGACCCAGGTCGTGGCTCTGCTGCTGCAACGTGGCCGGGTCGATCAGCACGCCGTTGCGCTCGATGCGGAACAGCACCTCGCTGCTCTCCATTTCGAGGGCGTAGATGCCACGCAGCTTCTCGTCGGCCTCGATCAGCGGCCAGAGCACGCGGTGCACATCGAGCGTCTGGTCCGAGTCCTCGCAGGAATAGGCGGCGGCCTGGTCCACCGGCACCTGCGCGAACGGAATCTGCTTCGCCCCCTTGCCGCAGAGGTCTTCGTAGCTGATGCCGGTGCGGCCCGTGTGGCGCTCGGCCAGGCTCGCGAGGTTGTGCGGGCGATGCACTTCCAGCACGTAGCTCTGCAGCATGGTGTCGTGCGCATAGCCGTGCACGTCGATGCCGTGGTTGGCAAACACGTGGCGGTCGTACTTGACATGCTGGCCCAGCTTCGGGCTCGAGGCATCCTCCAGCCAGGGCTTGAGGCGCTCCAGCACGGCGTCCAGCGGCAGTTGCTCGGGCGCGTCGGGGCCGGAATGCGCGAGCGGAATGTAGGCGGCGGCACCGGGCTCCACGCTGAAGCTCAGTCCCACGATCTGGGCGCGCAGCTCATCGAGCGAGTTGGTCTCGGTATCCAGCGCGACCAGGTCGGCTGCCTGGATGCGGGCGAACCAGCGGTCGAACTCCTCCCACGTGAGGATCGTGTCGTAGGCCACCTCGCGCCCCTGCGCGGCCTCGGCCACGAAGGTCGGGCCGCTGTCGGCGAACAGGTCGCCGCTCGCGCCGGGCAGCGTGGCCGTGGCATTGGCGGGCGTGGTGTCTTCCAGCGCGCGGGCCAGCCCCTTGAAGCCGAACTTTTCGTAGAACTCGCGCAGCTGCGCCGTCTCCAGCGCGCCGGCCGTGATGCCGTCCAGCGCCGGCAGGCCTTCCACGTGGCCGGCCAGGTCGCAATCGGTGCGGATGGTCACCAGTTCGCGGCCCTTGGGCAGCCAGTCGAGCGCGTTGCGCAGGTTCTCGCCCGCCACGCCCTTGATCTCGCCCGCCCGTGCCAGCAGCGCGTCGAGCGAACCGTACTCGTTCAGCCACTTGGCGGCCGTCTTGGGCCCCACCTTGGGCACGCCGGGCACGTTGTCCACCGCGTCCCCCACCAGCGTCTGGTAATCGACCATGAGCGTGGGCGGAACACCGAACTCGGCCGTGACGCCCGCCACGTCGCGGCGCTTGCCGCTCATGGTGTCGATGATGGTGATGTGCTCGTCCACCAGTTGCGACAGGTCCTTGTCGCCGCTGGAGACGATGACCTCGATGCCCTGGCGCGCCGCGCAGGCCGCGAGGGTGCCGATCACATCGTCGGCCTCGACGCCGGGGACGCAGACCACCGGCCAGCCCAGCAGGCGCACGACCTCGTGGATGGGCTCGATCTGCGCGCGCAGGTCGTCGGGCATGGGCGCGCGGTGCGCCTTGTATTCGGGGTAGAGCGTGTCGCGGAAGGTCGGTCCGCTCGCATCGAAGACGCAGGCGGCGTAATCGGCGGGATAGTCCCTGCGCAGCGCCTGCAGCATGTTGATCATGCCGCGGATGGCCCCCGTGGCGGGGCTGGCCGGGTCGCCGGGCACGGCGCGCAGGTCCGGCATGGCATGGAAGGCGCGGTAGAGATAGCTGGAGCCGTCCACCAGCACCAGGGTCTTGGGTTTGCTCATGGTCCGGGATTGTGCCCGCGGGCGGGTGCGCGCGCCCGCGCGGGCCTACAATCCGCCCATGCGCGCCGCCACCACCCTCCTCCTTCTGGCGCTGGCCTCCGGGCCGGCCCTTGCCCAGACTACCGCCCCCTCGCCCGCTCCGCAGGCCGCGCCCGCGGCCGACGCGCAGCCCGGTGCCGCGGCGGATGCCGAGCCGGGCCGGCGCAACCAGCGCGTGGAGCGCATCCGCATCGAGGACGAAGGCAGCCGCGTGGACGAACTGCGCGTGGGCGGGCAGACGCAGAGCATCACGGTGCAGCCCAAGGCCGGCACCACCATGCCCGAATACGAAGTGCAGCCGCCCGACGGCGTGCGTGCGCGGCCTGGCAGCCGCAACGGTGCGGAAACCATCACCAGCCCGCGGGTCTGGAACGTCATGAAGTTCTGAACCCCGGCCCGGGCGCATGTGCCCGGGCCCCCGGCGCCCGCGGCGGGCACGGCGTCCGCCCCGCAGGGCGTCTGCCGCGCCATTCCGCCCGGCTGACCGCCCGCCCCCTTTTTCCTTCCGTCTTCCTGTTCTTCTCCCGCCAAGCGATGGCCGTTTTCACCGAAGTCTCCAAGAAAGAGGCGCGCGACCTGCTGCGCCGTTTGCAGCTCGGCACCCTGGAGTCGCTGCGCGGCATCGAAGGCGGCATCGAGAACACGAACTACTTCCTCACCAGCGACCAGGGCGAGTACGTGCTCACGCTGTTCGAGCGCCTGACCGCCGAGCAGTTGCCGTTCTACCTGCACCTGATGAAGCACCTCGCGCAGGCGGGGATCCCCGTGCCGGACCCGCGCGGCGACCGCCATGGCGGTATCCTGCACTCCGTCGCGGGCAAGCCCGCCGCCGTGGTGAACAAGCTGTCCGGCAGGAGCCAGCTCGCGCCCGAACCGGTGCACTGCGCGGCAGTGGGCGGCATGCTGGCGCGCATGCACCTGGCCGGGCGGGACTACGAGCGGCAGCAGCCCAACCTGCGCGGCCTGGCCTGGTGGAACGAGACGGTGCCCGTGGTGCTGCCGCACATCGGCGAGGCCCAGCGCACCCTGCTGCGCTCCGAGCTGGCCTACCAGAACCATGTCGCCGCATCCGCCGGCTACGCCGCCTTGCCGCGCGGCCCGGTCCATGCCGACCTGTTCCGCGACAACGCCATGTTCGACGGCGAGGCCCTGACCGGCTTCTTCGACTTCTATTTCGCGGGCGTGGACACCTGGCTGTTCGACCTGGCGGTGTGCCTGAACGACTGGTGCATCGACTGGCCGACCGGCATCCACGAGCCCGGGCGCGCCACGGCCATGCTGGATGCGTACCAGGCGGTGCGGCCGCTGTCGGCCGACGAGCGGACCCTGCTGCCGGCGATGCTGCGCGCGGGCGCACTGCGCTTCTGGATCTCCCGCCTGTGGGATTTCCACCTGCCGCGCGAGGCCAGCCTGCTCACGCCGCACGACCCCACCCACTTCGAGCGGGTGCTGCGCGGCCGCATCGCCCGGCCGCTGCATGCGCGCGCAGGCGGCGGATTCGAGGAGTGAGCCCCCCGGCCGACGGCCACCGTGGCGGCGCGGCCACATGCAACCCGCCGGCGCGCCCGGAAACCCGTGCCGCACCGGCCCGTTCGTCCCTTCGGCGCGACAATCCTCCTGAACCACGCGCCGCGGCATGCCCTGGAGCCATGCCCGACGGAGCGACCGCGCCTCCCGCGAAGCGCCCAGCCACTGCCCGACGGGCGTAACACGCACACTGCACCGCCATGAAACTGCACATCGTCCCTGCCCGCGCCGGCCTGGAATGGGTCCGCCTGGGCATCCGCATCTTCTGGCGCCAGCCGATGGCGCTGGCGGCCCTGTTCTTCCTGACCATGGCGGCGATGTCCATCGCCACGCTGCTGCCGCTCGTCGGGCCAGCCGTGGCCCTGGCTCTGCTGCCCTCCGCCACGCTGGCCATGATGGTGGCCGCCGGCGACGCCACGCAGGGCCGCTTTCCCACCCCGGCCCTGCTGCTGGTGGCCTTCCGCACCGGCCGGCAACGCCTGCGCTCCATGCTCGTGCTCGGTGCGCTCTACGCCGTGGGCTTCCTCGCCGTCATGGCCATCTCCGCCCTGCTGGACGGCGGACAGTTCGCGCGCGTGTACCTGGGCGGCGAGGAGCTCACGCGCGAAATGGCCGAACTGCCGCAGTTCCAGGCAGCGATGTGGCTCGCGCTGGCGCTCTACGTGCCGCTGTCGCTGCTGTTCTGGCACGCGCCCGGCCTGGTGCACTGGCACGGCGTGCCACCGGTGAAGGCGCTGTTCTTCAGCATCGTCGCCTGCCTGCGCAACATCGGGGCGTTCACCGTGTACGGCCTGGCGTGGACGGGGGTCTTCCTCGGCGCGGGCATCGCCGCCAGCGTGTTCGTGACGCTGCTGGCCCTCATGGGCCTGGGCAGCGCGATCGCGGCGGGCATCATGGTCGGCACGGCCATGCTGCTGGCGGCGATGTTCTTCACCTCCGTGGTGTTCTCCTTCCGCGACTGCTTCGAGCCGCCGGAACGCCCGGCCGCGCTGCCCGAGAGCCCTGCCGCCGCCTGAGGCCCCTGCGGTCACGCTCTCGTCACGAAAGCGTCAAATCCCCGTCATCTCGGATTCCTAGCATCCCGGTCCGGAGACAGGCCCGGGTACGCCCGGCCTGCCCATCGAAAGGCCCGCTGCACGCTCACGCGACGGCGGCGCCCATACAGCAGACCGACCCATCCGGAATCCAAGATGTCCCACACCCCGATGCCCTCCCGCCGCAAGGCCCTGCAATTCCTGGCCGGCATGCCCCTGCTGCCCCTGGGCGCCACTGCATCCGCCACCTCCGTGCTGGCCGCCTGCGGCGGCGGCAGCGGCGGCATCACGCCCCCGAACTTCGCGTCCGCCAGCTTCACGTCGATGGCCGCGCCCACGCTCGCCACGCCCGCCGCCATGGCGACGACCACCGTCGGCTCGACGCTGAACGTGAAGTTCAGCGACGACTCCACCCAAAGCTACCAGCTGGCCTACCAGCCGTTCTTCATCACGGGCGACCGCGTGTCCGACGGCAAGGGCGGCACGATCCTGGCCGGCGGCTACGTGAACATCAACAACCAGCCCATCATCGACACGACCGTGGCCGGCAAGGAACGCCAGTTCTTCTCCGATTCGCCCGACGGCACCTCGCTGCTCACCGTGCCCAACGCCAAGGTGGACGGCGTGAAGGGCAACCCCGTGTTCGCGGTGGTGCAGTTCGAATACACCACCTGGGCGCAGGACGGCAAGACCGACATGTACGGCAAGCTGCCCTCGCCCATCGCCGTGCTCTCGCTGGACCAGGACCCCGCCACCGGCAAGCTCACCCTCGTGAAGTACCACAACGTGGACACCTCCAAGGTGCACGGCCTGTGGATCACCTGCGGCGCGAGCCTCTCGCCCTGGGGCACGCACCTCTCCAGCGAGGAGTACGAGCCCGATGCGTTCACCGCTGCCTCGAACGCGCAGTTCAAGGCCTACAGCAAGAACCTCTACGGCAGCGAGACGGCCGCCAATCCGTACCACTACGGCCACATGCCCGAAGTGACGGTGAATGCCGACGGCACCGCTTCCATCAAGAAGCACTTCTGCATGGGCCGCATCTCCCATGAGCTGGTGCAGGTGATGCCCGACCAGCGCACCGCCCTGATGGGCGACGACGCCACCAACAGCGGCTATTTCGTCTTCGTGGCCGACAAGGAGAAGGACCTGTCCTCCGGCACGCTGTACGCGGCCAAGGTGGGCTCCGGCTTCTCGATCGACCCGGCCGCGAACTCCGCTGCCCCGCTCACCTGGATCAAGCTCGGCTCGGCCACCAGCGCTGAAATCGAGAAGCTCGCCAGCTCGCTCAAGCCCACCGACATCATGTCCGTGACCTCCACCGACCCGAAGGACGCGAGCTACACGAAGATCGTCGCCAACGGCAAGACCGAGTGGATCAAGATCAACCCCGGCATGGAAAAGGCCGCCGCCTTCCTCGAAACCCACCGCTACGCCGCATTCGTCGGTGCGAGCCTGGGCTTCACCAAGATGGAAGGCACGACGGTCAACGCCAAGGACAAGATCGCCTACTCGGCGCTGCAGAACGTGCAATCCTCGATGGTGGCCGGCAACGCCGCCAACGTGCCAGGCAACGGCATCTCGGTGCCCAAGCAGCTCGTCGCCGGCGCGGTGATGGCGCTCAACCTGCGCGGCGGCCAGAAGGACACCCAGGGCAACACCATCAACAGCGACTGGATGCCGGTGGACACCAAGGCCCTGCTGGCCGGCGAGGACATCGCCGCCGATGCGCTGGGCAACACCGCCAACCCCAACAACATCGCCAACCCGGACAACCTGAAGTTCTCCGAGAAACTGCGCACCCTCTTCATCGGCGAGGACAGCAGCCAGCACGTGAACAACTTCCTGTGGGCCTACAACGTGGACACGAAGCAGCTCTCGCGCATCATGTCGGTGCCGGCGGGCGGCGAATCCACCGGTCTGCATGCGGTGGACGAGATCAACGGCTTCACCTACATCATGAGCAACTTCCAGCACGCCGGTGACTGGGGCAGCATCCACTCCAAGGTGAAGGACCAGCTCGACCCGATGATCCGCGCCAACTACAAGGACAAGTTCGGCTCCGCCGTGGGCTACCTGACCGGCACGCCCCGGCAGATGAAGCTGGGCGCCTGACCCGCGCCGTCCGCGGGGCGCGCGCCGCGGATTTCTCCCTGACAGCGGGGCCCTTCCGGGCCCCGCTTTTTTTCGGCCGCGGCATGCGGCCCCTGCGCGGTCCGAAGCCCCGAACCGCCTCCCGGAGCGGTTGCCCCTGCGGGACGATTTGCTATTTTTACAATAGCGCCAAACCACCAACAGATTTGATGCTCCGGGCATCTTCAGCGTCCATTCATGGGCGCATTGGCATCGCCCGGAGATGATAATTAATCTCATTCCTATAATGCCAGCGCCCGCCGTGCTGCACCGCGGCGCGGACCGGGAGGGGTCTGCGCTGCCGGAAAGCGCAGGGGGTACGCCCGGGCGACTCCATGTCCCCGGCCTCACCGGGTTCCGTACGCCGCGGCGCGCCATGCGCCAGGCCGACCGCACGGACGCCGTGGATACCTCGCTGTATCCGCCCCGCCTTTTTCCCATCGTTTCAGGAGATGCCATGACAACCGCTTCGTTCCAAACCACTGTTCTCTCCGGGCTGCTGGCCATCGCCTCGCTCGGCTCCACGGGGGTGGTCCTGGCACAGGCGGCTCCGCACGGCACGGGCGCGCCCGCTGCGGCGCCTTCGGCGGCGGCGGTCACTCCCGCCACGGTGGCGGCGCACTACGCCGTGCTGGTGCACGCGAACTACGAGGACACGCTGAACGCCGCCAGGACCATGCAAACCGCCATCAAGGCCTTCACCGCCAGGCCGTCCGTGGAGACGCTGGCCGGGGCGCGCAAGACCTGGCTGGCCGCGCGCGAGTTCTACGGGCAGACCGAGGCGTTCCGCTTCTACGGCGGCCCCATCGACGACGACAAGGGCCCCGAAGGCCAGCTCAACGCCTGGCCCATGGACGAATCCTATGTGGACAGCGTGGAAGGCAAGCCCGATTCAGGCCTGGTGAACGACCGCAAGTTCGCCATCACCAAGAAGAACCTGGCTGCGCAGAACGAGCGCGGCGGCGAGGAGAACGTCGCCACGGGCTGGCATGCCATCGAATTCTTCCTGTGGGGACAGGACCTGTCCGAGACGGGCCCGGGGGACCGCAATTTCGAGGACTTCGTGGACGGCAAGGGCAAGAATGCCGACCGCCGCCGCCAGTACCTGAACGTGGTCACGGACCTGCTCATCGACGACCTGGCTTCGCTCGTCAAGGCCTGGGACCCGAAAACACCGAACAACTACCGCGCGAAATTCGTGAAGGGCGGCCAGGAATCGGTGCGCAAGATGCTGGTGGGCCTGGGCTCTCTGTCCCGTGGCGAACTGGCCGGCGAGCGGCTGGAAGTGGCCCTCAACAGCCAGGACCAGGAGGACGAACACTCCTGCTTCTCCGACAACACCCACCGCGACGCCGTGACCAATGCCCTGGGCATCCGTAACGTCTGGCTCGGCGAATACCGGCGCGCCGACGGCAGCCTGGTGCAGGGTGCCTCGCTGCGCGACCTGGTCGCCGCGAAGGACGCCGCGCTGGCCGAACGGACCACGCAGCAGATCGCCGCCTCCGTGAAGGCCGCCGAAGGCATCCAGGCGCCCTTCGACCGCGAGATCATCGGCGGCAAGGACGCCCCGGGCCGCCTGCGCATCCAGAAGACCATCGACAGCCTCACGCAGCAGAGCAAAGACCTCGTGGAGGCCGCCAACGCCATCGGCATCACCAAGCTGACCCTCGTGCAACCGTGAGGGCGATGCGCGACATGACCTCTTCGCGAAACGCGCGGCGGCGCGGCGCGCTGTGGCCTGCCGCGGCCCTGGCAGGCACCGGCCTGGCCGCCGCGGGCGCCCTGCTCCTGGCCGGCGGCGCCGCGGCCGGCGACCCGCCCGACCCGCTCGGGGAGAAGACCGGCGGCGACACCACGGTCTATGCCACCGGCCGCAATGCCTTCTCGTTCCCCGCGGCCAACCTCGAGGACGCGGAACGCACGCGCTTCGTGATCGGCAACTCGTTCTTCAAGCGCAACTGGGTGGAAGCCGGCGCCTCGACCAAGGCGCGCGACGGCCTGGGCCCGCATTTCATCGCCCGCTCCTGCGGCGGCTGCCACGTGCAGGACGGCCGCGGCGAGCCGCCGGAGATCTTCAACCGCCTGGGCGAAACCCGCGACCCGATCGTCTCGCTGCTCATCCGCCTGTCGATCCCCGGCACCGATCCGCACGGCGGGCCCAACCCGGAACCGGTGTACGGCGACCAGCTCAACACGGCGGCCGTGCAGGGCGTGAAACCGGAGGGCACGGTCACGCTGCGCTACGAGACGGTCGGGGGCAGCTTCGCCGACGGCACGCCCTATACGCTGCTCAAGCCCCACTACGGCGTGCGCGACCTCGGCTACGGCCCGCTGCACGCCGGCACCATGCTCAGCCCGCGCATCGCGCCGCAGGTCATCGGCGTGGGGCTGCTGGAGGCCATCGGCGAGGCCGACATCCTGGCCAACGCCGCCGACCAGGCGGCCGCGCCCGGCCCGATCAAGGGACGGCCCAACCATGTCTGGGACGCGCCGTCGGGCCGCAAGATGCTGGGCCGCTTCGGCTGGAAGGCCAACGTGGCCACCCTCGCCCACCAGACGGGCGGCGCCTTCGTCGGCGACATGGGCATCACCTCCCGGCACTTCCCCAGCGAGCACTGCACCACCACGCAGGTGGACTGCGGCGCAGCGCCCAGTGGCCGCAGCGCGGGCGCGCGCGGCCAGGAAGGCGTGGAGATCGACGACAAGACCTTCGACGACGTGGTCTTCTACCAGGCCACGCTGGCCCCGCCTGCACGCCGGGACGTGAACGACGCGGCCGTGCTGCGCGGGCAGGCGCTGTTCGCCCGGGCCCAGTGCGCGACCTGCCACCGCCCGAGCTACGTCACGAAGGAAGGCCCGTTCCCCCGCCTGACCAGCAAGGCCCTGTCGGGCCAGCGCATCTGGCCCTACACCGACCTGCTGCTGCACGACATGGGCGAGGGCCTGGCCGACGGGCGGCCCGACTTCCTGGCCAGCGGCCGGCAGTGGCGGACGCCGCCGCTGTGGGGCATCGGCCTCATCAAGGACGTGAACGGCCACACCCGGCTGCTGCACGACGGCCGCGCACGCGGCGTGCTGGAGGCCATCCTCTGGCACGGCGGCGAGGCGGAAGAAGCGAAACAGAACGTGCTGAAGATGGACAAGGCCGAGCGCGACGCGCTGGTCCGATTCGTGGAGTCCCTATGACCGCATCCGCTCATTTCATGGCTGCCCTGCGGCGCCGCGGCACCCCTGCCCTGGTGGCCGCGGGCGCTGCGCTGCTCGCGGCAGGCGCGCAGGCCCAGGCCCCGCTCGACTGGCGCCACGATGCCGTGCCGTTCTACGACACCACGCACGCGCTGCAGGGGCTCTATGCGCACTGGGGCCTGCAGCGCGCCACGGAGTTCGCCCAGGCATCGGGCGCACTGCCCCCGGCGCTGCGCACGCTCTGCGCCGCCGGGCCCGATCGCTCGGCCGCGGCGCTGGCCGACGCGCGCCAGGCGTGGCAGCGCGCCATGCTGGCCTGGGAAGGGCTCTCCGCGGTGGCCGTCGGCCCGGTGGTGGCGCGCCGCGCACAGCGACAGATCGACTTCATGCCCACGCGCCCGCAGCTCATCGAGCGCGCGGTCAAGGCGCAGCCGCAGGGTGCCACGGCCTTCGAGCGCGTGGGCACGCCGGCCAAGGGATTGCCGGCGCTCGAATGGCTGCTGTGGACCCAGCCGGCGCAGCCCGCCTCGCCCGCCTGCGGCTATGCGGTGGAAGTCGCACTCGACGTGGAGCGCGAAGCCGTGGCCCAGCAGGCTGCGTTCCGCGAAGCCGCGCAGACCGACTGGGCCGCCGAGGAACAGCAGGAGCGCTCCGCCCAGGCCATGGGCGAATTCATCAACCAGTGGGTGGGCGGGATCGAACGCCTGCGCTGGGCGCACATGGAAAAGCCCCTGCGCGCCGCCCAGGGCACGCGCTCGCCCGATTACCCGCGCGCTGCCAGCGGCCAGGTCGGGACGGCCTGGAAAGCCGAATGGGCCGCCCTGCGCGCCCTCACCGTGCAGGCCGACGGCACGCCGCCGGTGCAGCCGGGCCAGGGAGCGGTGCCGCTGGAAACCTACCTGCGCGGGAGGGGACTGAACCCGCTTGCCGACCGCCTGCGCGAAGCGGCCCTGCGCATCGACGCGGCGATGGCAGCGGCCGCCGGTACGGATGCCGCAGCACCCGACGGCCCGCGGGTGCTGCAGGCGGCAAAAGAACTCAGTGCGCTCAAGCGGCTCGCCGAAGCCGAGGTGGCACCGGCCCTGCAGGTCAGCATCGGCTTCTCGGATGCCGACGGGGACTGACGCGGTGGGCATGTCGCACAGGAACGATGGCGTAGCCCGGGGCGGGCCTTCGCGGCGCGCGGCCCTGCGCGCGCTGGCCGGTATCGGCCTCGCCGTACCGTTGTCCGGTACCTGGAACAGTGCCAGCGCATCGGGCACGCCCCTGCGGCTCGCGGCCGCCTGGCAGCAGGAGGATGGCAGCTACCGCGTCGGCCTGCTGGAGGCGCAATCCGGGCCCGGCACCGCGCTGCGCGCGCTGCACGCGCTGGAGATCCCCACGCGTGCGCACGGCCTGTGCCCGCTGCCCGACGGCAGCATCGTGGCCGCATCGCGCCGCCCGGGCGACTGGCTGCTGCGCTGGTGGCCGGGCACGGCACGCGAACCCGTCTGGCAGTGGTCCGACGGCCAGCGTTCTTTCAACGGCCACGTGATCGCGTCACCGGACGCGCGCCTGCTGCTGTCCACGGAAACCGAGGCGGACACGGGCCGCAGCCTCGTCGTGCTGCGCGATGCCGCCAGCCTGGAAATGCGCGCGGAGTGGCCCACCCAGGGCATCGATGCGCACGAACTGATCTGGGACCGGCGCGTGCGGGTGGACGGCATGCCGACCCTCATCGTCGCCAATGGCGGCGTGCCGACGGCCCCCGAGACCGGCCGCGTGAAGCGGGCGCTGGACACCATGGATTCGTCCATCGTGCGCCTGCACGGAGGCACGGGCGAAACCCTGGGGCAATGGCGCCTGCAGGACCGCCGCCTGAGCCTGCGGCACCTCGCCTGGAATCCCGGCGCGGACGTGCTCGGCATTGCGCTGCAGGCCGAACACGACGGGATGGACGCGCGCGCCGGGGCCCCCGTGCTCGCGCTCTTCGACGGCAAGGCGCTGCGGACCGCCGACCCGGCGCCGCAGGTGCTGCCCGGCGGCCTGCGGGGTTATGGCGGCAGCATCGCAGGATTGGCGGAAGGCTGGACCGTGAGCTGTCCCCGCGCTCAGGGCATCGCCGCCTTCGATGCCCGTGGTGGATGGCAACGGCTCATCGCGCTGCCCGAGGCCTGCGCGCTGGCAGTGCGGGGTTCCGGGCTGTGGGCTGCCGGGGTGGACCACACGCTGGAGAACGCCCAGGGCGCGGCGCCGCTTCGCCACCCCCACGGCCTGTCGCTCACGGATGCGCGGGTGGACAACCACTGGTACCCCGCCTGATCCACCCATCAAGGCCAAGCTACATTCGGAGACACTCAAACGGAAAGTTATACAAGGCATTACAACAGCACCCTATTGCGTAAGGTTTTACTTACACTCCGGCGATTCTGCGAGGTCGCCAATGCCTTTTTCCCCACCCCATCGCATCCGTTTCGCCGCGCTCTGCTGGGCGGGCGCATTGCACTGCCATGCCGTGCTGGCCGCGGACATCCTGCTGGCGCCTCCGCCCAACGGTGGCTTCTCGGTGACCAGCAGCGACAAGACGCAGATCCGGCTGCGCGTGGACGAGGCCTCGGGCACCGTCACGCTGCCCGGGCTGGCGTCGGTGCCGCAGCAGGGCACGCCCGTGTGCCACGGTCCGGGCGGCGTGCTCGGTGATTGCAATGCCGGAGTGGTTGGGGCCACCGGAGCGACAGGCGCCACGGGTGCGACCGGCCCGGCAGGGGCGACCGGCCCCACGGGCAGCGCAGGGCCCACCGGGGCGACGGGCGCCGCGGGCCCCACGGGCGCATCCGGGGCCACCGGAGCCGCCGGCCCGGCGGGCGCGACCGGGCCCGGCGGGCCCGCAGGCCCGGCCGGGCCCACCGGAGCAACGGGAGCGACAGGCGCCCAGGGCAGCGTCGGTCCCGCCGGCCCCACGGGCGCGACCGGCTCCGTGAGCGCGGCCGTCGCGATCCGGACCTTCACGCTGCCCAACGTGGGCAGCGACACCTGCGCAGTCGCGTCCTGCTGCAATCCCGGCGAGAAAGTGCTCGGTGGCGGGCATGTCGCGAACACCGGCAGGGCCTCGCCCGAAGATGCGGCGGTCTATGTCGGCGAAAGCCGCCCGGTCGACAACTGCGGAGGCACCGCAGGTACTCTCGGCTGGTCGGTGAAGATACTCAACTCGTACCGCGCGAACCTGCAGAGCTGCTCCGCCTACGCCATTTGCTCGCCATAGCGCCAAGCCATCCGGTTGCCACGATGACCGAGACCACGCACACCCCCCAGGCCCGGCACGGCGCCGCCACGGCAGAGCTTCCGCATGCACGGCGCATTGCCTGCGGCATCGACATGGCCGCCGCGCTGGCGGAGATCGATGCGCTGCCGGACGCCCAGTGGGGCCCGCATTTCAATCTCGCCAAACACAACGGCGGCTGGCACGTGGCCGCACTGCGCGGCACGCCCCGCTCCCCCCTGGCCGCCGCGCCGGGAGAGTTCTCTGCCGACCTCTACCAGGACGGCGCCGCGATGGCGCAGTGCCCGACAGTGCGCTCGCTGGTGGCCGCCATCGCGGGCGGCGCGCCCCTGAAATCGGTGCGGGTGCTGCGGCTGGCGCCCGGGGGCACCATCCTCGAACACACCGATCCGGGCGTCGGCCTGCGGCACGGCGAGGTCCGCCTGCACCTGCCGCTGCGCACGCACGACGCGGTGTTCTTCTACGTGGGCGGCGAGCGCGTTCCCATGCGTGCAGGGGAATGGTGGTACGCCGATTTCTCCCTGCCCCACCGCGTGGCCAACCGGGGCGCCCGCGAGCGCCTGCACCTCGTGGTCGATTGCGCGGCCACGCCCGCGCTGCGGGAAGCCATTGCCTCGGGAGATGCGGGTGACCCGCTGCCCGAAGCGCACGATCCGCAATGGCAGTTCGCGCGATTCCGCCAGGAGGTCTTCGGCGATCCGGCGCTGCAGGAGTGCCTGATCGGCATCCGCTCGCGCGAGGATTTCGCGCAGGCCTGCGTGCAACAGGGCCGGGCCCTGGGCCGGGACTTCACCGAGGCGGAGGTCCTGTCCGCCATGGCCTGCGGGCGCGATGCATGGATGCGGCAATGGATCGTCTGAATTTCGAGGGCTGGTCGCCCATCCGGATCTACCGGGAACCGGGCGGCGAACTGCTCGTCGACTGGATGCGCGCACCGCCGGAGGTCACGCGCACGCCCTTCTTCGCCGATGGCGTGCAGAATGCGATGCAGTGGCCATTCCACCAGGCATTCCGCCGGCAGACGCCCCTGGCCGACCTGATCGGCTGGGCGCAGGCCTCGCCGGGCATGCAGCCGTCGGGCATCGTCTTCCATGTCTCGCGCTGCGGCTCCACCCTCGTCACCCAGGCCTTCGCGGCGCTCGATGACCACGTGGCCCTGTCGGAGCCGCCGCCGCTGGACGACCTGCTGCGCGCGGAACACCGGCTGCCGGGCCTGGACCCAGCCCAGGCGCTCCTGGCCACCCGGGCCTTCGTGAGCACATGGGCCCGGCCATCGCCGCCCGGCCGTCGCGGCCACCTCGTCATCAAGTGCGACTGCTGGGCCATGGCCCTTGCCGGCCGCATCGCTGAAGCCTGGCCCGATACGCCGTGGCTTTTCCTGTACCGCGATCCGCTGGAAGTGCTGGTGTCGCAGATGCAGCAGCGTGCGGCCTACCTGGTCCCCGGCGGACCGCTCGGCGTCAACCCCTCAGGCATCCCCTTCGACGAAGCGCTGCGCATGGGCCCGGAGGCGTATTGCGCGCGCAGCCTGGGGAGCATCTACGCGGCGATGGTCCGGGAATTCCGGCCGGAACGCACGCTGCTGCTCGACTACCGGCAACTGCCCGCGGCGATCCCCGGAGACATCGCGCCGCATTTCGGCATGCAGCCCGGCGCGCAGGCCATCGAGCGCATGCAGGCCACCTTCGGCGTGCATGCGAAGAATCCTTCACACCCCTTCACGCCCGACGCCGGGCGCAAACACCGCGAAGCACCGCAGCGGCTGCGCGAACTGGCCCAGGAATGGATCGCCCCGCACTACGATGCGCTGGAGCGGCTGCGTACCGGGCAGGACAGCGGCGCCGCGGCGAACAGCGTCGAGGCCGGCGCGCGTGCCGAAGGAGCGACACTCCCATGACCCTTCCGACCCCCACCCTCGCGCGGCCCGGCCGCCGCGGCTTCCTCGGGGCCTCGGCCTCCACGGCCGCAGCCGCCGCCACGGCAAGCGCCCCGGCAGTTGTCCTGGCGGCCGCTTCCGCGGGAACCGCCGGGCCATCCGCCTCCACGACGCAACGCACGGTCGGCGTGCTGCTGCCGGAATCGTCCCGCTACCCCACGCTGCCCTCGGAATTCCTCGCGGGCCTGGAAGCCGGGGCCGCAGCGTCCGGCCTGCCCTCTCCGCGCTGGCTGCCGCTGCCCTACGGCCGCAGCGTACGTACGGCATTGCGGCAGGCATGCGCCGCCGTGGAAACCGGCACCGTGGACGCCCTGGCGGGATGGCTGCCCCTGGAAACCGCGATGGAGCTCGCGCCGCTGCTGCAGAAGCACCGCGTGCCCTTTCTCGCAAGCGATACGGGCGCCGACCGGCTTCCGGACCACTCCTCCGCGCGGTCGTCCTGGCTGGTTGCACACACGCTTGCGCTGTGGCAGTCCTGCGCCCGCATGGGGCAGGAGGCGCCCCGGCGCTGGGGCACGCGGGCGGTGCTCTGCATGGGCCTGCTCGAAAGCGGATACGACTTCCCGCACGAGTTCCGCGCGGCGTTCGAGGCCGCCGGGGGCACGGTGGCCGCCACCCATGTCTCGGGCCTGCCGGACGGACGGCCCGAATTCGACGGGCTGCGGGCCGTGCTGAAGGGAACGTCCGCCGATTTCGCGGTGGCGCTGTACTCGGGCCGACAGGCAGAGCGCTTCCACGAGGCATGGCTGCGCCTCGGCATGGACCGCCAGCGGCCCCTGGTGGGCAGTCCGTTCGTACTCGGAAGCCCGCTGTCCACCGCGGTTCTGCAGTTGGGTACCGATGCAGGGGAGCGCCTTGCCCGGTGGCAAGCGGCAGCCTCTGAGGGGGCGCATGCAGCCATGGCCCGGCTGCAGGCCGCCGCCAAGGAGTCGCCATCCTGGCCCGAGCCAGCACGCCCGCGCCTACGCAGCGGCTGGACCAACCCTTATCTCGTGACTTGATGAAGGATACAAAGACATGGCCCTGGATCCATTCCTCGGTGAAATCAGCATTTTCGCCGGCAATTTCCCTCCCAAAGGCTGGGCGTTCTGCCAAGGGCAGCTGCTGTCCATCTCGCAGAACAGCGCGCTTTTTTCCCTGCTGGGTACGACCTATGGAGGCAACGGCGTAACGACGTTCGCGCTGCCCGATCTGCGGGGGCGGATCCCGCTGGGCCCGGGGCAGGGCCCGGGATCGCCGACGAACTATGTGCAGGGAGAGGTGGGCGGGCAGGAAACAGTGACATTGCAGAATGCCCATATGCCGGCGCACGTGCACACCGCCTCGGTCGCCGTGAGCAGCAATCCAGGGAATTCCGCGGCCCCCAGCGGACGCTACCTCGCCGCGTCCGACCAGCGCAATGACCAATACACCGACCAGAGTCCCGATGGCACCCTGGCTGGTGTCACGACCAACATCGCCGGGAACAGCATGCCCCACGCGAACATGCAGCCCTACCTCTGCCTCAATTTCATCATCGCCCTGCAGGGCGTCTTCCCGTCGCGCAACTGACCGGCCGGGCCGGCACGGAAGGCACCGTCCTCCTCGTCACTCCACCACCGTGAGCTTGGCCACCGACAGCGCCAGCCACTTGGTGCCGTGCCGCGGGAAGTTCACCTGGGCGCGCGCATCGTCGCCCGCGCCTTCGAGCGACAGCACCTTGCCCTCGCCGAACTTGGTGTGGAACACCGCCAGCCCCACGCGCAGCCCATGCGCGGGCGGTGCCTTCTGTGCCGGCACGGGCGGGCTCGCGAAGGTCTCCGACTTCGCCCCCGACCCGAAGCCGCCCCACGGCGTCCCCGCACTCCCGCCCCGCCCGCCGGACTGCGGCGCGAAGCTGCCGAAGCCCTGCTGCCTGGGCGTGATCCATTTCAGCGCCGCCTCGGGCAGCTCGTCGAAGAACCGGCTCTTGATGTTGTAGCGCGTCTGCCCGTGCAGCAGGCGCGTCTGGGAATGGCTCAGGTAGAGCCGCTTGCGCGCCCGCGTGATCGCCACGTACATCAGGCGGCGCTCTTCCTCCAGGCCGTCCCGGTCGCTCATGGAGTTCTCGTGCGGGAAAAGGCCCTCCTCCATGCCGCCGATGAACACGGCATCGAACTCCAGCCCCTTGGAGGCATGCACGGTCATGAGCTGCACGGCATCCTGCCCGGCCTGGGCCTGGTTGTCGCCGGCTTCCAGTGCGGCGTGCGTGAGGAAGGCGGCCAGGGGTGACAGCGTCTCGCCGGTATCGGCATCCACGCCGCCGGGCAGCGGTTCATCCACCACGGGCAATGAGGTATCGATGCCCTGGCTCGCCGGGCTCTGGCGCAGGCTGGCGCCGTGCTCGTCCACCGGCAGCGCGACGGCGTCGCGGCCGAACCCTTCCTGCGTGACGAAGCTCTCGGCGGCATTGATCAGTTCATCCAGGTTCTCCAACCGGTCCGCGCCTTCCTTTTCGGCGCGGTAGTGCTCCACCAGTCCGCTCGATTCGAGCATCTGGCCGATGATGCCGCGCAGCGTCTGGCCCTGCGTCTGCTCGCGCATCACATCCACCATGGCGACGAAGGCGCCCAGGTTGGCGCCCGCCTTGCCGGGCACGGCACTCACGGCATCGTGCAGCGAACAGCCGGCCTGCCGCGCCGCATCCTGCAACACCTCGACCGTGCGCGCCCCGATGCCGCGCGGCGGGAAGTTCACCACGCGCATGAAGCTCGTGTCGTCGTGCGGGTTCTCCAGCAGGCGCAGGTAGGCCAGCGCATGCTTGATTTCCGCGCGCTCGAAGAAGCGCAGGCCGCCGTACACGCGATAAGGCACCGCGGCATTGAAGAGCGCCGATTCGATCACCCGGCTCTGCGCGTTGCTGCGGTAGAGCACGGCGATCTCGCGCCGCTCGAAGCCGTCATTGCGCGCGAGCTGGCGGATCTCGTCCACCATCCATTGCGCCTCCGCCAGGTCGGTGGGCGCTTCGTAGACGCGCACCGGCTCGCCCGGCCCCTGCGTGGTGCGCAGGTTCTTGCCCAGGCGGCGGCTGTTGTGGCTGATGAGGGCGTTGGCCGAATCGAGGATGTTGCTGTAGCTGCGGTAGTTCTGCTCCAGCTTGATCTGGTGGCGCACGTCGAACTCGCGCACGAAGTCCTGCATGTTGCCCACGCGCGCGCCGCGGAAGGCATAGATGCTCTGGTCGTCGTCGCCCACCGCCAGCACGCTGCCGTGCGTGACGAGGCGGCCATCCACCACGTCGCCCGCGAGTTGCTTGAGCCAGGCGTACTGCAGCTTGTTCGTGTCCTGGAACTCGTCCACCAGGATGTGCTGGAAGCGCCGCTGGTAGTGCGCGCGGATCGGGTCGTTGTCGCGCAGCAGTTCGTAGCTGCGCAGCATCAGCTCGCCGAAATCCACCACGCCCTCGCGCTGGCACTGCTCCTCGTACAGCTGGTAGAGCTCCACCTTCTTGCGCCCGTCCGCATCGCGCGCATCCACGTCGCCTGGCCGCAGTCCCTCTTCCTTGCAGCCGCTGATGAAGTAGGCCATCTGCTTCGGGGGAAAGCGTTCCTCGTCGATGTTGAACTGCTTGCACAGCCGCTTCACGGCCGAGAGCTGGTCCTGCGTATCCAGGATCTGGAAGGTGGCGGGCAGGCCCGCCGACTTGTGGTGGGCACGCAGCAGCCGGTTGCACAGGCCGTGGAAGGTACCGATCCACATGCCGCGCACGTTCACCGGCAGCATGGCCGAGAGGCGCGCGGTCATTTCCTTGGCGGCCTTGTTGGTGAAGGTGACGGCCAGGATGCCGCCGGGCGAGGCATAGCCGTTCTGCAGCAGCCAGGCGATGCGCGTGGTGAGCACGCGGGTCTTGCCGGAGCCCGCACCGGCCAGGATCAGGGCGTGGCCCGCGGGCAGCGTGACGGCGGCAAGCTGCTCGTCGTTCAGGTTCTGCAGCAGGGGCGACGCGGCGGCCGATGCGGCAGCGGGGCCCGGCTCGGCAGCGCCGAAAGGCGCTGGCGCGCCGGAAAACAGGTCGTGTGGGAGCATCCCGCCATTGTAGGAACCCGGCCGCCTCCGCCCGGCGCGCGGGGTCAAGGCCCTGGGCAGGCGCTCAGGTCAGCAGGCCGTCCAGCGCGTCGGACTCGAACTGCTTCCAGAGCGCATCGCGCCGCTCCAGCGCCTCCTGCACTGCGCCGTGGCGCAGCTGCGCCACCGCCGACACCAGGGCATTGCACAGGAAGAAGGCCGCGGTGTAGGAATCGAACGGCGATGCATTGGCCGTGCGCGCCACCAGCGTGTGCTGCGCATGCTGCACGACGGGCGCCACCGGGCTGTCCGTGAGCGCCACGACGGTGGCGCCCTGCGCCCGGAAATGCTGCGCCGCCAGCAGGCCGCCGCGCGAATAGCGGCGGATGGTGAACACCAGCAGCACGTCCTGCGGCTGCACCCAGAGCATCCGGTCCACCGCGAACGGTGCGCCCGCCCCCAGGTCCTGCACGCCCGGGCGGCACATGTTCAGGTGCGTGGCCAGGTGGCTGGCGACGGGCGCGCTGTTCTTCTCGGCCAGCAGGTACACCCGGCCCCGGGCCTGCGCCAGTTGCCGCACCACGGCTTCGAAGGCGGACATGTCCAGGCCCTGCCGCGTGGCGGCCAGGTTGTGCTGGTCATGCAGCAGCGCATCGTCCACGCATTCGGCCAGGCTGCGCCCGGCGCCCAGCGTAGCGGGCGCGCGCTGCGCGGCGGTCTGCAGGCGCGAGGTGACCTCGGAACGCGCCTCGCGCCGCACCTCGGCCAGGCTGCCGTAGCCCAGCTTGGAGAACATGCGCACCACCGTGGAGGCACTCGTGCCCGTGCGCGCCGCGATCGCGCTGGCGGAATCCAGCAGCCCGTCAGGGTAGTGGCGCAGCAGGTCGTCGGCCAGGGCGCGCTCGCTGGCGGTCAGGGAGGCGGCATGGGCGGCGAGCCGTTCGGTCAGGAGCATGGGGATGGCCAGGGGATGCAGATAGCGCGCGGGCAGCGCGCCGTTCGCGCCGATTGTGCACGGCGCGTCACGCCGGATGCACACCGTTATTGCAACACTCATTGCAAGGCAATATGATTTATGAAATTTTCGTTTCAATCATTCCCCGTTGCCGCAACACTGCCCGACCATGACCGCCACTTCCTCCGCGCCAGCCGTCCCCGCCTCCGCCCAGCCCCTGCTCGACTGGCTCGCCTCGCAGGAGCAGGCGATGGCCGACCTGCTGGCGCAGGTCGTGAACATCGACAGCGGCAGCGGCCATGAAGAGGGCGTGCGCCAGGTCGCCGCGGTGCTGCGCGGCCGCCTGGAGGCCGCCGGCATCCCCGTGCAGACCCTGCCCGAGCCGGGCTGGGGCGAATGCATCCTGGCCAGGGTGCCGGGCAGCAACGCGGCCGCCCCGGGGCACTACCAGCTCATGGGGCACATGGACACGGTCTTCCCGCTGGGCACGGCGGCGCAGCGCCCCTGGCGCGTGGAAGGCGGCAAGGCCTTCGGCCCCGGCGTCGCCGACATGAAGTCGGGCCTGGTGATGAACGTCTTCGTGGCCGAGGCGCTGGCACGCTTCGGCGGCAACGCCACGCCTGTGCACCTGCTGTTCACCGCCGACGAAGAGGTGGGTTCGCCCGCCTGCCGCACCGTCATCCGCGAGCACGTGCAGGGCGCCCGCGCCGTGCTCAATGCCGAACCCGGCCGCATCAGCGGCAACGTGGTCAACGAGCGCAAGGGCTCCTACCGCATCGACTTCGAGGTGCAGGGCGTGGCCGCGCACGCCGGCATCAACCCCGCCCAGGGCGCGAGCGCCATCGACGCGCTGGCCCGCAAGATCCTGGCGCTGCACGCCCTCAACGGCTGCGAGCCCGGCATCACGGTGAACGTGGGCTTCATCCAGGGCGGCATGGCCTCCAACGTGGTGGCCCCGCTGGCCTCGGCACACGTGGACCTGCGCTACACCGCCGGCAACGACCTGGAAGGCGTGCTCGCGCGCATCCAGGCCATCATCGAGGAAGAATCTCTGCCGCGCACCAGCGGCCGCATCGTCGCGAAGACCGGCACCCTGCCCATGGCCCGCACGCCCGACGCGCTGCTGCAGACCTACCAGCGCTGCGCGCAACAGATCGGCTTCACCGTCGAGGGCGAGGCCACCGGCGGGGCGGCCGACAGCGGCATCACGTCGAACATGGGCATTCCCTCGCTCTGCGCCCTGGGCCCCGTGGGCGGCTATGCCCACAGCGAACGCGAGTTCTGCGACCTCACCACTTTCGTGCCCCGCGCCCAGGCGCTGGCGCTCACGCTGCTGGCGCTGGGCTGAGCCAGCGTTCACCCTTTTTGTTTTCCTGACCTTTCCGAGACCTATGTCCTTCGAACGCACCCCCGCCACCCGCCGCCAGATCCTCGCCACCGGCCTGGGCCTCGCCGGCGCCGCCGCCCTGCCCGCCTTCGCGGCCGGTGACAAGTACCCCAGCCGCCCGATCACGCTGGTCGTGCCCTTCCCGCCCGGCGGCTCCGTCGATGTGATGGCGCGCCAGTACACCGAATCGCTGGGCCGCATCCTGGGCGTGCCGATCGTGGTGGACAACAAGCCCGGCGCCGGTGGCTCCATCGGCACGCAGTTCGTGGCCCGGGCCCCGGCCGACGGCTACACCCTCGTGGCCTCCTCGCAAAGCAGCCACCTGGCCAACCCGCTGGTGCAGCCCAAGCTGGGCTACGACCCGATCAAGGACTTCGAGAACATCGCCATCCTGGGCCGCCAGCCCAACGTGCTGGTCGCCCACCCGAGCGTGCCCGCGAAGAACTTCGCCGAATTCGTGGCCTACCTGAAGGCCAACCCCGGCCAGGTCAATTTCGCCACGGCCGGCGCCGGCAGCATGGGCCAGATCAACGCCGAGGCGTTCCTGCAGGCCGTGGGTGCCACGGGCGTGCACATTCCCTATCGCGGCGGCTCGCCCTACGTCACCGCCATCCTGGCGGGCGAAGTGCAGTTCGCGCTGGACAACCTGGTGGTGTTCCTGCAGCACATCCAGGCCGGCAAGCTGCGCGCCCTGGCCGTGGCGTCGGACACGCGCGTGGCCCAGCTGCCCGACGTGCCGACCTTCAAGGAACTGGGCTTCCCCGCCCTGAACCAGCCGTCGTGGACCGGCATCGCCGCGCCGGCCGGCACGCCGGCCGCCGTCGTCGCCACGCTGCACAAGGCCATCCGCAAGGCCGCGACGGAGCCCGCCATGATCGAGAACCTCAAGGCCCGCGGCGTGATCCCACCCGAAGAGATGTCGCCCGCAGCCTTCGAGAAGATGATGTCCGAGCGCCTCGTCTCCTACGGCGAGGTGGTGCGCAAGGCCAACATCAAGCCCGAGTAAGGCAGATCCTGCGCTGCGGCGCGTCTTGTGGGAACATGTGCGGCGCCGCCACCGCACAGCCCCAGGACCCGCCGATGCGCACTTTCCTCCCCGCACTGCTCCTCTGCCTCGCCCCGGCCTGGATGGCCACGGCGCCGTCTTCCGCAGCGGCCCAGTGGACCGCGTGCAGCAGCGACGGCAAGGCCGCGCCACGCGTGCTCTACGAGCGCTTCCTCAGCGCCGACTGCGCCGCCTGCTGGGCCGATGCGCCGGCCACGGTCCCCGGCGGGCGGGCCCTCGTGCTGGACTGGATCGTGCCGGGCCGGCAGGGCGACGACGCCCCCCTGTCCGCCGCGGCCACGCGCGATGCGCTGGAGCGCCTGCAGGCGCTGCGCCGCGACCCGCCCATGGCCACCGACACCGCCATCACCGACGTCACCCCCACGGCCCCGCTGCCGGGCCGGCTGCGCGTGGCCCTGGGCCCGCCCGTCAACGGCTACGTCGGCGCCACCATCGCCCTGGCGCGGCCCGGGGGCAAGGCCTCTGCCCCGCATGCCCTCGCCGGCACCCGCCATACCTTCACGCTGCTGCTGGTCGAGACCGTGGCCGCCGGAGCGGAAGGCAATGCCGCCGAGCGCCACATCGTGCGCAATGCGCTGCAGGGCCCCTGGGAAGCCGGCACGGCAGCGCCGCGCACCGGGTGGTCTGAACTGCGGCCCATGCGCATCCCCGACGGTGCCGACCCGGACCGGCTCGGCGCCGTGGGCTGGCTGCAGGACGCGGACGGCACGGTGGTCGCGGCGGCACGGGCCCATTGCCCCGCCCGCGATGCCGGCAGGCCGCAGTAACCCTGCGCTCCGTCCGCCAACCCCCTGGTGCGCCCCGGATGCGCGCGGCAGGGGTAGAATCAGTCACCGGGCCCAAGTTTCTTGACGTCCGGTTTTTTTGTGCCTGCGCACAGCAGGGTTCGGCAGAGGCCTCCACGGCCCGCCAGCACGACCGGCCTCCAAGCCAAGCGCCCCATCGCGGGGGAAAACGGTCCTCCGCGACCTTTCACAGGAGCTTGGAAATCTCATGGAAATCTTCGACTACGACAACGTCCTGCTGCTGCCGCGCAAATGCCGCGTGGAGAGCCGGTCCGAGTGCGACGCCAGCGTCACCCTCGGGCAGCGCAGCTTCCGCCTGCCGGTGGTGCCGGCGAACATGAAGACGGTGGTGGACGAGAAGATCTGCCGCTGGCTCGCCAGCAACGGCTACTTCTACGTCATGCACCGCTTCGACCTCGACAACGTGCAGTTCGTGCGCGACATGCACGCGGCCGGCTGCTTCGCCTCCATCTCGCTGGGCGTGAAGCAGCCCGACTACGACACGGTGGACCGGCTCGTGGCGGAAGGCCTCTGCCCCGAATACATCACCATCGACATCGCCCACGGCCATGCCGACACGGTGAAGGCCATGATCGGCTACCTCAAGCAGCACCTGCCGCAGGCCTTCATCATCGCCGGCAACGTGGCCACGCCCGAAGCCATCATCGACCTGGAGAACTGGGGCGCGGACGCGACCAAGGTGGGCGTGGGCCCCGGCAAGGTGTGCATCACCAAGCTCAAGACCGGCTTCGGCACCGGCGGCTGGCAGCTCTCGGCGCTCAAGTGGTGTGCCCGCGTGGCCACCAAGCCCATCATCGCCGACGGCGGCATCCGCAGCCACGGCGACATCGCCAAGAGCATCCGCTTCGGCGCCACCATGGTCATGATCGGCTCGCTGTTCGCGGGCCACGAGGAGTCGCCCGGCAAGACCGTGGAGGTGGATGGCGAGCAGTTCAAGGAGTACTACGGCTCCGCCAGCGACTTCAACAAGGGCGAGTACAAGCACGTCGAAGGCAAGCGCATCCTCGAACCCATCAAGGGCCGCCTCGCGGACACGCTGGTGGAGATGGAGCAGGACGTGCAGAGCTCCATCAGCTACTCCGGAGGCCGCAAGCTCATGGATATCCGCAAGGTGAACTACGTGATCCTGGGCGGCGACAACGCGGGCGAACACCTGCTGATGTGAGGCTTCGAAAAATTTTTTGCCCACCTGCTTGCAGACCGGGAAAAAAGTAGTGCATAATTCGAGGCTCTGCAGCGCTGCAGACACAGTTTCAAAGGTTACTGTGGGTTCTTAGCTCAGTTGGTAGAGCAGCGGACTCTTAATCCGTAGGTCGAGTGTTCGAGTCACTCAGGACCCACCACCACAAAGCCGCAAGGCTCAGAAGGCCGGTGCTATCGTAAGGTAGTACCGGCCTTTTTCCATTAGGGCTCGAATGGGATGTCTTGCGAGGTGCGCCCCCAGTCCCGCGCGTACCTTGAACACCTTTTCCAGCAATGGCTTTCCAGGCGCGCGCAGCCAAAGCTAAGAACTTAGCCACAGACAGATCTGGTCCACATCAGTTCGCCGTCATGAGGGCGACGCAGACCGAGCACTGCGCGCGCGCCGCCGGTGCAGCGCATAGCCGATCAGCGCGCCAGCGAGTGCGGAAGCTGGAAGAACCACGAACACGAGCACGGCGGCCAGGGTATTGGACCGCTCTTCGCCCAGGGGATAGCTGGCACCGAAGACGCGGCTGAATGCCGCAGAAGCCAGAACGCCGAGAAGCACGCCCAGGATCACCCCGGCAATGATGTGAAGTGTGGCTTTCATGCGAGTTGCCAGAACCATACCGCCTGGGCTTTTTCCATATCTGAAACGTCGCTCAGGATGCTGTGAATCCCGTAGCTACCGATGCGCGCATGGATGCGCAGCCAGGAGCCGCGATCGGTCAGTCGGCTACCATTCCAAAGGTCGATGTGGTCCCCCTGCATGCCGGGGCCCCAGTAGTTCTGGAAGAACACCAGGCCGGTACGGTTTTTCATGCCCGCGCTACCCTCCGTACGGCCGAATGCCTGTGCGCCGGTGAACTTCTCGATACTGATCGGCAGGCGCGTCCCGCCAGCAGCGACCCAATTGGCCACCTCTTGCGCCCGGATAGGGTATTTCGTGGCGCCCTGTTGCCAAGACCACGCGCCGCGGAACGTGCGGAAGTCCACGCCGGTACGCATGAGCGCTGCGGAGAAGTTGATGGCGCATTGGTTTTCGTAGGCTGCTTTATTCAGCAGTGGCGCATCACCTCGCACATTGGGATGGTTTTTCCAGATGTCTTGGAAGTTTGGCATTTGCTTATATGCGGGAATGAGCAACAGGCGTGGAGCATGACCTTTGCGATGGGCTGGCCTCCCGCCAGCACTCGGCATTACCGCGGTTATTCCTTACCAAATTCTTACGCAGCAGACTGTGAATTGTTGGGTTTGGCAACAGCGCAGAAGCTTGCGACTTTCCACACACCGGCATGCACACATCCCCTGCCCGCCAGCCCGCCCGCCCCGCGAAATACGCTTGCAAGGCGTTTTTACCGCAAGAAATCCTTTCCGGCATACGGCCTTCACCCATGAAAAAGGCCCGCCATGAAGGCGGGCCCGGATGCCCCCGGAGCCGGCGATGCCGGCACCGGCACGCACACCTCAGGACGAGGCAGCACCTGCGCTGGCCCCAGCGCCACCGCCGCTGGAGGCCGTGGACTTGCGATGGCTCTTGCGGCCAGCCTCGCGGGCTTCTTCCGACGTGAACTGGTGGGCGTTGCCGCTGGCGTGGGCCGCGCGCCCGCCCAGGGACGCGATCTCGCGCTGGCGGGCCGGGTCCATGCCCGCGAACCCCCGCCGGGCCGGACCGGCACGGCGGGCTCCCTGCTTCAGCGCCTCTTCCGCCTGTGCTTGCTTGCCCGTATCGCGTTCGTTCGTTGGGTCATTGGCCATGTACCGCTCCTCTCAACAAAATGGGAAATGGATGGAATTTGCAGTCCGGCGCCGCAGCGGCCGGGCCTACGCAATGACCCAGGGCAAACGGCGTGCCCGACGGTGCAGGCAACCCGGCCGGCAAAAAAAGAGCCCGCCTTGGTGGCGGGCTCAAGAGGGGCGCGCCTGGCGGGGCGGCCAGGCGAAAAAGTACAGGGCAATCGGCGTGCCCAGAAACCCGTAACCCGGCCTCGACCTGCGCGTTCAGCGCGTGGAGGAGGAGTCTGCAGCCGTGCTCTCGTAGGCCTTGAGCTTGTTGTAGAGGGTCTTGAGGCTCACGCCGAGGGCCGCCGCGGCGCGCTCCTTGTGGTTGTCGAAGTGCCGCAGGGTGCGCAGGATGAGCTGCTGCTCCACGTCCGCGATCGAGGTGCCCACGTCCACGCGCAGCTGGCCTGCAGATTCGGCGCCGTCGTCCTCCACGGGCACGCGCGCGGCCCTGGCCTCGGGAACCGCCGGGGCATCGGCGTCGGCGCCGTTGGTCGGGAGCCACTGCGCCGTGATCGCATCGCCCTCCGCCATCACGTAGGCGCGCTGCATCACGTTGCGCAGCTCGCGCACGTTGCCAGGCCAGCGGTAGCGCTCCAGGCGCTCGAGGGCCTCGGGCTCCAGCCGCTTGGGCCGGCCCTCCTTCTGCCCGATCGCCGCCAGGAAATGGGTGCTCAGCAGCCCGATGTCCTCGGCGCGCTCGCGCAGCGGCGGCAACTCGATCGGGAATACGTTCAGCCGATAGAACAGGTCCTCGCGCAGGGCCCCGCCCGCCACGGCGGACAGGGGATCGCGATTGGTCGCGGCCACGATGCGCACGTCGGTGGCCCGCTCCACGGTGGAGCCCACGCGCATGAAGGTGCCGGTTTCCAGCACCCGCAGCAGCTTGACCTGCAGTTCCATGGGCATTTCGGTGACCTCGTCCAGGAACAGCGTGCCACCATGCGCGCGCTCGAAGAACCCCTGGTGCTGCCGCTCCGCGCCCGTGAAGCTGCCCTTCTCGTGGCCGAAGATCTCGCTTTCCATCAGCTGGGGCGATATCGCGCCGCAGTTGATGGCCAGGAAAGGCTGCGAACGCCGCCGGCTCAGGTCGTGCACCGTCCGCGCCACGAGTTCCTTGCCGGTCCCGCTGTCGCCGGTCACGAACACCGTGACCGAGGTGCCGGCCACGCGCGCGATCTGCTCGTACACCCGCCGCATGCAGGCCGAGCGCCCCACCAGGTGGCCGAACCGGCCGGTATCGTCCACCGTCTTGCGCCAGGATTCGATCTCCGCGGCGATCGCCGCAGGAGGCATCACGCGCGACAGCACCCCGCGCAGCTGCGGCAGGCTCACGGGCTTCACGAGGTAGTCGGCCGCACCGAGGCGCAGCGCCTGGATCGACGTTTCCAGCGTGGCATGCCCCGTGACCAGCACCACCTGCGTGTTCGATCGCAGCGATTGCTCATTCATGAACGACAGGCCGTTGCCATCCGGCAGGTGCAGGTCGAGCAGCACCACGTCCGGCGGCTGCAGCACCATCTTCTTGCGCGCCGCCTCCAGCGTGTGCGCCGTGGCGGCGTGGTAGCCCTCGGCGCTGCACAGCGCCGCCAGCATGTCCGCCGCATCGGCGTCATCGTCCACGATCAGAGCCAAACCCATGAGTCCTCCAACAAACCTCTCGCAATGCTGCCGTCGGCCCACCGCGTCGGTATAGATGCGTGTGGACTCTGCACCCGTCAAGGCGTGCGGTCCATTGCGTTTTGTAATTGTTCCATCGTGATCGGTTTGATCAGGTATTCATCAAAACCGGCTTTCCGCGCCTTGGAAATGTCCTGCGCCTGGCCGTAGCCCGACACGGCCACCATCCGCCCGGCATACCCCGCCGCACGGGCGCGCAGCGCGATCTCGTACCCGTCCACGCCCGGCAGCCCGATATCGACGATGGCGACGTCCGGCCGCTCTGCGATGATCAGTACCAGCCCGTCGAGCCCGTCCTCGGCCGCATGCACCGTGTGCCCCCTGCCGCGCAGGTAGGCGCTCACGGAGCGCAGCATGTCCGCATTGTCCTCCACCAGCACGATGCGCCGCGAAGGACCGTGCGGGCGCATCGACATGGCATCCGCGGGCGCCGCGGCGCTGCCGGGCGCCACGCGCGGCCAGCGCACCGTGAACACCGTTCCGTCCTCCGACGTGGAGACGTCGATCGTGCCGCCATGCTGCTCCACCAGGTGCTGCACCAGTGTCAGCCCCACGCCCAGGCCACCGTCCTGCCGGTCGAGCATGCGCTCTCCCTGGCGGAACAGGTCGAAGATGTGCGGCAGCAGGTCCTCGTCGATGCCGTCGCCCCCGTCCGCCACGCACAGCACGGCCTCGTCGCCCTCGCAGGCCACGCCCACGTCGATGCTGCGGCCCTCGGGCGTGTACTTGATGGCGTTCTGCAGCAGGTTCACGATCACCTGCTCGATGCGCGTCGCATCGCCGTTGATCCAGGCCGGTTGCAGCTCGAACGTCCAGGCATGGCGCCGCATCGTGCCCCCGACGGACAGGGATTCGCGCACGCTGCGCACCCGCTCGGCCAGGTCGGTGGGCCGGCGCGCGAGCACGGCGCTGCCGCGCAGCACGCGGCTGACGTCCAGCAGGTCGCGCATCATGCTCGCCAGGTGCTGGGTCTGGCGCTGGATGATGCCCAGGGCCTGGTTCGTCGTCTCCTGCCCGCCCGCACCGGTGGAAAGCACGTCGGATGCCGCCGCGATGGCCGCCAGCGGATTGCGCAACTCATGGCTCAGCATGGTCAGGAACTCGTCCTTGGCACGGCTGGCGGCCTCCGCCTGCCGCCGCGCCGCCTGCTCCTGCTCGGACTGCAGCGCCCGCCGTCGCTCCGCGTTCTTCTGCTCGGTGACATCGACCGTGATGCCCACGACCTGCTCGGGGCGTCCGCGGACGCCGTAGCGCAGCAGCAGCCGGCTGGACAGCCAGCGGGGTGCGTCGTCGGGCGCGGCGGCGATGCGGTACTCCAGCTGGGCCCGGGGGCTGCGCGCGCGCAGCGCACGCGCCAGCGAACGGCGCAACCGGGCACGGTCGTCCACATGCACGAGCGCGCTCCAGGCCCTCAGCCCGCGCGCCCCCCCGCCATGCGCCGCCGAGGCTGCCGGGTCGCACCCGAACAGCCCCTCCTGGCCCGCCGTCCACACCAGCTCCGACGGCCGGAAACGGTATTCGAAGAACCCCACGTAGCCCGCTTCGCAGGCCAGGTCGATCAGGCTCTGCTTTTCCTGCCGCTTGCGGTCCGCAGCCAGCCAGAGCGCCATCACCTGCAGCAGCTCGGTGATGTCCGTCACCGCGCTCAGGGCTCCGCGCGGCCTTCCCTGCTCGTCGAGCAGCGGCACGGCACTGGCCACGACCGACATGGGCGCCCGCCCCGGCACGCGGATCTCCAGCTCCATGGGGCCGACGGGCTGCGCCAGGCGGCATGCCAGCATCAGGGGCTGCTCCTCGGGCGCGAGTTCCTTTCCGCCGCGGAAGATCCGGGCCGGCATCTCCCGCCCATCCTCTTCGTCCGCCACGCCCAGCAGGCCGCGCATCACGGGATTGAGCACCACATGGCCGCAGTGCGCCCCGTCGGCGAAGGCCAGCCCGATGGGCGTGTTCTCGAACAGGGCCTCGAATTCCGCGGCCTTGGCCTGCAGCCGCTGCCGCGTGGTGGCATCGCGCCGCTGCGCGGTCCAGAGCGCATCGCGCAGCAGGGCGATTTCCCGCACGGGAATGCGCAGGGACGGCGGCAGGCGCTGGGCCCGTGCCAGCATCTGCAGCGGCTGGGCGATGCGCCATGCCAGCAGGAATGCCAGTGCCACGCCCAGCACCAGGCAGGCACCCATGGTGGCGATCGCGGACAGCACGGTGCGGCGCTCGGCCGCCTCGATGGGCGCCGCAGGCACGCCCACGCTCACCTGCCAGCCGTAATGCGCCACCGGCCGCCAGGCCGCCACCGCGGGCTCGGCGATGCCCTCCTCGCCCATGCGGGCCTGCACGCGCTCCACGCCCGTGGGCAGGAGCTGCCGGCCGCGCGCCAGATGGCCTGCCGCGGCCACCACGTTCTGGCGCGCGTCCACCAGCGCGATGAAGCCCCCTTCCGGCGGCGTGGCCGTGGACAGCAGCCGCTGCCACGCATGCACGTCCATGCGTGCACCGAGCACGTAGCCATCCACGCCCGCGAGGCGCACCGGCACGGCCAGCGCCACTTCGGCCCCGGCGGAGCCCGCGTCCACGGCCTCCGACAGCGCCGCGCGGCGTTCCGACGACGCCCGGCGCGCCAGCGCTTCGATGGCGGCGTCCTGCGCCGGGTTGCCCTCGGGCCGGGCGGTGTCGAACACGATGCGCCCGTCCGCCCCCGCGAGGAACACGCTGTGCCACTGGGGTTTCATGGGCGGCCGCTGGCGCAGCCAGCGCTCGAGAGCGGAAGCCTGGCCGGACCGCAGCGCATCCGTGCGCTCCAGCGCCAGCAGCGCATCGACCGTGGACGCCGTGTCCAGCGCCACGGTCTGCGCCAGCCCGGCGGCGCTGTGGCCCAGCACGGACTGCAGGCGGCTGCGGGTCTGCACGAGTTCCGCCGAGACCTTGTACGTCAGCAGCAGGGCGATGGGCAGCGTCGCGGCCAGGATCATGGCCACCAGATAGGTCCGCAACGATGCAGAGGGCCAGGCGCGCTCGGACCAGCCGGGCAGCCCCTGCGTCCGTCCGGAGCCCCCTTGCGCCTCCCGGACGTCCGCATCCTCGTCGGGGTCGGATGTCGGAATCGATGATTCGGTGTGTTGGGCCATGCAATAGTTTCCGCAATTAATACCGTCCCCCAGCAGCGTCCGTTGCCAGGACGGCGCGTTCGCCGCGCCTGCGGAACCGCATGGCAATCCGCACTCCCTGCCGGCCGTCCACTGTTACAGGACATCGCTCGACGGGCTGCAGGATTGTTGCAAAGGTATCCATACGTACACTGTCGGACAAGGGCGGCATGGTGTTTGCACGAAGCGTTCGAAGGCCACACATGGCTGGCCTGCCCGAGGAACCCTTCGCCCGATGCCGACACTCGCTCTTGGAGCCCGACAGAACCAGTCCCCGCACCTTTCGCCGCGCCTGCAGAAGGCCGTGCAATTGCTGCAGATGCCGACGGCGGAGTTCATCCAGAGCGTGATGGCTGCGGTTGACGAGAATCCGTTCCTGGAGGAAGACGAACCGGCGGCGCCTGCCGCCCCGGGCCCGGAAGACGGGCCCGCCTGGACCGCGGCACCGGGATCCCGGTCGCCCCATGGCGGCAGTGGCGATGGCCTGTCCATGCTGGAACGCGAACCGGCGACCGCCACGCTGCACGAACACCTGCACGCGCAACTGCGCCTCTTGCGGCTGCCCGACCGCGCATTCCTCCTGGCGAGCCTGGTCGTCGAGGAGCTGTCCGAAGACGGCTACCTCGCCACCCCCCTGGAGTGCCTCTGCGGCGACTACGGCGTGGAGCCCGAGGCCACGGCCGGGGAGCTGGACGCCGCGCTGCGCACCGTGCAATCCCTGGAGCCCGCGGGCGTGGGCGCGCGCGATCTGCAGGAATGCCTGCGCCTGCAGCTGCCCGCGGTCGCCTGCCCGCTGCAGCGTGCGCTGTGCGACGCGGTACTGGCCAGGGCGGCGGAAGGGTCCGGGCCGCAGGCCATGCGGCAGCTGGCGGCACGGCTGGACGTGCCCGCACATGCCGTGCACGAGGCGATGGAGCGGCTGCGGCATCTCGACCCCCATCCGGGATGGCGGCACGGGTCCCAGCCGGTGCAGTACATCGTGCCCGATGTCATCGCACACAAGGCGCGTGGCCAATGGACCGTGTCGCTGAACGAGGCCGTCATGCCGCGCGTGCGCGTCCATCGCCAGTACCAGCAGCTGCTGCAGTCGCCGGCCGATGCGCCGGACGGGCCGGCGTCCCCTCCGGAAGACACCGGAGCGCGCAGCGCGCACCGCGACCTGGCGGCGCAACTGGCCGAAGCGCGCTGGACCGTCCGCCATGTGCAGCAACGCTTTTCCACCGTTCTGGATGTTGCCAGGGCGATCCTGCGCCGGCAGCCCCACTTCCTGGAATATGGCCCCATCGGCATGCGACCGCTGGCGCTCAAGGACATCGCGGAAGAATTGGGCGTGCATGTTTCCACCGTATCGCGGGTGACGAACAACAAGTACCTGCAGACGCCGTTCGGCCTGTTCGAACTGAAGTACTTCTTCTCCCGCGCCATGGCCACGCCGGCAGGGCGGGACAGTTCGCCCACCGCCATCCGCGGGCTCGTGCAGGAAATCCTGGCGGCGGACGACGGCCAGCGGCCGCTTTCCGACGTGGACATCGCACGGCAGCTCGAGCGCCAGGGTATCCGCATCGCGCGCCGCACCGTGACCAAGTACCGGCAGCAGCTGCGCATTCCGCCCGCAGAGCAGCGTGCTGCCGCACGTCCCTGACGCTGCAGGCGCCTGCGCGGCCGCGAGGGACCAGCGCCAGCGGAGACGGCCCATAATCACCGGCGCACCATGCCGTTCTTCCGCAGCGCCCTCGCCGTCCGCCGATTCGTGCTCGCCTGCTTTCTGTGGGCGATCGCCGCGTCGGGTGCGTCCCCGCTGGTGCTATCCGCCACCGCCCTCGACCGCATCTGCTCGGCGGACGGCACCGCGCGATGGGCCGCAGTGCCCGCGGCGGACCGTGGCGAACCGGCGCCGCAACCGCATGCCCATGCACTGGATTGCCCTGCATGCCTTCCCACGGGACTGGCCCCGCCCACGGTGGAGGCCGGTGCATTCCAGCACGTCCTCCTGCCTGCGGCACGCCCGTCCGGCCGGCAGAACCCGCATCCCGCATGCCCTGCCGCCGGACACCTGCCGGCCAGGGGGCCGCCCGGGTACATGTGCCACGGAGCCTGAAGCGCTCCAGCCCCCTGCCCTGCAGGCCTCCCCATCCGGGCGCTGCACTGCGCCTCCTGAACGACCATCACACCATGCAACGCATCCTTTCCTCTTCCCTGATTGCCATCGCCGCCCTGGCCAGCCTGGCGGCACACGGCCAGACCGCCACCGTCCAGGACGCCTGGGTCCGGGCCACCGTGCCCCAGCAGAAGGCCACTGGCGCCTTCATGAAAATCACCGCCGCCAGGCCGATGAAGCTCGTCGGCGTGAAGTCCCCCGCAGCCCCCGTGGCGGAAATCCACGAAATGCGGCTGCAGGACAACGTCATGAAAATGCGGCCCGTGGACAAGCTCGATCTCCCCGCAGGCCAGGCCGTGGAACTCAAGCCCGGCGGCTACCACGTCATGCTCATGGACTTGCCCAAGCCGGTGAAGGCGGGCGACACCGTGCCCCTGCAGCTCGTGCTGGAAGGCGCAGACGGCCAGCGCCAGACGGTGGACGTGCAGGCGTCCGTGCGCGCCCTGGGCACGACCGGGACCAACGCCCCGGCGCAGGACGCACCCGCCCATGCGGGCCACGGCGCGCACCAGCACTGACGCCGGGGAGACGCAGGCCGGCCGCCGGCCTGCAGCGCCGCCCCGATAATGGAAATCGCCCGCCCGCCGGTGCCCCGCACCGCGCGGGCCGCACCCTCCCCGCCCCCAGCCCCGTCCTGCTTCCGCCATGAATCCAGACGCCCACCATCTCTGGCGCGCCCCGCGCTGGACCCTCGCCGTCCTGCTGGCCGTGCTGGGCATGCTGGGGCCGTTCTCGATCGACACCTACATACCGGCGTTCTCGGGCATCGCGGCGGCCCTGGGCGCCACGCCGGTGCAGATGCAGCAGACGCTGTCGGCCTACCTGTTCGGCTTCGCGTTCATGACGCTGTTCCACGGAGCACTGTCCGACAGCTTCGGGCGCAGGCCGGTGGTGCTCTGGGGCATCGCCGTGTTCACGCTGGCTTCCGCAGGCTGCGCCCTGTCGCAAAGCATCGGCCAGCTGGTGCTGTTCCGCGCGCTGCAGGGCCTGTCGGCCGGCGCGGGCATCGTGGTCTCGCGGGCGGTGATCCGCGACATGTTCCCGCCCGCCCAGGCCCAGCAGGTGATGAGCCAGGTCACCATCTATTTCGGGGTGGCGCCAGCCATCGCCCCCATCGTGGGCGGATGGCTGTTCGTCCATGCGGGCTGGCACAGCGTGTTCTGGTTCCTCACCGGCGTGGGGCTGCTGCTCTGGATCGCCAACTACCGCCTGCTGCCCGAAACATTGCATGCGGACCACCGCCAGCCCTTCAACGCCCGCCACCTGCTCCAGGGCTACTGGCAACTGGGCTCCAGCCCGCGCTTCCTGCTGCTGGCGCTCGCCAGCGGCGTGCCGTTCAACGGCATGTTCCTCTACGTGCTCGCGGCCCCCGCCTTCCTCGGCGAGCACCTGCACCTGTCGCCCACGCACTTCTTCTGGTTCTTCATACTGACCATCTCGGGCATCATGGGCGGCGCCTGGCTCAGCGGCCGCCTGGCGGGCCGCATCGCGCCCAAGCGCCAGATACGGCACGGCTTCCTCATCATGTTCGTCATGTCCCTGCTGAACCTGGCCGCCAACGCGCTGTTCACGGCGCACGTCTCGTGGGCGCTGTTTCCCATCGCGGTCTTCGCGTTCGGATGGGCGCTGATGGTGCCCGTGGTCACCCTGCTCGTGCTGGACCTGTACCCCGAGCGCCGCGGCATGGCGTCATCGCTGCAGGCGTTCGTCGGTTCCACCGCCAACGGCCTGGTGGCGGGCGTGGTGGCCCCGCTGGTGATGCACTCCACCCTGCTGCTGGCCTGCGCATCGCTGGCGATGATGTGCGTGGGCCTGGTGGCCTGGGTCTATCTGCACCACCGCTGGCCGGACATCGGCCGCGTGGCCACCGCCGCCTGAAGCCGGCGCTGCCGGTGGCGCCCGCGTCAGTCAGCCGCGGCGGCGTTCCAGCCCCGCCTGCTGGTAGTAGCGCAGCTTCTCCGCATACATGGCCTGGTCGGCACGGTGCACGGCCGCCTCGACCTGGTCGCCCGTGGCCGCGATGGCCGTCCCGATCGCCAGGCTCAGCGGCTTGCCGGGATAGAACTGGTTGTTGAGCTCCAGCAGCGATGCGACCCGGTCGGTGACAGCCTGTGCGCCGCGCTCGTCGCAGGCCGGCAGCAGCAGGGCGAATTCATCGCCCCCGATGCGTGCGGCGCAATCCGGGGAATCCACCGCCTTGATGAGCACCTCGCCCACGCGGCGCAGCATCGCGTCGCCGGCCGCATGGCCATACTCGTCGTTGATGGCCTTGAGCCCGTTCATGTCCACCACCACCACCGCCACCGGCCAGGGGCCCTTGCGGACGAGCCGGTTCAGTTCCTCCATGTAGAAGGCGCGGTTGCGCAACTGGGTGAGCACATCGTGCTTGCCGAGGTACTCCAGATAGGCCTCCGCCTTCTTGCGCGCCGTGATGTCCACCAGCGACAGCAACACCATGGACCAGTCGTGCCTGCGTTCGTCCAGCACGGCGAACTGCATGTGGATGTACACCGGCTCACCGGAGAGGCTGTAGTTCACGACCTCGCGCTGCTGCACCAGCCGGCCGTCCCACAGGTCGAGCAACTGCTCGGCGAACGACTCGGCCATCTCCCCGCGGAACACCTTGCCGATCTGCTGGAGCAGCTGCTCCTTGCTGTCGGCGCCGAACATCTCCAGCGTCTGCTGGTTCACGTCGATGACGCGGATCTCCTGCATGCAGCGCGTGACGAACTCCGGATGCACCTTCAGGAACGTCTTGAAATCGCGGATGCCCTGCGAGCGCACGTCGTCGAGCAGGCGCTTGACGCAGCTGAAATCCTCCACCCACAGCGACACCGGCGAATGCTCGAACAGGCCGCGAGCGTATTGCTCGCTGCGCAGCAGCGCCGTGCCGGCGCGGATCTGCTCGGTGTTGTCTTCGAGCGAAATCAGCACGCGGTCCCAGCGGTCCTCATGGCCCGGCAGGATGCGGCCGCGGATATGCACATCGAGGCGGCGGCCGTCGAGCGCGTAGTTGACCGTCTGGTTGGAGAACTCCAGCGAACCGGACCACAGTTGCCGCAGCTCGGAGATCGCCTGCTCGAACATGTCGCCGCGGAACACCTGGTCCAGCGAAGCCAGCAGCGTGGCCTGGTCGGGCGCCGCGAACAGCTGCAGCGTGCGCCGGTTCACCTGGAGCACCTTCAGGCTCGCGCCGTACTGCTGCATCCGCGCGGGGTCCTCCCGCACATGGGCCTCGGCATCCACCACTCCCTCGCTGCGCCAGCCGTCGAGCAGCGACTTCAACGCGCTGAAGTCCTCCAGCCACAGCGACACCGGGGCCAGGTCGAACATGTGTTCAAAATCGTTGTCCGACGAGGGAGTAAAGGTCATTTTTCGGAAAACTCCTTGCAGAGGGGCTGGGGCGCATCCATACCGGTGCGCGGCCTGCCCTGGGGAGATGGATTATCGGCCGCACCCGCGTACGGCAAGCCCCCGCGCCGTGGCATGGACGAAAAAAAGCCAGCCTCCAGGGCTGGCCTTCGCGGTCATGCGGACCTCAGCGCGCCGGACGCGCCGGGCGCTTGCGCGCATCGTGCGGCGCGAACGACGGCTTGCCGCCACCCGCCCCGGGTTTGGCGAAAGCCGGCTTGCGGGGAGCGAAATCCCCGCCCCGGCCACCGCCCTCGCCGCGGCTGCCGCCGAAGCCGCCACGCGCCGGCTCGCCGAAGCCCTGCTTGCGGCCATAGCCCTCGCCGTCGCGGCGCGGACCGAAACCACGCTGGTCATCGCGCGGAGCGAAGCCCCGCTGATCCTCGCGGGGTGCGAAACCGCGCTGATCGTCCCGGGGAGCGAAGCCCCGGCTGTCATCGCGGCCACGGCCATGGCGGTCGCCGAACCCACCCCGGCCGCCACCTGCGGGACGGCGGTCGCGGAAGCCGCCACCGTCACGGCCGCGGCCGCCGAACTCGGAGCGCGCCTGCGGAGGACGCTGCTGGGGCTCCAGCCCCGGAATCACTTCGGCCTTGAACGGCTGCTTGCTGTAGCCCTCGATGTCGAAGATCTTGCGGCGATCGCGGAATTCCGCGAACGTCACCGCCAGGCCGTCGCGGCCCGCGCGGCCCGTGCGGCCGATGCGGTGGGTGTAATCCTCGGCCTTCATCGGCAGGCCGAAGTTGAACACGTGGGTAATGGTCGGCACATCGATGCCGCGGGCCGCCACGTCGGTGGCCACGAGGATCTGCACCTGTCCATTGCGCAGCGCCATCAGGCGCCGGTTGCGCAGGCCCTGGCTGAGGGCACCGTGCAGCGCCACGGCGGAAAAGCCGTCCTGCTGCAGGTCGTTGGCCAAGCCATCGCACTCCACCTGCGTGCTGGCGAACACCACCGCCTGGTTGATGGAGGTGTCGCGCAGCCAGTGGTCCAGCATCTTGCGCTTGTGCTGCGCGTTGTCGGCCCAGAACAGCACCTGCTTGATGTTGGCGTGCTTCTCCTGCGGGGAGTCGATCTGCACCTTCTTCACCGAGGCGCCGCCGTCGTGCATGACGCGCATCGCCAGCTGCTGGATGCGGGGCGCGAAGGTCGCGCTGAACATCATCGTCTGCTTGCGCTGGCTGGTGAGTTCATTGATCTCGGCAAGGTCGTCGGAGAAGCCGAGATCCAGCATGCGGTCGGCCTCGTCCACCACCAGGAACTGCACCTGGTCGAGCTTGAGCTGCATCGAGCGCTGCAGGTCCAGCAGGCGGCCGGGCGTCGCCACCACGAGGTCGGCGTTCTGCAGCTTGGCGATCTGCAGCTGGTAGGGGATGCCGCCCACCACGTTCGCCACGCGCAGGCCGCGGCAATGGCGCACGAGCTCGATCGCGTCGTGGGCCACCTGCTGGGCGAGTTCGCGGGTGGGGCACAGGATCAGGGCGCCGGGGGTGGCCGCCTTGAAGTGGCGCGGATTGGTCGGGTCCTTGCGCTTGGCGCGCTTGGGAGCGGGCTCGCCGCGGGCCGCGGCCTCGGCCGCAGCCGCCTCGTATTCGGCACGGGCGGCCGCCTGGGCCGCGGCCTGCTGGCCGATCAGCGTATGCAGCACGGGCAGCAGGAACGCCGCCGTCTTGCCGCTGCCGGTCTGGCTGGAGACCATCAGGTCGATGAACTTGCCGGCGTCGTCACCGGCCCCCATGGCCAGCGGAATGGCGCGTTCCTGTACGCCCGTGGGCTGGGTGTAGCCCAGGTCGGCCACGGCCTGCACGAGTTCGGGGGCGAGGCCCAGTTCGACGAAGCCGTTGGGGGCTTCCGGGGCCTGGGGCGCAGCGGCGTCAGCAGCAGTGTCCGCGGCCAGGGCCACGGGTGCCATGGCTTCGGTTTCGGCCACGAAAGAGGTATCTGCAGGCGCGAAAGCGCCCTGCACTTGCAAAGTGTCGGTCATGTCTATGTTTCTCACACGAAGACGAACGCAGGCAAAGAGGCCTGCGCGGGCTCCGTCAATGGTTAAAAAACATCAACCATTCAACAGAACCGGCGCCCGGTGTGTCGGGGCAGGTGAGCATTGGTGCGGAAGATCATGCAGCGAACCCTGGAAGATTCGCCGCCGTCCGCGGCCCGGTGTGAAGGGGAGATGCGCAAATCGCGCGGACCGGAAGTTGCATCCGATGTTTTTCCGCGCAAGCCTGCAATTATCGCACGATTCGGGTTTTCCCGCAAACGGTGCGGTCAGGGCACCAGCAGGTGCTTGCGGTAGTGCGCCAGTTCCTCGATGGATTCGTACACATCGGCGAGCGCGGTGTGCTTCTGCGCCTTCTTGAAGCTGGCGTACACCTCGGGCTTCCAGCGCCGGGACAATTCCTTGAGGGTGCTCACGTCCACGTTGCGGTAATGGAAGAACGCTTCCAGCTTCGGCATGTAGCGCACCAGGAAACGCCGGTCCTGGCCGATGCTGTTGCCGCACATGGGTGCCACGCCCTTGCGCACGTAGCGCGCGAGAAACTCCAGGATGGCCTGCTCGGCTTCGGCTTCCGTGACCGTGGAGGCCCGCACCTTCTCGATGAGACCGCTGCGTCCGTGCGTGCCCTTGTTCCAGGCGTCCATGCCATCCAGCAGGGCGTCGGACTGGTGGATGACGAACACCGGCCCCTCCACCCGCGGCTCCAGTTCCGGGCCGGTGACCACGACGGCGATCTCCAGCAGGCGATCCTTCTCGGGATCGAGCCCCGTCATCTCGCAGTCGAGCCAGACGAAGTTCAGGTCGGATTTGGGAAGGACGGGAGGAACGGAGACGGATGCGGTATCGGACATGGCCCGGATTGTCTCCCAAGGCGGAACGCCCTGCCGCCGCGATGCCGGTCCGCGAAGCCCTAAACTCCCGGTACATGCCTCCCGCACCCGATACCGCCTTCTACTTCACCACGCCCGCCGGCCTGCTGACCGCGTCCTTCGCCCTGCTGCTGGCCGCCGGCCTGCTGGTGCGCTTCTGGCTGGCGTCCCGGCAGATCCGGCACGTCGCGCGCCACCGCAATACCGTCCCGGAGCCGTTCGCCGGGCGCATCCCCCTCGCCGCCCACCAGAAAGCCGCGGATTACACCATCGCCAAGGCCCGCCTGGGCCTGCTGGAAGCCGCCCTGGGCGCTGCCGTGCTGCTGGGCTGGACGCTGCTGGGCGGACTGAACGCGCTCAACCAGGCTCTGCTGTCCGTGCTGGACGGCGGCATGGTGCAGCAGATCGCATTGCTGGCGGCGTTCGCGCTGGTGAGCGGGCTCATCGACCTGCCCCTCGCGGCCTACCAGACCTTCGTGCTCGAAGAGCGCTTCGGCTTCAACAAGACCACGCCGCGCCTCTGGCTGAAGGACCTGGCGCAGTCCACGCTGATGGGCGCCGTGATCGGGCTGCCGCTGGCCGCGCTGATCCTCTGGCTCATGGGGGCCGCGGGCGCCCTGTGGTGGCTCTGGGCCTGGGGCGCCTGGGTGGCTTTCAGCCTGGCGCTGATGGTGATCTATCCGCTGTTCATCGCACCGCTCTTCAACCGCTTCCAGCCGCTGGAGGACGAATCCCTCAAGGCCCGCGTCACGTCGCTCATGCAGCGCTGCGGCTTCGCGGCCAAGGGACTGTTCGTGATGGACGGCAGCCGGCGCAGCGCCCATGCCAACGCGTACTTCACGGGCTTCGGGGCCGCGAAGCGGGTGGTGTTCTACGACACCCTGCTGCGCCAGCTCGGGCCGGACGAGGTCGAGGCCGTGCTCGCGCACGAACTCGGCCACTTCAAGCACCGCCACATCGCCAGGCGCATGGCAGGCGTGTTCGCGATGGCACTGCTCGGTTTCGCGCTGCTGGGCTGGCTCTCGGGGCAGACCTGGTTCTACGAAGGCCTGGGCGTGCAGCCCGCCGCCCTGCTGCCGGGCCAGCCGGCAGGCTCGGCTGCCAACGACGCGCTGGCGCTGCTGCTGTTCCTGCTGGCCACGCCCGTGCTGACCTTCTTCGTCTCCCCGGTTTTCGCCCAATTGTCGCGCCGCGACGAATTCGAGGCGGATGCCTATGCCATGGCGCAGGCCGAAGGCAGCGCCCTCGCCTCCGCATTGCTCAAGCTCTACGAGGACAACGCCTCCACGCTCACACCGGACCCGGTGTACGCGGGGTTCTACTACTCCCACCCGCCGGCCAGCGAACGGCTGGCCCGCATGCCCCTTCCCCAGCCATCGACATGACCTCCATGCTCACCAAGAAAGATTGGTCCGCCCACGCACGCCGTGCGCTCAGCCCCACCGAAATCGTCGCGCGCCTGGCGGACCTGCAGGGCTGGGCCCTGAGCGGCGACGGCGCCGCGGTCGCGATCGAGAAGACCTACCGCTTCGCGAATTACTACGAGACCATCTCGTTCGTGAACGCCGTCGCCTTCATCGCGAATGCGCAGGACCACCACCCGGACCTGTCCGTGCATTACGACCGCTGCGTGGTCCGCCTGAACACCCACGACGTGAAGGGCATCTCCACCACCGACCTCGAATGCGCCGCGCGCTTCGACGCGCTGCTGGCGGCCTCCGAATGACGGCCCGACCGGCGACCCATGGCTGAGCGCTCGGCCCCCCTCGAAGGCCTGGTCGTCGCCAGCCACGGCCGCCACTGCCTGGTCGAAAGCCCCGACGGCTCGCGGCGCATCTGCCATCCGCGCGGCAAGAAGAGCCAGGCGGTCGTCGGCGACCGCGTGCTCTGGCAGGCCCCGCCCCCCGGCCAGGGCGACGAAGGCACGATCGAGAAAGTGCTGGAGCGCCGCAACCTGTTCTACCGGCAGGACGAGATCCGCACCAAATCGTTCGCCGCCAACCTGGACCAGGTGCTGATCCTCATCGCCGCCGAGCCGGTGTTCTCCGAAAGCCAGCTCGCGCGGGCGCTGATCGCGGCGGAAGCAGAACGCATCGCCCCGGTCATCGCCCTCAACAAGAGCGACCTGGTCGAGCCCTTCGAGCGGGCCTGGGCGCGGCTCTGGCCGTACCGGCACATGTGTGGCGACGGCGCCGGGCGGCACCACTACCAGGTGCTGCCGCTCTCGCTCACCCACTCGGCGGAGGTGGACCATGCAGCGCTGCGCGAGCAACTGCAGGGCAAGACCACGCTGGTGCTCGGCCCCTCCGGATCGGGCAAGAGCACGCTCATCAACCTGCTGGTGCCGCATGCGTCGGCGGTGACGGGAGAAATATCCCAGGCGCTCAATTCAGGCAGGCACACCACCACCACCACCACGTGGTACTGGGTGGACCCGCAGGATCGCACCACGGCCCTCATCGACTCCCCGGGCTTCCAGGAATTCGGACTGCACCACATCGGTGCCGCGGACCTGGCCCGGCTCATGCCGGACATCGGCCAGCACGCGGGCGAGTGCCGCTTCTACAACTGCACCCATCTGCACGAGCCCGGCTGCGCCGTCATGGCGCACGTGGACGAGCCCGATGCCTCGCCGGTCCCGGGTTCGGGCCGCATCGGCGCGAACCGCTACCAGATCTACCGCCAGCTGTACGAGGAACTGAGCGCGCACCGCCACTGGTGAGCGGTGCAGCAGAGGGCTGGCGCCCGGGGCAGCGCCCCGGTTTCAGCCGAGCAGGCGGGCCAGGGTGAGCAGGGCAAGCAACAGCATCCACACCACGACAGACCGCCACACCAGGCCCACGACGCCGCGCAGGTGGGCCACCTCGGGCTCCCTGCCCGGGGTGCTGTCGCCGCCGGCCGGCCCGGGCTCGGGCGGCAGCACGCCCTCGCCCAGCGCGTCCTGCCGTGCCTGCAGGGCTTCGCCGCCGAGGCGCACATTGATGGCGCCGGCGGTGGCCGCCAGGATCACGCCGTCGTTGTCATTGGGAAAATGCTGCGCATGGAAGCGCCAGCCGTCGATGGCCTCCTCGAAGCTGCCCACCACGGCGAAGCTGAGGGCCGTGAGGCGTGCGGGCAGCCAGTCCACCACCGTCCAGGCCTGGGCGGATGCACGCTGCAGCGGCTCGCTGCCGGGATGCACGAGGCTGGCGCCGCGTCCACCTGCCTTCCAGTAGCGGGACACGAATTCCGCGAGCCGGTAGAACACCGCGCCCGCGGGGCCCAGGCCCAGCGCCGCCAGGATGGAGAACCAGGCCAGCACCCCGAAGACGTGGCGGTGCGCCGCGATCACGGAATACTCGATCACGTGCCGCACGATCTCGCTGCGCGGCAGCAGGCCCACGTCCACCTGCTGCCAGGCGGCCAGGCGGGCCCGGGCGGCGTCCTCGTCGCGCTCTTCCAGCGCATCCCGGATGTTCGTGAAATGGTGGCTGAACTGCCGGAAGCCGAGCGTGAGATAGAGCACGGCGATGCTCCACACCACGGCGGCCGGCCAGCCGATGGCCACCATCAGCAGCCAGTGCCCCCCCAGCACGGCCAGCGACGGCACGCACACCGCGAGGGTCCATGCCACCCAGCCATGGTGCGGCTTGCCCGCATCGAAATTGCGGCTCACGGACAGCGCCCACGCGCGCACGCCGGCATGGATCGGGTTGCTGCGGGCCAGCGGGCGGGCCTGCTCGATCAGCAACGCCATGAGGATGGCAAAGAAGCTCATGCCGGCAATCATACTGGGCCGTAACCACAGGAAACATGGTGGCCAGCCCTCTTCCGGCGGGCGGCCGCTCAGGCCAGCAGGAACCGGTAGAAATTGCGCAGCATGCCCGCCGTCGCACCCCAGATGAAGTGGGTCTTGCCCGTCACCGGATCGGTGTAGGGCATGGAAAACCATTCGCGGCGGGCGCCGCCGATGTCCAGGGCATGGCGCCGGTGGTTCGACGGGTCCAGCAGGAAGGCCAGCGGCACCTCGAAGATGTCGGCCACTTCATAAGGGTTGGGCTCGAAGCTGCCCTCCGGACGGACCAGCGCGACCACGGGCGTGACGAGGAAGGCCGTGCCGGTGGCATAGACGGGCAGCGTGCCCAGCACCTCCGCCCTGCCGCTGTCGAGGCCCACTTCTTCGCGTGCCTCGCGCAGCGCGGCGGCGGCGGCATCCGCATCGCCCGGATCGACGCGCCCGCCCGGGAAGGCCACCTGCCCCGAATGGTTGGACAGATGCGCGGTGCGCTCCGTCAACAGCACGGTCGGCTCCTCGCGCAGCATGATCGCCAGCAGCACGGCCGCATCGCGCGGCGCACGGGTCGTCATGGCCCGCTCGCGCAGCACATCGGGCGTCCAGGCCGGCGGCGCGGCGAAGCGCTGGCGCAGCGCCTCGGGCGTCCACACGGCGGCCGGCACCGCGGGCAGGTGGCCGTCCGTCCCCAGCACCGGAACCGTCCGGGGATCGAATCCTGGCAGGGCCGTCAGCGGCCCGGTGGCAGCCGTGGTGGAGGGGGAAGAGGACATGCGTCGGGGTTCTCCGGCGTGGGCAGACAAATGCGGGCGCCGGGGGCGCAGCGCGGCGGCCATGAAAAAAGCCGCTACAGGACCCTGTAGCGGCTTCGGATGCCAGAGCGGCAGCCCGGCCTCAGGCGGCGGGAGCGGCGGCCTTGTTGACGCGCGAAGGCAGCTTTTCCTTGATGCGCGCGGACTTGCCGGAACGGTCGCGCAGGTAGTACAGCTTGGCGCGGCGGACGTCGCCACGGCGCTTCACTTCGATGCTGGCGATCAGCGGGCTGTAGGTCTGGAACGTACGCTCCACGCCTTCGCCGCTGGAGATCTTGCGCACGGTGAAGCCGCTGTTGAGGCCACGGTTGCGCTTGGCGATCACCACGCCTTCGTAGGCCTGCACGCGCTTGCGGTTGCCTTCCACCACGTTCACGCTCACGATGACGGTGTCGCCGGGCGCGAATTCGGGGATGGTCTTGTTCAAGCGGGCGATTTCTTCCTGCTCGAGGGTCTGGATCAGATTCATTGTTGATTTCCTTGCGATCATGGCCGCGCCAGGATTGGCAGGCGTCGGGATTGACGCATGGTGCTGGAAGGCCGCCCCGGCAGCCCTGAGGCCGCGAAAGGAAAGCGTCCGCCAGCGGCCGGACAGAGGATCGGAAAGCCCGCCATTATAGCAAGCCGTTCAGTTTCGCCAAGACGGCTTCATCCGCGCGGTCGAGTCGGCCCGCCGCGCGTGCGGCTTCGACAAGGTCCGGCCGGTGCCGGGCCGTCACGGCAAGCCGCTGGTCGCGCCGCCAGCGCTCGATCTGCGCATGGTGGCCGGACAGCAGCGCAGCGGGCACCGCCTGCCCCTGCCACGACTCCGGCCGGGTGTAGTGCGGGCAATCCAGCAGGCCGTCCAGCGCCGCATTGAAGCTGTCTTCCTGGTGGCTGCCGGCGTCGTTCAGCACGCCGGGCTGCAGCCGGGCCACCGCGTCGAGCAGCGCCATGGCGGGGATCTCGCCGCCGGAAAGGACGAAATCACCCAGGCTCAACTGCACGTCCACGCGGGCATCGACAAACCGCTGGTCCACGCCCTCGTAGCGGCCGCACAGCAGCACTGCGCCGTTGCCGGCGGCCCAGCCTGCCACGCCGTCATGGTCCAGCCTGCGCCCGATCGGCGAGAACATCACCAGCGGCGCCGCGGCATCGGGCGCCTCGCCGCGGTCCGTGCGGATGGCCTGCAGGCAGCGCTCGAGCGGCTCGGCCATCATGACCATGCCCGGCCCTCCGCCGAAGGGGCGGTCGTCCACGCGGCGGTAGTTGCCCTCCGCGTAGTCGCGCGGGTTCCAGAAACGCACGTCCACGAGCCCGGTGGCATAGGCCCGCCGCGTCACGCCGCTGGCGAGAAACGGCGCGAACAGCTCAGGGAACAGCGTGATGACGTCGAAACGCACGGCGGGCTCAATAATCCGGCTGCCAGTCCACCACGATGCGGCGCCCGGCGATGTCCACCTTGTCGACGAAGGCGGAGACGAAGGGAATCATGCGCTCGCCCTCCTTGCCGCCTTCCTGAGGGAACGACAGCACCAGGGTCGTCTGCGGGCCCGTGGCGAGCAGCTCGCGCACCGTGCCGAGCGCGACGCCCTCGCGGTTGACCACCTCCAGGCCGATGAGATCGACCCAGTAGTACTCGTCCTCGGCCGCCGTGGGGAAGCTCGAGCGGGGCACGAAGATGCGGGCACCCCGCAGGGCTTCCGCGGCATCGCGGTCATCCACGCCCTGGGCCTGCGCGACGATGGAGTCGGAGTGCTCGCGCGCCTGGCGGATGGGCAGCAGCACGGTGCCCGTGAAAAAGCTCTTCGCGCCCTTCTCGCTGGGCTGCAGGTACCACCGCTTGGAGGAGAAAAGCGCTTCGGGGTCGGCGCTGTAGGGCAGGACCTTGAACCAGCCCTTGACGCCCCAGGCGTCCGCGATGCGCCCTACTTCCACCGCATCGGCGGGCAGGTCGGCGGGATCGAGAATGGGAAGGGCGGGCATGGTGGAAAGAGGGGATGAAAAGAAAAAAAGCGGGCTCCGTTTGCCGTGGCAACGGAGCCCGCCTCGTTCCGGGAAGATGGATCTCCCGGCGCGACGACCGAGGATCAGGCGGCGACGGCCTTCTTGGCGGCCTGCTTGATCAGGCGCTCGACGGTGTCGGACACCTGGGCGCCCACGCCCTTCCAGTACGTCAGACGGTCCTGGGCGATGCGCAGGCCTTCTTCGCCTTCCTTGGCGGTGGGGTTGTAGAAGCCCAGGCGCTCGATGAAGCGGCCATCGCGGCGCACGCGCTTGTCGGCAACGACGATGTTGAAGAACGGACGGCCCTTGGAGCCGCCGCGGGAGAGTCGAATCACGACCATAATGAATCCTTCGGGTGGGTGACAGCAAAATCTGTCGAGGTTTTGCGGCGTTTGAGACACGCGACATGGCCACCCGGCCAGCGACACGCTGCAAAGCCCGCGATTATATCCACATCCCGACGTATGCCCAACATCCGCCCGAGCCGCGACGAAGATCTTCCCGCCATCACCGCCATCTATGCCCACCATGTGCTGCACGGCACGGGCACTTTCGAGACCGATCCGCCCAGCGCCGCCGACATGGCGGCACGGCGGGCGGACGTGCTGGGGCGCGGCCTGCCCTACCTCGTGGCCGAGGAACAGGGAGAGATCCTCGGCTTCGCCTACGCCAACTGGTTCAAGCCGCGCCCGGCCTACCGCTTTTCCGCGGAAGACTCGATCTACGTGGCGGACGCGGCCCGCGGGCGCGGCGTGGGCCGGCTGCTGCTGGACGAGCTCTGCGGAGCCGCCGAGGCTGCGGGCGTGCGCAAGCTGCTGGCGGTGATCGGCGACTCCGCCAACGCCGGCTCGGTCGGCGTTCACCGCGCCGCCGGCTTCACCGAGATCGGGGTGATGCGCTCGGTCGGCTGGAAGTTCGGCGCGTGGCGCGATGTGGTGCTCATGGAGAAGCCCCTCGGCGCCGCGGACACCACGGCGCCCGAATGAGCCGGACAACGCGCATGGCCCGCCCCAGGAGCAAGACCGCCGCTGCGTGGCTCGCCTTCCTGGGCGGCCCGCTGGGCCTGCACCGCTTCTACCTGCACGGGATGGGCGACCTGTGGGGCTGGATGCTGCCCATCCCCACCGCGCTGGGCATCTACGGCATCCAGCGCGTGCAGCAATGGGGGCAGGACGACCACCTGAGCTGGGTGCTGGTTCCGCTGCTCGGCTTCACCATCGCCGGCTGCGCCCTGCGGGCCATCCTCTACGGGCTGATGCCGCCGGAGCGCTGGAATGCCCGGTTCAATCCCGCCGGGGACCCCGAAGCACCCGCGGGGCGCACGCGCTGGGCGACGGTGTTCGCGATCGCGCTGGCGCTGATGGTCGGAACGGCCGTGCTGATGGCGAGCCTGGCGTTCAGCTTCCAGCGCTACTTCGAGTACCAGATCGAGGAAGCGCGCAAGATCTCGCAGTGACGCCGGGCAGCCTGGTCAGTACATCTGCAGGCTGATCCAGTAGGCGATGGCGGCGACGAAGGCGCTGGCGGGAATCGTGAGGATCCACGCCCAGACGATGTTGCCGGCCACGCCCCAGCGCACGGCGCTGGCGCGCTGGGTGGAGCCCACGCCGACGATGGCGCCGGTGATGGTGTGGGTGGTGGACACAGGAATGCCCAGGGCCGTGGCAAGGAACAGGGTCATCGCCCCGCCCGTCTCGGCGCAGAAGCCGCCGACGGGCTTGAGCTTGGTGATCTTCTGGCCCATCGTCTTCACGATGCGCCAGCCGCCGAACATGGTGCCCAGGCCGATGGCCATGTAGCACGCGATGATGGTCCAGGTCGGGGGCGCGGTGTCCGAGGCCGAGGCATGCCCGGTGGCGATCAGCAGCAGCCAGATGATGCCGATGGTCTTCTGCGCGTCGTTGCCGCCGTGGCCCAGGCTGTAGGCGCCGGCGGAGAGCAGTTGCAGGCGGCGGAACCACTTGTCCACCTTGCTGGGCCGGGAGCGGCGGAAGATCCACGCGACGGCCACCATCATGAGGGAGCCCAGCAGGAAGCCCAGCAGCGGCGACACGAAGATGAATGCCACGGTCTTGAAGATGCCCCCGGAAATCAGCGACCCGATGCCGCCCTTGGCGATCACCGCCCCCACGATGCCGCCGATCAGTGCGTGCGACGAACTGCTGGGGATGCCGTAGTACCAGGTGATGACGTTCCAGGTGATGGCGCCCACCAGCGCGCCGAAGATCACGTGGGTGTCCACCACCCCGGGCTGCACGATCCCCTTGCCGATGGTGGCGGCCACGCTCAGGTGGAAGACGAAGATCGCGACGAAGTTGAAGAACGCGGCGAAGACGACGGCCTGCGTGGGCTTGAGCACGCCGGTGGAGACGACGGTCGCGATCGAATTGGCGGCGTCGTGGAACCCGTTCATGAAATCGAACAGGATGGCCAGCGCGACCAGGAGGGCGACGACCCACAGGGCGGTTTGTACGGTTTCCATGCTTTGAGAGCGCTTGCGTCCGCCGCGGGTCAGGAGTTCTCGAGGATGATGCCCTCGATGTGGTTCGCCACGTCCTCGCACTTGTCGGTGATGGTTTCCAGCAGCTCGTAGATGGCCTTGAGCTTGAGCACCTCGCGCACGTCGGGCTCTTCGCGGAAGAGCTTGCTCATGGCGCTGCGCATGACGCGGTCGGCGTCGCCTTCCAGGCGGTCGATTTCCTCGCAGGTCTTGAGCGCCGCCTCGGCCACGCCCGGATCGGCGATCTTCTCCAGCAGCTTCACGGCATCGCGCAGCCGCTCGCAGCACTTCAGGCTCAGGTCCGTCAGGCGGGAGATCTCTTCGGTCATGTGGCGCACGTCATAGAGCGCCATGGTTTCCGCCGAGTCCTGGATCAGGTCGGCCACATCGTCCATCGTGTTGATGAGCGAGTGGATCTGCTCGCGGTCGATCGGCGTGATGAAGGTCTTGTGCAGCGTGCGGTTGACCTCGTGGGTCACGCGGTCGGCCGCCCGCTCGGCGTTGTCCACGTCCTGGTTGTACTTGTCGCGCAGGTGCGGGTCGTTGTAGTTGGCGACCAGTTGGGAGAAGGCCCTCGCCGCCTCGACGATGCGGTCCGCATGCTGGTTGAACATCTCGAAAAAATTGCCCTCGCGGGGCAACAGCTTTCCAAACAACATGGGGACTCCTGGACGACTGGCAGGCATGCGCCACATCCGGCGGCTGCCGCATTGTGACGAAATGGTGACGATTTCAAGAAAGGCGCGAGTTTAACCGCGACCGCGATCCCGCTCCGATCCGGGTAGATGCGGCCCGATGCGCAGTGTTGCGCCAGCGCACGTGCTGCTTGTGAGCGCACTCCTACAGACGCGGCACGTGAGTGCCCACAAACCTGCAGCGCCGCGCCCCTTCCAATGGCCCAAGGCCCGCGCGCGGGCCGAGGTGCAGCGACCCACCCTGCCACCGCCCAGCCGCCCTCCCACTACAAGGAAAATCCATGCACACACCGAACCGCTCCCTCCGGCTGCTGTCCTGCGCCCTCGCGCTCGCCTGCGGCACCATGGCCGCCCACGCGCAGGCCAGCCGCGCGACCGGCAACTCCTTCATCCCCGCCACGCAGCAGGGCTACATCGGCCTGAGTGCGGGCCAGTCCAAATACGACCTGCGCAACGGCACCAGCCTCTTCAACTTCGACGACAGCGACACCGGCTGGAAGCTCTATACGGGCGGCTTCTTCCATCCCAACTTCGGCGTGGAGTTCGGCTACCTGAACTTCGGCACCGCCAGCCGCCTCGGTGGAGACACCAAGGCCCAGGGGCTGAATTTCAGCCTGGTGGGCCGTGCGCCGATCGGCGACCAGTTCGACGTCTTCGGCAAGCTCGGCACGACCTACGGCCGCACGAAGACTTCCGGCGATCCCGGCTTCGGCGTGGCCACGGGCAACGACAGCGGCTTCGGGCTGTCCTACGGCGCGGGCGTGCGCTGGGCCTTCAATCCCCAGTGGGCTGCCGTGCTGGAGTGGGAGCGCCACCGCCTGCACTTCGCCGACGGCAAGTCGGACGTGGACATGACGACGATCGGCGTGCAGTACCGGTACTAAACGCAAAAGGCCCCTCGCGGGGCCTTTTTCTCGTCCATGGCGCAGGGCGCCGTCGCGCGTCACTCGCCCAGGTAGGCGGCACGCACGCGCGGATCGTTCAGCAGGTCCTGGCCCGGACCGGTCATGGTGATCAGGCCGGACTCCATCACGTAGCCGCGATCGGCCAGGGCCAGCGCGCGGCTGGCATTCTGCTCGACCAGCACGATGGTCACGCCCAGGGCATAGACGTCGCGCACCACCTCGAAGATCTTGTCCACCATGATGGGAGACAGGCCCATGGAGGGTTCGTCCAGCAGCAGCACCTTGGGCTGGCTCATGAGCGCGCGGCCCATGGCGAGCATCTGCTGCTCGCCGCCGGACATGGTGCCCGCGAGCTGGTCCTTGCGCTCGCGAAGGCGGGGGAAGATGTTGAACATCTTCTCGATGTCGGCCTGGATGCCGGCCTTGTCGTTGCGCGTGTAGGCGCCCATCAGCAGGTTCTCGGTGATGGTCATGCGGGCGAACACGCCGCGGCCCTCGGGAACCATCACCAGCCCCTTCTTCACGAGGTCCCAGGCGCCCTTGCCGCGGATGCTCTCGCCCAGGTAGTGGATGTCGCCGTCGTTCATCGCCAGCGTGCCGGTGATGGCCTTCATCGTCGTGGTCTTGCCGGCGCCGTTGGAGCCGATGAGGGAGACGAGTTCGCCCTCGCGCACCTCGAAGTCCACGCCCTTGACGGCCTGGATGCCGCCGTAGGCCACCTTCAGGCCCTTCACGGACAGCAGTACGTTGTTGGATTTCTCGGCCATGCTCAGTGTCCTCCGGTGCCCAGGTAGGCCTCAATCACTTTTTCATTCTTCTGCACGTCGGCAGGGGTTCCTTCGGCGATCTGCTTGCCGTAGTCGAGCACGGTCACTCGGTCGCACAGGCCCATCACCAGTTTCACGTCGTGCTCGATGAGCAGGATGGTCCGGTTGTCGCGGCGGATGCGGTCGATCAGTTCACGCAGTTGCACCTTCTCGGTGGCGTTCATGCCGGCCGCGGGTTCGTCGAGCGCGATCAGCTGGGGATCGGTGGCCAGGGCGCGCGCGATCTCCAGGCGGCGCTGGTCGCCGTAGGACAGGGTGCGTGCCTTGAAATCGGCGTATTTGCCGATGCCCACGTAGTCGAGCAGTTCCTGCGCGCGCCTGGCGATCGCGGCCTCTTCCTCCTTGAAGGCCTTGGTGCGGAAGACCGCGCCGATGAGGCCGGACTGCGTGCGGATGTGCCGGCCCACCATCACGTTCTCGAGCGCCGTCATCTCTGCGAAGAGGCGGATGTTCTGGAACGTGCGCGCGATGCCCGCCTTGGCGACCTCGTGCACCGCCGTGGGTTCATAGGGCTTGCCGGCCAGCTGGAAGGTGCCGCTGTCGGGCGTGTAGAGGCCCGTGATGACGTTGAAGAAGGTGGTCTTGCCCGCGCCGTTGGGGCCGATGAGGCCGTAGACCTGGCCGCGGCCGATGGTGATGCCGACGTCGGACAGGGCCTGCAGCCCGCCGAAGCGCTTGGAAATACCGGCGACCTGCAGCACCACTTCGTTGGTTGTTTCTGCCATGTTCATTGCTCTCGAAGGGTGTTCTCAGGACTTCTGCACGAGGCTCTTGCCGTGCTCGGGCGACGGCCAGAGGCCGCGCGGGCGCATCAGCATGATGACGATCATGGCCAGCGCGATCAGCAGCTGGCGCAGGATGGCGGAGTCGAGGCGGCCGTCCGTCATGGACTGCAGCGGGCCGGCCACGTAGCGCAGCACCTCGGGCAGTGCGGACAGCAGCACGGCACCCAGGATCACGCCGGGGATGTGGCCGATGCCGCCCAGCACCACCATGGCGACGATCATCACCGACTCCATCAGGCTGAACGACTCGGGCGAGACGAAGCCCTGGAAGGCACCGAACATCGCGCCGGAGACGCCACCGAAGGAAGCGCCCATGCCGAAGGCCAGCAGCTTGAGGTTGCGGGTGTTGATGCCCATGGCCTTGGCGGCGATCTCGTCCTCGCGGATGGCCATCCAGGCACGGCCGATGCGCGAATCCTGCAGCCGGTAGCAGATGATGACGCTGAGCACCACCAGGATCAGGAACAGGTAGTAGTAGAGCGTGACGGAGTTGATGTCGTAGCCGAACACCTCCAGGCGCCGGCCCAGGTCCAGGCCGAAGACCTTGACGGAGTCGATCTGGCCGATGCCCTTGGGGCCGTTGGTCAGGTTGATGGGGTGGTCCAGGTTGTTCAGGAAGATGCGGATGATCTCGCCGAAGCCCAGCGTCACGATGGCGAGGTAGTCGCCGCGCAGCTTGAGCGTGGGCGCCCCCAGCAACGCCCCGAAGATCGCGGCCACCAGCGCGGCCAGCGGTATCACGAGCCAGAGGGAGGTGTGCAGCCCGTTGGGGAACATGGCCGCGAAGCTCGCGAAGGTGTCGGACAGGTGCGGCGACGCCATGAGGCCGAAGAGGTAGGCCCCCACGGCATAGAAGGCCACGTAGCCGAGGTCCAGCAGGCCGGCATAGCCGACCACGATGTTCAGGCCCAGGGCGAGCATGACGTAGAGCAGCGCGAGGTCGGCGATGCGGACCCAGGCGTTGCCGAAGGACTGCAGGATGAGCGGCAGGACGAGCAGCGCGATGGCGCCGATGATCCACTGGGCTTTGTTGTTTTTCATGGGAATGCTCTCCTCAGGCACGGTCGGCCACACGCTCGCCCAGCAGGCCCGAGGGGCGCAGCGTGAGGATGATGATCAGCACGATGAAGGCGAAGATGTCGGTGTAGTTGCTGCCCAGCAGGCCGCCCGTGAGGGTGCCGATGTAGCCCGAGCCGATGGCCTCGATGAGCCCCAGCAGGATGCCGCCCACCACCGCGCCGGCCAGATTGCCGATGCCGCCGAACACGGCCGCCGTGAAGGCCTTCAGGCCCGGCAGGAAACCCATGGTGTGCTGGGCGGTGCCGTAGTTGGAGGCGTACATGATGCCGGCGATCGCGGCGAGCACGGCGCCGATGATGAAGGTGGCCGAAATCACCATGTCCGGCTTGACGCCCATCAGGGCGGCGACGCGCGGGTTCTCCGCGGTGGCGCGCATGGCGCGGCCGAGCTTGGTGTAGTTGACCAGGTAGACCAGCGAGGCGAGCGCGATGGCCGTGACGGCCAGGATCAGCACCTGCGTGGAGGTGATCACCGCGCCGCCGATCTGGAACGGCGTGGTCGGCAGCAGCGTGGGATAGGGCTTGTAGTTCGGCTTCCAGATGATCATCGCCAGCGTCTGCAGCAGGATGGACATGCCGATGGCGGTGATCAGGGGGGCGAGGCGGGGGCTGCTGCGCAGCGGACGGTAGGCGACTTTCTCGATGGTGAAGTTGAGCGCGGCGGCGACCACGCAGGCGATGATCGTGGCCAGCAGGAGGATGACCCAGCCCGGCGCGCCCGGCATGGCCTCCTGCATCAGCCCGATGCAGCTCCAACTGGTCAGCGCGCCGATCATGAGCACTTCCCCGTGGGCGAAGTTGATCAACTGAATGATGCCGTACACCATGGTATAGCCCAAGGCTATCAAGGCGTACATGCTGCCGAGGACCAGACCGTTGATGATCTGCTGCAGCAAAATGTCCATAGAAAAAGTCCTTCGTTGATAACGTCCCATCCCGTTATTGGGCCGGGAATCGGTTCAGCCTTTTGGGCCCGATTGCCATGTAGCAAAAAACCCGCCAGGACAGGTGCCACGCGGGTTTGGTGCGGGATTGTAGCCAGATGCCTTGCGGCCGCCTTACCACGGCTGGACGGGGTTTTCCCGGGGATGGCCAGGGCATCAGGAGCCCGCACAAGCCATTAGGTGCGCTGATCCATTCGGGCGCGGACGCGGGGGCAGGACACTTCATCCATCGCCCGCCCCCCGGGCCTTCGACTCACTTCCTGCCGGCTTCTTCGTCCCAGCTTCTGAGCACCGCCAGCTTTTCCGCGATCTTCACCTCGAGGCCCCTGGGCACGGGTTGGTACCAGCCCGGCTCGTCCATGCCGTCGGGAAGGTAGGTTTCCCCGGCAGCGTAGGCATTGGGTTCATCGTGCGCGTACCGGTACTCGTGGCCATAGCCCAGCTCCTTCATAAGCTTAGTGGGTGCGTTGCGCAGGTGGACCGGCACTTCACGGCTCTTGTCCTTCTTCACGAAGGCCCGGGCAGCGTTGTACGCGTTGTAGCCGGCGTTGCTCTTGGCCGCGACCGCCAGGTAGATCACGGCCTGGCCCAGGGCCAGCTCACCTTCCGGGCTTCCCAGCCGCTCATAGGTCAGCGCTGCGTCGTTGGCGATCTGCATGGCCCTCGGATCGGCCAGCCCGATGTCTTCCCACGCCATGCGGACAATGCGCCGCGCCAGATACCTCGCGTCCGCACCGCCGTCCAGCATGCGCGTGAGCCAGTAGAGGGCCGCGTCCGGATGGGAGCCGCGCACCGACTTGTGCAAGGCTGAAATCTGGTCGTAGAAATTGTCCCCGCCCTTGTCGAAACGCCGGCTGTTCAGCGTCAGGGCGTTCTGCAGGAAGTCGGCCGTGATCGCCGTGATCCCCGAAGCCCTGGCGGCCGTGCTGGTCTGCTCCAGCAGGTTCAGGAACCGTCTCGCGTCGCCGTCCGCATAGCCGATGATGGTGTCCGTTGCCAGTTCGTCGAACTGCAGATGGCTGAGGGCCATCTCTTGCGCACGCTTCAAAAGCAGCCGCAGTTCCTCATCCGTCAGGGACTTCAGTACATAGACCTGGGCGCGCGACAGCAGAGCCGAGTTCACCTCGAAGGACGGGTTCTCGGTGGTGGCCCCGATGAAGGTCACCAGGCCGCTTTCCGCATAGGGAAGCAGGGCGTCTTGCTGGGACTTGTTGAACCTGTGGATTTCGTCCACGAACAGGATCGTGTGCCTGCCCATCGCCAGGTTGTGCTGCGCCTGCTCCATGGCCGCGCGGATGTCCTTGACACCGGAGAACACCGCAGACAAGGCGATGAACTCGCACTGGAATGCCGTGGCCGTGAGCCGGGCCAGGGTCGTCTTGCCCACACCTGGCGGCCCCCAGAAGATCATGGAGTGCGGCTTGCCCGACTCGAACGCGAGCCTCAGCGGCTTGCCCTCTCCCAGCAGGTGCGACTGCCCGATCACCTCATCCAGGCTGGCCGGGCGCAGGGCTTCGGCCAGGGGGGCAGCAGGAGGAGCGGAGAACAGATCGGCCATGGCGGTGGAATGCAATGCAGCGAGGGAATGTGGGTTCGGGAAAGGGAAGCCGGCAGGAGCAAACGGGAAAGACGGGCCGCCGCAACCATTATTCCTGCAGGCGGTATCCTGCACCAATCCGGGGACTCCGCGCTGCAGGCCGACGCCGTGGGGCGTCCCCGCACCCTCCCACGACATGCTGCGCCCCCTGCCCGATCTCGCTCCCCTGCTGCGCAGTGTGCGCAGCTGCACTCTCTGCGCAGGCAGCCTGCCCCTCGGGCCGCGCCCCGTGCTGCAGGCCTCCACCGGCGCGCGCATTCTCGTCGCGGGGCAGGCACCGGGCCGCAAGGTGCACGCCAGCGGCATTCCCTTCGACGATGCGAGCGGCGAGCGGCTGCGCGACTGGATGGGGGTGGACCGGAAGACGTTCTACGATCCCGGCCGCATCGCGATCGTCCCCATGGGCTTCTGCTACCCCGGCACCGGCCGCTCGGGCGACCTGCCTCCGCGCCCGGAGTGCGCCGCCACCTGGCGCAAGCCGCTGCTGGACGCGCTGCCCGGCATCCACCTCACCATCGTGCTCGGCGCGCATGCCCTCGCCTGGCACGGGCGCCGCACGCCAGCCCCCGCGTCCCTGACCGACGCGGTGCAGGACTGGCGCCGCGACGCACCGGGCCTGTGGGTGCTGCCGCACCCCAGTCCACGCAACAACGGCTGGCTGAAGCGCCATCCGTGGTTCACCGACGAATTGCTGCCCGCCCTGCGGCAGCGGGTGGCGGAAATGCTCGCGGACTGAGCGGGCCGAGCGCGCGTCCGCTGCGGCAATGCCAGGCATGCAGGCGAAGCCATGCACGGGCATGCGAAGCGACAATCCGCTGCCGGAGGCACGAGTCCGCGAGGTGCCAGGCTGCGTGCCGTACCGCGCGCACAATCCGGCGTCGCGCGCTTGCCCGAGGGCAAGCCCCCCAACATCCGGAGACACATCCATGCATTCCGCTGCCCATGCCGTCGCCGCGCTGATCGCGCTGCTGCACATCTACATCCTCGTTCTGGAGATGTTCCTCTGGGACAAGCCCGCAGGTCTCAAGGCGTTCCGGAACACGCCGGAGCGCGCGGCGGACACGAAGGTGATGGCAGCCAACCAGGGGCTCTACAACGGCTTCCTGGCGGCCGGACTGCTCTGGGGCCTGTGGCTCGGCGGGCCGCACGGGCGGGCCGTGCTGACCTTCTTCCTGCTGTGCGTGCTGGTGGCCGGGCTCTACGGCGCCGCCACGGTGGCCCGCAAGATCCTGTACATCCAGACGGTGCCCGCGGCACTGGGCCTGGCCCTGCTCTGGATCTAGCAGGCAGGCCGGCAGCACCCGGCCCTGCCGGGCATCACTGGCGCACCACGTCCGCGCCCTGCGGGGGCTTGAACTCGAAGGTGGAAGCCGGCAGGGAAGCACTGGACTGGACATTCGCGAAGCGGATCACCGACCGCTGGCCGAAGCTGTCGAGGATGTCCAGGGCCGCGAGCTGCTCGCCCTGGAAGCCCACGCGCACGCTCTTGAGCTGGCCATCCCTGGTCTTCGGGGTGGCCAGCACCCACTGCAGGCCATCCTGGTCCGGAGCGGATTCGAGCGTGAAATCCTTGCGCAGGGCCTGCAGGTCGGGGGCGGAAGCCAGCAGCGCGGCGGGCGTGGTGCCCAGCGCCTGCGCCTGCGCCCGCTGGGTGACCTGGTTCAGGTCGGCGTCATAGAGCCAGAGCGACTTGCCGTCGGCCACGATGGTCTGGGCGAAAGGCTTGGTGTAGGTGAACTTGAAGCGCCCCGGCCTCTGGAACTCGAAGGTGCCGGAGGAGGTCCTGGTGCGCGGTGCCTGGCCGTCCTTCGGAGGCGATGTCACGGTCTGCGTGAAATCCGCGCGCCCGGCCTGGGCGCCCTTCATGAACGACTCCAGGCTCGCCAGGCCATCGGCCCAGGCGCTCTGGGCGCCGACCGCGATCGCGGCGATCGCCAACCACTGTTTCATCATGCTTCGATCCAATCCTTGTCGTCCAGGCTCCGGCATGCCGGCGGTCACTCGCGGTGGGGCACCAGCACCTCGCGCTGCCCGCTCGCGGTGAGCGCGCTCACGAGGCCGGCCTTTTCCATGTCTTCCAGCAGGCGCGCGGAGCGGTTGTAGCCGATGCGCAGCTTGCGCTGCACGTACGAGATGCTGGCCTTGCGGTCCTTGAGGACCACCTCCACCGCCTGGTCGTACATGGGGTCTTTTTCCCCGCCTTCACCCCCCCCGCCGCCTTCGCCGAAGGCGCCATCGTCGCCGTCCACGGTCCCGCCCTCGAGCACGCCCTCGATGTAGTCGGGCTCGCCCTGGCTCTTGAGGTAGCTGACGACCCGGTGCACCTCGTCGTCGGACACGAAGGCGCCATGCACGCGGATGGGCAGCCCGGTGCCGCTGGCCATGTAGAGCATGTCGCCCATGCCCAGCAGCGCCTCGGCGCCCATCTGGTCCAGGATGGTGCGGCTGTCGATCTTCGAGCCCACCGAGAAGGCGATCCGGGTCGGGATGTTGGCCTTGATGAGGCCGGTGATCACATCGACGCTGGGCCGCTGCGTGGCCAGGATGAGGTGGATGCCGGCCGCCCGCGCCTTCTGCGCCAGCCGGGCGATCAGTTCCTCGATCTTCTTGCCCACCACCATCATGAGGTCGGCCAACTCGTCGATGATGACGACGATGTGCGGCAGGCGCTCCAGCGGTTCGGGCTCCTCGGGGGTGAGGCTGAAGGGGTTGTAGATGAATTCCTCGCGCGCCTTGGCCTCGTCGATCTTGGTGTTGTAGCCCGCGAGGTTGCGCACGCCCAGTTTGGACATGAGCTTGTAGCGGCGCTCCATCTCGGCCACGCACCAGTTGAGGCCGTGCGCGGCCTGCTTCATGTCGGTGACCACGGGCGCGAGCAGGTGCGGGATGCCCTCGTAGACCGACATTTCCAGCATCTTGGGGTCGATCATCAGCAGGCGCACGTCGCGCGCCTCGGCCTTGTAGAGCAGCGAGAGGATCATCGCGTTGATCCCCACCGACTTGCCCGAACCCGTGGTGCCGGCCACGAGCACGTGCGGCATCTTGGCGAGGTCGGCCACCACCGGATTGCCCACGATGTCCTTGCCCAGGCCCATGGTGAGCAGGCTCTTGGCCTCGTGGTAGATCTGGGAGCCCAGGATCTCGGAAAGGCGGATCGACTGGCGCTTGGCATTGGGCAGTTCCAGCGCCATGTAGTTCTTGCCGGGGATGGTCTCGATCACGCGGATGGACACCAGCGACAGCGAGCGGGCCAGGTCCTTGGCGAGGTTCACGATCTGCGAACCCTTCACGCCGGTGGCAGGCTCGATCTCGTAGCGGGTAATCACCGGCCCGGGCATGGCCGCCACGACACGCACCTCGACGCCGAAGTCCTTGAGCTTCTTCTCGATGAGGCGGCTGGTCATCTCCAGCGTCTCGGGCGCCACCGTTTCCTGCCGCGCCTGGGCGCCATCGAGCAGGTCCACCTGCGGCAGGCGGCTGTCGGGCATTTCGGTGAAGAGGGGCTTCTGCCGCTCCTTCACCACGCGCGCGCTCGGGGGTGCGTCCGCCATGAGCACGGGCTCGATGATCTGCACGGGCTGCGGATGGTGCTCCTGGATCTCGTGGCGCTCTTCCTGCACCACTTCCTCGCGCTCGCGGGCGGCGCGCTTGCCGGCCGCGACATCGCGGGCCTTCTCGCGGCTCGCCCTGCCGAACTGGACCAGCCCGTCGATGCGGCCGCCCAGCCGTTCGGCCAGCTGGCCCCAGGAGAAGCGGAACACCAGCGCGGCGCCCGCAACGACCGCGATCACGGCCACCAGGCCCGAGCCGGTGAAGCCCAGCCACTTCACGCCGGCGGGGCCGGTGATATAGCCGAGCACGCCGCCGGCATGCCCGGGCAGCAGCGGCTCCAGCCGATAGAGGCGCGACCACTCCAGGGCCGTGCTCGCGCACAGCAGCAGCGCGAGGCCGCTCCAGAACATCAGCCGCCGCGCCAGCGGGCTCTGCCCGGGGGTCGCGGACTCTCCGCCGCGCATCCAGCGCGCGAGAGAGGCAATCCAGGCGCGCACGCCCGCGGCCACGCACCACCACACGGAAAAACCGAGGGCGAAATAACTGCTGTCGGCCAGCCAGGCGCCCAGGCGCCCGGCCCAGTTCGCCATGAGCCGGCTGTCGTGCGCGCCGGAGGTGGACCATGCGGCGTCCTGCGCCGAATAGCTGGCCAGGGCCAGCAGCCAGAAAACCAGGGCCAGCAGCCCGACCACCAGGCCGATCTCGTGGCCGAAGCGCGCCGCCATGCTGCGTGGCGCCGATCTGCCCCCGGCAGAAGCATTGAGGGTGTTGAGGGAATACGTCATAGGTCGAAGAGCGCGGCAAGCTTACCCGATGCCCTGCTCGGCGGTCAGGAGCGCAGGGGCCCTGCCCACCCCTGGCGCCGTCCGGGATTCCAACTGTTTCCTACAATCGCGGCGATTGAAAACCCCGTCCCCTCGCGGGCCGGCCCCGGGTGGATACTCGGGCAGCCGGCCGCATCTGGGGAAAGTCCCGGCACAAACTCTTACTTTTCACCATGTCCACTACGCAACACGCCAAAGTCATGATCCTGGGTTCCGGCCCCGCCGGCTACACGGCCGCCGTGTACGCCGCCCGCGCCAACCTGAACCCGGTGCTGATCACCGGCATCGCGCAGGGCGGCCAGCTCATGACGACGACGGAGGTGGACAACTGGCCCGCCGACGTGAACGGCGTGCAGGGTCCGGAACTGATGCAGCGCTTCCTGGAGCATGCCGAGCGCTTCAAGACGCAGGTGGTGTTCGACCACATCAACCAGGTGGACCTGTCCAGGCGCCCGTTCACGCTCACCGGCGACAGCGGCACCTACACCTGCGATTCGCTCATCATCGCCACGGGCGCCTCTGCCAAGTACCTGGGACTGCCATCCGAAGAGGCGTTCATGGGCCGCGGCGTGTCCGGCTGCGCGACCTGCGACGGTTTCTTCTACCGCGAGCAGGACGTGTGCGTGGTGGGCGGCGGCAATACCGCCGTGGAAGAGGCCCTCTACCTCTCCAACATCGCCCGCAAGGTGACGCTGGTGCACCGCCGCGACAAGTTCAAGGCCGAGCCCATCCTGGTGGACAAGCTCAACGAGAAGGTGGCCGCCGGCAAGATCGAGCTGAAGGTATTCCATACGCTCGACGAGGTGCTGGGCAACGACGGCGGCGTGACGGGCATCCGCATCAAGAGCACGCTGGACGGCAGCACGCAGGACATCGCGCTGCAGGGCTGCTTCATCGCGATCGGCCACGCGCCCAACACCGGCATCTTCGAGGGCCAGCTGACGCTGGAGAACGGCTACATCGTCACGCAGGGCGGGCTCAAGGGCTTCGCCACGCAGACCAGCGTGCCCGGCGTGTTCGCGGCAGGCGACGTGCAGGACCATGTCTATCGCCAGGCCATCACCAGCGCCGGAACGGGCTGCATGGCCGCCCTCGACGCGCAGCGTTTCCTGGAGCAGGAAGGCGTGATCTGACGCGCGCCCGGCCCGTCCGCGGTGCGGAAGCCGCGCGGGCTGGACACCTTTTTGAAGGCCGCGCTATAATGCGCGGCTTTGCTGCATATTGCGCACCGCTTTTTTAAGTGGTCCGCTGCCACGCAGCAGATACCAACCGGGTTACCGCCACCCTATCTGGCGAGGTGAGGCCGCACGGACAGGCTCTGCAATTCCCAAGCGGAGCGTGCATGTCCTGCGGCTGTATTTGAAAAAATCGGAGTGTCCTCATGGCACGCGTCTGCGACGTCACGGGCAAGAAGCCCATGGTCGGGAACAACGTTTCCCACGCCAACAACAAAACCAAGCGCCGGTTCCTGCCGAACCTGCAATACCGCCGTTTCTGGGTCGAGAGCGAAAACCGCTGGGTGCGCCTGCGTGTTTCCAGCGCCGCCCTGCGTCTGATCGACAAGAACGGCATCGATTCCGTGCTCGCCGACCTGCGTGCACGTGGCCAGGCTTAAGGAGTAGCACCATGGCAACCAAAGGCGGACGCGACAAGATCAAGCTGGAATCCACCGCAGGAACCGGCCACTTCTACACCACCACCAAGAACAAGAAGACGATGCCCGAGAAGATGTCGATCATCAAGTTCGACCCCAAGGCTCGCAAGCACGTCGAGTACAAGGAAATGAAGCTGAAGTAAGGCGCCAGCCTCTTGCAGCGATTTCCCGAGAAGGCCGCCCCACCGAGGGCGGCTTTTCTTTTTCCAGGCCGCCTCAGGCCGCGGCGGCCCGGCGGCGCTCTTCCCGCAGCGGCGCGCGGCCAGCCTCCTGCAGGGCGTCGCACTGGCCGGCCAGCAACTCGCCCAGTACCCGGTAGCCCTCTTCCACCGCCGGCGTGAATGGCATGCCGCAGCTGAGCCGCAAAAAACGTTCATAGCGGCCGGTATTGGAGAACATGGGCCCGGGCGCCACGCGGATGCCGCGCGCCAGGGCATCGTCGTAGAGCCGCGTGGAGGACAGGCCCGCGGGCAATTCCAGCCACAGGCTGATGCCGCCGGGCGGCAGGCTCAGGCGTGTTCCCGCGGGGAAGTACCGGGCCACCGCGCGCGCCGACTGCTCGCGCTGCTCCTTCAGCGACGCCCGCATGCGGCGCAGGTGGCGGTCGTAGGCGGGCGAGCCCACGGTGCGGGCGGCGAGCAGTTGCGACCAAGTCTGCATGTTGCGCGTGCGGGCGAACTTGAGCATCTGCACGCGCGCGTTCCAGCGCCCCGCACTCATCCATCCCTGGCGCAGCCCGGGAGCGAAGCTCTTGCTGAGGGAAGCGCAGTAGATCACCTGCCCTGCGTCGCCCGGGCGATCCCAGGCCTTGGCGGGCCGCATCGGCTGGGCGGACTCGACGAACTCGCGGTAGATGTCGTCCTCGATGAGGGCGAGGCCGTGCTCCACGCACAGCGCGACAAGGCGTTCCTTGTGGGCATCGGGCATGACGCTGCCCTGGGGCATCTGCAGGTGCGGCACCACCACCACTGCCTTGAGGCGCGGTTCGTTGCGGGCCGCGAGCTCCAGTGCCTCGATCGATATGCCGGTGTGGGGACTGCAGGGAATCTCGAGCGCGCGCAGGCCGCGCACCTCGATGGCCTGCAGGATGCCGAAGAAGGTGGGCGATTCGACCGCGATCACGTCGCCGGGCTCGGCCACTGCATCGAGGGCGAGGTTGACGGCCTCCGAGTTGCCATGCGTGGCGCCGATGCCCTCGGGCGCGAGGCTCAGGCCGAAGCTCAGTGCGTGGTGCGCCATGGCCCGCTGGAATTCCGGATGCGTGGAAGGCGCCGACGGGCTGTACACGAGGATGTCGGGCTGCTCGCGCAGCAGCCGGATCGCGAGGCGGTTGAGCGCCTCGGCATCGAACAGCGCGGGCGCCGGCATGGCGCTGCCCAGGTCCAGCGCCAGGGGCGCGCGGCGGGCCTTTTCGAGGAAGGTGGAGATGCGCTCGTTGATGCCGGCGAACACATGCGGGTCCGGTGCGAGCGGCTCGTGCAGCTCCGGCTCGCGGGCGGCGGGCAGCGAGGACACGCGGCCGGGAACGGAGGCGAAGTACCCCACCCGCTCGCGGGCCTGGGCGAAGCCTTCGGCTTCGAGGTGCCGCAACACCTGCAGGGCAGTGGTGAGGCTCACGCCGTGCCGCTGGCACAGCTCCCGGACGGAGGGCAGGCGCTGGCCAGGCTGCAGGCTGCCTGCCGTGATGGCCTGTGTGTACAGGCCCGCGATCTGCCGGTAGCGCGGCTGGGAGGCGGCCTGCGCGGCGGGCGGCTGGGGAAATTCGGCGACGGAATCGTGCATGGCGAAGGCGCCTCGGCGGAAGCGAAACGGGAACATGGCCGTGGAAGGCCGATCCGGCCATCATGCCGCGGGCCTGGGCGGCCGCACAGATACAGACAGGCCACGCCCACACCATAACAGAGACAGAAAAACCCGCGCTGTTCCCCTCTGCAAGCGGACACCCTGTGCCTGTTTTCGAATCAGGGTTCTCCCTAGGATGAAGCCCTGTCCCGATGCATTCCGCTCCAAGGAGAAACCATGCCGCATATCACCCGCCCCACCCCCGCCGCCCTTGCGGCAGGCTGTTCCAGCCCCGCGGCCTCGCCGCTGTCCGTGCAGCCCGGCCAGAAGCTGCTGGTGTGCCTGCCGCCCGGCGCATCGCTGGTGGTGGAGAGCGGCCGGCTTGCCCTGCGTTCCGGCCCGGTCGTCTGGGGCCAGGTGGTGGCGTCCCAGGTGGACCTGGGCCACCTGGAAGCCGGGCAGTGCCGGGAAGGTTCGCCGGCTTGCGGGCCGGAGTGGATGGAGGTGTCGAATCCGGGGCATGCCACGGCGCATGCCGTGCTGCTGGAGCCGGCGCCGGCGCTTTCGCCGCTGGGCGCCGTGCTCCGGGCCGGCGTGGCGGGACTGGCCGGGGCCACGACCGCGGCGCGGGCGCTGCTGGCGGCCGCCGCCGCGGCATGGGGCGGGTCGCGCCGCAGAGCGGCAGCCGGCCCGCGCGCCACTACGGCGCGATAGATCCGCCAGCCGGGGCCGCGACGGCCGTGCCGGGACGGGCTTGGGCGTCAGGCCTGCGCGGCACGCAGCCTCAGGGAGAATTCGCGCAGCGCGGCGACGCCGCTCTCCTCGGCGCGGCGGCACCACGCCTGCAGGTCGGCCGTCAGCTGCTCGCGCGACTGCGAGGTGTTCAGCCAGAGCTGGCGCAGTTCCTCGCGCATGGTGACCATGGTGTCGAGCACCGGGTGGGCCTCGCGGGCGCGGGCAAGCTGCTCCCGGGCGCGTGCGGGCACCTTTTCGGCATCGCGGTGCAGCCAGCGGCGCGCAGCGCGCAGTACGGACACGTCCGCCTTGCGGGCCTTGAGGGCGGCGATCTCCTGGCGGCAGGCGCGGCGCACGCCGCGCGCATAGCCGGCCATGACCTCGTAACGGTTGGCGATCAGGGCCTCCAGGGTCTTCTCGTCGGCCACCGGCTTGACGGCGCCCAGGCGCAGCTTGGGCGGCACCTTCCTGACGGTGGCCCAGCCCACGCGGCGCATCAGGCTGATGTAGAGCCAGCCCACGTCGAACTCGTAGGGCTTGACCGAGAACTTCGCCGAGGTGGGATAGGTGTGGTGGTTGTTGTGCAGTTCCTCGCCACCGATCACGAGCCCCCACGGCACGAGGTTGGTGCTGGCGTCCTGCGCCTCGAAGTTGCGGTAGCCCCAGAAGTGGCCGATGCCGTTGACCACGCCTGCGGCCCAGAACGGGATCCAGAGCATCTGCACGGCCCAGACGGTGGCGCCGATGGCGCCGAACAGCAGCAGGTCGATCACCAGCATCAGGCCCACGCCCTGCCATGCGAAGCGGCTGTAGAGGTTGCGCTCGATCCAGTCGTCGGGCGTGCCGTGGCCGAACTTGGCCAGGGTCTCGGCATTGCCCGCTTCGGAGCGGTAGAGCTCCGCGCCGCGCCACATCACCGTGTCCAGGCCGCGGGTCTGGGGGCTGTGGGGGTCGTCGACGGTCTCGCACTTGGCGTGGTGCTTGCGATGGACGGCCACCCATTCCTTCGTGACCATGCCCGTGCCCACCCACAGCCAGAAGCGGAAGAAATGCGACGGCACGGCGCCGAGGTCCACCGAGCGGTGCGCCTGGGCGCGGTGCAGGAAGATCGTCACGGCGGCGATCGTGATGTGCGTGGTCACGAGCGTGTAGAGGACGATCTCCCACCAGGACAGGTCCAGCAGGCCATTGGCCATCCAGGCAAGGATGGCATCGAAGACGGCCCGGTCGGGAAGGTGCATGGGAAGCCTTTGAGAAAAGCGGACGGAAAATTGCCCGATGAAGGGCACTTCATTGATTTTAGAAGCCGATATGCCCGGGAAGTTGCACAAGACCGCGCCATGCGCGGTGTTTTCATCGGCGGACCGGCCGGGGGAAATCAGCCTTTCCGGGTCCATACCGCGGCGAAGAAGCCGTCGGTGTGGTGCAGATGGGGCCACAGGCGCAAATAGCCAGTGCCGCTGGCGCCCCCGCTGCACAGTCCGGCGGCGCCCTCGACCTTGAGTTGCTCGAGCAGCGCGCCCACGTCTTCCGCCACGAAGTCGGAATGTGCCGCACTGAAGGCTTCCGCGATACCCTCGTTTTCCTCGGGGAGGATGCTGCAGGTGGCGTACACCAGGCGTCCGCCCGGCTTGAGCAGGCGCGAGGCGCTCTGCAGGATGGCGGTCTGCTTGGCCACCAGTTCCTGGATGGCGTGGGGGGACTGCCGCCATTTCAGGTCCGGGTTGCGGCGCAGGGTGCCCAGGCCGGAGCACGGTGCGTCCACCAGCACGCGGTCGATCTTGCCGGCCAGGCGCTTGATGCGCTCGTCGCGCTCGTGCGCGATGGCGGCAGGATGCACGTTGGAGAGGCCGCTGCGGGCCAGCCGCGGCTTGAGCGCGTCGAGCCGGTGGGCGGAGACGTCGAAGGCGTAGAGCCGCCCGGTGCTGCGCATGGCCGCACCGATGGCGAGCGTCTTGCCGCCGGCGCCGGCGCAGAAGTCCACCACCATTTCGCCGCGGCGGGGCTGCAGCAGCAGGGCGAGGAGCTGCGAGCCTTCGTCCTGCACCTCGACTGCGCCGCGCGCGAACGCATCGACCTTGGTGAGCGCCGGCTTGCCGTCCACGCGCAGGCCCCAGGGGGAGTACGGCGTGGGCACTGCAGGAATGCCGGCCTTGGCCAGTTCCTTCTGCACGTCGGCGCGCCTGGCGTTCAGGTCGTTGACGCGCAGGTCGAGCGGCGCCGGCTGGGCGAGGCTGTCCGCCAGGGCCCAGAAGCCTTCGCCCACCTGGCGCCGGAGCGGCTGCACGAGCCAGTCGGGCAGGTTGTGGCGGTGCGGCTCCAGCAGGTCGGACGGCGGCACGGCGTCGCACTGGTCGAGCCAGTTCTTCTCGGTGTCGGAGAGCGCGCTCTTGAGGAAGTCGCGCGGGCCGTGGAAGCCCAGGATGGCGAGGCGCCGCTCGCGCGGGCCCGAGCCGGAGCGCGCCAGCTGCTCGAACAGCAGCTTCTTGCGCAGGACGGTGTAGGCGGTTTCGGCGAGGGTGGCGCGTTCGCGCGGACCGAGGGAGCGGTGGTCCCGGAAATAGCGGGACACGACGGCATCGGCGGGGTGTTCGAATTGAAGGGTGAGCCTGACGAGTTCCGCGCAGGCATCCAGAAGGGCTTTCGGGTGCATGGGCCGATTGTCCCATCCATGCGTGCCAGGCGCGCCGCTGTTACGGAATGCAATGCGCTGCAAAAGAAAACCGCATGCGTTTTTCCGGCGCGCCGGGCACTGCCGGGATTAGATTGGGCGCATATGCACCATGCACCCATGCGACGACTGCGCGCGACCCCGCTGCTTCCGACACGCCGGGCGCTGCGCCTGGCAGCCGCCGCCACGGCGGCCGCAGCGCTGGTGTGCGCCTGCGGCGGTGAGAGTGTGGCCGCGCAGGCTGCGGCGGCGCCCGCAGGCAGCATCGACTCTCTGGGCGCGACGGGCTGGGCCTCCCATGGCACGCCGACCACCGGGGGACAGGGCGCCGCGGCAGAAAGGACCTACACGGTGAGGAACCGCAACGAACTCGTCCAGGCGCTCTACGGCAACACCGCCGTGATCGCACCGGACGGTTCGGTGCAGGGGACGCCGGACAAGGCGCCCAAGGTCATCCGCATCCAGGGCACCATCGACCTGAACGTGGACGGCCAGCTGCGCCCTTACACGCCGGACCGCTACGTGGCGGGCTCCTGTGCATCGTCGGTGCACGGCTATGCATCCCAGGCCAGCCTCTGGTCGGACTACCTCGCGGCCTACCGCCCGGGCGTCTGGGGCAATGCGCGAACGGTGAGCGGCAAGCCGGAAGACGCGCGGGCCTGCGCGGCGGAACTGCAAAGGCGCGTCGTGACGATCGGCGTGCCGGACAACACGTCCCTGCTGGGCATCGGCACGGACGCGAGGATCCTGCACGGCAACCTCCTGCTGGGCATGCCGGATGCGCCGGTCGCCAACATCGTGATCCGCAACATCGCTTTCGAAGACGCATTCGACGACTTCCCCCAATGGGACCCGACGGACTCCTCCGACGGCCGATGGAACTCGGAGTACGACCTCATTTCCGTCGCCCATGCCAGCCACGTGTGGATCGACCACAACACCTTCAGCGACGGCGACCGCCACGACCATGCCTTCCCTTCCGTGTGGCACGAGACGGTGCACGGCACGGACTACAGCGGCAGCGATTTCAAGGTGCAGCACCATGACGGCCTCGTGGACGTCACCCGGCACGGCAACTACGTCACCCTGTCGAACAACCATTTCCATGACCACGACAAGGCATTCCTGATCGGCGGCACCGATGTGCCCGGCGCGGACAGCGGCAATCCGCGCATGCTGAAGGTGACGTTCCACGGCAACTATTTCCAGAACCTGCGGCAGCGCCAGGCCCGGGTCCGCTACGGGATGGTGCACCTCTACAACAACTACTACGAGAGCACGCGGGACACCTCGGCCGACTATCCCTGGCTCGCCGGCATCACGCTGGGCCAGAGCGGCAAGGTGCATGCGGAGAACAACGTGGTGGCGCTCGCCAGCCCGGACCGGCCCGCGCGGCATGCCGACGTGGCAAACGCCCGGATCTCGGCGGCACGGATGCAGGATTGCGCGGCGCTGTTTTCCGCCAGCGAGTGCGCCTCCACGTTCTACGACAGCGGCACGGTGCTCAACGGGCAGCCTGTGGACCTCACGGCCACCGTGCGCTGGTCATCGGCCCTGGTGACTGCTCCCGCATGGAAGCCGTCGGACTTCTACGGCTACGTGCTGGAAGATACCGCGGGACTGGCGGCGCGCGTCATCGCCCGTGCGGGAGCGGGCCAGCTCGAAAGCTCCGCAGCGCGACGCTGACCCGGGCTCCGGGGAATGCCCGGGCGGGTGCGGGCCGGCGCACAATCCGGCGATGCACAGTCCCTCCCACCCGACGGCGAACTGCCTCCGCTGCAGCCCACTCCTCCCGGCCTCTACCGGCATTACAAAGGCATGCTCTACGAAGTGATCGGCACCGCGCGGCACAGCGAAACGCTCGAGCCGATGACCGTGTACCGGGCGCTCTACGGCGACCGGGGGCTGTGGGTGCGGCCCGCGGCCATGTTCGCGGAGACGGTGCAGATCGACGGACAGCCTCGCCCCCGGTTCGAGCGCGTCGGGAACGCGGAGGCCCTGGCGGGCTGAACCGCGCGGGTTCCGCCTGCAGCGGCGCGTCAGGCAGGCGCGCGCCCGGGGGCTGCAGGGTCGTCCGGGCGCGGCAGGACCACGGTCGCCCGCAGTCCTCCGCCAAGGGCATTGGACAGCAACAGGCTGCCCCCATGGCGCTGCACGATGTCGCTGGCGATCGACAGGCCCAGGCCGGCGCCCCCGGAATGGCGGTTGCGCGAGGTCTCGACGCGATAGAAGGGCTGGACCACCTTGCCCAGTTCGTCCGGCGGCAGGCCGGGTCCATGGTCCCGCACATGGATGCGCAATGCATCGGCCGCGTCCTCCAGGGCGATCTCTGCGCTGCCACCGTAACGCACCGCGTTGCCCACGAGGTTGTCCAGGCAACGCCTGAGCGCGCCGGCGCGCGCGGGCAGCGGGCGGGCGATGCCGGAGCAACGCACTTCGTGGCCGCAGGCCTGCTCGTCGTCCACGAGGCTCTCGACGAGGGCCTGCACGTCCAGCAGCGCCAGCGGCTCCGCGCCCGCCACGCCCCGCAGGTGGTCGAGCGTGGCCGCGATCATGGCGTCCATCTCGGCGATGTCGCGAACGAAGGCGGTGCGCTCGGCGTCCTGCTCGAGCGACTCGGCCCGCAGGCGCAGGCGCGTCAGGGGCGTGCGCAGGTCGTGCGAGACGGCCGCGACGAAACGGTCGCGCTCATCCAGCTGGCGGCGGATGCGCGCCTGCATCAGGTTGAACACCCGGCTGGCCTCCCGGCATTCGGCCGTGCCATCCTCGGGCAGCGGCGGGCGATGGATATCCGTCCCGAGCTGCCGCGCCGCCGTGGCGAGCCGGTGCAGCGGACGCGCCAGCCAGCGCGCCCCCCACCAGGCCGCGAGCATCAGTGCCGCCAGGCGGATGCCGATATCCAGCAGCAGGCCCGGATGCCACCAATCCGGAGGATGCGGGGCATGGTGCGGAAGCGGTGGCTCCACGCCGCCCTGCCCGCCGACCGTGGTTCCGGGAGCCCCCTGCCGCGCACCGCTTGGCCCATCGGCTGGAGGCGGCCCGTGGCGGGGGCCTGGCCCCGGTCCGGGCCGCAACTCGAACATCAGCGTCAACGCCAGCACGTGGCTGGCGAGCACCGCCACGAAAAGCAACAGCGCCAGCCGGCCAAACAGGGTGTCGGGCAGGCAGCGGGCGGCGGTCGTGCGCCAGCCGGGGGGCCGCGGGGACGGCGGAATGGGTGCCGCTTTCGCGGGCGCTTCCGGCACGGCGGCGGCCATGTCAGGCCCGGGCCGCCAGGCCCTGCACGGTCTGGATGTCGAACAGATAGCCGGAGCCGCGCACGGTCTTGATCAGCGCCGGCGCGCGCGGATCGTCGGACAGCTTGCTCCTCAGCCGGGAGACGAGCAGGTCGATGCTGCGCTCGAAGGACTCCATGGCACGTCCCCGGGCGTGCTCCATCAATTGGTCGCGGCTGCATACGCGCCGCGGCATGCGCAGGAAGGTGCAGAGCAGGCGGTACTCGGCATTGGACAGCGGCACGGTCAGGCCTGCGGGCGACACCAGGTGCCGCTCCACGCTGTGCAGCGACCAGCCGTCGAAGCGCACCACGTCGGCCGCCGGCGGCACGCTCCCGGATTCCCGGAAGGCGGGCGCGGCGCGGCGCAGCACGCTGTGAATGCGCGCCACGAGTTCGCGGGGCTCGAACGGCTTGGTCATGTAGTCGTCCGCACCCAACTCCAGCCCCAGAACGCGGTCGTAGGCGTCGGCGCGGGCCGTGAGCATGATGATGGGTACGCCGGAGCGTGCTCTCAGTTCGCGCGCGAGTGTCATCCCGTCCGTTCCGGGCAGCATCAGGTCGAGCACCACGAGGTCCATGGGCTGCGCGGCCATGCAGGCGCGCATGGCCGCGGCATCGCGTGCCGCATGGGCCGTGTAGCCGAAACGGCCGAGGTACTGGGTCAGCAGCGCGGTGATGTCGTCGTCGTCGTCGACCACGAGGATGTGTTGCATGGCGCGGGGACGGAAAGCGTGGAGGGAAAGCCGCCGGATGTCCGCAGAGTGTATGCAGCGCGCGCCCGCCTCCAGGCCGCGAACAGGCCGGGCTTCACCCCGCTGTTCGGGCCTTGCGCCCGTCCCATGTACCAATGCCGGTACAAACGGGACAAAACGCCGTTACCGACGACGCCAAGAATCCTGGGCAGGCCTGAGAAGCGCCCGGCACCGCGGCCCACGCGACCTCCCCTGAGGAGGCGCCCGGGCTGCCGGAGCCTCCATCCACCCAGGAAGAAAGGAAGGAACGACGATGACGACCATCAGCAGTGTCGGCGGCAGCGCGTGGTCCTCCGCGGCAGCCATGCAGCGGACCCAGCAGCGCAGGGGACCGTCGCCCGAGGATATCCTGTCGAAGCTCGACAGCGACGGCAACGGCAGCGTGAGCGGCACGGAATTGCAGGGATTGCTCGACAAGGTGGCGAAGAAAGGCGGGGCCGACGGGACGGCGGCGGACGCCAGCGACCTCGTGTCACGCTATGACAGCGATGGCGATGGCAATCTGAATGCACAGGAACTGGGAAAGACCCTGGAGAGCCTGATGCCGCAGCGCTCCACCATGGACTTCGCGCAGGCGCGCGGCGCGGGTGCGGGCCAGGCGGGCGACGACCTGTTCGGCAAGGTGGATGCGGACGGCGACGGCAGCGTCAGCCAGGCCGAACTGCAGTCGCTGGTGGCGAAAATGTCCGGTGCGTCGGACGGCAGCACTTCCGCCACGGACGCGGAAAGCACCGAGCTGTTCAAGAAGCTCGATAGCGACGGCGATGGCCAGCTGTCCGAGGCGGAATTCGATGCCGGCCGGCCGTCGGACCAGGGTGGTCCGCGGGTTGCGGGCGGCATGCCGCCACCGCCCGGGGGCGCCGGCGGGCCGGGCGGGCCTGGTGGCCCGGCAGGTGCGGGGTCCACCTCGGCCACTTCGGACAGCACCACCTACGACCCGCTGGACACCAACGAGGACGGCACGGTCTCCGCGGCAGAACGCGCAGCAGGCGCGGCCAGCGGCAAGGATGCGGTCACTGCGCTGTTCAATGCCATCGATACCGATGGCGACAAGACGCTGAGCAGCAGCGAGGCGCAGAGCTTCATCACGCAACTTGCCAGCCAATATGCCGCAGCGTCCTCCCCCGCGAACACCAGCGGCAGTTCCGGCACGGCGTCGGATGCAGCGACCGGAGACGGCCGGCGGCTGGACCTCGCGCGGCTGGCGGACATGGCACGGCAGCGGTACGAGGCCGCCGCAGCGGGCTGGGCTGGCAGCGGCCGATCCAGCGCCGTGAACGCCACCGCCTGACGCCAGCGGAGCACATGCGATCGCCGTCCCTCCGCAGTGCTGCGAAGCCCGTCACTGGACGAGCTGCGGAGGCCGGCCCCCTGCGATCCCGCCGGAAAGCTGCCTGCGTGCGGCCGCGGCGCAGTCCTGTCGAGGGCCGCCGCACCCGTCCTACAGCCCCATCGCCGTCGCCTGCATAAGGTTGCCCCCATGGTGCGCCGCACGGCGCCTGGACACGAGGAACTTCACCATGGACCATCTTCTGCAAGGCATGTTCGGCGAGAGATCGCTGGCCAAGGTGGCCGGGATCTTCGGCGACAAGCCCCCCGCCGAGGCCCTGGTCGGCCGGCTGCTGCGGCTGCCGGACATGCGGCCGGGCCAGGTCCGGCTGCTGGGGCCGCAGGATGCGCGGGCTTCGCGACGCGATCTGTTCGGTCGCAAGCCGGAGCCCGAGCAGTCCGGCATTTTCCGGACGCTGCTACGCTCCCATCTTCCGGCCGGCCTGGCCGGCGCGGTGGCGGGGCTGCTGTTTTATGAATGGCTGCTGCGCTCGGGCCACCCGATGGTGGCGGGGAACCCGCTGCCGGCCTTCATCGGGACCGTGGGTTTCGCCATCGTCCTCGGCCTGCTGTTGGGCCGTCTGGCACCGTTGCGCCCGGACCATGCGCGGCTCATCAGCCAGGTGCGCTCCGCCCTGCGGGCAGGGCACTGGGCCGTGGTGGTTCACCCGGCGGACTCCTGCCAGGCCCAGCTCGCCACGGACCTGCTGGAAGGCAGCAGCCCCGGGAAGATCGTCTCGACGCTCTGACGCGGCGCTGGCGCCCTTACCGGCGATCCAGCAGCAACTGCAGCACGGCCGGCGCGTAGATCGCGTGCTCCTGCGCCAGCACACGCTCGGCCAGGCGCTCGGCCGTATCTCCCGGCAGCACCGGCACCACGCCCTGGGCCAGGATCGGCCCTGCGTCCAGTTCGGGGGTGACGAGGTGCACGGACGCCCCGGCCACCTTGCAGCCCGCGTCGATGGCGCGCTGGTGGGTGTGCAGGCCGGGAAAGGCCGGCAGCAGCGAAGGATGGATGTTGACCAGCCGCCCTGCGTAATGCGCCACGAAACCTGGCGTGAGGATGCGCATGAAGCCGGCCAGCACCACCAGCGCGGGATCGTGCGCGTCGATCCGCTGCGCGAGCGTTGCATCGAAGGCCTCGCGCGAAGCGTGGGCCCGGTGGTCCACGGCGTCCGTGGCGATGCCCTGCTCCCGCGCCCAGGCGAGGCCGGGCGCATCGGCCTTGTTGCTCAGCACGGCTGCCACCCGCACGCCGTGGCGGCCTGCCCAGTCCTGCATCCGGGCCGTCCGCACGATGGCCGCCATGTTGGAGCCCCCGCCCGAGATCAAAATCACGATGTTCTTCATGGGGCGCGGATTATCGCCGCGTCCGTTCCTCCTCCACGCTTGCCGCGGTGCCACCCGCCTTCTTTCCATGCCCTTCGATCCCCGCCTCCAGCCCCTGACCGCCGCCGAAGCCCGCGTGCTCGGCACCCTGATGGAAAAGGCCCGCACGGTGCCCGACAGCTATCCGCTCACCCTGAACGCCGTGGTGACCGGCTGCAACCAGAAATCGAGCCGCGACCCGGTGACCACGCTGTCCGACGCCGAAGTGCAGGAAGCGCTGGACAGCCTGCGCCGCCGCGCGATGGTGGTGGAGATCGGCGGCCAGCGCACCACCCGCTGGGAACACAACTTCACGCGCGCAGCGGGCGTTCCCGACCAGTCCGCGGCCCTGCTCGGCCTGCTGATGCTGCGGGGCCCGCAGACGGCGGGCGAATTGCGCATCAACGCCGAGCGCTGGCACCGCTTCGCGGACATCTCATCGGTCGAGGCGTTCCTGGACGAGCTGCAGTCGCGCAGCGAGGAAAAAGGCGGTCCGCTGGTGGCACTGCTGCCGCGCGCACCGGGCGCCCGCGAGTCGCGCTGGACGCACCTGCTCTGCGGCCCTTTGAGCGCCGCCGACATGGCCGCGCAGGCGGCCCAGGCTGCAGCCCCTGCATCTTCCGCCCGGACGGCCGATCCGGCGCTGGCCGAGCGTGTCGCGGCCCTGGAGGCCGAGGTGGCGGCGCTGCGCGGATCGCTCACGGCCCTGTGCGAACAGCTCGGGGTGTCGCTCCCCGGACAGCCATAAAAAGCACGACCGTGCTACAAATTGCGATATCGCGCCGGCCACGCCGGCGCCTACACGGAGACAACGCATGGACCTTGCTTTCACCCCCGAAGAACAGGCCTTCCGCGAAGAGATTCGCGCGTGGGTCCGCGAGCACCTGCCGGCCGAGACCGCGCACAAGGTGCACAACGCGCTGCGCCTGACGCGCGACGACCTGCAGGGCTGGGCGAAGATCCTCGGCAAGAAGGGCTGGCTGGGTTTCGGCTGGCCGAAGCAGTTCGGCGGCCCCGGCTGGACGGCCGTGCAGAAGCACCTGTTCGAGGAAGAGTGCGCACTGGCCGGTGCACCGCGCATCGTGCCGTTCGGCCCGGTGATGGTGGCGCCGGTCATCATGGCCTTCGGCTCGCCCGAGCAGCAGCAGCGTTTCCTGCCCGGCATCGCGAGCGGCGAGGTGTGGTGGAGCCAGGGCTACAGCGAGCCGGGCTCGGGCTCGGACCTGGCCAGCCTCAAGACGCGCGCCGAGCGCCGCGGCGACAAGTACATCGTCAACGGCCAGAAGACCTGGACCACGCTGGGCCAGTACGGCGACTGGATGTTCAACCTCGTGCGCACCAGCACGGAAGGCAAGCCGCAGACCGGCATCAGCTTCCTGCTGCTGGACATGAAGTCGCCTGGCGTCACGGTGCGGCCGATCAAGCTGCTGGACGGCGAGTGCGAGGTCAACGAGGTGTTCTTCGACAACGTCGAGGTGCCCGCCGAGAACCTGATCGGCGAAGAGAACAAGGGCTGGACCTACGCCAAGCACCTGCTCAGCCACGAACGCACCAACATCGCCGACGTGAACCGCAGCAAGCGCGAGCTGGAACGCCTCAAGCGCATCGCGAAGACCGAGGGCGTGTGGGACGACCTGCGCTTCCGCGACCAGATCGCGCTGCTGGAGGTGGACATCGTGGCGCTGGAGATGCTGGTGCTGCGCGTGCTGTCTGCCGAGAAGTCGGGCAAGAACTCGCTGGACATCGCAGGCCTGCTCAAGATCAAGGGCAGCGAAATCCAGCAGCGCTATGCCGAACTGATGATGCTGGCCGCCGGCCCTTACGCCCTGCCCTTCATCGAAGAGGCCATGGAAGCGGGCTGGCAGGGCGATGCGGCGATGGGCGCGCTGGGGGGCTTCCCGGGCGGCACGGTGGCGAATGCGCCGCTGGCATCGACGTACTTCAACCTGCGCAAGACGACCATCTACGGGGGGAGCAACGAAGTCCAACGCAACATCGTCGCTCAGACGGTGCTGGGCTGATATCGGCTTTTGGAGACAACCATGGATTTCGATTTTTCTGAAGACCAGCAATCGTTGCGCGATGCGGTGCGGCGCTGGGTGGACAAGGGCTATGCGTTCGAGCGGCGCCGCTCCATCGTGGCGGCAGGTGGGTTCGATCGTGCGTCGTATGGCGAGCTGGCGGAACTGGGCCTGACGGCGCTGACGGTGCCGGAGGCGCACGACGGGCTGGGCCAGGGTGCGGTGGATGCGATGGTGGCGATGGAGGAACTGGGGCGCGGCATCGTGCTGGAGCCGCTGGCGCAGACGTTCGTGGCCAGCGGGGTGCTGGCGCAGTGCGCGCCCGAGGCGGTGCAGGCCGCGTGGCTGCCGCGCATCGCGAGTGGCGAGGCACTGGTGGTGCTGGCGCACCAGGAGCGCAAGGCACGCTACCGGCTGGACGTGTGCGAGGCCCAGGCCACCGGTTCGGGCGACAGCGCCACGGTGACCGGTGCCAAGAGCCTCGTGCCCGCGGGCGACCAGGCCGATGCGTTCCTGGTGCCTGCGCAACACCAGGGCCGCATGGTCCTCTTCCTCGTCGAGCGCGGCGCGCAGGGCGTGGCCACGCGCGGCTACGTGACGCAGGACGGCAGCCGCGCGGCGGAGGTCCAGTTCGACAATGCACCGGCCACGCTGGTCGCGGAGGACGGGCTGGCGGCACTCGAGCTCGCGGTGGACATCGGCATCGCATCTGCGTGCGCCGAGGCCGTGGGCGTGATGGACCAGACCGTGGCCCTGACCGTGGACTACATGAACCAGCGCAAGCAGTTCGGCGTGCCGATCGCGAGCTTCCAGGCACTGCGGCACCGCGTGGCCGACATGAAGATGCAGCTGGAACTGGCCCGCTCGATGAGCTATTACGCCAGCCTGAAGATCGGAGCCCCCGCCGATGAGCGCCGCCGCGCCCTGTCGCGCGCCAAGGTGCAGCTCGGGCAGTCGATGCGCTTCGTGGGCCAGCAGTCCGTGCAGCTGCACGGCGGCATCGGCGTGACCGACGAATACATCGGCAGCCACTACTTCAAGAAGCTCACGCAGCTGGAGATGACCTGGGGCGACACGCTGCACCACCTGGGCGAGGTGTCGGCGCGCATGCAGGACACGGCGGGCGTGTTCGCCTGACGGGAGCGGCAACGCGACCGCCTGCGCGCGGTAACACGAACCCCGCGACGGAGGGGTAGGCAAGGTGGACACTCTGTGGTCAAGTGCGCGGTTCATCCGACACGTCACTTGCCCCGAGGGAGTCCCATGCATCACACGCCATCACCATCCCGCCGCCCATCCGCATCCGCCCTGCTGCTGGGTGGCGTCATCGCCGCCTGCGCCGCACCCGCCTGGGCCCAGACGGCCGAACCCGAGCCCGGCATGTGGAGCTTCGACGGCGAACTGGATGGCCGGCCGGGCCGCAGCCTGCACATCGACACCCAGGCCGGCCGCACCATGGCCGTGTCCTACCTGGGGTACCGCGCCGACGGCTCGTCGTTCTTCCTGCAGGCCGCGGGCACCCGGCCCAATACCTCTTCCACCTTCGACGGCACGCTGAGCGAGTTCCGCAACGGCCCAGTGATCGGCGGCGGCGCCGGCCAGGGCGAGACCGCAGCCACCGCGGGCCCCGTGAAGATCGTCTTCGACACGCCCACCACGGGCACCGTCACGCTGCCGGGCGACGTGCCGCGGCGCATTTCACGCTACCAGTACGAAGATCCTACTGTTCGGCTCACGCGCGACTCCATCGCCGGCGACACGTTCTCCGCATTGACGCAGAGCCGGAGAACACCGCATTGGATCGACGTGAAACTGCAGGACGGCCAGTTCTCCATGAAGACCACCACCAGCGCGGAGCGACTCGACTCCTGCACCTACACCGGTAACGTCCAGCCCGCGGGCTCGGGCGTGTCTTCCGAAGGAACGTACCTGTGCACGTCCCGCGACGGGGCGCAGGAGACAGGCGCTTACCGCGCAGAGCATTTCATGATGCAGGCCGATGGCATATTCCGGGGGACCTTGTGGCGCGACGGCGCATCCACCGACCTGTTCGGCTACTGCATGGGGGGCGCCCGTTTCATGGACTGGCCCGGGCTGTGCGCCACGTCATGGAACCAGCCGCAGCCGCAGCCGGAACCCGGCATCTGGGGCTTCGAGGGCGAGGTGAACGGCCGGCCCGGGCGCAGCCTGCAGATCGACACGCAGCAGGGGCGGGCCATGGTGGTGACCTACGTGGGTTATCGGCCCGACGGTTCCTCGCTCTTCCTGCAGGCCGGGGGCGTCCGGGCCGAGGGCGACACGGCCTTCACCGGCAACCTGCAGGAATACCGCAACGGGCCCGTGCTGGGCGGCGGTACCCGCAGCGGCGAGCAGGCCGCCGACCTGGGCGCTATGCGCATCACCTTCGACTCGACCACCACCGGCACCGTCACCCTGCCCGGCGACACGCCCCGGCGCATCGTGCGGCTCCAGTACGAGGATCTCACGGCGCGGTTCAACCAGACCTACCGCATACGGTACGCCGAGGGCTCTACATTGGGGGGCGCACCGTCCCTGCAGCTCAAGTTCCAGGCCCGCGACGGGCAGTTCCAGATGGTCCAGAACGGCGGGGACGGCACCCAGGGCTGCACCTACACCGGCAGCTACCGGTTCGCCGGCCGCAGCCTCGTCAGCCCTTCCGGAACTTACGTGTGCGACGGCTCCGGAGAAACGGGCACCTACAGCAACTACCAGTTCGAAGTGGATGCCGGCGGGCACATCGTTTTCTACAAATCCCCGCGCCAGATCTATGGCGGCGGCTTCTGCGTCCGGCGGACTGAAGCAGGCGGTTTCCGGCCCTGCAGCACCGAAGAGCTGAACACGCCGGCCTCCTGACGGGAACTGCAGCCACGGCGCGGGCCGGGCTGCGCATGCCACGCGGTGCGATACCCCGCCGTGCCGGGCACGGCGGCATCCCAAAGCGACACCCTCAGCATTGCATGCATGGCGCTGCATTGACGCGACGCCTCCCCGGGCCGAGAGTGCGGTGCCCTGCACACCGAGGAACACCGCATATGAGGACACCCTGGACCCGCACCCTGGGCATCGCCTGCCTGGCCATCCTGGCCGCCCCTGCCTGGAGCGGCACGGCGGCACCGGACGCCTCCTCCCGGCCGGCCCCAGCCCTTTCGGCCAACGCCGCGACGCCCGCACGCGAAGTGGTGGGCTACTTCACCTCCTGGGGCATCTATGCCCGCGGCTACACCGCGAAGAGCCTGGCCACCCAGGGCGCCCTGCCCCGCATCACCACCCTGAACTATGCGTTCGGCGGCGTGGCGCCCGCCAGCGCGGATGGGAGCGGCCCGGTGGGCTGCCGGCTCGGCGATGCGTGGGCCGACGTGGAGCGGCCCTGGACGGCCGAGGAAAGCGTGGACGGCACGGCGGTGGACGGCAGCCAGCCGCTGCGCGGCAACTTCCAGCAGCTGCGCGCGCTCAAGCGCCTGCAGCCCGGGCTGAAGCTGCTGGTCTCGCTGGGGGGATGGAACGGGTCGAAGTGGTTCTCCGACGCGGCCCTCACGCCCGCGTCGCGCAGCGCGTTCGTGAAGTCGTGCGTCGATCTCTTCATCCGTGGCCGCACCGGCGGGGAAACCGAAGGGGACGGCCCGGCAGCGGGCGTGTTCGACGGCATCGACATCGACTGGGAGCACGTCGCCGCCGAGGCCGCACCGGGCAACATCGTGCGGCCGGAGGATACGGCGAACTTCACGCTGCTCCTGCAGGAGTTCCGCCGGCAGCTCGACGCGATCGACCCGGCGCTGCGCCTGACCATCGCAGCACCCGCGGGACCGCAGAACAGCGCGAAGATCGAACTCGCGGCCGTGGCGAAGACGGTGGATTTCATCAACCTGATGGCCTACGACCTCCACGTTTCCTCGGAGCGCCGCACCAACCACCAGGCCGCGCTCGCCCCCAGCCCGCGCGATCCCGACCGGGCAAAGGATCTCTCGGTGGTGGAAGCCGTCGGCCGGTACCTGCAGGCGGGCGTGCCGCGCAGCAAGCTCGTGGTCGGCGCACCGCTGTACTCGCAGGGCTGGAGCGGCGTGAACCCGGCCGGCAACGGCCTCTATCAGCCGGCCGCGGGCCCCGCGCAGGGCACCTACGAGGCCGGCGTGGACGATTTCAAGACCGTGCGCGCCAAGCCCGGTTTCACGCGCCACCGGGACGCGTGGTCGCGCGCGGCCTGGCTCTTCGACGGCAGCACGTTCTGGACCTTCGACGACGAACAGGTCGTGCGCGAGAAGGCACGCATCGTGCGGGCCACGGGCCTGCGCGGCATGATGTTCTGGGAACTTTCCGGCGATGGCGGCGAGCTGGTGCGCGCGGCCGGAGAGGAGCTGTCCACGGGCCGCTGAAACCCGCGGGACGCGCCGTGGAAGGCGAATCCGGGATAATCCCGTGATTCCCTGCAGCCGGGCCGAGCGCCCGGCTCTCTATTTTCAGCACGAGACATGAGCGCCACTGCCACCTCCACCGACCCGAACCGCCAACACCTCGAAACGGCGCGCGAGCAGATCGCGCGCGGCGACCTGCAGCAGGCGGCCCTCACGCTGAACCAGGCCCAGCGCACCCAGCCCAACGACCCGCGCGTGTTCATGCTGGCGGGCCTCATGGCCGAGAAGGCGGGCAACATCCCGAAGGCCTTCGACGGGCTGCGCCGCGCCGTGACGCTGGCGCCCGACTGGGGTCCGGGCCAGCTGGAACTGGCCCTGCTGCACGCGCGCCAGAACCAGATGCGCGAAGCGGTGGAGCTGGCCGAGAAAGTCGCCGCGCGCGAGCCGCGCAACCTGGTGGTGCTTGCCGGCGTGGTGGACATCGCCCACCGCGCGGGCCACCTGGACATGGCCGTGCGCCACCTGCGCCGTGGCCTGGAGATGGTGCCCGGAGACGTGCAGCTGCGCCGCCTGCTGGCACGCGACCTCGGCGACCAGGGCCACCATGCAGAGGCGCTGGAAATCTGGGGCGCGCTCATCGACGAGAACCCGCAGGACGCCGAGGCCCGCCTGGGCCGCGTGAAGGCCTGCATCGCGGCCGGCACGCCGGCGCAGGCGGTGGCCGACACCACGGCGCTGATGGAACTCGCTCCCGGCGACTCGGTGGTGGCCTACTACACCGCCATCGCGCACGGCGTGACGCCGCAGCACCAGCCGCCGGAACTGCACCGCGCGCTGTTCGACGAACTCGCGGGCCTCTACGACCAGCACATGGTCGCGGGCCTGAAGTACAAGCTGCCGAAGATCGCGGCCGGGAAGATCCTCGAACGCTACCCCGACAAGCGCCTCAACGTGCTGGATCTGGGCTGCGGCACGGGGCTGCTGGGCGTGTGCCTGGGCCGCCTCGACGGCTTCCTCATCGGCGTGGACATCTCCCTCAAGATGATCGAGCAGGCGGCCCGGCACAACGTGTACGACCGCTTCCACACCGTCAACCTGCTGGACGCGCTGCGCGACACCCCCTCTTCCATCTACGACGTGGTGGCGGCGCTGGACGTGCTCATCTACGCGGGCGACCTGTCGGACACCGTGCCCGACGCCTTCCGCCTGATCGTGCCGAACGGCAACTTCCTCTTCTCGTGCGAGACCGCCCCCGAGGACGGCCCGGACCTGGTGCTGCAGGCGAGCGGCCGCTACGCCCACAGGCGCAGCCACGCCGAGGCCGTGTGCCGGGCGGCGGGCTTCACGACGGTGGAGATCGAGGACCTGGTTCTGCGCTACGACGGCAACGAGCCCGTGCAGGGCTTCCTCGTGACGGCAAGGAAGTAACGCCCGCTGGCAGCCCGGCGGAGCCGGTTCTGCGGCGTCTGCTGGCATGGCCTGCTCCGCGGCCTTCGGATGGGTGGCGCACCGCTTATGCGAAAGCAGCGCGCCGGGTGGTGGAATCTGGCCGGCTCAGATGCGGAATGCGTCCACGGCACGCACGAGGTGGGCGGCCTGCTGCTGCATGGACTGGGCGGCGGCGGCGCTCTGCTCCACCAGCGCGGCGTTCTGCTGGGTGCCCTGGTCCATGACGGTGATGGCTTCGCTGACCTGGGCCACGCCGTCGCTCTGGGCGCCGCTGGCAGCGCTGATCTCGCTGACCAGGCCGGTGACGCGCTGGATGGCGGACACCACTTCGGCCATGGTGGTGCCTGCCCGGTCCACCAGCTGCGAGCCCTGGCCCACGCGCTCGACGCTGGCGCCGATCAGGTCCTTGATCTCCCGCGCGGCCTGGGCGCTGCGCTGGGCCAGCAGCCGCACCTCGCCGGCCACGACGGCGAAGCCGCGGCCCTGCTCGCCGGCGCGGGCCGCTTCCACTGCCGCGTTGAGCGCCAGGATGTTGGTCTGGAAGGCGATGGAGTCGATCACGCCGATGATGTCGGCGATCTTGCGGCTGGAATCGTTGATGCCGCGCATGGTCTGCACGACCTCGGCGACGACCTCCCCGCCGCGCACGGCCACGGTGCTCGCGTTCACGGCGAGTTCATTGGCCTGGCGGGCGCTGTCGGCGTTCTGGCGCGAGGTGGAGCCCAGGTGCTCCATCGATGCGGCCGTCTGCTCCAGGGCGGCGGCCTGCTGCTCGGTGCGTGCCGACAGGTCGTTCGTGCCGGACGATATCTCCACGGAGGCCTGGGAGACCGCGTCCGCGGACTGGCGGACCTGCCCGATCACGCGGGCCAGTTGCAGGCGCATGGCCGAGAGATGGTGGACCAGGCTGGAGGTGTCGCCCGCGCCTGCGGTGAAGCTCTCGCGCAGGTCGCCGCCGGCGATCTGGCGGGCGATCGCGGTCGCCTGGACCGGGTCGCCGCCCAGCTGGCGCAGGACGGAGCGGATGATCCGCCAGCCCAGCAGCCCCCCGAGCACCGCGCCGGCCGCGATGAGCGCGGACACGATGCGGAAGGTGCGGTCCACCGAGGCAGCCACGCGTTCGGTCTCGTCCCGTGCCTGCTGTTCCTGCAGCTTGCCGGCTTCCAGCAGCAGGTTGCGGACTTCGACGTGCAGCCGGTCGGTGGAGGCGTTGAGCTCGCCCATGGCCGCTTCCGCATCGCCCGCCTGCGCCGCCGCCTGCAGTTTGGCCACCGACGCCTTGTAGCGGGCCCAGGTGTCCGCCAGCTTCTGGCCCGTGGCGCGCAACTCCGCGCTGCCATCGTCCCGGCGCAGCAGGCCGATGGCATCGAGCACGGACTGCTCCGACTGCTGGTTGAGCGACAGCGTTTCCTCGCGGGATTTCGCGTCGGTCTTGAGGATGAACGGGTACATGCGCCGGAAGTGCACCGCCGCCTGCCGGCCGCCATCCACCACCTTGCGCAGCGGGACGACGGTGTCGGTGTACATCTCGCGCTGGGCAGTGCTCACCGCTCGCAGCTGGGCCAGGCCCGTGGCCCCGACCAGCAGGAGGACGGCCAGGAAGAAAGCCACCAGCGCGACCAGTTTCTGCGCCAATGTCATGTTTTTGAATAGCGGCATGGAACGAACCCCTCGGATACTGCAACTCATCCGTGCAGATTGCCCCATGGTGCCAGAAATGTAAGAAATTAATTCATGTTCATCAAAGATGAAAGGCATTTCTACAACGTACCGGCGTCGCTCCCCTCAGAATCCCAGCGCGTGCGGCAGCCAGGTGGAGATGGCCGGCACGAAGGTGAGCAGGGCCAGCACGATCAGGTGGGCCACGAGGAACGGCGGCAGCTCGCGCGTGAGCGCCGCCAGCGGCACCTTGGTGGCCACCGAAGTGACGAACAGCAGCCCGCCCACCGGCGGCGTGATCATGCCCAGCGTGAGGTTGACGATCACCACCATCGCGAAGTGGATCGGGTCGATGCCCAGCGCCGCCGAGATGGGCGCGAGGATGGGCACGAGGATCATCACGCCCGGCAGCGGCTCCATGAAGATGCCGAAGAGCAGCAGCAGGATGTTGACCGCGATGAGGAAGGTGACGGGCGAGAGGTTCCAGCCCACGATCGTCTCGGCCAGTTGCTGGGGCACGCCCTCCACCGTCAGCACCCAGGCGAAGGCGGCCGAGGCCGCCACCACCAGCAGCACCGAGGCGGTGAGCAGCGCCGAGCGCGCGGCGATGTGCGGCAGGGCCTTCCACTCCAGCGTGCGGTAGATCCACTTGCCGCACACGAGTGCGTAGAACACGGCCACCACCGAGGCCTCGGTGGGCGTGAAGATGCCGAAGCGGATGCCCACCAGGATCAGCACCACCAGCATCAGCGCGGGGATGGCGCGGATGCTGTTGGCGAGCATCTCCCGGCCGCTCGGGCGCGGCTCGCGCGAGCGGTAGTCGCGCTGCACGCACACGCGCCAGTTGACGATGGCCATGGCCACGGCGATGAGGATGCCCGGCGCGAAGCCGGCGATGAAGAGTGCGCCGACCGAGACCTGCTCGTCCTGCAGCGCGTAGATGATCATGATGATCGAGGGCGGGATGATGGGGCCCACGATGGCCGTGCTGGCGGTGAGCGCGGCGGCATAGGCGCGCGAGTAGCCCGCCTTGTCCATCATCTTGACCATCATCGAGCCGGGGCCCGCCGCATCGGCCAGGGCCGAACCCGAGATGCCCGAGAACAGCGTGAGCGAGAGGATGTTGGCGTGGCCGAGGCCGCCGCGCAGGTGGCCGACGAACTGCGCGGCGAAGCGCAGCAGCACCACGGTGAGCGCGCCGCCGGACATGATCTCGGCCGCGAGGATGAAGAAGGGCACGGCCATCAGCGGGAAGCTGTCGATGCCCGTGAACATCTCCTTGAACACGATCAGCTGCGGATAGCGGCCGCCCGCGAAGACCGCGATGGCGGCCGACATGGCGAGCGCGAAAGCGACCGGAAAGCCCAGCGCCATCAGCAGGACGGCGGAAACGAAAAGGGTGATGGCCATGGCGTCAGTTCCTCGCGGGCATCACAGGGAGGCCGCCGATTCGGCGTCCATCTCGTCGGATTCGACATAGCGGCCGTCCCGGATGTAGCCGCGCGCCATGAAGAGCAGGTGCACGAAGAGCAGCACGAAGCCCGCCGGCATGGCCGCGTAGATCCAGGCGAAGGGGATGTCGGTGGCCGGCGTGGTCTGGAAGCGCGTGGCCCAGACGTACTGCACCGAGAACCAGGCCATGACCAGGAAGAACGCGCCCAGAGCCACCACGATGCAGCCGCGCAGCGCCCGCGCACCGCGCTCGCCCAGCACGTGGTGCAGGTTGTCGATGGCCACGTGGCCGCCGAAGCGCAGCACCAGTCCGGCGCCCAGGAAGGTGCACCAGATCATCAGGTGGCGCGCCACTTCCTCGGCCCAGACGATGGAGTCGCCCGTGGTGTAGCGCAGCACCACGTTGGCGAAGACGATGCAGGCCATGGCCAGCAGCAGGAGGATGAGCAGCCAGCGGTTGCCGGCGACCAGGGCGCGCTCGAAGCGAGGGAGCATGGTGGGATGGGTGGGGGCTGGAAAAGACAAAGCCCGGACGCGCCGGGCACAGGCCGATGGACGTGCCAGGCAGGCGGCCCGCGCCGCCCGCCCCGGCTCACTTCACGCTGGCGATCTGGTCCAGCGTCTTCTGGCCGAACTTGGTGGCGTACTGCTTGTAGGCGGGCTCCAGCGCCTTCTGGAAGGCGCTCTTGTCCACCGACTCCACCACCTGCATGCCGGCGGCCTTGACCTCGGCCAGGCCCTTCTGCTCCACGTCGTCGACGAACTTGCGCGAGGCCAGCGCGCCGGCCCTGGCGCCCTGCGTGAAGGCGGCCTTCTGCGCATCGTTCAGGCCCGCCCAGAAGTTGGGCGAGACGATGAGCGCCATGGGCGCATAGACGTGGCCCGTGAGCGAGAGGTATTTCTGCACCTGCGGCAGCTTGGCCGAGACGATCACCGACATGGGGTTCTCCTGCCCATCGATGGTGCCCTGCTGCAGCGCGCCGATCACCTCGGGCCAGGACATGGGCGTGGGCGAGGCGCCCAGCGTGCGGAAGGCGGTGATGTGGACGGGGTTCTCGGTCACGCGGATCTTCAGGCCCTTGAGGTCGGCGGGCGTCTTGACCGGATGCTTGTTGTTAGTCAGGTGGCGGAAGCCCTGCTCGCCCCAGGCCAGCGCGATGAGGCCACGCTTCTGGAACTTGCCCAGCAGTTCCTGGCCGAAGGCGCCGTCGAGCACGGCGCGGGCGTGGGCCGTGTCGCGGAACAGGAAGGGGATGTCCACCACGCCCACGTCGGGCACGAAGTTGCTCAGCGCCCCGGTGGAGACGATGACGGCCTCCACCGTGCCCAGTTGCAGGCCCTCGATCAGCTCGCGCTCGCCGCCCAGGGCGCTGGAGGGGAACTGCTTGAACTTGATGGCGCCGTTGGCGGCCTTCTCGACGGTTTCGGACCACGCCTGGGCCGCGGCGCCGTAATGCGAATTGACGGCCAGCGCATAGCCGAGCTTGACCTCCTTGGCCTGCTGGGCGTGGGCGGTGCCTGCAGCCAGGCAGGCGATGGCGGCCAGCGCGGCGGCGAGGCCCCGGCGGCGCAGGACACGGCGGGCAGGCAGCGGAACGGAGGACGAGGAAACGGCGAAGGCGGAATCGGCGGCGTGGCGCATGGGTACGGGTCCGGTGAACGTGGAGAGCCTGGCAGGGCCGGCAGCGGCGAAGAAAGCATGCCGCACAGGGCGGCCGGCGATTATCGCGATGCCGGCACCGCTTCCGGAAGCGGGAATGCCCTGAGCGCGGAGGCTGGCGGAGGTGCATACCGCATGCCGGAACGCACCCCTCAGAAGCTGTAGCCCGCGGACGCGTAGAGGTTGCGCTGCGGGCCCGGCGTGAGGTAGTTGCTGACGTGCAGGTGGCTGGAGACGAAGTAGGCCTTGTCGAACACATTGCGCAGTGCGACCTGCAGTTCGAGCAGGCCCCCGCCCATTTGGCGCTTCCAGGTGTGCGACAGGTCCACGCGGGCATACCCCGGCAGTGTGGTGGTGTTGGCGATGTCGGCCTGGCGGCTGCCCTGCGCCTGGATGCCGACGCCGGTGGCATGCTCTGCGCTCCAGCGGAACTGCCCCCACAGGCTGAGGGCATGCCGGGCCACGTTCGGGATGCGGCGGCCCGGGTAGTCCGCGTTCTGCCCGTACCTGGCATCGGTGTAGGCGTAGGCGAACGTCACGCCGATGCGGCGCGCCAGGTCGCCGCTCAGGCTCGCTTCGATGCCCCGGGAGCGCCCCGTTCCGGCAATGGTCTTGTCATAGATGTTCGGCGTGGAAGGATCGTCGGCCAGCAGGTGGGTCTGCTGCAGCCGGTACACGGCGATGTCGGACTGCAGGCGCCCGCCGTTCCACAGGGACTTCCAGCCCGCCTCGTACTGCCTGGAGGCGCGCGACGGCAGCGACTGGCCGGAGGCCGAGGATGCCTGGTTCGGCGCGATGCCGGTGCTGTACGCGACATAGACGGAGTCCGTGGCCGAGAGCTTGCGCAGCAGGGCGAGGCGGGGCGAGGTATCGGATTCCCGGATGCCTGCCGTGCCGGCGGCACCATAGAGAAAATCCTGCCGGGTGAACCGCAGGCCCGCGACGGCGCTCCAGCCCCCCCACTCCATCCGGTCCTGCAGCGACAGCACCGTGCTGCGGAGGTCCTGCGTGGTGGTCGTGAAGCTGAAGGACGCCGGCGGGATCGCCGGGCCACGGACCGGCGCATAGATATTGACGGCCGGGCTGGCCAGGCCGGCGCTGCGCTGGTCCAGGGTTTCGGCATAGCGGTCCACCCCGGCGAAGAGGTGGTGCCGCATGCCTGCCCATTCCTGCACGCTGGTGATGCCGGTGGCGAGTGCGTCGATGCTGCGCTCCGTGCCCGGCTCGTAGGCGAGCCGCCGGCTGAAGGTTCCCGGTGGCGCGCCCGCGACGGCGGGCCCCAGGGATTGCCGCACCGACGTGCTGTGCGCCCGGAGACGGGTGTAGTCGAGAAACAGCCGTGCCGTTGCTGAAAGGGCTACATCCCCATGCAGGTCCACGATGGTGTTGCGGGCCGTCGAGTCGCCCCAGGGCTCGCTGAGCTGAAGGTCGGACGGGACCGCCGCAGGACGGCCGCCGATGCCCGGCAGTCCGAAGTCGGGGCGGTAGGTCTGGTCGGTGTACTCCACGCCGAGGCGGAGGTGGTAGCGGTCGGCGTCGCTCTTGGCGATGCCCGCCTTGACCCCGTCCAGCCGGTCCGGAACGTGGCGCCACTCGCTCGCGGACGAGTGCACGGCGATGACGCGGGCGGCCAGTTCCTGCTCGGCGGACAGCACGCGGTTGATGTCCAGGTGGGTGTCGAGCGCGCCATGGGATCCGGCGCCCAGACCGGCCGAGCCGAAGTCGCCCAGCTCGGGCTGCTTCGTCACGACATCGACGGTGCCCCCCGGCTCGCTGCGCACGCCGATGGCGGCGCCCGGGCCCCGCAGGACATCGACCCGCTCCACGAAGGCGGGCGTGAAGGGATAGTTGGACAGCCGTACGCCGTCGCGCATCACGCGGGAGGCACCGGTGCCGCTGTCCGCGATGGCACCTCGTAGCACGAAGAACTGGCTGCGGCTGCCATTGAAGCCCGAGTCGGCCTGCGCGCCGGGCACGTTGCGCAGCGCCTCCTGCAGGGTGGTGGCCCCCTGCGCCCGGATGAGCCCGGCGGGCACGGAGGTCACGGATGCGGGCGTGTCCAGCGGCGCGGCGGGGCTGCCCATGGCCAGTCCGGAAGCCGGCGCTGCGGATTCCGCGGCCTGGACGGTGACGGTGCCGAGCGTGGGATCCCGTGCTGCGTCGTCCGCAGCGTCGGCGACGCCGGGAAGCAGGCAGGCACAGAGGGCGGGTGCAGCGCGGAATGCATGGCGCATGCGGCGGCGAAGACCTGTGGGGTACATGTGGATGTGTTCTTTCCTGTTGCGAATGCGCAGGCACCGGCCGGCGCGCGGCGGCAGCGCGGCTGTCGCGGGTGATTGCGATGAAGCGAGTGGCGCGCGCGGGACACGGCCGACGCGGCTCGCCCGGCGTCGGCCCCGCACGGGCCCGGGGAGGGGGTCAGGAAAGCACGGGAGGGCCGCGTGGCGGCAGCGGCGCACCGGCGATGCCCGCGATGTGCGCCCGGACGGCGGGCAGCAGGGCATGCGCGAGCGCCTGGGGCACGATGCCCGCACTGCGCGCGGGGAGCGGAGGCAGGGAGATGCCGAGGCACGCCGGGCAATCCAGCGTACCGTGCACGGCCTCCCCGGCACCGTCGTCGCCGCGCTCCACCCACTTCATGGCGCCGCCGGTGCTGCAGACCATCTCCGACGACACGGGCCGGAGCATCGGGGAAGCGATGGCGACGCCCAGCGCCAGGACGAACCACGCCATGACGAGGCGGACCAGCCGTGGCGATGTGCGCAGGACGTGCATGGCGACGCATTATGGGTGAGCAGCCCCGCGGGCGGTGCGCCCGCCCTGCCCCTGCGGCAATATGTCCACCCGGGACCGCAAAGCCCCCTGGCGGGGCGCCGCGCGCCCGCCTTGCCCCGTCAGCTCAGCAGCCGCGACGACTTGGGCACGTGCGCCATGAGGAACTCCATCTGGTCGGCGAGGATGCGCCGGTTGCGCAGGATGAAGTCCTCCCACAGGCTGGGCACGTAGGGGGCGTACAGCAGCGGCATGTGGGCCTGCTCGGGCGTGCGCGGGCCCTTGCGGTGGTTGCAGGCGCGGCAGGCCGTGACCACGTTCATCCAGTGGTCGACGCCGTTGCGCGCGAAGGGCACGATGTGCTCGCGCGTGAGGTCTTCCTCGTGGAAGTGGCCGCCGCAGTAGGCGCAGATGTTGCGGTCGCGCGCGAAGAGCTTGCTGTTGGTGAGGGAGGGCTTGAGGCCGAAGGGGTTGATGCCGGGAACGCCCTTGGTGCCGATGATGCTGTTGACCTCGATCACGGACTGCTCGCCCGTCAGCGCGTTGTGCCCGCCACGGAACACCGCGATAGGGCCACCGGATTCCCAGCGCACCTCGCCCGCGGCATAGTGCGTGACCGCCTGCTCCAGCGAAATCCACGATTGCGGCAGCCCCTGGGCCGACAGCTTCAAGACCTTCACAACACCCTCCTTGCAACACGACAAGATTCGGAACGCTGATGTCTCGCGGGCCGCCCGCAGGGGCCCGTGCCGCACAATATACTCCCAAATCATGACGGATTGGCGGCCAGCGCTTGGCGCACCTGCCTGGCACGCTATCAAAAAACTAGCATTCCGATGAAGATCTTCCGCGGCCTCCACCACCCCGGCATCGCTCCTGCCTGCGCGGTCACCATCGGGAATTTCGACGGTGTCCACCGCGGGCACCAGGCCATGCTCGCGCTGCTCGCCAGCGAAGCGGCGCACCGCGGCGTGGACAGCTGCGTGCTGACCTTCGAGCCGCATCCCCGCGACTATTTCGCCAGCGCCCTGCGGCGGCCCGAACTGGCGCCCGCGCGCATCGGCACGCTGCGCGACAAGCTGGAGGAACTGGAGCGCTGCGGCGTGCAGCAGGCGGTGGTGCTGCCGTTCAACGAGCGGCTGGCGCGCCAGCCGCCCCAGGCCTTCATCGACGATGTGCTGGTGCGCGGGCTGGGCGCGCGCTACGTGCTGGTGGGCGATGACTTCCGGTTCGGCGCGCAGCGCGCGGGCGACTACGCGATGCTGGACGCCGCCGGGCGCGAGCGCGGTTTCGACGTGGCGCGCATGAACAGTTATGAAGTGCATGGCTTGCGCGTTTCCAGCTCGGCCGTGCGCGATGCGCTGGCGCGCGGCGACATGGAGGCCGCAGCCGCGCTGCTGGGCCGGCCCTACGCGATCAGTGGCCATGTGGTGCACGGGCGCAAGCTCGGCCGAGCGCTGGGCGCGAGCGCCGAGGGCGCCGGGGATGGCTTCCGCACCCTGAACCTGCGCTTCGCGCACTGGAAGCCCGCGGCCGGGGGCATCTTCGCCGTCCTGGTGCACGGCCTCTCCGGCACGCCCCTGCCCGGCGTCGCCAACCTGGGCGTGCGCCCCTCGCTCGACCCCGCGGACGTCAACGGCGGGCGCGTGCTGCTGGAGACGCACTGCCTGCAGTGGCCCGCCCACCTGGGGGCCGAAGGGGCCTACGGTAAAATCGTGCGCGTGGAACTCCTGCACAAACTGCACGACGAGCTGAAGTACGACAGCCTCGACGCCCTCACCGCCGGCATCGCCCGGGACTGCGAGGACGCGCGGGCGTATTTCGCGTCCACCCCGGCCGCCAGCTACACGGAAACCCGTCGCCAGACCACGCGCGACCGAATTTGACGCCCGCGCGGCCCGCTCCGGCGGCCGCGCCCGCTCCTGCCCGAGCCGCGCCGGTGCGCGGCTCCCCTCCCGCCCCCTTTTTGCTTCCGCCCTGGCGGCCCCGGCACCTGCCGGCAGCCAGGCACCTCCTGCCCAGCCATGTCCGACACCACGCCTTCCGCCTCCGAATCCACGCCCGGAACCGACTACCGCGCGACGCTGAACCTGCCCGACACGCCCTTCCCCATGCGCGGCGACCTGCCCCGGCGCGAGCCGGGCTGGGTGAAGGAATGGGACGAGAAAGGCATCTACAAGCGCCTGCGCGATGCGCGGCGCGGGGCTCCGAAGTTCATCCTGCACGACGGCCCGCCCTACGCCAACGGCCAGATCCACATGGGCCATGCGGTGAACAAGATCCTCAAGGACATGATCACCAAGGCGCGCCAGCTCGAAGGCTTCGACGCGCTCTACGTGCCTGGCTGGGACTGCCACGGCCTGCCGATCGAGAACGCCATCGAGAAGAAGCACGGCCGCAACCTGCCGCGCGACGAGATGCAGGCCAAGGGCCGCGCCTACGCCACCGAGCAGATCGCGCAGCAGATGGCCGACTTCCAGCGCCTGGGCGTGCTGGGCGAATGGGAGCACCCCTACAAGACGATGAACTTCGCCAACGAGGCCGGCGAAATCCGCGCGTTCAAGCGCGTGATGGAGCGCGGCTTCGTCTATCGGGGCCTCAAGCCCGTCTATTGGTGCTTCGACTGCGGCTCGTCGCTGGCGGAGTTCGAGATTGAGTACCAAGACAAAAAGAGCACCACCCTGGACGTGGCCTTCAAGGCGCATGACCCGGCCGCGCTGGCCGCCGCCTTCGGCCTGCCGGCCCTGCCCAAGGACGCCTTCGTCGTCATCTGGACCACCACGGCCTGGACCATCCCCGCCAACCAGGCGCTGAACCTGAACCCCGAGATCCGCTACGCGCTGGTGGACACGGGCGAGCGCATCCTGCTCGTGGCCGAGCCGCTGGTGGCATCCTGCCTGGAACGCTACGGCCTCACGGGGAGCGTGATCGCCACCACCCTCGGCAAGCAGCTGGGCGGGCTGGAGTTCGAGCACCCGCTCTACGACGTGGCGAGCGATGACGGCAGTCACGGCTACCGGCGCCTCTCGCCGGTGTACCTGGCCGACTACGCCACGGCCGACGACGGCACGGGTATCGTGCATTCTTCGCCCGCCTACGGCCTGGAGGATTTCAACTCCTGCGTGGCCCATGGCCTGGCGCTGGACGACATCCTCAACCCGGTGCAGGGCAACGGCGCCTACGCGGCGGACTTCCCGCTGTTCGGCGGCCAGCACATCTGGAAGGCCGTGCCGGCCGTCATCGAGGCATTGAGGAACGCCGGCCGCCTGATGGCCACCAGGGACATCGTCCACAGCTATCCGCACTGCTGGCGCCACAAGACGCCGGTGATCTACCGCGCCGCGGCGCAATGGTTCGTCCGCATGGACGAGGGCGAAGGCGTGTTCACCAAGCCCGGAGAGAAGCCCGCGAAGACGCTGCGCCAGATCGCGCTCGAGGCCATCGAGCACACCAGCTTCTATCCCCAGAACGGCAAGGCGCGCCTGCACGACATGATCGCCGGGCGGCCGGACTGGTGCATCTCGCGCCAGCGCAGCTGGGGCGTGCCCATCCCGTTCTTCCTGCACAAGGATTCGGGCGAACTGCATCCGCGCACCATGGAGATCATGGACCAGGCCGCCGCCATCGTCGAGGCGGGCGGCATCGAGGCCTGGAGCCGCGTGACGGTGGAGGAGATCCTGGGCGCGGAGGATGCGCCGCACTACACCAAGAGCACGGACATCCTGGAGGTGTGGTTCGACTCCGGCTCCACCTTCTTCCACGTGCTGCGCGGCACCCATCCGGAAGTGCACCACGACAGCGGCCCCGAGGCCGACCTGTACCTGGAGGGCCACGACCAGCACCGCGGCTGGTTCCATTCCTCCCTGCTGCTGGCCAGTGCGCTCTATGGCCGCGCGCCGTACAAGGGCCTGCTCACGCACGGCTTCACGGTGGACAGCCAGGGCCGCAAGATGAGCAAGTCGCTGGGCAACGGCATCGACCCGCAGGAGATCAACAAGAAGCTGGGTGCGGAAATCATCCGCCTGTGGGTGGCGGCGAGCGACTATTCGGGCGACATCGCGGGCGACGACAAGATCCTCGCGCGCGTGGTGGACGCCTACCGGCGCATCCGCAACACGCTGCGCTTCCTGCTGGCCAACGTGAGCGATTTCGACCCCGCCACGGACGCCGTGCCGTTCCCGCAGATGCTGGAGATCGACCGCTATGCGCTCACGCGCGCCGCGGAGTTCCAGGCCGAGGTGCTGGCGCACTACCAGGTGTACGAGTTCCACCCGGTGGTGGCCAAGCTGCAGCTCTACTGCTCCGAGGACCTGGGCGGCTTCTACCTCGACGTGCTGAAGGACCGGCTCTACACCACCGCGCCCAAGAGCCTGGCGCGCCGCAGCGCCCAGACCGCGCTCCACCAGATCACGCATGCCATGCTGCGCTGGATGGCGCCGTTTCTGTCCTTCACCGCCGAGGAGGCGTGGAAGACGTTCGGCCATTCCGAGTCCATCTTCCTGGAGACCTACCAGCCCATCGCCGGGGCCGATGAAGGCCTGGCCGCCAAGTGGACGCGCATCCGCGCCATCCGCGACGCGGTGAACAAGGAGATCGAGGCGGTGCGCGCCGCGGGCCAGGTGGGCTCGTCGCTGCAGGCCAACGTGACCCTGGTGGCGCCGCCGGAAGACCATGCGCTGCTGGCCAGCCTGGGCGAGGACCTGAAGTTCGTGTTCATCACCTCCGCCGTGGAGCTGGTGGCGGGCGATGCGCTCGCCATCCGCGTGGCGGCCAGCCAGGACGCCAAGTGCGAGCGCTGCTGGCACTACCGCGCCGACGTGGGCCGGGACCCGGCCCACCCGACCATCTGCGGCCGGTGCGTGAGCAACCTGTACGGCGGCGGCGAGACGCGGGAGCACGCATAAATGGCCCGCGGCAACGCTTCTTCCTCCGGATCCGGCAAGGGCTCGCTGTGGCCCTGGCTGGCCTGGGCCGTGCTGCTGCTGGTGGCCGACCAGTTCACCAAGACGCTGATCCTGGGCTATTACCGCCTGGGCGACGCCACCTACGTCACCAGCTTCTTCAACATCGTGCGGGCGCACAACACCGGCGCGGCGTTCTCGTTCCTGGCGGATGCGGGCGGCTGGCAGCGCTGGGTGTTCACCGGCATCGGCGTGGCGGCGGCGCTCTTCATCGTCTGGCAGCTGCGCGCCCATCCGGGGCAGAAGCTGTTCTGCTTCGCGCTCTCCAGCATCCTGGGCGGTGCCATCGGCAACGTGGTGGACCGCATGATGCACGGCTACGTGGTGGACTTCCTGGATTTCCACGCGCGCGGCTGGCACTTCCCGGCCTTCAACCTGGCCGACTCCGCGATCACGGTGGGCGCGGCCTGCCTGATCATCGACGAGCTGATGCGGGTGCGGCGCGGGTCCTGACGGAATCGCCCGCCGTACCCCGCGCCGGGTCCCGTGCAGCGGGCTCGGCGCGTGCGGCATGCCCACGCAGGCGCACCGCCGCGTCCAGCAGCGCGGGCGCCTCATGCACCCTGCTTCGGATGGGCATTCCCGGCGCCCACTGGCGGAGCACGCCCACCGCGAGCATTTCATTGACGAGGGAACGCCAGTCCGCTCCGGCCGCCGGCCCGGCCAGCCGCACGCCGGCCCTCGCGGCATCGGCCGGCGCCTGCAGCCGGAGCTGCACCCGGCGCTCGAACCCACGCCCCACCACGGGCATGGAAGGAAAGACCGAAGCCGCGTGATAGCGCATGCCGGGGCCGGCCTCGACCAGGCCCTGGCGGAACCGGGCCTGCAGCGCGGCACCGGCATTCGCCAGCACGCCCTCCATGGCGGCCCGGTCCCGCAGCCCGGACGCTCGCCCGTAGCGCAGACTGGGGAAGGAATCGGCGGATGATGCCGCCCACTGGCTGTCCCCGGCGAAGACGGCCGGGCCCCGCAGCCAGGGATCGAGCACGATGTGGAAGGCGGGCCCGCGTTCGTCCTGCAGTTGCGCCCATTGGTGCCCGATCCACCGCGACCGGACCAGGTAGAGGAATTCTCCCCGGCCCGCTTCCCGCGAGGGGAAGTCGAGCAGGGGTGCATGCAGCATGATGCCCAGCGCCGAGCTTTCTCCGCAGTTTCCGGCGCCAGCCACCAACGCGCCGGTGGCATAGGCCGGAACCATCCGCATCCCCTTCTCCACCAGCATGTCCTTCACATACCGGCCTGCCTCGACGCGCTGCGAACTCCGGTGTCCGGAACGCACGACATCGTCGATGACGTTGCCGCGGCCGTGGGGCAGGAGCGCGCGCACGGCCTCCACCGTGACGGTCGCCTGGCGCAGCCGGTCGATGTCGCGCCGTTCCTCCACGTGCCGGCCATCGATGGCACGGGCCAGGGCATAGCCGCGCAGGCGGGTCTCCGCCCCGGCGGGCAGCGGCTGCCGGGGTGGCAGGACACTCGCCGCAGACCGGAGGGCCGCCGTGTCGGCGTGGGGGCGCGACGGCGGCGCCGCGGGGCCGATTCCGGCCGCCGCCGGGCTGCGGGGCCCCGGCGGCGGCGCTGGAGCATCCGCCCACTCGGCTGCGTTCCGCACGGCAGGGGGCGAGGAAGCGTTATGGCGGGACGGTAGTGGCGACACCATGGTTCGGATCTCGGTGTCCGGAGCTTGCCGCCATGCACGGTGCCCTGCACCCGGCAAGCCGAAGGACCGGGGCCGCAGGCGAACCGCCGCAGCGTTGCGGCTGCAGGCTGCCGCCGGGCTGTCATCGCCCCGTCACGCGGCCAGGCTCCAATGCCATGAAATCGATTACATGGCCTGCCTTCAGCCGCCCTCCACCCCCATGACCATCCAGCATGTCGCCCACGAAGCCGGGGTATCGGTCGCCACCGTCTCCCGGGTTTTCAATACGCCGGAGAAGGTGATGCCCGCCACGCGCGCCGCGGTGCACGGTGCCGCCGAGCGGCTGGGCTACGTGCCCAACGCCACGGCGCGCACGCTGCGCACCCAGCGCAGCCACGTCATCGGAGTGGTGCTGCCCACCCTGCTCAACCCGGTGTTCGCGGAGTGCCTCGACGGCATCGCGCAGGCTGCGGCGCGGGGCGGCTACGCCATCCTGCCGATCACGACCGACTACGCGGTGGCGCAGGAAGAGCGTGCTGTGCACCTCCTGCTGGCCGGGAACGTGGACGGCATGGTCCTGGTCGTGTCCCAGCCCCAGTCCTCCGCGGCACTGGAGCGGCTCGCCGCGGCGCAATTGCCATATGTGCTGGCCTACAACCGGCATCCGGACCACCCCTGCGTCTCGGTGGACGGCGAAGGCGCCGTGGCGGAACTGGTCGTGCACCTGGCAGCGCTGGGGCACCGCGGCATCGCCATGGTGAGCGGGCAGCTCGCGGCATCCGACCGGGCGCAGCAGCGCTGCCGCGGCTTCGTGCGGGGCATGGCGCAGGCGGGCCTGGCCCCGGCGCGGGTCGTGGAGGTGCCCTTCGTCGAGACCGCCGTGCAGGAAGTGGCCGAGCTGCTGCGCGGGCCGCAGCGCCCCACCGCCCTGGTCTGCTCCAACGACCTCATCGCGATCCGCTGCCTGCGCGCGGCGCACATGGCGGGCCTGCAGGTGCCGCACGACCTCAGCGTGGTGGGCTTCGACGGCATCGCGCTGGGCCGGGACCTGACGCCCGTGCTCGGCACGGTGGCGCAACCCAATGCCGATATAGGCCGCTGCAGCGTGGAACTGCTGATCCAGGCCATGGCATCGCACGTGCCGCCCACGCCTGAGGCCAGCCTGACGCTGCCGCACCACTTCCGCGCCGGAGGCTCCTGCGCCGCGGCGCCAGGCGGCGACTGACCCCGGGCCCGCCGCACCCGTTTCCCTTCGTTCCCTTTTTTGTTCCTCGCCATACAGGAGTTCCCCGATGCGATCCACCCTTCCGCAATTCGTCCGCGCCGCCGCGCTCGCCCTCGGCCTGGCCGCCACCGGCGGCGCCTTCGCGCAGACCGCCATCTGCTACAACTGCCCGCCCGAATGGGCCGACTGGGGCGCCCAGCTCAAGGCCATCAAGGCACGGACCGGCGTCACCGTTCCGCCGGACAACAAGAACTCCGGCCAGTCGCTCGCACAGCTGTCCGCCGAACGCGCCAGCCCCGTGGCCGACGTGACCTACCTGGGCGTGACCTTCGCCATCCAGGCGCAGAAGGACGGCCTGCTGGGCACCTACCAGCCCGCCGGCTGGAAGGACATTCCCGACGGCCTGAAAGACCCGGCCGGCCACTGGTTCACGATCCATTCGGGCACGCTGGGCTTCATGGTCAATGTCGATGCGCTGGGCGGCAGGCCGGTGCCGAAGTCGTGGGCCGACCTGCTCAAGCCCGAATACAAGGGCCTGGTCGGCTACCTGGATCCGGCCTCGGCGTTCGTGGGCTACGTGGGCGCGGTGGCTGCCAACCAGGCGCGCGGAGGCACGCTGGAGAACTTCGGCCCCGGCATCGACTACTTCAAGGCGCTGCAGAAGAACGAGCCCATCGTGCCCAAGCAGACCGCCTATGCGCGCGTGCTCTCGGGTGAGATCGCGATCCTGCTGGATTACGACTTCAACGCCTACCGCGCCATATACAAGGACGGCGCCAACGTGCAGTTCGTGATCCCGGCCGAAGGCACGGTGGTGGTGCCCTACGTGATGGGCATGGTGGCGAAGGCGCCCCATGCCGCCGACGCGAAGAAGGTGCTGGACTTCGTGCTCTCCGACGAGGGCCAGGCGATCTGGGCCAAGGCCTACCTGCGCCCGGTGCGCGCCGCCGCCATGCCCGCCGACGTGCAGGCGCGCTTCCTGCCCGCCAGCGAATACCAGCGGGCGAAGACGGTGGACTACGGCCGCATGGCCGCGGTGCAGAAGGCGTTTTCCGACCGCTACCTGCAGGAAGTGAAATGAGTTCGCGCCACGGCGGTTTCGCTCCTTCGCGCGCCCTGCTGGCCGCGTGCGCCGCGCCGGCCGTGGCGTTCTTCGCGGCCTTCTGGCTGCTGCCCACGGCCCTGCTGGTGGCACTGCCGGCGCGCCAGGGCTGGGCGACCTACTTCGCGGTGCTGGCGAACGGCCGCTACCTGCAGAGCCTGCTGCAGACGCTGGGCCTGTCGCTGGCCGTGACGCTCGCCACGCTGGTGCTCGGGGCCCTGGTGGGCATCACGCTGGCGCGCCAGCGCTTTCCCGGGCGGCAGCTGCTGCTGTCGCTGCTGACGCTGCCGTTGTCCTTCCCCGGCGTAATCGTGGGCTTCTTCATGATTTTGCTGGGCGGGCGCCAGGGCACGCTGGCGGGCCTGACGCAGGCGCTGGGCTGGGGCCGCATCACCTTCGCCTACGGCCTGCTGGGCCTGTTCCTCGCGTACCTCTACTTCTCGCTGCCGCGCGCCATCGCCACCTACACGGCGGCGGCCGGCGCCATGGACGCGCAGCTCGAAGAAGCCGCGCGCTCGCTCGGCGCCTCGCGCTGGCGCGTGGCACGCGACGTGTGGATGCCGGCGCTCGCGCCCACCACGCTGGCCTGCGGCGCGATCGTGTTCGCCACGGCCATGGGCGCCTTCGGCACGGCGTTCACGCTGTCGGCGAAGTTCGAGGTGCTGCCCATCACCATCTACGACGAATTCACCAACTACGCCAACTTCGCGCTGGCAGCCAGCCTGTCGATCGCACTGGGCCTGATCACCTGGCTGGTGCTCTGGGTGTCCCGCCGCTGGGCCGGCACGCCCGCCTTCTAAGGATTTGCCATGCGCAACGCACGACAGGCACCCTGGGCGCTGATCGCCCTCACCGCACTGGTGACGCTCTTCATGGCCGCGCCCATCGCCCTCTCGGTAATGGCCGGGCTGGTCAACAACTATGGCGCGGGGCTGCGCAGCGGCCTCACGCTTCGCTGGCTGGGCGAAGTGTGGGAGAACTACGGCAGCACCGTGACCTGGTCGCTGTGGCTGGCGCTGCTGTGCGTGGCGGGCAACCTGCTGGTCGGCGTGCCCTGCGTCTATGCGCTGGCGCGCAGCCGCTCGCGTGCAGCGCGGCTCTTCGAGGAGCTGCTGACCCTGCCCGTCGCGGTGCCGGGGCTGGCCAGCGCGCTGGCGCTGATCCTGGCCTACGGCTCGCTGCAAGGCTTCCGCCAGAGTTTTGCCTTCATCCTGGTCGGGCACATGGTGTTCACCCTGCCCTTCATGGTGCGCACCGTGGGCGCGGCCTTCCGGAAGGACGAACTGCGCTCTCTGGAAGAGGCAGCCCGCTCGCTGGGCGCCAGCTTCTCGCAGCGGTTCCTCGGCGTGCTGGTGCCGGCCGTGCTGCCGGCCATCGTGGCGGGCAGCCTGATGGTGTTCACGCTCTCCGTGGGCGAATTCAACCTCACCTGGATGCTGCACACCCCGCTCACCCGCACCCTGCCCGTGGGGCTGGCCGACAGCTACGCCTCGATGCGCATCGAGATCGGCTCGGCCTACACACTCGTTTTCCTGATCGTCATATTGCCCGTGCTCTGGGGCCTGCAGGCCGTCGGCACCTTCATCGAGAAACACCATGGCACTTGAACTCGAACGCACGCGCGTGGACATCGTCCGCTGCGCCAAGACCTATGCCGGCGGCGCGCGCGGCCTGCAGCCCACCGACCTGGCCGTGGAGCCCGGCGAGGTGCTGGCCCTGCTGGGTCCCTCGGGCTGCGGCAAGACCACGCTGCTGCGCCTGATCGCCGGGCTGGAGGCACCCAACGCCGGCAGCCACATCGCCTTCGGCGGCACCGACGTGACGCAGCTGCCCATCGAGCAGCGCGGCGTGGGCATGGTGTTCCAGCACTACGCGCTCTTCCCGCAGATGACGGTGGAGGGCAACATCGGCTATGGCCTGAAGATCCGCGGCACGCCCGAGGCCGAGCGCCGCCGCGTGGTGGGCGAGCTGATCGACCTGGTGCGCCTGAACGGGCTGGAAAAACGCCGCCCGGCCGAGCTCTCCGGGGGCCAGCGCCAGCGCGTGGCCCTGGCCCGCGCCGTGGCGGTGCGCCCGCGCGTGCTGCTGCTGGACGAGCCCCTCACCGCGCTGGACGCCAAGCTGAAGGAATCGCTGCGGGACGAACTGGCCGAACTGCTGCGCCGCCTGCACATCACCGCCATCCACGTCACGCACGACCAGCAGGAGGCGCTCGCCATCGCCGACCGACTGGCCGTGATGCAGGCCGGGCGCATCGTGCAGGTGGGCGACGGCGAGACGCTCTACCGCCATCCGGCGCACCCGTTCGTGGCATCCTTCCTGGGGCGGGTGAACCGGCTGGTGTTGCCCGGGGCGGGCGCCCGGCACGCCGCGCCGGGCTGCATCGATCTGGGCGGGCTGGAGCTGCCCGTGCCGCCAGGCGCCGCCTGCAGCGCCTGGCTGGTGCGGCCGGAAGACGTGGAAGTGGAGCCCGGCGTCCCGGCCCAGCCCGGCTGGGGCCATGCCGACGTGACGCACCGCAGCTTCCTGGGCGACCGCGTGCAGCTCACGCTGACCGTGCCCGGCCAGGCCCCCCTGCGCGCCGACGTGGCCCGCGACCACGCCGCCCGCGCGGGCGATGCGGTGGCCGTGCGCATCGCGCCGCAGCGGCTCATGCCGTTGTCCGAAGACATTGCCGCCTGAAACGTGCCCCACCCATGACCCGCTCCATGACCGCATTCACCGCACCCACCACCTTTTTGCTGCAACTGTCCGACCTGCACATCCGCGAGCCCGGCCGCCTGGCCTATGGCCGGCTGGACACCGCGCCCTACCTGCGCCAGGCGGTGGAGGCGGTGCTGCGCATGCCGCAGCGCCCCGACGCCATCGTCGCCACGGGCGACCTCACGGATTTCGGGCGGCCCGAAGAGTACGCCCACCTGCGCGAGTTGCTGGCGCCGCTGGGGGCGATCCCGCTCTACCTGCTGCCCGGCAACCACGACGACCGCGAGCAGCTGCGCGCCAGCTTCCCCGACCACGGCTACCTGGGCACGGGTGGCTTCGTGCAGTTCAGCGTGCCCGTGGGCGGTTTGCAGCTCATCGCGCTGGACACTGTGGTGCCCGGCGCGAGCGAGGGCAGCCTCTGCGCCGAACGCCTGGAATGGCTGGCCGCGCAGCTCGATGCCAGCAGGGGCCGGCCGGTGGTCATCGCCATGCACCATCCGCCCTTCCGCACGCTGATCGGCCACATGGACGAAATCGGACTGCTCGAGGGCGCGCAGGCGCTGGAGGCCCTGGTGGCCCGCCACCCCAACGTCGAGCGTGTCGTCTGCGGCCACCTGCACCGCAGCATCCAGGTGCGTTTCGGCGGCACGATCGCAGCCACGGCGCCCTCTCCGGCGCACCAGGTGTGCCTGGACCTCGCGCCCGATGCCGCGTCGGCCTGGACACTCGAGCCACCGGGCTTCGCCGTGCATGCGCTGCCCGCGGGCGGGCGACTGGTGAGCCACCTGGCAGCCAGCGGGCAGTATCCGGGCCCCTACCCGTTCCACGACGGCGGGCGGCTCATCGACTGACGGCCGGCGCGGGCATCGCGCCCGCGCCGGCTTTTCGCTCAGAAAACGTATTTGCCCAGCGCCGCGTCACGGTGCTCGGCGATGGCATGCCGGGCCTCGTCCAGGCGGTGCTGCAGGTTGGCGATGCCCGCATCGACCTGGGCGATCCGCTCCTCCGGGCGGGCCTTCAGGATGCTCTCCCATGACTTGTAGCGGTTCCAGTCGATGCCCAGCGCTTTTCCCGCGCCGAAGGCTTCTCGGAGTTGCACCACGTCTTCGGCCAGCTGCGCCTTCTGCGCCTGGAACTCCCGGAGTTCGCCCAGCTTGCGCTGCAGCTTGACGACCTGCTCCGGATCCGCGGCGGCAGACTGGCGACTGGCCGCCGGCCCCAGAGAGAGCGATACCAGCCGCTCCAGCCGGGTGGCGGCGCCGTCGGCGCGCAAGAGTTGCGCGTCCTGTTCAGTGGTGCGGACGACGGCCTCCACCGGCCCGTTCGACAGGAAGCGCGCCGCGAACGTCAGGGTCTGCGCAGCGGCAGGTTGCGACTGCATGCGGTGCGCCTGTGGCAGCGCGGGGGCCGGCCGCCGGGGCGGCGGTCCGGAACGGGCCGGGTCGGTCTGGGAGGCGTGCGCCCGCGGTCCCGGGCCGCCTGCGGCGTCGAGCCTGCGGCCATGGCGGGACTGGCGGGCCGGAGAAGTTGCAGCCGGTTGTTCGGGCTGGGAGCGGCGTTGCGAGGCACCTGCCCCGCAGAGTGACTTGAAGCTGAATTGCATGGTGTGGTGTGATCCGTTCGAATCAGGAATGCGGCGAGACTAGGGCCGTCCGCTGCGCCGCCGGGCCCTGGCCGCGAAGTCCGGCGGGACTGCGCGAAGCCTCCGGCCGCGGTTCCGGTATCGCCCATGCCATGCCCCCGGCACGGCCGTGGCTGCTGGCCGATTGCTATGGATTCAGGAGTATGCTGTGGCCTGTGCAAAACAGCACCTGCCGCGGCTCTGCCGTGGGAGGACTCCGAACCACCGATCCATGAAGCACCTGTTGAATCTGCTGGCCGCCGTGGCCCTGCTGGTCTGGGGTACGCACCTCGTGCGTACCGGGGTGCTGCGCGTGTTCGGCGCCAACCTGCGCACGCTGCTGGCGCGCAGCATGGGCAACCGCTTCTCGGCGGCGCTGTCGGGCATCGGGGTCACGGCGCTGGTGCAGTCGAGCACCGCCACCTCGCTCATGACCTCGTCCTTCGTCGGGCAGGGGCTCATCACGCTGCCGGCCGCGCTGGCGGTGATGCGCGGGGCGGACATCGGCACGGCCCTCATGTCGGTGCTGTTCTCCACCGACCTGTCCTGGCTGTCGCCGCTGTTCATCTTCGTGGGCGTGGTGCTGTTCATCACCCGGCAGGCGAGCACCGCCGGGCGCGTGGGGCGGGTGCTGATCGGGCTGGGCCTGATGCTGCTGGCGCTGGAGATGGTGGTGCAGGCCAGCGGGCCGATGCTGGCCTCGCCGATCATCCGGACCCTGCTAGGCTCGCTCGACAGCGACCTGGTGCTGGAGGTGCTGATGGGCGCGGTGCTGGCCGTGATCGCCTATTCCAGCCTCGCCATCGTGCTGCTGATCTCGGCCATGGCTGCTTCCAGCGTGGTGCCTCTGGACGTGGCGCTCGGCCTGGTGCTGGGCGCCAACCTGGGCAGTGGCCTGCTGGCGGTCATCACCACCGCCAAGTCGGCGGTGGAGGTACGGCAGGTGACCGTGGGCAACCTGATGTTCAAGCTCATGGGCGTGCTGGTGGTGGCCCCGTTCGTGGGGCTGTGGCTGCGGCACGTGCAGCCGCACATGCCGGGCGCGGCCCAGGGCGTGGTGCTTTTCCACCTGGCCTTCAACGTGGTGGTCAGCCTGGGCTTCATCGCGTTCACGCAGTGGGTGGCCCGGGCCGTCACGCGGCTGCTGCCACCGCCCGAGGGGCCGCCCAACCGCCGGCCGCAGCACCTGGACCCCTCCGCGCTTTCCACCCCCTCGCTGGCGATGTCCTGCGCGGCGCGCGAGGCGCTCTACCAGGCGGACGTGGTGGAGTCCATGCTGCTGGGCGTGCTCGACGTGATCCGCCGGGACGACCTGCAGCTGGCGCAGCAGCTGCGCAAGATGGACGACGAGGTGGACCGGCTCTATTCATCCATCAAGTACTACCTCACCCAGATCTCCCGCGGGGCGCTGGATGAGGAAGAAAGCCGGCGCTGGACGGACATCATCAGCTTCACCATCAACATGGAGCAGGTGGGCGACATCATCGAGCGCGTGCTGACGGACATCGAGGACAAGAAGATCCGCAAGGGCCGGCGCTTCTCCGACGCCGGCATGGCCGAGATCACGGAGCTGCACGGCCGGCTGGTGAACAACCTGCGCCTGGCGATGAGCGTTTTCCTCAACGGCAACGTGCGCGATGCGCAGCGGCTGCTGGAGGAAAAGACGCGTTTCCGCGAACTGGAACGCGCCTACGCGGCGACACACCTCGGACGCCTGTCGGAAAAGACCGTGCAGAGCATGGAAACCAGCTCGCTGCATATCGACCTCATCAGCGACCTCAAGCGCATCAATTCGCACATCTGCTCGCTGGCCTACCCGATCCTCGACTCCGCGGGGGCGCTGGCGCCGAGCCGGCTGCGCAGCGCGCCTGGCGATGCGGGCGCCGATCCGCTGGCCTGACCCTGCGTTTGCCAAGGGGGCACGGAGCCCCTACCCTGTCAGGTCCGATGGCCCCGCCATCCCGCACTCCGAGGAGACGCCATGCCCACGCCCCACCGCAAGCCCCCCGGCGACGAACCGGAAGTCACCCAGGAAACCGACGTGCCGGTGGATGGCACCGATCCGGTCGGCGAGGAGATGATGAAAGAGGTCCGCAACGACCGCCTGCAGCAGCCCACCGGCGGCAGCGAAAGCCCCGCGCCACCCAAGCCGCAGCGCTAGCGTGCCGCCCGCGCCAGCGCCTGGCCGAAGTCGGCCGCCAGCTGCTCGCGGGCGTTCCGGACGAAGGCGGACTCGCCCGCGCGCGGCGGCAGCACGATGAACCGGGCCTGGGGCAGCGCAGGGAGCCCCCATGCCGCGGGCAGGACCTGCACGCCCTCGCACAGCGCGGCGGCGTTCAGGCAGGCGATGCCGAGCCCGGCCGCCAGCGCGGACTGCAGGCCGGCGACCCCGGAGGCCATGAGCGCGACCGTGAAGGGAATGCGCCGCCGGCGCAGCAGGGCCGCCGTGAACTGGTGGAGCGCGCAGGTGTCCGGCAGCGCCAGCAGGCGCAGGGGCTCCTCCCGGCGGGGCGGCGCGGCGGCGATCTGCGTGGCGCCCATCCAGTGCAGGGGCTCGCGCCGCAGCACCTGCCCTCCGCGGGGCCGTGCCGATGCATCGGCCGGCCGGCCGGAGGCAGGGGCCGGCAGGCGCATGGCGATGACGACATCGAACGCGCCCTGGGCGTAGCCGGCCTCGACGTCGCCGCTCTTTTGCACCGCGACCTGCAGCCGCACGCCAGGGTGCCGGGCCTGCATGCGCGCCAGCAGCCCTGCCAGTTCCCCGGGCCGGAAATAGTCGGTGACGCCCAGCCGCAGCGCGCCCTCCAGCCGCACGCCGCGCAGGTCGTGCCATGCCGACTCGCTCAGCGCCAGCAGCTGCCGGGCGTGCGCCAGCAGCCGCAGCCCGGCGGCGGTGGGCGCCACGCCCGCCTTGGAGCGCACCAGCAGCGCCTGGCCGGCCTGCTGCTCGAGCTTGCGCAATTGCTCGCTCACGGCCGACTGCGACAGGAAGACCTGCGGCGCACCGGCGGCCAGGCTGCCGGCATCGGCCACCGCGACGAACGTCCTGAGTTGCTCCAGGTTGAAGGGGCGCATGTCGATCCCACGGAATTCTCGATGGATGACTGCCGATCATCCTGCTTTTCCGATGGCATGGAAAGCCGAAGAATCGGAGCCATTCCAATCCCACCCCAGGAGCCCCGCATGCCCCACACCGTGATCCACCTCAGCGGCGAACCCGATGCCCAACTCGCCCGCAGCGCCGCCGATGCCGTGGCCCGCCTCACCCAGCGCGTACTGGGCAAGCAGTTGCCGGTCATCGCCACCACCGTGCAGTTCATCCCGGCCGCCCAGTGGTTCGTGGGCGGCGCATCGCTGGCAGAGCTGGAGCAGAGCGCCTTCCACCTCGACATCAGCATCACCGACGAGACCAACACCAAGGCAGAGAAGGCGCTCTACCTGCGCGAGGTGCATGCGGCCTTCGAGGCCCTGCTGCCACGGCTGCATCCGGTGAGCTACGTGCACCTGATCGACGCGCGCGCGGCGGCCTACGGGTATGGTGGGCGTACGCAGGAATGGCGCCACCAGCAGGTCGGCGTGTAAGGCGGCTTGCAGGGCGGCCTGCAGGCCGGCGCAGGACGCTACCGCGGGACATGGACACGCTGCGCGCAGCCGCGTGAGCGGCCACGGCGCGCGCCTTCAGGGCCGCGCCGCGGGCGGCGTGCCCCCGGAGGCGCCCACGCCGCCCTCCACCGCCCCGCCCTCCGCCGGCCGGCGCGCATAGCGCTGCGCGATCACCGCGCACACCATGAGCTGCATCTGGTGGAACACCATCAGCGGCAGCACCAGCGCGCCCACGGCATGCGAGGCGAACAGCACCTTGGCCATGGGCACGCCGCTGGCCAGGCTCTTCTTGGAGCCGCAGAACACCACGGTGATCTCGTCCTCCTTCGAGAAGCCCATGCGCCGGCTGATCCACGTGGTGGCCACCAGCGCGACGGCCAGGATGACGGCGCACACCGCCACCAGGCCCGCGAGCGCGTGCAGGGGAATCTCGCGCCACAGGCCTTCGATCACCGCGGCGCTGAACGCGGTATAGACCACGAGCAGGATGGAGCCCTGGTCCACGAACTTGAGCACCGCCGCGCGCCGCTGCACGAAGCCGCCGATCCAGGGCCGCAGCAGGTGGCCGGCCAGGAAGGGCACGAACAGCTGCACGGTGATGCGGCCGATGCTCGCGAGGGTATCGTGGCCGCCGGCCGCGCCCGGCGCGCTCTGGGCCCCGGGAACATCCTTGAGCAGCAGGCCGACCAGCAGCGGCGTGATCACGATGCCCAGCAGCGTGGAGCCGGAGGCCGAGCAGATCGCCGCCGGCATGTTGCCCCGCGCCATGGCGGTGAAGGCGATGGCGGACTGCACCGTGGCAGGCAGCACGCACAGGAAGATCACGCCCATGTAGAGCTCGGGCGTGACCAGCGGCTCCAGCACGGGCCGCAGCGCCCAGCCGATCAGCGGGAACAGCACGAAAGTGCTGGCGATCACCACCAGGTGCAGCCGCCAGTGCGACAGGCCGGCGACGATGGCCTGCCGCGACAGCTTGGCGCCGTGCAGGAAGAACAGCAGCGCCACGGCCGCCGTGGTGGCGTATTCGAAGCCACGCGCCGCCCGGCCGGCGGCGGGCAGCACACTGGCGAGCGCCACGGTGGCGATCAGCGCGAGGGTGAAATTGTCGGGCAGGAAGCGGGAACGGGCCATGGCGGTTGCGGCGGTGCGCTGCGTACGGGATAACCCCGCATTATTGACCCGGCGGGCGATCCCGGCCGTGCCAGCCGCTCTCACACGGCCGGCCGGTGCCGGGCGATCAACTCGTGCAGCAGTTCCTTGAGCACCTCGACCTTGCGCGGGTCGAGCGGCGCGAGGATGGCGCGCTCGTGCCGCTCGGCCTGCTCGATCAGCCCGGCCACCAGGCGCCGGCCGCTGCGCGTGACGCGCACCAGCGTATAGCGCCGGTCGTCGAGGCTGGTGGTGCGCTCCACGTGCCCCTGGGCCTCCATGCGCAGCAGCAGCCGCGTGACGGTGGGCTGCTTGCTCACGGTGGTCTGCGCGAGCGCGGAGATCGTCATCGCGCCCTGGCTGGCCAGGGTGGAGAGCACGCGCCACTCGAGCACGGACAGGCCGCTCTGCTCGACGGTGGCATGGAATTCGGTGGAGACGAGATGCCATGCCTGGCCCAGCAGGGCCGGCAGGTAGTGATCGACAAAGTCCTTGGTTTTCGCCATTCCGCATGCTACCTCGCCAGGGTCCGGCGCCGCGTAGGGCCGTGCGGCCCCGGCATGCGCGTTCCCCATGGCGGAGGCGGCCTGCGGCATGCGCATCAGTACCGGCCCGACAGCAGCGCGCCGAAGCCCGGCACCGCCGTAGGCAGGCCCAGCTTCTTGAGCATCTGCCAGGTGGTGGCGGCTGACGACGAGAGCACCGGCAGGCCCACGCGGTCCTCGATGGGCTGCACCGATGCGAGCGAGGGCATCTGCACGCAGGCCGAGGCCACCACCGCGTCCACGCCGGCGGTCTTGAGCCGCCTGGTGATCTCGATGGGCGCGCGCGGGTCCTGGCGGCCGACTTCGAGGTTGTCGGGAATCTCCAGCGAGATGCTGTCCACCACCTCGACGCCCTCGCTCTCGATGTAGTCGATCACCAACTGCGTGAGCGGCTTCATGTAGGGCGTGAGGATGGAGATCTTCTTCGCGCCGAGGGCGTGCAGGCCATCGACCAGCGCGCCGGCGCTGGTGACCACGGGCGCGCTACCGCCGTTGTCCACCGTGCGCTGGTGCAGGCGCGCCTCGGAGACGCGGTGGTAGCCGCGGCCCATGCTCATGATGGCGACGAGGCAGGCATAACCCAGCACGTCCACGCGCGCGTCCGACAGCTCCAGCGCGCAGCGGTCGCTGTCGCCGTCCATGGCGGCCAGTTCCTCCTTGGTGACATGCTTCATGCGCATGCGGCTGGAGTGGAAGGTGAAGCGCTCGGGGTGCAGCGCCTCGCGGGCGCGCAGGATGGCGGGGATCTCCGTTTCCATGGTGGTGTTGGAGCTGGGCACGATCTGCCCGATGCGGAAGGCGCGGGGGGTGGCGGTGGTGGTGCTGGTCATGGCTGGGAATCCTGGAATGCGTCGGCGCTGCTGCCGCTCTCGCACGGCTGCAGGGCCTCGGTATCGATCGCGTCGTCGTCGAAGCGCGCCGCCTGCAGCGGCCGGCGGTTCACCCGCAGGTCGAAGACGTCGAAGCGGTTGTAGTGGCCGGTGATGTCGTGCATCTGGCGCGGCTGGATGCAGCGGGCGAGGTCGAGGTCGGCATAGGCGATGCCCTCGTCGTCGATCAGCGGCTGGCCGATCACCCGGCCGTCCGGGCCGAGGAAGCCCGAGAACGCGCTGTTCCTGCGCGTGAGCAGCTCGCGCGCCTTGGGGTTGAGCGGCTCCATCGCGGCGATGATCTCTTCCGACACGGTGGAGCACGAGACGATGGTGAACAGCTTGCCCTCGAAGCAGTGGGCCGCGGCGCGCACCTTGATGGCTTCGGCCATGTCGTAGTCGGGCGGCGCCACGGGCAGCGAGATGTAGCTCGCCACGTGCACCAGCTCGCCCTGCGCCAGCAGCGCGAAGCGCGCCAGCGTGTTGGTGTTCTCGCCGCAGGCCAGCGCACCCAGCGGGCCGATGGAAGTGCGGTGCACGCGCAGCGCCGATGCATCGCCGGGCGCCCAGGTGAGCTTCTCGGCCCAGGTGGGCACCAGCTTGCGGTGGCGGCCCAGGATGCGGCCGTCGTCGGCGATGGTCACCACCGTGTTGTAGATCGTTCCGATGCCGTGGCGGCTGCGCTCGTTCACGCCGATGACGACGTGCGTCTTGTGACGCGCGGCGGCCTGGGCTATTTTTGCGATCTCGGGGCCGGGAATCTCGATGGCCGAGCGCGCCAGGCGCTCGAACCAGGGGCTGCCGTCGATCGGGTTGGCGATCCAGCTCCAGTACGGGTAGCCCGCCACGAACACCTCGGGGAAGGCGACCAGCTGCGCGCCGTTGCCGGCGGCTTCGGCGATGAGGCGGCAGGCCTTGTCCACCGTGGCGTCGGTGTCGAGGAAGACCGGGGCGGCCTGCACGGCCGCCGCCTTGAAGCGGGGGAGTTCAAGCATGGATTACCTTTCTTGCGTGGTGGAAGGGGAGCGTCACGGCGCGCCCTCGGCGTCGATGGCGCGTGCCGGCGCGTTGGGCAGCAGCAGGCAGCCCAGCACGCCGACCACCGCGGTCACGGCGACCGGGTACATCAGCCCGCCGAAGACGTTGCCGCTGGCCTGGGCCAGGTAGGTGGCGGTGAAGGGCACGATGCCGCCGACGATGCCGGCGCCGATGTGGTACGGGAAGGACAGCGCCGTATAGCGGATGCGCGGGGGGAAAAGCTCGACCAGGTAGGCGGCCACCGGGCCGTAGACCATGGCCACCACGGCGGTCATCAGCACCAGCAGCGCGATGATGCGCAAGCGGTCCACGCGCGCCGGGTCGGCCGTCTTGGGATAGCCGGCCTGCGCCAGTGCCTGGGCATAGGCCTTGGGCTCGAAGCCGTCCACGGTCTGCCCGCCCACGGTCATCGCCAGCGCGTGGCCGGGCAGCGGCTGGGCGTATTCGAACGTGACGCCCTGGGAGACGAAGAACTTCTTGGCCTGCACACAGGGCTTTTTGTGGTCGGGATGGGCACCCACCAGGGCGGCCTGCAGGCCGAAGTCGCAGCGGCCCTCCTGCGTGTCCGCATGGATCTGCACCGGCGTGGTCCGCATGGCCTCGGCGAGCGCCGGATTGCCGGCGGCCAGCAGCGCGCCGAACAGCGCGTGGTAACTCAGGGCGGCCGTGAACAGGCCGGCCACCATGATCCACTTGCGGCCGATGCGGTCGGAGAGCCAGCCGAACAGCACGAACGTGGGCGCGCCGATCAGGAAGCCGATGACGACCAGCTCGTACACCAAAGTCTGGCTGAGCTGCACGGCCTGCTGCAGAAAGATCATCACGTAGAACTGGCCGGTGAAGTAGGTGGCGCCCTGGCCCGCCGTGACGCCCACCAGGGCGATGAGCACCAGGCGCAGGCTGTTCCACTGCCCGAAGGTTTCCTTCACCGGATTGCCGGCCAGGCGCTTTTGCTGCTTCATGCGCAGGAACACCGGCGACTCGTGCAGCTTGGAGCGCACGTAGACGGACAGGGCCAGCATCACGATGGACAGGATGAACGGCAGGCGCCAGCCCCACTGGCGGAAGTCCTCCGGCGACATGCTGGCCTGGGTCGCCAGGATCACCAGCAGCGAGAGGATGAGGCCGGCCGACGAGGTGATCTGGATCCATCCGGTGAGCAGGCCGCGGCGCCGGGGCTCGCAGTGCTCCGCGACGTAGATCACGGCGCCCCCGTACTCGCCGCCCACCGCCAGCCCCTGGATCACGCGCAGCGTGAGCAGCAGGATCCACGAGAGATGGCCCGCCGACTCGTAGGTGGGCAGGCAGCCGATCAGCACCGTGGCCCCGCCCATCATGACCACGGTGGCCAGGAAGGTGACCTTGCGGCCGAGCTTGTCGCCCAGGTAGCCGAACAGCACGGCGCCCAGCGGACGAATGATGAAACCCACGGCCAGCGCGCCCAGGGCGGCGAGCAGCGAGACGGTGGGGTTGCCCTGGGGGAACAGCACCTGGCTCATGAACACGGCCAGCGTCCCGTAGATGAAGAAGTCGTACCACTCGAACAGCGTGCCCATCGTCGAGGCGATGACCACCTGCCGCTCTTCCCTCCGGCTCATGGGCCGATGCCCTGATGCCGCGATGCCGTTCCCCACTGCCGTGTTCATGGAAGTTCCTTGTCGGGTTGATTTGTTTTGATGTTCTCAAAAACAAAATACATTGTCAAAGAACTTTGGAGCCATTGCCGATCTGCACCACGGGAGTGCGCGCGGCCGACGACAATGGAGCGATCCCATTGCACCGAGCGGCTGCCGCTCGCCGACGAACGCCGATGCCTGCCTCCCAATCCAAGCGCCCGCCCAGTACCCAGCCCGCTGCCGCACCGTCCGACGCCGCGCCCCCGCGCGCGGCCCGCAAGCCGCGGCCCGATGAAGGGGTCAAACCAGGACGCCGGGGCATCCAGTCCATCGAGACCGGCTTCGCGGTTCTGGAAGTGATGCGGCGTGCCGGCGGGCCGATCGCGCTGAGCCGCATCGCCGAAGGGGCGCAGCTGACGGTCGCCAACACGCACTACTACCTGGTCAGCTTCCAAAACATCGGCCTGGTGCAGCAGGACGGCGACACCGGCCACTACGGCCTGGGCGCCTATGCGCTCAAGCTGGGCGTGGCGGCGCTGGAGCAATTCGACGTGTACAAGCTGGCGCGCCCGGCCATGGCCGCCATCAGCGAGCAGACCGGGCTGACCGTGTTCCTCGGCGTCTGGGGCAACAAGGGCCCGGCCATCGTCTATCGCGCCGAGGGCGGCAAGAGCCTGCCGCTGCTGGAGCTGCGCCTGGGCAGCGTGCTGCCCCTGCTGTCGTCCGCGCTGGGGCTGAATTTCTTCGCCCACCTGCCGGTGGAGATGACGGCCGGCATGCTCGAGGACGAGCTGCGCATTCCCGTGTCGGCCTCCGGCCTGGCCCGCGGCGACGCCTGCCGCACCCGGGAGCAGGCGATGCGGTTGCGCGAGGAGATCCGCGCCAACGGCTTCAGCCGCTGCCAGGACACCCTGCTGCCCAACTTCACCTCGCTGTCCGCGCCGATCTTCGACCTGTCGGGCGGGATCATCGCCGCCCTGACGGTCATGGGCCCCAGCCGCCTGCTGGAAGGCGCGGCGGAGGCCGAGGTGCTCGGCCTGCTGCGCCGCAGCGCCAGCGAGATCTCGCAGACGGCCGGCATGTACGCCTAGCCTCGGCGGCCCACGGCGTGCTGGCAGAGCGGTGCGCATGGCGTGAGTCCCTGGGTTGCCGGAGCCGGTGTGCCGCTTCAGTCGCGGCCGGCACGCGGGTCGTTGCCCACGGCCACCACGGGGTGGCGCAGGCTGCCGATCTTCTCGACCGTGGCGTCGATCACGTCGCCGGGCCAGACCCATTCCTGCGGGCTGCGGCCCGCGCCCACGCCTTCGGGCGTGCCGGTGGCGATGATGTCGCCGGGCTCCAGCGTGATGCCGGCGCTGATGTCGGCGATCAGCGTGTTCACCTTGAACAGCATGTGGCGGGTGTTGGAGCTTTGCTTGGTCACGCCGTTGACCTGCAGGCTCAGGTCCAGCGCCTGCGGGTCGGGGATCTCGTCGGCGGTGACGATCACCGGGCCGAAGGGCGCATACGTGTCCTGGCCCTTGGAATAGATCCACTGGCCGGCACGCCGGTTGTCGCGCGCGCTCATGTCGATCATCAGGCTGTAGCCGAAGACGTAGTTGAGCGCCGAGGCTTCATCCACGCGCCTGGCGCGGGTGCCGATGATCACGGCCAGCTCCACTTCCCAGTCGAGCTGGCGGGTGATGGCGGCGTTGTGCTCGATGGCGTCGCCGGGGCCGATGACGGTGGTGGGCGGCTTGGAGAAGATCACGGGCTGCTGGGGCAGATCCTTGGACGTGTCCAGCGCCCGGCTGGATTCGGCCACGTGCTCCACGTAGTTCAGGCCGATGCCGAAGATGTTCTTGCGCGGACGGGGGATGGGCGCGAGCAGCTTCACGTTGGCCAGCGGCACGGCCACGCCCAGCGGCCAGCGGCCCTGCTGGTCGGCCAGCAGCTCGGCGGTGGCGGCCACGGCGGAGGGGCCGAGGTCGATGAAGTCCAGCATGTCGTCGGGCAGGTCGTGGCCGGTGTGCTCGCCCAGGCGCTGCAGATCGACGACGAGGCCATCGACCAGCGCGCCCAGGCGGGCGGCGGCGGCGACGTGGGCGCGGTAGGTGACGAGTTTCATGGTGCGGGTCTCCGGTGAGGGTGATTCAGGAAATGGGGGAAAGTGAACGGATCGGTGCGGAATCAGGCAGGCGTGGCGGGCGCGGACAGGGGCTGGTGGCCGCCGTTGTCGGCGAGGGCCTCTTCGCGGTAGAGGTCCAGCTTTTCCATCACGGGCAGGTCGCTGAAGCAGAAGAGGCAGGCGTCCTCGGTCTGCGAGGCGTTGGCATGCTCGTGCCAGGCCCAGGAGGGCACGCAGAAGATGTCGCGCTCCCGCCAGTCGAAGCGCTGGCCGTTGATGATGGAGTGGCCGCTACCCTTGGCCACCTGGTAGAGGTAGCTGCCGGTGTGGCGGTGGGCCTTGCCCGCGAAGCCCGGGCGCAGCCGCTGCATGCTGGCGCCGATGGTGGGCATGACGTGGCCGCCCGTGACCGGATTGGTGTAGTGCATGAGCGTGTCGTCGAAGGGGTTGCCGTCCGACGCCGACGCATGGCGCACCAGGGACTCGTAGGTGGGCGCCCATTCGTATTTGAAGAGCGGCGAATAGGGCTTGTTCCAGCCCGGGCCGTGCGGGCGCAGGCCGGGCGCGCCCCAGAGCGCGGTGGAGTCGTCCACCGGGTGGCCCACGGCCTGGCGCAGGTCGGGATGCACCACGTAGAAGCCCGCCTCCATGGCGTTGACGAGCGGGATGTCCAGCCCGTCTTGCCAGATGCAGGGCAGGCCGCCCGCCTCCACGCCGTGCTCGTGCCAGGTGCCGTTGGGCGTGAGCACGAAGTCGTTGGCGCCCAGCGTCATCTTGTGGCCGTCCACCACGGTGTAGGCGCCCCGCCCTTCCATGATGAAGCGCAGCGCCGAGGCCGAGTGCGCGTGGGCGGAAGCCGCCTCGCCCGGGTGCATCACCTGCAGGCCCGAATAGAGCCAGCCCACGGCGGCGGAGACGTCCTGCCGGCCCGGGTTGTTCAGGTAGATGACGCGTCGGCCGGCCTTCTCGGGCGTGACCAGCTCGACCGAGCGCAGCACGTGCTCGCGCAGGTCGCGGTAGCGCCAGAGCACGGGCACCGAGGCGGACTTGGGCTGCCAGGGCTCGATCTTGTTGGCCACCGTCCAGAGGGCGCCGGCCTTGAGCTGGTCGAGCTGGCGGTAGTAGGCGACCAGCTCGGGCGTGTCTTCCACGTCGGCGCGGCCGGCGATGCTCTCGCGGTACTGGTCGTAATTGGGTGACGCTGTTGCTTGGGCCATGGTGATGCTCCTTTGCTGTTCGATGGGCGGGCGCGCGGCTTCAGGCCTGGCTGGCGCGGGCGTAGCCGCGTTCGAGCTGGTCGCGGCCCCACTCGTAGGCGGCAGGCCACTGCACGTCACGCCAGCCGTGGCGGGCGCTCTGGTCCAGCAGCCAGGCGGGGTGGGCCAGGTGCGGGCGCGAGAGCGCGCACAGGTCGGCGCGGCCCGAGGCCACGATGCCGTTGACCTGGTCGGCCTCGGTGATGGCGCCCACGGCGATGGTCGGCACCTGCGCCTCGTTGCGGATGCGGTCGGCGAACGGCGCCTGGAACATGCGGCCATAGACGGGCTTCTGGTCGGGCGTGACCTCGCCGGACGAGGCATCGACCAGATCGGCGCCGGCCTCCTTCAGGCGGCGGGCGATCTCCACGGCCTCATCGACGGTGGTGCCGCCCTCGGCCCAGTCCGTGGCCGAGATGCGCACCGACAGCGGCAGGTGCTGCGGCCACGCGGCGCGCACGGCGGCCACCACTTCGAGCGGGAAGCGCAGGCGGTTCTCCAGCGGGCCGCCATAGGCGTCGGTGCGCCGGTTGGCGAGCGGCGAGATGAAGGACGACAGCAGGAAGCCATGGCCGGCCTGCAGCTCCAGCCAGTCGAAGCCGGCCTCGGCCGCGCGCCGCGCCGCTGCCACGAAGTCGTCGCGGATGCGTTCCAGATCGTGCTGCGTGGCCTCGCGGGGCACGGCGGAAACGCCGGGCCGGTAGGCCAGCGCGCTGGCCGACACCAGCGGCCAGTTGCCTTCGGCGAGCGGGTGGTCGGGCTTTTCCCAGCCCAGCTGGGTGGAGCCGCGCCGGCCCGCGTGGTTGAGCTGCACGCCGATGCGCGCGCCGCTCTGGGCATGCACGAAGTCGGTGACCTTCTTCCAGCCGGCGACCTGCTCGTCGTTCCAGAGGCCCGGGTCACCGGGGGTGATGCGCGCATCGGCCGAGACGGCCGTGGCCTCGGCGATCAGCAGGCCGGCGCCGCCCAGCGCGCGGCTGCCCAGGTGCACCAGGTGGAAGTTGCCAGGCAGGCCGTCCTGGCTCGAATAGAGCATGGTGGGCGAGACCACGATGCGGTTGGGCAGGGTGACGCCGCGCACGGTGAAGGGCGTGAGCAGCGGCGGGCGCGGGGGCTGGCTGGCGGGCGTCTCGACGCCCGAGCGTGCGGCCAGCCAGCGTTCGTAGCCTTCGAGCCAGGCCGGGTCGCGCAGGCGCAGGTTCTCGTGCGAGATGCGCTGCGAGCGCGTGAGCAGGGAATAGGCGAACTGCTCGGGCTCCAGGCCGGCGTAGCGGGCGACGTTCTCGAACCATTCGGTGGAGTTGCGGGCGGCGTTCTGGATCTTGAGCACTTCCACGCCGCGCACGGCTTCGTAGTGCTGCAGCCGATCGCGCAGGTCGCCGCCGGCCTTCAGGGTGTTCGCCAGCTCGATCGCGTCTTCCAGCGCCAGCTTGGTGCCCGAGCCGATGGAGAAATGCGCGGAGTGCGCGGCGTCGCCCATCAGCACCACGGGTACCTCGCGCCCCTGCTCGCCATCGGGCTGGGTCCACTGCACCCAGTGCCTGCAGATCACGCGCGGGAAGCGGATCCACACGGCCGATCCGCGCAGGTGGGTGGCGTTGCAGATCAGCGGCTCGCCGTCCAGCCAGGGGGCGAAGAGCTTTTCGCAGTAGGCGATGCCGTCTTCCTGCGACATCTTGTCGATGCCGGCGGCCTGCCAGGCGGCGTCGGTGGTCTCCACGATGAAGGTGGAAAGGCCGTTCTCGAACTGGTAGGCGTGGGCCTGGAACCAGCCGTGCTCGGTGGGCACGAAGATGAAGGTGAAGGCCTCGAACACCTTGCGCGTGCCCAGCCAGACGAAGCGGCAGTTGCGCTGGTCGATGTCGGGGCCGAAGGTGTCGGCGTAGCGCGTGCGGATGGGGCTGTTGATGCCGTCCGAGGCGATGACCAGGTCGGCGCCGTACTGGCGCGCGATCTCCTGGTCGTCCTGCACCTGGGTCTCGAACACCAGCCGCACGCCCAGTTCCTCGCAGCGCGACTGCAGGATGTTGAGCAGCTTCTTGCGGCCGATGCCGATGAAGCCGTGGCCGCCGCTGCGGACCATGCGGTCCTTGAAATGGACGTCGATGTCGTCCCAGCGGCTGAACTCGGCCGCGATGGTCCCGGCCGAGACGGGATCGGCCGCGCGCAGGTTCTCCAGCGTGGCGTCGGAGAACACGACGCCCCAGCCGAAGGTGTCGTAGGGCCGGTTGCGCTCGATGACCACGACCTCGTTGGACGGGTCCTGCAGCTTCATCAGCAGGCCGAAATACAGGCCGGCGGGGCCGCCGCCGATGCAGGCGATTTTCATGGAGGGCTCCTTGTCGTGGTCTCAGGGGTTGGGTTCGGGGGAGTCCGGTGCCTCGGGCGCCAGGGCCTCGCGCAGCACGGCGGGAACGGCGATGGCCTGGTGCGTCTCCAGCGAAGTGGTCACCACCACCTGCCGCACGCGCATGCGCGGCTCGCCGTCGGCGCCCTTGCAGGCCAGCTCCAGCGTGATGGACTTGCCGCCCAGCTGCGCCACGTCCAGCGTCAGCGTCACGTCGTCGCCCATGCGGCTGATGGCACGGAAGTCGGCCTCCAGCCGCACGGTGGGCAGGCCGAAGCGCAACCGGCCGATGTAGCCGGCGAAGCCCACCCCGGGCAGCAACTGGTCCACCCAGGCCTCCAGCAGGTCGTTGAACATCACGAAGTACTGCGGATAGAAGACGATGCCGGCGGGGTCGCATTCCGAGAAGCGGATGCGGTGCGGGCGGCTGAAATGGCGGGCATGGGGGCGCGGGCTCATGCGGCGGCTCCTTGCGGGACGAGGGCATGGCGGCGCAGGCTGTCCCGCAGCTTCACGCCGTGTTCGTCGGCCAGGGCCGCGTCGCGCAAGGCGCGCAGCGTGGCGGGCGCGAGGGTCGCGGCATGGCGGTCCACCACGGCCATCAGGGTTTCATAGTTCTTCAGGCCCCGCGCATGCGTGTCGCTGTAGCCCTTGACGAGGCGCTGGCAGCGCGCGGCCTCCAGCGCCAGGGCCGGATCGATCGCGGCCAGGCGGTGGATGCGCGCCAGCCAGGTGTCGATGCGCTCGGTCTCCAGCTGGTAGCGCAGCGTGCTGCGCCGGCCGCGCCGCCAGCGCGCCAGCAGGTAGAGCGTGAGGAAGCCGCCCAGCGAGCTGGTGCGCACGATGCGCCCTTCGCGGGTGAAGCGGCCCACGAGCCGGTGCACGGCGTGCGGGCGGGACAGCCAGCGGCCCAGGCCCGCGGGCAGGGTTTCGCAGATTTCCTCCAGGCGCGGGTGCATGAATTCCTGGATGTGCAGCACCTGGTCCGCCTTGGCATGTACCTCGTCGGTCACGCGCTCGAAGCGGCTGGCGCGGGTCTTGAGGTCGGCCACGCGGATCACGTCCTCGTACGACATCCAGAGCGCCAGATGGCGGGCGGTTTCGGCCAGCAGCAGGTGGTCGGCGCCCCGCGCGGCGGCCAGTGCATCGAGGCGCTGCAGGTAGAGGGCTGCGTACGCGATGTCCTGGTAGTCGATCAGGCGGCGCACGCCTTCGACGGCGATGTCCGCCGCCTCGGCCGGATAGGCCGCTGCGCGGGCCACCAGCCGGGCCACTTCGGGATGGCGCGGCTGCACGCTGGCGGCCGGGCGCGGCTGGGGTTTGTCGGAGGCGATGCGCCCGGGCGCTTCCTGGCGCGACTGCTCGTAGCCCACGGCGAAGGCTTTCAGGCTGGGCTTCACGCCCACGCCGCCGCGCTCGATGGTGGCCTCGAACTGCTGGCGGTTGAAGGGCAGCACGCCCGCACCACAGAGCGCTCCGAACAGCACGGCGCTGATGACGCTGCCCGTGCGCTCGGCGGCGGCGGCCATGTCGAAGGCGACGAAGCGCTGCGCCGCGCGGCGTGCCTGGGCCAGCAGCGCGTCGCCGTCCACGCGCCCGTCGCCCATGGCGGACTTCTCGGCGATGGAATAGACGCGGTGGGTGGAGGTGACGAAGGCCGTGCGGTCGGGCGTGACGAGGCCACGCTGCACGGCGCGGCCGGCCTCCATGAGCTCGGAGGCCAGCACGATGTCCACGTCGCCCGGCATGGGGGCCTGGGCCAGCACCGGCACGCGCGCGCCCGGCTGGTCGGCGCCGGGGAACAGCTCCACGTAGTAGATGGTGGCGCCGGTACGCTGGGCCACGCCGGGCACGGAGGTGGTCTGCGCGAACCAGCCGCTGGATTCGCCCAGGTCGACGACCCAGTCGGCCAGCACGCCGCCGCCCTCCCCGCCCATGGCGAGGATGGCGATCTTGATCGGTTCAGTGGTCATGGAAGGCTCCGGAGAAAGCACGGGAAAGGAAAGCGGAAGCGGAAGCGGTGCGGCTCAGAACGCATAGCGGGCGCGGCGCTTCGCCTCGCCGCGCTGCAGCCAGCCGATCACGGCGGACCGCACGCGCTGCAGCAGGCGGTCGCGGCGCGTGGGGTGGCTCACGATCTGCGCGCGGTAGAACGAGGGGCACAGCACGGCGGCGTGCGCCACCTCGCCGCAGTTGCCGCAGCCCACGCAGCTGTCGATCACGGTGGCCACCGGGTCCTGCCGCAGCGGGTCGGGGTTGGTGCGCACCGACAGCGACGGGCAGCCCGAGAGGCGGATGCAGGAGTGGTCGCCCGTGCAGGTGTCCGGGTCCACGCCGAAGCGCTCGCGCACCACGCGCTCGCCGGCCTGCAGGGCGCGGCGCACTTCCTTCTTCTCGCGGCGCTGCTTGTTCAGCATGCATTCGCTCTGCGCGATCAGCACCTTGGGTCCGGGGGTCTGCGTGGTCAGCGCCTCGCGCAGCGCGTTGGTCATGGCCTTCAGGTCATAAGTACGGCGGATGGTCTGCACCCATTCGACGCCCACGCCGCGCACGGCCCGCTCGATCTCGTGGCCCGTGCTGCGCGTGGCGTTGGCGGCGCGCGACGAGGGGATGTCCTGGCCGCCCGTGGCCGAGCTGTAGTTGTTGTCGACGATGATGGTCAGGTTGTCGCTGCGGTTGAACACCGCGTTGGCGATGCCGCTGGTCAGGCCGTTGTGCCAGAAGCCGCCGTCGCCCATCACCGCGATGGCGCGCTTGCCCGCCGGCGCGCTGCCCGGCGCCACGGTGAAGGCCGCCGCCGCCGCGCCGCCCAGGCCGTAGCCCATGGTGGTGTTGCCCAGGTTGAAGGGCGGCAGGATGGAGAACAGGTGGCAGCCGATGTCGGCGCTGTAGTGGTGGGGCCCCAGTTCGCGCTCGATGAGCTTGACGGCCGTGAAGATCGGCCGCTCGGGGCAGCCGGTGCACAGGCCCGGCGGGCGGGCATGCACGATTTCCTCGAGCGGCTGGAGCTGCGCGGCGGGCACGGTGGCGTCTCCGCCCTCGTTCCAGTCGTTCTGGCGCACCAGGCTGCCGGCCGGGATGGCGTTGCCTTCCCCGTCGTCGGCCAGGGTCGCGGTGTCGCCGCCCTCCTCTTCGTCGCCGCCGGCCAGGGCCAGCGCAGGGGCGGGCGCAGCAGCGGTCGCCACGGCGGCCTTGGCGGCCACCAGAGGAATCACGCGGCGCTGCACCGGCTTCTTCACCTCGGGCTGCACCACGCCGTAGCGCTCCAGGAAGGCGCGCACGCCGGTCAGCACCACGGCGGTGTTGTAGTCGCCGGCCAGGGGCAGCACGTCCTTGCCGTGCAGGGCGGTGTCCAGCCCGCGCTGGCGCAGGATGGCGGCCACGTTCTGCTCGACGAAATTGGGCTGACCCTCTTCCACCACCAGCACGGCGCGCTTGTCCCGGCAGAAGCGCTCGAACTCGTCGTCCACCAGCGGGTAGGTGACGTTCATCACGTAGAGCGGCACCTGCGTGTCGCCATAGGCATCGGCCAGGCCGAGCTTCTGCAGCGCCCGGACCACGGTGTTGTAGTTGCCGCCCTGCAGCGCGATGCCCACATCGCCCTCGCCCTCGGCGAAGAACTCGTTGAGTTGGCGCTCCTGGATGAAGCGGACGGCGGCGGGCCAGCGCTGCTGCACCTTCTCGCGCTCGTGCAAAAAGCTCGCGGGCGGCAGAACGATGCGGTCGAGGTCGCGCACCGGGTTCTCCATCGCGTCCTTCACGGTGAAGGCCGGCGGCACGTTGTCGGAGGTGACGAACTGGCCGTGCAGGTGGCACGAACGGATGCGCATCTGCAGCATCACGGGCGTGTTGCTGGCTTCCGAGAGGTCGAAGCCGTCCTTCACCGCCTGCACGATGCAGGGCAGGTTCGGGCGCGGGTCCAGCAGCCACATCTGCGACTTCATCGCGAAGGCATGGCTGCGCTCCTGCATGATGGACGAGCCCTCGCCGTAGTCCTCGCCCACGATGATGAGCGCGCCACCCGTCACGCCGCCCGAGGCCAGGTTGGCCAGCGCGTCGGACGCCACGTTGGTGCCCACCGTGGCCTTGAAGGTGATGGCGCCGCGCAGCGGGTAGTTGACCGAGGCGGCCAGCGTGGCGCCGGCCGTGGCCTCGCTGGCGCTGTTCTCGAAGCGGATGCCGTACTCGGCCAGGATGTCCTGCGCGTCGGAGAGCACATCCATCAGGTGCGAGATCGGCGAGCCCTGGTAGCCCGCCACGTAGGCCACGCCGGATTCGAGCAGGGCCTTGGTGACGGCGAGGATGCCCTCGCCGCTGAACACCTCGCCCGCGCCCATGCGCAGCTTTTTCACTTCTTCGACAAACGAACGTTCTGCCATCGTGGTTCCCCTGGTCTGCGGTCGGTTTCACTCGGGCACCGGGCCCTGGAAGCGAATGTCCATCGCGATGGCGCGCCCGTCAATCCATGATTAATCATGCAATGACAGTTTGTGCAGACGGAGGACAGGGAGCGCCAGAAACGGGATAGGCCAGCGGTGCAGCGCACTCCCGCGGGGCACCGGCGGATGGCCGCCCTGCTCCGGACCGGTGCGGGCGCCGCGATGCTGCCCATCCTGCGGGGGAGCCGGCGAGCTTCCGCGCATGCATTTGCATGATTTTTCATACACACAGGAGCAGCCCGGGCATGCCATTGCACGGGAACTCTGCCGCGCCGCCCGGAAAACCAGGGTTTTCCTGGATTTGTCCACCTGCACCGCGGCCTACGATCTTGACCCAAGGCAAATGAATCGCGGAAAAACCACCACCATCCGCCCTGGCGGCCCGCGCGGCGGATCCCCACTGCCGACACCCGGCCCGCAAACCGTTACATGAAATTTCATGCGCATGGGCACGCAATTTGCGAAATGCAGCCATCGCGGCGCCTCGATGCACCGCGATGGCCCACGACAACGCCGGCAACCGCCGATACCCGCCAAGGAGGCCCCATGCTCTCCACGATGAATGCCGCTTCGGCCCTGCGCCAGCCCGCCATGCCCCTGGCGATCGAGCGCTTTTCCGGTGCGCCGGAGCACCTGCTGTTCGCCTCCGCGGACATCGACGAGACGCGCTCCATGGTGGGGCGCGTGATGAAGCCGCACCGGCTGGCGCAGACCGCGCCGGGCGAACGCCTGGATGCGCGCATGCACTACGTCAGCCTGGGCGACGTCTCGGTCAGCCGGCTGCGCTACGGCGCGGCCGTGGAGATCCAGCCCGGCCCGCTGGAAAGCTTCTTCCTGGTGCAGATGCCGCTGTCGGGCCATGCCCGCATCGACAGCGGCGGCCGGCAGGTGGAATCCGGGCCCGGCACCGCCTCCGTGCTCAGCCCGAACGACGACACCCGCATGCATTGGGCGTCGGGTACCGACCAGCTCATGCTGCGCATTGCCCGCGCCCAGGTCGAGCGCACCCTGGTCGGGCACCTGGGCCGCCCGCTGGACGAGCCCCTGCGTTTCGGGCTGGGCTTCCACTGGCAGGACTGCGCCCCCTGGCGCTGCCTGCTGTCCTACCTGCTGGACTGCGCCACGCAGTACCCCGACCTCTCGCAGAACAAGCTGGTGGTGGCACAGATCGAGCAGCTGGCCTGCCTCATCCTGCTCACGTCGCACCAGCACAACCACAGCGAAACGGCCCCCGCCCGGCGCAGCACCATCCTGCCGCGCCATGTGCGGCGCGCGCAGGATTACCTGCAGGCGCACGCCCACGAGCCGGTCTGCGTGGAGCAACTCGCCGAAGTGGCGGGCGTGAGCGTGCGCAGCCTCTACGCGGGTTTCAAGGAATTCCTGGGCGTGAGCCCCATGCAGTACCTGCGCGACCTGCGCATGGAGCACGTGCGGACCGAACTGCTCGGCGGCGAGGCGAGCAACGTCGCGGGCATCGCGCTGCGCTGGGGCTTCGCCCACCTGGGCCGGTTCAGCAACGAGTACAAGCAGCGCTACGGGGAATCGCCGAGCCAGACGCTGCGCCGGCACTGACGTGGCGCCGCCGCCCGCGGGCAGGCGCCAGCAGGCCCCAGGCTAGGAGGACCGAGGCGCCCCCTGCACACGCACCGGAATGCTCGCCGGATCCGGATCCACAGCCATCCGCGCGGCCGGGATCGCATCCGCGGAGAGCACCGCATCCCAGCGCCACCCGCCCAGCATGCCGGCCAGCGACTCCGACTGCTCCTGCAGCAGGTGCGCGGCGGCCGTCACGTCCTGCACGGTAGCGGAGTTCTGCTGCGCGGCCCGGTCCAGCCCGGCAATGGCCTCGCGCACCTCGGCGATGCCGTCGCCCTGGGCCCGGCTGGCGCTGGCGATGGCGGCGATCAGGCCGCCGATCCCCTGCGCATTGCGCACCATGGCCTGCATGGCGGCATCGGCTTCGGTTGCCCGTTCGCGCCCCTGCCGGACCTGCGCCGTGGCGGCGGCGATCAGGCCGCCGATCTCGCGGGCAGCACCAGCGCTGCGCGCGGCCAGCGCCCGCACCTCGGCCGCCACCACGGCGAAGCCCTGGCCATGCGAGCCGGCGCGGGCGGCCTCGACAGCCGCGTTCAGCGCCAGGATATTGGTCTGGAAGGCGATGGATTCGATCACGCCGGTGATTTCCGCCACGCGCCGCGACGCCCCGCCGATGGCCTCCATCTGCCGCGCCAGCGCCTGCGTGGCGGCTTCGGACTGCAGGGCGATGGCAGCGCCCTCGTCCACCAGTCGCTCGGCGCGCTGCGCACTGCCGGAGTTCTGTGCCACCGATGCGGTCAGCGCCTGCATGGCGGCGGCCGTTTGCTCCAGGACGGCTGCACGCTCGCGGGCCCGGCCTGCCAGATAGTCGTTGCCGTGGGCCATGCGTGCGGCGGCCTGGGCGATGCGTTGCGCCGCCCCGTCGATGGAAGCCAGCCGGGCGCCCAGTTGCGCGCGCAGCCGGTGCAACGCGGCACCGATGCCTGCCGGCCCGTGCACCGCCGCGCCTGCATGGACGACCCGCAGATCGCAGGCCGCGGCGCTCTCGGCCAATTGCCGCACCGCTTCCAGCGCAGGCGCCAGGCGCCGCAGCCACCACCACACCAGGCCCGCGGTTCCCACGAGTCCTCCGGCGGCCAGCAGGGCCAGCGGCAGGGCTGCCGCATCGGTGGCGGACGTGCCCCCCATCCCCCAGGCCAGCGCGGCCAGGCAGGTCAGACTCCACAGGCCCACCAGCGCGAACCCGGTGGTGCCCATCGGCGACGGAGCGCGAGTTTGCTTTTCCATAGGCACTGCTCCTGAGCGTGGCATGGTGCCGCGCGTCGTCAAGATGGAAGGACCGCCGCCCTGCCCCGCGTCAGAACGGAATCGTCGCCTTCGCCAGCAGGCCGCTGCCTTCGGGCCGGTTGCGCACGCCGAAGTCCTTCTGCCACTTCACCGTGACCAGGAAGCCCTTGTCGTTGGCGTAGCGGATCGCGGGGCCGAAGCCGATGGCGCGGGCCTTGCCCTGGGCGCTGCCGGGGCCGCTGTCGTTGGTGACCTGGCTGAACACGTGGCCGCCCACGCCCACCACCCAGCCGTTGCCCAGGCCCCAGCCGGCGGCGTAGTCGGCATGCAGGGCCTGGCCGGACCGGGTATCGGTGTCGCCGTTGCGGCGGTTGATGTCGTACATCAGCTTCACGTCGCCGTTGAAGCCCGAAGGCTGCATGTAGGTGACGGCGTAGACCGGCTGGAAGGTCCAGTAGTTCTTGCCCAGGCTCGACGGGTCGGTCGCACTGTACTTGCCGGTGGGCGCGACGATGTCCAGCCCGACCACCTGGTGCAGCCGCGGCGAGAGGTGGTAGCCCAGCGCCGCGCCGACGGTGATGTCGCCCAGGCCCGAGCTCTTGAACGTGGCGCCGCCCGCGCGGAACTTCACGTCCAGCAGCGGCACGACGGCATGGAAGGCCAGCTGGCCGCCCGCGATCGTCTGCGGCGTGACCCACACGACGCGCGGGGCCAGCAGGTTCACGTCCACCTTGAAGTCCGGCACCAGCGACTGGCCGCCGTTGCCGCGCAGCGTGTCGTAGCGGTAGCCGCCGCCGTAGGCCATCACGTGCACACCGGGGGGCGGCAGTGCGCCGACGAAGTAGTTCTCCAGGCCGTCGGGGTAGACGCCCAGGCCGCCGCTTTCCGTGGCGTGTGCCGCGCCCGTGGCAGCCAGGCCGGCCGCCATGCCCAGCAGGCCCGCCAGGCCTCTCTTCTTCGATGCGATGTTGCGCATGGTTCTTCCTTCGTCTTCAGTGGGTTGGAATGATGGGAAAAGATGCTCGATGCCAGAGAGTCGGCACCCGTCAGCCGGGCGCCAGCCGCTGCGCGATCTGGTAACCCGAACCGGCGCCCAGACCCGGCCCGGGATGGGTGCTGGCGCCGATGTGGAACACGTTGGCCAGCGGCGTGCGGTGGCCGCGCGCGCCATCGCTGCCGGCGAAGGGCCGCAGCCAGAAGAACTGATCGGGCGAGCACAGGCCGCCGTACGGGTCGCCGCCCACCAGGTTGCAGTTGAGGCGCTCCAGGTCGGCCGGCGAATACGCGCGGCGCCCCACGATGCGCCCGGCCAGCCCGGGCATCACCTGCTCCAGCCGGGTCTGCACCCGGTCGGCGAAGGCTTCGCGGACGGCCTCGTTCCAACGCCCGTCCGCGGGCACGGCGATCTCGCCCGCCGCATCGCCACGCAGGTGCGATGGCAGCTCCTGCATCTGGATCCACAGAATCCATCCACCTTCCGGCGCGCGCGACGAGTCAGCCGCGGTCGGCTGCCCGATGCCCAGCGTGGGCCGGGCGGGCAGCAGGCCGTTGTTGGCCTCGGTGACGGAAGTGCAGACCTGTTCCATGCTTTCCGTCAGATGCACCAGCGGCACCTTCAGCAGCTCCGGCTCCTTCCACGCGGGCGGCGCATTCAGGGCGAAGTGGATCTGCATGTCGCCCCGGCCATGCTGGAAGGCTTCGGCGCGCTCGCGCACGGCGGGCGGCGCATCGGGCAGCAACCGGCCGTAGAGCTGCCCGGGCGTAACGCTGCACACCACCGATTCGCCGGCCGCGTAGATGCGCCCGTCGGCCAGTTGCACGCCGGTGGCGCGGCGCCTGCGGCCCTGGCCCTGCGTGTCGATCCGGTCCACCTGCGCATTGCAGACCAGCTCGCCGCCATGCTGCCGGATCACGGTGGCCAGCGCCTCCACCAGCCGGCTGCCGCCGCCCTCCACCACCGGCATGCCGCCGCTGACCACGGCGGCGAAGGTGAGCTTGCCGATCAGCGCCGAGGTGGCGTCGTCCGGCCCCAGGCCCGAGTGCAGCGTCCACGGCGCCACCAGCGCGCGCGCCAGGTCGGATTGCAGCGCGCGCTGCGACCAGCGGCGGAAGTTCTCCATGGCGCCGCCCGCATAGGCCAGCAGGCCGTCGGTGCCGCGCTGGCGCCATTCCGACCACAGCAGCCTGATGAGCGGCCAGCCGTACGGATCGCCGCCCAGCAGGCCGAAGGTGAGCGCCGCATCGCGCCCGAAGATCCCGGCGGCCATGGCCTGGATCGCCGCGCCATCGCCCGGCGCCACCGCGTCGATGCGGCGCGCGGCATCGTCCAGGTCCTGCCGCAGGGCGATGCCCCGGCCGTCGGGCCCGACCCAGCCGGTCGTGTATTCGGGCGTGAGGAACCGCAGCCCGGCCCGCTCCAGCGCCGGCTTCAGTTCGGCATAGCCCGGGCTGCCGGTGAAGAGCGGATACCACGAGGCCATGACCTCGTGCCGGTAGCCCGGAAACAGCTCCTCGGTGCGGATGCAGCCACCGAAGCGGTCGTTGCGCTCCAGCACCAGCACGCGCCTGCCGCGCACGGCCAGCAGCGCCGCCCCCACCAGGGCGTTGATGCCGCTGCCGACGAAGATCACCTGCGGATCGGAAGCGTTGCCGGCCATGGCGGTCACTCCACCAGCGCCAGCACGCGCAGCGGGCTGCCCGAGCCGCCTTCGATCTTCAGCGGTGCGGAGAAGATGAGCGCGCCCTGCGGCGGCAGCTGGTCCAGGTTCTTCAGGCACTGCAGGCCGTAGCGGTTGGCGCCGTGCATCAGCGTGTGGCACGGATACGGCACGGGCCAGGTGTACGACTGGCCGGCATCGGTGTTGATGGTCTCCACGCCGAAGCCGTGCACCTGCCGCTGGTGGATCAGCCATTCGACCGCCTCCTGCGTGGGGCCGGGCGTGTGGGCTCCATCGTCCTTCAGGTTCAGGAAGGCGTCCGCATCATGGGCTTTGAGCGACCAGTCGGTGCGCAGCAGCACCCAGGCACCGGCCGGAATGCGGCCGTGGCGCGCCTCCCAGGCTTCCAGGAAGGGGACCGTCAGCAGCCAGTCGGCATCGGCCGCGACCTCGGCGCTGGCATCGACCACCACGGCCGGGGCGACGAAGTTCTCCGGCGCGATGGTGTCCACGCTGTTGGCCGGGTGCTCGCGCCCGGTGATCCAGTGGGCCGGCGCGTCGAAGTGCGTGCCTGTGTGCTCGCCGCAGGAGAAGTTGTTCCAGTACCAGCCCGGGCCGCTCTCGTCGTAGTGCGAGATGCGCTCGATCGTGAAGGGCTTGACCTGCCCGAACTGCGGCGGCAGCTGCAGCGTGGGAAACGAGGGCGACAGCGTCTGCGTGAGATCGACGACGCGGATGGCGCCGCCGGCCAGCTGGGCGGCCAGCGCGGCGAGGGTGGAAGGGGGCGACGAAGCGGCGGGCGTGCTCATGGCGGGCTCCAGCGGGAAAAGAAGGGGCGGAACGCAGGCCCGGCCGGAACGCTCCAGGCCTGCGGAACGGCGGCGGTGTCAGGCGGCCGGAGGCGGCACGTCCAGCGCCGTGAATCGGCCGGCGTGGAAGACCAGCGGCGTGCCCGGCGCACTGTGGGTGCGCACCACGCGCCCCACCATCAGCAGGTGGTCGCCCGCATGGCGGCTGTGGTCGGCCTCGCTCGCGCAGACCAGCGTGGTCACCGCGCCGGTCAGCACGGGCACGCCCTCGGGCGCGTCGATCAGGTCCACGCCGGCGAACTTGTCGGGCACGGCGGGGCTGGCGAAGCGCCTGGCCAGTTCCTCGTGCTCGCGCGGCAGGACGTGGATGGCAAAGTGCGAGCAGTCGCGGAACGCGGCCAGGCTGGGCGAGTGGTTGACCAGGCTCCAGAGCACCAGCGGCGGATCGAGCGACAGCGACGCGAAGGAGTTGATGGTCAGGCCCACGGCGCGGCCTTCCGGCGTGCGCGTGGTCACGATGGCCACCCCGGTGGGGTAGCTGCCCAGCAGGTTGCGCAGGGTGCGCGGCTGCAGGTCCACGCAGCCCCAGGGGGCGTTTTCGCAGTCGGTGGCGGCGGGGCTGGCGGCTTGCACGGCCAGGGCTTCGGGGGCGAGGCAGGCGGACATGGCGGTCTCCTTGGGTGGTTGCATCGCGTTCGCCGCGCTCAGGCCGCGACGGCCTCGGGCGCCTGGTGGCGGGCGATGAGCTGGTCGGCCTCGTCCGCATCCGCCCACCACGGGAAGTAGCTCGGCGGGTGGTTGAAGCCGTTGGCGATGGTGTGGGCCAGTGTGGGCATGGCGGCGGCGGTGCCCAGCAGCTTGAGGATGTGCGGCGGCGGGGGCGTGAGGAGCGAGTTGGTCCACTGCACCACCCACTGCGCGTAATCCCAGAAGCGCTCGAAGGTCTGCTCCATCCAGGCGCGCGTGTAGGGCTGGTCGCCATGCGCCAGGATGGCGTCGAGGTACACCCTGGCGGCCTTGGTGGCGTTGTTCGAGCCCTGGCCGGTGATGGGGTCGTTCGTGGCCACGGCATCGCCCAGGCCGAACACCAGGCGTCCCGAAGGCAGCGTGAGCACGGGCTTGCGCACGGTGGGCGCGAAGGCGCCGGCCAGGATGCCGTTGGCGTCGGTCAGCTCCACCCCCTGGGCGCGCTCGGCCTCCCAGGGCAGGAACTGCTGCAGGAAGCGCTTGCTGGTCGCCAGGTGGTCTGCGGGCGTCTTCACGTCGCGCCAGCAGTCCAGCGGGCCGCCGGGCACGCCTTCGAACACCATGATGTCGCAGGGGCCGCTGAGCGTGAGCGAGGGGAACACGAAGTATTCGCCCACGCCCGGGATCAGGTTGAACGACACGCGGGAGTAGTCCGGCGTGGGCTTCAGGCCGTGCACATAGGTCAGGGCCAGCGCACGCTGCGGCTTGTCGAAGGGCGAGCGGGCGGCGTCGCGCTCGAAAAGGCGCACCACCTCGCCCTTGCCAGCCGCGAGGATCACCAGGTCGTGCGTGTCCGACAGCGCCTCCAGTTCGGCGATGCCCGCGTCCTGGATCAGCACCTTGCCGCCGCGCTTTTCCAGGTTCTCCAGCCACACGGGCATCTTCAGGCGCTGGTCCACCGACTGCGCGGGCGCATCCAGCCTGGCGCTCCAGTCGATCAGTCTGGCACCGGCCTGCTCCGGATGAGGAACGGCGAAGCCGATGCCCTCCACCGGCGGGCATTCGGCCCCCCAGTGGTCGATGTCCAGGTCGCGCTCCACCTGCAGCGCGGGGTCGAACATGCACTGGCTGGACATCACCTTGCCCGCGCGGATCTGGTCGGGCGTGCGGTTGGTCACCACGGTGACCTCGTAGCCCTTGTCCAGCAGACCGAAAGCCAGCGGCAGGCCGGCCTGGCCTCCGCCCACGATTGCAACTCGACGCATGGCAGTCTCCTTGGAAGAATCGGAAAGAAAGAGAGAGAAAGAAGGAAGGAAGGTGTCGGGAAAAGAGGCGCTCACTCCGCCAGCCGCGGGATCGCCGGACGCGCCTGCTCCGGCCCCATGGCCGAATAGCCGCCGTCCACCGCGTAGTCGGCGCCGGTCACGAACGAGGCACGGCCCGACAGCAGGAAGGCCACGACTTCGGCCACCTCCTCCGGATTGCCCACGCGCTTCAGGAGGTGGTAGTCGGCCGCCACGCGGTCGGTCTTGGCGCGGTCGCCCTGGGTGAGTTCGTCCATCACGCGCGACCAGGTCCAGCCCGGCGAAACGGAATTGACGCGGATACCGTCCGCCGCGAAGTCCATGGCCATGTTGCGCGTGACCTGCACCAGCGCGGCCTTGGAGACGGGGTAGAGCCAGCGGCCGGTCTGCGCGACCTTGGACGAGATGCTGGTGAAATTCACGATCGCGCCGCCGCCCGCCGCCACCAGGTGCGGGCGCACGGCACGTGCGGCCATCACGGCGCTGACCAGGTTCACGTCCAGCGCCTTGAGCCAGTCGGCGCGCTCCGAGGCCGCACCGTCGTCCAGGTACGTGGCGGCCAGGTTGACCAGCCCGTCGATGCGCCCGAAGCGCAGCGCCACGTCGGCCACGCTGGCGACCAGCTGCGCGTCGTCGGTGATGTCCACCGGCCAGAAGCCGATGTGGCCGCTATCTTCGGCGGCGATGCGGGCACCGCCTTGCGCATCGATGTCGAAGAGGGCGACGCGTGCGCCCTGGTCGCGCAGCGTGCGGACCACGGCCGCACCGATGAGCGTGGCGCCGCCGGTGACGATGACGGTCTTGCCTTGCAGGTCTTTCATGGAGCAATCCCCTTGCACGGAGCTCGGCCGGGGCCGCGCGCTGCGGCGTGTCCCGGTGCCTTGCGGCGCTCTCCGGTGGTTTCGCAGCCGTTCGCTGCTTGGGCTCCATGGTGCGGGCAAGCCCCGCGCACCCCCTATCCGGCGCGCGCAGCCGCTATCCGGCGCGTGCGGGTATCGCTCGCCTGCGGAAAAAGAAGGAAGAAAAAAGGAAGGACGGGCGGCGGTGCGCCCCTCCCGTCAGGGCCTCACCAGCCGTAGAAGCAGGCCAGCACCAGCGCCGCCTCGGGCGTGAAGGCGCCCTGCGCGAGCCGCGCGTGCACGGCGGCCTCGTCCAGCAGCTCGAAGCGTTCCACCTCGCCGTCCTGGTTGGCGGGCACGAGGCCGTCGGGCACGGTGGCGCGGAACCAGTCGATGCGCTCCACCATGTAGCCCGCGCCCTCGCCTTCGTCGCTCGGGCGCGCGAAATCGACGTGGCCGCCCTGGGCCACGGCCTGCAGGGCTTCGATGCGCAGGCCGGCCTCTTCCCAGGTCTCGCGCGCCAGGGCGGATGCCACCGTGTCCTGCGCGCTCACCATGCCGCCCATGAGCGTGTCCCACCGGCCCGGGTGGCTGGGCTTCGTGAAGGCGCGCTGCTGCACCCACTGCCGGCCGTCCGGCACGCAGGCCACCAGATGCACCGCCCGCGTGGCGATGCCCAGCGCGCGCACCGCGCCGCGCTCCACCGTGCCGACGCGTTCGCCCGCCGCATTGCACACCGCGAGCTGCTCGTCGCGCCAGGCACCGCACCGGCCGGCGCTGCGCAGCGCCTCCGCCAGCGCGGCCAGGGCCGGCGTGGCATCGGCCGGGGCACAGGCCAGATGCCAGCGCCATGCGCCCGCATGCGGCTCCTTCGTGAGAGCGCCCCCTTCCAGAGCGACACCCTCCAGCACGCCGGGCGCCACCGAACCCACGGTCTGCCCGGCCACGGCGAACGGCAGGCGCGGCACGGCCGGTGGGCGGCGCGCCAGCGTGCGGGCCGGCGCCACCCAGCCGGGCACTTCGCGATGCGCGCTCGTCATTCCAGCGTCAGGATGGTCGAACCCGTGGTCTTGCGCGCCTCCAGGTCGCGGTGCGCCTGCTGCACGTCGCGCAGGGGGTAGCGCTGGTCGATGTGGATGGTCACGTCGCCGCTCTGCACCACCGCGAACAGGTCGTCCGCCATCGCCTGCGTGGCCTCGCGCGTGGCGATGTGCGTGAACAGCGTCTGGCGCGTGACGTACAGCGAGCCCTTGGCGCCGAGCATGCCGGGCGCGAACGCCGGCGCCGGCCCCGAGGCATTGCCGAAGGTGGCCATGAGACCGAAGGGGCGCAGGCACTCCAACGATTTCTCCCAGGTGTCCTTGCCCACCGAGTCGTACACCACCTTCACGCCCTTCCCGTCCGTGATCTCCTTCACGCGCGCCGCGAAATCTTCGGTGCGGTAGTTGATGGCGTGCGCCGCGCCGTTGGCGAGCGCCAGCCGGCACTTATCGTCGCTGCCGGCCGTGCCGATGAGCTGCAGGCCCAGCGCCCTCGCCCACTGGCAGGCGATCAGCCCCACGCCGCCCGCGGCCGCATGGAACAGCACGTGGTCGCCCGGCTGCAGCCCCTCGGCCGGCAGCGTCTTCTTGAGCAGGTACTGCGCCGTCAGGCCCTTGAGCATCATGGCCGCGCCGGTCTCGAAATCGATCGCGTCGGGCAGCCGGCACACGCATTTCGCGGGCAGCACGCGCACCTCGGCATAGCTGCCGGGTGGCGCGCTCGCATAGGCGGCACGGTCCCCCGCGGAGAGGTGGGTCACGCCCGGGCCCACGGCCTCCACGATGCCCGCGCCCTCCATGCCGATCGTGGCCGGCATCGGCAGCGGGTACAGGCCCGTGCGGTGGTAGACGTCGATGAAATTCAGGCCCACCGCATGGTGGCGGATGCGGATCTCGCCGGGGCCGGGTTCGCCCACGGGCACGTCGGTCAGGTGCAGTTCTTCGGGACCGCCGTGCTGGCGGATCTGGACGGCAAGGCTCATGCGGCGACTCCTGAGATGGAAGACAGATCGAGATGGAAAAAGCCGGGAGGTCCCCGCGGCGGGACGGCGGAGGTCCGGCCAGCGGAATGCCCCCACGCGGCGGCCGGCGTGCATCCTGCCACGGATCGCGAAAGCCCGCAGGCCGGTACATTTCCCGGCCATGACACAACGACTCTCGCCCGGCACGGCCGCCCTGCTCGTGGCCGCGCCGCTGCTCTGGGCCGGCAACGCGGTCGTCGGCCGCCTCGTGCACCACCTCATCTCTCCGGTCGCGCTCAATTTCATCCGCTGGGCCCTGGCCTTCGCGGTGCTGCTGCCCCTGGCCCACGGCGTGCTGCGCCGGGGCAGCCCGCTGTGGCCGCACTGGCGCCGCTACGCGATGCTCGGCCTGCTGGGCATCGGCTGCTACAACGCGCTGCAGTACATGGCGCTGCAGACCTCCACACCGCTCAACGTCACGCTCGTGGGCTCCAGCCTGCCGGTCTGGATGCTCGCCGTGGGCACCTTCTTCTTCGGCGTGCGGGCGACGCGCGCGCAGGTGGCGGGCGCCCTGCTCTCCGTTGCCGGCGTGCTGCTGGTGCTCAGCCGCGGCGAATGGTCGCAGCTGCTGGCGCTGCGGCTGGTGCCGGGCGACCTGTACATGGTGCTGGCCACCATCTCCTGGGCCTTCTACAGCTGGCTGCTGTCGCGCACCGCCGAGCCCGCGGGCCTGCGCGCCGACTGGGCCGCCTTCCTCATGGCGCAAATGGTGTTCGGCCTCCTCTGGTCGGGCGCCTTCGCCGCCGGCGAATTTAGCCTGGGCCTCGCCCACGTCACCTGGGGCTGGCCGCTGGCCACCGCCCTCGCGTTCATCGCCCTGGGCCCCGCCCTGCTCGCCTACCGCTGCTGGGGAGCGGGCGTGCAGCGCGCGGGACCGGCGGTGGCAGGCTTCTTCATCAACCTCACGCCACTCTTCGCGGCGCTGCTCTCGGCACTGGCCCTGGGCGAGACGCCGCATCTCTACCATGGCGCGGCTTTCGCGCTGATCGTGGCGGGCATCGTGGTGTCGTCGCGCCGGCCCTGAGCCCGCCCGGGGCCCTGCCGGCCCCTCTTGCGCCGGCCCCTCTTGCGCCGGCCCCTCTTGCGCCGAACCTGCATTCGCGGACTGTCCGGCACGACGCACCGTGCTTGGCGCGTGGACCTGCGTGCGCAGCGCACCCGCACGGCATGACATTTATCGGGTAGGCAGAAAACCGTCCAGCCGGAAAATTCGGGCGGGTACATCCCACCTTCCGGCGGATCGGCGGCACGGCATCCCAGGGTCTCGCCGGCCCGGAGCCCCCGGACAGGTCCCAGGCCCGCGCGCGGCGGGCCCGGCACTTCTCGACAGGGGCGCAATGCTTGAAATCATCGCCCACGCATGGCGCGTGGAACTCGCGAACTATCCGCTGCTGCTCCTGCAGGCCGCGGCACTGCTGGGCACCGTGAGCATGGTGCTGGTGACGTCGCGGCAGAACGCCGTCGGCATGGGGTCGGGCCGCGCCTTCCATGGCATCGTGTTCGGCCTCGCCGGCTTCCTGATGATCGCGATGGCGCAGTCGTTCCTGCAGCAGACGTCCAAGCCGTACCTCGCTTCCGATCTGCTCTTTCTGGGAGGGCTCCTGGGCGGATGGCGCGGCGGACCGATCACCCTGGCCTCGGTCGTCGCGGCGCGCCTGCTGTTCGGGGGCACCCACCAGATCAGCGCCTTCACCCTCGACATGTCGGTCACGATGGCGGGCGGAGTCCTCATGAACAAGGTGTACCGCGACAAGCCCTTCACCGAATTCCGGGGGAGCGACACCTTCCGGATCTGGGCGGCGCGCATGGCCTGCTCGCTCGTCGCCAGCGCCGCCGTGTTCGCCCTGCAGCTGGTGCCGGCCGAGGTGAGCGTGCACGTGGTCACGCTGCAGGTGCTCGGATTCACCGTATCCCTCCTGATCCTGGCCGGCACGATAGCCCTGTTGCGCTCCGACGCCATGGTCCGGCAGACCTGCGCCCAGCGCATGCAGCTGTACCGCACCGATCTGCTGACCGGACTGCCCAACCGGCGGGCGCTGGCGGAACACCTCGAAGGCCTGCTGAGCGCCGGCAGCGCCCCGCACACGATGATCGTCTTCGAGATCGGCAACCTGAAAGAGGTGGTGTCGATGCTCGGCCACGACTGGACGGACAGGTTCTGGGGATACCTCGCGCGCAAGGTCCTCCAGGGAGAGACCGCCTCGCTCAGCCGGGAGGTACCGCAGTGCTTCCAGTTCTCGGACATGGCCCTGGCGTTCATCGTCGAGGGCATGCCCGTGCAGCAGCTCGAGCACCGCGAGACCCTGCCCAAGATCCACGCGGACCTGGCCGAGGACTTCGGGCGCGCCGGCAGCCCCTACGCCGGCGTGCAACTGCGCTACCGCGCCTTCAACCTGCGGCAGGACGCGGACGAGCGGCCCTCTTCGGTGCTGCGCAACATCAGCCTGGCACTGCAGAGCAGCACGCAGCAGTACCGGTACTTCCACACCTCGTTCTCCTCGCAGACGGAAAAGGACGCCGCCGTCCGCGAACTGCTCATCGACTGGATACGGAGGGTGGACGCACCGATGTGCTATCAGCCCAAGTTCGATCTGCGCAGCAAGGCCATGTACGGCGCGGAAGCGCTCCTGCGCGCGAAATCCGTGGATGGACAGCCCCTGCCGCCGACCTACGTGTTCGACGTGGCGAGCCGGTGCCAGCTGCTCCTGAAGCTCGAGTGGTGCACGATCGAGGTCGTCGTGCGCGAGATCGGCCGCTGCCTCGCCTCCGGCATCCGCATCCCGCTCTCGGTCAATATCTCTGCGGAATCCATGACCGTACCGGGCTTCGGCGAACGGGTCATCGACTGCCTCCGCACGCAATCCGTCCCCTTCCACCTGCTGTCGCTGGAGATCATCGAATCGGGCCACCTTCCCGACATCGAGACCGTGCACACCAACATCCACCATCTGCATACCGCGGGCGTGGGCCTGTCGCTCGACGATTTCGGCACGGGGTACTCCGCTTTGTCGACGCTGGCGAAGTTTCCGTTCAGCGAGGTCAAGATCGACTACGCCATGGTCTCGATGGTGGAAGAACCCCGCATGCAGAAGGCGATCGGCCTGGCCTTCGAAAGCGCCCGGCAATATGGCGCGGTACTCGTCGCGGAGGGGGTGGAAACCGAAGTCCAGTCGGCGCTGCTTTGCCAGATGGGCATCTATTTCGGACAGGGCTACCTGTTCTCGCGGGCCCTGCCCATGCACGACGTGCTCGCGCTACCCCGGTCCGGCCCGGCAACCGCGTGAAGGCCTGGCGGCCGCCCTGCCCGCCTTCCGCCCGTGTCGCCAGCGCCAGGTCGCCCACCGCGACAAGGACGGCGGCAGACCATCGCTCGCGCCAGTGGACTGCTTTTGTCTCGGCGAATGCCTGGAGTCGGATATGGAATCCGCGATCGCTTAAGGTTTCTTCAGATTATTTAAGGCGCATTAATTTCTATTCACCTTCTAACGCTGCACGAGCTCGACCGTGCGGCAACAATGTGCCGCCGGCCCGCATTCCGCGGCCGGCACTTTGAATGGCTCGGCACACAGGATTTCAAAAAACGGGAGATATTTCTTCGGTCGTCATAATGAAGCCCGATCCGTGACCTGCAGGCCGGGAACTCCGATGGCCCCTTGCCGCGCAGCCAGGCATAGGGAACAGGATGGCGCACGGCCCACACCCCTCAGAACCGCGGACTCTTCCCCGAAAACTCCGGCTGGTACCTGCGCATCTGGCTCAGGTCGTCGCGGTTGCGTACACCGCAGCGCAGGTACTGCTCATGCAGTTCCGCCAGGCGGGCGGCATCCAGACGCACCCCCAGGCCGGGCGTGGAAGGCACGGGCACGCTGCCGTCCACGAAGCGGATGCGGCCGCCCTCGATCACCTCCTCTTCCTGCCACGGATAGTGCGTATCGCAGGCATAGGTGAGGTTCGGGATGCTCGCGGCCACGTGCGTCATGGCCATCAGGCTGATGCCCAGGTGGGAGTTGGAGTGCATCGACATGCCCAGCCCCCAGAGCTCGCACATGCGCGCCAGGGTCTGCGTGACGCGCAGGCCGCCCCAGTAGTGGTGGTCCGACAGCAGCACCCGGGCCGACCCCATGGGAACGCCCTTGCGGAAGTCCTCCATGGTGGTGATCACCATGTTGGTGGCGAGCGGCAGGCGCGTGTGCTTCTGCAGCTCGGCCATGCCAGCCAGGCCGGGGCACGGGTCTTCGTAGTACTCCAGCAACTCGTCCAGTTCCCGGGCTGCCGCGATGCTCGTCTCCAGCGACCAGTTGGCGTTGGGATCGAGCCGCAGCGGCAGGCCGGGAAAGGCCTCGTGCAGCGCCCGCATGCAGGCAATTTCGTGGGCCGGCTCGAACACGCCGCCCTTGAGCTTGATGCTCCGGAAGCCGTAGAGCCGGATCATGCGCCGCGCCTGCTCGACGATCTGCTCCGGGCTGATGCCCTCGCCCCAGGCGTCGGGCGCGTAGGGCCGGTCGATGTGCTCGGCGTACTTGAAGAACAGGTAGGCGCTGTAGGGCACCGCGTCGCGCACCTTGCCGCCCAGCAGATCGACGATGGGGGCGCCGACGATCTGGCCCTGCAGGTCCAGCATGGCGACCTCGAACGTGCTCACCACCTTCGAGGCGTTCTTGGCGGCATGCGAGCCGGGCGCCAGCTCGAACTCCACCGCATCCGCGGCGGGCCGGATCGCGGCGCGCACGCGCTGCTCCATGGTGTTCAGGTCGAACGGCGACAGCCCGGTGACCAGCGGCACGGCCTGCCGCAGCACGCGCAGCATGGGCTCGTCGCCGTAGGTCTCCGAGATGCCGACGCGGCCGTCGCTGGTCTCGACCTGGACGATGGAGCGCAGCGCCCAGGGCTCGTGGATGCCGGCGGCGTTCAGGAGCGGGCCGTCACGGAACGCGATGGGCGTGATGTCGACGCGGGTGATGCGGATGTCGCGGGCCATGGGCTTCCTCAGAACGAACGGGTTTCGGCGACCGGGTCATCGAAGCGTGCGACCTGTCCTTCGGCAGGCTGCGCGCACGGAATGGAAGCGCCCGCGCGGGCGAACAGGGGCAGCCGGTCGAGCGGCGCCGGCACCGTGTGCCACTGGCCGCTGGCGAAGGCTTCGCGCGTCTCGAAGTCGAACCACTGCGCGCCGCCCGGCAGCGCGGGCAGGTACACGCGGCGCGTGGTCGCGCCGGGCGCCACGACCGGGGCCGCCAGCAGCGCATCGCCCAGCATGAAATCGTCGCTGTCCTCGAAACAGTTCGCGTCCTCCGGGAAGTCGTAGAACGTCGGGCGGATGATCGGCTCGTGCCGGGCGGACGCCCGCTCGAACAGCGACCACATGTAGGGGATCAGCCGGTAGCGCAGCTCGATCGCCTTGCGGATCGCAGGCGTCATTTCCGGGTACATCCAGGGCACGGTGGTCACGCCGTCGGCCTTCCAGGAATTCACGATCGCCCGGGGGTTCAGGCAGCAGGCCTGCACCCAGCGCACCAGCAGTTCGGGCCCGGGCCGGGGGCCGAAGAAGCCGCCGATGTCGTGGCCGACGTTGAACATGCCGGAAATGCTCATCTGCAGGCCCGTGCGCAGGTTCCAGCGCAGCGTCTCCCAGCTGGTGGTGTTGTCGCCGCTCCAGGTCTGCGCATAGCGCTGGATGCCGGGCATGCCGCCGCGGCTCACCGTGAACACGGGCTCGCCGGGCCGGTGCGCCTGCTGCGCCTCGAAGGTCGAGCGGGTCATCAGCAGCGGATGCAGCGGGCGCGCGCGGTGCATCGGGATCGGCGTGCCGAAGCCCGCGCATTGCGCGTCCTCGTCGGTCACCGCGTATTCGTTGTTGTCGTTCCAGCCCACGTCGAAGCCGTAATCGAGCACCTGCCGGCGCAGCCCCTCCTGCCACCAGCGGATGCCCTCGGGCGTGGTGAAGTCCAGGTGCGAGCCCAGGCCGTCCCAGAACGGCTCGATGACCGGGGCCCCCGTGGAGGCGTCCGCGATGAACGCCTTCTGCGCCTTCACCTCGGCATAGGCGGGATGGTCGTCCAGCAGGCAGGGCTTGAGGTTGGCCACCAGGTGCAGGCCGTGCTCGTGGAAGCGCCGGTTCAGTGCCTTCGGATCCGGGAACTTGTCGCCGTTCCAGGTGAACACGTAGCGCCGCTTGCCGCGGCTGGAGTAGCCCGAGCCGTAGTGGAAGGCCGACATCGGGATGCGGCTGGCGACCATCTCGTCGATGAACGCGTCGAGCCCCGCCTGGGCGTCCGCGGCGTCGGTCAGCCCCATTGCCGTCTGCGCGAAACCGAGCGTCCAGCGCGGGGGCAGGTGGGTGCCGCCGATCAGGGCAGTGAACTGCGCGATCACCTCGGCGGGCGTGCGGCCGACCATGAGGTAGTAGTCCAGGTCACCGTCCTCGATGTCCACGTAGCGGTAGAAGCCGTGGTAGTTGTCGTGCTCGCAGCCCAGGTCGAACGTGCATTCGGCCATCGTGTCGTAGTAGATGCCGAGCCACTGGCCGTTGGCCGCACGGCTCAGCACGAAGGGCCAGTGCTTGTAGAGCGGGTCGCCCGTCTTCGGGTCGTAGCCCAGCGCGTCGAGCGCCGCGGAGCGCAGGCGGCGGCCGCTCAGGTCGAGCGGGCCCGTCTTGTCGCCCAGGCCGTAATGGCGCTCGCCAGGCTGGCGCTGCAGGTAGTGGCGGATGCGGCCGCCGCGCTTCTGGTAGAGGTAGGCCGTGGTTTCGCGGTCCGACGCGATCGGCGTCGCATCACCGAAGGCATGCCACTCCAGGCGCAGCGGATCGTCGCCCAGCGTGACGGTGAGCTGGCCGGTGCCGAAGCTGCGTGCACCGGCCTGCGTGGCCGGCAGGTCGAAGCCCGCCAGGTCTTCGCGGGAGCGGCCTTCCCAGGGGGTGTCCTGCCCGGCCTGCGGAGCGATGGCCCAGGTGCGCGGTTCGCGGAACCCGCCTGCGGGGCGCAGCGTGACGCGGGCCATGGTCGGGGAAAGAAAGCGCACTGCGAGCGCGCTGCCGTCGTCGAGCGGAGCGCGGGCGGTGCGGGCGGTATCGTCGCCGTCGAAAGACCAGCGTTCGGCATTCCAGGGTTTCATGGTGAAGGGCTTCGTCGTGTGGAAAAAAATGAGGAGCAGCGTTATTTCCTGGCCTGGCGGACGGCTTCCTGCATGTCGGCGACCAGCTTGGTGACGGCCTGATCGACAGTCAGCTCGCCCACGATGGCCTGCGTGGTGCGCAGCACGGTGGGTGCCTGCAGCGCCCGGCTGTAGCGGTAGCCCTGGAACCGGTAGGCCACCGGCGCCAGCGTGGGCACGCCCGCGCTGAACACCTGGAGGGCGGCCGCGGCCTGGGGCTTCGCGTTCGGGTAGGCGACGCCCTTGGCGACCAGCCCTGCATGGGCGGGGATGTTGCCGGTGCGGCTGGTGAATTCGGCATATACCGGCTCGGAGGCCATGAAGTCCAGGAAGGCCGCCACTTCCTTCGGCGACTTCGTCGTCTTCAAGGCCACCCAGGCGGCGCCCCCGGGCACGCCGCTGCAGGCCGCCGGGCCGCAGGGGTTGGGCACGGCGACCCAGTCGAAGGCATTGCCCACGTCGCGCTGCAGGCGGCTGATCTGCCAGGAGCCCGACAGCGCCATCACGACGTTGCCATTGATGAATTCACCCATCGTGTCGGCATAGGTCGATCCGCCCGAGCCCGCCCACACGTCGCGCAGGATGGTGCCGTCCTTGTTCCAGCCGACGAACTTCGCGATGGTGTTGCGGTAGGGGGCATCGACGGTCAGCTCGCCCTTGGCATCGAAGATGGCCGCGCCCTCGCTGATGGCGGGTCCCGCGAAGCGGTGGCCGGAGCGGTCCCACGCCATGCCCGCCTTGGTCTGCGTCGCCTTCGCCACGCGGCGGGTGGCATCCGCCCACTCGTCCCAGGTGGCCTTCGGCCCGGGCATCGGGATGTTGGCCTGGTCGAACAGCGTCTTGTTGACGAACGGCCCGGTCATCGTCAGCTGCGACATGAAGCCGTAGATGCCCTTGTCCTGGGGTGTCGGCTTCAGCCAGGCGGCCGTGCTGGCGAACTGCGTGTCCCAGTAGCTGCGGTCCTTGAGGTAGGGGGCGATGTCGAGGTAGTAGCGCGACATGCCGCCCAGGTCGGTCAGGCGCGCGATGTCCGGCCCCTCTCCCGCGGCCAGCTGCATCGGCAGCTGCTCCATCACGGTCTTGAAAGGCACGGCATCGACGCGGACCTTCGTGTCCGGGTTCTGCTGCTCGAAACGCCGCGCCAGTTCGGCGGTGACGTCGCACTCGTTGCCGTCCTGGTAGCACATGACGCGGATCGTGCCGGCAGACGCGGACAGCCCCAGGCAGGCCGCCGCCATCGCGATGGCGGCCCGGAGGGTGGTTCGGGAAATCGGGTTCATGGTGTCTCCAATGCTGTGGGCGCCGTGGCGCTGCGCGAGCGCTATCGGCCCGCTCGGATCTCAGCAAAAATCATAAAGTACTAATATATTAATGTACCTATGGAAACCCCTAAGTGGCGTCTTTGCCGCGCCCGGCGCGCCGCCGGGCCTAGCGGGTGAGATAGGTCGGGTGCTGCGCCCGGATCTCTTCCACGATGCCCAGCGTGCCGGCCAGGTGCGTGCGCATTGCCTCGGCCGCGGCCTCCGGCTGGCCCAGCTCGATGGCGGCCACGATGCCGGAGTGGTCGCGGATCACGCGCTCGGTCTTGCCCTCGGCCGGCAGGTGCAGCCGCCGCAGGCGGTCGATGTGGCCGCTGCGCTGCCGCACCAGCGCCCACAGCCCCGCCGCCCCGGCCGCCTCGTAGAGCTCCCGGTGGAAGGCGCGGTCGGCCTCGATGAAATCCGCATAGGTATCGGGCGACGCGGCCTGGCGCTGGCTGGCGATGTGCGCGCGCAGCTTGCGCAGCAGCGGCTCCACGGCCTCCCGGGGGCGGGCGGCGATCTCGCGCACGATCTCGATCTCCAGCGCGCGCCGCAGGAAGTGCGCCTGCCGGGCCGATTCGACATCGATCTGGCTCACGATCGTGGCGTGCTGCGGATAGATCTCGACGAGGCCCTCCTCGCCCAGCTTGATCATGGCGTCGCGCACGGGCGTCTGGCTGACGCCGTAGTGCTCGGCGATCTCGGCGCGCGGCAGCACCGTGCCCGGCACCAGTTCCACCGCGATGATCAGCTCGCGCAGCGCCTCGAAGATCTGCGGCGCCGCATGGCGGGAGCGTTCCAGGCGGATGGATGGAATGCGTGCGAGGGTGTCGATCATCGTCCCATTATAGGTAGGTAGAAACGCTAGTGAAGCACTAATACATTACAACATTAAGATAGATGGCCGGCAACAAATGCTCTGTGGTGGGGACGAAGCCGGCAGCTTGCGTGCGGGCTCATTGCAGCCCGCGCTTTTCCAAGGCAACTGGAGACAACAATGAAACGAATGAAGATGGCCTGCGCGGCGGCGATGCTCTCGCCACTCGCGGCGGCCCCCGTCTTCGCGCAGAGCAGCGTGACCCTTTCGGGCCGCGTGGACATGGGCGTGGTGTCCATCAACAACGGCGACGGCCGCGTGACGCGCGTGGACAGCGGCACCTACACCGCGTCGCGCCTCGGCATCGGAGGCACCGAAGACCTCGGGGGCGGCCTGAGCGCGGGCTTCTATCTCGAGGACCGCTTCGCCGCCGACACCGGCACGCCCCTGAGCGGCGCCCGCTTCTTCAATGCGGGTTCGCAGGTGTTCCTCTCGGACGCCCGGCTGGGCACGCTGACGCTCGGCCGCCAGTACACGCCGCTGTTCTGGGGCTTCCTGCTCGCCGACGACACCGGCCCCCTGCGCATGCACGGCTGGAGCGCGACCAACACCATCCAGCGCAGCGCCACGCGCATCGCCACGGCCGCATCGCCGATCCAGGCGGCGGGCGCGCTGGACAGCGTCAGCAATGGCGTCTATCAGCTGGGCATCTCGTCCACCTTCGAAGACAACATGGTCGTCTATAAATCGCCGACCTTCGCCAACACGATCGTGCGCCTGGGAGCGGGCTCGGCCGAGGGCTACGCCGGCTCGAGCGCCCGCGTGCTGTCCGCCGGCACCGAATACAAGGGAGACCGCCTCGCCGCCGGCCTGGTGTACCAGGAAAAGCGCGCCCTCGCTCCCGTGGGCACGGGCGGCTACCAGACGCAGAGCGACACCCTGCTCTCCGGCATGTACGACGTCGTGCCCCAGACCGTGAAGCTCTGGGGCAACTACCACCTCTGGAAGCTCGACGACCCCGGCGCCCGCCTCAAGGGCCGCGACTGGATGCTCGGCGCGTCCTACTGGGCGGGCTCCAGCCAGCTGTGGGTGAACTATGCGAAGAAGACGTTCGACGACTGCGCCAGCTGCGGCGCGGCCGGCCTGAGCGTGGGCTACCACTACCGGCTCTCCAAGCGCACCGAACTCTATACGGCCGCATCGCACGTGCGCAACCACGCGAACTCCGCCAACGGGCTCAACGGCATCCTGCCGGGCACGCCCGGCAAGAACCTCACCGCCTACACGATCGGCCTGGCAACCACCTTCTGACCGCGCGCCCGCTCCGGCCGCTTTCCGCGGCCCCCGGCGGGCGCCCACCGGAACTCGACATCAGAATCGGCCATGCGAAACATCTCCCAGCCGCCCGAGCCCTCCCCAGCGGCCCCTCTTCGCGGCAGCGCGCCCGCGGTGCCGCGGGGCAGCCTCCTCTCCCTTCCCGGCCAGGTGCTGGCCTTCTTCTTCAACCTCTTCGAGCCCCTGTTCGCCCTGGGGCAGAAGTGGCTGGGCTCGTCCCGCATCGGCTGGCTCTTCGTCGGGCCGAACCTGCTGCTGATCGCCGTCTTCACCTTCGCCCCCATCGCGATCAACCTGGTCTATGCCTTCACGGGCGGCATGAACCTGCTGCCGTCCCAGCGGCCGTTCACCGGCCTGGAGAACTTCCACATCCTGCTGGAATGCCGCGACTACGCCGACCTGCAGACCTGCCGCACCGACGTGTTCTGGCGCGCGATCGTCAACACGGCGCAGTTCAGCGTGCTGCAGGTCGTGCTGATGCTGTTTTTCTCGCTGGTGACGGCGCTGGTGCTCAACCGCAAGATCATCGGCCGCGGCTTCTGGCGCGGCGTGTTCTTCTACCCGGTGCTGCTCTCGCCCGTGGTGGTGGCGCTGATCTGGAAATGGCTGCTGCAGAGCCAGGGCGTGTTCAACGCCGGCCTGGTGGCCGCGGGCGCGCAGCCGATGGACTGGCTGCTGGATGGCCACTGGGCATTCTTCTGGGTGCTGGTGGTCTCGATCTGGGCCCACATGGGCTTCTACACGCTCATCCTGCTCGCGGGCCTGCAGGCCATCCCGAAGGACGTGTACGAAGCCGCGGAAATGGACGCCGCCAGCCCCCTGCGCGTACTCACCCGCATCACGCTGCCGCTGCTCATGCCCAACTTGGTCGTCGTGCTCGTGCTGGTCATGATCCGCGCGGTGCAGATCTTCGACGAAGTGTTCGTGCTCACCGGCGGCGGCCCCGGCTCCGCCACCACCTTCATCGTGCAGTACATCTACCAGACGGGCTTCGCCGAGCAGATCCACCTGTACGGCCTGGCCGCCGCCGCCTCCCTGCTGCTCGCCGCGGGCCTGATGGCGCTCACCCTGCTGCAGCTGCGGCTGTCCCGGGCGAAGGACGCCGGCGCCCCGCGCAAATAAAAAAGAAGACAACGAGAAAAAAGGAACTGCACACATGGCCAACTTCCTCACCCGCACGCGGGGGCGCGGCCGCCTCGACTGGACCGACTGGCTCTCGTACGCATACCTCTCGCTGGGCCTGCTGGTCATGTTCGGGCCGGTGCTCTGGCTCGTCATGTCGTCGTTCAAGACGGAAGGCGCGCTCGCCCAGTTCCCGCCCTCCTTCCTGCCCTACGCCCAGAAGACGGCCATGGTGCCCGGCCACGGCCAGCCCCTGCCCCTCTTCGAGGTGAAAGACGCACAGGGCCACACCCGCGAACTCGCCCAGGTCCGCCGGATCGGGCTCGTTGCCACGATGGTGGACCCGAAAGATCCGGACACCGTCGTGCGCGTGCCGATCAACGACCGCAAGCCCGTGAACGAACTGCGCTTCGCCACCGACAACTACACGTCGCTCTTCGGCAAGTTCGCCTTCGGCAAGTATCTCTGGAACAGCGTCTTCATCACGGTGGTCGCCACGGTGCTCACGCTGCTCTTCAACTCCATGGCGGCCTTCGCCCTCTCGAAATACCGCTTCGACGGCCAGAAGACCGTGTACCTGGCGATCATCGGCACCCTCATGATCCCGCCGACCATCATCATGGTGCCGGCATTCCTGGTGGTCTCCAGCATGGGCCTGCTCAACAACCCCTGGGGCGTGATCCTGCCCGCCGTGGCCACGCCCACCGGCGTGTTCCTGCTGCGCCAGTACATGCTGACCATTCCCGACGAACTGCTGGAAGCCGCCCGCATGGACAACGCCAGCGAATGGCGCATCTACTGGAAGATCATCCTGCCGCTGTCCGCGCCGGCCCTGGCCGTGCTGGCGATCTTCTCGTTCATGTGGCGCTGGAACGACTTCCTCTGGCCGCTCATCGTGCTGTCCAAGTCCGAGAACTTCACCCTGCAGCTGGCGCTCAACTCCTTCCAGGGCGAGCTCAACACCCAGTGGAACTACCTGCTCGCCATGACCGTGATCACCCTGCTGCCGATCACCGTGGTCTTCGCCTTCCTGCAGAAATACATCACCGCCGGCATCGCCGGGGCCGGCGTCAAGTAACCCGCCGCGACCGCTCACAAGGAACCGCTTCAGTGGCCACCCTCCAACTCTCCCACATCGTCAAGACCTTCGACAAGGTCACCACCATCCATGGCGTGGACCTGCAGATCGCCAGCGGCGAATTCGTGGTGTTCGTCGGCCCCTCGGGCTGCGGCAAATCCACGCTGCTGCGCATCATCTCCGGCCTGGAAACGGCGACCAGCGGCGACATCCTGATCGACGGCCAGGTCGTCAACGACGTCTCCGCCGCGCACCGCGGCTGCTCCATGGTGTTCCAGTCGTACGCGCTCTACCCCCACATGAGCGTGTACGACAACATGGCCTTCGGCCTGGAGAACCTGAAGGTGGACAAGGCCACCATCCAGGCCAAGGTGCAGGCCGCCGCCAAAATGCTGCAGCTGGACCACCTGCTGGCGCGCAAGCCCACGCAGCTCTCGGGCGGGCAGCGCCAGCGCGTGGCCATCGGCCGCTCGATCGTGCGCGAGCCCAAGCTGTTTTTGTTCGACGAGCCGCTGTCGAACCTCGACGCGGAACTGCGCGTGTCGATGCGCGCGGAGATCAAGGACCTGCACGCCCGCCTGGGCGCCACCATGATCTACGTCACCCACGACCAGGTCGAGGCCATGACCATGGCCGACAAGATCGTCGTGCTGCGCGCGGGCCGCATCGAGCAGGTGGGCTCGCCGCTGGAGCTCTACAACCGGCCCGCCAACCGCTTCGTCGCGGGCTTCATCGGCAGCCCGCGCATGAACTTCGTGCCCGCCGCGCAGTTCCCGGGCCTGCCCGCCGGCACCCACACCGTGGGCATCCGGCCGGAGCATGCCCGGCCCGATCCCTCCGGGCCGCTGCGGCTCACCGTGACGCAGGTCGAGCAACTGGGCAGCACCAGCGTGCTGCACGGCCACGTGGTGCCGGATGCGCCGTTCGAACTGGTCCTGCCGGGCCAGACCACCTTCCAGCGCGGTGACACGGTCGGCATCGTCGCGCCGCCGGAGCACCTGCACCGCTTCGACGCACAGGGCGTTCGGCTGTGAGCGCCAGGCCGCCATCCGGCGCGGTGACGGGGGCTGCGGTGGCGCCGCTGCTGCGCCTGGCCGCGGGCGATTTGCGCGCCGAAGTCTCCGCGCAGTGGGGCGGCTCCATCGCCGCGTTCTTCACGCTGCAGGACGGGCAGGAACGCATCGACTGGCTGCGCCCGGCGCCCGCCGGCAACGAAGCCGTGCGCCTGATGGCGAGCTTTCCCATGGTGCCGTTCTGCAACCGCCTGCGGGAGGGCCGCGGCGACTACGGCCCCCGCCCCGTCGCCCTGGGGCCGGAGCACGACGGCTCCATCCACCGCCGCCACGGCCTCGCGTGGCGGCTGCCCTGGCAGGTAGAAGCGCAGTCGGACAGTGCCGTGCGCCTGGGCCTGCACCACGCGGCGGGCGAGTGGCCCTACGCCTTCGCCTGCCAGCAGGACATCGCGCTCGACGCGCGGCACGGCCTCACCCTGGTGCTCTCCGTGACCAACCACGACACCGTGCCCATGCCGCTCGGCATGGGCCACCACTGCTTCCTGCCCGACGCGGCCGGGGCGCGGATGGCGCTGGACACCGACGCCATGTGGGAAACCGACGCGGAGGTGCTGCCCACCGCCCTTGCCCGGCCGTCCTGGCTGCCGGACCTGGCCGCAGGCATCGGCGTCGCCGGCCTGCGCGTGGACAACACCTTCACGGGCTGGCGCGGCACCGCCCGGGTCACCTGGCCCGGGCGCGGCGTCGGCCTCGCCATGGCGGCATCGCAGCCCCTGGACATGGTCACCCTCTTCACGCCGCCGGGGCAGGACTTCTTCTGCATCGAGCCGGTCTCGAACGTGGCCGACTGGATGCACCTGCGCCAGCGGGGCCTGCCGCACACGGGTGGCGAACTGCTGGCACCGGGGGCGACACGGTCGGCCACGTTGCGGCTGACGCCGCTCTTGGACATGGCGCCTGCGACCCCACCCGTCCACCGCAGGGGGCAGCCCGCCGGGTGAGCGGGTAGCGCAGCGGCTGGACCACGGTGTCCGGCGCCTTGCCGTCCACCAGCGCAGTGCGTGGACTGCTGCGTGATGCACCTGCCATCCCGCGCAGTGCTATTGCTCGCTCTCGATCCATTGCGCGAATTCAGCCGCGTGGCCCGGTGCATTGAGGCGCCGGATCCAGGCGATCTCCTGCTCGGCGTCCTCGTGGTCGGTCACGCAAAACACCGCAATGCCATCGCCCATTACGCCTTCGGTCCGCAGCGCCTCCATGGCGGCCACGCACGATTCGAACAAGCCCTGTTGAAACGCCAGGAAGTGCGCGTCGTCGTGTGGCATGGCATGAAAATCCTGCAGGGCTTTGTGTACATCGACGAAACAGCCATCACCAAAGCCCTCATGCTTCCATTCAGCGGGACTCCACTTCCAGTAGGAGGCTTCATCGGGCTCTTCGCGGAGGCAGGCTTCCAGATGGCGTTGGGTATTGGCTGCGGCACAGACCGTCATGGCGCCCTCGTCCGAATACAGCGCGAAGGCACAGAAACCCTCGCCGGGATGGTCTTTCTGGATTTTCTGAAACGCCTCCCGGGCGGCGGATCGAATCAGGCTGGTGAAGTCAGCAATCATTCCATACCCTCAATCATCATTGAGGGCGACTATAAATATAAAAATCACCGTCTCTCCAGTTATCCCCGCCTCTCCAACCGCAAGGGAACCCTTGGTTCTTGTAGATTTCGAAAACCCTCTCGAAATATGGATGCGATCGCTCCAGGCAAAGCCGGGCCTCTGCGCATTTGTACAAATCCCCGCTGATGGCGTCCGCCAGCAACCTGGATTGCGCTGCATTGATTTCAAGATCTTCTGAAACCGTGGAAATTTTCCTCAGGATTATTTCATAAAAATCTTCCTGCTCATCATATTCCACCAAGCTGCGCTTCAATCCCGAGAACTCTTTAATTTCGGGGTTCGCAGGAATTTCACCAGCAGCATCCGCTGTGATGTCGAGCAAAAAATGGTCCGGGGGCTCAACATCCTGGTTGGTGTAGCGCTCCAGCGCGGTCCCCATGTCATCGAGCATGAGCGCCGGGAATCCATCCCCTGCATAAGCGGTCACCAAAAGCTCGCCACGAACGATGAAATCGAATACTTCAACAACATTTGAAGGAAAAATAGATTTATCCATCACCAAACCCCAGATTGCCCGGCCCTTTTTAAGGAAGAGGGGTCAAACCACACATCCTCGTATCCATCCCCATCCACAATAAATTTAAATCCCGGAGCCAGTGCAAGATACTTGCTTAACCCGGGAAGCTTCTGTATCAAATGAAATCCGTGAATTGGTTTGAAAAAATCCTCATCTTCAGAGTATTTTCCGCCCCATATATACCACCCCGAAGTACCAAAGGCAGGATTTATCCTGACCCCATACACAGGAATCATTCCGAGAGATTCAATATTAACCCCGACATTCAAGTTCTCCAGAAATTCATGATACTTCGATCCATATTTTTCACAAATCATCTTTCGATCAGGATTCAACATTCAAACTCCAGGAATATCCAGACAGAGACGCATTCCCGCCAGCCCTCCAGGCATGTTCGAAGGAGGCAGCTGGAGCTCGCTCAACAGCATGCCAATTTGTGATGGATGCTGAAATGGATAAAATCCTGCAGCCCCACCCCGAATGGTCAATTCATTTCTCTCCGGGCCATTCACGGTGAACGAGGCAACGCCCAAGCCCGCGATGCCCAACAAATTGGAAGCATCCCTGTTTTTTCGCGCGTCACCGAACTGAGCAAGGCAGACACTTTCCAGCTCCCCCTCTCCCGGAACGTGATCCCCACAAATGGAAATATTATCCTTCCCCTCCTTGGCGACATACTCCCATTCCTTATCCTCGGGAAGCCGGTATCCACTTTTTTTCAAAAAAACCGCCGCCTCATCCGAGGTCACATACACTGGATAGGGTCCATCTTCGCTATAAAAATCTGGTCTCTCGATGTCTTCATCGAGGTCCATGTTTTCTTCAACCACCCATTCGTACACGGGGAATCGGCTCATCAGGAAAGCAGATACCCTCACTGAACCTCCAGGCCCCCTTCTTCGAATAAGGGGAGAAATCCCTGCCCAGTCATCCTTGGAAAAGAGTCTTTCTATTTCCATGAAACGCTCATTCGTCGCACCATAGAAAAACTCACCTCCAAATACAAGGTTCAATGCAGTTTCGTATCGCTCATCATAAAAACAGGGTATCTCAATTTCCTGTCCATTGCTGGGATTGACTGACTTGTACGGCTTAACCAGCTTGAATCTTTTAGGAAGTCTTCTCAATATAACCTGGCATACCTCTTCACGCCGAGCCTGCGTGGCTTTCTGCCAGAGGTCCATGTTTCCTATATCTTCAATATCACGCATCCACTCTCCAACCACCATCTCAGAAATTACAGCCTCTCAGCCCGAATGCTGAATCAGCCCATGCTCCACGTCAATCAGATCATTATCCTTGAGTTCATTCAGATAACCCTCTACTCTCCGCATATCCACATCAGGAGGAACATCGACCGCGACGAGCCGTTTTATGTTTGTGCCCTCAGATAAACAACCGAGATTTTTTAAAGAAGCTCTTATTTCCGGAATTTTTGAATCTTCGTTAAAGAAAATTCTTATCGTGCTATGCCACCTCTGGACACGACAGATTTAAAGAATAGAGCCTCATTCACTCCTCTTGACACGCTAATGGAATCACAATTACTAACTTCTGACGAGAAAAATGGAATATTATCCACTCGCCATACATCGTCAGCGATCCGTATAGCCCATATACCCTCACGAGAAAACGGAGGATAACCGTCATCGTCTTGATTCAGCTCAAAAATCACCCTACTACGTTCCATCACATTTGCCACCTTTGGGCTTGTTAGACTTTTTCTTTTCAAGACGATTTCTCTTTTTATAGTTCGGTTCCTTCTTATACCAATCTTCTCTATTACATTTTCTACAGAGGACTTGGCCATTCACTTCTGTGGCGGGGCCTCCCGCTGACTCCGGATCGATATGGTCAATCTGCCACTCGTCTTGAGGAGGTGTAACACCTTTTTGGCTCTTCTTTGGTTGCTGCCCTCGGCATTTACATTTCTCGCATTTCTTAACACCAAAAAATTGCTCATTCTCATCCAGGATCAAGCCTTTAGTCTTCTTTGTAAACTTTACTAGTCCATATGGATCGATCCACTCTAAAGGATTGGGAGCGAAAACAAAAAGATTTACTCCACCGTCGAGCCCAATCGGATCCTGGTGCACGAACCGCCCCGTCACCGGATCGTAGTACCGATGTCGGTTGTAGTGCAGCCCCGTCTCGCCATCGAAGTACTGCCCCTGGAACCGCAGCGGTTGCTCCACGAAGCTCAGTGCCAGGATCTCCCCTTTCGCCGCCAGCGCCAAAGGCCGCTCCGCCTGGGTGAATACCGCCGCGTCGTCCGTACCCGTGCGCATTACCTGCAACGCCTGCGTCTGCCCCCACACCTGGTAGCTCGCCGCCCACACGATACGGCCCTGTTCGTCCGTCAGTTCCTGCGGCGCGCCGACCTGGTCGCATTGGTAGTAGTAGGCGGCGAAGTCCCTGGGTCGTGCCCCCTCTTTCTCTGCGGCCTCGCCCTTCCACTCCGACTCCAGCTTCGCCAGCGGCACGAAGCTGTCCGGCTCGTAGAGGTATTCCGACAGCCTGCTGCCGCGCAGTTCGCCCGCCAGCAGGTCCCCGTCGTAGAGAAAGGCCGTGCGCCCGAACGCGTCCCGCTTCTCGATGCGCCGGCCCAGCGCGTCGTAGCGGTAGTGGGTGACCTGCTCCGTGGCCGCAGGCGCAGGCTCCGCGTGCCCTTCGGCGGGGCGGTCGCGGTAGCGCACGACCCTCGCTTCGACGATCTGGTGCTCCGGGCTGTAGCGGTAGTGCTGAACCATGTGCCAGCCGATACGCCGCTCGACGACGTTGCCATGCAGGTCGTAGGCGAAGCGCAGGTCCTGGTACACCGTCAGGCGGTTGTGCGGCACCACGTCCCGCTGGCCCACGCCGCCGCTCGCCTGCGCGCCAGCGCCCCGGTTGGGGTTGAGCAAGTTGCCGGCCAGGTCGAAGCGGATCTCACTTACATTTGGGTGGTACGGCTATCGGGGAGCACATCAGTGGTTTGAGAGATTCTCGTATCCAACAGTAATCAACCTAGCTGGACATAGAAATTTCCAACCAACCCTGATTTGGAAATATCAATATTTTTCCTTATAAAAACATAACCCACGCCATCAGATATGACTCCTCTATTCTCTCCCAATGCTTCATCCATATCGGGGCCATAGATCGTTGCAACACATTCATAATTTTTTATTTCTATTGGATCCTGGACCCAATAAGGGATACCCCCTACATACGAAGCCACGTTTTCATCATCTTCTTGTGCGGCTCGGTTTGTTATTGATTTAGAAGTTTCAGATTGATATGGATGAATAATCTTTTCCTTTCCGCTCATATCATGAAGAATGACAACCGCATTTTTAGCAACGTCTTCCTCTTGAGAAATCTTTCCATAGTGAGAATAACTCTCTTTATCATACAAAATAAAAACCGACAACCAAAGTCCCGTCCCTTCTCCCTCCTTGATCCAATTCATTGGCAGGGAAAGAAGATGAAACAGGGGTTTCCCATTTTCATCCAAGGGCCAATCAACACCTTCAGACAATTTACAAGGGCCATCCAAAAAACCATAACCTACTTCATGGGGCGCGGGAAGAAAAACCAGCTCTCTCAATTTGATCTCCTTCGATAATAGCTATAAACAACAGCAAAATTTCTCACTTGCCTTCCTTAATCTGCGAGCTCTAGACGCAGGAATACCTGCCTTCCTAAGCGCGCCTTGCCAAACATCCATCTGTCTCTTGGATGGCTTACCATCCGGGCCGAAGTCGAATACATTGACAGGATTGTTTAAATGCTGCATTGCCAGTGCATTCTCGTTGGCATGCACAGCGCCATGGGTTTTACTGTCCAATGCGATAGAAGGGTTATTCTGCAATCTTCTCCTCTTGGTTGCGCAACCCGCCTGTACAAGTGCCTCGTGTCGAACCAATTCGTGAGCCGCCAGTTTATCTCCCACATGAGAGCCGCCATTCAAACTGCCGTACGTCCCTAATTGCCCAAAAACTGCCAGCCCACGTGGGTCCGCCCACACCATAGAATTTGGTGCATATTTATACAGGTTTATTCCACCTAGATACCCAATCGGATCCTGGTGCACGAACCGCCCCGTCACAGGATCGTAGTACCGATGTCGGTTGTAGTGCAGCCCCGTCTCGCCATCGAAGTACTGCCCCTGGAAACGCAGCGGTTGCTCCACGAAGCTGAGCGCCTGCACATCCCCCTTCGCCGCCAGCGCCAAAGGCCGCTCCGCCTGGGTGAACACCGCTGCGTCGTCCGTGCCCGTGCGCATCACCTGCAGCGCCTGCGTCTGCCCCCACACCCGGTAGCTCGCCGCCCAGACGATGCGGCCCTGCTCGTCCGTCAGTTCCTGCGGCGCGCCGATCTGGTCGCATTGGTAGTAGTAGGCAGCGAAGTCCTTGGGTCGTGCCGACTCCTTGTCTTCTTCCTCTTCTTTGTCTGCGGCCTCGCCCTTCCACTCCGACTCCAGCTTCGCCAGCGGCACGAAGCTGTCCGGCTCGTAGAGGTATTCCGACAGCCTGCTGCCGCGCAGTTCGCCCGCCAGCAGGTCCCCGTCGTAGAGAAAGGCCGTGCGCCCGAACGCGTCCCGCTTCTCGATGCGCCGGCCCAGCGCGTCGTAGCGGTAGTGGGTGACCTGCTCCGTGGCCGCAGGCTCCGCGTGCCCTTCGGCGGGGCGGTCGCGGTAGCGCACGACCCTCGCTTCGACAATCTGGTGCTCCGGGCTGTAGCGGTAGTGCTGAACCGTGTGCCAGCCGATACGCCGCTCGACGACGTTGCCGTGCAGGTCGTAGGCGAAGCGCAGGTCCTGGTAGACCGTCAGGCGGTTGTGCGGCACCACGTCCCGCTGGCCCACGCCGCCGCTCGCCTGCGCGCCAGCGCCCCGGTTGGGGTTGAGCAGGTTGCCGGCCGGATCGAACGCGAAGGTTTCGCGCTCGTTGGGCTGCTGTGGGTTGCCGCCGCGCTGTGCCGCCAGGATGCGGCCCAGCGGGTCGTACCGGTAGTGGCTGTCGCCGCGCAGGCCGTCGCGCGTGGCGATCAGGTTGCCCGTGGGGTCGTAGCGGTACTGCCGCGCGATGCGGTCGCCCGAAGGAAGCTGCGGCAGTGCGGGCAGGCCGTGCTCGCGATCCCGCAGGGACTGGGGGGACGGCATGCCCGGCTGGCCCTGCAGCGCCTGCCGCCGGCCCACCTTGTGCGCCACCAGCCGGCCCATCGGGTCCCAGCCGTAGCGGCTTTCCAGGGCGCCCTGGGTGCGCTCGATTTCCTGGTGCAGCGCGTCGCGCTCGATGTCCGAGAGCACGTGGCCATCCACGCGGATCTGGTGCAGGTGGCCCGAGCCGTAATAGAGCCATTGCACGTGCCGGCCGCCGGGCATGCGGCAGTCCGTGCGGTTGCCCAGCGCGTCGTAGGCATGGCGCCAGGCATAGCGGCCCAGGGTGCCCGTCCCTTGCGGCGCCAGGTGCTCCTGCACTTCCTCGACGAGGCGCGAAAGCGGGTCGTAGGCGAAATGCACCTGGGCGTCGCCATTGCCGGCCTGCAGCATGCGGCCCAGCAGGTCGTAGGCGAAGGTGGTGGCATCGCCGCTGCCGGCCCCTTCTTCCGTGCCGTCCGGGCCGAGGTGCGCCTTGGCGACGAGGCGGCCCACCGCGTCGCGGCGGAACACGGTGCGCTTCGGTAACGGCGCTGCGGGGTCGGGGTCGTACGGCGTGTCCGATGGCAGCCGCGCGTCGCGCTCGTGCAGCTCGGCCAGTTCGCCCGCGGCGTTGTAGCGGTAGCGCTGGATGCGGCCGTCGAAGCCGATTTCCTCGATGAGGTTGTCCGCCGCGTCGTAGGTGAAGCGGGTGGTGTCGCCGTTCTCGTTCTGCAGCGCCACGAGGCGGCCCACGGCGTCGTGCTGGTAGCGCAGCGTGCCGCCGAGCGCGTCCTGGCGCAGCACGGGCTGGTCGAGCCCGTTGTAGGCGTAACGCGTGGCGGCGCCCTGCGGGTCGGTGTAGCCGGTGAGGTTGCCCTGCGCATCGAAGTCGTAGCGGTGCTCCGAGCCGTCGGGCCCCACCACGTGGCGCAGGCGGCCCAGGGCGTCGTGGCGGTACCGGGTGGTCTGGCCCAGGGCGTCGGTGGATGTCAGCAGGTTGCCGAGCGTGTCCCAGGTGTAGCGCGTAGTCTGGCCGGAGCAGTCGGTGTAGGCGACGAGCTGGCCGGCGTCGTCCCACAGCAGGCGGCGGGTCTTGCCGTGCGCATCCTCGATGGCCACGGGCAGGCCGCGCGCGTCGTAGCGCCAGCGCGTGGCATGGCCTAGCGGATCCACGCGCTCGGCGAGGTTGCCTCGTTCGTCGTAGCGCTGGCGCCAGACATGGCCCAGCGCATCGATCGCTTCCACGGGCATGTCGAGGTGGTCATAGGCGAGGCGCGTGGTGGCGCCGGCCGCGTCGGTCACGGCCAGCAGGTTGCCGCGCGCATCGAAGCGCCAGCGCGTGGCCCGGCCCAGCGCGTCGCGGGCTTCCTCGGGGTTGCCGGCGGCGTCCAGGCGCGTCTCGGTGCGCACGGGGCGGCCATCGGGGCCGGGTTCGGTGATGGCGACGACTTCGTGCGCCGCGTTGTATTCGTAGCTGCTGCGCCGGCCCAGCGCGTCGGTCACGTGGGTGGTGCGCCGGCCCAGGTCGTAGTCGAAGCGCGTGTCCAGCAGACCCGGCGTGTCCGTCCAGGTGCGCACGACGCGCCCGCCCGCATCGTGGCGGCTCCATTGCTGGTGGTGCGTGAAGCCGTTGCGGGTGGCATAGGCCACCATGAGGTGGTGGCGGTAGCGGTAGCGCGCGGTGCCGCCCAGGGCGTCGGCGGCCTCGGCCAGGTTGGCGCGCAGGTCGCCAGCCTCGTTGCCCTCGGTGCCATAGGCGTAGCGCGCGAGCACACCGCCCGCGTGCTGCACGCCATCCAGTACGCGCGGCTCCAGGTGGATGGCCTGCAGCAGCCGGTCCGGCGCGCCCTCTTCGCCGCTCCATGCGAAGCGCAGTTGCCGGCCGGCGCTGTCCGTCAGGCCCAGCGGCCGCGGCGCGCAGCCATCGGCGCCGGTGGCATCGTACGCGGGGTAATGCAGCGTGACGGCGTTGCCGTTGCGGTCGGCCATGCGCGCCAGCGGCAGGCGCCACTGGCCGGGCACGGGGGCCGCGAATTCATGCCGCAGGCCGTCGGTGGCTTCGATGCTCCAGCCGCCGCCCTCGTGGTGCCGCACGGTGATCTTCTCGCGCGCATCGAAGTGGCTGGCGCCGCGCGGCAGCACGGGCAGCCGCACGAGGCGGCCGCGCGCGTCGTAGTAATGTACGGCGTCGTAGGCCAGCGTGAGCTCGATGGACAGCGGCGTGCTCCAGCCCCAGCCGAGCCAGCCCGGGCGCCGGTCGCTGGAGCGGTAGAAGCGGCGCCAGGCGAGCGGCAGCGGGCCGGGCAGCTCGAAGTCGGTCTCGGCGAGGATCTTGGCGCCCGTGGCGAAGATGACTGGGTGGCAGGTGCCCAGTTCGCAGGAAGGCTGCGGCATGTGGCCCGGGCGCGCGTCATCGAGGATGGTGCCCGGCGCATTGGGATTGACCTGGTTGTCCCCCCGGTTCGCCACGGGCTTGGGCTTGCCCTTGGCCCGCTTGACGATCTTGCCCAGCACGAAGCCGATGGTGACCGAGGCGATGCCGTTGGCGATGACGTCGGCGATCTGGTCGATCTTCTCGTCGGTGAGCGGCGGGGTGAGCAGCTCCTGCACTTCCTTGGCAAGTTCCGCCACCTGGACGGCGGATTCGGCCATGGCCGCGCCGCCCACCACGAGGTTCACCCCCGGGATGAGCTTGCCCACCAGTTTGAGCGCAGGGCCGATGAGCACGCTCGGGTCCGTGAGGCTCTCGCCGAGGGCCGCGAGCTGGTCGCCGAAGGCGCCGGGCAGCTTCTCGATGACTTTCTGGGCGAGCTGGTCGTAGGGGCCGGGCAGCGCCTTCATGGCCAGCCGCATGGCCCAGCCGGGCTGGATCACCAGCGCATTGCTCTTGGTGGTGTCGAACGAGCGCACGCTGCCGCGGCTCTCGAACTTGGTGTCGCTGCTGTAGCTGGTGGGCTCGGCGGCGCCACCCACCACCGTGGACTTGACGCCCGCGATGCCGCCCAGGCGGTCGGGCGTGGCGGGGATGGATTCGAAGCGGCTGCCGGCGATGGCGACGGGCTGGCGGTCGATCTTCAGGGTGGCGGTGCCGTTCTTGAGGCCCGGCCCGTGCGCCATGTTCAGGATCGGCACGGGCGGCCCGTTGGGCTTCGGGAACACGGGGTTCACCGGGCCCGGGATCATCGCCGGGCTGCGGCCTTCGTGGATCGCTCTGCGGTCGTTGACGAACGTGGCCATGTCTGTGCTCAGGAAGGAATCGGGAGGGCACCGCGGCCGGCGCCCGCCGCCGGCCGCGCGGGCTGCGCATGGTCCCAGGTGGCGACCCAGGCGGCGGTGCGCGTGGACAGGCCGGTGACGGTCTGCAGGCCCGCGTGGCCCGCGAGGCGCGCAGGCATGACGGGGTGGGACAGCGCCTGGCGCATTTCATGGAAGAGCGAGAGCATGAGGGGCACCCACGCGGCGCCGACCTCTCCCAGGAAGGCGGCCGGATCGCGCGCGGGGGCGAGCCCGCCGTCGGCGGCGAAGGCCGCCGACAGGCTGGCCCGTTCGGCCCCGCGCCAGGGGGAGCCGTCCATGTCCGACCAGTAGGAATGCAGCGCATCGGCGGGCATGTGCGCGGTCTGCAGCGCGGCGCGGGCGGCCTGGATCAGGGCGCGGCCGTCCAGCAGCGAGTCCTCGCCCACGCGGGGGGCGGCTTCCTCGCCGAACGCCGGCGGATAGACGGTGGCGAAGTCGCCGGCCGCGGGCATGCGGCCCAGGCGCACGAAGGCGGCGGCCTCGGAGGCGACGAAGCCTTCGCAATGGCCGGCGACCTGCACCCAGCGGCGCTGGTAGAGCACCTCCACCACGGCCGGGTCGGCGAGGCTGTCCACGCCGCCCACGAGCACTTCGGGCACGTCGGGGTGCGACTGCATGAACCGGTAGGCTCCGGACAGCGCATCGGCGCCGCCCACCGCACCGCCCGCATACAGGGTCAGGGGCAGGAATTCCGGGGCGAGGTCCAGGGCGCGCGGCAGTTCCAGCGCGAAGCGGTCGGCGTCGATGCCTCCGGGCCGTTCCGCCCAGGCCTCGGGCAGGGCCACGAACAGCGGGATCGGCCGCTGCAGGGGCCAGCCCGTGGCGGGCGCCGGCCCGGAGCGCAGGGCTTCGTGCAGCGCCGGGGCGGCCAGGCGCACGAGGCGCTCCGTGCCGGTGCAGGCCGGGTCGATGCCGGGCACGCGCGAGACGGTGGCGCGGTGGTCGGCCTGGCCGGCGATGGCCTGCCGGGTGAAGGCGGACAGGCCCGCGGAGAGGCTGGCGGCGGTCTGCCAGGCGCGGGTGCCGACGGGGGTGCAGGCGCCGGTGGCGGCGATGGAAAGAGGCGTCATGGCTGGGGCTGCGCGGCGCCGAAGGCCGCCCGTTCCAGGACCGAGGCCGTGGCCACGGCCAGGCCCTGCACGGGCATCAGGTCGTCGGCTTCGATCCAGAGCGCGCCGGCCAGGCGCGATGCGTGTTCGAGATGGAGCAGGTGGCGCAGCGGCGCGCCGGCCAAGGCGGTGGACTCCTCCAGCACGATCTGGCTGCGGGCGCGGCCCAGGCGCAGCGCCGGGCCTTCCAGCGGCAGTGCGGCCAATGCCGCATCGGCGGCGGAAGCCCGCTCCGGCGCGGGCAGGGCGAGGTCGAAAAGCCCGTCGGCCGGCGTGCCCGTGAGCAGTGCCACGGCATCGGCCAGCGTGCGGCAGGCCTCCTCCTCGTCCCACGGCGCATGGGCGGCGAGGTGGCGCAGCAGCGGCACGTCGCCGACCAGGGAGGCGCCCTGGCACTGGAGGGCCCAGGGCATGTCCGGGTGGCGCCCCTCCCGCAGGGCGACCGCGAGTTCGTAGCCTTCGCGCGCGGCCAGCAGCGCCAGCGCCGCAGGCGAACCGGGGGTGCGCGCCAGCACGGTGCGAGCCGCCGGAGTCTCTTGCGCGCTGCCCATGAGCGCCAGCGCCGCCAGCGCGGCCTCGGCATCGTCGCCCTGCTCCACGGCGGCCAGGGCCCGGGCCTCGTCGCCGCGGCCGGTGCAGCGCCACGCGCAGAGCACGGCCATGCCGCCGGACAGGGACGCGGCCCAGGGCGCGACCGCTTCCGCGAAGGCGTCCGACACCGCGGGCCGGGCGATCGCCAGCCGCAGCAGCAGGCGGCCGAGCGGAGCGCGCTCCGCGCCCTGCTGCCCGGCCAGCAGCGCCACCCGGGGAGCGAGGTAGTCACCCACCGTGCCGTCGAAGGCGAAGCGCAGGGCGTTGCAGACCGCGCCCGGCTGGGCCTGCAGGTATTCGCCGCCCAGGTGCGCCAGTTCGGCACCCGCGCGGCCGAGCTGCAGCTGCAGCACCTCCAGGCAGGAGAGCGCGAAGATGCGCGAAGGTTCGTGCAGGGTTTCGTCGCCCGCGGCGGCGATGGCCTCCCGGCAGGCGGGCAGCACCTCGGGGGCGTGCGCCAGGTGCTGCTTCAACCCGGCCAGCGCCTGCACGATGGCATCGTCGAACACGGCGATCGCGGCGGGCCGGGCGGCGGAGCGCGGCAGCAGGTGGCTGCGGCGCCAGTACTGGGTGACCAGCGACCGCGCCATGCGCGCGGGCGGATCGGTCCACACCGGCAGGTCCGTGGCCCGGGGCACGGGCAGTTCGATGACATTCATTCGGAAGGGGGCGCCGCAGGCCGCGGCGCGCGTGGGATCAAAGACAATGCCGGGCAGGAGGACCCCACCCGATGCTGGACAACCTGACGCCCTTCGCCGCGGAACTGCTGCCGGGCCACCGGCCGGACGGCAGCGCGTGCCGGACGCTGGTCATCAAGGCCACGCTGGATTTCGCGGGCAGGCCCGTCGCCCAGGGCAGCGCGCTGCCGATCTACCGCGGCGACGCGTTTTTCGGGGAGGAAGGGCTGCAGGGCACCGTGCGGCACGAGGCCGACCTGGCCCCCTTCAAGCCGCGGGTGGACGTGGTATTCAACGGCTTCGCCTACGCGCCCGGAGGCCGTCCGGCGGACCGGTTCGACGCGGGCCTGTCCATCGGCGCGGAAACCCGTACGGTGCGCATCCACGGCCGGCGGGTGTGGCGCCGGCGCATGGGGCTGTTCCCCGTGGCGGAGGCCTGCGAGCCGGCGCTGCGCGTGCCGGTGGTGTACGGCCTTGCCTTCGGCGGCCAGGACGCGGAAGACCCGATGGCCTTCCATGCCGGCAATCCGCCGGGCACCGGTTTCAGCGCCGGGGTGCCGCGGGACGGCGCGCCGCTGCACCAGATCGAGTGGGCCGATGCGCCCGTGCGCCTGCCCTCCGGCAATGACCCGCCCGCGGGCTTCGGCTGCATCGGACGCACGTGGCTGCCCCGCCGCGCCCTGTGGGGCAGCTACGCTCCGCAGGAACTGCAACAGGCGCCCGGCCTCGTGGCACGCATGCCGGCCACCTTCGACCCGGCGGCATGGAACTGTGCCCACCCGCGCATGCAGTTCGCGCCGGGACAGGTCCGGCCGGGCACGCGCATCCGGTGGAAGCACCTGTGCGCCCATGGCGAGGGGGAAACCGCCGTGCCGGACCTGCAGCCGGCCGTGTCCTGGGCGGTGCGGGGCGAGCGCGGCACCGTCCGCCCCGCGTTCGACACGCTCGTGCTGGAGCCCGAGCACGGCCACATGGCGATGGTCTGGCGGCACACGTTCGACAGGGAAGCCGCCCGTTACCTGGAAAGCCTGCAGGTGCATCTCTGACGGGCGCTCAGTTGATGCGGACCTCGGCCGCATCGATGTCCACGAGGTCGCGCGCGTCGTGCTCGATCTTCAGGGCCACGAGCCGTGCGAGGCCCTGGCCCGTCAGGCGCAGGGACGCCTCGCCGCACGACAGCACCACGGCGTCCTGCGACTGCAGGCGGATGGCACGCTGGTTCCACGGCACCGCGGGCGAGGGGGCCAGCACTGCGGTGATGACGGCCTCGCCGCCGGAGCGCACCACCAGCAGCACCTCGTCGCCGGGAACGAGTTCCGGCAGGAGCACGCCCACGGAGGCGCTGGCGGCCATGTCCGCCGCCGCACCGGGGTACTCCACGGCATAGCGGTCCGGGGCCAGCGCCCCGGTGACACGGCCGGTGCGCATCACCGGCGCCGCACCCGCATCGGCGCCTGGCGCGGCGTCGTCCGCCGGGATGGAAACAGCCTGCGCTTGTGCCATCGGAACCCTCCTCTCCTGTTTTTCCCGCTTCACGCAGGATTGACGTGGCTGTCCGGCGACGAGACCGTCACCTTGGAGCTGCCCGCGATGGAAATCGTCTGCCCGTTGATCTGCACCGTGCCGTCGCTGGTCATGCGCAGCACGGCCTTGCCGCACTGGATCTCGATCGCGTCTCCGACCTTGACGGACATCTCCTTGCCCACGCTCAGGGTGCGCACCTCGCCCACGGTGGTGGCCGAGTTCTTGCCCACGTTCTCCGTGTAGTTGTCGGAGGTCTCGTCCGTGCGGTCGGCACCGACCTTCGTGGTCTGGCTCTGCCCCACGGTGACGGACCGGTTCATGAGCACGTTGGTGGACTGGCTGAGCCCCACGTTCACCACCATGGCCGCGCCCACGTTCACGTTGTAGGCTGCGCCGATGTTCACCATCTTCGCCAGGCCCACGTTCTGCAGGTAGGCCAGGCCGATGGTCTCGGTCTTGAAGCTGCCGACCTTGATCGACCAGTTGTTGCCGATCTTGTCCTTCTCGTTGCGGCCGATGGTCTTGCTGCGGTTGTTGCCGATGGAGACCGTCTCGTCGATGCCGACGTCTTCCTTCCGGTTGTCGCCGATGCTGATCGTCTCGTCGTGGTCCACCCGCTCCGTGCGGTTGTTGTGCACCGTGATCTTCTCGTCGCGATCGACCGTCTCCGTGCGGTCCCGGTGGATGGTGTTCGTCTCGTCCCGGTCGATCGTCTTGCGCCGGTCCTGGCCCACCCAGTGGTCCTCGTCGTTCTCCACCTCGATGAGCTGGTCCTTCTGCGCATGCAGCCACACCTGCTCCGCGCCCTTCTTGTCCTCGAAGCGGATCGCGTTGGCGTCGCCCGCGCCGTTCTTCATCCCGTCGCCGAAGGCCCCGCCCTTGCTCGACTTCGTCTTGATGCCCGACTGCGTCGCATTGCCCGGCAAGGCCCACGGCGGCATGTTCGCGGCGTTGTAGACGCTGCCCGTGACGATGGGATAGTCCGGGTCGCCGTTCAGGAAGTCCACGATCACTTCCTGCCCGATGCGCGGGATCGAGATCGCCCCGAAGCCCGAGCCCGCCCAGCTCGTGGCCACCCGCACCCAGCAGCTGGAGTTCTCGTCCATCGCCCCCAGCCGGTCCCAGTGGAACTGCACCTTGATGCGGCCGTATTCGTCGGTCCAGATTTCTTCCCCGGCCGGGCCGACCACGACGGCGGTCTGCGGGCCCGTGGTTCTCGGCTTTTGCGTCTTGCGCGCGGGCGTGTACGGAAGGCTCGTGGGCTGGGCCGTGAGGCTGAACTTCTGGAAGGAGCCCTGCTCTTCGTTGTGCTTGAGCGCCTCGCCCGGCTTGGCGCTGTTGAAGGAAGAACTGCGCGGGTTCTCGTGCAGGTGGTAGGTGACGCCCGTGATGAGGTATTGCCGGTTCTGGTCGCCGCGCGGGTAGTTCTCCAGCGTGAAGGTGTAGCCCGTGGCCAGGCTCCGGTGGCGGGATTCACCCCTGACGGTGCTGTGGCCCGTCAGGCCTTCCTGCAGGCGCACGCGGGCATATTGCTCGCCGTCGCCGTGCTGCACGTAGCCGCCCGGCCATTCGTAGATCTCGTACGCGTCGTGCGCGTGCCCCGGGGGCTGCTGGCGCATGTTGGAGAGATCCGACCGGGGCTTCTTGAAGTCGTAGTCATCGTTGTAGTACCGCCCGGGCTTGATCTCCTCGCCCAATGTCCAGGCGTGGATGTTCTCGCGGTCGGCCGTGGCCGACTTCTCGGGCGGGTAGAACGGGATCACGGCCGCGCCCGGCAGGGGCTCGTGGCCGGCCACGATGTCGTCGGCGATCACCAGGGTGTGCTGGCCGCTCGCGTGCTGGAAGTAGTAGTACGCCCCTTCATGCTCCAGCAACCTGGAGACGAAATCGAAGTCGCTCTCGCCGTACTGCACGCAGTAGTCCCAGGCGCGGTACGCGCGCGTGAGCTTCAACTGCATCGGATAACCGTAACGGCTCAAAACCTCTTCCACGATCTGCGGGACGGTCTTGAACTGGAAGATGCGGAAATCCTGCCGCCGCGTGGCCACCCAGAGCCAGGGCTGCAGGCGCAGGTGGTACGAGTACAGCCGATGGTCCTGCCCCTGCATGCCGAAGCGCGTGACCAGGCCGTCCAGGTACCGCTTGCCGCCGCCTTCGGTCTCGATCTCCACCGTCGCCGTCTTGCCCAGCAGCGCCTTGGGATCGATGTCGCGCCCCTCAGAGAGCAGGTCGATGTCGAAGGAGAAAAGCTGGCTCAGCTCCTCGCTGCCCCGCAGCTGCCGGAAATGCAGCTGCTCTCCCAGGGGCGTCTGGATGGTGACGCGGCGTGTCATCTTGGTTACGAGGGACACGGCCGGACCGCGCCCGAGGGTTAGAGACGGTCGCGATGATAGGTGGGAGGCTTATCGATTGGATAGCTTTTTGGAAATGTAATTTTGTATCGAAAAGTTATATAGCGGCCTGCACCCGCGCTGGTCACTCGGGTTGTTCCGAGGCCACCGCGCCGTAGCGGATCAGGAAATCCTGGGCGGGCATGGGCCGCGCGAACAGGTAGCCCTGGTAGAGGTCGCAGCCGTGCCGGTCCAGGAAATCGCGCTGTTCCTGGGTTTCCACGCCTTCGGCGATGACCTCCAGGTCGAGGTTGCGGGCCATGCCGATGATGGTCTGCACGATCACGTCGTCCGTGGGCCGCTTGCCCAGGTTGCGCACGAAGGACTGGTCGATCTTCAGCTGGTGCAGCGGCAGGCGGGTGAGGTAGGCCAGCGACGAGTAGCCCGTGCCGAAATCGTCCACCGAGAAGCGCACGCCCTTGGTGCGCAGCAGGTGCATCTTGGCGACGGAATCGTCCACGTTGTCGAGCACCAGGGATTCCGTCAGCTCCAGCTCCAGCAGGTGGGGTTTCACGCCCGCATGCTGCAGGGCCTCGACCACGCTGGCGACGAAGTCCGGATGGCGGAACTGCCGTGCGCTGACGTTCACTGCGATGTGCAGGTTCGAGAGCCGGGGGTCGCTGCTCCAGGCCGCGAGCTGCGCGCAGGCCGTGCGCAGCACCCACTGGCCGATGGGCACGATGAGCTCGCTCTCCTCGGCCACGGCGATGAATTCGCCCGGGGCGATCAGCCCCCGCTCGGGATGCTTCCAGCGCAGCAGCCCTTCGGCCCCGATCACCTCCCCTTTGCGGGAGACCTGCGGCTGGTAATACAGCACGAATTCCTGCGCGGCGATGGCGGCCTGCAGGTCGGCTTCGAGCCGCGCGCGCTGGCTGATGACGACCTGCATCTGGGGATCGAAGAAGCACAGCGCATTGCCGCGCCGCGCCTTGACCTGGTACATGGCGATGTCCGCCTGCTTGAGCAGGTCGGCCGCGGTCTGGCGCTGGTCACCGAAGATGGCGGCGCCGACGCTGCAGGTGTTCTGGTGCACCTGCAGCTGCAGGTGGTAGGGCTGGGCCACGGCATGCAGGATCTTCTCGCCGATGCGCCGCGCGATCGACGCGGCCTCCTGACGGTCGTGCGAGAGATCGCTCATCATCACCACGAACTCGTCGCCGCCCAGGCGCGCCACGGTGTCCGCCGGGCGCGCGCAGACCCGCAGGCGCAGCGCCACCTGCTGCAGCAGCAAGTCACCCATCTCGTGGCCCTGTGTGTCGTTGAGGGTCTTGAACTGGTCCAGGTCCAGGAAGAGCAGCGCGCCGAACTGGTGCGACCGCTGCGCGGTGGCCAGGGCCTGGTGCAGCCGGTCGAGCAGCAGCCGCCGGTTGGGCAGCCCCGTGAGCGGATCGTAGAAGGCGAGGTTCTCGATCTCCGCGCTGGCCCGGCGCATGTCCGTCACGTCGTGGTAGGTGATCATGAGCCCGCCCTCGGGCGTGGCGCGCTCGGTGATCTGGATGAAATGGCCGTTGGGCAGCATCTGCTCGTGCGTGCCCCGGGTCTCGCGCTGCAGCAGCAGCCGCTGCTCGACCCACTCGCGGCGCATGGCCTCGTCGGCTTCGGGCAGGTAGTAGCGGGACGTGGCCTCCAGCACGGAGCGGAACGGCAGGCCCACTTCCATCATGGACCGCAGCCACGGGAAGATTTCCTCGTAGCGCTGGTTCCACTGCAGCACGCGGTGGCCGGAATCCAGCAGCACGAAGCCGCTGACCATGGAGCCCAGGGCCTGTTCGAGCGTGGCCTTGGAACGCGCGAGATCGTTGCGCGCACGGCTGATGCGGCGCAGATAGGCCATGGCGAAGCCGCCCGCCGCCAGCGCGGTGGCGATCAGCAGGGCCGCGACCGCCGCGATGGCATTGCGCTCGGAGCGCCAGCTCGCCAGCGCCGATGCCTCGGGCAGGCTCGCCGTGATCCAGAGGCCCGGGTAGAGGATGGGCCGGGCGACCACCAGGGCGGGCACGCCGGTCAGGCGCGCCGGCTGGTCCCAGGCGCTGGAGGCCGGAGCATCGTCGCCCAGCGGGGACACGCGCGCCCGGCTGCGCGCCTCGCCGCGGCCGGAAGTGCCGATGATCAGCTCGCCCCGGCCGCGTTCCAGGGTGACTTCCAGCCCCGGGATGTCCGCCCCCTGGGCGAGTACCGCGGCGAGCATGCTCACGGGCACCTGCAGCACCGCCAGCAGGCGCTCTCCCTGCTGGGAACGGATGGGCCGCGCCGCGTACAGGATGCGTTCGGAACTGGCGAAGCTGACCGTGGGGGCGCTCAGCAACAGGGTGGGCATGCCCTGGGACATCGCCTCGTCGAAGAACCCGGCCGGAAGCTCCTGGAGCACGCGCGAGCCCATGGCGTCCGACGCGGCCACCACGTTGCGCCGCTGGTCGATCAGCACCACCGAACGCACGAGGATGTTCTGCCGGGAGGCGCTGCGCAGCAGCTTGCCGATGAACTCGGGATCGGTGCGGGGCATGCGCTCGCTCCACAGCTCGATCATGTCGTCGGTGCTGGCCAGCAGGACGTCCAGGCCCAGCAGCGCGCGGTTCAGGGCCGCCTCGGCGCCCGCGGCGAAGCGCGCCACCTGCGTATCGCTCTCGGCCACGGCCACATGCCGCGCATTCACGATCAGCCCCGCGGCAGCCCCCGCGATACCGAGCACGAGCGCCGCGACCGCCGCGGACACGGCCCACTGCAGGCGGACCGACAGCGCCACCATCAGGGAGTCTCCGGTGCGGGAATGCCGCGCGCCCGGCCCACGGTGCGGCGCCAGACGGCGGCACAGCCATCGCCGCAGCGGCGCAGCCAGCTGGGCAGCACGGACTCGGAGAGCAGGCGCAGGCGCCGGGCGTCGTCCTCGGGCGACAGGGGCACCACGACCATGGAGCCCTTCTCGCCATGCACGCAGGCCGGTGCCCCGCTGTTGCAGGCCACGCCCTCTTCCGTCTCGGCCTCCGCATCGCGCCAGATGGCATCTTCCAGCCTGGGCAGCTCGCGCATCAGCAGCGCACGCAACTCGGGCGGCATGGCCGCCCATGCCTCGTCATTGGCCCCGAAGAAGGACAGCCCCCAGGTGATGGGCAGCGTGTGCAGGTAGTGGGTCATGCGGTGCAGCCCGAGCGTGTTGCCCGACATGGTCCCGGTGATGGCGCATTCGCTGTCGCCCGCCTGCAGGCTGGGCACGATCTGGCCGAAGCCCGTATAGACGGCCACGCCGCCCAGCGAGGCGATGAAGTCCGCCTGCGCCGCGGACGAGACGCGCACGCGGCGTCCCTTGAGGTCCGCCAGCCCGGACAGGGCGCTCTTGCAGAACAGCACCTGCGCGGGATAGACGTACACCGCCAGCATCTCGAAATGGTGGTGCCTGCGCAGTTCGTCCTGCAGGTAGGGCCGGAAGGCCTGCACGGAGGCCCGCAGGTCCGCCAGGGTGGGATTGAGCGCCGGCAGGTCGGCCGCGGTGTACTGCGGGTACTGGGCGGTGAGCGAGCTCATCAGCACCGTGCCCAGCGGCACCACGCCCAGTTCGATCAGGCGCAGCATCTCGATGCCGGGCACGCCCGCGCGGTCGAAGGGGACGATGGAGGCAGTGAAGCGCCCGCCGCTCAGGCGCGGAAGATCCCTGGTCCAGAACGGAGCCTCGCGCCGGGAATACTGCGACAGGGCCCCGAGGTTGCCGACGATCCGCAGCCGGTAAGGCGCCGCCGCGCCGGGCGCGGAGGCCGATGACGCCGGCGGGGAAGCAGGCAGGGCCGGCTCGGCAGGGGCGGCGCCCCCCGGCAGGGCGGCCAGCGCCAGCGCGCAGGACAGCGCCGCCCGCCGTGCCGAAGCGGCAGCAGGCAAGGCACGGATCAGGTGGCAACGGACGAATCCGCCGGTGCGGGGCGCGCGAAGGTTCGCTGCCAAATAGATGTCCTCCCAGTAGCACCGGTTTTTTACCATTTTGGATGCCTTTGACAAATGGCGGGAAATGCTCTCCACCCCTCCTCAGAGGGCATGCTGTGTCATGGATTCCACCTGACAGGATGGTTGGCGACGAATTCTCCCCTGTCCCGGTCGAAATCCCAGCGGGTCAGCTGCCTGCCCCCAGGGCCGGTCTCCAGGGTCAGCAGGCTGTTGGGCGCCTGCGCCCGCAGCCGCACCGACACGGCCGTGCCGGCCTGCGCGGCCCGCAGCCCTGGCAATGCCTCGACCAGGCCGGGTGCATGGGCGTGGCCGGACAGCAGCATTTCGGCACCGGCGGCCCGCCAGCGCGACAGCGCCTCGGCCGCACGGTGCGGACGGTGGTCGGCGTCGCCCGGATGCCGCGCCACCAGGGGATGGTGCGTGGCGAGGATGCGCCAGCGGCCGGGCGGAGCGCCGGCCAGCCTCTGTGCCGCCCTGTCGATCTGCTCCGGCGAGAGGCTTCCCCGGCGGTGGCGCCAGGCCCGCGTGGTATCGACCCCCACCACGAAGAACCCGCCAGCATCGCACACCGGCTCCCGGTCGCTCCCCCACCAGCGGGCATAGCGCCGGTAGGCGCCACCGATCCGCTCCCACCAGGCGAACAGGGGCAGGTCGTGGTTGCCGGGCATGACCAGCGTGTGGCGGGCGGGCAACGCAGTGATGAATGCATGGGCGGCCTCGAACTGCGGAACCGTCGCGCGCTGGGTGAGATCGCCCGACACGACCACCACGGACACCGGCAGCGCGCGCGCGAGCGCCTGCACCGCCGCACAGGCACGCGGATCGTGTGCACCGAAATGCAGATCGGACAGGTGCATCAATACGCTCATGGCCGCCTGCTCGGGTTCCGGGGCCTCAGGCAGCCGCCGTGGCCATGCCCGGCACCACGCCCGGCAAGGGCCCCGGCGCCGGTGCATCGGCGTCGCCCGGGTCCGCCACCGGTTCGGGCTCGACGGCGGCGCGCCCGCCCACGCTCTCTCCTTCTTCATCCTTGGCGGTCGCCGTGGGCGCCACGAGCCACAGCGGCCGGTCTTCCACGCGGAATCGCAGCGGCGGCGGCATCCAGGCCCGCTCCCCGTCGAACGCCACCTTGACCTGGGCGGGACGCCAGCTGGCGGGCTCCACGACCATCTCGGAACAGGCCAGGCTGATGACGGCATCGTCGCGGTCCAGGTGGCCGATGGCGGCATGCCACACCGTGCGGGCCGTGGCCCACCGGCCCTGCGGCTTGAGCAGCAAAACCGCGAGGTGGTCCCCCTCGGCGACGTCGCGCGCCTGGGGAATGCCCAGCCGCTCCAGTTGCAGCGGGTTGTTGCCCACGAACAGCGTGGAGGCGAAGAACTCTTCCTGCACCAGGGTGTCCGCGCCGCGGTGGGCGCGCAGCGACACCCGCCAGCGCCGCGCCGAGGACGGCCGCAGGAAGCTCCACACGGCGGAGACGATCGCCACCCAGCGGGACCGGCCGAAGCGCCGCGACGCCATTTCCCGCTGCTCGAGCAGGCGCGGGTACAGGCCGACCGCGGCGTTCACGAGGAACATGCTGTCGTTCACGTAACCCACGCGCACCGGCCGCTCATCGCCGCTCTGCAGCGCCCGCAGGATGTCCTCCGCGGCCTGGGCCAGGTCCAGCGACAGGCTCTGCTCGCGTGCGAAGTAATTGAAGGTGCCCGCGGGAATGACACCCATGCGGACACCGTGCCGCCAGGCCGCCGCTGCCACGGCATTGATGGTGCCGTCGCCGCCGCAGGCCACGACGATGCCGCCCGAGGCCAGCGCCGCCCGCGCTGCCTCGTCCGCCGCCTGCACGATGCCGGCCCGCACCGCCGGCACATGCCACTGCACCGCATGGCGGCGCAGCGGCTCCAGGGACTCCAGCCGATCCCGCAACTGGCCGTGGTCCGCGCCCGGCCGGTGCGGCACCACCAGGTGCACGGGCCCGGGCTCGGACGCGGAAAAGGGGGTCGGTGCGGAAGAGGGCATGGTGCTGTGGACGGGATGGCGCAGCGAGGCCGCGGGACAGGAAGGGCGCTCCGGCCGGACGGCCCCGGCACCCGTCCCGATTGTCCGGGCCGCCCGCGCCCCGCCCCATCGGATGGCAGAGGCAGCGGCTGTCGGCGCCGGCCGACACCGGATATCTCCGGCGTCCGGGAATCTCCGGCACGGCGGCAGGTCATGGCGCGAGCGCGGCCGCAGGCATGTCACCATCGATGGCTCCGATGCAACGCCACAGGCTTCTTTCCGACCGATGCACCAGCCCTCCGCCCCCTGCCCAGCCCTTCCTGCCGGCTTCCTGGCATCCACCGCCCCGCGCGCCCGGGCACATCACGCCGCCATCGGTCGCCCGCACGGTCCGGGCCTTTGCGCCGCGGGAGGCCGGCCATGAGCGCCCCCCAGGCCTGGGCCGCCTGGGCGGGAGCGCATCCACTGGCCTTCTGGGGTGCGGGACTGTCGTTCGTCCTGGTGGCCACGCTGCTGGCCCGGGGTGCCTCGCTGGCCGCCGCACCGCACTGCGCCCCCTGGGCCGGGCGCTGGTCGGCGCCCTCGCACGCCGTGGCACGCCTCTGGGCGGCGCTGGCGGCCTCCGCGCTGATGGTCTGGGGCTGCGCCGAGTTGCTGGGGTTCCTGGCGAGCGAATGGTCGGTCCCCACCGCCTGGGTGGCACGGATGGACGAGACACTGGCCGGCGCCCTGCGCGCACGGGCGGGCCTGCCCACCCTCACCCTGTTCGCACGCCTCACGCATGCGGGCGACACCGGGGTGCTGGCTGCCCTGGCCGCGGTGGTGGGCATCGCGCTCTGGTGGCGCCGCCACCGCCTGCTGGCGGCCTGCTGGGCCGCGGCCCTGGCGGGCAACGGACTGCTCACCCGCGGGTTCAAGCACGCCTTCGAACGGGTGCGGCCGGAGCATACGCACGGCGTCTCGGTGGCCGAAGGCTACAGCTTCCCGAGCGGGCACAGCAGCAGCTCGATGGTCGCCTACGGCATGCTGGCCTGTCTGGCGGTGCGCCTGCTGCCGGCGCGCTGGCACCTCCCCGCCCTGCTCACCGCCGCCGCGGTGGTGTTCACGGTCGGCTGGAGCCGGGTGGTGCTGCAGGTGCATTACGCGAGCGACGTGCTCGCGGGCTGGGTCACCGGAGGCACCTGGCTGGCCTGCTGCGTGCTGGTGACGAACGGCGTGGGCCACTGGCACCGCAGCCGCAGCGCCCCGGCAGCCTGAGTCAGGGCATCGGCGGCGTGGACGCGCTGCGCTCCGCGGCCAGCGATGCAGCGAACACGGCCAGGCCGGCGAGGGCAAGCAGGGCCCCCACCCAGCCGGTGGACGTCCACCCCAGGCCGGCCGTGATGGCTACGCCGCCGAGCCAGGCACCGAGCGCGTTCGCGCAGTTGAAGGCCGAATGGTTGAGCGCGGCGGCCAGGGTCTGCGCATCGCCGGCCACGTCCATCAGCCGGATCTGCAGCGCCGGCCCGATGGCGACGATGGTGCCGATGAGAAAGGTCGCCAGCGCCGCGGTCACCACGTGGTGGGCCGCGAACACGAAGGTGCCCAGCACCGCCAGCGACCAGACCAGCAGGCCGCCGATGGTGCGCATCAGGGAGCGGTCCGCCAGCCGGGCGCCCACGAGGTTGCCGGCCACCATGCCTGCTCCGAAAAGCGCCAGCACGAAGGGCACGGCGCCGACGGGCAGGCCCGCCACTTCGGTGAGCGTGGGCTTGATGTAGCTGAAGACCGAGAACATGCCGCCGAAACCGATGGCGCCGATGCCCAGGGTCAGCCAGACCTGCTTGCGCCGCAGTGCCCCGAGCTCGCGCCAGGGGCTCGCGGCCGCGTCGGGCGGCATGTAGGGCACGCCCCGGCGCACCATCGCCATCGCCAGCACCGCGATCGCCCCGACGAACACGAAGGCCGCACGCCAGCCGAAATGCTGGCCCAGCGCGGCCGCGATGGGCACGCCCGCGAGCGTGGCCCCCGTGAGGCCCAGCATCACCAGGCCCACCGCGCTCGCGCGCCGGCCGGGCGGTGCGAGCGATGCGGCCACCAGCGCGGCCACCCCGAAATAGGTGCCGTGCGGCAGGCCGGTGACGAAGCGCAGCACGTTGAGCGACAGGTAGCCCGGCGCCATCGCGGACGCGAAATTGCCCAGCGCATAGACAGCCATCAGCGCGATGAGCAGTGCCCGCCGGCCCCAGCCCGCCGCCAGCACGGCCAGCACGGGCGCGCCGACCACCACGCCCAGCGCATAGGCACTGATGACGTGCCCGGCCTGCGGGATGGTCACGCCGATGTCGCGCGCCACCTCGGGCAGCAGGCCCATGATGACGAACTCGCCCGTGCCGATGGAAAAGCCGCCCAGGCCCAGCGCCAGCACGGCGCGCAGCAGGGTGCGGTCGTCCCGCGGGGTGGCAGTGGATGGGGCCGCCGGGACATCGGCGTCGTCGCGGGGCAGGGAGGGCGTGGTCATGGAGAAAGCGGCGTGCGGCAGCGCCGGCCAGGAAAGCGGACCGGGCGCGAAGAGGGGCGATACAGGGTTAACCCGCAGGGCTGCAGAACATATCACGCCCTGCCCGCATCTGCAGCGGGCGGGATTTGCGGCCTTGCCGTATGCTGCCCGGCACGCCGCATCCGCCACCACGGCAGGATCCCTCCCGACCATCCTCCTCCAAGGATTGCCCCATGAACGACGCCTTCCCCGACGTGCGACTGCTGGTCTTCGACATCTTCGGCACCGTGGTGGACTGGCACGGCAGCATCGTGCGCGAAGTGCAGGCGCTGCACCCGCAGGTGGACGCCGACGCCTTCGCCCTGGCCTGGCGCGAGGGCTACCAGCCGGCCATGCAGCGCGTGCGCAGCGGCGAACTCGGCTGGACGCGCATCGACGAGCTGCACCGGATGATCCTCGACGGGCTGCTGCCCCGCTTCGGCCTGGAGCACCTGTCCGAGCCGGAGCGCCGGCACCTGAACCACGCATGGCACCGGCTCGCGCCCTGGCCCGACAGCGTGGCCGGGCTGCAGCGCCTCAAGCACCGCCGCACCATCGCCACGCTCTCCAACGGCAACATCGGCCTGCTCACGGACATGGCCAAGGCGGCCGGACTGCCCTGGGACTGCATCCTGAGCGCCGAGGTGTTCCGCGCCTACAAGCCCGATCCGGCGGTGTACCTGGGCGCCGCCCGCGTCTTCGACCTGGAGCCCGCGCAGGTGATGATGGTGGCCGCGCACCACGAGGACCTCGCGGCCGCGCGGGCCTGCGGCCTGCGGACTGCCTATGTGGAAAGGCCGCACGAATTCGGAGCGGCCCGTGCGAAGGACGTCTCGCCCCGGCCGGGCAACGACCTGCACTGCGCGGACCTGGTCGCGCTCGCGGACGTGCTCGCGGGCCCCGGCTGACGCGCGGCGCGCCGGCCGCCTCAGGCAGGCAGGGCCGCGCGCAGGCCTTCGCCGTACGGCGAACACAGCCAGCCGAGCGCCGCGGCATGGAGTGCCACGGTGGCCCGGAACACGGTGCGGAAGGACCGCTTGGCGGATTTGTGGCGCAGCACCTGCTGCGCCAGCAGGGCCCCGGGCCAGCCTCCGGCCAGCGCCAGCAGGTGCAGGGTCTTCTCGGAAGTGCGCCAGTGCCCCTGCTCCGCGGCCCGCTTGTCGCGCCAGTACATGAGGTAGGTCCAGATGCTCAGCCCCAGGCAGGCCACCGGAACCCAGCGGGGCATCGTGCCGAACACCGCCAATGCCACGCAGAACACGGCATAGGCCGGCAGCACGAGCAGGCTGGCGATGCCCCATTGCGCGGAGCCGCCGTGCGCCCCGTGGCGGCCGCAGGGCCGGGCCGGCCGTGGCGCCATGGCGGGCGCCCGGGCGGCGGAAGCGCGCGCCGCAGGCGGCAGGAGCGAGACACCGCAGGCCCGCTTGCGTCCACCGGGGCCGGCCTCCACCGCGAAGCGCACCCGCTGGCCGGCATGGGGCCGGGGCGTGCCGTCCTGAAAGGCCTTGATGTGCACGAACACCGGGTCACCGCCCTGCAGCGGCTCGATGAAGCCGAAACCCCGCGCGTCGTTCCAGGACGCGATCACACCGTCGAACTGCATGCGCCGTCAGCCGGAGGTCACCATGCCCTGCACGAAGCGCCGCACCTGGGCATCGAACTCCGCGCTGGTGGCGGTGAACTCCACCCCGGCCAGCACCTGGGGGCCCGTGGTGTTGAGGGTGACCACGCGCGCATACACGTCCCGCGCCTGGTAGCGCGCGATCGGCAGGTCGAACGCGAGCCGCAGCTCGCCGTGCAGCGGCACCGGCTCGCCCAGCTCCAGCAACGCGCCGTGGTAGCCCATGTCGCGCAGCGAGCAGGCCACCAGGTGGGGAAGCACTGCTCCGTCCTGCACGAGCTGGCAGGTGCACGGCAGGTTGGCCTCCACCCGCAGGCTGCGGCGGAACTCCTGCCGGGGCACCTTGAGCCGCCGGCCCGGCACGGCCACCAGCTCGCGCAGCGGCAGGGGCTCGGAACGGCCCTTGACGAAGACATGCGTCGGCGCCGACACCGACGCCATCGTCCAGCAGCGCTGGTACACCGCCTCGCTCACCAGCACCTGTCCGCGCAGCGCGAAGGCGCGCAGCTGGGAGGCCTCGGACACGACCGTGCCCAGCAGCACGGGTGCCTGGCGCCCGCCGCCGGACGGTGCGAAGTCGCCCACCAGCGCGGGGCCGAAGGCGATGCCCACGCCCACGTACACCGGGGGCAACCGCTCCTCGCGGAAGGCGTCGTTCAAATCCTTGAGCGCCATCTGCAGCGCCACGGCATACATGGCCGCGCGCTGGACGCTGCCATCGGCACCCTTGCCATCGCCCTCTTGCCCCGCTGCTCCCTGCGGGAACAACACCGCGGCGCCCTCGCCCGTCCAGTGGGCGAGCACGCCGCCATAGGCGGGCAGCAGGCCGTGCAGGCAGCCGATCACGCGCTCCATCCAGTCGCGGGCCTGGGCCGGCGGCATCGACGAGGCCACCTGCGCGAAATCGCGGATGCCGGCCTTGAGCAGCGTGATCTCGCGCTCCTGCAGGGAGGGTGTTCCGGTGCCCGGGGACACGGGCGCGCCGGAAGCGAAAGGAACAGCGTCGGGGCCGGAAGCGGGAGGAACAGGCATAGAGGGCAAGGGGCCGTGCGCGGGTCTCGGTGGGATCGGTCCGTCGGGATTCGTGGCCGGGTGGCCCCGAGAGCGCAGCCGGCATCCGGCAGCATAGGCGGACGGCCGCTCGGTGGTCAAGCCGCGCGGCGGCACCCTGCCCGCGCCACTGCCGCGCCGGCATGGCTCCGTCGCTTCGGCGTCACACCCGGCAGGCGCTCCCCGCGCGCGCGCAGGCCGCCCGCCCGGCCCGTCAGATCGCGACCAGCTGCCGGATGCCCCGCGCCTGCATCTCGCTGCCCGGCCCCCGCGCGATCACCTCGCCCCGCTCCATCACGAGGTACTCGTCGGCCAGCTCCTCGGCGAAGTCGTAGTACTGCTCGCACAGCAGCACGGACACCGGATGGCCGTCCAGCCCCTCGTCCGCGAGGCGGCGGATCACCCGGCCGATGTCCTTGATGATGCTGGGCTGGATGCCTTCGGTCGGCTCGTCCAGGATCAGCAGCCGCGGGCTGGGCGCGAGCGCCCGCGCGATCGCCAATTGCTGCTGCTGCCCGCCCGACAGGTCCCCGCCGCGCCGGCCCAGCATCTGCCGCAGCACCGGGAACAGCGTGTAGAGATGCTCCGGCACGGGCGTGGAACCGCTCTTGTAGGCCAGCCCCATGCGCAGGTTCTCCTCCACCGTCAGCCGGCCGAAGATCTCGCGGCCCTGCGGCACGAAACCGATGCCGGCGCGGGCGCGCTCGTAGGGCGTGCGGCCCTGGATCGGCTGGCCCTCCCAGGTGATGGTGCCGCTGCGGATGGGCACCAGGCCCATGAGGCTCTTGAGCAGCGTGGTCTTGCCGACACCGTTGCGGCCGAGGAGGACCGTGACCTTGCCGGGGGCGGCGTCGAGGCTCACGTCGCGGAGGATGTGGGAGCCGCCGTAGTATTGGTGGAGGTTGTGGACGGTGAGCATATGGGTTCTTTTAGGGGCGGGGGCCGGGTCTCGCCCCGGCGGGCGAGTTACTTTCTTTCGCTTCGCCGAAAGAAAGTAACCAAAGAAAGGGCGACCCTGCTGGATGCGACCCCGTTCGCCCGCGGGGCGAACGGGGCAACCTGGGGTGCTCGGGGGTGGGGTGTGCCGTGGAACTCGCTGCGCGCACTTCGTGCGCTCCGCTCGGACAACCACGGCAAGTCAGTTCACGAAGCGGGCGTGTCCTGCGGCACGCCCGCCACCCCACCCCCTGCGCGCCCCAGGCGCATCCAGAAGGGGTGACTCGGGCCTTCGCGTTGCTCGGCCCCAAGGCCATCGCTGCGCTCGGCAAAAGCCCCAGCGCCCCGTCCCCACAAAGCACCGTGCGCGGTGCAACGGACTCGCGCACCCCAGGCCGAGCGAAGCAATGGCCCGTGTGCTGCACCCCGCCCTCGTGGCTGCGCCGAGGAGCGCAGGAGGCAAGGCGCGCAGGCGTGCCGAAGGACACGCCTGCTTCGTGATCTGACTGGCTGCGGTTGTCCGAGCGGAGCGCGCCAGCGCGCAGCGAGTTCCGCAGCCGCGCCTTGCCTCCGAGCACCACAGGCTGCCCCCTTCGCCCAAAGGGCGAAGGGGGACGCAGACACCAGGGCTCGCCTTTTCTTTGCCTACTTTCTTTTGGCGAAGCAAAAGAAAGTAGGTGCGCCGCCGGGCGCACATCCCGGCCCCGGGAAACAAACACACAGCAAGAACAAGCAACCATCACCGCCCCAAATACACCTCGATCACCCGCTCATCCCCCTGCACCTCGTCCAGCGTCCCCTCCGCCAGCACGGCCCCGTCGCACAGCACCGTCACCTTCTCGGAGATCGCCCGGATGAACGACATGTCGTGCTCCACCACCATCAGCGAATGCCTGCCCTTGAGCGAGAGGAACAGCTCGGCCGTGCGCGCCGTCTCCTCGTCGGTCATGCCCGCCACCGGCTCGTCGAGCAGCAGCAGCTTCGGGTCCTGCATCAGCAGCATGCCGATCTCCAGCCACTGCTTCTGGCCGTGGCTCAGCTCGGCCGCGCGGCGGGCAGGCTGGTGCGCGAGGTGGATGGTGTGCAGCACCTCGGCGAGCCGGTCCTTCTGCGCCGAGTCGAGGCGGAAGAACATGGACGACGCCACGCCCTTGTGGGTCTTCAGGGCCAGTTCGAGGTTCTCGAACACCGTGAGCTGCTCGAACACCGTGGGTTTCTGGAACTTGCGGCCGATGCCCAGTTGCGCGATGCCGGGCTCGTTGTGGCGCAGCAGGTCGATGGTGGAGCCGAAGTACACCGTTCCGCGGTCGGGACGGGTCTTGCCGGTGATGATGTCCATCATCGTGGTCTTGCCCGCGCCGTTGGGGCCGATGATGCAGCGCAGCTCGCCCGGGGCGATGTCGAGGTTCAGGCCGTTGATGGCCTTGAAGCCGTCGAAGGCCACGTGCACGTCCTCCAGGTAGAGGATGCGGCCGTGGGCCACGTCCACTTCGCCGGGCACGGCCACGCGCGAGAAGCCCGCGGCGCGGCCGCCGGATTCGGTGCTGCGGCCCGCTTCCGGCGCCGCCGTGCCGCGCCCGATGCGGCGCGCGCCTTCGTCCATGAGATCGGGGGTCATCGCGCGGCGCCTCCTTCTTCCTTGCGCAGGGCCTTCGCGATGCGGCCGCGCCATCCGCCCGGCGAACGCAGCAGCCCCGCCACGCCCTGCGGCAGGAACAGCGTGACGGCGATGAACAGCGCGCCCAGGAAATACAGCCAGAACTCCGGCGCCGTCACCGTCAGCCAGCTTTTGGCGCCGTTGACGAGGAAGGCCCCCGCGATCGGGCCGGCCAGCGTCGCGCGCCCGCCCACGGCCGCCCAGACGGCGATCTCGATGGAGTTGGCGGCGCTCATCTCGCCCGGGTTGATGATGCCCACCTGCGGCACGTAGAGCGCGCCGGCCACGCCGCACATCATGGCGCTGATGGTCCAGATCGCGAGCTTGTAGGGCAGCGGCGAGTAGCCCGAGAACATCACGCGGCTTTCCGCGTCGCGGATGGCCTGCAGCACCCGGCCGAACTTGGAGCCCACCAGCCAGCGGCCCAGCAGGAAGAAGCCGAGCAGCGCCAGCCCCGTGAGCACGAACAGCAGCATGCGCATGTTCTGCGTGGCGATGGGCTGCCCCAGGATGCGCTTGAAGTCGGTGAAGCCGTTGTTGCCGCCGAAGCCCGTCTCGTTGCGGAAGAAGAGCAGCATGGCGGCATAGGTCATGGCCTGCGTGATGATGGAAAAGTACACGCCCTTGATGCGCGAGCGGAAGGCGAAGTAGCCGAACACGAAGGCCACCAGGCCCGGCACGGCCACGACCAGCACCAGCGTGGCGATGAAGCTGTCCGACAGCGCCCAGTGCCAGGGCAGTTCCTTCCAGTCCAGGAACACCATGAAGTCGGGCAGGTCGCTCTTGTAGTTGCCGTCGCGGCCGATCTGGCGCATGAGGTACATGCCCATCACGTAGCCGCCCAGCGCGAAGAAGAGGCCGTGCCCCAGGCTCAGGATGCCCGTGTAGCCCCAGATCAGGTCCATGGCCAGCGCGCAGATGGCGTAGCACATGATCTTGCCGACCAGGGCCACGGCGTAGTCCGAAAGATGGAACGCGCTGCCGGCCGGCACCCACAGGTTGAGCACGGGCGCCACCGCGCAGACCGCGATCAGCGCCACGATGAAGCCCGTCCACCCACCGCGCGTGAGCAGCGGTGCCGGGGCTGGCAGTTGAATGGGAATTGGAGTGGTCATACTTTTTCAGCGTTCGGCATCGCCAGCGGAATCAGCCACCGTCACGGCCCAGGCCAGCAGCCGCCGCGCAAGGGCCGCCCCGCCGCGCCGGCGGCGTCCCCTCTCCCGCAGGGCACAGCCATGCGAGAGAGGGGGGAAGGAGCGAAGCGACACAGGGGGGTGTCTCATACCTAGTCTGCAGTGCGGCCCTTCACCGCGAAGATGCCCTGGGGCCGCTTCTGGATGAAGACGATGATGAGGACCAGCACGGCGATCTTGGCCAGCACGGCGCCCGCCCAGCCCTCGAGGAATTTGTTGAGCACGCCCAGGCCCAGCGCGGCATAGACGGTGCCCGCGAGCTGGCCCACGCCGCCCAGCACCACCACCATGAACGCGTCCACGATGTAGCCCTGCCCCAGGTCCGGGCCCACGTTGCCGACCTGGCTCAGGGCGCAGCCCGCCAGGCCCGCGATGCCCGATCCCAGCGCGAAGGCATAGGTATCGACGCGCGCGGTGTTCACGCCCATGCACGAGGCGATGGGCCGGTTCTGCGTGACACCGCGCACGAACAGCCCCAGCCGCGTGCGCCCGATGAGGAAGGCCACGCCGCCCAGCACCGCGAACGCGAAGGCCACGATCACCAGCCGGTTCCACGGCAGCTGCAGGTTCTCCAGCACCTGCACGCCGCCACTCATCCAGGCGGGGTTTTCCACGCCCACGTTCTGCGCGCCGAACAGGCTGCGCACCAACTGCTGCAGCATCAGGCTGATGCCCCAGGTGGCAAGCAGCGTCTCCAGCGGCCGGCCGTAGAGAAAACGGATCACGCCGCGCTCCAGCACCGCGCCCATGAGCGCCGACGCGAGGAACGCCACCGGCACGGCCGCGACGAGGTACGCATCGAAGGCACCTGGCAGGTAGCGCTGGAACAGCCCCTGCACCACGTAGGTGGCATAGGCACCGATCATCATCAGTTCGCCATGGGCCATGTTGATGACGCCCATCAGCCCGTAGGTGATGGCCAGGCCCAGCGCCACGAGCAGCAGGATCGATCCCAGGCTGAGGCCCGAGAACAGCGCACCCAGGCGCTCGCCCCACTGCAGCCGCGCTTCCACGGCCTTCAGCGCGGAATCGATCGCCGCGCGCACCTTCGGGTCCTGTTCGTTGCGCAGTTGCTCCAGCAGCACCGTGCGGGTGGCCGGGTTGCCGCTGCCGGCCAGGGCCTGCGCCGCCAGCTGGCGCTGCGCCGGATCGCTCGCCGAGAGCTGGATGCGCGCGCGGATCGCCTCGAGCCGTGCCTTGAGCCCCGGCTCGCGCTCGGCCGCCAGGGCCTTGTCGATCAGCGGCAGCCGCGCCTCGTCGCTCTCGTCCTTGAGCGCATCGATCGCCGCGCGGCGCTGCGCCGCATCCGGCGACATGAGCTGCAGCGATGCCAGCGCGGTGTCGAACTCGCCGCGCATGCGGTTGTTGTTGACGATGTCCTCCGCATCGTCCGGCACGCTCACCGGCGCACCGGTGACGGGGTCGATGCCCTTGTCATCCTTGATGACGATGGCCTTCCCTCCCGCGATCTTCACCGCATCGTCCGCCATCGCCCGGATGAAAGCCACCGTGGCCTCGTCGGGCGTGGCAATGGCCTGCTGCAGCGCCGCGATCCGCTCGTCGGTATCGCCCGCGGCCATCGCCCGCGCCGCCTCCGCCGTGAGCGCGTGCGCCTGCACCGCCGCACACAGCAGCAGGCAGGCGATCAGGCGATGGAAGAAGGAAAGAAACATGGGAAAGAAACCCGCAACGGAAATGGGTAAGAAGCAGAGCATTAACCACACCCCAGCCCAGCAGACGCCGCGGAACGGGCTTCGCCCGGCCGCTGGCGTCGAGCAGCCCCGGGCCGGAGGCGCGGGGCGTTCGGGCTGTCCAGGCCCGCGCAGGCGGGCCCGGAGCCGCAGCCCTCACCCCCTCCCGCCGTGCGAAGCACGGCGAGAGCGGGGGGAAGGCCCGAAGGGCCTCAGGGGGGTGTCACTTCTTCTCGGGCTCGTCCTTCTTCTTGTCGTTGCCCTCGATGTAAGGGCTCCACGGCTTGGCCTTGACCGGACCGGGCGTCTTCCACACCACGTTGAACTGGCCGTCGGCCTTGATCTCGCCGATGAACACGCTCTTGTGCAGGTGGTGGTTCTTCTCGTCCATCTTGCTGACGATGCCCGAGGGCGCCTTGAAGGTCTGGCCGGCCATGGCGGCGATAACCTTGTCCACGTCGGTGCTCTTGGCCTTCTCCACCGCCTGCTTCCACATGTGGATGCCGATCCAGGTGGCCTCCATCGGGTCGTTGGTCAGCGGCTTGTCCTTGTGGCCCGGGATGTTGTTCTTCTTGGCGTAGTCGCTCCACTGCTTGATGAACGCGGTGTTCTCCGGGTTCTTCAGGGACATGAAGTAGTTCCACGCGGCCAGGTGGCCCACGAGCGGCTTGGTGTCCACGCCGCGCAGCTCTTCCTCGCCCACGCTGAAGGCCACCACCGGCACGTCCTTGGCCTTCAGGCCGGCGTTGCCCAGTTCCTTGTAGAAGGGCACGTTGGAATCGCCGTTGATGGTGGAGACCACGGCCGTCTTGCCGCCCTGGCTGAACTTCTTGATGTCGGCCACGATGGTCTGGTAGTCGGAGTGGCCGAAGGGGGTGTACTTCTCGTCGATGTCCGAATCCTTCACGCCCTTGGACTTCAGGTAGGCCCGCAGGATCTTGTTGGTGGTGCGGGGATAGACGTAGTCCGTGCCCAGCAGCACCCAGCGCTTGGCACCGCCGCCGTCCTTGCTCATGAGGTAGTCCACCGCGGGAATCGCCTGCTGGTTGGGCGCGGCGCCCGTGTAGAACACGTTCTTGGACAGCTCTTCGCCTTCGTACTGCACGGGGTAGAACAGCAGGCCGTTCATTTCCTCCACCACGGGCAGCACCGACTTGCGGCTCACGCTGGTCCAGCAGCCGAAGATCACCGAGACCTTGTCCTGGCCCAGCAGCTGCTTGGTCTTTTCGGCGAAGAGCGGCCAGTTGGAGGCCGGGTCCACCACCACGGGCTCGAGCTTCTTGCCCAGCACGCCGCCCTTGGCGTTGATGTCCTCGATGGCCATCAGCACGGTGTCCTTGAGCACCGTTTCCGAAATGGCCATGGTGCCCGAGAGGCTGTGCAGCACGCCGACCTTGATGGTGTCCTGGGCGTGGGCGGTAATACCGGCGCCCGCCAGCGCCACGGCGGCGGTGAGGGCCTTGAGGGTGAATCGGCGTTGCATATGCAGGTACTCCATGGTGGTTGATGGCATTCGCCGGACGCTTGCAGGTCTCGTCCGACGCATGGATGCCATCCTAGGGATGACCCGCGACTGCCGAAATACGCCGGAGGGCGTACGCCGCCCCGCCACCTCCCGCATCCCGGCGGGACGCCCGCCCGAAGCCCCAAGCCGATGCAGCCAGCCCGATAGCCGTGCACGAATGCACCACATCGGGCCCGCAGCGGCCGTCCGGCGGGGTTTTCCCGCATGGAATGGCTGGCACACGAGTTGCATGATGATCTGCATCAAGTCGTCTGTCGACAGCCGACCAATTACCCATCGCAGATCAAAGATGCCTGGAGGCCCTTTTGGAAACAGCAGAACTCCACCCCCCGCGCGCCGCTGAACACCGTTCCCCGATGTCATCTGCGGAGCGCCAGGTCCGCCGGGACCTGGCGGCGGCCTATCGCCTCGTCGCCCTCTACGGCATGGACGACAGCATCTACACCCACATCTCGGCGCGCGTGCCGGGCACCGAGGACCAGTTCCTGATCAACCCCTTCGGCATGCTGTTCCGCGACATCACGGCGTCCTCGCTCGTGAAGATCGACCTGCACGGCAACCTCGTCGAGCCCGGCGAATACGACGTGAACCCGGCCGGCTTCACGATCCACAGCGCCGTGCACGCCGCGCGCCACGATGCCGCCTGCGTGCTGCACACCCACACCGTGGCCGGCGTGGCCGTGTCGTCGCTGGCCGGCGGGCTGCAGCCCTGCAACCAGTGGGCGCTGCAGTTCCACAACCGGGTCACCTACCACGCATTCGAAGGCATCGCGCTGAACCTGGAAGAGCGCGAACGCCTGGTCGCGGACCTCGGCCCCACGTCGCGAGCGCTCATCCTGCGCAACCACGGCCTCGTGACGCTAGGCCGCAGCGTGGCGGAGGCCTTCATCCTCATGCACAACCTGGAACGCGCCTGCCGCGTGCAGGTCGCCATCCAGGGCACCGGGCAGGCCGTGAACCCCGTGCCGGAAGCGGTCTGCGAACTCACGGCGCGCCAGTACGAAAGCGGCGACACGAACCGCCTGGCCGCCCAGCCCACCGATCCCTACGCCCGCGAATGGCGCGCGCTGCTGCAGCGCCTGGAGCCGCCCGGCCCCGCTTCGTTCCGCGACTGAGTTCCCCGCGTCCGAGCCTTCCCACCCCACCCCTGCCGAAAGGTCCGCCCCGATGAAACGCCGCCACCTGATCCAAGCCGTTCCCGCAGCCCTCGGGATGACCATCGCCGGGGTTCCCCTGCACAGCCTGGCGCAGGCCCGGAAAGGCGTCGTCAACGTGCTGGTCCAGCCCGAACCGCCCGGCCTGATGATGGGCATCGTGCAGAACGGCCCGACGCAGCTGATCTCCGGCAACATCTACGAAGGCCTGCTGCGCTACGACGAGAAGCTGCAGCCTCAGCCCCAGCTGGCCACGTCCTGGACGGTGAGCCCGGACAGCAAGACCTACGTCTTCAAGCTCAAGCCGAACGTGAAGTGGCACGACGGCAAGCCCTTCACGGCCGACGACGTGGTGTTCTCGTGCGACGTGTTCCTGCGCAAGACGCATGCGCGCTTCCGCGCCAGCCTGGCCCACGTGGAATCGATCAAGGCACTGGATCCGCTCACAGTGGAGTTCAGGCTCAAGCAGCCGTTCGGCCCCTTCCTCGGCATCTTCGAGAACGGCACCATGCCCATGGTGCCCAGGCACATCTACGAAGGCACCGACTTCCTGACCAACCCGGCCAATGCCACGCCCATCGGCACCGGCCCGCTCAAGTTCAAGGAGTGGGCCAAGGGTTCCTACATCCACCTGGTGGCCAACGAGAACTACCACCAGCCCGGCGTCGTGACGGTCGAGGGCGTGTACTTCCACGTGATCCCCGACGCCGCCGCGCGCGCCGCGGCCTTCGAGTCCGGCAAGGTCGACATCGCGCCGGGCGGCACGGTGGAGTATTTCGACGTGGGGCGCCTGTCCAAGCTGCCCGGCGCGGCCGTCACCACCAAGGGCTGGGAATTCTTCGCGCCCCAGAGCTGGCTGTGGATCAACAACCGCACGAAGCCGATGGACCAGGTGAAGTTCCGCCAGGCCATCTGGACGGCCATCGACCGCGATGCCATGGCCAAGATCGCGTGGTACGGCTTCGCCAAGCCGGCGACGGGCCCGTTCAACAGCCACATCGCCTACGCCAGCGACGACGTCGCCAAGTACCCGCGCGACATAGCCAAGGCCAGGAAGCTGCTGGCCGAGGCCGGCTACAAGGGCGAGACGCTGCGACTGCTGCCCCTGCCCTACGGAGAATCCTGGCAGCGCCAGGCCGAGATCGTGCGACAGAACCTCACGCAGGCCGGCGTCAAGATCGAGATGGTCGCCACCGACGTGGCCGGCTGGAACCAGCGCTGCAACGAGTGGGATTTCGACCTGGCCTTCACCTACGTCTACCAGTACGGCGATCCGGCCCTGGGCGTGGGCCGCAACTACACCACCAGCAACATCGCCAAGGGCTCCCCGTTCAACAACGTGGCCGGCTACTCGAACCCCAAGGTCGACGAGTTGTTCGCCGCCGGCGCCATCGAGAGCGACCCGGCCAAACGCCGCGCCATCTATCTGGAAGTGCAGAAGATCCTCGTGGACGAGGTGCCCGTGGCCTGGCTGCACGAGATCAACTTCCCGACGCTCTACCGCACGAAGATCCAGAACATCGTGAGTTCCGGCATCGGCCTGAACGACACCCTCGGCCGCGTCAAGCTGGCGTGATCCGGCGGACCTGAAGCCTCCCATCCACTCCCGCATGCGGCGGGCCGGCCCGGCCGGCCTTCCGCATGCCCGAACCCGAGCCTGCGATGAAACGACTCCAGTTCATGTCCGTGCGCGTGCTGCAGGGCCTCCTGGCCCTGCTGGTGATCGCCACCGCCAACTTCATGCTGGTGCGGGCCGCACCGGGCGATCCGGTCTCCATCATGGCCGGCGAGGCCGGCGCGTCCGACCCGCAGTTCGTGGCCCAGCTGCGCGCGCAGTTCGGCCTGGACCAGCCGCTGCCCGTGCAGCTGGCGAACTACCTCGGCCACGTGGCGAAGCTGGACCTGGGCTACTCGTACCGCCAGCAGCAGCCGGTGGTCGACCTGATCCTGGAACGCCTGCCTGCGACCCTGCTGCTCACGGGCACGGCCTTCGGCCTGTCACTGCTGTTCGGCATCGTGCTGGGCGCGCTCGCCAGCCGCCACGCCGGCAAATGGCAGGACAGCGTCATCACCGTGGTGGCGCTGGTGTTCTACGCGACGCCACTCTATTGGCTCGCGATGATGGCCGTGCTGCTGTTCACCGTGCAGTTCGACCTGCTGCCGGCCTTCGGGTTCTTCACCGTGGGGGCGGACCTCTCCGGCATGGCCAAGGCCCTGGACATCGGCAAGCACCTGGTCCTGCCCGCGCTCACGCTGGCGCTGTTCTACATGGCGGTCTACGCCCGCATGACGCGCGCCTCGATGCTGGAGGTCGCGCAGATGGATTTCGTCAAGACCGCGCGCGCCAAGGGTGTGCACCCGGGCCGCATCCAGCGCCGGCACATCCTGCGCAACGCGCTGCTGCCCGTGGTCACGCTGGCGGGCATCCAGGCCGGCGGAATGATCGGCGGCGCCGTGCTGACCGAGACCGTGTTTGCCTGGCCCGGCATCGGCCGGCTCATGTTCGATGCCCTGCTGCAGCGCGACTACAACCTGCTGCTGGGCTGCTTCCTGTTCACCGCGGCCATGGCCGTGCTGTTCAACCTGATCACCGACTTCGTCTACACGCTGGTCGATCCCCGGATCGAACTGGGCTGAGGAGCCACCCCATGAAAAGCAGTTTCTGGCGGCGCTTCTGCCGCAACAAGGGCGCCGTCTTCGGGCTCCTCGTGCTCATGCTGGTGGGCCTGATCACCGCGCTGGGCCCGCTGATCGTGCACAACAACGCCTGGGACATGGTCGGCATGCCGTTCGCCCATCCGGGCGCGGAGCCGGGCCTGCCGCTGGGCACCGACACCATGGGCCGCGACATCTTCGCGGGCATCGTCGCCGGGGCCCGGGTGTCGCTGCTGATCGGCGTGGTCTCTACCGTGGTGTCGCTGCTCATCGGCGTATCGATCGGCGCCATCGCGGGCTACTTCGGCGGCTGGACCGATGCCTCGCTGATGCGCTTCACCGAGCTGTTCCAGGCAGTGCCGAGCTTCGCGCTGGCCATCGTGCTGGTGGCCATCTTCGAGCCCTCGGTCGGCTCCATCGTCGCGGCCATCGCGGTCGTCTCCTGGCCTCCGGTGGCGCGTCTGGTGCGCAGCGAGTTCCTCACGCTGCGCCAGCGCGACTTCGTGGCCGCGGCCCAGCTCGCAGGCCAGTCCACGCCCCGCATCATCCTCACGCAGATCCTGCCGAACGCGGCTTCGCCGATCGTGGTCATGGCCTCGCTCATGGTGGCCACGGCCATCCTGCTCGAATCGTCGCTGAGCTTCCTGGGCCTGGGCGACCCGAACCAGATGAGCTGGGGATACATGGTCGGCTCCGCGCGCACGGTGCTGCGCCAGGCCTGGTGGATGGCGGTCTTCCCCGGCGTGGCCATCCTGCTCACGGTGCTGGCGCTGAACCTGGTGGGCGAAGGCCTGAACGACGGCCTGAACGCGCGCGCCGACGGGAGAGGAAAATGAAGATGGACAAGATCGAACTGCCCGTGCTGGACATCCAGGGCCTGGACATCCGCCTGCCCCGGGGCGCCGACCGCCCGCTCGCCGTGCAGGGCGCCTCGCTGCAGCTGCTGCCGGGCCGGACGCTCTGCGTGGTGGGCGAATCCGGCTCGGGCAAGTCCATGATCGCCAACGCCATCATGGGCCTGCTGCCCAGGCCGCACGTGGAGCCCGTGGCGGGCCGCATCCTGTTCGACGGGCACGACCTGCTGCAGTTGGACGAAACCCAGCTGCGCGCGCTGCGCGGCCGGCGCATGGGCATGGTGTTCCAGGAGCCGATGACGGCGCTGAACCCCGTCATGCGCATCGGCGACCAGATCGCCGAGGTGTTCGACGCGCACGTGAGCCTGCCGGCGGCCGAAAAGCGCCAGCGCATCCTCGCCGCACTGGCCGACGTGGGCCTGCCCGAACCCGAGGTGCTGATCGACAGCTACCCCTTCCGCCTGTCGGGCGGACAGCGCCAGCGCGTGATGATCGCCTGCGCGCTGGTGCTGGAGCCGGCCCTGCTGATCTGCGACGAGCCCACCACCGCGCTGGACGTGACCACGCAGGCGCAGATCCTGAAGCTCATCCGCGAGCTGCAGCAGCGCAAGGGCACGGCGGTGCTGTTCATCACGCACGATTTCGGCGTGGTCTCCGAGATCGCCGACGAGGTCGTCGTGATGCAGACCGGCCAGGTGGTCGAGGCCGGCCCCGCCTCCGCCGTACTGGCCCGTCCGCAGCACGCCTACACGCGCAAGCTGATCGCTGCCATCCCCGACGGCCGGGTGCGCCAGCCGTCCGGGGAGCGCGACATCACCCATGTGCTGCAGGTGCAGGATCTGCGCAAGACCTATGTCACGGGCGGCAGCCTGTTCAGGAAGGGGCGGCGCGTGGAAGCGGCCAGGGGCCTCTCGTTCGACCTGCGGCGCGGCGAGACGCTGGGCCTGGTCGGCGAATCCGGTTCGGGCAAATCCACCGTGGGCCGCTGCATCGTGGGCCTGGCGCCGTTCGACAGCGGGCGCATCCTGTTCCGGGGCCGGACGCTGCAATCGGGCGAGCAGTTCCGCCAGCAGGCGCAGGGCAGGATCCAGATGGTGTTCCAGGACCCGTACGCCTCGCTGAACCCGCGCCACCGCATCGGCGCGGCCATCGCACAGGGCCCCATCGCCCAGGGCCTTCCCCGGGACCAGGCCATGGCCCGCGCCATGGAACTGCTGGAGCTCGTGGGATTGAAGCCCGACGCCGCCGACCGATTCCCGCACGAGTTCTCGGGCGGCCAGCGGCAACGCATCGGCATCGCGCGTGCGCTGGCCATGCAGCCCGAGCTGCTGGTGGCCGACGAGCCCGTTTCTGCGCTCGACGTGTCGGTGCAGGCCCAGGTGCTCAAGCTCTTCGCCGACGTACGCGAGCGCTTCCAGCTGGCCATGGTGTTCATCACGCACGACCTGCGCGTGGCCGGCGAGATGTGCGACCACATCGCCGTGATGCAGCGTGGCGAGATCGTCGAATACGGCGAGACGGCCCGGGTGCTGGCCGACCCGCGGCACGCGTACACGCGCACGCTGATCGAGGCGCAGCCCCGGCTGTCGGCCGCCGCGGAGGCGGCCCGGACATGCGGCTGAACAACATGCGCCTGAACATCGCCCTGGTCTCCGACCAGATTCCCATGGACTACCTGCGCCCGGCCTTCGCGGCGTGCTTCCCGGAGGCGGTGCTGCACCGCTTCGACACCGAGGTGCAGGCGCCCGAAGCACTCGACGACATCGATGTCGCGGTCTGCTGGTCTCCGCCCGCCGGCCTACTGGCGCGCATGCCGAAGCTGCGGCTGATCCAGTCCGTAGGCGCCGGCACCGACCACATCACGCGCGACGCCACGCTGCCCGGCGTGCCCGTGCGCCGCATCGTCGATGCCGAAATGGCCGCGGGCATGAATGCCTATGTGGCCTGGGCCGTGGTGCACGGACAGCGCCACATGGGGGGCTACATCGAGAGCCAGCGCCGCGCCGCCTGGCAGGAAGCGTCCGTGGTGCCGCCGGGCCGGCACCGCGTGGGCATCGCCGGGCTGGGCGTGCTGGGCCAGTCGGCCGCGCGTGCCCTGGCGGCCATCGGCTATGCGGTGCGCGGCTGGAGCCGCAGCCCCAAGAGCGGGTTGCCCGAGGGCGTGCAGGCCTTCCATGGCGAGGCAGGGCGCGAAGAGTTCCTGGCCGGCTGCGACACGCTGGTCTGCCTGCTGCCGCTGACGGAAGACACGCACGGCATCCTCGATGCGAAGCTGTTCGCCCAGCTGCCGCGCGGCGCCCACCTCGTCAACGCCGGCCGCGGCGCGCAGCTCGTGCAGGACGACCTGCTCGCCGCGCTGGAGAGCGGCCGGATCGCCTCGGCCGTGCTCGACGCCTTCGTGGAAGAGCCCCTGCCCGCCGCGCATCCGTTCTGGCACCACCCGCGCATTACCGTCACCCCGCACATCGCCACGCGCACCGGACCCGAGACCATCGCGCGGCTGACCCGCGACCACCTCGCACAACTTTCCGTGATCGCCTGAGCGCCCCACCCACGAGGAACCCCATGGCCCAAGAAACGACGAGCACCGGCGCCAAAGACGTCGCCAGCCACCTGCACTCCTACACCAACCTGGCCGCGCTGCCGCAGACGCCGCCGCTCGTGATCGTGGCCGGCGACGGCATCCACGTCGTCGACGACCAGGGCAGGCGCTACGTGGAGGCCATGTCCGGCCTGTGGTGCGCCTCGCTGGGCTTCTCCAACCAGCGCCTGGCCGCGGCCGGCGCCAGGGCGCTGGCCACCCTGCCCTACTACCACACGTTCAACCAGCGCACCAACGTGGCCGTGGCCGACCTGGCCGAGAAGCTGCTGGCGCTGGCGCCCGTTCCCATGGCGCGCGTGTTCTTCGCGAACTCGGGCTCCGAGGCCAACGACAGCGCGGTCAAGATGGTCTGGTACTACCACAACGCCATTGGCAAGCCGGACAAGAAGAAGATCATCGCGCGGCGCAATGCCTACCACGGCGTGACCGTGGCCGCGGCCAGCCTGGGCGGGCTGGAAGGGAACCACCGCGACTTCGACCTGCCCCTCCGGACGGCCCCCGAGGCGCGCTTCCTGCACGTGGACTGCCCGCACCACTACCGCTATGCGCACGAAGGCGAGAGCGAGCAGGACTTCTCCACGCGCCTGGCCCGCCAGCTCGAAGAGCGCATCCTGGCCGAAGGCCCCGACACCGTGGCCGCCTTCATCGCCGAGCCGGTGATGGGCGCGGGCGGCGTGCTGGTGCCGCCGGCCGGCTACTTCGAGAAGGTGCAGGCGGTGCTGCGCAAGTACGACGTGCTGCTGATCGCCGACGAAGTGATCTGCGGCTTCGGCCGCACCGGCAACATGTTCGGCTCCACCACCTTCGGCCTGCAGCCCGACCTCCTGTGCTGCGCCAAGGCACTGTCGTCGGGCTATGTGCCGATCTCGGCCGTCATGGTCAACGACAAGGTGCATGGCGCCATCGCGGCGCACAGCGGCAAGCTGGGCAGCTTCGGCCACGGCTACACCTACTCGGGCCATCCGGTCGCCTGCGCCGTGGCGCTGGAGACGCTGCAGGTGTACGAGGACGAGCGACTGATCGACCACGTGCAGGCTCTGGCCCCGGCTTTCCAGGCCGGCATCCGATCCTTCGCGGGCCGGCGCTGGGTGGGCAACGTGCGCGGCGTGGGCCTGATCGGCGCCGTCGAGCTCATGGCCGACAAGGCGGCGCGCACCCCGTTCGCGGCCGAGCGCAAGGCCGGCTACCGCTTCGCCGCGCTGGCGCTCGAAGAAGGCCTGATCGTGCGCGCCATGGGCGACAGCATCGGCCTGTGCCCGCCGCTCATCATCACCCCGGACGAACTCGCGGACCTGTTCGCGCGCTTCACGCGCGCCATGGACCGCTTCGACGCCGAAATGGAAGGCTGACCCCATGCAAGCGTTCTTCTCCGACGACCAGCTGCTGCACGACCCGCAGCAGTACATGCGCGTGGGCCGCATCTGCAAGCCCGCGGACCTGCCCACGCGCGCCGAGGCCCTCATGGGCACGCTGGCGACGCGCGGCATCACCGTCACCGCGCCGCCCGAGGCCGGCCGCGATGCGCTGGAGCTGGTGCACTCCACCGACTACCTCGACTACCTGGAGACGGCGTTCGAGCGCTGGCAGCAGATCGAGTCGTTCGGCCTGCAGCCCGGCATCGAGGTGCTGCCCAACATGTCGCCGCACGGCCCGCGCGAGGGTGCCTGCCCGTCGCCCGCCATGCTCGCCCAGACCGGCTGGTACGTGGGCGACCTGTCCTGCCCGATCGGCCCGCACACCTGGCGCTCGGTGTTGCGCTCGGCCCACGCCGCGCTCGCCGCCGCGGAGACGGTGCGCGCAGCGGGCGGCGTGGCCTACGCGCTGTGCCGGCCCTCGGGCCACCATGCCCAGCGCGCCCGGGCGGCCGGCTTCTGCTACGTGAACAACAGCGCGATCGCCGCCGCCACGCTGCGCGACACGCATGCCCGCGTGGCCGTGCTCGACATCGACGCGCACCACGGCGACGGCACGCAGCAGATCTTCTACGGGCGCGGCGATGTGCTCACCATCTCGACGCACGCCGACCCCGCCAACTACTACCCCTGGTACACGGGCTACGCGCACGAGCGCGGCACGGGCGAGGGCGAAGGCTGCAACCTGAACCTGCCGCTCGCGCACGGCAGCGGCAACGCCGAATTCGCGCAGGCGCTGGACCAGGCCGTGGCCGCCATCGAGCGCTTCCAGCCCCAGGCACTCGTGATGCCGCTGGGTTTCGACACCTACAAGGACGACCCGATCAGCGTGCTGAAATTCGACATGGAGGCCTTCCGCCTGGCCGGCGCGCGCGTGCGTGCACTGGGTCTGCCGACCGTCGTGGTGCAGGAAGGCGGCTACATGGTCGGCGCCATCGGCGCGGCGCTCGATGCCTTCCTCGAGGGGCTCCGGCCCTGATGCCGGCCGACGCATGAGTGCGATCTCCGCACCCGCATCCGGCGCACGCGGCGACGGCACCGCCGCGGGCATCGCACTGTTCCTGTGCGCGCTGGTGCTGTTCGCGGCGTACGACGCGTTCGCCAAGCACATGGTGGCGCACTACCCGCCGGCGGTCGTGAACCTCGGGCGGTACAGCGCCATCGCCGTGCTGGCCTTCGTGCTGCTGCTGCGCCATGGCGAACTGCGCCTGTGGCGCCAGCCGCACCAGAGGCTGCTCGCCGCGCGCAGCGTGGCGCTGGCCGTCGTGGCCACCTGCTTCATGGCGGCCCTCGTCACCATGCCGCTGGCCGAGGCCACGGCGATCTATTTCACGGCACCGCTGATCATGGTGGCGCTGTCTCCCTGGCTGCTGGGCGAACGCGTGGGCCGCGCGCAGTGGACGGCCGTGCTGCTCGGCTTCGCGGGCATGCTCTGCATCGTGCGCCCGGGCGGCAGCCTGCCGCTGGCCGGCACGCTGCTGATGGCCGTCTCGGCCGCCTGCTATGCCGTCTTCCAGGTGCTCACGCGCAAGCTCTCGGGCCTGGTGCCCGCGCCCGTGCAGTTCGCGCACACGGCCCTGGCCTGCCTGCTGATCAGCAGCCTGCCGATGCTCTTCACCGCACACACCGCGCTGCCGCCCTGGCCCGAGATGGCCGTGCTGGCGTCCGGCGGTGCGATCAGCGGCAGCGCCCAGCTGCTGCTGCTGGCCGCCTTCCGCCGCGTGGGCGCGGCCACGCTGGCGCCGCTCAACTACGTGCAGCTGCTGCTGGCCGTGCTGATCAGCACGCTGTGGTTCGAACGGCCGCCGGACGCGCCGGCACTGCTGGGCATGCTGCTCATCGCCATCGCCGGTGTGTCCCTCGCCCGTGCGCGCGGTCCGGCATGATTCCGGGCACATGCAAGACAGGAAACACCCCATGAGCACGCGCATCAGCAGCCCCGCCGTCCCGGCGCCCGCCTTCTCATCGATCCAGGTGCCCGACCTGGTCGGGGTGGTCGAGGCCCAGTTGCAGGACGCCATCCTGTCGGGCCGCATCGCGCCCGGCGAGCGCATCGTAGAGGCCGAACTCGCGCGCCAGATGGGCGTGAGCCGCGCCCCGGTGCGCGAGGCGGCGCGCCGGCTGGAGAGCCTGGGCCTGCTCGTCTCGCGCCCGCGCCACGGCTTCGCGGTGCGCACCGTGTCGGCCAAGCAGGTGAGCGACCTGTACGACGTGCGCATCCAGCTCGAACTGCTGGGCGCCGCGCTGGCCTGCCAGCACGCGAGCGATGCCGACTTGGCCGCGCTCGACGCGCGCGTGGACGACATGGTCGCGCGCGCCGAGACGCTGCCCTCGGCCGAGCGCGTGGCGCTGGACCTGGACTTCCACTTCGCGATCAGCGCGCTGTCGGGCAACCACTACCTGCACCGGCTGTTCGACAACATGCAGACCGAGGTGCGCATGTTCCTCGCCTTGAGCGAGGGCAGCTACGGCGACCTGAAGCTGCTGGCCGAGACGCACCGCCCCATCGCCCACGCACTGGCCAGGCGCGACGTCGAGGCCGTGCAGCACGCGCTGCGCTTCCACTTGGAGGATGCCAAGGCGCATGCCTCCAGCCTGTTCAAGACCTGAGAGCGATCCTTTTCACCGGACACGGGAATCCCTGCATGAAAGTCATCTACAGCGACCAGCACATCGGCCACGATCCGCAGCAATTCATCGTGCGGGGCCGCATGCAGCGCAGCAACGAGCAGCCCGAGCGCGGCACGCTGCTGCTGGACGCCGCGCGCCGGCAGGGCCACGACATCCTCGCCCCCGAAGACCACGGCCCCGGCCCGAGGGCCGCGATCCACACGCCGCAGTACCTGCGCTTCCTCGAGACGGCGTGGGAACGCTGGCAGCAGCTCGAGGGCGCGTCCGAAGAGGTGCTTCCCAATGTCCATCCCTTCCCGGGCCAGCCCTTCACCTACCCCGACAGCCTGGTCGGCCAGGCCGGCTACCACATGGGCGACATGGCGTGCTCCATCGGCCGCCACACCTGGCACGCAGCCACCTGGTCGGCCCACGTGGCCACGCACGCGGCCCAACTGGTGCTGGACGGCGAACGCGCCGCCTATGCGCTCTGCCGCCCGCCGGGCCACCATGCCTATGCCGACCGCGCCAACGGCTTCACCTACCTGAACAACGCCGCCATCGCCGCCCAGCACCTGCGCCAGCGGCACGACCGGGTGGCCATCCTGGACATCGACGTGCACCACGGCAACGGCACGCAGGGCATCTTCTGGCGCCGCAGGGACGTGCTCACCATCTCGCTGCACGCCGACCCGCACTTCTGCACGCCCTTCTTCACCGGCCATGCGCACGAGGCCGGCGAGGGCGAAGGCCTGGGCTACAACCTGAACCTGCCGCTGGCCCGCGGCACGCAGGACGAGGGCTTCCTCGCCGCTCTGGCCACGGCCACCGCCACGGTCCGCGCCTATGCGCCCGGCGCGCTCGTCGTGGCGCTGGGGCTGGACGCACATGAGAACGATCCCTACCGGATGCTGGCCGTCAGCACACCGGGCTTCGGCCGCATCCTCGGAGAGATCGCCCGGCTGGGCCTGCCCACCGTGCTCGTGCAGGAAGGCGGTTACCTCTCCGAAGACCTGGGGCCCAATCTGGCCAGCGCTCTGGCGGGCTTCGAAAAGGCGGCATGACCATGCACGACCTGGACACCGCGATTCGCGCAGCCCTGCCGGAAGCGGCCGTGCTCACGGCCCCGCCCGCACCCGTCGAAACTGGCTGGGCCGCCGCCCTGCTGCAGCGCCTCCATGGCCTGCAGGGCCGGCTGCAGCCGCTCACGGGCGAGCGCGATGCCAACTTCCTGCTGGAGCCGGACGGCGGCGGCGCGCGCTGCATGCTCAAGCTCTCGCACCCGGACGAAGACCCCATCGTCGCCGACTTCCAGACCCAGGCGCTGCTGCACATCGCCCGCACCGACCCGCAGCTGCCCGTGCAGCGCCTGCTGCCCGACCGGCACGGCGCGCCCTCGGTGCAGATCGAGGATGCCGAAGGCCGCACGCGCGTGGCCCGGGTGTTCAGCTACCTCGAAGGCCTGCCCATGCCGCAGGCGCCGCGCTCGGCCGCGCAGCGCAGCGGCGTGGCGCGCATGCTGGCGCGCCTGGACCGCGCACTGTCTGGCCTGGAGCATCCCGCCGCCGAGCGCGAGCTGCCCTGGGACATCCAGCGTGCCGACCGCGTGCGGCCGCTGCTCGCGCACGTGGCCGACCCGGCCCGCCGCGCGCTGGCCGAGGCCGCGCTCGACGGCTTCGCGCAGCGTGCCAGGCCGGCGCTGGCCGGGCTGCGACGGCAGCCGATCCACAACGACTTCAACCTCTACAACCTGCTCGTCGATCCGGCGGACCCATCCCTCGTGGCCGGCATCCTGGACTTCGGCGACATGGTGCATGCGCCGCTGGTGGACGATCTGGCCGTCGCGGCCTCCTACCACCTCGATGCACAGAGCCAGGAGGCCGGCGACGCGCTGGCGACCATCGCGCGGTTCGCGGCCGACTACCACACCGTATCGCCGCTGACCGACGCCGAGACCTCCGCGCTCCTCGACCTCGTGCGGGCGCGCCTGGCGATGGTGGTCGCGATCAGCGGCTGGCGTGCCGCGCGCCAGCCCGACAACGCACCCTACCTGCTGCGCAACAACGCGATTTCCTGGGCCCGCCTGCAGGCCTGCGCCGATCTCGCGCCCGAGCAGGTGCAGGACGCCATCCATGCCGCCTGCCGCCACCAGGAACCGATCCATGCCTGACGCCACCACCGCCGAGCTTCTGGCCCGCCGCGCACGCCTGCTGGGCCCGGCCTACCGGCTGTTCTACGAAGAGCCCTTCCACCCTGTGCGCGGCGAGGGCGTCTGGCTCTACGACGCCGCCGGCACCCCCTGGCTGGACGCCTACAACAACGTCGTGCCGCTGGGCCACGCGCGGCCCGAGGTGGTGGAAGCCATCGCGCGCCAGGCCTCGGTGCTCAACACGCACACGCGCTACCTGCACCAGGGCATCCTCGACTACGCCGAGCGGCTGCTGGCCACCATGCCGCCCGAACTCGGCCATGCCACCTTCACCTGCACGGGCAGCGAGGCCAACGACCTGGCCATGCGCATCGCCACGGCACACACGGGCGGCACCGGCCTCATCGTGACGCGCTGGGCCTACCACGGCGTGACCTCGGCGCTGGCCTGCGCCTCGCCCTCGCTGGGGCAGTACGTGCGCATCGGCGACCACGTGCGGCTGGTCGATGCCCCCGAAGGGGGCGACGCCGCGACGGGCCGGCGCTTCGCCGACGGCGTGCACGCGGCCATCGCCGACCTGCAGGCCCACGGCCTGAAGCCCGCGGCACTGCTGGTGGACACGGTGTTCTCCAGCGACGGCGTATTCACGGAGCCTGCCGGCTTCCTGCGCGAAGCCGTGGAGGCGATCCATACAGCCGGCGGCGTGTTCATCGCCGACGAGGTGCAGCCCGGCTTCGGCCGCACGGGCGAGGCGTTCTGGGGCTTCCAGCGGCACGGCGTGGTGCCCGACATCGTCACCATGGGCAAACCCATGGGCAACGGCCATCCGGTCGCGGGCCTCGCGGTGCGGCCCGGGGTCATGGAGGCCTTCGGCCGGGCGAGCCGCTACTTCAATACCTTCGGCGGCAACCCGGTCTCCATGGCCGCGGCTTCGGCCGTGCTCGACGTGATCCAGCGCAACGGCCTGCAGGCCAATGCCCTGCAGGTGGGCAACTATCTGCGGGAGCGGCTCGCCGCGCTGGGCGGGCGCCACGCCATCGTCGGCGAGGCACGCGGCGCCGGCCTGTTCGTGGGCCTGGAACTGCTGGCCGACCGCGCCACGCGCGCGCCGGCCACGGCCCAGGCCGCGCAGGTGGTCAACGCACTGCGCCGGCGCCAGGTGTTGCTGAGCGCGACCGGCCCGGACGCCCACGTGCTGAAGATACGCCCTCCGCTGGTGTTCCAGCGGGAGCACGCGGATCTGCTGGTGGAGCGTCTGGACGAGGTCCTGGGCGCGCTGTAAGGCTGCACGCGCCCCGGCAGCGCGGCATCAACGATGTGGTTTTCCACAATGTCTCGCGTGCAGCACGGCCTTACAGTGCGTCACCCGCGCGACGGCTGCCTGTGGACAGGCGCCCCGTGCCCGCTCCTTTTCAGTTGACGCCAGAGGCCTGCATGACCGCAAACGCCCGCATTCCCGCCAGAAAACTTCCCCTCTACCGCTCGCTTTACGTGCAGGTGCTGTTCGCCGTCGTCGTGGGCGTGCTGCTCGGGCACTTCTACCCCGAGATCGGCGAGAAGATGAAGCCCCTGGGCGATGGCTTCATCAAGCTCATCAAGATGATCATCGCGCCCATCATCTTCTGCACCGTGGTGGTCGGGATCGCGGGCATGGAGGACATGAAGAAGGTGGGCCGCACCGGCGGCCTCGCCCTGCTCTACTTCGAGGTGGTGAGCAGCATCGCGCTGGTCATCGGCCTGATCGTCGTCAACGTGCTCCAGCCCGGCGCGGGCATGAACGTCGATCCCGCGTCGCTCGACACCAAGTCCATCGCGGCCTACACGGCGCCCGGCAAGATGGGCACGACCACCGACTTCATCATGAACATCATCCCCACCACCGTGGTGGATGCGTTCGCCAAGGGCGAGATCCTGCAGGTGCTGCTGTTCGCCGTGATGTTCGGCTTCGCGCTGCACCGCTTCGGCGGCCGCGGCACGCTGGTGTTCGACTTCATCGAGAAGACCTCGCACGTGCTGTTCACCATCGTCGGCTACATCATGAAGGTGGCCCCGATCGGCGCGTTCGGCGCCATGGCCTTCACCATCGGCAAGTACGGCGTCGGCTCGCTGCTGTCGCTGGGCAAGCTGATGGGCTCGTTCTACCTGACCTGCGTGCTGTTCATCTTCATCGTGCTGGGCCTCATCGCCCGCTTCCACGGCTTCTCGATCTGGAAGTTCGTGAAGTACATCAAGGAAGAACTGCTCATCGTGCTGGGCACCTCCTCCAGCGAATCGGTGCTGCCGCGCATGATGGAGAAGATGGAGAACCTGGGCGCGAAGAAGACCACCGTGGGCCTCGTGATCCCCACCGGCTACTCCTTCAACCTGGACGGCACCTCCATCTACCTGACCATGGCCGCCGTGTTCATCGCCCAGGCCACGAACACGCCGCTGGACATCACGCACCAGATCACCCTGCTGCTGGTGCTGCTGCTCACCTCCAAGGGTGCGGCCGGCATCACCGGCAGCGGCTTCATCGTGCTGGCCGCCACCCTCTCGGCCGTGGGCCACGTGCCCGTGGCGGGCCTCGCGCTGATCCTGGGCATCGACCGCTTCATGTCCGAGGCACGCGCGCTCACCAACCTCGTGGGCAACGGCGTGGCCACCCTCGTCGTGGCCAAGTGGACCGGCGACCTCGACACGGAGCAGCTCAAGCAGCGCCTGGACAACCCCGACTGGGTGGCCGCGCAGGAGCCGGAAGCGATCCTGGACCACAAGACGGAGCGCATGGACGTGTCGGGTACGCGCTGAGCGCCCTGCCCCCACACCGCACCGAGGCCGGCACATGCCGGCCTTTTTCTTTCCTCGGAAGGAACGCGCCTTGCAGCAGGCGCTGCCGGTCGCTTCGCAGGATGGCGCGGCACTTCGTCCGTGAGAGGCGCTGCTCTGCGGTTTTTTCGACAGTCGATGCATTCAGACTATCGGCAAGAAAAATCAATGCCCCGTATCTCATTCCATTGTGGATTACTCAAGTCCTGCCTTCCCTCAGGGGAGCGCGACACCCCAGCCCCCACCGCCGGCAGATCCCCGCCAGCCTCCGGCTCCAGCAGCAAATGCCTGGATGCCGCACGTTTTACCGGAATGCCTGCATCACGCCGCCGCAGGGGGGGAGCCGGCCCGCAGGATGCGCCGCCGCCCGAAAGTGCCGCGGCCGGGCCCTCCAACCACTCCGGACCGATCGGCAGGGGGCGGACCGCGCTGCTGCGGCGCCAGCCCGATCCCGACACCAACCTGCGGCTCGCCTATGACACCACGCCCCCGAACCCGCCCGGGACCATGGCATTCTTCCGGTCGTCGGGCCAGGCAGCGAAGTTACCGCCCGGCTTCGACACCCGCGGACTGGAATCGCTGCAGATATCGGGAAGCGAGCGCATCACATCGGAAGCCCAGGTGCATGCCATCCGCCAAATCTACGGCGATGCCCCTCTGGTCGTAGTGGACCTGCGCCAGGAGTCGCACGCGGTGGCCGATGGCCATTCCCTGACATGGCGCGGCACCAATGACTGGGGCAATGTAGGACTGGACACGGCGGCAACCATGGCGCGGGAGGCAGATCAGCTCGAGGAACTGCGCAGGCAGGGCAACGCAGTGGCGATCCACGCAGAATATGTGAAGGGAAGAATGGACGATCCGGCCCCCCGGCCACTGGTCACCACCCTCGCCCGGTCGGAGCAGGACATCGTGGAAGCGGCGGGCGCCGAGTATCGCCGTATCGCCGTCACGGACCATGTGCGCCCGTCCCGCAGGGATGTGGACCAGTTCATCGAGCTGGTACGTGACTTGCCGGAAGGCACGGGCCTGCATGTGCATTGCAACGGCGGCCACGGAAGGACCACCACTTTCATGGTGCTCCACGACATGCTCCACAATGCGCGGGAGGTCGATGCCGACGCCATCATGGCGCGCCAGTCCAAGCTGAGCCATGACCACAACCTGACAGACACCAGCACGGTCAAGAAAAGAAAACAAACCTTCCACGCGGACCGGCTTGCGTTCTTCCATGAGTTCCACGCGTATGCACGCGAAAACCCAGGGGGAAGGCCGCTGACATGGTCGGAATGGCGCCGCAGCGACGCGGCACAGCCCACCTGAGCGGCTCGCGGCCCGCAGGCAATCAACCGACTTGCGGGCACGCCACGAACGCGGGCAGCCGCTCGGCCGCCGCGGCGAAGGCCGCCAGCGACGGATGCGACGTATCCACCACCCGTCCGGGCAGCACCAGTCCGGTGAAGCTCCATGCCACCGCCGCGGCGATGCCGCCGTGGGACAGGGCATCCACGTCCGGCATGCTGCCCGCACCGGCGATGGCTTCTTCCAGCTGCGCGTAGGCGGCATCCAGCTGCAGGCCGACGCGGTCCAGCCAGGGCCGGTGCTGCTTTTCCTCGGGGCGCAGCCGCTGCTCATAGACGATCTGCACCGTCTTCTCGCACGCGGCGAGCGCGAGGCCGGCGATGCGCAGGTCCTGCAGGCGGGCCGTCCGGTCCGCCGGGACCAGGCGGGCAGCAGCCTCCGGCCTGCAGGCATCGATCCACTGCAGGATCAGCGTCGAATCCATCAGCACCGTGCCGTCGTCCGCCACCAGCGTGGGCGCCTTCACCACCGGGTTGACCGCGCGGAATGCGTCGAAGGTGCTGAACACGGACAGGGGCCGGTGCTCGAACGGCACGCCCAGGTGGCGCAGGGTGACGGCGACGCGGCGCACGTAGGGCGAGTCGAGCATTCCGAAGAGCTGCATTGGAGGTCCTTTCCTGGAGTGTCGTGGTGCGGCCGGACGGCGGCATCGCAGGGAACGTGCCCTACGATAGGCGGGCGCGCCATGCGCACACAGGGGCGGGCATCGGATAAAGCCCCCGCCCACCGATGAACCATCGGCCGCGGCGCCCGCCCGGCCCCGACATTCCATGCGAATCGACAAGAAGGACTGGCTGATCCTGCAGGCCCTGCAGACCGACGCACGGCAGAGCCTGGCCGCGCTGGGCAAGCGCATCGGCCTGTCGCAGCCCGCGATGAGCGAGCGCGTGCGCAAGCTGGAGGACGCCGGCATCATCGAAGGCTATGGCGCCCGGGTCCACCTGGGCCGCATCGGCGTGGGCCTCACGGCCATCATCCGCATCGAGACCACGCACCGCGGCATCGCGCCCTACCTGGAGTTGTTCGAAAGCATGCCCGAGGTGCTGGAGGCCGACCGGGTGACCGGCCAGGACTGCTTCATCGTGCGCTGCGCCATCGCGGAGCCGGCCGACCTGCAGCGCGTGGTGGACGCGCTGGCGGTGCATGGCTCGGTCACCACCTCGCTCGTGCTCTCCAGCCCCGTGCGCAAGCATGCCACCGTGCAGGCAGTGCGGCCACCAGCGCGGTGAGGAGAGCCCGCCCGGGCCCAAAGAAAAAGCCGCCGTCCGCACAGAGGCGGAAGGCGGCGGCTGCGCCGGCCCGCAGGCCGGGGCGGTGCATCGCGGCAGGAATTACTGCTTGACGGCCTCGACCTGGGCCACGATGCGCACGTTCTTGGGGAAGCCGTACTGCACGCCGTAGTCCAGGCCGAACAGGGTGCGGTCGATCGTGGTCTCGAAGTCGCCGCCGCACACTTCGCGCTTGAGCATCGGGCTCTGGTAGCAGGCGAACTGGTTGGCCTTGAAGGTCGCGGGATGGGTCTGGCCCTTGAGGGTCAGGTTGCCGGCCACGGACACCAGCTTGTCGCCGTCGAAGGTGAACTTGTCGCCCACGAAGCGCGCGGTGGGGTACTTGGCCGCGTCGAAGATGTCGGGGCTCTGCAGGTGCTTGTCGAAGGGCGGCGTGCCGGTGTTGATGGAGTTGATCTGGAAGGTGATGTCCACCTTGCCGGTCTTGGCGGCCTTGTCCAGCTCGATCGTGCCTTCCTTCTTGTCGAAGCGGCCGCGGTTCACGCTGGCGCCGAAGTGGCTGATCTCGAACGTGGCGAAGGTGTGCGTCGGCTCCACCGTGTACGTGGCGGTCTCGGCCTGGGCGGCACCGGCAACGAGGGCGGCCGCGGCGGCCAGGGCGAACAGGGATTTGCGCATGTCGGGATCTCCGGTTGAAAGAAAGGGAAGGAAGGGAAAAGGGACAGGGAAAGCGCGGGCTCGGCCCCGGGGCTCAGAGCTTGCCCACGCCCGTGAGCGCGAGCTTGAACTTCACCTGCACGTCGTCGGCGACCATGGAGGTGTCGGCCCACTCGTTCTCGCCGATCTTGAAGGCCAGGCGCTTGATCGGGAAGCTGCCGGTGGCGATGGTGGTGGCGCCGTTCTGGGTGAGCGTGACGGGTGCGACCACGTCCTGCGTGGCGCCCTTGATGCTCAGCTTGCCGGCCACCTCGAACTTGCCCGGGCCGGTGGACTTGATCGCCGTGGACTGGAAGGTCGCCTGCGGGAACTTGGGCACGTTGAACCACGTGGCCTTGGGCAGTTCGGCGTCGGACTCCTTCACGCCCAGGGTGGCGCTGCCGGTGTCCACCGTGATCGTCACCTTGCTGGTGGCGAGCTTGGCGGGGTCGAAGGCGACCTGCGCGTCGAACTTCTTGAAGCGGCCCTCGACGGGCACGCCCATCTGCTTGCTCACGAAGGTGATCTCGCTCTGCTCGGGCACCAGCTTCTGCTGCGCGAAGGCGGGCGCGCCGGCCAGCAGCGCGGAGGATGCCAGCGCGAGGCCGGCGAAGAGGGAAGGGGAGAATTTCATGGATCGCTCCGTTGGTTCGGTGGATTCGGTGGCGGGTGGTCAGGCGCGCCCGGGCAGCATGCGCCCGATCAGGCCGTCGCGGTCGATGACCTGGTGCTTCAGCGCCGCGGCCACGTGCAGCACGACGAGCACGGCCAGGGCATAGGCGCTGATCTGGTGCCAGGGCTTGATGGCCTCGGCCAGTTCGGGGCTCACCGGCACGAAGCTCGGCAGCGGCACGATGCCGAGGAACACGATGGGAAAGCCCGCCGCCGAGCTGTAGGCCCAGCCGATCAGGGGCACGGCGAAGAACAGCAGGTACATCAGGTGGTGCGTGCCGTGGTGCGCGGCGCGCTGCCATGCCGGCATCGCGGACTGCACCGCCGCGGGCAGCGCCGGCGGGCGGTGCGTCAGGCGCCAGAGCAGCCGGAGGGCCGACAGCGCCAGGATGGCCACGCCGGCCCACTTGTGCCAGTTGTAGAACTTCAGCCGCTGCGGCGAGAACGGCAGCCCCGTCATGTACAGGCCCAGCAGGAACACGGCGACGATGGCCAGCCCGAGCACCCAGTGCAGCAGGATGGCGGTGGCGGTATAGCGGGCCGGACGGGACGGGGTCATGGATCGTTGGGGCGATGGTCTTTCGGGCGGCCGCGCATCGCGGCCGGGCTGGTGCGCCGCCAGTCTAGGGCCGCTGCCTCCGTAAATCTTCAATCAAATTGATGCTTTGATTCAATTTTTGTGAAGCCGAGAGGACTTGACTCGGCGGGCAAAGGCGCCTCGGCCAGCAGCGCCTGGCGGCTTGCGGCATACAAAGCGGGATTGCCGCCGAACTCCGCGGTGGCCCGCCGGGCCCGGTCCATGAGCGCGAGCAGCGCCGCCCGGATCGCCGCAGGCTCCCCGAGGCGGGAGAGTGGCCCGGACACCGTCAGGGCGCCGCGGAGCTCTCCGGGCGCCCCGAATACCGGCACGGAGGCGGCCGCCGTTTCCCGGTCACGCTCCCCGAACGAAGTGGCCCACAGCCGGGCGCGCACCGACTCGTGGGCCGGATCGCCCTCCGAGAACGCCAGCAGCACCTTTCCCGAGGCACCGAGATGCACGTCGAACGCCTCCCCCACGCGGATGGACACGCGCACGGCGCGCGACGGCTCGACGCGGCTGAGCACCAGGCGCCGGTCCCCGGAGCGCACGTAGAACGAGGCGGTTTCCCCGAGTTCGGCACTGAGTTCGCGCAGCAGCGGCTCCACGATGGAGTCGATGCGCAGGCTGCGCTGGTAGATGGCGGCCAGCTGCACCGGCGCCGGCCCGATGCCGTACAGCCCGTCGTCCCACTTCCGGATGAAGCCGCCGCTTTCCAGGGCGCCCAGCAGCCGCAGCACGGTGCTCTTGTAGAGCCCCGTGCGCCGGGACAGCTCCGTCAGCGTCAGCCGCTCGTCCTCCGGGGCGAATGCACCCAGGAGGGCGAACGCGCGGTCCAGGACGGCGACCCCGCTGGAGGCCTCGGAGGATTCTTGTGTCATCGGCGTCAGAAAGATCACGGCTATGTTCTGCTGAGTAGAACACAGCGGCCGCGAGGGTCTGGCTGCTCAAGGGTTATCCCGCATGGTTCACGCTGGCGCGCGCCATTAAAGTTCTTTCCAACAGAACACGGTTCTATTGAACAGAACAGCCAAGGAGACACCATGCTTTCTCTTTCTCGCCTGCTGGGTACCTGCGCCCTGCTCGCCGCGTCCGCAGCGGCCCTCGGCCAGCCAGCCGACTATCCGTCCCAGTCCATCAAGGTCATCGTTCCCTTCCCGCCGGGTGGCGGCACGGACATCGTCAGCCGCATGGTGCTGGACAAGATCCGCGCCTCCACCGGCTGGACGCTGGTGGTGGACAACAAGCCGGGCGCCGGCGGGAACATCGGGATGGACGCGGTCGCCAAGGCCGCCCCGGACGGCTACACCCTCGGCATGGGCCAGACGGCCAACCTGGCCATCAACCCGAGCCTGTACGCGAAGATGCCGTACGACGCGTCCAGGGCCTTCGTTCCCGTCGCCACCGTGGCAGGGCAGCCCGTCGTGCTGGTCGTCAACGCCGCATCGCGCTTCAAGACCCTGGCCGACCTGGTCGGCGCCGCGAAGGCCCGACCCGACTCCCTGTCGATGGCCTCCGCGGGCAACGGCACCGTGGGCCATCTCACCGGCGAGCTCTTCATCCGCCAGGCGGGCATCCGCACCAGCCACATCCCCTACAAGGGCGCCGGCCCGGCGGCGACCGATCTCCTGGGCGGCCAGGTCGATTACTACTTCGCGACGCCCCAGACCGTGATCCCGTTCATCAAGGCGGGCAAGCTGCGCGCGCTGGCCGTCAGCTCCGCGAAGCGCCTGCCGGTGCTTCCCGACGTGCCCACCATTGCCGAGTCGGGCTACAAGGGCTTCGATACCAGCGACTGGAAGATGCTGGTGGCACCGGCCGGCACGCCGCCGGCCGTGCTCGCCCGGTGGCAGCAGGAAGTGGCCAGGGCCCTCGCTCGGCCGGACACCATCGCCACGCTGCAGGCCGAAGGCAGCACCCCGATGGCGACCACGCCCCGGGAGGCTGCCGCCCTCATCCGCAGCGAGCAGCAGCGCTGGGGCGAGGTCATCCGCAGCAGCAACGTGAAACTCGACTGACCATGGCCCTCCCACCCCTTCACGGCGTCCGCGTGCTGGACCTCACCAATGTGCTCGCGGGCCCCTTCGCCTGCCACCAGCTCGCCCACATGGGCGCCGACGTCATCAAGGTCGAAGCCCGGCAGGGAGGCGACCTGGCCCGCCAGCTGGGCGCCGACCAGGACCTGAACCAGGCCGACATGGGCGTCTCGTTCCTGGCCCAGAACCCCGGCAAGCGCTCCATCACGCTCAACCTCAAGCACCCCGCGGGCAAGGAGGCGCTGCGCAGGCTGGTCCGCACGGCGCAGGTGCTGGTGGAGAACTACCGGCCCGGGGTCATGCAGCGCCTGGGCCTGGGCTACGAGGAACTCCTGAAGGAGAACCCGCGGCTGATCTACTGCGCCATCTCCGGGTTCGGGCAGGACGGTCCGCTGCGCGACCTGCCGGCGTACGACCAGATCATCCAGGGCATGTCCGGGATGATGAGCATCACGGGCGCCCCGGAGACGGCGCCCTACCGCGTGGGCTACCCCGTGGCGGACACGATCGGGGGCATCACCGCCGCATTCGCCGTGGCGTCCGCCCTGGCGGACCGCCATCGCACGGGCGGCGTTTTCATCGATGTCTCGATGCTCGAAGCGGCCATCGCGACCATGGGCTGGGCGGTATCCAACCACCTGATCGCAGGGCGCGAGCCCCGGCCCCTGGGCAACGACAACGTTACCGCCAGCCCGTCCGGCACCTTCCGGACCGGGGACGGCCTGCTCAACATCGCGGCCAACAAGCAGGAGCAGTTCGAGGCGGTGTGCGCGGTGCTCGGCCACCCGGAATGGACGGCGGACCCGCGGTTCGCCGACCGCCATGGGCGGCTGCGGCACCGCGCCGAACTCACGGCCCTGGTGGAAGCAGCGCTGTCCGCCGGATCGGCGGACGCGTGGTGGAAGCGCCTCAACGAGGCGGGCGTGCCCGCGGGGCCGGTGTACACGGTGCCCCAGGTGCTGGAGCATCCGCAGATCGCCGGCCGCGGCATGGTGGGCACCTTCAAGGACGTTCCCGGCGTCGGCCGCGACATCCGGGTCGTGCGCACGGGGTTCAAGTGGAACGGCGAAGCACCGGCCGTCGGCACCCCGCCGCCCCGGCTGGGCGAGCACACGGCGGACATCCTGGCCGAGCTCGGCTATTCGCCGTCGGACATCCGGGAACTGGCACAGGAGCAGGCGATATGAGCACCCAGGCCCCCCGCGTGAGCGACTGGTGGACCACGTCCATCATCGACATGAGCCCCGGCAGCATCCGCTACCGCGGATACCCCATCCAGGACCTGATCGGCCGCATCGGCTTCGCGCAGATGATCTGGCTGATGACACGTGGCGAGTTGCCCGGCGAACGCGAAAGCCGGCTGCTCGACGCCGCCCTCATGTCCGCGGTGGACCATGGGCCGCAGGCCCCCAGCATCGCCATCGCCCGGATGGCCGCGACCTGCGGCGTGGGGCTGAACAACGCCATGGCCTCGGCGGTCAACGTGCTGGGCGACGTCCATGGCGGGGCCGGCGAACAGGCCGTGGCCATGTACCTCGACATCGCGGCCCGGCAGGATGCGGGCGCCGCGCCGGACGACGCGGTGCGCGGCGGGCTGGACGCGGCCATCGAGCGGCACGGCAGGTTCGTCTCGGGCTTCGGCCATCGCTTCCACCCCGTCGATCCCCGCGCGCCGCGGCTGCTGGAACTCGTCGACGAGGCCGCGCGCGAGGGCACCGTGAGCGGGCGTTTCGCCGCCATCGGGCGCGCCGTGGAAGAGGAACTGGCGTCCCGCAAGAACGGCCGGCGCATTCCCATGAACATCGACGGCGCCACCGCCGTCATCTACGCGGAGCTCGGCTTCCCGCCGCCGCTGGCGCGCGGCCTGTTCTGCCTGTCGCGCTCCGTCGGCATCCTGGCGCATGCCTGGGAGCAGACCGGCCAGGGAGGCCGCAACAAGGGGCCGATCCCGCGGGAATACCTGTGGACGTACGACGGCCCCGCGCCGCGGGACCTGCCCTGACCACCACGGCCGGCCGGCGCCACCGGCCGCCCTACAGGCCGGCGCACGCGATCGGCGGCACTTCGGGCGCGGCGACCGTGCGGGTGCCGGGATCGACGGACATCCTGACGCGCTCGATGCACGTGTAGAGCACGGCGCCCTGCCGCTCCCGGCTGCAGTCCACGCCCTGCCCGGCCTCCACCACGCTGCAGGAAAAGCCCATGCCCGACAGGCTGGCCAGAGCCGCCCCCAGGGACGTGCCTGCCGGCACCGCGGCCGCCACGCTTTCGCCCAGCCGGGAGCGGTCGGGCGTGTAGCAACCCGCCAGGGCGAGGGACAGGGAGGCGGCGAGCAGGCCGTGCGCGAGTCTTTTCATGGGCACCACTGTCGCAGCATCGCCAATGAAATTGATGCACTGATTCAATTTCCTGCATGCGCCAGGCCGCGCAGCCGGCTCGACCGTGGCTAGCATCGGTTGGCGGCCCGCCGGGCCCCATCCATCGGAAAGCGAGGTAGTCCCTTGAAGAAAATGCTTGTGTCCCTGGTGGCCTGCTCCATGGCCACCATCGTCTCGGCCCAGGACGGCGGCGGCGCACTGGCGCCCTCGGTCGCCGTGAACTTCGGCAAGCCCACCTTCACGCAGAAACTCTTTTACGAGAAGCTGTACGAGAAGAAGCCGTTCGAGGACGCCATGCTGTACTACTACGACAACGGCGTGTACAAGATCATCTCCCCGGGCGAAGAGCACTACGGGGTGTACGTGGTCCACGGCAAGATGACCGACGACGAGTACGCGGTGAACTTCATCTCGCTGCCCTCGACCGACTGGGGCGGCAAGACGGCCATGCATGCCCTGAAGTTCAACCGCAAGACCGGCAAGTTCACCCAGCAGGCGACCTGGGAGGACGACCCGAACATCGCCCCGCAGTACGGGCGGTTCAGCCAGGAGGTGAACACCATCGCCGATCCGCGGCCCGTCAACTGGGACAACCATGCGAAGCCCGCGCAACGGGCAGCCCGGCCATCGGGCCAGTGACGGCTGACGGAACGACTCGCCGGCGCCGTCAGGCCCGGATCAAACGCGTATTACCTGTCGCATTTCCCGGGCTGGGCCAGGCCGAGCTTGGTGATGTCGGTCTTGCCGCGCTCTTCCGTGACCTGGGTCAATCCTGCGCCCGCCGTGAAGGCGCCCATGCGGATGTACTGGCGGACGTAATAGTTCTGACCGGCGTCCATGAACATCTCCAGGGTGCTGTCGGAGAACTCGGACTCCGTCTGCAGGGTGTGCTTCTTGCCGCCTTCCACCTGCGTGTAGAAGAACACGTCGGGGGCGCTTTCACCCAGGCATTTGCCATCGACCAGAATGTCTTTCTTCAAGGCCTTGCCGATGAAGCTGTCACGGTAGACATACAGGCCGGCATTGCCCGCCGCCGGCGCATCGAATTGCTTGGCCTTGTCGGACTCCTCCTTGGAAGCCATGTTGACCGAAGCGCATCCGGTGAGCAGCAGGGTGGACAGCGCGAGCAGGGTGAGAGGAAGGCGGATCTTCATATCGGCATCAATGTCAGGGCGTTGAGTTTCAGGAGCCCGCGCAGCGTGAGCCGCCCGCCTCCCGGCCCGCAACTGTCGAGTTCGCGGGCGGGGCGATTATGCATTACTGTTTCAATACGTAACCACCCTTGCCTCGACGCACCTCAATCCAGGGCGACGATCGCCAGGCACGCTCCCGCGGCCTGGTAGGCGCCCGTCGGAACCAGCCCGGTGATGCGCCCCGCGCGCGGCGCGATGACCTGCATCTCCATCTTCATCGCCTCCATCACGGCCACCACGTCGCCCTCGGCCACGGTGTCGCCCTCGGCCACCTTCCAGGCCTGCACGGTGCCGGCCACGGGCGCGGGCACGGCGCCCTCCTCCGCGGCCCCCCCGGCATCGGCGGCCTGCACCAGGGCGCCGGCAGGCTGCGCGCCCGTCCCGGCCTGCAGGCCCTGCAGCAGCAGCGCCGGCAGGCCCAGGGCCACGCGGCGGCCGTCGATCTCGATGGCGGTGCGCACGAGTGCGGTATCGGCCAGCGGCTCGGCGCGTGCCGCGGCGGCCAGGGGCTCGGCGAAGTCGGTCTCGATCCAGCGGGTGTGCACGCGCAGGGCCTCGCCGTTCGTGAAATCCGGGTGCTCCATCACCGCGCGGTGGAAGGGCAGGACCGAGGCCACGCCGCCGATGCGGAACTCGCGCAACGCGCGGCGCGCCCGGGCGATCGCCTGCTCGCGCGTGGCACCCGACACGATGAGTTTCGCCATGAGCGAATCGAAGGTGCCCGGCACGATGGAGCCGGCCTGCACGCCGGTGTCCAGACGCACGCCCGGGCCCGAGGGCGGCTCGAACTGGGTCACGCCGCCGGGCGTGGGCAGGAAGCCGCGGCCCACGTCTTCCGCGTTGATGCGGAACTCGATCGAATGGCCCAGCGGTTCGGGCGTCTGCGTGATGCGCAGCGGCAGGCCTTCGGCGATGCGGAACTGCTCCACCACGAGATCGACACCCGTGGTCTGCTCGGTGACGGGATGCTCCACCTGCAGGCGCGTGTTCACCTCCAGGAACGAGATCGCCCCCGTGCCCGAGAGCAGGAACTCCACGGTGCCGGCACTGGTGTAGCCGGCGGCAGCGCAGATGTCGCGCGCGGCGGTGTGGATGCGCTCGCGCTGCTCCGGCGTGAGGAAGGGCGCGGGCGCTTCCTCCACGAGCTTCTGGTTGCGGCGCTGCAGGGAGCAGTCGCGCGTGCCCAGCACCACCACGTTGCCGTGCGTATCGGCCAGCACCTGGGCCTCGATATGGCGCGGCCGGTCGAGGAACTGCTCCACGAAGCATTCGCCGCGGCCGAAGGCGGCCGTGGCCTCGCGCACGGCGGAAGCGTAGAGGTCTTCCACTTCGTCCATGCGCCACGCGATCTTCATGCCGCGGCCGCCGCCGCCGAAGGCCGCCTTGATGATGATCGGCAGGCCATGCTGCTCGGCGAAGGCCAGCACCTCGGAGACGTCCTTCACCGGGCCGGCCGTGCCCTGCACGAGCGGCGCGCCCACCTGCAGCGCGAGTGTGCGCGCCTCGACCTTGTCGCCCAGGCGCTCGATGGCCTCGGGCGGCGGGCCGATCCAGGTCAGGCCCGCGCCGATCACGGCCCGGGCGAAGCCCGCGTTCTCCGACAGGAAACCGTAGCCCGGGTGCACGGCATCGGCACCGCTCCTGTGGGCCGCATCCAGCAGCTTGTCGATGTGCAGGTAGGTGTCGGCCGGGCGGTCGCCGCCCAGGCCCCAGGCCTCGTCGGCCATGCGCACGTGCAGGGCGTCGATGTCGGCATCGGCATAGACGGCGACGGAATGGAGGCTGTAGTCGGCGCACGCGCGGGCAATGCGGACGGCGATCTCGCCGCGGTTGGCGATCAGGACTTTTTTCATTTCATCAACTTTCGCGGGAAGCAAGCGCGGGAGCGGCGAGATCGCCGCCTGCTGCGCAGGCCCGGCGATGTGCAGAAACGCCCGCTGCGCAGACGTTTTCGCCGCGGTTGGCGATCAGGACTTTTTTCATGGCATTCAGGAACGGATGACGGGTTCGAAAGCGCGGATGGGACGGAAGCGCACCCAGGCGTTCACGGGGATCTGGCCCGCCAGGTCCAGGTGGTGCGGCGCGACGGCGCCGATGACGGGGTAGCCGCCGGTCAGCGGATGGTCGGCCAGGAACAGCACGGGCTGGCCGCTGGGCGGCACCTGGATGGCGCCGGCCACGGTGCCCTCGCTGGGCAGCTCGCCCTGCACGGCGCGCGCCAGGGGCGTGACGCCTGCCAGGCGCAGGCCCACGCGGTTGGATTGCGGCGTGACCTGCCAGCGCTGGGAGGCCAGCAGCGCCAGGGCCTCGGGCGTGAACCAGTCGGTGCGCGGCCCGGGCACGCAATCGAGGATCACCTCATGGCCGGCCTGGGGCAGTCCGCCGGGGGACAGCTCGGCCGCTCCGACTGCCGCAAGCCCCTGCGGCGCTCGCACGGGCAGCACGTCGCCCGCGGCCACGGCCGGGGGGCCCACGCGGGCCAGGGTGTCGGTGGCGCAACTGCCCAGCACCGGCACCACGCCGAATCCACCGCGCACCGCCACATAGCAGCGCGCGCCGGCATGCGGCTCGCCGATGGAGAGTTCATCGCCGTCCGCCAGCGCCACGGGTGCGTATCGCGGCAACGGCCAGCGCCGTCCGTCCACGGCCGTGCACCACAGGGGCGCATCCGCGCCGGCCACGGCCACGACGGTCTCGCCCTGGCTGCGCAGGCGCAGGCCGCCCTGCACGGTCTCCAGGCAGGCGGTATCGGAGGGATTGCCCACCAGCCGGTTGGCGGCGCGGCAGGCGGCCCGGTCCATGGCGCCGGAGGCCGAGACGCCCTGCCCCGCATGGCCATGGCGGCCCAGGTCCTGGAACAGGGTCTGCAGGCCCGCGGACAGCACGCGCAGCGCGGGCCCTTGCGCTGCGGCGCCCGGCGCGGCGGATGCGGATCCGGGTGCGGAGGGCACCGCAGGCTTCACCGCCTCAAGGGCTTCCCGCGCCGCTGCCGGCAGCGTGGCGATGTCCACGAAGCGTACGCGCGCGCCGGGCTGCAGGAGCGCGGGCGGATCGCGGTCGATGTCCCACATCGCCACGGGCGTCGTGCCGATGATCTGCCAGCCGCCCGGGCTGGCCTGCGGATACACACCGCTGAAGGTGCCGGCCAGGCCCACGGCACCGGCCGGGATGCGGGTGCGCGGCGTGGTGCGCCGCGGCACGTCCAGGGACGGATCACCGCCGGCCAGGTAGCCGAAGCCCGGCGCGAAGCCCGTGAAGGCCACGGTGTATTCGCTGCCGGTGTGGCGTCGCACCACCTCGTCGGGGGTGATGCCCAGCCTCTGTGCCACCTCGGCCAGGTCCTCGCCGTCGTAGCGCACGGGAATCTCCACCAGGGTGTCGCTGCGCTGCGCCGCGCCGCGCACGTCGCGCCGGGCGATCGCCTCGACCAGCGCGGCGAAGCTCTGCGCCGCGGGCCGGTAGCGGACCAGCACGGTGCGCGCGGCCGGCACCAGTTCTTCGATGCCGGCGATGGGGTCGCGCTGCAGCGAGGCATGCAGCGCCAGGGTCTGCTGCAGGTCGTCCAGCTCGACCAGCAGGGCATCCAGGTTGACGGGAAGAAAGCGCAATCGGGAACTCCGTCAGACGTGGTAGGTGCTGTCGGGCACGTCGGTGATGAACATGTGGCCCGGCGCATGGGTGACGGCGAAGGGCACGCCGGAGGCCATCACGGCCGCCTGGGGCGTGACGCCGCAGGCCCAGAACACGGGCACCTCGCCGGGGCGGATCTCCACCGGATCGCCGAAGTCGGGCCGCGCCAGGTCGGCGATGCCCAGCGCCGCCGGGTCGCCCACATGCACGGGCGCGCCGTGCACCGACGGGAAGCGGCCGGAGATCGAGACCGCATCGGCCACCCGGTCGGCCGGGACCGGCCGCATCGACACCACCAGCTCGCCGTGCAGGCGGCCGGCGGGCCGGCACATGCGCTGCGTGCGGTACATGGGCACGTTGCAGCCCTGCGCGATGTGGCGCACCTCGATGCCGGCTTCCTGCAGCGGCGTCTCGAAAGTGAAGCTGCAGCCGATCAGGAAGGTGACGAGGTCGGGGTGCTCCGCCCAGAGCGCCGTGGCGTCGGCCACCTCCTCGGCCAGCCGGCCATCGCGCCAGACGCGGTAGAGGGGAATGTCGGTGCGCAGGTCGGCGCCGTCGGCCAGCACGGTGGCGTGGCTGCCGGCCTCGATCACGTCCAGCACCGGGCAGGGCTTGGGGTTGCGCTGCGCGTAGAGCAGGAAGTCCCAGGCCCACTCGCGCGGCAGGGCGATCATGTTGGCCTGGGTCATGCCCGGGGCGCGGCCGGCGGTGGGTTCCACCAGGCCGGTGCGGTAGCGGGCGCGGGCCTCGCGGGCGGCCTGGATGGCGGCGGCGCGGGCGGCTTCGAGGGGGGAATTCATCGGCGGCTCCTTTCTCCGGTCGTGCCCGTCATGCAAAGGCGCGCAGGGCGATGCCCTCGCGTTCCAGCGCCTCGCGCACGGCGCGGGCCATGGACACGGCGCCGGGGCTGTCGCCGTGCACGCAGATGGAATCCGCGCGCACGCGGGTGGTGCTGCCGTCGATGGCCTGCACCGTGCCTTCGCGCACCAGCTGCAGCATACGGCGGGCCACGGCATCGGCGTCGTGCAGCACGGCGCCGGGCTCGCGCCGCGACACCAGCGTGCCCTGGGGCGTGTAGGCGCGGTCGGCGAAGGCCTCGGCCACCACGCGCAGGCCGGCGTCCGCCGCCCAGCGCTCCAGCGGGGAGCCCGCCAGCACCACCAGCGCCAGCGATGCGTCAATGGCGCGGATGGCGGCGATCACGTCGCGCGCCTGCCGCTCATCGTGCGCGATGGTGTTGTAGAGCGCACCGTGCGGCTTCACATAGGTCACGCGCGTGCCGGCGACCGTGGCCAGGCCCTGCAGCGCGCCGATCTGGTAGATGACGTCGGCGACGAGATCGGCGCTCGCCACGTCCATGTTGCGGCGGCCGAAGCCGGCCAGATCGCGATAGGCCACGTGGGCGCCCACCGCCACGCCGCGCTCCTTCGCGCCGCGCAGCGTGGCCAGGATGCCCGCCGCATCGCCGGCATGGAAGCCGCAGGCCACGTTGGCGCTGGTGACGATGCCGAGCATGGCGTCATCGTCGCCCATGCGCCAGGCACCCAGGCTTTCGCCCAGGTCGCTGTTCAGGTCGATATGCATACGAGAGAAAAAAGAGGTCGAGGAATGGGAGACCCGAAGGGTGCGGCAGGCAGCGCCGCTCAGGCCGCCGCGTCGGTGCTGGCGGACAGTTCGCGCCCCTGCGTTTCCGGCAGCGCCAGGCAGGCGATGACGACGATCAGGTAGGCGCCGGCGGCCATGTAGCCGATGGACACGCCCAGCGGCATGCTGGCGCTCATGTGGCCGATCATCGCCGGAAACACCGAGCCCACGGCGCGGCCGAAGTTGTAGCAAAAGCCCTGGCCGGAGCCCCGGATGTGGCTGGGGAACAGTTCCGACAGGTAGGCGCCCATGCCCGAGAAGATGCCCGAGAGGAAGAAGCCCAGCGGGAAGCCCAGCACCATCATGGCCGCGTCGGTGATCGGCAGTTGCGTGTAGAAGGTGACCAGCGCACCGGCGCACACCGCGAACAGGATGAAGCAGCGGCGGCGGCCCAGGCGGTCGGAGAGCCATGCGCTGGTGAGGTAGCCGGCGAACGAGCCGAAGATCAGCACCATCAGGTAGCCGCTGGTGCCCAGCACCGACAGGTTGCGCTCCATCTTCAGGTAGGTGGGCAGCCAGGTGGTGACCGCGTAGTAGGCGCCCTGCATGCCGGTGGCCAGCAGGCTGGCGAACACGGTGGTGCGCAGCACGCCGGGGCTGAAGATCAGCCAGAAGCTGGCGCTCTGCCCCGTGCGGGCCAGCTGCGCCTTGGTTTCACGATAGACGGCAGGCTCGCTGATGTTGCGGCGGATGTAGAGGATGAACAGGGCCGGCAGCGCGCCCAGCCAGAACAGCACGCGCCAGGCGTATTGCTGGTCCAGCAGGGCATACACGGCCCAGAAGGCGACGGCCGACAGGCCCCAGCCCACCGCCCAGCTGCTCTGCACCAGGCCCACGGCCTTGCCGCGGTGGCGGGCGCGGATCATCTCGGCGATCAGAACCGAGCCCACCGACCATTCGCCGCCGAAACCCAGGCCCTGCAGCATGCGGGTGATGAAGAGCTGCTCGGCCGATTGCGTGAAGCCGCTCAGGAAGGTGAAGAAGCTGAACCACAGCACCGTCAGCTGCAGGATGCGCACGCGGCCGTACCGATCCGCGAGGATGCCCGCCAGCCAGCCGCCGATGGCCGAGCTGATCAGCGCGCCGGTGGCGATGTAGCCCGCCTCGGCCTTGGTCATGCCCCAGACCAGGATGAAGGTCGGGATCATGAACGTATAGATCATGTAGTCGAACGCATCGACGCCATAGCCGACGAAGGCGGCGAAGAGCGTCTTGCGCTCTTCCTTGCTGGTTTCCTTGAGCCACATGGTGTGTTTCCGTTTCTGCGAAGGGAAGAAGACCCATGGCACAGAGCAATTACCGCGCCAACGTCTCATCAAAGACCCATCCATTGATGAATCATCTCCAAGAATTGTTGAACAATTTGATTTTGATCGTTGATGGGGATTACCCGCATGCGGCTGGTGCGCGCTCGGCACCGGCGCGGTGCGGCAGGCGGCGCGCAGTGCGGGGCGGGCGGCCCGCCCCCGATACACTGGCGGCCCGAGCAGCCGCGCTTCCTGCCGCGGCCGCGCGCCCTTTCCCTCCCAGCCGCAGCCGATGAGTGAATCTCCCGCACAGAACCTGACGGACCGCGTCAGCGACCAGATCCGCCGCCGCATCGTGGCCGGCGAACTCGCCCCGGGCCAGCGCCTGTCCGAAGCCGCGCTGGCCGAGAGCCTGGAGATTTCACGCAACACCCTGCGCGAGGTGTTCCGGCTGCTCACCAAGGAGGGCCTGCTGCGGCACGAGCCCAACCGCGGCGTGTCGGTGGCGGTGCCGAGCATCGCGTCCATCATCGACATCTACCGCGTACGCCGGCTCATCGAATGCCAGGCGCTGGCCCAGGCCTATCCGCGCCACCCTGCCAAGAAGCACCTGCGCGAAGCGGTGGATGCCGCCGTGCGCTGCCGCGACGCGGGCGACTGGCAGGGCGTGGGCACGGCCAACATGGAATTCCACATGGCCGTGGTGGAACTGGCCGACAGCGAGCGCCTGAACGTGATGTTCTCGCACCTGCTGGCCGAGCTGCGGCTGGCCTTCGGGCTGCTCAACGATGCGGAATTCCTGCACGCGCCCTACGTGGAGATGAACGTGAAGATCGTCGAGCTCTTCGAGGCCGGCAGGCTGCAGGAATCCTCCACCGTGCTGCACGACTACCTGGTGCATTCGGAGCGCATCGTGCTGGCTGTGTACGCGCGCCGGATCTCCGAACCCGGACTGGAACGCGGCGCCCGCTGATGCGCATGCAGGCCGCCCGCAACGCGGGACGGCCCGGGGGTCCGCATGGGCCCATGCCGCGCTACACTGCATGCGGCCGGGCCTCCGCCCTGCCCCAGCCCTCCTTACGCCCGCCACGACCGCAGCACGCATCTCCATGAGCACGCCCGACAAGATCGCCCCCACCTACGGCACCGAAGACCTGCTGATCAGCCTGTGCAATTCCGTCACGCGGGTGCTGAGCGTGGCCACGCAGACGCAGCTGCACTACTCCGGCATGGTGCAGCGCATCAGCAAGACCTGCCTGCGCCCCGACATCGGCTGCTTCGTGCTGTTCGACGGCGGCTTCTCCGGCCTGGTCATCATCAACCTCACCAAGGAGGCGGCGATGGAGATCTACCAGACCTACCTCCTGAGCATGGGCATGTCGCAGGACGACCTCGCGAGCTCCTACACCTCCGACGAGGTGGCCAACGTGATGGGCGAATTGATGAACCAGGTGGTGGGCGACTTCACCGGCAAGGTGCGCCGCGAACTGCAGACGCACATCACGCAGAACCAGCCCAAGATGCTGGCGCTGAACAAGCAGGTGATGCTGAGCGTGGACGCCAACCTCGACCAGCCCGAGGCGCGCCGCGTGACCTTCTACACGGCCAAGAACCACATCTTCTACCTCGAGCTGGCCATCGACCGCACCGAGTTCATCAAGCTCTACGACTTCGAGCCGCAGGAAGCGCCGGACCCGGACGCGCTGCTGGCCCAGGCCGGCAAGGGCGACGCCCCCGCCTCCGCGCCGCCGGCCGCAGGCACCGACAGCGACACCGACGACCTGCTCAAGTCGCTGGGCATGTGAGACCCGACTAATACTTGATGAAGATCGGCCTGGTGCACTCGACGAACAGCACCGAGCACTTCGATCCCGCTTTCTTCTCGCAGGATTCCAGGGCCCGCTGGCTGGCCACGCTTTCGTCCTTGCCGGTATCGATGCTGCCGGCCTTGCCGCCGTTCGCCCCGGCGACAGCCGCGCACTGGTTGAAATAAGCCATGTCCACCACGCAGTCGCGCACGCCGGTGGCACGGCACTTGCCCAGCGCATCCTGGCGCGCGGCTTCCTCGGTGGTCTTGCCCGAAGAGGTCCAGGCTCCTCGGCCCGCGTTGGAACTCACCATGGCCCCCCAGGTTTTCACCCACTCCCCGGTGGGTCGTGGCGGCGCGGCCGCCTCGTCGTCGGGCAGGCACTGCGCTCCACCGGCCTGGACACCCGAGGGGCACCGGGTCTGGGCCGCCGCGCCGGTCGAACCCATCGAAGCAGCAAGCCACACCGCGAGAAAAACAGCCGACCTCATCACGTACCTCCTGAATGGAATTTATATACCAGGGACGTGGAGGGAGCCACACACCCCGACGCGCGTGGGGTGCGCTCAGGCGCTCAGGCCTTCACCAGCAGCTCGCCCGTGATGTCGGAGACCTTCGCGACGCTGGTGAGCGTCATCGCCACGCGCATTTCCTTTTCGAGCAGCTCCAGCACATGCTTCACGCCGGCCTCGCCCGCCGCGGCCAGTGCGTAGATGAAGGCACGGCCGATCATCGCGGCGTCGGCGCCGAGCGCGATGGCGCGCACCACGTCCAGCCCGTTGCGGATGCCCGAGTCGGCCAGGATCTTGATCTGGCCCTTCACCGCATCGGCGATGGGCGGCAGCGCGTGCGCCGAGGAGAGCACGCCGTCGAGCTGCCGCCCCCCATGGTTGGAGACGATGATGCCGTCCGCGCCGAAGCGCACGGCGTCCTTCGCGTCCTCCGGGTCCAGGATGCCCTTGATGAGCATGGGCCCCTTCCAGAACGCGCGGATCCACTCCAGGTCCTTCCACGAGATGGAAGGATCGAAATTGGAGCCCAGGTAGCCCATGTAGTCGGCCAGCCCCGTGGGCTTGCCGAGGTAGGTGGAGATGTTGCCCAGGTCGTGCGGGCGGCCCAGCGCGCCCACGTCCCAGGCCCAGCGCGGGTGCGTGGCGGCCTGCCAGTAGCGGCGCAGCGCGGCGTTGGGGCCGCTCATGCCGGAATGCGCGTCGCGGTAGCGCGCGCCGGGCACGGGCATGTCCACGGTGAACACCAGCGCCGTGCAGCCCGCCGCCTGGGCGCGCTCCAGCGCGTTCTTCATGAAGCCGCGGTCCTTGAGCACGTAGAGCTGGAACCACATCGGCCGGCCGAGCTTCGGCGCCACCTCCTCGATCGGGCAGACCGAGACGCTGGACATGGTGAACGGCACGCCGTGCCGGTCGGCCGCACGCGCGGCCTGCACTTCGCCGCGCCGCGCGTACATGCCCGTCAGGCCCACGGGTGCCAGCGCCACGGGGATGGAAAGTTTTTCGCCGAACAGCTCGATGCTGGTGTCGAGTCGGCTCATGTCCTTGAGCACCCGCTGGCGCAGCGCGATCGCGGCCAGGTCCTCGACGTTGCGGCGCAGGGTCTGCTCGGCATAGGCGCCGCCGTCGATGTAGTGGAAAAGGAAGGGAGGCAGGCGCTTGCGCGCGGCTTCGCGGTAGTCGGCGGTGGAAGAGATGATCATGGTTGTCGGGTCAATGGGGGGGCAGCAGCGGCGCGGGGCCCGCGTCCACGGGCATGCGCGTGGAACGCTCGCGGCGGGCGCGGTCCTCGTCCAGGCGCTGGATGGTGGCGCGCACATGCTCCAGGTGCTCGCCGATGCACTGGCGGGCCCGCTGCGGGTCGCTGTCGAGAATGGCCTGCATGAGGTCCTGGTGCTGCGCGGTGAGCGCCTGCATGGTGACGGGCTCGCTCAGGCGGAACATGTCGTGGCGGTTGCGCTCGACGGTGGACAGCACCATGGTGAACAGGCTGTGCATCACCTGCACCAGCACCAGGTTGTGCGAGGCTTCGGCGATCGCCAGGTGGAACTGCGCATCGGCGCGCGACGCCAGTTCGGCGTTGCCGCTCTGCTGGTGCTGCATCATCACGTCGAAGCAGCGCCGGATGCGGTCCTTGTCCTCGGCGGTGGCGCGCTGGGCGGCCAGCCAGGCGGTGCTGCTTTCCAGCGCATGGCGGGTTTCGAGCACGTCGTAGCGGTAGTGCGGATCGGACTCCATCAGCCGCGTGAGCGGCGCCACCGCGGGCTGCAGCCACTCCGCCGATCCGCCCGCCTGCACATACGTGCCGTCGCCGCGCCGGCTGGCCAGCACGCCCTGGCTCACGAGCTTCTGGATCGCCTCGCGCACGGAAGTGCGCGACACGCCCAGCTCCTCCGCCAGCTGCCGCTCGGCAGGCAGCCGCTGCCCGGCCTGCAGCCCGCGGGACTGCACCAGGGCAAGCAGTTTCTCGACGACGTGATCGGCCAGGCGCATTGTGTGGTTCCTAGAGAGTTCAGGGATGATCCCGCGGCGCCAGGCACCACGCGCGTTGCATGAACCCCGCACAGCCTTTCCGGTCCGATGGCCGCGGAGCAGGCCAGGCCAGCGGACGCCGTGGAACGGGCTTTGCCCGGCCACCGGCGGCGTCCCCCTGCCCGCCGTGCGCAGCACGGCGAGAGCGGGGGGAAGCGGCGCAGCCGCTCAGGGGGGTGTTCATCAATGCCCCGGGATCATCCACGGAAAAACGTACGCCTGCAGCGTCGTCATCACTCCGATGATGGCCGCGAAGACCAGGCTGTGCTTCACCGTGAAGCGGAACAGGTCCGACTCGCGCCCGGCCAGGCCCACCGCCGCGCAGGCGATGGCGATGGACTGCGGCGAGATCATCTTGCCCGTGACGCCGCCCGTGGTGTTGGCCGCCACGGTGAGCACCTGCGGCAGGCCCAGCTGCTGCGCGGTGGTGGCCTGCAGCGCGGCGAACAGTGCGTTGGCCGAGGTATCGGAGCCGGTCAGGAACACGCCGATCCAGCCCAGGAAGGGCGAGAAGAAGGTGAAGGCCTGGCCCGTGTGCGCCAGGGCGAGCGCCAGCGTGGCGGACAGGCCGGAGTAGTTGGCGATGAAGGCGAAGGCCAGCACCATGCCGATGGAATAGATCGGCACGGCCAGCTCCCTGAACGTCTCGCCGAGCGTCGCCACGGCCCTGGCCGGCGACAGGCGGGTGGACGCGATCGTGACCAGCGCGGCGATCAGGATGGCCGTGCCCGTGGCGGACAGCCAGTTGAAGGTGTACACCGCACCGTAGGGCGCCGCGGAGGCGACCACCGGAGGCATCTTCTCGACCAGATTGTGCAGGAACGGCACCGGGATGTTGACCACGGTGGAGGCCAGCGCGCCCTGCGCCGCGAACAGTGCCTTGAAGGGCTTGATGCTCCAGAGCGTGACCACGGCGGTGAGGATGATGAAGGGCGACCAGGCCTTGAAGACCGCGCCGGCCGTCAGCGGCACGCCGCTGGCGGCACCGGCTGCTGCAGGCCGTGCGCCGGCCGCCGCGGGCTCCTCCTCGAAGCGGAAGATGCGCCGGGGCTGCCAGACTTTCAGGAACAGCGTCAGCGCCACCAGCGAGACGATGGCCGAGGTGATGTCCGGCAGTTCGGGACCGACGTAGTTGGCCGTCAGGAACTGCATGCCCGCGAAGGTGCCGCCGCCCACCAGCACGGCGGGCCAGGTTTCCTTCACGCCACGCCATCCGTCCATGATCGCCATGATCCAGAACAGCACGATCACCGTCATGAACGGCAGCTGCCGGCCGGCCATCTGGCCGATGGCGAACGCGTCCACGCCCGACACCTGCCCGGCCACGATGATGGGAATGCCCATGGCGCCGAAGGCCACGGGGGCCGTATTGGCGATCAGGCACAGGCCGGCGGCATAGAGCGGCCTGAACCCCAGCCCCACCAGCAGCGCCGCGGTGATGGCCACCGGCGCACCGAAGCCCGCCGCGCCCTCCAGGAACGCGCCGAAGCAGAAACCCACCAGGATGAGCTGCAGCCGCTGGTCTTCCGTGACGGAGAGGATCGACGAGCGGATAACGGCGAACTGCCCCGTCGCCACCGAAATCTTGTAGAGGAACACCGCGGCCACGATGATCCAGGCGATCGGCCACAGGCCGTAGAGGAAGCCATACACGGCAGAGGCCAGCGCGGCGCTCGCCGGCATCCGGTAGAAAAGCAGCGCCACGGCCAGCGACAGCAGCACGGTGACCGTGCCTGCCTGGTAGCCCTTCAGGCGCAGGCGGGTCAGAGCGAGGAAGAAGAAGACGATGGGAATGAGCGCCACCAGCGCGGAAATCCAGATGTTTCCGGCGGGGTCGTAGTTCTGTTGCCAGAGGGTTTGCATGGCGAGTCGGTGTGGAATGGGAAGAGAAGACGCCGTTGCAATGGTCTGCTAGCCCACCAATATTGGTATGACCAATAAAACCAATCAACGCGATGGAGCGCATTCTCGAAGACACACAGCACCTCAACCAACAGGGAAAACCCGGGAGCGACCAGCAATCATACCGCATCACCTCAAATTGGTATTACCAATTTGACAGGCGCATGAGAGCCATGGCGGTGCCACGTCCTACGGCGGCAGGCCCGCGGCGCCGACATGCGCGGGGCACCGCAGGCCGTCAGATAGCGCAAGGGTCTTTCCCGTTTTCCCTTTATCGACAACGCCAAGGAGTCCGCCATGCCCCGAGCCGCCTGGAGCGACAAACGCGAACGCCAGTACGAACACATCAAGGACAGCGTCAAGCAACGCGGCCGCAGCGAAAAGACGGCCGAACAGATCGCGGCGCGCACCGTCAACAAGGAGCGCGCCCAGCACGGCGAGGCGAAGAAGGCCAACCCCAAGACCGTGCACGACACTCCCGCGCCCGTGCGCGGCGGCCAGCGCTCGCATACCGGCGCGCAGGGCCGCACGCGCGAGCAGCTCTACGAAGAGGCGCGCAAGAAGAACATTGCCGGCCGCTCGAAAATGAACAAGGCCGAGCTGGAAAAGGCCGTGGGGCGCTGAGCCCGGCAACGGCCCCCCGGCGCGGCTACCGGCCCGCCCGAACCAGACAGCCCAGGCCGTCGAGCGAGGCCTCCACCGCCACCTCGAGCGGCGTATGCGGCTCATGGCCGAGCACCTCCAGCAGGCGGGTGTTGTCCATGCGCACCGGCCGCTCCCACAGGTAGCGCATCTCCATCAATTCGCGCAGCGTGGGCACGAAAGGGGCAGCGAGGCGCAGCAGCCACCAGGGCGTGCGCGCCATGCGCGGCACGGTTCCGCAACGCCGCTGCACCACCTGCCGGATGACCTCGGCCATCTGCAGGCCCGTGGCATCCCAGTGGCCGGCCACGTGGAACCGCTCGAACGCCGCCAGCGATTCGCGCCGCTCCAGCAGGGCCACCATGGTGCGCGCCACATCGGGCAGGTAGGCCCACTGGTGTCCCACGCCCGGCCGCGCCGGGTTGGAGACCGACGCCACGGGCCGCCCCGGGCGGACCAGGCCCTGCGAGAACCAGCTGTTGCCCGGCTTCGGCCCGAAGAAATCTCCGGCCCGCACGATGATGGCGCGGCACCCCTGCCGGCTGGCTGCCTGCAGGCGTTCTTCCATCCGCACCCGGATGGCGCCCTTGCGGGTGGCAGGATGCTGGGGGGCGCCCTCGGTGATGCACGGGAACGCATCGGGCCCGAAGTTGTAGACCGTGCCCGGCAACACGATGGTCGCACCCAGTGCCGCCGCAGCGGCGATGGTGTTCTCGATCATCGGCATGACCAGGGTGTCCCAGTCGCGGTAGCCGGGAGGGTTGACGGCATGCACGATGGCCGAACACCCCTGCGCGGCCCGCGCCACGTCCTCCCGGCGCATGGCATCCCCGCGGAACCAGACGATCCCGTCGCCGCACGGTGCCGCCGGGGCCCCGCCGCGCGCCAGCGCATGCACCGTCCACCCCGCGTCGAGCAATTGCCGCGCCACCTCGCCCCCGATGCCTCCGGTAGCGCCCAGCACCAGGGCCGTCCTGCAACGATCCGCCATTCCATCTCCTTGTCGAGGCCGCCAGGGCCGATGGAGTCGATTCTGCGAAAGGCCTGGTTCAATGGGAATTGGGCAGGATGAGGCAGCGGATATACATTTATGCATGGCCAAAACGAATATCGGCTGGGAGCTCTACCGCACCTTCCTGGCCGTGCTGACCGAAGGATCGCTATCGGGCGCGGCACGCACGCTGGGCATCACCCAGCCCACGGCGGGGCGCCATGTGGAATCGCTGGAAAAGGCGCTGGGCACCCCTCTCTTCACCCGTTCGCCCACGGGGCTGATGCCCACGGAGGCGGCGCAGGCACTGCACCCGCAGGCCCGGGCGATGGCCAGCCTGGCGGCGTCCCTCGAACGCACGGCCGCCAGCCAGGGCAGCGCGGAAGGCGGTGTCAAGGGGACCGTGCGGGTGAGTTGCAGCGACGTGATCGGGGTGGAGGTGCTGCCACCCGTGATCGCCGCGCTGCGGAGCGCGCACCCGGCCCTGGCCGTCGAGCTGGTACTGACCGACCGCGTGCAGGACCTGCTGCACCGCGAGGCCGACATCGCCGTGCGCATGGCCACGCCCCGGCAGGAACAACTGGTGGCGCGGCGCCTGGGACACATCGACGTGGGCCTGCACGCGCGGCGGGACTACCTCGAACGGCACGGCACGCCGCGCAACCTGGAGCAGTTGGCCGCACACACGCTCATCGGTTACGACCAGGCCACCGCCTTCATCCGCCAGGTCGAGGGCTCGCTGAAGGGGCTGCGGCGCCACATGTTCTCGCTGCGCAGCGACAGCAACCTCGCGCAGCTGGCGCTGATCCGAGCGGGCGCCGGCATCGGGATGTGCCAGGTTCCGCTGGCGCGGCGCTCCCCCGACCTGGTACGCCTGATGCCCCGCGGCTTCACCGTGCCCATGGAGACCTGGGTCACCATGCACGAAGACCTTCGCAGCAGTCTGCGCTGCCGTGTCACGTTCGACGCCCTCGTGAACGGGATGCTGGCCCACATGGCGACGCGCTGAGGGCACGCCAGGGGCCCGCGGTGAGCCGGGGCAACGGCCCTCAGCCCTCGAACTGCGGATGCGTCTGCCGGATGCGCGCCATGGCGATGCCGGCGGCGGCGGTGCGCGTTTCCACGCCCAGCTTCACATACACGCGTTCCAGGTGCTTCTTCACCGTGGCGGGGCTCGATCCCAGGATGTCGCCGATGTCGCGGTTGGTCTTGCCCTTGAGCAGCCAGTACAGCACCTCGGCCTCGCGCGCCGTGAGCCGGAAACCCAGCGCCAGCGCCTCGATCACCGCCGCATCGGACACTTCGCGCATCACGACCAGCCAGTCGCCGCCGCCCTCGCTGTCGCCGGTCTGCTGGTGCAGGCTGAACGACAGGCGCCGCGCGCCGCGCTCCACCACCAGGCGCGGCGGTTCGATCTGCTGCGCCGCGAAGGCCGGCACCTGCGGCAGCTGGGCCCGCAGCCATTCGGCCACGGGCAATGGCACGGCCACCGGATCGGCCGTGGGCTCCCCGGCCTCCCCACCCTGCGCCCCATCGGCGCTGAAATACTCCCGCAGCAGCGTGCGCGCCAGTGCCGTCTGCCACATCAGCCGCCCGTCGCTCGCGCGCACGGTGATGCTGGCGTAGCCGAAGGCATCCAGCGCATTGCGCGCCTGGCCCGCCTGGCGCATGTCCTGCCGGGCCCGCCGCGCGCCCTGCAGGTGCACGTTCATGCGCGCCAGCACCTCGCGCGGCTTGATGGGCTTGGTCACGTAGTCCACCCCGCCCGCGGCCAGGGCCGCCTCCAGGTGCTCGGTCTCGGTGAGGCCGGTCATGAAGATGATGGGGATGTGCGCGGTGGCCGGCAGGGCCTTGAGGCGGCGCGCGACCTCGAAGCCGTCCATGCCGGGCATCATGGCGTCGAGCAGCACCACGTCGGGCATGGCCTGGGCGGCGCGGGCCAGCGCGGTCTCGCCGCTGGTGGCGACCAGCACCGTGTAGCCGGACTCGTCCAGCGCGTCGTGCAGCACGGCCAGGTTGTCGGGCACGTCGTCCACGATCAGCACCAGGCCGGCGCTGTCGCTGTCCATCAGCGGCGCGGCGCGCCCGGATGGCGGCGCATGGGAGGCGGAAGGCGAAGGCTGGTCGGTCATCGGGATCAGGAGGATGCCATGAGGCGGGCCAGCGCCTCGAACTGGAACTGCCGCGCCAGCGCGCGCGCCCGGGCCACCCAGCCGGCGCATTCGGGCTGCGCGGCCTCGATCTCCGCCAGCTGGGCCATCACGCCCCGGTAGTAGCCCAGCTCCACGGCCTCGGCCAGCGTCGCGAGCCGTGCTGCATCGGGCAGGGCTGCATCGGGGCCGGCGGCCGGGGGCGGCGGCGCTGCCGGGGGCGGAGGCGCTGCCGCGGGGGCCGCGGCCATTTCCTCCACCCACTGCAGCGCCAGGCGCCGCTCCAGCCAGTCCAGCAACTCGGTATGGCGCACGGGCTTGACGATGAAATCCTCGGGCCTGATGCCCACGTCGTTCTCCAGCCCCTTGTCGAAGGCATTGGCCGAGACCACGGCCACGTGCGCCTGCGTATGGCCGGCCGCGCGCAGGCGGCGGATGGTCTCCCAGCCGTCGATGCCGGGCATGGCCAGGTCCATGAAGACCACGTCGGGCCGGTAGCCGGCGGCCAGCAGGTCCAGCGCATCGTGCCCGCTGGCGGCCGTGCGCAGGTCGAAGCCCAGCGGCGCCAGCAGTTGCACCAGCAGCTCGCGGTCGGGCTCTTCGTTGTCCACCACCAGCAGGCGGCGGCGCGGGCCGGCATAGCCGCGCCGCGCGGGCCGCGGGCCGGCGGCGCGCAGCTCGGCCGCGCCCAGGGCGCCGGGATGCACTTCGGGCAGGAAGAGCCGGATGCGGAACAGCGCGCCGGCCCCGGGGGTGCTGGTCACCGTCATCTCGCCGCCCATCAGCTCGGTCAGCATCTTGGCGATGGTCAGCCCCAGGCCCGCGCCGGGCGCCGCGCCGTGGCTGCTGGCCGCGCCGCGTTCGAAGGGCTCGAAAATGCTCGCGCGCTCGGCCTCGGTCAGGCCCGGTCCACTGTCCTCGATCTCGATCAGGGCCAGTTCGCGCGCATGCCGCACGCCCAGGCGCACATGCCCCGTGGCGGTGAACTTGATGGCGTTGCCGATCAGGTTGATGAGGATCTGCCGCACGCGCTTGTCGTCGCCGCGCACCACCTCGGGCAGCACGCCCTGCGGATCGAAGCGGAACGCCAGCCCCTTGGCGCGGGCCTGGGGCTCGAACATCTCGACCATCTCGTGCAGGCAATCGGCGAAGCGCATGGGCCGCACCTGCAGCGTGAGCTTGCCGCTCTCGATGCGTGCGATGTCCAGCGTGCCCTCGATCAGCGTCAGCAGGTGCTCGCCGCCGCGCCGGATCACGCCCACGGCCTGCCGGCGGTGCGGCGGCACGGAGGCGTCCTCGCCCATGAGCTGCGCGTAGCCCAGGATGCTGTTGAGCGGCGTGCGCAGCTCATGGCTGATGGCGCTGATGTAGCGGCTCTTGGCCTGGTTGGCCTGGTCGGCGAGGCGGCGGGCGTGCTCGGCCTCCTCGCGCGCCTCCTCGGCCACGCCGCGCGCCTGCTCGGCGGTGCGGCGGGCCTCCTGCAGGGCCTGGTCGGTCTGCCTGTGCAGGGCGATCTCGCGCTGCAGCAGGTGGGTCTGCCGGTTCGACTCCTCCTGCGCCACCTTGCGGCTCTTGTGCGCCAGCACCAGCCACCAGGCCACGATGCCCGAGATGACCAGCAGCGCCAGGTAGGCCTTGAGCAGCCCCGAACGCAGCGGCGCCGAGCCAGTGCCCGGCACGCCCAGGAACTGCGTCTCCTGGTGGTAGAAAAGCCCGAACACCGCCGCCAGCAGCGGCGCGATCACCAGCATCAGCAGCAGGAAATGCCCCAGCCCGGAATCCAGCAGCCGCCACGCGCTGCGCGGCAGCAGCCAGCGCAGCGCCCCGGCCCACTGCACGGCCAGGTGCGCGTGGGGCTTGCACATGTCGCCGCAACGCGCATCCAGCGTGCAGCACAGCGAGCAGATGTGGCCCCGGTAGGCGGGGCAGTGCGCCATGTCCGGCGCCTCGTATTCGCGCTCGCAGACCACGCAGCGCAGCATGGCGGGCAGCGCGGCCGTGGCAGAGGCCGATCCACCGCCACCGCAGCCCTCGCAGCCCCCCGCACCGCAGGCCTGCGGCGCCGCCCCCGTGCGCGCCAGGTAGTAGCGCCCGCCCGTCGCCCAGGCAATGGCGGGCGCCGCGACGAAGGCCGTCACCATCGCGATCACCGCCGAGAACGCCTGCGCCATCGGTCCGAACAGCCCCAGGTGCGCCACGACCGAGAGCAGCGAGGCCAGCGCCATCGCCCCCACGCCCACCGGGTTGACGTCGTACAGGTGCGCGCGCTTGAACTCGATGCCCGGCGGCGACAGCCCCAGCGGCTTGTTCACCACCAGGTCGGCCACCACGGCCATCATCCAGGCGATGGCGATGTTGGAGTACAGCCCCAGCACCTGCCCCAGCGCGGTGAACACGTTCATCTCCATCAGCATGAAGGCGATGAGCGTGTTGAACACCACCCACACCACGCGCCCCGGGTGGCTGTGCGTGAGGCGCGAGAAGAAGTTGCTCCACGCGAGCGAGCCCGCATAGGCATTGGTCACGTTGATCTTGATCTGCGACACCACCACGAAAAGCGCCGTGGCCGCCACCGCCCAGCGGTAGTCCGCGAACACGTAGCCGTAGGCGGCCAGGTACATCTGGTTGGGGTCCACGGCCCGCTCGGGCGGCACGCTCAGGGTGATCGCCAGGTAGGCCAGCAGCGCGCCGCCCAGCATCTTGAACACGCCCAGCACCACCCAGCCCGGCCCGCCGGCCAGCACCCCGGCCCACCAGCGCCACCGGTTCGCGCGCGTGCGCGCCGGCATGAAGCGCAGGTAGTCGGCCTGCTCCCCCATCTGGGTGATGAGGGCGATCCCCACCGTGAGCGCTGCGCCGAAAAGGTGCAGGTCGAACGCCGCCGAGCCGCCGCGATCCCCTGAATAGTGCACGATGCCCGCGAATGCACCAGGATCGCGCGCCAGCACATAGCCGAACGGCACCAGCAGCATCACCAGCCAGACCGGCTGCGTCCACACCTGCAGCCGGCTGATGGCCGACACGCCGTGCGTCACGAGCGGAATCACCACCAGCGCGCAGAGCACGTAGCCCCAGGCGGGCGGAATGTCCAGCGCCAGTTCCAGCGCATAGGCCATCACGGCGGCCTCCAGCGCGAAGAAGACGAAGGTGAAGCTCGCGTAGATCAGCGAGGTGATGGTCGAGCCGATGTAGCCGAAGCCCGCTCCGCGCGTGAGCAGGTCCATGTCCACCCCGTAGCGCGCCGCATAGGCGCTGATGGGCATGCCGGCCAGGAAGATGATGAGCCCCGTCGCCAGGATGGCCCAGAAGGCGTTGGCGAAGCCGTACTGCACCAGCAGCGTGGCGCCCACCGCCTCCAGGATCAGGAACGAAGCCGCCCCGAAGGCCGTGTTGGCCACCCGCCAGGCAGACCACTTGCGGAAGCGCTGCGGCGTGAAGCGCAGCGCGTAGTCCTCCAGCGTCTCGCTGCCCACCCAGCTGTTGTAGTCGCGGCGCACCTTGACGATGCGCTGCGGCGCCTCGCCTTCTGCGGCGTCATGCGGTGGCAGGGAAGTGGAAACGGGGGCGGACGGCACGCCCCGCAGGTGCAGCATTCATGCCACCCGCCACGCCCGCGGCGCTGCACGCCTCAGCGCGCAGGGGGCATGCGGCCGGCATAGGCCTTGTCGGTCAGACTGCGCAGGAAGGCGACGAGATCGTCGATCTCCGCGTCGGACAGCGCCGCCGCGGTACCGGCACGCCGGTTCATCGGCGGCGAGTTGACGTTGACATTGCCGCGGCATTCCTTCGGCACGTCGTCGAAGGGCTGGCCGCCGGCATACCAGTGCGCGGGATCGGTGGAGCGCGTGTTGTAGAACGCCACCGCGTCGCGCAGGTCGCCGAACACCGCGTTGTGCATGAAACGCTGGCGTACCGCCACGTTGCGCAGCCCCGGCGTGCGCAGGTAGGCGCACCACTGCCCCGGCTCCGGCCAGCCCAGGCGCCGCGCCGTGGCATCCAGCCCGGTATCGAAATGGCGCGGATCGCGGTTGTCCGCCAGCCGCCGGTTGCGCGGCACGGCGATCGCGTCGTACCCGAAATCGGTGAACAGCGACCGCTCGGGCCGCGACGCTGTCTCCGCCATGGTGTGGCAGGACGCGCAGTTGCCCTTGTCCGGGTTGCGGAACAGTGCCAGCCCGCGTTGCTCGGCCGGCGACAGCGTGCCCTGGCCGCGCAGGTAGTCGTCGAAGCGCGAGCTGAACGGTGCCATGGCGTCGCTCTGCAGGAAGGCCTGCAAGGCAGCGCCCAGGGCACGCAGCAGCGCCTCAGGATCGCGCTGCACGGCCGCACCGAAGCGCGGTGCCAGCTCCGCCGCCAGCCCGCTGCGCTGTGCCGAGCGCAGCAGTTGCGCCGGGGTGCCGTTGTTCATCTCGCGCGAATCCAGCAAGGGGCCGCGGACCTGCTCGGCCAGCGTGTCGGCCCGCCCGTCGGCGAACAGGCCCCCGAAGGGCGAGGCGAAGGGCGCGTCGTCGTCCTGGTAGAAATGGCGGCGCGGCACGTAGCGCACGTAGAGCAGCGAGGGCGCCGTGCGCGCGCCGAAGCGACCGGGCCGGCTGCCTTCGGAGGTGCCCGGCCCGGCCAGCGCGCGGGGCGTGGCGAGGCTGGGGCCGAAGGCCCGCCCCGGGTCGTGGCATGCCGCGCACGACATGCCGCGCGGCCGCGACAGCCGCGGGTCGTTGAACAGCCTCTCTCCCAGGCGCACCAGTTCCGGATCGGGAGCGAACACGGCCCGGGTCGGGTCCACGCGCGAGGCCACCTGGGGCGTGCGCCCCACCCAGCCCACCACCGCCTGGGCCGGCACGCCCGGCAGCAGCAGGACCTGCGCCTCGGGCACGCCGGCCGCACCGGGCGCGGCGGCGGGCGCCGCCAGGGGCAGCCACGCCAGCGCGATGGCCGCGAGCCGGCTCCGCCAGCGTGTCGTCACGGCGCCAGGAAGCCCGTCTTGTCGCACGCCAGCGTGCGGCCGGACTGCTGGCACGTGGCCAGCAGCTTGCCGGTGGTCGTATAGGCCTTGAAGGTCCAGCCGGTCGCGGGCGCCGCGCGGCGCTCCATCATCGCGAAGCCGAAGCTCGCGTGATGGGTGATGCGGTCGATGGTGGTGCCCGGCGCGGGAGAGGCACTGGCCGGCAGCGGATCGGGCAGCGCCACGTCGAGGTTGTCGCCGGCGTTGCCGGTCACCAGCGTCGCCGGATGGCCCGACGCGAAATTGATGGCCTGGAAGTCGTGCACGTGGCCGTGGAGCGCGACATGCACGCCTGGCGGATAGTAGGCCTGCTGGTAGAGGCCGGCCATGGCCGACTGCAGCGCCGCATTGCCCGGCGCGGGCGTGCTGCCGGCCACCGGCGCGAAGGCCATGATGGGGTGGTGGTTGGTGAAGATGTTCGTCGCCACGCCGGCCTTGGCCGCCAGCGCGGCCACGCTCTGGAACTGCTTCTGGTAGATGCCGAACTGCAGGTCCGTGCTCTTGAGCGCCGTCTTGCCCGTCTTGGCCGAATCGAACACGATCACCTGCGTATCCCCGCCCAGGGCCACCGCATAGGGCTCGGAATAGTTGCCCACGTTGTCGTTGGCCGGCAGGTTGCAGGAACTTTGCTCGCTGTAGGCGCGCGGGTCCAGGAAGCGGAACCAGCCCTGCCCGGCGCGCGCGCACTCTTCATGGTTGCCGCGCGCCATGATCCAGGGCGCGCCGGCCAGCAGCGGGGCGGCGGGCTGGAAGAAGTCCGCCTGCCAGGTGTCCCAGCCATAGCCCCAGGGGCTGCCCTTGCAGCCCGCCACGTCGCCCGGGCAGGCGTTTTCGCGGTAGTGGTAATCGCCGATGTGCAGCACCAGGTCCGGCGCCATGGCGGCGGCCGTCGCAGCGACCGTGGCGAAAGGCCAGGCCACGGGATCGCTGCAGGGCTGCCAGGCGTTGTCCGCCTTCTTGAGGCGGCAGCCCGTGTCGGCGATCAGCAGCACGCGCTGCGGCTGCGCCTTCGGCAGCGGCAGGGTGCGGTCGGCCACGGTGACCTGGCGGGCCGAGTCGGGCAGCACCGTCTCGCAGACCGACACGGGAAACGCCGAAGGCTTGGAATCGGACGGATCGCTCGCGGTGGTCCGCTGCGCCACCGTAGCGGCGCCCACGCGCAGCGCCATGCGGCCGGGCTGGTTGTCCACCACGATGCGGGGGCAGACGCTGGCGTCCGCGGCCGAGCCGGCCGGCAGCGTGTAGCTGGTGATCACCCGGGCCGTGGCATGGCTGCCTTCGCCCACCACCACCCAGGCGGCCTGGATGTTGGCGGGTGCGCTGGCGGCATCTGCGGCGATGCCGGAGCCGCCGCCGTCGCAGCCGGAGAGGGTGAGCGCGCCGCCGATGGCCAGCGCCGCTGCGAAAGGATGAATCCAGCGGGATGCCTGCATGTGGTGTGTCTTTCTTTCAAGCGGACCGGTCGTGGGGCCGGGGCGCATCCTAGTAACAGCGGGTTACATCCACGTGACACCCTCCGCCGCTCCCCTTGGCAAGATTCCTGCTTTACGATGTCGGCCCAGTTGAGGCGACCGACGGAACCACCCATGGAACTGACCCCCCGGGAAAAAGACAAGCTGCTTCTCTTCACCGCCGCCCTGCTGGCCGAACGCCGCAAGGCGCGCGGCCTCAAGCTCAACTACCCGGAGGCGGTGGCACTGATTTCCGCGGCCGTGCTGGAAGGTGCCCGCGACGGCAAGACCGTGGCACAGCTCATGAGCGAAGGCCGCGAAGTCCTCACGCGCGACGACGTGATGGAGGGCGTGCCGGAAATGATCTCGGACATCCAGGTCGAAGCCACCTTCCCCGACGGCACCAAGCTCGTCACCGTCCACCAGCCCATCGCCTGACGGCGGACTGCGGACTGCCCCTCCCCCTGCTCCCGGAGCCTCCCCATGCGCATTGCCCGTTCCCTTTTGCCCGCACTGCTTGCCGCTGCCGCGCTGCCGGCGCTGGCCCACACCGGCGCCGATGCCGGCCACCACCACGGCTTCACCGCCGGGTTCCTGCACCCGCTGACCGGCATGGACCACCTCGCCGCGATGGTGGCCGTGGGCCTCTGGAGCGCCCTGGCCGCGCGCAGCCGCCGCGAACTGCTGGCGGCGCCCCTGGGCTTCGCCGGCATGCTGCTGGCGGGCGCGCTCGCGGGCCTGGCGGGCCTGTCGCTGCCCGCAGTGGAGCCCATGATCGCCGCCTCGCTGCTCGTGCTGGGCCTGCTGGTGGCCACGCAGCGCCGCCTGCCCGCGCCCGCCGCCGCGGCGCTGGTCGGCGTCTTCGCCGTCTTCCACGGCATCGCCCACGGCCACGAACTGGCCGGCGACGGCGCCGCCCTGCCCACGCTGGCCGGCATGCTCGCCGCCACCGTGGCCCTGCATGCCGGCGGCATCGGCCTGGGCGTGGCCCTGCGCGGTGCGAACCGCTGGCTGCCGCGCGCGGCCGGCGCCGCCGTCGGCCTCTTCGGCCTCGCCCTGCTGGGCGGCCTGGCCTGACCGCAACCCGAGGAGCGCACCATGGTCCCGGGCGAACTGCTGGTCGATGACGGCGAGCACCCACTCAACCCCTGCCGGCGCACCACCACCCTGGTGGTGCGCAACAGCGCCGACCGGCCCATCCAGGTCGGCTCGCACTACCACTTCGCCGAAACCAACGGCGCACTCGATTTCGACCGCGCGGCCGCGCGCGGCATGCGGCTGAACATCACCTCGGGCACCGCCGTGCGTTTCGAGCCCGGCCAGCAGCGCACCGTCGAACTGGTGGACTACGCCGGCAGCCGCACCGTGTACGGCTTCCGCGGCGACATCCAGGGCCCGCTGGACACCGCCCCCGATCTGCCGAAGCAGCCCTGACCCGCCCCGCCCCTTCACGCACCAAGCCACGCCCCCGGAAAGGCAAGACAGCACCATGGCCACCGTATCCCGCCGCGCCTATGCGGAAATGTTCGGCCCCACCGTGGGCGATCGCGTGCGGCTGGCCGACACCGGCCTCGTCGCCGAAGTCGAGCAGGACTTCACCCTGCGCGCCGGTGGCTACGGCGAAGAGGTCAAGTTCGGCGGCGGCAAGACCATCCGCGACGGCATGGCCCAGAGCCAGCGCACCCGTGCAGAAGGGGCGATGGACACCGTGCTCACCAACGCCCTCGTCATCGACCACTGGGGCATCGTCAAGGCCGACATCGGCCTGAAGGACGGCCGCGTCGCCGCCATCGGCAAGGCCGGCAACCCGGACACCCAGCCGGGCGTGGACATCGTCATCGGCCCCGGCACCGAGATCATCAGTTGCGAAGGCAACATCGTCACCGCGGGCGGCATCGACAGCCACATCCACTTCATCTGCCCCCAGCAGATCGAGGAGGCGCTGGCTTCGGGCGTCACCACCATGCTCGGCGGCGGCACCGGCCCGGCCACCGGCACCCTGGCCACGACCTCCACCCCCGGCCCCTGGCACATCGAGCGCATGCTGCAGGCGGCAGACGCCTTCCCGATGAACATCGGCTTCCTGGGCAAGGGCAACGCCAGCCTGCCCGCCGCGCTGCACGAGCAGATCGAAGCCGGCGTGATCGGCCTGAAACTCCACGAAGACTGGGGCACCACGCCCTCGGCCATCAGCAACTGCCTGGACGTGGCCGATGCCACCGATACGCAGGTGGCCATCCACTCCGACACCCTCAACGAGAGCGGCTTCGTCGAGAACACCATCGCCGCCGTGGGCGGGCGCGGCATCTGCGCCTTCCACACCGAGGGCGCGGGCGGCGGCCATGCGCCGGACATCCTGCGCGTGGTGGGCGAGGACAACTTCCTGCCCTCCTCCACCAACCCCACCATGCCGTACACGCGCAACACGCTGGACGAGCACGTGGACATGCTCATGGTGTGCCACCACCTGGACGCGTCCATCGCCGAAGACCTCGCCTTCGCCGAAAGCCGCATCCGCAAGGAAACCATCGCCGCCGAGGACATCCTGCACGACCTGGGCGCCATCAGCATGATGAGCAGCGACAGCCAGGCCATGGGCCGCGTGGGCGAAGTCATCCTGCGCACCTGGCAGACGGCCGACAAGATGAAGCAGCAGCGCGGCGCCCTGCCCGAGGACGGCCCCCGCAACGACAACCACCGCATCAAGCGCTACGTCGCCAAATACACCATCAACCCCGCGATCGCCCACGGCATCTCCCACGACGTGGGCAGCCTGGAGGTCGGCAAGTGGGCCGACATCGTGGTCTGGAAGCCGGCCTTCTTCGGCGTGAAGCCCGCGATGATCCTCAAGGGCGGCAGCATCGCGATGGCCGCCATGGGCGACCCCAACGCCTCCATCCCCACGCCGCAGCCCGTGCACTACCGCCCCATGTTCGGCGCCTTCGGAGGCTCCCTGGCCCGCTCCTCGCTCACCTTCGTCTCGCAGGCGGGCCTGGCGGCCGGCGTGGGCGAACGCTACGGCCTCGCCAAGCAACTGAGCGCCGTGCGGGGCGTGCGCAGCGTGCGCAAGCAGCACATGGTGCACAACAGCTATACCCCGCGCATGGAGATCGACGCGCAGACCTACACCGTGCGCGCCGACGGCCAGCTGCTCACCTGCGAGCCCGCCACCCGGCTGCCGCTGGCGCAGCGCTACTTCCTTTTCTGAGCCGGCCGATGGACGCACGCCCCGACGCGGCCGTGGCCGCCCTGCGCATCCGCCTGGACGACCTGAGCGATCCGCGCATCGCAGCCTTCCTGCAGGAGCACCTGGCCGACATGCGCCGCGTCTCGCCCCCCGAGAGCGTGCACGCGCTCGACCTGGACGGCCTGCGCCGCCCGGAGATCCGCTTCTGGAGCGCCTGGCTGGACACGCCGGACGGCGACCATCTGGTCGGCACCGTCGCGCTCAAGCGGCTGGACGCCGGCCATGCGGAACTCAAGTCGATGCGCACGGCCGCCGCCCTGCGCGGCCAGGGCATCGCCGCCCGCATGCTGGCCCACGCCCTTGCCGAAGCCCGCGCCGCCGGCCACGCGCGCATCAGCCTGGAGACGGGCAGCCAGCCCTTCTTCGCACCGGCCCGCGCGCTGTACGCACGCCACGGCTTCGAAGACTGCGCGCCGTTCGGCAGCTACGGCCCCGACCCGGCCAGCCACTTCATGACACGCGCGCTCTGACGAACACGCATCCGCCAGGCGCCCGCCGGCCGGCCCCAGGCGTCCGGACAGGGGCGCGAAGCCGCAGAATGGCGTTTTCGCCGCCCAGGACCCCGACATGCTGACCGCCAACAAACTCCTTCCCCAGGGCCACGGCCTCGCCCCCGTCCTGCTCAAGCGCGCCGCCACCGTCGAACTCGACTGGGACGTGCGCCAGAAAAGCCGCTTCGCCGCCACCGACTCCACCGGGCGCGAACTGGGCGTCTTCCTGCCCCGCGGCACCGTCGTGCGCGGCGGCGACGTGCTCGTGGCCGAGGACGGCAGCATGGTCCGCGTGCTCGCCGCGCCCCAGGCCGTGCTGCGCATCACCCACTGCACGCAGCACGGAACGCCCTTCGACCTCATCCGCGCCGCCTACCACCTCGGCAACCGCCACGTGCCGATCGAACTGCGCCCGGACCACCTGCAGATCGAACCCGACCACGTGCTCGCCGACATGCTGCGCGCCATGCACCTCATCGTCACCGAGCAGCAGGCCCCCTTCGAGCCCGAAGGCGGCGCGTATGCGGCAGGCGGGCACGGTCACGGACATGGCCATGCGCACGGACACGATCACGGCCACGACCATGGGCATGGCCACGCGCACAGCCACGGCCACGGCACGCATGCACCAGGCCATGACCACGGCCACGAAGCCGAGGGCTGCGATCACGACCATGACCACGATCACGACTGCGGCCACCACCACGATCACGGCCAGGACCATGGCCACGCCCATCCGCATTCCCTCGCCCGCTGAAGCGCGCATGGCGCCCGCGCTCGACGCTTCCGCCGGTCTTGCGGCGCACGGTCCGGCACCGGCGCCGCAAGGCCTGCCCGCCGCCAGCCTGCTGCAGCTCATCTGGCTCGCATCACCCGCCCTGCCCGTGGGCGGTTTCTCGTACTCCGAAGGCCTGGAGATCGCCGTCGAATGCGCGGGCGTCACCACCGAAGCCACGGCCGCCGCCTGGCTGCAGGAACAGCTGATGCTCACCCAGGCCCGCGGCGACCTCGCCGTCGTCCACCAGGCCCTCGCCGCCTGGCGCACGGGCGACGCGGAGCGCGTGCGCGCCCTCAACGACTGGGTGCTGCACACCCGAGAAACCAGCGAGCTGCGCCTGCAGACCGAGCAGATGGGCCGCTCCCTCGCCGACTGGCTGCGCAACCAGCACGCAGGCGATGCGGAGGCCCTGGCCGACGTCGCCCGCCTCGCCGCCCTGCCGCCCACCTACCCCGTGGCCTTTGCCCTCGCCGCCGCGCGCACCGAGGCGCGCGCCGAAGACGTGCTGCTCGCCTGCGCCTTCGGCTGGGCCGAGAACATGGTCCAGGCCGCCATCAAGGCCGTGCCCCTGGGCCAGAGCGCCGGACAGCGCATCCTCGCGCGGCTCGCCGCCGCCATCCCCGGCGCCGTGGCCCATGCCATGCAACTGGGCGACGCGCAGCGCCAGGCCTTCTCCCCCATGCTGGCCGTGCTCTCGGCACGCCACGAAACGCAGTATTCCCGCCTTTTCCGCTCATGACTGCCATGACCATGAACACGAACACGACCACCTCCTCGCCCCTGCACCACGTCCCGAACCGCACCAAGCCCCTGCCCCCGCTGCGCGTGGGCATCGGCGGTCCCGTCGGCTCCGGCAAGACCACCATCCTGGAGATGCTCTGCAAGGCCATGCGCGACCAATACGACCTGGTCGCCATCACCAACGACATCTACACCAAGGAAGACCAGCGCCTGCTCACCGTCAGCGGCGCCCTGCCCGCCGAACGCATCATGGGCGTGGAAACCGGCGGCTGCCCCCACACCGCCATCCGCGAGGACTGCTCCATCAACCTCGAGGCCATCGACCGCATGCTGGCCCAGTACCCCGATGCCGACATCGTCTTCGTCGAAAGCGGCGGCGACAACCTGGCCGCCACCTTCAGCCCCGAGCTGAGCGACCTCACCATCTACGTCATCGACGTCGCCGCCGGCGAGAAGATCCCCCGCAAGGGCGGCCCCGGCATCACCAAGAGCGACCTCTTCGTCATCAACAAGACCGACCTGGCACCGCACGTGGGCGCGAACCTGGACGTGATGGAGGCCGACACGCGCCGCATGCGCACCACCGCCCAGGGACTCAAGCCGTTCGTGATGACCAACCTCAAGACCCAGCAGGGGCTGGATCAGGTGATCGAGTTCATCGAGAAGAAGGGGTTGCTGCGGGCGGGGCGAGATTGAGGGACTGCCCCACGCGGCTAGAATGCGAACCCTGCAGCCTGCGGAGACTTGGGTGAGCGGTTTAAACCAGCAGTCTTGAAAACTGCCGACGGGCAACCGTCCGTGAGTTCGAATCTCACAGTCTCCGCCAGATCAGCAAAAACAGCGCCCTCAACGGGCGCTTTTTTTCGTCCATGCTACGGCATTGACCTTATAGATCATCGTGTTACGCTGCGTTTGCTGTTGTTATATACAGCACCCAATCAGCAGCCCATCACAAGCTGTCCATCCTTAATTCAAACTTTTTTGGCCTACTTGATGGCCTACAAATTCGGATATGCCCAAGCGCATTCTTGAAATGACCGCTCTTGAGGTGTCCCGTCTTCGGGTCGAGGGCTCGCACGCGGTAGGTGGGGCGACCGGCCTGAATCTGCGCGTTGAAGGCGGCACGCGCATGTGGGTCCTTCGGTACTGTTTCGCGGGACGCGCCGCCGCATGAGCTTGGGCAGTTACCCACGCGTGTCCCTATCGGCCGCCCGGGAAGCCGCACGCAACGCCATCGGACTTCGGGATGCTGGCACCGACCCACTGGCAGCGCACGCCGCTGCCCGTGAGGCTGCGCGGCTGGCGGATGCTCAGAAACTGGAGTTCGACAAAGCGGCCGAAGCATTTATCCAGGAGCATGAGACGACCTGGCGCAGCACTAAGCACGCGCAGCAGTGGCGCAACACGCTTGCAACCTACGTGTCGCCCAAGTTCGGAAGCATGCCTGTCTCAGAGGTTGATCAATCCATGGTGCTCCGCGCACTGTCACCGATCTGGAAGACAAAGACCGAAACAGCCACGCGCCTGCGCGGGCGCGTCGAACAGATCCTCGATTGGGCAACCGCGCACGGTCATCGCTTTGGCACGAATCCGGCACGGTGGCGTGGGCAGTTGGAACACATCCTGGCCGACCCGAATAAGGTGGCGCCGGTGAAGCACCACGCCGCGGTGCCCTTCGCCGAGCTGCCGGGGGTCTATCTCCTGCTGTCCTCGCTTGATGGGCAGAGCGCGCGCGCACTTCAATTTCTGATCCTGACAGCTGCCCGTTCTGGCGAGGTGCGCGGCATGGTGTGGGACGATGTGGACTTGGATGCGGCGCTGTGGACCGTGCCGGCCGAGCGGATGAAGGCGAAGAAGGAACACCGCGTTCCGCTCTCGCGGCAGGCAGTCGCGCTGTTGAAAGCACAGCCGCGCCATGCGCTGGTGCATCACGTCTTCCCGTCGAACCGCGCAGGTGCGCTCTCCGACATGGCGCTGACCACGCTCATGCGGCGCCACAAGCTGGACCCGTGCCGCATGGCTTCCGCTCGACTTTCAGGGACTGGGCAGGGGATACGACGAACCACCCACGCGACGCGGTGGAGCTGTGTCTTGCACACAGCATCGACACCAAAACGGAAGCGGCCTACCGGCTCGGCGACATGATGGAAAAACGGGCTGCCATCATGCAGGAGTGGGCTGCATATGCCACGTCAGTGAAGTAACGTAACGCTGTTGATTGGCCCTTCATTCAGTCCGTCCAATGCAAGTGCTGCCGAGTCAACTAGGTGCTAACTGCATTAGCCGCCCAACAGCCCTGCTCAGAGTTCCGCGTGCACGGAGCTAGCCTTTTACGGCTTTCTCTTGGGAGTAACTGATGGAGTGGCGTCGGTCTCATGAGTCAAATCTTTTACCAAGGTAGGGAAGACCTGGGCGCTATATTCAGCCAAAGTGCATGCTTGAACGATACAGCCATTACTGTTTAAACCAATTACGTTGGCGAAGTCGGAAATGATCGCCTTGCCACCGCTTCGTCCATCCCGCTTCCTTAGTGCAAGAAACTGAAGAAGATACTTGTCGAATGGGTCTTTGGGCAATCCCGTGGGTAGACAATTATCCAAATGCACAGCGTGCCGAGAGAAATATCTCGTTGCTGCAACTTTAAAACCCCGATCGTCTTTCGTTCCATACACGAAGAAGTGATGCAAATCTGAATTTGCCAAGAGCTTCTTGGCAGTTTTATAATCATCAAATTTTTCTTCTTCAGTATCCAGGCTCTTATCGTCAGCCTTGAACTCAATCAGAAGCAAATTCGAGCAATTACCAAAAATCGCGTCTCCAGCGCCTCGCTCGTGCTTCCCCGACAACGGAGAAGCGAAATCAACTAATTTCGACTGTATGCAATGACACAAGAAAAAATATTCGACAGTTTTTTCCCAATACATCGTTAATCTCCTTAAAGCGACAATCAAATTAAAACCGCAAAAATTTGCGACAGAAGCTGGGCTATGCCGGAGCATCTTTTCCACGGTGCCAAGGCCTCCCAGGGTTAAGCCCGAGCCAACGGCAACTCTTCCAGTCTAGTGGTGTATCGCGGCGTCCAGCGTTCCTGCATCACCCACTCGCGCCGCTCGTCCGCCAAGCCCGTAGCGCCCATGTGCAGCGTGCCTTTGCCATACCGCCCATTGATCGCGTCCAGCGCGCACATTAGGCGCGTTCTGTCGCGCGCTGGCTCATCCTCCATCTGCAACTCGCACTGGTGAATGGTGGCGGGCTGGAGATCCAGCAGCATCACGCCGGCCTTGATGAGCAGGTAGCCCGGCTTGTAAATACGGCGGATGCCCTCTACGGCAGCGCCAACCAACTGGCCGGTGTCGGCGGTCGGCCGGCGCAGCGGCACCATCAGCGAGCGTGAAAACCTGGGGCCTTCGCGGTGCAGCGACGTGTGCGCAAAGACCAGCAACTGCCCAGCCAAGCTGTGTTCCTCGCGCAGCTTTTCCGCGGCACGTGTGGCGTACTCGCTCACAGCCTCGATCAGTGGCGGCAGGTCGGTGATAGGTCGGCCGAATGACCGCGTGCACGCGATCTGCTGTTTCGGCGGGGGCACGTCTTCCAGCTGGATGCACGAAAAGCCTTGCAGCTCTCGCACGGTGCGCGCGAGCACCAAATTCCAGCGACGCCGGGCCAGGGCCGGGTCCATCTGGGTCAAGTCCCACACGGTGTGCACGCCGGCCTCGATCAGCTGGGCGCCTATTTTGCGGCCCACCCCCCACACCTCGGTCACCGCTGTTCCGCGCAGCACGTTTTCCAGCCCTGCCGGGGACAAGGTGGCGAGGTTGCACACCTGCGCCAGCTCGCTGGGGAGCTGCCCGGCATACGTTCGCCTTCGCACGACGTGGTTTCTCGTCTTCGGCACGCCACCGCGGATGCGACCGTGCTCGGCACAAGCTACAGCCCGGGCATCACTCCAGCTCATGCAAGCTGCGCTTCAATCGCCAACTTGTCGATGACGGACCAGACCCGCGCGATCTTGCCGTCGCGAAGTTCGTAGAACACGTTCTCCGAAAACACGACCCTCCTGCCGTTCACCGGCAGGCCCAGGAACGCGCCTCGCGGCGAGCAGTTGAATCCCAGCCGGCTCCCCACGCAGTTCTCATCGCCGACCAGCAACTCCACTGCGTAGCGAAGGTCAGGAATCGTGGCGAAGTCGTTTTCCAGCATCGCCCGATAGCCCGCCAGGCCGAGCGGGCGGTTGTTGTGGTGCACGTCGGCGTGAACGAAGTCGCCCAGCCGGGACCAGTCCTGCGCGTTGAGGCAGGCGATGTATGCGAGGTAGAAGTCTTTGATGCTGATCGCCTGCAATTGCGTTCTCCACAGCGTTCCCGTTCATCCCACCGATCCATCTTCGCACCGGATCGCATGGCGTTCCGACCGGCTCAAGTCAAGATGAGTCGGGCAAACGCCTCTACATCCTCAACTCTGCCAGCAAATCGCTGGTCGTCGCCGCCTCCAGCAGTGCGCGCGTGTAGGGCTGCTGCGGCCGGTCGAAGATGTCGGCCACGCTGCCTTCTTCGATGATGCGGCCGTTCGCCATCACGACGATGCGGTCGGCGATCTCGGACACCACGGCCAGGTTGTGCGAGATGAAAAGGCAGCCGAAGCCGCGCTCGGCCTGCAGGCGCCTGAAAAGCTCCAGCACCTGCTTCTGGATGGTCATGTCCAGGGCCGACACAGGCTCGTCGGCCACCACGAAGGCGGGCTTGCGCACCAAGGCGCGCGCGATCGCCACGCGCTGGCGCTGGCCGCCCGAGAGCGCATGCGGAAAGCGCTCGCCAAAACCCGCCAGGCCCACCTCGGCCAGCATGGCATCCACCGTGGCCTGCAGCGCGTCGCGCGTGAGCGGCGGGCCGTGGCGCAGCGGCTCGGCCACGATGTCGCGCACGCGCTGCCGTGGATCCAGCGAAGAATACGGGTCCTGGAACACCAGCTGGCAGGCCAGGCGGAATTCGCGCCGGCCCGCGGCAGGGGCCCCGCCCGGCGGCGTGCCACGAAAGTACACTTCGCCGCCCGCGATGGGCAGCAGGCCGATCATCGCGCGGCCCAGCGTGGTCTTGCCCGAGCCCGATCCGCCCACCACCGCCACCACCTCGCCCGGCTGGATGGCCAGCGACACCCCGCGCACCGCCAGCTGGGGCACGGACTTGGACAGCCAGCCCTGGCGAGTGCCCGGAAAGCTCACCTGCACATCCTTCGCCTCGATCAGCGGCGCCTGCGCCGGCCGCGCAGGGCGCGGGGCGCTGCGCTGGGGCAAAGCATCGATCAGGCTCTTCGTGTAGGCCTGGCGCGGTGCGGTGAGCACGCTGCGCACGGGGCCGGCCTCGACAAGGCGGCCCTTTTCCAGCACCACCACGGACTGCGCATAGCGGGCCACCAGCCCCAGGTCGTGCGTGATGAGCAGCACGGCCGTGCCCTCGGTGCGCGTGAGTTCGGCCATGATCTCCATGACCTCGCGCTGGCTCAGCGAATCGAGCGCCGTGGTGGGCTCGTCGGCGATCAGCAGGCGCGGCTTGAGCAGCATGACCGAGGCCAGCATGATGCGCTGGCGCATGCCACCCGAGAATTGGTGCGGGTAGGAGGCCAGGCAGCGCTCGGGATTGGCGATCTGCACGCGGCGCAGCATGGCGATGGCGCGCTCGCGTGCCTGGGCCGTGGTCACCCTCTCGTGCAGGCGCAGGCCCTCGAACAACTGCTCGGCAATGGTCATGGCCGGGTTGAGCGATACCATGGGCTCCTGGAACACCATGCCCACATCGCAGCCGCGCAGCGCACGCAGCGACCGGGCCGGCAGCGTGCCCACGTCGCGGCCCTGGAGCAGCACGCGGCCGCCGCTCTGGCGCACCTGGGGCGGCAGCAGGCCGAGCACGGCACGCCCCGCCATGGTCTTGCCGCTGCCCGATTCGCCCACCAGGGCCACCACGCCGCCGGCAGGCACATCGAAGGAGACGGCATCGAGCAGCGGGCGCTCCAGCGGGCCGTGCACGGTGAGTTCGCGCACGGACAGCAGCGGCGGCGGGTTCTTCTCGGTCGTCGTCATGTCGTTTCTTTCCGCCGCGGTAGGAATGGAGGGGCGCATCAGTGGTGCTCCATGCGCGGGTCGAGCCAGTCGCGCAGCGCATCGCCCAACAGGTTCACGCCGAGCAGGGTGATGGCGATGCAGGCGCCGGGCGCAATGCCCAGCCAGGCGGCGGTCTCGATGTAGGGCCGGCCCGAGGCCAGCATGTTGCCCCAGGTGGGCGCTGGCGGCGGAACGCCCAGGCCCAGGAAGCTGAGCGCGCTCTCGGCCAGGATGACCCAGCCGAACATCGACGTGGCCAGCACCACCAGGGGCGCCACGCAGTTGGGCAGGATGTGCGCGAACACCGTGCGCAGGCCCGAGTTGCCGATCACCTCCGAGGCCTCGATGTACTCCTTCTCGCGCAGCGAGAGTACCGAGCCGCGCACCACGCGCACCGCCGTGGGCGCATAGGCCAGGCCCAGCGCGACGATGATGCCCCACTGGTTGGCGCCCACGATGACCATCACCCCCAAGGCCAGCAAAATGCCGGGAAAGGCCAGTAGGGCATCGTTGAAGACCATCAGCACCCGGTCGAGCCAGCCGCGGAAGTAGCCGGCCACCAGGCCGATCACCACGCCCAGCACCAGGGCCAGGGCCACCGTGAGCGCGGCCACCACCAGGCTGGTGCCCGCTCCGGCCATCAGGCGCGAAAGGATGTCGCGGCCGAACTCGTCGGTACCCAGCAGGTAGGCGCCCGAGGGTGGCTGCAGACGCTGGCGCAAGGCCACCCGCATGGGGTTGTAGGGCGTCCAGACAATGGACAGCAGCGCCATGGCCCCGACCAGGCCGACCAGCAGGCCGCCGGCCAGGGCATTGGCGCGCAGGCGTTTCATCAAGCGCTGGATCATCATGATGCGGACACCCGGGGATCGAACAAGGGGTAGCACAGGTCCACCACGAGGTTGACCAGCACGTAGATGGCGGCCATGAACAGCAGGCAGCCCTGCACGACGGGGTAGTCGCGCGCGAAGATCGCATCCACCAGCAGGCGGCCCAGGCCGGGCAGCGTGAACACCGTCTCCAGCACGGCGATGCCGCCCAGCAGGTTGCCCAGCACCAGGCCGATCATGGTCCAGGTGGGAGCGAAGGCGTTGGGCAGCACATGGCGCAGCAGCACGCGGCGCTCGGCCAGACCCTTGGCACGCGCATGCGTCACGTACTCCAGGCGCAGCACCTCCACGGCGCTGGCGCGCGCCATGCGGGTGAGGATGCCCAGCTCGATCAGCGCCAGCGTGATGGTCGGCAGGATGAGGAAGCTGAGTGCCGAGCGCCAGTCCTCGCTGAAGGGCACGTAGCCCACCACCGGCACCAGCCCGAGCTTGAGCCCGACGAAGAGCAGCAGCAGCAATCCCAGCCAGAAGCTCGGCATGGACAGGAAGAAGGTGGCGGCGGCCACCACCATGGTGTCGAGCACGCTGTTCTGCTTCCACGCGGCCAGCAGGCCCGCGGGCACGGCCAGCAGCGCGGCCAGGGCCACGGCCACGAGCACGATGGCAGCGCTCACCTGGAAGCGCTCGAGCAGCAGCGGCAGCACGGCCTCCCCGCTGGTGATGGAATGGCCCAGGTCGCCCTGCAGCACCCGGCCGAGCCAGAGCGTGAACTGCACGGGGATGGGCCGGTCGAGACCGAACTGCGCATGCAGGTCGGCCAGTTGCCCGGGCGTGGCGCTGTCCCCCAGGATGAGCAGCGCCGGATCGCCCGGCACCAGGCGCATGAGCACGAAGACCATCAGGCTCACGAGGAACAGGGTGGGCAGCGTCCACAGCAGGCGCCGGCCCAGATAGGCAGGAAAGGAAGAACCCATGGCGGTTGTCATTGGATCGACGGTTCAGCTACGCCATGCCCATCACGGCGCACGCAGCGACACGCCCCATGCACGCGGCGTGCCCAGTGCCCAGCCCTTGTAGCCCTTGGCATACGAACGGGCAGCGCTGGTGTTCACGGCCGAATACATGAAGACCGCGGGCACGTCTTCGCGCATGCGGGCTTCGAGCTTGTCGAACAGCGCCTGGCGCTGGGCCGTGTCGGTGATTTCCATGCTCCTGGCGATCAGTTCATAGGCCTGCGGGTCGTCCCACACCTTGCGCGGCTGCCTGTCCTTGGGGCCCGTGACCATCTCGTACGACAGGGCGGGGTCCATCCGTGCCGAGAAGGTGAACGCCATGGCCTGGTAGTTGCCCTTGTTGTAGCGATCCAGCAGCGTGGCCCAGTCGAGCACCTCGACCTCGGCCTTGATGCCGGCTTCCTGCACCATGGCCTGGGTCAGCACGGCGATGTTGAAGACGCTGTTGTAGCGCTTGGTGGCCAGGATCTTGATGGTTTCACCCTTGTAGCCGGCCTCGGCCAGCAGCTTCCTGGACTGCGCCAGGTTGCGCGCGGGCACCGCGGCCTGCGGCTGCTTGTAGAAGGCACTGGGCGTGGGCACGATCGAGCGGCTCGGCGGCGCATTGCCCGAGGTGACGGTGGCCACCAGCTCGGGCATGTCCAACGCCAGCGCAATGGCGCGGCGGATGCGCGCGTCCTTGAGCAGCGGGTCGCGCGTCTGGAACAGCAGGCCCTGCACGTTCATGGAGGCCTGGGTTTCCATGAGGATGTCCTTGCGACCCTTGTACTCGGCCATGTCCTCGTCGTTGATGTCGTAGTTCAGGTCGATACCGCCCGAGAACAGCGCGGCCTTGGCCGCCGAGGCATCGGGGATGACGATGAAGCGCACCTTGGGCGTCTCGGCGATCCTGGCGCCGGTGTTGCCGTCGCGCGGGCCGGGCAGTGCGGCATAGGCGTCGTTGCGCAAGAGCTCGATGTACTGGCCGCGCTTCCACTCGCCCAGCTTGTAGGGACCGGTGGCCACGGGCTCGCGCCACTTGCCATCGGCGTCGAGCGAACTGCGGTGGTAGATGCCGGTGCCACCGCAGTCCACGCGCGCCAGCGTGACCAGGAACAGGGCCGAGGGCTTGTCCAGCGTATAGACCACGGTGGCCGCGTCGGGCGCCTCCACCTTGACCACCTTGGCCAGGCCGCGCCCGTCGAACTCGGCCAGGCAGCGCCAGTTGTTGGCCGGTGCCATGTAGCGGTTCCAGGCGAAGAGGACGTCGTCGGCCGTCAGCGGCGCGCCGTTGTGGAACTTGACGCCCTGGCGCAGCTTGAAGGTGTAGGTCTTGCCGTCGGCCGAGGTGCTGACCGACCGGGCCAGCAGCGGCGCCACGGAGGCATCCTCGCGGTAGGCCACCAGGCCTTCGACCACGTGCATCATCACCGCGTCGGTATTGTTGTCGCGGTTGATGCCGGGATCGGTGGAGCGGATGTCGGCGTTCAGGCGGATGCGCAGCGTGTCGGGCTGCGGCTGGGCCTGGGCGACGGAGCACAGGCCGGCCAGCAAGGCCAGCCCGCTGGACAGCCAGCGCGAGGGGGCGACAGTCATCTCGGGGTCCTTTCTTCGTGGGGCAGGCAGGTACGGGGCAGCGTCAGGCCGGCGCCAGCTCACGCTCCAGGTCCAGGCTGTAGGCCTGGAAGCTGCGGCTGAGCGCGGGCAGCATGGCCACTTCCATCTCGCCCAGGGCGGGCTCCATCACCACCATGGCCACGGTGGCCGACAGGTTGCTGCTGCTGTTGGGGCGCGGCGGGCGGCACACCGACCAGGGCGACTGGAAGTCGTCGAACAGCGCGGCCTTGATGTGCTCGCACGTCAGCGCGCCGATGTGCGGCTCCACCAGCGCGCGCACGCGCAGGTCGCGGTACAGCGAGTCGGGGGTGTTCACGACGCCCATGTCCCGGACCTTGCCCAGCGCGACAGGGCTCTGGAAGTGGTTGGCATGCACGATGACGCCACGCTCGGGGTGGATTTGGAAGGTCTCGTCGGGCGCGCACTCGAAGTCGATGGCAACGCCGGTCGCGTGCGAGACCATCACGTTGTTGGAGGCCGACTTGGGTGTGCAGTAGACGATGCGCATGGCCAGGGCCAGTTGCACCTGCTCCAGGGCCTTGCGGCGAAGCAACGCGAGGGGGACGCCGAGCTGGCGGTAGTCACGGTCGGACTCCAGGTAGTTGGCGGTGATGGAAATGCCCGCAGCATTCATGCCCGAACGGGCCAGGCCACCGGCCTCGGTGAAGGTCAGGATGTCGGGGCCGTCCTCGCGCAGCACGCGCAGCACGATGGCCGTTTCGGCGCACTCGGCCTTCCAGTCCCAGTTCTGGGCATGGATCACGCGTCCCGAGGCGGTTGCCCCGGGCATGGCGACCACGCCGGTGCAACCATCGGGATCGATCTGCGCGGGCTGGCCCTTGCGGCGGCGGTCGGCGAGCTTCAGGATCTCGGTACGGGCATTGAGCATCACCACGGCTTCATACGAGACCCCGGCGCCTTCGGCGATGCCACGCATCTCATCGAGGTAGGCCGCCTCGAAGGCCTCGATGGTGGGCTCGAAGGTCTTTACCAGCGTGCCGATCTCGGGCCAGCCGAGTTTGCTGGCTTCGAGCTGGGAGGAGTAATGTGCGATGCCCCGCAGGATGCGGGCCTTGGCCTGTTCGCCATACTGGCGGCCCCGCTCGCGCGGTGCGCCGCTGATCTCGATCAGGGGGCAGGAGGGAATGGGCTGGTCGGTGCCCCAGGGAAAGGTCTGGTCCATGGCGATGAGTGGAGTGAGCGATCGGGCGATCGATGAGCAAATTGTATTTTGTATAATAAAAAACATCAATATTTTCCAACCATGGTTTCTACCCCCCTGCATCTCGAGCTGGCAGACCGCATCAGCCGCCTCATCCACGAGGACGGCCTGACGGTGGGCGCGCGGCTCAATGAGAACCAGCTCGCCGAGCGCCTGGGCGTCTCGCGCACTCCCGTGCGCGCCGCGCTCGACCACCTGGCGCAACAGGGCTTCACCGAGCGCAAGCCGCACCGCGGCGTGGAGCTGCTGCGCGTGCCGCCCCTGCCCTCGGCCGCACGCGAGCCGGCCGAAGACAGCGACCAGTTGCTGCGCCGCATCGCCTTCGACCGCCAGCGCGGCAACCTGGGCGAGTACGTGTCGGAAAAGGAACTGATGGAGGCCTACGGCCTGGCGCGCCCCGCCATCCGCAACGCACTGGAACGCCTGGCCGACCTGGGCGCCATCGAGCCCAAGCTGGGCTACGGCTGGCGCTTCTCCACCGGGGCCTGGGACGCCAGCGTTCGCCATGAAAGCTACCGCTACCGCATGGTGATCGAGCCCGCGGCCATCCGGGAGCCCGGCTTTGCGCTGCCGCAGGCCTGGGCGGAGGACATGCGCCACCAGCACGAGGAGTTCCTGCGCCATCTGACGGAGGACTCGTCGAGCATCGCCTTCTTCGAGATGAATGCGGCCTTCCACGAAGGGGTTGCCGCCGCTTCGGGCAACCGCTTCTTCCACATGGACATCCAGCGCCAGAACCGGCTGCGCCGCCTGTCCAACTACGACTGGAAGTACGGCCGCGAGCGCATGGAGGTGAACTGCCGGGAGCACCTGGAGATGCTGGACCGCATGCAGGCCGGCGACCAGGAACTGGCTGCCTTGCTGATGCTGCGCCACCTCGACGTGGCCAGCCGCCTGAGGCCACCGGCAAAGACCTGAGGGCGGGAACCCCCATGTCGTGTGTCGCGTTGTGAATTGATTTTTGTTTTAACAAAAAACATAATAACGGGGATCGCAACTTTTACCGGAAGCCCCCATGAGCTCTGCCCCGCACTCCTGCGCACCCGACGACACCGCCTTCTGGCTTCCCTTCACCGCCCAGCGCCAGTTCCAGCAGCAGCCCATGCTGTTCACCGCTGCACACGGCATGCACTACACCGCCAGCGACGGCCGCCAGGTGCTGGACGCCATGGCGGGCCTGTGGTGCTGCAATGCGGGCCACGGGCAGCCGCGCATCACCGAGGCGATCCGCGAGGCGGCGGGCCGCATGGACTTCGTGTCGTCGTTCAAGATGAGCCACCCGGCCGCCTTCACGCTGGCCCGGCGCATTGCCGATCTGGCGCCCGAGGGCATGGACCATGTCTTCTTCACCAACTCGGGTTCGGAGGCGGTGGACACGGCGCTCAAAATCGCCCGCGCATACCACCAGGCGCGCGGCGACGCGCGCCGCACCCTGCTGGTGGGCCGCGCCAAGGGCTACCACGGCATGGGATTCGGCGGCCTCTCGGTGGCAGGCCTCGGGCGCCACAAGCGCGATTTCGGCCCGCTGCTGCCCGACACCGCCCACCTGCCCCTGCCCTACGATGCCGACGCCCGCTTCTCGCGCGGCCTGCCCGCCACGGGCGCGCACTACGCCGATGCACTGGAGCAGCTGTTCGTGGTGCACGACCCGGCCACCATCGCGGCGGTGATCGTCGAGCCCGTCACCGGCTCGGGCGGCGTGTACCCGCCGCCCGTGGGTTACCTGCAGCGCCTGCGCGAGCTGTGCACGCAGCACGGCATCCTGCTGATCTTCGACGAGGTGATCACCGGCTTCTCGCGCGTGGGCGCGCCGTTCGCGGCCCAGGCCTTCGGCGTCACGCCCGACCTGATGTCCTGCGCCAAGGGCATGACCAACGGGGCCGTGCCCATGGGCGGGGTGATCGTGGGCAACAGCGTGTACGAGGCCTTCATGCAGGGGTCGGCCAATGGAATCGAGCTGTTCCACGGCTACACCTACTCGGCCCACCCGCTGGCCTGCGCAGCCGGCCTGGCCACGCTGGACGTGCACGAAGAGCTGGGCCTGGCCGCGCGCGTGCATGCCATCGCCCCGGCATGGCAGGCCGCGTTGCATGGCCTGCGCGATGCCCCGCACGTGGTGGACGTGCGCAACATCGGCCTGCTGGGCGCCGTGGAACTGGCGCCGCGTGCGGATGCCGCAGGCGCGCGCGGCCAGGCCGTGCACCTGGCCTGCTTCGAGGCCGGCGTGCTGTTGCGCAACTCGGGCGATACGCTGGTGCTTTCGCCTCCGCTGGTGATCAGCGAGGCGCAGATCGGCGAGATGGCCGGCAGCATCCGAACGGCCCTGCAGAGCATCTCCTGAGCACCATGCAGGTACATGGCACGACATGCCGCAGACATCGCGCAGAAAGTGTCAGCGAGTGTAGGCACCCACGGACTCGCAAAGTCGTGCGCGTTGGGTCTTCAGGCCTTCGGCAGGACGCGCGATGAATCCGCCGGGCTACAGCGTGAAACAAAAACCATGCTCTGGTGGGGTGAGTGCCGCTCGGCCCTGGTGCAAATAATTTTCCTTTGTACCCAGCGTGCGGTCCGATGCGTTGCAACGAACGATGCAACAGGACGGATTGCCGCCGCCCCCTTCACTCAGCTACCCAAGGATTTCCATGAATGCTCTTGCCATGACCCGCCGCGCCGCGGCCCTTGCCCTGACCGCCTGCCTGGCCGCCTGCGGAGGCGGAGGCGGCGGGGGAGACGTCTTTGGAGGCGGCGGCGGAGGCGTGGACGGTGGCGGCGGTGGAAACGGCGGCGGGGGCGGCAATGGCGGTGGCGGCACCACGCCTCCCCCCCTGGTCACCGGCCAGTACATCGCCCAGCCCGCAGCCTCCGGCGCTGCGCTGCTGGCCGCCATGAACGACCAGGGCTCGCGCGGCTATGCCTACCTGTCGGCCATGGTGACGGGCAGCGCGCAGAACGACTTCTATGTGACCGACACCGCGCACAGCAGCTCGCGGCTGACCTATGAAACGGTGGCGCAGGCCGACTCGGGCGATGGGCTGGTGGCCCAGCTCAACCAGCAGGGCGCACGCGGCTTCGCCTTCAAGGGGCCCTACATGTCCGGCGACGGCCCGGGCATCAGCCTGCTCACGGTGCGCGACGCGGCGCGCGGCGCCACTTATTCCTACGAGCGGCAGGCCATCTCCGGCAGCCTGGGCAGCGATGCCTTCCAGGCCCAGTTGAACGCCGAGGGCGCACGGGGCTACCGGCTGGTCGGCCCGATCGGCGCGGGCCAGGACAGCTTCAACCTCTACGCCAAGGACTCCAGCGCCACCACCTATTCCTACACCGTGATCCCCGTGTCCGGCTCCGGCGGCATGGCCAGCGGCGACGCGTTGCGCCAGCGGCTGAACGAACAGGGCGCGCAGGGTGGGTTCTACCTGGGCGCGTTCTCGCTGCAGGGTGGCGCCATCGGGCAGGTCTTCGAGAAGAGCTCGGCGCAGAGCGGCGCCGTCGAATACGACCTGAGCGCGGTCAGCCTGCAGCAGACGGCGGACCAGAAGCTGGCCGCGATGAACCAGCGTGCCGCGCAAGGCTTCTTCTTCGTGAGCGACCTCTCGACCGACGACAGCAGCACCTACACGCTGTCGGCGCGCAACGCGGCCAGCCTGCGCAGTCCGCTGGTCGGCGTCGCCTTCCCGAATTGAGGCAACGCCTGCCCCGGGGGGCGACTCCCTGGCCGAAGCACATGCCGGCCGGGATTCCACCGCAGGCGCATCAGTGGCCCGCCACCGCCATGTTGGATGACCGATGCCCTGCGGGAAACCCCCGCGAGCGGGCCGACCAGGCCACCAGCCATCCGGCCGACAACAACGCCAGGACAGCCCAGGGGAGCGAAGCCACCCCTTGGGTTTCCAATAGGACGCCGCCCAGCAGGCCTCCACCGGCAATCGCGCCATTCCAGGCCACCACGTTCATCGACAGCGCCACATCGGCGCCGTCGCCGGCGGTATCGGCCAGAGCCGTCTGCAGCAACGTGGCAGCGAGACCGAACACCAGCAGGACCTTGTCCACCCGGGCTGCCAGGCCGGCGGACGCCACGAACGGTGCCACATAGGTGTAGAGGATGTTGTGGGCCAGCATCCATGCGACCACGACGCCCAGCACCGGGCGCACGCCCGGGGTGGTGAAGACCCGGCGCAGCGGCATCGGTTCGCGGCCTGACTGGCCCGGATAGTCGGGCACCTTCGCCTGCACCCATACGATCAGCGCCAACGTGAGCAGCGACATGATGCCGAATGCCGTCCGCCAGCCTGCGACAGCCCCGAGCCAGGTTCCCAGCGGGACCCCGAGCGAGAGCGCGACCGGCGTTCCCACCATGGCGATGGCCATGGCGCGTCCCTGCTGGTGCGGCTCGACCATCCGGCGCGCGTAGCCCGCCAGCAGGCTCCAGGCCAGCCCAGCCGCCGTGCCGGCGAAAAAGCGGGATACCAGCGTCAGCCAGTAGTTCGCGGACAGTGCCGTGACGGAGTTGAAGACCAGGAACCCCACGATGGTCAGCAGCAGCACGTTGCGACGCCGCCAGCCGCGTGTCGCGATGGTCAGGGGAATGGCCGCCAGCAGCGATCCCAGGGCATAGGCCGTGACCATCTGCCCCGCGAACGACTGGGACACGCCCAATCCTTCACCGATCTGCGGCAACAGGCCCGCCGGCAGGGTCTCGGTCACGATGCAGATGAAGCCGGTCATGGCCAGGGCCAGCAAGGCCGCGAGCGGCAGTCGCTCGGCATCGGCGGGGCGCGTGGCGCCCTTGCGGGGAGGAAGGGTCGTTTCGGTCATCGCATTACTTTCATATCGATTGGTATAAATGTATCGAGGCCTTGAACCGCTTGTCAACGACTTTTGTATCGACTAGTATTTATCTATTCCCTCAAGGAGTTCCCCATGGCGCAAATGGGCCGCCCCCGCAGCTTCGACCGTGACGAGGCCATCCAGCAGGCCATGCACCTCTTCTGGGAGCATGGCTACGAATCCACCTCGCTGGCCCAGCTCAAGGCCGGCATCGGCGGCGGCATCACGGCCCCCAGCTTCTATGCGGCGTTCGGCTCCAAGGAGGCGCTGTTCAAGGAGGTCGTGGCGCGCTACCTGGCCACGCACGGGCGTGTGGAGGAAAGCCTGTGGGACGACAGCGTTCCGGCACGCCAGGCCATCGAGCTGACCTTGCGCCGCTCCGCCAAGATGCAGAGCGAACGCGGCCACCCCAAGGGTTGCCTGATGGTTCTGTCAGCCGCCGTCTGTTCGCCGGAACATGCCCACGTGCAGGAACTGCTGGCCAAGGCACGCGCCCGTACCCGCAAGGGTATCGCCGCCTGCATCGAGCGCGCGGTGCAGTCGGGCGAGCTGCCGGCCGGTACCGACGTGCGCGCGCTGGCGATGGTGTTCGGGAGCTTTCTGGTCGGCCTGTCCACACTGGCGCGGGACGGCGTGGCCCCGGCAGCCCTCGACAGCGCGGTGACCGGCATCATGCAGGTCTGGGACGCGGCCGCTCAACGCGCCGAGGCCTCGTGACGGCGTTGCATCAACCCCTGCGCGTGATCCGCTCGATCGCGTCGTAGATCTCGTTCTCTGCATCCACGGGATCCACCTCCCCCGCCAGCGCCGCGAAGGACACCGCTTCGGCCACCCCCAGCATGGCGCGCATGGCGGCCGGCTTCAGGGGCTTCTTCGCGAAAGGCGCGAGCGCGCGGCGGCATTTGTCCATGAAGAGGGTTTCATGCTCCTTCTTCAGGGCCTCCAGTTCCGGTGAGCCCGTCAGCGCCGCGCTCACTCCCGGCATCTCCCGGCCCATGGTCATGACACAGCCGACGTAGCTCGCGGCGATGACCTGGGCGACCGCGGGAAGTGTCCTGGCGCAGGCCGCGAGGGCCTCGTCCAGCAGTGCGTGTTGCCTGCCGTCGTACTCCTCGTAGAGCGCGGCCAGCAAACCGTTGCGCGTCCCGAAATGGTCATAGACGACGGGCTTGGTCACGCCCGCGCGCTCGGCCAGAAAGCCCAGCGTGAGCGCATCGCTGCCTTCGCTGCGAACGATGGACCATGCGACGTCCAGCAGCTGGCGCTGCCGGGCCTCCTTGGGCAGGCGCCGCTTGATCGCACGGCCCGTGTCCGGCGTGGTCGAATGGCCTGGCATCGATAACCTACCAAAAGTAATTTAAAGCGATAACATACGAATGGTAGCTTAACCCCGACACGAGGATGCCCATGCACGCCCTCATCGTCGCCAGTCACCCCGATCCCCGTTCGCTCACCCACGCTGTCGCGCACGCGTTCGCGCAAGGCGTCGAAGAGACTGGCCAGCACACCACCGAGCTGGCAGACCTGGCGGCAGAGGGGTTCCAGCCCGCATTCAATCCGGCGGACCGGGCCGCGTTCCTGTCGAAGGCCTCCGTTCCGCCCGACGTGCAGCGCGAACAGGAGCGCATCGACCGGTCCGATGCGCTGGTGCTGGTCTACCCGGTCTACTGGTGGTCGTTCCCAGGGCAGCTCAAGGGTTGGATCGACCGGGTTTTCTCCAACGGGTGGGCCTACTCGGAAACGCCGGAAGGCGCCATCGAGAAGCGGCTCGGGCGCCTTGCCGTCCACCTGCTCGGGATCGGCGCCGCCGACGAGGGAACGTATGCGCGGCACGGCTACGACAAGGCGCTGCGCACCCAGATCGACCACGGCATCTTCGATTACTGCGGAGCCAGGGTGGTCAACTCCACGATCCTGTATGGCATCGACAGCGCGAGCACTGCATCCCACATCGCCACGGCGCGTGAACGGGGTCGCAACGCGTTCGCGCCGCAAGGCGCAGGTGGCGCATAGTGCAGCGACCGCCTACCGTCCCCCGGCAGGCGCCTTCTTCATCCGGTCTTCATTGGTCGAGCTGCGTGCGCCCTTGAGATGCATCTCGACATCGGCGCCCTTCGTGCCCACCTGGGCGACGGCATCTCTCAACTGGCTCTCGGTCGTGTCCAGTTCCCGGACCCATCGCGCGACGGAATCGGGATCATCGAGGTTCACGAGGTCGGGCTGGCCTGCGGATGACTGCATATTCACTCCTGGTCTGGTTGGCGGCATGGCGAAAACCAAGAGTAAGTGGCCCCGTGTACCCCCGCTGTAGGCCGATGCACCATCAGGCAAGGCAGACAGGGCCGTGCAACGGCTACGCCCCTGCGGGCACCGCCTGCACCTCCAGCCATTCCGCGAATGTCTCCAGGGCCGGGAATGGCGGGCCGTCACGCTTCGAGCACAGGAAGTAGCCACGCCCGCAGGACACCTCGATGTCGAACGGCATCACCAGCTCGCCGCCCGACAGTTCGCGCTCCACCAGGCACGCCGGCACGACGGCAACCCCCATCCCGGCCTTCGCCGCGATGATCAGGTGCATCGTCAGGTCGAACCCCGGCCCGAGCCGCGGCGTGCACGGCGCACCCGCCCTGGCGAACCAGCGCTCCCAATTGTCGGGAAAGTTGGTGTGGTGGAGCAAGGTGGCGGCCTGCAGGTCCTGCGGATCGCGGTACCGCTGGCGCAGGCCCGGCGCGCACACCGCGACGAACTCCCGGCCCAGCAGGTAGCGGGTCCGGACATGCGCGGGCCATCTGCGCTGGGGCCGCTTCACTTCGATCCACAGGTCCACGTCGTCCCGCGTGAAATCCTCGTCGTGCTTGAACTGGCGCAGTTCGATCTCGATACCCGGGTGGTCCGCCCTGAACGCGGGCATCCTGGGCATGAGCCACTGGATGCCCAGCGTGGGGATCACGCTCAGCCGTACGCGTTGCGGCGAAGCCGAGCGCCCCATCGTCTCCGCGGCGGACTCCAGCGCGAGCACATGCCGCTCCGTGAGCTTGCGCAGCTCCGCCCCTCTCGCCGTCAGGTTGACGCCCGTCGCGTAGCGTTCGAAAAGCCGCTCTCCCTGCAGATGTTCCTCCAGGCGCTGCACTGCGCGGCTCACGGCCGCGGGCGTCACGCACAGCGCATCGGCTGCGCGGCGAAAACTGCCGTGCCGGCAGACGGCCAGGAAGGCATGCAGCTCCACCAGCGACGGAGAATGGATCTTCATGGCAGGCGATTACACCATGTCAACACCCCGGGCGAATTTGTCGTTTGTCCGCCGTACCCGGTTTTCTTAACCTCGCGGCTTCTTCACCGAGGTACCACATGCAGATCAAGCGACGCGATTTCATGGGCATGGCAGCAGCAGCGACGGCAGCGGGGAGCATGGCGCCGCTGTCTTCCGCGCATGCGCAGTCCACCTATCCCCACAAGCCCATCACGCTCGTGGTGCCGTTCGCGCCCGGTGGATCCGTGGACAATTCGGGCCGGCTGATGGCGGACCGCCTGAGCCGCGAACTGGGCGTGCCGGTCGTCGTGGACAACAAGGGCGGCGCGGGCGGCACGATGGGCTCCGTCTATGTGGCGAGGGCAAAGCCCGACGGCTACACGCTGATCGTGACGTCGCAGAGCACGCACGTGGTCAACCCGGCCGTCAACGCCAGCCTGCCCTACGACGCGGTGAAGGACTTCGCACCCATCACGCTGATCGACCGGCTCGCCAACGTGCTGCTGGTGAACGCCGACCTGCCGGTACGCTCGTTCGCCGACCTGGTGAAGTACGCACAGGCCCACCCGGGATCGCTGAACTACGCGAGCGCCGGCACCGGCTCGGTTTCCCACCTGAGCATGGAGCTCCTGAAGAGCCAGGCGAAGATGCCGATGACGCACATCCCGTACCGCGGCGCCGGAGTCGCGGTGACCGACCTCATCGCCGGCCAGGTGCAGGTCACCTGGAACAACCTGTCGTCCAACCTGGCGAACATCCGCGCCGGCAAGCTGCGCGCCCTGGCCGTGGCTTCTCCGCAGCGGGTGCCGCAGCTTCCCGACGTGCCGACCTTCTCCGAACTGAAGCTGCCGGACCTGAACCTGACGTCCTGGACGGGGCTGGCCGCGCCCGCCAGGACTCCGGACGCGATCATCCAGAAGCTCTACCAGACCATGCGGAAGGTGCTGCAGGACCCCGCGACCCGCCGCGTATGGGAGGACAAGGGCATGATGGTGCCGGAGGACGTGAAGCCGCAGGCCTACCAGGCCGAAATCGCCGAGCGCATCCAGTTCTACCAGCGCATCGCCAAAGCCAACAACATCGTTCTCGAATGACCCGATCCCCAGACCCACGCGCCTACACGCGCATCGACCAGCTGCTGCCCTATGAACAGGAACTGGTCGCCGTGCGGCGGCACCTGCACCAGCACCCGGAGCTCGCGTTCGCGGAGCATGCGACGTCCGACTTCATCGCGGGCAAGCTCACCGAGTGGGGATACGAGGTCACCCGGGGCATCGGCGGTACGGGCCTGGTCGGCAGCCTCCGCCATGGCGAGGGCACGAAGACGCTCGGCATCCGGGCGGACATGGATGCCCTGCCGATCCAGGAGGCGACGGGCGCTCCGCATGCCAGCTGCATCCCCGGGCGGATGCACGCCTGCGGCCACGACGGCCACATGACCATGCTGCTGGGCGCGGCGAAGTACCTGGCCCGGCACCGCAACTTCTCCGGCACGCTGCACCTGATCTTCCAGCCCGCCGAGGAGCGCGGCTTCGACAGCGGCGGCAAGGCGATGGTCGAGGACGGGCTGTTCGAGCGGTTTCCCTGCGACGCGGTGTATGCCATCCACAACCATCCGGGCGCGGCGCCGGGGCGCTTCCTCGTGCGCAAGGGGCCGTTCATGGCGGCAGGCGACCGGGTGTTCATCCAGGTGATCGGCCTCGGCGGGCACGCGGCCAGGCCGCACCTGGCGGTCGATCCGGTGGTGGCGGCGTCCGCCATCGTCATGGGCCTGCAGACGGTGGTGGCACGCAATGTCGATCCGTCGGAGCCCGCGGTGGTCACCGTGGGCCGCCTGCGTGCGGGGGACGCGCTGAACGTCATCCCTGCGGAGGCGGAGATCGGCATCAGCGTGCGGTCGTTCTCGACGGAGGTGCGCGCGCTGCTCAGGGAACGCATCACCGCGCTCGTCACGGGCACGGCAGAGGCGCACGGGTGCCGGGCGGAAATCGATTATGTCGAAGGCTACCCGGTGGTCGAAAACGATGCCGGGGCCGTCGATCTCGCCGCGCAGGTGGCCACGGACCTGGTCGGGCCGGAGGCGGTGGACGCAGAGTTCCCGCGGCTCATGGGCAGCGAGGATTTCGCGTACATGCTGCAGCGCTGCCCGGGCGCGCTCGTGCGCATCGGCAACGGCCCTGCGGAGGGCGGGCGCGGCCTGCACAACCCCGGGTATGACTTCAACGACGGCATCCTGCCCTATGGGGCGGCCTTCTGGTGCCAGTTGGCGGAGCGGTTCCTGCAATGAGCCCGGGCGCCATCACGCGCCCGGAGTCCCGGCCTACTTCAGCCGCGGCTGCACGATGATCTTCACCGCCGATTCATTGTTGTGGATCAGCGTGTCGAACCCCTTCGCCACAAGATCTTCCAGCTGGATGCGCTGGGTAATGAAGGGCTCCAGGTTGATCTTCCCCTGCTCGACGAGTTTGATGGTTTCCTGGTGGTCGTTGCAGTAGGCGATGGTGCCGCGCACGTCCAGTTCCTTCATCACCACGCTGTGCACATTGATGGTGGCCGGATGGCTCCAGATGGAAACGATCACCACCACGCCCGTGGGCCTGGTCACGGCCACGAGGGTGTCGAGCACCTTGTTGACGCTGGAGCATTCGAACGCCACGTCCACGCCCTGGTCGCCGGTGAGCCGCATCACCTCGGCCACCACGTCCACCTCGGAAGGGTCGAGGATGTGGTCGGCCACGCCGGATTCGCGCGCCTTCTGTTTCCGTTTGGCACTCAGCTCGGTGACGATCACCGTGAGGCCCTTGGCCTTCAGGATGGCGGACAGCAGCAGGCCGATGGGGCCGGCCCCACCCACCAGCGCCACGTCGCCGGCCTTCGCACCGCTGCGGGTGTAGGCATGGTGGCCCACCGAGAGCGGCTCGATCAGCGCGGCCTGGTCCAACGGAATCGCGTCGGAGATGGGATGCACCCAGCGGCGCTGGACGGCGATCCGCTCGGACAGGCCGCCGCCGCGCCCGCCCAGGCCGATGAAGTTCATGTTCTTCGACAGGTGGTAGTGGTCGCCCGGGCCCGTGGGCACGTCGTTGGCCACGATGTACGGCTCCACCACGACGTGCTGGCCGACCCGGATGTCTGTCACCCCTTCGCCCACGGCATAGACCACGCCGGAGAATTCGTGGCCCATGGTGACGGGCGCCGATTCGCCCGAGATGGGATGCGGGTGGCCGCAGGGCGGGATGAAGATCGGCCCTTCCATGAACTCGTGCAGGTCGGTGCCGCAGATGCCGCACCAGGCCACCTCGATGCCGACGGTGCCGGGCTCCACCACGGGTTCGGGAATGTCTTCGATGCGGATATCGCCACGGTCGTAGAAACGTGCTGCTTTCATGATTCAACTTTCTGATAGGTCAGGTGGGGGGGCAGGACGGCACACCGCCGTCCATCTTGATCCGGTGGGCGCATGGGCCCTTGCTCTAGCTCAAGTGGTGCACTTCCTGCAGGCCATAGACCTGCACGGGCAGGCCTTCCTGGCGCGCCTTGAGCTGCAGCGCCAGGTACAGCGAGTAGTGGCGCGACTGGTGCAGGTTGCCGCCGTGGAACCACAGCGCCTCCTGCTGGGTGGGCTTCCACATGTTGCGCTGCTCGCCTTCCCACGGCCCCGGGTCCTTGGTGGTGTCGGAGCCCAGGCCCCAGACCTTGCCCACCTTGTCCGCCACTTCCTGGCTGATCAGGTCGGCCACCCAGCCGTTCATCGAGCCATAGCCGGTTGCATAGACCACCAGGTCCGCCGGCAATTCGGTGCCATCCTCCAGCACCACCGCGTTTTCCGAGAGGTGGCTGATCTCCTTGCCCGCCTGGAGCTTGATGCTGCCGTCGATCACCAGGTCGCAGGCCCCCACGTCGATGTAGTAGCCCGATGCGCGGCGCAGGTACTTCATGAACAGGCCCGAGTCGTCATCGCCGAAGTCCAGCATGAAGCCGGTCGCTTCGAGTTGGCGGTAGAACTCCGCGTCGCGCTCGCGGATGCGGTCGTACACCGGCACCTGGAAGTCGGCCATGATGCGGTAGGGCAGCGAGGCGAAGGTGAGGTCCGCCTTCCTGGTAGTCATGCCGCTGGCCACGGCGCGCTCCGAATACAGGTCGCCCAGGCCGATTTCCATCAGCGAATCGGAGCGCACGATGTGCGTGGACGAGCGCTGCACCATGGTCACGTCGGCGCCGTGCTCCCACAGGGCCGCGCAGATGTCGTGCGCGGAATTGTTGGCACCGATCACCACCACCTTCTTGCCCGCGTAGGCGTCCGGGCCGGGGTGCTGCGACGAGTGCTGCTGCTCTCCCTGGAAGACGTCCTGGCCCCGGATCCTGGGCACGTTGGCCTTGCCCGACATGCCGGTGGCGAACACCAGGTGCTTCGGGCGCAGTACCAGTGTGTCTCCATCGCGCTCCACGGTGACTTCCCACTCCTGGGTGTCTTCGTCGAAACTGGCGTTCAGGCAGGTGGTGGACGGCCAGTAGTTCACCTCCATCACCCGGGTGTACATCTCCAGCCAGTCGCCGATCTTGTCCTTGGGCGCGAACACGGGCCAGTTGTCCGGGAAGGGCAGGTACGGCAGGTGGTCGTACCAGACGGGATCGTGCAGGCACAGCGACTTGTAGCGATTGCGCCATTGGTCGCCCGGTCGCGCATGGCGGTCGATGACGATGTGCGACACCCCCAGCTGGCGCAGCCGCGCGCCCAGCGCGATGCCGCCCTGCCCCCCGCCGATGACCAGCACGAAGGGCTGCTTCTCGCGGCCCAGCTCCTCGGCCTCCTGCCGGCGGCGCTCCAGCCAGGTCTGGCGGCCGCGCCGGATGCCGTGCTCGGCCCCCATCGGGCGGCGCGTGCCCATGGGTTCCTCATGCCCCTTCAGTTCCTGGGCGGCCGTGAGCAGCGTCCAGATGCGCCCGTCGCGGATGCGCACGTGGCCGCCACCGCGCGCGTGCCGCGTGTCGATCACGATCCAGGCGGACACCACGCCATCGGCCTCCTCCACGGTCTCGCGCTCGTCCAGCGACAGGCGCACGGGCGTGGCGGCATCCAGCTGCGCGGCGAGCATGCCGGCGATCTGGCCCTGCCCTTCCAGGGTCTTGATGTTCCAGGTGAGCAGCACGAGGTCGCGCCAGTAGCACTCCCCGGCGAACAGGCGGCTCGCGGCCGCGAAGTCGCGGTCCGCCAGAGCGCGGTTGAGTCGGTCGAGCAGCGCCTGGGCGCGGGCTGCAGCCGTCGTATCGGTCATCGTTGTCTCCTTGGTGGGTGGTCATGCCCGCTGGTTTTTTGTCCGGGCGGTACGGCTCAAGGCAACCGCCATGCCAGCGGTGCCGGGCCCTGCCGGACTGCACCGGATGCCAGGCAAATCAACGGGTTGGCAGCGCACCCCTGGTACAAACCCCTTGCACCCTGTCCTGCCGGCGGTGGCTGCCGCACGCGACAGGCGGCGCACCGTGCGACACCTGTCGCACCACGCGTGCTGCGGCGCAGCAGTTGCAATGGGTAAATCTCGATGGGCGGGGCACGGCCCCGGGCACACAATCCCCACGGCACGTTCCAAGACCGCATCGACTCCACGCCATGCCTCTGCAGTCCTACGCCTCGCACGTCCAGGAAATCGAAGCCTTCGGCTCGGGCTATCCCACGGGCAGCCAGGACCGCGACCGCGCCGTGCTGCGCAGCTGGCGCCGCTGCATCGACCACCACCGGCTCGATCCGGCGCAGACCAGCGAGGCCCACATCGTTCCCGATGGCGAACTGCGCGCGCACCGCGAAGAATCCGGGCCGCTGATCCACATCGCCCGCCATGGCCTGGAGCGCCTGTACCAGCAGCTCAAGGGCCTGGACTACGTACTGCTGCTGGCGGACCGGCACGGCGTGGCGGTGGACTTCCTCGGGCACGAGGCCGACACCGGCGACCTGCGCCGCGCAGGCCTGTACCTGGGCGCGCAGTGGCGCGAGGAACACTCGGGCACTTCGGCCGTGGGCGCCTGCCTGGAAACGGGCGAGGCGCTGACCGTGCACCAGAGCGACCATTTCGATTTCACGCACACCCGCCTGTCCTGCACCGCCGCGCCCATCTACGACCTGCGCGGCGAACTGGCGGCGGTGCTCGACCTGTCGCTGCTGCGCTCCCCCGCCGAGCGCGCCAGCCAGAACCTGGCGCTCAACCTCGTCGTGGCCGCGGCGCGGCGCGTGGAGAACGCCAACCTGATGGCGCAATCCGGCCAGGACTGGGTGGTGCGGCTCGCGCAGTCGCCCGATTTCCTCGATGTCGATCCCGACGCCTCCATCAGCGTGGATGCGCGCGGCCGCATCCGCGCCATGACCCATGCGGGCGCCCGCCTGCTCACGGCCGCCGCGCAGCTGGACTGGCGCCAGCGCCGCACGCTCATCGGGCAGCCGCTGGAACGATTTTTCGACGTGGACCTGCGCCACCTGCCCGAGCTGCGCCGCCACCGCCCGGCGCAGGAACGCATCGTCCGCGCCCGGGACGGCAGCATCCTCTTCGCCCATGCCATGGAGCCGCAGCGCCGCACGCGCCACCTGAGCGCGCAGGCCACGCAGGCCGATCCGCCGCTGCCTGCAGCGCTGCAGGCGCTGGACACGGGCGATGCGGCACTGCAGGCGCTGCTGCGCAAGGCGGCCCGGCTCGCGCCGCAGACGCTGCCCATCCTGCTGCAGGGGGAAACTGGCGCAGGCAAGGAATACCTGGCCCGCGCGCTGCATGCCGCCAGCGGCCGCAGCGGCGCCTTCGTCGCCATCAACTGCGCGGCCATTCCCGAGGCACTGCTGGAAAGCGAACTGTTCGGCTACCTGCCCGGCACCTGGACCGGCGCAGCCGCCAGGGGCCGCGAGGGCCTGATTGCCGCGGCGCACGAGGGCACGCTGTTCCTCGACGAGATCGGCGACATGCCGCCGGCCCTGCAGGCCAAATTGCTGCGGGTGCTGTCCGAATCCGAAATCACCCCCCTGGGTGCCCGTGCGCCGCGGACGGTGTCCGTGCGCTGCATCTCGGCCTCCCACCGGCCACTGGCCGAACTGGTGCGGCGCGGCGGCTTCCGCGAGGACCTGCTCTACCGCCTCAACGCCGCCGAACTGCAGCTGCCTGCGCTGCGCCAGCGCAGCGACCTGCAGGTGATCGCCGACCGGATGCTGGCCGCGCTGGGCGGCCACCTGCACCTGGGCGACGCGGCCCGCGCCGCGCTGGCCGCGCACTCCTGGCCCGGCAACCTGCGCGAGCTGCACAACGCGCTGCGCTACGCCGCAGCCCTGTGCGGGGAGGATGGCGACGGCACCATCGGGCCCGAACACCTGCCCGATGCGCTGCGCGGCGCGCCGCCCGGCACCGCCCTGGCGGACGGCGCCGCCGGCGAACCCGCTGCACAGGCGCTGGAGCAACTGCTGGCGCAATGCCAGGGCAACGTCTCCGAGGCCGCGCGCCGGCTCGGCGTCAGCCGCTCCACCATCCACCGCCGCATCCAGCAACTGCAGCTGGGCGTGCGGCAAGCCCGCTGGCGCTGAGCTGCAGCGAAGCCGTTCTGGCGAGGCGTCGCATCGGGCAGTGCGCGTGGTTGTGGTCGTGCCAGGCGCGCTCAGGGCTTCCAGTCGCGGAGGTTGCAGACCGTCCTGGTGCCCGGCCCCATGTCCTTGACCGCGCCAGCGCCAGGGGCCGGTTGGCAAGCCCGGGTCGATTGCTCGTTGTCCATGGCCGTGGAGCGCGCCCACACGGCAACCAGGCCGGAGTTCTCTATGGTCTGGTTGCACCCCTCGAGTGCATGGAAGGCATGAATGGCGTTGCGCTCGAAGTAGGTCAGCCATTCGGCGTTCGGATCGGTATCGGCGAACCACTTCTTCCACCGCTCCGCCGAGCCGTCGATCTCGACGGTCCAGCCCGCGTCGCCGCGTTTCTGGTGGAACTGGTCGCTGTCCCAGTGCATCACCATGTACTTGTTCTGGTCGATGCATTGCGGCTTGGTCAGCGTCGCGTAGATCTCCTGGGGATGGTGATAGTGGTAGGGGTACGTCGTATTGAACAACTGGACCGTCATGCCGATCTCTGCACCCACGGTTTCCCCATCGATCTGTTTGATGCGCAGGTTGCCCCAGGGGCCCATGACCTCCGCGTAGAGATAGCCGCCGCGGAAGCGGTCGCTTCCCGCCGCCTTGTTGTCCGCATAGAACGGAATCCAGCCCACCGATGACCACAGGGTCGGCAGTCCCTTGATGCTGACGTCCCTGGCCCAGTGGACGGTCGTGTCCGTGCGGGACGTGATGGCGACGAAGTTCTCGTTGAGCTCCAGACCGGCCTTGCCCACTTCGCCGCCCATCTTCCTGTAGAAGTCCGTGAGCAAGGGGCGGTCGAGCCACCTGGCGGTGGCCGACAGGTTCCTCGTCTGCTCGCTGGGCGTGTACAAGGGGAATTCCTTGTAGCTCTTCTGCGTGTCGAAGCACGCCCTGGCCTTCTCCGGCTCCGCCAGCACGGCCTTCAGGTGCTTGGCCATCAGCTCCATGTCGCGGTACTTGAGCACGCACCGCGTCTGCGCTTTGCCGGTCCGCGAGTCATAGGTCTGCACGGTCGCCTGCGCGGAGTCCTTGCATTGGCCGGTCGGCGTCTCGATGGTCTTCAGGAACTGGCCCAGGTAGGTGAGCGACTCGTTCCAGAACTGGTCCACCAGCCGCTGCTCTTCGGGCGTGTACTTCAGGGGCACCACGTCGTCCTGGCACTTGAAGTCGGCCGCGAAGGCCTGGGTGGATGCGAATACGCTGCCCACGACGCAGCACACGATGCTTTTTTTGTTCATGTTGTCTCCTCGGAAACCTACAAGGAAGGCAGAAGGCGGTCACGCCTCGCCGCTGAACGGATACTCCGTCCGGAATCAGGAATCGACGTTGACGATGACCCGGCCACGCACCCTTCCGTCCAGCAGCGCGGGCGCGGTGGCGATGACCTCGGAAAGGCCGATCTCCCTGGCGATGTGCGGGATCTTGCCGAGATCCAGGTCGGTCGCCAGACGGTTCCATGCCGCGATCCGCTCTTCGCGGGGGCACATGACGCTGTCGATTCCTGCCAGCGTCACGCCGCGCAGGATGAACGGGGCGACCGATGCCGGCAGGTCCATGCCCCCGGCCAGGCCGCACGCGGTCACCACGCCGCGGTACCTGGTAGCCGCACAGACATTGGCGAGCGTGTGGGAGCCCACGACATCGACGGCCCCTGCCCAGCGCTCCTTCTGCAGCGGGCGCCCGGGTGCCGTGAATTCGGCCCGATCCAGTACGGTGCTCGCCCCGAGTTCCATGATGTACGGGGCCTCGCCCATGCGGCCGGTCACGCCGGCCACCTGGTAGCCGAGCCTGGCGAGTATGGCGACGGCGAAGCTGCCGACCCCGCCAGCCGCGCCGGTCACCACGATCTCGCCTCTGTCAGGTGTCACGCCGTGGCGTTCCAGCGCCATGACGCAGAGCATGGCCGTGTAGCCCGCCGTGCCGACGGCCATGGCGTCGCGCGCAGAGAAAGCCGTGGGCAGCGGCACGAGCCAGTCGGCATCGACGCGGGCGCGCTGCGCCAGGCCGCCCCAGTGGCGTTCGCCCACGCCCCAGCCATTCAGGAGCACGGCATCTCCGGGCTGGTACATCGGGCTCCCGGATTCCTCGACCACGCCCACCAGGTCGATGCCCGGCACCATGGGGAAGGAACGGGCGATGGGAGCACGCCCGGTGATGGCCAGCGCGTCCTTGTAGTTGAGCGTGGAATGGCTCACGCGGACAGTCACGTTTGCACGCGGTAGCTGGCTGTCGTCGAGCTGCTTCACGCTTGCGCGATCAGGACCGGGGCCGTCTTCTATGACGACAGCGGAGAAATGTGGTGGCATGGTACTGGGCCCCATCGTTGGCGAAAGGTCGGAGAAAAACCGGATGCCGATGCATCAGCGGTGACGGAACACGGGGGCGCGCTTGGCCAGGAAAGCGTTCATGCCCTCCTTCTGGCCGTCGGTGGCGAAGGCGGCCTGGAACAGGCGGCGCTCGTGGAGCATGCCTTCGGTCAGGCCGACCTCCAGCGCGCGGTTGACGGCTTCCTTGGCCATGCGAACGGCCGGTGCGTTGTAGCCGGCGATGGTGTGGGCGGCCTCCAGCGCCGTCTGCAGCAGTTCGCCGGCCGGCACGATGCGCGCGACCATGCCGGCGGCCTTCGCTTCGGGTGCCGTCAGGCTGCGCCCCGTAAGAACCAGGTCCATGGCCAGGGCCTTGCCCACCGACTTCGTGAGACGCTGGGAGCCGCCGATGCCCGGCAGGATGCCGAGCTTGATCTCGGGCTGGCCGAAGTGCGCGTCCTCGGAGGCGATGATGAAGTCGCACATCATGGCGAGCTCGCAGCCGCCCCCCAGGGCATAGCCGCTCACCGCCGCGATGATCGGCTTGGAGACGCCGAGCAGCTCGTTCCACGCCGCGAAGATGTCGCGCGCCTGGAGTTCGGCGAGCGTCTTGTCGGCCATCTCCTCGATGTCGGCGCCCGCGGCGAAGGCGCGGGGGCTTCCGGTGATGACGATGGCGCCGATGTTGTCGTCCGCGTCGAAAGCCTTCAGGGCATGGACCACTTCGCGGGACATGCGCACGTTCAGCGCGTTGAGCGACTTCGGGCGGTTCAGGGTGATCAGGCCCACCCGATCGCGGCGTTCGACGAGGATGGTCTCGTACCGTGCAGCTGGCGCTTCCTGGAGTGCTGGAACGGCATCGGCGTGGGCATTGACGGCCGCGGCGGGAGCGCTCCTGGCGGGCGCTTGGGCGGAGGCCTTGGACAGAGTGGCGGTATTGGACATGCGGAGGTTCCTTCAGCGAATGGTTCGGATGGGTCGGCTCAGGCCGTCAGGTCGAGGCTCTCGGTGCCGGCTGCGGGCGCGTAGTCTCCGGTGCCGGACATCAGTTCGGCCAGGATGCTTTCGCGGTGCTCGTCCAGGCCGGGCGCGCGCAGGGGCGTGCGCGCATCGATGTCGGCGAACGCGCTCATCTTGATGGGGTTGCCTGCGGTGCGGACGGGTTTCTTTCCGGCCCCTTCGACCTGGATGATCATGTTCCGCGCCTGCAGCTGCGGATGGTCGAACAGCTTGTCGATCGTGTTGATCGGTGCGCACGGAACACCGGCCTCGTTGAGGCGTTCGATCCAGTGCGCGATGGGTTCGTTGCGCGTAATGGCTTCGATGGCCTGGACCAGGGCGGGGCGATTCTTGCAGCGCAGGTCGTTGGTGAAGAACTGCACGTCCAGCGCCAGTTGGGGGTGGCCCAGGGCGTCCGCCATCAGCATGAAGAGCTGGTCGTTGCCCGCCGCGATGACGAATCGCCCATCCTTGGCGGCGAAGGTCTCGAACGGGGCGAGCGACGGGTGGCAGTCGCCCGTGCGCATCGGCACCTTCTTCTCCACGTCGAAGCGGGCGAGGGCTGTTTCCATGAGCGCGGCCTGGCAGTCCAGCATGCCGATGTCCACGCGGGTGCCCTGGGCATCGCGCGTCCGCTTGTACAGCGCCGAGACGATGCCGACGGCGGCGAACAGTGCGGCGCTGAGGTCGCCGAAGCTGGTGCCGACCCGCGCCGGAGGGGCGTCCGGCCAGCCGGTCAGGCTCATCACGCCGCCCATGGCCTGCACCACCATGTCGTAGCCGGGAAGGTCGCTGAACGGGCCGGTGTGCCCGAAGCCAGAAATGGAGGTGTAGACGAGATGCGGATGCGTGCGGGCCAGGCGTTCCGCGCCGTAGCCGAGGCGATCCATCACGCCCGGGCGGAAGTTCTCCACCAGCACGTCCGCCTCGGACAGCATGCGCTCGAGCAGGTCGCGGTCGCGCGGGCTCTTGATGTCCAGCGCGATGCTTTCCTTGCCGCGGTTGAAGCACATGAAGTAGGCCGACTCCTGGTCCACGAAGGGGCCGAACGCCCGGGTGTCGTCACCCGTCGCGATGCGCTCGATCTTGATGACCCGCGCTCCCAGATCCGCCAGCACCATCGTGCAATAGGGACCGGCCAGCACACGCGAGAAGTCGAGGACGGTGATGCCATCCAGTGGCCCTTTTTTGGGGGGCGAACCCGTGGTGGTATCCATGATGAACGTCTCCTTGGTTGTACTGATTCAGTTGCCCGCGAGAATCCAGCGCGCCGCCTTCTCGGCGATCATGAGCGTCGGGCTGTTGGTGTTGCCGCTGGTGATGGTGGGCATGACGCCGGCATCGACCACCCGCAGGTTCCGGACGCCATGGACCCGCAAGTGGCTGTCGACCACGGAAAGAGGATCCTGGGCAGGGCCCATGGCGGTGGTCCCGACCGGGTGGAAGATGGTCGTTCCGATGTCGCCAGCCAGCCGGGCCAGCTGCTCGTCGGTCTCGTACTGGGGGCCGGGCTTGTACTCCACGGGCTTGTATGGGGCCATGGCCGGTTGGGCGGCGATGCGCCGCGTCACGCGCAGCGAATCCGCGGCGACCTGACGGTCTTCGGAGGTGCTCAGGTAGTTCGGCGCGATGCGCGGCGCCTTGTCGAAATCGCGGCTCGCCAGCGTGACCTTGCCGCGGCTGGTCGGGTTCAGGTTGCAGACGCTCGCCGTGATGGCCGGGAAGGTGTGCAGCGGCTGGCCGAACGCTTCCAGGCTCAGGGGCTGGACGTGGTACTGGATGTTGGGGTGGACGTAAGCCGCGCTGCTGCGCGTGAAGATGCCGAGTTGGGACGGTGCCATGCTCATTGGCCCGCTGCGCTTGAGGAAATACTCCAGCCCGATGCCCGCCTTGCCCCACAGCGTCGAGGCCTGGGTGTTCAAGGTCTTGACGCCCTCCACCTTGTAGACCGAACGGATCTGCAGGTGGTCCTGGAGGTTGGCGCCGACGCCGGGCAGGTCACGCACCACGGGAATCTGCAGCTCGGCGAGGGCGTCCGCGTCACCGATGCCGGAGAGCTGCAACAGGTGCGGCGAGCCGATGGCACCGGAACTCAGGATGACTTCGCGGGTGGCGAAAGCCGTCTGGAGATGGCCGTTCATCACGAGTTCGACACCATCGCAGACCGGTTGGCCGTCCGAACCCTCCCTGAACAGGAGGCGGCTGGCTTGCGCGCCCGTCCACACGGTCAGGTTGGGGCGGCTCTTGCGCACGGGTCGCAGGAAGGCCTTCGCGGCATTCCAGCGCCATCCGTCGCGCTGGTTGACCTCGAAGTAGCTGACGCCGTCGTTGTCGCCGCGGTTGAAGTCGTCGGTGGCAGGGATGCCGGCTTGCCTGGCCGCCTCCGCGAAGGCATCCAGCACGTCCCACTTCAGGCGCTGCTTCTCGACACGCCACTCTCCACCCGAGCCGTGAAGGGCCTTGAAGTCTTCGCCGCGCCCGTTCAGCGCGCCCGCGTTCCGCGCATCCAGGCGGTAGTGGTCTTCATGGGCCTTGAAGTCCTTCAGGCAGCTTTCCCAGCGCCAGGCGTCGTCGCCGGTGAGGTCCGCCCAGTGGTCGTAGTCCCGCGCCTGCCCGCGCATGTAAATCATGCCGTTGATGCTGGAGCAGCCGCCCAGGGTCTTGCCCCGTGGGTACAGCAGCGTGCGCCCGTTCAGGCCGGGCGATGCCTCGGTGCGGAAGCGCCAGTCGGTGCGCGGGTTGTCGATGCAGTAGAGGTAGCCGACCGGAATGTGGATCCAAGGGTAGTTGTCGGGCCCGCCGGATTCCAGCAGAAGGACCTTCCTGGACGGGTCCGAGCTGAGCCGGTTGGCCAGCAGGCATCCGGCCGTGCCCGCGCCGATCACGATGTAGTCGAAGGACGGAGACGTCATGGACGGCCTCCCGTCGAAGCAGTCAGCAGGAAGGTCTTCATTAAATAGACCGATCGTTTATTAAAAGGCAAAAAAAGAGGCACCAGGCTTGCGAGAAGTGCGGCACGGCGGCGGCCCTGGCCACCCGCCGAGCGCCACACTTCTACGAGCATGCTGTGATCTCGGCAACGGATATATATTAGACCGATTGGTTTGTTAAATATCTAGGGTTTGCCCGAAGCGATGGTCATTTGGCGGTCGGCATGGCGAACTCGGCGCCGCGGCCGATGCTCTCGGGCCAGCGCTGCATGATGGACTTCTGCCTGGTGTAGAAGCGAACGCCCTCCTCGCCGTAGGCGTGCATGTCGCCGAACAGGCTCTTCTTCCAGCCGCCGAAGCCATGCCAGGCCATCGGAACCGGGATGGGCACGTTGATGCCGACCATGCCGACCTGGATGCGGCGGGCGAACTCGCGGGCTACGTTGCCGTCGCGCGTGAAGCAGGCCACGCCGTTGCCGAACTCATGGTCGTTGATGAGGCCGACGGCGGTGGCAAAGTCGGGAGCGCGCACGCAGGCGAGCACCGGGCCGAAGATTTCTTCCTTGTAGATGCGCATGTCGGGCGTCACGTGGTCGAACAGGCTGCCGCCGAGCCAGAAGCCGTCAGCACAGCCTTCGCCAGCATCAGCTCCCTTGAAGTTGCGTCCGTCGGCCAGGAGGGTCGCGCCTTCGTTGACGCCTTGTTCGATGTAGCCGCAGATGCGGGCGCGGGCCGCTGCGGTCACGATGGGGCCCATTTCAGCTTCGAGGTTGCTGCCATTCAGAACCTTTAGCGTCCTGGTGCGTTCCAGCAGCTTGGGAATGAGCCTGTCGGCCACGTCGCCCACCAGCACGGCGACGCTGATGGCCATGCAACGCTCGCCGGCCGAGCCGTAGCCCGCGCCGATCAGGGCATCCACCGCCTGGTCGATGTCCGCATCGGGCATGACGACCATGTGGTTCTTCGCGCCGCCCAGGGCTTGTACGCGCTTGCCGTGGCGGGCGCCGGTCTCGTAGATGTAGTTCGCGATCGGGGTCGAGCCCACGAAGGAAATGGCGGCCACGTCCGGGTGGACCAGCAGGGCGTCCACCACTTCCTTGTTGCCTTGGACGACGTTGAATACGCCGTCCGGCAGGCCCGCCTGCTTGAGCAGGTCCGCGATGAACAGGCTGGGGCTGGGGTCCGTGGGGCTGGGTTTCAGGATGAAGGTGTTGCCCGCGGCAATGGCCACCGGGAACATCCACATGGGCACCATGACGGGGAAATTGAACGGCGTCACGCCGGCAACGACGCCCAGGGGCTGGCGCATCGTCCAGTTGTCGATGCCGGTGGACACCTGGTCGGTGAAGTCCCCCTTGAGCAGTTGAGGAATGCCGCACGCGAATTCGACGATGTCGATGCCGCGAGCCACTTCGCCCTGGGCGTCGGTGAACACCTTGCCGTGTTCCGACGTGATGAGGCGGGCCAGATCGTCCTTGTGCTGGTTCAGCAGCTCCAGGAACTTGAACAGCACGCGGGCGCGGCGAATCGGGGGGGTGTTGGACCAGGCGGGGAAGGCGGCCTTGGCCGATGCGACTGCCGCATCGACGTCGTCTGCGGTGCCGATGCGCACCGTGCGTGCCGCAGCGCCCGTGGCGGGGTTGTAGATCGGCTGCGTCTGGGTGCCGGTGCCCTGGTTTCTGGCGCCACGGATGTACTGGGCGATTTCGGTGTCGGCGAAGGTATAGCTCATGGTGTGTCTCGCGGTGGTCGATGAAAAGGGGGGCCGGACGGGACTCTAGGCAGCCGCAGACCCGCGCGCAACGCAACGGGCTTGAAATGACTGTTCGCCACAGTGAACAATGGAGACATGGAAGCGAAAAAAGTCGAACTCCTCTGGAGCAACATCCACTGGCTCGTTGTCCTTGCGCAGCAGGGCAGCTATACGGCGGCGGCGGCGCGCCTGGGGGTCAGCAAGGCAGCGATGAGCCAGCACATCGCCGAGCTGGAGCGTGCCGTGGGCGTGCCCCTGGTGCGCCGCACCACACGGAGCGTGCGGCTGACCGAGGCGGGTCAGCACCTGGTCGACGAGACCAAGTCCTCGTTCGAACACATCGCCGACAGTTATGCCGGCATCAGGGACCTGGCTGGCGTTCCGCGGGGGCTGCTGCGGGTGACCGCTCCCGTGGCTTTGTCGCGCCAGCAACTCGTCCCCCAACTGGCCGGTTTCCTCAGGTCGCATCCTCAAGTGCGTCTCGAACTCGAGCTTTCGGACCGTTTGAACTCCCTGGCCGTGGAGGGCTTCGACCTGGCGATACGCCATTCCAGCACCGTGCCGGACACGCATGTGGCCTGGAAAATCTGCGAAACCCGGTCTGTCCTGGTGGCCAGCCGCGCTTACCTGCGGCGGCGCCCGGCGCCCGAGGCTCCGGCGGACCTGGCCGGGCACGATTGCCTCCACTACCCGCGCGTCCAGGAAACGCCGGCCTGGACATTCGAGGCGATCCGAGGCTCGAGGCGCGAGCGTCAACGCGTTACCGTGGCCGTCGCAGGCCCCTTCTCCGCCAACAACAGCGAGGCACTTCGCGATGCGGCCATGGCAGGATTGGGTATCGCGCTGGTTCCCGATTTCAGCGCCCAGGCCGCGCTGGAGTCGGGAAAGCTGGTGGAGGTGCTGCCGTCATGGAGCCCGGTCGGGTCGTTCGCCGATGCCCTGTATGCCATTCGACCCTATGCGAGCCACGTGCCGATGGCCGTCTCTGCATTTGTGGGCTTTCTCAGGCAAGCGTGGGCCAATGGCTTCGTCGCGACGGTTCGCACCGAGTCGCGGCAGCCATGAGCCGGGGGAGGCGCTTCATCTGTCCGTGCACCACGCGCAAAACCCTATGGACATATCGAGCCGATGGGTCTAATACTTGTGACATGTCACCCCACACCACGATGCCCCGCCGAAGAGGGCGACCGCCCAAGACGGCTGGTGACCACCGCCAAACCCGCGAGCAGTTGCTCCGGGCAGGTGTGGCGGCACTGACCGAGAAGGGCTTCTCATCGACCGGCATCGACGAAGTGCTGAAGGCGGTCGGTGTTCCCAAGGGCTCGTTCTATCATTTCTTTCCCAGCAAGGAAGCCTTCGGCGCGGAGCTCATCAAGCTCTACGCCGAGTACTTCGTCCGCAAGCTCGACCAGGCGCTGCTCGACACCAGCCTGACCCCGCTGCAGCGCATCGATGCATTTTGCAAGGACGCCGAGCGAGGGATGGGCCGGTTCGACTTCAAGCGAGGCTGCCTCATCGGCAACCTGGGCCAGGAAATGGGCGCCCTCCCCGAGGCGTTCCGGGGACTGCTCAGCGATGTGCTCATCGACTGGCAGGCAAGGGTCGAGCGCTGCCTCGAGGAGGCCAGGCGCCTCGGCGAGATTCCGAAGACGGCGGACTGCCCGCGGCTGTCCGTCTTTTTCTGGATCGGCTGGGAAGGCGCCGTGCTGCGTGCCAAACTGGAGCGCAAGAGCGAACCCCTGCGGATATTCGCCGAAGCCTTTCAAGCCTGCGTCAGGAACTGAGAGGCGCACCACCTGCGCTTTCGGCCACGCTGCCGGGCTCGGCCATCCGTACGGAAAAAGCCATGCGGCAAATCATTCCGACCCCCGTGAGCCTCCCGGGCTTGGGGTCGCATCGCGACCGCCGGCCTGCGGGCCCTGCGCGCATGCCGGCCCTGGCGCCGCCACGGAACCGGCGGCGCCCGGCTCCTGGTCCGCTCCGGGGGCGCGGGTGGCAGCCTGGGCCGCCGCACGGACGAGCGACGGACCGGTGCCGGTCCAGCGCTGCACGGCGCGGCGCAGGCTGCGCGCGCTGGAGTAGCCCGTCTTCACCGCCACGTCTTCCATCGATTGGCTGGAGCGGCACACCATCGTGAGCGTGCGGCGCCGGCGCTCCTCGCTCACCAGGCCGCGGTAAGTCAGTCCTTCCTCGGCCAGCCTGCGGCGCAGGGTGCGCTCTCCGAGATTCAGCGCGGCCGCGATGTCCGATAGCGGCGGCGCGAGCGTCTGGCTGCGCCGGAGCACCTGCACGACGGCGGCACCGAGGTCCGTCCACGGCCCCGGCGGCCAGGCCTCCAGCAGCATCGACCGCATCCGCGCCGCCACGCTGGGTTCGGCCGTCCTGAGCGCGACGGCCTGCGGCGGCAGGCTCAGCCGGTGGTCGCCTGTTTCGAAATCGACCCGGCAGCCGAAGGCCTGCTCGAACTCCGCAAGGTCCACCGGCTGCGGCAGCGCGAACTGCACGCGCAGGGGGTGGAATTCTGCGCCGAGCACCTGCTGCACCATGGCGTGGATCGATGCCAGCGTGTACGCCGCCAGGAAGGGCTCGACCTCCGGGTCATCGAAACGGGGCCGCAGCACGACGTGGAAATGCTGCTCGGTCCGTTCGCTGTACACGTTCAGCAGGCAGCCCCCGGCACGCTGGAACTCGATGAGGAACTGCAGCATGTCGTGGACGTTCGCGCACGCCATCATGCCCAGCCCCAGAGCCCCCAGCGCGACGATGTTCGCCTGGCCACCGAATCGCAACCCCTGCTCGATACCGGGCGCCGCATTCCAGAAGCGGCGGGCGACCTCCAGGGTCTGCCGGTACGACACCTGCAGCCCCGAGGCGTCGAGATCGTGCGGCTCCAGGCCCAGCCCGCGTGTCAGCCCCTCGGCCGTCATGCCGCGGGTCCATGCCCTGGACACCAGCAGGCGTATCAACAACGGAGAGATGTCCGCGCGATGCCCGCCCCGGGAAACGATAGGTGTTGTTGTCTTGGTTTGCATGCGTACTCAATTTTCACACTTTCCGCACATAAATAAACTTTTTCCAACCTTATCTACTAAATTTATCAAATCTACTTACAATTGGCCGAATGGGTACCGCAACTTTGTCAATTCGGTCCCCATGCTCGCGCAGCCTGAGATTTAAGGTTGTCCTATCGACAGAGCGAGGTCCATTGGCCTTGGCTGTCTTCACAGAGGGGCATCGCCATATGAACGGAGATAGGGAGAAGGCCTGGAAAAGCCTGGCCGCGCCATGCACCGGATTGCTCGGTGCGGCCGCCGCGCTCGGGTTGTCCGGCGCGAGCCTGGCGGGCGTGTCGTGTGCCGTGGCGCTCGTGGCATGCGGCGCATTGGGGGGCTGGATGGCCTGGCGGCCCCGGCGCACCGCCCCCGACGAACTCCTCGGATTGCTCGCGGAGTTCGAGGCCTTCAGCGCCGCCATGGCGCCCGTCTGGTCGGCACAGATCGAATCGTCGCGCGGCCAGATGGAAGAGGCGATCGCGCAGCTCAGCGCCCGGTTCGCCAACATCGTGCAGCAGCTGTCGCGAACGCTGGACCAGTCGGCGCGCGATGGAGCGGGCCCGGGGGATGCCGAAGCCGTGTACGCCCGCAGCCAGGCGCAACTGCAGGAACTGGTGGGATCGCTGCGCGACGCCATGCAGGGCAAGGCACAGATGCTGGCCAAGATAGAAGACCTGCAACGCTTCGTGGGAGAGCTGCAGGACATGGCCGAAGCGGTCTCCCGCATCGCGCAGCAAACCAACTTGCTCGCAATCAACGCGACGATCGAAGCAGCCCACGCAGGAGAACGCGGCCGCGGCTTCGCGCAAGTGGCGCAGGAAGTCCGCTCGCTGTCGCAGATGTCCGGGGACACCGGTCGCCGGATCATCGCGGCCATCAATGCGATCCATTCCGCGATCGACGAGACCCGTGCCGCGGCGCTGCTGTCCCGCAACCAGGAGCACCGCGTCATGTCCGATTCCGAGAGCCGCATCTCGCAGGTGCTGGAGCAGTTCCGGCACCTGACGGACCACCTCGCGCAGTCGGCGGACCTGCTGCGCCACGACAGCCGCCAGATCCAGGAAGAGGTGAACGATTCGCTCGTGCAGCTGCAGTTCCAGGACCGGGTGAGCCAGGTGCTCAGCCACGTGCGCGACAACATCGGCCGCATGCCCTCGGTCGTCCAGAACCACCACGCCCTGTGCGCCAGCGAGGGGGCCCTGCGGCCCCTGGATGCCGGCCCGCTGCTGCAGGAACTCGAGGCGACCTATGCGATGGCCAGCGAGCGCGCCGTGCACCGAGCCGGTTCGTCGAAGGCAAGCGCCCCTGCGCCCGCGCAGCACGAAGAAATCACATTTTTCTGAAGGACCTCTTTTATGGCAAAGACCATTCTGATCGTGGACGACTCCGCTTCCGTGCGGTCGGTCGTGGGCATCGCGCTCAGGGGCGCAGGCTACGACGTCATCGAAGGCTGCGACGGCAGCGACGCGCTGCGCCGGCTCACCGGCCAGAAGGTGCACCTGATCATCAGCGACGTGAACATGCCGAACATGGACGGCATCACCTTCCTCAAGACCGTGAAGGCCATGCCGGCCTACCGCTTCACCCCCGTGATCATGCTCACCACGGAGAGCCAGGAGGCGAAGAAGCGCGAGGGCCAGCTGGCCGGCGCCAAGGCCTGGGTGACCAAGCCGTTCCAGCCGCCCACCCTGCTGTTGGCCGTGGAAAAGCTGGTGCTGCCATGACATCCATCACCACGCTGGCCCTTGACGGCGAGCTCACCATCTACCGGGCCGCGGAAACGCGCACGGGCCTGCTCGCCGCCCTTTCCGACAGCCCCGAAGGCCTGGAAATCGATCTGGCGGGCGTGACCGAAATCGACAGTGCGGGCGTGCAACTGCTCATGGCCGCCCGCCGCGATGCGCAGGCCAGGAGCCAGTGGCTGCGCTTCACCGGATGCAATGCGCCGGTGTCGGATGTCTTCGCGCTGTTCGACCTGTCCGCATTCTTCGGCGAGACCCTCTCCGCCGGCACACCGTCCGAGGGAGACGCTCCATGAACATGGAACAGGCACTGCAGGCCTTCATCGCCGAGAGCGGCGAGTTGCTGGAGGATATGGAGCAGGCCCTCCTGGGGGTGCTGCAGGAGGACGATCCCTCCGACTCGGTGAACGCGATCTTCCGCGCGGCGCACACCATCAAGGGATCCGCGGGCCTGTTCGGCCTGGACTTCATCGTGGATTTCACCCATGTCGCGGAAAGCGTGCTCGACAAGGTGCGCGACGGCGCCATCGCCCTCGATGAATCGGTCGTGTCCCTGCTGCTGGCCTGCGGCGACCACACCGGCCGCCTCGTGGCGGCCGCGGCGGCCGGCCACACCCAGGCCGACGCGCAGCTGCAGGCCGATGCGCAGCCATTGCTGGAAGGCCTGAACCGGCTGCTGGAGCATGCCGGCGCCGCGCCCCGCACCGAGCAGCCCGCGCGCCCGGCCGAAGAAGGTCTGGCGACCTCGGTGCCGGCCGCGGCCGGAAGCCGCGCGCCGGACCACTGGCACATCTCCCTGCGCTTCGGCCGGGACGTGCTGCGCAACGGGATGGATCCCCTGTCGTTCCTGCGCTACCTCAACAAGCTCGGCACGATCACGGGCATCGCCACGCTGCCCGACGATCTGCCCGCGCTGGCGGACATGGATGCGGAATCCTGCTATCTCGGCTTCGAGATCGCCCTGCGCAGCAGCGCCAGCAAGGCCGACATCGAAGGTGCCTTCGAGTTCGTGCTCGATGACTGCGTGGTCCACATCCTTCCGCCGGACAGCGAGATCTCCCGCTACATCGACCTGATCGGCTCCATGGGAGCACAGGGGCAGGATGCCTCCCTGCGCCTGGGCGAGATCCTCGTGCATTGCGGCAGCCTGACGCGCCGGGAGCTCGACGAGGCCCTGCAGCTGCAGCACCACGGCGCGACCGAGCCGCTCGGCCAGCTGCTGGTGGAGCAGCGCCGCGTGCAGCAGCCGATCGTGGAAGCGGCACTGGTGCGCCAGAAGCAGATCAAGGAAAACCGCTCCGCCGAGCACCAGTCGGTGCGGGTCGATGCGGAAAAGCTCGACCGGCTGGTGGACCTGGTGGGAGAGCTCATCACCGCCACGGCCACGGCGACGCAGGCGGGCCGCCACGTGCAGAACGTGGCCCTGCACGAGGCGCATTCCACGCTCAACGGACTGGTCCAGGAGATCCGCGACAGCGCACTGCAACTGCGCATGGTCCGCATCGGCGCGACCTTCAACCGGTTCCAGCGCATGGTGCACGACGTATCGCGCGAAATCGGCAAGGACATCGTCCTGCAGGTGCGCGGCGAAGACACCGAACTGGACAAGACCGTGGTCGAGAAGATCGCCGACCCGCTGACGCACCTCGTGCGCAACAGCATGGACCACGGCATCGAACCGGTCGCCCTGCGCACGGAGCGCGGCAAGCCCGCGTGGGGAACCGTATCGCTCAATGCCTACCACGACTCCGGAAGCATCGTGATCGAGGTGGGCGACGACGGGGGCGGCCTGTCGCGCGACCGCATCCTGGCCAAGGCCGTCGAGCGCGGCCTGGTCGATGCGGGCAAGGCGCTCTCCGACGAGGACATCTACAACCTGATCTTCGAGCCCGGCTTCTCGACGGCCGACCAGGTCACGAACCTCTCGGGCCGGGGCGTCGGCATGGACGTGGTCAAGCGCAACATCTCGGCGCTGCGGGGTACGGTGTCACTCGACAGCCGCCCGGGCCTGGGCACCAAGACCACCGTGCGGCTGCCGCTGACGCTGGCCATCATCAACGGCTTCCAGGTCGCCGTGGGACGCTCCGTGTTCGTGCTGCCGCTCGAGTCCATCGAGGAATGCATCGAGTTCCGCGAGGACAGCGGCCACGACTACACCGAACTGCGCGGGCGCGTGCTGCCGTTCATCCGGCTGCGCACGCTCTTCCACGTGCCGGACCCGGCCGGTTCCCGCCAGAGCATCGTGGTGGTTCGGGAAGGCTCGCAGCGCTTCGGCCTGATCGTGGACCGCCTCCTGGGCGAGGCCCAGGCCGTGATCAAGCCGCTGGCGCAGATGTTCTCCCACCTCCAGGGCATCAGCGGCTCCAGCATCCTGGGCACCGGCGAGGTCGCGCTGATCCTGGACGTTCCTGCGCTCGCGGCGAAAGCCATGGCAGGGCAACGCACCGCATCCGACGCCGTGGGCGCCGCGCCGCAATGACGGCCATCGCACCCCTCCAGAAATCCCACCGCCCTGAAGGCTCCCCCATGTTCAAAAATCTCAAGGTCGCAACCAGGCTCTATCTGGGCTTCGGGACCATCCTCGCCATCCTGCTCATCCTCACGGGCGTGGCGTACGTCAATTTCGGGGCGCTCACGGAAGCGAACCGCTGGAACGTCCACACCTACGAGGTGATGTCCGAGATGGACAACGTGCTGGACGCCCTGGTCAACGTGGAAACCGGCGAACGGGGCTTCGCCCTCACCGGGGAGGACGCGTTCCTCGATCCGTACAAGGCAGGCCTGGCCAGCCTCAGGCAGCACCTGGACAAGGCCAGGGCCCTGACGCAGGACAACCCCAAGCAGCAGGAGCGGCTCGCGAGCATACAGGCCTCCAGCGAGGAATGGATCACGAAGGTCCTGGAGCCGGAGATCGCCCTGCGCCGCACCGTGAAGGACGGCAAGGCATCCATGGACGCCGTGGTGGCCAGCGTGACCGCCGCCAAGGGCAAGCAGCACATGGACCGCATGCGTGAACTGCTCGCCCAGGCGCGCAGCGCCGAAAGCGAACTGCTGGCCGTGCGCACCCGGAAAGCGGAATCCAGGCACGCCACGACCAATGCCGTGCTGATTTTCGGCAGCCTGCTGGCCGCGGCGCTGGCCGCCATCATCGCCATGGTGATCGTGCACGGACTGCAGAACGTGCTCGGTGGCGAGCCGGCGTATGCCGCCGAGGTGATGCGCCAGGTCGCCAAGGGCGACTTCACCGTGCAGGTCGCCACCCGGCCGGGCGACCAGAGCAGCCTGCTGAACACCGTGAAGGACATGGTGCGCATGTCGGGCGAGAGCATCGACGACGTGGTGCGTGTGATGGGGGCGGTCGCCCAGGGCGACCTGACGCAGACCATCACGGCCGAATACCAGGGTGCCTTCGGGCAGATGAAGGAATACGTCAACAAGACGGTGGCCAGCCTGTCGGACATCGTGACCGAAGTGAATGCCGGCGCGGAAGCCCTGGCGGGCGCCTCCGAAGAGGTGAGCGCCACGGCCCAGTCGCTCAGCCAGGCCGCCAGCGAGCAGGCCGCCGGCGTCGAGGAAACCAGCGCATCGCTCGAGCAGATGACCGCTTCCATCTCCCAGAACACCGAGAACGCCAAGCTCACCGACAGCATGGCCACCAAGGCCGCCTCCGAGGCCACCGAAGGCGGCGAGGCCGTCAAGGCCACCGTCGTTGCCATGAAGCAGATCGCCCAGAAGATCAACATCATCGACGACATCGCCTACCAGACCAACCTGCTCGCCCTGAACGCGGCCATCGAGGCCGCACGGGCCGGCGAGCACGGCAAGGGCTTCGCGGTCGTCGCCGCCGAGGTGCGCAAGCTCGCCGAGCGCAGCCAGGTCGCCGCCCAGGAAATCGGCGACGTGGCCAGCTCCAGCGTCGAACTGGCCGAACGCGCCGGCACCCTGCTGGGCGAGATGGTGCCCAGCATCCGCAAGACCTCCGACCTCGTGCAGGAGATCACCGCCGCGAGCGAGGAGCAGTCGTCCGGCGTCGGCCAGATCAACGCCGCCGTCGGCCAGCTGAGCCAGACCACGCAGCAGAACGCCTCCAGCTCCGAGGAGCTCGCCGCCACCGCCGAGGAAATGAGCAGCCAGGCCGAGCAGCTGCAGCAGACCATGGGCTTCTTCCAGCTGGCCGGCAGCGCGCCGGCCAAGGTCGCAGCACCCGCGGCCCGGAGCCGGCAGGTCCGCAAGCCGCTGGCGGCCCGCAAGCCCAAGCCGAACCTGGCCCTGGCCGATGCCGCCTTCGCCGAGGGTGTGGACGAATCCCAGTTCGCCCGCTACTGACCCGTCCATCCCCCCATCCATCCCACACACGAGGACATCCCCATGTTCCGCCCATTGAAACTATCGACCAAGCTCTTCGGAGCCTTCCTCATCGTGCTGGCCCTGATGGTCGGGCTGGGCGCCTACGCCATCAACCAGCTCGCCACGGTGAACCAGTCCACCGAAGACATCGCCACCAACTGGCTGCCCAGCGTCCGGACCATCATGCTGTCCAAGTCGAACATCAACCGCCTGCGGGTGCTGGAGATGCGCACGCTCATGGACACCAATCCTGCCGAAGTGCGGGAGTCCGTCAAGGAAGGGGTGGAACGCATCGCGGCCACCCGCAAGCTCTGGGCAGATTACGCCAAGCTGGTGAGCTCTCCGGAGGAGCAGCGCCTCTATGACCAGAGCAAGGAGGCCATGGAGACCATGTTCGCCGAGCACGAGAAACTGGGCGCCCTGATCCAGCAAGGCAATATGGCCGAAGCCCGTGCCGTGCTGGACGGCGAGGCACGCAAGGCCTACAACACGGTCCGTGCCCTGTCCGACAAGCTGTCCGACCTGAACGTCGCCGGCAGCGACAAGGCCGCAGCGGATGCAGCGGCCACCTATGCCCATGCGCGCACGCTCACCATCTCCATCCTGGCCGCCTGCGCGGCGCTGGCACTGGTTCTGGCCTTCCTGATCACCCGCTCGCTGGTGAAGCAACTGGGAGGCGAGCCCGCCTATGTCGCAGAGATCGCCAACGCCGTCTCCAACGGCGACCTGACGCTGCAGATCTCCACCCGCCAGGGCGACACCAGCAGCGTGCTGGCCGCGATGAAGAACATGGTGGACAAGCTCTCGCGCGTGGTGACCGACGTCAATTCGGGCGCGGAAGCCCTGGCGGGCGCCTCCGAAGAGGTGAGCGCCACGGCCCAGTCGCTCAGCCAGGCCGCCAGCGAGCAGGCCGCCGGTGTCGAGGAAACCAGCGCATCGCTCGAGCAGATGACCGCCTCCATCTCCCAGAACACCGAGAACGCCAAGCTCACCGACAGCATGGCCACCAAGGCCGCCTCCGAGGCCACCGAAGGCGGCGAGGCCGTCAAGGCCACCGTCGCCGCCATGAAGCAGATCGCCCAGAAGATCAACATCATCGACGACATCGCCTACCAGACCAACCTGCTCGCCCTGAACGCGGCCATCGAGGCCGCACGGGCCGGCGAGCACGGCAAGGGCTTCGCGGTCGTCGCCGCCGAGGTGCGCAAGCTCGCCGAGCGCAGCCAGGTCGCCGCCCAGGAAATCGGCGACGTGGCCAGCTCCAGCGTCGAACTGGCCGAACGCGCCGGCACCCTGCTGGGCGAGATGGTGCCCAGCATCCGCAAGACCTCCGACCTCGTGCAGGAGATCACCGCCGCGAGCGAGGAGCAGTCGTCCGGCGTCGGCCAGATCAACGCCGCCGTCGGCCAGCTGAGCCAGACCACGCAGCAGAACGCCTCCAGCTCCGAGGAGCTCGCCGCCACCGCCGAGGAAATGAGCAGCCAGGCCGAGCAGCTGCAGCAGGCCATGGGCTTCTTCAAGCTATCCGGAGGTACGCCGGCCCGGGCGTCTTCGGGCTCGGCCCGGATCGCTGCGGCGAGAAAACCCGCGCAGTCCCGCAAGCACGGCCCCAGCCTCGCCTTCGCGGGTGCCGCGGGCGCGGACGGGATCGACGAATCCCAATTCACCCGCTATTGAAGACTGCCGAGGACGCCCGCATGCCCAACGCCAAGCATTCCTCCGCCGCCACGGACCCGTCCGAGGCGGCCGCCGCCGAAGCGGCACAGTACCTCACGTTCCAGCTGGGGCGCGAAATGTTCGCCATCGGCATCCTTGCGATCAAGGAAATCATCGAGTATGGCGATCCGACCACGGTGCCGATGATGCCGCGCTCCGTGCGGGGGGTCATCAACCTCCGGGGGGCCGTGGTGCCCGTCATCGACCTGCAGGCGCACTTCGGCGGCGAGCCCGCGACCGTGGGCAAGCGCACCTGCATCGTGATCGTCGAAGTCGGTGCGGACCAGGAACGCCAGGTGATCGGCGTCGTGGTGGATGCCGTCAACGAGGTCATCGACATCAGCCCTGCCGACATCGAGCCCCCGCCCCCCTTCGGCGCCCGCATCCAGGCGGACTTCATCCAGGGCATGGGCAAGGTGCGCGACCGCCTCGTGGTCCTGCTGAACCTGGACCGCGCCTTTTCCACGCAGGCGCTGGCCGAGCTGGCCCGCGTGCCGGCCGATACGGCCTAGCCCGTTGAGACGCCCCCTAGCCCGCTGCGCCCGACCCCGCCTGCCAACGAATGAACGCACCTGACCCGTCCCTGCCCGGCGCGGCCGCCTGCTCGGTCCTCATCGTCGATGACAGCGCAACGCAGCGGCAACATGCCGTGCGGCTCTGCCACGACCTGGGCATCGGGCGGGTGCTGGAGGCCTGCCATGGCCGCCAGGCCCTGGAGGTGATCGCGGTGACGCACCCGCTTCCCAGCCTGGCCGTCGTGGACCTCGAGATGCCCGAAATGGACGGCATCGAACTCATCGAAGCCCTGCAGCAGCAAGGCCTGCGCATTCCGATCCTGCTGCTGTCGGCGCACGGGGACGCATTGCTGGATTCGGTCCAGTCGCTGGGCACGTCGGTCGTGCGCGGGCTGCACAAGCCGCTGGCCCGCGGCGACCTGCAGGCGGTGCTGGAGGAAGTCCTGTCGCCATCCGTGCCCGTCGCCGACCGGCGCCGCGCTCCCCGCATGCCGATCGATGCAGCGATGCTCGAACAGGCCATCCGGGAGGGAGGCATCACCCCCCACTTCCAGCCCAAGGCGGACACCCGGACCGGCATGCTCCGGGGGGTCGAGGCCCTGGCACGCTGGAACCATCCGGTCCTGGGCATGGTGCCGCCGGACGAATTCATCCCGCTGGCCGAGCACGCAGGGCTCATCCACGCACTGACGCTGTCCATGCTGGAGCGCAGCTTCCTGCAGTGCGCTGCCTGGCAATCGCGCGGCATGCGGCTCACGCTGTCCATCAATTTGTCGCCGCAGTTGCTGGCCTCGCCGGACATCGTGAACGAGATCTGCGCGCGGCAGATGCGGTACGGCCTGGTGCCTTCTCAACTGATGCTGGAGGTCACCGAAGGATCGATGGTGGAAACCTCCAGCGCCGCGCACTCGGCACTGGTGCGCCTGCGGCTCAAGGGGTTCGGCCTGTCCATCGACGACTACGGCACCGGGTTTTCCTCGCTGCAGCAGCTCTCGCACCTCCCCTTCTCCGAGCTCAAGATAGACCGCTCGTTCGTGCACGGCGCCCATCGCCGCAAGAGCCTGCGCGTGATCCTCGAATCGGCGCTCGACCTGGCGCGCCGGCTCAACCTCTCCACGGTGGCCGAAGGGGTGGAACACCTGGAGGACTGGCGCCTGCTACAGGACTTCGGCTGCACCAGTGCCCAGGGATGGCTGATCGCCAAGGCGATGCCCGGGGAAGACCTGCCCACCTGGAACCGCTCCCACCGCACGCGCCTGGACGCCCTGCGGCTTCCCTGACCACTGCCATCCCATGCCATCCAGAACCATCTCCGATCGCGATTACGGGCATTTCCAGCGCTTCATCTTCGATGCGGCCGGCATCACCCTGTCACCGGCGAAGAAAGCCCTCGTCTGCGGGCGCCTGGCCAAGCGCCTGCACGCGACCCGGGTGGCAGGGTATGCGGAATACTTCGCGCTGCTGCAAAGCGGCCAGGATCCCGCCGAAGTGCAGATGGCGATCGATCTGCTCACCACCAACGAAACCTATTTCTTCCGCGAAGCGCGGCATTTCGAGCTGCTGCGCAGCGCCGCGCAACAGCCCGGCGCCACCTCGCCGTTCCGCGTGTGGAGCGCGGCCAGCTCCAGCGGCGAAGAGGCCTACAGCATCGCCATGGTCCTGGCGGACTGCCGTGGCAGCCAGGCCTTCGAGGTGGTGGGCACCGACATCAGCACGCGCATGCTGGACAAGGCCCGCACCGGCCACTACCCCGAGCAGCGCGCCCGCCAGATCCCCCAGCCCTACCTGCGGCGCTTCTGCCTGAAGGGCCAGGGGCCCCAGGCGGGCACGCTGCTGGTGGCGCGCGAACTGCGCCAGAAGGTCCGCTTCCTCCACGCCAACCTGAACACGAGGCTTCCCGACCTGGGCAGCTTCGACGTCGTGTTTCTGCGCAACGTGATGATCTACTTCAACGGCGACACCAAGCGCGACGTGGTGGCCCGCGTGATCTCGTTCATCCGCCCGGGCGGATACCTCTATATCGGCCACTCGGAGAGCCTGCACGGCATCGACGCCGCCATGGAGCAGGTCGCACCCTCGGTCTATCGCAAGCCATGACGTCCGGAGCCGCTCGTGCCGACGTCTTTCAGGCCCATGGACGTCTTCCTCCAGCCGGGGGAATACTTCGTGGGTGACGACACCATGCGGCTGCGCACCATGCTGGGCTCCTGCGTGGCGATCACGCTGTGGCACCCCGCGCGCCGGATCGGCGCCATGTCGCATTTCCTGCTGGCCGACCGCGGCCGCCCCGCCCGGCCCGGCGAACTGGACGGTCGCTACGGCGACGAGGCGCTGGAACTGATGGTGCGCGGGCTGCGGCGCCAGCGCGTGTCCATCGCCGAATGCGAGGCCAAGATCTTCGGCGGCGGCAACATGTTTCCCACCCGCCCACGGTCCGCGATGGACTCCGTCGGCACCCGCAACGGCCACGCCGCTCGGCAGTTGCTGGCCGGACGGGGCATCGGCGTCCGCAGCGAACACCTTTTCGGCGACGGCCACCGGCAGGTGGTGTTCGATGTCGCCAGCGGCGCGGTCTGGGTCCGCCAGGTCCCGCCGGCCGCGCTGCGGCAACCGTAGCCGGCCTCCCTCTTCCAGCGCTTCACAGCAGAGCCCACCACCCCATGAAACCCATCCAAGTCATCGTCGTGGACGATTCCGCCGTCGTGCGCCAGGTACTCACCGGCCTGCTCGGGGAGGCTCCCGGCATCGAGGTGCTGTACGCGGCAGCCGACCCGCTGCTGGCCATGGAACGCATGAAGCACCAGTGGCCGGACGTGATCCTGCTGGACGTCGAGATGCCCCGCATGGACGGCATCACCTTCCTGCGCAAGATCATGGCCGAGCGCCCCACGCCCGTCGTCATCTGCTCCACCCTCACGGAAAAAGGTGCCAGGACCACCATGGAAGCGCTCGCCGCCGGCGCAGTGGCCATCGTGACCAAACCCCGGCTGGGCCTCAAGAGCTTCCTGACCGAGACCGCGGACGAACTGGTCGCCACCGTGCGCGCCGCTGCGCGCGCCAACGTACGGCGCCTGGCCCGCCGGGCCGGCGACCCGGCCGCGCCGCCGGCCCCCACCGGCAAGAACACCGCCGACGCCATCCTGCCCCCCGGCGCGGGCCGCGCGATGGCCCAGACCACGGAACGCGTGGTGGCCATCGGCACCTCTACCGGCGGCACGCAGGCGCTGGAAGAAGTGCTCACCGCCCTGCCCCGCGTATGCCCCGGCATCGTCATCGTGCAGCACATGCCGGAAAAATTCACCGCCGCCTTCGCCAGCCGCCTGGACGGGCTGTGCCGCATCGCCGTCAAGGAAGCGGAAAACAACGACCGCGTCGTCCCCGGCCGCGCGCTCATCGCCCCGGGAGGCAAGCACATGCTGCTGCGCCGCAGCGGTGCCCAGTACCACGTCGAAGTGCTCGACGGCCCCCTGGTGAACCGCCACCGCCCCTCCGTGGATGTGCTCTTCCGCTCCGTGGCCAAGTGCGCGGGGTCCAATGCCCACGGCATCATCATGACCGGCATGGGCGACGACGGCGCCGCGGGCCTGCTGGAGATGCACCAGGCCGGCGCCCGCACCACCGCCCAGGACGAAGAGAGCTGCGTGGTCTTCGGCATGCCGAAGGAGGCGATCAAGCGGGGGGGCGTGGACAAGGTCCTGCCGCTGTCGGCGATCTGGCGGGAGATCGGGGGGGCTTAGGGAGGGGCCAGCCGCCGAAAGCCGGCCCGCAGACCGTCAACTGCCGCCGCTGGCACACGCAGCATCTGTCGCGGACGTCGGCTTGCAGACGCGCACGCGGCCCGTCTTGAAGATGATGACCCGGCGCGTCTGTTCCAGCAGCGCCGCATCGGAAAGATCGTTGCGCGCGATTTCCATGGTGACGTTGCCGAAGTCCTTCACATAGCCCGAAGAGTTGAAGAAGATGGTGGGGGTACTGCCTGTCGCAGTACCGGTACCGGTCACGGAAAAATACGATGCCAGCGCCGGCTGGGTGGACAGCACGAGGTCCTTGGTCGCATCGAAGGAACCATCGCCATCGACATCCACGAATGCAGTCCACCCCCCCGCCCAGGAACTGCCGGAGGCAGGAACTACTCCTGCATTCATGTTGCGCTTCATGGCCTCCGTACGGGCCGAGTTGACGCTCGAAAGCAGCCCGTTGGCGGCAGAGGTTAGTTCGGAATTGCGCTGAAAGCTCACGAAGCTCGGAATGCCGATGCGCAGGAGCACGGCCACCAGCACCATCGTCACCATGAGTTCGATCAGGGTGAAGCCCCGGGCATGCCTGGCGGCCAGGCGGCGCTGGCGGGCCTGAAGCCCGTGGCACAGGGGCATCTTCATGGCCAGCACAGCTTGGGATTGGTGCTGCTGGCCGTTCCGGTGCATGACTTGACTCCCGTGCTGGTCATGGAGAGATCTCCTACGGCGGGGTCAGCCTTGACCGGGCTGGCTACCACCTTCACGCACTCTGACAGTGTCAAGGTGCTGCTACAGGTCGTGGCCGACAGCTGGTAGCTGGCCGAGCCGAGGCTTTCGCCTGCATACGTCTTGAAAGGCACCGTGAAGGAGGCAGCGATACCGCAGGCAGTATTCGCCGTGGCGGTCGCAGTACCTCCGCTATTGCTGAAACCGAGGTAGCAATTGCGCTGCGTGAGGAAACGCTCCTGCTGCTGCATGAGTTCCGCCAGCGCGGTGCGCGCCTGGGCCCGCCGGCCCTTGAGTACGGAATCGTTGTAGGCGGGATAGGCCACCGCCGCCAGGATACCGACGATCGCCACGACGATCATCAGCTCCAGCAGGGAAAAACCACGGATCGAACGATGGTGTGTCATGGGGTTGTCGCGTCCTTGCGCAGTTGCCGGTAATCGTAGATCTGCCGCCAGCTGAGCCGGCCGACCACCTCCTGCACTGTGGTGCTCTTGCCTTCGGTAACACCCGAGGAGCCGGTCTGCAGGCTGCGCTTCATGATCGTGCGAATCGCCTGGCCAGTGCTATCGTAATTGGTCACCGTGGAACTGGCGGTGTCCTCGATCACCACGAATGCGCTCAGCAGGCCCACCCTGGATTCGGCAGTGGAGCCATTGCCGAGGGAGACATCCAGGGTGTATTGGCGGCCGGAGCCCGGATTGGCGTCACAGGCGCCCGCAGAGGCGACATCTCCGGGAATGACCGTGCTGAATGCCACCGTCAGCCCGCCCAGATCGGTGAAACCGCTGATGGATCGCTCCCCGGAAGTCGGCAGATCGATATACCAGCCGGCACGCTGGGTAGTGTCTCCGTCGCTCTGGGGCCTTCCCCATTTGAAGCTGGGAACCGTCACCGTTTGCGCCGAGGTGCTCACCGTGCCTGCAGTCATCCGGCTGCGCCCGGATATGGCAGACGTGGGGTTGGAAGAGTCCGCCGTGGTGGATCCGTTATCGTAGAGCGCATATACGCTCTGAGCCCGGGTGGAAGTCCGGTCCGATGATTCCAGGTACTTGCCCGTGCCCACCAGTACGTAGAACGTTTCCTTGCTGTTCACGATCGGGCCGGTGAAGAGCTGGGGCGCCGACGTGATCGGCTGCACATTGCCGGAAGCATCCTTGGCGATGAAGAACGGATAAGGTGTGCCTCCAGACCCGAAACTGCTCAGGCCGGCGACCGTCCAGTTGCTGGTGGCCTTGTAGCCATAAGACGTGCAGGACGTATCGGTGGAGCTGCTTCTGGTGCAGGTGAAATCCAGCTTCCAGACCTTGCCATGCAGGTCGCCGGCATAGATCTGCGTCACGTCGCCGGCAAGGGCGTAGAGCGGCGTGAAATTCGCCATACCCGTGGCTACCGTGGCCGCCACAGCCGTATCCACGGGGAAAATCAGCTTGAAATAGTTGGTCCCTTCGACCCAGGCATCCCCCGAGGCCTTGTCCAGCGCGAGCAGGAAGAGCGCCGGACGGCCACCGCCGCCACCGTTGTCGAAGGTGCTGGAGTAATTGTCCGCGCCGCTGGCCACGACGGCAAACCAGCGGTAGGTATCTGCGCCGGTCCGGAACTTGAGGATCTGCGGACGTCCGACCACGAAACCCATGTCTGCATCATCAGCGCCAGTGAACTCCCACAGCGCATTGCCGACTGCAAAGGTTTCCGGCTTGGAGACGTCGAGCGCGAACACACCCCGGCCACCGGCGCCGGTACCGGAAACGAGCACGGTCTTCCAGTCGGTGGCACTGCCAGCACCCGACGTAAATGCCACCTGAGCCTCTCCCACGGCCGAGGGTGCGTCGACATAGGCCTGGTGGTTGTTGACGTAGGTCGGCGAAGTCAGGGCCGAGAGCTTGGGGCCCATCCAGCTGGGAATATAGGCAAACAGTTCATCGCCTGCGGTGATTCCCTTGCCAGTGTCCGTCTGCGCTGCGAAGGCGTGCAGCATGCCATCGTTCGCACCTGCGAACACGACTGGAGAACGACCGGCATTCTCAGTTTTGAACAACGCATAGCTGTTACCCGTGAAGGCTGCTGCAGGCGGGCCGGAGAATGTGACTCCGGAGTTCACGATATCCCCCAGCAGCTCCGTACGTACCCGGAATTGCGCACCGGCGCCTTCATTGGTGCGTACACCACGCAGGTAATTCAACCGGTCCGGCCCCAGCGAATCCGCCGTAGCGCTCGGCGAAGCCTTGCTCAGGGAAGTCTGCATCGCTTTGCCGTTGATTGCGCTCCAGGTGAACTCCGTCGCAGCCAGCCGGCTGCCATGGCCGGCGAAAATCTTCCGATCGGCAGCATTTTTGATTTTCAGGCGGGCAGCGGCACTCCACACCGGATTGGACGACACGGAAAGGCCGACCGACGAACCGCTCCCGGAACGCGTGATCTGCTCGGCGATCACGTCGCCCGTCCATGAAGCGACGTCGAACTTCGCGGAATACAGGAAATTGTCGGTGCTGGCCTGCACGCGAGAAGCAGAGGAGCTGCCGGCGATGCTGCGCGCACTTCCGATCGAGTTCTCGAAGATCGCCCTGAACGCGGCAAGCACGCCACGCGCATCGCTCTGAAGATAGTAGCTGGATGCCTCACCGGGAGCACTTGGCTTTTGCCAGACATTGTTGTCGTTCGTATCGGTGATCTGGTTCCTGAAAGGATTGCCGTAAGTGTTGTACGGATCCGGCGAACCGCTCGATGACGACGAGGAAGTCGAATTGAAGCCACCGTATTTGGCGGCCATGAAGAACTGGTTGCGCGTCTGCCGGGTAGCGGCGTCGTTCTGGGTTGCGTATTCGTTCACGTCGAACAGGAACGTCTTCACACGCAGGCCCGGGCGCTGCTTGGCGGTCGCCGCAGTCCACCGGGTGCCGCGGATGTCCTGGGTATGCGCCCAATAGGCGTATCCCATGATCTGGCTGGTCTGGCTGTTGGAAGGAACGTTCGGATTGGCAGTGTTCGGATTGGACGTCGTGCGGTTCACGCCCTGGCCGTCCACGTAGGCCGTGGAAATGCCTTTCTCGAACGACTGCACCACCTGGTGCCACGTCCGGAAGTTCGTGGCATTGTTGGCCGGATCATCGGAGGTGGGGATGTTGCGCCAATTGCCATCGTGGGTGTTGATGTCCCCGATCACCACGATGTTGCTGCGCACGCACGAATAGTTCTCGGAGGAGGAACGCGTCCCCCCATAAGGATCGATGTTCGTCCAGTCGGTATAGACAGGATAGCCGTCGTACAGCGCGCTGCCGGTGGAAGGAGTGCCCAGGCCGGAAATCGCATCCGCGGTGGGCGGCAGGCCCTGCATGTAGCGCAGCGACTGATAATAGAGTTCACCGACCGGATCGTATTGCTTGTAGCGCCCGGGCACGGGCCCGGTCCGCCCGAACTGGTTCAGGTAATTGATCACCCCGCTGATGCCGAAGACGGTATCCGATTCGGGATTCTTGTTGAAGATGCCGGTGTTGATATTCCACTCGGCCTTCGCATTCGTCGCGGTCTCCTCACGCCCCTGCACATCGAAGGTCTTCTGACCGACGTATTTCATGGGTGCACGCAGAACGCCACCATAGCGGCCATTGTTGTAGCTCGCCGTCTGGTCCATCAGGTAGCCAAAAGCCGCCAGCCTGAGCTGGTCGGAATACTTCTGGATCACGCCCACGGGCTTGTAGTTGCCACTCGGGTATTGGGTGCACAGGCCGTAGTCACGGATATCCTGCAGCAGGTCGCCGGTCTTGTTGCAGACCTGCACGCGTGAATAGAAGAAACCGTCGGAATTGAGGGCCGTGGTTTGGGGGGGCTGCCACGTACCTGTGTAGGGGCGCGTATAGCAACTCTTGCCTTGACCAGGTGCGGGATCACCGATTACCTGGTAGTTGCAATTGATGCCATTCGAGGCGGGGACGATGGCCCAGTTCCCTCGCGGGGTCAGTCGGGTGGGGGGAACACCGAACCACACCTCGCGCACGCCGGAGAAGTTGCACATGGAATTTTCCGCAGTGCAAAGTACGGCATCGTTCGGCAAGGCTACGTTGTTCTGGTAGGTGGTCGTGCCACGGCTCTGCGTTGTGGTGGGAGCGCCTAGCGTATATCCGCTAGTGTCGGAGCAGGATCCCGCGGCGGACGACCCCGCCCGGAAGTACACCCGGTTCAGGGTGTTGGCCACCCAGATGTCGTTGCCGTTGGCGCCGGTCACCATGGCAGTCGGCACGGCGCCCCAATAGGAGTTCGCCCCTCCCCCGTCCTTCGCCAGCCGCTTCGCCGGGAAGTTGTTCGAGTTCCACATGCAGATGGGATCGCCGTTCGGCAGCACGGCCCGCTGCAGGATGGTCAGCGTCGAGGTATCGACATAGCGGTCGCCACCGGAGAGCGCCAGGCGCAGCATGTCCACCGCCGAATTGGTGGCCCAGTTCAGGAAGTTTCCGCTGAAGGCATCGCTGCACTTGCGGTTCGTGGCTCTTCCTACGGGATCGAAGCGTTTGTAATCGGCGGCAGTCCTCCCGCTTTCAGGCGTCTCGGTCGGCGCGTCGTTGTATTGGTAGCAGCTTTCCGCGTCGTAATAGCCGAGGTATTCCTTGGTGTTGGCGTACGAATCATCGGTATTCGTATTGGGCACGTTGACATACTGGGCGCCCACGGTGGGAAACTCCACCGACAGGGCCAGGGCCATGGTGGGTTTGTCCTTCACGTTCACCGCGTACAGCGGGTCGCTGGACAGGTTGATCGGCGGCGTGGTGACGGGAGCACCCGTTCCCATCGCCAGGAACGATGTGCCAAACGCGAAAAGGCCCACGAGGACGGCCACAGCCCCCAGGAATGGCTTGTTGATGAAGCCCCGCTGACGCAGGGAGGGCCGGTGGGATGGACTCTGGGAGTTCATGGCGGGCTCAGTTTCTGTAGACGATCTGCAGGACGCCCTGGGTGGAGGCACTAGGGCCGAATCCCATGGCGGTCACGCGGTAGATGTATTTGCGGTCCTTGGGCGCCGTGGTGCGGGCGCCCTCGGGGTCTTCCACCAGTTCGATCACGTAACGCGGCGGCGCGGCCGGCTGCAAACCGGCCTGCCCCGACGGAAAAGCACGGCCGGTGAACGTGCCGAAGGCCACTGATTGGGGATTCGTGGACGAGGCCAGATCCACCGTCAACCATGCGGGCGCGACGCCGGGCAGGGTGTAGCAAAGACCCAGGTTCTTGGCGCTTTGATCTCCCCCGCAACCCGGGAGGAACTTCGTGACGTCCGTGCTGCCCCGCTTGAAGACTTCCCCACGCTTGGTAACGGTGGCGGCATCGGGTTTGCCGAGGATGTCCAGCTCCGCATCGATAAGCGCTGCCTCCGCGGACTGCCACGCCACCTGCTTGTCGCGGTCGTTGCGGGTCGAGCGTTCGCCCATCATCGAGATCTGGATTCCCGCCACGCCCAGGATGGAGACCACCACCAGTATCAGCAGGACGACGATCAGCGACATGCCAGCCTCCGAGCGGCCACAGGGCGCACCGCCTCGTGCGCGTATTTCAGGCTGATATCGGGACATCATCCAGGCTCCCGCTGGTTGTTGCGCAAATGCACGGTGAAAGTGACCACCTGCCGCAGCCGGCCGTCGGCCGCGGGAGTGAACACGGTGCCGGGATCGTTGGTGGTATCGGCGAACATGCTGCCGATGGACCCTCCGCTCGACCCTTTGGCAGTGCCCAGGGGGTAGAAGGTCTGGGAGGTGCGGTCCACGGCCGAGTTCGGTGCGGCTCGCAGCACCATGCCGATCCGGATGCTGCGCACACGGCGCCAGTTTGCGGCCGACACCAGCGAATCCGACACCGTGATCTGATCGGCGCGCAGGAAACGGTCCTGAACGCTGTCCACCGTCGACGCGGCGGGCATGGTGGCATTGTTGGCGGGAATGCCGTCCACGCCGTAGAGCACCTGGAAATCCTCGACGCCGGAGATCAGGGGAAGCGGGTCGGACCGCGAGAGATTTCCCGTCGCAGGATCGCGTGTCCAGGTCGTGCACATCAGTGCGGGCTCCCCGTCATTGCTGATCGCGACATGCAGCACGCTCGTCACCCGGTCATAGCGGTCTTTCGCACCCACCTGGGGGGTATTGCCGGAGCAGTCGATCATTCCCTTGTCCGTCTTGGTGGCATCGCTGTTGGATGTCGCCGGCTGGAACCGCAGCACGAGCACGTCGCTGCCGTATCCCAGACTGCCTGAAGTGCGGGCCGTACTGGCTTCGTACCAGTTGTCTGAAGATGCGCGCGCCTTGTTGTTGAAACCATAGACGAAGGTATTGGGCACCGCAGACGGATCAAGCCCGGTGGTGCTGGCGCTTTCATCGTAGGCTGCATGGAACAGATCGCGGTAGCCCGCCTGCACGCCCAGGCGCTGGACCATGTCTTCCACAAAACGGGCGTTGTCGCGCAGTTGCGATGCAGCGTCAACGTTGTTGAAGCCCTGCCGGGCGACCACGAGGCTCACGGCCGCGGCCAGCACGATCAGCAGGCTGATGACCATGGCGACCATCAGCTCTACGAGCGTCAGGCCGTTCTGCCGTAACCGGCGGGTCACGGGATGGGAAAAGCGAGTCATAGCGAAGGGGCCCCCATCGGGTTGCCGCTCGTGACGGGAAACACCACGTAGGGATAGCTGCCGGTGGCCGTGGCGGTTTCCACGCCATCGCTGGTAGCAGACGCGCGCAGCGTGGATTTGCGGGTCCAGCCGATCTTGATCACCGCGACCTCATCCACGCCGGCAGTTCCAGCAGTGCAGTTCCATTGCGGCATGCCATTGCTGTCGTAGGGTGCCTTGTCGAAGCAGATGACCACCCGCGCGCCGGGCAGGGCAGCATCCAGCCGAGTAAGCCAATCGGTCAATTCCGCGCGCGCAACGGCCGTGCCATCAGCACAGGCGGACGACGACGCCACGCCCAGGCAGTAACTGGCGGTTGCCGGGGCCAACGGGCTTTGGAGACTGATGAGGTACGGGTTCAAGCTGGCATCACTTTTGATGCCGATCTGGTTGTTGCCGCGCATCATCTCCGCCATTTCGCGGGCCAGGTTGGCGGCCTGGGCCTGCAGGCGAGCCTCCCGCGTCGATTGCAGCGCGAAGGCCTGCACCCCGACCAGCCCCAGGATCCCGAACGAAAGCACCACGATGGACACCAGGACCTCGATCAGGGTAAACCCTGATTTCCGACGCCGCGGCGATGCCCTTTCCGCCCGCCTGCGCGAACGTAAGGAGTACAACAAACTGTTATCGGCCATGCCGGAATCTTAGGGCGGGTGCGTGCGCCTGGCGATGCCGTTCGGCAGGCCAACCCGACCAGTCGGCGCAAAATGCCGGGATGTCCACGCCTTTCTCCCCGGCCTCTCCCCCTACCGATTTCATGCAGCTTGCGCTCCGGCTGGCGGAAGAAGGGCTCTACAGGACCTCCCCCAATCCCCGCGTGGGCTGTGTACTGGTCGATGCCCGCCAGCAGATCATCGGCCAGGGATCGACCCAGCGCGCCGGAGGGCCCCATGCGGAGGTCATGGCCCTGCGCGATGCCCAGGCCCGGGGCCACGCCACCCGGGGAGCCACGGCATATGTCACCCTGGAGCCCTGCTCCCACCACGGCCGCACAGGCCCCTGCTGCGATGCGCTGGTCGAAGCTGGCATCGCCCGCGTGGTCGCCTCGCTGGGTGACCCCAACCCGCGCGTCGCTGGCCAGGGGTTCGAGCGCTTGCGCGCTGCAGGGGTCGAAGTGGAAGTGGGCCCGGGCGCGGAGGCCTCACGGGAGTTGAACATCGGATTTCTCAGCCGCATGGTGCGGCGCATGCCCTGGGTGAGGCTGAAGTCCGCCGCGTCCCTGGACGGAATCACGGCGCTGCCGGACGGGCAAAGCCAGTGGATCACCTCCGCCGCGGCGCGCGCCGACGTGCATGCCTGGCGCGCACGCGCCTGCGTGGTCCTCACCGGCGTGGGCACCGTGCTCGCGGACGATCCGCGGCTGGATGTGCGCGAGGTGCCTACCGAACGCCAGCCCTGGGTCGCGGTGCTCGACAGCCGGCTGCGCACCCCGCCGGATGCGGCACTACTGCGAGCACAGGAGCGCAGTGTGGTGGTCTATTGCGCGATCAGGGACGAATCGAAAGAGAGCGCGCTGCGCGCCTCGGGCGCGACGGTCGTTCACTTGCCCGGCCCCGACGGCCGGGTGGCGTTGCGCGACGTCATGGCAGACCTCGCGGCACGGGAAGCCAATGAGGTGCATGTGGAAGCAGGCGCCATCGCCAGCGGAGCGCTGTGCGCGGCCGGCCTGGTGGACGAGGTGCTGCTCTACCTCGCCCCCAAGCTCCTCGGACAAGGAAGAGGCATTGCGCCGTTCGGCCCGCTTCCGGACCTGGGACAGGCGCTCGGGCTCACCATCCGCTCGGTCGCCCAGGTGGGGCCGGATCTGCGGGTTTGTGCGAGGATGAACGACCGGGTATCCATAGCCTGAACCGCATCGCTTCTACCCCGCGGATCGGCACCAGACTACGGCTTGCGGGCGGCATCCACCTTGTCGCCGCTCACCCCCACCTCACCCGCCGCCTGCTGCGCCATCTCCAGATGCTGCTTCAGCTTCGGCAGGGTCTTCTGAGCGAAAGCCTTCACCTCCGGATCACGGGCATCCCGTGCACCCTTCTCGAAAAGCTCGATCGTGTCCCGGTGCGCCTGCAGGCCCATGGTTTCCATGTAGCGCTTGTCGAAGTCCGCGCCGTCGGCGATGCCCAGCAGCTTGAGCTTGCCTTCCTGCACGAGGGACGGCCCTTCGGGCACGCGCACGTTCTTGCCGGCCGCGAGGGCGGCCAGTTCCTGGTTGGCCTGGGTGTGGTCGTCCACCATCTGCTGCGCGAAGGCGCGTACCTTGGGGTTCCGGGCCTTCTGCAGCGCCAGCTGGCTGCTCTTGACCTCGGCGTGGCCGTTATGGGCGGCGTCGTCCAGAAAGGATTTGTCGGCCCGCGTCAGGCGCGATACCAGCCCTTCCGCACCGTCCACGGCCCGGGCGGCACCGGCCCGCGGCTGCTCGTGCGTGGGGGACTGGGCAGGTGGCTGGGATTGGGCGGCGGCTCCGGCCGCGTAGGCGACGCACGCCAGGGCGACGGACGCGGAAATCATCAGGTGGCGGTGGTTCATGGAGTGCTCCTTCTTGCTGTCATGAAAGGGAAAAGGAAAGGAAAGAAAAAGGAACACCCGCGCTCACGCGGAAGGCCCGGCATCGCGCGGGCCGGGCATGCCGGTCAATGCTGGCGACCGCGGTCGCGCGTCTCGCCGATCAGGGCTGCCCCCTGGCGGGACGATGGCATGGGACCTTCGGGCTGATCACCACCGTAGTCGAGGCCCAGGCCCCGTGCCGAGCCGGAGGAATCGACCGATGCGATCGGCCCGGTCTGCAGCCGGTCCGAATGCTGGTCGCCGGGGCGCTGGCGTTCGCGGTTGCCGTAGGTGCTCTCGTCGCCGCTGGCACCGAACCGGCGCGCGCCTTCGCCGGTGGCGAGGTTCTCCGCGCCGGCGGGGGTGGCGGCGGGACGGGGATCGTCGCGCATGCCGTACTGGTCGTAGTGGCCGGTGTCGCGCCGGCGCTCCTGCCCGGAAGCCGCGATGGCTTCCCGGGATGTGTCGGGCAGGGCTGGGGTGGAGGTGTCGTCAGGCTTCATGGGTGTTCTCCGGTGCGTTGGGCTGTCATTGCGTGCGCTCGCGGTTCTGTGCGAGATAGCTGCGCACGGCCTCCGCCGAATTGCCGACGGCCTGCACGGCCCTGCGCAGTTCGTACTCGTCGCAATTGAGCACGGAGGCCCAGTCGCGCACTTCGTAGTCTTCCGAGAGGTTGATGCGCCGCCGGTCCGCGCCGCCCACCTTGGTCTTGTCGTCTGCCATGAAAATCTCCTCAGCAATGCATGTGCGATGCATCCATGCTGGGCGGCTCGCCGCAGCCTGGGCGTAGGACAAGCCCCGCCGTCCATGCTGGAACTGTCACAGCAGGTTTCCGGGCCGCACATCGCACTGGAAGGCTTCTTCCAGTTGCCGCAGTGCGCTGCGCTTGCGCGTGGGGGTTTCGGCGGCGGTGCAGTCCCCGGGCACCCAGACGTCGTAGCCGAGCATCCGTGCATCGGTGGCGCTCAGCATCACGCACATGTCCGCGGCGAGGCCAGCGACGATGACGCGCCGCGTCCCCATCTGCCGCAGCAGGTGCAGCAGCGGCGTGGACTGGAAGGCGGAATGGCAGGGCTTGAGCAGGGTCAGGTCGCGCGGCCGGGGGGCCATGAGGCGGGCGAGTTCCCCACGCGCTCCGGGCAATTGCCGGCAGGCCGCGAGCAGGTCGCTGAATTCGCTGTGCCACGTGCCGTAGTTGTCATTCGCATAGATCACCGGTACGCGGCGGCTTTCCAGGCGCTCCCGCAGCCGCAGGGTGGCACGCGCAGCACGCAGGGCGCCCGGCAGGAGGTCGTCGGCACCGGGAAAGTTCAGCGGATTGACCACGTCCACGAGGAGCAGCACGTCCTGGTTGCGGGGCAGACGGGTTCGGCGCAGGGAGGCGGCGGAAGACACGGATGGGGGGACACGGGCAGTGAAGATGTCGCCAAGGATTCCCCGCCACAGCGCGCCGGCGCCGTAGGAAAGCGCCGAATCCACCGCGCATCTGTATGTCCGCAAGGACCGAGGCCGCCGGGTTGCGCGTACCCGGCCAGTTCACTCGGCCTGCGCGCCCTGCGTCTTCTGGATGACGATGCTGCCGTCCGCCTCCAGGAAAGCCAGCCGTATCGCGGACTCGTCGCAATCTGCCTCGCGCAGCGCCTTTTCCCAGTCGCTGCGCGATACCCGGTGCCGGCGCAGCGCGTCGCGGAAAACATGGCCGTCGCGCGCCACCAGCACGGCCTCGCCTTCCAGCACGGCCTCCACCGCGCGGCTGCGTGCGCTCAGGAATCCTGCGGCCGCGTTCAGTGCCATCAGCACCGCGCACACCAGCAGGCCGCCGGGCAGGGAGTTGTCGCCCCCCGTCATGGAATTGCTGGCGGCCTCGCTCAGCAGCATGATCACCAGCAGGTCGAACGGGGTGAACTGCCCCACCGTCCGCTTGCCCGAAACCCGGAGCATGCACAGCAGTGCGAGATAGACGAGCACTCCGCGCAGCACCAGTTCCAGCCAATCCACATCGAAATCCCACATGGAACCGATCCTCCCTGGCCCCATCTTGGCAAGGAAACCGGCAGCCTTCATCCGTCGCTCGCGCCACGCCGCGTAGGACGCCGCCGCCAGCTGCGGTGGTCGGCGCCTGCGCCTACAGGCCGGCCGGACCGGGGCAAATGGGCAGGGCCGCGGTTTGTCCGTATAGTCCGCCGGATGAGCAGCGAGAAGCCCCCCATCACCGGCCAGGCGCGCCCCTTCGTCGCAGAAGGCGCCCCCTCCGAAGTCGCCGAACACAAGGACGACATCTTTTTCGCGGCCATCGAAACCACGCGGATGCCGATGCTGGTCACCGATCCGCGGCAGCCCGACAACCCCATCGTGTTCTGCAACCGCGCCTTCGTCGCGATGACGGGCTACCAGCCGCAGGACATCCTCGGGCACAACTGCCGGTTCCTCCAGGGCCCCGCCACCGACCGCAACACCGTCGCGGCCCTGCGCGAGGCCATCGAGCAGCGGCGCGAGATCTCGCTGGAGCTGCTCAACTACCGCAAGGACGGCTCCACGTTCTGGAATGCGCTGTTCATCTCGCCGGTCTACAACGCGCGCGGCGAGCTGGTCTATTTCTTCGCTTCCCAGCTCGACGTGAGCCGGCGCCGCGACGCCGAGGAAGCGCTGTCGCAGGCACAGAAGATGGAGGCGCTCGGCCAGCTGACCGGCGGCATCTCGCACGATTTCAACAACCTGCTGCAGGTCATGTCCGGCCACCTGGACGTGATGCGCGTGCGCAACCGCAGCCAGAAGCTCACCCGCGAGGACATCGACCGCTCCATCGACAGCATCCGCAGTGCCGTCGGCAAGGCGTCCACGCTCACGCAGCAGCTGCTGGCGTTCTCGCGCAAGCAGAAGCTCCAGGGCCGGGTCGTCAGCCTGAACGCGCTGGCCACGGGCATGGCCTCGCTGGCCGAACGCACCCTGGGCGAAGCCATCCAGATCGACTACGTGCTCGGCGACGACGTGCCCAATTGCGAACTGGACACCACGCAGCTGGAAGTGGCGGTGCTCAACCTGCTGCTCAACTCCCGCGACGCCATGCCCAACGGCGGCCACATCCGGGTCGAGACGCGCGGCATCGAACTGCACGCCCAGGACGGCCACGCCTTCTCCGGCCTGCCGCCGGGCCCCTATGCCACCCTGTCGGTGACCGACACCGGTGCGGGCATCCCGGCCGACATGGTGCCGCGCGTGATGGACCCGTTCTTCACCACCAAGGAAGAAGGCAAGGGCACCGGCCTGGGGCTGTCCATGGTGTACGGTTTCGCCAAGCAGTCGGGCGGAGCCGTCACGATCTATTCCGAAGTCGGCGTGGGTACCACGGTGCGCATGTACTTCCCCGCCGTGCACGGGCGCACGCACCCCGAACTGGTGGAGACGCTCGCCCCCCATGCGCGCGGCGGCACGGAAACCGTGCTGGTCGTGGACGACCGCGTCGAAGTGGCCGACCTCGCCCAGGCCATGCTGGAGGGCCTGGGGTACACGGTCCACGTGGCGCACAGCGCGCACGCGGCCCTCAAGCTCGTGCGCTCCCTGGAGCCGTCCGCGCTGCCTCACCTGCTCTTCACCGACGTGGTGATGCCCGGTGGCCTGAACGGCTACGAACTGGCCCGCGAGATGCGCAAGACGGTGGCGGGCATCCATATCCTGCTGACCACGGGATTCGACCGCGACATGGGCAGCCTCGCCAACGTCGCGCCCACCGAATTCGAGATCCTGAAGAAGCCCTACCGCCTGGCGGATCTCGCCCGGCGCGTGCGCATGGTGCTCGACGGCGCCACCGGCACCAAGACCTGAACCCGCGGTGGCAGCCGCGGGACGCCGGCGCGCCGGTGTCCTGCAATCCAAATGGGAGGCCGCCGCGTACAGCCCGGAACCAGGCGGGCCACCCGGCACGCCGCACGCCGGAGCCCCTCGCATGCTGCAGAACACCGCCACCGCCATCCGCCTCGTCGAACGGGGCCTGCTCCCCGACCGGCTCGTACGGCACGGCATCCGCCGGCTGCTGAAAGACCGGCTCGCCGAACTGCGCAGCGGCGACGGGGTATCCGCGGCGGAACAGACCCAGGCCTTCCTGGAGCGCATCCGCTCGGCGCCGCTCGCGCTGGTTCCCGAGAAAGCCAACGAGCAGCATTACGAGGTGCCTGCGGAATTCTTCGGCAAGGTGCTTGGGCCCCACCGCAAGTACAGCTGCTGCCTCTGGGCGGCCGGCACCACGACCCTGGAGCAGGCCGAGGAAGCCGCCCTCGCCGAGACTTGCGAGCATGCCGGCCTGCAGGACGGGCAGCGCATCCTCGAACTGGGCTGCGGCTGGGGCTCGCTGACGCTGTGGATGGCGGCGCGCTACCCGGCCAGCACGATCACGGCCATTTCCAATTCGCACTCCCAGCGCCAGTACATCGAGGCCGAAGCCGCGCGGCGGGGACTGAGCAATGTGCGCGTGCAGACCTGCGACTTCAACGTCTTCGACACCGCGGAGCGCTTCGACCGGATCGTGTCGGTGGAAATGTTCGAGCACCTGCGCAACTGGCCCCGCGCCTTCTCGCACGTGGCACGCTGGCTGGCCGACGACGGCCGCTTCTTCATGCACGTGTTCACCCACCGGGAGGCGCCCTACCCGTTCGTCGCCCGCGATGCCAGCGACTGGATGAGCGAGCATTTCTTCTCGGGCGGCATGATGCCCAGCGACGACCTGGCCCTGCACTGCCAGGACGACCTGCGCGTTGCGCGGCGCTGGCGATGGGACGGCACACACTACGCGAAGACATCGCGGGCGTGGCTGGACAACATGGACGCGCACCACGCGGAGCTCCAGCCGCTGTTCCTGCAGGTGTACGGCCCCGACGCTGATACCTGGTGGACGCGCTGGCGGCTCTTTTTCCTGGCCGTCGAAGAACTCTTCGCCTACGGCGACGGGCAGCAGTGGTGGGTCAGCCACTACCTGTTCGACAAGCGGCCCGCGCACGGCGCGGCCTGACGAAAACGGGAGGCCGGCATGGCGGACTTCTTTGGCACAGACGCCTCCTGGCAAGCCGCGCTGGGCGGCCTGGCATGGACCGTCGCCGTGGCGCTGGCCACCTGGGCCGTCAGCCTGGCACGCCGCGATGCGAGCCTGGTAGACCGGGTCTGGGGCCCGATGATCGCCGGGGCCGGCGTGGTGTATGCCCTGCGGCTGAACCCCGCCTCGGAGGGCGGTGCGGCGTGGTGGGTCGTCGGCGTGGCGGCCGCCTGGGCGGCCCGGCTCGCCGTCTTCATCACGCTGCGCAACTGGGGCCACGGCGAGGACCGCCGCTACCAGGCCATGCGGGAACGCCACGGCGAGCGCTTCGGGCTCAGGAGCCTGTACCTGGTCTTCGGCCTGCAGGCGGTGCTGGCATGGGTGGTATCCGCCCCGCTTTTCGCCGCGGCGGCGTTCCTCCGCCCGGGGCCTGCCTGGCAGGCCCTGCCCGGCCTGGCCGTGGCGGTTTTCGGCCTGGTGTTCGAGGCCGTGGGGGACGCACAGATGGCCCGGTTCAAGCGCCAGGGCGGGCGTGGGGATCGGGTGATGGACCAGGGCCTGTGGCGCTACACCCGGCACCCCAACTACTTCGGCGAGGCCTGCGTGTGGTGGGGCCTCTGGCTGGCGGCCCTGGGGCTGGCCGGCCTGCCGGCGTTCTGGAGCATCGTCTCCCCCCTGCTCATGACCACCCTGCTCCTGCGGGTCTCCGGGGTGGCACTGCTCGAAAAGGACATGCACTCGCGCAGGCCGGCCTACCGCGAGTACCAGCGCCGCACGAGCGCCTTCATACCGATGCCGCCGCGGTCCGGGAGGCCCTCGTGAACGGGCCCGCGCGCTCCCGGCGCCCGCGGGCCGCCGCGCTGGCCTGGAGGCTGGTGCCCGGTCTGCTGCTGGCAGCAGCCACGGCGGGCGCCCATGCGCAGGGTTCGACGGAGCAGCAATGGAACTTCACCGTGTCGCTGGACGGCAGCCCGATCGGCGAGCACCGGTTCCGGCTCGGCGCCCTGGAGGGCGGCAGCCGCCAGCTGGAAAGCTCGGCACGCTTCACGGTGAAAATGCTGGGCATCGCGGTATACCGGTACCGGCATGAAGCCCGGGAGCAGTGGCGTGGCAACTGCCTGAGGCGCATCGCGGCCGACACCGACGACGACGGAGAACGCAGCACGGTGCGCCAGGAATTCGCGCCGGACGGCCCCTGCACGCGCAGCTTCGCCTACTGGAATCCGGCCATCCTGGACTCCCGGCAACTGCTGGACCCGCAGAGCGGGAAGCTCGAGCCGGTGCAGGTATCCCGCGAGGAAGACGGCTCCATCACCGTGCGCGGCCAGCCCCGCGCGGCAACGCGCTGGCGCATCGCCGGGCCCCGCAACCCCATCGACGTCTGGTACGCCGCCGACACCGGCGAATGGGTGGGGCTGGATTCCACCGTGCGCGGCGGACGCAAGCTCAGCTACCGGCTTCCATGACGATATCCGCCCCCCGCCGCACCACCGCATTCCCCTCCATCCCCATCTTCCGAAAGCCGACCATGCCACGCACCTATGCCATCGCCTACGCCGCCACCGCCCTCGCCTTCCTCGCGCTGGATTCCGTGTGGCTCGGCACCATGGCCCAGCGCCTGTACCGCCCCAACATCGGTCACCTCATGCAGGAAGGCGTCTCCATCACCCCCGCGGTGGTGTTCTACCTGCTGTACGTGGCGGGCATGGTCTTTTTCGCCGTCGTGCCGGGCGTGGAAAAGCAGAGCTGGCAGCAGGCCCTGGGCCTGGGCGCTGCGCTCGGGCTGGTGGCCTATGCCACCTTCGGGCTGACCAACCAGGCCGTGCTGCGCGACTGGCCCTGGCAGGTCACCGCGATGGACATGGCCTGGGGCACGGTCGCCACCGGGGCCGCCAGCGCGATCGCCTGCGCGGTGGTCCTGCGGTGGTTTCCGCCCGCGTCGGCCTGACCTACATTCCCACCAGGCTGCCCGCCAGCCTCGCCAGCACTCCGTCGAAGCGCAGGCGGCCATCGACGGCCGCCAGGCAGATGCAGTCCCCCGGCCCCTGCACCACCGGCTGGTGGTGCACGTTGCCATCGGCGGCATCGAAATCCCCCGCGCCGAACAGAGCATGTCCGTCATGGAAGGCGCCGTGCAGCACCTGCGTCCATTCCAGACCGCCGTGGGTATGGGAGGGCAGGCTGCGGCCGGGGCCGATGCGCAGCAGGAACACGTTCACGTCGCCGGCCGGCGGCGAGAGGGGGCGGCTCCAGCGCATGCCCGGGGCGATCCATTTCCAGGGCGAAAACGCAACGCCGCGCAGCGCCTGCGGCCACGGTGCTCCCGCAGGCCAGTCGGGGCCGCCCGCCACGGGCGTGGTGGCCGCACCCGGCCGGCGTGCCTCGTCGCCGGGAAGGACATCGATGGCGCCCAGCACGCGGGACAGCGCGTCGGGCCTCAGCGTCTCGGGCGGCAGGGACTCCAGCAACACGCCGCCGACCGCCTCCAGGGCCCTGAGGCGCTGCCCGCACTGCGGGCACATCTCGGCATGCACCGAAGCCAGCAGCGCCGGCCCCGGCTGAAGCCGCCCCGCGGCCAGGTCAAGGAGCAGGTCATCTCCAGGGTGGTGGTGGATCGTCATGGCGCATGGGCGCCGAGCAGACGGCGCAGGTGGCGTACGGCCAGGCGCACGCGGGATTTCACGGTCCCCAGCGGGATGCCGAGATCCTCGGCGATCCGGGCGTGGGGCTGGTCCTCGAAGAAGGAGCGGCGCAGCACCTGCGCCTGTTCAGGGGCGAGCGACTCGATCGCCCGCCGCACGTCGTTTTCGCACTGGGCTGCGTAGGCCAGTTCCTCGGGGCCATCGTCGTCCATCGCGATGTCGAGCCCCTCGTCGTTGTCGGACAGTTGGTTGGACTTGCGGCGCAGATGGTCGATGCGCAGGTTCCGCGCGATGGTGAACACCCAGGTGGAGACACCCGCATGGGCCGGATCGAAGGTGCCTGCCCTGCGCCAGAGATTGACCATCGCTTCCTGCGCGAGGTCTTCCGCCACGCCCTCGGCCAGGCCAAGGCGCATCAGGTAGGCCTTCACCCGCGGGGCGAAGTGCTTGAACAGCGCCGCGAAGGCCTGCCGGTCCCCGTGCTCGGCCACGGCTCGCACCAGGGCGATCCAGGCTTCCGACGAAGGCGATGAAGGCAGTCCTTCGGTGTGATACTTCGACACAATCGACAGGTAGGGAGGCAGAGCGGAGGCGGTCCTCGCGGGAGGCTGCTCTGCCAGGGGCTTGCGGACGATGGTCATGGTGCTGCCATTACGCAGCGATGGGCGGATTAGATCACGCTCCGCGGCATCGCAATCCAAGAGCCCGGCAGATGCGTACAGCACGGCAGCATCCGAGGACTCCAATGAGAACAACACCAGACATGTCCGCCGCTGGCGGCGGCTCAGCAGGCGGAGCACCCCGCAACGGCCCGCTCGACATCGCCGTCATCGGCAGCGGTATCTCCGGCCTGGCCGCAGCCTGGCTGCTGGCCAGCCGCCACCGGGTGACCGTGTACGAGGCCGATGCGCGCCCCGGCGGCCACAGCCATACCGTGGAGGTACCGGGCCCCTCCGGCACCGTGGCCGTCGATACCGGGTTCATCGTCTACAACGAATCGGCCTACCCCAACCTGACGGCCCTGTTCGCGCACCTCGGGGTGGAAACCGTTGCCACCGACATGTCGTTCGGAGTCAGCATGGACGGCGGAGCGCTGGAATATTCCGGCTCCGGCCTGTCCGGCCTGTTCGCGCAGCGCGCCAACCTGCTGCGCCCGCGCTTCTGGTCCATGCTCCGGGATCTGGTGCGCTTCTACCGCCTCGCCCCGGGCGACGCGCAGGAGATGGGGCTGCTGCCCCTGGATGAATACCTGGACCGCCGCGGCTTCGGCCGCGCCTTCCGCGAAGACCACCTCTACCCCATGGCGGCGGCCATCTGGTCCACCCCTGCCGCACGCATCGGCGAGTACCCCACCGAGTCCTTCGTCCGGTTCTGCGAGAACCACCAGTTGCTCAACCTGGGCCACCGGCCCGCATGGCGCACGGTCCGGGGCGGCAGCCGCCGCTATGTGGAAAAGCTCGTGGCCGCCCTGGGACAGGACGGCCTGTCGCTCGAACGGGCGGCCGTGGAGGTCCGCCGCACGGAAGGCGGCATCCATGTCCGCACCGCCGATGCGCGGGAATCGCGCCGCCACGACCATGTGGTGATCGCGGCCCATGCCGACCAGGCGCTGCGCCTGCTGCCCGATGCCACGCCGGAGGAGTCGCGCTGGCTGGGCGCGTTCGGCTACAGCCGCAACCGCACCGTTCTGCACAGCGACCCGGCCCTGATGCCGCTCCGCCGCGCGGTCTGGTCCAGCTGGAACTACGCCAGCGACCGCAGCCTGGCGGACGGCCTGAGCGTGACTTACTGGATGAACCGGCTCCAGCACCTGCCCGATGACCTGCCGCTGTTCGTGACGCTGAACCCGGTCCGCGAACCCGATCCCCGCCACGTGCTGCACACGCAAACGTACGAACACCCCATCTTCGACGGCAACGCGCTGCGCGCCCAGCGGCAGTTGTGGAGCCTCCAGGGACAGCGGCGCACCTGGTTCTGCGGCGCGTATTTCGGCGCGGGCTTCCACGAGGATGGTTTGCAGGCGGGCCTCGCCGTGGCGGAGGCCCTGGGCGGTGTGCGGCGCCCCTGGACCGTGCCGAACGAATCGGGCCGGATCCACTGCGCGCCGGCGCATGCGCCCGGAGCACCGGCATGATTCCCGCGACCGTGCCCGTGCCGGGAAGCGCCCTGTGCGTCGGGGAAGTCACGCACCAGCGCCACCGCCCCGCACGCCACCGCCTGCGCTACCGCGTCCATGCGCTCTGGCTGGACGTGGACGAACTGCCGGAGCTGGCGCGCCGTCTGCGTCTCTTCTCCCTCAACCGCTTCAACCTGTTCAGCCTGCACGAGCGGGACTACGGTCCGGGCACGGGCGAGACCCTGCGCAGCCACGTGGAGCGCCAGCTCGCCGCGGCGGGCATCCTGACGGGCATCGGCCCCATCCGCATGCTGACCATGCCGCGCATCCTGGGATACGCCTTCAATCCGCTCACGGTATATGCCTGCCACCGGCCCGACGGCGGCCTGCTCGCAGTGCTCTACGAAGTGAACAACACCTTCGGCGAGCGCCACAGCTACCTGGTGGCGGTGCCCGGTGCGCAGGCGCACGAGGCACGGCAGCGCCATGGATGCGGCAAGTCCTTCCATGTCTCGCCCTTCCTGCCCCTGTCCCTGCGCTATGCATTCGACCTGCGGCGCCCGCAGGTCCCCGGCGACGGGCTGTCGCTCGGCGTGACGGCCGGCGACGCCGCCGGCCCCGTGCTCCACGCGGCATGGCGGCTGCGCATGCGCCCCCTGACGGACGGCGCGCTCGTCCGCGCCTTCTTCACGCATCCCCTGCTCACGCTGAAGGTGATGGGCGCGATCCACTGGGAGGCCCTGCAGATCTGGCTCAAGGGCGTGCAAGTCCATGCCAAGCCGCCGGCCCCCGAGCGGCACCTCACCATCATCCGCCCCGAAGAAACATGACGCCCTCCTCCACCTCGCCCACGAAGGCCGCGAGCGGCCTGTCCACGGAATCGTCCGTCCACCACCTGCCGCATGCGCGGCGCTCCGCCCGCCGGCCCTGGCTGCACCGCCCCCTGGAACGTCTGCTGCGCCGTCTGCTCTCCAGCATGGCCTGCGGGTCGCTCTCGGTGCACCTGCCGGACGGCAGGGCCCTGCATGGTGCCGGCGCAGAGCCCGGACCGCAGGCGGCCCTGGTCCTGCACGGGTGGAAGCCCGTGTGGCGGCTGCTGGCCGGCGGCGACCTCGGCCTGGCGGAGGGATACCGCCAGGGTGAATGGTCCACGCCGGACCTCACAGCCCTGCTGGAGTGCGGCAGCCGCAACGAGGCCCCCTGGAGCCGTGCCACCGGAGGCGGCTGGCCGGCACGCTGGGCGGGCCGGCTGCGCCACCTGCTGCGCTCCAACTCCCGCGGCGGAAGCCGGCGCAACATCGCCTTCCACTACGACCTGGGCAACGACTTCTACGCCCAGTGGCTGGACCCCTCGATGCTCTACTCCAGCGCGATCTATCCCACGGGAACGGAATCGCTCGAGGCGGCCCAGGCCGTGAAGCTGGAGCGCATCGCGCAGCACCTGCCCCTGCAGCCCGGCGACAACGTGCTGGAAATCGGCTGCGGCTGGGGCGCGCTGGCGCAGGACATGGCCCGGCGAGGCGCCCGGGTGACGGGCATCACGCTGTCTTCAGAGCAGTTGCGCTTCGCGCAGGAGCGCACGCGGCAGGCGGGACTGCAGGACGCCGTGGAACTGCGGCTGCAGGACTACCGGGACGTGCCCGGCACCTTCGACCACATCGTCTCCATCGAGATGCTGGAGGCCGTCGGCGAATCCTACTGGCCCACCTACTTCGCCACCCTGCGCGACCGCCTGCGGCCGGGCGGGCGCGCCGTACTCCAGGTGATCACCATCGCGGACCGCCACTTCGAGCACTACCGTTCGGGGGCGGACTTCATCCAGCGGTACATCTTCCCGGGCGGCATGCTGCCCTCGCCTTCGGTGCTGGCAAGCCAGGCAGCGGGTGCAGGCCTGCGCATCCGCTCCAGCGAGACCTTCGGCCCCGACTACGCCACCACCCTGGCCCAATGGCGCCAGCGCTTCCAGTCCGCCTGGCCATCCATCGAGCCACTGGGCTTCGACGAGCCGTTCCGCAGGCTCTGGGAGTACTACCTGTGCTATTGCGAAGCCGGGTTCCGCACGGGACACATCGACGTGGGCCTCTATACCCTCGAGCACGCCGGCAGTTGAGCAGTCCGCCCGGGGCAGCGCCCCACCGTACCGCCCTGCAGCCGCGCTAGCGGTCGGCCGTGCCGGGCTCGGCCATCTTCCGGTGCTGCGCCGCGACCAGTTGGGAGGGTGCCATCTTCGCCAGGGCCACCTGCAGCTTGTTGCCCAGCCCCACCACCACGTCCGCCTCACCGGCCTCCATCGCTGCGTAGCCCGTGCGCGCCACCTCGGCGGGATCGGACTTGCCGGACTGGGTGCCGAACTTCGTGTCCAGCATGCCCGCCCGCTCGAAGAACGCGGTGTCGGTCACACCCGGCATGAGACAGGTCACCGTCACACCGCAATCCTGCAGTTCGTCGCGCAACGCGGCAGCGAACGAATCGACGAACGCCTTGGTGCCGTTGTACACGGCCTGGAAGCTGCCGGGCAGGAAGCCGGCGATCGATCCGGTGATGAGGATGCGCCCCCGGCCGGCCGCACACATGCGCTGTGCCACGCGCTGCACCAGCCACACGGTGCCGGTCACGTTGGTATCGATCACGTGGCGCACGTCGGCAAACGGCTGGTCCAGGAAGGCCCCGCCCAGGCCGTGGCCCGCATTGGCCATGAGCGCATGCACCATGCGGTCGCCGACGACCGCCCAGAGTTTTTCCAGCCCTTCGGCCGTGGCCAGGTCCACCTGGATGAACTCGACCTCCGCGCCTTCGGCGCGCAAGGCGTCGGCGGCCCCGTTGAGGGGAGTGTCCGCCGCCAGTACCAGGTTGTAGCCGCCCCGGGCGGCGCAACGCGCCAGTTCCAGGCCGATCCCGGACGACGCTCCCGTGACCACCGCCAGGGGCCGCAGGGCGTCCCCATTACCTTCGATCGATTTCATTGCGAGACCTCTTTCCGATCAGATGCGTGAAAGGCGCGGCACCCGCACGACTGCCGCTGTCCGCGCAGGACGGGACGGGCAGCAGTGGTCCGGGCGCCTGGACATGCACCATGGTGGAATCGGCAGCGGTGTCCGACTGTCGGACACCACCCCGCACCGGCCGGCGACAAAATCGCGCTTTCCCATGCCGGGCGGCCTGCCGGGCCGCAGGCGGCCCATGCCAGAATCCGGACCATGTCCGCACCATCGGCCTACGCGGTCACGGCCGCCACCACCGCCCGACGCTCCACGGAAAACACCATGGCCGCGCTGTACCGCGCCGCCCTGGGCCCTATCGGCGCGGCGAGGTACCTGCCCGCCTTCGAGCGCTTCGACGAAGCCGGCCGCGCGTTGCCCGGGTGGAACTGGGCCGCCGCGTTGCTCACGCTCAACTGGATGGTGTTCCGGCAGCTGTGGAGCGCAGCGCTCGTCTATGTCGCCGCACTCGAGGGCCTGGCGCTCCTGGCCGTCGCGGTCGGCCGCTACACCGGCACCTGGCCGCTTCCGGTGCTCGCCGGCCTGGGCCTGGCGGTCCTGCTGGCGGCTACCGTGATTCCGGGGCTCTACGGCAACGCCATCGTCCATGGCGAAATCCGCAAGCGGATCACCAAGGCGCTCGCGGCCTCCGCCACGCTTGCCCAGGCCCAGCAGCGGCTGGAAGAAAATGCGCCGACGCAGCGCCGGCTCCTGTGGATCGGCGCGGCCAACGCCATGCTGGCCCTGCTGCTGGCCGCGTTGCTGCTGTTCCAGCCGGATCTGTCCGCCATGGGGCCTGCCACCGCCTCCCATGCGCCGCCTGCTGCCGCGGAGGGCCCACGGGCCACCGCGTCCGCCGTGCAGGCGCCTGCGTCGGACGCGCCTTCCGGCCTGTCCGGGGACGCACCGGCTTCCGCAGGTACCGCGGATCCGGCCTCCGTCCCCTACCCTCCCTCACCCCTCGCTTCAGCACCTGCCGCCCCCATCTCCGCGCCATCGGCAGCCGATCCGGCCGACGGGGCGTCCCGGCCCGTCCCTCCCGCAGCGCAGGCTCCGGCACCGGCCAGCTCCAGGGCAACATCGCCGCCCATCACCGGCCCGGCCGCGGCAACCCAAGCCATGCCAGGTCCCGCCCCGGCGGCATCCACATCCTCTCCAGCCACACCCTCTCCGGCCGTGGCGCCGGCATCCGCCACTTCATCCCCCACCGCAGCTGGCAACGCCTCTGCGCGGTCCCCGGCGGCCTCCGCCGCGGCGTCCACCGCCACCCGGCCGGCCCAGGCACCGGCCAGCGCCGCCTCCCGCCGCACGAGCCCCTCGGCGGCTTCGCGTCCAGCTGCGCCTGCCACCGCGGACCGCGCCGACTCCGCAACGGTGCCTGCACGCAAGCTCTACATTAACGTCGGCCTTTTTGCCGAGCCTGCGAATGCGCAACGCGCGCACGGCATGCTCCGGGGGGCCGGCATTCCGGCGGCCACGCAGCCGGTCACCGCGGCAGATGGCCGCGAACTGCTGCGGGTGCGCGCCGGCCCGTTCACCTCGGCGTCGCAAGCCAATGCAGCCGCCGCGCGCATCCGCGCCCTCGGGCTGGAAACCGCGGCCGCGGCGGCGCAGCGTCCGTGACGCCACCGTCCGCTGCAGCCCCGTGTTACCGCTCGTGACGATCCCGGACCGCCCGCTGCGCTAAGGTCCGGCAACAGACACCCTGCCCACCTTTTCAGATGACGGAGCTTCCATCCATGCGCACCACTGCCAGCCTTCTCGCCACCGCCGCCTTCGCACTCCTCGCCGGTGGCTGCAGCACGGCGAACATGCCGTGGGGCGGACAGCCCGCGCCGGCGCCGGTCGGCCCCACCGGCGCCCCCATGGGCGGCACCTGCAACGCCCAGCCGGCCCAGGCCCTGATCGGCCAGAACAGCACCGCGAGGGTGGTCGAGGATGCGCGCGTGCGGTCCGGGTCCCAGCTGGCACGGCTGCTGCGCCCCGGGCAGATGGTCACCAAGGAATACGACCCGCAACGCCTCAATCTCGAGGTGGACAACTCCGGCCGCATCACCGCGGCCCGCTGCGGCTGACCTGCCGCGCTGCAGCACGCACCGGAACCCGGTTCAGTCCGCCAGGAAGAGTTCCTGCAGGTCGCTGAGAAAGTCGAACCCGCGCTCCGTGGGGCGCACGCGCGCTGCATCCCGCACGATGAGGCCCTTGCGCCCGGCCTCGTCCAGCGCACCCGCGATGGCGCTCAGCGGCAGCCCCGTGCGGTCCACGAAATCCTGCAGCGCGAAGCCCTCGCGCATGCGCAGCGCATTGAGCATGAACTCGAACGGCAGATCCGCCCTGCGCACTTCGTGGTCCTGCGCCACGGCGTTGCCGGCCAGGGCCTGCTCCATGTAGCGCTGCGGATCGCGGAACCGCACCTGGCGCACCACGCGATGGGCGAAGCTGAGCTTGCCGTGCGCCCCCGCGCCGATGCCGAGATAGTCCCCGAACTGCCAGTAGTTCGTGTTGTGCACGCACTGGTGCCCTGGACGGGCATAGGCAGAAATCTCGTAGCGGCGCAGCCCCGCCGCTTCCGTCATTTCGGTGATCCGGTCCAGCATGGCATAGGCCAGGTCGTCCTCCGGCACCACCGGGGGGAACTTGGCGAAGTAGGTGTTGGGCTCGATGGTCAGGTGGTAGATGGAAAGGTGCGGCGGCTGGAGCGACAGCGCCAGCGCCACGTCCCGCTCCAGGTCCTCCAGGCGCTGCCCGGGCAGGGCGTACATGATGTCGAGGTTGAACGTATCGAACGCCTGCGCGGCCTCCTGCACCGCAGCCAGGGCCTGCGCACGGTCGTGCACCCGCCCCAGCGCCTGCAGGAAGCGGTCGTCGAAGCTCTGCACGCCGACGGACAGCCGCGTCACCCCGGCCACCCGGTAGGCACGGAAGCGGTCCTTCTCGAATGTCCCGGGATTGGCTTCGAGCGTGATCTCGGCATCCGCCTCGAGCCGCAGCCGCGCCCGCACGCCGCCGATCAACTGGTCGATGGCTTCCGGCGAGAACAGGCTGGGCGTTCCCCCGCCGATGAACACGCTGTGCACCGTACGTCCCCAGACGAGCGGCAACGCGGCTTCCAGGTCTGCCATGAGCGCATCCAGGTAGCGCTGCTCCTGCAGCGCCCCCGCGCCACCCCGCGCCTCATGCGAATTGAAGTCGCAGTACGGGCACTTCTTCAGGCACCAGGGCAGGTGCACGTACAGCGACAGCGGCGGCGGGGCGCCCAGGCTCAGGACGCCGGGCCGCATCGAATGCCGCACGTCGCGCAGCGGGGCAGGCGCCTCTTCGGCGCCCGGGGTGGCGGCAGGAACGATGGGAATGGACACGGATGGAAAACGATGGAAAACAGGAAATGCCGGAGGGGAAAAGGCGTTCGGACCAGGGCACCTGGGCGGATCAGAACCAGCGTTCCCGCATGAGTGCGAGCATCTGCTGCGCGGAACGCCCCCGGTGGCTGTGCGCGTTCTTCACCTCCACGGGCAGCTCGGCGAACGTCTTGCCGAACTCCGGGATGAACATCACCGGATCGAAGCCGAAGCCCCCGCTGCCGCGCGGCTCCGTGGCGATCTCACCGACCACCCGCCCCACGGCGATCAGGGGCTCCGGATCGTCGGGGCTGCGCACGGCAACGAGCGTGCTCACCATCGCTGCACGCCGCGAAGCGACGCCCTGCATCTGCTCCAGCAACGCACGCACATTGTTCGCGTCACCCTTCTCGTAGCCGAACCGGGTGGCGTAGTAGGCCGTCTGCACGCCCGGCTGCCCGCCGAAGGCATCCACGCACAGGCCCGCGTCGTCGGCCAGCGCCGGCAGTCCGGTGTGCTGCGCGGCGAAACGCGCCTTGGCCAGGGCATTCTCCACGAAGGTATGGAAGGGTTCGTCCGCCTCGCCCACGCCGAGGTCCGCCTGCCGCACCAGTTCCACACCCAGGGGAGAGAACATGCTCTGCAGTTCGGCCAGCTTGCCGCGGTTGTTGGATGCAAGGACGAGTTTCATGGTGGGACTGCTTTCGGGAAAAGGGCTCACAGGCCGGATGCCGTCGCCGACAGGGCCTGCCGCTGCAGGGCGATGAGGGCGTCCACGCCTTGCGCGGCCAGGTCGAGCAGCCGGTCCATCTCGCTGCGCGTGAACGCGACACCTTCCGCCGTTCCCTGCACTTCGACGAACCGGCCGCCGTCCATCATGACGACGTTCATGTCGGTGTCGCACTGCACATCCTCGGTGTACTCCAGGTCGAGCAGCGGCGTACCCTGCACGATGCCCACCGACACGGCCGCCAGCGGCGCCGTGATGGGCGACGCGGCGATCTTCCCGGCCGCCAGCAGGGCCGATACGGCGTCGTGCGCGGCGACCCAGGCACCGGTGATGGCCGCCGTGCGCGTACCGCCGTCGGCCTGCAGCACGTCGCAATCGAGCTGGATGGTGCGCTCGCCCAGCGCGCGCAGGTCGAACACCGCCCGCAGGCTGCGGCCGATTAGGCGCTGGATTTCCTGCGTGCGTCCGCTCTGCTTGCCCCGAGCGGCCTCGCGGTCGCTGCGGGTGTGGGTCGCGCGCGGCAGCATGCCGTACTCCGCCGTCACCCAGCCTTCCCCGCTGCCGCGCTTGTGCGGCGGCACCCGCTCCTCGACGGAGGCGGTGCACAGCACCTTCGTATGCCCGAACTCGACCAGCACCGAGCCTTCCGCATGCATGGTGTAGTGGCGGGTGATGCGCACGGGGCGCAGGGCATCGACGCCGCGGCCCGCGCTGCGCTCGAAGGGGACGGAAAGGGAGGAGGAAGGCATGGAATGCAACCGCGTTTGAAAGGAAGTGAATCTGCACCCGGCCGCGACCGGCATCGCCGGCGTACGGTCCGCACGGCAGGGACACCCTCAGAGGCAGCGCCTGGATGCCGCACGCCGGGCACCGCCTGCGCCGTGGGCTTTCAGGTCTTGCGCGCGGCCGAGCGGCGGATCGCCTCGTTGATCTCGGCGATGGAGCGTTCGATCGCCTCGTCGTCGAGGTCATCCAGTTCGTCGCCCGCTCCGGCCTCGAACGGCCCGGCCTGGATGGTGGAAGCGAAGCCGTCGTCGCCGATGCTGTGCGTCGATATGCCCTGGGTGGACTCGAAGGTATCCGGAGTTTCCCACTCCATGGCCACCACCGTGACGTTGTCGCTGCTATCCCCCGCCCTGCGCAGGGCATCCTCCACCAGCTCCGGCACCGCCTGGGACACTGGCAGCCTCCCGAGCTGGCGCGCGATGGAGGCATCGTCCAGCGCGCCCCACAGGCCGTCGGAGCACAGCAGCAGGCGGTCGCCCTGCTCCAGCGCGACCGGCCCGGTGATGTCGTAGATGGGCTTGGTCGGAGACCCCAGGCAGGTGAACAGCACGTTGCGGTTCATGCGGTCCATGCCGGGCAGGGAGGCATTGCGCAGCTCCATGTAGGAGTGGTCGCGGGTGCGCGTGAGCAGTTCGCCGGAGCGGACCATGTAGAGGCGGGAATCCCCGCAATGCACCCAGCTCGCGCTGCCCGACTGCACCACCGCCGCGACGAGCGTGGTGCGGGGCGTGTCCAGCATGCCCCGGTCGCTGGCGTACCGCAGGATCTGGTGGTGCGCGGCCAGCAGGGCCTCGGCCAGGAAGGCGTCCACCGAAGGCAGCACAGGCTTGGCCTGGCGCTGGAACGCGGCGGACACCGTCTGCACCGCGATCTGCGCGGCCACCTCGCCATCCGGATGTCCCCCCATACCGTCGGCCAGCACGAAGAGACTGGACTCCCGGGTGTAGCAGTAGCCCATCCGGTCCTCGTTGATCTCGCGGCCGCCACGGCGGCTCACCTGGAAGACCGAGAATTTCATTTCTGCTTCGCCCCTCCGCCGAGGCGCGTGGCCTCGCCCACCTTCTGCACGTTCTTCTTGGTATCCGACACCAGCGTGTCGAGCTGCAGCCGCATCTTCTCGCCGACGGACAGCTTGGTATAGCGGCGCTCGCCCTCGCGGCTCAGTTCCTTCTGCAGCGCGAAGACCGACTGCGGGCGCGAGAGCGGGTCGAGCGCCATGCACCACTCCACCACCTCGATGAGGTTGTCGGAATAGACGCCCCGGAGCTTGCTCAGTGCGAGCGACAGCCGGTCCTTCTCGGCGCGCTGCGGCGCCTCGTTCGGGGGAAAGCCCTGCATGCAGGCATAGATGCAGGCGCCGATGGCGTAGATGTCGGTCCACGGGCCCATGGAGGAATCGCGGCGGTACATCTCCGGCGCCGCGAAGCCGGGCGTGTACATCGGCCGGATGAAGTTGCCCTCCTTCGACAGCACCTCCCGTGCCGCGCCGAAGTCGATCATCACGGCCTTGTTGTCGTCGGTGATGAAGATGTTTGCCGGCTTGATGTCCAGGTGCAGCATCTTGTGCTGGTGCACGATGCGCAGGCCCCGCAGCACCTCGTCGAACAGCGAGCGGATCGTCGATTCGCGGAACACCTTCTGCGTCTTCAGGTCGCGCGCGGTGATGATGAAATCCTGCAGCGTGGCGCCTTCCAGGTAGTTCATCACCATGTAGACGGTCTCGTTCTCCCGGAAGAAGTTGAGCACGCTGACCACCGAGGCGTGGGATATCTGGGCGAGGGCGCGGCCTTCCTCGAAGAAGCTCTTGAGCCCGAGGCGATAGAGCGACAGCTTCTCGGGCGGCACCTTGGGCAGCAACTCGCCCGGCGAGCGCGTGGCGAGGGAGGAAGGCAGGTACTCCTTGATGGCGACCTGCTGGCCTTCGGCATCGACGGCCAGATAGACCACGCCGAAGCCGCCGGCGGAGAGCCGGCGTACCACGCGGTAGCCGCCCAGCATCGTGTCGGGCGGCAGGGGGGCCGGCTTGATTTTTGACATATTCGCGAAAAAACCTGGACGCGTCCCGATCGGGAAAAGGAACCCGGATAATCGCGGGATCGCTAGCAATCACCGAAAAAGTCCGATGGCAGTTTACAGCATGACCGGCTACGCGAGCGCCCAGCTCGAAGCCTCCGCCACCGATGCCGACAGCGGTGCCCGTCCCGCCCGCCTGGGCATCGAGATCCGCTCCGTCAACAGCCGTTTCCTGGATCTCTCCTTCCGCCTGCCCGACGAACTGCGGGCCCAGGAGCCCGGCCTGCGCGCCCTCGTCACCCAGCAGCTCAAGCGCGGCAAGGTGGAGGTGCGCGCCTCCATCGAATCGGAGGCCCAGGGCCTCATCGCCCCGCCCTCCCCCCGCATGCTGCAGCAGCTCAACTCGGCGCAGGACTCCGTGCGCGCCTGGCTGCCGTCCGCCGCGCCGCTCTCGGTGGCCGACGCGCTGCGCCTGTGCGCAGGCTCCGCGGCGTCTTCCGCATCCTGGAGCCCCGAGGACATCCAGGCCCTCGCCCAGCGGGCGCTGGAAGACCTGGTGGCGGCGCGCGAGCGCGAGGGCAAGCGGCTCTCCGCCATGCTGCAGGACCGCCTGAAGCAACTGCGCGGCCTGGCGCGCCAGGCCGCTCCCCTGGTGCCCCAGCTGGTGGACCAGCAGCGCCAGCGCTTCCTGGAGCGCTGGAAGGAGGCCATGGCGCTGACCGAAGGCGTGCCGGTGCCCGAGGCGGCGCAGGACCGCGCCCTGGCGGAAGCTACCGCCTTCGCCATCCGCATCGATGTCGCGGAAGAGATCACGCGCCTCGACTCCCACCTCGACGAGATCGAGCGCCTGCTCAAAAAGGGTGGGGAGATCGGCAAGCGGCTGGACTTCCTCATCCAGGAACTGCACCGCGAAGCCAACACCCTCGGCTCCAAGTCCGCCGCCATGGATCTGACCCGCATCAGCGTGGACATGAAAGTGCTCATCGAGCAGATGCGCGAACAGGTCCAGAACATCGAGTAAGCGATAATTCTCCTGTTTTGATAGCAGCCCGCGCACATTCCGTATGGACTACCCTGGAAATCTCTTTGTAGTGGCGGCGCCAAGCGGCGCAGGCAAGTCGAGCCTGGTCAAGGCCCTGCTCGAACTCGACTCCCACGTGCAGCCCTCCGTCTCCCATACCACGCGTCCGCCGCGCGGCCAGGAGCGCCACGGCCGCGAGTACTTCTTCACCTCCGAGCAGGAGTTCGACGCGATGGTGGCCGGCAACGGCTTCATCGAGTGGGCGCACGTGCACGGCCGCCGGTACGGCACCTCCCGCAAGAGCATCGAGGAACGCATCGGCCAGGGCGCGGACGTCATCCTGGAGATCGACTTCCAGGGGGCCATGCAGGTGAAGGAAGCCTTTTCCAACGCCGTGCTCATCTTCATCCTGCCGCCAAGCTGGGAAGAGTTGCGCTCGCGGCTGGAGCGCCGCGGCGAGGACGCTCCCGACGTGATCGAGCTGCGGCTCAAGAATGCGGCCATCGAGATGGCGCAGGCCGAGAAATTCGACTTCGTTATAATCAACGAGCTTTTCGAACGGGCGCTTTTCGACATGAAAACCGTCGTTCACGCCCAGCGGCTCAAGTACGCAGCCCAGCGCCGGGCCCGGGCCGACACCTTCGAATCCCTCAATATCGTCTAGACCGCCAGGAGAATCCGCATGGCACGCATCACCGTTGAAGACTGCCTCGAGCACATCCCGAACCGTTTCCAGCTCGTCCTGGCAGCCACGTACCGCGCGCGCATGCTGAGCCAGGGCCACGCCCCCAAGATCGAGAGCCGCAACAAGCCCGCCGTGACGGCCCTGCGCGAGATCGCCGAAGGCAAGATCGGCCTGGAGATGCTCAAGAAGGTGCCCGGCTGACCTTCCCGGCGCCTCCTCCGCGCCCGCAGCAACAGCACCGCCATGCGGTGCTTTTTTTTGCCTCCGGCCGGCATGGCGCGAGCGCGCTACATTTCAGGGTATGAATGCGGTCTTGACCAAACCCTCCGGCCCCGAACAGCGTCCTGACAAGGACGTGGCGGCAGGCGTGTCCGCCGCGGCCGCGAATGCCGCTGCGGCCAGTTTCGCCGCGCTCACCGAAAACCTCGATTACCTCGACGCGGCCAGCGTCGAACAGGTACGGCAGGCCTACAAGTTCGCCGACAAGGCCCACCTGGGACAGCTGCGCAGCAGCGGCGAACCCTACATCACCCACCCCATCGCGGTCGCCGCCCAGTGCGCGACCTGGAAACTCGACGCACAGGCCCTGATGGCCGCCCTCCTCCACGACGCCATGGAGGACTGCGGAGTGACGAAGGCCGATCTGCTGGAGCGCTTCGGACCGCAGGTGGCCGAACTCGTGGACGGCCTCACCAAGCTCGACAAGCTCCAGTTCAACACCCGCGAGGAAAACCAGGCCGAATCCTTCCGCAAGATGCTGCTGGCCATGGCGCGCGACGTGCGCGTCATCCTCATCAAGCTCGCCGACCGCACGCACAACATGCGCACGCTCTCGGACATGCCGCGCACCAAGTGGGGCCGCATCGCGTCCGAGACGCTGGAGATCTACGCCCCCATCGCCCACCGGCTGGGCCTGAACCAGACATACCGCGAACTGCAGGACCTGTCCTTCCGCCACCTGCACCCCTGGCGCTACGCCACCCTCTCCAAGGCCGTGAACAAGGCGCGCAACCGCCGGCGCGACATCATCCAGAAGGTGCAGGGCGAAGTGGATGCCGCCTTCTCCCGCATCGGCATGAAGGCCCGGCTGGCCGGCCGGGAGAAGACGCTCTACGCCATCTACCAGAAGATGGACACCAAGCACCTGAGCTTCGCCCAGGTGACGGACATCTACGGCTTCCGGGTCATCGTGTCCTCCGTGACCGACTGCTATACCGCGCTGGGCGTGCTCCACCAGCTCTACAAGCCGGTGCCCGGCAAGTTCAAGGACCACATCGCCATCGCCAAGCTCAACGGCTACCAGTCGCTGCACACCACGCTCGTGGGCCCCTCCGGCATCAACATCGAATTCCAGATGCGCACCGAAGAGATGCACGTGGTGGCCGAGGCCGGCGTCGCGGCCCACTGGCTCTACAAGGCCCAGAACGCCGAAGGCAGCACGGCCGAGCGGCTGGGCACCAAGTGGCTGCAGTCCCTGCTGGACATCCAGAACGAAACGCGCGACGCCGCCGAGTTCTGGGACCACGTGAAGGTGGACCTGTTCCCCGACGCGGTCTACGTGTTCACGCCCAAGAGCCAGATCATGGCCCTGCCCCGCGGCGCGACCGTCGTGGACTTCGCCTATGCCATCCACAGCAACGTGGGTGACCGGGCCACGGCCGCGAAGATCAACAACGAACAGGTTCCTCTGCGCACCGAGCTGAAAAACGGCGACGTGGTGGAAATCATCACCGCGCCCGTCTCCACCCCCAACCCCGCGTGGCTGGGCTTCGTGCGCACCGGCCGCGCGCGCTCCAAGATCCGCCACTACCTCAAGACCCTCGCGCACACGGAGTCCGCCGGGCTGGGCGAGAAACTGCTCACCCAGGCGCTGCGGGCCGAGGGCCTGGAGCGCCTGCCCTCGGAGGAAGAGAACCACGCCCTCTGGGACAAGCTGCTGCGCTTCACCGGCAACCGCACGCGCACCGAACTCATGACCGACATCGGCCTGGGCAAGCGCATCGCCGGCATCGTGGCCAAGCGGCTCATGGTGCTGATGGCCGAACACGGCCACCGCCCGGACGCCCTGCTGCTCACCCGGGAGCGCTACACCTCGCACGAGAACCTGTCCCAGGGCGGCGTCACGCTCGACGGCAGCGAGAACGCCTCCGTGCAGTACGCCAGCTGCTGCCGGCCGGTGCCGGGCGACCCGATCGTCGGCTACCTGGGCCGCGGCGAAGGCCTTGTCGTCCACAACGCCCAATGCGGTGTGGCCAAGAAGCTGCAGCACAAGGACAGCGAGCGCTTCATCACCGTCGATTGGGCAGACGAGCCGACCCGGATGTTCGAAACCGGCATCGTGGTGACGGTCACCAACGGCAAGGGCGTGCTGGCACGCATTGCCGCGGAACTCGCCAGCTCGGAGGCGGACATCGTGCATGTGGACATGGACGAGGAAAAGGCCATGGACACGACCGACCTGCGCCTCGTGGTAGCCGTGCGCGACCAGGCGCACGTCGAGGCCGCACTGCGCAACCTGCGGCGCACCACCGCCGTCCTGCGCGCCTTCCGCATACTGCCTTCGCCGTCGCCCTAGCCGGGCGCGCACGCGGCAGCTGCATCCCTTCGCGCCCCCAATGGGCACAGGAAGGGTTCAGGAAGGCGTCCGCGCGGGGTAATCGACCCGCAGGATCTCCAGCGTGCGCAACCCGCCGGGCGTGCCCAGCCTGACCTCGTCGCCTTCGCGCGCCTTCAGCAGCGCGCGCGCCACGGGCGACACCCAGCTCACCTGCGACTGGCTGCTATCCACCTCGTCGATCCCCAGGATGGTCACCGTCCGCTCCACGTCCAGGTCGTCCACATAGGTGACGGTGGCACCGAAGAACACCTGGTCGCTGCCATGGTGCAGGGAAGGATCGACCACCTCGGCGATGTCCAAGCGCTTGGTCAGGAAGCGAATGCGCCGGTCGATCTCGCGCAGGCGCTTCTTGCCGTAGAGGTAGTCGCCATTCTCGGAACGATCCCCGTTGCTCGCGGCCCAGTGGACGACCTCCACCACCTTGGGCCGCTCGTTGTCCATGAGGTCGAGCAGTTCGGACCGCAGGCGGGCATAGCCTGCCGGCGTCATGTAGTTCTTGCTGCCGGCAGGCAGCGGCGGCGCGGATGGGAACTCCCCATCGTCGTCGGGGGCGTTGTCCGTTTCCTTGGTGAAGGCCTTGCTCATGGGATGGGTCGGCTCCAGGCGATGACGACCACCAGCAGCAGCTGGCAGAAAATGGAAAAAGCCTCGTGACTTTGACATCACGAGGCTTACCATTTGGTGCGGCTGGCAGGAATCGAACCCACGACCCCTTGGTTCGTAGCCAAGTACTCTATCCAGCTGAGCTACAGCCGCTAAGCTTTGAATTATAGCACGTTTTCTTGCCACTCTTCAAAAACTTCTGAGAGACTTTTTTGATCCCCGGGATCAAGTCCGTCGCATCAGAAGCAGAACGCCATTGTAGTACAGAAATCTGCCCTGCTCCAAGAAACATGTGATTTTCCCCAAGCACCGGGGCGCAGCGCCAGCGATGGCACGGTTCAAGGGAACGCAACGGCCGGCATGCGGCACGCCTCCAGCGCAGCCGCCAGCCGGCCCTCGTAGCCTTCGCGGCGCTCGATCTCCGCCATGGCGGCGCGCGCGAAGTCATCGAGCGAAGCATCGGGCCGCAGCGCCTCCGTGGGCATGGAGGGACGCCCGGGAACAGGCTCCCGGCAAGCCACAGGCACCGGTATGCGGACTTGAAGGACATCGGAGTGCGTCGTGCCGGCGCATCCTGCCAGCGATGCCATGGCCAGCAGCATCACCGCCATGCGCGCGAGCCCCCCGCTCATGGTCTGCTCCTTTCCTGGAGCCAGGCTCGCACGCGGGCCTGCGCGCTGGCGCACGCGTCGCCAGGCACCGGCATGGGCCGGGCCAGGATGTCATCCGCGCGCCGGTCCCGGGCCTGCGCGCGGGCGGCAGCGGCACGGCGAGCCTCCGCCGCCGCATGCGCCCGCTGGTCGGCCTGGATGCGCAGGGCATCCACGGCTGCATTGCATGCCTGTGCAGCATCCTGCGCGCCGGCCAGTTGCCGCCCCCTGGCAGATACCTCGGCCTGCGCCGCAGCTACCGCGTCCCGCTCGCCCAGCCAGGCCCAGCCCAGCAAGCCATTGCCGGCCATGCTTCCCAGCAGCAGCCAGTGCAGCGGTGTCATGACCAGCCCTCCCTGCGCACACGGATCCGCTCACGGACGATGTATGCGCACAGCGCCACCACGGCCACCATGAGCAACGGCTGCAGCCAGTCGCCCAGGCTGTCCGCGCTGGCCTTGATGTCGCTGACCGCCCGCGCCGTCTCGGCGATGGCGGCCACCGCTGCCGTGCCACCGGCGGCCACGCCTGCGCGATTGATCGAGCTCTCGGCCAGGGTGCGCTCGGGCTCGACGGCCTGCGGCATGCTGGCAGGCGCATCGCCCAGGTACAACGCAGCCTCGGCGGCACGGCGCCGGGTAAGCCCGGGCCACGCTTTGCCTCCGGCCCTGTTCCACAGGGCAAATGCCCGCGCAGCCGCCTGGTGGTCGCCACGGTTGTGCGCCCGTACGACACTGGAGACGGCCATGCCGTCGACGCCCACGTTGAACGCGAAGGACACCAGCGCATCGAACTGCGCCTGCGTGGCCCGGCCACCCGTGGCCCGCGCCACGCCCGCCTCGTACTCGCCCAGTTCCTGGCGCAGGCGCGCGTCGGCCTCTTCGCGCGTGATCGTGTCCCCGGCACGCACGCCGCGCGTGAAACCGTAGCCGATGGTCCAGATGCCCACGGGGTCCCGGTAGGCCTGGGCGCGGAAGCCTTCGAACTCCTCGATGAGCGCGATGCCGCGCTCGGAAGCCGTCATGGTCATTTGCGTCCTCCCGGCTCCACCGTATGTCCGCGCAGGATCGCAAGCGACTCCTTGATGTCCTGGTTGCTGCGCTGCAGATCGTCCACCCGGCCCTTGATCTCGCGCAGCGATTCACGGGTGGCCTCGCGGTCCTTCTCGGCCAGCACCTCGACCTGGGCAATGCGCCCGTCCTGCCGCGTCTGGTCCTCGCGGTAGGCACCATAGGCCAGCGTCACGGAACCCACGAACACCAGGGTCTGGACGATGGTCCCGGTGTTGATGGTGGGATCGAATCTCATGAGCCTCCCGGCTGTGGTCTTGTTCATTGATGCATCCTCCGAAGTCCGCGCATAAAAAAGCCTGCGGGACGCAGGCATCGTTTGACAGCCTTTGCAGTCACAGCGGCCAGCCGGTCTCCACGTCGTACATAGCCGCTGCAGACCTGGCCTGCAGCGCAGCGATGGCCTCGTGATGCCTGCGCTCCGCGGAGAAGCAGGCCTGCACGTGCATCGCCATGGCGGAGGCGATCTTCCGTAAATCATCCAGCGTCAGTTGCAGCCAACCGCTTGCCGCCTTGAAATCCACCGAGGCCATGCCAGCGATTTCAGCATTCGCGATCACGGCGGTCAGCCGATTCTGATCGCTGATCGCTGTGCCCAGACGCGTTCCATCGGCAAGCGTCATCCCTCCGGTCTCCATGGCCCAGCGACGGGCAGTCGCGGCCGCGATCAGCCGCGCCTTGTCATCCTGCAGAGCCTGCATGATCTCCTCGGCTGGCATGGCCCTGACTTCGTAGCCGTGCGACCAGTTGCCCTCCGCATCCACCTCCGGGGCGAGCGGCACGACATATTCGACGAGCGGGTCGTGCGAAGGCACTTCGCGCCGCGCCACGACCCTGTAGGGGCCGTGCCCCCGGTATCCGTCGCCAATCACGGCGATCACACCAGCGGCCTGCTCCTCGGACACGACGTCCTGCAAAGACATCGGCCAGCGCTTGGTTTCAGTATTGATGATCTGCATTTCACACCTTCTGTGCGTTGTTTGATTGGGAAGACGGCCTGTACCGCAATGACGGCAACATGGATGAACCCATGCTGGCACCGGACGAAGCGATGCCGTGTGTGCTCGCGCGAAAGGGCAAGGGACTCCGCTGCGCTGGACTACCCAGCGCCGGCGGTTACCGGAGCATTGGCAGGGAAGGCCCTTGATCCACCCCACAGGATCCGCACTACCGCCCCGCTTCCAGTTGCCCTGTCGCGAATCCAGTAGTCCAGAGTGATCGTCAGCATTTCTCCGGGACTTACCTGCACGGCATTCCGATAACGCAGGTTGCCACCAGGCTTTGCGCCGGTAGAACCAGCCGCGCTGTCCTCTGCATGCAACGTGCCGGCGCCCGCACGCGTCGATCCGCCGTCACTTCCTGCTCTACCCTGGTCGGAGCTTTTGTAAATGGATCCCGCTGCTCCGTCGGCTCCCATCCCATAGATTCCAACGGGACCACCCTTGCCGAGACTGCTCGCGATTGAGCCACCGCCGCCGCCTCCTCCTCCGCCTTGCCCGGCAGTCCCAGCTCGCATGTAGTAGCCGCCATAGCCATCGCCGATGGCATAAGCTCCTCGCCCTCCCGAGCCGGCATAGCCGCCAGCCCCCCCGCCGGCGTTGTAGACGGTATCTCCGTTGGTGGCGTCACCGCCATCTCCGCCATACGTGTTATTCGTACCGGATACCCACGTAGTGTTGAGCAGGTCGGTATTTCCCCGGGAAATCCGGGTGGCATAGGCTCTATGGCTGGAGACCCCGAGTAGGCACACTTCATAAACGCCGGCCGGAACCACCCAGTTGAAGACGGTCTGCGAATTGGACGCTCCCGCGCTCTGGAAGACCACCTCACCGGGCACTGCCATCGGCAATGCGCCTGAAAACATCTGGGCCCGCATCATGTTGCGAATCCGGTGAGTGCCGAAACGTACCAGCCCGCATTGCCGACGAAGCACTTCTCGAAATAAAGCAGATGGCGCTTGCCCGTGACGATGGTGGGTATCGTGCCGTTGGCCCAGACGGAGCCTGCAGGCAGGGTGAAGCCACCTCCCGTCATGAAGCTGATCTCCAGGAGCACCGAAGCGCTGTCCGCCGGCACGTTGATGAACGACAGGGCGACCGTCGAGCCATTGATGCCCAGGTGGAATCGCATGCCCTTCGAAAGGTCCATGACGCCATCGGTGAGCTGCGACGGCTCGTTGAGCATGGCCACGCGGCGCCATGGCGATGTCGAGGGATTGCCCGGCAGGCCGGCCACCCCGCGTGCATGGACGAGCCCGTTGGAACCGATGGCCAGTTGCGCCAGCGTTGTGGTGCCTTCAGGACCGCGAAGCACCAGCAGTTGGCCGTTGGAAACTCCCAAAGGCACGCCGGCCGCTGGCGATCCAAAGCGGTAGAAGCCCGCATTCACCGCAGACGAAAGATCCGCGTTGCCCAGATCGGCGACTGCAGGAATGGGAATCGTGACCACGCCCTTCAAACCGTTGATGCTGGCCACGGGCCCTCCCGAGATGGAGCCGAGACCCTGCGCCACGGCTGCGGCGTCCCGGGCTGCAGCCTGGGCTGCACCCGTAGCCACACCTCGAGCCTCCTCGGCGGCCTGCCGCGCGGCGGCGGCGTTGCCAGCCTGGATGGTCGCGGTATCGCGGGCCGCCTCGGCCGCGGCCCGCGCGGTGGCGGCACTGCCGGCCTGGGCCACCGCCGTGGCGGCGGAATCTGCCGCCGCCGCCGCGCTTTCGACCACGGCCGTGGCGTTCTGGAACATGTTGGCACCCAGGGCATTGGCCTGGGGCACGAACGCGGCCTGCGCAGCCACGCTCGCGAATGCCTTCGCCTTGAAATCCGAGGGCGTGTCCGTTGGCTGCGGCGCCAGGGGCATGGCAGTGATGATGGGCGGGGAAACGATGTCGGTCATGTGAGTCCTTCCAGCTCCAGTTCGGAGTCCGAGTAGTCGTAGTAGGAAATCACGATGTCGAAGCTCTTGTAGAAGCCGTACACCGTGGTCGATTCGTATCGGGAAGAGCCGATCCAGAGGCAGGGGGTGGCGCGCACTTCCGCCAGGAAGTCGTTGAAGGCGTCCACCTCCGCGGCATCGAGCAGCAGCGAGAAGCTGGCGCGCCGGGCGAAGGCCCTCTCCACCACCACCACGTCCCCGAAATCTGTTCTTTCCTTGCGGCTGTAGTCCTGGATGCCGACGCGCGCACCAGCCTTCACGCCCAGGGCGAAAGTCCGCACCTGGCCCAGCAGCAGCACGCCCACGGCCAGGGCGGCCGTGCCATCGAGATCGATCAGCACGTCCGCGCCGGGAAAGCTCGGCAGGTCCATCCGCACCGACTGGCTGGGAGCCCGGTGTTCGCCGAAATACCACTCCCACCAGTCCGGCGCGGCCGGTACCCACGACAGGTCTTCGGTACGGTCGTACACCGTGCCGTAGACCGGATCGACCATGCGCACGCGCATGCGGATCGCTCCCGTGATGTGCAGGGCCGCCATCGACGTGACGGCCTGCCCGGGCCGCAGCCGGTACTGGATGCTGGAGGCCTGCGCGGTCTGCGAACTCACCGACCGGTCGAAGGCCTTCCAGCGGTTCGTCGCTCCCACTTCCACCCAGGCGCCGGACGGATCCGTCGCAGGGTCCTTGCCCACGTTGCCGTCCTGCGTGCTCTGGTACACCCTGTGCGTCGATGCCTGGATGGCGCGCACGCCCTTGGCATAGGTCGTGCCCGCCGACCATGGGGGATGGTCGGACTCCGGCACGTTGCTGCCCACGAGCATGGCCGGCGTGACCAACAAAGGCCGCACCACCGTCAATGTCTGCTTGCTCATGCGATTTCCTCCTGTCTTTGCTGCGGCATGCCGTCGCCGTCCCACCGCTCCAGCACCTTCGCCACGCGGGCGTTGAGGCGCGCCGTTTCTCCCGCTTGCTGGCGGCTGTCCTCGCGCAGGGCCTGCACTTCGGCGAGCAGCGCGGATGCACCGCTCTGCCCGCTGCGATCGATGGAGGCCATCAGCGCCCGGTTGTCGGCGGCCGGGATGATCCGCTCGCCCTTGTGCACGATGGCCGGGGTGTCGTGCGGGACGTAGTTCGTCCCCTGGTCGAAGGCCGGAAAACCTACCGAGGCGGCTGCCTTCACCCAGTCCGACACCCAGTAGCCGCTCAGGATCGAGAGGTCGTCCAGCGTTCCACCTGCTCCCTTGATCGCCTTGAGCAGTCCGATCAGGTCGCCCGTTCCGTCGAACGAGTGGTACAGCGGGGACAGCTTGTCGAGCCGCGCGATCAGGGCCTGATCGATGACCGGTTCGTATCCGACGCCTGCCGTACCCAGGTATAGGAGGCGCCGGTACCTGGCCTGCTCAGCTGCCGCTCCGCTGCCATCAGCGTTGCCGCCACTGGTGCCACCCCACACGGCGCCACCGCTGCCCGAGCCCGAACCGGGAGGCGGTGCAGAGGCGCCTTCGCCACCGCCCTTGCCCAGCACGGAGCGCAACTTGTCGATCGCTGCGGCAACGCTCAACGTCGCATCGAAGGTGCCGTTCGCGATGTCGATCTGCCGGCGCCAATAGTCCAGCATTTCCTGCTGGGCCTTGAGCTGCCGGTTGACCGCATCGGTCTGCGCATCGAGGGCTTCTGACTGCCCCTTCAGCGCCGCAAGCTGCTGCTCGGCAACGCTCTTCTGCCCTCCGCTGATGGCCTCCAGTTGCGACAGCGTGCCGGCCAGGCCCAGACGGTCACGGTCCAGCTCGAACTGCGTGGCGTAATTACCCGGCTCCAGGCCGCTGCGCGCCGCGCCGATGGCCTCCTGCAGCAATGCCTGTTCGGGCAGATAACCCGTGGAGCGTGCCGTCGCCAGCGACTGCTCCACGAAAGCCCATCCACGCGCCGCCTGCATGGTGGCGGTCGTGCCCACCTGCCCATACAACTCGCGAGCATTGCTGCGCACGAGCTCGAACACGCCTGTGACGAGCGACAGCGACTCCTGCGCCAGTTCGCGCTGCGTGTCGATGGCCTTGCGCTGGGCGTCGATGGACTCCAGTTGCGCATTGAGGCGTTCGCTTTCCAGCGTGGCGGCGCTTTGCAGGCGACCGTAGGCGTCCTCGCGGTTCTGCTGCGCGCGGTTGACGGCTTCGGCCGCATCCTCCAGTTCCCAGATATGCTCGGCCATCCTGGCCAACTCCGGGTTGAGTTTCCACAGCGCGTCGTACTCTTGCTTGCGGCGCATGTCCAGCGCCTCCCGGTCTCGCCCCTGTGCGGACAGGAGCCGCTGTTCGAGATCGAACCGCTTGTCCGCGATGGCTGCTGCGGCCGCCGCCGCGGTGGCCGCGTCTTCCAGTTCGTAGATGCGCGTGACCAGCTTGGCCAACTCGGGGTCCAGCTTGTAGAGCGCGTCGTACTCCTGCTTCCGTCGCATGTCCAGCACGCCCCGCTCATCGCCCTGGGCTGCCAACAGACGCTGCTCCAGATCACGGCGCGTGTCGGTCTTTCGCTGGACTTCCTCGGCAGAGACTGCGACGGCATCAAACGCGCCAGCGAGTTGCACCAGCATCGCGTAAGCCTTGCGGCCGGAGTCGGTCGTAAGGTCCTGCGCATCCACCAGAGCACGGTACTGCCTGCGGGCATCCGAAGCATCGACATCTGGCAGTTTCAGCTTCAGGGTCTCAAGTTGCTTTTCCAGCTGCTTCCTCGACGCGTTTCTCTGCTCCTCCGGGCTGTAGAACTTCTGGAAGTACGAGCTTGTCGCTGTGCTGAATCCGCTGGAGCCACCGAAAAGATCAATGAGCTTGCTGGCCATGTCGGCACCGGCAAGGCTGGACGCATACAAAGTCGTGCCCAGGCTTTCAAAGACACCATTCACAGCCACCAGACTGCCCGACAGGCGCGTCAGTGCCCCTACGGCCGTCTCTCCCGCCCGTGTGTATTCCGTCGTACCCAAAGTAGTGGAGGCCAGTGACTCCGCGACCTTATCGAACTCCTCCTTCAACTTCTTCTGGATCTCGTCAGCGCTCAGTCCGTTGAAACTGACCTTGATGGACGCTGTGAATTGATCGATGGCCGTGGTCCCCAGGCCCAGCACATTGGCCATGGCTGCGGTGCTCAAGCGCATCGCATCGAACTGGTCGGCCAAGCCTTTGCGCAGATCCTCGTCCAGGGTGCCGTACTTGGTCTTGTTGGAGCGGAAATAGCCTCCCTTGTAGAACTGGTAGGTACGCCCCGTGAACCCCGCCTCTCCGCCGAATTCGCCTTCGATGCCCTGGTCCTTGAGCTTGCGCCCGAACAGCCGGTTGACGGCTCCGCTGATCACGCCAGCGATCGGACCTATCCCCGGAATCATCGAAGCGATGCCTCCGATCATGTCCACGTACTTGTTGACCTGGTAGCCGCCCGATATGAGGCGGCTGATGCCATAGCCAGAAAAGCCGTTGATGACGGATCCTGCAATCGCACCAGCAAGCTGGGCCCCGCCCGCCTCGAAGGCACCCATGAATCCGCCCCATGAGGAGGTATTCATCATGCCCGCACCGAACTGGCCGAACATTTCCTGTACGGCCTCGCTGCCATACCGGCTCAGAAGGTCCGACGTGACGATCTTGCCGCCCGTGCTGCTGGCAACGTTGAGCCCCCCGCTCACGAGGTTGTAAAGGCCCATGCCCGCCTCAACCACGCTTCCTGCACCGGCAACACCTGCCGTACCGTTTCCGCTACCAAACAGTCCGTTGGTGACGCTCGATAGCATGCCTGAGACCGGCGCCACGATCGCGCTGATCACAGGCCTCAACACCAATGTGTCGAACATGTTCTTCAACGCATCCCTCAGGTGCCGGCCGAAATCCTTACCACTCTCGAACCCCTTGAACAGGGCATCGGTGAGCGACTGCTGGATCTGGTCCGCCGTCTTCGCCCAATCATCGCGCACGACCTTGGCCACGGCCGCCTCGGTTTCCTTGCGCCTGGCCTCTTCCAGGGTTTCGCGCACCTTCGCTTTATCCGGATCCTTGCTTCGGTCAACCTCCGCCAGTTTCTCCGCGTACTTCGCCTCGATCTGGCGCTGCGCGACGATCTTGGCCCGCTCGACTGCCGTCAACGACGCCAGGCCGGCTTCCTGCTCGGCTGCAGCGACGCTGGCTTCGGCCGAACGGAGCATGTCGTCGGCCTGCTTCTGGAGCACGTTGTGCTCGGCGATGCGGGTCTGGTTGATCTTCCGCTCCTGGGCTGCGGCCTGCTCGCGCAGCTTTTCCACGTAGGCGGGGTCATAGCTGGAGTCGCTACCAGACTCCAGTTCCGTGATCTTTGCCTTGATGAGCGAAAGCCGGTATTCCTCGATCTCGACCTTTCCCTTCCCCCACAGCGCATTGGATGCCTCCAGCTCGGATGCCTGCTGCTCGATGGCCTTGGCGGTTCTGCCTGCCTCGTCGATGAGCGCGGCATAGGCGCGGCGGGCCTTCTCGAGTTCCTCGTTGCGCTCTTTGGCGGCACTGCCGCCAGCGGTGTCTGCGCTCACGGTGAGTCCGGGGCCTGCCGGATTGCTTCCGGCAGCCATGTTCCGGCCTGCGCCCGCGGAGTTGTCGGCCGTTTTGCCGGCGCAGCAGCCGCGCTCCGTCCTGGCCACGGCCACCGGCGATGGCCCTTGCGGGGAAGAGGACGCCTTGCGCTTCTTTTCCTCGCTGGCTCGGTCGCTGGCCTCGACCGCCTCTCTCTCTGCCCTGGCGATGTCCGCCCGCGACTCGGCAGCACGCCTTTCCATGCGTTGCTGCTCCTGAAGGAAAGCCAGCTTGTCCTGCAAGTCCCTGGTCGCCTTGCCATCCTTGATGCCGATGGACTGGTTACGCTGCTGCAGTTGCTCGATCTGCGCCTGCACCCCGGCGATCTGCTCGGAAATCGAAGCGGGCCGGCCGATACCCAATATCTGGTCCCAGACACCCTTGGCGGTGGAACCAAGGCCGCGCCATGCGCGCTCCAGGTAGCCCAGGCGCTCTTGCATCGTGCCGGCCACACCTGCCATGGCCCGCTCGTATGCGCCTTGCGCCAGGGCGGCCGCCTCGGACGCACGGCCCTGCTCCTGCAATGCCTTGATCTGGTCGTACACCGCGGCAGTGAGGTAGTTGTGGCGCTCATTGAGCCTGCGCGAAGCCTCCACCGGCTTTTCGCCCAGTTCGACATAGGCCTTCACGGTATCCGCCACCGCCACGCCGACGTCGCGCTCCATGCGCAGCGCTGTTTCGGTGAAGCGCTGCAGGTCCCCCGCCGCCACCTGCCCCGACTCGCCAAGCAGCGCGATCACCCGCGCGGCCTCATGCTGGGTGCCCACGGTCTGCGAGACGGCGCCGGCGGCATCCTGCATTTGCGAAACCGTCAGGCCAGCGGCATTGCCCGACAAGGCGATCGCGCGCGCATAGGCATCCGCTTCCTGCTTGCCTTTCTGGTAGGCCACCGTCAGCACGGCTGCCGTGGCGGCGGCTGCCGTGAAGGGATTCACCATCGTCGCGATGGCTTCCCCTACGGCCGCCATTGCCGGAGCGATGCCGCCAAAGGCCTCCGTCAGTTTCACGGCCTGCTCCGACAGCAGCGCGATCGGCTCCTGCCCCGCCATCAGGCCGGCGGCAATGGCTGCCAGTTGCACCGGCAGGACCTGCATGGCCGCCGAGGCCTGCGCCACCGATGACCCATAGGTCTCCATCGCCGCGCCGCCGCCACGCAGTGCCTGCTCCGATTGAAGCAGGCGCTCGATCATCCCGCGGACCCCAGCCTCCATGCTGGCCAGGGCCTGCAGCGCCTGCGCAGCATCCTGTTGAAGTGTGCCCTGCACCGTGTTGTCGGACATAGCTATCTGCCCATGTGAAAAAGGCCGCGCGGCATGCAGCCGGGCGGCCAGGAAAATGAAAGCCCGCCAGAGGGCGGGCCCGTGCGGTACCGGGTGGCGGAGGAAAGCCGCGCAGGCGGGCGCGGCAATTCATGCCGCACCGCCAATGCGCGCCCGCTCCCTCTCAGCCCTCTCGGCGAAGACCGTGAGCGCCTCGGACTCGATCACCTGGATGTCGCGGAAGCGCTCGTCGTATGTGTCGGGATCCAGGCCGGCGCGGTCCAGCTCATGGAACAGCACGCCGTAATCCAGCGCGACGGCGCCGGCCATGCCCACGCGCCACTGGTTGCAGATGCGCGACCACAGCACATAGACGGGCCAGTTCTCCGGCCACACTTCGGTAGCCGTCTCGTCGTAATCGCTGCGCTCCAGCCCCCACGCGGCCAGTTCGGCGTCGCTGGCCTGGGGCTCGTACATGGCGCGCGCGATGCGGGTCAGTTTCCCAGCTTGCCCTCGACGCAGCCTTCGCGATAGGCGTCGAAGATCGCCGTGGCACCACCGGGAATTTCGTCGGCGAGCCGCGTGGCGTTTTCCGCGTTCACCTCCACGCCTTCCAGGTCCCAGTCCTTGACGATCTTCAGGAGGTAGTCGCCGTTCTTGCGCACGGCGTTGCCGAGGATGTCGCTGATCGTGCCGGGGCTGCCGGATACGGGCATGGCCGCGGCCTCCGCGATCTCATCGACGAGTTGGCCGAATTCGGATTTCGTGCGGTAGAAGAACTCGCAGTGGATCACTCCCGTGCTGCCATCGAGCATCGGGAAGGAAACCTTGCGCTTGAACGATTCGGGACGCTTGCCCAGGACGATTTTTGCCATGATGTTGTGCTTTCACGAGAAGGGAAAAAGGCCCTCGCCGCATACGTTCGGCGGGGCATGAAAAAGGCCCCGCAGGGCCTTGGGGGCACCGGCCCTGGATCAGGCCGTGTAGCGAACCGGGCGGCCCTGCAGGGAGATGGTGGCGCGCACCTGCATCACCTGGCCCTTGGTCAGGGTGGGGGTCTCGTTGAACGACACGTAGCCGTTGTAGAGGATCACCGAGCCGTTGGGCAGCGCGACCTTGACCGCGCGGATCGCGCGCGACTCGCCCGCGGCCTTGAGCGCCTGGTAGCCAGGCAGCGTGGGGTCGTCGCCGATGCCGATCTGGATGGACTGCGCGCCGGTGACCGTGGGCAGCTGGCGCTCGTAGTCCTCCTCGAGGAACGAGAAGTTCGCGAACTGCTGGTCACCGCCGTTGGTGGTGAACTCCAGGATCTGCGGGATCTGCGTCCAGGCCAGGATCTCGCGCAGCGAACCGGCGGACGAGCCCGCCGGGAAGCGGTTCACGTCGGCCGTGTCGGAGCCGGCGATCTCCAGCGAATTCGCAGCGACGCTGGCCGCTTTGAAGATCCGCTCGCTGATCTTCTGCCAGCCGGACTTCAGCTCGAAGAACGCACCGTTGGCCAGGCCGTGGGCCGTGCTGGTGGCCACGCCGGGCGCTGCGTTGGAGATGGCGGTGATGGCCTTGGCGGTGCCGTAGCCGGTTGCGATGGCGACGGTTGCACCGTCGGGAAGGGAGACAGCCATGTTGGGCCTTTCAATGAAAAAAGCCCGCTTGCGCGGGCTGGGTGGATGCCCTGTCGGGCGAAGATGGCCGTGAGGCCGGAAAGTGGATGGATGGCGCGACGGGAGAAACCTGACAGGCTCCACGGCCGCCCGGGAAATGCACGGGATGCCTACGCCAGGGCCGGGGCTGGCAAGTCGTACGTGATGGAGTGCCGCAACGCAGACACCTGGATGCTCGGACGCGTGAGCACGCCCAGCTTGCGGTTGCAGCGGGCGCATCCCGTTTCCTGCAGCGGAACTCCCGGTGCAAAAAAGCCCGCGACAGCAAGCGCTGCGCGGGCTTTTGTATAGCTGACGAAAAAGCCCGCAGGGCGAACACTGCGGGCTTCGAAAAAATGGACATGCGTCTTCATCAGGATCTACCGAGAACCACCCAGGCCAGGGGCCTGAAGTTGCTGCGGGCATTCGACGAAGAGGCGTCGGGCGAGAGGATAAGCATCCTCTGCAATCGACTGGTGCAATTCTAATTCAGCTCCTGATGGAATGCAAGCGGTTTCCGATGGATTGGCGTGCCCGGTGCACGCAGTCATCGATGAAGTTGGCCATGCGGCGACCTGCCTCACCATGCGGCACGCGAGACAGGCCCGTGCCGGCGCACGCCTTGCATGCCCTGGATGAGAGCCGTGCCGTACCCGGCATGGACTCGAACTTGCGGCCTTCGCATGCCGAGCACGTCGGCTGCAACCACCAGTACAGCACTGCGGCGGCCACGGAATGCGGCGCATCGATGCGCCAGCGGGTCGCCTGCGCGGCCAGTTGCTCACGCACCTGCGGCAGCGTCTTCAGCCGGGCGAACACCTGGGCATGCCGGAGTGCGAGGCATTGATCCGCGTCTTGCGGCCGCTCCTTCGGAGACGAATGAACCATGTCGGCCCGCGGCATGCGCGAATGATCGACCCCGTCGTACTCCGAATGCAGCCGCAGCAGTGCGCCCCCGACGCGGGAGCGGCTCCAGCCGGCAGCCACCAGGAGGTCCGCATCCGATCGGGAAGCGCCCTCGCGCACGCAAAGACGGAGATTGGAGGAGTTGCCGGCAGTGCTGTAGGCTTCCTGGACGGTGCGGGAATCGTTGCGGTACATGGTCTTCCTTGAAGGGTAGAGGGTGGCGCCGGGCGGAGCGAAAGCATCGGAGATGCGTCGGTGAAGGGCCTCGGCCCGGTGTCTCGATCCATGTCTCAATTAAACACCATGTTTAAACAAATGTCAAACCTTTTGTTTAACAACATTTTGTTTAAACGATGGACAATGGCTCCATGCATGAAAGCGCCCTACGCCTCTACCAGGCCGCCTCCGAGCTCAAGGACGTCACCGGCCAGTCCGCCGTGGCACGCCTGCTGGGAGAGTCCCCGCAGAACATCAAGAACTGGGAGATGCGGGGTATTTCCAAGGCCGGCGCCCTGAAGGCGGAAGAACTCATCGGCTGCTCCGCCGCTTGGCTGCTGACCGGCGACAGGCAGGCCACGCCGGCGCACCGCAAGCCGACCCAGCCTGCCGCCGTGTCCACGCCGGGCAGCGTGACCGTGCCGCAGCTGGCGAATGCAGCATCCATGGGCGCCGGCAGCGAAATGGCGCACGAGGACGTGATGGTGGGCCGTCTCACGCTTTCCCCCACATGGATCGGCAGGACGCTGCGCGGCCTCAGCACCCCCGAGAACCTCCGCTTCATCCACGCCTATGGGGACTCCATGGAACCCACGTTTCTGGACGGTGACGTGCTGCTGGTGGATGCGGGCGTGCGCACGGTGGAGGTGGACGGCGTGTATGTCCTGGGAGCCCAGAACCGCCTTTTCATCAAGCGCGTGCGCCAGCGACTGGACGGTGCCTACGAGATCAGCAGCGACAACCCCACCGTGAAGACGGTGGACGTCCTGGACGGCAAGCACACGGTGGAGATTCTGGGCAAGGTGATATGGATCTGGAACGGGCGCAAGATCTGAACGGACCGCGATTCGCCACGTTTAACGACCAGCAGGATAGCGGCATCGTTTAAACACCTTGCACGTACCGCCGCATCTTCCAAACAAAATGAATAGGCCGCGGTGCGGTGGAAAGTGAAGGCGGGATGACGGTGCCCTGCACAGGGAAACCCGGCCGGCAACCAACCAGCCAGCCAGCCACTCGCCAGAAGGGCAGCGGCGCGTGGGTCGTCGCGCCGTGCCGCGCGCTTCATCCATCTTTGTGTATGTGGTAGGCCGTGCTGGGCTCGAACCAGCGACCAAAGGATTATGCGTGCCACTTCGGCTTTCGCCGCCCGTTTCCGGTTCGTGGCCTGGACTCTGTCTTGCCTTTCGGCCTTCCCGTCGAGTCTCTACACGTTCCCTCCCTGCGGAGGGCTTCGCTCGGCGTTGGCATAGCGCGCAGGACGCGCAGTAGCGTTCACCGAATTTGAGAAGTTCTACTTCAAGGCAGAGTGAACTTACCTTGAGCAACCCATTGGGTGCCGCTCCATTCCCAGGCCATTGCCTGGGGACAGGAACCTCCCCGTCAAGTCCTCTGCTCTAACCAACTGAGCTAACGGCCCACAGCCTGCCATTGTCGCATACGCAGCTGGACCACGAGAAAACCGGCGCATGCGTTTTTGCGGAACGCGCAACCCCTCCGCTTGCCGATCGGCCCTCGAAGCCCCAGAAGATGGGACACGAAAGGGCATCCGCGTAGCCCGTTTCACTCGGACGCCTCGACAGAGGTTTTGTAACCCGCCGGCGCCCGTGTATGGATTACCCTCGAAAGTTACGGTCGAGTTGCTTTTGATGATCCGGCCTTATCGCCAGAACGTCGTATGCCCCTGTCCGCCTTTTCCCGCCTGCCGTTGGCGCATTACGCGCTTGTCGTCGATGACCACCCGCTCGTCGCACGCGGCATGGCCGAGTTCCTGAGCCTCCACCCCCGGTTGGAGGAGTGCCGCCATGCCTGCGAAATATCCGAGGCCCTGCGCATCATTGCCTCCCATGGCTCGCCCATTCTGGCCCTGGTGGATTTCTGGCTCGCGGAGGGTGCTGCCACGTCCTTCATCGACAATCTTTTCGCGATGTCCCCGGGAACACGCGTGTTGGTCGTGAGCGCGGACCACCATCCGGCCATCGTGCTCAAGACCCGGGCCAGTGGCGCCCACGGATTCATCCACAAGCGGGAACCGCCCGAGACCTTCCACGCCGCCATCAATGCCGTGCTCGATGGCTCGCCCTGGTTCGACTCCGGGGCGACGGCATGTCTTTCCAGCACGGCCATTGGAGCCGCAACTCCCCGCGAGATCCATCTCTCACCCGCCGATCTCGGCCTGACCCCGCGCCAGGGCCAGATCCTCGCGCTGGTTCTCGAGGGACTGCCCAACAAGCCCATCGCCAATGCGCTGCATCTGTCGGAGCACACGGTCAAGGAGCACCTCACGGCCATTCTGCAAAAGCTCGGCGCCAGCAATCGGGTGGAACTGATCTCCAGGCTGCGCGGTGTCCGGATCGACGAATCCTGAACCGCCCGGTGCAGCCGACACAAGGAGTTACGCAATTCCTGCCACGGCGGGGAATGGGCCGAAGGAACGGCCACGTATAAATCCGCGTACCCCTGGCAGAACCGCCCCGTTCGTGTACGGGGATCTCATCGACCCGGGACCTGAAACACATGGCTGGTCCGCACCAGGCCGGCCGGGATTGGAGAAAACATGAGGATTGCCGCCCCATTGCTTGCCCTCGGCCTGCTCGCCGCCCCTGCGGCCTGGTCCGCCAACCGCGCCTGCGTGATCGAGGGAAGCATTTCCGTCGCGGGTTCCGGGACGGCGGTGAAAGACTGCATGGAGTTCTCCTCCGACGTCTCGGCGGAGCAACTCAAGAGCAGCTGCGACGCAGTCGCCCAGGCGTCGGCCGGGCTGGGCGGCAAACCGGGCAAGGTCACACTCATGCGCCAATGTCCGCGGCCTGCCAGCGGTGCGTGCAAGGGACTGATGGGCCGGCCGCTCGATGCCTACTACTACGGGCTGTCGGCCGACGCGGTCCAGCAGAAGCGGCAGGCCTGCGAAACCTCGACCGCCGTGATCAAGGGAGGTACGTGGAGCGACGGCAAGTAGCCATCCGGGCCGGGCGCCCTAGCGGCGATGGCTCAGCGCGTTGGTCACCAGCTTGGAGGTGATGTCCACGATCTGGATCATGCGGTCGTAGGGCATGCGCGTGGGGCCGATGACGCCCAGCGTTCCCACGACCTGCCCGTCCACCTCATACGGAGCGCTGACCACCGACAGTTCCTCGAAAGGCACGACCTGGCTTTCGCCTCCGATGAAGATGCGCACGCCTTCGGCCCGGTTGGAGACGTCCAGCAGGCGCAGTATCTGGGTCTTCTGCTCGAAGAGGTCGAAGGCCTTGCGCAGGTTGCCCATGTCGTTCGAGAAATCGCTCAGGGCCAGCAGGTTGCGCTCGCCGGAGATGACCACCTCCTCCTGCGAGGCGGCCATGGCCTCGGAGCCGACGTTCACCGCGGCCTGCATGAGGGAAGCGATCTCTCCGCGCAACTGGTCCACCTCGGTCTTGAGCCGTTCGCGCACCTCGTCCATCCCCAGGCCGGAATAGTGGCTGTTGAGGAAGTTGGCGGCCTCGGCCAGCTGGGACTGGGTATGGTCCACTTCGGTGAAGATCACGCGGTTCTGCACATCGCCGTCCGGAGAGACGATGATGACCAGCAGGCGCCGCTCGGAAAGGCGCAGGAACTCGATGTGGCGGAAGACCGACGGTCGGCGCGGAGCCATGACCACGCCCACGAACTGCGACAGGCTGGACAGCAGTTGCGCCGCGTTCGCGATGACCTTCTGCGGCTGGTCGGCCGCGAGTTCGGGGGAGCACAGCTCGCCGCGCTGCACCGTCAACATGGTGTCAACGAACAACCGGTAGCCCTTGGCGGTGGGGATGCGGCCCGCGGAGGTGTGGGGGCTGGCGATCAGCCCGATGTCCTCCAGGTCGGCCATGACGTTGCGTATCGTGGCCGGAGAAAGGTCCAGGCCGGACGCCTTCGACAACGTGCGCGAGCCCACCGGCTGGCCGTCGGCGATGTAGCGCTCGATCAGCGCTTTGAGCAACAACTTGGCACGGTCATCGAGCATTGAATCATTTTAATGATCTAATTTCCGTGATGAAGCTCAGGTTCCAACGCGTGGCGCTCGTCGGCAAGTACCAGGCGCCCACTTCTGCAGGGATGTCCGACAGTTCGCGCGACGCGCTGGACGGCATCGCCAGATTCCTGGCCAACGAAGGGTGCGAGGTCGCCCTCGAGGCGGACACCGCCGCGAACACGGGGTTCGCCGACTACCCGGCGCTCTCCGTGGAGCGCATCGGGCTGGACTGCGATCTCTGCCTCGTGGTGGGCGGCGACGGCACGATGCTGGGCGTCGGCCGGCAGCTCGCGCAATACCGCACGCCGCTCATCGGCATCAACCAGGGCCGGCTCGGTTTCATCACCGACATCCCCCTGGGCGAGTACTCCACGGTCCTCAAACCCATGCTGCGCGGCGAGTACGAGGAAGACCTGCGCCCGCTCATGCGGGCCCGGGTGATGCGCCAGGGCCAGTGCGTGTTCGAGGCCCTGGCGATGAACGACGTGGTGGTCAACCGCGGGTCCACCTCCGGGATGGTCGAACTGCGCGTGGAAGTGGGTGGCCATTTCGTCTCCAACCAGCGTGCAGACGGCCTCATCATCGCGTCGCCCACGGGCTCCACTGCCTATGCCCTGTCCGCAGGCGGCCCGATGCTGCATCCGACGATTCCCGGATGGGTGCTGGCGCCGATCGCGCCGCACACGCTGTCGAACCGTCCCATCGTGCTGTCGGACAGCATGGAAGTGGCCGTGGAAGTCGTCAGCGGGCGCGATGTCAGCGCGAATTTCGACATGCAGTCGCTCGCGTCCCTGCAGCACGGCGACCGCATCCTGGTACAGCGCTCGGACTACCGGGCGCGCTTTCTCCATCCGCGCGGCTGGAACTACTTCGCCACGCTGCGCAAGAAGCTCCGCTGGAACGAAGGAGGCTACTGAGCATGGCGTTGAAGCGGATTGCGCTGCGTGATTTCGTGATCGTCGAGTCCCTCGAGCTGGACCTTCATTCCGGATTCACCGTCCTGACCGGCGAGACCGGCGCCGGCAAGTCCATCCTCATCGATGCGCTGCAGTTGCTGCTGGGTGCGCGCGCCGATCCGGGCGTGGTCCGGGAAGGCGCTGCGTCCACCGACCTGTGCGCGGAGTTCGACGGCACTCCCGCCATCGCGGCCTGGCTGGACGATGCGGGCATTCCTCCGGAAGACGGCCTGCTGCTGCGCCGCACCATCGACACCCAGGGCAAGAGCCGCGCGTGGATCAACGGAGTGCCGGTGACCGCGACGCAGATGCGCACCCTGGGCTCCCACCTCCTCGACATCCACGGCCAGCACGCCTGGCAGAGCCTCACGCGCGCGGACGCGGTGCGCGGGCTGCTGGATGCGTACGGCGGCATCCGCCCGGAAGGCCTGCAGCCCCTCTGGACGCGATGGCGCGACGACCGCAAGGCACTGGATGCCGCCATCGCCGGCCAGAACGACATCCAGCAGGAACGCGACCGGCTCCAGTGGCAGATCGCGGAGATGCAGAAGCTCGCCCCCGCCGATGGCGAATGGGAAGAGCTGAACGCGCAGCACACGCGCCTGTCGCATGCGCAGGCGCTGATCGACACGGCACAGGCGGCGCTGGGGGCGCTGGAGGACGACGAATCGGGCGCGCACGGCCCGCTGGTGCGCGCCCGCGGCCTGCTGGAAGCCAAGGCGTCGCTGGACCCACAGTTCCAGTCCATGCTGGACGTGCTGGCGTCCTGCCTGGCCCAGGCATCGGACGTGGCACATTCGCTCCAGGCCTACCTGCGCCACACCGACGTGGATCCGGACCGGCTCGAAACGCTGGATGCGCGCATGGGGCTCTGGATGTCGCTGGCTCGGCGCTTCAAGCGCCAGCCCCAGGACCTGCCCGCGCTGCTCGCCGGCTGGGAGGAAGAACTTGCCCGCCTGGACGGGGCCTCGGACGTGGAGGCCCTGGCCGAGCAGGCCCGCCGGAGCGAAGCCGCCTACATGCAGGCGGCCCGGGAGATTTCGCAGAAGCGCGCCAAGGCCGCTCCACAGCTCGCGCGCGCCATCACGCAGGCCATGCAGGGCCTGGGCATGAAGGGCGGCCGCTTCGACGTGGCGCTCGACACACAGGCCGAGCCGGGCCCGCACGGGCTGGACAGCGTGGCGTTCCTGGTGGCGGGCCACCAGGGAGTGACGCCGCGCCCGATCGGCAAGGTGGCCTCGGGCGGCGAGCTGTCGCGCATCTCGCTGGCGATCTCGGTGACCACGAGCCGCCTGGGCGAAGCGCCGACGCTGATCTTCGACGAGGTCGATTCCGGCGTCGGCGGCTCCGTTGCGGAAACCGTGGGCCAGCTGATGCAGCGGCTCGGCCGCGACCGGCAAGTGCTGGCCGTGACCCACCTGCCACAGGTGGCCGCGTGCGCGGACCACCACCTGGTCGTGTCCAAGCGCTCCCGCCAGCAGGGGACGGTCAGCACCGTCGCGGCCGCGGAAGGCGACCGCCGCATCCAGGAAATGGCGCGCATGCTCGGCGGCGAGCGCGCTTCGGCGGCCACCCTGGCGCACGCCCGCGAGATGCTGGACAACAGCCGAGCGGCAGCCAAGGGAGTCCGGGCATGACGGCCGACACCCTGGAGATCGTGCTGATCACGGGCATGTCGGGCTCCGGCAAGTCCGTGGCGCTGCACGCACTGGAAGACGCGGGCTACTACTGCGTGGATAACCTGCCCCCCGAACTGCTCGCGGCCTTCGTGGCACTGGAGCACCAGCACCACGGCAACCGGGTGGCCATCGCCATGGATGTGCGCAGCGCGACGGCGCTGCCCCTGGTGCCGCAGCAGCTGCGCCGCCTGCGCGCGGAAGGCGTGACCGTGCATTCGCTGTTCCTGGATGCCACGACGGACACGCTGGTGCGACGCTTCTCGGAAACACGCCGCCGCCATCCGCTGTCCCGCGATGAGTGGTATGGCGAGCCGCATGCGCTCCTGGAAACCATCGAACTCGAGCGCGAACTGCTTGCCGACCTGCGCGAACAGTCGCATGTCATCGACACCAGTGCCATCCGCGCCGCGCAGCTGCAGGGTTATGTGAAGAGCCTGATGCCCGCGCTGCCCGGGCAGCTGACCCTGGTGTTCCAGTCGTTCGCGTTCAAGCGGGGCGTGCCGGTGGACGCGGACTATGTCTTCGACGTGCGCATGCTGCCGAACCCGCACTACGAGCCCGGCCTGCGCCACCTCACGGGCAAGGACCAGCCGGTGGTGCACTACCTGGAACAGGCTCCGGAAGTGCTGCAGATGCGCGAGCACATCTCCGGCTTCCTGGGGCACTGGCTCGAGCCGCTGGCGCAGAACCACCGCAGCTATGTCACGGTGGCGATCGGCTGCACGGGCGGGCAGCACCGGTCCGTCTATCTCGTCGAGCAACTTGCGGCGGAATTTTCCGACCGCTGGACGACGCTGCGACGCCACCGGGAACTCGACGGACGCTAGGCGCGGGCCTTGCCCGGGCGTCCCGGCTCAGGCTTCCAGGGCTCCCGCGGCGGGCAGCCGCAATTGTTCCAGGAGCTTGCGCACGGGGGCCGGCAATCCCAGCGCCTTCCATTGCGCGGCCGTGTACCAGCCGCCCTCCTGCCCGGCTTCGGCCCGGCCGGGCGCGACAGTTTCCGGCCCGAGCACCAGCAGGGGATGCAGGTGCAGGTCCCGGTGCGTGAGGACATGGAATACGGCATCCAGTTCCCGCGGCGGGCGGACCACGCCCCGCTGCGCCAGCCAGTCCCCCGCCTCCTCCCGGCTGTCGAACATGGGCGGGCAATGCAGGCCGGCCCAGATGCCCTCGGAAGGCCTGCGCTGCAGCCAGAGGCGCCCCTCGCCGTCGTGCAGCAGCGGAAACCACCACGCCTGCGCCCGCCGCTGCAGCTTGCGCGTGCGCACAGGGTAATCCTCGGGATTGCCGGCCCGGGCCGCCACGCACTGCGGCTGCAGGGGGCAGAGAATGCAGGCGGGCTTGCGCGGCATGCAGAGGCTCGCACCCAGGTCCATCAGGCCCTGCGTGTAGCGGGGCATGGATTCCTGCAGGTCGTCGAGCGGCAGCAACTCGCTGGCGCGATCCCACAGGTCACGCTCGTTGCGGGCGACGGCCAGGTCGGCATCGAAGCCGAGCACCCGCGTGAGCACCCGCCGGACGTTGGCGTCCAGAATGGGCACGCGCTCCGCGAAGCAGAAGGAGGCGATCGCACCGGCGGTGGAACGGCCGATGCCGGGCAGGCCGGCCAGGGCCTCGGCGGAGCGCGGAAACTCCCCGCCGTACCGGTCCACGACCTCCCTGGCGCACCGGTGCAGATTGCGGGCCCGACTGTAGTAGCCCAGGCCGCTCCAGAGGGCCATGACATCGTCCTCAGGCGCCGCGGCCAGGGCGCGCACGTCGGGGAACCGGGCCAGGAACCGGGTGTAGTAGTCCAGTACCGTACTGACCTGCGTCTGCTGCAGCATGATTTCGGACAGCCAGACCCGGTAGGGGTCGCGCGTCTGCTGCCATGGCAGGTGGTTGCGGCCATGCACGGCCTGCCAACGCACCACTTCGGTGGCGATATCGGGGGACGCGCGCTTCATGCGGACAGCGGCGTCCGGGGCTGCGGCTTGCCGTTTTCCGCGGGCAGGGAGGCCAGTTGCTCCGTCAGCTCGTGCAGGCGCGCCTCCAGCTGCGCGAGTTCCTGCTCGGCCTGCTCGATCTCCGCGATGCGCTCCACGAGGCCGCTGGCGGCATGCTGGATGCGGTCCACCGCCTCGATGCGCCGGGCGAAGCTGCGCTTGCGCTCGCGCAACTGCGCGTCGAGTTGCGCCGTGGCGGACTTGCTCCACAGCTCCAGGTCGTTCGCGGCCGATTCGAACACGGTGCGCAGGCGCATTCCCAGCGCCCGCACGAGGCGGTGGGTGAAATCGGGCTGCGCCAGCCGCAGGGTGTTGCCCACGCCGATGTATTGCAGGTGGCGGCCCTCGATCTGCTGGATCTCGGCAAGGAAACCATCGAGCCGGGGCGTGGCGGGCACCTGCAGGGAGAAGCCGAAATCCGCATTGAGCTGGCGGAACGTTCCCCCCAGCATGGCGTGGATCTCGGTGGCGGAGGCCTGGGCCTTGTCCATGATGGCGCGCAGCCGCTCGAACGTCTCCGCGTACACCTTGCGGACCCCGAGCTTCAGCCCCTTTTGCTGGAGGGTCTCGACCAGCGACGTCATCTCCGCCTTCAGCGAGCGCGCGCCCAGGTCATGGAAGATGTCGCGCAGCAGCTTCAGGTGCACGGCGCGCACCGCCTGGATCTTGGCGGCGCTGGCGTCGAATTCGCGCTGCTCCTGCTCGATGCGTACGCGCATGGACTCGATCACCGATGCATTCTTGCCGCGCAGGCTGCGCAGCTCCAGCATCTGGTCGTCGAGATCGCGGCGGCGGATATTGATCGTGCGGCCCGCTTCCGAGCGCAGGGACGCCACGCCGGCCGTCACGGCCGAACGCAGGATGGCCTGGCGCTTGCCCATCACGCCCTGCCCCAGCGCATCCTCCAGCGCCGGCAATCCGCTCGATTCCAGCAGCACGTCGTCGCAGTGGATCTTGGACACCAGGCCCTTCTGGGCGGACACCAGCAACACCTGGTCAGGCGCCACGCCCAGCATGTCGGCGGAGGCCAGGCGCTGGCGATCCAGTTGCTCCTGCACCTGGGTCGGGGAATTCAGCGTGTCCCACAAGGTATCGATCTTGTTGAGCACCACCAGCTGCGCATCCGCATGGCCCACGGACGGCGCCACATGCTGGCGCCAGATCTCCAGGTCCGACCGCGTGACGCCGGTATCCGCGCCCAGGATGAACACCACGGCATGGGCCTGCGGGATGAGATTGATGGTGAGCTCGGGCTCCGCGCCCACGGCGTTGAGGCCGGGGGTGTCCAGGATGACCAGACCCTGCCGCAACAGGGGATGGGGAATGTTGATCAGCGCATGGCGCCACGCCGGCACTTCCACCAGCCCTTTCGCGTCGGGCACGGGATTTTCCTGCGGCTGGTCGTCGTGCCAGAAGCCGAGGGCGCGCGCCTCGTCCTGCGTGACCCGGCGCACTTCCGAAACCTTCTCGATGGCCTGGGCGAGCTGCTCGGCATCGCCGACATTCAGCGGGACTTCGCTCCACTGGTCCGGCCGCAGCCGCCATTCGGCCAGGCCCTGGGGCTGCATGCGTGTCTCGATGGGCAGCAGCCTCAGGCTGTTGGGCAGCGACGGGTCGTACCCGAGCTCGGTCGGGCACATGGTGGTGCGCCCTGCACTGGCCGGCATGATGCGGCGGCCATAGTCGGCGAAGAAGATCGCGTTGATGAGTTCGGACTTGCCACGCGAGAACTCCGCGACGAATGCGACCATGACCTTGTCGCTGCGCACCTGGTCTTCCAGGCGGCGCAGCTTTTCCTCGATGGCCGCATCCATGAGGGCATGGGACGACATCCATTCCCCCAGGTGCTTCAGCTGCAGCGCGAAAGCGCGCCGCCAGGCGCCATGCTGGTCGAATTGCTCGTTGAAAGAAGGTCCCACGGTGCTCCTGGAGGTGGATGCTGCGCTGCTGCCCTGCAGGCACATGCAAAATATATCAGCACCCCGGGCGGGATTGCCCGCCCAAATCAGGGCCGCTGGCAGCGGATGCAATAGTACGTGCTGCGCTGCCCCTGCCGCATGGAGCGTATCGGCGTTCCGCAGGTACGGCACGGCAGGCCCTCGCGCCCATAGACGTGGGCTTCGAGCTGGAAATGCCCGGCGTTGCCATCCACGCCGGCGAAGTCCCGCAGCGTGCTGCCGCCGCGCTCCACCGCCCGCGCCAGCACCGTGCGGATGGCCTCGTGCAGGCGCCGGGCACGCAGCGGCCCGATCGACGAGGCACGCGCCGTCGGCCGGATGCCGGCCAGGAACAGCGCCTCGGACGCATAGATATTGCCGACACCGACCACCGCCCTGCCGCCGAGCAGGAACTGCTTGACGGGCAGCCGGCTGGCCCGCAGCGCCGCCACGAAGCCCTCCAGCGTGAAGGTATCGCCGAGCGGTTCCACCCCGAGCCGGCCCAGCAGCTTCACCGCCTGCGGGCTCGTCTCGGAATCCGCCCAGACAACGGCCCCGAAGCGGCGCGGGTCCTTCAGGCGCAGCGTGCCCCGGCTGGTGGCCATGAGGAAATGGTCGTGCGCGCCGGGCGACTCGGCACTCCGGTCGAAGCGCAGGCTCCCGGACATGCCCAGATGGATCAGCAGCATGCCGCGGTCCAGGTCCACCAGCAGGTATTTGCCGCGGCGCCGCACGGCCACCACGCGCAGGCCGTGCAGGTCTTCGGGCGCGCAGCCCAGCGGCCAGCGCAGCGACTTTCCCAGGACCACGGATTCGATCACCGCACCCGCCATGGCGTCCGCGATGCCGCGGCGCGTGACTTCCACCTCGGGCAACTCAGGCATATGGTCGGGCTCCGGAAACTGTATCTGGCATGGATTATTATGGGTCGATGGAGCAATCACATCGACTTCGGAGTGCCGCATTCCTGTGCGCACTGTGTGCCGTCGCGGCGCCCTCTTTCGCGGCACCGGCTGCTCCCCCACCTCCGCCCGCGCGAGCCCCGCAGGCGGAACTGCAGGTGGAGAACATTCCCAACAGCGAAGCCCGCGCGGCCCTGGACGCAGAGTTGTTCTACGACATCCTCGTCGGTGAACTGAGCACCAGCCAGGGAGACCCCGGCACGGGCTATGCCCTCATGCTCGAGGCGGCCCGGCGCAGCGGCGACGCCCAGCTCTACCGGCGCGCGACGGAGATCGCGCTGCAATCGCGTTCCGGCGAATACGCCCTGGCGGCCGCGCGCGCCTGGAAGGAAGCCCAGCCCCAGTCGCGCGAAGCCAATCGCTACGTGCTGCAGATCCTCATCGCGCTCAACCGCATCCCCGAGACGGGCGACCTGCTGCGGCAGGAACTGGCGCAGTCCCCGGCGAAGGACCGGCTGCTGACCCTCCAGGCCATTCCGCAACTGTATGGACGCGCACCGGACAAGGCAGCCGCTGCCGCCATCGTCGAGAAGGCCCTGGCAGAGCAACTGCAGAACCCGGCGGCCGGCCCGCTCGCCTGGACGGCGCTGGGACGGATGCGGCTCGCTGCCGGCGACCGCAAGGGCGCGCTCGAGGCCGCCCGCCATGCCCTGGAACAGGAACCCACGCTGGACGCCGCGGCGCTGCTCTCGCTGCAGCTCATGGAGGCGGGAGAAGCCGAGGCCGAGCCGCTGGTGGCCCGCTACATGAGCGGCAAGCCCCAGCCGGAGATCCGCATGGCCTATGCGGGCGTCCTCCTCAACCTGCAGCGCTACTCCGAGGCAGGGACGCAGCTGGACCTGCTCACGCGGGAGGCGCCGGACATGGCCGAGGCCTGGCTGCTGAAGGCGACCCTGGCCCTGCAGTCCGACCGGCTGCAGGAAGCCGACGCGGCGCTGGAGCAGTTCGAACGCCTCCTGCAGTCCTATCCGCCCACGGATCCGCGCAAGGCCGCCATCGGCCAGGCCTACCTGCTGCGCTCGCAGATCGCCGAAAAACGCGGCGACCTCGCTCAGGCGGAAGCCTGGCTGGCCAGGATCGAGAACTCGTCCGAACTCCTCGCCGCCCAGACGCGGCGCGCTTCGCTGCTGGCACGCCAGGGCAAGCTGAACGAAGGCATTGCCCTGATACGCCGTCTTCCCGCCCGCAGTCCGCTGGAAGAACGCCAGAAGCTCGTGGCCGAGGCGCAACTGCTGCGTGACGCCAAGCAGTACCAGCAGGCGTTCGAGGTGCAGGGCAAGGCCGTCGCCATGGCGCCCGAGGACTACGACCTGGCATACGACCAGGCCATGCTGGCCGAGAAGGCCGGCGACCTGGCCGGCATGGAGCGGCTGCTGCGCCAGATCATCGAAAAGCGCCCCGACTACCACCACGCCTATAACGCGCTCGGCTATTCGCTGGCCGAGCGCGGCATCCGCCTGCAGGAGGCCCGGCAGCTGATCCAGAAGGCCCTGACCTACGCGCCCAAGGACCCGTTCATCACCGACAGCCTGGGCTGGGTGGAGTTCCGCCTGGGCAACCATGCCGAGGCGGCGCGGCTGCTGGGCGATGCCTTCCAGCGCCAGCCGGACCCCGAGATCGCGGCCCACCTGGGCGAGGTGCTGTGGACCATGGGAGAGCGTTCGAGGGCCCTGGATGTCTGGCGCACCGGGCTCCAGCTGAACAAGAACAATGAAACGCTGCAGGAAACCATCAAGCGGCTGAAGGCTACCCCGTGAGGGCGACGCCCTTGCCGGCGGTGCCGTTGCGCCGCAGCCTGGTCGGGGCCCTGGCCGGATGCGCCCTGGTGCTGGCGGGATGCGCCAGCCCGCCCCGCCCGCCCAGGACCGCGGAGCAGGCGGGTACCCGGCAATGGAACGGCCGCATGGCGCTGCAGGTGGATGACCCCGCAGTGAACCCTGTCAGCGCCGGGTTCGAGCTGAGCGGTGGACCGCAGCAGGGAGAACTCGTGCTCCTGAATCCTCTGGGCAACGTGCTCGCCACCCTGGAGTGGTCGCCTGCCGGCGCCGTGCTGCAAAAGGGCGGCGAGCGCCGAACGTCCGCATCGCTCGACGCGCTGGTGCTCGAGCTGACGGGCAGCGCCCTGCCCGTCGCCGCGCTCTTCGCCTGGCTCGATGGCGACGCCGTGGCAGTGCCCGGCTGGACGGTCGATACCAGCAGGCTGGAAGACGGCCGGCTGACCGCCCGGCGCCAGAGTCCGCTGCCGGAGGCCACGCTGCGCATCGTGCTGGACCGCTGAGCCGATCCATGCGCGCGCTCCACGACCTGCCCGCCCCGGCCAAGCTCAACCTGTTCCTGCACATCACCGGGCGCAGGCCCGATGGCTACCACCTGCTGCAGTCGGCCTTCATGCTGATCGACTGGTGCGACACCCTGCATTTCGAACTGCGCCCGGGCGGCGGGATCAGCCGGGAGGACATGGGCGCCGGGCTGCCGGCCGACGACCTCTGCACCCGCGCGGCCCGCGCGCTGCAGGAGGCCACGGGCACGCGGAAAGGCGTGCACATCATCCTGGAAAAGTCCATCCCCGCGCAGGCCGGCATGGGCGGTGGCTCGTCGGATGCGGCGACCACGCTGCTCGCCCTCAACCGGCTCTGGGACCTGGGACTGGGCCGGGCGGCGCTCGAGCGCATCGGACTGTCGCTCGGTGCCGACATTCCCTTCTTTTTGCACGGCAGGAACGCCTGGGTCGAGGGAATCGGTGAGACAATCACGCCGCTCGAGAACGTGCACGCGCTGCCGGAGAGCCGGTTCGTGGTGGTCAAGCCCGAAGCCGGACTGGATACGAGATCGATTTTTTCGTCTCCTTCGCTGGAACGCAATTCAGAGCGTGCTACAATCTCAGGCTTTGCTGCAGCACACTACCAATTTGGTAAAAACGTTCTGCAGCCGGTCGCAGAAATGCTCTGCCCCGAAGTGTCCGAAGCCATCCGCTGGCTGGAGCACAAGGGATTGCAGGCACGAATGACCGGCTCGGGAAGTGCGGTGTTTGCGCAAATGACACATGCGATCGATTTATTCGATCTGCCCACCGGATGGAGGGCAAAAGTATGTGATAATCTGAGGCTCCACCCCCTCGCAGGGTGGGCAGCAGATGAAGATTGAGGTGGATTGCCATCAGGCAGTCAACCTGTGTAGGGGAGTCGCCAAGCTGGTTAAGGCACCGGATTTTGATTCCGGCATGCGAAGGTTCGAATCCTTCTTCCCCTGCCAAAGCTTTCCGCTTCGGGCATTTACTTCAGACTGCTGGGTCTCGCATGCAAGCCAACCACCCCGACTTCATGATTTTCACCGGCAATGCCAACCCAGGCATGGCCGCTGATATCGCCCGGCATCTCGGCACGAGCCTCGGCGCCATCGATGTGGCACGCTTCTCCGACGGAGAAGTCACCGTGGAAATCAAACAGAACGTCCGTGCCCGCGACGTGTTCGTGGTGCAGTCCACCTGCGCTCCCACGAACGAGAACCTCATGGAACTGCTGATCATGGTCGATGCGCTCAAGCGCGCATCTGCCGAACGCATCAGTGCCGTGATTCCCTACTTCGGCTATGCCCGCCAGGACCGTCGCCCGCGCTCCACGCGCGTGCCGATCTCCGCCAAGGTCGTGGCCAACATGCTGCAGGCCGTCGGCGTCGCCCGCGTGCTGACCATGGACCTGCACGCCGACCAGATCCAGGGCTTCTTCGACATCCCGGTGGACAACATCTATGCGTCCCCCGTGCTGCTCGGCGACCTGCGCCAGAAGAACTACGAAGACCTCATCGTCGTGTCGCCCGATGTCGGCGGCGTGGTGCGCGCGCGTGCGCTGGCCAAGCAGCTCGGCTGCGACCTGGCCATCATCGACAAGCGCCGCCCGAAGGCCAACGTCTCCGAAGTGATGCACGTGATCGGCGAGATCGAAGGCCGCAACTGCGTGATCATGGATGACATGATCGACACGGCCGGCACCCTCGTGAAGGCGGCCGAGGTCCTCAAGGAGCGCGGTGCCAAGAAGGTGTATGCCTATTGCACGCATCCGATCTTCTCGGGCCCCGCCATCGACCGCATCTCCCAGGGCGACGCGCTCGACGAAGTGGTCGTCACCAACACCATCCCCCTGAGTGAAGCCGGGAAGGGATGCGCCAAGATTCGCCAGCTCTCCGTGGCACCGCTGATCGCCGAGACGATCCAGCGCATCGCCAAGGGTGAGTCGGTGATGAGCCTGTTCTCGGACTGAGGACTCCATCCTCCCCTGCCCCGCCTTCGAGCGTGGCAGTTGATGCCAAGCCTCCTTCGGGAGGCTTGCGCGTTCGGGAACCTTTACGGCCTGCCGCCTTGATGGCGCGGGTCTTTGTCAACGCAGGGCCCGCTGGTCGCGGCAGGCCCCCACAGGAGTGAAACATGAACTTCGTCGCTTTTGAGCGCGCAAAGCAAGGTACGGGTGCGAGCCGCCGTCTGCGCAATTCGGGCAAGACGCCCGGCATCGTCTATGGCGGTTCCGCCGAACCCCAACTCATCGAGGTGGACCACAACGCCCTGTGGCACGCCCTGAAGAAGGAAGCCTTCCACTCCAGCGTGCTGGACATGGAACTGGCCGGCAAGTCCAGCAAGGTGCTGCTGCGCGACGTGCAGTACCACCCGTACAAGCAGCTGGTCCTGCACATCGACTTCCAGCGCGTGGACGAGAAGACCAAGCTGCACATGAAGGTGCCGCTCCACTTCTCGGGCGCGGAGGAATCGCCGGCCGTGAAGATCGACAAGTGCATGGTCAACCCCGTGGCGACCGAACTGGACGTGTCCTGCATGCCGTCCGACCTGCCCGAGTTCATCAACGTGGACCTGAGCAAGCTGGAAAAGGGCCGCTCCCTGCACCTGAAGGACATCAAGCTGCCCCGCGGCGTGTCCCCCGTGGTGCGCGGTGGCCAGCAGAACCCCGTGCTGGTGTCCGTGGTGCCCCCGGTGGCCGAAGTCGAGGCTCCGGCCGAAGGCGCTGCCGCTCCGGCTCCCGCTCCCGCCAAGAAGGGCAAGAAGTAATTCCTGCCCGCTGACCGAAGGCAGCCCCCCGGCGGGCCGCCCTCGCCGGCCACACGGCCCACCGCTTCCGAGCGCGTGGGCCGTTGCTTTTTGGAGCGCCTGGGGGCGCTCCCCGGATAATCGCGCGCACCATGATCAAACTGTTTGTGGGCCTGGGCAATCCCGGGCCGGATTACGACGCCACGCGGCACAACGCGGGCTTCTGGTGGATCGACGGGCTGGCCCGCGAGCTGAAGGTGCACCTGGTGCCCGAGCGGGCCTACCACGGCCTCGCCGCCCGCGCGAGCGTGAACGGGCAGAGCGTGTGGCTGCTGCAGCCGCAGACCTTCATGAACCTCTCGGGCAAGTCGGTGGCCGCGCTGGCGCGCTTTTTCAAGATCCAGCCGGAGGAAATCCTGGTGGCGCACGATGAGCTGGACATCGTGCCGGGGCAGGTCAAGCTCAAGCGCGGCGGCAGCCATGCAGGGCATAACGGCCTGCGCGACATCCATGCCCAGTTGGGCTCGCCGGACTACTGGCGCCTGCGCATCGGGATCGGACACCCGGGGGTGAAGGCCGAGGTGGCGAACTGGGTGCTCAAGAAGCCGTCGCCCGACCACCGCACGCTGATCGAGGACAGCATCGCCCATTCGCTGAAGGCTGCGCCCGCCATGCTGGCCGGCGAGATGGACAAGGCCACGCTGCTGGTGCACACGACCAAACCGCCACGGCCGAAGCCCCCGCGGCCGGCCGCGGCGCCAGCGGCCCCCGGCAACCCGTAGGCAGGTTCGCGCCGCGGTACACAGCCCCGCGCGCTATTCGGAGAGTCCGGAGGGGCGTTCCGCAGCCCCCGCACCCGCTGCTGCCCCGGTGAGGCGCAGGTACTTCTCCATGAGCGTCTCGCGGCTTTCGACGTGCCGGGGATTCACCGGGATGCAGGCCACGGGGCAGATCTGCACGCACTGCGGCTCGTCGAAGTGCCCCACGCACTCCGTGCATTTGTCCGGATCGATCTCGTAGGTGGCCTCGCCCAGGTAGATGGCGTGGTTGGGGCATTCGGGCTCGCACACGTCGCAGTTGATGCACTCGTCGGTGATCATCAGGGCCATGGGTGCCTCCGGGCGGAGCGGAGCACGGCGGGCGTGCGGGAAACGGACGTCATGGGAGGATTATCCCAGCCCGCCATCCCCATGCCGCGCCAGGGGCCGCCGCCCCCGCCCTGGACGGAGGGCCCCGGCGTGTTTGCCGCTATGCTGCGCCTTTCCGCCCACGCCCCTCGACCGCCTCTCCATGGGACCGTTCCTGCTCAAGCGCCTGCTCACGTTCGCCGCCACCCTCGCCGGGGCGTCGGTGGTCGTGTTCCTGGTGCTGGAGATCCTGCCCGGCAATGCCGCACAGGTGATGATGGGCCCCGACGCATCGCCCGAGGCGGTGGCGGCGCTGGCAGCCCGGCTGGGGCTGGACCAGCCCGCGCCGCTGCGCTACATGCAGTGGATCGGCGGCCTGCTGTCGGGCGACATGGGCACCAGCCTGGCCTACGGCACGCCCGTGCGCGACCTGGTCCTGGAACGCCTGGCGCTGACGGTGCCGCTGGCGGTGATGGCAATGGCGATCACGGCCGTGCTCGCGCTGCTGGCGGGGGTGTACGCGGCATCCCGCCATCGCCGCTGGGGCGACGTGGGGGTGATGGGGCTGGCGCAGATCGGCATCGCCATCCCCAATTTCTGGTTCGCGATCCTGCTGATCCTGCTGTTCTCGGTGAAGCTGCGGTGGTTCTCTGCGGGAGGGTTTCCCGGCTGGACGGAAGCATCGGGCGGCGGTCCGCTCGCGGCGCTGCAGGCGCTGCTGCTGCCCGCCGTGTCGCTGGCGGTGGTGCAGGCCGCCATCCTCGCGCGCATCACGCGTTCCGCGGTACTGGAGGTGCTGCGCGAGGATTTCGTGCGCACGGCGCGGGCCAAGGGCCTCTCTCGGCGTTCGGCGCTGTGGGGCCACGTGCTGCGCAACGCGATGATTCCGGTGGTCACCGTCATGGGGCTGCAGTTCGCCAACCTGCTGGCCGGCACGATCGTGGTGGAAAACGTCTTCTACCTGCCGGGACTGGGCCGGCTGATCTTCCAGTCGATCGCGAACCGCGACCTCGTCGTGGTGCGCAACTGCGTGATGCTGCTGGCGGCCATGGTGATCCTGGTGAACTTCGCCGTGGACCTGCTCTACGCGGCGATTGATCCCCGCGTGAAAGCGGGCGGTCTCTGATGCGCGCACCGACCCACGCCCCCGGGCCTGCCGCCACCCGCCCCGCCATGGCAATGGACGGGCTGCTCCGTGCGCTGCGGCATCCCAGCTTCGCCCTCGGCGCCGCGCTGACGCTGCTGATGGCGCTGGCGGCGGGGCTGTCCTTCGTGTGGACACCCGGGTCGCCCTATGACATGGACATGGGATCGGCCCTCCTGCCGCCGGGAACCGCGCACTGGCTGGGCACGGATGCGTACGGGCGCGACGTGGCATCGCTGCTGCTCGTGGGCGCGCGCAATTCGATCCTGGTGGGCGTGATCGCGGTGGGCATCGGGCTCACGGCCGGCACGGCGCTCGGACTGCTGGCCGCGGCCCGGCGGGGCTGGGTGGAAGAGGCGGTGATGCGCCTGGCGGATTTCACGTTCGCGTTTCCCGCCATCCTCTCGGCCATCATGCTGACCGCCGTCTGGGGCCCCGGCGTGGTGAATTCGATCATCGCCATCGGCATCTTCAACATCCCGACCTTCGCGCGCGTGGCGCGCGCCTCGGCCAGGGCCGTCTGGGCGCGGGAGTACGTGATGGCGGCGCGCGCGTGCGGCAAGGGCCCGTGGCGCATCACGCTGGAGCATGTGCTGCCCAACATCGCCGCCGTGCTGACCGTGCAGGCGACGATCCAGTTCGCACTGGCGATCCTGGCCGAGGCCGCCCTGTCCTACCTGGGCCTGGGCACGCAGCCGCCACAGCCCTCCTGGGGCCGCATGCTGAGCGAGGCGCAGACGCTGATGTACCAGGCCCCCCTGCTGGCCGTGTGGCCCGGGCTGGCGATCGCGCTGGCGGTGCTGGGGCTGAACCTGCTGGGCGACGGACTGCGCGACCTGCTCGATCCACGCCTGTCGCGCCACCGCTGAACGAAGAAGGACCGCCAGTGACTTCCGGGATGCTCCTTCCCCCTCCCCCCGCCCCTGGCGCCCTGCTCGAGGTGCGCGGCCTCCAGGTGAAGCTGCCCACCCGCCATGGCATGGCGCGCGCGGTGCGCGGGGTGGATTTCACGCTCGCACGCGGCGGTACGCTCGGCCTGGTGGGCGAATCGGGCTGCGGAAAGTCGCTCACCGCGATGGCGCTGATGGGCCTGCTGCCCGAAGGCGCCCGGGCCGCGGGCCGCGTGCGCTTCGACGGCCAGGACCTGCTGGACCTGCCCGACGCCGAGCTGGCGCGCCTGCGCGGGCGGCGCATCGCGATGGTGTTCCAGGAGCCGATGACGGCGCTCAATCCCGTGCATACCATCGGCGCGCAGGTGGCCGAGCCGCTGCGGCGGCATCTCGGCCTGGGACGTGCCGACGCGCGCGCACAGGCGGTGGCATTGCTGGACCGGGTGGGCATACCGAGGGCAGCGCACCGCTTCGACGCCTATCCGCATGAATTCTCGGGCGGGCAGCGCCAGCGCATCACCATCGCGATGGCGCTGGCCTGCGGGCCGGATGTGCTGATCGCCGACGAACCGACGACTGCGCTGGATGCCACCGTGCAGCGCCAGATCCTGGAACTGATCGCGGGGCTCGTGGCCGAGCGGGGCATGGCGCTGGTGCTGATCTCGCACGATCTGGGCGTGGTCGCGCAGAACGTGGACCGGGTGCTGGTGATGTACGGCGGCAGCGTGGTCGAAGACGGCCCGACGCGCGAGGTGTTCGCGCACCGCGCCCATCCCTACACGCGCGGGCTGTTCGCCGCGCGGCCGCGCTGGACGGACGACACCGGAAGTGCAGCCGCGGCGGGCGGCGGCCGGCCACGGCTGCCGACCATTCCCGGCACGGTGCCGGAGATCGGCGCACTGCCGCCTGGCTGTCCGTTCGCGGGCCGCTGCGCCTTCACGGTGCCGGACTGCGACGCCGGCCTGCCGGAGCCGGTGGAGGTGGGGCCGGCGCACCATGCGCGCTGCATCCGGCTGGAAGCCGTCGAGGCTGCGCACGCGTCGGAGGCACGGCGGTGAGCCGGCAGGACACCCCTGGCCGCGCAGCGGCGGAGGCCGCCGGGATGCCGGCACCGCTGCTGGAAGTGCGCGGCCTGGTGCGCGACTACCCGCTGCCGCGCGAGCGCCTGTGGACTCCGGCCCCGCGCTTCCGGGCACTGGACGGCGTGGACTTCACGCTGGCGCCGGGCCGCAGCCTGGGGGTGGTGGGTGAATCGGGATCGGGCAAGTCCACGCTGGCGCGGCTCGTGATGGCGCTGGACACGCCGACCGCGGGCCAGGTGCGGCTGCGGGGACGCGATCTGCACGCGCTTGGTGCGGCGGACCTGCGCGCGGCACGGCGCGATGTGCAGATGGTGTTCCAGGACCCGTATGGCTCGCTGGATCCGCGCATGACCGTGGAGCGCATCGTGGCCGAACCGCTGGCCGCGCTGGAAGGCCTGCCCCGCCCGCAGCAGCGCGAGCGCGTGGCCGAAGTGCTGGCCCAGGTGGGCCTGCGCCCGTCCGACGCGGGCAAGTATCCGCACGAATTCTCCGGCGGCCAGCGCCAGCGCATCGCGATCGCGCGGGCCATCGTCACCCGCCCGGCCCTGGTCGTGGCCGACGAGCCGGTCAGCGCGCTCGACGTCTCCGTGCAGGCCCAGGTACTGAACCTGCTGCAGGACCTGCAGGAGCGGGCCGGGCTCTCCTTCCTGCTCATCAGCCACGATCTGGCCGTGGTCCGCCACCTGTGCGACGAGGTTGTGGTGCTCAAGGAAGGCCGCATCGTGGAGCGGGGAGCGCCGGACGTGCTGTTCCGCTCACCCGCGCATTCCTATACGCGGGAGCTGGTGGCAGCCGTTCCGAGGGTGCCAGGTGTTCGTGAGGATAACTCATCGTATTCATAGATCTCTGTAAATCGTCCTTTTCATTCTTCTATGAATCAATTTTTCATTCATAGATTTGTGGCGACACGGCGATTGAGTAATATCTAAGAATGCCTCGCCAGAACCGGACTGGGCGAGAGCTACGGAGCCCTGGCCACCGTCCTTCTGCGCCTGGGCCATCCGGACACGCAGGCAGCGCAGCGCGAGGAGCTGTTCAGGCGCATGGTGTTCAACATCCTCATGGACAACACCGACGACCACGAACGCAATCACAGCCTGCGCCTGGAGTTCGACGGCTACTACGCACTCTCGCCGGCCTACGACGTGGTGCCGACGCTGCAGAACCTGGGCTACCAGGCCATGTCGGTCGGCACGGCTGGCACCGAATCGAGCCTCGACAACGCACTCACGGAACTGAGCGAATTCGGCATCCGCGCACCGCGGGCCCTCGAGCTGGTTCGGGAGGTGGCCCGCGCGGTCGATGGCTGGAAGGCCCACTTCGCCCGCGAGGGAATATCCACCGCAGACCTGGAACGGCTGGAGGCCAGCATCGACCGGGACGCCCTGCACCGGCAAAGGCGTGCATTCCTCTGAGACGCCCGGCCCCGGGGATGCAGCCAGCATGGCGGAAGGCGCCACGTGGTGTACAAACACACCCGGACCGACCGGAGACACGAACCCCATGCCCATCGACCGCCGCACCCTCCTCGCCGCTGCCGCCGCCTCGCCGCTGGCACTGCCGCTGCCTGCCCTGGCCCAGCCCCGCAAGGACGGCGTCGTGCTCGCGATGACGCTGGAACCGCCGGGCCTGGATCCGACTTCCGGTGCGGCATCTGCCATCGGCGAGATCACGCTCTACAACGTGTTCGAGACATTGACCCGGATCAATCCCGACGGCAGTACCTCCCCGCTGCTGGCGGAGCGGTGGGACATCTCGCCGGACCTGAAGACCATCACGTTCCACCTGCGCAGGGGCGTGAAATTCCACAATGGCGCCCCCTTCAATGCCGCGGCGGTGAAGTACTCCTTCGACCGTGCGGCCGGCGAGAGAAGCACCAACAAGGACAAGCGCACCTTCGCGAACCTCGCCACGCAGGTGGTGGACGAGAACACGGTGACCGTCGTCAGCAAGGAAGTCGATCCGGACCTGCTGTTCCTGCTCGGCCAGGCCACCGCTGCGATCGTGGAGCCCACGAGTGCGGAGGGCAACGGCGTGCGGCCGGTGGGCACGGGGCCCTACCGGTTCACGGCCTGGAGCCAGGGGGCATCCGTCACGCTGTCCGCGTGGGACGGCTACCGCACGCCGGGCACGGCGAAGATACGCCGCGCGGTGTTCCGCTTCATCTCCGATCCTGCCGCCCAGGTGGCGGCCCTGATGGCGGGCGACGTGGACGCGTTCCCCCGCGTGGCGCCGCGCAGCGTGCCCCAGTTCAAGGCCAACCCGCGCTTCCAGGTGATCGTGAGCGGCTCCCGCGCCAAGACCATCCTCGCGATCAACAACCAGCGCAAGCCGCTGGACGACGTGCGCGTGCGCCGTGCCATCGCGGCGGCCATCGACCGCAAGGCCGTGATCCAGGGCGGCGCGGACGGGCTGGGCGTTCCCATCGGCAGCCATTACGTACCGGGCGCGTTCGGCTACGTGGACACCACGGGCATCAACCCCTACGACCCCGACAAGGCCCGGCGGCTGCTGGCCGAGGCCGGCGTGAAGACGCCGCTGGAACTCACGCTGACGCTGCCCCCCACACCCTATGCGCGCCAGGGCGGCGAGGTGATCGCTGCACAGCTGGCCAAGGTGGGCATCGTGGCGAAGCCGCGCAACGTGGAATGGGCGCAGTGGCTGAGCGGCACCTATGCCAACAAGAACTACGACCTCACGCTGATCTCCCACGTGGAGCCCTTCGACCTGGGCAATTTCGCCAAGCCCGACTACTACTGGGGATACCGTTCGCCGCGGTTCGACGCGCTCTACGAGCAGATCAGGAACACGGCCCAGCCCGCCGACCGGGCGCGGCTGCTGGGCGATGCGCAACGCCTGCTTGCGGAGGACTGCGTCCACGCCTTCCTCTACCAGGCGCAATGGGCCACGGTGGCGAACCGCAACCTGCGTGGCCTGTGGAAGGACATGCCCATCTTCGCCAACGACCTGTCGGCGCTGTCGTGGGCCTGACGGAAACCTCCGGCATGCCGAGCAGGCCGGCAAGACGCCGGGCGTGAGCCCGCGGCACGCCCGCTTTTTTCGCCCCCACTTCCCTGGACACTCCCACCGAATGGATACCTTGATCATGGCGGCCCTCATCGCCGCCGGCGTGCACATGCTGAACCTGCGGCAGCAGCGCCGCCGCATCGGCCTGCTGGCCCGCCACCTGGCGAACTACCAGATCGAAAAGCTCATGGAGAACCTGCTGGAGGGCTACCTGCGAGCGCTCGGCGAGAAGGAAGAAGCGCGGCGCGACCAGATCTGGCAGTTGCTGCGCACCACGGAGCAGCAACTGGCGGAGCAGTTCCAGCGCTTCGCGGCGGAGTTTTCGCAGGTGCCGCCCGAGAAGACGCGCGTGAGCCGCATTCCGGTGGCACTGCCCTTCGCGCTGCAGCTGTTTCCCGCGGCATCGTTCGACCTGCGGCAGGCGTTCGTGGTCCATGCGCAGGGCATCGCGCGCGGCGTGCGCAATGATGCCGGCCTCACGCAGCGCGACAAGGCCTTCACGCTGACGGCGGAGCTGCTGCTGATGCAGCACACCTGCCACTGGTTCTGCAAGTCGAAGACGGTGGCCTCGGCGCGCATGGTGGCCCGCCACCGCACGCCGCACCAGCAGCTGGTGGAATCGGTATCGCCGGAGACGCGGCGGGCGTACCTGGCGCTGGTGGAGGGCTGAGCGGCGATCGCCGGCCTGCGCCTGCAACGGGCTAACCCAGCCGTGCGACGCGCGCGGCGGCCGTATCCACATGGGTTTGCAGCGCGTCCACACAGGCGGAGAAGCGATCGCTGAAACCGGAAGCGCCACGCAGCGCGGCCAAGTACTGACGGGCCATCAGGACGGCATCCCCCCAGGTTCCCGAGGGCACACCGGGCAGGATGACCGGGTCAGGCACCGCGGCCGGCACGCCCCCACCGCTGCGCGGCGCGAACGCCATCGGAGTCATGTCGTAGGCCGGTGCGAGCTCATACGGCCGCCCCTGCCCGGAAATGAACGAGAGGTTGCCGGTATGCATGTCGGTATTGCCGATCAGCGTGCCGAAGGCCCAGAGCCGGCTGGTCATCTCCACCGCTTCGGGGCACACGCACCGCTGCCGAGCCAGCGCCTGAACGATCGGCGGCCAGCCGCCTGTGCCCTGGCCCAAGAATTCGGCGTCCAGCGCGGCCAGCGAGACCAGGCCGATGCGCCCTGTCGCCCCCACCCGGTCGAATCGCTCCACTTCGAGGAACCGCTGTCCCGCATGGTCGATCACGGCGGTGCGGGACGCCGGGATTCCAGCTTCCAACAGGACATTCAGAGCGAGATGCTCGGCCAGCAGCAGGTCGCGCCAGCGCTCGCTCACGGGGCTCGGCTCGGCCTCGGTGAACTTCACCAGGACATGCCGGGGGCCGGCGGGGGTTTCGGCAAAGGCCGTGAATTTCGGCTGTTCCCCGCCAGCGGAGGATCCGGGCACCTCGCCACGTGCTGCAGCATCAGCCAGCCCTGCGTACACAGCAGCCTTCTCTGGCAGGGGGATCGGTTCAGGGACGGGACCATGCACGAACTGGTGGACTGCGGTATCGCCGAGCAGCAGGTTGCCCACCGTATCACCGCCCTCTGCGATGAGGGCGCGCATGACATCCTTGTCCGACCAGTCCGGGAGCCGCTGCGGAAGTCCCAGGGCGCGACCATGGCGAAGCAGAAATGCCCGCCCCAGATAACCCTGGGGCCGCATGTCGAAGAGCCACCACGGAAGACCGTCGCTGTGCAGCACCACGCCATCGGCCTGGCGCATCACATAACCCTCTGGATGCACCGGCAGCAGATCGCCCAGCCAGTGCGCACGCCCCTGGGGATCCACGCGGTGCACGGGAACGGCGGCATGCCCGCGCGAGAGATCCCGCAACACATACTGAATAGATCGGGCCCGCCCCAGCCGCAGCACCTCATCGCCCAGCACTGCGATCGCCCGGGAGATGGTCGGCTGGCTCACGCGCAGGCGCTCAGACAGCGCACGCGCAGTGTGGGGCCCCTTCCGCAGTGCCAGGCGCAACGCGTCGGAGTACATTTTGAATGGACGTATGAATAGATAAATGAATAGATAAATGAATAGATATTCTATTCCTTCAGTCCATTTCGCGACGCAGTATCAGGGCTCCATGCCCCCCAGGCACAGGTACTTGATGACCACGTAGTCGTCGATGCCGTAGTGCGACCCTTCGCGTCCCAGGCCCGACTGCTTTACACCGCCGAACGGGCCGACCTCGTTCGAGATCAGTCCGGTGTTGATGCCCACGATGCCGTACTCGAGCGATTCGGCCACGCGCCAGACGCGCTGGATGTCGCGGCTGTAGAAGTAGCTCGCCAGGCCGAATTCGGTGTCGTTGGCCAGCCGCACGGCTTCCTCGTCGGAGTCGAAACGGAAGAGCGGCGCGACCGGGCCGAAGGTTTCCTCGCGCGAGAGCTGCATCTGCGGTGTGGCATCGGCCAGCACGGTCGGCTCGAAGAAGGTGCCGCCCAATGCATGCGGCTTGCCGCCGGTGAGGACCCGCGCGCCCTTGGCCACGGCGTCCTTCAGGTGCTCCTGCACCTTTTTCACGGCGGCTTCGTCGATGAGCGGGCCCTGCTCCACGCCCTCGTCCATGCCGTTGCCCACCTTCAGGCGCCGCACGGCCTCGGCCAGCTTGTCCGCGAAAGCGTCGTACACGCCGGCCTGCACGTAGATGCGGTTGGCGCACACGCAGGTCTGTCCGGCGTTGCGGAACTTGGAAGCGATGGCGCCCTGCACGGCAGCGTCCAGGTCGGCATCGTCGAACACGATGAAGGGTGCGTTGCCGCCCAGCTCCAGCGAGAGCTTCTTGATGGTGTCCGCACTCTGTCGCATCAGGGCGCGGCCGGTTTCGGTGGAGCCCGTGAAGGTGAGCTTGCGCACCAGCGGGTTGGAGGTCATCTCGCCGCCGATGTCGCTGGAGCCGCCGGTGAGCACGCTGAACACGCCGGGCGGCACGCCGGCTTCCTCTGCGAGCACCGCGAGGGCCAGCGCCGAGAGCGGCGTGGCACTGGCGGGCTTGAGCACCATCGGACAGCCGGCCGCGAGCGCCGGGCCGGCCTTGCGCGTGATCATCGCGGCGGGGAAGTTCCACGGCGTGATCGCCGCGCAGACGCCGATCGGCTCCTTGAGCACCACGATGCGCTTGTCGGCCGCGGGCGAGGCGAGCGTGTCGCCGTGCACGCGCTTGCCTTCTTCCGCGAACCATTCGATGAAGGACGCCGCATAGGTGATCTCGCCTTTGGCCTCGGCCAGCGGCTTGCCCTGCTCCGCGGTCATGATGGCGGCCAGATCGTCGGCGTTCGCCAGCATGAGGTCGTTCCAGCGGCGCAGGATGGCGGCGCGGTCCTTGGCCGTGCGCCGGCGCCAGGGGCCCCAGGCCCGGTTCGCGGCCTCGATGGCGCGGCGGGCTTCGGCCGCGCCCATGCGCGGCACGCAGGCCACGGATTCGCCCGTGGCGGGATTGGTCACGTCGATGGTGCCGCCGTCGTCGGCGTCCACCCACCGGCCGTCCAGAAAGGCCTGCTCGCGCAGCAGGCCGGGGTTCTTGAGCTTCAGCATGCAAGGGTCTCCTGAAAGAAACGAAGAGACCCTATCGCGCCCTGCCTGGCGCGGCTGTAGGGCATCCACCCGAACCGGCGGGCGGTGCCGCAACCCCTCAGCGGACCATGCAGGGCCGCTTGTTGTCGAAGCGCCAGCCCGGCACGAGGTACTGCATGGCGACTGCATCGTCGCGTGCGCCCAGGCCGTGCTCCAGGTAGAGCCGGTGCGCGGCCTCCACTGCGTCCATGTCCAGCTCCAGCCCCAGGCCGGGGCGCTGCGGCACCTGGATCTGCCCGCCTTCGATGCGGTAGGGCTCGCGCGTGAGGTGCTGGCCGTCCTGCCAGATCCAGTGGGTGTCGATGGCCGTGACCTTGCCGGGCGCCGCGGCCGCCACGTGCGTGAACATGGCGAGCGACACGTCGAAGTGGTTGTTGGAGTGCGAGCCCCAGGTCAGGCCGAAGGCCTCGCACACCTGTGCGACGCGCACCGACCCGGCCATGGTCCAGAAATGCGGGTCGGCCAGCGGGATGTCCACCGACTGCAGCGACAGGCTGTGAGACATCTCGCGCCAGTCGGTGGCGACCATGTTGGTGGCCGTGGGCAGGCCGGTGGCGCGGCGGAATTCGGCCATCACCTCGCGGCCGGAATAAACGCCCTCGGCGCCGCACGGGTCTTCGGCATAGGCCATCACGCCGTGCAGGTCGCGGGTGAGGCGCACGGCATCCTTCAGCAGCCAGCCGCCGTTGGGATCGAGCGTGACGCGCGCCTGCGGGAAGCGCTCGTGCAGCGCGCGGATCGCCTCGACCTCGTCCTCGCCGCGCAGCACGCCGCCCTTGAGCTTGAAGTCGGCGAAGCCGTAGCGCGCATGCGTGGCCTCCGCCAGGCGCACGATGGCCTCGGGCGTGAGCGCTTCCTCGTTGCGCAGGCGGAACCAGTCGTCCTGCGCGCCGGACTCGTCGCGGTAGGCCAGGTCGGTCCTGCGGCGATCGCCGACGTAGAAGAGGTAGCCCAGGACCTGCACGGCCTCGCGCTGCTGCCCGTCGCCGAGCAGCGCGGCCACGGGCACGCCCAGGTGCTGGCCCAGCAGGTCGAGGAAGCACGACTCCACGGCGGTGAGCGCATGGATGGTCACGCGCAGGTCGAAGGTCTGCAGGCCGCGGCCGCCACTGTCGCGGTCGGCGAAGCGCGCACGCATCGCGTTCAGCACCGCGCGGTGGTTGCCCACGCCCTGACCCACGATCAGCGCGCGCGCGTCCTCGAGCGTCTGCCGGATCTTCTCGCCGCCCGGCACCTCGCCCACGCCGGTGCGGCCGGCGCTGTCGCGCAGGATCAGCAGGTTGCGCGTGAAGAACGGGCCGTGCGCGCCGCTCAGGTTCAGCAGCATGCTGTCGTGGCCGGCCACGGGCACGACGCGCAGGTCGGTGATGACGGGCGTGGCGCCCGGGGCCTGGAGGTTGTCGGAAGGTGTCATGGTGAATGAGAAAAGGAAAGTGGGTAAGGCGGTCCGCTGGTACCGTGTCCGACGCACGCCCTGTAACCGTCCGATGGCCGCGGAGCAGGCCACGCCAGCGGACGCCGTGGAACCGGCTTTGCCGGGCCACCGGCGGCGTCCCTCTGCCCGCCGTGCGCAGCACGGCGAGAGCGGAGGGAAGCGGCGCAGCCGCTCAGGGAGGTGCTGTTCACTAGTCGGAAGTGATCTTGCGCGTTTCGATGAGCTGCTTCCAGCGGGTCCATTCGCGGGCCTGGAAGGCGGTGAATTCGGCCGGCGTGCTGGCCACGATTTCCAGGCCCTGCTCTTCCATGCGCCTGCGCACGGCCAGGTCCTTCATCGATGCGATGGCGGCAGCGGCGAGCTTGTCCTTCACGGCGGCGGGCAGGCCCCTGGGCGCGACCATGCCCTGCCAGGAATACACCTCGGCACCCGCCACCCCGGCCTCGGCCAGCGTGGGCACGTCGGGCAGCACGGGCGAACGCTTGCTGCCGGTGACGGCGATGGCATGCAGTTTGCCCGCGCGGATGTGCGGCAGCACGGCGTTCACGTTCTGGAAAGAGAAGTCCACCTGGTTGCCCAGCAGGTCGTTGATGGCCGGCGCGCCGCCCTTGTAGGGGATGTGCAGACCCTGCGTGCCGGTCTGCTGCCAGAACACCTCCGCGGCCAGGTGGTCGGAAGAGCCGTTGCCCGAACTCGCGAAGCTCACCTTGCCGGGCTGGGCCTTGAGCTGGGCGATCACCTCGGGCACCGTGCGGGCCTTCTGCGCCACGTTGGCCACGAGCACGTTCGGCGCCTGCACCGGCACGGTGATGTAGTCGAAATCCCTGGTGGCGTAGTAGGGCACGTTCTTCTGCAGGTGCGGCGTGACGACGAAGGCGCCCAGCGAGGACACCAGCAGGGTATGGCCATCGGGGGCCGAGCGTTTCACGAAGCCCGCGCCGATGGTGCCGGTCGCGCCGGGCCGGTTGTCCACCACGAAGCTCTGGCCCAGCCTGTCCCCCATGTACTGGGCCATGGCGCGCGCCACCATGTCGGTGGATCCGCCCGCGGGGAACGGGACGATGATGGTGACCGGCTTGTCCGGCCAGGCTCCCTGCGCGAACGTGGACGGCGCAGCGCAGAGCATGGCGGACAGCGAAAGGGCGGCGCAGAGGCAGCGCCGGAATCGGGTGGCGGACATGTCTTTTGTCTCCTGTTTTGCGGATGTTAACGTTAACATCCATCAAACGCAGAGGGTAAACCCTGCACGATGGATTGGCAGTTCCGGCGCCGGCGCCATCACGCGGAGCGGCACACCCTAGACTTGCCGGATGGCCCTGCCCCCCGACTCCCCTGCCCAGCCCCCCGCTCCGGCCGCCCGCCCCGGGTCGGCGCCCCGCGCCGCCGTCACCTTGCGGGAAGTGGCCGACCGTGCGGGGGTATCGATGATCACGGTCTCCCGCGCGCTGAAGACGCCGCAGCAGGTCAGCGAGGCCACCCGGGCCCGCGTGGAGGAAGCCGTGTCCGCCCTGGGCTACGTGCCCAACCTGCTGGCGGGCGGCCTGCGCTCTGCGCGCAGCCACCTCGTCATGGCCCTGGTCCCCACCATCCGCGGCCAGCTGTTCGGGGAAATGATCCAGTCGCTCACCGATGCGCTGCATGCGCGCGGATTCCAGGTGGTGTTCGGCGAAGTGGGCTACGCAGCGTCGCGCGAGGACGAACTGCTGCGCGCCATCGTCGGGCGGCGCCCAGACGGCATCGTGCTCACGGGCGTGATGCATTCCCCCGAGGGCCGGCGCCTGCTGCTCGCTTCGGGCATTCCCGTGGTGGAGACCTGGGACACCACGCCCACGCCGATCGACATGCTGGTGGGGCTGTCGCACGAGCGGCTGGGCGAGGCCGTCTGCCGCTACCTGCATGGCCGCGGCCGTCGCCGCCTGGCGCTCATCAGCGGCGACGACGAACGCGCCGCGCGACGCCAGCGGGGGTTTTCCGAAGCCGCCCGGCAGCTGGGCCTGCAGGAGCCGGTCCTGCGGCGGGTGCCCGCCCCCACGTCGCATGCCCAGGGGCGCGAAGGACTGGCTGCGCTGCGGAAGGCCGCCCCCGACATCGATGCCGTGTTCTGCAGTTCCGACATGCTGGCGCTCGGGGTGCTCACGGAGGCCCGCGAGCGCGGCATCGCGGTGCCGCTGGACCTGGCCGTGGTGGGTTTCGGCGACATCGAGTTCGCCGCCACACTGGCGCCCAGCCTGACCACCGTGCGCATCGACGGCACGCGCATCGGCCGGATCGCCGCGTCCTTCATCGCCGACCGGGCGGAGGGCCGCGCCGTGCCCGAACCGCGGGTGGACATCGGGTTCTCGATCGTGGAGCGCGAGAGCGTGTGATGCGATGCCGGCAGGCGCAGCCACGCAGGGCGTGTTGCGCTTCGCGGTACCGCAAGGCCCTGCGCTCTTCCATCCGGCCACTGGCGGCGTTCGCGCAGGATGGAAAGATGACATCCATTCCTCCATCATTCCGTCCGGGCCGCACCGAATCCGCCCGGCCCGCAAACCCGTTGCCCGGCGGCGAAAGCGGCACGGCACCGCCGTCGCCGACCCGCCGTTCATCCCGCCGCGATGCGGCAGGACCGCTGGCAGAGCTGCGCGGCATCCGGGGACCGGGCCTTGGCCGCCCACCATCCCGCCCAGGGCTGCGCGCCCCCCGGCAGGCGCCGGCGACAGCGCTCTGGCCCGCGCTGCTGTTCGCGGCGCTATGGACCCGGGCGGAAAGCTCGCGGCCAGCGCGGACGCCGGTGCCCCTGTCCGCAGCGGAAGCGGCGGTGCTCGAGCGGCTCAAACAATCCCGCCCCGCCCGGCCGCAGAACTGCATTCTGTTCAGCGACCCCAACAAGGACCCGGACGACGCGGTGTCCTTCGTCATCGGAAAACCCTTGCAGGACATGGGGCTGGCGAAGATCCACCATGTCGTGACCACACTCGGGCCCGCCGAAGTCAGGAAGGAACGCGCGCGATTCGCCAAGGGGGTATTCGATGCCCTCGGCATGCCCGAGGTCGCCGTATCGGCGGGCCGCGAGTACGACATGGGCCGGCGATCGGCAGACCACGGTGTCTTTCTGCGGCGCGGAGAGCCGCTGCGCGCGCCGGAGGGGCGCCTGGCGCCGGAAGCAGGGCAGGACATCGGCGGCAGCCTGGCACGCCTGGAGGGCAAGGCCACGCTGGTGGCGATCGCCGGAATGACCGATGCCAATGCCCTGCTGCAGCAGCACCCCGCGCTCGTCAGGGAGAAGGTGGAACGCATCGTCATCATGGGTGGCATCGAACAGGCCCCGGACGCCGAAGGGTGGGTGCAGCCCGACGAGCGCGCCTACAACAACCACACCGACCAGGCCGCCGCGCGCGCGTTCTACCGCACGGCCCAGGAATACGGCATTCCGCTGCGCATCGTCAGCAAGGAAGCCGCCTACCAGGCGGCAGTGCCACCAGAGCTCTACGAAGCGCTGGGCAAGACCGGCCACCCGGTGGGCAGCTATCTGATGGACATCCAGCGCGACGCACTCAGGCATCTGTGGCGGAGCATCATGGAAGGCCAGATTGCCCGGCTCGACAAACGCTGGTTCTATGACACGTTCGTCGCCCGACCCGGGCAGGACGCACCGGCCTTCGAGGCGTGGCGGGCGTCCGCCGAGGCATCCTTCGACGCGGTGTGGGAAAGCATCAGCCGGCTGAACCTCTACGATCCGCTCACGCTGCTCGCCGCCGCCGACGGGCCCGCAGGCATGTTGTTCCGCCCGGCCGCCGTGGAAACGCGGGGCACGGGCGGGGTGGAACTGATCGGGGCCGGGCAGGTGGCAGCCCCGGCGGACGCCAGGAACCTGATGTCCGCGCTCGCCAAGACCGCGCTGGGAAGCTGACGGGATCAACGCATCGGGATCACGAACACCTTGCGCGGCGCCGTGCATCCCGGACCTTCGTAGGGTTCGCTGTCGCGCTCCCAGCCAGGGCCGGGAGACACCTGCGCGCAGACGCGCTGGCCATCCACCTTGCTGCGCCAGTAATACCAGGCAGCCGGACCGGCGTGCGCGGCCATGCAGCACAGTGCTGCCAGTGCGGCGCAGGCCGGCAGGCGCCATGCCACCTTTCTTGCCATGGCCTTGTCGAGCATGCGGAACTCCTTCGGCCGCCGATATCCGCGGCGATCCTGGCCGCATTGTGCGGCCCCCGTGTGAAGCCGGCGCAAAGCAGGGATTTGCCGTGGGCCGTCAGCGATCGGGAAACGGCGCGGTCACGATCCAGCCTTCCAGGGGGTCCATGCCGGCAGGCAGCCCGTAGAGTGCATCGCCCCGGGCATGGCGCTGCGCGGCCCACGCGGCCTGCACGAGGCACAGCACGGCATCCAGGCTGTCGCCGCTCGCGTCACCGGCCAGCGTGTCCCGCTGCGCGTGCGTGAGCGCCAGCCGCAGGCCGAGGCGGGTCGCACCGGCCTCCAGACCCGCGACCAGGTCCTTGCGGGCGATGAAGCGCTCGGTGGTCTGCTTCGCCGCTTCGTCGCTCTTGTAGCTGCGCCGCCCGAGGATCTCGCGTGCCAGCAGGCCCGGGTAGGCCTCCAGCGCCACGCGCGCCGGATCACCGGCCTGCAGCCCCGGAATGTGCACGCCCGCATCGATCAGCAGCGGCAGCCCCGCGTGCAGCATGTAGGCCACGGGCGGGTTCACCCATTTCATCGAGGTGCTGGAGCCGGCCGGCCCGTCGGTGGCCCGGTGGGCGAACTTCGCACCCACGGGGCGCGCGGCGCAGAACGCAGCGAAGGTTTCGCGGATCTGCGGCCGGGTGAGGCCGCGGTAGTGGGCCATGCTGCCGGCCCAGTCCATGGGCCAGCCCAGCGCCTCCAGCAGGCCGCGCGGCAGGCCGAACGGCAGGTCGAAGCCGCCCACCCAGGCGCCGGGAGCTGCCAGCCAGCGGCCGAAGGACTCCAGTGTTTCGAACCGCTCCAGCCCCGACAGCGCCACCCGGCCCCCGCGTTCGCGGCCGAGCGCGAGCACGATGGGCTTGCGCCGGCCGGGGCTGCTGGAGAAGTCGCAGCCGAGCAGCATCGGCCCGGGGACAGGTGCAGCGGGGAGTTCCGTTGCCGCCATCCATCACCCCAATGCCAGCGCCACCACGCCGGCCGCGATGAGCACGGCGCCCGCCAGGCGCGCCGCGCGGTCGCCTTCGCCGAGCAGGTGGCCGCCGATGAGGGCCGCGAACAGCATCGACACCTCCCGGGCCGGCGCGACATGCGACATGGGCGCCTCCTGCATCGCATAGAGCACCAGCACGTAGGCCACCGGGCTCACCACCGCCACGGCGACAGCGAAGCGCCACTGGGCGCGCCAGAGCCGCCGCGCCGCAGGCACGTCGCGCAGCACGACCGGAGCCAGCAGCGCCACCCGCACGAAGTTGCCCATGTAGTCCACGAGGATGGGCGACATCAGCAGCACCTTCACGGCGTAGCCATCCACCACGGTGTAGCTCGCGATGAAGGCGCCCGTGAGCAGCCCGTAGGCGATGCCCTTGTGCACGCGGGCGCGCGCGGCGGGATCGTGCGATGCCCGCAGCAGAGCCGGTCCGCCGGCGATGAGGAACACCCCGCCCACCACGCCCGCGATGCCGGCCAGGCCCAGCGCGCTGATGTGCTCGCCCAGGAAGGCGATGGCCACGAACGAGGACAGCAGCGGCCCCGAGCCCCGCGCCACGGGATACACCACTGTGAGGTCCGCCTTGCGGTAGCCGCGCAGCAGGATCACGTAGTAGGCGACGTGCAGCAGGCCGCTGGCGGCCACGAAGCCCCACTCCACGGCGCCCCAGAGCGGTACGGCCTCCCGGCCCAGCCATGCGCCGACCGGGGCCCAGACAACCATCATCACCACCGAGGTGAAAAAGGCGAAGCGCGCATCGCCCCCCGCCTTCTTGGCGACGATGTTCCAGCCCGCGTGGATGAGGCCGGCCAGCAGGATGAGGGCAAAGGCGGAAAGGGGCATGCGGGGCCCTGCGGCGGCAGGGCGGTAGCGGATCGGGAAGCGCCCGGCGGCCCGGGAGGCTGCAGGCGCGCCGCGTCAGGTGCGGCCGATGACCGACGCCGTGGCCATGAGCTCTTCCAGCAGCGCCAGGGAGACCCGGCCGGACACCAGGTACGGATCCAGTTCCGGCTTTTCGGAATACTTCAGCAGGGTCGAATGGTTGATGCGGCCGAGGTTCACCTGGCCCATGGTCCAGCCGCCGAAGCGGCGCTCCTCGATCTCCTCGAAATGCAGGAGCTCGACGTCCTTGTGGCGGGCGTCGCGCAGGATGTGGCCATAGAGCTCGTTCACGGCGGAGCGGCCGCCCTCGATGGCCTGCAGGAACACGCCGCCGCCATAGCACAGCACCCCGGTGATGCCGCTGCCCGGGTTGTGCTGGCGCGACCGGGCCAGGATGTCTTCGATGGCCGCGCTGGAGGTGTCCACCGCGCGGCTCGCATAGAGCAGGCGTACGAGCATGTCAGGTCCTTCCGGGGATGAGCGAGAGGAATTCCCGGCGCAGCGCAGCGTCCTTCAGGAAGACGCCGCGCATCACCGAGTTCAGCATTTTGCTGTCCATCTCGCGCACGCCCCGCCAGGACATGCAGAAGTGGCTGGCCTCCATCACGATCGCGAGGCCGTCGGGCTGGGTCTTTTCCATGATGAGGTCGGCCAGCTGCACCACAGCCTCCTCCTGGATCTGAGGGCGCCCCATCACCCAGTCCACGAGGCGCGCGTACTTCGACAGGCCGATGACGTTGGTGTGCTCGTTGGGCAGCACGCCGATCCACAGCTTGCCGATCACGGGGCAGAAATGGTGGCTGCAGGCGCTGCGCACGGTGATCGGCCCGACGATCATGAGCTCGTTCAGGTGCTCGGCATTGGGGAACTCGGTGATCGCGGGCTGCTTGACGTAGCGGCCCCGGAACACCTCGCCCAGGTACATCTTCGCCACGCGGCGGGCGGTGTCCTGGGTGTTGTGGTCGCCGGCCGTGTCGATGACCATGCTGTCGAGCACGCCCTGCATCTTGGCCTCGACCTCGTCGAGCAGCTGCTCGAGTTCGCCGGGCTCGAGGAAGTCGGCGATGTTGTCGTTGGCATGGAACCGCTTGCGGGCCGCGAGCAGGCGCTCACGGATCTTGGCCGAGACAGGCGCGCCTTCGGGCGGGGGCACACTGTTCGGATCGTCGGCGAGGTGTGTGAACATGCAAGCGATGGTACCAGCGATGCGCCAACCCGGCTCGACCAGGGTTTCGCCGTCTCCGGCAGCGCCGGACGGCCTCATCAAGCTACCAAATAAATAGCAACCACCCGTTAGCGAAGGCCGCCTCAATACCGGCTGCCGGTCACCCACAAGGCCAGGCGCATGAGCGCGAACGCCACCCGGTCGCGCAGCCGCTGCCCCCAGGGGCGCGCCCCGTAGGCCTGCGGGTCCAACTGCCGGCCGGCGTGCTCCATGGCGTCCACCAGCCGCGCGCGCAGCTCCCGCGCGAATCCCGCGTCCTCCACGACCACGTTCGCCTCGCGCGCCAGCAGCATGGACAGCGGATCGAGGTTGGACGAACCGACGGTCGCCCAGGGATGCTCGCCCTGCGCGTCGATCACCGCCACCTTGGCGTGCAGGAAGCTCGGCGCGTACTCGTGGATTTCCACCCCGGCCGCCAGCAGCGCGCCATAGACCGGGCGTGCCGCGTGGTACTGCATGAAATATTCGTAGCGCCCCTGCAGCAGCAGCCGCACGCGCACGCCGCGGCGCGCGGCCAGCACGAGCGCGTGCCGCAGCTTGCGCCCCGGCAGGAAGTAGGCGTTGGCGATGATGACTTCGTGGCGGGCGTTGCCGATGGCGCGGCGGTAGGCGCGCTCGATGCGGCTGCGGTTGCGCAGGTTGTCGCGCAGCAGCAGCCCGGCGCGCAGCCCGTGCGCCGCCGCGGCCCCGCCGGGCTCGGTCTCCCGGGCCATGCGCTCCGCCTGGCGCGCCTGCGCGGCGGCGCGCAGATCGCGCATCAGCTCGGCCAGCCGGCGCTGCCGCGCGTCGCGCGTGGCCTGCAGGCGCCACCAGACCTGCTCCATGGCTTCGCCGGCCTCTTCCACGAGGCGGCCTTCCACCCGCACGGCGAAATCGAACCGCGGGGACTCCAGTGCGCCATGGTTGGGGTCGTGCAGGTCGTCCAGCACATTGATGCCGCCGCAGTACAGCACGTAGCCGTCCACCACGCACAGCTTGCGGTGCAGCCGCCGCCAGCGCCTGGGCAGCAAGAGGCCCAGCGGGCCCAGCGGCGAGTACACCTGCATGCGCACGCCCGCCTCCTCGAAGCGCTCGGGCCACGGCGAGCACAGGCGGCCCGTGCCCACCCCGTCCACCACGAGGTGCACGCGCACGCCCCGGCAGGCCGCGCGGATCAGCGCCTCCGCGATGTCGGCGCCGGAGCCGGTGCAATCGAAGATGTAGGTTTCGAACTGGATGTCCGAGATTGCCGCATCCATGTCGGCCACCAGGGCGGAGAACAGCTCCGCCGAGCCCTGCAGCAACGCCACGCGGTGCCCGCCGGACAAGGCCGCCGGTGCCACGCGGCGCCGGCGCAGGGTGAAGCGCGGTACGCCCCGCTGCGGTGCAGGGGCGGCCGCCGGCGCGGCGGAACGCGGGGCCGGCGGCGTCACAGCCGGAATTCCGCGATCAGCGGCAGGTGGTCGGACATGCGCCACCAGATGCGGCCGCGCGGCACGTGCAGGCCCATGGGCTCCATGCCGCGCACGTACACGTGGTCCAGTTGCACCAGCGGCAGGCGTGCGGGATAGGTCAGCGCGCGCGGCTCCCCGTCGTATTCGCGCAGGCCGAACGCCGCCAGCGCGTGCTTGACCTGCTGGCCCCAGTCGTTGAAGTCCCCCGCCACGACCAGCGGCGCGCCGGGCGGTACTTCCCGCGCCACGAAACGCTGCAGCTGCGCCACCTGCCGCACCCGGCTGCCCGGGATCAGGCCCAGGTGGACCACGATGGCGTGCACGCGGCGGCCCTGCACCTCGACCTCCACATGCAGCAGTCCCCGCTGCTCGAACCGATGGTCCGACATGTCCTCGTGCTGGTGGCCGATCACCGGCCAGCGCGTGAGCAGCGCATTGCCGTGCTCGCCATGGCGCGTGAACGCATTGGTGCGATAGACGGCTTCATAGCCCTCCGGGGCGAGGAATTCGGCCTGGGACAACTCCGGCCAGCGCGGGAAGTGCAGTGCACCGCGCCGGTGCACCTTGCGCACCTCCTGCAGGCAGACGATGTCGGCGTCCAGCTGTTCGACCGCATGGCCGAGGTTGTGGATCTCGAGCCGGCGGGCGGGGCCCAGGCCCTGCACGCCCTTGTGGATGTTGTAGGTGGCAATCCGGAGAATGCCTGCGCCGTCGGAGACGTCCCATGGTTCCATGGCGCGATTGTGGCGCAGCCGCACGGCCTCTCGCACTTTCCCTCTCCCGCTTCCGGCCGCCAGGCCCTACACTGGTACGTCGCCTCTCCCACTCCTCCGACGCCGCGCCGCGGCCTTCCATGTCCAGCGCCAAAGCCGCCCACCTCGCCGAATCGCAGGCCCTGGTCATCGATGGCAATGCCACTTCGCGCAGCATCCTGGTGGCGCAGCTGCGGGAGTACGGCATCGCGCGCGTGGTGCAGTGCAGCAGGGTACAGGACGCACGCGCGCGGCTGGAGCACAACCTGTTCGACTACGTGCTGTGCGAGCAGTACTTCCCGGAGGCGGGGCAGTCCGGGCAGACGCTGCTCGACGACCTGCGCCGGGCGCAGTTGCTGCCTTTTTCCACGGTCTTCTTCATGGTGACGGCCGAGGCATCGTACGCAGCGGTGGCCGAAGCGGCCGAATCCGCCCTCGACGGCTACCTGCTCAAGCCGTTCACGCCCAGCGCCCTGTTCGAACGGCTGTCGCTGGCGCGGCTGCGCAAGAACCACCTCAGGCCCATCTTCGACGCGATCGGCGAAGAAGACTTCGAGGGTGCGGCAAAGCTCTGCGTGCAGCGCTTCGAGACGCGCCAGCCCTACTGGCTCTATGCCGCGCGCATCGGCAGCGAACTGCTGCTGCGGCTGGGCCGGCACGACGAGGCCCGCACGCTGTTCGAGGCCGTGATCGAGGCACGCGCCCTGCCCTGGGCCAAGCTGGGCGTGGCACGCTCGCAGATCGAGGCCGGCCAGGCGCCGCGGGCGGTCACCACCCTGCAGGGCATCATCAGCGACGATGCATCGTTCGCCGACGCCTACGATGTCCTCGGGCGCGCGCAGGTCGAGATGGGCCAGTTCGAGGAGGCGCTGGGCACCTACCGCACCGCGGCGCAGCTCACGCCCGACTCCGTCGTGAGGCTGCAGAAGCTGGGCATGATGGCCTATTACCTCGGAGACCACGATACCGCCACGAAGATGCTCTCCCGTGCTGCCGTGCTCGGCCTGGACTCCAAGCTCTTCGACTACCAGTCGGTGGTGCTGCTCGCGTTCAATTACTTCGACACGACCGACCGCAAGGGGCTGGAGCGCTGCATGGCGGATTTCGCCCGCATCCGCGAGCGCCATCCGGCCAGCCACCGCCTGCTGCGCTTCGAGAACGTGGTCCGCACCCTGCAGCTGATCCTGCAGCGGCAGTTCGCGCAGGCGGTGGCCGGCGTGCGCGGAATGGCCGCGGAGGCCGCGGCCCCGGATTTCGACTTCGAGGCCGCGTGCAACCTGGTGGGGCTGCTGGCCGTGCTGACACGCACCTCCATCGACCTGCAGGACGCCCCCGGATGGGTCGAATCGCTGGGCATGCGCTACTCCAACACGCGCAGCCTCTGCGAACTGCTGGCACGCGCGGGCAGCCTCTGCCCGGAGTACGCGGAAGCCCTTCGGGCCTGCCTGCCACGGGTGAACCGGGCAGCCGAGGAAGCCATCGCCCGCAGCCTGGGTGGCGATCCCGCGGGCGCGGTGGACCAGCTCCTCGTACATGCGGAAGCCACGCTGAACACCAAGCTGCTGGACCTCGCGCAGCAGGTGCTCACGCGCTACGCCGCCCGGCTGGACGCCGCCGTGGCCTCCGATCGCCAGGAACGCATCGACGCATTGCGCGCACGCTGCGGCCATGCCCCTGCCCGGGCCATGCTCGGCCAGGGAACGGAACGCAAGCCCGGGGAACTGGTGCTGCGCTCCGGCCGGGCCCCTGCCCCTGCGGCGGCCAGGGCGGACACGGCCACCCCGGCCCGGGAGTCCGGCGCGGACGAGGGTGGCGCGGAGGATGCCGCCGGCATGCTGCGCCTGCGCCCGGTCTGAGTCCCCGGCCGCACACTCACCCGGCGCTGCCCGGCCCGTGGCGCCCGGCGAACCGGGGCAGCCACAGGCAGGCCTCCGCATTCGATGGCGAGAAGCAGGCCAGCGCGGCCTGGCGCCAGGGCAGCCACTGCCAGGCATCGTGCTCCCGCGGGCTCAGCACGACCGGCGTACCCGCCGGCACGCACAGCCCGAACAGCCGCTCGCGGTTGCGCACCACGCCCGGCGCATAGCGGTGCAGCCACTGGGGCCAGATGTCGTACTCGTTTTCCAGGAACCAGTCGGTCAGCACATGCCCCGGTGCGCGCGCGTCGATGCCGGTCTCCTCGAACACCTCCCGGACCGCTGCGGCTTCGAAGGTTTCCTCCGGCCAGTCCTTGCTGCCCGTGACGGACTGCCAGTGCGGCTCGCCACCACCAGCGCGGCGGATCATCAGCACCTCGAGCGCGGGCGTATGGATCACCACCAGCACCGACTCGGGCAGCTTGAAGGTGGCGGGCAGCACCTCCATCGACCGCCTCAGCCGCCGACCGGGCGCGTGCGCACGGGCACCGCCGGCGGCAACTCCTTCGCCTGCAGCGCGCGCACCTGCGCCACGAGCTGGTTGTGCGCATCGAGGAATGCCGCGGCGATCACCTTGCCCTCGTTGGTATTGCTCCAGCCGGCCCCTGCGCCGCCGCCCAGGCGGCCCAGCACCAGCCCGCCCACGCCCAGGTCGGTGGTGCGGGCAGAGCCCGTGGCGGCGGCCACCTGCTCCGTCGTCTCGTTGTCCGACAGCAGCAGGGCCGTCTGGGCCTCCTTGAACTTGACCTGCTCCGCGAGGCCGATGAGGCCGGCCATGTCTCGCAGACCGGGGATCATCGCGAGGATCCCGCCCAGGCCCCGCCCGGCGTCCTGCTCGCTGAAAGTGACGCTCGGGGTCAGCGTGTACTGCGCCTCGTAGCCCCGGCCCTTGTGCACCGTGGTGTCCTTGCGCAGCACGCCCGCCTCGCGCAGGTCCTGCTCCTGCACCGTACCGCGCAGGCCGGCGGAGCGGTCCACCACGCGGAAACACCCGCTCTGCTGGGCGAGCAGCTTGACCAGCGGCACGGGCGAGGCCGGCAACTGGTAGGCCGAGCCCATCACGTAGCCGTTCGGGTTCTCGGCCAGCGCCAGCGTGGCGACCGGCGCGTCGCAGCGCACCAGTTCATGCGCCGCATTGCGCGCGCCCTGCGGGCCGGCCGAACCGCTGACCACGGAACCGCCCTCGCCCAGTTCCGTCTTCTTCTCGCCGCAGGCCGCGAGGGCCAGCACCGCCGCCAGGGCCGCGGCGCCCTTCGAGAAATTCCGCATGTGACAGGTTCCTCGCATAAAAAAATGGCAGAAGCCGCGAGGCCCCTGCCATGTCGGGTCCAACCGTTGCCGGCCTCCGGTCAGGCGGCCCTGGCGGCGTCCGGGTTGCGCAGGCGGATGTGCAGCTCGCGCAACTGCTTTTCGTCCACCGGGCTCGGCGCCTGCGTGAGCAGGTCCTGCGCGCGCTGCGTCTTGGGAAAGGCGATCACGTCGCGGATCGACTCGGCGCCCGTCATCAGCGTGATGAGGCGGTCCAGGCCGAAAGCCAGCCCGCCGTGCGGGGGCGCACCGTACTGAAGCGCGTCCAGCAGGTAGCCGAACTTGGCGCGGGCGTCCTCGGGCGTGAGCTTGAGGGCCGCGAACACCTTGCTCTGCACCTCGGCACGGTGGATCCGCACCGAACCGCCGCCCAGTTCCCAGCCGTTCAGCACCATGTCGTAGGCCTTGGCGAGGCACTTGCCCGGGTCCGTGTCCATCAGGTCTTCATGGCCGTCCTTGGGCGCCGTGAAGGGATGGTGCACTGCCACCCAGCGCGCGTCGTCCTCGTCGTATTCGAACATGGGGAAGTCCACCACCCACAGCGGCGCCCAGACGTTCTCGAACAGGCCGTTCTTCCTGCCGAACTCGCTGTGGCCGATCTTCAGGCGCAGCGCGCCGATCGCGTCGTTGACCACCTTGGTCTTGTCGGCTCCGAAGAACAGCAGGTCGCCGTCCTGCGCGCCGGTGCGCTTCAGGATCTCGGCGATGGCCGCGTCGTGGATGTTCTTCACGATCGGCGATTGCAGGCCGTCGCGGCCCTTCGCCAGTTCGTTGACCTTGATGTAGGCCAGGCCCTTGGCGCCGTAGATCTTCACGAACTCGGTGTACGCATCGATCTCGCCGCGCGACAGGCCGCCGTTCTCGCGTGCGCCGCCAGGCACGCGCAGGGCCACCACCCGGCCGCCCTGCATGTTGGCCGCGCCGGAGAACACCTTGAAGTCCACGTCCTTCATGACCTCGGTGAGTTCGGTGAATTCGAGCTTCACGCGCAGGTCCGGCTTGTCGGAGCCGAAGCGGAACGCCGCGTCCTGGTACGTCATGATCGGGAACTCGCCCAGGTCCACGCCCAGCTGGGTCTTGAATACCTCGGTGACCATGCGCTGGAAGATCGCGCGGATCTCTTCCTCGTCCAGGAACGAGGTCTCGCAGTCGATCTGCGTGAATTCGGGCTGGCGGTCGGCGCGCAGGTCCTCGTCGCGGAAGCACTTGGTGATCTGGTAGTAGCGGTCATAGCCGGCCACCATCAGCATCTGCTTGTAGAGCTGCGGCGACTGCGGCAGCGCGAAGAACTGCCCGTCGTGCACGCGGCTGGGCACGAGGTAGTCGCGCGCGCCCTCGGGCGTGCTCTTGCCCAGCATGGGCGTCTCGATGTCGATGAAGCCTTCCTTGTCCAGGAAGTTGCGCACCTGGATCGCCGTCTTGTAGCGCAGCATCAGGTTGCGCTGCATGTAGGGGCGGCGCAGGTCCAGCACGCGGTGCGTGAGGCGCGTGGTCTCCGACAGGTTCTCGTCGTCCATCTGGAACGGAGGCGTCACGGAGGGGTTGAGCACGTTCAGCTCGTGGCACAGCACCTCGATCTTGCCGCTCTTGAGGCTGTCGTTGGTCGTGCCCTCGGGGCGCGCGCGCACCAGGCCCTTGACCTGCACGCAGAACTCGTTGCGCACGCCTTCGGCCGTCTTGAACATGTCGGCACGGTCGGGGTCGCACACCACCTGCACGTTGCCTTCGCGGTCGCGCAGGTCGATGAAGATCACGCCGCCATGGTCGCGGCGGCGGTTCACCCAGCCCGCGAGGGTGACGGTTTGGCCCATCAGGGCTTCGGTGACGAGACCGCAATAGTGGGAACGCATGGCCATGGGTGCTTCTTCCTGCGCCCGCGAAGGGCGCCCAAACTGGAGGGAGGTATCGAGCGCGACCGTGCGGGACGCGCCGAAAGGGAAAGGGTTACTTGGAATCGGGGAGCGTGAGGTCCGGAGGCGCCACCACGCCCATCGACACGATGTACTTCAGCGCGGCATCCACGCTCATGTCGAGCTCGACGCAGTCGCTCTTGCGCAGGATCACGAAATAGCCGCCGGTCGGATTGGGCGTCGTCGGCACGTACACGCTGACGTAGCCGTCACGCAGGTAGGCGGCCACTTCGCCGCTGGGCGTGCCGGTGATGAACGCGACGGTCCAGACACCCTCGCGCGGCCACTGCACGAGCACCGCCGTGCGGAAGGCGTTGCCGCTTTCGGAAAACAGCGTGTCCGAGACCTGCTTGACGCTCGAGTAGATCGAGCGCACCACCGGGATGCGGCTCACGAGCGCGTCGCCCCACTCCACCAGCTTGCGGCCCGCGAAATTGCTGGCCAGCGCGCCCACCGTGAGCAGGATCGCGAGCGTGAGCAGCACGCCGAAGCCGGGGATGTGGAAGCCCAGCAGCCGGTCGGGCTGCCAGTTCTCGGGAAGGATCTGCAGCGTCTGGTCGAGCGTGCTGATGATCCAGTGCAGGACCCAGGCGGTGATCACGCCGGGCACGATCACCAGCAGGCCCGTGAACAGCCATTTGCGCAAAGCGGACATCGATGGGCGTTCAGCTCTTGGAGGTGGGTGCGGCAGGCGCCGCGGCGGAGGCTGCCGGCGCTGGAGCAGGTGCAGCCGCGGGGACGGGAGCGGGTGCCGCGGCACCTTCGGCGGCCGGCGCGGGGGCGCTGGTGCCGCCGCCGCTGCCGCCGCGGAAATCGGTCACGTACCAGCCCGAGCCCTTGAGCTGGAAGCCGGCGGCCGTGACCTGCTTGGAGAACGTCTCGGCGCCACAGGCGGGGCAGACCGTGAGCGGGGCATCGGAGATCTTCTGCAGCACATCCTTGGCATGGCCACAGGAGCCGCATTTATAGGCATAGATAGGCATTTTTTACCGTGCTATTGAAGGCGCGAAGGAGGGTTTGCAAAACCTTCAATTATAGGCAGGCGCTCCGGCGGACCTGCCGGCCCTCTTTTCGCGGCCCGCGCGGCTCACTCCGCTCCCACCACGCGGTGGTGGGATGCGTGGCGGTTGCCCACCCACTGGGGTGCCAGCGAACCGGCGAGCATGCCGGCGACGGCGGCCAGCAGGCCGGCCAGCTGCGCCGGAAACACCTCGCCCACCGGCAGCGCCATGAAGGCCAGCCAGAAGCCCAGGCCCAGCACGATGGCCCACAGCGCGCCCTGGGTGGTGGCACGCTTCCAGTACAGGCCGAACACCAGCGGCACGAAGGCGCCGACCAGGGGCACCTGGTAGGCGCCGGACACCAGTTCGTAGATGGACGTGCCCTGCATGCGGATCGAATAGGCCAGCACCAGCAGGCTGAACACCAGGGTGCTGATGCGCATGGTGCGCAGGTGCTCGCGGTCGGTCACGGAGGGGCGGAACTGGCGCCAGATGTTCTCGGTGAACGTGACGCTGGGCGCCAGCAGCGTGGCCGAGGCGGTGGACTTGAGCGCCGACAGCAGCGCACCAAAGAAGAGCACCTGCATCACGAAGGGCATCTTCTCGAGCACCAGGGTGGGGAGCACCTTCTGCGGATCGTCCTGCAGCAGCGCCGCCGTCTCGGTCGGCATGATGATGAGCGCGCTGGCCACGAGGAACATGGGCACGAAGGCGAACAGGATGTAGCAGATGCCGCCGATCACGGGCCCGCGCGTGGCGGCCTTCAGGTTGTTGGCGGACATCACGCGCTGGAACACGTCCTGCTGCGGGATCGAACCGAACATCATGGTGATGCCGGCCGCGATGAAGAACACCACGTCGTGGAATTTCGGCTCCGGCAGGAAACGGAACAGGTCGCGGCTCGCGGCGAAGTCGATCACCTTGCCGGCCCCGCCCGCCATTTCGCCCGCGAAGACCGCGATGATGGCCAGGCCCGCCACCAGGATGATCATCTGGATGAAGTCGGTCACCGCCACCGACCACATCCCGCCGAAGAGCGTGTAAGCGAGGATGGACACCACGCCGATCGCCATGCCCACCGGGACGCTGATGGCGCCGCCCGAGAGCAGGTTGAACACCAGCCCCAGCGCCGTCACCTGCGCCGCGACCCAGCCCAGGTAGCTCAGCATGATGATGAGCGAGCAGATGATCTCCACCGCCCGGCCGTAGCGCTCGCGGTAGTAGTCGCTGATCGTGAGCAGCGTCATGCGGTAGAGCTTCGCGGCGAAGAAGATGCCCACCAGGATCAGGCAGAAGCCGGCCCCGAAAGGGTCTTCCACCACGTTGCCCAGGCCGCCCTGGATGAACTTGGCGGGTATGCCCAGCACCGTCTCCGAACCGAACCAGGTCGCGAAGGTGGTGGTGATGATCATGTAGAGCGGCAGGTGGCGCCCGGCGATGGCGAAATCCGCCGTGTTCTTGACGCGCTTGGCCGCCACCAGCCCGATGGCGATGGTGATCAGCAGATAGACGATGACCAGGGTCAGCAGCACGGCATGCTCCTCGATGTCGCGAAGTGAGGTTGTGGATGGGGAGGATGTGCAGGCGGCGCTGCGGGGGCCTAGTGGAAGAACCGGATGCGGATCAGGAACTGCAACGCCAGCAGTCCCAATACAAAACCCATGCCACCGTAGATGATGCTTTGCAGCAGCCGGTTGGTGCGGCGCTGCTCCGCGAGCAATTCCTGCATCTCGCGCCGGTGATCGTGCGGCTTGTGGCGCAGGTAGTCGTGCAGCAGGCGCGGCAGCTCGGGCAGCATCTTCGCGAAATGCGGCGACTCGGCCTTCACTTCGCGCCAGAGCCGCTGCGGCCCCATCTGGTCGAGCATCCACTTCTCCAGGAACGGCTTGGCCGTGCTCCAGAGATCCAGCTCCGGGTCGAGCTGGCGGCCCAGGCCTTCGATGTTGAGCAGCGTCTTCTGCAGCAGCACGAGCTGCGGCTGGATCTCCACGTGGAAGCGGCGGGAGGTCTGGAACAGCCGCATCAGCACCATGCCCAGGGAGATCTCCTTGAGCGGACGGTCGAAGTACGGCTCGCACACGGCGCGGATGGCCGACTCCAGTTCGTTGATGCGCGTGTCGGCCGGCACCCAGCCGCTCTCCACATGCAATTCCGCCACGCGCTTGTAGTCGCGGCGGAAGAAGGCGGTGAAGTTCTGCGCGAGGTATTCCTTGTCGAACTCGGTGAGCGAGCCCACGATGCCGAAATCCAGCGAGATGTAGCGGCCGAACGAACCCGGCTCCAGGCTCACCTGGATGTTGCCCGGGTGCATGTCCGCGTGGAAGAAGCCGTCGCGGAAGACCTGGGTGAAGAAGATGGTGACGCCGTCGCGCGCCAGCTGGCGGATGTCCACTCCGGCCGCACGCAGCCGCTCGATCTGGCTGATCGGCACGCCCTTCATGCGCTCCATCACCAGCACTTCAGGGTGGCAGAAATCCCAGAGGATTTCCGGGATGCGCACCAGGCCCAGGCCCTCCATGTTGCGGCGCAACTGCGCCGCATTGGCAGCCTCGCGGATCAGGTCCAGCTCGTCGTGCAGGTAATTGTCGAACTCCGCCACCACCTGCCGCGGCTTCAGGCGCTTGCCGTCGGCCGACAGGCTCTCCACCCAGCCGGCCATGGCGCGCATGAGCCCCAGGTCGTTGTCGATCACGGGCAGCATGCCGGGCCGCAGCACCTTCACGGCCACCTCGCGCTCGACGCCGTGGCGGTCGCGCACGACGGCGAAATGCACCTGTGCGATGGAGGCGCTCGCCACCGGCACGCGCTCGAACGAAACGAACACTTCGCCCACGGGCCGGCGGAAGGCGCGCTCGATGGTGGCCACGGCCACGTCCGGGTCGAAGGGGGGCACGCGGTCCTGCAGCAGCGCGAGTTCGTTGGCGATGTCCGGCGGCAGCAGGTCGCGCCGCGTGGACAGCACCTGCCCGAATTTCACGAAGATGGGCCCCAGCCGCTCCAGCGCCTCGCGCAGGCGTTGCCCGCGCGGCGCATCCAGCTTGCGGCCGAAGGAGACGATGCGCGCCAGCAGCCGAAGCCAGGGCTTCTGGAAGCTCGTCAGTACCAGTTCATCCAGTCCATAGCGCAGCACCACCCAGACGATGGTGGCGCCGCGGAAAAGCCGGCTCATGGAACGCCGCGGTCGGAACCGGGAGCCGCCGCCTGGGCGGAGCCGTCCGCGGGAGGACGCCCTCCCATGCGCATGCCCACGAACTGCCTGAGCGCCTGCGCGGCGCGCCGCGCGGCCGTGCAGATCGCATGCGCCGGCGTGTCGCCCACCAGGCGCGACAGGTCTTCCTCGAGATCCCAGCGCACATGGTCCACCAGCCACTGGATCTCGGCCGCCAGCTGCACGTCGCCCTCGATGCGGATGGCCGGCTTGTCGCCGCGCAGGGCGGCCTGGGCGAGCGACAGCGGCGAGGTGTCGGTGATCTCCATGCGCAGGTCGGGCACGGCCGCCTCGCCTGCCAGGTCGAACAGACCGGCCGGGGTCACGCGCAGGGACATGGAATAGACGCGCCACTGCACGCGCGCCACCCTGCCGCTCTGGCGCACGAGCCGTTCCATGGCCTCGGGTTCCTGCATGAGCACGTGGTTGACGAGCAGCACCAGGCGGTGCTGCACCTCATGCACCAGCCATTGCGGGGGCTGGGGGCCGCTGGCCAGGCGCTCGAAGAGGCCGTCCAGGAACGAAAAAGGGGACTGTGGTGCTGCCATAGTCCCCGATTATTCCCCGAACTCGCCCGGATGCCCGAAAGCTTGCCCGTACACGGCCCGTGCCATTGGAGCCCGGCCCGCCGCGCGGCGGACCGGCCCCGCAGGTTTCACTGCAGCGCCTGCACGCCCGCCACCAGCCATCCGCTGGTGCCGCTCTTGGGCTTGGTCATGTTCCAGACCTCGCGGAACGGGCTCGGGCCTGCGGAGGGCTCCTCGCGGATCATGCCGGAGAACTCCACGCTGGCCATGTAGCCGTCGCCCAGGTCCTCGATGCCCAGCAGTTGCGCTTCCAGCATCACCACGTCGGTGTGGTTGGGCTGGCTGGCACCGCGCAGGGATTCGCGCTCGCCGAGCTGCGCGCGGATTTCATCGACCATGCTGTCGGTCATCATCGAGCGCAGCGTGGCGATGTCCGAGCGGTCCCAGGCGGCCTGCAGCGTCACGAAGTTGCGCTTGGCGGCGTCCAGGAAGCCCTGCGTGTCGAAGTCGGCCGGGATGCCCCAGTTCTGCGAACCGGACAGCGCGGAGCCGATCACCACGCCGCTGCCGGCGCCGGCGGCACGGGACGTGTCGAACGCCATGCCGCTGCGCTCGAAGGGGCGCGCGGAGGCATCGTTGCCCACGTTCTGCGGGCTGTACTGGCGCGGCACGGCCGCATCGGACGGCGATGCGGCGCCGGCACCCTGGAAGGCGAAGGGCGCGCCGCCGGCCGCTGCCGCGGAAGCCGGCCTGCGCGAGCGCATGACCATGCCGATCACCGCGAATGCCACGAGCGCGAGCAGCGCGATCAGCAGGAAATTGCCGAAGGCCGCGCCCAGCCCGAGGGAATGGGCCAGCCATGCCAGGCCCAGGCCCGCGGCAAGGCCGCCCAGCATCGCGCCCCACGGCTTCTTGGGGGCAGCGGCGGGCGCCGCGTTCGGTGCGGCCGCCGGCTTCGCCGCGGCTGCGTTGGCGGGGCTGGTGCCCACCGCGTTCTGTGCGGGAGCCGCCGGCGTGGCCGGCGGGGTCGCGGCCTCGCGCTGCGTCACGTTGCTCGACTGCTTGCCGACCGACTTGCCGCCGCCCATGCGGCGCGCGTCGGCGTCCAGGTGCACCACCGCGAGCATCGCCACCAAAGCCACAGACCAGAATTTCATCATGTCATCTCCATCCGTTTAGTTATCCGAAACGCGTGCTTCGTCCCAGTTCAGCACTTGATTCCAACATGCAGGGCCACGATGCCGCCAGTCATGTTGTGATAGTCCACATGCCCAAAGCCATTTTTCTGCATGAGGGATTTGAGTTCTTCCTGGCCCGGATGCATGCGGATCGACTCGGCCAGGTAGCGGTAGCTCGCGTCGTCGCCGGCCACGAGCTTGCCCAGCCGCGGCAGCACCTTGAAGGAGTACCAGTCGTAGGGTTTGCGCAGCGGCTTGGCCACCTGCGAGAACTCCAGCACCAGCAGCCGGCCGCGCGGCTTGAGCACGCGGCACATCTCGGCGATGGCCACGTCCTTGTGGGTCATGTTGCGCAGGCCGAAGGCCACGCTCACCACGTCGAAATGGTTGTCGGGGAACGGCAGCCGCTCGGCATCGCAGACCAGCGTGGGGAGCACGGTGCCTTCGTCGATGAGGCGGTCGCGCCCCACGCGCAGCATGGATTCGTTGATGTCGGTGTGCACCACCGTGCCGCTCGCGCCCACCTTCTTCGCGAAGGCGCGCGCCAGGTCGCCCGTGCCGCCGGCGATGTCCAGCACGCGCTGGCCCTCGCGCAGGTTGGCGACCATCACGGTGTAGGCCTTCCACGCACGGTGCAGGCCGCCCGACATCAGGTCGTTCATGACGTCGTACCTGGAGGCGACGGAATCGAAAACCCCGCGCACGCGGCGCGCCTTGTCGTTTTCGTCCACGGTCTGGAAACCGAAATGGGTGGTGCTCATGGTGGGGATGCTAAGAGCGCAGGGGCCGCGCAGACAGCGACAACCCCGCAAAGGGTTGGGGCATGTGTCGCGCGGCGGGTACGCGGGGCTTGAAGGAAAAGCCGGCGCCAGCGCTTTTGCGCATGGCCTCCGGCGCTATCAATATTAGAGCATACGATCAGTGCGTGCCGCATGCCCCGCCGCTGCCGCCGCCGCGTGCTGGCGGCATGGGCGCATCGCGATCGAGCCCGGCATCCGCCAGGCGCTGCAGGTACTGCTGCCAGAGCGATTCCTGCTCCCGCCCGAGCCGGTACAGGTACGGCCAGGTGAAGAGCCCGCTCTGGTGGCCGTCGGAGAACACGGGCTTGATCGCGTAGTGGCCCACGGGCTCGATGGCGGTGATCTGCACATCGCGCTTGCCCGTCTGCAGCACCTCCTGGCCCGGGCCATGGCCCTGCACTTCCGCGGAGGGCGAATACACCCGCAGCAGTTCGAAAGGAATGCGGAAGCTCGCGCCATCGTCGAAAGCGATCTCGAGCACGCGCGATGCGCCGTGCACGGTGAGCGATTGCGGCGCGGCGGCGGCCGCGTGCTGGTCTGCCATGGGAGGTCCTCTCATCCTGCCGCCGCACCTGGAACGCCGCGGTAGCAACTCTTACATTCGTGGACGAGAATTGTCCCACCAGCCGCCGTCCGATACAGGCTCCCCATGCCACGCAACGATGCCTCCGCCATCCCCGCTCTCCATCCCGCCCAGGAGGGGCGTCTGGCGCGCAAGGCCTTCTGGGTGATGACGCAGCGCGTGACGGTGATGGCCGCGGCGGTGGACGCGGCCTTCATTCCGCTCTTCCTGCTGCTCGGGTCGCCGCTGTTGACGTGGATCAATGTGGCGAGCATCGCCATGTATGCGGCGGCCTACGCGCTGCTGGGGCGGCGCCGCAACGTCGCCGCGCTGTTGCTGATCTGGATCGAGGTGGTGGGCCATTCATTCCTCGGGACCTGGCTGGTCGGCTGGAACAGCGGCTTCCACTACTACCTGCTGATGTTCATTCCCGCCATCGTGGTGGGCCGGGGCCGGCGCAGGATCACCCCGGTGATGCTGCTCGCGCTGTTCGCCTTCTACATCGGCATGTACGAGCTGTCGCGCCGCCACGGCGCGCAGGCGCCGCTCGACGACTTCGGGCTCTCGATCACGCATGCATTCAACGTGGCCGTGGTGTTCGCCATGGCGGCCTACACCGCGCGCTACTACTACGGTTCGGTCCTGCGCGCCGAGCGCCGGCTGGAAGCCCAGGCGGCCACCGATCCGCTCACGGGGCTGTCCAACCGGCGGCGCCTGGCCAGCCTCGCGCAGGAACGCATCGCGCAGGCGCGGCAGGCCGGGCAGCCGACGGCGGTGGTGATCGCGGACATCGATCACTTCAAGCGTATCAACGACACCCACGGCCACGAGGCCGGAGACCAGGTCCTGATGCACGTGGCGGAACTGCTGGCGCGCAGCAGCCGCGCGCGCGACCTGCTGGCGCGCTGGGGTGGCGAGGAATTCCTGCTGGTGATGCCCACGTGCGGCCTGGCGGACGCGCAGGCGCTGGCCGAGCGCATGCGCGCCACCGTGGCCGAACGCCCAGCCCGCTACCGGGCGCATGCCATCCCCGCGAGCCTTTCGCTGGGCGTGGCGCAACTGCGCAGCGGCGAATCGCTGGAGGCCGCGATCGCCCGCGCCGACGGGGCGCTGTATGCCAGCAAGCATGCGGGCCGCAACCGCGTGACGGCGGCGGATTGAGCGCGCGCCGCAAGCGTGCGGGCCGGCGCGCGGGTTCAGTCCAGCCCGGCCTGGGCCAGCCGCTCGCGCAGCAGTTGCGCGATGGCTTCGCTGCGTGCCTGCACGGCGGCTTCCTGCGCCAGGTCGCGCTCGCGCTGGGCCGGCGCCCAGACGGGTGCGGGAAAGTGGCTGTCCCACCCGAAGCGGGCGATCACGTGCCAGTGCAGGTGGGGCACCATGTTGCCCAGGGCCGCGAGATTGACCTTCGCGGGCTGCAGTTGCTCTCGCAGCACCTGCTCCACCACGGCCACGGCCGCCATGCAACGCTCGCGCTCGGTGTCGGACAGGTCCGAGAACTCCGCCACGTGCGTGTTCCAGATGACGCGGTAGAACGCCGGGAAGCCGCGCGCGGCCTCCTCGCCGGCATGCACGACGCGCATCAGCCGGCCACGCCAGACCAGCGTGCCGCCGTCGCCGCTGCACAGGGGACAGGTGGAAGCCATCACACCAGTACCCGCTCGATGCCGCCCGCGTTGGCGCGCTGCACGTACTCGGGCATCCAGTTCTCGCCCAGGATCTCGCGCGCCATCTCGACGACGATGTAGTCGGCTTCGAGCAGGCCGTTCTGCAGATCGTCCTGGTAGCGGTTCAGGCCCTGCAGGCAGCTGGGGCAGCTGGTGAGGATCTTCACGTTCTCCTGCGGGGCGACAGCGCCACTGGCGCGCAGCGCGGCCTCGCCCTTCCTGATCTCCTGCTCCTTGCGGAAGCGCACCTGGGTGGAAATGTCGGGCCGGGTCACGCCCAGCGTGCCGGACTCGCCGCAGCAGCGCTCGCTCTTCACCACCTGGTCGCCCACCAGCGCCTTCACGGTCTTCATCGCGTCCTGCTGCTTCATGGGGCTGTGGCAGGGCTCGTGGTAGAGGTAGGCGCCCTTGCCCTGCAGCTGGATGCCCTTTTCGAGCAGGTATTCGTGGATGTCGATGATGCGGCAGCCCGGGAAGATCTTGTCGAACTGGTAGCCCTGCAGCTGGTCGTAGCAGGTGCCGCAGCTCACCACCACGGTCTTGATGTCCAGGTAGTTCAGCGTGTTGGCCACGCGGTGGAACAGCACCCGGTTGTCGGTGATCATCTTCTCGGCCTTGTCGAACTGGCCGCTGCCGCGCTGGGGATAGCCGCAGCAGAGATACCCGGGTGGCAGCACGGTCTGCACGCCGGCATGCCAGAGCATGGCCTGGGTCGCCAGGCCGACCTGCGAGAACAGGCGCTCGGAGCCGCATCCGGGGAAATAGAACACCGCTTCCGTCTCGGCCGTGGTGGCGGCCGGGTTGCGGATGATGGGCACGTAGTCCTTGTCCTCGATGTCCAGCAGCGCGCGCGCCGTCTTCTTGGGCAGGCCCCCGGGCAGCTTCTTGTTGACGAAGTGGATCACCTGCTCCTTGACCGGCGCCGTACCCACCGTGGCGGGGGGATGCGCGGTCTGCTTGCGGCCGAAGCCGCGCAGCAGATCGACGGCCATGCGCTGCGCCTTGAAGCCCACGTCCACCATGGCCGAGCGCATCAGCTTGATGGTGTCCGGATTGGTGGCGTTGAGCATGCCCATGGCCAGCGCATTGCCCGGGCGGAAGGTCTTCTTGCCCATCTTGCGCAGCAGGTTGCGCATGTTCATCGTCACATCGCCGAAGTCGATCTTGACCGGGCACGGCGTGTAGCACTTGTGGCAGACGGTGCAGTGGTCGGCCACGTCCTCGAATTCCTGCCAGTGCTTGATCGAGACACCTCGGCGCGTCTGCTCCTCGTACAGGAAAGCCTCGACCAGCAGCGAGGTGGCCAGGATCTTGTTGCGAGGGCTGTAGAGCAGGCTGGCGCGCGGCACATGGGTGGCGCACACGGGCTTGCACTTGCCGCAGCGCAGGCAGTCCTTCACCGAATCGGCGATGGCGCCGATGTCGCTTTGCTGCATGATGAGCGACTCGTGCCCCATCAGCCCGAAGCTGGGCGTGTAGGCGTTGGTCAGGTCCGAGAACATCAGCGACTCGCGGGCCGCGGCGGCCGCCGGCGCCTGCTCCGTCCAGGCCGCGGGCTCCTGGCTCCGCAGCAGCTTGCCCTTGTTGAAGCGGCCTTGCGGGTCCACGCGGCGCTTGTAGTCGGCGAAGGGCCGCAGTTCGTCGTCGGTCAGGAATTCGAGCTTGGTGATGCCGATGCCGTGCTCGCCCGAGATCACACCGTCCAGGCTGCGCGCGAGCACCATGATGCGGGCCACGGCCTCGTGGGCCGTCTGCAGCATCTGGTAGTCGTCGCTGTTGACGGGGATGTTGGTGTGGACGTTGCCGTCGCCCGCATGCATGTGCAGCGCCACCCACACGCGGCCCTTGAGCACGCGCTGGTGGATGGCCTGCGCCTCGTCCATGATGGGCTTGAAGGACGCGCCGGGGAAGATCTTGGCGAGCGGCTCGCGCAGTTGCGTCTTCCAGCTCGCGCGCAGCGTGTGGTCCTGCAACTGCGGGAAGAGCGCTTCCACGCCCTGCAGCCAGCCGCTCCAGAGCGACCGCACTTCGCCGATCAGTGCCACGGCCTGGGCCACGCGGTCTTCCAGCAGTTCAGCCGAGGGAATCTCGTGCGCGTCGTCCTGGCGGCCCAGGGGCAGGTCACCGCGCTGGAAGAACGCCTCCAGCGCATCGCACAGCTGCAGCTTGTTGCGCAGCGACAGTTCGATGTTGATGCGCTCGATGCCGTCGGTGTATTCGGCCATGCGCGGTAGCGGGATCACCACGTCTTCGTTGATCTTGAAGGCGTTGGTGTGGCGGCTGATGGCGGCCGTGCGCTTGCGGTCCAGCCAGAACTTCTTGCGCGCCTCGGGGCTGATGGCGATGAAGCCCTCGCCCGCGCGCGAGTTGGCGATGCGAACGACTTCGCTGGTCACGCGCGCCACGGCATCGGCGTCGTCGCCCGCGATGTCGCCGAACAGCACCATCTTGGGCAGGCCGCCGCCGTGCTTGCGGCTCTTGGTGGCGTAGCCCACGGCCTTGAGATACCGGTCGTCCAGGTGTTCCAGGCCGGCGAGCAGTACGCCCGAGCGCTTCTGCTCGGCGAACATGAAGTCCTTGATTTCCACGATGCTGGGCACCGCGTCCTTGGCATTGCCGAAGAACTCCAGGCACACGGTGCGCGTGTGCGCCGGCATGCGGTGCACCACCCAGCGCGCGCTGGTGATGAGGCCGTCGCAGCCTTCCTTCTGGATGCCGGGCAGGCCGGAGAGGAACTTGTCCGTCACGTCCTTGCCCAGGCCTTCCTTGCGGAAGGTGCGGCCGGGGATGGCCAGCCGCTCGGTGCGGACCGGGGTCTTTCCGTCGGCCTCGAAATACTGCAGCTCGAAGGTGGCCGTCTCCACGTCGTGGATCTTGCCCATGTTGTGGTCCAGGCGTGTGACCTCCAGCCACTGCGCCTCGGGCGTCACCATGCGCCAGCTGACCAGGTTGTCCAGCGCCGTGCCCCAGAGCACGGCCTTCTTGCCGCCCGCATTCATGGCGATGTTGCCGCCGATGCAGGACGCCTCCGCGCTGGTCGGATCGACCGCGAAGACGAAGCCCGCGCGCTCGGCCGCATCGGCCACGCGCTGGGTGACCACGCCGGCCTCGGTCCAGATGGTGCCCACCTCGCGGTCCATGCCCGGCAGGCGGCGCATCTCCACCTCGGTCATGGCCTCGAGCTTCTCGGTATTGATGACCACGCTGCGCCAGGTCAGCGGGATGGCGCCACCGGTATAGCCGGTGCCGCCGCCGCGCGGGATGATGGTCAGTTCCAGCTCGATGCAGGCCTTGACCAGCGCAGCCATCTCGGCCTCGGTGTCGGGCGTGAGCACCACGAACGGGTACTCGACGCGCCAGTCGGTGGCATCGGTCACGTGCGACACGCGCGAGAGGCCGTCGAACTTGATGTTGTCCCTGGCGGTGTGGCGGCCCAGGCGCTTTTGCACCTGGCGGCGCAGCTGGGCGGCCTCCACGAAGGTGGCGTCGAACTGCGCGATGGCGCGGCGGGCGGCCTCCACCAGCTGTCCCACCAGGCGGTCGCGCTCGGCGTCCTCGCCGGGCGTGCGGCGCTTGCCGATCTCCGACAGCCGGTGCTGCAGCGCGTCCACCAGCATCTTGCGGCGGCCCGCGTTGTCCAGCAGGTCGTCCTGCAGGTAGGGGTTGCGCTGCACGACCCAGATGTCGCCCAGCACCTCGTACAGCATGCGGGCGGATCGCCCGGTGCGCCGCTCGCGGCGCAACTGGTCCAGCACGTCCCAGGAGTCGGAGCCCAGCAGCCGGATGACGATTTCCCGGTCGGAAAACGAGGTGTAGTTGTACGGAATCTCGCGCAGGCGAGTGGGCTCGGCGGCCTGCGTCAGGGCTGCCAACTCAGTGGGTGCATTCATCGGGGGGATCACCTGGGGAGCGCGGACGCTCCCAACCTTGGGAGGGGCCGCGATTTTAAGCCAGCGGCCCCGGGCGTGCCCGGGCCCGGAACCGCGGCCGGCCGCCCGGGCAGGCCGGCGTCAGAAACTCTCCCACTCGTCCTCTTTGGCGGCGGCGCGGGGAGCCGGCACGGGCGCGGCCGGAACCGCCGGGCCGGTGGAGGCGCCGATCCGGGCCTTCGGGACCGCGGCGCGGGCCGGGACACGGGGCTTCGCGGCAGGCACGGGCACTGGTGCCGGTGCGGCCCGCGCAGGCACGGGGACCGCCACCGTCGCCCGGGGGGCCACCGGTGCGCTGCGGGCCACCTCGGCCCCGGGGGCCGTGCGGAAGAACGACACGGCCTGCACCAGCTGTTCCGCCTGGGTGTTGAGGCTGCCGGCCGCCGCCGCGGACTCTTCCACCAGCGCGGCGTTCTGCTGCGTGGCCTGGTCCATCTGCGTCACCGCCGCGCCCACCTGGGCCACGCCTTCGCTCTGCTCGCTGCTCGCCGCGCTGATCTCCGCCACGATGTCGGTCACGCGCCGGATCGAGGTGACGACCTCGGTCATCGTGGCGCCCGCCTTGTCCACCAGCGCCGTGCCCTGCTCCACCCGTTCGACGCTGTTGCCGATCAGGTTCTTGATTTCCTTGGCGGCCTCGGCGCTGCGCTGCGCCAGGCTGCGCACCTCGCCCGCCACCACAGCGAAGCCGCGGCCCTGCTCACCGGCGCGCGCAGCCTCCACTGCCGCGTTGAGCGCCAGGATGTTCGTCTGGAAGGCGATGCCGTCGATGGTGCCGATGATGTCGCCGATGCGCCGCGAGGCCTCGTTGATGCCTTTCATGGTCTCGACCACCTCGCCGACCACCTCGCCGCCCTGGCTCGCGATGCCCGACGCGCTGACCGCCAGCTGGCTGGCCTGGCGCGCGTTCTCGGCATTCTGGCGCACGGTGGAGCCCAGTTGCTCCATCGACGCCGCCGCCTGCTGGAGCGAGGCCGCCTGCTGTTCCGTGCGCGCGGACAGGTCCCCGTTGCCCTGCGCGATCTGGGCGCTGGCCGTGGCCACGCTCTCCGCGTTGCGGCGGACCTCGCCGGTGATGCGCGCCAGCGTGTCGCGCATGCCCACGAGGGTGCGCAGCAGCCGGGACACCTCGTCGCGGCCATCGGCGTGCAGTTCGACGGCCAGATTGCCCTCCGCCACCTGCTGGGCCGCGTCGATGGCGCGGTTGAGGGGGTGGACGATGCTGCGGACGATGACCACGGCCAGCAGCGCGGCGATGGCGGCGGCAGCCACCATGGTCACCACGAGCCAGTTGCGGCCGTTGCCCAGGATCTTCATCGCCAGGGTCGAGGCATCCTTGGCCTGCTCCACGTTGTACTGGATCACCTTGTCGAGCTGGTCGCTGGTGGTGAAGTACAGGCCACGCGTGGTGTTCAGCATGTGGTTCAGCAGTTCCGCATGCTGGGCCGGATCCTGCGCGGAGGCGCGGATGCGCGACGCGGCGGCAATATAGGCCGCAAGGTCCTTCTTGAAGGCAGCGGCCAGCACGGCCTCGCCGGGACTGCCGATCAGCGTGGGCTCGACATAGGTGCGGTTGAGTTCCTCGAACCTGGCAGCCGTCTTGTCGAACGAGTCGCGGTACTCACCCTGCTCCTTGGCGGGCGTTTCCAGCAGCAGGAGGGCTTCCACGCGCCGCATCAGGTCGAGATTGCGGCGGTATTCCGACAGGATCATCACCGACGGCAGGTTGTTGTCCACCACGGTGCTGGTCTGCTCCTGCAGCTGCGACATCTGCCGCAGGCTGAAAAGCCCCAGGAAGACAGAGAGAACGACCATGGCGGCGAAGGCGAAGCCCAGCCGCGGAGCGAGCTTGATGTGGGAGAAATTCATGTTGTCTGGAGATGGCCCGGATGCAGATTCCGCTGGTCACCAAATGTATCAATTGATTCAAAAAGCTATTGTCAGCCATCTTCCCGTCCATACCCGCCATGGCCGGAGAAGCTGCGCCGCCCCGGCCAACACTCAGAACAGGACGCGGCTGCGGATGGTGCCCGGCACGCTCGCGAGCTTGTCCTGCGCCAGTTCGGACGACTGCGCGTCGATGTCGATCACCACGTAGCCCACCTTTTCGTTGGTCTGCAGGTACTGGGCGGCGATGTTGATCTGGTTGTCGGCGAACACCTGGTTGATGGCCGACAGCACCCCCGGCACGTTGCGGTGGATGTGCAGGATGCGGTGCTTGCCCGGGTGCGCGGGCAGCGCCACCTCGGGGAAGTTCACCGACGAGGTCGAGGTGCCGTTGTCGCTGTACTTCACGAGCTTCTCGGCCACCTCCAGCCCGATGTTGGCCTGCGCCTCCATGGTGGAGCCGCCGATGTGCGGCGTGAGGATGACGTTGTCCAGGCCGCGCAGGGGCGAGGTGAACTCGTCCTTGTTGCTGCGCGGCTCCACCGGGAACACGTCGATGGCCGCGCCGAGCAGTTTCTTGGCGCGGATCGCCTCGGCCAGCGCCTCGATGCGCACTACGGTGCCGCGCGCCGCATTGATCAGAATCGCGCCCGGCTTCATGGCCGCGATCTCTTCCGGCCCGATCATCCACTGCGTGGAGGGCAGTTCGGGCACGTGCAGGGTCACGATATCGCTCTGCGCCAGCAGGGCCTGCAGCGACGGCGCCTGCCGCGCGTTGCCCAGCGGCAGCTTGCTCACCACGTCGTGGAAGACGACGTGCATGCCCAGCGCCTCGGCCAGCACCGACAGCTGCGTGCCGATGGAGCCGTAGCCGACAATGCCCAGCGTCTTGCCGCGGATCTCGTAGGCGTTCTCGGCGCTCTTGAGCCAGCCACCGCGGTGCGCCACTGCGTTTTTCTCGGGCACGCCGCGCAGCAGCAGGATGGCCTCGGCCAGCACCAGTTCCGCCACGGAGCGGGTGTTGGAGTACGGCGCATTGAAGACGGCGATGCCACGCTCGCGCGCCGCTTCCAGGTCGATCTGGTTGGTGCCGATGCAGAAGGCTCCCACGGCCACGAGCTTGTGGGCGTGCGCGAACACCTCGGCCGTGAGCTGGGTGCGCGAACGGATGCCCAGGAAATGCGCATCGGCGATCTTGCGGTGCAGCTCTTCGCCTTCCAGCGCCCCCGGCAATGCCTCGATCTGGGTGTAGCCCGCGCCGCGCAGCACGTCGAGCGCGGAGGGGTGCACCCCCTCCAGCAGAAGGAACTTGATCTTGCTCTTGTCCAGCGATGTCTTGGTCATGGAACTACGGGAAGGAGAAGTAAGGAAGGGAAGGATGCATGGCGGACGCCTTGCAGGCAGCCGACCATTGTGCAATGAGAAGAAACCCTGTACCTGCCGGGTTTTTCGATCCGCGCCGCGGAATCCCGGTCACACAGGCGACGGACGAGCCCGGAAAACCGTCACAAAACAGACACAATTCCGCCACGCAGAGTCCTTCATCCAGGGAAGTTCCCGATCCGCGGAAATCCCTGTCCATGCGACAACGACATACCGATGACATGTAGCGCGCATACCATGCGCCGCTTTCGCATCGCCACTTTGAGGAGTTTTCATGCAGCCCAAGCACCTGGCCCTGGCAGCCGCCATCGCCGCATCCGCCTGCATTTCGGCCCAGGCACAGACCGAGATCCAGTGGTGGCACTCGATGACGGCCGTGAACGGCGAATGGGTGAACGACCTGGCCCGCCAGTTCAACGAGAGCCAGAAGGACTACAAGATCGTGCCCACCTACAAGGGCACGTATGACGAATCCATGACGGCCTCGATCGCTGCCTTCCGTGCCGGCAACGCGCCGCACATCCTGCAGGTGTTCGAAGTGGGCACCGCCACCATGATGGCCAGCAAGGGCGCGGTCGTGCCCGTGGGCAAGGTGATGCAGGACGCCGGCGCGCCCTTCGACCCCAAGGCCTACATCCCTGCCGTGGCCGGCTACTACACGGCCCCCAACGGCCAGATGCTGAGCTTCCCGTTCAACAGCTCCACCACCATCTTCTATTTCAACAAGGACGCCTTCAAGGCGGCCGGCCTGCCCACCGACAAGGCGCCCGCCACCTGGCCCGAAGTGGTCAACGCCGCCGCCAAGCTCAAGGCCTCCGGCCACAAGTGCCCGTTCACCACGGCATGGCAGAACTGGACGCAGGTGGAGAGTTTCTCGGCCTGGCACAACGTGGAGTTCGCGAGCAAGGCCAACGGCCTGCAGGGCCTCGATGCGCGCCTGAAGGTGGATTCGCCCCTGCATGTACGCCACATCGAGAACCTCGCGAACATGGCCAAGCAGGGCCTGTTCGTGTACAAGGGCCGCGGCAACGTGCCCGAGGCGAGCTTCGTCTCCGGCGAGTGCGCCATGATCAACACGTCGTCGGGCTTCTACGGCAACGTGGCCAAGAACGCCAAGTTCGCCTACGGCCTCGCTCCCCTGCCCTACTACCCGGACGTGCCCGGCGCGCCGCAGAACACCGTCATCGGCGGTGCCAGCCTCTGGGTGATGGCCGGCAAGAAGCCTGCCGAGTACAAGGGCGTGGCCGAATTCTTCAAGTTCATCTCGACGCCTGAAGTGCAGTCGGCCAGCCACAAGCGCACCGGCTACCTGCCCGTGACGACCGCCGCCTACGAACTGACCGAGAAGTCCGGCTTCTACAAGGAGCATCCCGGCACCGACGTCGCCGTGACGCAGATGATCCGCAAGGTGACCGACAAGAGCCGCGGCATCCGCCTGGGCAACTATGTGCAGATCCGCGCCATCGAGGACGAGGAACTCGAGCAGGTGTGGTCCGGCAAGAAGACCGCCAAGGAAGCGCTCGACGCCATCGTGAAGCGCGGCAACGAACAGCTGGAGCGCTTCCAGAAGGCCAACAAGGGCTGATTACCGGCGCCCCGGGACGGCCCACGGGCCCGGCCCGTCCGGCTTCCGCCCTCCCCCACCGGCCCTCCCCGCACCCGCGGAGAGGGTCTTTTCGTCATTCGACAGCCCGGCGGCGCACGCCGGGCACAAGGTAACTGCATCCGCCATGGAAAAACGCGTCCGATTCCAGTCCGCCTGGCTGCCCTGGCTGCTCATCGCGCCGCAGATGGCCATCATCGTGGTCTTCTTCTTCTGGCCCGCCAGCCAGGCGCTGGTGCAGTCGCTGCAGATGCAGGATGCCTTCGGCACCTCCACCGAATGGGTGGGGCTGGAGAACTTCCGGCGGCTGTTCGACGATCCCGGCTACATCGAGTCGTTCAAGACCACCGCGTTCTTCTCGGTGCTGGTGGCGGCCAGCGGCATCGTGCTGTCGCTGCTGCTGGCGGTGTTCGCCGACCGGGTGGTCAAGGGCGCCATGTTCTACAAGACCCTGCTGATCCTGCCCTACGCCGTGGCGCCGGCCGTGGCCGCCGTGCTGTGGGTCTTCATGTTCTCGCCCTCGCTGGGCGTGGTCTCGTACGCGCTGGGCCGATTCGGCATCGACTGGAACCACCTGCTCAACTCCGGACAGGCCATGGCGCTGATCGTGATGGCCTCGGTCTGGAAGCAGATCTCCTACAACTTCCTCTTCTTCCTCGCGGGGCTGCAGTCGATTCCCAAATCGCTGATCGAGGCCGCCGCCATCGACGGCGCCGGCCCGTGGCGGCGTTTCTGGAGCGTGCAGTTCCCGCTGCTCTCGCCCACCACCTTCTTCCTGCTGGTCATCAACGTGGTCTATGCATTCTTCGACACCTTCGCCATCGTCGATGCCGCCACGCAGGGCGGCCCGGGCAAGGACACGGCCATCCTGGTCTACAAGGTCTATTACGATGGCTTCAAGGCCATGGACCTGGGCGGCTCCGCGGCGCAATCCGTGGTGCTGATGCTGATCGTGGTCGCGCTCACCGTCGTGCAGTTCCGCTACGTTGAAAAGAAAGTCCAGTACTGAAATGGTCGAACGCAGCCTCACGCGCGGCATCCTCGCGCACTTCATCATGATCCTGGGCATCGCCATCGTGGCGTTCCCGCTCTACCTGGCGTTCGTCGCCTCCACCCACACCGCCCAGGAAATCGTGCAGGCGCCCATGCCCCTGCTGCCCGGCTCCAACTTCTGGGACACCTACAAGGCGGCCCTGTTCGGGCGCGACCAGGGGGCCGGTTCCACCGCGCCGGTGGCCCGCATGATGTGGGTGAGCTTCGTCTCGGCCATCGTCATCACGGTGGGCAAGATCGCCATCTCGCTGCTGTCGGCCTTCGCCATCGTGTACTTCCGCTTTCCGTTCAAGGGCCTGTGCTTCTGGCTGATCTTCATCACGCTGATGCTGCCCGTGGAAGTGCGCATCGGCCCGACCTACCAGGTGGTGTCCGACCTCGGCATGCTCAACAGCTACGCGGGCCTCACGGTGCCGCTGATCGCGTCGGCCACCGCCACCTTCCTCTTCCGGCAGTTCTTCCTGACGGTGCCGGACGAACTGGTCGAGGCCGCGCGCATCGACGGCGCCGGGCCCATGCGCTTCTTCAAGGACGTGCTGGTGCCGCTGTCGCGCACCTCCATCGCCGCGCTCTTCGTGATCCAGTTCATCTACGGCTGGAACCAGTACCTCTGGCCGCTGCTGGCGACCACGAGCGAGGACATGTACCCCGTGGTAATCGGCATCAAGCGCATGATCGCGGGTGGCGACGGGCAGAACGAGTGGAACATCGTCATGGCCACCGCCATCCTGGCCATGCTGCCGCCCGCCGCGGTGGTGATCCTCATGCAGAAATGGTTCGTGAAAGGACTGGTGGACACCGAGAAGTAGTCCTCCATCTCCTGAAACGCCCATTCCACCAACGCATCCAGCTAAGCATCCAATCGCAACATGGCATCTCTTTCCCTGCGCAACGTCGTCAAGCGCTACGGCCACGGCCCGAAGGCCAACCAGGTCATCCACGGCGTGAACGCCGAAATCGCCGACGGCGAGTTCATCGTCATCGTCGGCCCCTCGGGCTGCGGCAAGTCCACCCTGCTGCGCATGGTGGCAGGCCTGGAAGAAATCTCCGGCGGCGAGATCGCCATCGGCAACCGCGTGGTCAACAACCTGGAACCCGCCCAGCGCGACATCGCCATGGTGTTCCAGAACTACGCGCTCTACCCGCACATGACGAACTTCGAGAACATGGCCTACGGGCTGAAGATCGCCAAGGTGCCCAAGGACGAAATCAAGGCCCGCGTGGACAAGGCCGCGAAGATCCTCGAGCTCGGCCACCTGCTCGAACGCAAGCCGCGCGAGCTCTCCGGCGGCCAGCGCCAGCGCGTCGCCATGGGGCGCGCCATCGTGCGCCAGCCCCAGGTGTTCCTGTTCGACGAGCCGCTCTCCAACCTCGACGCCAAGCTGCGCGCGCAGACCCGCCTGGAAATCCAGAAGCTGCACCGGAGCTTAAGCATCACCAGCCTGTTCGTCACGCACGACCAGGTCGAGGCCATGACGCTGGCGCAGCGCATGATCGTGATGAACGGTGGCGTGATGGAGCAGTTCGGCACGCCCGAGGAGGTCTATCACACGCCTGCATCGACCTTCGTCGCGAGCTTCATCGGCTCGCCGCCCATGAACCTGCTGAAGAACGCCCCGGGCGGGCGGCAGGGCGCGATCCTCGGCATCCGGCCGGAGCACATCGACATCGCCCGCGTGGGCTGGGAGCTGCGCGTGGAGACGGTCGAACTGCTGGGCGCCGAGCGCCTCGTGTATGGCCGCCTGCAGTCGGGCAACGGGGACGAGTCGGTCATCGTGCGCATCGAGGAAGGCACCCACCATCCCCAGCCCGGCGACATGATCCACGTGGAGCCCCGCATGGACCGGCTGCACTGGTTCGACGCCGCCTCCGGCAAGCGGCTCTGAGCCGCGCCGGCACCGCCCGCATGGAACACAAAGCCCCGCTGCACGCCACCATCCCGGTGCTGGCGTCCCTCGACCTCGAGGAAAGCGCTGCCTTCTATTCCGGGCGGCTCGGCTTCACGGTCGCATTGCGCACCGCCGACTACCTCATCGCCGCGCGCGACGGCTGCGAGCTGCATTTCTGGCTCTGCGGCGAGCGCCACATCGCCGAAAACACCTCCTGCTACGTGCGCGGCGACGTGCGCGCACTGCATGCCGAATTCGCGCAGCGGGGGCTGGAGTTGCCACCGCCCGTGGAGCGCCCCTGGGGCATGCGCGAACTCTACGTGCACGATCCCCACGGCAACCTGCTCAAGTTCGGCGAAGCGATCCGGGCATCCTGAGCGCCACGTGCCGCCGCCAGCGGTTCTATAGTCCATCGCCATGACTGCCACCCCATCCACCACGACCCCCGCCGACTGGCCCTATCCCCGATGGATCGCCCACCGCGGCGCGGGCCGGCTGGCCCCCGAGAACACCCTGGCGGCCTTCCGGCTCGGCGCGCGCCATGGCTACCGCATGTTCGAATGCGACGCCAAGCTCAGCAGCGACGGCGTCGTCTTCCTGCTGCACGACGCCACCCTGGACCGCACCACCAACGGCCGGGGCACCGCCGGCGAGCGCCCGTGGGGCGAACTCGCGCAACTCGACGCGGGCAGCTGGCATTCCCGCGGCTGCGCGGGCGAACCCCTGCCGACCCTGGAGCACCTGGCGCGCTACTGCCTGGCCAACGGCTACCTGCTGAACATCGAGATCAAGCCCACGCCGGGCACCGAAGAGGAAACCGGCCGCGCGGTCGCGGCGCTGGCGGCCCGGCTCTGGCACCAGGCCGAGGTGCCGCCGCTCCTCACCTCCTTCAAGGTGGCCGCGCTCACGGGCGCGCGCGACGCCGCGCCCCTGCTGCCGCGCGGGCTGCTGCTGGACACCCTGGAGCCCGGCTGGCTGGACACGGCCCGCCAGCTCGGCTGTGCGGCGGTGGTCTGCAACCATGCGCTCTGGACGGCGGAGCACGTCGCCGCCGTGAAGGCCGGCGGCCTGCGCACGCTCAGCTACACGGTGAACGACGAATGGGCCGCCCGGCGGCTCATCGACCTGGGCACCGACGGCATCATCACCGACCGGGTGGATCTCTTCAGTCCGGCGCGGTGATACCCTCGCGGGTCCAGCCATGGACGCGACCATTCACTCCCTTTCCCTGACCCGTTTCCTGCGGCGCCTTCCGCACTCCGTGCGGGCGCTGGTCCTCCTGGCGGCATGCCTGCTGGCCTGGCCGCCCGGCACGGCACAGGCCGCCCCGCAGGCGCCCGCCTCCGCCCCGGCGTCCGCGAGCAGCGCTGCGGCATCCCGGGCCGCCGCAGCCGCTGCGGCGGCGGCCGCGGCAGACATCGTCGATCCCGACACCCCGCTGCCCTCCGTGGACGAGCTGCGCAAGCGCCTGGAGGCCATCCCGCGCAAGCTCGGCGACCAGGACGACGGCCGCAAGCTCGTGAACGACGCCTACGCCGTCGGCGCCACGGCCGAGCAGGTGGTGGCCCGCCGCACGGCCGACCTGGCGGACCTGGACAGCCGCCTCGCCGGACTCGGCCCCGCCCCCGAGAAAGGCGCGCCCGCCGACTCGCCCGACGTCGTCCAGCAGCGCAGCGCCCTCGCCAAGCAGCGCGCCACCGTCGATGCGGACCTCAAGCTCGCGCGCCTGATTGCCGTCGATGCGGAACAGCTCGGCGCCGACCTGCTGCGCCAGCGGCGCCAGCAGTTCCAGGCCGAACTCACCGCGCGCGCCGATTCGCCCCTGGGCGCCGCCTTCTGGCGCAACCTGCGCGCCGCATGGCCCACGGACACCGAGCGCCTGTCCGTCCTGGCCATCGAAGCCAAACAGGCCGCGCAGCGCGCCCTCGAACCCGAACGGCGCCGGACCTTCCTCGTCAGCCTGCTGGGGGCGCTGCTGCTCCTGGTGGCGGGCAACTGGGCCGGCGAGCGTCTGCTCGTGCGCCTCGCGCCGGCCAAGCTGCCTGCGGGCCGGCTGCGGCGCTCACTGCTGGCCTCGGCCTCCGTCCTGGCGAACGTGATCTTCACCGGCACCGCCGCGCAATGGCTGCTGAGCGGGCTCGACGCGGGCGACAACCTCGGCGAGCGGCTCGACGGGCTCGGGCACTCCGCCGTGGGCATGGCGGTCTTCGCGGCCTTCGCGATCGGCCTGGGGCACGCGCTGCTCTCGCGCAAGCGCAGTTCCTGGCGCCTGCCCGCGCTGCCCGACGACCTCGCCCGCCGGCTGAGCCCCTACCCCTGGTGGATCGCGATCATCGCGGCGCTCGGCGGCATGGTGACGGAGATCAACGCCGCCGTGGGCGCCAGCCTCGCCGCGGAAGTCACTGCCCAGGCCTTCTTCGCGCTGCTCGTGGCCGCCGTCGTCGCCGCGTCGGTGCGGCAGCTCAACGCGCCGCTGCCCGCATCGGTGCAGGAGCCGGCCAGCGACGAGGATTCCGCGCCGGCCCCGTCCGCCGCGCCGCCACGCCCGCTCTGGGTCGGCCTGCTGGTCGCCTGCGCCGGCATCGCCTCCCTGGCCGTGGTGCTGCTGGTCGCCTTCGGCTACATCGCGCTGGCCGGGGCCCTGGCACGGCAGATGGTCTGGAGCGGCGTCGCCTTCGCCACCGCCTACCTGCTCTACCAGCTGGTGGACGACCTGTGCGACGCCCTGCTCTCCTCGCGCAGCGGCTTCGGGCGGCGCCTGCACACGGGCATGGGCATCGACCCGGGCCTGCTCGACCAGGCGGCGGTCGTGCTGTCCGGCGCGCTGCGCGTCGTGCTGTTCTTCTATCTGGTCATCGCCCTGCTGGCCCCCTTCGGCACCGGGCCGGACGAACTGTTCCGCCGCGGCAGCGCGATGGACCAGGGCCTGAACCTCGGCAACTTCGCGCTGGCGCCGCAGGCCCTGCTGACGGCCCTGGGCGTCGTCGTGGCGGGCTTCATCGGCATCCGCATGATCAAGCGCTGGCTGAGCGACCGGTACTTCCCCAGCACCACGCTGGAGCCGGGCATGCGCAGTTCCATCACCACCCTGCTGGGCTACTTCGGCGGCGTGATGGTGATCGCGGCCGCGCTGGCGGCCCTGGGCATCAGCGTGGAACGCATCGCATGGGTCGCGAGCGCGCTGTCGGTGGGTATCGGCTTCGGGCTGCAGGCCATCGTGCAGAACTTCATCTCGGGCCTGATCCTGCTGGCAGAGCGGCCCGTGAAGGTGGGCGACTGGGTCAAGCTCGGCGACACCGAAGGCGACATCCGCCGCATCAACGTGCGTGCCACCGAGATCCAGCTGGGCGACCACTCCACCGTGATCGTGCCCAACTCGGAGTTCATCACCAAGACCGTGCGCAACATGACCTGGGGCGGCTCGCAGGGCCGCGTGCTGCTGCGCCTGCCGGCCCCGCTGGACACCGACGCCCAGCGCATGCGCGCCCTGATCCTGGACGCCTTCAAGGCGCACGAAAGCATCCTGGAGAGCCCCGGGCCCAGCGTGACGCTGGAAGACATCGTGAGCGGCACCCTCACTTTCCTGGCCATCGGCTACGTGAGCAACCCGCGCAACGCCGGCGGCGTGAAAAGCGACCTGCTTTTTTCCATCCTCGAATCGCTGCGCGCCGCAGGCCTGGCGCTCTCGCCCCCGGCCACCACCGCCGTGGCGCCGCTGTCCGCCACCGCCGCCCTCCAGCCCAGGGAGCCGGCCGGCACGCCGACGCCCGGCACGGCGTAAACCACCGCCGCGGGCCCGCCGGGGCTGCGGTTCAGTTCAGTCCAGCTTGGCGCCGGACTGCTGCACCGCCACGGCCCAGCGCGGCATCTCCGCCGCGAGGAAGCTGGCGAACGCATCGGCGCCCAGGAAGGCCGGATCGGCGCCCTGCGCCACCATGCGGTTTTTCACGTCGGGCGACTGCATGACCTGGCCGAACGCATTGCTGAGCTTCGCCACCACGTCCCTGGGCGTGCCGGCCGGTGCCAGGAAGCCGTAGAAGCCCACCACCTCGAAATTCTTCAGCCCGCTCTCGATCGCCGTCGGCACATCGGGCAGCGCCGGATTGCGCTCGCGGCTGGTGACGGCCAGCGCGCGCACCTTGCCCTGCTTGTGGTACGCCGCGGCCTGCGGAATGCTCTCGGCCATGAACTGCACCTGCCCACCCATCAGGTCGGTGAAGGCCGGCGCACTGCCGCGGTACGGGATGTGCACCATGAACAGCCCCGTGGCCGTCTTGAACATCTCTGGCACCAGGTGGCTGATGCCCCCGTTGCCCGCCGAACCGAAATTGACCTGCCCCGGCCGCGCCTTCGCGTACGCGATGAACTCCTGCAGGTTCTGCACCGGCAGCTTCGGATTGACCAGCAGCGCCAGGGGTTGCATCGCCGTGCGCGCGATGGGCGTGAAATCCTTGAGCGTCGAGTAAGGCAGCTTGCTGTAGAGCGCCGGGTTGATGACCATCACGCCCGTATTGGCCAGCATCAGCGTATGGCCGTCAGGCGGCGCCTTCATCACATCCTGCGCGCCCACCGTGCCGCCCGCGCCAGCCTTGTAGTCCACCACCACGGGCTGGCCCAGCACGGCCTGCAGCTTGTCGGTCAGCAACCGCGCATGCTGGTCCAATGGCCCGCCGGCCGGAAAGCCGACCACCACGCGGATGGGTTTGGAGGGGAAGGCGGGCTGGGCCAGGGCGGCGACGGATGTGCAGGCCAGGGCGGCGGCGGCAAGCCAGTTGCGCAAGCGCATGGGAAGTCTCCAGGACTGTTGGTGTTATGGAGACGGGAGCTTAAGGCGGGAGCAGTCGTAGAGGCAGGGGGCAATACCCGTGGGGTGGCCGCTACCGCGCCATCCGCCCGCGCTGCAGCCCCTTGGCAGGCACCTCCTGCGAGGCCCATTCGGCCTGTTCGATGAGGCGCCCCAGTTCCCGCACTGCCGCACGGCTGCCCTGCACCGGCTCATCGCTGTAAACCAGCATGTAATCCATCATGGGCAACGGAGGCAACCCATCGCGCTCGCCCAGCAGCACCATGCCGGGACGCAGGTTGTCGCTCGTGAACATGGCCACGGCCAGACCGCTCAGCACGGCGGCGCGCAGGTCGTGCAGGCTGTGCGAACTGAAGGCCTTGTGCCAGGCGATGCCCGCCCGCTCGAGCGCATCGATCCCGATCTGGCCGCACACGCACGGCAGCGGCGAATAGGCCAGCGGCAGCGAGGCGCCGGCCCTCCACTGCCAGCAATCGGCGGCGGCCCAGACCATCGGCAGGCGCTGCAGCAGGATGCCGCCGCTCACTGCAGATGTGCTGGTGATCACGGCGAGGTCCACATCCCCTTCGCGCACCATGGCCGACAGGTCGAGCGTGAGGCCCACGCTCACCTCCAGGCGGACATGGGGACAACTGCGCGCGAACTGGTGCAGCAGTTGCGGCAGGCCATCGCTCATGAAGTGCTCCTGCACCCCCAGGCGCACGGTGCCCTCGATGGGCGAGCAGCGGAAATGGCGCTCCAGCGCTTCCTGAGCCTGCAGCACGCGCTGCGCGTGGTGGAGCAGATCCTCGCCGTCGGCCGTCAGGTCCAGGCGCCGGGTCGTGCGGCGGAACAGCGGCCGTCCCACCAGCGCCTCCAGCCGCCGGATCTGGTGGCTGACAGCGGACTGCGTCAGGTGCAGTTGCCCGGCCGCACGGGTGAAGCCCTGGTTGCGATGCACCGCGACGAAGGTGTGCAGCAATCCGGTGTCGATGGTCATCGCGCCCTATAAATTAAGAAATTCACTGAATCCCAAATTATTTAATCATTTGCATCATGAAGCCAGGCTTTCCAGAATGACGCCAGCCTTTCCGGCCTTCTTTCTGCACACCTCTTCCCATGCCTGACTACCGCACTCCATCCCGGCCCCTGGCGCTGACCGCCATCTGCCTTTCCGCACTGATGTTCGGCCTGGAGATTTCGAGCGTGCCCGTGATCCTGTCCGTGCTGGACAAGGAACTGCACGCCGACTTCCAGGGCCTGCAATGGATCATGAACGCCTACACCATCGGCTGCACCACGGTGCTGATGGCTACCGGCACCCTGGCGGACCGGTACGGACGCCGCCGCGTCTTCATGCTCAGCGTGCTGGCTTTCGGCCTGGCTTCGCTCTGGTGCGGATGGGCCGGTTCCACGCCCGTGCTCGTCCTGGGCCGGCTCGTGCAGGGCATCGCAGGCGGCGCCATGTTCATCTGCTCCATCGCCCTCCTCTCGCACCAGTTTCCCGACGGCCGGGAGCGGGGCCGCGCCTTCGCGGTCTGGGGCGTGGTGGCCGGCATCGGGCTGGGTTTCGGCCCCATGGCCGGCAGCGCCATCGTCTGGGCTTCCAGTTGGCACTGGGTGTTCCTCGTGCACGTGCCGCTGTCCGCGCTCACGCTGGCGCTGATCCGTGCAGGCGTGGCGGAGTCCCGCGATCCCCAGGCACGGGAGCACCGGCTGGACTGGGCCGGCCTCTGCACTCTGACCCTGGCGGTGCTCGGTTTCACCGGCTTCCTCATGCAGGGGGAAAGCCTCGGCTGGAAGAGCCCTGCCACCCTCGGCCTGGCTGCCCTGGCCACCGTCAGCCTCGCGGCATTCATCGCGGTGGAGCGAAGCCAGCCCCGCCCGATGTTCGACTTCTCCGTGTTCACGATCCGCGACTTCTCGGGCGGCATCCTGGCCTGCGTCGGCATGAACTGCAGCTACTGGCCCTTCATGATCTATCTGCCCTTCTACTTCGGCGCCGGCGTGGGCCTGGACACCACCACCACCGGCCTGATGCTGCTGGTCTATACGGTGCCGTTCCTGGTCATGCCCCCCGTCGCACAGTGGCTGCTGCTGCGCTACCAGGCGGCCTGGGTGATCCCCTCCGGGCTCTTCATCATCGGGCTGGGCTTCATGCTGATGTGGGGAGGCAGCCTGCTGGCGCACCTCGGCAGTTGGACCGTGCTGCCCGGCGCGCTCGTCGCAGGCATCGGGCTGGGCCTGACCACGACGCCGGCCACCAACATGACCACGGCCTCGGTGCCACCACATCGCGCCGGAATGGCGTCAGGCATGGACGTGAGCGCACGCCTCATCACGCTGGTCATCCACATTGCCGTGATGGGCCTGGTGCTGGTGGCGGGCATCCAGGCCGCATTGCGCGGGCGATGGGGGCCGGCGGTGGAACCGGGCCTGCTGCAGACGCTGGCCCGGCGGCTTGCGGGTGGCGACCTGCCTGGCGCTCAGCACCTCCTGGCCGCCCACTCCCTGCCGGGCGCGAGCATGGTGCCGTTGCAGGAGGTGGTGGTTCAGGGCTTCGGCTGGGTGATGCTGTATGGCGGGCTCGCCGCCTGGATCACGGCAGGGCTCAGCCTCGCGGTGCTGAGGAGCCGCCCGGTGCAGGGAGGTCTTCAGCCCTGCGGTAGCGGCATGCATTGAGGGTCTCTCAGCGCCAGCCGCGCACCAGCACCCACTGCACCGTGCCGCAGGCCGCCACCAGGGCTGCGTAGGTCAGCATCTTCCCGTCCCGCCCGGTCAGCACCAGCCCGGCCACGCACACCCCGAGCCCTACGGCAAAGCCCACGCCCACCTGCCCCAGGAACCCGACGCTGCGGGGCGCCCCCCGAAAGAAGAGCGCGGCCATGCAGGCCAGCAACAGCGCCACGCCGAAGGCGGGCGCCATGAAATTCAGCAGGTGGAGTGCGGCGGCAGTCGGGTCCATAGCGCAAAGGCATGACGCAGATCAAGACCCTTGTACTGCGGGAAGCACACGGGCGGGATGGAAATTTTATAATCCGGGGCATGGCAGTCTGGGCCCTCGGCATCAACCACACGACCGCGCCGCTCGATCTGCGCGGCCGTTTTGCGTTCGCCATCGACCAGATCGCGCCCACGCTGCAGGGCCTGCGCCAGTCGCTGGGCGGCGCCACGCGCCATCCGCAGGTGGAAACCGCCATCCTCTCCACCTGCAACCGCACCGAGATCTACTGCGCCGGCCAGCAGCCTGCACTGGACCACACGCTCGACTGGCTCGCCCACAGCGGCGGCGTGAGCCCCTCGCTGCTGCGCTCGCACTCCTACACGCTCGAAGAAAGCCTCGTCGCGCGCCATGCGTTCCGCGTGGCCAGCGGGCTCGATTCCATGGTGCTGGGCGAGGCCCAGATCCTGGGCCAGATGAAGGATGCCGTGCGCGCGGCAGAGACGGCCGGCGCGCTGGGCACCACGCTCAACCAGCTCTTCCAGCGCAGCTTCGCCGTCGCCAAGGAAGTGCGCACCAGCACCGAGATCGGCGCCCACAGCATCAGCATGGCCGCCGCCGCCGTGCGCCTGGCCGGGCAGCTGTTCGAAGACCTGACGGAGATCCGCATCCTCTTCGTGGGCGCGGGCGAGATGATCGAACTCGCCGCCACCCACTTCGCGGCGAAGAACCCCAAGAGCCTCGCCATCGCCAACCGCACGCTGGAGCGCGGCGAGAAGCTCGCCTCCCGCTTCGGCGGCGAGGTCATGCGCCTGGCCGACCTGCCCGACCGCCTGCACGAGTTCGACGCCGTGGTCAGCTGCACGGCCAGCAGCCTGCCCATCATCGGCCTGGGCGCCGTCGAGCGCGCGCTGAAGAAGCGCCGCCACCGCCCCATGTTCATGGTCGATCTGGCCGTGCCGCGCGATATCGAGCCCGAGGTGAAGGCGCTGGAAGACATCTACCTCTACACCGTGGACGACCTCGCCAGCGTCGTGCAGACCGCGCAGGCCAGCCGGCAGGCGGCTGTCGCGCAGGCAGAGGCCATCATCGATGCGGGCGTGCAGAGCTTCATGCACTGGATGGACCAGCGCAGCCCCGTGGGCGGCGTGGTGCCGCTCATCCAGCAGATCCACGCCCAGGCCGACGAATGGCGCGCGCTGGAGATCGCTCGCGCCAAGAAGCTCATCGCCAAGGGCGAGGGCATGGACGCCGTGCTGGAAGCGCTCTCGCGCGGCCTCACGCAGAAGATGCTGCACGGCACCCTGGCCGAACTGCGCGCGGGCGATGCCGACACGCGCGCCCAGACGGCCCAGACCGTCTCCCGCCTGTTCCTGCGCTCGCAGTCCAAGAGCGGCCTGTAGCGGCGCCCGCCGCCCTGCCGCCAGGCCCACTACCGTCTCTGGCCCCCCGCATCCACGCCCCGGATGCCCAGGCTGCGAACCACCGCCGCAGCCGCCCTTCTCCCCCTTCCCAGAATGAAACCCTTCCTCAGAAGCCAGCTGGAGCGCTACGCCCAGCGCCTCGAAGAGCTCGACTTCCTGCTCTCGCGCGAGGACATCATGTCCGACATGGCCCAGTACCGCACCATCTCGCGCGAGCATGCCGAGGTGACGCAGGTCGCGGGCCGCTATGCGCGCTACCGCCAGCGCGAGGACGACCTGGCCGGCGCGCGCGAGATGCTGGACGACCCGGACATGGCCGACATGGCCCGGGAAGAGATTGCCGCCGCCGAGGCCGAACTGGTGCAGTTGGAGGATGAACTGCAGCGCCTGCTGCTGCCCCGCGACCCCGACGAGGCCCGCAACGCCTTCCTGGAAATCCGCGCCGGCACGGGTGGCGACGAATCCGCGCTGTTCGCGGGCGACCTGGCCCGCATGTACACGCGCTACGCGGCCACGGCCGGCTGGAAGGTGGAGATCCTGAGCGCCAGCGACAACGAGATCGGCGGCTACAAGGAAGTGGTGCTGCGCGTGGAAGGCGATGGCGTCTATGGTGCGCTGCGCTTCGAATCCGGCGGCCATCGCGTGCAGCGCGTGCCCGCCACCGAGACCCAGGGCCGCATCCACACCAGCGCCTGCACCGTGGCCGTGATGCCCGAGCCCGACGAGCAGCAGGCGATCACGCTGAACCCGGCCGACCTGCGCATCGACACCTTCCGCGCCAGCGGCGCGGGCGGCCAGCACATCAACAAGACCGATTCCGCCGTGCGCGTGGTCCACCTGCCCACCGGCATCGTGGCCGAGTGCCAGGACGGCCGCAGCCAGCACAGCAACAAGGCCAAGGCGCTGCAGGTGCTGCAGGCGCGCATCCAGGAAAAGGAACGCAGCGAGCGCGCCGCCAGGGAGGCCGCGCTGCGCAAGGGCCTCGTGGGCTCGGGCGACCGCTCGGACCGCATCCGCACTTACAACTTCCCGCAGGGCCGGCTCACCGACCACCGCATCAACCTCACGCTCTACAAGCTGCTCGCCATCATGGAAGGCGACCTGGGCGAAGTGCTGGAGGCCCTGCGCCACGCGCGGGAGGCCGAACTGCTGGCCGAACTGGAAGCGGACGCGTGACACCGCCCCCCGCACCCGCCACCCTCGCCCAGGCGCTTGCCGGCGCCATCGGGCAGGGCCTGCCCCGCATCGACGCGCAGATGCTGCTGCTGCACGTGCTGGGCCGCCCCACCGGCGACCGGGCCTGGCTGCTCGCGCACGACACGGACGCGCTGCCGCCCGGGGCGCAGGCCCGCTTCGCCGACATGTGCCGGCGCCGCGCGGCGGGCGAGCCCGTGGCCTACCTCACCGGCACCCGGGAGTTCTACGGCCTGCCCCTGGCGGTGGACGCCCGCGTGCTGGACCCGCGCCCCGACACCGAGACGCTGGTGGACTGGGCCCTGGAAGTCCTGGCGCCCCTGCCCGCCCCGCGCGTGCTGGACCTGGGCACCGGCAGCGGCGCCATCGCCCTGGCCGTGCAGCACCGGCGCCCCACCGCCGAGGTCACCGCCGTGGACGCCAGCGCCGATGCGCTGCAGGTGGCGCGGGCCAATGGCGCACGCCTCGGCCTGCCGGTACGCTGGCGTCTCGGCCACTGGCTGGAGGGCGTGGACGAACGGTTCGATGCCATCGTCAGCAACCCTCCTTACATCGCCAGCGGCGATGCCCACCTGGCCGCCCTCACCCACGAACCGCTACAGGCCCTGGCCAGCGGCCCGGACGGGCTGGATGACCTGCGCACCATCGTGGCGCAGGCGCCCGCCCACCTCGTGCCCGGCGGCTGGCTGCTGCTGGAGCATGGCTGGGACCAGGCCGAGGCGGTGCAGGCGCTGCTGCGCAACGCCGGCCTCTCGGACGTGCAGAGCCGCACCGATCTGGCCGGCCACGCCCGCTGCAGCGGCGCCCGCCTGCCTGTATCGTCCGGGGTAACGGCCTTGCCGCAGCCCGGGACACCTCTGCGGTGAAATAATCCCGTCCATCCCCATTTGATTTCTTGCCGCCCGCTGCGGGTGGACCCACCAGGAGAAAACCCATGAGCGACGTTCAGCAACGCATCGACCAACTGGTCAAGACCAACGACATCCTGCTGTTCATGAAGGGTAGCGCCAGCTTCCCGATGTGCGGTTTTTCCGGCCGCGCCATCCAGATCCTCAAGGCCTGCGGCGTGGATCCCAAGGCCGTCGCCACCGTGAACGTGCTGGAAGACCCGGAAATCCGCCAGGGCATCAAGGAATACAGCAACTGGCCGACCATCCCGCAGCTGTACGTGAAGGGCGAATTCATCGGCGGCTCGGACATCATGATGGAGATGTACGAGTCGGGCGAACTCAAGCAGGTGCTGGGCACGCCCCAGTGATCCTTCCCGCACGCCCGTGCTGAAAAGAGGCCGCCGCAGGGCGGCCTTTTTCCTGCAGGGGCGCCGGTGGCGCGCGCCTACGCCGCCGGGTCGAAGCCGCCGTGCTCACCGGCCGCGAATTCGCGCGGGCAGGCGCCGAAGCGCCGCTTGAACAGCCGCGAGAAATGGGACGCGTCGCTGAAGCCCCAGCGCAGGGCCACGGCCAGCACGCCGGGATGGTTGGCGCAGCGCAGATCGCGTGCGCTGCGCTGCAGGCGCAGTTCCCGGATCAGGCCGCTGACGGACAGCGGCGCCTCCTCGAACAGGCCGTAGAGCGTGCGGCGCGAGACCTTGAACCGCGCAGCCAGCATATCCGGCCCGAGGCTGGGCTCTTCCAGGTGGTCGCGGATGTAGGTCTCCACGGCCAGCCGGAAGGCGTCCCGCACCGGCAGCCGGTCCCGCTCCTGCGCGTCCAGCGTCGCCCCGAGCGCCATGGCGATGATGCTGTTGAGGGCGGCGCTGAGTCCATCCTGCATGGCATCGCCCACGCCGGGATCCACCTGTTCGAGCGAGCGGGCGAAGCGGGATGCCACCAGGCCCATGCCCGTGTGGCCATCCACGCAGCGTGCCGTGGCCTTGTAGGGAGCCGCCAGCCGCGACACCACCTGCTCCCTGGGAATGCGGAACGACAGCACGCGCCAGTCGTCCCGGAAATCCAGGAAATAGGGCCGCGTGCTGTCCACGATGGAGAAGTCGCCGGGCGACACCAGCGTTTCCTGGCCGTCCTGGCGCACCACGCACGAGCCCTCGAGCTGGAAGTTGGCGAAACAGAACTCGACCGGATTGCGGCGGATCTCCTCGCTGCGGCGCTCGACGCACTGCGCGCGCGAGAACACCTGCGTCTGCGCGCTCAGGGACAGCGGGCGGGAGCCCACTTCCCCCACGAAATCATGGACCGCCTGCCGGTCCGCGAGCACCGGGTTGAGCGAGACGAAGGCCTCGCACAGGACCTCGCGCCAGTAGCTGAAGCGCTCGTCCTGCGCGCAGGATTGCGTGGTCCAGGCCTGCATCGCGCATCAGGCCGGACCGGGGCGAAAGGCCGGGTGGTCCATGCGGTCCGCGTGCCCGCGCTGGATGCCATCCACGGGGCCGCGCGTGCGGTTTCCGGAGCGTGCCATGGGTTCTCTCCTGTCTGCACAAAGCGTCAAGTGGGCATTGCACGAAAAGACAACTCATCGAGGGCCGGGCAAGCCGTCGCCTGGCATGCCGGTCCGGCCCCAATCTGGGGACTGTGCGGCGAACGATGCAATGTGCCAGTGCAGGCGCCGCACCGCAATCCGTTCAAACGCGGCCACCCCGACGGCTCCGCAGGCCCACGCCGCGGGCCATGCAAAGTCTGCGCCAGCCACGGGATCGCAATGCCTGCGCAATTGGACAAACGGCCCTGCACGGTCCGGCGAGACCAGCCGGCGCACGCTGCCTACGATGAATTCGCTCGTTTTCATCCACCGTGCAAGAAAGGTTGTTGCCCCATGTCCATCGACTTTCAACCCTCCGAATCCCAGAAAGCCCTGCAGGCGGGCGCGCGCGCGTTCGCTGCCGACGTGCTGCGCCAGGTCGCGCCCACCATCGCGCCGCTCGTGAAACCGGACGAACGCTTCTACGCCACACGGCCGTTCTACCAGGCCATGGCCGATGCCGGCTTCATCAAGGCGCTGCTGCCGGAGTCGTTCGGCGGCACCGCGCTGAGCACATTGGACTTCGCCCTGGCCGCGGAGGAGCTCACCGCCGTGGACGTCAACGTGCCGTCGGCCCTGCTGGGCACCGGGCTGGGCCTGCATGCGGTCGTGCACCATGGAACGCAGGAGCAGAAACAGCGCTTCCTGCCGGACTTCACCGAGGATGGCTCGCGCCTGGCGGCGCTGGCCTTCACCGAGGTGACCGGAGGTGCCAACTACGACAGCACCGATCCCGCCGTGGGCGTGCAGACCTTCGCCCGCCTCGAAGGCGACGAATGGGTCATCAACGGCGCCAAGCACTACACCACCAACGGCACGGGCTGGGACGGCAAGGGCGCGCACCTCTACAGCGTCATCTGCCGCACCGATCCCGCGCTGCCGCCCCAGCAGTCGCTGGCGGTGATCATGGTGCCGGGCGACGCGCCGGGCATCGAGATCGTCAGCCTCCTCGACACCATGGGGCACCGCGCGACGATCTCGCCACGCATCCACTTCAACAACGTGCGCGTTCCCGCTACGAGCATCGTGGGCCAACCCGGCGACGGCATTTCCATGCTGGAAGGCGCCTTCTCCTGGACGGCGGCCCTGATCGGCGCGGCCTGCGTGGGCGTGATGCGCGCGGCCTTCGACATCGCGCTGAAGTTCGCGCACAGCGACAGGCGCTCCGGCACGGTCCCCGTGATCGAGCACCAGAACGTCGGCTTCATGCTGGCCGACATCAAGATGCGCATCGAGGCAGCGCGCTACCTGACCTGGAAGTCCTGCCACCAGCTGGACCTGACCGAAGGCCGCAGCCGCGAGCTGGCGATCATCACCAAGACGTATTGCTCCGAGTTGTGCGTGCAGGTGGTGTACGACGCGATGCGCGTCGTCGGGGTGGATGCCTACACCGACCTCTATCCGCTGGCCGGCCTCATGCAGGACGCCCTGTGCTTCCCCCTCTATGACGGCGGCAACATGGGTGTGCGCCGGCGGCAGCTCCACACGCTGCTGCGCTCCAAGGACTACGACGCGATGGCCCCCGCCGAGGCGCGCGGGTGAGGCACCCGGGGAGGAACACCATGACGACCACACCAGTTTCCATGGGATCCGGACCTTCCAGGCGCAATGCACAGGCCCTGGTGGTCCTGCTGCTGGCTGCGACGGCGCCGATGGCCGTGCACGCCATCGACGTGGACGTCGGCGACTTCGTCCCGGCGCCCGAAGGCACGACCGCCGGGCTGCTCTACTACCAGCACGCCGAACGCGACCGCCTCTACGCGCAGGGCCGGCAGGCCGCGGCCGACCCGCGGCTCGTCTCGGACGTGGGCATCGCCAGGCTGGTGCATTACACGAAGATCGGCGGATTCGCATTCGCACCCCAGATCCTGCTGCCGTTCGGCCGGCTCGATGCCGGACGCGACACGGCCGCGCTGGGCCGGACCAGCGGCGTAGGTGACATCATCCTGGCCGCGCCGTTCTGGCCGGTCAACGACGCCGCGTCCCGCACCTACCTGGGGATCGCACCCTACCTGTACCTGCCCACCGGCAGCCATGACCGCAACCGCGCGCTCAACCTGGGCGAGAACCGCTGGAAGTTCGACCTGCAGGCCGGCTTCGTCAAGGGGCTGACCGACAGGTGGTACGTCGATTTGACCGGGGACGTCATGTTCCACGGCAAGAACGACGACTACGGCGGCACGGGCGTCACCCTCCGGCAGAAGCCGCTCTACCAGGGCCAGGCTTACCTGCGCTACCAGTTCACGCCGGGCGCCAACATCTTCGCCGGCCTGTCGCAGACCTGGGGCGGCGAAACGCGGGTCGGCGGCGTGGACAGCGGCGACGCACCACGCCAGCGCAAGGCCAGCATCGGCGGCAGCTGGTTCATCCGGCCGACGACGCAACTGCTCGTGTCCTTCGGCCGGGACCTGCACGTGGACAACGGCTTCCGGGAGAACGCCCGCGTCAACGTGCGGCTGCTGCAGGTTTTCTGAGGCACATGCCGGTGGCACCGCTGCGCGAGCCTCGGGAGATCGTGAGCGGGCCACCGGCAGGCCATCGTGGCGCCAGGCATGGCCCCGGCATGGCGCAAAGCCGCAACACCTACGGGTTGACGGGGTTTTTCCGCCATTGAGAGCAGGCACACTGTGTGCTTGAATGATTGCGTGCCCTTTCACTCCAACGAACCAGGAGCGCGCCATGACGACGACACACAGCCTTGTCCCGCAATCGCCTTCGATGGGCCTGCCGGTGGCCCAATTGCGCAACGTGTTCCGGCCCGGCGACGTGGAGCGCAAGCTCGCCCGGCTCCAGGACGCCGGCAGCCAGCGTGAATACGAAACGCTGCGCGCCGTATATGAGCGCATGCTCGAACGCGGGCCCGAACGCTTCCAGGTCAAGCCCTCGGGCGTGCCCGACATGGCCGGGCTCTACGGGCAGCTTCCCAATTTCACCGATGTGCTCGACGACGTGAAGCGCCACGTCGCCCTCGCGCAGGACAGCCGCGACGGCCTGGAAGTCACGCCCATGCTGCTGCTGGGCCCGCCCGGCATCGGCAAGACCCACTTCGCGCGCCAGCTGGCCGAATTGCTGGGCACGGGCATGAACCTCGTGCCCATGAGCTCCATGACGGCCGGATGGCTGCTTTCGGGCTCGTCCTCCCAATGGAAGGGCGCGCGCCCCGGCAAGGTCTTCGAGGCCCTGGTGGACGGCGAGTACGCCAACCCCGTCATCGTGGTGGACGAGATCGACAAGGCCGCCCCCGACGCGCAATACGACCCGCTGGGCGCCCTCTACGGCCTGCTGGAACACGACACGGCCCAGAGCTTCACCGACGAGTTCGCGGAAATCGCCATCGACGCCAGCCAGGTGATCTGGATCACCACCGCCAACGACGAGCGCGGCATCCCCGACCCCATCCTCAACCGCATGAACGTATTCGAGGTCCAGGCGCCCTCGCCCGAGCAGGCCCGCACCATCGCGCGCAACCTCTACCAGGGCATCCGCGAAGGCCATGACTGGGGCCGGCTGATCGACCCCGAGCCCCAGGCCGACGTGCTGGACATCCTGGCGCAGATGCCGCCGCGCGAAATGCGCCGGGCGCTCATGACGGGCTTCGGCAACGCGCGGCTGCAGCACCGCTCCACCGTCGAGGTGGCCGACCTGCCGCGCGGCGCGTCCGGCAAGCCGCGCATGGGTTTCGTGCAGTAGCCGGCGGCCGTTCCCGTGCGGCGTGCGGACGCGGCGGAGGGGCCGCCGTACGCCGCATGCCCCGCTGATCCGCCGCGCAAGCCGGCTGGATTGCTCCGCACGGCCGCGCCTGCACGGCCCGCGTACACTCGGGACGCTGGCGCACGGCCCTTCACACGACAACTCCATGGCGGCGCCCGCCCGTCCCATGACCCTGTCGCAAAGCTTCTTCCTCATCGGCCTCCTCATCGTGGCCAGCGCCTTCTTCTCCGTCGCCGAGATCTCCCTGGCCGCCTCGCGCCGTCTGCGCCTGCGCCAGCTCGCCGACGAGGGGGAGGCGCGCGCCGAGAGCGTCATGCGCATGCAGGAGCAGCCAGGCGACTATTTCACCGTGGTGCAGGTGGGCCAGAACGCCGTGGCCATCCTCGGCGGCATCGTCGGCGAAGGCGCGCTCAGCCCCCACTTCACAGCCCTGCTCCAGCTCTGGCTCAGCGACGCGCGTGCCGAGACCTTCGGTTTCCTGGCATCGTTCCTGACCATCACCTCGCTCTTCATCCTGTTCGCCGACCTGTTCCCCAAGCGCCTGGGCATGGTCAACTCCGAGCGCCTCGCCGTCGTCGTCGCGCGGCCCATGGCGATTCTCATGGCGGTGCTGCGGCCCGTCGTATGGCTTTACAGCCGCGCCGCCGACCTGCTGTTCCGCGTGCTCGGCCTGTCGTCACTGCGCGACGACCGCATCACGTCCGACGACATCCTGGCCATGATGGAGGCCGGTACCCGGGCCGGCGTGCTGGCGGCCCGCGAGCAGCAGGTGATCGAGAACGTGTTCGAACTCGACTCCCGCCCGGTGAGCAGCGCCATGTCGCCGCGCGACCGGATCGCCTTCTTCCTGCGCGACGATCCGGACCAGCTCATCCGCGCACGCATCGCGGCGGAGCCCTTCTCCACCTACCCGGTGTGCGAGGGAGACATCGACCACGTCGTCGGCTACGTCGATGCCAAGGACCTTTTCCAGCGCGTGCTGAACAACCAGCCCATCTCCCTGAAGGACGAAGGCCTCGTGCACAAGGTGCTCATCGTGCCCGACCGCCTTTCGCTGGCGGAGGTGCTGGACCAGTTCCGCCAGGTGCACGAAGACTTCGCCGTGATCGTCAACGAGTACAGCCTCGTCGTGGGCGTCGTCACCCTGAACGACGTGATGAGCACCGTGATGGGCGACCTGATCGGACCGGACGACGAGGAGCAGATCGTCCGGCGCGACGAGAACTCCTGGCTGATCGACGGCGTCACGCCCGTGGGCGACGTGCTGCGGGCCCTGCACCTCGACGAACTGCCCCATGCGGGCGAATACGAGACCCTGGCGGGCTTCCTCATGGTCATGCTGCGCCGCGTGCCCCGCCGCACGGACAGCGTGAACTGGGGCGGCTACAAGTTCGAGGTGCTCGACGTGGACAGCTACCGCATCGACCAGATCATGGTCTCGCGCCTGCAGGAAGGCGGCGCCCATCCCGCGGGGCCCGGACCGGCACCGGCGCCGGGCGGCTGAACGCGGCGCGCAGCCCGCTCAGGCCGACCGGACGCGGTCCTCGAACAGCCAGTTGCGCTGCGCCGCGAACACCGCATCCGGGTACGGCGAACGCCCGCGGCTGCCGTTGTAGCGCCCGAGCGTCATGAACAGGTCGCCGCGCTCGCGGTCCAGGTAATGGCGCAGGATCACGCAGCCGAAGCGCAGGTTGGTCTGCATGTGGAACAGCTTGCTCGCATCGCCGTCGCCGATGACGCGCGTCCAGAACGGCATCACCTGCATGTAGCCGCGCGCGCCCACGCTGGAGACGGCGTACTTGCGGAACGCACTCTCCACCTGCACGAGACCGAGCACGAGCGAAACGTCGAGGCCCGCGCGCTTGGATTCGTACCACACGGTCTGCAGGAAGTCGCGGCGCACTTCCCAGTCCGGCTTGCGGCGCCGCAGGCGGTCGCTCATGGTGCCGAGCCAGCGCAGGTAGTGCAGCCGGGCTTCCGTGGTCGAAAAGTTCGGCTCAGGCGGCGCCTGGTTGGCGATCGCGGACGTGAGCGCGGTGCGCACCGAATCCATGAGCGGCTCTTCCAGCTGCCCGCCCGCGTGGGCGGTCACGGGCACGCCGAGCCACCCGGCCAGTCCTGAAGACGCACCGGCCAGCACGCACGCCCGCCGGGACAGGCCCCTGCCGGGCGTCCCGCCCCTCACCCCACCACCCCAGTTCATACCTTGATTCGATCCTTGATGAAGGCAAAGATATCGGCCGATGCCACCTTGGTCGCCGCCGCGTCCCGGCGGTGCTGGTACTCGACCTGGCCTTCCTTGAGGCCCCGGTCGGACAGCACCACGCGGTGCGGCACGCCGATGAGCTCCCAGTCGGCGAACATCGCGCCCGGGCGCTCGCCGCGGTCGTCCAGGATCACGTCCACGCCGGCCCCGAGCAGATCGGCATGCAGCTTCTCGGCCGCCGCGCGCACCTCGTCGCTGCGGTCCATGCCGATCGGGCACACCACCACCGTGAACGGCGCGATCGCGTCCGGCCAGATGATGCCACGCTCGTCGTGGTTCTGCTCGATGGCCGCCGCGGGCAGGCGGGTAATGCCGATGCCGTAGCAGCCCATCTCGAAGAAGGCCGGCTTGCCGTCCTCGCCGAGGAAGGTCGCGTTCATGGCACGGCTGTACTTGGTGCCCAGGTAGAACACGTGTCCCACCTCGATGCCGCGCTCGATCGCCAGCGCGCCCTTGCCATCCGGGGACGGATCGCCCGCCACGACGTTGCGCAGGTCGGCCACCACGTCCGGCTCGGGCAGGTCGCGGCCCCAGTTCACGCCGGTCATGTGGAAGTCCACCTCGTTGGCGCCGCAGATCCAGTCGGCCATGACCGCCACCTCGCGGTCCACCACGAGCTTCACGGGCTGGCGCAGGTTCAGCGGGCCCAGGTAGCCGGGCTTGCAGCCGAAGTGGTCCTCGATCTCGCCCACGGTGGCGAAGCGGAAGCCGGCGTCCAGGCCGGGCACCTTGCCCACCTTGATCTCGTTCATGTCGTGGTCGCCGCGCAGCAGCAGCAGCCAGACCTGGCTGCGGACGATCTCGCCGGATTCGTTCGTTGCATCGGTCGCCAGCACCAGCGATTTCACGGTCGCCTGCAGCGGCACGCCGAGCAGTTGCGCGACATCCGCGCAGGTGCTCTTGCCGGGCGTGGCGGTCCTGGCGAGCGCCTGCGACGCCGCGGGGCGCGCGCCCTGCGGCGGCAGCGCCTCGGCCTTTTCCATGTTGGCCGCGTAGTCGCTCTGCGGGCAATAGACGATCGCGTCCTCGCCCGTGGCGGCGATCACCTGGAACTCCTCGCTCAGGTCGCCGCCGATCGCTCCGCTGTCGGCGGCCACCGCGCGGTAGGTCAGGCCGAAGCGGTCGAAGATGCGGCGGTAGGCCTGCGCCATCACCTGGTAGCTGGCCTTGGCGGCGGCCTGGTCGCGGTCGAAGGAATAGGCGTCCTTCATGATGAACTCGCGGCCGCGCATCAGTCCGAAGCGCGGGCGGCGCTCGTCGCGGAACTTGGTCTGGATCTGGTAGAGGTTCTTGGGCAGCTGCTTGTAGCTGCGCAGCTCCTGGCGCGCGATGTCAGTGACCACTTCCTCGCTGGTCGGCTGCACGACGAAGTCGCGGCCGTGGCGGTCCCGGATGCGCAGCAGTTCGGGCCCCATCTTGTCGAAGCGGCCCGTCTCCTGCCAGAACTCCGCCGGCTGCACCACCGGCATCGTGACCTCGACGGCTCCGGCGCGGTTCATCTCCTCGCGCACGATGGCTTCCACTTTCCGGATCACGCGCAGGCCCATGGGCATGTAGTTGTAGATGCCGGCGCCCAGCTTCTTGATGAGCCCGGCGCGCGTCATGAGCTTGTGGCTCACCACCTCGGCGTCCGCCGGGGCTTCCTTGAGGGTGGAAACGAAAAATTGGGAAGCTTTCATTGCACGAGGGAATTCACCATCCGGGCCGGTACGCTTGCCGCGCACCAATGCCCGTGCATAATGGATACAGTTTTAAAAATTGGGGTTAGATTATGCTCGACCGGGACGGTTTTCGGCCCAACGTCGGCATCATCCTGCTCAACCAGAGGAACCAGGTGTTCTGGGGCAAGCGGATTCGCACCCACAGCTGGCAGTTCCCGCAGGGCGGCATCGATCGGGGGGAAACTCCCGAGCAGGCCATGTTCCGCGAACTGCACGAGGAGGTGGGGCTGCAGCCGTGCCACGTCCGCGTGGTGGCCCGCACAAGGGACTGGTTGCGCTACGAGGTGCCAGACCGGTACATCCGCCGTGACGCACGCGGCCACTACAAGGGCCAGAAGCAGATCTGGTTCCTGCTCCAGCTGGTCGGCCACGACTGGGATCTGAACCTCCGGGCAACCAACCACCCCGAGTTCGATGCCTGGCGCTGGAACGACTACTGGGTTCCACTGGATGTCGTCGTGGAGTTCAAGCGCGGCGTCTATGAAATGGCCCTGACCGAACTGGCGCGCTTCCTGCCCCGCAACGACCAGCGCAACCGGTACCTGCGCAGCGGCATGCGCCAGCGCGAAGGCGCTCCGGAGGTCTCGCTCGGCACCACGACGCAGCTGCGGACCAGTTCCCTGCTGGTCCACCCGGGCATGGAGCTGCCGCCAGGCGCCAGCTTCGACCCCGATCCCCGGACGGGGGACGGCGATCCGGGCATGCCCGGCATCCACAAGCCGGCCGGCTGACACGGCCGCACGCAAAAAAAGGGCGCTCCATGGAGCGCCCTTTTTGTTTTTGCGATGGAGCCGGTTCAGCCGCCGGACAGCACGAGGTTGTCCCGGTGCACCATTTCCGGCTCGGCGCTGTAGCCCAGCAGCCGCTCGAACTCCGAAGACGGCCGGCGGCACAGCAGCCGCGCCTCGGCGCTGGCGTAGTTCGCGAGCCCGCGGGCGATTTCCGCTCCCGCCGCGTCGCGTACGGCGATCACGTCGCCCCGGGAGAACTCGCCCTCCACCGCAACCATGCCGATCGGCAGCAGGCTCTTTCCCTCCTGCCGCAGCTTGGCCGCCGCGCCCACGTCCACTGTCACGGCACCGCGCAGCTGGAGGTGGTCCGCCATCCACTGCTTGCGGGCCTGCTTCTTGGCGGTCTGCGCCACCAGCAGGGTGCCGATGGCCTCGCCCTGCGTGAGCCGCAGCAGCACGTCCGGCTCGCGCCCCCAGGCGATCACCGTGGAAGCCCCCGAGCCGGCCGCGCGCTTGGCCGCGATGATCTTGGTGATCATGCCCCCGCGGCCGATGCTGGTGCCCACGCCGCCCGCCATCGCCTCCAGGGAAGGATCGCCGGCCGCCGCCTCGTGCACGAACTGCGCATGCGGGTCGCGCCGCGGGTCCGCCGTGTAGAGGCCCTTCTGGTCCGTCAGGATCACCAGCGCGTCGGCCTCCACGAGGTTCGCGACCAGCGCGCCCAGGGTGTCGTTGTCGCCGAACTTGATCTCGTCGGTGACCACCGTGTCGTTCTCGTTGATGACGGGCACCACGCCGAGCCGCAGCAGCGTGAGGAGCGTGGAGCGCGCGTTCAGGTAGCGCTCGCGGTCCGCGAGGTCCGCATGGGTCAGCAGCACCTGGGCGCTGCCCAGGCCCTGTTCGCGCAGCTTGGTCTCGTACATCTGCGCGAGCCCCATCTGGCCCACGGCGGCGGCCGCCTGGAGCTCATGGATCTCGCTCGGGCGCGTGGACCAGCCCAGGCGCTTCATGCCCTCGGCGATCGCGCCGCTGGACACCATGATGACCTCGCGCCGCGGGCCGCCGGATCCGTTCACCAGCGCGGCCATCTGCCGGCTCCATTCGGTGATGGCCGTCTCGTCCAGCCCCCGGCCCTCGTTCGTCACCAGGCTGGAGCCCACCTTGATCACGATGCGGCGCGCATCTCGCAATATGCTCGAAACCATGAATCCCCGTCTTTTTCCTAGCGCTGGCCGCCGCGGCGACCTCCACGCCGCCACCCACCAGGGATGGCGGCCCTGCCGTCAATCCGAAGCCGCGTCGCCCGCGAAACGCGGATCGACCACCTCCTGCACCTGCTCGGCCTGCTGCTGGGCGCGAACGTGCTGGTAGATCGCCTGGATCAGGGGCTCGCAGCCCTCGCGGGTGAGTGCCGAAATCTCGAACACCGGCCCCTTCCAGCGGAAGCGCTTCACGAAATCCTTGACGCGCGCAGCCCGCTCGTCGCCCGGGACCATGTCGAGCTTGTTGAGCACCAGCCACCGAGGCTTCTCGTAGAGTTCGGCGTCGTACTTGCGCAGTTCGCCGACGATCGCGGCGGCCTGTGCGACAGGGTCCACGCCCTCGTCGAACGGCGCCAGGTCCACCACGTGCAGCAGCAGCCGGGTGCGCTGCAGGTGGCGCAGGAACTGGTGCCCCAGCCCGGCGCCTTCCGACGCGCCTTCGATCAGCCCCGGGATGTCCGCGACCACGAAGCTCTGCTCGGGGCCGACGCGCACCACGCCCAGGTTGGGATGCAGCGTGGTGAAGGGATAGTCGGCGATCTTGGGCCGCGCGTTGGAAACGGCGGCGATGAAGGTGGACTTGCCCGCATTGGGCATGCCCAGCAGGCCCACGTCGGCCAGCACCTTGAGCTCGAGCTTGAGGTTGCGGCGCTCGCCCGGCCAGCCGGGCGTCTTCTGGCGCGGGGCGCGGTTGATCGCGCTCTTGAAGCGCATGTTGCCGAAACCGCCGTCGCCGCCCTTGGCGATGGTGATGATTTCGCCGGGCTTGAGCAGCTCGAACAGCACCTCGCCGGTGTCCGCGTCGGAGATGATCGTGCCCACCGGCATCTTGAGGGTGATGTCGTCCCCCGCCGCGCCGAACATGTCGGAGCCCATGCCGTGTTCGCCGCGCTTGGCCTCGTGCCGGCGGGAATAGCGGTAATCCACGAGCGTGTTCAGGCTCGGGTCGGCCACGGCGAACACGTGCCCGCCGCGCCCGCCATCCCCTCCGTTGGGTCCGCCGAATTCCTTGTACTTCTCGTGCCGGAACGATACACAGCCGTTGCCGCCATCCCCTGCGGCCACGTCAATAAAGGCTTCGTCGACGAACTTCATGAAGAGAGTTTACAAAAACGGGGATCGCGCCCCGGCGCTCAAAACGACGAAGCCCCGACAGGTCGGGGCTTCACTGCATGGTCAGGACGGAACCGCTCAGGCGGGCGTCACGCTGACCGTGTGCTTGGACATCGCACCCTTGGTGCCGAACGACACGTGGCCGTCCACCAGGGCGAACAGCGTGTGGTCCTTGCCCACGCCGACGTTCGTGCCGGGGTGGAACTTGGTGCCACGCTGGCGCACGATGATGGAGCCGGCGCTGATCAGCTCACCGCCGAATGCCTTCACGCCGAGCATCTTGGGCTTGGAATCGCGCCCGTTTCGCGTAGAGCCGCCGCCTTTTTTCTGTGCCATGGTGTCTGCTCCTTAAGCGGCGATCGCACCGATTTGCAGTTCGGTGAACTGCTGGCGATGGCCTTGGCGTTTCTGGTAGTGCTTGCGACGGCGCATCTTGAAGATGCGGACCTTGTCGTGCTTGCCGTGGGCGACGACCGTGGCCGTGACCGTTGCGCCGGACACCAGGGGCGTGCCGACCTTGAGTTCAGCGCCGTTGCCGACTGCCAGAACCTGGTCGATCACGATTTCCTGGCCTACGTCCGCAGCAATCTGTTCTACTTTGATTTTTTCGCCGGAAGCAACGCGATACTGCTTGCCGCCGGTTTTTATGACCGCGTACATGTAAACCTCTTGAGAAGTGATGATTCCGCAAAAACGCTTTTACGGAACCACGCACTATAGCATGAGGCACCCGTTGCTGTATAGGGGTGTGACGATGGGCCGCGCCGCTGGCGCCGGCACGCTTGCTCCGGGCGCTGCATGGCCGTTCCTATAATGACCCTTTCACCTCGCAGACCGCCCTCGCCTTGTCCGCCCAGCCCCATACCTCGGCCATCCTTGCACTGATTGCAGACGACATGCATGAGGTGGACAAGGTCATCGGCCTCCGACTGCAGTCCTCCGTCCCCCTCATCGGCGAGATTGCCCGCTACATCATCTCCGCCGGCGGCAAGCGGCTGCGCCCCGCGCTCCTGCTGATGATGTCCGGCGCGCTGGGCTACCAGGGGGACCAGCGGTTCAACCTGGCGGCGGTGATCGAATTCATCCACACCGCCACGCTGCTGCACGACGACGTGGTGGACGAATCCACGATGCGGCGCGGGCGCCCCACCGCGAACGAGAATTTCGGCAATCCCGCGAGCGTGCTGGTCGGCGACTTCCTGCACTCGCGGGCCTTCCAGATGATGGTGGACGCGGACGACATGCGCGTCATGCAGATCCTGTCGGAAGCGACCAACATCATCGCGGAGGGCGAAGTCCAGCAGCTCATGAACACCCATGACGCGACGCTCGACGAACAGGGCTACCTGGAAGTCATCCGCTCCAAGACCGCCAAGCTGTTCGAGGCCAGCGCACGCCTCGCGGCCGTGCTGGCCCGCGCCCCCGCAGCCATCGAAGAGGCCTGCGCCGAATACGGCAAGGCCCTTGGCACGGCCTTCCAGGTGATCGACGACGTCCTGGACTACGACGGCAACAGTGCCGAAATGGGCAAGAACCTCGGCGACGACCTGCGCGAGGGCAAGGTCACCCTGCCCCTGATCATCGCGATGCAGCGCGGCGACGCGGCCCAGCGCCAGCTGATCGAGACGGCGATCCAGCAGGGATCGCTCGACGAGCTGCCCGCCATCCTGGCGATCGTGAAGGCCACCGGCGCCCTGGAGGCCACGCGCGCGGCCGCCGCCGCCCAGGCACAAGAAGCCATTCGCGCACTATCCGCACTTCCTTCCAATAAGTACACCGAAGGTTTGCTACAATTGGCGTCTCAGCTATTAGACAGGCGCGTTTGAACAGGCGCTGCAGGTCTTGAAAACACATACGGGGTGTAGCTTAGCCTGGTAGAGCGCTACGTTCGGGACGTAGAGGCCGGAGGTTCGAATCCTCTCACCCCGACCAGATTCACTGCAGCAGCAGGAATCCACGAAAGCCGCGGCAACGCGGCTTTGTCGTTTCTGCCGGGCAGCGCGCACAGGCGCCAGTGACGCGAAAGCACGACACTCCCGCGCGTGCAGCCCGCAGGGCGAAAAAAGCGTGGAACGCCCACTGCCGGGGCATTTTCCTGGAAGCCCTGCGCAATGGTTGCGCAGCGGTTGCGCAACATGCCGCAAGCCATCCCGATTGCCGGCCATGCCATGCACGGAGCTTTGCGGTTGCGATGATAGGATGGTTCACTTTCCAACCTATCGACTCCCCTGGTTACATGGCTGACGCCGATTACGCCCTCAAGGATGCTTCCAGTATCGCCCTGCCCGGCCTGGGGCGGGCATTGATCTCGGCCGGGCAACTGAGCCAGAAGGTGGCGGAGGACATCTACCGGAAGTCCCAGGTCAACCGGAGCAGTTTCATCGCGGAGCTGACCGGATCGGGTTCGGTTTCCCCGATCAACCTGGCGCATACCGTGTCTTCGGTGTTCGGCGCCCCCCTGCTCGACATCGAGGCCATCGATCCGCTGCGCCTGCCGCGCGACGTGCTGGATCCGAAGATCTGCCAGGCGTACCGGGTCATCGTGCTGAGCAAGCGCAACAACCGGCTCATCGTCGCGACGGCGGACCCGACCGACCAGGAGGCGGCGGAGAAGATCAAGTTCACCACGCAGATGGGCGTGGACTGGATCATCGCCGAGTACGACAAGCTGGTGCGGCTGGTCGATGCGACCACCAAGTCCACGACCGAGACCATGGAAAGCATGGTCTCCGGGGGCGATTTCGAGTTCGACGACCTGCCGTCGCAGGAGAGTACCGAAGCCCAGGACACGGCCGCGACGGAGGTCGAAGACGCCCCCATCGTCAAGTTCCTGCACAAGATGCTGCTGGACGCGTTCAACATGCGCGCGTCCGACCTGCACTTCGAGCCGTACGAGCACCAGTACCGGGTCCGCTTCCGCATCGACGGCGAGCTGCGCGAGATCGCGTCGCCGCCCATCGCGATCAAGGAGAAGCTGGCCTCGCGCATCAAGGTGATCTCCCGCCTCGACATCTCGGAAAAGCGCGTGCCCCAGGACGGGCGCATGAAGCTCAAGGTGGGGCCGGACCGGGTGATCGACTTCCGCGTGAGCACGCTGCCCACGCTGTTCGGCGAGAAGATCGTGATCCGTATCCTCGACCCCAGCAGCGCCAAGCTGGGCATCGATGCGCTCGGCTACGAGCCCGAGGAGAAGGAGCGCCTGCTCCATGCCATCGGCCGGCCCTACGGCATGATCCTGGTGACGGGGCCGACGGGCTCGGGCAAGACGGTGTCTCTATACACCTGCCTGAACCTGCTGAACAAGCCGGGGGTCAACATCGCGACGGCGGAAGACCCGTCGGAAATCAACCTGCCCGGCGTCAACCAGGTCAACGTGAACGAAAAGGCCGGGCTGACCTTCGCCACGGCGCTCAAGTCGTTCCTGCGCCAGGATCCCGACATCATCATGGTGGGGGAAATCCGCGACCTGGAAACCGCGGACATCTCGATCAAGGCGGCCCAGACGGGCCACCTGGTGCTGTCCACGCTGCACACCAACGATGCTCCCACGACGCTGACGCGGATGCGGAACATGGGCATCGCGCCCTTCAACATCGCGTCGAGCGTGATCCTGATCACGGCGCAGCGCCTGGCCCGCCGGCTGTGCCCTGCGTGCAAGGCGCCCGCGGACATCCCCCACGAGACGCTGCTCGAGGCGGGCTACAAGGAAGAGGACATCGACGGCTCCTGGGTGACCTATCGCCCGGTGGGCTGCCCGGCCTGCAACAACGGCTACAAGGGCCGCGTCGGCATCTACCAGGTCATGCCCATCTCGGAAGAGATCCAGCGCATCATCCTGCGCGACGGCAGCGCGCTGGAGATCGCGGAGCAGGCGAAGGCCGAAGGCGTGCGCTCGCTGCGCGAATCCGGACTCCACAAGGCGCGGCTCGGGCTGACCTCGCTCGAAGAGGTGCTGGCCGTGACGAACGAATAACAACGCTGCAATCCATCTTCAAGGGGCCCGCATGGCAACCGCTGCATCGAGGGACATCAAGGATTTCGTTTTCGAGTGGGAAGGCAAGGACCGCCACGGCAAGGTCGTGCGCGGCGAGGTCCGGGCCCTGGGCGAGAACCAGGTCCAGGCGACGCTGCGGCGCCAGGGGGTGCTGCCCACCAAGATCAAGAAGCGCCGCATGCGCGGCGGCAAGAAGATCAAGCCCAAGGACATCGCGCTCTTCACGCGGCAGATGGCCACGATGATGAAGGCCGGGGTGCCCCTGCTGCAGGCCTTCGACATCGTGGGACGCGGCAATACCAACGCGTCGGTCACCAAGCTGCTCAACGACATCCGCGCCGATGTGGAAACCGGTACGTCGCTGAACGCGGCCTTCCGCAAGTACCCGATGTACTTCGACAGCCTGTACTGCAACCTGGTGGAAGCCGGGGAGGCGGCGGGTATCCTAGAAGCGCTGCTCGACCGGCTCGCGCTCTACATGGAGAAGACCGAGGCCATCAAGTCGAAGATCCGCTCGGCGCTGATGTATCCGACGGCCGTGATCATCGTGGCTTTCGTCGTGGTCACCGTCATCATGATCTTCGTGATCCCTGCGTTCAAGGAGGTGTTCACCTCCTTCGGCGCGGACCTGCCGGCGCCGACCCTGTTCGTGATGGGCGTCAGCGAGATCTTCGTGAAGTGGTGGTGGCTGATCTTCGGCGTGCTGGGCGGCGGTGCCTTCTTCTTCATGCAGGCGTGGCGGCGCAACGAGAAGATGCAGATGTTCATGGACCGGCTGCTGCTGCGTCTTCCGGTCTTCGGCGCCCTGATCGACAAGTCCTGCGTGGCACGCTGGACCCGCACCCTCTCCACGATGTTCGCGGCGGGCGTTCCGCTGGTCGAGGCGCTGGACTCGGTGGGTGGTGCCTCGGGCAATTCGGTCTATGCCATGGCGACCGAGAGGATCCAGCAGGAAGTCTCCACCGGCACCAGCCTGACGGCCGCGATGGGCAACGCGAACGTGTTCCCCTCGATGGTGATCCAGATGTGCGCCATCGGCGAGGAGTCGGGCTCGATCGACCACATGCTGGGCAAGGCGGCCGACTTCTACGAGGAAGAGGTCGATGAAATGGTCGCGGGACTGTCGAGCCTCATGGAGCCGATCATCATCGTGTTCCTGGGGACCATCATCGGCGGCATCGTGGTGTCGATGTACCTGCCCATCTTCAAGCTGGGACAGGTGGTCTGATGGGGTTCGAACCCTGGCTGCAGGCCGCGCTGTTCGGCCTCGTCGGCCTGCTGATCGGCAGCTTCCTCAACGTCGTCATCCACCGCCTTCCGCGCATGATGGAGGCCGACTGGGCCGCCGAGTGCGAGGAATACCTGCGCTCGCAGCCGGGTGCCGCCACGGCTGCGGCCACGGCCACTGCGAAATCGGAAGCGGAACCCTTCAACCTCGTGACGCCGCGCTCGCGGTGCCCGGCCTGCGGCCACGCGGTGCGGTGGCACGAGAACATTCCGGTGCTGAGCTACCTCTGGCTGGGCGGTAAATGCTCGGCCTGCAAGACCCGCATCAGCCCGCGCTACCCGGCCGTCGAGCTCGCGACCGGGCTGCTTTTCTGGTTCTGCGCACGCCACTGGGGCGCGACACCCACGGCGGCGGCCTGGTGCGCCTTTTCTGCTGCGCTGGTCACGCTGGCCTGCATCGACTGGGATACCACCCTGCTGCCGGACGACATCACGCTGCCGCTGCTGTGGGGCGGGCTGCTGGCTTCGGCCTTCCAGTGGACCTCGGTGCCGCTCTTCGCGTCGGTGGCCGGGGCGGCCGCGGGTTACCTCTCGCTCTGGACGGTGTACTGGGCATACAAGCTGATCAGGCACAAGGAGGGTATGGGCTTCGGCGACTTCAAGCTGTTCGCGGCCCTGGGCGCCTGGTTCGGCTGGCAGGCCCTGGTGCCGATCATCCTGATGTCGTCGGTCATCGGGGCGCTGATCGGTGTCGGCATGAAGTTCACCCGGGGCCTGAGGGAAGGGGGCTACATTCCCTTCGGGCCGTTCCTCGCCGGCGCCGGGCTCGCGGCCATGCTGTTCGGCCCCGACCGCATACTGAACACTATGCTGTCGGTCGTGGAAAGTCTTCTGGGGGCATTGTTCAGCGCCATGAGAGCCCTGGGCCTGTGACGAGTACGCCCCCCCGCACTACCCCGTTGCGGCTGGGCCTGACGGGCGGCATCGGCAGCGGCAAGACGACCGTCGGCCAGTGGCTGCAGGAGTTCGGGGCCGCGCTGGTGGATGCGGACCGGATCGCCCGTTCGGCGACGGCTGCCGGCGGCCTTGCCATTCCCGCCATCCGCAGTGCCTTCGGCGACGGCATGATCGATGCCGGAGGTGCCATGGACCGGGCCCGCATGCGGGAACTGGCCTTCCGGGACGCCGGGGCGCGGCAGCGGCTGGAGGCGATCGTCCATCCGCTGGTGGCCCAGGCCATCCATGCGGAGGCGGAGCGGGCCGCGGCAGGCGGCGCCAGGGTGGTGGTGTTCGACATTCCGCTGCTGGCCGAGTCGCCGCGCTGGCCACCGCAACTCGACCGCGTCCTGGTGGTGGACTGTTCCGAGGCCACCCAGGTGGCGCGCGTGCAGGCCCGCAGCGGGCTGGCCCCGGACACCGTGCGGGCCATCATCGCCTCGCAGGCGCCGCGGGCCGCACGCCGCGCCGTCGCGGACATGGTGCTCCACAACGATCGAATACCTTTGGATACCCTGCGGGCGGAGGTCCGGCGAATCGCCGATGGCTTCGGGCTATGATGCGGGCGATATGGGACGCGCGATGCTGGCGGCGCCCGCCGTGCGCCCCCAGGAACCCTGCAGCGTGATTCTTTACGAATACCCCTTCAACGAACGCCTCAGAACCTACCTGCGGCTGGAGCAGCTCTTCCGGCGCCTGGGCGAGCTGATCCCCCGCCCGCACCCGCTGGACCACCACTTCGCGCTCGTGACCCTGTTCGAGATCATGGACGTGGCGGCCCGGGCCGACCTGAAGTCCGACGTGCTCAAGGACCTGGAGAAGCAGCGCCACCAGCTCGACGGCTACCGGGGCAACCCCTCGATCTCGGAGGCCGTGCTCGACGGCGTCATCGCCCAGCTCGACCATTGCTTCTCGACCCTGAACGCACAGACCGGCAAGGCCGGCCAGGCCCTGACCGAGAACGAATGGCTGATGAGCATCCGCAGCCGCGTGGGCATCCCCGGCGGCACCTGCGGCTTCGACCTGCCCGCCTATTACGCCTGGCAGCACCACTCGCCCGAGAAGCGCCAGCACGACCTCGAGGGTTGGGCGAGCCATCTCGCGCCGCTGGCGGAATCGCTCTACGTGCTGCTCAAGCTGCTGCGCGATTCGGGCATGCCGCAGAAGGTGGCGGCCGACCACGGGCAGTTCCAGCAGACCCTGCCCCAGGGGCGCACCTTCCAGCTGCTGCGGCTGCGGATCGATCCCGCCTGGAACATGGTGCCGGAAATCAGCGGCAACCGGCTCATCGTATCCGTGCGGCTCATGCGGCAGGACACCGACGGCAAGCTGCAGCCCGTGCAGGAAGACGCAGCCTTCGAACTCACGCTCTGCGCCTGACGGGCAGCCCGCACGAGAGTTTGCCCATGACTTCGCGCCACGACGACGACTCCCGCCGGGCGGACACGCCGGCCCCGGCCTCCCGCCAGCTCTGGGTGGACTGCCCCACCTGTGGCGGCAGGAGCCTGTATGCACCCGAAAACCGGTTCCGCCCGTTCTGCAGCGAGCGCTGCCGGCAGATCGACCTGGGCGCCTGGGCGGCGGAGGATTTCCGCATGGCGGCCGATGCACCGCCCGACGAGGACGCCTTCGGCGACCACCAGCAGCGTCCGCCGGAACACTGAAGGCGCCCATCCCGCCCTGCCCCGGCTATGCCTTGGGCAGCAGGTCCGGGTCGAACGGCAGGCCGCGCTCTTCCGCCAGCCACTGCAGCACCGGATAGGCGCCGGGCAGCACCGGCGACACGTCCAGCGGCCAATGCTGCCAGGCCATGGACTGGCCCTCGCGCATCTCGAACTCGCCCGTCCATGCATGCACCTTGCACCAGTGCAGGCGCACCAGCGCATGGGGGTAGTCGTGCTCGGTGACTTTCCAGACGGACGCCGGGCCGATGGTGACGCCCAGCTCCTCGATGAGCTCGCGCCGCAGGGCCTGCTCGACGGTCTCGCCGGCCTCCAGCTTGCCGCCGGGGAACTCCCAGTAGCCCGCATAGGGTTTGCCGGGCGGCCGCGTGGACAGCAGCATGGCGCCATCGGGACGGAACAGGATGCCGACGGCCACCTCGGTGTGGGCGCGCTGGGCGCCGGATGCGCCGGACTCAGCCATCGGCACGCCCCGCGAAGTCCCGCGCGAACTGGTAGGCCACCCGGCCGCTGCGCGAGCCGCGCTCCAGCGCCCAGACCAGCGCGGCAGGGCGGGCCGCCGCGATGGCCGCGGCCGGCACGCCGAGCGCGGACAGCCACTGCGCGACGATGGCGAGGTATTCGTCCTGGCTGAAGGGGTAGAAGCTCACCCAGAGGCCGAAGCGCTCGGACAGGGAGATCTTCTCTTCCACCACCTCGCCCGGGTGCACCTCGCCGTCCGCGGTATGCGTGTAACTGAGGTTTTCCTTCATGTATTCCGGCAACAGGTGCCGGCGGTTGCTGGTCGCATAGACCAGCACGTTGGGCGCCGAGGCGGCCACGGAGCCGTCCAGGATGGACTTCAGCGCCTTGTAGCCGGACTCGCCCTCCTCGAAGCTCAGGTCGTCGCAGTAGATGATGAATTTCTCGGGACGGCCGGCCACCACCTCGACGATGTCGGGCAGGTCGGTGAGGTCGGACTTGTCCACTTCGATGAGGCGCAGCCCCTGGCCGGAATAGGCCTGCAGGCAGGCCTTGATGAGGGAGGACTTGCCGGTGCCGCGCGCGCCCGTGAGCAGCACGTTGTTGGCCGGGCGGCCTTCGACGAACTGCCGGGTGTTGCGATCGATCTTTTCCTTCTGCGCGTCGATTTCCTTCAGGTCTTCCAGCGCGATGCCCGCGACATGCCGCACGGGCTCCAGGGCGCCGTGCCCGCCGCCGCGGCGGCGGTAGCGCCAGGCCACGGAGGCGTTCCAGTCGGGTGCGGAAAGCGGCCGCGGCAGCACCGACTCGATGCGGTCGATGAGCTGCTCGGCGCGCTGCAGGAGGTGGTCGAAGCGATCGTTCATGGGATGAACAGGGTTCAGGAGCGGTAGTCGGCGTTGATGGTCACGTAGTCGTGGCTCAGGTCGCAGGTCCAGACGGTGTCAACGGCATCGCCGCGGCCGAGCCCCACGCGCACGGTGATCTCGCTCTGCTTCATCACGCGCTGGCCGTCCTCTTCGCGGTACTGGGGATGGCGGCCGCCCTGCACCGCCACGTGCACGTCGTCGAGGTGGAGATCGATGCGGGTCTGGTCGAGATCATCGATGCCGGCGTAGCCGACGGCGGCCAGGATGCGGCCCAGGTTCGGGTCGCTGGCGAAGAAGGCGGTCTTCACGAGCGGGGAATGCGCGATGGCGTAGGCGACCTTGCGGCACTCCTCGGCGGTGCGGCCGCCCTCCACGCGGATGGCGATGAACTTGGTGGCGCCCTCGCCGTCGCGAACGATGGCCTGGGCGAGCTTCTGCGCGACCTCGCGCAGCGCGGCGCGCAGGGCCCGGCCTTCGGCGCTGTCCAGCGAACCGACCACCGGATTGCCCGCCCGGTGCGTGGCCATCAGCACGAACGAATCGTTGGTGGAGGTGTCGCCGTCGATGGTGATGCGGTTGAACGATGCGTCGGCCAGTTCGCGCACCAGCGGCTGCACGAGCTCGGGGGCGATGCTGGCATCGGTGGCGAGGAAGCCCAGCATGGTGGCCATGTTGGGGCGGATCATGCCCGCGCCCTTGGAGATGCCGGTCACCGTGACGGTGGCGCCGCCGACCTGCACCTGGGTGCTGAAGGCCTTGGGCAGCGTATCGGTGGTCATGATGCCTTCCGCGGCACGCGCCCAGTGCGCGGGCTGCGCATCGGCGATCGCGGCGGGCAGGCCCGCGACGATGCGGTCCACGGGCAGCGGCTCCATGATGACGCCGGTGGAGAACGGCAGCACCTGGGCGGCCTGCACGCCCAGCTGGCCGGCGAGCGCATCGCAGGTGGCGCGGGCGCGCGCCAGGCCGTCGGCACCCGTGCCGGCATTGGCATTGCCCGTGTTGACCACGATGGCGCGCACGGAGCCGCCCTGCGCGAGGTGCTCGCGGCAGACCTGGACCGGTGCGGCGCAGAAGCGGTTCTGCGTGAAGACGCCGGCCACGGTGGCGCCCTCGTCGAGCAGGAACACGGTCACGTCCTTGCGTCCCGCCTTGCGGACGCCGGCTTCGGTGACGCCGATGCGGACACCGGCGACCGGGTGCAGGTCGGCGGCAACGGGAGCGGAAAGGTTCACGGGCATGCGGAATTCCTCGGAAAGCAGCAAAAGGGCGAAGGGAGATGTGGCGGCCCCTGAAGCGAGAGCGAAAAGGGTCAGCGCGGCATCATGCCAGCTTGCCGTGGCACTGCTTGTACTTCTTGCCGCTGCCGCACGGGCAGGGGTCGTTGCGGCCGATGCGCACGCCTTCGGGCAGGTTCAGGCCGTCGCCGCCGGCCGCGGCCGTGCGCGGATCGGGCAGGGTCTCGGGCTCGCCGGTCTCGGTGGGCGCCGTGTAGGTCACGTTGGCGATCTGCTCGGCACGGCTTTCCAGGGCCTCGGCGGCCTCGTCGAGCTCCGAGGGAGACTGCACCTGCACGGTCAGCAGGATGCGGGTGACCTCGTTCTTGACCTGGTCGATCAGCTGGCGGAACAGCTCGAACGCTTCGCGCTTGTATTCCTGCTTGGGCTGCTTCTGCGCATAGCCGCGCAGGTGGATGCCCTGGCGCAGGTAGTCGAGCGCGGAGAGGTGGTCGCGCCAGTTGGAATCGAAGCTCTGCAGCAGCACGGCCCGCTGGAACTGGTGGAAGTTTTCCGCGCCCACCATGTCCACCTTGGCCTGGAACGCGGCATTGCCCGCGGCGAGGACCTTCTCGAGGATCTCTTCGTCGGTGATCGCCTGGGCGCTCTCGACTTCCTGCCGCAGGGGCAGACGGATCTGCCATTCGTCCGCGAGGACCTTCTCCAGGCCGGCGAGGTCCCACTGCTCTTCCACGGACTCCTCGGGCACGTACTGGCGCACGATGTCGGTCAGGCAGGACTCGCGCATGCCGGCGATCACGCCGGACAGGTCGGCCGCGTCGAGGATCTCGTTGCGCTGCTGGTAGATGACCTTGCGCTGGTCGTTGGCGACGTCGTCGTATTCGAGCAGCTGCTTGCGGACGTCGAAGTTGCGGGCCTCGACCTTGCGCTGCGCGGATTCGATGCTGCGCGTGACGATGCCGGCCTCGATGGCCTCGCCGTCGGGCATCTTGAGGCGCTCCATGATGGCCCGCACGCGGTCACCCGCGAAGATGCGCATGAGCGAGTCGTCCAGGCTCAGGTAGAAGCGCGAGGAGCCGGGATCGCCCTGGCGGCCGGAGCGGCCGCGCAGCTGGTTGTCGATGCGGCGGGACTCGTGGCGCTCGGTGGCGATGATGCGCAGGCCGCCCAGCGCCTTGACCTTCTCGTTGTCGGCAGCCCACTGCTCGCGCAGCGCGGCGATGCGGGCCTGCTTCGTGGCCTCGTCGAGGGACTCGTCCTCCTCGATGGCGGCTACTTCTTTCTCGATGTTGCCGCCGAGCACGATGTCGGTGCCGCGGCCGGCCATGTTGGTGGCGATGGTGATCATGCCCGCCCGGCCGGCCTGGGCCACGATGTCGGCCTCCCGGGCATGCTGCTTGGCGTTGAGCACCTGGTGGGGCAGGCCGGCCTTGTTCAGCAGGTCGTCGATGATCTCCGAGTTCTCGATGGACGTGGTGCCCACCAGCACGGGCTGGCCCCGCTCATGGCACTCGCGGATGTCCTGGATGGCGGCGTCGTACTTCTCGCGCGTGGTCTTGTACACCCGGTCGAGCTGGTCGTCGCGCTTGCTGGGGCGGTTGGGCGGGATCACCACGGTCTCGAGGCCGTAGATCTCCTGGAATTCGTAGGCCTCGGTGTCGGCCGTGCCGGTCATGCCCGAGAGCTTGTTGTAGAGGCGGAAGTAGTTCTGGAAGGTGATGGAGGCCAGCGTCTGGTTCTCGGCCTGGATCTCCACGCCTTCCTTGGCTTCCACGGCCTGGTGCAGGCCCTCGCTCCAGCGGCGGCCGGACATGAGGCGGCCCGTGAACTCGTCCACGATGACGATCTCGCCGTTCTGCACGACGTAGTGCTGGTCGCGGTGGTAGAGGTGGTTGGCCCGCAGCGCTGCATACAGGTGGTGCATGAGCGTGATGTTGGACGGGTCGTAGAGCGACGCGCCCTCGGGGATCAGGCCCTGCGCGGCGAGCACGCGCTCGGCCGTCTCGTGGCCCTGCTCGGTGAGGAATACCTGGTGGGACTTCTCGTCGATGGTGAAGTCGCCGGGCTTGGTCACGCCCTCGCCCGTGCGCGGATCGGCCTCGCCCTCCTGGCGCACCAGCAGCGGCACGACCTTGTTCATGGCGATGTACATCGCCGTGTGGTCTTCCGCCTGGCCGCTGATGATCAGCGGGGTGCGCGCCTCGTCGATGAGGATGGAGTCCACCTCGTCCACGATGGCGAAGTTGAGGGCGCGCTGCACGCGGTCTTGCGCCTCGTACACCATGTTGTCGCGCAGGTAGTCGAAGCCGTATTCGTTGTTCGTGCCGTAGGTGATGTCGGCGGCGTAGGCAGCCTGCTTCTCCTCGCGCGGCATCTGCGGCAGGTTGATGCCCACGGCGAGGCCGAGGAAGTTGTAGAGGCGGCCCATCCAGCGGGCATCGCGGCTGGCGAGGTAGTCGTTCACGGTCACCACGTGGACGCCCTTGCCGCTGAGCGCGTTCAAATACACCGGCAGCGTCGCGGTCAGGGTCTTGCCCTCGCCGGTGCGCATTTCGGAGATCTTGCCGTAGTGCAGCGCCATGCCCCCCAGCAGCTGCACGTCGAAGTGGCGCATCTTCATCACGCGCTTGGAGGCCTCGCGCACGACGGCGAAGGCTTCGGGCAGGAGGTCGTCGAGCGATTCGCCCCTGGCGACGCGGCCCTGGAACTCCCCCGTCTTGGCGCGCAGGGCATCGTCGCTCAGCTTCTCGTACTCCGGCTCCATCGCATTGATGCGTGCCACCGTCTTGCGGTATTGCTTGAGGAGCCGGTCATTGCGGCTGCCGAATAGTTTGGTGAGGAAGTTGGAGGCCATGCGAACAGGACCGCGGCCCGCGTGCGCGGGCGGCGCGACCCGAATCCCTAGTGATGAAGTGGGTTCAGATGGGGGCCGCTACCACTGCTTGCAAGTTCTGCAACCAGGGGCAGCGATTCCGGAGCGGGGGATTTTACCTGCGAGGCGCAGCGGCCTTCGCCGCCACCTGCGTGCCGGGTGCGGCACCGGCCGCGCCGGCATGCAGGAATTTCTGCGGGTCCTGCGGCACGCCCTGCACGAGCACCTCGAAATGCAGGTGCGGGCCGGTGGAGCGGCCGGTGGTGCCGACCTCTGCGATCTTCTGGCCGCGCCGCACGAGGTCGCCGCGCTTGACGAAGGTACGGGAGGCGTGGGCGTAGCGGGTGACCAGCTGGTTGCCGTGGTCGATCTCCACCGTGTTGCCGTAGGCCGGGTGGAATTCCTGGGCCACGACCACGCCGCCGGCCGCGGCCAGGATGGGCGTGCCGGTGTCCGCCTGGAAGTCCAGCCCCGTGTGCAGGGCCGACTGGCCGGTGAAGGGGTCGATGCGCCAGCCGAAGGCCGAGCCGGCGGCCTTGCCGAGCACGGGCTCCTGCGTGGGCACCATGTTCTTGCGGATGTGCTGGTCGAACAGGCGCGACTCGACCACGGTGAGCAGGTCCACCCGGCGGTCGGTGAGTTCGGCGAGCGCGTCGAGGGTGCGCTGCAGTTCTTCCATCTCCATCGGCCGGCTGGAGACCAGCGCCCCGCCCTGCCCCGGCGGCCGGGAGAATTCCGCGGGCGACATGCCCGCCAGGCCGGAGACGCGCTCGCCGAGGGATTCCAGCTGCAGCATGCGCGCCTGCATCTCGCCGACCTTGCGGGCCATGGCGTCCAGGTTGGCCCGCATGAAGCGGTCGCGCTCGGCGGCTTCATCCCGCGTGGCCAGCCGCACCAGGGTGCCGACCACCGGCCAGCCCTCCCGGGCGCCCTTGAGGAACACCCAGTGGTAGAGCAGTGCCGCCATGAGCATCACCGCCACCGACAGCAGCAGCCCGAATGCGGCCAGGCGCAGGCCCGAGAGGTGGATGGCGCGGCTGCGCGCCAGCCAGGCGTCCGTGATAATCAACTGCACTTCGTTTCTCCGCGCCGCGCGGCGCATTGCCCCATGAACCGCCGTCACCACGCCGTCACGCTGCAGCAGGCCACCGAGGATTCCCCCACGCTGGCACGGCTGGCAAGTCTGACGCGCGACTCGAGCGAGCGGCTGCGGGCCGTCGAGTTGCTGATTCCCGCCACCCTGCGGCCAGCCATCCAGGCGGGGCCGATCGAGGGCGCGACCTGGTGCCTGCTGGTCCGCAACAATGCGGCGGCGGCGAAGGTGCGGCAGCTGCTGCCTGCACTGCAGGCGCATCTGCGCAGCCGGGGGTGGGAGGTTAACGCCATTCGCCTGAAAATCCAAACCTGAAGGCCGGCTTGCGGGTGGCCGGCGGCTGGAAGGCGAACGGTGGGAAAGATGGTGCCGATTGTCGGGATCGAACTGACGACCTACCGCTTACAAGGCGGTTGCTCTACCAACTGAGCTAAATCGGCGAAACGCGCATTCTAGCGCGCATGCCGGTCCCGGGCGGGAACGGCGGCTTGCCGGCCAGGGCCGGCCCGCATCACTTCACCCGCTTGAGCGACGGGCGGCCGCCACCGGCAGGGGCCGGGCCGCGCGGCGGCTCGTCCGCCGGGCCCGCGCCACCGTCGGTGGGCACCAACTGCACCACGCGGTCTTCATCGGCGGACGGCTCCGGCACGGTGCCTTCCGGCGCCGCGCCGGCATCCAGCAGCCCCGCGGGCAGGCCGCCCGCGCCGGGTGCCAGCATGTCCACCGGCGGCGGAAAGGCCATGCCCTGTCCGTTCTCGCGCGCATAGATCGCGATCACCCGGCCCACGGGGACCATGATGTCGCGCGGCTTGCCGCCGAAGCGGGCCTTGAACTCGATGAAATCGTTGCCCAGCTGCAGGGCGCTCGTGGCGTCGTAGCTGATGTTGAGCACGATCTCGCCGTCCTTCACGTACTCGCGGGGCACCTGGACGGAGTCGTCCACGCGCACCGCGATGTAGGGCGTGAAGCCGTTGTCGGTACACCACTCGTACAGGGCCCGTATCAGGTAGGGGCGCGTGGAAGTGGAGTCCTGGGCATTCATCATGTCGGCGTCTGGCAAAAAGGCTTCTGGAAAGCGGGATGCGGCGCGCGGGTGCGGCCGCGCCGCATTACTTGCGCATGACCTTCTCGGAAGGCGTGAGCGCCTCGATGTAGGCGGGGCGCGAGAAGATGCGCTCGGCGTACTTCAGCAGCGGGGCGGCGTTCTTGGACAGCTCGATGCCGTAGTAGTCGAGGCGCCAGAGCAGCGGGGCGATCGCCACGTCGAGCATGGAGAAGTTCTCGCCCAGCATGTACTTGTTCTTGAGGAACACCGGGGCGAGCTGCGTGAGGCGGTCGCGGATGTGCGAGCGGGCCTTTTCCAGCGCCTTCTCGTTGCCCTTGGTGGCGCGCGACTCGAGCACGTTCACGTGGACGAAGAGTTCCTTCTCGAAGTTGAGCAGGAAAAGGCGCACGCGGGCGCGGTCCACCGGGTCGCCGGGCATCAGCTGGGGATGCGGGAAGCGCTCGTCGATGTACTCGTTGATGATGTTGGACTCATACAGGATGAGGTCGCGCTCGACCAGGATGGGCACCTGGCCATAGGGGTTCATCACGCTGATGTCTTCGGGCTTGTTGTACAGGTCCACATCGCGGATCTCGAAATCCATGCCTTTTTCGAATAGCACGAAGCGGCAGCGATGGGAGAAGGGACAGGTCGTACCCGAATAAAGCACCATCATGGTGGGAAGCTCCTAAAAATCAAAAAGAGTGGGCGCTCGCGCGTCCACTCCGGAAAGCGAAATGCGCCGCACGAGGCGGCGCGATGCTGCAGGCGGCGGCCGAGCTTACTTGACGTCCTTCCAGAACGCCGCGTTGAGCCGCCAGGCGATCACCGTGAAGACGCCGAGGAAGATCAGCACCCACACCCCGACGCGAACCCGCGTATTTTGCGCCGGCTCGCCCATCCACTGCAGGTAGTTGACGAGATCACCCACGGCCTCGTCGTACTGGAGGGGCGACATCGTACCCGGAGTCAGCTGCTCCCACCCCTTGAAGACCTGGGTTTTGTGTCCGTGGCTCTCGTGTTCCTCGAAGACCGGGCGGCGGTCGCCCTGCAGTTGCCACAGTGCGTGGGGCATGCCGACGCTGGGGAATGCGAGGTTGTTCCAGCCCGTGGCCTTGGTGTCGTCGCGGTAGAACGTGCGCAGGAAAGTGTAGAGGTAGTCCGCCCCGGTGCCGTTGTGGCCGGCGCGCGAGCGGGCGATCACGGTGAGGTCGGGCGGGTTGGCGCCGAACCAGTCCTTGGCCTGCCGCGGATCGATGGTGGCCTTCATGGTCTCGCCCACCTTGTCGGTGGTGAAGAGCAGGTTGTCCTTGATCTGCTGGTCGGTCAGGCCGATGTCCTTCAGGCGGTTGTAGCGCATGAAGGCGGCCGAGTGGCAGCTCAGGCAGTAGTTGACGAAGATCTTGGCGCCGTTCTGCAGCGAGGCCGTGTCGTTCGTGCGCACCGGGGCCTTGTCCCAGGCGATGCCGCCTTCCGCGGCGTGCGCGCCCAGGGCGAACCCGAGCGAGGCGATCAGCGTGAGGATGATTTTTTTCATGGTCGTCGTTCCGGCCCGCGTCAGTGCGCGGCGAAGGTCACGCGGTCGGGCACCGGCTTGGGCTCGCCGAGGCGGCTCCACCACGGCATGAGCAGGAAGAAGCCGAAGTAGAACAGCGTTCCCACCTGCGAGACACGCTCGCCGATCGGGGACGGCGGCTGCACGCCCAGGTAGGCCAGCACCACGAAGTTGATCACGAAGATGCCGTAGAGGTACTTGTGCCAGCCGGGACGGTAGCGGATGGAGCGGGCCGGGCTGTGGTCGAGCCAGGGCAGGAAGAAGAGGATGATGACGGCGCCGCCCATCACCACCACGCCCCAGAACTTGGCGTCGATGGAGAGCATGAGCGCCACGGCAGCCACGGCCACGACCGCGATGGCGGCCTTGACGAAGCCGGGCAGCCGCCCCTTGACCACGCCGAAGCCGGCCGCCAGCACGACGCAGGCGATGAGGGCATACATCATCTCGCTGGTGATGGCGCGCAGCATCGAGTAGAACGGCGTGAAGTACCAGACGGGCGCGATGTGCGCGGGGGTCTTGAGCGGATCGGCCGGGATGAAGTTGTTGTACTCCAGGAAGTAGCCGCCGAACTCGGGGGCGAAGAACACCACCGCCGAGAAGATGAACAGGAACACGCTCACGCCGAAGATGTCGTGCACGGTGTAGTACGGGTGGAACGGGATGCCGTCCAGCGGATGGCCGTGCTCGTCCTTCGGGGCGTTGGGGCCCTTGATCTCGATGCCGTCGGGGTTGTTGGAGCCCACGTCGTGCAGCGCCAGCAGGTGGGCGACCACCAGGCCCAGCAGCACGAGCGGCACGGCGATCACGTGGAAGCTGAAGAAGCGGTTGAGCGTGGCGTCGCCGACGACGTAGTCGCCGCGGATCAGCAGGGCGAGGTCGGGGCCGACGAACGGAATGGCCGCGAACAGGTTCACGATCACCTGGGCGCCCCAGTAGGACATCTGGCCCCAGGGCAGCAGGTAGCCCATGAAGGCCTCGGCCATGAGCGCGAGGAAGATCGCGCAGCCGAAGATCCAGACCAGCTCGCGCGGCTTGCGGTAGGAGCCGTAGAGCAGGCCCCGGAACATGTGCAGGTACACCACGACGAAGAACGCAGAGGCGCCCGTGGAGTGCATGTAGCGGATCAGCCAGCCCCAGGGCACGTCGCGCATGATGTACTCGACGGACTCGAACGCCTTGGCGGCGTCGGGCTTGTAGTGCATCACCAGGAAGATGCCGGTGACGATCTGGATCACCAGCACCAGCAGCGCGAGCGAGCCGAAGATGTACCAGAAGTTGAAGTTCTTCGGAGCGTAGTACTCCGACATGTGCACGCGGTAGGCGTCGAAGGCCGTGGGAAAGCGGTTCTCGAGCCAGTTCGTGACCTTGGCGCCCGTGGAGGCGTTGGGGGAGATGTCCTTGAATTCGCGGTAAGCCATGTGCGTCTCCCTCAGGCCTTCTTGTCTTCACCGATCAGGAGCCTGGTCTCCGACAGGTACATGTGGGGAGGCACCTCGAGGTTGTCCGGCGCGGGCTTGTTCTTGAAGACGCGCCCGGCCATGTCGAAAGTGGAGCCGTGGCAGGGGCAGAGGAAGCCGCCCTTCCAGTCGTCGGGCAGCGAGGGTTGGGCGCCGGGCGTGAACTTGTCGCTCGGCGAGCAGCCGAGGTGCGTGCAGATGCCCACGGCCACGAGGATCTCGGGCTTGATGGAGCGGTTCTCGTTGCGCGCGTATTCGGGGGTGAGCTCCGAGGGCTTGCGCTCGGACTTGGGATCGGCGAGCTGGGGATCGAGCCCCGGCAGCGCGGCCAGTTGCTCGGGCGAGCGCTTGATGATCCAGACCGGCTTGCCGCGCCACTCCACGGTGATCTTCTCGCCGGTCTTGAGGCCGGCGATGTCCACCTCCACCGCGGCCCCGGCGGCCTTGGCTTTCTCGGACGGCTGGAAAGTGCTCACGAACGGCACGGCCGTCGCCACGCCGCCCACCGCACCAGCACAGCCCGACGCTATGAGCCACGTCCGCTTGCTGGAGTCGATTGGGGTTTCACTCATGGGGGTCCTCAATAGGTCGTCGCTGGGGAGCAATCACAAATTGTAGCGGCGCAAGTAAGGTTAATTCCAGGGGTTATCACCCCTCCGGCTCGGCAATACTGCAAGGGTTTTCAGCTATATCAAGGAGAAGCGAAATGGGTATTGCAAAGGAGTTCCGGGAGTTCGCGGTGAAGGGAAATGTGATAGATCTCGCCGTGGGCGTGATCATCGGCGGCGCCTTCGGGAAGATCGTGGACTCGCTGGTGAACGATGTCATCATGCCCATCGTCGGGCTGGTATTCGGGAAGCTGGATTTCTCGAATCTCTTTCTCGTGCTCGGCAGTGTGCCGCCCGGCACACCGGCCACGCTGGACGCCCTGCGCAAGGCGGGCGTCCCGGTGCTCGCCTACGGCAGTTTCATTACGGTCGCGGTGAATTTCCTGATTCTCGCATTCATCATTTTCATGATGGTCAAGCAAATCAACCGGCTCAAGCGCGAGGCGCCGCCCGCGCCTGCCGCCGCCCCGGTCCCGCCGCCGGAAGACGTCCTGCTGCTGCGCGAGATCCGCGACAGCCTCAGGCGCTGAGCGGGAACGCGTCCACCGGGGCCGCCAGCCGCCGCGCCATGCGCACGGCCTCGACGAGGCTCGAGGCGTCGGCGATGCCCTGCCCCGCGATGTCGAAGGCCGTGCCGTGGTCCGGGCTGGTGCGCACCAGCGGCAGCCCGAGCGTGACGTTCACGCCCTTGTCCACGCCCAGGTACTTGACGGGAATCAGGCCCTGGTCGTGGTACATGGCCAGCACCACGTCGAATTCGCCCGCACGCTGCGGCGTGCTGCGCGCGCGCATGAAGACCGTGTCGGGCGCGAAGGGGCCGTGCGCGGCGATGCCATGCGCGCGTGCCGCGGCGATGGCCGGGGCGATGGCCTCGATCTCCTCGCGGCCGAAGAGCCCGCCCTCGCCCGCGTGCGGGTTGAGGCCCGCCACGCCAATGCGCGGGTCGCGGCCCAGGCTGCGGCGCAGCGCCGCGTGCGTGATCTCCAGCGTGCGCAGCACGTTGCCCTGCGTGACCGCCGCGATGGCATCGCGCAGGGACACGTGGATGCTGACCAGCACGGTGCGCAGTTCGTCGCTGGCGAGCATCATGCGCACGGGCATGTCGGAGACCGGCACGCCGGCATGGCGCGCGGCCTCGGCCTGCAGCAGTTCGGTGTGGCCGGGATGGTGGACGCCGGCGGCGTGCAGCGCCTCCTTGTGCAGCGGGGCGGTGACCAGGCCCGCGATCTCGCCGCGCAGCGCGGCACGGGCGGCCCAGGTGACGCAATCCGCCGCCGCCCGTCCGGCCCCGGCATGCACGGCGCCGAACGGCACCGGCCCGGGCAGGCCCGGCAGGGGCAGCACCGGCAGGCAGCGCACCGGCGCGGACAGCGCCTCTGCGGGCGACTCCAGCACCGCCAGCGGCAGGGACGGCTCGCCCGGCCGGGCGATGCAGCGCACGGCGCGGCGCAGCGTCTCCACCTCGCCCACCACGAAGCAGCCCCGCATCGCACCGGGCACGTCGCGGAAGGCCTTGGCGACGATCTCCGGGCCGATGCCGGCCGGGTCGCCCTGGGTGATCGCCAGCAAGGGGAGTCCTTCTGCTGCAGCGCGGTCCATGTCCGTCCTCCTTCGCGCGGTGCGGAAACTGCCTGCCGGCGGCGTCAGGCCACCGCCAGCGCGCCGGACACCAGCCGCACGACGCGGTCGCAGCGCGCGGCCAGGGCCTCGTCATGGGTGACCATCACGAAGGCCGTGCCCTGCTCGCGGGCGAGCTGCAGCATGAGCTGGAACACGCCGTCGGCGGTGGCGCGGTCGAGGTTGCCGGTGGGTTCGTCGGCCAGCACGCAGGCGGGCCGCGTCACCAGGGCGCGCGCGATGGCGACGCGCTGGCGCTCGCCGCCGGACAGCTCCGCCGGCCGGTGGTGCACGCGGCCGGCCAGGCCCACCGCGGCGAGCATCGCGTCGGCCCGCTCCAGGCAGGCGGCATAGGGCTCGCGGCGGATGCGCAGCGGCATGGCGACGTTGTCGCGCGCGCTGAACTCGGGCAGCAGGTGGTGGAACTGGTAGATGAAACCCAGGTGGATATTGCGCAGGCGCCCCTGCTCCTGCGGAGAGAGGGTGTCGAAGGCCGCGCCCTGCAGCTGCACGCTGCCGGAGGTGGGCGCGTCCAGCCCGCCGAGCAGGTGCAGCAGCGTGCTCTTGCCCGAGCCCGAGGCACCCACGATGGCCAGTGTCTCGCCCACGTGCACGGACAGGTCCACGCCCTTGAGCACGGTGACGTCGAGCCGGCCTTCGGTGAAGCGCTTGGTGAGGCCGCGCGCGTGTAGCACCACTTCGTTGTTCCCCGCGTTCATCTCGATTCTCCAGCGCGAAAAGCGCTACCCACAGCCCATGCCACCGGCATGGCCCAGTCCAGTTGTTCCTGACTATTCATAGCGCAGCGCCTCCGCGGGATTCACGCGGCTGGCGCGCCAGCTCGGGTACAGGGTGGCCGCGAAGGCCAGCACGAGGGAGATGACCGCGATGGGGGTGATGTCGCTGCTCTGGGGGTCGCTGGGCATCTTGCTGATCAGGTAGATGTCTTTGGGCAGGAAACTGGCGTGCAGCGCATGCTCGATGGCCGGCACGATGACGTCGATGTTGAAGGCCACGAGCAGGCCGAGGGCCAGTCCGCAGGCCGTGCCGATCACGCCCACGAGCGCGCCCTGCACCACGAACACGGCCATGATGCTGCGCGGGCTGGCGCCCAGGGTGCGCAGGATGGCGATGTCGGCACGCTTGTCGGTCACGGTCATGACCAGGGTGGAGACCAGGTTGAAGGCCGCCACCGCCACGATGAGCGTGAGGATGATGAACATCATGCGCTTTTCGAGCTGCACGGCGGCGAACCAGGTGCGGTTCTGCTGCGTCCAGTCGCGGATCAGCAGGTCGCCGGAGAGGGAGCGGGCGAGTTCCTGCGTCACCTCCGGCGCCTGGTGCAGGTCGCGCAGCTTCAGGCGGATGCCGGTGGGGCCTTCCAGGCGGAAGATGCGTTCGGCGTCGGCATGGTGCATGAGCACCAGGGCGGAGTCGTATTCATAGTGGCCGGATTCGAAGAGGCCGGAGACCGTCATCTGCTTGAGGCGCGGCACCACGCCGGCCGGCGTGACCTGCCCGCCCGGCGCGATGAGGGTGACCGGGTCGCCCACGCGCACGCCGAGCGCCCGCGCCAGCTCCACGCCCAGCACCACATGGAAGCTGCCTGGCGTCAGCGTCTGCACGGCGTCGGCGTTCTTTGCTGCCAGATCGGTCACCTCGCCTTCGCGGGCCGGGTCGATGCCGCGCACCAGGGCGCCCTTCATGTCCTCGCCCCGCGCGATGAGCGCCTGCGAGCCGACGAAGGGCGCTGCGCCCACCACTTCGGGATTCTTGCGGGCCTCGGCCATGGTGAGCGCGGGATCGGGCAGCGCGGCGCCCTGGGGCGCGAAGATCTCGATGTGGGACACCACGCTGAGCATGCGGTCGCGCACTTCCTTCTGGAAGCCGTTCATCACGCTGAGCACGATGATGAGGGCGGCCACGCCGAGCGCGATGCCCAGCATGGAGACGCCGGAGATGAACGAGATGAAGCCGTTGCGCCGCGTGGCGCGTCCGGCCCGGGTGTAGCGCCAGCCCAGGGCCAGTTCGTAGGGAAGTTGCATGGTGGGGAAAAAGCGGCCCCGCGCCGCGACGGGATTGGCGGCAGCGGGACGGCGCCGATTGTGGCATCCCGGACAATACCCGCCATGTCGGAGATCCACCATTTGCTCATTCCCCTGGCGGCCAGCACGGCGCCGGGGTGCCGGCAGGCCCTGCAGGGCCTCGGCCTGCCCCACCTGGACCGGCTGCTCGCGCGCCTGTCGCCCGCCGGCACGGATGCCGGCGAAGAGTCCGACTTCACCCCGCCGCACGAGCGCGCGCTGGCGCGCCACCTGGGCCTGCCGGCCAGCCGCGCCGGCACCACGCCCTGGGCGGCCTGGGAGCGCCACGCGGCGCAGCCCGGCCCGGCCGACGGTTCGGCCTGGGCCTGGGTGACACCCTGCCAGTGGCAGGTGGGCGCCGACCAGGTCATGCTGGCGGACCCGGCCGCGCTGGGCCTGGACGAGGCCGGATCGCGCGCGCTGATGGACATCCTCGCGCCCTGGTTCGCGGAGGACGGCATCGAGCTGGCCTACCACGCGCCCACGCGCTGGCTGGCGCGATCGGCGCTGTTCGACGGCCTGGCCACGGCCTCGCTGGACCGCGTGGTGCAGCGCGACGTGCGTGCCTGGATGCCCGATGCGGCCCAGGCGCGGCTGCTGCACCGCCTGCACAGCGAGATGCAGATGCTGCTCTACACCCATCCTTTCAACGACGCGCGCGCCGGGCGCGGGCAGGCGCCGGTGAACGCCTTCTGGGTGCACGGCGCGGGCCGCCTGCCCGGCCAGTTACCGGCCGCCGCGGCACCGCCCGAGGTGCCGCAGGCCCTGCGCGATGCCGCGCTGCACGAGGACTGGCGCGCCTGGGCCGAGGGCTGGAAAGCGCTGGACGCCGGGCCGGTCGCCCGCCTGGCGGACCATGTGGAGCGCGGCGGCGCCGCACGCCTGACGCTGTGCGGAGAGCGCAGCGCCATGGCCTGGGAAACCGCGCCCGCCAGCCTGCTGGAGCGCCTGCGCCGCAGGCTGCGGCCGGTGCGCTTCCAGGCCGTGCAGGAGCAGCTATGAAGATCGTGGCCCGGGACATTCCGCCCCGCGCCGTGTGGGCGCTGGAGCAGGCGGGCGTGCATCCGCTGCTCGCGCGGCTGTACGCGGCGCGCGGCGTGACCGCCCACGACCAGCTCGACGACGCGCTGGCGCGGCTGCTGCCGCCGCCGGGTTTGCGGGGCATGCGCGAGGCCGCGGCACTGCTGGCCGATGCGATCGCGCAGGACCGGCGCATCGTCGTGGTGGCCGACTACGACTGCGACGGCGCCACCGCGTGCGCCGTGGCGGTGCGCGGCCTGCGGCTGCTGGGTGCCCGCCAGGTGGACTACCTGGTGCCCGACCGCATCGCCGACGGCTACGGCCTGAGCCCGGCCATCGCGCGCCGCGTGCGCGAACGCGGGGCCGACCTGCTGGTCACGGTGGACAACGGCATCGCCAGCGTGGAGGGCGTGGCCGAGGCCAAGGCGCTGGGCCTCTCGGTGCTGGTCACGGACCACCACCTTCCCGGCCCGGAACTGCCGCAGGCCGATGCCATCGTGAACCCCAACCAGCCGGGCTGCAGCTTCGAGAGCAAGTCCATCGCCGGCGTGGGCGTGATGTTCTACGTGCTGATGGCGCTGCGCGCGGAACTGCGCGAACGCGGCGTGTTCGACAAGGCCAGCCAGCCGAAGCTGGAGCCGCTGCTGCCCCTGGTCGCCCTGGGCACGGTGGCCGACGTGGTGCGGCTGGACGCGAACAACCGGCGCCTGGTGGCGCAGGGGCTCAAGCGCATCCGCGCGGGCCACATGCCGGCGGGCATCGCGGCGCTGTTCGACGCGGCGGGCCGCAAGGCGGCCGTGGCGACGACCTTCGATTTCGGGTTCGCGCTGGGCCCGCGCATCAACGCGGCCGGGCGCCTCGCGGACATGACGCTGGGCATCGAATGCCTGCTGACCGACGACCCGGGCCGGGCCGCGGAACTGGCGCGCACGCTCGACGCCATCAACCGCGAGCGGCGCGAGATCGAAGGCGGCATGCGCGAGCAGGCCCTGCTGATGGCCGAGAGCCTGTTCGGCGAGAACGACGAGCCGCCGGCCGCGGTGAGCGTGTGGGACCCGGACTTCCACGAGGGCGTGGTCGGCATCGTGGCCTCGCGCATCAAGGACCGGCTGCACCGGCCGACCTTCGTGTTCGCCACCAGCAGCGCGCCCGGCAAGGAAGACGAGATCAAGGGCTCGGGCCGCTCCATTCCCGGCTTCCACCTGCGCGACGCGCTGGACCTGGTGGCCAAGCGCCATCCGGGCGTGATCCTGAAATTCGGCGGCCACGCGATGGCGGCCGGCTGCACCGTGGCGAAGGACCAGTTTCCGGTGTTCGAGCGCGCGTTCGCCCAGGTGGCGCAGGAGTGGCTGGATGCCGCCACGCTCATGCGCCGGCTCGACACCGACGGACCGCTCTCGCCGGAGTACTGCCGCGCCGAACTCGTGGACACGCTGCACCGCGAGGTCTGGGGCCAGGGCTTCGCGCCGCCGACTTTCAGCGAGGAGGTGGAGATCGTGAGCCAGCGCCTCGTGGGCGAAGGGAAGAACCACCTGTCGCTCAAGCTGCTGCACCAGGGCCGACCGGTGGACGGCATCTGGTTCGGCCACACGGAGCCGCTTCCGGCGCGCGTGCTGCTGGCGTTCCGGCTCGACGTGAACGAGTGGAAGGGAGAGCGGCGGGTGCAGTTCCTGGTGGAGGGCGCCCAGCTCTGAACACGGGCGCGCGGGCTGGCCCGGCGCAGCCCGCTTGGGCAGCAGATACCGCGGCACGGGACAGTTGCCACGTTGCCATCCGCGTTTTGTGGCTCGGCAGATACGCCTGCGGGATCGCGGTCCTACAATGTCCCCGTGTCCATCCTGCTGAACGCCGACCTCCATTGCCACTCCGTGGTGTCCGACGGCACGCTCACGCCCGAGGCACTGGCACAGCGGGCGCGCGCCAACGGCGTCGAGCTGTGGGCCCTGACCGACCACGACGAAGTGGGCGGCCAGCACCGGGCCATGGCCGCCGCGGCCGCGCAGGGCATGGACTACCTCACCGGCGTGGAGATCTCGGTGACCTTCATCGGCACCACGGTGCACATCGTCGGGCTCGGCTTCGACCCGGACGATGCGCAGCTGGTGCAGGGCCTGTCCGACACGCGTGGCGGCCGCGGCCAGCGCGCGCAGGAGATGGCGCAGCAGCTCGCGCAGGTCGGCATCCGCGATGCCTACGAAGGCGCGCTGCGCTACGTGGGCAATCCCGAACTCATCTCCCGCACGCATTTCGCGCGCTTCCTGGTCGAGACGGGCGTGTGCCGTGATACCTCCGAGGTGTTCCGCCGCTTCCTCACCGAGGGCAAGCCCGGCTACGTGCCGCACCGCTGGGCCGCGCTGGGCGACGCGGTGCGCTGGATCACGCAGGCCGGCGGCATGGCCGTGATCGCGCACCCGGCCCGCTACAAGTTCTCCGCCACGCAAGAGTACGCGCTGTTTTCCGAATTCCGCCAGCACGGCGGCCAGGGCGTCGAGGTGGTGACGGGCAGCCACACGGCCGCCGAATACGGCACCTACGCGGCCATGGCGCAGGAATTCGGCCTGGCCGCCTCGCGCGGCAGCGACTTCCACAGCCCCGACGAATCGCACACCGACCTGGGCACGCTGCCGCCCCTGCCCGGCGCCCTCACGCCCGTGTGGGAGCTGCTGGCCGACCGCGTGCGGCGCGCCCACTGACACCCCCATGGCCCAGTATTTCGAAGTCCACCCCGACAACCCGCAGCCCCGGCTGCTCAAGCAGGCCGCGGCCCTGCTGGCCCGCGGCGCCGTGCTCGCGGTGCCCACGGATTCCAGCTACGCGCTCGTCTGCCAGCTCGACGACAAGGACGCCGTGGACCGGCTGCGCCGCATCCGTCAGGTGGACGAGAAGCACCACCTGACGCTGCTGTGCCGCGACCTGTCGGAAGTGTCGAACTACGCCCGCGTGGACAACCGCCAATACCGCCTCGTGAAGCAGGCCACGCCCGGCCCCTACACCTTCATCCTGGACGCGACCAAGGAAGTGCCGCGCCGCGTGAGCCATCCGCAGCGCAAGACCATCGGCCTGCGCGTGCCCGACCGCAAGGGGCTGCAGCTGCTGCTGGAACTGCACGGCGCGCCCCTGCTGGCCACCACGCTGATCCCGCCCGGCGAGACGGAGCCGATGAACGACCCTTCGGAGATCCGCGCCCGCTTCGAGCACCAGATCGATGCCGTGGTGGACGCGGGCGCCTGCCCGCTGGAGCCCACCACCGTGGTGGACCTGACCGACATGGCCACGGGCGGCGATCCGCGCGTGGTGCGCGAGGGCCGCGGCCCGCTGTCGGCACTGGGGCTGTAGAGACCGGCTCAATCCAGCTTGAACGCCCCCACCGCGCGCTGAAGATCCTGTGCGCGGTCGTTCAGCGCCGTGGCCGCGCGCGAGGCCTGCTGCACCAGCGCGGCGTTCTGCTGCGTGGTGCCTTCCATCTGGGCGACGGACTGGTTCACGTCGACGATGCCGTCGCTCTGCTCCTGCAGCGCGTGGGAGATTTCCGCCAGCAGGCCGCTGACCTGCCCCACCGCGCCGACGATGTCCTGCATGGTGCGCCCGGCCTCGTCCACCAGCCCGGCACCGCTGCGCACCTGTTCCACCGACGCGTCGATCAGGCCCTTGATCTCGCGCGCGGCCACCGCGCTGCGCTGTGCCAGGCTGCGCACTTCGGAGGCGACCACGGCGAAGCCGCGGCCCTGCTCGCCCGCGCGGGCGGCCTCCACGGCCGCGTTGAGCGCCAGGATGTTGGTCTGGAAGGCGATGCCCTCGATCACCTGGATGATGTCCACGATCTTGTGCGAACTGCCGCTGATGGCCTGCATGGTCTGCACGACCTGGCCCACCACGGCGCCGCCGCGCTCGGCCGTGCCCGAGGCCTGCACGGCCAGGCCGCTGGCGGACCGGGCGCGGTCGGCGTTCTGGCGGACGGTGGCGGTGAGCTGTTCCATGCTCTGCGCGGTCTCGGCCAGGGAGGCGACCTGCTCGCCGGTGCGGCGCTCCAGGTCACCGTTGCCGGCGTCGATCTCCCCGGCGCTCGCGCCGATGGCATGGGTGGACTGCTGAATGCGCGAGACGAGTTCGGTCAGCGTGTCCTCCATGGTGCCCAGCGCCCCGAGCAGGCGCCCGAAGTCGCCCTGCAGCTCGGAGCTGAACTCCTGGCTCAGGTCGCCGGCGGCGACGGTCTCGGCGATGAGGATGGCCTGGTCGAGCGGGGCCACGATGCCGCGGCGCAGCAGCACGAAGGCCGCGCCCGCCACCACGAATACCGCGCAGCCCAGGCCCAGCAGCCAGGCGCGCATGCCGGACAGCTCGGCTTCGGCCGTGGCGACCGCGCGCTCGATCGGTGCGCGCTGTGCCGCGTCCGGCAGGGCGGTCGCCGCCTGCAGCACGGCGCGATGGGCTTCCTGCGCCCGGCCGATGTCCGACAGGCCCACGCCCATGAGCCATGCCACCAGCAGCGCCACCGATCCAAAGGCCAGGACGAGCCGCGTCCCCGTTCTCCATCCATCCCAAGCCATTACATGTGTCTCCTGCTGTTGGTATTGTGGTTGCATTTGGCAACAATTGGACATCCTAACGCCGGCGCGGCCCGTCCGGTCCGAGGGGTTCCCCTGCCGCGTGCGGGGTGCGCAACGCGGCCTCTGAGACAATCGGCGGGTGGACTTCTCCAATCTCATCCAAACCATCCTCATCTACGCCCTGCCGGTGCTCTTCGCGATCACCGTGCACGAGGCGGCGCACGGCTACGCCGCGCGTCACTTCGGCGACAACACCGCGTTGATGATGGGGCGCATCACGCTCAATCCGCTCAAGCACATCGATCCGGTGGGCACGATCCTGATGCCGCTGCTGCTGTATTTCGCGACGTCGGGCACCTTCCTGTTCGGCTATGCCAAGCCGGTGCCGGTGAACTTCGGGCACCTGCGCAACCCCAAGCGGGACATGATCTGGGTCGCGCTCGCGGGGCCGGCGTCCAATTTCGTGCAGGCGGTACTGTGGGCCGTGCTGCTGGTGATGCTGGTGGGCTTCGGGATGGACGAGCGCTTCTTCATGGAGATGGCGCGCGCCGGCGTGCTGGTGAACCTCGTCATGTGGGCATTCAACCTGTTCCCCCTGCCGCCGCTCGACGGCGGGCGCATCCTCGTGGGGCTGCTGCCCTGGCGGCAGGCCAGCTGGCTCTCGCGCATCGAGCCCTATGGCTTCTTCATCGTGCTGGCGCTGGTGGTGGCGGGCATCGTGGGCACGGTGTGGCTGCGGCCGCTGATGTCCCTGGGCTATTCGGCCATCAACCTGCTGCTCACGCCGCTCACGGCCCTGCTGGGCTGAACCGGCGCGGCGCCCGCGGGCCATTCGGCGGCCCGGCCTGCTTTCCGTTTTGACGTTTCTCCTCCGGCCCCGAGCCGATTCGACCATGAGCACCACGCGCTTTCTCACCGGCATCACGACCACGGGCACGCCCCACCTGGGCAACTTCGTCGGCTCGATCCGCCCCTCGGTGGCGGCCAGCCAGCGGCCCGGCGTGCAGAGTTTCTACTTCCTGGCGAACTACCACGCGCTCATCAAGTGCGAAGACCCGGCGCGCATCCAGCGCTCCACGGTGGAAATCGCCGCGAGCTGGCTGGCGGCCGGCCTGGACCCGGAGCACGTCACGTTCTACCGGCAGTCCGACATCCCCGAGATCCCGGAGCTGAACTGGCTGCTGTCGTGCGTGACCGGCAAGGGCCTGCTCAACCGCGCCCATGCCTACAAGGCATCGCAGGACAAGAACGAGGCCGCGGGCCGGGAGCTGGACGACGGCGTGACGGCCGGGCTCTTCATGTACCCGGTGCTGATGGCCGCCGACATCCTGGCCTTCAAGGCGCACAAGGTGCCCGTGGGGCGCGACCAGGTGCAGCACATCGAGATGGCGCGCGACATCGCGTCGAGCTTCAACCACCTCTACGGCGAGCATTTCGTGCTGCCCGAGGCGGCGGTGGACGAGCACGTGGCGACGCTGCCCGGGCTGGACGGCCGCAAGATGAGCAAGAGCTACGACAACACGATCCCGCTCTTCTCGCCGCGCGAGCAGCTGCGCCGGCTGATCAACAGCATCCAGACCGATTCCCGCGCGCCCGGCGAACCCAAGGACACCGAGGGCTCCGCCCTGTTCCAGATCTACCGCGCGTTCGCCACCGACGCGGAAACCGAGGCGCTGCGCCGGCAGTTCGCCGAAGGCATTGCCTGGGGCGAGGCCAAGCAGGTCCTGTTCGAGCGCGTGGACGGCGTGGTCGCGCCGATGCGCGAGCGCTACGACGCGCTGATCGCCGATCCGGGCCGCATCGAGGACATCCTGCTCGCGGGCGCCGGGAAGGCCCGCGCGGAGGCCGGGCCCCTGCTGCGCGACCTGCGCCACGCCGTGGGCCTGCGCAGCCTGCGCGGCGGCGCGGTGGCGGCCAGCGCGCCGCGCGCGGCCGCGAAGGCCGCCGCCCTGCCCTCGTTCAAGCAGTACCGCGAGGCCGATGGCCGCTTCTACTTCAAGCTGGTCGCCGCGGATGGCCGCCTGCTGCTGCAGAGCACGGGCTTCACCGCGCCGCGCGACGCGGGCCAGGCGATCGCCCGCCTGCAGAAGGAGCCCGGGGCCCTGGCGGCCCTGGCGGCCCATCTGGCGCCCGTGGACGGCGTGGATACCGGCGACGTGGAAGCCGCCTTGCAGGCCCTGCTCCAGGCCGCCGAAGCCTGAGCGCGGTTTCACCGGGGCCCTGCGGCCGGGGCGCTGCCGCAGGCCCGGGTCAGATGCTCCGCAGGTTCACGCGGGCCGACAGCGCCTGCGCGCTCTCGCGGCGCTCGCTGTAGCGGTCCACCAGGCAGGGCGCGCAATCGCGCGTCAGCAGCGTGAACTTGACCAGTTCCTCCATCACGTCCACCACGCGCTCGTAGTAAGGCGAGGGTTTCATGCGCCCCGCTTCGTCGAACTCCTGGAAGGCCTTGGCGACGGAAGACTGGTTCGGGATGGTGAGCATCCGCATCCACCGGCCCAGCACCCGCAGCTGGTTGACGGCATTGAAGGACTGCGATCCGCCCGACACCTCCATCACCGCCAGCGTCTTGCCCTGCGTGGGCCGCACCGACCCCAGGGCGAGCGGGATCCAGTCGATCTGGATCTTCATGATCCCGGTCATCGCGCCATGGCGCTCGGGCGAGGTCCACACCATGCCTTCGGACCACTGCACCAGCTCGCGCAGCTCCCGCACCTTGGGGTGGTCTTCCGGCGCACCGTCCGGCAGGGGAAGGCCGGCGGGATCGAAGATGCGCGGTTCGGCGCCCAGGGCATGCAGCAGGCGCGCAGCCTCCTCGGTCAGCAGGCGGCTGAAGGAGCGTTCCCGCAGCGAACCGTACAGCAGCAGGATGCGCGGCGGGTGCGTCGAGCGTTCCGCAGGCCACAGGCGCTGCAGGTCGACCGGATGCAGCAGTTCCGGATCGATGTTCGGAAGGTCAGGACTGGTGGACACGCCGGCCTTTCGCGTCGATGACGGCTTCGCCGTCTTCCTTGGAGAACGCGCCCTGCTGCGGGCCGGGCAGGATGTCCAGCACCGTTTCCGAGGGGCGGCACAGGCGCGTGCCCAGGGGCGTCACCACGATGGGCCGGTTGATGAGGATGGGGTGCTGCAGCATGCAGTCGATCAGTTGCGCATCGCTCCACTTCGGGTCGGCCAGGCCCAGCTCCGCACAGGGTGTGCCCTTCTCCCGCAGCAGGTCGCGCACGGGCGCCCCCATGTCGGCGATCAGGCGCTCCAGCGTGGCCCGGTCGGGCGGGGTCTTCAAATACTCGATGACCGTCGGCTCCACGCCGCTGTTGCGGATGAGCGCGAGCACGTTGCGCGAGGTGCCGCAGTCGGGGTTGTGGTAGATCGTGATGTCGCTCATGGGAGGAATCCTCGCGGATGGAAACGGATGGCCGGGCGCATGGGCCTCAGCCCGCGCCCAGGCGGATGGCCAGGGCAGCCAGGGTGATGGCGAGCACGGGCAGGGTCATGGCGGTGCCCACCTTGAAGTAGTAGCCCCAGGCGATGCGGGTGCCCTTCCTGGCGAGCACGTGCAGCCACAGCAGCGTGGCCAGGCTGCCGATGGGCGTGATCTTGGGGCCCAGGTCGCAGCCGATCACGTTGGCATAGACCATGGCCTCCTTCACCGCGCCGCCGGCATGCGAGGCATCGATGGCCAGCGCACCGACCAGCACCGTGGGCATGTTGTTCATCACCGAGGAAAGTCCTGCAGAGAGGAAGCCGGTGCCCAGGGCTGCCCCCCAGATGCCCATGGCCGAGAGCCGGTCCAGCAGGGCGGCGAGCAGGTCCGTGAGCCCGGCATTGCGCAGCCCATAGACCACGAGGTACATGCCCAGCGAGAAGACGACGATGTGCCAGGGGGCACCACGCAGCACCTGCCTGGTGTCGATCACTTCGCCGCGCCACGCCACCGCCAGCAGCAGGGCAGCGCCCGCGGCTGCCACGGCGCTGACCGGCACACCCAGCGGCTCCAGCCCGAAAAAGCCTGCCAGCAGCAGGCCCAGCACCACCCAGCCCGCCCGGAAGGTCCGCGGATCGCGGATGGCATCGACGGGCTCCTTGAGCTGCGATGCCTCGTAGCGTGCCGGGACATCGCGCCCGAAGGCCAGCAGCAGCACGGCAAGGCTCGACAGCACGGCGGCGATGTTCACCGGCACCATCACCGACGCATAGCGGTTGAAGCCGATCTGGAAGTAGTCGGCCGAAACGATGTTGACCAGGTTGGAGACGATCAACGGCAGGCTCGCCGTATCGGCAATGAAGCCGGCGGCCATCACGAAGGCCAGCGTGGCCGCGGGCGAGAAGCCCAGCGCCACCAGCATGGCCATGACGATGGGCGTCAGGATCAGCGCCGCGCCATCGTTGGCGAACAGCGCCGCCACGGCAGCCCCCAGCAGCACGATGAGCACGAACAGCCGCCGCCCCCGGCCACCGCCCCAGCGCGCCACGTGCAGGGCCGCCCACTCGAAGAAGCCCGCTTCATCGAGCAGCAGGCTGATGAGGATCACCGCCACGAAGGTGGCCGTGGCATTCCACTCGATCCCCCACACCACCGCGATGTCCGCGAGGTGCACTACGCCCGAGAGCAGCGCTGCGGCCGCTCCCAGCGAAGCACTCCAGCCGATGCCCAGGCCGCGCGACTGCCAGATGACGAGAACGAGCGTGGCGACGAAGATCAGGACGGCGACGAGCATGGGACACCCAAGGGACGGGGAAGGCACGGCTGCCCCTGGCAACAGTTTTCGGTGAGGTAGGCCATGAGGCCGTTCATCCGGTCGAAGGCGGCACGGTAGATGAGGTGGCGGCCCTGGCGCTCCTGGGTCACCAGGCCCGCATGGGCCAGCTCCTTGAGGTGAAACGACAGGCTGGTGGCGGGCACGTCCAGCGCCTGGGTCAGGGCGCCGGGAGTCATGCCTTCCGGGCCCGCCACGACCAGCGCACGGAACACCCGCAGGCGCACGGCCTGGGCGAGTGCCAGCAGGGCCCGGACAGCATCATTTTCTTCCATATTTCAATTATTGTTGAATTATCAAACCATTGCAAGCGTGGACAACCACAGCAGCGAACGGCGGCCGCCGATGGCCGTCCTGTCTCTCGCCATAACGCTTCATTTGCCCCTCGATAAACGAAGACACTCCGACACAAAACAAATTTCCGCAAGCCCTTCCCTGCCCGAAATGCGCTTCCTATCATCGCGGCCGTTTTGAACTCCACCGTTCGGCCGCCGCGGGCCGGGCCGCACCGCATGACCCAGGGCAAGCCAGCCGCACGCCAGACAGAGTTGACGAAGAAAGGCGGGCCCATCGTGCAGGGCTCGCACACGGTGCTGATCGGCTCGGCCGGTGGCATCGCCTGCTCGGTGTGCCCGGGCGGCCTCACCGAAGGCCATCCGGTGAACCCGCTGCTGGGCGCCAAGGTGCTGCCCGGCGAGGAAGACTTCGGCCTGCCCGGCCCGTTGCCGTTCGCGCTGGTGCGCTCGTACTCCAGCTACCAGAGCCCCGACCCCGCCCCCGTGGGGCTGCTGGGGCCGGGCTGGTGGATGCCTGGAGAAGCCCGCGTGGCCCACATACCCGCAGGCGATGCAGCGCCCGGAGCCCTGCACCTGCACGACGGACGGGGCCGCCGCATCGCCTTCGAGGCCCTGGCGCCGGGCGAGATCGCCCACAGCGCAAGCGAAGGCCTCTGGCTCGTGCGCTGCGGCACCGAGCACCTGCCCGGCGCGCACCAGGGCGGCCATGCGGAGCGCCTCGCCCGCCTGTGGAGTGCCCTGCCGGCGCCAGTGCGCACCGATGCGCGCATCACCGTGGCCACCGCATCGCCGCTGGGCCCCTGGTGGGTCTTCGCGCCGGGGCCGGTGCCTGCTGTGCCGAACGGCCCCGCAGCGGACACGGGCGGCACGGACGACCACGCGGCCCCGCACGGCGTGCTGCACGGCATCTGCGACCGCTTCGGCCGCGTGCAGCGCCACGAGCGCCATGCGGACGGGCCCTTCGCCGGCCACCTGCGCAGCGTCACCGACGGCGCCGGCCGCCGCTACGGCTTCGAACTGGAACGCGTGGCCCCGGCCTCGCCGGCCGCGCATGGCTGGGGTGCGGACAGTGGCGTGCGCCTCGTGGCCGTGTGGCTGCAGGCCGATCCACACCAGGGCCAGGAAACCCTGTCCGAGTTGCCCGCGCCGCTCGCACTGGTGCGCTACGCCTATACCGGCCGCGGAGAATTGGCCCAGGTGACCGACCGCACGGGCCGCACCGTGCGCCGCTTCGAGTACGGCGACGCGGCGCACCCGGGCCGCATGACGGGCCATGCCCGCGCCGGCCGCCCCATGACGCGCTATGCCTACGACACAGAGGGCCGCGTAATCGCACAGACCACGCCGCACGGACTGGACCTGCGCTTCGACTACACCCCGCTCCCGGCGGACCCGAAGGCCTCGCCGCCGCAGCCGGTGCGCGCCAGCACGTTGGTCACCGACGGCCTGGGCCGCCGGCGCCGCTACGTGTTTGAGGGCACGGGGGGCCTCGCCCGCGTGGCGGAGCGCATCGAGGCGGACGGCGCCCGCTCCACCTGGAAGCACGACGCCGCAGGCCGCCTGCTGGAGCACACGGATGCGCTGGGCCGGCGCGTGCGACACACCATCGACGCGGCCACGGGCCTCGCCGTCGGCATCACCGATGCGGCCGGCCGCAGCCACCGCATCGCGCACGACGCGCTGGGCCAGCCCCTGCGCCACCAGGCCCCGGCACCGGAAGGCCCGATGGGCGACCCACTCGTCACCACCTGGGAGCACGACGCCTGGGGCCGCCTCGTGCGCCATACCGATCCGCTCGGCCACACCACGCACTACCGCTACCCCGAGACGACGGCAGCGCACCCCGACCTGCCCATCGCCATCACCGACGCCCGGGGCGGTACCAGCACGCTGGAGTGGAACGCGCTGGGCCTGCTGGCCTGCCGCACCGACTGCAGCGGGCGTGCCACGCGCTTTTACTACGACGCCTGGGGCCGCACGGTGCGCGTGCAGGGCGAGGAAGGGCTGGAGCTGCGCACGGCCTACGACGCCCTGGGCCGGCCGGCCGAATCCATCGACGCCCTGGGCCGTACCACCCGCTGGCGCTACACGCCGGAGGGCGATGACCTGACCGCCATCGACCACCCGGGCGGCCTGTGCGAACGCTTCGCGCACGATGCCTGGGGCCGCGTGGTCCGCTACGAATACGGCGGTGCTTCCACGCCCGAACCGCAGGACGGCAGCCCGGGAACGCTGGCCTCGCCGCACTGGCTCGCGCAGCACTACCGCTACGACCTCGCCGGCCGCCTCGTGGAACTGCACAACGAGAATGCCCGGGCCCACTGCTTCGCCTACGACGTGCGCGACCGGCTCGTCGCGGAAACCGGTTTCGATGGCCTCGTGACCCGCCATGCCTACGACCGGGGCGGCCAGCGCATCCGCACCGAGGACGCGCGCCACGCCATCGACTACGAGTGGAGCGACGCGGGGCAACTGCTGGCCCGCACCATCACGCCCCTGCCGGGCGCCACGCTGGAAGCCCCGATCACCGAACGCTTCGAGCACGACGGCGCCGGACAGCTGGTGGCCGCCCACCACCACACCGCCGTGCACCGCCACCGGGTGAGCGTGCACCTGCGGCGCGACCGCCTGGGCCGCATCCTGGGCGAGCGCCAGGAGATGTGCTCCGCCGATGGCGCCCTGCTCTGGAGCCATGAGAGCACGCACGCCCTGGACGCCGGGGGCGCGCCCACAGGGGCCGACCTGCCCGGCCTGCCGCCGCTGCAATGGCTGACCTACGGCCCGGGCCACGTGCACGGCCTGCTGCTGGATGGCGAATCCCTGCTGCACATCGAGCGCGATGGCCTGCACCGGCCCGTGGCGCTGGATTTCGGGGGCAGCCAGACCCACTGGCGCCGCGATGCGCTCTCGCGGCTGCAGGCGCTCTCCGTGCACGGCACGGCCGAAGCGGGCATGCCCCGGCCGTCCGGCGGCCATCCCGGGCTGCCCGCCCTCGCGCGCCAGCACCACTACGACGCTGCCGGCCGGCTCGCGCGCATCGACACCCCGCAGGGCACGATCCACCATGCCTACGACACGGCCGGCCGCCTGGCCACGGCGCACCTGCCCGGGCGCGAGCCGCTGCACTACCGCTACGACCCCGCCGGCAACCCCTGGCAGCCCGCCGCCGACGCCACGGGCGGCCCGCAGGGTGACTGGGCCGGCGAGGTGCGCCGCCACCTGCACGACCCGGCCTTCGACCTGCTGCGCCAGGACGGTGCGGCCCCGCCCGGCCACGCCCGCGACCGCTGGCCCGACAACCGCGTGCGGGCCCACGGCCCCTGGCGCTACCGCTGGGACGCCTGCGGCAACCTCGTGGAGAAAACGCATGCCGACGGCCGGCAGACCCACCGCCTGCACTGGGACCACGCCCGGCGCCTCGTCGCCCACGAGCAGATCAACCACGCCACGGGCGAGCGGATCCGGCGCATCCACCACTACGACGTTTTCAGCCGGCGCATCGCCAGCCGCATCGAGCGCTCGCAGGGCAGCGGCCCGCAACAACAACAACAGCCGACCGCCACCGTCACCGAGCGCTGCCACGGCTGGCAGGGCGATGCCCTCACCCTCACCGAACTGCGCGACCCGCTGCGCCCGCAGGACGCGCAGCGCATCCACACGCTCCATCACCCGGGCACGTTCGTGCCCCTGCTGCGCATCCAGACAGGGGCCTGCGCCGAGCCGCCCACCCTGGCGCAACTGCTGGGCGCCGCCGAACCCGGCGACCGCGAGCAGCACGCGCCCATGCAGGCGCTGCAGGAAGAACTGCTCCACGGCGCCAGCGACCACACGCGCCGCCACCTGCACAGCATGGGCTGGGACGCCGAGCGCCTGCAGCGGCAACTGCGCGGCGAAGGCACCGCCATCACGCACCTGCACCTCTACCACTGCGACCACCTGGGCACGCCCCTGGCGCTCATCGACGCCCAGGGCCGCATAGACTGGCAGATCGAACTGGACCCTTGGGGGAACACAGTGAAGGAGCACAACCCGCTGGGACTGCACCAGCCGATCCGCATGCAGGGGCAGCACGACGAAGGGGACGGGGCGGGGTTGTTCTATAACCGGCACCGGTACTATGACCCGGGGATGGGGAGGTATGTGTCGCAGGATCCGATGGGGTTGAAGGGCGGCCCCAACAATTATTCATACGCCCGGCAAAACCCAAAATCTTTCATTGATCCCACTGGGCTGGATGTCTATCTTTGCAAGCAACCGGCATTCGGCATATCGTGGAATCCGATTGATCATCATTGGATCAAGACAGACACAATTGAAGCAGGAATGGGGGCTATAAAAAGCGATTGCGGCAACGCAGGCAATGCATCTGGAGATTTACCTGGAGACAAGGTGCAAGTTTGCGATCACAGCGAACGAGATAAAACAGGGATGACTTGCACCCTCATCAAAGATGTGGATGAAAAGAAAGTCGATGAGCAGCTGAAACTTGGTAGGCCATTGGGCAGGTGGGGACCCACAAATCAATGCCAGACTTTTGCCAGTGAAGTTCTGGAAAATGCGAGAGTTCCACAACCCACACCTGATGTCTCTCCATTTGACAATCCATTTCTATGGGGGTTTTAAATGAGCAAAAAAGCGAAAGCCTTGACTTTATCCCTATTAGGCTTGTTTTTCTTCCTTGTCTTTTTATGGAGTGTCATGTGGCTGTTCTCTTCTGCCAGCCTGGCAAGCGGCCCCTGTCAAGGGAAATTCTCCCTCACTCATGAACTTTTTAGATGCCGCCAACCATTCATCGCAATGATTTTTATTGGAGCATCTTTTCTAATTTCGACATTTTTTTTCTGCCAATCCATAAAAATATTCCGCTCCCTTAAAATGGAAAATCATACTAGCCAGAAAAATGCGCATATTTCAAAACAATGAAATTTTTGCTGCGATTGTTTTGCTATTTATCGTTTGCCTTGCAGGATGGATCGGCCACAAAAATGACACCATTATCGAACAAAAAGCGTCTTCTATGACGATGATCCAAAATCTCTCCGCGACGCTGAAAGCGGTCGAAAGGTGTTGGTCAGATAATAGAATTGACATTGCCGAATGTGATTCCGCAAAAACCAGTCTTACCAAGATCACGGATAGCACTCGAAACTATTCTATAACCCCTCAAGGTTTGATAGGCATAGATTACAAACACCAGAACTTCGTTCTCCTGGCTTCTCAAAAAGAGGAAAAATCCGTGACTTGGAAATGTTTTGGCCATCCGAAAAAATCACTGCCAAAGTCGTGCAATGCTGTCACAAGCAGCGCTGAGGAATAGATCGACCACTCCCCGGAGGCCACATACTAACGGCGCTCAGTCCATCACCCGTGCTGGCGGCCAAAATACATGACATTGCAGCCAATGCTAATATTCCCAAAAGACAATCAAGGCGATGGATTAATGCAAAAGTCGGTGTTGATCTTGACAATCTCCTGCCTCACCCTTTTCACAAGCAATATTATTCTCGGCTATTTTTTGATCGACAGATCAATTACTCTTAGCTACGTTAGAGCCAGTGAAGCCAGCACAGCAAGATCGCTATCGATATTGCAACTCACGCTCTTACATGAATGGAAAGGCAAGAGCAAAATTGAAATCATAAAAGAAATTCAAAAAATTTCAGACAACAGTATGGTTTTTCCAATAGTTATAAAATATGAAGGAGACACGATCTGGTTCGACGACACGCCACTGGAATTTTCAAAAAATCAATTAGTTAAAATTGGCGACAAGGAAATTTCCAGGCGCTAGCGCCCTAATCGCGATTGCGCAGGAGAGGGACGAAAATAGCTGGCTTCAGCGAAGAGAATCTTTTCAATGCGCACATCCATGGAACGAAGGCTCGGGCGAGGAGCCCCAAGAGAGCAAATTGAAGCGTTCAACTGCCCTGTGCAACAGGGGGTAGAGGGACGCACACCGAACGACGGCTTCAGGCTGATACCAGTCGTCCGTCAGGGACTGCTTTGTGACTTCGAAGTTGGCGCACACAGGCTGGAAGAGTGCGACGCCTCTACCGACCTGGACGGAGTGATAATCCGCAGCTCTCGATAGGCGCCTCGACGCATGCCGCGGCGCCGGAGTTCGCAGCGTGCATCTTTACTCATCAGATATCTCTGAACCCGGCGGGAGCGTTTTTCTCATCTCACCAGCCAGAGACAAGGCCACTTTGGCAAAGCTCTCCAATTTATCGATTCTGTCGAGCATGGCCTGCTGGTTGGCCGCCTCCTGGCGCTGCAATCCTCCTTCGACGGCAAACTTGGCGATCCGCAGCTCTACGGTGGCGTCTAGGTTGCCTTTGACGGCCTCTTCCAGCCATGGGTTGACCAGCCCGACTGATCGTTCAGCTGCCGCACCAAGCGCGTAACGAATCAACTCTCTGGCTGCGTGATCGATGCCCAACGCGAACTGGAACAGCTTCTTCTCTTCGTCCGTAGCGCCCGCTAGCTCTTCGCTGTTCGGCCCCCGGGTGAAGAACCTCAACTCACCCGCCCCGTCCACGCCCAACGAATTGAGCGTGCGCAGCAGAGGGTCCAGTTCCCGCAGTGGTCGCATGTAAGGGGGTAACGTGTAGCGGTGCGCCCAAAGCTTCAAGATCACATCAGCGCACTCTGCCGTGGCGGCATCCCTCGTCGTCTCAGGCGCTTGCTCGGCAGCCAAGATCTTCTCAGCGACCATGTGAGACATCCACTGCGCAGTGACATCGTTGCTCAGTTCCAGCCCGGCAACGATCCTCTTGCCAAGCTCGATAACTGCCTTAGAGCGATCGAGTGATTCCATCATGTCCGATCAGGTAGTACCGGTTGTAAGGGTAGTTGTAGAAGCTGTAGTCATCTTTGCCGGTCTCGTCCTTGGGCGGCTTGCGTCGGACTATGACGCGAACGATGAGGGAGGAATTCGGGCGCACTTGCAATAACGCGCTGATGAACTTGTTGTCAGCGCTGAGGCGGGTGCCGGTCAGGATGCCGCGTTCTTGACCATAGCCCGTGCTGCGCGACCAGGTCTCGCTCCTCAAGGTGCCTCCGTCTGGCAGCGTCCATGATCTCGCATCGGGATCAGTCGTCAGAGTCAGGAGGTCAAGAATCTCCTGACATGGTCGTGGACCCGGGCTGCTAATCGTGCCGGCCCAAGGGTCAAATTCGTCGAGCCTCAAAGAATCACGGCCCGTCGCGACCCAGCCGGACATCCTCAACTCAGGGGCATCGACTTTCTCTCCGTAGTCGATGTGATCTGCATCTGGAATGTAGATTTCTCCGGGATCAGGGCTGGTCTGGAGGGCCGCCAAGAGCGTCGCCGCGTGCCGCGAGGGGACCAGCACCGATCCCACCGACACCGTTTCGCCGTCGGCTGACTCTGTGGCCGTCCAATGGCCCCACAAGGCCGTCATTCCATCGTCGGTTGTTAGTTGGTCATCCAGGTACTGCCTGCTGACTTGCCAGGACCATGAGGCGTCAGATCGTTCGCTGCTCGTAGGGACCTCCTTTAGGATTTCAGGATCACGCCGTTCCGCAAGCCAGCGGTTGTCTGTGCGAGTGAGCAACTGTTCGCTCAACCAGTCATCAAACGGATTCTCTTCCTCGTCCACGCGCCGGCGAACAGGTTTGGTCTCCAAGAGGTTTCCAGCGACAAGCATCATCGCGTGATAGGACTGATAGACCACGCTGTCCTCCACCTCCGGCATGCTGCCGTGACTGTGCGTTGTCACATTTCCTCTAAAGAGGCCCCGCTTGTAACGCTGATCATCATGGCCTCGATGCCCAAGCGACAGGCGCCCGCGCAAGACTGCCATCGCCCGCCATTCGATGGAATGCTCGCTCAGCCCAAAGACACGGCCCAATGGTGCGAACCAATACGGGCCGATATCGATGCCGAAGAAGTACTTGTCATTGTCGTCTATGGTCTCGCTGCTCGAGGGCTGGTCATCAAAGACGCCGTACTCGCCTCGGTCGAAGATCTGCGTTGGCAATCCAGGCTGGTTGGCTCTGTTCGCGATGTCAAGCAATTGTTTTGGCAATGCGCTGACTTCATTCAGCCGCCTCAGTGTGTCCGTAGCGAAATGTCGAATGACGACATGCGGCTCCTTCGCTGCGGCGTCTAGAAAGGCAAGGAAGGGCATGACCGCACGAGGTGCGTCCATCGCGCCTCGTGCCAACGCAAGGCATAGCCATTGGCGAGCATGCCACTCGTAGAACATCAGTCCGCGGTCGACGAATGGCTGCGGGTCGGCGTTGAGCGCACGAGCCGCCAGCGCGGACAACAACGGCTGCCAATCGAGTTCAAGGCAAATGCGGACGCAGTGGGCATGCTCCCAGCGTTCAGTAGTGGACGGACGCGCTAGACCTGCCCATAGGTAGCCAGCCAAGGTCTCCACACAAGACGTAGGTGGCTCGAGCGATTCGTTCCACCGGCCATCGCCATCCTCTCCCTCAAGAACATCTTCGAGCAAGTCGAAGCCGAAGTTGAGCACGTCATCGGCCTCATCACTGGTCAGGCAGCGCGCGAGTGGCTCCACTAGACGGAACAGGTCTTCGGCATCAAGCGTGTCGAGCTGCGATAAATATCCTTTGATCCTGGCTGATGCGACGTCCTTCTCTAAGACGATGCCTTCTGCATAGAGCCCATCAAAAGGGCCCTCATGACCCCAGCCTCGGCGCCCGACGCGGTTGGGGTTTTTCGTGGCCACCGAAAGGGCAGCCTTCCTGAGCTCGCTGCGAACGGACTGGATTCGCTTGCTCGGCTCGGGGAGGTGCCTGATGACGTCCATGAAGCTGTATACGCTGAATTCGTCATCCGCCTGGATTGCTCGGAGGTATCCATCGATCTCCGACAGCGCCGCACGCCTAAGGCCTTGCTCATAGAACTCGCGGATGTACGCTCGATGGCCAACCTTCTTCAGCGATCGTCTTGCCGCGAGTACAGCGGCTTTGTTGCGGAGATCGACTCCGCTGAAGACGGCGTCCCAATCAGGTTCCTGGATCTCTCTGTGCGGGGGTGTCCACGGCGCAGGAGCCGTCGATACCGGCGGGGTGGCGGCCTTGGTTTTGGAAGCTCGAAGCAATCTGTCCAAATCTGGCAATGACATCGCCAGCGAGTCGGCCAGCGCCTTAAGTTCGCGCCAGGCGGGTGCTTCGTTCGTTTGGATGCGAAGGAATCGGTAGGCGATATTTAGGATCAATCGTTTTTTGTTGATGTCCGACTCTGCGTTGATGGCCGATCTGGCATCGCTGATGCGTTTCCACCCACTCACGGTGCCGCTCAAGGCGACTGCGGCCATCGCTGGCAGCAGCCTGTGGTCGATCAGGCTGTAGACCGCGATCGGAAACAGCTCACCAGCGAAGCCAAAATTTCGATCCCGCCAGCGACTCAAGATTGCAAGACTGGATGAAGGGCAGAGGCCAACCAAGCCCTGAACCAATCGGTCCCAGTCCATGTACTTGTCCCGGGCCATGTGCTTGTAGCTGAGCTCCGCGATGCGCGCCAGCCGGTAGGCGGTCCGGGGTCTTGGTTCTCCCTGCCGATGCGCCGCGTCCGTTAGATCGAGGAAAGTTGTCCATCGAGAGAGATGCTCTTCTCCGATCTTGCTGGCGATGTCGATCGCTTTGTCGAAGTAGGCGGCCGCTTCTGACCTGCTCACGCAGAAGATGGCGCGGGCCAAATCCTTGAGGTTCTCGACGCGCGTCTCCGCATCGTCGTGCGATGTGGCGATCCAATCAAACGCTCTGATGCTCAGTTGCAGTGAGAGGTCGCCCAGGCCTGCTGTTCTTGCGGTCACGCGGCACATCATCGTGAGCGCTCTCGAGTGGAGGCGGTCGCTTTTATCCACCCACTTCAGCAGGGCGGCAATCTGAGGTGGCTGAATGGTGCCCGCGTTGCGCAGGATCTGCACCCACTCGATGGCAGCCACCTTCTCTAGATTGAAGATCCTCTGATAGTCTCGTGAAGATGCCGATTGCGTCTGCCTGAGTGCAAGCTCAATCTCGTGGTCTAGATTCAGCAGCACACGGCCGCAGGCAACATCGGCAGCCAGGATAAACCAAGCGAGGACACCCCCCGTGACATGTTCCAGCCGGGAGGCTTGCTCGCCCCTGACAGTAGATTTTTGCGATTCGAACTCAGATCGGACGTCTTTGGGCGCCAGATCAATCAGTTCAATCTGTCTGCCGCGAAGCGCAGCTTCCAACGCATATGCTCGGACGAACGTCGCACGTTCAGCGTCGAAATCATGGAACTGCCGGGGCGGTTCCACCGGCAGGTACCGGCGTAGCGTCACTGCCCAGGCCTCGTCATCGCGCGGAAGGCGCCGAAGCGCTTGGGTGATCGCGCACCGGACCCCATCAAGCACGCTGCTCCCAGACTTCCACGAGAGATCCTCTTCGGGTAACTTGACCTTGGGGTCGACCAAGATTCCCATCAGATGGCGCAGAGGCTCCATCGGCAGCAGGTGTCCAACCTGGCATGCTTCCGTTGCCAAGCCCAGCAACATCCAGACATCCCCTTCGGCGTGCTCGGCAAGCTCGTCAAGCTGCTTGACGTCCCCAACGTCAGCCAGTCGCGCAGCCACTAGCTTCGTCGTTCTCAACACGACGAACTTTGGAGTCCAACCTTTCAGGAAGCGCGCGGCCTCCGCAGCGCCACGCAATCTCAGTACACCGATGGCAAGTTCGGCGATATCCGTTTCCTCAATCTCGTTTTGTTTGCGACGCTTGGGTGGTAGCCTGCTCCAGGCGTTCAACGATTCTCCGGCCATCCTCAACCTGCTCGCGGCCTCGGGAATGAGGTCAGCGTTGCCTGCAAGCAGCACCGCCTCGTAGGCATGGTGCGAGCCATGGAAACCTCCGCCGAATGTGCGTCTAGAGACAATTTCTTCGATGCGATCTGGCGCAAGCAGAATGCTGGCAATGTCGGTGTTCTCCTGGATAAGCTTGATCTGGCGAGTCTCACCAGCTACCTCACCGCCGACTTTCAGAGCAAGCTTGGCGGCAGCAACATCCCGTCCCTGTTGCAGGCACGCCCTGAGAGCGAACATCAGTCGTTGCAGCTCGACGTCGCGGCGCTCGAGAGGGTTGTCGGGCAGGCTCTCGTTCGAGAGGGCCAGCGCGATTAACTCGTCCATCCGGCCTGCTGACAGCAGCAACTGCGGCAGCGCCGCCGCAACGTAGGAACTGGTCGCGGCGAGAGGCTTGAGCTTCAAAAGAAACCCATCAAGCGAGGCCGCATCTGGCTTGAACGTCTCGTTGAACCAAGTCTCCGCGGGCTCGTCCACGAAGTGCAGGCCCGATTCTTTGACGAACAGCGGCCGCCCAAACTCTGTTGCGAACGTTCGGACAGCGCTCTCCGGAACTCCTGCGATCTGAGCCAAGATGGAAATTGGCACAAGGGGCCGGAGCACTGCGAGCCCTTTGCAGATTAGGTCGATCTGATTCGACTCAGTTGGCCCCCACTCGGCTTTCAGCCGGTTGATGGCCTTGGTCAGCAACCCTCCAATCGCGTGTTGGACGGTCGTGGGTGTTGGCCCCAAAGCCCTGAGCATTTCTCCGATGGGCGGAGTGCCCTCCATAGCCAGCGCTTGAACTCGAGGGTTATCCGAGCTGAGAAACGCGAACTCCGCAGCTTCAGCGTCCGTCGCATCGGGGTAGCTCAGCCGAAGGTGCGTGGCAGTCTCAGCCTTCGAAAACGACTCCAGCTTGATCGCAATGGCGTCGGGTGGCGCTCCAAGGTAGTCCTGTCGATGTGATCGGCATGTGAATGCGAATCGCACCCCATCAGGCATGTCCGTGTTGATCAGGTCATGGACAAAGGCGCGCTCCCCAATCTCTTGCGCAGCCATGTATGCGTTGTCTGCCGCATCAATGATGATGCAAAGGCTCGCTTGGGGCGTGTTAGCTTGGAGAAGATCAATGGCCTGCTTGAGCCGTGAAACGAAGGCCCGCATGAATTGCTTGGGGTCTGTGCCGTGGGAAGGAATCAACGGCAGGCAAAGCTGCTGTGCCGCAAGCTCGTTTGCGATCTGGACGAGCGCATCACGGTATCGGTGGCGGTAATTCAGGGCCTGACGGTAGGTGCCGTCACCGAAGCAGTCGTACAGGATCGCTATCGATCCAGCAGGCATGGCACGGGTAAGGTGAGCTGAGAGCGTCGACTTGCCCACACCACCGTCTGCGTGGATGACCACGGGGCGCTGCGCTGAGAGGAGCGTGGTCAGGATGGCTGGCTGCTGCGCTCGAGGAAGTATGTGCTTCGGTTCCGAGATCAGCGAGGGCGCAGGCAGCAGATCGTTCTCGCTCACCCGTAGAGCCTGAAGCACGTCGTAGAGCCTGATGGAACGGTCCTTTTCGCCTTCGTCCGTCGCGCGGCGGGTGACCAGCTCTTTCAGTTGAAGCGCAGCCTCGGTATCGGATTCAGAGAGGTATGCACCCAAGTCCTGGCTCAGGAGGTTGCGCTGCTCCCACAGATCTGGCTCACCAGCTTCAACAGAGAAGGCGGCAAAGAAGTTCTGCACGCTGCTACCAGCGGACGCGGCATACCGTTTCAGCAATTTGTCAATTGCAGGGTGCCGCAGCTCTGCCGCCCCCGCAGCGAGATCGGCCAAAGCTTCCAGGACATCCGCAGCAATAGGTCTGTTCGTCAGAAAGACGAACCTAACCTTCTGCTCCAGGACATCCAGACCGAGCGACGCCTCCAATTTGTTGAAGCGCCCGGCGAAGCCTTCGATAGTTCCTTTGAGGCCGCTGGCCGTCCAGGGTTCGTGAGCGTGCTTGGACGAATGCTTGAGTTGCATATAGCGGATCGACGCTGCCGCTACGACGTCCTCACTCCCGTAATACAAGCCGACGTCGATGACCTCGTCGCCCACGCTCGTGGATGAGTCCCCCTCGTCGAGTGACGGTCCTTCGATCGTCACTGACACTAGGCCATCCGTGGAGCTAAGCAGCCATAGGCATTGCCGGGCTGCCCATTGGTAGTGAAACTGGTCGCCGCTCCTGGAGGGCCCTACAGAACCTTGCTTCGCCATAGCTTTGGCGCTCCCTGTATCAGTCTATTCGCGGAGCTTACAGCCCCCGGCTGTCGTCGGCGGATATGTTTGGGGTCGGCTCCTTACATCGAACGCTGTAGGGCCGCTTTCGTGCGTCGAGTTTGGCAAAGTGAAGGGCGGCATTCGCTGCAAAGGCGACGCCTGCAGGCCAATGTCCACGGTCGGAAGGAGCGATCTCAGCCGCTTGCTGGTGCGTTGGTAGCTAACGGAGCTCAACTAGGGAGCATGGCGCCCTTCTCTTTCGGTGAGACAGTTGCTGACCGAAACCTGTTTGCATCAGAGTTTTTGCTGTCTGCTTCAACGCAAATAGCTTAGCCCCGCAGGCCCAGCCCACAGCCACCCGCCCGCGCTACACGCCAGCACCGCCAACTTTCCTCCGCCAGCAATAGCCCATTACCCACCGTGATCGCCACGGCGCCCCCCCGAGCACGGGCCACGGGGGCAGTTCCGGTCGCATCCGCCAGCGCCAGTCCAGCACCGTGCCCCTGGCGCCCCCCTCCGGCACCGCCAGCCACGCCTCCAGCGCCGGCTGGCAGAGCAGCAGGACGCCCGCCAGGGGCAGGATCTCCATGAAGCTGTGGACCATCTGCTCCAGCGGGGTGATGGTGCGCGCGGGCGCGACCATGCGCAGTTCCAGCCAGGTGGCGGCCTCGTGCAGCAGCCACATGGCCAGCAGGAAGGCCACGAGCCCGGCGGTGGGCTCGAGCAGCAGGGCTGCCAGGACGGCGGCGCCCATCTGCAGGAACAGCGCCCAGTGGAAGGCCGATTCCGCGAGGCCGGTGGTGGTCGCTTCGATGCGGGTGCGCCGGTGGCACCACCAGTCCGCCGCGCCCGCGGCGATCCACAAGGCCATCAGGATGCCGAAGGGGAGCAGGGCCGCTGGCTGTTGTGGGTTCATTGGATCCGTGCGGCCGGGCCGGGCGGTCCCGGAGCCGATCTCGGTCCCAGTGCGGGTGCCGGCACCGGTGTCAACGCTTCGTCGCCTTCGGATCTTCCGCCGCCCCCTCGTCGGCGGAAACGGATTTGGTGCTGACGACGGATACCGGATCGCTCGCGGGGAAGGTCTCTTCCACGGCGCTGTCGAGCGTGTCTTCCTCGACGGCCTGCACCTGCAGTCCGCCGGCCGCGCTGTCGGTGCTGGCGCCAGGGGCGGGAGAGGGATGGGCGTCGGCCGTCGGGAAAGGCCAGGGGGTGCGGGGGGTCGTGGCGGGCATGGTCGCTCCTTGCTGCAAATTTGCCGATGCGCCTTCCCTCCCCCGGCATGGCGGGCAGGGCCGGCCCGGAGCGGGAGGCTCCTGCCAGGGGACGCGGCAAACGGTGTGCCCGCTCAGCGGGGCGTGCCTATCCCGCTTCGGCCCAGGCCAGGGCGGCGGCGTAGTCGGGTGGCGCGGCGAGCACGCAGGCCTGTACGGCCGAGTCCTGCAACGGGCCTTCCAGTACCACGCCCACCCCACCGGCCTCCCGCCGCTCCACGCAGACGTGCGGCAGGTGCTCGGCCACGCCGAGCCCCAGGCACTTGAGGACCGCTTCCTTCACGGTCCAGAGCGTAGGGAAATCCGGCCGTGCGGCGTGCGGCGCGGCCCGCTCGCGGGGGGACAGCACCAGGGATTCGAGCGCGGCCGGGTCCGCGAGGCCGTGCGCGCCGAAGGCATCGCAGCGCTCCACGTCCACGCCCACGGCCCAGGGGCCTTCCGCCAGGGCGATGAGCGCGTAGTCGCCGGAGTGCGAGACGTTGAAATCCAGTCTCTCCCGCCCATCCCGCTCCAACGGCCCCGCCAGCGCCGGCCGGCCGTGGGTGCCGGCCGCCAGGGGCACGTCCTGCGGGGGCAGGCCGAGGCGCTCGCCCAGCAGGCGGCGCAGCGCGGCGCGCGTGCAGGCGGAGCGCACGCGGTCGGCGGGCTGGCGCAGGCGCGCAGCGCGGTCGGCCTCGGCGGGGGAAAGCATGGCCCAGTCGTCCGCGGGGATGGGCGCATCCAGGTGGAGAGGGACACGCCAGGCGCGGAGGGCGGGGGGCACCTCCGGCGGCAGGGGCCACGGAACGGGCGGGGTCATCGACGATGGCGGCATGGCCCGGATTGTCCGCGTGGCGGGAGGGGCGCGGCGGCCCTGCCGCTGCAAGCACGGCAGCAGCGGGCCCGCATGCGGCGCTCAGGCCACATGCAGGTGGTGCGTCTCCCGCTCGACGTCGCCTGCGCTGCCGCGTGCCGGGGCGTCCGGGCCGCGCGTGCGCAGCGGCTCCCGGGCCGGGGGCAGCGCAGCGGCGAGCACCTGGCCGATTTCTCCGGTGCGCACGGCAGTGACGGACAGCAGCGTGTCGCTCAGGCCGTGGCTGGATTCGCAGGCGCCCTGCAGGAAGATGGCGGGCCGGAAGCCCGGGGCCGTCTGCACGCGGTAGTGACGATCGACAGTGAAGTCGCCCAGGTAGGGCGCCAGCGGCGCGAGCACGTCGCGGTGGGCGGCGCGTTCGTAGCCGGTGGCCAGCACGGCGGCGTCGTAGCGCACGGTGCTTTCCTCGCCCGATTCGCGGTCGTGGAAGGTGAAATAGACGCCGGACGCATCGGCGCGGGCGGCACGCACTTCGTGCTGGCGCAGCATGCGCAGGCGCCGGCCGCCGGTCACGCGCTGCTCGTAGAAGGTCTTGAAGACCTGCTGGATCAGCTCCAGGTCGGCCACGGCGTAATTGGTGTGGGCGTATTCGCGCAGCAGCGATTCGCGCTCCGGGGCGGAGCGGCCGAACATGTAGTCGGTGAAGTCGGCGTTGAAGATTTCGTTGACGAAGGGGCTGTCGTCGGAGGGGCGGATGGCGCGGGCGCGCATCACCCAGTCCACCTCGGGCGCGTGGGCGCGACCCTGCAGGTCCATGAAGATTTCCGCGGCGCTCTGCCCGGCCCCGATCAGGGCGATGCTGCGCGCCGCGCCCTGGCGGGCGATGTCGCGCAGGTAGGTGCTCGAGTGGAAGACGCGCGGGTCGCCCTGCAGGCCCCGGAATACCTCGGGAATGCGCGCGGTGCCGCCCACGCCGACGATGAGGTTGCGCGCCAGGCGCTCCTGCACGCGGCCGGCCGCATTGCGCGAACGCACGCGCAGCTGCTCGACGGTGCCGTCCGGGCCGGGCTCCGGCAGGACCTCGAACACCTCTTCGCCGTAGGCGCACTGGCCCTCGAACTGGCGCGCGGCCCAGCCCAGGTAGTCGTTGAATTCGTGGCGGCTGGGATAGAAGCTCTTGAGGTTGATGAAGTCCTGCAGCCGGCCCTGCTCGTGCAGGTAGTTGAGGAAGGTGAAGCGGCTTTGCGGATTGCGCAGCGTGGCGAGGTCCTTGAGGAAGGAAATCTGCATGTGCGCGTGGTCCAGCAGCATGTGCGGATGCCACGCGAAGGCCGGCTGGCGCTCGATGAAGAAGGCCTGGGGCGCGCGGCCGTGGGTGCCGCGGTGCTCTTCGAGCGCGATGGCCAGCCCCACGTTGGAGGGGCCGAAGCCGATACCGATCAGGTCATGGATGTGCTGCATGGGATGACAACTCCTTTGAAAAAGGGACGGGCCGGCCGGCTCGCGGCCGCACCGGGATTCGGACGGTCAGGCGGCCAGGGTTTCGCGGCCGGCGCGCACGCGGTTGTCGGCGATGCGGCCCGCGCTCATGTGGACGACGCGGTCGGCCAGGTGGAAGTAGCGGTCGTCGTGGGAGATCACGACCAGCAGGTGCCCCTTGGCGCGCAGCTCGGGCAGCAGCTCGGTGTAGAAGAGGTGGCGGAAGGCCGGGTCCTGGTCCGCGGCCCACTCGTCGAACACCATGACCGGGCGGCCTTCGAGGTAGGCATGCACCAGCGCGAGGCGCTTGCGCTGGCCGGTGGAGAGGTCCACGGTGCTGAAGGCGCCGTCCCGGATGCTCACCTTGTGGGCGATCTCCAGGCGCTCCAGGTAGGGGCGCGCGGCCTCGGGCAGGGCCGCCATGCCCGCCCCGCCCTCGCCTGCGCCGGCCAGGTCCTCGAAGAGGTAGAAGTCCGAGAGCACGGTGGTGAAGAGCTGGCGGTAGTCGTCGCGCGACTCGGCGGTGACGGCCACGCCGTCGATCAGCACCTCGCCCTCCTGCGGGGCATACAGGCCCAGCAGCAGCTTGATGAGGGTGGTCTTGCCCGAGCCGTTGTCGCCCACGATGAAGACCATTTCGCCGCGGCGCAGCTCCAGGTCCACGGGGCCGAGCGCGAAGGGCTCGCCGCCGTCGGCAGGCGCCTCGAAGGCGTAGCGCACGCCCTGCAGCGAGATGCCTTCGTGCAGCACGGGGGCGGGGGCCGGGCGGTCCTGGTGCAGGTGGGGTTCCGGCGTGGCGAAGCGCGCCGACAGGTCGGCGATGCGCAGGAAGGCCACCTTGGCGCGGCCCATGTGCGGCAGCGTGGCGGCGATCTGGTCGATGGGCCCCTTGAGGAAGAGCAGCACCAGCGCGAAGCCGCTGAGCACCGCCGGCTCGGTGGGCTGGAAGGCGGCCCAGCCGAGGATCATGGCGATGAGCAGGAAGAACAGCGCGGAGCCGAAGGCGGTGGCGGTGACGTAGGTGTTGATGGCGCGGCCGTTGACCTGGCGGATCTGGGCCACGATGCGCTCCACCTGGCCGTCCAGCATGCGGGCGCGGCGCTCGCGGTGCATGCGCAGTTCCTTGGCGCCTTCGCTGATGGCGCGGTAGGCCTTGTGCAGGCTGTCTTCGTGCTCGCGGGCCTTCCAGAAGCCTTTCTCGGCCCGCGTCTGGGCCACCACCTGCAGGCTGGCGCCGATGGCCAGCGCCAGCACCACCAGCCCGAAGAGCGGCAGGGACAACCAGGCCATGTACACGAGGCAGCCCAGCATCACGGCAGAGGCGATGAGCGCGGACGACAGCACGAAGGCCGCGTCGCTGATCATGTCCACGTCCTGCGACAGCACGGGCATCAGGCGGTGGGTGCGGTAGCGTTCCAGCGCGTCGATGGGGGCCGACAGGATCTTCTGGGCCAGGCCGACGCGCACCTGCGCCACCAGTTTCTGGCCGACGTAGTTGGTGGATACGTCGGCCACCAGGCGCCCGAAGAGCGCCGCGGCGCACAGGGCCACGAAGGTCCACAGCAGGCCGCCGGACATGCCGCCGTCGCGGTGCAGCACTTCGTTGACCGTGCGCAGCAGCAGCACGGTGGCGATGCCGGCGGCGAGGCCGCATACCGTGGAGAGTGCGATCCACGGAAGGAAGGGCCGGAGGAGCCGCGCCACCTCGGAAGCCGGGGCACGCGGAGCGGGGGCTGCAGTCATGCGCAAGATCTCTTTCCGCCCGTCGAGGGCTGGGTTGCAAGGCGGGACGCCTGCTCCAAAGACGCTGCGGGCGCGGGGATGTTCATGCGCAGGGGGTTTCACGCCGCTGCGCGGAGCGCGGATGAACAAGCGCCGCGCTGGATCGTCACCTTGGAATGCACTGCGCCTTCGCGCCCCTCTTACTCCCCGTCCGCCAAGCGCCATGATCGATTTGCTGCGGCCGCTTTTTCCCGGCGCGCTCGCGCCGCTCGCGCAGCGGCTGCATGCCGGACCTGCGCCCGGGGGCGCGTGGCCGGGGGCGCGGCTGCTCGAGCCGCTGCAGCTGGAAGACCTGTTGCGCCGGTACGCCGCCGCGGTGTGGGGGTTGCAGGGGCCTGCGGCGAAGGACCTGCGCGCGGCCGCCTCCGCCTGGGTGCTGGACACCCTCGGCGTGCTGGTGCCGCCGGTGGCCGCCGCCGCGAGCGTGCTGGGGCATGTGTTTCCCGTGGGCCTGGAGGGGCTGCAGCTGGACCTGGGCCCGGACGGGCGGGTGCGCGGCATCCACCTGGGCGGCATCGGCACCGCACTGCCGGGCGCCCCCGCCGCGCAGCGCTATGCGCCGCTGGTCTGGCAGCACTGGGCCCCCCTGTTCACGGCCCTGGAGCAGGTGGCGCGCGTGCCGCAGAAGGTGCTTTGGAGCAATGCGGCGCGGCACCTGGAAGCGGTGCTGGAGCAGGCGGTGCGGCTCGCGCCGCACCATCCCGCGATCGCTCAGGACGCCGCCGACCTGCTGCAGGCGCCCCTATGGCCCGATGCCGGCGGGCCGCGCGCCAATCCGCTGTGCCGCCCGCGCCGGGTGGTGGCGATGGCCACCGCGCAGGGCACCGAATCCGTGGCGCTGCACCGCGAGTGCTGCCTGTACTACCGCCTGCCGGGCGAAGGCTATTGCGGCCGCTGCCCGCTGGACCCGCGGCACCGCGCACCGCCTGCCGGGCGAAGGCCGGATGCCTGCGCCGGCGCGCCGGCCGCCCCGGGCTGAAGCGGCCTGCACGCACCCATCGCCGCGGCGCTGCGCGAACCCGCCCCATTTCCAGAACGTTCCGACCTCCAACCCCTGCCCTTCCATGCCACAGGCCAAGCTCGTTTACATACTGTCCCTGCGCAATGCGGCCGCCGACCAGGCCGGCCAGTTCATCGACTACCGCGGCGGGCGGCGCTACATGCCCTCCCCGCTCGAATACCTGGCGCACGCGCTCGACACCACGCCCCTCGGGGAAGCCTATTCCCTGGAGGGCATCGTCTTCGACGACGACCCGCAATCGCCGCGGGACCGTGCGGCGCTGAACGGCTACGGTTTCACATGCACGCCGGGGGAGCGCTGGATCTTTCCGCACGAACTCGCGACCCAGGACCGCAAGCTGCGCGACCTGCTGCGGCCGGTGCCGTCGGAGTACCGCCGCCTGCCGCTCGCTGACCCGGGCCGCGCGGCGGGCAAGCAGGCTTTCGAAGCCGCGCTGCAACGCACGCTCGAATCGCTGCAGGCCGACATCGTGGTGCTCGACGGCCTGCTGGTCATCCTGGATGCGCTGGTGCAGCCCGGCGCGCCGTTCCACCGCCGCATCGTGAACATCCATCCGGGCATCACCCGCCTGGAGTCGCCCTACCGGCGCCGCGGCGCGCACGCCACGCTGGACGCCCTGCACGGGGCCCGCGGCGAGCGCGTGACCGACTGGCAGCGCATGGCCACGGAGCCGGCCACGCCGATTCTGCGGACCGGCGCGTCGCTGCACTACGTCGATGACGGGATCGACTCGGGCGAGGTCATCTACGACGTGCTGGGCACGCCGATCGACCCGGCCGACACGATCCTGGAACTGCGCTGGAACAACTTCCACCGCAGCCTGTTCCCCGCGCTCCACCAGGGCCTGCAGCTGCTGGCCCCGCACCTGTCGGGTGTGCACCGACACGCTTCGCCATTCCACCCTTGAGGACGACCAGGAGACAGACCGTGAAATTCGCCACGCCCCATTCCCCGACTTCTTCCCCTTCCTCCGCTCCTGCGGACGCCCAGGCCGCCGCCGGCCTGCCCTTCCTGTCCTCTTTCCTGTCCTATGCAGGCGGACAGGCGCATGCGGTGCGCATCGACGGCGCCTCCCTGCAGGTGGCAGGCGGGCCGGCAGAGCCGGCATCGCACTGGACGCTGTCCGGGCACGGCGGCGACCTCGTGCTCCGGCCCGCCTCCGAGGGCGCGCGGCCGGCGCCGGCGGCGCACGGGCTCGCGGCGCTGGACGCCGCCTTTGCCGCGCATCCGGAATGCAGGGACCTGGCCATGCATCCCGCCGACCCGCAGGCCCTGGCCGCGCTGGCGGAGGCCGGCGTGGTGCTGCCGGCGGCGGACGGCAGCTGGCGCGCCTGCCGGGACACGCTGTGGCAGCAGCCCGGACTCTGGCGGCCCGGGGTGCCGCCGCCGATGGCCCAGCGCTTCGCGCTCACCGATGGCCGCTACCACCCCCGCCGCGCGCCCAAGCCGCAGGGGCTGCTCTACCAGCGCTACATCCCCTGGCTGGGGCGCACGTTCACCTTCCGCAGCCTGGACATCGACGAAGACCTGCCGCGCTTCAACCGCTGGATGAACGACCCGGACGTGGCAGTGATCTGGGAGGAGGAAGGCGACCTGCAGAAGCACCGCGCCTACCTGGAGGGAATAGCCCGCGATCCGCACATGCATTCGATGATCGCCAGCCTGGACGGCGAGCCGTTCGCGTATTTCGAGGCGTACTGGACCAAGGAGAGCCGCATCGCGCCGTTCTACGACGCGCACGACTACGACCGCGGCTGGCATGTGCTGGTCGGGGAGCCGGCGTTCCGGGGCAAGGCCTTCGCCACGGCCTGGCTCACCTCGATCTCGCACTACCTGTTCCTGTGCGATGCGCGCACGCAGCGCATCCTGGGCGAGCCGCGCATCGACCACCACCAGCAGATCCGCAACCTCGACAAGTCCGGCTACGCGAAAGTGAAGGAGTTCGACCTGCCGCACAAGCGCGCGCAACTGGTGATGCTGCTGCGCGAGCACTACTTCTACGACGGCCTGTGGATGCCGCGGACCTGAGCAGTCACGGAAAAAACGTAACTGCGCCCTGGTTAATAAGAAACATTCTCATTACAATTCGTATGCATTCCGCACTTTTGCACTTATTCCATTTCTGAAGGGGGTTTTCCGATGCGCCATGTTTCCGCCGCGAGGCCTGCGCGGCAGCGCCTGCTGCACGCTTCCATCACCGCGGCCTTCGGCACCGCGGCCGTGCTGTCCACCCCGCTGGCGGGGGCGCAGGAGGCCTCCGCCGGCTCCACCACGCTGCCCACGGTCACGGTGACCGGCGGCGCCGAGGAGAGCGCCACGGGCCGGGTGAACGGCTACACGGCACGCCGCAGCGCGACCGCCACCAAGACGGACACCCCCCTGATCGAGACGCCGCAGTCCATCTCGGTGATTCCGGCGGACCTGATGGAGGCGCAGGGCGCACGCACGGTGAAGGACGCGCTCAGCTACTCGCCGGGCGTGATCCCGACGCGCTTCGGCGCGGACTCGCGCTACGACTGGATCTCCCTGCGCGGCTTCGATGCCTACTCGCCGGGCTTCTACCTGGACGGCATGCCGCTGCGCAACAACGGCAACTGGGGCATCTGGCCCGTGGAGAGCTACGGCGCCGAGCGGATCGAGCTGCTGCGCGGCCCGGCGTCGGTGCTGTACGGCATGAGCGGCCCGGGCGGGCTGGTGAATGCCGTGAGCAAGCGCCCGACGGCCGAGCCGCTGCGCGAGGTGCAGGTGCAGATCGGCGACCACGGGCGCCGCCAGATCGCGGCCGATGTCTCCGGCCCGCTGGGCGAGGACGGCAAGCTGCTCTACCGCCTGACCGCGCTTACGCGCGATGCCGACCTGCCGGCGGGCGACATGAAGGATGACCGCACCTTCATCGCACCGGCCTTCACCTGGAAGCCCTCGTCCGATACCAGCCTGACCGTGCTGTCGCAGTTCGGCCGCACCCGTGCGGGGGTGTACTCGCGCACGCGGCCGGCCGTGGGCTCGCTGGTGCCGACGGCCATCGGCACCACCATCCCGAGCGACCTGTTCGCCGGGGAGCCGGGCTACAACCGCTTCGACATGGACACGTCGATGATCGGCTACCTGTTCGAGCACCGCATCAACGATGCCTTCACCGTGCGGCAGAACGCGCGCTACGGCCAGCTCGACGTGGACTACACCGCGGTGCAGGGCCGCAATTTCATTACCGTGAACCCGGCCAATCCGCGCGATCCGGCGAATTTCTCCACGCTGCGGCGCACGGTGTCGGGCAGCAACGAGCGCATCCACGCGCTGAACCTCGACAACCAGCTGGAAGCGCGCCTGCGCTCGGGCGACGTGCAGCACACCGTGCTGGCCGGGCTGGAATACCAGCGCACCCGCATCGACCAGGTCAGCTACAGCGGTGGCTCCGCGAGTCCGCTCAACATCTACAACCCCGTGTATGGCGGTGCGGTGCAGCTGCCCGCGCCGTGGTACGACGGCGTCGCCACGCTCGCGCAGACCGGCCTCTATCTGCAGGACCAGATCAAGTGGCGCGACCGCTGGGTGCTCACCCTGGGCGCCCGCTACGACCGCGCCACCAGCGATGCGGACAGCCGGCTGGACGGCAGCCAGACCAGGGTGTCGGAACACAAGGCGACGAAGCGCGCCGGCCTGACCTACCTGGCCGAGAGCGGCTGGGCGCCGTACGTGAGCTATACCGAATCGTTCGTGCCGACGGCCATGCGCAACCCGGCCACGGGCCAGCCGTTCAAGCCCGAGACCGGCCGCCAGTACGAGGCCGGTGTGCGCTACCAGCCCGAGGGCGGCAAGCAGCGCTACAGCGCCGCCATCTTCGACCTGCGCCGCAAGAACTACCTGACCGCGGACGACAACTTCGTGCCGCGCCAGACCGGCGAGATCCAGGTGCGCGGCCTGGAGCTGGAAGCCTCGGCGGAGCTGATGCCGCGCCTGAACCTGGTGGGCTCCTACACCTATACGCCCACGGCGAAGATCACGGCCAGCAGCACGGCCCGGGAGATCGGCAAGCCGCTCACGGCGGTGTCGCGCAACGCCGCGGCGCTGTGGGTGGACTACCGGTTCGCGAACCGCATCAAGGTGGGCCTGGGCGCGCGCTACACCGGCTCCAACCACGGCGACCTGGACGCCGCGCCGGCGAAGGTGCCGTCCTTCACCGTGTTCGACGCGATGATCGGCTACGACATCGATCGCTGGACCTTCGCGCTGAACGTGCGCAACCTGGGCGACAAGACCTATATCGGCAACTGCGACCAGTACGGCAACTGCTACTACGGCGATCCGCGCCGGGTGGTGGCCACGGCCACGTACCGCTGGTAAGGCCCGCGGCCTGCGGGAACGCGAAGGGGAGCGGCAGTGCGCCGCTCCCCTTTTTTCGTCGAGGCGCCCGCTTTCCGCTCAGGCGCGCGGGGAGCCGTCGGCCGCGCGCAGCGCCTCGCGCAGGGCCCCGATGAAGGCGGGCTGGCGGATGATGTCCAGGTGGCCCGCGCCTTCCACGACCTGCACGCCGCGCACGTCCGCGATCGCGGACCAGTCGCGCAGCGCCCCGCCCTCTTCCACCGAGCGGCCCGCCTGGAAGAGGTGGACCGGCAGCCCGTCGCTGGCGGGCGTGTGCCGGCAGGCCTGCACGCGCTTGTCGAGCGTGGTCCAGAGCAGGTATTCGTGGCTGTCCTCGCCTTCTCCGTCCAGCGGCAGGGACTGCCAGGCATCGACCAACTGCTGCAGCACGCCGTCGCGTTCGTCGGCATGCATGCGCTCCAGCAGCTCGCGCCACCGGTCGGCCATGGTGGAGGCGGCCAGCCAGGCATCCAGCCGGGCCTGCGCCTGCGCGCGCTCCGCCGCGGACAGCGGCCGGCCGGCGCGCAGGGGCTCCGTGCGGTGCACGTCCACCAGCGCGGTGAAGGCGACCTCCACGCGGCCCTGCAGGCGCCGTGCGGTCTCGACGGCCAGGTCGCCGCCGGAGGACCAGCCCAGCAGCGCGCACCGCCCGCCCGCGGCGGTCGCCGCGATGAAGTCCGCGTACTCGGCCGCGAGGGCCTCCACCGCGAATCCGCGCCAGCGCTGCCGCGTGTACACGTGGCTCACGAAGGCGTGCACGGTGCGCTCGCCGCGCAGCGCCTCGGCCAGCGGCAGGAACTCGCGCGTGTTCACCACCATGCCGGGCAGGCAGTAGAGCGGCACGCCGCTGCCTTCGTCCTGCAGGCAGACCGCGTCGTGCGCGCCCTCGAAGCGCTCGCGCAGCCGCTGCGCCAGGTGCGCGAGCGTGGGGGACTGCATGACATCGGCCAGGCTGGCCTGCGCGCCGCCCGGCACCTGCCTGCGCAGGCGGGCGACCAGCTTGAGGCACAGGATGGAATCGCCGCCGAGGGCGTGGAAGTTGTCGTCGCGGCCGACACGATCGACGCGCAGCACCTCGCTCCACACCTTCGCGATCGCTTCTTCCAGGGCGCCGCGCGGGGGCTCTCCGCGGGCAGCTTCCCCGGGCGCGGCGGCGGGCAGCGGCAGGGCACGGCGGTCGAGCTTGCCGTTGGGCGTGAGCGGCAGCGCGGCGATGGGCAGGATGTGGTCCGGCACCATCCAGGCCGGCAGCGCGGCCTGCAACTGCGCCTGTAATTGCGCTGGCAGCGCGCCGGGATCGGTTGGCGCACCGGCATCGGCGGGCACCACGTAGGCATGCAGCGCCATCGCGCCATCGGTTTCGCGGGCCCGCGCGACCACCACCGCATCGGCCACGCCGGTGCACTCGCGCAGGCGCTGGGCGACCTCCGCGGGCTCCACCCGCCACCCTCGGATCTTGACCTGGTCGTCCGCGCGACCGAGGAATTCCAGCGCCCCGTCTCCGCGCAGCCGCACGCGGTCGCCCGTGCGGTAGAGGCGCGCGCCGGCCTCGAAGGGCGAGGCGACGAACCGTTCCGCCGTGGTGCCGGGCCGGCCGGCATAGCCGCGCGCGAGCCCGCGCCCGGCCAGGTACAGCTCGCCGGGCATGCCGGGCTGCACGGGCTCCAGGCGGTCGTCCAGCAGGTGGGCCCGGATGCCCGGCAGGGGCCGGCCCAGCGGCAGCGCGGTGAACCCGCGCGGGCTCTCGTCGGGAGGCGCGGCGGGATGGGTGAGCACGCCCACCGTGGTCTCGGTGGGGCCGTAGTGGTTGAGGATACGCAGGCCCGGGCGCAGCGCGCGCACGGTGCGCAGCAGTTCGTCGTCGGCCGTCTCGCCGCCCAGCACCAGGGTATGGCGCGGCAGCGCCGCGGCGGGGTTGCGCGCATTCAGCAGGCCGCGCAGGTGGCTGGGAACGATCTTCAGCACGTCGGCGCCGCAGCGCTCCATGCCGGCCGCGAACGCATCCGGATCGAACGCCTCGGCCGAGGAAGGCAGGTACAGGCAGCCGCCCGAGCACAGCGCGCCGAACAACGCGGTGTGCCCCAGGTCCGCGCCCACGGTGGAGACCATCGCGAAGCAGCGGCCCGGGCCCACATCCAGGCGCTGGAGCACGCCCTGGGCGTAGTTCGCCAGCGCACCGTGGGGCACGACCACGCCCTTGGGCCGCCCGGTGGAGCCGGAGGTGTAGATCATGTAGGCACCCTGCGACGGGTGCAGCGGGCGGATCGAGGGCGACGCCGCGGTGGCCACTGCATCGGACGCACCGAACTCCACGCGCCACTGCGGCACGCCTTCCGGGGGTTGCTGGAGATCGCCGATCAGCAGGGCGGCGCCGCAATCGTGCAGCAATTCGTCGCGCCGGGTGCGCGGCAGCGCCGGGTCCAGCGGCACGCAGACGGCCCCTGCCCGCATCGCCGCGAGCCAGGCCAGCACGAATTCGGGGCCGCGCTCCAGGCACACGGCCACGCGGTCTTCCGCGCGAATGCCGTGGGCCTGCAGGCGCTGCGCCCACGCGGCGCTCGTGCGGTCGAGTTCCGCGTAGGTGATCTTGCGCACTCCCGCGGCGATGGCCGGGGCCGCGGGATCGCGCCGCGCGGCGGCGGCGAAGGCGTCCGGCACGTTCGCGCAGGGCCACGCCGTCTCCTCGCCGCGCAGCTCCGGCACGGGCGGCAGCGCAGCTTTCCCGATGGCCGGGATGCCACCGCCGGCCGCCTGCCGCGCCAGCGCGCGCAGCCCGTCGGCCAGGCGCACGACGGTGTCGTGGTCGAACAGGTCGGCCGCGTAGGCGATGCCGAACGAGAGGCTGTCGCCATCGTCCATCACATCCACGCTCAGGTCGAAATGCACCTCGTCCACCGAGATGCTTCCGGCCGCCGCGGCCGGCTGCCGCGCCCCGCGCGGGGCGGCCTGCTGCTGGGTGGATTTGACCTGGAACAGCGGATGCAGGCCGGGTACGCGCGGCACCGAGAGCGCATCCACGAGCATGTCCAGCGGCACTTCCTGGTGCGCCTTGGCCTCGACGAAGCGGTCGCGCACGTGCTCCAGCCACTGCGCGAAGGACCAGGCCCGGTCGGCCTGCAGCCGCAGCACCAGCACGTTGGTGAAATGGCCCACCACGCCGGCCAGCTCGGGCCGGTCCCGCGTGGTGGTGGGCACGCCGATGCACAGGTCGTCCTGGCCGCCCAGGCGGTGCAGCAGCAGCCCGAGCAGGGACAGGCATACCAGGTAAGGAGAGGCTGCGTGCGCGCGGCCCAGCGCGCGCAGCGAGGCGGACACGGCCTCGTCCAGCCCGGCAGCCACCACGCCGCCCTGGGTGCCGCGCCGTGCGGTGCGCGGCCGGTCCAGCGGCAGCGCGGTCGCCAGCGGCGCGTCGCGCAGGCGTTCGCGCCAGTGGCCGATCTGGCGCTGCAGCTCCCCGGCTTCCATCCAGTGGCGCTGCCAGGCGGCGTAATCCGCATAGCCCAGCGATGCCGCACCTTGCGCCGCCGGGCCCGGCGCCGCTTCGCCCGGTGCGGCGAGCAACGCGCGCAATTCGGACAGCAGCAGGCCGATGGACTGTCCGTCGGCCGCGATGTGGTGCACGCAGAGCACCAGCTCGGGAGCACCTTCGGGGAAGACGTGCAGGCAGGCGCGGAAGACGGGACCGCGCTCCAGGTCGAAGGGTTCCATGGCGAAGGCCTGCGCCTGCGCGGCCAGGGCCTCCTGCGCCTGGGCACGGGGCATGCTCCATTCGCGCACCGACCAGCCGAAGCGCTGCTGCGGGTCCTCCCGCTGCACCGGCTGGTCCTGCGCGTCGCAGCCGAAGCAGGTGTGCAGCGCGGCGTGGCGCGCCACCAGCGTGGCCAGGGCGCGGTGCACCGCGGCGGCATCCGGCGATCCGGGCAGCACCATGCGGCCGGCCAGGTTGTAGGCGGGCGAGGCGGGATCGCGCTGCCAGGCGAGCCACAGGGGCCGCTGGGCATAGGCCATGGGAGCTTCGCCGGCGGCGGCCCTGGGCACCACGGGCAACGCCTCGAAGCCGATGCCGCTGGCACGCAGCCGCTCCAGGAACACCTGGCGCTTGTCAGGGGTGAGGGCCGCGAAGCGGCGCGAGAGCTCGTGCATTTCGGTGGTCATGCGATGGTCGTCCTTCCCGTTCGTGATTCAGAGTTCCAGCTCGCCCAGCAGGGCATCGATGCGCCGGGCCGGGTCGTCGGCCGCTGCGGCGCCATCCGCCTGCGGCACCAGGCCGTCGGCCGCGAGGCGCGCGGCGAGGTCGGCGAGCACCGGCACCTCGAACACCGTGCGCAGCGCCACGGTGCGCCCCCAGGACCGCTGGATGGCGGCGACGAGCTGCACCGCCAGCAGCGAGTGCCCGCCCCGCTCGAAGAAGTGGTCGTGCCGGCCGATGGCATCGGTCTGCAGCACCTCGCGCCACAGCGCGGCCAGCGCCGCCTCCGCGCCGTCGCGCGGCGGCTCGCCCGGCGCGCCGGCACCATTCAGGGCCTGGGCGGCCGATGGCAGGGCCCGGCGGTCCACCTTGCCGTTGGGCGTGAGGGGCAGCCCGTCCGACACCAGCACCGCGGCGGGCACCATGTAATCCGGCAGGGACTCCCCGAGGCGCTCGCGCAGCAGGGCGATGTCGATCGCGAGGCCGGGCTGGGCGCTCACGTGGGCGACCAGGCGCGCACCGCCCGGCCCCTGCTCCGCCACCACGACGGCCTCGCGCACCTCCGGCTGCGCGAGGAGCCGGGTCTCGATCTCGCCCAGCTCGATGCGGAAGCCGCGCACCTTCACCTGGTGGTCCACCCGGCCCAGGTATTCCAGCTCGCCGTCCTCGCCCCAGCGCACGCGGTCGCCGGTGCGGTAGAGGCGTTCCCCGGGCACGCCAGGCGAGGGGTGCGCGACGAAGCGCTGCGCGGTCAGCGCGGGCTGGCGCAGGTAGCCGCGCGCCAGGCCCGCGCCGCTGACGAACAGCTCGCCCGGTACCCCGGGCGGCACGGGCCGCAGGTCCGCGTCGAGCACGAACAGGCCCAGATCGGGAATCGCCGTGCCGACCGGACTGCGCTGCGGCTGCAGGTCGGCCCGGGTGATGCGGCGCCACGTGACGTGCACCGTGGTTTCGGTGATGCCGTACATGTTGACCAGCTCGGGCCGCGCATCGCCGAAATGCGCGATCCAGGGCCGCAGCCGCTGCGGGTCGAGCGCTTCCCCACCGAAGATGACCACGCGCAGCGACAGCTCCGGCATGCCGGCCGGCGGTGGTTCATAGGTGGCGGGCAGGCCCACCAGTTGCCCGAAGGCCGACGGCGTCTGGTTGAGCACGGTCACGCGCCGTGTGCGCAGCAGGGCCAGGAAGTCCTGCGGAGAACGGCTCACCCAGTACGGGACGATGACCAGTTGCCCGCCCGTGCAGAGCGCGCCGAAGAGCTCCCACACGGAGAAATCGAAGGCGCAGGAATGGAACAGCGTCCAGACGTCTTCGGGGCCGAAGCGGAACCAGCCGTCGGTGCCGTGCAGCAGGCGCACCACCTGGCGATGGCACAGCTGCGCGCCCTTGGGCCGCCCGGTGGAGCCCGAGGTGTAGATCACATAGGCGAGGTGGTCGGGGTGTACCGCCACATCCGGCGGCGTGTCGGGCCAGGCGGCAGCATCGCTGCACTGCGGATCCACCACGGCCAGGCCCGCGGGCAGCGGCGAGGCGTCCCACAGGCCGTCCTGGGTGACCACGCAGGCCATGCCGCTGTCGCCCGCCATGTAGGCGATCCGCTCCGGGGGATAGTCGGGGTCCAGCGGGACATAGGCCGCCCCGGACTTGAGCACGGCCAGCAGTGACACCACCAGGTCGAGCCCCCGGCCGAGCGCGACACCGACGCGGGCTTCCGGCCCGGCGCCCGCGGCGCGCAGCCGGTGCGCCAGCCGGTTGGCGCGGCGGTCCAGCTCGCCGTAGGTTAAGGCGTCGTCCTCGAAGCGCAGCGCGACGGCATCGGGTTGCCGCAGGGCCTGCCGCTCGAACAGGCGGTGGACCGTGTCGTTGCCATCCACTGCCGCGGAGGCCGGGGCCTGGCGGGCGTCCGGCAGGGCCAGCACGTCCAGCGAACCCAGCGCCCGGCCGGCATCCTCCGCCAGCGCGCGCAGCCCGCGCACCAGCTGGTCCGCCAGCCTCCCGGCCGCGGCGGCGTCGATCCGCCGGAGGTCGTGCCGCAGCTGCAGCGTCAGCACCGGCTCGAGCAACGCCAGCAGCGTGACGGGGTAGTGCGTTTCCTCGCGCTGCGCGGCCACCTCGGCCTCGAGCCCCGCCGGCAATGCGTGCAGGGCGCCATCGACGGGGTAGTTCTCGAACACCAGCAGCGTATCGAAGAGCCCGGCTGCATCCGTGCCCATCCAGCGCTGGATGTCGTAGAGCGGCGTGTGCTCGTGTTCGCGCATGCGCAGGCCCTGGGCCTGCAGTTCCCGCAGCCAGTCGCCCACCGCAGCGCCGGAACGGGGGGTGCAGGCCATGGGCAGCGTGTTGATGAACAGGCCCACCGCGCGCTCGGCGCCCGGCAGCTCCGCCGGGCGGCCCGCCACGGTGGTGCCGAACACCACCGTTTCCTGCCCGGCATGGCGTTGCAGCACCATGGCCCAGGCCGCCTGCACCAGCGTGTTGAGGGTGACGCGCTCGCGCCGTGCGAAGGCCTGCAGGCCCGCGGTTTCCTGCTCCGTGAAGGAAGCCCTTACCTCACCGGCTCCCAGCCGCGCGGCGCCCTCGCCCCGCGCGGAGGGCTCGGCAGGCGCAGCGTGCGGCAGGCACCGGGCCAGGAGGGTCGGCTCTTCCACGCCGCCCAGCGCCCCGGTCCACCAGGCCCGGTCCGCCTCGGCGTCGCGGTGCTGGAGCCAGCGGATGTAGTCGCCGTAGCGGGCGGCCGGCGCCGCATCGGGCAGGCCGGCATAGTGGCGCAGCACTTCTGCCATGAGCTGCGAGGTGCTCCAGCCGTCCAGCAGCACGTGGTGCATGGTCCAGATGAAGTGGTAGCCATGCTCGCCGGTGCGCACCAGCGCGAAACGGATGAGCGGCGGCTGCATGCCCGGGAACCCGGCGGCCAGTTCCTCCTGCGCGATCGCGTCCAGGCGGGAACGTGCATCGCCTGCGCCGCTTGCACCGATCTCGCCGCGCACATCGATCTCGCGCCACGGCAGCCTGCCGGCCCGGGCCACCCACTGCAGGGGCCGGGCGCCCTCGGCCAGCACGCCGCTGCGCAGCACCGCGTGGCGCTCGAAGGCGGCCTCCCAGGCGGCGCGCAGCCGGCCTGCGTCGAGGTGGCGGAAGTCGATGCGCAGCTGGTTGCGGTATGCGGCCGCATCCGGGTCCAGCAGGGTCTGGAAGACGAGCCCTGCCTGCAGTGGCGACAGAGGATACAGGTCTTCCACCTGCGCCCAGTCCAGCCCGAGCGCGTCCAGGCCCGCCTGGTCCAGCCCCGCGAGCGGGAAATCCGAGGGCGTGGCGCTTTGCGGCGCCTGCGCGCAGTGGTCGATCAGCGACCGCAGTTCGCGCTCGACATCCGCCATCCAGCCGCGCACCGCGGCGGCATCGTGGCGCGCGCCGCTGAACAGCACGTCCATCGACAGCTCGCCCGCGAGCACGCGGCCGTTGACGGTGAACTCGTGCGTGAGCGGGGCGCCGGCATCCACGAAGGGGCCGGCCGGTTCGGGCGCCAGCGTCCATCCGCCTGCGCTTTCCTGCGGCCGGGCGTCGAACTGGCCCAGGTAGTTGAACACCACCTGCGCGCGCGGCAGCGCCTGCAGGGCTTCGCGCTGCTCCGGCGTGCCGAAGTGGCGCAGCGCGCCGTGGCCCACGCCGTGGCGGGGCACGGCGCGCAGGGTTTCCTTCACGCGCCGCACGGCATCGCCCAGCGCCCCCCGCGCGTCGAGCGCCACGGGATAGAGCGAGGTGAACCAGCCCATGGTGCGCGACAGGTCCACCGCGGGATCGAGGTCTTCGCGGCCATGGCCTTCGATGTCCACCAGCACGCGGTCATGGCCGCTCCAGCGGCACAGCGCGCGCGCGAGGGCGGTGAGCAGCAGGTCGTTGGCCTGGGTGCGGTAGGCGGCGGGCGCCTGCGCGAGGAAGGCCTCGGTGGCGCGCCGGTCCAGGCGGATGGAGACGGACTGCTGCTGGGCAGCGGTGCCCTGGCCTCCGGGCCGCGCGCAGGGAAGCTCCGCCGGGCAGCCAGCCAGGGCGGCCCAATGCGCCAGCTCGTCGGCGTGGTCCTGCCCGTAGCGCTGCAGCACGGCGGCCCATTCGCCGAGGCCGCTGGAGGCCGGCGGCAGCGCGGCCGGCGCGCCCGCGAGGCACCGGGCATAAGCCTGCTGCAGGTCGTCCAGCAGGATGCGCCAGGAGACGCCATCGACGATGAGGTGGTGCATGACGAGCAGCAGCCGCGCATCCCCGCCCGGCAGGGCGACGGCGACGGCGCGCAGCAGCGGGCCACGCTCCAGGTCGAGGCTGCACTGCGCCTGCTCGCACAGCGCGCTGAGCTGCGCGGGACCGTCCGCCGCGCGCATCCACAGCACGTCGTCCCATCCGGACAGGGCCGTGGCGGTGTCTTCGTAGCGCTGCGTCCACACCTCCCCTGCCGCGCCCTGCTGCCGCGTGAAGCGCAGGCGCAGCGCATCGTGCCGCTCTGCCACCGCGCGCAGCGCGCCGCGCAGGGCCTGTGCCTGCAACGGAGCGGGACTGCGCAGCAGCACGGCCTGGTTCCAGTGGTGGCGCGCCGGCATCGGCATGGCGAAGAAGTCGCGCTGGAACGGCAGCAGCGGCACCTCGCCGCGCGCCGGGCCGGCGGGCCGTGCCTCGCCGGAAGGCAGGCGCTCGATGACGGCCGCGAGCTGGGCGATGGTCTGCCGCTCGAACAGCTGGCGCGGCGTGGCACGCCAGCCGGCCAGCCGCAGCCGGGCCACGATCTGCAGGCTGAGGATGGAATCGCCGCCCAGTTCGAAGAAGTTGTCGTCGCGGCCCACCCCGGCGCGGCCCAGCACCTCGCACCAGACACGGCCGACGGCCTGTTCGGCTTCGCCGCGCGGCGCCCCGCCCGACTGAGCGGCCACGGCCTCGGGCGGCTCGGGCAGCGCCTTGCGGTCCACCTTGCCGCCGGGACCCGTGGGCAGGCGGTCGAGCACGACAATCGCCGAAGGGACCATGTAGTCCGGCAGGCTGCGCTCCAGGTGCGCGCGCAGGGCGCCTTCGTCCAGTGCGGACGGTGTTGCGGGCATGGCTGCCGGCGCCGGTGCCAGGTAGGCGACCAGCCGCGTGCCCTGCGCCGTCGCGCGCGCCACGACCACGGTCTCGCCCACGCCCGGGGCGGCCCGCAGCGCGGCCTCGATCTCGCCCGGCTCGATGCGGAAGCCCCGCACCTTCACCTGGTGGTCCGTGCGGCCCAGGTATTCGAGCTGGCCGTCCTCGCGCCAGCGCACCCGGTCGCCGGTGCGGTAGAGGCGTCCGCCGCTGCCGAAGGGGTCGGCCACGAAACGCTCCGCCGTCAGGCCCGGCCGGCCGCCATAGCCGCGCGCCAGGCCCGACCCGCCCAGGTACAGCTCGCCCGGCACATGGCGCGGCACGGGCTGCAGGTCGGCATCCAGCACGTGGGCGGTGCGGCCCGGCATGGGCTGGCCGATGGGTGCGTAGGCCTGGGGGAAGGATGCGAGCGCATCCACCTTCCAGAGCATGGGCGTGACCACGGCCTCGGTGGGCCCGTAGCCGTTGATGAGCAGGCGCGGCCGCAGGTGGCGGCGCACGGCGTCGAAGCCTTCGCGCGGCATCGCTTCGCCACCGAAGGAGATCAGCTCCAGCGCGGGCGCATCGTCGCCTGCCCGCCCGGCCCAGTCGGCCAGCTGCCCCAGGTAGGCCGGCGGAAAGCCCGCATGCGTGATGCCGCGCACGCGCAGGGCCTCCAGGGTCTCTTCGGCGGTCCAGAGGGTGTCGTCGCGCAGCACCACGGCGGCGCCGCAGGTGAGTCCGGTGAACAGCCGCTCGTGCGCGCCGTCGAAGGCGAACGAGAGGAAGTGCAGTTCGCGCGTGCCCGGCCCCATCTCGTAGCAGGCGGCGGTGTCCACGCAGTGGGCGGCGAAGGGGCCGTGCTCCACCAGCACGCCCTTGGGCAGGCCGGTGGAGCCGGAGGTGTAGATCACATAGGCCAGCTGGCGCGGGCCCACCGGCACATCGGGCCCCGCGTCACAGGCGCCGGGTTCGTCGTCGCAGGCGATGCAGGCCACCCCCGGCGGCAGCGGGATGCGCCCGGCCAGGGCGCTTTCGGTGAGCAGCAGCGCCATGCCGCTGTCGCGCGCCATGTGGGCCAGGCGCTCGGCCGGATAGGCCGGGTCCAGCGGAACGAAGGCCGCGCCCGCCTTGAGGACGGCCAGCAGGGCCGCCACCAGCTCGGGCGAGCGCGACAGCGCGACCCCGATGCGCCGCTCCGGCCCGGCGCCCAGCGCAGTGATGCGGTGCGCGAGGTGGTTGGCCCGGCGGTCCAGCGCGCGGTAGCTCCAGGCGGCGTCCCCGGCCTCCACGGCCACCGCATCGGGCTGCCGCCGCGCCATGCGCTCGAACAGGCGGTGCACGGGCTCGGCATGGGGCTGTGCGCGCGGGCAGTCGCCCCACTCGCGCAGCTGGCGCGCCTCGCCACCGGCCAGCAGGGGCACGTCGCCCACGCACGGGTCGCCGGTGCCTTCCAGCGCCTGCAGCACGGCCGCGAGCACGGCCTCGTAGTGGCCCGCCATGCGGCGCACCGTGCCGGCCGCGAACAGTTCGCGGGCATAGTGGAATTCCAGGCGCAGTCCGCCCTGCCCGTCTTCCACGGCACCCAGGATGAGCTCGAACTGGGCGGTCTGGCCCGGGATGTCCCAGCGCTCGAGCGCCAGGCCCGGTAGCTCGCCCAGCGCGCGGTGGTCGTGCTGCTGGTAGTTGAACATCACCTGGAACAGTGGCGGCGCGGCCAGGCTGCGGCCGGGCTGCAGCGCCTCGACCAGCTGGTCGAAGGGCAGGTCCTGGTGGGCTTGCGCCTCCAGGGCGGCTTCGCGCACCGCGTCCAGTGCGGCGGACAGCGGCATGCGGCCATCGACCTGCAGGCGCAGCACCTGGGTGTTCACGAACAGGCCGACCAGGCCCTCGGTCTCCACGCGGCCGCGGTTGGCCACCGGCACGCCCACGCGCACGTCCTGTTGGCCGCTCCAGCGGTACAGGGCCGCCTGGAACGCCGCGAGCAGCGCCATGAACGGCGTGATGCCGCGCGCCTGCGCCGCCGAGCGCAGCGCCCGCACGCGGTCCGCGGGCAGCTCCCAGGCATGCACGGCCGCGCGGTAGCGGCCATCGGCGCGGCGCGGATGCTCCGCGGGCAACTGCAGCACCGGCTGCTCACCGCCCAGGCGGGCGCGCCAGTACGCGAGCTGGCGGTCTTTTTCGCCGGCCTCCATCCACTGGCGCTGCCAGAGGGCGTAGTCGGTGTACTGCAGCGCGGATGCGGGCTCCGCGGGGGCGCCCCCGCCCGCATGGCGGGCGCGGTAGCGCTCTGCAAACGATTCGACCAGCACGCGCAGCGACCAGCCGTCCGACACGATGTGGTGCATGGCGACCACGAGGCGGTGCTCCCCGGCCCCCGTGCGCAGCAGCCAGACCCGCAGCAGCGGCCCTGCGCCCAGGTCGAAAGGCGTCTCGCAGCAGGCACGGGCCGCGGCCTCGGCGCGTGCGCACCGTTCGGGCTCGGGCAGGTCCGACAGGTCGATGCGGTGCACCCCGAACTCCACGGAGTGCAGCACCTGCTGGTGGGGATGCCCGCCGGCATCGGCGCGGAAGACGGTGCGCAGCGCGGCATGCCGCGCGATCACGTCGCGCCAGGCGGCCTCCAGAGCGGGCACGTCGATGGCGCCCCGCAGCACGAACGCCCCGGTGATGTGATAGGCCGATCCCTGCGGCTCCATCTGCCACAGGAACCACTGGCGCATCTGCGCGTACGACAGGGGGGCCTCCCCGTCCTGCGCCTCGCGCGGCAGGATGGGAAACTGGCCCATCGTGAGCCCCTCTTCGCGCATCTTCGCGTAGGCGGCGCGGCGCTGCGCATCGGTCAGCCGCATGAAGCGCCGGGCCATCCGGGCTTGGGGGAGAAGTGCATCCATATCGCTCATCCGGCAATCTCCATATCGTCGAGGAAGGCATCCAGGCGCGACAGCGCGTCCGCCACGGGGCGCTGCGGGCGCGCGGCTTCCACGCACCGCGCCAGGTCCGCCAGCACGGGATGCAGGAAGACGTCCCGCACCGAAATCTCGGCCTGCAGGCCCGAGCGCACGCGGGCGACGAGCTGCATGGCCATCAGCGAATGGCCGCCCTGGGCGAAGAAGTGGTCGGTGCGGCCGGCGCGCGGCAGCGCGAGCAGCTCACACCACATGCGCGCCAGCGCCTCCTCCACCTCGCCCTGCGGTGCGGCGTAGGCCACCGCGGAAGCGGGCTGCAGCGAGGGCAGCGCCTTGCGGTCCACCTTGCCGTTGGCGTTCAGCGGCAGTTCCGGCAGCACCGCGATCTGCGAAGGCACCATGGCCTCGGGCAGTTCTGCGGCGAGCCGCGAGCGCAGCGCTTCGCCGTCCAGGGTGGTGCCCGCGTGCGGGCTGCAGTACGCCACCAGCGCCATGCCCGCGGGCGTGGATGCGGCCACCGCCACGGCCTCGCGCACGCCGGGCCGGGCCAGCAGGCGTGCCTCGATCTCGCCCAGCTCGATGCGCTGGCCGCGGATCTTCACCTGGTGGTCCAGCCGCCCCAGGTATTCCAGGGCGCCATCCTCGCGCCAGCGCACGAGATCGCCCGTGCGGTAGAGCCGCGCTCCCGCCTCGAACGGATCGGCCACGAAGCGGTCCGCCGTGAGGCCGGGCCGGGCGGCATAGCCGCGCGCAAGCCCGACGCCGCCCAGTAACAGCTCGCCCGGAGCGCCCGGCGGCACGGGCTGCATCGCGGCATCGAGCACATGGGTGCGCAGCCCGGCGATGGGCCGGCCGATCGGCACGGGTCCGCGCTCCTGCGGATGGCAGGTCCAGTGCGTGACGTCGATGGCGGCCTCCGTCGGGCCGTAGAGGTTGTACAGCGCCACGCCGGGCAACCGCTCCAGCACCTGGCGGCGCGCCTCGGCCGGCAGCGCCTCGCCGCTGCACACGATGCGCCGCACGCTGGCGCAGGCGTGCGCATCCAGCTGCGCCAGCAGGGCCTGCAGCATGGAGGGCACGAAGTGCAGCGTCGTCACCGCATGCCGCTGGATGAGCGCCTGCAATTGCGCGGGCTCCCGGTGCGCGCCGGGGGGCGCCACCGCCAGGCGCGCGCCCACGGCGAGCGGCCAGAAGAACTCCCACACCGACACATCGAAGCCGAACGGCGTCTTCTGCAGCACCGTGTCCCCCGGGCCCAGCCCGTAGGCCTGCTGCATCCACGCGATCCGGTTCGACAGTGCGCCGTGGCGGTTGGCCGCCCCCTTGGGCCGGCCGGTGGAGCCGGAGGTGTAGATCACGTAGGCCAGGTGCTCGGGGTGCAGCGCCGCGGGCGGAAGAGCGCCTTGGGTGGTGCCCTCGCCCGGCGCATCCTCCAGGGGCAGCAGGATCACCGGCTGCGCCATCGCCGCCGGCAGGCAGGCGCGGTGGGCGGCATCGGTCAGCACCAGCGCCGGTGCGCAGTCGCCGAGCATGTAGGCGATGCGATCCGCCGGCAGTTCGGGGTCGAGGGGCACGTAGGCGCCGCCGGCCCTCAGTACCGCGAGCAGCGCCTCCACCATGTCCGCGCCACGCGCCAGGGCCACGCCCACCAGTGTCTCCGGGCCCACGCCGCAGGCGCGCAACCGGTGCGCGAGACGGCTGGTGCGCGCGTCGAGCTGCGCATACGTCCACTCGCGGCCTTCGGCCACCAGGGCGGGCGCATCGGGGGTGAGCGCCGCCTGGCGCTCGAACATCCGGTGCACGGGCAGGTCCATGTCCACGGCCTCCCCGTCCGCCGACCACGCCTGCAGGCGCGCGCGCTCGGCATCGCCGAGCATGGCGACCTCGCCGACGGAGCGGCCGGGATCATGGGCCAGCGCATCCAGCATGCGTTCGTAGTGGCCGGCGATCTCCGCCATTTCCTGCGCGCCGAAGCGCGCGGCGTCGTAGCGGAACGCGGCCCGCAGTCCGCCGTCCGGGTCTTCCATGGTCTCCAGCGTGAGCCCGAAGGGCGCCGCGCGCAGTCCGGGATCGACGCGGCGCACGGCCAGCCCCGGCCAGCCCGCCAGGGGCCGGCCGCCCTCGCCCAGGTGGTTGAACATGCACTGGAACAGTCCTCCGCCTGCGTGGCCGCGCTCGGGGCGCAGCAACTGCGCGACATGCTCGAACGGCAGATCCTCGTGCTCGCGGGCCTCCAGCGCGGTCGCATGCACCTGCGCCAGCAGTGCAGACAGCGGCATCTGCGGCACGGGCCGCGCCTGCATCACCACGGTGTTGATGAAAACGCCGGCCACGTCGGCCGTCTCCGGGCGGTTGCGCCCCGCCACGGGCACGCCCACGCGCTGCACGGCATGCCCGGCATGGCGGAACAGCACGGCATGGAAGGCCGCCAGCAGCACGCAGAACAGCGTGGTGCCGTGGGCACGGGCGCGCTGGCGCAGCGCCTGCAACAGCGGGGCGGGCACGGCCAGCAGGTGCTGCGCGGCCCCGGCGTCCTGCCCTGCGGGAACCTGCGGCGACGCAGCAGCGGTGCCCCGGCCGATCTGCAGCACGGGCGCTTCTTCCGCGAGCTGCCGTGTCCAGTAATCCCGGTGCCGTGCGGCCTCCGGCCCCTGCAGCCAGTGCCGCTGCCAGACCGCGAAATCCACGTAGCGCAGTGCCGTGGGCGCATCGGACGGTGCATGGCCCTCGAGCGCATCCGCATAGCCTCGCGCCCATTCGTCGAGGATGCGCTCCACTGTCCAGGCATCGGAGGCGATGTGGTGCATCATGAACAGCAGCCGGTGCTCCCGCGGGCCGAGCCGGGCGAGCGCGCAGCGCAGCAACGGGCCGCGGCGCAGGTCGAAGGGCTCCGCGCACACCTCGCGCGCCAGTGCCTCCAGCCGCGCATCGCGCCCGTCCGGCGCCAGCCCGGAAAGATCGGTGCAGGGCAGCGGCACCTCCCGTGCGGGCTCCACGCGCTGCCAGGGCGTGCCGTCCCCGCTTTCGCCGAAGACGGTGCGCAGCCCTGCGTGCCGCCGCACCAGGGCCTGCAGCGCCGCATGCAGGGCAGCGGCATCCAGCGGGCCTTCGAAATCCAGTCCGCCCCCCACGTGGTAGGCCGTATTGCCGGGATCCATGCGCCAAAGGAACCACTGGCCCTGCTGGGCCCAGGACAGGGGCGCCTCGGCGCCCTCCGGCACGCCGCTGCGCGGCAGCGCATCCACGGAGGACGCAGGCGGCGGCTCCGCACCGCCGGCGGCGGAAGCATCGGATGGACGGCCGCTCAGCCGCTGGCGCAGCAGCGCCTGCTGTTCGGGAGAAAGGCGCGCGCGGCGCTCGGAAAGAAGAGGACTGTCGCTCATGTCAATCGGCCTGCAGGGAAACGGAAGAAGTTGCGGCGCCGCGCTCGATGTCCTCGATCAGCCGCAGTTCCACGAGCTGTGCCAGGTCGGCGATGCGCGGGGCCTTGAAGAAGGCCGCGGGGTGGATGTCCACGGCATAGGCCTTGCGCACGCGGGCCAGCAGGCGGATCGCCAGCAGGGAGTCACCGCCCAGCTCGAAGAGGTTGTCGTCGGCGCCGATGCCATCGATGCCCAGCGCCTCGGTCCACAGCGCCGCGAGGTTGTCCTCCAGCTCGCCCTCCGGCGCGCGGTAGGGCGTGGACAGCACCGGGCGGGGGTGCGCGGCGCCGCCGGAGGGAGCCGCTGGCGGCGGCGCGGCCTCCAGCGCATCCACGAGCCCGTCCAGCGGGCGCAGGCGCTGCGCGAGCGGCGTGACCGACACCAGCGTCTGCGGCTGCAGCGGCCCGTTCACCACCCGGTCGAACACCTCCATGCCCGTGCGCTCGTCCAGGCCCATGCCCTCGGGCACGTCCATGTCGGCACCGACGCCCACGTCGCGCCAGGCATCCCAGTTGACCGAGAACACCGGCCACGGGCTGTCGCGCCGGCTGGCGGTGGCGAAGGCGTCGAGCCAGGCGTTGGCGGCCGCGTAGTCGCTGCGGCCCAGCCCCCCCACCCAGCTGGCGACGGACGAGCACAGCAGCACGAAATCCACCGGCTCGCCGCGCAGGGCGTCCACCATGGCCCGCGTGCCCTGCATCTTCGCGGCGAAGGCCGCCTCCACCTCGGCCCGCGTGCGGGTGGCCAGCATGCCGCCGCCCGGCTCCATCACGGCGTGCACCACGCCGTTCACGCCGCCGAAGCGCGCATGCACGGCCTGCAGCGTGTCCCGCCACTGCGCCGCATCGGTGACGTCGGCCGCCACGGCCATCCATTCGATGCCGTCCGCATCCATCGCCTGCAGCTGCACGAGCCTGCGGCGTTGCGCCGCGGGCAGGTCCGGCCGCGCGAGCAGGCCCTCCCAATCCCCGCGCGGCGGCAGCGGCGTGCGCCCCAGCAGCACCAGCCGCGCGCCGTGGCGCCGGCCCAGGTGCCGCGCCAGCGCGAGGCCGACGCTTCCCAGCCCGCCCGTGATCAGCACCACGCTGCCTGCCCGCAGGCGCTGCGCGCAGGCAGCGGGCGCCGGAGCGGGCTCATAGGTCTTCACCCAGCGCTGCGCACCGCGCCAGGCCACGCAGAACTCGTCGGACGGGCGCGCCGGCTCGCCCGCGAGCGCGTCGGCCAGCTGCGCCTCGGCGGCGCTGCCGGCGTTAGGCACCAGCACATCCACCACGCGGCAGGCGATGCGCGGCATTTCCTGGCCCAGCACGCGCGCCAGGGCGGCCACGGTGGCCTTGCCGGGTTCCAGCGGTTCGATACCGGCCACCTCCTCGGCACGGTCGATCACGGCAGTGAGCGACAGCGGTTCATCGCGCCCCGCATCCTCGCGGCCCTGGGCCAGGGCCAGGAGGCTGAAGTAGCCGCGCTCCCAGTCTTCCTCCAGCCCCCAGAAGTGGAAGGCATGCGTCACCGGACCGAGCACTCGCCAGAGCGCTGCATGGTCGCCGCGCGCCTCCGGCCGCAGCCCGAAGCCGCCACCGCCGTCTTCCCTGAAACCTTCGGCCGCAGCCACCTGCACCACGCGCGCTCCGCGCTCCGCCAGGCGCTGCGCCAGGCGCTCCGCCAGCGGCAATCCCGCACCGCCGAGCAGCAGCACCGTGTCTCCCGGGCCGGGCCCCGCGGCCTCCGGCACCGCTTCGCTGCGCTGCCACGCGGGCAGGTAATAGAGTCCCTGCGGCCGCGGCGCGGGCGCATCGCCCTGCGTTCGGGGCGCGCCAGCCTCCACCCAGAAGCGCTGGCGCTGGAACGGATAGGTGGGCAGCGGCACATTCCGGCGGCGTGCGCCGTCGCGTGTGGCGGGCCAGTCGATCTCCACGCCCGCCGTCCACAGGCCGGCCAGGGCCTGGGCCAGTTGCTGCGCGTCGCGGTCCCGCTGCTGCGGATGGGCCAGGCTGGCCCAGATGCCGGCGGCCGTTGCCGCCTGCGCATGCCGCCGCGCGAGCCCCGCCATGGATTCGCCCGGCCCGGCCTCCAGCACCACGCGCCCCGGCTGCGCGAACACGGCGTCCAGGCCCTCGCGGAAGCGCACCGTACCCCTCAGGTGCCGCCCCCAGTAGGCCGGGCTCATGGCCTCCTCGGCCGTGATCGGCCGGCCGGTGACGTTGGAAACGAAGGGAATGCGCGGCGCATGGCGCGGCACCGCGGCGATGCGCCGCTCCAGTTCCGCCACGATGGGCTCGACCATGCGCGAATGCATGGCCACGGCCACGTGCAGCCGGCGGGGCGCATGGCCCTGCGCGCGCAGCGCCTCTTCCGCCGCCTCGACCGCGGCGGGCGTGCCGGACAGCACGCAGAGCGCATCGCCGTTCACGGCGGCCAGGTCGCAGCCGAGGGACAGCGACGGCGCGATCTCCGACTCGGGCAGCGGCACCGCCGTCATCGCGCCTTCGGGCAGGCCGGCCATGAGCCGGCTGCGCCAGATCACGATGCGCATCGCATCCTCGGGCGCGAAGACGCCGGCCAGGCAGGCCGCGACATATTCGCCCAGGCTGTGGCCCAGCATCAGCGCGGGCCGCACGCCGCACGACATCCACCACTGCGCGATCGCGTACTCCACCGCGAACAGCGCGGGCTGCAGCACCTCGACGCGCGCGAGTTGCCCGGCGGCCTCCGCTTCCCGGCCAGGCGCGGGGTGGATCAACGCCCGCAGGTCCATCCCGGTCTCCTGCCGCAGGACGGCGGCGCATGCATCCAGCGCCTGCCGGAACACCGCGCTGCGCCGGTCGAGCCCCTGCGCCATGCCGATGTGCTGAGCGCCGGAGCCGGGAAACAGGAACACCACCTCGGGCGCGGTGGCCGGCACGCGCCGGGGCTCGGGCAACGGAGCCTCCAGCCGCTGCGCCGCCAGGCCGGGCTCGTGCGCCGCCACGGCCGTGCGCCAGGCCCAGGCCCGGCGGCCGCACTGCAGCGTGTGCGCGATGTCGGCCAGCGCCTCCTGCGGCCCGCCGCGCAGGTGGGAGGCCATCTGCGCGCGGGATGCGTGCAGCGCGGCCTCGGTGCGCGCCGACAGCGGGAGCACCTCCCACCCGGGCTCAAGAATGCCCTCCGGCCCCTCCCTGCCCTGGCCTGCCTGATCGTCCACGGAACGGCCCGCGCGCGGCACCGGCGGCGGTGCCTCTTCCAGCACCACGTGCACGTTCGTGCCACCGATGCCGAACGAACTCACGCCCGCGCGGCGCGGGAAGGCGCCCCGGGGCCATGGAGCAGTTTCGGTATTGACGTAGAAGGGGCTGGATGCGAAATCGATGCGCGGGTTCGGCTGCCGGCAGTGGAGGCTCGGCGGCAGCTGCGCGTGCTTCAGGGCCAGGGCGGCCTTGATGAGCCCCGCCACGCCCGCCGCCGCGTCCAGGTGGCCGATGTTGGTCTTCACGGAGCCGACCGCGCAGAAGCCGCGCCTGTCCGTGTCAGCACGGAATGCCTGCGTGAGCGCGGCCATCTCGATGGGATCGCCCAGCGCCGTGCCCGTGCCGTGCGCCTCCACATAGCCGATGGTGTCGGCCGAGACGCCCGCGACGAGCTGCGCCGCGCGGATCACCTCGGCCTGCCCGTCCACGCCGGGCGCGGTGAAGCCAACCTTGGCCGCGCCGTCGTTGTTGGCCGCGCTGCCCTTGATGACGGCATGCACCGTGTCGCCATCGCGCAGCGCGTCCTCCAGCCGCTTGAGCGCGACCACGCCCACGCCGCTGCCGATCACCGTGCCCGCGGCATCGGCATCGAACGCGCGGCAGTGCCCGTCGGGCGACAGGATCGCACCGGCCTGGTAGCGGTAGCCGCCCTGCTGCAGCAGGTTCAGCCACACGCCGCCCGCCAGTGCCATGTCGCATTCGTGGCCCAGCAGCGACTGGCAGGCCATGTGCACGGCGACCAGCGATGTGGAGCAGGCCGTCTGCACGCTCACCGCCGGGCCGCGCAGGTCCAGCTTGTAGGCCACGCGGGCGCAGAGCGAGCTGGGCGCATTGGCGCCCATCAGGCCGAGCACGTCGGCGATGCCCGAACCCTCGTCCAGTCCGGCCGCGGGCAGCAGGTGGCGCATGAGGTACACGCCCGGCCCTTCGCCGCCGTACACGCCCACCTTGCCTTCCCAGCGCGCCGGATCGCAGCCGGCGTGCTCCAGACAGGCCCAGGCGCTTTCCAGGAACAGCCGCTGCTGCGGATCGAGCTGCTCGGCCTCGCGCGGCGTGAAGCCGAAGAACTCGGCGTCGAATCGGTCGAACCCGTCGAGCGGCACGCCCGCCTTCACGTAGTCAGGATCGCGGCGCAGCGCCTCGGGCACGCCCAGGGCCTCGAGCTCCGCATCCGAATAGGTCCTGACGGAGTCCAGGCCATCGCGGATGCGCTGCCAGAAGGTCTCGACATCCGGCGCGCCGGGAAACCGCCCCGCCATGCCGACGATCGCGATTTCCAGCCCGCTCGGTGCCTGCGAAGAGATCACGGGAGAGTCAATGGGCGCATTCATTCCCGGGCTCCTTGAAGATGGACGCGGCGCTGCAGCAGCGCGGCACGCTGCCGGCGCGCGCGGTCGTCGGCGGACTGCACCGCAGCGGATGCACCGGACTGCGCCGGGCTGCCGTCTCCCGCGGCCTGGTCGATGCGGCGCGCGAGCGATTCCACCGTGGGGTGCTGGAACAGGTCCACCAGCGCGAGCCGGCAGCCCCACTCGTCCTCCAGCCGGCGATGGGCACGCACCAGCAGCAGCGAGTGGCCGCCCAGGTCGAAGAAGTTGTCCTGCAGCCCCACCGACGGCACGCCCAGCAATTCGCTCCACAGCGCCGCCAGCCGGTGCGCCGTGCTGCCCTGCGGCGCCGTGGCGCCAGAACCGGTGCCTGCGTCCGTGCGCGCTGCAGGCGCGGGATCGGGCAGCGCGGCCCGGTCCACCTTGCCGTTGGCATTGAGCGGCAGAGCGTCCAGCACCACGATGGCCCGGGGCACCATGTAGCCGGGCAGCCGCTGTGCCAGTGCCGCACGCAGCGCCACGGCATCCCCCGCGCCCGCCACGTAGGCGACCAGCGACTCGGCGCCCTCCGCGCCGCGCACCACCGCCACCGCGTCCTTCACGCCGGCCTGCGCGCGCAGCGCCGATTCGATTTCGCCCAGCTCGATGCGCAGGCCACGCAGCTTCACCTGGTGGTCGATGCGCCCCAGGTACTCGATCTGTCCCTCGGCATTCCAGCGCACCCAGTCCCCGGTGCGGTACAGGCGCCCGCCCGCCCCTCGCGGATCGGCCACGAAGCGCTCGGCCGTCAGCCCGGGCTGGCCCAGGTAGCCGCGCGCCAGCAGGGCTCCGCCGATGTAGAGCTCGCCGGCCACGCCCTGGGGCACCGGCTGCAGCTGCGCATCGAGCACCCAGGCCTGCGTTTCGCTGATGGGCCGCCCGATGGGCACCGGCCCGGTCTCGTCCCGGCAGGTCCAGCGGGTGACGTGGATCGTCGTTTCCGTGGGCCCGTAGAGGTTCTGCAGCGTCGCGCCCGGCAGGCGGCGCAGGGCCTCGCGCTGCAGGGTCTCGGGCATCGCCTCTCCTCCGCAGATCACATGGCGCAGGCGGGTGCGGTGCTCGATGCCCGGATGGTCCAGGAAGGCCCGCAGCATCGATGGCACGAAGTTCAGCGTGGTGACCTGGTGGCGCTCGATCAGTTGCACGATGCGCTCCGGATCGCGGTGCGCCCCGGGCGGCGCCACCAGCAGGCGCGCGCCGGCCGTGAGCGGCCAGAAGATCTCCCAGCACGACACGTCGAAGCCGAAGGGCGCCTTGTGCAGCACCGTGTCCGACGCGGCCAGCCCGTAGGCGCCCTGCATCCAGGCCATGCAGGTGTGCAGCGCCGCGTGGCGCACGGCCACGCCCTTGGGCCGCCCCGTGGAACCCGAGGTGTAGATGACATAGGCCAGCTGCTCGCCATGCACCGCGATGCCGGGGTTCTCCGCATCGCCGGGCACTTCGTCCTGAAGGTCCTCCATGCCGATCACGCGCACGCCCGGCAGCGAGGGCACCTGCCCCGCCGTCGCCGCATGCGACAGCACCCAGGCCGCGCCGCTGTGCTCCAGCATGTCGCCCAGGCGCCCGGCCGGAAGCTCCGGATCCAGCGGCAGGTAGGCGCATCCAGCCTTCATCGCCGCCAGCATGCCCACGATCATCCCGACCGAGCGCTGCATGCAGATGCCCACCAGCGACTGTGGCCGCAGCCCCTCGCGCAGCAGGTGGTGCGCCAGGCGGTTGGCGCGCGCGTTCAGTTCCCCATAGCCGATGGCTTCATCGCCGAACAGCAGCGCCGTGGCCTGCGGCTGGCGCGCGGCATGCGCCTCCAGCTGCCGGAAGACCGGCACGGGCGCGCTCTCGCGGTGGTCGTTGCGGCTCCAGGCGTCCAGCTGCGCGCGCTCGGCGGGCGCAAGCCACTCCACCGCACTGGCCGGCTGGTCCGGGCCCTCGGCCATCGCCTGCAGCAAGGCCAGGAAATGGCCGGCCAGCCGCTCGATGGTGGCCGGCTCGAACAGTTCGGCCGCATGGACCCAGGTGAGCGACAGCGCCCCGGTGCCGCGCTCGCGTGCCTCCAGCACCAGCTCGAACTGCGCCTGCGGCCCCTGCAGCGGCTCGGCCCGCACGTCGAGCCCCGGCACCGACTGCAGCAGCCGGTCGTCCTCCGCCAGGTGGTTGAGCATGACCTGGAACAGCGGGCTCGCGCCCGCGCTGCGCTCCGGCCGCAGTGCCTCCACCAGCCGGTCGAACGGCAGCTCCTGGTGGGCCTGCGCGCCGAGCACCAGTTCGCGCGCATCGCGCAGCACACCGAGCAGCGTGGCCTGGGGGCCCACGGTACCGGGCAGTACCAGGGTGTTCACGAAGAGGCCGACCAGCCCGTCCACGCCGGGCACGCCCCGCTGCGCCACCGCCGCGCCGACGCGCACGCGCGGCTGCCCCGTGTACCGGGACAGCAGCACCTGCAAGGCCGCCAGCAACACCATGAAGGATGTCGCACCCTCGCGCGCCTGCAGCGCGCGCAGGCCCTGCACCACCGCCGCCGGCACCTCGAAGGCATGGCGGCGGGCCGTGTAGGCGGCCCGCGGCGAGCGCGGATGGTCCGGCCGCACCTCGCAGGGCGTCGCGTGCCAATCGGCCAGCCGCTCCCGCCACCAGGCCCACTGCCGCTCGCCCTCGCCGGCCTCCAGCCGGCCGGCGGCCCAGGCCGCGTAATCGATGTACTGCAGCTGCGGCATGGCCCGCGCGGGCAGGCCCTGGCGGCGCGCGCCGTAGGCCTCCAGCCACTCGGCCACCCACAGCTGCATCGATGCGCCGTCCGAAAGAATGTGGTGCATCACCACGGCGAGCACATGCGTGCGCGCATCCAGGCTCAGCAGCGCCACGCGCCACGGCGGGCCCTGCAGCAGGTCGAACGGGCGGGACTGCAGCGCATCCAGTCGCTCGCGCACGGCATCGTCGCGCTCCGAGCAGGCGGTGCGGCCGAGGTCCGCCGTCTCGGACGCGATCGCCGGCATGTCCTCCACGCGCTGGAACGGCACGCCATCCGGGCCTTCGCCGAACACGGTGCGCAGCGATGCCTGCCGCCGCGCCACGTCCTCCAGCGCGGCCTGCGCCGCCGCGGCATCGAGCTCACCGTCGATCCACAGCGCCGCACCCACGTGGTAGGCGGCATCCCCAGGTGCCAGTTTCCAGAGGAACCACTGGCGCGCCTGGGCATGCGACAGCGGCCGGTTCCCGGTGCGCAGGGACGGGGGCAGCGGCTCCACGGAGCTCGCGACCACACCGGCGTCGGCCGCCGGCCCCGCGGCCATGGCTGCGCGCAGGGCCTCCACGCACGCACCGAGCCGCGGATGGTCGAACAGCACGCGCGGCGCGAACGCCACGCCGAAGCGCTGCGCGGTGCGCGCTGCCGCCTGGGTGGCCGCGAGCGAGTTGCCGCCCAGCACGAAGAAATGCGAGTTGCGGTCCAGCGCCTGCGGCGCCGCGGTGCGCAGCACGTCCTGCCAGATGCCCGCCACCTCGGACTCGAGCGCATCCAGGGCGCCGCCGCCGGACGCGGCAGCCTCCTGCTGCCCGCCGCGCACGAAGCGCCCCCACTCGTAGATAGCGTAGGCATCGGCGCTGCGCTCCGACCACGCCGCGCGGCAGGCGCTGCGCTGCAGCTTGCCGCTGGTGGTCTTGGGCAGCGTGCCGGGCTGCAGCAGCAGCACGACCGACAGCGGCTCGCCCACCGCCTCGCTCACGGCCGCGCTCAGGGCCTCCACCAGCGCGTGCGGCGGCACCAGCTTCTGCATGCCGCGCGACACCTCCACCGCCGCGCCGATGCCCTCGGCCTGCGCTCCCTGCACCGGGAACACGGCCACGCGGCCCTTGCGCACTGCCTCCACCTCGGCCTCGATGGCCCGCTCCACATCCTGCGGATAGACGTTGTGGCCGCGCAGGATGATCAGGTCCTTGGTGCGCCCGGTCACGACCAGCTGCCCTTCATGCAGGAAGCCCAGGTCGCCCGTGCGCAGCCAGCGCCGGCCGCCGTGCTCCACGAAGGTGGAAGCCGTCGCCTCCGGCTGGCCCCAGTAGCCCGCCGCCACGCTGGGCCCGCTCGCCCAGACCTCCCCCACGCAGCCCGCATCGGCAGGGGCGAGCGAAGCCACGTCCATGATCTGCACGGCATGCCCGCTCGCCGGCCCCCCGCAGCCCACGAGCAGCGGGCCCGTGCCCGCATCGCCGGGCTCCGCCGCGCCCACGGCCAGCGCCTGTGCGGAGAATGCCCGTGCCCACAGGCCCTGCCCGGGCCGCACACCGGTCACGTAGAGCGTCGCCTCGGCCAGGCCATAGCAGGCATGCACCGCGCCTGCGCGGAAACCGTGCGCCGCGAAGCGTTCGGCGAAGGCCGCCATGGTGTCGGCCCGCACGGGCTCCGCCCCGCTGTAGGCCACGCGCCAGTGCGACAGGTCCAGCCCCTGCGCCTGCGCCTCGCTGATGCGTTCCAGGCAGAGGCGGTAGGAAAAATCGGGCCCGCCGCTGACCGTGGCGCGGTGGCGCGACACCAGTTCCAGCCAGCGAGCGGGCCGCTCCAGGAAGTAGCGCGGCGACACCAGCACGAGCGATGCCCCGCAGTACAGCGGCTGCAGCAGCCCCCCGATCAGGCCCATGTCGTGGAACAGCGGCGCCCACGAGACGAAGCGGTCCTCCGGCCCCGTGGCCATGCCTTCCTGGATGGCCCGCTCGTTGGCCATCAGGTTGCCGTGCGTCACCATCACGCCCTTGGGATGCCCCGTGGAGCCGGACGTGTACTGCAGGAAGGCCAGGTCGTCGTCCGCCGGTTCGTGCGTGCGCCACGCGCCGGCGAGCGCCAGGTCCACCGCGTCGCCCGCGATCACTTCCAGGCCGGGGAAACCGGCGCGCACCATCGCCTCCCACTCCGTCGTGGTCAGTACGCAGGCCGCGCCGCAGTCCCGCGCGATGCCCTGCAGCCGCGCCAGGTGCTGGGGCCGCTGCGATTCGGGCGGGAACACCGGCACCGCGACGATGCCGCTGTGGAAGCACGCCAGCATGCTGGCGGCATAGTGCTCGTCGTTGTCCTGCAGCACGAGCGCGCGTTCGCCCGGGGCGAACCGCTGCTGCAGCCGCGCGGCCAGGGCGTGCACGCGGCGCGCGAACTCCGCATAGGTCAGCGCCACTTCGCGCCGGCCGCCCTGCGGTTCGTCCACCACCGTCAGCCAGACAGCGTCCGGCCGCTCCCCGGCCAGCGTGCGCAGCCGCTCGACGAAATTGCGCGGCGCCGCCGCCTCCGCATCCAGGGCCGCGGACAGTGCGAGATCCTTCGCGTTCATGCGCCCGCTCCCAGGTTGCCGTGGGGCCGTGCCATGGCCACCACCACCTTGCGCGGCCCCTTGAAGGGCGCGCGCGCATGGGCCGCCAGCATGTTGTCCAGCATCACCACGTCGCCCTTCTCCCAGGGGAAGGACACGGTCTCTGCGTCCAGCACCGCGCGCACCTCGTCCATCAGTGCATCGGGCATGGGCGATCCATCGGCGAAGAAGGTATTGCGCGGCACGTTGTCGATGCCCAGCACCTCCTCCAGCACCTCGCGCTCTTCCGCGTCGCGCGCGGAGATATGGAACAGGTGGGCCTGGTTGAACCACACGGTCTCGCCCGTGACGGGGTGGACCTCGATGCCCTGGCACAGCTGCCGCGTGCGCAGCCCGCCGTCGTCCTTCCACTCCCACGCGATGCCCGCTTTCGCGCAGAACGCCTCCACCGCATCGCGGCGGTCCGTGTTGAACACCTTCTGCCAAGGCACGTCCATTTCGCCGAAATTGCGCACATACAGCACGCCGGGCTCGAAGAGGCGGCGGATGCGCTCCGGCATGCGCCGGTAGATGGCCCGGCTGTCCGCGATCGGCGTTTCGCCCCCTTCCGGTGCCGCCGTCACGCAGTGGAACCAGATGCGCATGGGCCACTCGCGGGTGTAGGCCTGCTCGTTGTGCAGCGGAATGGTCTGGTGCGCGGGATACTCCGTGGAGGTATAGACACCGGCCCCGGTGGAGGCCTCCACGGCCGAGCGCGGCGTCGAGGCAAACTCGTACTTCAGCAGCGGATCGCCGAAGGCCGCCGCGAACTGCTGGAAGGTCTCTACGGCCGGCACGTCGAAACCGCGCAGCAGCACCCCGCCCACGGCCGGCAGCGCCTCCTCGATGCGCGGACGCAGGCGGCCGAAGGCATCGAGCAGCCCCTCCCCGGGCCGGTTCGGCGTGATCAGCAGGGGCAGTTCGGACCCTTCGGGCGCCTGGCGCCTGAATTGCATCGGCATTTCATTCATGTGGAACTCCTCGTGCGCGCAAAGGCGCTGCCAGCCCGCGGCGCCAGCGGCAGCGCGGGAAACCAGAAAAGGAAGCAGGAAAAAAAGGGTGGCCGCGGTCAGGCGGTGGCCGCCAGGGGCTGCGCGCCGCGCGCCGCCCCCGGAGCCGTCATGCGCGCGGCCAGGGTCCGCAGGAAGCGGTCCTCCTCCTCGCGCAGGAAAAAGTGCCCGCCGCCAAACCAGTCCAGGGTCGAAGGGCCGCGCGTCTCGCGCGCCCAGGCCTGCAGTTCGGCCGCGGCGATGCGGTCAGCCCGCCCGCCGAAAATGTGGACGGGGCAGGACAGCGGCGCCGCGCCCTCCACGCACTCCGGCCGGCGGAAGCCGTGGCACAGGCGGTAGTCCGCCCGCAGCACGTCGAGCGTGATGCGCAGCAGCTCAGGCTCGGCGAACACCGCCTCCGGCGTGCCGCCCTGCTCGCGCAGGTCCGACATCAGGCGCGCATCGTCCAGCGGCTCCGCGTAGCGCTCGCCGCTGCGCAGCGCGGGCGCGGCGCAGGCCGACACGGCCAGTGCCGCGGGCACGGCACCGCCCAGGGCCTCCATGCGGCAGGCGACGCCATAGGCGAGCAGCGCCCCCATGCTGTGGCCGAAAAGCGCGAACGCGGCACCACCGGCGGCACGCAGGCAGCCCTCCGCCAGCGGGCCGACGAGATCGGCGTACGACCGCGCGAACGGCTCGCCCATGCGCGCGCCGCGGCCGGGCAGCTCCACCGGCACCACCCGCAACCCGGGGGGCAGGCGCCGCTGCCAGCGCAGGTACATCGTCGCGCTCGCGCCCGCGCAGGGCAGGCACAGCAGCACCAGGTCCGCGTCGCTCGCCATGGCCATCGCCGTCAGGCCGCCGCGGCGGTGGAACCTTCTGCCGCGGCCCCGGCGTCCTGCTGCGCCATCCAGTCGCGCAGCGACTTCGGCCGCATGTCGGTCCAGGCGCCGTCCACGTAGGCCACCACGGTCTTCTTGTCGCCGCGCACGCCGTCCACGGCCTTCCAGCCTTCGGGCACGGCCTTCCAGTGCGGCCAGATCGAATACTGTTCCTCGTGGTTGATCAGGACGATGAAGGTTTCGTCCTCGCGGTCGAAGCAGCTCGTAGACATCGGTGCATCCCTTGTGCGGTTGAACATCCAGCCCCGCCGCGCGGCTCCCGACAGGGAGAGCGCATCCGGACGGGCCTGCCTTCACAAGACGGTTGGCGGGGCCATCTGTTCATCGCGGCCTGCACCCGGGGCCGTTGCGGCACGTTTCAGGAATGCCCGCCGCCATCGTCCGTGCGGCGCGGCACCATGCCGGCCAGCCGCCACAGCTGCGCGGCCTCCTCGTAGCGCTGGCGGTGCAGGGGGTCCGCGTGCAGCCACGCGGCCAGTTCGGCGCGCGCGGCCTCGTCGAACGTCTCGCGGTCGAATTCGCGCTGGACCCAGGTCCAGGCCGCGTCCCAGGTGGGATCCTCATCGTGGGGGGCAGTCATGCACCGAGCCTAGCGCATCCCGACAGTAACGCCGCCGCCACGGGCGGCCTGCACGCCGCGCCCGCCGCCCCGTCAGCCCGCCGCGCGGGACCGCGCCAGAGTCACTGCCCCGCCATCATGTGGACGCGGCAGCGCGCCACCGCCTTCGCAGCCTCCGCGATCAGGCCGTTCACCAGCCCCAGCGCACAGCCCAGGCGTTCGGCGATCTGCCGCTGCGTGAGGCCCTCGATGCGGTAGAGCTCGAACACCATGCGCGTGCGCGGCGGCAGCTGCGAGAGCACCTCGTCGATCGCGTGGATCACCTGCTGCTCGCACATGTGGCGGTCGGGGGAGCGATGGCACGGCACATCGATGGCTTCCACGTCCACGTCGAAGGTGCGGTAGCTCGCCTCCACGCGGTGCCGGCGGCAATAGTCCAGCGCCAGGTTGCGCACCACCTGGCAGCAGTAGCCGATGGGCCGCTCCGCCACGCGCCTGGGCCCTTCGGCGAGCTTCAGGTAGGCGTCCTGCACCACATCGTCCGCCAGGTCCTCGGTATTGACGATCTGCCGCGCCACACGCCACAGCTGCGCACGGTGGGCAACGAACACATCGGCCAGGGAAGGTTCGGACAACGGCATGAAGGACATAAGCATCGCTTTCCTGGAATGGGCGGCGGCGGTTCCGTCGCGCGGAAAGCGATGATACAAACAAAATAAGTAATGCGAATTATTTGTATTTATAAAGTTGCGGCGCTTGCGTAAAAAATGTTTCGGTTCCCCTCCGCATGGGGTCGCAGGGCATCTGGACCCCTCGTGCACAACCAGCGTTTCTACTGATTTTTCTGAAAAACTACAGTAAAAATGATAAAAAATTTAACTATGGGAAAATCCGCAAACACTTTGTTACCCGCGCTTTGGCCGCCTCTCTCCCATGAAGCTCTCCACCCGCCTCGTCGTCCTCCTGTCAGTGCTCTGCGCCGCCTTGGCCATCCTCGGTGCGCTGGGCCTGTACGGCATGGGCAAATCCAACGAGGGCCTGCACTCGGTCTATGAGGACCGCGTCATTCCGCTGACCTACCTGAAGGCGGTTTCCGACCTGTACGCGGTCAGCGTGGTGGATGCCGCGCACAAGGTCCGGGACGGTGCCCTCACCGGATCGCAGGGTGCGGAGCAGATCCGCAAGGCGGCAGAGTCGATCCGCGCCCAGCTCGAGGCCTTCGGCAGGACACGTCTGCTGCCCGAGGAGGAACGCCTGCTGCAGGAGATGAAGCCGCGCCTCGCGGTGGCCGATGCCGCGGCGTCGCGCCTCGCGGCCCTCATGGTCTCCGGAGACCGGCAGCCGCTGGCCGACTATGCGGCCCGCGAGATGTACCCGGCCATCGATCCCCTGCAGGATGTGGTCGGCAAGCTGATCGACGCGCAGGTGCAGGGCGCCCGCACCGAATACGACAGTGCCAACGCGCTGTACGAACGGCTGCGCCTCGCCATGGTGGCGGCCATCGTGGCCTGCATGCTGCTGGCGCTGGCCATGGGCTGCTCCCTGGTGCTGCGCCTGCGCCGGTCGCTGGCACTGGCCAGCGGCGTGCTGGAGGAAGTCGCCGCGGGCAACCTCGCCATCCACATCGACACCCATGGCAGTGACGAGGTCGGCCTGCTCATCCGCAGCCTGGCGGGCATGCGCGACAGCCTGGCCCGGGTGGTCGGCAGCGTGCGCACGAGCGCCGAGAGCGTGGCCGCCGCCAGCACGCAGATCGCCCAGGGCAACAACGACCTGTCGGCACGCACCGAGCAGCAGGCCTCCTCCCTCGAGGAAACCGCGGCCTCCATGGAGGAACTCAACGCCACCGTGCGCCGCAATGCGGACAACGCGCGGCAGGCCAACGAACTGGCGATCAGCGCCTCCCGGGTGGCCGAGCAGGGAGGCGGCGCGGTCGGCGAGGTGGTGCAGACCATGAAGGGCATCACCGAGAGTTCGCGGCGCATCGCGGACATCATCGGCACGATCGACGGCATCGCCTTCCAGACCAACATCCTGGCCCTGAACGCCGCGGTGGAAGCCGCCCGCGCGGGGGAACAGGGCCGGGGCTTCGCCGTGGTGGCGAGCGAGGTGCGCAGCCTGGCCCAGCGCAGCGCCTCCGCGGCCAGGGAAATCAAGGAACTGATCTCCACGAGCGTGGAGCGCGTCGAGCAGGGAACGGTCCTGGTCGATCGCGCCGGCGAGACGATGACGCAGGTCGTGGACTCGATCCGGCAGGTGACCGGCATCATGGCGGAGATCAGCACGGCCAGCCAGGAACAGAGCCAGGGCGTCTCCCAGGTCGGCGAGGCCGTGGCGCAGATGGACCAGGTCACCCAGCAGAACGCGGCGCTGGTGGAAGAGTCCGCCGCCGCGGCCGGCAGCCTCCATGGCCAGGCCCGGAGGCTCGTCGAATCCGTCGCCTTCTTCCGGCTCGGCGCGGCCCGTACCGGTGCGGCCGCCGCCGTCCCGGCCCTGCCGTCCGCCGCGGGCCGGCGCACGTAGGGCGTCGTCCCCGCCTTCCAGGTTGCCCGGCACGCCCGGGGCATCGCGGGAGCCGGCGGGCTGCCGCCAGGCTGCGCGCCGGGTGCGGGCCACATGCGGGGACGGGGTGATGACAGGCGCCCCGGGCGCGCCACGTCGCAAATGCGTATATTGCGATCTCGACAGTGCGCTCCATCCACGGGGTGCAGGCATGCCTTCCACCCCCTACCGCACAGGCCATCGCATGAGCACCAGGAACAGGACGCCCCGTTCGCCCGCGCCCCCCCCTTCCCACCCCCTGCCGGGTACCCGGCTGCCTGCGGGCGGCGTGGACATGCAGTCCGCGGACCGCGCGCTCGTCCTCCAGGGCGGCGGCGCGCTGGGCTCCTACCAGGCAGGGGTGTACGAAGCACTGTTCGAAGCGCATCCGGCCCTCGACTGGGTCGCGGGCGTCTCGATCGGCGCCATCAACGCGGCACTCATCGCGGGCAACGCGCCGGAACACCGCGTCGCGCGCCTGCGGGAGTTCTGGAACCTCGTCTCCTCGGGCTTCGGGCAGCAGGTGCCGCAGTACCTGGGCGACCGCGCACTGCTCAATCAGTGGAGCGCCACCACCGGAGCGCTGTTCGGCATTCCCGGCTTCTTCAAGCCGCGCCTGGACCCCGCCCTGTTGCTGGGCGCCTCCGCGCCCGTGACCAGCTACTACGACACCAGCCCCCTCAAGGGCACCCTGGAGCGGCTGGTCGATTTCGACCGCATCAACCACGGCGGGATGCGGCTCAGCGTGGGCGCCGTCAACGTGCGCACCGGCAATTCGGTGTATTTCGACAGCACCGAGCAGGCGATCGGCCCCGAGCACATCATGGCCAGCGGCGCCCTGCCACCGGGCTTCCCGGCGGTCCACATCGACGGCGAAGACTACTGGGACGGCGGCGTGGTGTCCAATACGCCGCTGCAGTACGTGCTCGACGTGCATCCCCGCACGCGCCCGCTGCTGGTGCTGCAGGTGGACCTGTTCAGCGCCCGCGGCGCCGTGCCCGCCACGCTTTCGGAAGTGGCGCAGCGGCAAAAGGACATCATGTACTCCAGCCGCACGCGCATGAACACCGATGCGCTGTCGGCCAATGTCAACCTGCAGCAGGCCCTCGCCGACCTGATGGACAAGCTGCCGCCCGAACTGCGCCATGACCCGAGCGTGGAAGCCCTGCGCGCGCAGTTCACGCACGCGCCGATCGACATCGTCCACCTGATCTACCGCGGCCGGTCCTACGAGCGCGACTCCAAGGACTACGAATTCTCGCGCGCCACGGTGCTCGAGCACTGGCAGGCCGGCATGCGCGACATGCAGGCCACGCTGGCGCACCCGGAATGGCTGCGCAGCGAGGCCCGCAACGGCGTGACCACCTTCGACCTGAGCGAACCCGGCGCCGCGCGGGTGCGACACCCGGTGGGCGAACCCGGCGGCCTGTAGGACGCGGCCCCGTCACGCCGCCGCTTAAGCCGTTTCTAAGCGGCACTGGCAAGACTGGCGGCGAAGATCCCACCCGCCCTCTCCCCTTCCATCCGAAAGTGCCCGCATGAAGATCGAAGACGTCCGCCAGCAGGCTTTTGCCATGCCCCTGACCAGCCCCGCCTTTCCCCCGGGGCCCTACCGCTTCATGCGGCGCGAGTTCATGGTCATCACCTACCGCACCGACCTGGACGCCCTGCGCGCCGTGGTGCCCGAGCCGCTCGAAGTGACCGAGCCGCTCGTGAAGTACGAATTCATCCGCATGCCCGACTCCACCGGCTTCGGCGACTACACCGAGTCGGGCCAGGTGATTCCCGTGCAGCTGCGCACCGAACGCGGCGTGGAACAAGGCGCCTACGTGCATGCGATGTACCTCGACGACCATCCCCCCATCGCCGGCGGGCGCGAGCTGTGGGGCTTTCCCAAGAAGCTCGCCAACCCCGCGTTCAGCTACGAGACCGACGTGATCGTCGGCACGCTGGACTACGGCCGCGTGCGCGTGGCCAGCGCCACCATGGGCTTCAAGCACCGGCAACTCGACCCCGGCCCCGTGCTCGCCGGCATCGCGCAGCCCAATTTCCTGCTCAAGATCATTCCCCACGTCGATGGCACGCCGCGCATCTGCGAACTGGTGCGCTACCACATGGTCGATGTGACCCTGCACGGCGCCTGGACGGCCCCGGCCTCGCTGGAGCTGCATCCGCACGCGCTGGCGCCCGTGGCCGACCTGCCGGTGCGCAAGGTGGAATCCGCCGTGCACTACATCGCCGACATGACGCTGGCCCTGGGCACCGTGGAACACGACTACCTCGCCTGACCGGCCCGCCTTCCCCGCTTCCATTCATCCATCCGCACATCCAACCCAACCCCGAGGACATTCCCATGCAACTCAAGGACAAGGTCGCTTTCATCACCGGCTCGGCCAGCGGCATCGGCAAGGAAATCGCCACCCTCTTCGCGAAGGAAGGCGCCAAGGTCGTCATCGCCGACCTGAACAAGGACGCCGCCACCGCCACCGCGGATGAACTCAAGGCCACCGGCGCACAGGCCCTGGGCGTGGCCGTCGATGTGACGGACGAGGCCCAGGTGGACGCCGCTGTCGAGGAGGCCGCCAAGGCCTTCGGCGGCATCGACATCCTGGTCAGCAACGCCGGCATCCAGATCGTGCACCCGGTCGAGGAATTCAGCTTCGCCGACTGGAAGAAGATGCTCGCCATCCACCTGGACGGCGCCTTCCTCACCACGCGCGCCTGCCTCAAGCACATGTATGCGCAGGGCCGCGGCGGCAGCGTGATCTACATGGGCTCGGTGCACTCCAAGGAAGCCTCCAAGCTCAAGGCCCCCTACGTGACGGCCAAGCACGGCCTGATCGGCCTGTGCAAGACCGTGGCCAAGGAAGGCGCTGCCAAGGGCGTGCGCGCCAACGTGATCTGCCCCGGCTTCGTGCGCACGCCCCTCGTGGAAAAGCAGATCCCCGAGCAGGCGAAGACGCTGGGCATCACCGAGGACGAAGTCGTGAAGAACGTCATGCTCAAGGAAACGGTGGACGGCGAATTCACCACCACCGACGACGTCGCGCGCGCCGCCCTGCTGTTCGCCGCGTTCCCCACGAATGCGCTCACCGGCCAGTCGCTGGTGGTGAGCCACGGCTGGTTCATGCAGTAAAGCGCCGGGGCCGGGGCGTCACGCGGGCTCCAGCGGACAGGCGAGCGCGATGCGCCCGGCCAGCACGGCCCGCAACTCCGTGAGCGCAGCGATGCGCGCGTCGATCTCGGTCAGCTTGTGCGCCAGCACCGCCGCCAGCGCGGGCGCGGGATCCGGCGCATCCCACAGCTGCGGCAGGCGCTCGCCGATCTCCGCCAGCGTGAAGCCGAGCTGCTGCGCGGTGCGGATGTACTGCACCAGCATCACCGCCTCCGGCGGGTAGTCGCGATAGCCGTTGGCCTGGCGGCGCGCGCGTATCAGGCCCCGCTGTTCGTAGAAGCGCAGTGCCTCCCGGCTGAGGCCCGACAGTTCGGCCAGTTCTCCGATGCGCATGCGTGCAGCCGCCCCGCAGCGGGTGCGGAACGAAAAAAAAAGTGGTTGACCCTGAAGCTTACTTCAGGGTGGAAGCTCGCGCCCTCTTCCACCACTTTTGCGAACGCATCGATGACTCCTCCTGCCTACCTCCGGATCGTGCGCGCCAGCGCCTGGTACGACCTGCTGGTCACCTGGCCCTTCGCCCTGCCCTGGACCTTCGCCTGGCTGTATGCGCAGCTGGCCGCCCTCGCGCTCTACTGGCAGCTGCCCGGCACCGTCCACCCGCTGGACGCCACGCACATGCTGCTGGCCAACCTGCTGGGCGCCGTCGTGGTGGCGTGGTCTCTGGCGAGGCTGCTGTCGCCCTCGGTCCTGCTGGGCCGCCTCGATGCCCTCGCCCGGCTGCTGTTCGCCGCCGCACAGATCCATGCCGTGGTGCAAGGCGCCAACGCGATCGTGCTGGGGTTCACGGTGTTCGAGCTGGTCTTCGGCGTTCTGCAATGCCTGCCCGTCACCCGGCAGCCCCGTGCGGAATCCTCGGGTTTTACAACTGCTTTCCCGCATTGAAGACAATAGCGGTCACGGGGCCCGGCTCCAGGCCGGCCCAACTGCTGCCCGTCGCGCCCCATGGCGCCACCACAGACCCATGACCGAACCCCAAGAACTCCCCTTCCTCTCCCGCCTCTCCCTGGCCATCGGCAGCTTCTTCGCCCTGCTGGGCGACGGCCGCCTGGCCGCGCGCGTGCAGGCGCTGCGCAGCGGCGCTCCGCTGGCCAGCGAAGTGCCGCCGCCCCCTCCCGCACCGGCACCTGCGCCCGTGCAGGCCCCGCCGCCGGCCCCGGTACCTGCCCCGGCCCCCGTGCGCGCCACGGCCGACGTCGATGCCGCCCTGCAGCTGCTGGCCCTGCTGCAGCGCGAAGCGCGCTTCGTCGATTTCCTGCAGGAAGACATCGGCGCCTATTCCGATGCCGACGTGGGCGGTGCCGCGCGCCTGCTGCACGGCGGCGCGCGCAAGGTGCTGCAGGACACCTTCGACCTTGAACCCGTGCGCACCGAAGCCGAAGGCAGCCGCCTGACCCTGCCGGCCGGCTTCGATGCCGCCGCCGTGCGCGTCACCGGCAACGTGGTCGGCCAGCCGCCGTTCACCGGCACCCTGCAGCACAAGGGCTGGCGCGCCACCGCCGTGCGCCTGCCCGCCCTCACCGAAGGGCACGACACCCGCGTGATCGCCCCCGCGGAGGTCGAGCTGTGAGCGAAGCGAAATACGCCATCGGCATCGACCTCGGCACCACGCACAGCGCGCTCTCCTGGGTCGACCTGCACAGCGAGGGCGCGGCGCCCGAGATCCTGCCCATCGCCCAGCAGAGCGGCCCCGGCGCCGTGCAGGACTATTCCCTGCTGCCGTCCTTCCTCTACGTGCCGCACGACAGCGAATTCGCGCCCGGCGACCTGGCCCTGCCCTGGAACGCCACGCCCGGCCGCATCACCGGCGAATGGGCGCGCAGCCACGGCGCGCTGACGCCGATCCGCCTCGTCTCCAGCGCCAAGAGCTGGCTCGGCCATGCCGGCGTGGACCGCCGCGCCGGCATCCTGCCGGCCGACGCGCCGCCCGAGGTCGAACGCATCTCGCCGCTGGCCGCCAGCACCCACTACCTGCAGCACCTGCGCGACGCCTGGAACCACCGCCACCCCGAGGCGCCGTTCGACCAGCAGTCCGTCACCGTCACCATCCCCGCATCGTTCGACCCGGCCGCGCGCGAACTCACGGCCGAGGCCGCCCAGGCCGCGGGCTACCAGGGCATCACGCTGCTGGAAGAACCCCAGGCCGCGCTCTACAGCTGGATCGCCGCAAGCGCGGGCGACTGGCGCAAGCAGGTACAGGTGGGCGACGTGATCCTCGTCGTCGATGTGGGCGGCGGCACCAGCGACTTCTCGCTCATCGCCGTCACCGAAGACGCCGGCAACCTGCAGCTCAACCGCGTGGCCGTGGGCGAGCACATCCTGCTCGGCGGCGACAACATGGACCTGGCCCTGGCCCATGGCGTGGCGCGCGGCCTGGCCGCCGAAGGCAAACAGCTCGACCCCTGGCAGATGCGCGCGCTCACCTATGCGTGCCGCCTGGCCAAGGAGCAGTTGCTCAGCGACCCCGGCCTGCAGAGCGTGCCCCTGGTCGTGCCCAGCCGCGGCTCCAAACTGATCGGCGGCTCCATCCGCACCGAGCTGCAGCGCGAACTGCTCTCCACCATCCTGCTCGAAGGCTTCTTCCCGGCCGTCGAGAGCAGCGCCCGGCCCATCACCCGCCCGCGCGCCGGCCTCACGCAGATCGGCCTGCCCTATGCGCAGGACGCCGCCGTCACCCGCCACCTCGCCGCGCTGCTGGGCCGCCAGGCGGGCGCCACCGCGCAGCTGCCGGGCTTCGCGCAGCCCGAGGGCGCGACCTTCCTGCACCCCACGGCCGTGCTGTTCAACGGCGGCGTGTTCAAGTCCGAACTGCTGGCCGATCGCGTGCTCTCCACGCTCAACGCCTGGCTCGCCGCCGACGGCGCGCAGCCCGCCCGCCTGCTGCAGGGCGCCGACATGGACCACGCCGTTGCGCGCGGCGCCGCCTACTACGGCCAGGTGCGCCAGGGCCGCGGCATCCGCATCCGCGGCGGCACGGCCCAGGCCTACTACGTCGGCATCGAATCCAGCATGCCCGCCGTGCCCGGCCTCGAGCCGCCCGTGCAGGCCCTGTGCGTCGCCCCCTTCGGCATGGAAGAAGGCTCAGAGGCGCCGCTGCCGCCGCAGCAACTGGGCCTCGTGGTCGGCGAATCCGTGCGCTTCCGCTTCTTCGGATCGTCCGTGCGGCGGGGCGACCAGCCCGGCACCCTGCTGGATTTCTGGTCGCCCGAAGAACTGCAGGAACTCGCGCAGATCGAAGCCCACCTGCCCGCCGAAGGCCGCGCCGCAGGCGAGGTCGTGCCCGTGCAACTGCGCGCCCGCGTGACCGACATCGGCACGCTGGAGCTGCTGGCACAAGCGAGTGATAGGGCCTCGGGCGGCGCGCAGTGGAAGGTGGAGTTCGACGTCCGCGACGCGTGATGGCGGCCGCCTTCCGCATCGGCATCGACCTGGGCACGACCCACACCGTGCTCGCGTTCGCGCCCGTGGGCGCGGACGACATCCAGGTCTTCCCCATCCCGCAGAGCATCGCGGCCGGCGAGGTCGCGCCGCGGCCCCTGCTGCCCTCGCTGCGCTTCCATGCGGCCGAAGGCGCGCTCGCGGCGGCCGACCTGCCCCTGCCCTGGCCATCGCAGGAGCCCGCCATCCTCGGCGCCTTCGCGCGCGAACTCGGCCAGCAGACGCCCGGCCGGCTCGTGGCCAGCGCCAAGAGCTGGCTGTCGCACCCCGCCGTGGACCGCACCGCCGCCATCCTGCCCTGGGGCGCGCCCCATGAGGTGCCCAAGGTCTCCCCGCTGGAGGCCAGCGCCAGCTATCTGCGCCACCTGCGCCACGCCTGGGACCACGCCCACCCCGAGGCCCCCCTCGCGCAGCAGCCCACCGTGCTCACCGTGCCCGCCTCGTTCGACGAAGGCGCGCGCCAGCTCACCCTGCAGGCCGCCGCACTCGCCGGCCTGGGGCCCGTGCACCTCATCGAAGAACCGCAGGCCGCGTTCTACGACTGGGTCTTCGCCCACCGCGCCGGCCTCGCCAGCCAGCTGGCCGGCACGCGCCGCCTGCTGGTGGTGGACGTGGGCGGCGGCACCACCGACCTGACCCTTATCGACGTCACACTCGACGCCGCCGGCCAGCCCCAGCTCGCGCGCACCGGCGTGGGCGACCACCTCGTGCTTGGCGGCGACAACATGGACCTCGCGCTCGCCCGCTGGATCGAGCCGCGGCTGTCGGGCGGACCGGCGGGCCAACCCAGCCAAGCAGGCCAGCCCGCGCATGCCCCGCTCTCGGCGATCCAGCTCGCGCAGCTCACCCAGCGCTGCCGCAGCGCCAAGGAGCGCCTGCTCGCCCCGGACGGCCCCGCGGAGACCACCGTCACGCTCCAGGGCAGCGGCAGCCGGCTGATCGGCGGCGCGCGCTCCGCCACCCTCACGCGCGCCGACGTGGACCGGCTGCTGGTCGAGGGGTTTTTCCCACAGGTCGCGGCGGATGCGCAGCCCCTACGTGCGCGTGGCGCCCTCGTCGAATTCGGCCTGCCCTACACCCACGACGCCGCCATCACCCGCCACATCGCCGCCTTCCTGCGGCGCCAGGGCGGCGCCCTGCCCGACACCGTGCTGCTCAATGGCGGCGTGTTCCACGCCCAGGCCCTGCGCGAGCGCCTGCTCGCCACCCTGCGCGACTGGCAGCCGGCCGGTGCTCCGCCCATCCGCCTGCTGGAGGTCGACGACCCCCGCCTCGACGCCGCCGTCGCGCGCGGCGCCGTCGCCTACGCCATGGCCCGCGCCGGCAGCGCGCCGCGCATCCGCAGCAGCGCGGCCCGCGCCTACTACCTCGCGCTCGATGGCGGCCAGGGCGTCTGCGTGCTGCCGCACGGCACCCCCGAAGGCGACACCGTCCGGCTCGCGGACCGGCGCTTCCGCCTGCGCCTGGGCCGGCCCGTGCGCTTCAACCTGGTCACCAGCGCCGCCGATCGCCAGCACGGTGCGGGGGACCTCATCGCCTTGCAGGACGGCGACGAAGGCCTGCAGCGCCTGCCCCCCATCGCCACCGTGCTGCCCAAAACGCAGGCTGGCGGTGCGGCACAGGTCGAGGTACAGCTCGAAGCCCGCATCACCGACGTCGGCACGCTGGAAATGCACTGCGTCGCCGTGAACGCCCCGCATCCCCAGCGCTGGCAACTCGAATTCCAGCTGCGCGGCGATGCGGCCACGCAGGATGTGCATGACGACGGGGACGCAGGTGCCGACGCGAATACCGGCGCCAGGACCGCTTCCGCCGCATCCCCATCCAAGGCCACGGCTCCCCAGCCCCGCCTGCCCGAAGCCCTCGCCGCCATCGACCGCGTCTATGGCGGCAAGAAGCAGCAGGGCGTGGACACGAAAGAGGTCCGCCAGCTGCGCACCACCCTGGAACGCCTGCTCGGCGACCGCGCCACCTGGCCCACTCCCCTATTGCGCACCCTTTTCGGGGCCCTGCTGCAGGGCGCCAAACGCCGCCGCCGCTCCGCCCAGCACGAACGCACCTGGTTCAACCTCGTCGGCTTCACCCTGCGCCCCGGCTTCGGCGACCCGCTCGACGGCTGGCGCATGCAGCAGATGTGGGAGCTGTTCGGCCCCGGCATCGCCCACAGCGACGACAGCCAGCAATGGTCCGAATGGTGGACCCTCTGGCGCCGCATCGCGGGCGGCCTGGACGCCGAACAGCAGCAGATGGTCTACGACGTCATCGCTTACTACCTGCAGCCCGCGGGCGGTACCGACATCCCCGCCCCCGACGGTCCGCGCATGCAGGCGCCCGACGAACTGCTGCGCATGGCCGCCTCGTTCGAGCGCATCCAGCCGGCCGACAAGACGCAGTTCGGCGGCTGGCTGCTGCAGCGGCTGAAGCAACAACAGAAACAGCAGCAGCCACAACGCCCAACGGCCGAACTCTGGTGGGCCCTGGGCCGCCTGGGCGCCCGCCAGCCGCTCTATGCCAGCGTGCACCACGTGCTACCCCCTGCCACCGTGCAGGGCTGGCTCGCGCAGATCGAGGCCGACATCGCTCCCGACTGGGCGCGGCACGAGGCCGCGGCCTTCGCCGTGGCCCAGATCGCGCAGGCCACGGGGGACCGGGTGCGGGATCTGCCGGAGGAGGTTCGCATGCAGATCGCCGGGAAGCTGGAAGCCGCGCATGCTGCGCCGGGCTGGGTGGCGATGGTGCGGGAGGTGACGGTGCTGGACGAGGCGGATCAGCGGCGGGTGTTCGGGGAGGCGTTGCCGCCGGGGCTGGTGTTGGTGCGGGGTTGATTCGGAGCGCAGCGTGACCGCGCGCTCCTGTGTCCGCAGATTGCGCTGCCCGCAGGTCTATTCGCGGATGACGAATTCGAAGACGCGCCCGGACCGGGCATAGGTCTCGCGGGTCTGCTCCAGCACGTCGTTCAACACGGCGAAAGCATCAGGATTGTCCCGCGCGAATAACCCGGCGCCGGTGATGACGAGTTCGAGCGGGAACTCGATGACGGGGCTCGTTCCCCAGATGCCGCCGGAATGCAGATTGAGCAGGCAGTCGAACAGCGCATCCCAGTTCATGCCCCAGCCGGACTCTTCGCCGGGGCGCACCGGGTGATTGCCGCCGGGGCCGCCCAGCTGTAGTGCTTCGCCCATGGCCGCCAATACATCGGCCTTGCTGTGCTTGCCTTGGATGTTGATGGTGAGGACGTTGGGCATGGGGTCGGATTTTGATGGCTCTACGATGGAGGAGCCAAGGTTGATGGATACCAAATTTGGATGAGAGGCAAGCGCCGCACGAAGCAAAGACCGCGGCGCATCGCACCCGCAATGACAGCTTTGCAGCGATCGCTGCCGTTCGCTCTTGGTCACGAATGGGTACTATCGGCCAATAGCGAACGTCGCCCCCTTAGGTTCATTCTTGACTATGGCATTTCATCTGACACATCGCTACGGCAGCATGAGCACTGGCGACGAAGCTTCGGACCTTTCCGGACTGCTTGGCGAGCTAGATGAACGACCTGAGGATACTGAGCATGGCTCTGTGTCCGTTACGCATGAGTCCGAGTGGTGCATCTCCGCGTCTCGGGGCGGCTACGTAGTGTTTGAGAACCTTGAAAGCGGTGGGGAGCGGCATATGGATGGTGTTCCAGCAACCAAAGTGCTTGAGCTGTGGCGGGCGCTTGCAAGAGGCGACATTGCCATCTTGGAATCGGAGCCGTGGAAGTCCGGGTACTAACTCAATGTCCGCTTTGGGAAAAATCTAACGGCGGCTTCGGGCGCAGAGCCGTCATCTGGTCGTCTCCACAGAACGTCCGCAACCAGCCTGAACAGGTCATAGACACTCCCAGCAAAGAGACCGACTAGATCCCGCTTACCCTCCTGAGACACGCCCCTGGACCGTCGACACACCGCTGCAGGCAGCAAGCCATGGTGCAGATTCGAAATCCCACAGCCCCGCCCCGCTCCGTCACTACCAGTGCGCCTCAATAGGGTCACCTAAAAGGCCGCGTCCTGAACTTCATGACCTCATAGGCCGCAGCAATGCACTTCGCATGCAAAAATATAAAATGCATGCATCGAATGCATCCAAGGAGCCCGCCATGGCCATGCTCACCGTCCGCAACCTCCCCGAGGAAGTACACCGCGCCCTGCGCGTCCGTGCGGCCCAGCACGGCCACAGCATGGAGGCCGAAGTGCGCGACATCCTCGAATCCGCCATCAGCCCCCAGGGGCGCGTGAAGCTGGGTTCGCTCCTGGCCGACATGGGTCGCCAGGCCCGGCTGAGCGATGAAGAATTCGCGGTGTTCGAACACGCGCGCGACAAGGCGCCCGCCCGCTCGGTGAGCTTCGAATGATCCTGCTGGACACCAATGTGATGTCGGAGCCGCTCCGGCAGGCCCCGGAGCCGCGCGTGGTCGAATGGATCGATGCCCAGGCCATGGAAACCCTGTTCCTTTCCGCCATCACGGTAGCGGAATTGCGGGCAGGCGTCGCCCTGCTGCCGCCAGGCAAGCGGCGCACAGGCCTCCAGGACAACCTGGAAAAGCGCGTGCTGCCCCTGTTCGCGGGTCGGGTTCTGCCTTTCGATCTGGCCTGCACGCAGTCCTATGCCAAGCTAATGGCCGAGGCCCGCAACGCCGGCTTGGCGATCGGCACGGCCGATGGCTACATTGCCGCGATCGCCGCGGCCAACGGCTTTGCCGTCGCAACCCGCGACACCAGCCCCTTCGAAGCGGCAGGCGTCACCGTCATCAACCCATGGGCCTCGACATGAGCGCGCACAGATCCATGGGGAGTTCGCCCTCCCCCGTTTCGTCTCCCCTCCTCCACACCCTCCCCAACGGCGTCCGCCTCCTCGCCCTCCCCATGCCCCACGTGCAGAGCGCCAGCGTCGGCGTGTTCCTGCGCGTGGGCTCGCGCGACGAGACGCCGGAGACCAACGGCATCAGCCACGTGCTGGAGCACATGGCGTTCAAGGGCACGGCCACGCGCTCAGTGCAGGCGATCAACCTGGATGCGGAGCGGCTGGGCGCGGACGTGAACGCGTACACGGGCAAGGACAGCACGGGTTATTTCATGACCGGGCTGGGGCAGCATGCGCTGCAGCTGCTGGGCATGACGGCGGACATCGTGCTGCACAGCACCTTTCCCGAGGCCGAGCTGCAGCGCGAGCTGGAGGTGATCCGGCAGGAGGCGATCGAGTACGACGAGGACCCGGAGGACAGCTCCAGCGACCTGCTGGACCGCGCGCTGTGGGGCGATGATCCGATGGGTATGCCGGTGATCGGCACCGTGGAGAACATCGAGGGCTTCACGCGCGACGACCTGGTGCGGCACGTGCAGCGGCACTACGTGGCCGGCAAGACCATCGTGGCGGCCGCGGGGAATTTCGACGTCGATGCGTGGATGCGGCGCGCAGGGGAGCTTTTCTCGGGGATGCCCGCGTCGCCGGCCGGCGGCGCCGGGTCCCTGCCGCCCGCGCCTGCTCCGCATGTCGGCCAGGCCGTGGCGCGCCGCTTCACGCAGGTGTCGCAGGTGTTCCTGAACATCGCCTTTCCGCTGGGGACCTCGGGGCCCGCGGGGCCTGAGGGCATGGGCACGGCCATGCCGCCGCAGCGCTGGCGCCTGGCCGCGGCGCTGGCGGCCAACCTGTTCGGCGGCGGCATGTCCTCACCGCTGGTGGACACGGTGCGCGAGCGGCTGGGCCTGGCCTATAACGCCGATGCCACGATCGACAGCGGCGACGCATGGCTCAATTTCGTGGTGCATGCCGTCACCACGCCGGACAAGGTCGAGGAATTGGTCCGTGCCACAGGCGGGCTGCTGCATGCGCAGGCCGCCGCCATCGACCCGGTGCACCTGGAGCGCGCGAAGAACCAGCTCACGGTCTCGCGCGTGCGCGGCAGCGAGCGGCCCTTCGCGACGATGGAACGGGCCGTGGAAGAGGTGTTCGCGCACGGCACCGTGACGCCGCTGGCCGAGACAATCGCGCTGATCGGCGACATCCGCGCGGACGAAGTGCAGCAGGTGTTCGCGCGCATGCTCGCCCATCCCCCGGCGCTGTCGATCACGGGCAAGGGCGTGAGCACCAAGTCCGCGCGGCTGCTGGCGGCATCGCTGGCGGCATCGCTGGCTGCAAGTGGCCGCCAGGCCGCCTGACCGCTCTTGCGAAAGGCATCACGGCAGGCGGCGCCCTCCATCGCCCGGTTCACCCCATCTCCAGCGCCTTCCGTCGCATCGCGCTGGCGCCGCCGCGCGCACACCTCTAGATTGGCGGCATGGACGTCCTGTACACGATCCTGAAGTTCGCGATGTTGACCGTGCTGGTCGCATCCGCCGCGGAGGCCGCCGTGCTGTCGCTGCGCGCGGCCGGGCCCCGGTACGACTGGCGCGCGAGCGGGGTGTCGCTTGTCGACTTCCTGGTGCGCGAATACCCGCTGCGCTGGCTGCTGCCGCTCGCGTTCTGGAGCCAGGCGATGGACTGGCTCTACCAGCACCGGCTCTGGACGCTGCCCATGGACCACTGGACCGGCTGGGCCGCATGCTTCATCGCCCAGGAGTTCTGCTACTACTGGTACCACCGCGCCGCGCACCGCGTGCGCTGGTTCTGGTGCACCCACGCGATCCACCACTCGCCGAACGACCTGAACCTGTCGGCCGCATACCGCTTTGGCTGGACGGGCAAGCTCACCGGGACGCTGCTGTTTTTCATGGCCGCGCCCCTGCTCGGCATGCCGCCGAAGGTGATCCTGGTGATGCTGTCGCTGAACCTGCTCTACCAGTTCTGGATCCACGCGACCTGGATCCCCCGGCTGGGTCCGCTCGAATGGATACTGAACACGCCGTCGGCGCACCGCGTGCACCACGCGTCCAACCTCGAATACCTGGACGGCAACTACGGCGGCGTGCTGATCGTCTTCGACCGGCTGTTCGGCACCTACATCGCCGAACGGCCCGACCTGCCGTGCCGCTATGGCCTCGTCCGGCCGGTCACGGGCTACAACCTGCTGAAAATCGAGTTCGACCAGTGGCGCAGCCTGTGGCGCGACCTGCGCGGTGCACGCTCGGTGGCCGAGGCGCTGGGCTACCTGTTCAAGCCCCCGGGCTGGCGCCCTTGCGGCGCGGGAGAAACCACGGAGGACCTGCGCCGCGCCGCGCTCAATGCACCGGCCGCCCCAGCCGCCGGCTCGCCCGCGAAATCGCGTAGTTCACCAGGCAGTACAGCGCCGCCACGATGAGGTACACCGGCACCAGCGAGTGGTAGTTGGCGATGAGCACCCGGGCGTTCTGCATCAGCTCGCCATAGGTGACGACATAGCCGAAGGTGGTGTCCTTCACCACGATGACCAGTTGCGCGACCAGGGCCGGCACGATGTAGCGCAGCGCCTGGGGGAACACGATGGAGAAGAACACCTGGGTTTCCTTCATGCCCAGGCTGCGCGCGGCATCGGTCTGGCCGCGGGGCACGGCGAGCACGCCCGAGCGATAGACCTCGGCCACCACGGCTGCCGTGCTGAGGCCGATGGGCAGGGTCAGCATCCAGTAGGTACTGAGCTTGATGCCAGCCGACGGCAGCACCAGGAAGCACACGTAGATGAGCAACAGCGTCGGCGTGCCCCGCAGGAACTCGATGGCCGCGACGGCCGGCCAGCGCACGACCCGGTACCGCGCCAGGCGCCCCGCCAGCAGCACCAGGCCCAGGGAGAGCGCGATGGCCGCGGCCATCGCCGCCGAGACCAGCGTGCCGAGCAGGCCCTTGGCCAGGAAGGTCCAGGTCGTCGGCCAGGCGAAGAATTTCCAGTAGCGGGCATCGAGCTGCCCGGCGGCATGGAAGCGGAACGCGATGCCGACCGCCAGCAGGAGCAGCACGCCTGCCGCGACCACGCTCGCCACGCGGGTGAGGGTGCGGGCGCGGGGGTTCGGCGCGCCGAACAGGATGTCTTCGAGGGACCGGTTCATCGCAGGATCCGCAGCTTCCTGTCCAGGGCGGCTCCGGCCCAGGCGATGAGCAGGCCGCTGGCCACGTACATCGCGGCCGCGACGGCGAAGGCGGCCATGCCGGCCGCGGAGTCGGTCGCGATCTTGGAGACCAGCGTGGTGAGCTCCCGGCCCGGGAACGGCACCTGCGACGCGAGCGAGGTGGACAGCATCAGCGCGATGAGCAGCGACGTCATCGGCTGCACCACGGAGCGCATCGCCTGGGGCAGCACCACCGACCAGATGATCCGCGCGGGCCGCATCCCTAAGCTGAGCGCGGCCTCGATCTGGCCGCCGGGGATGGTGTTGATGCCCGAGCGGACATAGTCCGCCGTGAACGCGGAGCACACCAGCACCAGGGTCAGCACCACGCTGGGTTCGTAGTCGATCACGAACTCGAGATCGGGCAGCGCGAACACGATGAAGATCAGCAGCGCCACGCTGGGGATGTTGCGGAAGGTCTCGACGTAGAGGGTGAGCACCCAGCGCAGCGGCGGCAGCGGGAAGAGCCGCAGCATCGCCACCGCCATGCCCAGCAGCACGCCGGGCACGAACGACAGCGCGGTGAGCTTCCAGGTCAGCAAAAGGGCCTGCCCGAAGGCAGGCCCGTGGTCGGCCAGGAGCCTGGCAACCTCGCCCATCGGCTCAGGGCAGCGCAGGCGGCGTGGGGACGGCCGTGCTGCCCGTGCGCTGGCCGATGGCGATCGTCCAGAGCTTGGCCCAGGTGCCGTCGGCCTCGATCTTCTTCAGGAACGCGTTCACGAAGGCCACGCCGTCCGAGCCCTTGGGCAGGCCGATGCCGTACGGATCCTGCGCGCCGAACGGTGCGCCCGCGAGCTTCGCGTCGCCGGTGCCGAGGCTCAGGGTGTTGAGCAGCAGCGTGTAATCGGTCACGTAGGCATCCACGCGCCCCTGGCGCAGCCCGTCCAGGGCCTCCTGGTGCGTCTGGAACTCCTGCACGGTGCTCTTGGGCGCGAACTGCGCGAGGATCGCCGGCCCCGTGGAGCCGGCCTGCGTGGCAACCTTCCTGCCGCCCAGGTCGTTGACCGACTGGATCGCCTTGTTGTTCGCCTTGACCAGCACCCCGGCCTGCGAGGTGTAGTACGGGCCCGCGAAGGAGATCTTCTCGGCGCGGGCGGGGGTGATGGAATAGGTGGCGATGACCGTGTCCACCTGGCCGTTGATGAGGACCTGCTCGCGCGTGGACGAGGTCACCTGCGTGAACTGGACCTTGGAGGCGTCGCCCAGGATGTAGCGCGTCAGGAGCTGGGCGATGCCGGCGTCGAAACCGCGCATCCGGCCGTCCTTCTCGTTCAGCAGCGAGAACAGGTTCGAGGTCTGGGTGCCGCCCAGGCGCAGGGTGCCGGCCTGTTTGATCTTGCTGGCCCAGGGGCTCGCCGCGATGGCCTCGGCGCTGGCGACGGGGCCCTGCGCGACCAGCGCGTCGAACGCCGCGGCATCGATGGGCGAGCCCTGGGCGCTGGCTGCGCCGCCGCCGGCGATCGCCAGCGCCGCGACGGAGGATTTCAGGAGGGATTTGATCGTCATGGGCATGCGGTCCTCTCGGATGGTGGATTGCTCGGGGCAATGTATAGCACGCGCCGCTAGCTGCGGCGGGAGCGCACGAACCGGCGGTGCGAGATCTGCAGGTGCAGTTGCATCACCTGCTTGGCCAGCTCTCCGTCCCGCGCCGAGACGGCCAGGGTCAGGTCCTGGTGGTGATGGAGGCTCTGCTCCATGTCCGAGCGGGCATACAGCTGGAACGAGCCGGTGATGACGGGCATGTCGATCATGGTGCCGAGCATGTTCATGAGGCGGTGCGACCCGCTGGCCTGCAGCAGCGTGTGGTGGAAGTCCCGGTTGGCGTCCTGCACCAGCGAGGCCATGTTGGACTTGTTCGCGGCGATGGCTGCGCCCATCCTCGCGTTGCTGTCCTCGAGGCGCTGGAGGACTTCGGGAGTGCAGCGCTCCGCGGCCAGCTGCGCGGCATACGGTTCGAGCAGAAGCCGCAGCTGGAACACCTCGGCGATGTCCCATTCCGTCCAGGCCGCGACCTGTATGCCGCGCCCGCCATCGGACGTGGCCAGCCCGTCTTCCACGAGCCGGCGCAGCGCGGCCCGCACGGGTGTCCGGCTGATCCCGAATTCCTCCGCGAGCGGTTCTTCCTTGAGTTGCGTTCCCGGCTGGTAGTGGCCCGCCACGAGCCGGTGCTTGAGCTCTTCGTATGCCTTCCTCGTTCCGGTGGCCATGCCGCGTCCTTCCATGTCAGCCATGGATTCTATGGAACGGGACGCGCCCGCCGCCATACGCGGCAAACAGTACATAAAAAATACCAAATAGCCCTGATTCCAGCACGCATAGGTGTTTTCCCTGCGGATTGTGGTCTTCAATGTTTTTTATTTGTACTATTCCCGGCAAAGGAACACCGCATATGAAGATTGCAATCATCGGACTCGGGGAGGTGGGACGCACGTTCGCCGCCCCCCTCCACCGGCAAGGTCACGGGCTGCTGTTGTGCGAACGCCAGCCGTCCGCCGCGGCCGCCGCGCTGGCCGAGGGCATGGGAGCGCACATGCACGCCGAACCGGGCCCCTGGCTCGAAGAGGCCGACTGGACCTTCTCCTGCGTCATCGGCAGCCAGGCCCGGGCGGTCGCATCCGCCTGCGCCCGCCACCAGCGCCGCGGATCGGCGATCGCGGACTTCACCACCGCGTCCCCGGAGGACAAGCGCGGTGCCGCCGCGTCCGCAGCACAGTCCGGCGTGGGCTACATCGACACGGCGATCATGGGCGCCGTCTCCCTCGCCCGCGAGCGGACGCCCCTGCTGGCATCCGGCGACCGGGCCGATGAACTGAAGGCCATCTTCGACGGCATCCAGGGGCGCATGGAGGTCATCGAGGGCGGCCGGCCCGGCGATGCCATCGCGCTGAAGATCCTGCGCAGCGTGTTCACCAAGGGCATGGAGGCCCTCAGCGTGGAACTGCTGATGGCGGCCGAACGCCAGGGCGTCCGCGGCAAGCTCCCCGGCGTGCTGGCGGACATCGACCGCACGCCGCTGCGCGACTTCATCGACATGCTCGTGCGCACGCACGTCGTACACGCCGCCCGCCGCGCCCATGAAGTGGAGCAGGCCGCGGAGGAACTGGCGTCCCACGGCCTGCCGTCGCGGGTGCTGGGCGGCGTCGGCGACCGGTTCCGCGCCACGGCCTCGCAGCTCCAGGCATCGCCGCTTCCCCAGGCCGAACCGACCACCGACCAGGCCGTGCAATGGCTGCTGGCCCACGAGGCCCGGCACGCCGCGCCCCGCTGACTTTCCTACCGCCTCCCGCCCCACTCCTCCTTGACAGCGACACCATGACCATCACCCCGGAAAAGCTCCAGGCCCTGCGCGACCTCGGCACCGCCACCATCTACGAAGCGCAAGGCGCCAAGGGCGCCTTCGACCACGGGATGAAACCGATCGACCCGTCCCTGCGCATCGCCGGTCCCGCGCTCACCGTCGATGCCCGCCCTGCGGACAACCTCATCCTGCACTACGCGGTCCAGAAGGCACGACCCGGCGACGTGCTGGTCGTGGATGCCAAGGGCTTCATGGAAGCAGGCCCCTGGGGCGATGTCCTGACGCTGCAGGCGATGAAGAAGGGCATCGTCGCCCTGGTGATCAGCGGATGCGTGCGCGACGCCGATCTCATCATCGACCTGAAGTTTCCCGTCTTCTGCCGCGGCCTGTCCATCAAGGGCACCGGCAAGACCCAGCCCGGCAAGGTCAACGTTCCCATCACCATCGGCGACGTCGTCATCCGCCCGGGCGACATCGTCGTGGGCGACCGCGACGGCCTGGTGCTGGTGCTCCAGGAAGAAGTGGACATGGCCATCGAGAAGAGCAATGCCCGCGAGGCCAGGGAAGCCGGCCAGCGCGAAGCGATCGAACAAGGCGTATCCACCGTGGAACTGCTCGGCCTGGGCGACACGCTCAAGCGCCTGGGCCTGGCCTGAATCCCGGAAATGCGAGGAGACAACATGCAACGCCGCCAATTCCACCTGCTGGCCGTTTCGGCCGCAGCGCTCGGCCTCGTGCCCGCCGCCGCCCGGGCCGCCGACGCCTACCCTTCCCGGCCCGTGCGCCTCGTCGTGGGCTTTCCCCCGGGCGGGTCCGCGGACATCAACGCCCGGCTGGTCGGCCAGCAGCTGGCGAAAGAATTGGGCGGGACCCTGGTGATCGAGAACAAGGGCGGCGCCGGCGGAAACCTGGCCGCCATGGACATCAAGCGCTCCCCGGCCGACGGGTACAACCTGTTCTACGGCACTTCGGCCGTCGTGCTGGCGCCTTCGCTCTACAGCAAGCCCGGCTTCGACCCGTACACCGACTTCATCCCGGTGTCGCTGACCGCCACGATCCCGCTGCTGCTGGTGGCCTCTCCGCAGTTGCCGGCCAGGACCGTCGCGGAACTGGTGAACTACGGCAAGGAGAACCCGGGCAAGCTGAACTACGCATCGTCCGGCGCGGGCGCGCTGCTGCACCTGGGCGGCGCGCTGTTCACCGATGCCATGGGCATCAAAGCGGAACACGTCGCGTACAAGGGCAGCGCGCCGGCCGTGGCGGACCTGCTCGCAGGCAACGTGCAGTTCATGCTGCTGCCCATCAACGAAGCGATGCCGCATGTGCGCGCCGGTTCGATCCGGCCACTGGCCATCACGAGCGACAGGCGCTCCCCGCTCGTTCCCGACGTGCCCACGATGCAGGAGGCGACCGGCCGCAAGGACATGGAAATGGGTGCCTGGCAGGGCCTCATGGCCCCGCGCGGCACTCCACCCGATGTCATCGCGAAGCTGGCGTCCGCACTGCAGGCCACGCTCGCGGACCAGGACCTGCGCAGGAAGCTGGCGGAGCAAGGCTCCACCGTGCTCGGCGGAACCGCGAAGCAGTATGCCGACTACATGAAGCAGGAAGGCGCCCGCTGGAGCAAGGTGGTCCAGGACACCGGCACCCGGCTGGACTGAGCCAGGCAGTGATCGACCAAACCACAGGAGACACCATGGACACAGTACGTCGCTGGATCATCGCGGCCGCAGCGGTCGGGGCCTGCGGGCTCGCCGCCGCGCAGGAATTCAAACAGCCCATCAGGATCGTCGTGCCCTTCGCCGCCGGCGGCGCGACGGATGCCGTGGCGCGCATCCTGGGGCCGGGCCTGTCCCGGGAACTGGGGCAGCCGGTGATCATCGACAACCGGCCCGGCGCCAGCGGCCTCATCGGCTCCAACGTGGTGAAGAATGCCGCGCCCGACGGCGCGACCCTGCTGTTCGCGCTGGACCACTCGCTGGTGGTCGCTCCGCTCATCACCCCCGGGGCGAACTACGACGCCGTCCGCGACTTCCAGGCCCTGGGCACGGTGACCCGCTTCCAGTGGGTGTTCCAGGTGCCGCTCGCGAGCCCCGCCAGGAACCTGGCCGACTTCATGCAGCTCGCCAGGAGCCAGCCCGAGTTGCGCAGCTTCGGCGTGCCGGTCCTGGGCGGCATGCCCGAGCTGATGGGGACGGCCATCGGCGCGAAGGCAGGGGCCCCGTTCGAGCAGGTGCCTTTCCCGGGCTCCGCCCAGTTGATGCCGCTGCTGATCGGTGGCCAGCTCCCTGCCGGCGTGACCGGATCGCCCGAAGCCGTGCAACTGGCCAAGGGCCGCAAAGTCCGTGCGCTGGCCATCACCGGGGACAAAAGGTCCCCGCTGTTCCCCGACGTGCCCACGTTCGAAGAGCAGGGCATTCCGCACATGACCATCTCCAGCTTCAACGCCTTCTTCGGGCCCAAGGCCCTGCCTGCGGCCCTCGCGGCGAGATTCAACGCAGCGCTCCTGAAGACGCTGCAAGACCCGGAAGTCCGCAGCAAGATCGCCGACATGTCGCTGGACCTGGAAGCCCATTCCACACTGGAGGCCGCGGCCGCAGAACTCCGGCAGGATTACGACTTCTGGCATGCACGCAGCGGCAGGCCGGCCGCGCCGCGTCCGTGAGCATCGCCAGCGCCCGCGATCCGTCCACGGGACTTCACGCCATGCTGCCTTCCGAACCGCCGCAGCCCTGTCCATTCAGTGCCGGCACAGGCCGCCCGGGCTTCGCGGTTCCCCCCGGAACCTGCGATTGCCACATGCACTTTTTCAGCGATGCGGCCCAGCCCGTCCCGGGAGCCGTGGTGACGCCCCCGGAAGCGACGCTCGCGCACTACCGCCGGCTCCAGGCGCGGCTGGGCATGTCGAGGTATGTCCTCGTCCAGCCCTCCACCTACGGCCTGGACAACCGGCTGATGCTGGCGGCCCTGGCCGCCAGCGGCGGCAACGCGCGTGGCGTCGCCGTGGTCGATGACCGCGTGGCGCCCGGCACGCTCGCCCGCATGCAGGAGGCCGGCGTCCGCGGCGTGCGCTTCAACCTGGTGCAGCAGGGGGCGACGACGGCCGCGATGCTGGAACCCGTCGCGCAAGCCATCGCGCCGCTGGGGTGGCATGTGCAGATCCACGTGCAGCAAGGCGACCTCATCGCCCTGGCGCCGCGGCTGCAGGGGCTCGGCGTGCCCGTGGTCATCGACCACTTCGGCCGGTTGATGGAGCACCCGGAACTCGCCCCGCAGACCTTCGACCGCATCCGCCGGCTGCTGGACAGCGGCACCGGATGGCTGAAGCTCTCGGGCGCCTACATCGCGACCCGGCACGGCCGGTACGACGGGCTGGACCCGTATGTGCGGCGCCTCGCGGCGGAACACCCGGACCGGTTGCTATGGGGTTCCGACTGGCCGCACGCCACGGAGACGGCGAAGCCCGATGACGCCGAACTCATGGACCTGCTGCCGCGCTGGCTGCCCGACGCCTCCGCGCGGCACACCGTCCTCGTCCGGAATCCGGAAGCCCTGTACGGATTCGAACGCGCGGCGGCCGGGCCCTGAACCGCGCGGGAGCGGCGTGGACGATCGATCTACTCGCTGGCCGTGACGAGCGGCTTGTAATGGTGCGGCAGGCGCATCAGCACCAGGTCCTTGCGGCGCACCACGCTGGTCGGGTAGCGGCTGCCCTCGGCAGAGCGGGTGTCGATGGACAGGCTGGCGACGCCTTCCGGCTCCCAGACCAGCTTTTCCTGCCGCGGGAACTCGAAACTGTCGGGGCCGAAGACGCCGCTGCGCCCGCCATCGGGCGTGTTGGCGAACGCCAGATAGACGTTGTTCTCGCCAGCGCGTGCACGGTAGAGGTGCCAGTGGAGCGGATCGCTGCCGGTGGGGATCGGGTAGTTCTGCCGCACGGCGGAGCCCCCATGCGCGCCGGTGAATCGCCCGCCCTGCGCCGCGGGGCAGGCGATGATGTCGCACCCCTCGAGCGCCAGCACGCGGCCCGCCTCCGGAAAGCTCGCGTCGTGGCCGATGAGCAGGCCCAGGCGGCCGAGCGGCGTGTCGTGCACCGCCCAGCGCTCGCCGGGCGTGGCCCAGGAACGGTCCTGCTGCGTCAGGTGCAGCTGGCGATAGATGCCGATGCGCCCTTCGGGCCCGGCCAGCACCGCGCTGTTGTAGAGCCTGTCGCCATCGCGTTCGGCAAAACCCACCACCAGGTAGAGGCCGAGCCGCATCGCGATGTGCACGACCGCATCCACGGTCTCGCCGTCGGCCGGCACGGCGCTCCGGGCGGGGTCGTGCAGCCCCGTCAGGGCCCGCTCGGGGAACACCACCAGTTCCGCCCCGTCGCGCTGCCGGGCTTCTTCGGCCCAGTGGGCGATGGCGGCCAGGTTGTCGCCGGCCTCCGGCTGCGGCGCGCACTGGGCCACCGAAACCACCGATTGCCGGCCCGGCGGCAGCGGGCGGTGCCCATAGAGGCGGAAGAAATCCGACGGGTTCCACAGGAAGGTGTTGGTCATCAGCGCGGGATAGTGCGCCGGCTGGCGCTGCGCGATCACCGGCTCGCCCAGGAACTCGCGGGCACGGCTGCGGGCCGGGTCGATCTGCGCGTAGCAGATGCCGTCGCCGTCATCGACCGCGGCCAGGATTTCGCCATCGGGCGCGATCACGCAACTGCCGCCGCTGAACTGCACGGTGCGCTCCAGGCCCCAACGATTGCTCTCGACCAGGTAGCAGCCGTTCTCGGCCGCGCGAGTGATCCAGTACGGGGCCGGCGTGCGCTCGGCCAGCCAGTTGCTGATGTGGCAGATCACGTCGGCGCCGCCCAGCGCGCCCAGCCGCGCCGTCTCGATGAAGTGGATGTCCATGCAGACCAGCAGGGCGATGCGGCCCAGCGGCGTATCGAACACCGCGTGGCCCAGATCGCCGGGGGCGGCCCATTTCGGCTCGGAGATGTACGAATGGCTCTTGCGGTGCACGCCGACGACGCCGCCGGGGCCGATCAGCACCGCGCTGTTGTAGTAGAGGTGGGTGGACGGATCCACCTCCGGCATGCCGACGACGATGTGGCAATCGCGCGCGCGGGCCAGCGCGGCGAAGCGTTCGGTGGTGGGACCCGGGATCGGCTCGACCACCGGTGCCACCTCGTCGCGGTCGTGCCAGCAGTAGCCGGTGGTGCCCATCTCGGGCGTGACGACCAGGCGCGCCCCGGCCGCGGCGGCCTCTTCCACCAGGGCGAGCAGGGCCTGCACATTGCGTTCCTTGGCATTCAGGACCGGTTCGAACTGGACGGCGGCGGCGGTAAAGGGTGAAGGGACCATGAAAGGGCTCCTGTGGATGGAAAACGGAGGAAAAGCGGGAGGGGGTGCGGAGCCGGCTCAGATGGTCATGTAGCGATCGACCACCGCATCGGTCAGGTCGGCGACCGGGCCGGCGACCGCGATCGCGCCCTTCTCCAGCATGGCGAAGCTGCTGGCCACGCGGCGGGCGAAACCGATGTTCTGCTCCACCAGCACCATGGTCATGCCCAGCTCGGCATTCAGGCGCACGATGGCGGCCTCGATCTCCTGCACGACCGAGGGCTGGATGCCTTCGTTCGGCTCATCGAGCAGCATCACCTTGGGTGCGGCGGCGAGCGCCCGGGCGATAGCCAGCTGCTGCTGCTGGCCACCGGAGAGCACACCGCCGGGGCGGTCGAGGTTCGCGGCCAGGTAGGGAAACAGCTCCAGCGCCAGCGGCGGCACCTCGCGCGGCCCCTGGCGCGCGAAGGCGCCCATCAGGATGTTCTGCCGCACGGTGAAATCGGGAATGATCTCGCGGCCCTGCGGCACGTAGGCGATGCCGGCGCGCGCACGCAGGTGGGTGGACTGCGCGGCGATGTCGGCGCCGTCCAGCAGGATGGATCCCGTGCTGTGCACCAGGCTGCCGACCAGGGTGCGCAGCAGCGTGGTCTTGCCCATGCCGTTGCGCCCGAGCACGGCCGTGACCTGGCCGGCCGGCACCCGCAGGTCGATGCCGTGCAGCGCATGGCTGCGCCCGTAATAGCTGTGGACGTTCTTCAGTTCTAGCATGGCGTGCTGATCCCGTGTGAACCCAGGTACGCCTCGCGCACCCGGGGATCGCGTTCGATGGCCTCCACGTCGCCCTCGGCCAGCACCTTGCCCAGGTGCAGCACGGTGATGCGCTCGGCGATCTCGCGCACGAAAGCCATGTCGTGCTCCACCACCAGGATGGTGTGGCGGCCGCGCAGGGCCTTGAGGATTTGCGAAGTGCGCAGCGTCTCGGCCTGCGTCATGCCCGCCGTGGGCTCGTCGAGCAGCAGCACCTGCGGCTTCTGGGCGATCAACAGGCCCAGCTCCAGCCACTGCGTCTGCCCGTGGCTCAGGAATGCGGCCTGACGATGCTGCTCGGCCTCCAGGCCGGTCAGTGCCAGGATCTCGTCGATCTGCGCCTCGGCCGCTCCGCCGAAGCGAAAGCGCAGGTTGCGCAGGATCGAGCGCTCGCGGCAGCTGGCCACGCGCAGGTTGTCGCGCACGCTCAGTTCCCGGAACACGCTGGGAATCTGGAACTTGCGGCCGATGCCGGCGCGCGCCACCCGGTACTCGGGCCAGTGCGTGATGTCGCGGCCGTACAGCCGGATGCGGCCCTGGGTGCTGGCCGTCTTGCCGGAGACGAGGTCCATCAGCGTGGTCTTGCCGGCACCGTTGGCGCCCAGCAGGACCCGCAGCTCGCCTTCGTGCACGGTGAGCGATACGCCGTCCACGGCCTTGAACCCGCCGAAGCGCACGCCGATGTCGTCCAATTGCAGTGCGACCTGTGTCATGCGGCCTCCCGGGCGGGAAGGACGGGCGCGGGCTCCGCGGCCTGCGGGGCTTTCGCGGTGTGCGTGGCAAGGCTGCGGCGGCGTGCCAGCAGGTCGTGCCCCCAGCCCGCGATGCCCTTGGGCAGATACAGCACCACCAGCACGAAGACCAGGCCCACGACCACCTTCCATGCCTCCACCAGGGCCGGCGTCTCGCTGGCCGTGGCCTCCAGCAGGTTGATCAGGATGGCGCCCAGGCACGCCCCCAGCAGGGACGACCGGCCGCCCACGGCGGCCCACACCACCATGCTGATGGAGAACGCCAGGTCCATGAAGCTGGGCGAAGCGAACTCGGCCACCACCACGTAGAGCATGCCGGCCACGGCGGCGATGCCGGCCGACAGCGTGAAGAAGAAGGTCTGGTAGTGCGCCACGTCGAAGCCCAGGTAGCGGGCGCGCTGCGGGTCTTCGCCCGCGGCCTTCAGGATCAGGCCTGCGCGGGTGGCCACCAGCAGCCGGGTGCCCACCAGGACCACCGCCAGGGTGCCGGCCACGAGGTAGTAGGCCGGCAGGCCGAACGGGTCGAACTCCAGTCCGCCGATGCGCAGCCAGGCCAGGTCGGTCAGGCCGTTGAAGCCATTGGTGAGCGGCTGTGCATCGACCAGCAGCAGGCGCACCAGCAGCACCACCGCGAGCGTGATGATCGAGACGAAGACGCCGGCGATCCGCTTGCGGAACACCACCACGCCCAGCAGGAAGGCGACCGCCATCGGCAGCAGCAGCCCCATCGCCAGGCCGAAGCCCTGGTGCTGGAACGGCTGCCACAGGAACGCGCCGCGGTTGATGCAGCACAGATCGACCACGGCGCCGGGCTCGGCGTTGGACAGCATGAAATCGGGCACCGGGCCGTGCGCCCCCGGCTGCTGGCTGGCGGGGCTCGCGAGCTTCAGGGCCATGGCGAGCATGTACGCGCCCAGCCCGAAGAACAGGCCCTGCCCCAGGTTGAGGATGCCGGCATAGCCCCAGCCCAGGGCGATGGCCACGCCCAGCATGCCGTACACCAGGTACTTGGCGATGCGGTTGAGCCAGAAGGCATCGAGCACCAGCGGGGCCAGGGCCACGAGCAGGAGGAAGGCACCGTAGGCGGCGAGGGTCGCGCGCCGGTCGAAGGAGGCAGTCATGGATTCAGCGCCCTTTGAAAGAGAAAAGCCCCTGCGGCCGCACGACGATGAGCAGGATCACCAGGCCGAAGACCACGGCCCGTCCCACGATGTCGTTGGACAGCGTGGCGATCACGCCGTTGACCTCGCCCAGCACGCCGGCGGTCACCACCGCGCCCAGCAGGCTGCCCAGGCCGCCCGCCACCACGACGAGGAAGCCGTCCACCACCAGGGTGGTGCCCATGTCGGGCGAGACGGTCTTGAAGCCCGCCACCAGCACCCCGGCGACACCCGCCAGGCCCGCGCCGAAGGCGAAGGTCCAGGCGTTGACGCGCTGCACGTCGATGCCGCACGCAGCGGCCATGCGCGGGTTGCGGATGATCGCGCGCACCTGCATGCCGACGGTGGTGCGGTAGAGAAGGAACCAGGTACCGAGCGTGAGCACGGCGGTGCTCGCCACGATGAACGCGCGGTAGGCGTTGATGGCCACCCCGCCCACCTGCACCACCCCCTGCAGCATCTCCGGCACCGGCAGGTTCTGCAGCCCGGGCCCCAGGCCCTGCACGTGGATGCCGAAAAAGCTCAGCCCGCCTTCGAGCCGCACCGCCTGCTGCACCAGGATCGCCACGCCCCAGGTCGCCAGCAGCGTGTCGGGCAGGCGTCCATAGAGCTTGCGTACCACGCAGCGCTCGATCAGCAGGCCGAGCAGTGCGGCGCTGGCGAAGGCCAGCGGGATCGAGGCGATCAGCCCCCAGCCGAGCCAGATCTGCGCGAGCACGGCGGTGTAGGCGCCCACCATGATCATTTCCCCGTGGGCCATGTTGATCACGCCCATGGCGCCGTAGGTGATGACCAGCCCCAGCGCCACCAGCAGCAATATCGCGCCCACGCTCAGGCCGATGAAGAAGACATCCAGCATATGGTTCCCATGGAAGGATGGCAGGCGCCGCCGCGCCGGGTGGCGCGGCCGCAGGGCGCCCGGGAGCTCAGGACTTGACGTTCACCGCACCCTTGGTGGTGCACATCAGGTTGGTATCGGTCTCGCCGTAGGCGAAATACGGCAGCGGCCGCACGGGCTTCGGCGCGGCATCCACCACCTTGCTCTGCCCGTCAGCCTGCCACTGGCCGATGCGCGGCGTGACCCAGGCATGCAGGCTCTCCGGGTCGATCAGCACCTTGCCGCCGGGCGCGTCGTACGACTGGCCGCCGATGTGGGCGCGGATCGCATCGGCCGTCGCGGACTTGCCGGCCTCGACCGCCTGCTTCCACAGGAACACCTGGAAGTACGCCGCCTCCAGCGAGTGGTAGGTCACGGCCTTCGGGTCGTTGACGAACTTGCGGTAGCGCTCCACGAACGACTTGTTGGCCGGCGTGTCGATCGACATGAAATACGGCACGGACGTGTAGCTGCCGGCGGCGTATTCGGCCCCCATCGCGGCGATCTCGATCTCGCCGGTCACGGTGGCGCAGATCGGCACGGCGGCCTGCGACATCCCCTGGTTCTTGTATTCGCGGTAGAAGGCGATGATCGAGTCGCCCACCACGTTGGACAGCACGGCATCGGCCCCCGACTCCTTGATCTTGCGCACCATGCTGGCCCACTCGGAGTGGCCGAGCTCGAGGTATTCGTCGCCCACCCATTGCGCGCCCGCCTGCTCGATCAGCTTCTTGCTGACCTTGGCCATCTCGCGGGGATAGACATAGTTGGAGCCGACGATGAAGATCTTCTTCTTGCCCAGCTTGTTGACCATCCACGGGATGTAGTTGCCCAGCTGCTGGTTGGCCACGGCGCCGCTGTACACCACGTTCTTGGAGCACTCGAAGCCTTCGTAGTGCGTCTGGTAGAACAGCATCGCATTGCGGCGTTCGAACACCGGCAGCACCGCCTTGCGGCTCGCGGAGGTGTGGCAGCCGAACACCGTGGAGATGCGGTCGCGCACCACCAGCTTGGAGGCCTTTTCGTTGAAGATCTTCGGGTCGGATGCACCGTCTTCCACCACCACTTCGACCTTGCGGCCCATCACGCCGCCGGCGGCGTTGATTTCGGCCACGGCCATCAGCACGCCGTTGGCGAGCATCTTCTCCACGATGGAGAGGCCTCCGGTCTGGGAATACAGGGCACCGACCTTGATGGTCTCGGCGGCCTGGGCGGAGCGCATCCAGGCGGGCGTTGCGAGCGCGGCCGCGGTGGCGGCGGAAGAGGCGAGGAGACGACGGCGTGTCGTGTTCGGCATGGCAGATCCTTGTTGACAGGGCGGCGCAGGCATGGAGCGCACCGCCGGATTGATGAACCGGGACGAAGCAGAACCAGCCGACAGCACTGTCGGGCGCAGGCAAAAAAAAACCTCCAGGCGCGGGATGAACCGCTCCGGGAGGCTTCATTGCCTGGGCCTGGCAAGCGTTGACCGCTTGCCGGACCAACCGCGTCATGGCCTGTGAACAGGGGATGCCGCAGTCACCACACCGTCAATTCAAATTGCGATGCGGTGCCGTGTTTATATCGGCTCATGCGGAAGATTTCAATAGCGATTCCATGTGGATGATCGAATTCGCGATGTCGTCCATCGGCACCCGCTTGGCCATGGCCTGCTCCCGGATCGTCTGGTAGGCCGCCGCCTCGTCCAGTTGCCGGGTCACCATCAGGATGGTCTTGGCGCGGCTGATGGTCTGGTCGCTCAGGATCTTGCGGCGCAGCTTGCGGTTTTCCTTGGCCAGTGCCTGGCGCTCGGTCCAGAGGCTGCGCGCGGTCACCAGCGTGGCCAGCAGGCCCAGCGGCTTGATCGGCTTCTGCACCACCGCCAGGGCCCCGCTCTCCAGCACCATCTGCAGCGTGCCGGGATCCTCGTAGTTGACGATCGCGATCACCGTCGGCCGCGGCTGCGGCAGGGCCTTGAGGAATGCCGTCGTGGCCGCCCTCTCCTCGCCGTCGATCAGCAGGAACAGCACGTCGGTGTTGTTGGCCGGGGCCGTGGGCATGGGCCACACCGAGCTGACCAGGCAGCCGATGCGCCGCATGTGCCCGATCAGGGCCGCGCCCTCCTCGTCGGGCGGATGCACGACCACCACCTTCAGCTCGAGCAGTTCGCGCAACTTGGCAACAGACATCCTGCCTCCTGCTGTCAGGCCAGTCTCCGCTCAAGCGGATCGAGCCGGTTGTCAATCATGTAGGGGTCGGGCCTGACCTGCAAGCCGGGGTCGTCCACCACCTGGAACTGGCCCTGCGCATCGACGCGCGCAACGCGCGGCCAGAGGTAGGTATGGTGGTTGTCGCCATCGATGCGGACCACGCCCTGGGGCGCATCGAATGCGTGCTGGTGCAGGTGCGGCAGCAGCTGGTTCATGCGGTCGCCTCCCGAACGGGCCAGCGTCTGCGCATACAAATACACCTGGAAATACGCCGCCTCGGTGCATGCCGTGATCGGCATGTCCGCCCCGTAGCGCGTCCGGTAGGCCTCCACGAAGCGCAGGTTGGCCTCCGACTGCAGGGTCGAGAAGTACGGTGCCGCGGTGATGCAGCCTTCGGCCACGCCGGGCGCCATCTGCGCCACCTCGGCCTCCTGGGTCGACTGGCTGGCGATCGGGTGGGTGCGGGTGTCGAAGCCGGCCTCCCGGTACGCCTCGTAGAAACGGGCGATGCCGTCGCCCACCACGGTGGAATAGACCACGTCGGGCCGGGCGGCCTGGATGCGCCGCAGCACCTTTCCCATGTCGATGTCCGCCACCCGCAGCGGAACGTACATCTCGTCGAGCACCTTGCCGCCCGACTGCCTGAACAGGTCCGCGATGATGCGGTTGGATTCATAGGGATAGACGTAGTCGGAACCCACCAGGAACACCCGCTTGCCATAGTGGCGCGCGAGGTACCGCACCAGCTGCACCGAGTTCTGGTTGGGCGCGGCGCCGGTATAGACGCAGTGGGGCGAGTATTCGAAGCCTTCGTAGAGCGTCGGGTAGAACAGCAGTGCGCGGTGCGCCTCCACCACCGGCAGCATCGCCTTGCGCGTGCTGGACATGTACCCGCCGAAGATCACGGTTACGCCATCCACGTCGCACAGGCGCTCGGCCAGCTCGCGGTAGCGCCGCGGCTGGGAGCCCGGGTCGTGGACGATGGGCTCGATGCTGCGCCCCAGCACCCCGCCCGCCGCATTGATCTGGTCGATCGCCAGCAGCGTGGCCGCCCGCTGCGTCCGCTCGACCGCGGCGGTGACGCCCGTGGTGGAGAAAAGCACCCCCACCCGCCAGTGGGCCGATTGTCCTTTTGGCATACGCCCTGCCCTCCAAAAAAAAGCTCCCACCGACCTGGACGATCGGTGGGAGCTTCACTGCTCCATTGTTCGGGCGCGCCGGACAAAGGCCGGCGCGTTGCATGCACTCTACCAGCATGGCGCCGCCGAGTGAACTCCGCCTCGGCGTCCTACATGCCCTCGGGATGTTCGGTGACATATTTTCCAAAAAACAACAAACAAAAATTGCAAAAATATCTTTTTCAATGGCAAAAATGCGTCAAGAAGTACAATTTGTTTGTAATTGATCCATGCGCTTTTGCTGAAAATCAAACAAATAATGATAAATATAATTATTCGCGCCATTCTCGGAGGATTCGGGATTTCCTGGCTCGCAAACCATCTTGATCACTAGAACAACCACTTTCCCTCCGACGGGTCGGTCGAAGACAGCTCCGCATCCCGGAGCCCGTTCTGTGCGCAGAATCTCCTGGGTCGCCCTGGCGCTCACGCTGGGCTCGGCCATGCCCCTCCTGGCCCAGGAGACCACGGAAAACAGTCTCTCCCTCAGCGGCTTCGGCACCGTGGGCGTGGTCAACAAGACCGGTGCTCCGCATTGGGGACTGATCCGCAGCACCGCGCAGAAAGGCGCCGAGGCAGACCTCAGCGCCACGACGGATTCCAGGCTGGGCGCGCAAATCGACTGGAACCACAGCAGCGGCTGGGAGGCCGCAGCCCAGGGCGTCCTGTTGCACAGGGCCAAGGGTGCGTTCTCCGGCGAGGCGATCGAGCAGGCCTACGTCGGCTACCGGCCGTGGGCGAATACCCGCCTGCGCATGGGCCGGGTCAGCCCGGACCTGTTCCTGTATTCCGAGAGCCGCAACGTCGGCTATGCGTTCACCTGGGCGCGACCGCCGACCGACTTCTATGCCTTCGCGCCGGTCGTGGCCATCGATGGCCTGGACGTGGAACAGCGCTGGGATACGGGCAGTTCGTCGTGGCGCCTGCGCGCCACCGCCGGCACGATGAGAACCAGCACCACCGACGGTGGCCGATCCCACCGGCCGGCGAAAGCGGACGACATCCTGGCCATCGGGCTGTCGCGGGAAGCGGGCGGGCTGCTGCTGAAACTCAGCTACCTGCAGTCCCGGGTGAACCTGGATATGGGCCCGGACTATGCGGCGCTGCGCCAGGGCGTGGACAGCCTCCAGCAGTCTCCCCTGCCCGGGGTGCGGGAGGCGGTCGCACCGCTGCGCGACAGGCTCTGGACCGGCGGCGCGACCAGCTACCTGGCGCTCGCCACCCAGTACGACAGCGGCCCCTGGACCTTCGTGGCGGAAGGCAGCCGGCTGAGCATTCCCGGGAGCATGCTGGATGCCTACCGGGCCTATGCCAGCGCCGCGTGGCGCAAGGACACGGTCACCTATTACGCCCTCGCCAGCCGCGTGAAGCCGCGAGAGGCGGCCTTGGCCACTCCCGATGTGGCCTCCTCGCTGGCGCCCGTGGCGGGACCCGCCGCGGCCCGGCAGGCCCAGATGCTGGCAGGTTACGCCACCTACGCGGCCAACCAGTACCGCTTCGATCAGAGCACGTTCGGCGTGGGTCTTCGATGGGATTTCGCATCGAATGCCGCGCTCAAGTTCCAGGTCGATCGATTCCACGTCCGGCCGAACGGCGGAGCAGGCTGGCGCAACCACGACGGGCAGGCCGCCAAAGGCAACCTGGTGTCCCTGCTGGTCGATTTCGTGTGGGGCCAGTGATGCCACGCGCACGCCCGAAACTCCCGCGCATGCTGGCCGCCATCGCGCTGGCGGTCCATGCGCTGCATTTCACCGTGGCTTCTGCCCCCCTCTACGTGGTGGTGTCCGCGCAGAGTCCATTGCTCTCCGTGAACCAGAACGAACTGGTGGCCATCTACACCGGCAGGACCCGCGCCTTCCCCGATGGCAGCGCGGCCACCCCTCTGGACCAGAAACGCGACGGCCCGGCGCGTGCCGAGTTCTACCAGTTGCTGACCGGCATGGACATCGCGCGCATCAACAGCTACTGGGCTCGCCTGCATTTCACCGGCCAGGTCCGGCCGCCGCAGACGGCCGAGGACGACGCGGCCATGCTGCAGCGCCTGCGCAATGATCCCTCGGCCATCGGCTACGTCACCCGCCCCCCACAGGACAACTCGGTGCGGGTGGTCATGCACCTTCCGTGATCCTGCACGTGTCTTCCCACCACCGCCCAGTCCCCCATGCGCAGTAAAAGCCTCCATCGCCGCTTCCAGTGGGCGGTCGTGAGCGTGGCAGGCGTGATGGCGGCCCTCGTGGCCATCGCCCTGTACCTCAGCGCCAAGTCGCACTACCTGGAAAACTCCCAAGCCTCCGCGCGTGCCATCGCCGCGGCCGTACAGCAGACGATGGCGGTCGGGGTGTATGCGCGGGACGAGGTATTGCTCAAGGAACTGCTGGACGGCCTGGCCCACCATCCTTCGGTCGCCCGCGTGGGCGTCCGCGATGCCGCCGGCGTCACGATGGCGGCAAAGGCCAACCCCGATGCCGGCCCGGGCGCCACCGACGGAAATGCACCGGAGAAGCCGACTTTTCAGTCGCCCCTGATGTCGCCCTTCAGACGCGAAGGGCAAATCGGCGACCTGCAGGTCTGGCTGAACTACCAGCGGATGAATGCCGAGGCGGGCTGGCAGGCGGTCCAGCTGGTCGCGGCGATCACCGTGCTGCTGGCCGGCGTGCTGGGCGTGTTCAGCATGCTGGCCCGGCGCATGCTGTCCCAGCCCATGCACCGGCTGGCGGCAGAGCTGGCCATGATCATGCCCGGCACGGCCCGCCGCATATCGATCAACCCGCGCCATGCCGTCGATGAAGTGGGCATCGTCACCACCGCGGTCAACCGCCTGCTGGAACTGCAGCAGGACGCACTCGAACGCGAACGCGGCATGCGAGAGGAAATCTCCACGCTGGAAGCACGCTACCGGGGCATATTCGACTCGACCAGCGCCGGCATCTTCATCCTCTCGCCGGCCGGACAGCTGCTGCACGCGAACCCGGCCTTCGAGCGGTTGCTCGACCTGCAGGCCGGACAGGGGACCGGTGCCCATGCCGGGGACTTCATCTCCGCCTTCTTCGTCAGCTCGGCCCAGTTGCTGCAATTGATCGAAAGGGCCCGCACCTCCCGGGAGCCGGAAGCCGAAGATCTCGAACTGATCCGCCCGGACGGCACCAAGGTATGGGTCCACTGCATGGTGTCGTGCATGGAAACCGCCGATGCCGCGGAACAGTACGTCGAGGGCGTGCTCTACGACATCACCCGGCGCAAGAACCAGGAGAGCGCCGCGCGGTACCGTGCGGAGCACGATGCGCTGACGGGACTCAAGAGCCGCTCCTATATCGAAACCCTGCTCGGACAGCACATCCATGCCGTCCACCCGGGCCATGACCCGGGCGACGTCACGCTGATGTTCATCGATCTCGACGGGTTCAAGTCCGTCAACGACCGCTGGGGCCACGCCGCCGGGGATGCGGTGCTGGTCGAAGCCGCCCAGCGGCTGCGCATGCTCTTCCAGCGCACCTGCGACGTCATCGGCCGGCTGGGCGGCGACGAACTGGTGGTGATCATCGCGGGCGTGGACGCGCTCCACCCCAGCGTGTCGGACCTGGCGCGGCAACTGATCGACAGCTTCAGGATGCCGTTCGTGCTGCCCAACGGGGAATCGGCCCGGGTCGGTGCGAGCGTCGGCGTGGCCAGCTACCCGGCACACGCCACCAGCGTCAAGACGCTGATCCATGCCGCCGATGCGGCGATGTATGCCGTCAAGCAGGCTGGCAAGGGCGGGATCGCCATCGCCGAAACCGGCATCACCAGCCCGGACGAAGACACCCCGGAATCCCGGGAAAATGCCGGCCTTCCGGCCGTCGTGGCAACACAGCAGCGGGATGCCCTGACGGGCCTGATGGATCGCCGGCACCTGCTCGGACAATTGGCATCGGAGCAGAGCCTGGTGGCAGGCGGCGCAGGGCCGACGGGTGTCATCTGTCTGGACATCGACCAGTTCAAGCTGCTCAACGTGGCCCGCGGCACCCAGATCGGCGACGAAGTGCTCTGCGAAACCGCACGGCGGCTGAAGCGCGTCCTGCGGCGTGGGGACACCCTGGCACGCACCGGAGGCGACGAATTCGTCGTGGTGCTGCGCACGGAAGGCCGTATCGACCACGATGCCCGCCACCTGGTGGAAGGTGTCGCCGCCAAGCTGCTCCACAGCCTGGCCGCGCCGTTCAACGTGGGCCAGGGCTCCCTGAGCATCCGCGCCAGTGCGGGCATCAGCCTCATCCACGCCGATACGGCCAGCGGACTCGATGCGCTGCGCGAAGCGCAACTCGCCCTGCGCCGGTCCAAGACGCAGGGCGGCAACCATCCCGTGTTCTTCGAGGAGAACATGCTGGCGGGTTTCCACGAACGCCTGGCGCTGGAGCAGGACCTGCATGCGGCCATCGGCTCGGAGCAGCTGTTCCTGCAGGTACAGCCCCAGCGCGATGCCCGCAGCCAGCTGACAGGGGGCGAGGCGCTGCTGCGGTGGCGGCATCCCGAGCGCGGCATGGTGCCGCCGGACCAGTTCATCGCCCTGGCGGAAGCCTCCGGCCTCATCATCGAGCTGGGCGCCTGGGTGCTGAAGACCGGCTGCAGGATCCTCGCCGACCTCCACCGCGAAGATCCCTCGCTGACCCTGGCCATCAACATCAGCCCGGCGCAATTCAAGCATCCGGGCTTCGTCGATGAAGTCCGCCACGCATTGGCGACGACCGGTGCCCGCGCGTCCGGGCTGATCCTCGAGATCACGGAAGGCCTGCTGATCACCGACGTGAACCATGCGGCGGAACGCCTCGCGGAACTGGTCGAACTGGGCGTGCGGTTCTCGATCGACGATTTCGGCACGGGCTTCTCGAGCCTCGCCTATTTGCGGCAGCTGCCGCTCTACGAGATCAAGATCGATCGCAGCTTCATCAACGGCCTGCCCGGCGACACGGCCAGTGTCGGCATCGTCTGCTCGATCCTTTCGATGGGCTCCCACCTCGGGCTGCACGTGGTGGCCGAAGGCGTCGAGACGCAGGAACAATCCGATTTCCTGCAGGCCAACCGCTGCCCGTCCCAGCAGGGCTGGCTGCATGGCCGGCCCATGCCGGCGGAAACGTTCCTGGAGAACGTGCAGGCCCGGAAGATGGCGGAGTGCCCGCCGGAGTCAGGCCCCTGCCGCTGATGAGCACCGCGCCACGGCTCGCAGGGTAGCCATCGGCTGGAGGCCCGCGGCCTGCCTCTGCATCGAACACAACAGGGCCTTCAATGTTGAAGGTCGACTCTCTGCATCATTCTCGAAAGCTCTGACCCGCGCGCACGGAGAAATTGCCGCAGCAACTCCGGGTAGCGCGCATCGACCGCCTCGCGTACCGAAGGCCGCGAGGCCAGCGCGGCACGCCATGTCACGACCCTCCGCAGCCCATCGAACCAGCAGAAGTCCCCAATTCCTTCGAACACGTCGAAGTACCTGAACACCGGACCGAAGACCGCATCGACGAGTCCGAAGTGATCGCCACCGAAGAACGGTCCCTCGCCCAGCGCGGATTCCAGTTGTTCGAGGCGGGATCGAATCTGCCGGATCTGGAGCGTGAGCGACGCCGAATCCTTTGCGTTGTAGAAGGCGCCGATGGTGTCCAGCAGCGACGAACCGAATTCCATCCATGCGCGGTGCCGTGCCCGATCCAGCGCACATGCGGGATGCAGCCTTGGTTTCACTGTTTCGTCAAGAAACTCGCAAATCACCGCCGACTCGAAGATCGGCACACCGTCCACCAGCAACACGGGCGTCTTGCCCAGCGGGGAGCTTGCAAGCAGCCATTCCGGCTTGTGGGCAAGATCGACATCCAGTCGCTCGAACGGAACGCCCTTCTCCTTCAAGACAATCACGGCACGCTGCACATAAGGACACAGAACGTGGCTGATCAGGACAAGATGGGGTGTCATCGGGACGGTGCTCAGAACGCCGGAGTGAAACGATGGCTGCGGCGGGCGGCATGTGCGCCATCGCCCATCAGCCACAGTGCCACCGACGCCACGATCAGAAACACCGGGTACTCCCAGCCCCCACCCGTGCTGGTATGAGCCCAGCCATTGGGCAAATGCACCCACGCGGCCACTGCCATGACCGGTACCAGGGCCAGGGCAACCTGGCGGGCATAGAGGCCGACGACCAGCGCGGTGCCTCCCAGCAATTCGACCGCGAACACCGGGTAGGCGAGAAAGCCCGCCAGACCGATGCTGTCGAAATACTGCGCCGTCCCCGGCAAGGTGAAGACGAACCATTTCAGCATCGCATGGGCGATCCACATGGTGCCCAGGCTGAGCCTCAGCAAGGTTACGCCGTAGCTGGCTGCCGTCGGGGAGGTGGATGGGTTCATGGCATGTCCTGATCGTTGAAGTGATCCGACTGTAAGATTGCCAATACGCCATGAAAATAAGCATTGGCGCACACGATGAATGCAAAAACGCAATATCGATTGAGCGCCGATGACATGGCCGTGGTGCTGGCGCTGGTACGCGCCGGCAACCTGGCCGGTGCGGGGGAAAAACTGGGGCTGGACGGCTCCACGGTTTTTCGATCCATCGGGCGCATCGAACGTGGTCTGGCACAGAGGCTTTTCAGCCGGTCGCGCCTGGGCTACGCGCCGCTCGAACTGGCACTGTCGCTCGCGGAGCACGCCGAGCAGATGGAGACGCACCTGGAACAGGCCCGCTCGGCGGTGGAGTCCTTGCCGGAATCCGTGTCTGGCACGGTACGCATCACCAGTACGGACACCATCCTGCATGGACTGATCGCCCCCGCCCTGCGATCACTCGGTGCGCTGCACCCTCTGTTGGCTTACGAGTTGCATGCCGGAAACGAACTCACCAGCCTGACCCGGCGGGACGCCGACATCGCGGTCCGGGCGACGAAACGCCCACCGCAGCATCTGGTCGGCAAGCATGTCGGTCCGATACGGATGGCGCTGTTCGCTGCCGAACGAGGCCCTGCAAAGCGCTACGAGGATGTAGCAGCAGCACATGCGGTCTGGATCGCTCCTGACGATGCGCTGCCCGAGCACCCTTCGGTGATCTGGCGAAAGCGGTACTTCCCCAAAGCCGTCCCGCGTTACCGCGTGAGCAGCATCCTGACGGTGATGGAACTGGTCGCGGCGGGCCTGGGCGTTGGCGTGCTGCCGGTTTTCCTGGCGCAGCATCGCACCGACCTGGTACAGCTGACCGATGCCCTGGACGAATGCCAGACGGAACTCTGGCTGCTCACCCATCCCGAGTCACGGCACCTGCGGCGGGTTTCCACGGTGTTCAGGCACCTGTCCGACTCCCTGTCCTTGTGATGCAGCGCGGTGCCTGGCATCGCGCTCGACTGCCGGTAGGCCACTCCGCTTCCGGCCGGACGTTTCGCGCCGGAAACTTCAACCCCGCAGCGCCCAAGAAAAAAGCCCTTGAAATCCTTCAAGGGCTTTGTTCATTGGCGGAGAGGGTGGGATTCGAACCCACGGTAGTGTTGCCACTACGCCTGATTTCGAGTCAGGTACATTCGACCACTCTGCCACCTCTCCTGCATTCGTGTCGAAGCCTGCGATTGTAGCAGGAAGTTTGCAAGGCACAACGCCCAACGCACGCAGTTCGCCCCATCTTCCCAGCACGGGACGACTCAGGCGGTCTTGTACAGATCGTCGAGGCTGCGGAAGCCCTTCATCTCGATGGGATTGCCGAAGGGGTCCATGAAGAACATCGTCCATTGCTCGCCGGGCTGGCCTTCGAAGCGAACCTGAGGCTCCAGCACGAATGCCGTGCCTGCGGCCTGGAGGCGCTCCGCCATGGCCTGCCAGTCAGGCAGTTCCAGCACCAGGCCCAGGTGGGGCATCGGCACCAGGACATCGCCCACATGGCCCGTGCGCGCCGTGGCGAATGGCTCGCCCAGGTGCAGGGACAGCTGGTGGCCGAAAAAGTCGAAATCGACCCAGGTGTCGGTGCTGCGCCCTTCGGAGCAGCCGAGGACCTGTCCGTAGAAGCGTCGGGCTTCGTCCAGGTCACGAACGTTGTAGGCCAGGTGGAAGATGCTGCGCATGAGTGTGTTGCCAGAAAGCGGGGCCAGGATCAGCACCGCATTAGACCATCCGACACCAATGGCGCCCCCGTCCTCATTCCACCGCCATGACGATCTTGCCCTGGATGTGCCCTTGCCCGGCGCGTTCGTGGGCCTGCCGCGCCTGCGACAGCGCGAAGGTGCTGTCGATGGCGACGCGCACCGTGCCCGCATCCAGCAATGCCGCGAGTTCGCCGAGTTGCGCGCCGCTGGAGCGCACCTGGGTGGTGGACACCGTCACGCCCAGCGCCGCCGCCGCATCGTGCCCGTCGAAGCCGAGCGGGAAGATGGGAAACAATGCGCCGCCGCGGCGAAGCGTGCGCAGGAACCTGCCGGCGCCGGCACCACCGACGGCGTCCACGACCAGGTCCACGTCGTGCAATACCTCCTCCGGTTTCACCTGGGTGTAATCGAGGAACGTCTCGGCGCCCAGCTGGCGCACGAAGGCTTCGTGTTTGCCGGAAGCCACCGCGATGACGCGAGCGCCCTGCCACCTGGCCAGCTGCAGCGCGAAGTGGCCGACGCCGCCGGCCGCCCCGTTGACCACGACGGTCTTGCCTAGCAGCGGAACCGGCACGTGTTGTACGGGCTGCAGGGGATTGGCGACGTCGTGTCCCAGCGCGATCAGGAACTGCCAGGCCGTCAGCAACGACATCGGCGCGCCCGCGGCGTGCACATGGTCGATCCCGGCCGGCTTGAGCGCGACCTCGCTGGCGGGCGCGGTGACGTATTGCGCATACGCCTGGCTGCCGCCGGCCAGTCCGCTCGGAAACCGCACCATGGCGTACACGGCATCGCCGGGCGACAACCCTTCCACGCCTTCCGCCACCGCCTCGATCACCCCCGAGACGTCCGTGCCCAGGATCAGCGGGAACGCCACCGGCGGGCGCCATTCCGGGGGGAGGCGGCTGTAGCCCTCGCGCAGGTACAGGTCCGGCGGGTTCAATCCGATGGCGCGTACCCGGATGAGCACCTCGCCCGGCCGCAGCACCGGCAGGGGCGCATCCTCGTAATGGAGCACGTCGGGGCCGCCGAACGCGTGCTGGCGGACTGCTTTCATGGTGCGTGGCGTGTCTTCGGAACTGTGCATGGCGTATCCTGAAGGGAACAGTGCTCCGAATATACGGAGCAGTGCTCCACTTGTAAAGGCCCGCATGCGCATCGATGCCCAGAAAAATTACCAACGCCTGTTGCACGTGGCCCGCGAGGCGCTGGCCGAAACCGGTGCGGAGGCTTCGCTGCGGGACATCGCCCGGCGCGCCGAGGTCGGCCTGGGAACCTTGTACCGCCACTTCCCCACCCGCGAAGCCCTGCTCGAGGCGCTGCTGCGCAATGACTTCGAGGATCTGGCGGCGAAGGCCGATGCGCTGCGCACGGCAGCGGCCTCGGACCAGGCGCTGCTGGCCTGGCTGCAGGAGATCATTGCCTTCACCCATCGCCAGCGTGGCGTCATCGCGCCGATGATGTCCGCCATCGAAGACGAATCCTCCGCGCTGCACGCATCCTGCGTGCGGCTGCGCTGCGCGGGCGCGGCCTTGCTGGCGCGTGCGCAGGCGGATGGCAAGGCACGCGCCGACATGGACGGCGACGAGTTGTTCGACCTGATCGCCGCGCTCGCCTGGCTGCGCGAACAGCCATCGCATGCCAGGCGCTCCGAGCGCATTCTTGAGATCGTGAGCGGCGCGATCCTTGCGCAACCCGCAACGCCTCCGACGAGGTCGCGGGCCCGGGAAAAGTAATCCGCGTCGGGTGCCCGCCTGATGTCCTCGACCTGCCCGGAGGCCCGAACCGTGGAAGCGGTTTATCGCAGGACGCTGTCCCCGCCCAGGTACGGCCGCAGGGCTTCCGGCACCGCCACGCTACCGTCGGCCTGCTGGTAGTTCTCCAGCACGGCCACCAGCGTGCGGCCCACGGCGAGGCCCGAGCCGTTCAGGGTGTGCACGAGCTCGTTCTTGCCCTGGGCGTTCTTGAAGCGCGCCTGCAGGCGGCGCGCCTGGAAGGCCTCGCAGTTGCTCACGGAGCTGATCTCGCGGTAGGTGTTCTGCGCGGGCAGCCAGACTTCCAGGTCGTAGGTCTTGGCGGCGCCGAAGCCCATGTCGCCCGTGCAGAGCGACACGACGCGGTACGGCAGGCCGAGCTTCTGCAGCACGGCTTCGGCATGGCCGGTCATCTCTTCCAGGGCCTCGTAGCTGCGGTCCGGGTGGGTGATCTGCACCATCTCGACCTTGTCGAACTGGTGCTGGCGGATCATGCCGCGCGTGTCGCGACCGTAGCTGCCGGCCTCGGAGCGGAAGCACGGCGTGTGGGCCGTGAGGCGGATGGGCAGTTCGGCTTCGGGCACGACCTGGTCGCGCACGAAGTTCGTGAGCGGCACCTCGCTGGTCGGGATCAGGTAGAGCGCCGCGTTGTCGGGCACGGGCTCGCCGTCCTGGCCGCCCTTCTTCGCGGCGAACAGGTCGCCCTCGAACTTGGGCAGCTGGCCCGTGCCGCGCAGCGAGTCGGCGTTCACCACGTAGGGCACGTAGCACTCGGTGTAGCCGTGCTCGCGCGTCTGCACGTCCAGCATGAACTGGGCGAGCGCGCGGTGCAGGCGGGCGATCGGCCCCTTCATCACGGTGAAGCGCGAGCCCGAGAGCTTCACGCCCATGTCGAAATCCAGGCCCAGGGGCTCGCCCAGGTCCACATGGTCTTTCGCGGGGAAGCCGAGCGGCTTCGGATCCTGGCCGTCCGGGCTCCAGCGGCGCACTTCCACGTTGCCGGATTCGTCGCTGCCCACGGGCACGCTCTCGTGCGGCAGGTTGGGCACGGCCACCAGCAGCGTGTGCAGCTCGGCCTGGATCTGCTCCAGGCGTGCGGCGGAGCTCTCCAGCTCGGCCTTCAGGCCGCCCACTTCGGCCATCACGGCGTCGGCGTTCTCGCCCCTGGCCTTGAGCTGGCCGACCTGCTTGGAGAGCTGGTTGCGGCGCGACTGCAGCTCCTCGGTGCGCGTCTGCAGCGTCTTGCGCTCGGACTCGAGGGACTGGAAGGCCTCCACCTGGAGGAAAGCCTGGGGCTTCTTGCGGGTTTCCAGCCGCGCGATGGCGGAATCGAGGTCTTTGCGAAGGAGGAGGATGTCGAGCATAGCCGGCGATTTTACGGCCCCTCCCCCGCCCGGCGGGCCCGGGCTCTCAGGCCACGGTGGCCGGGTCGCAGTTGGCGCCGCAGAGCACCAGGCCCACGGTCTCGTCGGGCCGGGGGCGGTACACGCCGCTCTGCAGCGCCGCGATGCCCAGCGCCGCCGCCGGCTCCACCGCCAGCTTGAGTTCGTGCCACAGCCACTGCTGCGCCGCGCGGATGGCGTCGTCGGACACCAGCAGCGACTCCTGCACATGGCGCTGCGACACCTGCCAGGCGATGTCGCCGATGCGCTTGGCGCCGAGCGAATCGGCCGCGATGCCGCCCACCGCCACATCCACGGGCATGCCCGCGGCGCGCGCACTGTGCAGCGTGGGGGCCCCCTCGGGCTCCAGGGCGACCACGCGGGCGCGACCCTCGCACCAGGCGGCGATGCCGCCGATCAGGCCGCCGCCGCCCACGCTCACGAGCACGCTGTCGGGCAGGCGCCGGGCCTGCTCTTCCATCTCCAGCGCCAGGGTGCCGGCACCGGCCACCACTTCGGGCTGGTCGTAGGCATGGGTGAGCAGCGCGCCCGTCTCGCGCTGGCGCTCCAGGCAGGCCTGCAGCGCCTCGGCGTAGGTCGGGCCGGCCACGACGACCTGCGCCCCCAGGGCGCGCAGTCGGGCGCGCTTGGCTTCGGGCGACACCTCGGGCACGAATACCTCGCAGCGCGTGCCCAGCGAGCGCGCAGCGGCGGCGGTGGCGATGCCGGCATTGCCTCCCGAGGCCACGATCACGCCGCTGTCTGGCAGCGGCTGGGCCAGCAGGCGGTTGAGCATGCCGCGGGCCTTGAAGCTGCCGCCCACCTGCAGGTGCTCCAGCTTGAGCCAGACCTCCGCGCAGCCCAGGCCCGCCGAGCGTCCGGAAAGGCGCATGAGCGGCGTGGTGCGGAGGAAATCGGTATGGGCGGCCAGGCGCTGCCGCGCGGAGGCAATGGCGGAACGGTCGATCATGAAGCGGACACCAGGAGAAATGCGGTGGAACGGCGCCCCGGGTTTCGGAGGCGAAACCTGACAGTGTATGCACACTCGCCCGCCATGCCCGCCCTGTGCCTTCGGCGCCGGGTGCCGATAACATGGCACGGGCCGCGCGATGCGGCCGGCCTTCGGCAGGAGATGCGTCCCATGTTCTTCGTGTTCGGCCCCTCGGGCCAGATGTACCGCGGCGGCCCCGAGCAGCTGGACCAGGTATCGCCCGTGCGCCGCGTGCAGCGCCCGCAGGCGCTGCGCACCCGCGGGCCCGACGTGTCCGACCGCGAACCGGAACCGCCCGCCCAGGACGCCGCGCCGGCGGCCCCGGTCAACCTGCGGGCGCAGGTGGCCGTGAGCGCCTATGCGCAGACGGAGCAGGGGCCGCAGCAGGCGCGCCAGCCGCTGACCCGCGTGCGGGACGTGATGACCTCCGGATCCCTCTCCGTGCCGCCCGGCGTGCGCGTGAACGACGCCTGGCAGACCCTGGCCGAGTACCACGTCGCGCAGGCGCCCGTGGTGGATGCGCAGGGACACGTGGTGGGGTTGCTGCTGCGCGCCGACATGGCGCCGCTCGACCTGCTGCCGGAGCCCGGCAGCGTGAAGGCCGCGATCGACCTCGCGCGCCGGCCGGTGTCGGAGGTCATGGTGAGCCCCGTGCCCACGGTGGCTCCGGACACGGAACTGCGCCGCGTGGCAGGGGTGCTGCTGGACACGGGCCTGCCCGGGCTGCCGGTGACGGACGAGCACGGCACGCTCGCCGGCTTCATCTCGCGCACCGACATCCTGCGCGCGGTGGCGGCGGACCCGCCGCTCGACCTCTGGAGCTGAAGGATCAGTCGGCCATCGCCGCGCCCTGGGGCTGCGCGATCTCGACCGAGGGAAGCGGGCTGGCGAGCACCTTGTCGATGGTCTTGCCGTCCATGTCCACCACCTCGAACTGCCAGTCTTCCCACTGCACGGTGTCGGTCACCTTGGGCAGCTTGCCGGTCAGCAGCATCACCATGCCGCTGAGCGTGTGGTAGCGGCCACGCTCTTCCTCGGGCACGGTGTCCAGGCCCAGGCGGTCCTTGAGTTCAGGCACGGGAATGTGGCCGTCGAGCAGCCAGCTGCCGTCCTCGCGCTGCACGGCCCAGGAGGTTTCCGGGTCGCGCGCGTGGAATTCACCCGTGATCGCCTCGATCAGGTCGCGCAGCGTGACGATGCCCTGCACCTCGCCGTACTCGTCGATCACGAAGGCCATCTGCAGGTCGGACTGGCGGAAGTTGTCGAGCAGCTCCATGCCGGTGATAGTCTCGGGCACGTAGAGGGCCGACTGCAGCGGCTGGGCCGCGAGGTCGCGCACGTCCTCGCGCAGCGAGCGCGAGAGCCACTGGCGGGCGTTGAGCACGCCCAGCACGTTCTCCATGCCGCCGCGCACCACGGGAAAGCGGCCATGGTCGGAGGCCTCGATGCGCTGCAGGTTCTCCTCGAAGGAGTCTTCCACGTCGAGCACCACCACGTCGGCGCGCGGCACCATGAGCGAGCCGATCTGGCGGTCGTCCAGTCGGAACACGTTGCGCACCATCTGGTGCTCGTGGGATTCGATCACGCCCGCACTCGTGCCCTCGGCCAGCACGGCATGGATCTCGGCCTCGGTCACGGCGCTGGCGGTGTTCTCCTTCACGCCCAGCAGCCGCAGCAGGGCCTGGGTGGACACCGACAGCAGCCGCACGAAGGGCTTGGTGGCGAGCGCCAGCCAGTTGATGGGGCGGGCCACCAGGCGCGCCAGCGTTTCGGGGTAGCTCTGGCCCAGGCGCTTGGGCACCAGTTCGCCTACGACGATGGAGAAGTAGGTGATGAAGACCACCACCAGGCCCGTCGCCGTGTAGCCGGCGGCCTTCTCGGGCATGCCCACCGACAGCAGCCATTCGCCCAGCGGCGCCGCGAGGGCGGCCTCGCCGACGATGCCGTTGAGCACGCCGATCGAGGTGATGCCGATCTGGATGGTGGAGAGGAAGCGCGTCGGGTCTTCGCCGAGCTTCATGGCGGCGATGGCGCCGGTATCGCCCTCATCGATCAGCTTCTGCAACCGGGTCTTGCGCGCGGAAACCAGCGCCAGCTCGGACATGGCGAACAAGCCATTGAGAAGGATGAGGGCGAAAAGTATTGCTATTTCCATAGACAGGGAGTGAAGGCTCCCTCGGAGTGAATCGGACTCAAATTGTAAGAAGTCCTACCCGCGATGGGGGATTCAATGCCCGGCGGCGTAGGGATTTGGCCCGGCTGTGGCGTGCGCGCGCCACGGAACGGGCCGTGCGGGATGCGGCTCAGGACCGCCCCGCCCCCGTCTCGGGCGTGCGCTGGGAGATCTCCAGGCCGGTGGCCGCGTCGATCTTCAGGCCCTTGGGCAGCGGGAATTTCACGGTCTCCTCGATGCCGTCCATCCGGCGCAGCGACACCGCGCCCAGCGCCCGGATGCGGTCGATCACCTGCTGCACCAGCACCTCGGGGGCCGACGCGCCCGCCGTGAGGCCGACGCGGGCCACGCCATCGAACCACTCCGGCCGCAGTTCCTCGGCGCTGTCCACCATGTAGGAGGGCGTGCCCAGCCGCACGGCCAGTTCGCGCAGCCGGTTGCTGTTGGAGCTGGTGGGGCTGCCCACCACGATGACGAGATCGACCTGGCCGGACAGCACCTTCACCGCGTCCTGGCGGTTCTGCGTGGCATAGCAGATGTCCTGCTGCTTGGGTTCGCGCACCTGCGGGAAGCGCGCGCGCACGGCGGCGGTGATCTCGGCCGCGTCGTCCACCGACAGCGTGGTCTGCGTGACCACGGCCAGCTTCGCGGTCTGCGCCGGCTGCACGCGGGCCACGTCCTCCACGTCCTCCACGAGGTGGATGCCATGGTCCAGCTGGCCCATGGTGCCCTCGACCTCGGGGTGGCCCTTGTGGCCGATCATGATGAATTCGTAGCCTTCCTTCGCGAGCTTGGCCACTTCCACGTGCACCTTGGTGACCAGGGGGCAGGTGGCATCGAAGATGCTGAAGCCCCGCGCCTCGGCCTCGGCCTGCACCGCCTTGCTGACGCCGTGCGCGCTGAACACCAGGGTGGCGCCGGGCGGCACCTCGGCCAGGTCCTCGATGAAGATCGCGCCCTTGGCCTTCAGGTCGTTGACCACGTAGGTGTTGTGCACGATCTCGTGGCGCACGTAGATCGGCGCGCCGAACTTCTGCAGCGCCCTCTCGACGATCTCGATCGCGCGGTCCACGCCCGCGCAGAAGCCGCGGGGCTCGGCCAGAACGATTTCCTGGGGTTGGATGGCCATGGCGTCAGAGCACTCCGATGAGCTGCACCTCGAAGGTGACGGGCTGGCCGGCGAGCGGGTGGTTGAAGTCGAAGCGCACGGCGCCGTCGTCACGCACCTCCAGCACCACGCCGGCATAGCTGCCGGTGCCGTCGGGCGTGGGAAACTGCACGACATCGCCGAGGGTGTACTGCTCGTCGGGATCGCCCAGCTCGGCCAGCAGCCTGCGTGCCACCCACTGCTGCATCTCGGGGTTGCGCTCGCCGAAGGCCTCGCCGGCCGGCAGCTCGAAGGTGGTGCGGGTGCCTTCCGCGAGCCCGATCAGGCGCTGCTCCATCGCGGGCGAGAGTTCGCCGGCCCCCAGGGACAGCGTGGCCGGCTTGTCGCCGAACGTGTTGATGACATCGCCCGAAGGGCCCGCCAGGCGGTAGTGCAGGGTCAGGAAAGACCCGGGCTGCACGATGGGCACGGAAGGGAAAGCGTTGGAAATCATGGACAAAAGCGCCTGTCAGCTTGCGGATGGTGTATAAAAACCCAGTATCCATGCCGCCCATCCGCGGTCACGGTGTCTGCCCCGATTGTCCTTCCTTCTGTGCAACCCCATGGCTCTCAAGACTCTGCCCATCGAAGCCCGCCCCCGCGAACGACTGCTGGCGCGCGGCCCCTCCTCCCTCTCCGATACCGAACTCCTCGCCATCCTCCTGCGCACGGGCATCGTGGGCAAGGGCGTGATGCAGATGGCGCAGGAACTGCTCTCGCCCGCGCTGCCCGACCCGGCCACCGGCGCGCTGCGCGGCGGGTTCGGCGGCATCGGCGGCCTGCTGCAGGCCGATGCCGACGACCTCAAGCGCATCAAGGGCCTGGGCCCGGCCAAGCGCACGTCGCTCGTGGCGGTGCTGGAGCTGGCGCGCCGCGTGCTGGTGCAGACGCTGCCCAAGCGCGACCTGTTCCACTCGCCGCGCGCCGTGCGCGACTACCTGCAGCTGCACCTGGGCGGCAAGCCGCACGAGGTGTTCTCCGTGCTCTTCCTGGACAGCCAGAACGGCCTCATCGCCATGGAAGAGATGTTCCGCGGCACCCTGTCCCAGGCCAGCGTCTATCCGCGCGAGGTGGTGGTGCGCGCGCTGCACCACCATGCCGCCGCCGTGGTGCTGGTGCACAACCACCCCAGCGGCCAGGTGCAGCCGAGCCGCGCGGACGAAACCCTCACCCGGTCGCTGACCGACGCCCTGCGGCTCGTGGACATCCGGGTGCTGGACCACATCATCGTCGCGCCGGGGGCTTCGCTGTCCATGGCGGAAGAAGGCCTGATCTGACACCCGCGGCCCCATCCCCGCCTCCGGGCCCTGGCCTCGCGGCCCGCGGCGCCCGCCTGGCCGCCGCCCTGGCGCTGGGTGCCGTGCTCGCGGCCTGCGCGCCCGCGCCGCTCGCGCCGCCCGGGTCCCCCAGCGCCCCGGGCGCTGCGCGCCTGCGCTGGATCGGCACCGCGAGCCTCCCGCCCGGCACGGAATTCCTCGGCAGCACGGTGGGGGGTATTTCCGGCATCGATTACGACCCCGTGCACGACCAGTGGGTGCTGCTGAGCGACGACCGCTCCGCGCACCAGCCGGCGCGCTTCTACACCGCCCGCCTGCACTACCGCGCCGACACGCTGGAAACGCCCCGGCTCACCGGCGCCGTCACGCTGCGCCAGCCGGGCGGCACGCCCTTCCCTTCCGCCCTGCAGGCCCGCCGCGGCGGCCCGGCCGCCGGAGAGATCGTCGATCCCGAGGCCGTGCGCTGGCTGCCCGGCGGCCGGACCCTGCTCTGGACCAGCGAGGGCGACTTCGCGCGGGGCTTCGGGCCGTCGCTGCGAGAAAGCCGCGCCGACGGGGCGGCCGTGCGGGATGTCCCGCTGCCGCCGGGCTTCCAGCCGCAGCCCGGTGGCGGGCGCGGCCCCCGTCCCAACCGCACGCTCGAAGGCCTGGCCCTGTCCCCCGACGGCCGCACGGCATGGCTGGCCATGGAAGGCGCCTGGCGCCAGGATGGCCCGCTGCCCACGCGGCAGGCGCCCGGCGGGCCGCTGCGCATCACCGCCCTCGACCTCGCCAGCGGGCGCGCGCTGCGGCAGATCGCCTACCTGCCGGACGCCGTGCCCCGCGAACGGCGCATTCCCTGGGGCCCCCGGCTCAATGGCGTGAGCGAGATCCTGGCGGACGGCCCCGGCCACCTGCTGGTGCTGGAGCGTGCCTACAGTGCCGGGGCCGGCTTCTCCGCACGCCTCTACCGCATCGACACCCGCAGCGCCACCGACACGCTGTCGCTCGAGCGGCTGGAGCCCGGCAACCACGTCCCGGCCGCCAAGACCCTCGTGGCCGACATGCCGGGACCGGGACTGGATGCCGTGGACAACCTCGAGGGCATGGCCTGGGGTCCGCCCCTGCCCGGCGGCGGCCGCGTGATCGTGTTCGTGAGCGACGACAACTTCAACCCGGCCCAGGCCACGCAGTTCATCGCGGCGGAGTACCTGGAGCCGGACGCTTCGCGATGACGCAACACCCATCCCCCCGCGACTGGGTCCGGCAGGCAGGCGACATCGAGCGCATCCCCTGCATCGAAGCGTATTTCCAGGGCCACGGCTACGCCCCGCACCGACACGATACCTATGCCATCGGGCGCACGCTGTCGGGCGTCCAGAGCTTCCGCTACCGCAGCGAATACCGCCACAGCCTGCCGGGCCAGACGCTCGTGCTGCACCCGGACGAGCTGCACGACGGCCACGCCGGCACCGGCGACGGCTTCCACTACCGCATGGTGTACGTTCCCCCGGCACTGCTGCAGTCCATGCTCGGCGGCCGGCCGCTGCCGTTCGTGCCCGGCGGCATCACCTCCGACCCGCGGCTGGCGGCCCCCGTCGAGGCGCTGCTGCGCCGCATGGACGCTCCGCTCGCCCCCCTGGAGGAAGACGACGCACTCTTCGACCTGGCGCAGGCGCTGTGCGCGGTGTCCGGGCCGGCCGGCGGGCGCCGGACCTGCGACTGGCAGGCCGCGGAGCGGGCCCGCCATTTCCTGCACGCCCAGTTGCCGTCACCGCGCCCCCTGACGCTGGCGGACCTGGAGCAGGCGAGCGGGCAGGACCGCTGGCGCCTGTCGCGCGATTTCCGGGCACTCTACGGCACCAGCCCGTACCGCTACCTCGTGCTGCGGCGCCTCGACCTGGCGCGGCGCCTGATCGCCGCGGGCACCCCGCTCGCCGAGGCGGCCGCAGCGGCAGGCTTCCACGACCAGAGCCACATGACGCGGCACTTCGTACAGGCCTTCGGCGTGCCGCCCGCGCGCTGGGCCCGCATGCAGGGCAGGCGCTGAGAACCTGATCCGGAAGCGGCCGGCGGGTTGCACGATCGTGCAAGACGGCGGATGGAGCGCTACCTAAGCTGTGGCGTCGTATCCATCACCTGTCTGAATCCCATGACCTTCTCCTCCACACACGGCACCGCCACCGCCCCGCAGCCGGCCCCTGCCGCCATCGATCTCGCGCACAAGTTCTCCCTCATCGACGCCCTGTGGCAGCCCCGGGTCGTGGCGGAGATGAACGATTACCAGTTCAAGCTCGCCAGGATCGACGGCGATTTCATCTGGCACCAGCACGACGCTACCGACGAAGCCTTCATCGTGGTGCGGGGGCACCTGCGCATCGACCTGCCGGACACGGCCGTGCACCTGCGGGCCGGAGACATGTTCGTCGTGCCGCGGGGCACGCCCCACCGCCCCAGCGCACAGGGCGAGGTGTGGCTGATGCTGGTGGAGCCGCGCGGCGTGGCCAACACCGGCGACGCCGGCGGCGAACGCACGGCGCCCAACGACATCTGGGTCTGAGGGCCTGCCGGTCCGCGCGGCTTTTCCGGTTACTCGGCCCGCCGCCGCAGGCGAGCGGGCAGATCGGATACAACCGGCATTCCATGACCGTGAAAGCCCGCTCCCTCCAGGACCTGCAACCGCTGCGCAAGGCGCTGGCCGAAGCCGCCGAGCGCGAGGCCCGGCTGCTGCGCGAGCGGCAGGAGGCCGCGCGGCGCGCGCGGGCGGAGCGCATGCTCTTCCAGGACACGGTCGGCCCGGTGCAGGCCCTGCGCGGTACGCAGGAGCGCCGCTGGCACCTGCCCGAGCCTCCCGAACCGCAGCCCGTGCAGCGCGAACTCGACGAAGAGCGCGTGCTGCTGGAATCGATCAGCGACGAGTTCGACGTGAGCACGCTGCTGGACGTGGACGACCAGCTCAGCTTCCGCCGCCCCGGCATCGGCACCGACGTGACGCACCGCCTGCGCGCCGGGCACTGGAGCATCCAGCGCCAGCTGGACCTGCACGGCCTGCGCACCGACGAGGCGCGCGAGGCCCTGGGAGAATTCATCCGGCTGGCCCACCGCACGGGCCTGCGCTGCGTGCGCGTGGTGCACGGCAAGGGACTGGGCTCGCCCGGCAAGACGCCCGTGCTCAAGGGCCGCGTGCAGCGCTGGCTCGTCCAGAAGAAGGAAGTCCTGGCGTTCGTGCAGGCGCGCCCTGCCGAAGGCGGTGCCGGCGCGCTGGTCGTGCTGCTGCAGCCGGGCCGGCGCCGCACAGCGCCGGCCAGCTAGCCGGCCGGCGTGCCTGCAGGCAGGACCAGGCCGCGCATCTCCAGCCGCACGCCCAGGCCCCGCAGGTCGGCGCTGCGATAGAGCTCCAGCCGGCCGCCGTAGGCCTGCGCGATCTGGCCCGTGATCGCCAGTCCCAGGCCGCTGCCCTGCACCGACTCGTCGAACCGCACGCCGCGCCGGCCTGCCGCCTGCCATTGCTCCGGCGTCATGCCGGGGCCGTCGTCCTCGATGTCCAGGCCCAGGCGGCCGTGGCCGGCGGCGGGGTCGGCCGACAGCGTGACCCGCACACGGGAGGCAGCCCATTTGCCGGCGTTGTCCAGCAGGTTGCCCAGCACTTCTTCCAGGTCCGCCCGCTCACCGCGCCACCGCACCGGGCCCGCGGTGCGGTCCTCCAGTACCCAGTCCAATTCCTGCGCGGCATGCAGGCGCTGCATCATGCGCAGCACCTGGCCCACGCATTCGCGCACATCGACCGCCGGCGCGCCGGCACCGGGATGGGCGTGCAGGGCATCGCTCAGCGTGCGCCCCTGGTAGCGGTCCACCAGCTGCGCCATGGCCTCGACCTGCCGGCGCACTTCGCTGCTGGCCACCTGGGGCTGCGCGCTGGCCTGCGCGCTCAGCAGCGCCAGGGGCTTCTTGAGGGCGTGGTTCAGATCCACTGCATGGGCCCGCGCACGGGCCACCACGTGCGCGTTGTGCGCCAGCAGGCCGGCCAGCTCGCTCTGCAGGGGCTGCAGGTCCCTGCCCGTGGGCGCCGCGAGGTGCTCCGCCACATCGGAGCCCGCACCCTGCGGCTCGCGCAGCGTCGCGATCAGCGCCTCCAGCCGGCGCAGCGGCGCCAGCCCCAGGCGCACCTGCAGCCAGGCCAGCACGCCGGCCAGGGCCAGGAGCACGCATCCGGCCACCAGCAGGTTGCGGTCGATCTGCCGCACGCTGCGCTGCAGCTGGTCCGCGGGGCCGTACACGGTGAGCGCCACCGCGACGGGAGGCTGGCCCAGCGCGATGGGGACGGTGAGCGCCAGCAGGGGCTCCTGCATCGGGCCCGTGGCCGGGTGCAGCACCGCCGATCCCGGCACCGGGCTGGCCGCGGCCGGCAGGCTGCCCATGTCCCAGAGCGAACGCGAACGCAGCACCTCGCTGCCGGCCTCGGCCCGCCAGTACCAGCCGGCATAGATGGCACTGAATTCGTCCGCCCCGCCCGCAGCCTCCCGGAGTTGCCCCTCCGGGCCCAGCTGCAGACGCGCGCCCACGCGCTGGGCCTTGTCGCGCAGCACCTGTTCGAAGCCCTCCATCAGGCTGCGGTGCATCTGCCCGCGCATCCACAGCCCACCCGCGGACACCAGCAGCAGCATGGGGATCAGCACGAGCAGGGCGATGCGCGTGGCCATGGGCCACTGGGCCACCTGGAGCGCCCATGCGGACATGCCCCGCGCCGGCGGCACCGGAGCGGCCGGCAGCGCGGCTTCCGGCGCATGGCCGGGCCCTTCACCGCCCTTCATGGCCCGCCCCGCCATGCGTCAGCCCGGCGCATCGGAGGCCACGAGCCGGAAACCCTGGCCGCGCTCGGTCACCAATTGCGGCGCTGCGCCGAGCTTGCGGCGGATGCGGCCGATCAGCACGTCCAGCGTGTTGGAATCCGGGTCGAGGTCGCGCGCATACACGTGCTCGGTGATGTCGGTGCGCGTGAGCAGCCTGCCCGGATGGTGGATGAAATACGCCAGGATCTTGTGCTCCTGCGCGGTGAGCTGCAGCGCCTGCCCGTGCAGCGAGAACCGGCCCTGCACCACGTCGTACTCCAGCGGGCCCGCGCGCAGCACCGCGGCGGCGCTCCCGGCCGCACGGCGCAGCATGGCCCGCAGCCGCAGCACCACCTCGTCAATCAGGAACGGCTTGGTCAGGTAGTCGTCGGCCCCGGCATTGAAACCGGCGAGCTTGTCGCTCCAGCGGTTGCGGGCGGTGAGCACCAGCACGGGCCAGCCACAGCCGGCCTCGCGCCAGTCGTGCAGCACGCTCAGCCCGTCCTTGAGCGGCAGGCCCAGGTCCAGCACCGCGGCGCTGTAGGCCTCCACGCTGCCGGCGAAGGACGCGGCCTCGCCGTCGTGCTCCACGTCCACCGCGAAGCCCGCGGCTTCCAGCGCCTCGCGCAGCTGCCGCGCCAGCGCCTCATCGTCTTCCACCACCAGTACACGCATCAGTCGTCGTCCACCTTCTGCCGCGTCACCTCCAGGGTGGCGGCATCCACTTCCAGTTCCAGCTTGAAACCGTTGGGCTGCTGCAGTTCGACACTGTAGTAGGGGCGCCGGCGATGGTCGGTCTCCAGTTCCACCTCCAGCACCAGTCCGGAGAATTTCGGCTGCAGCGATTCGAGCATGACCGCCATGGACCTGGGCGGAGGCTGCACGGCGCCGGCTTCGGGCGGGTGCAGCACCTCGCCCGTGCGCACGTCCAGCAGCAGCTTCATTTCGCCGGCGGGCCGCTCCGAAAGCTTGACCTCGTACACCGCCTGTCCCTGGCCGTCGCGCTCGAATTCCGCGTTCACCACGCGGGCGCCGTACTTTTGCTCCAGCTGCCGGATGTAGCGGGCCATCTGCGCCAGCGGAACGGGCTGCGTCGGCCACTCGCGCTCCCGCGCGACCACGGCGCCGGAGGCCGCGTCCACCAGCACCTCGTGTTTCTCGCCCCGGGCGTCGATGACCTTGATCTCGTAGCGGAGCTCGCCCTGGCGTCCCCTCTTGGTCTCCACCTCGATGACGCGCCCCCCGTACTTGCGCCCGATGTCCGCAATGATGCTGTTGAGGGGCTTGAGCTGGCCGGCGAGCACGCCGCGCCGCGCGGCGTCCTGCTCGGCGGCGGGAACCTGCGCGCACGCGAGCGCCGCCGCGGCAAGAGCAGCGGCCCGCAGGAAAGCGCCGGGTGTCGGTCGTGTCATCGCCCGATTATTGCGGCCCGCGTTAAACGGTCCATGAACGGGCGCTTCACGGTGGATTTAGGGACCGCGGCACACACTGCCGCCATCACCTGCCAACCATCGCAACATCGAAAGGAAACACCGTGAACAAGAAAACCCTCGTGACGATCGCCCTCTCCGCCGCAGCCGCCACCGCCCTGCCCTCCATGGCCTGGGCCCTGAGCGCTGCCGAGGCCGTCGATGTGATGGCCCGCAACCAGTACGTCGCGCCGCACGACCTGCAGAAGCAATACGGCTACTGGACGGCCAGCGCCGTCTCCAGCGACGGCGCCCGCGCCACCGTGCTGGTGAAGGATGCCGACGGCAGCTTCACCGCCGTGCGCAAGAGCGACATCGGCGGTGCCCTGCCCGGGGTGGAGCAAGTGACGCAGCGGCTGCGCGCCGCCGGCTACGCCGTCGTCTATGACGTGGAGCTGGACGACGGCTTCTGGGAAGCGAAGGCGCGCCAGCTCCCCCAGCAGGGAGAGAAGGTGGAATTCGTGCTGCACCCCGCTACGCTGGAAGTGCTGAGCCAGGTGGGCCGCAATGGCGGCACGCTCAACGGCCAGCCGGTGCTGAGCGCGGACCAGGTCCGCCAGGCCCTGCAGGTGGCGGGATACACCCGCATCCGCGACATCGACTACGACGACGGCTTCTGGGAGGCCGAGGCCACCAACGCCGCCAACCAGCCGGTGGAACTGCGCATCGAGCCCACCACCGGCAAGGTGCTGCGCGAGAAGCTGGACGACTGACGGATGCAGGGAGGCGGCGCCCTCGTCGTCTACTTCGACAGGTCGAGCGCGTACTTCGACGTGCCCTTGCCCGAGCCGTCGTCGGCCACCAGCACGGAGATGTTGGCCAGGCCTGCGGCCTGTGCCACGGACAGGGCATTGGCGCCGGAGCTGAACACCACCGGGCCGGCGGTCTTCACCTTCGTGAAGCGCCAGCTCCTGGCGCTGCCGCTGGCCGTGCGCGTCACGGACGGATTCTTCCGGATGTAGTCGATCACCACGTCGCGGTTCGCGTCGGGCGACGCCCAGATCGTGCCGGAGCCGTCCAGCTTGTCGATGAAGCTCTTGCCGCTGGTCGCGCGGTAGTTGTTCGTGGCGATCACGAACTCCTGCGCCGGGTCGATCGCCTGGCCCTTGTAGGTCAGGTTTTTGATGCGGCTGCCGACGGCCTGGGTGACGTCGATCTCGTACTGCACATCGGCCGTGGTGAACATGTCGAAGTTGTAGCCCGGGAAGGTGCTGATCAGCGCCTGCTCGGAGGTCCTGGCCGGGTCGATCTGGTTGAAGCGCCTGGCGGCGGCCTCCAGCCAGTTCCTGATGTCCGCGCCATTCACCTTCACCGCATACACGGTGTTCGGGTAGAGGTACAGGTCGGCCGCGTTGAAGATCGCGAGCGGGCCCACGGCCACGTCGGTGTAGTCGGCGCCGCCCTGGAAGCCGGACTTGAAGGGGGCACTCACCGACAGCACCGGCAGGCTCTTGTACTGCGGCAGGCTGGCCTGGATGTAGGCCGACACATAGGCCTGCTGCGCCTGGTTCACGATCTGGATCGCGCCCGGATCGCCCACGTCGGCGAACAGCGTGCTCATGCGGAAGTCCGTGCTGCCGATGGGCGTCTTCACATAGCCGACGGTGGCCTGGTGCTGCGTTTCGACCAGCGGCGCGATGCTGCTGTCGGCATCCACGAACGTGGCCTTGCCTGCGGCGTCCTTGCCGGTCTGGATGTTGCGCAGCTCGCTCTTCGACGCGCTCTTGTCCACCGTCCAGGCCTTGCCGTCCCACTTCAGCGCGAGGCGGACCACGCCCAGGGCCTTGCCCCACGAACTGGCCATCACCGCGGGCACGCCGTTGATGGTGCCGGCCTTGTTGTCCACGCCCGCCTGGGTGAAGGCCGGCGTGGCCGCCGTGTCGGGGAACACGCTGTGCTGGTGGCCCATCACCATCGCGTCGATGCCCGACACCTTGGACAGGTACAGGCCCGGGTTCTCCATGGTGGAGGTGTAGGCGCTGGCGTCCAGGCCGCCGTGCAGCAGCGCCACGACCACGTCGGCACCCTTGGCGCGCAATTCCGGCACGTATCGGGTGGCGGCCTCGACGGCGCCTTCCGTGTAGACCTTGCCGTCCAGGTAGCGCTTGTCCCAGTTCATGATGCCCGGCGTGGTGAAGCCGATCACGCCGACCTTGATCGGCAGCTTCACTTCCTTGCCGTCGGCGTCGGTGGCCACCACGGTCTTCTCGATCAGCGTGTAGGGCTGGATCAGCGGTTGGCGGGTCTTGCTGCTGTACACGTTGGCCAGCACCGTGGGATAGCCCGCGCCCGCGCACTTCACGCTGGAATCCACGCCATCGACCTGCATGCCGCCGCCCAGCACCTGGTTCAGGAACGGCAGGCCATAGTTGAACTCGTGGTTGCCCAGCGTGCCCACGTCGAAGCCCAGGGCCCCCATCGCCTTGTACATCGACAGCTGCTGGTTGCACGGAATGGTCTTCACCACGGCCTCGTAGTCCGCCAGGGCCGTGCCCTGGATGGTGTCGCCGTTGTCCACCAGCAGCGTGTTCGGGAACTCCTTGCGGGCCTGGCGCACGAGGGTGGCCGTGCGCTCGAAGCCGTACGACTTGTCTTCGGCCAGCTTGAAGTAGTCATAGCTGCGCACGTTGAAGTGCAGGTCGGTGGTTTCCAGCACGGCCAGCGTGGCGGTGGCCTGCTTGCTGCTGGTGAAGCTGCCGTCGCCGCCGCCACCACCGCAGGCGGCCAGGAACAGCGAGGGGATCGCGCACAGGGCGATCAGCGGGAACCGGGGCAGGCGCAGCGCAGCGGAAGAAGAATGTGGAGACATGGAGTGGGATGGGTAACGAAAGAAAGCCGCCAGTGTTGGCCGGCCGTGTGACATCGCCATGACTCCATGCCGATGCGGCATGAACCTACGGCAACTGCAGCCTTCCTCGGCACTACGTCGAACAATTGGATGCAATTGGCTCGACGGTGGAATGCGTTCGCGAAGCGAACCACACCATAATTCGCGCCACAAAAATAACGGCTGGAAACAGTTGACCGCATGACGCAACGCCGCGTAACCATTCAGACACCTTTGGGAGAGGCCCTGCAGTTCCGCCAGCTGCAGGGAGAGGAAGCGCTGTCGGCGCTGTATGGCTTCGAGATCGACCTGCTCTCGAAGGACAAGGGCATCGACCCGAAGGCCCTGCTCGGCCTGGGCGCCACCGTCTCCATCGAAACCGAAGGCCTGGGCCGCCGCTACCTGGACGGCATCGTCACCCGCTTCGGCCTGCGCGGGCAGGATACCTCCGCGCAGATCGCCTACCGGCTCACCCTGCAGCCCTGGCTGTGGCTCGCCACACGCCGCACGGATTTCCGCATCTTCCAGGAAATGGACGTGCCGGCCATCGTCTCCCAGGTGCTCTCGCGCTACGGCCGGCCCTTCGTGCTGCGCCTCACGCGCGGCTACCGCAGCCGGCCCTACACGGTGCAGTACCACGAGAGCGACTACCAGTTCGTCTCGCGCCTGTGCGAATCCGAGGGCATCTACTGGTTCGTGGAACATGCCAGCGGCAGCCATACGGTAGTCTTCGCCGACGACGTGGTGGCATCGCACGCGCCGCTGCCGGGTGGGCACGTGATTCCCTTCTACCCGCCAGGCAAGACGGCGATCGCCGACCGCGAGCACATCTTCGCCTGGCGCATGGGCCAGGGCGTCGCGCCCGGCCGCGCCTACCTGGACGACTACGACTTCACCAAGCCGCGCGCCGATCTTTCCGAAATGCGCCAGTCGCCCCCGGGCCATGCGCACGACGCGTACGAGCGCTACGAATGGCCGGGCGGCTACACCGAGTTCGCCGACGGAGAGACTTACACGCGGCTGCACATGGAAGAAGGCATGGCGGCCCGCGAGCGCGCCCACGCCGAACTGAACAAGCGCAGCATCGCCCCGGGCTACACCATCGTGCTGGAGAACTACCCGCGCGGCGACCAGAACCGGCAGTACCTCGTCACCCGCGTGCACTACCACCTGGAAGAGAACGTGCAGGCCACACAGGGCACGGGCGGCGCCGGGCAGACGCAGGCCGGCTCGGTGCAGAAATTCAGCATGGAGGTGCATCCCACCTCCGTGCCCTACCGCCCCGAAGTGAACACTCCGCGCCCGCGCACCACCGGTCCCCAGACCGCCGTGGTGGTGGGCCCGCCCGGCGAGGAAATCTGGACCGACCAGTACGGCCGCGTGAAGGTGCAGTTCCACTGGGACCGCATCGGCGCGATGAACGAGAACTCCAGCTGCTGGGTGCGCGTCTCCACCAGTTGGGCCGGCCCCGGCTTCGGCGCCGTGTTCACGCCGCGCATCGGCATGGAAGTCATCGTGGACTTCCTCAACGGCGACCCGGACTACCCGATCATCCTGGGCTGCGTCTACAACGCCGCCAACATGCCGCCCTGGGGCCTGCCGGGCAATGCCACGCAGTCGGGCATCAAGACGAAGTCGAGCAAGGGCGGGGCCTTCGGCGACGGGATGAAGAACGGCGCGGGCGATGCGAACGCGATCCGCTTCGAGGACAGGAAAGGTGCGGAGCAGCTGTGGCTGCATGCGCAGAAGGACCAGCTCACCGAAGTCGAGAACGATGAGGACAAGTGGGTGGGTCAGGACCGGCGGAAGACGATCGACCGGGACGAGACGACCATCGTGCATCGGGACCGGACGGAGACCGTGGACCGCGACGAGAAAATCACGGTACACAACAACCGCACGGAGCGGGTGGACCACGACGAGAAGATCAGCATCGGCGACAACCGCCGCGAGGACGTGGGCATCGACGAGACGGTCTCCATCGGCAAGAACCGCAGCAAGACCATCGGCCGCAACGAGAAGGACAAGATCGGCAACAACTGGTCGATCAAGGTCGGCAAGATGAAGACGGAGACCATCGGCATCGCCTACATGCAGAACGTGGGCGTGGGCCGGATGGAAAACGTCGGCGTGGCCTACAACCTCAACGTGGGCGCCGTCATGGCCACCGTGGTCGGGAGCACGCAGACCACGATGGTCGGCAGCGACCGCAGCGTGAAGGTCGGCTCCAACCAGAGCACGGACGTGGGTACCAAGTACACGCTCACCGTAGGCGGCGGTGGTGGAGGCGGTGGTGGCGGGGCGCCCGCCGCAGGCGGCGCCAAGAACATCGTCGCGTCGTCTCCGCAAGGCGGCGGAGGCGGAGGCGGCGGATCGAGCATCACCATGGATGCCGAATCCATCACCCTCAAGGTGGGCGGCAGCACGCTGATCCTGCAGGCCGACGGCACCATCACCGCCAACGGCGAGAGCATCAAGCTCATCGGCGCCAGCGACGTGACCACCAACTCCGGAGGCATCCATGAAAACTGACCTCCGCGTACTGCGCACATCCGGCGAGGATGCCGGCACCGCTTCGGCCCAGCCGGATGCCCGCGCGGCCTTCGGCCTTTTTCCTGCCCAGGTGCTGCGCGCGGAGCATGGCGAGGCCGTCATCCTCTGCCACGGCCGCGAATGGCGCGCCGCACTGGCGTCTCAGGTGCCGGGCGTGATCACGGGGCAATCCGTGCTGGCCGCGCTCCCGGCAGAAGGCCAGGAAGGCACCAGCGGCAACGGTGCAGCACTACCGGCCCTGATCGTGGCCGCCTGGCCGGCCCCGGGAGCGCCGGCCTGCCCGCCATGGCAGTTCGACCGCGACACCGGCAGCCTCGCGCTGGAGGTGGCGCAGATCGACCTGGCGGCCGTAGGCCGCGTGGTGCTGCGCTGCGGCGACACCCGGATGCAGTTCGAGAAGGACGGATCCGTGGAGACGCGGGCCCACCAGATCACGTCGGCCGCGGTCGAAACGCACCGCATCGAAGGCGGCTCCATCGAGCTCAACTGACCGGCATGCCGCCCGCCGGCAGGCCGGGCGGCTGCCTTCCTCCGCCCTATGCCCGAGGCCGTGCCGGCCAGAGCGCGCCATTGCACTTTCAGACGATGTCCTCTGTTCCATCGATCGCCCCGCCCCCGCTGCCCGGCATGCTGTCCCGGCAGATGGGCATCGCCATCCGCGCCTACGGTCGCCGCGCGGGTCTGCTGCGCGGCGGCCACACGGTCCGCGCCCTCAAGGCCGTGGACCAGCGGCTGGACGCCCTGCTGGCCGTCAGCCGCTACTACGGGCGCGCCTGCCTGGGCGCCGCCGCGGAGGCCTCCACCGCAGCAGCAGCGGAAGACCAGGACGGCGCGGCCTTCGTGCGAACCATGCTGTCCGAACACCACGAGCAGGACGCGGGCGAGCGCCTCGCACTCATCGAAGCACTGCTGGCCGAGCACCCCGAAGCCGTGGGCGGTGCCTTGTGGTTCCTTGGCAGGCCCGACACCTGCGCGCGGCTGCTCGCTGCCGCCAACCCCGCACTGCGGGACTGCGGCGTGGAACTGGCCGGACGGCTGGCCCTGCCGGTGCATGCCGATGCCGTCTATGCAGCAGCCCGCAACGGCGCCGACCAGGATGCCTGCCTCCTGGCATGCGCCGGCATGGACGCGCTGCCGCCTCGCGCGGAAGAACGCTGGGCCGAAGTGCTGCAGGGCCAGGACCTGGCGCGCCAGATCACGGCGCTGCGGGCGCTGGCCATCACCGGCGGGCAACGGCTGGCACCGGAGGTACGGAGCTACATCACCCGCATCACCGCGCACGACGGCCCGACCGAGCAGTCCCATCCGGTCGGCTGGGCGCTGGCCGCCGATGCGGCCATGGCACTCTGGGCGGCCCGCGAGCCCGACGCCGCGCTCGACGCGGTGGTGGGCGGTCTGCGCGTGCCCAACGACACCGCGCTGCGCGTGGTGGCGCTCACCGGCAAGGCACGCGGCCTGCTGCCCGTGCTCGACTTCATCGAACGGCAGGACCGGCCCGTGAGCCCGGCAGAGCGCGACGTGCTGCAACTGGTTTTCGGGCAGGTGCCGCCCGAGCTGCTCAACACGCAGGGGGCCAGTCCGGAGGCCCGGCAGGGCGCGCTGCGCGCACTCGCCTGTGGCGTGTTCGCCGCCAACGGCTGCACCGGCCTCGCGCCCGATGACATCACCTCCTGGGCCGATCCCGCCATGAAGGAGCGGCTCTGGGCGCTGGAGCCGGTGCGCCTGCGCGGTGCCCGCCCGTGGTCGCCGCGCGCCTGCCTGGAACAGGCTTTCGACGTCGGCCATACCCTGCGGAGCTGGCTGTACACCGAGCATGCGCGCTATGGCGCCCGGTGCTTTCCCCTGCAGCCGGAAGACCTGGCCACGCGCCAGATGGCCGCCGTCGAAGCTGTGCAGCTGATCGCCTCGCTCGAAGATGGCAGCGGCAATCCATGAGCTGCGAGATCCTCAACCACACGCCGTTCCGGGCCCAGACGTTCCTGCACCGGGACACGCAAACCGGCCCCGCCTTGGTGGTCGCCGTGAAAGGCAGCTGGCTGCTGTCCCACACGGAAGGCGCACCTGCGCGCCTCGCCCCTGCGGAACGGCAGGCCCCCATCTTCCGCAGCGGCCTGCAGCAAACGCTGGGCAGCCTGCCGCTCGAAGACGCACAGGCCGCCGCCATCCAGGACCGGGCGAATGAATGCTGGAGCCGCATCGAATCCGAGCATGTGCCCCCGAAGCCCTGCTTCGACTTGCTGCTCCATGCCTGGGCCGTGGCGCCCGGGGGCCAGCCCGTGCGCGCCATGGAGGCCGCTGTCGACGTCCTGGCCGGCCCCGCGGCACGCCGACTGCTGGCCCTGCGCGCCTTCGCGCCCCGGACATGGACGGCCGACTTCGGCGGCCTGGGCCGGCTGCGCCCGGACTGCGCGCACACGGCATCGCGCATCCCGCTGCTGCGCCCCTTCGCCTTCGGCGGCCAGTGCACCGACCCCGCCACGAGCCAGCACCATGCCATCGAAGCCAACCCGGAAGGCATGGGCTACTACCGCACGGCCGCCGATGCCCGGGGCCGGCCCCTGCCCTGGGTGGAATCGGCCGACCGGCCGCTGCGCGATTGGGACGACCGGCCCGAGCCCGTCGCACTGGGTTCCGTCCCGCCCCACCACGTGCCACGCCGCGACCTGCAGGGCACCTTCGACGAACACTGGCGCGCCACACGCGCACCGGAATTGCCGGAGGATTTCGATCCCCGGCACTACAACGCCGCGCCCGAGGCGCTGCAACTGCGCGAGTTCCCGCGCCCAGGCCATCGCCTGGCGCTGCACGGCATGGAGGCTGCAGGTCCGCTCTTCTTCACCTGGCCTGAGATCACCCTCACCGCCCAGGCGGAAACCACCGGGGGCACGCTGCTGCCCCCGCAGGAGATGCGCTGGGACACGCTGATGGCGGACACCGGCGACCGGCTAGCCAGCCTGCTCTGGCGCACTGCCATCGCATTGCCGGCCCGGGAAGACATCGGCCTCGTGCACATCGCCGCCCACGCCCGTTCGCCTTCGACCGTGCCATTCCACGCCGCCCGACCTTCCGCGCAGCCCGCCTGACGCACGCAGTTCCCATGGCCTCACCTTCCCCCGCTTCGCCCCACCGCCTCTGGCGCATCGAACACTGCGGCGCCGTCACTTCGGCCGGCACGCGCGCATGGCAATCGGCCGCCTCCTGGGTGGGCCTGCAGAAGCGGTTCCGCAAGTCCGCCTGGCCCGCCGTAGGCCCGCATCCCATCAGCGCGGCCCCCTGTCCGGAAATCACCGGCGACGCGACCGGCATTCCGCGCCTGGCGCGCCTGCTGGGCGCCGCTATGGCTGATCTCGCTAGCAGCCTCCATACCGCAGCGGGCACCGCAAACCCGGCAGGCAGTGTCCGCCTGCCCATTCCTGGCCAGATGGTCCTGGCCCTGCCCGCATGGCTGGAAGATACGGACTGCGCGCCGGTCTGGAGATCGGGCCTTGCAGAACTGGCGCGCTGGGCCGGAGCCGGGGCCGAAGCGCCCTGGACAACGCTGCCCTGCCGCTTCGTGCGCGGCGGCCATACGGCGGGCTTCGCGGCCCTGTCTGCGCTGCAGGGCACCGCCGCACCCGGCGGCAGCACCGCGCTGCTCATGGCCGTGGACAGCCTGCTCGACGCGCCGCGGCTGGCCCGGGCCTACGCAGACGGAGCCCTGCTCACCGACCGCACGCCGGAAGGCTGCATCGCGAGCGAAGCGGCGGCCTGCCTGTGGCTGGCCAGCGTGCCCGATACCCACGCCAGCAGCGAACGCCACCTCGTGCTGCACGCCCCCGCCCTGGCGGAAAGCGGCAGCCCGCACAGGAGGCCACCACAGCCTCCCGACACCGGCGCGCTCGAACAGGTGCTGCGCAACGCGCTGGCCCAGGCCGGCTGGCAGGGCGAGCACGTGGGCTATGGCATCTCGGATTTCGACGGTTCCGCATGGCGGGCGCTCGCCCAGGTGAACGCCCGCGTGCGCGCAGCCCCGGACCTGGAACCCACCGATTGGGAGCCTGCCGCCGTGATCGGCCAGGTGGGCGCAGCCACCGGACCCGTGCATTGGGCCCTGGCCGCAGAGCGCGCATGGCATGACGAGCGCCCGCCGAATTCGGTGCTGTCCTGGGCACTCGACGAGGGCACTGGCGCCGCGGCGGTGGGGTTGGAACGCACGGTGACGCTACCTGGAAGGCGGGATGTCCATCCGGCAACGGCGAGCGGCGGCGCGGCCATGGACACAGTGCGCACCTATTCGTCGCGCTTCCTCCAGCACGGCGATTGACGAGCAGAAAAAGAAACACCGACACGAACAAGAACAGGGAGCCGACCGAGCATGGGAACGCATATCTTCAGCGGGGGCAATGGCGCGATCACCCAGGTCGCCAACGGATGGACGTTCGAGCCGGCCACCCCCGTCAAGCTCAAGACCAGTGGCAAGCCCGGCGTGGCATGGCACGCCAACAACAGCCGTGCCATCGACGTTCCGCTGGGCACCATCCGCGAGCACGGCACGCAGATGGCCAACCGCTACGGCGCCATGGACCAGGGCCAGCACGATCCGGTCAGCGTCATCGTGGGCCTGTTCACCAACGTGCGCGACAAGGTCAACGAACACGTGACCTACGTGAAGACGGTTGTCTATGAATCCGGCGAGATGGTCGTGAATGGCGTGACCACGCTGACGAACTCCATCCTGAGCAAGCTCGCCCCGGAAATCCAGCAGACGGTCCGCAACGGTGCCGACGTCCTGGGCGGCATGAAGGTCGAGCACTTCGAAGGCGCTGCGCAGGAGCAGATCGACGAGATCATGGAAATGCTCAAGGACCCGTCCACCTATGGAGGGCTGGCGCTGTCGATGGCGGCCACCGCGGCGCAGGGAGTGCCGGTGGTCGGGCAGGTACTGGGCGGTGCGGTGGTCGCCGACCGGATCGCGACCCTGGGAGAGTCGGGTATCGCTGCCGCCGAGGAACTGCGGGACATCATGCAAACCTGGAGCTCTCCGATGACGGAGGCGCAACGGGAAGCGGCCCGCAAGCGCCTGGCGAAATGGATGCTCGGGGCCGGTCTTGCCCTTCTGCTGGCCCTGGCCGGCAAGAAGTTCAAGATGCACACCAAGAGCAAGGGGAACAACGACAAAAAGCCCACGAGGGAGCAGAGCGACACACAGCCGCCCCACGGCAAGGGCCCCTGCGAATCGTGCGCCATCGGCAGCCCCGTGCTCATCTCCAGCGGTCAAAAGTCCATGGACGAAACGGACTTCACCCTCCCCGGCCCTGGCCCACTGCTGTCCCTGTCCTGGCGCAGGCGCTATCGCTCGGGCCTGGCCGAAGACGGGCCCTTCGGACGCGGCTGGAGCCACGCGGTGGCGCAGCAGTTGCGCCTCTCGGCCGAAGGGATGGTGCTGCTGGACGAAGCCGGACGCCACGTTCCGCTGCCCCTGGTGCCCGAAGGCACCGACTACTTCGACCCTTATGAGAAGTTCACCGTACGGCGCCCCGGCGCCGACCTGTGGATCGTCGAGCACAAGAGCGGCCTGCAGCACCACTTCCGCCGCGAGGCCCCAGAACAGTGGCGCCTGCCGCTCGCGCGTCTGCAGGACCGCGACGGCAACGCCATCGCGATGCACTGGGAGCCTATGGAACCCGGCACCGGCGGCACGGCAGAGCCGTTGACCTGGAGCGGCCGCCAGGAGCAAGAACGCCGGGGGCGTGAGGGAATGACTGTACGGCCCAGCCCCGATCCGTTCGCCGCAGCATTTCGCCCGCTGCGGCTCACCGGCGTCAGCGACACGGCCGGCCGCCACCTGCGCCTGACATGGCAGCGCTCTTCGGCCCCCGCGGCGCAGGATGCCCTGCAGGGCGAACGCATCGCACGCGTCGAACTTCTCGTGCCCGGCCATGCGCCCACCGAGCTCGCGCGCTACGACTACGATGCCCACGGCCAACTCGTCGCCACCCACCATGGCTCCGCCCCCTATCGCCAATACGCCTGGCGCTCGGGCGTGCTGGTGGGCTATCGCAAGGCCAGCGGCCACCGCTACTTCGCCCAATACGACCACGAAAGCCCCGAGGGCCGCGTGCTGCGCTCCTGGTGTGCCGACACGCCCGTGCCCGGCCAGGACGACGACCGCTTCGCCTACTTCCCCACTGAACGCATCACCCGCCACATCGACGGCCTGGGCCGCGTCACCGCCTACCACTGGGACGCGCGCTTCAACATCGTGGCCACCGTCACCGCCGAGGGCACGCCCGAGGCCGTGCGCGAGGAAACCCCCTTCGACGCCACGGGCACCCCGCGCGGACGCATCGACGCGCTGGGCCGGCGCACCAGCCTGCGCACCGACGCGCGCGGCAACATCGTGCAGGTCATCGATGCGCTGGGGCAGAGCACGCAGTTGCAATACGACCGGCGGGACCTCGTCACTGTGCTGCGCGATGCCATGGGCCATGCGTGGCGACGCGAGTACGACGCCCGCGGCCGTCTCGTGCGCTCCATCGATCCTCTGGAACAGGCCACCGGCTACGCTTACGACACGCATGGCCGGCCCGTGGAGATCACCGACGCGCGTGGCGGCATACGGCGCCTGGCCTGGGACGAGGCCGGCAACCTTGTCGCCACCACCGACTGCTCGGGCCGCTCGACACGCTTCGCCTACGGCCCCATGGGACAGATCCTGGAGCGCACCGATGCACTCGGCCACACCACGCGCTACGCCTATGACGGCACGGGCAGGCTGGTGCGTGTGGAAGAGCCCGGCACGAGCGGCGCACCCGCCGTCCACCAATACGCCTGGAACGGAGAAGGCCAGTTGCTGGCCTATTCCGACCCGCTCGGCCAGACCACCCGCTACACCTACGACGGCGCAGGCCGCCCCCTCACCCGCCAGGACGCGGCCGGCCGCACCCTGGCCTACCACTACGACGCAGCCGGCCGTCTCGTATCCCTCGTCAACGAAAACGGCGCCCGGACCACCTTCCGCTACGACCTGCGCGACCAACTCACCGACGAGATCGGCTTCGACGGCCGCTGGCAGCGCTACATCTACAACGCCGCGGGCGAACTGACGCACGTGATCGAAGCAGGCGGTTGCGAGGCCGGCCCGGGCAAGGTCACGGGCTTCGAACGCGACGCGCTCGGCCGGCTACTGGCCAAACGGTCGCAGGGGCATGGCACCGTGGAGGAGTCGAGCTATCGCTATGACGCGCTGGGCCGCCTCACCCAGGCGAACAATGGCGCGGCGCACCTCGCCTTCGCCTATGACCCGGTGGGGCAGTTGCTGTCGGAGACGCAAACACTGGTCGGCCAAGGTGGGGCGAGCATGGGTCGCAAGCGCCCTGGCCACCCAGCTTCTGACAACCTCGTGCGCACGCTCACCCATGCCTACGACCCGCTGGGCAACCGCATCCGCACGGGCCTGCCCGACGGGCGCACGCTGAACTGGCTGTTCTACGGCTCCGGACATCTGCACCAGATCAATATCGCCCCGGCGGACGGCCAGGGTGCCCACGAAGTCATCACCGACATCGAACGCGACGCCCTGCACCGTGAGATCGAGCGAAGCCAGGGCGCCGCCACCAGCCATTACAGGTGGGACCCGGCAGGCCGCCTCGTGCGCCACCGTGCCAGCCTGCAGGGCAGCGGCAATGTGGCGCCAGCGGCATCCACGGCTTCGAGCACGGTGCTGGAACGCGCCTACGCCTACGACGCCACGGGCCAGTTGGTGGCGCGTGCCGACACCTTGCGCGGCCGGCAGGACTTCCGCTACGACCCTACGGGGCGCATCCTCGCCGCGCTACCGGCCCAGGGCAGCACGCTCGCGCGGGAACTGTTCGCATTCGATCCTGCTGGCAACCTGCTGGACGCCAGCGAAGCGCAGATGCAGCGCCAGCAGGCGGTCCACGGCATGCCCCAGCAAGGCCTGGGCGTGGTGGGCGACAACCGCCTGCGCTTCTACCAGGACCTGCATTTCGAATACGACGTGCATGGCAACGTGACGAAGCGCACGCGCGGCAACCGCAAGGCGGGCCACCACGAAACCATCGAGCTGCGCTGGAACGCCGACCACCAACTCGTCAAATCCACCACCACCCGACACGGCGTGACGCAGGCCACTCGCTACGCCTACGATGCCCTTGGCCGCCGCGTTGCGAAGAGCGATCAGTTCGGCACAACGCACTACCTGTGGGATGGCGACTTGATGGTGCACAGCCAGCGCGGCGGGCGCGGTTCGCTGTTCATCTATGAGCCGGACAGCTTCGTGCCGCTGGCGACCATCCAGGGCTCGGCAGAGGAACAACATACCTACTGGTACCACTGCGACCAGATCGGGGCGCCGCTGGAGTTGACCGATGTGCAGGGGCAGATTGCCTGGGCGGTCGATTACAAGGTTTGGGGAGAGGCGGCGTTGCGGGCCGTGCCGAGAACAGCAACGGGTACGCATGGTATGCCGGAGCAGCGACGCGAGAGACACGGGCCAGAAACGGATGAACGTGGAACTGGTACCACGCTTGCGGAGCGGCTTGCCTTGCCACCTATAGAACAGCCCTTCCGGTTCCAGGGACAGCAGCTCGACGAAGAGACAGGGCTGCATTACAACCGGTTCAGGTATTACGACCCCACTGTAGGGAGGTTCATCAGCGAAGATCCAATAGGGTTATTTGGCGGTTTTAACTTATTCTCTTACGCCCAAAACCCTAACATTTGGATTGACCCACTAGGCTTAAATAGGCAACAGAAAAAACCATGCCAAACAAAAAGAAACTCTACGGAGCCTGCTCTTCCTGATAAAGTCATAGCAGAAAGCGATGGGATGAAGCTAGAGCATTACGTGCGAAGCGGCGACCACGGTCCTGCTCATTTCCACCTAAGGGGTGAAGGTGGAGTCAACATCCAGATCGGACAGAATGGAAAACCGCTGGACAGCAAAATAGAGCTGACAGCATCACAAAGAGCATTCATTGAAAATAACAAGTCCAAACTCAGGTCTGCCATTGACAAAATTCAAAGACACCACCGATATCAAAACTTGCCAACAGAATGCAATTGTTGCCACTTCAAATGAAGAAATCATGATTAAAAGCATCTGGATATTTAATGGAGAAAACTCAAAGTTTCCTTCCGCAGCATTCTCAAGTCTTGAATTAGCAGAAGAATGGATAGCAAAACACAAATTGAGCGGAGTACTTACAAACTACCCCATTGATCGGCCCGTTTATGAGTGGGCAATAGAGAATGGTCATTTCAACCCCAAGAACGAAAAAGAGAGATCCCCTCAATTTATCGGAAGATTTTCCAGCGCCACCCAAGAGCACATACATTACGAAGATGGAGCAAGCTGAGATGAAAGATGCGTACTCAACGCCTCGTCATTACAGCCGAGTCTTCAAGACCCCCGAATGGCATCGAACAGCAGTCTCTTGAGCCGGAAATTCTGGACCTCTAGCCTCTAAGGTGCTGTGTTTACTCTCTATACATGCCCCTGTGCTTAGCGTTCCATTTCCAAATGGCGGTCTCATTGAGACCGCCCTATCGGCAGATCTCCTTGACCGCCGTCGTGATTTAGCCTTAATGAGAGAGCCGGCAATTGCCACTTAGCAAAACCAAATTTTCTCGTTTTCCCTTCAGAGTGAGGACGTCAACTCAATAAAAACCTGTCGAATTAGCGCAAATGCTTTTGCAAATTCTTACACAAACATCAAATTCCATTGCAGCAAACAAGCTATTGGATGAAAAATTTCTAAAAACTTTAACTACACGCTCGCTGCAAGCACTCGGAGGTTTAATTACTCATCAATTCTTCAAAGAAAAAGGAAAAATAAACAAAGATATTTCTGCTTTAGTGCTTCATCAGCTATCAACCTTAGTCGAGGAAAATATCCTAAATTGGGAAACTATTGGAGCAACCCTGCCAATTAATGGCAGAGGCGATCCTGTTCCCGAGGCCTTCAAAAAAATAGATCAAGAGCTAAAGGGCCTGGCAAGCCAAGTGACCGATTACTCAACTGAAATTGGGCTGTGCGCCCTCTACACAAGCGATCACAGCGAATCTCGATCTTTTCTCCTACGCTTATTAAGCGTAACCAATCTCGCAAACTGCGAATCAATTGACGCAGTCATCTTAAATCTCTTACCGAGAGGGGACGGATGGGGGCCGACGATTTCACAAGAAGAATACACAATAATAACAAGAAATTTTGTGTAATTCTCCAGATATTTTATTCCCCGAACACTCACGCTTGAACAAAAGATCGCAGATCGCCAAAAATCCCAATCGGTTCGCCAATAATCTCTACGAATCAAGGGATGATTTGAGCTTCAGTGCATACATGCATATGCCTAGGAAAGGTGAAGAACATCCACTCAGAGAGAGCCTCCGTTCTCCCGCTACAGGACAACGATGTTCAAAAAAATGACGAGCAAAGCTTCTTCAGCTCCAACAACAGAGAAATAAAATTCCGGATTGAACAAAAATTATCAGTGCATCTAAAAGCGATCACCAAACACAATGATCCTGTAGAGATTTCTGCCGAGGAAGCTATTGAAATTAGCGAAAAGCCAAAAGCATTTTTACTCAAAATTTTGACAAATGAAAATTAAGAAATTTCAGTTGTATGCCACTTCTACGGATAATGAAAAATCGTTTAAAACCCATGAAATCGCCATATCAGCCGACCCAGCCACCTTGCGCAAAATAGGGATATTTTTTATTAATTCCGCTCACGAAATGGATCTTAATGAAACGGACCACATCCACTTGCAGGACAGGTTCACAGAGTTCTCTCACCAGAAACATTGCGAGATAGTTCTGATCAACAGGAAAAAAATGAAACGGCAATGATTTCTGAACCATCAAAGCCAAGAGAGATGACCATTGATAAAAGAGCATGCCATTTTCACGCCGCCCTTCCTAACCCAGTTCTGCATTGAAGAATTACCGGACCAAGGACAAATATTCATCAAGCGTTTTATTTTCAAATTTTCAGACATCTTATGCTCTTCGCCCGAGGAAACTGCTGTACTTGGAACATACGCCCTGGATTTAGAGAAAGAAATCACCAACATAGCAAACCAAGATCCGATAAGAAACACATTCACATATGGCAATATTTCATTGCAGGCGACCGCTCCATATATAGCCGATGCAAGCTCATTGCTCGGTTTGCTGGAATCCGAAGAACATAAATTCAAGGTACTGAATGGTCCAGAATTCTTCGATGGCCACGAGGGATATCTAATTAAGTGTCAAGATCACGACATTTTCTTTGGCGGCGACGTATTTTTTGGCTTCCCGTTCAAAGCCCACTTCGTTCAGGTTCCATCTGGCAGCTATGAGGAGCATGTTCAAAAAACACTTGCAATATTAAAAGAAGAATACAGCGCAGCTCATCAACGCGCTTTTATCAATTTCATTAACTCCAACTGCAATAATTTTTTCATCTCGGAAACAGCACCCCGATATATTTCTCTATCAGCCAAGAAAAGAATAATAAATTTCTTCATAGAAAATAATCTTTTTCGCGACTCGCAAAAGAACCTCAATCGAAACTCAGTAGAAATAAAATTCTCCGACCTCAACGAACTAGGCTGGGCTGTAAGCCAGTTTGCAAACAAAAAATGGATCCATGCCAAAACCACTCGAAGCGGTAACCCAGATGTTGTGGCATTGAAACGCGAGCTCGAAAACATCAAGAAAAGATTGGGCGTGTGAAACCGTCTCCCTCTGGATGCCAAAACGTATCCGGCAGACGGTCCTACAGGAGACAAGGAACTAATATATTGCTGAGCGCAATAGCAGGCCCCTCACCCACCCCGATTTCTCATCCAATCCGCCGTCCCCATGAAACTCTCCCGCAGCCTCATCCGCAGCGCCTCGGGCACGCCGGTCTCCCCCATCGCCTGGTCCATGCACGCCACCCACTGGTCGCGCTCCTTGATGCCGATGGAAAACGGCATGTGCCGCATGCGCAGGCGGGGGTGGCCGAAGCGTTCAATGTAATGGCCCGGCCCGCCGAGCCAGCCGCAGAGGAACCAGAAGAGCTTGTCGCGCGCATCGGCCAGGGTGGTGCCGTGCGCGGCGCGCAGTTCCTTGTATTCCGGCTCCAGGTCCATGAGGTCGTAGAAGCGGTCCACGAGGGTGCGCACGGCGGGTTCGCCGCCGATCCAGTCGAAGGGCGTGGTGGCTGGAGATGGCTGCTCCGTCGCCTCGGCAGAGGTTGCCGGGGACGGGGCCGAGGCGGGAGCAGAGGCGGAGTCGGAAACGGAGGAAGAAGGATCGATCGTCGTCATCCGCGGACTATGGCACGCCTCGCTGCATCCTCCCGACGGCCCCGGGGCTCATCCGGCTTGCCCGTGACCTGCCCTCCCCTTCTTCTCTGTCACTCAATCATTCATTCGCTCACTCACTCCGCCGCCCGCCGCAGCGTCTCCACCACCGGGCGCCGCAGCACTTCCCGCAATCCCCACCAGCCGGCACCCGGGGCCAGCAGCGCCCCCGCGAGGGCGCCGGCCAGGGGCACCCAGGGAGCGGCGGTCCACTGGAAGTCGAACACGTAGCGCGCGAGGGCCCAGCCCACGGCGACGGCGACGGTGCTGGCCAGGAAGCCCGCGAGCAGGCCGATGCCGGCGAGCTCGGCGCGCTGCACCTGGCGCAGCAGGCTGGCGCGGGCGCCCACGGCGCGCATGATGGCGAATTCGCGGGCGCGCTCTTCGCGCGTGGCGGTGACGGCCGCAAAAAGCACGACGAGGCCGGCCGCGAGCGTGAAGCCGAACAGGAATTCGACGGCCCGCACGACCTGCCCGAGCACGCGCTGCACCTGGGCCAGGGTGGCGCCCATGTCCACGTTGGTGATGTTGGGGAAGGCCTGCACCAGGTGGTTGTCGAAGCCGGGCGTGGTGGGCGCGCGGTAGGCCGCCAGGTAGGTGACGGGCAGCTCGGGCGGCATGCGGTCGGTGGTGTACATCACGAAGAAATTGGCGCGCAAGGAGCTCCAGTCCACCTTGCGCAGGCTGGTGATGCGCGCCTCGCTGGGCACGCCGGCGATGTCGAAGCGCAGGGTGTCGCCCAGCTTCAGGCCCAGGGTTTCGGCGATGCCGTCCTCCACACTGATCTCGCCGGCCGCGCCATCCGTCCAGCGGCCGGCCACCACGGTGTTGTGCTCCGGCGCCTTCGCGGCGTTGGAGAGGTTGAATTCGCGGTCCACGAGGCGCTGGGCGCGGTCGTCGGTGTAGTCCTGCGGGCCCACCTCGCGGCCGTTGATGGCCACGAGGCGGCCGCGGATCATGGGGAACCAGTCGTAGCGGCGCACGCCCGCGTCGCGCAGCGCGGCCTGGAAGGCGTCGGCCTGGTCGGGCATGACGTTGATGACGAAGCGGTCGGGCGCGTCGGCGGGGGTGGCGCGCTGCCAGCTGTCGATGAGGTCGGTGCGCAGCAGCACGAGCAGCACCAGGGCCAAAAGGCCCACGGCCAGGCTGCTGACCTGCACGACGGCATAGACGGGGCGGGCCGCGATCTGGCGCGTGGCCAGCACCAGCCAGCGCGGGGCGGTGGCCTCGTTGACGCTGGCGCGCAGCACCTTGACGGCCACCCAGCCCAGCAGCGCGAACAGCACCACCGCGCCCGCGAAGCCGCCCACGGCGATGAGGCCGAGCTTGCGGTCGCTGCTCACGGCCAGCAGCAGCGCGGCGAAGCCGGCCACGCCCACGCCGAGCACGGCGAGCGATGCGGGCTTGAGGGCGCCCAGGTCGCGCCGGATGACGCGCAGCGGCGGCACGCGGGCCAGTTGCAGCACGGGCGGCAGGCCGAAGGCCATCATCAGGGTGAGCCCCATGCCGAAGCCGAAGGCCACGGGCCAGAGGCTGGGTGCGGGCAAGGTGGCCTCGACGAGGCCGGCGAGCAGTAGCACGAAGACGTGGTGCACCGCATAGCCCAGGGCCACGCCCACGGCGCTCGCGAAAACGCCCACCAGCGCGAACTCCACCACGTAGCCACCCGCGATGCCGCGCTGGCTCTGCCCGAGCACGCGCAGCAGCGCGGCGGCGTCGAGGTGATCGCTCGCGAAGCCGCGTGCGGCCAGGGCGACGGCCACGGCGGAGAGCAGCGCGGCCAGCAGGGCGACGAGGCTGAGGAATTTGCGGGCGCGGTCCAGCGTCTGGCGCATTTCCGGGCGGCCGCTGTCGAGCGATTCGACCCGCACGCCGTGGACGCCCGGTGCCTGCACGGCCTGGGCGGCCCAGGCGGTGTATTGCTGCACCGCGGCGGGCGCGTCCCCGGCCACGGCGAAGCGATAGGTGAGCCGGCTGGCCGGTTGCACGAGGCCGCTGGCGGGCAGGTCGGCAGCGTTCACCATGGCGCGCGGCGCGAAGCTCATGAAGCCGGCTCCGCGGTCGGGCTCGATGGCGATGGTGCGCGCGATGCGCAGGCGGGCGTCGCCCAGCAGCAGCGTATCGCCCAGCTTCAGGCCCAGGGACTCCAGCAGCGCGGGATCGACCCAGACCTCGCCGCGCGCCGGGATGTCACGCGTGGCCGCCGCGGGCGCACCCGGCGCATCGGCGGTCTGCAGGCTGCCGCGCAGCGGGTAGCCGGGCTCCACGCTCTTGAGGGCCACGAGCCGGCTGGCGCCGCCCTGGGCATCGTCCGCACGCCCCATCGTGGGAAAGCCGATGGTGGTCACGCCGCGCAGCCCCAGGGCGCGCGCCTTGTCGATGAAGGCCTCGGGCGTGGGCTGGTCGCTGGCGATGACCACGTCCCCGCCCAGCAGCTGCAGTGCGTCCCGCTCCAGTCCGCCCTGCAGGCGGTCGGAGAAGAACCCCACGGAGGTGAGGGCCGCGACGGCCAGGGCCACGGCGACGGTGAGCAGGCGCAGGCCGCCCGCGCGCAGGTCGCGCCGGAGCATGCGCCAGCCCAGCTGGATGAAGGGCGGCAGGGAGGTCATGGGCGGCTACCTTAGCGCAAACGCGGCAGCCCTCCGCCGCGCCGGGGCACCCGGTCGCGCAGGGACGCGCTGCAAGGCCCGCAAGGGCACAGGGGCCACGGCCGCCGATGCGCCGCTCAGGCGCCGCCGATGCCGACGGTCACCCGTCCGGTGCCGGCGCATTCGGTGCAGGGCGCGCCTTCGCGCCGGCCCGTGCCGCCGCAGGCGGGGCAGAGGTTCTCGCCCGTACCGGGCGTGCCGGGGGCGGCTTCGTCGCCCGGCGCCAGCGGGGGCGTGGCCGGGCGCGGATCGCGTCCTCCCTGCCCCGCGGGCTGGTCGGATGCGCCCGGCCGCGGCACCGGGCCTGCCGGGGCGCCGGCTTGGGGCGTCTCGTTGTCGAACGCCGCGCCCGGGTCTTCCTCGCCCGCGACGGAATGGCCGAAGGAGAGCGGATCGCGGCCGGGCTGGCCGCCCGGCGGCTGCGGGTTGGAAGGGGACGGCGTGGGGGCGCCGGAAGATGGGGATGCCATAAGGGATGTGCCTCCTGAAGGAAAGGCGGACCGGGGCGCCAGCGCGGCGCCAAAGCCCGTCCCCGGTTCGGGCAATCCGCATGCCCGGGCCCGGCGCCGGCGGTGCGACCGGCCGGTGCCGCGCCGTTCAGGAATCGGGGCTGGCGGTGTAGCGCACAGCACGCGGCGGGCGGCACAGGCCCCAGAGCGCGATACCGGCCTGCGCCGCCAGGTCCACGGCCAGGGAGGTGGGTGCGGAGACGGTGGCGAGCAGGGGGATGTCGAGCCGGGCGCATTTGCGCACCAGTTCGTAGCTGGCGCGGCTGGACATTACGACGAAGCCGTCTTCGCCGGAGCGCCCCTGCAGCGCGAGGCGGCCGATCAGCTTGTCGAGCGCGTTGTGGCGCCCCACGTCTTCCAGCAGGTCGGTGAGTTCGCCCTCCGGCGTGGCCCAGGCCGCGGCATGCAGGGCGCCCGCGGCGGCGTTCAGCACCTGCAGGGCCGGCATGGTGGCCACCGCGCGCAGCACCACGCCGGCCGGCAGCGCCGCGGCCCAGGAGCGCGCGCGGACGCGCTCGGGCACGAGGTCCAGCGCCTGCAGGCTGTCGATGCCGCACAGGCCGCAGCCCGTGCGTCCGGCCAGCGCCCGGCGGCGCTCCTTGAGGCGCGCGAAGCAGCGCGTGGCGATCTCCAGGTGTACCTCGCAGGCCACGCCCCCGCCGCCGGCCTGCGGGCCGTTGCGCGAGAACACGTCGATGCCGCGGCAGTCCGCGGGCGAGTCGATCAGCCCCTCGCTGAGCGCGAAACCCAGCGCGAAGGCCTGCAGGTCCGAGGGCGTGGCCATCATGACGGCATGCGACAGGCCGTTGAAGACCAGGGCGACGGGGACTTCCGACGCCACGGCATCGTCCTGCCAGGCCAGGGCATCCACAGGCGGCGCCCCCGCAGCGGCCGGCGTGTTGCCGGCCCCCCCCGCATGGCGTTGCACGGCACGCGCCACCACGGGCTCCGGCACGGGCGCAGCAGGCACTTCGCAGTCTTTATCGCCCTCGCCATCCTCGCCTCCCCGTGGGCCCGGGCCACCGGCAACGGCCGGCATGGTGCAGGCATCGGCCATCCTGCCGGCCGCCTGCATACGCCCGGCCTCGGTGAGGTAGGCCAGCCAGCGGTCGCCGTCCTGGGCCACGCGCACCCATCCCGGCCCCGGCGTGCCGCCCAGCACGGCGTCGCCGAGCAGGTGCAGGCGGTGCAGGCGGCGCAGCACGGCGCTGCCGGGCTGCCCCAGGCGCTTGGCGAGGCGCGGCAGGGATACGCCCTGCGGTGCATCGAGTTCGGCAAGTGCCGCGAGCAGCGCAGCAGTGAAATCGTCGTCCGGAACGGTCAAGGCAGGCTCAGACGGCGGCAGGCGCCACTTCGGCGGACGGGCCCGCTGCCGGGGCCTCGGCCCCGGCAGCACTGGGCACCAGCACGACGGGAATGGACTTGGAAGTCGGCGTGCCCGCGTTCAGCGCCACGGACGAGAGCGGCACCAGCGGGTTGGTCTCGGGGTAGTAGGCGGCGAGGTTGCCGCGCGGGATGTCGTAGCCCACCAGCTTGAAGCGGTCGGCGCGCCGTTCCTGGCCGTCGCTCCACACGGTCTGGATATCGACCCAGTCGCCGTCCTTCATCCCCAGCGCGCGGATGTCCTCGGGGTGGATGAAGACCACGCGGCGCTGGCCATAGACGCCCCGGTAGCGGTCGTCCTGGCCGTAGATGGTGGTGTTGTACTGGTCGTGCGAGCGTGTGGTGAGCAGCGTGAACACCACGGTGTCGCGCGTGCGGGCGCGGGCCTGGTGCACCGGCGTGTCCTGCGGCACCGGGTGGGCCACGAAGACGGCCTTGTGCGCCTCGGTGTTCCAGATGCGCTCGCTGGCCGTGTTGCGCAGGCGGAAGCCGCCCGGCACGGCGATGCGCTGGTTGAAGTCCTTGAAGTCGGAGAACACCTGCTCGATCTTGTCGCGGATGCGGGCGTAGTCCTCGATCATCCAGAGCCAGGGAACGCGGCTGCGCGCCCCCAGCGTGGCCGCGGCCAGCCGCGCGACGATGGCGGGCTCGGACAGCAGGTGCCCGGATGCGGGCGGGTTGATGCCCATGGAGATGTGCACCATGCTCATGGAATCCTCCACCGTCACGCCCTGCGGGCCGGCGGCCTGCATGTCGATCTCGGTGCGGCCCAGGCAGGGCAGGATCAGGGCCTCGCGCCCGTGCACGATGTGGCTGCGGTTGAGCTTGGTGGTCACGTGCACCGTGAGGTCGCAGCGCTGCAGCGCCTTCCAGGTCTCGTAGGTGTCCGGTGTGGCCGCGGCGAAGTTGCCGCCCAGCGCGAAGAAAACGCGCGCCTTGCCGTCCAGCATGGCACGGATGGCCTCCACCGTGTCCACGCCGGGCTCGCGCGGCGGCTCGAAGCCGAAGACCTCCTGCAGGCGGTCCAGCAGCGCGGCCGGGGGCTTTTCCCAGATGCCCATGGTGCGGTCGCCCTGCACGTTGCTGTGCCCGCGCACGGGGCACGGCCCTGCGCCGGGGCGGCCGATGTTGCCGCGCAGCAGCAGCCAGTTGACGATCATCTGGATCGTCGCCACCGAGTGCATGTGCTGGGTGATGCCCATGCCCCAGCAGGCGATGACGCTGCGGGCCTGGCGATAGACCTCGGCGGCGGCGCGGATCTGCGCCTCGGACAGGCCCGACTCCTGCTCGATGAGCGCCCAGGACTCGGCGCGCAGGTCAGCCAGCAGCGCCTCGATGCCCGTGGTGTGCTCCCGGATGAAGGCATGGTCCAGCACGCCGCCCTCGCGGTCCTCCACCTCCACCAGGTGCTTCATCATGCCCTTGACCACGGCGAGGTCGCCGCCCACGCGCACCTGGAAGTAGTGCGTGCTGATCGGCGTGGAGCCCAGGGTGGCCATCTCCATCTTGTTCTGCGGATCCGCGAAGCGCTCCAGGCCGCGCTCGCGCAACGGGTTGAAGCTCACGATCTGCGCGCCGCGCTTGTGGGCCTCGCGCAGTTCGCCCAGCATGCGCGGGTGGTTGGTGCCGGGGTTCTGGCCGAAGATGAAGATCGCGTCGGCCTGCTCGAAATCCTGCAGCGTGACCGTGCCCTTGCCCACGCCGATCTGCGGGCGCATGGCGCTGCCGCTGGGCTCGTGGCACATGTTGGAGCAGTCGGGGAAGTTGTTCGTGCCGTATTCGCGCACGAACAGCTGGTAGAGGAAGGCGGCCTCGTTGCTGGCCCGGCCGGAGGTGTAGAAGATGGCCTGGTCGGGGTCGGGCAGCGCGTTCAAATGCCGGGCGATGAGCGCGAAGGCGTCGTCCCATGCGATCGGCACGTAGCGGTCGCTCGCGGCGTCGTACACCATGGGATGCGTGAGCCGGCCCTGGTCTTCCAGCCAGAAATCGCTCTGCGCGGCCAGCTCGGCCACCGTGTGCCGCGCGAACAGCTCGGGGCCGGCGCGGCGCGCCGTGGCTTCGGCCGCCACGGCCTTGGCGCCGTTCTCGCAGAACTCGAAGGTGGAGGCATGGTTGCGGTCCGGCCAGGCGCAGCCGGGGCAGTCGAAGCCGTCGGGCTGGTTGGCCGAGAGCAGCGTCTTGGCGCCCTTGAGGGGGATGTCCTGCCGCAGCAGGGTGTTCTTCACGCTGTTGAGCGCGCCCCAGCCTCCCGCCGGGCCTTTGTAGAACTCGATTTTCTGTTCGCTCATCGTGGTCTCCTTGGAATGCAATCATCGCGGATGGATGAAGCACGGCCGCCCGCATCGCGCCGGACGCACGGCCCACAGGCTACGCCGGAGGCCCAGGCCCTTGCAGGCGCCGGGTTATCGCAGCGCGGCGAATGGCCGCCGGCAATGCAACGGGGCCGCGCGCTCATGCGGGCGTCCTGAATTTCGCGGCCGCGTCGGCCAGCCCCGCCGCCTGCTCGCGCATGCGCAGCGCCGCCGCCGCGGCCTGCTCGACCAGGGCCGCGTTCTGCTGGGTCATCTGCTCGATGCGGCCCACGCTGTCGTGGATGCCTTCGATGCCCTGGCTCTGCTCGCTGCTCGCCGCGGCGATGCCCTCGATGAGCCGGGTCACGTCGCCGATGGAGCCGGCAATCCCCTGCATGGAGGTGCGCGCAGCATCCACCAGGCCGCTGCCGCCGTCCGCCCGCTCCACCGAGGCCGCGATCAGCGTGCGGATTTCCCGCGCGGAGCCGGCAGAGCGCTGCGCGAGCGCGCGCACCTCCGCCGCCACCACCGCGAAACCCCGGCCCTGCTCGCCCGCGCGCGCGGCCTCGACGGCCGCGTTCAGCGCGAGGATGTTGGTCTGGAAGGCGATGCCGTCGATGATGCCGATGATGTCCTGGATGCGGTGGGCGTCCTCCCGCATGCCGGCCATGGTCTGCACGACGCGTTCCACGGCCTCGCCGCTCTGCGCCGAGGCCTGCGAGACTTCGCCCATGAGGCCGTTCACCTGCCGGGCATGCTCGGCGTTCTGCGCCACGGTGGCGGTGAGCCGCTGCAGCGCCGAAGCCGCGGCGTTCAGCTCGCCCGCCTGCCGCTCGGTGCGCGAGGCCAGGTCGCCATTGCCTTCGGCGATCTCGCGCGTGGCCACCCGCAGCGACTCGGCCCCCTGGCGCACCTGCGTGACCAGGCCGGTGAGGCCCACGCCGATGCCGTTGATAGCCTGCAGCATCTGGCCCACCTCGTCCCGGCGATCGACGTGCATCTGCGTGGTGAGGTCGCCCGCGGCCACGCGCTGGGCCGCGGAGCAGCCCTCGGCCACGGGCCGGGTGATGCCGCGCCGCGCGAGGGCATACACCACGGCGGCGACCACCGGCGGCAGGAACACCGAGACCGCGAGCCAGGCAGGCTGCAGGGGCGGCAGCAGCGCCCATGCCACGGCGCCGATCGCGTACTGCGCGACCACCACCGACAGCGCCAGCCGCGCCGCCGCGCCCAGCGCGGGGATGCCGCTCACATCCAGCCCGACATAGAGCACGCCCACGACCTGGCCTGCCGCATCGCGGACGGGGTCGTAGCGTGTGAGGTTCTGCCGGCCGAACACCGTGGCGTAGCCGGCATAGGAGCGCCCCGCGGCCAGGGCGCGGTAGGCGGGGTGGGAGCGGTCCAGCAGCGTGCCCACGGCCCGCTCGCCGTCCTGCTTGCGCACCGACGTGGCGATGCGCACGAAGTCGTCACCCTGGCGTGCGAACACCGTGGCGCGTACGCCGGTCTGGGCCGTGAAACGGTCGACGGCCGCGAAGTCGCCGTTCAGGACGCGGCCGCCGCAGCGCAGCACGGGCGGCTGGCCCGCGGACGCGGGCTGCAGATCGAAACCGCCCTGGTGGACCGCGGCGAAGTCCCGCGCCGCCGCGCGGATCCGCCGTGCGAGGCTTCCGGGCAGCATGCCGGCCCCCTCGCCTTCAGTGGAAGAACTTGGCCGCGCTCACCAGGGTCTTGTAGATGCCCCAGGCCAGCGGGATGCCCACGGCGGCCCAGGCGAAGGCGACCAGCGCCGGGCTGGTGGTGCCGCCGCCCGCGACGGCGCCGGTGCCCACCTCGGCTGCCACGGCCTTCTCGTGGGCGAGCTTCTTCTCGTGGGCCAGCTCCTCGTCGCTCATGAACCACTTGTCCGCCAGGGGGCGCACCATCAGGTTGGCGATCAGGCCGATCACCAGCATGCCCACGAGGATGTACATGGTCTGGTTGTAGACCTGCTCGCGCGGGATACCCAGGCCCAGCTGGTACTCGCGCATGTAGTTCACCACGACCGGGCCCAGGATGCCGGCGGTGGCCCAGGCGGTGAGCAGGCGGCCGTGGATGGCGCCCACGAACTGCGTGCCGAACAGGTCGGCGAGGTAGGCAGGCACCGTGGCGAAGCCGCCGCCGTACATGGACAGGATGATGCAGAAGGCGCCCACGAACAGCAGCTTGCTGCCCGCACTGGCGGAGCCCGGAATGCTCGCGTACAGCAGGCCGCCCAGCACGAAGAACACCACGTAGGTCATCTTGCGGCCGAGCTTGTCGGAGAGGCTGGCCCAGAAGAAGCGGCCGCCGATGTTGAACAGCGACAGCAGCGCGGTGAAGCCGCCGGCCACGGCCGCGATGGCGGCGAGCTGCCCCTTGTCGAGTTCGCCGAACTTCGCGGGCACATTGATGAGCGAGCCGCCGAAGACTTCCTGCAGCATGGGCGAGGCCATGCCGATCACGCCGATGCCCGCGCTCACGTTCATGCACAGCACGATCCACACGAGCCAGAACTGCGGGATGCCCCAGACGCGCTTCACGTGCACGTGGCGCTGCGTGATCATCGCGTTGGCGGAGGGCGGCGGGGGCGTCCAGCCTTCCGGCTTCCAGCCCGTGGGCGGCACGCGGTAGCCCAGGGCGCCGGCCATCATGAAGACGAAATAGATCAGCGCCATCACCACGAAGGTCTGCATCACGCCGACATCGGTCGGGGTGGAAAAGGCCTTCATGAGGTCCACCGCCAGGGGCGAGCCGATCATCGCGCCGCCGCCGAAGCCCATGATGGCCATGCCGGTCGCCATGCCGCGGCGGTCGGGGAACCACTTGATGAGGGTGGACACCGGCGAGATGTAGCCCAGGCCCAGCCCGATGCCCCCGATCACGCCGGAGCCGAGGATCATGAGCCAGAACTGGTGCAGGTAGATGCCCAGCGCCGACAGCAGCATGCCGCCGCACCAGCACAGGGCCGAGACCACGCCGGCCTTGCGCGGGCCGGCGCGCTCCAGCCAGCCGCCCCAGATGGCCGCAGAGCAGCCGAGGAACACGAAGAAGAGCGTGTACATCCAGCCCAGGGTGGCCACGCGCCAGTCGCAGCCCGTGGCGAACAGCTCGGCGAAGAAGCTCATGTCCTTCGGGCAGGCGGTCGCGCCCGTACCTGCGGTGGACAGCGCCTTGGAAAGGGGGAGCCAGAAGACCGAGAAGCCGTAGGCCATGCCGATGCACAGGTGGATGGCCAGCGCGGCCGGCGGCACCAGCCACCGGTTGAATCCCGGCCCCGCGATGATCCGCTCCTTGTCCAGAAAACCTGGTCGTGTGTTCGCCATGCCCGCTCCTTACTCAGCAAGGTTGTTATGTTCCGCGCAATGAAAAATCCGGAAATAGTTACCGGAAGCGCGGAGTTTCAACGCTGCGATTGACGCGCGTCAATAGATCAAGTCAGCAAAAGCAATTGACTTTTTCTACTGAACTTGCCATCAACGAAGAGGCTTGCGCGGTACCGCGGGAGCGGCGCCTCCGGCTCAGGTGTCCTTGCTGACCGCGATGGTCGGGAACTTCGAGGAAAAATCCTTGGCTTGCGCCCCGATCTTCGCGGCCACCTCGCGCGCCACCCGGCGGTAGATGTTCGCCACCTCGCCGTCCGGTTCCGCCACCACGGTGGGGGTGCCGCTGTCGGCCTGCAGGCGGATCTGCAGGTCCAGCGGCAGGGCGCCCAGGTAGGCCATTCCGTTCTCCTCGGCCATGCGGCGGCCGCCGCCCTCGCCGAAGATGTGCTCGACATGCCCGCACTGGCTGCACACGTGGGCGGCCATGTTCTCCACCACGCCCAGGATGGGCACGCCCACCTTCTCGAACATCTTGATGCCCTTGCGCGCATCGAGCAGCGCGATGTCCTGCGGCGTGGTCACGATCACGGCGCCCGTGAGGGGCACGCGCTGCGAGAGGGTGAGCTGGATGTCGCCGGTGCCCGGGGGCATGTCCACGACCAGATAGTCCAGGTCCTGCCAGTTCGTCTGCCGCAGCAACTGCTCCAGCGCCTGGGTGGCCATGGGCCCGCGCCAGATCATGGCCTGGTCGGGCTCCACCAGGAAGCCGATGGACATCACCTGCACGCCATGGTTGCGCAGCGGCTCCATGGTCTTGCCGTCGGTGCTCTCCGGCCGGTCCGCGATGCCCAGCATCATCGGCTGGCTGGGGCCGTAGATGTCGGCATCGAGCACGCCCACGCGCGCGCCCTCGGATGCCAGCGCGAGGGCGAGGTTGGCGGCCGTGGTGCTCTTGCCCACCCCGCCCTTGCCAGAGGCGACGGCGATGATGTTGCGCACCTGCGGCAGCACCTGCACGCCGCGCTGGACCGCGTGCGCGACGATGCGCGTGGCGATGGTGGCGGACACCCGCTCCACGCCCGCCACGGTACGCGCCGCGGCCTCCAGTTCGCCCGCCAGGGCGGCTTCCAGGCTGCGGGCCGGGTAGCCCAGTTCCACGGTGAAGGACACGGCGCCGCCGTCGATGCGCAGGTCGCGCAGCGCGCGCGTGGAAACGAAATCCTTGCCCGTGTGCGGATCGCGTACGCTCGCGAGCGCCGCGAGTAGCGCCTGTTCAGTCACTGCCATATCGGTAAATCTCCTTGGGGCCGGGTAGTCTATTCCCTGCCCTCCACCCTCACGGGCCGCAGGACAATGCCGCGGTTTTTCGTTTTTTGCCTTTGATGAGGATTGCCGTTCCGTGAAACTGAAGATGGCCCCCAACTCGCTTTTCGCCATCCTGCTGCGCTCGCCGTGGTGGGTGAGCTTCCTCGCGGCGGGCGCCATCGCCCTGGCCTGCGGGGCGCTGCTGCCGGCGCACGTGGCGCCGTTCGCGGCCGTGGGCGTGCTGCCCCTGGTCGGCGTGGGCAGCATGGCGGCCTGGCGGCAATGGAACGCCCCCAGCGCCGCGCGCCTGCAGGCGGCGCTGGACGAGGCCGGCGCCCTGCCCTGGCGCACCCTGGCCGACCGGCTCGAGCGAGCCTGGCTCGCCGAGGGCTACACCGTCCAGCGGCTGGCCGGTGGCGCGGCGGACTTCCGCCTCGACAAGGGCGGGCATTCCGTGCTGGTGGGCGCCCGCCGCTGGAAGGCCGCCACCCACGGCGTGGAGCCCCTGCGCGAACTGCAGGCCGCGGTCCAGGCGCAGGATGGCGCCTCGGGTGCCTACCTCGCGCCCCTGGGCGCCGTGAGCGATGCGGCCCGCGATTTTGCGCGCAGCCACGGGCTGGACATACTGGACGGCCCCGCGCTGGCCACCCTGCTGCTCAAGGCCCCGGCCGGCACGGGCCGCTGAAGCGGCCGTCCCTCCCATGGCAGCCGCGCCGTCCCGCACCGCCGCACAGCGCCCGGCCGGCCTCGTGCTCACGGGCGGCGGCGCACGCGCGGCCTACCAGGTGGGCGTGCTAGAGGCCATCTCCGACCTGCGCAAGGCCTGCGGCGCGGGGCGCGAGGCCAACCCCTTTCCCATCATCACCGGCACGTCCGCCGGGGCCATCAACGCCGCCGCCCTGGCCTGCGGGGCGGACCATTTCGACCGGGCCGTGCGGCGCATCGCCCACGTATGGAGCGGCTTCCACGCGCATCAGGTCTATCGCGCGGACTCGCTGAGCGTGATGCGCAGCGGGGCACGCTGGCTCACCCTGCTCTCGCTGGGCTGGGCACTGGCCCGCTGGCGGCGGATGCGCCCGCGCTCGCTGCTGGACAACGCGCCCCTGGAGCAACTGCTCGCCCGGCTGGTGCCGCTCTCGCGCCTGCCGCGCCTGGTCCGCGCGGGCCATGTGCAGGCGCTGGCCGTCACGGCATCCAGCTACACCTCGGGCGAGCACATCACCTTCTTCGAGGCCGCCGACTCGCTCGCGCCCTGGCAGCGGCAGCAGCGCCGCGCGGCACGCGGCCGCATCACCCATGCCCACCTGCTCGCCTCGTCGGCGATCCCGTTCGTCTTTCCGGCCACCGCGCTGGAGCTGGACGGGCGGACCCAGTTCTTCGGCGACGGCTCCATGCGCCAGTCCGCGCCGATCGCGCCGGCCATCCACCTGGGCGCCGGCCGCGTGCTGGTGATCGGCGCGGGCCGCATGCACGAGCCGGCCGGCGACCTGTCCACGGAGGCCGTGCCGGCCTACCCGACGCTCGCCCAGGTGGCGGGGCACGCGCTGTCCAACATCTTCCTGGACGCACTGGCGGTGGACGTGGAGCGCGCACAGCGCATCAACCAGACCCTGTCGCTGATTCCACCCGAAGCGCGGGCGCTGAGCCCGCTGCGGCCGCTGGAGCTGCTGGTGATCGCCCCGTCGCAGCGGCTGGACGCGCTGGCGGCCCGCTACGTGGGCGACCTGCCCGCCCCCGTGCGCACCCTGCTGGGCGCCCTGGGCGTGACCGCCAACGAACGGGACGTGCGCGGCGCCGCGCTGGCGAGCTACCTGCTGTTCGAGCCCGGGTACACGCGCGAACTCATGGCGCTCGGCCGGCAGGACGCGCTCGCGCGCCGCGCCGAAATCTGCCGATTTTTCGGCTGGCACGACGCGGGCCAGCCGGTCCGGGGCCCGGTGCGGCAGCCCGTCCGCTGAAAGCGAAAACGTCCGACATTCAGGGTTTACACCCATGGCGCCAGCGTACCTAGAATGACCTGACCGCAACTTCCAGGGAGTTCCTGGCAATGGGCATTTTCGGTTCCTCCAAGGCGAAATCCGTGGCCGACCTCCTGGTCGAGACCCTGGCGCATGCCGGCGTGCAACGCATCTGGGGCGTCACCGGCGACAGCCTGAACGCCATCAACGACAGCCTGCGCCGGCACGGCGGCATCGAATGGATGCACGTGCGCCACGAGGAGGCCGGCGCCTTCGCCGCAGGTGCCGAAGCCCAGGTCACGGGGCGGCTCGCCGTGTGCGCGGGCAGCTGCGGTCCGGGCAATCTCCACCTCATCAACGGGCTCTACGACTGCCAGCGCAACCACCAGCCCGTGCTGGCCATCGCCAGCCACATCCCCTCCAGCGAGATCGGCCTGGGATATTTCCAGGAGACCCATCCGACCGAGCTGTTCCGCGAATGCAGCCATTTCTGCGAGATGGTGCAGGACCCGAAGCAGCTGCCCGAGGTGCTGCACCGCGCGATGCGCACCGCCATCGGACGGCACGGCGTCGCCGTGATCGTGCTGCCCGGCGACGTGTCCACCCTCGATGCGCCGGAGGGCGCCCGGCCGGACTTCGCGCCGCCGGCCGCCCCGCGCCTGCTGCCGGACGAGGCGGCGCTCTCGGAACTCGCAGCGCTGCTGAACGGCTCACAGGCCGTGACCATCCTCGCGGGCGCCGGCACCGCCGGGGCGCACGACGAGGTGGTGGCCCTGGCGAAAGCCCTGGCCGCGCCGGTCGTCCACGCCTTCCGGGGGAAGGAGCACGTGGAATGGGACAACCCGTTCGATGTCGGCATGACCGGCCTGATCGGGTTCTCGTCCGGCTACCACGCGATGCGCGAGTGCGACACGCTGCTCATGCTGGGCACTGACTTTCCGTATCGCGACTTCTACCCGGAAGATGCGGCCATCGTGCAGATCGACCGCGACCCCGGCGCGCTGGGCCGGCGCGCGCAACTGCGCCTGGGGCTGGTGGCCGACGTGCGCGAGGCCGCCGCCCTGCTGGCTCCGCTCATCCAGCCGGGCCGCGACACCGGCTTTCTCGACAAGGCGCGCGAGCACTACCAGGCGGCGCGCAAGGACCTGGACGAACTCGCGTCGCCGCGCGCGGGCGACGAGCCGCTGCACCCGCAGTTCGTGGCGGCCACCCTCGACCGGCTGGCAGCCGACGATGCGGTCTTCACCTTCGATGTCGGCACGCCCGCGATCTGGGCCGCCCGCTACCTGCGCATGAACGGCCGGCGGCGGCTGCTCGGCTCCTTCAACCACGGCTCGATGGCCAACGCGATGCCGCAGGCGCTCGGCGCGCAGGCCGTGCGGCCCGACCGCCAGGTGGTGTCGATCTCCGGCGATGGCGGCCTCGCCATGCTGATGGGCGACATGCTGACGGCCGTGCAGATGAAGCTGCCGATCAAGATCGTGCTCATCAACAACGGCGTACTCGGCTTCGTGCAGATGGAGCAGAAGGCTGCCGGCTACCTCGACACCAACGTCGCGCTGCAGAACCCGGACTTCAGCGCCATCGCGAACGGCATGGGCTTCCTGGGCCTGCGCGTCGCCCGCTCGGACGAACTCGAGCCCGCCCTGGTGCGGGCCCTGGCCCACGACGGCCCCGCCCTGGTGGACGTGCGGGTGGACCCGATGGAGCTGTCGATGCCGCCGAAGATCAAGGCCGCACAGGTCAAGGGGTTCAGCCTGTATGCCGCGCGGGCGGTCATGAACGGCCGGGGCGACGAGATCGTCGAACTGGCGAAAACCAACCTGCTGCGCCGCAGGTGACGGCGGCCGGCGCGGCGCCGGACCGGGGAGGCTCTTAAAATCATCCGTTGCGCCCGGAGCCCTCCGCCCGGGCCGCACTCCCCTCAGAAAGCCCGCTCCCGATGCCCGCACGCAAGATCTTCGTCACCACCGCCCTGCCGTACGCCAACGGCAACTTTCACATCGGCCACATCATGGAATACATCCAGGCCGACATCTGGGTGCGGTTCCAACGCATGCAGGGCGCGGAGGTGAACTTCGTCGGCGCGGACGACACGCACGGCGCACCGATCATGATCGCCGCCGAGAAGGCCGGCAAGACGCCGCAGCAGTTCGTGGCCGACATCGCCGCGGGCCGCAAGCCCTACCTGGAGGGCTTCCACATCCGCTTCGACAACTGGCACAGCACGGACGCGCCCGAGAACCACGAGCTCGCCCGGCAGATCTACCGCGATCTGCAGGCCGCGGGCCTCATCGAGACGCGCACCATCGAGCAGTTCTTCGACCCCGAGAAGAACATGTTCCTGCCGGACCGCTTCATCAAGGGTGAATGCCCGCGCTGCCACGCCAGGGACCAGTACGGCGACAACTGCGAGAACTGCGGCGCGGTGTACGCGCCCACCGACCTGATCGAGCCCTACTCCGCCCTCTCCGGCGCCAAGCCGGTGCTGAAAAGCTCCGACCACTTCTTCTTCCAGCTCTCCGACCCGCGCTGCGTGGCCTTCCTGCAGGAATGGACGCAGGACGGCCGCCTGCAGCCCGAGGTGGCCAACAAGGTCAAGGAATGGTTCTCGGTGCGCACCAACCCCGACGGCACCACCAGCGAAGGCCTGGGCGACTGGGACATCAGCCGCGACGCGCCCTATTTCGGCATCGAGATCCCCGACGCCCCGGGCAAGTACTTCTACGTCTGGCTGGACGCGCCCGTGGGCTACCTCGCCTCGCTCAAGAACCTGCTCGAAAAGCGCGGCCAGAGCTACGACGACTACGTGGCCGATCCACAGCTGGAGCAGTACCACTTCATCGGCAAGGACATCGTCACCTTCCACACGCTGTTCTGGCCCGCGATGCTGAAATTCAGCGGCCGCAAGACGCCGGATGCGGTCTTCGTGCACGGTTTCCTCACCGTGAACAACGGCGAGAAGATGAGCAAGAGCCGCGGCACAGGTCTCGACCCGCTCAAGTACCTGGGCCTGGGGATGAACGCCGAGTGGCTGCGCTACTACCTCGCGGCCAAGCTCAACGGCCGCAACGAGGACATCGACTTCAACGCCGAGGACTTCATGGCGCGGGTCAACAGCGACCTGATCGGCAAGTTCGTGAACATCGCGAGCCGCGCCGCGGGCTTCCTCACCAAGCGCTTCGGCGGCAAGCTCGGCACGCCCGATGCCGACGGCGCGGCGCTGCTCGATGCCCTGCGCGCACAGGCCGGCGCCATCGCCGAGGCCTACGAGCGGCGCGACACCGCACGTGCCGTGCGCGAGACCATGCTGCTGGCCGACCGCGTGAACGAGTACGTGGATGCGCGCAAGCCCTGGGAACTCGCCAAGCAGGAAGGCCAGGAGGCCGCGCTGCAGGCCGCCTGCACCACCTGCATCGAGGCCTTCCGCCTGCTCACGCTCTACCTCAAGCCCGTGCTGCCGGCCCTGGCGGCACAGGTGGAGGCGTTCCTGAACGTCCAGCCACTCACGTTCGCCGATGCGCCCGCCCTGCTGGGCGAGGGCCACGCCATCGGTGCCTACCAGCACCTGATGCAGCGCGTGGACATCAAGCAGCTCGAGGCGCTGTTCGAGCCCCCGGCTGCGGCTGCCGCGCCCGCAGCGGCAGCCGCAGCCGATGCCGATGCCGGAGCGGACGCACCGGGCGGCGAAACGATTGCTCCCACCATCACCATCGACGACTTCGCGAAGATCGACCTGCGCATCGCACTGATCGTGAACTGCGAGCCGGTCGAAGGCTCCACCAAGCTGCTGCGCCTCACGCTCGACGTGGGCGAAGGCCGCCACCGCAACGTCTTTTCCGGCATCGCGAGCGCCTACCGCCCCGAGGAACTCGTGGGCAAACTGACCGTGATGGTCGCCAACCTGGCTCCGCGCAAGATGAAGTTCGGCGTCTCCGAAGGCATGGTGCTCGCGGCCAGCCACGGCGACGAGAAGGCGCACCCGGGCATCCATGTGCTGAATCCGTGGCCGGGGGCGACCCCGGGCATGCGGGTCCGCTGACGAGACGACCATGTCCGTCCGACCACACGGGCCGTGCGCCCTGCTGCGGCTGGCCTTGCCGGCAGCACTGGCCATGCTCGCCGGCTGCACGGTGGTGAGCGTGGCCTCCACGGCCGTCGGCGTCACCGCGAGCGCCGTGGGCCTCGCGGCCGATGCGGCCATCGGCACGGTGAAGATCGTCGGCAAGGGCGTGGGCATGGCGGCGGATGCCGTCACGGGCGGCGACTCCGACAACAGCGGCATCCACATCCGCGAGTCGATCCGCCCGGCCCCGGTACAGGCCGCCCCGGCAGCGCCGTATCCCGTCGCGCCCTATTCCCCCACGTAGCGCCCCGGCCGGTGGCTGATCCAGAGGAACACGCTCATCACCACCGCCGCCAGCACCGAATAGCCCACGCGCTCGGGCGGCACCACGAACAGGGCCAGCGCCAGCACGGTGCAGTCGATGGCCATCTGCACCTTGCCCGCACGGATGCCGTGCCGGTTCTGCAGGTACAGCGCGACGATGGTGGCCCCGCCCAGGCTGGACTTGTGCCGGGCCAGGAACAGGCAACCCGTGCCCAGGAGCAGGCCGCCCAGCACCGCAGCGAACAGCGGATCGAGGTAGTCCACGTGCATCACGTGCGGAAACATTTCGGTGAGCAGCGACAGCAGGGCCACGCTCAGGAAGGTCTTGATGGTGAACTCCCGCCCCATGCGGGTCCAGGCGAACCAGTAGAAGGGCAGGTTGACGGCGAAGAACAGCTTGCCGAAGGACACATCCGTCAGGTAGTGCAGCAGGAACGCGATGCCGGCCGTGCTCCCGATGAGCAGCCCGGCCTGCCCGAACAGCATCAGGGCCATGGCCACGAACAGGGTGCCCGCGACCAGCGCCTGGGCATCCTCGTAGCGGCCATGCCGCAGCGAAGGAACGGGAACCGGAATGGGGTCGGGCGGCGTGGACGGCATGGCAGGCAGGAGCGGCGGGAGGTGCAGAAGTGGATGTGCAGAAGGCATGCAAGCGGCGGGCCAGCGGCTTGCTGCGGCACCTCCACCGCGCGGGCTCAGCGGCCGTCCTGCAGCTCGGCCGTGCTGCCGCTGCGCAGCACGCGCCCGCGGAGGTCGAAGGTCACGGTGAACACCATGGGCTGGGTGCCGCCATCGTTCCAGCGCCAGTCCCAGACCGTCTCGCCCTTGCGTTCGAAGGTCATCATCTTCGCCGGCTTGCCGAGGCGGCGGCGCACCTCCTCCATGAGCATGCCGGGGACGATGGTCTCGAACACGTGCGGTGCGAGCACCTGGCGCAGCGCGCTCATGCGGCCATCGGGGCCGATGGTGATCATGTAGTTCTGGTGCCCGGCGGGCTGGCGGTTGTATTCGAGCGTGCGCGCGCCGCCGGGCTCGTCCCAGATGCGCTCCGGCTCGCCGAAGCGGGCGCGCACGTCGGCCTCGGTCGAGACGCCCTCTTCCAGTTCGCTGATGCGCTGGGGGTCGCAGGCGGCAAGCAGCCAGAGCGCCGCGCCGCCCGCGGCGGCGACGGCCAGCGCGCGGCGGCGTGCGGGGGAGGCAGGCCCGGGAAGGCCGGACAGGGTCAGGGAATGGGGTGGGGATGCAGGGGACAGGACAAGCGTCATCGATAAGGGGGAAAAGGCGAGCACGCGCCAGGCGCGGAATGCAGGGTGACGTGCGGCCCCGGCCACCGGAGCGGCGGGGAACACCAGCCGGAAATGGTAGCCGCGTCCGGCCCCCGGTAAAATCTCCGGTTGTTACAAAGACTCCGATTCGCCTGCCATGTCCTTCTTCCGCCGCCCCGACTACCAGTCCGACGCCACCCAGTTCATCCAGAAGCTCAAGTCCGACCGGCCCGAACTCGACGCCCAGCAGGTGGCGGGCCGCGCCCTGCTGTGGGACAAGCAGGTGGACCGCGACATCTGGGAGGAATACGGCGAAGCCCGCGTGGCCCAGAAGCCCTACGTGTACCAGACGCAGGGCTGACCGCACAGCCCATGGAACGGCCGGCATGCCATCGATCGGCGGACGGCCCGGCCCAGCCGGATGAAGGCAGCGCATGAGCGCTGACACCGTGGACTCCCCGCCGCACGCCGGTGACGCTGCGCAGGACGCCGCCGGCGATGCCGTGGCCCGGCTCTACGGAGAGCCCCTGTTCGCCCTGCCGCAGGACCTCTACATCCCTCCCGATGCGCTGGAAGTGTTCCTGGAGGCCTTCGAGGGGCCGCTGGACCTGCTGCTCTACCTCATCCGCAAGCAGAACTTCAACATCCTCGACATCCCGATGCTGGATGTCACGCGGCAGTACCTCGGCTACGTGGACGAGATCCGCAGCCGCAACCTGGAACTGGCGGCCGAGTACTTGCTGATGGCGGCGATGCTCATCGAGATCAAGTCGCGCATGCTGCTGCCGCCCAAGAAGCAGGAAGGCGCGCAGGAGCCGGAAGACCCGCGCGCCGAACTGGTGCGCCGGCTGCTGGAATACGAGCAGATCAAGCTCGCGGCGGCCAACCTGGGCAGCGCTCCGCAGTACGGACGCGATTTCCTGCGCGCGCAGGTCCACATCGAGCAGAGCCTGGTGCAGCGGTTTCCCGATGTCCATGTGGCCGACCTGCAGGAGGCCTGGCGCGACATCCTCAAGCGCGCGAAACTCGTGCAGCACCACCGCATCACCCGCGAAGAGCTGAGCGTGCGCGAGTACATGAGCGCCGTGCTCAAGACGCTGCAGGGCCGGCGCTTCGTCGAGTTCGAGGAACTGTTCGACCCCTCCAAAGGCTCCACGGTGCTCGTGGTGACCTTCATCGCCCTGCTGGAGCTGGGCAAGGAAACGCTGATCGAGATCACCCAGGCGGAAGCCTTCGCACCCATCTACGTGCGCCTGGCCTACACCCCGGTGTGAACCGCCGCCGCGGCACCGCCTTGCGGCGGACAGCGGCCCCTTCGACTTCCATCCCTTCCGAACCGCATCCGCATGGCCTCCTTCGACTACGACGTACTCATCATCGGCAGCGGCCTCGCAGGCCTGTCCACCGCGCTGCACCTCGCCCCCACGCACCGCGTGGCCGTGCTCACCAAGCGGGGGCTGGGCGACGGCGCCAGCGGCTGGGCCCAGGGCGGCATCGCCGCCGTGCTGGCCGAGGGCGACACCTTCGATGCCCACGTGCAGGACACGCTCGTGGCGGGCGCGGGGCTGTGCGATCTCGCCGCCACCCGTGCCGTGGTCGAGGGCGCACCACAGGCCATCCAGTGGCTGCAGACCCTGGGCGTGCCGTTTTCCGAGGAGGCGCCGGGCCGGCTGCACCTGACGCGTGAAGGCGGCCATGGCGCCCGGCGCATCGTGCATGCCACCGATGCCACCGGCGCGGCCGTGCAGCGCACCCTGCTGGACGCGGTGCGCGCCACACCCGGCATCACCCTGCTGGAAGAGCACACGCTGGTGGACCTGATCACCGCCCGCAAGCTCGGCCTGCCCGGCCCGCAGCGCTGCCTGGGGCTCTACGCGCTCGACGAGGCCACCGACACCGTGCACACCTTCCGCGCACCGCATACCGTGCTGGCGACGGGGGGCGCGGGCAAGGTGTACCTCTACACCAGCAACCCGGACACGGCCACGGGCGACGGCATCGCCGCCGCGTGGCGCGCAGGCTGCCGGGTGCAGAACATGGAATTCATCCAGTTCCATCCCACCTGCCTCTACCATCCGCAGGCCAAGTCGTTCCTGATCAGCGAAGCGGTGCGCGGCGAGGGCGGGCGCCTGCTGCGGCCCGACGGCACGCGCTTCATGCCGGCGCACGACGAGCGGGCCGAACTCGCACCGCGCGACGTGGTCGCCCGGGCCATCGACTTCGAGATGAAGACCCACGGTCTCGACTGCGTGCACCTGGACATCTCGCACCAGAGCCCGGAATTCCTGCAGGCGCACTTCCCGACCATCCTCGCGCGCTGCGCGGAACTGGGCATCGACATCACGCGCCAGCCCATCCCCGTGGTGCCCGCCGCCCACTACACCTGCGGCGGCGTGCTCACCGACCTCGCGGGGCGCACCGACCTCGCGGGCCTGCATGCCATCGGCGAGACCGCCTGCACCGGCCTGCACGGCGCCAACCGCCTGGCGAGCAACTCGCTGGTGGAGTGCATGGTGTTCGCGCGCGCGGCGGCCGATGCGATCATGGCCGCGCCCGGCGGCGGTGCAGCGGTGCCGGCGCTCCCCGCCTGGGACGACAGCCGCGTGACCGATGCCGACGAGCGCGTGGTCATCTCGCACAACTGGGACGAGCTGCGCCGCTTCATGTGGGACTACGTGGGCATCGTTCGCACCGACAAGCGCCTGGAGCGTGCCGCGCACCGCATTGCGCTGCTGCAGGCGGAAATCGCCGAGTTCTACGCGAACTTCCATGTCTGCCGCGACCTGCTGGAGCTGCGCAACCTCGTGCAGGTGGCCGAACTCATCGTGCGCTCGGCCCAGCAGCGGCGCGAAAGCCGCGGCCTGCACTACAGCCGCGACTGGCCCGCCATGGCCGCGCCCGCGGCCCCCACCCTCCTCGTGCCGCCGGTCCGCTGACCGGCGCCGGCCCTTTTTTTCGTTCCTGGAGACGCATGGTCCGAGACGACAACCCCCTCGCCGCCCGCAGCATCGCCAGCGTGTGGCATCCCTGCACCCAGATGAAGCGCCACGAGGCCGATCCACCCGTGGCCATCGCCCGCGCGGCCGGCCCCTGGCTGGAAGGCGAAGACGGCCGCCGCTACCTGGACGGCATCAGTTCGTGGTGGGTCAACCTTTTCGGCCACGGGCATCCGCACATCCGCGAGGCCATCGCCGACCAGCTGGCGCGGCTGGACCACGTGATGCTGGCGGGCTTCACGCACGCGCCGGTGGTGGAGCTCTCCGAGCGCCTCTGCGCGCTCACCGGGCTCGGACATGCGTTCTACGGCAGCGACGGCTCGGCCGCCACGGAGATCGCGCTCAAGATGAGCGCGCATTTCTGGCGCAACCACGGCCGTCCGGAGAAATGCCGGTTCATCGGCCTGGCAGGCGGCTACCACGGGGAGACCGTGGGCGCGCTCGCGGTGACCGACATCGGCCTGTTCCGCGAAGCCTACGCGCCCCTCGTGCGCCTGGGCGCCACCGTGCCCAGCCCCGACGCGCGCAACGCCGTGGCCGGAGAGGACGCCGCCGCCGTGGCGCGCCGCGCCGCTGCCGCGCTGCAGGCCTGGCTGGAGGAACACCATGCCACCACCGCCGCGCTCATCGTGGAGCCACTCGTGCAGTGCGCCGCCGGCATGGCGATGCACGACGCCGAATACCTGCGGCAGGCCCGCGCGCTGTGCGACCACCATGGCGTGCACCTCGTCGTGGACGAGATCGCGACCGGCTTCGGCCGCACCGGCACGATGTTCGCGCACCAGCAGGCGGGCATCCGGCCGGACTTCATCTGCCTCTCCAAGGGCCTGACGGGCGGCACCCTGCCGCTCTCGGCCGTGCTCACCACCGATGCGGTATATGCCGCGTTCTACGACGACGACGTGGCGCGCGGCTTCCTGCATTCGCACTCCTACACCGGCAACCCGCTCGCCTGCCGCGCGGCGCTGGCCACGCTCGACCTGTTCGCGCAGACCGATGCGCTGGCGCGCAACGCACGGCGCGCACCGCTGTTCCACGCGGCCTTCGCACCGCTCTCGGCACATCCGCGCGTGCGGCACGCCCGCCACCTCGGCATGCTCTGGGCCTGGGACGTGGAAGGCACGGCCGCCGACTTCGCGCGCCGCTACCACCGCCACGCGATGGCGCGCGGCCTGCTGCTGCGGCCCATCGGCCGCACCCTCTACGCCATGCCGCCCTACGTGCTGGACGACGACGCCATCGCGCACCTGGGCCGGCAGGCGCTCGCGGCGCTGGACGCCACGCTGGCCGAAGAAGACGGCGCGCCCGCCACGGCGCCGGCCGCCGAAGGGAGCCTGCCATGATCGGCTGCTTCGTCACCGGCACCGACACCGGCGTGGGCAAGACCCTGGCCAGCGCCGGCCTGCTGCACGCGCTCGCGCGCCACCATGCGCGCGTGGTCGGCATGAAGGCCATCGCCGCGGGCGCGGAACCCATCGGGCCCGGCGGCGTGCTCGCCAACGAGGACGTGCTCGCGCTGCGCGCCACATCCACGATCCAGGTGGCGCCCGCGCTGGACAACCCCGTGCTGCTGCCCGATCCGCTCTCGCCGCACATCGCCGCGCGGCGTGCGGGCACGCGCATCGACATCGCCGCCATCGTGCATGCCTATGGCGCGCTCGCCGCACAGGCCGATGCCGTCGTGGTGGAAGGGGCCGGCGGCTTCCACGTGCCCCTCTCGGACACGGAAACCGGCGCCGACCTGGCCCAGGCACTCGGCCTGCCCGTGGTGCTCGTCGTGGGCCTGCGCCTGGGTTGCCTCAGCCACGCGGCGCTCACGGCCGATGCCATCCGCGCGCGCGGATTGCCCCTCGCCGGCTGGATCGCCAGCCGCATCGACCCTGCCATGCTGGCCGCGGAGGACAATATCGCCTGGCTGCGCCAGCGCCTGCAGGCGCCCCTGCTCGCCGACATCCCCCACCAGCCACAGCCCGACCCGCGCGCCACGCCGTTCACGCTGCCCGACTCCTGGACCACGCCTTCCGCATGACGACCTTTCCCTTCGCCCCCTCCTGGCTCGACGAACTGCCCGCCCGCCTGGCGGAACTCGACGCCGTCCACCTGCGCCGCCGCCGGCGCGCGGTGCGGCCGCTGCAGGGTGCACACCTGGACGTGGACGGGCTGCCCATGCTGGCCTTCTGCAGCAACGACTACCTGGGGCTGGCCGGCCATCCCGCGCTCACCGATGCCGCCTGTGCGGGCGCGCGGGAATTCGGCGTGGGATCGGGCGGTTCGCCGCTGGTGAGCGGCCACAGCCAGGCCAATGCCGCGCTCGAGGCCGACCTCGCGCGCTTCGTGCAACTGCCCCGGGCGCTCTACTTCTACGCCGGCTACGCGACCAACATCGGCATCGTGCCGGCGCTCGTGGGCGCGGGCGACGCGATTTTCTCGGATGCGCTGAACCACGCCTGCCTGATCGACGGGGCACGCCTTTCTCGCGCCACCATCCACCGCTACCCCCACGGCAACCTTGCCGCGCTGGAGGCACTGCTCGCGGCCAGTCCCGCACGGCGCAAGCTCGTGGTCAGCGATGCCGTCTTCAGCATGGACGGCGACGTGGCCGACATCCGCACGCTGCATGCCCTCTGCGAGCGCCATGACGCCCTCCTGCTGCTCGACGATGCCCACGGCTTCGGCGTGCTCGGCCCGCAGGGCCGCGGCGCCCTCGCCGAGGCGGGCCTGACCGGGCAGCGGGCATCGCAGCGCGTACTCTACATGGCCACGCTGGGCAAGGCGGCAGGCGCCGCCGGGGCCTTCGTGGCCGGCAGCGAAGTCCTCATCGAATGGCTGCTGCAGAAAACGCGCAGCTACATCTTCGCCACTGCCGCACCCGCGCTGCTGGCGCGCACGCTCCAGGCCAGCCTCGGCCTCATCGAGCGCGGGGATGCCCTGCGCGCCCATCTCGATGCCCGCATCGCGCAGCTGCGCGCGGGCCTCGCGCCCGTGCTGCAGGACACGCACTGGGAACTGGGCACGTCGCGCACGGCCGTCCAGGCGCTCGTGATCGGTGCCAACGACGAAGCTCTGGCCGCCATGGAAGCGCTGCGCGCGCGCGGCCTCTGGGTGCCCGCGATCCGGCCGCCGACGGTGCCGGAGGGCACGGCGCGGCTGCGCATCGCCCTCTCGGCAGCCCACACCGAGGCGGACGTGGCACGGCTCGTGGATGCACTGGCCGACATCGCCCCCACTGCCCGATCCACACTGCCCCAGGAGGCCGCCGCATGACCTACAGCGTCAAGGAGATCTTCTACACCCTGCAGGGCGAAGGCGGCCAGGCCGGCATGCCCGCCGTGTTCTGCCGCTTCGCCGGCTGCAACCTCTGGAGCGGACGCGAGGAAGACCGGAGCACCGCGGTGTGCCGTTTCTGCGATACCGATTTCGTCGGCACCGATGGCACGCTGGGCGGCAAGTACGCGCAGGCCGACGCTCTGGCCGACGTGATCGCCGCGCAATGGCCGGCACACGACGCCGACCACCGGCTGGTGGTGCTGACCGGCGGCGAGCCGCTGCTGCAGCTCGACACCCCGCTCATCGGCGCGCTGCACGCCCGGGGCTTCCGGATCGCGGTGGAAAGCAACGGCACCGTCGCCGCCCCGCCCGGCATCGACTGGCTCTGCGTGAGCCCCAAGGCCGGCACGCCCTGGGTGCAGCGCGCGGGCCAGGAACTCAAGCTGGTCTGGCCCCAGCCCGGCTTCGACCTTGCGGAACTCGAAAGCACCACGCACTTCGAGCACCGATTCCTGCAACCCATGGACGGGCCCGAGCAGGCCGCGAACACCGGCCTGTGCATCGCCGCCTGCATGGAGCAGCCCGCCTGGCGCCTGAGCCTGCAGACCCACAAACTCACGGGCATCCGCTGAAGCGGCGCCCCTTTCGCCTTCGTCTCCCGACCATGCTGTTCACCGTCCACCAACGCTTCTTCTTCGACGCCGCGCACACGCTGCAGCGCGAAATCGAAGCCGAAGGCAGCCGCCGCATCCACGGCCACACCTACCACGCGGAGATTTCCGTCACCGGCCCGCGCCATCCTGCCACGGGCATGGTGATCGACCTGGGCCATCTGCGCGCGCGCTGCGCCCAGCTGCGCGAGCGCCTGGACCACCACCTCCTCGACGAAGTGCCGGGCCTGGGCCCCGCCACGCTGGAGAATCTCTGCGTGTTCATCGCCGACGCGCTCGGCGACCTCGATCCGCCGCCCAGCCGGGTGCGGGTGTGGCGCGAGGCCGTCGGCGACGGCTGCGTGCTCGACCTGGCACGCCCGCGCGGCTGACCCTTTTCCGTCCCCTTCCTTCAAAGCCCCTGCGACGCCATGCCCCATCTCGTCATCGAATACAGCGACAACCTGCGCCCGTTCCCCGAAGCGCAGGTGCTGGAGGCGGTCAATGCCTCTCTCACCTCCAGCCCCGAAATCCTGGCCGAATCCGACCTCAAGAGCCGCTTCGCCACCGCCGAGCGATTCGCCATCGGCACCCAGCCGGCCGGGCGCGCCTTCGTCCATGCGCAACTGCGCCTGCTCTCCGGCCGCACGCCCGAGGCCAAGCAGGACCTCGCCGGCCGTGTCGGCGCGGTCCTGCGCGAACACACGCCCAGGCCTGCCGGGGTGATGGTCCAGCTCAGCGTCGAGATCGTGGACATGGACCGTGCGTCCTACGTGAAGGAAAAGCTCTGAAGTAGCCTTTCCGGCCGCAGGATCAGCCGGCCACGGGCCGCATCATCGATGCGATGGCCTGGAAGGCACCGATCGACTGGCCGACGGCGCGGCCACTGCGCTGCAGGGTCCCGCGCTCCGGCGCATCTTCCGCCAGGGCGCGCGCCTGCGGCAGCGAACCGGCAGCCGAAACGGACCGGGCCAGTTCCGCCATCGCGGCGGACGAGCGGCCCACCGATTGCGCGGCACGCCGCGCCATCAGGCCCTGCACGGGGCTCGGCGCATGCGCCGCCGCATCCCCCGCCGCGGGCTCTGCCATGAAGAGCGGCGCGGCCACGGCGGTTTCCATCACCTTCGCCAGGACGGCCTGCCCACGGACGGCCCCCGACGATACGGCCGCGTGCAGCACGCCCAGGTCCGGCACCGGCAGGGTGGACGCCTGCAGGCGCAAGACCAGCGCAGCGCCCACGTGGCGGCCGGCCTCTGCATGCCCGCCGCGGGCCACGGCCCCCAGGGCGATCTGCGCGGCCAGCACATTGCCGTCGCTGCCCGGCGTCGTGATGTCCTCCTGCAGGGAACGGGCCCGCTCGCGCAGCGCCGTCCCGGAGGCCGGCTCCAGCGCGTTCATCCCGTGCACCATGGCATCCGGCACGATCGCACGCTCGTCGATCGGCTCGAACGGCAAGGGCGGAAGCGGCGCCATGGCACCGATCATCGCCTCGGCACGCCGGCTGGCCGCGCCATCCAGCAATGCCTCCACGGCTGCGTCCGGCATCCTGCCAGCGCCATGCAGGGCGCCGAATGCCAGCGCGGCCTGCTCGGCACCCTGGCGCGCAGCCGCAAGATCGGAAGGCAGCGACCGGTCCAGGCCGGCGAGCGCCGCCTGTCCGTGCCGGATCGCCTCGCCATGGGCGGCCTCCTGGCGGCCCGGCATCGACAGGTCCTGTCGCAGGGCGGCGAGCAGCCGGGTGCCGTCGGCGGAGCCGGCCGCGGCCCTGCGCTGCGCTGCCGCCGGCATGCCGGCCGGTGAAGCCGCCTGGCGCGCCACCACCGGGCGCGGCGGCAGGGCCGCGGTCCTGCTCCTGCCGGCCACGCCGCCCTGGGGCTGGGGCGCACGCCGCGCCAGCCCGGACGGAGCTTCCAGGGACTCGGAAGAAGGCCGACCGGTCGGAGCATCCGCAGGCCGTGTCTCCGTGGCGCGCGCCGCATCCGGCCCGGTGGGGGAGCCTTTGCGCGAAATGCGGGTGGTCATGTCAGCCTCCTGCGATGCCGGGGGAAAAGACCAGGGTGGCCAGGCGCGCGGTGGCCACCATTTCGGCTGCCAGTGCCTGCCCTTCGGCATCCCCGGCGGGCAGGGTCACGCGGCGGTGCAGGGTCGCCTCGCCTTCCGGCAGGCAGCCGATCGCGGCATCGAACCCCGCCAGCAGCCCCGGCGCGTTGGACAGCAGCGCGGACGCATCCTGCGCCGGCATTTCGGAGAACCGCTGCCGCATGACCACGGTGAGCATCACCTGCACATCCGGCCGCGGCATCGCGTCCTGCCTGCCGGGCGGAGGCGACAGCGGCGCCACGGTGATCAGCAGGTCGCCGATCGCGCACCCGCCATCCTCCGCCGCACGGTCGATCCCGGCGTTGTCCATGCCCAGCGCACGGGCAGCGGCGCGGATGAAATCATGGGTATCGAGCGGCGGGCTCTGGAACGTGGCGGCACCGTTGTCGGCTACCGCGGGCTGGTGAGACGATCGCATGAGAAATCCTTGTCGTGTATCGAAAAGCGGCGGTCCCTGCCACAACGTGCGCTTTTGGAGCACGCCCGCGCGGGCACGTACGGCATGGCCGGGAACGGGTGCCCGGCCGCCGCGACCCGCAACCACAGGTCCGCCCCGGCAGGGTACCGATGCGGGGGGCATGCAGGCGGCACGGCGCGAAGGCATGCACGGCGATGCGAAGCCGCCAGCCACGGATCCGAAGCCGGCGCCGTGAGCGCGCTCAGGAACCGGAGGCCAGTTCCGCGGGCAGCCAGCCCCGCAGGCTGTTCAGGAACGCCCATCCGCGCACGCGGGGCACGTCTTCCAGCCGGACCACGGCCTCCACGAGCCGCCCCTCGCGCAGCGCGACCGCCCGCCCCACCCCGGGCAGCAACCCGCAGTCCAGCGGCGGCGTGACCCAGCGCCCGTCCAGCAGCGCCGCGATGTTGCCGAAGGTGCCTTCGGTGATCTCCCCCGCCTCGTTCCAGAGCACCGTATCGAACACCCCCGGCGCGGCGGGCGCGAAGGCCGCGTAGTGCGTGCGCCGCGTGGTCTTGTGGCGCACGAACTCGCCATGCGCCGCGCCGAAAGGCCGGTCCGCCAGCACCAGCCGCACCGGCACCGGCACCTCCGGGCAGGCGAACGCTTCGGCGCGTGGCCGTCCGGCGGCATCCAGCAGCAGCCGCGCGCGCCACCGGCCCTGCGGATGCGCCGCCGCCAGGGCGTCCAGGCAGGCCTGCACGCGGCCGGCATCCCAGGGAAAGCCGAAATGCGCGGCGGACCCGGCCATGCGCGCCAGGTGCTCATCCCGATGGCGGAAGGCCCCTTCCTGCAGCGCCAGCGTCTCCAGCACCTCGAAAGGCTGGCTGGCCCGCTCCACGAAGGCCCGCTTGTGGCGCCACTCGTCCCATTCGGCATCCGCCTGCGCATCGGAAGTGATGCCGCTGCCGATGCCGCATTCCGCTGTGCCGCCACGCAGCACCACGGTACGGATCGGCACGTTGAAGGTGGCCGAGATACCGCCCTCTCCAGGCGCGCCGTCGGGACGCACCACGCCCAGCGCCCCGCAGTACACCCCGCGCGGCGCAGCCTCCAGCGCGCGGATGGTCCGCATCGCCTGCACCTTGGGCGCCCCCGTGACCGACCCGCAGGGGAACAGCGCGGCGAACACGTCCGCGAGGCCCAGCCCCGGCCGCGTGCGGGCCGTCACGTCCGACGTCATCTGCCATACGGTGGGCAGCGCCTGGGTGCGGAAAAGCGCAGGCACGCGCACGCTGTGGGGCTCGGCGATGCGCGAGAGGTCGTTGCGCAGCAGATCCACGATCATCACGTTCTCGGCCCGCTCCTTGGGAGCAGTGCGCAGATGTTCCGCCCGGGCTTCGTCCGCTTCGGGGGTGGCACCCCGCGGTGCCGTGCCCTTCATCGGGCGGGCCAGGATCGATCCGCCCGCGGGCCCCGAACGCCAGTCGAAGAACAGTTCTGGAGACACCGACAGCACCTGCTCGCCTCCGGTATCGATGTGCGCGGCGTATCCCTCCGGCTGCGCGCGCTGCAGGGCCCCGAACAATGCCGCCGGGCTGCCCTCGAACCGGCCCCTCAGCGGCGCGGTGAAATTGACCTGGTACAGTTCGCCATCGCGGATGGCCTGCTGGATGCGCCCGAAGGCCCCATCGAAGTCCTGGCGGTCCAGTCCGCTCCAGCCCTCCACCGACGCGGACGCATCGCCGGCTCCAGCCAGGTCGCCGCAGCCCGCCGCTCGGCCTGCCGGCAAGGGGGCGCCATACACCGCGAACCACGCCAGCGGCCCGTCGGCCGGGTGCGTCACGAGCGCCGCATCGAACGCCCCCGCCGCCTCATAGCGCAGATAGCCCACGCACCATGCGCCCCGCCGCGCCGCAGCGTCCACCGCATCGAGCACGGGGCGGACCTCCTGCAGCGAGCGGGCCACCAGCACCTCGCGCGGCTCCGCGAAGGCCAGGCGCAGCCGCGGTGCCGCCGGGTCCAGCGGCGTGGAGAAATCGATGCGGGCCGAAGGGGTCATGCCGCGCCGATGCGCGGCACCAGGGCGCCCGCGGGCTGCCCCCCCTTGAGCGCCGCGGTGAACGCGAGCATGCGGTCGATGGGCTGGCGTGCCCGCGGAATCAGCGCCGGATCGACATGGACCGCATTCGCGCCGGTCTCCAGCACGCGCGCCACATCGGCCAGGCCGTTCATGGCCATCCAGGGGCAGTGCGCGCAGCTCTTGCAGGTGGCGCTGTTGCCGGCCGTGGGCGCCTCGTGGAACACCTTGTCCGGATTGAGCGCACGCAGCTTGTGCATCATCCCGTTGTCCGTGGCCACGATGAACTCGCGCGCGTCCATCTCGCGCGCTGCCTTGAGGATCGCGCTCGTGGAACCCACCGCATCCGCCAGGGCCACCACCTCGGCCGGGCTCTCCGGATGCACCAGCACCCGGGCCTGCGGATGCTCCCGCTTGAGCGCCTCCAGTTCCGCCGCCTTGAACTCGTCGTGCACGATGCAGGCACCGTTCCAGAACAGCATGTCCGCCCCGGTCTCGCGCTGGATGTAGGCCCCCAGGTGCCGGTCGGGCGCCCACAGGATCTTGTGGCCCGCCGCATGCAGTGCGCCCACGATCTCCAGCGCGCAGCTGGACGTGACCAGCCAGTCGGCCCGCGCCTTCACCGCGGCGCTGGTGTTGGCATAGACCACCACGGTGCGGTCCGGATGCGCGTCGCAGAAGGCGCTGAATGCGTCCACGGGACACCCTAGGTCCAGCGAGCAGGTGGCGTCCAGGTCGGGCATGAGCACGGTCTTCTCGGGCGACAGTATCTTCGCCGTCTCGCCCATGAAGCGCACCCCCGAGACGACCAGCGTCTGCGCTGCATGGTCGCGCCCGAAGCGGGCCATCTCCAGCGAATCGCTGACGATGCCGCCGGTTTCCTCCGCCAGATCCTGCAGGTCGGGGTGCACGTAATAGTGCGACACCATGACCGCGTTCTTCTCGCGCAGCAGCGCGCGGATGCGCTCCTTGAGCGCGGCGCGTTCGGCCGGCAGGGGCTCCGCGGGCACGCGGGCCCAGGCGTGGCGGGTGGAACACACGCCCCCGCCCTCGCTGGCGGGCTGTTCGTATTCCACGGGCTTGAGGGCGAGGGTGTCGGTGGTCATGGCGGGGTGCCTATCGGGCCGGTTCTGCGGGGCCTCGTTGGGGTTTCGGAAAACGCGCGATGCAACGTGCGGCGGGCGACTCAGGCCGGATCCTGCATGCGCATCGAAAAATCGGTGGCCTTCACGTCCTTGGTCAGCGTGCCGATGGAAATGCGGTCCACGCCCGTCTCGGCCAGCGCGCGCAGGCCTTCCAGCGTCACGCCCCCGGAAATCTCCAGGATGGCCGGCCCCGCGGGATGCGCGGCATTCAGGCGCACGGCGTCATGCAGCATCGGCAGCGGCATGTTGTCCAGCAGCACCATGCGGGCACCGGCCGACAGGGCCTCGTCCAGCTGCTCCAGCGTCTCGCATTCGATCTCGATGAACTTCGCCTGCGCGGCCGCGGCACGCGCCGCTTGCAGCACGGCCGTGACACCTCCCGCCGCGGCGATGTGGTTTTCCTTGATGAGCACCGCGTCGTGCAGACCGATGCGGTGGTTGGTGCCTCCCCCCATGCGCACGGCGTACTTCTGCGCCAGGCGCAGTCCGGGCAGGGTCTTGCGCGTGTCCACGATCTGCGCGCGGGTGCCCGCCACGGCATCGACATAGCGCCGGGTCTTGGTGGCCACGGCAGACAGCAGTTGCAGGAAATTGAGCGCCGTGCGCTCTGCACTCAGCAGCGCGCGCGCCTGGCCTTCGATCTCCAGCACCACCTGGCCGGCCGTGCAGCGCTGGCCTTCGGCCACGTGCCAGGTCAGGCGCACGCCCGGATCCAGCGCACGCAGCGCGGCCTCGGCCCAGGGGGCGCCGCAGATCACGGCCTCTTCGCGGGCCAGCACGCGCGCACGCGCACGCCGCGCCGGATCGATCAGGGCGGCGGTCAGGTCGCCCGCTCCCACGTCCTCCTGCAGGGCACGGGCCACGTCGGCGTGCACCACGGCCTGCCACTGCGCATCGCCGGTCGGGACGGCGGCTGGCTGAAACAAATTCGTCATGGGACGCGAGCATACCGGCAACGCGCCCCCGCCAGCAGGGGTGTCCCCTGCCTGTGGAAGAGCACTCCGGCGGACCGGTCCGGACGCCGGCTTAGACTCGCGGCTCATTCGCGTTTCCCGAGGATTGATTGCATGACCGCGCCAACGCCGACACCCGCCAACGCCGCCACGCCCTACGGCACTCTGCCTCCCGCCTCCCCGCTGCCGCAGCGCCGCCCCGTGAGCCTGCCGCGCCTGGCGCAGATGCGCGAGGCCGGCGAGAAGATCACCATGCTGACGGCCTATGACGCCACCTTCGCCGCGGTGGCCGACGCTGCGGGAGTGGAATGCCTGCTCGTGGGCGATTCGCTGGGCATGGTCTGCCAGGGCCTGCCCAGCACCGTGGGCGTGTCCCTGGACACCATGGCCTATCACACGGCCAGCGTGGCGCGGGGCCTGCACCGGGTGCAGGGCACGGCCTGGCTGATCGCCGACCTGCCCTACGGCAGCTACGCGGAAAGTCCCGAACAGGCCATGCGCAGCGCCTGCACGCTGATGCAGGCCGGAGCCCACATGGTCAAGCTCGAAGGCGGTGGCTGGACGGCACCCACCGTCCGGTTCCTGGTCGAGCGCGGCGTGCCGGTCTGCGCGCACCTGGGCCTGACCCCTCAGACCGTGCATGCCCTGGGCGGCTACCGCGTCCAGGGCCGCAGCGACGAGGCCGCGCGCGCACTGCGCAGCCAGGCCAACGAACTGCAGGACGCGGGCGCCGCCATGCTGGTGCTCGAAATGGTGCCCGCCACCCTGGCGCGCGAGGTGACCGATGCCCTGCCGCGCTGCCACACCATCGGCATCGGCGCCGGCAGCGGCACGGCCGGCCAGGTGCTGGTGCTGCACGACATGCTGGGCGTGAACCTCGGCAAGAACCCGAAGTTCGCGCACGATTTCATGGCCCAGGCCGGCAGCGTGCGCGGCGCCATCGAAGCCTACGTGCAGGCCGTCAAGACGGGGCAATTCCCGGACGACGCACTCCACGCCTGGTGACGCGCCCTCCCCGAAAGCCCGCAGCCGGCCTTCCGCCGCCCTTCCGACGTTCTTCCAGCCGCTCCTCCATGCTCATCGCACACTCCATCGCCGACCTGCGCTCCGCGCTCGCCAGCCGGGGCCGCCCGGCCTTCGTCCCCACCATGGGCAACCTCCACGAAGGGCACCTGTCCCTGGTGCGGCAGGCCGGCGCGCTCGGCGACGTGACCGTCGCCAGCATCTTCGTCAACCGCCTCCAGTTCCTGCCCCACGAGGATTTCGACAGCTATCCCCGGACCTGGGAGGCCGACCGCACGCAACTGGAGGCCGCGGGCTGCGACATCCTCTTCGCCCCCCGCGAGACGGACCTCTACCCGCAGGCGCAGACTTTCAAGGTCCAGCCCGATCCGCTGCTGGCCGACCTGCTCGAAGGGCACTTCCGCCCCGGCTTCTTCACGGGCGTCTGCACCGTGGTCATGAAGCTGTTCTCCGCCGTTTTCGGCACGACCGGCGGCGGCACGGCCCTGTTCGGCAAGAAGGACTACCAGCAGTTGATGGTGATCCGCCGCATGGTGGAGCAGTTCGCCCTGCCGGTGGACATCGTCGCGGGGGATACCTGCCGCGCCCTGGACGGGCTCGCCCTCAGCTCGCGCAATGGCTACCTGGGACCTGCAGAACGCACCCAGGCGGTGGAGCTGTCGCGCGCCCTGCGGACACTGTCGGACGCCGCACTCTCCCGCCCCGTCGCCGACTGGCCCGAACTGGAGGCTGCGGCGAGCGACGCGCTGCGTAGCCAGGGCTGGCAGCCCGACTACCTCGTGGTGCGCCGCAGGGCCGACCTGCAGCGTCCCGACACCGCACCCGAGCCCGGCACGCTGGTGGCCCTGGGCGCGGCCCGGCTGGGCTCCACACGGCTCATCGACAACCTCGAAATCTGAGCAGCTCGGCACGAGATGTCCCGCGCGGCGGGAAGGTGCGCACCTACGCGGGCAGGTGCCGCGCGCGCACAATCCTCAGGGCGGCAGGGTCTTAAGGTGGAGGCATCTTCAACCCACCTTTCAGGAGAAAGACCATGCCCATCATCCTGTGGCTCCTCGGCGTCCCGTTGTCCCTCGTCCTGCTGCTGATGCTCTTCGGCGTGGTGTGACGCGGGTCCGCGGCATGGGGCAGCCGGTGCGCCGGCCCCATGCTGGCGCACCGCGGCCAGCAACGCTCAGCAGGAGCGCAGTTCCGCCGCGGGGCCACGCCCCATCAGCCGTGCCACCGCCTCCGGAGCGGTCGAACGGCCATCCAGCAACGCCACCACTTCCTGCGCGATCGGCATGTCCACGCCGAGCTGGCCTGCGCGACGCACCACCGTCCGTGCGCTGTACACCCCTTCGGCCACATGGCCGAGCGATTCCACTGCCTGATCGAGCGTGAGCCCGCGCGCGAGTGCCAGGCCCACGCGGCGGTTGCGGGACAGGTCTCCCGTGGCCGTCAGCACGAGGTCGCCCAGTCCGGACAGACCCATGAACGTCTCCGCCCGCGCGCCGAGCGCGAGCCCGAGACGGCTCATCTCGGCCAGCCCCCGGGTGATGAGCGCGGCACGTGCGTTCGTGCCCAGATCCAGCCCATCGCACAGCCCGGTAGCGATGGCCAGCACGTTCTTCACGGCCCCACCCACTTCCACGCCCACGATGTCCTCGTTGGCGTAAACGCGCAGGGTGGGCCCATGGAACGCCTCCACGAGCAGTTCACGCACTTGCGCATCGCGGCTGGCAGCCACCAGCGCGGTAGGCCGCCCCTGGGCCGCCTCCAGCGCGAAGCTGGGGCCGCTGAGCGCGCCTGCGCGCAACCGCGGGGCCACCTGGCTGCAGATCTCGTGCGCCATCAGCCCCTGGGACGAGGCCTCGCCACCTGCGGGAACGGCCTCGAACCCCTTGCACAGCCAGGCCACGGGAAGGGTCGCATCGCGCAGTTCCTCCAGCATGCCGCGCAGCCCCGACATGGGGGTGGCGACGATGGCCAGGTCGGCCTGGCAGGACGCGAGCGCCGCGGATGGCGCACCGCTCGCGAGGGCGAGGGCCGGGGGAAAGGCGATGCCCGGAAGATAGCGGGCGTTCTGGCGCGCCGCCTGCATGGCGGCGGCCTGGCCTCCATCGCGCGCCCAGAGGGTCACGGCATGTCCGGCCGGGTGCGCGGCAGCGCTGAGAGCCATGGCCGTGCCCCAGGCGCCTGCACCGAACACGATGATCTTCATGAGGGATGTCGTTGCGGTTTCGGCAGGGGAACCGCTCGCAGTCCCCGGCTGCGACGCGCCGCCGCGCGGCGGCGCCCGGTGGGAAGGATTACTGCGTGACGCCCGGCGTCGGCGCGGCCGAAGCCAGCTGCGACTGCTGCTGCTCGTACATCGCCTGGAAGTTGATCTCTGCCAGGTGCACGGGCGGGAAGCCGGCGCGCGTGATCACGTCGGCGATGTTGCCGCGCAGGTAGGGATACACGATCTGCGGGCAGGCGATGCCCATGATGGGGCCCATCTGGTCTTCCGGAATGTTGCGGATCTCGAAGATGCCGGCCTGCTTGGCCTCGACCAGGAACACCGTCTTGTCCTTGATCTTGGTCTGCACCGTGGCCGTCACGGCCACTTCGAAAATGCCGTCGGCGACGGGGGCCGCCTCGACGCCCAGCTGGATGTCCACGTTGGGCTGCTCCTGCTCCAGCAGGATCTGGGGCGAGTTCGGCTGCTCCAGGGACAGATCCTTCAGATACACGCGCTGGATCTGGAACACGGGATTTTCTTCGGACATGAGGTCGTTCTTTCGATTCGGAAACGGGAAAAGGGCCAGGTAAGACAAAGCCCGCCGGGGACGTCTCGTTCCCGCAGCGGGCAGCACCCGGGGCCGCATTATGCAGCGCCCGGCCGGTGCGTCTTCAGGCGCCGAGCAGGGGCATCAGGCCACCGCGGCCGTCGAGCGCGACCAGGTCGTCATGGCCACCCACGTGGGTGTCGCCGATGAAGATCTGCGGCACCGTGCGCCGTCCGGTGATCTCCATCATGTGCGAACGGGCCTCGGGGTCGAGATCCACGCGGACCTCCTCGATCTGCTCCACGCCCTTGGACTTGAGGATCTGCTTGGCCCGGATGCAATAGGGGCAGACGGCGGTGGTGTACATCTTGACGGGTTGCATGGGGCGGGCCTTCCTGGAAGATTGCGTGGGGTGTGACAGGGCACGTGGTGCCGCTTCAGGCCTTTTCAACCGGCATGCTGGCATCGCGCCAGGCCTTCAGCCCGCCCGCGAGCGCCTCGGCCTTCTCATAGCCGAGCTTCCTGGCCACCGCCACCGCGCGCTGCGCCCGGGCGCCCTTGGCGCACACCAGCACGAGCGGCACCGACTTGTTCCTGACCACCTGCGGCAGGCGTTCCTCCAGCTGGCCCAGCGGCACGTTCTTCGCGCCGCCGACATGGCCGGCCGCGAACTCGTCGGGCTCGGAGACATCGACCACCACGGCCTTCTCGCGGTTGATGAGTTGCACCGCGCGCGCCGCGGTGAGCGAGCCGCCCGCGGCTTCGCGGAAGACCGGCAGGAGCAGCATCGCGCCCGAAACCAGCGCGACGAGGACGAGATACCAGTTGTCGATGATGAAATTCACGGAAGTCCTTGGGGAAAGCAAACCGCGCAATTTTAGAATGCGGCGTTTTACCCGACCGCATCCACTGCTTCTCACGCCACCATGCACAAACTCGTCCTGATCCGCCACGGCGAATCCACCTGGAACCTCGAAAACCGCTTCACCGGCTGGACCGACGTGGACCTGACACCCACCGGCATCGAGCAGGCCAAGACCGCCGGCCGCCTGCTGAAGGCCGAAGGCTACGAGTTCGACCTGGCGTTCACCAGCGTGCTCAAGCGCGCCACGCGCACCCTGTGGCACGTCCTGGACGAGATGGACCGCACCTGGCTGCCCGTGGAGCACAGCTGGCGGCTCAACGAGCGCCACTACGGCGCCCTGCAGGGGCTCAACAAGGCCGACATGGCCAAGCAGTACGGCGATGCGCAGGTGCTCGTCTGGCGCCGCAGCTACGACACCCCCCCGCCGGCCCTGGAGGCCACCGATCCGCGCAGCGAGCGCGGCGACCTCCGCTATGCCGGCCTCGCCCCCGAGCAGATTCCGCTCACCGAATGCCTGAAGGACACCGTCGCCCGGGTGCTGCCTTTCTGGAACGAGCGCATCGCACCCGCCATGCGGTCGGGCCAGCGGGTGATGGTCGCCGCCCACGGCAACTCGATCCGGGCACTGGTCAAGTACCTGGACGGCATCTCCGACGACGACATCGTCGGCCTGAACATTCCCAACGGCATTCCCCTGGTCTACGAGCTGGGCGACGACCTGAAGCCGCTGCGCCATTACTACCTCGGCGATGCCGAGGCCGCGGCCAGGGCGGCCGCCGCGGTGGCGTCCCAGGGCAAGGCCTGACCCCACGGGCCGCGGGCGGGGGTAAACCCGCGAGGCGGCCCCGATGCGCCAAAAAGCCCCGCGGGCGCGGAACTGCGCCGCGCCTGCCCTTTCCAAGGGGGTGTATATTGGACCTAGAACCGGCAAAGGTGTTTTTCGAATGGGCCACAAACTCAAAATCGCAGGATGGGTGTCGGTCGGCGTCGTTGCCGGCGCTCTGACCACGGTCTCCCTGCAGACCGTCGCCCGCGGAGCCATGACTCCGCTTCCCCTCGAGGAAATCCAGCAGCTCTCCGCGGTCTTCGGGCTCATCAAGACCGACTACGTCGAGCCCGTGGACGACAAGAAGCTCATCACCGACGCCATCTCCGGCATGGTGTCCAGCCTCGACCCGCACTCCCAGTACTTCGACAAGAAGTCCTTCAAGGAATTCCGCGAGGGCACCACGGGCCGCTTCGTGGGCGTGGGCATCGAAATCACCCAGGAAGACGGCCTGATCAAGATCGTGTCGCCCATCGAGGGCTCCCCGGCCTTCCGCGCGGGCCTGAAGACCAACGACCTCATCACCAAGATCGACGACACGGCCGTGAAGGGGCTCGCCCTCAACGAAGCCGTCAAGAAGATGCGCGGCGAGCCCAACACCCAGGTCACGCTCACCATCTTCCGCAAGGACGAAAGCCGCACCTTCCCGGTCACGGTCACGCGCGAGGAGATCAAGACCCAGTCCGTGAAGGGCAAGGTGATCGAGCCCGGCTATGCTTGGATCCGGCTGTCGCAGTTCCAGGAACGCACGGTGGACGACTTCGTGCGCAAGGTCGAGGAGATCTACCGCCAGGATCCGAACCTCAAGGGCATGGTGCTGGACCTGCGCAACGACCCCGGCGGCCTGCTCGACGCGGCCGTGGCCATCTCCACCGCCTTCCTCCCAGAGGACGTGACCGTCGTGTCCACCAACGGGCAGCTCGCGGAGAGCAAGGCGGTCTACAAGGCCTCTCCCGAGTTCTACCAGCGCCGCGGGGCCGGCGACCCGCTCAAGCGGCTGCCCGCGGCGCTCAAGAACGTTCCGCTGGTGGTGCTGGTGAACGAAGGCTCCGCTTCGGCCAGCGAGATCGTCGCCGGTGCGCTGCAGGACCACAAGCGCGCCACCGTCATGGGCAGCCAGACCTTCGGCAAGGGATCGGTGCAGACCGTGCGCCCCCTGGGCCCGGACACCGGCATCAAGCTCACCACGGCGCGCTACTACACGCCCAGCGGCAAGTCGATCCAGGCCAAGGGCATCGTCCCCGACGTCATGGTGGACGACAGCCCCGACGGGGACCCCTTCGCCGCATTGCGCATGCGTGAGGCGGACCTCGAAAAGCACCTGACCAGCGGCCAGGGCGAGGAGCAGAAGGACGAAGCGCGCGAAAAGGCCCGCGAGGAGGCCCGCAAGCGCCTCGAGGAAGAAGCCAAGAAACCCGTCGCCGAACGCAACAAGATGCCCGAGTTCGGAACCGACAAGGATTTCCAGCTCACCCAGGCACTCAACCAGCTCAAGGGCCTGACCGTCGTCGTCAGCAAGACGCAGACGGAGCGCAAGGAAGAGAAGAAGGACAACTGACCGGCGCGGATGCATCCTTCCAGCGAGGGCCGGACTCCGAGGGGTCCGGCCTTTTGCTTTGTGCTTCGTGCTCCTCGCCATCGCCCGCACCACGCCCCCATCCATGAACGACGACCAGCTCCTGCGCTACTCCCGCCACATCCTGCTCGACGAAATCGGCATCGAAGGACAGGAACGGCTGCTCGCCGCCCATGCGCTGGTCATCGGTGCCGGCGGTCTGGGATCGCCCGCAGCCCTGTTCCTCGCTTCGGCAGGCGTGGGCCGCCTGACCCTGGTCGATGCCGACACCGTGGACCTGACCAATCTGCAGCGGCAGATCGCCCACACCACGCAGCGTGTCGGCGAGTCCAAGGTCGCTTCGGCAACGCAGGCCGTGCAGGCGATCAACCCCGGCGTGCAGGTGCAGGCGCTGCCCCTGCGCGCGGATGCACCCTGGCTCGACGCCCATGTGCCGCTCGCGGACGTGGTGCTCGACTGCAGCGACAACTATGCAACGAGGCAGGCCGTCAACGCCGCCTGCGTTCGCCACCGCGTGCCTGTGGTGGCCGGCGCAGCGATCCGCTTCGACGGACAGATCACCGTGATCGACCCGCGCGCTTCCGATACGCCCTGCTACGCCTGCCTCTTCCCACCGGAGGCGGCCTTCGAGGAAGTACAGTGCTCCACGATGGGCGTGTTCGCACCGATGGTCGGCGTCATCGGCGCCATGCAGGCGGCCGAGGCGCTCAAACTGCTCTGCGGTGCCGGACGATCGCTCGCAGGCCGCCTGCTCATGCTGGACGGCCTTTCCATGGAGTGGACCGCCATGCGCGCCGGCCGCGACCCGGCCTGCAGCGTGTGCGGAACACGGCACGCGAAAGAGGGCGCCAGCGGCGAAGCCCTTCAGTAGGAGAAATCCTACCGGGGTAACACCCTGCTGCTGGCAGAATGCCGGCTCTCTCCCTATAAAGTAGAGCCGTGATCAACCCCTCCCATCCGACGCCTTCAACGGCACCGGCCTCACAGTGAAACTGCGCACCTATATTGTCGAAGACAACGCCACGATCCGGGAGAACCTGATCGGCACGCTGGAGGAGCTGGCGGAAGTCGAAGCCGTGGGTGTCGCCGAAACCGAGGACGAAGGCAAGGAGTGGCTGGCCTCGAACCCAGAACAATGGGACCTGGCCATCGTGGATCTTTTCCTCAGGCAAGGCAGCGGCCTGGGCATCCTCGCAGCCTGCCGCGACCGCACGGCACGCCAGAAGATGGTCGTCCTGAGCAACTACGCCACCCCCGATGTTCGCGTGCGTTGCGCCCAGCTCGGCGTCGACGCCGTGTTCGACAAATCCAACGAGATAGATGCCCTCGTGGAGTACTGCGTGGAACACAGCACGCTGCGCAAGACCGCCAGCAGCGCCTGACCGCGCAATCGTTTTCCACGCCGCAGCGGATCTTTCTGCGGCCTCCGAGGCCATCTCACCCTGCAGGCGCTCACGCATGCAGCCGCGTGATGCAGCGCCCTATCCCATGAAGTACAAAACCCCGGAGGGAATCCATCCCTCCAGGGTTCTGAACGCGCGGATCTGCAAACCAGTCCAGGCGTGGCGAACCGGTCCTCCGAAGGCCTGGCTGCGGGGCACACGCTGCAGCAGGGCGCGATGCCCTGCCGCAAACGACCCACCGATCAATCGATGAGCTTGTTCTTCAGCGCGTAGTAGGTCAGGTCGCTGTTGGACGACAGCGCCATCTTCTCCATCAGGCGCGTGCGGTAGGTGCTCACGGTCTTGACGCTCAGGGAAAGCGACTTCGCGATGTCGCCCGCGGTCTCGCCCTTGGCCAGCTTCAGGAACACCTGGAACTCGCGCTCGGAGAGTTGCTCGTGCGGAGGCGCGTCGTCCTTGCGATTGAGCTGCTGCGCGAGCAGGTCCGCCACGGCCGGCGTGAGATAGCGGCGGCCCAGAGAGATGGTGCGGATGGCCTCCACGATCTCCTTGGGGTCGCATTCCTTGTTCAGGTAGCCGCTGGCGCCCTGGCGGATGAGGTTGATCGCGTAGTGTTCCTCAGGGTACCCGCTCAGGATGAGGATGCCCATGTCCGGCGCTTTCGCGCGCAGCATGGCCAGCGCATCGAGGCCGCTCTGGCCGGGCATCGACAGGTCCATCAGCAGCACGTCGATCTCGTGGTTGCGCACGAGGTCGATGGCTTCGCGGCCATTCGCGGCCTCGCCGACTACGCGAAGGTCTACATGTTCTGACAGAAATTGTCGCAATCCCGAGCGGACAATCGCATGGTCATCCACAATGCCGATCTTGATCATTGAGAGTTTCTTTCAAGAGGCAGCTGGGCTGCCCATCATTGGTCAGGTGGCCCATCCACCGTTGCGGGAGCGTGCCTGCGGCGATTGCTGCGGGCTGATGACATTATCCAGAATTCGCCCCCGTCCCTACCGGAGAAACATACATATGCGCTGGTCCAATTTTCGCAAGATGGCTGTCAGCCTGCCCCTGGCGCTGCTGGCAGCCGCTGCGTTGGTTGGCATCAATGAAGCCGGATACGCGCGGTCCAACGAAGCCGTGCGCGCGCTGTCGAGCACCTACACGACCCGCGCCGCGCTCAACCGCATGATGCAGAACATGCTGGATGCGGAAACGGGCCTGCGCGGCTACCTGCTCACGGGCGACGACCGCTATCTCCAGCCCTACCAGAAGGCGGCCGCCACCATCGATGCCAACCTGGAAGAGTTGCGTGCCATCTACCGTTCCTCTCCGGAAGACCAGGAAGACTTCACCCAGCTCTCCCGGCAGATCTCCCGCAAGATGTCCGAGCTGGACCTGAGCCTGCGCCTGCGCCGCCAGAACAACGACGACGCCTGGAAATTCGTCCTCTCCACCGATGTCGGCAAGGAGAACATGGATGCCATCCGCACACTGTCCGGCCGCCTCGCGCAGCGCAGCACGGACCGCTCCACGCACCACACCGACGAGATCCTCCACTCGCTCACCCTCTCGCGCATCGGCATCGCGACCGTCGTGGCCATCGGCCTGCTCGCGTTCTACATGTACCTGCGCCAGGCCAGCGCCCTGCAGACCGCCCAGGAACGCGAGCAGGAGGCCCTGCAGCGCGAGCGCGACCGGCTGGAACTGCTGGTGCGGGAACGCACCGCGTCGCTGACCGAACTGGCGAACCACCTGCAGCAGGTGCGCGAGGATGAGCGGGGCCACCTGGCCCGCGAACTGCACGACGAACTGGGCGCACTGCTCACGGCCGCCAAGCTCGACGTCGCGCGGCTGAAGTCGAAGATCGACGCGCAGTCGCCCGAGATCGCCGAGCGGCTCAAGCACCTCACCGAAACCCTGAACAGCGGCATCGCGCTCAAGCGCAGGATCATCGAGGACCTGCGGCCCTCGTCCCTCTTCAACCTGGGCCTGACCGCCTCGCTGGAGATCCTCGCGCGCGAGTTCGAGCAGCGCAGCAGCGTGGAGGTGGAACTCAATCTCGAACCGGTGGAGCTGCCGGAGGCTGTGCAGCTCACGATCTACCGGATGGTGCAGGAGTCGCTGACCAACATCGGCAAATACGCCAATGCCACCAAGGTGCTGGTGGCCGTCCACAACTACCCCACCCATGTGGCCGTGCAGATCCGCGACAACGGCGCGGGCTTCGACACCACCAAGGTACAGGCCTCCGCCCACGGGCTCATGGGCATGCGCCACCGCGTCGAGGCCGCCGGCGGGCGCCTGACGGTCACCTCCGAAGCCAACGAAGGCACGCTCGTTTCCGCCGTGCTGCCCGTCGTTCACTGAACGCCGCAGGGCGCCGCCACGCGCCCGCTGCAGCCGTTGCCGCGGCCTCTTCCACGCCGCTTCCTGCGACGTTTCCCACGGTCTTTTCCTCCGGTTTTCCGTCGCTGCACCATTGCAGCGGCGGTGGTCGGCCGCGTCCTACAGCGCAGCGCGCCAGGGGCCGGCAGCCTGGGTGCGCCCCCAAATCTACATTGGATCCCAGGCGCCAACGCGACAGCGCCATCGACCAACCACCGACCGGCCCTCCGGTCCAAGAGGAGAAAGATATGTTGCACTACGCAGTCGTTTTTCTGGTGATCGCCCTGATCGCCGCACTCTTCGGCTTTGGTGGGATCGCAGCGGGCGCCGTCGGCATCGCCAAGATCCTGTTCTTCGTGTTCGTGATCATGGCCGTCGTCACCTTCGTGCTGAGCCTGCTCAAGCGCGGCTGAACGCACCGACCCACCCGCCCTGACGACCCGACTACCTGAGGAACAGAAACCATGGAAGCACAAAAACTCGCCGACAAGGCTGCAGATACCGCGCACGATGTGGCCGACGACATGCTGGACAACGCCCAGGACGCCGTGCGCACCACCCGCAACGCGGCGAACAAGACCCTGGACAAGGCCGAACGCAAGGTGCGGGAACTGCAGAGCGACGTGGATCCGCTGATCGACGACCTGGCCGCACGCGCCCAGGACCTCGCCTCCCGCGGTATCGCCTACTGCGCAGACACCAGCGAGCGCGCCCGCCGGCAATTCAACCAGGCCGCCGATGCCACCGCCCGCTACGTTTCGGAACAGCCCGGCAAGTCGCTGGCCATTGCAGCGGCTGCAGGTGCCTTCGTGGCCACGCTGTGCATGCTGGCACGCCGCCCCCGGGGCCGCGACTACTGATCTCCCGACTTGCGAACGCGGGACCGGAAACGGAAGCCTCCAGCAGCCCTCCACCACCGGCCCGCTCCATATCCACAACAACATTCCACGGGCGCTCCATGACCACCCCGAACTCCACACCTACGGCAACTGCATCGCTCACCCTGGATGAGAAAGCCCTCCAGTACGCTGCCACCCAGGATCTCGACGAAGGCGCCGTCACGCCTGCGTACGGTCCGCACCGCGACGCCATCGTGAAGCTGCTGAACGATGCTCTGGCGACCGAACTCGTGTGCGTGCTGCGCTACAAGCGCCACTACTTCACGGCCGACGGTCTGGAGTCTCCCGCGATCGCCGCGGAATTCCTGGTACATGCGAACGAGGAAGCCGCCCACGCCGACCTCATCGCCCAGCGCATCGTGCAACTGGGCGGCGAGCCGGACTTCAGCCCCCGCACGCTGGAAGAACGAAGCCACGCGCAGTACGACGAGTCGTCGGACCTCAAGGCGATGGTGCGCGCCAATCTGGTGGCCGAACGCATCGCTGTCGAAGCCTACCGGCAGATGATCACCCTGATCGGCGACAAGGACCCCACCACGCGCCGCATGCTGGAAGGCATCCTCGCCGACGAGGAAGAGCATGCCGACGAACTCAAGGATTGGCTGCACCGCTGAAGGCGCAGCCGGCCCTCGCAGGCAGTCCACCGGCAAGGAGGGTGCAGAAGGCCGGCGGACTGAAGGATGTCCCCGCACCCGTGTTCTCTCAACCAAACCAAGGAAATAACCATGAAGTACGCTCGTGCACTCGCCTTTGCAGCCCTCGCTGGCGCCACCATCGTCACCACCGGATGCTCGGTGGCACGTGACCAGCAGACCGTGGGCTCCTACGTGGATGACGCCGGCATCACCACCGCCGTGAAGGCCAAGATGGCCGAAGACAAGTCGGTCTCCGCCACGTCCATCAGCGTGGAGACGCTGAACGGCACGGTGCAGCTGTCCGGCTTCGCCAAGTCGCAGGCCGAGAAGGATCGCGCGGAAGCCATCGCCCGCAACACCAAGCACGTGCGGGAAGTGCGCAACAGCATCGTCGTGCGTCCCTGATGCACGCGGGCCGGCGGGCTCCACCCGCCCGGCCATCCCTCTCAAGCAGGCTCCTCACGGAGCCTGTTTTTTCTTTTGCAGTCTTCTGCGGCAGAGTCCATCGCCCACCGCCAATGGCCGCCATCGGCCCTATGCTCCGCAACCATGCAGGTTTTCAATTGCGACCAGTGCGGTCATCTCGTTTTCTTCGACAGCGTCCAGTGCCTGCACTGCGGCGCGAAGCTGGCCTTCCTGCCTGACCTGCTCACCATGGCGGCGCTGGTGCCCGCGGTGCCGGGCCTGCAGGGCGATACCGACCTGTGGCAACGGGTACCGTCGCGCCGCCAGGGCAGCGCCTCGCCGCTCTACCGCATGTGCCACAACCGGATCGCGCACGCCGCGTGCAATTTCGCGGTAGCCGCCGACGATCCGCAGCAGTTGTGCGGGTCGTGCCGCCAGACACGCATCCTTCCCGATCTCTCCGAACCGGCCAACCTGCGCCGCTGGAAGCAGATCGAGCATGCCAAGCGGCAGCTCTACTACACCCTCGCACGCCTGGGCCTGCAGCCCGCGCCCGACGGAGCCAGTCCGGTCTTCGAGTTCCTGGCGGACCAGCCCGGACATCCCGTGATGACGGGGCATGCAGCCGGAACCATCACGCTGAACGTGGCCGAGGCGGACGATGACGAGCGCGCCCGGCGGCGCCTCGCGCTGCACGAGCCCTACCGCACCCTGCTGGGCCATCTGCGGCACGAATCGGGCCATTTCTACTGGGACCACCTGCTGCTGGAATCAGGCCGGCTGAAGGAATTCCGCTCGGTCTTCGGCGACGAACGCCAGGACTACGGCGAGGCCCTGCAGGCCTACTACGCCAGCAGCCCGCACCTGGGCGGGTGGCGCGAGCGCCACGTGAGCGCCTATGCCACCGCCCACCCCTGGGAAGACTGGGCCGAGACCTGGGCCCACTATCTGCACATGGTCGATCTGCTGGAAACGGCCTCCAGCTACCACACGGGTCTGGAAATACCGGAAAGCGGCGTGATGCAGAGCTACCGCGTAGGCAATCCGTTCGCCACGGACCGGCCGGATTTCGAGGCCATGGTGCAGGAATGGGTGCCGCTGACGCTGCTGCTCAACAGCCTGAACCGGAGCCTCGGCCAGCAGGACGCCTACCCCTTCGCCCTGTCGTCCGGGGCGCTGGCCAAGCTGCGCTTCGTGCACGACATCGTCCACGCCGCCTGAGGACCGCGCGGGCCCCGAAGGGGCATCAGCCCGCCGGGGCCATCGCCCGGACCCTGTCGGCGAGCCGCTGGCAGACCCCGGGGGACACGAACTTGTCCACTTCGCCGCCGAGCACGGCGATCTCGCGCACGAACGTGCTGCTGATGAACTGGAACTTGTCGCTCGGGGTGAGAAAGACCGTCTCGACCTCGGGCATGAGGCTGCGGTTCATGCCGGCGAGCTGGAATTCATAGTCGAAGTCGGTGACGGCACGCAGGCCGCGCACCATGGCCTTGCCGCCGCGCGCGACCACGAAGTCGCGCAGCAGCCCGGAGAAGCTCTCCACCTGCACCTGGGGATAGGGCTGCACCGCCTCGCGCACCATCTCGATGCGCTCTTCCAGGCTGAACAGCGTTTTCTTGTGGTGGCCCGCGGCGACCGCCACGATCACGCTGCCGAACAGCTGCGTGGCGCGGCGCACCACGTCCTCATGGCCCAGCGTGATGGGGTCGAAAGTGCCGGGATAGACGGCGATGACGTTCTGGACCATGGCGGGCGGATCTCCTGGATTGAAGGCAGTCGGTGGAGCGGATTATTGCGGCGCTCTTGCGCCCTGGCCCTTGCGAATCAAGTGGGCATGTACCGCGCCCGCCCGCAGATGGCGGTGGATGGCAAGGCCCAGGGGTGCCAGCGCCGCATCGTCCCAGGGCTGGGGCGCCTCGAGGTAGATGCATCCATCCTCCGCAAGCACCGGCGCGGCAGCCGCCAGGGCCGCGTCGAACAGCCCGCCGTCGAAAGGCGGATCGAGCAGCACCAGGTGCGCGGAGCCCGGCGCACGCTGGCGCAGGACGGCCACGCCGTCGCCCCGCTGCACCCGTGCCGCCGTGGCGCCCAGCTTTTCACAGGAACGCCGCAACTGATCCGCGAGGGCGGCATCGCTTTCCACCAGCAGCACCTCCACCGCTCCGCGGGATGCAGCCTCCAGGCCGAGCGCGCCCGTGCCGGCGAAGGCATCGATGCAGCGCCATCCCGACAGGTCCTGTCCCAGCCAGTTGAACAGGGTCTCCCTCACCCGGTCCGGCGTGGGCCGCAGCCCCGGGCGCGACGGTACCGGCAACCGCGTGCGCTTCCAGAGTCCGCCGATGATGCGCACTTCGCCCGCACCGGCATGCCCGCCTTGCCGGCCTCCCGGACTCGCCGCAGGGCGCTGGGGCGCAGCGGGTTTGCGCGGCGCCGGGCTCATGGTGCGCTCCCTCCGACCACCACGGTCACCATCCGGGCAGGCTGCAGTTTGCGCGCCATCGCTGCGCGGATGTCCTCCGCGGTCAGCGCCTCCACGCGGTCGGTCCAGTGCTCGAGATAGTCGAGCGGCAGGTCGTTCCAGGCGATGTTCACGACATTCCCCAGCAGCTTGCGGTTGCTGTCGATGCGCAGCGCGAAGCCACCGATCAGGTTGTCCTTGGCGGCGCGCAACTCCGCGGCCGTGGGACCTTCGGCAACGAAGCGGGCGAGCACATCGCGCGACACCTGCACGGCCTGTTCCGCCTGGTCCGGACGCGTCTGCAGCGCGACGACGAAGGGGCCGGCATCCAGCCCCGGGGAAAACTGGCTGTACACGCTGTAGCTCAGCCCGCGCTTTTCGCGCACCTCCTCGGTCAGCCGCGACGTGAAGCCGCCGCCGCCCAGGATGTGATTGCCCACCAGCAGCGCGAGGAAATCAGGGTCCTTGCGCGGGAAGCTGGGCTGGCCGATCAGCACGTGTGCCTGGGCCGACGCGAAGGGGATGCGTTCTTCCTGCGACCTGGCGAGTGACTGCACGGGCGGCACCGGCGGCAGCGCGGCGCAGGCCGGGGCATCCGTGGCCGGCAGGTGCGAGAGCAGTGTCCGGGCCAGGGCGCGGGCCTGCTCCCGGTTCACGGCGCCCACGATGCTCACGCGCGCCCGGCAGGCCTGCAGGTAGCGGTCGTGGAAGTTCTGCAGGTCAGCGACTTCGATGCGTGCCAGCGTCTCCGGCGTGGCGCGCTGGCCATAGGGATGGGAGCCATAGACGGCCTGCGAGAAAGCCCTGGCGGCCACCGTGCCGGGCCGTGTTTCGGCCTCCTTCAGGGATGCGCTCCAGCGCGCGCGCTCGCGCTGCCAGATGTCCTGCGCGAAGGCCGGCTGGGCGATCTGCCGCGCGGCCAGCCGGGCCGCACGGTCCAGCAGGCCGGCATCGGTGAGCGAACGCAGCCCGTAGCTGAAGCCGTCGCGCTCCGCGGACGCCTGCAGGCTCGCGCCCAGATCGGCCCAGGCCTCGCCCAGGGCGTTCTCGTCCATTGCGGGCTCGGCCCCGTCGGCACGCACGCCCTTGGACGACATCGCGGCCACGGCGGCGGCCAGGCCGGCCTGCGGCGCCGGATCACGCCGGGCTCCGGCATCGAAATCGACCTGCACGTCCACCATCGGAATGCCGGGGCTTTCGACGAGCCAGACACGCGCGCCGCTGGGCTCGGCCCAGTGCTGGATGGGCAGCAGCGCCCAGGCGGACTGCGCGGCCAGCAGGCCGGCCGCCGCCGCGAATGCCGCCCGGAGGGCGGCTTTTTTGATTGCAAGGGGCATCATGGGAGTTTCCTTCCGGCCGGCGGCGCGTCAGTGCATGCGTCCGTCGGCGCTCGCGGGAGCGGCAGGGCGGCGGGAACCGGGTGCCACCGGCTGTGGCACCAGGGTGGCCACGGTCAACTGGTCATCGCCGAAGTAGCGGGCCGCCACGGCCTGGACCTGCGCCGGCGTCACCTCGCGCAGCAGCGCCAGCAGGCGCGCGTCGGCGTCGGGCGGAAGGCCCTGCACCCAGTTGCTTCCCAGGTCGCTCGCCTGGGCCTGCAGGGAATCACGCGCATAGATGGTGGATGCCGCCCACTGTGTCTTCACGCGCGAGAGTTCGGCATCGCCCACCCCTTCGCGCGCCACGCGGGCCACCTCGGCCCGCAACGCGGCCTCGACCTGCTGCGCCGTCTTGCCGCCCGCGGGGACCCCGCTCAGCAGGAACAGGCTCGGCCCCCTGCCCGTGACGGAGGCACCGCTGTCCGCTCCGTCGGCCACATGGTCGGCACCCTGCGTGAGAGCGCGTTCCAGCCGTGCGCCGTCGTAGCCGCTCAGCACGCCCGAGAGCATCATCAGCGCCAGTGCATCGCGGTCGGAATCCGTGAGCTGCTCCAGCCGCTGCAGCCCGGGCACCCGGAACGCCATCGCGACGAAGGCCTGTTCCGCGGGCGCCTTGAAATCGATGCGGCGCAGGCCGCGCTGCGCCGGCTCGGTGCGCGGCTTGCGCACCGGCACCGCCGCCGCGGGAATGCGGCCGTAGGTGTCTTCTGCGAGCTTGCGGACGGCTTCCGGATCCACATCACCGGCGACCACGATGGCGGCGTTCGCGGGCACGTACCACTGGCGGTGGAACGCGCGGACATCGTCCGGCGTCATCGCATCCAGGTCGCTCATCCAGCCGACCACCGGCCTGCGGTACGGAGACGCCGTGAACACTGCAGCGTTCAGTTGCTCCATCAGGGCCGCGCGCGGCTGGTCGTCCGTGCGCATGCGCCGCTCTTCCTTGATGACCTCGATCTCCTTCTTGAATTCCGCGTCCGGCCACTGGTTGTGCGCGAACCGGTCGGACTCCAGCCGCATGACCTCCGCGAGGCGCTTTGCGGGAATCTGCTGGTAGTAGCCCGTGTAGTCGCGGCTGGTGAAGGCGTTTTCCTGACCGCCCAGCGCGGCCACGCGGCGCGAGAACTGGCCTGGCGGCACCGTCTTCGTGCCCTTGAACATCATGTGCTCCAGGGCATGGGCCACGCCCGATGTGCCATCCACCTCGTCCATCGAACCGACCCGTACCCACACCATGTGCACCGCCGTGGGGGCACGCCGGTCGGTCTGCACGAACAGCTGCATGCCGTTGCGCAGCGTGTACTGGCGCACGCCGGGCACCTGGGCTCCGGGCTGGGCGCCTTGCGCCGACGCAGGCGAGGGAGAGGACGTGGTGGTGGCGGGGGTCTGGGCCCCGGCGTGCACGCAGGCCAGCAGGCCCAGGAGGGTAAGTGCGCGTTTCATAGAATGGGTGCGATTCTAAGAACCTGCCAATGTTCAGTTTTTTCAAGAAAAAGCCCGCCCCTGCTCCCGCTGCGGAGATCCCGTCCCCGGTACCGGCCGACGCTGCCCCGGCCCTGCCCGATCCCATGCCGGTTTCCGCGCCCGCCGCGCCGGAGGCCGGGCCTGCGGCCGGCGAAGCGGCAGGGACCTCCGGAGGCCCCGGAGCTTTCGGCTGGCTGCGCAACCCGTTCGCCAAATCCCCCGCTCCGCAGGAGCCTGCCGCGCCGGCTCCTCCACAGCCGGGTCCTGTGACCACTCCGGTGGCGGCTGTGCCCACGCCGATACCGGTGCCGCCGCCTGCCGTCCAGGCTCCCGTGCCCCTTCCTTCCTCCATGCCGCCGGCAATGGACGCCGGACAGGAGCGCAAGGGCTGGCTGGACCGGCTCAAGAACGGACTGCGCAAGACGGGCACCAGCATTGCCACGGTCTTCACCGGCACGCAGATCGGCGATGCGCTCTACGACGAACTCGAAGAGGCGCTGCTGATGGCCGACACGGGCGTCAAGGCCACCGAACACCTGCTGCAGGACCTCCGGCGGCGCGTGAAGGAAGCCAGGGCCACCGATCCCGCCGCGGTCAAGGGACTGCTCGCCGATGCCCTGTCCGACCTGCTGCGCCCGCTCGAGAAACCCCTCGAGATCGGACGCCACACGCCCACCGTGATCATGGTGGCCGGCGTCAACGGTGCCGGCAAGACCACCTCCATCGGCAAGCTCACCAGGCACCTTGCCACCGAAGGCGCCGCGGTCCTGCTGGCGGCGGCCGATACCTTCCGGGCCGCCGCGCGCGAGCAGCTCGGGGTGTGGGCCGACCGCAATACCGTGGAAATCGTGAGCCAGGAAGGCGGCGACCCGGCCGCGGTGAGCTTCGATGCCGTGAGTGCCGGCAAGGCACGCGGCAAGGACGTGGTGCTGGTGGACACGGCGGGCCGGCTGCCGACGCAGCTCCACCTGATGCAGGAGTTGCAGAAGATCAAGCGCGTCATCACCAAGGCCGATGGCACGGCACCGCACGAGGTACTGCTGGTGATCGACGGCAACACGGGCCAGAACGCCCTCGCGCAGGTGCGGGCCTTCGACGACGCGCTGCAGCTCACGGGGCTCATCGTCACCAAGCTCGACGGCACGGCCAAGGGCGGCGTGCTAGCGGCCATCGCGCAGGAACGCCCCATACCGGTGTATTTCATCGGCGTCGGCGAAAAGCTGGAAGACCTGGAAACCTTCAGCGCCCGCGAGTTCGCGCAGGCCCTGCTCGCCTGAGGCAGGGCCCACCCGGAACCGGAGCGCGGGGCGGATCAGCGGGCCCAGGCGCGCGTGGTCTGCCGCTGCTCGCCCAGGCCCTCGATGCCCAGCCGCATGGTGTCGCCAGCCTTCAGGTACACCGGCGGCTTCTGGCCCAGGCCCACGCCGGGCGGCGTTCCGGTACTGATGATGTCGCCCGGCATGAGCGACATGAACTCGCTGATGTAGCTCACCAGCTTCGCCACCGGGAAGATCATCGTGCGCGTGCTGCCGTCCTGGTAGCGCCGGCCGTTGACCTCCAGCCACAGGCCGAGGTTCTGCGGGTCGGGCACCTCGTCCCTCGAAACCAGCCAGGGACCGATGGGCGCGAAGGTGTCGCATCCCTTGCCCTTGTCCCACTGGCCTCCGCGCTCCATCTGGTACTCCCGCTCGGACACGTCGTTGACCACCGTGTAGCCCGCCACGTGGTCCATCGCATCGCCCTCGGCGACATACGAGGCCCTGCGGCCGATCACCACGCCCAGTTCGACCTCCCAGTCGGTCTTGGTGGAGCCGCGGGGAATCACCACGGTATCGTCCGGCCCGACGATGCACGAGTTCGGCTTCAGGAACAGGATGGGCTCGGCCGGGATCGGTGCCCCCGTTTCCGCCGCGTGGTCCGCGTAGTTGAGCCCCACGCAGACGATCTTGCCCACGCGGGCGACCGGAGGACCGTAGCGCACGCTCCCGTCCACCACGGGCAGGCTCGCAGGATCGAGGCTGGACAACGACGCCCAGGCTTCGGGCGACGACAGCAGGTCGGGATCCACGTCGGACACGTGGCCCGAGAGGTCGCGTATCCGGCCCTCGGCATCGACGAGTCCGGGCTTCTCCTGGCCAGGCTGGCCGTAACGTACCAATTTCATGCGTATCTCCAGACGGGGTCTTGCCGGACATTCTCGGCGAACCTGCGTCAGTTGGACCATCCGCCGTCGATCATGTGGATGGCGCCGGTTGTGAAGGAGGCCTCGTCGCTCGCGAGATACACCACCAGCGCGGCCACCTCTTCGGGGCGCCCCAGGCGACCGGCCGGCTGCCGCCCGACGAAGGCGGCCCGGACTTCGGCCTCATCGGCACCGGAGCGCGCGGACAGCTCCCGGATGCGCCCTCGCAGCGAGGGAGATTCGATGGTGCCCGGGCAGATGGCATTGCAGCGGATGCCCTTCTGGACATAGTCGGTCGCCAGTGCCTTCGTCAGTCCGATCACCGCCGCCTTGGAGGCACCGTAGGCAAAGCGGTTGGGCACGCCTTTCACGCTGGACGCCGCCGAGGCCATGTTGATGATGCAGCCGCCCCCTCCTGCAAGCATGGACGGCAGGTAGGCGCGGATGGTGCGGTACATGGACTTGACGTTCAGATCGAAAGTGAAATCCCAATCCTCCTCCTCGCACGCGAGGATGTCGCCGTGGTGCACGTAGCCTGCGCAGTTGAACAGCACGTCCACCCGGCCGGTATGCGCGGCGAAGGCGTGGACCGCTGCGCTGTCCCGCACGTCCAGGCGGGCCGTTCTCAGGGGCGGACTGTCCTCGAGGGCCGCTTCGGCAGCGAGCTGGGCCAGGGCCTGGTCATCGATGTCCGTGGCCCAGACCTCGGCCCCCTCCCGGGCCATCGCCAGGGCGCTGGCCCTGCCGATGCCCTGACCCGCGGCGGTGACCAGGACGGTTTTTCCTTGCAAACGTCGCATCGAAGCTCCTTCCAAAAAAGCCGAGCCGATCAGGCAAAAAACAATTAATCCACGCCATTAATGAACGGCGCCATTTCCGCTGGCAAAGCGCACCGTTCCCAAGGCGCACCGCAATATGCTCCCGCTGAGCGGCCAGCGCAATACATCGCCATGAAAATCAAATCCACCATCGAAAAGATACCGGGCGGCATGATGCTCGTCCCGCTCCTGCTGGGAGCCGCGCTCCACACAGTACAGCCGGACACCGGCAAGTACTACGGCTCGTTCACGCAGGGTCTGATCTCCGGCGTGGTACCCATACTGGCCGTCTGGATGTTCTGCCTCGGAGCGTCCATCCATCTGCGGGCCGCGGGTGCCCTGCTGCGCAAATCAGGAGCGCTGGTCGGCGCCAAGATCGGCACGGCCTGGCTGGCTGCGTGGCTGCTCCCCCTGTGGATTCCTGTGGACGGCCTGCGCACCGGATTCTTCGCCGGGTTGTCGGTGCTGGCCGTCGTGGCGGCGCTGGACATGACCAACGGGGGCCTCTATGCGTCGATCATGGAAGAGCACGGAACCCGCGAAGAAGCGGGCGTCTCGGTGTTGATCGGACTGGAATCCGGGCCGCTGGTGACCATGCTCATCCTCGGCTCCACCGGCCTCGCCGCATTCGAGCCGCGCCTGCTGGTCGGAGTGGTCATCCCCTTCATCGCCGGCTTCGTGCTCGGCAACCTCGATCCCGAACTGCGAAGCTTCTTCTCTCCTGCCACGCGCATCCTGATTCCCTTCTTCGCCTTCGCACTCGGCAACACAATCGACCTGCGCGTGGTGGCGGAAGCCGGGATGCCGGGCATCGCGATGGCGCTGGCCGTCATGGCCGTCTCGGGCACGGCCCTCGTTCTGGCGGACATCTTCATCGGCGGCGGCCGCGGCACTGCGGGCATCGCCGCGTCCAGCACCGCGGGTGCGGCAGTGGCCACGCCGCACCTCGTCGCCCAGGCGGCACCGCAGTTCGCTACCGTAGCGCCATCCGCGACGGCGCTGGTCGCGGCATGCGTCGTGATTACCGCGGTGCTGGTTCCGCTCGCCTCCACATGGTGGGCTTCCCGGGTGGCGCCCCGGATTCACGCCATGGATGGACAACCATCATGAAATCAGAACGATAAAGCAAAAAATCCAGTTATCCAAAACATGATCAGTACTACGAATTCATCCCGACGCGGGTCCATTCCCGACAAGCTTCCCCGTTGAATAATCCGCCCCTCCCAATCAACGATCCGGGGATCCGTGCACGAGATATTCATTACCGCAGCCCCGGTAGGGGCCGTACCGCGCCGCATCGAGCCGCTGGGCCCGAAATACCTTTCCGCAGCGCTGGTGCGGCATATCGACGGCCTGGAAGCGGCACTCGGGAACCGCAACGGATGGGAGCCCGTGGCGGCGGGTGGCCTGCTGGCGAGCGAATCCACACGGATTCCGGCGGGCGCGGATTTCATCCGGGCCATCGCTCCCACGGCAGAACTGCTCGAACGCTGGCGCCGCGAGGCCGGCCTGCACGCGCAGGATGGTGTATTCCAGTACCACCCGGACAGCCCGGTCCTGCGGCAGCTGGACGCGGCATGGTTCGCCAGGATCGGCTCCGCAGAAGCCTCGAGGGAACTGGTGGTGCACCTGACGGGCCAGGGCTGGACCAGCGACGGAGAGGGCGGCCTGGCGTGGACGCATGCCGGTGCGGTGGAGTCGTACATTCCGCCCGACCTCGTCCACCTGCTCCATGCCTGCGGCACCAGCGTGGTGGAAGCGCTCGCCGACGCCGGCTGGTGCCACGCCAGCACCGGCTTTGCGCTGTCGGGCAAGGGTGCCAGCTGCTGGCTGCCGGTCGCGCCCGCCGCCATCGTGGACGAATGCGTGGCGGCTGTCCGGGAAGGCGCCGCCATCCTCCATCTGCACACCCGAGAGCGTGGCGGGCAGGCGTGGAAGCTGCCCTGGTCGTCCCTGTCGCTGCTCACCGGCGCGCAACCCAACCGCATCGTCCCGGACGACTACGAGGCCATCGTCCCCCGCCTGCGCGCGCAGATTCCGCTGGCCATCCTCAACCTTTCCACCAGCGTGCGGGGTGGTGGAGACTCCGACAGCGCCATCCGCCGCGAGCACCTCAGGCCTTACGAACCTGACGGCACGCCCCCGGAACTCTCATCGCTCAGCCCGGGCGAAGTGCTGTTCCAGTCCGGTGGGGGATACCTCAACACCCCCAACTTCCTGCAGCAGCAGCTGGACCATGCGCGCAGGCATGGCATACGCCTCGAGATCGAGGTCTTCAACCACACGATCCTGCAGAAGACGCTGGAAGATTTCAGGACGCACCTGGAAGGCGCCGGAACCCCGTGCCTGCTGATGCTGGTGGCCGGCGTGGACCAGTACCGCCGCGCCGGCGAGGCTTTCGAGGATGACTCCCTCATCCCCGCCGTGCAGCGCCAGGCCATCTTCGCGCTGCTGCAGGCCGGCGGCGCCCCGGGCATCGACCGTGCACTGGACATGGCCGTGGCCGCATTGGCGCCGGTGGTGGAACAGATACGGCGCCGGCTTCCCACGGCCCGGATCTCCGTCCTGATGCCGGGCCCGATGCAGCAACTGCTGCCCAGGGTGGCAGTGCACCTGCAGCTCGACGGGGTACGCGTAGGCCTGGAAGACGGCCTGACGGTGCCGGACCGGGACCTCCCGGGAGGCCTGCGCAAGGGGCGGACCGCGCAACAGGTCCGGTGGATCCGCGAGGAGCTGGAAGCGCTCGGCTGCCAAGTGCTCTCCGCCGAAGCCACCCGGCAGGCGCTGCACATGCCCTCCTCGGCAGAAACACTCTTCCTGGCGGCCATGAAGGCCACGGCATCCCTCGCTGGCGCTGACGGCGCTGGGACCGCCAGTCCCATGGAAGCCCTGGCACATGCCCTGGCGCCGCTGCGACCCGCATTCGAGCGCCGCGAGCAATGGCTGCGCGCGCAGCTGTCGCGACACGGCCACGGAGATCCCGCCAACGCGGCGGCCACCGCCCGCGACCTCATCCGGCAGGCGGGCCTGTACGTCCGCCACTTCATCGAGGAGCGGGACCGCTACCCCATGCAGGGCGCACGCGCGTTCCGCAACCCCTACGAGATCCAGCCGCTCAACCATGCATGGGAACTGCTGCTGGAAGCCGGACACGATGCATCGTTCTACGAGGAAGCGCTGCAACGGCTGGCCGTCCGGGCGGGCGTGGCGCCCGGCAGCTTCCTGACCCCGCCGTCGCAGAGGAAGGGGCGGGACCTCCGGTTCCTCGAATACATCGCCTCCCTGCCCTGCCGCCTCGGCCACGACCGGCTGCAGGTGGAGCACTTCGGACTGCGCCGTCTGCCCGGATACAACGCCTTCATGGCGACCCTCTTCCTGGGCATGGAAGAAGCATACCGGCGCCTTCGCACGCACAGTGAATCCGAGCCCAAATCGCAAGGCATCCTGGCATTCCAGGCCGATACAGGCGACACCATCGATCCCCGCGACCTGCAGGGCGAACTCGGCCGGAGCCAGTGGGTCGTGCTGCCCTGCACCACCGACACGCACTATGCGGAAGGCATCCGGCAGGCGAAGAAACTGGCCGCGGCCTTCCTCTCGTTCCTGCGCAGTGCCCTGCCGTCCCATGCCGCGGCACTGTACGTGGTCGGCTTCGTGCATACCGGGCAGGATCGTGACGGACAGCCGCTGGTCGAGGCCAGCCTGCTGCACCACCGGTTCCTGCTGGGCACCGACCGGCACGCCGACGTCGTCAGCCATGCCTCGCGGCTGCTCTACGAGGCCATCCTGCTTCCACGGCTGGTGCAGGAACCCGAACGGCTGATGCGCCATATGGACGGCACCGTGGCGCGCACCGCCGGCCTGCCGCTCTACGAAGACGGCAGCGCCGCCCGTCGCGCCGATCCACGGACGGTCGCGGGAACGCCGCCCCTGCGATTCCTGGCCCACAGCTCCGGCATCGCGGCACTTCAGCAAATGGACAACGCCATGCGCCAGGACATGCAGGCCCTGGGCTACTCCGCCCAGGAGCACAGGGCCCTGTTCCATCGCAACGTCGTGGTGTCGTTCGCCTCGACGGCGGACATCCGCACGGACCTGCCCGGCACCCCGACCGTGGACATCACGGCCTACAACGATGTGCGCAGCATGGCGGGGACCACCACGCCCGACTACGTCCAGGGCGACAGGCACCGCAGGGCACAGGCCCGCGCCGCAGAGGCTGCGGGATATCGCTACGAGGCCACGCACTGGAAGCTCATCGAAGATGCCGGCGGAAAGGCCCTGCTGAGGCGCATGGGGGTGTTCCTCCAGGACGACCCCGCCCGCCTGGACGATGGTCACGCGCTCCGCCGCTACCTGCAGGGTGCTCCGGACGGGATCCACCACCTGATCAGGCAACTGCACTGGAATTCCGACGCACCGCATTTCGACGGGACGCTGCGGCGCATAGCCTCGGCCGAAGCACCGCAGCCGCAGCCACAACGACAACATCGCACGTGAAGCGCGGTGCCGGCCCTGCACAGGCTCGACGGCAGCCGTTCGCATGGCCCGCCGCGCCGTGGGAAGACGGACACACAGGCGCCGCTCCTACGGCCAGGCATGACGGCAAAAAGACAATGGGTTTTCCAACACCCTACGAGGAAAACGCCATGCCCACGACGACGAACCAGCGGCCCCCCGCCGATGCCTGCAGCCTCCTGGATGCGGACCATCGCAAGGTGAAGAAGATGTTCAAGGAGTACGAAGAACTCGCAGGCTCCAAATCGAAGACGTCCATCGCCAAGAAGCGCGAACTGGCACAGCAGATCTGCCTGGAGCTGACGGTGCACGCGCAGATCGAAGAGGAGATTTTCTATCCGGCCCTGCGCGAAGCACTGCGCGAGACCGACCTGATCGACGAGGCCGAAGTCGAGCACGCCAGCGCCAAGGACCTGATCGCCCAGATCCAGGACGGCGACGCCATGGACGACAAGTTCGATGCCAAGGTCACCGTGCTGGGCGAATACATCGACCACCACGTCAAGGAAGAGCGCAACGAAATCTTCGTCAAGGCCCGCGCGGCCCGCAAGCTGGACCTGGTGGCCATGCGCGACACGCTGCAGGCCCGCAAGGAGGAACTCATGGAGGAGATGCAGGCCATGGCCTGACCCTCCGAGCCGGCCAGAGGGACGAACCGTCTCTCGCGGCCAGCCTTCCATTGCACGCCCGCGCCCGGTCATGCCGGGCGCGGGCGTTTGTCGTCATGGCACCACGAAATACGGCGCGCGAAGCAGGTCGGGCAGCCGGCCTACAGAAGAGTCGACACGTTTACACAACATTACACAAGAAGCGATTTTAGACAGATCGTTCGCCCGCGATGCCTTGCCTCGCCGCCCGGTTGCGGTGAGGTTTCCCAACGAAAGACCATGATGACCCTCGACAACTGGATGATGCGCACCAAACTGCTGGCCGGCTTTGGCCTGGTGCTGGTCATCGCCTGCATCGTCAGCCTGCTGGGCGTTGCCAACCTGTCCAGCATGAACGACCGATCCACCGAGATTTCCAGGAAATCGCTGCCGAGCGTGGCGGCTTCGGGAACGATCAGCAGGAATCTGTCCGCCCTGCGCATCGCCCGCCTGGGCCTGATCCTCACCGGACCCAATGCGCCCATGCCGCAGGCGATCGCCACGGTGGAAAGCGCCAGCACGGCGCTCAATGCGTCCGTCGAGGCTGCGGCTCCGCTCTTCACCAGTGCCGAAGAGCGCCCGCTCTACACGGAGCTACGCAACCAGGTGGCCTCGTACAGCTCGACGCTTCCGGAACAGCTGCAGCACGCACGGAACAACGACATCCCCGCGGTGCGCGCGATTTTCGTGGGGCCGGCGGGCGCGGCCTACCGGGCCGCGAACAAGGCGCTCGACGACCTGATCGCCATCAACAACAAGGGCAGTGATCTCGCCGCCGAACGCGCCGCGGCCACCTACAGGGAGGGCCGCCTCCAGCTCGCCGTCGGACTGGTCGCCATGATCGCGCTCAGCGCCGTGGTCGCCGTCCTGCTGGCGGGCAACCTGTCGCGCCGTGCCCGCCAGGGCGTGGACGCTGCCCTGCGCATGGCACGCGGTGAGCTGGGCCACCCCGTCCAGGCCACCGGCAAGGACGAATTGGCCCAGATGATGCAGGCGCTCGAGGCGACCCGGGCACACCTGCACACGACCGTGGGCAGCGTGCGCCAGAACGCGGAAGCCGTGGCCACGGCCAGCGCGCAGATATCGCAGGGCAACCAGGACCTCAGCGGCCGCACCGAGAGCCAGGCCAGTGCGCTCGAGCAGACGGCCGCCTCCATGGAAGAGCTGGGCTCTACCGTGCAGCAGAACGCCGACAGCGCGCGCCAGGCCAACCAGCTTGCCAAGAATGCCGCCCTGGTCGCGGTGCAGGGCGGCGAGGTCGTGGGACAGGTCGTGGAAACCATGAAGGGCATCAACGAGTCGTCGCGGCAGATCGCGGACATCATCCAGGTGATCGACAGCATCGCCTTCCAGACCAACATCCTGGCGCTGAACGCGGCCGTGGAAGCCGCCCGTGCCGGCGAGCAGGGCCGGGGATTCGCCGTGGTCGCCAGCGAGGTGCGCAGCCTGGCAGGCCGCTCCGCCGACGCGGCCAAGGAGATCAAGGGCCTCATCGGGGCCAGCGTCGAGCGCGTGACAGCCGGCAATGCGCTGGTGGACAAGGCTGGCGCCACCATGCAGGAGATCGTCGGCGCCATCAACCGCGTGACGGACATCATGGGCGAGATCAGCGCCGCCAGTGTCGAACAGGCGTCGGGCGTGAACCAGGTCGGCGAAGCCGTGAGCGAGATGGACCGTGCGACGCAGCAGAACGCCGCGCTGGTCGAGGAAATGGCCGCGGCGGCCGGCAGCCTCAAGAAGCAGGCCGAGGACCTGGTGCGCGGCGTGGCCACGTTCCAGCTGGGCGATGGCCGGCTGGCCGCGCCCTCTGTCTCCTCCGGCCCGGCGGATTTCCGCCGTCCCGCGGCGCTGCAGAACACATCCGCCCCGGCGTTCGGGCTGGCACCGGCCAACCTGACTTCGTGAAATCGCACATCGCCTGCCGGCGTGCGGCAAGTCTTGCACCAGCCGACGTCGCGGTCTGGATTTGCCCGAACCTCGCCGCGATCAAGGCCATCAAGCCGGCCGGCGGGACACGCCGGGTTTCCAGGCATGCCGGCCGGGTGACTCGTGCGCGGCTCCTGCCTGCGCGCAGACCGGCGAAGGCGGCAGGCCACCCACTTCGGCCGGGGTCGCCACCACCGGCTCGGCCGGTGCGAGCATGCGTGCCTGGCGCCAGCGGCCCCAGCGGTAGTAGGCCATCGACATCAGCATGGCGCACAACGCGCTGGCCGGAAAGCTCCACCAGATCGCATCGGTGCCCAGCCAGGGCTGCAGGCCATAGGCGACCGGCAGGCGGATGCCCCAGAGCGCCAGGCCCAGGATGATGAGCGGTGGCACCACCGCGCCGGTGGAACGCACCACGCCCGAGAGCACGAAGGTGACGCCGAAGAACAGGAACGAGCCCACGGCGATGTGATTCAAATGGCGCGCCGCCTCCAGCGACGCGCTGCCGGCTGGCAGGAAGAGCGACAACGCCGTGCGGTCCAGCAGCAACAGCGGCACGATGATCGCGCCGGTCAGCACGAAGTTGAAGAGCGTGCCGCTGCGGGCCACGCCGTCCACCCGCTCCCACCGGCCGGCGCCCACGTTCTGCGCCGCCATGGACGAGCAGGCCGCCCCGATGGCCATGGCCGGCATCTGCACGTAGGTCCAGAGCTGCAGCGCCGCGCCGTAGGCCGATGCAGTGACCACGCCCTGCGCATTGACGAGGCCCATCAGCATCAGCATGGCGGTGGAGATCATCACCATCTGCGCGCCCATCGGCAGGCCCTTGACGACCAGCGCACGCAGGATGGGCCCGTCGGGCACGAAGAGCCGCCAGTCGGCCCGGCCGATCCAGAGCGGGTGCCGGCGCCAGCGCAGCCACGCCAGCAGCGCGGCGAAGCTGATCGCGTTGGCCACCAAGGTGGCCATGGCAGAGCCGGCGATGCCCATGCGCGGCACGGGACCCCAGCCGAAGATGAGCAACGGATTCAGCGCCGTGTCCAGCACCACCACCAGCAGCAGGAAGAGGAACGGCGTGCGCGTGTCGCCCGCGCCGCGCAGCACGGCCGAGATGAAGGCGAACAGGTAGAGCAGCGGCACCGCCAGGAACAGCGTGCGCAGATAGACCTCTGCCAGCGCCAGGGCGGCGGCGGGCGTGCCCATCCAGCCCAGGATCTCGCGCGAGAGCGGCGGGCCGGCCGCCGCGATCAGCACGGCCGTGCCGCCGAAGAAGGTGGCGCTGGTGCCGATCACGCGGCGGGCCTGCTGCGGATTGCGCGCCCCCATGGCCTGCGCCACGAGGATGGTGGCCGCCATTCCCACGCCGAACACCGCCCCGATCAAAAGGAACAGGATGTTGTTGGCATTGGCCGTGGCAGTGAGCGCGGCCTCGCCCAGGTAGCGGCCCACCCACACCGCGTTGACCGAGCCGTTCAGCGACTGCAGCACGTTGCCTGCCAGGATGGGCAGCGCGAAGACCAGCAGGGTGCGGCCGATCGGGCCTTGCGTCAGGTCGCGCGTCGGGGCGCGGGTGGATGCGGATGAGGGGTTTGCAGGGGGGCTCGAAGGAGCGCTGGAGAGGACGGGCGGCGAAGCGGGCATGCGGTATCGTGCCCACGCCTTGCAGGGCAGGCTGTCGGCCGATGCCTGATGTGTGCGCTGCGAAGATCGATCCTGCCGCGGCCCGGCAGCCGGGGAGATCCAACCGTCAGGCGAGCGAAGCAGCAGGCCATGAACTGAAGTCGAAGTTCAAGAATGCAGTGGCAGCATCCCGTCGCGCAACATCGCGACGCCCAGTTCGTACACGCCGTCCCACACGATCTGCACGCCCAGGCACAGCAGGATGAAGGCCGACAACCGGAGGAAGATCACCGAGCCGGCCTCGCCGAGCGGCTTGAGCAGTTGCTGCGCATAGCGGAAGGCGAAGTACAGCAGTACGGCGACGGACAGCAGCGCCAGTACGCCACCTCCCATCCGCGCCAGCGACAGCGACAACCGCGCGTCGGCCAGTGACACACCCACCGTGATGGCCGCCGCGATCGAGCCGGGCCCGCAACTCACCGGAAAGGTGAGCGGGTAGAAAGCCTGGCGTCGCGCCATGTCGGGCGTGAAGCTCTCGGCCAGTTCGGTGCGGCTGTCCACCGTGGCCTGCGTGGCCGTCAGCAACCGCCAGGCCGTCGCGGCCACGATCATGCCGCCACCCACGCGCACGATGGGCAGCGAGATGCCGAAGAACTCCAGCACGTAGGAGCCGACCAGCATGGCGCCCAGCAGCAGCCAGAACATGTTGCGCGCGATGCGGCGCGCCAGCAGCGCGCGCGTGTTCGGTGATGCACCCTCGGTCAGGCCCAGGAAGATGGGCGCCGTGGCGGCCGGGTTCAGGATCGGCAGCAGCGCGGCGACTACGAAGAGAAAGCTCTTGCCGAAGGCGCCCAGAAGTTCAAGTGTCACGGTGTTCCTATTCAGATGGGGAGCGGCTGGTCATCAATCTCCCTCGCAGCAAGGTCTCTCCCGATGTCCACTTCGGGGCCGGACCAGTCTACTCACCCAAGCTGGATTGAAAGAACTTGGTGATGGCCGACTCAATACCGGGATGAGCGGCCACGCGGTCTGTGCCAAGCGGGTCCACGCATACCTCTGGAGCGGCGGCGCGCTGCGGTGGCGAACAAACATCGGTGAATACAAAATGACCGCCCGGCAACGTTTCGAGTTTTGGGGGCTGTGGCAGCGCACGGGCCAGGCCCATGGCATTTCCTTCGCCCGGAAGCTCACTGTTCAATGGCCGCAGGATGAGCACAGGCACGGTGATGGCCCTGAGGTCACTCCTGTCGAAGAGTGCCGCCAGGGGGTCCAGCAAGGCGATGGCCTTCAGTGGCAGGCGCGTGGCACTGGCCCCGTCGCTTGCCGCGGACCCGCGTTTTGGTCGTTCTCCATGGGCATCTTGGTCAGGGGCATGCCCGCACGACATCACATCGGCAGGGTGGGCACGGCAATAGGATTCAAAGTAGGCCGTATTGGGCGTGGCGCCTGCCAGCTCCAGCGTGACGGCCCCGACGAGCGAAAAGCCCACCATGCCCAGCCGGGATACATCCGCATGCGGCGCAAAGCGTGGGTCGGCAAGCACCGCGTCAAGCGCGCGCCTGACTTGCATGGGCCGATGGGCCAAGCCTGTTTTCCCGTGGAAAGGCGCGACCACCAGGTATCCCTGGCGAGCAAGCGAGGCGGACAGCTCCCGCAGGATCAAGGGGCTGCCTCCCCCTGGTCCACCTCCATGGTCCAGCAGGATGACCGGGAGTTTTCCCTCTGCCACGGGCGTGTCCCGGCTCGCCGGTACGGAAATCTTTCCTATCAGCGACGGTGTCTCATCCGCATCGGTCGGGTACCAGACCAGCACCGAGTTCGGTGTGTCGGAGGCAACCTCCAGGCTGGCGATGCCTGCATGGCGCAATGGAGTCTGGGCTACTGCAACAGGCAGGCCGCCACTGGTTGCACACCCGATGAGAAAGGCGCCGATCCATCTCGGAAGCGAGGTCATGGTGATATTGAGCATTTGTCCGCCATTGGCCGATAGCAGCCGCTGAGCATAGTAGCCGTGCGCGGACAGCACCCGGCCCAGCGCAAGGCGAGTCCAAAGGGCCCGATCATCCCCAAGGGAGGCCACACGATGCCTTCACACCTCCACATTACCTCGCGTGGCGCTGATCTACCGAAACTTTGTCCGCCGCGGGCGCTTACCCTCCATTGGAGCGTTGAATGGCGAGCCGTCGGCCGCCTCAGCCACCCTCGCTATGGGGACGAAGAAGCGCACATCCAATCGCCATGCCATCTGTGTACAAGCCCGGTGAAAACCGTCAAAGCCTCCACCGGGACCGGCAGAAATCGACACGTGCGAAGAAAGGCCCCGCCTGACACATGTTCCCCACTCTCGCCACGCCGCGAGACTGGAGCGCATTGCGCATCGTTCATCAGTACCGCGGGCAACCCATCCATGCCCTTCAGGTCAGTTCGGCGATGCGCTCTTCTGCCGCGGCAATAGACGCAAGTCTGGCGTCCGGGCCGAGCGCCACGCCATCGGCGGCGATGGCCTGAACTTCGGTAACGCCCATCAACGCGAAGCCGCTACGCAGATGGGTTTCCGCATGCTCGAGCGCGGCAGCCGGCGTGCCAGCTTCGTAGCGCCCGCCTCGGGCGATGGCGAGGATGATGCGTTTTCCGTTGACGAGTCCCACGGGTCCGCTGTCTGAATATCGAAAGGTTTTGCCGGGCACCGATATCCGATCGATCCAGGCTTTCAAATGGCTCGCCACTCCAAGATTATAAAAACCCACGCCGATCACGACGGTGTCCGCAGCGAGAAAGGCTTCCAGATCGGCTGCTCCGAGAGACAAATCGGCCTGTATATCCGCATCGCCATGTGGAGAGCCTGTCTGGAAGGCGTGGATCTGCGCGCTGGTGAGGTGAGCGAGGGGCTGCGCGTCCAAGTCCCGATAGACAACATGGGCCGAGGGATGACGCACTAGAAGCTTATCGACGATTTCTCTGGACAGTTTTCTGCTGACAGACTGGGCTCCAAGAATGCTGGAATCAATATGAAGGATATTTTCGGGCATTTCGTGTTTACCACTATAGTGGACAGGTTGGTTTCTATGCACAGGATTTTTGAATGATAAAAACCGCCAGTCAACAAGGCACGTCGGTGATACTTGGGCACACGCAGGTAACCAGTGCCAAAGAATCTCCCGGTGGGCAAGATGGAAATACGCCGACCCAGGACGCGTCATTCACCGAGACTTGCCTGCGCGCCAACCAGGTTCTGGCACGCATCGGTGACAAGTGGACGTTGCTCGTGGTGATGACGCTGGCCGGTGGGCCCCGCCGTTTCAGCGAGCTCAAACGCTCCATTGACGGTGTTTCACAGCGCATGCTGACATTGACGCTGCGGGGGCTCGAACGGGACGGTCTCGTCCATCGCAAGGCCTATGGAACGGTTCCGCCGCGCGTGGATTACGCACTGACCCCTCTCGGCCGCTCCTTACGGGAGCCTGTGGAGGAGTTGGGAGCCTGGGCACTGGCCCATGCGGACACAGTCGAGGCCGCGCGCCGTGCATTCGATGCAGCGGAGCCGTCGGAGGAGCGCTGATAGTGTTGCAGGTGGATCTGCTGATTTTTCCGCAGGTTCTGCACTCGAAAATGTGCGGCAGCTCGGAGCGGAATCACCCCCGCCGTCGTAGGCAGCGTTGCCACGCGGTCTTCCAGGTGCTGCAGGAACGCCATCGAGGCGGCCTGCACGCGCCGCAGCACTACCACCTACCTGCCGGGCCTGAGTGCTCGGGCGGGGCTGCTCCGTTCGCCACGTCTAGAACGCGGACAAAGCGCGGATGGTCCGTATCGTGCGGTTGCGCCTTGGTTTTGAGCAATCAACGTTCGCAAATGTCGTGGACGATGACTGAATTATCCTTACGAATCAAAGACTTATATCGTCTCCATCGTGCTGTCCGAGTACAAAACTCAATGGATGCTCGGGTTAAATCGCACCCCGGCTTCGCATACAGCCCCAGTCCTACGCGGGGAAAGGAACTTCGGCCTTAGCACTCCCTCCAATAGACTGCTAAAGTGAAAGCATGGAAGAAAGGATTTCTGGAATGACGATTCAGTCTGGAACCGCCGCCACCGCGCTCGCACCGGCCAACGCCTGGGCCCTGATCCCCCCGCTGGGCAACCTGGATGCCTATATCTCCGCCGTGAACCGTCTGCCGATGCTGACGGCCGAGGAAGAACGCACCTATGCGCGCCGGCTGAAGGAACACAACGACGTGGAAGCCGCGGGCCGGATGGTGATGTCGCACCTGCGGCTGGTGGTGTCGATCGCCCGGCAGTACCTGGGCTACGGCCTGCCGCACGGCGACCTGATCCAGGAAGGCAACGTGGGCCTGATGAAGGCCGTGAAACGCTTCGATCCGGACCAGAACGTCCGCCTGGTGAGCTACGCCATGCACTGGATCAAGGCCGAGATCCACGAATACATCCTGAAGAACTGGCGCATGGTGAAGGTGGCCACCACCAAGAGCCAGCGCAAGCTGTTCTTCAATCTGCGCTCGATGAAGCAGGGCTTCAAGGCCGACTCTGCCGCCGGCAACACGGGCACCCACCGCGAGACGCTCTCCGAACAGGAAATCGACGTCGTGGCCCAGCAGCTCAACGTCAAGCGCGAGGAAGTGATCGAGATGGAAACGCGCCTGTCCGGAGGCGACGTGATGCTGGATCCGGCCCCGTCGGACGACGGCGAGCAGGCCTACGGTCCCATCGCCTACCTGGCCGATGGCACGCACGAGCCGACCGCCATGATCGAATCGCGCCAGCGGGACGTGCTGGCCACGGACGGCATCGCGAATGCGCTGGCGACGCTGGACGACCGGAGCCGCCGCATCGTCGAGGAGCGCTGGCTCAAGGTCAACGACGACGGCTCGGGCGGCATGACGCTGCATGAGCTGGCCGCGGTATACGGCGTGAGCGCCGAGCGCATCCGGCAGATCGAAGTCGCCGCGATGAAGAAGATGAAGAAGGCGCTGGCGGAATACGCCTGACACCTTTCACAACGTTTCGCGCTACGGAATCTTCGTGGCGACAGCGATAATCGGGCGTGCTACCTGGACGGGTAGCGCGCCCTTTTTTATCTGCCGCACATTCCATGCAACGCCCAGACAAGTCGCTTCCCATCTCCCTGGCCCGCCGCCGCATCCTCGCTTCCGGAGCCGCCCTGCTGGGCTGCGAATGGGCGGTGGCAGCGCCGCCGCCGGCACAGGATGCCGCGTGGCCGTCCAGGCCGTTGCGCATCATCGTGGGATTCCCCCCGGGCTCCTCGCCCGACCTCACGGCACGTACCTTCGCCGATCCGCTCGCCCATGCGCTGGGCCAGCCGGTGGTCGTGGAGAACAAGGTCGGTGCCAGCGGCAACATCGGCGCGGATGCCGTGGCCAAGGCGACGGACGGCCACACCATCGGTCTGTTCATCAACGTCAACCTCACGATCGCGAAACTGGTCAATCCCTCGCTGCCGTTCGACTCGCACAAGGATCTCGCGCCACTCAGCCTCGTGGGCGTGTCGCCGCTGGTGCTCACGGCGCCGGCGGCGCAGGCGGGGGTGCCGGCGCATGTGGACGCACGCACCTTCCTGGAGGCTGCCCGCCAGGCGGGTGACCGCTGGAGCTACGGAACGCCCGGCGTCGGCACCATGGGCCATCTCGGGACCGAGCTGCTCAAGGCCCGCACGGGCATCGCGCCGGTGCATGTCCCCTATCCGGGCTATCCGCAGGTGGCCATGGGCATGCTCGGCGGACAGCTGCAGATGGCCCTTCTGCCGCCGGCGCTGGCCGTGGCACAGCAACGCAGCGGCAAGCTGCAGCTGCTGGGCGTGACCTCGGCCGGCCGCAGTTCGCTCGTGCCGGGCGTCCCGAGCCTCGCCGAGGCCGGCGTGAAGGACTTCCAGCTGGAGATCTGGAATGCCTTCGCCGCGCCCGCGTCGATGCCGGCCGCCCACCGGGCGCGCCTGTCCACCGCGATCGCCGAGATCGCCCGGACGCCGGAAGTGCGCGATGCGCTGTTCCAGCAGGGCTGGCAGGTGGCAGGCACCTCCGCGGAAGGACTGGCCCGCCGCATCGAGGCGGACACGTCGCAGATGGAGCAGGTGATCCGCGCGCAGAAGATCCGGGTGGAATGACGGCACGCTGGGCTCCCGCCCCGCGAACGCAGCGTGGCCATTGATGTAGATCATGCCCGCCAGGGCATCGCGCCTGCAGACTCCGGTCATCGATCCAACTTCCGGGAGTTTCCTGCCATGCCAACATTCCGCATCATCGTCATCGGTGCAGGCCAGACGGGCACGCCGCTGCTGCGGCAGCTGCTGGCCGCGCCCTTCGTCCAGGTGCTGGGCGTGGCGGAACTGGATCTCTCGCTGCCCGGCGTCGCCCTGGCACGCAGCCACGGCGTGCCCGTCCACCAGGACTACATGGACCTGCTGCAACAACATGGCGCCGCGGCGGACATCGTGATCGACGTCACCGGCCAGGCAGCGGTACGGGAAGCGCTGCGCAAGCACATGGTGGACTCCGGCAACCAGAAGACCGTGATCCTGCACGAGCGGATCGCGCTGCTCATGATGTCGCTTTCTGCCGGCACCCTCGTGCCGAGCCGCCATGGCGACGTGGCTTACGCCTGAGCCAGCCATGCCCATTTCCGAAGCGGACCGCCAGAACTGCCATGAATGCTCCAGCCGGCACCAGTGCCTGATCGGCCGCCAAATCGATGCCGCGAGGGCGTCCTGGCCCGCGCTCGTGCAGGAGCACCGATTCCGCAAGGGGGATGTACTCCAGCTCCAGGGGGAAACGGCCGTATCCCTGTCGGTGCTCAAGGTGGGAACGGCGCTGCAGCAGCGCACGGGCCCCGACCAGGTGGCGCGCCCCGTGGCCATGGCGGGCTGCGGACAGGCATTCGGCACCGGTTCGGTACTCGGCACGGCCGAGCGCCTGACCTGGGTCGCCGTCCAGGAAGGACGGCTGTGCCGGCTGCCGGCTGCCGCGCTGGTGCGCTCGGGCGGGCTGGATTCGGAGTTCCTGCAGGCGTTGCTGCACGAGGAAGCGCAGGCGCAGTCACGGCTGGCGGACTGGTCGGGGCTGCTGCATCTGCGCGGCGTGCCTGCCCAACTGGCCAGCGCGCTGCTGCAGCTGTCCCAGCTGCAGCGCAGCACGCTCGTGCGGCTGCCCACCCATACGGTGCTGGCCTCCCTGCTGGCCACCACCCGGGAAACCATTGCGCGGTCGCTCACGCAACTGGCACAGCAGGGCGCCGTGGTGCGCCACGACCGCTGGCATTGCGCCATCGTGCGCGCACCGCTGGTCGCCTTGCTGGCGAGCCAGGCGGCGCGGGCCGAGGATGCACCCCCGGCCCCTGCGCCGGGGCGGCGCGCCACGCCCTCTGCGCGCGATACCGCCCGGCCGTCCTCCTGGCGGGTGGCGCGTGCCACGCCCGCGACGCGTGCCACCGTCCCGCAGGCGCTCGGCGTGTGAGCCCCTCGCGGCCTGGGCAGGTTTTCCGGCCCTGCCCTCCGTGCTCAGGTGGCCGGGGCCTGCAGCAGGGCCTTGACGTCGGAAGCGAGCGCCTGCGCCCCACTGCCGTAGCGGTGGTACACGCGCAGCCGGCCGGCGGGGTCGTAGATGTAGCTGCCCGCGGAATGGTCCATGGTGTAGCTCGTAGGCGTCTGGCCCGGCACCTTCTTGTAGTAGATCTTGAAGTCCTTGGCGACGGCTGCGAGTTGCTCGGGCGTGCCGCGCAACGCGAGGAAGCTCGGGTCGAAATTGGTCATGTACGCCTTGAGCACCTCGGGCGTGTCGCGCTCCGGGTCCACCGTGACGAACAGGCCCTGCAGCCGGTCGCCGTCCGCGCCCAGCGAGCGCTTGACCTCGGCCAGCTCGGCCATGGAGGTCGGGCAGACGTCCGGGCACTGGGTGTAGCCGAAGAAGACGACCACCACCTTGCCGGCGAAGTCCTTCAAATGGCGCGGCTGGCCGTTATGGTCGGGCAGCGGAAGGTCGCGCGCGTACTCGGCACCGGTGATGTCCACGCCCTGGAAGGCCGGGGTCTTTTCCTGGGAACAGCCCGCGAGCAGGCCCGCCGTGCCGGCGAACAGGGCGCAGGCCGCTGCGCTGCGAAGAAGGGTGCGTTTGTTCAGGGACATGGCGGTTCAGAGCACGTAATGGTCCACCAACAGCGCGGCGAACAGCACGCTCAAGTGGATCAGGGAGAAGCGGAAGGTCTTGCGCGCGAGCGCGTCCGAGTAATTGCGCCAGAGACGGAACGCATAGGCACAGAAACCGGTGCAGAGCACCACGGCCGCGGCCAGGTAGATCCAGGAACTCATGCCGTACACGAAGGGCATCAGGCAGCCGGCGAACAGGATGAAGGTGTAGAGCAGCACCTGCAGGCGGGTGAACTCGTTGCCGTGGGTGACGGGCAGCATGGGCAGGCCGGACTTGCGGTAGTCCTCCACGCGATAGAGCGCGAGCGCCCAGAAATGCGGCGGCGTCCAGAGGAAGATGATGAGGAAGAGGATCAGCGGCTCCGGCCCCACGTCGCCCGTCATGGACGCCCAGCCGAGCACCGGCGGCATGGCGCCGGAGGCTCCGCCGATCACGATGTTCTGCGGCGTGCGCGGCTTGAGCACGACGGTGTAGATGATCGCGTAGCCCACGAAGGTGGCGAAGGTGAGCCACATGGTGAGCGCATTCACCCAGAAGAACAGCACGAGCGAGCCGGCCAGGCACAGCAGGGCCGAGAAGGTGAGCGTCTGGGCGTTGGAGAGTTCGCCCTTGGCCGTGGGGCGCCAGGCGGTGCGCTTCATCCTGGCATCGATGTGCTGCTCCACGAGGCAGTTGAAGGCGGCCGCCGCCCCGGCGACCAGCCAGATCCCGAAGCAGGCGATGGCCATGTGCAGCCACTGCGCCCCACTCGGCAGGCCGGGCACCGCGAGCACCATGCCGATGAATGCGCAGAAAACGATGAGCTGGACCACGCGCGGCTTGGTCAGCGCGTAGAACTGCGAGAAGCGGGACGGCACCGCGGAGGATGCGGTGGAAGCGGAAGCGGCACTCATGGCGAAGAAATTCTCGGGGCACCCGCGGCGGTTTCAACCGCGCGGGGGGTGGACATTTTGTCCCTGGCACCCACGGCCCGGCTGGCGGCCAGGGTCCAGGTGAGCGCGACGACGAGGGCGGCTGCGCCGCCGGTGTGGAGCACGGCGGCGACCAGCGGCCAGTCGAGCACGACGTTGGACAGGCCGGTGGCGAACTGCATCAGCGCCAGCCCCGCCAGCCAGCGGGCCTGGGGCCGCAGCGCCGGCACGGCGCGCAGGCGCCAGGCCAGCAGGGCGAGCGCGGCCAGCACGGCATAGGCCGCCAGCCGGTGTGCATAGTGGATGGCGGTGAGGCCGGCGAAGCTGATGTGGCTGCCGTCCTGCAGCAGGCCGAGGGGCCGCCAGATCTGGAAGCCCTCGGCGAAGGCCATGTCGGGCCACCAGCTGCCCTGGCAGGTGGGGAAGCTGGAGCAGGCGAGGACGGCGTAGTTGGTGCTCACCCAGCCGCCCAGCAGGATCTGCAGGCCCACCAGCACCGCCGTCAGCACGAGCAGCGCGCGCAGGCCCGGCGCCAGGGGGGCCGGCGCGATGCCGCGCGAGGCCTGGGTCTGCCGCACGGCCTGCACGCACAGCAGGGCCAGCAGCACGATGCCGCCGACGAGGTGCAGGGTGACGATGGCGGGAAAAAGCTTCATGGTCACCGTCCAGGCACCGAACGCCCCCTGCAGGCAGACCCACACGAGCGTGGCCGTCGGCCACCAGGGATGCACGGCCATGCGCTCATGCGCGGCATCCGGGCCGGCCCGGCGGTGGCGGCGCCATTGCCACCATGCGCCCACCGTGAGCGCGATGATGAGCACGCCCACGGCGGAGGCGAGGTAGCGGTGGACCATCTCCACCCAGGCCTTGCGGTGCGTGACCGGGCCCGTGGGCATGGCTTCCTGCGCGGCGGAGATTTCCGCGCGGGCACCCACCGGGCTCGCATTGCCGTAGCAGCCGGGCCAGTCGGGACAGCCCAGGCCGGAATCGGTGAGCCGGGTGAAGGCGCCGAACAGCACCAGGTCGAAGGTGAGGAACAGCGTGAGGATCGCCAGCGCCTGCCAGCGCCGCACGGGCGAGCCATGGCGGTTGCGCCACGCCACCCAGGCCAGCGGGCCGAGGGCGATCGCGAGGCCGAGCAGCATCAACTCGGCGAGCGGCGCGAAATCGTAGAGCGGCTGGGCGGCGTTCATTGCACGGCACCTCCGGCGGGTATCACCCCGCGCACACCCGGACGGGCCCGGCTCATGGCTGTGCCTCCGGGCGGCCCGGCTGGTCCCACGACGACGAGGCCCGCATGAGCCGTTCCAGGTCGCGCTTGGCCCGGGCGGCTCCCGCGGCGTCCATGCGCGCGGGAAAGCGCATCATCCAGTGTCCCATCGGATCCACGACGAAGAGATGGTCGGACAGCGCATGGCCCGGCGCCGGGGCCAGCCAGCCCGCGAGCGCCTGGGCGTCCACGCGGCGCACCACGGCATCGCGCAGGCCGGGGGCGATCTCGGCCGGGGCCGGCACCGCATCGGTCACGAGCCAGACCCAGTCCATGCGTTCCTTGTCCTTGCCGAGGCTCTCGCGCAGCTGGCGCTGCAGGTAGAGGTGGTTGCGGCACAGGTCGTCGCATGCGCCGGATGCCACGCTGACCAGCAGCCACTGCCCTTTCAGCGCCCCGAGCGGGCCGGACGCCGCGCCGTCGATGCCGCGGGTGGCCAGGGCATCGGGCAGCGGGCGTTGCGGATCGATGAGTTCGCCGTAGCTGCGGCGGGCCTCCGGGCGCACCACGTAATAGGCGGTGTAGGAGGCGATGACGGGGGCGGCGCAGACCAGCAGCACGCCCAGCATCTTCCAGCGGCCCTGCCGCGCGCGCGTTTCCAGCGCCGCCACGGCATCCGCCGTGGCCGGCAGGCCATGCACGCTCAGGCCCAGCGGATGGGAGGAACCCGGTCCGTCAGGCAGGGGGGGCCGGCTGGCGGCCTGGGCGAATGAAGCGTCGGACGATTTGGAACCAGACATAGAGGATTGCCACGAGGGCGCAGAGCCCGAACCACTGGAAGGCGTAGCCATGGTGCCTGGCGACCCCGGCATCGACCGCCGGCCAGTCGCGCTGCAGCGGACCTTCGGGCCCGCCCGTCTCGATCAGCGTGAGGGGGGCGAGCCGCTGCAGCCCCGTCTCGGCGCGGTAGGCCGCCAGGTCGAGATTCTGCCGGATGCGGGAAGACCCCTCGCCGCCTGCGGCGGAAGCCGGTCCGCCGGGTTCGTAGAGTCGCGAAGGCGCCGCCGCGATGCGGCCGCGCACTTCGACATCCTCCACAGGCGCGGGCACCTCGGGCAGGCGCGTGCGGTCCTGGAAGTCGCGCGGCACCCACCCACGCTGCACCAGCACCACGGCCCCCCCGGCTCCCGGCGAGGTGAGCTGCAGCGGCGTGAGAACGAAGAACCCGGGGCGGCCCTGCATCTGCCGGTTGTCGAGGAAGACCGTGTCCTGCGGCAACCAGCGCCCCTGGAGCACCGCCGTGCGGTGCACGAGGGGGTTGCCGCCGGGCATGCCGGAAGCGCCGTCCTCGGCGGGGGCCTGGGCGCCGCCCGCCCCTGGGCCGGAAACGGGCGGCAGCGACGCCAGGGCCGTGGCGGGCACGGGCGGCATCGCCTGCCGCGCATCGACCATGGCCTGCCAGGCCTGCTTCTCCGCGGCGCGCGCGAGCTGCCACCGGCCGAGCGCCGCGGTGGCGGCCATGGTGGCGACGGTGGCGGCGGTGATGCACCAGAAGCGCCAGTCCGGGCGAAGACCCCTGGCGCCATCGGTGCGCTTGCGGATAATGGGCTGCATGAAATACGTCGTGGTGCTGGCCTTCCTGGCCATTCTGGCGAGCCTCGCGTCGGCGCTTTTCTTCATGATGCGCACGGGGCGGGACGACGCCCGCCGCGGCAGGCACATGGCCCGGGCGCTCGCGGTACGGGTGGGGCTGTCCATTCTGCTCTTCCTGTGCCTGCTCGCGGCATGGAAGCTGGGCTACATCCAGCCCACGGGCCTGCCTGTCGGGCGCTGAGAGCAGCTGGCACGCCCCTTCTGGCGTCGTTGCTGCATCTTGTCGTACCACGTGTACTGCCTGCGATGCAGTGCCTTGCCAGAACCGCTTCGCTGGGTCGTGTCAGCCGCTCCAAAGCCCCCTTCCCCCCTGCCCCGGATGCAAAAAAAGCGCCCGGAGGCGCTTTCCTGCCGGGACGGGCGCCGGCTCAGAGCCAGTAGACCAGCACGTACAGGCCCAGCCACACCACGTCCACGAAGTGCCAGTACCAGGCGGCCCCCTCGAAGCCGAAGTGGCGCTCGGCGGTGAAATGCCCCTTCTGCAGCCGCAGGGTGATGAACAGCAGCATCAGCATGCCCACGAAGACGTGGAAGCCGTGGAAGCCCGTCAGCATGAAGAACGTGGAGCCGAAGACGCCGGAGCTGAGCTTGAGGTTCAGCTCGGTGTAGAGATGGAAGTACTCGTAGCCCTGCACGCACAGGAACACGAAGCCGAGGACCACGGTCACCCACATGAAGCCGATGGCGCGCGCGCGGTGGCTTTCGCGCAGGGCATGGTGGGCAATGGTGAGGGTAACGCCCGAGGTCAGCAGCAGCGCGGTGTTGATGGTGGGCAGCCAGAAGGGGCCCACGGTCTGGAAGGGCTCGACGATGCCGGCGGGCGAGGCCGTGGCACCTGCGGCCATGCTGGGCCACACGGCCTTGAAGTCGGGCCAGAGCAGCGCGTTGTCGAGGCTGCCCAGCGCCGGCACGGAATGCGAGCGTGCCCACCACAGGGCGGTGAAGAAGGCACCGAAGAACATCACTTCGGAGAAGATGAACCAGCTCATGCTCCAGCGGTACGAGAGGTCGATCTTGCGGCTGTAGAGGCCGCCCTCGCTCTCGCGGGCCGCGTCGCGGAACCACTGGTAGAGCACGAAGAGCCACCAGGCGAGGCCGAAGAACAGCGAATACTTGCCCCAGTCGTGGCCGTTGACCCACTGGCCGGCGCCGAGGATCACGAAGAAAAGGCCCGCGGCGGCCATGGCCGGATGGCGCGACTCGGCGGGAACATAGTAGTACGGCGTGGTGCCCTGGGGGGTGGATGCACTCATGGCAGGCTCCTGTCTCTTTCCTTCTTGTCGTCTTTCGTCTTCTCGGGATCGGACCGGGCGGCTACACCACCCAGTTCACGAGGGCGATGAGGCCGGCTACCAGCAGCACGATGGCCACGAGGCCCACCGCGATGATGTGCAGCGGGTTGATGCGCTCGGTATCCTGCTGGTACTCGGCGCCCTTGCGGATGCCCAGCAGCGACCATGCCACGGCACGCACCGTGCGCCACAGCGATCCGGGGCGCGCGGTCGGCGCGGCGTGGCGGGGTTCATGGCGCGATCCCGTCATGAGCCGGCCTCCGGGCGGGCCTGCGGCGCCGCGGACACGGTGGCGGGAGCCGGCGGCGTCTTGCCGCCGACCTCGAAGAACGTATAGGACAGCGTGATCGTGGTCACATCCTTCGGCAGGCGCGGATCCACCACGAAGGCCACCGGCCATTCGCGCTTCTCGCCGGGCTCGAGCGTGTACTGGTTGAAGCAGAAGCATTCGAGCTTGTTGAAGTGCGCCGCCGCCTGCCGGGGCGCATAGCTCGGGATCGCCTGGGCCGCCATGCGGCGGTTCTGCACGTTCTGGAATTCGTACATCACGGTGGTGAGCTCGCCCGGATGCACCTGGATCGAGGAGCGGGCGGGCTTGAAGTCCCAGGGGCCGCGCGCATTGGCATCGAACTCGACGGTGATCGTGCGGCTGGTGTCCACCTGCGTGTTCGCGGGCAGCTTCACGTCGCGGCCCGCCACGCCGTTGCCCGGCACTTGGCGCTCCGACAGCGAGAGGATGTTGATGCCCGTGACTTCGCAGATGTGCTTGTAGATGGGGATGAGCACGTAGCCGAACGCGAACATGCCGGCCGAGATCACGGCCAGCTTGCCCACCATCTTGAAGTTCTCGCGGCGGCGGCTCATGGTGATGCTTTCAGTGCAACCACGTCATCTTGACCATGAAACCCACGAAGAAGGCCACGGCGATGGAGGCCAGGATGAGGGCCATGCGCAGGTTGGCTTTCTTATGCTCGGGTGTCGCCATGTCGTGCGCTCCTTCCTGGCCTGTGCCGTCAGCCGATCACGCGGGTGGCGGATGCGTCGAGCCTGGGCGGGGTCTCGTAAGTATGGAAAGGTGCCGGGGACGGCACTTCCCACTCCAGCCCCTCGGCAGCCTCCCACGGGCGCTGGGGTGCAGGCTCGCCCTTGCCGCGCATGGCGGGCAGCACGACGGCGAGGAAGAAGTACACCTGCATCAGCCCGAAGCCGAAGGCGCCGATGGAGGCCACCATGTTGAAGTCGGCGAACTGCATGGGGTAGTCGGCATAGCGGCGCGGCATGCCGGCCAGGCCCAGGAAGTGCATCGGGAAGAAGGTGATGTTGAAGGTGATGAGCGAGCCCCAGAAGTGGATCTGGCCGCGGCGCTCCGAATACATCACGCCCGTCCACTTCGGGGCCCAGTAATAGTAGGCCGCGAACATGGAGAACAGCGAGCCGGCCACCAGCACGTAGTGGAAGTGGGCGACCACGTAGTAGGTGTCCTGCAGCTGGATGTCGATGGGCGCCATCGACAGGATGAGGCCGGTGAAGCCGCCCATGGTGAACACGAAGATGAAGCCCACGGCGAACAGCATGGGCGTCTCGAAGGTCATGGAGCCGCGCCACATGGTGGCGATCCAGTTGAAGATCTTCACGGCCGTGGGCACGGAGATCAGCATGGTGGCGTACATGAAGAACAGCTGGCCCGTGACCGGCATGCCCGTGGTGAACATGTGGTGCGCCCACACGATGAACGACAGGATGGCGATGGACGAGGTGGCATACACCATGGAGGCGTAGCCGAAGAGCTTCTTGCGGCTGAAGGCCGGCACGATCTGGCTGATGATGCCGAAGGCCGGCAGGATCATGATGTACACCTCGGGGTGGCCGAAGAACCAGAAGATGTGCTGGTACATCACCGGGTCGCCGCCGCCTGCCGGGTTGAAGAAACTGGTGCCGAAGTGGCGGTCGGTCAGCGTCATGGTGATGGCGCCGGCCAGCACGGGCATCACGGCGATCAGCAGGTAGGCGGTGATGAGCCAGGTCCAGCAGAACATGGGCATCTTCATGAGCGTCATGCCCGGCGCGCGCATGTTCAGGATGGTCACGATGATGTTGATCGAGCCCATGATGGACGAAGCGCCCAGGATGTGCATGGCGAAGATGCCGGCATCCATCGAGGGGCCCATCTGCAGCGTGAGCGGCGCGTAGAGCGTCCAGCCCGCGGCAGGCGCGCCGCCGGGCATGAAGAACGAGCTGACCAGCATGAGCGCGGCAGGGATCATCAGCCAGAAGCTGAAGTTGTTCATGCGCGCGAAGGCCATGTCGGATGCGCCGATCTGCAGCGGGATCATCCAGTTCGCGAAGCCCACGAAGGCCGGCATGATGGCCCCGAACACCATGATGAGGCCGTGCATGGTGGTGAGCTGGTTGAAGAGCTCGGGGTTCACGATCTGCAGTCCGGGCTGGAAGAGCTCGGCGCGAATCAGCAGCGCCAGGATGCCGCCGATCATCAGCATCGTGAACGAGAACAGCAGGTACAGCGTGCCGATGTCCTTGTGGTTGGTGGCGAACACCCAGCGGCGCCAGCCGGTCGGGCCGTGGTGGGCATGGTCGTGGTCGTGGCTGCCGTGGTCGTGGCCGGCGGCATGCCCGGTGGGGTCGAGAACTGCGCTCATGTCGGGTTCCTCAATGCTTTAGCTGTCTCACTTGCCACGCTGGGCCACGATTTCCGCGGGCTGGACGATCTGGCCGGTCTTGTTGGACCAGGCGTTCTTCGTGTAGCTGACCACGGCCGCGAGGTCGGTGTCGCTCAGCTGCGCCCAGGAGGGCATGGCGCCGCCGGCCGCGCCCTTGAGCACGATGTGGATCTGCCTGGTGTGGTCCTCGTCCTTCACGATGGCCGAGCCGTCGAGCGGCTTGATGGGGCCGGCGCCCTTGCCGTTGGGCTGGTGGCAGGCGGCGCAGTTGGCGGCATAGACCTTCTCGCCGCGGGCCACGATGTCGGTCAGCGTCCAGACCTTGTTGGGATCATCGGCCTTGGCGGCGGCCTTCTTCTTCTCGGCGGCGACCCACTGGGTGTAGTCGGCAGCGGAGAGCACCTTCACGTGGATGGGCATGTAGGCGTGCTCCTTGCCGCAGAGCTCGGCGCACTGCCCGTAGTAGTCGCCGACCTTGTCGGCGCGGAACCAGGTGTCGCGCACGAAGCCGGGGATGGCGTCCTGCTTGATGCCGAAGGCCGGCACCATGAACGAATGGATGACGTCGTTGGCGGTGGTGATCACGCGCACCTTCTTGCCCACGGGCACGACCAGGGGGTTGTCCACCTTGAGCAGGTAGTCCGGCGGCGCATCGGCGACCTTGCCGCTGTCGGAGAGCCGGCGGTGGCTGCTGTCGAGCGTGGAGACATAGGCCAGGCCCTGGCCCTCGCCGTTGATGTAGTCGTAGCCCCACTTCCACTGGTAGCCGGTGACCTTCACCGTGAGGTCTGCGTTGGTGGTGTCCTTCTGGGCGACCAGCACCTTCGTGGCCGGCAGCGCCATGAGGATCACGATGATGAAGGGAACGATGGTCCAGATGACCTCGACCGTGACGGACTCGTGGAAGTTGGCCGGCTTGGCGCCCTGCGACTTGCGGTGCTTCCAGATGGAATAGAACATCACCGAGAACACGCCCACGAAGATCAGCGTGCAGATGACGAGCATCATCCAGTGCAGGAAATGCTGCTCCTCGGCGATGCGCGTGACGGGAGGCGCAAGATTGAGCTGGCGCACGGCCGGGCCGCCGGGGAGGTCCTGCACCGCGTGCGCAGCGCCCCCCACCCATGCTCCGCACAGCAGCAGCAACGAAGGCAGCGGGTTGGAAATGCTTTTCTTCATAGTTCTCACTTCTCAGCCTCAATTAACCCTTTCCCCCAGGGCGCACCCGCGTGGGTCGGGTGGCGCCAGGGGGCATGCGGATTCCGACAGCCGGGGCGCGGCGGCCCCCGGCCGCGGTGCCCCGGGTTCCGCACGAACCCGGCGTGATCGAACGCGCGGAGCCGGCAGCGCCGCGCAGGTGTCTCTCTCCTGTTCCTGCATGCACCGGCCCGCTGCCCCGCAGGGCGGCCAGCCGTGCATGGCGCAGCATGCCGTCCCCGTGTCGCGATTGCAATAGCGCAGGCGCCATCCGCGGCCCGGCCCAGTACAAACCATGAGAAGGAAGGAGGCGGCCGTGCGACAGGTCGGCGGGGCCATGGCGCGCGAAGGCGCCACGCACTGGGGCAGGCGCGCGGCGCGGGGTGCTCAGGCCCGTGCATGCTGCGCACAGGCCGGCCAGCCCCATAGCCCGCAAATTGTAGCTTGCGGTGGATTCAGGTCACGGGCCGTATCCGACCGGGAAAACCCGCCGCGCGCCGCGGCGCAGGGACGGCGGTGGCCTCAGGGCCCGGGCGTGCGCCCCTGGCGCAGCATGGCGCGCATGTCCTGCAGGGACACCGCACTGCTTTCGCTCACCTTGAGCCGGGGCGTCGGCTTGAAGGCGTGGCCGTAGATGATCTCGAAGGTGAGCGCGAGCTGCCCCCCGTGGTCGGGGCTGGCGAGGCGTTCGGCCAGCGCCTGCTCGAGCCGGTCGCGCCAGGCGCGGCCCCGCAGCGCGGGAAAGCGCGCGGGATGGAAGTTGCGGCCGAGTTCGCGCAGTTCCTGCAGCACCCGTGCGGGCGTGGCGAAGGTCAGGGTGATGCGCTCCATGTCCATCACCGGCTCCGCGAAGCCCTGCTGGACCAGCATGTCGCCCCAGTCGTGCATGTCGGTCATGGCGTGCCCCGCGGGCGGCCATCCCAGGGCCGCGTGGAGCGCGTGCAGCTCGCGCACGGTGTCGGGCCCCAGGCAGGAGAACATCAGGTAGCCGTCCACGGCCAGAGCACGGTGCCAGCGGGCGATCAGCGACTGCGGATCGGCCGAGAGGTGCAGCGCCATGTTGGCCCAGAGCATCTGCACGCCGCCATCGGGCGGCAGGCCGAACCGCGGCGCGCCGGATGACCAGCGCCCCGGACTCCACCAGGGCCGCGCGAGCGCCTCGCGTGCCGCCGGCTGGTGCTGCGGCGCGGTCTCGGCGATCCACGCCACCGCCCCGGGGTAGCGGCGGGCCACCAGCCCGTGCCCCTGCAGGCCGCCGCGCACCGGGTCCCAGTCGGCCCAGGCCGCTGGCGCCTGCCGGATCCACTGCAGCCGGTCTTCCATGCGGCGTGCGACCTCCTCGTGCAGCCACGGGGAGGCAGCGGGCGCGGCGGCATGCCAGCGCGCGGCGGCGGCCGGGTCGATGGTGGGGGGAAGCTGGCGGTCGGGGGGCGCGGACATCGGGGCGGAGGGCGGAAAGCGGGTCGGGCAGTATATTGATGCCATGTGGAAGCAGTGGTTCTCGGGGATATCGGACGGACTCGCCGCCGCCGTCCGCGCGGTGCCCAGCCAGTGCGCGGTCTGCCATGCCTGGCCGGCGCGCCGCGTGTGCGATGCCTGCGCCGAACGCTTCGCCCAGCCCCGCTCCCGGTGCGCGACCTGCGCCCTGCCCGTGCCTGAGGGCGTGCGCCGCTGCGGGGACTGCCTGCGCGATCCCCCGCCCCTGTCGGCCTGCGTCGCCGCAGTGGACTATGGCTATCCGTGGTCGGACGCCCTGGCCGGGTTCAAATTCCACTCGGACCCTGGCTGGGCCGCCAGCCTGGCCCTGCTGGTGCGCGCGGCGCCCTGGGCCGAACCGCTGCTCGATGCGGCGGACGCAGTGCTGCCGGTCCCGCTCGCGCCGGAGCGCCTGCGCGAGCGCGGCTTCAACCAGTCGGCGCTGCTGGCGGCGGCGCTGTCGCCGGAGCGCTGCGACGCGCGCACCCTGGTGCGCCTGCGCGCCGCGCCGGCCCAGAGCAGCCTCTCGCGCGCCGGCCGGCTGCGCAACCTGGACGGCGTATTCGCCGTGGCGCCGGACCGCGCCGCCCGGGTGCAGGGCCAACGCATCGTGCTGGTGGACGACGTGATGACCACCGGTGCGACGCTGCATGCCGCCGCCCGCGTGCTGCTGCAGGCCGGTGCCACCCGGGTGGACGCCGTGGTGCTGGCGCGCACGGCCTGAAGAGCGGGAAGGGAGGGCCCATGGCCGAGCCGGGCAGGCTGCGCCACTCGATACATTTTTTTGCAATCTGCCGTCCACCACGCCGGGGTGCCCGCACGCGGCGGCACACAATAGGTCCATGTTCCACATCGTCCTCGTCGAACCCGAAATTCCGCCCAATACCGGCAACGTGATCCGGCTGGCCGCGAATACGGGCTGCACCCTGCACCTGGTGGAACCGCTGGGCTTCTCCATGGAAGACAAGCTCATGAAGCGCGCGGGCCTGGACTACCACGAATACGCGGAAGTCCGGCAACACGCAGGCTGGACGGCTTTCCTGCGCGACGCCCAGCCCAGCCCCGAGCGCGTGTTCGCCATGACCACGCACGGCGTGCATACGGTCTATGAGAGCCTGTTCCTGCCGGGCGACTGGTTCGTGTTCGGCGCGGAAAGCCGCGGATTGCCGCCCGAACTGCGGGACGCCTTCCCCCCCGCCCAGCGCCTGCGCCTGCCGATGCTCCCGGGCCAGCGCAGCCTCAACCTGTCGAATGCCGTCGCCGTGACGGTGTACGAGGCATGGCGGCAGAACGGGTTCGCACTGCCCGAACCGGCCTGAAGGGCCGCTCTTCGCCGCCCTACCCCTGCGCTCCCGGGGCCTGCATGGCCTCCTCGATGGAGCGGCGCGTGCGCTGGCTCAGGAAATCCAGGAAGGCCCGGGTGCGCGCGGGCATGAACTTGCGGCTCGGCAGTGCCGCATACAGCGTGAAGTGCCCCGTGGTCCAGGATTCCAGCACGCGCACGAGGCGGCCGCTGCGCAGATAGGGCGCCGTCAGGTCGAGTGGCTGCGAGCTGATGCCCGCACCGTCCAGCGTGGCGCGCAGCAGCGTGTCGATGTGGTTGGACACGCACACGGGCTGCACCGCGACCTCCACCACGCGCCCTTCGTCACCGCCTTCGAGCAGGCGCATCACGCCCGGCCGGGTCTCGGAGCGCCGGCGCAGCAGGCACTGGTGGTGCTTCAGGTCTTCGGGAACCTGCGGAACGCCGTGCGTGCGCAGGTATTCGGGCGAGGCGCAGACGATGCCGTCGAGCGAGACGATGGGCCGGGCGATGACGTTGGCATTGAAGCGCTCGTCGGCACCGAGCAGGGTGATGTCGTAATCGCCGATAGGCGGATCGAGGGAGGCATCGGCGTGGATCTCCAGCGTGACGCGCGGATGGGCCTGGCGAAAGCCGGCGACCAGCGGGGCAAGGATGTGCACGGCCAGCGCCGGGGGCGCCAGCAGGCGCAGCACGCCAGCGATCTCGGAGGTGTGCGCCTGGGCGACGGCGAAAGCCTCGTCCACGTCCGCCAGGATGCTGCGCACCCGCAGCAGGTAGGCCTCCCCGGCTTCGGTGAGCGAGACCCTGCGGGTGGTGCGCTGCAGCAGCCGCGTGCCGATGTGGTCCTCGAGGTCGGCCACCAGCCGGGTGACGGCCGCGGGAGAAAGATCCAGGGCCCGGGCGGCGGCGGCGAAGCCGCCCTCGTCCGCCACGGCCTGGAAGACGCGCATGGTAAGCAATCTATCCATGTTCGCAATGAAGGTGATCCATGAAATCAGATTATTTCAATTTCATGAATTAATCATTGCCGCCGATGCTGTTTTTCCCGGGGTTAACCCTGCGTACAGTCGGTTCCATCGATGAGCGACCCGTCGGGCTCACCGAGGCAGGACAAGACCGGCGCCGCGCCCTCGCGCAGCAAGCCGGCCTTGCCCGGACATTTCCCGACGCATGGAAAGACAAAGGAACACATCATGAACCGCAAGCCTCTCGCCATTGCCGCAGCCCTGCTCGCACTGACCGCCGTCTCCGCCCAGGCCGACAACCGCATCCAGGGCGACTGGAACAACTACCCGGCCGTGAACGACACCGCCCCCAGCACCCTGACGCGCGAAGCCGTGATCGCCGACCTGGTGGCTGCACGCCAGAACGGCACCATGCCGCGCAGCGGCGAATGGAGCGACGTCCCCGCTCCGCTGGCCGTGTCCAATGGCAACACCCAGGTGGTGACCCGCGACCAGGTGCGTGCAGAAGCCATCGCGGCAGCCCGCTCGCACGAGATCGTCAGCGGCGACCATTGAGACCGCGCCGCAGCGCCCTGCGCCCCGGCGACGGGACGTGCGAGCGCCGCACGCAGAACACAAGCCCGCCCATGGCTTCAGCCCGGCGGGCTTTTTCACGCCTGCACGGCGCCCGTGCGAGGCGAGCCGGCAGCCAGGCGATCAGGGTTTCGCGCCGTAGTTGCGGGTGAGGGATTCGGCCACGCACACGGGTTTGTCGGCACCCTCGCGCTCGATCGTGGCCTGCCAGGTCATCTGCACGCCGTCCGGCGGCGCGGGCTCGCAGGCCTGCAGCGTGAGCCGCGCCCGCAACCGGCTGCCCACGGGCACGGGCGACATGAAGCGCACGCGGTTGAGGCCGTAGTTGACGCCCATGCGCGCGCCCTCGATGTCGAAGGCGGCCTCGAAGAAGCGCGGCAGCAGCGACAGCGTCAGGAAGCCGTGGGCGATGGGGCCGCCGAAAGGCCCCTGCGCGGCACGCTCCGGATCGACGTGGATCCACTGGTGGTCGCCCGTGGCCTCGGCGAACCGGTTCACCTGCTCCTGCGTGACGGTGATCCATTCGGTGACGGCCACCTCGCTGCCGACGCAGGCCGCCAGCTCGGAATACGACTGAAAGGTCTTCTTCATGCCCTGCACTGTAGTGCGCGGGCCGCGCCGGGGCGTGTCGGCCCGGCGACAGCGCGTCAGCCGCCGGAGAGCCAGTCGCAGATGGGCTTCCACTGCTCCAGGTCGCGAGCGACCCGGCCGGGCGAGACGTCGAAGAGCGACAGCCCCTGCGCCGCGAGGTGGATGTAGTTCTGGGTATCGCGGAGCATGCCCAGGACGGGCAGCCCCAGTCCCTCCACGAACTCCTGCAGCTTGTCGGCGGCGATCGTGCGCGCGTCCACGCGCATGCCGACGATGCCGATCTGCGTGGACGCTGCCTGCCGGTGGGCCGCCAGTTCGTCGAGGAAGCTGCGGGTGGCGAAGATGTCGAAGACGCTGGGCTGCAGCGGCACCACCACCTTGTCGGCGAGCTTGAGCACCTCCTTGAGCGGCGCGCCGTGCAGGCCGGCCGGGGTGTCCAGCACCGCATGGGTGGCGTCGCGCGGAGGGCGCGGCACGGCGCCGGCGGGTGTCTCCCAGTCGGCGATGGGACGCGCGGCCGGCGGCCGCAGGCTGCGCCAGAGGCGGGACGACTGCTGGGGGTCCAGGTCGCCGAGGGCGACGGTGTGGCCCTGGCTCGCGAAATAGCCGGCCACGTTCATGGCTAGCGTGGACTTGCCGACACCCCCTTTGGGGTTTGCCACTGCGATCACGGGCATGTGCGACTCCTCGATGGCGGAACTCGTTCGGGTTGGGACGCCGATGGTAGCGCCACGGCGTGACGGCGCAAACCGTCCGCGGCCGCGGCGGGCCGGCGTCAGGCGTGCTGCCCGCCGCGCCGCACGAAGAACAGCCCGGCGCCCACGGCCATGAGCAGGCCGCCGAAGACGCGGTTCTGGTTGCGTACCGCCCGGGGGCTGCGCAGCAGCCGCCGCAGCGCGCTGGCGCTGGCGGCATAGCCGTGCATGACGGTGAGGTCCACCACGACCATGGTGGCGCCCAGCGCGAGCAGTTGCGTCCACAGGGGCCGCGATTCCGTCAGGAACTGCGGCAGCACCGCGACCATGAAGATGATGCCCTTGGGGTTGGTGGCGTTGGTGAGGAAGCCGGCGGCGCAGCGGCGGCGCCAGGAGACGGCGGGGGCGGCCCCTGTGTCGCCCAACACCGAGGCGCCGCCCGCGCGCCACTGGGTGAACCCGAGATAGATCAGGTAGCACGCGCCCATCACCTTCACCGCGCTGAACGCGCTCTCGGACGCCAGCAGCAGCGAGCCCACGCCGGCACCGGCGATCACCAGCACGAGCAGCAGGCCCAGTTGCAGGCCGAGGATGGTCGCGCCCGTGCGGCGCACGCCGTAGGCCAGCCCGTGGCTCATGGACAGCACGGCCCCGGAGCCGGGCGAGAGGGCGATGAGGCAGGCGGCGGCGGCGAAGGCGAGCCAGGTGTGGAAATCCATGGGAAGGCAGCAGGAGAAAATGGAACGGGGATGCCGTGCCGGCATGGCCGCCGACACGGTGGAGCATGTTAACGGGGCACAATGCCCCGGCGCTCCCTCTTCCGCCACCTCTTCTCGTCCCTGCCGCTGCCGACACCGCGTCCATGGCCCACGCACCCACCTGGCTCACCTACGGATTCCTCTACCTCGGCGCCGCCGTACTGGCGGTGCCCATCGCGCGCGCGCTCGGGCTCGGCGCCATCATCGGCTACCTCGCGGCCGGCATCGCCATCGGCCCGTGGGGCCTGGGCCTGGTGAGCAATGTGCAGGACATCCTGCATTTCGCCGAGTTCGGGGTCGTGCTGATGCTGTTTCTCGTGGGGCTCGAGCTGCAGCCGAGCCGGCTGTGGAGCATGCGCCGGCCGATCTTCGGGCTCGGCAGCGCGCAGGTGCTGGGCTGCGCGGCCCTGCTGTGGGCGGTGGCCTGGGCCTGCGGGCTGCCGTGGCGCGTCGCGCTGGTCGGGGCACTGGGGCTGGCGCTGTCGTCCACCGCGATCGCGCTGCAGGTGCTGGCCGAGCGCAACCTGATGCGCACGGACAGCGGGCAGAAGGCATTCTCGATCCTGCTCTTCCAGGACGTGGCGGCCATCCCCATCCTCGCGCTGCTGCCGCTGCTGGCCGCCGGCGCGGAGGGCGCGGGCGGCGCGGCGCAGCCCCACACGGCCGGCGGCCTGGCGCTGGAGGCCGCGAAGATCGTCGGCGTGGTGGGCGGGATCGTGCTGGGCGGGCGCCTGCTGCTGCGCCCGCTGCTGCGCTGGATCGCGCGCAGCCGCACGCCGGAGATCTTCACGGCCGCGGCGCTGCTGCTGGTGGTCGCCACGGCCATGCTGATGCTGGCCGTGGGCCTGTCGATGGCGCTGGGCGCCTTCCTCGCCGGCGTGCTGCTGGCCGAGAGCGAATACCGCCGCGAGCTGGAAACCGACCTGGAGCCGTTCAAGGGCCTGCTGCTGGGCCTGTTCTTCATGGCCGTGGGCATGACCATCGACTTCGGCGTGCTGATGCGCTCGCCCTGGACCATGCTGGCGCTGCTGTTCGGCTTCCTTGCCGTGAAGGCGGTGGTGATCCACACGCTCGCGCGCGCCACGGGCATGGCCTACCAGGAGCGGCCGGTGTTCACGCTGCTGCTGGCGCAGGGCGGTGAGTTCGCGTTCGTGGTGTTCCAGACCGGCGCGGGGGCGGGGGCGATCCCGGCGGAGACGGCATCGCTGCTGATCGGCGCCGTGGCGCTGTCGATGCTGCTCAGCCCGCTGCTGCTCACGGCGATGGACCGCGTGCTGCTGCGGCGCCATGCGCGCCTGGGCACCGAGCCACCGCCGGAGGTGGAAGAGATATCCGAGCCGCAGGAGGCCCCGGTGATCATCGCGGGCTTCGGCCGCTACGGGCAGATCGTGGCGCGCATGATGCTGGCGCAGGGCGTGCCGGCCACGGTGCTGGACCACAGCGTGGACATGCTGGAGGTGGCGCACACCTTCGGCTACCGCGTGTTCTACGGCGACGCCACGCGGCTGGACCTGCTGCGCATCGCGGGCGCGGCGCAGGCGCGCGTGCTGGTGGTGGCGGTGGACGACACCGAGCAGTCGCTCAAGATCGTGAAGCTCGCGCGCAAGCACTTCCCGCAGCTGGAGATCGTGGCCCGCGCGCGCGACGTGACGCACTGGAACGCGTTGCGCGACCTGGGCGTGACGCGGGTGGAGCGCGAGGTGTTCGAGTCCAGCCTGAAGACCGCGCGCACCGTGCTGGAGGTGATGGGCATGCCGGCCGATCAGGCCGAGGCGCTGGCGAACCGCTTCCGCCACCACAACATCGCCCTGGCCGACCGCATGTACCCGCACCACAAGGACCGCGCGAAAATGATCGCCGTGGCCCAGCAGGGCCGCCAGCAACTGGTGGAGCAGATGGCCAAGGAACGCCAGGAGCAGGCGGCCGCTGCCGCGGCACAGGGCGGCGGTCCGGCGCCCGCGGAGGGCGCGGGCCCGCCGGCCGCCAGCTCCTGATCCCGGCCGGCATCCGGCCGGCCCCGGCGGCCCTCTGGCCGCCGCCCCTTGAGGCTCTTTTTCCGAAAGGACTCACGACTTCATGCGCCGTTTCGAACTGATCGAAGGAAGCTCCAGCAAATTCTGGGAAGTGGAGCAGGCCGGCTCCGACCTGAACATCCGGTGGGGCCGTATCGGCACCGCCGGGCAGAGCCAGACCAAAGCCTTCGCCGACGCGAGCAAGGCCACGGCCGCAATGGCCAAGCTGGTCACCGAAAAGACGGGCAAGGGCTACGCGGAGGTCGGCGTGGCGGCCGGGGCGGCGATCGGCGCCACGCCGGTGGCTGCCGCGAAGCCGGCCTCCGCCAAGGCGCCCGCTCCGGTGCCCGCGGCCGGAAGTACCCCGGCGGTGGCTGCGGCGGCATCGGGACAGACCGCGGCATCCACCCAGCCCGTGGCAGCGGTCCCGGCTTCCGTGCAGGCACCGCCACCGGCCGAAGGCCTGGATGCGCAGTGCGAGCGCGCTGCCTTCGCCATCCGGTCGCAGATCGCCGACGGCACCCTGAAAGTGGGCGACGTGCTCTCGGCGGCCGTGATCAAACGCCAGCACGGCGTGAGCGACCAGGGCGCAGCCATGGCGTTCGAGCAGCTGAAATCCGAAGGCATGCTGCAGGGCTGGGGCACGACGGGGCAGGTCGCTCAGCAGGCCCAGGACCTCGCTCGCGCGCTGATCACCGAAGCTGCGGCACACGCCGCGCAGGAAAAGGCCACGCCCAGCGCACCGGCCGCGGTCGCGGGGGCCGCCGGCAGCGGCGAGGCGCAGGTGCCGCCCTGGCTCGCCGAAGGCGAGCCGGTGCGCCTGTCGCCGCAGATGAAGCGCGACGCGTACCCCTCGCGCCGGTTTCCGCGGCCACGGCCGGTGCTGCCGCTGGACCAGGCATGGCAGCGGGCGCGCACCGCGCTGACCGTGCGGGCGGACGTGCCCGGCACCGATGCCGCGCTGCGCGACACCCTGCAGCGCGCCATCGACCGCCTGGGTCAAGACGATGCATCGGCCGATGCAGAGGCCGATGCGGTGCTGCTGGCGCTGGCGCTCTCCACGTGCGGCTACCACGGCGAGTATGCCCGCGGTGCCGCGGCAGTGGACTACCTCGTGGCGCAGTACGGGCTGCCGGGCGCGGTGGACCTCCTGATCGCGGCGCAGCGGATCGCGGTCACGCCCACCTACGACCAGAATGCGAAACAGCGCGTTCTGCAACTCTCCAGCACCGTGACCCGCCCCTTGAGCGACAGCTGGCGCGGCCCCGTGGGCCGTGGCGAAGAGGCGTTCCGCGAGTATCTGGCGGCCGCGCCGCAAGCCGAGTGGGAGGCCTGCGCGGACCGGATCGAGGCGGCCCTGCCCTCGCTGCATCCCGTGCAGCAGCCCGTGCTGGCGCTGCTGCTGCCGGACCGGCCTGCCCTGTCGGATGCGCTCGCGCACCGGCTGTCCACGGAGAAGGACGCGCCCGACACGCTGCACTGGCTGCTGCTCACGGCGCAGGACCCTGCCGCGCTGGCGATCGCCGCCAAGACGCGTCCGACCCATTCCCACAGCTTCTGGACCCAGGAAGGCATGGTGGCCACCGCCGTGCGCGAGCGCGGCTGCGGCGCGGTGGCGGTGCTGGAGCGCGGGGCCGGCAACGAAGCCGCTGGCGAGGCGCTCGCCGCCATCGGCACTCCCGAGGCCGTGTCCGCACTGGCCCGGGTCGCGAGCGAATCCAAGAGCGAGCTCGCCCGGCTCTCGCTGGCGGTGGACCGCTGGCCGCTCGCGGGCATCGCCGCGCTGTCGCGGCTGGTGGCTGCCGACGGCAAGGAAGCCGGCCTGCTGACGCCGATGCTCTCGCGCCTGCTGCGCGCGCACGGCGACAGCCTGCCGCTGCTGCGGCCCTGGCTGGACGCCGCCGCGCAGGGCGCCATCGACCGGCGGCTGGCGCTGCTCGCAGGGCCCGCCGAAGTGGCGGCGCCGGACGAGCTGCCCGACGTGCTGGCCCGCCCGCCGTGGCTCGCCAAGACCGCCCGCAAGACGGCCGCGGTGCTGGCGCTGGAGCCGCTGCCGCTGGCGCCCGTGGAACAGTGGACACCGGGTGCCCGCGAGGAGGCAAAGCGCCTGAACTCCTGGCAGATGAACCGCTACGCCAAGTCCGCCCAGGATGTGGATGAAATGCTGAACCTGCTGGGCTTCGACGGCCGAAAGCAGCAGCAATTTGCCCCCATGCGCAAGGATGCGGGACAGGCCGTCCGCGCACGCGATGCCGAAGCGCTGATCGCGGCCTGGCGCGCCATGGTGGCCGAGCGCAAGCGCGAACGCTACTACTGGTACACGCTCGACACCACCGCCGTGGCGCACCTGCCGCCGGAGATGGCCGTGCCGTTCTGGAACGCCGTGGCCGGCCAGATGGAGGGTGGAGACATCGGATACGCGATCGCCACGCTGGGCCTGCCCGCGTTGCCGGCACTGGCCGCCATGGTGCGCCTGAAGCCGGCCGAGAACCTGGCCTGGGCGATGCACTACGGCGCGGTGGAGATCGCGCCCACGGCCGCGCGCGCCTTCGCCAAGCTCAAGACCGCACGGGCCGCGGGCCGTGCCTGGCTGCTCAAGTATCCCGAACATGCGGCCTGCGCGCTCATCGCGCCGGCACTGGGCAAGGCCGGCGAGGCGCGCGACTGCGCGGGTGCGGCCCTGCGCCTGCTGTGTGCCCAGGGCCACGAGGCCGTGCTGCTCGATGTGGCGGCACGCCATGGCGACGATGCCGTGGTGCAGGCACTGCGTGCGGTACTCGACGAAAGCCCGCTGGACCGCTTTCCCACCAGGCGTGCGAAGCTGCCGGAGTTCTGGCAGCCGCGCGGCTGGCGGCGGCCGGTGCTGCAGGGCGGTCCGGGCCAGGGCAAGGCGCTGCCGGACGATGCGCTGGACGCGCTCGGGCAGATGCTCACCTTCCCCACCAGCGAAGAGGTGTATGCCGGCATCGCGATGGTGCGCGAGGCCTGCACGCCCGAATCGCTGTCCGACTTCGCCTGGGATGCCTTCAGCGCCTGGCTGGGAGCGGGCGGCCCGTCGAAGGAGGGATGGGCGCTGACCTCGCTGGGGCTGCTCGGCACCGACGACACGGCCCGCCGGCTTACGCCGTTCATCCGTGCCTGGCCGGGCGAATCGGCGCATGCGCGCGCCGTCACGGGCCTGGACGTGCTCGCGCAGATCGGCACCGACGTCGCACTGATGCTGCTCAACGGCATCGCGCAGAAGATCAAGTTCAAGGGCCTGCAGGACAAGGCGCGCGAGAAGATCGCGGCGATCGCCGAGGCGCGCGGCCTCACGCCCGAGGAGCTGGAGGACCGGCTCGCGCCCGACCTGGGCCTGGACGCGCAGGGCACGCTGCGGCTGGACTTCGGACCGCGGGCGTTCAAGGTGGGCTTCGACGAGGCGCTCAAGCCCTATGTGCGCGAGATCTCGGCGGACGGCAGCGACGGCGCGCGCCTGCCGGACCTGCCCAAGCCCAAGAAGACCGACGACCCCGCGCTGTCGCAGGAGGCGGTGGAGCGCTTCAAGCTGCTGAAGAAGGATGCGCGCACCATCGCCAGCCAGCAGCTGCTGCGGCTGGAGGTGGCCATGTGCGCGCGCCGGCGGTGGACGCCGGAGGTGTTCCGCACCTTCCTGGCCGACCACCCGCTGGTGCGCCACATCGTGCAGCGCCTGGTCTGGGGCGTGTACGAGGTGGAGGACGGCGGCAGCTACGGCGGCCGGCTCGCGGCCTGCTTCCGCGTGGCGGAGGACGGCAGCGCCACCACCGCCGAGGACGATCCCTTCGACATTCCGGACGGCGCACAGGTGCGCATCGGCGTGCCGCATGCGCTGGAGATCACGCCCGCGGACGCGGCAGCCTTCGGGCGGGTCTTCGCGGACTACGAACTGCTGCAGCCCTTCCCGCAGATCGGCCGCGACACCTACACGCTGACCGAAGCCGAGAAGGCAGACATCAAGCTTTCGCGCTGGACGAAGGCCAAGGTGCCCACGGGCCGCGTGCTGGGCCTGGTGAACAAGGGCTGGCGCCGCGGCCAGGCGCAGGACGGCGGCGGTATCTGGTATTTCACCAAGCCGCTGGGCGCCGACCGCGTGATCGAGCTGCACCTGGACCCGGGCATCATCGTGGGCATGGTGGACGAATACCCCGAGCAAGAGCTGGGCGACGTGCAGGTCGGCAAGCCGACGGCCTGGGGCGAGATGCAGAATGCCGAGCCCATCGGGCGGCTGGACCCCATCTCCGCCAGCGAACTCGTGCGCGACATGGAGGGGCTGCGCGCCTGACCTGCCACAGGCTGGCAGCTCTCTTCCCTTTCCTGAATCCACCCCGACCGCACCATGGCCACTTCCCGCACCAAGACACCTTCCGGCGACGCCGCGAGCGCCGGGCCCCCGCTGCAGCGCCCGCCCGCAGAGATCCTCCATGCCGCAGAACTGGAGCGCCTGCGCGCCCAGGACACCGACCCGCGCCCGCCGGGCTGGTCGATGGGCCTGCGCGCCGCGCGCAGCTTCATCCTCGGCGATGCGGCGCTGGGCATCGCGCCCAAGATCGTGGCACCCGTGGCGGGCATCGAGCGCATGCTGGTGACTCTGGCCACCGGCCGCGGCCTGATGCTGGTGGGCGAGCCCGGCACGGCCAAGTCGCTGCTGTCCGAACTGCTCGCCACGGCGATCTCGGGCGTCTCCACCCTGACCATTCAGGGCGGAGCCTCGATCACGGAAGACCAGATCAAGTACGGGTGGAACTATGCGCTGCTGATCAACGAAGGGCCCAGCCCGCGTGCGCTCGTACCCGCACCGCTCTACCAGGGCATGCAGCAGGGGCGCATCGTGCGTTTCGAGGAGATCACGCGCGCGCCGCTGGAAGTGCAGGACTGCCTGCTGGGCATGCTGTCCGACCGGGTGATGGCGGTGCCCGAACTCGCGGGCGAGCACGCCATGCTCTACGCGCGCGAGGGCTTCAACATCATCGCCACGGCCAACACGCGCGACCGCGGCGTGAACGAGATGAGCGCGGCGCTCAAGCGCCGGTTCGACTTCGAGACCGTGTTCCCCATCCTCGACTTCGACAGGGAACTGTCGCTCGTGCAGGATGCCAGCGCGCGGCTGCTCGCGCAGAGCGGCATCCCCCATGCCGTGCCGCAGCCGGTGGTGGAATTGCTGGTCTCCACGTTCCGCGACCTGCGCGGCGCTCCGGCCGACGGCCGCGGCGGCGCGACCGCGGACGCGGCCATGGACCGCCTCTCGGCCGTGATGTCCACGGCGGAGGCCGTCAACGTCGCCCACGCCGTGGGCGTGCGGGCATGGTTCCTGGAGCAGCGCGAGGGTTCGCCCGCCGACCTCGTGGACTGCATCGCCGGGACGGTGGTCAAGGACAACGCCGACGACCGCGCCAAGCTGCGCCGCTACTTCGAGCAGAAGGCGGCCAAGCGCTCCGGCGCGCACTGGCGCGCGTACTACGAAGCACGCCACCGGCTGCCGTGAAGGACGCCGCGGTGCAGGGCGCCGAGCCCGTCATCCTCGGCGTGCGCCACCACAGCCCCGCCTGTGCGCGGCTGGTGGCGGAGCGCATCCGCGCGCTGCGGCCGGCCTTCGTGCTGATCGAGGGGCCGGCGGATTTCAACGGCCGGCTCCATGAACTCGCCCTGCCCCACCGGCTGCCGGTGGCGATCTATTCCTACCTGTCGCACGGCGACACCCACCGCGGATCGTGGACGCCCTTCGCCGAGCACTCGCCCGAATGGCAGGCGCTGCAGGTGGGGCGCGAGACCGGGGCGCAGGTGCGCTTCATCGACCTGCCCGCCTGGCATCCGGCCTTCGCGCAGCTGGAGAACCGCTACGCCGATGCGGCCGATGCGCAGCACCAGGCCCGCGCGGAGGCCTACGAACGCGCGCTCGCGGACAAGCTCGCGGTGCAGGGCCGGGATGCGCTGTGGGACCATCTCTTCGAGGACGAGGGGCCGGGGGACGGCGCAGGGAGCGGTGGAGACGACAGCCTTGCCCTGCGCCTGTCCACCTATTTCAGCCACTTGCGGGGGGATGGGGAAGCCGGCTCGCAGGGCAACCAGGCGCGCGAGCGGATGATGGCGCGCTGGATCGCCTGGGCGATGGCGCGCGGTGCCGGCCCGGTGCTCGTGGTCTGCGGCGGCTACCACGCTCCGGCGCTCGCGCGGCTCTGGCGCGGCCTGCCGGACATCGAGCCAGCGGTGCCGCAGCCTGGCGACGACGGCTCCGCAGAAGAGGCCGGCGCCTCCTCGACGGCACCGGAGGATGCGCCGCGCTTCGGCTCCTACCTCGTGCCCTACACCTTCCGCAGGCTCGATGCCTTTGCCGGTTATGCCTCCGGCATGCCGTCGCCGCAGTATTACCAGTGGCTGTGGGAGCACGGCCCCGGGGGCGCCGCGCGCGAGGCGCTGCGGCATGTGGTGCAGCGCCTGCGCGGCCGCAAGCTGCCGGCCTCCACGGCCGACCTGATGGCCGTGCATGCGCGGGCAAGCGGCCTGGCGCGGTTGCGCGGGCACCGGCAGCCACTGCGGTCGGACTGGCTGGACGCGCTCGCGGGCGCGCTGGTGAAGGATGCCCTGGATGCGCCGCTGCCCTGGACCTACCGCGGCCCGCTGCGCGCGGGGACCGATCCGGTGCTGGTGGAAGCCATGGACGTGCTCGCCGGGGACGCGGCAGGACACCTCGCGCCCGGCACGCCGCAGCCGCCGCTGGTGGCCGCAGTGCAGGCGGAGCTGGCCGCGCACGGGCTGGAGCTGCGCGGCACGGTCACGCTCGACCTGCTGCAGGACGGGGACCGCGCCCGCAGCCGTGTGCTGCACCGACTGGCCCTGCTGCAGCTGCCCGGCGTGGTGCGCACGCGCGGCCCGGCGCTGGCGATGTCGGGAGAGCGCGAGGAGGCCTGGCGCCTCGGCGAGCCGCTGGAGCAGCAGGCCGCCCTCATCGAGGCGGGTGCCTGGGGCGCCACGCTGGAAGATGCCGCCCGCGCCCGGCTCGAGGACGACCTGCGGCGCGCCCGCGGCCGTATCGTGCCGCTGGCCGAAGCACTGAACCGGGCCGCCTGGGCGGGCCTGCCCTCCGTGAGCGACGGATTGCTGCGCGAACTCGGCGAAGCCATCGGCCAGGAGCCGCGCTTCGAGGCACTGGCGCCGGCCCTGGGGCTGCTGCACACGCTGCTGCGGCACGGCCAGTGGTTGGGCATGGCGGGGGCACCCGCGCTGCGTGTGGCGGTGGAAGCCGGTGTCGACCGGGCGCTCTGGCTGCTGGAGGCCCCTGCCGCGGTGGCGCCCGCCGACGTCGAGGACCACCTGCGGGGCCACCGCGCCCTGCACCGCATCGTGGCGGACCACCTCGCCGACCTGCATGAAGGCGCTCCGGCACCGCTGGCCCTGGAGCCCGCGCGGGCGATCGCCGTCTGGCAGCGCAAGGCCGCCGATCCGCAGGCGGCCCCCGTCGCCCGGGGCGCGGCGCTCGGCGCGGTCCTGGCGCTGTCCGGGCGCCCCGGTACGGGCGACGCAGCGCCCCCCGAGGCCGTGGAGGAGGCACTGGCGCTGCTGGGCGCCATGACGGCATCCACGCTGGGCGACGCGCTGGCCGGCCTCCTCGCCCTGGCGCGCGAATCGCTGGCCACCCAGCCGGCCTTCGCTGCGGGCATGGACCGGCGGGTCCGGGCGCTGGACGATGCGGAGTTCATCCTCGCCCTGCCGGCGTTGCGCGCGGCCTTCGCCTGGCTGCCGCCGCGCGAGCGCGGCGACCTGGCCGGCCAGGTGCTCGCGCTGCACGGTGCTCGGCACCTGCCGCGCCGTACCCTCACCGCGGCGCAGGCCGGCGGCTTCGCGCCGGAAGACATCGCGGCCGCGCGTGCTGGCGAGGCCGCCGCCGCCGCCCGGCTGGCTGCCTGGGGCCTGCCCACGGATACCGAGATGGAGGCACTGGCATGACCCTGTCCATTCCAGATCCCCTGCAGCGCTGGCGCCTGCTGCTCGGCGAACCGGCCGAGCCCGCCTGCGGCGCGCTGGGCGAGGCCGCGCAGGCGGCCGATGCGGCACTCGAATGGCTCTATGGCCGCGACGGCGACCGCGCCGAACGCGGCGAGCGCAGCGCCGGCCTGGGCCCCTCCGCGCTGAGCACCCCGGACTGGATCAACGCCATCCACACGCTCTTCCCGAAGGAGGTGATCGAACGCCTGGAGCGCGACGCAGTGGAGCGCTACGGCATCGACGAGGTGGTGACCAACCTCGAAGTCCTGGAACGCATCGAGCCTTCCGAATCGCTGCTGCGCGCGGTGCTGCATACCAAGCACCTGATGAACCCCGAGGTGCTGGCGGCCGCGCGCCGGCTGGTCGCCGAGGTCGTGCGACGCATCATGGAGAAGCTTGCGACCGAAGTGCGGCAGGCCTTCGGCGGCAGCCGCGACCGGCGCAGGCGCTCACGCCTCAAGGTGGCGCGCAACTTCGACTTCCAGCGCACCCTGGCGGCCAACCTGCGCCGCTGGGACCCGGCGCGCGGCAGGCTCTACCTGGAACGGCCGGTGTTCTCGAGCCGCACGCGCCGGCATGCCGAGCCATGGGACATCGTGCTGCTGATCGACCAAAGCGGCTCCATGGTGGATTCCGTCATCCACAGCGCCGTGATGGCCGCGTGCCTCTGGCAGTTGCCGGGCATGCGCACGCGGCTGGTCGCTTTCGACACCCAGGTAGTGGACCTGACGGCCGACGTGTCCGATCCGGTGGAACTGCTCATGAAGGTGCAGCTGGGCGGCGGCACCGATATCGCCAAGGCCGTGGGATATGCGCAATCGCTGGTGGCGAATCCTTCGCGCACCATCGTCGTGCTGGTGAGCGATTTCTACGAGGGCGGCGACCCGGGCGAGCTGGTGCGCCGCGTGAAGGCGCTGACCGGCGCGGGCGCCAGGGTGCTGGGCCTGGCCGCGCTCGACGCGCAGGCCGAACCCGCCTACGACCGGGAGATGGCCGCGCGGCTCGTACGCGAGGGCGCTCAAGTGGGCGCCATGACGCCGGGGCAGCTCGCGGCATGGCTGGCCGAAAAGGTGCAGGCATGAACGACGCAGCGCACCGGACCGACCTGCTCGAACTCACCCCCGAGGCGCTCACCGCGCTTGCCAATGCGGGCTTCGTGAAGCGCGCGCAGAAGGACGTGGCCGCGGGCCTGCTGCCCCGCCTGGCGACGGAAGCCGACGGCACGGTGGTGGCGGAGTTCGCCGACGGCGTACGCACGCGCCTGCCGCCGGGCCGCACGCTGCGCGACGCGGCATGTACCTGCACGGCCGGCGGCATGTGCCGGCACCGCGTGATGCTGGTGCTGGCCTACCAGCAGGACCATGCACGCGGCGCAACGCCCGGGGCCGCTGGCGAAAATGCCTCTGACGGCGGTGCCCCCGCATCCGCCGCGGCCACTCCCGCATCCGCGGCCGAAGGCCCCTGGAGCCCCGCCCATTTCGACGACGCGACGGTGGCGGCCAGCATCGCGCCCTCGGTGCTGGAGCAGGCCGCGCGCCTGGCGGCATCGCGGCCGGTGGTGGCGGTACAGCCCTGGCACGGCCCCTCTGTGCCGCCCGCGGCGCGGCTGCCGATGTGCACGGTGCGCTTTTTCTCGCGCAGTTCGCTGGTGCACGCACGCTGCGACTGCCAGCAGGGCAGCGGCTGCGCCCACGTGGTGGTGGCCCTCTGGGCCTTCCGCGCCGCGGGGGAACTGACTCCCGGTGGCGACGAGACCATGGTGGAGGTCGCGCCGCGCGGCGAAGCCACGCTGGCCGCGCCGGAAGGCAGCGGCACGGCACCGGGACGCCTGCGCGCTCCGCAAGCCCTGCAGCTGCGCGACGCGCTGGACGAGCTGCTGCTGGCGCTGTGGCTCGAAGGCACGTCGCAGCCCCCCATGGCCCTGGCCGCGCGGTTCGGCGCGGTACGCGCCCGGGCGCAGGCGCTGGGCTGGCGCTGGGTGGACGACGGCCTGGCCGAGCTGTCGCTGCTGCTGCAGTCCCAGCAGGCGCGCAGCAGCCGCGATGACCCCGCGCGGACGCTGCAGGTGGCGGCAGAACTGTGGGCGCGGCCGCGCGCCGCCGCGCATGCCGAGGACGCCGCCGCCCAGCCGCCGGGCCCGTCGCGGCCGCCGCTGCATGCGAGCCAGATCCTGGGCATCGGGGTGAAGGGCGAGGTGGCGCTGGACCACCTCAAGCTCGTGTCGCTGGGCGCGGCGCTGTGGGCCGACGACGCGGCCGAGGGCGCCAGCCTGCTGTTCGCCGACCCGGACACGCAGACCGTGACGGTGCTGGAGCGCCAGTGGCCGCGCGGCGAAGGCGGCCCCGGGCAGGCGCTGTCCGGCCGGCGGGTGGCGGGTTTTCCGCTGCGGCAAATCGCCGCGGGGCAGGTCATCACCAAGACCGCGACCCGGCGCGCCAACGGCGCCATCGACATCGGCTCCGGCGCGCGCCAGACCGGCGTGATGCCGCTCTCGCCCACGGCCTGGGACGACCTGGCTGCCCCGCTGCGCCAGGGCAGCGTGGAGTCGCTGGTGGAGCGCCTGCGCAACATGCCGCCGGAGTTCGTGCAACCGCGCCAGGCCGCCACGGGCGCGGCCGGGGGGACATCCGGTCCGCTGCATGTGGTGGCCTTCCCGGGCATGCACACCGAGGAGTGCACCTGGGACGCCGCCGCCCAGGTGCTGCACGCACGCATCGCGTCTTCCTCCGCTGCCTTGCACCTCGCCTTGCCGCACCGTGCGGCAGCGCCAGGCGCGGTGGACGCGCTGGCACGCACGCTGTCGGGCGAATGGGGTGCCCTGCGCGCCGTCGCGGGGCCGGTGGCCCTGCACCAGGGCCGCGCCGTGATGCAACCGCTGGCCCTGCTCACGGACCAGCGCGCGGTGGTGCCGCAGATCGAGGCCCCCGCCGCACAGGCGCTCGCGCTGCGCACGGCCAGCGAAACGTCCACGGGCGCCCGGGTCCTCCTCGGCGCCACGTCGCAATGGCTGGCGCAGTGGCTGCGCCAGGGCCTGCGCCACCAGCCTGGCGGGCTGGAGGTGCGGGCACGGGACCAGGCGCGCCAGCTCCGGCACGCCGGCCTGGACCGCACGGCGGCGCTGCTGGAAACCGTTCCCGCGCGGTTGCGGTCCCCGGAGCGCGGAGCGCTGCTGCGCACTCTGTCCACCCTCGCCTTGCTGGTTCAGGCACAGGAAAGATGACCCACACAGCCCCTGCAACCCTCGTCCGCGCGCTGGAAGAGCGCGCCTTCAACGCCTGGCCTGCGCACCAGACGGTATTCCACGAAGGCTGGGTGTTCCGGCTATCGGGCGGGTACACCAAGCGCGCCAATTCGGTCAACGCGCTGGTGGCGGATGCGCCGTTCGATGGCGTGCGCGAGGCGGCGGCAGTGCTGTACGCGCGGCATGGATTGCCCGCCGTGTTCCGCATCTCGCCCCTCGCGCCGGCCGAAGCCGACCAGGCGCTGGCGGATGCGGGCTACCAGCACTTCGACCCCTCGCTGGTGCTGCAACGGCCCCTGCCGCCGGGCTCGCTGCCCAGGCCCGATGGCAACACCCTGGTCAGCACCTCGCCATCGTCCGCGTGGCTGGAAGGCTTCGCGGCGGCCAATGGCGTGGCCCTGCACCACCGCAACCTGCACCGCGGCATCCTGGACGCCATCGCCCACCCCGTGGGCTATGCACTGCAGCTCGGCGTCCATGGCCATGCCGTCGGTTTCGGGCTGGCGGTGCTGGAGCGCGGCGCCGTGGGCCTGTTCGACCTGGCCGTGGCCCCCGACCACCGGGGCAGCGGGCGCGGACGCGCCCTGGTGGAGGCACTGCTGCACTGGGGCAGCGAGGCCGGGGCGACCAGCGCCTACCTGCAGGTGCGGGCGCAGAACGCACCTGCACTGCGGCTGTATGAATCCATGGGGTTCAGGACGGCCTACGGGTACCACTACCGGGTTCCGGGCTGAGGCCGTGGATACCAGCGCGCGGAACGTGCAGGCCTGCTCTTCCCAAAAACATTGAATGCGAATTGTTTTTATTATAATTAATAAAACTTTTTGATACATCACTGCGTCTCCGCAGCTTTCCTTCCCGCATTCCCATGGTCCACTCCCGTTCCGCAACGGCGGCCGCGCATGGCGCAGCGCTCGCCTCCAACCGCGTTTCCCAGGCTGGCCGCCCGGCCCGCCGTCTGGGCCGGGGTGCCCTGACCCCGCTGGCGCTCTGCCTGTCGCAAGCCGCGTTCGCGCAGGCCACGGCCACCTCGGAGGCCGCCGGTGCAGCGAACACGGCGCAACTGCAGGAAGTGCGCATCAACGCCAGCACCGAGAAGGACGTGGGCTTCGCCCCGACCGAGGCCCAGACGGCCGGCAAGGCGCCGATGCGCCGGCTGGAGACGCCGCAGTCGGTAAGCGTGGTGACGCGCGAGCAGATGGAGTCTCGCCAGGTCACCAACATGCAGCAGGCACTGCAGACCGTGGCGGGCGTGAGCCCGGTGAACTTCGGGCGTCGCGGCTTCGACGACATCAACATCCGGGGCTTCCGCTCCACCGAGTCCATCCTCATCGACGGACTGGTGCAGAGCGCCGGCATGTGGACGCGCCTGAACCCCTATGGCTACGAGCGCTTCGAGGTGCTGAAAGGCGCGGCCTCGGTGCTGTACGGACAGGTGCAGCCCGGCGGCATCGTCAACGCGATCAGCAAGCGGCCCAAGCGCGAGGCGCTGGGCGAAGTGGGCGTCGAAGTGGGAAGCTACGGGTTGCGCACGCTGCAGGCCGACCTGAACCGGCCGCTGAACGAGTCGGGCAAGGCGGCACTCCGCATCAACGCGCAGGTGTCCAACAGCGACGATCCGACCGACTTCATCTACCGCCGCGACCGCTGGATCGCTCCCTCGCTCTCGCTGGACCTGGGCCCGCAGACCGACCTGGTGCTGTTCGCCACCTACAGCCAGGGCAACTGGATGCGCCAGCAGGGCGTCACGCCCTACGGTACGGTACTGCCCAACCGCAACGGCCCGGTGCGCACCACGCTCTATACCGGCGACCCCGGCTTCGGCGGCTACGACATCGAGACGAAGTCGGTCGGCTATGCACTGGAGCACCGCTTCTCGCCGGCCCTGACGCTGCGCCAGAGCGTGCGCTACGAAACCGAGGGCGGCACCGGCAACCTCGTCGCCAACGGCACGCTGCAGGCCAACCAGCGCCTGCAGAACCGCACGGCCACGCGCCAATACATGGACGACGACATGCTGGCCACCGACACTTCCCTGCTGGCGCAATTCGACGCCCTTGGCGTGAAGCACCGGCTGGTGGCCGGCCTGGACGCGCGCAGCGGCAAGACCTGGCTGGGCCGCCGGACCTGCACCATCGCCCCGATGGACCTGTTCAACCCGGTGTACGGCGTGCCGGCAACCTGCCCCGTGGGCTACACGGCCGATGCACCGGAGCGGCTCGACGTGGTGGGCCTCTATGCGCAGGAGCAGATCAAGTTCGATCCGCAGTGGACGGCGCTCTTCGGCCTGCGCCGCGACTGGTCGAGCAACACCATCGACGACCACATCGCCGGGCAGAAGACCAAGCAGAAGGACTCCGCCACCACGCTGTCCGCCGGCCTGGTCTATGAGTTCGTGCCCGGCTGGGCGGCCTATGCGAGCTACGGCGAATCGTTCCTGCCGATGGCGGGCACCACGTTCTCGGGCGTGCCGTTCGTCCCGGAGACGGGCAAGCAGTGGGAAACGGGCCTGAAATACGAGGCACCCGACCGCGGCGTGACCGGCTCGCTGGCGCTCTTCGACCTCAAGCGCCGCAACGTCACCACCTCCGATGCGGCGCACCCCACCTACAGCGTGCAGACCGGCGAGCAGCGCGCGCGCGGGCTGGAACTGGAAGTGGGCGCCGACCTGCGCCGGAACTGGAAGATCACCGGCGCCTATACGTACATCGACACGGAAGTCACGCGCGACAACAATGCCGCCATCGTCGGCAAGCCACTCAACCTGACGCCGCGTCACACGGTGTCCCTCTGGGCCACCTACAAGCTGCCGCAGGTGCCGCAGCTCACGCTGGGCGCCGGCGTGCGCCATGCCAGCGAGCAGATCGGCTCCTACCCCTTCACCCTGCCCGCCTACACGGTCGCCGACATTTCGGTGAGCTATGCCGGGCCCAGCTACCGCATCACGGCCGGCGTGAAGAACGTGTTCGACCGGGCCTACTACGACGGCGCGGTGAACGCCAACGTGGTCTCGCCGGCCATGCCGCGCAACTTCAGCCTGGGCCTGACCTACTTCTTCTGACCGCGCACGCGCCATGCCCGGACAGCGCACGCTGAACCGCCTGCTCACGCTGCACTCGTGGGCAGGCATCGTCACGGGCCTGCTGCTGTTCATCGTGTGCTTCTCGGGGTCGGTGGTGGTGTTCAAGCACGAGATCGACCTGTGGGCCAATCCATCGCTCGCGCGACTGCCACGGGCGGAGCACCCGGCCCCGCTCGACACGGTGCTGGCCCAGGTGCAGGCGCACTACCCCGGCGCCAACGTGGACGCGATCGCCCTGCCCGATGCGGTGAACCCCGCGTATTTCGCGTTCGTGCGCGAGGCCGGAGCGCCCGCGGCCCAGCGCACCAAGCTCGCACTGCGGCCCGACACGGGCGCACCGATCGGCCCGGTGGACAGCCAGCTGGGGCAGTACCTGCGCATGCTGCACGTGTTCCTGTTCTTCGGACCGCGCTGGATCGTGGGCTTCCTGGGCGTGGCCATGCTGGTGCTGATCGCCACCGGCATCGTCATCCACCGCAAGATCCTGGCCGAGCTGTTCACGCTGCGCTGGGGCCGCAGCCTGCGCGTGGTGATGTCGGACCTGCACAAGTCCGCGGGCATCTGGGGGCTGGGGTTTCACCTGCTGATCGCGGGCACGGGGGCCTGGCTGGGGCTGGCCCCGCTGTTCGAGCAGGGCTGGAAGTACCTGGCGGCGCCCGCTGCGCGCACCGCCCCCGCACCGGCCAGGGCTGCGAACGCACCCGCGGCCATGCAGTCGCTGGATGCGCTGCACGCGGCCGCCCGCGAGGCGGTCCCGGGGCTGGACGTGGCCTATGTCTCGCTGCGCCGCTGGGGCACGGCGGGCGCCGAGGCCGGCTTCACGGGCGGGCTGCAGGGGCATCTGGCCAGCACGGCCCGAGTGGAGTTCGATGCCGCGACCGGCCGCATCCGCCAAGCCCACGATCCGCGCACGGCGGGCTTCTGGTCGATGGTGAACGCGCTCATGGAACCGCTGCATTTCGGTGATTTCGGCGGGCTGCCGCTGAAATGGCTGTACTTCTTCCTGGGGCTCACGCCCGCCTTCCTTTCCATCAGCGGCACGCTGATCTGGCTCGACGGGCGGCGCCTGCGCGCCCACCCGGCAAGGCCCGCGGCCCATGCCTGAGCGCCGCAGTCCGTCCCCCCGCGACGGCATGGCGCGGTTCTATATCGCCCTGCATGCCGCACTGCCCGCCGCGCTGCTGGCGGCCGTGCTGCTGCACTGGTTCCCGCCCGCCGGCCTGGAGCCGCTGGCACGGCGGCCCGCCTGGACCGCCTGGGCCGCGATCGGCCTGTGGCTGCTGGCATCGGCCCTGCTCGGCGCACTCGCGCGGCAAGCCAGCCCGCTGTGGCGCATGGCGCTGTGCGCGGCTGCTGCATTGCTCCTGCTGGCCGGCGTGTCGGGCTGGATGCAGCGGGCGCCCCTGTCCCTGCCAGTGCTCGCGGCGCTATCGGCCCTGGCCCTGGCCTGCGCGGGACTGGCACGGTGCATCGGCCCGGGCCGCGTGCAGGCGGAGCGGGCGGGACGGAACGCGGGCAGCGGCCCGCGTGGCGGCTCCCCGGGAAACGCATGGCCGCGGCGGCACCGCCTGCGCGCGGCCCTGCATGCGATGGCGCGCCACCTGCCCTTCTGGCTGGCGGGCCTGTTGGCACTGGAGTCGTTCCGCATCGCCCATCTGGCCGCGCCTGGCCCGGACCGCCCGGCGGGCATGCTGGGATTGCTGCTGGCCTGCCTGGTCGTGCTGCCCGCCGCCACGCTGCGCACGTGGCTGCCGCGCACCAGCGCCACCCTGTGGGCGCTGGCCGCGGGCTGCCATGCAGGGCTGGCCGCCAAGGCCGGCCCGCTCCCCTGGGCTCTGGCCGCGGGCCTGTGCGCCCTCGCAGCCGTGCATGCGGCGTGGAAGACTCGCGCATGAACGCATTCCTGGTCGGCTGCGCCGTGCTGGCCTCGCTGGCCGGGCTCTGCCTGTGGGCCCGGGCGGTGCCCACGCGGGCCTGGGGCGACGGGGCTGGCAGTCATCGCCAGCGCCGCGGCACGCTGGCGGCGATCTGCCTGGTCCTGACCCTGCAGGGGATGGCGGCCGGCGTGGCGGCGGGTGCCGCGTCGGCCGCTGCCCTGGTGCCTGCCGCCTGGATGGTGGCCGGCTGGGGACTGACTCTGGCGATGAACCAGTGGCCGGAGCACTGCCTGCGCTGGGCGCGGCGGCTGGGAGCGGCCGGCCTGCTCGGGTGCGCCGGCGGCCTGGCGGTGCGGGCCATCGCATCCTGACATCCGGGCCGGCACCGCGCCGTGCCACGGCGGGGATTCCACGGCGCGGCATGGCACACTGCGCGCCATGGCGGGCCGTCCGCCCCCGCGCCCTCACGAGGAGCCCAGACGATGACCACGCCCTCCAAGTACTCGGCCACGCTGCGACTGCTGCACTGGTCCATGTTCGCGCTCGTTGCGCTGGCCTATGCCAGCATCAACCTGCGCCAGGCCTTCGAGCGCGGCAGCGACAGCCGCCTGCTGATGGTGGAGGCGCATTTCCTGCTGGGCATGCTGGTGCTGCTGCTCGTGCTGCCGCGGCTGGCCGCGCGCTGGCGCTCACCGCAGCCGCCGATCGAGCCGCCCCTGCCGGCGCCCCTGCGCATCGGCGCGCACCTGGGGCATGGCCTGCTCTACGCCTTTCTCATCGTGCAGCCCCTGCTGGGCATGGCCTGCCGCCTGGTGGGCGGCCGCGGCATCGGCCTGCCATTCACGGAGGCGTCCATCCGCTGGCCCTCGGCGTGGGTGGACAAGCAACTGGCCGGCACGCTGGAATCGGCCCACGAATGGCTGGGCACGGCCTTCTACTGGGTGATCGGCCTGCACGTCGCGGCGGCGCTGTGGCATGCCCTGGTGCGCAGGGACAACGCGCTGCGGCGGATGTGGTGATGCGTTCCCGGGTCTGATGAACAGACCGGTCCGGTCAACAGGAATGCAAGGCTGGCCAAGGATCGGTCATCTTCCCTATTGAGTCTGCGTGCGGCATCCTGCCGGTATCGCTTCGGGATGGGCGGGATGCGCTGTCGCTCGGCAGTTTCGGCAGTTTCGGCAGTTTCGGCAGCATGGTGTGCGTGCCGTCATCTTTCAGGCCGGCCACCTCCGTACGAGGCGGCACAGGCAGCCTGGCTATTCGCCCTCGCCACCCTCCAGCATCTTGCGCAGCAGGAAATCCAGCGCCAGCCGTTCCGCGGGATTGAGCCGGCCGTAGGTGCTCTGGGTGATCCTGCGCGCGAACGGCTGCATGGTGCGCACGAGGTCGCGGCCCTCGTCAGTGAGTTCGATCACCACCTTGCGCCGGTCCACGCGGTCGTGGTCCACGCTGATCAGGCCGCGCTGCTTCAGCCGGTCCACCACGCCCCGGATGGTGGCCTGGTCGATGACGGTGGCCTTCACCACCTCGGCCAGGGAACTGCTGCCCTGGTCGTGCAGCGAGCACAGCACCACGAACTGGGCGGCCGTCAGCTGGGAGTCCGGGATGTACTGCTGGAACAGCGCCGTGTGCCGCTGGTACACGCGGCGCAGCAGGTGCCCCACCTGTTCGGAGAACACATATCCCTCATCCTCGGTCGCGGTCTTGTCTGGCATGCGCGGATTGTAGGGAGCGCGCGCCGCGCGGCTAATGGGCGCCGCCGGTCCTGAACAGGGAGACGGAGTGGTCCAGCCTGCGGCTCTGGTCCGCCAGGGAAGCGGCGGCGGCCGCGGCCTGCTCCACCATCGCGGAGTTCTGCCGGACGGCATCGTCGATCTGCCCGATGACGTCGTTGATGCGCGTGATTTCCTCGTGCTGCCCCTGGGAGGCCTGGGACATCTCGCCCACGGTGGCCAGCACCTGGGAGGCGAGGCGCACGATCTCGTCGATGCTGCCGCCGGCGGCCTGGGCCAGCCGCTCCCCGCTGGCGACATGGCCCCGGGAGACATCCAGCAACTGGCTGATCTGCCGGACCGCTTCCGAGCTGCGCTGGGCCAGGCTGCGCACTTCGGCAGCCACCACCGCGAACCCGCGGCCGTGGGTGCCGGCGCGCGCCGCCTCGACGGCGGCGTTGAGCGCGAGGATGTTGGTCTGGAAGGCGATGCCCTCGATCATCGAGGAGATATCGGAAATGCCCGCGGTGCTGCGCGCGATGTCGCCCATGCCGTCGATCACCTGCCGCACCAGCTCGCGCCCCTGTTCGGCGGCGTCGCGGGACGAGGCGGCCAGCCGGTGCGTCTGGTCCGCGTGGGTGGCATTGCGGTGCACCGCGTCGCTCAGCTCATGCATGCGTCCCACCGCCTGCTCGATGGCGGAGGCGGTCTGTTCCGTGCGCGCCGCCAGGTCCATGTTGGCGTCGGAGATTTCGCTGGCCGCGCCATCGACCGTCCTCACGCCCTCGCGCAGGTCGCGCACCAGGCTGGCCAGGCTTTTCTGCATGACGTCCATGCTGGCGCCGAGGCGGGCCACCTCGTCGTCGGCGCGCGCGTCCGGCTGTGCCGGCCGGGTCAGGTCGCCCGCACCGATGCCGCGTGCATGCGACAGCAGGCGGCGCACGGGCGTGCGGATGCGCTGCCGGGTCATCTCCAGCGCAACGCCGAGCGCCAGCGAGACCACGAAGGTCGCGACGGCGGCAGGGGGCGCGGCATCCCGCGCGCCGAACCACTGCGCCGCGGCCAGGCAGACCACCACGGCATTGGCCGCCTGGGCGAGCGCCAGCCGCGACGCCAGCGTCGGTGCGGTCACGAGGCGCAGCAGGCCGCCGATGCCGCGCAGGGCGAGCCGCCCTTCCCGCAGCGTGTGGAGCGCGACCGCCCCGCCCTGCCGGGCGGCGTTGAAGCGGCGCATCCGCGCCACCTCATGTTCGCCGGCCCGGGTGCGCACGGTGGTGTGGCCCACATGCCGGCCGTCCTGCATCGTGCGCGTGATCGTGGCCTGCGCCCAGAAGCAGTTGCCGTCCTTGCAGCGGTGGCGCATCACGCCGGTCCAGGCGCCATGGGCCTTGACGGTGCGCCACAGGTCGGCGCTCAGTTCGGGCGGCGTGTCGGGCGCATACATCATGCTGGCGGGCTGCCCGAGCAGTTCCCCCGACTCGTAGCCACTGCGCTCGACGAAGGCGGGGTTCACGTACACCATGCGGCCTTCGATGTCGGTCCGCGTGATGAGGTATTCGTCATCGCGCAGGGCGGCATCCGCCCTGCCGGCAGGGACCAGGGCCGACATCAGTCGAGCGCGCGGTTGCGCGATTCCACGTCCACCGCCCAGATCGACAGCGCGCCCCCCGCCAGCATGGCGGACAGCACGGCCAGGGCCAGCGTGAAGTGCGTCGCCATGATGGGCGCGATGATGGCTGGGGCGAACAGGCCGCCGAAGCGCGCGACGGCGCCCGCCATGCCCATGCCGCTGGCGCGCAGGTCGGTCGGATAGACCTCGGGGGTGAAGGCGTAGAGCGCGCCCCAGGTGCCCAGCAGCGAGAAGCTCATGAGCAGGGTGGAGCCGATCACCACGAACGGCGACGATCCCAGGCTGTAGAGCATGCAGCCCACGGCGCTGAGCAGCAGGAAGCCGATCAGCGTGGGCTTGCGGCCCCAGCGCTCCACGCCGTAGGCCGAGAGGGCGAAGCCGGGCAGCTGCACCAGGGCCAGCACCACCAGGAAGACCTGGCCGCGCATGAAGGCGAAGCCCTCGCTGCTCAGCTTGACGGGCAGGTAGACGAAGACGCCGTAGTAGGCGATGGAGATCAGCGCCCAGGCCAGGAACAGCGCCAGGCTGCGGCGGCGCAGTTCGGCCGAGAACAGCGCGAACAGCGACTTGCGCTCCTGCTTCTCGGGCTGCAGCGGCGGAATGGGCGTGGTGTTGCCGTTGACCTTGGCCACGCGCTCGAGCACCTGGCGGGCCTGGTCGGACTTGCCGTTGCGGTTCAGGTACATGGGCGATTCGGGAATGTAGAACCGCAGCACCACGCCCACCAGCGCCGGAATGCCGGTCACGAAGAAGATCACGCGCCAGGCGTCGTTGCCCCAGGAGACAGCCACCAGGGCCAGGATGGCCAGGAAGATGGTGCCCACGGCCCAGAACGATTCCAGCAGCACCAGCCAGCGCCCGCGGCGGTCGCTGGGCAGGAACTCGGCCATCATGGTGTAGTCCACGGGCAGCGTGCCGCCCACGCCGATGCCCGTGATGAAGCGCAGCACCAGCAGCCAGGCGAACTCGGGCGCGAAGGCCGACGCCACGCCGGCGCAGGCATCGATGACCACTGCCATCATCAGCACCGGGCGGCGCCCGATGCGGTCGGCCAGGCGGCCGAAGACGAAGGCGCCGATCAGCATGCCGATGAAGAAGAAGGTGCCGGTCTGCAGCGCTTCGGGCACCGTCTTGCCGAAGGTCTTGGCGATGGATGGCGCGCTGAAGCCGATGGACAGCACCTGCATGGCGTCGGCCAGCCAGACCAGGCCGAAGATCACGAAGAGCCGGTACTGGAACCGGCCGACACCCGCTGTCTGGATGCCTTTTTCCACCGAAACGAATGAAGATGACATGGGAACTCCTGTGGTCGTCACCGCTAGCTGTTGATGTGCGATCGAACCCTCCGGCGCCACCCGAAGGGGCCGATCGCGAAAACCGTCCTCCCGCTTTTCCTCTTCTTGTCCGCGGCCCCGCATGCCGCGGGCCGCGCTTACCGGGTCATGCGGTCATGGCGCGCCCGCATGCGCCGTGGCACGCAGCCGGCGGATCGTGTCCGTGTCCTGCGGCCACGCTTTTTCCTCCGGCGCGAAGCGGGTGCGCAGGTAGCCGAGCAGGTCGGTGATCTGCCGGTCGTCCAGGCTGTCGCCGAAGCCCGGCATGTAGCCCAGGGCGTCGTTGGCGGGTTGCTGTATGCCGTGGAGGATGACCTGGACCAGGTTGTCCGGCGTGGCGGCATGCAGGTTGGTGTTGAGCCCCAGCAGCGGCCGGACGCCGAAGAGGGTCGGGCCGCTGCCGGCCTCGTGGCAGACGGCACAGGCGTTCTGGTAGATGCGCTCGCCGTTGGCGTGGCGGTCCAGGGTGCGCGCGGGCAGAGGCACCGCTGCGGCCGTGGCCGCAGCCGGCACGGAGACCGGCGCGGCATCGGGGGCCGGGGCGGCCTGCGGCGCCCGGCCGGGCAACTCCATCAGATAGGTGGCGATGGCGCGCACGTCGGCGTCGGGCAGTTCGGCCAGCCCGTGGATCACGGGTGCCATGGGGCCGGCGGCCACGCCGTGGCGCGCGGAGAAACCCGTGCGCAGGTACTGGTGGAGCGACTCGCGGCTCCAGGGAAGCGGGCCGTCGGCCAGCCGGTTGAGCGCGGGTGTGCTCCAGCCCTCGGCCTCGCCGCCGCCAAGGTAGTGGATGCCGCCCTTCTCGGCGCCGAGCGCATTGCGCGGGGAATGGCAAGCCGCGCAGTGGCCCGCGCCTTCCACCAGGTAGGCGCCGCGGTTCCATTCGGCGCTGCGGGCCGGATCGGCGCGGAAGGGCGTGGCATCGTGGAACAGCAGGTTCCAGCCGGCCATGGCCGGGCGCAGGCTGTAGGGGAAGGCCAGTTGCGTCTGGGGCGCGCGGGCCTGCACGGCGGGCCGGGACATCAGGTAGCCGTAGAGCGCCTGCAGGTCGCCGTCGCTGAGCTTGGCGAAGGCCGTATACGGGAAGGCCGGATAGAGCTGGCGCCCGTCCTGGTGGATGCCCTGGCGCATGGCGCGCTCGAAGGCCGCATACGACCAGCGGCCGATGCCGGTTGCTTTGTCGGGCGTGATGTTGGTGGAGTAGATAGTGCCGAACGGCGTCTCCAGGCCCAGGCCGCCCGCGTTCGGGGCGCCGCCCGGCGCGGTGTGGCAGACGACGCAATCGCCGGCCGCCGCGACCAGGCGGCCGCGCTCGATGGCCTGCGGAGAGTAGAGGGACGCATCGGGCCCGTCGGTGAGCGGCAGGGCCGGCTTCATCGGCCACGCCATGGCAGCCAGGCCCGCGATGCCGGCGGCACCGGCCGCGAGCCAGCCCAGGCCGCGGCGCAGCGCGCTGCGCCCAGGTGGACTGCCCGCCTTTGCCTCGCCGGCCAGCGCCAGGCGCAAAGGCTCCGTCTGGAACGGTACTTCGCGCAGGCGCACGCCCGTGGCGTGGCGTATGGCGTTGGCGATCGCCGCGGCGGCCGGCAAAGTGGCCACGCCGTCCAAACCCAACTGGCCGTGGCGCACCAGGGTGCCGTCACCCGCGGTGCCCGCCGTGAGCGCCCCGCCTGCGGCCGGCGCATCGCTGGCGGCAGCGCCTGCAGGACTGCTCCAGTCATCGAAGGCGGACGGCGCACCCAGCAGCCGGCGCGCGCTGGCCAGCCATTGCGCATCGTGCTCCACGGTGTGCGCGTGCATGCTGGCGCCCTGCGCTGCCTGCAGATGCTGGCTGTCGTGGCCCGCGACCACGCGGGTGACTTCGATCTCGCCGGTCTGCGGATGCACGGCCACCTCGGCGACCCAGGCGCTCCAGACCACGCGGTCCCGGCCCTCGGGGTCGAGGGTCTGCATGCAGGCGGTCGCGAAGCCCCGGCCGTGCAGGCGACCATCGCCATCCTTCGCGTCACCGGGCCACGGCGCGCTCTGCACCACGCGCGTGGCCAGGTCGCGCGCCGGACCCTCGGGCAGGTGCCGCAGGCGCCAGTCCAGCGGATCCTGCCCCTGCTCCAGGGCCCATTCGTGCCACAGGCTTTCGCTCGCGAACACCTGCGCGGCGTTGAGATCGTCCACACCGGCCTCAGAGAGACCCCGCGCATGGCGTCCACCCTGCACGGTGCCCGCATCCTGCACGCTGGGCAGGGCCGCCGCGCAGGCCGCATCGGACTGGCTCAGCAGGCGTGCGCAACTGGGCCGCACGGCCCAGGGCAGAGGGGAGGAAAAAGCAAAGGGGGCTGGCGCTTCATCAGCGCTTTCGGCCGGCCGCAACGCGGTGCCGGTGCCCGGGGAAGGCCGGGCCGCGGGTTGCAGTGCCAGCGCGCATGGCTCGGCGCCCGCGCACGCCACGCTGACAGGCCGGGCCACGGCCCGGGACAGCAGGGCCGCATCGGCCGCAGCGTCCACCCATGCCATCGCGGGCGGGGCAGCGCCGTCCAGCACGAACAGGCGCACGGCCTGCACGGGCAACTGCAGCAGCGCCGCGATTTCACCAGCGACCAGGGCCTGCATGTCCGGCGCGCAGGCGGGCAGCCACAGGCTGGCATGGCCCTCCATGCACCAGGCGATGGCGCGCGCGCCGGCGGGCACATCGGTGCGGGGCGGTTGCCAGACGAACGCATCGCCCGCCGGGGCATCGGACAGCGGTGCGCTCGCTCCGGCATCCATCCCGCGCCAGACCGGCGCCAGGGCCACTGCCGCCTGCTGCGCATGGACGGGCGCCATGGCGACCACGCCCAGGAAATTGCCAGTGCGCACCGCGGCCACGACGCCGGCCATGGCGCGGACATCGTCCAGCCGGGCACCGGCCAGTGCGTCGCCCTGGTAGCGCAGCCCGTCCCAGCCCATGCGGTCGGGCCGCACGGCCAGGCCGTGCAGCAGGTCCGCGGGCACGCCCCGGATCTCGGCCGCAGGAGGTGCGATGGAACGGGCCGGCAGGCTCATGGGCACTCCCCCACTTCGGTCGCCAGGCCACCCGCGCCCCTGCTGCCCGCACGCAGTCGCGCGGCGCGCAGCGCGGCCTGCAGGATCTCCACATGCGTGCCGCAGCGGCAGAGGTTGTGGTGCAGCTCGTTGCGAACCTCCTGCTCCGAGGGGTTTGGATTGCGGCGCAGCAGGGCCTCGACAGTCATGACCATGCCATTGAGGCAATAGCCGCACTGGGCCGCCTGGCAGTCGATGAAGGCCTGCTGCGTGGGGCCGGGGCATGCGCGCGAACCGAGCCCTTCGAGCGTGGTCACCTCGCGGCCCACGGCAGCCTGCACGGGGATCACGCAGGACCGCGCGGCCACGCCGTCGACCAGCACCGTGCAGGCGCCGCACTCGCCCAGGCCGCAGCCGTACTTCGGGCCATTCAGCTCCAGGTCGTTGCGCAGCACGTGCAGCAGCGCCGTGCCGGGCGCGGCGGGCACGTCGCAGGCGCGGCCGTTGACCCGCAGCCGGAGGCCGGGGGCCGGGCTGCTGGATTGGAGGGGGTTTCCCATGGGATGCGTTCGGCTGCGGCAGCGAGTATCAGGCCGTGGCGGCGACCTTCGGTTCCACCAGGGGGATACTGAACACGTCGTAGCCGAAGCACCACGACGGATCCTCGTTCGTGCGCAGCCAGGTGTTGTCGTGCGAGATGCGCTGCACCTTGCTGGCGCGCTCGGCACGGTTGGCCTCGTACAGCGCGAAGGCGAGCTCGTGGTTGTGCGCGCCGACTTCCTTCAGGCAGCGCGCCAGCATGGCGCCGTCCTCGATGGCCATCGCCGCGCCCTGCGCCATGTGCGGCTTCATGGGATGGCACGCATCGCCCAGCAGCACCAGGCGGCCACGGCTCCACAGGGGCAGCGGATCGCGCTCCAGCAGCGACCACTTCGTCACCTCCACCGTGGCGTCGATCAGCGCCTGCACCGTGGGGTGCCAGCCGGAGAAGGCCTCGCGCATCTCCTCCTTGCTGCTGGGCAGCCAGCGGTCGTTCAGGTCCCAGTGCTCGACGGGCACGCCGGTCACGTAGTAGAGCTCGTCCTGTTTGCCGGTGACGAAGTAGGTCATCATGTGGCGGTCGTCGCTCCACCACTTCACGCAGGCGTCGAAGGGCAGCATGCCGGCCTTGACCTCGGGCGTGGGGAACACGGCGCGGTGCGCCAGGTAGCCCGCGTACTTGGGCAGTTCGGGGCCGAGCAGTTCCTCGCGGATGCGGGAATTCACGCCATCGGCGCCGATGACGATGTCGGCCTCCTCGGTCGTGCCGTCGGCGAAGTGCATGACCACGACATCGCCGCGGTCCTCGACCTTCGTCAGGAACTTGCCGTAGGCCATCACGCTGTCCGGCAGCGCGTCGATCAGCAGCGCGTGGAAATCGCCGCGGTGCACGGTGAGGTAGCTGGCGCCGTACTCCTTGACGGCGTAGTCGCCCAGCGGGATCTGCGCCAGCACGTCGCCGGTCTGCCAGTGGCGGCTGTACCAGTAGTCGGGGTGCGAGCCCTGGGCGTTGAGCGCATCCTCGATGCCGATGCGGCGCAGGATCTTCATCACGTTGGGCCCGACATGGATGCCGGCCCCCAGGCGCGAGAAGCTGGGCGCCTGCTCATAAACGCGGACATCGAAGCCCTCCTGCAGCAGCAGCTTGGCGGCGGCGGCGCCGCCCAGGCCGGCGCCGACGACGGCGATACGGGGGGATTGGGACACGGTTCTCTCCTTGCGGGAATGGGGGTGAGTCGGGGCGGGCGGCCGTCGCTGCGGCAGGCTCTTGAAAGCTGAAAAGCACTATCCATGCCATGCAGGAAATCCACCTTATTTAGGTGTATGCACTTGATTTCTTGAGACATATCAAGAGCACCACGATGTGCAAGGATAAGCCTGCCATTGCATTTTTTGGTGCATTTCATGCACAACATAGGTGCAAACCCCGATGAAATTGCCGTTTGCCAGACGGCACGGGTTTTGCAAAAATGAAGCGTACACACCCATCTGATCTTTATCAAACGCGCATTCGCGAACAAGGCACGCCATGACCCAGACATACCGCATCGGCCAGATCGTTCCCAGCTCCAACACCACGATGGAGACCGAGGTGCCGGCCATGCTGCAGGCCCACTCCACGCTGCGGCCGCAGGACCGCTTCACCTTCCACTCCAGCCGCATGCGGATGAAGAAGGTGCAGAAGGAAGAGCTGGCCGCCATGGATGCCGAAAGCGACCGCTGCGCACTGGAGCTGAGCGACGCGCGGGTGGACGTGCTGGGCTATGCCTGCCTCGTGGCCATCATGGCCATGGGCAAGGGATACCACCGCGTGTCGCAGCAGCGCCTGACGGAACGCACGGCGAGCAACGGCGCAACGGCCCCGGTGATCACCAGCGCGGGCGCGCTGGTCGAGGCGCTGAAGGTCATGGGAGCGAAGAAGATCGCCCTGGTGGCGCCCTACATGGTTCCGCTCACCCAGCTGGTCATGGACTACATCGCCGCCGAGGGCTTCGAGATCGTGGACTGGCGCGCGCTGGAGATTCCGGACAACCTCGAGGTGGGCCGCCACGACCCCGCGAAGCTGCCCGGCATCGTTGCCGGCATGGACTATGCGGATGCCGACGTGATCGTGCTGTCGGCCTGCGTGCAGATGCCCTCGCTGCCCGCGGTGGCGCAGGTGGAAGCGGCCACGGGCAAGCCCGTGCTCACGGCCTCCATCGCCACCACCTATGCCATCCTCAAGGAACTGGGCCTGGACCCGGTGGTGCCGGGCGCGGGCGCGCTGCTGTCGGGCGCCTATCCGTACGACACTGCGGCCAAGGCCTGAGGAGCATTCCCATGAGCGACCGCGCCAGCACCTCCAGCACCCTCCTGTACGGCGGCCACGTCCACGCCAACGGCATCCGCCAGCATTACCTGCGCTATGGCGGCGCAGAGGGCGAGCGCGCAGGGCGCGATGCCGTCATCCTGATCCCCGGCATCACCAGCCCGGCCGTGACCTGGGGCTTCGTCGCCGAGCACCTGGGCCGCCAATTCGACACCTATGTGCTGGACGTGCGTGGGCGCGGGCTGTCTTCTTCCGGCCCGGGCCTGGACTACGGCCTCGATGCCCAGGCGGCCGACGTGGTCGCGCTGGCGCAGGCCCTGGGTTTGCAGCGCTGGGCCCTGGTCGGCCATTCCATGGGCGGCCGCATCGCCGTGCGCGCGGCCCGCGGCCAGCCGGCCGGCCTCACGCGCCTGGTCATCGTCGATCCGCCCGTCTCCGGCCCCGGCCGCCGCGCCTACCCGGCCGCCCTGCCCTGGTATGTGGACTCCATCCGCCAGGCCACGCAGGGCATGGATGCCGAAGCCATGCGCGCCTTCTGCCCCACCTGGACCGAAGAGCAGCGCCGGCTGCGCGCGCAGTGGCTGCACACCTGCCATGAACCCGCCATCGTGCAGAGCTTCGAGGACTTCGGCCGCGACGACATCCACGCCGACCTGCCGCGCATCCCGCAGCCGCTGCTGCTCATCACCGCCGAGCGCGGCGACGTGGTGCGCGACGCGGACGTGGCCGAGTGGCAGGGCCTGGCGCCCCAGACCATTCACGTGCGCGTGCCCGGCGCCGGTCACATGATCCCGTGGGACAACGAGGCCGGCTTCTACGCCGCCCTGGGAGACTTCCTCGGCGCAGAAGTCGACTGAATGCCTGAATGCCTGCCCGCAGACCCGCCATCACCACCACACCGCCAAGGAGCCCCGCATGTCCGTCAGCGACAACGATCTGATCCACGCCTGGAAGCAGGTGCTCACGCTGTCCCGGCTCGAAGCCGGGCAGACCGTCACGGTGCTCACGGGCGCCGACACGCATCCGCAGACGCTGCGCTGCGCCATCACGGCCGCCAGCGACCTGGGCGCGCGCGTCAACCGGCTGGACCTGCCGCCCGTCAACGCCGAAAAGTCGCTCAGCCGCGACTCGCTGGCCTACCTGGGCACCACGCCGCTGACGGGCAACCCGGCCGCCATCGCCGCGCTCAAGGCGAGCGACCTGGTGCTCGACCTGATGACCCTGCTGTTCTCGCCCGAGCAGCACGAGATCCTGCAGACCGGCACGAAGATCCTGCTGGCCGTGGAGCCGCCCGAGGTGCTGTGCCGCCTGGTGCCCACCGAGGCCGACCGCGCGCGCGTGCAGGCCGCATCGAAGCGCATCGAGGCGGCCAAGCAGATGCATATCACCTCCGCGGCCGGGACCGATCTGCACTGCGCTTTGGGCGAGTTCCCCGCCATCTGCGAATACGGCTTCGTGGACGAGCCGGGCCGGTGGGACCACTGGCCCAGCGGCTTCGTGCTGACCTGGCCCGACGAAGGCCAAAGTAACGGCCGCGTGGTACTGGACCGCGGCGACATCCTGCTGCCCATGAAGGACTACGTGACCGAGCCCATCGAGCTCACGATCGAGAAGGGCTACGTGACGCGCATCAGCGGCGGGCTGCAGGCCGAGATCCTCACGGAATACATGGCCTCCTACGAGGACCCGGAGGCCTACGCCGTCTCCCACGTGGGCTGGGGCCTGCAGCCGCGCGCCCACTGGTCCATGCTGGCCCACTACAACAAGGAGACCCACATCGGCATGGACGCGCGCGCCTTCGAGGGCAACTTCCTCTGGTCCATGGGCCCCAACAACGAGGCCGGCGGCAACCGCACCACCGCCTGCCACATCGACATTCCCATGCGCCACTGCACGGTGGCGCTGGACGGCACGCCCATGGTCATCGACGGCGTGGTGCAGGACGAACAAGGACTGGCGCGCGCCGCCGGAAAATCCCGGCAAGGCAAGGACATCGCATGACGAACACCACCCCCACCAGCGCCCAGGGCATCCCCGCCGGGGCCGTGCAGGGCGACATCTCCGCCTACGCGCGCCAGGGCTTCGGCACGCCGCTGCCGCTCAAGGCGCCCTTCGGCCTGCTCATCATCGACTTCGTCAACGGCTTCGCCGATCCGGCCGTGTTCGGCGGCGGCAACATCCCCGAGGCGATCGCCCGCACGCGCGGCCTGCTGGCCCATGCGCGCGAGCGCGGCTGGCCCGTGGCGCACAGCCGCATCGTGTTCTCGGACGACGATGCGGACAGCAATATCTTCTGCCTCAAGGTGCCCGGCATGCTGACCTTGAAGGAAGACAGCCCCGCCAGCGCCATCGTGCCCGAGCTGGCCCCCGCCCCCGGCGAATACGTGGTGCGCAAGAGCACGCCCTCGGCCTTCTTCGGCACCATGCTCGCGCCCTGGCTGGCCCAGCGCGGCGTGCAGACGCTGCTGGTGGCCGGCTGCGTCACCAGCGGCTGCGTGCGCGCCAGCGTGGTCGATGCGATGCAGTCGGGCTTCCGCCCGCTGGTGGTGGCCGACTGCTGCGGCGACCGCGCCCTGGGCCCGCACGAGGCCAACCTGTTCGACATGGCGCAGAAATACGCGGCCGTGATGCCCCTCGACCAGGCCCTGGCCGGCACCGACGCGCTCGCGCGTTGAGAGAACGCCGCTCCATGACGCTGCCCCAGCCCCACGACCTGCACGCCCAGTTGCTGGACCGCCCCGGCGCCCTGCTCGTCGTGCGCCAGCCTGTGGCGCCTCCGAAGCCCGCGCCGGGCCAGCCCGGTTCGGGCACCGACTACGTGCAGGCCACGCCCGAGATCTTCGTGGCCGTGCTCTCCGACCCGGGCACGGAGGCAGGCTGGCGCGCCCTGGCGTTCAACGGCCACGTGGACCTGGGCACGGGCATCCGCACCGCCCTGGCCCAGATCGTGGCGGAAGAACTGGAAGTGCCCCTGGACCGGCTGGAGATGGTGCTGGGCCACACGGCCGCAGCGCCCAACCAGGGGCCGACCATCGCCAGCGCGAGCATCCAGATTTCCGCCGTGCCGCTGCGCCGTGCCGCCGCCCAGGCGCGCGAGCAGTTGCTGGCGCTGGCCGCCGCGCACTGGGGCGTGGAGGCCGGACGCCTGCAGGCGCGCGATGGCCACGTGGCCTTTGCCGACGGCGGCGATGCGCGCGCGCTCCACTACGGACAGTTGCTGCAGGGGCAGCGCCTTCACCTGCCGCTGGCACCGCCCGAGCAGCCGGTGAAACTCAAGCCCGCCAGCGAGTACCGGCTGGTGGGCCGCGGCGCCGCGCGCGTGGACATTCCCGCCAAGGCCACCGGCGAGCTGAGCTTCGTGCACGACGTGCGCGTGCCCGGCATGCGCCATGGCCGCGTGGTGCGGCCGCCGCATCCGGGCCGCGACGGCGGGGATTTCATCGGCCACTGCCTCGTCGCGGTGGACCCTACCTCCGTCGCCCATCTGCCGGGCAACGTGCAGGTGGTCGCCGAGGGCGATTTCGTCGGCGTGGTCGCCGACCGCGAAGAGCAGGCCATCGCCGCCCTGCGCGCGCTGCGAGTGCAATGGCGGCCCGTTCCGCCCGCACCCGACCTGCGCGACGTGGCCAGCGCCATCCGCGCGAACCCGGCGCAGCGCCGCGCGCTGGTGGACGAGGGCGACGTGGACGCTGCCTTCGCGGGCGCTGAAACCGCCGCCGTGCTGGAGCGCAGCTACGTCTGGCCCTACCAGATGCACGCCTCCATCGGCCCTTCCTGCGCGGTCGCCGACTTCCAGGAAGGCCGGCTCACCGTGTGGTCCGGCACGCAGAACCCGCACATGCTGCGAACCGACCTGGACCGGCTGCTGCAACTGGGCGAGGACCGCATCGACATCGTGCGCCTGGAGGCTGCGGGCTGCTACGGTCGCAACTGCGCCGACGATGTCTGCGCCGATGCGGCCCTGCTCTCCATGGCCGTGGGCGCGCCGGTGCGCGTGCAGCTCACGCGCGAGCAGGAACACCAGTGGGAGCCCAAGGGCACGGGCCAGCTCATGGACGTGCGCGCGGCCATCGGCCGAGACGGTGAGCTGCTGGCCTGCGACTTCGCCGTGCGCTACCCCTCCAACGATGCGCCCCTGCTGGCCCTGCTGCTCACGGGCCGCGTGCCGGGCCAGCCGCGCACGCTGGAGATGGGCGACCGCACCGCCGTGCCGCCCTACCGCTATGCGAACCGGCGCATCGCCTGCCACGACATGGCGCCGCTGGTGCGCTCCTCCTGGCTGCGCGGCGTGTCGGCCCTGCCCAACTCCTTCGCCCACGACTGCATGATCGACGAGCTGGCCCAGGCGGCCGGCGCCGATCCCGTGGACTACCGCGTCCGCCACCTCGACGACCAGCGCGCCATCGAACTGATCGAGGCCACGGCACGCCACGCGGGCTGGCAGCGCGGCCAGCCGGGCAGCCGGGGCCTGCCGGGCGCCCATGGTCTGCTGCGCGGGCGCGGCGTGGCCTATGCGCGCTACGTCCACAGCCGGTTTCCCGGCTTCGGCGCGGCCTGGGCCGCCTGGGTCGTCGATATCGAGGTCGATCCGGCGAGCGGCCGCATCGCCGTGCGGCGCGTGGTGGTGGGCCAGGACACGGGCATGATGGTCAACCCCGATGGCGTGCGCCACCAGATCCACGGCAACGTCATCCAGACCCTGAGCCGCAGCCTGCTGGAACGCGTCGCCTTCGACGACCGGGGCGTGGCCAGCCGCGAATGGGGCGGCTATCCCATCATCGGCTTCCGCGACGTGCCGCCGATCGAGGTGGTGCTGATGCCGCGGCAGGACGAGCCGCCCATGGGCGCCGGCGAATCCGCCTCGGTGCCGGGCCCGGCCGCGCTGGCCAATGCGCTGTTCGACGCCACGGGACGGCGCTTCTACCAGGCGCCGTTCACCCCGGAGGTGATCCGGTCCGCGTTCGCCAGCTGACATGGAAGCGACCGACCTGGACAGCCTCGTGCTGCGCACGGCGAACGGCTGGCTGCAGGCGGGTGAGCGCGCATGGCTGGTGACCGTCGCACGCACCTGGGGATCGTCCCCGCGCCCTCCCGGATCGCTGATGGCGATGAATGCGCGCGGCGAGGTGGCCGGCTCCGTCTCGGGCGGCTGCATCGAGGACGACCTGGTGCGCCGCGTGCAGCAGGCCGCGGCGCAGGGACATGGCCCGACCGCACTCCCTGAAATCCTGCGCTACGGCATCTCCGCCGATGAGGCCCACCGCTTCGGCCTGCCCTGCGGCGGCACGGTGGAACTGGTGATGGAGCCTCTGCAGGGCCGCAGCCGGCTGCAGGACCTGATGGCCGCCCGCGGGCAGCGGCGCTGCGTGGAACGCACGCTGCACCTGGCCACCGGCGACGTGCGGTTGCGCGACTGCGCGCAAGCCACCGCGCCGGTGCTGGATGCGCAGCGCTTCGTGGCCTGCTTCGCGCCGGTCGCGCGCCTGGTCGTCATCGGCGCGGGCGACACCGCGTACTACGTGTGCCAGATGGCCGTGAGCGTGGGTTTCGACATCGTGCTGTGCGATCCGCGCCTGGAGCAGGCCCCCGCCTGGGCGCAGGGTCGCATCGCCTTCACGCGCGACATGCCCGACGACGTGGTGCTGGCCCTGCGCGACGACGACCGCACGGCCGTTCTCGCCCTGAGCCACGACCCCAAGCTGGACGACCTGGCCCTGATCGAGGCCCTGCGGTCCCGGGCGTTCTACGTCGGCGCCATCGGCTCGCGCAGCAACAGCACGCGACGGCGAGAGCGGCTGCGGCTGCACTTCGGCCTGGAGGATGCCGAACTGCGCCGCCTGCACGGCCCCGCGGGGCTCTTCATCGGCAGCAGGACGCCCGCCGAGATCGCCCTCTCGATGATGGCCGAGGTGGTGGCGGCGAAGAACGGCACTTTAGGGACAGCGTTCTAGAGCAGCCACGGAACCCTCAATCGACGCTGGCGCCGGACTCCTTCACCACCTTGCCCCACTTCACGCTCTCCTTCTGGATGAAGTCGGCGAACTGCGCCGGCGTCTCGCCGGCGGCCTCGGCGCCCTGCTCCGCGAGCTTCTTCTTGATGTCGGGCTGTGCGAGCACCTTCACGATGGTGGCGTTGAGCTGCGCGACCACGGGCGCGGGCGTGGCGGCCGGCGCGAACATTCCGAACCACGACGTGGCCTCGTAGCCGGGCACGCCGGCTTCGGCGATGGTCGGCACGTCGGGCAGCTCGGGCGAGCGCTTGGCGGTGGTGACGGCGATGGCGCGCAGCTTGCCCGAGCGCACGTGCTGGATGGCCGAGGGCATGTTGTCGAACATGATCGCGATCTGGTTGCCCAGCAGGTCCGTCACGGCCGGCGCGCTGCCCTTGTAGGGCACATGCTGCATGTCCACCTTGGCCATGCTCTTGAACAGCTCGCCCGACAGGTGGATGGAGCTGCCGCTGCCCGAGGAGCCGAAGTTGATCTTGCCCGGGTTCGCCTTGGCATAGGCGATCAGCTCCGGCACCGTCTTGAAGGGCTGCGCGGGGTTGGCGACCAGCAGGTTGGGCACGTTGGCCACGCGGGTGAGGGGCGCGAAATCCTTGATCGGATCGAAGGGCATCTTCTTGTAGAGCGACGCGTTGATGGCGTGCGTGCCCACCGTGCCCATGAAGAGCGTGTAGCCGTCGGCCGGTGCGCGTGCCGCCACCTGGCCGCCGATGTTGCCGCCCGCGCCGGCGCGGTTGTCCACCACGACCGACTGGCCCAGTTCGGCACCCATGCCCTGGGCGATGATGCGCGCCAGGATGTCGGTGGTGCCGCCGGCCGCGAAGGGCACGATGATGGTGATGGGTTTGCTCGGGAACGCCTGGGCGGCGGAGAGGCCGGGCAGCAGTGCGCAGGCGGCAGCGGCGGCGAGCAGGCCGCGGCGGAAGGTGGAGTGGGCGATGGTCATGGTTTGTTTCCTCGGATCTCTTCGTTGTATGGATGGGGATGCAGTGCTTACTCCTGCACGATGGACGACGGGTGGTTGGCCAGCGGCGTCACCTTGATCTCCATGTACGGGAACAGCGGCAGCCCGCTCAGGATCGCGTGCAGCTCGTCGTTGCCGGACACGTCGAAGATGCTCACGTTGGCGTATTCGCCGACCACGCGCCACAGGTGGCGCCACTTGCCGTCGCGCTGCAGCTGCTGCGAATACTCCTTCTCCTTGCGCTTGATCTCGTCGGCCACTTCGGGGGCCAGCGTGGACGGGATGCGGACGGTCATTTCAGCCATGAACAGCATGGGTTTCTCCTTGGGGGTTCGGGTGGGAATGTCGAAAGAAAGCGGGGGCCCGTAAGGCCATCACAGATGCGGCCAGACCAGCATGGTCACGGCGTAGATCGCGCCCACGAGCAGCATGGAGACCACCGTGTAGCCCATGATGTCCTTGAGCTTGAGCTTGGACAACGCCAGCGCCGGCAGGATCCAGAACGGCTGCACCAGGTCGTTCCATCCGTTGCCCAGCATCACCGACATGGCCGTCTGCGCCTGCGAGGCGCCGAGCGTGGTGGCCGCGTTGATCATGAACGGGCCCTGCAGCACCCAGTGGCCGCCGCCCGAGGGCGCGAAGAAGTTGATCACGAAGGAACTGACGAGGCCCCACAGCGGCAGCGTGGCGGCGGTGGAGATGCTCACGAACACGTGCGCGATCGACTCCACGAGGCCCGAGCCGTGCATGATGGCCATGATGCCGGCGTAGAACGGGAATTGCAGGATGATCCCGCCGATGGTGCGCACGCCCTCGTTGACCTTCTCCACGTACTTCATCGGCGTGCCCAGCAGCAGCACCCCGAGGAACAGGATGAAGAAATTGATCATGTTCAGGTCGAGGTTGCCGCCCTTCATGAAGTGCATGGCCACGTACGCCATGCCGCACAGGCCGATCAGCAGGCTCAGCACGCGGCTGTTGTTCAAGCGCCAAGCCAGCGTCTTCTCGTCGCCCAGCAGGCCCTCGGCGCCGCCGGCCGGTTTGGCGTCCGCCACGGTGGCCGGGTCCAGCTCGACGACTTTCTCGCCCTGCTTCGGGTGCATGGCGGCATTGAGCAGCGGCAGCGCGATCAGCACGGCCAGGCTGGTGAGCAGGATGGGCGCGGAGAAGATCGTCTGCGTGAGCGGGATCAGGCCCATGGTGCCCTCGAAGGCATGGCCCTTGGTGGAGATCAGCACGGGGATGGTCGCCGAGAAGCCCAGGCTGTACATCGTGAAGCCCGTGTAGGCCGCCGCGATGATCAGCGGATAGTGCACACCCTTCACCTTGAGCGCCAGCTTGCGTGCCATGATGCCGCCGATCACGAGGCCGAAACCCCAGTTCAGGTAGCTGCCCACGCCGCCCACGATGGTCGCGACGATGATGGCCTGCCGCGGCGTCTGCACGCGCGCGGCGATGCGATCGAGAAAGCGGTCCACGATGGGCGCGGCCGCCAGCACGTAGCCCATCACCAGGATCACCGCCATCTGCGTCGTGAAGGCCAGCAGGCTCCAGAAGCCCTTGCCCCAATCCTGTACCACGGCATCGATCGGGCGGCTCTCCACGCCGAAGGCCAGCGCCATGGTCAGCAGCGTGAGCAGGATCGCGAAAACGAACGGATCGGGCAGGTAGCGCCGCATCAGTTCGGTGAAGAAAGCAGTGATTTTCGACATGGAAAACTTGTCTCGCTGTTATGGGATGAATGAGAAAAGAGGAATTGCTTCAGCGCCTCATCGCGCGGCTTGCGGAACCGGCACGGCACCACCCGTCAGAAGGCCGCGGAGCAGGCCAAGCCAGCAGACGCCGTGGAACGGGCTTCGCCCGGCCACCGGCGTCGTCCCCTGCCCGCCGTGCACAGCACGTCGAGAGCGGGGCTGAGTGCCGCGGCTCCGAGCCTGCCTGCGCAGGCTTGGACGTGCACGAAGGGCAGCGGTCTCTGGCGGCGGCGCGGAGCGGCGCAGCCGCTCAGGGGGGTGTGGCCATCACACTCCAGCGACTCCCACGGTCATGCCGCCGCACACGTACAGCACCTGCCCCGTGACGAAGCCGCTGCGCGCATCGAGCAGGTACGACACGGCATGCGCCACGTCGTCCGGCGTGCCCACGCGCTTGACGGGCACCGCATCGATGATGGCCTGCGTGCGCGGTGCATCGGGCGGGTTGGCGCGGTCGAACAGTTCGGTGCGGATGGGCCCCGGCCCGATGGCGTTGGCCGTGATGCCGTGGCGCCCCAGCTCCAGCGCCCACACGCGCGTCATGCCGATCAGGCCGGCCTTGGTGGCCGAATACGCGGTGCGCAGTTCCTTGCCCAGGGCCGCTCGCGAGGACATGTTCACGATGCGCCCGAAGCCGGCCGCCTGCATGCCCGGCAGCAGCGCCTGCATGCACTGCAGGCTGCAGCGCAGGTTCAGCGCCACGGCCAGGTCGAACTGCTCCAGCGTCTGCTCGGCCGCCCCGGCCGGCACCACGATGCCGACGTTGTTGACCAGGCGCGTGATCGGGCCGCCAGCGAGCGCCTGCTGCAGCGCACGCGCCGTCTCCGCAGGGTTGGACAGGTCGGCCTGGATGCCGCCGGGCACATGGTCGACCACGCGGTCGATGACGACCGGCTCGTAGCCGTCGGCCCGGCAGCGTTCGGCCGTGGCCGCGCCGATGCCGGCACCGCCGCCGGTGATGAGGACACGCTCGCGCGTGGAGGAGGCAAGGGAGTTCGTCATGGGGAATCCTTCAGGGGGAACAGGTGGTGCCACGCCGCAGCGGAACGCTCAGAGGTAGCACCGCCCGTCCACATAGGCCTTGCGCCAGCGGGTGAACGTGACACGCTCGAACAGCCCGGCGGCATGGAAGGGATCGGCCTCGATGAAGCGCTGCGCCTCCTGCCGCGAATCCAGCGCCACCACGTAGAGGCCGCCGCCCAGGTCCTTGCCGTCGTCGTCCAGCTTGGCCCCGCAGGCCAGCAGCAGGTCCTTGTGGCGGTCCAGGAATTCCAGGTGCGCGGCGCGCGTGGCCTGGCGCACGTGCTGGTGGCCGGGCTTGTCGAAGGTCTCGATGATGAAAGGCATGGCGTGTTCTTTCGTGCGCGGCGGGCCGGCACATGGCGGATGCCGCGGTCCGGGGCCCGCGGCGTGTGGTCTCAGACCGTGGCGACGGGCGTCACGGGCGAGCCCACGGCGCCCGGCAGGTTCAGTGGCGGCGCCGTCAGCAGGAACCGGTGGCGGCCCTGCGCGCGCAGCCAGCGCGCCAGCGGCGTGAGGTGCCACAGCTCGCCCAGGTGGACGCCCAGCTTGAACAGGCAGTGCTCGTGCAGCGGCAGCGCCGCGCAGCAGGCGGGCCCCGGGCGCGCGGGCAGGCCCTCGACGGCGTAGTTGTCGGCCGCGATGGCGGCGAGCTGGCTGTCGGTGATCCACTGCAGCAGCTTCTCGTCCCGGCCGTCCAGCACCGCGCAGGCGTTGTGCAGCACCTGCGGATCGGGGTGCCGACGCATGCCCAGCACCACATCGGCGAAGCCCGTGTGCAGGCAGACGATGTCGCCCGTCTCCACCGCCACGCCGTCGGCTTCGAGCACGCGCATCAGCGTGTCGTAGCCGACCAGCGTGCGCGCGTCGCCCAGGTGGGCGCGCAGGTCGATCATCACGCCGCGGCCCTGCACGCCCGTGCGGGCCATGTTCTCGATGCCCAGCGCGTGCGCGGCCGAGGTGCTCGTGCCCGCAGCGCCCGGCGCGGCGGGTACGCCCGTGTCGCGCACGTCCCGTGGGCCGACGATGTGCCGCCCCGCCGAATAGCCGTTGTAGTAGAGCGCCTCGGGCAGGCCGTCGCCATTCGCGTCGAACATGGAACCCGCGTGCGCCAGGCTGTCCCACTGGGTCGAGTACTGCAGGTACAGGATGGCCAGGTCGTCGGACATCACGTCGGTGCGGCCCGGCTCCAGTTCGGCCATCAGGCAGTTGAAGTTGACCAGCCCCTTGCGCAGCGTGGGCCGCAGCACGGGCGGATGGCGTGCCGGATTGAGCGCACTGCCGCCCGGATAGTCCAGCGGCAGGCTGAGCGCGAAGCTCAGGCCTTCGCGCACTTCGGCCACGCCCTGGCGCACCTTCTCGGGCGTGAGCAGGTTCAGGCGGCCCAGCTGGTCATGGGGCCCGAAGTCGCCCCAGGTGGAGCCGGGTGGGCGCTGCTTCCAGCGGGGATTCACGGGCTGTGGCTGTTCCATGGCAGCGGTCCTAGTCCCTTTGCAGAAAATCCGCCAGCGCGGCATCGAAGGCCTGCGGCGCCTCGAGGTTGGACAGGTGCGAGGCCGGCAGTTCGGCCACGCGGGCACCGGCGATGGCCGCCTGCATGGCCTGCGCGTCCGCCACCGTGGTGACCGGGTCGCCCGTGCCCGCGATGAGCAGCGTGGGCACGGCGATGCCGCCGATGGCCGCGCGCAGGTCGGCCTGGGCCAGGGCTTCGCAGCAGCCGGCGTAGCCTTCCGGCGCGATACCGGCGATCCAGCCCTGGGCGCGGCGCACCACATCGGGCTGCGCAGCGGCGAAGGCGTCGGTGAACCAGCGCCCCGGCGAGGATGCGGCCAGCTCGGCCATGCCGGCCACGCCCTTGTCGCGCACCATGGCGGCGCGCGTGGTCCACCCTTCGGCCGTGCCGATCTTGGCGGCACTGTTGGCCACCACCAGGCGTTCGAGCCGCTGCGGCGCATGCACGCCGAGCCAGAGGCCGGTGAAGCCGCCCATCGAGATGCCGCAGAAGGCGGCCTTCTCGATGTCCAGGGCATCGAGCAGCGCGACCACGTCGCCGCCCAACTGGTCGAAGGTGTACGGCCCGGGAGACACCACGCTGCCGCCATGGCCGCGCGTGTCGTAGCGCACCACGCGGTGGGTGCGGGCGAACCGCCCGGCCTGCGCGTCCCACATCTCCAGCGTGGTGCCGAGGGAATTGGAGAACACCAGGGCCGGCGCATCGGCAGGCCCTTCCACCCGCACGCGGAAGCTGCCCGCGGCGGTCTTCAGCACATCGTTCATGGCCATGCCGTCCCCGCTCACACGCGCTCCAGGATCACCGCGATGCCCTGGCCCACGCCGATGCACATGGTGGCCAGCGCATAGCGCCCGCCCGTGGCATGCAGCCGGTTGACGGCCGTGGTGGCCAGGCGCGCGCCGCTGGCGCCCAGCGGGTGGCCCAGGGCGATGGCGCCGCCCCAGGCGTTCACGCGCTCGTCGTCGTCTTTCAGGCCCAGCATGCGCAGCACGGCCAGGCCCTGCGCGGCGAAGGCTTCGTTCAGCTCGATCACGTCGAGCTGCTCCAGCGTGAGGCCGGTCTGCGCCAGCACCTTCTGCGTGGCGGGCGCGGGGCCGATGCCCATCACGCGCGGCGCCACGCCGGCCGTGGCCATGCCGACCACGCGGGCCTTCGGCGTCAGGCCATGCTTCGCGGCCGAGGCTTCATCCGCCAGCAGCAGCGCACAGGCACCGTCGTTCACGCCGCTGGCGTTGCCGGCGGTCACGGTGCCGCCTTCGCGCACCACGCCCTTGAGCCTGGCGAGCGCTTCCAGGCTGGTCTCGCGCGGGTGTTCGTCCTTGTCCACCACCACCGCGTCGCCCTTCTTCTGGGGAATGGTGACGGCCGTGATCTCGCGCGCCAGGTGGCCGGCCTTCTGCGCGGCCACGGCCTTGAGCTGGCTGGCCAGGGCCATGCGGTCCTGCGCCTCGCGCTCGATCTTGTAGTCGTCAGCCACGTTCTCGGCCGTTTCCGGCATGGAATCGACCCCGTACTGCGCCTTCATGAGCTTGTTCACGAAGCGCCAGCCGATGGTCGTGTCGTACACCGCGTTGCTGCGGCTGAAGGCACTTTCGGCCTTCGGCATCACGAAGGGCGCGCGGCTCATGCTTTCCACGCCGCCGGCGATCATCAGGCCCGCCTCGCCCGCCTTGATGGCGCGCGCCGCCGTGCCCACCGCGTCCAGGCCGGAGCCGCACAGGCGGTTGATGGTGGCGCCCGGCACGTCGATGGGCAGGCCGGCCAGCAGCGCGCTCATGCGGGCCACGTTGCGGTTGTCCTCGCCGGCCTGGTTGGCGCAGCCGTAGAGCACGTCGGTCACCGCGGCCCAGTCCACATGGGGGTTGCGCGCCATCAGCGCCTTGAGCGGAACGGCGCCCAGGTCGTCGGTGCGCACGCTGGAGAGCGCGCCGCCGTAGCGGCCGAAGGGCGTGCGGATGGCGTCGCAGATGAAGGCTTGCGAAGAGGTCATGGTGTCGTGTCTCCTGATGGGGTGGGGGCGCGGCGTTTCAGGCGGCGCGGATGGGCAGGCCGACGAGGCGTTCGAGTTCGGCATGCTCCAGGCCCGGCACGGCGTCGATCAGCACCAGGCCGTCCGGCGTGCAGGCCAGCGTGGCGAGGTCGGTGTAGATGCGCTTGACGCAGCCGATGCCCGTCAGCGGATAGGTGCACTGCGCCACGATCTTGGACTGGCCCTGCTTGGTCAGCAGGTCCATCATCACCCAGGTCTGCTTGGCGCCGATGGCCAGGTCCATCGCGCCGCCCACGGCCGGGATGGCTCCGGGCTCGCCCGTGCTCCAGTTGGCCAGGTCGCCCGTGGCGCTGACCTGGAAGGCGCCCAGCACGCAGATGTCCAGGTGGCCGCCGCGCATCATGGCGAAGCTGTCGGCGTGGTGGAAGTACGCACCGCCCGGCAGCAGCGTGACGGGCTGCTTGCCCGCGTTGATGAGGTCGTAGTCCTCCTGCCCGGCCGCGGGCGCGGGGCCCATGCCGAGGATGCCGTTTTCGCTCTGCAGGATGACTTCGCGGTCGGCCGGGATGTGGTTGGCCACGAGGGTGGGCTGCCCGATGCCCAGGTTGACGACGGCGCCTTCGTGGATGTCCTGGGCCACGCGGCGGGCCAGTTCGTCTTTGCTGCGTTTCTGATAGCTGCTCACGCTGATTCCTTCTGCGCTGGTGGCCTGTTCAATTCCGATGCGATGCCGGGCTCATGCGGCCTTCCTGAAGCCCGCGCCCTGGGTGGCGGTGCGCTCGATGCGCACGATGCGGCTCACGAAGATGCCGGGGGTCACGATGGCCTCGGGGTCCAGCGCGCCCAGTTCCGCGATCTCGTGCACCGTGGCGATGGTCTGCTTCGCGGCCGTGGCCATCACGGGGCCGAAGTTGCGCGCGGACATGCGGTAGGTCAGGTTGCCCCAGCGGTCGCCGCGTTCGGCCTTGATGAGGGCCACGTCGCCGTGGATGGGGTACTCCAGCACGTAGTGTTTGCCGCCGATCTCGCGCGTTTCCTTGCCCTTCGCCAGCTCGGTGCCGTAGGCCGTCGGGCAGAAAAAGGCGCCGATGCCGGCACCGGCCGCGCGCAGGCGCTCGGCGAGGTTGCCCTGCGGCACCAGTTCCAGCTCCAGCTTGCCGGAGCGGTACAGGTCGTCGAACACCCAACTGTCCACCTGCCGCGGAAAACTGCAGATGATCTTGCGCACGCGGCCCGTCTTGAGCAGCGCGGCCAGGCCCGTGTCGCCGTTGCCCGCGTTGTTGTTGACCACCGTGAGGTCGCGGGCGCCCTGCTCGATCAGTCCGTCGATCAGTTCGCCGGGAATGCCGGCCGTGCCGAAGCCGCCGACGAGCACCGTGGCGCCGTCCTGGATGCCCGACAGGGCCTGGGCAACGGAATCCGCAATCTTGTTGATCATGGGAAGAAACACCTGAGATGGGAGGCAGGGCCGGACCGCCGTGCCGCACGGCGACAATCCGGCCCGTGAGCGGGAGGCAGCCGGATGTCCGGCCGCAGGATTTTGTTCGTATAAAGAACAAATGTTCGTACAATGAATTAATTCTAGAACCAACAGCTTATGAGCGATACCCCCACGGACATTGGTAAAAACCCTAGGCCGGGCGACAGCTACGTGCAGTCGTTCGCCCGCGGGCTGGAAGTGATCCGCTCCTTCAGCGCCGCCGCGCCCCAGCAGACGCTGAGCGAAGTGGCCGCCTCCTCGGGCCTGACGCGCGCCGGGGCGCGCCGCATCCTGCTCACGCTGCAGACGCTGGGCTACGTGGAAAGCGACGGGCGGCTGTTCCGCCTCACGCCGCGCATCCTGGACCTGGGGTTCGCCTACCTCTCGTCCATGCCCATCTGGGACCTGGCGGAGCCGTCCATGGAAGCCCTGGCCGGCGAGGTGCATGAATCGTGCTCCGCCGCCGTGCTGGACGGCCACGACGTGGTCTATGTGCTGCGCGTGCACACCCACAAGATCATGAGCACCAACCTCGGCGTGGGCTCGCGCCTGCCCGCGTTCTGGACTTCCATGGGCCGCATGCTGCTGGCCGGCCTGCCCGACGAGCGCGTCATCGCGCTCATGCGCGACCTGCCGCGCAAGCGCTTCACGCCGCGCACCGTCGTGGACGACGCGGAGCTGCTCGCCCGCGTGCAGACCGCCCGCGCGCAGGGCTGGTGCCTGATCGACCAGGAGCTGGAGGAAGGCCTGATCTCCGTCGCCGCCCCGCTGCGCGACCGCGCCGGCCGCACGGTGGCCGCGCTCAACATCAGCGGGCAGGCCAACCGCACCAGCGCGAAGGTGATGCAGCGCGACCTGCTGCCCGTGCTGCTGCGCACGGCCGACACCATCTCTCGGCTGCTGGGCACGCGGCGCGGCTGAGGCCGCGTTTCTCTCCGCGAGGCCGGGCAGCGCCTACCACGCTCCCGGCCCCGGCCCCGGTCACGGCCTGCGGCGGCCCGCGGCTTCGCATGCCTCGCAACTGCTTCGCCGCTCATGACGCTTTCGATGATGGATATGCAAAAGATGTGCATAACCATCGGGAGCGCCATCATGCAGACCTCATCCATCGCAAACATCACTGATCCATCCACCCTCTCACCTCCCTCGGCGGCATGGCTGCGCGAAGCTGCCCGCCGGTTCGGCGAAACGGAAGGCGCGGAGCCTTTCTCCGAGGCGCGCGCCTTCGAACAGGACGGCATCCGCTACTGTCCCCTGCTGATCGAGGACGCCCCGCAGGAGCGCTGGGTCCTGGTGGCATCGCAGCCCCGCCCTGCCGACGTGGAAGAGCCCGTCTGGACCAGCCTGCTGCTGCACCTCAACGCCCCGGCCATGGCGCTCGGGTCCGTCGGCATCGGCCTGGATCGCACCGGCCGCGCCGTGGTCGTGCACGGCGTGCCCCCGTCGCATGTCGGCGATGCGGCACTGCTGGCCCAGGATCTGTTCCAGCTCAGCTACTTCAGCGGCATGCTGCGGGAAAGCGCTCTCGGGGTGCAACACCATCTGCCCTCGATGATCGAAGCGCATGCCCTGCGCCAGGCCGGGAGCGCCCCCGGGACGGAAGCCGCGCCACCGGAGATGCCGCCGCTGCCGCCAGGCCTCGCAGCCACCGTGCAGGCACAGGCCGGTGCGGACTGGCACCGCCCCCTTCTCGGGCAGGCCGTGGACGAGCTGGGCGCCGCGGTCTCGGCCACCCCCGACCTTCCATTGGGCGCCATCGCCCGGCTGCAGGGCAAGGATATCCAGATCGCGGCCTGCGGCGATGGCCGCACGCTGCTGCTGTCGGCACCGCTGGACCGGCCGCTGGCCGACAGCGCCGAGCGCACCGCTGCGCTGCAAGCCAACGTGGAGCTGATGTTGATCGCCGGCTGCGCGCTGAGCCTATCCCCCGAAGGCACGTTCGTACAGACACGCTGGGATTCCGAGGGCATGGATGGCAACGACCTGGCCGTCCAGCTGGACGGATTCGCCGCCCTGGCCGCCAGCATGGACGGCACCTCTGCCTCCACGCAATGAAACCCACCGAACGGAGCCTCCCATGCTGAAAAACGCCACCGCCTCGCCGAGCACCTCGTCGCCCCAGCACTTGCTCACCTCCCCGGGCAAGGAGACGCAGCCCACCAGCAGCCAGCCGGCTTCACCCGCCGTCCGCACGGGCAGCCAGCGCCTGCCGGAAACGGAACTGCAGCGCTTCGCGCGGCCGGATGCACAGGCCTCCACCAGCGCCGCGGCCGCTTCCATCAGGCCCCCGCGCAACGATGCGCCCCGGGCCCCGGCGCGTGAAATGTCGCTGCGCTACATGGCGGATGTGGAAGCCCAGACCGACACGCCTGTCCCGGGCAGGGGCGCGCGGCTCCTGCAGCAGGGCAGGAACCTGGCATCCGGGGCCCGGAATCTGGCGCAGAGTTCGATGACCCAGGTAAGGAACGGCGCGGCCGCAGGTGCCGCGTACGCGGGACAGGCCGCCGCGGCGGTCAAGGACAAAGCCGTGCAGGGCTACCACTACACGGCGGCGAAGGCGCACCAGGGCTGGGAGGTCACCAGCCAGTTCACCCGGCAAAGCGCGCAGGACCTCGTGGGCGACCGGCTCCCCAGCCGCGCGGCCGTGGGAGCCTTCACCGGCCACACGGTGCAGCAGTTGCTGACCTGCGGGATTCCCACCTTCTCCCGCGAATACGCGATGCTGCAGATCTACCGCGGCATCGTGAACTCCAGGTTCGCCCAGGACAACCCCTTCGCCATCGTCGGAATGCAGACCGCCGTGTCGATGGCGGCCGTGCTGGCGCACGCGAAGCTGCGCCATGCGCGCATGGACCGGGACCCAGAAGCCGCGGTCAAGGGGCATTTCGGCCTCACGAACGCGCAGTGGGACGCCATGTCCCCGCAGGACAAGGCAAGGCACAAGGAAATCCAGCAGGCGGATTCGCGGCGCGTGACGGCGAACCAGGTCATCGCCGAGACCGGCAACTTCATCATGGGCGCCACCGCCGCGGCCGGCGGGGATCCCGGCGTGTCGGCGCGGGTGCTGGCCACCCAGGTACGCAACATCATTTACGCCGCCATGCGCGAACTGATGCAGGCCAGCCTCAAGTTCGTCGATACCCGCGGCCCCGGCACCAGCGGCGTGAACAACGCCAACATGAGCTCCATGGCGGCGGTGTACACGTTGATGACCATGGGGGCCAGCACGGCCTCCGACGGCGTGGTCGGCGCGGTGCTGAACGCCCGCTCCGTCAACCTGAGCGGCCTGCAGTTCCAGGTGGCGGACACGAACAACCCGGTCAACGATCCGCAGCTGGAGAACGCGGCCCTCGTCGCCCTGGTCCGCGGGCTCTTCAATACCTCCGTCGAAGTGATCGACGCGGGCGTGGGCAAGCACTACGAGACGAAGCAGGTCGGTGCCCAGCAGGTGTGGAACTCGGGCAGCAAGCTGCCCATGAAGGACCACGACCGCATCCTGGACCACTCCGTCGCGCGGTTCTCCTGGAACCAGTTCGCGGGCATGGCCAACCTCGCGGTGCAGCAGGTGGCCAGGGCCACCGGCCTCAACAGGGCAGCCCCCGCGCTGACCTCGTTCCTCGGGGTCGGCACCACGGCCGCCGCCTTCGGCCTGGCCTACCGCAATACCAACCAGACCTACCAGGCCCATGCCAGGGTGCGCTCCGCCGTGGCGAACGCGCAGGCGTCCGCGCCCGCACCGGACGGCGGCACCCAGGCAGTGGCATCCGGCGCCGCCCACGCCGCGCAGGCACGGCAGCGCCCTGCTGCAGCCTCGGAGATCGAAGAGTCCATGGACGACAGTGCCTCCGTGCCCCCGCACGGCGGACAGGTCCCGCACCCGACCTAATACGCCGCGGGGAGGATTCCGCCGTGCTACGCTGCGCGGCATCATGTTCAATCCCACGCAAGCGGATGTGCGCCGCTTTTTCTGCGCGGTGCATGCCAAGGCCCAGGCAGGCCAGCCGATGGAAGCCATCGAAACCCTGGCCAGCCTGTGGATCGCGGAACACCCCGAATACCACGAGGAACTCTCCGACGTGGACGCGGCCCTCGCGCGCGACTACGACCGCACGCCCGGCCGCACCAACCCCTTCCTGCACCTGTCCATGCACCTCTCGATCAGCGAGCAGTGCAGCATCGACCAGCCGCGTGGCATCCGCCAGGCGGTGGAGCTGCTCGCCGCCCGCCTGGGATCGCTGCAGGATGCACACCATGCCGCCATGGAATGCCTGGGCAGCATGCTCTGGGAGAGCCAGCGCTCGGGGCGCCCTCCGGATGGCGACGCGTATGTGGCCTGCGTGCAGCGCCGGGCCACCCGCGACTGAAACCGCCACCCGGCGGTAGCTATAATTAAAATAGCAAACACCCGACGAAGACCACGGCAGTCCCACCATGAACCGACGACCTCCGGCACGCCGGGAACATGGTTTCGAAGGGCGGTGCTGAAGTGCGGCGCTGGGCCCTGTCGCTGCGCACGGCCATCGCCGTGCCGTTCGCGGCACTCTTCATCGGCACCGTGGCACTGCAGGCGGTCACCCAGCACCGCCAGATCGATGCGCTGATCGACCAGGAAAGCGTCCGCCTGCTCGACGCCGTGACCCACACGGCCAGCGACCGCCTCGTGAACTTCCTGGCCACGCCGTTTCGCGTGCAGCGCAGCGTCGCGGACGCGATCGGGCGCCACGGCCTCTACCACCCGGGCGACCTGCGCCCGATCCACGAATACCTGCGCGCCATCCTGGACGCCATCTATGCCGAAGAGCGGCAGATCGGCCTGCTGGGTTTCGGCGGGCGCGAGGGCGAATACACCGGCATGCGGCGCGAGGACGACGGCCGCCTGCGGCTGATCCTGCAGGACCGCAGCACCCATGGCCGGCTGCAGATATACGGACTGGAAGGCAACGGCACCGTCATCGCTTCGCAGGAGGGCTACGACCCGCGCAGCCGCCCGTGGTATGCGCCCGTCGTCACCTCCGGCCAGTCGCGCTGGTCGGACATCTACACCCGCGCGGGCGAGCGTGCCGACGTGATCATCGCAGCCTCGTCCCCGGTCGTGTCCGAGGGGGAACTCGTGGGCGTGGTACAGGCCGAGGTGCGGCTCGACACGCTGCAGCGCTTCCTGAGCAACGACCCCCTGCTGGGCCACGGCCATATCTTCGTGCTCGATGCCGAGGACCGGCTCGTCGCGCAATCCGGCGAAGGCAGCGTGACACTGCCCATGGCACCCGGCAGCCGCCAGTACGGCCGGCGGCTCGCCAGCCAGAGCACCAGCGAGGCCGTGCGCGCCGCGGCCCAGTTCCTGCCGCCGACCGCCCAGGACGAAGGCGCCGCGGCGTTCAGCTACCCCATGGACGGCCAGCGGTACTTCGCCCGCGTGACGCCGTTCACCCAGGTGCCCGGCCTGAACTGGCGCATCGTGGTCGCGCTGCCCGAGGCCGACCTGCTCGGCGACACGCGCGCGGCCTCCCGCCGGCTGCTGCTCGCCACCGCCGCCATCGCGGCGTTCGGCCTGCTGCTGGGGCTGTGGGCCATCCAGCGCATCGCCGCGCCGATCCTGCTCACGGCCCGGGCCGCGCAGCGCATGGCCCGCGGCGACTGGGACACGGAACTGCGCATCACCAGCCCGCTGCGCGAGACCGGGGCGCTGGTGCAGGCCTTCAACGACATGGCCGGCCGGCTGCGCCACTCGTTCGAGCAATTGCACCGGCAGTTGCTGGGCGATCCGCTGACCGGGCTGCTCACGCGCCGCGGGCTCCTGGAGAAAGCCGACTGGCCCCATCCCCAGCGGGCCGTGCTCGTGCTGGCGGGCATCGATGCGTTCCGCGCGGTGAACGACAGCATGGGGCTCGACACGGGCGACCGGCTGCTGCAGGCGGCGGCGGACCGGCTGCGCGGCTCGCTGCCCGCGCCGGCGTTCGCCGCGCGGCTGGGCGGCGATGAATTCGCGCTCCTGTACCTGGCCAGCGACGCCGCCCCGCCGGCCGATGCCGGGCGCGCCATCCAGGACGTCTTCGCCCAGCCTTTCTCGGTCGGCGAGGACGAGGTGCAGCTGACCGTCTCCGTGGGGACCGTGTCCGGCACGCTGCCGGCCGGCCGGCTGGCGGACTGGCTGCGCAACGCGAGCAGCGCGCTCGGCGAGGCCAAGCGGATGGGCCGCGGCCAGTGCGTGCCCTTCACCCCGGACATGATGGAGCGCTCCCTGGAGCAGTTGCGCCTGGCCTCCGAACTGCGGCAGGCCCTGGAGCGCGGGCAGTTCGTGCTGCACTACCAGCCGGTCGTGGAACTCTCCTCCGGCCGCACCATCGGCGCCGAGGCCCTGGTCCGCTGGGAGAGCCCCACGCGCGGCATGGTGCCGCCCGGCGTGTTCATCCCCGTGGCGGAAGCCTCCGATCTGATCCTGGGCCTGGGCGAATGGGTGCTGCGCGAGGCCACGCACGCCATCGCCGGACAACTGCCGCAATTGCCGGACGGCTTCGACATCCACGTCAACGTCTCGGCGCGGCAGCTCATCCAGTCCGACTTCCAGGAGACCCTGAAGCAGGTCCTGCAGGACAGCGGCCTGCCCCCGGGGCACCTGACGCTCGAACTCACCGAATCGGTACTGCTGGAGGACGACGGCGTGACCCGCGCCCGGCTGGCGGCGATCCGCGCGCTGGGCGTGAAGATCGCCATCGACGATTTCGGCACCGGCTACTCCTCGCTGGCCTACCTGGGCCGGCTGCCGTTCGACTGCCTGAAGGTGGACCAGCGCTTCGTGCGCAACCTGCTGCACTCGCCGCAGGACGAGGCCATCGTGACGGCCGTGCTCAGCATGGCCCGGGGCTTCGCCGTCACCGTGGTGGCCGAAGGCGTGGAAACCGCCGAGGAGGCCGCTCGCCTGCGGTCCATGGGATGCGCGAACGCCCAGGGCTACCACTTCGGGCGGCCGGCACCGCTCGAGCACCTGCGCCTCGCCACGCCCCTGTGACCGGCACGGCGGCTTCAGCCGCCGCAATTAATCGACGGCATTTTCCCGAAAAGGGAATGGGTGAATACCCTGGAATATGCGCCCGTGGCGCGAAACTCAGCGGAAACGCGATTGCGGCACCACCTGCAATTCACCGTCGAGCGAACCCAGATACCCGGACAGGGCCTTGAGCTCGGCATTGGAGAACTGCTTGGCGATGCCCGCCATGATGGCGTTGGAGCGGCCCACGGTGGCCGCGGCGGGGCCGCCCGTCTTGTACGCCTTGAGCGCGGCGAACAGGTAGTCGGGGTGCTGGCCCGCGATCTTCGGGTAGGACGGATCGATGGGCCTGGAGAAGTTCTCCCCGTGGCAGGACACGCAGGCGCCCTTCTGCAGCAGCTGCGCCACCTGGGCGCCCGGCTCGCGCGAGGGCTTGGCGGGCGCGCCGCCCTGGCGGGCCTGGCCGGCGTAGTAGGCGGCCACGTCGGCGATGTCCTGGTCGGAGAGCGAATCGGCGATGCCGCGCATGGTGGGATGCCTGCGGTCGCCCTTCTTGTAGGCCTGCAGCGCCGAGGCGATGTAGCCGGCGTTCTGGCCCGAGATCATCGGCACCTTGTACACCTCGGGGAAACTCGCCTGGTAGCCCGGGATGCCGTGGCAGCCGATGCACATGGCGATCTTGCCCTCCCCGGCCCTGGCGTCTCCCTTGACGTCCTGGGCATGCGCCACCGCGGTCACGCAAGCGACAGCGACGGCGAATATCGTGGTCAACTTCTTGTTCATTTTGCGCGCACAATCCAATGGAGTTTGTCGGTGCTCGGGGGCCAAAATGATTATAGCCAGCGCCCCTTCCGGCCATTTATCAACGATTACCCTCACCGCCCGCACGCACGCCCATGAAATTCCAAGGCTCCGAAAGTTATGTCGCCACGCCGGATCTCAAGCTCGCGGTGAACGCGGCCATCACCCTGCAGCGCCCGCTGCTGGTCAAGGGCGAGCCGGGCACCGGCAAGACCCTGCTGGCCGAGGAGGTGGCGCGCACCCTCGGGCTGCCGCTGCTGCAGTGGCACATCAAGTCCACCACCAAGGCCCAGCAGGGTCTCTACGAATACGACGCCGTGAGCCGGCTGCGCGACAGCCAGCTGGGCGACGCCGAGAGCGGCGAGCGCGTGAAGGACATCCGCAACTACATCGTGCAGGGCGTGCTCTGGCAGGCCTTCACCGCCGACCAGCCCGTGGCGCTGCTGATCGACGAGATCGACAAGGCCGACATCGAATTCCCCAACGACCTGCTGCGCGAACTCGACCGCATGGAGTTCCACTGCTACGAGACACGCGAGCTCATCCGGGCGAAGCACCGCCCGCTGGTCTTCATCACGTCCAACAACGAGAAGGAGCTGCCCGACGCCTTCCTGCGCCGCTGCTTCTTCCACTACATCCGCTTTCCCGACGCGGACACCATGCGCCAGATCGTGGCCGTGCACTTCCCCACGCTCAAGAGCGAACTGCTCGCCGCGGCGATGAAGACCTTCTACGACGTGCGCAACCTGCCCGGCCTCAAGAAGAAGCCCTCCACCAGCGAGCTGATCGACTGGCTCAAGCTGCTGGTGGCGGAAGACATTCCCCTCTCGGCCCTGCAGAGCGCGGACGACAAGGTGTCGATCCCGCCGCTCGTGGGCGCGCTGCTCAAGAACGAACAGGACGTGAGCCTGTTCGAGAAGCTGGTGTTCATGAACCAGCGCAACCGCTGACCGGGAGGCGCACGCCATGGCCTTCGTCGAACCCGTCACCCTGCAGGACCGCGGCATCCGCCTGGAGCCGCTCGCGCTATCCCACGAAGCGGGACTCGCCGCCGCGGCGGCCGATGGCGAACTCTGGAAGCTGCGCATCACCTCCGTGCCCGAGCCCGCGAACACCCGCGCCTACATCGAGGCCGCGCTGGAAGGCCGGGCCCAGGGCCACCGCTTCGCCTTCGCGGTGATCGAGGAGGCTGGCGGCGAGGTGCTGGGCACCACCAGCTTCCACGACATCCTGCCCGCCGTGAAGCGGGTGGAGATCGGCTGGACGTGGTATGCCCGGCGCGTGCAGCGCACCCACGTCAACACCACCGCCAAGCTGCTCATGATGGGCCATGCGTTCGACACGCTCGGCTGCCACGTCGTGGGCTGGCGCACCGACAACTTCAACTTCGCCTCGCAGCGCGCCATCGAGCGCCTGGGCGCGAAAAAGGACGGCGTGCTCCGCGGCCACGCGCTGCGGCGCGACGGCACCATCCGCGACACGGTGATGTACAGCCTGCGCGCGGGCGAGTGGCCCGAGACGAAGGCCCACCTGCTCTACCTGCTGGAGCGGCACGGCGCGGCCGCGGCCTGACCGGCGAAGGAGGCGCCCCATGCTGATCGACTTCTTCTACGCGCTGCGCGCCGGCCAGCTGCCGGTGTCCGTCAAGGAATACCTCGCCCTGCTGGAGGCACTGCAGGCGGGCGTCGTCGGCCCGAAGTCCGAAGACGGCTGGAGCATCGACGACTTCTACCACCTCGCGCGCACCATCCTCGTCAAGGACGAGAAGCACTTCGACAAGTTCGACCGCGCGTTCGGCGCCTACTTCAAGGGCGTCGAGATGGTGGCCGACTTCCGCAAGGAGGTGCCCGCCGACTGGCTGCGGCAGATCCTGGAGCGCGAACTCACCCCCGAGCAGAAGGCCGCCATCGAGAAGATGGGCTGGGACGAGCTCATGGAGACGCTCAAAAAACGCCTGGAGGAGCAGAAGGAGCGCCACGAGGGCGGCAGCAAGTGGATCGGCACCGGCGGCACCAGCCCCTTCGGCCACGGCGGGTACAACCCCCAGGGCGTGCGCATCGGCGGCGCAGGCAGGAACAGGAGCGCCGTGAAGGTGTGGGAGCAGCGCGCCTACCGCGACTACGACGACACCCAGGAACTCGGCACGCGCAACATCAAGGTCGCCCTGCGGCGGCTGCGGCGCTTCGCGCGCGAGGGCAACGAACTGGAGCTCGACCTGGACGGCACCATCCGCAGCACCGCCGCCAACGCGGGCTGGCTGGACATCAAGATGGTGCCCGAGCGCCACAACAACGTGAAGGTGCTGCTGCTCATGGACGTGGGCGGCACCATGGACGAACACATCCAGCGGGTCGAGGAACTGTTCTCCGCCGTCAAGAGCGAGTTCAAGCACCTGGAGTTCTACTACTTCCACAACTGCGTCTACGACTACATGTGGAAGAACAACCGGCGCCGGTTCGCGGAGAAGTTTCCGACCTGGGACATCATCCGCAAGTACAACCGCGACTACAAGCTGATCTTCGTGGGCGACGCGACCATGAGCCCGTACGAGATCGTGCAGCCCGGCGGCAGCGTCGAATACCACAACGAGGAGCCCGGCGCGGAATGGCTGCAGCGGCTCACCCATGCCTTCCCGAAACACGCCTGGATCAACCCCGAACCGCAGGGCGTCTGGCAGTACCGGCAAAGTATCGGCCTCATCCTACAGTTGCTGGGGGGGCGGATGTACCCTTTGTCCCTCAAAGGGCTCGAGGAGACCATGCGGCTGCTGTCAAAATAAACTTCATGCCCAGCCTGACTACAGCGCCGGCCCGTTGGCCGGCGTTGCTGCTTCTGAGTCTCGTGGCGCTCCAGGGCTGCAGCCTGCTGCCCGGCGCCCGCGACAAGGCGGACAGCGACGACAACACCGCCCCCATCGCCTCCGGTACCGGGGAAGCCGCCAGCGGCGCAGATGCCTTCACGCTCGACGTGCGCGGCCCCGACGCCGTGCGCGAATTGCTCGAGCGGCACATGGAGCTGCAGCGCTTCCGCAAGCTGCCCGACCTGCAGGCCAGCGAACTCTCGCGCCTGCTCGGCGCGGCCGATGCCAATGCCCGCGAGCTGCTGGGCACCATGGGCTACTTCAGCCCCACGCTCACCATCGCGCTCAAGGAAACGCCCGGCGGCCCCGCGCCCCGGTCCATCACCGTGAACGTGGAGCCCGGCCCGCGCACCCAGGTCGCCGCGGCCGACATCGCCTTCACCGGCCCCGAGGCCGAATCCCCCGGCTTCGCACGCCGCAAGGAGCGCATCCAGAGCTCCTGGTCGCTGCCGCCCGGCCAGCCCTTCACGCAGGATGCATGGGACGGCGCCAAGGCCGACGGCCTGCGCCAGTTGCAAACCCGCCGCTACCCGACGGCGCGCATCGACGCCAGCCGCGCGGAGATCGACGCCGACCGCAGCGAGGCCAGGCTGAGCGTCACCTACGCCCCCGGCCCGCCCTACCGCTTCGGCGCGCTGCGCGTGCAGGGCGCGCACCGCTACGACCCCGACGGCGCGCGCCGCATCGCGCGCCTGCCCACGGGCTCCGACTACTCCGAGAAGGAGCTGCTGGACGCGCAGGCGCGCCTGGCCAGCAGCGGCTACTACGACGCGGTGTTCCTCGCCCTCGACACCGACGGCACCGACCCGCAGGCCGCGCCCGTCACCGCGCAGGTGCGCGAGGCGCCGCTGCAGAAGGTGGTGTTCGGCGTCGGCATCTCCACCGACACCGGCGCGCGCCTGAGCGTGGACCATATCCACAACCGGCTGCCCGGCATCGGCTGGCGCGCCGTGAGCAAGGTCACCATCGACCAGAAGACGCGACTGCTCTCCACCGAATGGACGGCCCTGCCCGAAGAGAGCGGCTGGCGCTGGTTCGGCGGCGCGCAGGTGCAGCGCGAGGAAACCGGCAGCTACGACACCGACAGCGTGCGCCTGCGCGGCGGCCGCACGAAAAGCACCGGCCACATCGACCGCAGCTACTTCCTGCAGTACGACGACTCCAAGAGCCGCGGCCCGTCGGCGCCGCCCTCCAGCAACGCCATCAGCGCCAACTACGGCTGGACGGGCCGCTACTTCAACAACGACACCTCGCCCACGCGCGGCTACGGCCTCGCGGCCGAACTGGGCGTGGGCACCACGCTGCGGCCCGAGCGCGACCCGTTCGTGCGCACGCGCGTGCGCTGGCAGTCCTTCCTGCCCCTGGGCCGCGTGGACATGGGCGAGGGCATCGTGCGATCCAGCCGCCTCTCGCTGCGCGCCGAGGGCGGCGCGGTGATCGCCCGCCAGGGCGCGGACATCCCGGTCACCCAGCTGTTCCTCACGGGCGGCGACACCACCGTGCGCGGCTACGGCTACCGCAAGATCGGCGCGCGCACCGAGAACGACACCCTCTACGGCGGCCGCTACCTCGCGGTGGGCAGCGTGGAATGGCAGCGTCCCATCACCCTGCGCGGCAACCGTACCGACTTCGAGAGCGCCGTGTTCGTGGATGCCGGCGCCGTGGCCGACCGCTGGGGCGACTTCGACCCGCGCGTGGGCGTGGGCGCCGGCCTGCGCTGGCGCAGCCCCGTGGGCCCGCTGCAGGCCGACATCGCCTATGGCGTGCAGGCCAAGGCCCTGCGGCTGCACCTGCGCCTGGGCTTCAGCTTCTGACCGGCTCCGGCCGCTTTTACCTGCGCGATCCGATGGCCACGCACCAGACACCGAATCCCTACGCCGCCGCCGCGGCCCCGCCACCCCGCCCGCGCCGGCGGCGCGCCCTGCGCATCGCGCTCTGGTCCCTCGCCAGCCTCATCGCGCTGCTGCTCGTGCTGCTCGCCGCAGCCTGGTGGTGGACGGGCACCGGCAACTCCCTGGCCACCGCGCTCGCCCAGGCTGCCCGCTACCTGCCGGCCGGGCAGACCCTGGAAACGCGCGACGTCTCCGGCTCCGTGCGCGCGGGCGGGCAGATCGGCTGGCTGCGCTGGAGCAGCCCCACCCTCACCGTGGAAGTGCAGGACGCGCGCATCGGCTGGAGCCTTCCGCCGCTGCTGCAGCGTGAACTGTCCCTGGGCGAAGTGCATGCCGCGCGCATCGTCGCCACGCCGCGCACGCCCGCGGAACCCGAGCCCGAGAAGCCGGTGCAGCCCCTGGAACAGCTGGTGCTGCCGCTGCGCATCGACATTCCCCTGCGCGTGGACGAAATCACCTGGGCCGCCGCCAGCCCCATCACCGTGCGCAACCTCGCCGGCCGCTACCGCTTCGACGGCGACCAGCACAGCGCCACGCTCGACAACCTGGAACTGGCCCAGGGCCGCTACAGCGGCAGCGCCACGTTGCAGGCCCTGGCCCCCATGGCCCTGGAGCTCACGGCCGACGGCGTGGTCCGCACGCCCGCCCCCGGCGGCGGCGCGGACCTGGAGGCCACCGCCCGCGCCGAGGTGCGCGGCACCCTCGCCACCGCCGCTGCGCGCCTGGACGTGTCCGGCCGCCTGCAGGCCGTGGCCGCACAGGCCGCTGCGCCGCAGCGCCCCACGGCGTCCGCACCGCGCCGCGCCGGCTCCGCGCCCCGCCCGGCCCCCGCCACGCCGTCCGCGTCGGTCGCAGCGTCTTCCCCCGCCGGCACGGCGCCTTCCGGCACGGAGGCGATGCAGGCCCAGGTCCAGGCCCGCATCGCCCCCTGGGCACCGCAGCCCCTGCTGCAGGCGCAGGCACAGGTGCAGGCCCTGGACGTGGCCGCGATCTGGCCCCAGGCCCCTGTCACACGGCTGAGCGGCCGCGTCGAAGCCGCCCCCGCGCCGGCCACCGCGCCAGGCACCGGGGCTCCGCAGGCCGTGCCGCAGCCAGCACCTGCCCAGGCGTCGGCACCGGCATCGGCCGCCTCCGCGCCCTCCCCGTCCGCGGGCACGCCGCCCGCCACCGGCTGGGCGCTGTCCGCCCAGCTGGAGAATGCCCTCCCCGGCCCCTGGGACAAGGGCCGGCTGCCGGTCGAATCCATCGACGCGCGCGCCGATTTCGATGGCGCACGCTGGACCGTGCCCCAGGCCACCGCCCGCGTGGGCAGCGGCACGATCGCGCTGGAAGGCGCCTTCACGCCCGCCACGCGCGCCCTGCAGGGCGACCTGGAACTGCGCGGCGTGCGGCCCGACGCCGTGCTCAGCACCCTGGACGCCGCGCCGCTCTCCGGCCGGGCGCGCGCACGCAGCGACGGCGCGCCCGCCGCCGACAACGACGCCGCCCCCGCCCCGCTGGTGCGCTTCTCTGCCGACATCCGCTCCGCGGGCGCCGCCCGCGCGCCACGCAAGGGCGGCACGTCCACCGCCCAGGCGGCCCCGCCACTGCGCATCGACCGTCTCGCCACCGAAGGCACCTGGCAGGGCACCCTGCTCACCCTGGCGCAATTGCAGATGGACGCGCTGCAGGTGCAAGCGAGTGCGCGCCAGCTGCGCATCGACACCGCAGCCCGCTCCGCCCAGGGCCAATTGCAGGCCACGCTGCCCGGCGCCACCGCACAGGTGGACGGCCGCATCGCCCCGCGCGCAGGCGCGGGCACGCTGGACCTGCGTGTGGCGGACGCGCAGCGCGTGCAGCGCTGGATCGAATCCGTCCCCGGGCTGGGCACCGCCCTCGGCGGCGCCGCGCTGCAGGGCGAGGCGCGCCTCGATGCCCGCTGGAATGGCGGCTGGGAGTCCCTGCTGGGCCAGTTGCAGGCCGCTGGACTCGTGGCGAAGCCCTGGGCCGGCGCCGCCACCACCTCCGGCCCCTTCGAGCTGCAGGCCCGCCTCGCCGCTCCGCGCTGGGAGGTGGCCCTGCCGCCGCGGCCCGGCACCGGTGCGGGCCCCGCGACCGTCCGGCTCACGGCCGTGCGGGCCGACGTGGCCGGCTCCGTGCCGCGCGCCACGCTTTCCCTGGACGGCGAGGCACGGCTCGACGAGCGCCGGCTGGACCTGCGCCTGCGCGGCTCCGGCGGCTCCGCCGGCCCGGGCCAGTGGCGCGCACAGATCGATGAACTGCGCCTGCAGGCCCGTGACGGACAGCGCCCGGGCCCCTGGACGGTGCAGTTCGCGCAGCCGCTCACCGTGTCGGCACGCACCGCGCCCACGCTGCAGGTGGAAACCTCCGGCGGGCAGGCGCGCGTATCCGCGCCCGCCCCGGGCGATGTCACCCTGCGCTGGGAGCCCGTGCACTTCGCGCGCACCGCGGCGGGCAGCCTGCAGTTGCGCACGCGCGGCCAGCTGCAGGGCCTGCCCATGGCCTGGGCCGAAGCGCTGGCACAGGGCAGCGACGCCCTGGACCGCCTGGGCGTGCAGGGCAACCTGGTCTTCGACGGCGACTGGGACGTGGACGCGGGCGACACCCTGCGCGCATCCGCCAGCCTGCGCCGCACTTCCGGCGACCTGCGCCTGCTGACCGGCAATGCGCCCGCGGCCACCGTCGTGCGCAGCAGCGGGCCGAGCACGGGCACCGGCACGGGACCGGCCGCCGGCATGGTCCGCGGAACGGCTGCCGCCGCCAACGCCTCCGCGACCGACACGCCGCGCGGCGCCGGCACCCCCGCCGGCGTGCGCGCCGCCGAAGTGCGCGTGCAGGCGGAGGGCGACACGGTGCGCGCGCGCCTGCAATGGGACAGCGAGCGCGCCGGCCAGGTGCAGGCCGAGGCCTCCACGCGCCTGGCGCGCGTGGGCGAAGGGTGGGAATGGCCCGCCGACGCGCCCCTCTCCGCCACCGCGCGCGCGCGGCTGCCCGACGTGGGCGTGTGGTCCACGCTCGCCCCGCCGGGCTGGCGCGTGCAGGGCACGCTCGATGCCGACGTGGTCCTGTCAGGCACCCGCACGGCGCCACGCTGGAGCGGCACGCTCGCTGCCGACCAGCTGGCCGTGCGATCGCTGCTCGACGGCGTGGACCTGCAGAACGGCCGGCTGCGCGCGGCGCTGCGCGGCGACCGGCTCGAGATCACCGAGTTCCGCGTGAACGGCGGCCCCGGCAGCAGCGCGCGCATCGCGGGCTTCAGCGGCAACCGCACCGCCGCGCCCAAGGACGGCGGCACCCTCTCGGGCACCGGCACCATGTCCTGGGCCGGCATGGGACAGCAGGCCGCGGCAGGCAGCTCGGGCATCGCCATGGACTTCACCGCGGATGCGCGCGCCCTGCAGGTGCTGGTGCGCGCCGACCGCCAGGTGAGCGTCTCGGGCCAGGTGCGCGCGCAACTGCGCCAGGGCCAGCTGTCGCTGCGCGGCAAGCTCACCGCCGACCGGGCCACCATCATCCTGGCGGAAGCCGGCGCGCCCAGCCTGGGCAGCGACGTGGTCGTGCGCTCCGCCGCCACCGACCGCGCCCGTGCCGAGGCCGCCCAGCGCGAAGGCGCGCAGGCCGGCCGCGTGGAGGCCGCGCGCCCGCCCGACATCGCCCTCACCTTCGACCTCGGCGACGACTTCGCGCTGCAGGGCCACGGCGTGACCACGCGCCTGGCCGGCGAGCTGGAGATCCGCGGTGCCACCGCGGCCGGCGGCCCGCCGCGCATCACCGGCGAGGTCCGCACCGTCGAGGGCCGCTACCGTGCCTGGGGCCAGGCACTCAACATCGAGACCGGCCTCGCGCGCTTCAACGGCCCTTACGACAACCCCGCGCTGGACGTGCTGGCCATCCGGCCCAACATCAGCGTGCGCGCGGGCGTGCAGGTCACGGGCACGGCCAAGGCGCCGCGCGTGGCGCTCTACTCCGACCCCGACCTGCCCGACGCCGAGAAACTCTCCTGGGTGGTCCTGGGCCGCAGCACCGCCGCGGGCGGCGCCGAGGCCGCGCTGCTGCAGCAGGCCGCGCTGGCCCTGCTGGGCGGCGGCGGTGGCAATGCGGGCGCAGGCAATTTCGCGAGCCGCCTGGGGCTGGACGAGATCGGCTTCCGCGGCCCGAACTCCGGAGCCAGCGGCGAAGACGCCTCGGGCGCCGCTCTCACCTTCGGCAAGCGGCTGTCCAAGGACCTGTACGTCACCTACGAGCGCAGCCTGTCGGGCGCCCTGGGCACGCTCTACATCTTCTACGACCTGACGCAGCGGCTCACGCTGCGCGGCCAGACGGGCGTGCAGAGCGCGGTGGACCTGATCTACACGCTGCGGTACGACTGACGCAGCGCGCGCGGGCTGCGCGCTGCCGCCCGGCCCGTGCGGAAACGCAGGTCTTCAGGAAACGGAAGGGAGAGGGAGAGGCGATGTGGAAGGGGCCTATGCGCCCGGCGCCGCCTCGGGCACGCGCCCGCCGTGCAGGTGGCGCACGAAGGGATAGAGCATGTGGCCCGCCGCCTTGAGCAACTCGTACTGCGCGGGCGTGAGCTCGCGCTCCTCGTAGTCGAAATGGCACAGCGTGCCCCAGAGCCCGCCCGCGTTGTCGCCAATCGGCACGCCGTGGTAGGCGACGACCACGCCGCGGAAGGGGCTGTGGGCCAGCTTGTCCTCGTGCAGCGAGTTCGCGGTCAGCAACTCGCCATCCCGCAGCACGAACTGGCAGAAGCTGTCGGCCAGCTCCACCACCGCCAGGGCCTCCGGGCGCGCCTGGCCGAGCTTGTCGTACACGTGGACATTGAAGAGACGGGGCCCATCGACCCGGAAGATGCCGGTGTAGCGGTGCGCGACATTGGCATTGAGCGCCTCCATGCCGGCGCCCAGCCCCCGCCCGCGCAGGATCGCCAGCAGTTGCGGGGACGTCAGGTCGAGGAGTGGAGGCATGGGGAAACCATTGTAGAGCCGGGCCGGATCGGATCGGAGAACGACGATCGCCCTGGCGCCCGCCGGCGATCAGCCCCGGCCGCCGGGCGCCAGCTGGATGGTGCCCAGGCCCGCCGGCGCATCGCCCGGCCTGCGGGGCGCGAGCCAGTACACCCAGGCGCCCTGCAGCCAGGCCAGCGCATAGAGCGCCGAGGCCGCGAATACGCCCCAGTGCCCCGACCGCCAGCCGGCCCAGAACCAGAAAGGCTGCCCCAGCAGCCCGACCACGCACGCCCACCGCCGCCAGCGCGCCGACCGCGCCTGCGACAGCCACGCGGCGAATGCGCCGAAAAACGCGATGGCAATCTGTTCGAAAGACATGGCCGGAGCATACTGTATATTCAAACAGCTTCCAACAGGCTGCTGAAATACCTTGGTCCCGACGGCCGAGGTCGCTCCAAGCGCGCTTGGCCGCAGGACAATGCACTATGCGCCGATCCGACACCTTCACCGAGAGCCTGTTCAGCATCAATAAGCTGGAGGATTTCGCTCCAGCGACGCACCCGTTTCGGGCCATCCTTGCAATGGTCAATGACGCGCTGAGCCAACTGGAAGACCTGTTCGCGGGCATGTACGAAGACGCCAGCAAGGACATAGTCAGGGGTGCATGGCGCCTCGCGGCGCTGCGCCGTTAGCTCTGTGCGTTGGGCCAGGGGGCGGGCCGTAATCCGCAAGAAGGCGTCGATGCGGCTTTTCTAGATGAAGCAAACCGGAAAGTGTTGGGGTTGGCGGCCACTGCTATCTCCGATTTTTGTGGTCGGTCGCTCGCAAGGCCGGTGGTGCGAAGGCGTCACCCCTGGTCGTTCTGATTCTTGTTAAGCCAAGCCTTGGTCCGCTGTCTACCGTCCCTTCCCAGGGGGCGTAGTCAGCATCCGCGTCAGGCTCAGCGCCAACCGAAATGCAACGAAAGTTACACGCGACATCTAGAAACGAGTTTGGCGGAGAGCCGGCGAGCCGATGCCCTCCGATGCAGGCTATGGTTAACGCTCAGTGGTCTCAAACGCCATAGAGCTTGGCGCATGCCTCTTGGTAGGCGTCCCAGCCAGGCAGTTGCTCGAGCGCCGCTCGAATCTTTGTCCGCCGCGTGATCATGTGTTTCTGAGGCGAGAGCATGGGTTGCATGTCAGTTTGTGTGCGCCGGGTGGCCCACTCGGACAGCAACGCCTTGGCCGCATCAACGATCGCTCGGTGATCTGGGTTTGCCGCGTCAAACGCTGGGGTTCGATCGAATGCCAGCTTGTGAATATGGCGTTCGCCAAAGGCTCCGCGAGGCTGGTGCGCCTTGATGACCTCGATGACGGCTTGGCTGTTTATCAACGCGGTGATGTAGATTGCCTCGTCCTCGGTCGCCACGCGCCCCCAATAAAGCGTCTGGTCGATGACAGTCTTGCCGCAAGGAATCTGGTCGCCGCGCACATATGCTGCGCACGGCAACTTGCCGCCTGCTGAGGCGAACACCAGCCAGTCCTGGCCGGTCCAGCCTTGGCCAGACAGCTTTTTGCGATCCGTATCCACCGTCTCGAAGAACTCATCGACGCTCTCGTTGATGGCGGTCAAGACAGCTTTGATCGCGCCACTTGTCGCTCCGCCAAGCGCAGCGATCCCCGGTCCAGTGCGAGGCTCCCACCCGCCCGTTCCGTGTTGAAACGGCAGAAGTCCTTTAGCGCCGGCGGCGAGCTCATACGGTGCCAAATGCTTTGAGATCAGCACGTCGAACATCACCTGGTCGCTAACGCCGTTTGCAGTCAGCGCGAAATCTTTAAGCCGATGGCCGTCCGATCTTAGGAAGTAGCAGGGCGAGCCGGAGTTGATTGGCCTCAAGTTCCAACCCGCGCCGCTCTTTGCCGCTGCATGAAAAACGATGCCGCGCGGCATCACGTCGGCGCCCTGCCGAAACAGTGGCCCGATGGATTTCTTGGTCGCGACTTTCACGGCTGGCGCATCGGGTGGCGTGGTGGTCCATGCAGTGCGGCCATTGGATTGGACGATATGGTAGGTCGTCGAAGTCTCTGATGTTCTGCTTACGTCCCGTCCCACAAAAGTCGTGGAGCCGCCAGGGTGCGACTTGGAGCCAAAAAGCACGATCGCTTCATTTTTGAAGGTCTGGTTGGCAATCTTCCAGATTTCGCCAGGAGCGAATTGCACGGGCTTGTTCGCGGTTAGGTAGCCGGCCGAGCGAAATGGCTCGTGGTGCGACCCGTTGAGCACCGTGTCCGGCAGGATGCATCCGATCACCGCGCCCGGACTCAAATAGCGTTCGACGGCATGCAAGAGGAAGATGGTGGCGATTTCCACATGCAAATGCGAAGAACCTGGCGCTTTGATGCCGTGGAGTTCAGCCTTGGCTTTCAGCGCATCCTGGTAAGGGTTGCTCGCGATTTTGCTAAGGGCCAGCCAAGGCGGGTTTGTCACCACTCCGTTGAAGCGTCCCGCCACGAGAGCTGGCCGGAAGCTGTTTCGCAGCACGAATGCCCAGATGCCATTGCAGCCAGCGCGCTGGAGCTTCTCCAATGCCTTGAGAAGCCTCTTGCAGAACTCGATTGACGCGGCCCTTTCGTCGGTGGCCAGCACGACACCGGTGTCAGTCAAAACCGCATCCACCATCGTCTCGATGTCTTGATCCGTGAGCGTCGTGCTCGCTGCCGCTGCGCTGCTCATCGCCATGTCATAGCCACGCGAGAGCAAGGCGTCGAACAAAGTCTGGTTCGATGCCGTGATCAAAAACTGGGGAAGCTGTACCTCTTCCGTGTCGAGTTTGAGCTTGCGCTGTTCTTCTCCCGTCGCGCTGAACACTTTGGTCACCGGCGTGTTCGCAAACAATGAGTCCGCGTGATAGACGGGAATCTGCGCCTCATGCCCGGCGACGAGCCAATCCTTGCTGGCTAGCACCCAGCCAACCTTGGCAAGCATCACAGCCAATGGGTCGATGTCGAATGCAGTGATCGCAGTCGCGAGTTCGCTAAGCGCGGCAGGATCGCCTGGAATGCGGCCGGTAGCGCGAAGGCGCTGTTGAGCGCGCTTCACCGTTTCCACGACTATCGCTCCCGACCCGCAGCACATATCGACGAAGCGCGGCTGCTGTCCCACGGGGAGCGCCGACATGACATGCTCGACAAGCTTGCCGGCGAGCCAAGACGGGGTCCATTCCTGCCCCAGAAGAAGTCGTTGCGAGCGGGCCGCCAACTGCGCCATGAGAGTGCCGAAAAGGTCCTCGGCAGGGGATGATCCGAAATCGTAGGCGCGAAGGTCGTTTTGAATGTCGCGCGCGACGGCGACTAGGTCGCTCACGTAGGGACTGGCGTTGAGCCAGCCGAAGTAGTCATATTCGATGAGGTTGGGCAGCCCACGAGCTTTGAAGAACGAGCCGTCCAAGATCGCTTGCAACTCTGCGCCGTCGCTGATCAAAGCCCTTCCGTTGAGAACGTTGGCGCAAATGAGCTTGGCGAGGGTGAGGATGTAGAGTTCCCCGACATACGAGCCCTTGTCGAATTTGCCGGCAGCGGCGTCCCCGCCCAGGTATGAAACGAAGTCCGTCCAGAGCTTAGTGATCAGGCTGGCATAAGTGGGGTCATGGGCGAACGCGTGGTCCACAAGCGCGTCAATGGGCTGGACATGGGCCTGACAAAATGGGCTGTCGAATCCCAAGTCCTTCGCGAGTGTGAGCGCGGCCAACAAGCGGCCACCTTCACGGCCAAGATGGCGGACCAAAAACGCCCCGAGCTTCTTCGCCTCGACATCGCCCGCCGCAGAAAGGTCGCATGATTCGATCTCGGCGAGCTCGATGTGCTCCGGGCCGAAGCTCGTGGCGCCTGGAACGGCAGAAAGATCCTTGACATCCGAGATGCCAAAGGCGTGCCACCGGACCGTGTCGGAGAGCACGCCAACGAGCAGGTCGCGAGGCGTCCCCGCATTGAGCTGGCCAGCGCAGTATTGCTTCACCTGGTGGAGGCCGTGCGCGAAGGTGCCCAGCGCGTGCAAGTCCCTCTCGTATTCGATCACCGTGGCGCCCACGAGCACATCCACGAAGCCATGCTTCTTGGCCCCAAGCTCGTGGAACTTTGCCAACGACTCTGTCCCGGTGACGTGAGCCTTGGTCCACCAAGGCTGGTCGGGGAACATCAACGGCAGCTTGGCTGAGAGCGCGTGCCGCAGCACATCCTCCGCCATGCCTTCACGGATGAGGTCGCTGGCTTCCTTCAGGAAAGCCTTCCCCTGCGCTTCAACATATTTCACCACCATCGTTTCCTCCCTTTTTTGTGTTGTGTTTGGCGCGTCTTTCCTGTCCCCCACGCGCGATCTGCCGCAATTCCTTGATCCCTTCGCAGTCGCACCCGAGAGCTTCTGCCACCACGCCGTTGATGCCGTTCAGCACCGCTTCCGCTTCTGCGTGTTCGGCCACGGCAGCGAGCTCGTCGCCAAGCTGTGAGAACTTGCAAAGCTGCTTTTCATTGAACGCTGGAACTGGGAAGCGCCGCAGGTGCGCGGCTTCCACCTTCAGGGCGCCGCCTCCCATAACTACTCCCGACGTTTCGACGACCGCCTGTGCCCACGCGCTGTTCATGAAAGCGAGCAAAGCAGCTGCGTTCCATTTGCTGAGCGGCAAAGTCCACATCGTCGAAAAGTTTGCGTCGATGAGGCATTGCCGAGCCTTATTCAAGTAGGCTGTCGGGGTGGCTGAATTCACTCGCGCCAACAGAACGTCAGGCAAGTGTCTCGCCGCGAAGTCGGGCAACATATACCAATGGCGCGGCGGCATGCCGCGAGCCGCAGGCCTGATGTTCGGAGAAACGGCGGTGAGATCCCAAACCTTCTGTGGCTTGGCATCAGTGCCGAAATTGGCTTGACCTGCCGCCCTGACGACCGCAGCAATGGACTCGGGCATGCGTTGATAGATCGATGGGAACATGTCGGCTTCGCCCAAGTCCTCCGGCAGCGCGTGCTGCCTGAGGTCCAGCGCCCAGCCCGTGGCGAGCTCAGGCGAGACGGCGAAGCCCGCCGGAAGCTCAGATTGCCGGCGAATGACGGGCCAAGCGATGCTATCTGGTGCCCGTGCGACCAATCCCGCCAACGGGCCAGAAAAGGACAGCGCTATGTCCCCTGACGAGCGCGCGCCGTCGGCGTAGAAGAAACCATTGGCTCCGGTGCGAAGGCCCTGGCCAACAGCAACGCCCTGCGACTCGAACGTGGCGAAGGAGGGGTCGATGCCCTGGCGCGCGAGCCAATCATGGATCTCGTGAGAGACGTAGATGCCTTCCGACGCTTGGCTGCCTGTCTCGCCCATTGCTGCGAACCATTTTTGCCGCGAGGCGGCGGCAATCATGTTCCTGCATGCGAGCTTCATCGATGCAGGACGCGCGCGGGCGAGCCCTGTGGGATGACTCGCGCCATTTCGAAGCCACGCCCGCGCTTGTTTTGCGAAATCTCGCTCTGGGCTCGATCCTCCGGCAGGCGCGATTCGCCCTATGGGACTCTCCGGGCTGGCCGCAGCAGCGGAGATCAAGATGTGGCAGTAGCTGGAGCTGTCGGCTCGCATCAGCGCCGATGCGCGCCGCTTCACCCGCTTGGCCACGATGAGAGTCGTCTTGACCTGGGCGTCGTCGAACCAAGAGGCATGCTCGTCTTCCACGATGAACTCAATGTCGAACCAGCGGAACAACAGGTAGTGCACGATCGTCGCGTAATCCCGCGTAAGCCACGACTCAGGCACCACCAACGCCAAACGGCCGCCAATCTTTACGAGGCCGGCGCAGAGAATCCAGGAGGGAACTGCTAGGTCAGACAGGCCGGAGTAGCCGCTGATGAGGTGCGCGAACAGGCGTTTGTCCTCTGCGTCGAGAGCGGAGAGCCTTGGCAAGGCTTGCAACAGCCCTGTCCGAATTTGCATTGCGCTCGGAAGATAGTGGGCAACATCTGCCTTACTTGAGAACGACTGATATCGGACATAGGGCGGATTGCCAATCACCAAGTCCCACTCTGCCTTTGGCAGGCGCGAGATGGTGTCTGGGTCGAAAGCGCTGCCGAGAATGCAGTCGGCCTGCGGCAAACGGGTGGAGCAAATGTCTCGAGCTGCGCAGTCGATTTCGATGCCCGCGATCGATGCCGGAGCGGCGCCAATTTCCAGGCACGAAGCCAGCAGATCGCCCGATCCCGCCATTGGATCGATGATGCTTTCTGCCTTCTCGGCTTGGGACAGCGCGGCGAGGATGCGACCGAGACCCACGCCAGTGAAGTATTGGCCCAGGCGTTTGCGGCGCTCCGCATCTGGCGCGCGGCTATCAGGCGGTTGCTGAAGAGCTTTTTTCATCGGTCTGCGGAGGGCCTGCGGCCCGAGCTGACCTCTGCGCGCGCAAGGGCATAGAAGGCCTTAGCGTCCATCTCAACATCACGGCCAAGCTGCAAGCACTTGCCGACGAATTGCGAATAGAGCAATTGCGGATCAGACAGCGAGCCATTGCCCGCATCTCGAATCACTTCCACTGCGATCTTGGAACTCGTCTTGCCAACTGCCCGATCAGGGCGGCGCTTAGACAGCAACAACAATGGATCGCCTTTGACCGAGACGGTGGAGACGACCTGCTTAAAGCTTGCTTGAATTTTGTCCAGGACGCTTGTGGCTTCGACGGTGAAGCCCGCAATAGCATAGGCCTGCGCAAGCGCCCGCCACACCTCCGAGTGCGCGGAGTGAAACACTACCGTCGCCATGCCCTCTGGTTTGAGCACGCGCGAAATTTCTTTGAAGACGCTCGCCATCATGGCTCCGTATTCCGAAACTCCTTTGGACTGCGAAGGACTCACGATCACTTCACGAGCGCGGTCAGTTGTCTTGCCAAGCCAATGCTCGTTGATCTGATTGAGCTCCGCATAGGGGATGTAGGCGCCAAAAGGAGGGTCCGTGAAGACATAGTCCACCGAGTGAGGTTTCAGCGGCATGTTTTCGCTGGTGCCGTTGTGGACGACAACCGTGCTTCTGCTGCCATTAAGCAGGAGGAAGGAGTCGATGAATGCTTTGGACTTGCGTCGCACGCCTTCTAGAATATTTTTCTCCACCGGCAGCCCGCTGATGTACAGCACGCCGCTTTGCGCCCCCGTAAGAACGAAGTCGCTCTGCCCCTTTTTGAGAACCACGCGGGTCATGAGCGTTGAGTGGCTCGAGTTGTAGCTCAGGACCAGGAGTCGCAATGCGTCGCGCACGTCCTCTGGGAAGTCGGCGGCGAGATCAAAAAGGGTCGCCATCGCGATGAAGTTGCGCTTCGTGTAGAAGTGGTGAAGCTTCTCGATACCGACGTGATAGCCAGTGCGGCGCAGCTCGCCCCAAACAAGATCGGCGTTGGGAGCGGACTTCGGCGGTCTCGTTTTTGCTATTCGCGCGAGGACTTCATGGTCTTCTGGCGTGGGCGGGCGCTGCCATTTCGTCGACCCGCTCCGGCCATGCACTCGCGCGATCACGCGCTTCTTTGTCAGTTGCTTGCGACCAAATGCGTCTAGGGATGATTCAAGCGCTCGCTCGCAGGCTCCGACCGGGACCTGTTTCCGGCAGCTCCTGCAACCGAAGGTGTCCGACATGCTCAGTGGCTTTGTCTTCACGCTCGCGTCCCACAGCGAGACTTCGTTGCCGCAGTGCGGGCAAACAAGCACTTCGGACCAGATCATGTGGCGCAGCGTTCCCGGAGAGCCGCTTTCGTCCTTCGCCTCGTATAGCCAGGAGAGCTTTTCTTCGGCGCGCAGGCACAACTCATTGACCGCCGCTGCGAATGTCTCCGGCTCCGGTGGGCGGCAGAGAGTTTCTGAGACGAACGATCCCAACGTTCCGATCTCGAAAAGATGGGCGGTGCGCGGTCCCCACGTCGGCTTGATTCCGAGCGCGTCGGCTATGTGGCGCATCTCATCGGTGGGACGATCGCAAAGCAGTGTCGCGAGCCCTGTGGTTCCGCTTCCTGCGAATGCATCGAGCACGGTCGCGCCTGGCTTAGTGTGCGCGGCAATGAAGACGGCGATGACCTCGGGCGAGATTTTCGTCGGGTAAGAAAAGGCGTTGTAAAGCGGTCCTGTGCGCGTTGATGGCAAGGGGGTGCTGTAAAGGTCGGCGATGTTTGCCACGGGTGATTGATTCTTTTGGTTGTCGACCTCTTGTGAGTCCGAATGGACGCAGGTCGCTTCTCGTTCGAGGGTCATGGCAGTCAGGCCACAGCTTTGACTTGCAGCTTGTTGCCGGCTCGCGTTCGAGCCACTCGCTCGGCAGGAGCGGCAATGCCCTTGGATTCGCAAAAACCAGCGACGAGAACTTCCAGCATGTTCACCATGCTTCGTTGTTCGTGGTCGGCCGCAGCCTTCAAAGCAAGTTTGAAGCTGGGCGAAACTCTGAGGTTCAGCGTCTCGCTCTTTACATCATCAAATCTCATAGCGCCCCGCATCTGTCTGTGCATTTGCGTTATGGTAGCAGCCCCATGGATGGTTACGGGCACACGAAGGTACCGTCCATGACTTCACCGGGTTTTGACGCTACTTAAGAACGGGTAACACGACCTGCTCATGACCCAGTGCGGAGCAGCTATGCTTCGAACCCTCATTGCAAGACGACCCGTCAGCAAAGAACTGCGGCGACAGCTGCAATCCCTCATCCCGGCCTTCGTGCCATGGCCAAAGGCGGAGCGCGCAAGCGCTCCGTGAGCGATGAAACGGCCTCAATGGCATCATCTGTTCGTGCTGGACACCGGCATCGCCTGGGAAGACTTGCCGCAGTACTCGGCTCTGGCGGTGGCATGAAATGCTGGCGGCGGCTGCGCGATTGGAACGCTGCCGGGGTGTGGCAGAAACTGCACCACGCGATGCTGGTGCGCCTGCGCGAGCACGACCAGATCGATTGGAGCCGGGCGAGCATCGATGGCTCGTCGGTGCCGAGCCCCCGGGGGGCTCAAGAACGTGGCGCAGATGTTCGTGCTGAACATGGCCGCCTACAACCTGGTGCGCATGCGTTCGCTGGGACAAGTGCGTCTGCAGGGCGCCAGATGAGCGCAACAGGGGTGCTGAACGGCACTCGTGCCGCTTCCATCGAGCGACAAGAGCACATTCAGCCCTTCAACGCCGAACAGGCGACCGAATTCACGCCTTCACCGACGCAGAACTGCGTCCGTACGCTCGGTATTTCAGCAGCCTGCTAAGGCGCGCTTCGGGCAGACCGTATCGCGTTCGGGTGCCCACCCGGGCAGCTCCGCGGCGGGCCTTACAATCCGCCGTCCTCTCCTCATAGTTCAATGGATAGAACGAGTGCCTCCTAAGCGCTAGATGCAGGTTCGATTCCTGCTGAGGGGACCAGTCTCTGGCGCCGGCTCAGTCTCCGCCGCCCCCATCCCCGCACCCTCCTGCGTCGCCGCTTTCGCCGCTACCGCAGCCATCGGGGCCGCCACCGTCCGAACTGCCACCGTCCGGCACATCGCTGGTGCCCGCCCGCCAGGCCAGCAGCGGAATCGCCGCCAGCAACAGCAGCCAGCCGCTGCCTTCCTCATAGGAGAGGAACGCGCAGCAGAGGGCGAAAAGCACGGCCACGCCACCGGACAGCAGGGAGAAACGCCGGAACCGCATGGCGGGCATTCTCGTGCCTGCGGCCCCAAAGGCAAGGCCCGCTCGAGGCGGGCCTTGCAGGTGGTGAAAGGAAAGGAAAAGGCGTCAGTCGGTGGACTTCTTCAGCGATTCCTTCGCCTTTTCCTTGGAGTGGTGCGCGCGGTTCTTGTGGTAATCGGCCTTCACGTTGTTGACGGCCTTGCCCACGGGGCCGCTGTGCTTGGCGTCGTTCTCGGCGCGCTTCTGGTCGATCTTGTGTTCCGTGGCGTCTGCCGCTTCGGAGGCCGCCTTGCCCACCTGGGCGTGGGCGACATGGCCGCCCAGCAGGGCGGCGGCAGCGGCGAGGGCGGCAAGGGTCTTGTGCAGGGTCATGGTGCGTTCTCCTGGTGATGTTGTGGCACGTGGACCGCAGCATCGCGGACGCCGCGGCCCGGCCGTGTCAGCGGGCACCCCGAGCCGCTGGCGGTGCCTGCCGCGCCTGTACGGCGCCGCGGAACGGGCCCCTGCACCCACGCCGGGGCGGGCCCCCGTCCCACAGCCTGCCACGGCCCCGCTGCCTACAGTGGTGACGGTCGGGTTGCCTCCGGCGCAACAGCCCCCTTCTCCCTTCCGTTCCCCCCATTCCTCTTTTCCTCTTCACGCGCAGGAGTCCCCATGAGCGACGACGAACACGGCCAGCCCAACCCCCTTCTCAATGCCATCTCCAACGCCGTCGCCGCCGTGCGCGCCGACGACGACCAATTGGCACTGGCCCGCGCCCATGAAGCGCTGGGCCCCAAGGCCATCGAAAAGCTCGACGTGGCGGAAGCCCGCCGCCAGCCCACCGTGGCGGATGCCGTACAGCACCTGCTGCGCGAGCAGGGCCGCTCCACCGATCCCGAGCGCCTGGTGCCCGGCGTGCGGGCCACCGAAACCACCGTGGACGGCGCCACCGGACCGCTGCGTGCCACTGTCTACACGCCCGAGACCGCGCCGGGCCCGCTGCCGGTGGTGCTGTACTTCCACGGCGGCGGCTGGGTGATCGCCAGCAAGGAGGTCTATGACGGCGGTGCGCGCGGCCTGGCCCGCGAAGCGCATGCCATCGTGGTGTCGGTGGATTACCGCCAGGCCCCGGAAAACCGTTTTCCCGCGGCCTGGGACGATGCCTTCGCGGCCTATCGCTGGGTCACCGAGAACGCCGGCATCCTCGGCGGCGATCCCGACCGGGTCGCGCTGGCCGGCGAGAGCGCCGGCGGCAACCTGGCCGTGGCCACCGCCATCGCGGTGCGCGATGCGGGCCTGCGTGCGCCACGCCACGTGCTGAGCGTCTATCCCGTGGCGCAGACCAGTCTGAACACCGAGTCCTACCTCGAGAACGCCATCGCCAAGCCGCTCAACCGCGCGATGGTGAAATGGTTCGTGGACCATCTGGTGCGCTCCGAAAAGGACCTGGCCGACCCGCGCCTGTCCCTCGTCGATGCCCGCCTGGAAGGCCTGCCGCCGGTGACCATCATCAATGCCCGCATCGACCCGCTGCGCAGCGACGGCGCCAAGCTCGAGAAGGCACTGCAGGAGGCCGGCGTGCCGGTGGAGCGGCGCGACTACGAAGGCGTGGCCCACGAGTTCTTCGGCGCCGCCGCAGTGCTCGAAAAAGCCCGCCAGGCCCAGGCCTATGCGGGCGAGCGCCTGCGCGCGGCCCTGCGCGCCTGACGCGCTACACTCGCACTCCAATGGGTGCCCTTCCCGGTGCCGCGCCCCCGCGGCGCCGGTGAAGATGGCAGGTCGTCGCGCTGGTCGGGCCGCCGCGCGTGCATGACCACGACCTGCCGATCCCTTCCATGGACACCCATCCCTTCGCCCAGGGCATTTCCGCCGCGGTCTTCGCCGTCGCGCTGCTCCACACCTTCGCCGCCAGCCAGTTCGAACGGCTCTCGCGGCGCTTCCCGCGCCATGCCGGACTGTTTCACCTGCTCGGCGAGGTGGAAGTGGTCTTCGGCTTCTGGGCGATCGTCCTCATCGCCCTGCTCGCCCTGCTGCAGGGCGGCGCCGAGGCGCTGGCCTATGCCGAATCCCGCAACTACACCGAGCCGCTGTTCGTCTTCGTGGTGATGGTGGTGGCGGCATCCCGCCCCATCCTGGAGGCGGTGACGCGCACGGTGGAGGCCCTCGCGCGGCGCATGCCCATGGCGCGCACCGTGGCCCTGGCCTGGCTGGGCCTGTCGGTCGTGCCGCTGCTGGGCTCGCTCATCACCGAGCCGGCGGCGATGACGCTGGCCGCCCTGCTGCTCGCGCCCGTGGCCTTCCACGCCGGCATTCCCGAGCGCGCCAAGTACCTTGCGCTCGGCGTGCTGCTGGTCAATGTCTCCATCGGCGGCACCCTCACCGCCTACGCAGCCCCGCCGGTGCTGATGGTGGCCGCGACCTGGCAGTGGGACAGCGCCTTCATGTTCACGCACTTCGGCTGGAAGGCCGCGCTGGCCGTGTTCGCCAACGCCACGCTCGCCGCGCTGGTGCTGCGCCCGCACCTGCTGCGCCATGCCGCGCGGGGCGTGCTTCCCGATGCCGTTGCCGGCGCCCCGGTTCCGGCCGTGGTGTCGGCAGTGCACATCGCGCTGCTGGCGGGCGTGGTGGTGTTCGCGCACCACCCTGTCGTCTTCCTCGGGCTGTTCCTGCTGTTCCTGGGCTTCACGCAGGCCTATGCGCGGCACCAGAGCCCGCTGATCCTCAAGGAAGCATTTCTCGTCGGTTTCTTCCTCGCAGGCCTGGTGGTGCTGGGCGGCCTGCAGCGCTGGTGGCTGCAGCCCATCGTCTCCAGCCTGGAGCCGCTCGCGCTGTTTTTCGGGGCCCTGGGCCTGACGGCGGTGACCGACAACGCGGCGCTCACCTACCTGGGCTCGCTCATCGCGGGGATCTCTCCGCAGAGCCAGTACATGCTGGTGGCCGGCGCGGTGGCCGGCGGCGGCCTCACGGTGATCGCCAATGCGCCCAACCCGGCCGGAGTGGCCCTGCTCAAGCCGGGCTTCGCGGACGGCACCGTCGGCGCCGGGGGCCTGCTGCTGGGCGCCCTGGTGCCCACGGCCGTGGCCGCGGCGGCCTTCCTGGCGCTGTAGCGGGACGGGCCGCGCCCGGCGGACGTCACTCCAGGCCGTCGAAGGTCGCGTCGTCCGGTCCCACGTAGCGGGGCGACTTCCAGGTCGCGTCGCGCAGGGACCCCGCGACCTGCGTCTCCACGCCCATCAGCACGGCGAACAGGGCCATGCGCACCGCGATGCCGTTGTCGGTCTGGCGGAAGATGGCCAGGCGCGGATCGTGGTTCAGGTCGGTGCTCAGGTCGTTCGCGCCCGGCCGGCCATCGCGCGGCAGGGGGTGCATGAGGATGGTGTCCGGCCGGCACACCGCATCCACCAGGCCCTTGCGTACCTGGAATTCGGGCGTGTAGCCCTCCATGGCCTCGCCCTCGAAGCGCTCCTTCTGCACCCGGGTGGCATAGACCACGTCGGCACCGCGCAGGCCGGCCTCCAGCGAGTCCACGGTCTCCACCGCATGGCCGCGCTGCGCCGCCAGCTCGACGAGGTGGTGCGGCATTTCCAGCGACGGGGGCGCCACCAGCGTGAACCGCAGCCCGCGGTACAGCGAGAGCAGGCGGATGAGCGAATGCACGGTGCGCCCGTACTTCAGGTCGCCCACGATCGCGACATGGGCGCCGTCCAGCAGCCGGCCCTGGCGCGAGAACTCGCGCTGGATGGTGTACACGTCCAGCACGGCCTGGCTGGGATGCTCTCCGGGGCCGTCGCCCGCGTTGATGACGGGGATGTTGGTGGCGCGCGCGAACTCGGCCACCGATCCCTGCTCGGGATGGCGCACCACCAGCGCGTCCACGTAGCCGCTCATCACGCGGCTCGTGTCGTAGATGGATTCGCCCTTGGCCATGGACGAGAAGGTGAAGCCGGTGGTGTCGCACACGCTGCCGCCCAGCCGGCAGAACGCCGCGCCGAAGCTCACCCGGGTGCGCGTGCTGGCCTCGAAGAACAGGCTGCCGAGCACCGCGCCCTCGAGCACCCGGGACACCTTCTGCCGGCGCGCGATGGGCTGCATCACGTCGGCGACGTGGAACAGGTCTTCCAGGCTGCCTCGGTCGAACTGCGACACGGACAGCAGGTGGCGCTGCCCTTCCACGGCAATGCGGTCGGCGAGAGGCCGGTGGTCCGGCTGCCCCGGCAGCTCGGCCGCCAGTGCCTCGTGCCGCAGGATCTCGGCCACGAATTTCTCGACCATGTCCGGCATGGCGCGGGATTCCGCCGAATCCTCCGGCAGCAGCCAGGTATCAAGCGCCCGGCGCCGCACGCCCAGGCGCTCGGCGAACGCATTGCGCGTGAGGTTGAGGCGGCGCATCGCGTCGCGCAGAAATTCCTGTTGTTGCTGGGGCATATATACGCAATGCGTTTTCGATGACTGCAATTTGAAACGCATTGCGTACACAAGTCAAGCTACGATCTGCACCACCGCCACGGCTTCGCCACCGGGCGCAGGGGTTCGCACCTGGAGCCCGCGACAGGCTGGATCACCCTACCCTGGTGCTTTGATCTACCTGATCATCGATATGGCACCCATCAACCTGAATCCGTTTTCCCGCAAAAAGAACCATCGCAACCCGTCCCACGGCGAAAGCTCTTCGCAAGCCGCCGAACGCGGTTCCCGGCATGCACCCCACTCCCCGGCGTCGGACCACCTGTCGGCCCGGCAGGGCGCGGCGTCCCATGCAACGCCTGAGTACAGTTCCGGGCCCCGGCTGGACCGCAGGCAACCCTTTGTCCGCGACGAGCGCGTCGAGCGGTTGGCCACCCGTGCAACCCAGTACGCAACGTCACCCGAAGGGTCGAGCATCGGTCGTGGCGGCCCCTACATCGACCACCGGATCAATCCTCCCGACGAAGAGACATGGCAGAACCTGTTCGATGCGGATTCCGCGGCGGCCCTGGGCCTGGAGGAACCCGAATGGGCACAGGCGTCGCAGGCCTGGGAGCCCTGGTACGGTGAGGCCACGCCAGTGCGGGAGGGGCAGGCCGCAATGACCCGCATCGATCTCAGGGACTATCCCCACGCCAGTGTGGACTCCCTGCCGGAACCGGTGCTGCAGAGCCTGGGAACCGCCCTCGGCCTGCCGGGCAGTACGGGCTATCTACCGGCTCCAGCGCTTGCCGAAGGCATCCGCCAGAGCCTGGCAGCACTGGACATGGGCGTGTTCTCGGTCTATGACGATGTGCATATCCTCAACATGGACCGCGACACGCCGTTGCGGCGCAACCTCGACTCCAGCGACCGGCACAGGCTCTCGCATCTCGCGACCAAGACCCACATGACGATCCGACAGACGCCTGTCACGCCGGCCGTACCGGGCGGGCCATCCTATCGTGTCAGCATCTATTTCGACGGCATGCCGGATGGCAGCAAGCAGCAGAACGGCACCACCCTGAAGGGGGGGGTGGGGCGGGTCTACCGCATGGCCTGCGAGGCGGCGCAACTTGTCGCCAAGGCACTGCAGGCCGATCCGACGGTTCAGGTGTCGCACATCTGCGGCTTGTCCATGGGCGGGGGCAGTGCGCAGATGTTCGCAGCGGTGCTGCAGGGCCACCTGCCGTGGTCCCCACCCCCGGCAGTGGTGCTGCTCGACCCGATGCTGCTCAACCCGAAGCAGAAGGCGCACGCGATGGCACAGAGCCCCCATGGCTACGATTTCACCCAGCCACGCGGCATCGCGCTGACCCTGGACTACGCGGCCAATCCCCGCAAATGCCTCATGGACCGCCAGCACGCCATCGGCCGGTCATCCGAGGGCCTGGTCCGGTTGAGGTTGGGGCTGACCGACCGTGACGGGTTGGGCGGTACGCCTCCGAAGCCGCACGGGCCGCCGGGCACGGGTTACCACAGCAACCGGCACCACTACGAGGCCGCGCTGGCGCGCTTCACAGGCTGAATCCAGGCTACAGCTGGAACCCGACCGCCCGCACCACGCCTTCCGCAATGTCCCGCGGCCACGACGGCGGGCGGGCGTGCAGGCGCCGGGCGCGGGCGAACTGCTCTTCGCACCAGCCCGCCAGCCACCGCACTTCATCCGGGCCGTAGAAGGCCGTCATCACCTCGTAGTTGAGGAACAGGCTGCGCGCGTCGAGGTTGAGCGATCCCGACAGCGCGAGGTCGTTGTCGATCACCACGGCCTTGGCATGCACCATCCCCGGCGCGAGCCAGACCTCCGCGCCGGCCTGGGCCAGCTCGCGCAGGGCGCGGGCGCGTGCCCAGTCGGCCAGCCGGTGGTTGGAGCGCTCGGGCACCAGCAGGCGCACCTGCACGCCGCGGCGGCAGGCCAGGCACCAGGCATCGAGCAGCGCATCGTCCGGCACGAAATACGGCGTCACCGCCACGATGCGCTCCTGCGCGTGGTAGGCGCCGGCCACCAGCAGCGCATGCACCGTGTCGTCCGCATGGTCGGGGCCGCTGGGCACCCACTGTGCGGGCACGCCCTCCGGCGGGCCGGGGGGCAGCGGCCGCGGCAGCACCGCCCGGGCCATGCGCCCGCTCGCCGCCTGCCAGTCGGCCGCGAACTGGGCGGCCGCCTGCAGCGCGATCGGGCCATCGATCTCGTAGCTCAGGTCGATCCAGGCGGGCAGCTGCGGCCGGTCCAGGAAGTACTCGCAGGCCAGGTTACGGCCGCCGCTCCAGAGCCGCTCGCCATCGGCCACCACCAGCTTGCGGTGGTTGCGCAGGTTGGTGTGGCCGCGCATCGGGTTGTGCAGCAGCGGCATGAAGCGGCGCACCTGCACGCCACCCTGCTTCAGGGTGCGAGACAGCTCCGCCGGCATGCCCAGGCTGCCCACCGCGTCCAGCAGCAGCCGCACCGCCACGCCCCGGCCGGCGGCCTCCTGCAGCGCCGCGGCCACCCGCGCGCCGACCTCGTCGTCACCGAAGACGAAGGTGCAGACATCCAGGCTGTGCTGCGCCGAGTCCACGGTGGCCAGCAGCGCCTCCAGCGCCTGCGCGCCCTGCCCGTGGAAGGCGATGCGCGCATTGCGCACCGGCGGCGCCAGCTCCAGCCCCGCCAGCAGCTGCGTGGCCCAGGCGGGCCCGGGCGGGGGCGACGGTGCCGGTGAAGCTGCCGGCGGCGGGCCGGCGATGAGCGATGCCGGTCCTGCCGCCAGCATGGGGGCGGCGCGCCGCTGCGGACGCACGAACTTGCGCGATCCGAACATCAGGAACAGCGGCACCGCCGCATACGGGAAGGCCACGATCGCCAGCACCCAGCCCATGGCCGCCGAGGGGTGGCGGCGCTGGCGGCCGATGCGCGTGGCCATCACGTAGATCAGCAGGCCCACGGCCACGAAAACCGCGTGGCCCAGGCCCGAGAGCAGCGCGAAGCGCGTCAAGCGCCGCCCCCTGGCCTGGCCGCCGCTGCGAAGCGCACCGCCACGCGCAGCCCGCCCAGGCGCGGCGACGCATCCAGCGCCACCGCGGTGCCATGCAGCCGCGCGATCGACTCCACGATCGCCAGGCCCAGCCCGCTGCCGCCCACCGGCGCGCTGCCGGCCGCCGCGGGCGCGCGGTAGAAGCGACCCAGCACGCGCTCGCGGTCGTCCTCGGCGATCCCGGGGCCGCTGTCCTCCACCACCAGCTCCACGCCGGCAGGCCCCGGACCACCGGGCAGCTCGCGCACGTGCACATCCACCACGCCACCGGCGGGCGTGTACTTCACGGCGTTGTCCACGAGATTGCGCAGCAGGATGCGCAGCGCATCCGCATATCCCAGCACCGCCACCGCATCGCCGGTCACCAGGCCCAGGTCGATGTCCTTGTTCTGCGCGGCCGGCGTGGCATCGGCCACGGCCTGCCGGGCGAGGCCCGCCAGCGGCACCGGCTCGGGCGGCGTGCCGGCGGCGGCGCTGGCTTCCTGCCGCGCCAGGGCCAGCAGCTGCTCCACGAGGCGCGTGGCACGGTCGATGCCGGCCGCGAGCCGCCCCGCCGCCACCGCGCGCGCCTCTTCGCTGCCCGCGCGCTGCAGGCCCTGCAGCTGCAGCTTGAGCGCCGCCAGCGGCGAGCGCAGCTCGTGCGCCGCATCCGCCACGAAATGCTGCTGCGCCTCGAATGCGCGGCGCACGCGCTCGAACAGCAGGTTCAGTTCATCCACCATCGGCCGCACCTCGTCCGGCAGCGCGCCCGCATGCACGGGCGACAGGTCGTCCGCCTGCCGCTTCGCCAGCTGGCGCCGCACCCGCTCCACCGGCGCGAGCGAACCGCTCACCGCCCACCACACGGCCAGGGCCAGCAGCGGCGCCAGCAGCGCGATCGGCCCCGCCGTGCGCCACGCCAGGTCGCGCGCCATCGCGCGGCGCGCGGCCATGTCCTGCGCCACCTGGATCACCTGCGAGCGCGTCTGCACCGAGAACACGCGGTAGATCGTGCCGTGCGCGCGCACGTTCGAGAAACCCAGCACCGCGCGCTGCGGCAGCGCCGCGCCCACGGACGACTCGAACACCCGCAACCCGTCGGACGACCAGATCTGCACCACGAACTCGGTGCTCTCCTCATCCTCCTCCTGCTCCGGCGGCTCCGGCGCGCCCTCCGGCATGGCCGGCACGCCGGGGCGCAGCGCCATCGCCGTCTGCTGCATGTGGTAGTCGAAAATCTGGTCCGCCTCGGCCAGCGCCGAGCGGTAGGCGAGCGCGAACTGCAGCAGCGCCGCGCAGACGATCGCCACGAACAGGAAGCACAGCAGCCGCGCCCGCAGCGAGTGCGGCGCGCGCGCGGACAGGGCGTCCATCCAGCGGTCCCGGCGGCGGCCGCGCGCGGGCGGCACGGTGGCACCGGCCGGTGCCGCATCGTGCCCCGCGTCCGGACCGCCGTCCACCGCTCCGCTCATACCTTCGGCACCATGTAGCCCACGCCCCGCACGTTCAGCACCAGGTCCGCGCCGAGCTTCTTGCGCAGCCCGTGGATATAGACCTCGACCGCATTGCTGCTGATCTCGTCCTTCCAGCTGTAGAGCTTTTCCTCGAGCTGCGTGCGCGAGAGCACGCGCCCCGGGCGGGCGATGAGCGGCTCCAGCACCGCCCATTCGCGCCCGGACAGCACCACCGGCTCGCCGTTCACCGTGACCTCGCGCGTGGCCGGATCGATGGTCACGCCCTTGTGCTCATAGACCGGTTCGGCCCGCCCTGCCGCGCGCCGCGCCAGCGCCCGGATGCGTGCCAGCAGTTCGTCGAGCTCATAGGGCTTGAGCACGTAGTCGTCGGCGCCCGCGTCCAGGCCCTGCACGCGCTGGGCCACCGCGTCGCGCGCCGTGGCCACCAGCACCGGCGTGCGGTCCTTGCGCGCGCGCAGATCGCGCAGCACCTCCAGGCCGTCGCGGCGCGGCAGGCCCAGGTCCAGCAGCACCACGTCGTAGGTCTGCGTGCGCAGTGCCGTATCGGCCATCTCGCCATCGCGCACCCAGTCCACCGCGTGCTGCTCCGCGCGCAGCAGGTCATACACGGCTTCGCCGATCATCGTGTCGTCTTCCACCAGCAGAAGGCGCATGGCAGGTGTCCTCGGAAGGTAGGTTCGTTCTCGCGCCGGCCGGAAGCAGGCAGGGGCCCGGCGCCATCCTCCAAGGATAGCGGCAGGCCCCGCTGCGCCGCGTAGGAACCGGCCGGGCCGCAGGGACATGGGCCCGCCCAATGCGGGCCGAGGCCCCGGGCTCCGCCGGCAATGACCGGCGTCCGCCCGGGAGGGATCAGCCCAGGGGCACGGGCACGAAGATCTTGTCGCCGTCGCGCTGGATCAGCAGCGCCACCGACTTGCCCGCCTTGGCCATCGCGGCGCGCACCTGCTCGATGCTCTGCGCCGGCGTGCCGTTGATGGACAGCAGCACGTCGCCGGGGGCCACGCCCGCCAGGGCGGCCGGGCCGCGCGCTTCTTCCACCACCAGCCCGCCGCTCACGCCGGCCTCGCGGCGCTCCTGCGGCTGCAGCGGCCGCAGCGACAGGCCCAGCTGGCCCTTGCCCACGGCCTTGTCGGCGCTGGCCAGCTTGGCTGGCTTGTCGCTCGCATCGCCCAGGGTGGCGGTGATCTCTTCCTGCTTGCCGTGGCGCCACACCTCCATGCGCGCGGTGGAACCCGGCGCGGACTGGCCCACGAAGGCCGGCAGGTCGCCGGACGCCACGATGGGCTGGCCGTTGATGCGCAGGATCACGTCGCCCGACTTCAGGCCGGCCTTGTCCGCGGGGCCGCCCGGCTCCACGCCCGCCACCAGCGCACCTTCGGGCTTGTCGAGCTGGAAGGAATCGGCGAACGCCTGGTTCACCTCCTGCACCGACACGCCCAGGCGCGCATGGCTGGCCTTGCCCGTGGCCAGGATCTGCTCCTTCACCCGCTCCGCCACTTCGATCGGGATCGCGAACGACACGCCCTGGTAGCCGCCCGAGCGGCTGTAGATCTGCGAGTTGATGCCCACCACCTCGCCGCGCGAGTTGAACAGCGGGCCGCCGGAATTGCCGGGGTTCACCGCCACGTCCGTCTGGATGAAGGGCACGAAGCTGTCGTCCGGCAGTGCCCGGCCCTTGGCGCTCACCACGCCCGCCGTCACGCTGTTCTCGAAGCCGAACGGCGAACCGATGGCCAGCACCCATTCACCCACCGCGAGCTTTTTCGTATCGCCCAGGTGCACCACGGGCAGGTCCTTCGCGTCGATCTTGAGGACGGCGATGTCGGTCTTGGGATCGGAGCCCAGCACCTTGGCGCGGAACTCGCGCCGGTCGGTGAGCTTCACCGTCACCGTATTGGCGCCCTTCACCACGTGGGCATTGGTCAGGATGACCCCGTCCGGGCTCACGATGAAGCCCGAGCCTTCGCCGCGCATCGGCACCTCGCGCTGCGGCATGCGCCCGCCCCCGGCGCCGGGCATGCCCGGCATGCCGAAGCGGCGGAAGAACTCGAAGAACGGATCGTCCGGATCCATGCCCTGCCCGCCGCGGGGCTGCTGGTGCTGGGCGGAGGGCGTCTCGTCGTCGCCGTCATCCCCGCCGTTGTACGAGGTCTTGGTCGTGCCCGTCACGCTGATGTTCACCACCGCCGGGCCGTTGAGCGCCGTGATCTGCGCGAAATCCGGGGCGGACACGCCGGAATACGCCGCTGGCGCCGCGGCCACCGGCCCCGTGGCCGCGGGAGGCACCGCGGCATGGCTGGAATGCAGGTTGGTGACGAGCCCCGCGCCCGTCGCCCCCATGGCCCCGGCGACCACCAAGGCGAGGGTCAGGCGGCGGGGAGTGGAGAGGATCGTGTTCATGGCAAACCTTTCAGGTGGGTTGTGGCATGGACGGGAGTGTGCGGAGCGAGGCTTAGATCGGGCTTAGAGGAAGGTTAGGGGAGGCTTAGGGCGTAGCTGAGGCACTGCGGTGCCTGCATAGGCCACTTGATTGGGAAGGCCGAGGCAGGCCGTTGCGTATGAACCTCGTCGCTGGAACACTCGTGCAGGCAGAGCCGAGGAATGGCTGGACTCCGATAGAAATTTTATCTCTCAAAATGGTTTATATAAAAAACTACCGCAGCTCTACTGTTGGAAGTAATTGTTATTCCATCTTCTTTAGACAAACAAGCATGGAGATGCCGAACTTCGTCCGAAAATCGGTCTTTGCCCGAAGGCTTAAATTCAGAGCAAATGAAACCTTTCACTACCTCACCACCTTTGAGGTTTGATGCAATATTCTCTATCTTGCTCTTGTCATCCCACTTTCTCGCAATGATTGTGTACACTTCACCGCTATAGTCTCTACAGTTGATTGATATTTTATGGACTTTTGATTCATCGTTATATTCAGACTTGACGCACCTATCCTTTGGCACCAACCTGGCAATATCTTTCTGGCCATTGAAATAATAAAAAATAGCTCCACCAGAAATCAATAAAAACAAAACCAGAAAGATGAGCCTCAATCTTATTTTCTTCATGGCCTCATCCCCGGGATATGAATAGGTCCTCCTGCGGAAGTACCGGGGGTCTCCATCATAATCTTCGTTACCTCCCCGGTGTTTGAAAGGATTTTCTTTCTTATTTCATTCATTCTTTTTTCAATCTGTTCGATTTTTGCCGATTGACAGGTAGGCGACTGAGACAGGCATGACAGCAACTCTTCGTCAAGTTTATCCAATTCTTTTTGCAGCTTTTTATTCTCTGATACGAGCACCCCTGCTTCAACAGCATCTTTCACCGAGCTTGCCTTCTCACCCCAACCAAATATTTTCGATAGCCATCCCCCCTCCTCCTTCAGTCCAAGGGGATCCTTGCTTGAAGTCGGGTTCGTTGGATAAATCAGCTTGTTCATACCTCCAGCCAACCCCATCGGGTCCTGCGTCACATACTGCCCCAGCATCGGGTCGTAGTACCGGAACCGGTTGTAGTGCAACCCTGTCTCGGCATCGAACTGCTGGCCCTGGAAACGGATGTCCTGGCCGATACCGTGCGGATCGTATTCCTCGCGCACGGTACCCCAGGCGTGGTAACTGGCAGCCCAGGTGACCAGGCCCGCCTGCGGGCCGTTGGCGTCCACCAGCGCGATGGGCGTGCCCAGGTGATCGCACAGGACATGGCGGATGCGCGTTGCATGGGCCTGGATGGCGGCCTGCCGTTGCTGGTGCACGCCTCGGAGACCCGCGGAGAGCAGTGTGCCGGTTTCTTCGGGCAAGCCTGATTGCAGGCGTGCTCGCATCGCGTCGCCGCGCGGCCCCAGGGCGTCGTTCAGCACCTGCTCCAGCCATTCACGCTGCGTGCGCGGCAATCCCGCGAACAAGGCCGCCGCATGGGATTCGCCACCGTGGTTTTCCAACGCGAACATGGCCTGCGCGGGCGTGGGGATGGCCCGGTCCCGCTCCAGTCGCAGCAGCGGCACGAAGGATCCCGGCTCGTACAGCGTGTGCTGCAGCCCTTGCGGGCCTTCGGTATGCACGAGGCGGTCGCCGTCCCAGCCGGTGTAGGTGGTCAGGTCGCCCTGGCCCACCGGGCCGTACACGGTCTTGCCCAGGCGGCGCCCGAACGCGTCGTACCGGTAGCGGGCCACCCGCCGCCACGCGCCAACAAGGCCCTCGCGCTGCCAGACTTCGCGCAACTGGTGCAGCGCGTCGTAGCGCAAGCGCTGGATGCGCCCGCCAGGAAAGAGTGTCTGGACGCGGTTGCCGAAAGCGTCGTGGCGATAGCGGATCAAGGTGCCCTTGCCGACGCTGTCATCGCTGCCGGCTCCATCGGCATCGCCATCGACCGCGCTCCACCCGATGAGGTTGCCCTTCCAGCGCGTGACCGGGCCCTGTGCCTCGCCCGGCCTGCCACTCGAGCGGAGCAGGTCGAAGTCCGGGTCGTGCAGGTGGTCGCGCACTTCGCGGGCCCACGCTTGCCGATCGGCGTTCGGTGCTGCCACGCGGGCCTCCGGAGGCGCGGGCAGGCGGTTGCCTGCGGGGTCGAGCGCCCAGTGCGCCTGTACCTCGGGCGAGCCCTGGCTTGCGCGGTGCAGCCCGCTCAGGCGCTGCCAGGCGTCGTAGCAGTAGCGCGTGGCTTCGCCCGGCGTCTGCACGCCCACCAGTTGGCCCAGCGGGTCGTACCAGTAGCGGCGCTGGGCGAGCGTGGACAGGGGGCCCAGGGCCGGGACGATGCGGCCCGCGGCGGACGAAGGGTCTGTCCCGGAGGCGTTGGCCGGGTCGGCAGGAACCACCGGCGTTGCATGGCGCAGGCCACGCCAGTCCTGGTGCAGCATGCGGCCCATCGGGTCGAGCTGCCGCGCATGCACGATCGCCGGCAGGTCTTCGTTGCCTTTGCCTTCCATCAGGTGCAGCGTGCGCCCCAGCTCGCGGTGCAGGGCATCGCGCTCCCAGTCCACCAGCGGCTGCCCATCCAGCAGCAGCCCGTGTACGTGGCCCGAGCCGTAGGCCAGCCACTGCAGCGTGCCCAGCCCTTGCGCCTGCGTGGCTGTGCGCTGGCCCAGCGGGCCCAGGGTGTGGGTGATCGCGTGCTCGAACTCAACGGGCGGCTCGCCGGCACCCAGGCTGGCCTGGAGGTGTGGCGCTTGCGGCTTCCGGTACAGCGTCTGCGTCTCTCCGCACACACGCCCGAAAGCATCGAGCGCCATCGCCACGCGCGTCTCTGGTTGCAGCCGCTGCGCCTGCAGCGCGGCGGCCAGCGGGGCCTGGGCCGGGTCGCCGGGGCGGTCCAGCAGGGACAGCAAGGCCTGCGTGTCCAGCGCCAGCCAGCGTTCGGCCAGAGGGATGGGACGGTCCGTGGCAGCGCCTGGGCGCGACGAGTCAGAAGACAGGGCCGTTGGCAGAGACATGGGCTCGATCCCGTGGGGCAGCTCTGCTTCCCAGGTCCGCGCCTGCAGCAGGGCTCCGGCCGCGGTGTGCTGGAAGCGCTGGATCTGCAGCACGGCGTGCGATTCAGCCGTGGGGTTGTTGGGGGCCCCGCCTGCGGCATCGCCTCCAACGCCGATACCAGCACAGGCCAATGCGCCCGATGCCGGCAGCCGCACGACCACGCGCGCCACCAGCCGGCCTCCCAGGTCGTAATGCAGCCGCGTGCGCACCACCGCCCCCAGTTCCGGCCGCGCCGCCGCGCCCGGATGGTGGCCCTCGCCATGCCCGTCGCCCGTGTGCGTGAGCTGGCCCGCCGCGTCGTAGCCATACACCTGGCTGCGGCCGTCGAAGCCCACTTCCTGCACCAGCCGGTCGGCCGCATCGTGCACGAAGCGCGTCACGTCGCCGTTCTCGTTGACGAGCTCCTGCAGCCGCCCGGCCACGTCGTAGCGCAGCTGCACGCCCCGGCCTGCCTGCACCTGCTCCACCACCCGGCCCCACAGGTCGTGCCGGTAGGCGACCGTCGTGCTGGTGCCCGCGGGCTCGCCCGTGCCTTCCAGCACGTCGTGCGTGCCGTGGTTGACGGCCGCCATCCGTCCGGATTCGTTCCAGCGGTAGCGCACCGCCGTGTTGCCCGGCTGCTGCACGCCTACCAGCCGCAGCGCGCCTTGCTGCATCGCGTGGTGCAGTCGTGTGCGCTGGCCCAGCGCGTCCACCGCTTCCACCACCTCGCCCCATGCACCGTGGCGCCAGGACTGGCTGCGGCCGGAGCAGTCGGTATGCCGCGTGATTTGGCCGCAGGCGTTGTACGCGTACTGGCTGCGCCCCCCTTGCGCGTCGATCACCGCCACGGGCTGGTCGCACCAGGCGAGTGTGTGCGGTGGGAAGGCCGTGGTGCCGCTAGCGGCATCTTCCTGGGGTTGCTCGTATTCGAAGCGGGTGGTGAGGGATGGGGTGTCGGTCGCCCCGCCCCCGGCTGGAGCCATCGCCACCTCCACCAGGCGCCCCCATTCGTCGTAACGGAACTCCGTACGCAGCCCTGCAGCGTCCTGGCTGGCCAGCAACAGACCATCCTGCGCGCTGCCCGCCGCACCCCAGTGCTGCTGGGTGCTCCGGCCGTCCGGGCCCTGCACGCCCAGCAGCCGGCCTGCGCCGTCGTAGCGCCACCACGTCGTGCGGCCCAGCGCATCGGTGACAGAGAGCCGCCGGCCGGCGCTGTCGTATCGGAACCCTTGTTCGGCCCCGTCCGGGGCCACGAGACGTACCAGGCGCTTGAGGCCGCCTTCGCCCTCGAAATGGTAGGTGGTCGTGCGGCCCAGGCTGTCACGCACCACCGTGCTGCTGCGCGCCAGGGCCGCCGGACCTTCGCCAACACTGGCAGGCGCTTCGCTGTACGCGAAGAAGTACGACAGCCCCTCCTCGTTGTGCTGCTCGGCCACGTGGGCGCCCGGGCTGGCGGGCATCCCCGTGCGCCGGCCCTGCGCCGTCTGGTCTTCATAGACGTAGCGGTGCCATGGGCCTTGGCGCACCTGGTGCTCCGTCATGCGGTGCAGCGCGTCGTAGCCGAAGCGGCGCAGCACCGTGCCGTCCGCACCCAGGACCTCGGCCAGGTTGCCTGCGCTGTCGTAACGGTAGCCCACGAGCGGTTGAGGGCGCAGTGCGGTGCCGGGTACCACGCCCGGATCGAGCGGGTTGAAGGTGCAGTCCACGCCCACCAGCCGCACCCCGTCGTCCGGGCCCAGCAGCGAATGGCGTGCATGCACGGACTCATCCGGCTTGCCAGGTCTGCGGGCTGCAGTGGCATCCGGCACGATGCGTTCGTAGCGCAGTGCGTAGCGGCGCCCGGTGCCATCGGTGGCGCCCACGATGCGGCCTCGCGACAAACCCTCTTCGCCCCATTGGTAGCGCTGGCTGCGGCCGAAGCGGTCGACCACGGCATGCAGGACATGGCCCGCGGCAGGTCCTTCCCCCGATGCGCCCGCTGGCAGGAACACCCAGGCCGGTGCGCCTGCACCGCCCGCGCCCGGCACGGCGACCACGCAGCCCGGGTCCGCACGCAGCACCGCCGGCATGTGCGACCAGCGCGGTTGCTGCGCCCAGGACAGCAGCTCGGCCGGGGCGGAGGCCATCGTCCCAGGCCGGACGGCAGCCATGCCCCCGCCCCGCAACAGCCACAGGTCCTCGCTGCTGCTGTACAGCGCCTGGCCTGGCTGCAGCGCCTCTTCAAAGGTGATCGCCCGGCCCGACGCATCGAAGAGCACCACCCGGTCCGGCTCCAGCCGCAAACGCAACTCCAGCGGCAACTTCCACCCATACCCCAGCAGCCCGCATGCCGCGCCGTGCTCCGCATTCACGTAACTGCTGTACACCCGCTGCCACGCCAGCGGCAGCGGCCCCGGCAGCGCGAAGTCCAGTTCATCGGTCCCCGTCAGCACCTTCGCGCCCAGCGACGGGTTCACCGGGTTGCCCACCGCCATGCCCCCGGGGCACACCGAGCACGCCACGCCCCCTGCAGAGCCGATCAGCACCGTCGCCGAGCCCTGGACGATCGGGCCACCTTTCTTCGTCAAATCGCCCTGCCGGGCAGCGGGTTTGCCGCTCATGTTCCTGCTTCCCTCGCCTGTCTTCCTCACTGCCCCGCAACTTCCAAAGTTTACTGGCAGTTACGTTGAAACGGCCGGGATCATAGGTGGCAAAACATCGGCATACAGCCCTCCCTTCATCCGCCGATGCGTTGGCACACGCCGTGTTTTCTGCCTTTTCCCATGCGGCGGAGAGGAGAAATCAACGCAACGTTATGGGTGCCATAAATAGTTGCCGCAGCATCTCCCACCGGCGTGCCAGGCAGGCCGGCATGACCTGGGTCAGGGAATTCCCGCAGGAGCACAGGCTGCGGATGACAGGGGCTCATCGGTTGCGCACAATGGCCGCAGAGGCTCCGCACCCGGCATGGCCGGGGCAGAACGGGGCCCCGACAAGCCATTGAGAGGGAATTCCTGTTGAAAGACGACACGCAGGGGAGCGGCCACGTCTCCGCTCCTGCCGACGACGCCGCTGCGCCCCACGCCCCGCCGGGCGCGCCATCCACCATCCCCGCGTTCCACGCCCACTCCGTCGAAGGCCAGCCGGAAAGCCGCTGGCAGACGCTGCCCGAGCACCTGCACGCCGTGGGCCGCATGGCCGGCGACTTCGCCGCCGTGTTCAATGCGCAGGAGCTGGCCCAGGTCATGGGCTGGCTGCACGACCTGGGCAAGTACACCCTGCCCTTCCAGGCCCGGCTGCGCGGCAGCCCCCTGCGCGTGGACCATTCCACCTGGGGCGCACGCATCGCCCAGCAGCGCCTGGGCGTGATGGGGCAACTGATGGCGTATGGCATCGCGGGCCACCACGCAGGTCTGGCCAACGGACAGGGCGAAGGGGAGCGCACGGCACTGGCGGACCGGCTCACCGCCGCCGACCTGCCCGCGCTGCACCCCGCCTGGGAAAAAGACATCCCCCTGCCCGCCCGGCTGGCGCTCCCCGCCGGCCTCAAGCTCTACGGCCAGGACCGGCAGCAGGCGCTGGCGCGGCAGCCCTTCCAGATGGCGTTCCTCGCGCGCATGCTGTTTTCCTGCCTGGTGGACGCCGACTTCATCGACACCGAGCGCTTCTACCTGCAGGTCAGGGGCGGACCGGACCACCGCTCCGCGGGCCCGGCCTGGCCGACCCTGCCCGCATTGCGCGCCCAGCTCGACACCTACCTGCGCACGCTCACGGCGCAATGCGATCCGGCACGCGAGGTCAACCGCCTGCGGGCGGACATCCTGCGCCAGGTCCGCGAGCGCGCCGAGTGCACCCCGGGGCTGTTCTCGCTCACGGTGCCCACGGGCGGCGGCAAGACACTGGCCTCGCTGGCCTTCGCGCTGGACCACGCCATCCGCCACGGGCTGCAGCGCGTGATCTTCGTCATTCCGTTCACCAGCATCGTCGAACAGAACGCCGCCGTATTCCGCAAGGCCTTGGGCCCACTGGGCGATGCGGCCGTGCTGGAGCACCACAGCGCCTTCACCGAGCGCCAGCCACCGCGCGACGACCCCGAGAAATACCAATCGGCCGAGAAACTGCGCCTGGCCATGGAGAACTGGGACGCGCCCATCGTCGTCACCACGGCGGTGCAGTTCTTCGAAAGCCTCTTCGCCGCGCGGCCCTCGCAGTGCCGCAAGCTGCACCACATCGCCGGCAGCGTGGTGGTGCTGGACGAGGCGCAGACCATGCCGCTCAAGCTGCTCAAGCCCTGCGTCGCCACCATCGACGAACTGGCGCGCAACTACCGCACCAGCGTCGTGCTCTGCACCGCCACGCAGCCCGTGCTGGAGGCCCCCGCGTTCGATGGCGGGCTGACGGGCGTGCGCGAGCTGGCGCCCGAACCCACGCGGCTGTTCCAGCAACTGGAGCGGGTGCGCGTGCGCCACGTGGGCACGCTGGACGACGCAGCCCTGGCCGGCCACCTGCGGGAACGCGAGCAGGTGCTGTGCATCGTCAACAACCGCCGCCACGCGCGGGCCGTGTACGAGGCCATGGCCGACCTGCCCGGCGCGCGGCACCTGACCACGCTGATGTGCGCGAAGCACCGCAGCGAAGTGCTGAACGAAGTGCGGCAGATGCTGAAGGCCGGGGAGCCCTGCCGCGTCGTCAGCACCAGCCTCATCGAGGCGGGCGTGGACGTGGACTTCCCCACGGTGCTGCGCGCCGAGGCGGGACTGGATTCCATCGCGCAGGCCGCGGGCCGTTGCAACCGCGAGGGCCTCAGGAACATCGATGCCAGCGAGGTGCTGGTGTTCGCCAACGCCAACGAGGACTGGGCGCCGCCCCCCGAGTTGACGCAGTACGCCCAGGCCGCCCGCGAGGTACTGCGCCACTGCGCGGACGACCCGCTATCGCCCGAAGCCATCGCCCGCTATTTCGCGCTGCTGTACTGGCAAAAGGGCGGTGACCAGCTCGACGTGCCCGACCTCATGGGCCTGCTCAAGACCCGCCGCCCGGACAGCCTGCCGATGGAAACCCTGGCGACCCGATTCCGCATGATCGACAGCGTGCAGATGCCGGTGATCGTGCCGTACGACGACACGGCCCGGGAAACGCTGGAGCAACTGCGGTTTGCCGAAGGCAGCGTGGGGCTGGCGCGCAAGCTGCAGCCCTATGTGGTGCAGTTGCCGAGGCAGGGGTTCGATGCGCTGTACCAGGCGGGAGCGATCGCGCCGGTGCGGCCGGACAGATGGGGAGAGCAGTTCATGCAACTGGTGCATCCGGACATCTACAGCCAGCGCTCCGGACTGCATTGGGACGATCCCACCTTCATCCGCAGCGAACGCCTCCAATGGTGAGGTTGCCGTAGCGGCCAGAGACGAACACAAGCCGAACGGGGAGGGGCCATGGCCTATGGAGTGAGATTACGCATCTGGGGTGAGCGCGCCTGTTTCACGCGCCCGGAAATGAAAGTGGAAAGGGTCTCGTACGACACGATCACCCCATCCGCCGCACGTGGCATCCTGGACGCAATCCACTGGAAGCCGGCGATCCGATGGACCATCGACCGCATTCACGTACTCAACCCCATCCGCTTCGAGTCCATCCGGCGCAACGAAGTGGGCAGCAAGATCTCGCCGGCCAGCGTGGCCAAGGCCATGAAGGCCGGCACGCCCGATGGCCTGGCGAACCATGTCGATGAAGACCGGCAGCAGCGCGCCGCGACCATCCTGCGCGACGTGGCCTATGTGATCGAAGCGCACTTCGACCTGACACCCAAGGCCGGCCCCGACGACTCGGTGGGCAAGCACCTCGATATTTTCAACCGCCGCGCGCGCAAGGGGCAGTGCTTCCAGCAGCCCTGCATGGGCGTGCGGGAGTTCCCGGCCAGCTTCGAACTGCTGGAGGATGGCGCCCCGATCCCGCCCGTGCATGACAGCCTGATCGAGCAGCGCGACCTCGGCTGGACACTGCACGACATCGACTTCGACCGCGGCATGGCGCCGCGCTTCTTCCGCGCTCAGATGGTGGGTGGCGTGATCGAGGTGCCGCCCTGGCAGAGCGAGGGGGTGAAGTCATGATCCTGCAGGCACTGAACAGCTATTACAGCCGGCTCCAAGCCACTGGCGAAGGCGACATTGCGCAGCCAGGGTACTCGCAAGAGAACATCTCCTATGAAATAGTTCTGGCGCTAAATGGTTCGGTGGTGGCTGTGAACGACCTCAGGAACACGGCAGGAAAAAAGCCTCTACCCAAAGTCGTTGCCGTACCTGCATCCTTCAAACGTCCTGGCATTGGTTCAAAGTCCTTCTTCCTGTGGGACAAAAGCAGCTATGTGCTGGGTTTTGGAGAGGCAAAGGCGGCCCAGGACCACGCGGCGTTTAAGGAACTGCACCTTTCCGCCATGCCCAACTTGGATGATCCAGCACTCATCGCACTTCAATCATTCATCAATGCATGGCGACCTGAATCCTTGCCATCCCATGCCCTTTTCGCTCCCCATGCAGAGGGTTTAGCGGGCGCGAACATTGTGTTTCGACTGGATGGAGAACTGCGCTTCATGCATCAGCGCCCGGCTGCAGAAGAGGCGCGCGAACGGATATTCGGTGATTCGGGCAAGACAGGGCCTCTAGCCGAGTGCCTGGTGACAGGCAAGCGCTCGAAAATCGCAACGTTGCATCCTGCCATCAAGGGTGTGAACGGCGCGCAAAGCTCGGGCGCTTCCATCGTCTCGTTCAACCTCGAGTCCTTCACCTCCTATGGCAAGAGCCAGGGGGACAACGCGCCAATCTCCGAGCAGGCCGCGTTCGCCTACACCACGGTGCTCAACCACCTGTTGCGCCGCAGCGAGCACAACCACCAGCGCATTCAGATCGGCGATGCCAGCGTGGTGTTCTGGGCCGAGGCCGACGACACCGAAGCAGCCCAGGCCGCCGAGTGGACGTTCGAGTCGCTGCTCAACACGCCCCCCGATGACTCGCAGGAGGCCGCGCGTGTACGCGACGTGCTCGCACAGGTCGCCAAGGGCCGCCCCTTGAGCGAGCTGGACCCGAAGCTGCACGACGGCACGCGCATGTTCGTGCTGGGGCTGGCCCCCAACGCCTCGCGCATTTCCATCCGCTTCTGGGAAACCGGCACCCTCGGCGTTTTCGCCCACCGGCTGGCGCAGCACGCGCAGGACTTCCGCCTGGAGCCCGTTCCCTGGAAAACCGCCCCGGCCGCGCGTCGTGTCGTGCTGGCCACGGTGCCGAACCGCGAAGGCGCCATGCCCAAGATGGACGACGCCTTCAACAACCTGGTGGGTGAATTCATGCGCTCCGTGCTGACCGGCCGGCCCTATCCGCGCAGCCTGCTGGCGAACACCCTCATGCGCATCCGGAGCGACGGCAATCTTTCGGGCCTGCGCGCTGCGATCTGCAAAGGCATCCTGGCCCGGGAGAGGCGGCTGGGCATCAACGTACATATCCACAAGGAGGAGGTTCCCGTGAGTCTCGACAAGCAATCCACCCACCCGGGCTACCGGCTGGGCCGCCTGTTCGCCGTGCTGGAGGCCGTGCAGCGCAGCGCACTCGGCGGACAGGTCAACGCCACCATCCGCGATCGCTACTACGGTGCGGCATCGGCCACGCCTGCGTCCGTGTTCCCCGTCCTGCTGCGCAACACGCAGAACCACCTGGGCAAGCTGCGCAAGGAAAAACCGGGCCTGGCCGTCAACCTGGAAAAGGACATCCGCGAGATCGTCGATGGCCTGCCGGAGCACTTCCCCCGCAGCCTTCGCATCGAAGACCAGGGCCGCTTCGCCATCGGCTACTACCACCAGTCGCAAACCCGGTTCGTGAAGGGCGACGGCAGCGCTGGACAAGACAACAACGACCACGATTCCAACGCAGACACCACCGAGGGAGCCCCCGCATGACCGCCATCGCCCACCGCTACGAATTCGTCTATCTGTTCGACATCACCAACGGCAACCCCAACGGCGACCCGGACGCCGGCAACCTGCCGCGCCTGGACCCGGAAACCAATCGCGGGCTGGTGACCGATGTGTGCCTGAAACGCAAGATCCGCAACTTCGTGACCCTGGACAAGGACGACACGCCCGGCCACGCCATCTACATGCAGGAAAAAGCCGTCCTGAACCAGCAGCACCAGAAGGCCTGGGAAGCACTCGGCATTCCGCCCGACGCCAAGGAGCAGTTCAAGAAACTTCCCAAGGACGAGGCCAAGGCCCGGGAGATCACGGCGTGGATGTGCGCCAACTTCTTCGACGTGCGCACCTTCGGCGCCGTGATGACCACGGGCGTGAACGCCGGCCAGGTGCGCGGCCCCGTGCAGATGGCCTTCGCCACCTCCATCGATACGGTGGTGCCACTGGAGATCTCCATCACCCGCATGGCCGTCACCACCGAGAAAGAGGCCGAAGCGCAGAGCGGCGACAACCGCACCATGGGCCGCAAGCACATCATTCCGTATGGCCTCTACCGTGCGCACGGCTTCGTCTCCGCCAAGCTGGCCGAGCGCACGGGGTTTTCCGATGCCGACCTGGAACTGTTCTGGCGCGCCCTCGCCAACATGTTCGAGCACGACCGCTCCGCTGCGCGCGGCGAGATGGCGGCGCGCAAGCTCATCGTCTTCGAACACGAAAGCGCCATGGGCAACGCCCCGGCGCACGTGCTGTTCGATGCCGTGAAGGTGGTGCCCGCCCAGCCCGATGCCGACGCAGCCCCACGGCGCTTTGCCGACTACCGGGTCGAGGTGAATCATGCCGCCGTGCCCCAGGGCGTCACGGTCCGCGAGCTGATCTGAGGCCACAGGGCGGCGGCAGAGACAGTGGCAGCAGCGATGGAATCGGACGAATTCATCCCGCTGTCCGCCCTGCAGCACTACCTGTACTGCCCGCGCCAGTGCGCGCTGATCCATGTCGAGCAGCTCTGGGCGGAAAGCCGCCACACCGCGGAAGGCCGGCTGCTGCACGAGCTGGCAGACAAGCCACGCGGCGAGCGGCGCCGCGGCGTGCGCACCGCCACCGCCCTGCCCCTGGCGCATGCCGGGCTGCGCATCAGCGGCATTGCCGACGTCGTGGAGTTCCATGAAGGGCCGGATGGCGAGCAAGCTTTCCCCGTCGAATACAAGCGCGGCCGGCCCAAGGCACACCGGGCCGACGAGGTGCAGCTGTGCGCCCAGGCCCTGTGCCTGGAAGACATGCTGGACCAGCCCGTGCCGCACGGCGCGCTGTTCTACGGCGCCACCCGCCGCCGCACCGACGTGGCCTTCGATGCCGAACTGCGCCGCCTGACGCGGGACACCATCGATGCCACCCGCGCCATGCTGGAAGCCGGCATCACCCCCACGGCCGACTACAGCCCCAGGCGCTGCGACGCCTGTTCGCTCATCGACCTGTGCAGCCCCAGGCTGCTGCTGCGCCGCACCAGCGTCAACGCCTGGCTGGCGCGCCAGCTGAAGGCCGAGCGCAGCGGCGGCAACGACGATGACCAAGAGAACGGTGGAGAGGGCCCGGCATGCGGCGGCAACTGAACACGCTCTACGTCACCACCGAAGGCGCATGGCTGCACAAGGACGGCGCCAACATCGTGATGGAGGTGGAACAGCAGGTGCGCGCACGCCTGCCGGTCCACATGCTGGAAAGCCTGGTGTGCTTCGGCCGCGTGCTGGTGTCTCCGCCGCTGCTGGGCTACTGCGCGGAGCAAGGCATCACCACCTGTTTCCTGACGCCGAACGGCAAGTTCCTGGCCCGCGTGGAAGGCCCCATCTCCGGCAACGTGCTGCTGCGCCGGCAGCAGTACCGCGCCAGCGACGACCCGGCCCGGTGCTCCGCCATCGTCTGCAACCTGCTGCAGGGCAAGCTGCACAACCAGCGCGCCGTGCTGGGGCGGGCGCTGCGCGACCACGGCGGCAAGCTGGCAGGCGAACACGAAGCCGCGCTGCAGCACGCCCACACCCGCCTGGAGCGCATCTCGCGGCAACTGTCGCCCGACCAATCGGTGGACCTGCTGCGCGGCTACGAAGGCGAAGCGGCGCAGTCGTATTTCAGCGTGTTCGACCACCTGGTGCGCGTGCAGGAGCCGGCCATGCGCTTCACCGGCCGCAGCCGCAGGCCGCCGATGGATGCCGTCAACGCGCTGCTGTCCTTCCTGTACACCCTGGTCACCCACGACTGCCGCTCCGCGCTGGAAAGCGTGGGGCTGGACCCCGCCGTCGGATTCCTGCACCGCGACCGCCCGGGCCGGCCCAGCCTGGCGCTGGACCTGCTGGAAGAGTTCCGGCCCCTGATGGCCGACCGCCTGGCCCTGTCGCTCGTCAACCTGCGGCAGATCGGCGAGCGCGACTTCCAGACCCTGGACAACGGCGCCGTGCTGCTGCGCGAGGAATCGCGCAAGACCGTGCTCACCGCCTACCAGGAGCGCAAGCGCGAAGAACTGCGCCACGTCTTCCTGGAAGAAAAGGCGGCCATCGGACTGTTCCCTTTCATCCAGGCCCAGTTGCTGGCCCGGCACCTGCGCGGCGACCTCGACGCCTATCCGCCCTTCCTGTGGAAATGACCGCCATGCCCTCCGCAGCCCGCCACCACGCGCCACCAGGACACCCGGCACCATGATGGTCCTCGTCAGCTACGATGTCCGTTCCCAGGACAAGGCCGGCGCCCGCCGGCTGCGCCACATCGCCAAGGCCTGCCTGGATTTTGGCCAGCGCGTGCAGTTCTCGGTGTTCGAGATCGAAGTGGATGCCGCCCAGTGGACCGCCCTGAAGGCCCGGCTGCAGCAGACCATCGACCCCGCGCAGGACAGCCTGCGGTTCTACTACCTGGGCAACGACTGGCAGCGCAAGGTGGAGCACGTGGGCGCCAAGCCGGTGCTGGATTTGAACGGGCCGCTGGTGCTGTAGCGCCTCTCGTTCCCCCTCCTCTTCTTCGTCATTCTTCCAATCATCCGGCGCGAACCGGAAGCGACTGCCTGCGCCCAGGAGAGGTTCGCAGCGTGGCAAGTGATTGATGTGCAAGGGGATTGTTGGACCATGGGCAGCTTTGCCAGGCAAAAGTCCGGTTCCGTGGGCAGATTCGCGCGCGTTGGTGGAAAAGTGGAGGAGTGGCGCACGGTTATAAAGACGCCGTCGCGCCCCGCGTGGGCGCGTGGGTTGAAACCTGCTAAATCCAGCTTTACGGATGCCCCTGTCATGGTCGCGCCCCGCGTGGGCGCGTGGGTTGAAACATCCAGCCGGCGGCGCTCGCTGTCCTGCGGACGGGTGTCGCGCCCCGCGTGGGCGCGTGGGTTGAAACGTTGTGGTTTGTGTATGTTTTTTGGGAGTGTTGACGTCGCGCCCCGCGTGGGCGCGTGGGTTGAAACCCTGGCGCGGCCTGTCTGCCGACCCGGCGGTGGCGTCGCGCCCCGCGTGGGCGCGTGGGTTGAAACCTGGCGAACCGCGGCATCCCGGCCAACGATGATGAGTCGCGCCCCGCGTGGGCGCGTGGGTTGAAACTTCATGCACCGCCTTCCTGCCGCGCGCGAGCGGCGGTCGCGCCCCGCGTGGGCGCGTGGGTTGAAACCGGTAACGATCCCTTGCCGCACTGCGGGCGATGTCGTCGCGCCCCGCGTGGGCGCGTGGGTTGAAACAGCGACCGCACGCCAAAGGTGACGCCAAGAGCAACGTCGCGCCCCGCGTGGGCGCGTGGGTTGAAACGCCTGCTGCACCTGCACCCGCTGCGCCCGTGGTCAGTCGCGCCCCGCGTGGGCGCGTGGGTTGAAACGTCCGCCGCGTGCGTCGGCTGATACCTGACTTCCGTCGCGCCCCGCGTGGGCGCGTGGGTTGAAACCACAGCGCCGGCCGATCAACCCGGGCGGCGGCCGGTCGCGCCCCGCGTGGGCGCGTGGGTTGAAACGTTGAGCGACTTGCCCTTCCGGACGGCCTCATGGGCGTCGCGCCCCGCGTGGGCGCGTGGGTTGAAACTTATGTGACGCATGCGTCATATCGAGTCAGCATAGTCGCGCCCCGCGTGGGCGCGTGGGTTGAAACCCAAACGGTTTTGGTGTGCAGAGCCCCGATGCTGGGGTCGCGCCCCGCGTGGGCGCGTGGGTTGAAACCCGGGCTACCCGGTCGGCGTGCACAGCCTCCAACTGTCGCGCCCCGCGTGGGCGCGTGGGTTGAAACGCGGTACAGGTGCTGGCAGTTGGCAGGCTTCAGGATGTCGCGCCCCGCGTGGGCGCGTGGGTTGAAACGTCACTTGCTGGCGGTGATCCAGTCCATTCAGGCGTCGCGCCCCGCGTGGGCGCGTGGGTTGAAACCATGCGGCCTCGATGGCCCGCTTGGCCTGGACAGGGTCGCGCCCCGCGTGGGCGCGTGGGTTGAAACTTGTCGGGGCCAGGCTCGGCTGCAAAAATCGAGACAGTCGCGCCCCGCGTGGGCGCGTGGGTTGAAACACGCCAGTCGGCACGCGGAAGGCGTTGTGCAGGAGTCGCGCCCCGCGTGGGCGCGTGGGTTGAAACACGTCTGTACCCGCACGGTTGTATCGCCATGCGACGTCGCGCCCCGCGTGGGCGCGTGGGTTGAAACTCTTTCATCTGGCGCCACCTTCTCCGGCGCCGGCGTCGCGCCCCGCGTGGGCGCGTGGGTTGAAACTCTTTCATCTGGCGCCACCTTCTCCGGCGCCGGCGTCGCGCCCCGCGTGGGCGCGTGGGTTGAAACCCGATCACATCGGGCGCCACGCCGCAGGACATCGCGTCGCGCCCCGCGTGGGCGCGTGGGTTGAAACAGCGCCTACCCGCCGGCCGAGCGCGTCACCTTCGTCGCGCCCCGCGTGGGCGCGTGGGTTGAAACGCCAGGATGATCTCGGCCTGTGGCGTGCCGCCAGAGTCGCGCCCCGCGTGGGCGCGTGGGTTGAAACGCGATGTACTTTGCCACATAGCCGGCGGCGCCGCCCGTTGCGCCCCGCGTGGGCGCATGGGTTGAAACTTGCGCATGTGCTCCATCACGTCGAGGGCGATCACGGTCGCCCCCGCGTGGGCGCGTGGGTTGAAACACCAGTTCCGGGTTGGTGATGAGGACATCGACGGTCGCGCCCCGCGTGGGCGCGTGGGTTGAAACCCAACATCGTGAGCCCAGAAGTTAAAACCCATACTGGAGCCCCACACCCCCCCCTGTCGCCCCAGTCCGACATCCATCCAGCCCTCCTCCCCGGACACTGCCTCCATGCCCCTGCACCGCCGCACCCTCTACCGCGCTGCCGCCCTCGCCCTGGGCATGGCAGCCCTGCTCCGCACCGCCTGGGCCGGCGAAAGCGGCAACGGCCACCGGAACGACCGGGACGCCCCCACCAACCCGCTCACCGCCGAGCACTGGCAAACCCGCCCCGTCGTGGTGATCGTCCCGCAGGAGAACGATCCCCTCCTCGCCAAGGTGCGCGCCGCCCTGCAGGAACCGGCCATGCGCGAAGGCTTCCGCGAGCGCGACATGGTGCTGTTCACCGTGGTGGCCGGCCAGGGCCGCCGCAATGGACAACCGCTGGGGGCCGCGCGCACCGCGGCGCTACTGAAGGCGCTGGATCTGGATGCGCGGGCTCCGGCCACATTCATCCTCGTGGGCAAGGATGGCGGCGTGAAGATGAAGGAGGAAGGCACGGTGGTCGATCTGCAGGCCGTCTTCGCGGAGATCGACCGCATGCCCATGCGCCAGCGGCGCTGAGCCCTTGCGCCACGCAGGAAAACAACCCATGCAAATGAGAATTGTTATCATATGTATCTGTTAATTCCTGCCATAGTGATTTTTTATGAAGTTCCTGCCGTCTTCGCTGGCCGCCGCGGCCATGCTCGCCTGTGCGCCCGCCCTCCACGCCCAGAGCGCTGACAAGGGGTCTTCCGACAAGTCGCTGGACACGCTGACCGTCCGCGACGAGCGGTCCAACGGTTTCGTTCCCAACACCGTGGAGGCGGGCACGTTCCGCGGGGCGTCCATCATGGATGTGCCGGCCACGGTGAACGTGATCACGCGCGAGGTGCTGGACCGGCAGGCGGCCGGCGGCCTGTACGACGCGGTGCGCAACACCGCGGGCGTGACGCGCCAGCAGAACGGCGGCGACAGCTGGGACCAGTTGGTGATCCGCGGCATCGCGGTGGAAAACCGCACCAACTACCGGCTGAACGGCTCACTGCCGATCATGAATTTCTCGCAGGTGCCGATGGAGGACAAGGAGCGGGTGGAAGTGCTCAAGGGCACGTCGGCCATCTACTACGGTTTCACCGCGCCGTCAGGGGTGGTGAATTTCGTGACCAAGCGCGCGGGCGCCACGCCCGTGGCAACGGTCGGCACGGTGTTCGATAACTACGGCACGGTGCTGGGCACGGCGGACGTGGGCCGCCGGTTCGGCGATGCGCAGCAGTACGGCCTGCGGATCAATGCCGCCGGAGGCACGCTGGGCAATTCCATGCGCGGCGCCGACGACGGCAGCCGGCGCTTCCTGTCGGCGGCATTCGACTGGCGCGTGGACAGCCGCCTGTCGCTGCGGGCCGACCTCGAATACGACCGCAGGAAGCTCGTGGAGCAGGCGGGCATCGCTCTGCCCGCGGCCGTCAACGGCCGCATCACGCTTCCGCGCGTGCCGGACGCGCGCGCCCTCATCGCGCCCAACATGGCAGTGTTCGACGCCGAGACAACGAATGCCCAGGTGCGCGCCGACTATTCGCTGAGCGACGACTGGGCGCTCACGCTGGAAGCAGGCCGGTCGAAGACGGCCCGCGACCGCCGCCTGTCGATCTTCACGCTGAACAACACCGCCACCGGCGCGGGCACGATCCGCGGCAACATCCAGCACCACGTGGTGGAGTCGGACATGCTGCGGGCCGAGGCCTTCGGCACCTTCAGCGTCGCCGGCTACCGGAACGAACTCACGCTGGGCGCCGCGCGGACGAACAAGACGCAGGACCCGATCTACCAGCGCAACTACAGCGCCACCCAGAACCTCTACAACCCGGCCCCGATCACCAGCGTGACCTACGGCGCGGCGCCCACCGCGCCGACCACGCCCGGCTACGAGACGGAAGAAAAGGGCATCTATGCGGTGGACCGCATCGAGCTGTCGCCGCGGTGGCAGGTGATCGCCGGCGTGCGCTACACCGACTACGGCAGCAACCAGGGCGCGCTCAACTACGCGGCCACCAAGACCAGCCCGATGGCGGCGGTGATCCACAAGTTCAGCCCGGATCTCTCGGTGTACGGGTCGTATTCGCAGGGCCTGGAAGAAGGCGAGACGGCCCCTACCGGCTCGGCCAACGTCAACACCCGCCTGCCCCCCGGCGTGAGCAAGCAGAAGGAACTGGGACTGCGCTGGAGCGTCGGCGGGACGCTGCTGTCCACCGCGGTGTTCGACATCGACCGCCCGGGCTACTACACCAACACCAGCAACATCTTCACCGCGGACGGCCGGCAGAGGTACCAGGGCATCGAAGCCTCCGCCCAGGGCCGGCTGACGCGCCAGCTCGCATGGCAGGTCTCGGCGCAGCTGATCGATGCGAAGTTCGAGGACATCGGCCCGGCCTACGACGGCAAGCTGCCGGAGAACACGGCGAAGAAGACGGCCAGCGCCTTCCTGTCCTACGACATCGCCGCGGTGCCCGGCCTGAACGTGAACGGGGGCGCTTACTTCACGGGACGCCGCCCGGTCAACGACCTGAACCAGGCCTTCCTGGGCGGCTACACGATCTATACCGCCGGCGTGGGCTATGCCACCTCGCTGCTCGGCAAGCGCACGCTGCTGCAGCTGAACGTGGAGAACGCTGGGGGCAAGCAGTACTGGGCCGCGGCCGGCACCCGCCTGGCCACCGGCGCACCGCGCACGGTCAAGGCCACCGTCAAGGTGGACCTGTGACCGGCCACCGCCTGGCACGCCGCTCGCTGCTGCTGGCTGCCGGCGGCCTGGCCTGCCTGCGCGCGGACGCGGCCGGCTCCACGGACCGGGTGCTCGACGCGGCGCTGCAGCCCTATGTGCCCGAGCCGGCGCAGCCAGGCGCAGAGGCCGGATGGATGACGCCGGACGGCGCGATCCGCATCGGCGGCGCCGAGCACGTCGAGTTCATCGTGCGCCGCTTCAACGCACTCTATGCACGCACACATCCCGGCACGCGCTTCGTGTTCGAATCCAGAGGCACCACCAGCGCGGTGCCGCTGCTGATGTTCGACAAGACGCTGTTCGGCGCCATGGGCCGGGAAATCAACCCCGTCGAACGGGTGCCGTATCGCAAGATCGTGGGCACCGATCCGCTGGAGATCCGCGTGGCACATACGTCCGACGACACCTCGCAGCATCTGGCGACGTCGCTGGCGGTGTATGTGCACCGCAGCAATCCGCTCACAGGCATCTCGCTGGAGCAGATGGCGCGCGTGTTCGCCGTGGGCAATGCCGGTGGCGACTACTCGCACTGGGGGCAGCTCGGCCTCGGCGGGGAGTGGGCCGGGCGCACGATCCACCCTTACGGGACGCCGGAATACACGGGCTTCGGGAACTACCTGCAGGCGCGGCAACTGCAGCGGCTGCCGCTCAATCCGCGCCACGAATTCCATGGCGGCACCGGCGAGCTGCTGCGGCGGCTGGGGTCCGATCCCGCCGGCATCGCTGTCGCCGCCATCGGCCGGGAGGATGCGCAGGTGAAGCAGCTCGCACTGATCGGCCCCGACGGAGCGGCCACGACAGGCACGGCGGCCGAAGTGGCCAGCGGGCGCTACGGGCTGGGCCGGCCGCTTTTTTTCTATGTACGGCAGCAGAAGGGCCGGCCCATCGATCCGGTGGTGCGCGAATACCTGCGGCTGGTGCTGTCGCGCGAAGGCCAGCAGATCGTGGCGTCCCAGCCCCGCGGCTACCTGCCGCTGTCCGAAGCCGACGCGGCCCGGGAACGCGCGAAGCTGGAGTCCACCGCATGACCGCCGCACGCATTCGCCGCCTCCTGGCCGGCATGGCCGTGGCGGCCTCCTGCGCCTGTGCTGCGCAGCAAACCGATACGCCGCGCGCCCTCGCCCCAGCGCCAGGCGCGAGCTACCTGCAGCGCGACGGCAGCATCGCCATCGTCGGCAACGATGGCATGGATGAACTGGTGACTTCGCTGAATGCCCTGTTCGTGCGGCACCATCCGGACCTGCGGTTCACCACGCGCATGGAAGGCTCTTCCACCGGCATGCCGGCATTGACGGCCGGTGCCACGATGGTGGCGCCGATGACCCGCGACCTGTGGCCGGCGGACCGCAGCGCCTTCGTGCAGGTGTTCGGCTACGAGCCCACGGCCGTGCGCATCGGCTACAACGGGCACGGCCCCCGCCCGCCGGCCAAGACACCGCCGGCGGTCTATGTGAACACCGCGAACCCGCTGGCGGGCCTGGCGGTGCAGGACGTCGCGCGCATCTTCACCGAAGGTGCGGCGGCGGGAAATCTCAGCACCTGGGGGCAGCTGGGCCTGGGCGGCGCCTGGGCCGAACGCCGCATCCACCTCTATGGACTGCGCGACGACGGAGGGTTCGCCACCGGCATGCGGATGCGGTACTTCGGCGGGCGGCCGTTCAGCCCGCGCTATGAAGCCCTGTCGTCCCGCGAGGCATTGGTCCGCGCGGTCGCGGCCGATCCCTACGGCATGGCGCTGGTGGGGTGGATGAATGCCGCCGCGGTATCCGGCAACGTGCGCGTGCTGCCCCTCGCCTCCGAGCCGGGCACCGCTTTCCACACGCCTGCGCTGGACGACGTGCGGCGCGGACTCTACCCGTTCTCGGCGCCGGTGCAGTTCTACGTCAACAAGGCACCCGGCCGGCCGCTGGAGCCGCTGGTGCTCGAATACCTCCGGCTTTCGCTGTCGGACGAAGGCCAGGCACTGGTCGCCGCACAGACGGCATCGGAGGAAGGCTACGTTCCCCTGAGCCCCGAGGATCTGCGACGGGAGCGGCAGAAGCTCGAAGCGCTGGGCCGCTGACCGCTAGCGCGCCGCCCGGGCCAGGCCGCGCTTCAACTCCTGCAGCAGCATCACCACCTGCCGCGAGGCATGGTGGCAGCTCTTGAAGGCCTGCCGGGCCTGGCGCTCATCGCCGGCTTCGGCGTGCAGCACCACGTCGGCGGCCTGCTGGTGGAAGTAGCGGTGGCGGCGGGCCATCATGTCGAAGGCCGGCAAATGCCCCAGGGCGATGCGGCCGGGGCCGCGCAGCCATTGGCCGAGCTCGGAACGGGTGTCGTCGCGGATGGCCTCGGGGCGCAGGCGTTCGTCGTGTGCGCCGCGCAGCAGCACCAGCTCCAGCCAGGGCACCCAGCGCTCCTGGGCGGCGATGGCGGCGTCGATGTCGATCTCGGCCAGCAGCTTGGCGGCCTCGTCGCCCATCAGCACCAGTTCGCTGGCCTGGCTGTCGGGCAGCGAGGTCCAGTCATCGGGCACGGGACGGCCGTCGGCCCGGGGCGGGAACAGTCGGCTGAAGAATCCCATGGTGGCGTGAGCGCGATCGGAACGGAGGAAGAAGGAAGGAGCGAAGGGGGTATTTTATTTGAAATAATTGATTTGCCTTAAACGATAAATTTAAGCAATCGATTTGCCATCGGTGCCCCGGTTGCCCGCATGGCCACAGCGGTTTTGGGGTGCGCCGCACAATGGTCCGCATGACGACCACGATGCCCTCCACCCCTTCCTCCACGGCCCCGTCTTCCATTGCTCCCGGGGGCGGCCATCGCCCCGCGCTCTCCATGCTGGACCTGGTGGCGGTGCGCGAGGGCGGCAACGTGGCCGATGCTCTGGCCCTGGCGCTGCGCACCGCGCAGCATGCGGAATCGCTGGGGTTCCGGCGCTACTGGCTGGCGGAGCACCACAACATGCCGGGCATCGCCAGCTCCGCCACGGCGGTGCTGGTGGGCCACATCGCGGGCGGCACGCGCTCGATCCGCGTGGGCTCGGGCGGCATCATGCTGCCCAACCATGCGCCGCTGGTGGTGGCCGAGGCGTTCGGCACGCTGGCCGAGCTGTACCCGGGCCGCATCGACCTGGGCCTGGGCCGCGCGCCCGGCACCGACGGGCCCACGATGCGTGCGCTGCGCCGCGACCGTGTCGAGACCGAGGAAGACTTCCCGCGCGACGTGGCCGAGCTGCAGCGCCTGCTCGGCCCCGCCCAGCCAGGACAGCGCATCACGGCCGTGCCGGGCGCGGGCACGCAGGTGCCCATCTGGCTGCTGGGCTCCAGCCTGTTCTCTGCGCAGCTCGCGGCCGAGCGGGGCCTGCCCTATGCCTTCGCCTCGCATTTCGCGCCGCGGCTGCTACACCAGGCACTGGACCTGTACCGCCGGCTGTTCCGCCCCTCCGCCACGCTGGAGAAGCCCTACGTGGCGATCGGCGTGCCGGTGATCGCGGCCGATACCGACGAGGAGGCCGACTACCTCGCCAGCAGCACCTACCAGCGGGTGCTGGGCATCCTGACGGGGCGGCGCGGCCTGCTGCAGCCGCCGGTGCGGGATTACGCGGCACTGCTGTCGCCGCAGGAGCGCGCGGCGATCGGCGACTTCCTGGCGGCGGGCGTGGTCGGCGGGCCGGAGACGGTGCAGGCCGGCCTGCGGGCGCTGGCCGGGGAGACGCTCGCCGACGAGTTCATGCTGGTGAGCGATGTGTACGACCCGGCGCTGCGGCTGCGCTCGCTGGAGATCGCCGCGCAGGCGAACGCCGCGGTGGAGGCCGCGCACACGGCCTGACACACCGGGGCACGGTCCCGTCGCCGGCAGCGGCTACCATCTCCGTCCGTCGCGCCGCTGGCGCCCCGTTTCCGGTCCGACCGCCCTCCCCGAACTTCCTGCCCGCATGCCCGCGTTTTCTTTCGAAGCCCTCGATGCCCAGGGGCAGACCCGCAAAGGCACCCTCGAAGCCGACAACGCCAAGGCGGCGCGCAGCCTGCTGCGCGCCCAGGCGCTGGTGCCGCTGGCCGTGGAGGCGCTCGGCACCGGCCAGGGCGCGGGCGGGGATGGCAGCGTCTCGCTCGGGCAGCGGCTGTTCACGCGGCCGGTGTTCGGCGCCACGGGCCTGGCGGTGTGGACGCGCCAGCTCGCGGGGCTGGTGTCTTCGGGGCTGCCGCTGGAGCGGGCGCTCACGGCGCTGGCCGACGAGTCGGATGACGACCGGCAGCGCCACCTGGTGGCCACGCTGCGGGCCGAGGTGAATGCCGGCTCCACCTTCGCGCGGGCGCTCACGGCGCACCCGCGCGAGTTCTCGTCCATCTATTGCGCGGTGATCGGTGCCGGCGAATCCAGCGGCCACCTGGGCCTGGTGCTGGAGCGCCTGGCGGACGACCTCGAAGAGCGGCAGGCGCTCAAGGCCAAGCTCATCGGCGCGTCCCTCTATCCGGCGATCGTGACGGTGATCGCGATCGTGATCGTGCTGTTCCTCGTGGGCTACGTGGTGCCGCAGGTGGCCGCGGTGTTCGCGGGCAGCAAGCGCGCCCTGCCCTTCCTCACGGTGGCGATGATGGCCTTCTCCGACGCCGTGCGCAGCTACGGCTGGGCGGCCCTGGGGGTGCTGGTGGTGCTGGCGCTGGCCGCCCGCTCCGCACTGGCGCAGCCCCGCGTGCGCGAACGCTTCGATGCCGCCTGGCTGGGCCTGCCCGTGGTGGGCCGGCTCTCGCGCGGCTACAACGCGGCCCGTTTCACGGGCACGCTGTCGATGCTGGCCGGCGCGGGCGTGCCCATCCTGAAGGCCCTGCAGGCCGCCGCCGAGACGCTGGGCAACACCGCCATGCGCGCGGACGCACTCGACGCGCTGGTGCTGGTGCGCGAGGGCGCGCCACTGGCCTCCGCGCTGGCGCAGAAAAAGCGGTTCCCCGGCCTGGTGTCGATGTTCGCGCGCCTGGGCGAGCAGACGGGGCAATTGCCGCTGATGCTGCAGCGCGCGGCCGCGCAGCTGTCGGCCGAGGTGCAGCGCCGCGCGATGCAGCTGGCCACCATCCTGGAGCCCCTGCTCATCGTGGCGATGGGCGTGATCGTGATGCTCATCGTGCTGGCGGTGCTCATGCCCATCATCCAGCTCAACCAGTTCGTGAAGTAGCCCTGCCATGGCCCTGACCCTGGACGACAAGCTCGTCGTCGCCATCTCCTCCCGGGCGCTGTTCGATTTCGAGGAAGAGAACCGCCTGTTCGAGGCCGGCGACGAGGCCGCCTACATGCGCCGCCAGCTGGAGCTGGTACAGCAGCCCGCGCGCGCGGGCATCGCCTTCCCGCTGGTGCGCAAGCTGCTCGGCTTCAATACCGCCCAGGCGCAGCGCGTGGAGGTGGTGGTGCTGTCGCGCAACGACCCGGCCAGCGGCATGCGCGTGTTCGCCTCGGCGCACGCCGCGGGCATGCACATCGAGCGCGGGGTGTTCACGCGCGGGCGCGACCCGTTCGCCTACCTGCGGCCGCTGGGCGCGCACCTGTTCCTCTCGGCCAACGAGAAGGACGTGCAGCAGGCGCTGAACATGGGCTTCCCTGCGGCGCGCGTGATGACCGATTCCACGCCGGCCGGCGACCGCTACCCGCACGAGGTGCGCATCGCCTTCGACGGCGATGCGGTGCTGTTCTCCGACGAGGCCGAGCGCATCTACCAGCAGGGCGGCCTGCCCGCCTTCCACGAGCACGAAGTGAGCAAGGCGGCGCTGCCCCTGGCCGGCGGCCCCTTCAAGCCATTGCTGGCCGCGCTGCACCAGTTGCAGCAGCAGGCCGATGCCTCGGAGACCATGCGCATCCGCACCGCGCTGGTGACGGCGCGCAGCGCCCCGGCCCACGAGCGCGCCGTGCGCACGCTGCTGGACTGGGGCATCACCGTGGACGAGGCGATGTTCCTCGGCGGGCTGGAAAAAGGCCCGTTCCTGCGGGAATTCGAGCCGGACTTCTTCTTCGACGACCAGCGCAGCCACGTGGCCTCCGCGGCGCGGCACGTGCCGGCCGGGCACGTGAGCGCCGGCATCATCAACCTCGTGCGCGAGGAACCTCGGGCCGATGCCCTGCTCCCACCATGATGCGACTCCGAACCCGACTGCACCATCCCCTGGCCGCCCTGGCGCTGGGACTGGCGGCGACCCTCGCCGCCGCGTCCGCCTCTGCCGCAGACGCGCCATCGAAGGCCACGGCCAGGGCCCCGCACGCCTCCGCAGCGGCCGAACCGGCCCAGTCCGCGGCCAGCCAGCCGCTCAGCAAGGGCGAGATCAAGGCGATCCGCGAGTTCCACATGCTGGATCTCAACGGCGACGGCAAGCTCAGCCGCAAGGAGGTGTCGATCATTCCGCGCCTGGCAGCCGCCTTCGACGACGCCGACACCAACCACGACGGCTACGTGACCCTGGACGAGGTCCGCGCCTATGCGGTGAAGTACCGCGCGGAGCGCGACCGGGCGAAGGCCGCCGCGGCTGCGGCATCCGCCGCCGATTCACCGGCTCCGGCGGCCTCAGCGCCTGCGGCCCGGAAGTAAGCCCCCGGCAGCACCGCCGCCCCCGGGTCAGGAATTGCCCGTGCGCTTGACCTTGGGGTCGGCGTAGGTCAGCGGCTGGTCCTTGGTTTCCTGGGACATGCGCTCCTGCAGGCTGTTCTTGTTGATTTCCTGCGCCATGTCCACGGCGGAGCCGCTCGCGCGCCACATCGACTGGATGAACTCCAGCAGCTGCTTGTAGATGGGCTCGGGCGGCGGCTCCTTGGCCTTCTCGGCCTCTTCCTTCTCTTTCTTCTTGACCTCGGTCCAGTCGCGGTTGGACGGGTCCTTGTCCGAGGGCTTGTCGGGCTCGCGGATGGAAGTGCCCTCGCCCAGGCGGTCCGTGGACTCCACCGGCGTCACGCCATTGACGGGCCTGACCGGCACCGCGCCCGAAGCGCCGGTGGAATACAAATCGGCGCCCTGAGGACGCCAGAGCGGCGATCGATCGACAGGTGGCATTTGCATGGCAGGCTTCCGTTGGTTGGCGAGAAACGTCGGGGGGGAGCTATCCCCGTCTCGTACATCCATAACGGCAAAAAAAAGGGTGGATTAAGGCCTTTTTTCACCTTTCGGCGTAATTTAAGGGTTTTCCCCTAGTCTTGCCACCTGCCAGCGGCCTCCCCAGGCTACAGAAAGCGCTCCAGCAGGCGCCGGGAGGCCTTGTCCAGCGCGGCCACGTCGGGCACGCGGAACTGCACGCCGTCGGCCGCGGCGATCAGCAGCGCGTTGCGGCTGCCCAGGCGCCGGATGTCTTCCTCGCCCTTCAGGATGAGCCGGGCCGCGCCCCGGTCGGTCTCCACCGTCCAGGTGCTGGGCGTGGTGAAGCTCGACACCGCGGCGATCCGCGTGATAGTGGGTACAAACTCCCGCGCCGCGAGCTCTTCCTCGATGAGCGCGCGGGCGGCTGCGTCCACGCGATCCAGCCGGTCGATCCAGAGGGCCTCGTGGCCGTCCTGGCCGACCAGCGACAGGCCCTCGCCCGGCGCGGCGATGGGGAATGCCCGTACGGGGGTGACGGCTTCGTGCACCGTGCCGCCGGCCAGCGTCAGGACCAGCCGGCCATGGGCATCGCGCTCGAGGCCGAAGGCGGGAAAAGCGGGGGAAGGATTCATCGCTGCGGAAGAGGAAGGAAGGAGTGGCCCGGCCATGGTCGGTCAGGACGAGCCCGCGGGATGGGTCGGATGGAGCAGCGCGCTGTCCACCACCACGAGGCCGGACGCCTGCGCGTCTTCCTCTGCTCGGCGCGCCTGGGCTTCATAGAGCCGCCAGTAGGCGCCCTGCTTCTCCATGAGTTCGTCGTGCGGGCCGACCTCGACGATCTCCCCGCGGTCCATCACCACGAGGCGGTCCGCCTTGCGCAGCGTGGAGAGCCGGTGGGCGATGGCGATGGTGGTGCGCCCCTGCACGAGGTTGTCCAGCGCCTTCTGGATTTCCTTCTCGGTCTCGGTATCCACCGCCGAGGTGGCCTCGTCCAGGATGAGGATGCGGGGATCGATGAGCAGGGCGCGCGCGATGCTGATGCGCTGGCGCTCGCCGCCCGACAGGCCCTGTCCCCGCTCGCCCACCAGCGAGTCGTAGCCGTGGGGCAGGCGCAGGATGAACTCGTGGGCATGGGCGGCGCGCGCCGCCGCGACGATCTCCTCGCGCGATGCGTCAGGCTTTCCGTAGGCGATGTTCTCGGCGATCGTGCCGAAGAACAGGAACGGCTCCTGCAGCACCAGGCCGATATGGCGGCGGTAGTCGGCCACGCGCAGGCGGCGCACATCCACGCCGTCCACCTGGATGGAGCCCTCCGTGGCGTCGTAGAAGCGGCTGATGAGGTTGACCAGCGTGCTCTTGCCCGAGCCGCTGTGGCCCACGAGGCCGATCATCTCGCCGGGCCGGATCTCCAGGTTCAGCCCCTTGATGACGGAGCGGCTGCCGTAGCGAAAGCCCAGGTTGCGCAGGGAGATGGCGCCCCGGACATGCGACATCGCCACCGGCTGCGCCGGGTCCGGCACGTTGCTGACGTGGTCCAGGATGTCGAAAATGCGCTTGGCGCCCGCCGCGGCTTTCTGCGTGACGGAAACGATGCGGCTCATCGAGTCCAGCCGGGTGTAGAAGCGGCCGATGTAGGCGATGAAGGCCGCCAGCACGCCCACCGTGATCTGGTTGTGCGCCACGAGCCAGATGCCGAAGCCCCACACCACCAGCAGGCCGATCTCGGTCATGAGCGAGACCGTGGGAGTGAACAGCGACCACGTACGGTTGAGCCGGTCGTTCACCTCCAGGTTGTGCTGGTTGGCGTCGCGGAAGCGCTGGGCCTCGCGCTTTTCCTGGGCAAAGGCCTTGACCACGCGGATGCCGGGAATGGTGTCGGCGAGCACGTTGGTCACCTCGGACCAGACACGGTCGATCTTCTCGAAGCCCGTGCGCAGCCGGTCGCGCACGTTGTGGATGAGCCAGGCGATGAAGGGCAGCGGCACCAGCGTGACCAGGGCCAGCCAGGGGTTGATGGAGAACAGGATGCCCGCCGTCATGAGGATCATGAGCACGTCGGTCATGAAATCCAGCGCATGCAGCGACAGGAAAACGTTGATGCGGTCCGTTTCCGAGCCGATCCGGGCCATCAGGTCGCCCGTGCGCTTGCCCCCGAAATAGTCGAGCGAGAGCTTGAGCAGGTGCTCGTAGGTGGTGGTGCGCAGGTCGGCGCCGATGCGCTCGGACACGAGCGCCAGGATGTAGGTGCGCGCCCAGCCCAGCCCCCAGGCCAGGAGCGCCGACAGCAGCAGCCCGCCCAGGTACAGCGCCACCAGGTGCACGGGAATCTGCTGTCCGTTCTGGAACGGAATGAGGACGTCGTCCATCAGCGGGATGGTCAGGTACGGCGGCACCAGGGTGGCGGCCGTGGAGGCCAGCGTGAGTGCGAAGCCCCCGGCCAGCTGCTTGCGGTAGGGCCGCGCGAAGCGCCACAGGCGCAGCAGCACCCAGGTGGAGGGCGGCGGGGATGGCGCGCGCGCGCAGGCCGGGCATTCCTCGGAATCCGGCGGCAGCACCGCGTGGCATGCGGGGCAACGTGGCTCGTCCTCGCCCGGTCCGCTGTCCATGGCCTCGGGCCGCTGCAGGAGCGCCACCTGCTGCTCGAATTTCTGCACGAAGCGCAGGGCCTGCGCATGGTGGCCCAGCGTGAAACGCCAGAGCGCGATGCGCCGTTCGGCATCGTGCAGCTCCAGCGTACCGACGCCGCCATGGTCCAGCATGCGAAGGCCCATGCCGGGAGCCAGGGCCCACTGCTGCAGGGGTCCGTTCCCCTCGCGGGCGATCAGCCGCCGCTCCGTGAGGGCCACCAGGCCGGAAGCGAAGCGCAGGGACGCGCTCAGGTCAACCCCGAGCGCGGCTGTTACGTTTTCATCGGACGCGAGTTCCGCTCGCAGTTCGGCCCCGGCGGGGCCCGTCAAGACACCGGAGGCGTCCACAGGATGGTGATTGTGCATTTTGGTTCGTGGTTCCGTCCCGGGTGGCCCGGGAGCCAGCCCGTTCGCCGGGTGTCATTGTCCCCGATGCCCGGTGCCTCCGGCCGGCATCTGCGTCTAACGCTGCGCCCCCGCCCCCCGCTGACATCCCCCGCCCTCCCGGGCTGACCGCCAGCCCCGCCCGAGCTGGCGCACAATCGCCCGCATACCCCTTCGTCTTCCCCGCATGGCCCGGCCGGCCTCCGTTTCCTTTACGCTGCAACCATGGCGACGACATTCCCCGACATCCAACTGCTGCGCATCAACTACCTGCGCGGCCCCAACATCTGGACGTACCGCCCGGTGCTCGAAGTCTGGCTGGACCTCGGTGCGCTGGAGGACCACCCCTCGAACACCCTGCCCGGCTTCAACGAGCGCCTCACGCGCTGGCTGCCGGCGCTGATCGAGCACCATTGCGGCGTGGGCGAGCGCGGCGGCTTCCTGCAGCGGCTGGAGGGCGGCACCTGGTGCGGCCACGTGCTGGAGCACATCGTGATCGAGCTGCTCAACCTCTCGGGCATGCCCACGGGCTTCGGGCAGACGCGCAGCACCAGCCAGCGCGGCATCTACCGCATGGTGTTCCGCGCCCGGGACGAGAGCGTGGCGCGCGTGGCGCTGGAGCAGGGCCACCGGCTCATCATGGCGGCCATCAACGACCAGCCCTTCGACGTGGCGGCGGCCGTGGCCCGCGTGCGCACCGAGGTGGACGACCAGTACCTCGGCCCCAGCACGGCCTGCATCGTCACGGCCGCGTCCGACCGCGGCATCCCGCATATCCGCCTGAACGACGGCAACCTCGTGCAGCTGGGCTACGGAGCGGCGCAGCGCCGCATCTGGACGGCCGAGAGCGAGTTCACCAGCGCCATCGCCGAGGGCATCGCCAGCGACAAGGACCTCACCAAGACCCTGCTGAGTTCCTGCGGGGTCCCGGTGCCGGAAGGCCGGATCGTGGACAGCCCTGAAGAAGCCTGGGAGGCCGCCCAGGACATCGGCCTGCCCGTGGTGGTCAAGCCCTCGGACGGCAACCATGGCCGCGGCGTGACGCTGGACCTGCGCCGCCGGGAAGACGTCGAGGCGGCCTACCACGTGGCCTACCCCGAGGGCAGTGACGTGATCGTGGAGCGCTTCATTCCTGGCGACGAGCACCGCCTGCTGGTGGTGGACGGCAAGGTGGTGGCAGCGGCGCGCGGCGAGGTGGTGAGCATCACCGGCAATGGCCGCTCCACGGTGAGCGAGCTCATCGACAGCCAGATCAACTCCGACCCGCGCCGCGGCTATGAGGAGGAGTATCCGCTGGACATCATCAATGTGGCGACCGATCCGAAGGTGCAGCTGGAACTGCAGCGACAGGGGCTGGGCGCCGACTCGGTGCCCGCCGCGGGCCAGCCTATCGTGGTGCAGCGCAACGGCAACGTCGCCGTGGACTGCACGGACGATGTCCATCCCGAGGTGGCCTACATCGCCCAGCTGGCCGCCCGCGTGGTGGGACTGGACATCGCCGGCATCGACCTGGTGGCCCAGGACATCTCCCGGCCGCTGCAGGAGCAGGGCGGCGCCATCGTCGAGGTGAACGCCGGCCCCAGCCTGCTGATGCACCTCAAGCCCGCCGTGGGCGCGCCCCGCCCCGTGGGCCAGGCCATCGCCGAGCACCTCTTCCCGGCAGCCGACGACGCGCCCGAGGGCACGGCCGGCCGCATTCCGGTGGTGGGCGTGGCGGGCACCCGCGGCACCGCCACCATCGCCCGCGTGGTGGCGTGGCTGATGCACCTGGGCGGCCGCCACACCGGCCTCGCATGCCGCGAAGGCCTGTACCTGAACCGCCGCTGCGTGGATACGTCCGACAACGCCCACTGGGAAGCCGCGCACCGCCTGCTGATGAACCAGACGGTGCAGGCCGCGGTGATCGAGAACGACGCGCGCACCATCCTGCGCGACGGCCTGGCCTACGACCGCTGCCAGGTCGGCGTGGTCACCGACATGGACGGCCGCGAGGCACTGGCCGAGTTCGACGTGCAGGACCAGGACCAGATGTACAAGGTGATGCGCACGCAGGTGGACGTGGTGCTGCCGCACGGCGCCGCCGTGCTCAACGCTGCCGAGCCGCAGGTGCTGGAACTGGCGCCGCTGTCCGACGGCGCCGTGGTGCTCTATGCGCAGGACGGCATGCTGCCCGCCATCGTGGAGCACCGCGCGCAGGACGGCGGCCGCGCGGTCTTCGTGAAGAACGGCCGGGTGGTTCTGGCCACCGGCACTGCCGAACACGTGCTGGCCCCGCTCGCCGACCTGGCCTTCGGCCGCAACGCGGTGCAACCCGATGCGGACACGCTGCTGGCGATCGTGGCCACGGCCTGGGCGCTGGACGTCGCGCCGGACCTGATCAGTGCGGGCATCAAGACCTTCGAGCCCGAGCCGCCCTGCGCCACCCCCGCGGCCGTGGCCCCGGCCGCTGCCTGAACGCGGCCCCGCCCCCTCTTTCGAACGCGAAGCACAAGAGAGCATTTTCCCCATGGACGTATCCCGCATCCGGGCCCTGCGCGGCCCCAATCTCTGGAGCCGCCACACCTCCATCGAGGCCGTCGTGACCTGCACCGGCAACGAGCGCGCGATGGGCCAGATCGCCGGCTTCGAAGCCCGCCTGAGGGCGCTGTTTCCGGCCGTGGGCGTGCTGCACCCCGAGGGCGGCGACAGCGACATCTCGCTGGCCCACGTGCTGCAGTCCGCGGCGCTGGCGCTGCAAGCCCAGGCCGGCTGCCCGGTGAGCTTCAGCCGCACCTCCGCGACGACCGACCCGGGCGTGTACCAGGTGGTCGTGGAATACACGGAGGAGGCCGTGGGCCGCCAGGCCTTCGAGGACGCCCAGGCACTGATCGAGGCTGCACTGAACCAGGGCCCCTTCGACGCCGACGCAGCCATCGCCCGCCTGCGCGAGCTGGACGAGGACGAGCGACTGGGCCCGAGCACGGCTTCCATCGTCGATGCCGCCGTGGCGCGCGGCATCCCGTACCGCCGTCTCACGCGCGGCAGCCTGGTGCAGTTCGGCTGGGGATCGAAGCAGCGCCGCATCCAGGCCGCCGAGGTCGACTCGACCAGCGCCGTGGCCGAATCCATCGCGCAGGACAAGGATCTCACCAAGCGCCTGCTGCACGCCGCCGGCGTGCCCGTGCCGCTGGGCAAGCCGGTCGAGACCGTGGAGGAGGCCTGGGAGGTCGCGCTCAAGGTGGGCCTGCCCGTGGTCGTGAAGCCGCAGGACGGCAACCAGGGCAAGGGCGTCACGGTGAACATCACCGAGCGCGGCCAGCTGGAGGAAGCCTTCCGCACTGCGGCCGAATACGGCACGGTGATGGTCGAACGCTTCCTGCCGGGCCATGATTTCCGGCTGTTGGTGGTGGGCGACCAGCTTGTGGCTGCCGCACGGCGCGAGCCGCCCCAGGTGCTGGGCGACGGCGAGCGCACGGTGCGGGAGCTCGTGTACCTCGTCAACCTCGATCCGCGGCGCGGCGAGGGCCATGCGACCTCGCTCACCAAGATCCGCCTGGACGACATCGCCGTGGCGCGCCTCGCCGCCCAGGGCCTCACGCCCGATTCCGTGCCGGCCAAGGGCCAGCGCGTGATCCTGCGCAACAACGCCAACCTCTCCACCGGCGGCACGGCCACCGACGTGACCGACGACGTGCATCCCGACGTGGCCGCGCGCGCGGTCGCCGCCGCGCAAATGGTGGGCCTGCACATCTGCGGCGTGGACATGGTGGCAGAGACCGTGCTGCGCCCGCTGGAAGAGCAAGGCGGCGGCTTCGTCGAGGTGAACGCGGCCCCTGGCCTGCGCATGCACCTCTCGCCGAGCTACGGCAAGCCGCGCAACGTCGGCCAGGCCATGGTGGACAAGCTCTTCGCGAACGGCCAGGACGGGCGCATACCCACCGTCGCCGTCACCGGCACCAATGGCAAGACGACCACCGCGCGGCTGATCGCGCACCTGTTCTCCGCCCAGGGCCTGCGCGTGGGCATGACCAACACCGACGGCGTTTACGTGAACGGCCGCCAGATCGACAGCGGCGACTGCTCCGGCCCGCGCAGCGCGCGCAACGTGCTGCTGCACCCCGAGGTGGACGCCGCCGTGTTCGAAACCGCGCGCGGCGGCATCCTGCGCGAAGGCCTGGGCTTCGACCGCTGCTCGGTGGCCGTGGTGACCAACATCGGCGCGGGTGACCATCTGGGCATGAACTACATCAACACGGTGGAAGAGCTGGCGGTGCTCAAGCGCGTGATCGTGCAGAACGTCTCGCCCGACGGCTACGCGGTGCTCAACGCCGCCGATCCGATCGTCGCAGCCATGGCGGCATCCACGCCCGGCAAGGTGATCTACTTCGCGAGCGACCGCCACCACCCCGTGATGGCCACGCACCGCGCGCAGGGCCACCGCTCGGTGTACGTGGACGGCGACTCCATCGTCGCGGCCGAGGGCTCCTGGCGCGAGACGGTGCACCTGCGCGACGTGCCGATCACGCAGGGTGGCCGCATCGGCTTCCAGGTGGAGAACGTCATGGCCGCCGTGGCCGCCGCCTGGGGCGCCGGCCTGCCGTGGCAGACCATCCGCCGCGGGCTCTCGGGATTCGTGAACGACAGCGACAACGCGCCCGGCCGCTTCAACGTGATGGACTTCCGCGGCGCGACCGTGATCGCCGACTACGGCCACAACCCCGACGCGATGCGCGCCCTGGTGGCCGCGGTGGACGCCCTGCCCGGCAACCGCCGCAGCGTGGTGATCAGCGGCGCGGGCGACCGGCGCGACGAGGACATCCGCGAGCAGACGGTGATCCTGGGCGCGGCCTTCGACGACGTGATCCTCTACCAGGATGCCGCCCAGCGCGGACGGGCCGACGGCGAGGTGATGGCGCTGCTGCGCGAGGGCCTGGCCCAGGCCTCCCGCACGAAGTACATCGACGAGATCCGCGGCGAATTCGTGGCCATCGACGCCGCGCTCGACCGGCTTCAGCCCGGCGACCTCTGCCTGGTGCTGGTCGACCAGGTGGAGGAGGCGCTGGCCCACCTTGCGAAGCGTTGCGCCGAAGGCGCACCCGCCCAATGACCCGTGAGACCAGCGACAGGAGCCCCCGCCATGCATTCCCAAACCGTCCCGACTGCCGCACGGCGCATCGCCCTGCTGCTGGCCCTGGCCGGCACCGCCCTGTCGGCCCAGGCCGACGCGGACACGATCGGCACCGTGGACACGGCCTTCAAGCTCATCGGCCGCGACCACGACGTCATCGTAGAGGCCTATGACGATCCGGCCGTGCAGGGCGTGACCTGCTACGTGTCCCGCGCCCGCACGGGCGGTATCAAGGGCTCGCTGGGCCTGGCCGAGGACAAGTCCGAAGCCTCCATCGCCTGCCGCCAGACCGGCCCGATCAGCTTCGCCGCGTCGCCGCTCAAGAAACAGGACGAGGTGTTCAGCGAGCGCACCTCCATCCTCTTCAAGCGGCTGCGCGTGGTGCGCATGGTGGACGCCAAGCGCAACACGCTGGTCTACCTGAGCTACTCCGACAAGCTGATCGACGGCTCGCCCCAGAACAGCGTGACGGCCGTGCCGGTGGACCGGGGCATGCCGATCCCCGTGCGTCAATAACGGAGCGGCCCGCCGTCACGCGGGCGGCGAGTGCAGGCCAATGCAATTGCCCTCCGTGTCCTCGATCTCCGCGACCAACCCGAACAGCCCGACAGCCGTATGCGGCGAGCACGCTGCCAGGTGAATGGCGAGAGGCCGAACACCATGGCTCCACAGGGCCTACGGCTTCGCCGCGGTGACCATGGCGATGAATTCCGGGCCGGTCATGTTCTTCGTCGTCTCGGCAAACGAATAGCTGGCAGGCTTCTCATCCACGAAAATCTGCGATGCCAGCGCGAACGTGGACGGATCACTGAACGCCTGCACGGAAACGGCATGGTGCGTGCCATCTTTCGACCGCCACATGACCGTGCTGCCGCACACCTTGCAGAAGCACCGTTCGCCCCATTCGGAAGAAGCATAGACACCCAGGTGCTCCGGATCTTGCACGGCCACGCCCTGGCACTCCACCGCGAGAAACACACCACCGGACCAGCGACGGCACATGGAACAATGGCAGGCACCCATCTCGCGGGCGCCGATCGTCGCCTGGAAGCGAACGGCGCCGCAAAGGCACTGCCCCTGCTCTTCGGAATGTGCTGCGCTCATTGCTGGCCTTTCCTTCCACGGGAACCACTGGGTTGCGCCCTTCCAGGCAACCGGAAGCGGAAGCCACTGTCCAGCAGCGAAGGCGCGCTTTGAAGAAATCATCCTAGCGCACTTCCGTGGATTTGCAGGGCAGCCCGGAAGCCCAACCCGGCTCCGCGCGGGCAAAAAAATACCCGCCGAAGCGGGTAAACAGCAGCCTGAGTAAGGAGGGAGGGAGAAGAGACAGCGGCTGCCGAACCCCTAATGTGCCCTGCTTGACTTAGGCCAATCTTAAGAATGGCCAGGACATGGTTTGAGGGCCATTTCACCCCTGCGCGGCGATCTGCCGCAAGGCCTGCTCGAACACTTCCGGCGGCTGGCCGCCCTGGATCAGGTGCCGCCCGTTCACGATGACGGCCGGCACGGACTGGATGCCGTGCTGCTGGTAGAAGGCTTCGCGCTCGCGCACCGCGTCGGCGTACTCGCCGGATTCCAGCACCTGCTGCGCGCGCGCGGCGTCCAGGCCCGCGCCGGCAGCCAGTTGCACGAGCAGTGCCCGATCGCCAGGGTCGCGGCCCTCCGTGAAGTAGGCATGGAACAGGGCCCGCTTGAGCGCCTCCTGCGCCTGCGGGCCGGCCGTCTCGTGCGCCCAGTGCAGCAGCTGGTGCGCATCGAAGGTGTTGTAGATGCGGCTGCGGCGGTCCATCCGGAACTCGAAGCCCAGCGCCGCGCCGCGCTCCGCGATGGCGCGCTGCGTCTGCGCAGTCTGCTCGGGGGAGGCCCCGTATTTCTCCGCAAGATGCTCACCGATGTCCTGCCCGCCTGGCGGCATCTGCGGATTGAGTTCGAACGGCTGGAAATGCAGTTCTGCCTGGACGGAGCCCTGGAGCGTGTCCAGCGCCCGGCCGAGCGACTGCAGGCCGATGGCGCACCAGGGGCAGGAGATGTCGGAAACGAAATCGATGCGCAGCGGGGTCGCGCTGGAAGCTGGCGGGGACACGGCGGTCATGGAGGGGTTTCCTTGGGCAAACGTGGGATGCACAGGAGCATGGCAGGATGCGAGAGCCCTTGCAGGACTGCGGCAAAGGCGCCATGTGGTCCATGCCATGTCCGCATCATCTTCCACGACACCCGACCTTTTCGACGGCGACCCCGCCGGGGCCTCTGCGATCCCGCTGGGGCCGGGCGCGGCCCTGCTGCGCGGGTTCGCGCTGCCGGTGGCAGCGGCGCTGCGCGAAGGGGTGCTGGCCGTGGCCCGTACCGCGCCCTGGCGGCACATGGAGACCCCGGGTGGGCGGGCCATGTCGGTCGCGACCACGTCCTGTGGCCGCCTGGGCTGGGTGAGCGACCGCCGCGGCTACCGCTACGCCCCGCTCGACCCGGGCTCCGGCACGGCCTGGCCCGCCATGCCGGACGCCTTCCGGCGGCTGGCCCGCGAAGCCGCCGGGCGCGCCGGATTCCCGGATTTCGAGCCCGACAGCTGCCTGGTCAACCGCTACGCGCCCGGCGCGCGGCTGTCGCTGCACCAGGACCGCGACGAACGTGACCTGCAGGCGCCCATCGTGTCGGTATCGCTCGGAATCTCCGCGGTGTTCCTTTGGGGCGGCTTCGCGCGCACCGGTCCCGTGGAGCGCGTGCCGCTGCAACATGGCGACGTGGTGGTGTGGGGCGGACCGGACAGGCTGCGTTTCCACGGCGTGCAGCCGGTGAAGGACGGCCTGCATCCGGAATGGGGCGCGGAACGGGTGAACCTCACCTTCCGCAAAGCGGGCTGAACCCCGGTGGCCACGGGCTGTCGGCAGTCCCTAGCTGAAACTCCGGCTGCGGCCGAACCAGCGGCCGGCCGCCCGGCGCGCCTCGTCCGCCATCCACTGGGCCACGCCCGCGGCATATTCGCCATCCATCACCCCCTGGGCTGCATGCGTCAACGCGCCCGCCACGCTGTTCGACAGCGCGGCACGGCTTTCGCTCAGGGATCGCCGGAGGGTGCCTGCGGCCGGCCCCGCTGGCGTACAGGCCTGCGCCGGCAACTGGCCCGGCGCATGCGCCACGGCCAGGGCATCGCGCTGGCGGGCCATCCTCTGCCAGTAGGCCAGCAGCATGCCGAGACCGGCGAGCAGTTGCAGGCCCGCCAGCTGGCGGTCCGGCAGATGCCGGAGCGTGCCGTACACCACCTCGCCGATCAGGTCCTCGGCCAGTTGCGGGCCATCGAGCTGCACCAGTGCCTGCGCGATGCGCCAGGCCGTCTCCTGGTCGCCTCGCTCCGCCAGTTGCCGTGGCAGCGCGGCCGCACCGGCAGAGAACCATTGCGCGGCCGTGGCCAGCTGCGCAGCCATGGCCCCGACGAGTTCCGGTTGCCGCAGGGTGTCCAGGACGACGGCGGTCCATGCGGGATGGGCGCGCATCTCCCCGGTCAGCCGCGCCGCCTGGCGGACCAGGCTGCGCCACAGGGGCTGCAGGGCGGGGCCCAGGCCCCCGGAGCCTTGCAGCCCTTCCGGCACGGAGGCCAGCTCTGGCGAAGAGGCTGCACGGGATGCGGCACGGGAGGAGGACGCGCCCTCAGCGCGCGGCGGGCGATCGGCGCTTCGGGGCAGTCCCGCATGCGCGGGAAGGGAACGGGCGCGCGGCAGCAGCGGGCCGGCATGGGCAAGCCGCCGCGGCCCGGCCTGCTGCGCCTGCGCAGCGGCAGGCCCAGGGTGGGAGGGCACGGCCTGGCGGCGGGACGATCGCGGCGACGTGGCAGATGGCGTGTTGGGCACAGAGGCAGGCGCCGGCCGGCGGACAGGCAGCGCAATGCGGTGATGGAAGGCAGGCATGGCGCGGCAGCGCCCGGCCCGGCGGACGGGATCCGGAGATCCCAGGGTGTGCATTGAAGCGGCCAGGCCGGCCATGGAGGGGCCGGCACGCGAACCGGCGGGCGCGTGCGCGAACCCGGGTCACCCCGGCGGCCCTGCCCCCGGGGAAACGCCTCAGGCGCCGGCCGCCTCCAGTGCGGAGGTGCGCCCCGTGCCCACGTACCCCCCGCGGCCCTGGCGTGCCGGAGCGCGCGGTGCGCCGTGGCCGTCGGGAAAGTCGGTGGACAGCGCCAGCGAGGAATGGTGGGGCAGCTCGAAGCCGCGGGCCGGGTCCTGCACGGCCCAGGCCCGGATCTTGGGAGCCTGTGACTGCACGCCGCCGAAGATCGTGGCGAAGGCCACGTCCGCGGCATCGCGGCCCGTCGCGAGCCGCACCATGCCCATGGGGATGGCCGTGCCGGAGGGATCGAACACGTACCAGCGGTCGCCGAGGAAGACCTCCACGTAGGCATGGAAGTCGGGCGGCCCCAGCGCGGGGTCGGCGCCGTAGTCGGTGCCGGTCGCGATGCGCGCGGGAATGTTCAGCGCGCGGCACAGCGCGATCATCAGGTGCGCGAAATCGCGGCACACGCCCACCCGCTCCACGAACGTGTCGATGGCGGAGGTGGTGGAGTTGGAGGTGTTGGAACGGAAAGCCACGTGGCCCCGCACCCAGTCGCAAATGGCCTGCACGCGGCTGTAGCCCTGCCACAGGTGGCCGAATTCGCGCATGGCCAGCGTGACGAGGCGGTCGGACTGGCAGTAGCGGCTGGGCAGGATGTAGCCCACGGCCTCGGGCGGCAGGTCGCGCACGGGCACTTCAGGGATGTGCGCCGGATCGGCGGCATGGTGGTGCATGTCCACCGTGGCCGCGTAGGCGACGGTCAGCGGACCGGGCCCCGCATGCAGGCGCATGCAGCGCGTGCCGGTGGCGGGATCGGTGTGCAGCAGCGGAATCGCGTCCGGCTGGCTGATCTCCAGGGTCTCGTCCAGAACCTTCTGGCCCCCTGTCTGCGCGGCATGGATGTTGAAGACGAAGTCCGCACCGGGGCCGTCTGCAACGCAGTACTCCAATTCCACCTGGAGCTTGATTCGGATCATGTGTTTTCTCGGGGAAAAAGGGGACATGGGGGCGCGACGGCATGGTGCGTCCGCATGGCGTGCGGCGCGGCCACCATTGCTTCGGCGCCTGCACCCAGTATCCGGACCCGACAGCCCGCGGCGTGTCGGAGGAAGGCGCGTCGCAGCGCCAGTGCCTCGCGGCCAAAGCGCGCTTGTCCTACAGCCCCGCATCCCCTGGCGGAAAAAGATGCCGTCTTCCGCGCCCCGCGGCCCACCTTCCCACAAGGAATGCCCCATGCCCAAGAACACCACATCCCCCAGCGAATCCGCCGGAAAGAAGACACCGCGCAAGGTGCAGGCCGCCTCCGCCGCGGCCACCGGCGATACCGCGCGCGGCCAGGGCGGGGAACTGCAACAGCAGGCCGGCGGCGGACATCCGGTGCTCACCACGCAGCAGGGCATCCCCGTTGCGGACAACCAGAATTCGCTGCGCCCCACGCCGCGCGGGCCCACGCTGCTCGAGGATTTCATCCTGCGCGAGAAGATCACGCACTTCGACCACGAGCGCATTCCCGAGCGTATCGTGCATGCGCGCGGCAGCGCAGCACACGGTGTGTTCGAGCTCACGGAAAGCCTGGAAAAGTACACCACCGCGCGCATCCTCACCGAAGTCGGCAGGCAGACGCCCTTGTTCTGCCGCTTCTCCACGGTGGCGGGCGGCGCGGGCTCGGTGGACACGCCGCGGGACGTGCGCGGCTTCGCCGTGAAGTTCTACACCGACGAAGGCAACTGGGACCTGGTGGGCAACAACATTCCAGTGTTCTTCATCCAGGACGCGATGAAGTTCCCCGACCTGGTCCACGCCGTGAAGATGGAGCCCGACCGCGCCTTTCCGCAGGCCGCGAGCGCCCATGACACGTTCTGGGATTTCATCTCGCTCATGCCCGAGAGCCTGCACATGATCATGTGGGCGATGAGCGATCGCACCATCCCGCGCAGCCTGCGCACCATCGAAGGCTTCGGCGTGCACTCCTTCCGCCTTCTGAACGCGAAGGGCGAGAGCACGTTCGTGAAGTTCCACTGGCGCCCGCGCCTGGGCATCCAGTCCACCGTGTGGGACGAGGCGGTGAAACTGCAGAGCGCCGACAACGACTTCCACCGGCGCGACCTGTTCGAGGCGATCCAGGCAGGCGACTTCCCCGAATGGGACCTGGCCGTACAGCTCTTCACCGAGGAAGAGGCCGCGCGCTTCCCGTTCGACCACCTCGACCCGACCAAGCTCGTGCCCGAGGAACTGGTGCCCCTGAAGACCATCGGCCGCATGACGCTGAACCGCTGGCCCGACAACTTCTTCGCCGAAACCGAGCAGGTGGCGTTCTGCCCCGCCAACGTGCCGCCAGGCATCGATTTTTCCAACGACCCGCTGCTGCAGGGGCGCCTCTTCTCGTACCTGGACACGCAACTCTCGCGCCTGGGCAGCCCGAACTTCGTGCAGATCCCGATCAACGCGCCCAAGTGCCCGTTCCACAACATGCAGCGCGACGGCCACATGCAGATGCAGGTGCCCAAGGGCCGCGTGGCCTATGAGCCGAGCAGCCTGCAGCAGGACACGCCGCGCGCCTCCGTGGCCCAGGGATTCCGCCATTTCGCCGAGCGCCTGGCCGGCGATGACGGCGCCAAGGGCCGCTTGCGGCCGGAGAGCTTTGCCGACCACTACAGCCAGGCGCGCCTGTTCTACCGCAGCCAGAGCGCCATCGAGCAGGCGCACATGGCGTCTGCGCTGGTGTTCGAGCTGTCGAAGGTGGAGACCGAGCGCGTGCGCGTCGCCGTCGTCGCCCAGCTGCTGAACGTGGACGAGGGCCTGGCCCAGCGCGTCGCGGACGGCCTCGGCCTGCCGGACCTGCCCGCGCCCTTCCCGGCCGCGGCGCCCGCGCAGGACCTGCCGCTGTCGCCCGCGCTGCGCATCATCGACCGCATGAAGCCCACGCTGCAGGGCCGCTGCATCGGCATCCTGGTGGCCGACGGATCGGCGCCGGAGCCGATCGCAGCGCTGCGCAAGGCTGCCGAGAAGGCCGGTGCGCAGGTGAAGATCGTGGCGCCCAAGGTCGGCGGCGCCGTGCTGTCCGACGGCTCGCGGCTGCCGGCCGATGGCCAGCTGGCGGGTACGCCCTCGGTGGTGTTCGATGCGGTGGCCTCCGTGCTCGCGCCCCAGGCCGGCGCCCAGCTCGCCCGCGAAGCCGCGGCGGTGGACTGGTTCCGCGACGCCTATGGCCACCTCAAGGCGATCGCCGCCTGCAAGGGTTCCCAACCCATTCTGGCGGCCGCCGGCATCGAGCCGGACGCCGGCGTGCTGGCTCCGGACAACGTCTCCGCCTTCATCAAGGCGGCCACGACCCGCCAGTGGGAACGCGAACCCAAGGTGCGGATGCTGGCATGATCCAGTCCCCCGCGCCGGCTCCCGCCACCGACCTTCTCCGACCTTCCTCCCTCGAACCCTTGCAAGGGACAGACCATTCCATGACCCCCCTGCGTATCCTGTACGTGGAAGACAACGCCGAACTCCGCGAAACCATCGGCATGCTGCTGGAAGGCGACGACCGCGAAGTCACGTCCTGCGCCACGGCGGAAGAAGCCCTGAAGCTGGACGGGCCGCAGCCCTTCGACATCGTGGTGACCGACGTGAGCCTGCCGGGCATGTCCGGCACGGACCTCTGCCGCAAGCTGCTGCAGGTCGATCCCCAGCGCTGGATCGTGCTGTGCTCGGGCTACCAGTTCGGCCACGGGCTGGACACCCTCGGACCGAACGTGCGGGCGCTGCTCAAGCCCTTCGAACTCGAAGACCTGGAAGCGCTGATGGAATCGATCCGCAGTGCGCTGAGGCCGGGCACGGCCTGAGCCCGGGACCGCGGCGGGGCGCGCTGCACGCGGCCCCTGCCCCGCCCATCCCGTCCGTCAATCCCGTCCGGCCAGCGCGCAGGGCGGCGCCTCGCGCGGCAGCTCGACACGGAAGATGGTGCGCCCGTCGCGCGAGCACACGCTGATGGTGCCGCCATGGCCTTCCACGATCTGGTGGACGATGTAGAGGCCCAGCCCCAGTCCCTGGTGGCGGCCGGGCTCGCGCTCGCGCCCACGGAAGGGGTCGAAGAGCTGCGGGATCAGCGCCTGGGGGATCTCCCCGCCGTTGCGGACCGTCATCACGACGTTGTGCGGCCCGCTGCCGTCCAGCGCGGCCTGGACGGGCTGCTGCGGGTCGCCGTGGTGGATGGCGTTGCCCAGCAGGTTCGACACGACCTGGCACAGGCGCTCGGCGTCCCACTGGCCACCGAGGTCGCCCTCCTGCAGCACCTCGATCACGCGCTCCGGATGGCTGGTGCGCCACTCGGCGGCCGTGCGCTGCACGAGTTCGCCCAGGTCGGCCGGCGCCGCCCGCACCGGCAGACCGCCGAACTGGCGCACCCGCGTCACGTCCAGCAGGTCCTCGATCATGCGGCCCATGCGCTGTGCACTGGTCTGCACCTTGTCGGCCATGGCCAGGACCTTGTCGGGCTCCTGGGTCCTGCGCAGCACTGCGGCGCTGGCGAGGATGGCGCTCAGCGGGCCGCGCAGGTCGTGGCTGAGCACGGCCATGAACATCTCGCTGAGCTTCAGCGCGTGGGTGCGGTCCTGCAGTTCGCAGGCCAGCGCTACCTTCTGCCGGTGCAGCTCGAAGAACACGTTGGCCTTGTTGACCAGCATGTGCGGATCGATGGGCTTGTAGAGAAAATCGACGGCGCCGTTCTCGTAGCCCTTGAACTGCCAGTTCTGGTCCCGAGAGCCCGCGGTCATGAAGATGAGGGGGATGTGGCGCGTGCGCTCGCTGCCCCGGATCAGCTCGGCCAGTTCGAAGCCGTTCATCTCGGGCATCTGCACGTCGAGCATCGCCAGCGCCACGTCGGTGTGGGCCAGCAGCAGCTCCAGGGCCTCGGGGCCAGAGGCCGCCTTCAGGATGTGCACGTCGTCGCGGCGCAGCAGGGCCTCGAGCGCGATCAGGTTCTCCGGCACGTCGTCCACCAGCAGGCACTTCACCGGGACGGCGTGGCGCGGCGTCGCGGGCGCGGCGGGGGGCATGCGCGGCGGCGCGATCATGCGCGCCCTCCCGTCGGCAGTGCGGCCAGCCAGTCGGCGATGCGCTGTGGCGAAAGGACGTGGGCCGGCGTACACAGCTGCAGCGCCGCTTCGGGCATGGAACTCATGGGAGCGCTTTCGGGATCTTGCACGATGGTCGTGCCGCCCGCGGCCTGCACGGCCGCGATGCCCTGGGCCCCGTCGTGGTTGGCACCGGAGAGCAGGATGGCCAGCAGCCGCCCGGCATAGGCGTCCGCGGCGGACTCGAAAAGAACGTCGATGGACGGGCGCGAGAAGTGCACGGGGTCATCGACCGACAGGGCCAGCGACGGCCCGGCGTCGATGAGCAGGTGGTAGTCGGGCGGCGCGAAATAGACGGTGCCCGCTTCCACCGGCTCCTTGTCCTGCGCCTCGCGCAGCGGCAGCGCGCAACGCGGCTGGAAGATTTCGCACAGCAGGCTGCGCCGGTCGCGCGGCAGGTGCAGCACCACGAACACCGCGGCGCGCTGCGCAGGCCCGAGCGCGGGCAGCAGCACGGACAGCGCCTCGATGCTGCCGGCGGAGCCACCGATGACGATCGCCTCGAACGGCCGGGCGGGCACCTGCGGAGCTGCGGTGGGACGGATCATGCGCCCCCCCGCTTCTGGTAGATGCGCTCGGGCGGGACCAGTTCGTCGAACGCCTGCGCATGCGACGAAAAGCGCAGCGATTCCTTGGAGCCCAGGCCCAGGAAACCCTTGCGGCAGAGCGCCTCGCTGAAGAGGCCGAGTGCCCGGTCCTGCAGTTCGCGGTCGAAGTAGATGAGCACGTTGCGGCAGGAGACGAGGTGCACCTCGGCGAACACGCTGTCGGTCGCCAGGCTGTGGTCGGAAAACACGATGTGCCGGCGCAGGCTCTTGTCGAACACCACGCGGCCATAGGCGGCCGTGTAGTGCTCGGACAGCGAGCCCTTGCCGCCGGAGCGGGCGTGGTTCTCGGTGAACGACGGCACGCGGTCGATCGCGTACACGCCGGCCTCCGCCTTCTGCAGGGCATTGGCGTTGATGTCGGTGGCGTAGATCAGCGTGCGCTCCAGCAGGCCCTCCTCGCGCAACAGGATGGCGAGCGAATAGACCTCTTCCCCGGTGCTGCAGCCGGCCACCCAGACCTTGAGCGAGGGGTAGGTGCGCAGCACCGGCACCACCGTCTCGCGCAGCGCGCGGAAATAGGTGGGGTCGCGGAACATCTCGCTCACCTGCACGGTGAGGTATTCGAGCATGGCCGGGAACACTTCCGGGTCGTGCAGCACCAGGTCCTGCAGCTGCGAGAGCGTGCGGCAGGAAAAACGCGTGAGCGCCGCCTGCAGGCGGCGCTTGAGCGATGCCTGCGCGTAGCCGCGGAAGTCGTAGTGGTAGCGGCGGTAGATGGCCTCCACGAGCAGGTGCTGCTCGATGTCGAAGGTCTTGCGGCGCAGCGCCGCCCGGGCATCGTCTTCGGGGTTCACTTGGGCATCCACACGCGCACCAGGGAGAGCAGTTTCTCGACATCCAGGGGCTTGGCGATGTAGTCGTTGGCGCCGGCCGCGAGGCATTTCTCCTGGTCGTCCTTCATGGCCTTGGCCGTGAGGGCGATGATGGGCAGGCGCCGCCATTCCTGGCGCTTGCGGATCTCGCGCATGGCGGTGAATCCGTCCATCTCGGGCATCATGATGTCCATCAGCACCAGGTCCACCTGGGGCGCGTCGCCGGCCTGGGAGCGCTCCAGCACCTCCAGCGCTTCCCGGCCGTTGCGCGCGATCTGCACCTTCGCGCCGGTCGGCTCGAGCACGCTGGAGAGCGCGAAGATGTTGCGCACATCGTCCTCCACCACCAGGATGCTGCGCCCCTCGAAGGTCGCTTCGCGGTCGCGCGCCAGCCGCAGCATCTGCTGCCGCTCCGCGGGCAGGCTGGATTCCACCTGGTGCAGGAACAGGGTGACCTCGTCGAGCAGGCGCTCGGGCGAGCGGGCGTCCTTGATGATGATCGACTTGGAAAAACGCCGCAGCCGCTGTTCCTCGTCGCGCGAGAGCGACCGGCCCGTATAGACGATCACCGGCGGGAAGGCGACGTCCTCCTGCCCGGCCATCTGCTCGAGCAGTTCATAGCCGCTCAGGTCCGGCAGGTTCAGGTCCATCACCATGCAATCGAAGGTGCTGCTGCGCAGCAGCTGCAGCGCGCGCTGCGCGGTTTCCGCGCCGACGATCTCCACGTCGCCATTGGCCAGCAGGTGGCGCATGCTCTCGCGCTGGCGGTCGTCGTCCTCCACCACCAGCACGCGGCGCAGCGCCTGGGTGAACTTGGCCTCCATGCGCTGCAGCGCCTGCACGAGCTCGTCGCGCTTGACGGGCTTGAGCGCATAGCCCATCGCGCCCAGGCCCAGGGCCTCCTGCGAATAGTCGGCCACCGACACGACATGGACCGGGATGTGCCGGGTCGCGGGGTTGCGCTTGAGCTGGTCGAGCACGCCCAGTCCCGAGAAATCGGGCAGGTTCATGTCCAGCACCACGGCGCTGGGCATGTAGTCGGTGGCGGCCACCAGGCCCTCGCCGCCGCTGTGCGTGACGATGCACTGGAAACCCATCTCGTGGGCCAGGTCGTAGAGGATGCGGGCGAAGCGCGTGTCGTCCTCCACCACCAGGATGGTGCGCTTGCCGGCCTGGAGCGTGTCGCGGTCGTCCGCCACCGCCGATGCAGGGCGACGCGGCGGGGCCGGCGTGGGGGCCAGGACCGGTTGCTCGGACACCTCCGCCGGCAGCGCGGAGACGGGCGTGGCGCTGGCCGTGGCCACCGCGCGCTGCGGCGCGGGGGCCGTTGCCTGCTCGGCTGCCTGGGTGCCCTCGGGCGGCTGCACCGGCAGCACCAGCGTGAACACGCTGCCCTGGCCGGAGGTGCTCTGCACCGAGACGCTGCCGCCCAGCAATTGCGCGAGATCACGCGAGATCGACAGGCCCAGCCCCGTTCCGCCGTACTTGCGGTGGGTGCTGCCGTCGGCCTGGCGGAACGCCTCGAAAATCAGTTTCTGCTGGTGCTCGGGAATGCCGATGCCCGTGTCGCGCACCGAAAACGCCACCCGCCCGTCGGGCTGGGCCGCCACGCGCAGCGCGACCTCGCCACGCTCGGTGAACTTGATCGCGTTGGACAGCAGGTTCTTCAGGATCTGGCCCAGCCGCTGGGCATCGGTGCGCAGCACGTCCGGCACGCCCGGCTCGACCACGGCGCTGAACGCCAGGTTCTTCTCACGGGCGAGGGGCCGCAGCGGCTCCACGATGGACTGCACCGCGCGCGCCACGTTCACGGGCTCGATCTCCACCGTGGCCTGGCCGGCCTCGATCTTCGCCAGATCGAGGATGTCGTTGATGAGCGTCAGCAGGTCGTTGCCGGCGCCGTGGATGGTCTCGGCATAGCGCACCTGCTCGTCCGTGAGGTTGCCGCCCTTGTTGTCGGCCAGCAGCTTGGCCAGGATCAGGCTGGAGTTGAGCGGCGTGCGCAGCTCGTGGCTCATGTTGGCCAGGAACTCGCTCTTGTACTGGCTCGCCTGCTCCAGGTCGCGGGCCTTGTCGGACAGTGCATCCTGCGCGCGCAGCAACTGCTGCTTCTGGTATTCCAGCTGCTGGGTCTGCTCTTCCAGCTGGGCATTGCTCTGCTCGAGTTCGGTCTGCTGGGCTTCCATCTGCGCCTGCGACTCCTGCAGGACGCGGCTCTGCTGCTCCAGCTCCTCGTTGCTCACGCGCAGTTCTTCCTGCTGGGCCTGCAGCTCCTCCGCCTGGCGCTGCGTCTCGTCCAGCAGCGCCTCGAGCTGGGAGCGGTCGATGGCCGAGCGCACGGCGACGGCGAGTTGCTCGGACGCGCGCGACAGCATGTCCATGTCGATGGACTGCACGGGACGGAAGAAGCCCAGTTCGATGACGGCCTGCACCACGCCGTTGTGCACGGCCGGCAGCACCACGAGCTCCGCGGGCGTGCTGTGGCCCACGCCGGACTGCACCTCCAGGTGCGACGCGGGAACATGCCGCGCATGCATCGGCTGCAGCGTCTGGGCCACCTGCCCCACCAGGCCCTCGCCCGCGGCGATGCGCTCGGGGCCGGTGCCGGAGAGCGCGTAGGCGCCGAAGCGGCGGAACGCGCCGTGCCCGTCCGAGACATAGGCCGCACCCACGCGCGCGCCCAGCCGGCGCGCCAGGTAGGCCAGCACGCGCGGGCCGAGCTCGTCCAGCCGCAGGTCGCCCCGGATTTCATCGGACAGCCCCATCAGGCCGCTGCGCACCCAGGCCTCGCGGGCCTTGGTGCGGTGGTCTGCGGCCGTCATGGCGGCCACGCCGAGGATGAACACCAGCAGCAGCAGCGAACTGCCCCAGGTGAAGTACGCCGCGAAGCGCGCCGAGTCTTCCCACATCGCGCGGCGCTCTTCCAGCTCTTCGCGCTCGGCCGCGATCATCTCGCGCACCAGCGAGCGGATGGCGTCCATGGTGGCCCGGCCGCGGTCCGTGCGCACCACGGCCAGCGCCGCATCCGCCTGGCCGGCGAGGCGCAGCTGGATGGTTTCGTGCAGCTCGGACATCTTCTGGCGCGCGAGGGGCGCGAGCTGCTCGTAGCGGCGCAGCTGCCGCGGCGAATCGCCGACCAGTCCCCGCAGCCGCTCCAGCTCGGTCGTGAGCGAGGCCTCCGCGGTCTCGTAGGGGCCGAGGTAGCGGGGCTCGCCGGCCAGCAGGTAGCCGCGCTGGCCGGTTTCGGCGTCCTTGAGGATCGACAGCACGTACTGGATCTGCACGATCGACTCGACGGCCGAGTTGATGCGCCGCACCGCCTCGCCGCGGTCCTGCTGCGACTGGTAGGTGAAGATGGCGATGACGGTGGTCGCCAGCGCCGCCAGCACGAAGCCCAGCAGCATCCGCAGCGGCATGCTGTGGTGGATCTTGTCGTTCGGAATGGGTTGGGAGGGCATGGGCGTGCGGGACGGGAAGCTCCGGATCATAGGGTGCGGGCACCGCCGCGCACGTAGGCCATATCCTGCAAAAGAAGGAGCAACCGTCCCGCGCAGGTCCTCACGTTCCCGCCAGCGCCTGCAGTCGAGCCACTTCGCCGCGCAGGGCCTCGTTCTCGGCGGACAGCTCCGCCACACGGCGGCGCAGCGCCTCGATGTCGTCCTGGGGCGCGGAGGGCTCGCCGCCTCCGGCAGAGCCCTCCGGCGTGGATCCGCCCTGCGGAATCTCCGCACGCGGCTTGCGGCGTGCATCGCGCGCGCGCTTCGCGGCCTGGCGCAGCTCATCCTTGCCGGCCACCGCCGCCGCGCGCTGCTCTTCTTCCGGCAAGGTCGCCACGGCGGCCGCCGTGTTGATGGAGATGGCGCCCGAGCGCACGGCGGCCACCAGTTCGGGCGCCGCCTGTTTCTGGATCTTCTCGATCATCACCACCTGGCTGCTGCTCAGCCGTGCCGCCCGGGCGATGGCTTCGCGGCTCTTCAGCGGCTCGGCCTCCTGCACGGCCGCGGCTGCTGCCTCCTGCGGTGCCGGGGCCGCGGCATCGGCCGGCCCGTCCCACGGCGCAGAGCTGTCCGCGGGCTCTGCGGCATCAGAGGCCTGGGGGGCGGTGGCCGCCACGCGCTGCGCCAGGATCTCCCGCTTGCGCAGCGCCAGCACGCCGCGCTGGAAGTCCGAGACGCTGCGGCGCCCCAGGTGCTGGTCGATCATCCAGAGATGCACATCCTCCATGGAGCGGAAATGCGGGTGCTGGACGGTGTTGAACGGCAGTCCGTGCTTCTGGCAGATGCCATAGCGGTTGTGGCCATCCACGAGCACGTCGCCCCAGAGCACGAGCGCATCGCGGCAGCCTTCGGCGAGCAGGCTGCGCTCCAGGGCGGCATGCTCCTCGGGCGTGAGCGGATCGATGTAGGCCTTGAGTTCTTCGTTGACGATGATGGGCATGGGGTGGGGTTCGCGCGGGCCGAAAAGGGGCGGCATTGTAGTGAATGCGCGTCTTCGGGAATTCCGCAGGGCGGCCGCCGCGCCCCCTGCCGGGCGGACCGACAATGCGCGCCATGCATTCGATCGCCCGGCCAGTACGCCCCCCCAGCCTGCGGGGACAACTCACCCTCTGGTTCGGTACGCTCACGCTCGCCAGCGTGCTGGGCGTGGGCTTCTACCTGGGACGCATCGCCACGCAGGATCTCGCGCGCTTCGCGGGGGAACTGCTGCACACCACGGCCCGTTCGGCCACCGACCTGCTCGCCACGAACCTGCGCGAGCGCGCGCTCGAGATCGACCTGCTGCGCAAGCTGCCTCTGTTCACCCAGGGCGACCTGGGCGGCGACGCGATGCGCCAGGCGCTGGACCAGCGCAAGGATGCACACAGCGAATACGCGTGGATCGGCATCGCCACCCCGGAAGGCAGGGTGCTCCAGGCCACGGGCGGCATCCTGGTCGGAGAGAAGGTGGACCAGCGCCCGTGGTTCCGCGAGGCCACCACACGCCTTTTCGTGGGAGACGTGCACGACGCCGTGCTGCTGGCCAAGCGACTGCCGGAACGTCGCCTGGACCAGCCGCTGCGCTTCATCGACTTCGCCGCGCCCATCGTGGACGCCAACGGCACGCTGCGCGGTGTGATCGGCGCCCATGCCCACTGGTACTGGGTGACCGAGACCGTGGAGGCGGTGGCCGTGGACCGTGCGGCGGGGCGCGGCGTCGAGGTGCTCATCGCCGACCGGTCGGGCAATGTGCTCTACCCCTTCCGGCTCGCAGGCCAGACCCGCCTGCCGGACCGGGCGGGCCCGTCAGCGCGGTACGAGCGCCTCACGTGGGCCGACGGGACGGAGTACCTGAGCAGCACGGTGGCGCTGCCGTCCGTGGCGGGCGCGGACCTCGGCTGGCGCATCGTCGTGCGCCAGCCTGCGAACGAGGCGCTGGCGCCGGCACGTGCGCTGAGCCGGCAGCTCGCCCTGCTGGGCCTGGCCGCAGCCCTGCTCTGCGGCCTGGTGGCCTACCGGCTCGCGGCGCGGTTCAGCCGGCCGCTGGAACTGCTGGCGCACGCGGCGCGGGCCATCGAGCGCCGCGAGGGCGAGCCACGCTATCCCGACGGCACGGACACGCTGGAAGTCGCCCAGCTGAACCGCTCCTTCCAGTCCATGACGGCCTCGCTGCTGGAGCGCGAGCAGGAGCTGTCGCGCCTCAATACCTCCCTGGAGAACCAGGTCCGGGAACGCACGCTGGCCCTGCACCAGGCCAACCAGGAGCTCGAGAACCTGGCGGTGCGCGATCCGCTCACCGGGCTCTACAACCGCCGCCGATTCGACGAAGCGCTGCAGGCGTATGCGGCGCGGTGCCGCGAACTCGGCCAACGTTTCGCGCTGATGATCGTGGATGCGGACCATTTCAAGCGCGTCAACGACACGCACGGCCACCAGACGGGCGATGCGGTGCTGCAGCACCTGGCGGGGCTCATCGCCGGCTGCGTGCGCTCCACGGACTTCGTCGCCCGGTTCGGCGGCGAGGAATTCGTCGTGCTGATGCCCGAACCCCGCGACCGCGAGGAAGGCCGGCTCGTGGCAGAGAAGATCCGCCTGGCCGTGGGCCATACGCCTTTCCCCGGCGTGGGCCACCTGACGGTCAGCATCGGCCTGGCCTTCTGCCATGGAGGGGGCGAACCGCTGGCGTCCATCCTCGACCGGGCCGACAAGGCCCTCTACCAGGCCAAGGGGGAGGGGCGCGACCGGGTCTGCGTCGCGCCCGCCGCCTGACGCGAGCCTGGAGGCCGGCGGGCGGCGGCCCGGTTGGCCAGGGGCATGCCGCACGGTCCGGCTCGCGGCTATCATCCCGCGCTCCGGAAACTCCCATGCGACTGCACCGCTTCACGCCCTTCCTGCTGCTGGCCCTGTGGCTGAATGCCTGCCTGGGCTGGTCGTTGCATGAGGCGGCGCACCTGAGGCAGGCCCTGCAGCCCGCGGCGCCCGCCGCGATGGCAGCGGTGACAGCGGCGGTGGAAGAAGGCAGTCCTTCCGCCTCCGCTGCATCCGAAGCGCCCTCCGAAGACACGGCGCCGCAGCACGGGGCATGCGCTGCCTGCCTGGCCTTCGCCCACCTGCAGGCCGCCGCCCCGCAGCCGGCGCAGCAGCCCTGGCTGGAAGGCCCAGGCGCCACCCCCGGCCCCCCGGCCCATGCCGAAGCGGCGCACGGACGCCGCACCGTCCGGCCCTTCCTCGCGCGCGGCCCCCCGGCAGGCGCTGCAGTCGCGTCCGTGCCCTCCGCCGAGCCGGCCTGATCGCGGCGAGGCCTGCACCGGCCGCGCTCTCTTCTCTCCCTGCCTCCCGCCCAGGACCGCGTCTTCAAAAAACGCGGGTGCCCGATGCCGCGCGCGCTGCCGCATGGCGCCCTCGGCGCCGGCATGGGCTGCGGCCCCTTTTTTGCACCTTCGATTCCATGACTTCCCTTTTCCGCCATCCCTCTTTCAAGGCCCTGCCCCTCGCAATGGCCGCTGCGGCCCTCGTGGCCGGCGGCGCGCGAGCGCAATCCGGCCCCGTCCCCTCCTCTTCCCCTTCCGGCGATGCCCAGCTCTCCACCGTCGATGTCGTCGGCCGCACCGATTCCGGCACCTACCAGGCCCAGGAAGCCGCGGGCGCCAAGACCGACCTGCCGCTGCGCGAGCTGCCGCAGTCCGTGCGCGTCATCACCCGGCAGGCCATCGACGACCTCGGGGCCACGCGCCTGGACGAAGTGCTCGACTACGTGGGCGGTGTCTCGCGCCAGAACAACTTCGGGGGCCTGTGGGACAACGTCGCCATCCGCGGCCTGCCCGGCAACGAGAACACCGGCTCGGCCACCCTGCTCAACGGCTTTTCCGGCAACCGGGGCTTCAATGCGCCGCGCGACATGGCCGGCGTGGAGCGCATCGAGTTCCTGAAGGGCCCGGCCGCCGCGCTCTACGGCAGCAGCGAGCCCGGCGGCACGCTCAACATCGTTACCAAGCGGCCGCAATGGAAACCCGCCAACGCGGTGGAAGCCTATGCAGGCAGCCATGCGTACCGCCGCGGGGCGCTCGACAGCACCGGCCCGCTGGGCGAGAACCTGGCCTACCGGCTCAACGTGGCGGTGGAAGACCGCGACAGCTTCCGCGACTTCGTCAGCGCGCAGCGCCAGGTGGTGGCCCCGGCCTTCACCTGGAAGCTGGGCGGCAGCACCGTGCTGGACTACAGCGGCGAATACCTGCGGCACCGCGCGCCGCTGGACCGGGGCGTGGTGGCGGTGGGCAACCGGCTCGGCGACGTGCCACGCAGCCGCTTCCTGGGCGAGCCGGGCGACGGCGACGTGACCGTGCGCAACACCACCCACCAGCTGTCGCTGCTGCACGAATGGAACGCGCAGTGGCGCAGCCGCTTCGCGCTCTCCTACCGCACCACGGGGCTGGACGGATTTTCCACCGAGGCCTCGTCCCTGCTGGCCGACGGCACGCTGCGCCGCCAGCGCCGCTATCGCGATTTCTCGTCCGACGACACGGCCCTGCAGGGCGAGCTGATCGGCAACCTGCAGTGGGGCGGCACGCCGCACGAACTGCTGCTGGGCGTGGAGACCTACCGCTACACGCTGGATGCGCGCATGCTGCGCATCAATCCCACGGCCGCCGCGCCCTACGCGATCGACATCTACCAGCCGGTGTACGGACAACCCCGGCCGACGCCCGGCCCGAACACCGATTTCACCGAGCGCCAGCGCAACACGGCCCTCTACGTGCAGGACGCGATCCAGCTGGCGCCGCAGTGGCGCGTGCTGGCCGGCGCGCGCTTCGACCGCTACCGGCAGACCTACGACAACCACCGCACCGGCACCACGGACGGGCAGGACCCGACGGCCGTCTCCCCGCGCGTGGGCGTGAGCTGGCTGCCGGATGCGCAGTGGACGGTATATGCCAACGCAGGCACCTCCTTCCGCCCGAACAGCGGCTTCACTTCCGCCGTGGGCCGGGGCGGCCTGGCGCTGGCGCCGGAGAAGGGCCGCGCGCTGGAAGTGGGCGTGAAATGGGAGAGCGCCGACCAGCGCCTGGGCGCCACGGCAGCACTCTTCGACATCACCAAGCGCAACATGCTGACCACCGATCCGGTGGACAGCAGCTTCCAGGTGACCGCGGGCAAGGTGCGCAGCCGCGGCCTGGAGTTCGACCTGGCGGGACAGCTCGGCACGCACTGGCGCCTGAACGCCAGCCTGGTGCTGAACGACGTGGATGTGCTGCGCGACAACACGCTCGAGATCGGCGGCCGCCTCATCAACGTGCCGCGCGTGAACGGCAGCCTGCTGGCGGTGTACGAGGATGCGCTCGCCAGCGGGCAGCGCTACGGCGTGGGCGGCGGCATCACGCATGTGGGCCAGCGGCTGGGCGCAGCCCGCACGCAGGCCGAAGCCCAGGCCGGTGCGCCCGCCTTCGAACTGCCCGCCTACACCACGGCAAAAATCGTCGCGTACTGGCGGCTCACCCCCGCGGTGCGGCTCACGCTGGATGTGGACAATCTGTTCGACAAGACCTACTACGCCACGTCCGTGAGCAGGCTGTGGGTGACGCCCGGCAGCGGGCGCACCGTGGCGGTGGGGCTGCAGGCCCGGTTCTGAAGCGGGCGCACCGCCCTGCCGCATTCCCCGTTTCCAAAGTGGACGCTCCCATGACGCCATCCCCGCCTCCCCGCGCCGCCGCCCCTGCCACGCGACGCTGCGCTCTGCGGGCGCTGGCCGCGGGGGCCGCGGGGGCGGTGGCCCCGGCTCTGCGGGCGCAGAGCGCCGCCGGGCCTCCGCGCCTGCAGATCGTCGGTCCCTGGGAGATCGCCGGCCTGGCCCCCGCGGTCAGCGGCTACGTGTTCACGCGCCTGCAGATCGCGGAGACGCTGGTGGACGCCGACGACGATGGCACCCTGCTGCCCGGCCTGGCAGAACGCTTCGAGGCCTCGGCCGACGGCCTGGCCTGGCGCTTCGTGCTGCGCCAGGGCGCGCGCTTCCACGACGGCATCCCGGTGCGCGCGGCGGCGGTCGTCCGCTGCCTGGAGGCCGCGCGCAGGCCGCCATCGCTGCTGAGCGGCGCCCCGATCCAGGCCATCGAGGCCGAGGACGATTCCACCGTGCGCGTGCGCCTGTCCAGGCCGCATGCCGCCTTGCCCGCGCTGCTGGCGCACAGCAGCACGCTGGTGCTGGCGCCTGCCAGCTACGCCCCGGACGGTGCTGTGCGGTCCATCGTCGGCAGCGGGCCCTACCGCATCACCGCGCTCGCCGCGCCCCAGCGGGTGGAGGCCGAAGCGTTCGACGGCCACGGCGGCCCGCGCCCCGCCATCGAGCGCGTGGCCTACCTGTCGGCCGGGCGCTCCGAGACGCGGGCCCTCATGGCCGAGGCCGGCCAGGCCGACCTGGCCTATGGGCTCGATCCGGCCAGCACCGTGCGGCTGCGCCGCCACGCCACGGCGCCCGGGCCGGTGCGGGTGGAGTCGGTGACGCTCCCTCGCTCGGTGGGGATCAAGGTCAACGCCGGGCTGCCGGCGCTGCGCGACCCGCGCGTGCGGCGGGCGCTCAGCCTGTGCATCGACCGGGCCGGCATCGCCCGCGCGCTGTTGCGCGACCCGGCTCTCGCGGCCACGCAGCTCTTTCCGCCCACACTGCGGGACTGGCACGCTGACGGGCTCGAACCGCTCGCCCTCGATCCCGAAGCCGCGGCGCGGCTGCTGGCCGAAGCGGGCTGGCGGCGCGGCGCGGACGGCCTGCGGGACGCGCAGGGGCAGCCGCTGCGGCTCGCGCTGCGCACCTTCCCCGACCGGCCCGAACTGCCGCTCATCGCCACGGCATTGCAGGCCCAGTGGCGCGAGGCCGGCATCGCCGTGCGCGTGGACGTGGGCAACTCGGGCGACATCCCGCTCGGGCACCGCGACGGCAGCCTGCAACTCGCGCTGATCGCGCGCAACTACGCCACAACCCCCGATCCCACCAGCACACTGGCCCAGGATTTCGGCCCGCGCGGCGGGGACTGGGGCGCCATGGGATGGTCCGACGCGCGCGTCGCCGACGCCCTGGCCACCCTGCAGGCCGGCGGAATTCCGAAGGACCGCGCCGCGGCGCTGCGCCGGCAGGTGGTGCGAACGCTGCAGGACGAACTGCCCGTGATCCCGGTCGCGTGGTACCGGCAGACGGTGGCCATCAGCCGCCGCGTCGGTTCCGTGCGGCTCGATCCGCTGGAGCGCTCCTACCGGCTCACCGCGATGGAGTGGCGCGCATGACCATCCGCACATCCTCCATGCCTTCTTCCTCCAGCACACCCTCCTGCACCGCCACCGCCGAACGCCTCTGGGCCGGCATGCTGCTGCGCCGCGCGCTGCAGGCCGTGGCGCTCGCGCTCATCGTCGGTACCCTGTGCTTCGCGATGGCCCGCCTGCTGCCCGGCGACATGGCCACGCGCATCGCCGCGGGCCGGTACGGCTACGACCTCGTATCGAACGCCGCAGCCGCAGCGGTGCGCGCCGAACTGGGCCTGGACCGCCCGGTCTGGCAGGCGCTGCTGGCCTGGTGGGGCGACATCGCCCGGCTGGACCTGGGCACGTCCTACGTCAGCGGCAACCCCGTGTGGCGCGAGGTCGCGCACCCGCTGGCCGCCACGGTCGAACTGTCGCTCGCGGCCCTGCTCATCGGCATGGCCCTGGGGCTGCCGGCCGGCATCTGGTCGGGCCTGCACCCGCGCGGCCGCATCGACCGCGCCGTGGCCGCGCTGGCGGTGCTGCTGCGGGCCACGCCGCCCTTCCTGCTCGCCGTGCTGCTGATGCTGGCCATGGCCGTGCGCCTGGGCATGCTGCCGGTCGCGGGCGACGACCATGCGGCCAGCCTGCTGCTGCCCGCGCTGACGCTGGGCCTCGGGCTCGCGGCAGGGCTGGCGCGGGTGTCCGCAGCCGCCATGCGGCAGGCGGCCGCGTCGCCGTCGCTGGCGTTCGCCCGCGGCAAGGGCCTCACCGACGGGCAGGCGCTGTGGCGCCACGGGCTCCCGCAGGCGGCGCTGCCGGTCGTGGCCTACCTCGGCGTGCAGGGCGTCTTCCTGGTCGAAGGGGCCGTGGTCGTGGAAACGCTCTTCGCCTGGCCCGGCATCGGGCATGCGCTGGTGCATGCCGTCTTCGGGCGCGACGTTCCGATGATCCAGGGCGCCGCCCTGTGCATGGGTCTGCTGTTCGTTTTCTTCAACCTGCTGGTGGATGCGGCCTGCGTGGCGATCGATCCCCGGCGCTCCGCCGAGGTCCGCGCATGACCGCCATGCCGTCATCCCCCTCCAACCCGCCCGGCGCCTTCGCCGACCCCGCTCGGGTGCCGGTGCGTTCCCCCGTCCGCTCAGGCCGCCGCTGGGGGTTCGTCATCCTCGGCCTGCTCGCGGCCTTCGCGGCACTGGGCCCCGCGCTGGTGGGCACCGATCCCGCGCGCCAGTCGCTTGCCGACAGCCTGCTGCCGCCCGGCCGCGCACACTGGCTGGGCACGGACCTGTTCGGCCGCAGCACGCTCGCACGGCTCGCCCACGCCGCGCAGCTCTCCCTGGGACTGGCGCTGGCCGCATCGGCGAGCGCGGCGGTTCCCGGCGTGCTGCTGGGCGTGGCGGCCAGCTGGCGCGGCGGCGCGCTCGAGCGCTGGCTGGTGCTGCTCGCCGACGCCGTGCTGGCGGTGCCGGGCCTGCTGCTGGTGCTGCTCTTCGCCACGCTCGCGCCGGGGCGGCACTGGGCGCTCTACCTGGGCCTGTCGCTCTCGCTGTGGGTGGAGTATTTCCGCGTCAGCCGCGCGGCGAGCCGGCCGGTGCTGGCCGGCGATGCGGTGCAGGCCTCGCGGCTGCTCGGCTTCGGGCCGGCCTACCTGCTGCGCCGCCACCTGCTGCCGGCACTCGCGCCCGTGCTCGGCATGCTGCTGCCCTTCACCGCCGCCCAGGCCGTGCTGGCGCTCGCGGCGCTGGGCTTCATCGGCGTGGGCATCCAGCCACCGACCGCCGAGCTGGGCCTGATGATGACCGAGGCGCTGCCGCATTACGAGGAAGCGCCCTGGCTGATCGCGGCCCCCGTGGGCCTGCTGGCCTGCCTGGTGCTGGGCATGGCACTCGCCATGCGCCCGGGAAATCCGGCGTGAGCACGGTGTCCGCGCTCCTGCAGGTGGACGACCTCGGCGTGCATGCGGGGCCGCTCGCGCTGCTGCAGGGTATCTCGTTCACGCTGCATCCCGGCGAGGCGCTGTGCCTCGTCGGCGAAAGCGGTGCGGGCAAGTCGCTGCTGGCCCAGGCCGTCATGGGCCAGTTGCCGCCAGCTTTGCGCGCCAGCGGCGGCGTCGCCATCGCGGGCCGTGCCAGCCGGGCGGCCGACGGGCCCGCGCGCAGGCCCCTCTGGGGGCGAACGCTCGCGCTGCTGCCGCAGGAGCCCGCGCAGGCGCTGAGCCCGATCATGGCCGTCGCGCCGCAGTTGGCGGAAGTGCTCGCGCTGGTGCGCGGCCAGGCCCCAGACCGTGCGCGGGCGGCGGCCGAAGCGCAGTTGCAGGCCGCCGGCCTGGGCGCCGCGGCCCGGCAGCATGCCTGGCAGCTCTCGGGTGGCATGGCACAGCGGGCCGCCGCGGCGATCGCGCTCGCGGGTGGCGCGCGCATCCTGCTGGCGGACGAACCCACCAAGGGCCTCGACGCCGCATGGCGCCGGCATGCCATCGACGGCCTGCAGGCCCTGCTGCGCGAGGGGGGCTGCGCCGTCGTCATCACGCACGACCTGGACCTCGCGCGCCAGCTGGGCGGCGCCATCCTGGTCCTGCAGGGCGGCCGGGCCGTGGAGATGGGCCGCGCCCGGGAGGTGCTGGCCGCGCCGCAGCATGCATTCACCCGCCAGTTGATCGATGCGGATCCGTCCGCATGGCCGCGCCGCGCGCCGCCGCCTTTGGGCGAGGCGGTGCTGCAGGCCACGGGACTCGGCAAGGCGTTCGCGGGCCGGCAGCTCTTCCAGGGCGTGGACCTGGAGCTGCGCCGGGGCGAGCGCACGGTGATCCGGGGCGACAGCGGATCGGGCAAGAGCACGCTGGGCAACGTGCTGCTGGGCCTGGTGCGCGCGGATGCGGGTTGCGTGCGACGCGCGTCGTCGCTCGCGCCCACCGCCCTGCAAAAGCTCTACCAGGACCCGGCGGGCGCCTTCGCGCCGCAGGTGGACCTGGGCACCGCCCTGCGCGACGCGGCCCGTCTCCATGCGCAACCGTGGACGGCGCTGGAACAGCACCTGCAGCGCCTGGGGCTCGACCCCGCACTGCTGCGGCGGCGCCCCGCCGCGGTGTCGGGCGGCGAACTGCAGCGCATCGCACTCGCCCGCGCGTTGCTGGCCCGGCCCGCGCTGCTCTTCGCCGACGAACCCACGTCACGCCTGGATCCGCTCACCCAGCGCCACACCCTGGCACTGCTCACCGAGGCGATGGAGCACGCCGGGTCCTGCCTGCTGCTCGTCACGCACGACGACGCGCTCGCGCGCGCCGTCGGCACCCGGACCCTGAGGCTGCAGGACGGTGTCCTGGCCCTGGACGAGGGAACGGAAAGGGAAACGGAAGCGCACGCTCCCGGATGACACGGCGGGTAAGCGGCGTCCCACGCGCCGCGGCGGGTCCGGGCCCGAGCATAGGTGCACGTGCCGGCACGCCATCGTGGCGTCCGGTGCACGGCCCTGCAACGACCGGATCGCCGCCATCATGCCCTCATCCACCTCCCAGGCTGCCGCCAGGCGGCCTCCCAGCCAGGCCCGCATCCAGGCGGCCCTGAAGCAATCCTTCGGCCTGCGCGCCCTGCGCCCGGGCCAGCGCGATGTGATCGACCGCGTGCTGCGCGGCGAGAACACGCTGGCCATCATGCCCACGGGCGCCGGCAAGTCGCTGTGCTACCAGTTGCCCGCACTGCTGCTCGCGGGCCGCACGGTGGTGGTGTCGCCGCTGATCGCGCTCATGCGCGACCAGTGCGACGCCCTGCGCGAGCGCGGCGTGCCGGCCGTGCAGTTGCACAGCGCGCTGGACGCCGAGGAAACGCGCGCGGCCGAGGCGGCCGTGGCCGACGGCAGCGCGCGCATCGTGCTCACCACGCCCGAACGCCTGGCGGACAGCGGCTTCCAGGCGCTGCTCGAAGCCGGTGGCCCCGTGGACCTGCTGGCCGTGGACGAGGCGCACTGCATCTCGCAATGGGGCCACGACTTCCGTCCCGCATTCCTCGACATCGCCCAGGCCGTGCCGCGCCTGGGCCGCCCGACGGTGCTCGCGCTCACCGCGACCGCCGCAGGCCCGGTGGCACAGGACATCCGCCGGCAGCTGGGCATTCCGGCCGCGGGCGTGGTCGATACCGGCACCTATCGCCCCAACCTGCACTACCGCGCCGAACAGCTCGCCGACGAAAAGGAAAAGCGCGACTGCCTGCTGCGCACCGTGAAGGGCACCGAGGGCTCCGGCATCGTCTATACCGCCACCGTGAAGGCCGCGGAGGAAGTGCATGCGCTGCTGGCCGGTGCGGGCGAATCCGCGGGCCTCTACCACGGCCGCATGCCCGCCGCCGAGCGCGGCGAGGCGCAGGACCGCTTCATGGCAGGCGACCTGCGCGTGATGGTCGCCACCAACGCTTTCGGCCTGGGCATCGACAAGCAGGACGTGCGCTTCGTGATCCATTACCAGATGCCCGGCGGACTGGACGCGTATTACCAGGAATCTGGCCGGGCCGGGCGCGACGGCCAGCCGGCACACTGCATCCTCCTGTTCCTGCGCAAGGACAAGGCGGTACAGCAGTTCTTCCTGGCCGGCCGCTACCCCACGCCGGACGACCTCGACGCGCTGTACGGCGCGCTGCAGTCCCCGCCGCCCGGCGCGCACGAGGGCTGGACGCTCGACCTGCTGCAACAGGCCCTCGACCGCCCGCGGTCCAAGCTCCAGGTCGCGCTCGGCCTGCTGCGCCGCCGCCGCATCGTGACGCAGAAGGCCGACGGCCGCCTCGCGCTGCGCCGTGCCGACATCGACAGCGATGCGCTCATCGCCCTGCTCGAAGACTACGCGCAAAAGCGCACGCAGGACCAGGACGGGCTCGAACGCATGGTGTTCTACGCGCAGACCGGCGGCTGCCGCTGGGAGGTGCTGCTGGACTACTTCGGCCATGCGCGCGACACGCACCGCTGCGGCACCTGCGACAACTGCCGGCGCATCGCCGCGCTGGATGCGCAGCAGGCGATCGCGAACGCCGCTGCATCGGCCGCAGCGGCTCCCACGGCCGGCCCGTCCGCCCGTCCGCCCGCCGGTGTGGCGGCCCGCCGCAAGCCGTCGGAAGTGGCAGCCATCGCCGCTCCGTCACCCGCTGAAGTGCTCGCGGCGACGGCGCCCGCCGCCTCTGCCGCCGCCGCCCGCCCGGTCTTCGAACTCGGTATGCCCGTGCGCGTGAAGCGCTATGGCGAAGGCACCGTGCGCGCGATCGCGTCAGAATCTATCACCGTGTCCTTCGCGGACGGAACCGAGCGCTGCTTCCACCCGGAATACGTGCGCAAGGCGCGGCGTCGCCGGGCGGCGGCCAATGATGCCGAGGTGCCGCTGGCTGCAGGACCCGCACTGGCGTTGCGCAGTGCCTGAGGCCTCACTGCCTGTGACCACTGCGAGCCTGCTTCAGATATGGGAAGCGTGGCGAACTCCATCCGCCACCTGCACAGGTGGGACTCGTACTCGTACCGCAATCAGCCAGGTTGCGAGCAGCATCGACACGCCACCAGCGATGAATACGCCAGTGATACCGCTGAAGCTGAACATCGCGCCGCCCGCGGCGGCCCCGGCTGCGATGGCGGATTGCACGGAGGCAACCACCATGCCCCCTGCGCTCTCGGCTTGGTCGGGCACGGAACGCGCTACCCAGTTTGACCATGCCACCGGCACACCACCGAAGGCCATCCCCCAGAACGCCACGAGCAGCGCCTGTCCTGCCAAAGAAGATGGCGCCAGCACCAACGCCAACGCCGCGATGCCAACCAGTGCAGGCATCACTGCCAGGGTCATGCGCAGGCTGCGCTGCATCAGCCAGCCCGCCAAGAGCGTGCCGACGAAGTTCGCCGCGCCGAACCCCAGCAACATCAGCGCCAGTCCCTCCGTCCCGACCCCGGTGGTGCTTTCCAGGAAGGGGCGGATATATGTGAACAGCGCGAAATGACCGGCATGCGCCAGGATGCAGCCCAGCATGCCGATGGCGATGCCTGGGCGTAGCAGCACGTCGAGCACCGTTCTCAATCGCACCACGCTGCGCGGCGCCATGCGCGGCAGCGTGAACCACTGGAAAACCAGCGTGATCACGCCCACGCCAGCGGCCGCCACGAAGGCGCTGCGCCAGCCATACAGCCCGCCCAGGTAGCTGCCCAGCGGCACCGCAACCACCGTGCCGACCGCAATGCCGCTGAAGATGATCGACAAGGCGCGAGGCAGCAGCGCGGGCGGTACCAGGCGCATCGCCACAGCAGCCGCCATGCTCCAGAAGCCGCCCAGCGCGATGCCCAGCAAGATGCGCATCACCAGCAGCACCGCCATGCCGGACGACAGTGCGACCAGCAGATTCGAAGCGATCATCAGCGTGGAGAAGCCCAGCAGCACCACCCGCCGGTCCAGCGCACGCGTCAGACCAGGAACCAGCAGCCCGGCAAACAGCGCTACCACGGCGGTCACGGTGACAGCCTGGCCGGCCAATGCTTCCGACACACCCAATTCCGCGGCCATGGGCGTCAGCAGACTCGCTGGCAGGTATTCGGCCGTCAACAGGCCGAAAACGCCCATCGCCAGCGAGAACACCGCCATCCAGGCCGCCCGGACCGGCACCGCGTCGCCCGCCGTGCCCGATTTGGCTCCGGGCGTAGCACCACAAACGCAATCATTCATCGCAAAAGACCACCTGAAAAGCTATTGAAGCCGCAGTCTAGGATTCAAATTCAGGATGATCTATGATGATTTATCTCGTTTTTTTGACCAAAACTCCTGCAATGAATGCACTGGAGCAGTTTGCGCTCTCGTCCCATCTCATCAGCGAACTGCTGACGGGCATGCGGCTGCGCGGCGTCGAATACCGGCGCATCCAGGTCGGGCCATCCTTCGGTTTGCGCTTCGAGGCCCGGCCCGGCCATGGCTACTTCCACTATCTGGCGGTCGGCTCTGCCATGCTGCGCATGGCGGATGGCACGCTGCATGAACTATCAGCCGGCAATGCCGCGTTCATCCCCCAGGGCGCGGAGCATCAACTGCTCTCCAGCCCGCACGCCCCCGCGCAAGACCTCGCCCGGTTCCAGGCGGAGCCGCTGGGCGATACCGTCAGCGCCGTCGATGCCTGCCCCAGCACCAGCCCCGTTCCCAGCGCCATCCTGTTCTACGGCTGCATGGAATTCGACCTGGGCGGCATGCAGGGTTTGGGCAGGCTGATGCCCGGCCTCATGCTGGTCGATGCTGCCGGCGAACGCTATCCGGGGCTGCTGCCGATACTGGCCTCGATGAAAGCCGAAATCTGCTCGGGGCGGGTGGGCTTTGCCGGCATCCTGGCGCGCCTGGCCGAAGTGGTGGCGGCCATGATCGTGCGCGGCTGGGTTGAATGCGGCTGCGACAACACCTCCGGCCTCGTGGCCGCTCTGCGAGACCCCCGGCTGGCTCGTGCCATCCTTGCTTTGCACCGCCAGCCCGGCCGCGACTGGACGGTGGCGGAACTGGCCGCCGAATGCCATGTCTCGCGATCCGTCTTTGCGCAGCGTTTCGAGGCGACCATCGGGACGCCGCCCCTGCGCTACGCGACGGAGCTGAGGATGCGTCTGGCGATCCAGTGGCTGACCCAGGGCAGCATATCCATCGAGGCGGCAGCCGAACGGCTTGGCTACACTTCGCAGGCCGCTTTCAGCCGTGCTTTCAAACGTGTTACCGGCCGGCCTCCCGGTGCGGTTCGGCACGATCGGCGGCATTTCGATGCTTGAGACACGGTCGCCAGGGGGTGGCCGGGGGCAGCGCTTCAGGGATGCGATGCCACGAAACGGCGCGTGGCGTACAGTCCCACCGGCGTCCAGTGCTCCGAGGGCGACATGGCCGTCACCAGCGCATCGAACTGGGCATCGGCGTCCAGCGTGTTCAGCCGTTCCTTGAAAGCCACCAGATCCGGATCGAGCACGTCTGCCGATCCTGCCGCGCCCGCATCGCTCTTGCGCGCACGCTGCAGCGCACGGAAGGTGGGGCGGCGGCGCGTTTCGTTGGCGGAGGCAGGCTCGAAGTACGCCTGGCCATCGGCGCTCGCCTCATCGCCACGGATCCAGTCGTGGATCACCTGCAACTCGTAGGGCGAGAACACGCCGAACATCTCCGAGCGCGGCCCCTGCAGCAGTCCCCAGAAGCGGCTTTCCGCCACGGGGCGGCCGGGTTGGATCCAGTTCGCCTGCACCAGCGCTTCCAGGAAAGCGCCCATGCCCTCCGGGGCCGACAGCCAGTCGTTCACGCTGCGGCCGGCCACCTTGCAGTAGTCCGAATGCATGCCCTGGCCGGCGCCGCACTTGGCCTGGAAGATGCGCACCACTTCGGCGCGGATGTCGAAGTCCGCGATCACGCGCGTGGTGCCCAGGCCCACATCGCCCAGGCGCGCGCCATCGCGCACGCGTTGCCAGAAGGCCTGGGGATCGCCATGGCGCGGCAGCAGGGCCAGGACGGCGTCGCAGGCCTGCCGCGCATGCCCGGTGTCGGCGTTGTCCACCGTCACGTGCAGCGTGAAATAGTACGGATCGATGCCGAGCTCGTTGAGTTCGTACGACGTGGCCAGCAGGTGCAGAGGAAGCTGTTCATAGCCCAGGTTGAAGCCAATGACTTCGGGCAGGAACTCTTCGGCGTTCCACGCCAGCGCGAGCTGTACCGCGCCCTGTTCGTAGAGCGCGTCGGGCAGCGCGGGCCCTTGCGACAGGCCATAGCGCGACAGCAGCTGGCGGTAGAGCAGCACGTGGTTCTTGTCAGGTGCGCCGTCGCCGAGTTCCTCCAGGTAGGTGCGCACCAGTTCGGCCATGCGCGGATTGCGCGCGTGGCGCAGCACACCGTAGAGCCAGCTGCCGTCCACCAGCTTGGTCGGTGCCACGGCCCGCAGGAAGTGCAGCGCATGCGCACGGTTGCGGAAATACCGACGGCCTTCGCCCGCGCGCCGCGCAGCAAGGTATTCGCCATATTGCGCAGACACGGCGGCATGGCTCGCGGCCATCCAGTCGTGCAGATCTTCGGGGCGTTCGGGCAGCGAGGCCGGCGGCAGGTCGGCACGCGCCAGCGTATCGCGCAGCAGTGCGGCGCCCTGTCGCCGTGACTCGGGCGTGGGGGCTGTCTGGTGCAGCGCGGTGTGCAGTGACTGGAAGGGCCCTTCCGGAGCGCGCACGGGTGCGTGAGTCGGTGTGCGTCGGGGGGCAGGACGGTGGTCCGCGGCGTCGGGCGTGGGGGCGATCAGCGTGGAGGTTCTCATGATGGGGTACCGGATGGCGTATGCCCCATGGTTCCCCACCATGGGGCTGCACTCCATCGGTGCGCGGCCCCCCTCCCGGTCGGCCCCCTCCTACGGTCCCATCGGCGCACGCGCCGCGCCCGCGTCAGGCGGCCTCTGCGCCACCGTGGAGTGTCCGGCCGCAGGCCGCGCCCACGGCGGCATCGCCATGGATGAGTGCGGCTTCGGTCATGCGCGACGCGGCAGGCAGCATGGCGCCGTTCTTCGCCGCGAGCACCTCGGCCAGCACGCTCACGGCGATCTCCGGCGGCGTGCGGCTGCCGATCGCCAGGCCGATGGGCCCGCGCAGGCGCGCGAGCGCGCCCTCGCCGATGCCGAAATGCTCGCGCAGCCGCTGCCGCCGCGCCGCCGTGGTGGCAGCCGACCCGATCGCGCCCACGTAGAACGCGTCGCCCTGCAGGGCTTCCAGCAGCGCGAGATCGTCCAGCTTCGGATCGTGGGTGAGCGCGATGACGCAGGTGCGCGCGTCCATGCCCATCGCCAGCACGGCATCGTCGGGCATCCCGTCGACGAGTTCCACGCCGGGCAGGTTCCAGCCCATCCGGTGCTCCTCGCGCGGGTCGCAGACGCCCACCGCGAAGCCGCAGGGAATCGCCATCGCCGCGAGGCACTGCGCGAGTGCCCCCGCGCCGATGAGCAGCATGCGGTGCGAGGGCCCCAGGCGCTGCGCCAGCGTGTCGCCATGGTCGAGCAGCGAGGGCGCGCCCTGCACGGGCGCGGCGAGGTTCTCGGTCGAGAGCGTTACCGCACCGTCCGCGCAGCGCAGGTGCCGCCATACCACGCGGCGCTCCTGCAGCCACTGGACGAGGCGCTGCAGCCACAGCGTGTCGGGGTCGTACTCGAGCAGCAGCTCCAGCGTGCCGCCGCACGGCAGGCCGAAGCGGTGCGCCTCGTCGGCGCTGAGCCCGTAGCGCACGCGCTCGGGCGGTCGCCCGGCCCACTGCGCAGCGCCCGGCAGGCAGCGCTGCAGCAGGTCGTCCTCGATGCAGCCGCCGGACACCGAGCCTTCGATCAGGCCGTCGTCCCGCAGCGCCATCCACGAGCCCACGGGCCGCGGCGACGAGCCCCAGGTGCGCAACACGGTAGCGAGCACGGCGTGGCGGCCGGCGGCGCGCCAGTCGTGCAGCGTGCGGGCCACGCGCAATTCGGGTGCGGATTCGTGCGTCACTGCGGTGCGTCCATCGCCTGTGCCACCACCCCTGCGGGCACATGTTCCATGGGTTGGGGCGTTGCGCCGGCCGCAGGCCGCATCACCTTGTCGGGCGTCATCGGCGTGGAGCGAACACGCCGGCCGGTGGCATGGAAGATCGCGTTGCACACCGCCGCGGCCACGCCGACGATGCCGATCTCGCCCACCCCCTTGGCGCCCAGGCGGCTCACGATGCGGTCGTCCTCCTGCACGAAGATCACGTCGATGGGCGGCGTGTCGGCGTTGGATGCGATGTGGTATTCGGCGTAGTTGTGGTTCATGAACCGGCCCAGCGCATGGTCGGTCTGCGTCTCTTCGTGCAGCGCCTGGCTGATGCCCCATACCACCCCGCCTGTGATCTGGCTGTGCGCCGTCTTGGCGCTCAGGATGCGGCCTGCCGCGATCGCGCTCACCACGCGGGTCACGCGCACGGTGCCGAGTTCCTCGTCCACCTTCACCTCGCAGAACACGGCCGAGTGCGTGGCGCGCACGTAGTTCTTCTGCTTGAGCACGTTGGGCAGCAGCAGGTAGCGGGCCTCCACCTGCGAGCGGCCCTGGGCGGCGAGGATGTCGGTGAAGGCCATGCCGCGATCATGCACGGGCGCACCGCGGCGGCGCAGGCGGCCGTCCACGAACTCCACGTCGCGCAGCAGCGTGCGCTCGAAGCCCGAGCCGCGCGTGCGCTGCGCCAGCGCCCACAGCAGGCGGCGCAGCTTCTCGCAGGCGCCCTCCACCGCCGAGCCGACGGTGGCCACGTGGGACGAGCCCCCTTCGATCGGCGCCACCGGCAGCGTGGAGTCGCCCAGGCGGAAGGTCACGTTCTCCAGCGGCAGGCCCATCGCCTCGGCAGCGATCATCGACATCACCGTATACGTGCCGGTGCCGATGTCGGACGCCGCACTGCTCACTTCCAGGCGGCCGTCGGCATGCAGCACCGCGCGCACCCTGGCGAACATCTGCATCGCATCCCAGGTGCCGGTGGCCATGCCCCAGCCCACGAGTTCGCGGCCTTCGCGCATCGAGCGCGGCTCGACCGGCCGGCCGTCCCAGCCGAAGCGGGCCGCGCCCAGGCCGTAGCAGGCGCGCAATTCCTTGGTGGAGAACGGCAGGTCCTTGGAGGCGTCGCGGTCGGCGTAGTTCTTCAGCCGCAGCGCGAGCGGGTCCATGCGCAATGCGTAGGCCAGTTCGTCCATGGCGACCTCGAGCGCATGCACGCCGTGCGCCGCTCCGGGTGCGCGCATGTCGATGGGCGTGTACTGGTCCAGCGGCACGAGGCGATAGCCCAGCCGCACGTTGTCGCAGCGGTAGAGCTGGCCGGACCAGTTCACCACCACCTCCACATAGTCTTCCATGCGCGACGTCTCAGCCACCGCCTCGTGCACGATGGCGCGCAGCGTCCCGTCCCGGTCGGCCGCGAGCTTCAGGCGCTGCCAGGTCTCGGGCCGGTGGCCGAAGGTGAACATCTGCTGGCGCGTGAGCACCACGCGCACCGAGCACTGCAGGTGCAGCGCCGCCATCACAGCGAGCACGAGTTGGTATTGCGGGCGCAGCCCCGAACCGAACGCGCCGCCCACGAACGGGTTGCGCACCGTGACCTCGTCCCCGCCCAGGCCGAACACGCGCGAGACCAGCCAGCGGCTGTTCTGCGGGCTCTGGGTCTTGTCGTAGATGGTGAGGTGGCCGTCTTCCGCGCGCAGCACGGTGGAGGCGTGCATCTCCATCGGGTTGTGGTGCTCCACGCCACTGTAGTACTCGGCCTCGATCTTCACGGGCGCGCGCTCGAAGGCGCCGTCGGCATCGCCGCGCGGCTTCGGCGGCGGCGAATAGCCGGCCTTCATGCGGCTGGGGTCCCGCGCACGGCCCAGGTGGCGCAGCAGGTGCGTCTCGTGGTGCTCCACCTCGTAGTCGATCTCCACCAGCGACGCCGCGCAGCGCGCCGCCTCGAACGTGCAGGCCACCACCAGCGCGACGGGCTGGCCGCTGTAGCGCACCACGTCGTCCAGCAACGGCTTGAAGGGCGAGCCACCGGGGGCCGTCATGTCCTTGTAGAACAGGTCCATGGAGCGGACCTTCGGGCGGTTCTCGTGCGTGATGATGTCCAGCACGCCCGGCACCGCGCGGGCACGCTCGAGGCGCATGCGCAGGATGCGGCCTTTGGCGATGCTGCTGTTGACCACCACGCCGAAGGCCATGCCCTCGTCGTGGTGCTCGGCCGCATAGCGCGCCCGGCCCGTCACCTTCAGGCGCCCGTCCACGCGCGAGACGGGCATGCCCAGTTTCACCGGCCCGGTGCCGGCGTCGGCGCGGGGCTGCTGCCCCGCCTGCGCGCGGTCCGCCGCTTCGTTCGGCATCGGTGCGTTCATGGTTGCGCGTCCTGTACGTGGCCGGCACCCAGTTCGCCGGTATTGGTGAGTTCGCCGCCCTTCGCCATCTCCAGCGCGCGCACGATGGCCCGGCGGGCCAGTTCGATCTTGAAGCGGTTGTCGCCCGGCCCGCCGGGCGCGCCGTGGCCGCGTGCTCCCTGCAGCAGCCGATCGGCCGCCTGAGCGAACGCCTCGGCTGTGGCCTCGCGGCCCGCCAGGGCCTCTTCGGCCTCCGGCACGCGCCAGGGCTTGTGGGCCACGCCGCCCACGGCAATGCGCGCCGTACGGATACGGCCATCCTCGCCCAGGTCCAGCCCCGCCGCGACCGACACCAGCGCGAATGCGTACGAAGCGCGGTCACGCACCTTCAGGTAGGCGCCATGCCGCGCGAAGCCCTGCGCCGGCAGGGCGATGTGGGTGATGAGCTCATCGCCCGCCAGCACCGTGTCGCGATCCGGCTCATTGCCGGGCAGCCGGTGGAAGTCGGCGAAGGCAATGGTGCGCTCGCCACGCGGGGAGCGCACATGCACCACGGCCTCCAGTGCCGCCAGGGCCACGCACATGTCGGACGGATGCGTGGCGATGCAATGGTCGCTGGTTCCGAGGATGGCCAGCTGCCGCGCGAGCCCGTCGCGCGCCGGGCAGCCCGTGCCGGGCTCGCGCTTGTTGCACGGCACGGCCACGTCGTAGAAATAGTGGCAGCGCGTGCGCTGCAACAGGTTGCCACCGTTGGTGGCCATGTTGCGGATCTGTGGCGAGGCCCCGGCAAGGATGGCTGCCGCCAGCAGCGGATAGCGCTCGCGTACCAGCGGATGCCTGGCGGTGGCGGCATTGCGGGCCAGCGCACCCAGGCGCACGCCGCCGCCCTCGGCCTCCTCGATGTCCGCGAACGGCAGGCGCCCCACATCCACGAGGCGGCGCGGCCGCATCACGCTCTCCTTCATCAGGTCGATGAGGTTGGTGCCGCCGGCGATGAACTTCGCGGGCAGCGCCCGCTCGCTCGCATGGTGCATGCCCTGCGGCATGGTGGCGAGCGCCATCTCGGTGTCGGCCGCCGGCACGTAGTCGAAGCCCCTCATGCTGCCTCCTCCCCGGCTGGCGCCGGCCGGGCCTGCGGTGTGGCCTGCACTGCGTGCGCGGAGGGCCGCTCGGGACCGCGCAGCGGCACACCTGCCACCTCGGCGACGGCCTGCACGATCTGCGGGTACGCGCCGCAGCGGCACAGGTTGCCGCTCATGCGCTCGCGGATGTCGTCGGCCGTGCGCACGCCACCTTCGCTGAGCAGGCCCGCAGCGGAGCAGAGCTGCCCCGGCGTGCAGTAGCCGCACTGGAATGCATCGTGGTCGATGAAGGCCTGCTGCAGAGGATGCAGCGCACCCGAGTCGTGCCGGGCATCACCGGACGCCGCACCGGCCTCGCCCCCTGCACCCGCTCCGTCCTGCAGGCCGGCGAGGCCCTCCACGGTGGTGATGTGCGCGCCGTCGTGCATCACGGCGAGCGTCAGGCAACTGTTGATGCGCTGCCCATCCAACAGCACCGTGCAGGCGCCGCACTGTCCGTGGTCGCAGCCCTTCTTCGTGCCGGTGAGCTGGAGCAGGTCGCGCAGCGTGTCGAGCAACGTGGCCCAGCAGGGTATGTCGAGGTGCTGTGGCGTTCCGTTCACGTGCAGGCGTATGGCGTGGATCGACACGGCGGATTCGGCCGGACCGCTGGCGCGGGCGACCGACGTGGGGTGGCTGGATGACATCTCGCTTCCTTCACGGCCGGTGGACGGACCAGTGTCGTCGGCAGGTGCGGCGGGACCTGTAGGAAGATCGCGCGCCCATGGTCGGCCTGGAGCGGTCCATCCGCCCGGTACGCCCTGCGGCGCGGCGCCTCGCCAGGACCGCTTCTCCGGATCGCACCGGCCGCCCTGGTGGCGCAAGGCAGCGCCGCGCCGTATGCTCCGGCCATGCCTTCCGTGCCCCCATCCGGCCTGCGTCCGCCCTCCACCGTTCCTGCCGGGCATCCGGATGCAGGGGCCGCACCCGTGGTGGCCGGCGTCATCCTGGCAGCCGGCGCATCGTCGCGCTTCGGCAGCGACAAGCGCCGCGCCCTGCTGCCGGGCGGCACGCCACTGCTCGCCGCCGTGGCCGGGTCTTTCGCCCGCGTCTTCGTGCGGACCGCCGTGGTCATGCCCCCCCATGACGACTTCGGCCTGGAACTCTGCGCACGCCTCGGGCTCGACGCCGTGCCGAACGAGCGCTGCAGCGAAGGCCAGGGCACCTCGCTCGCGGCAGCCATGCACTGGGCGCTGGCACAGCCCCACCTGCAGGCCGTGGTGGTCGGCCTGGCGGACATGCCCTGGGTGCGCGACGACACGCTGGCGGCGCTGCGCGATGCGCTGGTGCAGTCCCCCGGAGAACCCGCGATGCCGCTCTGGCAGGGCCGCCCGGGCAATCCGCGCGGCATTCCACGGCGGTATTTCGCGCCCCTGGCACAGGCCAGCGGCGCGCAGGCGGCCGCGCACCGCATCGCGTGGGATGCGGCACGTACCGTCGCGGTGGATGACCCGGGCATCCTGCGCGACGTGGATACGCCGGCCGATCTGGCCGGCGGTGCGGAGGATATGCGCCGCCCCTGCGACGGCACGAGCGCGTGATGTCGCCAACCCGCCGCGCTGGCGCGCCGCCTGTTCCGGCGGCGCGCAGCCCGGTCAGCGCACTTCCGTAACGAACTGGCCGCGCGGGCGGCGCACCTTCTCCAGGTTGACCAGCCAGTCGCCCTCGGGCTGGCGGTAGCCCAGCGGCAGGAGGGTGACGCTGCGCAGCCCGCGCGCGCGCAGGCCCAGGATCTCGTCCACCGCCTCGGGCTGGAAGCCTTCCATGGGCGTGCTGTCCACCTGCTCGGCGGCAGCGGCGATCAGTGCCGCGCCGAAGCCGATGTAGGCCTGCCGTGCGGCATGCTGGAAGTTCACCTCCGCGCCGCGCTGCGGGTACGAACCCAGCAGCATGTTGCGGTAGTTCTCCCAGCCTTCGTTGCGGAAGCCGCGCACTTCGTTGGTGTAGTCGAACATCGCATTGATGCGCTCGGCCGTGTAGTCGTCCCAGGCCGCGAACACCAGCAGGTGCGACCCGTCCGTCACCTGGGCCTGGTTCCACGCCACCTCGCGGATGCGGGCGCGCACGTCGGGGTTCGTCACCACGATGACCTCGAAGGGCTGCAGGCCGCTGGAGGTGGGCGCCAGCCGGGCCGCCTCCACGATGCGGTCCACCTTGTCCTGCGGCACGGCGCGGGAGGGGTCCATCTTCTTCGTGGCGTAGCGCCACTGCAGCACGTCGAGCAATTCCATGGTGTCGGGTCCTGGTAGTTGGGTTGGGAATGTCAGGAACGGCCGAGTGTAGGAGCGGCCGCGAGGCCGCGCTCGCACGGGGAATTGCACACCGTGGTACAAGGCCGCGCCACCGGGCACGGGTCCCGGCATCAGCCGAACAGCCCGCCCTCGTCCAGCAACGCGAAGGCGATCTCCGGCCGCCGCTCCATTCCGCGGCGGATGGCCGCGGCGATCGCCTGCCGCGTCTTGCGGCACAGCCCGCGCTGCTCGTGCACCAGGATGGCGATCCCGCGCAGCGTGCGCACCTCGCTCGCCCCCTGCGAAATGCTCAGCCGGATGCCCAACTGCTCCTCCAGCCGCGCCTCGATGCGGCGCAGGTCCGCCAGGCTCTCGATGGCCTCCAGGCGCTGCACCAGGCGCTTCTCCTCGTCGCGCGTGAGCCGCAGCACCCGGCGGTCCGCATCCGGCGCCGCGAGCATCGCCTGCAGGTCGCAATTGCAGGCGCCGGGCGGGCACTCCGTGCGCACCGGCACGGGGAAGGACATCGCGGAAGAAGGGGACGGGGACATGCCGGCGGACATCGTGCCCGCATTCTAGAAAGGCCTGGACGGGTCTAGCTGTTCAACCCCCGCGGCACCACCGACAGGGACCGGCGGAAAGCCTCCCGCAGCCGGTACACCTGCGCCGGCCGGTGCGCGGCCCCGGACTCCATCAACCCGTTCACCGGCTCCAGCATGCCCAGTTCGTCGATCTTGCGGCGGAAGCTCACCTTGTTCACCGGCTCGCCCAGCACCGCCTCGTACACCGCCTGCAGTTGCGGCAGCGTCATGCGCTCCCCGCAGAAATACACCGGCAGCGACGAATACTGGCTCTTGGACCGCACCCGCGACACCGCCAGCGCCACCATGTCCGCATGGTCGAAGGCCAGCGCCGGCAGCGCGCCCACGGGCGCCGCCTGCAACCACTCGCTGTCCTCCGGCAACAGCTCCGCCGGCACCAGCGCGCAATAGACGATGGAGACGGACCAGCCGCGCGGATCGCGCTGCGCTCCGGAATAGGTCGCCAGCTGCTCCAGGTAGGGGCTGGCGATGCCCGTCTTCTCGCGCAGCACGCGGGCCGCCGCGTCCCATGCCGTCGCATCCTCCTGCGCGTGGATGAAACCGCCCGGCAGCGCCCAGCCGCCCGCGTGCGGCCCATCGGCCCGCCGCAGCAGCACGGCGTGCAGCACCCCGCCCTTCAGCGTCAGCAGCACCACGTCCACCGTGCAGAGGATGGCGGGAAAGCCGGGGTCCGGAACAACGGAAGAAGAAGCGGGATCAGGCGCGGCCATGGATGGACAAAAAGGAAGGGATCGCAACAGACCCGGAGTGTGCCTCCAATCACTTTCCCGGCCCTCCCCCATTCATCGTTCTGTCACGCCGCGCCGCAAGCATGCGGGCTCTTGTCACAAGCAGAGTAAGGAGAACGCCATGATGGCCAATGTGGGAAAACACAAGGAGAACACGCAGGGCCGCGTCCTGGGGCACCGTGTCCTGACGCGGAGCGCGGCGTTGGCCGCGGCAGCCCTGGTGGCGGCCTGCGGCGGCGGATCGGGTGGTGGCGGCGTCTTCCAGGGCGCGCCGATGGAACTCACCATCCTGCACATCAACGACCACCACTCCACGCTGGAATCCAGGTCCAGGACCCTGCAGCTCTCCACGGGCGGCTCCGCGCCCGCCACCGTGGCCGTGGATGCGGGCGGCTTCCCGCGCGTCACCGCCGCCATGGACGAACTCTCGAAGCGCTCGGCCAACGTGCTCAAGCTGCATGCGGGCGACGCCCTGACCGGCACCCTGTACTTCAACCGCGCCGGTGCCGACGGCGAGGCCGACGCGGCGATGATGAACACCGTCTGCTTCGACGCCTTCACCCTCGGCAACCACGAATTCGACAAGGGCGACACCGGCCTCAAGAACTTCCTGGACCTGCTGCGCAAAGGCAGCTGCAAGACGCCGGCCCTGAGCGCCAACGTGCGCTTCGGCGCCAGCTCCGCGCTCAACGCCGCCAAGGCCCCTGACGCCGTCCAGGCCTCCACCATCGTCGAGCGCGGCGGCCAGAAGATCGGCATCGTCGGCCTCACCATCGCCGGCAAGACCAAGGCCTCCTCCAGCCCTGACCCGGACACCACCTTCGAGGACGAAGCCACCGCCGCCCAGCGCGAGATCGACCGCCTGCGCGGCCAGGGCATCAACAAGATCGTGCTCATGAGCCACATCGGCTACGACGCCGACCGCCAGATCGTGACGAAGCTTTCCGGCGTGGACGTGGTGGTGGGTGCCGATTCGCACACCCTGCTCGGCCCCGACGCGCTCAAGGCCACCGGCGTGGGCACGCCCGGCGGCGCTTACCCGACGCGCACCACCGACAAGGACGGCCGCACCGTCTGCATCGTCCAGGCCTGGGAATACGCCCAGGTGGTGGGCGAACTGAAGGTGAACTTCGACGCCGACGGCAACGTCACCCAGTGCACCGGCACCCCGCACGTGCTGATCGGCGACAACTTCACCCTCGGCGGCAAGGCCCCGACGGAGGCGGAAGCGAAAGCCCTGCAGGCCAGCGTGGCCGCCACCGGCTTCCTGCGCGTGACGCAGCCCTCCGCGGCGGCCACCGCCACCCTGCAGCCCTTCAAGGACCGCGTGTCCGTCTTCAACCGCACCCAAGTCGCCGTGGCGCCCGAGGAACTGTGCTCGCGCCGCGTGCCCGGCGGCGCGGGCTCCACCGACTACAGCCGCTCCAGCGCCGCCTGCAACGCCGAAGGCAGCGTGAGCGCGCGCGGCGGCGACATCCAGCAACTGGTCGCCCAGGCGTACCTCGACGTGGCCAACGCCCGCTACGGCGGCGCCGACATCTCGCTGCAAAGCGGCGGCGGCGTGCGCATCCCCCTGCAGGGCACCGTCTCGGCCGCCCAGGTCATCCAGGTGCTGCCCTTCGGCAACATGCTTTTCCGCCTGGACGTGACCGGCACGGAAGTGAAGGCCATGCTGGAAGACGGCATGGAGGCCGTCTTCGGCACCGGCGGCTCCACCGGCCCCTACCCCTACACCGGTGGCCTGCGCTTCGACGTGAACGCCGCTGCCGCGGCGGGGCAGCGCGTCTCCGGCATCGAGGTGCGCAATGCCGCCTCGGGCGCGTGGGAGCCGCTGAATGCCGCGAAGACGTACAAGCTGTTCGTGCTGAGCTTCAATGCCACGGGCGGGGATGGGTACAAGACACTGGCGGCCGTGCCTGCCGCGCGGCGGCTGGATATCGGGGTGCTGGATGCGGATGTGTTTTTCAGCTACATCGAAAAGCAGGGGAAGGATGGGGCGACCGGGTTGCCGACGCTCAAGCGGTTGCCGCGGGACCTGTACAGCACGAAGACGTTCCAGGGGCTTGGCGCAAAGTAAGAGGAGCACCGGGACGGAAGCTACGGATCACCGTTTTTTGAAGCGTCACCACCGAAGCAATACCGCAAAAACGCCTCGCCCCCCGCCCCCAGCGTCCGCTCCCGGTGCGTCACCACCGCCAGCGTGCGCGTCGCGCGGGGCAGCGCGGTCGGCAGTTCCACCAGGTCGCCGCGGGCCAGGGCCGAGGCCACGCTGTGGCGGGGCAGCAGCGACAGCGCGTCCCCCGCGGCCACCAGGGCCTTGACCGCTTCGGGCGTTCCCAGCTCGAAGTCGATCCGCACCTGCCCCAACTGCGCCAGCAGCCAGCGGTCGGCGGCCTCGCGGGTACCGGAGCCGCGCTCGCGCAGGGCCCAGCGGGCGCCGCGCAGGGCAGCCCGGGTGGCCGACGGCTTCTGCGCGAGGGAATGGCCCGGCGCCGCCACGATCACCATCTCGTCAGCCATCCACTCACGCACCACCAGGTCGGCATGCGTCTGCGGCCCCTCGATGAAGCCGATGTCGGCGTCGAAGGCCGCCACGGCGGCCAGCACCCCGGTGGTGTTCGCGATCTGCAGTTGCACCGCGCTCTGGGGGTGCGACACCTTCCAGCGGGCCAGCAGGGGCGGCAGGATGTGTTCTCCGATGGTCATGCTGGCGGCCACCCGCAGGGGCGCGGCATGCCGGCCCTGGAAGAGGTGCTCCAGTTCACCGGCCGCTTCCACCAGGGACGCGGCCCGGGGCAGGAAGGCGCGGCCGTGCTCGTTGAGCACCAGGCGGCGCCCCACGCGGTCGAACAACGCCGCGCCCAGCAGCGACTCCAGTTCCACCAGCGCGCTGCTGGCAGCCGATTGCGAGCGGGCGATGCGCTCCGCGGCAGCCCGCGTGGAGCCGTCGTGCGCGGTCGCCAGGAACACTTCCAGGTGCCGCAGCGTCATGCGCAGCCGGTCCGGCCATTGACCTGATTTTTGGTTCATGGTGATCTGAATTATCTGTTTTTTGCTTTATGCGAAAAACATATGCTCATACGCCATGAAGACATATGGCACGCCCTCCGGTTTCTTCCCCCGCTGGCGCTGGTCCGGGCTCGGCCCCGCGACGGCCCGGGCGGCCGCTCTGTGGCCCGGCCTGCTGGTGTGTGCGGTCATCGCGCTCGCGGCCACGTTCATCGCGGAGCACCAGGGCGGCCCGCAGCTGCTCTACGCCCTGCTGATCGGGCTGGCCTGCAATTTCCTGGCCGGCGTGCCGCGGGTGGCGGCGGGGGTGGCGGCCTGCGCCCGCACGGGGCTGCGCTGCGGCGTCGCACTGCTCGGCGCCCGCATCACGGTGGGCCAGGTGGCCAGCCTGGGGGCGGCCACCGGCATCGGCATCGCCTGCTCGGTGGTGGCGACCATTCTTCTCGGGGTGTTCCTGGCCACCGTCATGCAGCGCCCGCGCGAAGAAGGCGTGATCTCCGGCTGCTCCGTCGGCATCTGCGGCGCCTCGGCCGCGCTCGCGGTGGCGGCCGCCCTGCCCCCCACGAAAGAGAACGAGCGCTTCACCCTGCTCGCCGTGGTCGGTGTCACGCTGCTGTCCACCGTCGCCATGGTGGTGTATCCGCTGCTGCTCAGCGCCGTGCACGCCTCGCCCCGGGCGGCTGGCATCTTCCTGGGCGGCACCATCCACGACATCGCCCAGGTGGTGGCCGCCGGGCTGATCCTCGGCCCCCAGGCGGGCGAGACCGCCACCATCGTGAAGCTCTTCCGCGTGGCGATGCTGGTGCCCATCGTGGCCACCATCGCCCTGATCTACCGCGGCCGCCCGGGCGCGCCGGTGGGCTCGCGCATCCCGGCCGTTCCGCCGTTCCTGCTGTGGTTCCTGTTCTTCGTGGCGCTCACGTCCCTGGGCGTGATCGGCCCCGCCACCACGGCGGTGGCCGACGAGACCTCGCGCTGGCTGCTGGTCGCGGCGATCGGCGCCGCGGGCATCAAGACGCACTTCTCCGACCTGCTGCAGCTCGGCTGGCGGCCCGTCGTGCTGCTGCTCGGCGAGACGGTGTTCATCGCGCTGGCCGTCTTCGTGTGGTCGATGGCGTGAGGCGCGCTTCTGGCCGCCGCTAGCGCAGGTAGTCGCCCTCGGCCTCGGGCTGGTGCTGTATGCCCGCCACGGTGGCCTCGCAGGCCTCGCCGCGCGGCGTGCACCACCGCGCGGTCTGCCCGACGCGCAGACCCAGCAGGCTGCTGCCCACCGGCGACAGCACCGAGACGAAACCCGCCGCGAGATCGGCATCCCGCGGGTAGCAGATCGTCAGCACCTGGCGGGCGCCGGCCGCGGTGTCCACGAGTTCCACCCGCGAGTACATGGTGACCACGTCCGCTTCCACGGTCCGGGAACTGGTGACGTCCGCGTTCTCCAGCAGGTCCGCCAGGGACGGGGGGGCGGGCTGCTGGCTCGCGAGGCGCGACAGGCGCGCGAAATCGAGATCGGTGAGCACGCGCTCGCCGTGAACCTGAACCGCTGCATGCATGGGAAGGCACTCCATCGTGGGGTGCGGCGGCCCGCTGCCATCCAGCGCAAAAGGGGCAGCCGCGTTCGTTCGCGCAAGGCAGGAGCCCGGCGGCGGAGGGTTGCGCAGAAGAACGGTGAAGAGGGGAAGGGAGCGGGCCGCCGGGCTCAGGAATGTGCAGGCAGGAGCGGGCGGCGCATCCGCCTGGCGGCCGCTCGCGCGCCGGCCGCTGCGTGCAGCAGTGCGGCCAGGGTGGCGAAGGCGCAAGCCAGGGAGTTCATGGGCGCCAGTGTAGGCACGATCCGGTCCGCTGGCAGCCAAGCCCCCATGCGCCGTGCCAGTATCCAGGGGTTCGCCGGCGCAGCATGCAGCACCGGCCGGTTCAGCGTGCGGCGCGCGGGTGGGCAAGGAAGAAGCGCAGCATCTCCGCGCTCGCATCCACGCCCGACGGGTCCGTGTAGCTGCCGCTGGCGCTGCCGCCCGACCAGGCGTGGCCGGCGCCGTGCAGTTGCCAGTATTCGAGCGAATCGCGGCCGGCGGCGTCCGTGTAGACCGTGCGCGTGTGCCGCGCGCCGCGGCCGGACTGGCCCCGGGTCACACGCGGGGCGGATGCTGCACCGGAAGCCGCGCCCTGCCCCGAACCGCTGCGCAGCGCCGCCACCAGCGACTCCGCATTGCGGACATGGACAGTGCTGTCTGCATCGCCGTGGAACACGATGGTGGGGAGCGCCGTGCTGCGCGCCCCTGCAGTGGCCCCTGGCGCAGGCCCCGGGCCGCTGCGCATCGCCGACAGCGCGGAGGCGACATCCGCCGCGCAGCCGTATGGCAGGCCGGAATGCACGCCCACGGCAGCGAACACGTCCGGATAGCAATGCCCGACCACATCCGCCATCGCGCCGCCAGCGGACAGGCCCGCGACGTACACCCGCTGCGGATCCACCCGGTGCGCGGTGGCGATGGAGCGCGCGAGGGCGGCGATCACCGCCGGCTCCCCGCGCCCGCGCTGCTGGTGCTGCGGTTTGAACCAGTTCCAGCATTTCTGGGCATTGGCGCGCTGCGTCTGCTCCGGATAGAGGACTACCACGCCGAGCTCCCGCGCGAGCGCGTTCATGCGCGTGCCTGCCGCGAAATCCTCCGCATGCTGGGTGCAGCCGTGCAGCATGACCACCATCGGCCGCGGCGCACCATCGCCCGGCACTTCCGGCGGGAGGTAGAGGCGGTAGGCCAGCGTGCGGTTCTGGTGGCTGAAACTACCGGATTGCCATTGTTCGCCGCTGCCCTGGAGGGGCGCAGTGCTCCCGGGCCGGCGCGCCTCGCGGGCCTCACCTGCCGTGTTCGGATCGTGCACCTCGCGGACCAGTCCATCGAGCACCCTGGGGTCCGCCGCCGGGCCCGCGGCACCGCGGAACACCGCAGCCGACGCGGCAGCCGCCTGTGCGTGTGCGGCCGCCCCGCGCAACGCGCGCTGGATGGCCTCGGTGGCTTCGCCGAGCCGGCCGCCGCGCGTGGAACGCGTGGCATCGGCCATCAGTTGCTGGAAAAGTGGGTTCACAGGGTACTTTCGTGGGGGGGGTCAATGGATGCGTCCGGCCAGCGCGGTCTTCACGGCGCTGCTGGCCTGCAGCGCACCGAGCACGGTGAGGGAATCGATGGTGGCCAGCGCCAGTTCCGGCGTGACGTCGGGGTCGATCGTGGCAAGGCCGAGCACGCGGATCTGCAGCCGCTGGCCCGCAGCGCGCGCGGCCTCCAGATCCGCTGCCGAGAAGCGCTGCAGGCCCAGGACCAGCATCTTGCGTGCCACCACCTGCCGCAGCGCGTCGGCGTGCACCGCGAGCTGGTTGCGTATCGCCGTGCGGATGAAGTCCGTGCGGTTGCCGTAGAAGCTCTCGGCCACCAGCAGGTCGATGTGGCCGAGGTCAACGTATCCGAGGTTGATGGTGATCTTTTCGGAATCCCCGACCTTGGGCGGGCGCTGGGCAGTTGGGAGCGAAGTCATGCGCCATCCTATTACCATCCACATGGATGGTCAATGGATGTTTTGGTACCCATCCTGGACGGTGAACAGCACCGCGGTGATCGCGGCCCCTTCCATAGGGTTGACAGGCCCCAGGGCACGGGCACGGCCTGACCGAAACAGGATCGTCGAGGCCCGGGCGCAGGTCCGACAATCCAGCGTTCCCGCCACCGGCGAACATCCGCACGTTTTCAGGAGACCCCCATGGAAATCGAATTCAAGTTCCTGATCCCCGCGCACCGCCTGGAAGGCGTGGAAGCCGCACTGCAGCAAGGTCCCTTCACTGCGTGCCGCATGGAAGCGCATTACTTCGACACGCCCGAGGGCGACCTCGCCCGCCACGGCATCGCATGGCGCGTGCGCAACGAAGGCGGGGCCTGGGTACAGACCGTGAAGACCCTGGGCGACGGGCCTCTGGCGCGCGGGGAGCACAACGCGCCCGTGCCGCGGCCCGCCGATCCGGCGGGCATTCCCCGCCCCGACCCCGTCCTGCATGCCGGCTCCACCGCAGGCAGGCAGCTCGCCAAGGTGCTGGCGGGCGCCAGGGCCGCGCCTGTTGCGACCTATGGCACCGAATTCGAGCGCGTGGCGCGCGACATCCCCCTGCCCGGCGGCGCGATGGAAGTGGCGCTGGATGTCGGCCGCGTGGTGGCCCGCCGCGGCGGCGCAGACGAGGTGTCCGAACCCCTCTGCGAACTGGAACTGGAACTGAAGCAGGGCTCCGTGCCCGCCCTCGTGGCGGCCGCCACCCAATGGGCGCGTACGCACGGACTGGTGCTGAGCACCCTGTCCAAGGCCGAGCGGGGCGAGCGCCTGCGGGCCGGGCAGGCCGCCGGCCCCGCGGCCAAGGCCGGCCCGGTCCGCGCGCCGAAGGGGCATCTCCCCGCAGGACAGGACCTGCAGCGGACCGTGGTCGCCCACTGCCTGGAACAGATCCTGGCCAACGCGAGCGAGATCGCGCACGGCCACGCCGATGACAGGCACATCCACCAGCTGCGCGTGGGCCTGCGGCGCCTGCGCACTGCCCTGCGCGAGTTCGACCGCGTGGCGCCCGGCCGATTCGATCCCGCGTGGCAGGCGCCACTGCGCACCGCCTTCCGCCGCCTGGGCACCCTGCGGGATGGCGGGCTCGTGCTGGAGCAGATCGGCGAGGCGCTCCGCCAGGCCGGAGCGCCTGCCGTGGACACCGGCGGCGCGCCGTCCGAATCCCCGCAGCACATCGTGGCCGATGCCGCGTTCCAGTCCACCCTGGTCGCGCTGATGGGATTCGCGGCCACGCCGGGCCGCCCGCCACAGGCGCGCAGCAGCGAGGAACGCGGGCTGGACGCGGACGCCACACGGCGCGCGTTGCGCAAGGCCCTGCGCAAGCTGCACCGGGGCATCGCCGAAGATGCGGCCTCGTTCGGCAGCCTGCCGGCCGAACGCCGCCACGGCGTGCGCAAGCGCGTCAAGCGCCTGCGCTACATGGCCGAATTCCTCGCGCCCGCGCTCAAGGGCGGCGGCAAGGATTTCCTGCGCCACCTGGAGCCCGCGCAGGACGCCCTGGGCCGCCTCAACGACGAACAGGTAGCGGAGGCACGGTACCGCCAGCTCGCGGCGAAGCACCCGAAGGCCTGGTTCGCCGTCGGCTGGCTGGCGGCACGGCGCGAGCTGCTGCTGGCGGAGTGCGAGCGCGCGCTGGGGCGGCTGAAGGAGGGGCCGGAGGTGCGCAAGGGCGGGTTCCGCCAGGCCGGAGACGGTGTGAGAATGGAACGATGAGCACTTCGACCTCATCCTTCCCTTCCGATGCCGACGGCACCCCCGTCGCGACGTACACCTGGGCCGACGTGTCCGGCACACCCACGGGCGTGGTGCAGATCGCCCACGGGCTGGCCGAGCACGGCGAGCGCTACGACCGCTTCGCCAAGGCACTGAACGCCGCCGGGTTCCTGGTCCACGCGGTGGACCACCGCGGCCACGGGCGCACCGCGGGCGGACGCATGGGCGACTTCGGCAAGGCCGGCTTCGAGGGCCTGATCGCCGACGTGGCCCAGTTCGGCGCCCTGCTGCGGGCCCGGCACGGGCAGCTGCCCCTGTTCCTGTTCGCCCACTCGATGGGCTCCTTCGCCGCGCAGGCCACCCTCCTCGACCATTCGGCAACGTGGTCCGGCGTGGTCCTGTCCGGATCGACCGCGCTGGACCTGTTCGCCGCCGACCTGGCGAATCCCCCGCCAGGCGCTCCCGCAGGCCTGGCGGCGCTCAATGCGGGCTTCGCGCACCGCACGGGCTACGAGTGGCTGTCGCGCGACGCGGCCGAAGTGGACGCCTACGTCGCCAACCCCTGGTGCGGATGGGACCTTCCCCCCGACGTGTTCCCGGCCTTGATGGCGCCCGCCCCCCGCGTCGCCGATCCGGCCCGGCTGGCCGGCATCCGCAGCGACCTGCCCATCCTCATCGCGTCCGGCGACGCGGATCCGCTCGCCGGCGGCGGCGAGCGGCTGAAGATCCTGGGCCGGCGCTACCGCGACGCGGGCATCGCCGATGTAACCGTGAAGCTCTACCCGGCCGGCCGCCATGAAATCCTGAACGAAACCAACCGCGACGAGGTGACCGCCGATATCGTGGCCTGGCTGCGCGCGCACGCGGCCTGACGCGCCGCCCGGCGGTCAGAAGGCGCCGTACCGGTAGGCGAAGTACAGCGCGGCCAGCACGCCGGCCACCGAGAGGAAAGTCATCAGCCTGGACATCCGGGCTCCTGGGAAAGAAGGACCTGCATCGTCAGGTCGGGTTGATGCTGTGCTGCGCGAGGTAGATCTCGACCAGCATGAGCGTATAGGTGGCCACCAGCCCCAGCATGGCCAGCACGAAAAGGCCGGCCACCGGCCGGTCGAAGGCGATGCCCAGCTCGTTGCCCACGAAGAGCGACACGATCAGGAAGCAGACCAGGATCGCGCAGACGGCAGCCACCGTGATGGCGGCATTCACCACCTTCGCGCGGCGGTTGAGCGCCTGCAGCTCCTGCTGCAGCACCGGCCCCGCCTCGGCGCCGGCATGCTCCAGGTCGTCCCGGCGCTTGATGGTGCGGTCATTGATGCGGGCCAGGCGGTTGGTCAGCACGGTCAGCGTGCTGCCGATGGCGGCCAGCATGAAGGCGGGCCCCACTGCGAGCTGGATGACGTGCGAGGTGTCGGCGTGGATGGTCAGCATGGGTGGACGTGATTGTCCACCGGCTCGGCGACCGGGCCCACCATCCATTGGCCGATCGCTGGACTGCTCAGCCCCCGCACGAGTCCACAGCGCACCAGCGCCCTCCCTCGCACCGCTCCAGCCCCGCATCCCCGAACCGCCACAGATGCAGCCACCCGTGGCCCAGCAAGTGCTGCAGCACCGCATGCCGGGCGATGACCGCCTCGATGGCTGCCGCGGGCGCATCGATGACCACGGTGAGCCGCAGCGGCTCGTGCACCCAGCGCCGGCCGTCGTGCAGCGACTGGCGCGACAGGCCGATGCGCAGGTCGCCGCCGTTGCCCTCGAACACGCCGATGTGCCCGCCCACCACGTTGTGCAGCAGCTTGTTGCCGCTGCCCAGGCGCTCGGGGTCGCAGGTGGAGGCGTGGTACTGCCAGTTGATCCAGTGCGTGACGAGCATGGGCGCCGTCATCAGCAGTTCCAGCAGGCTGCCGTCGGTATCCTGGGCGGGGTCGTAATCGTGCAGGAAGGCACGGCCGCCCAGTTCCGCGCCCCGGGTGCGCGCGCGCGGCGCGATGACGAAGGCGGCATTGCCGGCCAGGCCCCATTCGGGGCGGGTCTGGGCGCCGTCGTTGGCGCGGCGGCGCAGCGTGGACAGCAGATCGCCGGCTGCGGCATGCGGGTCCAGGCCCAGCGAGGGGGCGCGTTCGCGGCGCACGCGGTCGCCCGCGGCAGCGAACACCGGCTGCCAGCGCTCCCAGCGCGCACGCGCCCCGGGCGGCAGCAGATCGAGGTCGAAGCCCTCGATCTCGTCGGTCGTCGTGTTGTGCAGCGCGGCGACGAAACACGTGGCCTCGGGCAGCGCGATGCCCAGGGAAGGCAGCGCGGCACGCACCTCGGCCTCGTTGAGCAGCAGCGCCAGGGCACGTGCATTGACCTCGCCGGTCTGGCCGCAGCAGGCGCCGCAGTCCAGCGCCGCGGCCTGGGCGTTGTTGGCCGACTGGCTGCCATGGCCCACCAGCATCACCAGCGGCGCGGCGCCGCGGGCCAGGCCCAGGGCCTTGAGCACGCGCGCAGCAAGCGCTGCGCGCTCCTCCAGAGACAAGCCGCTCAGCATGGGCCGGCAGACGGGGCGGTAGCGCGCCGGCAGGCCTTCATGGTCGCCGCTGTCGCGCGCATGTTCGCGCGGCCACAGCCAGCCGCCCAGCTTGCCGAGGTAGCCGGCGCCCAGCGCCTCGACAAAGGAGAAGGCCGCGCCGGGCCAGCGCGTGGTGGACTCCCACTGCGCCGCCCAGGCCAGGCGGCGGTGCCGGGCGGTGACGGCGGCCGCGGGCTCGGGCAACTGGTCGGTCACCTCCATCGCGGGCGGCAGCAGGCCCGGCAGCTGGGGCCGGCGCGCCGTGGTGCCCAGCGGCGTGTACGCCGCCGGCACCCCGAAAAAGCCGGCAAAGCCCAGCGTCTGCAGCGTCGGCGCGGTGGTTTCCAGCGCGCGGCGCAGCGGCTCGCTGCGCACGTCGATGCAGAACACGGCCTGCGCCTCGGGTTCGGCGCTCGGCAAGCCGGGCGCCCGGGCCAGCCGCCCGGCCAGCTCGCGCTGGTAACCCAGCTCCAGCGCGAGTTGCCACACCTCATCGACGACCAGCACCTGCTCGGCCCGCTGCAGCCGCTCGGGAGCGCGGCCCCATTCGGCCTGCAGCGCGGCAAAGGCCTGGCGCGCAGCGGCGTCGTCCTTGCACTCCAGCAGCACGGCCCCCCATGCCAGGCGGATGGCCAGCAGGTCGCGCAGGTGCTCGCGCTCCGGCGCGCCCTCGGGCGCCTGCCAGGCGAGGTACGCGCACCACGAGGCCCAGCCGTTGACGGTGAGCAGCACGGCCTCCAGGTAGTCGGCCCAGGCGCCATCGGGCAGCTGCAGGTGGTGCATCGCCCAGGCCTCGGCGTCCTCGCGCGTCGCGGGCAGGGCCTGCACGCCGCGGTGCAGGCCGGGCAGCCCCATCAGCGTGCCGATGCCGTGGTCATGCGTCAGCGTGTCGCGCCAGAAGGCGTAGAGGCCCGGACCGCGCTCGGGCTGCCAGTCGGCCTGGGCCCGGTCGAAGAAAGCGGCGCAGGTCTGGCTGACCTGGTGGGTGATGGCCTGGCGCCATGTCAGGCGCGTATCGCGGGCAGGATCGTTGTCCAGCACATCGATCAGCAGCGGCAGCGGCTGCAGCCCGCCGGAGCGGTCCAGCGCGGCGACGCAGTCGGCCTCGCCCAGGCCGGCCGCATCCGGCAGGCGCTGCAGTGCCAGGGCCAGGTCCTGCGAGGCGATGCGGCCGCCCTGCCAGGCCTCGCGCTGGCGCTCGCGCGGCGGGAAGACCTGGATGCCGCCCAGCAACGCCATGCGCGCGGCGACGCGGCGCAGCGGCTGGCCGGTACGCTGCCAGTGCGGGTTGACGGCGATGGCGCGGTCCAGCGGCCAGGCGGGAGCGATCGCGCCGCAGGCCTGGGCACAGGCGGCCTGGATGCGGGCGTGCGCCCCGGCCCGGGCCAGGGCGTCGTGTTCGAGGGTGTCGGTGTGCATGGTCTTCTTCTTTCTCTGTCAGATCGTGGCGGGGCGCGGTGGGGGCGGCGTGGGTGTCCAGCGGCGCGGCCACAGGCGCAGGCTCCAGCGGGTGTAGAACTCGTCGAGGTAGAAGCCGGCGTAGCTCCAGCGGCGCGCAGTCAGCAGTGCCTGCGGGCGCATCTGCATCGCGACAAGCACGGCGTAGAGCGCCGCCATGCCGGCCAGGGCCAGGCATCCCAGTGCGCCCTGCGGCGCATCGTGCAGGCCCAGCGGCAGCGCGTGGGCGGCGCGGGCCACGGCCGTCAGCAGCGCCGTGGCGGCCAGGCCGGTGGCCAGCTGCCGCAGCGCCGATGCCCACAGCAGCGGCGCCCAGGCCAGCGCCATCACGCCCGTCCACCACAGCGGCCAGCCACCGCCCATGGCCGCGACGACCGTCCCGGCCAGCAACGGTGCGGCCAGCAGGCTGGCGCGGGCCGGCATCTGCGGCGGCCGCAGCGCCCGCGCCCGGGTCTGCCGCACCACGTCGGACGCGGCCAGGAAGGCATGCGCCTTGTAGATGGAATGGCCCAGCAGGTGCAGTGCCGCGAGGGTGTACAGCCCCAGGCCGCATTCCACCAGCATGAAGCCCATCTGCGCGACGGTGCTCCAGGCCAGCCGCACCTTGATGCTGATGCGGGTCAGCATCACCAGGCCGGCGCCCAGCGCCGTCGCCAGCCCCAGCGCGACGAGGAGGGCGCGCGCCGGCATGGCGTGTTCCAGCAACGGCGCGCAGCGGATCAGCACCACGCCCCCCAGGTTCACCACACCGGCATGCAGCAGCGCCGACACCGGCGTGGGCGCCTCCATCACCTGGATCAGCCAGCCGTGCACCGGCATCAGCGCGGTGCGCAACACGACGGCGGCCACCAGCAGCACGGCGGCCACCTGCAGCGGCGCGGACAGGCCCGCAGCCTGCACATGGGCCGCCAGGTCACTCAGCGAGCCGCTGCCCACCGCATGCCAGCTCAGCGCCGCGGCACCAACCAGCAGCCCATCGGCCGCGCGGTCGGCCACGCGCTTCTTGTGCGTGGCCAGCAGCGCGAACGGTCGGTCGGCATAAAAGCACAGCAGCCGCTCCAGCGCCAGGCCGATGCCGGCCCAGGCGGCTATCAGCACGGCCCAGTGGTCGGCCAGCAGCAGCACCTGCACGCCGCCCAGTACCGCGGCCAGCGCGGCGGCGTAGCGGGCCTGGCGCGCCTCGCCGTCCAGGTAGCGGGCAGAGAACACGCCCACCACCCCGCCCAGTGCCTGCACGAGCACCGCGACGGCGGTGCCGGGCAACGTGGGGCGCAGCCAGGGAGCGAGCGGTGTGGAAGCACCCATGGCCACGGCGACCAGCGCGGCCACCGCAGCCACCAGGCCCAGCGCAGACGCCGCGTGCAGCGCCCCCCGGTGAAGCGACAGCCCGGCGGCGGTGCACAGCATCAGCGCCGCGGGCAACAGGGCAGCGATGGAAGGAAGAAAGTCGAGGTCTTGCATGGGTCGCCATGGTGGCCGTGCACACATGTTCTGTAAAATTCATTAAAAGAAACGAATTAATCTTTTAATCAGAACAATGCGTCTCGAGCAGCTCAACTTCCACCACCTCTTCTACTTCTGGCGGGTGGCCAAGCTGGGCCACCTGACACGGGCGGCCGAGGAAGTGCATGCCTCGCAGTCGGCGCTCTCCGCGCAGATCCGCCAACTGGAGGAGCGACTCGGCGAGCCGCTGTTCACGCGCGAGAACCGGCGCATGGTGCTGACCGAGGCCGGGCAGGTGGTGCTGTCGTATGCCGAGGACATCTTCGGCCTGGGCCAGGAACTGCTGGGGCGGCTGCAGGGCCGCAGCCAGGGGATGACCCGGCTGCGCGTGGGCGCGGTCGCCACCATGTCGCGCAACTACCAGGAGAACCTGCTGCGCCCCCTGCTGGCCGACCCCGACGTGGTGCTGACCCTCGAATCGGGCCTGCTGGACGACCTGCTGCAGCGACTGCTCGAGCACCAGCTGGATGTCGTGCTGGCCAACCAGAGCGTGCCCGCCGACCCCGGCCGCCCGCTGCACTGCCGCTTTCTGGCCAGCCAGGCCATCTCGATCGTGGGCCCGGCCCACCGCTGGCCGGCCGGCGGCCTGCGCGTGCCGCAGGACCTGCACGGCATGGACATCGCCCTGCCCGGCCCCCGCCATGCCGTGCGCGGGCCTTTCGATGCACTGTGCGCTTCGGCCGGCGTGGCGCCTCGCCTGCGCGCCGAAGTGGACGACATGGCCTTGCTGCGGCTGATCGCCCGCGACAGCGGCTGGCTGTCACTGCTGTCCGAGGTGGTGGTGCAGGACGAGCTGAAAAGCGGGCTGCTGGTGATCGCCGGCCAGTCGAGCGAACTGACCGAGAGCTTCTACGCCATCACGGTGCCGCGGCGGCACCGGGTGGAGGCGCTGGAGAAGCTGCTGGGGGCGTAAGGCACACGACGCATCCGGCCCAGGGAATGCCGAGGAATCCCCGGGACCGGCATGCCGTATCGAACTCCTGTACAACATCTGAATGACCACCAACGAAGACATCATCAGGCAACTCTATGCACTGGCCGAAGGCACCGGCCGGGACGCGGACAAATTCGCGGCCCTGTTCCATGCCGACGGCTTCTTTCAGGACGAGTCCTCCGGAATGCGGCTGTACGGTCGGGGATGTTGGCCAGCTGATCCATGCCATCTCGGCAGCCTTCCCTGACATGCACCGCGAATTGTTGCGGTTCTACACGGCAGGCGACGCAGTGATCGTCGAACTCAAGCTGCAAGGCACGCACCAGGGTGACTTCATGACCAGTGAAGGCGTCCTGCCGCCAACGGGGCGCACCTTTGACGTACCCTGTTGCGACGTGTTCCGCCTTCGGGATGGCAAGGTGGAGGCATTCCACTGCTATAACCAGTTGTCCGTCTGGTTGAAGCAACTGGGCGCCCTGGGCAATCTGGGCGCGGCGGTGAAACGATGAACGTTGACGGGCGAGCCAAAGCGCCACCGTCCATTCGCTTCCCGGAGCGGCCAACAGGCACTGTTGGTTCTGATGGCCGCCCCATTCCATCAGCCATCAATCGCCCGCTCAGCCGCTGAGCCCTCCGTCCGCCGCCTCTCCCGAGGCGAAGGCGTGCGGTCCAGAAACAGAACCTGAAATGACCACCCGCAGATAGTGAAATCGAGTGCCCCGGCAGTTCGCCAACTCCTTGTCAACAAACATATTTCGAGCATTCTGGGAGTTCACTGCGACCGTTGCGATGAGGTTAGGTACCCCCCTGAACTTCGCTCGATTCGTGAGCCGGTGGCAGCCCCCTCCGCTCGGACGCCTCGCCTTCCAGAAGAACGGCTCCTTTCGCGTCATCGCGCCCAAGGGCCCGAGTCGAAAACGTCGCGGCTATCTACCAGAAGGTGCCTCAGCTCGGCGGTGACGTGCAGGCCGGTGCCGTGATTGCGTATCGAGTCGTCTGTACCTGCCAACACGACAAGGCATCCATACCTTTCACGGGAGTGCAGGCGGTTCCATAGGTTGACCAGGGCGTATTGGTTCAGTTCACGCACGTCAGCGCGCAACTGCTGGATGCTTTCGGTGCCTTTAAGGACCAAAAGCACACCGGGACACCCGGCCAACCGGACGACCCGTGCGAAATCTAGCAACCGGACGACCACGTACGAGCAATCAAGCAGTGACCGGACACCCAGGAACTTGCACTCGTCGCGTGCCAACGTCTCACCGCCAAGCCAGGCGAGACAGAGCTGCTTCTTCTTGTCAGCGTTCGACCTTGCCGCGAGGCAGTACGCACGCACAACGTCCGAGTAGCGGTAGTCACTCACGCCGGTAAGTGATGCTCCGCCGGTGCCAAACAGCCGTTCTGGGTCCACAGCAGCAAGCTGGTCGAGCACACGGCGAAGGCAGCCCCACTCTCCAGCCCGTGTAGCTACGCTCTTCATGAGCTTTACGTTCTTTCGAGTGTACAGCCGGGGTTTTAGCCTGGGCCCCACCGTCTTGCCTTCCGGCGCTTCGAGTCAGCTCGCCTGGCGCACGACGGCGTCCAGAGTCTTGCCGTCCTTGTTCTTCCAAGAAATCCACCCGTTCATGTTGTTGCCGACGACGATGGCTGCCGCGGCGCTGGGCGACTTGAAGACATAGTCCTGCGTGAACACCAGCTGCTGGCCGGCAGGCTTCAGCACTCCGGCCGCTTCCAGCTGCTTGCGAAGCACGTGGAAGCCCTTGTCCTTGAAGCTGTCGGTGACCTGGCCGCGAGCCTTCGAGCCCTTGAGGACGGCCATGCCTTCAGGGGTGTACTGCGCTCTGGCGTCTGTCCCGGAGGCGGTGCAAAAGTACAGATTTGAGGCCTCCGCCGGCTTCACGGGCTTCTCAAAAACCTGGAAGCCGAGGGTGGACATCAACGTCTCCCCCGTCTCGAGTAGCTCTTCGCATTCGGCCTCCATGGGCTTAGTCGTGTTCAGCTTGTTGCCGTTCGTGTCGTTTTCCACGACGTACCGGCTGGCCTCCTTTGCGCGCTGAATGCAAAGGCCCTCCAGGTACAGGGAGTGCGTGGTCGTCAGGCTGTCCGCGCGAGAAAGCATGACCACCGCGCGTTGCCAGAAGTCCTTCTCTTTCTGGTGCTTCACGAGCCGCTTCTTCAGGTCTGAGGTCTGGCCGATGTAAACCTGCGGCTTGACCGACTCCTCGGCGTCTCCGAACAGAAAGTACACCGCACCACCTGCCGACTCTGGCATGGCTAAGAAGTTCTTCAGCAACGCCCGCGGCACTTCGATGAGACGCACGATGCGCGTGGTGATTTCCGCTTGGCGTATTCCTTGGGGGTCGCCGGACGGCAGGAAAATTTGGATGGTCTTTGCGCTGGATGCCACGGTCGTACGCCTCAGTTCCGAGGATGTATTGGGGGGTGGAGGTTCGTGTCGTAGAGGAGGCGTGCCTACGAAGCGGGCAACTGCATACGCACAGACACGCGCTCCGCGGCGTCGACGACGTTCGCAATCAGCGCAGCCGAGCGCCCCGTAACGCACACGCCTACTTCCAGCGAGTACTCGAGCGACCATCGGTTCATGTTGAGAGAACCGACGTAGGCCGTGTGACCATCGGCCAGAACCACCTTGGCGTGAGACGTCTCGTTCCCAGCAAGCCCCTCTCGCTCAAGGCGAAAGCTCAAGACACTGACATTCAGTGCCGCCAAGTCACCCGCGGCATTCCTGAGCCCTGTGGGCAGCTGGTATGCAGCGTCGGCGCGGCAGATGAGGACGCGGCGCGCGCCTCTCGGAACCCGAGCGAACAGATTGACTAGCATCGGCGCGCCTATTTCGTCCACATAGGGTGTCATCACGCAAAACCGCGCACGAGCCGCTTCTGCGATGCCAGGCAGCGCCTCCTTGGTGTCGACTATCCCCCACTCTCCCGCGGTCGCCAGCAGCTCCTTGGTAAACCGGCTCGGCGCCGGTGGTCTGGTGACGACCACCTGTACCATGTCCTCATCAGAGTGGACCTCAGAGCGGTAGAGGCACGCGCCGGTAAACAGAGGGGCAAGTTCAGCGTGAAGAGCACGCGACAGGGGTCGCCACGTGAGTTGCGACGACCTCTCGAACAGTCCGGCAGTTGCACCCGCTTTCAGAAAGTCCTCCACTTCTCCGACGCGTGCCAGCGAGATGCCAGCACCAGTGCAGATTCTCCTGACGTCCGTTGCCTCGTTGAACTGGCCGGCGGCAACACTGGCGCAGACAGCTCCCGCAACGTCGCTGTGGCGGGCCATCCGTACGAACGCCTCCCGGACCTCAGGTCGCAGGTGCATTGAGAAAGTCCAAGAACCCGGGGATGCGCTGTCCCTTGTGAGTCAGGTCTTCACGTGGAGCGTTTCCTCCGAGCAGTACAGACCGGGACAGCAACCGATTCTGCGCAATGCAGGAAGTCTCCGGAACCATAATACAGTCGGGACAAGCACCGCCATGAAGGTCACACAGGCTGCCCGAGTTGCACCGGTGCGTCGACGTCTCGAGCAGATGCCCCAAGAAGCGATTGTGCTCATTTCGCCATAGCGACGAGAGGTTCCCAAGGTCCATCGTGGTGCCGTTCCGGTACACGACGAATGCGAGGTCCGCCGGAAACAAGTACTCGCCCAGTGACCCAACATCGAGGCCGGAGAATTCAGCAATCGACTTCATCAGCACGTGCGCGTAGCTGTGAAGCAGCGTGTAGACGTAGCGATAGGTTGACGCGTCGGCTTCGTGGAGAGCGGAGAAGAACCTGCCGAATGGCTCCGCGACCTCCAGGAGGCGGCCACCGAACTTGACGCTGTCCTTCTGCGACCACTCAGGCAGGTTGGGGATGCCTACCGCTGAGAGCCATCCGTACACCGCCTGCGGGTCCAGCTGAACGTACAACGCCTCGTTGGCCTGGGTGACCACGTAAATCGGCCGCTTGCCACCTTCCAATGGCTCGAACAACCGGAGGCGCACCGGCATGTCGGTGCCGTGCTTCTCGATGGTCGGGGTCGCGCCGACACGGGTGTAGCCGTGTGTGAAGCGGCACAACTCAAAGTCCCGGACCAGGCCGAGCTCCGCCATGCCAAGCTTCTTAATCAATCTAGCCGTCTCGGCCTCTTGCCGCTCCTTGTCTCCGGCGTCTTTGGGCGCCAAGTCTCGGTCGAGATGCTGAAAGCGAACAAAGGGCGAACGACCGGAATCGTCCCGCGTCCTGGAAAGCTTGCTACGCCGAAGCGCCTCATGCTCAACGCTGAGGCTGAACGGGTCATACCGACTCGAGAATTCGGAGCGCCTCGCAATCTGGGCTCGCAGGACGTCTGGGAGTTCCGCCTTCGCTGCCACCAGGCCCGCATCGAACCAACCATTCACCAGCTTCTGCAGCTCTTTGTCGAGCGTCGCCACCATGTCCGCTTGACCAGTCGCCTGGAAGGCCTCACGCATCTTGCTCAGGCTCTCATAGCTCTCCCACTTAGCAGCATGACCACCCTGCAGCAGCACGTCGCGCATTTCTTCAAGGGACGGCTGCGCGCCCCCATATCCGAAGTGGGTTGCGATAAATTCCTGCAGCGCCCGCCGCTTCCCCTCTTGCAGCAGCTCCAGCAGCCCCTGGTCTCTCTCCGAGAAGACGACGAACTGCTCCGACTGCGCATAAAACGCCGAGGACGCACGGTAGGAAATCGGTTCCATGCGCCGGGCGTCAATCACGCGATTGCTGTCCGGGCCCAAGACCTCAGTAGTCCACTTGTCGTTTTGTCTCCAAGCGTCGCGGCGGTCGTTGCATTGAGGATTCGCGCACTGGAACGACCATACACCAATCCGGGGAGACTGGGTGTGGAGCAAGAAGCGGTCTCCGTGGCAGAGACCACAGACCCGCCGAGTGAGCCGAACCTCGGCCGCCTCGTCGTTCCACTCCCACCGGCCCGGCATCGCAGGCGACCACTCCCCGGACCAGTGGACGAAGACGACATCAAGCTGGCGCCATTGGCACGACTTGCCAGGCCTGCCCCTGCACGATGGCGTCTCGAAGCTTGTTCGGTCGCGAGCCAGGTCCCCCGGGGTGTCGTAGGCCTTGAACAGACCACAGTGGTTGCAGACGAACGTGAGCGGCGCAGGCACATACGACATGCGCAGCGGATTCACAAATGTCAGATTCGCGGCGCCCAAGTGCTGAACTCCACCGCCCGGCGCCAGAAGTCGCTGGTCGATGCACAACCGCGGGTCCACGGGCCGCCCGCCGTTCGCAGCGCTGACTGCTCTCGAGAACCAGCTGTCCCACACCTCTGCCAAGCGTGTGATGATTTGGTCCCTCGATGCGCTGGAGATGTCAGCTTCATCGGGTGTCTGTGACTTGTCCGGCACCGCGATGCACGCTCCGCGGCCCCCCTCGAAGGTGAAAAACGCGCCCGGCGCATACGAGGACGCCAGCTGGTTGCGCGAGCGGCTCATCGTCGGGGTGTTCAGGACCTTCTTGAAGTCCTCATCAGGCAAGAACGCTGGGGCATTCATTCTTCGGCTCCTTCTTCACTGCCGGCGACGCCGTGCCTTATCAAGTCCATCACCGTGAGCACATCTTGTGCAGCCAAAGGCCGATTTGCTGAGACCTTTCGTGCCGCTCGAATGAGGCCGGCCTCGTCGACATCCCGCAACGAAGTCATGGGCTTCCGCATCGAATCAGGCTGCGCCTCGAAGTAGCTCTTGAGGGTGCCGTCTTCCCTCCAAGTGTCAGTGTCCCAGACGCCAAGAACATCCCTTGTACGCTCGGAAATCATTCGCCTGTAGTGCTCTTCGCCTTCGGGGCAGTAGCCGTCCTTGAGACCGATGGCGAGCTCAATGAAACCGTTCACTTCAGAGAGGAATGCCCCCTGACGCTCACGATGCTCCTTGAGCATCTCTCGCAGGTAGCTGAATGTGGGCACCAGGTGTTTGGCCGCGGCATCTGCCTCAATCAGCCTACGACTGGGAACGACGCCAGCCAGGTACGCCTGCATCATGCTGGGGTGCACGCGCTCCACAGCGCGCTCAGCCCACCGGTCAATCGCTGCGGGTTGGACCATGCGCTCGAGGAAGCGATGGAAGATGTCGAAGACCTCGATGATTTGGCGGTCGCGCCGGCGCTGTGGTGTCGGAACGAGCACCACGAAGCCGACATGGGTTCGGCCCACGCGAGACGATGCTTGGATGTATTCCGCGATGTCCGACGGCATGCCGGCGAAGAACATGGAGTTCAACTCCTCTACGTCCACGCCGTGCGAGATGGCAGAAGTAGCGATAACCGAACGGAGCACCTTTGACAGTGGAGTGAAGGGTTTGCCGGGCTCATCGCGGGTCTGAGCTGCCTGCACAACTGCTTGGATTTCCCCCTGCTCGACTGAACCGGTGATGAGGCGGGTGTCCAAGCCATCCAGCCTCTGGCCTGCATTTACATGGCGTTTTCGCGTCTCCTCAGCCTCAGCCGCCATGATTTGGTCGCCACCCTTCTTGTTGGTGACGTACGTCAGGGCGATGCGATGAAGGTCCACCGCAGTCGCGAGGTCGGAGTCCTCCGCGCCGCCCAGAGCTTGCTCACTGAACATGGCGAGCGGGCCTGGCGAGATAAACTCAAGCATCAGGCTTCGCGCCGTGGCAGCCCTTGCCGCGTCGCCGGAGGTCAGGCCGTCGAACAGCTTTGAAATCGCGAGATGAAAATTCGACAGCACGGCCACGCTGGTGGCGGTGTGCGGCTTTCCGTTGGTCATGAACGCGCAGTAGATGCGCGCCTGCTTCGACCGCAGCTCCACGTCCTCCAGGCTCCGGCGGGCGTCCTCCTCGGCGAGCTCAGGGAGCGCGTAGAACGACTCATAGAGGCTAGGCCCAGGGTGTGGGAACTGCACGGCAGGAATAGAACGCTGGTACAGGTGCTCCAGCTGGCGCTCCGGCTCCGACACGGTCGCAGAAGCCGCCACCACTTTGGCCCTTCGCCGCTTTCCCGCAGGGCTCTGGGACACCAGGTCAGCCCCCAGCGACTTACCCAAGTGCTCAAAGATGGCGTCCAACGTGGACTCGAACAGCGCGGCAAATGTGCCGAGCGACTCGTCCAGCAGGTGAGCCTCGTCCTGGATGACGAGGCTGGGGAACGGGTCAAAGAACAGCCGCTCCCCGTCGGCATAAGCCGGGTAGAGCCCCCGCATGCCCTTTGCGGCAGGGCCGTCCCTCATGTCCCTGTGCTGGGGAACGACGAGGCGACCTGTACTCGGGTCCATCCACGGGGCCATCCCGAACATCCCCATGATTCGGCGAATGGTCGGAGCGGAGTGCCCGATGAGGGCAAGCTTGTCGACCGTGCCGAGCAGCACAGACGGTGCGAGGTCGTAGATGTCCTCGTCGCAGATGTAGAAGGGCAGCGGCTGCCAACTGCCCTCGTTGGAAGCACAGGTCGGGCTGGAGCAAACGTGGCCCAAGGTGCCGCCCTTATCGGGAAAGCCCCGCAGGGCTGTCCCGGCCCCGCAGAAAGGGCACTTAGGTATCTTGTTCCAGGCGCGCCAGGCGGCCGAGTATCTCTGGTCTTTGTCTCGCAGCGCCTCTTCCGACCGAGCGTCCGGGGCAACTGCGTCAACGGCCGGGATGCTGGCCACCCCTTGAGTTGAGTGCCGGTTCGGGGAGCCCGAGGAGCCAACCCAAAACCCGATTGAGAGGGGCCTCCCTCCGTAGTTGCTCCGCCGACGCACCAACTCGGCGTGGGCCAGCACGCGAGCGCAGCGCTGGGCCTGCTGAATGGTCAGCAGACGCAGGGGGTATCTGAGCATGGCCGTGACACCGGTCTTCTTGCCACGCAGGCGGTCAAGCAGCAGGGTGAACACCAGTAGGCCGAAGAACGCCTCCGATTTGCCGCCACCGGTTGCGAAATACAGCAGGGTGACCGCGTCGTCACGCTTCTCCTGGTACTTGGCCTTGAACTCTGGCACTCGCGTTGCAAAGGCGGGAATGTTCGCCACGATAAACGCGAGCTGAAACAGGCGCCACTTGCTGTCGTCGCGGCGAAAGCGGACGCTCATGAAGTCAGCCATCGCCTCGTTCATGGCCAGCCAGGCTTCAAATACGACGCCACGCCGGTCCTCCTGCGGGCCGCGGCCCTTCCAGTGCTTCCGCGACTCGTCCAGCAGCTCGATTCCGGCCTTGATGGACCCAAGTTCGTTGCGCCACAAACCCAGGTCTTTCTCGAACGCTGCGACCTCTCTCGCACGACCCTCGACGTCCTCCTCTGGCAAGCCGTGGCCAGGGTCGACGCGCCGCGGCTGCGCCTCCAACCACTTCTCGAATTCCGGCACGAGCGGTCGCAACCCGTCGAAGCCAGCAGGTGTGCTCAGCGCCCGGACTTCGCGGTTTACGCCTGGCACCGCTGTGGGAACGATGCGAGGTTGGGCATACCTCGGCGTCCACGTGGTCTTCAGTCGCACATTGCCGTCACGCCCATCGGGCAGCACGTCCACCCCGCAGTTGTGCCCCATGGCGGCGTAGTGAAGATACTGGTTGTATCGGTAAGAAGGGTCCACTCGCTCGAGCAGAAGCGGCCGATGCAAGGCCTGGGGAACAGTGGCAGTGAGGTTGACCTGAAAGACCGCTTCTTCTGTTTCATCGACACGCATTCGAGGCGTAAGACTGACGTTCTCCAGGGCCAGCAACAGGCTCGTCTTGCTTGGGTCCGCCCAGTCGACGCTCGCCTCCAGGTTCCACGCCAACTCGATTTCAGAAACGAGCACGGGGAGGTTGGAGTTGCGCACCCGGGCCAGGAACTCAGCCCACTTGCGGTATTGACTGGCGGGCACTTCGGCGCCGCGGCGGTATCCCCATAGGCGGCCGCCTTCATTCGGCTCCTCGCTTGCGCGCCACGCCTCAAGGCTAGCTCGAATGGCGGCGTTCATTTTGTCTGCATGCGCAGCGACATCGGTCAGCAACTGCTCATGCGACCGCGTCATATCCAACCTAAGTGCCGGCACTTGGACCTCGAGACGCATCCACTTGTGGGGAATGGCCATGGGCTCGAAGTGCGCGTCGCTGAGGACCCTGGCGGACTGCGCCCCGACGACTACACCTTCACCGGCACCCTCGTTGTCTTCGGTAGGCTCCTCCTCATCCAGGGCCCGAAGGTCGGTCGGAACGCCGAGCGCAGCATGAACTTCTGCGACCACTCGCTCCCTGATAGCGCGCCACTCAGGATGCTTCCACCGCGAAGTGTGTGCGCCTTTCACCTTTTCCCATTCCTCGTCGAGGCGGCGGTCCCGCTCTGCCCGGAGCTGGTCATGCGTCGCACGCCGAAGCTTGATGGCCAGCTTGCAGTCCGGCCGCTTAAGGTCCTCCTCGCGAGGCAAGACGCGCACATAAACGCTGAGCGATGGCTGGACCTCGAGCTCGCCAGCGGTGTTGCGCGCGAGCTGGAACTGGAAACCATGCGAGGAAATCCAGATTGGCGACGTGACCTCGTCACCACCCTCTGCGGTTAGCTGAGGAAGCAGGAACCCGGAGTTCAGCAGAGTGCGAGGTCGCGCCCCAAACAGGAACTTGCCGACAGACCCGGCACCACTGACACGGGCATGTGTGATGTTGATAATCGCGTCGGCGACAGCCTCTTTCAGCGTTGTGTTCAGGTTCGCGGGGTCGGCGCGGGTGAGTTCAGGCACGGAGTGCTTCCTCTTTGTTGGGGATGAGCGCTTCTACGACGCAGAGGCTTTCTCTGGCTCGCTCATACAGCATCTGAATCGTCTGCCGGCCAATCTTCGAGTGCACCATGACGGACTCGGGCTGCAGCAACATGTGCGTGTAAATCTCGGAGACGTGGCGGCCGTCTTGACGCCTAGCGTTGCGAATCGGCAGGATGACGCGCTGCCAGTTGGCCGCGGCTTCGATGTCGGACATACCCAGCGCCTTCGCGAACGCGGCGAAGTGCGCCTCCTTCAAGGGAGCTTGGGGCCGCAGGTCCTCGAATGCAGTTTCCGCTGCGTTGCCAAGGTTCACCCAATGACGGACAGCCTGCTCCTCGGGAAAGTCGCCCTTCCATTTCGGGTTCGCCTCGAGGATGGCGGCGCGAAGCGCGCGCACCTTGTCGATGAGGCTCCCTTCCGGAAATGAGCGCACCAGCAACGTCTTGACTTGGCGGTGGTAGTTGCGGAGTGCGGCCTCGAAGACCTTGTCTGTCTCCAGCGGGATGCCGGCCTCTTTGAATACGCCTTCGACCGTGTCGCGCAGGTCTGGCGACATGACGAACAACTTGTCTCCGGGTTCGAGAGTGCGAATCTCACAGCTTCGGAAGCCGCGCTCCGTGGCCTCTCTGCTCGCTGGGTCGTAGACGTAAACACGGTGATTGGGGCGGCGGTGCAATCGGCCGCCCTCAAGCATGACCGTCCAAGCCTCTGGGTCTTTCTCGGCCTCACTTGCATCCGAGGTGTCCTGGCTCAATTCCATGCGGAAAACGGGCATGACCAGGTCAGTGTTGGTCAGGAGACCGGGGTCCTCAGGGAGATGCATCAGAACGCGCAGCATCGACTCCATCCGAGGCTTCAGCGGCTTGAAAGCGGGGAAGTGCTCGACGAGGGGCTTCATGGCCGCCCGGAGGTACTGCCCGTTCTGCTGTGTTAGGAGCAGCGTCGAGTGGCTCGGGATGCGGTCGTCGGTGACAAGCAGTCGGAGAGACTCTTCATCGAGGCCGGCGAAGACAAGCTGTGCGCGGCCAATGGTGCTCAGCACCTCGTCCAGTTGCGGGGTGCAGATGAGCGTCACGTCTTTCGCGAACTCGCCAAAGGAGCGGCCATTCCGAAATTCGGCATACCTGGAGAGAAAACGCACAGCCAAGTGCTTGTGGAAGTGCGACGCCATCACCACGACCACCTGCTTGTTCTTCTCAACGGCCGCGCCGATGTGCCTGGCCAGCAAATGCGCGAACGGAGTCGCGTCGTCGTAGTTGGCCACCAGCTTGTTGGCTGCATCTATGGCCGCCACCAAGGTTTTCTGCTGGTCCGCGGCCTGGCCGCTGCGCGAGTACGAGAGCAGCGACGCGTAGAAGCTGGACCAAGCCCAGCGTTGACGGGCGCGGTCATCTGCCTCGGCGTTCGCAAGCCATTGCGACAGGTCACGCACACCACACGGAAGTGCGGCGACTCGGTTAAGGTAAGCCATTGCGTCCGTGACTGGCTTCGCGGCTTCCCTCCCACCCTCGGCGGCATTGGCAACTCGATTCAGGCGGCTGACCACCTTGGCCGCCTCGGCGTCCACAATCTCCGTGTCAATCTCTCGCAGCGCGGGCACGCGCGTTTCTACTGCGCCGGGGAGCATCAGGCCGTCGGTCTTGACGGCGCACGGAACTCCGACGATGCCGTACTCCTGCCCTGGGCTCCAACGGTCGGACGCCGGTCGCTTCAAATTCTGGGCAAAAAGCTCATCGCGCAGACGGTACGCGGCGTGCGGTTCATCTGCCACGATGAGGACGCCCGGAGCGTCGGCGCCGAACACGGCTTCCAGCTGCAAGCAGAACCGGGCAAGCGCGCCCTTCCAGCCGCGTGATTCGCGACGGACACTTCGTGTCGCGTTCACGATGACGACCTCTGGTGCGCCGACTTTCTTCAGGGCAAGCAGTGCCTTTTTGAGCTCCGGTGTGCTCATTCGGCCATCCAGCGCGAACATCGCATCGGGAGCCGTAGAGGGGTTTCCGATGATTGAGCAGTTCGTCCGCAGCGCAGCGGCCTGGCTGCGCTTTTGCAGCTTCGCGCCGAGCTGCGAGAGGAGTCTGGTCTCGCAGCTCGCCCACGTAGGCTGCGCCGGAGTTGCCAGGAAGTGCGGGAGCAGCTCGCCGAGCGTTGGGTTCGACCATCGGGGGTCCGCAAGGTCCTTCAGGGCGCTGTTGAATGCCGACAGATAGGGGTCTTTCGCCCGGCATGAGCGCTTGACCTTTGGGTTCGGGCTTGTCTCCGCGAATTGGAGGCCGAGACGCAGTAGCGGAGCTCGAGCGAACCGCATGTGGTTCAAAGGGTAGAAGACGTTCGTCTTCACCGGGAAGGTCAGTCCCCGGATTCCCATTTTGTCGCCCTCCGTCCAGCGCTCCAGCGTGGCCAGGGCGTGCACGAGCACGAGAGACTTCGGAGCCGTCGGCCACAGAATCGCGATTTGGCGCTTGCGGGTCACCGCAGCCTCAAGGTAGCGGTCCACGAGCCACGCCAGCGCGTTGGAGACCGTGCCGGTCTCAGTTTCCCCGTCCTTAAGCACCGGCACCTGGGCTGTCCCAAAGCGAGGCGCGTGTGGAGCGGCGGGACCCGCCGGTATCGTCTGGCCAGCCGATTCTGGTGGCTTGGTTTCAGCCGCCAGGTCCGAGGGAGCGACCGTGACCGCGGCGCCATTCGGAGGCGGGCCTGATTTCTTGGGCGTTGTGAACTTCGCAAGCAGCGCGGTCTTGGCGGCTTTTGCGTTCGCCTGGTCTTCCAGGCGCTGGGTGAGTCTGTTGAGCGGTCGCATGACTACGGCTGCACGAGTTTCCATTTACCGTCTAGTCACTTCAGGCCGCGTACGCGAGGTGCACGGCCTGCTGCATCGGGAGCCCGCTCTTGAGAAGAGCCTTGAGGCGGTGCGGGTCCGGCAAGGCTAGTTGCCTGAGCTCGAAAGCCGAGACGTTCGTCGCCCCAGAGATGCATCGGAAGAAGCGGTCAACCGCGGGGACTGCCAAGAGGCTGGCAAGTTCTTCCGCAGTCAGAACGGGAGATTCCACAGTCGGCTCAAGCACCACCAGGTGGTTCTCGCCAACGAAGCCGCCATACTCCTCAAACAAGCGTCGCGGAACTGCCGCGGCAACCAAACGCCTCGCCTGCGTGTTCGACGTGACCCGCTGAAGGACCACGCCGGGTCGAGTCACGACCGAGGTGTGCTCGCGGCTGCCCAGGTCGACGAATCGATGCTCATCTGCCTTCGCGGTCGCACCGTCAAACTGCAGTTGACCATCGAGCGAGATGTCCGCGGACCAAAGCAGCGGGACCGCCGTGCGACAGCGCGCACGTTTCACATCTCGCGCACACTGGAAGGTCGGCCGCTTGTCTCTGTTCCAGACGAAGGCTCCAATGCGTACGCGGTAGCCATAGTGTGAGAGCCGGAAGGTCGACTTCCCCGCCGTGTGCAGCAGCGTCACGTCGTCGACGCCCCGAGGAATGGGCCACACCTCTCCGGAGTGGGGCAGCCGGCATTTGCCGACGCTCTGGTACTTCCCTGTCGCGGATACGACGGACACATCCGCCCACGCTTCTGGCGCTGCAGCGGGCGCAGACCGACGGAGCACAGTGAGCGCGGTCTCCTGCTCGACGTCGATGAAGACCCCAAGCCTGTCGCTCACCATGCCAATGTGCTCAATCGCGGTATTGCGTGACAGGAAGCGGCGCAGCGCGCTGAAGTACTGGCCAGAGAGGAAGCTAGTGGGGGTCACAAGTGCCGCTCGGCCGCCCTCGCGCAGCAGACGGACGGACAGGGCGATGAACAGCCCATAGAGGTTCGGCTGGGACTCGATGACCTCTCCGTACTGGTCCCTAAGGGGGACGAGTTCGTCGCCCCCCATTTTTCGATACGGAGGATTGCAAACGACCACATCCAGCTGACCGAACATGGAGGCCAGCTCGCGCAAAGAGTCCGCGCGATGGACCTTGAACGCCGGCACGTAGCCGCTGGCACGAATCTCTTCGTGCAGCGCCATCCGTAGAAAGTGCGCGGACAAAGCACACAGGGTGCCATCGAGGTCGGTGCCGTACAGGTGGCTTTCGACGTGCTGAAGGATGGCTTTCGGGCCAATTCCCTCGCTGCGTAGCGCATCTCTCATCCGCAACGCGATTGGGGCCAGGAAAGCGGCACCTCCGCATGCAGGGTCAAGGAACGACTGCGAGCCGAACTCGACGCCCTGTTCGGCCAAGTCGTCCAGCAGCCCGCGCGTGAGCGAAGCGGGCGTGAAGAATATCGCGAGCTGCTTACGATGCATCTCGTTGGCGAGCATTGCATAGGCAGAGCTGAGCCAATACGAAGCCTCCAGAAACCCAAGTTGCCGCACGCACTTGACGAACGACTGGAGTGCCGGCGTGGCTGCGAGTGATTTGGAGTACGGCAGACCCGACGCCGGCAATGCTTTGAAGTCGGCTGCGCACCAGGTCGCTATGGCGGTGCCCACAACTGCGGACGGCGAGGCATTGCACGCCTGTCCTGCTAGCTTGAGGCCTCGAATTTGCCGCAAGAGGCTCAGTCGCGAAGGGGCCTTCGGGCTGGCCGAAGCAGACCCCTCCACAACTCGCATGCTGTCGTCGGACTCCGTACCGGTGCGCTCCTCCATCTCCTGCCTTTCTTAATCTTTCTTAGGTGCCGACTTCTTTCTCCGCTTGGCGGTGCGTTCCGGCGCTGCCGTCGTCGACACAACGTTTAGCGTTCTTGCGTACGCCCGAACCATCGTCTCGAACATATTCGTCAGACTCCGGTTCTCCGCGGCCGCGCACTGCTCCCACAAGTCACGAACTTCGGGAGTCATCTTCAGCGACGTGGCAGCTGTCTTTTGCAGCGGGCGGGGCATGTGAGGTGAAGTGACCGCGTTTTAGCCGAACGCGCTCCGCGCGATAGCGCAAACTGATATACGTTATCAGGCGTATCCGCCAAGCACAACCTGGCTAGCCAGGAGAACGCGTACTTTCGACGGGCTCACACCACACCCGTTTGGACGAGGTGCGTCGGCGGAAACGATGCGAGCGCATCGCTTACCCGAATCGCGCCGCGAGTCTCCTTGGCGGCCGCGTCGTCTTGAGCCATCTATAGAGCGCACTTAGGCGCAACGCGGCACACTGGTAGTCAATGGCAACGTACCTAACTGGCCAGCGAGAGCGTGATGCCGAAGCGCTGCGTCACCAGTTCGCGCACGATCTGCCGCGTCCACAGTCCGAAGTCGAAGCCGTACTGCAGCGGGTTCTTGCCGTTGACCCAGACGAAGACCTGCCGCTCTTGTGTGGCGGTGAGGCTGCGCGGGCGCCCGCTGCCCTTGGTCGAGCGCAAAGCTCGTGCGCCCTTGCCTCGACCACGAGCCGCAGCCCGCACCTTGTAGGCCCATGTTCTGTTCATGCCAAACGAGGCTGAAACCGCAGCGGGCTTCTCGCCTTCTCGCATGCGCTGCAGGGCCAGCATGCGCATCTCTTCCAGTGTGTTGTGCGCCAATGTGCGGCCGTCTCGCTTCATGCCGCGAATCAAACCACATCCGCGCCAGCAGTGCATCCGATTGTTCCCTAAATTACTGAGTTGTCAGTAAGACCGTTATCACAGTTTTCTTACAAAAATTCGAAGGTCCTCGAAGGGGGTCTGACCCGCGCTTCACCGGTGCGTGCTGTTGCCGAAAAATCAGACCGCTTCAGAGGAGAAAGCCCCCGACCGTTTCACTAATTGGCGGGGGCAATTTCAAATTCTGTTTCTGGGCCGCAGGCGGTCAGATGCGGGCGCTCGCTCACTCCACCGTCACACTCTTCGCCAGATTCCGCGGCTTGTCCACGTCCGTCCCCCGCGCACACGCCGTGTGGTACGCCAGCAGCTGCAGCGGCACCACGTGCAGGATCGGGCTGAGCGCGCCGTAGTTCTCGGGCATGCGGATCACGTGCATGCCTTCGGAGGTATCGATGTTGGTCTTCGCGTCGGCCAGCACGTAGAGCACGCCGCCGCGGGCGCGCACTTCCTGCAGGTTGCTCTTGAGCTTTTCCAGCAGTTCGTCGTTGGGCGCCACGGTGACCACGGGCATGCTGCTGGTCACCAGGGCCAGGGGGCCGTGCTTGAGCTCGCCGGCCGGGTAGGCCTCCGCGTGGATGTAGCTGATCTCCTTGAGCTTGAGCGCGCCTTCCAGGGCGATGGGGTAGTGCACGCCGCGGCCCAGGAACAGGGCGTTCTCCATCTTCGCGAAGTCCTCGGCCCAGCTGATGATCTGCGGCTCGAGCGCGAGCACGCCCTGCAGGGCCACGGGCAGGTGGCGCATGGCCTGCAGGTGGCGCGCCTCCTGCTCTTCGCTCAGGCGGCCGCGCGCCTGCGCCAGCGCCAGCGTGAGCAGGAACAGCCCCGCGAGCTGGGTGGTGAAGGCTTTGGTGGACGCCACGCCGATCTCCACGCCCGCCCGGGTGATGTAGGCCAGCTTGCATTCGCGCACCATGGCGCTGGTGGACACGTTGCAGATGGTCAGCGTGTGCTGCATGCCCAGGCTCTGCGCATGGCGCAGCGCGGCCAGGGTGTCGGCGGTCTCGCCGGACTGGCTGATGGTCACCACCAGCGCGCGCGGGTTGGGCACGCTGGTGCGGTAGCGGTACTCGCTCGCCACTTCCACCTGCGTGGGGATGCCGGCGATGGATTCGAGCCAGTACTTGGCCGTGCAGCCGCTGTAGTAGCTGGTGCCGCAGGCCAGGATCAGGACGGAATCCACTTCCTTGAACACCCGCCAGGCGGCGGTACCGTCGGCGCCGTCGAACAATTCGGGCGCCACGCCGCGCACGCCTTCCAGCGTGTCGCCGATGGCGCGCGGCTGCTCGAAGATTTCCTTCTGCATGTAGTGGCGGTACGGGCCCAGTTCGGCGGCGCCGCTGTGGGCGAGCACGGTGCGCACCGGGCGGCTCGCGGGGTCCAGGGGCTGGCCGTCCTTGCCGGCGATCCAGTAGCGGCCCAGCTGCAGATCGACGAGATCGCCCTCTTCCAGATACACGATCTGGTCGGTGACGCCGGCCAGGGCCATGGCGTCGCTCGCCAGGAAGTGCTCGCCGTCGCCCACGCCCAGGATCAGCGGGGAGCCGGCGCGGGCGCCCACCACGCGGTGGGGCTCGTCCTTGTGGATCACGGCGATGGCATAGGCGCCATGCAGTTCGGCCACGGCAGCGCGCACGGCCTGGAACAAGTCGCCGCTGTAGTGGCTGTCCACGAGGTGGGCGATGACCTCGGTATCCGTCTGGCTGGTGAACACGTAGCCACGGGCCTGCAGCGATGCGCGCAGCGCCTCGTGGTTCTCGATGATGCCGTTGTGCACCAGCGCGACGCGGCCCAGGCGCAGCGGCTCGTCCGGGCCGGAGCCGTGGCTGAAATGTGGGTGCGCGTTGTGCACGGCCGGCGCGCCGTGCGTGGCCCAGCGCGTGTGGGCGATGCCGGTGGCGCCTTCCACGTGCTCCGTGCGCACCTGCTCCAGCAGCTCCGCCACGCGCGCCGTGCTGCGGGCGCGCCGCAGTCCACCGGTGGGCGCGGTGCCCAGGCTGGCGTCGTGGATGGCCACGCCGCACGAGTCGTAACCCCGGTACTCCAGCCGCTGAAGGCCCTGGACGAGGATGGGAACGATATTGCGCGTGGAGACCGCGCCGACGATGCCGCACATGGAAGAGGTCCTTCAGGAATGGATGAGGAAAAGCCGAGTGGCGAAAGCGGTGCCATCGTAGGCAGGGCCGCATAAAATTTCAGATCGATCGATGGCACGGATTGGACTTTTATTTCATGTATTTTTTATGGAGAAATAAAATTTCATTTATAAATGAATCATGGAATCCATTGAACTCGATGCCACCGATCTCCGCCTGCTCGACTTGCTGCAGACCGACGCCAGCCTGAGCAACCAGACCCTGGCCGGGCTCGCGCACGTCTCTCCGCCCACCTGCCTGCGCCGCATCAAGCGGCTGCATGACCTGGGGCTGGTGGAGCGGCAGGTGGCCATCCTGCAACCCGACCGGCTGGCGCAACTGCAGGGGCACGGGCTCACGGCATTCGTCGAGGTGACGCTGGACCGCCAGGGGGCCGAAATGCTGGACGCCCTCGAAGCGAAGGCCGTGGCCGACGAAGCGGTGCAGCAGTGCTGGCGGGTGGCGCCGGGCCCGGATTTCATGCTGGTGGTCCACACCCGGGACATGCCCGGCTATCTCGCACTGACCCAGCGGCTCTTCACGGGGGACGCGAACGTGCGCAACGTGAAGGCGTTCTTCGGCGTCAAGCGCGCCAAGTTCGATACGCGCGTTCCGATCGTGCGGGACGCGTGAACCAGGCACCGGGGCCGGGCAAGACCGGGGTCGCCGGAGCCGGGCCATGCGGTAGAGTGCTGCGAGCCAATCCGCACCTCCAGCACCGATGGGCCCTCCCAAGCACCCGCTGCGCCAACGCATCTATCCCCTGCGCGCCCTGGGCATGGGGCTCGGCGGCATTGCCGTGGCGACCGTGCTGTGGGAGGACGGCGCATCGCATGCGGAATGGGCGTTCGCTGCGTTCGTCGCGCTGGTCTGGCCGCATGCAGCCTTCGTGCTGGCGGGACGCAGCGCCGACCCGTACCGCGCCGAGATCCGCAATCTGCTCGTGGACTCCGCGCTGGTGGGAGCACTGGTGCCGCTCATGCACTTCAACCTGCTGCCCAGCCTGCTGCTGTGCCTGCTCACGATGCAGGACAAGGTCGCCTGCGGCATCCGCGGGCTGTGGGCACGCTCGCTGCCGGGCATGGCCGCCGCGGGGCTGGCCAGCGCCGCGGCCACGGGCCTGCGCTTCGATCCGCACAGCTCGATGGAGGTCATCGTGGCCTGCATGCCCGTCATGGTGCTGCATTCGATGTCGGTCAGCCTGGCGAGCCACCGGCTGATCCGCAAGGTATCCCACCAGAACCAGCAGCTCGAAGAACTGCGGCGAGTGGACGCGCTCACGGGCCTGTATGGACGCGGCCACTGGCAGGAGCAGGCCGAGGCCGCGCTGGGACGCTTCCATGCCGAGAACGCTCCCACCAGCCTGCTCATGCTGGACATCGACCATTTCAAGGACATCAACGACCGCTGGGGCCACAGCGTGGGCGACGAGGTGATCCGGACCGTGGCCCGGCTGGTGCGCTCCAACGTGCGTGCCACCGACTGCGCCGGCCGCTACGGCGGCGACGAGTTCGCGGTGATCCTGCGGGGCCGGGACCGCGCGGCGGCCCGGTTAGTGGCCGAGCGCATCCGCGCCCAGGCGCAGGAGGCACGCGTGCACGGCATGCCGCAACTGCAGTTCACCTGCAGCATCGGCATCGCTGCCCTGGAAACCGCGCACACCCACGTGCGGGACTGGGTGGATGCGGCCGATGCGGCCCTCTACCAGGCCAAGCGCCACGGCCGCAATGGCATCGCGCTCGGTGCAGGCGGCAAGGACGGCGCGCCTCCCTGCTGAGCGGCTCAGGGCCGGGCCGCCTGCCCACCGCCGGGTGGCCACTCGAGTGTGAGGGTGCAGCCTTCGCCGGGCACTGCGTCGATGCCGATGCGCCCCCGGTGGCGCTGCATGATCGCGCGGGCCTTGGCGAGCCCCACGCCCATGCCGTCGAAATCCGCCTCGCGGTGCAGGCGCTGGAACACGCCGAACAGCGCGCCCGCACGTGCGGGATCGAAACCCGTGCCGTTGTCGCGCACCTCCAGCCGGGCCGTACCGTCCACGGCCACGTCCCCGCTCACCGCGATGCGGGCAGGGGAGCGGTCCCGCGTGAACTTGAGCGCATTGCCCAGCAGCTCGGTGAGCAGCTGGCGCAGCAGCGCGGCATCGCCCGCCACCGTCGGCAGGCCGGGCGCGAACTGCCACTCCACGCTGCGGCCGGCGGCCTCGCCGTCGAGCGTGGCCTGCGCCTCACGCGCCAATGCGTTCAGGTCCACCGGCGCCAGGTGCAGCGGGGCATGGGCGATGCGCGAGAGCGCGAGCAGGCCGTCGAGCATGCGGCCCATGCGGCGGGAGGCCTGGTCCATGGTGCCCAGGAAACTGCACGCCTCCGCACGCTCCTCGGCGGGTAGGCCCTGTGCCTCGTCCTCGACCAGTTCCCGCACCAGCGGGCCGAAGGAGACGATGTGCCGCAGCGGTGCGCGCAGATCGTGGGACACCGCATGCAGGAACTCGTCGTGCGCCGCCGCCATCTCGGCCAGCGCACGGTCGCGCTCGGCCAGCAGCGCGCGCAACGCGGGCGCATCCAGGTGTTCGTACGGAGCCTGCCCTGTTCCGGGCTGCCCCGCGGCGCCGGCGCCTGCTTCGGTCATGCGGGGCGCCGCTGCTTCACCGGCCGCTGCCAGTTCTCTTTGGTGACCTGCTTGCCGCGGGCCACGCTCAAGGCCCCTGCGGGCGTGCTCTTGGTGATGGTGGAGCCGCCGCCCACCGTGCCGCCGGCACCGATGGTCACGGGCGCCACCAGCACGCAGTTGCTGCCGATGTGTGCATCGGCCTCGATCACCGTGCGGTGCTTGTTCGCGCCGTCGTAGTTGGCGGTGATGCTGCCGGCGCCGTAGTTCACGCGCTCGCCCACCGTGGCGTCGCCCAGGTAGGCGAGGTGGTTGGCCTTGGCGCCGTCGGCCAGGCTCGAATTCTTCACTTCCACGAAGTTGCCGATGTGCACTTCGCGCCCCAGCTGTGCGCCGGGCCGCAGCCGCGCGAACGGTCCGACCAGCGCGCCTTCGCCCACCTGCACGCCCGCCGGCTGCTCGCCGTCGATATGGGTGTAGGGGTGGACCACCGCGCCCGCGGCGATGCGCGCATTCGCGATGCAGCAGTGCGCGCCGATGCGCACGCCCTCGCCCAGCTCCACGCGGCCGGAAAAGATGCAGTTCACGTCGATCTCCACATCCTGCCCGCAGGCCAGTTCGGCGCGCGCGCCGGTGCGCGGATCATCGCGCAGGTCGAAGCGCGCGGGATCGGCCAGGCGCACGCCCTGCTCCATCAACGCGCGCGCCTGTGCGAGCTGGTGTGCGCGCTCCAGCTCGGCCAGCTGCAGCGGGCTGTTCACGCCAGCCACCTGCAGCGCATCGGCGATGCGGTGCGCCACCACGGGCACGCCGTCGGCCACGGCCATGGCCACGATGTCGGTCAGGTAGTACTCGCCCTGGGCGTTGTCGTTGGTCAGCCGCGCCAGCCAGCCGGCCAGCAGCCCCGCGGGCACGGCCATGATCCCGCTGTACACCTCATCGATGGCGCGCTGCGCCTCGGTGGCGTCCTTGTGCTCGACGATGCCATGCACCGCGCCGTCACCGCCGCGCACGATGCGCCCGTAGCCCGACGGGTCCGGCAGGGTCACGGTGAGCAGGGCCAGTTGCCCTCCCCCGCCCGCTGCCACCAGTGCGCGCAGGGTGTGCGCGCGGGTCAGCGGCACGTCGCCGGACAGCACGACCACCGTACCGTCGCCCTGCAGCGCCGGCACCGCCTGCTGCACGGCGTGGCCGGTGCCCAGTTGCGGCTCCTGCCGCACGCAGCGCGCGTCCAGCCCGTCAGCCGCACGGGCGACGAAAGGCTCCACCTCGGCGGCGCCATGCCCCGTCACGACCACGGCGCGCCGCGCCTGCAGGCCGCGCGCCTGGTCGAGCACGTGCGCCAGCAGGGGGCGCCCCGCGAGGCGTTGCAGGACCTTGGGAATGCGGCTTTTCATGCGCGTGCCTTTGCCCGCGGCCATGATGATGACGTCCAGTGCGCTCATGGAATATGGATGGGGGATGGGATGGGGATGGCCGATTATCCGCCCCGCCGCACCCGCCACCCCGCGGGCGCGCCGCGGCCCGCCAGCCGCCTGCGGGCGGTCACAGCAGGGGCACGGGCCGGGGAATGGCGTCGTAGTATTCCGCGATGCGCGCCAGCGCCCGCGGATTGAGCAGCCGCAGGCGGCCCCCGGAGATTTCGTGCATGCCCATCTCGGACAGGCGCCGCAGCGTCTTGTTGGTGTGCACCAGCGACAGCCCCAGCGCGTCCGCGATGTGCTGCTGGTTGATCGGGAAATCCACCGATGCGCCCTCCGCCAGGCCCAGGCGGTCCAGGCGGCGGTACAGATGCACCAGCAGCACCGCCACCCGCTCGATCGCGGAGCGCCGGCCGGCCGTGAGCAGGTTGTCGTCCACCATGCCCTCGCCCCGGGCCGCCAGCCACGTGACCCCGTAGGCCAGGCGCGCATGCTCGCGGAACATCGACCACAGGCCATCGGCATCGAACGCGCAGAAGGCGCAGTCCGTGACGGCCTCCACGCCATGCAGGGCGGCATCGGAAAACTCCTGCTGCAGCCCGACCAGGTCGCCCGGAAGCAGGAAATTCAGGATCTGCCGGCGCCCGTCCGACAAGGTCTTGTAGCGGAAGGCCCAGCCGCTGTAGAGCGTGTAGAGCCGGCCGCCGGACTGGTGCTCGCGGATCAGGGTGCCGCCTGCCTTCACCATCTCCACGCCGCAGCGGTAGGACTCGATGAAAGACAATTCTTCGCCCGTCGCCGGGGTGAACGCCTGGGTGCGCTGGCGCAGCCGGCAGGCGCCACAATGGCGCGGGACCTCCGGTAAAGGCCCAGCGGAAACGACATCGGTACTCATACGGCCAGCGCCTGCGGAGGAAATGGAAAGGGTGCGGAACACAACGCGGCGGCGATTCTAGGCAATCGGCGTGCCTGCAGGCTATGTCTTTTGACATTGCGGTCCGACGCCGTGTTCTCTAGAGTGGAAAGTCCATGACGCTTTTCCCTCCTCCGCTGACGGCACCGCTCCAGGAAGTGCTCTATGTCAGCACGCTTGCCCCCGGCCAACCCGTGGGCATCGTGGCCTCCATCGCAGCGCGGGCACGGCTCTCGAATGTGCGGGACGGCATCACCGGCCTGCTGGTTTTCGACGGCCAGCGCTTCTGCCAGCAACTGGAGGGACCGCCGGCCACCTTGTCTGTGCTGCTGGAGCGCATCCGCGCCGATGCGCGCCATACCGCGATGGAAGTGCTGCACCAGGCCCCGCTCATGCAGCGCCGTTTCCAGCGGTTCAGCCTCGCCTTCAGTACGCTGGAAGACGAAGATGCGCTGCCCCGCATGGAATCGCTGGCGGGCAGCGAGGCCATGGCCGCCTTCGAGGCGCTGGCCATCGACCTGGAACTGTGAGCGCCGACCGGCGCCCGGGCCCGGCACACTCGCCGGGCCTGCCTCCTCAGGCTGCGCTCAGGCGCAGGCCGGGGTGTTGGCGGACACCACGCCCTGGCCGGCCGCTTCGCTCTTCACCACGCGCGAGATGTTGAAGCGGTACTGCACCGCATCCTTGCCCAGGGGCTCGATGACGGCATGCTGGCCGGCTGCGATCCAGAGCGTCTGGCCGGCATGCAGGACGATGTCACCGGCGGCCGGATCGGACTCGCCCAGCAGGCCGTCGTCGATGGTCACCCATGCACGGCCCGATGCGATGCGCAGCGCCATCGGCACGCGCGGACGGAGGCTGTGGGCCTGGCCGGAAGCCAGTCGATAGACATCCAGGCCCGAAGAACGGTCACGGACGGCGGATTGTTGAAAATTCAGAACATGTGAAGCAGACATTGCTCTCTCCTGGTTAACCCTGATCTTGCCTAGATTTTTCCTCTGAACCGTTGGGGCCGTCCAATGAAAAGCGGCGCGGGTAACCATGCGTCTTTCGCATCAATGCGCAAACATGGCCGCTTCAATGCGTCCAGCGCATCAATGGGGACCCCGCAGCGCCATGGCCGGGGGCAGCCGTGCGCTGGCATGCCCGCCCGGCCGGCGGCCGATGGCCGCATTCCCCACCGCCCGGGCCAGCGCCAGCAAGGCGCGACCCAGGGCCGCCTGGGCACGGAACATGTCACCCAGGGCCCCGGCCACGGCGCTCCAGGCCGATGCCACCGGCACGCCCTGCAAGCCTTCCTCCGTCCACAGAAACGACACACTGCCCGTCCGGCCCGAGGCCAGCCAGGGTTCCAGCACGGCATGCTGCCCCGCGGCGATCCGGAGCGTGTCGCCCCCGCGCAGGAAGATGTCCTCTTCGCTGGCCGCGGGGCCCGATACCGTCAGCCAGATGCCGCCCTGGACGATTTCCAGCGTCCCGGCGCGCCGTGGCCGCAGCCCCATGGCCTGGCCGCGGGCCAGGCCCCACGTGCCCGCAGGCACGCACCATTGTTGCGAATCCGGAAAATTAGATACATCCATGGTCCGTTCTCCATTGCCTTCAAGCTGTTGCCTGACAAGGAGTTTCTTTTGCGGCAGCCACCCCGGTCCAATGAAAACGCGGCCATAATTTCATGCAGTCAGCTCATGAATCCAGCTGACGTTCCCCGCATTGCGAGCACCATGACCCTTCCCGCCCCTGTCGCACACCTGCGCACGCGGCCCGTGGCAGTCGGCCACTGGCGCGCCTTTCTCGCCGTGGCCCGCCACCTGAATTTCCGTGCGGCCGCCGAAGAGCTGTCCCTCACGCAATCGGCGGTAAGCCGCCAGATCCAGGCGCTGGAGGACGAGGTGGGCGTGCCGCTCTTCCTTCGGCACACGCGCGCGGTGGAACTCACGAGCGCAGGGGCGCAGCTGCAGCGCGCCGTCGCCCCCGCGCTGGAGCGGCTCGATGCCAGCGTGCGGCTCGTGCGCCAGACGGCCGGACGCAAGAGCGTGGCGATCACGACCTGGGCCAGCTTCGCTTCCATGTGGCTGATTCCGCGCATGGAGGAATTCCAGCGCGACAACCCCGACATCGACATCCGCATCGATGCGAGCGACTCGCCGGTGGACCTCGAAACTGCGGACGTCGATCTGGCGCTGCGCTACGCCGTGCCGGGTTCGCAGGTGCATGGCGCGCAGCGGCTGTTCGGGGAGCAGCTCGCCGTGGTGGCCAGCCCCTGGCTGCTCAAGAGCGGCCCGCCCATCCGCAAGCCCGCCGACGTCGCCCAGTTCACGCTGATCGAAGCCGGCGACGCCCACCGCACGGCGCACCTCGAATGGCTGACGTGGCGGCGCTGGTTCGAGCAGAACGGCCAGTCCAAGCTGCAGCCCAAGCGCTGGCTCTACTTCAACTATGCCCACCAGATCGTGCAGGCCGCGCTCACCGGCCAGGGCCTCGCGCTCGCGCGGATGCCGCTCATCGCGGACAGCCTCGCGTCCGGCGACCTCGTCGAGGTGCTGCCCGGCTACCGGCTCGATTCGCCGCTGGTGTACTGGCTGCTGGTGGGGCCGCGCAGCGGGCAGCGCCCCGAGATCAAGGCGTTCTGCTCATGGCTGCTGCGCGAGGCGCAGCTCACCCGCGAAGCCGTGGGCGAAGTACCCGATCCGGACCTGAACGACGACCTGGGCTGAATCGCCACCGTCCCCGGGCCGGGGCCAGCGGCGTCAACCCAGCGTCACGCGGGCGAACTTGCGCTTGCCTACCTGCACCACGTAGGTGCCGGCCTCCAGCTTCAGCCCGCGGTCGCTCACCACGCTGCCCTCCACGCGCACGCCGCCGCCGTCGATGAGGCGGTTGGCCTCGCTCGTGGACGGGGCCAGGTTCGCCTGCTTGAGCAGCGCTCCGATGCCCAGCGGCGCACCGCCCAGCGACACCTCGGGGATCTCGTCCGGCACGCCGCCCTTGCTGCGGTTGGCGAAATCGGCTTCGGCCGCATCGGCCGCGGCGGCGCTGTGGAAGCGCGTGGTGATTTCCCTGGCCAGCATGACCTTGGCGTCCTTGGGATTGCGCCCGCCCTCCACTTCCTGGCGCAGCGCGGCGATCTCCGCCAGCGACTTGAACGACAGCAGCGTGTACCAGTCCCACATCAGGTCGTCCGAGATGGACAGCACCTTGGCGAACATGGTGTTGGCGTCTTCGGTGATGCCGATGTAGTTGCCCTTGGACTTGGACATCTTGTCCACGCCGTCCAGGCCCACCAGCAGCGGCATCGTCAGGATGCACTGCGGCTCCTGGCCGTATTCCTGCTGCAGGTGGCGCCCCATCAGCAGGTTGAACTTCTGGTCGGTGCCACCCAGCTCCAGGTCACTCTTGAGCGCCACGGAGTCGTAGCCCTGCAGCAGCGGGTAGAGGAACTCGTGCAGGCTGATGGAACTGCCGTCCGTGAACCGCTGGTGGAAGTCGTTGCGCTCCATCATGCGGGCCACGGTGTACTTGGCCGCCAGCTGGATCATGCCGGCAGCGCCCAGGGGCTCGCACCACTCGCTGTTGTAGCGGATCTCGGTCTTCGCCGGGTCCAGCACCATGCTCGCCTGGCGGTAGTAGGTTTCCGCATTCACCTTGATCTGCTCGGGCGTGAGCGGCGGACGCGTGGAATTGCGCCCGGACGGGTCGCCGATCAGGGTCGTGAAATCGCCGATGAGGAAGATCACCTGGTGCCCCAGGTCCTGCAGCTGGCGCATCTTGTTGAGCACCACGGTGTGGCCGATGTGGATGTCCGGCGCCGTGGGGTCCAGGCCCAGCTTGATGCGCAACGGGACACCCGTCGCCTCCGAGCGCGCGAGCTTGCGCGTCCACTCCTCCCGGGGCAGCAGTTCGTCGGTCCCGCGCAACGACACCTCCAGCGCCCGTCCTACACCATCGGTGACCGGGAATGTTGTAACAGCGGATTGATTCATAAGGGTTTTACGGGGTTCGGCGGGTAGGTCGGTGGCTATACTTCCTGCCACCTTTGCAGCGGCGAATTCTAGTGCGCCCGCCGGCCACGCCTTCCGGCCCGGTGCCTGTCGCTGCAACCACGGACAGTCCTCGCATGCCGCCTTCCCGGGCCCGCATGCGCTTCACCCTGGGGTACAGACTCTTGAACAACGGCTTGACATCCGCCGGCCTTGCATTGCTGGATCGGCTCTCGCGCTTAGCCCAGACCCATCCCAAACGCATCACCGCCGCGGTCGCGGCCGTCCTGCTCACCGGCGGAGGTGGCGCCTTCGCCGTGGCGTCGTTCGCTCCCGATCCGGGCGACCTGCCCCGCACCACCGTGGAGTATCCGGTCGAGTCCCTCGCGGGCGACCGGCCGCTCTCCGCGCTGGTGGACATCCCCAGCTACTCCCTCTACCGCACCGACCAGACCCGCAGCAGCGACACGGCCGAAGCCATCCTGCAGCGCCTGGGCGTGGCCGACCCGGAAGCCGCAGCGTTCCTGCGCAGCGATGGCCAGGTGCGCCAGACCCTGCTGGGCCGCGGCGGCCGCTCGGTTTCCGCAGAAACCACCGAGGACCACCGGCTCGTGAAGCTCACGGCGCGCTGGGTGCAGGACGACAGCGGCAACTTCCGCCGCCTCGTGGTCGAGCGCCAGGGCAACACGTTCGCCTCGCGCATCGAGACGGCGCCCCTCACCGTGGGCAACCGCCTGGCCGGCGGCATCATCCGCAGTTCGCTGTTCGCAGCCACCGATGCCTCCAACATCCCGGACGGCGTCGCCATCCAGCTGGCGGAAGTCTTCTCCAGCAACATCGACTTCCACCGGGCGCTGCGCAAGGAAGACCGCTTCTCTGTGGTGTACGAGACGCTCGAGGCCGACGGTGAACCGCTGCGCAGCGGCCGCGTGCTCAGCGCCGAGTTCCACAACAACGGCAAGACCTACGATGCCGTCTGGTTCCAGGAACCAGGAGCCGCCAAGGGCGCCTACTACACCCTGGAAGGCGAAAGCATGCGCCGCGCCTACCTCACTTCCCCGGTGGAGTTCTCGCGCGTGACCAGCGGCTTCAAGATGCGCTTCCACCCCATCCTGCAGAAGTGGCGCGCCCACCTGGGCACCGACTTCGCCGCCCCCACCGGCACGGCCGTGCGCACCGTGGGCGACGGCACCGTGGAGTTCGCCGGCGTGCAGAACGGCTATGGCAACGTCATCTACGTACAGCACCGCAACCAGCACGTCACGGTCTACGCCCACCTGAGCCGCATCGACGTGCGCAAGGGCCAGTCGGTCGAACAGGGCCAGACGATCGGCGCCGTGGGTGCCACGGGATGGGCGACCGGCCCCCACCTGCATTTCGAATTCCGCGTCAACGGCCAGCACCAGGACCCGATGACCATCGCGCAGCAAAGCGAGGCCGCGCAGCCCGTGTCCGCCGCATCGCGTGCAGCCTTCAACCGCCTGGCGAGCAACATGCGCGTGCAGCTGGCGTCGGCCGCGCTGGTGCAGCAGGCCAGCGCGCAGTAAAGGGGTACATCCCCCTGAGCGGCTGCGCCGCTTCCCCCTTCTCTCGGCTTGCGCCGGAAGGGGGACGACGCCGACGGCCCGGCAAAGCCGGTTCCGTGGCGCCTGCTGGTCGCAGGCCGCGCCGGCGTGGAAGCCGCGTCAAGTTTTAGAAGACGCGGCATGTTTTCTGCTGTTTTCCCCTTCTATCCCGGCCAGCCCCATGACATCTCTCACGATGACTGAACGCTATATCGGACTCATGTCGGGCACTTCGCTCGACGGGGTGGATGGGGCGCTGGTCGCATTCGAGGAGGGAGCGCCGCTGCGGGTCGAGGGTTTTGCGTCGGCGCCGCTGCCCGATGCGCTCAAGGCCGAGCTGCTGGCGCTCAACGCCAGCGGTGCGGACGAGCTGCACCGCGCTGCGCTGGCGGCCAATGCGCTGACAGGCGTCTATGCCGAGGTGGTCCAGCGGCTGCTGCAGGCCGCACGACTCGGTCCGGCCGATGTGCAGGCCATCGGCGCGCATGGCCAGACCGTGCGGCACCGCCCTGGCCTCTTCGACGGCACCGGCTACACCCTGCAGCTCAACAGCCCGGCCCTGCTGGCAGAGCGCACCGGCATCGCCGTGGTAGCCGACTTCCGCAGCCGCGACGTGGCTGCGGGCGGCCAGGGCGCGCCGCTGGTGCCGGCCTTCCACCAGGCCGTGTTCGGCCGGCCGGACACCACCGTGTGCGTGCTGAACATCGGCGGCATCGCCAACCTCAGCGTCCTCGTCACGCAGGGCGGGGTCCTGGGTTTCGACTGCGGTCCGGGCAACGCGCTGATGGACCACTGGTGCGTTCTCCACACCGGCCAGCCCTACGATGCCGACGGCGCCTGGGCCGCACAGGGCAGCGTACAGCCCGCATTGCTGGAACGCCTGATGTCGGAACCCTACCTGCACCAGTCTCCGCCCAAGAGCACGGGACGCGACCTGTTCAACGCGGCCTGGCTGCAGGCCCATCTTCAGGAGCTGCCCGCCCTGCCTCCCCGGGATGTGCAGGCCACGCTCACCGAATTGACGGCCCGCACCTGCGCGGCAGCCATGGAAAGCCATGGCCGGGGCGGGCGGCAGCTCGCCGTGTGCGGCGGCGGCGCCCGCAACGGCCTGCTGATGCGCCGGCTGGCCGCATTGCTGCCCGGGGTCGAAGTGCAGACGACGGACGCATTCGGCCTGCCGCCACAGCAGGTCGAAGCCGCCGCGTTCGCCTGGCTGGCCCACCGCGCCCTGCACCGCCTGCCCGGCAACCTGCCCCAGGTGACGGGGGCCGCCGGCCCCCGCGTGCTCGGCGCCCTCTACCCCGCCTGAGGCCCGGCCCTGGCGCCTTCCGTCAACCCTGGCCCGACACCTCGGGCCCCTCGCGGGGCGGTGTGCGCGCCTCCCGCGGCAGCTGCCAGAACACGGCCGCCGAAACGATGGTGATGAAACCCACCGTCAGGAAAGTGGACTGGAAGGCGTGCAGCACCGCGCCGGGCACCTCGGCACCACCGTACGCCTGGCTCCACTCCGAGAGGACCGCGCCCGCCACCGCCACGCCCAGGCTCATCGCCAGCATCTGCACCATCGACAGCAGGCCGTTGCCGCTGCTGGCGCTGGCGCCGTCCAGGTCCTTGAGGGTGATGGTGTTCATCGCCGAGAACTGCAGCGAGTTGACGGCGCCGAAGGCCGCCAGCTGCAGCACCTGCCACGCCAGCGGCCAGCCGGGCTCGCGCAGCGCGAAGCTGGCCATCAGGATTCCCAGCAGCGCGGTGTTGGCGACCAGGATGTTCCGGTAGCCACACCGGCGGATCAGGGGCGTCGCCACCCGCTTGATGGCCATGCCCGCGAGGGCCGCGGGCAGCATCATCATGCCGGCATGCATGGGCGAGTATCCCAGCAGCAACTGCAGCGACACCGGAATCAGGAAAGGCATGGCCCCGCTGCCGAGCCGGCAGAACAGGTTGCCCAGCAGCCCGACCGACAGCGTCCGCACGCGGAACAGGTGCGGAGAATAGAGCGGCCGCTCGTGCCGCGCGGCGTGCAGCCAGTACACGACCAGCGCCACCAGGCCGCCCACGCCCAGCGCCGCCGCCCCGCCGCGTCCCACCACGCCCGCGGCTTCGATGGACAGCGAGATGGACACCATGCCGAAGGCCAGCAGCACATAGCCCGCCACGTCGAAGGGATCGGGCCGCTCTGCCCGCAGCACGGGCATGAATCGGGCTGCCGCCAGCAGGCCGATCAGGCCCACCGGCAGGTTGATGAGGAACACCCAGTGCCAGGATGCGCTCTGCACCAGCCAGCCGCCCAGCGTGGGCCCCAGCAGGGGCCCGATGAGCCCGGGAATGGCGACGAAGCTCATCGCCTCCAGGAATTCACCCCGCGGGAACGTGCGCAGCACCGCCAGGCGCCCCACGGGCAGCAGCAGTGCGCCGCCCAGCCCCTGCAGCACGCGCGACGCCACCAGTTCCCCCAGGTGGCGCGATGCCGCGCAGGCCAGCGAGCCGAGCGAGAAGACGGCGATGGCGAACAGGAACACCGTGCGGGTGCCAAACCGGTCCGCCAGCCAGCCCGAGGCCGGGATCAGCATGGCCATGGTCAGCGAATACGCGACGATCACCGACTGCATCCGCAACGGGCTCTCGCCGAGGCTCGCCGCCATCGCCGGCAGGGCCGTATTGACGATGGTCGCGTCCAGCGTCTGCATGAAAAAACCCACCGCCACGATCCACAGCAGGATGCGGCGGTCCGGGGAAGGGCCTGGCGGAAGGGATGATTCGGATACGGCGCTGTGGGACATGGGGGCAGGCGTCTGGCAGGAACAGGCAGGAACAAAAAAGCCGCCCTGGGGCGGCTTGCTGTCACCGGGATGGCGTCAGACCGAGAAGCTCGATCCGCATCCGCAGGTGGTGGTGGCGTTCGGGTTCTTGATGACGAACTGGGCGCCCTGCAGGTCTTCCTTGTAGTCGATCTCGGCGCCCACGAGGTACTGGTAGCTCATGGCATCGATCAGCAGCGAGACGCCATTCTTCGTCATGGTGGTGTCGTCCTCGTTCGTGATCTCGTCGAACGTGAAGCCGTACTGGAAACCCGAGCAGCCGCCGCCCTGCACGAAGACGCGCAGCTTCAGGTCGGGGTTGCCCTCCTCGGCGATCAGGTCGGCCACCTTGGCGGCTGCACTGTCGGTGAAGACGATGGGGGCGGGCATTTCGGTCTGGATGTTCTCGGCTACTGCGCTCATGGGGTGTCTCCGGCTGAGGGGAGGAATGGTCTCCGATGGTACTGCAATGGCATTTTCGCGACGTTCAGCCCGCTTTTGACGCCAATTTGAGTGTGGGCTTTTCCTCGATGAGCACCGTGGTCGGGCTCATCTGCCCGGAGATGGTGGCCCCCTGGTGCATTTCCAGCGCCTTGTAATGCACGTTGCCGGTGATGCGCGCCTTGGGCTGCAGTTCGAGCAGCTCGCCCGCATGCACCGGCCCGACCACCGTGCCGTTGATGATCACGTGGGCGGCATGCACGGCTCCTTCCACGCGGGCCGATTCCGACACCACCAGGATGGTGGCGTGCTCGCCATCCTGCGCGCGCACGTCGCCGGCCACCTCGCCGTCGATGCGCAGGCCTTCGGCGAACACGACCTCGCCGTTGATGCGGGTGCCATGCGCGATGAGGCTCTTGATGGGGGGCTGCTTCTTGCGGGAAAACATGGTGAAACCTCCTTGGCGGGACGGCCGCGCGCCGGCGTCACTGCATCGAGAACTGGTGGGCGGCCCGGACTGCACTGCCCTCCAGGACCCGCGCGGTCACGGTTTTTACCACGGCGCCGGACGGAATTTCCGACACCCCCTCCACGCGGCGGTAATGCTCGAACTGCAGCGCCTGGGAACCCCCGGGCAGCGGCTGCGTCCAGGGCTTGCCGTCCCGCACCCCCTCCACCAGCAGCTCCAGCCGCCCCTTGAAGGCGGGTGCATTGCGCACCGGCTGGATCACCAGCACCTGCCAGCGCAGCTGGCCCGCGCCCATGGTTTCGGCCTGCAGCCCCCGGATGCTCACGCCATCGGCCCTGCCTGCGGGAATGAGCTTCTCGAAGAAGCCGAGATCGTCGCGCAGCGTGCGGTTGTCGGCTTCCAGCTGCCGCATGCGCGCCATCACACGCTCCAGCGCAGCGCGCTCGGCAGTGAGCAGGGAACCCTCGGCGCTGGTGGCCTCGTCGCGCACACGGGTCTCCTCGCGCAACCGCGACACCTCCTCGCGCAACCGCACCAGTTCGTCCCTCGAGCGCGAATCCAGCCCGGCGATGCTCTTGCCGAACTCGAAGGCCCACAGGGCAATGGCCCCGCACAGGCCGAAGAACACGGCCAGCAGGATCCAGCGCAGGGGCCAGGGCATGGCGTTGCGGATCGCCACCCGCGGAGCGCTCACGGTCAGCCTGCGCCGCAGCAGCTTGAGTCGCATGCGTCAACCCTCCTTCAAAAAGCGTTCGCCCAATGCAAAAAACCGCCAATGATGGCGGTTTTTCGTGGCCGGAAGCGCTCCACAGGAGAACCTCGCGGCCGGGTGCAGCGCACCGAAGATCAGCGCTTCGAGAACTGCTTGGCGCGGCGTGCGGAGTGCAGGCCGACCTTCTTGCGCTCGACTTCACGGGCATCGCGGGTCACGAAGCCGGCCTGGCTCAGTGCGGACTTCAGCGTTGCATCGTAGTCGATCAGGGCGCGGGTGATGCCGTGGCGGGTGGCGCCGGCCTGGCCGGACTCACCGCCGCCGTGCACGTTGACCTGGATGTCGAAGGTCTCGACATGGTTGGTCAGCACGAGCGGCTGCTTGGCGATCATGATGGAGGTTTCGCGGCCGAAATACTGCTGAATGTCCTTGCCATTCACCGTGATCTTGCCGGAACCCTTCTTCAGAAACACGCGGGCGACGCTGGACTTGCGACGGCCGGTGCCATTGTTCCATTCACCAATCATGTCGGCTCCTTAGATTTCCAGCGCCTTGGGCTGCTGAGCGGTGTGCGGATGTTCCGCGCCGCCGTAGACCTTGAGCTTCTTGATCATGGCGTAGCCCAGGGGGCCCTTGGGCAGCATGCCCTTGACGGCCTTCTCGAGTGCACGGCCGGGGTGCTTGGCCTGCAGGTCGCGGAAGTTCGTCGCCGTGATGCCACCGGGATAGCCGGAGTGGCGGTAGTACACCTTGTCCAGGGACTTGGTGCCGGTGACCTTGAGCTTCGAGGCGTTGATGATGACGATGAAATCGCCGGTATCGACGTGAGGCGTGTAAATGGCCTTGTGTTTGCCGCGCAGACGGAGAGCAACTTCGCTGGCTACTCGTCCGAGGACCTTGTCGGTCGCGTCAATCACAAACCACTCGTGCACGACCTCAGCGGGCTTTGCGCTGAAAGTGGACATGAGTTTCTCTTGCATGTAAGAGGGTTTGGCGGTCCTTTTCCACGGTCGGTGCTTCTCTGGATGGAAGCCTCTTAGGTGGTATCTTGCGCTCCGCCGCGGGACCAGGAATTCGCTGCGAAGCCCGCCATTATACGAAATACCTGGGCAACGCCGCAAATCCCCCGAATCCGGTGCAGAAGTGCAGCCGGCCCCGGGCACCGCACGGCTCATTGGGGCTGCATCAGCCGGCGGCGCTCCTCGGCCTCCAGGCGGCGGCGGTTCTCCACGCACAGCGGGTGGTTCGCCACCGCGGGACGCTGGCATTCCTGGTGAATGCACATCGGCCGCGCCAGGAAGCCGGCGTCCGCGCACGCCTCGTCCGGGCCGATCACGCGCGGCGCAGGCTTCGGAGGTGCCGCAGGCACCGCAACCGCCAGGGATGCCGCGGGCATGGCGGGTGCGACCACCACGGTGGCCTCCGCTGCCTTGCGGGCGGGCGGGCGGTTGCGCGCGGAAGACGCGGCAGCCATGGCGGCGCCCGGCACCGAGGCCGCAGCGGACCGGGGGCCGGCCTGGGCCGCCCCATGCGGCGCGGGCTCCGGCGCTGCCGGTGTGGAGGATGCCGCCGGGGCCGCAGCGACCGCCGCGGGCGGAGGCTCCACCGTTTCCGTGATGATTTCCTCTTCGGGCGTCCTCGGCACGGCCGTCGAAGCAGCCACGGTGGCCACCACCGGCTTGCCGTCGGTCGAACGTGCGGCCCACCACGCACCGCCGGCCGCCGACACGCCCAGCGCCACCACGGCGATGGCGGCCAGGGCCCACATGCGTGGCTTCCGGCCCGCCACGGGCGCGGCGATGGCCGCGCCTGCCGGCCCGGGCATGGCTGCGCCGTCCGGTCCGTGCGCGGCTGCGGGCCCGAACCAGGAGTCACCGGCATCGGCGGTGCTGTCGAGGAAGACCGTGTCGCCCCCCGCAGCCGCCGCACGTGGCACGCGCTCCGGCTCGGCAGCGGGGGCGGGACTGCGGCGCAGCACCGTGGTGACCGCGGCCGGTTCGGGAACGAGCCCGGGCGCGGCCATGGGCTCGGGCTCCGGCAGGCCCGACATCGGCGCCGGCACGGATGTGATGTCGATCATCGGCACGGCCACCCCCGCTGCGCGGCGATCGGCCGGCTCGACCCAGATGTCGCCGAGTTCGGCGCGGAAGTCGAATTGCTCCATGCCTTCCGGCGGTGCCGCCATCTCGAGGGTGCGCAGGAAGTCGTCGATGCTCTGCGGCCGGTCCTGCGGCTGCAACGCGAGTGCCTGCGAGACCGCGGCGACGAAGGGCAGCGAGTACTCGACGCCGAACTGGCGCTTCACGGTCTTCGCGACACGGGAGAACGGCACCATCCGGTCGCGGATCGCGCGCAGGGTCGCAGGCAGCGGCGTGTCGTTGCACAGGCAGCCGTGCACGACGGCCCCCACGGAATACAGATCGCTCCAGGGGCCCTGGCGCAGGTCGTTGCCCTCGTCGTTGTACTGCTCGATCGGCGCGTAGTTGACCTTGAGCACCGCCGTGAGCCGGTGGGAATGGTCGGTGATGGCATGGCGGGCAGCGCCGAGGTCCAGCAGCACCGGCAGCCCCGAGTCCTGCAGGAAGATGTTGTCGGGCGAGATGTCGCGGTGCAGGGTCTGGCCCTCGTGCAGCACCCGCAGCGCACCCAGCACGGACCAGAGCACCTTGCGCAGCCAGGCCTCGGGCGGCGGCGTGCGCATGTGGGCGCGCGCCTGCTTGAGCGTCATCCCCTGGTAGAGCGGCATCACCATGTAGGCAGTCTGGTTGGCCTCCCAGAAACGGAACACCTTCACCAGCGAGGGATGGTCGAACTGCGCAAGCAGCCGGGCCTCGGCCACGAAGGACGCGAGCCCCGCCTGGAACGACTGCTCGTGCGAGGAGGAACGCACCCAGAGCGACTGCCCCTGCGCACGTGCGGCCAGCGCCGTGGGCATGTACTCCTTGATGGCCACGAACCGGAGCAGCGAATGGTCGAATGCCTTGTAGACCATGCCGAAGCCGCCGACGCCGAGCAGCGAGACCACCTCGAATTCTCCGAGGCGGGATCCCGCGGGCAATGCGTCCACGTGATGGGCTTCGCTCTGGGGTTCGGTGGCGAGGGTGGGAGCGGACATAGGGAAAAAGCAAAAATCCAGGGGGCCGGCACGGCACGGCGGTGTCTGCCGGAGCGGCCGATGGCCGCCATCATGCAGCAACCGGACCGCGGACGGGCAACAAAGCGCGTTCCCGGGCCTGGAAACTGCCGCGCCGCCCGGCCTCGCCCCGTCGGCGGACGCGGGCGGGGCTGGTTACCATCGGGGCCTATGTTCAGCTATCGCCACGCCTTCCATGCGGGCAACCATGCCGACGTGCTCAAGCACACGGTATTGATCGCCACCCTGCAACACCTCACCCAGAAGGACGCCGCGCTCGCCGTGCTGGACACCCATGCCGGCGCGGGCCTCTTCCGGCTGGACGGCGATTACGCGGCCACGAGCGGCGAGGCGGCCGACGGCATTCTCCGCCTCCTGCCCAAGGCGCTGCCCGAGGGCACCGAACTCGCCCCGGCGCTGCAGGCCTACGTGGACCTGGTGCAGGAATTCAATACCGGCCCGGCGGCAAAAGTCTATCCGGGCTCGCCCTTCATCGCCCACCGGTTGCTGCGCCCGCAGGACCGGCTGAAGCTGTTCGAGTTGCACCCCACCGACCTCCGCTCCCTGGCGGGCAACGTCGCGCAGCTCGACGCCGGGCGGCAGGTGGCAGTGCTGCACGAAGACGGCTTCGAGGGCATCCGCAAGTTCCTGCCCCCGCCTTCCCGGAGGGGTTTCGTGCTCTGCGATCCCAGCTATGAAATCAAGAGCGACTATGGCAAGGTGCTGGACATGCTCGCAGAAGCGCTCAAGCGCTTCGCCACGGGCACCTATGCCATCTGGTACCCCATCATTCCGCGGCCCGAGGCCCACGACCTGCCTCGGCGGATGAAGACGCTCGCCACCCGTGCGGGCAAGCCATGGCTGCATGCCACCCTGACCGTGAAATCCAGCAAGATGACCTCGGACGCGGACGGAACGCAGCGGCGCCCCGGCCTGCCCGCGAGCGGCATGTTCGTCGTGAATCCGCCCTACACGCTCAAGGCGGCGCTGCAGCCCGCCCTGCCCCAGATGGCGCAGTTGCTGGCCCAGGACGCGCAGCACGCCGCCCACAGCCTCGAATCGGGCGGCTGAGGCCGGTCACGGCGCCACCGGGTCGTCCCGGGAGCCGGGACAGGGTGCGTCCGGATCCGCGGGCGCCAGGCTGATCGCCACCGGCTTGATGCCCAGCCCCAACAGGCCGAGGGATTGTGCGGCCGCCCGGCTCAGGTCCACGATGCGTCCGGGCGAGTGGGGCCCCCGGTCGTTGATGCGCACCTGCACCGAGCGCCCCGTGACAAGGCTGCGGACACAGACGCGCGTGCCGAAGGGCAGCGTGCGGTGCGCTGCCGTGAAGTCGTTCATGTCGAATCGCTCGCCGCTGGCGGTGCGGCGGGCGTGGAAACGCGCGCCGTACCACGAGGCCATGCCTTCCTCGCCGAAGCCGGCCAGTTCCCCGTTCAGGTCGAGTCCCGTCCCCGAAGAGCGCTCGTCTTCCGGCACCTGCGGTTCCCGCGGCCGGTCGGCCGGCACGCGCTCCGGTGCCACGGCGTCCTGGACAGGCGCGGGCGCCGGAGCCGGACTCCGGGACGGGCGCTTCGCCGGCCTGGCAGGCCGCTCCGCCGGGGCCTTGTCCTGCGCGGCAGGGGCCGGAGCCGGCACTGGCGCAGCCGGAGCGGTGGAATCCCCGGGGGCGGGTGCGACCGCACAGGCGGCCACCAGGGCGCACAGCCCGAATACGGCCAGCCGGCCTCCGGAACGGCGCCAGTCAGCGCTGGCAGCGCGATGCAAAAACCTCTTCAAAACGCTTCAAGTCCTTCTGTTCGCCATCGGTGAGATCGGTGCGCGCCCGCCTCGCTGCAAGGATGCGGCGCGACTCCGCGCACTGCTCGGCCCGCCGGGTGGTTTCCGCACGGGCCGCGAGTTCGGCCGCTTCGGCCTGCCGAAGTTCCTCGCGGCGCTGCTGGCGGACTTCACGCTGCTCGCGGTAGAACCGCGCGGACGCCTCCTGCTCCTCTTCCCTGCAGTCCCTCTCGTATTCCCGGCGCAGGCCATACAGCACATCGGACTGCAGGCCGCGCGAGGGTCCTGACCGGACCGCGTCCTGGAGCGTGCGGCACTGCGCGCTCATGTACTTCCGGTACTCGTTCGCCTCGGGGAAGGTGCGCAGCGGCGGCGGGGACGGCGGCTCGTGACGCGATGGCCCGGGGGCCACGGCGGGCTCCAGCGGACCGGCCGCGGCAGCGGTGGTCACCGTACCCGCCGGGCAGGGCCGAGAGAGAGAGAAGACGTTCCCCATGCTGTCGCGGCAGCTGTAGCGCAGCTGGGCCGAGGCAGAAAGGGGCAGCAGGGCCCACAGCAGGGCTGCCATCAGGGGGGAAGCGAGAGCGGGCGTCATGTCGGGGTCGCGCAGGGAGGCGCCATATTACCCAACACGGCCGAGTACGCCCCCCGGCCTGCGGAGGAAGGTCAGAGCCCCAGGCGCCGGCAGATCTCGAGCGTCGCGGCGCTCTGGTTCATGGTGTAGAAGTGCAGCGCAGGCACCCCGCCGGCACGCAGGCGCTCGCACAGCGCAGTCACCACGTCGAGCCCGAAGGCGCGGATGCTGGCCGAGTCATCGCCGAAGCCCTGCAGCCGCAGCCGGATCCAGCGGGGGATTTCCGCGCCGCATGCGTCGGAAAAGCGCATGAGCTGGGTCGATCCCATGATGGGCATGATGCCCGGCACCACCGGCACATCGAGCCCCAGGGCGCGCACGTCGTCCACGAAGCGCCAGTAGGCGTCGGCATTGAAGAAGTACTGCGTGATGGCCGAATGCGCTCCGGCGCGCACCTTGGTGGCGAACGCCTGCAGGTCGGCCTCGGGGGAGCGGGCCTGGGGGTGGACTTCCGGATAGGCGGCCACCTCGATATGGAAATCGTCGCCCGCCTCGGCGCGGATGAAGGCCACGAGGTCGCTGGCGTAATGGAATTCCCCGCCGGCGCCGTATCCGCTGGGCAGGTCGCCGCGCAACGCCACCAGCCGGGACACGCCCATGGCCTTGAGCTGGGCGAGCTGCGCGCGCACACCCTCGCGGGTAGCTCCGATGCACGAGAAATGCGAGGCTGCCTGCACGCCTTCGGACAGGATCTCGCGCACCGTGCCGAAGGTGCCTTCCTGGGTGGAGCCGCCCGCGCCGTAGGTGACGGAGCAGAACTCGGGACGGCGGGCGTAGAGCTGCTGGCGCACGGCGCGCAGCTTGTCACCGCCCTCGGGCGTCTTGGGGGGAAAGAACTCGAAGCTGACCGGAAGGGCCGCCTTGTGCGTGGAAAGGCTCATGCCTTCCTCCTTGCGTGAATGAAGAATTCGCGGTTGCCGTCGCCGCCATCGATCGGGCTGTCGTGCCATCCGGCCACGTCCAGGCCCACCGCGGCGCAGCACTCGCGCAGGCGCAGCTCCACCTGCGCGTAGAGCGCCGGATCGCGCACGATGCCGCCCTTGCCCACCTGGCCGGGCTGCAGTTCGAACTGCGGCTTGACCAGCATCAGCAATTCGCCGTCCGCCTTGAGCAGCGGCACCACGGCCGGCAGGATCAGCGTGAGCGAGATGAAGGACACATCGCCCGTGACGAAGTCGAACTCGGGCGTGATGTCCACATCTTCACGCCCGGCCCGGCGGCGCAGCTCGGTAGGCAGCGCGCCCTCGGCGCGCGCGCGCTCCCTGGCCTCGCGCTCGGCCTTGAAGGCCTCCACCTCGTGCTCCTTGGCGTCGTCGCTGTCGTCGTAGTCGTCGTCCACCTGGCCGCCGTTGCGCATCCAGGCATAGGGCGCCTCGGGCTGGGTCTCGTTGTCGTCCGGGTCGCGCTCGACGCGCTCGGACAGCGCCTCCTCGCAGGCCTCCCGCAGCGATTCGGCGGTCACGGAACGGGCATTCAGCCCTTCCACGCCCACCACGCGCGGGTCGTCCCGCAGCCGCTCGTGCAGTTGGCCGTGGCCCACGTCCACGCCGATCACCTGCGCCGCACCGTGCTGCAGCAGGCAGTCGGTGAAGCCGCCCGTGCTCTGCCCGACGTCGAGGCAGCGCAGCCCGGCCACCTGCAGGCCGGTCACGCGCAACGCGCCCTCCAGCTTCAGGCCGCCGCGCGACAGGTACCGCGCCTCCGCGCCATCCAGCAACTCGACCTCGGCGATCGCCGGAATGTCATCGCCGTTCTTCGCCACTTTCGTCCACGGCAGGCTGGCCGCCAGCCGCCACTGCACTCCAGCCGCGATCAGGCGCTGGGCCTGCGACCGTGTGGCGGCATGGCCGCGCTCCACCAAAAACACATCCGCGCGCATGGCGCCTTCCTCTCCAACAGCGCGGGCCGCACGTGGCCCGCACATTCAATCCGTTACAGGCAGCTGAGAGAATCGTGACAGCGACGTTGCCGCACGTCACGTCATACCGCCCGCGACATTCGCAACCCGATTCGTTCGACGAACGCTACTTGCCACGCTCGACCGGCAGTCCGTTACGGACAGCCCGAACAGTCCTCGGCACTTGCCATTCGCCAGGGCACTCGCCCTCCCCCAGGCCAGCAGACGCCGCGGAACCGGCTCCGCCGGGCCGCTGGCGTCGTCCCCCTTCCCGCCCCGCGCAGCGGGCGAGAGAAGGGGGAAGGCGCGCAGCGCCTCAGGGGGATGTCAGTACCGATACGTATCGGCCTTGTAAGGGCCTTCCTTCTTCACGCCGATGTAGGCGGCCTGCGCATCGGTCAACTCGGTGAGCTGGGCGCCGACCTTCTTCAGGTGCAGGCGTGCGACCTTCTCGTCCAGCACCTTGGGCAGCACATACACCTTGCCGGCCTGGTAGGCGTCGGGCTTGGTGAACAGTTCGATCTGCGCGATGGTCTGGTTGGCGAAGGAGGACGACATCACGAAGCTGGGGTGGCCCGTGGCGCAGCCCAGGTTCACGAGGCGGCCCTTGGCGAGCAGCGTGATGCGCTTGCCGTCCGGGAAGATCACATGGTCCACCTGCGGCTTCACCTCTTCCCACTGGTACTTCTCGATCGAGGCGACGTCGATCTCGTTGTCGAAGTGGCCGATGTTGCAGACGATGGCCTCGTTCTTCATCGCCACCATGTGCTCATGGCGGATCACGTCCTTGTTGCCGGTGGTGGTCACGAAGATGTCGGCCTTGTCGGCGGCGTACTCCATGGTCACGACCTTGTAGCCTTCCATCGCGGCCTGCAGGGCGTTGATGGGGTCGATCTCGGTCACCCACACCTGGGCGCGCAGGGCGGCCAGGGCCTGGGCGCAGCCCTTGCCCACGTCGCCATAGCCGGCCACCAGGGCCACCTTGCCGGCGATCATCACGTCGGTGGCACGCTTGATGCCGTCCACCAGCGATTCGCGGCAGCCATAGAGGTTGTCGAACTTCGACTTGGTGACCGAGTCGTTCACGTTGATCGCGCGGAACAGCAGCGTGCCCTTGGCGGACATCTCGTTCAGGCGGTGCACGCCGGTCGTCGTTTCTTCCGTCACGCCGATGATCTCGGCCGACTTGCGGGTGTACCAGGTCGGATCCTGCGCGATCTTGGCCTTGATGGCGGCGAACAGGATGCGTTCTTCCTCGCTCGTGGGATTGGCCACCACGGACAGGTCTTTCTCGGCGCGCTGGCCCAGATGCATCAGCAGCGTGGCGTCGCCGCCATCGTCCAGGATCATGTTGGGGCCTTCGCCCGGCGTGCCCTTGGCGCCGAAGTCGAAGATGCGGTGGGTGTAGTCCCAGTAGTCTTCCAGCGACTCGCCCTTGATCGCGAACACCGGCGTGCCGCCAGCGGCGATGGCGGCGGCGGCGTGGTCCTGCGTGGAGAAGATGTTGCACGAAGCCCAGCGCACGTCGGCGCCCAGGGCCTTCAGCGTCTCGATCAGCACGGCCGTCTGGATGGTCATGTGCAGCGAGCCGGTGATGCGCGCGCCCTTGAGGGGCTGCGCAGCCGCGAATTCCTCGCGGATGGCCATCAGGCCGGGCATCTCGGTTTCCGCGATCTTGATTTCCTTGCGGCCCCAGTCGGCCAGGGAAATGTCGGCGATGGCCAGGTCGGCCTGGGGCTTGAGAACTGCGCTCATGGTTTTCTCCGGTGAAGAAGTTGGAAACCACGCAATGCAGGGGGAATGGATCACTCACCGCACAAAAGCGTGGGCGAGCGTCGTTGCAAAATGATGATCCGAGCCTCGCGTCCCTGCAGTACCCGGGCACCGGGATGAAGGACGCTGCAACGCTCCTCGGAAGACCAGGATTATAAGGAGATCGGGCCCGAGCGGCTCGCCACTCCCCATCGCCAACGATATGCCCCGGAAAGGGCCCCCGACAAAGGAAGCAGCGCCCCATGTCCACACCGCACAGGAGCAACCTGTTCGATCTGCTGCGCATCGCCGCGGCGAGCGCCGTGATCTTCAGTCATCACTTCCACATCACGCGCACGGCGCCACCCGCCTGGCTGCACTCCAACATGGTGGGCGGAGTGGCGGTGATGACCTTCTTCACGATCAGCGGCTATCTGGTCACCCAGAGCTGGCTGCGGCAGCCGCAGGTCATGCCGTTTCTCTTCAAGCGATTCCTGCGGATCTGGCCCGGGGTGCTTGTCGCGGTGCTCAGCAATGTGTTCCTCTTCGGTGTCGTTTTCACTTCGCTGCCTGCTGCGGATTTCCTGGCCCATCCGGAAACGCTCGGCTATTTCCGCAACCTGCTGCTGATCAAGGACTACCCCAACCTTCCGGGCGTCTTTGAAAACAACCCGCTCAAGCATCTGATGAACGGCCCCTTGTGGACCATCCCGATGGAAAGCCTGTGCTACCTCGTGCTGGCAGGCGCGGGGTTGCTGGGTGTGTTCAGGTCGCGTGCCATCGCATGCGTCGCCGGGCTGGCCTACATCGCCTTCTTTCTCACTGCACGCAACGCGGACCTGACCGGCGAGATGCGGCACTGGTTCGAATATCCCGCCTATTTCACGTACGGGGCACTCATCGCCGTCTTCCGCCAGGAATTCCATGCCTGCTCCGGCAGGATCCTCCTCGTGCTCGCCCCCCTGGCCGCGCTGCTTTTCTTCGGCCTGCACCTGGAGCATTCGGCAGGCCTGCTGCTGCTGCCGCCGCTGCTGATTTTCCTGGGCTCGTTGAACATGCCCTCCCTGGCCTTCCTGCAGCGCGGCGGCGATCCGTCATATGGCATCTATCTCTACGGATGCCCGGTGCAGCAATCGGTGTATGCCGTCTTCCCGGACATGCCCTTCATTCCAAGCCTGCTGCTGTCGATCGCCCTGGCGGCGGTGGCCGGATACGCTTCGTGGCATTTGGTGGAATCGCCCGTTTTGCGTTTCAAGCGATTTTCTCCACGGATGGGAGCACGGCTCCCAGGCACCGCCTGAAGGGGCCGGCGGTGCGACGGCGCCCCCGGCATGCCAGGCACGACCCGGCCCGGGGCCACCGCTAGAATATCGCCACTCCCCCCCGGCTGCTTTCCCCTTGCGGCGGTGCTATGGCGCACAGCCGCAGCGCCCGTACCTCGACCCTACGCTGCGCCGCGCCTTCACCAGAAACACTGTGTCCTACGCTTCCGAAACACGGCGCCGCCGCACGTTCGCCATCATTTCCCACCCTGACGCGGGCAAGACCACGCTCACGGAGAAGCTGCTGCTGTTCTCGGGCGCGATCCAGATCGCGGGGGCCGTGAAAGGCCGCAAGGCGAGCCGCCACGCCACGTCGGACTGGATGGAAATCGAGAAGCAGCGCGGCATCTCGGTGGCCTCGTCGGTCATGCAGATGGCCTACCGCGACCACGTGGTGAACCTGCTGGACACGCCCGGCCACAAGGACTTCTCGGAAGACACCTACCGCGTGCTCACCGCCGTGGACTCCGCACTGATGGTGATCGACGCAGCCAACGGCGTCGAATCGCAGACGCGGCGGCTGATCGAGGTCTGCCGGCAGCGCGACACGCCCATCATCACTTTCGTCAACAAGATGGACCGCGAGGTGCGCGAGCCCCTGGACATCCTCGACGAGGTCGAACGCGAACTCGGCATGCCCTGCGTGCCCATGACCTGGCCGGTGGGACAGGGCAAGAGCTTCGGCGGCATCATCAACCTGCGCACGCAGGCCATGACGGTGTTCGAGTCCGGCAGCGAACGTCGCCCGCAGGATTTCGAGACCATCCCGCTCAGCGACGCAGACACTCTGCGCGCACGTTTTGGCCCCACTTTCGATGAGGCGCTCGAAAGCATGGAGCTGGCCGTGGGCGCATCCCCGGCCTGGGACCACGAAGCCTTCCTCGCCGGCAAGCAGACGCCCGTGTTCTTCGGCTCCGGCGTGAACAATTTCGGCGTGATGGAAGTGCTCGACGCCCTGGTGGACCTGGCGCCTTCGCCGCGCCCGCGCACCAGCAGCCTCGTGGTCAACAGGCAGCCCGTCGAGAAGACGGTAATGCCCGAGGAGGAGAGCTTCTCCGGTGTGGTCTTCAAGGTGCAGGCCAACATGGACGCCAACCACCGCGACCGCATCGCCTTCGTGCGCGTCGCCTCCGGCAGGTACACCCCGGGCATGAAGCTCAAGGTGCAGCGCACTGCCAAGGAATTGCGTCCGACCAGCGTGGTGACCTTCATGAGCCAGCGGCGCGAAGCCGTGGAAGAGGCCTATGCGGGCGACATCATCGGCTTCACGACGCATGGCGGCGTGCAGCTGGGCGACACCATCACCGATGGCGCCAACCTGCAGTTCACCGGCCTGCCCTTCTTCGCACCCGAGATGTTCATGACGGTGGTGCTGAAGAACCCGCTGCGCACCAAGCAGCTGCAGCAGGGCCTGGCCCAGCTGGGCGAGGAAGGCGCGATCCAGGTCTTCAAGCCCGATGCGGGCGGCAACATGCTGCTGGGCGCCGTCGGCCAGTTGCAGTTCGAGGTGGTCCAGCACCGCCTCAAGACCGAATACGACTGCGACGTGCGCCTGGAGAACTGCCAGTACACGGGCGCACGCTGGATCACGGCGGACACGCCGGCGGAGCTGCGGCCCTTCACGGACGCCTACCCGATGCGCATGGCCCACGACGCAGCCGACACGCTGGCCTACCTGTGCACCAGTCCCTACGATGTCCGGCTGGCACAGGAACGGTTCCCGAAGATCCATTTCCATCCGCTGCGTGAACACGCGGGACTTGCACTGCAGACCAATGCCTAACACATACACCATGCCGCTCACCAGGGGCGCGGCCGACGGCTCGAAATCCGACTGGCGCTCGACCTCGGACTGGCGCCCGTTCGTGGTCTGCCTGGCCATACTGACGACCGTCTATGTCCTGTGGCTGATGGTGTTCTGGCCTGGGGTATTGGGAGAAGACAGCCTGGGAGTCTTGCTGGAAGTCCAGGATCCGGTCACGAACCGGTCCGGCAAACCCGTCTTCTGGTACTACTTCGTCAAGATCTTCTATGAGCCCGCCCACAGGGTGGAAGTGCCGATCGCGGTGCTCATGATGATCTGCGCGGTGGTCTTCTCGCGCATTCTCGCGTGGTCCTGGACGCAGGGCTTCCGGAAGACGACGATCTTCCTGCTCGTGTTCATCGCGCTGGCCCCGCACACCGTCTATTTCATCGAAACGCTGTATCCGGACGGTATCTACTCCGTCGCCGTGGCAGGCCTGACCTTTGAAATATGGCTGAGCGCGCGGCGCCGCCGCCTGAGCCGTGCCTCCGTGGCGATGATCGCGCTGACCCTGCCGTTCGCTGCATTCGCCAGACCGAACGGCATCATCTTCCTGCTGCCGGTGGCCCTGCTGGCCTTGATGGTGGAAAAGGCCGGCCGCCGCTGGCTCGGCGCCATCCTGATCGTGTGGTGCGGACTGCTGGTGGCAGCATCTCAGGCACACAAGAGCAAGGGCCATGGCGTGCTCTACCCGCTGGCGATTTACGAGACCGTCAACTTCCTGCAGCCCCGCCCGATGAACCTCTGGACCGCACAGCCGAGGGTCATGCCGGAAACGGTCGAACTGCTGAAGAAATACAACTCCCTGGACGTGTATCTGAGCTACTACGACCCGGACTACTGGGATCCGCTTCAATTCTTTCCCAAGGGCCCCAGGGTCTCGAGCCTGACGAAGGCAGACAGCAAGGCGGTCGTACAGCAGTTCTTCAAATACAACCTCTGGCACAACATGCCGAAGTTCCTCGGCAGCCGGGTGAACATCTTCTTCGTTTCCGCCTTCGCCATGGGAGGCTTCCCGGGGCCGAAATACGCAGAAGTCATCCTGCGCCAGCTGAACACCCAATCGACCTACCGGCTCTTCCAGTGGACCGAAGCAGAGAAGATTGCGGACAAAATCTTCGAGTTCAGCTTCGAATACCGCTGGATCCTCTGGACCCCCTTCCTGGGCATCTTCCTGGTGTTCTGCGCCTTCATCCGGGGAGCGATGCAGCGGGACGCCGCCCTGCTGCTGGCCGCGACCCCCATGGTCGTGCAGCTGGGGGCCATTTTCATGTTCTCCATTGCCGGCGAGTACCGGTACATCCTTCCGTTCTTCATGATCGCCATGCCGCTCCTGCCCATTTTGCTGGCCCACCGCGGCAGGGGCGGTGCAGCACATTGAAGCGTCCGGACGACCGCCTCGTTCGGGCTTCTCCCTTCAAACCCACCGTTCTATGTCGCTGTTACTGACCTCCCTGACGCTTCTGTGCGTCCTCGGCATCTCCGTCGGACAACTCCTGTTCAAGAAGGCCGCCATGCTGCTGCCGCCCCAGCCCGCGCTCACGGACTGGCTGTTCAACGGCTGGCTCATCGTGGCCCTGGCCCTGTACGGCCTCACGACGCTGCTGTGGATCTGGGTGCTGCGCAGCGCGCCCCTGCACCTGGCCTATCCCTTCATGGGCCTTGCCTTCCTCATCGTTCCTACCATGGGCTGGCTCTTCCTGGGCGAGCCGCTGCACCTGCAGACCTTCATCGGCGGCGCATTGATTCTTGCGGGCATCGCCGTGGCCGGGAGGGCGGGGGCATGATGCGGACCCGCAGCACGATGTCCATCGCGGTGGCGATTCCCTGCTACAAGGTCACCCAGCATGTGATGGGAGTGATCAGCGCGATACCGGCATCCGTGGAGCGCATCTACGCAGTGGACGATGCCTGCCCCGACGGAAGCGGCGCCTTCATCCAGGCGAACTGCACCGATCCGCGCGTGCAGGTGCTCTTCAATCCGGAAAACCGCGGCGTCGGCGGCGCGATCGTGACGGCCTACCACCAGGCGATCGCCGACGGCATGGACATCGTGGTGAAGATCGACGGCGACGGGCAGATGGACCCGGCACTGCTGCCGCACTTCGTGCGCCCGATCCTGGCGGGCCGTGCCGACTACACCAAGGGCAACCGCTTCTTCCGGCCGGAATCGGTGCGCGGCATGCCCCCGGTGCGGCTTTTCGGCAATGCCGTGCTGTCGTTCATGACCAAGCTGAGCTGCGGATACTGGACCATCATGGACCCGACCAACGGGTACACCGCCGTTCACACCAGCGTGCTCCGCGAATTGCCGCTCGACAAGCTCGAGCGGCGCTACTTCTTCGAGACGGACATGCTGTTCCGCCTCAACACCCTGCGTGCCGTCGTGCGCGACGTGCCGATGGACTCCGTGTATGCGGACGAGGAATCCAACCTGAAGATCGGCAAGGTGCTGCCGGAATTCCTGAAGAAGCACGCCTCCCGCTTCCTGCGCCGCTATGGCTACAGCTATTTCGTGCGCGACTTCAATGCGGGATCGATCTACAGCATCTTCGGCCTGCTGCTGCTGGCCTGGGGCAGCATCTTCGGCGCGCGGCAATGGATCCACAGTGCCATGGGAGACCAGCCGGCCACCAGTGGCACCGTCATGCTGGCCGCGCTTCCCGTCATGGTGGGCATCCAGTTCCTCGTGGCCTTCCTGCACCACGACGTGAGCAGCGTGCCGACGGAACCGCTGAGCCCGCAACTGTCCGACGAGTGCGCGCCGGACATCGCCCGCCGCCCGGAGGCTCCGTGATACACCTGTCTTCCGTGGGCCCGGCGCCCGCGGAAGGCACCCTGCAGATGTCCTCTTTCGACGTGCCCGCCCCTTCTGCTGCAGACCTTCTGCCCCTGTCCCTCTGGCAGCCCCCCGGCGACCTGATCGGCGTCTTCACCGACATTGACGACACGCTGACCACCGACGGCGCCATCACTGCCGACGCGCTGGACGCGCTGCAGGCACTGCGGAATGCCGGGCTCGCGGTCATTCCGGTCACCGGCCGCCCTGCGGGCTGGAGCGAGCCCTTCGCCCTCTCCTGGCCGGTCGATGCCATCGTGGCAGAGAACGGAGCGGTGGCGATGGTGCGCGCAGGCGCCCCTGGCGCACCGGTGCTGCGCAAGCTCTACCAGCAGGATGAGGCCACGCGCACTGCGCAATACGGACGCATGCAGCAGGTGCTGGCGCGGATCGAGGAAGAGCTGCCTGGCGCCCGCCGGGCCACGGACTCCGCGGGCCGGGAGTGCGACATCGCCATCGACCACAGCGAATTCACCCAGCTGCCCCAGGCCGCCATCGATGCCGTCGTGCAGTGCATGCGCGCCGAGGGCATGCATGCCACGGTGAGCAGCATCCACATCAACGGCTGGTACGGCGACCACGACAAGCTCGCGGGCGCACGCTGGATCGTGCGTGAGCTCTTCGGCCGCCCGCTGGACGAAGAGATCGGACGCTGGGTGTACGTGGGCGACTCCACCAACGACCAGAAGATGTTCGAGGCCTTCCCCCACAGCGTGGGCGTGGCCAACATCGCCCGGTTCGTGCCGCAGCTGGCACACCGGCCGCGGTATGTCACGCGTGCGGAGCGCGGCGCCGGTTTCGCCGAAGTGGCGCGCGCGATCCTGCAGCCCGGCCGCTCGCCCGCCTGAGCGCCGGTGGCCGGCCCGAAGCGGGGCCGCGGCGGATCATGCGGGCTTGGCCAGCCCCAGCCGCTCGATGATGGCCTTCTCCCGCGAGTAGGTGTCCTGGGCGAACTGGCGATACGCCGCCGTGTCCATGTAGATGGGCACCATGTCGTAGCGCGCCAGCGCGCTGCGGTAGTTCTCCTGGTCCATGGCGGCCTTGAAGGCATCGTGCAGGCGGCGGACCACGTCCGGGGGCGTCCCCTTCGGAGCGCCGATGCCGAAGGGGGAGTTCTGCACGATGTCGATGCCCAGCTCCTTCAGCGTGGGCGCATCCGGGAACTTGGCCAGCCGCTCCGCACCCCAGGTGTTCAGCACCCGCAGCTTGCCGGCCTCCACCTGCGGCGCGAAGCCGGTGGAGTCCGCGGCAGCCATGAGTTGCCCGCCCAGGATGCCCTGCATGAGGTCGGCGCTGCCCTTGTAGGGCACGTGCAGCAACTGCAGGCCCAGTTGCTGCGCCACGCGTTCCATGGTCAGGTGCGGACTCGTCAGCGCACCGGTCGAACCATAGCTGAGCTTGCCGGGATTCGCCTTGGCGTAGGCCACGAAATCCGCCCAGGTCTTGAAGGGGGAATCGGCCGGAACGACCACGCCGAAGGCATAGCCCGTCACGTTGATCACATAGCTGATGTCCTTGACGGGGTCCCAGTTGATCTTCGTGGTGTAGGGCATGCGGAAGACCCCGAGCGGGATCTGCGCGACCGTGTAGCCATCGGCCGGCGAGGACTGCAGCATCTGGGCGGGCAGCGTGCCCCCGGCGCCGGGCTTGTTGTCGATGATGACCGGCTGGCCCAGCACCTTGGATGCATTCTCCGCGAGCACACGCATCGTGATGTCGGTAGGACCGCCCGCGGGGAAGGCGACGACCAGCTTGACGGGGCGTGCGGGAAAGCCCTGGGCCCGCGCCGAAAGGGCGGGCGCGAGGGCGGCTGCGGCACCCCACTGGATCCAACGACGTCGCTGCATGTACGGAAACTCCTCAAGGAAAACGGAAGAAAAGGTGGTTCAGGACATTGCAGCGCAGCCCTCCCGGCACGCCAACGCCGCAAACCCTGACACACTGTCACCCGCGCGTCATGCCGCGGCCTGCCCTCGATGCCCGGGAGCATGCCCCCAGGCCGGTCAAAGGTCGCGTTCCGGGCGTTGTGCCGGCACGGGGGCCACCTGCAGCGGCAGGGCGTCGCACCCCTGCCCGGCCGCGATCCACCGCCGCGCCAGCCGGGCAATCCAGCGCAGCGCCCAGGGACGGCGCCAGCCGGTGACCGCGGCCGGGTCCGCCACCATGCCGCAGACGTAGCGGCCCGGGCTGCCCGACATCCCTGCCGGTATCCAGCGCAATGCCGCGCACGGCCCGCTGCGGCGGCGTGAAACCACCATGCCCAGCGGGCATGGCTCCGCGAGGCAGCACAACCCGCAGCCATTGCAGGGCGCACCGAAGGCCGGCTGGGGAGGGGCGTCGCGGTGCCAGAACACCACCTGCCCGGTGGCAGCGACGCCATCGGCCGCGCCCCCGGCAGGAGGGGCGGCGGCACCGGAGGGCGGGTCGCGGGGCGTCATGGTGACCGGGTCGGAGGCAGGAACGTGGCGGAGATCGGCAGGAGGCAATTCAGGAGCGCCATCATCCCGTGGCCGGCGGCAGAGGGCAAGCAGGGTCTTGCGCTGCGCACGGGCCCGGGCCTCCGAGCCCGCAGGCGGTCCTGTCAAAGCAAAAGGCGCCCGGAGGGCGCCTTCGGCCACGGGCCGGGATACCTCCCGTCCGCGGTACACAGCGCGGCCTGCGCCGCGCACGCATCAATGCTGCAGGATCTTGTTGAGGAAATCCTTCGTGCGGGGCTGCCGCGCATCGGGGTTGTTGAAGAACTCGTCCTTGGAGCAGTCCTCCAGGATCTTGCCACCCACGTCCATGAAGATGACGCGGTTGCTCACCTTGCGCGCGAAGCCCATTTCGTGGGTCACGCACATCATGGTCATGCCCTCGTTGGCCAGGCTCACCATCACGTCCAGCACCTCGCCGACCATTTCCGGGTCGAGGGCCGAGGTGGGCTCGTCGAAGAGCATCACGATGGGGTCCATCGAGAGTGCGCGCGCGATCGCCACGCGCTGCTGCTGCCCGCCGGACAGCTGGCCCGGGAACTTGTCCTTGTGCGCGGACAGGCCCACGCGGTCGAGCATCTTGAGGCCGCGCTGCTTCGCCTCGTCGGCCCGGCGGCCGAGCACCTTGATCTGCGCGATCGTGAGGTTCTCCGTCACCGACAGGTGAGGAAAGAGCTCGAAGTGCTGGAACACCATGCCGACCTGACTGCGCAACTTGGGCAGGTTGGTCTTCGGGTCGTGGATGGCCACGCCGTTGACGTAGATCTCGCCCTTCTGGATGGGCTCCAGCGCGTTGATCGTCTTGATCAGCGTGGACTTGCCCGAGCCCGACGGGCCGCACACGACCACCACCTCGCCCTTGCGGATGCTGGTGGAGCAGTCGTTCAGCACCTGGAAGCTGCCGTACCACTTGGAAACGTTCTTGAGTTCAATCATTTGCTTTATTCCTCACTCACTTGCCGCACGGGGTCAGCGGATGATGGCGATCTTGCGGTGCAGGCGCTTCACCGCCGACGAGAGCGCGAAGCACATGATGAAGTACACGACCGCGGCCAGCAGGTAGGCCTCGATCGGGCGACCATAGTTCTTGCCCGCGGTCTCGAAGCCCTTGAGCATGTCGTAGGCGCCGATGGCATACACGAGCGACGTGTCCTGGAACAGGATGATGGTCTGGGTCAGCAGCACCGGCAGCATGTTGCGGAACGCCTGCGGCAGGATCACGAGCTTCATGTTCTGCCCGTAGGTCATGCCCAGCGCCTGGCCTGCGAACACCTGGCCGCGCGGGATGGACTGGATGCCGGCCCGCATGATCTCGCTGAAGTACGCGGCCTCGAAGGCGATGAACGTGATCACCGCCGACATCTCGGCCCCGATGGGCCGGCCCACGAGGAACGGCACCAGCAGGAAGAACCACAGGATCACCATCACCAGCGGGATGCTGCGCATGCCGTTGACGTAGATGGTGGCCGGCACGTCGAGCCATTTCTTGCCCGACAGCCGCATCAGCGCCAGCAGCGTTCCGAACAGCACGCCGCCGATCGTGGCCACCACGGTCAGCACGATGCTGAAATAGAAGCCCTTGAGGACGAACTTGCTGATGATGTCCCAGCTGTAGAAGGAAAAGTCGAGATTCATCATGTCAGTGGCCTCCCCCCGCGCCGCCCGCGACGATGAAGCCCGGGACGCGCGCACGCTTTTCGATGAAGGCCATGATGCGGTTGATGGCGAACGCCGAGATCACGTACAGGCCCGTCACTGCCAGGTAGATTTCGATGCCGCGCGAGGTTTCCTCCTGCGCCTGCATGGCGAACATGGTCAGTTCGGTCACCGACACGGCGAACGCCACCGACGAGTTCTTGAAGATGTTCATCGTCTCGCTGGTGAGCGGCGGAATGATGATGCGGAATGCCATGGGCAGCAGCACGTAGCGGTAGTACTGCACCGTGGTGAAACCCAGCGCCATGCCCGCGTAGCGCTGGCCGCGCGGCAGGGCCTGGATGCCCGAGCGCACCTGCTCGGCGATCCGTGCGGACGTGAAGAATCCCAGCGCCAGCACCACGAGGATGAAGCCGGAAACGCTCTTCATCACCGGAAAGATGGCGGGCACCACGTGGTACCACAGGAAGATCTGCACCAGCAGGGGAATGTTGCGGAACAGTTCCACCCACGCATTGCCGAAGCCGACCAGAAACCTGTTGTCCGGCAGCGTGCGCAGCGTGCCGATGACCGAGCCCGCCACCAGCGCGATCACGAGCGCCAGCAGGGCCACCGACACGGTCCAGCCCCAGGCCGAGAGCATCCACTGGAGGTAGGTCGGATACTCGCCCCCCGGGTCCTGCAGGAAGACCTGCCAATCCCAATTCGATCCCATGGGAATTCCTTCTCAAATCGTCATACGTCCTGAAATCCGACGGCCGTCCGCCCGCCGCAGCGGGACAACAAGCAAACGCCCACCGGCGAGGTGGGCGTTCGCAGGGGCGGACAGGTCCGTGCGCATCAATCCTTGAGCGTGTATTCCTCCATGGGCTTGTCGTTGGGGTTCGCCCAAGCGGCCTTGGTGGCATCGCTCACCGGCAGGCCGATCTTCACGTTGTTCGGCGGGATGGGCTGCATGAACCACTTGTCGTAGAGCTTGGCCATCTCGCCCGACTTCATCATGCCCTTCAGGCTGTCGTCCACGGCCTTCTTGAAGGCGGGGTCGTCCTTGCGGATCATGATCGCGATCGGTTCCACGCTCAGCGTTTCGCCGACGATCTTGAAGTCGTTGGGAGCCTTGGACTTGGCGATGTTGGAAGCCAGGATCGAGCCGTCCATGATGAAGGCGTCCGCACGGCCCGACTCCAGCAGCAGGAAGCTGTCGGAGTGGTCCTTGCCGAACACTTCCTTGAACGTCAGGCCCTCGGCGCGCTTGTTCTTGCGCAGGGTCTGCACCGAGGTGGTGCCCGTCGTGGTGGCGATGGTCTTGCCGTTCAGGTCCTTGATGCCGGAAATGCCCGAGTTGGCCTTGACGGCGATGCGCACTTCTTCCACGTAGGTGGTGACGGCGAAGGCCACATCCTTCTGGCGCGCCTGGTTGTTGGTGGTCGAGCCGCACTCGATGTCCACCGTGCCGTTCTGCACCAGCGGGATGCGGTTCTGCGAGGTCACGGGCTGGTACTTGGTTTCCAGCTTGGCCAGGCCGAGCTGCTTCTGGACATCGGCGATCACGCGGGCGCACACGTCGTAATGGAAGCCCGTGTACTTGCCGTCGCCCAGGGTGTAGGAGAGACCGGAAGACTCGCGCACGCCTTCGGTGATGGTGCCGGAGGCCTTGATCTTGGCCAGCGTGTCGTTCGACTGCGCGAAAGCGCTGCCCGCAGCGAGCGCCATCACAGCAACTGCCAACAATTGTTTCTTCATCACGATCTCCTTAGCTTATGGATACAAGGGAAGAGGCATTCTAGATAGACGCACGCAAGGCACTCGCCGTTGCAGGGAATATCCCGAATGGGGGAAATACGCGTGCCGATGGCACGCGTCAGAACGGAACCTGGTCCGAGGGGTATTTCCAGAACTCACGCAGCAGGTAGCTGACAGGCAAGTTCAATGCCCGGTTCGTGGGAGGGGCGGGCTGGAGGAACCACTTGTCGTAGATGGGATGGATCTCGCGGGTGGTGATGAGCCGGCGCATCTCGTCGTCCACCACCTTCTTGAACTCGGGGTCGCCCTTGGGCAGCATGATCGCCAGCGCTTCGGCCGTGACGAACTTGCCGACCACCTTCAGCGCCTTCGGATCCGGGCGGCCCGCGGCGAATGCGTAGAGCAGGACGTCGTCCATCGCGAAGGCGTCGGCCTCGCCCTTCTCCACCATCTCCACAGCCCGCTGGTCGTCCGGAGCCTCGATCACGTTGATCTGCAGGGCGCGCTCGCGGTTGAGCTGCTGCACGGCCCGCAGCGCGGTCGTGCCGCGGGTGGAGACCAGCTTGTGCCCGCCCATGTCCTCGATGCGGTCGATCGGGCTCGACGCCTTGACCAGCAGGCGGGTGCCCGTGATGAAGTGGGGGATGGTGAACGCGACGATCTGCCGGCGCTCGGCGTTGTTCGTGGTGGAGCCGCATTCGAGGTCGGCCCGTCCCTGGGTGATGGTTTCCATCCGGTTGCCGAGGTCCACCGGGACGTAGGCGATCTCCATGTCCTTGCGGCCGGTCTTGCGGCGCACGGCGTCCGCAATGCGCTGGCACAGCTCCACGGCATAGCCTGCGGGGCGCCCTGCGGCATCCTTGAAGGCGAAGGGAGATGCCGCGTCGCGATAGGCCACCACCAGCTTGCCGCCCGAAGCGATGCGCTCCAGGACTCCCGCATGGGAGGCCACGGCACAGCAGAGTGAGGCCACCCCCAGGAGGGTGCGCCACGGGCGAACAGGATTCATGGTTTGTCTCGGCATGGAATACGAACCGACGCAAGAACCGCGCCAGTCGGGCATCTCTTTTGACTGCAGTTCAGTAACTGCAGCCTGGAGCCGGTCGGGACTGTAAGTCCTGTGCCCACCGCTTTCCAATGCCGATTGCAGGATTACATCATGCAATCAAGACATAACCAAGCCAGGACAGGCTACAGCGGCTTGTCGGTGCCATGGGCCTGCAGGTACGCCCAGAGGGACTCCGCCGTTCCCTTGGCGCGGTCCTTGCCGGCAGACTTCTGGCGGTAGGCACGCACTTCCATCGCCATCTGCATGTCCGGAACGCCCTCGCGCACGGCGCTCGCCAGCCGGCGCGAGCGCAATTCCTTCTTCACCGCGCTGTGCGGCAGGAAGGCGACGCCGTGTCCCTCCAGCGCCATGGCCTTCAGGCCCTCGGCCATGTCGGTCTCGTACACGCGGTCCAGGTGGATGGGGATGCCGGACTGCTTGAGGATGAGCTCCGTCACCCGGCCCAGGTAGGCCCCCGGTGCATAGCCCAGATAGGGCAGCGGATGGCCCGGCTCGCCGGGCAGCGCGTAGAGCGGCCGGCCATCGGCGTCCGCCCGGGCATACGGGGACAGGATTTCCTGTCCCAGCGTGAGCATCTCGTACCGGTCGGAATCCAGCTGCAGCGGCTGCGAGGGATGGTGGTAGGCGATCAGCAGATCGCAGCCCCCTTCCACCAGGCGCAGCACCGCGTCGTGCACGTTCAGGGCGATCAGCCGGCTCTTCACGGGCCCGAACCTGTCGCGCAGCCCGGAGAGCCAGGCAGGGAAGAAGGTGAAGGCCAGGGTGTGGGGCACCGCGAACTCGACCATGTCCTTGTCGGCGCTGGTGTGTGCCCTCAGCATCGCGCGGGTGTTCTGCAGCGACTGCAGCATGTCCAGCGCCTCCTCGTACAGGGTCTTGCCCGCCGGCGTGAGCCGGGTGGGATAGGAACTGCGATCCACCAGATCGGTCCCTGCCCAGGCCTCCAGGGCCTGGATACGCCGCGAGAACGCGGGCTGGGTTACGTGCCGCAGCTGCGCCGACCGGCTGAAGCTGCGTGTCTCCGCGAGGCTGACAAAGTCCTCGAGCCACTTGGTTTCCATGGGGCGCCATTATCGGCTCCGTGGCGGCCGGACGGTCGAGCCTAATTCGGGAAATCCTGCACCGGCTTCGCACACATCCGGTTGCACAATGCTCCCCTGCGCCCACCCGGCGCCAAAGACCGTCCAGCCCGGGGCCCACCACGCCGCGGACAACGGACCGCAGCCGTCCTCCGTCCGTCGCCGCCTCCCATGCCCGCTTCCCTCCCTCCCGGCGCAGAAGCCGACGCTTCCGCCCCGTCCCCCGCGTCCACGCCCGCCGCCACCGAACGCTCCCTGCGCTTCGAAGACTGCCTGACCGTGGCCATCATGGCCCTGCTGGCGCTCATCACGTTCGCCAACGTGCTTGTCCGCTATTTCACCAACTCATCCTTCGCATGGACCGAGGAGATCTCCGTCTTCCTGATGATCGTGCTGGCGCTGGTGGCGGGCTCGGCCGCGGTGGCGCGGGACCTGCACATCCGCATCGAGTACTTCACCGAAGGCGGCTCCGCGGCGCGCCGGCGGCGCCTCGCCCGTTTCGGGGCCCTCTCGGTCGCCGTCCTGTTCGCGGTCATCGCCGTGCTCAGCGCCCGGGTGACGTGGGACGACTGGCGGTTCGGCGAGACGTCGCCGGGCATCGGGGTGCCGCAGTGGTGGTACTCCATCTGGCTGCCGCTGCTGTCTGCACTCATCACGCTGCGCGCCATCGGCCTCTTCCGCCGCCAGGGCGCGGCGGCCGGCGCAACGGGTGACCGGCCATGATCGCGGCGCTTCTTTTCGCCGTTTTCCTGGGCATGATGGCCGCCGGCGTGCCGATCGGCGCCGCGCTCGGCCTGGCCGGCACGGCCGCCATCGCAATCGCGAATGCCGAGACGCCCTGGTTCGGGCTGCTGGCGGTGCCGCAGAACTTCTATGCCGGGCTCGGCAAGTACCCGCTGCTCGCGATTCCCATGTTCGTGCTGGTCGGCTCGATCTTCGACCGTTCCGGCGTGGCGCTGCGGCTCGTGAACTTCGCGGTGGCCATCGTCGGGCGCGGCCCGGGCATGCTGCCGCTGGTGGCCATCGCCGTGGCGATGTTCCTGGGCGGCATTTCCGGCTCGGGCCCCGCCAACGCGGCCGCCGTGGGCGGGGTGATGATCGCCGCCATGTCGCGCGCGGGCTACCCCGGCTCGTTCTCGGCCAGTGTGGTCGGCGCGGCCGCGGCCACCGACATCCTGATCCCGCCGTCGGTCGCCTTCATCATCTATTCGGTGCTGGTGCCGGGCGCCTCGGTGCCCGCGCTGTTCGCGGCCGGCATGGTACCCGGCGTGCTGGCCGGCATCGCGTTGATCGTGCCGGCCGTGTGGCTGGCGCGCCGCCACAAGATGGGAGCGCTGGAAGCCTCGATGCCCCGCCCGCCCTTCTGGAAGAGCCTGCGCGAGGCCTCCTGGGGCCTGGCCGCGCCGGTGCTGATCCTGGGCGGCATGCGCGCGGGCTGGTTCACGCCTACCGAAGCCGCCGTGGTGGCCGTGTTCTACGGACTCTTCGTGGGCATGTGCATCCACCGCACCATCCGGTTCCGGGACCTGTACACCATCCTGCGGGAGGCAGGCGAGCTCTCTGCCGTGATCCTGCTGGTGGTGTCGCTCGCGGGCATCTTCGCGTTCTCGCTCTCCACGCTCGGCGTGATCGATCCGATCGCCAACGCCATCGTGCATTCAGGATTGGGCGAATACGGCGTGCTCGCACTGCTGATCCTGCTGCTGATCACGGTGGGCATGTTCCTGGACGGCATCTCGATCTTCCTGATCTTCGTGCCGCTGCTCCTGCCCATCATGCAGCACTACCAGTGGGACCCCGTCTGGTTCGGCGTGATCCTCACCCTCAAGGTGGCGCTCGGCCAGTTCACGCCGCCGCTGGCCGTGAACCTCATGGTGTCGTGCCGCATCGCGGGCGTGCGCATGGAATCCACCGTGCGCTGGGTGGGACCGATGCTGCTGGCCATGTTCCTCGTGATGGTGGCCGTCATCGCATTCCCGCAGCTGGCCCTCTGGCTGCCGGCGCGCCTGGGCTACTGAAGCCCGCGTTTCTTCCTTGCTTACCCAACCGACGACGAACAGGAGACGAACCATGCAACTGCGCACCTTCCTCGCCACCGCCGTGGCCGCCGCGGCCGCCCTCGCGTTCAGCGCGGCACCGGCCGCCGCGCAGAACTACAAGAGCGAATACCGCATGTCGCTGGTACTGGGCACCGCCTTCCCATGGGGCAAGGGCGGCGAGCTCTGGGCGAACAAGGTGCGCGAGCGCACGCAGGGCCGCATCAACATCAAGCTCTATCCGGGCGTCTCGCTCATCCAGGGCGACCAGACCCGCGAGTTCAGCGCGCTGCGCCAGGGCGTGATCGACATGGCCGTCGGCTCGACCATCAACTGGTCGCCGCAGGTCAAGGCGCTCAACCTCTTCTCCCTGCCCTTCCTCTTTCCCGATTACGCCTCGGTGGACGCGGTCACGCAGGGCGAGGTCGGCAGGAGCCTCTTCCAGACGCTCGACAAGGCCGGCGTCGTGCCGCTCGCCTGGGGCGAGAACGGCTACCGCGAGATCTCCAACTCCAAGCGCCCCATCAAGACCCCCGCCGACCTCAAGGGATTGAAGATCCGTGTGGTCGGGTCGCCGCTGTTCCTCGACACCTTCACGGCGCTGGGCGCCAATCCCACCCAGATGAGCTGGGCCGACGCGCAGCCCGCCATGGCGAGCGGCGCGGTGGACGGGCAGGAGAACCCCGTGTCGGTGTACATGGCGGCCAAGCTCTACACCGTGGCGCAGAAGTACGTCACCATGTGGGGCTACATGAACGATCCGCTCATCTTCGTGGTGAACAAGGACATCTGGAACTCCTGGACGCCCGCGGACCGCGAGATCGTGCGCCAGGCCGCCATCGACGCCGGCAAGGAGCAGATCGCCATCGCGCGCAAGGGCATGGTCGAGGCCGACAAGCCCCTGCTGAAGGAGATCGCCAGCCATGGCGTCACCGTCACGCAACTCACTCCCGAGGAGCGGCAGGCTTTCGTGCAGGCCACCCGCCCGGTCTTCGACAAGTGGAAGGGACAGATCGGAGCGGATCTCGTGAACGCAGCGGAAAAGGCGGTGGCGAAGAAGTAACCCTGTCCCGGGCGGGCCAGCCCCCTCCCGGATGGGTCACTCTTCGCGAGACTGCTGGCGCCACATGTCCGCGTAGCGTCCCCCGAGCGCCAGCAACTGCGCGTGCGTGCCGCGCTCGACGATCCGGCCGGCATCCATCACCAGGATCTCGTGCGCATCCACCACCGTCGAGAGGCGGTGGGCGACGAGCAGCACCGTCTTGCCCTGGGCCGCACTGCGCAGTTCGGCCTGTATCGCCCGCTCGTTGGCCGTATCGAGCGCGGAGGTGGCCTCGTCGAACACGAGGATGGGCGGGTTCTTGAGCAGCGTACGGGCGATGGCAACGCGCTGCTTTTCCCCACCTGACAGCTTCAGCCCCCGCTCGCCCACCTGCGTGCCATATCCCGCCGGCAGCCCCGCGATGAAATCGTGGATGCGGGCAGCGCGCGCCGCGGCCTCTATCTCCGCCTGCGACGCCCCCGGCCTGCCATAGGCGATGTTGTAGGCGATGGTTTCGTTGAACAGCACCGTGTCCTGCGGCACGGCCCCCACGGCGCGGCGCAGGCTGTCCTGGGTGACCTGCCGGATGTCCTGCCCGTCGATCGTGATGCGCCCGGCCTGCACGTCGTAGAAGCGGAACAGCAGCCTCGCGAGCGTGGACTTGCCCGAGCCCGAGGGCCCGACCACCGCCACCGTGCGGCCGGGAGGAATCTCGAATTCGACGCCGTGGAGGATGGTGCGCGCCGGCTCATAGGCGAAATGCACGCCTTCGAACCGTACCGACGGCGCAGACGCGCCCAGCGACAGCGGTGGCGCGTCCAGCGCATCCTGCACCTCCTGCTCACGGTCCATGAGCGTGAACATCTTGTCCAGATCGGTCAGGCTCTGCTTGATCTCGCGGTAGATCACGCCCAGGAAGTTGAGGGGAATGTAGAGCTGGATCATGAAGGCATTCACCATCACCAGGTCTCCCAGCGTCATGCGGCCGTCCGCCACGCCCTGTGCCGCGCGCCACAGCATGGCGACCAGGGCCGTGGCGATGATGAGCTGCTGTCCCGCGTTGAGCAGCGACAGCGACGTCTGGCTCTTCAGGCGTGCGCGCCGCAACTGCTCCAGGCTCTCGTCGTAGCGGCGCACCTCGAAAGGCTCGTTGTTGAAATACTTGACGGTCTCGTAGTTCAGCAACGAGTCCACGGCCTTGGTGTGGGCCGCGGAATCGAAGGCATTCGCCTCGCGGCGAAAGCGCGTGCGCCACTCCGTGAGCATCACGGTGAACAGGATGTAGCAGGCCAGCGCGGCCAGCGTGATCCACGCAAAGGCCGGGTCGAACTTTCCCCCGAGCACCGCCAGGACCAGGAAGACCTCGATCAACGTGGCCCCGATATTGAAGAGCGTGAAAGAGATCAGCGACTCGATGCCGCGCACCCCGCGCTCGATGTCGCGCGTCATCCCCCCGGTCTGCCGCTCCAGGTGGAAACGCAGGCTGAGCGCATGCAGGTGCTCGAAGGTTTGCAGCGCGATGCGGCGCGCAGCGCCCTGCGTGGCCTTGGCAAAGACGAGTTCGCGCAGTTCCGTGAAGACCGATGTGCTCAGCCGCAGCAGCCCGTAGGCCGCCAGCAGCCCCGCGGGCACCACCACGAGCGCGGCGGTGGCCCCCGCCGCCGGGGCCATGGCATCCACGATGCGCTTGAGCAGCAGCGGCACGCCGACGTTCGCGAGCTTGGCGCCGATGACGAACACGAGCGCGGCCATCACCCGCCAGCGGTAGTGCAGCAGGTAGGGAATCAGGCGGGCGATCGTGGCGCGGTCGCTGCGGGCGGCGGGCACGGCCGCAGGAGGGGAGGAGGCAGTGGATGGGTCGCCGTGGGGGCGCATGGGGGACAATCCCGTTCGTTGTTCGTTCTTACCCGGATTGTGCCCATGACCTCCACCCTGCCTCCGCAAAGCGCCCTGCCCACCGACAAGGAGCTGGTGCTGAAAGTGATCCCCATGCCCGCGGATTGCAATGCCAACGGGGATATCTTCGGCGGATGGGTGATGGCCCAGGTGGACCTGGCGGGCTCCGTGCTGCCCGCGCGCCACGTGCAGGGGCGCATGGCCACCGTGGCAGTCAACGAGTTCGTCTTCAAGCAACCCGTGCGGGTGGGAGACATCCTCTCGTTCTTCTCCTCCATCACGCGGATCGGCCGCACGTCGGTGACCGTGGAGGTGGAGGTGTATGCGGAGCGCTTCGCGGCGCAGGGCCGCTATGTGAAGGTGACGGAAGCGCGGCTCACCTACGTCGCCATCGATGCGTCGGGCAAGCCACGGCCCGTGCCGCGGCCTGCGGGGGAGGAAGCGGGAAATGCCGCCTCCTCCCCCGCAGTGGATGCCGCGACCGGAGCCCGCTGAACTGCCGGCGCTCGCCATGCTGCGGGCCGTGCCCCGCAGCAGCGGCGCCCCACGCGGGCGGCGGCGGCCCCTGGCCGGGGACCGCCGCTGGAAGGATCAGGCTGCCAGCTGCTGGGCCTCGCTGCGGGAAACATTCGCAGCGGCGTGGTTCTGGGACCGCACCGAGCCCACCGTGCCGGACTCGATCTCGCCGGCCAGCTGGCCGCCTTCCTCGATCACCACCTTGCCGTAGCGGATCTTGCCGTTGACCTTGCCGGTGCTGTAGATGACGAGCTTCTGACGAACGGTGAGCGTGCCGTTGAACTCTCCGTGGATTTCGGCGATGTCGATCTCTGCCGAGCCCCGGAAAGCCCCCTGCTCCGCGATCTGGATCACCCGGGAATCCATGGTGGCCTCCACCGTTCCCTCGACGACGAGCGTGTCGCAGTCGGTGATTTCCACGCCCTTGAGCTTGATGTTCGGGCCGACGGTGAGCTTGCTGCCCGCGCCTTCCGACGGCGCGCTGGCCGCGGGCTTCTGGGCCGCGGGCTGGGTGGTGGTGGCAGTGGACGCGGCGCCATTCACCGCGCTGCCGGAACCGCCGAGCACCGAGGAGGGTGGGCGGGGCTGGAAGGATTCGGGTTCACGCTTGCCGAAGAAGGGGTTTTGCACGGCCATCAGATCTCCTTGGAAAAAGTCTGTCCGATGCTAGGAGGCCTACCCCGGCAAAAATCCACGCGTTACGCAAGAACGGTAACCAAACCCTTCGATCGTTGCATGCACTTGCAGGGCTTGCAGCGTCATACAGCACCGCGCCGCGACGTAAGCGGGAAGCGCTTCCGTGCGTCGGCCTGCAGGCTGCCTTCCTGCGCCGCCCGGCTCAGCGCTGGAAGCCCGACCGGCGCACCACGGGCACCCACTGCGCCCTGTAGGCAGCCAGCATCTGCACCGTCTGTTCGCGGGAGAGGGCCACGGGCACCATGTCCGCACCGATGAACCGCGCCTGTACGGCCTTGTCCCCCATGGCCTGGAAAGCGGCATCGGCGATCCGCCGCGCGCGTGGCGCCGGCAGCCATGCGGGCGCATAGAGCGCGTTCCAGCCCTGGGCGGACAACGCGAGGCCGGCCTCCTTGAAAGTGGGAACGGTGGGCAGCGTCGATGAGCGCTGGTCGTCGGACATCGCCAGGATACGCAGCTTGCCCGCCTGATGCAGCGGCTCCAGCGCGTCCAGCGCATCGATGGCCATCGGCACATGGCCACCCATGAGGTCGTCGAGCAACGGGCCGGAGCCCCCGTAGCCCACCACGGGCAGCGTCAGGCCGAGCTGCTCGGCCAGCATGAGCGCGAAGAAATGGGGCAGGCTGCCGGTGGCCGGGATACCGGCGGACAGCTTGTCGCGGTGGGCCAGCATCCAGGCATGCAGGTGGGAGAAATCACGCACCGGAACGCCCGTTCCCACGGCCACGCCGAACGCGTACCGGGTGACCTGTGCGAGCGCCACATAGTCCGTGGCGGGATCGTAGCCGTTGTCCTTGAAGACCAGCGGTGCGACCAGCATGGTGGCCGGATTGGCGAGCACCACCACGTTCTGGCCGGAATTTTCGCGATGCAGTTGCTGCAATGCGAGCCGGCCTCCGGCACCTGCGCGGTTGTCCACGGCCACCGGCACGCCGAGGCGGGGCGCGAGGGCTTCGGCCAGCAGCCGGGCCGCGCGGTCGGAAGAACCTCCGGGTGGATAGGGCACCACCAGCCTCAGCGCTCCCCCTTCCAGAGGCCCTCCCGGGGCCTGGGACCATGCCGGCGCCGACGGAACGGCCGCGGCTCCCGCCAGAAGGCTCCAGCGAAGCCACGTCCGTCGATGAACGACCAGGGAGTCAGCGGAAGAGGTACGGAACGTACGAATCATGCCGGCAGCATCCATCCATGGAGATGTTGCCGAATGTAGCGCCGACCAGCCGCCTCCGGGAGCCATCGTTGCCCCGGGGATACACCCGCCCCCGCCGGAGGGGACGGCGCGCGGTCAACCGGCGTTGAATTCGGGCCGGCGCTTCTGCATGAACGCCGTGAAGGCTTCGCGGGCAGCGGGTTCCTGGAGCATGCGGCCGAAAACGGCTCCTTCCTCGGCGATCCGCTCGAGCAGGGGCGCCGCCTGGTCCTTCTTCAAGAGGCGCTTGGTCTCGATCAGCGACGACAGCGGCTTGGCCGCGAGCTTGCGCGCCTGCGTCTGGGCCACCATGTTGCATTCCGTCGGGGGCACGACGCGGTTCACGAGGCCTACCTCGAGCGCGGCCTCGGCCATGAAGGGCTCCCCCAGCAACAGCGCTTCGGCGGCGCGGTGGTATCCCATCATGCGCGGCACCAGCAGGCTGGAGCCGGCTTCGGGACACAGGCCCAGGTTCACGAACGGCATGGAAAACGCCGCGTTGTCGCCCGCATAGACCAGGTCGCAGTGCAGCAGCATGGTGGTGCCGATGCCCACCGTCGGGCCGCACACGGCCGCCACCACCGGCTTCGGGAACGTGGCGATCGCCCGCAGGAACCGGAACACCGGGGACTCCTGCGTGGAGGGCGGGCTGTTGAGAAAGTCCCCGATGTCGTTGCCGGCGCTGAAGATGGCCACATCGCCCTGCAACACCACCACGCGCACGGCGGCATCCTGCGCTGCGGCATCGAAGGCGTCCGCCAGCGCGGCGTACATGACGCGCGTGATGGAGTTTTTCTTCTCCACCCGGTTGAAGGTGATGGTCATCACACCGGCTTCGGTATGCGTGAGGATGTCCTGGGGTTCGCTCATCGGAGGCTCCTGGGCTTCATTCTTTGTAATAGACGATCTGGTGGCTGCTCGCGAGCATGGTGCCGCCCTGGTTCCAGAGCTGCACCGTCTGGTCGAAAAAGCCGTTGCGGAACTCCTGGGCGCGTGCCTGCCCGAGCAGGTAGCCGTCCCCCGTATTCGCCAGTTGCTCGCGGCCCGCGTGGAAATACACGGTGAGCGACACGGTCCCGGCCGGCACCTGGCGCGCACGGCGCAGCCAGACGCGGGGAAAGAATACATCGGAGAGGGCAGCGAGCGCACAGAAATCGAGCGGCCTGGAAGGCTCGTCGCGCATCCACAGCTGGCTCAGGCTGCTGTCGCCGCCGCCGTCCCAGCGCGACGGCAGCGCACCGGTCACCGGCCGCAGATCGTAACGGTCGAGCCACTTCACGGGCATGCCGCGCAGGATGCGCTCCAGGCCCTCGGGGCCCGTCACCTCGGGCATCGGGGCATCCGGCAGGCTCCAGGTCTCGCGCCGCACCGCGGTGACGGCCGTGGCGGTGGTGGTCACCACCGGCTCGCCGTCGGCCCCGGGCTGCAGCACCGACAGCGTCCAGTGCTGCGTGGAGCGGTTGGTGCGCACCGGCTCGGCCTGCACCGAGAACTCGCCATCGGCGATGGCGCCCGCGTAGTTCACGGTCAGCGACAGCGGATCGCCCAGACGCTGCGGATGCTGCATCACGGCCTGCAGCAATACGGCCGCCGTGATGCCGCCGAACGGCCCGACCATGTTCCAGTAGGCGGGCGACGTGCGCGCCGTGTAATGGCCGGGACCAGCCTCCGCGAGTGCCAGCGCGTCATCCAATGGGTGCAGGGAATCGGTCATGGTGAGCGAGTGTGCCGTGGTTGCAAGCGGATGGGCGTCGTACCGGTGACTGGACAAGGCAGAGCGCCAACCGCTCTTGCCAGCAGACGCCGTGGAACGGGCTCCGCCCGGCCACCGGCGTCGTCCCCCTTCCCGGCGCAGCCGAGAGAAGGGGCTGAGGGCCGCGGCTCCCAACCTGCCCGCGCAGATTGGGACGGCCCGAAGAGCTGCCGCCTCTGGCGGCTGCACGGAGCCGCAATAGCCGCTCAGGGGGTTGTGCCTAGACTTTTTCGAAGATGCCGGCGGCGCCCTGCCCCATGCCCACGCACATCGTGACCATGCCGTACTTCAGGTTCTTGCGGCGCAGTGCGTGCACGACCGTGGCCGAGCGGATGGCGCCCGTGGCGCCCAGCGGATGGCCCAGCGCGATGGCGCCGCCCATCGGGTTCACCTTGGCCGGGTCCAGCCCCAGCTGGCGCAGCACGGCGAGCGACTGCGCAGCGAAGGCCTCGTTCAATTCGAACCAGTCGATGTCCTGCTGCTGCAGGCCGGCATAGCGCAGCGCGGCCGGAATGGCCTCGATCGGGCCGATGCCCATGATGCTCGGCGGCACGCCCTTGCTGGCGAAGCTGACGAAACGCGCCAGCGGGGTCAGGCCGAAGCGCTTCACGGCCGATTCGCTCGCGAGGATCAGTGCGCCCGCGCCGTCGCTGGTCTGCGAGCTGTTGCCGGCCGTGACCGAGCCGCGCGCGGCAAACACCGTCTTGAGCTTCGCGAGCCCCTCCAGGCTGGTGTCGGGCCGCGCGCCCTCGTCCAGCGTCACCGTGCGCGTCTTCGCGATGCTTTCGCCCGACTCCAGGTCCGCGGTGCGGTCCGTCACTTCGATCGGAGTGATCTCATCCGTGAATTCGCCCGCCTGCTGTGCGGCCAGCGCCCGCTGGTGCGACTGCAGCGCGAAGGCATCCTGGTCCTCGCGCGACACCCTCCACTGCTGGGCGACCTTCTCGGCCGTCAGGCCCATGCCGTAGGCGATGCCCACGTCGCCGTCCTTCGCGAAGATGCTGGGCGAGAGCGACGGCGTATTGCCCATCATCGGCACCATGCTCATGCTCTCGACACCCGCGGCGATCATCACCTCGGCCTCGCCCACGCGGATGCGGTCGGCCGCCATCTGCACGGCCGACAGGCCCGAGGCACAGAAGCGGTTGACGGTGATGCCGCCCACGCTGGTGGGCAGCCCCGCCAGCACGGCGCCGATGCGCGCCACGTTCAGGCCCTGCGCCCCCTCGGGAATCGCACAACCACAGATGATGTCCTCGATGGCGGCCGGGTCCAGCCCCGGCACCTGGGCCAGCGCGGCCTTCAGGGTCGTGGCCAGCAGGTCGTCGGGGCGGGTGTTGCGGAAGTAGCCGCGGTGCGACTTGCCGATGGGCGTGCGCGTGGCGGCGACGATGTAGGCGTCCTGCATTTGTTTTGCCATGGAGAAGGCTCCTTCAATCGATCCGTCGATCGGTCTGTCAATCGTTTACCTGGCGGGGCGGCTGGAGGGAACCCAGGCCCACGTGAATTCACATTGCACCGGCTCGGCGCCGGACTCGTCCGTCACCGTGACCGGCACCTGCAACTCGCCCTTGTCGCCGTCCCGCATCGCCTGGCGCTGCGCGTCGGTGAGCACCGCCACCGCGCGCAGTGCACCCTTGGCACGCTGGCGGAAGGCCATCTTCATGTCCTTGGCGAGCGGCACGCAGTCGTCGCGCACGTTCAGCCCGACGGCCATGCCGGTGGCCGTCTCGGCCAGCAGGTTCATGGCCGAGGCATGGATGCCGCCGATGTGGTTCTGCACGCGCGGCACGTTGGGCAGGCGCACTTCCACGCGGTGCGGCGACATTTCGACGAACTCCACGCGCGCCGTCTTCGTGAACGGCACGGCACGCCGCAGCACCAGGTTCCGCACCCAGGGGCGCAGGAACCTCGGGAACTCGTCCACCTGTTCCAGCTGGAGCTGCAGACGGTTCGGAGCGAAAGGGGCGGCAGGGGCGGTGGCCATGCGGGCGGTCAATTGCGCACCGGCTTGCCGGTGCTCAGCATGCCCAGGATGCGCTCCTGCGTCTTCGGATGCTGGATGAGCGCGCAGAACGCCTTGCGCTCCAGCGCCATCAGGTACTCCTCGCTCACCAGTGTGCCGGCATCCACATCGCCGCCGCAGACAATTTCGGCGATCAGCGTGGCGATGTGCTGGTCGTGGTCGCTGATGAAGCCACCGTCGCGCATGTTCACCAGCGAGCCGCGGATGGTGGCGATGCCGCTGCGCCCGGCGACCGGGAAAAGGCGCTTGTTCGGCGCACGCCAGCCGCTGGCAGCCATGGCCTTCGCCTCGTTCAGCGCCACGAACAGTACCTCGTCCTTGTGCGGCACGACGATGTCGCTCTCCAGCAGGTATCCGAGCTTGCGCGATTCCAGTGCGCTCGTGCCCACCTTGGCCATCGCGGCGGCGGTGAAGCCTTCCGTGAGGAAGGGCAGCAGGTCCTTGCCTGTGGACGCGGCGGCATTCTCCGCCGCGCGGCGCGCGATGTAGGTCAGCCCGCCCGCGCCGGGCACCAGGCCCACGCCCACCTCGACGAGGCCGATATAGCTTTCCATGTGGGCCACGCGGCGCGACGAATAGACGGCCAGCTCGCAGCCGCCGCCCAGCGCCATGCCATGGATGGCGGACACCACCGGCACCTGGGCATACCGCAGGCGCAGCATCAGGTTCTGCAGTTCCTGCTCGACGCCTTCGATCGCCGAGATGCCGGCCACGACGAAGGCGGGCATGGTGGCCTGCAGGTCTGCCCCCACGCTGAAGGGGGCGTCGCCGGACCAGATCACCAGGCCGTCGTAGTCGCGCTCGGCGGTGTCGATGGCCTCCATCAGCCCTTCCATCACGTCGGGGCTGATCGCATGCATCTTGCTCTGGATGCTGGCGATCAAGATCTTTCCATCCAGCGTCCAGGTGCGCAGCGCATCGGATTCGGACACCGTCGTGCCGGCCGTGCGCCAGTCGGGCAGATTGCTCTCGCCCAGCAGGCGCTCGGGGAAGTGCTGGCGCTCATAGACAGGCAGCTGGCGGCGCGGAACGAACTTCGACTTCGACGCGCTCCACGATCCTTCGGCGGTATGCACGCCGCCGGCCTCGGCCACGGGGCCCTTGAAGACCCACTCGGGCAACGGCGCTCGGCTGAGCGCCCTGCCCGCGTCGATGTCCTCCTGGATCATCTTCGCCACCTCAAGCCAGCCGGCTTCCTGCCAGAGCTCAAACGGGCCCTGCTTCATGCCGAAGCCCCAGCGCATGGCCTGGTCCACGTCGCGCGCATTGTCCGCGATGGTGGCCAGATGCACGGCGGCGTAGTGGAAGCTGTTGCGCAGGATGGCCCAGAGGAATCGGCCTTGCGCGCCCTCGGCATTGCGCAGCAGCTTCAGGCGCTCGGCGGCGGGCTTCTTCAGCATGCGGCCATAGACCTCGTCGGCCTTCTGGCCGCCCGGCACGTACTCGCCTTCGGCGAGATCGAAGCGCAGGATGTCGCGGCCCACCTTCTTGTAGAAGCCGGCCTTGGACTTCTGGCCCAGGTGCTTCATCTCGATGAGTTTGTTCAGCACCTCGGGCGTGCCGAAGCTGCCATAGAACGGATCGGTCTCCTCGGTCAGGTTGTCCTGCAGCGTCTTGATGACGTGGGCCATGGTGTCCAGGCCCACCACGTCGGCGGTACGGAAGGTGCCGCTGGAGGCGCGCCCCAGCTTCTTGCCGGTGAGGTCATCCACCACGTCGTAGGTGAGGCCGAAGTTCTCCACCTCCTTCATCGTCGCCAGCATGCCGGCGATGCCGACGCGGTTGGCGATGAAGTTGGGCGTGTCGTGCGCGCGCACCACGCCCTTGCCCAGGCCGCTCGTGACGAAGGCTTCGAGCTGGTCCAGCACTTCAGGCGCGGTGGTGGGCGTGTCGATCAATTCCACCAGCGTCATGTAGCGCGGCGGGTTGAAGAAGTGGATGCCGCAGAAGCGCGGCTTGATCGCATCGGGTAGCGCCTCGGAGAGCCTGGTGATCGACAGGCCAGACGTGTTCGACGCCACGATGGCGTGCGGCGCGACGAAGGGCGCGATCTTCCTGTAGAGATCGAGCTTCCAGTCCATGCGCTCGGCGATCGCCTCGATGACGAGGTCGCAACCACGCAACTGCTCGAGATGCTCTTCGTAGTTGGCCTGCCCGATCAGCGCGGCATCGTCCGCCACGCCCAGCGGCGAGGGCTTGAGCTTCTTCAGGCCCTCGATGGCCCTGGTGACGATGCCGTTCTTCGGGCCTTCCTTGGCAGGCAGGTCGAACAGCACCACGGGCACCTTCACGTTGGCGAGGTGGGCGGCGATCTGCGCGCCCATCACGCCTGCGCCGAGCACGGCGACTTTCTTCACTTGGAATCGGGACATGGTGGTTTCTTGTCGAATGGTTACTGCACGCGTTGCCACGTCTGGGTGCGCCAGAACGGCCCCAGGTAGCCGCGCACTTCCAGCCTGGCGCCGCCGTCGATGGGGGTGAAGCTGGCACGGTATTCCTTGCCGTTCTCGGGGTCGAGGATCTTGCCCCCTTCCCACAGGTCCTTGCCTTCGGCCTTCTTGCCGCCGCGGATGATCTCCAGGCCGGCGATGGGCTGGCCCTTGCGGTCGTCGGTGCACTCAAGGCAGGTGGCGTCAGGCTTGGTGTCCTTCTTCAGCGACTTCTCGATGCGGCCCGACAGCGCGCCATCCGCTTCGGTAATGCGGATCTCGGCCTTCGCCTCGCCAGTCTTGTCATCGATGCTGCGCCACGTCCCCACCGGAGACATCTGGGCCCAGGACGGCAGCGCGGCGGCTGCCAAGGCAATAGCCAACAAAGCGGTTCTCATAGCGGCATCCCTGTGGTCTGGTTGAAATGAAGGCCGGGGGGCAACGGGGTCAGGCCAGGGCGGCGTCCGTGTCCATCAGCGGCTTGGCGCCGGTGCGCGCGGTGCGCATCAGGGTCGCCGTCTCGGGGAACAGCTTGGCGAAGTAGAAACGTGCCGTCTGCAGCTTGGCCTGGTAGAACGGGTCGGTATTGCCGGCAGCGATCTCCCGCAGGGCCACCTGGGCCATGCGGGCGAACATGTAGCCGAACACCAGGTGCCCCGCCACGCGCAGGTAATCCACCGCCGCGGCGCCCACCTCGTCGGGGTTCTGGAAACCCTTGAAGCCGATCTCGGTGGTGAATTTGGTCATCTGGTCGCCGAGGTAGGCGATGGGGTTGATGAACTCGGCCATCTTCTCGTTCACGCCCTCTTCCTCGACCAGCTTGCCCACAAGCTTGCCGAACTTCTTCAGCGTGGCGCCGTTGTTGCCCAGGATCTTGCGGCCCAGCAGGTCCAGCGACTGCACGGTGTTCGTGCCTTCGTAGATCATGTTGATGCGGTTGTCCCGCACGAACTGCTCCATGCCCCATTCCTTGATGAAGCCATGGCCGCCGAAGACCTGCATGCAGGCGTTGGTGGAAATATGCCCGTTGTCGGTGATGAAGGCCTTCACGATGGGCGTGAGCAGCGCGACGAGTTCGTCGCTGTCCTTGCGCACTTTTTCATCGGGATGGCTGTGCGCCTTGTCCAGCAGGAGCGTGCAGTAGATCTGCAGCGCACGGGCGCCTTCGGCGTAGGCCTTGGCCGTGAGCAGCATCTTGCGCACGTCGGGGTGCACGATGATCGGATCGGCCTCCTTGTCCCTGGCCTTGGTGCCCGACAGGCTACGCATCTGGATACGGTCCTTGGCATAGGCCAGCGCGTTCTGGAAAGCCACTTCGGTCAGGCCCAGCGACTGGTTGCCCACGCCCAGGCGGGCGGCGTTCATCATCACGAACATGGCCTGCAGGCCCTTGTGCGGCTGGCCCACCAGCGTTCCGATGGCACCGTCGATGGAAATCTGGGCAGTGGCATTGCCATGGATGCCCATCTTGTGTTCCAGGCCCGTGCAATAGATCGGGTTGCGCTCGCCGATCGAGCCATCTGCGTTCACCTGGTACTTGGGCACCACGAACAGGCTGATGCCCTTGCTGCCCTTCGGCGCATCCGGCAGGCGGGCGAGCACCAGGTGCACAATGTTCTCGGTGAAATCATGCTCGCCCGCGCTGATGAAGATCTTGTTGCCGGTGATCTTGTACGTGCCCTCGGGCGCACCGGCCACGGGCTCGGCCTTGGTACGCAGCAGGCCCAGGTCGGTGCCGCAATGGGGCTCGGTCAGGCACATCGTGCCGGTCCACTCGCCGCTGGTGAGCTTGGGCAGGTAGAGCTTCTTCTGCTCTTCGGTGCCGTGCGCATGCAGCGCCTCGTAGGCGCCGTGCGACAGCCCCGGATACATCGTCCAGGCCTGGTTGGCGCTGTTGAGCATTTCATAGAGGCACTGGTTCACGACGAACGGCAGGCCCTGGCCACCATACTCCGGATCGCACGACAGCGCTGCCCATCCACCTTCCACGTATTGCGCGTAGGCATCCTTGAAGCCCTTGGGCGTGGTCACTTCGTGCGTGGCCTTGTCCAGCGTGCAGCCCTCCTCGTCACCGCTCATGTTGAGCGGGAACGCCACGCCCGCGGCGAACTTGCCAGCCTCTTCCAGCACGGCATTCACGGTGTCTGCATCCACCTCCGCATGGCGCGGGATCGCCTTGAACTCCTCCGTGACCCGGAAAACCTCGTGGAGGACGAATTGCATGTCGCGCAGGGGGGGCGTATAGGTCGGCATGGATGGACTCCTTGTTCGGTGCGTTGGATGGGTGGAATGCGTAGGCGAAAAAGACGGGAAAACGTTCAACCCGCCGGACTGGCGGCATAGCGGGCGAGGATGTTGTCGAAGCCGGCCGTGGCCCGGCCCAGGGAGCCGGGCGTCTGCAGGAAGCGTGCTTCGTAGTGCAAGGCGAGGATGAGGCCGTGGATCTCGAACAGCATCTGCTCGGACTCCACGTCTGCGCGCACCTCGCCCAGCTCCTTGCACTGGTCGATCGCCCGCTTCATGGCGGCGTGCCAGGTCAGGACCGAATTCGCGAGCGCGTCGCGCACCGGCCCCGTCCGGTCGTCGAATTCGACGGCCCCGCTGATGTAGATGCAGCCCGAGTCGATCTCGATGGAGGTGCGCTTCATCCAGTTGTCGAACAGCGCGCGCAGGCGGGGCAGCCCGCGGGGCGCCGACATGGCGGGATAGAACACCTCGTGCTCGAACCGCACGTGGTACTCGCGGACGACGGATATCTGCAGCTCCTCGCGCGAGCCGAAGTGAGCGAAGACGCCCGATTTGCTCATGCCCGTCACGTCGGCGAGGGCGCCGATGGACAGGCCCTCCAGCCCGATATGCGTGGCCAGTCCCAATGCCGCATCGACGATGGCCGCCTTGGTCTGCTGGCCTTTCTGCAGCGCACGGCCCTCCCGCGCAGTGGCGGGACGCTGGGTTTTGGGGGATACGGTGGACGGCACGGCAGCACGAAATAAAACGAACGATCGTGCTATTTTGCAGCAAAAGGATGGCAGCAGCCAGCCCCGGCCCGGTGGCCGCCATCAATTAAGGGTAAACACCGAGGCCCGCGCCTGCGGGCCGGCAGCTCAGTGCAGCAGCAACGCGAGTGTCGCGTCGAGGTGCTCGGTCGGCGGGCGGCGCAGCCCGCTGCGCGCATAGCGCTGCAGCCTGCCGCGCACGAGGTCGCACAGCGCCGCGGCGCGGACCTGCGCATCCACCGTCGGAGTGGCGGATCCGGCCGCTTCGGCGGCGCCCCGCAGGCACTGGCGCAGCGTCGATTCGATCCGGTCGAAGAACTGGCCCATGCGCTGCTGCAGCCGCTCGTTCTCGAAGACGAGGGCGTCTCCCACCATCACGCGCACCATCCCGGGGTTGCGCTCGCCGAACTGCAGGACCATGGCCACCACGCGGGCAGCGCGGCGCATTCCGTCCGCTGCCTGCGATGCCTCCGGCATGTCGCGGTCCACGATCTGGGCAACGAGCGCGAAGACCGATTGCTCGATGAAATCGATGAGGCCTTCGAACATCTGCGCCTTGCTGGCGAAGTGCCGGTACAGGGCTGCCTCGCTCACCTCCAGCCGCGCAGCCAGGGCGGCCGTCGTGATCCGCTCGCCGCCTGGCTGCTCCAGCATGGCCGCCAGGGTCTGCAGGATCTGCTCCCGACGCTCGCCCGGCCTGGGCCGCCGGCGGGCTGTGGGCGGCGGTGGCGCAGCCTCGGGCTCTGCGCCGTCGTTGGATGTGAGAGGAGAGGATTCAGCCATGGCCGCAAATGTATGCAATTGATTCTCGCATACCGCCCCTGCTGCACGATGACGCTAGCCCGCGCCCGGATCCGCATCCGCCGGGATGGCCACGCTGGCCCGCAGCCCGCGGCCCAGACGGCCCGTGCGCAACTGCAGCGTGCCCCCGTGCCCGCGCGCGATCTCGTCGGCGATCGCCAGCCCCAGGCCGGTACCCTCTCCCGCGGCGCCAGGAACCCGATAGAACCGCTGCAGCACCTTGCTGCGCTCGGATTCCGCGATGCCCGGGCCGTCGTCCTCCACCTCCAGGACCGCGCAGCCGTCAGTCTGCATCCCGCAGCGCAAGGTGACGCTGCCGCCCTCCGGCGTGTAACGGATGGCGTTGTCCACAAGATTGGAAAGCAATTCGCGCAGCAGCCACCCATGGCCCGATGCTTGGGCCGGCTCCACCTCCAGCCCCAGATCCAGACCACGGGCGGTGGCCACATCCAGGAAATCCTCCAGCAGGCTTTCGCAGAGCACCTTGAGATCGACCCGCTGCCTGGGCTGGGCATCCACGCTGCCTGCGTCGGCACGGGACAGGGCCAGCAACTGGTGCACGAGCTTGGAGGTGCGGCGCGCCGCCCGGCGCAACGCCTCGATGTCCTGCACGTCCAGGACAATGCCTTCCTGGACAGACCCATCCTCCTCGGCCCGGCCATGGTTCGCCCCCCGGGAGGCCAGTGCCCAGGCCTCCACCTGCGCCTGCAGGCCCGCCAGCGGCGTACGCAACTGGTGCGCCGCATCCGCGACGAAACGGCGTTGCCCCTCGGTTTGCGCATTGACCAGGACGAAGAGCCGATTGAGCGACCGTACCAGCGGGCGCACTTCGGCGGGCGAGGCCTCTTCCGGTATGGGACTCAGGTCGCGCGGCGAACGGTGCTCGACGGCCTCGGCCAGATCCACCAGCGGCTTGAACGCCTGGCGGACCGCCCAATGAATCGCCAGCCCTGCCGCCGCGACCAGCACGAGATTGGGCAGCAGAACCCGCAGCAGCATCTGCTGCCCCCACTGCTGGCGTGGGTCGGATCCGTCGGCCAGGGAGACCACCAGTTCTCCCGCCCCGGTCCGGGTCCGCTGCACGGCCACGCGATAGACCACACTGTCGTGCTCCAGGCTGTGGAACTCCGGCTCATGCGTGAGCGGCACGGCGCTGTACACCCAGTGGTCGCCGAGCAGGATGCGCCCAGACAGGTCCTGCACGCTGTAGCCCGCATAGCCGGCGTTCTGGCGGAGGAACTCCTCGACCGGAGGCGCCAGCAGCAGCACGGGGGGCTCCCCCTCCCGCCGGGACGGCCCGGCCAGCGAATCGGCAAGCGCTGGCAGCAACCGCACGAGACGCTGGTCGTGCCGGCTGGCGGCAGCGTCCGCGGAGCGGTAATCGAGCCATGCGCCCGCCAATGCGAGCGCGCACAGCGGCAGCACCAGAAAGAACAGCAGGCGATTGCGCAGGACCGACGTCATCGTGCCGGACGCGGCCGTCAACCCTGCCCGGGCGCCAGCAATTCCAGCCGGTAGCCGAAGCCCCGGATCGCCCGCAGCGCCACGCCGCCGGGCTCCAGCTTGCTGCGCAGGCGGGACACATACACCTCCACGGCATTGGGGGTGATCTCCTTGTCCCACCCGGTCAGCGCCTGGACCAGCTTTTCCTTGCTGGCCGGCTTGGGCGCGTGGATCAGCAGGTACTCCAGCACAGTCCACTCCCGCGGCCCGAGCTCGATGGGCTGGCGCACCGCCACTCCGCCATCGGCGGCCGGAAAGCGCAGGCTCGCGTGCCGGCCTGCCGTGTCGAGTTCCAGCGGCCCGAAGCTCAGCACCGCGGTGGTGGCCGCATGCGAGCGACGCAGCAGCGCACGCAGGCGCGCGAGCAGCTCAGGCAGTTCATAGGGCTTGACCATGTAGTCGTCCGCCCCGAGGTCCAGACCCTGGACCCGGTCATGCAGGGCGTCGCGTGCAGTGAGGATGAGCACCGGAATGGATGGGTTGGCCATCTCCGGCTCGCGCAGGCGGCGCGTCAGCTCCAGACCGTCCATGCCCGGCAGTCCGATGTCGATGACGGCGGCATCGAATGTCTCGCCGCGCAGCACCTCTTCCGCCCGTTCCCCGCTACCCACCCAGTCCACCGCATAGCCCGCGTCGGTCAGGCCCAGCTTGATGCCGCTGGCCAGCATCACGTCGTCCTCGACGAGCAGCAGACGCATGGCAGGAAAGCAGGCCGCCCGCCGCGCTCAGTGGCTGCGGATCATGGTGCCGTAGGCCTGCTCGGTCAGGATCTCCAGCAGCATCGCGTGGGGAACGCGGCCGTCCACGATATGCACCGCATTGACGCCGCTCTTGGCCGCATCGATGGCGCCCGCGATCTTCGGCAGCATGCCTCCGGAAATCGTGCCATCCACCACGAGCTCGTCGATCTCGCGTGCCGTGAGCTCGGTGATGAGTTCGCCGGCCTTGTTCAGCACGCCGGGGATGTTGGTGAGCATCATCAGCTTCTCGGCCTTGAGCACGGTGGCCAGCTTGCTGGCGACCACGTCGGCGTTGATGTTGTAGCTCTCGTTTTCCTCGCCGAAACCGAGCGGGCTGATCACCGGGATGAAGGCATCGTCCTGCAGGGCCTTGACCACGCTGGGATCGATGGACACGATGTCGCCCACCTGCCCGATGTCGTGTTCCTTGCTGGGATCGTCCCTGTCCAGCATTTTCAGCTTGCGGGCCCGGATCAGGCCGCCGTCACGGCCCGTCAGGCCCACGGCCTTGCCTCCGGCCTGGTTGATCAGGCCCACGATGTCCTGCTGCACCTCACCGGCCAGCACCCATTCGACCACCTCCATGGTCTCGGCATCGGTCACCCGCATGCCCTGGATGAACTGCCCCTGCTTGCCCAGGCGCTTGAGCGCCGTCTCGATCTGGGGACCGCCGCCATGCACCACCACCGGGTTCATGCCGACCAGCTTGAGCAGGACCACGTCTTCCGCGAAGTCGGCCTGCAGCGCCGGATCGGTCATGGCATTGCCGCCATACTTGATGACGATGGTCTTGCCGTGGAACTTGCGGATGTAGGGCAGAGCCTGAGCCAGGATCTCGGCCTTGTCCCGGGGGGCGATGGATTGCAGATCGGTCATGGAACGCTCGACTGGAAAAACAGGGCGGCAGTCAGTGGAGAAGTGCGCATTGTGCCCGCTCCGCCGCGCCTTGCGGAGCACGGGGGACCCAGCCCCGGCGCACGCCGCTTCAGTGCCTCAGCCAGACGGGCACCTTGAACCGCACGATGGCCAGGTAGGCCGTCACGTAGGTCAGGCCGAACAGCCCGCAGAACACCACCAGGACCGGCGTATTGCTCCAGAACAGCACGGCCGGCACCACGGTGAGCATCGTGAAGCCCCAGAGATAGGGCGACGTGCGGTTGTTGCGCATGAGCACCCGCCGCGACTCGTCGTCGTGGAACACCCCGCGCACGATGCGCCGGTAGATGAGCTGGTGGAAATGCAGCGCATCGGCCACCCCCGGAGAAACGCCCCGCGCCAGCTTGCGGTAGCTGGAAAACAGCGTCTCCCACACGGGATACATCAGCAGCAGCATGGGGAACCAGGGAGACACGTCGCGGTTGCGCTGCACCAGCGCGATGCTGCTGAGCGCGATCATCACCCCCCAGATGTAGGCACCGCTGTCGCCCGCGAACAGCATGCCCCGCGGGTAATTCCAGACCAGAAAGCCCACGGTGGCTGCCGCGGTGCAGATCAGCAGGGAAGCCAGTGCGCGGTCGCCCACCTGCAGGCTCACATGCGCCAGCGCGAGGCAGATGATCAATGCCACCATGCCGGCCAGCCCGTTGTAGCCGTCGATGATGTTGAACGCATGCGGCAGGCCCGCGACCGCCAGCACCACGATGCACATCCCCAGCCAGGGCATCTCCACCAGATGTGCGTCCAGCCAGGGCAGTCCCAGCCGGGGTACGTTCATGTTGAGCACCATCAGCGCGATACCGCCGGAGAGCGCGGTGAGCAGCAGCCTGTAGCGCACGGGCAGTCGCTGCGTCATGTCCTCCGCCATGCCGCCAATGGCCGCCGGCAGCAGACAGGCCATCCACCAGCCGACCCAGATGCCCAGCCGCAGGGATCCAGGATCACCCCACAGGATCGACTGGAACGCACCCAGCGCCCAGCTGATGACCATGCCGGCCAGCAGTGCCGCTCCCCCCAGGCGGGGCACGTCCCCGAGGTGGAAACGCTGCGGCATGGCATCGCCGTAGTTCGCGGCATGGCCTCGCCCCCAACGGACGATGCAGGCGGCGGCGAGGGCCGTTGCCAGGAAACTGACCAGAGACAACCAGATCATGGGGCGCCGATCCTACGCGCTTCGGCGGTATCCGCACGCAACAAAGATCGCGCCTGGTGATACACCGGCGACGCCCACAGCCTCAGAAGGCTGCGGACATGCCATCCCAGATGGGCCATGCGTCGCCGGCTGGCGCGCTGGCCGACGTGGCCCACGCGCACCGGCACCCTGGCCAGCCGCCAGCCCTTCAGACGCAGGCGCAGGCAGAGATCCACATCCTCGCAATACATGAAATAGCGTTCATCGAATCCGCCCACCCCCTTCCATGCGGCGGCCGGAAAAACGAGGAACGCGGCGTTCACCCAGTCCGTCCGGCGATCGGGCCGCCGGAGGATGCGCCGGCGCCAGAGGGCGCCGGGGGTCGGAAGTTCCCGTTCGGAATCCTGGGGCTTTCCACAGAGGTCCACCTGCTCGGGATAGGCGCAACCGATGCCTGGCTCGGATGCAGCCTGGAGCAACCGCTCGAACGGATCGGCGTCGAGAAAGGCGACATCGGGATTGAGCACGCCCACGAACGGCTCCACAGCTCCGCTCAATGCCATGTTGTGATTGGCGCCGAAACCCAGGGGCCGGGCGTTGCGGCGGATATCCAGCGCGAACGGCCAGTCCGTGCGTCCCGGTGGGGGGGGCGGGGATGGCTCCGGTATGTTGAGAGTCAACACGACCCGCGTCACGCTCCCTGCGCACCAGCGGGCCATGCCGTGCAGCATGGCATGCAAAAGGGGGCCGTGGCCATGGCTGACGACCGATACAGCCAGGCCGTCAGAAGGGGATAGTGTTGTCATGAACTGCATATTGTCGTCTCCCCGGGCCGACGGCCCTGTAGGAGACCACTCACGCAGCCCTGGGCCGCAGCCCATCAGGGGGCCGTCATAATCCCGGGATGACCCAAACAATCGAGGATTTGCACGTCTATCTCCGCAGCATCCGCCCCGACGAGCGCACCTCCCTTTCGGTATTGGCAGAGCAGGTACACCCCGGCGCAACGGTGCTGGACCTGGGGTGCGGCAGCGGCGCCTTGGGCCAGTACCTCGCGCAAACCCGCAATGCCGTTAGCGACGGCGTGACGTGGAGCGAGGCCGAAGCCGGCCATGCACGTCCCCACTACCGCCGCGTCGTGGTCGACGATCTCGAAACATGCGACCTCGTTACCGTTTTTACCAGCCAGCGCTATGACTATATCGTCTGTGCCGACGTCCTGGAACACCTGCGCCGTCCGGAGCAGGTGTTGCAGCAGTGCCGCCACCTCCTGGCCCCTGCGGGACGCGTGCTGATTTCCGTCCCGAATGCCGGCTACTGCGGCCTCGTGGCAGAGTTGCTGCAGGGTGAGTTCCGCTACCGCGAAGAAGGCCTGCTGGACCGCACCCACCTGCGCTTCTTCACGCGACGATCACTGGCACGGTTCCTGGGGGAGCATGCCTGGGCCCTGGAAGACATCGACACCATCCGTCGGGAAATACCGGAATCCGAGTTCGACGCCGCATTCGACAAGCTGCCACCCTCAGTGGCCCGGCACCTGCTGGCCGCGCCGGACGCCATGGCCTACCAGTTCATCGCGAGGGCCCTGCCGGCAGCGGAAGCGGTGGCCAACGATGCAGCAGGCGCAGACCAGGGCATGGAGCCCGCCCGGCCGCTTTTCACCGCCCAGCTCTACTGGGGCACCCGGCACGGCTTCGCCGAAGAGCAGAAGCTCACGGCCCGCGGGACGATCGGCGAGCACCGCCAGACCCTGCGCTTCGACCTTCCATCCTCCAGCGAGCCCATCACCCAGCTGCGCCTCGACCCGGCGGACCGGCCCGGCTTCCTGCATTTGCACGGAATCACACTGCGCGCACCAGACGGCAGCCCCACCTGGGCATGGCAGGCTGACGCCTCCTCGCGCACCTTGATGGAGACACAGCCACAGCAACAGATGGCCTGGAATCTCCAGGCCCTGCCTGCGGCCGCGGCCGCCAGCCTGGTGCTGCTGACCGGGGACGACCCGTGGATGCAGCTACCGATTCCACCGGAAGCGCTGGCCGCCGCATGCACCCACCCTGGCAACGCCTGGCTGGAAGTGGACCTGGGCTGGCCCATGTCGGCCGACTATCTCGCGCTTTCGGGCACCGTCCGCCCACTGCAGGACCAGATCGTCCAATTGAAGGACGAGCACCATGCCACGCAGGTCAGGATGAATGCCGAGCTGGAGACCGCGCGCAATGCCTGGACAGAGGAACGCCAGGCGATGGAAGGCTGGAACCAGACGCTGGAATCGCAACTCAGGTCTCTCCAGCAGGCAAACGGTAAGGTGCTACAGCAGTTCAACGAAATTCAGCAGCAACGCAGCGAACTGCAGCAGCAGGCCTCCCAGTCCCTGCGCGACATCACGCGGCTGCAGCACGAACTGGGATGCGCGCGCCGGGACTTCAATTCGCTCTCCAGCCACCTGCATTCCATCGAAAACTCCACCGTGTTCCGCGCCACGCGCCCCATCGTCCACGCCAAGATGCGCCTCGACAAAATCCTGGGCCGGGCACCACGCGCCGTGCAACCGGTCCGCCACATCCCCGTTCCCGTCGCGCCTCCCGCGCATCCTGTCGATGTCATCGTGCCCGTCTACCGCGGATTGGCCGACACCCGGCTGTGCGTGGAGTCGGTCCTCGCCAGCAGCTGCCGCACGCCCTATCGCCTCGTCGTCATCAACGACTGCAGCCCCGAGCCCGAAGTCACGGCCTGGCTGCGTGAACGGGCGGCGGGGGACGAGCGCATCCTGCTGCTCGAGAACGAGGAAAACCTCGGTTTCGTCGGTACGGTCAACCGGGGCATGGCGCTGAGTGGCAGCAACGATGTGCTGCTGCTCAACAGCGACACGGAAGTCGCCAACGACTGGCTCGACCGCATCCGCCAGGCTGCCTACGGCGACGCGAAGGTGGCGTCCGTCACCCCTTTCTCCAACAATGCGACGATCTGCAGCTACCCGCGCTTCTGCAAGGACAACGACCTCCCTCCGGGCTACGACACGGCGCGCCTGGACGCCCTGTGCGCCAGGACGAATCCTGGCGCCGTGGTCGATGTGCCGACGGGCGTGGGTTTCTGCATGTACATCCGACGGGACTGCCTCCAGCAGGTCGGCCTCTTCGACACGGAACACTTCGGCAAGGGCTACGGTGAAGAGAACGACTTCTGCCAGCGCGCCCAGGCCGCCGGCTGGCGCAACCTGCACCTGCTGGACACCTTCGTGCTGCACACCGGCGGCGTGAGCTTCGGCGACAGCAAGAGTCCCCGCGAGTTGGCCGCCATGGAGATCCTGCGCCGCCTGCACCCGAACTACGACCGCGACGTGCATGCCTTCGTGCGCACCGATCCTGCGGCGCCCTACCGGCTGGCGCTCGATGCGGCACGCATCACGGAGGCCGGCCAACCGCTGGTGCTGACCGTGCTGCACGACCGCGCGGGCGGTACGGTGCGCCATGTCCGCGAGCTGGCATCCCACCTGGGCGGGCAGGCGCAGTTCCTCACGCTGACGCCAGCGCACGGCCACAGCGTCAAGCTGCGAATGGCGAGCGAAGAGGAAGGGTTCGAACTGGCGTTCCGGCTGAACGACCAGTACGACGCACTGATCGACGTGCTGCGCCGCCTGGGCGTGAGCCATGTGCACTTCCACCATCTGCTGGGCCATGGCCAGGAAGTGCGCAATCTGCCCCATCTGCTGGGCGTGGCCTACGACTTCACGGCACACGACTACTACAGCTATTGCACCCACATCTCCATGACCGGTACCGGCCACCGGTATGCCGGGGAGACCGGGCCGGGCCAGTGCCAGTGCTGCCCCGCCGACATGCAGGCGCCGACCGGAGGCACGGTGGCCCAATGGCGCCAGGCCAATGCCCGCCTGCTGGATGGCGCACGCTACGTGCTCGCCCCGAGCCAGGATACGGCCCGCCGCATCGCGGCGTTCGCGCCCAATGCGCGGGTACTCGCCGTGCCGCACACCGACATGCCGGAAGCTTCCGCGCTGCCGGTGCCAGCGCCCCGCCCGCTGCCGGAAGGCCGCAGGCTGAAGGTGGCGGTCATCGGCGCGCTCAGCGCCATCAAGGGTGCGGACCTTCTGGAGGCCGTCGCCATCGAAGCCGCGCGCCGCAATGCGCCCGTGGATTTGCATCTCATCGGCTACGGCTATCGCAGCCTGCAGACCCAGCCCCGCGCGCACCTCACCGTGCACGGCGAATACGCCGAAAAAGACCTGCCACAGCTGCTGGAGTGGCTGCAACCGGACATCGTGTGGTTCCCGGCCCAGTGGCCCGAGACCTACAGCTACACGCTCAGCGCCGCACTCCTCGCGGGACTGCCCGTGGCCGTTCCGGACATCGGCGCATTCCAGGAGCGTGTCGTCGGCCGCCCCTGGAGCTGGGTGCGCCCCTGGGATGCCACGGCGCCCCAATGGCTGGCCTGGTTCGACGAGATCCGCAGCATGCACTTCGCGACCGGCGAAGCACCTGCATTGCCGCAGCCGGTGCCCCTGCCCGACGGCATGGATGGCCAGGCCGCGCCGGCAGGCTTCCGTTATGACACCGATTACCTGTCGGGCGTCACGCCCGTGGTGCCTTCTCAACCGCTTTCCCTGGAGGAACTACAGCGCCTCCAGCCCCAGGAAACCACCACGGCGGCCGCGAAATCGGGCCTGCTCTCGGCAGTGGTGTACCTTCGCTCGCTGCCGGTGCTGCGCGGCGTGGCGCGGCGCATCCCGTCCCATTGGCAGCGCCGCGTGAAGAACTGGCTGCAGGCATGAACTGAACGCCAGGCCGAGGCGAGCCAGGCCCGCCCGGCCTGGCTCCATCCGCTGCTGCAAGCCGGCAGGCCTCAGCGCCCCAGCAACAGGAAGATCTCGTTGTTGAGCAGCCACTCGGGCGGATACTTGCCCCGCAACTCTTCCGGAATGTCCATCTGCAGGCTCCGGCGTTCCTGCCGGACCACGTGGAAACCCGCTTCCGCCGTCAGGCCGACCAGCTCGTCCGCCGTGAGACGGTTCAAGGCCCGGTACTCATTGAAGACGAAGCGCTTGTAGCCCTCCGGACCGAAATCCGCAAAACCGAAGTCGGTCTCCGCAGCATCGATGGGCCCCTCGTGCGCGCGAATGATCTCCCACAGTGCCTCTTCGCTCACCAGCAGGTGGTGCCATGGCACCTCGTCATAGCGGCGCAGATGCGATCCATACGGGGAGTAGAACAGCGGCTCGATCTGGATGAAGAACACTCCTCCCGGCCGCAGGCAGGCATGCAGATCCTTCAGGATGGGAAGAAGCTGGCCACGCTCCACGTGCTCGAACGTGGACCAACTCATGATTCCGTCCACCGGGGCCTGCCGGCCTGCCAGGGGAGCCCCGGGCTGGATGGTTTCGAACGTGAGCGCAGAGGGGATGCGCGACATGCCCAGTTGCTCGCGGGCGATGCGCGGCAGCTTCCGGTATTCCTGGCGGATATCCACGCCGTGGATGCCCGTGGCACCATGCCTCAGCACCAGCGCCAGATCGGTGATGCCGTCGCCGCATCCGAAATTCAGCAGCCTGGACGTGCGCAGATCCAGGGCTCCGCCGACCCAGTCGTTGACGACATCCGCGGCATAGTTGAAATGCGCCCGGAACCATTCGTCCGTGATGCGCCCCCCATCCCAGGGAGCCGTCCCCCAGAGACGCTCCTGCCACCGATTCATCCAGCTCATGGGTTCACCGCCTTCTCCTCCATCGGATTGCGCCTGGCATCGGCACGCGCCCGGAAGAAGCGCGGGGCCTCCGTCCACAAATGCCAGGCGGCGGGCCGCTGCCTGAGCAGCCCGTCAAAATGCCCAAAGATCCTGTCTGTCAGTTCCTGCGGATCGGTGAACGTGCCGAGCGGTGCGATCCGCAGGGTTCTGCGGCCCGACTGCAGATCGATACCCATGTAGAACACCGTGGCCGGCAATGAGCGGTCCACAGCGATCTGCGGCAGGACGGCAGGTACGCTGACCGGCTGCCCCAGGATGGTCGTGGTGCGGGTGACGTTGACCTGATCCTCCGGCACGTCGATGACCACCACCACCTGTTCATCGCGGCGAAGCGCCTGCCTTACGCCCTCCATGCCGCCAGGCACGAAGACCACCGGGCGATGCAGCGCTATCTCGACCGAGCGCATGCGTGCGCGCACGTAGCGCCCGAATATCCATCGCCCGATGAAATCTCGGCCGCCGGGGGCTGCCAGCACCATGTTGCCCCGCATTCCTGCAGCGGCCGCATGGCACAGCGCCCACATCCCGGCCCCCCAATGGAAAGTGAACAGGAGGCCCGGCTTTCCAACGCCGTCCCATGCCCCGTCCACCTCCACATGGCGCCGTAGCCAGGCCGGAGAGCGTGCGCGGAAAAGGTAATGGTCCGCATGGTCCAGCAAGGTGACCAACCTGCGCTCCGCAAGCCAGTCCTCGGGAGGAATGCGGACCCATCCCTGCGAACTGGCCTGCGCCAATGCTGCCTCGCAGGCATCGCGGTAAAGCCATCGCCAACGGGCCATGCGGCGGAACAGGCGGAAGCACACCGTCCACGGCAGCACGGCCGCCAGGCCTGGCAGCAGCACCACTTCCAGCGCGTCCCGGCTTTCCCTTTTCCACCGCGACCAGGCACGGTCCCAACGCGTCATCACCGGCTCATTCCCAGCGATGCGGCAAACGGACAAGGCCGGGCATGGGTTTGGGAAAGGAAAAATGGAAATGCAGGAACTGAAACCATTCGTCGTACACGACCAGTCCCGTCTCATCGAAGAGATAGACGCTGATGACGTAGTCGCCCGTGTGCAGCGGCAACTCGGGGAAGGTCAGCACCGAGCGCCAGGAGCCGTCCTCGAGCCGGACCGGCTCTGCCCCTTCCTCATGGGTTCCGAGCGAAGTGATGCCGACCCCACGGGATTGCTCGATCATGAATCCGATGTTCGGACGCTCGTCCCCGCGGCCACGCACCACGATGGAGACCACCAGATCCTTGCTCTGCAGCATACCGGGACGGTCCCCCTCCGGTTCGGCAAGGTCCTGGACATCCACGGAAACAATGCAGGCGCTGCCTGCATCCCCCGAAGCAACGTGTTTCCGGTCAGGGCCTTGCACGGCAGGGGGAACTCCCGGAGCCAGGCCTGCCGCAGGCAATGCGCTCTCCACCTGAAGTGCTTCTCCCTGGGACGCACCGTCGCGCAACCGGGTGTGCAAATCGTAGGCGGCCAGCACCGGCTCCGTCGGCCCGAACTGCTCCACGCTGCCATCCTTCAACCACAAGGCCACATCGCACAGATGCCGGATGTGATAGGGGCTGTGGGAACAGAACAGGATGGTGCAGCCCGCCTCGCGGAAGGCCATGATGCGGTCCACGCACTTTTTCTGGAAATGCTGGTCCCCCACCGCCAGTGCCTCGTCGATGATGAGCACGTCAGGCTGCACCGCGGTGACCAGGGCAAAGGCCAGACGCACCGCCATGCCGGAGGAATAGGTCTTGACAGGCCGGTCCAGCGCATGCCCGAGTTCGCTGAACTCGACGATCTCGGGCTCCAGGCGCTGCATCGTCTCCCGGTCGATACCGATCAGGCTGCCGCCGAAGTACAGATTGTCCCGCCCGCTGAAATCCGGGTGGAACCCGGCCCCGAGCTCCAGAATGGCCGTCACCCGCCCCACCCGCTCTATCGAACCGGTCGATGGCTGAAGTGTTCCCGCCAGCAGTTTCAGCAGCGAACTCTTGCCGGCACCGTTGTCACCGATCACGCCGATGCACTGGCCACGCCGCAACTCGAAAGACACATCCTTCAGTGCCCAGTGACTGCGGTGTCGGGAACGGCCGGTGATAAGCGACTTGAGCCGCTGGCGGGGAGACGCATAGATGCGGTACTCCTTGCCAAGGTTCTTCACTCGCAGAACCGTCGACGACAATGACTGCAGGGCACTCATAGCCAGTCCACCAGTTGGTCGCGGCTGCGCCGGACAACGACATTCAGCGCCATGGCGACAACCACCAGCCATGCTGCGCCAGCCATCCACACGCTCGCTGGAGGCCAGTCCCCCAGCAGCAGCACCTGCTGATACCCGATGACCAAAGCCGTCATGGGATTGAGCCACAGCACCCAGCGCCAGTTCTCAGGGAACATGGTCAGAGGGAACAGGATGGGAGTGAGATAGATCCCCACGGAAAGCAGGAAACCCACGATCTGCACCGTGTCGCGCAGGGCGGCGGCAAGAATCGCAAGCAGGTACCCGATGAGCAGACAGAGGAGCAATTGCAGCGCCAGCAGCGGCACCATGGCCAACAGGGCCGGACGCACTCCGTGCAGAGGGGTATAGACCAAGGCCACCAGCAAAAGCAGCGGCCCGAAGATAACGCCGCTGGCCAGAACGGCCCGCGTCGTGAAGAGCACGGGCGGCAATGGATTCTTCTGCAGGGTTCCCCCCGCCTCGATCAAGCTGTTCATGCCCCGGGATACGGCATCGCAGAATGCCATCCATGGCAGCGCACCCACGACCAGGAACGTGCCTACGGCATGCGTGGGGGCTCCATTGCCGAGGCGCATGGAGAACACGACATCGAAAACGAGGTAATAGGCCGCGACGGTCAGCAAGGGCTGCAAGTACGGCCACAGGATGCCGACGGCCGTACCTGCGTGGCGCGCCGCCACCTCGCGCCGGGTCAACACCCACACCAGAGAGCGGGCGCTCCAGACGGCACGCCACTCGTTCCGCAAAATCTGCATGAAGAAAACCATCAGCGGCGGGCCGGGACCCGCCAGGCAACGCGCAGGAACGGACGTCCTGCGCCTCGAACGCAAACGCAGAGCTTACGCTTACGGGGCCGTCTTCACCGGCTGCGGATTGTAGCCAGCTGCAAAAGCTTCGATGGCTTCCTTGTTGATCTTCGCTTCCTGCTGCAGCGCCTGCGCATCGGCGACCCTGGCCTCCTGCTGCACGTTCGCACGGACTTCCTGCATCAGTTCGCCACGCACTTCATCGAAGCTGCGCGTTCTCGGAGCATGGCGACCTTCGAGTTGCAGAATGTGATAGCCGAACTTGCTCTGCACTATGCCGCTCAACTCACCCGGCTTGGTCAGCGCGAATGCGGCCTTGTCAAACTCCGGCACCATCTTGCCCGCTTCGAAGAAGCCGAGGTCACCGCCCTTGGCGGCACTGCCCTTGTCCGCCGAGCGCTCCTTGGCCAGTTGAGCGAAATCCGCCCCGGCCTTGAGCTCCTGCTCGATCTTTTCAATTTGTGCCCGGGAGTCCGCCCCCGTGCCTGCAATCAGTATGTGCCGAACCTGTACCTGTTCAGGCACCTTGAAACGCTCCAGCTTGGCCTTGTAGATGTTGCGAGCCAGACCTTCGGCAGCCGAGTCCGAAAGCATGTTGTCCTTGTCCACCTTGGCCAGATAAGCATCGGACAGCACCTTGTCACGCGCCACCCGCAGCGCAGCGGCCACCTCCGGGTCCTTCTCCAGCGCTGCAGCTTCGGCGCGTTGAGCCATGGCACGGCGTGCATACAGGTTGGAAGCGATCTGGGTCACTGTCTGCGGACGGGACAACACGGTATCGCGCATTTCCGGAGGCATGCGCAATGCATCGGCTCGCATATCGCTGCTGTCGATCGCGATATGAGGACCCTGGATCAAAACGGATTCCTGGGCGTGGGCGGACAACATCAGTGCGGAGACCAGTGCACCGGCGCAGAGGCGGAAAGCGGAACGTTTCATGTATGAGTCAACCATCAGTGAGAAATGAAAAAAGGCGGGGGAGACCCCCGCCTTTTTTGGATCACATTGCTGTGAAAAGTGCCGTAGCAACAGTGAATTACTGTGCAGCAGGGAACGTGAAGCGGTGGGGCCACGTGATACCGTAGGTACCGGACGTGCCAGCCGACGCCAGCGGGTTGGTGAGCTTGATGAACGAGGCGCCGATGATCGGCAGACCACGGCCATTGTTCGGCACGTCCACGCGGCTCCAGCCGTTCGTGTAGGCACCGGTCGTCAGCTGTTGAGCTGCAACCGAAGCACCCAGCACGGAACCCGAGGAGAAGCTCAGCACGCTGGTTTCGCCGCAGAAACGGGTCTGCGTCACGGAACCAGGCGAGAACACGGCACCGGCGGTTTGCGTGTTTTCTTCGCGGTCGTAGAAAGCTTGACCGGTGGAGTTCACGCAGATGGCACCGCCCACAGCTTGCAGCGAGGTGTTGCTGGGGTTGAAGCGCTCGTCGGCCACGCCGCCGCTGGCGTTCAGGTCAGTGAACAGGCGGATGTTGGACGTGTCGGCGGGGCTTTGGTTAGCCGCAGCGTAGTTCGCAGCCACGTTGTAGCGGCGGGTAGGCATGGAGAACAGCCAGTCCGTCTTGGCCGAGATGGAAGCATCGGTAGCGTACTGGTTGGTGATGGAGGTCACAGCCAGGGCGTTCGTCAGGTTCGTGGCCTGCACCAGAGGCGTCACGGCAACACCGGCATTAGCGGTGTAAGGCGTGGACATGTCGGGCAGGTCATAGTTCGCAGCAGCGATCTTCGGCAGGTTGCTCGGAACAGCGTTCGCAGAGTTGTACACGTTCAGCGTACGGAACAGCGGGTCGGCCGTGTAGGCATCCGGCGTGTTGGCGTTGGACGCCATTTGCGGGAAGTGCACGAAGTTACCGACAGCAGGCAGACCGTTGTTCTCGGCACGGATGGCCGTAGCGCCACCAGCGAACGTCGTGGTTTGCGCGACGTTGATGATGTACCAGTCGCCGACCAGACCCGTGGAGGGCGTATCGAAACCAGCAGCAGCCACGGCGGCGGGGGTCGTGAAGTTCTGCAGCGTGCCGTTCAGGACGGAGGACGTGCAAGGAGCCACGCCGTTCACGTGCTTGATAGCCGTGTACAGGGGGTTCGTCGTAGCCGTGCCAGCCAGCGTGGGCGGAATGTCAGCCATGTTGAAGATTTCAACGTAGCCTTCACGGGTCTGGTTGGCTTGGTCGGTGGACACAATGCCTTGGTTCAGGCGGTCGGTCACGAAACGCTGGGGCACGTTCTTCGTCAGAGCGGGCAGCGTGCAGGTGCCGTCAGCCGTCTGCAGTTGAGCCACGCCATCGGAGCCAGCCGTCACGGCAGCCGTCCACACGTCGCCAGGCGACATGAAGACTTGGAAGTCCAGAATGTCGTCGGAGTTCAGGGCGCCACGGAAACGGACCTTCACGGCCTTGCCGCGGGAGATGTCGGTGTTCACCACGTGCAGAACGGTCATGTTGCCGTTTTGCGCGTTGAAGTAAGGCACCAGCAGTGCATGGCCCACGCCGCCTTCGGCGAACGACAGCGTCGTAGCGGTCGTCGTCGTCAGCGGAGCGGCGCCGACGACCACATCAGCGGATGCGGCGCCAGCGAAGCCCAGGCCACCAATCATGGCAGCAATGCTCAGGGCCAGAACATTTTTCTTCATATCGAGAACTCCAGTTAAAAAGTTGGTAAGCGCAACTACCACGATTGATTACGCCAAAGAATAGTAGCACAGCGCATTCACGGCCTGTACTGCGGAACCTCTGCCAATCCTTCGCCTGTTGATGAAATGCAACAGTGCCTGGAGACATCACCGCACGAGGCCCACCCGAGCACGGCGGGGGTGAGCCCGACCATTCTTTGGGGTAGGGCTTGCAGACACGGAAGAGCCTGCGCGAAGCACCCTCGCGGATGCCCAGCGGGTCTGCCTCTCCGACCTCTACAAACCTTGGGGGCGAACAATACCAAAAGAACCCTGCATTCCCAAGCAAAAAAACCCAAATTCACACACATTTCGCCTGGCGCGACCAGAGCAGTCGCGGCGATCCTGTCCACAGCCGGGTGCCCACCTGGTTTCAACGGCCCGCATCAGGATACGCGCGTTCCGGACGCAACAACGCCCGGCACGCGACCGGGCGTTGCTGCCTGGGGTGCTCGGTCAACAGGCAATCATCTTGGCGGGTTGCCTGCACGAGCTTTCGGACACATCAAAGATCCTGGAACCTCCACCATTGCCCGTCCTCCTGCACCCAGGTTTCGTCGAGATAGGTATCGATGCTGTTGAGCTTGACGCCGATGATCATTGGCTTGGCGGTGAGCTTGATCTTCGCGACGCACTTCTCCGGCTGGCACTCCACATTCGTGACCTCGACCGCGGTGACGGAGGCGGCATTGCCGAACTGGCGCGCGAATTGCTCCTTGGTGAAGGCCTTCCTGTAAGAAGGAGGCGTCAGCGCATAGGTTTTCTCGTACTGTCCTGCCATGCGGGCCTTCCAGTACGCTTCAGCCCGCTCCTTCACCGCCTGCTCGGGGGTGGCAGGCGCCAGCGCAGCGCACCCCACCAAGAGCATCGCACCCGCGACCAAGCTTGCCGAACCTGACTTGAGAATGAGAGTTTTAAAGTTCATAGGGAAAAATGATAAGTGAATCCATCACTGCGGAGGCAATGGCTGGATCGTTGTCGACGTACCCGACGGCGCAGCAGGGGTGCGTCCGTTCTCCTTCAACTCGATGATCTGCAACCCCTTCAGGCGGTCGCGCAATTCATCGCTGACCTCGCGGATGTCGATGTCGGTCCGCACCACTTTGGGCGTGATCACCACCAGCAGTTCCGTACGATTGCCCGTCTTGCCGTTGTTGCTGAAGAGGTTTCCGACAATGGGGATGTCCTGAAGCAGTGGAACGCCGGATTTCGTTGTATTGCTGGTATCGCGGATGAGCCCACCCAGCACGATGGCCTCGCCCGAACGCACCGCCACCTTGCTGGTGATCTGGCGCTGCTGGAATACCGGCTGCAACGAGACACTGCCCGAACTGTCCGCTACCGCGTCGGTCACTGCCTGGTCGATCTGCATGGTCACCAGGTTGCCTGCATTCACGGAAGGCGTCACCGCCAGGCTCACGCCGGTGTCCCGGTACTGAATCGTGCTTGTGACGGAAGACACGTTGTCGAACCTCGTGGATGCCGTCTGTACAGGCTGCTGGTTGCCGACGCTCATCATCGCCGTGTGGTTGTCCAGCACCATCAGCGAGGGGCTAGAGATCACCTTGAGCAACCGCTTGGTGGCCAGGGCGTTGAGAACCACACGGACTGTTCCGACCGAGTTGGCAAGGGCATAAGAGAAACCCGATGTCGCTGCGGTGGGGATGTTCCCGATGATGCCGCTATCGTTGCCGTTGGTCAGCAACTGTCCGGTACCGTTGTAACCGGACGGCCCGCTATTGTTGAATGCCCATTGCAGTCCATACTGGAGCGTGTCGTCCAGCGTAACCTCCACGATGGATGCCTCGATCAGCACCTGCGTCGGAGGCAGGTCGAGCCGCTTCAAAGTCGCCTCGATTTTCATGTAGTTGGACTTCGTTCCCCAGACCAGCACCGAATTGTTGAGCTCGTCGGCCATCAGCCGGACCCCGCCGAGGTTGGCACTGACGGCGCCTTGCTGGGCGCCCACTTGGTTCTGGTTGCCGCGGTTACCCTGGAACGACCCAAAGCCGCTGCCGCTGCTGAAGCCGCCGCCAAAACCTCCGCTGCTGCCGAAACCTCCGCTGCTCCCGAAGCCACCTCCAAAGGACGAGTTGCCAAACCCTGACGAGCCGGAGCCATTGTTGAAGGACGAGTTGCCGAAGCCGGAGGAGCCGTACGAATTGGACGACGCGCCCCCGAGGCCGGGTGCCACCCCGCTGTTCGCGACGCTGCCTCCGGCCTGCCCACCGAAGATTCCGCTCAGCACGCTCGCCAGATGCTTCGCATTGCCGTTCTGCACGTGGTAGATGAACAGTTGCGGCTCCGCTCCGTTGTCGCTGGGCTGGTCGAGCTTCTCGATCCAGCGCCGCGCTTCGTCCAGGTAGGCGGCGCGGGGCGTCACCACGAGGATGCTGTTGATGCGTTCGATCGGCATGATGCGCAGCGCGCCGAACAGCGGATTGCCCTCTCCGAGCGTCACGGGAGCGGCATTGGCCTGGTTCGCGCCAGCCGCCGCAGTCGCCGCCGCGGCCGCACCCACGGGCGTCCCGGGAACGGCCCCGGGCGCGCTGCCGCCGCCACTCACCACGCGCAGCGCGGCCTCGACCTCCTTCACGGAGGCGTACTTGAGCGGGAAGACACCGACGGACATGCCTTTGAGCAGGTCCACGTCGAAGGTGTTCACCAGATCCATCCAGGCCTCCGCCTGGGTGCGCGTTCCCGACATCACCAGCAGGTTGCGCAGGTTGTCCACCCGGATGATCGCGTCTGGCGTCACCATGGGCCGCAGGATGGCAGCCATCTCGGCCGCGCCGATGTACTGCAGCGGGATGATGACAGCCCCGTTGCCGGGGGGAAGGGGCTCGCCGCTGCGGAACTGGCGCAGCGTTCCGCCGATGGCGCGCAGGGCATCCGGCCGGCCGACGTGGTAGGTACCGCGGGCGTCCCGGATCATCGCCAGGCCGTTGGCCTGCAATGCGCTTTCCAGCAGGAACATGGCCTGGTCGGGAGGAATGGGATTGCGGGTGGACAGCGTGACCGTGCCGTTCAGCGGAGGATGCAGCACGTAATTCGCTTTCGCGATGTCGCCCAGCATCGTGCGGACCACCTCCGCCACCGGGGCCTCCTCGAAGCTGAAGGTCATGGGCGTGCCGGTCAAGGCAGGAACGGGCTTGGGATCGGCCAGCACTTTGTCGGTACCCCTCATGATGCGGGGCTGGCTGCCCTGGTCCTCGGTTGCGGCAGACGCACCACCCCCCTTGCCGGTGGCCGCAGCATCGGTGGCAGCACCGGATCCGACAGTTGCCGGCACACCGGCCGACTCGGTGACGACGTTGGTGGCAGGCGCGCCGCCGGGCACGGAGGTCTGTGCAGCAGCCAGCTGGCATACGGCCATGGCGATGGAGGTCAGAGCGTATCGATAAGAAATCATGACTTACGTACCCAGAAGATGGGAAAGCGCACCTGCGCTGGAATTCAAGGGGTCCGCATTCCGCCGAAGACGGCGCGGCGGGGCGGGCTGACCGCGCCCGCGGAAGGCGGTGTCGCCGGCGGTTGGCCGACGTTGGAGGCAGGGGAAGGGAGCGGAGCGCCGGAATACACCGTCACGGCAGCCCTGGGCAACAGCAGCGTCCGCGTCTCGCCACCACGGCTGAAGGAAACCACACGATCCTGGATGGATTTCAGCACCCAGCCGTCGATGTTGTCATTCATCCGCAAGCGCCGCTGCTTGCCCGCCACCAGGATGATGACGCCGCCCTCCCCGCCTCCGGAATAAACGCCCGACAGGCGTGCCGAGGAAAGGTTGTCCTGAGGAGGCTCGCTGGCCGACGGAGGAGGAGGCGGCGGAGGACGACGGGTGGCCGAAAAGAGCGGCCTTTCCAGCATGGCGATGAAGGCGCGGGTATCGGCCGTGCCGACCGCGGGCAGCACGGGCAACAGGCCACTGATGTCCGACTTGCGCGGTTCCGGGGGCTGCCAGCGGACATTGCGCAACGTTCCGTCCGGAGAAAGCCACATCCACAGGAGCACCAGCGCCAGGATGGCGTTCACGAAGAGCAGCAGGTGCAGGGAGTAGCGCTTCATGACCGCTCCCTCAGCACGCTCAGGCCGAACGCAACGGACAACCGCGGCGCGCTCTTCGGGTCCACGTTGCCGAATCCCGCATTCACCTGGATTTCGAGGTCGTCGATGAGGACCAGCGGCAACTGGCTGTTAAGCACCGCCAGGGCACTCTGAACGGCAAGCAGGTCCCCCTCGGCTCGCACGTTCAGGGGAATGCGATCGAAACCTTTGTCTTCCTTCGCAGGAAGGACCTGGCTGCTGCTTACCTGGAGCCCTGCCGCGCCGAAGATATCCCGCACCTTCTGCTGGGCTGCGTTGCCGGTCAGGCTCGCGTCCTGGCCGGCGGGATAGATGTATTGCGCACGCGCCTCGCCCGCGCTCTGGAGGGCAGCGGCAATTTCGGTTTTCTGGGCCTCCAGGCCCAGAAGGCGTGCGTGGCGGGGTTCCAGCGCATCCAGCCGCTCCTGCGCATCCATATGGCGCTGTGCGACGTACCAGCCGATCAATACCAGGGGTACCAGGACAAGCAGCAGGGTGGCGGCCAGCATCAGCCGCTCTCGGGAAGGCATGCGTTTCATGGTTTGTCGCGCGTCGCCGCAGCGGAAGGAAAAGAGGCGCTCTGCGCAGGCGCTGCCGCCGGCCGGGGCACGGTACCGCCGAAGGTCGCCACGCCGCCAAAACTGGCCCGGGGCGCCGACGCCCCCATCGGCGGAGCTGCCGCCGCAGCCGCGGTGCTGGCGGCACTGGCCGCCGGGATGGCCTGCGACGGCATGGAAGCGGCAGAACCGGGAACGGACGCGGGCACTGCTGCAGGCGGGGAGGTCGCGGAGGAAGACGCCGCGGTTCTGGCAGGTGTGCTGGAGGGCGCGCCGAACACCTGCGGATCGAGCATGAATTCGATCGCGAAGGACTCCTTGCCGGAGTTGCCCATCCGGGTCGCTGCGGACGGCGCCCGAACTTCCTTGAAACCCGCCTCATTGCCCAGAATCTGCATGAGGGCAGAAGCATTGGCAGTCATGCCGACGATCGTGACTTTGGCCCCCTGCAGCCGGAAGCTCTGGAGAGCGGTATCGTCCGGCAGCAACTGCGTCAACCGGTCGAGCACCTTCAAGGGTTCGATGCGGCTGGAAACGAGTTCGGACAACTGGTTCAGTTTCTCTGCCGACTGCATGAGCGCTTCACGCTGCTGGACGACCGGGGCCACGCGCTGCGCAACCTCGCCATAGGACTGGGCAGCCTCGAGTGCGCGCTCCCTCAGTTGCAGGCTGGGCGTGACGGCGATGGCCAGCAGCAGCAATCCGATCGTGCCCAGCAGCGCAAGACCGGTGCGCCGCCAGCGCATCGCATGGGCCTTGCGCAATCCCTCGCCGTACCCCTCCAGCACGATAGGCTCGCCATCCCCGGCACGGACCCAGACTTCCGGCTCCGCACCAGCCAGTGCATCGGTCCGGTCCGCCATGTACTGCGCGATCTGCCGGCGAGACACGAGCACCAGGTCCACGCGCACGTTCCCTGCAGGTAGCCAGTGGGCGCGATGGCCCCAGGCCAGATCGCCGGCAGGAAACGGGCTGATGGAGCGGGCCTCCAGCGAAGACGCGTGGGCCACGTCGGTGGCCGTCATCGGCGGCAGGGCCAGCGAACGGCGCAGCACCAGATCCTCAGGCAACTCCAGTGCGGCAAAGGGAGGCTTGGCGGCGCCCGCGCGATCGTTGTGGCGCCCCTGCCTCGTCCAGACGGACTGCCGGCCATCGGGATGGATGACACGCACCGGCGCCTCGGGAGTGAGCCATGCGAAAACAGGCCAGTCATGCATGTGCGACCAGGGCTGGCGAATGTCACGCCACAGCACGCGCAGATCGACTCCCAGAAAACGGGCTTCAGAAGAAAAAGAGGGCATCGCTTTTCAGGGATTGCGGACTACCGGCTCCACGCTGGAGCCGGTGCGGAAGGAATACCACGGAGCTCCATCACGGGCGCGTGCGGTCAGATCGACGCTGCGCGATACGCGCAGCCAGGTGCCGTCCGGCATGGGAACCCGGGCCTCCATGCGGATTCGCCGAACCGAGGAACTATCGAGAAAAGCGCCGTCGAGCGCACTCGTGTCCACCCCTGGTTCACCCGCATCGCGCTTGTCGGCGATGGCCCTGGCTGCGGCCGCATTCCCGCTGGCCAGCACCGTCAGGACTTCGACGGGCGCGGCCAGGGGATTCACCAGACCACGGCCTCGCAGGTCAGCGGTGACAAGGGGAAAAAGTCTAGCATAGAGGCCATAGTCGATCCCGGGGACCTTGAGCAGGTCTTCCTCGGCTTCGAAACGCTCCTGCAGCCCTGATGGGGCGCGTTGCTCACGGACCTGAACGGTGGCCTGCGCCAGTGCATCCGCCTGCCCGGCAGGTACGCCGCCCGCGATGGCATACATCCTGGCCAGCAGAGGAACCGGGGCACTGTTGATGTCGATGAGCCCGTTCAGGGGCATGGCCCGCACCTGCATGGCGACGCCTCCGTACCGGATTTCCGACTGCAGCATGCGATTGATGGGCGCGTTGTTGGCAACGATGGCCTGCAGGGCCAGCTGAATGGCCGCATCGCCCAGGGCCTGTGCCTGGACGTTCTGTCGGGCCAGCGTCATCATGCGAGCCTCTTCGCGAATGGTCCGCGTAACTCCAGTAACAATAATGCTGAGCGACGCCACGATCCAGAGCACAGCGATGAGCGCCATGCCTTCGGAAGATCGACGGGAAAGACGGCAATGCATCGGCGTGCTCATCGGCTTCCCCCGAACGTGGCGCCACCGATGGAAGGATCGCTGCTGGGCAGCGCCCGCAGGGGTACGACGATCTCAGGCCAGGCATCGGTGGCGGTGCGGATAAGCACCGACACACGCTGGGGAAGGCGGTCTGCGATCGTCCAGGGAGCGCCCCACTGCGGCGGCTCCGGCGAAGCATCCTCGTAGCGGAGTTCGAATCCGGAGATGGCCGGTACCAGCACATAGCTCTCGGCCCGCCCCCAGTCGGGCAAGACGGGCGAATCCACGAAGGGAAGATATCGGAGCACCAGCGACTGGCCGGCAGGCCCGTCCTCCAGCCCCAGCCGCAAGAAGAAGCGCCCTCCCACGCCATAGCGGGCAGGCATGACACCTACCCACGCCATTTCCTGCGGCCCACCGAAGAAATAGTACGGACTTTCATTGAAGTTGGTGATCCCCGGACGCTTGCGCAGGGATATCCGCCCGAGTACCGACCGCAGGAAGCCATCGGTGGTCCGCAGGTCGTCCACCTTGCGCAGGCGGGCATCCACGCGCTCTTCCGTCTGCGCGGTGGTGCGCAGAGCGGAGGCCATGGCCAGCATGACCAGCGACAACAGGGAGATCACGACGAGCAGTTCCACGAGGGTGAACCCCCGGCTTTGCCCGCGGCTTCGACGGATCCGTCCCATCAGCCGCGCCCCGGTTCCGGCAGCCTGCGTTGCGGGCGCAGGGTGCTCAGTTCAAAAGTACGGGTGCGGGTGCCGTCCGACCAGGAGATGACGATGCTCACCTCGTGCAAGGGTGGGATGTTGGGCCCCTTTACGTCGGTGGGATAGGGCGCACTGGCGATGCGCCATTGGTATCCGGCCGATTCGCCGGACTGGTTCCAGCCCTGCTCCGGCACGGCATCGCGGAGGGCAAGGAGCGACTGGGCCAGGACCACCGCACGCTGGTAGCGGTCCACGTCCGCGACGCTGCGGGCCGAGCCGCCCATTGCGCGATAGAGCATGCCCATGGCAAGCGCCATGATGGCGAACGCCACCAGCAGTTCCAGCAGGGTGAGACCCTGCTGGCCACGACGCCTGGGCCCGGTCATCGGGTCAGCGCCTCTTGCGTCACCCGGCCGGAAAGCCAGTCCACGCGCAGGCGCGTGCCCACACCGGGCGCCCGGAGGATCTCGATGCTGCCGCCCGTGGCACCTCCACTGGGCAAAAAGCGGATGGATGCCCGGCTTTGCGGATCCAGTTCGGAGTTGGCCACGATGGCCCGCAACTGCAGCGGCTCGGGCAAGGGCTTCATGGCAGCGCCCACCCCGTAGAGGCGGTTGCGGAGATCGACCGAGAAGCGCACCTCGCGGCCTTCGGCCATGGCCTGGAAGCGGGCGGAGCGCATCTGGCTGGACATGGTGCGTACCGCGTCGCGGTAGGACGAGGCTTCGCGCAGCCGCTCGAAGGCGAGCGGCGTGAGGCCCACCACGAGCGCCATGATGGCGAAGACGACCAGCAACTCAACCAGCGTGAAGCCGCGCTCGCGCCGCATGGCCAAACGGCAGGAAGCCGGAAACGTCAGGGTTTGTTGCGGATGTCGGCCGCTTCGCCTTCTCCGCCCGGTGCGCCGTCCGCGCCCAACGAGAGGATCTCGATGCCGCCGTTGGGACCGGGACTGGCGTAGCGGTACGGGTGACCCCACGGGTCCGTAGGTACACCGCCCTTGAGGTAGGGGCCAGCCCAGCCGTTCACGGACCCTGGACGCGTGACGAGGGCATTCAGGCCTTCTTCCGTGGTGGGATAGCGGCCGACATCGAGCTTGAAGAGTTCCAGCGACTTGTCCAGGTCGGCGATCTGCACAGCGGCCGTCTTGGCCTTGGCGCCGCCGAGCTGGCCCAGCACGCGAGGGCCGACCAGGCCGGCGAGCAGCGTCAGGATGGCCAGCACGACCAGCAGTTCGATCAGGGTGAAGCCGCGGGAGGATTTGCGTTGCATGGGCGAGCCACAGGAGCGGCGGTCAACGATGTGCGCCATGGAAGAGGACTCCTTGGACAAACGAAAATTATACGGCGAGGTCATTGATGGACAGGATCCCGAGAAGGATGGACACGATGATGGCGGCGATCAGCACGCCCAGGACCAGGATGAGCACGGGCTCGACCAGGGTGAGAAGGCGTTTGATACCGGTTTCGACCTCGCGGTTCAATATGTTGGACAGCTCGAGCATCATCTGGCCGATGCGCCCCGTCTCCTCCCCCACCCGGATCAGGTTGACCGCGATGGGCTCGAAGATGCCGGTGGCGGTGATGGCCTGCACCACCTTCCCGCCCTCCTTCACGATGGGCGCCACCTTGGAGAGCGCCTGCTGGAGCACGGCGTTGTTCACCGTCTCGGTGGCGATGTGCAGGGCCGTGAGCATCGGCACCCCGTTGCCGAGCAGCGTGCCCAGGGAGCGGGAGAACAGCGTCAGCTGGTATTTCAGGGCGAGCGGCCCCATGAGGGGCATCTTCAGCAGCCGCGACTGCCACCACAGGCGGCCGGCCGGGGACGTGGCCCAGCGGCGCACGAGCAGCCCGAGCCCCAGCGCCACGATGCCGATCAGGAGACCGTAGCGCGTGAAGGCGTGGCCCAGGGCCATGACCAGTTGCGTGGGCAGGGGCAGCGCATCGCCCATGTCGGTGAAGAGCTTCTCGAACTGCGGCACGACGAAGCCGAGCATGGCGATCAGCGACAGCACCGCCACGCCCAGCAGGATCGCCGGGTAGATGGTGGCCGAGATGACGCTGTCGCGCAGGGCGCGCTGGCGCTCCATGTGGGCGACGAGTCGCTCGAGCACGGCGGACATCTGGCCGCTCGCCTCGCCGGAGCGGATCATGTTGATGTAGAAGTCGCCGAACAGGTCCCGGTGCTGCGAGAGTGCGCGGCTGAGCGGAGTGCCGCCCTTGACCGCATCGAGCACGCCCTGCAGCAGGACGGCCATGCTGGGCTTGTGGCTCATGTCGATGAGCACGCGCAGCGCGTTGTCGAGCGCCAGGCCGGCGCGCAGCATGATGGAGAGTTCCGACGTGAGCGCGAGCACGTCCGCCTGCTTGACAGGACCCTTGCTGCCGCGCCCGCGGGGCGCAGGGGCCACGCCAGCGGCAGCGGCGGTTGCGGCGACGCCCTTGCCCGCGCCGCGGGCGGCGACCGCTGCGGGAGGCGCGCCGGCGGCATCGCTGATGCCCAGGGGCGTGAGGCCCTGCTCGCGCAATTGCTTGAGCACCTGCGCCTCGCTCGACGCGGTCTGCCGGCCTTCGACGACCTTGCCGGATGCGGCGACGGCGCGCCAGGCGTAATCAGGCATCGCCCTGGTCCTGGGTGACGCGGCTCAGTTCGTCCAGCGTGGTCATGCCGCCCGCCACCTTGCGCAGGCCATCCTCGTAGAGGTTGAGCATGCCGCCCTGCGCCGCGAGCGCGTTGAGGGCATTGGCATCCTTGCCGTCGATGATCGCGCGGCGCATGGGTTCGTCCAGAACGAACAGCTCATGGATGCCCGTGCGCCCCCGGTAGCCGGAGCCGCGGCAATGCTCGCAGCCGACGGCGCGATAGATCGCCTGGCCGACCGTGCTGAAGCGGTGCAGCCCCGTGGTGCGCCGGACCTCGTCGCCCGGTTCGTAGGGTTCCTTGCAGTGGCTGCACAGCGTGCGCACGAGCCGCTGGGCCAGCACGCCATTGACGGAAGAGGTGATCAGGTACCCCTCCACGCCCATGTCCTTCATCCGGATGACCGCACCCGCAGCCGTGTTCGTGTGCAGGGTGGACAGCACCAGGTGGCCCGTGAGGGCGGATTGCACGGCGATCTGCGCGGTCTCGCCGTCACGCATTTCGCCGATCATGATGATGTCCGGATCCTGGCGCAGGATGGAGCGCAGCGCGTTGGCGAAGGTCAGGTTGATCTGCGGATGGACCTGGATCTGGTTGATGCCTTCCAGCTGGTATTCCACCGGGTCTTCCACGGTGATGATCTTGTTGGATTCCGCATCGATCTTGGACAGGGCCGCATACAGCGTGGTGGTCTTGCCGGAACCGGTCGGGCCGGTCACCAGCAGGATGCCGTGCGGCTTGGCCAGCAGCATGTTGAAGCGCTCGAGCGTGTCCTTCTCGAATCCCATGGTCTCGAGCTGCAGGCGCACGCTTGCACGGTCCAGCACCCGCATGACCACGCTCTCCCCGTGCACGGTGGGCACGGTGGAAACGCGCAGGTCCAGTTCGCGGCCCTTGACGCGCGTCTTGATGCGCCCGTCCTGCGGCAGGCGCCGCTCCGCGATGTCGAGGTGGGCCAGCAGCTTGACACGCGAACTGACGGCGGCGCTCAGGCGCGGAGGCACCAGTTCGCCCAGCTGGATGACGCCATCCACCCGGTAGCGCACGTGCAGGCCGTCGTCGAAGGGTTCCAGGTGGATGTCCGAAGCGCGCAGGTCGATGACGCGGCCGATGATGGCGTTGACCAGGCGGATGACGGGAGCCTCGCTGGCGAGATCCTTGAGGTGCTCGACGAAATCACCGCCATCGGCGCCGTCGCCGAACCCGTCGTCGCCCTCTTCTTCGCCCGCCTGCTCCACCGGTTCGGCCAGGGCCTTCTCGATATCGCTTTCGAGCGCCAGGCGCGGCACCACGGCCAGGCCGGTCGCCAGGTGCAGCGCCTTCACGACGAAGGCATCCTGCGGTACGGCCATGGCCACGTGCAGGTGGCCGTCCTCGGCCGAAAGCGGATACACGCTGTTGGCTTGCAGGAACTCCGGCAGCAGGCCTTCCACCTCCGGCATCACGGCCGGGAAGTCGTTGGCGGCAATGAGCGGAATGTCCAACTGGCGCGAAAGCGCCTGGATCACGTCGGTTTCGGACACCAGGCCGAGCCGCACGAGCACACGGCCCAGCAGCCCGCCCATTTCCTGCTGCGCTGAAAGGGCGCGTTCGAGATCCCGCGCACTCAGCTTGCCCGACTGCACCAGCAACTCGCCCAGCAGGGGGCGCTGCACGGCGACAGCATCGGCGGTCGGCTCTGTACGGTCGGGAAGGATGGTGGTGGTCATGAACGTGAGGAAGACGCCCGGATGCGGGCAGATCCCGGCATGGAAAGGCAACCGGGACCGAAGCCCTCAAGTGTAGCCGGCCGTGTCGCGCATGCCGCGCGGCTCCTGCCGCCGTGGCTTACAGTCGCAGGCCACGCGCCCACACCCCGAACGCATGCAGCCCCAGCACCCGCCCCGACCACCCCGATCGATCCTGCCGCGCGCCGCGATGGCCGCATCCGCCGCCGCCGTGCTCCTGGCCGGGGCCGCGGGGGTCCGCCTCCTGCACCGCCTGCAACCGGAAGCGCCATCGCCGCATGCGGCGCGCATGCTGCTGGCGCCGATGATCGGAGTGCTGGAACCGTGCATCTGGAGCTCGCCGCCCCTGTCCGGCCGGTTCGCCGACATGCAGGGCCAGTGCCGCGGTGCGGAAGGATCGGCGGCTGCACTGGTGGAATCCACTTTGCGGACATTGCAGCCCGCGCCGCAAGCGGACGTTCCCGTGGACCTGGGCTATACGCTGCCGGTACCCCTGCTCAAGCTGTTCCGGCCAGCGCAGGACGGTGGCTGGCAGATCGACCAGGCGATCGTGGACCGCCTGGTGCGGACTCTCCGTGACACCCCCCGTCCGGCCATCCTCTATCTGTTCTCGACGCACTTCTCTTCCGAAGCCCCCATCGAGCCGATCCTGGCGGCCGATCCATCGAACATGGGGCAGACGCGCGACGGCCCGCTGGGCATGGACGACTACTACGACTCGAAGGTCTTCAACTGGTCCTTCGCCACTACGCGCAATGCGCTGACCGAGCGCAGGGTCGAGGCGGTCCGGGCCGTGGTGGACGCAGCCTGCCGGCTTCCCGAGAAAGACCGCGCGAAGATCCGCGGCATCACGCTCCTGGGCGAGCTGCACCATTTGTTTCCGAATTTTCAGGCCGGGATGGGATTCGGTGGCACCTACCGGATCACCGATTACAGCCCGGCTTCCGTCGAGGGCTTCCGCCGCTACCTGCGCGCCGAATTCAGGGATATCGCGCAATTCAACCGGGTGGTCGGAGCCGACTATGCCTCGTTCGACGAGGTGGTTCCCCCGTCGCGGGACATACGGTCGGAGCCCCTGCGCCGCTTCACGGAACACATCGACGGATTCGCCCAGGGCACGCTGCCGGTGGCCGGCTGGGCCTATGTGCCGGGCAGCACGCCGGAGCATCCCGCCCGCGTGCATGTGTACCGCAATGGTGAGCTGGCGGGACAGACTACCGTGCACTGGGGACGGCAGGACGTGCTCGCGGCCAAGCCGGAATTCGGCGACGCGAACACCGGCTGGCGCCTGGACCTGGATTTCCGGAGGATCCCGCCCGGCATGCACCGGCTGGACATTTTCCTGGAAGCCCGCCCCGGCCAGCTGACGCACCTGGGAGCGCGCGAGATCGCCATCATGGACCGGTCGCAATCCACGCCGAAGCCGATGCCGCAGCACGCCCTGCCGGCCGCGGTTCCGTCGCAGGATGCACGGGTGCAGGCAAGCATCGACTTCCCGGCACAGGCATCGTCGTACTACTACAACCCGCTGGTACCGCTGTGGCATGCATTCCGCGCCCGCCAGGTCGTGGACTACCTGCGCTACTTCGACGGAATCGTCAAGCAGTCATGTCTGTCCAGCGTGCCGCGCTATACCCACCAGATCATTCCGTTCACCAATCCCGGCTGGGATGCCAACAAGTTCGCGATCCAGGACTCGCTGCACCCCTCGCGGACCGGCATCCGCCTGGGGGTGAGCCTGTACGGGGAACCGACGTACGGCCGGCCCTACTTCGACTGGCTTGCCGCCAGCGGCACCGCCCATTACGGAGTCACCGAATTCCATCCGCTCAAGGCCATGGATGCCGCGGAGATGCGGCGCGTCCTGCAGGCCCACGCGGCGCACGGCGCGGAGTTCCTGTCCTTCTTTCTGGAGCCGCGCTGGAATGGCGAACTGGTGCCGCGAGGGCACAACATCTTTTCCTTCGACCCGGACAACCGGCAGTTCGCCTCGGACCGGCTGTACGAGGCCGTGCGCGGGGCCCTCGCACCCGCAGCCCGGCCGTGAGCGGGCCGGCGGGAACCGCTCAGGGAAAGACGTCCGCCTCGCGCAGGGCCGCGCCCTTCGCGTCCTTGGCGGACAGGCTGGGCTCACCAGAGAAACGCCAGTCGATGCCGATCTCGGGGTCGTTCCAGGCGATGCAGCGCTCGTGTTCGGGCGCGTAGTAGTCGGTGGTCTTGTAGAGGAAGTCCGCGCTCTCGCTGAGCACGACGAACCCATGACCGAAGCCCGGGGGCACCCACATCTGGCGCTGGTTCTCTTCGCTCAGTTCCTCGCCGACCCATTGCCCGAAGGTGGGAGAACTCCTGCGCAGGTCCACGGCGACGTCGAAGACGGTGCCGCGCACGACACGCACCAGCTTTCCCTGGGGCTGGCGGATCTGGTAGTGCAGGCCGCGCAGGACGCCGCGCGCGCTGCGACTGTGGTTGTCCTGCACGAAGGCATGGCGGCTGCCGGTGGCTTCGTCGAAGGCGCGCTGGTTGAAACTCTCGAAGAAGAAACCGCGTGCGTCGCCGAACACTTTGGGTTCGAGGACGACAACGTCGGGGATGCGCGTGGGAAGGACGTTCATGGGAAAGCGTTGGATCGGTGGCGCGGTCAGCGATAGGGGTGACGATCAACCGGCCAGCAGCCTGAGGAGGTAGGCACCATACCCGCTCTTGGCGAGCGGCCTGGCGAGGCGCTCGAGCTGGTCGTCGTCGATGAGGCGGTGCCGCCAGGCGATCTCCTCCGGACAGGCGATCTTGAGCCCCTGCCGATGCTCCAGGGTCGCGATGAACTGTCCGGCTTCGAGCAGGCTCTCGTGTGTTCCGGTATCGAGCCAGGCGTATCCGCGGCCCATGATCTCGACGTGCAGGTCTTCGTGCTCGAGGTAGAGGCGGTTGAGGTCGGTGATCTCCAGTTCGCCGCGCGCGGAGGGCTTCAGGCTGGCGGCGCGTTCGACCACGTGCCGGTCGTAGAAGTAGAGGCCTGTGACGGCATAGCTGGACTTCGGGACCTTGGGCTTTTCCTCGATCGACAGGACCTTGCCGGTGGCGTCGAACTCGGCCACGCCGTAGCGTTCGGGATCCTGCACGTGGTAGGCGAACACGCTGGCCCCCTCCTCGCGCCCCATGGCGCTGCGCAGGAGATCCTCGAAATCATGGCCGTGGAAGATGTTGTCGCCCAGCACGAGCGCGCTGGGCTGGCCATCCAGGAATTTCTCCCCGATGAGGAAGGCCTGCGCCAGGCCGTCGGGGCTGGGCTGCACGGCATAGCTCAGGCGGATGCCCCACTGGCTTCCATCGCCCAGCAGCTGCTCGAACCGTGGAGTGTCCTGCGGCGTGCTGATGATGAGGATGTCGCGGATGCCCGCCAGCATCAGGGTGCTCAGCGGGTAGTAGATCATCGGCTTGTCGTACACCGGAAGCAGTTGCTTGCTGATGGCGAGCGTGGCGGGGTGCAGGCGGGTGCCCGACCCTCCGGCCAGGATGATGCCCTTGCGTGCGGTCATGGTGTGTGCGGGAAGTTTTTTGGGGTTCTCAGAGGATTTCCGCGAGCATCCGCGCGATGCCCGCCTGCCAGTGCGGCAAGGCCAGGCCGAAGGTGGCCTGGAACCTGCGCGTGTCGAGCCGTGAGTTGTGCGGTCGGACGGCGGGCGTGGGAAATGCGCTGGTGGGTACGGCGGCCACGTCGCGCGCGGCGATCTTCAGCGCAGGCTGGATGCGCTGCGCCTGCTCGAGCACGTAGCAGGCATAGGCATGCCAGTGGGTTTCGCCTGCGGCCACCAGGTGGTAGAGACCCGCGTCGGCGGGCCGCTGCTGCAGGTGGCGGATCGCATGGGCCGTGGCGTCGGCCAGCAGGTCGGCGCCCGTGGGTGCCCCCCACTGGTCGTCGATGACGGTCAGCCGCTCGCGCTCCTGCGCCAGCCGCAGCATGGTCTTGGCGAAATTTCCGCCGCGGGCGCCATAGACCCAGCTCGTGCGCAGAATGAGGTGCCGTGCGCCGCTCGCCTGGATCCGCTGTTCGCCTTCGAGCTTCGTACGGCCATAGACCGACAGCGGCGCCGGCACGTCGTCTTCCGTCCAGGGGCGGGAGCCGCTGCCATCGAACACGTAGTCGGTGCTGTAGTGCACCAGCCATGCCCCCAGGCGGGCGGCTTCCTCGGCCAGCACGCCCGGCGTGGTGGCGTTGAGGGTGCGGGCCAGGTCCGGCTCGCTCTCGGCCTTGTCCACCGCGGTATGGGCGGCAGCATTGACGATGACATCGGGCCGCAGGGCGCGCACCGTGCGGGCGATGTCATCGGGCCGGGAAAAATCCCCGCAGTGCGAAGTGCTGTCGAAATCGAGGGCCGTGACCGTGCCCAGGACGGACAGGCTGCGCTGCAGTTCCCACCCGACCTGTCCGCCCTTGCCGAAGAGAAGGATGTTCATGCGGTGATGGCGTCCTGCACGGCGGGCTTGCGGTACTGGCGGTCGATCCACTCGCGGTAGGCGCCGCTGGTCACGGCATCCACCCATTCGCCATGCGCGAGGTACCACTCCACGGTCTTGCGGATGCCGGTCTCGAAGGTTTCGGCGGGCTTCCATCCGAGTTCGCGCTCGATCTTGCGGGCGTCGATGGCATAGCGGCGGTCGTGGCCCGGGCGATCCTTGACGTAGGCGATCTGGCTTTCATAGCGCTCGCCATCGGCACGCGGGCGCAGCTCGTCGAGCAGGGCGCAGATGGTCTTCACGATCTCGATGTTGGGCTTTTCGTTCCAGCCGCCCACGTTGTAGGTCTCGCCGGGCTTGCCGGCCTGCAGCACGCGTCGGATGGCGCTGCAGTGGTCGCGCACATAGAGCCAGTCGCGGATCTGCATGCCGTCGCCATACACGGGCAGCGGCTTGCCGGCCAGTGCGTTGACGATCATCAGTGGGATCAGCTTCTCGGGGAAGTGGAAGGGGCCGTAGTTGTTGCTGCAATTGGTGGTCAGCACCGGCAGGCCGTAGGTGTGGTGCCAGGCCCGGACGAGGTGATCACTGGCGGCCTTGCTGGCGGAGTACGGGCTGTTGGGCTCGTAGGAATGGGTTTCGGCGAAGGCCGGGGCCTCGGGCGCCAGGGTGCCGTAGACCTCGTCGGTGGAGACATGCAGGAACCGGAACGCGGCGCGCTCATCCCCGGGCAGGGACTGCCAGTACTCGCGGACGGCTTCGAGCAGGCGGAAGGTGCCGACCACGTTGGTCTGGATGAAGTCTTCCGGGCCGTGGATGGAGCGGTCCACATGCGATTCGGCCGCGAAATTCACGATGGCACGCGGCCGGTGCTCGGTCAGCAGCCGGGAGAGAAGCTCCCGGTCGCCGATGTCCCCCTGGACGAACAGGTGGCGCGCGTCGCCCTGCAGCGAGGCGAGGTTCTGCAGGTTGCCTGCGTAGGTGAGCTTGTCGAGGTTGACGACGGGCTCATCGCCGCAGGCCAGCCAGTCGAGGACGAAGTTGGCGCCGATGAAACCCGCGCCGCCGGTGACCAGAATCATGGATCGTTTGAGCAAAGACGCCTTGCGGCCGAACGCGGGATTATCCCATCGCGTTACAAACGGCCGTAACGAAGCGCACGAGGAGGGCCGCGTGGGCCGGAGGACGGCGCTTCGCAAGACCCCGCATGATGCACTGCAACAGGACGCGGAGGCTGCGGCAGGGTAGAGTGGAACGGCAAGGAGCGGGGAACATGGACCGGGTCCGCCGCGCGCTGGCCGGGCAAGAGCACGTCAACAACTATCCCCCGCCCAAGGCACAAGGGAGGCACCGATGGCAAAGAAAGCGCCGCGGCGTACCGCGGAGCGCATCCTGGAGACAACGCTGGAGCTGTTCAACCGCTTCGGGGAGCCCAATGTGTCCACTACGGCCATCTCGGCGGAGCTGCGCATCAGCCCGGGCAACCTTTACTACCACTATCCAGCCAAGGATGAGCTGGTCACGGCACTTTATGCGCGCTATGAAGCAGAGTTATCCGAACTGCTGGAGTCGGCCGCCGGGGTGCGCGACGTGGAGGATGCCCGGCTGTTGCTGCATGCGGTGCTCGAGCGCATCTGGCAGTACCGATTCCTCTACCGGGACCTCAACGACCTGATGTCGCGCAACCGGCATGTGGAGACGCATTTCCGGGAACTGCTGGCACGCAAGGCCGGCGCCGTGCGTGCCATGCTGCGGGGCATGGAGCAGGCGGGATCGCTGCGGTTCGGCCCGAGGGAACTCGACACCGTGGCCGACAATCTCATGGTCGCCGTCACGTACTGGCTGAGCTTCGAATACGTCCGCGATCCGCGGCACGCGCTGGAGCCCTCCAATGCACAAACCATGCTGCTGCGCGGGGCCCAGCATGTGCTGGGACTGCTGGGGCCCTACCTCGCCGACGACCAGCGCCTGCATCTCCAGGCCCTGGACGACAGCCACGAGCCGGCCGATGCCACCTGATGCGCCCCCTTTTTCCGGACGAACGCAGGACATACCATGCCATGGACCCCCTTCCCCCATGCCGGCGAGTACGCCTTCACGACCGGCGACGTGCTGCGCGAATGGGAACGGCTGCACCGGGGCGATGCGGAGCCCGTACCGCGGGACCCAGCGGCGCTCGAGGCCTGGACACTGTTCCACTGCGGAAACTTCGAGGAAGCTGCCCGGGTCGGACTGGCGGCCGGTGGGGCCGGCATCACCGCCGCGAACAAGGCCACGATCGTCCATGCGATCTACCTCGAGCCCAGCGAAGGCCGCCGGCTCGAGTTGCTCGGCGCGGCAGCACAGCGTGCGCGCGCGCAGGCGGACGCGGAACCCGGCAATCCGAATGCCTGGTTCTGGCACGCCTACGCCCTCGGGCGGTACAGCCAGGGCATCAGCGTGGCCAAGGCGCTGGCGCTCGGCCTCACGCGCCAGGTGCGGACGGCGCTGGACCGCACGATCGCGCTGAGCGAACGCCACGCCGATGCGCGCCTGGCCCTGGCCGTATTCCATGCCGAGGTGATCGACAAGGTCGGGGAGATGGTGGGCAGCATCACCCACGGCGCGCGCCGCGAGGAAAGCCTGCGCCTCTTCGCGGAGTCCTTTGCCTTGAATCCCCACTCCGTGATCGGACGCATCGAACACGCCAACGCGCTCATGATGCTGGACGGAGCGAAGCAGGAAGAACTGGCCACGAAGCTCTACGAGGAGGCGGCGGACACCGAGGCCGCCGACGCGGCGGAACGGCTGGCCGTGGAGCTGGCGCGGCTGGAGCTTGCCGAAGGCTAGGAGAATCGCTCCGCCGCGATGGCCAGCAATCCCTCGAAGATCAGGTTTTCGATGAGATCGAACGGCCGTGTCATGCTGGGCGCCATTTTCCAGCCGGCCCCCCCGGTCATCATGCAGGCGGGCTCTTCGCCGCAGTGCTGGATGACGTGCTGCACCATGCGCTCGACGGCACCGGCGATGGCGTAGGTGCCGCCGCTGGTGAGCGCATCGCTGGTGTTGGTGGGAAACAGTTTCACTTCGCCGGTGGGAACATGCAGCCCCGCGGTGCCGGATTCCAGGGCCCGCAGCATGATGCCGTGCCCCGGCAGGATGAGGCCCCCGAGGAATCGGCCTTCGGCATCGATGGCTTCCACGGTCACCGCCGTTCCGACCATCACCACCACCAGGGGCCGCGCGGCGCCCTGCCGCAGCAGCCGATGGCGCGCTCCGATCATGGCCACCCAGCGGTCCGAGCCCAGGCGCGTGGGATGGTCATAGCCGTTGACGAGCCCCGCTTCCTGCGCGGAGGGAACGACCCAGTGGGAGGGCACGTCCCACCATTCCATCTGCTCCATGACGCGCCGGCGCACGGCATCGCCGGCCACGACGCAGCCGAGCATGCGCGTGGGTGCGGGCAGCCCGGCCCAGGCGCTGTCCGCGAGGCGCTCGATGTGGTCGAGGAATTCGGCGCCGTGGGCCAGCACGGCGGCGCCCGGCTTGGGAGCGTCATACATCGCCCATTTCAGGCGGGTGTTGCCGACGTCGATGGCCAGAAAAGTCATGCGGCGGATTATCACGAGTTTTACAAAGGCGGCTGTTCCGTGCGGCACACCCCGGTCTGTCCGGTCCACGGCCGGGCTCGGGCCGATGTCCGACAGGGAGCGCTCGCCACCAGGCGCTAAAGTGGTCCGGGTCGGCAACCCGCCGACCGTTCTTTCATCCAGAAAAAAGGAGCAATGCCATGGGACTTTTCAGCTTCGTCAAGGAAGCCGGGGAAAAGCTGTTCGGGGGCAAGGATGCGCATGCCGCGCCGGCCGCGGCGCCCGCCGCACCGAGCCAGGAGGAACTCAATGCCACCGCCGGCAAGGCGATCGAGACCTACATCGCCTCCCAGAACCTGGGCGTGCACGATGTGCGGGTGACGTTCGCGGGCCCGGAGGGCAAGGTGACCGTGCAAGGCGAGGCGCCGACCCAGGCCGCCAAGGAGAAGGTCACGCTGTGCTGCGGCAATGTGTCCGGCGTGACGAGCGTGGACAACCAGATGGCCGTGCAGGCGTCCGAGCCCGAAGCGCAATACCACGACGTGGTGCGCGGCGACACACTGTCGGCGATTGCCAAGAAGTACTACGGCGATGCCAACAAGTACCCGCGCATCTTCGAGGCCAACCAGCCCATGCTGACCCATCCCGACAAGATCTATCCGGGCCAGAAGCTGCGCATTCCGCCCCTGTGACGTGTGCCCCGGCCAGCAGGCCGGGCACCGGCGTTGCAGCGGCCGGAATGTGCAGCGGTGATGGCCCTTCGGCGGCCGTTCCCATCATGCCCCCGATGGGGCACATTTGAGGCAGGCTGGCGGGCGTCGCCAGCCACCCACCGCCCTCGCTCCGACCATGTACCTGCCCGCCGCCTTCGCCGAACCCCGGACATCCGAACAGCACCGCCTCATCGAAAGCCATCCGCTGGGGGTGCTGGTCACCCAGGGGGCGCAGGGACTGGATGCCAACCATCTCCCGTTCCTGCTGGATGCCGGCAAAGGGCCGCTCGGCACGCTGGCGGGCCACGTGGCCCGCGCCAATCCGGTATGGACGGAGATGGCGGACGGGAACGAGGTGCTGGTGGTGTTCCGCGGTGCCGAGGGGTACATCTCGCCGCAGTGGTATCCCGGCAAGGCCGAGCACCACCGGCACGTGCCCACGTGGAACTACGAAGCCGTCCATGTACATGGCCGCATGACCGTGCGCGACGACGGCGCATTCGTGCGCGGGGTGGTCGCCCGGCTCACGCGCAGGCATGAAGCCGCCATGGAACGGCCCTGGAAAATGGGTGATGCGCCCGCGGACTACCTGGATGCGATGGTGCAGCAGATCGTAGGCATCGAGATCGCCATCACCCGGATGGAAGGCAAGCGCAAGCTCAGCCAGAACCGTGACGACCGCGACTTTGCCGGTGCGGTGCGGTCGCTGCGCGAACGCGGGCAGGAGGCGCTGGCGGATGCCATGCAGGCGGCATCGCCTGCGCGCGGTCCGCTCTGAGAGGGATCAGCCCTGGCGCCAGGGCAGGCCGCGGAAGCGCCAGCCGCCCGTGCGATTGCGGTGCCCCTCGGCATCCGCATCGCCTTCGAAACCTTCGAGAATGTTGTAGGCCGTGAGCCCCAGTTCGGCCGCGCGGCGGGCCGCCGCCACGGAACGCACTCCGCTGCGGCACAGCAGCACGGCCTGCCCGTCCGGAGGCACGGCGGCACGCAGGGCTTCGTCGAAGGCGGGATTGAGCGCCATGCCCGGATAGACCTTCCAGGGAATGGCCACGGCCCCCGGCACGAATCCCACCCAGTCGCGCTCCGCATCGGTGCGCACATCCACCAGCACGGCCCGGCCGCCCTGCACCCACTGCCATGCGGTCTGGGGAGAGACATCGCCCGCGTAGCCCTCGGCTGGAAGGACCTCGGCGGTGGGGGAAAAAGAGGAAGGAGAGGAAGTGGTCATGCCCGCATTCTGTGCCAGCCGGCCGGGCCGAGGCAATGCGGTGCCTTCAGTCCCACTGCGGCGCGGGATCGTCGCGCAGCCGGTCGCGCAGCGCGGCGTAGTCGGGTACCACGGTCGCCACCGTGTCCCAGAAGCGGGGACTATGGTCCATGTGGCGCAGGTGCGAGAGTTCGTGGGCGACCACGTAGTCGATGATGGCCGGCCGGTAGTGCAGCAGGCGCCAGTTCAGCCGGATGGAACCGTCGGCGCGCGCGCTGCCCCAGCGGGTGTGGGCACTCGACAGCCGCAGCGTGCGCCATTGCACGCCCAGCAGCGGCGCGAAATGGTCCAGCCGGGCCGTGAAATGGCGGCGCGCGTCTCGCATGAGCCAGGCCTGGACGGCGTCGCGCACCTGCGCCGGCGTGGCCGCACGGGGCAGGCCGACATGGAGGGCCAGGGTCCCGTCGGGACCGGGAACCAGCGCTCCGCCCTGCCCCCGGAAGCCGTGCGCCGGGTCCAGCACGATGGCGACCGGCTCGCCCATGTAGGGCAGCACGGCTCCGTCGCCCCAGGCGATGCGCGCATCGGCCTGGCGCCGCTGGCGCTCCCGGGCCTCGCCGAGCTTGCGCAGGATCCAGGCGGACTTCTCCCGCACGGACGCATCCACGTTGGCGAGCGAGACCCATGCGGGTGCGCGCACGGACAGCCCGTCCGCGCCCACGGTGAAGCCGATGGTGCGCCGACGGGACCGCTGCAGCGCGTAGGCGACCAGCACGTCGCCCAACATCAGTTCGCGGTTCGCCCGGGGGTGGCGGAACTCCATGGGCCCGCGCAGCACGGCGCCGTTTCCGCCCGCTCCGGCCGGATCGGCCACGGCCCGGGGCGCGGCACCACCGTCCCCGCCGAAGAAATCCAGTGCCAGTTGCACCAGGCGCTGCATCACCGGTCCGTGCCGGAGGCTCCGTAGGCTTCCGGATCCAGGCGCCGCATCTCGCCTTCGATCCAGGCTTCGACCTCGGCCATGAGTTCGTCGGGCTTGCGCCCGATGGAGGGAATGGGACGGCCGACGGAAACATCCACGGTGCCCGGGCGCTTGACGAAGGCCTTGCGCGGCCAGACCTTGGCCGAAGTCACGGCCACCGGCACCACGGGCACGCCGGCCTCGATGGCGAGGCGCGTGCCGCCGCTCTTGTAGTCGCCCTTCTCGCCGCGGGCCGTGCGCGTGCCCTCCGGGAACATGATGACCCAGGTGCCTCGTGCCAGGAGCGCACGGCCCTGCTGCAACACCTTGACGAAGGCGCGCGCGCGCTGGTTGCGGTCGATGTGGATCATGTCGAGGCTGCCGATGGACCAGCCGAAGAACGGGATCTGCAGCAGCTCCTTCTTGAACACGTAGGCCAGGGGGCGCGGCATGATCGCCGGCATCAGGAAGGTTTCGTAGGTGGACTGGTGCTTGACCAGCAGCACCACGCCCTGCCCCGGATCCTGCGGCAGGTGTTCCATGCCGGTGATGCGGGTGCGGATGCCCATGATCACGCGGGCCGCATCGGTGCTGAGCTTGAGCCAGGCACGCGCGATGCGGTAGCGCACCCGCGTGGGCGCGCCGAACAGCCGTGCCACGAGGATCGCAAGGGTGTAGGGCACCACGGTGAGGGCCATCCAGAGCAGATGGAGAACGGAGCGGATGAAGGCCATGCGATGGATGGGAGGAAGGAAAGGAAAAATTCAGCGGGAGAGGCTGCTGGGAGCGGTCTGGTGCGCAACGCCGCAGGTACCTGTCAGTCGCTGGCTGGCGGAGGACGCTCGCCCGTGGCCAGGAGCTGGTCCGCGAAATCCGCCAGGCTGGCATGGCGTTGCACGCCGGGCGGCCACGGGCGGCTGCCTTCGGGCGGATCGCCCACCGCATGGAGCCGTGCGCCGATGGCAGCCCCGGCCCACAGGTGCTCCGGGCAGTTGCCCACCACGAGGATCTCGCTGCCCTCCACGCCGTATCGCTCGCGGATCTGCTCCATCAGCCCCGGCGCCGGCTTGCGGCAGGCACAGCCCTCGTCGGGCGCGTGGGGGCAGTAGAACACCGCCTCGATGCGGCCGCCGGCGGCGGCCAGCACCCGGTGCATGCGCGCATGGATGGCATTGAGCGCCAGCACGTCGAAAAGGCCGCGGCCCAGGCCAGGCTGGTTGGTGGCCACGGCCAGGCGCCATCCCGCGTGGGTGAGGCGCGCCACGGCCTCGGGCACGCCCGGCATGGGCACCCATTCCTCTGGCGCGGAGATGAATTCCTCGCCGGACGCATTGAGCGTGCCGTCGCGGTCGAGAATGGCAAGTTTCATGCGCGCGATTATGGAAGATGCGGCCCGCCGGGCACCGTGCCGCCGGTCGGCGGCGCGTCCCAGCCGGTGGCGTAGAGGCCGCCGAACCGCCCCCGCGCCCACCGCAGGCGCACGGCCTGCCCCGGCTTCCAGGCAGCGGCGGAGTCATCGGGCAGGGTGGCCTGCCGCAGCAGGGGCGCTGCAGCGCCGTCGTTTTCCGGCTGCCAGCGCAGCACGACCTGCATCCCGCCCGGGCCGCGCAGGCTGGCCGGCTGCGGCCGGCTGCCCGCCACGACGACGCTGGCATCCGGCAGGGGCTGCAGCAGCCGGGCGTCCCAGTGCCGCAGCGCCAGGGCCACGGCCCCTCCGGCACAGGCCAGCACCCATGCGCCGATGGCAACGTGCCGTGCGGCCTGCCGGCCCCGGCGCCGTGCCATCCAGCGCAGCAGCATCCCGGCGAGGGCCACGGCCGCGGCCCCCATGCCGAGGAAGGCCAGGCCCGCACCGGGCGCCCGCGTGCCGTCGAACGGCGCCAGTGCCCAGACGACCGGCCCGGGCCAGCGGTCGTCGTGCCATTGCAGCAGCCAGCGCAGCCCTACGAGCGCCGCGGGCGGCGCGAACAGCCACCACGCGGTGCGGGTCGCGCCATCGGCAGCGCCGAGCACAGGCATGGCCGGCTCGCCCATGCAGGCTCAGGCCACGGCCAGGCGGGAGAGATCGGCCACGCGGTTCATCGCCACGTGCAGGCTCTGCAGCAGGCCCTGGCGGTTCAGGCGCAGGTCCAGTTCCTCGGCGTTGACCATCACGTCGTCGAAGAACGCGTCCACTGGCGCGCGCAGCACGGCCAGGGTCTGCAGGCTGCCCGTGTAGTCGCCCGCGGCGAAGAGCGCATCGGCCTCGGGCACGAAACGCTGCAGGGCCGCATACAGGTCCTTCTCGGCCTGTTCGCGCAGCAGGTCGGGGTTGACGTGCGCGTCCACGTCGCCGGCCTTCTTGAGGATGTTGGTGACGCGCTTGTTGGCCGCGGCGAGCGCCGGGGCCTCGGGCAGCGCGGCAAAGGCTCGCACGGCAGCCAGCTGCTTGCCGACGAGGGCCAGGCGCTGGGGGCGCAGGGCCAGCACGGCATCGACTTCCTGGGCGCTGTAGCCCTGCTCGCGCAGGCTGCCGGCGAGCCGGTCGTAGATGAAGTCGGCCAGCGGCGCGGTGGGGTCCTGGATCTTGTCGCCGAAGGCCGGCAGCGCGCTGTGCAGCAGGGTTTCCAGGTCGAGCGGGAGTTCCTTCTCGACCAACATGCGGATCACGCCCAGTGCGTGGCGGCGCAGCGCGAACGGGTCGCGGTCGCCCGTGGGCAGGTTGCCGATGCCGAACATGCCGACCAGGGTTTCGAGCTTGTCGGCCAGCGCCACCACCACGCCCACGTCGCCGCGCGGCAGCGTGTCGCCCGCGAAACGGGGCTTGTAGTGGTCTTCGATGGCATCGGCCACTTCGGCGGGCAGGCCGTCGGCCTGGGCGTAGTAGCGGCCCATGGTGCCCTGCAGTTCCGGGAATTCGCCCACCATGTCGGTCACGAGGTCGGCCTTGGCCAGCTGCGCGGCCTGGTCGGCCTGGCGGGCCAGTTCCACGTCGCCGATCTGCTGGGCGATGGCCCGGGCGATGGCGCGCACGCGCTCCACGCGCTCGCCCTGGGTGCCCAATTGGTTGTGATAGACCACCTTGGCCAGCGAGGCCACGCGGGATTCGAGCGTCTTCTTGCGGTCCTGGTCGAAGAAGAACTTGGCATCGGCCAGGCGTGGGCGCACCACGCGCTCGTTGCCGCCGACCACGGCGCTCGCGTCGTCGGGGCGGATGTTGCTCACCACCAGGAAGCGGTGCGTGAGGCGGCCTTCGGCATCGAGCAGCGGGAAGTACTTCTGGTTGGCCTTCATCGTGAGGATCAGGCATTCCTGCGGCACGTCGAGGAACTGCTTCTCGAATTCGCACACCAGCACGTTGGGCCGTTCGACCAGCGCCGTGACTTCGTCGAGCAGCGCGTCGTCCTCGATGGGCCGCACGCCGCCGCCCACGCGCTCGGCGGCAGCCTGCAGCTGGCGCGCGATCTCGGCACGGCGATCGGCGAAGGCGGCGATGACGGCGCCCTCCTCGGCCAGTTGCTGCGCGTAGGTGTCGGCGCTGCGGATGACCACCGGGTCCACGGCCGCCTCGAAGCGGTGGCCGTGGGTGGCGTTGCCGGCCGTGAGGCCCAGCACCGAGACGGACAGCAGCACCTCGGTGCCATGCAGCGCCAGGAGGCCGTGCGCGGGGCGCACGAAACTCACGCTGGTCCAGCCCGGCTGCTCGCAGCCCGAGGAAAGCTGGTAGCGCATCACCTTGGGGATGGGCAGCTTCGCGACGGATTCCTGCAGGGCCTTCTGCAGCCCTTCGGACAGGGTCGCGCCGCGCACGGTGCTGTCCAGGAACAGGGCCTCGGCCTTGCCGTCGGGCGCGCGGCGCAGGCCGGGCACGGCGGAAGCGTCGGCGCCCAGGGCGGCGAGCTTCTTGAGCAGCGCAGGCGTGGCATTGCCGGAGGCATCCAGGCCCACCGTGACGGGCATGAGCTTCTGCGAGACGGCCTTGTCGGCCGCCTGGGGTGCGACTTCGGTGATGTGGGCGGCCAGGCGCCGGGGCGAGGCATAGGCCGTCACGCGCGATGCGGCGGAGGCGAGGCCCTGGGCCTGCAGTTGCGCGAGCAGCACGCCGGCGAAGGCGTCGCCGAGCTTCTGCAGGGCCTTCGGGGGCAGCTCTTCGACGAACAGTTCAACGAGAAGATTCGGATGGGTCATGGTGGTGTCTCTCGGTCCGCGGTGCCGGCGCCCTCAGGCGGCGTCCTTCTTCTGCGATGGCTGCTGCTCGGCCTTGGCGATGTCGGCCAGCACTTCGTCGGCCCAGGCGCGGGGCGCCATGGGGAAGCCCAGGCGCGCGCGGCTGTCCAGGTAGCTGCGGGCCACGGCGCGCGCGAGGTTGCGGATGCGGCCGATGTAGGCGGCGCGCTCGGTCACGGAAATGGCGCCGCGCGCGTCCAGCAGGTTGAAGCTGTGCGCGGCCTTGAGCACCTGCTCGTAGGCAGGCAACGCGAGCTGCTGGCCCATGAGGTACTGCGCCTGCTTTTCGTGCGCCGCGAAGGCGGTGAAGAGGAAGTCGGCGTCGGAATGCTCGAAGTTGTAGGTGGACTGCTCCACCTCGTTCTGGTGATAGACGTCGCCGTACTTGAGCGTATCGGTCCAGGCCAGGTTATAGACGTTGTCCACGCCCTGCAGGTACATGGCCAGGCGCTCCAGGCCATAGGTGATCTCGCCCGTGGCCGGCTTGCAGTCGATGCCGCCCACCTGCTGGAAATAGGTGAACTGCGTCACCTCCATGCCATTGAGCCAGACCTCCCACCCCAGGCCCCAGGCGCCGAGCGTGGGGTTCTCCCAGTCGTCCTCGACGAAGCGGATGTCGTTCTTCTTCAGGTCGAAGCCCAGCGCCTCGAGCGAGCCCAGGTACAGCTCCAGGATGTTGTCCGGCGCGGGCTTGAGCACCACCTGGTACTGGTAGTAGTGCTGCAGGCGGTTCGGGTTCTCTCCGTAGCGGCCGTCCTTGGGCCGGCGGCTGGGCTGCACGTAGGCGGCCTTCCAGGGCTCCGGCCCCAGCGCGCGCAGGAAGGTCGCGGTATGCGAGGTGCCGGCACCCACTTCCATGTCGTAGGGCTGCAGGAGCGCGCAGCCCTGGGCGTCCCAGTACGACTGCAGCTTCAGGATGATTTGCTGGAAGGTCAACATGCGTGTGTGTCCTGGCGGCCGGGCGGCTGCAAGCCGTCTGCCCGGGCGCGCGGTCTTGGAGGATGGTCGCGCAGCGCGCGGAACCGGGGATTCTACGGGGCCGGGCCGCCGCGCCTGCGCCCCGGGGGCGGCGCCGCATTCGCAAGCATGGGCGGAAGCAGGCACCACGGGGTGCAGGCGGCCCGCCATTTACAGCCAAAGGCCCCGCAGATATATTCCGCACAATGGAATTCAATAGAAGCCGTCGCCTGGATTTTTCCTGGACTCCTGCGCAGGCTGCGGTACCCACAACGACTTTCCCGCCCCCGAGGTGCGCTCGCCCGGGGCAATCCCGACGATGACCGTGAAACGCACGGGCCTGCAGGCCCTGGCCCTTGCCCTGGCAGCCATTCCATTGGCCGCCGGCGCCTTCGATATCGCGCCGCACCACGTGGGCGACGCCCTTCCCACCGAACAGGCCCGGGCCATGCTGGCACGCCATGCCGCCCGGCCGCCGCAGCCATGGCGCGAGCCGGACGCCAACCGGCTCCCCCCGGGGCCGGAGGGCGACGCGGTCCGCGAGGGCATCGATCTCCTGCGCAACACGTCCTCGCGCGTCGGCCGGCTGGCGCCCGATGCCTCGAAGCGCCTGTCCTGGAACAGCCTGAACTGCGTGCATTGCCACCAGGCCGGTCCGTCGGGCCTGCCGGGCACCAAGCCCCATGCGCTGCCGCTCGTGAATGCCGTCAACGACTATCCGAAGTTCGACATCAAGTCCGGGAAGATCATCTCGCTCGAGCAGCGCGTCATCGGCATGTTCGGCCCGGGCAGCGTGCCGGTCGGGCCGGACACGCCCGAGCTGCGGTCCATCATGGCCTACCTGCGCTGGCTGGCGCAGGGGACGGTGCCGCATTCCGCCATGGAGCGAACGGGGCTGCTGCCCATGCCGTCCGTCGCGCGGGCGGCCGATCCGCAGCGTGGCGCGCGGCTGTTCGCCTCGCTGTGCAGTGCCTGCCACGGCGCGGACGCCACCGGCCAGCGGCGCCCGGACTACGCCCAGGGCGGCGGCTACCTGTTTCCGCCGATCGCCGGCACGGACACGTACGACAACGCCGGCCACATGTTCGCGGTGCCGCTGCTCGCGCGCTACATCCGCGCGTCGATGCCTTCAGGCACCACGTACGAGCGGCCGCGCCTCACACCCGGGCAGGCGCTCGACATCGCGGCCTTCCTGAACGACGACGCCACGCCCCGCCTGCAGAACACGAACCGGCTGCGCCTGTATCCGGACCCGGCCCTGCGGCCGCAGGGCTTCGCGATCCCGGAGCACTTCACCGGCCAGCCGCAGGCCTACCGCCGGGCGAAGTGCGGCCCCTTCCGCGACATCAACGAGAACTACTGACCATCCCAGCGCCGCAGCACCAGGCTGGCATTGGTGCCGCCGAAGCCGAAGCTGTTGGACAGCGCGGTGCGCAGCGGCGCCTCGCGCGTGGTGGTCACCAGGGGCATGCCTTCCACGGCGGGGTCGGGGGTCTCGACATTGGCGGAGCCGGCGATGAAGCCCTTCTGCAGCATGATCAGGCAGTAGATCGCCTCCTGCACCCCGGTGGCACCCAGCGAGTGGCCGGTGAGCGACTTGGTGGAGGAGAACGGCGGCACCGCGTCGCCGAAGACCGTGCGGATGGCACGCAGTTCCGGCACATCGCCGACGGGAGTGGAGGTGCCGTGGGTATTGATGTAGTCGATGGACGCATCCAGGCCCTCGATGGCCTGGCGCATGCATGCGATGGCACCTTCGCCCGAAGGCGCGACCATGTCGGCTCCGTCGGACGTGGCACCGAACCCGATCACCTCGCCGAGGATGGTGGCGCCGCGCGCCTGGGCATGCTCCAGGCTCTCGAGCACCACGGCGCCGCCGCCGCCCGACAGCACGAAACCGTCGCGGTTCGCGTCGTAGGCGCGGGAGGCTTTCTCCGGCGTGTCGTTGTATTTGCTGGACATCGCGCCCATGGCGTCGAACAGCAGTCCCATGCCCCAGGTGACCTCTTCGCCGCCGCCGGCGAACATCACGTCCTGCATGCCCCAGGCGATCTGCTGGGCCGCCGCGCCGATGCAGTGCGCGGACGTGCTGCAGGCGGAGGTGATCGAATAGTTGATGCCCTTGATGCCGAAATTCGTCGAAAGGCAGGCCGAGACGGTCGAGCTCATGCAGCGCGTGACCTGGTAGGGCCCCACGCGGCGGATGCCCTTGGAGCGCAGGATGTCCGCGGATTCGATCTGGTTCTCGGGCGAGCCCCCGCCCGAGCCCATGATGAGGCCGGTGCGCGGGTGCGAGACCTGGTCCGGTGCCAGGCCCGCCTGGGCGATGGCATCCTCCAGGGCGATGTGGGCATAGGCCGCGGCATCGCCCATGAAGCGCAGCTGCTTGCGGTCGATGCGCGCTTCCAGGTCGATGTCGGGCACGCCCGCCACCTGGCTGCGCATGCCCAGCTCGGTGAACTTCGGCATGGCACGGATGCCCGGGCGGCTCTCGCGCAGCGAGGCCTCCACGGTGGCGAGGTCGTTGCCGATGCAGGAAACGATGCCCGCGCCGGTGATGACGACACGCTTTCTCATGCTCATGCCCCCGCCTCCTCCCGCGCCGGCGCAGCCGCCGCGGCGTCTTCCTTCTTGAAAAGGCCCACGCGCAGGTCGGAGGCCACGTAGATTTCCTGGCCGTCGGCCAGGAGGCGCGCATCGCCGATCGCCATGACCAGCTTGCGCTTGATGACGCGCTTGATGTCGATCTCGTAGGTGACGAGCTTGACGTTGGGGCCCACCTCGCCGGTGAACTTGACCTCGCCCGCGCCCAGTGCGCGCCCCCGGCCCGGCAGTTGCAGCCAGGTCAGGTAGAAACCGATGAGCTGCCACATCGCGTCCAGGCCCAGGCAGCCCGGCATGACCGGGTCGCCCTGGAAGTGGCAGTCGAAGAACCAGAGATCCGGCCGCACGTCCAGTTCGGCGCGAATCCTCCCCAGCCCGTGCGCGCCGCCGTCGGCGTCGATGTGCGTGATGCGGTCGAACATCAGCATGGGCGGCAGCGGGAGTCGTCCGCTGTCAGGGGTGAACAGCCTGCCTTCGCCCGAGGCGATCAGTTGTTCATAGGAAAAGGATTCAGCCATTGTCAGTCGTGCTCCAGGTCGGCGCTCAGCGCCGCGTTTCGTGTGCGCGGCCCTGGCATCGCCGGGGCCGCGGATGCGCATTATCCAGTCTGCGGCGGGCGCGCCTACCGCGCGGGGGCGACAGACCCCATGCGGGAATGCCGCACCCGCTTGACGCCGCGCAATAAAAAGGGCCGCACGCGGCGGCCCTTCGGGAGATCCGGCCCGGTGGCAGGCGAGCCGCCGGACCGTGCGGCCGAGCCGCTCAGTATTGCCAGAAGATGCGCTGCAGTTCCTGGCTGGTCTGGGGCCTGGTCAGCGCCACGGCTGCCAGGATGCGGGCCTTCTGGGGGTTCAGGTCGTGCGCGACGACCCAGTCGTACTTGTCGTCGGGCTGCTCGGCGTTGCGCAGAACGAAACCGTCGGCCACGCGCGAGGAGCGCACGATCTGCACGCCCTTGCCGCGCAGTTCCTGCAGGGCAGGCACCACGCGGTCGGCCACGGAACCATTGCCCGTGCCGGCATGGATCAGGGCCTTCACGCCCGAATTGCCCACGGCATCGATGGTCGAGCGCGGCACGTTGCCATAGCCATAGACGATGTCCACGGGCGCCAGGGCGGTGATGTCATCGATGTTGAACTCCGACTGCATCGTGTGGCGCTTGACGGGGGCGCGGAACCAGTAGGTCTTGCCTTCCACCACCATGCCCAGCGGGCCCCACTGGCTGCGGAACGCCTGGGTCTTGATGTTGACGCCCTTGGTCACGTCGCGGCCGCTCTGGATCTCGTCGCTCATGGTCACGAGCACGCCCTTGCCGGCCGATTCCTTGCTGGCGGCCACCGTGACGGCCTCCAGCAGGTTCAGCGCGCCGTCCGCGGACAGGGCGGTGCCCGGGCGCATGGAGCCGACGACGACGATGGGCTTGTTGGTGTGGACGACCAGGTTCAGGAAGTAGGCGGTCTCTTCCAGCGTGTCGGTGCCGTGGGTGATGACGATGCCGTCCACGTCGGATTGCTTGGACAGCGCGGAGACGCGCTTGCCCAGCTGCAGCAGATGGTCGTTGGTGAAGCTCTCGGAAGCGATCTGGAAGACCTGCTCGCCCTTCACGGCCGCCACGTTGGACAGCTCCGGCAGCCCTGCCAGCAGCTTGTCCACCGGCACCTTGGCAGCGGCATAGGACGCGCTGTTGGCGGCCGTGGCACCTGCGCCGGCGATGGTGCCGCCAGTGGCCAGCACCACGACGTTGGGCTTGGCCGCCGGCTGCACGGGGGCTGCGGACTGCGTCTGCGCACCGGCCACGAGGCCCCAGGCAGCGAAGGCGGCGCCGGCCAGCAGGCGCTTGATATTCATTTGCGGGAACATGACTCGCTCATCTCCTTGGATTAATTGTTACAAGCCCGTTGTACGGGTGCCGTATGGTAGGAAGGAGGCAACACGGCAGTGGGGAATAATCCGAGGCTGGGTATGAATGGAATTCATACCTCTCCCGATCCGCCTCCCCAAGCCATGAACCTACGGCAACTCGAAGTCTTCCAGGCTGTCATGCAGACGGGCAACATGAGCGCCGCAGCCCGGCTCGTCAGCATCACCCCGTCGGCCGTGAGCAAGACCATCGCCCATGCCGAACTGCAGCTCGGCTATCCGCTGTTCAACCGCGTACGGGGGGCCCTGGTGCCGACGCCCGAGGCGCAGGCATTGTTCGCGGCATCGGTCCAGATCCACCGCCAGCTCGACGAATTGCGCCGCACCGCCGTCAACCTGCGCCAGCCCGAGGGCGGCCAGGTGCGCCTGGGCGCGATTCCCTCGGTCACGCACACCTTCCTGCCCACGGTGCTGGAGCTGCACGTGCGCGAGTCCCCCCGCGTGAAGGTGGAAGTGCGCACTCTGCACCCCGACCAGATGGCCCAGGCGCTGCTGACCCGAACAGTGGATTTCGCCCTGGGCTTCTATCCGCACCCGCACCCGCAGGTGTGCAGCGCCATCCTGGTCAGTGGCCCGCTCTCGATCGCGGTGGGCCGCGACATCTGGCAGCGGGCCGTGCGCGTGAGCCGCAACGACCCGATCTCGTTCCTGTCCAACACCCCCATGATCCAACTGCTGGGCGACGATCCCATGCGCGGGCCCATGGCCGAACTGGCACGCGACCTGGGGGTGCATACCGAACTGGGCATCCAGGTGCAGACCTCGCAGCTGGCGGTGGAACTGGTGCGGCGCGGACTGGGATGGACCGTGGTGGACTTCCTCACGGCCGGCAACCTGGACCCGGCCACGGTGGTGGCGGTACCGCTGCGCCACCTCCCGCCCATTCCCCTGCATGCCTACCATGCCGAGCACCGCCCGCCGGACCGGCACGCGGCCCGGATGCTGGCGCGGTTGCCGGGGCTGCTGCACGCAGTGCTGGGACGCGCGCCTTCGGCGGAGCAGCCGGTGCCATCCGGCAACTGACCCGGGGCGGCGAACGCCGGCCGAAGGCCGTGGCCCCACCCGCTGGTATCAGCGTCCGCGGGAGCGCGCCGCGAAGGCCGCAGCCACCACCAATGCGCCCAGCAGCCACAGCGGCCACAACCCGGCCCGCGCCGCCCACCAGGCGAACGGCGTGGGCGGTCCGTCCCGCCCCTCCACCTCGCCGCGCAGGATGCCGCGCTGCACCGAGGGCAGCCGCGCAGCCACCATGCCGCGGTGGTCGATCAGTGCGGTGGCACCGGTGTTGGTGGCGCGCACCATCGGCCGCTCGAATTCCAGCGCCCGCATGCGGCTGATCGCCAGGTGCTGGTCGATGGCCACGGAATCGCCGAACCAGGCGATATTGCTCAGGTTGACGAACACCGTCGGGGCGGCGGCCCGGTCCGCGAAGCGCGCGGCCAGTTCCTCGCCGAACAGATCCTCGTAGCAGATGTTCGGCGCCAGGCGCTGCCCGGCCCAGGCGAAGGGCGCCTGGACCATGCCGCCCCGGTTGAAATCACCCAGCGGGATGTTCATCAGTTCGGTGAACCACCGGAAGAACGGCGGGACGAACTCCCCGAACGGCACGAGGTGGTGCTTGTCATATTGGTAGGGCGCCGTCCTGCCCGGCGCGTAACCGATGACGGAATTCGTATAGCCCCGCTCCGGGTCGCCCAGCGGGATGCCGATCAGCGCGGCCCGGCCGCCCTGCGGGCCGCTGCGGGTGAAACGCTCTGCGATGGACTCCAGGTAGCCTGGCACCAGTTGCTGGGGCAACAGCGGGATGGCGGTCTCCGGCGCCACGACCAGGGCGGCATCCGCTTCGCGCAACGCATCGCCGTACCAGCGCAGGGCCATCGGCACGCCGCTGCCAGCCTGGAATTTCTCGTCCTGCGGGATATTGCCCTGCAGCAGCGCAACCGACAGCAGGGAGGGGGCTTCGGCCACCGGCGCGCCGCAGCGGTCCACCGCACAGTGGCGCTGCGCGGCCAACCCTGCCCAGGCGCATGCCAGCACCACGGCCGCGGCCCAGCACCGGGGACGGCGAAGGTCCGCCACCCGCAGTTGCGCGGCCAGCATCGCCAGCAGGGCCGCCACGGCGCCGATGCCATACACCCCCACCCAGCGCGCGAACACCCGCAGCGGGCCCTCGACATGCGCATAGCCACCGGCGCCCCAGGGGAAGCCGGTCCACCACACGCCGCGCGCCAGTTCGGCCAGCAGCCAGAGTGCGGCGAAGGCGGCGGCCTGCCAGCCCCTGCGGCGCGGGAGGCGGTCGCGCAGGTGCACGAACACCGCCGACGCGGCCGCGTAGTAGCTGCCCAGGAAGGCCGCCAGCGCCAGCACCGCCAGTGCCGCCAGCGGCGCCGCCAGGCCGCCGTAGGTGTGCATGGAAATGAACAGCCACCAGAAGGTGCCCGCGAGCCAGGCCGTGGCGAAGGCTGCGCCGAGACCGGCCCCCTGCCCTGCCCCGCGCGCCGACAGCAGGACACGCGCGAAGGCTGCGAGCGAGGCAATCTGCAGCCACCAGAGCGGCTCGCCGCCCCAGGGCCAGGCGATGGAAGCCGCCTGCGCCAGCCCGGCCAGCACGGCAGCCGTCCAGAGGAGCACCGCGGGCGCCCGCGGGCGCCCGGTGCCATAGGCTTGCAGGAGCATGGTCAGCCGGCGTCCGGTTCGGCGCCCGGGGGCTGCGGCGAGACCTTGAACCAGCGCACCGCGCCACCCTTGGTGTGCAGCACCACGAAGCGCAGGCCGCCGAGATCCAGCGATTCCCCGCGGCGCGGCGCATGGCCCAGCTCGTGCGCGATCAGGCCGCCGATGGTCTCGAACTCCTCGTCCCTGTCGGAGCCCTCGAGGGCGGGCAGGTCGAAGGCCTCGGCCACGCGCTCCACGGGCGTGTCGCCGCTCACGCGGTAGGTCCGGTCCGCCAGGGCGAAGATGTCGCCTTCGTCCTCGGGGATGTCGAATTCGTCCTCGATCTCGCCCACGATCTGCTCGAGCACGTCCTCGATGGTGACCAGCCCGGCCACCCGGCCGAACTCGTCGATCACCACCGCCATGTGGATGCGGTTGGCGCGGAACTCGCGCAGCAGGTCGTTCAGCCCCTTGCTCTCGGGCACGTACACCACGGAGCGCAGCAGCGCCCGGAGGTTCAACTCGGGCGCCCGCTGCAGCTTGAGCAGGTCCTTCGCCATGAGGATGCCGATGATGTTCTCGCGCTCCCCCTGGTACACCGGGAACCGCGAATGGGCGGTGTCGATCACCTGGTGCAGCAGCGTCTCGAATGGCTGGTCGATGTCGATCAGGTCCATGCGCGGCGCGGGCACCATCACGTCGCTGGCCGTCATCTCGGCCATGCGCAGGACGCGTTCGAGCATCACGCGCGCATCGGCATTGATGACGTCGTTGTCCTCCGCCTCGGCCAGGGTGGCGATCAGTTCATCCTTGGAATCGGGGCCGGGATGGATGAACTCGATGAGGCGCTGCAGGAGCGTGCGCTTGTCTTCGCGGTCGGAGGGGCGCGCAGGGTGGGGGTCGGACACGGTCTCGGTGTGCAGGACGTGCGGTGGTTGTCAGGCCTCCAAGGATAGCGGATGCCCGCGACACCCCCGCTGGCGTGCCGCGGGCCGGCCTTCACACCCTGACACAAATTCGCGCGGCGCAGCCCGGCCGCTGCGGGCTGCCGCTTCCTATCATGCCGCTTTCCGGGGCGGCGCCGGCGCAATGCGCGATGGCGACCGGCAGCCCCCCCGTACACAGGCAGTACGACAGGAGAACAGCAGCATGGGAGGGATGGCGGCGGCGAGGCAGGCGGACGAGATAGGACACGTGTCGGTGTGGGCGAGGCTGGCGCGTGTGGGTTTGCGGCTGGCGTCGGGGATGGTGGAGACGCTGCTGGTGGCGGGGGTGGTGGCGCTGGCGGCGGGGGTGTCGGTGGCGACGATGGGGTGTGGTGCGATCCTGGCGTGCGGGTTGCTGGCGGGGTTCATCGGGGGTGCGACGGGCTGGAGCGACTACAAGGAAAAAAAGATCCAGGAGATGACCGAGGACATCGGGGAGCTGGACATCACGGGCACGCTGGGCATCCGTGGGGCGGCGACGGTGCGCATCAATGGCCGGGCTGCGATGCGGGCGGTGGCGGACGCGGCCGTGTGCCGCGACCATGGGCAGCCCAACCCGAACTTCATCGCCGAGGGCTCGGACTCGGTCTTCATCGAAACCTATCCTGCTGCCCGCAAGGGCGACAAGATGATGTGCGCCGCGCAGATCGCCAGCGGCTCGGACGACGTGCTGGTGGGGGGCAACAAGACGGCGTACCTGGAGATCGCCGACGACCGGGCGTGGTGGGAGACGGCGCTGGAGATCGGTGTGGGCCTGGCGATGGGCCGGGGCAACTTCCTGGGCAAGGTGGGGTGCCTGGCGCTGGGGGCGGTGGTGGGCATGGCGGGCGACGCGCTGGGGCGGGGCTTCCGGGCGCTGATCGGCTACCCGGTGCACCCGGCCACGGGCGGCAAGGTGCTGGACGGCAGCGAGGACACGGACTTCGTGCTGCCCGGGCCGCTGGGCATTGCCTGGCGGCGCTTCTACAGCAGCCACGACCACCGGGGCGGCACCCTGCACGGCGCGGGCTGGAGCGTGCCCTACGAGATCGAGCTGCACGTGGAGCGGACAGCTGCCGGTGCGCCGCCTTCGCGCATCACCTACGTCAACCCGCAAGGGCGGCACATCGAGCTGCCGGATGTCGGGCCGGGCACGGCGCTCTTCAACGTCGGCGAAGGCTTCACCCTGGGCTGCACGGCGGGTGGGCACTACGAGGTGGGCGAGCTCGACCACGTGGCCTGGCAGTTCGGCCCGGCGCCGCAGGAGGCGGGCAGGCATGTGCTGAAACTGCTGCGCATCCGCGACCGGTTCGGGCACTGGGTGGGGCTGCGCTACGACGGCGAGCGGCGCCTGGCGGGCATCGCGGACCACCTGGGGCGGCTGCTGCGGCTGGACTATGAGGCGGGCAGCCGGCGGCTGGTGGCGATCCACCTCGTGCAGGCGGCGCCGGGCGAGCAACTGGGCCTGCTGGCGGCCTACCGCCATGACGCGGGCGGCCAACTGGCCGAAGTGCAGGACCGCACGCGCGCGACCGTGCGGCGCTTCGCCTACGCCGAAGGCCTGATGGTGCGCCAGGAGGATGCGGCCGGCTTCGCGTGCCACTACGCGTGGGAGAGCGAAGCGGGGGCGAGCGGCCCCGAGCGCCAGGACGGTGCCCGCGGGCCCGATGGCCGGCGCCTGCGCGACCGCCGGGTGGTGCGGCACTGGACGGAGGATGGTGAGAGCTATGCCATCGCCTATGGCTTCGATGGCAGCTCCGATGGCAGCCCCGCTGGCGAGGCCGGCGGCTGGACAAGGTCAACCGACCAGCTCGGGCGCGAAGAGCGCTGGCAGTGGGACCGCTGGCACAACCTCACGGCCTACACCAACGCGCTGGGCGCCACGTGGCGGCTCGCGTGGAACGAGCGGCGCGAGCTGCTGTCGTGCACGCGGCCCTCGGGGGCGACCACCACCTTCCAGTACGACGACAACGGCATGCAGACGGGCGTGGTGGACCCGCTGGGGCGGCTCACGCGCACGCTCTGGGACAGCCGGTGGCTCGAGCCGCTGCGCACCACGGGCCCGGACGGGGCCACGTGGCGCTACGAATACGACCGCCAGGGCCTGCGGGTGCAGGAGACGGCGCCCGATGGCGGGGTGACGCGCTACGCCTACGACGCGCAGGGCCAGGTGGTGCAGATCGAGGATGCGCTGGGCGGTGCCAAGACCCTGCAGTGGAACGAGCGGGGCCTGCTGGTGCGGTACACCGACTGCTCGGGGCGCACGACGCGCTACGGCTGGGACGGCTGGGGCCAGCTGCAATCGGTGACCGATGCGCTGGGCCTGCAGACGCAGGGCGTGGTGGATGCGCGCGGGCAACTGCGCTCGCTGAGACTGCCCGACGGCAGCAGCCAGGGGTTCGAATACGACGCGGGCGGGCGGCTGGTGGAGCACACGGACGCGCTCTCGCGGGCCACGCGCTACGGGCACAACGTGCGCGGCCAACTGCTGTGGCGGCGCGACGCGCAGGGCCGGGAGATCGGGGCGGCGCACGACGGGGCGCACCGGCTCTCGGCGCTCGCCACGGAAAACGGTGGCGTCTATCGGTTCCGCTACGACGACGCGGACCGGCTGGTGGAAGAAGAGCGCCTGGACGGCACGCGGGTGGGGCTGGAGTACGACGCGGACGGGCACGTGGTGGCGGTGGTGCACCACCCGGCGCGGGGCGACGATGTGTTCCACGAACTGCAGACCCAGGCGCAGGACGGCACGCTGCGGGAAGGCCCGGCAGCCCGGAACGCTCAAACACCGCGGCGCACGGAACTGCAGCGCGACGCGCTGGGGCGGCTGGTGCAAAAGCGGGTGGGCGGCAGCGTGCTGCGCTACCGCTACGACGCGGGCGGGCGGCTGGTGGAGGCATCGCGCTGGCGGCGCCAGGCCGGGGCGCCAGCCGAAACGGACAACGAGGCGCTGGAGCTGCAGCACACCACGCGCTTCGAATACGACGTGCTGGGCCGCATCGTGGCCGAGCACGCGCAGGATGCAGCCAGCGGGCAGGTGCACACGCTGCGGCACGAACACGACGCGCTGGGCAACCGCACGCGCACGCAGCTGCCGGCGGTCACCGGCCGTGCGGGCCGGGCCGTGCTGCGGCGCAGCCTGAACTACCTGCACTACGGCTCGGGGCACCTGCACCAGATCAACCTGGGGCTGGTCGAGGAACTGGCGCAGGAAGCGCCGCAGGAAACACCAAAGGATGCGCTGCCAGGTGAAAAGCTGCAGGCCGGCGGTCTGGGTGGTGATCTGAGTGGCGGCGGCCTGGACGGCATGCTGCCCGAACCGGTGCGTGAAGTGCACCGGCTCATCGCCGACATCGAGCGCGACGCGCTGCATCGGGAGGTGCTGCGCACGCAGGGCACCTTGGCCACGCGCTACGCGCTGGACGCGCTGGGCCGGCGCACGGGCAGCTGGACACGCTCGGGCGCGGGCCTGCAGGACGCGGCGGGCGAGGACTGGCGCGCGGCATGGCAGCAGCAGGTGGAGGCGCTGGCCCAGCGCGGCCCCTCGGCGGCCGTGGGGCTGCTCAAGCAGTACCGCTACGACGCGGTGGGCGAGCTGCGCGAGAGCGTGCACAGCCACAAGGGGCGCACGAGCTGGCGCTACGACGCCACCGGGCGGGTGGAGCAGGCGCTGCGCGCAGGCCCCGGGGCGCAGCCGGGTGCGGGCGTGCAGGGCCGCTCGGAAGAAGTGTTCCGCTACGACCCGGCAGGCAACCTGCTGGATGCGAGCCTGGCATCGCGCATGGCGGCCAACGACGGGAGCCCCGGTGGACCCGGCACGGGCTCCACGGGCTACCTGCGCGACAACCTGGTGCGGGTGTACGAGGACAAGCGCTTCGCCTACGACGGCTTCGCGCGGCTGCGCGAGAAGCGCATCGGACGGCACACGGTGCAGCGCTTCGAATGGGACGACGAAGACCAGCTGGTGGCCGTGGAGACCACGCGCCAGCCGGGCACGGCCCAGGCCACGCGCCAGCGGGTGGAGTTCCGCTACGACGCGCTGGGCCGGCGCATCGCCAAGCAGGACGCGTTCGGGCGCACGGAGTTCATCTGGGAGGGCATGCGGCTGATCGAGGAGCGGCGCGGCTCGAAGGTGGTGAGCTACGTGTACGAGCCGGGCAGCTACGTGCCGCTGGCGCGCATCGATGCGGACAGGCAGCGGCTGGAAGGCAGCGGGCATGGCGGGCTGGTGGGAGGTGACGGTGCGGGCCAGGCAGGCACCCAAGGCCCTCCAGGCAGCCAAAGCAGCCGCTACGCCGCGCTGAACCCGATGGCCGCGCCCGGCAGCAGCGCGGCAGTGCATGCCGCTTCTGCCTCAGCACAAGTGGCGGCACATGCCCATGCCCATGCACTGACCCAGTCCCCGGCCGAATCCCGCCTGCGCGCCAGCGCCCAGGTGAGCTACTTCCACAACGACCCCTCGGGCCTGCCGGAAGAGGTGACGGACGAAGCCGGCGAAGTGCGCTGGCGCGCGAGCTGGCGCACCTGGGGCAGTGCGCTGGAGGAGCGCTGGGAGGCCGTGCGCATCGACGGCAGCGCCATTCCCGCGGTGCAGCAGCGGCACAGGAACGAGGACACGCTGGAGCAGAACCTGCGCCTGCAGGGCCAGTACCTGGACCGCGAGACAGGGCTGCACTACAACACCTTCCGGTACTACGACCCGGATGTGGGGCGGTTCATCAGTCCGGATCCGATCGGGTTGCAGGGCGGACTCAACCTGCAGCGGTATGCGGCCAATCCTTTGGCTTGGATTGACCCATGGGGTTTGTGTGGCGAGAAAATCAAAAACAAATTCCCCAATGAAGGGCCGCCAGCAGATGGAAAAATTCTCGGAACAGCCGTCTCCAACAATGGACTGGTAACCATTCCCGGAAAGGGGCCGCTGCGAGGCACTTTCGACTTCGTCGTTACACAAGACAATCAACTCATTCTTGGGAAACGCCATGTGACTCTTTCCGGTGGGGCGGATGTCCAAGCTGCTGGCAGTATGCGTTTGAAAGGCGGAAAAATTCTGGAAATTGACAATCTCTCGGGGCATTACCAGCCAACGCCAGCACAGGCGGCAGGGTTTCCTTCAGCCATCAACAATGCAGGATTCAGCACCAAGGGCGCGACACTGCAGCCCTATTCCATTTCCCCGACTCCTTCGGGTAATCATGTCCTACCCCCCAGGCCATTGCCGCCAACAAAGCTCTAAATCGTGCAGGAAGAAATATCATCGCTCGCGGAATTGATAAACAAAACGTACTGGGACGAAGCGCGTTCCGGCATAGAATTTTTTGCTCAATTCAGAAGTGAACTGGAGCGCGTCTCTTTTGTTGACTTCAGTTTATTCATACTTGCGAATCATCACGATTCCTTTTGCTGCGACTTTTTTCTCTCAACTCCATTTTTATGGTCGCAAAAAGACCCTTCAATATGGATTGAAATAATGGAGAAAAACAAACCAAGGCCAGCGTTACCAAAAATCAAGGATACCAGCGGAAAAAATTCGGATATTGTTTTTTTGCAAAAATATGTCGAGGTGGACGCCATCCGCTATCTGATTAGCACATCCAATGTCGCTGAAATCGACAAAAAAAACATATCCGAATATTTTCAATATTTCTGGTACACCCTCAAAAGCAACGATCATGATGCCTCTGATTTGGACGGGATTTATTTCGTGCACAAAAAAGATTTGAACAATACAAAAATCAGGCTAATAAATGAATTTCGCTTAAAGCCGGCTTAGAAAATGAATCAAAAAACATCAAAACAACAAGTAGAGAAGCACCCGGATGTAGAAGCCGCAAAGCAGAACCTCAAGAACAATCAAAATGACGCAATAGATGACACTTTCTGCCACGAACTCTTTGAACTAGGTTCCCTCAATGAGAAGCTGCTTCAGGAACTAATACTAGACATGAAGCTTGTCGCGGCAGACTCACGAGATACGCTTCAATCAAAATCAATGAAATGGATCATCTTGAATACCATGAGATGCTTCACTTCGCATTTCAACAAAAATGATCTATACAAAATAAAGAACCTGAACGCAGAAATTTATTCAAGATGGAGCGATGAATATTTTGAAGAGTTCAAGGGAATACTATTTAATCTAGATTGATAAATATTTCCATCAACCACTACGTTCGCAGAGAGATATCACAGCCATGACTATGGACAGCGGAAGCAGGCTACTCGATTACACCAACAACATAGAACGAGGCAAAATAATTCGCTGCCACCCTTCCAATGAAGATCTCCTAGATCTCATGGTAATTGAGCTTCATCACAAAGACGAGCGCCGCTATGCCCTGCTCAACGTAACAGGTTATAAAGCAGGCCTTGTCTACGTTATCCTGCCGAAAGACTCCCAGCCATCAAACGAAGAAGGATACGCAATAGACAAAGACTGGCTGATATCCAACTGGAATAAATGGGGATATTTTAATTGCCACATAGAGAAGGTCCAAATAATAGAAAATCTCTAAACCAGACGACCTCCACCAACCCAACCATTCGGAAATCAATTCAAACAGAGCAATTTCAACACGATGATGAGGGAAAATTTTCACCCAAAATGAAGTGAATCTTCATCATAAAATAAACAATCAGTCAAAATTGAATAAATTGTGCGGCCCATGGGACTCTTATGACGAGGCGATTCGTGCCATCTTGCAAATCCACAAGACATCAGTCAACGATTGCAGATAATTGAATTAATTCCAGAAGATTTTTAATCCCAACGGTGTCGAAATAATCTATTCCAAGCAGAAAGGCCTATTCATCCAACTCACTGTCATCAAGGACAGCAGGCCGGCCACGGCGACGATCCTATTCCCCATCGTTGCGGAGTTCGAATGCGTAGGGATGAACCTCTACGAGTCGAAATACGGGGATATCAAGATAGCCCCATCCCTCAACGCGAAATCTGACCCGGCCTTCTACAGGAACGCGGACAAGGGAACCTACGCCGGAAAATTGAAAATCTACGCCCCAAAGCAAAGGCTCGGGCTCGAGGAATACTATATCCCCGGCAACGACTCATTCACCAGGGTCATGGCATCGCCATATATCACGTGCAAATCGACAGAAGTCAGCCCCATCCAGCCTCTTCTTGAAGGCCGAGCCATTCCACGTCACGCCCCCGGCGGCGTCCCGCTCCGCGCAGCCTGCATCCCCGCCAGAAATGCCCGGAACTGTCGCGCCTGGCGCTTGAGCTGGTAATCCATCTCGGCCAGCCGGTGCACCACCTTCTGGGCCATGCGCGATTGCAGGCCCGCGGGTGCGATCTCCAGGTAGGCCTCCGATTCCGAGCCGTCCCGGCGCACGACGGCGCCGGCCTTGCGGGCGATGCGCAGCATGGCGGTGTTTTCGCTGAGCGCGTGGATGAACACCATGCGCACGTCCCGGTTGCGCGCATGCATCACGGCGCGCTCGAAGAGCCGGGCGCCGAAGCCACGGCCGCGGGCCTGGGCGAGCACGGAGACGCCGAACTCGGCGCAACCGCGGTGCTCGGCCGCGTCACCATAGGCCAGGTGGGCGACGGCGATGAGTTCGAGCCGCCGGTTGTAGATGCCGAAGACCTCGTCCCGCACGAAGTCGAGCTGTTGCACGTAGCGCAGCACCTGTTCGTCCGATGCGGCGTAGCCGAAGCGCAGGTAGCGGTCGCCGGGCTCCAGGCGGAGCAGGTGGACGGCGATGCGCCCGCGGTGCTCGGGGCCCAGCGAGCGGATGGGCACCACGACGGGCGCACCGCGCCGCACGGGCTGGCGCGGGGGGCGGGTGTCGGTGGCAGGCGCAGGCATGGTGCGAATTTTAGGGTTTCCCCCTAGCACATGGCGTGCCGTGGCCTGGAAACCACGCAAGCGACGAACTCACGAGGTTGCGGGCCCAGGCCCCTCCAGACGACCTACCCTCGCGCCCCAGTTGCTACCTATTCAATAGCAGGCAGCTGTCGCCAATGTGTCAGACGGGCACCGCAGTCGTGCTCTTCACGCGGTCGAGCACGAAGCTGGTCTTGCAGTCCTGCACGCTAGGGTGCTTGAGCAGGGTGTCCATGATGAAGCGGCTGTAGTGGGCCATGTCGGCCACAACCACGCGCAGCAGGTAGTCCATCTCGCCCGTGAGGGCGGAGCACTCCACCACCTCGGGCCAGGTCTGGACGCTCGCGCGGAACAGGTCCATGGGGTTGCGCTTGTGGCTTTCGGTGTGCTTTTCCAGGCGGACGTTGAGGTAGGCCGTGAGGCCCAGGCCCACGGCCTCCGGACGCACCAGGGCGACGTAGCGGTCGATCACGCCGGCATCCTCCAGGCGCTTGGCGCGGCGCAGCACCGCGCTGGGCGACAGGCCCACCTGCTCGCCGATGACGTCGTAGGTTTCGCGGCCGTTGTCCTGAAGGCAGCGCAGGATCGCCCGATCAAGCCGGTCCAGTGCGTGGGAAGCGCTCATGGCACAGGATTCTACGAAGCCCAGCGCGTGCAGGCACGGCCTGCCGGCACCTCCCCGGGTTTGTCCGGGTGGAACGCGGCCATGGGCGGCGAATAATGGAATTCACAAAAAAAGAACGGTCGTTCTTTTTTGTGCACATCACTACAACGACGGAGACAAGCAACCATGAACGGAACCCTTCGCGGCCTCGGCCGCTTCAGGGCGCTGGCGGCGCGCGCCGCCCTCGCCTTTTCCCTCGGCTGCGCATTCACCGCGCCGGCCGCCCATGCGCAAAGCGGCTACACCCAGACGCGCTACCCCATCGTGTTGGTGCACGGCCTGTTCGGGTTCGATTCGGCCCTGGGCGTGGACTATTTCTACGGCATTCCCGATGCCTTGCGCCGGGACGGTGCGCAGGTGTTCGTGGCCCAGGTGTCGGCCACCAACAGCACCGAGGTGCGCGGCGAGCAGTTGCTCACCCAGGTCAGGCAGGTGCTGGCCGTCACGGGCGCTGCCAAGGTGAACCTGGTCGGGCATTCCCACGGCGGCCCGACCATCCGCTACGTGGCGGGCGTGGCGCCGCAACTCGTGGCATCGGTCACGTCGATCGGCGGGGTGAACAAGGGCTCCCGCGTGGCGGACGTGGTGCGCGGCGTGGCGCCGCCGGGCTCGGTGTCCGAAGCGGTGGCGAGCGCCGCGGCCGGTGCGCTCGCGCAGGTGATCAGCGCTGCCTCGGGCGGCTCCGGCCTGCCGCAGAAGCCGACGGCGGCGCTCGATTCGCTCACCACGGCCGGGGCGGCGGACTTCAACCGCCGCTTTCCGCAGGGGCTGGCCAGCGGCTGCGGAAGCGGCGCCGACGTGGTGAACGGCGTGCGCTACTACTCCTGGACGGGTACGCAGCCGGTCACGAACGTGCTCGACCCGAGCGATGCGGGCCTGGCCCTGCTGGCGCCCGTGCATGGCGAGGCGAACGACGGGCTGGTGTCCGCCTGCTCTTCGCGGCTGGGCCGGCACCTGGGGGACTACCGGCAAAACCACCTCGATGAAATCAACCAGCTGGTAGGGCTGCGGGACCTGTTCTCTCCCGACCCGGTGACGCTCTATCGCCAGCACGCCAACCGGCTGAAGCTGCAGGGGCTCTGACCGATGGCTGCGGCACGCGGGCGGATGGCGGCTGCGCTGCTGGCGGCCGCGGCGCTGGGCCTGGCCGGCTGGTGGGTACAGCGCTCCACGGCGGGCGGTGCCGGCGAGGCGGGGGGGCGCCCTGCATCCCGCCCGGCGGCGGACGCCTCCACATCCGCGCTCCGGCCGTCCGGCGGGCCCGATCCGCGGTTCCTGGCGCCGCGCTCCGCGGCCGAGCTGGAAGTGCTCCAGACCGACCCGCTGCTGGGCGCGGGCCTGCGCGACACGCTCGAAACCTTGCTGCAGGAAGCCCTGGACGCCGGGCCGACCACCGACGCGGCCACGCTCAAGCGCCGGCTGGAGGGCCTGGTGGACCGCCATTTCCCGGCGGCGGTGCGTGAGCGTGCCCTGGCGCTGGCCGGCCGTTATGTGGACTACCGCGCGGCACTCGGCACGGTGACGCCGCCTGCGGACCTGTCCGACCCCAGGGCGCTGCGGGCATCCATGGAGGAGCGCGACCGGCTGCGCGAGCGTTTCTTCGAGCCTGGCGAAGCGGCCGCCTTGTTCGGCGGCGAAGCAGAGCTGGACCGCCACACGCTCGCGCGGCTGGAGATCCTGCAGGACGCCAGCCGCTCTCCGCAGGAGAAGGCCCGGGCGCTCCAGGCCGCCGAGGATGCATTGCCCGCCGGACTGCGCGCCGCGCGGCAGGCCTACGCCACCCCGCAGGCGGTGGCGGAGCAGACGGCCGCGCTGGATGCCCGCCAGGCCGACGACGCGACGCGCCATGCGGAGCGCAGCGCCCGCTATGGCGCGGCGGCGGCCGACGCCCTGGCGCGCCTGGACGGCGAGGAGCGCCAGTGGCAGCAGCGGCTGGACCAGTACCAGCAGGCCCGGGCCACACAGGGCGACGGCCCGGCGCTGCAGAAGCTGCGCGAGCAGCTGTTCACGCCCGAAGAGCGGCTGCGCGTGGAAGGGGCCCTGGCGCTGCGGTCCACGCGCCCCGGCGCGGCGGGCGGGGGCTGAGCGCCGGCCCTGGTGGCCGTACGGCCGGGCGCAGGCTGCGCACCGCGCCGCCATGGCGCAGTTTTCCTGCACGAAGCTGGAGCCGCCGCGATGTTTACGCCAGAAACATGAGCCTGCGTGCGCCTACAGTGGCATGACGCAGATCAACGCGCCAACCCCGGAGACAACGCATGAACACCCCACTGCCCCACCCCGCCGTCCAGGACACCGCCGCCTGGGAGAACCCGATGGGTACCGACGGCTTCGAATTCATCGAATACGCCGCCCCCGATCCACAGGCCATGGGCCGGGTGTTCGAGGGCATGGGCTTCAAGCCCGTGGCACGCCACCGCCACAAGAACGTGACGCTCTACCGCCAGGGCGAGATCAACTTCATCATCAACGCCGAGCCCGACAGCTTCGCGCAGCGTTTCGCGCGGCTGCACGGCCCCAGCGTCTGTGCCATCGCCTTCCGCGTGCACGATGCCAAGGCCGCCTACGAGCGTGCACTGAACCTCGGCGCCTGGGGCTATGCCGGGCAGGCCGGCCCGGGCGAACTGAACATTCCCGCCATCAAGGGCATCGGCGACAGCCTGATCTATCTCGTGGACCGCTGGCGCGGCAAGAACGGCGCGAAGCCGGGCGACATCGGCAACATCGGCTTCTTCGATGTCGATTTCGAGCCGCTGCCCGGCGTGACGGCCGAGGAGGCGCTGAATCCCAAGGGCCATGGCCTGACCTACATCGACCACCTGACGCACAACGTGCACCGCGGCCGGATGATCGAATGGGCGAACTTCTACGAGCGCCTGTTCAACTTCCGCGAGATCCGCTACTTCGATATCGAAGGCCAGGTGACCGGCGTGAAGAGCAAGGCCATGACCAGCCCCTGCGGCAAGATCCGCATCCCGATCAACGAAGAGGGCAAGGAAAAGGCCGGCCAGATCCAGGAATACCTGGATATGTACAACGGCGAGGGCATCCAGCACATCGCCATGGGCTCGGACGACCTCTACGCCACGGTGGACGCCCTGCGCGGCGCCGGCGTGCGCCTGCTGGACACGATCGACACCTATTACGAACTGGTGGACAAGCGCATCCCCGACCACGGCGAGAGCGTGGAGGAACTGCACAAGCGCAAGATCCTGATCGACGGCAAGAAGGACGCGATCCTGCTGCAGATCTTCAGCGAAAACCAGCTGGGCCCGATCTTCTTCGAGTTCATCCAGCGCAAGGGCGACGACGGCTTCGGCAACGGCAACTTCAAGGCGCTGTTCGAGAGCATCGAACTCGACCAGATGCGCCGCGGGGTGCTCCAGGGCGCTTGAAAGAACGCCTAAAGCCACCTGCAAGCCGATTGACGTAACCAACTGCATCGGCATGGCACCCGTCTCTATACTGCGCCCTCCCAATGAGCACGGAGAGAGAGACACCCATGTTGCGTCGCAGTTACCTTTTGGCCGTCCTGCTGGCGGGAGGGGCCTGGAGCGTCCAGGCCCAGAACGCCTCGGCACCGCTGACCATCATTGTTCCGTACCCCGCCGGCGGGCCCGTGGACGCGTCCGCCCGCATCGTGGCGGAAGGCGTGCGCGGCGCGCTGGGCCCGGTGGAGGTACAGAACAAGCCGGGGGCTGGCGGCACGACGGGCGTGGCACTGGTGGCCAAGGCCCCGAAGGACGCCAACTGGCTGGTGATGGGCGCGGTGGCGACGCACGCGGTGAATCCGTGGCTGCAGAAGGCTTTCCCGTACGACCCGCTGAAGGATTTCAAGCCGATCGCGCTGGTGGCGCGCACGCCCAACGTGCTCGTCATGGACGCGGAGCATGCCAAGTCGCTGGGCATCCGCACGACCGGGGAACTGGTGCAGTACCTCAAGAAGAACCCCGACCAGGTGCGCTACGGATCGGGCGGCAACGGCAGCATCGGCCACATCGCGGCCGAGATGTTCAAGTCGCTCACCAATACGCGCGTGGCGCACGTGCCCTTCCAGGGATCCGCGCCCGCGCTCAAGGCCCTGCAGTCGGGAGAGGTCGCGTTCGTGTTCGACAACCTCGCCTCGTCGCTGCCGCTGATCAAGGCCGGCAAGCTCAAGGCCCTGGGCGTGACCACCCTGGGCCGGGACGACGAGTTGCCGGACGTGCGCAGCATCAACGACGAGGTGCCGGGATTCAACGTGGTGACGTGGTTCGGGCTGTTCGCCCCGGCCTCGCTGCCCGACGCCGACGCCCGCCGCTATGCGGCGGCCATCACCGCGGCGATGAAGGTGCCTGCCAGCGAGCAGAAGCTCAAGAAGATGGGCATCGACGCCGAGGACCTGACGCTGGAGTCCTTCGGCCAGTTCGTGCGCGCGGAGCATGCGAAGTACGGCTTCCTGATCAAGGCCGCGAAGATCAAGATGGACTGACAGCGCGGGGCGCCCTGGCATGGGCATTCCCGTGCATTGCATAACGAGGAGACATGCCATGGGACAAGCCCCCGTCGTTTACGGCCAATCCGACCGCCCGCCGCGCGGCGACTACGCCCGCGCCGGCAGCGACTACACCTGCGCGCAGGACTATGCGGCCTATACGCCGCAGGACCACGACACCTACCGGCGGCTGTACGCCCGCCAGTCGGCGCTGCTGCCCGGCCGTGCGAGCGAGGCCTTCATCGCCGCCCTGCCCTCGCTGGGTGCAAGCGACCGCATCCCCCGCTTCGACGAGATCAACGAGCGGCTGCAGCGCGCCACGGGCTGGGAGATCGTGGGCGTTCCGGGCCTGATCCCCGAGGTGCCCTTCTTCACGCTGCTGGCGAACCGCAAGTTCCCGGTGACGGACTGGATCCGCACGCCCGAGGAGTTCGACTACATCGTGGAGCCGGACATCTTCCACGACCTGTTCGGGCACGTACCGCTGCTCTTCAACCCGGTGTTCGCGGACTACGTGCAGCGCTACGGCCAGGGGGGCCTGAAGGCGCACGGGCTCGGTGCCTGCGAGATGCTGTCGCGCCTGTACTGGTACACGATCGAGTTCGGCCTGATCCGCGAACGCGGTGCGCTGCGCGCCTATGGTGCGGGCATCCTCAGTTCTTCCGGCGAACTGGAGTATTCGGTGAACAGCCCCGAGCCGCAGCGCCTGCCGCTGCAGCTGGAGCGCACCATGCGCACGCGCTACAAGATCGACACCTACCAGCAGACGTATTTCGTGATCGACAGCTTCGAGCAGCTGTTCGCGATGACGGAGCCGGATTTCGGGCCGGTGTACGAGCGCCTGCGCGGGCAGGCCGAGTTCGCCGCGGACGAACGCGAGGCGGTGGCAGCCTGACGACCTGAGGGGCCGGCCGATCGCTCCGGCCGGCTCTCAGCCGCGCCGTGCCACGGCGCGCACCGCCAGTTCGGTGCGACTGCGGGCATGCAGCTTTTCCATGATGCGGCTCACGTAGTTCTTCACCGTGCCTTCGGCCAGGAACACGGCCGCGCCGATCTGCTTGTTGCTCAGGCCGTCGGCGATGAGCTGCAGGATGCGCTCTTCCTTGCCGGTCAGCGGCTCCTCCAGCGGATCGGCCGCCGGCCGGGGCGTGGCGGCGCCCGATGTGGCCGGCGACGCCGGTGGCGGAGCCAGGCGCCGGAATTCCTCCATCACCTTGCAGGCCACGGCCGGCGACAGGCGCGATTCGCCACGCTGCACGGCGCGGATGGTCTCCAGTACCTCGTCCTCCGCGGCGTCCTTGAGCAGGTAGGCGCGCGCGCCGGCGCGGATGGCCTCGAACACGAGATCGTCGTGGTCGAAGGTGGTCAGCACCACGACCCGCACCGACGGCAGCCGACCGGTGATCTCGCGGGTGGCGACGACGCCGCTGACGCGCGGCATCTGCAGGTCCATGACGACCACGTCCGGCACCAGCGCGACCGCCTGGTCGATAGCGTCCTGGCCATCCACGGCCTGGCCCACGACCTCGATGTCGGGCTCCATGCCCAGCGTCATGGCCAGCGCGCGCCGGATCAGCGGCTGGTCGTCCGCGATCAGCAGGCGCAGGCTGCCAGCGCGGGAAGGCGTGGATTCGCTCATGGGGAGTCTTTCGGGTCCTGTGGGGAAGTGGAGGCATTCTGCCGCGACGGCGTATCGTCCCGCAGGCGCGTGCCGAGGCGCTCGTGCAGCTCCCCGACCCAGGCGGACGGCAGGCGCGCCGTGAAGAAGCGCAGCACCGCGGCCACCGCCAGCGCGGCCTGCTCGGGCGTCAGGCCGGCGGCAGCGCCCACGGTACGGATCAGTTCCTCTAGCATGGCAAGATGGTCCTCGGCTCCAATGTAGGGCGCGCATACGCGCGTGCACAGTGACGACCGGCACCATGACGTCATCTTCTGTTCCCGATTCCATCCCGCCCTCGCGGGCCGCGGCCTGGCTCGGCAGGCTGCACCCGCGGCGCAATCTCGCGGCAGCCATCGGCTGGTCGATGCTGGCCCTCGTCGCTCTGGCCTCCCTGGTGGCGGGCCAGCTGGCCGCCGCCGATGCAGAACGGGCCGAGCGGGCCGCCACCCAGCGCCTCATGGCGCAGTTCGCCACCCAGGTCCGGAGCGGGCTGGACATGGGACTGCGCCTGCGGGTGGCGGTCCTTCAGGTCACGGCATCGCAGATCGCCGTGTCCGGCGACCAGGGTGCGCAGCCGCTGCGGCTGCACCTGGAGGCCCTGCGCGCGCAATTCCCCGAATTCGCCTGGCTCGGCGTGACCGATGCCGGCGGAAGCATCCGCGCCGCGGCCGGCGTGCCCCAGGGCGCAGGTCCGCCGACGTCGCCCCAGGCACAGGCGGATGCCCTCGCGGAGCCGTTCCTCGGCGGTGCCTCCGGCCGCGACGGGTCCCGGGGCCGCGCGCTCGATGCCGCCCTGCCGATCGCGCACGGCCAGGTGCTGGTCGCGCAGCTGTCCCGGGACTGGATCGGACGCTTCGGAGACGACCTGCTGGCAGGCCTGGGAGCACAGCGCCCGCCCGAGCTGCTGCTGATCGGCCCGGACGGCTCCGTGCTGACCGGGCCCGCCGGCTGGATCGGGCGCGACGTTGCCGGCATGGACCTGACCGAGGGTGGCCGTTTCGTCGTGGGCCGCCATGGCCCCGCCCTGCCGGAGGGCCGCGCCGGCTGGTCGGTGGCGGTGCGGCAGCCGGCGGACATTGCGCTGGAGGGAGTGGAGCGACTGCGCAATACGGTGCTCCTGACCGTGCTGCTGGCCGGCCTGCTGGCAGCGCTCTGCGCCCCGCTGCTGACGGGATGGCTGACGCGCCGGCTGAACGCGCTGGCCCAGCAGGCGCAGGAGATCAGGGAAGGCCGGCGCGGCGACATCGTGGCGCCGCCGGGCCGGGACGAGGTCGGCCACATCGGCGCGACCCTGGCCGCGCTGGTCGCGCAGCTGCAGGCGGAGAAGGCCGCGCTGGCCTCGCTGAACGCGGTGCTCGACCAGCGCGTCGCAGAGCGCACCGCGCGCATCCAGCGCATGTCCGAAGAGGCACGGGCCGCCGCAGTCACCCGCGAGCGGCTGCGCCTGGCGCGGGACCTGCACGACACGCTGGCGCACTCGCTGATGGCCCTGCTGCAGCAGATCCGGCTGGTGCGCAAGCTGGGCGACCGGATGGGTCCGGAGGACCTGGCCGCGGAGCTGGGCCGCGCGGAGGAAGTGGCCGCTTCCGGGTTGGCGGAGGCACGGGCAGCGATCACGCAGATGCGCCACGGCAGCGTGCGCGAGAAGGGGCTGTCCGCCGCCCTGCGGGATCTGCTGGCCCGCTTCGGCGAGCGCACCGGACTGGCCACGGAGTTCACCGCGACCGGCGCCGCGGCCGATCTTGCCGACGAGCGCGCAGAGACGCTATACCGCATCGCCGAGGAGGCGCTGCGCAACATCGAGCGCCACGCGCAGGCCCGCACGGCCGCGGTGGACCTGGCGGACGAAGCGGGCCAGGCCGTCCTGCGGGTGCGCGACGACGGCCGGGGGTTCGACCCGCAGGCACCGTGCGCCGGCCACTACGGGCTGGTGGGCATCCGCGAACAGGCGGCCCTCGTCGGTGCCGCGCTGTCGATCGGCAGCCGCCCGGGCGCGGGCTGCGAACTGCGCGTGGCCTTCGCGCCCTGACGTCCGGCACCACCAGATCGTGACCCGGCAGTGACCGTGGGCACTGCCGGGTGCCGCGACCGGAGCCTAGATTGCACCCCGTGGGCAGGCGGTGCGATGGGCGCGCCGCCCCGGCCCCGGATCCATGCCAAGGAGTGCACCATGCTTACCACCAAGACCACCTCCCGCCACGCCACGCTGGGCGCCGTCGCCGTCGCCGTGCTGATGGCCGCCGCCACCCTCCCGGCCCGGGCGCAGGATGAACTGGTCCTGCTCGAGAAGGAGCGCACCACGCTGTACGAGAACGGCGGCATCGGCCAGACCGAGCAGGCCAGGATGCGCGCCACCGCGCAGGACTGGCCGCTGCGCATGACCTTCTCCGAGCACAAGGACAACGAGTTCACCGCCGACGTCAAGCTGCTGGTGACCGACCAGCGCGGTGCGCCGATGCTGGTGCTCAACAACGCCGGGCCGATGACCTACGCGATGCTGCCCGCGGGCAAGTACCGCGTGACGGCCACCCAGCATGGCGTGACCGAGTCGCGCGAGGTGACGCTGGACGGCAAGCGCGGCCGCGACGTGTACTTCCACTGGACCGGCACGCCGAAGGTCGCTCCCTGGAACGGCCAGTCGGCCGGCGCCGTCGCTCCCGCCGGCTGACCGCCTCGGAGCTCCCCCTGCCCCTGCCCACGCGACCGGCACGGCCGGTGGCATGCTCCCGCCCCGCCCCGCCCAGCCCTGCAACGCGGGGCTTTTTTGCGTGCGTGCGCGGCGCAGGCCGCTGCCACCACTACCGTGCCGCTCGTGATGCCCGTGACGCTGCCGTGACCTTCGGCACGCCTCGGGCCATGACGACATGCACTGGGCGCGCGCGCTTCCCGTTCCTACAGTGAAGACACACCGGCAGCGGGCGTTGCCGGTCCCCCCATCACAGGAGCCACGCCATGAATGCCATCCACCGCAACCAGGCCAACAGCATCGTCGTCGCCGTCTACGAAGCGCATCCGCAGGCCGAAGAGGCCATCCGCAAGCTCGCGCAGGCCGGGTTCGACATGAAGACCATCTCCATCCTCGGCAAGGACTACCACACGGAGGAGAACGTGGTCGGCTACTTCAATGCCGGCGACCGCGCCAGGTTCTTCGGCACGCTCGGCGCCTTCTGGGGCGGGCTGGCGGGCCTGCTCTTCGGATCGGCCCTGATGTTCGTGCCGGTGGTCGGCCACATCGTGGTGCTGGGCCCGGTGGCCGCCACCATCGCCAGCGGCCTCCAGGGCGCCGTGCTGGGCGGCGGCTTCAGCGCGCTGGTGGGTGCGTTGACCTCGCTCGGCGTACCCAAGGATTCGGTGCTGCGCTACGAAACCGCCCTGAAGGCCAGCAAGTTCCTGGTGCTGGTGCACGGCGATGCCGGCCAGGTCCACCGCGCGCAGCAGGTGCTGGCCGCCGGCAGCAGCGACGTGCAGATCCACGGCGCCGAAGCCCCCGCCATCGCCGATGCCGCTGCCTGACGGCACCCGCGCCTTCGTCCACCCCTGCCCTGTCATACCGAAGGAGATCCACCATGAACCCGCGCCGCTACCCCGTCGCCATCGCCGTCCTGGCGCTGCTCACGCAGATGCCGCTGGCCGCCCTGGCCCAGGCCCCTGCCGCCGGCACCGCTCCGGCAGTCACCGCCCCAGCCAAGGCCGATGCCGCCGCTCCGGCCGCCGGGACTGCGCCCGCCGACTGGATCCAGTACGACGACATCAGCGTCACGCCGGTGGTCGACGGCGTGAGCCGCGCGATCGCCGACGCGCGCGCCGCGCTGGCCGCACACGACCACGCCAAGGCCGCGGATGCACTGCAGGCCGCCGCACGCACGCTGCAGACCCAGGCCGACCAGGCCACGCGGCAGGACCGCACGCAGGCCGCGGCAGACGCCAGGGATGCCCGCAACACGCAGGTCCGCATGGCGGCGCTGGTCCGGCAGCTCGACCGGACGGCCGCCCAGGTCCGGGCCGGAAAGATCGCCAGCACCGCGGACCTCGACCGCACTTTCGACAAGGCGCAACGCGCCGACCTGGACCGCCGCTGGGTGCTGACGGACGTGCAGACCTGGTATCCGCTCACCCGGGAGCCCCAGCGCAACTTCGTCGCCGCGCTGGACGACTACGCCCACCAGGACTACCGGGCGGCGGCAGTGAAGGTGCGGCAGGCGGCGGCTTATGTCCGCCTGGAGGCCGGGCGCGCGGACGGCGACGCCCGCAGGGCGCTGGAGCGCACCGGCGCGGAACTGGACCGGACAGCCGCGGCGCTCGACCGCGGCGGCGTCGAGACCGAACAGGATCTGCACACGACCTTCGCCCGGGCCGACCGCACCCTCGCGCTGGCCCACCGCGAGGAGGCCGCCGAGTCCTGGGCCCGGAAGGCCTACGACAGGGCTGGCTACGAACTCAAGGCGGCAGCGCAGGGCATGGAAAACGCCGCGGCATGGGGCAGCACGGACGTGCGCGCCGCGGCGGCCTCGGCGGCGTCGGAAGCGCGCACCGTCGGCGACAAGCTCGCCAGCGGCGCCCATTGGACGAAGGACGAGGTGGGCCGCGGCTTCGACGCGGTCCGGCACGGCCTCGCCCGGCTGGAGCCGACCGCCCATGCCACCGCGCCCGCCGCCACGCCCGCGAACCCGGGTTGAACCCCCCAGGCCCCATCCCCGCCCTTGACCCCGGAGAGATACCGCCATGACACACAACGCATCCCGCGCAGCCGCCGCACTCGTCGCCGGCGCCGTCCTGTCCACCCTCTGTGCCTGCAGCACCCTGTCCACCGGCATGGGAGGCGGCGATCTGCAGCGCAAGGGCCAGCCCGGGGAACCGGTGCTTTTCTCGTGGAAGAGCCGCGACGGCGGCATGAGCGGCACGATGGTGGGCACCCTGCCGAACGCCACCTACCAGGGCCCCTTCTTCCAGATCACGCAGCAGACGGAGCGCGAAGCCGTCGTTCCCCTCTGGGATGGATGGGCGCAGGGCTGGACCGACTGGCCCTACTGGGGCTGGGAGGGAGACTCCGGTGCCTATGTGTGGCACCAGTTCTCCACCCGCTACACCGGCAAGGTGCTGGCCAACCTGCGCTCCGATGGCGGCCAGTACATGCGCTGCCGGCTGCACCTGGCCGAACCTGCCCGTGGCATGGCGGGCGGCGGCGAGGGCGAATGCCAGCTGCAGGGCGGCGGCACGGTCCACGCACGCTTCTGAGTTCTGCCCCGGCCCTCATCCTTCGCGCCGTGGCGGGAGGGTTCGCATGCTGCAGGCGCCGGAGCCCTCGGCGCTGCGAGGATCGGCCCAGATCCATCCTGCCGGCGACCCGCTCCGGACGCCACCATGGCGGGCGGCCGGCCCCAACGCACGAGGAGCCGCACCATGTCGCGTGTCAACGGCATCACATCCCACCTGCTGCGCCCGCCCCCGGGGCTGTCGCCGGCTTCGCTGGCAGGCGCCGTCGCCCCCGTCGCGCCGCTAGTCCGGCGCTTTCCTTCGCCCGCGCCCGAGCCCACGGTACCGGGCGTCGCGCGCCGCACTTCGTCGGCCGCCTCGATGCCGCCCCGTGCCGCTGCCGGCCTGCTGGCCGGACCGGAAGGGTTCGCCCGGCATGGCCGGCTGCCGCCGCAGTTCCGCGCAGGGGGACAGGCCCGGGCCTCGCGGCAGGCCACCCATGGCACGCCGCTCTGGAGCCCGCGCCCGGCGGCGGAGGCGCTTGTGGCGGCACGCTCCGGTACGCTGCTGCACCGGCAGCCCCTCGCCGCCTGAAACGCACCCGCTCCGAGAGAGGCCGCCCGTCAGGGCTGCCCGGCGATCTCCAGGCAGGCGCGCACCACGTCCGGATGGAATGCCATGTGCACATGGGCTGCGCCCGCCACGAAGCGGTTGTCCGCCCCGGCCAGCATGGCCGTGCTGGCGGGATAGACCACGTTGTCGCAGTCCGAATGGAAGCAGGTGAAGCGCGCGCGCAAGGACGGCGGCTCGGATGCATCCAGGGCCTGCAGCCATGGGTGCCCGGGCACCATCTGCCGGCCGTTGTCGGAGCGGCTGAGCCGGGCCGCCTCCGTGCCGCCATGCGGCGTGCCGAGCGTGACCACGCGGTGCACCCGGCCGATGCCTGATTCGCCGCAGGTGCGCAGCCAGGCCCGGACCGCGAGGCCGCCCATGCTGTGGCCGATCACGAGCGGGGGCCGTCCCGTGGCTTCGGCCACCCGCTGCACGGCCGCATCGATGGCGGCGGCGTAGCCGTCGATCGCGCCGAAGGGTGGCTCCAGGGTCACGGCCACGAACGCATGGCCGCGGCGCCGCAGCAGTGCGAACCAGGGCATCCAGAAGCCGCGGTTGCACAGGAAGCCATGCACCAGCACGACCCCGCGCGGCGCCGCGGTGGTACCGCCCGCCACGGGCGAAGGAAGCCAGTCCGGCACGGCCGCATGGCGAAAGGGCTGCCACCAGCCGAACACCCAGCTCGCCCACCGGGTTTCCGCCCACCAGGCACGCAGCACGCGCCCCGCCGAAGGGGACGGTACCGGATCCTCCCGGTTGGCATGCAGCATGACCAGGAATTGCAGCCCCAGCCAGAGACGGGGCCCCGCCAGCCAGAGGGCGGCGCCGGCCAGCGCCCACGCGGGTGACCGGGGCCAGAGCCAGGCCAGCCAGCCCGCGGCCAGCGCGAGCTGCGCCACCACCATCCACCGCTGCCACCTTGCATTCGTCACGTCGATCCTTTCCGGTACCGGGGCCGATCGTGCCCCCGTCCAGCCCCGATCCTGTCACACAGGAGACGTGAAGCCATACACCCTGGGACTGACCCGATGGACAGGCGCGCAGGGGTTTCCACAATCGTCGGCGGCCCCTGCCAATCGGCCCTGCGCCCCTGCAATGCCGCATCAATCGCCCGCTGCCCGGCGGAGCGCGAAAGGAAGACGAATCCATGGACCGGATCTGGCTGAAGAACTATCCCCCCGGCGTGCCGCACGCAGTGGACCCCGAAAGCTACCGCTCGGTAGCGCACCTGCTCGAGGAGTCGCTGCGCCGCCATGCCGACCATCCCTTCTCGGTCTGCATGGAGCAATGGATGGGCTATGCCGAGCTGGACCGCCTGAGCACCCGGCTGGGCGCCTGGCTGCAGGCCCGGGGACTGCCACAGGGAGCGCGCGTGGCGATCATGCTGCCCAACGTGCCGCAGTTCGCCGTGGCCATGGCCGCGGTGCTGCGCGCCGGCTACACCTGCGTGAACGTGAACCCGCTCTACACGCCGCGGGAGCTGGAGCACCAGCTGCGCGACTCGGGCGCGGAGGCGATCGTCATTCTCGAGAATTTCGCGCGCACGCTCTCCGAGGTGGTGGAGCGCACGGCCGTGAAGCACGTGGTGATCACCGCGCTCGGCGACCTGCTCGGACCCGTGCGCGGGCGCTGGATCACCTTCGCGGTGCGGCACCTGGCGCGCATGGTGCCGGCCTTCGACCTGCCCCTGTCGGACGGCCGCCGCGTGACGACGCTGCCCGCCGCCCTGGCCGAGGGCGCGCGGCACACGCTCGCGCCCAGCACCGCGACGCTCGATTCCGCCGCGTTCCTGCAATACACGGGCGGCACCACGGGCCTCTCGAAGGGCGCGGTGCTCACGCACCGCAACATCGTGGCGGCCACCCTGCAGGCAGAGGCCTGGTTCACTCCGGCCCTCGCCCGCATCGGCGACGTGCGCCAGGCCAACAGCATCGCGGCGCTTCCGCTCTACCATATCTTCGCGCTCACGCTGTGCCTGCTGGCCATCCGCCAGGGTTCGCACCTCACGCTGATACCGAACCCGCGGGACATCCCCAAGTTCGTGGCGGTGCTGAAGAAAAGGCCCTTCCACATGATGCCCGCGGTGAATACGCTCTTCAACGCGCTGCTGCAGAACGCGGAGTTCCGCGCACTCGATTTCTCGCACCTGTGCGTCTCGCAGGCAGGCGGCATGGCGGCGTCGGAGAGCACCGCACGGCAATGGCAGAAGGTAACGGGCAGCACCATGATCGAAGGCTGGGGCATGAGCGAGACCTGCGCCATCGGTACCAACAATCCCGTGGACAACACGGAGTTCACCGGCACCATCGGCCTGCCGCTGCCCGGCATCGACATCGCGATCAAGGACGACGCGGGCCAGAGCCTGCCCGTGGGCCAGTCCGGCGAGATCTGCATCCGCGGCCCGAACGTGATGGCGGGCTACTACCAGCAGCCGGAGGAGAACGCCCGCGCCTTCACGCCCGACGGTTTCCTGCGCACGGGCGACATCGGCGTGATGGACGAACAGGGCTACACGCGCATCATCGACCGCAAGAAGGACATGATCCTGGTTTCCGGCTTCAACGTGTTCCCCAATGAACTGGAACAGGTCATCGCCCTGTGCCCGGGCGTGCTCGAGTGTGCTGCCGTCGGGGTGCCCGACGAGAAGCAGGGCGAGGCGATCAAGGTCTTCGTGGTGCGCAGCGATCCGACACTCACCGAGGAAGCCGTGGCGCGGTACTGCCACGAGCACCTGACGGGGTACAAGTGCCCGCGCCACATCGAGTTCCGGGACGCGCTGCCCAAGACGAACGTGGGCAAGATCCTGCGGCGGGAGTTGCGGGCGCCAGCTCCCTGAGACCGGCCCGCTCCGGACGCCCCCTCCCGCCGGAAACCCGGCCACGGCCGGGTTTTTTTGCATCCGGATGTAAACAATCCCGAACCTATCCCAAGAGAAGCTTATGCAGCACCCCTGCTGAATGGATGAGCGCAAACGTTTGCGCAAACGTTTTCTTTCGCTACCATAGCAGCCCCCGCAGGTCCTCTCGCCGCGAACGGCGCATGGCCTGCGGCCGACTATTCTCTTTACGCCCACAACCAGGAGACCTCCATGTTCTTGAACCGCCGCACCCTCCAGACCGCCGCCGTGCTGGCACTCGCCGGTGGCCTGTTCGCGCAGCCTTCCTTCGCGCAGGACAAGCCGAAGGTCGCGCTGGTGATGAAGTCGCTCGCCAACGAGTTCTTCCGCACCATGGAGGACGGCGCCAAGGCGCACCAGAAGGCGCATGCCTCGGAATACACCCTGGTGGCCAACGGCATCAAGAACGAGACCGACACTGCCGCGCAGATCAAGATGATCGAGCAGGCCGTGGCGCAGAAGGTGAACGCCATCGTGCTCGCGCCCGCCGATTCCAAGGCCCTGGTGCCGGCCGTTAAGGCCGCGGTGGACAAGGGCATCCTCGTGGTCAACATCGACAACCGCCTGGATGCCGACGCGCTCAAGGAAAAGAGCCTGAACGTGCCCTTCGTCGGCCCGGACAACCGTGCAGGCGCCAAGCTGGTGGGCGATTACCTGGCCAAGCAGCTGAAGGCCGGCGACAAGGTCGGCATCATCGAGGGCGTCTCCACCACGTTCAACGCGCAGCAGCGCACGCTGGGCTTCCAGGACGCGATGAAGGCCGCCAACATCAACGTGGTGGGCGTGCAGTCCGGCCAGTGGGAAATCGAGAAGGGCAACACCGTGGCCGCCGGCATGCTGCGCGAGCACCCGGACCTGGTGGCGCTGCTGGCCGGCAACGACAGCATGGCGCTGGGCGCCGTGGCCGCGGTGAAGGCCGCCGGCAAGGCCGGCAAGGTGCAGGTGGTGGGCTACGACAACATCAACGCCATCAAGCCCATGCTGGCCGACGGCCGCGTGCTGGCCACGGCCGACCAGTACGCCGCCAAGCAGGCGGTGTTCGGCATCGAGATGGCGCTGAAGGCGCTGGCCGCCAAGACGCCGCAGGCCCAGCTGCCCGCCGAGGTCAAGACCGAAGTGGTGCTGGTGACCAAGGGCACCGGCAAGTAACGCAACGGCGACGCGCGAGGGCACGAGGCACCGCAGGGCGCCGCGCCCAGCTTCCGCGCACCGCATGGCCGACGCCGCGCGCAACCCGCGCGGCATTCCTCTTTTTTCCGGGTTCGCACACCGTGGCCGACCATTCCTCCCCCATCGCCGCCGCGCCGGCGCCCGTGCCTCTGCTGGAAATGCTGGGCGTGGGCAAGGACTACGGCCCCACCACCGTGCTGCACGGCGTCACGCTGTCGCTGCATGCCGGCGAAGTGCTCGCGCTCACCGGCGAGAACGGCGCGGGCAAGAGCACGCTGTCCAAGATCCTGTGCGGGCTGGAGCCCGCCACGCGCGGCAGCCTGCGCCTGGCGGGGCAGCCCTATGCGCCATCCTCCCGCCGCGACGCCGAGCACCAGGGCGTGCGCATGGTCATGCAGGAGCTGGGCCTCGTGCCGACGCTCACCGTGGCCGAGAACCTGCTGATGGGCCGGCTGCCGCACCGCATGGGCTGGCTGCGCCGGGGCGCGCTGCACGATGCCGCGCGCGCGCAGCTCGCCAAGATCGGCCTCACGGGCATCGATCCGGCGACCCCCGTTTCCCGCCTGGGCATCGGCCAGCAACAGATGGTGGAGATCGCCCGCAACCTGCAGGACGACACGCGCATCCTCGTGCTCGACGAGCCGACGGCGATGCTGACGCCGCGCGAGACCAATTACCTGTTCGAGCAGGTCGCCCGGCTCACGGCCCGCGGCGTGGCGATCATCTACGTTTCCCACCGGCTGGAAGAGCTGCGGCGCATCGCCGACCGCGTGGCCGTGCTGCGCGACGGCGCGCTGGTGGACGCCCGCCCGATGGCGGGGCTGTCCGAAGCCGATCTCGTTCAGCGCATGGTGGGCCGGGCGGTGAACGACCTGGAGCACCGCCCCCGCCGCACGGCCGGGCCCGTGGTGATGCGGGTGGATGGCATCGGCCGGGGCACCGCCGTGCAGGACGTGAGCCTGGCACTGCGGGCCGGCGAGGTGTTCGGCATCGCGGGCCTCGTGGGCTCGGGCCGCACCGAGTTGCTGCGCCTGCTGTTCGGCGCGGACCGCGCCGACCGCGGCAGCGTGACGCTGGCCGCCGGAAGCACTGCGTCCGGCACCGCCGCGGAGCGCACCCACGAGCGCGGTTTCCGTTCGCCGCTGGCGGCGATCGCCGCAGGCATCGGGCTCGTGAGCGAAGACCGCAAGTCGCAGGGCCTGCTGCTCAGCCAGCCGATCCGGGTGAATGCCACGCTGTCGGACCTGTCCGCCGTTTCGCGCGCGGGCTGGCTGCGCCGCGCGCATGAGAGCACGGTGGTGCAGGGCTTCATCCGCACGCTGCGGGTGCGCTGCCGTGGGCCGGAGCAGCCCGTGGGGCAGCTTTCCGGCGGCAACCAGCAGAAGGTGGTGTTCGCGCGGTGGCTGCACCGCGACGGCCGCGTGCTGCTGCTGGATGAGCCCACGCGCGGCGTGGACGTGGGCGCGCGCGCGGACCTGTACACCGAACTCGACCGCATGGCCTCGGAAGGCCGCGCACTGCTCATGGTGTCGTCCGACCTGCGCGAGCTGATGGCCATGGCCGACCGCATCGGCGTGATGAGCGGTGGCCGCCTGGTCGCCGTGTTCGAGCGCGGCGAGTGGACCGAGCAGTCGCTGCTGGCCGCCGCCTTCTCCGAGGCCGAAGACCGCCCGCGCGCCGAAGGCGCCGGTTCCGCATCCTCCCATTCCCCTGCTTCCGCATGACCGCCACCACGTCCCCCTCCTCCGCTTCCGCCGCGCCGTCGGTACCGCTCTGGCGCACACAGCTGGGCACCTACCTGGGCCTGGCCGCCGTGCTGGTCGGCATGGTGGCGCTGTTTTCCTGGCTGTCCGATTTCTTCTGGAGCGCCGAAACCTTCGTCACCATCGCCAACGAGATTCCCGCGCTGGCCGTGATGGCGGTGGGCATGACGTTCGTGCTGATCATCGCGGGCATCGACCTGTCGGTGGGCTCGGTGATGGCGCTGTCGGCCGCCACCTCGGCCGCGGCCATCCTGCAATGGGGCTGGAGCGTGCCGGCCGCCGCGGCCCTGGCGCTGGCCACGGGCCTGGTCTGCGGCACCATCACGGGCGCCGTGTCGGTGGCCTGGCGGCTGCCGTCGTTCATCGTGTCGCTGGGCATGCTGGAGGCGGTGCGCGGCAGCGCCTACCTGGTGACGGATTCGCGCACGCAGTACGTGGGCGACGCGATCTCCTGGCTCGCCGCGCCCGTGGCGGCCGGCGTCTCGGTGGCTTTCGGCATTGCGCTGCTCATCGTGGTGCTGGCCCAGCTCGTGCTGTCGCGCACGGTGTTCGGCCGCTGCATGGTGGGCATCGGCACCAATGAGGAAGCCATGCGGCTGGCCGGCGTCGATCCACGACCCATCCGCATCGCCGTGTTCGCGCTCACCGGCCTGCTGGCCGGGCTGGCGGGCCTGATGCAGTCGGCGCGCCTGGAGGCGGCGGATCCGAATGCCGGCGCCGGCATGGAGCTGCAGGTGATCGCGGCCGTGGTGATCGGCGGCACCAGCCTGATGGGCGGGCGCGGATCGGTGGTGACCACGGCCTTCGGCGTGCTCATCATCGCGGTGCTGGAGGCGGGCCTTGCACAGATCGGTGCGAGCGAGCCGAGCAAGCGCATCATCACCGGCTGCGTGATCGTGGCGGCCGTCATCATCGACACGCTGCGGCAGCGCCGCGCCGCGGTCTGACGCCGGCGCGAGAAGACATGGCGACCATCAAGGACGTCGCGCGCGAGGCCGGGGTGTCGGTGACCACGGTCTCGCACGTGCTCAACGGCACGCGGCACGTGAGCGACGACGGGCGTGCCCGCGTGGAGAACGCCATCCGCCAGCTGGGCTACGTGCCCAGCGCGATCGCGCGCAGCCTCAAGAGCAACCACACGCGCACGCTGGGGATGCTGATTCCCAACAGCTCCAACCCCTACTTCGCCGAAGTCGTGCACAGCGTGGAGAACCGCTGCTTCGGCGCGGGCTACAACCTCATCCTGTGCAATACGCACGACGAGGCCCAGCGGCAGAGCTCGTACCTGCAGGTGCTGGCGGAGCGGCGCATCGACGGACTGATCGTGGTCTCCACCGGGCAGGACGCGGCGCTCGCGCGCCAGCTCGAGGGACTGGGCGTGCCCACCGTGCTGGTGGACCGCGAGATCGAGGTCCACCGGCAGCCCTGCGATCTGGTGGAAACCGCGCACCGCGAAGGCGGCCGGCTGGCCACGCGCCACCTGCTCTGGCTGGGCCACCGCCGCATCGCGTGCATCGGCGGCCCCCCGGACCTCGCCCCCAGTACACAGCGCATCGAGGGCTGGCGCGACGCGCTGGTCGAGGCGGGCGTGGACGATGGCGGCCTGCTGTGGCACGGCGATTTCACCAGCCAGAGCGGCTACGAGGCCATGCAGTCGGTGCTGGCCTCGCCGCGCCCGCCGACGGCGGTGTTCGTGGGCAACGACCTGATGGCCATCGGCGCGCTCTGCGCGGTCCACGAGCGCGGGCTGCGCGTGCCCGAGGCCATGTCCGTCGTGGGTTTCGACGATATCGCGCTCGCGGCCTTCACGAGCCCGCCCCTCACCACCGTGGCCCAGCCCAAACGGCAGATCGGCGTGGCGGCCGTGGACATGCTGCTCGAACGCATCGATGGCGCGCGGCGCGAACCATGCCAGCTGCTGCTGCAGCCGGAACTGCGGCTGCGTGCCTCGACCGCGGCACTGCCCCCGGGCACCGTTTCCACCGCCGTGCCGCACGGCCGTTTCCCTTCCCGCAACCCCGAATGACCGCCTCATCCCGCTCCACTCCGGAGATCCCCTCCCGTTCCGCTCCGCCGCGCATCGCCGTGGTGGGCAGTCTCAACATGGACATCGTCCTGCGCGTGCCACGGGCCCCGGGCGCAGGCGAGACCGTGATGGCCGATTCCCTGCACCACATTCCGGGAGGCAAGGGCGGCAACCAGGCCGTGGCCTGCGCTCGCCAGGGCGCGCACGTGCACCTGCTGGGCCGCGTCGGGCACGATGCGCACGGCGCGGCCCTGCGCGCCGCGCTGGACGCCGACGCCATCGACCATGCCGGCGTGCAGACGGACCCCGAGGCCCCCACGGGCGTCGCCTGCATCACGGTGGAGTCCACCGCACAGAACCGGATCGTCGTCGTCGGCGGGGCAAACGCCCGCTTCGAGATCGACGCGCAGGCACTGGACACCGCGCTGCAGGGAGCGAGCAGCCTGCTGCTGCAGTTCGAGGTGCCGATGCCGCAGGTGATGGCCGCCGCCAGGCAGGCGCACCAGCAGGGCTGCCCCGTGGTGCTCAACCCTTCTCCCATGCAGCCGATCCCCGATGCCCTCTGGCCGCTGGTGGACACGCTGGTGGCTAACGAGGTGGAAGCCGCGCTATTCGCCGACTGCGACGTGCAAACCCCCGAAGATGCCGCCCATGCCGCGCGCCTGTTGCGGGCACGTGGCCCGCGGCAGGTGGTGGTGACACTGGGAGCGGCGGGCGCCGTGGCCTGCGACGGCAACGGCTGCCGGCACCACCTGGGCCTGCGCGTGGATGCCGTGGACACCACGGCCGCGGGCGACACCTTCCTGGGAGCCCTGACCGTTGCCCTGGCACGCGGCGAATCGCTCGACCTGGCGGTGCAGACCGGCGTCCGCGCCGCGGCGCTGTGCGTGACACGCCCGGGCGCGCAGCCATCGATCCCCACGCGCGCCGAAGTGGCCGCATCCCCCATGCCCCCTGAATGGAGCCGCATCGTATGAAACGCACCGCCCTGCTGCACGCCGATTTGTCCCGCGCCATCGCCGCCCTGGGCCATGGCGACATGATCGTCGTCGGCGATGCCGGCCTGCCGATTCCGTCCGGCCCCCTGCGCATCGACCTGGCCGTGACCCCGGGACTGCCTTCGGTCGCCGATGTGCTGGCCGCCGTGCTCTCCGAAATGCAGGTGGAGCGCGCCCTGATCGCCACCGAGGCCGTGGAGCGCGCGGGCGGGGCCCTGCCCGGCTGGGCCGGCGCGCTGCCCTTAGCCCCGCAGACCCTGTCCCACGAGGAATTCAAGCGCCTCACGCGCGATGCGCGTGCCGTGGTGCGGACGGGCGAGTGCACGCCCTACGCCAACGTGATCCTCTGCGCAGGCGTGACGTTCTGACCGGATTTCAGGTGCGCCCCAGCGGCATGGCACCGCGCGCGGACCACCACAGGCCCAGCAGGCGCAGTGCCCGCCCTGCGCTGGCTCCCGCGAAAATGCCGTAGAGAAGGCTGACCGCACCGGCGAACAACGGATCGCCCGACATCGCCGGATGCAGGGCGAGCGCCACGGCCACGGTGTACTTGGTGCAGAAGATGCCGAGCATCAGCAGGAGCGGCCGGACGCTGCCGGGCAGGTGGAAGACCGCGTCCACGGGGTCGAAGCGCGTGCCCGCCGGTACCGGACGCGACGCCACGAAGGCCGCCGCTGCCAGTGCCGCCAGGCCCCAGGCGGCCCAGGCGGCCGGCTGCCCGTGGCGCGCCGCCACCATACCGTACAGCGAGAACGCCGCCATGGCGGCCGGCAGCAGCATGGCCCGCCCCAGGGTCCTGCGGGACGGTCGCAACTGGCGCACGCCCAGCACGGACAGGGCGGCCAGCAGCGCGAAGACCCAGGCGGGCGTCGCCTGGAGCACGTGGGCAATGAAAGTCATCGGGATTCCTCGGCAGCGGTACGGCGATGGCGCACTGTCGGGCCTCCATGCCGCGCGGGCGAGCCCGGTGCGACGGCCTGCGCCGTGGCGGCGCGAAGGGTTGCGCCGGATGGATGAACGGCGGGGGCCGGTGCCATACTTTCCCGCAAAGGCTCTTCCCATGCACATTCCCACGCCCCAGGCCCCCGTCGGCGGCACCGCGCCGCTCCTGCCGCCCGGCACCACGGTGCTCGAACGCGGCTGGCTTTCGGCCAACAACATCGTCTGCGTGGGCGAAGACGCGGCGGCGGTGGTGGACACGGGCTACTGCGCGCATGCGGCCCAGACGGTGGCGCTGGTGGCGGCCGCACTGGAGGGCCGGCCCCTCGCGCTCATCGCCAACACCCACCTGCACAGCGACCACTGCGGCGGGAACGCGGCGCTGCAGCAGGCCTGGCCCGGGGCGCGCACCCTGGTGCCGCCCGGACAGGCCGAACACGTGCGCGACTGGGATCCGCAGGCGCTGAGCTATACGCCCACGGGACAGGACTGCCCACCCTTCCGCATGGACGGCCTGCTGGAGCCGGGCCGCAGCATCCGCCTGGGCGCACACGACTGGGAGATCCATGCGGCGCCCGGGCACGACACGCATTCGGTGGTGCTGTTCGAGCCCCGGCACCGGGTGCTGCTCTCGGCCGACGCGCTCTGGGAAAACGGCTTCGGCGTGGTCTTCCCCGAGCTGGAAGGCGAGCAGGCCTTCGCGGACGTCGCGGCCACACTGGACCTGATCGCCGGGCTGGCTCCGCGCACCGTCGTGCCCGGGCACGGTTCCGTTTTCACGGACGTCGAGAGCGCGCTCGGCACCGCGCGGCGCCGGCTCGACGGGTTCGTGCGCGCCCCGGAGCGGCACGCGCTCTACGCCGCCAAGGTGCTGCTCAAGTACAAGCTGCTCGAATGGCAGAGCGTGCCGCTCGCCCGGCTGCACGCCTGGGCCGGTGCCACCCCGTATTTCGGACTGCTCCATGCCGGCCATTTCGCGGGCCAGCCCCGCGCGGCGTGGCAGGAAGCCCTGGTGCATGAACTGGTGCGCAGCGGGGCCGCCCGGCTGGACGGGGAAACGCTGCACAACGCCTGAAGGAAGCAGCAGAGGCCGGACCGGCGCTCCGCTCCGTCATCAGGGCAGCTCGCGGCTCGGGTCCGGCGTGGCGGCGTCGCGCGGGCCCACGTTGCCGAGCCGGCCCTTGAGCGACTGGGGCTGGCCCGTCAGGATCGCGGCATACATCGTGGTGTTGGAAAGCACCTTCTTGACGTAATCGCGCGTCTCGGAGAAGGGGATGTTCTCGGCCCAGATCGCGGCCTCCAGCACCGGCCCGTTGCGCCAGTTGCGCGGCCGTCCGGGGCCAGCGTTGTAGGCGGCCGCGGCCATGGACATGGAGCCGTCGAAATCGTCGAGGGCGAGTTTCAGGTAGGCGGTGCCGATGGCGATGTTGGTGTCGCGGTCGTTGATCTGGTCGGGCGTGAAATCCGCCATGCCGATCTTGCGGGCCGTCCAGCGCGCGGTGGCGGGCATGACCTGCATCAGGCCCGATGCACCGACGCCCGAGCGCGCATCCATGATGAAGCGGCTTTCCTGGCGGATGAGGCCATAGACGTAGGCCGGATCCAGTCCGATGGACTGCGCGCGCGCCACGACGGCGTTGCGGAACGGCATGGGGAAGCGCTGGCCCACGTCCGTGAAGGACTTCGTGCGCTCGCTGGTGTTGATGCAGCGGTCCCAGATCTCGCGCTGGCAGGCGAGGTCGGCGGCGGCGAGCAGTTCGCGGTCGCCCATGCCGCCCGGCGAGTGCAGGTTGGTGGTGTAGTTCCACTCGCGCACGCCTTCGTGCCGCAGCCCCAGGCCGATGGCGTAGAGGCTGCGCACGAAGCCCGGGTTCGCGCGCGCGGCAGCTTTCTCCTCGGGCGTGGGCGGCAGCGGCGGCACGGGCGGGACCACCCGCTGGCCGAGTTCCTCCAGCGCCAGCTGCTCATAGAAGCCGCCGGGGCCCGCGATGCGCTCGAGCAGTTCGCGCGCCTTCGCCCGGTCTTCGTCGCCCGGGCGGTTGGACAGCCAGGCCCGCGCACGCCAGTAGGTCCAGGCGGGATCCTGCCGTCCCGCCGGGCTCATCGCGTCGATGGCGCGGGCCACCTGCTTCCACTGGCCTGCGCGCAGGGCGGCGCGCACCTTCCAGCCGAGCATGTCGTCCGTCAGGTCGGCATCCTTGGAGACGTTCCCGAAATAGCCCAGCGCATCCGGCGACAGCGCCACGGCGGACTGCTTGCCGATCACGCCCCAGACCCAGTTGCGCTCCTCCGGAGTGAGCAGCGGGCCCCATTTGGAGTCCAGCAGCCGGGCCGCGGTGCCGGCATCGGACATCGCCATCTTGATCAGCGACAGCACCACCAGTTCCTGCCGCATGCGGCCCGGTGCCGTGGCACGGCTCGCGAGGAACTTGGCGGGGGCGTCGAACACCTCGCGCAGCATCGGCAGCGCCTCGGGCGCGACGATCTCGACCGCGTTGCGCGTGGCGCGCGCCCGGTTGGCCTCGGCCGCCAGCCGGGCCTTGCGCCACACGTCCAGGGCCGCGATGCGCTTGTCGGCGTAGAACTCGGCCGCCGCGTGCGTGCAGCCGTCGTCGGCCTCGCGCAGCGCGTACCAGTTGCGCAGTACTTCGTCGGCCGCGCCGGAGGCCGCGGAACCCTTGATCTGGTCCACCAGCAGGGCGTAGCAGCGCACCTCGCGGTCGTCGTTCATGCGGTAGAGGGCGTGCAGCTCGCTGAACTGCGCCCAGTCCCGCCGCTGGCCGACGAGCAGCAGCCAGTCGTTGCGCAGCCGGTCCTCCTGGTAGGTGCCGGCAAAACGCTGCAGGAAGCCCGCCACCTCCTGCGGTGTCGCCTGGTCGAGACGGGCGCGCAGTTCCCAGTACGCGCCCCACGGTTCCAGCACGTGCCCGCGCAGGTCCGGCAGCAGTTGCGTGAGCCGCGCGCGGTCGCCCTTGCGGTAGGCCTGCTGCATTTGTAACAGCGCCTCGTCGCCCCGGTTTTGAGCCTGGACAGGCGCCGCGGCGGTAGCGAAGGCCACGGCGGCCAGGAGCGGTGTCAGAATCGTGAGCAATTGCATTGGGGAATTATGTGATGGACAAAGCAGCCCTGCGACGCGCATTGATCGATGAACGCCTGAACCTGCCGGACCGCCTACAGCGTGCAGACCTTCTGCAGCGCGTGATGCGCATCTGGCTGGTGGACCGCCCGGACACCGTGATCGGCGCCTACTGGCCCATCAAGGGAGAATTCGACCCCCTGCCCGCACTGCACCGCTGGAAGGAGGACGGCGAACTGCTGGACGAGCCGCAGCGCCGCCGCATCGGCCTGCCGGTGGTGAACAAGGAGCACAAGACGCTCACCTTCCACGCATGGTATCCCGGCTGTCCGATGGAAGAGGATGCTTACGGCATCCCGAAGCCCAAGGACACCGAGATCATCGTGCCCACCCTGCTATTCGTGCCCTGCGTGGGCTACGGCCCCGGCGGCTACCGCCTGGGGTATGGCGGCGGCTTCTACGACCGCACCCTGGCCACGCTGTATCCGGTGCCGACCACCGTGGGCCTGGGGTTCACCCACGGGTTCCTGGAGGATTTCGAGCCCGAGCCGCACGACCTGCCGCTGGACGCCATCCTGAATGACAACGGCGTCGTCTGGCCACTGAAATAGGCTCCCCCCTGGGTCGCCTTCGGCGCCTTCCCCCCAGGGGGACGACGCCGGCGGCCCGGCGAAGCCGGTTCCGCGGCGTCCGCTGGCGTGGCCTGCTCCGCGGCCTTCTGATGGCTGAGGCCGTGCAGGTTCCAGGGCCGCACGCCGGGCAACCGCCGCCCGGAGCCATCCCCACGCCAACGCACTGACGGTCAGGCAGTGACTGTCATGTCACCGCAGCCAGGTCGCTCGCGAAGGCGAAGCATTCTGCGCCGCCGTTCCGGCCGCGGCGCTTGCTGGCGTACATGGCAGCGTCTGCGGCGCGCAGCAGGGGTTCCAGGGCCCAGCCGTCGCCGGGATGGCTGGCGATGCCCACGCTGAGGCCCACGGACAGTTGCCGGCCCTCGAAGCCGAGGGGGACGGCCACGGCGCGGGCCATGGCGCGGGCCTTGTCCGCGAGGGCCTGGCGCGGCGGAGCGCCGGCCAGCAGCACGGCGAATTCGTCGCCGCCCAGGCGCGCGACCAGGTCGCCCTCGCGCAGCAGGGCGCGCAGGCGCTGCACCAGGGCCACCAGCACGGCGTCGCCCGCCGCGTGGCCATGGGTATCGTTCACGGCCTTGAAGCCGTCCAGGTCCAGCAGCATCAGCGTGAACGGCTCGCCGGCCTCCAGCGCCGCTTCGGCCCGGCGCGCCAGCCCGGCGCGGTTGGCCGCGCCCGTGAGGGCATCCGTGCCCAGCACCTCCACCAGTTCGCGGGTGCGCCGGCCGAGGGCCTGCTCCGACATGCGGAGCAGGCGCAGGCGCGACGCCATGGCGGCGGCGAAGATGACGGCTTCCGCCACGAGCGCGGCCTGGGTCAGGTCCATCTGGCCCGGCTTCCAGGCCACCCAGCCCCAGCTCGCGACGATGATCGCGCAGATGCCCAGCAACAGCAGCAGGACGCCGGCGCTGTAGAGCACGGCGGGCCAGTAGCGCCGGCGCACCGCGATCAGCGCCCCGGCGGCCAGCACCACGGTGGACACCATCACCGAGGCCTGCACGGCCCGGAACAGCCAGAGTGGATGGGGGCCGAACAGCCCGTACACGGTCGCCGCGCCCAGCGCCGCGACGAGCGCGAGCACCAGGCGGTCGATGCGCGGCGCATAGTGCGAGAGGCGCAGCAGGCTGCGCCCGAACAGCAGCTTGGACATGGCCCAGAGCGGTGGTGCGAGCGTGTAGAACAGGCCCGCCGCCGCCGGCCAGTGGGCGAACGGATAGCGCAGCGTGTGCCCGTTCAGGCTGGCGAGCGCCAGCAGGGCGCAGGCGCACGAGAGCGAATACCAGGCATAGATGCCTTCACGGAAGACCGCCAGCATCGCGAGGCTGAACGCCAGCAGGCCCAGCAGCAGGCCATAGCAGGCGCCGTCGAACATGCGCTTGTCCTGGGTGGCCTGCAGGTAGTCGGCCAGGTCCCAGGCCGTGGCGGCATAGAAGCGCGCGAAGGTCGATTCCACCCGGAAGTACGCCGTGTAGGTCTGCGCATCCTGCAGCCGGAAGCGCCAGGCCATCTGTTCCGATCCCGCCGGCCGCGTGGACCACGGATGGCGCATGCCCGTCACCACCGGCGGCGCCAGCGCGCGGCCATCCGGGTCGTAGGGACCGTAGAAGCGCAGTTCGTGGGTGGACACCGTGGGCACGACCAGCAGCCATTCGCGCTGCGCGTCCGCCGGATCGGCCAGGCGCAGCTGCACGCGGAACCAGAGCACCCGGTCGGCCTCGGCGCCCCGCAGCGGATCATCGGGATGCACGAAGTGCGCCGCGTTTCCCGGCGCGAGCACGTCGCCGATGCCGAGGCGGCGCCCCGGATCTTCCAGCACCTCCATGTGGGGCACGAGCGAGACGCCGCCCTCGCGCGCAGCGAGCACTGCCGGCTCGACGGCTCCGGCGCGCGCGGCCGGGTGCACCATCGTCAGGCAGAGCCAGGCCAGGGCGGCGCGCAACAGCAGCAGGCGGAAGAACGGGAAGACCGGCACGGATCGCGAAAAAAGCAGGGGGCGGATTGTGCCGCAGGCCGCCCGGCGCCGCATTGATGCGCGGCATGTATCAATCGGCGGGGCATACGGCATTGGCAGGCGCGGCGCATGGCCCTAGCATCGGCCTTCCCTTTCCACCCCTGCGAGTGCGGCCCATGCTCCAGCTCTACATTGGCAACAAGAACTATTCCTCCTGGTCCATGCGCCCCTGGGTGCTGCTGCGCGAGGCCGGCATTCCCTTCGAGGAAGTGGCCCTGCGCTTCGACAGCTTCGAGCCCGGCTCGCGCTTCAAGCAGGCCCTCCAGGCCGTGTGCCCCACCGGCAAGGTGCCCGTGCTGGTCGATGGCGGCATCACCGTGTGGGACACGCTGGCCATCGCCGAATACGTCGCGGAACGCCACCCCGACAAGCACCTGTGGCCGCAGGACCCGGCCGCCCGTGCGCAGGCGCGCAGCGTGACCGCCGAGATGCACAGCGGCTTCGGCGCACTGCGCAGCGCCTGCCCCATGAACATCGAGGCCCACCTGCCGGAGACGGGCGCCCTGCTCTGGCGCGACCGGCCCGGCGTGCGCGCCGACGTGCAGCGCCTCGTGGAGATGTGGGGTGCCCTCCTGCGCGAGCACGGAGGCCCGCTGCTCTTCGGGAGCCAGTTCACCATCGCGGACGCCTTCTTCGCACCCGTCTGCATGCGACTGCGCACCTATGCCCTGCCCGTGCCGGAGCCGATCGCCGCCTATGTGGAGCATGTGGCCTCACGGCCCGGCGTGAAGGCATGGATCGACGCGGCGCTGGCCGAGCAGGACTTCCTGGACTTCGAGGAACCCTACCGGCTCGGGCGCTGACGCCGGGGCCCGTGCGGCCCCGCGGCGCACTCCGGCTTCCCGGAGTCAGCCCTGGCGGAACTGCTTGCGCAGGAAGGCCCGGTGCCGCGCGATGTGCGCCATCTGCGCCGGTGCGATGGAGCCGCCCAGGTCCTCGTCCTCGGTATTGAGCACCCGGTTCGCGCAGGCCAGCGCCCGGGCTACCACCTCTTCCTGGGGCACGCCCTGCTGCGTGGCGAGTTCCATCGCCACGCTGCGCATGGCGCGCTGCGACAGCACCCACATCGCGGCGAAGGCGTCCCATGCCGCCGCCGTTTCCTTGAACCGGTCGCGTTCGGCCAGGATCTCGCTCAGCGGCTTGTCCAGCACTTCCTGCAGCGACTCCAGCCGCTGCTTCAGGGCCTCGGCCTCCTCCTCGCGGCGCAGCGCCTCCACGGCCGCGTTGGCGGCGGCATCCGGCGATTCCGGCACGGGCACGCTGCCGTCGGGGTTCATCTGGGCGATGGTGAGGGAGGAGGACAGGGACATGGCAGACGGGCAGAAAGGATCGCGCCGAATATACCGGCCGGTGCCTGCGCAGGAGCAGCGCATGCAGCAACGCCCGCCCGCCGCCGTACACTGCCCGCATGCAGATCTACATGGTGGGCGGCGCCGTGCGCGACCGGCTTCTGGGCCGCCCGGTGAACGACCGCGACTGGGTGGTGGTGGGTGCCACGCCCGACGACCTGGCCGCGCGCGGCTTCCTGCCCGTGGGGCGCGATTTTCCCGTCTTCCTCCACCCCGAAACGCGCGAGGAATACGCGCTGGCGCGCACCGAGCGCAAGAGCGGGCGGGGCTACCGTGGCTTCGTGGTGGACACGGCCGCGGACGTGACGCTGGAGCAGGACCTGTCGCGCCGTGATCTCACCATCAACGCGATGGCGGTGCGCGGCGAGGATGCTGCTGCAGGGGATCTGGTCGATCCCTACGGGGGCGCACGCGACCTGCAGGCAAAGCTGCTGCGCCACGTGACCGATGCCTTCCGCGAAGACCCGGTGCGCATCCTGCGCGTGGCGCGCTTCGCAGCGCGCTTCGCCGATTTCTCCGTCGCCCCCGAGACGATGGCGCTCATGCGGGAGATGGTCGATGCCGGCGAGGCGGGCGACCTCGTCCCCGAGCGCGTCTGGCAGGAGATCGCGCGTGGCCTGATGGAAACCGCCCCGTCGCGCATGTTCGAGGTGCTGCGCGGCTGCGGCGCCCTGGCGGTGCTGCTGCCCGAACTGGACCGGCTCTGGGGCGTTCCGCAGCGTGCCGAATACCATCCCGAGGTGGACACCGGCGTGCACGTGATGATGGTGCTGGACATGGCCGCGCGGCTGCAGGCACCGCTGCCGGTGCGCTTCGCCTGCCTGGTCCACGACCTGGGCAAGGGCACGACGCCGGCCGACGTGCTGCCGCGCCATATCGGGCACGAGCAGCGCAGCGCCGCCCTGCTGGCCGATGTGTGCGAGCGCCTGCGGGTACCGGTGGAGTGCCGCGAGACCGCGGACGTGGTGGCGCGCGAGCATGGCAACATCCACCGCAGCGCGGAACTGGGCGCGGCGGCCCTGGTGCGGCTGCTGGAGCGCTGCGACGCACTGCGCAAACCTGCCCGTTTCGCCGACGTGCTGCTGGCCTGCGAATGCGACGCGCGCGGCCGGCTGGGATTCGAGGAAACGCCCTATCCGCAGCGCGCGCGCCTGCTGGGCGCGCTGCAGGCGGCACGCTCGGTCGATACCGCCGCCGTGGCCGCGAGGGCCCAGGCCCGCGGCGTCGCCGGACCGCAGGTGGGCGAATGGATCCGCCGGGCACGCGGCGACGCGGTGCAGGAGTGGATGGCGGCACAGCCACCGGCGGCCGGGGGCTGACGGTCTCCTGCCGCCGGCCTTCGGCGTCAGGCGCCGCCGGCCGTCCGCACCCAGCGCGCGATGTCGGCGGCGCCCAGCGCCCCCGAGATGCGCGCGACCTCCCGTCCCTGGCGGAACATCACCATGGTCGGGATGCTGCGGATGCCCAGGCGCGCGCCGATGGCGGGATGCGCCTCGGTGTCGAGCTTGGCGAGCCGCACGCCCGGCTCGAGCGACCGCGCCGCCTGCGCGAAGGCCGGCGCCATGGTGCGGCAGGGACCGCACCATGGCGCCCAGAAATCCACCACCACAGGAATGTGGCTGCGTTCGGTGTGGCGCCCGAAGGAAGCATCGTCGAGCGCCACGGGCTCGCCCGTGAAAAGAGGCCGGTGGCACTCACCGCAGTCCGCCTCCACCGTGCCGGGCGGCGCAGCCAGGCGGTCGGCCGCGATGCGGTTGGTGGTGTGGCAGTGCGGGCAGACGATGTGCAGGGATTCGGGCATGGCGGCAGATGCGCGGCGACACCCGTGTTTTCAAGCCGCGCCCGCGGCGGCTGCGGCGCGCCTACAGGGCGCCAGCCTCGCGGACTACAGGCTCGGCAATGCCATCTGGTAAGGTATGCGCCAATGCAAAAGCCACCGTTGCTGACCGCGCACCATGCGCTGTTTCTCGACTTCGACGGCACGCTTGCCGACATTGCACCGCACCCTGATGCGGTGCAGGTCCATCCTGGCGTGGTGCCGGCCCTGCGGGTCCTGCACGAACGCCTGGATGGCGCCCTGGCCATCGCCACGGGCCGCACGCAGGCCGATATCGACCACTTCCTCAGCCCCCTGCAGCTGCCGCTGGCCTGCGAACACGGCGCCCAGTACCGGATGGGCAACGGCGTCGTCGGCGGCGTGCCGGCGCCCGACCTCGCCCCCGTGGTGCGGGCCGTGCAGCCGCTGCTGGACCGCTATCCCGCGCTGGTGCTGGAGCGCAAGAGCGCGGGCATGGCCCTGCACTACCGCCAGGCGGTGGAACTGGAGCCGCTGTGCCGCGCGGCGCTCGAGCATGCATTGGCGCAGGCGCCCGGCCTGGAGCTCATGCAGGGCAAGTGCGTGCTGGAGATCAAGCCCTCCGGGCCGAACAAGGGCCGGGCGATCGCCGACTTCATGCGCCAGGCGCCCTTCGCAGGCCGCATCCCCGTGTTCGCCGGGGACGACGTGACCGACGAATACGGCTTCGAGGCCGCGCAGGTGCTCGGCGGCGTCGGCATCAAGATCGGACCGGGCGAAACCCGGGCGCTCGCGCGCTGCGACGACACCACGGAGTTGCGTGAATGGCTGTTCCAGATGGCATCGCCGGAAGGGTTCCCCGCATGACCTCTCCCACCTCCACGCCCCCTGCGTCCCCCCCGCCCCCGGCATCCGCCGCCGCCAGCGCCGCAGCCGCCGCCGCGGCCAGCGCGCCGCCCTTCGCCGACGGCAACCTCGGGCTGTCGCACGACCCGCTGCCGCGCCCGCCGGGCTTCGCTGCGCCCGGGGAGGCCTCGCTGTCGCTCGGCATGGTGGGCAACTGCTCGGTCAGCGCGCTGGTGGACGCGAACGCCCACATCGTGTGGTGCTGCCTGCCGCGCTTCGACGGCGACCCGGTGTTCAACGCCCTCATCCAGCCCGGCGAACAGGGCAGCCGCTTCGCGATCGAACTGGAAGACCAGGTCGAGAGCCGCCAGTGGTATGAACCCAATACCGCGGTACTGCGCACGCGCCTGACGGACCGCTCGGGCAACAGCATCGAGGTGACCGATTTCGCGCCGCGCTTTTACGCACGGTCGCGCTTCTTCCGACCGATGCTGCTGGTGCGCCGCATACGCCCCGTGCAGGGATCGCCGCGCATCCGCGTGACGGCGAACGTGCGCTTCGGCTGGGGCAGCGAGAAGCCCGGCATCACGCGCGGCAGCAACCACGTGCGCTTCGTGGGCGCGGACCAGACGCTGCGGCTGAACACCGATGCGCCGCTCTCGCACGTGCTCTCGGGCCAGCCGTTCGTCATCTCGCGCGAGTACAACTTCCTGCTCGGGGCAGATGAATCGCTGCCCTTCGGCATCGCGGACACCGCACGCTCCTACGAGCAGGAGACCGTCGCCTACTGGCGCCAGTGGACGCAGCGCCTGGCGGTGCCGCTGGAATGGCAGGACGCCGTGATCCGCGCGGCGATCACGCTCAAGCTCTCGCTCTACGAGGACACCGGTGCGATCGTCGCGGCCATGACCACGAGCATCCCCGAATCCGCACACAGCGGCCGCAACTGGGACTACCGCTATTGCTGGCTGCGCGACGCGTTCTTCGTGGTGCGTGCGCTCAACAGCCTGTCCGAGACGGCCACGATGGAGGACTACCTGCGCTGGCTGAGCAACGTGGTGGCGGAGACCAGCAGCGGCCACATCCAGCCGCTCTACGGCATCGGCCTGGAGCGGGAATTGCCCGAGTACTTCGTGCCGCAACTGGCCGGCTACCGCGGCATGGGCCCGGTGCGCGTGGGCAACCAGGCGGCGGAGCATTTCCAGCACGACGTGTACGGCAACATCGTGCTCGGCGCGGCCCAGGCCTTCCATGACCGGCGCCTGCTGCATCCGGCCGGCCCGGCCGAGTTCGCGCGCATGGAGCAGATCGGCGAGCTGGCCGTGAAGGTATACGGCACGCCGGACGCCGGCATGTGGGAGCTGCGCACGCGCGCGCGGGTGCACACCTCCTCCGCGCTCATGAGCTGGGCCGCGTGCGACCGGCTGGCCAAGATCGCCGACTCGCTGCAGCTGTCCGACCGCGCCGGCTACTGGCACGGCCACGCACGGCGCATGAAGGACGAGATCCTGGAGAAGTCCTGGAGCGACAAGCGCCAGGCCTTCGCGGAAAGCTTCGGCGGCAGCGAGCTGGACGCCAGCGTGCTGCTGATGGCCGAGGTGGGCCTGATCGATCCGCGCGACCCGCGCTTCGTGAGCACCGTGGACGCCATGGAGCAGACGCTCTGCGACGGCCCCTACATGCGCCGCTACGAGGCCGCGGACGACTTCGGCAAGCCCGACACGGCCTTCAATATCTGCACGTTCTGGCGCATCGACGCCCTGGCGCGCATCGGCCGCCGCAGCCAGGCCCGCGAGATCTTCGAGGCCATGCTCGCCGCCCGCAACCCGCTGGGCCTGCTGTCGGAAGACACGCACGCGCAGACGGGCGAGATGTGGGGCAACTTCCCGCAGACCTATTCCATGGTGGGCATCATCAATGCCGCCATGCGCCTGTCGGCACCCTGGGACAGCGTGATCTGACAGGCACCCGCCTGGATTGAACAACAAGGAATCCCCATGAGCCGACTCGTCGTCATTTCCAACCGCATCGCCGATCCCCGCAAACCCGCCGCAGGGGGACTGGCCGTGGCCCTGGGCGAGACGCTGAGCCGCACCGGCGGCATGTGGTTCGGCTGGAGCGGCACCATCACCGAGGACGGCGTGCCCGGCGAGGGCAAGCTGCAGACGCGGCAGGCGGGCGGCGTGACGCTGGCCACGGTGGACCTGTGCCAGGAAGACCACGACAGCTACTACGCGGGCTACAGCAACAGCGTCCTGTGGCCGGTGTTCCACTACCGGCTGGACCTGGCCGATTTCAATGCGGGCTACATCGCGGGCTACCGGCGCGTGAACCAGATGTTCGCGCGCAAGCTGCTGCCGCTGCTGAAGGACGACGACATCCTCTGGGTGCACGACTACCACCTGATCCCGCTCGCGGCCGAGTTGCGCGCACTCGGCTGCAAGCAGCGCATCGGCTTTTTCCTGCACATCCCCGTGCCACCGCCGCTCATCATGGCGGCCATCCCGCAGCACGAATGGCTGATGCGCTCGCTGTTCGCCTACGACCTCGTGGGCCTGCAGAGCGAGGCGGACGTGTCCCACTTCACGCAGTACCTGAGGACCGAAGGCGGCGCCGAAAGCGTGGGCCCGCAGCGGCTGCGCGCCTTCGGCGGCACGGTGCAGGTAGGGGCCTTCCCGATCGGCATCGACGTGGACGAGTTCTCGCGCCTCACCGCCGCACCGGACGCCGTGCAGACCTACGAGGCGATGAAGAACGAGTATTCGCGCCGCCGCCTGCTGATGGGCATCGACCGGCTGGATTACTCCAAGGGCATTCCGCAGCGGGTGCGGGCCTTCCGCGAACTGCTGGCCCGCTATCCCGAGAACCAGCACAGCGCCACGCTCATCATGATCGCGTCCCCGACGCGCGACAGCGTGAACGCCTATGCCGACCTGCGGCACGAACTCGAGGGCCTGTGCGGAGCCATCAACGGCGACCACGGCGACCTGGACTGGATGCCCGTGCGCTACATCCACCGCACCGTGGCCCGCAAGCGCGTGCCCGGGCTGTGCCGGGCCTCGGCCGTGGGGCTGGTCACGCCGCTGCGCGACGGCATGAACCTCGTCGCCAAGGAATACGTGGCGGCGCAGGATCCGGAAGACCCGGGCGTGCTCGTGCTCTCGCGCTTCGCGGGTGCGGCGGAGCAGATGAAGGAGGCGCTGCTGGTGAATCCGTACGACACCCAGGGCATGGCCGACTGCATCCAGACCGCGCTGCGCATGCCGCTCGCGGAGCGCCAGCAGCGCCACCAGGCCCTGATGGACCGCATCCGCCGGCACGACATCCACTGGTGGCGGCGCACCTTCCTGGAGGCGCTGGAGAAGGCACAGGACTGAGCCGGCCCGCGGCACAATGCGCGCATGGCCCAAGGCAAACGCATCTCCGTGGACATCTCCGAGGACGCCCTGCAGGCGATCCGTGCCCTGGGCGCGGCGGCGAAGCAGGCGCGGCTGGCGGCAGGCGACGGCCAGGCCGCGGCCGCCGCGCGGCTCGGGGTGCATGTGCAGACGATCGGCCGTATCGAGTCCGGCGAACCCGGTGTCGCCATCGGGCACGTCATGGGCCTGCTGGCGCTCTACGGGGTCGCCGTCGCCGCCGGCACCCCGGCCGCCGGGCCCTGAGCCTGCGCTCAGCCGGCCATGGCGAGCGCCGCGTAATCGCCGATCTGGTGCCCCAGGCCGGCCGGCACCACCAGCACGCCGCCGGTGAGCGCGGGCAGGCGGCCCGACACTTCCGCCTGCAGCCGGGGCAGCAGGAAATCCTGGTGGTGCAGGAACACGCTCCCGCCGACGCTGATGCGCTGCAGGTCCAGGATGGCGACAAGGTTGTAGAGCATGCGGCCGAGCACGCGGCACATCTGCACCACGGCCTCGGCGGCGGCGGCATCGCCCTCGCGCGCGGCGCCGATCAGGCCGCCGGCATCGCGGCCCCAGCGGCGCGGGATGGCATTGCCCGCCACCAGCGATTCCACGTCGCCCACGTTGCCGCAGCCGCAGGTGGCCTCCGGCGGACCGTCGCTGGAAAAGCTGTGGCCCGCATGCCCCGCGTTGCCGTTCTTGCCGCGCAGCACGCTGCCGTCCACGCACAGGCCCACGCCGACGCCGGTGCTCCAGGTGACGTAGGCGCAGTGGTCCTGCCCCTGCAGCGCACCCCAGCGGCGTTCGGCCACCAGGGCCGCCACGGCGTCGTTCTGCACGTTCACGCGGCCCAGCGCCTCGGCCAGCGGGGCCTGCAGCGGGATGCGCGTCCAGTCGTTGGGCAGCAGGCTGCGGTCGGCCCCGGGCAGTCCTCCGCAGATGTTGGGGGTGGAGACCTCGACCATGCCGTCCTGCAGGACGAAGGGCCCGCAGCTCGCCACGCCGGTGGACTGCAGTTGCGCACGCGATATGCCGGCCTCGGCACAGGCCTCGTCCACCATGCGCAGGCACTGGCGCGCGAGCGCGTCGGGCGGCCCTTCCTTCACGGTCGGCTCGCTGCGCCGCGCCACGAGCGCGGCCCGGTCCGTTCCCGCGGGCGCCAGCGCCACCGCGACCTTCGTTCCCCCTATGTCGATACAAGCTCTCATCGCCACCTCGGTCGATCGGAAAAGGCGGCTCACCATGCCGGCGCCCGCCGCGAAACATCGAGCCGGCAGTATGGGCGCAACCGGCCGGCCTGCAGTGTAGGCCGGGGGCGCCCGGTGGTCACAGCGAGTAGCCGAGCATCATCGCCACGCCCGCCTCCTTGTTGGGGCGGTTGAAGCTCTCGCGCGTCAGGCGGCCCACCGGGATGGATATCTGGTCGTTCAGGAACCACTTCTTGTAGATGGGATCGATCTCGCGGCTGGTGTAGAGCTTGCCGAGCGTGCGGTCCACCACGGCCATGAGCGCGGTGTCGCTCTTGCGCGTCATGATGGCGTAGGGTTCCACGGACAGCGCGAAGTTGCCGAGCGCCAGGGCACCCTGCGCCTTGTTGCGGGCCACCAGGCCGAGCAGCAGCGAGTCATCCTGGGCGAATGCCTTCACCGTGCCGGCGCGCAGGGCCTTGAACGCCTCGTCGTTGTTGTCGAAGACCTTGACCGTGGCCTTCACCTCGTTCACGGTGAGCTGGGTGAGCAGCTTCTCGGAGGTGGATCCCTTGCTCACGGCCACCGTCATGCCGGCGAGGTCCTGCACCGTGTCGGCCTTGGTGCCCTTGGGCACGAGCACGCGGATGCCCGCCACGAACATGGTGGGGCCGAAGGCCACCCGCTCCTGCCGCGCCTTGGTGTTGGTGGTGGAGCCGCACTCCAGGTCGATCTCTCCCGTCTCCAGCTTCGGGATGCGCTCGGCGGCGCTCACCGTGCGGTACTTGACCTCCAGGTCCTTGAGCTTGAGCGTGTTCTTGATGTCCTCGACCACCGCCTGGCACAGGTCCACCGAATAGCCGGCCGCCTTGCCGCCGTTCTGGGCATCCACGAACGAGAAGGGCCAGGCCGATTCGCGCACCCCCAGGGTGATGGTGCGGGTCTGCTGGATGCGGGCCATCGTGTCGGCAGGCGCCTGGGCCAGGACGGGAGCGGAAAGGGCGGAAAAGGCCGCGGCGAGCGCCAGCAGCCGGAAAGAGCGGCGGATCATGGGAAAGGACCGGATCGAGGAGGAGGGAAGAAGGGAAGAGGAAGGGACGGTGGAGCCAAAAGCGAGGCAATCACTGTGCCAGGGAAAAACGCCGTGCATGTGACGCCCTTGCCCGTGCTCAGATCCACCGGGCGATCAGGCTGGCCACCGCGCTGAGCAGCAGGGTGCTGGCCAGGGGCAGGTGCCACTCGCGCCCGAAGAGGCGGAAATGGAAATCCCCCGGAAGGCGCCCCACGCCGAGCCGCTGGAGGAACGGCGCCAGCCCCTGGAGCAGCACCAGGGCGAGGAAGACGACGATGAGCCAGCGCAACATGCCGCGAGTGTAGGTGCAGAGCCGGCTGGCCGCATCCCCCCGGTGCGCCGGGACAACGGATGGGCGGGCCGGGTTTTCCGTGTGCGGGAATGCAGGCCGCCCTCAGAGCGAAGGCAGCACGCCGCTCACATGGTCCGAGAAGGCCTGCGCCAGCGGCGTTGCCCGCCCCTGGGCGAACGCCAGGCTGATGCCCAGCCAGGGCAGTTCCGGCAGGGCCGCATCGGCGGCCAGCACCTGCAGGTCGGGCGGCACCGCGCAGCGCGTGAGCACGGCCACGGCCGAGCCTGCACGCACCACTGCCGTCAGCCCGGTGAGGCTGCCGCTGGCGTAGGCCACGCGGTAGGCGCGGCCCTGGGCCTGCAGGGCATCGCAGGCCGCGCGGTGGTCCAGCACGTCGGGATCGGAAAGGGCCAGCGGCAAGGGATCCTGGTCCGCCACCGCCATGCCGGAGCTGGCCACCCAGACCAGGGGCTCGCGCCGCAGCGGCGCCAGCGTGCCGGGTGGCGGCGCATCGCCCCAGGGCAGCGAGACCAGGGCCACGTCGAGCGCGCGCGTGGCCAGGCGCTCGCGCAGGCGCGGCGTGGGTGCACATACCACGTCCACCCGGGCCAGCGGGTGCTGCTGCGCGAAGCCGCGCAGCAGGTGGGGCAGAAAAGCGGCAGCGTAATCGTCCGGGCAGCCCACCGCCAGTGCGCCAGCCAGGCCCGTACCAGCGAGGTCCGCCAGGGCCTCGTCATGGTGGTGCAGGATGCGCCGCGCATGCACCAGCAGGCGTTCGCCATGGCTCGTCAGGCGCACGCCGCGCCCCGTGCGGTGCAGCAACGGCTGGCCGCAGGCGCCCTCCAGGCGCTGCATCTGCATGCTCAGGGCGGATTGGGTGCGACCCACGCGCGCGGCGGCCAGACCCAGCGTGCCGGTCTGGGCCACGGCAGCGAAGCTGCGCAGCAGGTCGATGTCGAGGATGGACGGCAAGATGTCAAGAAAATTGATTTCAGATTTTAAAAGTATTCGTTTTACTGAAATCTGGCAAATCCCTAGAGTTTCCTCCAGCCCCCGCCCTTTCTTCCACCGCCTTTCCAGTCCGACAGGAGCCCCGCATGTCCCGCAACGAAGACCCCGATTTCTGGAACCGCGCCCGCCAGCACCTGGTGCGCTACGGCGGCAGCTTCGCCCCCATGGTGATCGAGCGCGCGGCCGGCAGCTTCGTCTACGACGCGGACGACCGGCCCATCCTGGACTTCACCTCGGGCCAGATGAGCGCCGTGCTCGGCCACTGCCATCCGGAGATCAGCGCCGTCATCGGCGACTACGCCCATCGCCTGGAACACCTGTTCAGCGGCATGCTGTCACGCCCGGTGGTGGACCTGGCCACGGCCCTGGCCGGCGTGGCACCCGGTGCCCTGGAGCGCAGCCTGCTGCTGACCACCGGCGCCGAATCGAACGAGGCCGCCATCCGCATGGCCAAGCTGGTCACGGGCCGGTTCGAGATCGTGGGCTTCGCCCAGTCCTGGCACGGCATGACGGGCGGCGCGGCCTCGGCCACCTACAGCGCCGGGCGGCGCGGCGTGGGCCCGGCGGCGGCAGGCTCGCTGGCCATCAACGCGCCCTTCGGCTTCCGGCCGCGGTTCTTCGACGCCAGCGGCGCCTACGACTGGCAGGCCGAGCTGGACTACGGCTTCGACCTGGTGGACCGCCAGTCCTGCGGCAGCCTGGCCGCCTTCATCGCCGAGCCCATCCTCAGTTCGGGCGGCATCATCGACCTGCCGCCGGGCTACCTGGCCGCGCTCAAGCAAAAGTGCGAGGAGCGCGGCATGCTGCTGATCCTGGACGAGGCGCAGACCGGCGTGGGCCGCACCGGCACGATGTTCGCGTGCGAGCGCGACGGCGTGGTGCCCGACATCCTGACCCTCTCCAAGACCCTGGGCGCCGGCCTGCCGCTCGCGGCCATCGTCACCACGGCCGAGATCGAGGAGCGCGCCCACGAGCGCGGCTACCTGTTCTATACCACCCACGTGAGCGACCCGCTGCCCGCGGCCATCGGCCTGAAGGTGCTGGAAATCGTGCAGCGCGACCGCCTGGCCGACCGCGCCCGGGTGGCCGGCGCACGGCTAGAGGCCGGCCTGCGCGCGCTGCAGGAGCGCTACGACTGCATCGGCGACGTGCGCGGCCGCGGCCTGCTGCTGGGCCTGGAGGTCGTGAAGGACCGCGCCACCAGGGAGCCGGCCGACGGCCTGGGCACGGCCATCACGCGCGAATGCATGCAGCTGGGCCTGTCGATGAACGTGGTGCAACTGCCCGGCATGGGCGGCGTGTTCCGCATCGCTCCGCCGCTGACGGTGAGCGACGCCGAGATCGACCAGGGGCTGGACCTGCTGGGCCGGGCGATCGCGCGCTGCGCTTGAGCCGGCATTGCAGGCAGGGCGGTACCCGCCCCTACCGCTGCACGCCCCAGCGCCGCACCGTGAGCCGCTCCAGCGTCTGGAAACCCAGCCCTTCCACCAGCAAACCGATCATGATCACGAGAACGAGCCCGGCGAACACCTTGTCGGTGTAGAGCTCGTTGCGGTTCTGGAAGATGTACCAGCCCAGGCCGCCCCGCCCCGACGAGGCGCCGAACACCAGTTCGGCCGCGATCAACGTTCTCCAGGCGAAGGCCCAGCCGATCTTCAGGCCCGAGAGGATGGCGGGCAGCGCGGCCGGCACGAGGATCTGCAGCACGTAGCGGATGCCCGTGAGGCCATAGTTGCGCCCGGCCATGCGCAGTGTCTCGGGCACGGACTGGAAGCCCGCATACGTGTTGAGCGCCAGCGGCCACAGCACCGAGTGGACCAGCACGAAGACGAGGCTGCCCTGCCCCAGACCGAACCACAGCAGTGCCAGGGGCAGCAGCGCGATGGCCGGCAGCGGGTTGAACATGGAGGTGAGCGTGCCCAACAGGTCGCGCCCGAACTGCGTGGAGACGGCCAGCGTGGTCAGCACGAAGGCACCCCCGATGCCGGCCAGGTAGCCCTTGAGCAGCACCGACAGCGAGATGGCCGTCTTCGCCACCAGCTCGCCCGACGCGAGCCCCTCGCCCAGCGCCCGCGCGGTCTGCAGGAAGGTGGGCAGCAGCAGGTCGTTGTTCTGCCAGCGCGCCACGAGTTCCCACAGCACGGCGAGCACCGCCAGGATGGCGAGGCGGCGCACGGCACCCTGCTGCCACACGCGGGTGGCCCAGGGCAGGGGCTGCTCGGGGGCGATGCCGTCCAGCGGCGGCAACGCATGTTCGACGTCCGGCCGGAAGGGCGGCTCGCGGCGACCGGCCGCCGCAGCCACGGCATGGGCTGCCGAGGGATGGAGAGGGGTCGGCGGGGTCATGTGGCGATCCGGAAGGGCAGCAGGTTGCCGGCGGGCTGCCGGCGGGCGGGCACAGCGGCACCGGGCACGGCCCCATCGCCCTCCTCCGGGTCTGGCTCATCGAACAACAGGCGATGGATGCGCTGTGCGGTGGCCTGGAATTCGGCGCCGCCCAGGCTGTGCAACCCGAACTGGTGGCTGTTGATCTCGGCGCGCAGCCGGCCCGGGTGGGGCGAGAGGATGGCGACGCGGCTGCCCACCACCAGCGCCTCCTCGATGGAATGGGTGACGAAGATCAGCGTGAAGCGGAACTCCTCCCACAGCGCCAGCAGCTCTTCCTGCATGCGGCGGCGCGTGAGCGCATCCAGCGCGGCGAAGGGCTCGTCCATCAGCAGCACGCGCGGCTGCATGGCGAGGGCCCGGGCGATGGCCACGCGCTGCTTCATGCCACCCGAGAGCTGGTGTGGATGCACATCGGCGAACTTCGAGAGGCCCACCTTGTCCAGGTAGAGCGCCGCGCGTTCGGCCGCCTCGGCACGTCCCGCGCGGCGCGCGGCGAGCAACGGGAACATCACGTTCTCGCGCACCGTCTTCCAGGGCGGCAGCTGGTCGAACTCCTGGAAGACGACCACGCGGTCCGGGCCGGGCTTCGTCACCGCCTGGCCGTCCAGCAGGATGCGCCCTTCACTGGGCGTGATGAAACCCGCGATGGATTTGAGCAGCGTGGACTTGCCGCAGCCCGAGGCGCCGAGCAGCACCAGCCGCTCGCCCTCGTGTACGTCGAAGCCCACGCGGTGCGTGGCGCGCACGGCGCGCTGCGGCGTGCGGTAGTCGATGCTCACGCCGTCCACGCGCAGCAACGGCGCTGCGGAGCCCGGGTGCGCGGGCACCTGCCCGGCCCCGGAAGCGGGCACCGATGCGAGCGCCCGGGCACGTGCGCGGGCAGGCGAAGGAGCAGGTGGCGATGAGGGCCAGGCCGGCGCGCCCTCCACTCCACCGGGCTCCGCCCAGAGGCCCCCGCCACCCATCTCGTCCTGCACACGCGCCAGCAGCGCGGAAGAAAGGCTTCCCATGCGTTTCATGCTGCGCTCCCCCGAAATCGCCGCCGGTCAGCTGCCGCGCGCGGTCAGCGCGTCGTCGAAGAAATAGTCCTTGAGCGCCTCGGGCCTGTTCCTGATCGCGCCCACGCGCTGCAGGAACTGCCCCAGGCCGAGCGTGTTCTCCGGCTGCACCTTGAACTGCACCTCGGGGTTCTGGATGATCTTGAGCAGCAGCGCACGGTCGGTTTTCGCGCCCGTCACCTTCAGGTAGACGTCGGCGGCCTTCCCGGGGTTCGCGGCGACGAACTGCGCCGCCTCGTTCAGCCCCGCGAGAAAGGCCTGGTAGGTCTTGGGGCTCTCCTTGCGGAATTTCTCGGTGGCGTAGAGCACCGTGGCGGACGCGGGGCCGCCCAGCACATCGTAGGAGTTGAGCACGATGCGGGCATTCGGATTGCCGGCCAGTTCCTGCTCCTGGAACGGCGGGTTGCCGAAGTGGCCGGTGATCTCGGTCCCGCCCTTGATGATCGCGGCGGCGGCATCGGGGTGCGGCACGGCGACCTGGAGCTTGTCGAGGCGGTTGAACTCCTTGTCGCCCCAGAGCCTGGCGGAGGCGTACTGCAGCACGCGGGACTGCACCGATACGCCCACCGCCGGCACCGCGATGCGGTCCTTGTCGGTGAAGTCGGCGATCGTCTTCACGGCCGGGTTGTTGCTGACGAGGTAGTACGGGAAGTTGCCGAGCGAGGCCACGCCCTTGACGTTCTGGCGCCCGCGGGTGCGGTCCCACAGCGTGAAGAGCGGCCCCACGCCAGCCCCCGCGATGTCGATGCTGCCCGAGAGCAGTGCATCGTTCACGGCGGAGCCGCCCGACAGCTGGAGGAATTCGACCTGGATGTCCACGCCCGCGGCCTTGCCGTGCTTCTCGATCAGCTTCTGGTCCTGCGCCACGTTGAGCAGCAGGTACACGATGCCGAACTGCTGGGCGATGCGCAGCCTGCCTTCCTCGGCCCGGGCCATGCCGGGTGCCGCCAGGCCCCCGGCCATGAGACCGGCTGCCGTGGCGAGGGTGGCGGCCTTGCGCACGAAGGCGCGGCGCAGGAGGGAGACGTTGGTGGAACGTGGCATGGATCAGGCTTTCCAGTGGATTTCAAAAATGAAGGTGCGCGTGCTTGTCGAGAGGCCGCGGAGCAGGCCAAGCCAGCAGACGCCGCGGAACGGGCTTTGCCCGGCCACCGGCGGCCAGCCCCCTCGCCAGAGTCGAGGGGCGTTCGCCCCGTCCATGCCCGCGCAGGCGGGCATGGAGCCGCGGGCCTCACCCCCTCCCACGCGCAGCGTGAGAGAGGGGGTGAAGGCGCGCAGCGCCTCAGGGGGGGGCTTCCTATTACAGGGGGAGGTCCCCTTCCACCGTCGTGCGATAGAGCTTGCGGCGCTCGCTGTCCGGCGTGCCCGCGGCCAGGTGCTGCACGGAGCGGTTGTCCCAAAACACGAGGTCGTGCGGCTGCCACACGTGGCGATAGACGAATTCCGGTTGCACGGCGGCGGCGAAGAGTTCGGCCAGCAGGCTGCGGCTTTCGTCCTCGGGCAGGCCGACGATGCGGGTGGTGAAGTGCTCGTTCACGAAGAGTGCGCGGCGCCCCGTCTCCGGGTGCGTGCGCACTACCGGGTGCACGGCGGGTGCCACCTCGGCGATTTGCGCGGCCGTGAGAGCGGGGCGCCAGGGGCTGCGCGCGCGCAATTCCTCGTACTTGGCCAGGTAGCTGTGCTCGGCCCGCAGCGGGGCGATGGCACGCCGCAGCGCTTCGGGCAGTGCGTCGTAGGCCGCATGCTGGTCGGCGAACAGCGTGTCGCCGCCCTCGCCGGGCAGTTCCTGCGCGTGCAGCAGCGAACCCAGGCTCGGCCGCTCCTTGTACGACAGGTCCGAATGCCAGTAGTGGCCGGCATCGCCCAGGCCGATGGGCTGGCCGCTGGCGTCCTTGATATTGGAGACGATGAGGATTTCCGGATGGTCCGCCAGCTGGAAGTTCTTCAGCACGTGGATCTGCAGTGGCCCGAAACGGCGACTGAAGTCGATGTGCTGGCGCGGCGTGATGCGCTGGTCGCGGAAGACCACCACGTGGTGGTCAAGATGGGCCTGGTGCAGCCGCGCGAAATCCGCATCGCCGAGCGGGCGCGAAAGATCCAGACCCAGCACCTCGGCACCTAGCGGCGCGCCGGCCAGCGGGCGGATCTCGAAGCCTTGCGGCGGTGCGTCACCCGACGGGAACGGAAGCACTTCGGCGGCATGGGACAGGACTGCGGACATGGCGTGGGATCTCCAGGTGGCACCCGCCGGAAACGCACCGGGCGGTGGGCGGCGAGCGGTTCATGGCTACTCTATGCACGACCGTTCATGCCTGGAACGAATGGTTTGTCAGTTGTTTACTACCAAAACAGCTAAGACCCCCTCCGATCTACTGCACGAGGCCCTGTGCCAATCAGTGCCTCCCTTCTTTACCGAAATGCCCTGGCGCCCCCGCTCATCCGCCATCGGCCTTCCAAACACCGGCTTTTCAGCACGCTTCAGCCCGTTTCAGCAGCATTCACGGTGCCTTCAGCCGAAAAAGCGGAGAACCCGGCAAGAATCCACTTGCCCATCCACGAAAGGGATCGGCACATCATCAACATATCGGAGGGATGAAAATGACGACGTATGTGATTCAAAGCCTGCAGAACACCAGCCTCTGCATTGGCGTCACCAGTGCTGCCGCCGGCTCCCTGGTGACTTTGCAGACCCTCTCGGGGGTAGGCAACAAGAACTCCCAGTGGACGATGGACCCCAACTCCGGCGTCATCGCCCTGGCGACGGACAGCAATCTGGTGCTGGACATCCAGGGTTACGATGGTCAGAAGGGCCAGGTCATCGTGGCCAATTACGTGCTCGGTCGCTCGAGCCAGACGTGGAACTGGGTCGGCAGCCCTCCCAACATTTCCAACAACCAGTATCCGCAAATGGTGCTGGACAACTCCCAGGGCACTGCCGCGCCGGGCAACCCGATTCTGATCTGGCCGAACAATGGGGGAACGAACCAGAAATGGAGCTGCCTGGCGGTGCCGGCATTGCAGCGCTCGCTCGAAACAGCTTGAGCACAGAAGCCGGGACGGCCGCCAGCCTTGAACTCGAGCGACCGCATACGGACCCGGGGCCATTCAGCCATTCAGAGGTGGCGCTGCGGTCCTCGCGCGCAAAGCCGGAGCGCTCCACCGTCCTGACCGCGTTGCGACGACCTCTGCGGAATGGAGAGCAAGCGGTCAGGCCACCACGATGCGGCAACCCGCCGCCTGCAGCGCCGAGAACCCGGGCAGCGCGCGGGCGCCCGCATCGGTCACCAGCGTGCCTACCTCGGCCAGGCCCGCGTACACCACGCGGCTCGACTGCCCCACCTTGCTGTGGTCGGCCAGCAGCACCAGTTCCTGCGACTGCCCGGCCATGGCGCGGGCGACGGCCGCCTCGTGGTGCTCGAAGCTGGTGGCGCCGCCGTGCACGCTGATGCCCACGGGCGAGAGCAGCGCCACGTCGGCGCGGTAGCGGTGGATCTCGGCCACGGTGGTGTCGCCATGGGTGGCCTGCACGGCCGGGTCGGTGCGCCCGCCCAGCAGGATCACGTCGTTGCGCGCGCTGCGTCCGGCATCGGCGGCGGCCAGCTTGAGCGCCACGTTCAGCCCGTTCGTGATGACGGTCAGGCCCGACAGGCTCGACAGCTCTTCGGCCAGGATGGTGGTGGTGCTGCCGGCGTCCAGGAACAGCGTCTGCCCCGGCTGCACCAGCTGCAGCGCGGCGCGGGCGATGGCCCGCTTCTCGCGCGCGCGCACGGCCTGGCGCACGGCCAGCGGGGGCTCGGGCTCCGGACCCTGGACCACCACGCCGCCGTGCACGCGCCGCAGGACGCCCTGCGACTCCAGCGCCAGGATGTCTCGGCGCACGGTCTCGCGCGACACGTCGAGGTCGAGGGCGATGCGTTCGGTGCTCACGCGAGAGAGCGTGGACAGCAGCGTGCGGATGCGGAGGAATCGTTCTTCTTGCAGCATGGGAGCGATGTTATGCAGGTCTTGCGCGCGCGGTGCGGCGCTGCGTGGACAAGTGCAGCAGCAGCGCCAGCGAGCCCACCACCGCCATGATGCAGGTGGAGAACGCGGCGGCCTGCGAGGTGAGCCCCGCCTCGTCCAGCCGCATCACCGTGACCGCGCCCATGGGCAGCGAGGGCGTGACGAGGAAGATGACGGCCGAGAGGGTGACCATGGAGCGCATGAACAGGAAGGCCAGCACGGCCAGCAGCGTGTGCCGCAGCGCCGGCAGGTACACGTCGCGCAGCACGCGCGCGGTGCCGCCGCCCAGCACGGTGGTGGCGTCCTCCAGCGTGGCGGGCACGTGGCGCATGCCGGTCATCATGGTCATGAAGCCCTGCGTGTGATAGTGGTAGTAGTTGCACAGCGCCAGCAGCACGGCCGTGCCGTACAGCATGCCCCAGGGCCAGGTGGCGCTGTTGAAGGTGAACACATAGGCCAGCCCCAGCACGAGGCCGGGCACGCCCACGGGCAGCGCCGACAGGGCCGTGGCCGCGCGCGCCAGCCGCCCCGGCATGCGCCGGATGCCGAAGCACAGCACGAACAGCATCGCCGTGCCCAGGCAGGCAGCCAGGGCCGACACCCACACCGAGGTCCAGAGCGGCGCGTAGCCGCCCGCGATGGTGATGTCGTAGTGCTTGAGCGTGAGATCCAGCCGGTACGGCCACAGCCGGATGAAGCTCGCCAGGACCACCGTGAGCACCAGGGCCGCGATGCCGCCCGCGATGGCCATGCAGGCGAAGAAGAACGCGGCATCGCGCCCCGGGCGGCGCACGGGCGTGGGCGGCAGGGCCGACTCGGCGCCCGCGCCGGCACGCTGCGCGGCCACGCGCTCGATGAACACCGACAGCGCCGCCGGCGCCAGCAGCAGGATGCCCACCACCGCGCCCATGCCGAACTTCATCTGCCCGCTGACCTGGTTGTAGATCTCCGTGGCCAGCACGGCGAAGTCGCCGCCGATGACCACGGCGTTGCCGAAGTCGGTGATGGTGATCGTGAACACGACGAAGCCCGCGCTCAGCAGGCCGTAGCGGGCCTGCGGCAGCGTGATGTCCAGGAACTGCCGCCAGGGCGTGGCACCCAGCACCTCGGCCGCGTCGTACTGGCGGGCGTCGCCCTGGCGCAGCGCGGTGCGCACGATCAGCACGGCCTGCGGCAGCGCGTAGAGCACGTCGGCGATCAGCAGGCCCCAGAAGCCGTAGATTTCGGGCCGCACGCCCAGCATCTTGCCCACGATGCCGTTGCGCCCCAGCAGGAAGATCAGCCCCAGGCCCAGCACGAGCGAGGGGGCCAGCATGGGCAGCGCCAGCGCCCCGGCCACGAAGCGGCGCCCTGGCATGCAGGTGCGCTCCAGGCCGTAGGCCACCACGAAGGCCAGCACCAGGGTGACCAGCGTGGTGGCGCCGCCCAGCAGCAGGCTGTGGCCCAGCGCCCGCCATACGCCGGGAGTGTCCAGCAGCGCCAGGTAGTTGCCCCAGCCGATGCCGCCGCCGTCCTGCACCAGGCTGCGCCAGGCGATGACGAGCATGGGCATGCCGAAGAACAGCACCAGCGCCGCCAGCGGCAGCACCAGGCAGGCGCGCAGCAGCCAACGCTCGCCCGCGTGCATGGGCGCGAGCTGCGGGGTGGAGGTCGCCGCGCTCATGCCTGCACCCAGGCGCAGTCCTGCGCGTTCACGGAGACGTCGACGGGCTGGCCCGTCTCCCAGGTGCCGGCGCTGCTCGATTCGGCCAGCAGGTCCAGGCCGTTCCAGTGCAGCTGCACGCGCTGGATGCTGCCCAGGAAGGTGGTGCCGGTCACCCGGCCCGCGCCTTGGGGACTGGGGTCAATGCGCAGCCGTTCGGGGCGGATGCACAGCAGCGCGGAGCCGGCGGCCATGTCGTGCGGCGCCTCGCCCAGGGCGGGCAGGAGCTGCCGCGCCTGCGCGGGCGACAGCAGGTTGCTGTGTCCCATGAAGTTGGCGACGAAGCGCGTGCGGGGCGTGAGGTACAGCTCGCGCGGCGAGCCCGCCTGCGCGATGCGGCCGCCCTGCATGCACACGATGCGGTCGGCCATGGCCAGGGCTTCCTCCTGGTCGTGCGTGACCATGATGGTCGGAATGCCCAGCCGGCGCTGCACCTCGCGCAACTCGTGGCGCAGATCGGCGCGCACGCGCGCGTCCAGCGCCGACAGGGGTTCGTCGAGCAGCAGCAGCGAGGGGTTCACGGCCAGCGCCCGCGCGATGGCCACGCGCTGCTGCTGGCCGCCCGAGAGTTGCGCCGGGTAGCGCGCGCCGAAGTCCGCCAGCTTGACCATCTCCAGCAGTTCGGCCGTGCGCGCGGCGACCTGCGCGGGCGGCGTGCTGCGGATGGCGAGGCCGTAGCCCACGTTCTGCGCCACCGTCATGTGCGGGAACAGCGAGTACGACTGGAACACGATGCCGAAGCCGCGGTCGCGGGCGGGCAGCGTGGCCAGGTCGCGCCCGCCCAGCGCAATGCTGCCGCCGTCGCCCGGCAGCAGCCCGGCGATGATGCGCAGCAGCGTGGTCTTGCCACAGCCGCTGGGGCCCAGCAGGCACACGAACTCCGATGCGCCCACGGTGAGGTTGATGCGTTCGAGCGCGACCTGGCCGTCGAAGCTCTTGTGCAGGTCGGTGATCTGCAGGGACATGGTGTGCTTGCCTGTGGTGCGTGGGGTGCGTGGGAATGAGGTCAGCGGCCGATGGTCTTTTGCCAGGTGCCCAGGATGGCATCGCGGTCCTTGGCGGATTTGGCGAAATCGACGGGGTAGAGCACCTTGGAGAGGTCTGCGGGCAGGCCCGCCGCCGCAGCGGCCTTGGATTGCGGCACGCCGGGCACGGTGACGATTTCCTTGTACTTGGTGTAGAGCTGCGCCGCGTGGGGCGAGAGCATCCAGTCCAGGAACCGCTTGGCGTCGGCCTTGTTCTTCGACGCGGCCATCAGGCCGGAAGCCTCGAGCTCGTAGCCCGCGCCGTCGCTCGGGATCACCATCTTGATCGGGTAGCCATCGTCCACCGACTGCATGGCCGCGAACGCCAGCGAGGTGCCGATCGCGAACTCCCCGGCGCGCGCCGATTTGCAGGGGCGCGAACCCGACTTGATGTACTGCGCCACGTTGGCGTCCATGGCCTTGATGAGCTTCCAGCCCTCCTCGTTGCCGCGCGACTGGATGATCGCCGCGATCTGCAGGTAGCCCGTGCCCGAGGACACGGGGTTGGGCATGACCACCTCGCCCTTGTAGACGGGGTTGGCAAGGTCTTTCCACGAGGTGGGCATGGGCAGCTTCTTGGCCTTGAGCACCTCGGTGTTCACGCAGAACGCGGCCATGTAGCCCGTGGTGGCGAACCATTTGCCATCGGCGGCCTTGTCCTTGGCGGCCAGCTTGTCGCTGCCCTTGGGCTGGTAGGGTTCCAGCAGCGCGGTGATGCGGGGGTCCAGCGTGTTGGTCAGGGCCCAGCCCCAGATCACGTCATGCTGCGGATTGCCGGCCTCGGCCAGGATGCGCGCGCCCAGGTCGCCCGTGGAGAGGCGCAGCACCTTCACGTCCACGTCGGGCAGGTCCTTCTTGGCCGCTGCGAGGTATTCCTTGATCTCGTCTTCTTCCAGGGCCGTGTAGGCGGTGACGGTGCCCGCGTGGGCGCCGGGCCAGCCGCAGGCCAGCGCGCCCAGCACGGGCAGCAGGCGCAGGGCGGCGAAGAGAGGGGAGCGATTGCGCATGAATTTCTCCAGAACGGTGCGGGGCCAGACAACGGTGCGGAATCGCCGCGGGCCGGCGGTACCGATTCACCAGGATTGTGCGTTTTATTGCACTTGTGCAAATTATTGTTTTTGCACGAAAATCCACAAGCACTAAATATGCCAACCCCGGCCGCACTGCCTGCCGGTTCCCCTCCCCTCCTTTCCTGGACTTTTCCATGAACACTCCGGTCACCCCTTCTTCCGCTCTCGCATCCCTGGCCCAGGCCATGGCCGACGCGGCCCGCGTCCCTTCGCTGCGGTACTTCCGCACCCGGCTGGATGTCCTCACCAAGGCGGACGAAAGTCCCGTCACCGTGGCCGACCGCGAGGCCGAGCTGGCCATGCGCGCGCTGCTGCGGGCCCAGGCGCCCGCGCACGGCATCCTGGGGGAGGAACATGGCCGCGAGCGGCTGGACGCCGAGTACGTGTGGGTGATCGACCCGATCGACGGCACCAAGAGCTTCATCACCGGATCACCCCTGTGGGGCACGCTCATCGCCCTGCTGCACCATGGCCGTCCGGTGCTGGGCCTGATGGACATGCCCGTGCTGGGTGAGCGCTGGCTCGGGCTGGCCGGCCAGGGGACGCAATGCAACGGCCAGCCGGTGCAGGCCAGCGGCTGCGCGCAGCTGGCGCAGGCACGCATCTACACCACGTCGCCCGATGCCTTCGCGGCCGAGGACTGGCGGCGCTTCGACGTGCTGAGCCGCGCCTGCGCCCTGCGGCGCTTCGGCGGCGACTGCTACGCCTACGCCCAACTGGCGTCCGGCCATGTGGATCTGGTGGTGGAAGCGGGCCTGCAGCCCTACGATTATCTGTCGCTGGTCTGCCTGGTGGAAGGGGCGGGCGGCCGCATCACCGACTGGCAGGGACGCGCCCTGACGGTGGAATCGGACGGGCGCGTGGTGGCCGCCGCCACGCCCTCGCTGCATGCCCAGGCACTGGAGAGCCTGGCCACGCCGTGAGCGGCCGGCCGAGTGCTCAAGCGAGTCAGAGCCGATGCGTGCGGTCGCCGCGCGCAAAGCCCAACGGCGTCCACACCGGCACGCCAGTGCCCACGGCCAGCACCTTGAAGAGCTCGCCCATCTCGTGCTCCATCATGAGCTTGGCGGCCTGCGCGCGCTCCGCCTGCGGCAATGGCTCCAGCAGCGCGAGCAGGCCGCAGTTGATGAGGAAGTGCGCCTGCGTGGTGTAACCCAGCACGTCCAGCCCCGCCTCCTGCGCGGCCACGGCCATGGCGGTGAAGTTGACGTGGGCGGTGATGTCCTTCGCGCCCACGCCGGAGAGCGGATCGGAATCGACCTGGTGGGCCCGGTGGCACACCAGCGTACCCATGTGGCGCTGCGGGTGGTAGTACTCGGCCTCGGGGAATCCGTAGTCGATGAGGAAAGCCGCTCCGCGCGCGAGGCGCTGCCCCAGCATGCGCAAAAAACCCTCGCCCTGCGCGTGGATCTCGGTCAGGTAGTCCTGCGGGCCCTCGGGCTCGACGGGCGGGCGCAGGGCCGTGGGGCGGTCCTCCCAGGCGAAGCGGGGGACGCCGCCGTCAGCACCTTCGACGACCACGCCGCGCTCGTGCCACGTGCCACCTTCCGCCCCGCCGTGGCGGGCCAGCAGCTGGACCGGCATGGCGTCGAGCACCTCGTTGCCCACCACCACGCCCTCGATGCGCTCCGGCAGGGCCTGGGCCCACTGCACGCGGTCGCCCCAGGGCGCGAGCCGCTCGCGCTGGCGCTGGCGCAGGCTGCCCGACAGGTCCACGATGGTGTAGCGGCGCACGCGGTCGCCCAGCGCCTCCAGCAGTTGGGCGGCCAGCGCGCCGGAGCCGGCGCCGAACTCCCATACGTCGTGCGTGTCGGTGGCGTCCAGCGCCTCGCGCACCTGCCGCGCCAGGGCCTGGCCGAACACGGGGGACATTTCCGGCGCGGTCACGAAATCGCTGCCGGACTGCGGCAGGGCACCGAACTTCGGCAGCGCGTTGGCGTAATAGCCCAGGCCGGGCGTGTAGAGGGCCCATTCCATGAACCGGTCGAAGCCGGTCCAGCCGCCGGCCTCGGCGATGCCATCGGCGATGCGCCGGGCCAGGGCGCTCGATAAACTGGGGGGCTGTTCTGTCGTCGTCACGACCCGATTGTCCCCCATGCCCTCCTCCGCTTCCCTCCGTACCGTGCTGGTCACCGGCGCCGCCCGGCGCCTCGGCCGCGAGATCGCCCTGGCGCTCGCCGCCGCGGGCTGGCGCGTGGCCGTGCATTACCGCGGCTCGCGCGAGGATGCCCTGCGCACCGCCTCCGACTGCGCCGCGCTCACGCCGGGCAGCGCCGCCTTCGATGCCGACTTCCACGACGAGGCCGCGGTGCGCGCCCTGCTGCCGCGCGTGGCCGCGGAACTCGGCACCGTGGATGCCGTGGTCAACAGCGCATCGCTCTTCGAGCACGACAATGTGGCGAGCTTCGGCTTCGATGCGCTCGAGAAGCACCTGCGCAGCAACACCGCCGCGCCCATCCTGCTGGCGCAGGCATTGCATGCGCACCTGGCCTCTCGCGACGACACACCAGGCCACCACCCGCAGGGCGCCGTCGTGAACCTGCTCGACCAGAAGCTCTGGAACCCGAACCCCGATTTCCTGAGCTACACGCTCTCCAAGGCCGCGCTCGAATCGGCCAACACCCTGCTGGCGCAGGCCCTGGCCCCGCGCGTGCGCGTGGTGGGGGTGGCGCCCGGGCTCACGCTCACCAGCCACATGCTGTCCGACGAGAAATTCCGCGAACTGCACCGGCAGAGCCCCCTGGGCCGCTCCTCCACGCCCGAGGACGTGGCCGCCGCCGTGCGCTTCGCGCTGGAGAACCGCTCCATCACCGGCACCACGCTGCTGGTGGACGGCGGTCAGCACCTGATGCGCTTCGAGCGCGACTTCTCGCTCATGTGAGGCGCGGCGCGCAGGCCCCGCACCCATCCCCTTCATCGCTTTTTCTTCAGCCACCATGCCCATGCACCCCGACGGCGGCCTCCAGATCCTCACGCTCACCGGTTTGCGCTTCGACGCCAACCTGGGCATCCTCGACCATGAGAAGACCGCGCCCCAGCCCATCCAGGTCGACGCCGAATTGAACCAGGGCCGCCAGCCGCTGCTGCCGCACGACGACGACATCGGCCACGTGCTGGACTACCGCAAGGTGCGCCAGATCATCATCGACGAATGCACGGCAGAACACGTGAACCTGCTGGAGAGCCTGATCGGCAAGCTCACGCGCCGCCTGATGCAGCTGCCCGGCGTGCTCGGCGTGCGCGTGAAGATCGCCAAGCTCGAAATCTTCGACGACTGCGAGGTAGCGATCCGGATGGAGTGCGGGGAGTGGTGACCCCGGCGGCCTGACCTTCAGCAGCAGCGGCCGATGCGCCCGTTGCCGCCATAGCGCGCGTCCTGGCGCTCCCGGAAGAACTCGGCGTAGCTCATCACGGGTTCTCCGGGATGCGTGCGCTCGCGGTGGGTCAGGTAGGCATCGTAGTCGGGCAGGCCCACCATGAGGCGCAGCGACTGCGCCAGGTAGCGCCCGCCCGTGGCGACGGCTTGCACGGCCCCGCGCGCGGCCTGCAGCGGCCGGCCCGCGGCGCTGCGGGCGCCGCTTCCGTTCCCGCTGCCGTCGGCCGCCGGACTCACCGCGCGCCCTCCGGCAGGGCCTCGAACGGGGTCTCCTGCGCCGTGGGACGGTTGGCGGCGCGGGCCTGCAGGCAGGCGCGCACGCTGTAGACCAGCACGCTCAGCACCACGAAGATGAACAGCGCGCACAGCCCGGCGTTGATGCGGTCGTTGAGCACGATGCGCGACATGGCCTCGGCCGTCTTGGCCGGCGCGATCACCGTGCCCTGGGCGATGCCCTCGGCGTACTTCGCGGCGTGCGACAGGAAGCCGATCTTCGGGTCGGCCGAGAAGATCTTCTGCCAGCCGGCCGTGAGCGTGCACGCCAGCAGCCACGCGGCCGGGGCGATGGTCACCCAGGCGAAGGCCTCGCGCTTCATGCGGAACAGCACCACGGTGCCCAGCATCAGCGCCACGGCGGCCAGCATCTGGTTGGAGATGCCGAACAGCGGCCACAGCGTGTTGATGCCACCCAGCGGATCGACCACACCCTGGTAGAGGAAGTAGCCCCAGGCGCCCACGCACAGCGCGGTGGCGACGAGGTTGGCCGGCAGCGAGTCGGTGCGCTTGAGCGCGGGCACGAAGCTGCCCAGCAGGTCCTGCAGCATGAAGCGGCCCGCGCGCGTGCCGGCGTCCACCGCGGTGAGGATGAAGAGCGCCTCGAACAGGATCGCGAAGTGGTACCAGAAGGCCATCATGGTCGGCCCGCCCACCACCTGGTGCAGGATGTGCGCCATGCCCACGGCGAGCGTCGGTGCGCCGCCGGCGCGGCCCAGGATGGTGTGCTCGCCCACGTCCTTCGCGGTCTGCACCAGCATGTCGGGCGTGATCACGAAGCCCCAGGTGGAGAGCGTCTGCGCCACTGCCTCGGGCGTGGTGCCCACGAGCGCGGCGGGGCTGTTCATCGCGAAGTAGATGCCGGGGTTGATGCACGAGGCGGCCACCAGCGCCATCACGGCGACGAAGGATTCGGCCAGCATGCCGCCGTAGCCGATGTAGCGGGCATGGGTCTCGTTCTCCAGCATCTTGGGGGTGGTGCCCGAGGAGATCAGCGCGTGGAAGCCCGAGACCGCACCACAGGCGATGGTGATGAAGAGGAACGGGAACAGGCTGCCCGACCACACCGGGCCGTTGCCCTGCGCGAACTGCGTGATGGCCGGCATCTCCAGCGTGGGCGCCACCACCACGATGCCGATGGCCAGCGCCACGATGGTGCCGATCTTCAGGAAGGTGGAGAGGTAGTCGCGCGGCGCCAGCAGCAGCCACACCGGCAGCGAGGCGGCGACGAAGCCGTAGCCGATCAGCATCCAGGTGAGCGTGGTGCCCGAGAAGGTGAACATCGGCCCCCAGGTGGGGTGCGCGGCCACGGCCTGTCCGCCGAAGATCGCGGCCATCAGCAGCACGAAGCCGATGACGGACACCTCGGCGATGCGGCCCGGGCGCAGGAAGCGCAGGTACACACCCATGAAGAGCGCCACGGGAATGGTCGCCGCCACGGTGAACGCGCCCCAGGGCGATTCGGCCAGCGCCTTGACCACGATCAGCGCCAGCACGGCCAGGATGATGATCATGATCATGAAGGTGCCGAAGAGCGCGATCAGCCCCGGCACGGTGCCCATCTCCTGCTTGACGAGGTCGCCCAGCGAGCGGCCGTCGCGCCGCGTGGAGATGAAGAGCACGATGAAATCCTGCACCGCGCCCGCGAACACCACGCCTGCGAGCAGCCACAGCAGGCCCGGCACGTAGCCCATCTGCGCGGCCAGCACGGGGCCCACCAGCGGCCCCGCGCCCGCGATGGCGGCGAAGTGGTGGCCGAACAGCACGTGCTTGTTGGTGGGCACGTAGTCCAGTCCGTCGTTGTGGCGCCATGCCGGCGTGGAGCGCCTGGCGTCCAGCCCCAGCACGCGCTGGGCGATGAACAGGCTGTAGTAGCGGTAGGCGATGAGATAGACGCAGACCGCCGCGACGACGATCCAGAGCGCGCTGACGGCCTCGCCGCGCGTCAGCGCGACGGTGCCGAGCGCCCAGGCGCCGAGCACGGCGATGCAGAGCCACACCAGGTGGCGGCGGATGAGGGGCATGGGACTTGTCTCCTGAATGCGGGATCGGCCCCGGTGGTCCGGGGGCAGGCCAGTATCCCGGTCAGGGGCGCCGCGCGCATCCGCCCTGCCACGTAGGCGGCCCGGGTGGAATTTCGTAAGGGACAACCCTAGGGACTGCCGACAGGCCCCGGGCGTCAGCGACCCGTGTCGAAGCGCTTGGCGTGCTCGACGGCATAGCGGATCAGCTCCGCCAGGCTGCCCAGTTCCAGCCGCCGGCGGATGTTCTGCCGGTGCGCCTCCACCGTGCGCACGCTCAGGCCGAGATCGCAGGCGATCTGCTTGCTGGACGCGCCGCGGCCCAGCGCCGCCAGGATCTCGCTCTCGCGCGGGGTGAGCAGCGGCTTCGGGGCCTGGTTGCGGAAGAGCCGCTGCGACACGGCCGGGCTGAGGAAGGTGCCTCCCGCGGCCACCGCCTCCAGCGCCGCGACCAGCTCGGACGCCGGCGCATCCTTGAGCACGTAGCCGCTGGCGCCCACCTGCAGGGCGCGCTGCACGTACTCGGGGTTGTCGTACATGCTGAGCATGAGCACCCGCGGGGCGCCGTCGCCGGCCAGCAGGCGGGCGGCGAAGTCCAGCCCGCTCACGTCCTTCATGCCCACGTCCATGAGGACGATGCCGGGCGCCAGCCGCGCGATCAGCGGCTCCGCCTCGTCCGCGCCGGAGGCCTCTCCCACGATCGCCACCCACGGCAGGCTGCCCAGGCGCGCGCGCAGGCCGTCGCGCACAAGGGCATGGTCATCGACGAGAAAAAGGCGGACGGGGCGCTCCAGGGGAGCGATGGCGGGCGCAGTCATTCGGACTCCATCCTATCCGCGGGCACCTCGGCCACCACGCGCGTGCCGCCCGCGCCCGAACGCACCTGCAGGCGGCCGCCGATGGCCGCCATGCGCTCGTGCATGTTGCGCAGGCCGATGCCGCGCCGCGGATCGTGCTGCAGCGCCGCGGGATCGAAGCCCCGCCCGTCGTCGCGCACCTCCAGCTGCACGCCGCCGCCCACGCATTCCAGCGTCACGTGCACCTGCCGCGCCTGCGCGTGCTTGCGCACGTTGGTGAGCGCCTCCTGGGCGACGCGGAACAGCGCGGTGGTGACGTCCTGCGGCAGCGGCCCCGGCGGCTGGGCCACGTCGGCGGTGGCCGCCACCGGGCCGTGTTCTCCGAAGGCGCGGGCCAGGTGCTCCAGCGCGGCGGGCAGGCCGAGGGTGTCCAGCAGCGCCGGGCGCAGCTCGTGCGACAGGCGTCGCACCTCGCCCAGGGCCTCGTTGAGGTGCTGCAGCGCGGTGCCGAGGGTGGCCGGCGCCGGGCGCTCGCGCTCGATTTCCTCCACCGCCGACTCGATGAGCAGCTTGGCGGAAACCAGGGTCTGGCTGGTGCCGTCGTGCAGTTCGCGCGCGAGGTGCCCGCGCTCCTCCTCCTGCGACTGCACCACGCGGCGCGCGAGCAGGCGGAGGCGGGCCTCCGACAGGCGGTGCTCGCTGAGGTTGAGCAGCAGCCCGCAGGCGCTGATCGCCGCGAAGCCCAGGGCGGCGAAACCCGCGATCCACCACATCGTGGTGCCCACGTTGGAGCCCACCTGGCGCTCCAGGCCGGCCTGCGTGGCCTCGATGTCGTCCAGGTACAGCCCCGTGCCCACCATCCAGTTCCAGTGCGGCAGGGCGATCACGTAGCCCAGTTTCGGCGCGAGCTGCCCCCCGAGGGAGGGCTTGGGCCAGGAATACTCCACGAAGCCGCCGCCGGCCTGCGCCTGCGCGATGAGCTGCTGGATGGTCGGCCGCCCCTGGGGGTCGCGCAGGTCCCACAGCATCCTGCCCACCAGTTCCGGCTGGCGCGAATGCATGAGGGAGCGGCCCTGCAGGTCATACACGAAGAAGTAGCCGTCGCTGCCGTAGTCCAGCGCGGCCAGGCGGCGCATGGCCTCCTCCCGCGCCTTCGGGTCGTCGCCGCCCGCCTCGTAGAGCGGCCGCACGGTGCTCACCGCCAGGTCCACGTAGCTGCGCAGCTCGCTGCGGCGCTGCTCCAGGTACGACTGCTCCACCAGGGCGCGCTCGCGCCGCGCGAGATCCTGTGCCTGGTGGCGCACCAGGGCCGTCACCAGCGCCAGGGTGACGAGCAGCGGCACCACCGCCAGCGCCACGATCTTCGTGCGCAGGCGGGCCGCAGGGTCCGCCGCGCCGGCCGCGGCCGCACCGTCCGGCGGGGCTCCACGAAATACGTCCTTGCCTGTTCCCATGCGCCTTCCATCCGTCCCGGAAATGCGTTCCCGCCGTAAAATCGGCGGTCACCCGCCCCTTGAACGGGCGCCGCCGCACGGCTGCGCCGCGCGGCAAGCGGGGGGGGCGCCGCGCAGCCGCGCCGTGCCCCTTCCTGCTTCCGCGACCCGATTGTCTCCCCTCCCATGACCGCCCTGCCCCAAGACACCGACTGGACCGCCGACGCCTCCCGCCCCGCGCAGGCCCGGATCGAACGCGAGGCGCACAAGCTCGAGAAGCGCCTGTGCCGCGAGGTGGGCCGCGCCATCGTCGATTACCGCATGATCGAGGAGGGCGACAAGGTCATGGTGTGCATGTCCGGCGGCAAGGACAGCTACACCCTGCTGGACATCCTCATCAAGCTGCAAAAACGCGCGCCCATCCACTTCGACCTGGTCGCCGTGAACCTCGACCAGAAGCAGCCGGGCTTCCCGGAGCACATCCTGCCCGAATACCTGGCCACCACCGGCGTGCCCTTCCACATCGAGAACCAGGACACCTACAGCATCGTCAAGCGGGTGGTGCCCGAGGGCAAGACCACCTGCGGCCTGTGCAGCCGGCTGCGCCGCGGCATCCTCTACCGCGTGGCCGACGAGCTGGGCTGCACCAAGATCGCGCTGGGCCACCACCGCGACGACATCCTGCAGACGCTGCTGCTCAACATGTTCTTCGGCGGCAAGATGAAGGCCATGCCCCCGAAGCTGGTCAGCGACGACGGCCGCCACGTGGTGATCCGCCCGCTGGCCTACGTGACCGAGAAGGACACCACCCGCTGGGCGCAGCAGCAGCAGTTCCCGATCATCCCGTGCAACCTCTGCGGCAGCCAGGAGAACCTGCAGCGCAAGCAGGTCGGCGAGATGCTGCGCGACTGGGACAAGCGCTTCCCCGGCCGCGTGGACAACATGTTCAACGCCCTGCAGAACATCGTGCCCTCCCACCTGCTGGACGGAACGCTGCACGACTTCCAGCATCTGAAGGCCACGGGCGTTCCGAGCGACGACGGCGACAAGGCCTTCGACGCGGAGGAATTCCCCCCGGCGCCCGCCCTGCCGGGCCTGCAGGTGGTGCAGATTTCCTGACACGCCGCGGCCCTCCGAGCGACCCGTGAAGCCTTCCCCTTCGTACCGGATTCCAGGAGACCGCCCATGAATGCCGCCACCGCCGGACTGCCCCGGCTTTTCCGCTGCCTCTGGCTGCTGCTGGCCGCCGCCGTGCTGGCCGGCTGCGCCAGCACCCGCACGGTGGACAGCACCGTGTCCACCTACTCCACCCTGCCCGGGCTGCCCTCCCCGCCCACCTACCGGCTCGAGCGCCTGCCTTCGCAGCAGGCGCAGGCCGCGCAGTTCGCACCCATCGAGGCGCTGGCCCAGCAGTCGCTCGCGCGCGTGGGCCTGCAGCGCGACGACGCCAACGCCCGGCTGGTGCTGCAGATCGGCGCCAGCGCCAGCACCACCTGGCCCGCCTCCTGGCCCTACTACGGACCCGCCTACCCCGGCTGGGGCTGGGGGGTGGGTTGGGGCGGCCGCGGCGGATGGGGCTGGGGCATGGGCTCCGGCTGGATGATGGACCGCCCGCCCACGCTCTACCGCCGCGAGGCCAGCCTGGTGCTGCGCGACGCGGCCACGCAGAAGATCGTCTATGAAACCTCGGCCATCTATGAGGATGTCTGGGTGAACGATCCGGCCATCTTCGGCATCCTGTTCGACGCCGCACTCACCGGATTCCCGGCACCGCCCGCCGGGCCGCGCCAGGTGCGCACCACGTTCGCCCCGGCCGGCCAGGGGCCTGTCCCCGCCCCCGCCACCTCCGCCGCGCCCTCCGCACCCGCCACGCCGGGGGTGGTCGTGCCCCCCGATCCGGGCCGCGCCCCCTGACCGCCGCATGCAGCAAGCCACCCGCATCATCGCCATCCGCCACGGGGAAACCGCCTGGAACGTGGACACGCGCATCCAGGGCCACCTCGACATTCCCCTGAACGACACCGGCCTCTGGCAGGCCCGGCAGCTGGGCCGTGCCCTCGCGGACGAGCCCGTGGCCGCGATCTACGCCAGCGACCTGCGGCGCGCCCATGCCACGGCCCAGGCCGTGGCAGACGCCACGGGCGCGCCCCTGGCCACCGACGTGCGGCTGCGAGAGCGCGCGTTCGGCCTCATGGAGGGACGCACCTTCCGCGAGATCGAGGCCGAACTGCCCGAACAGGCCCGCCGCTGGCGGCAGCGCGACCCGGATTTCGAGCCCGAAGGCGGCGAATCGCTGCTCTCCTTCCGCGAGCGCATCACTGCGGCCACCCATGCACTCGCCCGCCGGCACCCGGGTGAACTGATCGCCCTCGTGGCACACGGCGGCGTGATGGACGTTCTCTACCGCGCCGCCACCGGCCAGGAACTGCAGGCGCCGCGCACCTGGCTCCTGGCCAACGCCGCCATCAACCGCCTGCTCTGGACCGAAGACGGGCTCACCCTGGTGGGCTGGGCCGACACGCAACACCTCGAGGATGCCGCCCGCGATGAAAACCATGCCTGATCCCGCCACGGCGCTGCTCGCCACCATCGGCCAGCGGGTGGACCTGATCGACACCCCCGCCGCGGTCGTGGACCTCGACGCCATGGAGCGCAACATCCAGCGCATGGCCGATTTCGCTCGCAAGCACCAGGTGCGCTGGCGCCCGCACGCGAAGATGCATAAGTGCGCCGAACTGGCGCTGCGCCTGCAGCAGGCCGGGGCCGGCGGCGCCTGCGTGCAGAAGGTGTCCGAAGCCGAGGCACTCGCCGCCGGGGGCGTGACGGACATCTACATCAGCAATGAAGTGATCGCGCCGGCCAAGCTGCAGCGCGTGGCGCGCCTGGCCCGGCAGCTCGCCGGCCTGGGCGGGCGCCTCGCCATCGCCGTGGACAGCCTGGAGGGCATCGCCCGCCTGGCCGAGGCCATGGACGCTGCCGGCCCGGACGGCGCCGGCATCGACGTGTTCGTGGAGATCGACGTGGGCCAGGGCCGCTGCGGCGTGCCACCGGGCGAGGCGGCGGTGCCGCTCGCGCAGGCGGTCGCCCGCCATGCCCGGCTGCGCTTCGCCGGCCTGCACGCCTACCACGGCCGGGCCCAGCACCTGCGCGGCGCGGCCGAACGGCGCGATGCCATCGCCGCCGCGGTGGAGGCCGCCCGCGCCACGCGCGATGCCATCCAGGCGGCGGGCCTGCCCGTCCCCCTCGTCACCGGCGCGGGCACGGGCACCCTGGTGCACGAGGCCGCGAGCGGCGTGTACGGCGAACTGCAGGCCGGCTCCTTCCTGTTCATGGACGCGGACTACGCGGCCAATGAACGCGAGCCCGCGCAGCCGGCCTTCGAGCATGCGCTGTTCATCAAGACCCAGGTCATCTCCAGCCGCGATACGCATGCCGTCTGCGATGCGGGCCACAAGAGCCATGCCATCGACTCCGGCCTGCCGCAGGTCGCCTTCCTGCCGCCCGAACGCGCGCTGCGCTACGCCAACGGTGGCGACGAGCACGGCCTGCTGTTCGCGGATGGGGAGCGGGCCCGTCTGCCCGCCATCGGCCGCATGCTCTGGCTCGTGCCCGGCCACTGCGACCCGACGGTGAACCTGCACGGCCACCTCATCGGCGTGCGCGGCGGGCTCGCGCACGGCGTGGTCGAGCGCATCCTGCGCGTGGACGCACGCGGCGCGGTGACCTGAAGCACCCTCAATCGGGCCGGGGCGGGAACAGCCCCTGCACGCAGATGATGAAGGCCACCGTCAGCGAAGGCTGGAGGGTGCCCATCGTCCCGGACGCCGCCACCGGCAAGGCCAGGGGCTGCTGCGCGCCCACCGGGACGACGGACACAGGGGCGTCGAACGGCTTGAGGTTGGCATTCGGGGCATCGCTCGTCCATTCCTTGACGTCGAAGTTGCCCCCCTTGCCCTTGCTCTGCACGGACCCGGGACCGGGCGTTTCGGTCACGTTGGCCAGTGTCGGCGCGCTGTTCGCGGGAATGCCCAGGGATGCGTTGCCACCCACCGGAGGCAGCTGGCTGGCGGAGATCATTCCAGTCGCCGCTCCGGTGAGCACCACGGGATGCGACGCGGCCCCTGTCGGGCCGGGCGGCTGGTCGGCCGTCTGCAGGCCCATGGGTACGCGGTTGCGCAGGTCGGGCAGCTGGAAGGTGGTGCGCCCGTCGCCGCCGAAGCGGTTGCCCAGGATCGCGAACAGCGCGGGGTTCTGCGTGATGTTCAGGACCGACCCGTCGCACAGCGCCCAGCCGCGCGGCACGAAGGCCGCCGTCCACAGCAGGACGGTGCCGATGTAACTCTCATCCATGATTTCCCTCTTTCCTCAAGATGTCTGGAACGGTCCGCGGGCATGGCGGACGGATCAGGGCCGGTCGGGGTAGAGCCCCAGCAGGCAGATGATGAAGTTCAGCGTCAGCGATGGCTGGAGGGTGCTCACCTGGCCCGACAGCGACACCGGCAGCGACAGGGGCTGCTGCGCGGAACCCGCGCTGATGGTGACGGGTGCGTCGAAGGGCTTGAGGTTGGTGTTGGCGGCATCGCTCGTGTAGATCTTCGCGCCGAAGTTGCCCGCCGTTCCCTTGGCCAGCACGCCGGTGGGGCCCGGGACGTCGGTGAGGTTCGCCGCGACCGGCGCGTTGTTCACGGGGATCGATACGGATGCCTTGCCGCTCATCGGGGGCAGCTGGTTGGCGACGATCATGCCGGTGGCGGCACCGGTCACGGTCAGGGCCTGCGACGCTGCGCCCGTGGCGCCGGGCATCTGCGAGGCCGCCTGCAGCCCCATGGGCACCCGGTTGCGCAGGTCGGGGAGATTGAAGGTGGTGCGCGCATCGCCGCCGTAGCGCACGCCGATGAGCGAGTACAGCGCCTGGTAGTCCATGATCTTCAGCTGCGTTCCGTCGCACAGCGCCCAGTTCCTCGGCACCCAGCTGCCGGCCCACAGCACGATCGTGCCGATATACGCTTCATCCATGGTTTCCCTCACTTTCGGTTGGTGACTGCTTTGAATGGACCCGCGCGCATGGCGCGGGACGCACCGCTCCGCAGCCCCGCGCAGGAGGCTGAGAGCTGGCGAATGGTCGCGATGGAACGCACCGCCGCTTCCAGCCGGGCTGGAAAGCCGCGGACGCGGCCCCTCAGTTGCGCGAGGGGTAGATGCCTTCGGTGGCGATGATGAAGTTCAGCGTGATGCCGGGCTGCAGCGTGCTCACCGTGACGGGGATGCTCACGGGTACGGCGGGCGTGCCGGACGCCTGCGCCGTGAGCACGGGCAGGTCCACGTCGAAGGGCTTGAGCGTGGTATCGGCGGCCGTGGCGCCGTAGATCTTCGTGGGGAAGTTGCCGGCGGTGCCCTTGCCGAGCACGAGGCCGCTGGCCGGTGCGGCGGTGTCCGCGGCCGCGCCGGCATTCGCCGGAATGGCGACGCTCAGCTTGCCGCTGCCGGCGGCGGTCACCGCATGGGTGTGGGGCGGCAACTGGCTCGCCGCGAGCGTGACACTGGCGGTGGTGGAGGCCGTGGCCGCACCGCTGGTGATGGCCACGTTCGTCGCGTTCTGCGAGCCCACGGGCACCCGGTTGCGCAGGTCCGGCAGAGCGAAGGTGCTCACCCCGTTGCCGCCGTAGGACGTGCCTATCAGCGAGAAAAGCGCCGCATTCTGCTGGATGTTCAGCAGGGTGCCATCGCAGATGGCCCAGCCGCGCGGAATCCACGGCGTAGCCCACAGAATGATCTGTCCAAGGATCGGATCCATCGTAATTTCCCTCTCATCCGTTCGTCGTTTGCTTTGAACCAGCCTTAGCGCGATGCATTGTTTTCAATGCATCGCATAGCGGCTGGTTATCGCAGTAGACACCATGCGCATGACGAAGCGCACGGGATTTCCCCGAATGACGCCTTGCGGCAACACCGTTTTCGGAACGCTTGCGGGAGGGCCGCGGTGGCCTCAGGATGGAAGGCGGAAACCGCTATGCGGGCCGGCTCAGGCAGCGCCGAACAGGTCCGTGTGCTGGCGCGAGGGCGCCACGCCCAGGTGGCGGAAGGCCGCCAGGGTGGCGATGCGGCCGCGCGGCGTGCGCTGCAGGTAGCCCTGCTGGATGAGGTAGGGCTCGATCACGTCCTCGATGGTGCCGGGCTCCTCGCCGATGCTCGCGGCGATGTTGTCCAGCCCCACCGGGCCGCCGTCGAAGCGGTGCACCACGGCCTCCAGCAGCTTGCGGTCCATCACGTCGAAGCCCTGCGGATCCACGTCCAGCATGGCCAGCGCGCGCTGGGCGATATCCTGCGTGATGCGGCCGTCGCCCTTCACGTCGGCATAGTCGCGCACGCGGCGCAACAGGCGGTTGGCGATGCGCGGGGTGCCGCGCGAGCGGCGCGCGATCTCGAAGGAGCCCTGCGCATCGATGGGTGCGTTCAGCAGCCCGGCCGACCGCGTGACGATGCGCGACAGCTCTTCGGGCGTATAGAACTCCAGCCGCGCGACGATGCCGAAGCGGTCGCGCAGCGGGTTGGTGAGCATGCCGGCGCGGGTGGTGGCGCCGACCAGGGTGAAGGGCTGCAGGTCGAGCTTGATGCTCCGCGCGGCCGGCCCTTCGCCGATCATGATGTCGATCTGGTAGTCCTCCAGCGCGGGGTAGAGGATTTCCTCCACCACGGGCGAGAGGCGGTGGATCTCGTCGATGAAGAGGACGTCGTTCCTCTCCAGGTTGGTCAGCAGCGCGGCCAGGTCCTTGGGCTTTTCCAGGACCGGCCCGCTGGTCTGCCGCAGGTTCACGCCCAGTTCGGCCGCGATGATGTGGCTCAGCGTGGTCTTGCCCAGCCCGGGCGGGCCGAACAGCAGCACGTGGTCCAGCGCCTCCTCCCGCTTGCGCGCGGCCCCGATGAAGATCTCGAGCTGCTCGCGCGCCTTCGCCTGGCCGACGTATTCCTGCAGCAGCTTGGGCCGCAGTGCACGCTCCAGCGCCTCCTCCTGCGGGGAGGCGGGCGCGGCGGAAACCACGCGCCGGGGCGGCGCGGGCGCGAAATCGTCGGTCTGGATGCTCATGGGCGCGGATGCGTGTCGGGAAGGAGGTGCCGGGCCGTCAGTTCGTCCAGGCGTAATACGCCACGCCTTCGTACTTGAAGACCGGGTAGGTCGCGATCACGAAGTCGCGCTCGGCCTGGCTGATCGTGTAGAAATGCGTGCTGGTTTTCGTGTTGAAGAAGCGGTACATCGCCGTGGAGCCGTTGCCGGCGCCCGTCTGGGCATACCACACGGGCCCTTCGTACTTGAAGACCGGGTAGTTGGCGATCACGGAATCGCGCTCGTCGGCATTGATGGTATAGAAGTGCGCGCCCGTCGAGGTGTTGAAGAAGCGGAAGACCGCGCTCTGGCCGGCCGTGGCGCCGCCGTAGGCATAGAAGCCCACGCCCTCGTAGCTGAACGCCGGGTAGGTGGCGATCACGAAATCGCGCTCGCTGGCGCTGGAGGTGTAGAAGTGCGCGCCCGTGCTGCCATTGAAGAAGCGGTAGATGGCGGTGCGCCCGCTGGTGCTGACGGCGGGCGAGAGCCACTGCTGCAGCGCTGCGCCGTAGGCGACATCGAAGCGGCCGTAGAAGTCCGATCCACCGTTGCTGGTGCAGGAGATGCTGCCGCCGTACAGCGTGCCGACCAGGGCGCCGTTCACGAACACGCCCGATCCGCTGCTGCCGCCTTCCGTCACGCCCTGGGTCCAGTTCACGCGGTAGAAGTTGCCGGAGGTGCCGCTGCACGAGAAGGTCGTGCTCGAATCGGTCAGGGCGCTGCAGGAGGACAGCGCCGCGATGCTGCCGAAGGAAATCTTCTGCAGGTCGCCCTTGGGATGGTGGATGCCCACGGAGGAGGCGCCCATGGCCTGGGTGCCCGCGTTCCACGCGGCGAACACGGCGCCCGCGGGCGGCGTCTCGTTGAGGCGCACGAACAGCGTGTCGGTGCTGGAACTGGCATACAGCAGCGTGGCGCCGCCGGTGCGGGTCACGGAACTGGACGACAGCGCATTGCTGTTGCAACTCGGGGAGCGGTAGAACCAGTCCGTGCGCAGGCTGGACGCCACGGTCTGCGACGAGAAGCAGTGGTTGGCCGAGATGAAGTACGGCGTGCCCGTGCCGTCGCGGTCATTGAGCAGCGTGCCGGTGCAGAGGTAGGCATTGCCGTCGGTGCGCACGAAGACCATGCGGGCCACGGCGTTGCGCTGGCTGGCATAGGCGTCGTAGCAGCTGGAGTCGAGGTTGCAGGAACCCGACTGGCCGATCTTGGCCTGCTCTCCCTCGTCCGCCGTCGGCAGGGAGAGGTTGGTGAAGATGTGCGACACCCGCGGGATGGCGATGTCCAGGGCGCTGGCGGGCGTGCCGGGGGGCAGTTCGATCTCGAGCGTGGCCTCGTCGCCGCCGGTGTCGGGCGTCCACCACGTGCGGCCCGCGTCCGACGTGTCCCCGGCCGCGATGTTGCGGTCGATGGTCTGCAGGACTTCCTGGCCGGAAATCTCGTACACCGCGGACTGGCGGTCCTGGCGATAGACGCGCAGCTGCGCGCCGCCCGGCAGGGCATGCACCAGCACGCCCAGGCGCAGGCCGTGCGCGTCCTGCGCCGTGAAGCTGATGGCGGCGGCGAGGCCGCCGGCCGCGGTGGGCGTCCAATGCAGCTGCCCGGCCAGCGCGGCGGGCGTGGCCGTGGCCTCCACGGAGCGCGCGGCACCGATCTGGCGCGGGCCGACGGCGGCTGCGGCCGCCTCGGCGCGCGACTCCAGCAAGGCGCCCAGCGAGACCTGCGCAGGCGCCAGCGCGGGCCGCGCGGCCAGGTCCTTGACCCTGACGGCATCCTGCGCGGCCGTGGCGGGCTGCTCGCGCGACTCCACGCTCAACACCGCCGCCCTGGGCAGGGCCGTGGCGGAGGCGGAAGGACCCGCCCCTGCACCGCTGCCACCACCGCCTCCGCAAGCCGCCAGGAGCGCGGCAGCCCCCAGCACCATCACCGCTCGAACCCTTCGCAGCCTGAAATCCATGGCCTCTGCTCCTGTTGTGGCTCCGGCGGGCACCATGCCCGCCGCTGCCCGTCAATGTGCCACGGCCGCGTCGCCCTGGGCGAGCGCGGCCGCAGCAAAACGATCCTGCCCGGCCGTTCCGTTGCGGGCGGCACACGCCGGCCCGGCCGGCGGCCGGGTGCGCATCACCCCTGCGCCACGGAGGCGGCCTCCTGCGGAGCCTCCGGCGTGCCGTGGCCGCTGTGGCCGTGGTGGGGCAGCACGCGGGGCTGGTGGCCACGGTGGCGGGCGGGGGTCGCCGGGGACAGCCATTGCTTGAGCGCCGCCTGGTAGGCGTGGTCGAAGCGGCCATACACCCGCACCCCGTCCAACGAGCATTGCCCGTCGCCCGAGAAGCCGTAGAGCGTGCCGATCACCCGGCCGCCCTGGAACAGCGCCGCGCCGCTGCTGCCGCGCTCCACCGTGCCGCGGTCCAGGCCGACATCGTAGTAGTTGGCTGCGTCACCCGTCGCGGAGTCGCAGGTCAGGCTCTCGAGGTCGCCGGAGCAGGCGAGCGTGCCCATGATGCTGCCGAAACTGATCCTCTGCAGGTCGCCGCGCGGATGGTGGATGCTGGCGATCGCGGAGGACTCGGCCTGCAGGCCCGCATCCCATGCCGCGAACACGGCGCCGGGCGGCGGTGCGTCGTTGAGGCGCAGGAAGGCCGTGTCGGTATCGGCGCCCGAGTAGAGCAGCACGGCACCGCCCGTGCGCGTCGCCGCGTTCGGCGACAGCGTGCGGTTGTTGCAGGACGACGACCGGAAGAACCAGTCGGTCTGCAGCGTGGACGCCACCGTCTGGGACGGGATGCAGTGGTTGGCGGTGAGGAAGTACGGCGTGCGCGTGCCGTCGCGGTCGTTGAGCAGCGTGCCGGTGCAGAAATGCGCCCCCGTGGAGTCCACGAAGACCATGCGCGCCACCGCGTTGCGCTGCTGCGCATAGTCGTCGTAGCAGGTGGAGTCCAGATTGCAGGCCACGGCGTCGCCGACGTTCTTGGCGACCGGCGCATCATCGCTGCCGGAAGACAGCGAAAGGTCTTCCTGGATGTGCACCAGCGACGGGATGGCGATGTCGAGCGCATCGGCAGGGGTACCGGCCGGCAGGTCGATCTCCAGCGTCGCCTCGCTGCCACCCGTATCGGGCGTCCACCAGGTTTTCGCCGCGTCCGACTGGTCGCCGGCGGCCGCGTTGCGGGCCAGGATCTGCAGGACGTCGCTGCCCCGCGTCTCATAGGCGGCGTCCGGCCGGTCCTGCCGGTACACGCGCAGCAGCGCCGACCCGGGCAGCCGGCGCACCAGCACGCCCAGGCGCACGCCGTAGGCATCCTCGGCCGTGAAGCTGATGGCGGCCCGCAGGCCACCGTCCGCCGCCGGCTTCCATTGCAGGCGGCCGGCCAGTCCGGCGGCCGAGGCCGTCTCGGGCACGGTGCGCAGGGTGCCCACCTTGCGCGGGCCGCCGCGCGCCCCCGTTTCCTCCGCCTGGGCGGACTGCAGTGCCGCCAGCGCCACCCGCACGGGCTGCGGCCCGGCCTCGGAGCGTGCCGCCGCGCGCGACGGCGCGGCCGCGTCCGCGTCCGCGGGCTGCACCGCAGACTCCACCCGCAGCACGGTCTCGGCAGACGAGGATGCAGTGGCGGTGGAGCCGCCCCCGCCGCCGCATCCTGCAATGAGCAATGCCGCCGCGATGCCGGCCAGTGCACCGCCCCGGCGCGCGATCTTCCCTTTGGAAACCCTGTGATTTTTCATGTTTTGGTTCATTTTTTTCGCCCCTCCCCCAGCGTCCGGCACTGGCGTGCCGGGACGGGCCTAACTTCACTTCGCCAGTGCCTTGAGCGCCAATTTGATGCCCTCGCTGACCCCCACGTCCTTCGGCAATGCCTTGAGCGCGGAGGCGCCTTCCCTATCGTTGTATCCCAGTGCCAGCAGGGCCTGCAGGATGTCGGCCTGCGCGTCGTTCGCGGCCTCGGGGCGGGCACCGATGTCCACGCCCAGCTTGCCCTTGAGTTCCAGCAGCAGGCGCTCGGCGGTCTTCTTGCCGATGCCGGGCACCTTCACGAGGCGGCCGGCCTCCTGCAGCGACACGGCCTGGGCCAGGTCGTCCACGCCCATGCCGGAGAGGATGGACAGCGCCGTGCGCGGCCCCACGCCGGAGATCTTGATGAGTTCGCGGAACGCCTGGCGCTCCGGCGCGCTGCCGAAGCCATAGAGCAATTGCGCATCCTCGCGTACGATGAACTGCGTGAGCAACTGCACGCGCTCGCCCACGGCGGGCAGGTTGTAGAAGGTGCTCATGGGCACCTGCACTTCATAGCCCACGCCATGGCAGTCCACCAGCACCTCGGGCGGGTTTTTCTCCAGCAGCGTGCCGGTGAGTTTGCCTATCATCTTCGTCCTGTCTTTTTGTCCTGCTGAAGTCCAACCGGAATTATCCGCGTGATCCTGCGCCATACATTCACTCCCCACAACAACACCCGGCTCACGCACCTGTGCGGGCCCGCCGATGCCCACCTGCGCACCATCGAGGCGGCGCTGTCCGTCGGCATCGCGCACCGCCACGAGCAGTTCAAGGTGGACGGCCCCAAGGCGCGGGCCACCCAGGCGATGGAACTGCTGCAGGCGCTCTACGAGATCGCCGAGCGGCCCATCACCGAGGAGCAGGTGCAGCTCATGCTGGCCGGCGACGGCGGCATGCGGGAAGCGGCCGACGGGGCCGTGGTGCTCACCACGCGCCGCGCCGACCTGCGCGCGCGCACGCCCACCCAGAGCGTGTACCTGGACAACATCGCCAGCCACGACATCACCTTCGGCATCGGCCCGGCCGGTACCGGCAAGACCTACCTGGCCGTGGCCTGCGCCGTCGATGCGCTGGAGCGCAGCGCGGTGCAGCGCATCGTGCTCACCCGCCCGGCCGTGGAGGCGGGCGAGCGCCTGGGCTTCCTGCCCGGCGACCTGACCCAGAAGGTGGACCCCTACCTGCGCCCGCTCTACGATGCGCTCTACGACCTGATGGGCTACGACAAGGTGCAGAAGGCCTTCGAGCGCAATGCGCTGGAGATCGCGCCGCTGGCGTTCATGCGCGGGCGCACGCTCAACAACGCCTTCGTCATCCTCGACGAGGCGCAGAACACCACGCCCGAGCAGATGAAGATGTTCCTCACGCGCATCGGCTTCGGCGCCCGGGCCGTGGTCACGGGCGACGTGAGCCAGATCGACCTGCCCAAGGGCGCGATGAGCGGCCTGATCGACGCCGAGCGGGTGCTCAAGCGCGTCAAGGGCATCGCCGTCACGCGCTTCACGAGCGCCGACGTGGTGCGGCATCCGCTGGTGGCACGCATCGTCGATGCCTACGACGCCCAGCGCAGCAGCCGCTCCCCGGCGGCATGATGCGGCACATGCCGCACCGATCCATCCCATGGCCCTGAACCAGCTCTCCCTTTCCCTGCAGTTCGCGCGGTTTCCCGGCGTGGAGGCGCACCGCGCCGCCCTGCCCCGGCATGCCGTCGCCCGCTGGATCCGCCACGCGCTCTCGCTGGACGCCGAGATCACCGTGCGCATCGTCGATGCCGAGGAGGGCCAGGCCCTGAACCGCGAGTACCGGCACAAGGACTACGCCACCAACGTGCTCACCTTCGACTACGCGCAGGAGCCGATGGTCATGGCCGACCTCGTGCTCTGCGCCCCGGTGGTCGAGCGCGAGGCCCGCGAGCAGAACAAGGCGCTGCACGAGCACTACGCCCACCTGCTGGTGCATGGCACCCTGCACGCCCAGGGCTGGGACCATGAGACCAGCGCCGAGGACGCGGACGAGATGGAGGCCTACGAGACGGCCATCATGGAGGAGCTGGGCTTCGCCGACCCCTACGCCGGCTGAGAACGACTCACAGAGCCGTTCTAGGAGCCGTTAGGGGGTACCCGGCGGGGCGATCCGCAGCGGGATCGTCACCGGCCCGTCGTTGACGAGGTGCACCTGCATCTCGGCCGCGAAGCGCCCCGTCTCGACCACCGGGTGCAGGGCGCAGGCACGTTCCACGAAATGGCCGTAGAGCCGGCGGCCGTCTTCCGGTGCGGCCGCCTGCGTGAAGCTCGGCCGGTTGCCGCCGCGCGTGTCGGCCGCCAGGGTGAACTGGCTCACGAGCAACAGGCCGCCGCCCGTGTCCTGCACGCTGCGGTTCATCTTGCCAGCCTCGTCGGCGAAGATGCGCAGCCTGAGCAGCTTGTCCAGGAGGCGGTCGGCCTCCGCTTGCGTGTCGCCGCGTTCGGCGCACACCAGCACGAGCAGGCCGGGGCCGATGCGGCCCACGGTCTCTCCGTCGATCTCCACGCGCGCTTCGCGCACGCGCTGCAGCAGGCCCATCATGGGTGCAGGCTCCTCGTTTCGTCGTCTTCCATGGGGGTGGCCACGGCTTCCATGCCCGTGGGCAGCAGCTCGATGGTGGCGCGCAGGCCGGGCACGGCATCCACCAGCGCCTGCTCCACCGCGCCGCGCAGCCGCGCGGCCTCGGACAGGCTCCAGTCGCCGGGCACGTGCAGGTGCAGGGATACGTGCCGGCGGCGCCCGGCACGGCGCGTGGCCACATGGTCGAAACGCACGCCGGGCTGGCGCCGGGCGAAGGCGGCCAGCGCCGCGTCGATCGCCGCGCGCTCCCCGGGCTCCACGGCTTCGTCCATCAGGCCCTGCGATGCGCGCCATACGAGGCGGGAGCCTTCCCGCATGATGTTCAGCGCCACGGCGATCGCCACCACGGGATCGAGCCAGAGCCAGCCCGTGGCCATCACGCCGAGGATGCCCGCCACCACGCCGGCCGATGTCCAGACGTCCGTGATCAGGTGCCGGGCATCGCCCTCCAGCGCCACGGAGCGGTACGCCCGCGCCGAGCGCAGCATCATCCAGGCGAGCAGGCCGTTGAGAGCCGAACTGGCCACCGACAGCGACAGGCCCCAGCCCAGCTGCTCGATGGGCGCGGGCACCAGCAGCCGGTGCACGGAGGCCCAGAGGATGGCCAGCGCCGCTCCCAGCACCAGGATGCCCTCGAAGCCGGAAGAAAAGTATTCGGCCTTGTGGTGGCCGAAGGGATGGTCGCCGTCGGCCGGGCGTTCGGCCACCGTGACCATCATCAGCGCGAACACGGCGCCCGCCAGGTTCACGAACGATTCGAGCGCGTCCGACAGCAGCCCGACGGAGCCGGTCAGGTACCAGGCGGCGCCCTTGAGGCCGATGGTGGCGAACGCCACGCCGACGGAGATCCAGAGCAGCGTGCGCGGCGGCAGGGGCTTCATGCGCGGCCCCCGTGGCGTGCGGTGCGGCGCAGGCAGGGCGGGAGCAAAAGGGTCTGGATCATGGCCGTCGGGAGAGTCTGCCCGGATTCTGCCCCAGAGACATTTCATCCGGGCCTGGAAGGGTCCGCCATGCGGCTCATCCCACCGAGATCTTGCGCTCGCGGACCACCTGGGCCCACTGCGCCTGCTGCGCCTGGATGAAACTCCCGGCGCTCGCCTGCGAGGCGTCGGCGAACACGTCGCCGCCCAGGGCCTGCACCCGCGCCAGCACCCCGGGATCGGCCAGCGTCTTGCGGATGGCGTCCACCAGCGCCTCCCGGGTGTCCGCCGGCAGCCCCGACGGTGCCAGCACGGGGTTCCATTCCAGTACCTCGTACTGGGGAACGCCCACCTCGGCCATGGTCGGCACCGCGGGCAGGGGCCGGGCGCGCACCGGCGCCGTCACCGCGAGCGCGCGCAGCCTGCCCGCCTGGATATGGCCGAGGGCGGACGCCACGTTGGCGAAGAACAGCGGCACCTGCCCGCCGATGACGTCTTTCATGGCCGGGCCGCCGCCGCGGTAGGGAACATGCGAAAGCCTGACGCCCGCGCGCTGCTCGAACAGGGCGCCGGCCAGGTGCTGCGCCGAGCCGTTGCCCGACGACGCATAGGCGATGGCCCCGGGCCGCCGGCGCGCCATGCGGACCACGTCCAGCACCGTGCGCGCCGGGAAATCCGCCGAGCACACGAGCACGTTCGGAAAGGTGGCCAGCACCGCCAGCGGCGTGAAGGCCTTGCCGCTGTCGTAGGCCATCTTCGGATAGAGCGACGGGTTCACGGCGAACGACGAGGCATCGACCAGCAGCGTGGCGCCGTCCGGCTCCGCATCCGCCACGAAGGCCCCCGCGACCTGGCCGCTGGCGCCGGGCTTGTTGTCCACCACCACGCCCTGGCCCAGCGCTTCGCCCAGGCGCGGCGCGATGATGCGGGCCATGAGATCGGCACCGCCGCCAGCGGGGTAGGACACCACCAGGGTGACCGGGCGCCCGCCCGCGACGGGCGCGGCGCGGCTGGTGCCCCAGGGAGCGCAGAGCGCGCCGGCCGCGGCACCGAGCACGATGCCGCGGCGCGAAAGCCGCCCGGCGGAAACGGGGCCGGCCAGCGGCAGGGAGGCATCGGTCATGGGGGCGGTCTCCTCAAGGCGTTTCATACGGGCGTGAAGAGTGTGCGGAAAGGGTCAGGCGTCGCCGTCCTCGACCAGCCGCGCCTTGACGCTGCGGCCCTTCACGCGGCCGGACGAGAGCCGCTGCGCGGCCTGCCGGGCCACGCTGCGCTCCACCGCCACGTAGGTGGAGAAGTCGTTCACGTTGATCTTGCCCACCTGCTCGCGCGTGAAGCCCATCTCGCCGGTGAGCGCGCCCAGCACGTCGCCCGCACGGATCTTCTCCTTGCGGCCGCCGATGATCTGGATCGTGGCCATGGGCGGCTGCAGCGGCCCGCCCGGCGCGGGAGCGAGGCCGGAGAGCGGATGCCACTCCGACGGCCGGCCCTGCAGCACCTCGATGCGTCCCACCTGCCCCATTTCCGGCAGGCTCGCGAGGCTGAGCGCCAGGCCTTCCGCGTCGGCGCGGCCGGTGCGCCCGATGCGGTGGATATGCACCTCCGGGTCGGGCGCCACGTCCACGTTGATGACCGCCTGCAGGCCGGCGATGTCGATGCCGCGCGCGGCCACGTCGGTGGCCACCAGCACGCTGCAGCTGCGGTTGGCGAACTGCACCAGCACCTGGTCGCGGTCGCGCTGCTCCAGGTCGCCGTGCAGGGCCAGGGCGCTGAACCCCTGTGCGCGCAGCACTTCCACCAGATCGCGGCACTGCTGCTTCGTATTGCAGAACGCGATGGCGGATTCCGGCCGGAAATGGTTCAGCAGCTGCGAGACGGCATGCAGGCGCTCGCGCTCCTGCACCTCGTACCAGCGCTGCTCGATCTTGCCTTCGGCATGCTGGGCCTGCACGGCGATGCGCTGCGGGTCTTTCATGAACTGCCGTGCGATCCGCTCGATGCCTTCGGGATAGGTGGCCGAGAACAGCAGCGTCTGGCGGGTGTCCGGGCAGCGGCGCGCCACCTGGGCGATGTCTTCGGAAAAACCCATGTCGAGCATGCGGTCGGCCTCGTCCAGCACGAAGGTGGCCAGCGCGCCCAGGTCGAGCGTGCCGCGCTCCAGGTGGTCCATCACGCGGCCGGGCGTGCCGACGACGACATGCGCTCCGTGCTCCAGGCTCGCGACCTGCCCGCGCAGCGGCACGCCGCCGCAGAGGGTGACCACCTTGATGTTCTCCTGCGCGCGGGCCAGCCGGCGGACCTCGGCCGCCACCTGGTCTGCCAGTTCGCGGGTGGGGCAGAGCACCAGCGCCTGCACGGCGAAGCGGCGCGGATTGAGGCGCTCCAGCAGGGCCAGCCCGAAGGCGGCCGTCTTGCCGCTGCCGGTGCTGGCCTGAGCGATCAGGTCGCGGCCCAGCAGGGCGGGCGGCAGGCTGGCCGCCTGGATGGGCGTCATGCGCTCGTAGCCGAGCTGGCGCAGGTTGGCCAGCACCTCGGGGGAGAGCCCGAGGGCGTCGAAGCCCGCGGAAGCCGCGGCAGCCCGGGGAGCCGGGGAAGAGGGAGAGGGTTGCATCGCCCGATTATCCCGGTCCGACCCCTTTCCCGGCGCACCATGCGGCGGGCGTGGACAATACGCCCATGGCCCAGATACCAGAATTCACAGAGCCCACCTTCCACACCGATCCCGCCGACGCGCTGGCCCAGGTCCAGCGCATCTACCAGGAGCAGATCGGCCACCTGAGAAACGCCATGCAGCGCTTCGTGGCCGGCGAGACGCCGAGCGGCCACGTGCGGGCCTTCTACCCCTTCGTGCGGGTGCAGACCACCACGGTGGCGCGCGCGGCGACGCAGCTGGCCTACGGCTTCGTGGAGGGTCCGGGCCGCTACGAGACCACCCTCACCCGCCCCGACCTGTTCGCGCGCTACTACGCCGAGCAGTTCCGGCTGCTGCGCGCCAGCCACAACGTCGAACTGGAGGTGGGCATCAGCAACCAGCCCATCCCCATCCACTTCTCGTTCGCCGAGCACGACCACATCGAGGGCACCCTCTCGGCCCAGCGCCGCATGCTCATGCGCGACGTGTTCGACCTGCCCGACCTCGCCGCCATGGACGACGGCATCGCCAACGGCACCTGGGAGCCGCGCGCGGGCGAGGCGCAGCCGCTGTCGCTGTTCACCGCCCCGCGCGTGGACTATTCGCTGCACCGCCTGCGCCACTACACGGGCACCGCGCCCGAGTGGTTCCAGAACTTCGTGCTGTTCACGAACTACCAGTTCTACATCGATGAATTCGTGCGCCTGGGCCATGCCGAGATGGCGAACCCCGACAGCGAATACGTCGCCTTCATCGAGCCGGGCAACGTGGTCACCCGCCGCACCGGCCTGCCCGCCGAACCGGGCGACGACCTCGGCTCGCCGCCGCCGCGCCTGCCGCAGATGCCCGCCTACCACCTGGTGCGCGCCGACCGCAGCGGCACCAGCATGGTGAACATCGGCGTGGGCCCGTCCAACGCCAAGACCATCACCGACCACATCGCCGTGCTGCGGCCGCACGCCTGGATGATGCTGGGGCACTGCGCGGGCCTGCGCAACAGCCAGCAACTGGGCGACTACGTGCTGGCGCACGCCTACGTGCGCGAGGACCACGTGCTCGACGAGGAACTGCCCCTGTGGGTGCCGATCCCCGCGCTGGCCGAGATCCAGCTCGCGCTGCAGCAGGCGGTGGCCGACGTGACCCAGGTGCCCGAGGACCAGCTCAAGCGCATCATGCGCACCGGCACCGTGGCCAGCACCGACAACCGCAACTGGGAACTGCTGCCCGACAACATGCCCCAGCGGCGCTTCAGCCAGAGCCGCGCCGTGGCGCTGGACATGGAAAGCGCGACGATCGCCGCCAACGGCTTCCGCTTCCGCGTGCCCTACGGCACGCTGCTGTGCGTGTCCGACAAGCCGCTGCACGGGGAGATCAAGCTGCCGGGCATGGCCAACCACTTCTACCGCGAGCGCGTGGACCAGCATCTGCGCATCGGCATGCGCGCCATCGACATCCTGCGCGACGGCGGCGTGAGCCGCCTGCACAGCCGCAAGTTGCGCAGCTTCGCGGAAGTCGCCTTCCAGTAGCGGAGCGCCACGGCGCCGACAACGCACGATGGCGCTGGATTTCGTCACGCTGCTGGCCGTCACGGCCACCAACCTGTTCATGCTCTCGATCGCCCTGCCGCTCATCATGGGGCGGGAGGTGAGCCGCGCCGCGCGCTTCACGCAGGCCAGCGTGGCGCTGCAGGCCCTGTCCTGGGCAGCCATCATCGCCTCCTCCCGGCTGTGGGACCAGGCGCTGTCCACGCTCGCCATCGGCTGCGCGGCGGCGGCGCAGTGGGCTCTGTTCGCCGCCCTGCAGGAATGGCTGGGTCCGCGCCCGGGGCGGCGCTGGCTGCCCTGGCTGGTCGCCGCGATACCGCTCGGCTACACCCTGGGCTTCGGCAGCTACCCCTTCCGCGTGGGCTGGGCCAACCTGCTGCTGGCCGTGCTGCTGGCCACCGTCGCGCGGGCCACGCTCGTGCCCTGGCGCCCGTCGCCCCGGCACTGGCGCCTGCTGCTGTGCGCCTGCCTCGTCGCGATGGTCGGCTTCACGGGCGCGCGCGGCGTGCTCGGCGCCTTCACCGACGCGTATCCGAGCTTCCGCACGCCGCATCCGGTCAACATCGCCGCCGCGCTCGCCACCAACGTGACCCTGGTGCTGGGCACCATGGCCCTGCTCGTGGCCTGGCGCACCGAGGCCGAGGACAAGCTCCGCGCCCTGGCCAAGACGGACGCGCTCACCGGCGTGCTCAACCGGCGCGGCTTCGACGTGCGGGGCCGGGCGCTGCTGGCGCATGCGCTGCGGCACGGCCTGCACGTGACCGCCGTGATGCTGGACGTGGACCACTTCAAGCGCGTGAACGATACGCATGGGCACGGCACGGGCGACCACGTGCTCGCGTTCTTCGCGCGGCTGCTGCAGGACGCGACGCGCACGGGCGACGTGGCGGGCCGCATCGGCGGCGAGGAGTTCGCCGTGCTGCTCGCGCATGCCCCGGGCGACCGCGCCGCCGAGAGCTTCGACCGCCGGCTGCGCGCGCGGCTGGCCGCCGAAAGCCCGCAGGCCCTGGGATTCCCGGTCGGCTACAGCGCCGGGGCCGCCACCCTGGGGGCCGGCCTGCCGGCCCCCGGCACCGTGGCCGCCGCCCCGCTGCTCGCGGACCTCATGGCGCGTGCCGATGCGGCCCTCTACGAGGCCAAGCGCGCGGGGCGGGGGCGGCTGCAGGTGCAGGCGCCGGCACAGGACGAGCCGGGCTGAGCGCCGTCCGCCGCCGCGACGGCCGGCGGCCACGGCGGCCGAGCGGTCAGAACCGGTGGCGGATGCCCACAGCCAGCGTGGTGCCGCGGTCCAGGCCGGAAGCCTTGTCGAAAAGCGTCGCCACATACACGTCCGTGCGTTTCGACAGGTCGTGGTCGTAGCCGAGCGCGAACGAGGTGCGTTGCTGGTCCTGCGCTGCCGCCTCGGTCTTCTCCGTGCGCGCCACGCTGGCCAGCACCTTGCCGGCGCCCAGGGGCACCGCGGCCCCCAGCTGGGCCGTCTGAAGGCGGACCTTGCCCCCGGTGCCTTCCAGGCGCGCATGGCGGTACTGTCCGAACAGCTTGACGGCGCCGAAGTCGTAGCTGGCCCCCACGGTGGCATGGGTGAAGTCCCGCAGGGTGACCACGCCCGCGGCGGGATCGGACACCGGATTGCGGCGCGGGAACGTGGCCGCGGCGCCGCCGGTCTTCTCGTAGCTGACCCCCACGGAAAATCTCGATGCGGGCGCGCCGTAGAGGGCACCCAGGCCCAGACGCCGGCCGGCGCCCGAGCCCTCGCGGGCCGCGTACTGCACGCTGGCCGTCACGTCGGCGAAGGACGGGCTGGTGTAGGCCACCGAATTGCTCCAGCCGGAATCCAGGAAGCCGTCGGACGTCATCAGGGACTGGGACGGGCTGGGCAGGTAGTTGTGCAGCAGGAAGGGGCTGAGCACCGCCGAATCCCCGAAGGGGTTGAACCGCACGGCCTGCTGGAAGCCGTTGGTGGGAATGCGGCCGAGGCGGACGGAACCCGCCGTGGCCGACCCGAGCCCCACCCAGGCGGCACGGGCCCAGTACGGCTCGGTCGCGGACCGCCCGGCGTCGCCGGTATCCACCCGGATGAAAGAGCTCAGGTCGAACTGGGCGCGCAACCCGCCTCCCAGATCCTCGGTGCCGGCGATGCCCCAGCGCGAGGTGGACAGCCCCCCGCTGGTCACGCCGCCCACGGCGGTTTCGCCAGACAGTTGCCTCCGCGTGACCGCCGCATCGACGGTGCCGTACAGCGCCACGGCGGACTGGGCGTGCGCGCCAGCGCAATGCATTGCCGCCAGGGCCATGGCGGCAGAAAGGGAATGCTTCTTCATGTCGTCGTCTCCAGGGGAATGCCGGATGGATCGGTGCTTCACTTGGACAGCAGCGCATCGCGGGGCATGGCGTCCGCCGCCGACCGGCCGTGCTGGATCAGCAGCACCGCGACCATGCCGATGACCGCGGGGATCGCGATGGCGACGAAGTTCTGCTGCAGCGGCAGGCGCATGCCCACGAGCATGCCGATCAGGATGGGTGCCAGGATGGCTCCGCTGCGGCCGACGCCCAGGGCCCAGCCCAGGCCCGTGGCGCGCACTGCCATGGGGTAGAACTGGCCGGCATAGGCGTTCGCGACGATCTGCGTGCCGATGGTGGAGGCGCCCGCCAGGCCGAGCAGCAGGAAGAGCACGGGCGTCGAGGCCGGCTGCCCCAGGAGCGTGAGCGACACCGCTGCCAGCGCATACATGCCGGCCAGCACGTACTTGATATGGAACCGGTCGGCCAGCCAGCCGCCACCGACCGCGCCCGCCACCGCGCCGATGTTCATCACCAGCACGAAATTCAGCGCGGAGCCCAGGCTGTAACCGGCGCCGGCCATGAGCTTGGTGAGCCAGGAGCTGAGCGCGAACACCATGAAGAGGCACATGAAGAAGGCGATCCAGAACATGACCGTGCTGAAGCCCCGGCCGTCGCTGAACAGCTGGCGGATGGGCGCGGCGGCGGCCTTTTCGTGGGCGGGAATGGTGAAGCGGTCTCCGTCCTGCGGCATGTAGCCCGGGTCCAGCCGGGCGGCGATCTGCCGGAGTTCATCGGTACGGCCCCGGGCCAACAGGAACGGCATGGACTCGGGCAGCGACTTCATGAGGAACGGCACCAGCAGCAGGGGCAGGCCGGCGGCGAAGAACACCGACGGCCAGCCATGGCTCTCCAGCAGGCCCTTGCCCAGCAGCGCCGCCAGCATGCCGCCGAGCGCATACCCGCTGAACATCAGCGTGACCAGGGTGGCGCGCATCTTCCTGGGTGCGTATTCCGTCATATGCGCCACCACGCTCGGCATCACGCCGCCGATGCCCAGCCCCGCCAGGAAGCGCATCACGCTGAACGACACCGGCCCCTGCGCCAGGCCGGCTCCCGCGGTGAAGACGCTGAACAGCGCCAGGCAGATGACGATGGCCCACCGGCGCCCGATGCGGTCCGCCACGGTGCCCAGCAGGATGGCGCCGAACATCATGCCGAACAGCGCCGAACTCACCATGAAGCCCGCGTGGGTGGCGTCCACGCCCATCTTGGCCATGATCGACGGCAGGGCGATGCCGACGACGGCGAGGTCGTAGCCGTCGAACACGATGATCAGCGCGCACCAGAAAAGCACCAGTGCGTGGAACCGGTTGAAGCGGGCGGTGTCCGCCAGCTGGTGGAGGTCGATGTGGCGCACGTCCGTTGTCTCCGTTGCGTTGTCGTTGGAATCCGGCGCGCGGCGGTTGCCAGCGCATCGCCCACCGATCATCTGCACGGCGGGGCACCGGGTCCAACGCATTTTCAGGATGTCCCGTATGCGCCGCGGAAATGGTGGGGCGGGTCTTCCCATGGGGCCGCGCCGGTCGGCCCTGGGCTCCGGCTGCATGCGATTGGTGAATGCGCGCTATCACGGAATTTCGTTCGACCCGCCGGCCCGCGCTCCCTACATTCCATTCGATCACCCATCACACGGCGCCCGCGAGGCGCGGCAAAGGAGACACCCATGCAGGGAAAGATCGGCCTCGAGGAACATTTCGCCATTCCGGAGACGCTGCAGGATTCGGCCGGCTTCGTGCCCGGCGACTACTGGAAGGAACTGAGCCTGCGCCTGCTGGACATCCATGAACGGCGGCTGCGCGAGATGGACGCCAACGGCATGGAGATGATGATCCTGTCGCTCAACGCGCCCGCCGTGCAGGCGATTCCCGACCCGCGCAAGGCCGTGGAGATCGCCGTGCGCGCCAACGACTTCCTGGCCGAGCAGGTGGTCCGCCGGCCGGACCGCTTCCAGGCCTTCGCGGCGCTGCCGATGCAGGATCCCGACCTCGCCACGCGCGAGCTGGAGCGCTGCATGCAGGACCTGGGCTTCCGCGGCGCGCTGGTCAACGGGTTCTCGCAGGTCGGCACGCCCGAGAACGTGGTCTATTACGACGCACCGCAATACGGCGATTTCTGGGCGGCCGTGGAACGGCTGGACGCGCCCTTCTACCTGCACCCGCGCAACCCCATCGCCAGCTGGGCGCAGATCTACCAGGGCCATCCCTGGCTGATGGGCCCCACCTGGGCCTTCGCGCAGGAAACCGCCGTGCATGCGCTGCGCCTCATGGCCAGCGGCCTGTTCGACCGGCACCCGGGGCTGAAGATCATCCTCGGCCACCTCGGCGAAGGCCTGCCCTACAACATGTGGCGCGTGGACCACCGCAACGCCTGGGTGGACATGCCCAAGGGCTACCCCGCGAAGCGCAAACTGTGCGACTACTTCCACGAGAATTTCTACCTGACCACCTCGGGCAACTTCCGCACGCAGACGCTGATCGACGCCTTGCTCGAAGTGGGCGCGGACCGCATCCTGTTCTCCACCGACTGGCCCTTCGAGAACGTGGACCACGCCGCGCACTGGTTCGACGGCGCGGCCATCAGCGAGGCCGACCGACTGAAAATCGGCCGCACCAACGCCCTGTCGCTCTTCAAGCTGCCGCAGGGTTGAGACACGACGCACAGCGAGAAAGGCTCTCCATGATCGACATCGACGAATGGACCATCACCCAGGCCGTGCTGAAGGCACAGGCCGGCACGCAGGACGCGCGGCTGCGCCGCGTGCTGGACAGCCTGGTGCGGCACCTGCACGACTTCGCGCGGGAGGTGGAGCTGACCGAGGCCGAATGGGCGCAGGGCATCGACTTTCTCACGCGCGTGGGGCACGTCACCGACGACCGGCGGCAGGAATTCATCCTGCTCTCGGACGTGCTGGGCCTGTCCACCCTCGTCACGGCGCAGAACAACCGCCGCCCCGCGGGCTGCACGGAAGCCACCGTCTTCGGCCCGTTCTACGTGGCCGATGCACCCGTCGTCCGCAACGGCGACGACATCGCCAACGGTGCGCACGGGCAGCCCTGCTTCGTGAGCGGCACGGTGCGCGGCATCGGCGGCGAGCCGGTGGCCGGCGCCACGATCGACGTATGGCAATCGGACGAGGACGGCACCTACGACGTGCAGCGCCCCGGCCTGGACCACGCCGAAGGCCGGGCCCGCCTGGCGAGCGAGCCGGACGGGCGCTACCGCTTCCGCTCCATCCTCGCGGTGCCCTACCCCATCCCGCACGACGGACCCGTGGGCCGGCTGCTGGAGCGCACGGGGCGGCATCCCTGGCGGCCCGCGCACCTGCACTTCATGATCCAGGCGCCGGGCTACGAGACGCTGGTCACCCACGTGTTCCGCTCGGGCGGCGAGTACCTGGATTCGGACGCGGTGTTCGGCGTGCGCTCGTCCCTGGTGGCCGACTGGAAGCCCCACGGCCCCGGCACGGCCCCCGACGGCACCCGCATGGACACGCCCTTCCACACGCTGGACTACGACTTCGTGCTGAACCCCGCGGCCCCCGCCCCGCAGGCACCGTGAGGATGGCCATGGACCCCCTGTCGTTCTCCTACGCCGCGAGCCCGTCGCGGATCGTCTTCGGCGCGGGCAGCCTCGAGCGCCTGCCCGGGGAACTGGACCGCCTGGGCGTGCGGCGCGCCCTGGTGATGTGCACGCCGAACCAGCGCGGGCAGGCCGAGGCCGTCGCGCAGCGCCTGCCCGGCCGGGTGGCCGGTATCTTCGACGGCGCCGAGATGCACGTGCCCATCGAGGTGGCCCGCCGGGCCCGGGCCGCAGCGGCGGCGCTGGACGCCGACTGCGCCCTCGCCGTGGGCGGTGGATCGACCATCGGCCTGGGCAAGGCCATCGCCCTGGAGAGTGGCCTGCCGATTGTCGCGGTGCCCACCACCTACGCCGGCAGCGAGGCGACGCCGATCTACGGCATCACCGAGGCCGGCCTGAAAAAGACCGGACGCGATGCCCGCGTGCTGCCACGCACGGTGGTCTATGACCCCACGCTCTCGCTCACCCTGCCCCTGCCGCTCACGGTGTCCAGCACGCTCAACGCCATCGCCCATGCCTGCGAGGGCCTGTATGCCCACGACGGCAACCCGGTCACGGCCCTGATGGCCGAGGAAGGCATCCGCGCCTGCGCCGGCGCGCTGCAGCCGCTGCACGCCGACCCGCAGGACCTGCCGGCGCGCAGCCAGGCCCTGTACGGCGCCTGGCTCTGCGGCACCGTGCTGGGGGCCGTCTCCATGGGGCTGCACCACAAGCTCTGCCACACCCTGGGCGGCAGCTTCGGTCTGCCGCATGCCGAGGTGCACTCCGTCATCCTGCCCCATGCGATGCGCTACAACACGGCCGCCGCCCCGCAGGCCATGGAGCGCATCGCGCGTGCGCTGGGCGCGGACGACGCGCCCCTGGGCCTGCACCGGCTCGCCGCGGAGCACGGCGCGCCGCTGTCGCTGCAGGAGATCGGCATGCCCGAATCGGGGCTGGACCGCGCGGCGGAACTGGCCGCGTCGCAGCCCTACCCGAATCCGCGGCCGCTGGAGCAGGCCGCATTGCGGCAGCTGCTGGAGGCCGCTTTCCACGGCCGGGCGCCCCTGGCCACGCCGAACGCCGCCTGACGGCGGGCGATCCGCTCCGCAGGCAGGACGCGTGGAATGGGCGGCGGCATCAGCCCGGCGGGCCGGCGGGCACGTCCGCTCCCGCACTGACCGCACTGGCCGCATCCGCTGCGGCGTCCGGCGCGCGCCGCGACTTCTCGTGGAACAGGCCGAACATCAACTCGCGCAGCCAGCGGTTGCCGCTGTCCTGGTGGAAGCGCTCGTGCCACTGCTGGCTGATCTCGAAGGGTGCCACGTCGAACGGCGCGTTCAGGATATGCAGGTCCGAGCGTGAAGCCACCATGGCCTGCGCGAGGCGCTGGGGCGCGGTCAGCACCAGCCCGGTGGTGGCGACGATGGACGACAGGCCCAGCGAATGGGCGGCAGTGAGCACCACGCGCCGGCGGTCGAGCGCGCCCACGCGCTCCAGGGCCTGCTGCAGCTGGTGGTCGGTGGTGCCGCGCGGCCGGTAGGCGATGTGCTCGGCCGCGAGGTAGTCGTCCAGCGTGATGGCGTCGCGCGTGCCCAGCGGCGACGCGCGGGCCACGAGCACCACGAATGTCTCGTCGAACAGGCGCTGCTGGTAGAACGACGGCCCCATGGGCTCCCAGCTGCCCAGCGCGACATCGATCTGGCCGTGCAGCATCCGCTGGCGGGCCTCGGCGCGGGGCACGTCCACGGTCTCGAAACGGATGCCCGGCGCCAGGCCCCGGGCCAGCGACAGCAGCCGGGGCACCATCACCAGCTGCCCGATGTCATTGACCGCGATGCGGAACAGGCGCCCGGAGCTACCCGCCTCGAACGTGCGCCCCTGGTCCACCGCCTGGGAAAACGCCGCGAGCCCTTCCTCCACCGGGCCGATCAGCCGTTCGGCCAGCGGCGTGGGCACCATGCCCTCCGCCGAGCGCACGAACAGTACGTCGTTGAAGCGCTCTCGCATGCGCTTGAGTGCATTGCTCACCGCCGACTGCGTCATGCCCAGCCGCTCGCCCGCCAGCGTGACGCTGCGGGTCGCGAAGATGGCCTGGAAGACCAGGAACAGGTTCAGGTCGATCGAGTGGATGTTCACCGCACCGCCTCCTTGCCCTCGGGCATGTCGCTCACTCCCGGTCCAGCGCGGCGAGGTTGTCGTAGAGCAGTCGCAGCATGTCGCGCAGCGACTCGGCCTGCGCGTGGGTCAGCCCCCCCAGGGACACCCGCTCGTACAGCTGTGCCAGCGGAATGATGCGCAGCGTCAGGTCGTGCCCCGCCGGGGTCAGGCTCAACGCCAGCGCGCGGGCGTCCTCGCCCGAGCGGTCGCGCACCACGAGGCCGCGCTGCAGCAGCCCGTCGACGACGCGCGACAGCGTGGAAGGCTCCGTCGAGGTGTGCAGCGCCAGGTCGGAAAGCCGCTGGTGGGGCTGGTGGTGCAGCGCCACGCACACACGCCAGTCCGTGAGCGACAGCTCGAACTGCCGCAGCTCCCGGCTGAACGACTGGCCCATGCGCGAGCCCGCACGCGCCAGCAGATACGGAATGGCGCGCTCGAGGTCGAGCCGCACCTCTTTGCCTGCATTTGCAATGGATTCTGCGGCAGCGGCAGGCGCTGCAACTGCGCGCCTGGGTGCCTTGGAGGCCGCAGTTTTCGCGGTCGCCGGGATCTTTTTTCGGGTGGACATGGCCCATCTTACCGGTGCCGGAACCGTGGGACATCCGTGTAAGCCCCGTAGGCATGCGTGAAAACCCCGAGCGTTATTTACTTGCAAATGCAAATAAAAAGCTCTCCAATGGCTTCACAGAAGACGGCTCAACCATTCCATCCGGAGACACCATGCCCACCGCCCATCCCTTCGCCGCGCTCGACCACGTGGACCTTCCCGCCCCCGGCCGCCACTCGCCCGTGGCGGGTGCACCTTCCCTGGATTCGATCGTTGCATCCGCAAGCGATCTGGTCCCCGTGCTGCGCGCACGGGCCGAGCAGACGGAGCGGGACCGCCGCGTTTCCGAAGAGACGACCCGCGCCTTCCGCGACGCGGGCTTCTTCAAGCTCATGCAGCCGGCGCGCTATGGCGGCTACGAATACGGCTTCACGGCCTTCATCGACGTGGTCAGCGAACTGGCGCGCGGCTGCACCTCGTCGGCCTGGGGATGCTCGCTGGGCGCCATCCACCAGTGGCTGGTGGGCACCTTCCCCGAGCAGGCGCAGGACGACGTGTGGCGCGACGACCCGTCGGCCATCGTGTGCGGCTCGTACGCGCCGGCCACGATGGCGCAGAAGGTCGATGGCGGCTACCTCGTGCAGGGCCGATGGCTGTTCGCCTCCAATGTGGACAACTCGCAATGGGCCCTGCTGGGCGTGCAGTTTCCGCCCGAAGACCAGGGCGCACCACCGTCCGCCGGCTTCCTGCTCGCGCCGCGCGCCGACTGGCGGATCGAGGACAACTGGCACGTCGCCGGCCAGGCGGGCACAGGCTCCAAGGCCATCGCCATCGACCAGCCGCTCTTCATTCCCGGGCACCGCAAACTGACCTTCGCGGAAGCCTCGTCCAACCAGCCGCCCGGCGCACGCGCCAACACCAACCCGATCTACCGCATCCCGTTCCTGTCGGCCGTGCCGGTGTGCCTGACCTCCCCCATCCTGGGCACCGCCCAGGGCGCGGTGGACGCGCTGATCGAGCTGGCCGGCGTGCGCGTGACGCGCGGCGCGGTCTCGGGCGGCGGGAACCGGCTGAGCGAATTCTTCCCCGTGCAGTCGCGGCTGGCCGAAGCCTCCGCCAGCGTGGATGCCGCCCGCCTGCTGATCTACCGCGACACCGCGCAGGTCGAACAGATGGCCATGGACGGCCAGGCCATCGACGTCGCCCGGCGCATACGCAACCGGCGCGACCACGCCTTCGCCGCGCGCCTTTCGCGCGACGCCGTGGAGGCCGTGTTCGCCAGCGTGGGCGGCGCGGGCCTGGCGCTGGACCAGCCCATCCAGCGCATGTGGCGCGACGCGAACGCGATCTCCCGCCACATCAGCCTGAACTGGGACGCCGTGTCCTCCATGGTCGGGCAGTACCTGCTGGGCCTGGAGCCCAAGGGCCAGTACTGAACGCGACTCACAAAACCTTTCTGCCGTCGTTGCCGCATCTTGTCGTAGCGCTGCTACTGCCTGCGATGCGGCGCCTCGCCAGAACCGCTTCGCTGCAAAAACACGAGAACGGAGCTACGCGATGTATTCCTGGGCCCTCATCACCGGCGACGCGGCCGACACGGTCGATGCGCGCGCGCTGCGGCAGGCGCTCGGCGCCTTTCCCACCGGCGTGTGCCTGGTCACCACCGCCACGCCCGACGGCAAGCGCGAAGGCATGACCATCAACTCCTTCGCGTCCGTCTCGCTCGACCCGCCCCTGCTGCTCTGGAGCATCCGCGACGACGCGCGCAGCGCCGACGCCTTCCTGACGGCGCGGTCCTTCAACCTCGGCGTGCTGGCCGCCTCGCAGCGCGAACTCGCCTGGCACTTCGCCAGGCCGGCGCCGGACAAGTTCGAGCGCTTCGAGGCCGGCTTCGACACCGCCGGCAACGGTTGCCCCCGCCTGCGCGAGAGCGTGGCAACCTTCGAATGCAGCACCTACTCGCGCCACCAGGAGGGCGACCACACCGTGCTGCTCGGGCGCATCGAGCGGTTCACGCGCAGCGACGCGCCGCCGCTGCTGTTCCATTCGGGGCAGATGGGGTCGCTGTGGGAACTGGCGGGGACGCTGGCGCAGCCGGCGTGAGCCGGTATCCCGCGGGCCGGCCTCGCCCCCCGGTCCCGCTGGATCAATACTTGTGGAAGTAGGGTTTCGAGCAGTCCGTCCCGCGCACCTTGCACTCGGTGCCACCGGCCTTGCGGCAATCCTCCAGCGCCCGCTCCTGCGCCGCGGGGATGCTCACTGCACTGATGATCTTGCCGATCGCGCGCCCGGAAGTGGATTTCGAGCTATCGACCACCGCGACGCACTGGTTGCGATAGGTGTGCGAGACGACGCAATCCGAGTTGCCGAGCTTGGAGCAGAGCTGCATGGCGCCCTGGCGGGCCTCCTCCTCCGAGAATTTTCCGGTGCTGCTGCCGATGTCCCCGCTGGACGAGGAGGTCGCGATGGCGCCCCAGGTCTTGATCCACTCGCCTGTAGGCCGCGGGGGCGCCTCCTCGCCGCCACCGCTCGGGCCGCAAAGCGCGCTGCCGGCCGCCACGCCCGAGGGGCATGCGGTCTGGGCGAAGGCCGCGAAGGAGAACAGGCAGGAGGCGGCGGCCAGCAGACCGCTCGAAAAGGGATGTTTCATGGCGGTACCTGGATGTGTGGTTCGACGGTGTCCGTGGCTCGCGCCAGTCTCAATACTTGTGGAAGTACGGCTTCGTGCAATCCGTTCCTATCACCTTGCACTCGGTTCCACCGGCCTTACGGCATTGCTCCAGCGCGAGGTCCTGGGCCGAGGCGATGCTCCCGGCAGATGTGATCCTGCGCAAGACACGCCCGGACGCAAGCTTCTGACTGTCCACCACGGCTACGCACTGGTTGTAATAGGTGAACACGGCCGTGCAATCCGAATTGCCCAGATTGGCGCAGACCTTCACAGCGCCTTCGCGTGCTTCCTCTTCCGTGAATTTGCCAGTGCTGCTGCCGACGTCCCCGGAGGACGAAGAGCGCGCGATCGCCCCCCAGGTCTTGATCCACTTGCCCGTCGGCCGCGGAGGCGCCTCCTCTCCACCGCCGCTCGGCCCGCAAAGCGCGCTGCCGGCCACCACGCCCGAGGGGCATGCGGTCTGGGCGAAGGCAGCGAAGGAGAACAGGCAGGAGGCGGCGAAGAGGCCGAGGGACACGGGCAATTTCATGGCGACTCCCATGCAAGGCTGGAGGGAACGGTTCCAAAGCATGCTGCAAGCGTAACCGCTCCGCCTCCAGGACACGGCGATTGGCGCCCCGAACCAGGCCCCTCGATGTATCGAGCGGCAAGGTTATGCAACGCCAGGAAACAGGTGTTTACACATCGAACCTCGCCGATAGCATGGCCCGTTCACACCAAAGGAGGAACAGGCAAGGCATGGACATCGACAAAACCGGAAAAGTACAGCATCCGCGTGTGCGGCTGGCAATCCACGGGGCCATCCAGCGCGGGGAGATGAAGGTGATCAACGGCATCATCGTCCACCAGACGGGGGCTTCCACGGCGCAGTCGTCATTCAACAGCTACAAGACGGCCAACCCCAACGGCGCGCACTTCCTCATCGACAAGGACGGCACGATCTACCAGACGGCCTCCATCTACCAGAAGACCCACCACGTGGGTTTCATCAAGTCACGCTGCATGGAAGAGCACAAGTGCACGCCGGCCGAGGTCGCCGCGCTCAAGGGCAAGACCGTGGGCCGCCAGATCGGCACGGTGGAAAAGCACAAGCCCTTCCCCAGGCGATACCCGGACAACAGCGACTCCATCGGCATCGAGATCGTCTCGGGGGTGCAGGGCCAGAACTTCGAAGCCGTGACGGGCGCGCAGCAGGTCTAGCTGACGTGGCTGGCAGCCCAGCTCACATCCACGCTGGGCATCTCCACGCGCGAGATCTACCGGCATCCCCAGGTGTCCTGGAAGAACGCAACCGAAGCGAGTACAGCACAATGGTGAAACGACACGCAACCCTTCTCGCACTCGCCTGCTTCGCGGCATTGCCGGCCGCCACCCGGGCGGCCGAATCCTGGATGCGCGCGCAGGTGGAAGCCCTGCCCGCCTCCGTGCGCCAGGTGCTGCCCTGCGGCCAGTGGGCGGAAGCGTCCCGGCAGGGCACCTACCGCGTGGTGGAGGCGAACGTGAACGAGGGCGCCGGCAGCGAGCTCTACGTGCAGTGGGTGAGCGACCCGCTGCAGGGCGACCCGTCGCGCATCACGAAGACCGTCGCCTTTCCCGAACTGAACGACGACCACAGCCAGTACCGCTTCGAATCCGTGCAGTGCCGAGCGCGCGGCGCGGCCATCGAGATCACGGTGAAGGCCCGCTACGAGCACGACGAGGACGACCGGCTGCGCACCTTCAGCGTGCGCGTGGAGCCGGGCGGGAGCTACCGCCTGTTGGAAACACCGGTGCGGCGCAACCGCCGGTAGGAATGTGCCGTCAAGGTCCGGAGATGCCGTCTTAGCCTGCAGCCGCACCTCTTCGCTGCGCTACGGAGAAGTTCGCAACCCAGCGAACGTGTGCATGGGCGCTGCCATACAACATGGATTTGCCATTACCTGTACCGGCGACCAGCGTGGATGTGCATCCACAGCAGGCCGCCCACAGGCACTCAAGGAAGTTCCATGGGAAATTGCATCAAGCCCCCCAGCAATACCCGGCGCTATCAGGCTAGCGCTACCGGCTCTCCCGCCCATTCATCGCCGGCCCGAACCTCTCTAAGCCACGCATCAAGGTCCGAAGGGCTCAGTTCCAGAGGCGGCAACAGCCCCGCCTACGCGCCACCACCCCGTGTCTACCTGGGAACGCATCCCGCCCATCTGCGGTACGGAGGGAACCACCCCCTGGAGCCGCACGAGATCCAGCAGGCGGCGTACCATCTGGCCGCGTATGCCGTTGGCGATGAGGTCACGAGCCCGAGACGGCTGGCTGCCGCAGGGCAAACCGTACATGACGTGCGTGCGCTGTTGAAGCACGGCCGAGGTAATGTGCAGGCAGACAACGCGCCATCAGGTGGACAAAACCAGATCGGTTCTTCGGTGGCGAAGATGGCAGCGGACGCCACCAGCATGATCGCGACGGCGGTAGCCATGGGCGCTGCAGTCTGCGATCAGATCGCACCTCTCGTCGGCATCGTCCATGCGCCGCACATGGCGCCGAACGAGCGCAGCGAAACCGTTGGAGGCACCGTCCACTTGCACGAGATAACGAACGCGGGATATGCCGTCCCGACCCGGACCGGGCACACCTGGAACGAATTGCGGCGCCAGTCGGACGGCCGCCACGGAAAATCGACCATCGTCATGGAAGCATGGGGCAATGGCCCTGCCGTTCGGCTGCAGGACAGCGCGTGGAGCCGGACCCCGATCGAAGAGCAGGTATGGGCGTTCGACAAGGACGATGCCGGACGGATGAAAAGCCGCCTCGAAGGGCTGGTTCCGCTGGTTCACCCTGACAACGACCCCTTTACCGAAAAGAAGCTGAACAGGATTCTGCGCGACCCCGTGCAGTGGGAACAATTCGTGGAACCGCAAGTGGTGTCCGGAGAGTTCGCCGACAGGGCACGCGCCGCGTTATCGAACATGCATACGGGGGAGCAGAGAGCAACGGCGTCCAGGGTGATCCAGGATACCTATGGCATGGAGCCAGGCACTGACGAACACCAACATGCGGTGGAGTCCGTCGTCGCCACCGCATACCAGCTAGACGCACTGCACCGTTCTGCTCCCGTGGTTCCGTGAGAAAGCCGATGCGGCCATGGAACACTAGCCTGCATTGGCCTTCCGCTTGAGCACGCCCAGCGCCAGGGCCGTCACCACGGTGCCGGCCAGGATCGCGGCCGCGTACGGCACGACATGGTTCACCGCGTTGGGAATGGCCAGCACGAACACGCCGCCGTGCGGCGCCTGCAGGCCGATGTTCCAGGCCATCGAGAGGCCGCCGGCCACCGCGGAGCCCAGCACGCAGGCCGGGATCACGCGCAGCGGGTCGCGCGCCACGAAGGGAATGGCGCCTTCGGTGATGAAGGCCAGGCCCAGCACGGCGGAGGCCTTGGAGGCTTCGCGCTCTTCGGCGGTGAAGCGGCTCTTGAACAGCCAGCAGGCCAGGGCGATGCCCAGCGGCGGCGTCATGCCGGCGGCCATGGCGGCGGCCATGGGGTTGGCCACGCCGCTGGCGATCAGGGTGGTGGAGAAGACGTAGGCCGCCTTGTTCACCGGCCCGCCCATGTCGAAGGCCATCATGGCGCCGAGGATCACGCCCAGCAGCACGGCGCTGCCGGTCTGCAGGCCCTTGAGCCAGTCCGTCAGCGCGCCCATCACGGCGGCCATGGGTGCGCCGATCACCATCATCATCAGCACGCCGACGATGGCCGCGCCCAGCAGCGGCAGGATCAGCACGGGCTTGAGCCCGTCCAGCCCGCGCGGCAGGCGGATGAAGCGGTTCAGCCAGTGCACCGCATAGCCGGCGATGAAGCCTGCCGCGATGGCGCCCAGGAAGCCCGCGCCCACGGTGCCGGCCAGCATGCCGCCGATCATGCCGGGCGCGATGCCGGGCCGGTCGGCGATGGAGTAGGCGATGTAGCCCGCCAGCGCGGGCAGCATGAGCGCGAAGCCCGCCTTGGCCCCGACCTGGAACAGCACCCAGCCGAGCGTGCCCTTGTGGGCGTCGTCATAGACGTAGATGCCGCCCAGCGCGAAGGCCAGCGCGATCAGCAGGCCGCCCGCCACCACGAAGGGCAGCATGAAGGAGACGCCCGTCATCAGGTGCTTGTAGGCGCCGGAGGATTCACGCTTGCCAGCCGTTGCCGGGGCCGCCGCCGTGCCGCCGGCCGCAGGGGCGGGCGATGCGGAAGCGCCCCACGCCTGGGCCTGTGCCCGCGCCTGGGCGAAGACCGCCGCCGCATCGTGGATGGCGGCCTTGGTGGAGGTGGCGTAGAGGCGCTTGCCGGCGAAGCGGTCGCGGTTCACCTGCGTGTCCGCCGCGATCACCACGAGGTCGGCCCCGGCGATCTCGCCCGCGGTGAGCGCGTTCTGTGCGCCCACCGAGCCCTGCGTCTCCACCTTGATGGTGTGGCCCAGCGCACGCGCGCCCTGCTCCAGCGCCTCGGCGGCCATGAAGGTGTGGGCCACGCCCGTGGGGCAGGACGTGATGGCGACGATGCGCAGGGGGCCGTCCTGGGGCGCGGCCGCTGCGGGTGAAGCCACTGCGGGAGCAGCGGCCTGCACGGGCGCACCGCCCGCGCGGGCCAGCGCGGCGCGCACCACGCGTTCCGCATCGGCCAGCACCTCCTGCGGGGCGGCTTCGTGCACGAGGGCCGCGGCCGTGCCCAGCAGGTCCTGGCGGTCCACGGGCATGTCGGCGGCGATGATGGCCGCCGCGGCGCCCGCCAGTTCGCCGTCGCTGAAGCCGCCCTGGGTGCCCAGGCTGCTGTGCACGCTCACGGCGATGCGGTGGCCGAGCGATTCGGCCGCGGCGCGCAGCGCCTCGGCCACCATGAAGCTGTGCGCCGGGCCGGCCTGGCTCGCGGCGATGGCGATGAGTTGGGCCATGGTGTGTGTCTCCTGATTGCTTTAGAGCGGCGTGGCCTGGATGGATGCGGCCAGGGCATCCACCTCGGCGCGCGGGGGCAGTCCCGGCGCGATGCGCTGGATGCGCGCGGCCGCGCAGGCCATGCCGAAGATCGCGGCGGCGGGCATGGCCCGGCCCTGCGACAGGGCGGCGAGCGTGCCCGCCACCAGTGCGTCGCCCGCGCCCACCGTGGTGGCGACGGGCACGCGGGCGGCCGCGGCCTGCCAGCAGCCTTCGGCCGTGGCGATCACCGCGCCGTCGCCGCCCAGGGACACGGCCAGCTGCCGCACACCGTGCGCGCGGCACAGCACGCGCGCGGCCTGCGCCACATCGGCGGGCGTGGGCAGTTCGCGGCCGGCCAGTTCTTCCAGCTCCGCCCGGTTGGGCTTGATGAAATCGACGGGCACCACGGCGCCGCGCGCCGGATCGGCCAGCGCCTGCAGCAGTTGCCGCAGCACCGCGCCGCCCGTGTCGATGGCGATGCGCGCCCCGCGCGCCGCCACGGCGCGGGCGATGCGCTCCCACACGGCGGCATCCGCGCCGGGCGGCAGGCTGCCGGCCAGTTCGCACCAGTCGCCGGGCCGCACCTCGGCGCACAGCGCGGCGGTCAGGTCAGCCTCGGCGCGCGCGAGGGCCGCGGGCTCCATGGCCAGGCCCGGCAGGTTGATGTCGGTGGAGTCGCCGCGCGCGGCATCGGCGATCTTGATGTTGGTGCGGGTGGATCCCGGCAGGCGCAGCATGCCGTCCGCGATGCCGCGCGCGGCGAAGGCGGCCGCGAACACCGCGTCGTTGTCCGCGCCCAGCCAGCCGGTGGCCGTCACCGGCACGCCCAGCGCCGCGAGCACGGCCGCGACACCCACGCCCTTGCCGCCGGCTTCCACCTGCTGGCCCAGCGCGCGGTGCACGCTGCCGGGCACGAGCGACTGCACGCGCACCGTGTGGTCGATGGCCGGGTTGAGGGTGACCGTGAAGACCCGGGGCGTCGCGTGATCAGCCATGGTCGGCCTCCTGCCCGGGCGCCTGCGGGGCCGGGCGCAGCGCGGCGCCCAGGGCGCGCACTTCGTCGGCCGTGTCCACGTCGAGCGCGCTGCGCGCCAGCGCCTGCAGCTCGGCCAGGGAATGGCGCCGCAGCAGCGCCTTGACGGTGCCGATGTCGCCCGCGCTCATGCTCAGCTCCTGCACGCCCAGGCCCACGAGCAGCGCCGCGCCCAGCGGCTCGCCCGCCAGGCCGCCGCACACGCCCACCCAGCGGCCGTGCCGCGCCGCGCCGGCCACCGTGCGCTCCACGAGGCGCAGCACCGCGGGATGCAGGCTGTCGGCCATGCCGGCCAGTTCCGGATGCTGCCGGTCCACCGCCAGCGCGTACTGGGTGAGATCGTTGGTGCCGATCGAGAAGAAATCCACGTGGGCGGCCAGGCGGTCGGCGGTCAGCGCGGCCGAAGGCACCTCGATCATGATGCCCACCGGTACCGCGGGCGCCTGCAGCTCGGCGCGCACGGCTTCCATGCGCGCGCGCAACTCGCGCACCTCTTCCACGGTACTGATCATCGGGAACATCACCTGCAGCGGGCCGTGCTGCGCAGCGCGGTAGAGCGCGCGCAACTGGGGCACCAGCAGGTCGTCGCGCCGCAGCGCCAGCCGCGCGCCGCGCACGCCGAGGAAGGGGTTCTCCTCCACGGGCAGGTCCAGGTGGGGCACGCGCTTGTCGCCGCCGATGTCCAGCGTGCGCACCACGAGCGGCCGGCCCTGCAGCGCCTCGACCATGCCGCGGTACGCCTGGTATTGCGCCTCCTCGTCCGGCACCGTGTCGCACTCCAGGAAGAGGAATTCGGTGCGCATCAGGCCCACGCCTTCGGCGCCGGATTCCAGCGCCTTCGCGACCTGGTCGGCGCGGTTCACGTTCGCGGCGATCTCCACCGTGTGGCCGTCGGTGGTGGTGGCGGGCTCGCGGCGGGTGCGGGCCTCCTCCTCCTGCCGCCGGGCCAGGCGCGCCATGCGCTCGCGCGCTTCCACCAGAGCGGTTTCGCTCGGCGCCACGTACAGCCGGCCGCGGTAGCCGTCCAGGATGGCCGGCGTGCCGCCCAGTGCCGGGCCCGTGCCGTCGCGCGCGGGCAGCACGCCCGGGCCGGCGGCCACCACGGCGGGCAGGCCCAGGGCGCGCGCCAGGATGGCCGTGTGCGCCGTGGGGCCGCCGCGCGCGGTGCAGAAGCCGCGCACGCGTTCGGTGTCGATCTGCGCGGCCATCGAGGGAGAAATATCGTCGGCCAGCAGGATGGCATGGTCGGGCCAGGCGGCCCCGGCCGCATCCGGCCCGGACGCCTCGCCGCCCAGGCCCAGCAGGTGGCGCAGCACGCGCTCGCCCACGTCCTGCAGGTCGGCCGCGCGGGCGGCCAGGGTGGCGTCCGGCAGCGCGCGCTGCGCGGCCACGCGCTCGTGCACCGCGTGGCGCCAGGCCCAGGCGGCGCCGTGGCGCTGCACCACGGTGCGGCTCACGGCCTGCATCAGTTCGGCATCGCGCAGCAGCCCCTGGTGGGCCGCGAAGATGCCGGCCTGCTCCGCCCGGCCGGCGGCCTTCGCCCCGGCGGCCAGTTGTTCCAGCTGCGCCTGCGCGGCGGCGAAGGCGCTGTCGAGCGCGGCGGCCTCGGCGGCCACGGAGGTGAAGCGGTCCTCCACGTCCAGGGCCGCCGCATCCGCATGCACCAGCGTGCCCACGACCAGGCCGGGGCTGGCGGCGATGCCGGTGAAGGTGTGCCGAGCCGCAGGCTGCCAGTCGCCCAGTTCACGGCCCAGGCCCTGGGCCTGGGCCTGCCGCGCGGCCGACAGTTCGGCCTGCCGCGCCTCTTCCTCGCCGAGCCGCACGATGGTGGCGGCCAGCGTGGACAGCGCGGCGGCTGCATCCGGCCCCTGCGCGGACAGGCGCAGCTGCGCGCCACGCCCGGCACCCAGGCCCAGCAGCGCGGCCACGCTCTTGGCGTCGGCCACCGCATCGCCGCAGCGCACGTGTACCCGCGCCTGGAAGCGGCCGGCCACGCGGGCCCATTCGCCGGCCGGCCGCGCATGCAAGCCGCTGGGGTAGTTGAGGGAGAGCTCGCGACCGAGCGGGAAATCCTCCAGCGCCGCGCCCTGGGCGCCGGCACCCGCAGCGCCCTCCGGCGCATCGGCCGTGAGCGCCCGCACGATCTCCTGCACGTCGCCCGTGGTGGCCAGGCGCTGCATCAGGGTGGAGTCGCGCATCACGCGGGTGAGCCGGCGCAGCACCTGGATGTGCTCGTCGGACGCTGCGGCGATCGCCACCACCAGCTTCGCCTGCTTGGCGTCGTCGCCCCAGCGCACGCCGGCCGGCACCTGCAGCACGGCCAGCCCCGTGCGGCGCACGAGGTGCTTGTCTTCCACCATGCCGTGCGGAATGGCCAGCCCCTCGCCCAGGAAGGTGTTGGCGACCTTCTCGCGCTGCAGCAGGCTGTCGACATAGGCGGGCTGGATGTGGCCGGCCTGCGCCAGCAGTGCGCCGGCGGCGCGCACGGCATCCTCGCGGTTGTGCGGGGCCGCCCCGAGGCGGACCTCGACCGGAATGGTGGACATGGACATGTCTCCTGAATTTGGTATCGATTCCAGACTAGATTATGGAACGGTGGCTCGCGCCCGGGCAACCCGCACTGCACCTCCGTCGCCATGGAAACCAGGGAAAACACCTAGCAAATTAGAGGTCCCGAGCATTTCTGCGTGCATATCGATGCCGCCGGCAACCATGGGATGGAAAACGGCTGCCGCACCGCTTGCCAGATGAATCATGGAATCGTTACCATCCAACGAACCCTGTACTGGCGCCCCTGTGCCCGGTACCTGCCCCGTTATCCCAACCGCCTTGCCCAGGAGTCCGGATTGGCCAGCATCAAGGACGTCGCCCTGCGCGCCGGCGTCTCCACCACCACCGTCTCGCGCGTGCTCACGACGCCCGGCGCCGTGCGTTCCCCGCTGCGCGAGCGCGTGGAGCAGGCCATCGCCGACCTGGGCTACCGGCCCAACCTCGCGGCGCGCCGGCTGCGCCAGCGCCGCGCCTCGATCGTGGGCCTGATCGTCTCGGACATCCGCAGCCCCTTCTTCACCGATGTGGGACGTGCCGTGGAGGACATGGCCTACCGCAACGGCCTGCGGCTCATCCTCTGCAACAGCGACGAGAACCCCGCCAAGGAGCAGTCGTACCTGGAGCTGATGGCCGACGAGCAGGCCAGCGGCGTGATCCTGTCGCCCACCATGGAAGGACTGCAGCGCCTGCGGCCCGGGGACTGGCCGTTTCCACTCGTGCTCGTGGACCGCGCGCTGGACAGCTCGCGCGTGGACCGCGTGGTGCTGGACAACCACGGCGCGGCGCGCCGCGCCACGGAACACCTGCTGCAATCGGGCTGGCGGCGCATCGCCCTGCTCGCCGGCATCCACAGCACCACCGGCCAGCAGCGCCATGCGGGCTATGCCGACGCCCTGGCGGCGCACGGCCTCACGCCACGGCCGCTGTGGCTCGACCCCACGCGCGACGCGGGCGAGCGCGCCACCGCGCAGTGTCTCGCCGCGCCGCCCGCCGAGCGCCCCGACGCCCTGCTCGCCACCAACGGGCTGCTGCTGCTCGGCGCCCTGCAGGCCGTGCAGGCCGCGGGCCTGCGCACGCCGCAGGACATCGGCATCGCCGGCTTCGACAACAACGACTGGACCGCCCTGCCCGCGCTGGACGTGACCACCATCGCCCAGCCCACCTACGACATCGGCCGCACCGCGGCGGAACTGCTGCTGCAGCGCATGCAGGACCCGGCGCGGCCTGCGCGGCGCGTGGTGCTGGAGGGAGAGCTGGTGGTACGGGGCTCCAGCGCCAGGCCCAGGGCCTGAACAGGCCCCGGCGGGCCGCCGGGCTTCGCACGCCCCGGTGCCGCTTCGCACTGCGCGCGGGGTCTGGCGGGGCGCGCGGTTACTGTCGGTGGTGACCATGTCCGCTCCATGCGGCATGGCCCGCTCCATGCTCCGTATCCAGCGAACCTTCCCGAACCCGTCCGCGCAGCACACCGCTCCGGACGCGACCCCGGGCCCTGCCCCGAGTGCCAGAGACACGACGCCAGACGGCACCACCCTTCGGCAACTGCTCACCGAGCCCGAGGCGGCGTCGGGAGCCCGGGGTCCTGCCGGCCCGGCGCCACGCGGCACCACCCTCCGGCAACTGCTTCGCGAACCCGAGGCGGCATCCGGGGCCCTGCCCCCCCGGCAGGCACCACCGGGGTCATCGGAACAGCCACGCCACCGACCTACGCTGTGGCAGTTGATGCACGCCGAACGCGGGAGGGTGGGCGCGGGCCTGCAGCCACCCGCCCAGGCTCTGTCGCAGCGCAAACCCGCAGCAGCGCCAGCCCCGGAGGGCGCGCCCCATGGCGAACGCCTGCGGAAATCGGCCGCCGACCTGCAGGCCGTGGACCCGGAATCGGCCAAGGCCTTCCAGCGGTGGGCCCGCGGCCTGCAGGACCAGGCCACGATACTCGAACAGCCATTGACGCAGGCAGACCTGGAGCTGGTCGATGCCGTGGTGGCAGAGGCCCTGCGGTCCACCACCTTCCGGCGATCCTTCACCGACTTCCTGGTGGAGCACGCCCCCGGCGATCTCCACCTGGACGGATCACCGCGCGACGAAGGTTTCCAGCGCATCGCAGGCGATGCCTGCACCGCCTATGCGCGCATGCTGGAACACCGGATCATGGGCAGCCTGGGCCAGGACGAGGCACTGCACTTGCTGCTGGACGCCTTGCGCGATCCCCGCCTGGGCCTGTCCCGGCACACCTTGCTGCACGAGACGCCTCCCACTGGAGGCCCCGAGCGGATATGGCCGCCACTGCGGGCCTATGTGGTCCTGCACGACCCGGCAGGTTCCGTAGCCCAGGAAGAGGCCGCCGACCTGGCAATCGATGCTTTCGAGCAGGCCCGGCAGGGCGGCATCGAGGACGCCGAGGCCGTCGCGCGGACAAAGGCAGCGCAAGCGCACGCGAACGGCGTGGCCGAACAGCGCGCCCGCGCACTGCTGGAGGACTGGGGTTTCGGCCGCCCCGCCCCTGCGGCGGGCGGGGCGCGCAACCCTCTCAGGGTGTCGGCCGGAACGTGATCACCATCTCCGGAGGGAACTGCCCGTTGTCGTCCGCGGGCACCCGCTTGACGCGCGCCACCGCGGCCAGCACGGCCTGGTCCCAGTCCTTGCTGCCGCTGGGCTGCACCAGCCGGTAGCTTTCGATGGCGCCCTGGGCGCTCAGCCGCAACCGGACTTCGGCGGCGGGATTGCCGGTCAAGCCCTGCGGCAGGATGATCTGCGACTGGAAGGCGTCCCGGATCCGCTGGGCGTAGTCGCGCGGCTTGACTGCGAGGCCGGTGACCGGCTTTTCCGCGGGACCGGCGGCCGGCTTGTCCGACAGCACGAAATTGAACGGGATGCGGTAGCTGGCGTCCACCGCGTACCCCTGGCTGTCCTTGGCGGGGTGGAAGGTGGCATTGCGCACGGCGGCCAGGGCCGACTCGTCCAGTTCCCGGTGGCCGGAACTCTGGGCGATGGAGACATCCCGCGCCTGCCCCATCGATCCGATGGTGGCGGAGACGACGACACGCCCTTCGTGCCCCCGGCGGCGGGCCTCGGGCGGATAGACGGGCTGCAGGGGCGCGACCGGGGTGGCACGCGCGGAGAGCGACGGCGGCACGGGCCCCGCCGGCTCGCGGGGCGACAGGCCAGGGTAGATGCCGCCCACCCCGGTCCCTGGCGGAAGGCTGCCGTGGACGGGCGCAGCCGGTGAAGGCGCCGATCGCGGCGGATCGTTCTGCAGGCACGTCCGCAGCAGGGCCGTGAGGATCACCACGCCGAAGATGATCCACCCGTTGCCGATGCGGAAAGACGATTCCGGCACCGAAAAAGGTTTGGCTGCGGGCGCAGGCGCGGGTACCCTGGCCGGCGCATAGGTCAGCCAGCGCCGCCACCGCGGCACGGCATCCGCCCATTCGCGCCACCGCTCCACGTTGCCCAGCGCGGTGATCACGTGCAACCAGTGCGGAAACAGGCTGCGCAGGTGCAGCACCCGGGGCAGGTGCCGCAGCAGGAACCCCGTGCCCGGGCGCCTGTCGTCCCGCAGGCGGCGGATGAGGTCCCGCTGGCCGACCCGCACATTCTTCGGCTGCGCATCGTAGAAATCGAGCTCGTCGATGGCGGACGCGATCACCGCACCCGCGCGCCCGAACGCGGCCAGCCGGCCACGATCGCGGCGCCAGCCGAAACACTCCATCGCGGGCCCGAACAGGTACTCGTGGCCCGGCTGCCAGCCATTCGCCAGCAGGGACACCACGCCGCCCTCGAACAGGAAGCGGGCATCCATGTCGATCAGGTGCTCGCTTTCGAGCGCCTGCTGCAGCCAGGCCCGCACCTTCTCGTGGGCCCCGCGCCGCCGCTGCGGCAGCATCGCGCGCATCGCCTCGAACACCTCGCGGGCCGAGGTTTCCGCAGCCCGCGCAGCGGCCTGCCGCAGCACGGCCGCATCGCCGGTGTTGCCGCCCGGCTCCCGCCCGGCCGGCAGGGGCCCGGCGTGCGGTGGTGGTTCAGCGGGCGCTCGCGGTTCGGCGGGGGGCAGCGGTTCGGTGCGCAGCGGTCGGCCATCCGGCGAGCCGTCTCCTGCGCTGGCGGAAGCCCCACCTTCCGCGGCGCCAGCCCCGGCTGCATCCGCCTCGGCCGGCGCCGCCTGCGCCTCTTCCTGCTGCCGGTGGGCGAACCATTGCAGGGACACCTCGTACGCCTGGCGCAGTGACTGGAAACCCTCGGGATCCTGCTCCTGGTCGATCTGCTTGAGCAGCCGCGCATAGGCCCGCCGGATCGCCCGGTCGTCCGCCGCCTCGTCGAGGCCGAGGTGGGCGAGGAACGGCGGCGGCGTTCTGCTGCCCGCGCTCACGGCTCGTCGTCCGCCAGGACGGCCCCCGTGCGCTCCAGGTGGGCCAGCTGGTCCTCCAGCAGCTTGCGCGCCTTGGCGACGACGCGGCCGTCCTGGGTGGCCAGGGCCCCTTCGAACCGCAGGATCTGCTCGGCCAGCCATTCCCGCGCGCCGCCCCGCAACTGCTGGTAGATGCGCTCCGCATGCGCCATCGCGGTGCGGTTCTCCAGCGCATCGCGCGGATGGATCTTCAGCGTGCCCATCGCCTCGAGGCGTTCGGCGATCTCGGCTTCGGTCAGCAGGCCCGGGTTGCCTTCGATGACGACGCTGAAGGTCTTCTGGGTGCTGGGCACCTTCGCCTCCACCTGCAGCAGCCCGTTGACGTCATAGCTGAAGCGCACCTCCAGGGAGGACTCCTCCCGGCTCGTGCCCGGCAGTTCGATCCGCAGGTTGCCCAGGTGGATGTTGTCCTGCACCAGGCGCGATTCGCCCTGGTAGATCTCCAGATCGACGAACACCTGGTCGTCCCGGGTCGGCGCGTAGGTCTTCATGCGGCTGACCGGCACGATCGTGTTGCGCTCGATGACGGGATCGAAATGGCCTGGCGATGAGCTCCCGTCGGGCATGCGCTTGTTCACGGCCACCCCCAGGGAATAGGGCGACACATCGGTCATCACCACTTCGCTGAGGGCCGCGTCCTTCGCCTTGAGGCCGGCCTGGATGGCCGCCCCCATGGCGACCACCTCGTCCGGGTTGAAGTCGATGGCGGGAAAGCGGCCGAACATCGTCGTCGCGAGCCGCCGGACCATCGGCATGCGCGTGGCACCGCCCGCCAGCACGATGTTGTCCAGCATGACGGTGCGCAGGTTCGCGTCGCGCAAGGCCCGCTCCACCGGCAGCCGCAGCCGCTTGAGCAGCGTGGCGCAGGCGCTTTCGAACAGGGCCTCGTCCACCTCCAGGGACAGGGGCTTTCCCTTGTGCTCCACCGAGAGCACGGCCCGTGTCTGCTCGCTGAGCGCCCGCTTCGCACGCTCGGCGGCCGCGAGGAGCCGCTGCATGAAGTGGCTGTCCCGGCGCAGGGAGTCGGAGAGCTTGAGGCGCTCGAAGAACAGGTTCACCAGGGCCTGCAGGAAATCCTCGCCGCCGAGGAAGTTGTCCCCAGCGGATGCCCGCACCTCCATCACGCCGTCGAACATCTCCAGGATGGAAACATCGAAGGTGCCGCCGCCCAGGTCGAAGACGAGGAACCGGGTCTCGCTGTCCTGCTGGTGCAGCCCGTAGGCCAGCGCCGCCGCCGTCGGTTCGTTGAGCAGCCGATCGACCCGCAGCCCGGCCAGGGCGCCCGCGGCCCGCGTGGCCTTGCGCTGCGCATCGGAGAAATAGGCGGGCACCGTGACCACCGCCTCCTCCACCGGCTCGCCGAGGAACGCCTCGGCATCGGCCTTCAGCGCACGCAGCACCAGCGACGACAGCTCCTCGGGCCGGAACGCGCGCCCGGCCAGCACCATCGTCTTGTCGCTGCCCATGTAGCGCTTGAAGTTCGCGGCCGTCCGGTCCGGGTGGGTCTGCAGCCGCTCGCGGGCCGCACGCCCCACCAGCACCGTGCCGTCCTCGTCCAGGCTGACGCAGGACGGCGTCAGCATCTCGCCGAGCGCATTCGGGATCAGGACGGATCGTCCGTCCTTCCACGCCGCCACCAGGCTGTTGGTGGTTCCCAGGTCGATGCCGATGATCATCCTCTGCTCCATGTCCTTTAGCGTTCTGGCTTCGTTTGAACTGTGTGCGGACCGCTGCCGGTGCCGGCAGGGCGGGTTGCGGGGGAAAGCACTTTAGCTCCGCCGCTGCGCCAGCAGCAGGAATTCCACGCCCTGCGTCCGTGACGATTGCATGTCGAAATGGGTGAGGCTGGCCTGGCCCAGCAACGATGCGCAGTCCGGGCACGTCAGCGCCGGCACGCCCGCGAGTTCGAATGGTCCGACTTTCATCGAGTCGATGAGGATGCCCCTGGCCAGCATCGTCCGTCCGTCCGCGGTCCGCATCCTGACCTGGGGATCGGTCACCCGATAGACAGCCTTCGAAGCCCTCAGCAACTCTTCGCTGACGGTGGTCATGCTGGCTCCGGTATCGATCATGAATGCCAGCGGCTTGCCCTGCCCGAGTGTGACGGGTGCGAAGAAGTGGCCGCCATACACCGGGAGGCGTAGCGCCGAGCGCTCGCCGGACTGGTCCGGCCCGAGTCCGCCGATCACCGTTTCGATCGCGATTCTCTGGGCCGTGAAATATGGAGCTTCACCCTGGACGCTGCGGCGGCTGTCATAGGACTGCAGCAGCGACAGGGCCTCGTAGGGCTTGTGCGCCCTGGTCAGCAGTTGGGCAAGCCGCGCCCTCACGTCCACGAGATCCGGCGCCACCGACAACGCTTTGTAGGACCACTCGATGGCTTCCTGCCCGTGCCCCAGCCTCTCATGGCTGTCCGCGTAGTACGCGAACAGGTCGTAGGCCCCGGTGCCCAGCTCGATCGACCGCTTGAAATGGCCGATGGCCTCCTCGTGCTTGCCGCGCCGGTTGAGCACGATGCCCAGCCGCGCCATCGCCACCGCGTCGTCAGGACGCAGCCGGACGGCCTCCCGCCAGCTCGCCTCCTGGCACCGCAGATCGCCCTGTCGGGCGCACTGGGCAGCCTGGGCCATGAACTCCTCGGCTGTCATGCTGTCCTTGCGCGCCAGCCGGTCGAAATACCCGTGCGACATGAAGACATTGGTTCCGGAAACGAGCAGCATCAACGCGCACCCGGCAGCGAAGACACGGACCTTCTTGCGCTGATTCACCGTGTCGCTGAACAGTGAATACAGGACGACGGCAGCGCCTGGAACCAGCAGCGCGCCGACACCCCTGCCCAGCGAATACGACAGGGAAAACTGGCCGGCATCGTAGACGGCCAGGCTGCACAGCACCAGCAAGACCGCCAACGTGACCGCAACTGCCACCGACAGGCCGCTGGCGGGCTGTTCTCGGAGCAGTGCCTGCCGGATGAACGAGGGTTCGCCCTCCTGCACCGCTGGCAACCGCCCTTCCGGAAGATTCAGTATTTCCTGTACCGGCTTCCAGGCCAGCAAGCCCTCCCGCCAGGCACGGGACTCCGCGCCGAGGGCATCCGTCCCGGACAGCGCAGCCAGTTCGTCCAGTGTCACCGGTCCCTTCCGTTGTCCCGAAGCGTCGAGATACCACCAGACGCTCGCCCCGGCAGTCCCGCCCTGCCCCTCCGTGGACAGGACGGCAGGTTCCATCTGCGTACCCAACGGTGGGTCCGGGGTCCAGGCCAGCACCGGCTCATGGAGCGCCGTCCCCTCCACGGACGAACGTACTGGGCTCGCGCAATAGGTGTTCTGCACGCGCTCGGACACACAGAAATACCAATACCACCCGACGTTGTAGAACAGGACACCCATCAACTGGCCCACCGCCTGCTCCGAGGAATTCGCTCCCATGAACAGCCAGGCTGCCGCCACGTCGGCGATGGCGCACACCACAGGCGCGCCGATCAGCCAGCGTTTGACATGGACCACACTCTGCGGTTCGTGGCGGGTAAGCAGCCGGTAGGCTACCCAGAACTGCCAAACGGTGGTAGCGAACAGCAATAACCAGCAGAACGCCTTGTAGGAGACATACCCCGATGTCTGCGCAAGGGCGGGCTCGCGGGTCTCGAAATCCAGCAGGTTGCGGAGCAGTGATCCGGCATTTGCGACCGCCGCCAGGATCAGGAATCCCAGAAAGACTCGCAACCACCCGCGGAACCCGGACACTATCTCACGGCGCTCGCGGCGCCGACGGTCACCCCAGCGCTTCCACTGCACCACGCCGGCCAGAAACAGCAGACCGGCGAAAAGCGGCATGAAAGGAACGATGTGCTCCATGGTTTCCCGGACGTTTTTATGGTTTTGGTGCCGAGCAAACGGACAACGGCTGGTGCGTGCCGTGCGCCACTGTCGGGCTTGGAGGCCCGAGCATGCCACAAAGTTATGTTTCAAATTGAGCAATTTGATACATAAAGCCTTGAAGCCTGCGGCCCACGCGACCGGGAGCCCTGCCCGGAACGCTTAACTCCCGTCGGGCAGATGGGCCATGCCGCTCCCGTGCGGGGTAGCCACCCCCTGCGTGGAAGGCGACCAGGCATCGGAGGCCGGCTTGCCCAGCAGGGCGCAAACGCAGGCCCCGAGGTCGACACCCAGGTGCTCTTGCGCGGAAGAGGCGCCAGCGTCCTCACGCCTTGCGTGCTGCACGAATCGCTCGAATTCCTCCCAAGTCTTGCCGAAGTGCTCCACGAGGGTTCTCGCCAAGTCGTACGACAGCTTGCTGCCTTCGTCCGTCCGCGAGAACGATCGGCCCGCCCAGAATTGCTGGATTTCGGGAACGCCCCAGAAGCGCAGATGCTGTTCCCGCAACTCCTTCATTTCGGCGTGGGGAAACGGGCCGGCCGTCAGCCGAAACTCAGCATTGACGGCGATGCCTTCGTCGATCCACAGGGGCAGGCGCAGGCGGGCCAGCGCACTGTGTACAAGTTCGTGGGCGATCACCGGCTCGATGGCGGAGAGGTCGGCTCGCCGCACGACGAAATGCGGACAGCCTTCCCCCACGAAAATCCCGCTGCTGAAGGCGAATTCCCCATGGTCCGGATAGAAAAGCCCGATGTAGTGGTAGTACCACTCCTCGTCATCCAGCACCAACAGCACGCTTTTATGGCCGGGCGGGAACTGCGCCAGCGCACCTAGGGTCTGCCGGATGCGGGTACGTGTCGCCCAAACGTACCGTGCGGCGGCGCGGGCCACGCTCCCCTCGAGGGACGACAGGACGAAAGCATGGTCCGTCTCGTGTAGATGGAAATGCGAGCCCAGCACCGACCGGAGATGCATCAGCCAAGCCCGATGGCACTGCAACCGGGCATCTTCGCGCTCGGCCCCGGCTTCAAGGGTGTCCAGCCAATGCTCCACTGCTGGCCAATCGACCACCGGAAAACCACCGGCCGTGGCGACATGGTCCACGAAGGCAAAAGGCGGCCGGCCCGGCATGCAGATCGTCTCCACCGGTGGATCCAGTCTGCCGTCTCCTGCCGCCAGGATGGCATCCCGGGCGCGCCCATGGGACCGGAGATGCCAATGGGTGAAGAGCGCCCCCAGGAAAGGCGTGATCCAGACCATGGCGATATGCAGCCCTCTATGGTCCAGCCCGGCTGCACGCCGGACGCGTACGGTCATCCAGGCATTCAGGCAGAACCAGCACGTGGCGAAAAGAAGAAATTCGACGCTCACGCCTCGCGCGGCCTCACCTTGCCTGCCGCCAGCCGCGCATTGGCGCGCGCCGTGTCCACGTCGTCCGCCCGGGCCACGGCCACGCCCATGCGGCGCTTGGTGAAGCTCTCGGGCTTGCCGAAGAGGCGCAGGTCGGTGCCCGGCACGGCCAGGGCTTCATCGACGCCGTCGAAGGCGATGCCCTGCGCATCGACGCCGCCGTAGATCACGGCACTGGCGCCGGGGTTGCGCAGGGACGTATCGACGGGCAGGCCCAGGATGGCGCGGGCATGCAGCTCGAATTCGCTCTGGTGCTGCGTGCCCAGGGTGACCAGGCCGGTGTCGTGCGGGCGCGGGCTGACCTCGCTGAACCAGACCTCGTCGCCCTTCACGAACAGCTCCACGCCGAACAGGCCCAGGCCCGAGGGCTGGCCGTCCAGGCCGCGGCCCAGGTCGTCCGTCACGGCCTTGGCGATGTCCCTGGCACGCTGCAGCGCCAGGGACGGCATGGGCTGGGGCTGCCAGCTTTCCACGTAGTCGCCGCTGACCTGCTTGTGGCCGATGGGTTCGCAGAAAGAGGTCTGGATGCTGCCGTCGGCCGCGCGGGCACGCACGGTGAGCAGGGTGATCTCGTATTCGAAGTCGATGAAGCCCTCGACGATCACGCGGCCATGGCTCACGCGGCCGCCCGCCATGGCGTAGTCCCACGCCTTCTGCACGTCGGCCGGGCCGTCGAGCTTGCTCTGGCCCTTGCCGGAACTGCTCATCACGGGCTTGACCACGCAGGGAAAGCCGATGGCGGGATGCCCGTCAGTGCCGTCGATGGCAGCCTGCAGTTCCTCGGCCGAATCGCAGAAGCGGTAGGGGCTGGTGGGCAGGCCCAGCGTCTCGGCGGCCAGGCGGCGGATGCCTTCGCGGTCCATGGTCAGGCGCGCGGCGCGGGCCGTGGGGATGACGCGCACGGTGCCGGCGGCCTCCAGCTCCTCGAGCATGGGCGTGGCGATGGCCTCGATCTCGGGCACGACCAGGTGCGGGCGCTCGGCTTCGATCAGGGCTTTCAGCTGCGCCGGATCGCTCATGGTGATGGTGCGCGCATGGTGGGCCACCTGCTGGCCGGGCGCGTTGTCGTAGCGGTCCACGGCGATGGTTTCCACGCCCAGGCGCTGCAGGGCGATGAGCACTTCCTTGCCCAGCTCGCCGGAGCCGAGCAGCATGACTTTGGTGGCGGAAGGCGAGAGGGGGGTGCCAAGGGTGATGGGCATGGTCGTCGTCGAAAAAAGAAAGGAAGGAAGGGGACGGTTGGAGCGTAAAAAGGGCGGCCAATAATAGACGCCATGGCCACTCCCTCCCCGCTTTTCGAGATCGCCCACCTGCGCAAGCGCTACGGCGGCACGGCCGTGGTGGACGACCTGTCGCTGTCCATCGCGCCGGGCGAATGCCTGGGCGTGATCGGGCCCAACGGCGCAGGCAAGACCACCACGCTGCGCATGTGCCTGGGCCTCACGGCGCCCGACGAAGGCAGCGTCCGCTTCCACCCGCCCGGCGGCGACGCGCCGCTGTTCATGCCGCAGGATGCGCGCGCCATCAAGGCGCAGCTGGGCGTGGTGACGCAGTTCGACACGCTGGACCCGGATTTCACCTGCGCCGAGAACCTGCACGTGTTCGGGCGGTACTTCGGCCTGCGCGGCCGGGTGATGGACGAGCGCGTGCCGCGGCTGCTGGAGTTCGCCGCGCTGTCCCACAAGGCCGGTGCGAAGCCGGGCGAACTCTCGGGCGGCATGAAGCGGCGCCTTTCGCTCGCGCGGGCACTGGTGAACGACCCCGCGCTGCTGCTGCTCGACGAGCCCACCACGGGCCTGGACCCGCAGGCCCGCCACCTGATGTGGGAGCGCCTGCTGCAACTGCTGCAGCAGCAGGGCAAGTCGATCCTGCTCACCACGCATTTCATGGACGAGGCCGAACGCCTGTGCACGCGCCTGCTGGTGCTGGACCACGGCCGCAAGATCGCCGAGGGCCGGCCGCGCGAACTCATCGCCGGGCACCTGGAGAGCGACGTGGTCGAGGTGTACGGCCAGGGCGCACTGGCGCTGGCCGGGGATACCGCGCTGCGCGCGCTCGCGGCGCGCGTGGAGGTGAGCGGCGAGACGGTCTTCTTCTACACGCAGGATGCACGCCCGCTGCTGGCCGCGCTCGACGCGCATCCGCAGCTGCGCCGCCTGCACCGCCCCGCCAACCTGGAGGACCTGTTCCTCAAGCTCACGGGCCGCCAGATCCGCGAGTGAGGCGGCTGCCGCCTTCTCGCAGCCCCTGCTCCTCTTTCTTCCGCCTCCAGGATCGATCCCCATGGACTCTCCCACGCCTTCCGTGCCCAGCCACTGGCGCCCGCCCGCGCCCACCGCGCGCTGGTGGCCGGTGTTCCTGCGCAACCTGCTCGTGTGGCGCAAGCTCGCGGTGCCGAGCCTGCTGGGCAATATCGCCGAGCCGCTGATGTGGCTGGTGGCCTTCGGCTACGGCATGGGCGCGCTCGTGGGCCAGGTGAACGTGGACGGGCGCGCGGTCCCCTACATCCTGTTCCTGGCCAGCGGCTCGATCTGCATGAGCGCGATGAACGCGGCGAGCTTCGAGGCGCTCTACTCCGCGTTCTCGCGCATGCATGTGCAGAAGACCTGGGACGGCATCATGAACGCCCCCGTGGGCCTGGACGACGTGGTGCTGGCCGAGATGCTCTGGGCCGCGTTCAAGGCCTTTTTCACCGTGACGGCGATCATGGGGGTGATGCTGGCGCTCGGCATCAGCCACAGCCCCAAGCTGCTGGTCGCCTGGCCCGTGTTGCTGCTGGCGGGCGTGATGTTCTCCAGCATCGCGCTCATCTTCAACGCGCTGGCCAAGGGCTACGACTTCTTCACCTACTACTTCACGCTGGTGCTCACGCCGATGATGTTCCTCTCGGGCGTGTTCTTCCCGCGCGAGCAGCTGCCGGACCTCGTTCGTCGCGTGTCGGACTGGCTGCCGCTCACCAACGTGGTCGAATTGGTGCGGCCGCTCTTCATGGACCAGTGGCCCGCGCACCCGCTGCGCCACGGGCTGGTGGTGGGCCTCACCGCGCTGGCCTCGTTCTGGATCGCGCTCGCGCTCACGCGGCGGCGCTTCGCGAAGTAGGTTTTCCGCTTTTTCTTTCTTTCCTTTGTCTTTTCCACTCGTTCTTCAGGAGGATTCCCAATGACGATCAACACCGTCGGCATCATCGGCGCGGGCACCATGGGCAACGGCATCGCGCAGGCCTGCGCGGTCGCCGGCATCGACGCGGTGATGGTGGACATTTCCGACGCGGCCGTGCAGAAAGGCCTGGCCACCGTGTCCGGCAGCCTGGACCGCCTCATCAAGAAGGAAAAGATCACCGCCGCCGACAAGGATGCGGCGCTCGCGCGCATCAAGACCTCGACGAACTACGACGACCTGAAGGCCGCGCAGCTCATCATCGAGGCCGCCACCGAGAACCACGAACTCAAGGTGAAGATCCTCAAGCAGGTGGACACGATCGCGGCGCCCGGGGTGATCATCGCGTCGAACACCTCGTCGATCTCCATCACGCAACTGGGCGCCGCCACCTCGCGGCCCGACCGCTTCATCGGCATGCATTTCTTCAACCCCGTGCCGATGATGGCACTGGTGGAGATCATCCGCGGCCTGCAGACCAGCGACGCCACGCACGACGCCGTGAAGGCGCTGGCCGAGCGCCTGGGCAAGAGCCCCATCACCGTGAAGAACGCGCCGGGCTTCGTCGTGAACCGCATCCTGGTGCCGATGATCAACGAGGCCTTCTTCGTGCTGGCCGAGGGCCTGGCCACGCCGGAAGACATCGACGCCGGCATGAAGCTGGGCTGCAACCAGCCGATCGGCCCGCTGGCGCTGGCCGACATGATCGGCCTGGACGTGTGCCTGGCGGTGATGAACGTCTATCTGGAAGAGTTCGGCGACAGCAAGTACCGCCCCTGCCCGCTGCTCAAGGAGATGGTGGCCGCGGGACGCCTGGGCCGCAAGACGGGCCAGGGCGTGTACAGCTACTGAGGGCTGCCGCCGAGGCCGCGCGCCTGCGCCTCGCGGCCGATGGCGTCGGCCTGCGCCTGCACGGCCTGCACCACCTGCGGCAGGCGTGCCTCCGTCAGGCGCGAAGAGATCGCGGTGACGGCGATGGCCGCCACCGTGCGGCCGCCGGGAGTGCGCACCGGCACGGCCACCGCGCGCGTGCCGCGCACCACGCCCACGGGTGCATAGGCATGGCCCAGTGCGCGTGCCTGGGTGCAGCGCTCCAGCACGCCCGCGGCATCGAGCCGCAGGCCCCGCAGTCGGGCGGCGTTGCGCTGCAGGATGTCCGCGGCCTCGGCCGTGTCCAGCGCGGCCAGCAGCACCACGCCGCTCACCCCCACGCCCAGCAGGCGCCGCGCCCCCACGTCGATGGACAGCACCTTCACCGGGTAGCTGCCGATGGCGCGGTCCAGGCACACCGAGTCGTCGCCCTGGCGGATGGTGAGGAAGGCGGTCTCGCCGAGCGTCTCGCCCAGGTGCCGCAGGTGCGGCGCGGCGATCGCGCGCAGCGGAAAACCTGCGGGCCGCGCGAGGCCCATGAGCGAGACCTCCCGGCCGATGCGGTAGCGCCGCGTGGCCGCATCCTGCTCCACCGCCCCCTCCTCCACCAGCGCGCGCAGCAGGCGGTGCGCCGTGGGCCGGTTGAGGCCCGTGGCCATCGAGACGTCGATCAGGCGCACGCCGCCCTCCTGCCCGCCCGCGACGATGCGCAGCACCGCGATGGCGCGGCGCACGCTCTGCGCGCCGTCGCGCGGGCCGTCGGTGGAGGCAGGAGAAGAGGACACGTGAGCCGCCCCGCGCTCACTGCGCCGTGGTCACGGTCTTGGCGGTCTGCGGCATGGTGCGCAGCGTGACCACGCGGCCGAGCGTGGCGTAGTTCGGTCCGCCGATGCGGCAGACGGGATCGAGCGCGAGCGTGTCGATCTTGCCGTCCCGCAGCAGGCCCTCGCGCACGTGAAAGCGCAGCACCTCGCCCACGAAGAACTCCGCGCCCGTATCGCCGAACGGGATCACCTGGGACAGGCGGCATTCCATCGCGACGCCGGCATCGGCGATGCGGGGCACGGCGACGGCCTCGCCCGGCGCCGTGGCCAGGCCCAGCAGCCCGGCCTCGCTGACTTCGGGCGGATGCTCGGCGCTGCTCTCGTGGATCTGCTGCAGTTGCCCGCCGTGGCCGATATTCACCACGTACTCGCGGCGCGCGAGGATGTGCGTGGCCGTGTCCTTCCGCCGTCCGGCCTTGCGGCCGATGTTCACGCCCAGCAGGGGCGGCTTGTTCGAGACGAAGGTGAAGCAGGAGAACGGCGCGAGATTCACCACGCCGGTCTCGGACAGCGTGCTGATCCACGCGATGGGACGCGGCACGACGATGCCGCTCAGGAGGCGATAGGTGGCTTCGGGGCCGAGGTCGGCGGCGTCGAGGGTGTCGGTCATGGCAGTGCGGCGGGTGGCAGTCGGATGGTGGGAACCCGCCGGGCGCCGCACTGGCGGCGGCCACCGGGGGCTGCCGGCATTGTGGAAAGGGTAGCCGCCGCCCGGGCCGCCGAATCGCCGATTTGTTCCACATCGCGGACTCTTGCGACGCGGGTGCATTGCTGCGGCAGGGACCGCTTCCTACGATGGGCCCAACGGCCGCGAAGACCCCGACGGGCACCGGCCGCCTACTACGAGACAGGAGACAAACCCCATGCACAGACGCCTCATCCTGCGCGGCGCGGCCGCCCTTGGCGCCACCGCCGCGCTGCTGGCGGGCCCCGCGGCGGCGCAGCCCGGCAGCTGGCCCGACAAACCCGTGAAACTCGTGCTGCCCTACCCGCCCGGCGGCAATGTGGACGGCGCGGCGCGCATCGTCAGCGAGCAGTTGCAGGCGCGGCTCGGACAGCCGTTCATCGTGGACAACCGGCCCGGCGCGGGCGGGCTCATCGCGGGCGAGGCCGTCGCCAAGGCCGCGCCCGATGGCTACACCTTCTTCATGGGCGCGAACGGTCCGATCCTGTTCTCGCCGCTCATCTTCCGCCGCAACGCCTACGACTGGAAAAAGGACTTCGTGCCGGTGAGCTCGGTCTCCTTCACGCCGCTGGTGCTGCAGGTGCATCCGTCCACGCCCTACCGCACGCTGCGCGATCTGCTGGCCGCGGCGCGCCCGGGCGGGCAGAACATCACCATGGCCTCGCCGGGCGCAGGCACCACCAACCACCTCGTGAGCGAATACCTGCAGCGCGAAAGCGGCGCGAAGTGGCTCACGGTGCACTACAAGGGCAACGCGCCGGCCACCACCGACCTGCTCGGCGGGCAGGTGCAATTCAACTTCGACCAGATCTCGGTGGCGCAGCCCTTCATCCAGGCGGGCCGCACGCGGGCGCTGGCCGTCACCTCGCGCGAGCGGCTGCCGCAGTTGCCCGACGTGCCCACGCTGCGCGAATCGGGCTTCGCCGATTTCAGCGCCGAAACCTTCACCGGCGTGCTCGCGCCGCGCGGCACGCCCCAGGCCGTGGTGGACCGTCTCTCCGAAGCCCTGCGCACCGTGCTCGCCGAGCCCGCCGTGCAGGAGAAATTCCGTGTGCTCGGCTCCGAGGCCCGCGGCAGCACGCCCCAGCAATTCACCCAGTACCTCACCCAGGAAGACCAGAGATGGACACCGATCATCCGGCAGGCCGGCATCACGGCGGAATGACGCCCGCGCAGACGGCAGCGCACGAGGGCCCGGCGCCCGTGGCGCGCACGAGCATCTACGTGGAAGGTTTCAGCCACAAGAACCCCATCCCCGCGGCCTGCCGCGTCGGCCCGCTCGTGGAGAGCGGCAGCGTGCTCGGCACCGATCCGGCCACCGGCGTGGTCGCGCCCACGATCGAGGCGCAATGCCGCTTCATGCTGGACAACCTGCGCCGCATCGTTGAGGCCGCGGGCGGCAGCACGGCCGATGTCGTGAAGGTCACGGTCTGGATGAAGGACCGCAGCCAGCGGCCCGCGCTCAACGGGCCCTGGCTCGAGATGTTCCCCGACCCGGCCTCGCGGCCCGCGCGCCACGCGATCCACGCACCCGAGCTCGACATGGGCAAGCTCATCGAGTGCAGCTTCACCGCCTATATCGCCTGAGAGCGGCTCTCTCCATCTTCCACCGCAGTGAAAGCGTCCCGATGCCCGACTACCTTCCCTTCGAGCCCCATCCCCGCGCGCCCGTGCCGCTGCCGCCGCCGCTGGCCTGCGACAGCCAGTTCCACGTTTTCGGCCCGCGCGACCGCTACCCCGTGCGCGCCGGCGCGGCCTACGAGATGCCCACGGCCACCTGGGAGGTCGCGCAGCGCCTGCATGCCACGCTCGGCATCGCGCGCGGCGTGATCGTGCAGGCCACCACCTACGGCGCCGACCATGCGGTGGTGCTGGACGCGCTCGCCGCGCTCAATGCGGGCGGCCCGCGCCGCTACATGGGTTGCGCCAACGCCGCCGTGCTGCTGGAGCGCGACGACGCCTACCTGCAGGTGCTCCACGACGCGGGCGTGCGCGGTGCGCGCTTCACGCGCGGCGGCCTAGGCATCCAGTTCACGGCCGACCAGATGGACCGGGCCCTGGCGCGCGTGCGCGAACTGGGCTGGTATGTGAAGGTGCAGCCCGAGCCCTCCGGCATCGCCGGGCAGATGCGCGCCTTCGATGCACTGCGGGACGTGCCCGTGGTCATGGACCACATGGGACGCGCGGACCCGGCGCTCGGCGAGGCGGACCCGAACCTCGCCTGCATGCGGGATCTGCTCGCGCGCGGCAATTACTGGGTGATGCTGTCGCTCTCCGAAAAGCTCTCGCACGAAGGCCCGCCCTGGAACGACGTGGTGCCGCTCGCGCAGCGGCTGATCGCGGCGGCGCCGGAGCGCTGCATCTGGGGCAGCGACTGGCCGCATCCCGTCTCGGTCAGGCAGCCGCCCAACGAAGGCGAACTGCTGGAACTGCTCTACCGCTTCTCGCCCGACGCCGCCACGCGCGAGCGCATCCTCGTCACCAACCCGGCACGGCTTTTCGGATTCGACACACCATGAAACTGCTCTCCTTTCTCACCGGCGGCGAGGTGCGCTGGGGCGCCGCCACCGCGGACGGCATCGTCGATCTGGGCCGGCGGCTGCCCGCGTTCGGCAGCGTGCTCGCGCTGCTGGAAGGTGGCGAGGCGGCGCTGGCGCAGGCGCGCGACGCGCTCGCGGCCACGGCGGTGCCCGACCATGCACTGGCCGGCGTCACCCTGCTGCCGCCGATTCCCGCGCCGCGCAAGATCTTCTGCATCGGCGTGAACTACGCGCACCGCAATGCCGAATACCGGGACGGCAGCGAACTGCCGCGCTACCCGAGCATCTTCCTGCGCGTGCCGGATTCGTTCGTCGGCCACGGCCAGCCGCTGCTGCAGCCGCGCGAATCGCGACAGCTGGACTACGAGGGCGAGATCGGCCTGGTGATCGGCCGCGGCGGGCGCCGCATCGCGCGCGAGGACGCGCTCGGCCACATCGCCGGGCTCACCTGCGTGAACGAGGGCACGGTGCGCGACTGGGTGCACCACGCCAAGTTCAACGTCACGCAGGGCAAGAACTTCCATGCCTCCGGCGCAATGGGCCCCTGGATCGCCACGGCCGACGAACTCCCGCAGGGCTACGGCCGGCTGCGCGTGCGCACGCGCGTGAACGGGGAAACGCGACAGGACGACACGACCGAGCACCTGATGTTCGATTTCGCGCAGCTCATCCACTACCTCTCCACTTTCACCACGCTGGAGCCCGGCGACGTGATCGTGACCGGTACGCCGACGGGCGCGGGCATCCGCTTCGATCCGCCGCGCTTCCTGCAACCCGGCGACGTGGTCGAGGTGGAAGTGGACGGCGTGGGCGTGCTGCGCAATGCGGTGGAGGCCGAGGCATGAGCGACGCTCCTGTACTCACCCTGTCTGCAGAGCAGCTCGCCGAAGCGGCGCGGCAACTCGACGAGGCCGAACGCACACGCGTGCCCTGCGCCCAGTTCTCGCAGCAGTATCCGGGCATGGGCATCGACGATGCCTATGCGATCCAGGACGCCTGGATGCAGCGCAAGCAGGCCCGTGGCCGGCGCGTGATCGGCCACAAGATCGGCCTCACTTCCAAGGCGATGCAGCGCGCGGTGAACATCGCGGAACCGGACTTCGGCACGCTGCTGGACGACATGCTGTTCCGTGACGGCGCGAGCCTGCCGGCCGACCGCTTCCTGCAATTGCGCATCGAGGCCGAACTCGCGTTCGTGCTCGCGCGGCCCCTGGCAGGCCCGCACTGCACGCTCTACGACGTGCTCGACGCCACCGCCTACGTGACGCCGGCGCTGGAGATACTGGACGCGCGCATCCAGCGCGTGGACCCGGAGACGGGCCGCACGCGCACGGTCATCGACACCATCTCCGACAACGCGGCCAACGCCGCGCTGGTGCTCGGCGGCCGGCCTTTCAGGCCCGCCCTGCTCGACGCCGACCTGCGGCGCATCGGCGCCATCGTCACGCGCAACGGCGACGTGGAGGAGACCGGGCTCGCGGCCGGCGTGCTGAACCACCCGGCCAACGGCGTGGCCTGGCTCGCCAACCGGCTGCACCGCCACGGCATCGCGCTGCAGGCCGGCGAGGTGGTGCTCGCGGGGTCGTTCATCCGGCCGATCGACGTGGCGCGCGGCGATACCATCGTGGCGGACTACGGCGAATTCGGCACCGTCGCGTGCCATTTCGGCTGAGCGATTCCCTGCCCCTTTCCGCAAGACCCTTCCCCCATGCCCCAGCCCAACCGCTTCAAGCGCGCGCTCGCCGCCGGCCAGCCGCAGATCGGCCTCTGGTCCACCCTGGCCTCGCCCTACGCCAGCGAACTGCTCGCGGGCGCGGGTTTCGACTGGATGCTGCTGGACACCGAGCATTCGCCCAGCGACGTGCCGCACATGCTGCAGCAGCTGCAGGCCGTGGACGCCGAGCGCGAAGGGCGCACGGCCGCCGTGGTGCGGCCCGCGTGGAACGACCCGGTGCTCATCAAGCGCTACCTCGACATCGGCGCGCAGAGCCTGCTGCTGCCCTTCGTGCAGGACGCGGACGAAGCGCGCGCCGCGGTGGCCGCCACGCGCTACGCCCCGCGCGGCATCCGCGGCATGGGCGGCTCGGTGCGCGCCACGCGCTTCGGGCGCGACACGCACTACCTCGCGCAGGCCGAGGACGAACTGTGCCTGCTCGTGCAGGTGGAGACGGCCGAGGCGCTGGAGCGCATCGAGGACATCGCCGCGGTGGACGGCGTGGACGGCATCTTCATCGGCCCCGCGGACCTCTCGGCCAGCATGGGGCACGCGGGCCGGCCGCAGCATCCCGAAGTGCGCACGGCCATCGACGGCGCGATCCGCCGCATCCGCGCCTGCGGCAAGGCCCCCGGCATCCTCATGGCCGACGAGGCCCGGGCGCGCGAGTGCCTGGACCTCGGAGCGCTCTTCGTGGCCGTGGCCATCGACATGCTGCTGCTGCGCCAGGGCGCCGACGCCGCAGCCGCGAGGTTCCGGGGCAGCGCTGACGCTGCCCACCGCCAGCCCCCTGCTTCGCACACTTACTGAACCCTGTCCGCGGCCGGGCTGCCGGCCCCAGGCCCGTCGTGGTCATTGCCAATTCAATTGCACACAATTTAATTGGCCGCAATAATCCAGCCCATGTTTTCCCGCCCCATCCCAGCCACGGCCCCGCTCCCCGCCCTCCAGCGGCTGGACAGCCAGGTCTGCTTCGCCCTGTATTCGGCGTCGCTGGCGATGACCAAGCTCTACAAGCCGCTGCTCGATGCCGTGGGACTCACCTATCCGCAGTACATCGCCATGCTCGCCCTCTGGGAGCAGGACGGCATCACGGTCTCCGAACTGGGCGAGCGCCTGTGCCTGGATTCGGGCACGCTGACCCCGCTGCTCAAGCGCATGGAAGCCTCCGGGCTCGTCGCCCGCGAGCGCGACCCCCAGGACGAGCGGCGCGTGCGCATCACCCTCACGCCCGGCGGCCGGGCCCTGCGTGGCCGGTCCGAGTCGATCCCGCACTGCGTGCTGGAGCGCAGCCAATGCACCATTCCCGAACTGGAGGCGCTGACCGCGCAGCTCACGCAGCTGCGCGAACGGCTCTCCCGCAGCCCGGGCTGACGGTCTTTTCCGTTCGCGCCCATCCTTTTTTCCCCATCCCCAACCCAAGGAGTCCACATGACCACGCTCGACAAAGTCCTCTACACCGCCCGCGCCCACACCACCGGCGGCCGCGATGGCGCCTCGCGTACCGACGACGGCCGCCTGGACGTGAAGCTGTCCTCCCCCGGCACCAGCGGCACGGGCACCAACCCCGAGCAGCTCTTCGCCGCCGGCTACTCCGCCTGCTTCATCGGCGCCATGAAGGCCGTCGGCGGCAAGCTGGGCATCGCCGTGCCGCAGGACGTGGCCATCGACGCCGAAGTGGACCTGGGCCAGATCCCCAACGCCTACGGCATCGCCGCCCGCCTGAAGGTCTCCCTGCCCGGCCTGGACAAGGACAAGGCCCAGCAGCTGGTGGACGCTGCCCACCAGGTCTGCCCCTACTCCAACGCCACGCGCGGCAACATCGACGTGACGATCACGCTGGCCTGATCTCCACGATCGCCGGCCGCCCGCCCGCCTCCCAGGCCCGATGCAGCCAGGGGCGGGCGGCCCTTTTTCTGCTCTCCCGGCGGCGTACCGGGCAACCCTTCCGGCCTCAGCGGAAGACGATTCGAACCCGGACATCAATTACGTTACTTCGCCAGCTGACCGCGCCCTTCGCGGCAGCGATCAGCACAAACCCCTGGCCGCCGGACGATTCCTCCATCTTTGTTTTCATGAGGAATCGCCATGGGTTGTGTCCAAGGCACATCACGCACCAGTTCCCCGCCCCGCGCCAGCCGGGCCCGCGACAGCGATCACACGCCAGCACGCCAGACCGGCGGCACGCGCACGATGACCGCCTATCCTGACGAGAGCCTCCACATCCGGGGTCGCGCCGCGGGCCAGGGGAACTGGCAGGCAGATCGCGCCACCATCGAAAGCGCCAGGCAGGGCGCCCATGCACTGCTGCGGGACGCGTCGGGCACGCTCGACGAGGTCCCTTCGCTGCGCTCCCGGCTGCACCAGTTGCTGGCAACGATCGCCCTCCAACAGGAGGGCAATCAATTTTTCTTGCCTCCGGAGCAATTCGGGCAGCAACTGGACCTCATCCGGCAGGACATCGACCAATACCGCAGGGACCATCCGACGCTCCATGAACTCCAGGGCCGGGCGGACTACGCCGTGGCGTTCCGCGGGCAGGATTTCGAAGAGTCCACGCAATTGCCCACCAGCTATGAGATGGGCGGCTTCCACGGACGATAGGCAGCACGCCCGGGCCGCTCCGCCAGGCGGCCATCGGGCCGTCCCGGATCGCAGGCCGGACCGCGGCCCGCCATTGCGGCCAGTTTTTCACAGCAGAAATAGCGTTTCTGCCATTCCTGCATTCATATCCGCCCCGCACCGCGCGTGCGGTGCTCCGAAAGCCTTCTTTTTTGCTGCATCTGCCCGCAGAAGCGGGCGTTTCCGCGCCATCATGTCGGCCGGCGCTCCCGCCTCTCCAGCATTCCACGCCCTGCCCGATCCGCGACGGCCTCCTGCGCCTGCGCCCGCCATGAAGATCGCCCTGCTGTCCGACATCCACGCCAACCGACAGGCGCTCGAGGCCTGCCTCGCGCATGCGCGCGCCCAGGGCGCGGAACAGTTCGCCCTGCTCGGCGACCTGGTGGGCTATGGCGGCGATCCGGTGGCCGTGGTCGACACCGTGATGGAACTGGCCGCGCAAGGCGCGCCCTGCGTGCTGGGCAACCACGACGCGGCCGCGCTGGACCCGCCCGTGGATTCGCCCCTGCTGGGCGAGCAGAGCGCGCAGTGGACGCATGCGCAACTGGCGCCCCGGCATTGCGAGTTCCTCGCGGGCCTGCCGCTCACGCGCCGGCTGGGCGCATCGGCCCTGCTGGTGCATGCCAGCGTGGACGATCCCGCGCACTGGCACTACGTGCACGACGCGGGCGCGGCGGAGCGCAGCATGGCGGCCGCGAGCGCCATCGACCCGGCGATCCGCTACGTGTTCTGCGGCCACGTGCACGAACAGGCGCTCTACTTCCTCACGCCCACGGCCAAGCTCATGCGCTTCGCGCCGCAGCCCGGCGTGGCCGTGCCCGTGCCGCCGCACCGCCAGTGGCTGGCGGTGGCCGGCTCGGTGGGCCAGCCGCGCGACCGCGACGTGCGCGCCATGTACGCGCTGTTCGACGATGGCGCCGCCACGATCACCTTCCACCGCGTGCCCTACGACCACGCGGCCGCGGCGGCGGCCGTGCGCGCCGCGGGGCTGCCCGCCTTCTTCGCGGACCGGCTCGAAGAAGGCCGCTGACCCGGCCGGCCCCTCCATGAAGCTGCTCGCTCCCGGCACCGCGGTGGACGGATTCGTGGTGCACGAGTGCCTGCACGCGGGCGGCATGGCGCACATCTACCGCGCGTCCTGCGCCGATCCCGCGCAGGACCCGGGCTTCCCGCTCGTGATGAAGGTGCCCCGCATGACGGCGGGCGACGGTGCCGAGAACATCGTGGGCTTCGAGGTGGAACTGCAGATCCTGCCTGCGCTGCAGGGCCCGCACGCGCCGCGCTTCGTGGCCGCGGGCGACCTGGCCCGCCTGCCCTACCTCGCCATGGAATACGTGGAGGGACACACGCTGCAGCACCGCCTGGACGCGGGCGGGCGACCCGGCGCGCAGGAGATCGCACAGCTCGGCGCGGCCATGGCCCTCGCGGCACACAGCCTGCACCAGCAGAACGTCTGCCACCTGGACCTCAAGCCCGCCAACGTGCTGCTGAGGCCGGACGGCAGCGCGGTGCTGCTGGACTTCGGCCTCTCGTTCCACGCGCACTACCCCGACCTGCTGGCCGAGGAGATGCGCGAGGCCGTCGGTTCGCCCGCCTGGATCGCGCCCGAGCAGGTGGTGGGCGTGCGCGGCGACCTGCGCAGCGACGTCTTCGCCATCGGCGTGATGCTCTACGAACTCGCCACCGGCGAGCTGCCCTTCGGCGCGCCCGCCACCCGGGGCGGCCTGCGCCAGCGGCTGTGGATGACGCCGCGCCCGCCCCGCCAGCACCGGCCGGACATCCCGCCCTGGCTGCAGGAGGTGATCCTGCGCTGCCTGGAACCCGAGGCCGCGCAGCGCTATCCATCGGCCGCGCAGCTCGCATTCGATCTCGCGAACCCGGAGCAGGTGCCGCTCACCGAGCGCGCGCACCGCCTGCGCGGACCGGGCCTGCGCGCCCACCTGCGCCGCTGGCTGCGGGCCGCGGGCATGCACTACCAGCCCAGCCCGCTGCCGGCGCGGCTGATCGAGGCCGCCCCCATCCTGATGGTCGCGCTGCCCGGCGAGGACGCCGCCGACGCGACGCTGCAGTCGCTGCGCGAGGCGGCGGCGCGGTCGCTGGGCATCCGGCCCGGCGCGCGCCTGGCCTGTGTCACGGTGGTGTCTCCTTCGGCCAGCAGCGCCACCGACCATGCGCGCAGCGAGACCACGCTGCACCGGCGCCATCTCGTGCGGCTGCGGCAGTGGGCGGCGGGGCTGGACCTGCGCGGCCACGGCGCGAGCTTCCACGTGCTCGAATCCGGCGACGTGGCGCAGGCGCTGGTGCGCTACGCCGCCGGCAACCGGGTGGGCGTGATGATCCTCGGCGCGGCCACGCACGGCGTGCCGCTGCAGCGCTTCATCGACACCATCCCGCTGCGGGTGGTGCGGGATGCGCCCTGTACGGTCATCCTCGTGAAGCCGCAGGAGCCCGCCAGCGACAATGCCGGCCATGCACCATTCACCAGCGCCTGAGCGCGACGACCTCCACCCCTACGCCCTCCTCACGCCCGACCTCGTGCTGGACGCGCTCGCGTCCATCGGCCTGCACGGCGACGGCCGGCTGATGGCCCTGGGCTCCTACGAGAACCGCGTCTACCAGGTGCACCTGGAGGACGGCTCGCGCGTGGTCGCCAAGTTCTACCGCCCGGGCCGCTGGAGCGAGGCGCAGATCCTGGAGGAGCACGCCTTCTCCGCCGAACTGGCCGAAGCCGAGGTGCCGGTCGTCGCACCGCTCGCCGTGGAGGGCCGCACGCTGCACGCGCATGCGGGCTTCGCGTTTTCCGTGAGTCCCTGGCGCGGCGGCCGCACACCCGACCTGGACGACTTCGAGGCCCTGGAATGGATCGGCCGCTTTCTCGCGCGCATCCACACCGTGGGCACGGCGCGGCCGTTCGCGCACCGCCCTGCGCTGGATGTGCGCAGCTTCGCCGCCGAGCCGCGCGACGCCCTGCTGCAGGCAGAGGCGATCCCCCTGGACCAGCAGTCGGCCTGGACCGCCGCCTGCGCCGATGCCATCGCGCTGATCGAAGAAAAGATGGCAGGCACCGGTGGCGCGGCGCCATGTACCGTGCTGCGACTGCACGGCGACTGCCACCCGGGCAACGTGCTCTGGACGCCCGCCGACCTGCCCGGCGGCGGTCCGCATTTCGTGGACCTGGACGACGCGCGCATGGGACCGGCCGTGCAGGACCTGTGGATGCTGCTGTCGGGCGAGCGGCGCCAGCGCACGCATCAACTGTCGGCCCTGCTGGACGGCTACGAGCAGTTCCGCGACTTCGACCGCCGCGAGCTCGCGCTGATCGAGCCGCTGCGCACGCTGCGCCTCATCCACTACAGCGCCTGGCTCGCGCGGCGCTGGAGCGATCCGATCTTCCCGATCAACTTCCCCTGGTTCGGCAGCAGCGACTACTGGCGCGGCCAGGTGGACATGCTGCGCGAGCAGATCGAGGCGATGCAGGAAGCGCCGCTGGCAGCGTGACACAGGAGAAGAAGCGGCAGCGTCCGCGTCACACCACGGCTGCGCAGCAAACGCAAACAATTGTCAAATTCCACGCCTGGCGCACGCAGGCCGTTAGTTTCGGGCCCTTCGTATTCTCGTAGCGCGCTGCGGCCGGCCTGCGTGGCCGTGCCTCCATCGCTCCGCTCCCGTTTCCATGCGCATTGCCGTTCTCGACGACGACCCGATCCTTCTCGACCTCCTGCAGGCCACGGCCGCACGGGCCGGGCACACCTGCCACCTCTACCAGGAAGGCGGGGAACTGCTGAAGGCACTGCGCACGGATACCTACGATCTGCTGGTGGTGGACTGGCACCTGCCGGACATGGAAGGGCTGGAGGTGATCCGCACCGTGCGTACGGCATCGGACACCGTGCCCATCCTCTTCATCACCCGCCGCAATGCCGAGCAGGACCTGGTGGAGGCCCTGGCCTGCGGCGCCGATGATTTCATGACCAAGCCGCTGCGCATGGGCGAATTCATGGCGCGCTGCAACGCCCTGCTGCGCCGCGCCTATCCGCAGGCGGCAGCGGGCACGCTGGTGTTCGGCCGCTACCGGTTCGACCAGGAGCAGCGCAGCCTGCGGGTGGACGGCGTGCCGGTGGAATTGAAGAACAAGGAATACGAACTGGCGCTGTTCATGTTCCAGAACGCGGGCCGGCTGCTCTCGCGCGAGCACCTGCGCGAGGCCGTGTGGGGCGACATCCATGACGCGCCCTCGCGCTCGCTGGACACGCACATCTCGCGCCTGCGCGCCAAGCTGGCGCTGGTGCCGGACCATGGGTATGTGATCACGGCGGTGTATGGGGTGGGGTATCGACTGGAGCTGGCAACACCCCCTGAGTCGCCTGCGGCGCCTTCCCCCTGAAGGGGGACGCCGCCGGTGGCCCGGCGAAGCCGGTTCCACGGCGTCTGCTGGCATGGCCTGCTCCGCGGCCTTCTGATGGGAAAGGCCGTGCCTCATTGCAGGCCTTGAACCATGTCTGAACCGGGGGCTTTGGTGCCCCCCGTTCAGTTCACCTCATCGTCCGCGCCGCTGGCCGGTCGTGGAGTGGCGCAGGGCCAGGAGGCCGAGCAGGCACGACAGCGCGATCAGGCCCCACTGCGACAGCGTCGGGATCGTCGCGAGCTGGTCGGGCGGCGACTGCACGGTGGTCGTCCTGGACGAGCTGTTGTTGCCCGGGTTGGTGTCGCCCGGCGCGTCCAGCGTGGCGGTGTTCACGAGCGGCCGGGCGCCGTCGTAGGGGGACGCGAGCTTCGCCTTGAAGCGGAAGTCGCGGCTCGCGCCGGACAGCAGTTCGCCGACCGTGCAGTTCACCGTGCCGGACGCGAACGTGCAGTCGGTGGACGACACGAAAGCGAGGCCCTGGGGCAGTACGTCGATCGCCTGCGCGCCCTGGCTCGTGAGCGGGCCGAGATTGCTCACGGTGAGCACATAGTCCACGTCCGCTCCGGGCGCGAGCGGGCCGTCGGGGCCGGTCTTGGTGATCGACAGGTCGGTGGCGATCGCGTCGCGCTTGGTCGAGGTCTGGTCGTAGGTGGTGTTGTTCACCACCACGTCCTGGCCGCCGCGCAGGAACTCGGTCTCGCGCACCGCCACCACGGCCTTGTGGAACACCGTGCCCGACTCCGCACCCGCCGGCAGGCTCAGCGCCTTCATGCGGAACGTGATGGTCGCGACCTCGTCCTTGGCGAGCCCGGGGAAGGTGCACACCACGCTGCCGGAAGTCGCGCCCGCGGCGGGCTGCGTGCAGGAGCCGCCCCGGTCCACCGTCAGGTTGCCGGTGTAGGCGAAGGTGGCCGAGGGGGCGCCGTTGGTCGGGTGCGTGACCGGGAAGGTGTCGGTCATCACCACGTTCGTGCCGTACGACGGGCCCGAATTCTTCACCGTGATCGTGTAGGTGGTCTCGGCGCCGAGCGCGATGGCGTCCGCGCTGTGTGCCATCGACACCAGCACGTCCAGCTCGGGCTGGGTCAGCTCGACCTGGGCCTGGGCCTGGTTGTTGGCGAGGTTGGGCTCATCGGTCGTGGTGCCGATCTCCACCTCGTTGTTCAGCACCTGCCCGGCCGTCCACGCGGTGGTGGGCCGCAGGCGGTAAGTGACTTCGTACTGCCCTCCGTTCGCCAGCAGCATGCTCGCGCCCGCGGTGCCCCAGCGGCAGTTGAGCGTGCCGTCGGCTCCCACCGGATCGCAGGTGCCGCCGCCGGTGGCCGTGGGCGTGCCGATCAGCACGGTGCCCGCAGGCAGCGTGTCCTTCAGCCAGACGTTCTCGGCCGACGAAGGTCCGTTGTTCTTCGCGCGCACCGTGTAGGTGATGGGTTCGCCGGAGATGGCGCGCGGCGTGGGCGAGACCGTCTTGGAGGCGACAAGGTCCAAGCGCGCCGTGACTTCGCTCTGCACCGTCGAGGTGTTGTTGCCCAGCACCGGGTCCACCACGTCGGCGGAGAACGCGGTGGCGGTGTTGCTGCGCTGCGCCGTGGTGGCCACCGTGGGCCGCACGGCCACGGTCACCGTGGCGCTCGCGCCGCTCGCCAGCGTGCCGAGCTGGCACAGCAGCGTGGACGAGGTGGCGTTGGTCGGTCCGGAGGGCGTGCAGGTGCCCGCCGTGGTATTCACCGACACGACGCCCGGCGAGCCGCTGCTCGACACCAGGCTGCCCAGCGTGTCGCGCAGGCTCACGTTGGTGGCGGGATTCGGTCCCTGGTTGGTGACCACGAGGGTGTAGGTGAGCACGTCGCCGGCCGGCACCGAAGCCTTGTCAAAGGTCTTGACCACGCTCACGTCGGCCGACACTTCGCTGCCCGGCGTCTGGTCGGAAGCGCCCACGCCGATGCCCTGGCAGTTGATGCCATGGGCGGGATCGTTGAGCCACGGGTCCTGCCGCGTGCCGCCGCTGGCGGGGCTGAAATTCACGCAGGCGTTGTTGGTGGCGGAGCCCGCGGTGGTACGCACGGCGTCCACCACGATGTCCGGCGCATTGCTGTTCACCGCCAGGCCCGCGACGCGCTCGCAGGTGAAGGTGCCGGGCCCTGCGAGCGGCAGCGCACTGCAGGACCAGCCCGCGCCGGAGGCCGCGTTCAGCCCCGTGAGCGTCACGCCCGCAGGCACGGAATCGCTCACCACCATGGACGGGATCTGCGGCGTCGCGCCCGAGGTCGCCGGCACGGCCAGCGGCCCCAGGTTGCGCACGCGCAGCCGGTACTGGTAGGTCTGGCCGATGGGAATGGCCACGCCCTGCCCGTTCTGGTAGTTGGACGCGGACTTGGTGATCTGCAGGTCGGACACGTCGGTGGCCGTGATGAGCACGTCGGGCGTGGCGTTGTTGTTGGTGTTCGGGTCCGTGCGGCCCGTCATCGCCACCGTCGCGCTGTTGGCCAGCGTGCCCGTCTGCAGCACCTGCGCCCGCACGGTGATCGCGGGCAGGTTGGTGTAACTGGAAGCCGTCGCGGCGGGCAGGTCGCAGGTGATCTGCTGGCCTGCAGGAGTGCAGGTCCAGCCGGTGCCGGTGGCGGACACGAAGGACAGCCCCGCGCCCAGCGTATCGACCACGCGCACGGGCACGCCGTCGAGCGCCATGCCGCCGTTGAGCCGGGGCGTGAGGGTGTAGGCCACCTGGTCGCCGATGCCATAGGTGGTGCCGCCGCTGACCGCCTTGGTGATGGACACGTCCGAGCCCGTGCCGGCGACGTTGACCTCGGCAGTACCGGTGTTGTTGGGCGGCTGGCCGTCGGGCATCTGCGTGGAGCCGTCCTTGTAGCCCTGCACGGAGAACGAGGTGGTGATGGAGCCGGTCACGTTGGGCGCGGCCTCCACGCGCAGCTGCGGCGCCACGGCACCGGCAGCGAGGGCCCCGGCACGCGAGCAGGTCACCACCGTGGCCGGATCGGGTGCGCCCGGCGAGACCAGCGGCGATGCGTTCGACGCCGCGGGCGTGCAGCTCCAGCCGTTGGTGCCACCCACGCGCGTCACCGCGACGCCAGTGGGCACGCTGAAGGTCACCTGCACGCGCCCATCGGCCGGGATGTCCGTCGGGCCCTGGTTGCCCACGTCCACGAGGTAGGCGTACGGCTGCCCGGGTGCGATCGGATTGCCCGGGGGCGCGAGCGGATCGGTGGCCACCGAGAGCGACAGGTCAGCCGCCTCGGTGGTGGTGATGCGGCGGTCCAGCGCATCGTTGCTGGGGTCGGAATCGGTCTCGTTGCGCGTCACGCGCGCGCTGTTGATCCAGTTGGTGGACACGGTGGGCAGCACCAGCTCGAAATCCACGGTCTTGGTGGCGTTCACCGCCAGGGTGCCCAGGTCGCACTGCACGGTCTGGTTCGCGGCCGTGATCGTGGTGCCGGGCGCGATGGCGGGCAGGCAGGACATGCCGGCCGGGCTGGTCGTGACGGACCGGAACACCGCGCCCAGCGGCAGCGTGTCCGTCAACTGCACGCCGGTGGCGGCGCTGCCGGTGTTGTGGCGCACCTTGACCACGTAGTGGAAGGTCCCGCCGGCCGGGCCGGACGCGGACGCAGGCACGGCATCCTGGTTGACCAGCACGTCCGTGGTCTGGGCCTGGGCCGCGCCAGCGGCGAGGGCCAGCGCGGCAGTGACTGCGCCGAGATGGAGGCTGCGCGCGGCTCTGGCGGCCCTGGCGAGCATGGTGCGGCAGGTGCCGGACGGCGCCGAAGCGCCTGCCCGCCCTGGAGAAGAATGATTCATGCCGGTCTCCCTGAGTGTGATGGACTGGACCCGGCCACGCCGCGACACCACTGCAGCACCGCGAGGTGCGTCGGAGTGGGGGCGGCTTGGCGCGAGGAGTTGGCAGAATCTATGGGATGGATCACTGCGATTGCGGAATTCAACAATTGTTGACAATCCATGCTCTGCCGTGCGTTCCTCGCCACATGTATGGGCTCCGCACGCTGTGCTGCCGCTCCATCCTTGCGCCCCATGCATTCCCCGACCGACGATGTCGTGATGCCTCCGCTCCGTTGGCATGGGCCAACCCCATCCGTCCCGCGTGAGAATCGCCGTCTGCGATGGGGAAACGCGCCGTCTGCCCGACCGTCACGTCCCGCCCGCCACCCTTCCCCGGAGCCGCCGCATGGTCCGCACCCGCCCGCTGTCTCACCTGCCGCTCACCGCCAAGATCGTGTTCCTCGTGGCACTGATGGGCGCGATTTCCATCGCGACCGCGCTCTACACCACGCGGACCATGGGGCACATCACCGACGACTACCAGGCTCTCATCGACCGCGAGGCCCAAAGCGCCCTGCACGTCAGCGATGCGGCCCTGCTGCTCGGCGAGTCGAGCCGCCTCGTCTATGCGGTGCTCACCGAACAGGACGAGAACACCATGCGTGCGGCCCTCGCCACGCTGCAGCGGCTGCAGACGCAGTTCGAGGCGCAGATCGACACCACCGAGCGGCTGGTGCCCGGGGACGCCGACGCGCTGGGATCGATCCGCAAGCAGGCGGCCCATGCCTTCACGCTGGCCGCCCGCATCGTGGAGGCCGCCGCGCGCTGGCGCGGCGACCGGGCGCTGGAGATCATCCACGGCGAATTCGAGCCCGCGCTGCGCACGCTGCAGCAGGCCATGAACCGGCAGCGCGACGAATCCACCGACCGCTTCCGGACCGCGTCGGTGCAGCTCGGGCGCCTGACCAGCAGCACGATCCTCTACACCGCCCTGGCGGTCGCAGGCGGCCTGGCACTGGTGATCGGGCTGTCCACCTGGGTGGCCGTTTCCCAGATCTCGCGCCCCATCACGCAGCTCACGCGGCACATGGAACGCCTCACCGACCGGCACTACGACGACCCCATCACCGGCACCGACCGGCGCGACGAGGTGGGCACCATGGCCAAGGCCCTGAAGGTGTTCAAGGACAGCATGCAGCGCGAAGACCGGCTCGCCGTGGAACTCGCGGCCAGCGCCGAGGCGCGGCGCCTGTCGGAGCAGTTGATCGACCTCACCGGCGCCATTCCCGGAGCGGTGTTCCAGCTGCGCATGGAGGCGGGCGGCGATGCCCACCGGTTCCTGTTCGTGAGCGAGAAGGCCGGGGACCTGCAGGGCCGCAGCGCGCAGGAACTGCTCCGGATGCTGGGGCCCCTGCATGCCGCCTACGGCCTCGACGACGCCGCCAGCACCCCGCTGCACGAGGCTTTCACGCACAGCCTGCGCACGCTGGAGCGCCTGGATTTCGACGTGGAGGTGCAGCGCGGCGAGCACACCCGCTGGATCAAGACACTGGCCACCGCGCGCGCCCTGCCCGACGGCGCCGTGCTGTTCAACGGCGTGTGGCTCGACGTGACCGAGCAGCGCAACCAGGCCCGCGCGCTGGCGCAGGTGGCCGAGGAGAAGGCCACGTTCCTCGCCGTGATGAGCCACGAGATCCGCACCCCGCTCAACGCCATCCTCGGCCTGGCCCAGCTCGCTCTCAAGGAGCCCCTGCCGCCCGCGCAGCGGGAGCGCGTGGAGCAGCTCTACCGCGCGGGGCGGCGCCTGCTGGGCATCGTGGACGACACCCTGGACTTCTCCAAGATCGACGGAGGGCACCTCGTGCTCGAGCATGCGGAGTTCGACGCCCGCCAGTTGCTGGCGGACCTGTGCGAGCTGTTCGAGCCGCACGCCCGCGACAAGGGCCTGGCGCTGCGCGTCGGGCTGTCGGACGCCTTTCCGGCCCACCTCGTGGGCGACGCGCACCGCATCGCGCAGATCCTGATGAACTTCGTGAACAACGCCATCAAGTTCACCGAAGCGGGCGAGGTGGCCGTCGCGCTGGAGGCCGCGGCGCAGGAGCCCGATGGCACGGTCGTGCTGCGGGGCACCGTGCGAGATACGGGCATCGGCCTCACCCCGATGCAGCGGGAGCACCTGTTCCAGCCCTTCCACCAGGCCGACGCAACCATCACGCGCCGCTTCGGCGGCACCGGGCTGGGCCTGGCCATCTCCCGCCGGCTGGCGCGCCACATGGGCGGCGACACGGGCGTGGACAGCACGCCGGGCCTGGGCAGCACGTTCTGGTTCACCGTCCGGGTGCGGCGCGCCGACGGAACCGCGCCGGCCCCCATGGCCCCGGCGCTCCCGTCGGGAACACCTGCCGCACTGGCGGGCCGGCGCGTCCTGCTGGTGGACGACAACGAACTCAACCGCCTCGTCGCCACCGGCCTGCTGGAGGCCGGCGGCCTGCAGGTGGACACCGCCAACGACGGCGCGCAGGCGCTCGAACGGCTGGCCCGGGCGCCCGACGGCACCTATGACGCCGTACTCATGGACATGCAGATGCCCGTCATGGATGGCCTCACCGCCACCCGCCGCCTGCGCGCCGATCCGCGGTTTGCCGCCCTTCCAGTGATCGCGATGACCGCCAATGCTGCGGCGCTGGACGTGGAGCGCGCGCGCGCAGCCGGCATGAACGACCACCTGCCCAAGCCGGTGCTGGAACTGCCGCTGTGGACCATGCTGGCCCGCTGGATCGCGCCCTCCGGCGCCCGCGGAGTGCCGCCCGCCGCAGAGCGCACTCCGCCTCCGGACACCGGGGCAGCGGGGCCCGGCCTGCAGGAGGTCCGGTCCCTGCCCGCCTTCGATGCGGCCCCGCTGGAGGATCTGGCGGGTTTGCTGTCGCCCGGGCACCTCGCGGCGCTGCGCGAACGCTTCGTCCGCCAATGCGATGCGCGGATGCGCCGGGCCGAGCAGGCGTGGCGGGAGCGCGACTGGCCGGCCCTGCGGCAGGAAGCGCACGACTGGGGCGGCACGGCCGGCAGCTTCGGACTGGAGCGCCTGGGCGGCCTCACGCGGCTGCTGGAAGAGGCCGCCGTGCAGTCACTGGCAGCAGGCGACGGGCAGGCGCCCCCCCCGAACTGCTGGAGGCCGTGCGCGAAGCCCTCGGCGATGGGCTGGAGCAACTGCAGGCCCATGCGCTGCGGCCCCACGCATTGCAGGCACGCGCCGGGAAGGCAGACGCCCCGGCGTGAAAAAAGGAGTTCTCAGAACTCCGCGTGCAGCCGTACCGAGAAAATGTCCACCGGCCCGCGGTCGCGGTTGTAGCCCGGGTTCTGGATGCGCTGGGCGCCCAGAGACACCGCCGACTGCAGCGCGCCGGCGGCCGTCTGCACCGGCGGCATGGCCACGCGGTAGTACACCTCCCAGACCCGCTCCCTGCCATAGTTCAGCGCGCCATCCCCCAGGAAGGCGCCCTGCCCGCCGGCCGCGAGGTAATCGCGGTGGCTGCCGGACAATCCATTCACCGCCAGGGCCGCGCCCATGCGGTCTGCCGGCCGGCCCCAGGCCGCGCCGGACCACTGGCCCCCCACCGACAGCTGCCGGTCGATCTCGGTGAACGCGAACGTTTCCTGGCGGCCGCTGCTGCGGCCCGCACGCACGAACACGCCGGCATCCTCGCCCAGCGGCGCCTCCAGGGTCACGGCCCAGCCGGTCTTGGTCTGCAGCCGGCGCACCGCGCCCACGTCCGGCGCCGTGCCGGTGGCCTGCCCCAGCGCCACCGCATCGTCGAAGGCCCCCATCACCGCCCGGTTGCGGAACCACAGCACGCGCCCGCGCAGCGGGCCCGCCGGCAGCGCCACGGGCAGGTTCGATTCGGCCTCGATCTGGTCGCCGTAATGGCGCAGCCAGGCGCGGTCGAGCTTCGGCCCGTTGGACTCGCGCGGCTGCAGCCCCCGGCCGCCGCGCACGGCCCACTGCGGCGTGCGGTATTCGAGGATGCCGGCCCAGGTGTAGCCGCGCGCATCGGCGGCGTAGTCCCACGGCCCCGGTGCCAGGAACGACCAGTTGAAGAACTGCTCGCGCGGATCCTTGGCGTAGGGGTTCGGATCGAAGTAATCCAGCAAAGAGACGTTGCCCAGCACCAGCGTCCAGCGGCGTGCGGCGGCCGTGCCGCCCATCTCGTTGAAATCCGCGTCGATCTTCTCCGTCTCGCCGCCCGCGTTCCAGCGCTGCAGCAGGAAGAGCCGCGCGCGGTAGGCCTTGAGCTGCGCCCCGGAAGAACGCGCCAGTTCGCCATTGGAGAGCCCGCCCGCGCCGGTGAGGCGCGACAGCGGCACGCCCTGCGCGGCCTCCGGGTTGAAATGCAGTTGCCCCCCCTCCCAGGGCCGCACCGCCAGGTCGACCGTGGCGGTGAAGGAATACGAGCGCTCGCGCGTGGGCACCAGGCTGTTCGGCCCGGTGTAGGCCGCATCGAAGGCCGGCTTGCGCTGCCAGACATAGGTGGTCTGGGCATGCAGGGCCACGCGCGGCTCGGGCGGGGCGTCGCCCCCCGCCGCAGCGGCTGCGGGCGCTTCGGCAGGGGCGCCGTCCGGAGACGCGGCCCAGGCCCCGGCGGCGGGGACCGCCAGCAAGGCGGCGGTCAGGAAGGCAACGCGGAAACGGGTCGGCGCGGGAAAGGGCAGGGGCAGGAAGCTACGCATGGGCCGGCATTCTGGCAGCGCCCGGCGGCACGGCCGTGTCGGCGGGCCCCGGTGTGACTCGGCCGCCACACTGCCGGGCAGGAAGGTCAGCGCAGGGGACGGCGCGGGGGCAGGCCCGCCGAGGCGCTGGACGACACCGGAACGCCGCCGATGGAGCGCTCGGGCGACAGCGCGGCGCCGGCTGCGGGAGCCTCTGCAGCCGGCCCGGAAGCCACGGGGGGCTCCGGTGCGGCATCCTCGCCGGGAGCCACCGTGGCCTCCGGCGCCGTGGCCCGACCGGACAGCGAACGCTTCCACGCGCCGATCACCACCTCGTTCACGAACGCCCGGTCCAGCCAGAGCCAGACCAGGATCGGCGCCAGCGTCGGCACCACCAGCGAGCCCAGCTGGTAGCCATAGACCAGGGCCTCCATCTGCCACTGCGCCACGCGCAAGGTGCGCACGTCGAACTGCGCCGTCAGCAGCAATTGCATGAGCAGTTGCATGCACAGGCTGAAGGCCTGCAGCGGCAGCAGCAGCGCATAGCCGGCCAGCGCGCGCACCGTGCGCCCCGGCCCGCGCGCGGCCAGCAGCAGCGCCAGGAAGATCGGCAGCCCGTAGGCATAGCGGCCCGGGTCGGATTCGAGGGTGATCTCCACCGGCTGGTTGCCCGTCTGGGGCGTGGCGATGGCCACCGAGGTGTCCACCTCCAGCCGCCCGGGGGCGAGCCGCGCCTCGCGCACCCAGCCGGGGGCCGCGCGCTCCAGCGCCGCGCCGGCCACCATGCCGGCCGGGTACGACGTCCAGGGGGACACCCGCGTCCACGCGAGCGTGAGCACGACAACCCCGATGAAGAGGCCGATGACGAAGGCCTTCAGGCTGGCGGCGCGGCGCATCGCGGTCGCGCTGCCTCAGGCCAGGGCCGCGGCCGGGGGCGTGGCCGGCGGCGCGCCCGGGCCGGGCGGGGAGCCCGCGGACGGCTTGCTGCCCGCGCGCACCCACAGCAGCCAGACGATGAGCACGTCCACCATGATCAGCGCCTGCCAGAGGTACTCGTGCGCGAAATTGAACACCGCCGTGCTCCACTGGCCCAGATAGAACAGGCTGATCACCCGCACGATGTTGAGCGCCTGCACCGCCACGAAGCCCGCCGCCAGCCCGACCAGCTTGTGCCGCCAGGTCGAGGGGAATGCCATCACCGCCGCGAACAGCACGATGCAGGCCTCGATCCCGTTGCAGCCCGCCTCGATCGACACGCCGAAGCCCGTCTGGTGGTTCCAGAGCACCTTCCCCGCCGCCGCGGCCGAGCTGTCGAACCACATCACCATCGTCGCGCAGATGCGCGCGAGCAGTGCCGTCCACGGCAGCACCAGGTGCTCCTGCACCCAGTTGAGCATGTTGATGCCGAACAGGGTGAGCTGGAGGGTGAGGAAGATGAGGAAGAAGCGCAGCATGGCCTTGGGGCTCCGCGGAGGACGTGGGGATCGCTGCGCATTATCCGGGAGCGTTGGGAGCCGCCCGATCAGCGCCTCATGCGTGTTTGGTGCAGACCCGGCCCGTCAACCTTCGGGAACAAAAGTTACCCGGCGCAACTTTTCAATAAATTATAGAAATTTATGATCCCGGCCGTTTGAGAAGAACTCAGCCGCAATCCGGGAGGTTGCGCTCTATAAAAGATAACTGACGAGGGGTACAAACCATGAGCGGCAAACCCGCCGCCCGCCAGGGCGACTTGACGAAAAAGGGCGGCCCGATCGTCCAGGGCTCTGCAACGGTGCTGATCGGCTCGGCGGGCGGCGTGGCGTGCTCGGAGTGCCCCGGAGGCATGGCGGTGGGCAACCCGGTGAACCCGTCGCTGGGCGCAAAGGTGCTGGCAGGAGCCGATGAACTGGACTTCGCACTGCCGGGGCCGCTGCCGCTGGCGTGGCAACGGGTGTACAGCAGCTACGTGAATGCAGAGCACGGCGCGGCATGCGGGCTGCTGGGGTACGGCTGGAAGCTGCCGCTGGAGTTGCGGGTGGTGCTGCACGGCGAGCGCGCGGTGCTCTTCGATGCGTCGGGGCGGGCGATCACGTTCGACGGAGCCCTCGAACCGGGGCAGGCCCTTTACAGCAGCAGCGAGAACCTGTGGTTGATGCGTGGCGGCGGGATGGTCGTTGCGGACCCATCTTCCGCTCCAGCCATCCCCACCGAGTTGCAGCCCTGGCCGCAGCAGCCCCGGTGGTCGCACATTCCGGCTGCGCTGCGCGCCAACCCCCACTGTGTGATCGCCGCGCCGGGCTCTACCGGTGCGGGGGCAACGGCCTGGGTGTTCCTGCCCGCCCGGACGGCAGCGCCCGCCACCCCGGCAGGCAGCGCCCCGGATCATGTCCTGCATGCAGTGATCGACCGCTTCGGCCGCAGCCAGTGCTACCAATGGGGCGACGAAGGCCTGCAGCGGGGCCGCGTCGTGGGCATCACCGACGGTAGTGGACGCCGCTACGCGCTGCGCTACGAACGCATCGCCTCCGATGCATCGGCCAAACCGAAGCCCCCTTCGCTGCAACCCGACGACGGCGTGCGGCTCGTGGCCGTGGACTGCACGTTCAACCCGCTCAATCCCGGCCTGATACCCGGCACGGCCCCGCGCCCGCACCCGCTGGTGGGCTACCGCTACGACAGCGCAGGCAACCTGGCCGAGGTCCTGGGCGCGGACGGCACCATGCTGCGCCGCTTCGGCTACGACGCATTGCACCGCATGACGGAGCATCAGGTGCGCCAGGGCCCCAGGCACCGCTACGTCTATGAAGACCAGACCGCGCAGGGCCGCCGCCAGGGATTGGCGGCGCGCCCGGGCGCCCGCGTGGCCGAGCAGCACAACGAGGAAGGGCTGTCGTACTTCTTCGACTACGGCAGCGCTCCGATAGCGGCCGGTGACAGACCTGCCGCCTCGGTGCGCAGCAGCACGGTCGTGCGCGACAGCCTGGGCCGCACCACAACCTACCACTTCGAGGGCGAAGGTGGGCTCAAGCGCCTCGTGCGGCTGACAGGCCCGGACGGTGCCGAGCAGAGCTACCGCTATGACAGCGCCGGCCGCAGGTTGTCGGCCACCGATGCGCTGGGCCGCACCACGTGGTGGCGCTATGACGGCGCAGGCCGGCTGCTGGGCGTGCAGGGCCCGGACGGCCGCAGCACGCAGCAGCGCTGGGGCGCAGCAGGCAGCGCGCAGGACGGGCTGCTGCTGGCGAGCCAGGACACTGCAGGCCTGCGCACGCACTACCGCTACGACGACTGGGGCCGGCTGGTGGAAGTGGCGATGCTGCCGGAAGGGGGAGCGGACGAGGCAGCAACGCTGCAGGCCCTCACCACGCGCTTCGAATACGCACAGCCCCAGCAGGATGCCGGCACCGGCGCAGTGACATTCCCAACCCACGCTCTCGCCTGGTGCGACCAGCCTGTGGAGGTGATCGACGCGCAAGGCGGGCGCAGCCAGTACGCGTACAACGCGTGCGGCCAAATCACGCGGCACACGGACTGCTCCGGCCGCAGCCAGTCCTGGCGCCACGGTGCATGGGGCGAGGTGCTGGAAGCGGTGGACGCGCTGGGCCAGCGCACACGACTGCACCACGCGATGCAGCAAGGCGCACTGCGGCTGGTGGGCGTGCAGCAGCCGGGCAACACGGCGGTGCGCTACCGCTGGAACGAAGCCGGACGGATGGCGGCCATCACCCACGGCACGCACGACGTGCTGGAAGGCATGGGTGAGTCCGCAGACACCAGCGCCACCATCGCTTACCGTCACGACCTGTGGGGCCGCGTGGTGGAGCAGGTGCAGGCAGGCCGGGGCGTGCAGCTGCGCTACGACGTGGCCGGGCGGCTGCAGGAACTCGTCAACGAGAACGGCGACGTGACCCGCTTCGTGCACGACGCGGCCGACCGGCTGGTGCAGGAAGTGGGCTTCGACGGGCGCAGCCAGGTGTACGGCTACGACGCAGCGGGTCAGCTCACGCACACGGGCGACGGGCATGGCGAAGGCCACCACCCGGGAGCAGCGGCGCGGCCGGAGTTGGGCGCGGTGGTGCGCACGCGGCTGCACTACGACCTGGGCGGCCGGCTGGTGGCGCGTGTCGCCGTGCGGCTGCCGGCACCGGAGCACTCCGATGCCGAACCCCACGCGATACTGCAGATCCAGCGCTTCGAGCACACCTCGGCGGGAGCATTGCAGCAGACGCGGACCTGGGAAGCCGAGTTGCCCCATGGGATCGAGCCCATGGCTCTGCCAGCCCTGTCTTCTGACTCGTCGCGCCCAGGCGTTGCCACGGACCGGCCCATCCCTCTTGCCGAACGCTGGCTGACGCTGGACACCCAGACCCTGTTGTCCCTGCTGGATCGCCCGGGCGACCCGGCCCAGGCGCCGCTGGCCGCCGTGCTGCAGGCGCAGCGGCTGCAACCCGAGGCCCGCGTGACCCTGGCACGCGATGCCTTCGGACGTGTCTGCGGAGAGACGCAGACGCTGTACCGGCAGGCCACGCAGCCGCAGGCGTCCTATACCGGGGGCGAGCCCCCTGTGGAATTCGAGCACGCGATCACCCACACGCTGGGCCCGCTGGGCCAGCGCACGGCCACGCAGGCACAGGGCCTGGGCACGCTGCAATGGCTGGCCTACGGGTCGGGCCATGTGCACGGGCTGCTGCTGGACGGCCAGCCGCTGGTGGACTGGGAGCGCGATGCGCTGCACCGAGAAGTGGGCCGCACGCTGCACCTGCTCGAAGGCAAAGGCAACGAAGAGCTGCACGCCATCGTGCATGCGCGGCAACTCGACCCGATGGGCCGCATGCTGCACCAGGACTGGCGTGGCCTGCGCCATGCGGCGGGGCAGACACAGGCGGGAGAGGATCCGGACACCGGCCCGTCTTCCGCCGCAGGTCGCATTGCCCCGGCCCTGGGCCCCCTCTCCACACTCACCCAGCGCCGGTACTGGTACGCCCCCCTGGGCCAACTGGTGGGCGTGCAGACGCCGGGCGAGGCCACGCGCTACGCCTACGACGCCTGGCAGCGCCTGAGCGGGCTGCACCGCGCAGGCCAGGGCACGCCGGAAGTGCAGGCGCACTGGACGCTGGACGCGGCGGGCAACCGCCTGCCCGCGCCCCTGGAGGCTCGCGCGGCCGGGCCCTCCAGCGCCGAGCGGCAGGACTGGGCGCGGCAGGTGCGCGAGAACCTGCACGATGCGGACTTCGACCTGCTGCGCGCGGGCGACGGGCCTGGCGAGGGTGCAGGCCCGGTCACGCGCTGGCCGGGCAACCGCATCGGATGGAACACGCCCGAGCCGGATGCCGATGGCACCAGCAGCGATGGCAGCGACGGCAGCGACGGCAGCGACGGCAAGGGCATCCTGATCCGCTACCGCTACGACGCCTTCGGCAACCGGGTGCAGGCGCTGCACACCGACGGCCGGGCGCAGCGGCTGCGCTACGACGCGCTGCACCGGCTGCGCGAGGTCTGGCAGCGCGAGACAGCGGGTGGCACCTGGCAGCGGGTGGCCTGCTACCGCTACGACCCCTTCGGGCGGCGGCTGGCCAAGACCGTCTTCGGCAACGGCGACGGCAGCGAACGGGGAGCCGCATCGGGCGTCGCGACCACCACCTACGCCGGCTGGGACGGCGACCGCCTCGTGCACAACGAAGGCCCGCAGGGGCTGCAGCACGTGCTCTACGAGCCCGGCTCCTTCGCGCCGCTGCTGCGCCTGGAGCGCGAGCAGGCCATTCCCACAGCCATGCAGGCCATGCTGGTGATGGAGGACAGTGGAAACGTCGCCAACGATGATCCGGATGGCGGGGAATCCCCCGCCGCAGCCCTGTTCGCGGGCCTGCCGCGAGCCCAGCGCGAACTGATCGAGCGTGCCTTGCACGAGGCCACCGGCCCCCAGGGCGATGCACTGCTGGCGCGCCTGCGGGCAGGCCTGCCCGACGAGGCTGGCGCGTTGCTGCTCGCTGGCGTGCAATCCGTGCGCCGGCAACAGCAGGCCGCCACCCAAGCCCATTCGACGCGCGTCCGCCATTTCCTGTGCGACCACCTGGGCACACCCATCGCTTTGGTGGACGCCAACGGCCCGCAGGCGGGCCTGGTCACCTGGGCCGCGACCTATCACGCGTGGGGCACCGTGCGCGAGGAATACGACCCGCATGGCATCGGCCAGCCCATCCGGTTCCAGGGCCAGCAGCTCGATGCGGAAACAGGGTTGCACTACAACCGCCACCGGTACTACGACCCGATGCTGGGGCAGTATGTGACGCAGGATCCCATTGGATTGTTGGGTGGCGATAACAAATACAGCTATCCCGATTCTCCGACCGGCTGGATAGATCCAAGAGGGCTTAACCCTTTTGCGGTCTGCGCAATACCTGGGCCCACTATGGCTGCCTGTGCTGCGGCGGCAGAGAGTGCATTGAACGTGCTTGCTCTAGGCGCGGCAGCTTTGGCAACTGCGACGATCTCAGGTTCGACCTCGACAGTGAGCGACGCAGAAAGGTTAAGTGCTGCACATGACGCAGCCCAGGGCAACAGGTCTACACCTGGTTATGGAGGAAACTGCTCTCCTGATGAGCATGATGCATTAAAGCAGGAGCAGACTCAGGCCTGCGAAAAAGCAAAAGGCCTAACCTGTGCAGAACCCGAAATCAGCTTCAGTAAGGCAGAAAAATTACAAAAATGCATTGACGCAAGAATCAACATTGCAAAAAAATGCTTTGCTGGTGGCGATGCTGGTCACAACAAGCAAATCAATGAGCTCAGGAGAATCATCGGAAAATGCACGGGACACCAATGGTAGAGAATAATCCAGTCAACCTTCAAATCCTAAAGGAAAGAAAGAGGGCTGCTTCTTTAGCGCCATCTCTAGCAAAGCGCTATGAAAGCATGCTGCTAGCGGCCTTCCCTGAAAGTTACCCAGAAGGTGAATTATTTATAAAAAACACTTTTACAGGAGATGACAGGGAAGATTATCTAAGGTTTTTCTCATTATTTAACGGAAAGAAGTGGACCGAAGTAGATATCGAAAAAATTGAAGATATTTACATACAACACTCCAGATTGACAACCAGCGGTAGCATCTACTATTTACCTGTATTTCTCAAATATTTCTTCGACCTCAAGAATATAGACAACGAATTCTTTATTTATCTGATGTTTGATTTGGAGAATGGATTCGATGAGCATACGCCAGAAAACCTGGACGACTCCTTGAAAGGAAAGAAAAAGCTGGAAAGAAAATATCTTTCCTTTGAAAAGATCAATCCTATACAGTCTAAACTGGTGGCCACATTTTTAGTCAATGCAGCAAACCTTCTCCCGGAGGGAAGCTACGAGGGCAGGCAAGCTCAACGCGCACTCACCAACTACTGGGGAAATTTCCTGCTTTTCTGACCTGCCATGTCGTTTACTACATATCTATATCTACTTGCAGCAGGATCTTGATTTTAAAAACTGCCAGCGATTGCAGATTTTTCAGGATACCGCAGTATGGCGTTGAAAACATATTCCGCCGCGGCCATATGCCTGGCCGCGCATCTGTGCAACGCGGGGCAGGCACCTGAGCCGCCGCGCGCCTCCCATCAAACCCATGCCATCGCTCCAGCGGCATCCATCCAGATCACCCGCGCCACAGCGGAAACCGCGGCAGGAGACACAGCCCCCTGTGCGGGCGTCCGGCCACTGACCGAAAGCGACGTGCGCCGGTTTCTCGCACACGCCCGCCCCATCACCCGCCAGGCGGCCCTGCACGACGACTTCCAGGTGGGCGACTGCTACACGGAAGCCCGCGTCCGCTTCCAGGACGGCCGCACCGCCAGCCTGGGCATCGCCAACGATGCCGGCACGGCCCTGCTGACACCCATCGTGGAGGGCAGGGAGCAGGCACAGGGCCGCTACTTCCGCTGCACACAGTGCGCCGGCATGCTGGACCTGCCGGACCGTCTGCCGACGCACTGATCCGCGCACCGGCGGAAAAACGCACCCACGAAAAAGCCGCGAAAGGCATGCCTGCCTTCCGCGGCTCCGGTGTGCGGCCTGCATGATTGCAGCGCAGGCCGTCAGCTCACGGTCCCGGTCTTACACCAGCAGCGCGTTCACCCGCTTCACGTACGCGGCCGGGTCGTCCGGCAGCCCGCCCTCGGCCAGCAGTGCCTGGTCGAAGAGGATGTGGGCGAGGTCGTGGAAGTGCACGCTGCCGTCCAGCTTCTTCACCAGCGCATGCTCCGGGTTCACTTCCAGCACAGGCTTGGCGTCGGGCATCGACTGGCCGGCCTGTTTCATCAGCCGCGCCAGCTGGGTGCTCATGCCGTGCTCCTGCACCACGAGGCAGGCGGGCGAATCGACGAGGCGGGTGGTCACGCGCACGTCCTCGGCCTTGTCCTTGAGGGCCTCCTTGAGCTGGGCCAGCACGGGCTTGAAGGCCTCGGCGGCCTCTTCGGCGGCCTTTTTCTCGGCCTCGTCCTGCAGCTTGCCCAGGTCCACCGCGCCCTTGGCCACGGATTGCAGCGGCGTACCGTCGAAGTCGTGCAGGTAGTTGAGCGCCCACTCGTCCACGCGGTCGGTCATCAGCAGCACCTCGATGCCCTTCTTCTTGAAGACCTCGAGCTGCGGGCTGTTCTTCGCGGCGGCCAGGGTGTCGGCGGTGATGTAGTAGATGGCCTCCTGGCCCTCCTTCATGCGGGCCTTGTAGTCGGCCAGCGAGACGGTCACGCTGTCGGTCGTGCTGGACGCGAAGCGCAGCAGCTTCGCGATGCGCTCCCGGTTGCCGAAGTCCTCGCCCAGGCCTTCCTTGAGCACGGCGCCGAACTCGGCATAGAACTGCGTGTACTTGCCCTCCTTGGCCTTGTCCTCCTCGCTCACCACGTCGGTCACGCCGTCGGCGCCCTCGCCCGCGGCATGCTTGTCGTGCTTGGCCAGGTCCTCGAGCATGGAGAGCACGCGCTTGGTGGAGCCTTCGCGGATGGCGCGCACGTCGCGGCTTTCCTGCAGCAGCTCGCGGCTCACGTTGAGCGGCAGGTCGGCCGAGTCGATCACGCCCTTCACGAAGCGCAGGTAGGTGGGCATGAGCGCCTCGGCGTCGTCCATGATGAACACGCGCTTCACATAGAGCTTCACGCCGGCCTTCTTGTCGCGGTTCCACAGGTCGAACGGCGCCTTGGCGGGGATGTAGAGCAGTTGCGTGTACTCGGTGTTGCCTTCCACGCGGTTGTGGCTCCAGGTGAGCGGGTTCTCGTGGTCGTGGCTGATGGCCTTGTAGAACTCCTGGTACTGCTCGTCCGTGATGTCCTTCTTGGGGCGCGTCCACAGGGCGCTGGCCTTGTTCACGGCCTCCCACTCGCCGGTCTTCACCATCTGGCCGGGATCGCCCTCCTTCTCGCCGTCCTTCCACTCTTCCTTCTCCATCAGGATGGGCAGGCTGATGTGGTCGGAGTACTTGCCGATGACCTGCTTGAGTTTCCAGGCGTTCAGGAACTCCTCGGCCTCTTCGCGCAGGTGCAGGATGATGCTGGTGCCGCGCTCGGCGCGCGTGATGGTCTCCACCTCGAAGTCGCCCGTGCCGCCACTGATCCAGCGCACGCCCTCTTCGGGCTTCAGGCCCGCGCGGCGCGATTCCACGGTGATCCTGTCGGCCACGATGAAGCCCGAGTAGAAGCCCACGCCGAACTGGCCGATGAGCTGGGCGTCCTGCTTCTGGTCGCCCGACAGGCGGCTCATGAAGTCCTTGGTGCCGCTCTTGGCGATCGTGCCCAGGTGGTCGATCGCCTCCTGCTCGCTCATGCCGATGCCGTTGTCGGTGATTGTGAGCGTCCTGGCGGCCTTGTCGAAGGACACGCGCACTTCGAGGTTGGGCGCGTCCTCGTACAGCGCGGCGTTGTTCAAGGCCTCGAAGCGCAGCTTGTCGCAGGCGTCGGACGCATTCGAGATCAGCTCGCGCAGGAAGATTTCCTGGTTGGAATACAGCGAGTGGGTGACCAGGTGCAGCAGTTGCGCCACTTCGGCCTGGAAGGAATGGGTTTGCTTGCTCATGGTTGGTGGATGGCTCTTTTGTGAGAGTTTCGCAACGAAAGGGAACGCCCGGCCATCTGGGGGCCGGCCGCGGATTATCAAGCCCCGCGACCCCGCCCCCGCCACCGCCGGGGTCGAGCGGCCGTCCCCTGCAGGCTCGCTCACCGACCCGCGGCAGGGACCGGGCCCATCATCACGGCGTGAGCGATGGCAGGAGAGCACAAGGCGGCGAGCAGCCTGGCCAGGGATATCGCTTCGGGCGTCCACCGGGGCTCCGTGCCCAGCAGGTTGAATGTGGCGATGCACCCGCCCTGGCCGTCGAACACCGGCACGTTGATGACGGCCTGCAGGCCCAGGGAGGCAATCAGCGCATGGTCGTCGAACACCGCCTCCAGCACCTCGCGGCCCTCGCCGATGAAGGGCTCCCCGTGCAGGAGCAGTTTCCGTGTCCACGGCGTGAGCGCCTTGCGCTTGCGGCCGGCCACCGGGTAGGCGGCGGGGTCGGAGGTCCAGGCCCGCTGCAACACCAGCGTGGCGCCGGCATCCCCGGCCGGAGGCAGGGGACTGCACAGCAGATTCACAGTGAGCAGGCCCGGGCCGATGAGGGTGCGGCGCGCGGCGTCGGCGATCTCCATGGCGGCGTCCAGCCCGCGCGCGCGAGGCAGGTCTGCCAGCAGCGTGGCGCAGGCGGGCGCGGCCAGAGCCAGCCCGCAGCCAGCGGAATCCGGGAAGGTGGCGTGCTCACTCATTGGTGATGCCGAGTTCCTTGATGATCCTGCCGTAGCGCTGCGCGTCGGCCTTGAGGATGCTGTCGAACTCCTGCGGCGACTTGCTGACCACCTCGACGCCGATGGCATCCATGCGCTGGCGCACCGCAGGCACTTGGAGGGCGGCATTGGCAGCGGCGTTCAGGCGCTGCACCAGATCGGCGGGCATGTCCCTGGGGCCGAACAGTCCGTACCACACACCCAGTTCATAGCCGGGCACGGTCTCTGCCACCGCGGGCACGTCTTTCAGCAACGCGGAGCGCTGCGCTTCCGTCACGGCCAGCAGGCGCAGCTTGCCGGCCTTCACATGCGGCAGGGTCTGCGTTCCGGCGGAGAAGAGCACCTGCGTCTGGTCGGCGACGGTATCCACCACGGCCGGCGCGCCGCCACGGTAGGGCACGTGCGTCATCTGGATCCCGGTGGCCTTCTCGAACAGCACGGCGCTCAGGTGGTTGGTCGAACCCGGGCCGGCCGATGCGTAGTTGAGCTTGCTGGGATTGGCCTTGGCGTAGGCAATGAGCTCCTTGACGTTCTTGGCCGGCACCGACGGATTCACCACCAGGGTGTTGACCACGTTCGCCATCAGGGCGATGGGGGTGAAATCCTCCACGCCCCTGAAAGGCATGTTGGGCATGAGCGCGGGGTTCATGGCATGGGTGCTCATGGAACCCACCAGCAGCGTGTATCCGTCCGGCCTCGCCTTGGCGACGAAGTTCGAGCCAATGTTGCCGGAGGCGCCCGCGCGGTTGTCCACGATGACCGGCTGGCCCAGCGTCTTGCCGAGCTGTTCGGCCAGCGACCGCGCCAGGATGTCGGTGGAGCCGCCGGGGGCCCAGGGCACGATGAGGGTGATGGGTTTGTCCGGATAGTCGGCGTGGGCCAGCGAGGCGAGGCCGAGGAGCGACAGGGCGATCAGGCTGCGGCGAATGCGGGAGAACATGGCGGGGATTCCTTAGGGAGGAGCAACGGAAGGGACGGCGGAAAAGGGACGGGGAAACAGGGGAACGGGAGGCGCCGCGTCAGCGCCCCACGGCGTATCCCTGCATGCCGCGCGGGTTGGCGGCGGCGCGCAGCACCAGGCGGCCTTCCCGGTCGCGCTCGCGGGTGCAGGCGGACATGCGGCTTTCGGACCAGGGCGGCCCCACCTTCACGGTGTGGCCCATGGAGCGCAGTGCATCGATCTGCACGGGGTCGAAGCGCGACTCCAGGGTGAGCTGGTTGAGCGTGGTGCTTCGCGGCCAGAACGACGCGGGGAAATGGTCGATGTGCCAGGCAGGCGCATCGATGGCTTCCTGCAGATTCAGGCCATGCACCGCATGGCGCAGGAAGAATGCCGGGGACCACTGGTCCTGCTGGTCGCCGCCAGGCGTGCCGAACACCATGTAGGGCTCGCCGTCGCGCAGCGCGAGCGATGGCGACAGCGTGGTGCACGGCGCCACGCCGGGCGTGACCGTGTTGGGCAGGCCTTCGTCCAGCCAGGTCATCTGCAGCCGCGTGGTCAGCGCGAAGCCCAGCGCGGGAATGACCGGGCTGGACGAGAGCCAGCCCCCCGAGGGCGTGGCCGCGACCATGTTGCCGTCGCGGTCGATCACGTCGAGGTGGCAGGTGTCTCCCACGAAGACCTCGCGGTCCAGCCATTCGTTCACCGGCGGCAGCGCCGCGAAGGTGGGCTCGCCGATACCGAAGCGGGTGTCCGCGGTCAGCAGGGTGCGGCGCGCCACGTCCAGGTCCGGAAGCACCGGCGTCCGGCCGCCCGGAGTTCCGGCGCGCAGCAGGGTGCTGGCGCTGTCGCCGACCTCGCTCCAGCGCGCGCGCAGGTAGTCGTCGGACAGCAGCGCCATCTGCGCCTCCCGCTGCGCCCCCGGTGCGGCGCCGTACCAGGCCAGGCGGTCGGCCATCGCGAGCTTGGCCGCCTCGGCAATGCGGTGCACGAAGCCTGCGGAATCCACGGGGTGCTGCTCCAGCCCCGCATGGCGCAGCATGCCCACCTGCTGCAGGAATGCCGGGCCCTGGCTCCAGAAGCCGCACTTGGCCAGCGTGTAGCGGCCGAAATCCAGGGTCAGCGGCGCCTCGACGGCGGGCGACCAGTTCGCCAGGTCGTCGTAGCGCAGCAGGCCGCCGTGGCATTCGCCCGTGGTGTCGCGCACTTTCTCGGTGCGGTAGAAGTGGTCGATGTCGCGCGCCACGAAACCTTCGTACCAGCAGCGGATGGCCGCGTCGATTTCCGCGGTGCGCCGACCGCCGCCCTCCCGCTGCGCGGTCTCGACGATGCGCGTGTACGTCCCGGCCAGCCGGGGGAGCCGGAACAGCGCGCCAGGCTGGGGCACCCGGCCATCGGGCAGCCAGACTTCGGCGGAACCGGGCCAGTGGGCGCGGAACAGCTCCTGCACCGCGACGATGGCCTGCACGGCGCGCGCCAGCAGCGGAAAGCCGTCGCGGGCATAGCCGATGGCCGGGGCCAGCACATCCGCCAGCGACCAGGTGCCATGGTCGCGCAGCAGGGTCAGCCACGCGCCGAACGCTCCGGGAACGGTGGCCGGCAGCAACCCGATGCCCGGCACCTGCTCCAGCCCCAGCCGGCGGAAGGCCTGCGCCGTCGCTTCCGCCGGTGCGCTGCCCTGGCCGCGGATGGCGCGCATGGATCGCTCCCGCTCGCTCCAGAACAGGATCGGCACCTCGCCGCCCGGACCGTTCAGGTGCGGCTCGACGATCTGCAGCACGAAGCCCCCGGCCACGGCCGCATCGAATGCGTTGCCGCCCCGTTCGAGCACGCCCATGGCGGTCTGCGATGCCAGCCAGTGGGTGGAAGCGACCACGCCGTGCGTGCCGGTGATTTCAGGGCGGGTCGTGAAGGAGTGGCTCATGCTCGGTTCCGGTGCGTGTGGATGACGTTTCCAGTCTAGGAGCATCAAATAGACCAGCTAACATGGATATCTATAGATGTATGCATAAAACACTATGACCGACGCCTCCCTCCCCCGGGACGAACTGGCGATCCGCCTGGAAAACCGGCTCAAGATGCGCCACTACGCCCTGCTGCTGGCCATCGACCGCCATCGCTCGGTCAGCCGAGCCGCCGACGAACTGCGGCTGAGCCAGCCCACCGTGACCCGCGCGCTGGCCGACATCGAGGACATCTTCATGGCCCCGCTGTTCGTCCGGACCCGGCGCGGGCTGGAGCCCACGCCGGCCGGCGAGGTGGTGCTCGCCCGTGCCCGCTTCGCCGTGGCGGACAACAGCGCGTTGCGGCGCGAACTCGAAGGCCTGCGCGCGGGTCACCAGGGCCGCCTGCGCCTGGGCGTGATCCCCTATGCACCGGACCTCATCCTGGATGCCGCCTGGCAGCACCTGCTGGGCAAGAGGCCGCGGCTGTCGCTGCAGGCCCATGAGAACACGACACTCCACCTCATCGCCGCGCTGCGCAGCCGCACGCTGGACTGCGCCATCTGCCGGTTCTCGCAAGACAGCTCGGCCGATGACCTGGAGCAGGAGTTGCTGTGCCAGCAGACGGCCCACATCGTCGTGTCGAGGGACAACGCGCACTCGCTGAAGCGCCTGGCTTCGCCCGACATAGGCCAGCTGGCGCAGATGGACTGGATCTTTCCGCCGACGAACACGCCCATCCGCCACATGATCGACGCGATGTTCGCCGCCGGCGGCCAGCGGGTGCCGGTCCCCGTGCTGGAGGCCTATGCCACCCGCACCATCGCCACCGCCATGATGCGCCTGCCCCGCGGCGTCACGCTGCTGCCCCTGCACACGGCGGAACTCGTGGCCGCGGATGGTCGCGCCGTCGTCATGCCCGAGCCGCTGCCCTGGCGCATGCCGCCCATCAGCCTGGCCTGGCTGCGCGGCAGTCCCAAGTCGCACATGGCCGTCGAATTGGTGGCGGCGATCCGCGAGCGGTTACGGACGCACGAGGCGGCGTAGGGGAGCCGCAGCGGGCCAGTCCGCAACGATACCGGTCTGCGCCGAATGGCCCGGGCACGGTTACATTGACTGACATGAACGCATCCGCGACCCGCGATGACCATGGCACGGCGTCCGCCGGTGCGCCCCACTTCCTGCCCGACGGCACGCCCGCACATGCAATGCTGCGCGGCTGCGACTGGGCGGCCTCGTCCCTCGGGCATCCCGGCGAATGGCCGCGGCCGCTGCGCGCGGCGGCATCGCTGGTGCTCGACTCCCTGGCGCCGACGTGGCTGGCATGGGGGCCGCGCCTGGGCATGGTCTACAACGCACCCTATGCCGAGATGCTGGGCAACAAGCACCCCTGGGCCATGGGCTCGGCGCTGGATGCGGTATGGGCCGAGGTCTGGCCGGACGTGAGCGCGCTGGTGGCCGCGACCCTTTCGGGCGAAGCCCTCTACCGCGAGGACCTGCCGCTGGTCGTCAACCGCCGCGGCCATGCCGAACCTGCCTGGTTCAGCTTCTCCTACACGCCCCTGCGCGACGACGACGGGCGCGTGCAGGGCATCCTCTGCGCGGTCGCGGAAACCACCGGCAAGATACTGGCGCAGCGCCGGCTGGCCGACAGCGAATCGCGGCTGCGGGCCCTCACGCTGGCCACCGCCAATGCGGTCTACCGCATGAGCGCCGACTGGAGCCGCCTGCTGGAGATCAACGGCCAGGGCTTCGTGGCCGACACCACGGAGCCCACGCGCTCCTGGGTCGAGCAGTACGTGCCTGCAGAGGACCAGCCGCGGGTGCGCGCGGCCATCGCGCAGGCCATTGCGACGCGCAGTCTGCTGGAGCTGGAGCACCGCGTGTTCCGCGTGGACGGCAGCATCGGCTGGACACTCTCGCGCGCCATGCCGCTGTTCGGCGCGCAGGGCGAGGTGACGGAGTGGTTCGGCACCGCCACCGACCTCACGGCCCGCAAGGCCGCCGAAAAGGCGCTGCGCGAAAGCGAGCTGCAGTTGCGCACGCTGTTCGAGACCATGGACGAGGGCTTTTGCGTGATCGAGTTCCTCGACGGCCCCCATGGGCCGCTCAGCGATTACGTGCACGTCTCGGCCAACCCGGCCTACCAGGCTAACGCCGGCATCGCCGACGTGGTCGGCCAGCGCGTGCGCGACATGGTGCCCCAGGAAGCCGATGCCTGGGTGGAGATCTACCGCAAGGTCCTGCTCACGGGCGAGCCGGTGCGCTTCGAGCGCGAACTGGTCAAGACCGGCCGCTACCTGGAGCTGTCCGCCTTCCGCGTGGAGCCGGCCGAGCGCCGCCAGGTGGCCGTGCTGTTCCAGGACGTGACACAGCGCCATCGCGCCGAGCGCGCGCTGCGCGACCTGAACGACGCACTCGAACAGCGCGTGGCGCTGGAGGTGGCCGAGCGCCTGAAGACGGAGGAGGCGCTGCGCCAGGCGCAGAAGATGGAGGCTGTGGGCCAGCTCACCGGCGGCATCGCGCACGACTTCAACAACATGCTGGCGGTGGTGCTGGGCTCGCTGGAACTGCTGGACCGCCGCTTTGCCGCGGGCGAGCCACGCGCCAAGCGCCACATCGACGCGGCCCGCGGCGGTGCCCGGCGCGCGGCGCAGCTCACGCAGCGGTTGCTGGCCTTCTCGCGCCGGCAGCCGCTCAGCCCGGTGCCGCTGGACGCCAACCAGCTCGTCGCCGGCATGTCCGACATGCTGCGCCATGCGCTGGGCGGCGCGATCCGGCTGGAGACGGTGCTCGCCGGCGGACTGTGGCGCATCCATGCCGACCGCAACCAGCTCGAGAGCGTGATCCTGAACCTCGCCGTCAACGGCCGCGACGCCATGGGCGAGCTGGCCGGCGGCGGGCGGCTGACCATCGAAACCGCCAATGCCCACCTGGACGACCGCTACGCCGCGGAGCACCTGGGCGTGGCACCGGGGCAGTATGTGCTGATCGCCGTGAGCGACACCGGCACGGGCATGCCGCCGGAGGTGATCGCCAAGGCCTTCGACCCGTTCTTCACCACCAAGGAGGTGGGCAGGGGCACGGGCCTGGGGCTGAGCCAGGTGTATGGCTTCATCAAGCAGTCCGACGGGCACGTGAAGATCTATTCCGAGGTCGGCGAAGGCACCACCGTCAAGGTGTACCTGCCGCGCCTGCTGGCGTCCTGCCAGGAAGAGGCCGGCCCCGCCGCCCCGCCGCCGCTGCCCCTGGGGGACGCGCAGGAGGTGGTGCTGGTCGTGGAGGACGAGGCAGCCGTGCGGCAGTTCTCCGTGGAGGCGCTGGGCGAACTCGGCTACCGCGTGCTGGAGGCCGACGGCGCCGCCGCGGCGCTGAAGCTGATCGACGCGCACCCGGAGATCGACCTGCTGTTCACCGATGTCGTGATGCCCGACATGAACGGCCGCAGGCTGGCCGAGGAAGCACTGCGCCGCCGCCCGGGGCTGAAGGTGCTGTTCACCACCGGCTACACGCGCAACGCCGTGGTGCACAACGGCGTGCTGGACGCAGGCGTGCACCTGCTCGGCAAGCCCTACACCCTGGAAGACCTGGCGTTGCGGGTGCGCGAGGCGCTGGACGCGCCCGATGCCGGCATCCAGCCCGGCGGCGGCTGATCAGAACCGCTCGTTCGGCCCCAGGTAGCGCCATTGCCCCACGGGCAGGTTGCCCAGCACCACGCGGCCGATGCGGATGCGCTTGAGGCCCACCACCTTCAGGCCCACCAGTTCGCACATGCGGCGGATCTGGCGCTTCTTGCCCTCCTGCAGCACGAAGCGCAGCTGCTCGGGGTTCTGCCACTCCACCTTCGCGGGCTTGAGCGCCTGGCCGTCCAGCGACAGGCCATGGCAGAGGCGCGCCAGCTGCCCGGCCGGAAAGACGGATTGCACGTCCGTCGCGATGTCGCCGTAGTGCACGCGCACGAGGTACTCCTTCTCCACTTCGGAGTCTTCGCCGATCAGGTGCCGCGCCACGCGGCCATCCTGCGTGAGCACCAGGAGCCCGACGGAATCGATGTCCAGCCGGCCGCAGGGCGCGAGGCCGCGCAGCTGCGGTGGCGAGAAGCGCTGGCGGCTCGGATCCTCGCGCCAGTGGGTGCGCGGGTTGATGAGCGCCACGGCAGGCGTGTGGCCGTCCTCGGCCTGCCCGCTGACATAGCCCATGGGCTTGTGCAGCAGGATGGTCACCTGCCGCTCCTGCTGACCGCGGGCGGCGGGGTCCACCTCGATGCGGTCCGTGGGCGCGACCTGCAGCCCCATGGCGGCCACCTGGCCGTTCACGCGCACCCAGCCGCTGGCGATCCAGTCGTCCGCCTCGCGGCGCGAGCACAGGCCCAGCTCGGCCATCCGCTTGTTCAGGCGCGAGGTGCCGGCCGGCGCGTCACCGCGGTGTGCCCCGGCGGGCGCAGCCATGGGGGAGGGCGCGCGCGCGGGGCCGGGGCGCGAGGGCGCCTGCGCGCCTCGTTCTGCCGGAGCGTTGCGTGCAGCGGCTGCGCCGGCCTCGGGGGCGCGCAGGGTGAAGCGGCCCGCGGGCCGGGGGCCGCCCGCGCGGGGCGGCGCGGGACGGGGAGCGGGTTCGTCGGGCTGGCTGGCGCGCGGGCCGCTGGGCGGGAGCGACAGGCGGCGGCGGGGGGCGGAATCGGACATGGCGCTATTTTCGCGCGGCAGCGGCAGCAGCCGCGTGCCAGGCGAGGAAGTCGTCCGCGGGCATCGGCCGGCCGATGTGGTAGCCCTGGGCTTCGTCGCAGCGCAGCCCGCGCAGTTGCTCCAGGATCGCGGCGGACTCCACGCCCTCGGCCACGACGGAGAGCCCCAGGTTGTGCGCCAGGTCGATGGTGGAGCGCACGATCTGCGCATCGCCGGCATCCGCCGCCATGCCCATGACGAAGGACTTGTCGATCTTCAGTTCGTCCACCGGCAGGCGCTTGAGGTAGGCCAGCGAGGAGTAGCCGGTGCCGAAGTCGTCGATGGACAGCTTGAAGCCCTGCGCGGACAGCCGGTTCAGCATGGCCTCGGCCCGGCCGGGGTCGTCCATGATGGCGCTTTCGGTGATCTCCAGGCAGAACCCCCCCGCTTCCACGCCGTGCCGTGCCATGAGCGCGCCCAGGCGGGTGCTCAGGTCCGTGTCCATGAGGTCGCGCGTGGACAGGTTCACCGAGATGCGCAGCCCGAGGCCGCCCACCTCCGGCTGCGCGAGGTAGCGCGCGGCCTGCTCGAAGATCCAGAGCGTGAGCTGCCGCACGAATCCGGTCTGTTCGGCGAAGGGGATGAATTGCATGGGCGGCACGAGGCCGCGCACGGGATGCTGCCAGCGCACGAGCGCCTCGGCCCCGCAGCCGGCCTGGCCGTCCAGCCGGAGCTTGGGCTGCAGGTAAAGCCGCAGTTCGCCGGCTTCCACCGCATGGCGCAGCTCGGACAGCAGCGACAGCGCCGCGGCGCTGGAGGATTCCATCGACGGGTCGTAGATCTGCGCGCCATGCAGGCGCCGCTTGGCCGCGTACATCGCGATCTCCGCGTGGCTGAGCAGCGTGTCGGCGTCATTCGCCGGCCCCGGCCAGCAGGCGATGCCGATGCCCGCGCTCAGGTCCACCATCTGGTCGTCGAACACCAAGGGCGATTCGAACGCCCGCGTGATGCGCTGCGCCGTATCGCGGGCCGCTGCCTCGTCGGCGCCGGGCAGCAGCACGGCGAACTCGTTGCCCCCGAGCCGCGCCACGAGCTCCCGCTCCGCGCGCAGGTGGGCCGCGATGCGCGCCACCACCGCCTGCAGCAGCCGGTCGCCCAGCGCATAGCCCAGCACGTCGTTGACCTGCTGGAACCGGTCGAGGTCCAGGGCGATCACCGACAGCGGCTCCCCGGAGCGTCCCCCATGCTCCATGGCCTCCATCAGCAGCCGGCGGAACCGCTCCCGGTTCGGCACGCCGGTGAGCCGGTCGGTGTCGGCAAGCTGGCGGATCTCGTCCTGCTGCGCCGCGATGCCCAGCCGCATGCGGTCGAAAGAGCGCGCCAGGCGGCCGATCTCGTCCTTGCGGTGCGTGTGCTCGATGGGCTCGGCATAGTTGCCGCGCGAGATGCGCTGGGTGGCCTCCGTCACTGCCCGCAGGGGAGCGGCCACGCGCCGCGCCATGAGCGCGAAGCCGACTGCGAACAGCGCCACGCCCGCGAGCGTGAGGGCGCCGAGCAGCACCTGCAGGTTGCGGTAGGGCGCCAGCACGCCGTCCAGGGAACGCATCAGCAGGACCTGGGTCTCGCCGTTGACGCTCTCGAGGGGCACCCGGCGAATCAGCAACGGTCCGGCATCCGTTTCCACTTCGCCACTTCCTGCCAGCCCGCCGAGCCGCTGCCGGTCGTCTTCCGGCAGGGTGCTCACGGGCACCGACCGCCGGCCGTCGGGGCCGCGCACCACGATGGCCACCTCGATCGACTGCAATTGGTGCATTTCGGCGGCGAGCGCCTGCCCGACCGGGAACCCCATCAGCACCCAGCCGATCAGCAGGGGCGCGCGCATGGGGACCATCACGAACTGGTGGGGCACGCCGCCGACGATCGCGATCTGGCTGCGGCCCGGATGCTGCGCCAGCAGAGGCAGCACGCCGAGCAGCACGGAGCGGGAATCGCTGGAGGCGTCCGAGGCGGACGACACCACCAGCTGCATTTCCGTATCCAGCAGGGCCGCGACCGCCGCGCCGATGCGACTGCCGTGGTTGCTCAGCACCGACGCGATGGTTTCGGCATCGCCGGAGTTGACGGCCGAACGGAAGCCGTAATCAGCCGCCAGCAGCGCCGAGGCCTGCTGCAGCCGCTCCGCGTTCTGTTCGATGAGTCGCCGCCAGACCCGCTCGTCCGCATCCAGCCCCACCGCGATCTGCGCCCGGGCATTGCTCTCTATGGACGCGCGCACCACCAGAAACCCGGCCGCCTGCACCAGCAGGAGCAGGAGCAGCGACACCCCGGCGAGCCGGAACATCAGGCTCCGGCCGAACGCGCGCCAGGTCACTGCACGGCCCCTGCCAGCCGCACGGACACCGGCGCCCCGCCCGGCTCGGCGACGGCGAGCGGCTGGGCCAGGGCGGGAGCCCCCACCGGCAGCCCCGGGTGCCAAACGCGCAGCGTGTACTCGCCCGGCGGCACCTTGTCCAGGCGCACCGCGCCCGACGCATCGGAGCGTCCGTAGTACGGCGTTTCCACCACCAGGATCCAGCCCACCATCTGGTCGTGGATGTTGCAGCCCAGCACCACCACGCCCGGCTGGTCGAACAGCACGGGATTGGCGGGCGTGCCGGAATAGAGCTTGATCTCGAACTTCTTGGCCGGGGAGAAGGAATAGACGTGGTGACGCACCGTGTCGTGGTTCGGGAACTGCACCTGGGTGCCGGCCGTGACCACGAGCACGTCGGGCACGAAGGTCCGCTTTTCCTGGGCGACCTCGGCGGACAGCAGCGGCTTCGCCTGGCGCCGCGCCTGCACCGAATCCAGGAAAGCGACGGCGCCCTGCAGCGGCTTGCCCGCGCCATCCTGGACCAGAACCTGCACCAGTGCGGCCCGCGCCGCGGTGCCGGCGAACAGCGCCAGCAGCAGGGTGGATGTCCACGCCGAGCGCATCACACCTGTTTTCACCATGTCACCTCCAGCGGGCATATGTAACAAAGATATCGAGCCGAACCTGGGTATTACAGACTCTGGCACGATGGGTCCCATGCAAAAGCAAGCTATTAAAAAAATAGCGTAAAACGATGGTTCAGGCTGTTCATGGAATGATCCAATGGTTTCGCCAGACATGGCTTCCGCATGCGGAGCATGCCAGCGAAAGTGCAAGACCTGCGCCCCGTATTTGTAACAACACCAGGTTTTCTACTGGCACTCATCTTGCAATGAACCCCTGACATCGGACCAGGCTACCGGAAACACACTATGCAGGCCGTCACATTCCTTCGCTCCCTCTCGATTTCGCGCCGGCTGTTCCTCGGCTTCGGATGCATGCTGGCCCTGCTGGTGGCCGTGGCGGTCCTCGGCCATTTCTCCATGTCGGCCATGACCGGGCAGATGCAGCAGATCACCGGCCCGGGCGCGGCCAAGGCACGGCTGGCCAACGGCATGCTGCAGACCGTGAGCGCCACGGGCATCCATGCCCGCTCGGCCGCCATGCTGGGCGACATCGATCCCCGCAACGCCGAGGACCAGGCCCGCAAGGCGGCCGAAACCCTGCAGCGGTATGCCAAGCAGGAGGCCGAACTCGCGGCACTGCTGGAATCCGGCGGCGCGACGCCCGAGGAGCGCCAGTTGATGGCGGACATCCAGGCGCAGTCCCGCAAGACCCGTCCCGAAATCGAAGGCGCCGTGAAGCTGGTCACCGACGGCGACACGGTCAGCGCCACGCTCGGCCTCATGACCCGCGTGGCGCCGCCCGAGGCGGCATGGCGCGACAAGCTGGCGCAGCTGGTGGAACTGCAGAACACACTGAACGCCGATGCCGCTGCCGATGCGCAGCAGACCCAGACCCGTTCGCGCCTGACCGGCGGCGCGCTGGTGGCCATCGCCATCGCCCTGGGCCTGTTCATCGCCTGGCGCACCACGGCCACCATCACCCAGCCCATCGGACGCGCCGTCGTGGTGGCCGAACGCATCGCGCGCGGGGACCTCACCTCCCGCGTGGAAGTCCGCATCCACGACGAGACCGGCCGCCTGCTGGACGCGATCGCGGCGATGCAGGAGCAACTGCGTGCCCTGGTGGGGCACATCGGCACCACCGCCGACTCCATCCTCCAGGCCAGTTCCGAGGTCGCCTCCGGCAACCTGGACCTGAGCCACCGCACGGAACAGACCTCCAGCAACCTGCAGGAGGCCGCCTCCGCCCTGGAAGACCTGACCCAGACCGTCCACCAGGGCGCCGAAGCCGCCCGGCAGGCCAACCAGATGACGGCCTCGGCCGCCCAGGTCGCCACGCGCAGCGGCGAGGTGGTCTCCCAGGTCGTGCGCACCATGGACGTCATCAGCTCCAGCTCCCGCAAGATTTCGGACATCATCGGCGTGATCGACGGCATCGCCTTCCAGACCAACATCCTGGCGCTCAACGCCGCGGTGGAGGCCGCCCGCGCGGGCGAGCAGGGACGGGGCTTCGCCGTGGTGGCAGGCGAGGTGCGGGCCCTGGCGGGACGCAGCGCCGAAGCCGCCCGCGAGATCAAGACGCTGATCCTCGCCAGCTCCGGGCAGGTGCAGGAAGGCTCCAGCCTCGTCGCCCAGGCGGGCTCCACCATCGGGGAGCTCGTGCAATCCGTGCAGAAGGTGTCGTCCATCATGGGAGAGATCACCACCTCGGCCCACGAACAGAGCGACCGCATCGGCCAGGTGAGCCAGTCCGTGAGCGCCCTGGAGAACATGACCCAGCAGAACGCCGCGCTGGTGGAAGAGAGCAGCGCGGCGGCCGGCAGCCTGCGCGAGCAGGCAGGCCGCCTGACCGAGATGGTGGGTGCCTTCCGCCTGCAGCGCGACGCCTCGGGCGCCGCTCCACTCACGCCCGCGCTGACGGGCTGACCGCCCGTCGGGCCGCGCCGCCCCGCCGCCCCCTGGTCCGCGGGTGCGAGGCCAGCGGCTCGCCGGCACCGAAAACGCTGTCGCGCAGCGCGGGAAGGTTCAGCACCCGCAGCCCGCCGTATTCGACCCGGATGGCCCCCTGCGCCTGCAGCGCGGCCAGCGCCTCGTTCACGCGCTGGCGCGACAACCCCACCAGGTAGCCCAGCTCCTGCTGCGTGATGCGCAGCACGTGGCCCACGCCGGGATAGAGCAGCGGGTTGAAGAGCGCCGCCAACCCCCGCGCCACGCGCGCGTCCGGGCTGCCCAGGCGCTCGATCTCCCGCGCGGCGATGAACTGGCCCAGCCGCTCGTTGAGCTGCTGCATCACGAAGCGGTTGAAGCCCAGGGAGTGGTCCAGCAGCCAGTGGAAGGTGTCGATCGGCAGTCCGGCCACCACGCTGCGGCGCAGCGCCTGGATGTCGTAGCGGTAGGGCTCGCGCTTCACGGCCGTGCCTTCGCCGAACCAGCCGCCGGGCGGCACGCCCGCGAACGTCATGGTCTGCCCCTGGGCGTTGTCGGTGCTCATCTTGAGCAGGCCCTCCACCACGCCGAACCAGTAGGTGACGGGCCGGCCGCGCCGGCAGACGAAGTCGCCGACCTGGGCATCGCCCACCACCAGCGCGTCCATCGCCCGGTCGCGCTCGTCGGGTGCGAGGGCGGCAAGCCAGGGAATCCCCTGCAACTCGGCCGGCGTGGGCCGCCGGCGGCGCTGGTGGAGCGAGAGTTCTTCGGACATGCGCCCGAGGATGGTGGAAACGCGGGCCAGGATGGTTCAGGGGAAACCACGAGACCGGGCAGCGCCGGCCCCGGCCGTCACTGCCGCAGGACGACGTTGTCGAAATACACGGAAGCCGGCGCCGTGGCCCGCGCCCGGAACTCCACCGTGTTCGCCCCGGCCTGCAGGTCCACCGGCAACGCCTGTACCGCCCAATCGCTGACCGAGGGAGTCTGCGCGAAGACGGGTGAGGCGACGCGCACGCCGTTCACGTACACGTCGATCGTTCCCACGTCGGCACCCGCCACCGCGTAGCGGGCCAGCAGCTGGTAGCGGCCGGCGGCAGGCACCTGGACGCGGCCGCGCAGGCTCGCGGCGCTGCCGGTGCCGAAGTTCACGTAGCCCAGCCCCTGGTAGTTGCGGACCGACTCGCTCACCCCGTTGGCGACCATGCGGGCGATGTTGCGGAAATCGAAATGCTCGGCCTCGTACTGGTGCGCGCCGGCATAGACGGGAGGAGCATCGGGCACCTGGATGCCGGCCTCCGTGTAGCCCGCGAGCCGGCCGCCGGCAGGCCCCGAGCAGTTCACCGTCAGGTCCAGCGCCCCGTTGTGCGCCACGTCCAGCGTGAGCACGCCGTCCGCCCAGGTGCCTGCCACCTGGCTCGCCACATGGTCGCCGCGGTCCTGGAAGGAGAAGGCCGGCTGCGAGGCGGCGCCCCGGAACACGATCCGGCTCTTCTTCAGCGCGGCATTCTCCGGGTCGTAGTTCGTGAGGTAGATGGAGACCTTGTCCGGGTACTCCTTCACCACGCCGGTCGTGAAGGGCGGGTAGGTCACGTCCAGGCCGGCGCAGGTGTTGTACTTGAAGGGAATGCTGCCGCTGGCCGCCTGGCTGGTGCGGTAGGGGTTGTAGGTCACCCAGGTGTTCTCGAGGCGGCCGGCATAGATGTCGCCCGTGGTTTCCTGCGGGAACAGCGCGTCGAATTCGGCCTGCCTGGCCGCGGGGCCGGGCCAGCGGCTCGCGTACTCCGACTTCTTCACCGTGGTCTGGAACGATTGCGCCAGGTCGTCCGTCAGCCGCCAGACCGTGGGAATGGCAGGATACCGGCCTGTCTTCTTGGTCCAGCTGTGCTGGTTCAGGTAAGTGCCGTCGCCATCCATCGCGTACAGCCCGGAGAAAAGCGTTTCCGGCGTGGAGTAGAGGGCCCGGTCGCTGCCCGAGGACACGTCGTTGACGATGGCGATCCGCGTGCGGTCGATGACTTCCTTGCGGCTGGGAATGCGCAGCGTTCCGTCGAGGATCTTGCGGTAGATGTCGAGGTGGATGTTCCGGAACTGGGGGTGGAAATCCCAGCGCCGCGTGGAGTAGCCGTCGGCGGTCTGCCCGTTGGGCAGGTTCCTGACCATGTCGAGCATGATCAGCTCGGGTCCGTCGAACACGGTCTGCCCGGTCAGCGCCAGATGCTCGACGAGGTGGGGCGCGCCCGCGGGCACCGGGTAGGCATTGGAGCCGTCGGCGTTGTACCAGCCCGTGCGGTCCGTGCGGATGCCGTAGTTGCCGGCATAGCCGGAGAGGTACATGCCCAGGCTCACGCTTTCGTTGTCGTGGAAGCCGTAGTTGGCGGTGAACTTCTCCTCGATGATGAAATTCTTCGCATACGTCCTGAGCGCGTTTTCCAGCACCGGGCTGCGCTTGGCCATGGCCAGCGGATTGAGCGCCGCGCCCCAGAAGCCCCCGGTGAAGCTGACGTCGAGGTAGCCGCCGTATTTGTTCGTGAGCCTGAGCAGATTGGCCCAGTGCTCCCAGCGCTTGTCCGCCGACGGGGAGCAGGTCTCGTCGAAACCCCAGAACTGTTCGGCGTAGTTGAAGCCGAGGAAGTTCGGATAGTCCCGGAAGAACTCGCCATAGACGGTCGATTCCAGGTCGGTGCTCCCGTCATAGTCCGGGAAGTGGGTGAACCCGCCGCTGGACGGCTGGACCATGGCCCACATCCGGTTGTCGGCTGCCACCTTGATCCAGGAGCGGGCCGTCTCGATGCCGTTCTCCACCTGCCGCCAGCGGCACTGGCCGGGCGTGGACGTCTTGTCGTCGTGAAGGATGGACAGCGACAGCACCAGCACCGTGTAAGGGCGGATGTCCTGCGGGATGAGGTCGATGATCTTCTGGGGATCGGCCGAATTCCAGGTGTCCACGTGTACCAGGAACATCGGTTGCTGCGGCGATACGGGGCGCCGCAGCGATCCCCCTGCGGTGGTGGCCGGCCCGGATGCCTCGGACCTGGCAACGGCCGCAACCGCAGGCGTGGCGGGGGATTCGCCCCCGCTCCCGCCGCAGGCCGTGAGCACGGCGGCGAGCAGGAGGGACGGGCGGGCGCAGGAGCGCCAGGAAACGATTTTCCGCATGGTTGGTGTATTTCTGTATGGCGGAGACCCGCGTTTTCTGCAAGACGGAATTCCTGCAGATCGGCACGAAGAATATCCGCGCGGCCACTCGCCCATCCACCGCGAATCGATGAACATTTCTAATCCTTTCTAATTTCTTTCATAAATTAAATTTTGAATCCGACAGGGGCGCGTGGAGTATGGAAACAGCGGCATATCCATATGCAGCCCGTGTCGTTGGAGTGGTCCACAATGGCCCGTTCCCGTTCCTCAGGAACCTTTTTCCACCGTGGAGACGCCATGAAGATCGACAACATCCTGCAGTCCATCGGCAGCACGCCGCACGTGCGCATCAACCGGCTCTTCGGGGCGGGGACGAATGTCTGGGTCAAGTCCGAACGCAGCAACCCGGGCGGCTCCATCAAGGACCGCATCGCGCTGGCCATGGTCGAGGACGCCGAGCGCTCCGGCGCGCTTCCACCCGGCGGCACCATCATCGAACCCACCTCGGGCAACACCGGCATCGGCCTGGCGCTGGTCGCCGCGGTGAAGGGCTACCGCCTCATCCTGGTGATGCCCGAGAGCATGAGCATCGAGCGCCGCCGCCTCATGCTCGCCTACGGTGCGCAATTCGACCTCACCCCGCGCGAAAAGGGCATGAAGGGCGCCATCGCCCGCGCGCAGGAGCTGGCAGCGCAGACGCCCGGCGCCTGGGTGCCCCAGCAGTTCGAGAACCCTGCCAACATCGACGTGCACGTGCGCACCACGGCGCAGGAGATCCTGGCCGACTTCCCCGAAGGCATCGATGCGCTCATCACGGGCGTGGGCACCGGTGGCCACATCACGGGCGTGGCGCGCGTGCTCAAGCCGAAATTCCCCCAGCTCAAGGTGTTCGCCGTGGAGCCCGTGGCCTCGCCGGTGATCTCCGGCGGCCAGCCGGCGCCCCACCCGATCCAGGGCATCGGCGCGGGCTTCGTGCCGAAGAACCTGGACACCAGCCTGCTGGACGGCGTGATCCAGGTGGATGCCGAGCCGGCCCGCGAATACGCCCGCCGCGCCGCCCGCGAGGAAGGCCTGCTCGTGGGGATCTCCTCCGGCGCCACGCTCGCGGCCATCGCCCAGAAGCTGCCCGAGCTGCCGCAGGGCGCGCGGGTGCTGGGCTTCAACTACGACACGGGCGAGCGCTACCTGTCGGTCGAGGGCTTCCTGCCGGCGTGAGTACATCCCCCTGAGGCGCTTCGCGCCTTCCCCCTTCTCTCGCCGTGCTGCGCACGGCGGGAAGGGTGACGACGCCGGTGGCCGGGCGGAGCCCGTTCCACGGCGTCTGCTGGCATGGCCTGCTCCGCGGCCTTCTGATGGGTGAGGCCGTGGGGGTACTCCGGGGCCGTCCCAGGACTGCACACGCGGTCGGCCCGCAGTCCTACAGCACGGCCGTGCGGGGGTCGGAACAATCGGTTGAACCCCGCGCCGCGGCCGGCGGCCCGTCCGCCATGGCCGCGGTGCCCTTCTACCGATGGCATCCATGGCTACCCACGCAGAATCCCCCTCGCCCGTCGCGTTCAAGGTGCTGACCGTGAACGTGCACAAGGGCTTCACCTCCTTCAACCGCCGCTTCATGCTGCACGAGCTGCGCGAGGCCGTGCGCAGCGTGTCGGCGGATCTCGTCTTCCTGCAGGAGGTGCTGGGCACGCACCAGCGCCACGCCAGCCGCGTGGCCAACTTCCCGCAGGAGCCGCACTACGAATTCCTGGCCGACACGATCTGGGGACAGTACGCCTACGGCCGCAACGCGGTGTACGACAGCGGGCACCACGGCAATGCGCTGCTGTCCAAGTTCCCCATCGTCCACTACGAGAACCACGACATCTCCGTGAGCGGTCCGGAGCGGCGCGGCATGCTGCACTGCGTGCTGCAGCCGCCGGGACACGACCGCCAGGTGCATGCCATCTGCGTGCACCTGGGGCTGCAGGAGGCGCACCGCCAGCGCCAGCTGCGGCGCGTGTGCGACCTGGTCAGCACCTTCCCCGCCGAGGATCCCGTGATCGTGGCGGGCGACTTCAACGACTGGCGCGGCCGCGCCCACGAGGTGCTGCGCAAGGGCGCCGGGCTGCACGAGGTGTTCGTGCATGCGGGCGGGCGCGCCGTGCGCACGTTCCCGGCCTCGATGCCGCTGCTGGCCCTCGACCGCATCTACGTGCGCAACGCGTCGGTGCACGCGCCCGTGGTGCTGCCGCGCAAGCCCTGGCACAAGCTTTCGGACCACGCGCCCCTGGCGGCGGAGATCGCGCTATGAAACCGGTGCGCCGCTCTTCGCGCTGGGTACCGGGCAACCACTTCGAGCTGCTCGAAAACGGCGAGGCCTTCTTCCCGCGCGTGTTCGAGGCGATCGCCGCGGCCAGGCGCGAAGTGCTGCTGGAAACCTTCATCCTGTTCGAGGACAAGATCGGCAAGGGACTGCACGCCGCCCTGCTGCAGGCCGCCCGCAACGGCGCCGAAGTGCACGTGCTCGTGGATGGATTCGGCTCGCCCGACCTCTCCGAATCCTTCGTCAGATCGCTCGTGGACGCGGGCGTGCGCTTCCGCATCTTCGATCCGGGCGGGCTGCGCATCTTCGGCCAGCGACTGAACCTGCTGCGCCGCATGCACCGCAAGATCGTCGTGGTCGACGGCGAGGTCGGCTTCATCGGCGGCATCAACTATTCCGCCGACCACGTCGCGGATTTCGGGCCCGAGGCCAAGCAGGACTATTCCGTCGAGGTGCGCGGCCCCATCGTGGCGCAGATGCGCGCTTTCGCGCGCAGCGTGGTGGACAAGGGCGACAGGAAGGAGGGCCGGCGCTCGAATCCGCAGGCCACCTCCAGCGCCGAGCCGGAAGCGGGCACCGGCGGCGCACACGCCGGAGGTGCGGCCGCGTCCCCATTGCCCGCGGGCACGCCGGCAGACGGTCCGCGCGCCGCGGCCGAGCGGCGCCGGTGGCCCTTCGGCGCCCGCGCCGCCGTGGAGCGGCACCCCGCGGCCGGCCACGCGGACGCCATCTTCGTCACGCGCGACAACCATGCCCACACCAACGATATCGAGCGCCACTACCGCGTCGCGCTGCGCGCGGCGCGCGAGCGCGTGGTGATCGCCAATGCGTATTTCTTCCCGGGCTACCGCTTCATCCGCGAGATGCGCCGCGCTGCGCGTCGAGGAGTGGACGTGCGCCTGATCCTGCAGGGCCAACCCGACATGCCGATCGTGCGCGTGGCCGCAAGCATGCTCTACGACCACCTGATCCGCGGCGGGGTGCGCATCTACGAATACTGCGACCGACCGCTGCACGGCAAGGTCGCGCTGGTGGACGGCGAATGGTCCACCGTGGGATCGAGCAACCTCGACCCCCTGAGCCTGTCGCTGAACCTGGAGGCCAACGTCGTCATCCGCGACCGCGAGTTCAACGCCACGCTGCACGGGCGCCTCGCGCACCTCATGGAAAACAGCTGCCGGCAGGTGGAACCCACGCCGCCGGGCCGCTGGGACGGCCTGCGGCTGCTGCGCAGCTACTGCCTGTTCCACCTGATGCGCTGGTTCCCCGCGTGGGCAGGATGGCTGCCGCGCCATGAGCCGGAGATCTCGCTCGTGCAGCCCGACGCGCATGGTGGCGACCACGGCCACCGGCCGTCCACCACCTGAGCGCGCGGCGCACGATCGGTCCTGTTCCATGCCACCGGCCTCGCCCACGCCCGCCCTGCCCCGGGACCATGCCGACGACGGCGCGGAACGCTCCGGGCCCGGAAAAAGCCGGTGGCAGCGCCTGCGCTCCCAGCGCTGGTGGCCCTGGGCCATGACGCTGGTGACCGGGGCGTTCATCGCCTTCGTCATCACCCTGCTGGTGCGGCAGGCGCGCAACGTGGACTGGGGCGCGGTGTGGGAAGCCTTCCTCGCGCTGCCCCCGCCCACGCTGCTGACGGCGGCCGCCCTGGCGCTCGCGAGCCACGGCCTCTACAGCACCTTCGACCTGTTCGGCCGCCACTTCACGCGGCACGGGCTGTCCGTGGGGCGCACGGTGGGCATCACGCTCATCGCCTACCCGTTCACCCTGAACCTCGGCTCGATCATCGGCGGGGTATCGGTGCGCTATCGGCTCTACTCCCGGCAAGGCGTGTCCGTGGGCGCGATCGGCCAGGTGATCGGGCAGAGCATCGTCACCAACTGGCTGGGCTATTTCGTGCTCGCGGGCGCGGTGTTCTGGGCCTGGTCGCCGCAGCTGCCGCAGGACTGGCACGTAGGGCCGCAGGAACTGCGCTGGGCCGGCACCGCGCTGGCCGCTGTCACGGCTGCCTACGTCGTGGCCTGCGCCGTGCGCCACGGCCGGCCCATCGCCTGGCGCGGACACGACTTCCCCCTGCCGGGCTGGCGCGTGGCCCTGCTGCAGGTGCTGGTGTCCACGGTCAACTGGATGGTGATGGGCGCCGCCGTGTGGGTGCTGGCCGGGCGCGATACCCCGTACGCGGCTGCCCTGGCCACGGTGCTGCTGGGCGCGGTCGCGGGGCTGGTGTCGCGCATTCCGGCTGGACTGGGCGTGCTGGAGGCCGTGGGCACGGCCGTGCTCTCGGCGTACATTCCCGCCTCCCAGGCGCTGGCAGCGGTGCTGGCCTACCGGGCGCTCTACTTCTTCGCGCCGCTGTTGCTTGCGGCCCTGGCCTTCGGCGCGGTGGAATGGTTCGGACGCGGGACGCCCCCGAAGGCGGCAGAGGCGGAGGACGAAAGCCCGTCCGGGAAGACGTCCGGCAAGGCCACCGCCTGACAACGGCCACCCCGCGGGCAGATGAGCGCATTTTCGTGCGCAGGCGTATGATTTCGGGCCTTTTCCCTGCACCGCCCGATGACCACGGGCCGCACGCCCCATGATCCGCCTGTCTGAAATCAAGCTGCCGCTCGCCGCCCTGCCGGCCGACGGCACCCAGCATCCCGAGCCCGCGCTGCGCGCCGCCGCCGCGCGCATCCTGGATATCCCGCCCGGCGACATCGCCCACCTGAACGTCTTCAAGCGCAGCTTCGACGCGCGCAAGCCCGAGCTGCTGGCCGTGTACATCGTGGACGTCGCCCTTACGGATCCCGGCCAGGAAGCCGCGCTGCTGGCGCGCCATGCGGGCCGCCCCCACGTCCAGCCGACGCCCGACATGGCCTGGAAACCCGTGGGCCATGCCCCCGCCGGCGGCCTGCGCGAGCGTCCGGTAGTGGTGGGCTTCGGCCCCTGCGGCATCTTCGCGGCACTGGTACTGGCGCAGATGGGGCTGCGCCCCATCGTGCTGGAACGGGGCCGGGCCGTGCGCGAGCGCACGCAGGACACCTGGGGCCTGTGGCGCCGCCGCGAACTGCAGCCCGAATCCAACGTGCAGTTCGGGGAGGGCGGTGCCGGCACGTTCAGCGACGGCAAGCTCTACAGCCAGATCAAGGACCCGCGCCACCTCGGCCGCAAGGTGATGGAGGAATTCGTGCAGGCGGGCGCTCCGCCCGAGATCCTGTATGCGGCGCACCCCCACATCGGCACCTTCAAGCTGGTGAAGGTGGTCGAGACGCTGCGCGAGCAGATCATCGCCCTGGGCGGCGAGGTGCGCTTCCAGCAGCGCGTGACCGACATCGCAGTGGACACCGATGCTGCAGGCCGCCGGCACCTGCGCGGCCTGCGCGTGCTGGACCAGGCCACGGGCCAGACCCACGACCTGGAGGCGTCGCACGTCGTCATGGCCCTGGGCCACAGCTCGCGCGACACCTTCGCGATGCTGTACGGACGCGGCGTGCACATGGAGGCCAAGCCGTTCTCGGTGGGCTTCCGCATCGAACATCCGCAGGGGCTCATCGACCGCGCCCGCTGGGGCCGCCACGCCGGCCACCCGCTGCTGGGCGCGGCCGACTACAAGCTCGTGCACCATGCCGGCAACGGCCGCGCGGTGTACAGCTTCTGCATGTGCCCCGGCGGCACGGTGGTGGCCGCCACCAGCGAGCCCGGCCGCGTGGTGACCAACGGCATGAGCCAGTATTCGCGCAACGAGCGCAATGCCAACGCCGGCATGGTGGTGGGCATCGACCCGGCCGACTACCCCACGGACCCGGCCGCCTTCGAAGCAGCGCTGGGCGCCACCCACGGCGTCGAGGCCCTGCCCACGGGCCAGGCCCATCCGCTCGCGGGCATCGTGCTGCAGCGGCAGCTGGAATCCGGCGCCTTCGCGCTCGGGGGCGGCAACTACAACGCTCCCGGCCAGCTGGTGGGGGATTTCATCGCGGGACGCGTCTCGCGCGAGTTCGGAGAAGTGGAGCCCTCGTACCGGCCGGGCGTCACCCTGGCCGACCTGCACGCGGCCCTGCCGGACTACGCGATCGCCGCGCTGCGCGAAGCGTTGCCGGCCTTCGGCCGCAAGATCCAGGGCTTCGACCGCCACGACGCCGTGCTGACGGGCGTGGAAACGCGCACCTCGTCACCGCTCAAGATCGGCCGGGGCGAGGACTTCCAGAGCCTGAACACCGCCGGCCTCTACCCCGCGGGCGAAGGCGCGAGCTACGCGGGCGGCATCCTGTCGGCCGGCGTGGACGGCATCAAGGTGGGCGAGGCCGTAGCCAGAAACCTGCTTACCCCCTGAGTCGCCTGCGGCGCGGATCAGCGCATCGCCCAGTGGCCCGGACGCATGTGCCAGCCGCCCGGGCCCGGCTCCCAGCGGTGGGGCACCCAGACCCAGCCCGGCCGCGGCGGCGCGGCCCAGTGGCCGGGGCGCCAGACATAGCGGCCGCCGCCCCACTCCCAGAAACCGCCCACCCAGACATGTACCGGCGAGGGGGCGACGGTCACGGTCTCCACGTACGGTGCCGGGGGCGCGGTGGGGGCGACCACCACGGCCCCCTGCTGCTCGACCACGACCTGCCGGGGCGGCGCCACGACACAGCCGGACAGGGCTGCGGCCGCGAGGATCGCCAGGGCGCCTGCGGCGCGGATGCGGCCGGATGCACGGCCGGGGGAAGCGGGAATATTGAGGGGCATCGTCGGGCTCCATCGGGAAGGAAAACGCATGCCCATTGAACGCGGCCGTATCCCTTCCGCCGACAACCGCCGTGTAAAGAAAAGGAAAGATGAACGAAGCCCGTCCGCGCGGCGGGCTTCAGCGCGGCAGGGCCGGCGCCTGGCCGGATGCGCCTTCCGGCAGGCGGAAGGCCGCCACGAGGTCGGCCAGCTGCTGCGCCTGCATGCGCAGGCCCTGGGCCGCGGCGGAGGACTCCTCCACCAGGGCCGCGTTCTGCTGCGTCATCTGGTCGAGCTGGCTCACGGCCTCGCCCACCTGCCCGAGGCCGGTGCTCTGCTCGCGAGCGGAGGTGCTGATCTCGCCGACGATGGTCGCCACCTGCTCCACCGAGCCCACGATCTCGCCCATGGTGCTGCCGGCCGCATGCACCTGCTGCGTGCCCTCTCCCACCTGCCGCACGCTGTCGCTGATGAGGGCGCCGATTTCGCGGGCGGCCGTGGCCGAGCGCTGCGCGAGGCTGCGCACCTCCGCCGCGACGACGGCAAAGCCGCGTCCCTGTTCGCCCGCCCGGGCGGCTTCCACCGCGGCATTGAGGGCGAGGATGTTGGTCTGGAAAGCGATGCCGTCGATCACGCCGGTGATGTCGGCGATCCTGCGGGAGGCCTGCGCGATGCCGTCCATGGTGGAGACCACCTGGCCGACGGCGTCGCGCCCGCGCCGCGCGACATCGCTGGCGGTGGCGGCCAGGGTGCTCGCCTGCTGCGCCGCGTCGGCGCTGTGGCGCACGGTGGCGATCAGCTCCTCCATGCTCGCGGCGATCTCCTCCAGGTTGGAGGCCGTGTGCTCGGTGCGCGCGGAGAGATCGGAGTTGCCCGCCGCGATCTCCGCGCTGGCCCCCGCCACCGAGGCGCTGGCCTGCCGCATCCCCACCACCAGGCCCGCGAGCCGCTGCTGCATGCCGCCCAGGCGCTCCAGCAGGGCGCGCACCTCGTCGCGGTTTCCGTCTCCCGCGGGCGGGACGGACGACGTCAGGTCGCCCTCGGCGATGCGGTCGGACACCTCGGACGCCTGCGCCAGCGGCACGAGGATGGAGCGCGAGAGCAGCAGCGCACAGCCCAGGCTCAGCAGCAGCCCGACCACCGATCCACCCACGAGCAGTGCGATGCCCTGCCGTTCGCTCGCCTCGGCCCGGGCGCGGGCCTCGGCCACCCGCTTGCGCTGGTAGTCGGCCATTTCCTCCACGGCAGCCGCATAGCGGTCGGCCGCGGGCCGCAGCAGCTTGCCCACGGCATCGGGCGGCAGGGTTTCCCCGGACCGGCGGCGCTGGACGAGTTCGTCCCGCGCGGCGCGGAAGGCATTGCCCGCGGTGTCGATGTCCTTGAAGATGCGCTGGGACTCGGCGTCCTCGGCCAGGCTCTCGAGCCGCTTGCGGACCTCGGTGGAGCGGGCCGACGTCCGCTTGCGGTCCGCGTCCACGCGGGCCGTGTATTCGGGGCTGCCCACTTCCAGCAGCGCCTCGGCGCGCGCGGAACTCAGCACCACGATGGAATGGAGTTCACGGGCGAGCAGTGCCCGCTCGGAGGACTCGCCCCCCAGGTCGTCCGCGATGTCCTGGAGCTGCATCAGCCGCCATATGCCCACCCCGGCGGCCAGCGACATGACGAGGCAGACAACGCCGAAGGCGATGGCCAGGCGCAGGGAAAGGCGGGTGTGGTTCAGGGTCATGGCGGACGGTACGTGGTTGAGCGGAGCGGACGCCTGCACCGGCCACTGCGAGGAAAAAGCCTCCGGCTGCGGGCCGGCAGCGGCGGCTCATTCCCCCGGCGTGGCTCCGGGCGGCCCCATTACACCACCACGCCGGCCTCCTGGATCACCTTGGCCCACTTGGCGGTCTCTGCCGCGATGAAAGCGTTGCATTCCTGCGGCGACGACCCCTCGGGGAAGGTGCCCATGGCCTGCTCCAGCCGCTGCGACACCTCCGGGCTGCGGATGATGCGCGCCACCTCGCCGGACATGCGCTGCACGATGTCGGCCGGGGTGCCGGCGGGCGCCAGCATCGCGGCCCAGGTGCTGCCGACCAGGCCCGGGTAGCCGAGTTCGGCGAACGTGGGCACGTCGGGCAGCGCCGGCAGGCGCCTGTCGCTGGCCACGCCGATGAGGCGGATCCTGCCGGCCCTGGCGGGCTGGATCAGGTTGGGCGGCGGGTCCAGGAACAGCGGCACCTGCCCGCCCATGAGGTCGGCCAGCGCGGGAGATGCGCCCTTGTACGGCACATGCACCATCTCGACCCCGGTGACCATGCGCATCAGCTCCGACGTGAGGTGTGCCGCCGATCCGCTGCCCGACGAGGCATAACTGATCTTGCCGGGGTTCGCGCGGCCGTAGGCCACGAGCTCGGCCATGGTCTTGAAGGGCGCGTTCATCGACACGGCAGCCACCAGGGGCGACACCCCCATCAGCGAGACGCCGGTCAGGTCCTTCTTCGGGTCGTAGGGCAGCCTGGGGTAGAGCGTCGTGTTGGCCGCATAGGCGGCGATGAACACGCCGAAGGTGTGGCCGTCCGGCGCGGCCTTGGCCACCGCGTCCACCCCGATGATGCTGTTGGCGCCGGGCTTGTTGTCCACGACCACGGGCTGGCCCAGGCGCTGCTGCAGGCCGGCCTGTACCAGCCGTGCCATCTGGTCCGTGAAGCCGCCCGCCGTGTAGGGCACGACGATGCGGATGGGCCTGGCGGGCCAGGTGCCCTGCGCCCGGGCCGGCGCCGCAGGCAGCACGGCACCGGCCGCCAGGGCCGTGCCTGTGTGCAGGAAGGCGCGGCGGGAGGAAGTGAAAGTCATGTGTCTGCCTCAGGTGCGATAGCCCGGGTCGATGCGGTCCAGCCGGCGCAGCAGCCCCGGCCAGGCCAGGCCCGCCCCCTTGCCCTTGGTCACCTGGCGCGACTGCTCCACCGAGGTGGCGATGATCTCGTCCGGAATGCGCGTGAGCGCGCCACCGCCCGCCTGTGCCAGGATCTGGATGCGGCAGGCCGATTCGAGCGTGTACATGGACAGCAGGGCCTCGGGCACGCTGCGCCCGCAGGTCAGCAGGCCGTGGTTGCGCAGCACCATGCTGTTGGCGCCCCCCAGGTCGGCCACCAGGCGCGGCCGCTCGTCGTCGCGCAGGGCCACGCCCTCGTAGCCGTGGTAGGCCAGGCGCGCCAGCGGGAAGATGGATTGCTGCGAGATCGGCAGCAGCCCTCCTTCCTGCGCCGACACGGCCACGCCGTAGGCCGTGTGGGTGTGCAACACGCACTGCACCTCGGGCCGGGCCTCGTGGATCGCGCTGTGGATGAGGAAGCCGGCCGGGTTCACGTCGTACTCGGTGGCCATCACGGGCTCGCCGTGGTGGTCCACCTTGACCAGGCTGGAGGCCGTGATCTCGTCGAACAGCATGCCGTAGGGATTGATGAGGAACTGGTCGGGCTCACCCGGCACGCGCGCCGAGATGTGGGTGAAGATCAGGTCGTCCCAGCCGAAGTGGGCGACCAGCCGGTAGGCGGCAGCCAGCTCGACGCGGATCTGCCATTCCTCGGGCGTGACCTGGCTGCGCACGCCGGAAACATCGTGGATTGCATTCATGGGAAGAACCTTTCTTGCGTTCGGGACGGGAGAACGGGCACGCGCCTCAGAGCCGGCCCGCAAGGTCAGGCACGGCGGTGAACAGGTCCGCCTCCAGCCCGTAGTCGGCCACGCTGAAGATCGGCGCCTCGGCATCCTTGTTGATCGCCACGATCACCTTGGAATCCTTCATGCCCGCCAGGTGCTGGATCGCCCCCGAGATGCCCGCCGCGATGTAGAGCTGCGGCGCCACGATCTTGCCCGTCTGCCCCACCTGCAGGTCGTTCGGGGCGTAGCCCGCATCCACCGCCGCCCGGCTCGCGCCGATGGCCGCGCCCAGCTTGTCCGCCAGCGGCGTCATCACCTCGTTGAACTTCTCCGCGCTGCCCAGCGCACGGCCGCCCGAGACGATGATCTTGGCCGCCGTGAGTTCGGGACGGTCGCTCTTGGTGACCTCGCGGCCCACGAACTGGCTCTTGCCGCTGTCCGCGGCCGCATCGGCCTTCTCCACCGCGGCCGAGCCGCCCGTGGCCGCCGCGGCGTCGAAGCCCGTCGTGCGCACGGTGATCACCTTCACGCTGTCGCTGCTTTGCACCGTGGCGATCGCGTTGCCCGCGTAGATCGGGCGCTCGAACGTATCGGGGCTGTCCACCTTGGTGATGTCGCTGATCTGCGCGACGTCGAGCTTCGCCGCCACCCGCGGCGCCACGTTCTTGCCGCCGGCCGTCGCCGGGAACAGGATGTGGCTGTAGTTGCCCGCGATGGCCAGCACCTGGGCGGCCACGTTCTCGGCCAGCCCGTCCTTCAGGCTCTCGCCGTCGGCCAGGATGACCTTGGAGACGCCCGCGATCTGCGCAGCCGCCTGGGCGGCGGCATCCGCGCCCTGGCCGGCCACCAGCACGTGCACGTCACCGCCGCAGGCCGCAGCGGCCGTGACAGTGTTGAGCGTGGCGGGCTTGATCGAAGCGTTGTCGTGTTCTGCAATAACGAGAGAGGTCATTTCAGTCGTCTTTCTCTTGAATGTCAGGAATACCTGTATCGCCCGCGGCTTTCAGTTCTGGCGCGGCCGATGCGAGGGACACCGAGGAAGGGCCGCCCCGCACCGAGGGTGTCGTCCCCTCGGGGGGATGACGCGTAGCGGCTCAGGGGGGTCAAATCACCTTCGCTTCGTTCTTGAGCTTGTCCACCAGCGTGGCGACGTCCGGCACCTTCACGCCCGCGCCGCGCTTCGGCGGCTCCGTCACCTTCAGCGTCTTGAGCCGCGGCTTCACATCCACGCCCAGGTCCTCGGGCTTGACGGTGTCCAGCTGCTTCTTCTTGGCCTTCATGATGTTGGGCAGCGTCACGTAGCGCGGCTCGTTCAGCCGCAGGTCGGTGGTGACGATCGCCGGCAGCGTGAGCGCCAGCGTCTCCAGGCCGCCATCGACCTCGCGCGTCACGTTCACCTTGTCGCCGCTCACTTCCACCTTGGAGGCGAACGTCGCCTGCGGCAGGTCCGCGAGGGCCGCCAGCATCTGGCCGGTCTGGTTCGAGTCGTCGTCGATCGCCTGCTTGCCCAGGATGACCAGCTGCGGCTGCTCCTTGTCCACCAGGGCCTTGAGGATCTTGGCCACGGCCAGCGGCTGCAACTCTTCCGAAGTCTCCACCAGGATCGCGCGGTCCGCGCCGATCGCCATCGCCGTGCGCAGCGTCTCCTGGCATTGCGCCACGCCGCAGGACACCGCGATCACCTCCGTGGCCACGCCCTTTTCCTTCAGCCGAACGGCCTCTTCCACCGCGATCTCGTCGAACGGATTCATGCTCATCTTCACGTTCGCGATGTCCACACCCGTGTTGTCCGACTTCACGCGGACCTTCACGTTGTAGTCCACCACGCGCTTGACGGGGACCAGTATTTTCATGGGATGACCTTTGGATGGGAAGAAAAGGGAAACGCGTCAGTCCAGCCTGGCGCCGGCCGCTTCGACCAGCGCCTTCCAGACCGGCAGGTCGCGGCGGTAGTTGGCGCGGAAAGCCTCGGGGCTGTTCATCAGCGGCATGAAGCCCGCGCCGCGGATGCGCTCGAGCAGTTTCGGGTCGCGGGCGATCTCGCGCAGGTGCACCTGGAGCGTGTCCATCACCTCCCTGGGCAGGTTCGCGGGGCCGCCCATGGCGACCCAGCCGAAGACGGCATACGCATCGTCCGTCACGCCCTGCTCGTGGATGGTGGGCACCTGGGGCAGGATGTCCATGCGCTGCATGCCGGTCACGCCGATGGCCTTCAGGCGGCCGGAATCGATGAAGGGCTTGGTGTTCTGAGCGCTGGAGAAGCACAGCTGCAGCTGGCCGCCGATCAGGTCCTGGATCATGGGCGCCTCGCCCTTGTAGGCCACGTGGGCCATGTCGGCGTCCTGCGTCTTGCTCATGTAGGCTCCGCCCAGGTGCGCGTACGAGCCTACGCCCCAGGAGCCGTACGAGACCTTGCCCCGGTTCGCCTTCACGTACGCCAGCAGTTCCTTCATGTTGCCGGCAGGCACGGAAGGGTGCACCACCAGCGTGACGGGCGCGGCCGCGACCTGCGTGATCAGCGTCAGGTCCTTCTGCGGATCGTAGGGCAGCTTCGTATAGAGGAACTGGTTGATCAGCATCGAGGTGCTGAGCGAGAGCAGCAGCGTATATCCGTCGGGCGCGGCCTTGGCGACCGCGTCGGTGCCCAGGATGCCGGCGGCGCCTCCCCGGTTATCCACCACCACCGGCTGGCCCAGCCGCTGCGACAGGGCCTCGCCCACGCTGCGGGCGATGATGTCGGTGGCGCCACCGGCGTTGAACGGCACGATCAGCCGGATGGGTCTGGACGGCCATGCCGTGCCGGCGGCCTGGGCGCGGGCCTGGCCCAGCCAGCCGGCGCCGCCGAGCGCGGCCATGCCGTGCAGCACGGCGCGGCGGTTGAATCGGGAACCTGTCATGGTGTTGTCTCCGGGGGTTCTCTGGGGAAGATCGGCTCCGGTGCGCCGCCTCTGCGGGCGGCCTGGTGCACCGGGCCGGCGGGGGAATCAGGCGGGAGGAGGCGCCTCCGGCAGGGTCAGCACGCCGCGCTGCTGCAGGTGGTGCAATTGCGCGTCGCTCATCTGCAGCAGCCGCTGCAGCACATCGCGCGTGCCCTCGCCCAGCGTGGGCGGTGCGTTGCGGATGGGCAGGCGCTCGCCGTCCAGCCGATAAGGCGGTGCGAACACCGGCGTGGTACCCGTGACGGGGTGCGGCATGTCCTGCAGCAGGCCGCCGCGCCGCGTGCGCTCGCTGGTGAGCGCCTCGTGCAGGCCCGCCACCTTGCCGCAGGGAATGCCGCAGGCCGACAGGCGCTCGAGCAGCACGTCGCGCGGGAAGGTGCGGATCAGCTCCGTGAGCATCGGGCCGATCACCAGCCGGTTCTTCGCACGCTCCACGTTGGTGGCGAAGCGCGGGTCTTCCACGATGTCGGGCCGCTCGATCACCTGGCGGCAGAACTTGTCGAACTGCGCGTTGTTGCCCACGGCGATGATGAGCGGGCCGTCGGCCGCATCGAACATGCCGTAGGGCACGATGGACGGGTGGGCATTGCCGTAGCGTGCCGGATCGCGGCCCAGCTGCATCGCGTCGAGCCCGTAGTAGCCGGTGACCATGAGGCCGCAGTCGTAGAGCGCCATCTCGATCAGCCGGCCCCGCCCGGTGCGCTCGCGCCGGAACAGCGCCGCCAGCACGGCCTGGGCGGCATACATGCCCGTCATCAGGTCCACCACGGCCACGCCGAACTTCAGCGGCGGCTGCGAGGCCTCTCCGTTGAGCGCCATGAGGCCCGTCTCGCCCTGGACCACCAGGTCGTAACCCGGCCGCTTCGCCTCGGGGCCGGTCACGTCGTATCCGGCCACGGCGCAGTAGATCAGGTCGGGCTTGATCGCCTTGAGCTGCTCGTAGCCCAGGCCCAGCTTCTCGGCGCCGCCGGTCTTGAAGTTGTGGATCACCACGTCGAACTGCGGCAGCAGGTCGTGCACGATCTTCGCGCCCTCGGGGCTCTGCAGGTCCAGCGTGACCGACCGCTTGTTGCGGTTCATGCTGTTGTAATAGGTGGTCTCGGTCTTGCCGATGCGCATGCCCCAGTCGCGCGTGTCATCGCCGCGCCCGGGGTGCTCCACCTTCACCACCTCGGCGCCGAAGTCGGCCAGCACCTGGCCGCACAGCGGACCGGCGAACACGCGCGAGAGATCGAGCACGCGTACACCCTCCAGCGGAAAGTCGATGGTGTCAGGCGCGGCGGCGGAAGTGGTGGCGTTCAATGTCTTGTCTCCAGTCATTCGTTCATTGTGGTGCGGCGGGCGGCGTGGCCGCTGCCCCCTGCGCGACCCGGCACCGGGAGCGCGTCAGTCCGCCGGGCCGCGCAGGCGCACGTAATCGGGCAGCCGCTTTTCCAGGAAGGCGGCGATGCCTTCGCGCGACTCTTCGGTCGCCTGCGACAGCACCATGCTCTGCGCTTCGCTCTCCAGTTGCTCCTCCAGCGTGGCCTGGGGCGCCGCCAGGCACAGCGCCTTGATGCGCGCCATGGCGTGCTGCGGCCCGTTCGCCACGCTGGCGGCCAGCGCCAGCGCGCCCGCCAGCGCCTCGCCCGGCTCGGCCAGGCGGTTGACGGCGCCCAGGGCATGCAGGCGTTCGCCCGAGATGCGCTCGCCCGTCAGGCACAGCTCCGTCAGCACCTGGCGCGACACGAATTCGGCCAGGAACGCCGTCGCGCCGCCGTCGGGCGTGAGGCCCACCTTCACATAGGCCACCGAGAAGACGGCATCGCGCGCCGCCACCAGCATGTCGCAGGCCAGCGCCAGCGACAGGCCCGCGCCGGCCGCCGCGCCTTCCACGGCGGCGATCACCGGCTTGCCGCTGCCGCGCACCGCGCGGATCAGGTCGTGCAGGCCTTCAAGCTTGGCGCGGCGCTCCTCGATGGGCAGCTCGCGCCGCTTCGCCAATTGGCGGAGGTCGCCGCCCGCGCAGAAGTGCCCGCCTTCACCCGTGAGCACGATGGCGCCCACGGCAGGGTCGTCCTGCGCCGCGGCCAGGGCCGCGGTCAGCGCGGCATAGAACGCGGGCGACAAGGCATTGCGCGCGGCGGTGTTGTTGTTGCTGAGCACCAGCACGGCGCCTTCGCGGCGCTGCAGCAGGGGCGCGGTCGTCTCCGTCATGGAATGGGGTCCTTCTTCGTCTTATGCCGGTTGACTCAGAGCGATGTAGCGCGCCAGGTGGTGGTCTTCATCGCCCAGTTGGTGGTCGATCATCACCAGCCGTTTCGCATAGTGCGCCAGCGGCAGCTCCCAGGTCATGCCGATACCCCCATGCATCTGGATGCTTTCCTCGGCCACGAGCGTGCCGATGCGGCCGATGCTGAACTTGGCCGCCGAAAGCGCCCGCTCGCGCGCGGTGCGGTCCGCGCCGTCGATCGCGGCCGCGGCGTTGATGACCGCCGAGCGGGCCTGCTCCACCTCCAGCAGCAGGTCCGCCATGCGGTGCTGCAGCGCCTGGAAGCTGCCGATCGGCACGCCGAACTGCTTGCGGGTGCGCAGGTATTCCAGCGTGTGTTCCTTGGCCACGTCCATGGCGCCCACGGCCTCGGCACAGAGCGCCAGCAGTCCCCAGCCCAAGGCCCGCTCCAGCAGCGCGGCGCCCGCGCCTTCCGCGCCCAGGAGCGACTCCGCGCCCACGGCCACGTCCTTGAAGACCAGTTCGGCCGTGCGGCCGCCGTCGATGCGGCTATTGGCCCGGCGCGTGAGTCCGGCGGCGTCGCCGGGAACCAGGAAGAGCGAAATGCCCTCCGCATCGAAGATGCCGCCGCCCGTGCGGGCCGACACCAGCAGCCAGTCGGCGGTATCGCCGAACAGCACCACCCCCTTCGCACCGTCGATCACCCAGCCATCACCCTCGGCCGCGCGGCGCGCGGTGGTGGTCACACGCGTCGGTTCGTAGTGGCCGCCCGGCTCGTCGTGCGCCAGCGCGGCCACGGCCTCGCCGGCCACCAGCGGCGCCAGCACGGCATCTTTCTGCGCGGCGCTGCCGGCCGCCGCCACGGCGCGGCCCACCACCAACGCGCCCAGCAGGGGCTCGGCCACGAGGCCGCGACCCAGGCGTTCGAACACCACGCTCACATCGAAGCCCGCCCCGCCGAAGCCGCCGTCGGCCTCGGTGAACAGCGCGCCGATGGCGCCCAGGTCGGCGAAGCCGCGGTACAGCCCCGGGCTGTGGCCCTGCGCGCCGTAGGCGGCGTGGTTGCGCTGCTCGATGCCGGCCTGCCCGGCGATGAAGCGGTCCAGCGTGTCCGCCAGCATGCGGCGGTCTTCGGTGTGTTCGAAGTTCATGGCGTCACAGTCCGAGAATCATCTTGGAGATGATGTTTTTCTGGATCTCGTTGGAGCCGCCGAAGATCGACAGCTTGCGGTAGTTGAAATAGTTCGCCGCGGCCGCGGCGGCACCCTCCGGTCCCACGGCCCGGTCTTCGTGGCCGGCATGCAGGGCCCCTTCCTCGAAGGGCAGCGCATAGGGGCCCATGGCACGGCGCGTGAGCGAGAGGATCTCCTGGCGGATCTCGGTGCCGCGGATCTTCAGCATGGAGCTTTCCGCACCCGGCACGCCGCCACCGGCCACCGCCGCGATCACGCGCAGGTTGGTGGTCTTCATGTTCTCCAGGTCGATCTCCACGCGGGCGATTCGTGCCGCGAACAGCGGGTCCTGCGCCAGCGGACGGCCGTTGCACTGCACCGTGGCGGCCACGCGCTTGAGCTTTTCCAGCGCGGCCACCGAGAAGCCCACGCCCGCGATGTTGGTGCGCTCGTAGGTCAGCAGGTACTTGGCATAGGTCCAGCCCTTGTTCTCCTCGCCCACCAGGTTCTCCGCGGGCACCTTCACGTCGGTGAAGAACACCTCGTTCACCTCGTGCTCGCCGTCCAGCGTGATGATGGGGCGCACCTCCACGCCGGGCGAGCGCATGTCCACCAGCAGGAAGCTGATGCCCGACTGCGCCTTGGCCTCGCGGTCGGTGCGCACCAGGCAGAAGATCATGTTGGCGTGCTGGCCCAGCGTGGTCCAGGTCTTCTGGCCGTTGACGACGTAGTGGTCGCCCTCCTCGTCCCGTTTCAGTACGGCGGTGGTCTTCACCGAAGCCAGGTCCGAGCCGGCGCCCGGCTCCGAATAGCCCTGGCACCACCAGTCCTCGCCGTTCAGGATGCGCGGCAGCCAGTACTGTTTCTGCGCCTCGCTGCCGTACTTGATCAGCACCGGGCCCAGCATGTTCACGCCGAAGGGCACGATGCGCGGGGCGCCGGCCAGCGCGCATTCGTTCTCGAAAATGAACTTCTGCACGGCGTTCCAGCCCGGCCCGCCGTACTGCTCGGGCCAGTGGTTCGCGAGCCAGCCGCGCGCGTTCAGGATCGCGTGCCAGCGCTCCATGTCGGCCTTGTCCAGGCGCAGGCCGGCGCGCACCTTGTGCGACAGGTCGGCGGGCAGGTGCTCTTTCAGGAAGGCCTGCACTTCGTCGCGGAAGGCCTCCTCCTGGGGGGTGAATTGCAGATCCATGGGGCTCTTTCGTCGATCGCTCGTGCTGTCGTTCTGTCAATGCGCCTCGGCGGCGGCACGATTCAGGCTGCCGAAGTCGCGGCCCTCGGCCACCAGCTTTTCCAAAAGCGGCGCGGGCTTCCAGAACAGCGGGTCTTCCTGCGCGAACTCGCGGATGTCGGCCAGGATCTTCGGCAGGCCCACCGTGTCGGCGTAGTGCATCGGCCCGCCCCGGAAGCGCGGGAAACCGTAGCCCGAGAGGAAGGTCACGTCCACGTCCAGCGGCCGCAGGGCGATGCCCTCGTCCACCACCTTCGCGCCCTCGTTGACCATGGCGGCCAGGTAGCGGCGCATGATCTCCTCCGGCGTGAAGGTACGGGGCACGATGCCCTTCTTGGCGCGCTCGGCGTCGACGATCGCCAGCACCTCCGGGTCCGGCTGGCCCGTGCGTGCGCCCTCGGGGTAGAGGTAGAAGCCGCGTCCCGTCTTCTGGCCGAACCAGCCGCGCTCGCAGATGCGGTCGGCGATCTCCACATAGCGTGCTTTCGGATCGCGTGTGGCCGCACGGCGCTTGCGCGTGGCCCAACCGATGTCGCCGCCCGCCAGGTCGGTCACCTGGAACGGGCCCATCGGGTAGCCGAAGCCGCGCACCGCCGCGTCGATCTCATAGGGGCTGGCACCGTCTTCCATCAGGTAATCGGCCGCCTGCTTGTACACGGCCAGGATGCGGTTGCCGATGAAGCCGTCGCACACACCGGCTCGCACGGGTACTTTCCTGAGCCGCTTCGCCAGTGCGAAGGCCGTGGCGACCACGTCGGCACTCACCCGGGCCGGCACCACGATCTCCAGCAGTTTCATGATGTTGGCCGGGCTGAAGAAATGCAGCCCGATCACGTCCTGCGGCCGCCCGGTGGCGGCGGCGATCGCGTCGATGTCCAGGTACGAGGTGTTGGTGGCGAGCACGGCGCCCGGCTTGCAGACGCGGTCCAGCTCGCGGAAGACGGCCTTCTTGACTTCCAGGTCCTCAAACACCGCCTCGATCACCAGGTCGGCGGCGGCGATGTCTTCGTAACGCGTGCTGCCGGTGTAGCGCGCCATCACGGCGGCCTTGGCCTCGGCCGTCATGCGGCCCTTGGCGATAAGGCCGTCGTAGACCTTCTCCACATGCGCGCGGCCCCGGGCCAGTGAGGCGTCGTCGCGCTCGATCATCGTCACGGGCAGGCCGGCGTCCAGCGCCGACACGGTGATGCCGGCCCCCATGGTGCCACCGCCGATGACGGCGATGGCGGCCACCGGACGCGGTGCGGCAGCCTTCGCCTCCGGCACCTTGGCGACCTCGCGCTCGGCGAAGAAGGCGTGGATCAGCCCCGCGCGCTGCGGGCTCGCCAGGCATTCCACGAAGGCCGCGCGCTCGCGCTGCATGCCCTCGTCGAACGGCAGCTCCACGGCGTTGCGCACGCATTCGACGATCTTCAGCGGCGAGAACAGGCCGCGCGACTTCTTCGCGGTATCGGCCGCCAGCGCATCCAGGTCTGCCAGCGCGGCGGCGCGGTCGGCGATCGCGATGTCGCGCGTGCGGCGCAGCGGCGCCTGCGCGGCCTGCAGCTCCTGCACGCAGGCGAGGCCCGCGGCCACCGGATCGCTGCCGTCCACCAGGCGGTCCACCAGGCCCGCGGCGAGGGCCGCCCTGGCGTTCAGCGGCTTGCCGCCCAGCATCATCTCGGCGGCCGGCTTTACGCCCATCAGGCGCGGCGCGCGCTGCGTGCCGCCCGCGCCGGGCAGCAGGCCCAGGTTCACCTCGGGCAGACCGAGCTGCGCGCCCGGCAGCGCCACGCGGTAGTGCGCGGCGAGCGCCACTTCCAGCCCGCCGCCCAGCGCGGCGCCGTGGATGGCGGCCACCACCCGTTTGGTGCAGGACTCGATGCGCTGGCAGACCTCGGGTAGCGAGGGCTCCACGGGCGGCTTGCCGAATTCGCGGATGTCGGCCCCGGCGATGAAGGCCTTGCCTTCGCCCACGATCAGCACGGCCTGCACGTCCGCGCGCGACTCGGCCTCGCCGATGGCGTCCCGCAGGCCCTGGCGCACCGCCGCGCCGAGCGCGTTCACGGGCGGGTTGTCGATGCGGACGACGAGAACGCCGCCCTGCAGGCGCGCTTGCACGGGCGACGGGATAGCCGCTGCTGAGGTCATGCCTTTGTCTCCTGGGATCACTCTGTTCGGGACATTCTTGCGGCGACAATGTTTTCTGACAATCACATCAATCGTTGACAGACTGTCAAAGGATTTCAACCAATACACCGAAACACTGCCATGGACCTGCCCTCGCTGACCCTGCTGGTCGAGATCATCGACAGCGGCAACCTGAGCCAGGCCGCGCGCAAGCTGCGCATGACCCGCGCCAACGTGAGCTACCACCTCACCAAGCTGGAGAAGGCCGTGGGCGTGCAGCTGGTGCAGCGCACCACGCGCCGGGTGGAGCCCACCGAGATCGGCCTGCGCCTCTACGAGCACGGCCGCACCATCCGCAACGAACTGATGGCGGCGCAGGAAGCCGTCACCACGCTGGGCCAGGGCCTGCAGGGCCGCGTGGGCATCAGCGTGCCCAGCGGCTACGGGCAGATCGTGGTCAGCGACTGGCTGATCGAGTTCAAGCGCACGTACCCCGGCATCGTGCTGGACGTGCTGTTCGAAAACCGCGCCGACAACCTGCGCGACGAGGTGGACATCGCCATCCGCGTGGTGCAGGAGCCACCCCTGTCGCTCGTGGCACGCAGCCTGGGCGATGTGCGCTACCTGGCCTGCGCCTCCGCCGATTACGCCCGCCGCCACGGCCTGCCGCGCACGCTGCATGCGTTGCGCGCCGGCTCGGTCATCACCGCCGGCGTGACCGGGCGCCAGTTGCGCCTGTCGGCCTACCAGGGCAACGAGCGGCACGAGGTGCTGCTGGAGCCCACGCTGATCTCCGAGCACTTCCCGTTCCTGCGCCAGGGCATCCTGGCCGGGCTGGGCGTGGGGCTGGTGCCCGACTACGTGGTACAGGACAAGCTCGCCACCGGCGAGGTGCTGACCACGCTGGACGAATACCGCCTGAGCATCTTCGGCACGCACATGTACCTGCTGTACCTGCCCAACCGCCACCAGACACGGGCCGTGCGCACCTGCATCGATTTCCTGCTGGACAAGGCGCGAACGGGTGCCGACACGCCGGCAGTGACCCCGCCCGGCTGAGCACGCCCGCCCCCTGGCCCCGGAATGTCCACGACGGCAGCGTACGATCGGGCGAATGCCGAGGACGCCCCATCATCGAGTCGACCTGCTGCCCTGCCGGCACCCGGGCATCGAAGCCGTGGCGGCAGACACCGCGTTCGCGTTCGGCCGGCACATGCACGCGCAGTTCGGCGTGGGGCTGATCCAGCGCGGCGCGCAGAAGTCCACCAGCGGCCGGGGAATGGTCGAAGCCGGGCCAGGCGACCTCATCACCGTCAATCCCTGCGAAGTGCATGACGGCGCCCCGATCGGCGATGGCGGACGCGCCTGGCGCATGCTGTACATCGATCCGGCCGTGCTGGCACGCGTCGCCCAGGGCCTCGGCCAGGAAAGCGCGCCGCCTTGCCTGGAGTTCGCACGGCCCGCACTGAGCAACCCGGAACTGGCACGCTGCTTTGGCCGGCTCTTTGAAGCCATGACGTGCACACGCACGGGGGGCACGGACGACCTCGCCGCGGACGAAGCGCTGGTACTGCTGCTGGGCGGCCTGCTGCACCCCGGCGCACCGGCGGTCGCCCGCAGCCCCTCCGGAATCGCCCGGGCACGCTCGCTCATCGACGACGATCCCTCCGCGTCGCCGGGCCTGGACAGCCTCGCAGCGCAAGCCGGACTCAGCCCTTACCAGTTCCTGCGCGCCTTCGCCCGGGCGACCGGACTCACGCCGCACGCCTACCTCCTGCAGCGGCGGACCCACCGCGCCCGCCAGTTGATCGGCCAGGGCGTGCCCCTGGCGCAGGCAGCCACGGACAGCGGCTTCTACGACCAGAGCCACATGAGCCGGTTCTTCGTGCGCAGCTTCGGCATGCCCCCCGGCCGCTATGCCGAGGCGCGGCGCCGCTGACCACCGCGCCGCAATTTCATCCAAGACGGCAGCACGCGCGCTGCGGAGGATCGGGAGACTTCCACTCCGCCACGAGGCCTTCCGTGCAACTCTCCCATGAATTCCTGGCCACCTCGCTCATCGTCATCGCCACCCCGGGCACCGGCGCACTGATGACGCTGGCAGCCGCCCTCTCGCGCGGCCGCCGCGCCGCAGTGGTCACAGCCCTGGGCTGTACGCTCGGCATCGTGCCGCACATGCTGGCGGCGATCACCGGGCTGGCCACCCTGCTGGCCGCCAGCCCCGCCGCCTTCGCCACGCTGCGGTATGCCGGTGCGGCGTATCTGCTCTACATGGCCTGGATGACCGCCAGGGCCGACGGGCCGCTGCAGCCGGCATCCCTTTCCGGTGCGCTCTCCAGCGGGCAGGCGGTGCGCGAGGCGATCCTCGTGAACGCCCTCAATCCCAAGCTGTCGCTGTTCTTCCTGGCGTTCCTGCCGCAGTTCATCGATGCGGGCGGGGCGCGGCCCACCCTCCGCATGCTGGAGCTCTCTCTGGTGTTCATGGCGCTGACCTTCGCCGTGTTCGCGGTGTACGGGCTGCTCGCAGCGTCGGTGAGGGACCGCATCCTCTCGCGCCCCGGGGTGCTGCGGTGGATGCGCTGGAGCTTCGCCGCGGCGTTCTGCCTGCTGGCGGCCCGAATCGCATGGCCGCACCGCTGACAACCGGCAAGGCCGGATCACACGGCGGCGACCTGCCACAGGGCGAAGGCGGCCAGCCCCGCAGCGCTGGCGCGTTGGATCCGGCGGTGCCAGCGCGCGTCGAAGCGGGCCCGCAGCAGCCCGACGGCCATGCTCAGGCACAGCCACCACAGCGCGGAGCCCGCGAACACGCCGGCGACCATGGCCGCCGGTGCCGTCGTCGCCGCCGCCGAGCGGCCCGCCATGGCCCCGAAGACCGCGATGAAGGACAGGATCGTGGCGGGATTGGAGAGCGTCAGCGCGAAGGTGTGCGCGAAATCGGGCCAGCCGTTGCGCGCCGGACCGGTGCCGGCACCACTGCCGTCGCCAGCATGAGGAGTGACCGGCGCACGCGCGATATGCCACGCCATCCAGAGCAGGAAGGCCGCTCCCGCCCAGACGAGGGGCACCCTCACCGCCACCAGGGCGTGGACGAGCCAGTGCACCCCATAGGCGCCGAGCGCGCCGTAGACGGCATCCGCCGCGGCAGCGCCCAGCCCCGTGGCCAGCCCGGCGCGCGGCCCGTGCGCCAGGCTGCGCTGGATGACCAGGATGCCGATCGGGCCTACCGGTGCGGCGATCGACAGGCCGATCACCAGGGAGGGGAGAAAGACGTCGAGCAGTGCCATGCCAGCCATCGTAGGCAGGCCGGACGCGGCAACGAAGCCGATTCTTCCGGCCTGCCTGGCGTTTTGCCACTGTTTTTACGGACAATCCAGCCCATGACCGAACCACCCGTACTGGACGACAAGGCCTGGAAGCTGCTGCAGGCGCTGCAGGCGGACGGCCGTGCGCCGCTCAAGACCCTGGCCGAGGCGGCGGGCCTCTCGGTGGCTGCCACGGCCGAACGCCTGAAACGGCTGCAGGAGGCCGGGGTCGTGCGGGGCGTGCATGCCGATCTCGATCCTGCCAAGGTCGGACGGCCCATCCAGGCCCTCATCGGCATCACCGTCGGCCAGCCGCACAAGCGGGCATTCCTCGATGCGCTGCGCGGTCGCGCCGAGGTCCTCGAGTGCCATCACGTCACCGGAGCCGACTCGTACGTGATGGCCCTGGCGGTGGAGAACATGGCGGCGCTGGAGTCCTTCCTCGGAGACATCAACCGCTGGGGCGAGACACGCACGTCCATCGTCATGTCCACCCCCATCTCCCGGCGCGGGCCTGGCCCTGTCGCAGTCGGCGGCCGATGAAAAAACCCCGCCGTGTCGCCACGGCGGGGTCGCGTTTTCTTTCCAGTGCGGCAGCCGGCCCGGCTGCCGCGCAGGGGCATCAGCCCTGGGCGTTCTGCAGCGCGGCGATGCGCTCCTCGATGGGCGGATGGGTGCTGAACAGCTTGCCGATGCCGCCGGCGATGCCCATGGCCTGCAGGCCCTTGGGCAGTTCGGCAGGGTGCATGCCGCCCAGGCGGGCCAGCGCGTTGATCATCGGCTGCCGGCGGCCCATGAGGCGGGCGGCACCCGCATCGGCGCGGAACTCGCGCTGGCGGCTGAACCAGGCCACAATCATCGAGGCCAGGAAGCCCAGCACGATGTCGAGCACGATGGTGGTGACCATGTAGCCGATGCCGGGGCCGGAATTGTTCTCGTCGTTGCGGCGCAGGAAGCTGTCCACCGCGTAGCCGATCACCCGCGAGAGGAACACGACGAAGGTGTTCATCACGCCCTGGATCAGGGTCATGGTGACCATGTCGCCGTTGGCGATGTGGGCCACCTCGTGGCCGATCACGGCCTCGACCTCCTCGCGGGTCATGCCCTGCAGCAGGCCGGTGGATACCGCCACGAGGGCGTTGTTCTTGAAGGCGCCCGTGGCGAAGGCGTTCGGGTCGCCCTCGAAGATGCCGACCTCGGGCATGCCGATGCCGGCCTGGTCGGCGAACTTGCGCACGGTCTGGACGATCCAGGCCTCGTCGGCCGAGCCCGTGCCGTCGATCACGCGCACGCCGGAACTCCACTTGGCGATCGGCTTGCTCATGAGCAGCGAGATGATGGCGCCGCCGAAGCCCATGATGAAGGCGAAGCCGAGCAGCGCCCCCAGGTTGAGGCCGTTGGCCGTCAGGTAGCGGTTGACGCCGAGCAGGCTGGCGACGATGCCCAGCACCACCACGACGGCAAGGTTGGTGAGCAGAAAGAGCGCGATGCGTTTCATCGAAGGTTCTCCACGAAGGGGAAGCGTTGGGTGCAGGGGGAAGAAGCGGCCTGGTACCGGACCCGACACGACAGTAATCTGGGGATGTCGTGCGGGCGTTCAAGCCGCCGTGTCAGCGCGGAGGGACCCCTGTTGTGTACTGTGATGCGGGGCGTGCGCTGCGGAACACGGAAGAGTCATCATAGAAGCAAAAGTTCTCGTTCCCCGCCCACCAGCCGGGCACCCCCAGCACCGGAAGGGGTGTGAAGGGTTTGGTCTCCAGCAGCTCCGGCTCCAGGCGATCCTCCAGCCAGCCGTCGATGTCAGCTACTGTTTCAGGAGCATCCGGCACCAGCAGCACATGGGCGGTGAGCGGCTTGCGAGGCACGGTGAGCTGCTCCAGCAGGGCATGGCCGAAGATCTCCAGGCGCGCCTGCCGCCAGAGCGGCCGCAGGTCCGCGAACAGCCGGCGCCATGCGCGGGCCGCCAGCGCCTCCCGCAGCGCCCGGGGGGCGAACAGCACCGCGCCGTTCTCATCGAAGACCGTGAGCGCATCCCGCAGCGGGCCGCGCATGGCTCCGACGCCCTGTGCGGCGATGGCACCGGCCTGCAGGGCGTTGAGCCGGCGCTTGGCCCGCGGGTAGTGCAGCCAGATCAGGCCGTTGAAGAAATCGTGCAGGTTGTCTCGGGTGGGGACGGTGCCGGTGGCATGGATGAAGCTTTCGTAGGGCACGCCCTTGTCCAGTAAGGATTGGGGTACGAAGCGCACCCTGTATCCGGAGCCCCGCGTGGCGGATAGGCTCATCCCTTCCGCCATGACTTCCCCGAACGGCCGATTCAATGCCTGCGTAAGCGGCGCTCCGGCATACCAAGCAGACTCCACCTGGGTACCGAGAGACGACAACGGCTGCAGCCACGGAGGCACAGCAGCGAAAACACGGGATGCCGCCACTCAACGCGGAGGCAGGATGTAGCGCACGGTATTGGGCTGGCGAGAGGGCAGCAATTCGAAATGGTGCGGGAATTTCTTGAAGAGCTTGGTGGAAGCCGCGTTTTTGCCGAGCAGTTTGGCGTCGTGGAGCAGCTTCACGATCTCGCCCAGGGGCTGTATGTTTCCGCCCGCCAGTGCCGGGGCATGGCGCAGGATGTGCTGCACCGTGACTTGTTCGAGGGGTTCGGCAGCGTTTTTGGCGCGCGGCCCGGGGGCAGGGGCGGCGGATTTCCTGGCCGCAGGCGTTGCCTTCTTTGCGGGCGCCTTCTTCACAGGCACCTTTTTGACGGGCGCCGGGGCAGGCTCACCGCTCGCAGCAGTCTTGCCAGTCGCTGCACGCTTGACGGGCGCGGCCTTCCTGACGGGAGCCTTCTTGGCCGGCACGGCGGACTGCGGGACTGTGATCGGAGGCAGGGCCTGCGCATCGGTATCTGCCGCGGAGACCGGGACAGCGGCCGTCTCCGGCATTGCAGTTCCCACGAAAAGCACCTTGTCGTAAGCATCGACAGCCTCCGGGGCCATCTTGCCTCTTTCGGTGACGCAGACCACCCGGAAACCGCGCTCTCGCAGACGCAGCACCAGCGGCACGAAATCCGCGTCGCCGGATCCGATGGCGATCGTCGCGGGCCGCGGTGTTGCATAGGAAAGCTCCATGGCATCGACAGCCAGGGCAACGTCCGTGGTGTTCTTCGAAAGAGAAAGATTCACATAAGGACGGATCAGCCGCGTGCGCAGCACTTCCGCCAGCCCCTTGAGTTTTTCGGGACTTCCATAGGCACGCCGCAAGGACGTGCGTCCCTCCGAGTTCTCCAGCACACGGCATGCCTCGTCAACCCAGGAAGGTGCGCACAGGTTGTCTGCATCGATGAAAAACGCCGTCATCGGTATCTCCCTCTGTCTTTCGCGTACCGAAAATCGCCGCCCGATGGTCCGGTCACGACACAGCTCGCCACGCCAGTGCCTCGCCCGAGCGCAGCGGCTTGAGCAGCGCTTCGCCGAAGGGGAAGCTCTCGGGCGGTGTCCACGATTCGCGGCGCAGGGTCAGCGTGCCCTGGTTGCGCGGCAGGCCGTAGAAGTCCGGGCCGTGGAAGCTGGCGAACCCCTCCAGCTTGTCCAGCGCGCCCACGCTGTCGAAGGCCTCGGCGTACAGCTCCATGGCGGCATGCGCGCTGTAGCAGCCCGCGCAGCCGGTGGCATGCTCCTTCAGGTGGGCGGCATGCGGCGCGCTGTCCGTGCCCAGGAAGAACTTCGGGCTGCCGCCGGTGGCGGCCTCCACGAGGGCGAGCCTATGCGTTTCGCGCTTGAGCACCGGCAGGCAGTAGTAGTGCGGCCGGATGCCGCCCGTGAAGATGGCGTTGCGGTTGTAGAGCAGGTGCTGCGGCGTGATGGTCGCCGCCGTGAAGGCGTCGCTGGAGGCCACGTACTGCGCGGCCTCGCGCGTGGTGATGTGTTCGAAGACGATCTTGAGCTCCGGGAAATCGCGGCGCAGCGGGATCAGCTGGCGGTCGATGAACACGGCCTCGCGGTCGAAGAGGTCGATCTCGCTGCCCGTGGCCTCCCCATGCACCAGCAGCAGCAGGCCGGCCTTCTGCATCGCCTCCAGCACCGGATAGATCTTGCGCAGCTCGGTCACGCCGGCATCGCTGTTCGTCGTGGCCCCGGCGGGATAGAGCTTGCAGGCGACGATGCCGGCCTCCTTCGCGCGCGCCATCTCCCCGGGCGGGAGGTTGTCGGTGAGGTAGAGCGTCATCAGCGGCTCGAACGACACGCCCTGCGGCACGGCGGCCAGGATGCGCTCCCTGTAGGCCAGCGCCTGGGCGGCGGTGGTCACCGGGGGCCGCAGGTTGGGCATGATGACCGCGCGGCCGAACTGCGCCGCCGTATGGGGCACCACGGTCAGCAGGGGCTCGCCGTCGCGCACGTGCAGGTGCCAGTCGTCGGGCCGGGTGATGGTGAGGGTGTCCACGGAAGCGGATGCGGGAAGGGTGGGGTGTGCGGCAGCGGTCATGGGCGCCGATTCTCCCACCGGGCGCGCCCATAAAAAACCCTGTCCGCCGTGAGGCAGGACAGGGTGAAACCCCAGTCATTGGGGCGAGGGGGGGATCCGAGGCGCCGGGCATCGCTGCTCGGCATGGATGTGATCGTATGCAGCAGGGCCGGACCCGGTTGTGGTCCGTGGGCGGCTGGCCGCGTAGGACTGCGTGCCATGGCCCGCACCTGCGGATCAGTCGATGGCCGGGAATTCCACGGTGAAGCGCGCGCCGCCTTCGGGGCGGTTCTCCACCCGCACGCTGCCGCCCTGGCGCTGCACCAGGGCCTTCACGATCGACAGGCCCAGGCCGGAGCCTTCGCCCCGCCGCCCGGGATCGTGGGGGAAGCGCTCGAAGGGCCGCTCCAGCAGGCGTGCCGGCATGCCGGGGCCCGCATCGCTCACGCGCAGCACGACGCGGTCGCCTTCCCCTGCCACCTCGACCTCCATCCAGCCGCCCGCCTCCGCGTGGCGCAGCACGTTCTCGACGAGGTTGAACAGGATCTGGCGCATGCGGTCCGGGTCCACCATGGCATGGGGCCCCGGGGCATGGGGCAGCCGCAGCGCCAGTTCCACGCCGTGGTCCTCGATGCGCTGCGCATGCAGCGCCACCGCATCGCGCACCAGCTCGGACAGGTCCACCGCACGGGTTTCCAGCGACAACTGGTCCGCCTCCGCCATGGACAGCGTATGCAGGTCGCCCACCAGCCGCCCCAGGTATTCGACCTGCTCCAGCAGCGCGCGGGACTCTTGTGCATCGGCCTCGATCACGCCGTCGCAGATCGCATGCAGGCGCGCGCGCAGCACCGTGAGCGGCGTGCGCAGCTCGTGCGAGATGGAAGCCGCATGGGCGCGCCGCTCCCTGGCCGAGCGCTCGAGCGCATCGATCATCTGGTTGAAATGCCGGACCATTTCCGCCATCTCGTCGTGGTAGCGCCCCGGCTGGGCACGCACCGAGAAATCCCCCATCGCCACGTGGGACGCCACCTCGGCCATCGACGCCAGCGGCAGCGTGACGATGCGCGACACCCAGAACCCCACCACGAGGCCGATGGGCAGGCAGATCACGAGCCCCACCACGAGGGACCACTTCTCGCCGAACAGCAGGTCGCCGTGCCAGTACTGGCCGTAGATCTCCATCGCCCGCGGGCTGTCTTCCATGTCGCGGTCGCGCAGGCCGTCGAGCTCGACCTGCACGTCGGAGGGCAGGCTGCGGTAGAAGTCGCGGTACTGCACCTCGGAAAACAGCATCACGCTCGCGGCCAGGAGCGCCATCGTCGCCAGCACGGTGGCGGCGATGCACACGCCGAACCGCACCCAGACCCGGCTGAACAGCGACCCCTGCGCGGCCGGTGCGCGGTGCTCAGGCAACGGGACCCTCCCCGGGCCAGAGCCGGTAGCCGATACCGCGCACGGTCTCGATGAGCTCCCCCTGCCCCGCCTGCTGCAGCTTGCGGCGCAGTTTGGAGAGGTGGGAATCGATCACGCGGTCGAGCGCATCGCTCTCCGGAAGGCAGTGCTCGATCAGGTGGCTGCGCGAGAAGCAGCGCCGGGGCTGCGCCGCCAGGCAGGCCAGCAGCCGGTACTCGGTCAGCGTCAGCGGCAGCGGCACGGCCCGCCCGTCGTCGCCGTGGGCGAAGGCGGCGTGGGCCTCCTGGTCGATCTCGATGCGACCCACGCGGATGCGCTGGGCGGCCCGGGCCGGTGCGGAGGGCTGGGCCTGCACGCGCCGCAGCACGGCCCGCACCCGGGCCACCACCTCCGGCGGGCTGAAAGGCTTGACCACGTAGTCGTCCGCCCCCAGGCGCAGGCCGACCAGCTTGTCCACGTCGTCGGCCAGTGCCGTCACCATGATCACCGGCGTCTGGCCGTCCTCGCGGATGGCGCGCAGCAGGTCCAGGCCGTCCATGCCGGGCAGGTGGATGTCCAGCAGCACCATGTCGGGCTTGAGCTGGCGGAACAGCCGCAGCGCCTCCAGGCCGTCATGGGCCTGGTGGGCGCGCAGTCCGTCGCGCTGGAGATAGGCGGAGAGGATGGTGGCGATGCCCGGCTCATCCTCGACGACGAGAACGAGCGGGCCGGAGGCCTGCGGGGCAGCGGGAAGGTTCATGGCGTCGGGAGGTGCTGGGCGGAATTATCCACAGCTGCCGGGCATGCCGTGCAAAGCCCCGCATCTCCATGAAGCCTCCATATGCCATGCAAGGCGGCTCAAGCTTGGGACGGTCCAATCCAGCCATCGCCATGGGCTTCTCCGCCCTGGCCCCACCCTGCCAATGTAACGCCGCGCGTGCTTCTTCCGTCCCCCATTCCACGTCCGCTCCGCCTCGGCCTGGCTGCCGCGGCGATCGCGTTCCTGGCCGGCTGCTCGGCACCGGACATCCGCCGCCCGGAGGCGCCCGCCCTGCCCGCCACCTGGACTTCGCCCGTTCCGGACGGCACCGCCGCGGCACCGGAGTTCCGCGCCTGGTGGAAGGCCTTCCACGATCCCGCCCTCGACGCGCTGGTGGACGAGGCGCTGCAGAAGAACCTCGACCTGGCGATCGCCGCCCACCGGCTGCGCGAAGCCCGCCTGCAGGCCGGGCGCGCGGCCGTGCAGTTCCGTCCCTCGTTCGGCGCAGGCGCGCGCACCCTGCAGGACATCGAAGCCACCGACAGCTATTTCCACGCCAGCATCGACATGGTCTGGGAGCTGGGCCTGTTCGGCGCCGCAGACAGCGCGCGGGCATCGGCCGTGGCGGACCGCGACGCGGCCGTGGCGGACGGCCAGGGCGCGCGGGTCGCCGTCGTGGCCGAGGTGGTGCGCGATTACCTGGACCTGCAGGCCGCGCGCCGGCAGCTGCAGCTGCTCGACCGGCAGGCTGCGCTCGACGAACGGGCCGCCCGGCTGGCGGAAGTGCGCCGGCGCACCTGGACCGGCGCCACCGACGAGGTGGCCCAGGCCGGGGTGCAGCGCGCCCGCACCCGCGCCGCCCGGGCCGAGCCCGAACAGGCGCGCGCACGCGCAGCCCAGTCGCTGGCCGTGCTGCTGGACCGCGTGGCGCCGGACCCGGCCTGGAGCGCCGGCCCCGCCCGCGTGCCCACGCTGGCACCCTTCGCCTTCTCCGCGCTGCCTGCCGACCTGCTGCGCACGCGCCCGGACGTGCAGGCCGCGGAAGCGGCCGTGCGCAAGGCCGCGGCCGAGGTGGGCATGGCCCGCTCTGAGCTGTACCCGCGCGTCGCCATCACCGGCTCGCTGCTGTACGCCTACAACCTCACGCGCAACCGCCGCACCACCAGCGACAACGTGCCCGCCATCGGGCCCACCATCGACATCCCGCTCTTCGACTGGGGGCGCCGGCGCATGCAGGTGGACGCGCAGCAGGAGGCCCTGCAGGCCGCGGCGCTGACCTACCAGCGCACGGTGCGCGGCGCCGTCGCCGAAGCCGAAGGCGCCCTCTCCGCACTGGCGGCCCAGCAGAACCGGGCGGATGCCCTCGCGGAGGCGCAGCCCGCGCTCGCCGAGCGCGTGCGTGCCGGCGGCGTCCAGGCCCGTCTCGGCCTGGCCAGCGAATACGACGGACTCGCCGCGCAGCGCGCGGCCCTGCAGGCCGAAGCCGAATGGGCCACGGCCCAGGATGCGCGCTCGCTGGCCTTCGTCGCGCTGTACAAGGCGCTGGGCGGCGCACCGCTCCCCTCCGCGCCGGCCGACGACGGAGAGGCGCCATGATCGCCCTGGCCCGCAAGACACTCATCCACGAGTGGCGGCGGTTCGTGCCCGCGGTGTTCGCGGTGGGCTTCTCGTGCGTGCTGCTGGTGGTGCAGGCCGCCCTGGTGCTGGGCATCTTCGGCAGCGCGGCGCTGTACGTGCGCGCGTCGGGCGCCGACCTCTGGGCCGGCTACCCCGGCACGCAGAGCGTGAATTTCGGCCGGGCGATCGGCAGCGACGTGGACCTGCGGCTGGCCATGGACCCGGCGGTCGTGGCCACCGAGCCCTACCTCTGGGTGGACGCGGACTGGCGCAGCGCGCAGGCCGGCAGCGGCGGGGTGTCGATCTACCTGTCGGGAATCCGCTCCGCCCCGGACGGCATGCTGTTCTCCCACCTGCTCACCGGCTGGCAGCGCGCGGCGCTGCGTGCGCCCGGCGCCGTCATCGTGGACCGGGCAGACCTTTCCACGCTGGGCACCAACGTGGGCGGCACGGCCTGGATCAACGCCCACGAAGTCCACGTCGTGGCCGCGGTGGACGGGCTGCGCGGCCTGGGCGGAGCGAACGTGCTGTCGTCGATCGACACCGCCCGCGAGATCGCGGGTACCGGTTCGGCGACCGCGCCCACTTACGTCGTGGCCCGCACCCGCACGCCGGAGCAGGCCAGGGAGGTCCAGGCGCGGTTCTCCGCCGGAGCCCCGGGCTTCGGCCCGTTCGAGGTCTGGACGGCCCGCCAGTTCGCCCGCCGATCCCAGCTGTACTGGCTGCTGGACACGGGCGCGGGCGTGGCCGTGCTGTTCATGGTGGGCATCGTCTGCCTCGTGGGCACGGTCGTCACCAGCCAGTCGCTCATGGGCGTGGTGGCCGGATCGGCCCGTGAATACGCCGTGCTCAACGCGCTAGGCGTGAGCCGCCGCTCGCTGGGCCGGCTGGTGATCGAGCAGGCCTGCTGGATCGGCGGACTGGGCCTGCTGCTGGGTGCCGCCGCCAGCACCGGGCTGCTGTGGCTCGCCATGTCGCAGGGCGTGCCGGTCGCGATGACGACCGCCACCGCCCTGGCCTGCGCGGGCCTGGTCGCGCTCGTCGCGCTGCTTTCGGGCCTCCTGGCCATGCGCGGCCTCATGGCCGCCGATCCCGCCCTGCTGCTGCGATGAACACCCACGCCCCCCGCTCCCCCGCGCCGCCGCCCGGCGCCGCCCCCAGCCTGCAGGCGGTGGACCTGCAGAAATCCTTCGTCTCGGGCGTCGTGCAGGTACCGGTGCTGCGCCAGCTGTCCCTGTCCATCCTCCCCGGGGAACTCACCCTCATCTCCGGTCCCTCGGGCTGCGGCAAGAGCACGCTGCTGTCGCTGCTGTCCGGGCTGCAGCAGCCGGACGCGGGCAAGGCCTACGCCCTGGGCGAAGACCTGGGAGCGCTCGGCCCGCGCGCGCTGGAGCGCTTCCGGCTGCAGCACACGGGCTTCGTGTTCCAGGGCTTCAACCTTTTTCCCGCGCTGACCGCCCTGGAGCAGGTCCAGCTGCCCCTGGGCTACCTGGGCCTGGGCGCCAGCGAAAGCGCGCGCCAGGCACGGCGCGCCCTCGACGAAGTGGGCATGTCGCAGCGCGCGCACATGCGCCCGGCCCAGCTGTCCGGGGGCGAGAAGCAGCGCGTGGCCATCGCCCGCGCCATCGCCAAGTCGCCCCAACTGCTCTTCGCCGACGAACCCACCAGCGCGCTGGATGCCGACAGCGGCCAGCGCGTCATCGACATCCTCCACCGCATCGCGCGCGCCCACGGCACCACCGTGCTGTGCGTGAGCCACGACCCGCGCCTCGTCCGCCATGCCGACCGCGTGCTCGGCATGGAAGACGGTGCCATCCGCAGCGACTGGCGCCAGCCGGACGCCATCACCCCATGAAACGCCTCTCCCTTCCCCTCGGACCGCGCGCCGCGCGCGGCGCCGCCTGCGCGGCCTCCGCCCTGGCCCTGGCCTGGCTCGCAGCCTGCACCGACCGTGGCACCCCCGCGCAGATGCCCGCGCCCGAGGCGCCCGCGTCCGCTCCGGCCTCCGGCGCGGCCAACGGCGTGGCCATCGCCCGCGGCCGCATCGAGGTCCAGGGCGGAATGCTCGACCTCACGCCCCTGCAGGAAGGCGTGGTGGACTCCGTCGCCGTGCACGAAGGCCAGGCCGTGAAGCGCGGCCAGGTGCTGCTGCGCCTGGCCGGAACCGGCCTGCAGGCCGAGGCCGATGTGGCGCAGGCGGAACTGCAGCTGGCGGAAGCGCGCGAACGCGCACGCGCCCAGCAGGTGCCGGCACTGCGCCGCACGGCCGCCCGCCTCGCCGAAGCCGCCGCCGCCAACGCCGCCGAACCGCAGCGCGCCGATGACGCGGCCCAGGCCCTGCGCGCCGCCGAATCCGATGCCGCCGTGGCGCGCGCAGAGGCCGAAGTGGCGCGCAAGAAGCTCGCCCAGGTGCGCGGCCAGCAGGCCCGCCTCGAGCTGCGCGCTCCCGAGGACGGCACCGTGGTGCATGTCAGGACCCAGGCCGGCGTGCGCCTGGCTGCCGCAGCAGGCAGCCATGCCGCGATCACGCTGCTGCCGCACCGGCCGCTGATCGTGCGGGCGGAGGTCAACCAGAACTACGCAGCCGCGGTGAAGCCGGGGATGCGCGCCATGGTCACGACCGACGGCGACGCCGCCCCGGTCGCCCTGCCCGGCGCGCGGGTGGCGCGCATCAGCCCCGTGCTCGGCGCGTCGCGGCTGCAGGAGGACGCCCAGCGCGGCCCGATGCGGGTCGTGGAATGCGTGCTCGAATTCGACAGCCCTCCGGAAGCCCGCCCCGGACAGACCGTGCGCGTGAGCTTCCTTCCCCTGAAGCAGGAATGACCCCCATGAAGACTGCGTCCTTTCCCCTGTCCTCGCTCCGGCGTCCGTCCCTTCCCGCCCAGGAATTCGCGGCGGGCCCCGCGGGCTGGATGATCCAGTGCGATTTCGACGGCACCATCAGCATCCGTGACGTCACCGACTCCCTGCTGCAGCGCTTCGGCCAGCCCGGCTGGCAGGCGCTGGAAGACGCCTGGGAGCGCGGCGAGATCGGTTCGCGCGAGTGCATGAAGGGCCAGGTCGCGCTGCTGGACATGGACCGCGCCGAACTCGACGCCCATCTCGAGACCATCGAGGTCGATCCGCATTTCGCCGCCTTCGTGCGCGAGGCCCAGGCGCTGGGCATGCCGGTGCAGGTGGTGAGCGACGGCATCGACTACGCCATCCAGTCCGTGCTCGCCCGCCATGGCCTGGACGGACTGCCCGTGATCGCCAACCGCCTCGTGCAGGCCGGCCCGCGCCAGTGGCGCCTGGAGTCGCCCTGGGCCAGCGGCAGCTGCGCGCGCGCCAGTGGCAACTGCAAGTGCGAGCGCCTCGCCGAGCAGCGCGCCCTGCACGGGCGGGTGCTTTTCGTGGGCGACAGCACGTCGGACTTCTGCGTCTCCGGCCGTGCCGACTTCGTCTTCGCCAAGTACAAGCTCATCGCCCATTGCGAGAGCCGCGGCATCGCCCATGCGCCGTTCAGCGACTTTTCCGACACGCTGGAGATGCTGCACCAGCTCGACGCACTGGCACCGCGCCAGCTGGAGGTGGCATGAACGCGGCCGCAGCGACCCTGCGGGCCATGGACGACAGCGCCCTGGCCCGCCCCGCCGCCCCTGCGGCCCTCCATGGCACCGAGCACGAATACCTGCTGGAGGGCCACGGACCGCTCGCCACCACGGGGATCCTGCTGATCCATGGCCTGACCGGCACGCCCAACGAAATGCGGCTGCTCGCCAAGGGCCTGCACCGCGCGGGCTTCACCGTGCTCGCGGTGCAGCTGGCCGGCCACTGCGGCACGCAGGACGACCTGATCGCCACGCGCTGGCAGGACTGGGTGGCCAGCGCCCGGCGCGGCGCGGACCGGCTCATGCAGCTCACCGGGCAGCCGATCGTCGCCTGCGGCCTGTCCATGGGCGCACTGCTGGCGCTGGCGCTGGCCATAGAGCGGCCGAGGCAGGTGGCCGGCGTGGTGGCGCTTTCCACCACCTTCCGCTACGACGGCTGGAGCATGCCGGCCTATACGCGCCTGGCCTTCCTGCTGCCGCTGTTCCGGGCCTTGGGGCTGGGCCGCCGCAGCGTCTTCATGGAAGCGCCGCCCTACGGCATCAAGGATGAAGCCTTGCGCGAGCGCGTGGTGTCGCAGATGCATTCGGGCGACAGCGCAGCCGCCGGCCTGCCGGGCAACCCCTGGTGGTCGGTGATCGAGTTGCGGGCGCTTTCCGCCTACGTGCGGCGCAACCTCGGCGCGGTGCGCGCGCCCTGCCTGGTGATGCACGCCCGCAACGACGACATCGCCGCGGCAGGCAACGCCCAGGACATCGTGCGCGGCGTGCGCCATGCCCCGGTGGAACTGGTGCTGCTGGACGACAGCTACCACATGATCACCATCGACCGCGACCGCCGCACGGTGCTCGCGCGCACGATGGCTTTCGCCGAATCGATCGCGCAGCAGCAAGCGCGACACCCGGGGGGCGCCGCGCCATGACGCCTTCGGACGGCGGCGGCATCACGCCGCTGGTGGCGCTGCTCTGGGTGCTCAACATGCTGGTGGACACGGGCGGGCAGCTGGCCTTCAAGGCCGCGGCCACGGCCGATCCGCGCGCGGGCACGGGCCTGGCGCGCTGGATCTGGATGGCGCGCCGGCCCTGGATCTGGGTCGGCATCGGCTGCTACGTGGCCGAATTCCTGGTCTGGCTGGCGTTCCTGTCCCTCGTGCCGCTGTCCGACGGCGTGCTGCTGGGCTCGATCAACATCGTGGCCGTGATGATCGCCGGGCGCTTCCTGTTCCGCGAGAAGCTCTCGCCGATGCGCGTGGCGGGCATCCTGCTGGTGTCGGCGGGCGTGGCCGTCGTCGGCCTGAAGGGGTGACGCCGTGCGACGCTTCTACGCCATCGGCTTCCTCGTCCTCGTCGCCTTCGACACGCTCGCGCAGATCAGCTTCAAGCTGGCGGGCGAACATGCGCTGCCGCTGGAGTTCTCCGGCGCCTGGCTGGCGCGGGTCTTCGGCCAGCCCTGGATCTACGGCGCCTTCGTCGGCTACGTGGGCGCATTCTTCACCTGGATGACGCTGCTGGAGCACGCGCCCATTGGCCCGGCCTTCGCGGCATCGCACCTGGAGGTCGTCTCCGTGCTGGCGCTCTCGGCCCTCCTGTTCAACGAGCCCATCGGCTGGCCGCAGCTGCTGGGCGCCATGCTGATCGCCGCCGGCATCGCCTGCCTGGCCCGCAGCGAGGCCGAGGAGCAGGCGCCGCCAACCTCCGCCCCGCCCTCGCCCCATGGCGCCTGAGGCGCCGCCCACCGCCGGCCTGCCGCTGGGCTGGCGCGACCTCCTGCCCGGCGGCGATGCCGACCTGGGAAGCGCGCTGGCACGCTTCCTGGACGTGCCGGCCGTGCAGGTGGAATGCTCCGGCACCGCCGCGCTGGTGGTGGCGCTCACGGCCCTGCGCGAGCGCGAGCCCGCGCGCGACGAGATCATCGCCCCGGCCTACACCTGTCCCCTGGTCGCCCTGGCGGCAGCGCACTGCGGCCTGCGGCTTCGGGCCTGCGAACTGCGGCCCGCCAGCCTGGACCTGTGCCCGGAAGCGCTGGCCGCGCTCTGCGGTCCGCGCACCCTGGCCGTGCTGCCCACCCACCTGGCGGGCCGCGTGACCGACGTGGCCCCCGTGCGCGCCCTCGCCCATGCGGTGGGCGCCCGCGTCATCGAGGACGCGGCCCAGGCCCTGGGGGGGCGCGAGGCCGGCGGCGCCTGCATCGGCACCACGGGCAGCGACATGGTCTTCTTCAGCCTGGCCGTGGGCAAAGGGCTCACGATCTACGAAGGCGGTGCGCTGGTGGTGGCCGATCCCTCCCTGCGCGCAGCCTGCGCGCGCGCCGCCCGCACGGTGGCCCCCTGGCGCTGGGGCTGGGAGCTGCGCCGCAGCGCCGAGCTGCTGGGCTATGCCGCGCTCTACCGCCCGGCCGGCCTGCCGCTGGCCTACGGCCTGCCGCTGCGGCGGGCGCTGGCCCAGGGCGATCGCATCGCTGCGGCGGGCGACGATTTCGACGATGCCATCCCGCTGCACCGGGTCGGCCGCTGGCGCCGCGCCGTGGGCGTGCGCGCACTGGCCCGCCTGCCCGCCTGGCTGGCCGAGGGCGAGGCACGGGCTCGGCACCGCATGGCCCTGCTGCGCGAGCGCGCTCCCGGACTGCACGTGATCGGGGACAGCGGCGCCGTTCCGGGCGCGCGGGGCACCTGGCCCACGCTGCTGGTGCTGCTGCCCGACGCCGCCCGCCGCGAAGCCGCCATCGCCGCACTGTGGGGCCGGGGCCTGGGCGTGAGCCTGCCCTTCGTGCATGCCCTGCCCGACTACCCGCGCTATGCGCGGCACGTCGCCCCCGGCCTGCAAGAGGGGGGCTGGCCGCATGCCCGGGATTTCGCTGCGCGCGTGCTCGCCATCGGCAACAGCCCCTGGCTGGACGACGCCGGCTTCGACCGTATCTGCGCGGTGCTGCAGCAGGTGCTGCAGGCCGGCGGATGATCCGGCCCGCCGGATCGACGCGCCGTCAGCCGTCCGTCTCCAGCATATCGAGCAGCCACATGTTGAATGCCGCCTGCGCGGACTGCCAGGCCGGCAGGTCGGCATGCTCCGTGCCGGTCTGCTGCCCGTCGCCCGCGCTCAGCCACCGCTTCCAGGCCGTGGCATAGCGGTGGGTGGAGACGTCGCCCGTTACATCGCTGCCCACGACGCAGTCGCGCAGGCCGGCGATGACCGCCGCGGCATGGCGCGTCTCCAGCGTGCCCTGGTCCCAGTTCGTGCGCACCACGCGCGGGGAAAACACATCCTTGTCCACGCTGAAGTACGTGGGCACCCGCTGCCGCTCGAGCATGCGCGCCAGTTCGCCGACCAGGGCGTCCGCGTCGGGGAACGCGCGGAACCGGTCCGCGATGCCCAGCCAGCGCGCCCAGCGCGTGTCCACGCCGCTGCTCCAGTAGGTGAGCCGGCCCGCGCGCAGCGGCGCGAGGTAGTTCTCCCAGGCATGGCCCGTGCCGATATCGCCCGAGGTGATGCCCACCACGTGCACATGCGACACCTGGGGCAGCAGCGCCACCCGCCGCACCCACGAGCCGCAATGCACCCCGAAGGGAAAGCGCATGTTGTCCGGGTGGTTGTCCAGCACCACCACCCGCAGCGGCTGCGCCGGGGAGAACCCGTGGGCGGCAATGCAGCGCTCGATGAGCGGCCAGCTCAGGTGGTGGAAATCACCGCTGCCCATGAACACCGTACCGTGCGCCGCCACCGGCGGCATGGCCTGCTCCAGTGCCTGCCGGAACGCGCGCATGGTGCCCATGCCGCAGCCGAAGCGGATGCGCTCCTGCCACGCCTGCGCCAGCGGCAGGCGGACCTCCCCGGGCAGCACGCCCACGGAACCGTCCACGTCGAGCACCACCGGGGGCCGCGCCGCGCCGCTCATGCCGCGTCCTCCACACTGTCCTTCCAGCGACGGTCACTCTCGAAATGGCCCGAGAACCGCCGGGCCAGCGCGCGCAGCAGCGGATTGCGCACATAGACGGCATGCCGCGTCCAGGTGAAGGACGCGCCCAGGCTGCGCTTGACCTCGGGGTCGGTCCAGCCCGCGATGTAGTGGGTCAGGCCCCGTTCGACCGCGTATTCCAGGTTGACCATCCAGCTCACGAAATACAGATTGACCTCGCGCGCGGCGGGGTAGGACAGGCCGATGTACTTGTCCACGAGGCGCCCTGCGTGCTCGTAGCAGAGGTTCCAGCCCAGCAGCGCGCCGGTGCCGGCGTGGCGGTACTCGAAGACGATACCGCCGCTGCCGCCGTCGCGCAGCACCGCGGCGAAGAAATCCCGGGTCAGCCGGTCGAAATGCACCTCGCTCTGCGCATGCACGGCCTCGTAGAGCGCATAGCAGGCATCCACCCGCGCGTCGTCGGCATAGGCATCGCCCGTGGGCACGCGCTCGATCTGCAGTTGCGACCGGCTGCGCAGCTTGCGCCGCAGGTTGCTGCGGCGGCTGGAGGACAGGCGCGCCAGATACTCGTCCAGGTTGCCGAAATCGATCGGCACATAGGCCAGCGCCTGGCCCTCCACCAGCACGAAGCCCTGCCGCACGCAGGCCTCGGCCAGCGCCTGGGCATAGGCGTTGTCCTCCGGAGCCAGCAGCGGCGAATCCTGTGGAAGATCCTTCGCGATCACCAGCGCGAAATCACGGCCCGGTCCCGTGCGCAACGCCGCGGCGACCGACTCCGGCGCCGCGCCCTGCGGCAGCGGGGCGTACTCCGTCACCGTGGTGCCCGCGAAGGCCGTGCGCACGCGCAGCCACCGCGACCAGCGCTCGAACAGCGGCCAGCCGCGCAGCCGCGCCTTGAACTCGTCGTCCGCCGTCGTCAGCAGGTCGAACGGCGCCGAGAACACCGGCACCGGCAGCCCCTCCAGCCAGGCGAACCCTTCCGGCGGATGCGCGCCGGCATGCGCCACGAGCGACTCCGGCTCCAGCCGGTTGCGCCAGCGCATTGGCTGTCAGGCTCGCTTTGCCTGGGTCAGGAGCTGGTCCAGCAGCACCATCGCCTCGTCGATCTCGGCGCGCGAGATCATCAGCGACGGCGCGAAGGTGATCACGTTCTTGTAGTAGCCGCCCACGTCCAGCACCAGGCCGCGCTTCTGGCCCTGGTACTCCAGGTTGCCTTCCAGGCCGATGTCCACCATCTTGTCCAGCAGCGCCTTGTTGGGCGTGAAGCCGTCCTCGGTGCAGATCTCGGCGCGCAGCGCCAGGCCCAGGCCGTCCACGTCGCCGATCTCCTTGTGGCGCTTCTGCAGCTCCTTCAGGCCTTCGAGGAAGTAGGCACCGGATTCGCGCACCTGCTTGCCGAAGTCGATCTCGTGCGTCATCTTCATCACTTCCAGGCCCAGGGCCGTGCCCAGCGGGTTGGAGGCGAAGGTGGAATGGGTGGAGCCGGGCGGGAAGATCTTCGGGTTGATCAGTTCCTCGCGCGCCCACAGCCCGGACAGGGCGTTGAGGCCGTTGGTCAGCGCCTTCGCGAAGACCAGCACGTCGGGCTTGATGCCGAAGTTCTCCACCGACCAGAGCGTGCCGGTGCGCCAGAAGCCCATCTGGATCTCATCGACCACCATCAGGATGCCGTGGTCGTCCAGCACCTTCTTGAGGCCCTTGAAGAAGTTCGGCGGCGGCACGACGTAGCCGCCCGTGCCCTGGATGGGCTCGACATAGAAGGCCGCGTACTCGCACTGGTTGGTCTTGGGGTCCCAGACGGCGTGGTACTCGTTCTCGAACTTGCGGGCGAACTCCCGCACGATCTGGTCCGAATACTCCTCGGCCGTCATGCCCTTGGGGCGGCGGAAGGGATAGGGGAACGGAATGAACTGCGCGCGGTCGCCGAAATGGCCGAAGCGGCGGCGGTAGCGGTAGCTGGAAGTGATGCTGGATGCGCCCAGCGTGCGTCCGTGGTAGCCGCCCTCGAAGGCGAACATCAGGCTCTTGCCGTTGCTGGCGTTGCGCACCACCTTCAGCGAATCCTCGATGGCCTGCGCCCCGCCCACGTTGAAATGCACGCGGCCGTCGCTGCCCCACTTGCGCTTGGCGTCCTCGGCGATGAACTTGGCCAGTTCGATCTTGGTCGGGTGCAGGTACTGGCTGGCGACCTGGGGCAGCGCCTGCAGCTGATCGATCATCTTGGCTTCGAGACGCTTGTTCTTGTAGCCGAAGTTCACGGCCGAATACCACATCTGCAGGTCGAGGTACTGCGTGCCGTTGTCGTCCTGCATGTAACTGCCATCGCAGCCCGTGAAGATCTTGGGCGGGTTCACGTAGTGGACGGTATCGCCGAAGGAGCAGTACTTGGCTTCGTCCGCGAGGAGCTGGGCAGCGTCGATGGTCATGGAGGGAAAAATCCGCAACGAGAAAGGAATGGGCGCGAGTCTGCGCAGCCAACCTTGATCGACTATCGAGCGTTTGTGTGCGATTTGTGCAGATGGTGGAGAACGCGTGGGGAGGCGGCTGCCGGCACAGGCGGAACGCGGCTCGGCCGCGGGCAACCCTTTCTTACAGCATGCCCGGCCGTGGGCCATTAGATTTCGCGCCGAGGAGGGACAACACATGCAGAACACCTGCTGCAGGGTTGTGGTGATGCGAAGCGCACATCCACTGCGCAGCACGTCAAGAGGATAGAACAAGCGCGCTCGGAATCGTGGTGCATCAAGCCGCCGTATTTTTGCTCCCCCTGGGCACAGTGCGTATCGCCAGCACAAGCGTGCATCACCTGCTGAATATGCTCTCTTGAATACTTTACCGGATTACCCTTCGGCACAAAGAACCGAAACATTTCTCGCATCGAAATTCTAAAAAATATACAGCACAACCTAAAGACGACGCTCAAGTGACTACAGCCCAGTGACTATACCAGTCGAAATACATTGTCACGGCACTCAAATTAATAAATAAGAGGGATTTTTGTGATCGACATACTGCAAGACACGCTTTCATCAATCAGCGGTAGTTCGAAGAAAAAAGAACCAACTTACCAAACAAGAATTTTTCAGTTACGAGACATTCCCAATGTCATGCGCTCAAGGCTGGGATGGCCTGTGGCTGCCAGTTTGATGGAAAAGTGGTTCAAAGGAGCACCATTTGCGATGCCAGCAGAAATGAAGGAAAGTCGTGGAATATATCCATTAAAAATTTTGAGTCAAGCTCACCTCGATGAGTCCTTAATCAAAATGTCCTGGGCCCTTCAATTCAACAGGGTACGTACGGCGATGCGACAGTTGCAGAACACGTGGTCCAGTCCCGCGGGAATCAAGCAGCTAAAAGTGAGAGTGGATCGTGCCGCACCAGCACATGCCGGCCAGTGCTGGCGATTCGGCAATTTGGGACTTCCCGCAAAGGAACTGGATGATTCCTGTCAGGTGAATTTCTTGCTTTTTGGGAAGATGGGAGACCCCATGGACGACTTCTATGGCGCCATGGGCGAGGCCCAGATAAAGATTGCAGTCTCTGGCATTGTGACATCCATGGAAAACAAAAAGGCATCGATTGAAGTTGATGAACTGGGCTTCTATCTGCGGGATTCCTACGATTTCCAGGACGGCAACAATTTTATTTCTCAACCCCTGGGATGCTGGGGATTCAATGGGGTTGAGTGCAATACCTCCTTGCGGGGTGCCATCAAAATTGGAGACGAGATCGCGGATATCTCACCCGACACAGCGGCCGAACGCAAATACTTGGTGCAAAATTCAGATTTTCAGAAATGGCGGGCAAAAAACCAACACGGTGGGGATTTCATGGTCTTATCCGATGTGCATCGTGTGCGCCTGCCATTTCCGCAAAAGTTCGAAATTTAAAAATGACAAGAGACAACAAAATAATGAGGACCCAGACACTCTGGATGGTCCTTGCCATTGGACTGGCGGCTTTCGTTTGGTATGCCAGCAAGCCCGTCTTCAAAGGCTCAGAAACCAGCCCAATGAATGTTTATCGCGTCGAATACTATGACGCTTCGCCCATCCAGCGCATCCTGCATTACAAAATGAAGATTCCTTCATTTGTAAGGCTGTACCGCATCCAGCCTGAAACCCTGCTAGGGGAGAGTGAGATTGTCGACCTTTGGATGAACGGAACACTTCATTGGTGGACCGATCCCCCATCACATGCCGTAGTGGTTGGTAGCAGTGTGGTGTTCGAAAACATACCGGCAGAGTGCCCGGCCGCCACCAGTTGCCCACGCTGACAGTCAACGAGTCCACCCTTTCCTCAAATGCTCTCGCTGCAGTACCTCATCGATGAAATCACCCAGACGCTGACCATCCCGAAGACGGAAATCCACCGCCATCCCGACGTCAGCCACAAGAACCGCACGGAAGCCGCTACCGCGGCATGGCAATGATGCAATTCGGCGTGAACCTGCGCAGTGCCTCCCTCTGTTTCCTGGTGCTGGTCCATGCCGGCGCTTCAGCTCAGCCCATGAAGGCCGGCCCCCCGTCCCGGTCCATCGCCCCCCTGGGCGCAATCACCCTCCCACGCGCCGTGGAACCTGCACCCGGCAGCGATGCCGACTGCTCCGGCCGGGTCGTCGACGAGCAGCGCATTCGCTATTTCTGGGACCATGCGGTGGAGGGGCCGGCCTCCGACTTCCAGCGTGACTTCGACCTGGCCGACTGCGCCGCATCGCCCCGCCTGCATCTGCGCAAGGGAGTGCATGGCGTGCCGCACCTGCATGACGCCACGGGGTGGGGGGTCCTGGAATGGAAAGGCGCCACGCGATATTTCCGCTGCGCTTCATGCGAAGGCATCCTGGGCCGGAATTTCCGCCCCGATGCACCCCGATAGCGCGCGAAGCGCACCCACTGCCGCGAAAGGCGCTTCCGCGGACTCGGAAAAGCGCATGCCGCTTCGCGCCGGATGCCCACCGGCCCCGCCTTCCACTCTCCAATGAGGCACCATGAATCTGCGTACTTCTTCCTGGATGCTGGGGGGCGCCGCCCTGTTGCTGCTCGCGGCGGGACTGGGCTTTCTGCGGCCGGGCACGGCCGAGGAATCCTCCGGCACACGCGAGGCTGCGGAAGCCGCCCATGCCTCCCGGCCCCTGTCCGCGGACCTGCTACGGGAATACAACCGGGCCGGCCGCCTGGATGGGTTCGTCCGCCAGGCGCTTTCGCATCCTGAGGCGGGAGGCGTGTTCTATGCCGTGCAGGCGCTGCGCCGGTGCCACGGCATCGCGGGCGCCGAGGCAGCTACAGCAGGCCCGGCCTCCCGCGAGGCCCGCGCGGCAGCGGAGACCCTGCGCCAACGGTGCGCGGGCCTGTCGGCAGAGGACACGGGAGACCGGCGCATCGCCCGGCTCGCCGCGGACGGCCTGCGCCGCAAGGACCCCTTGCTGGCCATGGCCCTGCGCGCGGGCAAATCCGCCTACCAGGCCCCGGAGCGGCGCCAATCCCTGCTGTCCGACCTGCTGGCAGCCGGCGACCCGCTGCTCGTACAGGACGTCGCCACGCGCCTTGCGGTCCGCACCGATGCCGGCACGGGCACGCGCGGCTACCGGTTCGAGGGCGTCTTCCATCCCCAGTCGCAGGACGACGGCATGGAGTTCGCCTTCTACCTCCTGCCCTGCGGGCTGGGCCTGGACTGCACGCAGGCCACCGACTGGGACCTGCTGGCCCGCTGTGCCAACGGATTCGAATGCGCCGCGAACCGCCAGGACTATGTGCAGGCCGCGCTGCGCGACCGGCCTGGCGCCTACGAGCGCACGATGGCGCTGTACCGCCGCATGCTCGACGCGATCCGCGCCGGGCGCATCGACGCCTTCGCCTGAGGCACGGGCGCGGCTTCGCATGTCCGCGGAGTCTTTCGGACAGCGCATGCCGCACGCTCCGGGCCGCTGCGAGAGTGCAATTCCCCACATTGCAAGGAACTGCATTCATGGCTATTTCATCGATCTCCTCCTCGCGGCTCCAGGGCGTCCAGGCGCCTGGTGCGCAGGACCCCGCCGGCACCCAGGCCCTGCTCGCGCAGGTGCTGATGGCACTGCTCGAAGGCCTGCTCCAGAAGCTGACCAAGCATCGCCAGGCGCAACCTTCCGAACAGGGCGGCAGCACGGCTTCCGGCGAAGGCAACCGCAGCGGCGGCAGCGGCAGCGGCGGTGGTAGCGGCAGTCCGTCCGGCGCCGCGCCATCGGCAGCCCCGGCACCGGCCGCCGCTCCCGCCTCCGGCTCCACACCCGCGGCCTCCGGCTCCGGCGACGCCCCACCCGTGGCAACCGGCGACCTCGGATCGAAGAGCGTGGACGAGGCCCAGGGCAAGGTCCATCCCAAATTCCTGCCGGTGCTGCGCGGCGACGAGCAGCAACAGGACGCCAAAGTCCGGACGCAGGCCGACTTCGGCCGTGCGGTGGACGAGACCGCCAGGGAATACGGCCTGGACCCCAGCGTCTTCCGCGCCCAGCTGCAGTCGGAGTCGGGGGCCTTCACCCAGGGCTTCCGCAAGGCGATGCAGCACGAGGGCGACCTCGACCGCGCCGGCGACAACAACACCTCGATCGGCCTGGGCCAGATCTCCCGCAAGTTCATGGACGGCCGCGAATGGTCCGCCGACGGCCCTGGCAACAGCCGCGTCGGCGGCCAGAAGGTGCCTTCCGAGCAGTACGAGAAGAGCGTGACCGTGCAACTGCGGATGGCGGCCTCCAACATGGCGCAGCGCATCGCGGACCACGGCGGCCTGAAGCAGGGGCTGTCCTACTACGTCTCGGGCGATGCCAATCCCGCCAACCCCAAGGCGCAGGAATACCTCCAGCACATCAACGAGGCGCTGCGCAACCCCGAGGTGACGAACCCGGGCCGCTGAGCGCCACGGACGGCTAGTCGCCGCGCGCCAGCACGGGCGCGATCGCACGGCCCGTGTGGGTGCCCAGGCGCACCACCTCCTCGGGCGTGGCGGCTGCCACGATGCGGCCGCCGTCCTTGCCGCCCTCGGGTCCCAGGTCGATGATCCAGTCGGCCTCGGCGATCACGTCGAGGTCGTGTTCGATCACCACCACGCTGTGGCCGCCGTCGACCAGGCGATGCAGCACGCGGATGAGCTTGTGCACGTCGGCCATGTGCAGGCCCACGGTGGGTTCGTCCAGCACGTAGAGGGTATGCGGCGCCTTCTGCCCGCGCCGTCCGACCTCGTCGCGCACCTTGGTGAGTTCGGTCACCAGCTTGATGCGCTGCGCCTCGCCGCCCGACAGCGTGGGGCTGGGCTGGCCCAGCGTGAGGTAACCCAGGCCCACGTCCTTCAGCAACTGCAGTGGATGCGCGATGCTGGGCATGCTGGCGAAGAACTCCACCGCCTCGTCCACCTCCATCTGCAGGACGTCGCCGATGCTCTTGCCGCGCCAGGTCACGGCCAGCGTCTCCGGGTTGAAGCGCGCACCGTGGCAGGCCTCGCAGGGCACCTTCACGTCGGGCAGGAAGCTCATGGCGATGGTGCGGATGCCCTGGCCCTCGCAGACCGGGCAGCGGCCCTCGCCCGTGTTGAAGGAAAAGCGCCCGGCTGCATAACCGCGGGCCTTGGCCTCCAGCGTCTCGGCGAAGAGCTTGCGGATGGTGTCCCAGAAACCGATGTAGGTGGCCGGGCAGCTGCGCGGCGTCTTGCCGATGGGCGTCTGGTCCACCTCCAGCACGCGGTCGATGGTCTCGAAGCCCGCCAGGCCCGTGCAGCCGGCCAGCGGCGGCGCCTTGCCGGCATCCATGGCGTCGCGCCCGGCCTTGGTGGAGCGCTGCTGCACCCAGGCCTGCACATTGGCCAGCAGCACGTCCCGCGCCAGCGTCGACTTGCCCGATCCGCTGACGCCCGTGACAGCCACGAGGCGATGCAGCGGCACGGTGGCCGTCACGTTCTGCAGGTTGTGCAGGCTGGCGCCGCGCACCGTCAACCAGCGGATGGCGGCGCGCTCCCTCGCATCCTCCAGCGCATCGGCTTGCAGGGCCGCGGCCTGCGCAGCCCGCTTCCTGGCTGCGGCGCTCTGGCGGCCGGCAGGTGCATTCACGGGCTGGGCCAGCGCGACGGTTTCGGGGTCTACCTCGGAGGGCTGCATGCTGCGCCGCGCCTGCAGCGGATGGCGCATGGCATGCAGCAGGTAGCGGCCGGTCTGCGAATCCTCCGCAGCGGCGATGTCCTCCACCGTGCCCTGGGCCACCAGCCGTCCGCCGCGCTTGCCCGCGCTCGGGCCGATGTCGATGATGTGATCGGCTCGGCGGATGGTGTCCTCGTCGTGCTCCACCACCACCAGGGTATTGCCCTTGTCGCCCAGCTTGTGCAGCGCGTTCAGCAGGATCTGGTTGTCGCGCGCATGCAGTCCGATGGTGGGCTCGTCCAGCACGTAGCACACGCCCTGCAGGTTGCTGCCCAGCTGCGCGGCGAGGCGGATGCGCTGCGCCTCGCCGCCCGAGAGCGTGGGAGCGCCCCGGTCCAGCGTGAGGTACGACAGGCCCACCTCTTCCAGGAACTCGAGCCGGCTCCTGATCTCCGGCACCAGGTCGCGCGCGATCTCGGCCTCGCGGCCCGAAAGCTGCAGGCCGTCGATCCATTGCCGCACCTCGGCCACCGACAGGCGCGCCACCTCGGTCACCGGCGTGCCGGCGAACAGCACGGCCCGCGCCACGGGGTTGAGGCGCGTGCCCTGGCAGCTGGGGCACACGGTGTCGGCCACGTCCTCGGCCTCGGGTTCGGCGAAGGTCTGCTCGCGGCCCCGGTCCTTGTCGTCCTGCACCGAATCGTCGAAGACCTTGCGCTGCTCCTTCGTGAGCTTTACGCCCGTGCCCACGCAGTCGGGGCACCAGCCGTGCTTGCTGTTGTACGAGAAGAGGCGCGGATCCAGCTCGGCGTAGCTGGTGGCGCAGACCGGGCAGGCGCGCTTGGTGGAAAAGGCCTGCAGTGTGCCGATGCCGGCGGTGGACTGCCCGGCGGCCATGGCTTCCTTCAGGCCGGCGAGGCCGCTCAGCACGTGGACCACGCCCTTGCCCAGCTCCAGCGCACGGGCCAGCGCTGCGCGCAGTTCGGACTCCTGCGCGGGCGCCACGTCCAGGCTGGCCACGGGCAGCTCGATGGTGTGCTCCTTGAAGCGGTCGATCCGCGGAAAGCCCGTGGTCGGCAGGAAGTTGCCGTCCACCCGCAGGTGCGTGTAACCGCGCGGGCGTGCCCAGTCGGCCAGTTCGGTATAGACCCCCTTGCGGTTGACCACCAGCGGCGCCAGCAGGCCGATGTGCTGGCCCTTGAAATGCGTGAGCAACTGCGCGGCGATGCTGTCGGCCGTCTGCGGCTGCACCGGGGCACCGTCGTGGATGCAGTGCTGCACGCCCAGCTTCACGTACAGCAGGCGCAGGAAATGCCAGACCTCGGTGGTCGTGCCCACCGTGCTCTTGCGGCCACCGCGCGACAGCCGCTGCTCGATCGCCACCGTGGGCGGAATGCCATAGACCGCATCCACCTCGGGCCGGCCGGCCGGCTGCACGATGCTGCGCGCATAGGCATTGAGCGATTCCAGGTAGCGGCGCTGCCCTTCGTTGAACAGGATGTCGAAGGCCAGCGTCGATTTGCCCGAGCCCGACACGCCGGTCACCACATTGAACTTGCCGCGCGGAATGTCCACCGACAGGTTCTTCAGGTTGTGCTCCTTGGCGTTGACGATCTCGATGGCGTTCCTGGCCGCCACGCCCTCCTGCGCCAGCGCGCCGCGCTGCTCCCTGCGCAGCGCCGCGGCCTTTTCATGCACCGAATGGCCCCCCTCGCCCAGCGCGAGTTCATAGTCGCGCAGCGCGGCGCCGGTGTGCGACGTCGGATGCCGACGCACGTCCTCGGGCGTGCCCTCGGCCACCACCAGGCCGCCGCCGTCGCCGCCTTCGGGCCCCAGGTCGATCAGCCAGTCGCTGGCGCGGATCACGTCCAGGTTGTGCTCGATCACGATCAGCGAATGCCCGGCATCGAGCAGCTTGCGCAGCGCGCGCATGAGCTTGGCGATGTCGTCGAAGTGCAGCCCGGTGGTGGGCTCGTCGAAGAGGAACAACGTGCCCTTCTTCGCGAGTGGCTGGCGGCTGCTGCTGGCGCTCCTGGCGGCCTCGGCCAGGAAGCCCGCGAGCTTGAGCCGCTGCGCCTCGCCGCCGGAGAGCGTTGGCACGGGCTGGCCGAGCTTCACGTATTCCAGTCCCACATCGACGATGGGCTGCAGCGCGCGGATCACGTCGCGGTCCTGCGCGAAAGCCTGCGCGGCCTCGCTCACGGTGAGCTCCAGCACATCGGCCACATTGACCGCGCGCCCGCCGCGCTCGATCGTCACCTCCAGGATCTCCGGCCGGTAGCGCTTGCCGTCGCAATCGGGGCAGCGCAGATAGACGTCGGAGAGGAACTGCATCTCCACATGCTCGAAGCCCGAGCCGCCGCAGGTCGGGCAGCGCCCGTCGCCCGAGTTGAAGCTGAACTTGGCCGCGGTGTAGCCGCGCTGGCGCGACAGCGGCGCCACGGCGAACAACTCGCGAATGGCATCCCACGCGCCGACGTAGCTCACGGGGTTGGAGCGCGCCGTCTTTCCGATGGGCGACTGGTCCACGAACACCACGTCGCCCAGCTGCTCGGCGCCCAGCAGCCGGTCGTGCATGCCGGGCGATTCGGTCGCCTTGCCGAAATGCCGCAGCAGCGCGGGCGCGAGCACGTCCTGGATCAGGGTCGATTTGCCCGAGCCCGACACACCGGTGACGGTGACCAGCCGCTGCAGCGGGAACTCCACCGACACGTCCCGCAGGTTGTGCTCGCGCGCACCCTCCAGGATCAGGCGAGGCGTGGACGCCGCCACCATCCGCTTCACGCCCGCGCCGATCTGCCGGCGCCCGCCCAGGTACACGCCCGTCAGCGTATCGGCGCGGCGCAGGTCGGCCGTGGTGCCGTCGAACACGATCTGCCCGCCGCGCTCGCCCGGGCCCGGGCCCATGTCGATCATGCGGTCGGCCGCCAGCATCACGGCCGGGTCGTGCTCCACCACCACCAGCGTATTGCCCGCATCGCGCAGGCGCAGCATGGCCTCGGTGATGCGGTGCATGTCGCGCGGGTGCAGGCCGATGCTGGGCTCGTCCAGCACGAACAGCGTGTTGACCAGCGAAGTGCCCAGCGCCGTGGTCAGGTTGATGCGCTGCACCTCGCCGCCCGAGAGCGTGCGGCTCTGGCGGTCCAGCGTGAGGTAGCCGATACCCACGTCGCACAGGTACTTCAGGCGCGTGGTGATTTCCTCGTGCAGCAGCTTCAGGGCCTGCGCATCGCCCCCGGCGCCGGCATCGCCTTCCGGCAGCGCCATGCGCGCGAAGAAACGGCGCAGCCGCTCGATGGGCAGCAGCATCAGGTCGTGCAGGGTGAGGCCGGGCAGCGCCTCCAGCTGGGCACGGTTCCATGCCACGCCCTGCGGCATGAAGCGCCGGGACGGCTCGAGCACGGCATCGGCATCGTCCTTGCTTCCCACCCGCCACAGCAGGCTCTCGGTCTTCAGGCGCGCACCGCCGCAGGTCGGGCATGGCGTGTAGCTGCGGTACTTGGACAGCAGCACCCGGATGTGCATCTTGTAGGCCTTGCTCTCCAGGTACTCGAAAAAGCGCCGTATGCCGTACCACTGCTTGTTCCAGTTACCGTCCTTGTAGCCCGGCGTGCCGTCGATCACCCAGCGCTTCTGCTCTTCCGTGAGCTTGTACCAGGGCGTGTCGCGCGGGATGCCCGCGGCCTCCGCATGGCGCATGAGGTCGTCCTGCGCCTCCTTCCAGGCCGGCGTCTGGATGGTCTTGATCGCGCCGGCGCGCAGCGTCAGCCGGTCGTTGGGAATCACCAGGCCGTAGTCCACGCCGATCACCCGCCCGAAGCCGCGGCAGGACTCGCAGGCGCCCACGGCGGAATTGAAGGAGAACATCGACGGGATGGGCTCGGCATAGCGCAGGTCGCTGTCCGGGCAGTGCAGGCCGGTGGAGAAGCGCCACAGCTCCGGCTCGCCCTCTTCGTGCAGCCGGTAGACGTTCAGCCGCCCCGTCCCTCGCTTGAGCGCGACCTCGATCGCCTCGACCACACGGGCGCGTTCGGCATTGCCGAGCCGGAAACGGTCGGCCACCACATCGAGTACCTTGCGGGGGCCCGTGGGCGTACCGACCTCGCGCTCGGCCTGCACCTTCGTGAACCCGCTGGCGGAAAGCCACTGCTCCACCTGCTCGGCCGACGTATGGGCCGGCAGCTCGACCGGGAAGGTGAGCACCACGCGCGGATCGCCCGCCTCCGCGCAGCGGCGCTGCAGTTCGGCATAGATGGTGTCCGGCGTGTCGTGGCGCACCGGCTGCGCCGTCTGCCGGTCGAAGAGCTGGGCAGCACGCGCGAACAGCAGCTTCAGGTGGTCGTTGATCTCCGTCATCGTGCCCACGGTCGAGCGGGACGAGCGCACCGGATTGGTCTGGTCGATGGCGATGGCCGGGGGCACGCCCTCCACCTTGTCCACGGCCGGCTTGTCCATCCGGTCGAGGAACTGGCGCGCGTAGGCGCTGAAGGTTTCCACGTAGCGGCGCTGGCCTTCCGCGTAGAGCGTGTCGAACACCAGGCTGGACTTGCCCGAGCCGCTGGGGCCGGTCACCACCGTGAGTTCGCCCGTGCGGATGTCGAGATCCAGGTTCTTCAGATTGTGCTGGCGCGCGCCATGGATGCGGATCAGGCCCTGGGTCATCGGGAGGAGCTTTCGGAGGGGAGGCGGGCCATTCTAGGAAAGGAAGATGGCCGGCCGGAGTCGGAGAGTGGCTTATCCATATGGGGCGGTTCCCGCCATTGACAACCGCTCCCGCAGGGCAATCCCCTGCGCCCAGGGTTGTCACCTCTTGTCACCATGGCAGCGTTCGGGCATCGTCCCCCGCTCCCATCGAACCACCCCACGCCTTTCCCGGAGATTCCACCATCATGGCCCATTCCTGGCAGACCACCGGCGCCGCCCTGGCCCTCGCGGCCGCTTCCCTGTTCTCCCCGGCCGCCTGGAGCCAGCTGCTGGTGGGGCAGACGGCCGGCTTCACCGGCCCGGTCTCGTCCGGAGTGCAGGAAACCACCGAAGGCGCGAAGCTCTACATTGACGCGGTGAACGCGCGGGGCGGCGTGAACGGGCAGAAGGTCGAACTCGTCTCGCTCGACGACAAGTTCGATCCCACCCTGGCGCAGGCCAACGCGCGCAAGCTCATCGAGGAGCAGAACGTGCTCGCGATGTTCCTCACGCGCGGAACGCCCCACACGGAAGCCATCATCCCCCTGCTCGACAAATTCGACGTGCCCCTGGTGGCCCCTTCCACGGGCGCGATGGTGCTGCACCGCCCCGTCCGCCGCCATGTCTTCAACGTACGCGCGCCCTACCAGCGCGAGGCCGAGAAAGCCATCACCCACCTGGCGTCGATGGGCATTTCCCGGATCGCGGTGGTCATCACCGACGACAGCTTCGGCGCCGACGGGCTCGCCGGCGCGCTCAAGGGCTTCGAGGCCGCGAAGCTCAAGCCCGTGCTGGAGGAACGCTTCGACCGGACCAAGCCCGATTTCTCCGCCATCGCGCCCAAGCTGGTGCAGGCGCAGGCCCAGGCCGTGCTCATGGTCGCATCGGGGGCCGCTACCGCCGAAGGCTACGCGGCCTTCCGGGCGGCCGGTTCGAGCGCCCAGCTCGTCACGCTCTCCAACAACGCATCGTCCGGATTCGCCAGGAGCCTGGGCGCGAATGCGCGCGGCGTCATCGTCACGCAGGTGTTCCCCAACGAACGTGCCACGAACTACCCGCTCGTGCGCGAAGCACACGAGCTGGCGAAGGCGCGCGGCAAGGAAGTGAGCCCCGCCATGCTCGAGGGCATGGCCGCTGCCAAGGTGCTCGTGGAAGGGCTGCGCCGCGCGGGCTCCAAGCCCACGCGCGAACGCCTGCAGGCGGCGCTGGAAGGCATCCAGAAATTCGACATCGGCGGCCTGGAGGTCAACTTCAGTCCCGAAGACCACACGGGCCTGGATTTCGCCGACCTGTCCATCATCGGCACCGACGGCAAGTTCCGCCGCTGATTCCAGCGCCGGCCCCGCGGGGCCGGCATGAAAAAAGCCCGCGTCGCGGGCTTTTTTCATTGGACGCCCCGAAGGCGCAGGCGCCACCGGGACTTGCCGGAAGCGGACTCATGGAGCGCGGCTGGCAGCGGACGCCGCCGATGCCGGGACCGCGGCAGGCGCGGCGGTGTCCGGAGCATGCACGGCATCCGCGCCATGCTTTTCCCCGCTCATGTCCACCTTGTCTCCTGCTTTCATGATGACGAACAACGACAGGGCGGCGAACAGAACGAAGCCCACAACGATTTTCCACATGCTTTTTGTCTCCTGACGGGATGGAAAAAAGCCCCACGCCCTTGCGGGAGTGAGGCTTCATGCTGGATCACCCGGTGCCGGAGGCCCATGCGAGCCCCGGCAGGTGCGGCGATCAGAAGTTGTGGCGAACGCCGAGACCGAACGTGCGGGGATCGGCACCCGTAGCCAGCGTGTTCGTGCCGTTCACGAAGCCATAGGCGTAGTTGGCAGCGGACTTGTTCTTGACGTACGTGTAGGCAGCGTACACCTTGGTGCGCTTGCTCAGGTTGTAGTTGTAGCCCAGGATCAGCTGCTGAGCGCCGGAGTCAGCCACGTTGTTCCACTTGCTGGCCCAGATGTAGTTGGCCACCACTTCCGAAGCGCCGAAGGCGTACTGGGCAGCGATGCCCACCGAGTTGCGGGTACCCACCAGCTCGTAGTCGTTGCGCTGGTAGTAGGCGCCGAGCTGCACGGGGCCCATCGTGTAGTGGCCGCGCACGCCGGCGTCCCAGTTGTCGCCCAGCTTGGCGTAGCCGGCGCCGAAGGCCAGGTTGCCGCCTTCCCAGTTGGCAGCGACGTCATAGGCGTTCTTGGTGCCTGCGTTCACGCCGAAGGGGTTCGTGCGAGCGGCGCGCTCGTGCATGCTGACCGTGGCTTCAGCCCAGAAGCCGCCCAGCATGGGGGTGCGATAGCCGACCTTGTTGGTCTTGCCGAAGGCCACCGAGGTGTACAGCTGGTTGGAGAAGTTGCCGGTGTCGTGGTTGGGCTGGTCCTGCACGCCATAGTCGGCGATGGCGTAGTACGACTCAGGCGTCCAGTTGCCGAGGCGGACCATACCGAAGCCACCGGACAGGTTCACTTCGCTCTGGCGGCCGAAGAACTGCTGTGCGGCTGCGCCGGTGGAGCTGTCGAAACCGCTTTCCAGCTGGAAGCCAGCCTTCAGGCCACCGCCCAGGTCTTCCACGCCCTTGAAACCGAAGCGGGACGCGTTGTTGTTCACACCGGACTGCGACAGATCACCCACCTTGGAATGTTCGACGCTGGTGTTGACGCGGCCGTACAGCGTCACGCTGCTTTGCGCAAATGCGGCGGTGCTGCCCAGAAGGGCCAAGGCGGCGAGAGCCAGACGATGGGTCTTTTGCATGTGATGTCCTCGGATACTTTGTTCGGAAGGTGGAAGTAGGCACCGCGCAGGCTTGTGGCAACAAAATGCAAGTGCAGCTACCACTCAAATTCTAGATGTAACAACCTCATTAGCACGGTTGAAAGTCGTCTTGATAACGAAGCTGACGCTTAACTGCCACACTTTGGCGCTTTTTCCCCACACTTGGCGACCTTCCGGCCGCAAATCACGGGGTTTTCATACAGCGCCCCCCGTCCCCCGGAAGTCATGGCGTCCGCCACGCAAAAAAACACGGGATCCCGCGCCGGTAATCGTTCAGGAAGACTTCTGCATAAAGGGACGGCGCCGGGTGCACTTGATTGGTGCGCGCCCGGCTCCACCGTGTCGTGCCATTTGTCCGCCCGGGGGGTGCTGGCGGCCCGCAGGGAACCTTGCACTGCCCGGGAATACCGCCACGCCAGTGGGCCGTATTCCCGGGAAAGCGCGTTCAATCGCCCTTTCAATCGCCCGCGTAGATGTCCACGTCCTTGGTTTCGCGGATGAACAGCGTGCCGATGATGGCCGTGATGCCCGCGATGATGATGGGATACCAGAGGCCGTTGTACATGTTGCCCGTCTGCGCCACGATGGCGAACGACATGGTGGGCAGCAGGCCGCCGAACCAGCCGTTGCCGATGTGGTAGGGCAGGCTCATCGAGGTGTAGCGGATGCGCGTCGGGAACATCTCCACCAGCATCGCCGCGATCGGGCCATACACCATGGTCACCAGCAGCACCAGATAGGTCAGGATGACGATCATCATCACCTTGTTCATCTTGGCGGGGTCGGCCTTGGAGGGATAGCCGTCTGCCTTCAGCGTCTCGGCCACGGCCTTCTTGAAGGCGGCGTCCTTGGCCTTGGCTTCGTCGGCGGACAGGCCGCGGGCGGCGTAGCTCGGGATGGTGGTCTGGCCGATCCTGATCACCGCGGGCGTGCCGGCCGGCGCGGCTTCGTTGTCATAGCTCACCGAGCTGGCGGCCAGCACCTGCTTGGCGACGTCGCAGGAGCTGGTGAACTTGGCCGTGCCGGTCGGGTTGAACTGGAACGAGCACTCGGCCGGGTCGGCCACGATCACCACCTTGTTCTTCGCCTGAGCGGCGGCCAGGTCGGGGTTGGCGGCTTCGGTCAGCGCCTTGAAGACGGGGAAATACGTGAGCACGGCCAGCACGCAGCCCAGCATGATGATGGGCTTGCGGCCGATCCGGTCGGAGAGTGCGCCGAAGACGACGAAGAACGGCGTGCCGATCAGCAGGGCGGCGGCGATCATCAGGTTGGCCGTGACGGCGTCCACCTTGAGCTGCTGCGTCAGGAAGAAGAGCGCATAGAACTGGCCCGTGTACCAGACCACGGCCTGGCCGGCGGTGAGGCCGATCAGCGCCAGGATCACGATCTTCAGGTTCTTCCATTCCCCGAACGATTCGCGCAGCGGCGCCTTGGAGGTCTTGCCCTCGGCCTTCATGCGCTGGAAGGCGGGAGACTCCGACAGCGAGAGCCGGATCCACAGCGACACGCCCAGCAGCAGGATGGAGACGAGGAACGGAATGCGCCAGCCCCAGTCGGTGAAGGCCTGCTCGCCCATGGCGGTGCGGGTGCCCAGGATGACCAGCAGCGACAGGAACAGGCCCATCGTGGCGGTGGTCTGGATCCACGAGGTATAGGCGCCGCGCTTGCCCTGCGGCGCATGCTCGGCCACATAGGTCGCGGCACCGCCGTACTCGCCGCCCAGGGCCAGGCCCTGCAGCATGCGCAGCACGATCAGGATCACCGGGGCGGCCACGCCGATGCTGGCATAGGTCGGCAAGACGCCCACGATGAAGGTGGACAGGCCCATGATCAGGATGGTGACCAGGAAGGTGTACTTGCGCCCGATCATGTCGCCCAGCCGCCCGAACACCAGGGCGCCGAAGGGCCGCACGATGAAGCCCGCGGCGAAGGCCAGCAGCGCGAAGATGAACGCGGAGCCCGCGTCCAGCCCGCTGAAGAACTGCTTGGCGATGATGGCCGCGAGCGAACCGTACAGGTAGAAGTCATACCATTCGAAAACGGTGCCCAGCGACGAGGCCAGGATGACTTTTCTTTCTTCCGGCGACATGGGCCGGGGAGCGACGTTGGTAGCCATGGTGCTTGTCTCCATGAGGTGGTGGTTGCGACTGCTCCGCGCACCCCCTCCAGGGCACCGCGTGCAACCTGGGTCGCACTATCGAACCGCCATCTGACCGAAGTCTGACAAGCACGGCACCTCCGGGGAAAACCCTTCCCCGGGACAAACCCGCATGCAAAGGCCCGGGCGCTATTTCAACCCGGATGGGAGCTCCGCCACCGCGTCCCATCGCGGCCCCTCGAACCACGGGTCGCCTTCCAGGCGGGCGCGCAGCATGGGCAGGCTGTCGAGCCCCCAGAAGAGCTGGCCGTCCACCACGAAGGCGGGCACGCCGAAAACGCCCTGCGCGGCGGCCGCGTCGGTGTTCGCGCGCAGCAGCGCCTTGGATCGCGCGCCCGGCTCTTCGCCCGGTGCTTCCGCACGCCGTTGCGGCGAGAGCACCAGGGCAAGATCCTCCAGGCGCCCGGGGTCCAGCGCATCGGCACCACCAAGCCATACATGGCGCAGCACCGTGCCGGCCACGAAGCGGTTGATGGACCCGTCCTCGCTGCACGCCAGGGACTGGCGCAGCAGGGGCAGCGGATTGAAGGGATGCCGCGCCGGCACGTCCAGCCCCGTTCCCAACGCATGGCCCAGCCACTCGGCATGGCGGTAGGTCCAGGCACGCTTGGGCGCGATACCCGCGGGGCCGGGGTTGCCGTGCTGCTGCAGCAGCGCGCCGAGCAGCACGGGGCGGTACTCGACCGAATGGCTCAGGCCCTCGAGCACCTGCGGGAGGCGCTCGAAGGCCAGCCACGCGTAGGGCGACACGAAATCCAGGTAAAAAACGATGTGCTTCATGGGGATGCCTCCTTCGTGGGTGCGTCTTCGGCCATCGCCTTGCCTTTCAGCCGCTCGGCCCGGCGGGCTACAGCCCCGCGCGCTGCAGCAGCGCGGCCCAGACCGCACGCTGCCGGGCCGGCGGGGCGGCCGACCAGTCGCGGATCTCGTCGAGCGTGCGAAAGCACCCTTCGCAATGGTGGCCGGCCGCATCCATGCGGCAGACGCCGATGCAGGGCGACGGCACCGGTACCCCGCCCTCCACCGCGAAGCCGCCCGCGGCGGCGACCTGCGCGGCTCGTTCCGCGAGCGCCTGCAGCGCCGTCCGGCTCATGCGGCCGCGGGCGGCTGCACCACGTCCACGACGGGCGCGCCGGTGAGTGCCTCCAGGTCCTGCGGCCGCAGCAGAAACACGCCGTGGGGGTGGCCCGCCGCGGCCCAGATCTCGTCGAAACGGAACAGGTCGCGGTCGATCAGCGTCACCGGCGGCGTGGCGTGCGCCACGGGCGAGACGCCGCCGATGGTGAAGCCGGTCCTGGCCTTGACGAACTCGGCATCGGCACGGCCCGTCTTGCCCACCAGCGCATCCACCTTCTTCTCGTCCACCCGCCGGTCGCCCGAGGTGACCACCAGCACGGCCGCGTCGTCGCTCTTGCGCCGGAAGATGATGCTCTTGGCGATCTGCCCGACGGCGATGCCGAGCGCGTCGGCCGCTTCCTGCGCGGTGCGCGCCGAGTTGTCGAGCATGCGCGGGGCATGGGGATGGCCTTTGGCCTGCAGGGCAGCGGCCACGCGCTGCACGCCCTCGGGCAAGGTTCGGAGTTCGGCACCACACATGGTGAAAGCGTCCTGGTCGTTCGGGAAGGTGGAGGGAAAGCGCCCATCTTAGCGAGCGCGCCCTCCCAGCGCAGGATCGCCTGCCACGCGACAGTCAGGCGCTCACGCGGCGCGCTCCCGCATCACGGCCGGCCCCTGTTCGGCCAGGTCCCAGAACAGGCCGGCCATGATCTCCAGCGATTCGCGCGTGACATCCGCCAGGATGTGTTCGTTGGGCGCGTGCTGCGAGCACGCCGGATAGGAGTGCGGCACCCACAGCGTGGGCAGGCCCAGCGTTTCGGAGAACACGTCGTTGGGCAGGGAGCCGCCCAGGTTGGGCAGCAGTGCCGGGCGCCGGCCGGTGGTGCGTTCCATCGAGGCCAGGCCCCAGCGCACCCAGGCGTCGTCCGGGTCCAGGCGCGTGGCGGCCATGTGCACGTCGGTGCCGCGCACCTCCACGTCGTCGAAGCCATGGGCGGCCAGCTGGGCCCGGATGTGGTCGAGGAAATGCGCCGCGTCGCTGCCCACCACGTAGCGCATGTGGCAGTGCGCCCGCGCCGTGGCCGGAATGGCATGGACCGGCATGGCGGGGTTGCCGCAGGTGAAGGCCAGTACCTCCAGGCTGTTCCAGCCGATGACGCGCTCGGCGGGCGTCAGGCCGGGCTCGCCCCAGTCCGGGTCGATCTCCGGGTCGCCTGCGCTGCCGCCCACCTCGATGTCGCGCAGGGCCACGCGCACGCTCTCGGGCAGTTGCTTCGGAAGCAGGCCCGGCACCAGGATGCGGCCCTTCGCGTCCACCAGCGTGGCGATGGCGTGGGCCAGGCGGATGCCCGGGTTGCGCAGCAGCCCGCCCCAGTTGCCGGAGTGGTGGCCGCCGTCGCGCAGGTCGAGGTGCAGGTCGAAGTTGAACACGCCGCGCGAGCCCAGGAACATCGTGGCCCGCGAAGCCGATACGCGCGGCCCGTCGGAGGCCAGGAACAGGTCGGCGGCCAGGAAGTCCCGGTGCTGCGCGCAGACCGCGTCGAGACCCGGAGAGCCATCCTCCTCGCCCATTTCCAGGATGATCTTCACGTTGTAGCCCAGCACGCCGTCGCGGGCCTGGAGCACCTGCTCCAGCGCCGTGAGGTTGATGGTGTGCTGGCCCTTGTTGTCGGCCGTGCCGCGCCCGTACCAGCGGTTGCCGTCCACCACGATCTTCCAGGGCTGCAGACCTTCGCGCCACTGCGCGTCGTAGCCGCGCACCACATCGCCGTGGCCATAGGTGAGCACGGTGAAGGCGGCTCCCGCCTCGATGCGTTCGGCCAGCAGGAAGGGGCTCTTGCCCGGCATGGGGTTGTCCACGATCCGGCAGCTGAAAGCCAGCTGCTGCAGCAGCGGCACGATCTCGTCGTTCAGGTAGGCGTACAGCTGCGGCAGGCTGGCAGCGTCCTGGCTCTCGGTGCGGAAGGCGACGCGACGATCGAGCGTCGCCTGGAAGCGCCCGTCGTCGAAGACGGCGACGGTACGTGCGATAGCGGATTCACGGGTCATGGCAGGCTCCAGGGTGCCGGTGGAGAAGGCGCAAGTGGTCATCAGGCGAAGGCCTCGCGGTCGATGTCGGGCAGGCCCAGCCCCGGCTCGGGCGACAGGGCGGAAGCCAGCAGCATGCGGGTGTAGGGGTGTTGCGGAGCGGCGAAGACCTGCTCGCGCGTGCCCTGCTCGACGATGCGGCCCCGGTGCATCACGGCCACGCGGTCCACCAGGTGCTCCACCACGCCCAGGTCGTGGCTGATGAACAGGTAGGTGAGGCCGAACTCGGCCTTGAGGTCCAGCAGCAGGTTCAGGATCTGCGCCTGCACGGACACGTCCAGCGCCGAGGTGGGCTCGTCGCAGACCAGGATCCCGGGCCGCAGCACCAGGGCGCGGGCGATGGCCACGCGCTGGCGCTGGCCGCCGGAGAGCTGGTTGGGATATTGCCGGTGCGTGCGCTCGGGCATGCCGACCAGGTCGAGCATGGCCTTGATGGCGCGCGCCTGCTCGGCCGCCGTACCCACGCCATGCAGGCGCAGCGGCACGCCGACGATGTCGGCCACGGTGCGGCGCGGGTTGAGCGAGGAGTACGGGTCCTGGAAGATCGGCTGGATGCGGCGGGCCAGCGCGCGGCGCTCGCGCGGGTCGATCTCCCGGCCGTCCACCAGCACGTTGCCGGACGTGGGCGGCAACAACCCCAGCAGCATCTTGGCCAGCGTGCTCTTGCCGCAGCCGGATTCGCCAACCAGGCCCAGCGTTTCGCCCTGGCGGATGCGCAGCGACACCTCGCTCACGGCCTGGATGCTGCCCGCGGGCTGGAACAGGCCACGCTTGAGCCGGAAGCTGCGGCTCAGCGCGCAGAGCTCCAGCGCGATGTCCTCGGAGCCGCCCACCGTGCCCGCCGGCGGCGGCGCGGCGGAGGCAGGCCCGGGCAGGTTCCAGGCCAGGGAGTCGGTCATGGCGTTCATGCGGCCTCCGCCAGTGGCAGGGTTTCGGAATCGGCGGCGAGGACGCAGCGCACGGCATGGCCCGGCGCCACCTGCACGAACGGCGGCGCGGCGCTGCAGACAGGCCGGGCCAGGCTGCAGCGGTTGGCGAAGGCGCAGCCCTGCACGTCGCCGACGAGGCTGGGCACCACGCCGGGAATCGCCTGCAGGCGGCTGCCCGGCAGCGTTCTGCCGCGCACGGGAATGCAGCGCAGCAGGCCCTGGGTGTAGGGGTGCGAAGGCTGTGCGAACAGCGCGTCCACGGGCGCCGTTTCGACCACCTCGCCCGCGTACATCACGGCCACGCGGTCGGCGATGCGCGCCACCACGCCGAGGTCGTGCGTGATGAAAACCACCGCGGTGCCGAATTCCTTCTGCAGCTCGCGGATCAGGCGCAGGATCTGCGCCTGGATGGTCACGTCCAGCGCCGTGGTGGGCTCATCGGCGATGATGAGGTCGGGGCCGCACATCAGCGCCATGGCGATCATCACGCGCTGGCGCAGGCCGCCCGAGAGCTGGTGCGGGTACTGGCGCAGGCGGTCGGCTGCCTGGGGCACGCCGGCGCGCTCCAGCAGGTAGAGGGCGCGCTCGCGCGCCTCGGCGGCCGTCGCCTTGCGGTGGGCGCGCAACGCCTCGCACAGCTGGTCGCCCAGCGTGTACGAAGGGTTCAGCGAGGTCATGGGCTCCTGAAAGATCATGGACATGCGCGCGCCGCGCAGCCGCGCCATGCCGCGCTCGTCCTGCGCCTGCAGGTCGATGCCGTCGAAGTGCAGGCGGTCGGCCGACCGCCGGGCCCGGGACGGCAGCAAACCCATCAGCGCCAGCGAGGTCATGGACTTGCCGCAACCCGACTCGCCGACCAGGCACAGCATCTCGCCGCGCCGCACCTGGAAGTCGATGCCGCGCACGGCATGCAGCACGCCGCGCTCGGTGGGCAGGTCCACCCGCAGGTTCTTCACATCGAGAAGGATGCTCATCGGGGTTCTCCTCGGTTTTTTTCAGTGGCGTCCATCGGGGGCCGCCACGTCGCGGATGCCGTCGCCCACGAGGTTGATGGCCAGCACCAGAAGCGCCAGCACCACGCCCGGGATCATGATCACCCAGGGCTGGAAGAACATGTAGGCCTTGCCCTCGGCCACCATCAGGCCCCACGAGGGCGTGGGCGGCTGCACGCCCAGGCCCAGGAAGGAGAGCGTGGATTCGAGCAGGATGGCGTGCGCCATCTCCAGCGTGGCCACCACGGTGAGCGCGCCCATCAGGTTGGGCAGCAGTTCGCGCACCAGGATGTAGGGCGTGGAGGCGCCCAGGCTCTTGGCGGCGGCGATGAACTCGGCGTCGCGCAGCTGCTGCGTGGCCGAGCGCGTGACGATGGCGAAGCGGTCCCACAGCAGCAGGCTCAGCAGCACGATCACCACCTTGAGCGAGCCGCCCACCAGCGAGGCCATGGCCAGGGCCACCAGCACCACGGGCATGGCCAGGCGGCAGGTGATGACGTAGCTCACCACCGCGTCCACGCGGCCGCCGAAGTAGCCGGCCAGCACGCCCAGGGTGGTGCCGATCAGCCCGGCGACGAGCGCGGTGACGAAGCCGATCACCAGCGACACGCGCGCACCGTAGAGCAGGCGGCTCAGGTAGTCGCGACCCAGCTTGTCGGTGCCGAGCACGTGCTCCCAGGTGCCGCGCTCGTGCCACACGGGCGGAATCAGACGCTGGGTCACGTCCTGCGCGAAGGGGTCGTGCGGCGCCAGCCAGGGCGCGAACACGGCAGCGATCACGGCCAGGCCCAGCACGATGCTGCCGATCAGCAGCCCGCGGTGGCCGGCCACGCGGCGCAGCGCGCGGCGCCAGGCCGGCACGGGCAGCGCGGCCAGCGCCGCGGTGCCGGACAGGGGCAAGGAGGTCGTCGTCATGGAAATGCCCTTCCTCAGCGGGTGCGCATGCGCGGGTCGAGCGCGGCGTTGAGCACGTCGGCCACGAAGGTGAGCGCGATGTAGAACGTGGCGATGATGAGCACCACGGCCTGCACCACGGGATAGTCGTTGCGGGCGATGGAATCCCAGGCCAGCTGGCCCAGGCCCTGCAGCGAATAGACCGACTCGATGACCACCGAGCCGCCCAGCATGAAGCCCAGCTCCACTGCCGCCAGCGCCACCACGGGAATGATGGCGTTGCGCAGCCCGTGCTTGAACACGACGCGCGACCGCGACAGCCCCTTGGCGCGTGCCGTGCGGATGTAGTCCGAACCCATCACGTCCAGCATGCCGGCGCGCGTCAGCCGCATCAGCGATGGCATGGCGTAGTAGCCCAGCGCCACGGCCGGCAGCACGAAGTTCTGCCAGCTGGTATTGCCCGCCACGGGCAGCCATTTGAGCCCCACGGAGAACACCACGATCAGCGCCAGCGCGAACCAGAAGTTGGGCATGGCCTGCCCTATGGTGGCCACCAGCAGCGCCAGCCGGTCCACCCAGGTGTCACGGTAGAGCGCCGCCGCCACGCCCAGCGGAATGGCCACGGCCACGGCCAGCAGCAGCGATACCGCGCCGAGCTTGAGCGTGATCGGCAGGCGTTCGCCCACCAGCTCCATCACCGTGTTCTGGAAGTAGAACGAGCGGCCGAAGTCCAGTTGCAGGGCCGAGCCCAGCCAGTCGAAGAACTGGGTGGTCATGGGCCGGTCCAGGCCGTACTGCACGCGGATCTTCTCCACGTCGGCGGCGCTCGATTCCGGGCCGGCGATGGCCGTGGCCAGGTCGCCGGAGAGGTGCAGCAGCAGGAAGCTCACCACCGCGACGGTGAGCATCACGGCCAGTGCCACCGCCAGCCTGCGCAGGATGTAGGTCAGCATGGTGTGTCAGCGGGAGGGTTGCAGGGCGTTCACGGGGAGTCGCGGAGCAGGCTCACTTCCAGCGGGACTGCGCGAAGCGCGGCAGCTCGTCGGGCCAGGCGTCGAAGGCCAGGTCCTTGGTGAAGGCGTAGTTGGTCGAGTAGGAGAAGATCGGCGCCCACATCGCCTCCTTGCTGATGCGCTCCAGCGCCTGGCCGTACTTGGCGAGGCGGTCGGTCTTGTCGGTGCTGCTGTCGGCGGTCTGCAGCAGGGCGATGGTCTGCGGGTCCTTGGCCGTGTCGTCCGGCCCGCCCTTGAAGAAATTTCCCACGAAAGCGGAGGCATCGCTGATGGAATACGAGCCCCAGGCCTGGAAGGTGAGCGGCGCGCGGCCGGAGCGGACCTCGGTGCGCAGCGCCGGGTACTGCACGAAATGCAGCCGGGCGCGGATGCCCACCTTGCGCAGGTCGCCGATCAGCGCCTCGGCGTACTCGCGCTCGCGGTAGGCCCACAGGTCGGTGTCGAAGCCGTTGGGGTAGCCGGCCTGCGCCAGCAGTTCCTTGGCCTTGGCCGGGTTGTACTCGTAGCGCACCACCTTGCTGGTCACGCAGCCCACCTGCATGCGGAAGCACGGCGCGTACACCGGCTGGCTGCCGCCGCGCACCAGGCTGTCGGCGAAGCCCTTGCGGTTGATGGCGTAGTTCACGGCCTGGCGCACGCGCACGTCCTTGAAGGGCGCCGATTCGGGCGTGGTGCCCACGTTGTTGATGGTGACGAAGCCCAGGCGCATGGTCTCGCCGCTGAGCACCGTGATCTGGGGCATGGTCGCCTTCATGGACTCTGCCTGGTCGGCCGGCACGCGCCAGATCCAGTCGATCGCGCCGGTCATGAGCTGGGCGGCGCGGGCCTCGGGGTCGCGCACCACGACGAACTTCACCGTGCCGATCTGCGGCTGCCCCACGGGGCTGTCCTTGAAGTAGGCCGGGTTCTTGACCATGGTCACGCCCTGCCCGGGCACCACGGCCGTGATCCTGTAGGGGCCGGTGCCGACGGGCGCCTTGCTGAAGCCTTCCAGGCCGACCTTCTTGAAGTAGGCCGCGGGGTAGATGGGCGTGGGGCCTGCCAGGTATTCGAGCGCGGCCGGGAACGGCGTCTTGAGGTGGATGCGTACCTGCAGCGGTCCGACGACCTCGACGTTCTTGATCCAGTCGGTGTTCTGGCGCGTGGCGATCTTGGCGTCCGGTCCGTTGACCACGTTGAAGGTGAAGGCCACGTCCTCGGCGCCCAGCGGGTCGCCGTTGTGGAACTTCACGCCCGGGCGCAGCGTGACCAGTAGCGCCGTGGGGGACTCCCACTTCCAGGCCGTGGCCAGCAGCGGCTTGTGCTCGCCGGTCTTCGGGTCGCGGTAGATCAGCGTGTCCCAGGCCATGTTGGCCAGGATCACTCCCTCGCGCATGTTGTTGTGGTACGGGCTCACGTTCTCGACTTCGTTGTCCGAGGCGTAGACCAGCGTGTCGTCGGCCTTGCCCGCATGGGCGCCGGTGGCCAGGGACAAGGCTGCGAACGCCAGCGCACAGCTGCGGCGCACCAGAGTGGGGTAAAGATGACCCATTTCGGAAACTCCTTCGTCATACAGGCAACGGAACGTGTGTCGAGGAGCAAGAATGGGACACAAAAGCCGTTCGCACTATTACCGTTTTCGCAGCCCGGCGATGCCGTTCCGGCAACGGAACATCTCTGCGCCCGGTACTGCCGGGGGCTTCGCATGCCTGCTGGCGTGCTGGCACGGTGCATGCAACCTTCCCGGCCATGAACCGTTCCCCGCTCATCGCCCGCCAGTTGCAGGACACGGCGCTGCGCTATTTCCTGGAGGTCGTCCGCTGCGGCTCCATCAGCGAGGCCTCGGCGCGCCTGTCCGTGGCGGGATCGGCCATCAGCCGCCAGATCGCCCACCTGGAGGACGTGCTGGGCGCGGCGCTGTTCGAGCGCCATGCGCGCGGCATGGTGCCCAGCTCGGCGGGCGAACTGCTGGCCACGCACGCCCTCAAGTCCGCGCACGATGCCGAGCGCGTGGTGCAGGAGATCCAGTCACTGCAGGGCATACGGCGCGGGCGGGTGCGCATCGCCTCGGCCGAGGGCTTCGCCATGGAATTCCTGCCGCGGCTCATCAGCGACTTCCACCGGCAGCACCCGGGCGTGCAGTTCCACCTGAGCGTGCATGCGCCGGCAGAATGCACGCGGCGCGTGCTGCTCAGCGACGCGGATATCGGCATCGTGATGAGCCGCCATACCGAGAAAGACATCAAGGTCGAGCATTTGCAGCCCGCGCCGGTGGGGGCCGCCATGCGCCAGGGCCATCCGCTGTCGCGCTTCCGGCAGATCAGCCTCTCGCAGCTGCTGGCCTATCCCATCGCCCTGCCCGAGGACGACACCACCGTGCGCCAGCTGTTCGACATCGCCTGCAGCCGCCAGCGCCTGGCGGTGGAGCCGGTGCTGACGAGCAACTACATCAGTGCGCTGTTCGGCTTTCTGCGCCACCGCGAGGACGGCGTGACCATCTGCGGCCAGATCTCCGTGAGCAACCAGGTGGACCGGAGCGAACTGGCCTTCGTGCGGCTGCGCGACAAGGGGCTGGACTTGCGCAACGTCGAGGTGCAGACGCTCGTCGGACGCACGCAGCCCAGGGCGGCGCAGGCCTTCCTGGAGCACCTGCGCCAGGGGCTGGGCGGGGCCGGGCTGCGTTGAGCGGCGCCGGCGAACCGCCGTCCGTCCGAAAGGGGTCAGCCCGCGCGCTTGTTCAGCAGCGCCGTGGCCGCGCGCGAATTCGGCTTGCGGCCGAGGAAATCGCTGATGTAGGCGCCCGCATCGACCAGCGCATCCAGGTCGATGCCCGTCTCGATGCCCATGCCGTGCAGCATGTACACCACGTCCTCGGTGGCCACGTTGCCCGTGGCCCCCTTCGCATAGGGACAGCCGCCCAGGCCGGCCACCGATGTGTCGAACTGCCAGATACCCATCTCCAGCGCGGCCAGTGTGTTGGCGAGCGCCTGTCCGTAGGTATCGTGGAAGTGCCCGGAGACATCATCCACGGCATAGTGCGCGAGCGTCGCCTCGATGGCGCGCTGCACCTTGCGCGGGGTGCCCACGCCGATGGTGTCGGCCACGCCGATGTGCTGCACACCGATGCCTTTCATGAGCCCGGCCAGGTAACCCACCCGCTCCGGCGCCACTTCGCCTTCGTAAGGGCAGCCCACGGTGCAGCTCATCGCCCCGCGCACATGGATGCCCGCGGCACGCGCGGCCTCCACCACCGGGGCGAAGCGCTCGATGCTCTCGGCAATGCTGCAATTGATGTTCTTCTGGCTGAACGCCTCGCTGGCGGAGCCGAACACCACGATCTCGTCGGGCCGGTCCAGCACGGCCGCCTCGTAGCCCTTCAGGTTGGGCGTCAGCACTGAATAGCGGACGCCCGGGCGCCGCTCGATGCCGGCCATCACCTCATGGTTGTCCGCCATCTGCGGCACCCACTTGGGCGAGACATAGCTCGTGACCTCGATCTCGGTCAGCCCGGCAGCCTGCAGCCGGTGGACGAGGCCGATCTTGACGCTGGCCGGCACGGGCGATTTCTCGTTCTGTAGCCCGTCGCGCGGGCCGACATCCACGATCTTGGCGCGGGTAGGAAGAGAGGACATGGAAAGTTCCTGAAAAGGTTCGTGGGATTCGGGGGGGCCTCAATAGCCCCGCGCCGGATCGACCTCGCCGAGCACCGAGAACGCGCCCTGGCGCAGCGCATCGATCTTGCGCGCGATCTGGGCGATGCTCTCCGCGCGCAGCGTGCGTGCCGAGGTGTGGGGCGTGACGGTGACGCGCGGATGCCCCCAGAACGGATGGTCCGCCGGCAGCGGTTCGGTGCGGAAGACGTCCAGCGTGGCACCCGCGAGATGGCCGCTGTCCAGCAGGGGCAGCAGGTCCTCCTCCACGAGGTGCGCTCCCCGCGCCACGTTGATCAGGTAGCCGCCCGGCAGCAGGCGAGAAAGCGTCTCGCGGCGCAGGATGCCCGTCGTATCGGGGGTGAGGGGCAGCAGGTTCACCAGCACGCGGCTCGCTGCCAGGAAGTCCTGCAGCCCATCGGCCCCGTGGAAGGTGCGCACGTCTTCGACCGCCTTGGGCGAGCGGCTCCAGCCCTGCACGGGAAACTCGAAATGCGCCAGGGCGCGCGCCACGCGCTCGCCCAGCACGCCCAGCCCCATGACGCCCACCGGGAAATCCTGGCGCAGCCGCGGCTTGCGGAAAGCCCAGCGGCCTTCGCGCTCTGCGGCCTCGTAGGCATCGAATTCGCGGAAATGGCGGATGACGGCATGGCAGACATATTCCGCCATCTGCACGGCCATGCCCGCGTCGTCGAGCCGCACGATGCGGCAGCCTTCGGGCACGCGCAGCTTCAGCAGCGCATCCACGCCCGCGCCGATGTTGAACAGCGCCCGCAGCCGCGGCTGCTCGTCCAGGAACTGCTGTGGCGGCGCCCACACCACCGCGTAGTCGGCCTGGGGTGCACCGGGCTCCCACACCGCGACGCGGGCATCGGGCAGGGCGGAGCGCAGGCCTTCCAGCCAGGGCGCGGGCGGTGTATCGGTACAGCAAAAGAGGATGTCGGTCATTCTCCGGAGCCTATCGCAGAGGGCATGGTCCGCGCTGTCACGCAGGCTTTCCGCGCCGTCATGCCGCCGCGGCCAGGCGCAGCAGTTCGGCCCCTTCGCTCACCTGGTCCCCGGGCGCATAGAGCAGCTCCTCCACGGTGCCGTCGGCGGGCGCGGCAATCGTGTGCTCCATCTTCATCGCTTCCATCACGGCCAGCGCCTGGCCCCTGGCCACGCGGTCGCCCGCGCGCACGGCGAAGGACACCACCTTGCCGGGCATCGGGGCGGTGAGACGTCCGCCTTCGGCCTGCGCCTCGCCCGCGTGGGCCAGCCGGTCGATGGCCGTGAGTTGCGCAGCGCCCCGCGGCATGAAGACGTGGCGAGCCTCCCCGCGGGCATGCACCGTGGCCCGCGTGCGCTCGCCGGCGAAGGACAGGTCGATGGCCCCGCCCTCCCCCCCCGTGCCGCCAGAGCGCCCGAAGACCAGCGGCCCCTCGGCCAGCACGGCGCCGCCGGCTTCCACCCGGAGCAGGGGCGCCTCCCCGGGCCGGTAGCTGAGCGTCGCGGAGGCTGGCTGTCCGGCGCACTCCACCTCGAAGCGCCGGAGGCTGTCGCCCCATCCCTGCCAACCGTCACGGCGCCCGAACGGGTCGCCCGGCTGTTCGGCAGCCTGCTCGGCCAGCAGTGCATGGGCCACGGTCGCGGCCAGGGCCAGCGGAAGCGGCACCGGCGACTGGTGGAAAAGCACCGCCTGCTCGCGCTGGATGAGCGCGGTGTCCAGGCGGGCCTTCGCGAAGGATTCGGTGCGCAGCACATGCCGCAGGAACTGCACGTTCGTCGCCAGCCCCACGATGTGCATGCGCGAAAGCGCCTCGTCCAGCCGCGCCAGCGCCTGCTCGCGCGTATCGCCGTGCACGATGAGCTTGGCGATCATCGAGTCGTAGAACGGACTGATCGCATCGCCCTCGCGCACCCCGGCATCGATACGCACCGCGCCGCGCTCGAAATGCGTGCAGGGGCCATGGCGATAGACAGCCAGCCGGCCCGTGGCGGGCAGGAACTGGTTGTCAGGGTTCTCGGCGCAGATGCGCGCCTCGATCGCATGGCCGGTGATGCGCAACTCGTCCTGCGCCAGCGGCAGCGGCTCGCCCGCGGCCACCCGCAATTGCCACTCCACGAGATCCTGGCCGGTGATCGCCTCCGTCACCGGGTGCTCCACCTGCAGGCGCGTGTTCATTTCCATGAAGAAGAAATCCATCGCGCCGCCCTCGCGCTGCTCGACGATGAACTCCACCGTGCCGGCGCCCACGTAGCCCACGGCCCGCGCGGCGGCGACCGCCGCCTGGCCCATGCGCACCCGCATCTCCTCGGCCATGCCCGGCGCGGGCGCCTCCTCCAGCACCTTCTGGTGGCGGCGCTGCACGGAGCAGTCGCGCTCGAAAAGATAAACGCACCCGCCGTGCGTGTCGCCGAACACCTGGATCTCGATATGGCGCGGTCGCTGCACGTACTTCTCGATCAGCACCGCGTCGTCGCCGAAGCTGTTGATCGCCTCGCGCTTGCATGACTCCAGCGCCGCCGCGAAGTCGGAGGCCTTCTCGACCGCCCGCATGCCCTTGCCACCGCCCCCGGCGCTGGCCTTGATGAGCACCGGGTAGCCGATGCGGTCGGCCTCGCGCTGCAGCAGCGCCGGATCCTGGTCGGCGCCGTGGTAGCCCGGCACCAGCGGCACGCCGGCCTTCTCCATCAGTTGCTTGGATTCGGCCTTGAGCCCCATCGCCTGGATGGCGGACGGCGGCGGACCGATGAAGACGAGCCCGGCATCCTGGCAGGCCTGCGCGAACTCCTCGTTCTCCGACAGGAACCCGTAACCCGGATGGATGGCCTGCGCCCCCGTGCGGCGCGCCGCCTCGAGGATGCGCTCCCAGCGCAGGTAGCTCTCCTGCGGGGCACTGCCGCCGATGTGCACCGCCTCGTCGCAGGCGGCCACGTGCCGGGCCGAGGCGTCGGCATCGGAATACACGGCGACGGTCTTCACGCCCATGCGGCGCGCCGTAGCGGCCACCCGGCATGCGATTTCCCCGCGGTTGGCGATGAGGATCTTGTCAAACATGGGAGTCCTCCGCGGAGAAATCGCCTGCGCACGCTGCGCGTGCCATTCCATTTGCAGAAACGCCTGCCCGGCAGGCGATTTCCCCGCGGTTGGCAATCAGTATCTTGTCAAACATCTTTGCGTCTCACTCCAAAATCAGGCCGCCCGCACTCATCTCGTGGCCGGGGCCGCAGGCCGGGAAAACAAAGCCGAGAGCCGCCGCAGCACGGCGCGCAGGAACTTCAGCAGCACCACCAGCACCAGCACCGACAGCGCCACCATGCAGGCCAGCGCGATGCCGAAAGCCACCGGATGCTGCGTGGCCAGCCAGACCACCACCACGACCAGGCCGTCCTCGAAGAACGACAGCAGCCAGTTGGACACGGGCTCCGGCGACGTGTTGGCGGCAGCCCGCGCGGTCATCTTGGTGGCCAGCGCCGTGGCGGACAGCGAACCACCCAGCAGGCCGGCCGCCAGCGCCATGCCGCCGTTGTCCGGGCCGAACACACCGGCGGCCAGCAGGGCGCCCGCGGGCACGCGGATCACGGCATGCGCGGCGTCCCACAGGCTGTCGAACCAGGGCACCTTGTCGGCGATGAACTCCACGCACAGCAGCAGCCCGCTCACCAGCAGCACGGCCGGGTGCTGCAGCATGCGCAACCCTTCCGGCAGCGCGAGCCAGCCTCCCGCTCCCATCGCGCCGACGAGGAAGACCACCGCATAGAGCCGGAAACCGCTGGCCCAGCCGAGCCCGGCGGCGAGCGCCAGCAGGCCCGGCATGTCCAGTGCGCCCGTGGCATGACGCGCCTGCTCCGCCACGGCCCGGGCCGTGCCCGCATCCACGTGCAGCCCGGCGGCGTGCAGCCACTGGACGATGTGCAGCCAGAGGGCATCCATGGCAGCGGGCCCGCAGGGGCGTCCTCAGTCGCGAGCCGGCAGCCAGGCCGGCTTGCGCTTCTGCAGGAAGGCCTGCACGCCCTCGCGCCCCTCGCCGCTCGCCCGGATGTCCGCGATGGACTCCACCGTCGAGGCGATGAGTGCATCGTCGATGGGCCGCCCCGCGATGTCGCGCACCAGGCGCTTGCCCGCGGCCACCGCCTGCGGTCCGGCCGCGGCGATCGCCTGCAGGACGGCATCGAGCTTCTCGTCGAGCTGCTCGAAATCCACCACCTCGTGCACCAGCCCCACGCGCAGCGCCTCCAGCGCGCTGAAGCGTTCGCCGGTCACGACATAGCGGCGCGCCGCGCGCTCGCCCATGGCCTGCACCACGTAAGGCCCGATGGTGGCGGGAATCAGCCCCAGCCGCACCTCGCTCAGGCAGAACGCCGCCGTGTCCACGGCCACCGCCACGTCGCAGGCAGCCACCAGCCCCACTCCGCCCGCATACACATCGCCCTGGATGCGCGCGATGGTCGGCTTGGGGCATTCGTTCAGCGTGCGCAGCATCGCCGCCAGCCGGCCCGCGTCCGCGACGTTCTCCGCACGCGAATAGTCGGCCATGCGGCGCATCCAGTTCAGGTCCGCACCCGCGCAAAAGGCCGGGCCTTCGGCGGCGAGCACGATGGCGCGCACGTCCTCCTGCCGGCCCAGCGCCTCGAACACGCGGGTCAGCTCGGCGATGACCTCGTCGCTGAACGCGTTGCGCACCTCCGGCCGCGCGAGGGTGACGCGCGCGATCGATCCGGCCTGGCCGACGTGCAGATGGCGGTATTCGGTGGTCGTCATGATGGATTCCTCCTTGTGCTGTCAGGATGGGCGAGCCCCGGGGCGCTCACATGCGGAAAATGCCGAACTTCGTGTCCTCTATGGGCGCATTGCGCGCGGCAGCCAGGCCCAGCGCCAGCACGCGGCGCGTGTCCGCGGGGTCGATCACCCCATCGTCCCACAGGCGCGCCGTGGCGTAGTAGGGGTGGCCCTGTTCCTCGTACTGGCGGCGGATCGGCGCCTTGAATGCCTCTTCCTCCTCCATGCTCCAGGTGCCGCCCTTGCCCTCGATGCCGTCGCGCCGCACGGTGGCCAGCACGCTCGCGGCCTGCTCGCCGCCCATCACCGAGATGCGCGCGTTCGGCCACATCCAGAGAAAGCGCGGTGAATAGGCGCGGCCGCACATGCCGTAGTTGCCGGCGCCGAACGATCCACCGATGACGATCGTGAACTTCGGCACCGCCGCCGTGGCCACCGCCGTCACCATCTTCGCGCCATTGCGCGCGATACCTTCGTTTTCATACTTGCGGCCCACCATGAAGCCGGTGATGTTCTGCAGGAACACCAGCGGGATCTTGCGCTGGCAGCACAGCTCGATGAAATGCGCGCCCTTCAGGGCGGCTTCCGAGAACAGGATGCCGTTGTTGGCGATGATGCCCACGGGCATGCCCTCGATGCGCGCGAAGCCCGTGACCAGCGTGGTGCCGTAGCGCGCCTTGAATTCGTCGAATTCGCTGCCGTCCACGATGCGCGCGATGATCTCGCGCACATCGAACGGCTTGCGCGTGTCCACCGGAATCACGCCATACAGCTCCTGCGCCTCGAACGCAGGCGCCTGCGGCGCCGCGCAGCCGGCGGCCGGCGCACGCTCGCGGTTCAGGCTGCGCACCGCATGGCGCGCGAGCTGCAGCGCATGCAGGTCGTTCTGCGCGAGATGGTCGGCCACGCCCGACAGCCGCGTATGCACGTCGCCGCCGCCCAGATCCTCGGCGGTCACCACCTCGCCCGTGGCCGCCTTCACCAGCGGCGGGCCGCCCAGGAAGATCGTGCCCTGGTTCTTCACGATGATGGACTCGTCGCTCATCGCCGGCACATACGCCCCGCCCGCCGTGCAGCTGCCCATCACCACCGCGATCTGCGCGATGCCCTGGGCACTCATCTGCGCCTGGTTGTAGAAGATGCGGCCGAAATGGTCCCGGTCGGGAAACACCTCGTCCTGGTTCGGCAGGTTCGCGCCTCCCGAATCGACCAGGTAGATGCACGGCAGACGGTTCTGCTGCGCGATCTCCTGCGCGCGCAGGTGCTTCTTCACGGTCATCGGATAGTAGGTACCGCCCTTCACCGTGGCGTCGTTGCAGACCACCATGCAGTCCACGCCGCTCACCCGGCCGATGCCCGCGATCAGGCCCGCGCCCGGCGCCTCGTCGCCGTACATGCCCAGCGCGGCCAGCGGCGCGATCTCCAGGAACGGGGAGCCCGGGTCCAGCAGCTCGCGCACGCGGTCGCGCGGCAGCAGCTTGCCGCGCGCCGTATGCTTGGCGCGCGCGGCTTCGCTGCCGCCCAGGGCCACCTGGGCCGCGCGGTCGCGCAGGTCCTGCACGAGAGTGCGCATCGCGGAAGCATTGGCCTGGAAGTCGGCCGAGCGGGGATTGAGGCGGGATTCGAGAATCATGGCAGGGCGGGAGGAAGATTTCAGGCGGTGGCGCGCTCGGTCAGGCCGAGCTGCTCCTTCATGGCATCGCGGATCTTGAATTTCTGGATCTTTCCGGTCACCGTCATCGGGAATTCGGAAACGAACCGGATGTGGCGCGGCACCTTGTAGTGCGCGATCTGGCCCTGGCAGAACGCCCGGATGCCGTCCTCGGTGGGCTGCTCGCCGGGTTTGGCGATGATCCAGGCGCACAGCTCCTCGCCGTACTTCTCGTCGGGCACGCCCACCACCTGCACGTCCTGCACCTGCGGATGCCGGTAGAGAAACTCCTCGATCTCGCGCGGGTAGATGTTCTCGCCGCCGCGGATCACCATGTCCTTGATGCGGCCGACGATGTTCACGTAGCCCTCGGCGTCCATCGTGGCCAGGTCGCCCGTGTGCATCCATCCCTCCGCATCGATCGCCTCGCGCGTCTTGTCCGGATCGCCCCAGTAGCCGTGCATCACCGAATAGCCGCGCGTGCACAGTTCTCCGGAGCGGCCGCGGGGCACGGGCCCGCCGGAATCCGGGTCGATGATCTTCACCTCCAGGTGCGGCTGCACGAGCCCCACGGTGGAGACGCGCTTGTCCAGCGGCGTGTCGGTGCTGCTCTGGCAGCTCACGGGACTGGTCTCAGTCATGCCGTAGGCGATGGTGATCTGCTCCAGGTGCATGTCGCTCACCACGCGCTTCATGACCTCGATCGGGCAGGGGGAGCCCGCCATGATGCCGGTGCGCAGCGTCGAGAGATCGAACTCCGCGAACCGCGGGTGTTGCAGCTCGGCGATGAACATGGTGGGCACGCCATGCAGCCCGGTGCAGCGCTCGGCCTGCACCGTCTCCAGCACCGCCAGCGGATCGAAGCCGTCGCTGGGATAGACGATGGCGCTGCCGTGCGTCACGCAAGCGAGGTTGCCCAGCACCATGCCGAAGCAGTGGTAGAGCGGGACGGGGATGCAGAGCCGGTCTTCCGGCGTGAGGCGCATGCACTCGCCGATGAAGAAGCCGTTGTTCAGGATGTTGCGGTGCGTGAGCGTCGCGCCCTTGGGAAAGCCGGTGGTGCCGCTCGTGAACTGGATGTTGATGGGATCCTGCGCGTCCAGCGTCTTCGCCACCGCATCGATGCGGTCATCCTGCGCATCTCCGCGCGCGAGCAGCTCCGAGAACCGCAGCATTCCAGGCTCTTCGATGTCCCCCTGTCCCGGCGCGTCGATCCACACCACGGTGCGCAGGTGCGGCAGGCGCCGCGCGGCCAGTTGCCCTGGAGACTGCTGGCTCCACTCGGGCGCCAGCTCCCGCAGCATGCCCACATAGTCGCTGGTCTTGAAGCGGGCCATCGCCACCAGCGCCCTGCAACCCACCTTGTTCAGCGCGTACTCGACCTCGGCAGTGCGGTAGGCAGGATTGATGTTGACCAGCACGAGGCCCACCTGCGCCGTGGCGAACTGCATCAGCACCCATTCGGCGTTGTTGTGCGACCAGATGCCCACGCGGTCGCCCTTCTGCAGCCCCAGCCCCAGCAGCGCGCCGGCAAGGCGCCGTACCTCGGCATGCAGTTCCGCATAGGTGTACCGCAGTCCCTGGTGGCGGCTCACGAGGGCTTCCCGGCCGGGATGGCGCGCCGCCATGCCGGCGAAGAAATCCCCCAGGGTCTGCTCGATCAGCGGAGCACGGGTGTCGCCGCGCACATGGCTGGCGGCGGGCGAAAGGACGGACGGATCGGACGGCTGGTTCACGGCAGTTGTCTCCTGGTCATGCGGTCTCTGGCGGACCGGCGGCCGGCGGTGCGCGGCGTATGCGGGACGGCATGCCGGCGGACGCGGCCACACGGACCAAGCATACGCCTGCGAGCCGCCGTCCGGGCCACCGATCAGGCCACACAGGTTGCAATTCGCGCCACCGGACTGCACACTCCCTGCATGACGACAAAGCCACCGGCACCTGCCAGCGCCGCACCACAGCCAGTGGCGGCCACCCCCATGGCCTTTGTCAATGCCATCGTGCACGCCTATGTCCAGCGCGGCATGAGCCCCGCCCATGCCCTGGCAGCGGCACAAATCCCGCCACGCAGTCTGCAGAACCCACAGGCGCGCATCACCGCCTTGCAGATGGAGGCACTCTCCGCCGCCGCCATGCGCGAGCTCGACGACGAAGCCCTCGGCTGGTTCTCCCGTCGCCTGCCCTGGGGCAGCTACGGCATGCTCGCGCGGGCCTCCATCAGCTCACCCACGCTGGGCATCGCACTGCGCCGCTGGTGCCGCCACCATGCACTCATCGCGGACGACATCGGCCTGCACCTGGATGCCGTGGACGGTACCGCCACGCTATCGCTGTCCGAGCACCGCGACCTGGGCGTGCTGCGCGAGTTCTGTACCGTCTCCGTGCTGCGCAATGCCCTCGGGCTGGCCTGCTGGTTCATCGATTCCCGGCTGCCGCTGCTGTCCGCGGCCTTCCCGTTCCAGCCGCCGCCGCATGCCGCGGTCTATCCACTGCTCTTCGGGGTGGCGCCGCGCTTCGGCGCTCCACAGGCCCTGCTGCGGTTCGACGCCCGCTACCTCGACCTGCCCCTGCAGCGCGACGAGGACGCGCTGCGGCTGATGCTGCAGCGTGCCCTGCCCCTCACCGTGCGCCAGTACCGCCGCGACCGCCTGCTGGTGCAGCGCGTGCGGCAGGCGCTGGCCCAGGCACCGGAGTTGTCCCACAGCGCGCAGACACTGGCCGCCGCGCTGCACGTCTCGCCCCGCACCCTGCACCGCCAGCTCCGGGAGGAAGGCGCCTCGCTGCAGGCGCTCAAGGACGAGGCCCGCCAACAGCGCGCGCGGGACCTGCTCCAGCGCACGGACCGGCCCGTCAAGGCCGTGGCCAGGGCGGCCGGCTTCGCCAGCGAGAAGAGCTTCATGCGCGCCTTCCGGCAGTGGACGGGGATGTCCCCCACCGCCTACCGGCAGCACCAGCGCGCCTACAGGCCGTAGCAACGCCTCAGCCCGCCGTACTCGTAATAGCGGCTGCCGCCCGCATGGCGGGCCCCCTCGCAGGCCGCGGGGAAATCCACCTCCTGCTCGTTGAACAGCATCTTCACCAGGACTTTGCCGCCCGCGTCGCGCACCACGTCCCACTGCACATTCGTGGCCATCGGGGAGACATCCTCGCCACGCCAGGGATTACCGGGATAGGCATAGGTCTGCGCGCGCGGCACGGGCGTGGACGCATTGCGCAGCCCCAGGAGCGCGGCGAACGGAATCATCACTTCCGCATGGGTGAAGCGCAGCCGTGCCACCCGCCCCATCTGCCCCTGCGCGATGCGGCCCACCTCGTCGAAGAAGTCCTGCAGCAGCGCCTGCGTGAAAAGGGTCGTGACGCCTCCGTACTCGGTCGCGGCCGGCCCCTTGCCGTAGAAATCGTCGATATCCTGCAGGTACGCGAAGGTCGGCGCATGCTCCGCGGGCATGTACGCGCCGAAATCCACGCCGCCGGTCTCCTGGCGCATGCCCGGCGCGATGATGTAGAGCTCGTAGAGTAGCGCTGCCGCGTCCACGATGCCCTGGATCTTCGTCTTGCCGTCCCCGGTCAGCGTGCTCGTGAAGCGGCCGTCTGCGCTTGCGAAGGTGCGCGTGCCATTGTTGGAGACGCTGTAGCTGCCGGCATCCAGCCTGTCGATGAAAGCCGCAGTGAACAAGCGCTCCAGCACCGCCCTCGCATGGGCCCGCACCTCGGGCGTGGCACGCGCCGCCGCCACTTTGGCCGCGGCCTCCGCACCGTAGCCGGCGGCATCCTTTCCGGCCGCGTAGCGCTGGTAATCCAGGCTGGCGGCCAGCACCGCCGCATGCACGGCGGAGCCGTCAGACACCGCATCGCCCGTGGCCGACAGCTTGTGCGGATAGAGCTGATAGCGGTCCACCACGGCAGGCACGATCGCTCCGGCCACGGCAGGCGCGGCGGCAGCCAGGGACGCTGCGAAGAACTGCGAACTGTCCACCGCCCGGTCCTGCCCGGAATGCAGCACCTCCACCTGACGGTGCCGCCCCTGGAAGCTCTGCCCACTGAACAACTCGGCATCGCGCTGCGCCAGCCGCACCGCGAGCTGCCGATGCTCGGCGATACCCACCTGGGTCAGGTTGCCGTAGCCTGGCGTGCCGATGCCATCGACACCCCAGCCCAGCAGGAAATTGGCCCGCATGATCTTCTCGACATCCGGCCCGAGCTGGCGTCCCAGCGGGGTGAGCGCCCCGTCGGCCTGCGCCCGCGCCCAGAGATTCAGCACGGCATCGTCGTACTTGAGGCTGGACAGGCCCCGCGAGCCATGCCGCGCCACCAGTTCGGCATACACCTTCGAGAAACCCGGCGGAGGTGCCTCATAGCTGTCCGCGGACTGCCGGGGCTGGTAGGCGGTCTTGGTGGCATAGGCGCCGGAAGAGGGCCCGGTTGCGAGGCTCCCTCCACCACCGCCTCCGCAGGCAGCGAGCGTCAGGGCAAGAAGCAGGGCCGAAACGGCCTGGCGGAGCGGAAAGCGGGCAGTGGACATGGCAGGAGGAGAAACGGCACGAAGCCGGCAAGGCTACGCGCTCCATGCGACAACCTCGTGAACGCAGTCGCCCGCACCGCTCGTCCTAATCCACGGCGAACCATGCGGACAACTGCTCCATCGCGCCGATCACCTCCACCGCCCCGGCCGCCCGCAGGGCCTCGGCGGGGTCGTGTCCCCAGGCCGCCGGGCTATAGCCCACCACGGTGGCGCCAGCGGCCACGCCCGCCGTGACGCCCGTCACCGTATCCTCGACGACGAGGCACCGACCGGGCGCCACGCCCAGCGCCGCGGCCGCAGCCAGGTACACGTCCGGAGCCGGCTTGGTACGAGGCATCTCGTGCCCGCTGAACACGCGCCCCTGGAAGTGCTGCAGCAGCCCTACCTTCGAGAGCTGCAGTTCCACCTTGTGCCGGTCGGCGCCGGATGCGCAGGCAATGCGCCCCGATGTGTGGGCATGCGCCGCCTCCACGGCCCGCAGCGCGCCCGGGATGGCCTGCAACTCCGCAGCCAGGGCGGCATTGCGCCGCGCGTAGAAAATCGCCATCCACTCGTCCGTCAGCGGACGGCCCGTCTCCACCTCGATCCGGGCGGCTTCGCTGCGCACGGCCTTGCCGATGAAGATGCGCATGCACTCCTCGAGCGTGAGCGTCCAGCCGGACTCCTCCAGCATGGCTCGCAGCACGCGATGGGTGATCGGCTCGCTGTCCACCAGCACGCCGTCGCAGTCGAACAGCACGGCATCGATCGGAGCAAGCGCCCGGGGGCGGGCGGAAGGGGGCAGCGACAGGGCATCGGAGGGCATGGCAGATATCCGTTGAAAGTGCGCACCAAAAAAAGCGGCGCCCGCCTGGAGCGCCGCAAAGCACACTCGAATCTACCGCATGCAGGCCTGCCGCCTGCGAGGGCCGGACCCCGATGCGCCGTCTGTCGCATAAAGGGACGGCAAGGCCGCGCGTGGCCCGGACACCATGAAGCGACCGGCACGGCCTGCCGTGGAAACGCCGCAGAAAGCGGACGCAAGGCATTGTCGGAAGAACAGGGCCGCTTCCGTACCCCACCGGAGGGGGGTTTTTGTTACCCGGCAGCACATCCGGAGGCGCGGCATCGCATCGCTGTCAGGTATCGCCCGGACGGAGTGCGCGGCTCGAACCCTCCGGAGCCGGCGGCTTCAGGATTTCCCGTCCAGCCAGCGCGCCAGCACGGAATGCAGCGCCTCCGGTGCGATCGGCTTGCGGAAGACGAGGTAGCCGTCCTCCTCGGCCTGCGCCAGCGGGGCAGCGTCATATTCGCCGCTGACCAGCGCCCCGCGCGCGGAGGGAAACCGTTCGAGCAGCGCGCGCAGCACGTCGAACCCGCTCTCTCCTCCGCCCAGGCGCTGGTCGCACAGCACCACATCCGGCGCCCTGCCGGACGCCGCGTGCTCCAGGGCCTGCGCTCCCGTCGCCGCCATCGCGACATGCAGCCCCCAGGACCGGAGCAGCTCCGCCACGGCATGGGCCACCTGCGGATCGTCCTCCACCACCAGGCAACTGCCCGACAGCGAACCCAGGCGCTGCTGCCACGGTGGAAGCGGCACCACCGCCGATCCCGCCGGGGAGTTCGCGCTCCGTGGACCGGCTTCCACCGCCTCCACCACCAGCCAGAAGCACGAGCCGCGTCCCGGCCGGGATTCGAAGCCGTACTCCGCATCGATCAACCGCGCCGACCGGGCCACCACCGACAGCCCCAGCCCATGGCCCGCGACTTCCTGCGTCCAGCGGGCCTCGCCCCGGTAGAAAGGCGCATAGATGCGGTGCCGGTCTTCCGGCGGCACGCCCGGTCCGGTGTCCCAGACCTCGATGCGCCAGACCCCGCGCCGCATCCGCGCGCCGATCAGAACGCCGCCGGCCCGCGTGTAGCGCAGCGCGTTCTGCACCAGGTTGAAAACCATCTGCCGCAGCAGCGCCGCATCGGCACGCACGACAGCCGGCCGGTTCCGCGGCAGGTGGACCTCCAGCCGCAGGCCGCGATGGCGCGCATCCGGACCGAACACCGTGGACACGTCGTGCAGCACCTCCGCGAGAGAGACATCCTCCTGGACGACGGCATAGGCCCCGGACTCCAGCCGGGACAGATCCAGCAGCGCATTGAAAAGGAAAGTCAGCGAGCGGGCGCAGTCCTGGATCCCCTCCAGCACCGGCACCAGCCCCGCATCGGCATTGCGCTGCTGCGCCGACTCCACCAGCAGCCCCATCGCATGCAGCGGCTGCCGCAGGTCATGGCTGGCCGTGGAAAGAAAGCGGTTCTTCTCCTCCAGGGCGCGCTCGGCCTGCTCCTTCGCGGCGCGATAGCGCTCCGCCATGCGGAGCCTCTGCCGCTCCATCTCCACCTGCTGCACCGCAAATTTTCGGGAGCCCCAGGCATGCCGCGAAATCACCGAGCCATAGAGGATCATCAGAGGCAGCATCGCCTGCCACCGCGTCGGGAAGTACCAGGCCACGGCCAGCAATGCCGGCGCATAGGCGCATGCGAAGAACGGCACAAACACCCTCGGAGAGGGTGCCAGGAACGTGGTTCCGGAAGCGATCACCGCGCAGATCACCAGATAGACGACCAGCCGGAACTCCTGCGTCGCGGAGTGCATCGTCAGGAAGATGGGCACGGCCCACATCAGTCCGTTCAATGCGGCCAACGCCTGGAATACCTTTTCCCAACGCGGCACGAGATCACTGTCCGGCAGGTGGGCGTCGCGCCGGAAACGCCACTGCAAACCCCACATCAGGCATGCGAAGACAGCGAAAACGGCCCACCAGGCCAATACCCGATGGGGATCTAGCCCGCTGCGTGCGTACAGCCACGTCAGCACGCCAGGAATGACCACGCCTGCAACTTCGGACACGCCGCGCGACGCGAACGAGTCCAGCAAGCGGCGGCGCACCGCCAGATCGAGCCCGGCACCGGATGCCTCGGCATCGTCGCCGCCCGCATCGCTCCACGCATCGGGATACAGGCTGTCAGGAGCAACGGACATCGTATGGCAATGAGTGGATGAAGGAGCGCGATGAAGGCCAACCCTGGGTGGAGCAGACCGGCATCAGCCGCGCGGAAACTCGCCATCCACGTAGAACCAGCGCCCGTCCTCGCGCACGAAGCGGCTCCGCTCGTGCAGGCGGTGGGCCCGGCCGCCCGCATCGCGCTGGCGCGCCACGAACTCCACCTCGGCCCGGTCCTCGCCCAGCGGCCGGTGCGTCCTCACCTCCAGGCCGAGCCAGCGCACGCCCGGCTCGAACGCCAACGATGGTGGCCGGTGTTCCGCGGCCCAGGTGGCGCGCAGGTAGTCCGCATTGCCCAGCACGAAGGCGGTGTAGCGCGACCGCATCAGGCTTTCGGCATCGGGTGCGGGGCAGGCGTCCCAATGATCGATGTACCTTCCGCAGCAATCCGCATAGGGCAGCGGCGCGCGCCGGCCGGAAAGCCGCCCGCAAGGGCACTCGGAAAGGGAGGAAGGGAAACGGGACACGGCGACCACCGGCATGGGAACGGGACCGCATTCTTGCAGATGCCTGCCAATGCGCTACCAATGGCACACTCGCTGCCGGCGCGGCACGCATGCCGGGCCCTTCTTTTCCTGGAGATCGACGATGTGGGCTCTGAGCGTGCCATGGTGGGAATTCATCCTGCGCGGCGTGGTGGTGTATGCGTTCCTGCTGATGTTCCTGCGGCTCACGGGCAAGCGCCAGACGGGTCAGTTCGCGCCGTTCGACCTCGTGCTGCTGCTCATCCTGTCGAATGCGGTGCAGAACTCCATGAATGCGGGCGACAACTCGCTGATCGGCGGGCTCATCTCGGCATCCACCCTCATCTGCTGCCACGTGGTGCTGGCGCGGGCCACCTTCCGCTTCCCGCGGCTCGCCCACCTGGTGGACGGCCGCCCCCAGACCCTGGTGGACAATGGCCGCGTGGACCGGCTCCTCATGCGTCGGGAACTGCTGTCCGCGGAAGACCTCGCAGCCGCACTGCGCGCCGGCGGCTGCCTGCACCTGCACGAAGTGGAGCGCGCGACCATCGAGACCAACGGCCAGATCACCGTGGTGCTGCGCGAACGCAGCAGCGCCGGCGGCGGAGGCATCACGGACCGCGCGTGAGCAGCGCACCGCCATACATCGCGGCCTGCGCATTCCGCGCTCAGGCCAGCGCGCGGGTGATGAGGATCTTCTGCACGTCGCTGGTGCCCTCGTAGATCTGGCACACCCGCACATCGCGATAGATGCGCTCCACGGGAAAGTCATTCACCACCCCGTAGCCGCCCAGCGTCTGTATGGCTGCACTGCACACGCGCTCGGCCATCTCGCTCGCGAACAGCTTGGCCATGGCGGCTTCCTTCAGGCAGGGACGCCCCGCATCCCGCAGGGCCGCCGCATGCCAGATCAGCTGGCGAGCGGCTTCAAGCTGCGTGGCGCAATCGGCCAGCCGGAATCCCACGGCCTGGTGCTGGAAGATTGGCTGGCCGAAACTCTCGCGCTCCTTCGCATACTGCACGGCCACGTCGAAGGCGCTGCGCGCCATGCCCACGCTCTGCGCGGCGATGCCGATGCGTCCCCCTTCCAGGGCGCCCAGCGCGATCTTGTAGCCCTCGCCCTCGGCGCCGATCCGGTTCTCCACCGGAATGCGGCATCCCTCGAACACGATCTGGGCCGTATCGCTGCTGTGCTGGCCCAGCTTGTCCTCCAGCCGCGCCACGACGTAGCCGGGGGTGTCGGTGGGCACGAGGAATGCGCTCATGCCGCGCTTGCCGGCGGCACGGTCGGTCACCGCGATCACGATCGCCACCTGCCCGTTCCTGCCGCTCGTGATGAACTGCTTCACGCCGTCAATGGCGTATTCGTCGCCATGCCGCACCGCCGTGGTACGCAGCGCCGAGGCATCCGAGCCGACGTGGGGCTCCGTCAGGCAGAAAGCCCCCAGCATCTCGCCGCGCGCCAGGGGTTCGAGCCACCGGCGCTTCTGCGCCTCGCTGCCATAACGCATCAGGATCGCATTGACCGGGCAGTTGGTCACGCTGATCGCCGTGCTCGTGCCGCCGTCGCCTGCCGCGATTTCCTCCAGCACCAGGGCCAGCGACAGGTAATCCAGCCCTGCGCCGCCATGCTCCTCCGGCACGCAGATGCCATAGGCCCCCAGGGCCGCGAGGCCCCGGTGCGCATCGCGGGGAAACAGGTGCTCCTTGTCCCAGCGGGCCGCATGCGGCCACAACTCCGTCTGCGCGAACTCGCGCACCGCGTCACGGATCATCTCCTGGTCCTGCGTCAACAGCATATTCTTGTCTCCATGTCGTTAGAAAGAAAAACGGTGCCAGCGGGTGGCAGCACCCGGTCTTCACTGCGCCGCAGAGTGGATGTCCGGGCGCCGTGCACCGCGCAACCAGTCCACCAGACGGCGTCCTTGCCGTATGCAGGGCTTTTCCACGCAGTGCCATGAAAAAGCGGCCATGGCGAAAGTCAGCGCCAGCGAAAGCGCGAGGCAGACAGGCAAGCCCCACCCTCGGTGCAGGCATATCTCCGTGATCGCCTGCTGGATCGGGAAGGCATAGATATAGACGCCATAGGAGAAATCCTCGCGCGGGAAACCGTTCCATTGCCAGCGGCGCACTCCAGCGTGGGCCAGCCAGAAAGTGCCGGCCGCCACCGCCGCCCAGACCCCGATCTGTACCTTCCCCGCTCCGGTAGCGACGGACGCGATCCATGCGCCGCAGGCGGCTGCGCACCACATCCACGGATGGGTGCGTAGCCGGTACGCCGCGCAGGAGCAGCCCAGCAGGAACAGCACACCGAGCGCGGACACCTCGGACGCACCGAACAACTCGGACAGCCAGGCAGGCACCACAGTACCCGCGTCCATGCGGCGGGCCAGGAACCACCATGCCGCCATCCCCAGCGCCGCCACCGGAAAGATCCAGCGCCGCCGCAGCCCTCCCGCCACGCCAGCCGCCGACAGCAACACGTACATCAGCAGCTCATAGCGAATCGACCACAGCGAGCCGTTCACGGCCCGGGCGAAAGGATTGGACTCGAACACGCCCGGCAGCACCTGCACCGTCGCGATCCCCGCCGCATTGTTGAAGAAATTGAGCCACGTGCCTGGGTGTGTCCAGTATTCCGTGGTCGGCAATCGCGTCATGGCCCAACCCACCACGCACACGGAAAACGCGCTCGCGACGACCAATCCAGGAAAGATGCGTGCCACGCGCTTCACCCAGAAAGCGCCCAGCGCGGGCTCGCGTTCCCAGCTTTGGAAAACCAGGTATCCGCTGATGAAGAAGAAGCAATAGACGGCCAGCGAACCCAGGGTGTGCCCAGGGAACGGAACCGGCAGCGTCAAGCGGTAGAGAAATTCGCCGTGCGACAGCAGCACCGCGACGGCAGCCGCCAGCCGGAGCAGGTTGAAACGATTGTCCCCATGGGACACCGGCGCGCTCACGCGGCCACCTCCGCCATCCTGGCAGGGCCGGCATTCACCATTGCGCCGCCCTTCTTCCATCATGGTGCAGCAGCCGCCCACGGTCACCCGAAGTGACGCTTTCCAGAACGGTACGCATGCGCCCGACGCTCTCCGCCACCTCCAGCATGCCCCCCGCCCCACCCATGTCCGTACGCACCCAGCCCGGGTCCAGCGTGACGAGCGTCGCGTGGGGATAGTCGTGCTGCGCGGCTGCCACCGCCATGTTCAGCGCGGCCTTGCTCGTGCGGTACAGCCACGACCCGCTGTTCGGCACGCTGCCGATCAGCGACATCGAGGAAGAGAGGAACGCGAACACGCCACGGGCGTCCTCCACCAGGGGCGCCACCTGGGGCAGCGCCTGCATCGCGCCGAGCACGTTGGTATGCATCACCGCATCGAAATCCTCCTGCGTCGGCGGCGTGAGCGCTCCAGGGCGGCGGATCACGCCGGCCACGTACAGCGCCAGGCCGATCTTCTCGCCATCGAGCTGCCAGGCGAGGCCGCTCACGCTGGCCGGCCGGGCCACATCCACCGTCAGCACCTCGGCGCCCAGCGCGCCCACGCGTGCGCGTCCGGCCTCATCGCGCACCGTCGCGATCACGCGCCGCCCCGCCTCGCGGTACTGGCGCACGAACTCCAGGCCGATGCCCCGCGACGCCCCGATCACCAGCACGGGATGGCTGGAGCGATCCTCCGGCACGGATGCGCTCACACCAGTTCGATCGCCATGGCCGTGCCTTCGCCACCGCCGATGCACAGCGTGGCCAGCCCGCGCCGCTTGCCACGCGCCTTCAGCGCATGGATCAGGGTCACGATGATGCGGGCGCCGCTCGCTCCGATCGGGTGCCCCAGCGCGCAGGCTCCGCCGTTCACGTTCACGATGTCGTGGGCCACGTCCAGCTCCTTCATCAGCGCCATGGGCACCACCGCAAAGGCTTCGTTCACCTCCCAGAGGTCCACGTCCTGCACGTTCCAGCCGGCCTTGGCCAGCGCCTTCTGCGTGGCACCCACGGGCGCGGTGGTGAACCAATTGGGCTCCTGCGCATGCATGGCATGGCCCGCGATGCGTGCGATCGGCACGGCGCCGAGACGGCGGGCCGTGGACTCGCGCACCATCACCAGCGCCGCGGCGCCGTCGTTGATGCTCGAACTCGATGCCGCCGTGATGGTCCCGTCCTTCTTGAACGCCGGCTTGAGCGCAGGAATCTTGTCCAGCCGCACCTTGCCCGGTCCTTCGTCCACCGACACCACCGTCTCTGCGGCACGTGTCTTCACGGTCACCGGTGCGATCTCGGCGGCAAACGCCCCGGACTCGGTCGCCGCCTTCGCGCGCTGCACGCTCGCCACGGCGAATGCATCCTGCTGCTCGCGCGTGAATCCATACTTCGCCGCGCAATCCTCGCCGAACGTCCCCATCGAGCGCCCGGGCTCGTAGGCATCCTCCAGCCCGTCGAGCATCATGTGGTCGAAGATGCGGTCATGGCCCAGCCGGTAGCCGCCGCGACCCTTCTGCAGCAGATAGGGCGCATTCGTCATGCTCTCCATCCCGCCGGCCACGATCACTTCGTGCGTCCCCGCGAGGAGCATGTCGTGGGCGAACATCGCGGCCTTCATCCCCGAACCGCACATCTTGCTCAGCGTGACGGCTCCGGCGCTCTTGGGCAGCCCTCCCTTGAACCCGGCCTGGCGGGCGGGCGCCTGCCCTTGCCCCGCCATCAGGCAATTGCCGAACAGCACTTCGCCGACGCTCTCCGGCGCAATGCCCGCGCGCTCCACGGCCGCACGGATCGCCACGCCGCCCAGATCATGGGCGGCCAGGCCCGAGAAATCGCCCTGGAAGGCCCCCATGGGCGTGCGTGCGGCACCGATGATGACGATGGGATCTTGCTGCATTCGGAGTCTCCTGTGAAAGTGCTGGATACGGATCAGGGAAGAACGGCGCGGCAGGCGAACCCGGCCGCGCCGCGCGGCATGGGATTCAGGCCGGCGAGCCGGTGTCGGCGCCGAAGCGCCGCTCGGGGTCGTAGGGAAATACGTCGTACATGTGTCCGGCCTGGATGCGCTCCTTGTGCGACTGCCAGAAGACCGGATCGAGCAGGTCCGCATGGTGGCGCATGAACACTTCCCGCACGGCATCGTTGCCCAGCAGGAAAGGTCCGAAGGTTTCGGGAAACACGTCGCGCGGCCCCACGGCCCACCAGACCTCGCCCGAAAGCTCGTCCTCTTCGTTGCGCGGCGCCGGCACCTTCCGGAAATGACAGTCGGTGAGGTACTCGATCTCGTCGTAGTCGTAGAAAACGACCTTGCCGTTGCGGGTGACGCCGAAGTTCTTCCACAGCATGTCGCCGGGAAAGATGTTGGCCGCCACGAGGTCCTTGATCGCATTGCCGTACTCGACCACGCTGCGCTCCATCTGCTGCCGCGCGCGCACGTCGTCCGGGCCGGCATCGAACGCCTCCTGCAGATAGATGTTCAGCGGAATCATGCGCCGCTCGATGTACACGTGCTTGAGGATCACCTCGACATTGCCGTCCCCGTCGCGGTCGCTGATCTCCAGCTGGCTGGGCGCGAACTTCTCGATCTCGGCGATCAGATCGTCCTCGAAGCGCTCGCGCGGGAAAGCCACCTCGCTGTATTCCAGCGTGTCCGCCATGCGGCCCACCCGGTCGTGCTGTTTCACCAGCAGGTACTTGCCCTTGATCTGCTCCCGTGTGGTGTCCTTCTGCGGAGGGTAGTAGTCCTTGATGACCTTGAAGACGAAGGGAAACGAAGGCAGGTCGAACACCAGCATCACCATGCCCTTGATCCCCGGAGCGATGCGGAAGCGATCGCTCGAGTAGCGCAGGTGGTGCAGGAAGTCCCGGTAGAAAAGCGTCTTGCCCTGCTTGGCCAGCCCCAGCGCGTTGTAGAGTTCCGCCCGCGGCTTGCGTGGCATCAGGCTGCGCAGGAACTGCACATACGCGCTCGGGATCTCCATGTCCACCATGAAATAGGCCCGGGCGAAGCTGAACAGCATCTGCAGATCGTCCTCGCCGAACAGCGCCGCGTCGATCACGTAGCGGCCACCGGCGCCGTGCAGGATCGGCAGCGCGAACGCGAGCTCCTGGAACCCGTTGATCACCTTGCCTACCAGGTACGCGCCCTTGTTGCGGTAGAACAGGCTGGACAGCACCTGGATCTGGAAATTCGCACGCCACTTCGCCGGCCCGAGCCGAGGGCGCATCACGTCCGCCACGCGCGCTGCGTCGCGCGCCAGATCCTCGAACTCGCCCTGCAGCTGGAAGTTGTCCACGACGCGCACCAGCGTCTCATGCAACGTCTCCGGCGAAGGGTAGTAGGCCCGGTAGGTCGGCCGCGACCCGGGCTCGTCGTTCTCGAGGTACTCCGTGCTGATGGCCGGCCGCACGAAAATGAAGTCGTTGTGGAAGTGCGTGCGGTGCAGGATCTTGGTCGTGACCGAATTGAAGAACGTCTCGGCCAGCTCGGGCTGCCGGTGCCCCACCAGCAGGCCGATGTAGTGCAGCTTCACCTGGTGCCACACGTCCATCGGCTGCGCACCTGCGGAAAACTCCTTCTCGAGCCTGCGCACGCACTCCTTCACGCGCAGGTCGTAGAACTCGATGCGCTCGCGCTGCGCGCGCTGCTGGCTCGACCAGTCGGACGTCTCGAAGCGGTGCTTCGCGCGCGCCGACTCGGCACGGAACAGCCGGTAATGGCGATTGAAGCCGTCCATCATCGCCTGCGCGATGCCGTATGCGGCAGGAGAATCGAGACGCCGTGGAAACATGGCTGCTGGCTCCATCGACACGTTGCCGGAAAGTGGTGGCGACCTATCCCCGCAGGCGGTTGGCCACGCCCTGAATCGCCGCCTTGTACACGGAATCCAGTCCCTGGATGCCCGACACCGTCATGTGGAGGTTGTTGATCAGCCCATCCTTGAGGCCGTAGCACCAGCCATGCAGCGTCACCTTCTGCCCGCGGCCCCAGGCGTCGGCCATCACCGTCGTCTGCGCCACGTTCACCACCTGCTCGATGGCATTGAGCTCGCACAGCACGTCGAGCTGCAGATCTGCCGGCGTGGCGGCGATCAGCTCCTTGTGGCGGTCCCGGACATCCTTCACATGGCGGATCCAGTTGTCGGCCAGCCCCACGCGAACGCCCTCCAGCGCGGCGCGAACGCCACCGCAGCCATAGTGGCCCACGACCATCAGGTGCTCCACCTGCAACTGGTCCACTGCATACTGGATGGTCGAGAGACAGTTCAGATCGGTGGGCACGACCACATTCGCGACGTTCCGGTGCACGAACACCTCGCCCGGCTCCAGCCCCGTGATCTGGTTGGCGGGAACCCGGCTGTCCGAGCAGCCCACCCACATGTACCGCGGCTTCTGCTGCGCCATCAGCTCCGTGAAAAAGCCAGGACGCTCCCGTTCCATCTGTGCGGCCCATGCGCGGTTGTGGACGAACAATTCATCGATGCTGGGAGCGGTCATCAGGCTTCTTTCTGGAGCGTTGTACAAAAGTCAGGCGGTCTCGGCAAACAGTTCCCGGCCGATCAGCATGCGGCGGATCTCGCTGGTGCCGGCGCCGATCTCGTAGAGTTTCGCATCCCGCCAGAGGCGGCCGAGCGGATACTCGTTGATGTATCCGTTGCCGCCGAAGATCTGGATGCCCTCTCCGGCCATCCAAGTCGCCTTCTCCGCGCACCACAGAATGACCGAGGCGCAGTCCTTGCGCACCTGCCGGACGTGCTCCGTGCCGAGCATGTCCAGATTCTTCGCCACGGTGTATGCGAAGGAGCGCCCCGCCTGGAGCACCGTGTACATGTCCGCCACCTTGCCCTGGATGAGCTGGAACTCGCCGATGCTCTGGCCGAATTGCCTGCGGTCGTGGATATAGGGCACCACGTTGTCCATCACGGACTGCATGATGCCCAGCGGCCCTCCCGTAAGCACTGCGCGCTCGTAGTCCAGCCCGCTCATGAGCACCTTCGCCCCGCCGTTCACCTGGCCGAGCACCTGCGAGGCTGGCACCTCCACATTCTCGAACACCAGCTCCCCGGTGTGGCTGCCTCGCATGCCCAGCTTGTCGAGCTTCTGCGCAATGCTGAAGCCCTTCATGCCCTTCTCGATCAGGAAGGCGGTGACGCCGCGCGCCCCCAGTTCCGGCTCGGTCTTGGCATAGACCACCAGCGTATCGGCGTCCGGGCCGTTCGTGATCCACATCTTGCTGCCGTTGAGCAGGTAGTAGCCGCCCCTGTCTTCGGCCCGGAGCTTCATGCTGATGACATCCGAACCCGCGCCGGGCTCGCTCATGGCCAGGGCTCCGACATGCTCGCCGGACACCAGCTTCGGCAGGTACTTGCGCTTTTGCTCCTCCGAGCCGTTGCGGTGGATCTGGTTCACGCACAGATTGCTGTGCGCACCATAGGACAGCCCCACCGACGCGCTGGCGCGGGAAATCTCCTCCATCGCCACCATGTGGGCAAGATAGCCCATCTGCGCCCCACCATAGGCTTCGGAGACCGTGATGCCCAGCACTCCCAGCTCGCCCATCTTGCGCCAGAGATCCATCGGAAACTGATCGTCCCGGTCGATCTCTCCGGCGCGGGGCGCGATCTCGGCCTGTGCGAACTCCCGCACTGCATCGCGCAGCGCGTCGATGTCTTCACCCAATTGAAAGTTCAGTCCGGGCAACGAGGAAATGCTCATAGGGTTGTCTCCTTGAAGGGATGGGCAAAGGCTGCCTTCGGCACGCCTCCAACCGAGGCATGCTGCACAGCAGACACAATGACGTTTACGTAAACGTCAATTATGAGGCATTCCGGCCTTTGCCGGATTTCTCCACCTTGGAGAGCAACGATCGTGCTTCCCTTTCGTGTTCCCGGATCTCGTCGAGGTTCGCCTGCAGATCCGCCATCTGCTCCTCCAACTGCTGTCGATGGCTCGCCAGCACGTCCAGGAACTTCCGCAGCTGTACGCCGGTGTCCCTGGGGCTGTCATACAGGTCGATGATGGATTTGGCCTCCGCCAGCGAAAGACCCAGACGCTTCGCACGCAGCGTCAATCGCAGGCGCGTGCGGTCCCTGGCAGAGTAGATCCGGGTGCGCCCTCCCGGCCCGGAGCGCTCGGGCTGCAACAGCCCCATGTCTTCGTAGAAGCGCATCGCACGCGTCGTGAGGTCGAACTCTTTGGCGAGATCGCTGATGGTGTAGGTGACGGCCATGACAGGGACAGCAGAGATGTGGGAGCAGCAGGAAGCGCGCATCGCATTGACGCGCACGTCAATCCTACCGTAGCCCACACCGGCGCAAGTTGCGGATGTACCCGCTCATGATGCACATGCTCCAGGCCCGGCACAAAGACCGCAGGGGAAATCACGAAGGGAGAACTGCCGGGCCACCCGAAACGGGTGCCACGTCGTTGCGACGTGCAGCGGCTGCCACGCAGGTAAAAACGAGGTGGTTTGAATGCAAAAAGCAAAACGCCCTCAGATCTGAGTGGATCTGAGGGCGGTTTGGGCTGTAGGAGCCTGACGATGACCTACTTTCACACGGGAACCCGCACTATCATCGGCGCAAAGTCGTTTCACTGTCCTGTTCGGGATGGGAAGGAGTGGGACCAACTTGCTATGGTCATCAGGCATAAAGGGTTGCTGTCGTGCCTTTGTGGCATGACGGCGAATTCATAGAGTGAATCAGTTTGTGTTTGATTGCGTCACTTGGCATAACAACCTTGACGGTGTTGTCAAAGTTATAGGGTCAAGCCGCACGAGCAATTAGTACTGGTTAGCTTAAGCGCTTGCACGCCTTCCACACCCAGCCTATCAACGTCCTGGTCTTGAACGACTCTTCAGGGGGCTCAAGGCCCCGGCAGATCTCATCTTGAAACGAGTTTCCCGCTTAGATGCTTTCAGCGGTTATCTCTTCCACACTTAGCTACTCGGCAATGCCACTGGCGTGACAACCGATACACCAGAGGTGTGTCCACTCCGGTCCTCTCGTACTAGGAGCAGGCTTCCTCAAATCTGCAGCGCCCACGGAAGATAGGGACCAAACTGTCTCACGACGTTTTAAACCCAGCTCACGTACCTCTTTAAATGGCGAACAGCCATACCCTTGGGACCGGCTACAGCCCCAGGATGAGATGAGCCGACATCGAGGTGCCAAACACCGCCGTCGATATGAACTCTTGGGCGGTATCAGCCTGTTATCCCCAGAGTACCTTTTATCCGTTGAGCGATGGCCCTTCCATACAGAACCACCGGATCACTATGTCCTGCTTTCGCATCTGCTCGACTTGTCAGTCTCGCAGTTAAGCACGCTTATGCCATTGCACTATTAGCACGATGTCCGACCGTACCTAGCGTACCTTCGAACTCCTCCGTTACGCTTTGGGAGGAGACCGCCCCAGTCAAACTGCCTACCATGCACTGTCCCCGATCCCGATAAGGGACCTAGGTTAGAACCTCAAACGCACCAGGGTGGTATTTCAACGTTGGCTCCATGAGAACTAGCGTCCTCACTTCAAAGCCTCCCACCTATCCTACACAGATCCGTTCAAAGTCCAATACAAAGCTACAGTAAAGGTTCATGGGGTCTTTCCGTCTTTCCGCGGGGAGATTGCATCATCACAAACATTTCAACTTCGCTGAGTCTCAGGAGGAGACAGTGTGGCCATCGTTACGCCATTCGTGCAGGTCGGAACTTACCCGACAAGGAATTTCGCTACCTTAGGACCGTTATAGTTACGGCCGCCGTTTACTGGGACTTCAATCAAGAGCTTGCACCCCATCATTTAATCTTCCAGCACCGGGCAGGCGTCACACCCTATACGTCCACTTTCGTGTTTGCAGAGTGCTGTGTTTTTATTAAACAGTCGCAGCCACCGATTTTTTGCAACCGCTTTGGGCTCCCTTTGTACAAGTTCACCTACTTGCGGCATACCTTCTCCCGAAGTTACGGTATCAATTTGCCGAGTTCCTTCTCCTGAGTTCTCTCAAGCGCCTTAGAATACTCATCTCGCGCACCAGTGTCGGTTTGCGGTACGGTCGTGTGTAGCTGAAGCTTAGTGGCTTTTCCTGGAAGCAGGGTATCACTCACTTCGTCTGCAAGCAGACTCGTTATCACCCCTCATCTAAGCCCGGCGGATTTGCCTACCGGGCACGACTACAGGCTTGAACCAACATATCCAACAGTTGGCTGAGCTAACCTTCTCCGTCCCCACATCGCACTACACATCGGTACAGGAATATTGACCTGTTTCCCATCAACTACGCATCTCTGCCTCGCCTTAGGGGCCGACTCACTCTACGCCGATGAACGTTGCGTAGAAAACCTTGCGCTTACGGCGAGGGGGCTTTTCACCCCCTTTAACGCTACTCATGTCAGCATTCGCACTTCTGATACCTCCAGCATCCGTTACCAGACACCTTCACAGGCTTACAGAACGCTCTCCTACCACGCACAGTAAACTGTGCATCCGCAGCTTCGGTAACTGGCTTAGCCCCGTTACATCTTCCGCGCAGGACGACTCGATCAGTGAGCTATTACGCTTTCTTTAAATGATGGCTGCTTCTAAGCCAACATCCTGACTGTTTTAGCCTTCCCACTTCGTTTCCCACTTAGCCAATTTTAGGGACCTTAGCTGGCGGTCTGGGTTGTTTCCCTCTTGAGTCCGGACGTTAGCACCCGGTGCTCTGTCTCCCAAGCTCTACTCTTCGGTATTCGGAGTTTGCCTTGGTTTGGTAAGTCGCCATGACCCCCTAGCCAAAACAGTGCTCTACCCCCGAAGGTAATACTTGAGGCACTACCTAAATAGTTTTCGGAGAGAACCAGCTATTTCCAAGTTTGTTTAGCCTTTCACCCCTATCCACAGCTCATCCGCTAGTTTTGCAACACTAGTCGGTTCGGACCTCCAGTACCTGTTACGGCACCTTCATCCTGGCCATGGATAGATCACTTGGTTTCGGGTCTACACCCAGCGACTGGACGCCCTATTCGGACTCGATTTCTCTACGGCTTCCCTATTCGGTTAACCTTGCCACTGAATGTAAGTCGCTGACCCATTATACAAAAGGTACGCCGTCACCCTTGCGGGCTCCGACTTTTTGTAAGCATGCGGTTTCAGGATCTATTTCACTCCCCTCCCGGGGTTCTTTTCGCCTTTCCCTCACGGTACTTGTTCACTATCGGTCGATGATGAGTATTTAGCCTTGGAGGATGGTCCCCCCATATTCAGACAGGGTTTCTCGTGCCCCGCCCTACTTTTCTCTAGCTCAGTACCACACGTCTGCTTTCACATACAGGGCTATCACCTACTATGGCCGGACTTTCCATTCCGTTTTGTTAACAGTCGTGCTATCACTAGAAGGCTCCTCCGATTTCGCTCGCCACTACTTTCGGAATCTCGGTTGATGTCTTTTCCTCGAGCTACTGAGATGTTTCAGTTCACCCGGTTCGCCTCGCATGACTATGTATTCATCATGCGATACCTCTTGCGAGGTGGGTTTCCCCATTCAGAAATCTCCGGATCAAAGCTTATTTGCCAGCTCCCCGAAGCTTATCGCAGGCTATCACGTCTTTCGTCGCCTATCATCGCCAAGGCATCCACCACATGCTCTTAGTCACTTGACCCTATAACTTTGACATCTCTTGCGAGACATCTCCGCTTTCTTTCAAGGACTTGCGAGGTCTTTCACCTCGCGCGTTATGCCGTAATGTGAATTCTTCTTCGGTATTGCTACCTAGAGAACAATTCGTCATTACTGAATTTCAACAAGCTTTCGCTCAATTGAACATTCGTTTTGACGCAATCAAATTTTTGTCACCGGCGGCACGGTGCAGTTTCCTGCTTTCCGCCGGCAACGCTGATTCGACTCTATGAATTTTTAAAGAACAGCCGATTGACCCGGTCTATACCGGACCAACAACAAAGAGGCCTCTCGCGAAGCCGCTTTGGTGTTAGTTTCTTCACCCTACCGCAGGGCGTATTGGTTGGTGGAGGATGACGGGATCGAACCGACGACCCCCTGCTTGCAAAGCAGGTGCTCTCCCAGCTGAGCTAATCCCCCACTGATCCTCGCATCTTATGTTCGGAAGATTTGGTGGGTCTAGTTGGGCTCGAACCAACGACCCCCGCCTTATCAAGACGGTGCTCTAACCAGCTGAGCTACAGACCCATGTCGGTTAGCACCGACTTCTTCCAACAACCGATAAGTGTGGGCGTTCAATATTGAATGCTGTTTTCCAGAAAGGAGGTGATCCAGCCGCACCTTCCGATACGGCTACCTTGTTACGACTTCACCCCAGTCACGAACCCTGCCGTGGTAAGCGCCCTCCTTACGGTTAGGCTACCTACTTCTGGCAGAACCCGCTCCCATGGTGTGACGGGCGGTGTGTACAAGACCCGGGAACGTATTCACCGCGACATTCTGATCCGCGATTACTAGCGATTCCGACTTCACGCAGTCGAGTTGCAGACTGCGATCCGGACTACGACTGGCTTTATGGGATTAGCTCCCCCTCGCGGGTTGGCAACCCTCTGTACCAGCCATTGTATGACGTGTGTAGCCCCACCTATAAGGGCCATGAGGACTTGACGTCATCCCCACCTTCCTCCGGTTTGTCACCGGCAGTCCCATTAGAGTGCCCTTTCGTAGCAACTAATGGCAAGGGTTGCGCTCGTTGCGGGACTTAACCCAACATCTCACGACACGAGCTGACGACAGCCATGCAGCACCTGTGTTACGGTTCTCTTTCGAGCACTCCTCTATCTCTAAAGGATTCCGTACATGTCAAAGGTGGGTAAGGTTTTTCGCGTTGCATCGAATTAAACCACATCATCCACCGCTTGTGCGGGTCCCCGTCAATTCCTTTGAGTTTCAACCTTGCGGCCGTACTCCCCAGGCGGTCAACTTCACGCGTTAGCTTCGTTACTGAGTCAGTGAAGACCCAACAACCAGTTGACATCGTTTAGGGCGTGGACTACCAGGGTATCTAATCCTGTTTGCTCCCCACGCTTTCGTGCATGAGCGTCAGTACAGGCCCAGGGGATTGCCTTCGCCATCGGTGTTCCTCCGCATATCTACGCATTTCACTGCTACACGCGGAATTCCATCCCCCTCTGCCGTACTCCAGCGATGCAGTCACAAATGCAGTTCCCAGGTTGAGCCCGGGGATTTCACATCTGTCTTACATCACCGCCTGCGCACGCTTTACGCCCAGTAATTCCGATTAACGCTTGCACCCTACGTATTACCGCGGCTGCTGGCACGTAGTTAGCCGGTGCTTATTCTTACGGTACCGTCATGACCTCCCTTTATTAGAAGAAGGCTTTTCGTTCCGTACAAAAGCAGTTTACAACCCGAAGGCCTTCATCCTGCACGCGGCATGGCTGGATCAGGCTTGCGCCCATTGTCCAAAATTCCCCACTGCTGCCTCCCGTAGGAGTCTGGGCCGTGTCTCAGTCCCAGTGTGGCTGGTCGTCCTCTCAGACCAGCTACAGATCGTAGGCTTGGTAAGCCTTTACCCCACCAACTACCTAATCTGCCATCGGCCGCTCCGTTCGCGCAAGGCCTTGCGGTCCCCTGCTTTCATCCATAGATCTTATGCGGTATTAGCAAAGCTTTCGCCTCGTTATCCCCCACGATCGGGCACGTTCCGATGTATTACTCACCCGTTCGCCACTCGTCAGCATCCGAAGACCTGTTACCGTTCGACTTGCATGTGTAAGGCATGCCGCCAGCGTTCAATCTGAGCCAGGATCAAACTCTACAGTTCGATCTTGAAATTTAAAGTCTTTCGACTTCACTCATAAAAACGGAATTGAAGTGAACTTCACTTCTATTCTCATGAGCGTTTGTAGTGCTAAGCACTAGTTCCGAAGAACTTGGCACTCGCCATCAAACGCCCACGCTTATCGGCTGTATATTTTTAAGGAACCAGAAGATCAGATTTCTCTTTTCTTCTTGACTCGCTGCAATCAGCGGAGCCTCGAATTCTAACAGGTTTTTAAAGTCCTGTCAAACTTTGTGGTTATTCGTCTTTCAACTTCCAACCACCCGCCAACCTCAACCACCGCAATCTCTTGCAGCACCTCAGATCAGCGAAGCCTTGAATTCTACACCAGTTTTTTCTACCAGCGCAACTCTCAGCAAAACTTTTCTTCTACCGCCCTCGCCACCTGCTTCCACCACAACCCCATCAGGAATCGCAGCAATCTCAGTAGCGAAGCCCGCTAGTATAGCAACAATTTCGCGTCGCACGTGCATTTTTGCAAACCCACCCAATCAAAGGGGCACGGCGTCTCCCTGGTTAGGCATTCCACTATCTATCTATGGCTCTCATCTCCCTTCTAGACGCCCAGTTGGCCTTCGGGCATACCGCCCTGCTGGACCATGCCGATTTTTCCCTGGAGGCAGGCGAGCGCGTGGGACTGATCGGCCGCAACGGCGCTGGCAAGTCGTCCCTGCTCAAGATTCTGGGGGGGCTGGCACATACGGATGATGGTGCCCTGCACGTTCAGCAGGGCCTGCGGATCGCCTATGTGGCGCAGGAGCCGCTGCTGGACGCGGGGCATACGGTGTTCGAGTCCACGGCAGCGGGACTGGCTCACGTGGTCGCACTGCGGCAGCGCTACGAGAATGCCACCGGAGCCGATCTCGATACGCTGCAGACGGAGATCGAAGCCGTGGACGGCTGGAATTGGGAGCGCAGGGTTGAGGAAACGATGCAGCGGCTGCACCTGGATCCACAGGCCCGCGTGGGAGACCTGTCCGGCGGCCTTAAAAAGCGGGTCGCCCTCGCGCAGGCGCTGGTGGCCCGGCCGGACGTACTGCTCCTCGACGAGCCGACCAACCACCTCGATGTGGATTCCATCGAATGGCTGGAGGAGTTGCTGCTGGCGTTTCCAGGCAGCGTGGTCACGATCACGCACGACCGCGCGTTCCTGGACCGCATTTCCACCCGGATCGTCGAACTCGACCGGGGGCGCCTGCTGTCTTTCCCGGGCAACTTCGGGCAGTACGTGCAACAGAAAGCCGAGCAACTGGCACAGGAAGCGGTGATCGCCGCCAAGGCCGACAAGCTGCTGGCCCAGGAAGAGGTATGGATACGCAAGGGAGTGGAGGCGCGCCGCACCCGCAGCCAGAGCCGCATCAGCCGGCTGGAAGCCCTGCGGGCCAACCGCGCAGCGCGCCGGGACGCGCTGGGAAGTGTCCGGATGGACATCGCGTCCGGATCCGCGTCGGGCTACCAGGGAAAGATCGTGGCAGAGCTGGCCCACGTGACCAAGGCGTTCGGGGACAAAGCCATCGTGCAGGACTTTTCCGCCACGATCCTCCGTGGGGACAAGGTGGGGCTGGTCGGGCCCAATGGCGCCGGCAAGACGACACTGCTGAAGCTGATCCTGGGCGAGCTGGCGCCGGACAGCGGCAGTGTCCGCCGGGGCGCGCATCTGGAAGTCGCGTATTTCGACCAGATGCGCCACGCGCTGGATCTCGATGCGACCCTGGAAGATTTCATCAGCCCGGGCAGCGAATGGATCGAGATCGGGAAGCAGCGCAAGCACGTCAAGAGCTATCTGTCGGACTTCCTCTTCTCGCCTGCGCGGGCCCAGTCTCCCGTGAGGTCCCTGTCCGGCGGGGAGCGCAACCGCCTGCTGCTGGCGCGCCTTTTCGCACGCCCGGCCAATGTGCTCGTGCTGGACGAACCCACCAACGACCTGGACATCGATACGCTGGATCTGCTGGAAGAACTGCTCCAGTCCTATGACGGCACGGTTTTCCTGGTCAGCCACGACCGGATGTTCCTGGACAACGTCGTCACCAGCACCATTGCCTATGAGGGCGATGCGCGGTGGCGCGAATACGAGGGCGGCGTGCAGGATTGGCTGGAGCAGTCGCGGCGCAGCCGGGCCCTGGCCGGAGCCCCCGCCCGCCCGGCGGCCCAGGAGCCGGTGGACAAGGAAGCACCGGCACCATCCGCCAGGCGCACCGCACCGGCGAAAAAGAAGCTCAGCTACAAGGAGCAGCGGGAACTGGAGTTGCTTCCGGAGCGCATTGCGGCCCTCGAGGCGGAGCAGAACGCGATACGTGCGGAACTGGCGGATGGCAGTCTTTATGTCCGCGACGGCGCGCAGGCCGCGGCGCTGCACACACGGGAAGGGGAAATCGAGGACGAACTGATGGCAGCCCTCGAGCGCTGGACAGAGCTGTCCGAGCAGTGAGGCGCAGGCGGGGGGGCGGCGCTCCTGCGCGCCGCTGCCCGCTGCGATGCCTCAGATGCGGTGGTGCAGGCGGTCCGTCGCGCCGCGCAGGCGGGTGATCAGCGCGGGAGCGATCTGGGTGAGCGGCAGGACCTCGTCGGCGGCACCGTGCGCGATCGCCTCGCGGGGCATGCCGAAGACGATGCAGCTGGCTTCGTCCTGCACGTAGTTATAGCTGCCGGCGTCCTTCATTTCGCGCATGGCGGCAGCACCGTCGTTACCCATGCCGGTAAGCATGACGCCGAACGCATTCTTGCCGACCACGGCAGCTGCGGACTTGAAGAGCACCTCCACCGAGGGCTTGTGGCGGTTCACCGGGGGGCCGTCGTCCACCACGGCCACGTAGTTGGCGCCGCTGCGGGCGACATGGAACTGCTTGCCGCCCGGAGCGATGTAGGCATGGCCCGGCAGGATCCGCTCACCGTTCACCGCCTCCTTGACAGTGATCTGGCAAAGACCATTGAGCCGGGCAGCGAAACTCGTCGTGAAGCCGGGCGGCATGTGTTGCGTGATGACGATGGCGGGGGAATCCGCCGGCATCTGCACGAGCACTTCACGGATGGCTTCCGTCCCGCCAGTGGACGCGCCGATACAGATGAGCTTTTCGGTGGAGAGGCGGCCCAGCAGCGTGGCGGCCGGCGCGGGAGGCGCCGACGCACCCGTCTGCGCGGATCTGTCGGCCGGGCGCGGCGCGGGCGCCCTGCGCACCTGGGCCACGGCGGCCACGCGGATCTTGTCCACGATCTGCGTCGCGAGTTCGCTGAGGCCGCTGGACAGTCCCACGCGCGGCTTGGCCACGAAATCGACGGCCCCCAGCTCCAGGGCCTTCATGGTGACTTCCGCCCCGCGCTCCGTGAGGGTGGAGATCATCACGACGGGCATGGGGCGCAGACGCATCAGCCGGCCCAGGAAGTCGATGCCGTCCATGCGCGGCATTTCCACGTCCAGCGTGATCACGTCGGGATTCATCTCGCGGATCATTTCCCGGGCGATGAGCGGATCGTTGGCCGTCCCGATGCACTCCATGTCGTGCTGCCGATTGATGATCTCCGACAGCAGACTGCGCACCAGCGCGGAGTCATCCACCACGATCACCCGGATCTTCCTGCTCATTCCCTCTTGTCCTTCTCAATCAAAACAGGTCCACAGACCCGCCGGCCGTGGCCTTGGCCACGGTGGCCGCATTGCCCTTGACGTCCTGCGCGACCAGGGCCTCCGGATGGGCGTGGGCCAGCCGCTTGACCATGGCCTTGCCCGTCACGGGGAAAAATACCACTTTCCGAGGGTAGATATCGAGCACGTCCTCGGAAACGATGGGAATTCGCTCCGTCTGCAGGTAATTCATCACGAAGGTGGTGTTCCGCTCTCCCACGTTCATGGTGGTGAAATTGTGCATGACCTGCCCGCCCCCGAAGACCTTGGCCTGCATGGTTTCCCTGCGCGCGCCCAGCTTCAGCATCTCATTGATGAGCAGTTCCATGGCATAGGACCCATAGCGGCCGGAGACGTCGTTGGAGTCGCCGTCGGGCAGCATGAAGTGGTTCATTCCGCCGACGCGGCTGCGGCTGTCCCAGAGGCAGGCGGCGATGCAGGACCCGAGCACCGTCATGATCACGAGGTTCTCGTCCGACACGAAGTACTCTCCGGGCAGCACCTTGACCGCGTTGTGCTGGAAATGGTGGTCGAAGAAGAAGAAGGATGCCTCGCCAGGACGGCGGGAGCGGGCCTTCAGTTCCTGCAGCGTCGATTGTTTGGCGGGTGCCGCCGGGGCCGAATAGATATCGGCGCTCAGAGGCGCAATGCGGGGAGCCCGGCGGCGGTCAGCCCCGTCGAGTGACGAGGAAGGGGACGAAGCACCAGACGCGGGAAGGGAGCCAGGGCGGTTTGGGGTCATGGAGGGCTTCTTGCGGAATGCGGCCTTTATCGGCGCTCATAGACGGTCTTGCCGCGCAAATTGAACAGGTCACGGGATTCGCTGAAGTTTTCCGCGTGCCCGACGAACAGCATGCCCCCCGGCTTCAGCACGCGGTGGATCTTCTCCAGGACCCTGCGCTGCGTGGGTGCATCGAAATAGATCATCACATTGCGGCAGAAGACCACGTCGAAGGGCTCGCGGAATGGCCAGTCGTCGCGGATCAGGTTGACGCTCATGAATTCGATGGCGCGCCGCAGTTCGGGCTTGACCCGCGCCAGGCCGGCGTTCGGGCCCTTGCCCCGCAGAAAGAATTTCTGGAGCCGTTCGGGGCTCAGCCCCTTCACGCTGTCCAGCCGGTACACGCCCTCGGAAGCAGTGGCCAGCACGCGGGAATCGATATCGCTCGCCGTGAGCTTGAAGGGCGCACTGGCCCCCAGCGATTCGATCGCGGTCATCACGATGGAATATGGCTCCTCCCCCGTGGAGGCAGCATTGCACCAGACGCTCCAGGGCCCGGAGGGGCGGCTGCGCAGCAGTCCCGAAAGGATCTCGAAATGGTGCTGCTCGCGGAAGAATGCAGTGAGGTTGGTCGTCAGTGCGTTGACGAACTCCTGCCATTCCGGCCCGTCGTGGTTTTCCAGCCAGCTCAGGTATTCGTGGAAGCTGGTATGTCCCGTTTCCCTCAGGCGCCGGGACAGCCGGCTGTAGACCATGGCGTGCTTGCCGTCGTGCAGGCTGATGCCTGCGCGCTGGTAGATGAGTGCCTGCACACGGGAGAAATCCGCGTTGGTCCAGACGAATTCCCGCCCCTGGGCCAGGGGTCCCGAGGACGGGGCGGCGCTGGACTCCGGCGTGTCGCGCGGAGGGACGGAAGAAGAAGAGGTCTGGCGCATTGTTGGATTCGTTTCAGTTCCGCATCTCTGGCAACCGGCCGGTGCACCGGCGAACGCCGCTCTTGTTCCGCGTTGGTTGGAAGGGCCTGTCTGCCTCGCCCTCCCGGCAGATCAATCGTGCGTGGATACGAGGCCCATGTCCGGGTTGGACATGAGCTTCTCGATGTCGAGAAGGATGAGCATGCGCTCGCCCACCGAACCGAGGCCCACGATGCAGTTGCTGTCGATGGAGCTTTCGATTTCCGGGGCCAGCCGGATCTGGTCGGACGTGAGCTCCATGACGTCGCTCACGGAATCGACCACGATCCCCACGACCCGGTTGCGCAGGTTCAGGATGATGACCACCGTGAAGCTGTTGTATTCGGCCTTGGAGCAGTCGAACTTGAGCCGCATGTCCACGATGGGCACGATGGTGCCGCGCAGGTTCGTGACGCCCTTGATGAATTCGGGCGCGTTCGCGATGCGCGTAGGCGGCTCGTAGCCCCTGATTTCCTGGACCTTGAGGATGTCGATGCCGTACTCCTCCTGGTCGAGGCGGAACGTCAGGTATTCGCGGGCGCCCCCCACGGAAGCGCCAGCCGCTTCGTTCGTTTTTTCCATCACAGTCGCCATGAGTGGCTCTCCTTCAGTCTGCCCAGCGGCGTATCAATGGCGGACACGGCGGACCAGGGCCCCGGTGTCGAGGATCAGTGCCACGGTGCCGTCGCCCAGAATGGTGGCACCCGACACGTTGGGCACCTTCCGGTAATTGGTCTCCAGGTTTTTCACCACGACCTGGTGCTGCCCCAGCAATTCGTCCACCAGCAATGCAACGCGGCTGCCGTCCGCTTCGACGACCACCATGATGTTGCTGGACTTGCTCTGGTCGATGCGCGGCACCTGGAAGGTTCTCTCCAGGGCGATGACGGGCATGTACTCGTCGCGCACCTTGACCAGTTGCGAGCCCTGGGCCACCGTGTTGACGTCGTCGGGGTTGACCTGGAAGGACTCCACGACGGACGACAGCGGCAGGATGTACACCTCTTCGCCGACGCCGACCGACATGCCGTCCATGATGGCCAGGGTGAGCGGCAGCCGGACCGAGACGCGCATGCCGTAGCCTTCGGCGGAATCGATCTCGACGGAACCGTTGAGCGCAGCAATGTTCTTCTTGACCACGTCCATGCCCACGCCGCGGCCGGACACGTCGGTGACCTCGTCGGCGGTGGAGAAGCCGGGCGCGAAGATGAGGCCCCAGACGTCCGCATCGCTCATCTGGTCGGACACATCCAGCCCGCGTTCGCGCGCCTTGCGCAGGATCTTCTCGCGCGACAGGCCGCGGCCGTCGTCACGCACTTCGATGACGATGGAGCCGCCCTGGTGCGAAGCGGACAGCGTGATGGTGCCGTGCTCGGACTTGCCGGCAGCAAGGCGGTCCGCCGGCATTTCGATGCCGTGGTCGCAGCTGTTGCGCACCAGGTGGGTCAGCGGGTCGGTGATCTTCTCGACGAGGCTCTTGTCGAGCTCGGTCGCTTCGCCCAGGGTGACGAGATCGACCTTCTTGCCCAGTTTGTTGGCCAGATCGCGCAGCATGCGCGGGAACCGGCTGAACACGATGGACATCGGAATCATGCGGATGGACATGACCGATTCCTGCAGGTCCCGGGTATTGCGGTCGAGATCGGCCAGACCCGCGAGCAGCTGCTGGTACACCGCGCCGTCGAGGCCCCGGCTGTTCTGCGCCAGCATGGCCTGGGTGATGACGAGCTCGCCCACCAGGTTGATCAGCTGGTCCACCTTGTTCACCGCCACCCGGATGGTGGTGGATTCCATCTGCGCCTGGCTGGCAGCCTTGGTCTCCGCAGCGCGGCCGCCAGCGGCCGCCGGCCTCGAAGCCGCGCCATCGGCGGCCCCACCCGTGGAGGCGCCTGCGGCAGCGGAGTCCGAGCGCTCGCCGGGCATGCCGGGGGCTCCCGGGAAGAAACCATAGGAGGCTTCCAGCGCGCCGCCGGGGGCGGACGGGGCCGCCGCCACGCCGGGAGCCTCTTCGACAGGCTCAGGCTCGGCAGCGCCGGCGGCAGTGATCCGCACCTGCTCCTTCGAGACATGGAATGCGAACAGGTCGAGCAGGTCGTCGTCCGTGGAGGTGGTTTCCACGCCGAAAACGCGCACGCCTGGCTGTTCGGAAGGCAGGTCGCGGATGGTGCCCAGGCCGACGATGTCGCGGAACAGGTCCTTGATGGCATCCGCCTGCTCGTTGCGCTCGACAGGGCCGATGCGGATTTCCAGCGAGCGGGCCACGCCGGGGCCGGAGGGCGCGGGCATCGACGCGGGGGCGGCCACGGGGGCCGGTGCGGGAGCGGCCTGCACGGGAGCCGGGGCGGGCGCAGGAGCGGGGGACGGCGGCGTGGCGGGACCCGCAGCAGGCACGACGCCTGCGGCGAGTTCGCTGATGCGGCGCACCAGGTCGCCGGTGGACAGGGCCTCGCCCTGGCCACCCGCCTGGTGGCGGGCCAGCAGGCTGCGGGACGCATCCGCGGATTCGAGCAGCACGTCCACCATCTGCGGGATGGGCTGGAGTTCGTGCCTGCGCAGGCGGTCCAGCAGGGACTCCATCTGGTGGGTGAGCTCGGCGACATCGGAGAAGCCGAACGTCGCGGCGCCCCCCTTGATGGAGTGTGCACAGCGGAAGATGCCGTTGAGCTCTTCGTCGTTGGCCGCGCTCAGGTCCAGATCCAGCAGCATGTGCTCCATCTGGTCCAGGTTCTCTCCAGCTTCCTCGAAAAAGATCTGGTAGAACTGGCTGAGGTCGAAATCGCCGCCGGCGCCTTCTTGGTAGTTTTCGGCCATGAATGGCTCCCCTTGTGCTTGTGTATGACGCCGAGGCTCAGCGAATCACCTTCTGGATGACCTCGATCAGGCGGTTGGGATCGAAGGGTTTCACCAGCCAGCCCGTGGCGCCGGCATTGCGGCCGGCCTGCTTCATCTGGTCGCTGGACTCGGTGGTGAGGATCAGGATGGGGATGGTCTTGAAGCGCGGATGCTCGCGCAGCTTGCGCGTGAGGCCGATGCCATCCAGGCGGGGCATGTTCTGGTCGGCGAGGACCAGCTGGATGTCATGGGTTTCCGCCTTTTCCAAGGCATCCTGGCCGTCAACGGCCTCCACCACGTGGTAGCCGGCACCCGTCAAAGTGAAGGACACCATCTTGCGCATGGAGGGCGAATCATCAACGGCGAGGATCGATTGCATTTAAGGCTCCAACTCACTTGAATATATAAGGTAACCAGACGGGGCAAGGTCAGAAGAGATCAATGGAACCGGCGTCCATCTCGCTTTGGGTGACCGGATTGGGGCGGTCTGGTGCCATCTCGGCGAACGGCGCGGCCTCCTCTCCCTCTTCGGAGCCCATGGCTTCGGAGGCAAGCCTGAACGCGCAGCCCTGGAGCACCTTGGTGGTGTGCCAGATCAGCTGCGAAGCCATGTCCTGGAATTGCAGTTCCGTGACGGCGCTCCTCAAGGCAGTGCGCAAAGCGAGCAGTTCCGGGGAGCCCTTGATCAACTCGTCCGACAGGGCCTGGTTGGCTTCGCCGAAGCGGGCGAGCAGATTGTCGGTTGCATGGCTGAGCAGGCCTTCGAGGCGGTGCAGGTCGCGCATGACGACGAGGAGGGAATCCTGAAGTTCCGCTGCCACCATGACGGGGAGCTGGACTCCTGGCTCATCGGGGCCTGTTAGCGTAGATTGCATGGTTTCTCCATGGCAGCAGGCGGCTCAAGGCACGCTAAATCCATTCCGGCAAACACGCTGGTGGCCACACCACCGGCAACGACGCCTCGCCCGGTCGGCGAAGCGCTCCCGCAGGGCACGAACGGCACGCCGTGGCGCGCTGTTTGTTCCAATATGTATCCTATGATAGCGTTCATATGGTCTCAGGAGTAATGGTTAAACCCCTGCGCATCCTGCATCTCGAAGATTCCCCTGCGGACCATGCTTTGGCATGTATTACGTTGCGCCGCGCCAACGGGATGTATGAAATACGCCACGCAGACACGATGGAGTCGTTCATGGCCTGGCTGGATGCGGAGCGATTCGATCTGGTCCTCGCCGACTACCGTCTTCCCGGCTTCACGGCACTGGATGCATGGCGCTGGGTGAGCGAGCGCGGCGACGCGCCGCCCTTCTTGCTGCTGTCCGGCGCCATCGGCGAGGCCGCGGCCGTGGATGCGATGCGCCTGGGCATGGCGGACTATCTCCTGAAGGACGACATGGCCCGGCTGCCGCACGTGATCGGCCGCGCCATCGAAGTACATGAAGCGCGCAGGGCGCGCGAGCAGGCGGTGCGCGACCTCGCGGCGTCGGAACGGCGGCTGGCGGAGCTGACCGAGCATCTGCAGATCTCCATCGAGCGGGAGCGTGCGGCAATCGCCCGCGAGATCCACGACGACATCGGCGGCGCCCTGACGGCGGTGCGCTTCGACGTGGGGTGGATCGCCAGGCATTCCACGGAAGAGGCCGTGCGGGGCCATGCCGGCAGCGCCACGGAGATGCTGCAGCACGCCATCGAGGCGAGCCAGCGCATCATGATGAATCTGCGCCCGCCCATCCTCGACCAGGGGCTGGTAGCCGCGGTGCAGTGGCTGGCCGAGAGCTTCGAGCGCCGCACCGGCATTCCCACCCGGCTGCATTCCAGCCGGGATACGATCGAGGTGCCCGGCGACGTGCAGCTGGTGGCCTACCGCACGGCGCAGGAGGCGTTGACCAACGTGTCGAAGTACGCCCAGGCCCGGCAGGTCACCATCGATCTCTCGGACAGCGAGCGCGTGCTGACGCTGGAAGTGACGGACGATGGCTGCGGCATGGAGCCCGCCACGCGGAACAAGCCGAAGTCCTTCGGGCTCAAGGGCCTGCAGGAACGGGCGAGAACGGTCGGAGGGTGGCTGGACATCAGCAGCCAGCCGGGACGCGGCACGTCGGTCATCGTGTCGATACCGCTGGAGCCGCAGGTCGGCCAGGACGTAGCAGACCCGGGAGAAATGCCATGATCCATGTCGTGCTGTGCGACGACCACGCCGTGCTGCGGCGCGGCATCCGCGACACGCTCACCGAAGCGCCGGACATCCAGGTGACCGGAGAGGCTGGCGGCTATTCGGAACTGCGCGAGATCCTGCGCAAGGCGCCCTGCGACGTGCTGCTGCTGGACCTGAACATGCCGGGCCGCAGCGGGCTGGAGGTATTGAGCAGCCTGAAGGAAACGGACTCGGCCATCAAGGTGCTCGTGGTGTCGATGTATCCCGAAGACCAGTACGCCCTGCGTTGCCTGCGGGCCGGGGCACAGGGCTATGCCAACAAGGCGGGCGATCCCATGGAGCTGATCGAGGCCGTCCGCACCGTGATGAAGGGCCGCAAGTACCTGACGCCGGAGGTGGCGCAGATGCTCGCGGACAGCCTGGCACAGCCCGCGCCCGAGCTGCCCCACGAGGCCCTGTCCGAACGCGAACTCCAGACGCTGGTGAAGATCGCGTCCGGCAAGCGCCTTTCGGATATTGCGGAAGAGCTCATGCTGAGCCCGAAGACCGTGAGCGTGTACCGCTCGCGCGTGCTGGAGAAGCTCAAGCTCAGCAACAACGCCGAACTGACGGTGTACGCCATCCGCAACCAGCTGGTGTGAGGTTGCCGGCCGCTCACCGCTGCGATGCGAAGAGGTCGATGGATTGCTGCATGAGGGTGAGCACCGGCTGCTCGAGCATGGGCAGCGTGGCGGCGATGCCCAGCAGCCCGACGGTCAGGGTCACCGGAAACCCCACCGCATAGATGTTCATCTGCGGCGCCACGCGGGAGATCACGCCAAGGGCCAGGTTGACGAACATCAGCAGCGCGATCATGGGCAGGGCGATCCAGAGCGCGCTGGAAAACAGCGAGGCGCCGAGTTCGTGCAGGCGCATCTGGCCGATCGACTGCAGGAAATTGCCATCCACGGGAAAGCTGTCGAAGCTTTTCACCACGGCCATGAGCACCATGAGATGGCCATTGATGACCACGAAGAGCAGCATGGCCATGTGGCCGAAGAAGCGGCCTACCGCACTGACCTGCCCGCTGGTGGAGGGATCGAAGAAGGAGGCGAAGTTGAGCCCCATCTGCAGGCCGACGACCTCGCCCGCCAGTTCGACAGCCGTGAAGACCAGCCGCACCGCGAAGCCGACCGACATGCCGACCGCCACCTGCTGGGCGACCGCTCCGAGCGCTCCGCGGCCGTTGACACTGATGACGGGCTGGTCGGGCAGCACCGCCTGCGCGCATACGGCGACCAGAAAGGCCAGGCCGATCTTGGCCCGGACGGGGATGCTGCGCATGGAAAATACCGGCGCGACCATGAAGACGGCGAGCACCCGCAGGAACGGCCACAGCACCGGCGAGAGCCAGGCCATGATCTGCGCCTCGGAGAAGGTGATCACGCCGCGCTCAGGTGACCACGGACGGGATGGATTCGATGGTGCGCCGGATGTAGTCCACCAGGGAAGTGATCATCCAGGGACCCACGACCGCGAACACGACCATGGCGGCGATGAGCTTGGGCACGAAGGCGAGCGTGGCCTCCTGGATCTGGGTGACGGCCTGGAAGATGCTGACGAGCAGTCCGACCACCATGACTGAACCGAGCACCGGCATGGACACCATGAGCAGCAGCGTGAGCGCGTCGCGCCCCATCGTCAGGACCATTTGGGAGGTCATGGTAATTCCTTCTCTTTGGCGTCAGGTCACGAAGCTGGCGGCCAGGGAGCCGAGCAGCAGGTTCCACCCGTCCGCCAGCACGAACAGCATCAGCTTGAACGGCAGCGCCACCAGCACCGGGGACAGCATCATCATGCCCAGTGACATGAGGATGCTGGAAACCACCATGTCGATGACCAGGAACGGGATGAAGATCATGAACCCGATCTGGAAGGCCGACTTGAGCTCGCTGGTGACGAAGGCGGGCACGAGCACGCGCATGGGCGCGGTCTCCGCCGTGGCCCCCGACGGCAGCTTCGCGAGCCGGGCGAACAGGGCGAAATCCGACTGGCGGGTCTGCTTGAGCATGAAGGAGCGCATGGGCGCCTCCGCGCGCTCGACGGCCTGCTCGAAGGTGATCGTGTTGTTGCTGTAGGGCAGGTAGGCGTCCGCATAGACGCGGTCGAAGGTGGGGCCCATGACGAAGAACGTCAGGAACAGCGACAGGCCGATGATGACCTGGTTCGGCGGCGCGGACTGCGTGCCGATCGCCTGGCGGATCAGCGACAGCACGATGACGATGCGGGTGAAGCCGGTCATCATGAGCAGCACGGCCGGCAGGAAGGACAGCGCCGTGAAGAACAGCAGGGTCTGGATGGGCACCGAATAGCTGGTTCCGCCCGCGCCGGAGCCGATGAGGACCGGCAGGCTGCCGCCGCCGGCGGCCTGCGCCCAGGCGGAGGAAGGGACCATCACCGCGCAGGCGAGCGCACCCGCCAGGGCCGGGCCGGCATGCCGCGGCCGGACGGCGGCGGAGCACGTTGCCTCAGCCATGCGCAGCGGGCGCATCCTGGCGCCGGGTGGCGGCGGCCATCTCGCCAGCGAAGGACGTGGGCGACGGCACGTGGGCCGGGGGCGACGGTCCCGCGGCCGAAGGATGGATCACGTGCAGGCACCGGACCTGCTGGGCCGTGACGCCCAGCACCAGCCATACGCGCTGGTGTTCCGGGCCGACCTCCACCGTCACCACCCGCTGCTGGGGCCCGACCGGCACGGCGGAGAGCACCTTGGCCGCCGCGCCCATGCCGGAACCCGAGGCGCCGGCCTGGCGTTGCTGCAGGCGCCGGACGAGCCAGGGCAGCAGCGCCACCACGGCGATGAACAGGACGACGACGGCCAGGGTTTGCGCCATGCCGGCGCCCGAAGCGGCGTTATCCACGGCTCACGCGGCGCAGCCGCTCCGAAGGCGTGACCACGTCGGTCAGCCGGATGCCGAACTTGTCGTTGACCACCACGACCTCGCCCTGGGCGATCAGGTAGCCGTTGACCAGCACGTCCATGGGCTCGCCGGCCAGGGCATCGAGCTCGACGACGGACCCTTGCGCCAGCTGCAGGATGTACTTGATGGGCACCTTGGTGCGGCCCAGCTCCACCGACAGCTGGACGGGGATGTCCAGCACCATGTTGATGTCGTTGACCGGCGCCTCGTTGCTCGAGGAGAACGGGCGCACGGGCTCACCCGCGAGAGGGCCGCCCTGGTCCGTGGGCTGCGCCTCGTCGGAGCTCTTCTGCTCCTCCAGCGCTTCGGCCCAGCCGGCGAACGGATCGTCCGCCGCGCTCTTGCCGTCGTTGTCGTTGTTGTCGCCTTCAGTTGACATTCTTTTCTCCCAGCCAGTTCACATCGGGATTGCGCAGGCACTCTTCGATGCGGATGGCGTACTTGGAATTGTGCGTGCCGTACTGGCACTCGAAGATGGGGACCCCCCCGATCGATGCCTGGATGCGCGGCTCGCGGTCGAGTTCGATGAAATCGCCGGGTTTCATCGCAAGCAACTGCTCGACGGTGGCATCCGCGCGGGCCAGTTCGGCCACGAGGGTGACCTCGGCCGCCTGGATCTCGCGGGTCAGCACGCGCACCCAGCGGCGATCGACTTCGATCGAATCACCCTGCGTCGAGGAATAGAGCACATCGCGGATCGGCTCGAGGGTCGCATAAGGCATGCAGATGTGGATGGCCCCCGACAGGTCGCCGATCTCGAGCTGGAAGGCGGTGGAGACCACGATCTCGCTCGGGGTGGCGATGTTCGCGAACTGCGGCTGCATCTCGGAGCGCTGATATTCCAGCTCCAGCGGGTAGATGCCGTGCCAGGCCTTCTTGTATTCGGCGCAGATCACATCGACCAGGCGGTTGATGACGCGCTGCTCGGTGGGGGAGAAGTCGCGCCCCTCGATCCGCGTCTGGAATTTGCCGACGCCGCCGTAGAGCGTGTCGATGATGCCGAACACCAGCGAGGGCTCGCAGACGATCAGGCCGCTGCCGCGCAGGGGGCGGATGGCCACGATGTTGAAGTTCGTGGGCACCGCCAGTTCGCGCAGGAAGGCGCTGTAGCGCTGCACGGACACCGTGCCCACCGAGATTTCCGGGCTGCGGCGGATGAAGTTGAACAGGCCGATGCGGAAGTTGCGGGCGAACCGTTCATTGACGATTTCCATGGTCGGCATGCGACCACGGACGATGCGCTCCTGGCTGGAGATGTCGTAATTGCGGATGGCACCGGTGTCCGCGGCCTCTTCGACGGACTTCTGGCTTTCACCCGTGACGCCTTCCAGCAGGGCATCGACTTCTTCCTGGGAAAGGAATGACTCGCTCATGGGAAATCTCCTGCCGGCTCACTGGATGATGAAACTGGAGAAAAGCACCTGTCGCACGGGATTGTTGTCGGCCTTCGGGCGCGGTGCCTCTTCGCCGTCGTCGTCCTCGTCGCTGGCGGGCCGCTTGCGCGGCTTGGGCACGGTGTAGCCCAGGGGTTTGGACACCTCGCGGCGGATGTCCACGGCCAGCTTCTCCTTGCCATCGCGGGTGAGGAGTTCCTGGGAGGTGCGCTGCGACACCAGCATCAGGATCGCGCTGCGGATGCTGGGCAGGTACTGCTTGACCTGGTCGGATGTCTTGGCATCGGCCAGCTCCAGCGTGATGCCGATCTGGGCGAAACGCTCGCCGCCGGTGTCGGCGAGGTTCACCACCATGTTCTCGATCGGCAGGAAAGTGGGGGCCACCTTTTCCTTGTGCTCGACCTGCGCGGCCTTGGCATGGCCACCGCCGCCCTCCTCGTCCTCGTCGCCATGGCTGCGCTTGGAGAGGAGGAACCAGGCCGCGCCACCGCCGGCCAGCACCAGCACCGCGACGATGGCGATGATGAGGACCAGCTTCTTGCTTTTCGGCTTGGCGGCGGCTGCGGCAGGAGGGTTGGCAGACACGTTGGGTTTCCTTGCGCAACGGATTCGGTGGGGAGGGGCTGGCCGGGGCCGGGCACCCTGGAAGGCCTTCCCGCACTCCATCGAGCGCGGACCTTCCGCTAGGGGCCATTATTGGATACCGGCGCGGCGGATAATAGCCAGAATAGCGGCGGAAAGGCCCTCTTTCCAGCGGTTGCGCAAGCCCTCCCCGGACTCCCCCGTGCTTAGGCGAAGACGTCCAGGGCGCGGTCCGGACGGGATGCGGGCCGGGGCGTGTCTGCAGCCCCTTGCGTGCCTCCTCCGGCAGCCTGCACTCGGCCGATGCGCGAGCCGTCCTCGCCGCGCCCGGAGGGGCGCCCCGAGGCATCGCCCCCGGCGCCCGCGCCGGACTGCCCGATGGACACGCCCGCGAGTTCCAGGCCTTCTCCGCGCAGCAGTTCGCGCAACTGGGACACGCTGGTGTCCAGCATGTCCCGGGTCTGGGACTGGTCGCTGCGGAAAGCGACATGGGCCTCGTTGCCCGTCAACGACACGGACACCTCGACCGGCTGGCCATCCCTGTCGATCGTGAGTTCGGCATTCTGCGTCTTCTGGTGCACCCAGTAGGCCACCTGTTCGGCAATCTGGTCTTCCATGGGAATCTGCGAAGGGTCCGCGACGCCGGCCGCCCCGTCCCCCAGCGTACCCGCGGCCAAGGAACCCGTTGCCTGCGCGCCATCCGGAGATGCCGGCACCACGGTCCGTTCCATGCCGAGGGAGGCCGTTGGAGCCGCATCGGCCCGCCCGCCCGCCTGCCGGGCGAGGTCCTGCAGGGCGCCGCCCACGGCGGAGGCAGCTGCCATGGAGGATTCGCCGCCACGTGCGGCAGCCTGCATTCCGGCGGCTGCACCCGCGTCGCGGCGGTCCGATGGCGCCGTCGCCCCCGCCGATGCGGAAGACGCAGAGGCCGCGGCCTGGGCCAGGGCATGCGCGCCGGGAATATCGCCGTCCTTGCCTCCCAGGACCGGGACGATCAGGCCGCCTCCAGCCCCCGTACCGGCCGCCTCGGGGGCTGCACCGGCCGTGCCGCCCATGGCGGCGTGCCCGGACCGCGCCATCCCGCCCCGGGACGCGGTGAAGGCCTTGCCGGCCGCGTTGGCAGCAGACCCCGAAAGATCGGCGGCGCCATCGATAAGGGCCGTCTGCCCCACCAGGCTGCTCGCGTCCATCAGCCCTGCAGGCCGGAGGGCCTGCGTCAGAGAGCCTCCCGCCCCGCCCCCCAGGGAACCCGCCGCGGCAGGCCAGGCCCCGGCCGTGCCGCCCGGCGCCATGCCCTGCAGCGCCATGGCCAGCGGATCCGTACCGGGCAGCCCCGATGTGCCTGCATTGCCCGCCGCACCGCCGGATGCGAGTGCATCGGCAGCCAGCGCGCCACTGGCCAGGGCGGCGCCCAGGCCATTGTCCGCACCCGGCAGCGCACCGGCATCGGTACCGTCCAGCCCGGCCCCGAGCGATGCCAGCAGCATCGAAAAGCCGCCCTGGCCGCTGGTGGCATCGGTGCCGGCATCCGCGGCTGTTGCGTTGCCGGTCTTGCCGGCGCCCCGGGCGCCCCTGGCCTCGTGCGTTGCGTGGCCCGAAGACGGCGCACGGGCCGTGCGGTTCTGGATGTCGTTGCTCATGTCGTCAGCTCCTCTGGCCCGCCAGGGCCCTGCCCCGCACCCGGGGCCTTTCCGAACCGCAGCGCGGCGCGCTCGTCCGTCTGTTTCTGATCCCGCCGTGCTTCGGCCTGGGCGATGTCGTGGCGCCGGCGCTCCACGACCTTGCGCAGCGCCGCGACGCGCAGCTCGGCCTGCAGCAGGGCCTGGCTCGCGGCGCGCACGCGGCCCTCCTGCTCTCCGATCACGCTGCTCTGCACGCCCATGGCATGCCCGAGGCGGTCCATGAACTGGTAGTGGTGGTACATGACCTCCGGCTTGACCGTGGCATCGGCGCGCATGCCCCAGCGCCCTTCCGTCTCGTGTGCGTACCCCTGCAGCTGCTGCAGCTGCGCTTCGGAGGCGATCCGGGCGCGCTGGAGATCCTGCAGGGCCTGGCGCGCCGCGTCGCGCTGGCGCTCCGCCATCTCGACGGCAACCAGGAATGCGTTGAGGGAGGCCATGGCGGTGCCGCTCCCCGGGTCAGGCCTGCGGGCCCAGTACGGCCGCCATGGCATGCAGGCTGTCCTGCATGGGGGAGGCCTCGAACATGTCCTGCTGGAGGAAGGCAGCCATCGCCGGCTGCAGGCGGATCGCCTCGTCCAGCGCCGGGTCGGAGCCGCTCATGTAGGCGCCGACCTGGATCAGGTCGCGGCTTTTCTGGTAGCGCGAGTAGACGGCGCGGAACCGGCGCGCAAGGTCGAAATGCTCGCGCGAGGCCACGTTGTGCATGACACGCGATGCGGACTGCTCGATGTCGATCGCCGGGAAGTGCCCGGTCTCCGCCAGCGCGCGGGACAGCACGATGTGGCCATCGAGGATGGCCCGTGCCGAGTCGGCGATGGGGTCCTGCTGGTCGTCCCCTTCGGACAGGACGGTATAGAAAGCGGTGATGGAGCCCACGCCGTGCAATCCGTTGCCGCTGCGCTCGACCAGCGCCGGCAGCTTGGCGAAGCAGCTCGGCGGATAGCCCTTGGTGGCGGGCGGCTCGCCGATGGCGAGCGCGATCTCGCGCTGGGCCATGGCATAGCGGGTGAGCGAATCCATGAGCAGCAGCACGTGCTTGCCCTTGTCCCGGAAGTGCTCGGCGATGGCCGTGGCGTAGGCGGCGCCCTGCATGCGCAGCAGCGGCGGTGCATCTGCCGGCGCGGCGACCACCACGGCGCGCTCCCGGTCCTGCTCGCCCAGGATGTCCTCCACGAACTCCTTGACCTCGCGCCCGCGCTCGCCGATGAGCCCCACGACGATGACGTCGGCCTGCGTATAGCGGGCCATCATGCCGAGCAGCACGCTCTTGCCGACCCCGGAGCCCGCGAAAAGCCCCAGGCGCTGACCGCGCCCCACGGAGAGCAGCGCGTTGATCGCCCGCACGCCGGTGTCCAGCATCTCGCGCACGGGGTCGCGGTCCATGGCATTGATCTGGCGCCGGTCCATGGGTTCGGAGGAAACGTCCTGCACCGGCCCGCCATGGTCGAGCGGCAGGCCCTGCGAGTCCACGACGCGGCCCAGCAGGCCGTCGCCCATGGGCAGGCGCAGGATGCCCGCGGCCGTCGACGGGCGCGTGGAATCGCCCAGGCGCGGCACGGGGACATAGGGCGCGGCCGGTACCACGCTCGCGCCACTGGACAGGCCGTGGATGTCGCCCGCAGGCATGAGGAAGGCCCGGTCGCCCGAGAAGCCGACGACCTCCGCCAGCACGGCCTCGTGGCCGGGCATCTGCACCAGGCATTGCGATCCCACGGGGACGCGGATGCCCGCGGCCTCCAGGACGAGCCCGGTCAGCCGCGTCAGGGTTCCGCGGGTTTCGAGCGACGAGCCCTCGGCCAGGCGCCCGCGCGCACCGGACATGAACGCGTCCCAGGGTGAATCCTGCAGTTGCGGATCCGACACGGCGGCGCTGTCAGCCATGGCCCGGCTCCTCGATCTTCCAGGCCGACGACAGCCCCAGGGCCGCGATGGCGCGGCGCCAGCGCCTGTCGAGCGAGCCGTCCACCACCGTGCCCGCGGATTCGACCAGGCAGTCGCCCTCGCCCACGGAGGCATCCGGCACCCACTGGATCTTCGCCCCGGCGTATTCCGTGGTGAGCGGCTGCTCCAGGAACGACCAGTCGGATGGATGGATGCGCACCGTGGCCGGGCGCCCTTCGGCCACGAGCATGCCCAGCGCCTCGCGCACCACGGGCAGCAGGGCCTGCGGTCCGCTGGACAGCTCCTGCCGCACGACCTGGCGGGCGATGTCGCAGGCCAATTCCAGGATCTCCTGCGCCATGCGCTGCTGCAGATCGGTCAGCCCGGCGTCGGCCGCGAGCACCAGCCGCTCCAGCCGCGCAGCCGTCTCGCGGCCCTGTCCGCCGATGTAGTCGTCCATGCGCTGCTGCCACGCCAGGGCGGTTTCCTCCTCGCCCTGGGCCTTGCCCTGCGCGAAGGCCTCCTCGCGCGCGGCCTCGAGCGCAGCCTGGTGGGTGGCCTCGTCGATGCCCGGAGGCGGCAATTCGGCGGCCTCGGGCTCCGCCTCCACCGGCGGGAGCAGGTCGGAGCCATCCACCGCGCCGAAATGCCATTGCGTCACATCGCCGATCTCCTCGCTCGGGATGAAGCGCGTGTAGGCGCCGCGGGGGCTATACGAATGCGTCATCGCCGCCGCCTCCGATCACGATCTGGCCTTCGTCGGACAGCCGACGCACGGTCTTGAGGATTTCCTTCTGCTGCGCCTCGACTTCCGACAGCCGCATGGGGCCCCGCGACTCCAGGTCTTCGCGCATGGCTTCCGCGGCACGCGAGGACATGTTGGAGAGGAACTTCTCGCGCAGTTCCGGCTGGGCGCCCTTGAGCGCGACCACCAGGGTCTCCGAGGCCACTTCGCGCAGCACGGTCTGGATGGCGCGGTCGTCCAGCTTGTTGACGTCGTCGAAGACGAACATCTTGTCCATGATCTTCTGGGCCAGGTCGGGGTCGTAGCCGCGGATCGACTCCAGCACCACCGTGTCCATGTTGGAGCCCAGCAGGTTGATGATTTCCGCGGCCGCCTTGACGCCGCCCAGGGAACTCTTGCGGATCTTGTCGCCGCCGGCCAGCACCTTGAAGAGCACTTCGTTGAGGTCCTTGAGCGCCGTGGGCTGGATGCCCTCCAGCGTGGCCACGCGCAACAGCACTTCGCCGCGCTGGCGATCCGACAGCTGCATGAGCACCGCGGCGGACTGCTCGGGATCCAGGTGCACGAGGATGGCCGCGACGATCTGAGGGTGCTCGTTGCGCAGCAGTTCCGCCACGGAGAGCGGATCCATCCACTTGAGGCTTTCGATGCCCGAGACGTCGCCGCCCTGCAGGATCCGGTCGATCAGCAGCGCGGCCTTGTCGTCGCCCAGAGCGCGCTTGAGAACGGCGCGCACATAGTTGCTGGTGTCGGACACGAGCAGGCTCTGCGCGGCGGCGTCGTTGGAAAAACGGTTGATGACCCCGTCCACCTTGTCCTTGGAGACGGAGCGCATGCGGGCGATGGTCTCGCCGAGCTTCTGCACCTCCTTGGGAGACAGGTGCTTGAACACCTCGGCGGCTTCCTCCTCGCCGAGGGACATCAGCAGGATCGCCGCGTCGTTCAGGCCTTGCTCATCCATGGAAAGTCACCGGTCGGTAGGAAAAGGGGTGGGTGGGAGTGCTCATCGGCACCATCATCGGCGGATGGCGGCCGCGTTTCAAGACTCGCCGTTGACCCACACCTTGAGAATGTTGGCGACGGCCATGGGATTTTCCTTGGCCAGTACCCGCGCCTCCTCCAGGCGCATCTGCTCGGGGGTCTGGATCAGGTCTTCCGGCTTGGTGGGCGCGGCCAGGGCCGGACGCTCGGGCTCGTCGGCCTCGATCGCGTCCACCTGGCGGCCCGAGGCCACCGCCGCAGCGGGCGCCGGCGGCTGGTTCATGCCCTTGATGGCCGGCCGCACCAGCCCCAGGAGGATGAGCGCGGCGAAGAGCGACATGCCCACCGGCCAGCCCAGGCTCTTGGCCAGTTCGATCATTTCCGGCTGCTTCCAGAGCGGCAGCTCGACCGCCGGCGTGTTGTCCACCAGGAACTGGGTGTTCATGATGTTGACCGAATCGCCGCGATCCTTGTTGTACCCGATGGTTTCGCGCACCAGGGCCGTCATCTGCTCGATCTGCTCGGGCGTGAAGGCCTTGGCCTGCGGCGCCTTGCCCGCGGCCTCCGCGATGGCCTGGTAGTTCACGACCACGGCGGCGCTGACACGCTTGATCGCGCCGCTGCCGGCCCGGGTGACGCGTACCGTCTTGTCCACCTCGTAGTTGGTGATGGATTCACGCTTGGATCCGGCAGGCTGGCCCTGCTGGCCGTTGCCTGCCGTGGGCGCGGGGTTGGCGCCATTGACGGGGGCGGTGGACGGCTGGGGCGGCTGGTTGCTGGCGGCGCCCGGCACGCCGGCCGGCGGCTGGTTGCCCTGGGTGCCGCCGGAGCTTTCCACCACCTGCTGGCTGCGCACGGCGCTGCTGTCGGGCGTCTGGTTGGGGCGGTGCTGCTCGGACGTCTGCTCCGATTGCGAGAAGTCCACCTCGGCCGTCACCTGGGCCTTGACGTTGTTCTTGCCGACCACCGGCTCCAGGATGTCCAGGATGCGACGGGTGTATTGCTGCTCGATCTGCTGCACGTAGGACAGCTGCTGGGCATCGATGGCGCTGCCGGCGGCCGTGTCGGGCGACTGCGAGAGCAGCTTGCCGGTGTCGTCGAGCACGCTGACGGCGGAAGGCGACATCTCCGGCACGCTGGACGCCACCAGGTGCACGATGCCGGCCAGCTGGGTGCGGTCGAGGAAGCGGCCGGGATACAGGCTCAGCAGCACGGAAGCGGAGGGCTTCTGCTGTTCACGGAAGAAACCGTTCTGGTTGGGAAGCGCCAGGTGGACGCGCGCGCTCTGCACGGACGACAGCGCCTGGATGGAGCGGGTCAGTTCGCCCTCGAGCCCGCGCTGGAAGTTCAGCCGCTCCTGGAACTGCGTCACGCCGAAGCGGTTGGTCTCCATGAGTTCGAACCCGGTCACCGACCCCTTGGGGAGGCCCTGGGTGGCCAGGCGCAGGCGGACGTCGTGCACGCGCTCGGCAGGCACCAGGATGGCGCCACCCCCCTCCGAATACTTGTAGGGAACATTCATGGTGGACAGCTGGGCCACGATGGCGCCGCCGTCCTTGTCGCTCAGGTTGGAGAACAGCACCTTGTAGTCCGGCTGGCGGTTGAGCACCACCGCGGCAACCACCGCGGCCACCAGCAGCGCGATGCCCGCGCCGAAGCGCAGACGCTTGGAGCGGTCCAGCGCGGAGAAGCGCTGGAGCACGGACGGCGTGCTGGGACTGGCAGGGGGAGCGACAGGGATTTCGGCGACTGCGGACATGGTGCTTTCCAAGGGGACCGCCACGGCACACGGGATCTGGCGTGCCGCGATTATTGGCTGCCGGCCTTGACCCCGGCAGCCGGATAAGGCGCCCGTTTTCCCAGCTATTCCCCAGGATGCGCCGGGCGCCGGGCCCTAGGATTGCACCATCCCCCGCAACCCTTTCCTCCGCCCGCCATGGACCTCCGCATCTCCAGCTCCACCGCTCCCCTGACGGGCGCCGGCCTGGCGCGCCGTGCCACGGCCGCGCCGGAAGCCGCAGCCGGCCAGGAAGTCGGCTTCTCCACGGCGCTCAAGGGCGCACTCCAGTCCGTCAGCGCCGCCCAGAACCGGGCCACCGGCCTGCAGCAGGAAGTGCAGATGGAAAACCCGGCCGTGAGCCTGGAGGAAACCATGATCGCCATCCAGAAGGCCCAGGTGGGCTTCCAGGCGACCCTGCACGTGCGCAACCGGATGGTGCAGGCCTACACGGACATCATGAACATGCAGGTCTGACCCCCGGATCCGGCGCCACGGGGCGCGATCTGCCGGTCAACGGGCCCCGCCAGGGGGCCCTTTCGTCGTTACAACTCTCCCCCCAACAAGCAAAATGCCCCGCTCCCTGTGCAGGGGCGAGGCATTGCGCGCATCCGGCGCCGCAGGAAAGCGCCAAGCGTGGCCCGCGGCATGGCGGGCGCACCTGTCAGTGCATGATCATCGGCTGGCGTTCGAACAGGTGCTCGAACTGCGCCAGCCAGGGTTCGGCCAGGCAACGGATCTCGGCATCGTTGCGCAGGATGCGCTGCATGATGCGCGTCTTCTCGCGGCGGTGCTCCGGCAGCAGCTGCTGGTCCTGCGACTTGAAGCGCAGCTGCTCGATCAGGACGGCACAGGCGCCTTCGCAGCGCACGACCTCGTCCCAGTCCTTGAGCTTGGCGGCTTCGAGCATCCGCGCGCTGCTGTCTTCGATGGCTTTGTAATAGTCAATGAGCATATGGGACATTTCTGGCGCTCCCTTCAGGACGGCCGGTGCGCCTGCGCACCGATCTCGCTCCAGCCCTGGGCCACGGGAGCAATCAAAGTGACCACCTCTTCCACGAGCGCCGCATCGTTGCGCAGGTTGGCCATGGTCAGGCGGCCGACGCAGTAGTCGTAGAGCGAGCGGAGGTTCGCGGCGATCTCGCCGCCCTGGGCGGGATTGAGGCCGCCTTTCAGGCCCTCCTCCAGGATGCGCACGGCCCGGCCGATGTGGCGCCCCTTCTCTTCCACTTCGCCGCGCTGCATGCTGCCGCGGGCGGCATTGAGCGACTGCATCAAACCGTCGAAAAGCATCTGGATCAGTTGGTGGGGGGATGCGCCATCCACGCTGGACTGCACACCGACCTGGCGATAGACCGAGGCTGCGCGGGAACTGACTGGCGTAAACATCGAGGACTCCTTCATGCTGCTTACCTTTCTTATCGGCAAACCATGGGAGAACTCAAGGCCATTTCGCGCAGGAATCGGTGCAGGAACGCAGGCGCCACGGCGTCAGGCATTCCACCGCGCGATCTGCTGCTGCATGTAGGAGCTGAGCGAAGACATGCTGGACATCTGCTTGTCGAGCGCGGTGTACTGGGCGCGCATGCGCTTTTCCAGGGTGTCGGCGCGCTTGTTCACGGCGTCCTGGTCAGCGGAGTTCCGCTTGGACTCGGCCATGAGCGCGTCGGTCTTGTTGTTCATGAGCCCGTCGAACGAGAGCATGGTGGAGGTCAGCGACTTGATGCGCACACCGAGGCCCGTGCTGCTGTCGCCCAAGGAAGGATCCGCGGCGAAGAAAGCCTTCAGGGTGTCGGGCGTCTTGAGCGCGTTGTCGAGTTTGGTGCTGTCGGCCACGGTGAGCTTGCCGCCGCGCTGCATCTGAATGCCGAAATCCGACAGCGTCTGCAGCGCCGCCGTACCGCCGGTGACGGACGTCATGGCCGCGCGGATCGTGCCCATCAGGCCCACGGTCGTGCCATCCCCCTGCAGGACGCCAGCGGTCTTGGTGTCGGCATCGTACTTCGTGACGTCGCCCAGCATGTCGTTCACGGCGTTGTACGCATCCACGAAATCCTGGATGTTCTTCTTCATGGTGGCCGTGTCCGACTTCGCCGAGATCTCCACGTTGTCCGTGGTGACCTTGGAGGCCGTCAGCGTGAGGCCCGGGATCGTGTCCGCGAACACGTTGGTCGTGGAACTGATGTCGATGCCGTTGATCTTGGCCTTGGCGTTCTGAGCGTACTGCACGGCATTGGCCGCCATGCCCGTGTTCGGGGAGCCCTGGGGATCGAACGCCAGCTTGGACAGGCCGGGATTGGCGGAATCTTCCGAGACCTGGATCCGGAAGCCGGCCGTTTCCCCGGTGGCCTTGGAGCGCAGCATCAGCCGCTCGCCGGAGGCGTCGCGCAGCACCGTGGCCGTCATGCCGCCGTCGGCTTCGTTGATCTTGGTGGCGATGGAGGTCATCGAGTCCGTGGCGGACACGCTGATGTTGAAGGCCGCCTTGGAGCCGGCAGTGAATTCCGGAGGATTCTTGGAGGAATCCCAGGAGCCCAGCTGGATGGTCATGTTGCCCGCGCCGACGGCAGCGTCCTTGGCCACCGCACTGGACGCCACCGACTGCGCCCGCGAGAGCTGCTGCACGCTCATGGAGAACGACGTGGCGCTCGCGACCCCCGAGACCGACACGGACACCGCATCGCTGTTGCTCGACGAAACGGCCAAGCCGTTCCAGGCACTGTCGCGCGTGAGCTTGGACGCCGCGTCGGACAGGGTGGATACCAGGGACTTGATCTTGGAATAGGTCGAAATCTTGGTCTGGATGGAGTCGGCGGTCGCCTGCAGCTTGACGAGCGGCTGCTTCTCCAGCGCCACGGTCTGGGAGATGATGCTTTCCACCTGCAGCCCGCTGCCGATACCGATCGAGGTAATGCCCATTTCCGTCTCCCGGGACCTTGCGGCCCGCTTTCATTGATGAAATGCGATTCTGGCAAGAACCTTCGACGCCAAAAGCGCGAAAAGCGGCCACAGGAACCGCCCTGTTGCCGCTTTGGAAGGGGCCGGCCCCTGCCGCCACCCCTTATAAGCCCCCTGTCAACGCAGCAGGGACAGCACGCCCTGCGGCAACTGGTTGGCCTGGGCCACCATGGCGGTACCCGCCTGCTGCAGGATCTGCGTGCGCGACAGGTTGGCCGTTTCCTTGGCGAAGTCGGCATCCACGATCCGGCCGCGGGAAGCGGACAGGTTCTCACCCTGGATGTCGATGTTGCCGGAAGCGTTCTCGAAGCGGCTCTGCAGGGCGCCCAGGTCGGCACGTGCGGAGTTGATCTGGTCGATGGCGCTGTCGATCTTCTTCAGGGCCACCCAGGCGTCCTTCTGCGTGCCCACGGTGACGGTGTCGATGCCCTTCTTGTCCGTGCCGGTGGCCGCGGCCAGCGTCGGGGCAGCGAAACCGTTGTTCGCCACGGAGAAACCCGTGAACGTGATGGTTTCCGGCACCGGCGGGGTGGCGCTGTTGAGCTTGGACGACGCGAACTCCAGGTCGTAGCTGCCGTCGTCCTTCTTGGTCAGGAAGGCCGTCACGCCGGTGTCTGCCGACTTGTTGTTGATGGCGGAAACCACCTGGCCCAGACGCTCCACGCCGGAACCCGCAGCCTTGATTTCGCCCAGGTCGATGGCGGAAGCGGAGCCCACCTGGATGGTCATGCTGCCTGCTGCGATCTTCGTGCCGTAGCCGGTGATCGTGGTGTCGGCGGCGCTGATGGAGGTCACGCTGCCGGTGGAGTATTCGATGGCGGACAGGCCCGAAGCGGAGGAGTTGGTCAGCGCGCCCACGGTGATGTTCTCGCCGGAGTTGGCACCCACCTGGAACAGCGCGCCTGCGAAGCTGCCGTCGAGGATCTTCTGGCCGTTGAAGCTGGTCTGCTTGGCCACACGGTCGATTTCGTTGGTGAGCTGCTTCACTTCTGCCTGCAGGGCGTCGCGGTCCTTCTGGCTGTTGGTCGCGTTGCTGGACTGCACGGCCAGTTCACGCATGCGCTGCAGCATGTCGCCCACCTTGCCCAGGGCGCCTTCGGCCGTCTGCGCCAGAGAGATGCCGTCGTTGGCATTGCGGCCGGCCACGGCCAGGCCCTTGATCTGCGTGTTCATGCGCTCGGCGATGGACAGGCCGGCGGCATCGTCCTTGGCGCTGTTCACGCGCAGGCCGGAAGACAGGCGCTGCATCGAGGTGGTGAGGGAAGACGCCGATGCGCTCAGGTTGCGCTGCGCATTGAGCGAGGCGATGTTCGTGTTGATGGTAGAGGCCATTTGAAACGCTCCTTGGTTACTAAAGTCCGGCTAGGCCGCCGATCACAACGCCAGCCACAAGGCTGGCAGCCAAGACCGGGGCGGCAGTCACGTGAACCCATCCATCGCTTGCCGGTCAACAAATTCGCTGGTGTGAACCTGTTGCTTGGGTTATCGGGCAGAGCGCCGGGAAACTTGAGCGCTTCGGAGAAAAAAATTCTTACAAGCGGGCAGCTGCAGGCCTCCAAATCACCCCGTTGCTCAAATACAACAGGCGAACTGGCCGGTTTTCCTCCCTTTTTTCGCCCGTCCGAAAAAACCATCGCCCCGCAGAATTCCTTCCAACGCTAGGGCTGCCCGCTGCAGGTGGTGCCTCCTTGGCCACGGCAGCAGTGCCCATCCCTTTTGCGAAGGAGTTCCGCAATGGCCTCGACCATCAACACCAACATCGCCTCACTCAATGCGCAGCGCAATCTCGGCCTGTCCTCGTCCTCGCTGAGCACGTCCATGCAGCGCCTGTCGTCGGGCCTGCGTGTGAACAGCGCCAAGGACGATGCCGCCGGCCTGGCCATCGCCGAACGCATGAACACCCAGGTGCGCGGCCTGGCTGTGGCATCGCGCAATGCCAACGACGGCATCTCGCTGGCGCAGACGGCCGAAGGCGCCCTGGGCAAGGTGGGCGACATGCTGCAGCGCATGCGCGAACTCGCCGTGCAGGCCAGCAATGCCACCAACAGCAAGGCCGACCGGACCGCGCTGCAGGCCGAAGTGAAACAGCTGACCGATGAAATCGACCGCGTCTCCAAGCAGACGACGTTCAACGGCCAGAAGATCCTCGACGGCAGCTTCGCGGGCGCGCTGTTCCAGGTGGGCGCCAACTCCGGCGACAACGTCACGCTGGGCTCGCTGGCCGACACCCGCGCCGCCGGGCTGGCGAACATCAGCTACTCCAGCACCTCCACTGCCATCTCGGTCAACGCCTCCGACACCACCATCACGGGCTACAACACGGCCATCACCGCCGGCACGCTGACCATCGCCGTGAACATGGGCAGCACCTCCACCACCATCGACCTGGGCGACATCAAGGCCGCAGGCTCCGGCGTGGAGCGCATGGGCCAGATCATGAGCGCCATCAACAACAAGTCGGCGGATACCGGCGTGACGGCATTCCTGACCAAGAAGGACGACGGTACCTACGACCTGGAGTTCGCCTCGGCCAAGCTCACCGATGCCACGCCGCCGGCCCCCGCCGCGGTGACTTTCTCGGGGTTCACCGTCGCCAACTCCGGCTTCACGGCACCCACCCTGACGGCCGCCACCGGCACGGAGCAGAAGGGCATCGATACCGTCACCATCGCCACGCAGAAGGACGCGTGGGTGGCGCTGAAGAAGATCGACAGCGCCATCGACCAGGTGAACTCCGCACGCGCCGACCTGGGCGCCCTGCAGAGCCGCTTCGAGAGCGCCATCGCCAACATCGACATCCAGGGGGAGAACATGGCGGCGGCCCGCGGCCGGATCATGGATGCCGACTTCGCCAAGGAAACCGCGAACCTGTCACGCACGCAGATCCTGCAGCAGGCCGGCACCGCCATGGTGGCCCAGGCCAACCAGTTGCCGCAACAGGTGCTGAAGCTGCTGCAGGGCTGAAAAGTCCTCCGCAGGCTAATACACTGCCGCTCGGGGCCGAAATATGGGTCTCAGCGGCAATTTTCATTTTGGAGTACGCATGCCTTCGCCTTCCATCGAGCAGTTCATCGAAAGCTTTCTGACAGCCGTCGACTTCCAGGAGCCGGTGGAGGTCACCCCCGGTACCGAATTGCGTGCCCTGCCCGAATGGGACTCCCTTGCCGCTCTGGGCGTCATCGTGATGTTCGACGTGGAGTACGGCAAGACGATCGTGGGGGACGACTTGAAGAACTGCACCACGATCACCGACCTCTACAACCTGCTGGGATAGAAACATCATGGGCCTGTCCACCCTGCACAACGTGCGTTTCGCAGGCATGGCGAGTTGCGTGCCCAGGCGCGTGGTTTCCAACCTCGAGGATTGCCCGCCCAAGATGCGTTCGGAACGGGAACGGCTGGTGCGCAACATCGGCATCCAGCAACGCCGCCTGTGCGCCTCCTGGCAGTGCTTTTCGGACCTCGCGATGGACGCCACCGAAAAACTCCTGCATGAACTGCAGTGGACCCGCGAGGAAGTGGATGCGCTGATCGTGGTCACCCAGTCCCCCGACTATCCCATCCCGTCGACCGCCATCATCCTGCAGGACCGACTGGGGTTGCCGCACTCCACCATCGCGTTCGATGTCAACCTCGGCTGCTCGGGCTATCCTTTCGGCCTGCACCTTCTGGGCAGCATGATTGCCTCGGGTGCTTTGAAAAAAGGCCTGCTGCTGGTAGGCGACCGCTCCGCCAGCGAGCGGGATCCGCTGTTCTCCGATGCGGGGACAGCCACCGCGCTCGAATTCGACCCCGCGGCAGCGCCCATGTATTTCGACCTCAACAGCGACGGCAGCGGCTACAAGGCCATCATCAAGCCGGTGGGCGGGCATCGGGAGCCGTATGCGTTCCACCACAGCGTCCCGACGCGCGACGAGGATGGTGAGCTGCAGTGGCCGGACCGCTTGCTGCTCGACGGACCGGCGGTGCTGAGTTTCTCGACCCAGCGGGTACCGCCCGCCGTGGAGCGCACGCTTCACTATGCGGGCGTATCGAAGGACGATGTGGATTACTTCGTCTTCCACCAGGCCAACCGGATGATCAACGAAACCATCCGCAAGAAGCTGGCGCTGCCTCCGGAGAAGGTGCCCTCGACGCTGGCAGACTATGGCAACACCAGCGGCGCGACCCTGCCCGTCACGATGACGGCGCGGCTGAACGAGGTATTGGAGAACGGCTCGCACAAGCTGCTTTTGAGCGGATTCGGCATCGGCCTTTCCTGGGGCACATGCATTCTGGACATTTCGGGGGCACGGTTCCCGGCCATGCTGGAGTCCTGACCCATGGATGCCGCACCCACCCCGTTCCATGTCACGGGCCAGCGCATCCTCGTGACGGGAGCAACGTCCGGCCTGGGCCATGCCATTGCCGTCGCATGCGCCCGGATGGGAGCCCAGGTGATCGGCGTGGGACGGGACGAAGACCGCCTCGCCCGTACGCTCGAGGCCCTGCAGGCCGCAGCTCCTGGTGCAAGCCATCTCGCGGTGCGGGCCGACCTGACCCAGGCAGGCGATCGATCCGCCCTGGTCGAGCAGATCGGCTCCACGCCACTGAACGGCGTTGTCCATAGTGCTGGCATTTCCCGCCTGTCGCCCGTACGGATGCTCACCGAACAGCATCTGCACGAAGTGCAGGCCATCAATGTGGATGCCCCCATGCTGCTGACACAGGCACTGCTCAAGCGCAACCTGATCGCGCAGGGTGGCTCCCTGGTGTTCATCGCCTCGATCGCGGCGCACATCGGCGTGCCGGGCGTGGCAGCGTACTCGGGCACCAAGGCCGCGCTGATCGCGATGGTTCGCTGCCTCGCGATGGAGGTGGTCAAGCGGGGCATTCGTGCGAACTGCCTGTCCCCCGCACTGGTCGATACACCGCTGCTCGACGCCACTGCCACGCTGGTGGGCTCAATGGAGCAGGAGCGCGGCAACTACCCGCTCGGCTTCGGCCAACCCGACGATGTGGCGAACGCTGCTGTCTTCCTGCTGTCCCAGGCCAGCCGGTGGATCACGGGAACGACGCTGATCATGGACGGCGGGCTCACCATCAGCTGATTATCCTCCATGACTCGTACCGAAGACACCATCGACCCGCGCCGAAACCTGCTCATCGTGGGGGCCGGCGGCTTCGGCCGCGAGGTGTTGACGTACATAGAGGACGACAATCCGCTGTTCCGACCGAAGGGTTTCCTCGACTCCCGGACTTCGGCGCTGGACGGACTGGAGCGCTCCGTTGGCATCGTGGGCGATCCTCTGACCTATGTTCCAGTCGATGGCGACGTTTTCATGGCGGCGCTGGGTGACCCCGCCGCACGGCTCAAATACACCGAAGTCCTGCGTTCCGTGCACGATGTCGACTTTGCCACGGTGGTGCATCCGCAGGCCCACGTGACCCGGCACGCCCGGCTGGGCCGCGGCTGCATCATCGGCCCCCGCGTGGGTATCTCCGTGGATGTGCAGTTGGGCGATTTCGTGTGCATCCAGGAATACACCGTTGTCGGCCACGACGTGCGCATAGGAGACTGGTGCCAGATCAACAGCCACTGTTCCATCGGAGGGGGAGCCAGGATCGGCAATTTCGTGTCGATCCACCCCAATTGCGTCATCACGAGCGGGGCGGTGATCGGCGACAACGTCAAAATCGGCGCGGGCAGCGTCGTGTACGGTCGCATCCCGCCCAACATCACCATCATGGGCAACCCGGCCCGGCGCTTTTCGTGGAACTGAAGGCGCGCCTGCACCAATCCACAGCCCAAAGGCAGCGTACGCACCTCCCATGAACTCCAGCACAATGCCCTTCGCGCCAGACGCCTTGGTCAGCCGCATCAACCTTGGCCGCGTTCATCGCAAAGACGCGCTGGCCGCCATGCTGGAACTCTACCGTCGCGATCCGCATTTCTGCATTCCCGTGCAGGCACGTGAAATCCTGGCACGCAAGGGTCGCCAGGCGCGCTTTATCCTTCTGGGAACCAAGACGTTCGCGGAGGTCTTCATCCGGGCGACGCGCGATGAAGGCTGGGCTCTGGCGGTGGTCGACGATTTCAAGTGCGGTGACGGCGAGAAATACCATGGCGTGGACATCATCCCGACCCAGCAGTTTCTCGGGATGGTGAGGGACGATCCGGAAATCATCGCCATCAATTGCTGCCGCACGGACTATTCACGGCGCTTTTTCGATCGGCTGTGTTCCCGCGAAGGCATTGCCCACCTCAACCATGAGCAGGTCACCCGGCTGTTCGACATGAACGACCGCGTGGACTACCGCACGGCGGACTGGGCGCCCGTCATCAGCAGCCGGTTCGAGGAGTTCCAGTTGCTGGAGGGCAGACTGGAGGATGCGCATTCCGTGGATACTCTGCACAGCGTGCTGATGTTCCATCTGAGCTGCAATCCCGAGTGGTATCTCACCGTCGCGAGACCGTATTCCACCCTGTACTTCCGTTCCGGCCTGCTGGAGTTTTCGGACAGTGAAAGATTCGTGGACTGCGGCGCATCCATCGGCGAATCGACGACAGGGTTGCTGGGCATCACGGGGGACCGCATGGAGCACTCCTGGATGATCGAGCCCGACCGGTTCAACCTGGACGTGTTGCGCAAGCTGCAGAGCAGCTATGCGGGCACGGACCTGGAATCCAGGATATCCCTCCATCCATTCGCCGTGGGAGATTCCGATGCACAGGTGCCGTTCCACCACCTCGGGGGGCACGGAAGCAGCATCGCCGTAAGCCCGGATGCCACGCTGGAAAGCGTGTCGGTGCGCCGCATCGACGACATCATCGACGCACCGCCCACCTTCATCAAGATGGACATCGAAGGCTTCGAGATTCCGGCGCTGCGCGGCGCGCGCGCCGCCATCCAGTCGGGCCTGCCCAAAATGGCGATTTCCGCCTATCACCGCGCGACGGATCTGCTGGAGATTCCGGCCCTGGTGGATGCGATATCCCCAGGCTACTCGATCGGCCTGCAGCACCACACCGAGGATCGCTGGGACACCTGCCTTTATTTTTACCGCTGAGCCATGGCCAAAGTCCGAGGCGGCCTCGACCGCGTTCTGCTGAAGTATCCCGACATCGATCTGTCCCGCATCCGCCTGATCGGATGGGGAGGCGGCCAGGCTTTCACGGACTACTATCCGTTGCTGGGATTGCCGGTGGAGTACACGGTATGTCCCTTTGCGGCCAACCAGGGCAAACAGATCCATGGCGTCACCGTGAAGAGCCCCGAGGCATTGATGCAGGAGCCCCACGATGACGTGCTGGTGGTGGTCTTCGCGGCGCATTCGGCGGAGATCATGAACCAGATCCGCAATTTCTGGGGAGACTACCGCTGCGTGCCCGCACTGACCCACAGCCCGCGCCACGGAGATATCGACCAGCTCCAGGCTTTCGCCCGGGTGTTCGCAGGCCTTTCCCTCCAGCGCACGGCTCCGCGCAGCACTCCTTCCCTGGGCATCTTCGTGCAGGGCCCGGTCTTTTCCTATACGCCGATGGCGCTTGCCTGGCAACGCATGGCCCATCCTGAAGCGTATGTGTGCCTCGTGACCTGGGACCACCAGAGCGCGGCCAGCCTGGATGCCTGCCGCCCCTGGGTGGATGCCGTGCTGACCCTGCCTCAGCCGCAGGCCATGGTGGACAGCCGCAACGCCATCATCCGCTCGGCCAAGGCAGGCGCCCGGCATCTGAGCGAGGTGGGAGTGCCCTATGCAGTGCGCATGCGCAGCGACACCGTCGTCACGGGCTCGCTCTATCGCACCATAGAAGAGCTGTTCGACGACGGAAGCAGGAACGCCGGGAAATTCGGCTTCCTGGCGCACTCCTCCTGGAAACAGATTCCCTTCCATTTCTCGGAAAGATTTCTTGTCAGCCGCACCGAGGACATGTGCGCGCTGTGGTCGCTACCGGAAGACATGCGGGGTCCCGACCAGATCCGGCACCGCACCGACGAGCACTATCAGCAGATCCAGAAGGCAGCGGTGGAATGCCTGCTGTGGCAGAGCCTGGCCCGGAAATGGGGTGAGCCGGCGCGGGATCTCGCCGATGGATACCGCTTCGCAGCCAACCACCTCGTGCCGATGGACGAATACGCCGACGTCCTTTCGTTCAAGAACATTCCACTTTTCAACCTGACGCTCAACAAAGGTTTCGTAGGCACTCCTGACTGGTGGAGGGAGGTGTATGCCGACTTGCCGTCAGCCATGCGCCAGGCCGAAGCGGAAAGCGCGCAGGAGTTCACGATCGCGGAGTTTTTCGCCGGACGCGTCGGCTGACGCATGCGGCAAGGCCGCTGAAATTTCAGTACAGCACGCCGCGCATTTCAGGAGCCATCGGCACCAGCGACTCTCCGCGCTCCAGCTTGCGGACGAAATCGGGATTGGCCAAAATGGCCCGGCCCCAGGTCACCATGTCCAGGAGCCCCTCCGCGATCTCCCGCTCGGCGTCTTCCGCGGACAATGATGCACCGCCCATGAGGAAGTGCGGCCACAGCGGCCGCACCCGCCGGATGATCCGGCCCGACGTTTCCGCATAGGGAGCGTCCGCACAGCTGACGTCCAGTTGCCGCAACCCCAGGCGATCCAGGCCCGGGATGAGGCAGGCGAGCATTTCATCCAGGTCCGGCCAGTCGTAGAGGCCACCCATCATGCGCGACGGTGACAGCCGGACCATCAGGCGCCGGGGGCCGCAGATCGGCAGCAGGCGTTCCACGAGTTCCAGCACGATCCGGCAGCGGTTCTCGACCGGACCGCCATACGCGTCGGTGCGGTCGTTGATGCGCGCATCGAGGAACTGGTCGATCAGGTAGCCATGGCCCATGTGGATCTGCACCCCGTCGAAGCCCGCCGCCAGCGCGCGGCGCGCGGCGTCCTCGAACATGCGGTAGAGATCGGGCATCTCCGATGCCAGCAATGCGCGGGGCTGGCCATAAGGCTGCCCGTTCTGCCGGTTGATGCCGGCAGCAGCGCGGTTCGTGGAACTGACAGGCGCCAGCCCGCCCGTGAAATCGGGATGGGAGATCCGGCCGCAATGCCAGAGCTGGGCGACGATGCGCGCTCCAGCGGCCTGTACCTGCCGGATGGCGGGCACCCAGCTTTCCGCCTGCTCGTCGGTCTGCAGATGCGGCACGTTCCGGTAGCCGTCCGCCGAAGGATGGATCACGATCCCTTCGGTCAGGATGAGCGCCACGCCCGCCTGCGCGCGTCGGGCGTAGTAGGCCGCGATATCCGCCGTGCAGCGGTGCCCGGCATCCGCGAAGCCGCGTGTCATGGCCGCCATGGCGACGCGGTTGCGCAAACGGCCGAAGGTTTCTTCGTGCGTGAAAGGGGCCAGCAGTTGCGAAGTCATGGGGCGAACATCGTGGTGAAGTAAGGATGGGCGAGGTAACCGGCGAGGCTGTCCTGCCAGCTTCGCTGCCGGTCCAGCCCGCGAGCCTGTAGCGCGGCGTTGCGCATCACGACGGCTGCCGGCCGCATGGCCTTCTCCTTGCGGGCCATGGCTTCTGCGGCCACCCTGGCGATCTCGATCCGTCCGTCCAGGCCCAGCAACCGCACGATCTCCGAGGCGAGTTCGAAGAAGGAAGCCTGGCCGTGGGAAGCCATGCAGAAGCGGCCGGTCTCGCCACGCGCCAGCAGCAGCAGGCTGTTGTAGGCCAGATCGTCCGTGAGTGTGGGCTGCCAGACCCGGTCGCCGATCTCCATCCGGTCCGCACCGGAGCGCAGCATGCCCGCGAGGTGGGGAATCAGTTTGCCGACGAAGTTCTTGTCGCGCGCATGTTCGCCAAAAAAGCCGCCCATGCGCACCGCCAGCGCATCGGGCGCGTGCTGGAGCGCCATCCGCTCCGCCTCGAGTTTCAACCGTCCATACACGCTCAGCGGCCGGGCGGGTGTGGTCTCGTCCACCGTTTCGCTTCCGTCGTAGACCAGAAACGTCTGTGGGAAGAAAAGGCGTGCCCCACATTCCCGGGCCAGTTCGGCCACATGGCATGTGCCAAGGACCTGCACCTGCGCCGCCTCGTCCGGGTGGTCCTCGCACCAATTGACGTCCGAACACACGGCGCAGTGGATGACGATATCCGGCATCCATGCACGCAGTGCTTCAGCCTGCTCCCGGCTGCGCACATCGAATGCGCTCCGGTCCAGCGCCGCGACCACGGCAGTGGGAACGTGTGCGGCCAGGTGGCGAGCGAATGCGCTTCCCAGCATGCCCCCGGCACCCGTGATGAGCACACGGGCACCCCGCAGGCCGGAGAGTTCATCAGGATCGGGCATGGGTATCTCTTTCTTTTGGAAGCGCAGGAAGAAACAGGTCGTCCGCGATTTCGGGAACGCAGCGCATGACCTCGTTCGGCCGGTAAGGCAAGGCACCTGCCAGCAACTGGCCAGGAGCCTTCCAGAGCGCCCACCAGCGCTGCGCGAATTCCAGCATCGACACGGGTTCTCCGGAGCCCACGTTGCGCACCCAGGGAACGCCGGCTTCGATGTCCTCGCGCTCCACGGCATGCAGGAAAGCGCGGGCCACGGCCTCGACCGCCACATAGTCGCGCACCTGCGCGCCGGGCGTCATCGGGAAGTCGTGTCCGCCCTGGGCCGCCAGGCGCAGCGCCGGCCAGAAGTTGCCGGTGTACTGGCCTTCACCGAAGACCGAGAAGATGCGCAGGTAGCACAACTCCATGGCGTGCTCGATCGCGTGGGCGTGCGCCGCCTGGAAACCGGCGGCCTTGGAGGCCGCGTAGCCGTAGGTGGGGGCCAGCGGCGCACCGGGAGGGATGGCGTCGAAGGCATCCGCGCTGCGCCCGTATTCCGCGAAAGTACCCGCAGCCACCACCCGCTGCACTCCCGCAGCCCGGGCCGCATCCAGCAGCTGCAGCAGCACGCTGACATTCCAGTAGAACAGCTCCTGCCATGACGCCTGTTGCGGCGGCACGCCGGGCGATGCCAGGTGCAGAAGGACGTCCACCCCGGCCAGGTCGGCAGCCGCCAGGCGGTCCATCGGATGGGTGTGCCAGCCGAGGCGGGGATGCCCGGTGAGCCGGGCGTCTTGCGGGTGGCGCAGCGCAGTGACGCGATGCCCCGCGTCCAACAAGGCAGAGAGCACATGCCGGCCGATGAATCCGGTACCGCCCGTCAGGAACACATGCCGCTCAGCCGCCATGGCGCAGTTCTCCGGGCATCGTGAAAGGGCTGGCGAATGCGTCTAGGCCGGGGTGGCTCCGGTCACGCCCGGAAAGGATCGGGTTCTTGTCGGGCCAGGGAATGCCGGCCGAGTCCCAGCGGATTCCGGCGTCGTGCTGCGGCGCGTGGGCCGAGGTGACGTGATAGACGATGGTCGCGCCCTCGGTGAGCGCATAGCAGCCGTGCGCGAATCCTGGCGGGATATAGATCTGGTTGCCCCGCCCGGCGTCCAGTTCGAAGATGGCGGCTTGGCCTTGCGTGGGCGAACCCTTGCGCAGATCGACCACGGCATCGAACAGCCGGCCGTGGCTGCAGTGCACCAGCTTGGCATGTGCATGGGGAGGCAGCTGGAAATGCAGCCCCCGCAGCACGCCGCGCCGCGAGACGCTGTAGAAGCTTTCCACCCAGTCGCATGCCAGGCCCCGGTCAGCGAACGCGGACCTGATGAAGGTCTTCACGAAACGGCCCCGCTCGTCCGGATGCACGGGCGGATGGATCTCGTAGCAGCCCGGCAGAGGGCTTTCCTCGAATCGCATGGTGCGCCTGCTAGAAGTTGACGCCGAAATAGGTTTCGATGCGATCCGCGGTGAAATCGATCATCGCCTCGGTCAACCCCGGATAGATGCCCAGCCAGAATGTGCGCTCCATGACGGTGTCGGTGTTCTCCAGGCTGGTGGCCACGCGATAGTTTTGCCCCTGCATGGAAGGCTGGCGCGTCAGGTTACCAGCGAACAGCAGGCGCGTACCGATCCGGCTTTGTTCCAAATACTCCAGCAGATCGACGCGGCGTGTAGCGGCCGCGTCCCGGAGCGTCAACGGGAATCCGAACCACGATGGCTGCGAATTCTCCGTCGCCCGCGGCAGCACGAGGAACTCTTCGCATCCCTTCAACCGGTCATGCAACTGCTCGAAATTGCGTTGCCGCGCCGCGATGAAGCCGGGCAGCCGGTCCATCTGCGCCAGCGCGCACGCGGCCTGCATGTCCGTGATCTTGAGGTTGTAGCCCACGTGCGAATAGGTGTACTTGTGGTCGTAGCCGTGGGGCAGGTCCCCCAGTTGCCAGCCATAGCGCTTTCCGCAGGTGTTGTCCTTGCCGGGTCCGCAATAGCAATCCCGGCCCCAGTCCCGGAAGGAGGTGACGATGCGCGCCAGCTCGTCGTCGTTGGTGAAGACCGCGCCGCCTTCCCCCATGGTGATGTGGTGCGCAGGGTAGAAGCTCAGGGTGCCGATGTCGCCGAAGGTGCCCACCAGCCGCCCTCCGTAAGTCGATCCCAGGGCATCGCAGCAATCCTCGATGAGCCACAACCCGTGCTTGCGGCACAGCGCCTGCACCACCTCCAGGTTGTAGGGATTGCCCAATGTATGGGCCAGCATGATGGCCTTGGTGCGCGGTGATATGGCCGCTTCGATCAGGCTGGCGTCAATGTTGTAGGTGCCGAGTTCCACGTCCACGAAAACCGGCACCGCTCCATTCTGGAGAATGGGGTTGACCGTGGTGGGAAAACCTGCCGCCACGCCGATCACCTCGTCTCCGGGGCGAATGGCCCGCTCGCCCAGGGCAGGCGACGTGAGCGCAGAGAAGGCCAGCAGGTTGGCAGAGGAGCCGCTGTTCGTGGTGAGCGCGTGGCGCACTCCAAGATAGTCGCTCAGGCGCCTCTCGAACGCATCGTTGAAGCGTCCCGTGGTCAGCCAGCCGTCCAGCGAGGCAGCCACCATGTTCTGCAGTTCTGCCTCTCCGATGACCTTGCCGGACGGAGGAATGGCCGTGGCGCCCGGCAGGAAGGGCTGCGGGCGGTATGCAAGCGCCGCGTATTCGGCGACGAGCCCGGCGATCTGTTCGCGGATATGGTGCAACTTGTCCATGGAACCTCAGCGCCCTGTGGCGCAATACGAATCGATCTGGCCTTCGGTGACTTGCCGCATGTCCAGGCCCTGCCCATGAGCGGCATGCCATTCGGCAATACGCTCCAGTGCCTGCGAGAGCGTCCACCGGGGATGCCATCCCAGCAGGGCATGCGCCTTGCTGCTGTCGAGGCGGAGCATGCGGGCTTCGTGCAGGCCTGCATCGCTGGCGGCGAAACGGCAATCGACGGACACCGGCCACGATGCGGACAACTGGCGGATGACGTCGCCCACGCTCCGGACATCCTGCTCGGAAGGCCCGAAATTCCAGGCGCCCGACATCGCCGGGCCCTGTTCGAGCAGGCGCCGGGCCAGGCGAAGGTAGCCGGCCAGCGGCTCCAGCACGTGTTGCCAGGGCCGCACCGCGGCAGGATGGCGCAACTCCAGCGGTGCGCCTTGCCCGGCCGCACGCAGGAAATCCGGAATCAGGCGGTCCGCAGACCAGTCGCCCCCCCCGATCACGTTCCCCGCGCGCGCAGTGGCCAGCGCCACGCCGTGCCCCCCCTGCTGCTGGAGCGAAAAGAAGGAATTCCGGTAGCATGCCGCCACCAACTCGGCACAGGCCTTGCTGTTGCTGTACGGATCGAAGCCGCCCAGCGCGTCGTCCTCCCGGTAGCCCCAGAGCCATTCCCGGTTTTCGTAGCATTTATCGCTTGTCACCACGACGACCGCGCGCACCGCGGGCGTGCGCCGTACCGCTTCCAGCAGATGGACGGTGCCCATGACATTCGTCGAGTAGGTGGCCACCGGATCGGCATACGACTGGCGCACCAACGGCTGGGCAGCCAGGTGGAACACGACCTCCGGTGCCGCCTCCTCCAGAGTCGCGGACAGCAGCGCCGCATCGCGCACGTCACCGATGACCGAGTGCATGCCGCGGGCAGCCTGGGTGAGTTCGAACATCGAGGGCGTGGATGCGGGCTCCAGGGCATAGCCGGTCACTTCCGCGCCGAGCCGCTGCAGCCAGAGCGAAAGCCAAGTTCCCTTGAAACCGGTATGGCCGGTGAGGAAGACCTTTTTCCCGGCCCAGAAGCCTTCTGCGGGCATCACTGCGGCATTCACCATGTCTTCCACGGCGCATTGCCGCCCTGCCAGAGCTGCTCCAGGTAATTCTTGTCGCGCAGCGTGTCCATGGGCTGCCAGAAACCCTCGTGCCGATAGGCCCGCAGTTCGCCGTTGCGGGCCAGTGCTTCGAGCGGAGGTCCTTCCCACACCGTGTCGTCGGCTTCGATCAGATCGAACACGGCCGGAGAGAGCACGAAGAATCCGCCATTGACCATGCCACCGCCGCCGTCGGGCTTTTCCCGGAAGGACAGCACGCGGTCGTCTTCCACGTCCAGTGCGCCGAAACGTCCCGGCTGGCGGGTGGATGTGAGCGTGGCCAGCCGCCCATGCGCCTTGTGGAACTGGATGAGCGCCGCGATGTCGATGTCGCCTACGCCGTCGCCATACGTGAAGCAGAACGCCTCGTCGTTGCTGACGTACCGTTGCACACGGCGCAACCGGCCGCCCGTCTGGGTGGCGTCGCCGGTATCCACCAGCGTCACCCGCCAGGGCTCCGCATACCGTTCGTGCACCTCCATGCGGTTGCGTGCCAGATCGAACGTGACATCCGACATGTGAAGGAAGTAGTTGGCGAAATATTCCTTGATGACGTACCCCTTGTAGCCACAGCACACGACGAAATCGTGGATGCCATGGTGCGAGTACATCTTCATGATGTGCCACAGGATGGGTCGCCCACCGATCTCCACCATGGGTTTCGGCTTCTGCTGGGTTTCCTCGCTCAGGCGCGATCCCAGGCCCCCCGCCAGGATGATGGCTTTCATGCCGCCCGGCCTCCGGAAGAGTCGGCCAGGATCTGCCGCCCCCGGGACAAGGCATGCACATAGGCCTTCTGGAAATGCGCCACCCGGTCCTCGATCCCCTCCCCGATGACGGCCTGCCGCTGCGCATGGTCCACGCCCGCCTGCACCCTGGCGCAGATGCCGCCGTCTTCTGCGAACACCTTGCGCGTGAAGACATGGCCGTCTTCATGGATATGCTCCATCATCCTGGCGCCAGCGGGCGTGGAGTCCTGGAATTCCACGCCGATGGTCCTGGAGTGGACGGTGGTCCGGCGTGCCTCGGTCGGCTCGAACGACTGGACGTGGAAGCTGTAGCCCATGAACGACGTGACGGTCAGGTTGGGGAAGATGTGGTGGTGGGTGTAGTGCTCGAAGCGCCAGGGCCACTGGCCGATCTTGCGCTCCATGCGGGCGAACCGTGCGACCCATTCCGCATCGGCGGCATGCTCCAGGTGGCTGTGCAGCCGGTCTTCGAGGAAGAAGCGCGGGGCGGCCTCGGCCCGGTCCATTCCGTCGATCTGCATGAAGGTGCGGGAATGGACGGCGGGCACATGGTAGCCCTCCAGGGCATTCTCGATCACGATCTTCCAGTTGGCCTCGACCGGTTCGCGGAATTCGTCCAGCATGCCCCGCATGCCCTGGCTTGCCCGCTCGAGGAAGCCATATTGCCCGCCCAGATAATCGCGCAGCGACGGACCGGTTTCTGACACACGCACGAAGACGAACTGGCCCACGGCCTCGCAGGCGAACTCCTGCAGGCGGAAGCGGGAGGGCTCGGCCACCACTTCCGGAAAGCACTGCTTCGCCGGAATGCCGACCGGCACTCCTTCCCGGTCGTACACCCAGCCATGGTAGGGGCACCGCGCCGGGCCGCGGTGGGCGCCGGATCCGCACAGCTGGGCATGCCGGTGCGAGCAGACGTTGAGGAAAGCGCGCGGCCGGCCCTGGCTGTCGCATTGCAGCAGCAGCGACACCCCTCCCACCTGCACCCCGCGGTGCACGAGGCCCTCGAGTTCCAGGCGCATGCAGACGAAGACCCAGCTCTCCCGGAACAGGCCCTGCATCTCTGCGGCATGGTGCCCGGCATCGCGGTAGAAATGGGGAGAAACGGTGCTCATCGGCATATCGACTCTTCTCTGAAATGTTGCGGAGGCTGCTGGGGAATCGCGGTCGGCACAATGCGGCCCCTGGAACGCCGATTCTCGTGAAGGACGTTCCGGTCGTCGCCCCGCGCCTACCCCTGCATTGCCTGCTCCATCACACCGATGAGCCGCGACATCTGCGAACGGTGCATGTGCGGAAAGAAAGGCAGTCCGATCAATGTGTCGGCAAGGGCTTCCGCCCGGGGCGCAGGCCGCACGATGCTCCGGGCAACCAGCGCTTCCATGCGGTGCATGAGGGGCTGGTACCAGCGCCGGGTGGCGATGCGCTGCCCCGCGCACAGGGCTTCGAGCCTGTCCCGGCAGGCGGCGTCCGGCATGCGCGCGCACAACAGTGTGGGGGCGGCGATGCCGCCAGCCGGCCCGGCCTGCTGCCAGGCGATTCTTCCCCCTGACGCGCGGGCCAGGGCCTCCTGCATTTCGCGATGCTGTGCGCGCCGTGTCCGGGCACCCTGCTCCCAGCAGGCGAGCGATGCCAGCGCCACGGCGGCGTGCAGCTCACTCATCTTGGCATTGGTGCCGGCGGCGGCCAGGGCGCCCACCGGCAGATGGGAGGCAGGGTCGAGATTGATGCCGAAGTTGGACAGCTGGCGCACCCGCTCGGCCAGCCCGGGCCGCGACGAAACCACGAATCCCCCCTCGCCCGCCGGCAGCGACTTGGTGGCATGCAGGCTGAATACCAGGGTGCCGTGGGCCTCGGCGAGCCACTGGCTGCCGAAGCCGGCCGCCGCGTCGATCACCACCGGCAGGCCCGTGGCCTCCTCGAAGCGGCGCCAGGCGGCCATGTCGTGCGGCATCCCGAGGGCTGCCACGGGCAGGACGGCGTCCACGGCTCCGGCGGCGTGGGCCGCGCCGGCGATCTCCGGCGTCAGCAGCCAGCTGCCATCCTCCACGTCGCACAGCACCGGCACATGGCCGGCCCGCAGGACGGCCGTCGCCGTCGCGGCGAAAGTGAAGGTGGGCACCAGCACGCGGGCCCCCTCACGCAATTCCAGCGCTTGCAGTACCAGTTCCAGGCCGAGGGTGGCGCTGGCCACGGTCGCGACCTGGTTCTCCGGCACGCCGAAGCGCCCGGCGAAACGGGACTCCAGTTCGCGCACGAGCGGGCCACCGTTCGAGTAGTAGCGGGATGCATGCATCCGCTGCAGGTAGGGCAGCAGCGCCTGCGGCTCCGGCACGTCCGGCACCAGCAGGGGGATGGGATCGATGGAGATGCCTTCGCTCATGCGGGGGCGCCGCCGCGCGCCGGCTTCCTGCCGTGGTCCCCGCGTTCCAGGCGCGCCATGGCGGGCTCCGGATCGGCGAACACATTCAGGAACTGGTCGCGGCCTTCCAGGAAATTCAGCCACATCAGCCGGAACGCCTTCTCCAGCTCGCGCGTGCGGCCCGTGTAGTCCATGAGAGCGCTGGCCGACAGGCGTTCGCGTGTCTCGTGCCGCAGGCGCTCCAGGGTGGCGGTGTCGGCCATGAGGGCCAGGGCGCGTTCGACGTAGCCGTCCTCGTCCTGCGCGACCCATTCCCCGTAGCCCACCCCCTGCAGGGTGCGCGCGGAACTGGCGTCCACGCCGCGCTCGGCATCCAGCGCCACGACCGGCAGTCCCATCCACAGGGCGTGCAGGGTGGTGGTGCCGCCCGAGATCGGCGAGGTGTCCAGGGCGACGTCGGCGATATGGCCCAGCTCCATGAACTGCGCGAGCGGCTGCTGGTGCATCACGAACACGCGGTCCTGCGGCAGGCCGGCGGCCTCCACGCGGGGCTGCATGGCGGCCTGGGCGGCCTCCGCCGTGCGCTCCTTGACCATGATGATGAGGCGCGCGTCCGGCCTCGCGTCCAGGATGCGGGCCCACACGCGCAGCATGGCGTCCGTGATCTTGGCGGAATTGTTCAGCGATATGAACGTGGGCTGGGCGCCATTCGACACGGGCGGGGTGCCGCACAGCGGCGCATAGGTCGGCGGCGCATAGCTCGCCATGCAGGCCAGGTGGAAGAGGCGCTCGCTGTAGTAGCCCTCGTGCCCCGGGGGCGTGATGCCGGCATCGGTCAGCCGGTAGTCCATGGCCTTCATGCCCAGCGGCAGCATGAACCCCAGCCAGGTCGCCTGCACGGGCGCCGCGCGGCGCGCGAACACGGGCAGCCGGTGGCCGGCCGTGTGGCCGGACAGGTCCACCAGCACGTCGATGCGGTGGGAGCGGATGAGGCCATGCACCTCTTCGTCGCTCATTCCCTGGATCTCGTGCCAGTGCGGCACGCAGGCCTGCATCGCGTCGGTGATGCCATCGCGCCGCCCGCCCGAGTACACGTGCACTTCGACCGCTTCGGGGTCGTGGTGGTGCAGTACCGGCAGCATGAAGAAGGCGATGGAATGCTCGCGGAAGTCGGCGGTCACGTAACCGATGCGCAGGCGCCGCCGCGGATCGCGGTCGATGCCCGTGAAGGGCGGCGCCTTGCGGGTGAGCGGATCGGCGAAGCGGCGCCCCCAGTCCTGGTAGACCTGCAGGGTGCGAACGGGATCGCGGTCGGCCTGGCTGTGCAGGAAGGCACGCATCACCCACATGGCGGAGCTGCCGCCGCGCTGGCAGACGTCGTCGATCATGCGCAACGCCTCTTCACGCCGCCCGATATTGAAGAGCGCCAGCGACAGGCCGTGCTGCGCATCCGCCATCTGCGGCTGGAGTTCCAGGGCCGTTTCCAGCGCGGAGATCGCGTTGGCCCAGTTCTCCATCTTGAGGAAGGTGCGGCCCATCAGCAGCCAGGCGTCGGGCCGGCGTGGATCGAGCGCCAGCGCGGAGGTGAAGTGCTTGAGGGCGCCGGGCAGGTTGTCCGACGCCAGGCACTGCTCGCCGTTCACCAGCTCCAGCAGAAGCTGCGTCTCGTTGCCGAGCGTGATGTGTTTGCCGTCGATCGCTGCCATGGATTCCTGCCGGCTCGGTGCCGCTTGCATGCCGGCGCGCGAGCGGCGGCGGTTGGACGAAGTGTGGCGGACGGTGCCCGAAGCTGCCGCCGGGTTCATTCTAGAGAGCCGGCGCATCTTGCAACGACTGGAAAACGCGGGGTTTGCCCGCTTTCTCGCGCGCTCGCCTGCGCCGCGGCCCGGCCGCACGGTCCGGCGCGGCATGCACGCTACAGAACCGGGTTTTCCAGCCGATAAATACCTCGATACATTTACATTAGGCTGCTGACGCGCCCCCGGCCGGGAGCGCTCCACCACGCCGCCGCACTTCGCTCAAGCATGTTCGTCATCATCGGTTACATCGTCTGCCTGGGGTGCATCTTCGGGGTCTTCATCGCACACGGCGGCAATATCTCCGTGGTGCTGCATGCACTGCCGTTCGAGATCGTCACCATTCTGGGCGGCGCCCTGGGCGCCTTCGTGGTGAACAACCAGCCCAAGGTGCTCAAGGCCACGCTCAAGGCCCTGCCGATGGCGTTCAAGGGCTCCAAATACACCAAGGCACGCTACATGGAACTGATGGCGATGCTCTACGAGATCCTGCAGAAGGCCCGCAAGGAGGGCCTGATGGCGATCGAAAAGGACGTGGAAGCCCCTCACGAATCGGAAATCTTCAAGAAGTACCCCACGGTCGGGCATGACCACCACGTGATCGAGTTCACCACCGACTACCTGCGCATGATGGTGTCGGGCAACCTGAATGCGCACGAGATCGAATCGCTCATGGACAGCGAGATCGAGACCCACCACCAGGAAGCCCACGCCCCCGTGGCGGCCCTGGCCCGGCTGGCCGGCGCCCTGCCCGCCTTCGGCATCGTGGCGGCCGTGCTCGGCGTGGTGAACACCATGGGTTCGGTGGGCCAGCCGCCCTCGGTGCTGGGCGGGATGATCGGCTCCGCCCTGGTGGGCACCTTCCTCGGCATTCTGCTCGCCTATGGCGTGGTGGAGCCGCTGGGAGGGCTGGTGGAGCAGAAGCTCGAGGATGCCGCCAAGGAACTCCAGTGCATCAAGACCACCCTGCTGGCCAGCATGCAGGGCTACAACCCCGCCACGGCCATCGAATTCGGCCGCAAGGTGCTCTTCTCGGGCGACCGGCCCAGCTTCTCCGAACTGGAGAGCCACGTGAAGGGCAAGAAGTAACCCGGGCACCCGCCTGAAGGCACACGCCATGGCCGACAAGAAGCTCCAGCCCATCATCATCAAGCGCGTCAAGAAAGGCGGCCATGCCGCCCACGGCGGCGCGTGGAAGATCGCCTACGCCGACTTCGTGACGGCCATGATGGCGTTCTTCCTGCTCATGTGGCTGCTGGGCTCGACGGCCAAGGGCGAGCTGCAGGGCATCGCCGCGTATTTCGCGTCGCCGCTCAAGGTGGCGATGCAGGGCGGCGATGGCTCGGGCAACAGCTCCAGCATCATTCCCGGCGGCGGCAACGACCTCTCCAAGGTGCACGGCCAGGTCCGGCGCTCGGACTCCGACACCGCCACCAGCCGGCGGACCAACATCGAGAACGCGCGCGCCGAGCAGGCCCGGCAGGACCAGATGCGCATCAAGGCGCTGCAGGCCAAGATCGACGCGCTGATCTCGGAAAACCCGCGCCTGAAGGAGTTCAAGTCGCAGATCCGCATCGACGTGACGCCCGACGGCCTGCAGATCCAGATCGTGGACGACCAGAACCGCCCGATGTTCGACAGCGGCAGTGCGTTGGTAAAACCCTACATGCGCGACATTCTTCGGGAAATCGGTTCGGCGCTCGGCGGGGTGGAAAACCGCATCAGCCTGGCCGGCCACACCGATGCCGCGCCCTACGGCAATGGCGACCGGGGCTACAGCAACTGGGAACTGTCGGCCGACCGCGCCAATGCCTCCCGGCGTGAGCTGGTGGCCGCAGGCATGCCGGACGCCAAGCTGGGCCGCGTGGTGGGGCTCGCGGCCAGCGACCTGCTGGAGCCCGAGAACCCGCGCGCGCCCGTGAACCGGCGCATCACCATCACGGTTCTGACCAAGGAAGCCGAGGAACGGCTGCTGGGCAAAAAGGCCCCGCAGATCCCCATATCGGAACTGGCGGCCGAAAAGCGTGAAAATCCAGCATCGACACAGCAGCCGTAACGTCTTGTCACCAAAGCGGCTGCCCCTGACAATAGCTCCTGCAATTTCCGACCGAAAGGGTCCCACGTGACCACTGCCCTTCGCTTTTTGATCGTTGACGACTTCTCCACCATGCGGCGCATCGTGCGCAATCTGCTCAAGGAAAGCGGGTTCACCGACGCCGACGAGGCCGAAGACGGCGTCGTGGCGCTGAACAAGCTGCGCAACAGCAAGTTCGATTTCGTGGTCACCGACATCAACATGCCCAACATGAACGGGTTCCAGTTGCTGGCCGAGATCAAGAAGGACGACAAGCTCAAGCACCTGCCCGTCCTCATGGTCACGGCCGAAGCCCGCAAGGAAGACATCGTCGCGGCCGCCCAGGGCGGCGCGGCCGGCTACATCGTCAAGCCTTTCACCAAGGCGACGCTGGAAGAAAAAGTCACGCTCATCCTCAAGAAGCTGGGACTCTGACCATGGAAACGCCGGACCACAACGCCCCGGACTCCGCGGATGTCCACAACAAGATCGGCCAGCTCACCCGCCAGCTGCACGATGCGTTGCGGGAACTGGGCTACGCCGAGCAGTTGAAGGGCTCCATGGGCGAACTGCCCGATGCCCAGAGCCGCCTGTCCTACATCGCCCGCCTCACCGGCGAGGCCGCGGAAAAGGTGCTCAACCGCGTCGAGCAGGCCAAGGCCCAGCACGATTTCATCGCCGAAGAGACGCGCCGCGTGGTGGCGTCCCTGGTGAAAGATCCGGTGGCCGCCGTGGCCAAGGGCGAGATCATGAACTTCCTGCACGACGTGGAACGCGTGACCAAGGAAGCCGACGTGCATCTCACCGAGATCATGATGGCGCAGGATTTCCATGACCTCACCGGGCAGGTGATCGCGCGCGTGGTGAGCCTGGCCGGCACGATCGAGCAGCAGCTGGTGCAGTTGCTCATCCAGACGGCGCCTCCCCAGGCCCAGCCGGCCATGCCCACCCCTGCCCCGGTCGCCGCCGCTCCCGAGCCCCGGCGCGAGCACCTCGCCGGCCCGGTGGTGGACCCGGAAAACACCCCCAACGTCGTCTCCAGCCAGTCGGAAGTGGACGACCTGCTGGCCAGCCTGGGCTTCTGACCCCCTGCCTGCCCGGCAGTGGGCACGGCAGCCCCGGCCTGGCTGGGCAGGGCTTTTCGGCCCGGCGGGCTGTTGTCACAGCGGGCTCGCACGATCACCGACCCTGCCGCCCCGGACGGCACGGAGGAATAGGCGGCTTCCCGGCCGTCTATTCGCACTTTAGATTCCGGCACCCCTCACGACAATCGGCATGACCCCCTCCGTCATGCCACCATGGACTCCTCCAGCCAAGACAAACAGCTACCCGCGACCGAGCGCAAGCTCCAGCAAGCGCGCGAGGAAGGCCAGGCTGCGCGGTCCCGCGACCTCTCCCATCTCGCCATCCTCGGCATGGGCGCGATCAGCACCTATGCCCTGGCCCCCACCCTGATCGAGCACCTGCAGCGGGCCATCGCGCACCACCTCGCGTTCAACGCCGAGACGGTGCACTCCACCGGCTCCATGCTGCAGCGCCTGCAGGACATGACCATCGTCGGGGTGGGCGCGAGCCTGGCCTTCGCCCTGCTGACCACCGTGGCCGCCGTGGCGAGCGCGATCGGCTCCGGCGGCTGGCTCTTCACCTTCAAGCCGGTGATGCCCAATTTCGGCCGGCTGAACCCGATTTCCGGCTTCTCGAACCTGTTTTCGAAGCAGCAGATGGTCACCGTGCTCAAGATGGTGCTGATGACCTCCATCCTCGCCACCGTGGCATGGAGCTTCATGAGCACCAGCGTCGAGAAGATCGCGATGCTGGTGCTGCAGCCCTCCCCGGTGGCCCTGCGCTACGTGGCCGAGTGGATCACCGGCGGCATGGCGCTGCTGCTGCTGGTCGTGTTCCTCGCGGCCCTCATCGACGTACCGCTGCAGGCCTTCTTCTTCAAGTCGCGGCAGAAGATGTCGCACGAGGAAGTGAAACAGGAACACAAGCAGTCCGAGGGCAGCCCCGAGGTCAAGGGCCGGCAGCGCCAGCGCGCGCGCGAGATCGCCAACCGCGCCAGCCTGGGCAACGTGGCCAAGGCCGATTTCGTGGTGATGAACCCGACCCACTATGCCGTGGCGCTGCGCTACGACGAGGCCACCATGGGTGCGCCGCAGGTGGTGTCCAAGGGCACGGACCTGCTGGCGTTCAAGATCCGCGAACTGGCCAACCAGCATTCCGTGCCGGTGCTGCAGTCGCCCATGCTGGCCCGTGCGCTCTACGCCAATGCCGAGCTGGAGCAGCCGATTCCCGCCCAGCTGTACGCGGCCGTGGCGCAGATCCTGGCCTACGTGTACCGGCTCAAGGCCGCGCTGCGCGGCGAAGGCCGCATGCCGGACGCCCAGCCCGATCCCTACGTGCCGCCGGAACTCGATCCGCTCACGAAGGCCACCCCGTCCGACGCTTCCACTGCAGGTGACGCGCCATGAAGACCCCCACGATCGCCTCCGCCCGCCAGTGGGCCGGCACCAATGCCTCCGCTCTGCAGGGCCTGTCGGCCCCGCTGCTCGTGGTGGCCATCCTGGCGCTGATGGTGCTGCCCATCCCCGCCTGGCTGCTGGACACCTTCTTCACGCTCAACATCGCCGTGGCGCTGATGGTGATGATGGTGGCAGCCTACATGCTGCGGCCCCTGGATTTCGCGGCCTTCCCGTCCGTGCTGCTGCTCACCACCCTGATGCGGCTGTCGCTGAACGTGGCCTCCACCCGCGTGGTGCTGCTGGAGGGCCACACCGGCCCCGGCGCCGCCGGTGCGGTGATCGAGGCCTTCGGGCATTTCCTGATCGGCGGGAACTTCGCCGTCGGCCTGATCGTGTTCGCCATCCTGGTGGTGATCAACTTCGTGGTGGTGACCAAGGGCGCCGAGCGCATCGCGGAAGTCTCGGCTCGCTTCACGCTGGACGCCATGCCCGGCAAGCAGATGGCGGTGGATGCCGACCTGAACGCCGGCCTGATCGACGAGAAGGAAGCCAAGCGCCGCCGCGCCGAGGTGCAGGAGGAAGCCAACTTCTTCGGCTCGATGGACGGTGCCTCGAAGTTCGTGCGCGGCGATGCCGTCGCCGGCATCCTGATCCTGCTCATCAACATCGTGGGCGGCTTCGCCATCGGCATGCTGCAGCACGACCTGTCCGCCTCGCAGGCCGCCAACAGCTACATCCTGCTGGCCGTCGGCGATGCGCTGGTGGCGCAGATTCCCGGCCTGCTGATCTCGGTGGCCGCCGCCATGGTGGTCTCGCGCGTGGGCAAGGACCAGGACATGGGCCGCCAGATCGTGCAGCAGCTTTTCATGTCTCCCCGCGTGCTGGGCGTGGCCGCCGCGATCCTGATCATGCTCGGCCTGATTCCCGGCATGCCGCACGCCGTGTTCCTGGTGATGGGCAGCGGCCTCGGGTATGCCGCCTGGCTGCTGCACCAGCGGGCGAACGCACCCAAGCCGGTGGAAGCGCCGCCTGCCCCTGCGGGCGACGGGGAAGCCAGCTGGGACGACCTGCAGCCGGTGGACCTGCTGGGCCTGGAACTGGGCTACCGGCTGATCTCCCTGGTGGACAAGAGCCGCCAGGGCGACCTGCTGACCCGCATCAAGGGGGTACGCCGCAAGTTCGCCCAGGAAGTGGGCTTCCTGCCCCCGGCGGTGCACGTGCGCGACAACCTCGAGCTCAAGCCCAGCGCCTACCGCATCACGCTGCGCGGCGTGGTGGTGGGCGAGGGCGAGGCCTTCCCGGGCATGTTCCTGGCGATCAACCCCGGCGGCATCAGCACGCCGCTCATCGGTACGCCCACCACCGACCCGGCCTTCGGCCTGCCCGCCCACTGGATCGACGACCACCAGAAGGAAGCCGCACAAATGGCGGGTTTTACGGTCGTTGATTCCGAAACCGTGATGGCCACCCATTTGTCACACTTGATGCAAGTCCAGGCCGCCAAGCTCCTGAGCCGCACCGAAACGCAGCAGCTCGTGGAACACGTCGGCAAATTGGCCCCCAAGCTCATCGAGGAAGTGGTTCCGAAAATGGTGTCGATCGCAACGTTCCAGAAGGTGCTCCAGCTGCTGCTGGAAGAGTCCGTGCACATCCGGGACATCCGCACCATCATCGAAACCCTCGCCGAGCATGCGGGAACCATCAGCGATCCGGTGGAACTGGCAAGGCGCGTGCGCATCGCCCTGTCCCCGGCCATCGTGCAGCAGATCTACGGCCCGACCCGCGAGCTCAACGTCATCGCGATCGAGCCGGGCCTGGAGCGCCTGCTGGTGCAGGCCCTGGGCAACGCCTCCGGCCCCTCGCTCGACCCGGGCGTGGCCGACATCCTCACGCAGAAGGCCGCGGAAGTGGCCATGCGGCAGGAAGAGATGGGCATGCCCGCCTGCCTGCTCGTACCCGACGCCATCCGCAACGCCGTCTCGCGCCTCGTGCGCCGCGTCGCCCCGCGCCTGCAGGTGCTCGCCCACAGCGAGATCCCTGAAACCCACACCATCCGCATCGGCCCGATCCTCAAAGGTGCAGCATGAACATCAAACGCTTTACCGCTCCCACCTCCCGTGAGGCCCTGGCCAAGGCCCGCATGGCCTTCGGGGACGGCACGCTGATCCTGTCGAACCGCCAGATCGCCGGCGGCGTCGAGGTGATGGCCACCGCGGAAGACACGCTGTCCTCGCTGGAGAACGCCGCCGCCGAACCCGCACCCGCCAGCTCCAGGCTCCAGGAGCGCGCCCCGGCCGCCTCCCGGCTGCAGGAACGCGCCGCCGACATGGCCGCCAATCCGGCGCAATCGAGCCGGCCGCTGCGCGCGGCGCAACGGGCCGAGGCGCCGCGCAATCCGGTGGCGCAGGACACGGAACAGCTGGCGATGAGCACGCTCTCCTTCCAGGACTATGTGCGCGAGCGCATGCTGCGCCGCCGCCACGAGGCCATGAACGGCGCTGCGCCGGCCCCGGCTGCCGCGCCCCAGCAGTTCCTGCAGCCCGAGCGCGCACCGCTGTCTCGCCCCGAAGCCCCGCGCATGGCCGAACGCGCAATGGCCCCTGCCAGCGCCCCGCTGCCGCGGCATAACCCGATGCACGCCATCCCCCTGGGCCTGCCGCCCGAGCAGCCCGTGCGCGAACGCCGCGTGCAGGCCCCCGTGCCCTCGCTCGCCCAGGAAGCGGGCCAGCAGAACCTGATGAGCGAACTGCAGTCCATGAAGGACCTCATCGAGGACCGCTTCAACACGCTGGCCTGGCTGGGCCAGGCCCGGCAGAACCCGATCCAGTCCAACCTGATGCTCAAGCTCATCCGTGCGGGCTACTCGCCCTCGCTGGCGCGCGCCGTGCTGGAGCGCCTGCCCGAAGAACTGGGTGCCGGCCATGCCGTGCGCTGGCTGATGGAAGTGCTGGAGCGCAACCTCAAGACCGATGCGCACCAGCGCCCGCTGTATGAAGAAGGCGGTGTGTACGCGATGGTGGGGGCCACCGGCGTGGGCAAGACCACCACGACCGCCAAGCTCGCCGCCCTGTGCGCCCGCATCCACGGCCCGGCCAGCGTCGGCCTGATCACCCTGGACACCTACCGCGTGGGCGCCCACGAACAACTGCGCTCGTATGGCCGCATGCTCGGCGTGGTGGCGCACCTCGCCCATGACCGCGCTGCCCTGCAGGACCTGCTCGGCCTGCTGGCCGGCAAGAAGATGGTGCTGATCGACACCACCGGCATCGCCCCGCGCGACCCGCGCAAGCGCGACATGCTGGATGTGCTCGACCTGCCCGGCGTGAACCGCCTGCTGGTGCTCAACGCAGGTTGCCACGGCGACACGCTGGACGACGTGCTCACCGGCTTCCGGACCGGTGGATCGCAGCAGGCCATCCTTTCCAAGGTGGACGAGGCCGTGAAGCTCGGCCCTGCCGTGGATGCGCTGATCCGCCACCAGATGGTGCTGCGCGGCGTGACCAACGGCCAGCGCGTGCCCGAGGACTGGGAAGCGGCCGATGCCCAGAAGCTGATCGCCACGTCCATGCGTTCGCCCGCGAAGTCGGCGTTCGACCCGAAGGCCTCGGACCTGAACTTCTTCTTCTCGCACTCCCCCGAACTCGCCACCGAAAGGGCCCTGGTCGATGCTTGACACCGCCTTCCACCAGGGCGCGAGCCTGCTGCGCCTGATGCCCGAGTCGCCCCTGCGCCTGCTGGCCATCCTGGCACAGCCGGATGCGGCCTACGGGCTCGAAACCTTCTTCCAGGTATGCTCGGCGCTGCAGCGCATGGGCTATCCCGTGGCCGTGCTCGACGGCACCGCGCGCGAGACCGATGCCTCCCCCGGCCTGGCCCATCTGCTGGCCGAGCCGTCCTGGCAGGATGGCGCGCCGCTGGACACGGGCGGCGCCGCGGCGGCCTCCCTGGCCGTGCTGCCGGCCGCCTACGGACTGCGCCGGCTGGCCCGCCAGAGCGCCGACGCGGTGGCGGCCCAGCAGACCCTGCAGCCCTTCTTCCGCTCCTATGCGGTGCTGGCGATCTACGCCCCCGCGGAGGCGCTCGCGCCCCTGGTGCGCGACACCGCCGCAGTGCCGCTGCTGATCGCCGAGGGCGGCGACCACGCGATGCGCAGCTACCGCCAGCTCAAGCACATGGCGCTGCATGCCGGCGTGCCCTGCACGGTGGCCTCGGTGCTGCCCACCGACCGGCCCGCCGGCCTCCACCGGGTCCATGCCACGCTCGCCACCCTGCAGCGCTGCGCCGAGCGGCACCTGGGCAGCGAGCTGCGCACCACCACCCTGCGGGCCAACCATCCCCAGGATCTGCAGCGCCTGGCCTTGCAACTGCTGGAAAACGCGGGCACCATTGGCGCCGCGCCGGTCACTGTTCCCCCGTCCTTCGGTACGCAGCGGCCCGCCCAGCCCTTCGCACGGAGCCACTGATCCGATGTACACCGCCAAAGGACAGCTCAACCGCGATGCATTGATCCGCCAGCACGCGCCGCTGGTCCGACGGATCGCGCACCACATGATCGCGAAGCTCCCGCCCAACGTGGAGCTGGACGATCTGATCCAGGTCGGCATGATCGGGCTCAACGAGGCGCTGTCGCGCTACGAGGTGACGCAGGGCGTGCAGTTCGAGACCTTCGCTTCCCAGCGCATCCGTGGCGCCATGCTCGACGAACTGCGCGAGGGCGACTGGATGTCGCGCAGTTCGCGCAAGAGCCAGAAGGAGATCGAGCACGCCGTGACCCGGCTGGAGCAGAAGCTCGGCCGCAGCCCGCTCGAATCCGAGATCGCCACGGAGCTCGACCTCAGTCTGGCGGAATACCAGTCCCTGCTGAGCAAGGTGCGCGGCACCCAGCTGGTCTATCTGGAAGACATGACGCGCGGCGACGACGACGATGACGGCTTCCTCGACCGCCACGTGGCCGACGGCGCGGCCGACCCCATGGCCATGCTGCGCGACCAGCGCCTGCGCGCCTCCCTGGTGGCGGCGATCAAGGCCCTGCCGGAGCGGGAACAGCAGATCATGGGCATGTACTACGAACACGACATGAACCTCAAGGAGATTGCCGCCGTGCTGGGCGTGACCGAATCGCGCATCTGCCAGCTGCACAGCCAGTCGATCGCCCGGCTGCGGGCGAAGATGCGCAGCCATTGACGCCGCCGGATGAAAGAAGAAGGGCCCCTCGGGGCCCTTCTTCTTTGTGGTGTGGCCAACCCGGCCTGGCCCCAAGGGTGCCGTTCAGCCTTGCGAGCGGTAGATCCGGGCAGCGGCGCCGTGCATGCCGTTGCCGGCAGGGCCGCGGCTGCCGTAGGTCGCGCCGTTCTGGTCCGGCGGCAGGAAGGTGGCCACCTGGCGGTTGGTGAGCGCGGCGAGCCGGGCCAGTTGCTCGCGCTGCAGGGACAGCTGGCTGCGAACGGCCTGGACACGGCGCGTCCAGTCGGCCGGCAGGGGCGGCGCGGAGGCGGGGCGGCTCTCCAGGAAGCGGGACAGCTCGAGCGCGGCCTGTTGCAGCAGCGGGGAGCGGCGCTCCAGCGCGGGAGCATCCGCCTGCAGCAGCAGGGCGCCCACGTCGGCCAGGAGCGACTCGACGGCGCCGAGCAGGGCTTCGGGCGAGCGGGGGGAAGACGGGGAAGCGGGAGGGGGGTGCATGGGTCGGTCCTGTGCCGACCGGCCCATGCGGGACGCGGACCGTGTGCGCTACGGCCGCGCCGGGGCAAGGGCCGGGATCAGTGGCTCTTGGGGGAGTGGGCGATGATTTCCTGGGCGTTCGAGAGCAGCTTGTCGGCGATGGCATCGGCATCGACCGTGAAGGTGCCCTTCTCGATGGCCGCGCGTACGGCCTTGACCTTGTTGGCGTCGAAATCCGCGCTGCTGCGCAGCGACGGATCCAGGGCCTTGGCGGCACTGGAGAACGTCACGGGCGTACCGCCCGAGGTGGCGACCGTGGTCGCGGTCTTGGTGGCCTCTTCGGCAGCGGGCGCCGGGGCGGCCGCCTTGGCCTGTTGCTTGGCAGCCTGGATCTGCTGCGTCAGCGAATTCGGCAATTCCGGGTTTTGACTGATCTTCATCGCACTCTCCCACCCCGTTCGATGTGGGGCACAGTAGCCATGTTTTCGGCCATCGGAGTGCGGACTTTAGGCTTTTATTCGGAAACAGGACGTCACAAGCCGACCTCTACCGTTCCATCGCTGGAAACAATCCCTGCGATGACCCGGCCATTGTCCATGCGGACACGCACAGTCTCTCCGATGGAGCCTGCCGTGACGGCCTGCCCCGCGGATGTTACCGAATAGCCGCGCCCCTGGGCAATGACCCGCACCGGCGCGCCGGCGCGGAAGGCCATCGGCGCCTTCACCATGTGCTGGCGCAGCGCCTGCCCGGCCATGAGCGGGCGGGACGCCACCTGACCCACCCAGTTTTCGGGGTTGGCCACGATGGCGGTGGTCTCGGCCGCCCAGTCCACTTCGGCCTGGGTGGCGTCGGCCTCGGTCAGCACGGCGCCGGAGGCCACGTTGCCGGTGAGCACCCAGGCAGGACCGTAGGCCTTGACGGTGACGGGCAGGAAAACATTCCACGCCGTGGCACCCTCGACGCAGCGCAGGCCCAGCCGCGTGCGGCCCCAGAGCCGGGAGCCGGCGGGAAGGTAGGGCTCCACCCGGGCGCAGGGCGCGAGGCGCAGCCGCGAATCGAGCTGGCCCACGCTCACTTCCATGCGCAGCGGCATGGCGCCGCCCGACACCTGGCTGCGCTGCAGGGCGTCATCGATCCAGTGCTGGGTGATGGAGCCCAGGTCGGCCGTCGCGTCCGCGGCAGGCGCGCCCTGGGCATGCACGGCCGCGGCGGCGCTCCAGGCCAGCAGCGCGGCGCCGGCCATGCGGGCCAGCGCACGGGCGCGGCGCGGGGCGGGGCGGTAAGACGGCAGAGGGGAATGGGGGGACATGGGGGCCTCCTGGGCAGCCGGGCTGCGGCGATGGACGGGGCCGGCCGGACGGGGTGGTCCGGGGGCCATTGCACAACCTGAACTCTAGGGCGTGGGGCCGCCGGCGATGGACCGAACTGCGCGCCAATCCCCGCGTTCTTCGCGCTTTAGGAAAAAGGGCCCGTTTCCATAATCGGACCACGCCGAAAAACCCGTGGCCCCGTGCCGCGCGGCGGCCCCGATTCCCCTGATTTCCGCAAGGTGTCCCATGCTCGACAAGTTGACCGAAAGGCTGGATTTCCACGGCAACGCGCTCATGCTGCGCGCCGAGCGCCAGCGCGCGATCGCGAGCAACATCGCCAATGCCGATACCCCCGGGTATGTGGCGCGCGACTTCAATTTCGCCGATGCGCTGCGCGATGCCACCGGCCAGGGCGCAGGCGCCTCTTTCAGCGCGGTGGAGCGCGCCCTGCAGCGCCAGCAGAGCGCGACCGATCCGCGCCACATCCCCCTGCCCGGCGCCACGACCGGCAGCGGCGCACCCGGCTCCCTGGGCTACACGGTGCAGACCCAGCCGAGCCTGGACAACAACACGGTGGACCTGGACCGCGAGCGGGCCGCGTTCGCCGACAACGCTGTGCGCTACGAAGCCACGCTGCGTTTCATCAACGGCAACGTGCGCACCATGCTGAGCGCGATCCAGGGCCAGTGAGGACGCACACGTCCCGCCGCCCGCAACGCACCAGGAAAGCGATCACCGCCATGTCCATGTTCTCGATCTTCGGCGTCTCCGGCAGCGCGATCAGCGCGCAGGCGCAGCGCCTCAACGTGGTGGCCAGCAACCTCGCCAACGTCGACGCCGTGGCCGGCCCCGACGGCCAGGCCTACAAGGCGCGCCAGGTGGTCTTCCAGACCACGCCCATGGGCGACGAAGGTGCGGCCGGCGTTCGCGTGAGCGCCATCAGCGAGAGCCAGGCCCCCGGCAAGCGCGTGCTCGACCCCACCCATCCGCAGGCCGACGCGGAAGGCTACGTCACGCACTCCAACGTGAATCCGGTGGAAGAGATGGTCAACATGATCTCGGCCTCGCGCTCCTACCAGAACAACGTCGAGGTCCTCAACACCACCAAGTCGCTGCTGCTCAAGACGCTGCAGATGGGCCAGTAATCCCTTCCCGAAGGACCGCACCATGATCCTCAACCCCATCGGCTCCACGGCCACCGTGAACACGGGCTCCAGCTCGAACTCCGCCACCGACCCCGCCGCCGCGCAGGACCGTTTCCTGAAGCTGCTGGTGGCGCAGCTCAACAACCAGGATCCCATGAATCCGCTGGACAACGCCCAGATGACCTCGCAGATGGCGCAGATCAACACGGTGACCGGCATCCAGCAGCTCAACCTGAGCATGCAGACCATGGCAGAGCAGTTCACGACCATGCAGACCCTGCAGGGAACGATGATGATCGGCCGCAGCGTGCTGACCGAGGGCTCCAAGATGACCTTCAAGGACAGCGCCGGCACCGGCTCCTTCGACCTCAAGAGCGCAGCCACCGATGTCAAGGTGGAAGTCGTCACGCCGGGCGGCCAGGTGGTCGATACGGTGGACGTGGGCGCGAGCGCAGCGGGCCGCCACGACTTCAGCTGGGACGGCAGCAAGTACAGCGGCACCCGCAGCGACCTGAGCTTCCGCGTGGTGGCGTCCACCAAGGACGGCGCCGTCGAGGCGACGCCGCTCATGCAGGCCAAGGTGGTGGGCACGGGCTCCAACGCGGGCGCCCTCACGCTGAACCTGGACACGGGCGGCACCGTGAACTACAGCAACATCCGCGCGGTGCTCTGACGGCCTCGCGCATTCCGCAAGACACCCCCCTTTTTTCCGTCCCCCGAGGAGAGCACCATGAGCTTCCAGCAAGGCCTGTCCGGCCTCAACGCCGCCAGCAAGAACCTGGACGTGATCGGCCACAACGTGGCCAACTCCGGCACCGTCGGCTTCAAGGCCTCGCGCGCCGAGTTCGCCGAGATGGTGGCCAATGCCATCGGCTCCGCGGGCGGCACCAATGCCGGCATCGGGGTGGAGCTGTCGGCGGTCGCGCAGCAGTTCAATCAGGGCAACATCTCCGTCACGGGCAACAGCCTGGACGTGGCGATCAACGGCGACGGTTTCTTCACGCTGCAGCAGCCCGACGGCTCGCGCGCCTATACCCGCGCCGGCAACTTCAAGCTCGACAGCAACGGCCAGCTGGTGACCAACACCAAGGCGCAGGTCATGGGCTATGCGCTGGACCCGATCACGGGCAAGCGCACGGCGAGCAACGCCGCGCCGCTGTCCTTCCCCACGTCCAAGCCGATCCCTGCCAAGCAGACCACGGCGATCACGGCGGAGTTCAACCTCGACGCCCGCGCGCCCGACGCAGCCGGCGATTCCACGGCCACGCCGCCCGTGCCCGCCACGCCGCGCTCCACCTACGGCACGTCGATCAACGTGTACGACAGCCAGGGCGTGGCCAAGCCGGTGAGCCTGTACTTCCAGAAGAACGGCGCCAACACCTGGGACGTGTACGACAAGCTCGACGATGCCACCGCCACGCCGCCGGTGGTGGCCACGCCGATCGGCCAGATCAAGTTCGACGACACCGGCAAGATCATCTCGCCGACCGCGACTGCGCCCGAGACCGGCTTCCAGATGCCGCTCACCGTCACGCCCACGCCACCCAACCCGAACGGGTTGCCCGATTACACGGTGAACATCAAGCTCGACGGCGTATCGCAATACGGCAAGTCGTTCGCGGTGTCCAACCTGTCTCAGGACGGCTACACGGCCGGCGAACTCACGGGCATCAGCATCGAGAACAACGGCACGGTGATGACGCGCTACTCCAACGGCGTGACGCGTGCCGAGGGGCAGGTGGCGCTGGCCAGCTTCCGCAACACGCAGGGCCTGGCCTCGGTGGGCAGCAATAACTGGGTGGAGACCTTCGAGTCGGGCCAGCCGGTGCTGGGTACGCCCACCGAAGGCAAGTTCGGCGGCCTGCGCTCCGGCGCGCTGGAAGACTCCAACGTGGACCTGACGGCCGAGCTGGTGAACATGATGACCGCCCAGCGTGCCTACCAGGCCAACGCGCAGACCATCAAGACGCAGGACCAGGTGATGTCCACGCTGGTGAACCTGCGCTGACGGACCGCCGCCGCTGATCCGCCACTGACATCCGAACGCATTCCTTCTTCCTGCAGGCCGAGCGATGGACCACATCATCTACACCTCCATGACGGGCGCCAGCGCCGCCGCGCAACGGCAGGCGGTGCTGGCCAACAACCTCGCGAACGCCTCCACCAACGGCTTCCGCGCGGAGATGTCCACCTTCCGCTCGGTGCCCGTGCAGGGCGATGGCTCCAAGACCCGCGTGTTCGCGCTGGAGGCCACCTCCGGCCACGTGGAAACGCCCGGCCCCGTGCAGCGCACCGGCCGGAACCTGGATGCGATGGCGGTGGGCAATGCATGGTTCGCGGTGCAGGGGCTGGACGGCACCGAGGCCTACACCCGCAACGGCAGCTTCGAGGTGAACGCGGAGGGCCAGCTGCGCACTTCCAACGGGCTCACCGTGCTGTCCGACGGCGGCGGCCCGATCGACGTGCCGCCCGGCGCCGACGTGACGCTGGGCTCGGACGGCACCCTGACCGCGCGCGTCGCGGGCCAGCAGGCCACGCCCATCGGCCGCCTGAAGCTCGCCACCCCGACGCCGGAAGACCCGCTCAAGCGCGGCGACGACGCGCTCTTCCGTACCGCATCGGGCGACCCGATGCCCAATGACCCGAACGCGCGGCTGCTGTCCGGCGCGCTGGAGGGCTCCAACGTGAACGCCGTGGAAAGCATGGTCGGCATGATCGCCGCCTCCCGGCAGTTCGAGGCCCAGATGCGGTTGCTGCAGACGGCCGAGACCAACGACAAGACGGCCGCTCAGCTGCTCAACCTGAACGGCTGACGCCCTCCCCGCACGCCAAGCCCAGCACGCATTCCCCGAGGAACCGCCATGATCAACTCGCTCTGGATCGCCAAGACCGGCATGTCCGCCCAGCAGACGCAGCTGGACGTGATCTCCCACAACCTCGCCAACGTATCCACCACCGGCTACAAGCGCAACAACGCGGTGTTCGAGGACCTGATCTACCAGAACCTGCGCCAGGTGGGCGCGCAGACCACCGAGCAGAACCAGCTGCCCACCGGCCTGCACCTGGGCCTGGGCGTGCGCACGGTGGCCACCAGCCGCAACTTCACGCAGGGCAGCCTGGCGCAGTCCAACAACAACCTGGACGTGGCCATCAACGGCAACGGCTTCTTCCAGGTGACGATGCCGGACGGCACCACGGGCTACACGCGCGACGGGTCGTTCCAGCTCGACTCCCAGGGGCGACTGGTCACCTCCAGCGGCCTGCCCGTGGCCAACGGCATCACCGTGCCAGCCAACGCCACGGGCATCAGCATCAGCACGGACGGCATCGTCTCGGCCACCGTGCCGGGGACGACCGCGCCGCAGCAGATCGGCACCCTGGGCATGGCGAGCTTCATCAACTCGGCCGGCCTGGAGCCGATCGGGCAGAACCTGTTCAAGGAATCCGCGGCGTCGGGCCAGCCCCAGCAGGGCACGCCCGGCACCAACGGCCTGGGCATCATCCGCCAGGGCTTCCTGGAAACCTCCAACGTGAACGTGGTGGAAGAGCTGGTGTCCATGATCCAGACCCAGCGCGCCTACGAGATGAATTCCAAGGCCATCCAGACATCCGACCAGATGCTGGCCAAGCTCGCGCAGCTGTGATGCGCGCCCTCCCCTTCCTGACCACTGCCGGGATACCGACCATGCCGCACACCGCCGCCCCCTTCATCCTCCGCGCAGCCCCGCTGCGCCTCGCCGCCGTGGCCGCCCTGCTGGCCGCCACGGGCTGCGCCTCCGTCAATCCGCCGCCGCCGATCGACATGCCGCCCACCCAGGCGCCGATCGCCGTGCAGACCGCGCCCCGCGCGACCGGGCCGGCCACCGGCAGCCTGTTCCATGCGGCCAGCTACCGGCCGGCGTTCGAGGACCGCCGCGCGCGGCTGGTGGGCGACATCGTCACCATCCAGATCGTGGAGACGATCTCCGCATCGCAGAAGTCCAGCTCCAAGGTGGACCGCACGGCCGCCAACACGGCCGGCGTGAGCGCGTTTCCCTTCATCGGCGCGAGCGACCTCGGCAAGCTGAAGCTGGGCGGCAACAGCACCAACAACTTCGAAGGCAAGGGCGACCTGCAGAGCACCAACACCTTCACCGGCACCATCACCACCACGGTGGTGGATGTGCTGCCCAATGGCCACCTCGTGATCGCGGGCGAGAAGCAGATCGGCGTGGCCGAGAACGTGGACGTGCTGCGCTTCTCGGGCACCGTGGATCCGCGATCGCTGCAGCCGGGCAGCGTGGTGAGTTCCACCCTGGTGGCCAATGCCCGCGTGCAGTCGCGCGGGCGGGGCTCTCCGGCCGAAGCGCAGGCCATGGGATGGCTGGCGCGGGCGTTCAATTCGGTGGCACCGTTCTGAGGTTCCAATGTGCGTAGTACGGCCGCGTGCAAGGGCCAGGCTACCGCACGAACCTCAGCATGTCTGCGATCACCACATGGCGTATCGCACGCAGCAGGTGCAGTTCGGCGGCCCGGGTTTCGGGCGGGATCTGGGCGAGGATCGGCATGGCTCCATATTCCGCCGTCATGCGCTCGATCAGTCCGTCCGCGGCATCCGGCAACCGCGCGATCATCCTGGCGGTTTCCCGGACCGCCGTGCCTTTGCCGAGGCCCAGTTCCATCCCGGTGGCCACCAGTTTTTCCTGCGTGACCTCGCAGAAATTCGCTGCGCCGGCCACCGGCATGGCCAGGGTTTCGGCGGGCCATACCCTCGTGGACGGCTCGTCCGCCAAAGCCGGCGTGTGGTAGACCGCCGTGCAGAGCAGATCGTAGAAGGGCGCCACGCGCATGCCTTCCGAATCGATGAGGAATGAGATGTTCTTCAGGTGGCAATCCGAGTTGCCGACCAGGGTATTGAACAGGATCCAGCGGAATATCTCCAGTCTCGCCACGGCCCTGTTCAAGCACAGCCCGACGAGCCGCAGCAACGCGGGAAAGGTTGCGCTCGCGTACTTGTTGTGCCCGCTTTCGTTCAATGCCTGGCTGCCATCCACCGCATGCACGCGCAGCGGTCGACCATCCGCTCCGCGGATGCGGTCGAAGCGCTCGATGATGTACACGGGCTCGGGAACATAGAGACGCCATACCGAGGGCACCCTCACGCCCAGCATGGCCGCCAGACGCATCGTGAAGGTTTCGTTCACCACTGAGCGTGGATACCCGACTGCCGTGGAGTCGGGCTTGAGGATGTGCGTAGAGGCGCTGCCCTTCAAAGGTTCGGCCAGCCCGCCCGTCGCGGGATCGAAGCAGACAACCATCTTGTGCTGCGCACCCGCCAGCGACATGCGCTTGGGGGCCTGCCGGTGAAGTGACGCCACCGGCAGCTTGCGGATGCGCGCGGACAGCACCTCATGGCTGAGTTCCTGCGTACCCTGCACCGCGTCTTCAGCACCGTGGGGTTGCAGCACCAGAGCTCCGGCCGACTCGGCCCCGAGCCGCTCAAGCAGCCCGAAGGCGTCTTCTGCCGGAACACCTTCTTCCCTGCCGATCACGGTGCGCAGCGTCTCTTCGGGAAGGAGGTTGTCGAAGAACCACTGCACCGGCCGGACCGTGGCACCATCCAGCAGCGGCTCCGGACCCAGCGGCAAAGAGGGAGACAGCGGATAGGGATGGCGACGGGACAGCCAACTGGCAGCGTACTGAAAGCCCCAGAGGTTGTTCTGGTCGGTCAAGTCGCCCATCCATTCGCCGTTGATGAGCACGGCCAAGGTGCGTTGGCTCACTTGCGTTTTACCCTGGCAGACCTTACCGACTCAATGACATTCGGGGACAGCTCATAACTCTCAAGAAGAGCTCGCTCCACTTTCAGCAATGCTGCCTTCTCTTGATCCCCCATCAGCCGCTCATGAACATCATCAGGTATCTCTACCTTGAACCTGACGCCTAATTCCTTCAAGACCTTCAGCGCGCGGCCCATCTGAACGGTTTCTTTCCCATACTCCAGATCGCGCACATAGACATGGCTCACTCCCGCACTGCCAGCCAAGTCGTCTTGGCGGACGCCATGGGCTTTGCGCGCGGCGCGGATGACTTGGCCGATGTCGCCAACATCGTTGATCAAATAGTTCTTCATGGAGCACTCCAATAGAAGTGATTGCTTAGATTTTACCTACGTTGAGCGCAATTCAAGTTCAAAATAGAAATGATCACTGCGATCTTCATGAGCCAATTCAAGAAGCAATAAAAAAATAAATGACCGCTTAGATTTCACAAGAAATTCCTACGCTGCAAGATGCTCCACCAGCTTGGCATCCAGCCAAGAAAGCGGGTGATCCGGCGGCTTTTCCCTCCATCCCCCGGGGCCCTCCGATCCCACAATCGGTGCCATGAAGTCTCCTGCCCCCACCTCCTTCCTCGCACGCGCGCACCGGGCCGCCCTGCGGCTGGGGCTCGCGCATGGCCTCGCCGCGCTCGCCCTGCTGGGGGCGGTGGCGCCAGCGCATGCGCTGCGCATCAAGGAAGTGGCGGCCGTGCAGGGGGTGCGCAGCAACCAGCTGACGGGCTACGGCCTGGTCGTGGGCCTGGACGGCACGGGCGACCAGACGACGCAGATGCCCATCACCACGCAGGCGCTGACCAACTACCTGCAGCAGATGGGCATCAGCCTGCCGCCCGGCACGGCGGCACCGCAGCTCAAGAACGTGGCCACGGTGATCGTGACGGCGCAGCTGCCGGCGTTCGCCCAGCCCGGGCAATTCATCGACGTGAACGTCTCCTCCCTGGGCAATGCCAAGTCGCTCAAGGGCGGCACGCTGATCGCCACGCCGCTGCGCGGCGCCGACGGCGAGATCTACGCGCTGGCGCAGGGCAACCTGGTGGTGGGCGGCGCGGGCGCCGCTGCCGGCGGCAGCAAGGTGCAGATCAACCACCTGAGCGCGGGCCGCATTCCCGAGGGCGCGCAGGTGGAGCGCTCCGTGCCCACGCCGCTGCACGACGGCGACACGATCAACCTGGGCCTCAATGCCTCCGATTTCCAGACCGCGCGCAAGGTGGCGCAGGCCATCAACGACAAGCTCGGCAAGGGAGCGTCCATCGCCACCGCGCTGGACGGCCGCACGGTGCAGGTGCGGGCGCCGCAGGATCCGGGTGGCCGGGTGAACTTCATCGCCGACCTGGAGGAATTGCCGGTGGCCGACACCACGCCGTCCGCCAAGGTCGTCATCAACGCGCGCACCGGCTCGATCGTGCTCAACCAGGCCGTCACGCTGGGGCCCTGCGCGATCGCGCACGGCAACCTGTCGATCACGATCAGTTCCACGCCGGTGATCAGCCAGCCCAATCCGCTGTCGCAGGGCCAGACCGTGGTCGCGCAGAAGAGCGACATCGCGATCAAGCAGGAGCCGGGCAACATCATCCAGATGCCGCCGTCTCCGCAGCTCGCCGACGTGGTGCGCGCACTCAACACGCTCGGCGCCACGCCGCAGGACCTCCTGGCCATCCTGCAGGCCATCAAGGCCGCGGGCGCGCTCAATGCCGAACTGGAGGTCATCTGATGGCCGCCCTGTCCGCCACCGCCTGACCGCCGGGAGACCGCCATGTCGCTCAGCCTGACGTCCTCCGCCCCCGCCACGGCCTCGAATGCGCTGGCGGTGGATGCGCGCTCGCTGGATGCGCTGAAGTTCCAGGCCGGGCAGAACGACCCGAAGGCCGCGAAGGAAGCGGCCAAGCAGTTCGAATCGCTCTTCATGCGCGAGATGATCAAGAGCATGCGCGAGGCGACGATGAAGTCCGGCCTGATGGAAGGCGAGCAGGGCAACCTGGGCCAGGACATGCTGGACCAGCAGTTCTCGGTGCAGATGTCGGGCCTGCAGGGCGGGCTCTCGGAAGCCATCCAGCGCCAACTCACACGCCAGATCGGCGGCGGCCAGGAGGCCGCACCCACGTTTTCCCCGCCGTCCACGCTGAGCCTGCAGCCACAGCAGTCCGCGCGCGCCGCGGCGGCCGCCAACGCCTACGCACCGGCCCCCAAGGGCCGCGACGGTTTCGTGCAGCACCACCGCGACGCGGCCGAACGCGTGGCGCAGGAAAGCGGCATTCCCGCCAGCTTCATGCTCGGCCAGGCCGGGCACGAGACCGGCTGGGGCCGCAGCGAGATCCGCAGCAAGGACGGCAGCAACTCCTTCAACCTGTTCGGCATCAAGGCCGGCAAGGGCTGGACGGGCAAGGTGGCGGAGGTGACCACCACCGAATACATCAACGGCACGCCGCGCAAGGTGACGGCCAAGTTCCGCGCCTATGACTCCTATGAAGACTCCTTCAAGGACTACGCGCGCCTCATCAACGACAACCCGCGCTACGAAAAGGCCCGCAGCAAGACGCATTCGGCCGTGGCCTATGCAGCCGAACTGCAGAAGGCGGGCTACGCGACGGACCCCGAGTACGCGCACAAGCTGAGCCGGGCCATCCACAGCACGCTGCGCGTGGGGCCCTCGGCATGAAGACGGGTGAACGCACATGAGCCTGCTCAACGTCGGCGCGCGCGCCCTCCTCGCCAACCAGGTGGCCCTGCAGACCACCGGCCACAACATCGCCAACGTCAATACCGCGGGCTATTCGCGGCAGACGCTGTCGCTGCAGACCGTGCAGGGGCAGTTCACCGGCGGCGGCTACATCGGCCAGGGTGTGGACGTGCAGACCATCCTGCGCAACCACAACGAATTGCTGACCCGGCAGGCCGCGGCGGCGGATTCCGCCCAGTCGGCCGACAAGACGCGCGCGGAGCGGCTGTCGCAACTGCAGGACGTGTTCAGCGGAGGTACCAGCGGACTGGGCGCCGCGATCACCGACATGCTGAACTCCTTCAAGGACGTGGTGGCCTCGCCGACGGACATGACCGCGCGCACCGTCACCATCACCCGCATGGACGAGACCGCCGCGCGCATGCGCTCGGCGGCCGAGCGCGTGAACGAGATCCAGTACACGGTGAAGGAGCAGCTCACGGGCGACGTGAACGCGATCAACAGCCTGGCCAAGCAGATGGCGAGCGTGAACGAGCAGATCGCGCGCGTGAAGGGCAACGGGCAGACGCCCAACGACCTGCTGGACCAGCGCGACCAGATCATCCGCCAGATCAACCAGTACGTGCAGACCACCCAGGTGGCCGCGGACGACGGCACCGTGGGGCTGTTCGTGGCGGGCAGCCAGCCGCTCGTGCTGGGCACCACGGCCACGCCGCTGGACGTGCAGGAGTCGAGCCAGTTCCCGGGCAGCGGCCAGTTGAAGGTGTATTTCAGCCCGCCCGGCACCAAGCCCATCGAGCTGGACGACAGCATGCTCGCGGGGGGCGAGCTCTCGGGGCTGCTGCGCTTCCACAACAACGACCTCGCCGAGGGCCGCAACCTGCTGGGCCGCATGGCGCAGGCCATCGGCATGACGATGAATGCCCAGCACAAGCTCGGCATCACGCTGGACGGCCAGGCCGGCAAGGACCTGTTCTCGGTGCCCACCAGCATGCCCGGCTATACCAGCGGCACGGCGGCGGGGAATGTGTCGTTTTCCGACGCCACCAAGTTCGCCGCCTCGGACTACGAAGTGCGCTTCACCACGCCCCCCGCGGGCCAGGTGGTGCGCCTGTCCGACGGCAAGGCCACGGCCTTCACCGACCTCGCGAACCTCGCGGGGCAGCAGATCGACGGGCTCAACTTCAACATGACGGCCGCGGGCGCCGCCGGTGAGCGGGTGCTCTTCAAACCCTTCAGCAGCACGGCGCTGAACATCCAGGCCAAGGTGCTGTCGCCGCGCGACCTCGCAGCCGCCAGCCCCGTCAACGCCTCCATGGGCACGACGAACAACGGCTCGCTGCAGCTGAGCTCCGTCCAGGCCGCCTCCAACCCCTACACGCTGCCGCCGACCCCGGGGGGCGTGACCCTGACGTTCGACGCGGGCCCGCCATCCACCTACGGGGTGACGGGATCGACCTCGCCGGCCTCGGGCACCACCGGGCTCGCCTATACGCCGGGCCAGCCCATCACCATCGACGGCTGGCAGATCACGCTGAAGGGCACGCCGGGCACGGGCGACACGGTGAAGGTGGGCAACTCGCTCGATCCGCAGTATGGCGACGCCTACAAGCGCAACGCGGGCAATGCCTCGGCGATGGACGCGCTGGCCGACGTGAAGATGTTCGACGACGCCACCATGAGCGACGGTTATGCCGGCCTGATGGCCCAGGTGGGCACGCGCACGCAGAACGCCAAGTACGCCTCGGATGTTTCCGCCACCATCTCCACCAACCTCGAACGCGACCGCACCGCCGTCTCGGGCGTGAACCTGGACGAGGAAGCCGCCAAGCTGATCCAGTACCAGCAGGCCTACCAGGCCTCTGCCAAGGTGCTGCAGATCGCGCAGAACATTTTCGACAACCTGATCCAGACGATGGGCCGCTGACGCCGCCCGCGCCGCACCGGCCTTCCGGAGATCGCCATGAGCACCTTCTACCGCACCGCCTCCGCCAACCAGTACGACAACGCGCTGCGCAACCTGTCGCAGCGCCAGACCGCGCTGTCCAACCTGCAGGAGAACCTGACCTCGGGCAAGCGCGTGGTGCGCGCGAGCGACGATCCGGTGGCAGCGGCCCAGGCGGAGCGCGCCATCACGCGCCTCTCGCGCGTGCAGAGCGAGCAGCGCGCGCTGGAGAACGCGCGCAACACCGTCACGCAGGCCGAGTCCACGCTCGGCCAGGCGGTGGACATCGTGCAGGAGCTGCGCCAGCTCATCGTGAACGCAGGTGGCGGCTCGCTCAAGCCCGAAGACCGCAAGACCATGATGAACCAGGTGCAGGGCCTGCGCGAGCAGCTCTCCGACCTGGTCAACCGCAAGGACACGAACGGGCTGCCGCTGCTGGGCGCCCTGGGCAGTGCGCTCGCGCCCTTCCTGGGCCCGCAGACCGGCAGCCCCGACTACAGCTTCGCCGGCCAGGCGGGACAGGCCTCCGGCTCGGCCACCTCGCTGCCGCTGTCGCTCGACGGCGAGTCGGCCTTCATGTTCCAGCCCAAGCGCGACGGCGTCTATACGGCCTCGGTGAGCAACATCCCCTCGGGCCGCCTGCTGGTGACGGACGGCGTGAAGCCGGTGAACACGTCCCAGGTCACGGGCGACGACTACCAGATCGTGTTCAGCGGCGTGGGCCCCGGCGCGACGGCGGGCACCACCACGGCCACCTACACCATCACCAACACGACCACGGGCGTGTCGTCCGCACCGGTCACGGTGCCCGACTTCCCGTCCGACAAGCCCGTATCGATCGCGGTGACCGGCATTCCGGGCGTGAGCTTCAATATCACCGGCACGCCCACCAAGCAGTCCGACGGCACCTACAACTTCTCGCCGGCGAACGGCGATACCGTCACGCTCAAGCCCAGCGCCAGCATCTTCAGCACCATCGACCAGGCGATCCGCGACATCGGCAGCGCCGGCAACAGCAACGCGGCCGCACAGGCCGTGGGCCAGGCACTGAACAACATCGACATCGGCATGGAGCGCATCCACAACATGCGCGGCTATGCCGGCGAACTGCTCAACCGCGCCGACCGCATCACGGGCGACCAGGACAAGCGCTCGGTGCAGCTCGAGGCGGACCGCTCGCGTGCCGAAGATCTCGATATGATCAAGGGCATATCCGACTTCCAGAACAACCAGACCGGCTACCAGGCAGCGCTGCAGTCCTATGCCCAGGTGCAAAAGCTGTCGCTCTTCAACTACATCGGCTGAGCTGAATCGAGACAAGCGGGGCATCGGACCCGGCCCCTCCGCCGGCCCGCCCCGCAAAGCCCAACATGGTCCAATCCGTCCTCGGTAGCCTGATCCTGGGCTACCGCCCCCTCTGGAATGCCGCGCGCCGTCTCGCGGCCGTACAGCTGCACGTGCATAGCGCCGGCGAAGCCCTGGTCGATGCGCCGCATCTGCTGCGCACGCTGCAGGAACTCTGGAGCGCGGGCTCCCCGCCCCTGCTGCTGTCGCCGCAAAGCCCCCAGTTGCTCATCGACCTGCTCGCCCAGGCGCCACGTGGCTCTCCCTGGATCAGCGTGCCTGACGCATGGCTGGCCGACGCAGGCGTCCTCGAGCGCGTGCGCGCGGCGCACCAGCGGGGCCTGAAACTGGTCTGGCGCGGCGCGCTGGACCGGTTGCCGCCGGCGGAGATCGCGGCCTGCTTCGACAACAGCCTGCTGTCGCTGTCGGCCAACGACGCCATGGCCGCGCTGCGCGCGGCCGGCGGCCCGATCCGCGGCGCCCCCGCCCAGCCCAGCCCGGTGATCGCGGGCCAGATCTACGAGAACATCGCGAGCCGCCCGCTGATGGAGCATTGCCTGGACCGGCACGGCGCGCTCGCCATCGCCGGCTGGCCGTCGGAGGACGTGCTCTACAGCCTGCGCCACCAGCAGCTGCAGCCCGCCCACGAGACCGTGCACAAGCTGATGCGGGCGATCGACGCGGAGCAGTCGCTGGAGGCGTTCGAGCAGATCCTCGGCGAGGACCCCCTGCTCGCCTACCGGTTCATGGTCTATACCAACTCCGCTGCGCTCGGGCTGCGCACGGGCGTGGATTCGCTGCGGCGCGGGCTGGTGATGATGGGCTACGGCTCGCTCCAGCGCTGGCTGGGCGACCAGCTCCCGCATGCGAGCACCGATCCCAACCTGCAGCCTATCCGCGAGTCCATGGTGATCCGCGCGCACCTGACCGAGCGCCTGCTCGACGCCGGGGTGGAGAACGACCTGCGTCGCGAGGTCTATCTCTGCGGGCTGCTGTCGCAGCTGGGAGAACTGCTCTCCGAGCCGCTGGGTGCCGTCCTGCGGCGCCTGCCGCTGTCCGAGCGCATCTACGACGCGGCCGTGCTGCACCAGGGGCCCTATGCCGCCAGCCTGGAGATGGCCTGCGCGCTCGAATCCGAGGATGCCGCCCCGATCCGCCAGCTCTGCGAAACGCACGAGATGGACCTGGAGGAAATCAACCGGGGGCTGTTGCGGGTGATCTCGGACCTGGTGGTGGAGCGGCCGGCGGGGCGGTAACGCCGCCTGCCGCGCGTCGAACCGGGCGGACGCACCGCCAGCCGGGCTCAGGTCACCCCTGGCCGCCCGCCGCCCGCCGGAACACCTTCCAGAACCCCGGATCCTGCGTGGTCGTGAAGTTGATCCGCATGAGCGTGCAGGGCCGGCGGGTGGCATGGAACAGCGCGCCGGGCGCGATGAGATAGCCCTCGTCGAGCATGCGCTGGGCGAGCATGTCGGTGTCCACGCCCGTCTCCACCCAGCCGAACATGCCCGCGGGCTCGGCCGCGAAGCGCTGCCCGGCCTCCAGCGCGATCTGCACGCTGCGGGCCCGTGCCTGGGCCAGGCGCAGGCGCATGCGCTCGGCATGGCGGCGCAGCTGGCCCTGCTCGATACACTGCGCCAGGGCCTTTTCGAGGATGGAGGGCGTGGTGAGGGTGGACAACAGCTTGGTGTCCAGCAGCCGCTCCACCAGGCCCTCGGGCGCGGCGAGGTAGCCCACCCGCCAGTTGGGCGCGAGGATCTTGGCGAAGCCGTTCACGTAGATGGTGCGGCGCAGCCCGTCCAGGGCCGACAGGCGCGTGGCGTGGTCGGGGGCGATGTGGCCGTAGGTGTCGTCCTCGACGATGTGGAAACCGTGCCGGTGGGACAGCTGCAGGATGCGGTGCGCATGCCCCGGCGACAGGCTGTAGCCGGTGGGGTTGTGCAGCACGCTCACGCTCACGAACAGCTTGGGCGCGTGGGCCTCGCAGTAGCGCGCCATCACGTCCAGGTCCGGCCCCTCGGGACCGCGCGGCACGGGCAGCACGCGCATGCCCAGCGCATCGAGCCGCGCGAACTCCACCGACCAGCCGGGCTCCTCCACCATGACCGGGTCGCCGGCCTTCAGCAGGGTGCGGCTCACGATGTCCAGGGCGTGCGTGGCGCCGATGGTGGTGATGATCTGCGCGGGCTCCGCCGGCACGCTGAGGTCGGCCAGCCGCCGCGCGAGCGCCGCGCGCAGGCCGGCGTCGCCGCGGGGCTCGCCATAGGCCAGGGAGCCGTCCTGCAGCGCACGCCCCGCGGTGACGCGGCGCACGGCGGCGAACATGAAGCGCGCGTCTTCGAGCCAGCCCGGCGGAAACACGCCGGCGCCGGGCTGGGGCTTGGACGAGGCCTGGTGGAACATGCCGCGGATCAGGGTGGTGGCGTTGATGTGCGAGCCCGACATCGGCAGCGCGGCGGCGCCGAGGATCGAGGCGCCTGCGGCCGGGCCGCCCGGTGCGCCTGCCCCGCCGGGTGCGCCCTGTGGAGCGCCGGCGGGGGCGCCCGGCACCGGAGGCCTCTGCACCGCATCGCGCACGAAGAACCCGCGCTGGCGCCGCGCCTCCACGAGCCCCTGCGCCAGCAACTGGTCGTAGGCGGCGACCACGGTATGGGTGCTCACGCTCTGCTGCCGCGCGCACTCGCGCACCGACGGCAGCCGTGCGCCGACCGGCAGCAGCCGGCTGCGGATGCGTTCCGCGAATCGATCGGCGAGTTGCTCGGTCAGGGTGCGTTCGGGCGTGCGGGTCAGCATGGAAGGCTTTCTGGAAACTGTGTTGTCCAACGCACCGGTACAGTTCATGAACTTGTGCAGCTGTCTGTATTGGCACTGTAGCGGAATCATGCCTACAGTGGGTCCTGTAACTGCCACGCGTCCCGCCCGCAACTCCGCTGCACCCATGCCCCTGGTCGAATTCACCGCTCTCCTGGTCCTGGCAACTGCCATGAGCTTCTCGCCCGGCCCGAACACCACGCTGTCCACCGCCATCGCGGCCAACCGCGGCCTGCGTCCGGCCATGCGCTTCGTGTGCGCGGTGCCGCTGGGCTGGTCGGCGCTGCTGCTGGTGTGCGCCGCGGGCATCGGCAGCCTGGTGGTGGCCGTGCCCGCCCTGCGCACCGGCATCAAGGCGGTGGGCATCGCCTACCTGCTGTGGCTGGCATGGAAGCTCGCGCAAAGCGGCCGGCTCGCCGATGCCGACGCGGCCCGCATGGACGTGGGCTTCTGGGCCGGCGCCGCGCTGCAGTTCGTGAACATCAAGGCCTGGCTGCTGGCGCTCACCATCGTGGCGGGCTGGGTGGCCGGCCGGCCCGACAGCCTGCCGCGCCTCGCGGTGGTGGTGCCTGTCATGGTCGCGTTCGCTTTCGCGAGCAACTTCCTCTATGCCGCCACCGGTGCGCTGCTGCGCGAGTGGCTCGCCCGCGGCGCCCGCCTGCTCTGGTTCAACCGCGGCATGGCGGCCGTGCTCGCGGCCACCGCCGCCTGGATGGTGACGGCATGAGCGCCGTGCCAGCATCCACGGCATCCCCCGCGCCGCGGCCCGTGGCGGCGCGTTCCGCCGAAACGCGCGGCCTGCTATGGGGCCTGCTGGGCGTGGCGATCTTCGCGCTCACGCTGCCCATGACGCGGCTCGCCGTGGGCACGCCCGAGGCACCGCAGCTGCCGGGGGCGTTCGTGGCCATCGCCCGCGCTGCCATCGCCGGGCTGCTGTCGGCGGCCCTGCTGCTGGTGCAGCGCGCGCCGCTGCCGGGCCGCGAAGACTGGCTGCCGCTCGCCGCCACCTCGCTCGGCGTGGTGTTCGGCTTCCCGCTGCTCACCTCGCTGGCCATGCGCCATGTGGCGGCCGTGCATGCGAGCGTGGTCATCGGCCTGCTGCCGCTGGCCACCGCGCTGGTGGGGGCGCTGCTGCACCGCCAGCGGCCCTCCGCGCGCTTCTGGCTCTGCGCGCTGGCGGGCACGGCGCTGGTGGTGGCCTTCGCCCTGCGGCAGCCCGGGGGCGGCGGGCTGGCGCTGCACCCGGCCGACCTGCTGCTGCTCGCCGCCGTGCTCTGCGCGGCCGTGGGCTACGGCTTCGGCGGGCGCCTGTCGCAGCGCATGCCGGCCGGTGCGGTGATCTGCTGGGCACTGGTGATGGGACTCCCCCTGGCGCTGCCGGCGGCCTGGGTCGTCGCGCCCCCGCCGGATGCCGCAGCTTCCGTGGCGCCCGAGGCCTGGGCGGCCCTGGCGTATGTGTCGGTGTTCTCCATGTGGCTGGGCTTTTTCGCCTGGTACCGTGGCCTGGCCCTGGGCGGCACCGTGCGCGTGAGCCAGGTGCAGCTGGTGCAACCGTTCCTGGGCATGCTGTTCGCCGTCCCGCTGCTCGGCGAGCGGCTGGATGCAGCCAGCCTCGGCGTCGGGCTCGCCGTCATGGCCACGGTCCTCATCGGCCGCCGCGCGCCCGCCGGGCAGCGCCTCCCCGCAAGTCACGCCATACCCGGGAGACCGCCGCGCAGTTAAGCTCTTTTCCTGGCGGGGCCCACCCCTTGCCCCTCCGACCGGCCGCACGACGGCTTTTTTCGACAACGACGACACGCACGAGGCACGGCCCCTTCCTTCCACGGGCCTGCCGCAGGAGATGATTTCCATGACGACCTGGACCCTGGCCCAACGCGCCGCGAAGATGAACCCCTCGGTGATCCGCGAGATCCTGAAAGTGACCGAGAAGCCCGGCATCATCAGCCTCGCGGGCGGACTGCCCTCCCCCAAGACCTTCCCGGTCGATGACTTCGCGCAGGCCTGCGCGGCGGTGCTGGGCAACGACGGTGCCTCGTCGCTGCAGTACGCGGCGAGCGAGGGCTACCTGCCCCTGCGCCAGGCCGTGGCCGACTTCCTGCCCTGGGACGTGTCGCCCGACCAGATCCTGATCACCACCGGCTCGCAGCAGGGCCTGGACCTGGTGGCCAAGGTGCTCATCGACGCGGGCAGCCGCGTGCTGGTGGAAACCCCGACCTACCTCGGCGCCCTGCAGGCCTTCACGCCCATGGAACCGGACGTGCACAGCGTGGCGAGCGACGACGAAGGCCCGCTGGTGGACGACCTGGCAGCCAAGGTGGGCTCGGGCGCGGACCGCGCGCGCTTCATGTACCTGCTGCCCAACTTCCAGAACCCCACGGGCCGCACGATGACCGAAGCGCGCCGCGTGGCCCTGTCGGCCAAGGCCGCCGAGCTGGGCCTGCCGCTGGTGGAGGACAACCCCTACGGCGACCTCTGGTTCGACCAGCCGCCGCCGCTGCCCCTCACCGCCCGCAACCCGGAAGGCTGCATCTACCTGGGCTCGTTCTCCAAGGTGCTGGCCCCCGGACTGCGCCTGGGCTTCCTGGTGGCGCCGCGTGCCCTCTACCCCAAGCTGCTGCAGGCCAAGCAGGCGGCCGACCTGCACACGCCCGGGTTCAACCAGCGCATGGTGGCCGAGGTGATGAAGGGCGGCTTCCTGGACCGCCACGTGCCCACCATCCGCGCGCTCTACAAGCAGCAGCGCGACGCGATGCTCTCGGCCATGGAGCGCGAGATGCAGGGCCTGGGCGTGACCTGGAACCGCCCCGACGGCGGCATGTTCCTCTGGGCGCGCCTGCCGGAAGGCATGAGCGCGCTGGACCTGCTGCCCGAGGCCGTGGAGCGCAACGTGGCTTTCGTGCCCGGCGCGGCCTTCTATGCGGACAACGCCGACGCGCGCACGCTGCGCCTGTCCTTCGTCACCGCGAGCGCGCAGCAGATCCAGGAAGGCATCGCCGCACTGGCCGCCGCCATCCGCGCTCGCCTGCCGCAGACCGCGGAGGCCTGACGCCATGCTGAGACTCTGGGGGCGCGTGTCGTCCATCAACGTGCGCAAGGTCCTCTGGGCCGCGCAGGAGCTGGGGCTGGAACTGCAACGCACCGACGCGGGCGGCCAGTTCGGGCTCGTGCGCGAGCCGCAGTTCCTGGCGCTCAATCCCAACGGGCTGGTGCCTCTCATCGAGGACGAGGGCACCTCGCTCTGGGAGTCGAACACCATCGTGCGCTACCTCTGCGCGCGCCATGCGCCGGGCGACCTCTACCCCGAGGATCTGCCCACGCGCTTCCTGGCCGAGCAGTGGATGGACTGGCAACAGACCACGCTCAACCCGGCCGGCCGCGACGCCTTCCTGCAGTGGATCCGCACGCCCGCGGCGCAGCGGGACCCGGCGGCGATCGCCCGCTCCGTGGCCGCCACCGAGCCACTGATGGAACTGCTCGACACGCACCTTGCACGGCATGCCTACCTGGCGGGTGACCGCTTCACGATGGCCGACATCCCCGTGGGTTGCGAAATCCACCGCTGGTGGGGCCTGCCGCAGGAGCGGCCTGCCCGGCCGCACCTGGAGCGCTGGTTCACCGCGCTGCGCGCGCGCAGCGGCGCCCTGGGCGTGCTGGACCAGCCCCTCGCCTGACGCCGCCCGCGGCGGCTGCTTCCACCCGGTTCCACGGCGGCCAGGACGGCCGCCGGGGAGGATTGTGTCCGTTCGTTTTTTCCACAGGAGCCCACCATGCGCCAGCGTTCCTTCAAGCAAGTCGATGTGTTCACCGACCGCCCGTACCTCGGCAACCCACTGGCCGTGGTGCTCGACGGCGAAGGCCTGTCCACCGAGGACATGCAGCAGTTCACGAACTGGACCAACCTCTCCGAAGCCACCTTCCTGCTTCCGCCCAGCGAGGAAGGACGCGCGGCGGGCGCCGATTACCGGGTGCGCATCTTCTGCCCCGGGCGGGAGCTGCCCTTCGCGGGCCATCCCACGCTCGGCAGCTGCCACGCCTGGCTGGAGGCCGGCGGGCAGCCGCGCACCCCGGGCCGCATCGTGCAGGAATGCGGCGTGGGCCTGGTCACGCTGCGGCAGGACGGCAACCGGCTGGCCTTCGCGGCCCCGCCGCTCCAGAAGAGCGGCCCTCTCCCTGAAGCCGACGTGGAACTGATCGCCCGCGGCCTGGGAATCGCGCGCAGCGACATCGTGGGCCATGCCTGGTGCGACAACGGCCCGAACTGGCGCGGCGTGATGCTGTCCTCGGCCGAGGCCGTGCTTGCGCTGCGCCCCGACGGGGCCGTGCTCGGCGCGCTCGACGTCGGCGTGGTGGGCCCGCGCGGCAAGGTCGGCGTGATCGGCAGCCATGGATCGGAAGGCGGGGAACTGCCGGACTTCGAAGTGCGCGCCTTTTTCCCCGGCAACAACGGCCTGGCCGAGGACCCGGTGACCGGCAGCCTGAACGCCGCGCTCGCGCAATGGCTGATCGGCGCCCATCTCGCTCCGCCCCGCTACGTCGCCAGCCAGGGCACGGCCCTGGGCCGTGCGGGCCGCGTGCATGTGGAGCAGGACGGCGAGCACATCTGGGTGGGCGGCGGCTCCGTCACCTGCGTGGACGGCCAGGTGCTGCTGTGAGCGCTGCGGCCTTCGACCCGGCCCGGGCCGCGTGCGTGGACCACCTCGTGGTGGTGGCCGCCTCGCTGGACGAGGGCAGCCGCTGGTGCCGCCGGACCCTGGGCGTGGAGCCTGCGGCCGGCGGCGCGCACCCGCTCATGGGCACCCACAACCGGCTGCTGAACATTTCCGGGCCAGCGCACCCGCGTGCCTACCTGGAAGTCATCGCCATCGATCCCCAGGCCCGGCCGGCACTGCCGCCGGGCCACCGCCGGTGGTTCGACATGGACGACGAGGCCCTGCGCTCGCGCGTGGCGCGGCACGGGCCGCAGCTGGTCCACTGGGTGGCCTCGGTGCCCGACATCGCCGCGGCGCACGCCGCGCTGGCCGCGCGCGGCGTGGACCGGGGCGGGATCGTCACCGCCGGGCGCCCGACGCCGTTCGGCCTGCTGGAGTGGCGCATCACCGTGCGGCCCGATGGCGCCCGCCTGATGGATGGCTGCCTGCCCACGCTGATCCAGTGGGGCGAGCGCCATCCGTGCCACAGCCTTCCGGACAGCGGCGTCACGCTGGTGTCGCTCGCGCTGGAGCACCCCGATGCCGCGGCGCTGCAGAGCGCCTGCGCCGCGGCGGGCGTGCACGGGCTGCTGCGCGCACCCGTGGCCCGGTCTTCCGTCCCGCGCCTCGCGGCGGCCTTCGCCACGCCGCTCGGCACCGTCACCTGCACGTCGCAGCTCCAGGAGAACGCCACATGATGTCCGCCTTCATCTTCACCCCGCAGGAACTCGTGCTCTTCGCGCTCGCGGCGCTGGTGCTCGTGCTGACGCCCGGCCCGAACATGGTCTATTGCGTCTCGCGCAGCCTGACGCAGGGACCGCGCGCCGGCCTGCTTTCGCTCGCTGGCGTGGTCGCCGGTTTCGGCGTGCACCTGCTGGCCACCGCACTGGGACTGTCGGCGCTGCTGGTGGCCGTGCCGCTCGCCTTCGACGTGCTGCGCATCGCGGGCGCCGCCTACCTGCTGTGGATGGCGTGGCAGGCCGTGAAGCCGGGGGGCAGCGCGCCCTTCGAGGCGCGCGACCTGCCGCACGACGGGCCGCGCAAGCTGGTCCTCATGGGCTTCCTCACGAGCGCGCTGAACCCCAAGGTGGCGATGTTCTACGTGTCGTTCTTCCCGCAGTTCCTCCACCCGGAGCGAGGCCAGTGGCTCGCGCAGACCTTCACGCTGGGCGCGCTGCAGATCGGCATCAGCGCGCTGGTCAATGCCCTGCTGGTGCTGTTCGCCGCGCGCGTCGCCCGCTTCCTGCACCGCAGCGCCGCCTGGGTGCGCGCGCAGCGCTACCTGATGGGCACCGTGCTTGGCGCTCTCGCCCTCAAGATCCTCTTCACCGAAAGAAAGGCCACGCCATGAACGCAGCAGTTCCCGCCTCCGCGCTCGATGCGTCCGCACGGCCCCACGCCGCGCTGCCGAGCCTCGCCGACATCGAGGCCGCGGCAGAGGTGGTCTATGCCGACTTCGCCCCCACCCCGCAGTACCGCTGGGCGCTGCTCGGCGAGCGCCTGGGCGCGGAATGCTGGGTCAAGCACGAGAACCACACCCCGGTGGGCGCGTTCAAGATCCGCGGCGGCCTCACCTATTTCGACCAGCTCGCGCGCCGCGGCGGCATGCCGCGCGAAGTGATCAGCGCCACCCGTGGCAACCACGGCCAGAGCCTGGGCTGGGCCGCACGCCGCCACGGCGTGGCGTGCACCATCGTCGTGCCGCACGGCAACTCGGTGGAGAAGAACGCCGCCATGCGCGCCCTGGGCGTGTCGCTCATCGAGCACGGGCAGGACTTCCAGGAAGCGCGCGAGCACGCCATGCAGCTGGCCGCCGGGCGCGGCGCGCACATGGTGCCGAGCTTCCATGCCGACCTGCTGCGTGGCGTGGCCACCTACTGGTGGGAGTTCCTGCGGGCCGTGCCGCGCATGGACGTGGCCTACGTGCCCATCGGCCAGGGCTCGGGCGCCTGCTCGGCCATCGCCGCGAAGCGGGCGCTGGGGCACGGCGTGCGCATCGTCGGCGTGGTGAGCGCCCACGCCACCACCTACGCGGATTCGATCGCCGCCGGCCGCGTGGTGGAAGCGCCCGTGTCCACGCTGCTTGCCGACGGCATGGCCTGCCGCGTGGCGGATCCGGAGGCGCTCGCCATCCTCGCGCCCGGGCTGGACCACGTGGTCCGCGTGAGCGACGATGAGGTGGCGGCCGCCATGCGCGCGCTGTTCGCCGACACGCACAACGTGGCCGAGGGCGCGGGTGCTGCCGCCCTCGCCGCCGCGCTGCAGGAGCAGGGCCGGATCGCAGGCCAGGTGGTCGGGCTGCCGCTCACGGGCGGCAACGTGGACGCGCAGGCGTTCGCGGGCGTGCTGGCCTCCGCCGGCGGCCACTGACAAGGCGCTGCCACCCGGTCTGCGGGGGCCATGCGCGCACGGGGTGCGGCGCGTCCGCGACACCCCGTCGCTGCCGCGACATGGCGCGGCCGGCCGCTCTGCCACATTGCCGTGCATGGGAACCCTCTACCTCGTACGCCATGCGCAGGCCTCCTTCGGCGCCCAGGACTACGACCAGCTCAGCGCCCGCGGCCATGAGCAGGCAGTGCGGCTGGGCACCTACTGGCGCGAGCGCGGCATGCGCTTCGACGCCGTCTATACAGGCACCCTGCGGCGGCACGCGCAGACGCTGGCAGGCATCGCCGAAGGGTTGCAGGCCGCGCCCGAGCCCCTGCAGGCGCTGCCCGCGCTCAACGAATACGACAGCGCCGCCCTGATCACGGCCATCCACCCCCAGCCCCTGCCGCCCGCAGACACGCCCGAGCTGTACCGCCAGCACTTCCGCCTCTTGTGCGACGCGCTCGCGCAGTGGATGGGCGGCACCATCAGCCCGGCGGGCATGCCGAGCTGGACGGAGTTCTCCGACGGCGTGCGCGCCGTGCTGGACCACGTGCGGCGCCACCATGCGGGCCAGAACGTGCTGCTGGTCTCCAGCGGCGGGCCGATCTCCACCGCCGTGGGCGCGGTGCTCTCCACCCCGCCGGAGGTGACCATCGCCCTCAACATGCGCATCCGCAACACTGCGGTGACCGAGTTCAGCATCGCCCCGAAGCGGCTGATGCTGCAGACCTTCAACGCCCTGCCGCACCTCGACACGCCCGAACACGCGGGCTGGGCGACGCACGCCTGAGCGAAGCGGCCGGGCAGCGCGTCACCCCCCGGGCGGCCCTGCCAGCGTGCCTTCCGGCAGGTCGTGGATTTCGCCGAGCAGCGCCGCCAGCTGCGCAGCGGCGGCCTCGACCACGGCGCGGCCCTTCTCGGCCGTGGCACCGGCCGCGTCGCCCACGGCTCCCGACGGGTGGTAGTCCTCGATCGCCCAGCCCATCTTCGCGCTCCGGCCATTGCCCAGGATGGGGTAGCGCTCCGCGCGGTCCTGCGACGTGGAGCGGAACCGGCCCGCATGCGCCATGCGCACGGTGTCCGGCGCGAGGTGCAGCATCATCGAGGTCTCCACCTGCCCGCCATGGATGCCGAAGCGGTGTTCCTCGGCGCTGAACAGGCCCTGCACCGCCTCCGGCAGCGGCAGGCTGAACCAGCTCGCGCTGTACACCAGCAGGCCGTGCCGCTGCCGCAGCTCGCGCGCCACGATGTCCATCACGCTCACCTGCCCGCCATGGCCGTTGAAGAGCAGCAGCTTCCGGATGCCCGCGCGCGCCACGCAGGCACCCAGTTCGCTCCAGAGCGCGATCACCGTGGCCGGCGACAGCGTGAGCGTGCCCGGAAAGGCCGTGTGCTCGGTGCTCAGGCCCACATCCTGCGGCGGCAGGAACAGCACGGGCAGGTCCGCCGGCAGCAAGGGCAGCGCGGCATCGATCACGCCCCGCAGCAGCGCGGCGTCCACGGCGAGCGGCAGGTGCGGTCCATGCTGCTCGATGGCGGCCACGGGCAGCACGGCCACGGTGCGCGCCGCCAGGCCCGAGGCGCGGGCTTTGGAGAAATCGCGGGTGGAGAGTTCGGCCCAGAAGCGGGAGGGATAAGACATGGGCGCATCGTAGGGCATGGCACGCGCGGGAAGCGATCACTCTACCGGCATGCATAGGCACCACCTTCCCACATCACCTTGTATTGAATAAAAACAATAAGTAACAATTCTGCAAGTGATAGCGTCTTATATGTTCCACAGCAAATTGCAATAGGGAGGAATTTGTGAACTTCTTGAAGAACATCCGGCTCGGAGCCATGCTCGGTACGGGCTTCGCCATCGTGATCGCCATCGGCTTCCTGGTCGCAGCCTACGGGCGCTTCCAGCTCGACCACACCGGCACGAGCCTGCAGGCCCTGTCCCGCGACCGGCTGGACATCCTGCTGCATCTGCAGCAGGTCAAGGACAACACCAACATCGTCGCCCGCGCCGTGCGCAACCTCGCGTTGCTGGAAGACGACGCATCCATGGCCGAAGAGAAAAAACGACTCGACGCCGTGATCTCGGAGACATCGGAAATCATGGGCAAGCTGCAGCAGCGCGTGCGCTCGCCTGAAGGCCGGGCCCTGATGGACCGCATTGGCGAGGCCCGCCCGCAATTCCTCGCCACCGTCGAGAAGGCCGCGAAGCTCGGCCTCGCCAACGACATGGTCAACGCCCGTACGGTGGTGCTCGGCGAGATGCGCGTTGCGCAGAATGCCTACTTCAAGGCCGTGGAGGACATGATCGCCTACCAGCGCAAGGTGACCACCGACATGGCGGAATCCTCCAGCAGCGAGGCCAGCGCCGCGGGCAATACCATGATCGTGCTGGCCGTGCTGTCGGCTGCGCTCGGCGCGCTCGTCGCCTGGTCCATCACCCGCAAGGTGAAGAGCCAGCTCGGCGGCGAACCCGCCTACGCCGCGCAGATCGCCCAGGAAGTCGCCCGCGGCAACCTCGCCGTCCACGTCGACCTGCGCCCCGGCGATTCCTCCTCCGTCCTCGCCGCCATGGGCGCCATGCGCTCCAACCTCGCTCAGGTAGTCTCCGAAGTCCGCCACAGCAGCGAATCCATCGCCACCGGCGCCTCCCAGATCGCCACCGGCAACGCCGACCTCAGCCAGCGCACCGAGGAGCAGGCCTCCAACCTCCAGCAAACCGCCGCCTCCATGGAGCAGATGAACTCCACCGTCAAGCAGAACGCCGACACCGTCCGCACCGCCTCCCAGCTCGCATCCTCGGCCTCCGCCACCGCCGCGCGCGGCGGCGAGGTCGTGGGCAACGTCGTGCGCACCATGCAGGACATCACCGACTCCTCCCGCAAAATCGGCGACATCATCGGCGTCATCGACTCCATCGCCTTCCAGACCAACATCCTCGCCCTCAACGCCGCCGTCGAGGCCGCCCGCGCCGGCGAGCAGGGCCGCGGCTTCGCCGTCGTCGCCTCCGAAGTGCGCACCCTCGCTCAGCGCTCCGCCCAGGCAGCCAAGGAGATCAAGGCCCTCATCGGCGAGAGCGTCTCCAAGGTCGAGACCGGCTCGCAACTCGTGGGCGAGGCCGGCTCCACCATGGGAGAGATCGTCGAGCAGGCCCGCCGCGTCGCCGACCTCATCGCCGAGATCGGGGCCGCCACCCACGAGCAGGAGCAGGGCATCTCCCAGGTGAGCGACGCCGTCAACCAGCTCGACCAGGTGACCCAGCAGAACGCCGCCCTGGTGGAGGAATCCGCCGCCGCCGCCGACAGCCTCAACTCCCAGGCCGCACGCCTCGTGCAGCTCGTCAGCGTCTTCCAGGTCGATGCCAACGCCTCCCAGGCCGTCATCGCCCAGGCGCAATCCCGCAGCCGCGACACCGCACGCGCCGCATCCGCCGCGCTGCAGCATGCCAAGGCGCCTGCCGCGGCACAGCGCCCCGCGCCCAGCCTCGCGGCCGCTCCGAAGACGCCTGCACCGGCGCAGGCATCGGCAGCAGGGACTGCCCGCCCGGCACTGCCTCCCGCACAGGCAGCCGCCCCGGCGCCCGCCCGGGCATCCAGCCAGAACAACGACGACTGGGAAACCTTCTGACGCCGGACGGCCCGCACCACTGAACGCGGCGGCCCCTACCCCTGCAAAGCGCCCGCCTGGCTCCTGCGCCAGGCGGCGTCCACCGCCAGCATGCACAGCAGCGACAGCCCCAGCAGGGGCAGCAGCACGCCGGCCACGGCCATCATCCCGGCCACCACCCAGAGCGCGCGCGGCTGCGCCGGCAGTGGCGGCACGCCCAGCCCCCCGGCTGGGCGGCGCTTCCACCACGCCACCGCGCCCGCGACGCACAGCAGCACGATGCCGGCGCAGGCCACGGCCAGCACGATCTGGTTGGCCACCCCGTACTGCTGCCCCAGGTGGACGTTGATGCCCCACTCCAGTCCCCGCGCCACCGGCCCGTAGTCGGCATAGCCCATGTCGAGCAGCGGCCGGCCGCTGTACTGGTCCAGATGCACCACCCTCTGCCGGCCGAGATCGGCCGGATAGGCCGAGGCGGTATAGACGCCGCCCGCGCCCTGCGGCGCAGCCACGCCGAAGCCCGGCGCCAGGCCCAGCCGCGTGAACACCGCCATCGCGGCATCCAGGCCGATCGGCGGCAGGGCCGGCACGGGTTGCGGCCCGGCGGCGGATACGTCCGCCCCTGCGCCGTGCCCTGCATGCTCCCCGGCCGAGGCCACGGGCACGCGCGCCTGCTGCAGGCTCCACGGCACGGCCAGCGTGTCCGCCACGGGCACGGCCGACATCGGCAGCTGCACGCGCACGCCGGCCGGATAGCCCCAGTGGCTGCCGTTCGCCCAGGCATTCACCTGCGCGCCCCAGAATACCGACCAGGGCATGCCCGTCAGCGCCAGGAACGCGAGGATCGCGCCCACGCCCAGGCCCAGCACCGCATGCAGGTCGCGCCAGAACACCCGCTCGGCCGGGCGCCCGCGCACCGTCACCACGCCGCCGCGCCGTCCGCGCGGCCACCACAGGTACAGCCCCGTCGCCACCAGCACCACGGCCCAGCCCGCGGCCATCTCGATCACGCCGCGCGCCACCGGGCCGATCACCTTCAGGCTGTGCAGCCGCCGGATCTGCCACGACAGCGTGCCCCGCTCCGGCAACTGCCCCAGCACCCGCGCCGAACCCGGATCCACATACACCGCCACGCGCCGCCCGTCCGCGGTGGCGATGCCCACGTTCGCGCTGTCACCCGGCCCCGCGGCCGGCGTGTAGCGGAACCATTGCCCCGGCTGCGCCGCCAGCGCAGCAGCCACCAGCGCGCTGGGCGGCCGGGCCGCGCCGGGGGGCACGGGCTGCGCCACCCGCAGCAGGTCGCGGTGGACCCAGCCGTCGATCTCTCTCTGGAAAAGGAACGCCCCGCCGGTCACCGCCAGCCAGGCCAGGAACGGCAGCACCAGCAGCCCGGCATAGAAATGCCAGCGCCACACCGCGCGGTACAGGCTCCCGGCGGTGATCGCGCCGGCGGTCTTGGTGGTCGATGCCATCGTCAGAACCTCCACCCCAGGCTGACCGCGACGCTGCGGCCATCGCCCGGCGAATAGCCCGAGGAGCCGCTGTCATACCACGCATAGACATAGCGCCGGTTCGTCGCGTTGCGCACCTGCACGCCCACGTCCGCCGTCGGCGAGAGCTGCCAGGTGGCGCCCAGGTCCAGCAGCGCGTAGCGGCCCGCGCGGCCCTGGGTGTTGGTGCGGTCCAGGTAGTAGTCGCCCTGGGCCGTCACCGTGGCCGACAGGCGCAGCACCTCCGTGGCGCGCACCTGAACGCCCGCGCTCGCCAGGTAGCGGGGCACGTTCTCCACCTCCCGCCCGGCGGTGTCCGGTGCCGACGGATCGGGCACGGTGATGCGCGCCACCTGGTGCGAATAGGCAACCCAGCCCGTCCAGCGTGCGCCCAGGCGGGCGCCCAGCTGCGCGTCCCATCCCTTGCGCCGCGTGCGCCCCACGTTGCCCAGCCCGCCGGGATCGGGCAGCCCGTCCACACCCAGCACGCGCGCGACCTCGCCCGACGCGCGCTGCTGCCACGTGGCCACGCGCGCTTCCCAGCCCGGCGCGGGCTGCCAGCGCACGCCCGTCTCCCAGCCGTCGTTGATCGACGGGCCCAGGTCGCGCGCCTGCGTGCGGTAGGCGTCGATGCCCGTGCCCACCTGGAAGGTGCGGCCCGCATTCGCATACAGCGTCACGCCCTCGCGGGCCGTCCAGGCCACGCTCAGCTTGGGCTGGCGGATGGTGCCGTAATCGTGCATGCCGTAGCGCTGCCCCGTCAGCCGGTCGGTGAAATCTCCGCCCAGCCGGTCCACGCGCAGCGCCGGCACGATGCGCAGCGACGCCACCGGCTGCACCACCGCCTGCACGTATGCCCCCTGCGTGTGCACATCGAAATCCCAGTCCCGGAACTGCGGAGTGCGCACGCGCTCGGCCGTGCGCCAGCGCTGCGCGGCGTTGTCCTGCCACTGCGCGTCCACCCCGCCTTCCAGCGTGAACGCGTGTGCCCACGCCACCGCAGGCCGCCATGTCAGCACGCCCGACAGCCCGCGCTGGTCCTCGTCGTTGTCGCGCTCCTGCTGCACGCCGGCCTGCGAAAACCGCACCCAGCGCTGGTTCTCGTAATGGTTGGCATACGCGCGTGCCGTCCACGACAGGCGCTCGGCAAGCCGGGCCTCCCAGTGCAGGCCGAGTTGCTCCGTCTCGCGCGTGCTGCGGTCCGAGGCCGACCACGGCGGCGACCAGCGCGGCTGCGCCGACGCCTGCTCGCGCGTCAGGTAGCCGGACTCATCCGCCGCGTTGCGGAAGTAGCGTGCCGTAAGGCCTGCGCGCCAGCCACCACCCGGATCGGTATAGAACCACTTGCCCGACAGCGCACGCTGCGTGCCCTCCGCGTGGTCGCGCCAGCCGTCGCCCGTGCGCCAGAACGCCCCGTAGTTCTGGCTCCAGGGCCCCGACTCGATGCCCTTGACCACCTGCACGTCGCGCGTGCCGAAGCTGCCCGCCGCCAGCGTCGCGCGGCCCTCGTTGCCGCCCGTGCGCGTGAGCACGTTCACATTGCCCGCGATGTTGTTCAGCCCGTAGCGCGGGTCGTTCGTGCCGCGCACCACCTCCACCGCCTCGATATCGAGTGGAAACACCGCATCCAGGAAGGGCATGCCGCCCGCGTTGTCGTTCGACGGGATGCCGTCGATCAGCAGCTTGACCGCATTCACCCGGCCCTCGCCATTGAAACCACGGAAGGAGAACCGCCCCGCGTCCACCCCCTGCCGGAACGGCGTGACCTGCACCCCGGGCGCCCGGCCCAACAGCTCCCAGGTGTGGTCCACGCGCGCGTCCTGCAGCACTTCGCCGCCCACGATATCCACGGATGTGGAGACGCTGCGCGCAGGCAGCGCGCCGTCCGGGCCCTCGCGCACCTCCACCGTGCCGAGCGTGAGCGCGGGGCTGGTCTCTGCCGGGACGGAGGGTGCCGCAGCACCGTGGCTGCCGGCGGCCCCGGGCACCTCCTGCCCCCAGGCCGCCAGCGCGGGAAGGGCCGCCAGCGCGGCCGCGGGCCATGGAAGCCGGAACACGGAAGAAGGCGAAGAATGAAAAGAAAAACGAAAAGACAAACGGAAGCGACGACGACGAAGCCGGGCCATATCCACCTCGCGCAAGCGGTGCCCGTCCGGCACGCGCGAGCGCGGCCCGTGACGGGAAAAAAACGGGGAGACGAAAAGAAAGAAGGAAGACCTCTGCCGCGAAGGCGGCCCCAGGGGAGCCTGGAAGCGCGGCAGCCCTGCCGGAAGAAGGCAGGCCGGTCAGGCCCGCTTCGGCGGCCCGCGCGCCGGCAGCGGCGCGCCCACCAGCGCCGCAAGGCGCGCGGCCTCCACGGGCTGCAATGCATGCGCCAGCGGCTGCCCCATCGGCACCGCCAGCACCACCGGCACGGGCGGCGGAGCCCCGGGCGCGAGGCACAGCGCGCAATCCAGGCCATGCTGGCCCATCTCGCGCAGTCCGCTGCCGTCATCCCGCATGACCACCAGCTTGGCAGCGCCCGCCGCATTGCAGACCACCTGCAGGCTCTGCGGATGCAGCAGCGGCGACGCCGCGGCCATGCCGAAGGCGAGCATCCACCACGCCAGGACCAGCGGGGCCAGGCGGCGGAGGCGGGGCAGGAAGGGAGTCACCGGGACAAACAAGATGGTTCGGATGCAGAGACGCAAGGCGTGCGTCCCGCATCACCAGGGCATTATGCGGCGGCCGTGCGGATTCCACATTCCGGGAGCCCACCCGTGGGGCAGGCCATCGATGAATCCGGAGCGCCCGGCGCAGGCTTTGGAACGCAAGCGCTCCCGCCCCCGGAGCCGGCGCTACCATCGCCGGATGACCCACGCCGAAGCCCTCGCCACTCCCACCCGCGACCTGTTCCGCGAAGACGCCTACCTGCGCGAGTGCCGCGCCACCGTGACCGCCGTGCTGCCCGACGGCGGCATCGTGCTCGACCGCACGGTGTTCTATCCCCTGGGCGGCGGGCAGGCGGGCGATGCCGGGGTGCTGGTGCGGGCCGACGGGCGCGAGGTGCCCATCGCCGACACGCGCAAGGGCAAGGACGCCGAGGGCCGGCCCACGGCCGCCATCGTGCACGTGCCGGCCCCGGGCGCCGAGCCGCCCGCCGTGGGCGAGGAAGTCACCGCCCGCATCGACTGGGAGCGCCGCCACCGGCTGATGCGCTTCCACACCACCACGCACCTGCTGTGCCACCTGGTGGCCCAGCCCGTGAACGGCTGCTCGGTCACGCCCGACGCCGCGCGGCTGGATTTCCACATGGACGGCCCGCTGGACGCCGCCGCCCTGAATTCCGGCATCGCCCGCCTCGTGGCCGAGGCGCACCCTGTCACCATCGGCGCCATCACCGACGCCGAGCTGGACGCCCGGCCCGACCTCGTCAAGAGCATGAGCGTGCAGCCGCCGCGCGGCAGCGGCCAGGTGCGCACGGTGCGCGTGGGCAGCGAAGGCCAGGCACAGATCGACCTGCAGCCCTGCGGCGGCACCCACGTCGCCAACACCACCGAGATCGGCGCGGTGGTCGTCACCAAAATCGAGAAAAAAGGCGCCATGGCCCGCCGCGTGGTGCTCGGCTTCGCGGCCTGAGCGCGCATCCAGGAACCAACGCCGCCCGCGCCGCTCTCACCCGCGCCATGTCCGTCCGCCTCCTGCAGCGCCTGCTGCCGCCCCTCGCCCTCCTGGCTGCCTGCGCCCTGGCGGCCCCGGCCTCCGCCCAGCTGCTGTCCCAGCCCGCCGGCGGCGCCCCTGCCGGCACCGTGGCCGGCAGCAGCACCGTCACCACCCCGCACGTGCGTACCGAGCTGGTGGCGCATGCGCCCGACGGCGTGGGCCCGGGCAAGCCGCTCTGGCTGGGCCTGTCGATCACGCACCAGCCCGAGTGGCACACCTACTGGAAGAACCCGGGCGACTCCGGCCTGCCCACGCAGGTCGAATGGCGCCAGCTGCCGCCGGGCATCGACGCGGGCGAGATCGCCTGGCCCGTGCCGCGCAAGATCCCCATCGGCACGCTGGCCAACTACGGCTACGAGGGCACGGTGCTGCTGCCCGTGCCCATGACCGTCTCCGGCGCGTTCTCGCCGGGCCCGCTGGCGCGCAACGCCACCTTCACCCTGCATGCCTCCTGGCTGGTCTGCCGCAAGGAATGCATCCCCGAAGAGGGCACCTTCACCCTGCAGGTGCCCATCGCCAGCACCACCGCCGGACAGGCGCAGGATTTCGAGGCGGCTCGCCAGGCCCATCCGCAGCCCCTGCCCCCCCCGCCCGCCGCCGCCACCGGCGGCACCCGCAGCCACGCGCGCGTGGAGCGCGGCATGCTGGTGCTCACCGTGGCCGGCCTGCCCGAGGCGGTGCGCGGCAAGCCGCTGGACTTCTTCCCCGAAACGCCCGGCATCATCGAGACCGCCGACGACGGCACGCAGGACTGGCAGGGCGACGTCTGGACCGCGCGCGTGGCGCTCTCCGCCCAGCGCAGCGAAGGCCCCATGCCCCTGCCCGTCGTGCTCGCGCAGGGCGGCCGGGGGTGGCGCGCCGAACTTCCCGTGGAAGGCGGCTGGCCCCGGCCGGCCTCCATGGCCACCGTCTCGCCCGCCCTGGAGGCCGCCCTGCGCGCGAATGCGCAACAGGCATCGCCAGCGGCTCCCGCGGCACCGGCCACCCCGGCACCGGCCGGCGTCCTGGCGGCCGCGCTGCTGGGCGCCCTGCTCGGCGGGCTGGTGCTCAATCTCATGCCCTGCGTGTTCCCGGTGCTCGCCATCAAGGTGGCCGGCTTCGCGCGCCACGGGCAGGACCGGCGTGCCCACCGGCTGGGCGGCATCGCCTACACGGCCGGCGTGGTGCTCTCCTTCCTGGCCCTGGGCGGCGCCATGCTGGCGCTGCGTGCGGCCGGCGAGGCCGTCGGCTGGGGCTTCCAGCTGCAGTCGCCCGCCGTGGTCGCGGTGCTGGCCGGGCTGTTCACGCTGATCGGCCTCAACCTTTCCGGCGTGTTCGAGTTCGGCCGCATGCTGCCCTCCTCGCTCGCGGGCCTGCAGGCGCGCCATCCCGTGGCCGATGCGTTCCTGACCGGCGTGCTCGCCGTGGCCGTGGCCTCGCCCTGTACCGCCCCCTTCATGGGCGCCTCGGTCGGCCTCACGGCCACGCTGCCGGCCGCGCAGGCGCTGGCGGTGTTCGCGGCGCTCGGCATCGGCCTCGCCCTGCCCTACCTGGCCGCGAGCTGGGTGCCCGCCGTCGCCCGCGCCCTGCCCCGCCCCGGCGCCTGGATGGACACGCTGCGCCGCTTCCTCGCCTTCCCCATGTTCGCCACCGTCGTCTGGCTGGTCTGGGTGCTGGGCCAGCAAAGCGGCATCGACGGCGCGGCCGCCCTGCTCGCGCTGCTCGTCGCGCTCGGCATGGTCGTGTGGGCCTGCACGCTCGCGGGCCGCGCGCGCCTGGCACTGGCGCCCCTGTCGCTGGCCGTGTTCGCGGCCCTGGCCGTGGCGGCCGTCCCCAAGATCACCGAAACCGCCCCGCCCCTGGCCGCCTCCGCCACCCCGGGCACATCCGGCGCCGCCGCGTCGGCCTGGCAACCCTGGCGCCCGGGCCTCGCGGAAGAACTGCTCGCCCAGGGCCGCCCCGTGTTCGTGGACTACACCGCCGCCTGGTGCGTCACCTGCCAGTTCAACAAGAAAACCACCCTCGCCAGCGACGCCGTGCTGCGCGAATTCGCGGGCCGCAACGTGGCCCTGCTGCGCGCCGACTGGACGCGCCGCGATCCCGCCATCACCGCCGCGCTGGCGCAGCTGGGGCGCAGCGGCGTGCCGGTCTATGTGCTGCAGGCGCCCGGCCGGCAGCCGGTGGTGTTCTCGGAGATCCTGGGGGAGAGGGAATTGCGCACGGCGCTGGCGGCTCTGTAGCCCGGAATGCATGCCACGCTACCGCCGCGGGCGTGGCACCGGCGGGATCTCCCGCACCAGCCGCATCCCGACCAGCGTGTACCGCGTCTCCGGGCTGTTCCAGTTGCGATAGGTGCAGCGCGCATACAGCGGCCAGGTGTGCCAGGAGCCCCCGCGCCGCACGCGTACCGTGCCCGTGGCGGGGCCCTGCGGGTCGTCGCGCACCGACCGCGCGTAGGCGTCGTCGGCATGCCAGTCCGATACCCATTCCCAGGCGTTGCCGTTCATGTCATGCAGCCCGAAGGCGTTGGGCGGATAGCTCGCCACGGGGGCGGTGAACGCGTTCCCGTCGTGGCCCGGCACGGCCTGCGCCTGCCAGCGCGGCCAATACGGGGCGGCATCCTGGTCGAACGTATTGGCATGGCGCGCCAGCGCCGCCGGATCGTTCCCATGGCCGTAGCGCGCCTGCCGGCCCGCGCGGCAGGCATATTCCCATTCCGCTTCGGTCGGCAGCCGGTAGCGGTGGCCCTCGGTGGCGTTCAGCCACGCGGCCAGGGCGTGCGCGTCGTGCCAGGTGACATTGACCACCGGATGGTCGTCGCCCTGCGCGAAGCCCGGATCGCGCCATGAATAGCGCGGACTGCGCCCCTCGAACGCATCGCCGCGCGCCGTCGTGGCCGGATCGTAGGCGGGGTTGTAGCCATAGCCGCCCGTGCCATCGGCCTCGGACTCGGCGCGATAGCCCGACGCCTGCACGAACCGCCGGAACTGCCCCACCGTGACCTCCGTCTGCCCCAGGTAGAACGCGCGGGTGATGCGCACGGTGTGCACCGGCGCCTCGTCATCCAGGGCCGCCAGGCGGCTGGCCTCCATGCCGGGGTAGTCGCGGGCCAGGCGTTCCACGGGCTCGTCGCTGCCCATGCGGAAACTCCCGGCGGGAACACGCACGAACCGCATGCCCAGCGAATTGGTCCAGACCGGCACGGCTGCCCTCTCTGGCGTGGCAGCCTTGCCAGCCGCCGCCTCCACGGCCGGCCAGGAGAAGCACAGCACCGCCATCGCCACGCGGGGCAGGCAGGGGAACGGAACAGAAACCATGACGGCGCTCCTGCCGGCATCGCGGCGATACAGCCATCGTGCCACGCCCCATTCCCTCCGGTGCGGGCCAGATGCGGAGATTCCACATCCGCGGTGCGCCACCCCGCCGTCCCGCGACGAAGGCACCGTGCTAGCGCGCCATGCAGGCATCCACCCACTGCACCACCTGCTGCACCGTGGGCGTGTCCGCCCCCATCAGCAGGCGGTAGATGATGGGGGCCACCACCGTGTCCAGCACGCAGTCCACCGAGGGCGTCACCTGCCCGCGGGACCGCGCGCGCTCCACCATCATGGTGATCTGACCCGCGGTGATCTGCAGGCACTGGCAGGGCGCGGAGCCATCCCCGTAGCCGCTGGCGGAGAGCACGTCCTTCAGCATCTGCCGGCCCGGGCCGGACGACATCTCCTCCAGGAACTGCTCACCCCAGGCCAGCAGGTCGCCGCGGAAGCTGCCGGTGTCGGGCGGCCCGGCCTCGTCGCGCATGCGCTCGAGCGACACGTCCGCCAGCAGTTCCGCCAGGTCGCCCCAGCGGCGATAGATGGTGGACGGCGTGACACCCGCCTGCACCGCGATCTGCGGGATGGTGAGCGCTTCGCGGCCGTGCAGCGCCGTCAGGTCGCGCACGGCCTGGTGCACGGCGGCCTGCACGCGGGCACTGCGCCCGCCGGGGCGCAATCGGGTGGTGGCTCCAGACGTCATGCGGCGATTCTAGGAGAGGCCGGCCTGCCTCTCCTGCCGTAAAGCAAAGACTTTGCTTTAGTGAGAGAATCCGCTAACGCAATTTTTTAGCGTTAAAGCCATGCCCACCGCCCTGTCTCCCACTCCCTCGTCCCTGCCCCTTGCCTGGCCCGCGCGCCGGCTCGGGCCCGATGCCGCGCTGTGGCTCGCGGTGTCCGTGCTGATGATGTTCCTCGCCGCATCCAGCGCGCCTTCGCCGCTCTATGCGATCTACCGCGAGATGTGGGGCTTTTCGGCCTTCAGCCTCACGGTGGTCTTCTCCAGCTACGCGTTCGCGCTGCTCGCCGCGCTGCTGTGCTTCGGAGCGCTGTCGGACCACGTGGGCCGCCGCAACGTGGTCATCGCGGCGCTGGCGCTGGAGTTCGTCTCGGTGGTGGCCTTCTGGCAGGCCGAATCCGTGGGCTGGCTGGTCGCGGCGCGCGTGCTGCAGGGGGTGGCCACGGGCATGGCCACCAGCGCGCTCAGCGCCCTGCTGGTGGACCTGCACCCCGTGCGCGGCCCGCTGATGAACAGCGTGGCGCCCATGATCGGCATGGCCATCGGCGCCCTTGGCACCAGCGTACTGGTGCAGTACCTGCCCTCGCCCACGCACCTGGTGTTCGAGCTGTTGCTGGTGGTGATCGCGCTGCAGTGCGCCGCCGCCTTCTGGCTGCCCGAGACGGTGTCGCGCCGCCCCGGCGCCTGGCGCTCGCTGGTGCCGCGCATGCACGTGCCGCACGCCGCGCGGGCCCCGCTGCTGCGCATCCTGCCGCTCAGCACGGCCGGCTGGGCGCTCGGCGGCTTCTACCTCTCGCTCGGCCCCTCGCTGGGCAAGCTGATCACGCACAGCGCCTCGCCGCTCGTCGGCGGCCTGCTGATCGCCGCGCTCGTGCTGCCCGGCGCCCTCGCCATCGGCGCCGTGCGCCATCGCCCGCCGCGCGGCGTGCTGCAGGGCAGCGCCGCGGCGCTGGCCCTGGGCCTGGCCATCACCCTCGCGGGCGTGGCCCGGCACAGCCCGGTGGCGTTTTTCGGGGGCACGCTGGTGGCGGGCCTGGGCTTCGGCGCCGGCTTCAACGCCTCCGTGCGCTGCCTCGTGCCCATGGCCTCCGCGCAGGACCGCGCCGGCCTGATGGCCAGCTTCTTCGTGCTGAGCTACCTCGCCTTCAGCCTGCCCGCCATCGCCGCCGGCCTGCTCACGGGCCTGTACGGGCTGCACGCCACGGCGTTGGGCTACGGCGCGCTGCTGATCGCCCTGGCCACCGTCTCGGCGTTCGGCGCCCGCGCCATGCCTGACCGCTGAACGGCCGGGGGACGCCAGCGCCTCACCGCATCCTCTGCGCCCGGTGCCACACCGGCACCCACCACAGCGCCTGCACCAGCGCATACCCCATCACCGCGAAAGCCAGCGCCAGCAGCGGCAGCCCCACGGCCAGCGGCGCGCCCAATGCGTGCATCCACGTGGCCATGGCCTCCACGCCGCCCGCCGCGGACCAGCCCTCCCAGGCCGGCAGCCGCTGCTCGCCCGGCAGCACCCAGGCGCCCACCTGGAAGGCCAGGGCATAGAGCGGCAGCGTGGTCAGGGGATTGGTGTAGAGCGTGGCCGCGGCGCCCACCACTGCGTTGCCGCGCAATGCGGCACAGGTGGCGACCGCGGCCGGTATCTGCAGCGGCCCGGGGATCAACCCGCAGAACAGCCCCGCCGCGGCGCCGCGCGCCAGCGCCTCGCGCCGCAGGCACAGCAGCTGGCGCCGCTCCAGCCAGGGGCGCAGCCGCGAGAGGGACGGCCGCTCCATCAGCGCGCGGGTGGCCGGCTCCTGGCGTCGCAACCAACGGCGCACGCCGGTCATCGCACGGGCCAGCGGCTGCGCGAGCCACCCGGCCACCGAGCCGGCGCCGCTCACAGCGCCACCGCCACCGCGGTGGCCGCGCCCCAGGCGCCGGTCAGGGCCGCCAGCAGGCGCACGTCGCGGCGCTCGTTGCCGCCCCGCCAGCTCAGGAACGTGGTCAGCGCAAACGCGGCCAGCAGGGTGGCCATCACGGCCTCGATCATCGTCAGATCCATGGTGTCGGTCTTTCCCGTTCAGGCCGGCCTCAGGCGCCCTTGCCCGGCAGCGCAGGAGGCGTACCGCCACCACCACCGCCGTCCTTGCCGCGCGACGTCCAGAGCGACGCCACGATCGAGCCGGCGATCAGCGCCCCCGTCACCAGCAGCGCATAGCCGATCGGGATCTTGTAGAGGTCGATCAGCAGCATCTTCGCGCCGATGAACACCAGCACCATCGCCAGGCCGTAGGCCAGCAGGTGGAAGCGGTCCGCCAGGTCGGCCAGCAGGAAGTACAGCGCGCGCAGGCCCAGGATCGCGAAGATGTTGGCCGTGAGCACGATGAACGGATCGCTCGTGATCGCGAAGATCGCCGGGATGCTGTCCACCGCGAAGATCACGTCCGTCACGCCGATCATGATCAGCACCACGAACAGCGGGGTGAACAACTTCACGCCACCCACCACCGTGGTCATCTTCTCGCCGTCGAACGTATCCGACATGCGGATGCGCTTGCGCAGGAATTTCAGCACCGGGTTCGTGGAGATGTCCGGCTCCTGCCCCGCGGCGATCCACATCTTCACGCCCGTGATGACCAGGAACGCGCCGAACACGTACAGCAGCCAGTGGAACGTGGCCAGCAGCCAGGCGCCCGCCAGGATCAGCACCGTGCGCAGCACGATCGCGCCGATGATGCCGATGATCAGCGCGCGCTTCTGGTACTCCGCCGGCACGGCGAAGTAGCTGAAGATCATCAGGAAGACGAAGATGTTGTCCACCGACAGGCTTTTCTCGACGAGGTAGCCGGTGATGAACTGCATCGACACCGTGTTGGCCACCTCCCGGCCCTGCGAGCCGTCCAGGTACCACCAGAGGATGGCGACGAACACGAACGCGAGCGAGAACCACAGCACGCTCCACTTGAGCGCCTCTTTCATGGTCACCTTGTGCGCGCCCTGGCGCTCCATGACCAGCAGGTCGATGGCGATCGCCACGACCACGAACAGGCCGAAGCCGGCCCACATCCAGGGGGTTCCGATGGTTTCCACCATGGTGTCAGCCCTCCCGGCGCACGCGGCGCGTCGTGGCCGTGGTCAGCGGCAGGAGCGAAAACGCAAAAACGCCGGGCCCGGCTGGCTCGGCGCCCGGCGGTGCGGCATGCGGCACCAGAAGAAGTCGGGTGGTGGTCATGATGGAGGGCAATCGAAGTGGAGACAAAAAAGAGGGAATGCGAACCCGCACTGTCGGGCCTGCGGATCCGGAAAGGAAGATAGCCCGGCCGTAAGATCACTTCGGTTTTTACGAACTGTTTTGCTTCCTTGTCCTACAAAAAATGAGCCAGCGCTTCAACTACCGGCACCTGTATTACTTCTGGGTGGTCGCCAAGGAAGGCGGCGTGGCCCGCGCCGCCGAGCGCCTGGACATGGCCGTGCAGACCATCAGCGCCCAGGTGCGCTCCCTGGAGAAGGACCTGGGCACCGCCCTGCTGCGCGCCGAAGGCCGCAACCTCGTGCTCACCGACGCGGGCGTGGCCGCCATGCACGAGGCCGACCAGATCTTCGCCCTGGGCGAGCAACTGCAGCACCGCGTGGCCGAAGCCGCCACCGGCCGCATCCTGCGGCTGAACCTGGGGATTTCGGACGGCATCGCCAAGGTGGCCGTGCACCGCCTGCTCACCCCCGTGCTGGACGCCCCCCACCTGCGCCTGCTGTGCCACGAGGGCGAATTCCAGCCCCTGCTGGGCGAACTCGCCCTGCACAAGCTCGACGCCGTGCTGGCCGACCGCCCCGCCCCGCCCAACCCGGCCCTGAAGACCACCAGCCAGCTCCTGGGCACCAGCCCCATCGCCTGGTACGCGCCGCCCCAGTGGGCCGAGGCGGCCGCCCGGAATTTCCCCCAGAGCCTCGCCGTCGTGCCCGTGCTGCTACCGACCGAACACGCCGCCGCGCGGGCGCGCATCGACCACTGGCTGGAGCGGGAACGCATCCGACCGCGGATTGCGGGGGAGTTCGAGGACAGCGCCCTGCTCGCCACGTTCGCGAGCACGGGCATGGGCGTGATGCCTGCGCCGGAGTCGATGGGGGAGCACCTGGCGCGCACGCACGGGCTGGTGGCGGTGGGGACGACGGCGGACGTGCAGGAGCAGTTCCACCTGATCTTCAGTGCGAGGAAGGTGATGCATCCGCTGGTGGTGCGATTGGTGGAAGGAGGGACGCTGGATTGATCGGGCCAGATCAGACGCGGCTCGCCTCCGGCACTTTCGCCGCGAGGTGCGGCCACCGCGCGCGATAACTCGCCACCTTCGCCGCGAACAGTTCGGGGTACGGGGTCAGGGGGTTGGGCGACAGCGTGCCGGCATAGACGCCATCCACCCCGTACGGAGCGTGGCACGCGCCAGGCCGAACGCCTACGCACGATTCGAGGACGAGAAAGCGCCGGATTCCGTCCTCGGACGAGGTGAGCGGTGGGCAGGGGCGCCCGAAGTGCTGGGGGTACCAGAGGTGCACGCGGGCCTGGTTCGCGACTTCGACGGTGACGCCCAGGTCGGACAGCACCGAGTCCGCATGGGCCTGCGCTGCCTTTTCGCCCGACTCGCTCAGGTCCTTGTCGTCGAAGTAGAAGAGGTCGTAGTCCTTGATGTCGGCATCTGCGGGGCGGTGGGACTGCAGGTTCCAGATGGTCTGGAACAGGCAGCCGGCGACAAGCCATGCGTTTGGGAGAGCGGGCGGCAGGGCATTCCAGCGCGCGAGGATGGCGGCATTGGCTGGGTTGGATGTGATGTCGTGCAGGAATTGAGGGGTCATGGTCTGACTCGCTGGAAACCGATGCGACAGGTGAATGCCTGGTGTGTAGCCGAATCGAACACACCGCTGACCGCACCCAAATCGACCACTGACTGAAATACGAACGCACCTGCCCGCTCATTGCCAGGTGAATTTGAGGACAGGGTCCTGATCACTACGTTTGCCAGCAAGGGCAGGGGCGTGATACATCATTGAAGATGTCCTGGCGCTTGCACCACATGGGTCAGTGGAGGGCACAGCTGGCCTATTGGATTGCACCAAGGGCTGAGCCAAATCAGGACGAGAAGAGCAGGAAGGGCCTCTCAAGTTGTTCATTCACTCCGCGAGGACAAACCTTGCGTCAGTTTGACTGAGCAGTTCGAATGTATCGATCCAGGCCACACCGAAATGTTGGCACACATTTGGGATGCTGTACTTGCGCCGCAACTGCAGATTGAATTGCTCGTGAGTGACGATGGCAACGCCCTGTTTGGTCATTGCCTTGGCAATGAGCCAGGGATCCGCGCCATCCAAGAACTCTTCAAGCGCCCCGATTTTCATGCCAGAGGCCTGGGAAGCAACATGTGCAGCGACATCCATAAAAGCCTGCTGCGTGGCTTCATCATTGACTGGCTGGAAGAGACCCGTCTGATTCTTGGCCCATTCCGCAAGTTCGTCATTGCCTCGTCTGAGTTCAACGCCGACAGGTTCAATGCTTGAGACAACCCCGGCACCATAACTACGCTGCACCCAAGTCCAGTAGGCCGGGCAGACTGTCATACGGTAATAGCGATTCTTCGCTTCGATAAGTGTGTTGGCGTCAAGCAAATAGGTCATGCGCCGAGCTTTCCGGCGAAGTCACGTATCTTCGAGGGCTGGACACCTAGCAGTTTGCCGGCATCGCGCAGCAGCAAGCGGCCGCTGAATGCCTCGGCAACGACAGCTTTGGCAAAGCGGGCGCTGTTCTTGGTTGCGGCATTCCGATAGAAGCTCCCCCCGCCGCCCTCCATTGCGCGAAAGGCATCGAGTTCTGCTCGATAGAAACTCGAGTATGTTGCTTGATCGACCAGGCCCATGTCCAAGGCGCGGCGAATGATGACTAATCGGCTGACATGAAATCGCTGTGCAAGATTGGCCACACGAACAGCCAAGTCTTGAGTAGACGCTGCCCACAATGCACCAAAGACAACCGATGGGGCCAGGAATTCACCCGCGACGCGGTTGCACACAACCTCTTCATGGCGGGTGTTCCCAGGCGCAGCATTAGAAATTCCGCTGCTGCCAAGCCATATGTGAGCCAGCTCATGCAATAGCGTAAACAGCCGGGCCGATGGCGCATCGGAAGAGTTGATGAAGACGACCGGCGCCAACGAGTGGCTAATGGCAAAACCTCGAAACTCGCCGACGTCGAGCTTGCGATGCGTGTTGTTGCCGACAATGCCGCTGCGCATCACTAACACCCCTGCACGCTCCGCCGCTTCAATCAACTGGCGATAGTACGTTTCCCAGTCACGTTGCCCTTGCTCGACGTCAACGCCCAGAACCTGACGGATGTCCTCGGCAATCGTCAACACGTCAGAGTTGGTGTTGAACCGACCTACAAATGGCAGGGGCTCGGCGCCCTGCTCCTGAAGATACTCTGCAAACCAGTCCTGCCGCTGCATGGCATGGCGAACCGTTTCCATGAGGTCGACGCTCGGCCTGCCGACAGGAGCCCCACCCACAGTGCGTAAGTCGGGCAAAGCGAGTTCATCGGCTGGGGCCTCAGGCAAGAAGAGATAGCCGAACGGTGCATGCAGAGCACTTGCAACATGCTGCGCTTGCCTGAAGGTCGGTTGAGCGTCTCCCTGCTCCCATCGCTGGAACTGCTCGGGCTTCACACCCGTGGCAAGCGCCGCTTCGCTGACGTCTAGTCCAACACGTCCACGCGCCCAGCGAAGCATCGCAGGGTTGATCAGCGCGTGAGTGTGGGCCATTTGGAGATTTTATGAAAACGGAGACATCCGAAGGCTCTGCGCAAGCCAGCATGCTAAAAATTAAACTAATGCATTGTTGAAACGTTACGTCGCGGGATTCCGTCTTCGCAGGGCACTTAATGAGCCACAAGAGCGCATGCGCCACGTGCGTAGACCCTACCGCCCCGGCATGTCCTTCTGGGTATAGCAAAGGCTCACCGTCGCATCCCCCGGAATCGCAGGCATGGTCGCCTCCCACGCTTCCCATGCCTGCACCATCTCCGCCAGCCTTCCAGGCTGCAGCGGCGCCAGGTTCGCTCGCTCGCGCTCGTCCTGCGCCAGGTTGAACAGGTAATCCACGCCATCCACGCGCAGGTATTTCCAGTCGCCGTGCCGCATGGCGCGCTGGCCGCGGTGGTTCATGCGCCAGAACAGGGGGCGGTCGGCGGTCCAGGCGGCGTCTTCCAACAGCGGGGCCAGGGTCTGGCCGTCCCACGGGTAGTCGGGGTGCGGCTGCGCGCCGCCCAGTTCCAGCATCGTCGCGCTCCAGTCCATGGTCAGGCAGGGCTGGGCACTGGTGCCGCCGGGGGCGATGGCGGCGGGCCAGTGGGCGATCCAGGGCACGCGGATGCCGCCTTCGGTCAGGTCCATCTTGCCGCCCACCAGGGGCCAGTTGTCGGAGAAGCGTTCGCCGCCGTTGTCGCTGGTGAAGACGACGAGGGTGTCGCGCTCCAGGCCGTGGGCGCGCAGCGTGTCCATGATGCGGCCGATGCCTTCGTCCATGTGGTGGATCATGCGGCGGTAGGTTTCCACGTTGCCGCCGGCCAGGTGGTAGATCGCCTGCCTGCTGTCGCGCAACTCGTGGGCCAGGGCCTCGTCGTCGCGGGTTTCCCAGGGCCAGTGGGGGGCGGTGTAGTGCACGCTCAGGAAAAAGGGCACGCCCTGCTTCGCGCCTGCGGCCATGCGCTCGATGTAGTCCACCGCGTGGTCGGTGATGAGGTCGGTCAGGTAGCCCTCCTGGGCTTTTTCCTCTTCGCCGAACCAGAGGTCGTGCGTGCCGTTGGCGCCGCAATGGGTGAAGTAGTCCACCCCGCCCGACATGGGGCCGAAGAATTCCTCGTAGCCCGACTTCATGGGACTGAAATGCGGCGGATAGCCCAGGTGCCATTTGCCCATGAGGGCCGTGCGGTAGCCGGCGTCATTGAGCAGCGAGGGCAGCGTGGGGTGCGCGGGCGGCAGGCCCAGGCGGTCGTTGCCGCGGGTGGCGGTGCGGATGGGCTCCTCTGCTGCGCCGCGCAGGCGGTACTGGTAGCGCGCCGTCATGAGCGCGAAGCGCGTGGGCGAGCAGACGGGCGAATTGGAGTAGCCCTGGGTGAACTTCAATCCGCCGGCGGCCAGTTGGTCCAGCACGGGCGAGACGGGACCGAAGGCGGCATCGCGCCCGCCGTAGCACCCCAGGTCGGCGTAGCCCAGGTCGTCGGCGACGATGAAGACGATGTGGGGCCGCGGCGCAGCGCGGCCCGCGGGGGTGCTCCCGTGCACGGCGGTCATGGGCGGTACCCGGAGTTGCGGATCACGGGCTCCCACTGCTTGCGGTAGGCGGCGATGCTCTGGCGCGTCTGCGCGGGGGTGCTGACGACGGGGTCCAGGTGGTTGTCCTTGAACTGCTTGACCACGTCCTTGTCCTGCATCACCTTGTGGACGGCCGCGGCATAGCGGTCCACCTGCGCGGCGGGCATGGAGCGCGGCGCGAACAGGGTGTTCCAGCCGGAGGCGGCCAGGTCCACGCCGGATTGGCGCAGCGTGGGCACCTGGGGCAGTTCGGGCAGGCGCTGCTCGCTGGAGACGGCCAGCAGGCGCAGCTTGCCGGCCTCGTGCTGGGGCTGCAGGGCGTCCAGCGTGTCCACGGCCACGGGGATCTGGCCGCCGATCAGGTCGGTGATGAGCGGGGCCGATCCGCGGTAGCCCACGGCCTCGACGGTGATGCCGGCCTTCTGCCCCAGCATGAGGGCGAAGAAGTGCGGCAGGCTGCCGGTGGCGGGCACGCCGATGTTGGCCGAGCGCGGGTTGGCGCGCATCCAGGCCAGCAGGTGCTGCATCTCGCGCACGGGCACGGCGGCGCCCACGGCCACGCCGAAGACGTAGTTGTTGACCTCGCTCACGGGCACGAAATCCTGGTCGGGCTGGTAGCCCACGTCGCTCACCACCAGGGGCGAGACGACCATCACCGCGGGGTTGGCCAGCAGCAGCATGGGCTGGTTGGGCGGCGCGTTCCTGACGTACTGGGCGGAGATGCGGCCGCCCGCGCCGACCTTGTTCTCGACGATGACGGGGGTGCCCAGCACGCGCTGCAGCTTGTCGCCGACGATGCGCGCGACGCGGTCGCTCGATCCGCCGGGGGCGTAGCCGACGACGATGCGCAGGGGCGCGTCCTGCGCCTGGGCCAGCGCGGCGCCCGCGCCCAGGGAGGCGGCGGCGCCCAGCAGGGCCGGGCGGGCCAGGGTGTTCAAGAGGAATTCGCGGCGCAGGGTCATGGCGGTGCACTCCATCGGCAGGGATGGCTGGCACTGTACGCAGCGGCGCGACAATTGTTCAAATCAACCCCGATGAGGACATTCCCGCATGGCGACGCGCCCCTCCCGTCCTGCCGCCCGTTCCGCACCCGCCTCCCCGTCCGTCCCGTCCAGCCCTTCGGAAGGCAACCCGCTGGCGGCGCCGGCCCAGCCCGGCGACCTGCTGCTGTACCGGCTGGTGAAGCTGGCGGCGGCCTCGGGCCGCCTGGTCACCCGCCTGTGCGAGCGCAGCCACGGCATCACGCGCCGCGAGTGGGGCGTGGTGATGTGGCTGGCGCAGGAGCCGGGGCTGCAGTCTTCGGTGCTGGCGGTGCGGCTGGAGCTGGACCGCGCGCGGGTGTCGCGGGCGATCGGCTCGCTGGAGGACAAGGGCCTGGTGCAGCGCAAGCCCCTGGCGGACGGCCGGCCGGCGGGGCTGTACCTGACGGAGGCCGGCACGCGGCTGCATGCCGCCCTGTGGCCGGAGGTGCGGGCCATCAACCGGGATCTGGCGCTGAGCCTGGATGCGGAGCACCTGGACGCCCTGGACCGCAGCCTGGCGCAGTTGCAGGAGCGGGCCGCGCAGCTGGAGCGGCAGCCGGCGGGCGCGGCGCCGTTTCCGCCGCGCAGCGGGGGCGCGCGGACCGGAGGGCGGCGGGGTCCGGCCCCGGGTGGCGGGCCCGCGGCTTGATCTGGGGCAAGGCCGGCCAGTCCATGGGCGCAGGGCGGCGGCGGGCCCTGCGACAATGCCCGCCATGAGTTTCGCCCCGCTCCAGAACGACACCTTCCTGCGCGCCTGCCGTCGCCAGGCCACCGACTACACGCCCCTGTGGCTGATGCGCCAGGCCGGCCGCTACCTGCCCGAATACAAGGCCACGCGCGCACGCGCGGGCAGTTTCATGGGGCTGGCCACCAACGTGGATTACGCGACCGAGGTCACGCTGCAGCCCCTGGAGCGGTTTCCGCTGGATGCGGCGATCCTGTTCTCCGACATCCTGACGGTGCCGGACGCGATGGGCCTGGGCCTGTCGTTCGCCGAGGGCGAGGGCCCGCGCTTCGCCCGCGTGGTGCGCGACGAGGCCGCGGTGGACCAGCTGGCCGTGCCCGACATGGAGAAGCTGCGCTACGTGTTCGACGCCGTGACCTCCATCCGCCGTGCGCTGGACGGCCGGGTGCCGCTGATCGGGTTTTCCGGCAGCCCCTGGACGCTGGCCTGCTACATGGTGGAAGGCAAGGGCAGCGACGACTACCGGCTGGTGAAGACGCTGATGTATTCCCGGCCGGACCTGATGCACCGCATCCTGGCGATCAATGCCGATGCCGTGGCGGCCTACCTGAACGCGCAGATCGACGCGGGCGCGCAGGCGGTGATGGTGTTCGACAGCTGGGGCGGCGTGCTGGCCGACGGTGCCTTCCAGGAGTTCAGCCTGGCCTACACCGCGCGCGTGCTGGCGCAGTTGAAGCGCACCGGCGTGGACGGCACCGATGTGCCGCGCATCGTGTTCACCAAGGGCGGCGCGCTGTGGCTGGAAGACATGAGGGGCCTGGATTGCGAAGTGCTGGGCCTGGACTGGACGGCCAACCTGGCCCGCGCCCGCGCGCTGGTGGGCGGCGCGGTGGGCGGCCCGGGCAAGGCGCTGCAGGGCAACATCGACCCGAACGTGCTGTTCGCGCCGCCGGAGGCGATCGCCGCCCAGGCGCGGGCCGTGCTGGACCGCTTCGGCGCCCCGCACACGGACCGTGGCACCACCGGCCCGACGCACATCTTCAACCTGGGCCACGGAATCAGTCAGCACACGCCGCCGGAACACGTCGCCGCCCTGGTGGAAGCGGTGCACGGCCACTCCCGGGCGATGCGCGCAGCGGCGGGCACGCGACGCGCCTGAGGCGGGCAGCCGGGCACCCGCCGCACCTTGACTTATGCACATCGCCGGCACCACGGCGGTGCAGCCGAGCGGCTGGCGAGTGCACGGCGTGACGGCCCCGACGATTTCTTCGAACAGCGCCAAGTCATTGATTCATATGGGAAGCAGGGCTGCTGCCGAATTTCCGGGCAGCGTGACGGAAGCCCGTGTTTTCAAGGGCCTGCGCGCGGTACACAGTGGATATCAACAAAGTTATCCACAGAAACTCTGGATTTCTCCAAAACCCCCGTCAAATCAAGCACTTGCCGGGTGAACCGAAGGCAGAACCGCACAGAAAGCCCCCTCCTACCACAATCCAGGGGGCTGCGGAACTCTTGACAAGGCCACTTATGCACACTCCGGCGCATGCGGCGGCGCAGCAATCCACAGGCCGGAGTCGAAGACGGGACTTGAAACAGTTCGCCCAACAGCCTTGATTCACAAGGATTTTTTCGTCACCCTGGGAACTCCGGAACACCCTCGCGCGCGGCAGCTGTGCACCGCCTGCCCCCTGGATGTCCCCGGATGCCCACAAAGTTATCCACACCCCGCCGGAAAATCCCTCCGTGCACCCGGCGGCCGCTTGCGGCAGACTCGGGCGCCGCCCCGGCCCTCGCCCCCCGACCCTTCCGTGTCCCAGCCCCTCTCCCAGCCCACGTCCGCCGCATCGCCACCCGCCGTGACCACCGGCGGCACGATCGTCTCGGTTGCCGTCCAGACCCCCGCGCACAGCGCGGTGGGCGGTCCGCTGAGCTATGCGAGCGCACACCCGCTGGAGCCGGGCACGCTGGTGCGGGTGCCCCTGGGCACGCGCGAAGTGCTGGGCGTGGTGTGGGATGCGCCGGCCGACGCGCCGGAGCTGCCGCGCGGCGCCGCGGTGCGGCCGGTGGCGGGCGTGCTGGAGGGGCTGGCGCCGCTGGACGCGGCCTGGCGGCGGCTGGTGGCCTTCGCGGCGCGCTACTACCAGCGGGCGCTCGGCGAGGTGGCGCTTGCCGCCCTGCCGCCGCAGCTGCGCGACCTCACGCCCGCGCAGCTCGCTCGGCGCCTGCGGCGTGCGCCGGCCGCCACGGCCGGGGAAGCCGCGCCGCCCTATGCGCCCGGGCCCCATGCCCTGAGCGCCGAGCAGCAGGCGGCCACGGACGCCATCGCTGCCCGGCCTGGCCCCTTCCTGCTCTACGGCAGCACGGGCAGCGGCAAGACCGAGGTGTACCTGCGCTGCGTGCAGCAGGCCCTGGCAGCCGACCCCGCCGCCCAGGTGCTGGTGATGGTGCCGGAGATCAACCTCACGCCGCAGCTGGAGGCGCGGTTCCTGGCGCGCTTCGCGCCGCTCTACGGGGCCGACAGCGTGGTCTCGCTGCACAGCGGCATGACCCACCCGCAGCGGCTGAAAAGCTGGCTGGCCGCGCACGCAGGCCAGGCGCGCATCGTGCTGGGCACGCGCATGGCGGTGTTCGCGAGCCTGCCGGGCCTGGCGCTCATCGTGGTGGACGAGGAGCACGACGCCAGCTACAAGCAGCAGGAGGGCGCGCGCTATTCCGCCCGCGACCTGGCCATCTGGCGCGGGCGCGAGCAGGGCGCCAAGGTGATCCTCGGCTCGGCCACGCCGTCGCTCGAGAGCTGGCACGCGAGCCGCCCGCCCGCAGACGGGGACCCGGGCGGGCGCTACCTGCGGCTGCACATGCCCAGCCGGATCGGCGCGGGCGCACTGCCGCGCGTGCGGCTGGTGGACATGGCGCAGCAACCGCGCGGCGCCGTGTTCTCGCCGCCGCTCGTGGCCGCCATCACCGAGCGCGTGGAGCGCGGCGAGCAGTGCCTGGTGCTGCTCAACCGCCGCGGCTTCGCCCCGGTGCTGCACTGCACGGAATGCGGCTGGAAGAGCGACTGCCCGCACTGCAGCGCCCACCAGGTGTTCCACAAGATCGACCGTTCGCTGCGCTGCCACCACTGCGGGTTCGCGCAGCGCGTGCCCTATGCCTGCCCGGGTTGCGGCAACCCGGACATCGCCCCGATCGGGCGCGGCACCGAGCAACTGGAAGAGCAGTTGGCCGCCTTGCTGCGCAACGTGATCACGCCGGAGCGCCGCGCCGCGCGCGTGGCCCGCATCGACGCCGACACCACGAAAGCCAAGGGCGCGCTGGAAGAGCAGCTCGCCCAGGTGCATGCAGGCGAGGTGGACGTGCTGGTGGGCACGCAGATGGTCGCCAAGGGGCATGATTTCCGGCGCATCACGCTGGTGGCGGCAGTGCAGCCGGACGGCGCGCTGTTCTCCAGCGATTTCCGGGCGCCCGAGCGGCTGTTCGCGCTGCTCATGCAGGCGGCGGGCCGCGCCGGCCGGGACGCGGGCTACGTCGCCGCCCAGGGCGGCGCCTGCGAGATGTGGGTGCAGACCTACCACCCCGACCATGCCGTGTACGCGGCGCTGCGCCGGCACGACTACCCGGCCTTCGCCGCGCGGCAGCTCGCCGAGCGCGCCGAGGCCGCCATGCCGCCCTTCGCGTTCCAGGCGCTGGTGCGTGCCGACGCGCGCACGCAGGAGGTGGCGCAGGCCTTCCTGGCCGGATGCGCCGAGGCAGCCCGGCAGGCGGGCCTTCCGGGGCTGGAGCAGGTGACGGTGTTCCCGCCCGTGCCCCTGGCGATCCAGCGCGTGGCCAACGTGGAGCGCGCGCAGATGCTGCTGGAGAGCCCGAGCCGCGCGGCGCTGCAGCGCTTCCTGGCGGCCTGGCAGCCGCTGCTGCACGCCTGCCGCGCGGACCCGGCGCACCGGGGGCTGGTGCGCTGGCTGGTGGACGTGGATCCGCTGGCGATCTGAGCGGGCCGGGCCCAGGGTCAGTCGGCGTGCGGCCGGGGCCCTTCACGCCAGGCGATGAGCGCCTCGCGCTGCTCCAGGTGGCGCACCACGCGCTCCAGGCGGGCCTGCACGTCCAGCAGCCGGGCGCGGTCCACGCCGTGCAGGTGCAGGATGTCGTCGCCGTGCGCGCTGGTCAGCTGGCGCAGGCTGTCCGCGGCCGATGCCACGGCGCCATGCGCGATGATGCCCTGCGGGCTCGCCCGCATCAGGTCCGCCAGGCTCGCCAGCGCCTGCGCCACGTGGTCGCGCACGGCGCCCCCCCCGGTCGCGGGCACCGGGGCGCGGCCCTCCTCTGCACGGCGCAGCGCGGCATCGGAGGACTCCGCGGTGGGCTGGCGTGCGGGCGGCACGAAGGAACGCATCGACGCGCTCAGCAGGGACCCTAGCACCGGGTCCAGCGCGCGCATCTCGCCACGGGCCTCGCGCCAGAGGCGCTCCTGCGTCTGGTCGCGCCGGCGGTCCAGGCGCGACGTCAGCTCGCCGCTGATGTCGCCCATCAGCGCCTTCCAGCCGCTCCAGCCCAGTTCGCTGAAAAAGCTCTGCCCGGCCTGCTGCATCACCCCGCCCAGGGAATTGGGCGGCTCGTCGCCGTCGGGCACGCCATAGCGGCCCCGGACGATCGAGGCGAACTGCAGGCCGGCCGCGGAGGCCACCGCGCCGATCACCACGTTGCCGCCCACGCTGCGCACGAAGAAGTCGCGCGCGGCATGGAACGCGCCGGCGCTCGTGCGGAAAGCCTCGCCCAGCAGCGGCACGGATTCCTGCGCCACGTTCCAGGCAAAGCCGGGCAGGCGCCGGGCATCGCGCCATTGCAGCGGCGCCTGGGTATCGTCGGGCAGCGCCAGCCGGAAGAGGTTGACGCGCTGCGTGCCGCCCACCAGGTCGGACACCGCCACCTGCCCGGTGCGCGGCAGGGCCTTGGTCGTTTCCAGCAGCGCCTTGTTCACCGCCGACGCGGTGCCCGAAGCCACCGCGCCGAAGCCCAGGGCACGCAGGGGCGACGCCAGCGTCTCCTCGCTGCTCAGGCTGCGGCGCGTGGCGTTGGCGCTGGCCGTGAGCACCGGCTTGAGCAGCGCGGCCTCGGCCTTGCCGTCCATGAGCTTCTGGCGCGTCTCCACGAGCTTGCGGTGGTCGAACGCGACGCCGCGCAGGGCATTGCGGGTGGGACGGACCACATCTTCCGTGGTGGACGTGCGGCCCACCTCCGAATCCCGCGCGGGTCGCCAGAAGCGCTTGGCGCCGCCGGCAGTCACTTCCAGCTGCACGGGCGCCGGGTCGGGAACCAGCACCTTCGGGTCCACCGCCTTGAAGCCCGGCATGTTCGCCACGCGCGAACGGCGGTCCATGGCCGGCACCACGATGGACTCGGTGAGGTAGTTCACCATGCCCGCCACCATGCCGCCGTACACGGCCGGCCAGATCTTGGAGGCGGTGTCCCCGTCCTCGTTGTCTCGCAGCGTCGAGATGGCGCCGCCCGACGGCGTGCGCGTGGCCGAGGTCATGAAGCCCTTGAGGCTTTCGTAGGCGATGGCCACGGAGGCACGCTGCCACCCCACGGGCGGCATGTGTTCTCGGAAGTGGTAGCCCCCGGTGGCGCCATAGGCCTTGTGGCGCTCCAGCAGGCGGTCCGCGGCCCACTGGACGTACTCCGCCTCCATCTGGGCCTGCAACTCCGCGCGGTCCTGCACGTCCTCGGCCAGCGGCATGGCGCCGAGGTGGGCCATGACCTGCATGCGCAGGCGGGCAACGGCCGCATCCGTTGCGTCGCCTTCGTCGCCGCTGGCCTCCTGGGCCGCGGCCTCGCGGTCCACGCCGCGCCGCTCCACCGTGTCGATGTCCAGGGACGACCTCGAGTTGCTGCGGGAGAACTCCTCGACGTTCGGCCGCTCGCGCTGCGAGCCCCGCAAATCCACCAGATCCAGGTCCAGGCGCGCGGAATAGAAGCGCGAGCTGCCGCCGGGCTCCGACGGCAGGGTCGTCCGCCGATGGGAGGCCGAGCCGTCGAGGCCGGCCGCGCGGGCCTGTCTTGCGGCGCCGAGTACCGCCAGCTCCCGGGGCGGCACCAGGCTGCGGGACGACGGCACGGTCTCCCGCCCCTGCGCGGGCGCCGAGGATTCCCCGGCATCCTGGAACCGGTCGGACCGGCTTTGCGTGCCGCGCAGCAGCGCCTGCTCGGAACCGCGGATCACGGCGCGGCCCCCTCGGCTGGCGCTGCGGCGGGCCCGGCTCCGGACGGTGCGGAGTCTCCGGGCGGCACCAGGGCATCCAGGGCGGCCCGCGCCAGCAGGTGGCCGCGGTCCATGTCGGCCGCCACGCGGGCGGCGTCGTGGCGCGCCTGCAGCGGCCGCAGGCCCAGAAGCCCCCCGTCTTCCATGAGGCCCAGCAGCCAGCCCTCGCCACCGAGCAGTTGCTCCTGCACGCCCAGCAGCCGCGGCACGTCCATCCCGCCGAGTTCGGCAGCGGCCAGCGGCAGCAGGACTTCCGGATAGGCGGCCCAGCGGTCTTCGTCCCGGCGGACGTGGATGCGGCACAGCAGGCCCGAAGGCCCCACGAAAGGCTCGCCGGACTGCAACGACCCGAGGATGCCGGGCGGCATGCCCAGGTGGGTGCCTATCTGCGAAAGATACGTCCGTGTGGCCACGGAGTCGGGCTGCGCCGGGGCAGCGGAAGGGGTGGTCATGGTGGAGCTCCTGATTCACGAAGGCGCCGCACGGGGCGCCTGCAACGCAGCCAATGTCGTGAAATCACGTAACGTCCCGATGACCGGGCCGAAGCCGGCCACAGGAATGCGAAGCGGTCAGGTCCAGAGGGCGACCGCGGCCGAAAAGCTCAGGAAAGCCAGCACCGTGGAGACCAGGATCACCCGGGCGATGCGCCCCGTGTGCGCGCCGAAGCGCTCCGCCAGCAGCGAGACGTTGCTGGCGCTCGGCAGCGCCGCCGCGAGCACCAGCGCCGTATGCGCCGGGGCGGACAGCGGCGCGCCCGCGGCGATCGCCGCATGGCCCGCACCCCAGACGAGCAGCGGATGCACCACCAGCTTGGCCAGCGCTGCGCCCAGGCCGTCCCAGGGACGCAGGACCTCGCCCGGATGCGCGGCCATGCCCGCTCGCGCGAGCACCGCGCCGATGGTGAACAGGGCCACGGGCGCCGCGGCATCCGCCAGCAGGCCCACGGTGCGGTCCACGGGCCCCGGCAGGACCACCTGCAGCCCCGAGGCCAGCGCGCCCAGCGCGATCGACCAGGGCATGGGGTTGGACGCCATGCCCCGCAGGGCGCGCCCCAGCGCCGCCCGCGCGCCCTCGGCGCCCGGCGCCCCCCCTCCGCCCAGGCGCGACAGGCCGACGCAGACCGCCGTGGTCACCACCATGTCCAGCAGCATCGTGAGAATCACGGGCCCTGCGGCCGCCGGGCCGAGCAGCGCCACCAGCAGCGGCACGCCCATGAAGCCGGTGTTGGGAAAGACCGTCGCCAGGGCGCCGAAGGCCGCGTCGTTCCAGCCCAGCCGGCGGCGCGTGAGCGTGATGGCCGCGGCCACCAGCGCCAGGCCGCAGGCCAGGTACACGCCCGCGGCCGCCGGATCCAGCAGCTCGGCAATGGGCGTGCGCGCGCCGAAGCGGAACAGCATGCACGGCAGCGCGAAGAACAGGACGAAGGCATTCAGCCCGGGGATCGCCGCCAGCGGCAGCCGCCCGGCGCGCGTGGCCAGGTACCCGCACAGCACGAGCGCGAAGAAGGGAAAGGTGACGGCCAGCACGGAGAGCACGCGGCATTCTCGCAGTGCGCGCGTCCTGTAGGACGCCGCCGCATCGGCCCGGCCCGCATTCCCCCGCACAACCCGGCGGCGGACCGCCCCGTTATCATCTGCACCCGCCTGCCGGCCCGGCTGTCCATGCACGGTCCGGCGGCAGCCCTCGCCCCGCTTTCCAGCCCTCCTCCCGTTTCCGCTCGCCGCATGTCCGCCGGTCTCAATCTCGCCCAGCTCCAGGCCGTCCACTACACGGAAGGGCCCTGCCTCGTGCTGGCCGGCGCCGGCTCGGGCAAGACGCGCGTGATCACGATGAAGATCGGCCGCCTCATCGAGACCGGGCTGGAGCCGCGCCGCATCGCGGCCATCACCTTCACGAACAAGGCCGCCGCCGAAATGCGGGAGCGCGCGCAGCACCTGATCGGCCGCGCGGCCAGGGACGTGCTGGTCTGCACCTTCCACGCCCTGGGCGTGCGCATGGTGCGCGAGGACGGGCACGTGCTCGGCCTCAAGCCCCAGTTCAGCATCCTCGACGCCGACGATGTGACCGGCATCATCAAGGACGCGGCCGGCGGCACCACCGACATCGCCACCGCGCGGCAGTGGCAATGGACCATCAGCGCCTGGAAGAACGCCGGCCTGGACAGCGCCGCCGCGCTCGCCCAGGCGAAGGACGACAACGAGCGCAGCATCGCCGTCATCATGCAGCGCTACGAGGAGCGCCTGACGGCCTACCAGAGCGTGGATTTCGACGACCTGATCGGCATGCCGCTGCGCCTGTTGCGCGATTTTCCCGAGGTGCGCGCCAAGTGGCAGCAGTCGCTGGGCCACGTGCTGGTCGATGAATACCAGGACACCAACGCCACGCAGTACGAACTGCTCAAGCTGCTGGTGGGCGAGCGCGGCCGGTTCACCGCGGTGGGCGACGACGACCAGTCGATCTACGGCTGGCGCGGCGCCACGCTGGACAACCTCAAGAAGCTGCCGGTGGACTACCCGCAGCTCAAGGTCATCAAGCTGGAGCAGAACTACCGCTCCACCAGCGCCATCCTGCGCGCGGCCAACAACGTCATCCAGCCCAATCCCAAGCTTTTTCCGAAGACGCTGTTCTCGGAGCTGGGCGAGGGCGAGCCGGTGCGCGTGGTGGACGCCGACAACGAGGAGCACGAGGCCGAGCGCGCCGTGGCCCGCATCCAGAGCCTGCGCGCCACGCTGAACCCGCAGCCGGCCTGGAAGAGCTTCGCCATCCTCTACCGCGCCAACCACCAGGCCAAGCCGTTCGAGAAGGCGCTGCGCAAGGCCAACGTGCCCTACAAGGTCTCGGGCGGCACCAGCTTCTTCGACCGCGCGGAAATCAAGGACCTGTGCGCCTGGTTCCGCCTGTGGATCAACAACGACGACGACCCGGCCTTCCTGCGCGCCATCACCACGCCCAAGCGCGGCATCGGCCACACCACGCTGGCCAAGCTCGGCGAGTTCTCGACGCAGCACAAGGTGAGCATGTTCGGCGCGCTCTTCAACCACATGCTCGAAGCCGTGCTGCCGCGCAAGGCGCACGAGAGCGTGATGGAGTTCGGCCGCTACATCAACTACCTGGAATACAAGGCGCGCCACACCCATGGCGCCGAAGATGCGCGCACCTTCATGACCGATTGGCTGAAGGAGATCGGCTACGAGCAGTACCTCTACGACAGCGAGGACAGCGAGACCGTGGCCGGTGCGCGCTGGACCAACGTGCTCGAGTTCTGCGACTGGATGAGCCAGCGCGCGGGCGGGCAGATCGAGGACACCGCCGGCGCCGTGGTGGCGAAAGAGACCAAGAGCCTGCTGGAGGTGGCGCAGACCATCGCCCTGCTGTCCACCATCAGCGAGCGCGAGAAGGACGAGGACCTCGTCACCCTTTCCACCCTGCACGCCTCCAAGGGCCTGGAGTGGCCGCACGTGATGCTGGTGGGCGTGACCGAGGGCATGCTGCCCTTCAAGCTCGACGACGACGAGGGCCGCCAGCAGAAGGTGAGCGAAGACACGCTGCAGCGCCTGCAGGAAGAGCGCCGCCTGATGTACGTGGGCATCACCCGCGCGCAGCGCAGCCTGGCCGTGAGCTGGACGAAGCGGCGCAAGAAGGGCCGCGAGATGGTCGCCGCCCAGCCCAGCCGCTTCATCGCCGAGATGGGCCTGGACAAGAACACCGCCCGCGAAGACCCGCGCGAGAAGCTGCGCGCCCTGCGCGCCGAGTTCGCGGCGCGCAAGTCCCCCGCCCAGACGTCGCCATGAACCCGCCGGACGCGCCATCCACCCCGGGCCGGCCCCGGGCATGCGGCGGGCGGCAGGCACCAGACCCTCATCATCATCCACGCCACCCGGATGGGCCGGTTGGCGTACGGCAGTTGCGGCAAGGAGATCCGCGGACCATGGACCAACGCATACGACAACCGAAGCCTTCCGTTCGCGCCGCACAGGCAGGCCGGCCCTCCGCTGCCCGCCCGGTGCGGCTGGGCGCCCTGGCGCTCGCGCTCTGCGCACCCGCCGGGGCAGCCCTGGCGCAACAGCCGCCCGCGCCCTCCGGCGCCGCGGGCGAGGCCTGGCGCCGCTGCACGGCCATGGGCAGCGGCGAGGCGCGGCTGGCCTGCTTCGACCAGTGGGCCGGGCAGCAGGCCTGGCAGCAGGCGCCGGCCGTCGCCGCCGCGCCGTCCACGGGCGCGGGCAAATCCGCCGCGGCCCCGGCCGGGGACAATGCGCCGCCCACGCCGGTGGACACCACGCTGCCGGCCACGCGCGTCATCGACGTGGCCCAGGTGGAGGGCTGCCGCGACGAGCAATACAGCACGCTCTCGCGCTTCTGGGAGCTGGAATCGGGCAGCGACTGCGGCACCTTCCGCTTCCGCGGCTACCGGCCGATCTCTGTCTCGGTGGTGGCGTCCGACACCGTGAACCGCCGGCCCACCTCGCCCGCCGCGGACCACACCGCGACTTCGGAGGTCGATTACCGCACCACCGAAACCCGCATCCAGCTCTCGGTGCGCACCAAGATAGCGCAGGGCCTGCTCACGCAGGGCCACCCGACGCTCAAGGATTCGCTCTGGGTCGGCTACACGCAGCAGTCGTACTGGCAGCTCTTCAGCCCTGACATCTCGCGGCCGTTCCGCGCCACCGACCACGAGCCGGAGGTAATGTACGTCTATCCCACCGACGCGAAGCTGCCCTTCGGCTGGCGCTGGCGCTACAGCGGCATCGGGCTGGTGCACCAGTCCAACGGACAGAACCTGCCGCTGTCGCGCAGCTGGAACCGCGTGTACCTGATGACCGGCATGGAACTGGACAACCGCTGGACCGTGAGCGCGCGCGTCTGGAAGCGCCTGAAGGAAAGCGCCGCGGACGACGACAACCCGGACATCATCGACTACATGGGCCGCGGCGAGGTGCAGCTCGGCTGGAACTACGACCGCGACAACACCCTGTCGCTGATGGCGCGCAGCGCCTTCGGCTCCACCGGCCGCGGCGCCGTGCGGCTGGAATGGATGCGCGCGGTGGGCACGGACCTGGGCGGCATCAAGAGCAACCTGCGGTTCCACACCGCGCTCTTCAGCGGCTACGGCGACACCATCACCGACTACAACCGCCGGCGCACCGTCTTCAGCGTGGGCCTGAGCCTCGTGGACTTCTGAGGCAGGGCGCGCGGCCCGGCGGCCCGGCGGCCGCGCGCCTCACAACCCGTTACCCTTTGCCATGGCCAGCGGGTTGAAGCCGCCGGAGCGTGCCGACACAATGGCACGCGCGGCGCACGGCATTCCCAGGCCTTTCGTGTCCCCTCTCCGCCGCAGCCCGAGCCCCCGCGCCGAAGGCCAGTCCGGCCCTCTTCCGCGGCGCGGATAAGAACGGTTTTCCGGCCCTTTTCCGCGCGATTGCCTGTCCGGGGCCGCTCGACAATGCCCGCTCGGAGGTCGTCACCATGGACATGCAATACCAACTCAAGGCCGGCGCGTACTACCTGTACGACATGCGCGAGGCACCCAGCGCCGTCACCGGCGAGCGCCGCTTCAAGCTCAGGACCGATACCGTGGCCATCGCGTTCGACCAGCACACCGGCCAGGTGCACCAGCACGGCACGCCCTCGCGCATCACCTCCTGGGCGAACAACACCCGCCGCCGCCTGCGCGCCGCGGGTGCGCTGCAGGCCGCCAACGACATCGTCGTCGTCTCGGGCCCGCTGCCCGTGGACGAACTCAACAAATGCCTCTGGATCTCCGGCTACTGCCGCCGCATGTTCTCCCGCCTGGCGAGCCTGCCGCACGGCAAGCTGCAGCGCGGTGGCAGCGCGCATTCGGATGGGTTCCGCAAAGCGGCTTGACGGCGGTGCCAGGCGCTCTGCGCCTAGGCACATCCCCAGCAAGCCGTTATTCCTTCTTATTAAGCGCGTCAGGCAAGCCCTTGGCCTGATGAATCCGGGGGTGGCACGATGGCTCCGTCGCTGCCTTTCTTGACCGGTTGCGGACACACCGACCGCAGCCCATCGATATGCTCGTTCAAACCGGGGTGCACGCTACGCCACATCGGGTCCAGCACAAAGTCGATACCTTCCCGCCGCGCCAGCTTGGCGGCTGGAACGAAATCCGCGTCGCCAGCCATCAGAACGATCTGATCCACTTGGCGCTTGAAGGCCAGTGAGGCGATGTCTATGCCGATCCGCATGTCCACACCCTTTTGCCGGATGTTGGGTTGCACGTCCTCACCCGTCAAATCTGCGAATTGACGCTTGCCCTTCAGCAAATCCTCAATGGTCGAAGCAGGAAGCGTCCAGGGAGTGTCACCGGCCAGATGCCCCATGCGCAGCGCCACTTTGCGCTTGCAGCGCAACCTTGCATGCAGTTCGTGACGAAATATGGCTTCCTGCGATTTTGCGAAATCAACCGATTTCTTCGTCAGGGGGTTGTGCAGCTTCTTTTCCAGAGGCGGGCAGTCGTAGAAAAAGATGCGGTAGAGCTCATGCCGCATTGAACCGCCTTTCCCTTCGCGCATATGGGCGAGCGCCCATCGAAAGGCCAGATCTGCAGCCCGCTGTGCGTTGTAGAGATTGTGCGGCTCGATGGCGCGGAAACGCTTCACGAAAAAACCGCCGTCGATCAGCACTGCCGTAGGCACGGTTTCGTCTCCCCCAATGGAAAACGCCCCAGGTTTCGGCTCTTCCAAGATGATCGGAGGCTTACTACCAGGGGCGGGATAGCTATGGATTCTACTCCATCACACCGCGTCGGGCTCGCCACCGTCGCCGGGCAGGTCCGCCGGCTGCGTGGCAACGGTCGTGTCGGGGTGCTTGACAATGGTGACGGGCACGGGGCTCGCGTGCACCAGGGCCTGCGAGACGGAGCCCAGCAGGGCGCTGGCGATGGCACCCTGGCCGCGGGCGCCGATCACGATGAGGTCGCACTGGGTGCGCTCCGCGATGTCTGCCAGCGTGGGGGCGACATCGCCCACGCCCACTTCGGATTCGCAGGGCACGCCGGCCGCATCGACCAGGGCGCGCGCCGGGGCCATCAGGTGCAGTCCGGCCTCCAGGCTCGCGGCGGCGATGAGGTCGGGATCGCGCGAGACCACCATCTCGTAGAGGGTGGCGGGCTCCTGCACGTGCGCGAGCACGACGGAGGCCGCGAGGCCCTGGCGCGTGAGCGCGAGCGTGTGGCGCACGGCATCGAGCGAGAGTTCGGAGCCATCGACGGCGACGAGGATCTTGAGCATGTTCGGGAATGTCCTTTCTTCTGGGGGCCGGCCGGGGGACCGCGGAACGCGGCGCCGCTGCGGACCAGTGTAGTGCCGGCGCGCAGGCGGCCGTCTGGGACAATCGCCCGATCATGCTTCAATTCGAACTTCTCGCGACCGATCCCGCCAGCCACGCGCGGCGCGGCGCGCTCACGCTCAACCACGGGGTGGTGCAGACCCCCATCTTCATGCCGGTGGGCACCTACGGCACCGTCAAGGGCGTGATGCCGCGCAGCCTGCACGAGATGGGCGCGCAGATCATCCTGGGCAACACCTTCCACCTCTGGATGCGGCCGGGCCTGGACGTGATGCAGGGCTTCGGCGGCCTGCACGGCTTCGAGCAGTGGAACAAGCCCATCCTCACCGACTCGGGCGGCTTCCAGGTCTGGTCGCTGGGCGCCATGCGCAAGATCACCGAGGAAGGCGTGCATTTCGCGAGCCCGGTGAACGGCGACAAGCTCTTCATGTCGCCCGAGGTGAGCATGCAGATCCAGACCACGCTCAACTCCGACATCGTCATGCAGCTCGACGAATGCACGCCGTACGAGACCAAGGGCCACAAGACCACGGAGGCCGAGGCGCGCAAGTCGATGGAGATGAGCCTGCGCTGGGCGCGCCGCAGCCAGGACGAATTCCACCGCCTGGGCAACCCCAACGCGCTCTTCGGCATCGTGCAGGGCGGCATGTACAAGAACCTGCGCCAGGAATCGCTGGAGCGGCTGGTGGAGATGGATTTCCCCGGCTACGCCGTGGGCGGCGTGAGCGTGGGCGAGCCCAAGGACGAGATGCTGGACATCATGGCCCACACGCCGCACCGCCTGCCGGCCCACAAGCCGCGCTACCTGATGGGCGTTGGCACCCCCGAAGACCTCGTGCAGGGCGTGGCCGACGGCGTGGACATGTTCGACTGCGTGATGCCCACGCGCAATGCACGCAACGGCACCATCTTCACGCGCCACGGCGACCTGAAGATCCGCAATGCGCGCCACAAGGCAGACCACCAGCCGCTGGACCCGACCTGCGCCTGCCACGCCTGCGCGGGCACCGAGGGCGTGGCCTGGGCCGATGGCGGGCGCGGCGGTTTCAGCCGCGCTTACCTGCACCACCTCGACCGCTGCGGCGAGATGCTGGGCCCCATGCTCACCACCGTGCACAACCTGCACTACTACCTGAACCTCATGCGGGAGATACGCGAATCGCTCGACGCGGGCCGCTTCGGCGAGTTCCGCGCCCGCTTCGCGGCCGACCGCGCGCGGGGCGTTTAGGGCAGCCGGGAAACCGGCCGCGAACCACCGACCGCTGGATCGACCACGGCCTACGCCCTGCGCCACCGGGACGGCCTTACCATGCGCCCATGCTGACCGTCCACCACCTCGAAACCTCCCGCTCCCAGCGCGTGCTCTGGCTTCTGGAAGAGCTGGGCGTGGCCTACGACCTGCGCCGCTACCAGCGCGACCCGCGCACCCGCCTGGCGCCGCCGGAGCTCAAGCGTATCCACCCGCTGGGCAAATCCCCCGTGATCGACGACGGCGGCGAGGTCATCGCCGAGTCGGGCGCGATCATCGAGCACATCGCCGAGCGCTACGGCGCGCAGGCCACGGGCGAGCTGGCGCACCTCGTGCCCCGGCCGGGCACGCCGGAACACCGGCAGTGCCGGTTCTGGATGCACTACGCCGAAGGCTCGCTCATGAACTGGCTCGTGATGAAGCTCGTCTTCAAGACCCTGCCCCTGCAGCCCATGCCGTTCTTCATGCGGCCCGTGGCGCACGCGATCTGCGGCAAGGCGCAGAAGAAGCTGGTGGACCCGAACCTCGCCACGGCGCTCGCCTTCATGGAGGACCACCTCACGCGCAATGCGTGGTTCGCGGGCGATGCGATCAGCATCGCCGACTTCCAGATGAGCTTCGCGGTGGAGGCCGCGATCACGCGCGCCAGCGGCGCGGTCGAATTCAGCGCCGTGAAGGCGTACCGCGACCGCATCAACGCACGCCCGGCGTACCAGCGCGCGATCGCGCAGGGCGGTCCGGTGGTGATGGGGGCCTGATCCCGCAGGCGCCGCCCGGCCGGCGCCGCATCCTGCATGCGGGGTCGGCTCAGGTCGCGAAGGCGCCCAGCTGCAGCGCTATCCGCGACTCGAAACGCGCATGGATGCTTTCGATCTCCGCCTCCAGGGCCGCCAGGAACAGCCCGACGGCCGAGGGCGCGGAATACCCTGAACGCTGGTAGATGCCGCCCTGCAGCCGCGCGCCCGCATCCTCCAGGCCGTTCCAGACGAGCGTTCCCTGCGCCACGTCTTCGGCCACGTTGTCGGGCACCAGGAAGGCCACGGCATCGCTGCCTGCCACCAGCCGCCGCACCATGGCCACCGAAGAGGTTTCCACCCGCGGACGGCCGAGGCGCGCCAGGCGCGGATCGATGCGATCGAGCAGGCTGCGCAGTTCCATGTCCGGCGACACCATGGCGAGCGGGTAGCCCAGGCAGTCACGCAGGCGCAGCCGCTGCGCGGGAGTGCCGAGCGGATGGCCAGGGGCGGTGACCACGCCCAGTTGCTGGGAGAAGCTGCGGATTTCCTCCACCCCCTGCGGTGGCGTGCGCCGCAGGCAGCAGGCGATGTCGATCTCGCCTTGCGCCACCCAGTGCAGCAGGGACTCGCCATTGCCGGTGCGCACGCCGAAAGTGATGCCGGGATGGCTGCGCTGCAGCGCCAGGATGACCTGCGGCAGCACGTACTCGGCGGTGGCGTTCGATACGCCCACGTTCACGTGTCCGCGCCGCAGCGCGCGCAGATCCTCGACCTGGCTCAGCGCGTTGTCGAAGTCGCGCTGGCTGCGCCGCACCGCGGCCAGCATGATCTCCCCGGCCAGATTGAGCCGCATGCCCCGCGGCAGCCGGTCGAACAGCGGTATGCCGACCTGCGCCTCGAAGTTCAGCACCTGCTGGTTGACCGCGGCCGCCGTGAGATGCAGGGTCTCGGCTGCCTTGCGGACAGACCCTCGCCGCGCCACTTCGTCGAAGCAGCGGAAAGCTTGCGAGATGGAGGACATGGCCGGCGAGTGTAAAGAGATTTCTGACACCCCTGCAGAAACTTTCAGCTATTCCTGACGGTGGCACGTGCATAGAGTCGCGTTCGGTACCTGAACGAAAGAGGATTCCCGATGGCCACCACCGTTGACCAGATCACCCAGCGCCGCCGCGGCGTGGGGCTGATCGCCCATGACCCGCATCTCTCCGCCGGGGGCTACACGCTCATCGCCCCGCAGACCGCCGGCGGCCGGGTCTATCTCATCGACATCGGCGGAGCCGTGATCCACGAATGGCAGATGCCCGTGCGCCCGGGGCGCCACGCGGTCATCCTGCCCAACGGCAACCTCGGCTACAACGGAAGCCACGCGCATTCGCCCGACCGCTACCCGCCCTGGTCCATGTGGCATGGCGGCGACTTCTACGAGGTGACTCCGGCCGGCGAGGTGGTATGGCGCTACGAGGACCCGGCCCACCACCACGACGCGCAATGGCTGCCCAACGGCCATCTGCTCTATGCCGCCTGCGAACCGGTCCCCGAGGGCTTCGCGGAACAGGTGCCCGGCGGCACCGCCCACGGCCCGCAGGAGACCATGTACGGCGACGTGATCCGCGAGGTCAACCGTGCAGGCGAACGGGTGTGGGAGTGGAAGGCCTGGGAACACCTCGACCCGGCGGCCTTTCCCATCCACCCCGGTTTCGGCCGCTACCACTGGCCCCTGGTGAACGGCCTGGGCGTGGCGGCCGACGGCACCGTGCTGATGAGCCTGCGCACCACGGCGGGCATCATCGGCGTGGACAAGGCCAGCGGGGCCGTGCGGCTGCACCTGCCGCCGTCGCTGGTGTCGCACCAGCACGCCCCCGTGCCGCTGCCGGGCGGCCACATCCTGGCGTTCGACAACGGCAACTTCCGCGAAGGCGCGCACGTCGCCTTCTCGCGCGTGGTGGAGATCGACCCCGCCGACCAGCGCGTCGTCTGGAGCTACCAGGACGAGATGGTCAACGCCTTCTACACGGCCTTCATGGGCAACGCCCAGCGCCTGTGGAACGGCAATACCCACATCACCGAATCCGCCACGGGCCGCCTCTTCGAGGTGACGCCGGCCGGCGAGGTGGTGTGGGAATACATCCTGCCGTGGTTCGCCGAATACCCGGATGCCGCGGCACGCAAGACCGGCCCCGGACGGCTCAACAGCGTCTTCCAGACCTTCCGCTACCCGGCGGCGTCCCTGCCCTGGCTGGGACTCTGACCGCCCGGCCAGGGCTCTACCCCTTGCACCCCGTCCACCTCCTGCTTCGCGGAGTCCGTCCCATGATCTGCATCCGCCGCCTGAAGACCACCGCGACGACGCTCGCCCTGTCCGCGCTGGCCGCATGCGTACCGCCGGCCCGCGCCGAGAGCCCCTCCGCCTGGCCCGCCCAGCCCATCGTGGCGGTCGTGCCGTTCTCGGCCGGCGGCAGCGTGGATGTCGCCGCGCGGCTGCTGATGCCCAGGCTGGCCGAGCGGCTGAATCAGCCCGTGGTCGTCGAGAACACGGTGGGGGCTTCGGGCACTATCGCCGTCCAGCGGGTGATCAGGGCCAGGCCCGACGGCTACACCCTGCTCTTCGGGGTGGCCAGCCCGGTCACGGTCGCGCCGCTGGTGTCGCCAACGCGCTTTGCCTACGACGGACTCAAGGAACTGCAGCCGGTGGTGCCGGTGGCGTCCTCGGCTTTCGTGCTGATCGGCAGGCCCCACCTGGCGGCGGACACGGCAGAACTGATCCGCCTCGTGCGCAGCCAGCCGGGCCGGATCAACTTCGGCACGGACGGCGTCGGCACCAGCCTGCACATCGCCGCCGAGATGATCAGGCAGCAGGCAGGGCTCGACATCGTCCACATTCCCTACAAATCGGGCCCGCAGGTGCTGACCGAACTGGCCGGGGGCCAGATCGACCTGGCAGTACTGCCCGTGGCGCTGGCCCAGAGCTTCATCCGCGAGGGCAAGGTGCAGGCCTATGGCGTGACGTCCCGGCGGCGCGTCGCCACGCTGCCCCAGGTGCCCAGCCTGTCCGAGACACCGGAATTCCGTTCGCTGGACATCGAGGCCTGGCAGGGCCTGCTGCTGCCCGCCGGCACGCCGCCGGCGATCGCCCGGCGCATCGCGGAGGAGATGCACGCCGTGCTGTCCGACCCGGAGGTGGTCCGCCGGCTGTCCGACGCGGGTTTCCAGCCCATGGAGATGACGCAGGCCCGGTTCGCGGACTATCTGGCCAGGGAGCGGAAGGAACTCGCTGCCGTGGTCCGCGCCGCGGGGATCAGGGTGGATTGAAGCGCGGCGGAACGCTCCGCAGGCTGGGGGAGTTGCCAGCCCTAGAGGATAGGCACGCCGCCCGTCACGGCCACCGTCGCACCCGAGATGAAGCTCGCCTGGTCGGATGCCAGCATCACGTAGGCCGGCGCCACCTCGGCAGGCTGGCCGGGGCGCTGCAGCGGCACCTGCTTGCCGAACTCACGGGCGCGCTCGATCGGCAGGGTGGAGGGAATGAGCGGCGTCCAGATCGGGCCGGGTGCCACGCAGTTCACGCGGATGCCCTTGTCGGCCAGCAGCTGGGCGAGCCCGCCCGTGAAGTTCTGCAGCGCGCCCTTGGTGGAGGCATAGGCCAGCAGCGTCTTGTTGGGCTTGTCCGCGTTCACCGAGACGGTGTTGATGATGGCGCTGCCCGGCGGCATGTGGCGGGCCGCCGCCTTGCTCAGGTAGAACGTGGCATAGACGTTGGTGCGGAAGGTGCGGTCGAATTCCTCGGCCGAGATCTCGTCGATGCTTTCGTGCGCCATCTGGTAGGCGGCGTTGTTGACGAGGATGTCGATGCCGCCCAGTTCCTTCACCGCGCGGTCGATGATGGCGTTGCAGTGCGCCTCCTCGCGGATGTCGCCGGGCACGCCGACCGCGCGGCGGCCTTCGGCGGTGACGAGGTCGAGGGTCTTGCGCGCATCGGCCTCCTCCTCGGGCAGGTGGGCGATGAGCACGTCGGCACCTTCGCGCGCGAAGGCCAGCGCCACCGCACGGCCGATGCCGCTGTCGCCCCCCGTGATGACGGCGCGGCGCCCCTGGAGCCTGCCCGAGCCCTTGTACGACGTGGCCCCGTAGTCGGGCTGCGGATGCATGTCGGTTTCGGCGCCGGGCGGCGTGAGTGGTTGCTGGTCCTTGAAGGGCGGCCGGGGGCCGGCGGTGCGGGGGTCGAGCGGCATGGGTTCTCCTGCGATGCGAACGGTGGGTCCATCGGTGCCCGCCACATGGAGCGGGCTTCGGACCCCAGTCTGAAAAGCATGCAGGCCGCCCGGGTGTAGGAGAAGGCGCCTCCCGCCCCGGCCTGGGTTACAGGGAGAAAACGCTAAGGACCATCGTGGAACGACTGCGCCACGAGCCCCCGCAGCCCCACCTTCCGGCAGGTCAGGGCATCGGCGCCTTTGCCCACGGTCAGCATGCGCCCCAGGCCGCTGCCCCCGCGCCGCGTGGCCCCCGCAAGCGCAGGCGCCTCGTGGCCGATCTCCGCGGTGGCATCGGCCGAGACCAGGGACACCAGGCTGTCCACCAGGAAGCCGCGCAGCCGCTCGCCCTGCCGCACCACCAGCACCCGCGACTGCGCCGTGGGCTCCGCCGCTGCGCTGCCCAGCAGGGTGCGCAGCGAGAAGACCTCCAGCGGCCGGCCCCTGCGCTCCACCAGGCCGCACATGCCGCCGCCGGTGGCATCCAGCCGCACGGCCGGCGTCGCGTAGTCGAGTATTTCCTCCACCTCGGAGAGCGGCGTGGCGCAGTCTCCCCCGGCCCGGTAGACGAGGAACGTGGTGCGCGCGCCGGCACCGCCACGGGCCACGTCCGGCCCGGCCTGCGCGCCCGCGGCGGCGGCTGGCCGGCTGTTCAGGAACGCGGCGACGACCGGATGGTCCAGCAGCCCGTCCACCCGCAGCACGGCGGCGATGCCGTGCGCCGAGGTGCGCATGGCACCGGCATAGCATCCGGGGTTCAGGCTGGCGCCGGCGCCCAGAGGCACCGTGGCGTCGGGCGCCGCTGTCTCCATGCCCAGCACGGCGTCCGTCTGCACACCGATGCGCCGGTCCCCGCGCTGCAGCACCATGAGCAGGGGCTTGGACGCGCCCGGGAGCGGGGCTGGGGCTCCGTCCGGGGCACCGCCCTCCATGCCGAGCAGCCGCTGCAGATCGACCACCGGCACATCGCAGCCGCGCCATGACACGAGTCCGCGCAGCGGGCCGCCCGCGGCGAAGAAAGCGCGCATGGGCGGCATCGGCAGGATGTCGGGCACATCGGCGAAGTCGAAGGCCAGCACCTGGCCCTGCAGGGACGCGAGCGTATGCCGGCGCGTTGCCGCGGCGGCCTGCGCCGGGGACGCGGCGGGCGCTCCGGCGGGCGGATCCACCGCAGGCAGCACGCCCGGCGTGCGCTCCAGCAGGGCCGGCACCTGCAGCACCGGCAAGGCGCGGCTCTCGGGCTCCTGCGTGACCACCCAGTGGCCGAACAGGCTCCCCTCCGCCCCACCCAGGGGGGTGACGGCCGAAGGCGGCACGCGCAGCACGCCGGAGATGGTGTCCACGCCGATGCCCAGGCGCCGGCCGCCGTGCGCGACCACCGCCACCTGCCGCTTCCGGCTTGCCGCAGCGGCGGGACCTGCCTCCGTTCCGTCGCCTGGCGCAGGGGTGGGTGAGCCGGCAGGCGCCATCAGCCGCTGCAGGTCCAGCACCGGCACCAGGCGCCCGCGCAGCAGGAACGTACCGGCCATCAGCGGGGAAGGCTCGGGCAGCGGAAGGAGCCGCTGCGGCATGTCCACCGCCTCGACCAGTTCGCTGGAAGCGATGGCGATGTCCTGCCCCGCAGCGTGGACGATGCCGAAATGCAGCACCGCCGGGCCGGCGGTCATGCGCCCACCCGCGCGGCAGGCTCGGCGCCGCCGGCCGGATCCACGCGGGTGCGCATCGACACCCGGGTCAACTCTTCCAGCAACTGGGCGACGCTGCGCGTGGCGGCGGTCTGCGCCTCGGTCGCGGTGTGGATGCCCGCGATCGACGCGGTCGTCTGGTCCACGCCCTGCACGATGCGCTCGAAGTTCTCCGCCGCCTGCGATGAGATGTCGCCGCCCTGGCGCACGCGCCCCACCGATTCGGCGATCAGCTTGGTGATCTCGCGCGTCGCCTGCGAAGACTTTTCGGCCAGCTTGCGCACTTCGTCGGCCACGACCGAGAAGCCCAGTCCGTGTTCGCCCGCCCGCGCAGCCTCGATGGCCGCGTTGAAGGCCAGCAGGTTGGTCTGGTTGGCGATGTCGCCGATCACCTGCACGATGGCGTTGATGTCGTCCGACGATTCCTGGATGGCCTTGGTGGCTTCCAGCGAACGCTGCAGCGTCTGGCTGCCGCGCCGCGCCTCGGCCTGCGTCACGGCTGCCAGTTCGGTGGAGTGGCGGGTGGTGCGCGCGATCTCGCCGATGGTCTCCGTCAGCTGCTGGATCGAGCGGCCCATCTCGCCCACCCGGCTTTGCACCAGCTGCTCGCGCTCGACCTGGCCGCTCACGTCGATGGCGTACTTGATGATCTTCACGGGATTGCCGTCGGGCCCGATGATGGGGTTGTAGGTCGCCTGGATCCACACCGGGTAGCCGTGCTTGCTGATACGCTTGTACAGGCCCGAATAGAACTCGCCGCGGCTGAGCCTGGCCCAGAAATCGCGGTACTCCGACGAACGCACGAAATCGGGCTCGCAGAACATCTTGTGGTGCTGCCCCACGATCTCCCGCAGGGTGTAGCCCATCGCGTCGAGAAAGTTGGCATTGGCATGCAGCACATTGCCCTCCAGGTCGAACTCGATCACGGCCTGCGCCCGCGCCATGGCATTGACCTTGCCCTCGTACTCGGCGTTGCGCATCTTCTCCGCGGTGACGTCGGTGGCGTACTTGACGACCTTCACCTGCCGGCCCTCGCCGTCGAAGATGGGGTTGTACGATGCCTGCAGCCACACCTCGCGCCCGTCCCTGGCCACGCGGCGGTACACGCCGGCCTCGAACTCGCCGTCGCCCAGCTTGCGCCAGAAATCCCGATAGGCCGGGCTCGCCGCGTGTTCGGGCTGGCAGAAGTTGCGGTGGTGCCGGCCCAGCACCTCCTCCAGCGTGTAGCCCATCGTTTCGAGAAACAGCGGATTGGCCGCCAGCACCGTGCCGTCGAGCGCGAACTCGGCCACTGCCATGGACCGGCCGATGGCTTCCACGCGGCCGGCGTTCTCGGTATTGCGCTGCTTGGCCTCGGTGACGTCGGTGGCGTACTTGACCACCTTCACCGGGCGGCCGTCCTCGTCGAAGATGGGGTTGTAGGACGCCTGGATCCACACGTCCTGCCCGTTCTTGCGGATGCGGCGGTACTCGTTGCTCTGGAATTCGCCGGCGGCCAGGCGCTCCCAGAATTCGCGGTATTCGAGGCTGCGCACATGCTCGGCGTCGCAGAAGATGCGGTGGTGCACTCCCTCGATCTCCTCGGCGCTGTAGCCGAAGGTGTCCAGGAAATTCCGGTTGGCCCTGAGGACGTGGCCCTTCAGGTCGAACTCGATGATGGCCATGGAGCGGTCGATGGCGTTCATGTGGCCCTCGTACTCTCGCAGGGCGGCGCGCTGGTCCGACACATCTTCCAGCAGCAGCACGACCTGCCGCACCGCGGCGTCCTCGCCCCGCAGCACGAAGGCCTGCGTGCGCGTCACGCAGTTCCGCTTCCAGCTACCGAAATGGCGGCCGGTGGCGGTGCGCACCGGCTCGGAGGCATCCGGGGCGAAACAGGCGTCCAGCCACTCCGCCGCACGGGGAAAACAGCTGCGGTAGTGGTGGCCGACCACATCGCCCTCGGCATGCTGGCTCATCTCGAGGAACCCGGGATGGACCGCCGCCACATGGCCCCGTGCGTCCAGTTCGATGGAGGGCTGCGACGCCCGGATGGCTTGGGCGAAGGCGACGAGCATGTCGCTGGAAGGGGAGGCGGGCAGGGGGGCCATGGAAAATCCTGGATGGAACGCAAAAATGATGCAACCGTACACAAATTATTCAAGAAAACATCAATTCCCGCTGAGCACCCTCTTTGAATTCCCCTATTTCAATGTTTATTTTTATCATTTAAGCCAAACACCGTCGCAGAATGCCGCTCCCGTCCTACAGACGTCCGGGCACCTGCCCTGCAGCCTGCGCGCTGCCGGTTCCGCACGCATGGCAGAACCGCGCGAAGGCGCTCTTGCGCGTTCGGCAGTTGCCGCAGCGGTCGAACAGTCCGATGCCGCAGTGCGGACAGAAGTCGATGGTCTCGTTCTTCAGATCGACCGGCCGCTCGCACCCCGGGCACACGCCCTTGCCCAGGCGGGCCAGCGCGACGTCGTAGCTCAGTTCCTCGCGCCGCTGCGCGTCGGGCAGCGCCTCCGCCTGCCGCTGGCGCTCGAGGTAGCGGTTCAGGGCCAGGATGGCGTAGCGCCCCACCAGCACGGTCACCACGATGCCCACGGCATAGCGCACGTATCCGCCGTAGCTGGGCAGGTAGGGAACGAGCTCGACGAAGAACGCGAACAGCGCGAAGAAGATGAAGCCCCAGACGAACGGCCACCACGTGCTCTGCCGCTTCTTCGCGAACAGCCAGCCCGCGATCAGCAGCAGCGGCAGCGTGAGCGCGAGCCGGTAGAGGAACACCCGCAGCTCCACCTTGCGCTGGGCCACGCGCATCCGTTCGTAGCCGGCCGCCTCCATCTGCTCCAGGCGCTGGCGCGCGGCCGCCGCGGCCTGCCGGGCATCCAGCGCGGCCTGCTGCTGCGCCTCCACCGCCCGTTGCGCCTGCCGTTCGCGGACCTTCAGGGCATCCAGCGCCTGCGTGCGCTGCACCACCTCCGGGTTGTGCTCCGACTGCTGCGTGGCGCTGCGCGTGGCGATCCAGTTGTTGAAGCTCTCGTGCGCCGACTGGCTTTCGCTGCGCGCCTTGCTGCGCTGCAGCTGGGCCTGCTCCAGCGCGGCCTGTGCCTGCCGCTCGGCCCCGTCGGACGCGCGCACTTCGTTGCGCAGCGCTTCCGCGGCGGGCCGGTCCAGGAAATCATCGAGCTGCAGCGGCGCTTCCACGCGCGGCAGGTCGCCCACCAGCGTGCCGCCCAGCCCGATGAGGAAGCTGGCGAACACCAGCGACACCAGCCACAGGCCGCGGCGGAACCACTTTTCGGACAGGCGCAGGGATTTGCCCATGTCGGACTCCTTTGTGTTGATCCATACGTTCGAACAGTGCACCGATCATGCGGTGCTCAGGGAGAGCGGTCCAGCGAGAGCGTGGACACCTCCGATCCGAGTCCGGCCCGCGGCATCCACGCCAGCACGGAATCGACGGTGACCGTCGCGATGCGGTCCGCGAAGCGATCCCGGGGCGGGTGGTCGTCGAACGCCACGTTGGCCGCGGTGACGCGCCCGCCCAGCCGCGTGAGCGGCCCGATGCGCAGCACGGCGGGCTCGTACCCCCGGGCGCGCAGCCAGGCCTGCGCCTGGGCACGCGTGCGGACGGCCTCGGGATCCATGGCCAGCGCCAGCATCTCCAGTGCCCACTGGTTCGATTGCTGGTAGCGCGTGCCCCAGGCGTAACTCACCATGCTGTAGGCCGGCTGCTGCATCGCGAGCGTGCGGGGGCGCTCGGCCAGCACCGCGGCCAGCCGCGCCTGCACGTCGGGTGCGGGCACCAGCCACACGGCCTCGTGCCGCCACAGGTCGTCCAGGAAGAATTCGCCCAGGCCCTGGCGGTAGAGGGAGCCCACGGCGGTACCGCATTCATTGAGCTTGTGCGCCACGCGCCACGGCCCCTCGGGCGTGCGGTAGGCCCAGCCCATGTGCGAGTAGTGCACGCCGTATTTCGACAGGTCCTGCCCGGCGCGGGCCAGCAGCACGACGCGCGCGCCGGAGCGCTGGTGCTCCGCATCGAGCGCCCGCGCCGTGCGCTCGGCCAGCAGCATGCCGCGTTCGATGGCCTGCGGCGTGGGCTTGCGCGCCTCGCAGGAGCGGCCGGCGTGCGCGGTGGAACCCATCGCCAGCGCTGCGGCCAGCAGGAGCCCGGCGGCACCCGCGGCGGCAGGGCGCAGGACGGTGCGGGAACGGACCATGGCCGGCACGCTCACAACCGCTCGTTGTGCAGCAGCGCCCGGCCCAGCGCATTCGGCACGAAGGCCAGCACCTCGCCCGCCGCCGACAGCACCACGCCCGTGCCGATGACGCTGCAGGTGACGACGGTGCCCACGCCCGCCGCGATGCCCGAGGCGGTGCGGCCCGCCACCTCCACGCTCACGCGGGCGCCGTCGGAAGCACGTTCCAGCACATAGACCGTGCCGGCTGCCGACGCCTCCACCACGCGCACCGTGAGCACAGCTCCAGCCACCGATAACGCTACAGGCACGGTGGCCACCGCGCCGACTGCCGCGGACCCGACGGACGCGGTCCCCACGACCGACGCCACGGGCAGCATCGACAGCGCGGCGGAAACCTCGCTCTGCGCCCGCACTGGCGGCGCCGATGCGATGGCGGCGCTGGCGAGAACAACCCCCGCCAGCCAGCGCCCGCTCCCCCACCCACGCGGGGAAGTTGTGACCTGAAGTAGCAAGGGCCGGTATGAAAAACGTGACATGGCAGTGGCTCCCGGGTCAGTTCATGGCACGGTCAGGGCGCACTTCGCCAGCGGGAGCCTCCTGCAGGGGAGAAGCCGCGGCCGGCGCCTGCATCGCTTCGCGGCGGCCCTGCAGCCGCGCTTCGGCCAGGTCGGCCTCGTGGCGGTCGCGCAGCATCTTGGCCAGCGTGAATGCCGTCGTCAGCAGGTAGAGCCAGCTCACGCCCAGGAAGGCCTTGTAGGTGGGCGAGATGTCCATGTCCAGCAGGCCCCATCCCGTCAGCCCCACCGCCACGGCGAAGCCGCCCCAGACCACCAGCTTGAAGAGCGGCGTATCGCCCGCTCCGCGCCGCGTGGCGGCCTGGTTGTCGCGCACGAACTTGGCGAGCATGAACACCGCGGAGAGGCAGAAGACATAGCCCATCACCATGAAGATCTGCTCCAGCCGCTCGCCCGGCAGCCAGGCCAGGCCCACGGCGCAGCAGAGCGCGGCGATGCCGAACGACACCCAGACCTGCAACTGCCAGGCGGCCGTATCGCGCTGGACCAGGGAGGTGGAAGACGGCGAAGGGGAGGAGGCGGAAGGACGCGGCATGGAAGCGGGGGCTTGCGGCCCGTGGTGGAACATGGGCGGCATCATGGACAGCGCGCCGGCAGGCGGTCTTCATGAAGCAGTGCAGTGGCGGTGCCTCGGACGGCTGGTATCGCCAGGCGATACTTTTTTTACGGAATCTCCCATCCGCATCCCGTTTGGCACGGGCGCCTGGACCTTGAAGAAGCTGCAGGAGTTAAAGGTGCGGCCGGCGGCCGGGGGCCCGGCCGGCATGGTCAAGCCCGATCCCATCGGTTAGGCTGCAGCCTTCCCACAGGACAAGACCCAAGGAGGAGCCCATGCCCGCACCGAACTTCGCCCGCGCCGCGGGCGTTCTATTGCTCTGCGGCTGCGGATTCGCCGCGCCCGCCCTGGCCGGCGTGGTGGCCGGCACCGGCAGCGCACCGTCGCGCTCCCAGCTGGGCGCGACGGATGCGGTCGCCCTGCAGCCCGCCACCAACCAGCTCGGCCATGTGCTGCTGGTGCCCTACTTCACCGCGCAGCAGGGCCAGATGACCGTGCTGCACCTGGCGAACACGGATCTGTCCAACGGCAAGGCCGTCAAGCTGCGCGTGCGCGGCGCCGCCAACGGCGACAGCCTGCTCACCATGACGCTGCTGCTCTCGCCCGGCGACATGTGGACCGGGGCCATCACGGCCGGGGCCGATGGCCGCGCGCAGATCACCACCGCGGACGGCTCCTGCACGTCGCCGCAGCTCGCGGCCGGGGTGGCCCAGCCGTTCGCCACCGACCGGCTCGACCCTGCCCTGGGCGCGGCCGACCGCGCCAGCCACACGCGCGAGGGCTCCATCGAAGCCATCGTCGCCGCCGACATCCCCTCGGCGTTGGCGTACGGCACGAGCGGCCAGGAGCGCTCGGCGCTCTTCACGGCGATCCGCCAGGTATCGGAAGTGGCGCCATGCACGGGCTCGGCCATCGATGCCGCCCTGCAGCAGGACGCCGGCGACGAGGCCACCGCCGCCGCCCGCGGCTTCGCCACTCCATCGGGCGGCGTGGGGGGCACCTGGTACATCATCGATGTGCCCGGCGCGACCACGTTCTCCTCCCCGATGACCACGCTGCAGGCCGTGAACGCGGCCGGACAGCCGGGTCGCGGCAACTACGTGCTCTTCCCGCCCACCGACCAGGCGATCGCCCAGCCCGAGCGCTTCACGGCAGACCCGCTGCTGGTGTCGGCCGGCTTTGCATCGCGGCAGAAGGACATCGACGGCACATCTACCGTGCCGACCCTGGGCGCGGTGATCCAGGCGCGCGCCTACGACCTGCCCGACCTGTCCACGCCCTACCACCTGCCCGCCTCGGAGGCCAATGCCCGCAGGACGGCCGCCGAGGTCTCGGAGCTGCTCAACGCGCGCGAGGTGCGCAACCAGTACGCGCTCGAATCCTCGATCACCGCGCAGACGGACTGGGTGTTCGCCATGCCCACCAAGCGCTACAGCGTGGCCATGGACTATGCGGCCGGCGCGCGCACGTTCTCGGTGGTGCCGCCGGCCGGCACGGGCGACCAGTTCTTCCACTCCGACAACACCACGGTGTCCGGCAACCAGGTGTGCAGCGCCAACGGCAACTGGTCGTTCCTGGTGTTCTCGCGCGAGGCCACGGTGTCCACCAACGGCGCGGCCATCCCCTCCACGCTGCCCCTGGTGCCGCGCCTGTGCGGCACCGTGTCGGTGGCGGCGTTCAACAACGTCTCGCCGCTGTCCAGCACCGTCGCCCGCGCCCCGCTGCGCAACGGCCTCCAGTCCGGCTGGGCCGCGCTGCAGATCCCCGATCCAGCAGGCCTGCCGGTGACCGGTGCCGCGTTCATCAAGCTCACCAATCCCGGCGTCGCGGCGGGCCTGGCGGGCCGCTACGGCCTGATCTACCCGCACATGGTCCGCCAGCCCTGAGCCGTTCTGGCGGCCCGCGGCCGGCCGCGTCAGATGGCCAGCGGCAGCTCCGTGGTGGACACCACGTTGCGCAGCGCCATGAACGAGCGCACCTGCCGCACGCCCGGCAGGTAGAGCAACTGCTCCGCGTGCAGGCGGTTGAAGCTGTCGCTGTCGCGCGTGCGCACCAGCATGAAGTAGTCGAACTCGCCCGTCACGAGGTGGCATTCCATGCAGCCCGAGATCTGCGCGGCGGCCTTCTCGAACGCCGCGAAGGACTCGGGCGTGGAGCGGTCCAGCACCACGCCGATCATCACCAGCATGCCCGCGCCCACCGCGCGCGGATGCAGCAGCGCGACCGTGCGGTCGATCAGGCCCAGGCGCTTCAGGCGCTCCACGCGGCGCAGGCAGGCCGGCGGGCTCAGGTGCACCTTGGCGGCCAGTGCCACGTTCGACACGGACGCGTCGCGCTGCAGCGCGCGCAGGATGGCGCGGTCCGTGCGGTCGATCTCCGCGGGCGGCGGCGCGGGGGGAGCGGGCGGCGGCTCGGCAGTGCCACTCTGCCTGCGTAATTTTGTTGCGCACATGATTTATTTCCTGGAATTAAAGAAGGCAATCTGCAGCCATCCATGCATTCAACGAATGCTTTTTCCTCTGCATTTGCAACCCTGTTTCCAGCGCATTTTCCTACGATGCAGTCAACGGCGCACGGCCTCGCAGGCCCCGCGCCGGACCTGGGCCCCCGCCCTCCCGCCTTTCCTTTCCGCCCCTGGCACCGCATCCATGAACCTGCAGAAATTCCCCCGCCACGCCCTCACCTTCGGCCCCACGCCCATCCAGCCCCTCAAGCGCCTGTCCGCGCACCTGGGCGGCAAGGTGGAGCTCTACGCCAAGCGCGAGGACTGCAATTCCGGCCTCGCCTTCGGCGGCAACAAGACCCGCAAGCTCGAATACCTGATCCCCGAGGCGATCGAAGGTGGCTACGACACGCTGGTGTCCATCGGCGGCATCCAGTCCAACCAGACGCGGCAGGTGGCCGCGGTGGCGGCCCACCTGGGCATGAAGTGCGTGCTGGTGCAGGAGAACTGGGTGAACTACTCCGACGCGGTGTACGACCGCGTGGGCAACATCGAGATGTCGCGCATCATGGGCGCCGACGTGCGCCTGGACGCCGCGGGCTTCGACATCGGCATCCGCCCGAGCTGGGAGCAGGCCATGGAAGACGTGCGCCGCGCCGGCGGCAAGCCCTTCCCCATCCCCGCGGGCTGCTCCGAGCATCCGCGCGGCGGCCTGGGCTTCGTGGCCTTCGCCGAGGAAGTGCGCCAGCAGGAGAAGGAACTGGGCTTCCAGTTCGACTACATCGTCGTGTGCTCGGTCACCGGCAGCACGCAGGCCGGCATGGTGGTGGGCTTCGCGGCCGACGGCCGCGCGGACCGCGTGATCGGCATCGACGCCTCCGCCAAGCCGGAGCAGACCCGCGAGCAGGTCCTGCGCATCGCGCGCAACACGGCGGAACTCGTGGAACTGGGCCGCGAGATCACCGACGCGGACGTCGTGCTCGACACGCGCTACGGCGGTCCCGAGTACGGACTGCCCAACGAGGGCACGCTGGAAGCGATCCGCCTGTGCGCGCGGCAGGAAGGCATGCTCACCGATCCGGTGTACGAGGGCAAATCCATGCACGGGATGATCGACATGGTGCGCAACGGCGAATTCCCGGAAGGCTCGCGCGTGCTCTACGCCCACCTGGGCGGCGTGCCGGCGCTCAACGCCTACAGCTTCCTGTTCCGCAACGGCTGAAGTCCGACGCGGCCCCGCGCCTGTCCCACCGTTCCCCGCCGGAAGGAGTCCCGATATGACGAAGTACCTGCCGGCGCTGCGGCGCACCGGTGCCGCGCTCCTCATGGCCATCGCGGCATCGGGCCCGGTGCCCGCCGCGCACGCCGAGGGCTACCCTGCCAGGCCCGTCCAGCTCGTGGTGCCCTTCCCTCCCGGCGGGGCCGTGGACATCGTGGGCCGGCTGATCGGCAAGCCGCTGGGCGACGGCCTGGGCCAGCCGGTGGTGGTCGAGAACAAGGCCGGCGCGGGGACGATCGTGGGAGCAGCCTTCGTCGCCAATGCGCCGGCCGACGGCTACACGCTGCTGATCAGTTCGGGGTCGACATTCACCGGCAACCCCGCGCTCAACCCCAAGCTGCCGTACGACCCGGTGCGCAGCTACGAACCCATCGGCATGGTGGCGCGCGTGCCGCTGGTGCTGCTGGCCCACCGCGACGTGCCGGCCCGCAACCTGGCGGAGGTGATCGCCGCGGTGAAGCGCACGCCCGACAGGTTTTCCTATGGGTCGTTCGGCAACGGCACCACGGGCCACTTCGCGGGCGAACTGCTCTGGGCCGCCACCGGCATCCGCCCGATGCACGTGCCCTACCGGGGCAGCGCGCCGGCCATGGCGGACCTGATGGGCGGGCAGATTCCCTTCACCGTCGATACGGTAGCCGCTGCACTGCCGCAGCTGAAGGCGGGCAAGATCAAGGCCATCGCCGTCATGGGCGCCACGCGCGCGACGCAACTGCCCGATGTGCCCACCGTGGCGGAAAGCGGCTTTCCGGGGTTCGCCGCGGATTCCTGGCTGGCCGTCGTCGCGCCGCGCGGACTGCCGGCCGATGCCAGGGCCCGGCTGCAGAAAGCCCTGGGCGAAGCGATGGCGGCGCCCGAAGTCCGCAGCAAGCTCATCGCCAGCGGGCTGGAGCCCGCCTACGAACCCGCCGATGCGGTGGTGTCGCGCATCGAGGATGAACTGCCGCGCATGCGCGCCATCGCACAGCGCGCGAACATCCGCGCTGAATGAACCCTGGCCGAAGGACGGGCACGACACCTTCGCGGCAATGCTGTAAGCAAAATTCGCCTATCTCGCATTTTTCGTCTGGAAATAACACCATTTTCAGCAATTTAATCCCAACTGCATAACAATCCGTTACTCCTCGGCGCCGGATTCCCGGCTCCGCTGCCAACGACCCGCCAGGAAGTAACACCATGACCCTCTTTCGCAACATGAAGCTCGGCACCATGCTCGGCGCCGGCTTCTCCGTCCTGATCCTCCTGGGCCTGGCCCTCGCGTCCTTCGGCAGATTGCAGCTGGGCGACGTGTCCGAAGACGTGGAACTGCTGACGTCCGACCGCGTCGGCAAGATGCTCCAGCTCCAGGAGCTCAAGGACAACGTCAACATCGTGGCCCGCGGCGTGCGCAATCTGGCCCTGCTGGAAGATGCGCAGCAGATGGCGGTGGAAAAGCAGCGGATCGACAAGGCCACGGCACGCAATTCGGAGATCATCGATCAGCTGGGCCGTTCCATCCAGTCCCCGCGGGGCCGCGAACTGCTGCAGAAACTCCTGCAGGCACGCCCCCCCTACACCGCAGCGGTGAACAAGGCCGCCGAGCTGGGGCTGAAAAATGACGCAGCGGCTGCGCGGGATATGCTCCTGAACGAAGTCCGTCCCCTGCAGCGCACCTATTTCCAGGCCATGGAAGACCTGAGTGCCTACCAGCAGCAGCTGATGACCGACAGCGGTACGGAAACCCGGGACCAGGCCGCCAGCGCCGGCCGGCTGATGCTGGTCCTGGCCGCCGTCTCGGCAGCGCTCGGCGGCCTGCTCGCCTGGTCGATCACCCGCAAGGTGAAGAGCCAGCTCGGCGGCGAACCCGCCTACGCCGCGCAGATCGCCCAGGAAGTCGCCCGCGGCAACCTCGCCGTCCACGTCGACCTGCGCCCCGGCGACTCCTCCTCCGTCCTCGCCGCCATGGGCGCCATGCGCTCCAACCTCGCTCAGGTAGTCTCCGAAGTCCGCCACAGCAGCGAATCCATCGCCACCGGCGCCTCCCAGATCGCCACCGGCAACGCCGACCTCAGCCAGCGCACCGAGGAGCAGGCCTCCAACCTCCAGCAAACCGCCGCCTCCATGGAGCAGATGAACTCCACCGTCAAGCAGAACGCCGACACCGTCCGCACCGCCTCCCAGCTCGCATCCTCGGCCTCCGCCACCGCCGCGCGCGGTGGCGAGGTCGTGGGCAACGTCGTGCGCACCATGCAGGACATCACCGACTCCTCCCGCAAAATCGGCGACATCATCGGCGTCATCGACTCCATCGCCTTCCAGACCAACATCCTCGCCCTCAACGCCGCCGTCGAGGCCGCCCGCGCCGGCGAGCAGGGCCGCGGCTTCGCCGTCGTCGCCTCCGAAGTGCGCACCCTCGCTCAACGCTCCGCCCAGGCCGCCAAGGAGATCAAGGCCCTCATCGGCGAGAGCGTCTCCAAGGTCGAGACCGGCTCGCAACTCGTGGGCGAGGCCGGCTCCACCATGGGGGAGATCGTCGAGCAGGCCCGCCGCGTCGCCGACCTCATCGCCGAGATCGGGGCCGCCACCCACGAGCAGGAGCAGGGCATCTCCCAGGTGAGCGACGCCGTCAACCAGCTCGACCAGGTGACCCAGCAGAACGCCGCCCTCGTGGAGGAATCCGCAGCCGCCGCCGACAGCCTCAACTCCCAGGCCGCACGCCTCGTGCAGCTCGTCAGCGTCTTCCAGGTCGATGCCAACGCCTCCCAGGCCGTCATCGCCCAGGCGCAATCCCGCAGCCGCGACACCGCACGCGCCGCATCCGCCGCGCTGCAGCATGCCAAGGCGCCTGCCGCGGCACAGCGCCCCGCGCCCAGCCTCGCGGCCGCCCCGAAGACGCCTGCACCGGCGCAGGCATCGGACGCTACGCGGCCAGCCCTCGCCCCCGCACAGCCGGCCGCCCCGGCCTCCGCCAGGACCAGGCCCGCCAGCTCCAGCAACGACGACTGGGAAACCTTCTGACGCGCGTCCCGGCTCAGGGGCGCAGCCAGACCTGCATGCGCGGATAGGGCTCGCCGCCGAGCGCGGCGGCCTGCACGGGCGACAGCGCCATGCCCGACGCGGCGAGCCCCGCGAGGCCGAGGTACACGCCCATGCCGAAGGTCAGGCGCAGGCTCTGCGCCTGACCGTGGTAGCCGCCATCGTGGAACAGCACGGCGGCATCCAGCCCGAGATGGCACGAGGCAGCCCAGGCCCAGGCCGTGGCCTCGATCTCGCCGCCATGCTCCACGGCCGGCAGGTCCTGCAGTGCATCGTCCATGCCCGCGCGCAGCGCGGCGGGCACCACCGCCAGGTGCCCGGCCTCGTGCAACAGGTCGCCCGGCCACGTCAGCCGCGCACGGTCCACGCAGAGGCCGCCGCGCTCGATGCGCACGCCGGGCAGGAAGGAGCCGTCCGGCAGCGGCGCCTCGCGCACCGGCAGGCCGATGCCGCGCAGGAAGTCCAGGATGCGCTGCGCGAGCACGGCGCTGTCTTCGTACCGCATCACCGGTCCAGCAATTGCGCCACGCGCGCCTGCAGCAGCTCGGGCTGCACCGCCTCCGCCGGCACGGGCGCGCCCACGTTCAGCCCCACGCGGTTGAACAGGCCGCGGCGGAACGGGCGCGCCATGGCATGGCCATCCACCCGGCTGAAGAACGAGCCCCAGAGGTTGGTGAGCGCCATCGGCACCACCGGAGGCCGCACGCCCTCGGCCGCCGCGCGCTCCAGGATCTTCATGATGCCGCCCTTGAACGGCTGCAGCTGACCGTCGCGGGTGATGCCGCCTTCCGGGAAGATGGCCAGCAGGTCGCCTTCGCGCAGCACCTGCGCCGCGCGCTCGAAGGCGGACTCGTAAATGGCGACATCCTCCTTCTGGGGCGCGATGGGGATCGCCTTGGCGAGCCGGAACAGCCAGCCCAGCACGGGCACGCGGAAGATGCGGTGGTCCATCACGAAATAGATCGGGCGGGGGCTCGCGGCCATCAGCAGCACGGCATCGACGAAGCTCACGTGGTTGCAGACCAGCACCGCCGCGCCCTGGGCCGGGATGTGCGCATCGCCCCGCGCGCGGAAGCGGTACACCAGCCGCGACAGCACCCAGGCCACGAAGCGCAGCAGGTATTCGGGCACCATCAGGAAGATGTAGCCGGCCACCAGGGCATTGGCGATGCCGGTGAACAGGAACACCTGCGGCACGCTCCAGCCGGCCGACAGCAGCGCGCCCGCGATGACCGAGCTGCCGATCATGAAGAGCGCGTTCAGGATGTTGTTGGCCGCGATGATGCGCGCGCGGTGCGTGGGCTGGCTGCGCATCTGGATGAGCGCGTACATCGGCACGCTGTAGAGGCCGGCGAACAGCGACAGCAGCAGCAGGTCCGCCATCACGCGCCAGTGCGCGGGCTGCGCCAGGAAGGTGCCCAGGCCCATGGCGGGGGCGGGCGGCAGGCCGCGCGAGGCGAAGTACAGGTCGATGGCGAACACGCTCATGCCGATGGCGCCCAGAGGCACGAGGCCGACCTCCACCTGCCGGCGCGAGAGCACCTCGCACAGCAGCGAACCGATGCCGATGCCCACGGAGAACACGACCAGCAGCAGCGAGGCCACGTGCTCGTCGCCGTGCAGCACCTCCTTGGCGAAGCTGGGGAACTGCGAGAGGAACACGGCCCCGAAGAACCACATCCAGCTGATGCCCAGCAGCGAGCGGAACACCACCGGGTTGCCGTGCGCCAGCTTCAGGTTGCGCCAGGTTTCGCTGACCGGGTTCCAGTTGATGACCAGGCCCGGATCGGTGGCCGGCGCGCTCGGGATGAACTGCGCCACCGCCCGCCCCGCGAGCGCGACGAGCACGCAGGCGGCCGCCACCCAGGCATGGCCCACGCCGGGCACGGCCACCAGCAGCCCGCCGGCGACCTGCCCCAGCAGGATGGCGACGAAGGTGCCCATCTCCACCATGCCGTTGCCCCCCGTGAGCTCGCGCTCGGACAGCACCTGCGGCAGGTAGGCGAACTTCACCGGGCCGAACAGCGTGGAGTGCAGCCCCATGAGGAAGGTGCAGCCCAGCAGCACCACCGGGCTGGCCGCCAGGAAGCCCCAGGCCGCCACCAGCATGATGGCGATCTCCAGGTTCTTCACGACGCGGATCATGCGCGTCTTGTCGATCTTGTCCGTGAGCTGGCCCGACGTGGCGGAAAACAGCAGGAACGGCAGGATGAAGAGCGCGCCGATCACCAGCCCCGCCATGGACGGCGGCATCCACGACACGCTGAGCTGGTAGGTCACCATCACGGTGAACGCGAACTTGAAGAGGTTGTCGTTCGCCGCCCCCGCGAACTGCGTCCAGAAGAACGGCGCGAACCGCCGCTGGCGCAGCAGCGCGAACTGGTTGGGATGGCTCTCGTGCGCGCCACCCGAAGGGGAGGCGGCCTCCGTCGCCGCCATGCGGATCTGTTCCTGGCTCATGCCCTGCTCCTGGGGAGTGTGTGGAAATCGCGTCATTTCACCTTCGCGCCGGCGGGCATTGTGCCTTCGCGGCGCCCGCGCCAGGGCGTGCCGCGCTCGCAGCGCGCGAAATACCGGCCCGGGGCCAGTGCCGCCAGCAGCGGCCAGGCCGCCATCGCCGCGGCCAGGTGCTTGAGGCTGTGGCCGGACACCATCTGCCCCGTGGCGGCGAACACGGCCGCATCGCCGGCCTCCAGCAGCTTCGCCAGGCCGTACCAGCCGATCACCGCGGCCAGGGAGACGCCCAGCCGCCCCGGCAGCGGCACGCGGCCGGCCCGCCGGCACCGCCAGGCATCGGCCGCCAGTGCCAGCAGGAGCAGCATGCCGCCGCCCTGCAGCACGGCCCAGGGCCAGAGGTCGCCGGTGATGCCCCAGGTGCGCAGCGCGGCCGCGCCGCCGGCCAGCACCGTGGCGCCCGCGAGGGCAGCGGCCCGCGCGCCGATGCGCTCGTCCACCGCAAGCGCCAGCATGCCGGCGAACGCCACGAGCATGCCGGCCCGGTCCGCCAGCAGCGTGATGCCATGGGGCTGCCAGTGGTAGAGCGCCGAGCCCCCGGCGGTCAGCAGCAGGCCCGCGAAAAACAGGCCCGCCGCCGCGGCGCCGGCCGCCCGCAGCGCACCTTCCCGCACCCGGGCCGCCAGCCGCGCCAGCCCGAAAAGCCCCAGCAGCGCGAACGGGAGGTTGGTGAGCACGTCCATGGCATGGGGCAGGCCCCAGAGCGTGCGCTGGTCGGCATAGGCATACGCCTGCGGCCCGGGCGGAATGGCAGGGCCTGCCAGGGCCAGCGCCACGCCGGCCAGCAGGGCGGCGCAGAGCACGCCTTCGCGGCGGGACAGCGGCAGGGGCGCGGTGCGGGAGGAGGATGCGAGAGGGTGCATGGAAGGCGCGTGCAGTGGATGTGCCGGGCAGTTTCGTGCCGTGCCCCGGTCTCCAGCATCGCCCAGCGCCACCAGCACTTCCGCCAGCCACCGGCAGTATCCATAATCGATACCCATGAGCACCACTGCCGACCTCGTCGCCGCCCTCAAGAAGGAACTCAAGGCCGCGCACATGACGTATGCCGACCTCGCGCAGGCCCTCGGCATGGCCGAATCCAGCGTCAAGCGCATGCTGGCCCGTGGCGACATGCCGCTGTCGCGCATCGACGCCATCTGCCGCGCACTGCGCCTGGACTTCGCCGACCTGGCGCGCCGCGTGGCCGACAGCCAGCCCCTGCTCGACCAGCTCTCGCTGGAACAGGAGCGCGCCGTGGTGGCGGACAAGAAGCTGCTGCTCATGGCCATCTGCGTGCTGAGCCAGTGGACGCTGGAGCAGATCCTGGGCACCTACCGGCTCTCGGACGCCGAAGGCGTCAAATACCTCGCGCAGCTCGACCGCATCGGCATCATCGAGCTGCGCCCGCTCAACCGCTACCGGCTCAAGCTCGCCAAGACCTTCCGCTGGCGAGCGCACGGCCCGGTGATGCACTACTTCCGCGACCATGCCCTGCTCGATTACTTCTCGGGCGGCTTCGACGGCCCGGGCGAAGGCGTGCTCATGGTGCACGGCGCCATCGGCCGCAGCCTCGCGCCCGCCTTCCAGGAGCGCCTGCAGCGCGTGGCGCACGATTTCGCGCAGCAGCACCTCGCCGACCAGCGCCTGCCCGAGCGCGACCGCGAGGGCTACACCGTGCTGCTGGCGATGCGGCGCTGGGAGTTCGAGGCCTTCACCGCGATGCGGCGCTGAGCGTCAGCGCCGGAATATCTGTCGCAGCGCGCTGCAGATGCAGGCGGCGAGCTCCTCCTGCTGCTCGATGCCCAGCTGCACGGAGCGGTCGAAGTTGCGCGCCCAGGTGATGCGGCGCAGCGAGGAGTCCACCAGCCGTATCGACGCCCGGATGCGTTCCGCGTCGATGCGGACGCTGCCTTCGATCGAATGGCGCGCCACCAGGCGCTGCGCACAGCGCGGCGCCGGCCCTGCCGCAGCCACGGGTGCCAGCGGCGGCCCCGACGCCATGAGCACGTCGCCGAACGACTTGTAGAGCTGCTCCAGCAATTCCTCGTGCAGGCCGTAGGCGAACGCCTGCCCGTCCACCCGCTCCGCGATGCAGTGCAGCGGCTGGAGCATCAGCAGGTGCGCGAACCCGGCATCACGCAGCGCCGCGCCGCGGCGCCGGACCACCGGCATGTAGGTGCCGACGGGAATATGGATCTCGATGCCGTGCGGCGGATCGTTGCCCGCGTAGTACGCGTCGAGCCGCTGCCGCAGGCGCCCCACCTGCACGCGCACGATCGGGTCCTCCGACGGCAGGAAGCTGGCCGGGTCCCGGCCGAATACCTCGATGCCGATGGCGTACTCGCTGGTGTTGCGGCTGTCGCCCGCGATCGCCTGCGTCACGAGAAAGCGCAGCAGCCGCTGCATCCGGTGCGCCTTCGCGAAAGACTCGCTCCGCACGATCGCATCGCATGCGGCGCGGACGTCCTCCTCCCTGATGTCCTCGTTCCCGTCTTTCACAGTCAAGTCCCTCATTCGTCTGTTCGTTCTTGTGCCCCGCGAAAAGCTTCGCACGAATCGAGGGATGGCGGGATGGGCGCGGCCGGCGCCCGTGGCAGCGCTGATACGCGCGGTGCTACGTGGGCGGCGCGCGGCGCCCTGTCCGGTGCCGCTGCGCCGCTCCGGCACGGTTACGGTAACGCGGCGGCGGGTTTAACCGTAACGATACTTCCGGGCCGCTGCACCCAAAAATAAGATGCCATCCAACACGCGGCCACACCGCGGCACACACCACACCACCGGAGGGCTCCATGTCAGATTCGCTTCCATCCGATGTCATACAGGCCATCGCGATATCGAACGCGAAGTCCATCGGCGAACAGCCGGCGATCCTGGCCAACCTCGCGCTGGCGCAGCAGATCTTCAACCAGAACATGCAGCAGCAGATCGCGCTGAGCCAGCAGCAGGCGATGAACCAGGTGCAGATGGCCGCCACCGCCAAGAGCATCGCCATGATCGACAACTGCAAGAACCAGGACACGATCGACCAGCTGACCCGGGACATCGAGAAGCTGATCCGGGACATGGACATGATGCAAAGCCGCCGGGACCCTGCCGGCTGACCGGCCGCGGGGCCCGGACAACGCATGCGTTCGCGCACGGCCCCGGCCGGGCGCAAGCCATCCTCCCCATTCCGGGGCGGCGGTAGGCAAGCCGCCATGTCACATCTCAACAACCTGACCAACGAGGAGAAGAAACCATGGCTTTGAACGAAGAAGTAGTGAGCGCCGTCGCCATCGGCAACCTGAAGGCCATCTCGGAGCAGCCCGCAATGCTGTCCAACCTGGCCTACTCGAACACGGTGGCCAACACCAACCTGTCGCAGCAGAACGCGGTCGCCAACCAGCAGGCCATGAACGAACTGGGCATCTCCATCGTGGCCAAGGCCTCCAACACGGTGAGCAACCTCGGCCCGCTGGAAGCCCGCTCCGCGGTGGACATCCTCACCAACGACGAACTGGCGCAGACCATCGCCGACATGAAGGCCACGCTGCAGGCCTTCAAGGGCTGACGCCCTGCGCCGCAGGGCCTGAAACGGAGGGCAGAACATGCTTGACGAACAAGTGGTGAGCGCGGTGGCGATCGGCAATCTGAAAGCGATTTCGGAGCAGCCGGCGATGCTGTCGAACCTCGCCTATTCCAACGTGGTGAGCACCAGCAACCTGGGGCAGCAGAACGCGGTGTCGAACCAGCGCGCGGTCGGCGAACTCGGGCTGCCGCTGGTGGCCAAGGCCACCAACACCATCGCGAACATCGGCCCCCTGGAGGCACGCTCCGCGGTGGATGTCCTGACGAGCAACGAGCTCGCGCAGACCATCGCCGACCTCAAGAGCGTGCTGCAGGCCTTCACGGGCTCCCCCGGCGGAATCCCGCCCAAGGGCCTGCTGAAGGACCTCAAGGCGATGGTGGACCTGGGCCTGCGCGTGCAGGACGGCATGCTCGTCGTGCCGCCCGGGGCCACGCCGATCCTGATCCCGGGCAACATCGCCAAGGAAGACATCCAGATCGGCATCGAGAAGCCGGGAGTGGTCATCCAGGTGACCCGCATCCGCCGGTAAACCCGGCAGCGCAGGCGGGGCGGCCCCCGGGCCGTCCCGCATTTCCGCGACGAGGGAGGAAACATGGGACGCATTGAAATCAGGGAGATCACCCGCGGCGAAGGCCTGCCCTCCGAGGTGATCGAGGCCGTGGCCCTCTCGGGCATGGCCACCGCCCAGCAGCCGTCGGCGCTGTCGAACCAGGCCTACGCGAACCAGGTCGCGAGCAACCAGCTGAGCGCGCAGAACCAGGTGGCCCGGCAGGACGCCATGAACCGGCTGCACCTTGCCATCCTGGCGCAGGCGGTGAACCAGGTGCAGGACCTGCAGCCCGCCGCCGCACGATCCGGCACGGAGGTGCTCACCGGCGGCGAGGCCGCGCAGGCGCTGGCCGGCCTCCAGGCCGTGCCCGGCGCACGCACCACCCGTTGAGGAGCGTGGAATGGACGAATCCCTTTCCCGGACCCTGGCGCCGATGGAACAGCACAACCGGCTGCTCATGCAGCAGATCGAGGGCCGGCTGCGCAGCGGCTTCAGCGCCGCGCTGGACAGCGGAGACTGCTACGTGATCCGCAACCAGGGCACGGGCGTGCTCTCGGTACTCGCATCCAGCACGATCGAAGACGACCACGAGGTCGTGCACGGCCCGGGCAGCTTCGCGCAATGCATCGGGTTCGTGAATTCCTCCGTGGTCACGCGGATGGCCGAATCCGACGGCTGGAGGCCGGCCCCCGCGCCGGCCGCGGCCGCTCATCCCCAGAACAAGGAACAGACAGCATGAAACCGCAGGAATCCATCGAGGAACTGGGCAAGGCCGTGGAGGACATCGCCGAGTCGATGACCAAGGTGGCCACCAACATCGCCTTGCTGGGCGTGGAGGGTAATGCCGACGAGCAGATGCGCGTCATCACCGAAGAGAACAACAAGGTGCTGGACCGCATCCGCAAGCTCTACAACCTTCCGGCCGCACCGGGCGCCTGACATGGCAGCCACCGGCTCGATCGTCGATGCACCGCTGGCCGCGGCCGCCGCCCGGAACGCCACCGCGCTGCCGGAGGCCGAAGCGGGCTATGCGCTCATGGCGCAGGCCCTGCGGAGCGAGCAGCCCTCGCCGGTGATTTTCGGATCGCTCGCCGTCAGCGCCGCCGCGATCGTCCAGGGCCTGGCGCTCTACGAAGCGACCATGGCGCGGGGCCGCGCCGGCTGACCCGCAACCGAGCTGCCCATGGCGCGCGCAGAACCCGCATGGCGCCCGCTGCCGGAGCAGGTGGTGGTGGTCGCCTTTCCCACGGCATGCTGGCAGGCGGCCGGGCCTGGCACCGGCAGTCCCGCGGGCTTCTTCATCGTGCAGGCCCCGGCCCCGGACATCGACCTGCCGCGCAGCGATTTCGGATGGCTGCAACTGTCCGCGCCCGAGGCCATCTCGCCGGGCTGGAGCCGCGTCGCCTACCAGGCCGAGGACAACACCCTGGGCACGCGCAGCATCCCGGTGCCCGTGGTCGTGCGACGGCGCCGCTATGCCGTCGATTTCCTGCAGCAGCCCGGCCTGCTCGTGCAGACGGAGATGGTGCGCGTGCTGAATTCGCCGCTGAACATCGATGCCCTGATGGCCGTGATGTTCATCGCCAGCCTGATCCGCAAGATCCCCCTGCCGCCCGTCAAGCTGCTCGTCACGGTGCTCGCGCTGCTGGCGCTCGTGGCCCTGGGCATGGCCGTCTCGCTGCTGCGCCACGCCTTCGCCGGGGTGCCCGAGCCCCGCCCGCTGTCCACCGACACGAACGGCGTGCCCATCGAGGTCTTTCCGGGCCTGTCGGTGTCCCGGGGCCTGCCGCTGCCGCAGGTGCCCGCCGAGGACCAGACCATCGCCCTGCAGACCGTCAAGGAAATCTACTGGCTGCTCAAGCAGGCCGCATGAAGCGGCGCAGAGCACGCCGCTCCGGTTTTTCCACCCCCCCAGAGAGAGAGGTTTCACGTGCCCATCACCATCGAAGACATCCTGCCGACCGGCGGCTACACCTCGGTACTGCCGCTGAGCTACATGGTGCCGACGTTCTACCCCACGCCGCCCGGCAGCGTGGACTCCCGCTCGGGTGCCCCGCGCGTCCGGCTGGACGATCCGGACCTGCAGGCGCGCGCCCAGCGCCTCGTCAACGTGCTGTTCTGGACGGCCACCACCTTGCAGAACGTGGAGGGCATGCAGGACGCCCGCACGCTGAAGGTGTTCATCGCTCCGGAGTTCTATTTCCGCAAGGCGTCCCGGGAGGAATCCGCCGGCGACCGCTTCCTGCGGGACACCAGTTTCGGCTCCTATCCCGAAGACGCACGCTATGCGCTGGCCGAGGTGCTCTACGCCGTGATCCAGGGCTCGACGCTGTTCCGCGACTGGGTCGTCGTCGCCGGCACGGTCTGCTCGGTGCTGCCGATGCAGGAAGACCACCGCATGAACCTGCTCAACACCGCGATCATGCTGCGCGGCAGCCGCGCCCGCCTCGATGCCAGCGTGCCCTACATCCTCATGGAGAAGCACTACATCTCCCACATCGACGGTCCGCCCCAGGACTGGCATGCCAACCTCGACCCCACCACCACCTACAGCTTCCAGCTCAATCCGGACCAGAACCTGGACAACCTGGTTTTCTGGGACGAGATGGCTGTGGGCCTGGAGGTCTGCCTGGACCATGCCAAGCAGGTGGTGGCGAACGCCATGAACACGGTGGCGCAGACGCTGGGGCCGCAAGCCAGGGCCCTGGACCTGCAACTGGTCACCTCCTGCGGCATGGCCATCGTCCCGCAGGCCGTGGCGGTGGCCGACGGCGCCCTCGTCATGCTCACCGACGGCATGTCGCACCTCCAGCACCTGCAGGAGCCGATCTTCCAGATCGGCCGCTACGACGCCGCGGCGAACACGACCCGGCTCATGGACCTCGCCGACTTCCAGTTCTCGGAGCTTCCGGCACACGAGGATTACCAGGTGGACTACCTGCGGGGCCTCTACACGAAAAAGCAGTTGCGCCAGGGTGTGTGGACGGCCAGGACCGCCCTGCCGCTGCGCAGCGTCTCCAGCTGACGAGCTGACGGCCCGGCGCCCCGCTGCGGCGGGGCCGCCGCACGCGGTTCACAGCGTCTCGCTGTGCACGTGCACCACCCGCCCGACGAGCCGCGCCGAGGGCGCGGTCAGCTGCTTGCGCGGAAACCGCAGCGCGTTCTCCGCCGCCAGCCACCAGGCGCCGCTGTCGCGCACCACCCGCCGCACCAGGCAGGCGCCCTCGTAGTCCACCACGAACACCTGTCCGTCGGCCGGCGACGGCTCACGGGTATCCACGGCCAACACGTCCCCGGGGTGCAATGAAGGCTGCATGCTGTCGTCGCCCACCGCGACCGCGATCAGGTCGCGTGCCCGCAGGCTGCGACGCTCCAGCCATTCATGGGTGAGCGCGACGGTGCGCATGCCGCCGTCCCCGGTGCAGGCGGGTTCGGCACCCTGCCGCCCGCCGCCCAGGTCCTGCTGGCGCCGCACCTCCAGCACCAGCACGGCGTCCCCCTCCGCACCGGCCTCCGCGTCCGGATAGGCCGGATCGCGCTCGCCCGCCTGCAGGGGCGGCTCCCCGTCCGCCTGAAACCACGCGCGCATGCCGCGCAGCGTCTCGATCGCCCGCACCGTCTTGTCCGACACGGCGCGCGATCCCGACAGCATCTGCCGCACGAAAGCCCCGTCGCGGTACCCCAGCAGGCGCCCGAACGCGGTGACGTTGCCCGCCGTGAGATGGGCAATCGCCTCATCCAGGCGCTGGCGCCGATACAGTTGCAACGCGGTTTCGTCCATGGTGCGGAAAGTAGCACACGCTACGGTTGCTTTTGCTACTTTGCAAAAATAGAATCCAGAGCAATTGCTACTTTCCACGGGGCGGGACATGACGTTGCACGAATACCTCCAACAGCACGGCGCCCTGAGCGTCCGCCAGCTCCGGCTGCGCATGGCGCAATACGGCTCGCCGATCAAGAGCGACGCGCAGATCCGGCAGTGGCAGCACGGCTACGCCCGGCGCATCCCCTCCCCGCTGAACTGCGTGGCCATCGAGCAGGCCACGGGCGGCCAGGTCACGCGCAAGGACCTGCGCCCCCACGACTGGGCCGCCATCTGGCCGGAGCTGGGCGCGGCGCGCTGACACCCCGTGCGGGCGGGGGCGGGAAACACCTGCACACACCGCTTCGCACGGCGGCGACACCGGTGCGACACGGCGTTGACGCGCGGCGGCGAGCATGGGTCCATGGATGACCGGGACCACCGGGGCCGACCGGGCCCGGCACCGGGATTCCGAGCCTTTCAGGAGACTTCCATGAACCACCACCGCCAGGCCCTCTCCCTCTCCGCCGCCTCGCTCGCGCTGGCCGCCGCCATGGGTACGGTGACCATCTCCGCGCAGGCCGCCACCAGCGCCACCGTCATCGTGCAATCCGGCCCGCAGTACGTCGCGCCCGCGCCCGTGGTGCTGGAGCGCTGGTCCGCCCCGCCCCCGCCCCGCCATGAACGGGTGCCTCCGCCGCGCCGCGGCATGGTCTGGGAGCAGGGCCACTGGGAATGGCGCGGCCACGGGCACGTCTGGGTTCCGGGCCACTGGCTGCGCGCGCGGCCGGGCTATGTGTACCGCCAGCCGGGCTGGGTGCAGCAGGGCGGCCGCTGGGAGATGCGCCGCGGCGGCTGGGACCGGGACGGCGACGGCGTGCCCAACCGCTACGACCGCCGGCCCGACGATCCCTACCGGCGCTGATCCCCCGCCGCCCGGCCCGTACCGGAGACCATAACCATATGGGCGGGCAGGCATGAAGCCTTGCCCACAATGGCGCATTCCTTGCTTCCCACCGGACCGCCCCACCCGGGCGGCCCTGTCCGGGCAGGGATCCTGTTCTTTCCTGGGACCCTTCGCATGCGCCGTCTTTCCGATTCCTTCTCCTGGCTGGGTGCCGCCGCGCTCGCCGCCGCGGCCTGGACCGCCTCCTCCCCCGCCCTCGCGGCCGATCCGCACGGCGCCGCCGACTGGCCGCGCCAGCCCGTCACGCTCATCATGGGCTTCCCGGCCGGCTCCGGCGTGGACGTGGTGGCCCGCTCCGTGCAGGAGCCGCTCAGCCAGAAGCTCGGCCAGCCGGTCATCATCGATTACAAGTCCGGCGCCGCAGGCAACATCGCCAGCGAGTACGTCGCCCGCGCGAAGCCGGACGGCTACACGCTGGCCTTCGGCACCGCGGCCACGCACGGCAGCAATGCCGCGCTCTACAAGAAGCTGCCCTTCGACGTGGAGGCCGACTTCGTGCCCGTGGGCACGCTCATCGACGTGTCGAACGTGCTCACCGTGAACCCGAACGTGATCGACGCGAAGACGCTGCAGGAATTCGTCGAGATCGTGAAGGCGAACCCCGGCAAGTACAACTACGCCTCCACCGGCAACGGCGCCGGCACCCACATGGCGTTCGCCGAATTCAACGCGCGCCTGGGCCTGAACATGGTGCATGTGCCCTACAAGGGCGGCCCGGAGGCCATCACGTCCGTGGTGCGCGGCGAGACCTGCTGCATCATGAACCAGGTGCAGACCGTGCTGCCGCACTACAAGGCCGGCAAGGTGCGCCTGCTGGGCGTGACCACCGCGAAGCCCGTGGGCGCGGTGAAGGAAGTGCCCACCATCGCATCGAGCGGGCTGCCCGGCACCCAGGGCTTCGACAGCTCCATCTGGTTCGGCATCTTCGCGCCCAAGGGCACGGACCCGGCCATCGTGCGCAAGCTCAACACCGCGCTGCGCGAAGTGCTGGAGCAGCCCGAGGTGCGCCAGCGCTTCGAATCGCAGGGCAACACGGTGCGCATCGAAACGCCGGAGCAGTTCGCCCAGACCGTGCACAAGGACCGGGCCAAGTGGGCCCAGGTGGTGAAGGACGCGAAAATCAGCGTGGACTAGAGGACAACCCCCTGAGCGGCTTGCGCCGCTCCCCCCTTCTCTCGTGGCGCTGCGCGCCTCGGGAAGGGGGGCACCCCCAGCGGCCTGGCAGAGCCAGTTCCGCGGGGGTCGCTGGCTTTGGGCCGCGCCGGTTTCAGGCGCCGTCACGAAGCCGTCCCGGCATTGCCATCGCGTCCCGTCGCACTACCCGCTCTGCTACTGCATCGATCTTTTCCATGGCTCTTTCTTCTTCTCTGGGCGCGGCCGGGCTGGCCGCGCTGGAACAGCGGCTGCAGCACGACCTGCTGACCCTCAACTGGCGCGCGAAGGCCTGGCTGCCGCAGCGCATGCACGCGGGCCGGCCGGTCATCGACGTGCTCATCATCGGCGCCGGCCAGGCGGGCCTGGCGGCCAGCATGGCGCTCGCGCAGCAGGGCATCCCTGCGGTGCTGCTGGACCGCGCGCCGGAGGACCACGAAGGGCCCTGGGCCACCACGGCGCGCATGGAAACGCTGCGCTCGCCCAAGGAGCTGACGGGCCCGGCGCTGGGCGTGCCTTCGCTCACCTTCCGCGCGTGGTTCGAAGCCCAGTGGGGCGAAGACGCCTGGGCCGCGCTCGACAAGATCCCGCGGCTGCAGTGGATGGACTACCTGCGCTGGTACCGGCGCGTCACCCGGGCCGACGTGCGCAACGGCCATGCGGTCACCGCCGTGCGGCCGCGTGGCGACGGACTGGTGGAGGTGGACGTGCAGGCGCAGGGCCACGCCACGACCTGGTTCGCGCGGCGCGTGGTGCTGGCCACGGGCCGCGACGGCCTGGGCGGTCCGCAGATCCCGGCCTTCATGCAGGGGGTCGGCCGCGGCCGCTGGGCGCATTCGTCCGATGTGCTGGACTACGCCACGCTGCGCGGCCTGCGCGTGGGCGTGGTGGGCGCCGGCTCGTCGGCCATGGACAGCGCCGCCACGGCGCTGGAATGCGGCGCCGCCAGCGTGGACCTGCTGGTGCGCCGCCCCGACCTGCCCCGCATCAACAAGTCCAAGGGCTCGGGCGTGCCCGGCCTCACGCACGGCCACCACGACCTGCCGGATGCCTGGAAATGGCGCATCCGCCACTACATCAACACCACGCAGGTGCCCCCGCCGCACGGCAGCACGCTGCGCGTCTCGCGCCACCCCAATGCCTTCTTCCACCTGGGCTGCCCGGTGCAGGGCGTGCGCGAGAACCCGGCCGACGGCGCGCTGCACGTCGCCACGCCGCATGGCACGTTCGCCTTCGACTTCCTGATCGTCTCGACCGGCTTCGCCATCGACTGGGCGCAGAAGCCCGAGTTCGCGGCCATCGCGCCCCACGTGCGCACCTGGGGCGCACGCTACACGCCGCCGCCGGGCGACGAAGACCAGGAACTGGCCGATTCGCCCGACCTGGGACCCGTGTTCGAGTTCCGCGAGAAGCTGCCCGGCGACTGCCCCGGCCTGGAGCGCGTGCACTGCTTCTGCTACCCCGCGGCCCTCTCGCACGGCACGGTCTCGGGCGACATCCCCGCCATCAGCGACGGCGCGCGCCGGCTGGCCACCGGCCTCGCCAGCCTGTTCTACCGCGAGGACGTGGACCACCACTTCGGCGTGCTGCAGGCCTATGCCGAGCCCGAACTGCTGGGCGACGAATGGACGCCCGCGGACACCGCCCGGCGCGTCCTGCCCGGCTGACCTGCCGCCCCGCCCTCTCTTCCTGCCCACCGCAACGGATTGCCCATGACCGATACCGCCACCATTGCCCCTGCATCCCGCGACACCATCGACCACATCGCCGGCCTCGCGCCCGGGAGCGCGGCCCACGCCGTGCGCCACCAGCGCGACAAGGTCGCCACGGCCACGCAGGGCTGCGAGGACGCCCTCTTCGGCCCCGGCCTGCCCGGCGGCCTCACGCAGGCCGAGCGCCTGGCCGTGGCGCACGACATCGCCCGCGTGAGCGGCCTGCCCGCGCTGGCGGCGCACTACCGCGCGGCCCTCGAGCCCCTGCATCCCCCGCCGGCCGTGCAGGCGCTCGTCGATGCGACCGGCGCCGCGATCCCGGATGCACGCCTGCGGGCCATCGTGCATTTCGCGCGCACGCTCGCCACGCACCCCGCCGAAAGCGACCAGGCCGCCCTGCAGGCGCTGCCCGCCGCGGGCCTCTCGGTGCCGGGCACGGTGCTGCTCGCGCAGCTGATCGGCTTCGTCACCTACCAGCTGCGCGTGGTGGCCGGCGTGGCCGCGCTGGCGCAACTGGGCGAGGCCGGTGCGGCACCTGCCGCTGCGGCAGCGCAGCCGGCGGACGCCGCCCCCTTCGTCCATCCCGCCAATCTGCCCGCGCCCGGCGAGCCGCTGCGCGTGAACGGCTACACCAGCGAGACGCTGGACTGGAAGGCCTGGCTGCCCGTGCTCGATCCCGCCTCGGCCACTCCCGAGCAGAACGCGGTGCTCGACCTCAGCCACCCCAAGGCCCGCACGTCGGACTTCTACCTGCTGCTGGCGCACCAGCCCCGCGTGCTCTCCGAGCGCTCGCAGGCCTTCAACGCCATCATGTACGCCCCGGGCGGCCTCGCCCGCGCCGAGCGCGAAGTCGCCAGCACCGTGGTCTCGCGCGTGAACGGCTGCGTGTACTGCGCTTCCGTGCACGCCCAGCGCTTCGAGCAACTGGCCAAGCGCAACGACGTGATGGCGCAGATCTTCCAGGAGCCCGACACCGCCGGCACCAATGCGCGCGAACGCGCCATCGTGCAGGCCAGTGCCGCGCTCACGCGCACGCCCGGCGCGTTCGGCGCGCAGCACCTGCAGCCGCTGCGCGACGCCGGCCTGTCCGACCTGGAAATCCTGGACGCGCTGCACGCCGCCGCGCTGTTCGCCTGGGCCAACCGGCTCATGCTGAACCTGGGCGAAGCCGTCTTCCCGCAGGCCGGCTGAACCCGCAGCCGCGCCGGGCGCTTTGCGCGGCGCGGTTTCGCTGCTACGATCCGCCCCGCAGGAGAGCGAACGCCAGCGGCACCGCTGGCGTTCCACCGAAGGCGCAAACTCCCATACACGCTCAGGTACCGTACTGCACACCATCGAATGCCGTCTGGAGAGCCGCCACAGCCTGTGGTGCACCGAAGGAGCAAGCCCCGCGCCGTGTTGGCCTCGGGGTGAATCTCTCAGGTACCAAGGACAGGGGGAGCGGCAGCCGGGCCACGCGCCTGCTGCACGCTATTGAATCCATAGCTGCCTGCACGCGCACGCCCGGCGCTTCACCCTCGAAAGGTTTGAAGATGCGCGTGATCGTCCTCGGCGCCGGCTTGCTCGGCACCACCTCGGCCTATTTCCTCCAGCAGCTCGGCCACGAAGTGACCGTGATCGACCGCCAGGCCACGCCCGGCGCGGAAACCAGCTTCGCCAACGGCGGCCAGATCTCGGTGAGCCACGCCGAGCCCTGGGCCAACCCGAGCGCTCCGCTCAAGGTGCTGCAATGGCTGGGCCGGGAAGACGCGCCGCTGCTCTTCCGCCTGCGCGCCGACATGCGCCAGTGGCTCTGGGGCCTGCAGTTCCTGCGCGAATGCACGCCGGCGCGCACGCGCCACAACATCGAGCAGATCGTGCGCCTGGGCACCTACAGCCGCGAAACGCTGCAGCAGCTGCGCCGCGACACCGGCATCCAGTACGACCAGCGCACGCAGGGCATCCTGCACTTCTACACCAGCCGCAAGGAATTCGACGGCGCGCTCGCGCCGGCCGAGCAGATGCGCCAGCTCGGCTGCGAGCGCCGCGTGGTGAGCGCCGACGAGGCCGTGCGCATCGAACCGGCCCTGGCCTCCATCCGCTCCCAGCTGGCGGGCGCCACCTACACCGACGCCGACGAATCCGGAGACGCCAACGCCTTCACGCGCGCGCTGGCGCAACGGGCCGAACAGGCCGGCGTGCGGTTCCGCATGGGCTGCCACATCACGGCGCTGCGCACCGCGGCCGGGGCCATCGACCATGTGGAGATCACCGACGCGGAAGGCCGCTTCGAGCGCGTGCGCGGCGATGCCTACGTGCTGGCCATGGGCTCGTTCAGCCCGCTGCTGGCCGAGCCACTGGGCCTGCGGCTGCCCATCTATCCGGCCAAGGGCTATTCGGTGACGCTGCCCGTGCGCGATGCCTCCGCCGCGTACGAGGTCAGCCTGACGGACGACGAGTACAAGCTGGTCTTCTCGCGATACACCCGCCCGGCCCGGGACGGCCAGCCGGCGCGCGACGTGATGCGCATCGCCGGCACCGCCGAACTCAACGGCTATGGCCGCGACCTCAACCCGGTGCGCTGCGAAGCCATCGTGAAGCGCGTGGAGCAATTGTTCCCGGGCGCGGGCGACACCTCGCAGGCGCAGTTCTGGTCGGGCCTGCGTCCGGCCACGCCGAGCAACGTGCCGCTCATCGGCCGCACGAAGCTGCCCAACCTGTTCCTCAACACCGGCCACGGCACGCTGGGCTGGACGCACGCCTGCGGCTCGGGCCGCGCCATCGCCAGCATCGTGAGCGGGCTCGTGCCCGAGGTGGATTTCGCCTTCGCGGGCATGCCGCGCGGCCGCGCCGCCGTGCCGGCGCTGGCCTGAGAGCGGCTGACACGACCCAGCGAAGCGGTTCTGGCGAGGCGCCGCATCGCAGGCAGTACCGTAGTACGACAAGATGCGGCAACGACGCCAGAAGGGTCGTGTCGGCCGCTCTACGCCTCGCCCGGACCGGCGCAGGTGAACACGGTCAGCACGCCGGTGTAGCCGTAGAGCCGGTGGTGGGCGATCTCCCCGCCCGCGAAGAACCCCACCAGCGGCACGTCGCCCAGGGCGTGCCGCACGATCTGCATCTCGGCGCCGGGCCCGCCGAAGTGCGGCCCGCCCCGGCCCGAACAGCTCACGTAGATGGCCCCCATGATCGTGCGCTCGGGCATGCCCTCGGTGGCATGGTCCAGTGCCCGCATCAGCGCCGCGCGTTCGCCGGCGTGCGACGGCGGCGGGGCGGCCGCGGGCTCCTGCGGCTCCGGCGCCAGTTCCTCGCGGATCTCGGCGCAGATGCGCATCAGGTCGGCGCGCGCCGCCGCCACGTTGCGCTGGCAGAACGCGAGCCGCATGCCCTCCTCCACCTTGTCGGCCAGGGCCACGCCATGCCGCATCGGGTCGAGCCCCACGAGATGCCGCACGCGTACGTCCGTGCCGAAATGGCCCGTGCGCCCCATGGGCTGCGAGCCCTCGTCCACCAGGCCCGCCAGCGTCGCGCGCAGGGCACGCAGCGCGGGCTGCGGATCGCCCTCCAGGGTGATGCCCAGGGTGCCCAGCAGCACGTCCAGCGCGGGCTCGCCATCGAGCGCGAGCACCACGTTGTCCTGCGCCCGCGTGATCTGTGCGAACGGGCCGACCGGCTGGCATCCCTGGGTCACGCGCGAGAGCATGCCCACGCCCCTGCCGAACGCCACGCCCGACAGCCCGCCGCCGAACACGCCCCGCGCCGCGCCCTGGCCCGCGATGTTGCCGTTGCCGCCCACCGCGAACTGCACGCTGCGCCCGCGGCTCGCCGCGATGCCGCCGAACAGGTAGCCCGACTCGGTGCGGTCCGACATCTCCGCGATCAGCTCGGCGAGGTCCGGCGTGTCGCCATCGGCATGCACCAGCGCCGTGTGCGGCACGAAGCCGCCCGCGGAAGCGCCTCCGCGCGACAGCGGCGCCACGCCCGAGAACACGCGGTACTGGTCCTGCGGCAGGTCCAGCAGCATCACCGACAGGGCCGGCTCGTCGAAATACTCGGCATTGTTCGCCGCCACGCCCACCCCCACCGTGCCGCTCCAGTCGGTCACCTCCGGGAGTTCGGCCGCGAGCACGTCGAGCAGGGCCTCCGCGTCTTCTGCGTAGTGGTCCGTGATGTAGAGCACGCCGAGCGTGGGCGCGCTCGCGTAGTGCGGCAGGGCCATCTGCGCGCGCAGCTGCGCCAGCACCAGCGCGGCGGCCATGCGCCATTGCGGGTGGGTGGCATGGCCATTGGGAAAGAGTTTCATGGTCGGAAAAATCGGTGGACCGCGATCGCAGGCGAAGGCTGCGCCCGTCAGGAACGGCCCTTCGGCCCGGGCTTGGGGCTGGCGGCGCGGCGTGCGCCCGCAGGCGGCGCCCCTGCCGGGGCCTTCGCGGAAGAAGCCTTCGTGGAAGTCGCCTTGGCGGCAGCGGCGCGCTGCGCAGGGGCCGCCGCGGAAGGCGGGCGCTTCGCACCGCGCGCCGCCCCGCCGCCGTCCTTGCCCGTGGCGCGCGCGCCCCCGGTGCCGGCCTCCGCGGCCTGGCGCGCGGCGTCCTGCACGCCTTGCATGCCCTGCGCGGCGAGCTGCGTCGCCATGTCGGTGGCCGTCTTGAGCGCCTCCGCCGCCATGCCGCGCGTGGCATCCATCGCAGGCAGCTTCGAGACGTCGCTCATCGCATTGGCCGCGATCTGCTGGAACTGGCCCGTGAGCGCGGACCACCATTGCATCGGGTCCACCACGCCCGGCGCGGCGGCCGGCGGCTCGGTGCCGGTGTCGCCGGCCGCCTCGTGCCCTGATGCCGCCGGGGCCTGCGCGGCCGGCTCCGGAGCGGGTGCCGGCTCGGCCGGCGCGGCACGGGGTGGCCGCGCGAAGGGATCGGGACGCGGCGCGGCCGGCGCGGGCGCGGACTGCGCCGCCTGCGGCGTGAACGCCTTCGCGATGTCGCCCATCGCCACGTTCATGCCCTGCAGCGTGGACAGCGTCATCTTCTGCACTTCCAGCGCCTGCACGGTCGCCGTGAGCGCGCGGGAATTCTGGTCCAGCCAGAACTGCACCGCCTTCAGTTCGCTGATGCGCTTTTCCAGCTCTTCCACGCTGATCGTGGGCGCCACCCAGCCCGAAAGCGGCGGCATCTGCGGCATGCCCGCCGCAGCGCCCTTGGCGAGGTTCTGCAGGAAATCGAAGCCCGGCACGAACCGGCCGAAACCGAAGGGGGATGTATCGCTGCCGGCGGAATTGCTGTCGTTGCTGCTCATGGCCTGGGCTCCTTGCGTGGGGCGGAACATACCGCTGCGTTGCGCCGGGGCACCGGCCCCGTGGATGGCAGCTTAACGCGATTGCGCGGCTCCACCAACGCGGCCAGCCCCTGCATCCACGCAACCATTACAGGCTTTTCGCACCGCTTCGCGCACGCTCCGGAGGCCGCGGATGCGAGGCTGCGCGCACCTTGCAGCCCTAAAAGCGCGTGCAACCCGCGCCACAGGCGGGCAAACGCCATAGAATCCGCCGACCAGCCCGTCTGGAATCCTCAATACGTCAACACGAGAAAACCAACCATGGCAACTGCAAAGAAAGCCGCATCCGCCCCGGCAAAGAAGGCGGCCGCTCCCGCGGTGAAGAAGGCCGCGGCACCTGCGAAGAAGGCTGCTCCCGCGAAGAAGGCCGCTGCTCCCAAGGCAGCACCTGCAGCGAAGGCCGCGCCCGCAGCGCTCAAGCCCCTGAAGGCCACGTTCACCAAGACCTCGCTGATCGCGCACCTGGCCGAGCAGGCCGGCGTGGAGCCGAAGGCCGCCAAGGCCGTGATGGCCGCGCTGGAAGCCACGATCCTGGGCTCGGTGCACAAGAAGGGCTCCGGCGAATTCACGCTGCCCGGCCTGATGAAGATCGGCCTGCAGCAAGTGCCCGCCAAGAAGAAGCGCTTCGGCAAGGACCCGTTCACGGGCGAAGAGCGCTGGTTCCCCGCCAAGCCCGCATCGGTCAAGATCAAGACCCGCGCGCTGAAGAAGCTCAAGGACGCCACGGTCTGAGACCGGGCTCCCCGGGCATGAAGAAAGCCGGCGCATGCCGGCTTTTTTCATGGGGCCGCCGCCGCGCTCAACCGCCCGCCGGGTCCAGGTACATCTGCGCCAGCCGCGCCCGCTCCGCGGGCCCGACGCCCAGGCGCGCTGCCAGGTAACGGTCGAGCCCGCCATGGTCCCGGTCCACCGCGTCCAGCGCGGCATGCAGGAACTCCTCCTGCACGCGCCAGAGCACATTCATCACCTCCGTCGGCGCGGTGCCCGTGAAATGCGCCGGTGGCTGGTAGAGACTGTTGGTGAGCAGGTAATCCTGCATCACCACGTCGCGCGACACGCCCAGCGCGAGCAGGATCAGCGCCGCGGCGAAGCCCGTCCGGTCCTTGCCCGCGGTGCAGTGGAAGACCAGCGGCGCGTCGCTCTGCAGCAGGTGCCCGAACAGCGCGGCGAACTGCGCCGCGTTGTCGGACACGAAGGCGCGGTACGTGTCCTGCATCAGCTCGACGGCGATGGCCGGCGTGATCTGCCGGTTGGCCAGCGCCATGTCCTTGGCGCGCTGCACCACGGTCGGCTCGATCGGCAGCGGATGGTAGGCCACGCCGGGCAGGGCATAGGCCAGCGCCGCGCTTTCCGCCTCGCCGCGGAAGTCGATCGCACGCGCCAGGCCCAGCGGCGCCAGCGTGTCGGCGTCCTGCGCGGTGAGCCATGCCAGGTGGTCGGAGCGGAACATGCGGCGCCAGCGGACCGTGCGCCCGTCCTGGCCGGCATAGCCGCCCAGGTCCCGGAAATTGGTGGCGCCCGCCAGGGGCAGTGATCGCGAGAAAGAAGCCATGCCGGCACTGTAGCGAAAGCGCCCGCGACTTCAAATCACCTGGGCGTCCCCCGCGCGGCGCCCTGCAGCGCCGCCATGTCGCTGCCGCACAGGTCGACCCTGTCGGCGCGCTCCAGCGCGTAGGCCGACAGGCGCTCACTCGGCTCGCGCAGCGCGGGGTGCAGCGCCCCCACCGAATGCAGCGCACGCTGCAGCGCCACGCCCACCTCCACCGACGCCGCCGCGTAGCGCGCCAGCGGCTCGAACACATCCTCCACCATGCCGGCCTCCCGCAGCGCGGGCGCGCTCACGCGATCGCAGGCAGGCACAGGCTCTCCAGCGGCCCCGGCCTCGCGGTCGGCCGCCCGCTGGCCGTGCGCCCAGTGGGCCAGCGTGCGCACGCCCGCGCCCATCACGTCCAGCGCGGTGCCGGGGTCGTTGATGGATGCCGACATGGCCCGCGCCGCCACCTCGCCCATCACCACGAAGCCGTAGCGCGGGTCGTGGTCGAAGCTGCGGCCGGGGCCGATCAGCACCGCTTTCAGGATGGCGTCGCGCGCGGCATCGTCGAGGGGCCTGTCGCTGGTGGCCAGCACGGTGTCGGGCGCGACGAAGGCACCGGGCAGCACGTGCAGGTGGAGCATGCCCTCCAGTGCCTCCGCGCGGGCCTGCAGCAGGTCCATGGCCACGTGCTGCACGAAGCCGGTGGCATCGCTGCGCACGGCATGGGCACCGCGCTCGCCCGGCCGCTGCCGGCGCCCACCCAGGAAGGGCTTCGCCAGGCGCTGGTCGATGGCCTTGCACGTGGCGGCCTCCAGGCGGCGGATGGTCTCGCCCAGCCGCCCCAGCACCGACAGGTAGTCGATCCAGCGCAACAGCACCACGACCACGCCCAGCAGGATCAGCAGCGTGAATCCGAACAGCACCAGCCGTCCGCCGTCGCCATAGAAGTGGACGTGCAGCCCCACCAGCGCGACCACCCCGTAGAGAAAGGCCCCGATGAACACCGCCAGCGTGTTCTGCACGGTGGAGTCCTCGATCAGCAGCTGCGATGCGCGCGGCGTGGCGCTGTTGGCCACGGCCGAGAACGCGGCCACCATGGTGCTGGCCGAGAAGATCGACACCGTGAGCATGCTGGAGGCCAGGATGTTCAGCAGGCTGTCGAGCGCGTCGGAGCCCAGCTTCAGCGCCACGCCGTCGGGAATGTACGGCCCCAGCCAGGCGGCCAGCATCACGGCGGCGAAGGCCGCCAGGGCGAAGAGCGCGCAGCGCAGCCAGGTCTTGCGCACCAGCCTCTGCAGGAAAAAGAGCAGTTTCTCGGACATGGCCCGACTATCCGCAAACCGCGCCCCGGAAGCACGGCGCATCCTGTAGGCCGGCGCCGCATTTGGAGCCTCTTTCAGCGCACGGTCACTTCATCACCAGCCCGCCATCGACGAACAGCACCTGCCCGGTCATGAAGCCGCTCCACTCCGAGGCCAGGAACAGCACCGGCCCCGCCACGTCCTCGGGCCGGGCGATGCGCCGCAGCGGCGTGGCGGCGGTGATCGCATCGCGCAGCGCCTCGGGCGTCGATTGGCTCGCCTGCGTGGGATAGACCAGCCCCGGCGCCACGCAGTTGACGCGGATGCCCACGGGCCCCAGTTCGGCCGCCAGGTTGCGGCTGAAGGCCACCAGCGCGGCCTTGGCCGTGGTGTAGTCGTGGTAGGGCACCACGGGGTGCTCCACCAGGTTGGTGGCGATGTTCACGATGCTGCCCCGCGCGCGCTGGCGCAGGTGCGGCAGCACCGCCTGGCAGACGTTGAAAGCCCCGCCCACGGCGCCGTCGAACTGGGCCTGGTAGTCGCTCCACTCCAGGCCGTCGAACAGCGTGCGGCGGCGTGCATCGAAGGCATAGGGCCGGAAAGCGTTGTTGACCACCACGTCGATGCGGCCGGCCTCCAGCACCACCGCGTCCACCATCGCGCGCACCGCATCGGCATCGCCCACGTCGGCGCGCGCAGCCCAGGCATCGCCGCCGGCGGCGCGGCAGGCTGCCACCGTCTCGGCAGCCGCCGCGTCGTTGGACAAATGGTTCACCACCACCGTGGCGCCCTCCTGCGCGAAAGCCCGCGCGATGGCCGCGCCGATGCCGCGGCTCGCGCCCGTCACCAGCACGACCTGGCCCTTGAACTTCATGGGGTGCTCCTCGCTCCTCAAGTCCGGCGGGTTCACGCGGCGGGCAGCAGGCTGGCGTCCACCACGTCGGCCACGCGGATGCCGTTCTGCACCAGGCCCAGCGCGCGGTAGGCATCGGCCGCCTTCTGCAGCGACGCGAGGTTGAACGCGCCCAGCGGCTGCCCCGGCACCGAAGGCTGCGCGGAGGCGTTGCGCAGGCGGATCACCTCCAGATTGGCGTCCTGCTGCGTGCCGTCGATCGCGACCTTCACGGCCAGCGCGGCGGCTTCCTCGGGCCTGGCCATCATCCATGCGGCGCTATCGCGGTAGCCCTGCAGGAAGGCCCACAGCAGCGCCTTCTTCTGCAGCAGCACCTCGCTGCGCACCACGAAAAGGTCGCTGGAGACATTGAGGTAGTCGCGCACCTGCATCACGTTCACGGCGCCCAGGCCCTTGCGGCGGCCCACCGCCAGGCCCGTGTCGGTGGCTGCCGTGGCATCGACCTGGCCCTGCAGCAGCGGCGCGAAATTGAGCAGGCCGGTGACCACGATGGTCACGTCCGATTCCTTCAGCCCCGCCTGGTGCAGCAGCACCAGCAGGTTCTGCCGCGTGCCGCTGGAGAGGCTGTACACGCCGATGCGCTTGCCCTTCAGGTCGGCCGGCGTGCGGATGCCCGAGGACTGCAGCGACACCACGTTGAACACGTTCTGCGGGTAGATGTCGTAGATGGCGGCGAGCTTCTCGCCCTTGTCCAGCGCCATGAAGAACGAGCCCGGATCGGTGAAGGCCACGTCGCCCTGGCCGCTCAGGATATTGCGCAGCGCATCGCCGCCGCCCGCGCCGGGCAGGTAGCCCAGCTCCACGCCGCGCGCCCTGAAAAAGCCCTTCTCGGGCTCGGCCAGCAGGTTGGTGATCTCGCTGATAGGCTTGCTCCAGCCCGCGACGGTGATCTTGCCCGGGGCCGCCGCGGGCGGCGTGGCGGCACCCGCCCAGCGCGTGGCCGCCAGCCCGGCGGAAGCCGCCAGCAGCGTGCGGCGCGAGAGGAATTCAGGTCGTTGCATGGGGTCGAGAGAGGAAAGGGAAAGAAGGGTCAGGAACGATCGGCATAGGGCCGCAGCAGCCAGCGCTCCAGCCACAGCGTGGCCTGGTAGAGCAGCAGCCCGATGGCCGCGATGAGCACCAGCGCCGCGAACATGAGGGACGTGTCCATCATCCCCTGCGCGGCGATCACCACCGCGCCCAGGCCCCGGCTGGCGCCGATGAACTCGCCCACCACGGCCCCCACCAGCGCCAGCACCACGGCCATGCGCAGTCCTGCCAGAACGGCCGGCAGCGCCAGCGGCAGCTTCAGGCGCAGCAGCGTCTGCCAGCGCGTGGCGCCCAGCATGCGAAAGAGCTGCAGGCGCTGCGCATCGGTCTGCCGCAGCCCGGTGAAGGTGTTCTCCATCAACGGAAAGAAACAGATCAGACCGGTGATGAGCGCGGTGGACGGAATGCCGAAACCGAACCACAGCACGAACAGCGGCGCCAGCGCCAGCTTGGGCACCACCTGGCTGACCACCACGTAGGGCCGCAGCACGCGCTCCAGCAGCGGCGATTCGGCCAGCGCGATACCGATCGCCAGGCCCGCCAGCCCCCCGCCCGCCAGCCCCAGCAGCAGCGCCGCCAGCGTGGCCTGCACATGGGGCACGAAATAACCCGTGCACAGCCCCTGCCAGAGCGATGCCGCGATGGCCGAGGGCGCGGGCAGCACGAGCGCCGAGAGCCCCGAATGCCGGGCCACCCATTCCCACGCGCCCAGCAGCGCCAGCAGCAGCGCGGCGCCCAGGGCGCGGTAAGGCCAGGCAGACGAAGGCACGGCCTGCTCGCGGGATGCACTCATGCGCCCACCCCGTCCAGGCCGGCGCGCACGCGTGCGCACAGGCGGTTGAAGGGCGCGTCGTGCCGCATGGCCTGGGTGCGCGGCGCGGGCAGGTCGATGCGGATGTCGTCCGCCACGCGGCCCGCCTGCAGCACCGCGATGCGGTCGCCCAGGTACACGGCCTCGGTGATGTCGTGCGTCACGAAAAGCACCGTGGTGCCCCGCTGCCGGCAGGTATGCAGCAGGTCGTCCTGCAGCTCGGCGCGGGTGATGGCGTCCAGCGCCGCGAAAGGCTCGTCGAGCAGCAGCAGCGCGGGCTCCAGGACCAGCGCGCGCGCCAGCGCCACGCGGCTTTGCTGGCCGCCCGAAAGCTGGCGCGGATGGTGCCGCGCATGGGCGCCCAGCCCCAGCTGGTCCAGCAGCGCCTGAGCGCGCTCCACGTCGGCCGCCTGCGGCCGGCGCTGCAGCGATACCGGCAGCAGCACGTTGTCGATGGCGCTGCGCCATTCGAGCAGCGTGGGCGCCTGGAACATGAAGCCCAGTTGCGGGCCCGGCGCCACAACGTCCCGGCTCTGCATGCGCACATGGCCCGACTGCGGGCGCAGCAGGCCCGCGGCCAGCTGCAGCAGCGTGGTCTTGCCGCAGCCGCTGCGGCCCACCAGGCAATGCACCTCGCCCGCGCCGATGCGCCAGTTCACGCCATCCACCACCGGGGCGCGACCCGGGTAGGCGAACACGGCCTGCTCGATGTCGAGAAAGGCATCGCCGGGCACCTGCCCGGCGCAGTCCACTGGCGCGGTCTCAGTCGGCATAGGGCGCGAACATCTCTGCGGCGCTTTCGGCGGATTGCTCGATCTCCACCATGCGCACCAGGTCCAGCAGGTTGAAACGGCCGTCGTGGTGCCAGCCGGCCTCGGGCACGCTCATCGCACCGATGGCGCTGATGCGGGTCACGCCCGCCGCCCCCAGCAACGCGGCCAGGTACCGCAGTTCTTCCGGCGTGGCCGCGACGCCCGCGGTCTGCAGCAAGGGCCCGTGGCCGGCGATGGCGTGCGGCACCTCGCCCAGCGCATCCACGGCCACCACCTGCACGCTGCGCTGCAGCGCCGTGGGCGCGAGCGGCTGCAGGGCGTCGCAGTACGCCACGCTCCACGGGTCATCGGGCGTGCCGATGAGTTCGTCGGCAGCGGCGCCGCCGGCCGCCGAGAGGCCCTGCCATTCGAGCGCCTGCCGCCAGCTGGCCACGGCGGCGGATTCCTCCATGTCCAGCGCCCGGCGCGGAAACCGCCGGTGCAACTGCGCCAGCTCGCCCGCCAGGTAGCCCGCGAAGGCGCGCGGCGACACGGCGCCGCCGCGCTGCACGTAGAACACATGCGGCGAGTAGCAGCCCTGCTGGTCGTAGCGCATGACGTCCCACGCGGCCCGGCGCGCCACGGCCGGCGCATCGAGCGCATCCAGCGCGGCGGCCGAAACGATGCCGAAGCCCAGCTTGTGCCCGTGCGGCAGGAAGCGCGTGGTCACGGGCAGGCGGCGCTGGATGGCATGCAGCGCATCGTTGCCGCCATAGGCCAGCACCGTGTCGGCCCGGGCATAGAGCGCCGCGGCATCGTCGCCGTCCGCGCCCTTCCACCACACCACGGCGAAGCAGCCGGCCAGCGGCGGGTGCACCTCGGCCAGCAGCTGCGCGAACCAGCCCGCGAACAGCGGCTCGGCACTGGGCAGCTTGCCGATGCTGCCGGCCTTGACCAGCAGGCCGCACACGAAGCTCCAGAGCGCCAGCGCCGGCACATTGCCCGCCCAGCTGTGCACCAGCAGGCCCGGCCCGAAGGCGCGTACCGCGCCGCCCTTCGGCGCAGGCTGGAAGCCGTCGAGCACCAGCGGATTGGCAAAGTCCTCCGCCACGAAGCGGCGCAGCTGCGGCGCGCGGAAGGTCTTGAAAAAACCCGTGAGTCCCAGCCGCACCATCTCGGCGTCGTAGCCGCTCACGATGGGCAGCAGCGCCTCGGCCTGCTGCCGCGCCGGATCGCTGCGGTCCAGCAGGCGGGCGATGGCACGGTCGATCACATCGATGACCTGCTCCACCGCCATGGGCTGCAGATGGCGGGCGGCCGCCTCGCGCACGCGGCACGCCAGGGCGTCCATCTGCGCGGGCGTGAGCACGGGCACCTCCACTTCCAGCCGGGCGGCGCCCTGGGCGAAGGGCAGCACCTGCCAGGCCACGTCCTGCGCCTCGATGCCGGGCAGATAGCCCGCCCGCACCCGCTGCACCGCGGTGGCCGCCTGGGATGTCATTTCCCGGTGGCCCGCATGAAGTCCTGCACCGCCAGCGAACAGCCCTTGGCCTGCGCGCCTTCGGCCCGGCCCAGCAGCAGGAAGCCGCCCTCGGCCCATTCGCCCACGTCCTCGGTCAGGATGGTGGTCACGGAGTTGTAGTTGGCCAGGTCGCAATGCACGAGGATGCCTCGCTCGCCGGGCGGTACGTCACGTCCCGTGGCCGGGTCCACCAGCCGCGACCGGATCCAGTGCGGCCCGGACTTGACCGAGGGCACCACGGCATTGCCGTCGTCGTAGAACTGCGTGCTCAGCTCCGTCATGCCGTACATGTTGATGCACAGCTCGCGCGGCACGCCCAGCGTGTAAGAGAGCCCGGCGTAGAAATCCTCCGGCGGCACCTCGCGCGACTGGCCCTTGTAGCCGCCCGTGTCCAGCACGCGGCTGCCCGGCGGCAGCTGGAAGCGGCGGCCCTTCTCGTGCAGTGCCTCCATCAAATGGACGAAGCTGTAGCTCGCGCCCAGCAGCGCGTACGGCGTGCCGGTGCGCTCCGCGGCCTCCAGCGCCGCGCACAGGCTCACCACGTGCATGCCGTGCGCGCCCACGAAATGCCGGCTGACCGGGCTGCCGAACACGGACCGCGCCAGCGCCAGGTAGTGCGCCAGCGACGAATTCGGCATCAGGTGCTCGTCGGGGAACAGGATGCCCATCGGCATGGGCCCGGCCCCGCGCATGAAGCGCCGCTGGAAATTGCGCGCCATCGACAGGTCGTACACATCGAGCCGCGGGTGGAAATGCCGCCCCCGCGCCTCTGCGCCCCGGGTCGTGCCGCTGGTCATGAACACGCGCTCGTCCGGCCGCGGCGGCTCGCTGCGCAGCTCCGTCGCCTTGAAGGCGTCGATCGGCACCGCGGGGATGTCGCTCCAGCGCTCCACGCTGCGCAGCGTCGCGCCGCGGCGCTGGCAGAAGGTGCGGTAGGCGGGGTTGGCGGAATACTGGTGGGCGAACAGCCGCAAAGCCAGCGTGTCGAACTGTGCGTCGGTGCAGCCGCCTTCTTCCTCCATCGCGATGAATGCGAGGATGTCCGCGACCAGCGCAGCGACCTTGTCCATGGAGCTTCTTCCTTCGTGACCTGTGAACGATGCTCCGAAGGTCACGCCCGGCCATGCCGTGCACGCCACGCGGCGCGCCTGCGGAGGCTGGAGGATGGTGGTGACAGCTCTTCTTCCGCCGGAATGACCCGGTTCAAGTTCTCGGGTGTGGATCTCAGCACACGCGTGCACCCCGGAGCGTTGCGGGCATCTTAACCCGCCGTCCAAACGCCCTGCTTCCGCTGCGGCTTACGGGCCGCCTATATTCCCGGGCATGGAATCACCGGCGCCCGCCACGACGACACCCGCCCGGCCGGTGCGCGCGATCGTGCTCGTGCTGGGCGACCAGCTCGATCCGGACGCAGCGGCCTTCGACGGCTTCGACCCGCAGCAGGACATGGCGTGGATGGCGGAAGTGGAAGAGGAATCCACGCACGCCTGGTCCTCCCGGCCGCGCATCGCCCTCTTTCTCGCGGCCATGCGGCATTTTGCGCAGGCGCTGCGGGCGCTGGGCCGCCCCCTGGACTACCGGCGCCTGGACGACGACCGCGAGCCCCCCTGCCGCACGCTGGCCGATGCGCTGCGCGCGGCGATCCGCACGCACCGTCCGCAGCGCCTCGTGATGACCGCGCCCGGGGACTGGCGCGTCTGGAAGGCGTTGTCCGCCGTTGCGGCCGGCGCCGGGCTGCCGCTGGAAACCCGGCCCGACCGCCACTTCTTCGCCACCGTGCGCGAATTCGCCGACTTCCGGCGCCAGCTGGCCGGACGGCCGCTGCGCCTGGAAACCTTCTACCGCGCCATGCGCCGCCGCCACAGCATCCTGATGGACGGCCGCCAGCCCGAGGGCGGTGCCTGGAACTACGACAAGGACAACCGGCGCCCCTTCGGTCCGCAGGGGCCGGGCATGGTACCCGGGCGCTGCCGCTTCGAGCCCGACGCCATCACCCGCGAGGTGCTGGAAATGGTCGCCCGGCGCTTCGGCGACCATCCGGGGTCGCTGGAGAGCTTCGCCTGGCCGGTCACCCGCGCACAGGCCCTGCATGCGCTCGCAGACTTCGTGGACCACCGGCTGCCGGCGTTCGGCCCCTTCCAGGACGCCATGTGGCCGGACGAGCCCTGGCTCTACCACTCGCACCTGTCCGCGGCGCTCAACCTTAAGCTGATCCATCCGCGCGAGGTGGTCGCTGCCACCCAGGCCGCCTACCGGAGCGGCCGTGTCCCGCTGCCCAGCGCCGAGGGTTTCATCCGCCAGATCCTGGGCTGGCGCGAATACGTGCGCGGCATCTACTGGACCGAAATGCCGTCCTACCAGGACCGCAACGCGCTCGGTGCCGATGCGCCCCTGCCCGCCTGGTACTGGACCGGAGAAACCCCCTTCGCATGCCTGCGCCAGGCCATCCGGCAGACACTGGACCACGGCTACGCCCACCACATCCAGCGCCTCATGGTGACGGGCCTCTTCGCCCTGCTGCTGGGCGTGCGGCCACAGGCCGTGCATGCGTGGTACCTCGCCGTCTATGTCGATGCCGTCGAATGGGTGGAACTGCCCAACACCCTCGGCATGTCCCAGTACGCCGACGGCGGCCTGATGGCCAGCAAGCCCTACATCGCCACGGGCAAGTACATCCAGCGCATGGGCGGCCCCTGCGCCACCTGCCGCCACGACCCGGATGCCTTCCTGGGCGACACGGCCTGCCCTTTCACCACGCTCTACTGGGACTTCCTGCTGCGGCACCGGGAACTGCTGGCAGGCGTGCCCCGCATGGCCGCACAGCTGGCGCGGCTGGAGACGATGGGGCCGGAAGAGAGGGAGGGAATACGCCGAAGGGCGGAGGAACTGCGGAGGGAGCACGGCGGGGCCGCCTTGCCTGATGGAAGATTCCCGGTGGGGCGCCACTGATGCGCAGCGCGCAATATTGGAAATAGCCAATGCAAGACGGCCAGGCAGCCCCCCCGGGCAAAACCCCGCCCATTGACGACGCGTCGCCATCCGGCCGGAGCGTCACCGTCCGACCCGGGAAGGGCTCATGGTGATGGTGGCGCTCAACGCGCGAACAGGTCGCGGCAGCGCTCCGCGCCGTGCCCGATGACCCGGTCGCGCGGCACACCAAAGCAACTCGGCCCTTCCGTATTTCCCTGGCCGTAGCCCGGAAAAACCACCTTCGTGCAGGTCAACGGCCAGTGGTGCAGTCCCGTCGGCGCCACCTCGGGCACCTACATCTTCCAGCTCCCGCTCGGCGTGATCGCCAACCCCACCCAGGTGGACATGTTCGACTCTGTCGAAAACGAATGGCTGCGCGCACAGATCACCCAGGCGCTGGCCCCGACCTTGCATTTGAAGTACGAAAGCGATGGCGGGCCGTCCGGCGCGACTGGCCTCACGCTGCTAAAACCTGCCGGGCCGGCATCCCGTCGGCCAGACACCCTGGGCATGGTCTCTAAAGTTCGTCATCCGTCCGGGGCGGAGCCGGGTGAGCCATCGGTTTCCGGTGTTCCTCAAAAAAAGATCCACCGGCTGTAACCCGCGACGCTCCTGTCACGAACTTCCATCGCAAACCGGATCGTCCGGTGCGCCGCGCCAGGAGTTCCCATGACAGTCCATGCAACATCGAGACAGATCCATCCACTGTGGACGCGCATCAGCCACTGGCTGAATGCGTTCGCGGTATTGATCCTGATCGCCAGCGGATGGCGCATCTACAACGCCGCGCCCTTCTTCGACTTCATTATCCCGACCGGCCTCACTCTCGGTGGCTGGCTCGGAGGCGCCTTGCAGTGGCACTTCGCCGCGATGTGGCTGCTGGTCGGCAATGGCGTCTTCTATCTCGCGATGAACGTTTTCACCGGCCGCCTGCGCCGCAAGTTCTTCCCACTGTCGTCACGTGCGGTCCTGCATGACGCACTGGCCGCCTTGCGAGGACGCCTGTCGCATGCGGATCCCCGCCACTACAACAGCGTGCAGCGGCTGGCATACCTGTTCGTGATGGTCGACATCCTGGTGATCGTGCTGTCGGGGCTGGTGCTGTGGAAGTCGGTGCAGTTCCACCTGCTGCGAGACCTTCTTGGCGGCTACGAGCTGGCAAGGCGCATCCACTTCGTCGGCATGGCACTGCTGGTCGGTTTTATCGCGGTGCATATGGTCATGGTGGCCCTGGTGCCGCGCACCCTGCTGACCATGCTCAGCGCCCGTGGCGAGGAGGCGGCAGCATGAACATCTTCAAACGCCGGACTCTGCCCCATGTCGACGCCGACGCGGCGCTGGCCGAGGCCCGCCGAATACTCGAGAAACGCATGGCGCCGACAGCCCGCCGCAACTTCCTGCGCGGTTCGCTCACGCTGGGTGGCCTTTCATTGCTGACCGGATGCAGCATCAGCGACAACGATGACGTCGAGGCCGTGCTCAACCGAATCTCCCGCTTCAACGACCAGGCGCAGGGCTGGCTGTTCGATCCGAACCGCCTGGCCCCGACCTATTCCGAGGCCATGATCACCCGGCCCTTTCCCTTCAACGCCTACTACGGCGAAGACGAGGTGCGGGTAGTGAAGGAAGAAGGCTGGAGCCTGGAGGTCACCGGCATGGTCGCCGACAGGCACCGCTGGACCCTGGATGAACTCCGTGCCATGCCGCAGCAGGACCAGATCACGCGCCACATCTGCGTGGAAGGCTGGAGCGCCATCGGTCGCTGGGGCGGCGTGTCCTTCCGCGATTTCCTGCACCGCATCGGCGCCGACACCAGCGCGAAATACATCGGCTTCAAGTGTGCCGACGACTACTACACCAGCATCGACATGGCGACCGCGCTCCACCCGCAGACGCTGCTGACGCTGAGCTACGACGGCGCCCCGCTGCCGCCCAAGTACGGCTTCCCCATGAAGCTGCGCATGCCCACCAAGCTGGGCTACAAGAACCCGAAAAACATCATGGCGATGTTTGTCACCAATACCTACCAGGGCGGCTACTGGGAAGACCAGGGCTACAACTGGTTCGGCGGAAGTTGAGCGCACCCGCACTCGACGCCGCAGACAACGCGACCGTGTCCATTTCGGGCGACGGCGCACTTTTCACCATCCACACCGAAGGACTTTCACCATGAACAAGCTCAACACCGCACTGCTCGCAGCCTGCCTGGCCGCCGCTTCTGTTTCGGCCATGGCTTCCGACGACATGATGAAGAAGGACTCGATGTCCAAGGACGCCATGCACAAGGACGCCATGCACAAGGACACGATGGGCAAAGATGCCATGACGAAAGATGGAATGAAGAAAGATGCCATGGCCAAGGACGGCATGTCCAAGGACACGATGGGCAAGGACACCATGAAAAAAGACGAAATGAAGAAGTAATCGACAGGACTACCGCGGCACGCGGGCAGGGCCCGCGTGTACCCTGCTGCTTCCATGGAACGAATTCCGTCCGCTGCCGATGCGACGCACACCCAGACCGAACAGACGCTGCGCAGCCTGATGCTCGCCGGCCTGGACGGCGATGCGGCGTCGTACCGCCGTTTTCTTCAGCAACTCGGCACACGTCTGCGATCCTTCTATCGCCGGCGCCTGTCGGGCTGGCCCGACGACGTGGAGGACCTCGTGCAAGACACCCTGCTAGCCATTCACAACCAGCGGCACACGTACCGGCGCGACCAGCCGGTGACCGCCTGGGTTCATGCCATCGCCCGCTACAAGGCCATCGACCTGCTGCGTGCCCGCCAGGAGCGCGAAGCCCGCCACGACATGCTGGACGATGACGATACGGCCCTGTTCGACACCACCGGAAGCGACGCAGCCGAAGCGCGGCGCGACCTCTGGCAACTGCTCGCCACCCTGCCCGACCGGCAGCGCCTGCCCATCGAGCAGGTCAAGCTGGAAGGCCGCTCGGTGGCCGAAGTGGCGGTAGAGACCGGCATGTCCGAATCCGCCGTCAAGATCGGCATCCACCGGGGGTTGAAGGCACTGGCTGCCCGTATCGCTTCCACGTCCCGTTCCCTGGCGAAAGCCCCCTCATGAAGACCGACGAACTGATCCATCTGCTTGCCGCCGACACCCTGCCGGTGCAGCGGCATGTCGCGGCCCGCCGGCTCGGCCTGGGCATGCTGGCCGCCTTGCCGGTTTCAATGCTGATGATGCTGGCCGTGCTGGGCCTCAACCCCGCACTGGGCCGCTATGCCACCCTGCCGATGTTCTGGGTGAAGTTCGGTGTCCCGTGCCTGATGGCGCTGGTCGCCTTGCCGCTGGTCGCCCGCCTGGGCCAGCCAGGTGCCGACACCCGCATCGCCTGGACTGCGTGGGCGCTGCCAATCGGGTTCCTGTGGGCGCTTGGGCTGGTGGTGCTGGTGCAGGCCCCGGCGAACGAAGCCGGCACGCTGATTCTGAGCAGTACCTGGCGGGTCTGCGCGGAAAACATCGCTGTGCTTTCGTTGCCGATGTTTCTGGCGGCGATCTGGGCGCTGAAATCGCTGGCGCCGGTGCGACCCGCGCTGGCCGGTGCCGGCGCCGGTGCTCTGGGCGGCGCGTCCGGAGCAGCGGTCTATGCGCTGCACTGCCCCGAACTGGCCGCACCCTTCATTGCCATCTGGTACGTGCTGGGCATGGCGCTGCCGGTGGCGGCCGGTGCACTTGTGGGGCCGAGGCTGCTGCGCTGGTAGACGCCGGGTGTCCTGTCAGATCGGCAGGTCATACCCGATGGTCCCGGAAAAACGCCGGCTGTGTGGGAGCGTTTGCCGGAATCAGGGCCTGAGATGCTCCAAAAAGCTGGAACGCAGCAACACATTCTCGCGATGGAATTCGAGGAATCGCTTCTGCCCGCTTGAAAAGGCACCGACATTCCAAGGCTGCCGGGGATCAAGCCCCATGCGGACCAGCGAATCCTGGTCCGCCACAGGAGAAAAAATCACCTGCCCATCGTCGTCGAACGCAATGAACCCGCGGTCGAACAGATGATCCATGCTTGGGGTAAGCAGCAGACCATTTTCACCATCGAGCCGCTCTTCGTTCGTGGCATCTCGCCAGGGTTTGCAGTGACTGGCGCGGAGGTGCTCTTCCCTTGTCACACCCGTTATCCGGCAGGCTCTCTCTATGGCCATCACGCGCCCCTTGAAGAGGCCTTGGCCTCTACGCGCCAGCACCAAGGCCTGGCGGTCTGTTTCGGGCAAGCTGGCGTCGGTCTGGACCCGTTGAAGCTCGTGCTCTTCCCATTGAACAAGTCCCACCGCAGAGCCGACCATTTCGGATCTGTCTGCGACTCGGAAGCCTTTCACCAAGTCATGGGCTTCAGCACCCAGCAGATCGATCAAGGCCGCCGCCAGACGTTCAGGAAGGCGCGTCAGGTACACGCTCTGCAGTCCCATTCCGTTAGGCCGCAAAGGGGCGTATCGCTCTGGTAGCAGTGGTGCCAGCACCGCCATGTGGGAGGCGGGCCGCACAGGCGCCCGAAGGGGATGGAAATGCACATCCAAGCGCCACCCGATCTGATCCCAGTAGGCACCGGTCTGCCCAAACTCCAACGGCTTTGGGGCCTCGTACGCATGCGATTGTGCGATGCCGATGGCTCGGATCACGGTGTCCGCGAATGAGAAGACCACATCGCCAGGAGCCACCTCGCGCATGAAGTCGTAAAACGGGTTCTTTGCTTGGTTGGCCTTGCGCTTGGGCGACCAAAGATACCCGCCCCGCACCTCATGACGGTATGTTTGGTTTTGATTGACCCACCAGTAACGCATGACAGCCTCCTATCCTCGGTGGTGCCGAGTCACCCAACCCCGCCTCGCACCCCCTCTTCGCTTATTTCGGCAGCCCGTCAGGCCCGGCGTAGGTATAGCCCTCGACCTTCTCTCCCTTGCACAGCGACTGCATGTCCCGCGCCAGAAAAGGCAGCATGTTGTTCAGGCCATAGTTGAGCGTCGTCACGTACTCGCCTTGCGCCCCCCACATATTGGTCTTGTCGCCATGGGCGCGGTAATACTTCTGCTGTAGCACACCGTTGCGATCCGCGAATTCGGCCTTCACTGCCACCATGCTGAAAATCTTCATGCCGACATGCCAGGTGTATGCCCGCGTCAAGGTTGTCCGCACAGTCAGGCCATCTGCTGCAGGAGCGCCGTCCGGCGGAGTGCTCCCGATGGTGTAACCGAAGGATTTGAGTTGCTTGAGTCCCTCGGTCATCCATGGGCTGACGCCTTCCGCCAGAAGCGGGCCGCTGAACGACTGTCCTATGGTTTCCTTGTTTTGCCGGGCATCTGAAGCAGGTGCGATGTGCAGGACACAAGGGCTGGCCTGAAAGGACGACATGGTGCCCGCCTCGCTCTCGCTCGGGTCGTATGTCATTTTCACGGTGAATGCCGCGTCCTTGTCAGGTACCGCAGGCTGCGCCGCAGCGGCCGTGCTGAGCAGAAGAGCGGCCAGGCCGGTGATCCGTTTGGTTCTTTGATGCATGTCGGCTTCCGGAATCATTGCTGCGCTGTCGTCGCGAGGCTGCCGCCGTGCGGCAAGGAATAGAGCTTCATGTCGGAGCCCAGCAGGATGACCCGGCCGTTGCCCGTCTTCAGTACCTGGCCCTTGATCTCCCCTTTACCCATCCCCTGGTTGAACGGGAAAGTCTGGAGATCCTTTTCCTCGGGCGGCTTGGCGGCCACATCGATGTCCAGCATCACCATCCGGACGGTTTCTGCAATGGACTCGCGCATGGCATTGCGGAAAGGAGCCGCCCCCTGCGCCGCCCACAGCGTGAGCGATTCCCTGCCGCCAGGCCCCACGGGCGCCGATTGGTAGCGAATTTGCCCGCGCTGGCTCGGCATCTGGGAATCCGATTCGCCGGGCCGCAGCCAGATGCCGACCATCGACTCCACATCGAACGTGCGGAAGTCCATGCTCAGCGTGTATCTGGGAAGGATGACCAGCAGCGCCTGCCCCGGCTGGAGATCGGAGCGCAACCGGGCGAGTTCGTCCTTCGACACGGCGCGCGACGTCGTCGTAAACCGGCCGATCTTGATCGGATAACCGGAAAGCTCCTGCCGGATCGACTCATTGAATTCCTTGCGGTAATCCACATCCTCGATGGCGGCATAGAAAGGGCCGAGGGCGCTTTGAGACTCCTTCACCCGGTTGTTCGTGATGTGGCTGTCGATCATGGCGCCGATCAGGCCATGGGCCGCTCCGCCCGTGGAGGGTTGCACAGCGGCAATCACTTCGTCCTGCACCACCACCACATGGGCAGTGAGTTCGGTGACCTTGCTGCGTTGCTCGGGGGTCAGGCTCGTCCGCAGGGGCGACGCGCAAGCGCCGAGGAGCAGCGCGATGGAAAGCATCGCGATGAGTCGTAATCGGTACATGAAAACTTTCAACGGTGATGGGAGGGCTCTTATTGGCGCGTCGCTCTACCGCAGCTGCGCCGATTTCCTGCTTCAGAGGGCAATCAGTCATGCCTCACTGATGAGTAATTATATTTTTCAAAAAGTTACGCCAGACAAATAAAGACACAAGCCTCCGCACCAACTCGGCCAGCGACGCAGGTGCGGGCGTGGCAGTCCTACGTGATGTGGCCCGACACGCCTCGATAGTGGGCAGTCCGCAACCGCCGACATATCTTGTTCAGGAGACGCCCCCATGGTCACCGATCCCGCACACCACCCCTTGCACCAGGTCCCCGATGAGTTGCCGCGTCCGCCCGGAGACCTCCCTCCCGCGCCACCCCCTTCACAGCCACCGGCACCACCAACCAGCCCTGCCGCGCTGAAGCCTGCCGGGCGAAAGCCTGATTACAAGTAAATGCGTAACGGGCTTGCCGCGCGCGACGCAGAGCCGCAATTTTCTGTAGAGCACCTGCCGAGCTCGGCATGGCCTCCTACGCCGCCGCCACGGTCCGGCTGACGCATGCGGCCGGACCGCCACGCGCACAGTGGAGCACCGCTTCACCCCGCCGTGGCCCGCATGCGCTTCCATCACGCCCTCTCCCGTTCCGCACGCCGCCTGGCGGCCATTGCCCCGGCCGGGGAGGCGCGATGAACTCCCGTGCCACGCCCCCTGTAGAACCCATCCCGCCCTACCCGCATGCCGCCGGCGGCTGGGGTTCGATGAAAGCCGTGGCCGTCAGCGTCCTCAAGGAGGGCGCACCGCTCACCACGCTCAACGCCCTGCGGCACCAGAACAAGGCCGACGGTTTCGCCTGCACGGGATGCGCCTGGGGCAAGCCGGCCAGGCCGCGTGCTGCGGAGTTCTGCGACAACGGCGCCAAGGCCACCGCATGGGAGCTCACGGACAAGCGCGCGGGCCCGGATTTCTTCGCGCGCCACACGCTGTCCGAACTGCGGCAATGGTCCGGTCTCGACCTTGAAAGCGCGGGCCGCCTGACCGAGCCCCTGCGCTACGACGCCGCGCAGGACCGGTATGTGGCCGTCACCTGGGACGAAGCCTTCGCCGGCATCGGCCATGTGCTGAAGGAACTGCGCGCCGAAGACCCTCAAACTGCCATCTTCTACGCCTCCGGCCGCGCCTCGCTCGAAACCAGCTACATGTACCAGCTGCTGGCCCGGCTGTACGGCAACAACAACCTGCCCGACAGCTCGAACATGTGCCACGAGAGCACGTCGGTCGCGCTGCCGGAAACCATCGGCGTGCCGGTGGGCACCGTGCGGCTGGAAGACTTCGAGCACGCCGAGGCCATCTTCTTCTTCGGCCAGAACGTCGGCACCAACAGCCCGCGCATGCTCCACCCGCTGCAGGAGGCGCGCGAACGCGGCGTGCCCGTGGTGACCTTCAACCCGATCAAGGAGCCGGGGCTCCTGCACTTCGCCAACCCGCAGTCGCCCGTGGACATGCTCACGCCGAAGGACACGGCGATCAGCACCCAGTACCTGCAGGTGCGCAACGGGGGCGACCTCGCCGCCCTCACGGGCCTGTGCAAATGGCTCATCGAGGCCGACGACGAGGCGCAGGCCCACGGTGCCCTCCGGGTGCTGGATGCGGACTTCATCGCGCAGCACACGCAGGGCATCGACGCGTTCGCGGCCGCGATGCGCGCGAGCTGCTGGGACGACATCGAGCGGGACAGCGGCCTTTCGCGCGCCGCGCTCTCGCAGGCCGCGCAGACCTATGCGCAGGCCGGCACGGTGATCGCCGTCTACGGCATGGGCCTGACCCAGCACCGCCACGGCGTCGCCAACGTGCAGATGGTGAGCAACCTGCTGCTGCTGCGCGGCAACATCGGCAAGCCGGGCGCGGGCATCTGCCCGGTGCGCGGCCACTCCAACGTGCAGGGCCAGCGCACCGTGGGCATCACGGAAAAGCCCGAACTCGCCCCGTTGGACCGCCTCGCCGGGCTCTACCGCTTCGAGCCCCCGCGCCACAAGGGCCGCGACACCGTCGCGACCTGCGAGGGCATCATCGACGGATCGGTACGCGCCTTCATCGGCCTGGGCGGCAACTTCGTGCGCGCCGCGCCCGACACACGCCGGCTGGAAGCGGGCTGGAGCCGCCTGCGGCTCGCCGTGCACGTGGCCACGCGCCTCAACCACACCCACGTCCTGCCCGCGCACGACACCTACCTGCTGCCCTGCCTCGGCCGCATCGAGGTGGACACGCAGGCCTCCGGCCCGCAGACCGTGTCGATCGAAGACTCCATGGGCGTGATCCACCCGTCGCACGGCGTCGCCGAACCTGCCGCGCCCACGCTGCGCTCCGAGGCCGCGATCGTCGCGGGCATCGCCCGGGCCACGCTGCCGGAGAACCCGCACGTTCCCTGGGACGCCTGGACGGGCGACTACACGCTCGTGCGCACCGCCATCGAAGCCACCTGGCCGGACGTCTTCCGCGACTTCCACCACCGGCTGCGCGAGCCCGGCGGCCTGCCCAAGCCCAACGCCGCCCGGGAGCGGCACTGGAAGACACCCAGCGGCAAGGCCTGCTTCGTGGTGCCCCCGGCCGGTGCCGGCACGGTGCAGGACGCCGAGGTACTGCACCTCATGACCCTGCGCAGCGAGGACCAGTTCAACACCACCGTCTACAGCCTGGACGACCGCTTCCGCAACATCCACGGCACGCGCAACGTCCTGCTGATGCACCCCGGCGACATGGCCCGCCGCGGCCTCGCGCAGGGCGACGCCGTGCGCGTGACCACCGCCGTCCAGGATGGCCACCAGCGTCAGCTGGAGGGCCTGCAGGCGGTGCCCTTCGACCTGCCTGCCGGCACGGCGGCCGGCTACTTCCCTGAATGCAACCCGCTCGTGCCGCTGGGCCACCACGCGGACAAGAGCCACGTTCCCGCATCCAAATGCATTCCGGTCCGCGTCGAGCGGGCTACGGCAAACGCCCCGGCCTCGCCGGCCCGCGCCTGAGCACTCGGCTCCTTTCCCACACCATCCCGCACTGCCCCATGTCCCACTCCATCCCCACGCCGCCGCTCCAGCCCCTGCCCTACCGCGCGGATTACGAGGTCCCCGAAGAGGACGAGGAACAGACCAACGCGGAACTGCTGGCAGCCATGCGCCGCATCAGCGAGACCGTTGCCAAGGACGAAGGCCGTGCCTACCGCAGCGTGCACGCCAAGTCCCACGGCATCCTGCACGGCACCCTGGAGGTGCTGCCCCTGCTGCCGCCGCTCGCGCAGGGCCTGTTCGCACGGCCCGGCACGCACGACGTCGTGATGCGGCTCTCCAGCACGCCGGGCGACCTGCTGGACGACAGCGTCTCCACGCCCCGGGGCCTGGCGCTCAAGGTGCTGGGCGCGGACGGCCCCCGGCTGGACCCGGCCGACGGCCTCGCCGAGCAGGACTTCCTCATGGTGAACGGGCCCGTCTTCACCGCGGCCACGGCGAAGCAGTTCCTGCGCAGCCTCAAGCTCCTGGCCGCCACCACCGACAAGGCCCCGCAGGCCAAGAAAATCCTCTCGGCCGCGCTGCGCGGGCTCGAGAGCCTCGTCGAGAAAGCCGGCGGCGAGAGCGCGACCCTCAAGGCCATGGGCGGGCACCCGGCCACCCATCCGCTGGGGGAAATGTATTTCACGCAGGTCCCGCTGCTGTTCGGCCCCTACATGGCCAAGTTCTGCCTGGCCCCCGTCTCGCCGGAAATCGCGGCCCTGAAGGAAGCGCCCGTGGACCTCTCCGCCAGCCCCCAGGCCCTGCGCGATGCGGTGTCGGACGCCCTGCGCACCCACGGCGGCACCTGGGAGCTGCGCGTGCAGCTGTGCGTGGACATCGAGAAGATGCCGCTGGAGGACGCCTCCGTGGAATGGCCGCAGGACCTGTCACCCTACGTCGCCCTCGCGCGCATCCATGTGCCCGCCCAGGCCACCTGGGACCCGGAGCACAGCCCCCGGGAAGACGACCGCCTGTCCTTCAGCCCCTGGCGCGGCCTGGCCGCCCACCGCCCCCTGGGCTCGATCATGCGCGTGCGCCGCGCGGCCTATCCGGCAGCGGCACGGTACCGGCAGGCGTTCAACGCGGGGGAGATCCGGGGTGACGAGGAAGGCAAGTCCGCTGCGAAGTGACTGGACAGCCCCTCCACCGGCGTGCCTCTGGAACGGATGGCTCACAGTCCAAAGGTTGTAAAACCGATTTACTGCTTATATTGCGTAAATTCGATGTACAGCCTGAGGTTTATACGGGCGGATTCACGGCACACGGCAGATCAGCTGCCCGTGTGCCTGCACATGTCCACGGCGTGACCGCCCACCGGGCGCGGATTCGCTAGGCTCTGGCCTTTGCTGCCAGCCTGCAGACTTCGCGCAAGCCGGCGAGAATCCCGCCCAAGGAAGCCGGCCCGCTTCCGCCGCCGTTCGCCCAGCCCCCTTCGCCGTGCCCGCCCCCTCCACCCGTTCTGCAGAGCCCGCGGCAGACCCCGCCCCGCCCTCCCGCGCCCTGTGGGCCATGTTCCTGTGCCTGCTGTCGGGCTTCGCTCTGAGCCAGGCCTTCCGCACGGTCACGAGCATCATCGCCACGGGCCTGCAGGCCGACTTCGGCATCTCGCCCGATTCGCTCGGTGCGTTCGCCGGTCTGTTCGGCCTGTCGTTCGGCGTGGCCCAGCTGCTCATGGGCATCGGCATGGACCTGTACGGCCTGCGCCGCACGGTGCTGACGGCGTTTCCGCTGGCGGTGATCGGCGCGGCGGTCTCCGCCGCTGCGCCGGGCTACGGCTGGTTGATGCTGGGGCAGTTGCTGATCGGCGTGGGCTGCTCGCCGGCGTTCCTGGCCTGCACCGTCTTCATTTCCCGGCACTTTCCGGCCCAGCGTTTCGCGTTCTTCTCGGGCGTGGGCATGGGCGTGGGCGGCCTGGGCCTGATCTTCACGGGCACGCCCCTGGCCTGGCTCGTGCAGCATGGCGGCTGGCGCCTGGGCTTCGGGGTGCTGGCGGCGCTCTCGCTGCTGTCGTGGCTGCTGATCTACCTGCGCGTGCATGAACCGGAACTGCCGCAATCCAGCGACAACGGTCGGCCCAGGGAATCCTGGGGGCAGGCGGCCAGCCGTTTCGCAGACCTGTTCCGCATGCCGCACACCTGGGGCATCGTGATCCTCGGCATGTGCTGCTACGCCGCCTTCCTGACGCTGCGCGGCCTGTGGCTGGGGCCGCTGCTGATGGGCCGGTTCGGTTTCTCGCTGGTCGAGAGCGGCAACGTGGCACTGGTGCTGTCGCTGATCGCCCTCTTCGTTCCGGCACTCTTCGGCCGCCTGGACCCGGGGGCGCAGCGCCGCCGCTGGTGGATCACCTTTTTCTCGCTGCTCATGGGCGGCCTGTTCCTGCTGATGGCCTTCCTGCACCATGCCGCGGCCACGGTCGTGCTGATCTTCGCGATGGGCCTGCTGTCGGGCTACAGCGTGCTGCAGTACGCCGACGTGCGCTCGTCCTACCCGGCCGGGATGACGGGCCGTGCGCTCTCGCTCTACACCATGTCGATGTTCCTCGGGGTGGCGCTGATGCAGTGGCTGACCGGGCTGCTGGCCGCCTGGGCGCAGCACCACGGCCATGACCCCTACCGGGCGGTGATGCTCTGCATCGCCGGCATGCTGGCGGTGGCGTCCACGGCATTCAGGCTGTTGCCGCGGTCGCCATTGCTGCCGTAACGTGGCGTTCACGAGAGGTTGAGATGAAGTAGTCTTAGATCTCGCACAAGCGCGAGCGGATAAGACGCGCGACTTCGCGCACCTTGACACTGAGCTCGGCTAGAAAGGGCCTGATAGCTTGATAAGCAAAGACAAGGCATTTCAAAAGGCTCATCCGGCCAAAGCCATCGACTACAGCCGGCGATGGATTGCACTCTGCTCAAAAAAAAGGGCCCCAGAACCGGGGCCCCTCCGTATCACGCTTTAAGCGGGATACGAACGGCAGTGCTCACACACGTTTTCCAAACGTCCGCGGCGAAAGCGGACGTAGGGACGCACATGCACTGCCTTCGGGAACGTGCACGTTTTCATGCGCTACTCCAAAGGTAGGGTTTTTCCTATCCAGGAGTGCACTCGTCTCTCTACCGAGATATGATCCAAGGCTTCCACACCACTGATCTTTCTCGTCGCGATCCGAGTCCCCTGGGATGAAGTGAGCTTCGGTCGATCTTTCAAAGGGCTCCAGTCGAAAGGCTGGGGCCTTTTGTCATTTCCACCGGTGCGAGCCTTGTTATGACTCTCGGCCAGCTCAGCCGATTTCCTCCGTGTGATGAGCGATTCTAGCCCATTTCGGGCGTTTTTTGGCCTGGGCACCAAAAACCCTTGTCTCTCAATTTTTCGGCACTCCTGCGGCCCAAAAACGGCCTTCCTGCCGATCTTTGAACGTACGCAATTCTCAAATTTTGAGCCAGGGTCTGGCGATCGACGCCTCCCATTGACACGCGCCACAAATTTGTGGACAAGTAAGTTATCCACAAAAAAAGTGCCATTTTTGACCCAGAATAGTTCGATGACATCTGAACAAGATTTGGAAGCACTTAAGACGTGGCCGGATGAAAAAATTGCCCTCCTTGTGGCGGATCGCACGCGTCTTCTCAGACAGGAGGCAGGACTAACACAAGAAGCTCTTGCTGCACTTGCTAACGTGCCACTAAGAACTTACAAGCGCTTCGAAGCTGGGGGGCGTGCGAACTTGGAAACGTTCATTCGGATCCTGCGAGCACTGAATCGAGCTCAATACCTTCTTCTGCTGCTGCCCGCCCCCGTGCCACCTGTCGGCTCGTCCTACGAGGAAAAAATCTCCAAAGCGCGCGCACGATGGCAATTTCCCAAGGTTCGGTAGCGGTCAAACGCTGCGATCAGCACCTGAGCAACCGTCTCTCTCGCCAAGTCACCCAATGGAGCATCCAGTCCAAGATGCTGAGTGTGGACCACAGCGGCTTCAACGATTAAGCAACATCGAGCATCAAGTGTCCGCGCGTAGGAGCAACATAGTGCTCAACTGCGAGGTAGCGGCCCAAAGGGTCTGAGAAGGCTAGGGGCTGCCAAGCGAGCCGGTGCACTAGATGCGCATCAAGCTGTCGTGCGTCGCTTCGGCGCAGCAGAGGCAGTGCCGGCGAAATTGGAGTTCCTCAGCGATAACAGCAGACCTACATCGCCCCCGAGACGAGGACGCTGGCACACGCGTTGGGCCTGAAGCCCATCCATGCGCCCGTCGGCAACCCCCAGAGCAATCGCATCGAGATGGTAGTGAACGAATTCAAACGTGACTACTCAGCCCGCATGGATCCGCGTGATGCCCAAAGGTGCTCGCACAGCCACCAGCAGCCTTCGAGCACTCAACGAGGTACATCCGCACTCTTCACTGGAAATGCGCTCGCCTCGGAAGTTGAGGCAGCAGCAGGCCGCCCGGGTGTGACTGGAGCCATCGGTAGACCAGCCGCTTCATTGCGATTGCGACGGCTCAGACTTGCGAAAGAAATCTCTCCTCAAGCAAAAAGCCCCTGACCTCGTGAAAGATCAGGGGCTTTGCGTTCTGGTGGCCTGGGACGGAATCGAACCATCGACACGCGGATTTTCAATCCGCTGCTCTACCAACTGAGCTACCGGGCCTGAGCCTTGAATTATAGCCAGAAAAAACGCCCCTGGAACCCAGGCCGCGAATTTTCTGAAAAATCGTCGCCCGCGCGCCCTGCGTCACTGGCTGCGCTTGCTCCGCCCCAGGTCCACGCCCAGCTGCCGCAGCTTGCGGTACAGGTGGGTGCGCTCCAGCCCGGTCTTCTCGGCCACGCGCGTCATGGAGCCGCCTTCGCGGGCCAGGTGGAACTCGAAGTACGCTTTCTCGAAGCCGTCGCGCGCCTCGCGCAGCGGGCGGTCGAGGTCGAAACCCTGGTGGGAGCTGGGGCCGCTGGCGGCGAGCCCCGGCCCGCCCACGTTGGCCGATGCGGGCGCCTGGGGTCCGTCGGATGCAGGTGCGGCGGCGGCCGAGGCCGGCGTGGCGGAAAGCGCAGGCACCGCGGCGGGTGCAGCCGCCGCAGGCGCGGGCACCGTGCGGGCCAGGCCCTGCTCCACGGCCTTGAGCAGCTTCTGCAGCGTGATGGGCTTCTCGAGGAACGAGAACGCCCCGATGCGCGTGGCCTCCACGGCGGTGTCGATGGTGGCGTGCCCGCTCATCATGATGACGGGCATGGTCAGCGCCCCGGCGGTCGCCCATTCCTTGAGCAGGGAAACGCCGTCGGTATCGGGCATCCAGATATCGAGCAGGACCAGGTCGTAGGTGTTCGCCGACCGGGCGGCCCGGGCCTGGGTGGCGTTCTCGGCCAGGTCCACGCTGTGCCCTTCGTCGTTCAGGATTTCGGACAGCAAGTCGCGGATACCGAGTTCGTCGTCAACCACCAATATGTTTGCCATGGGTACGGATGCTGCTGCGGGGCTGCGTGTAACGTGTTGTTAATAAACCACGGGGGTTTCAGGCGCGAATGATAGCGACACTTGAGCCCCCCGGATCACACCGTCTTCCACGCGATTGGAAAGATCGATGCGCGCCCCATGTTCGTCGGCGATTTTTTTCACGACGGCCAGGCCCAGGCCGGTGCCGCGGGGCTTGGTCGTGACGTAGGGCTCGAAGGCCCTTTGCAGGATGTGTGCCGGAAAACCCGTGCCCGCGTCGCTCACCGTCAGTCGCACCCGGCGCGAGGTCTCGCTCCAGCGCGTGGCGATGCGCACCGGGGCGGGCGCCACGCCCTCTTCACGGGCACGCTGCTCGCTCGCATCCTGTGCGTTCTGCAGCAGGTTGTGGATCACCTGCCGCAGTTGCTGGGCGTCGCCGGCGATCGCCGGGCACCGCGGGTCGAGTTCGGACTCCACCGGCACCGTGGCGGTCTCCGCGCCATACAGGTGCAGGATGTCGCCCACCAGCGCGTTCAGGTCCAGGCGCTGCAGTTCGGCCGCCGGCAGCCGCGCATAGTCGCGGAACTCGTTGACCAGGCGCTTCATGGCATCCACCTGGTCCACGATGGTCTTGACCGATTTGGCCAGCACCGCCTCCTCCGCGGCGCCCAGCTTGCCGGTCAGCTTCATCTCCAGCCGCTCGGCCGACAGTTGGATCGGCGTGAGCGGGTTCTTGATCTCGTGCGCCAGCCGGCGCGCGACCTCGCCCCACGCCTGGGCCCGCTGGGCCGAGACGATCTCGGAGATGTCGTCGAACACCAGCAGCCGCAGCGCGTCGGGCAGTTCCGCCCCCCGGGCCACCAGGCTCGTTCCATTGCCGGCCGGCCCTGCATGGGTGGGGTCCCCTCCCCCCACGTGCAGGTCGAACGGATGCTGCCAGTGGTCCAGCCCGTGCTGCTGCTCGCGGTCGCCCAGGAAGGCGTCGAAATGCGCCTGCACGGCCGCCGCGAACGCAGCCAGCCCCGGCACCTCCGCCAGCGGCCGGCCCTCGAACGCCGCCATGGGTGCGCGCAGGATGCGGGTCGCGCCCGGGTTGGTGGACTGGATGCGGCCCTGCGCGTCCAGCACGATCACGCCGGCCGTCAGGTTGTCCAGGATGGTCTGCAGGCGCGCGCGCGCGGCATCCACCTCGCCCATGCTGTGCTCCACCGCGGAGCGCGCATCGGCCAATTGCTGCGTCATGACCGCGAAGGAACGGGTCAGCCCACCCAGTTCGTCGCCCGTCTGCAGCACCGCCTTGGGGCTCAGGTTGCCCGAAGCCACCTCGCGCACGCCCTCGGCGAGGACCAGCAGCGGCCTTGCCAGCTGCCGGCCCAGCAGAACGGCCAGCAGCACGGCGCCAAACACCGCCAGGAACAGGCTGAGCGTGAGCGTGCCGATGTACATGCGCCGCAGCCCGCCGCGGGCCAGCGCGCGCTCCTGGTATTCACGGTTCGCCTCCTGCACGGCCAGGGCGTTGGCCACCACCACCTGCGGCAGGCGCATCGTGGCCTGCAGGTAGCGCGGCTCCTCCAGCAGGCCCACGCTCGTGGTGCCCACCATCACCAGCGTCTTCACCCGCGCGTTCTGCACGGCCTGCGGGTCGGCGGCTTCGTCCAGCCCCTCGATCTGGAAGGCCGAGCGCTGCTGCCGGGCATTGCGCAGCAGCTGCGGCGCCGGCCGCTCGGGATTGAGATCGAAGCGGGACTGGCCGGCGCTCGCCACCGGCTGCCCCGCCGAATTGAAAAGCACCACATCCGTCGCGCCCAGCTGGTCGCGGATGCGCTCCAGCACCAGCCCCGCGGCGGCATCCGGCACCGGCGCCAGCTGGATGCTGGCCGTGCGCGTCTGCGCGGCCATATCGCTGGCCAGCGTGTCCAGCGTGGCCCGGGCCAGGCTCACGCCGGCCGACAGGGCGCCCTCCACCTTCACATCGAACCAGCTCTCGATGGACCGCGACACGAACTGGTAGGACACCACGTAGATCAGCAGCCCGGGCACCAGCCCCACCAGCCCGAAGATGCCCGCCAGCTTCACCAGCAGCCGGCTGCCGAAGCGGCCCTTGCGCAGCCGCACCACCAGGCGCCCGGCCACCCAGGCCAGCACCGCGAAGAGCAGCAGTGCCACCAGCACGTTCAGCCCGAAGAGCCACGCGTAGTTGCGCTCGTACATCGCCCGGTTGTTCGTCGAGACGGTGAGCAGGAACAGCAGCACCAGGCCGATGGCGCTCATCACGGCGACGGACACGCCCAGCGCCCAGCGCGCGGCGCGGGCCTGCCGGCCGCTGCGGACGGTCACGGGCTCCCGGGGCGGTGCGGGATCGGAAGGGGTGGGGCTCATGGCTGCGGCTCGATGGCCAGGCGTTCGGTGCGCGAAATCGCGAGATCCCAACCGGAGCGCCCCATGGCGCCGATCTGGAAGGGCCTGGGCAGCTGCGACATGTCGAGCCGGAAGCGCAGGTGCACCAGGTGCGCTGCCTGGCGGTCGATGTCGTCGATATCGGCGATCCTCCAGCGCGCGATGCGCTGCATCGCCACCAGTGCCTCCTCCAGCTCGTCATAGCTCTGGCCCAGCGCCACACCCAGCCCGCTCGCCTGGAACGGCGTCGTGGACTGGTTGAGCCGCCAGCGGCGCGTGAGGGGCTGGTAGCTCAGCCGCAGATACCGCGTGGCGCGCGCGACGGTCTTGTCGGACCAGTACCAGCGCTCCCGCAGCACCTCGGCCTCCTCCACGAAATAGAGGGTGATGCCCTTGAGCAGCGCATCCTCCGCCAGGTCCGGCAACTCGAAATGCAGGGCTGCCGACAGGTACAGCCCGGTGTCCGCGGCCTCCAGCTTCAGGTCGGTGATCTCGCCGCTGCCGGCCTGCGCGGCAGCCGGACCGGGCAGGGACAGCCACAGCCCCAGGCACAGCAGCAGCGCCCAGCAGGCGCGGCGTCGGGCCGCGCCCCATGCGGACTGCAGGCGCGCGCGCCAGCCGGGCGCCGCAGCGGCCTCAGGCGGGCTCCCGGCCCAGGAGTGCGTAGAAGAAACCGTCATGTTCACGGGAGGGATTCTCGCGGACGCCGCCGCCATCGCCGGGATCCCGGGGCAGCAAATGTCCGGGCGAAGGCAGCAAACGGGCATCATTGTTGTTCGCAAGAAACGACCGGACCATGTCATCGCCCTCCGCGCGGAACACGGAACAGGTGCAATACAGCATGCGCCCGCCCGGCCTCAGCAGTGGCCAGAGCGTGGCCAGCAGCCGCGCCTGCTGGGCGGCCAGCTGGGCGATGTCCCCGGGGCGCCTGAGCCAGCGCACGTCCGGATGGCGCCGCACGATGCCCGATGCCGTGCAGGGCGCGTCCAGCAGGATGGCATCGAACGGTTCTCCGGCGCAGGCCTGCTGCCACCAGTCCTCCGGGCGTCCGGCATCGGCCACCAGCACCTGCGCCTGCAGGCCCAGCCGCTGGAGCGTCTCGCCGATGCGCGCGCTGCGCAGCGGGTCGATCTCCAGCGCGGTCACGTGGACCGGTGACCCGGCTCCGGCATATTCGAGCAGGTGGGCGGTCTTGCCGCCCGGCGCCGCGCAGGCATCCAGCACCCGCAGCGGCCGGCCCAGGTCCAGGCCGGACAGCAGCAGGGGCGCGGCCTGCTGGGCCGCGAGATCCTGCACCGAAACCCAGCCTTCGGCGAACCCGGGAAGCCGCTGCACGGGCTGTGGAGACTCCAGGACCAGCCCGGTGTCGCTCGCCGGCCAGGCCTTCATGCCTACCGCCTCCAGCGCGGCCAGGTAGCCTGCCATGTCCACCTTGCCCCGGTGGATGCGTAAGGCCATCGGGGCCTGCGCGTTGTTGGCCCGCAGGATCTGCTCCCAATGGCCGGGATGGTCCTTGCGCAGGCGCTCGATCCACCACGCGGGATGGTTCCACCGGGCAACGGGGTCCGTGTCCGTGGCGGCCACCAGCGCATCCCGCTCGCGCAGGAAGCGGCGCAGGCAGGCATTCACGAAGGCGGCCTGCCCGCGCGTGGCCGCATGGCGCTTGGCCGCCTCCACCGCCTGGTTCACGAGCGTGAACGGCTCATAGGGGGCGGCACCGGCCTGCCAGCCCAGGGCCAGGGTGGAACACAGCAGCGCATCCACACGCGGCTTGGGCCGCCGCGGGGCCAGTTGCGCCCGCAGCGCCTCCGCACGGCCCAGCTGGCGCAGCACCGCGAAGAACAGCGCCTGCACCCCGGCGCGCAGCATCGGGTCCACCGCCGCCAGGGCCGCGGTCCCCGACTGGCCGCCGCGCACCGCCATCACGGCATCCACGACCGCGTCGAGTTGCCGCCACAGCGGAATCGCCCCTGCGGGCGAATCCGGGCGGGAAGTGGAAGGATGCGCGGGGGATGCAGGCATGGATGGGAGGGCCCGGAAAAACAAGGGAAGATCGCAAGGCGCCGTCAGAGCGACTGCGCTGCATGGAAGCCGAAAAGCCAGGCCAGCAGCCGGGCGGGGAACTGCCGGATGGCCCCGTTGTAGGAGCCTACGGCATCATTGAACTGCCCGGTGGCCAGGGCCGCCTGGGCCCAGAGCTCCTGCCACCGTGTTTCCCACAGCGCCAGGGCATCCTCGCCCGGGGCCGCCACGGTCGGCGGGAGCGAGCCCGGCCCGCTCGCCTCACCATCGCCGGCCGCGGCAGCGCTCTCGTGCGGTTCACGCGGTTCTCGTGGTTCACGCGCCGCCCGCACCATCGCGGCCCAGGCCGTGCGCAGCACCTCGCGGGCGGCAGCCAGCGCCGCCGCGGCCCCGCCATCGAGCGGACGCGCGCGCGCCACGGCCAGGCAGGCACCGAACTGGGTGGTCGCCGCCCACAGGGCCGTGCGCACCTCCGACTGCGCGGGCAGCGCCGGACTCTGCGCTGCCTCGTACTCGCCGAGCATGCCCGTGATACGCACGAAATGCACGTCCAGGCCGCCGAACGCCTGAATGGCGGCGGAGCGCAACCGGACCAGCCGGTTGTAGGCCCCCACCGCCCAGAATAGCAGCACCGCCAGAAAAATCCAGGTCGTCAGCATCGCAGCAATGGCAAGCGCCCCGCGGACCACCGCGAAGACGCGAAATCAAAAAGAAAGGAAAAAGGGCACGGCCCCCTCAGCCACCGCACCTGAAAAAACGCTCCCGGCCTGCCACGGTCGGCAGAGCGGGAGCGTTGCGGCAGGCCGGTCGGCTTGCAGGCGGGGCCGTGGGTTACTCGGCCGCGCCGCTTTCCACGCCGGAGCCTTCGACTTCCGGAGCTTCGTCAGGGGCCGTGGTGGCCATCTCGGCGGCCTCGGCCTCGGCGATGGCGCGGCGCTCGGCGTCGTCCATGGCTTCCTTGGCCTTGCGTGCCTGGTGGTAGGCCAGGCCGGTACCCGCCGGGATCAGACGGCCCACGATCACGTTCTCCTTCAGGCCGCGCAGCTCGTCGCGCTTGCCCATGATGGCAGCCTCGGTGAGCACGCGGGTCGTTTCCTGGAAGGAAGCGGCCGAGATGAACGAATCGGTGGACAGCGAAGCCTTCGTGATACCCAGCAGCACGTTGCTGTAGGTCGCGGGGATCTTGTCCTCGGACTGCAGCTGTTCGTTGGTGTTGAGGATCTCCGAACGCTCGACCTGCTCGCCGGCGATGTAGCCGGACTCGCCCGGGTTTTCGACCACGACGCGGCGCAGCATCTGGCGAACGATCACCTCGATGTGCTTGTCGTTGATCTTCACACCCTGCAGGCGATAGACGTCCTGCACTTCATCGACGATGTAGCGCGACAGCTCCTCGATGCCCAGCAGGCGCAGGATGTCCTGCGGATCGGCCGGGCCATCGACGATCAGCTCGCCCTTGTTCACCACCTGGCCTTCGTGGACCAGCACGTTCTTTTCCTTGGGCACCAGCTCGTCCCAGACCTTGCCGTCCGGATCGGTGATCTGCAGGCGCACCTTGCCCTTGGTTTCCTTGCCGAAGGACACCGTGCCGGTGATCTCGGCCAGCATGCCCTTGTCCTTGGGCGAACGGGCTTCGAACAGCTCGGCCACGCGCGGCAGACCCCCGGTAATGTCGCGGGTCTTCTGGCCTTCGACCGGAATACGCGCCAGCACCTCGCCGGGGCCCACGTCCTGGCCGTCGCGCACCTGGATCAGCGCGCCCACCTGGAAGCCGATCGTCACCGAGTGGTCGGTGCCGGGGATTTTCACCTCGGCGCCGTTCGCATCGACCAGCTTCACCTGCGGGCGCACCACCTTGGCGGAGCCGCGGCGCTTCGGATCGATCACGACCAGCGTGGACAGGCCGGTCACATCGTCCACCTGCTTGGCGACGGTGAGGCCTTCCTCGATGTTCTCGAACTTCACCTGGCCGGCGAATTCCGTGATGATCGGTCGCGTCAGCGGATCCCAGTTGGCCAGGATCGTGCCGGCCTTGACCTGCTGGTCGGCCTTCACCGTCAGCGTCGCGCCGTACGGCACCTTGTGGCGCTCGCGCTCGCGGCCGTGCTCGTCCTGGATGATGACCTCGCCCGAACGCGCGATCACCACCAGCTCGCCCTTGCTGTTGGTCACGTAGCGCATCGTGGCATTGAAGCCGATCACGCCGTTGGACTTGGCTTCCACGCTCGATGCGATGGCGGCACGCGAAGCGGCACCACCGATGTGGAACGTACGCATCGTCAGCTGCGTGCCGGGTTCGCCGATGGACTGGGCAGCGATCACGCCCACGGCTTCGCCGAGGTTGATCAGGCCGCCACGGCCCAGGTCGCGGCCATAGCACTTGGCGCAGAGGCCGTAGCGCGTCTCGCAGGTCAGCGCGGTGCGCACCTTCACTTCGTCCACGCCGGCGGCTTCCAGCTCCTCGAGGGTGTCCTCGTCCAGCATCTGGCCGGCCGGCACCAGCACGGCGCGGGTTTCGGGGTGCAGCACCTCTTCGGCCGTGGAGCGGCCGAGCACGCGCTCGCGCAGCGACTCGATCACTTCACCGCCTTCGACGATGGCGCGCATCACCGAGCCGTTGCTCGTGCCGCAGTCCTCTTCGGTCACCACGAGATCCTGCGTCACGTCCACCAGGCGGCGGGTGAGGTAGCCGGAGTTCGCGGTCTTCAGCGCCGTATCCGCCAGGCCCTTCCGGGCACCGTGGGTGGAGATGAAGTACTGCAGCACGTTCAGGCCTTCACGGAAGTTCGCCGTGATGGGGGTCTCGATGATGGAGCCGTCCGGCTTGGCCATCAGGCCGCGCATGCCGGCCAGCTGGCGGATCTGCGCGGCGGAACCGCGGGCGCCCGAGTCGGCCATCATGTAGATGGCGTTGAAGGACTCCTGGTTCACTTCCTTGCCGTGGCGGTCGGTGGTCTTCTCGACCTTGAGCTGGTCCATCATCACCTTGGACACGTCGTCGCCGGCCTTGCCCCAGATGTCCACCACCTTGTTGTAGCGCTCGCCGGCGGTCACGAGACCGGAGACGTACTGCTGCTCGATCTCCTTCACCTCGGCTTCGGCGCGGGCGAGGATCTCCGTCTTCTGCGGCGGCACGAGCATGTCGTCGATCGCCACGGAGAAGCCGGCGCGCGTGGCCAGGCGGAAGCCGTTCTGCAGCAGCTTGTCCGCGAACACCACGGTTTCCTTCAGGCCGCACTTGCGGAAGCTCACGTTGATGAGCTTGGAGATTTCCTTCTTCTTCAGCGCCTTGTTGATGTTGCTGAAGGGCAGGCCCTTGGGCAGGATCTCCGACAGCAGCGCGCGGCCCACGGTCGTGTCGACCAGCGAGGTCGAGGGCACGAACTCACCCGTCGCCTTGTCCTTGGTCCACTCGGTCAGGCGCACGCTGATCCTGGCATGCAGCTCGACCTGGCTGGCGTCCAGCGCACGCTGGACTTCGCCCGTGTCGGCGAACACCAGGCCTTCGCCCTTGCCGTTGATCTTGTCGCGGGTCGCGTGGTAGAGACCCAGCACCACGTCCTGCGAAGGCACGATGGAGGGCTCGCCGGAAGCGGGGAACAGCACGTTGTTGGAGGCCAGCATCAGCGTGCGGGCTTCCATCTGCGCTTCCACCGACAGCGGCACGTGGACGGCCATCTGGTCACCGTCGAAGTCGGCGTTGAAGGCCGCGCAGACGAGCGGGTGCAGCTGGATGGCCTTGCCTTCGATCAGGATCGGCTCGAAGGCCTGGATGCCCAGGCGGTGCAGCGTCGGAGCACGGTTCAGCATGACCGGGTGCTCCTTGATGACCTCTTCCAGGATGTCCCAGACCACCGGCGTGCCGGATTCGACTTCCTTCTTCGCGGCCTTGATGGTCGTGGCGATGCCCATCTGCTCGAGGCGCGAGAAGATGAAGGGCTTGAACAGCTCCAGGGCCATCAGCTTCGGCAGGCCGCACTGGTGCAGCTTGAGCGTCGGACCCACGGTGATCACGGAACGGCCGGAGTAGTCCACCCGCTTGCCCAGCAGGTTCTGGCGGAACCGGCCGGACTTGCCCTTGATCATGTCGGCCAGCGACTTCAGCGCGCGCTTGTTCGCGCCCGTCATCGCCTTGCCGCGGCGGCCGTTGTCCAGCAGCGAATCGACGGCTTCCTGCAGCATCCGCTTCTCGTTGCGCGCGATGATCTCCGGAGCCTTCAGCTCCAGCAGGCGGCGCAGGCGCGAGTTGCGGTTGATGACGCGGCGGTACAGGTCGTTCAGGTCGGAGGTCGCGAAGCGGCCGCCGTCCAGCGGCACCAGCGGACGCAGGTCCGGCGGCAGCACGGGCAGCACGTCCAGCACCATCCACTCGGGCTTGATGCCCGACTTCTTGAACGCTTCCAGCACCTTCAGGCGCTTGGCGTTCTTCTTGACCTTGACTTCGGAGCCGGTCAGGTCGCCACGCAGCTTCTCGATCTCCAGATCGATGTCGATGCCTTCGAGCAGGTCCTTGATGCCTTCCGCGCCCATCTTGGCGATGAACTCGTCGCCGTATTCCTTGCGCTTCGCGTCATGGTCGTCCTCGGACATGATGCCGAACTTCTTCAGCGGGGTCATGCCGGGGTCGGTCACCACGTAGGCTTCGAAATACAGCACGCGCTCGATGTCGCGCAGCGTCATGTCGAGCACCAGGCCCAGGCGCGACGGCAGCGACTTCAGGAACCAGATGTGCGCGCAGGGTGCGGCCAGGTCGATGTGGCCCATGCGCTCGCGGCGCACCTTGGTCTGCGTCACTTCCACGCCGCACTTCTCGCAGATCACGCCGCGGTGCTTCAGGCGCTTGTACTTGCCGCACAGGCACTCGTAGTCCTTGATCGGGCCGAAGATCTTGGCGCAGAACAGGCCGTCGCGCTCGGGCTTGAACGTGCGGTAGTTGATCGTCTCGGGCTTCTTCACCTCGCCGAAGGACCAGGAACGGATCTTCTCCGGCGACGCCATGCCGATGCGGATGGCATCGAAATGCTCGTCCGGCGTGAATTGCTTGAACAGGTCGAGTAGAGACTTCATAAACCCTATCTCCTAGTACTTCTTAAGAACGTTCCAGTTCGATGTCCAGGCCCAGGGAACGGATTTCCTTGACCAGCACATTGAACGACTCGGGCATGCCTGCCTCGATCGCGTGTTCGCCCTTGACGATGGACTCGTACACCTTGGTACGGCCCTGCACGTCGTCGGACTTCACGGTGAGCATTTCCTGCAGCACGTAAGAAGCGCCATAGGCTTCCAGCGCCCACACTTCCATCTCCCCGAAACGCTGGCCGCCGAACTGGGCCTTGCCGCCCAGCGGCTGCTGCGTCACGAGCGAGTACGGACCGGTGGAACGGGCGTGCATCTTGTCGTCCACCAGGTGGTGCAGCTTCAGGTAGTGCATGTAGCCGATGGTCGTCGGACGCTCGAAGCGCTCGCCCGTGCGGCCGTCGTACAGGTAGGCCTGCGTGCGGCTGTCGGTCAGGCCCTTGCGCTCCTTGATGTCGTCCGGATAGGCCAGCTTCAGCATGTCCTTGATCTCGGCTTCCGACGCGCCGTCGAACACCGGCGTCGCATACGGAACGCCGTTGGTCAGGTTGCCGGCCATGGCCATCACCTCGTCGTCGCTCAGCATCGACAGGTCTTCCTTGCGGCCGCGCGAGTTGTAGACCTCTTCGAGGAACTTGCGCATCTCGGCCGCCTTGGCCTGGTCGCGCAGCATGTCCCCGATGCGCTGGCCGATGCCCTTGCCGGCCCAGCCCAGGTGGACTTCCAGCACCTGCCCGATGTTCATCCGCGAAGGCACGCCCAGCGGGTTGAGCACGATGTCGGCAGGCGTGCCGTCGGCCATGTAGGGCATGTCCTCGACCGGAACGATCTTGGACACCACACCCTTGTTGCCGTGGCGGCCGGCCATCTTGTCGCCGGGCTGCAGGCGGCGCTTGACGGCCAGGTACACCTTCACCATCTTCAGCACGCCGGCCGGCAGCTCGTCGCCCTGCGTGAGCTTCTTGCGCTTCTCTTCGAAAGCCAGGTCGAAGCTGTGGCGCGTCTGCTCCAGCGCGTTCTTGATGGACTCGAGCTGCGTCGCCACTTCGTCTTCCGCCGGGCGGATGTCGAACCAGTGGAACTTCTCGACGGAAGCCAGGTAGGCCTTGTCGATCTTCGTGCCCTTGGCCAGCTTCTGCGGGCCGCCGTTGGCCACGCGGCCGTTCAGCAGCTTCTCGATACGGTCGAACGCGTCGGCCTCCACGATGCGCAGCTGGTCGTTCAGGTCCAGGCGGAAGCGCTTGAGTTCATCGTCGATGATCTGCTGGGCGCGCTTGTCGCGCTGGATGCCTTCGCGCGTGAACACCTGCACGTCGATCACGGTGCCCGAAGAGCCCTGGTCCACGCGCAGCGAGGTGTCCTTCACGTCGGAGGCCTTCTCGCCAAAGATGGCGCGCAGCAGCTTCTCTTCCGGCGTCAGCGTGGTCTCGCCCTTCGGCGTGACCTTGCCCACCAGCGTGTCGCCGGGCTGCACTTCCGCACCCACGTAGATGATGCCGGACTCGTCCAGGCGGTTCAGCTGCTGTTCCGACAGGTTCGGGATGTCGCGCGTGATTTCCTCGGCGCCCAGCTTCGTGTCGCGGGCCATCACCACCAGTTCCTCGATGTGGATCGAGGTGTAGCGGTCTTCGGCCACCACGCGTTCGGAGATCAGGATCGAATCTTCGAAGTTGTAGCCGTTCCAGGGCATGAACGCGATCAGCATGTTCTGGCCGATGGCGATCTCGCCCAGGTCGGTGGAGGCACCGTCGGCGATCACGTCACCCTTGGCCAGCACGTCGCCCTTCTTCACGATGGGGCGCTGGTGGATGTTCGTGTTCTGGTTGGAACGCTGGTACTTGATCAGGTTGTAGATGTCCACGCCGACTTCACCGGCCACGGCTTCGTCGTCGTTCACGCGCACCACGATGCGGGTGGCATCCACGTAGTCCACGATACCGCCGCGGTTGGCCGTCACCACCGTGCCGGAGTCCACTGCCGCCACGCGCTCGATGCCCGTGCCCACCATGGGCTTTTCCGGACGCAGCACGGGCACGGCCTGGCGCGACATGTTGGCGCCCATCAGTGCGCGGTTCGCATCATCGTGCTCCAGGAAGGGCACCAGCGATGCGGCCACCGACACGATCTGCGCGGGCGACACGTCCATGTACTGCACGCGCTCGGCGGACAGCAGCGTGGATTCCCCCTTCTCGCGGGCCGACACCAGGTCGCCGGTCAGGCGGCCTTCGGCATCCAGCGTGGCGTTGGCCTGGGCGATGACGTACTTGCCTTCCTCGATGGCCGACAGGTAGTCGATCTGGTCGGTCACCTTGCCGTCCACCACGCGGCGGTACGGCGTCTCGATGAAGCCGTACTCGTTCAGGCGGGCGTACAGGGCCAGCGAGTTGATCAGGCCGATGTTCGGGCCTTCAGGCGTTTCGATAGGGCAGACGCGGCCATAGTGCGTGACGTGCACGTCGCGCACTTCGAAGCCGGCACGCTCGCGCGTCAGACCGCCCGGGCCCAGGGCCGAGACGCGGCGCTTGTGCGTGATTTCCGCCAGCGGGTTGGTCTGGTCCATGAACTGCGACAGCTGCGACGCACCGAAGAACTCCTTCAGGGCAGCCGAGATCGGCTTGCTGTTGATCAGGTCGTGCGGCATCAGCGGCTCTTGCTCCGCCTGGCCCAGACGCTCCTTCACAGCCTTCTCGATACGCGCCAGGCCCGTGCGGTACTGGTTCTCGGCCAGCTCGCCCACGCAGCGCACGCGGCGGTTGCCCAGGTGGTCGATGTCATCGACTTCGCCCTTGCCGTTGCGCAGGTCCACCAGGATCTTCACCACGGCCAGGATGTCGTCGTTGGACAGCACCATCGGGCCGGTGGATTCGTCGCGGCCGATCTTGGCGTTGAACTTCATGCGGCCCACGCGCGACAGGTCGTACGTGTCCGGGTTGTAGAACAGGCGCTGGAACAGGGCCTGCACGGCGTCTTCCGTCGGCGGCTCGCCGGGGCGCATCATGCGGTAGATGGCCACGCGGGCGGCGAACTCGTCCACCGTCTCGTCGATGCGCAGCGTCTGCGAGATGTACGCGCCCTGGTCCAGTTCGTTCGTGTAGATGACCTGCAGGTCCTGCACGCCGGCCGAACGCAGCTTCTTCAGCAGCGCTTCCGTGAGCTCCTCGTTGGCCTTGGCCACGATCTCGCCGGTGTCGCCGTCCACGATGTTGCGCGCGACCACGCGGCCGATCAGGAAATCTTCCGGCACGCTGATGTGGGTCGTGCCGGACTGCTCCAGTTCACGGGTGTGGCGGGCAGTGATCCGCTTGTCCTTGGCCACGACGACCTTGCCGGACTTGTCGGTGATGTCGAAGCGCGCCACTTCGCCCTTCAGGCGGTCGGCCACGAACTCCATCTGCGCGCCGCTGTCCATCAGGCGGAAGTTGTCGTTGACGAAGAAGTTCGCCAGGATCGATTCCGGATTCAGGCCGATGGCCTTCAGCAGGATCGTGACCGGCATCTTGCGGCGACGGTCCACGCGGAAGTACAGGATGTCCTTCGGGTCGAATTCGAAGTCCAGCCAGGAACCGCGGTAGGGGATGATGCGGGCGGAGAACAGCAGCTTGCCGGAGCTGTGCGTCTTGCCCTTGTCGTGCTCGAAGAACACGCCGGGCGAACGGTGCAGCTGCGACACGATCACGCGCTCGGTGCCGTTGATGATGAACGAGCCCTTGTCGGTCATCAGGGGCACCTCGCCCATGTAGACCTCCTGCTCCTTCACTTCCTTCACGACCTTGGACTGCGACGTCGAGGACTCGCGGTCGTAGATGATGAGCTGCACCTTGGCACGCACGGCCGAGGCGAAGGTCAGGCCGCGGGTCTGGCACTCGCGCACGTCGAACGCGGGCTTGGCCAGGTTGTATTCCACGAACTTCATCTCGACGAAGCCGTTGTGCGAGACGATCGGGAACGCTGCGTTGAATGCGGCCTGCAGGCCTTCGTTGGTGCGTTTCTGCGGTGCCATGTCCGCTTGGAGGAAAGCGGTGTACGCGTCCTTCTGCATCTGCAGCAGGTACGGCACTTTGAGCACGCTGTCGCGGCTACCGAAACTCTTGCGGATGCGCTTGCGTTCGGTATAGCTGTACGTGGATGTTGGGGCCATGAGATCTCCGGGCAAAGACATGGATGGGGGTCTTCGACGACTACTGCCCCACAAGGAGCGCGGCCTTGCGGGCTTGGCGGTTGGCCACTACCAACCATGGCGGACGGCGATGCGTTGCACATCGCCCGAACCAAGGCGTCTTCTGTTGTCGGGTTGTCAGAAGACACTAGGAAGCAGGAGGTGGATGCCGGGGCCGGCGCCCGCTTCCTGCTTTCTGGTGTGCTCTGCACATGCGCTTCTCAGAAGCGCGGAAAGGCTGGAGGCCCTTTGCGGAGCCTCCAGCCTTGCCAAAGCAGCCGAATTACTTGAGTTCGGCCTTGGCGCCGGCTTCCACCAGCTTCTTGACAGCGGCTTCTGCGTCGGCCTTGGCGATGCCTTCCTTGACGTTCTTGGGAGCGCCGTCCACCAGGTCCTTGGCTTCCTTGAGGCCCAGGCCGGTGATTTCGCGCACGGCCTTGATGACCGCGACCTTGTTGGAACCGGCTTCGGCCAGCACCACGTTGAACTCGGTCTTCTCTTCGGCAGCAGCGCCGCCGGCAGCAGCGCCGCCGCCAGCTGCGGGAGCGGCCATGGCGGCAGCGCTCACGCCGAACTTCTCTTCAATGGCCTTCACCAGGTCATTGAGTTCCATCACGGACATGCTGTCCAGGGCGGTCAAGAATGCGTCTTTATCGAATGCCATAATTTTTCCTAACAATTGGTTTAAAGAGGGAACGACTGCAGCAAAGCCTCAAGCGGCTGCTGCTTCGCCTTCGCCTTTCTTTGCGGCCAGAGCACCCAGCACCACGGCGGTGCGGGAGATCGGCGACATCAGCAAGCCACACAGCTGGGCCAGCAGCACTTCCTTGGAAGGGATGTTGGCCAGTTGCTTCACGCCGTTCACGTCCAGGGCCTTGCCCGCGAAGGCGCCGCCGCGAATCACCAGCTTGTCGTTGGTTTTCGCGAAATCGGCCACCACCTTGGCGGCGGCCACAGCGTCTTCGGAGAAGCCATAGATCAGAGGACCGGTCATCTGGTCGGCCACCACGTCGAACTGGCTGCCAGCCACAGCACGGCGGGCCAGGGTGTTCTTCAGAACACTCAGGCTCACACCCTTGCTGCGGGCGTCAACGCGCAGTTTCGTCATGTCGGCCACCGTGATGCCACGGTATTCCGCGATCACGAGCGTTTGAGCTTTAGCGGCGAGGCTGGTCACTTCATTGATGACCGCTTCTTTCTCACTGCGATTAAGACTCAAGGTCTACTCCTTCATATGCACACTCGGGGAACCCCTCGTGCGCGCTCTTGTTGCAGCGACCAACTGTTTCGGAATCGAATTCCATCTGCAGCGGGATCGCCATCTGCGCTGGCTCCGTGGATTTAAATGCAGCCGGGGCTGCACACCAGCGGTCTTGGATGGCCCGGCGCATCGCTGCGCCGGCCCACCACCGAGGCGCCTTGCGGCACCTCAAGATTTCTTGGCTATCAGGCCGAGATGGATTGCGTATCGACGCGCACGCCGACACCCATGGTCGAGGACACAGCCACCTTGCGCAGGTACAGACCCTTGCTGGTTGCCGGCTTCGCCTTGTTCAGCGCCTCGATCAGCGCCACCAGGTTGCCCTGGAGCTTGTCGTTGTCGAACGAGCGGCGGCCGATCGTGCTGTGGATGATCCCGGCCTTGTCGACACGGAACTGCACCTGGCCGGCCTTGGCGTTCTTCACGGCCGTGGCGACGTCGGGCGTCACCGTACCGACCTTGGGGTTCGGCATCAGGCCGCGCGGGCCGAGGATCTGGCCCAGCGTACCGACGACACGCATGGCATCGGGAGCAGCGATCACCACGTCGAAGGGCATGTCACCGGCCTTCACCTGTGCAGCCAGATCGTCCATGCCCACCACGTCCGCGCCAGCAGCCTTGGCTTCTTCAGCCTTGGCGCCCTGGGCGAACACGGCGACGCGGGTCGTCTTGCCGGTGCCGTTCGGCAGCACCACGGCGCCACGCACCACCTGGTCCGACTTCTTGGCGTCGATGCCCAGCTGCACGGCCACATCGATGGATTCATCGAACTTGGCGGTTGCGGCTTCCTTCACCAGCACCACGGCGTCGGCGAACGCATACAGCTTCGTGCTGTCGACCTTGCCTTGCAGGGCCTTTTGCTTCTTGGTCAGCTTAGCCATTTACAGGCCCTCCACCGTAACGCCCATGGAACGGGCGGAGCCAGCCAGCGTGCGGACGGCAGCGTCCACGTTGGCAGCGTTCATGTCCTTCAGCTTGGTCTTGGCGATCTCTTCGAGCTGTGCGCGGGTGATCTTGCCGACCTTCGTGCTCAGGGCGTTCGCGGAACCCTTTTCCAGCTTGATCGCCTTCTTGATCAGGGTCGTCGCTGGAGGCGTCTTGATGATGAACGTGAAGCTCTTGTCCGCGAAAGCCGTGATGACCACGGGCAGCGGCAGACCCGGCTCGACGCCCTGGGTCTGGGCATTGAACGCCTTGCAGAACTCCATGATGTTCAGGCCACGCTGACCCAGCGCGGGACCGATCGGAGGAGAGGGGTTAGCCTTTCCTGCCGGCACTTGCAGCTTGATAAAGCCGACGATTTTCTTCGCCATTGCGACTCCTTGCGGGTGATAACGCCTTCGCTGAAGGCTCCCCGGGGTTGGTTGACTCCATTTATGTGCGCCGAGTCAGAAAGCGCATGCAATCAGGGAGCCGTCAGGTCTTCTCGACCTGCCCGAACTCCAGTTCCACCGGAGTGGAGCGGCCGAAGATCATCACGGAGACGCGCACACGGCTCTTCTCGTAGTTGACTTCCTCGACCGAGCCGTTGAAGTCCGCGAACGGACCTTCCTTGACCCGCACCAGCTCGCCCACCATGAATTCGATCTTGTGGCGAGGCTTGTCGGTGCCTTCCTGGATCTGGTTGACGATCTTCTGGACTTCGTCCTCCGAGATCGGAGCAGGACGGTTCTTGGCCCCGCCCACGAAACCCGTCACCTTGCTGGTGTGTTTCACCAGGTGCCAGGTGTCGTCGTCCATGACCATTTCGACGAAGACGTAGCCAGGAAAGAGGCGCCGCTCGGTCGTCTTGCGCTGGCCGTTCTTCATTTCCACGACCTCTTCCGTCGGGACGAGAATCCGGCCGAACTTGTCCTGCATGCCCGCACGGTTGATGCGCTCCGTGATATTGCGCTCTACCGCCTTCTCCATCCCGGAGTAGGCATGCACGATGTACCAGCGCAGATCCGGATTGGCAGACGATGCAGGGACCTGGGCAGGCGAGAGGTTTTGATCGACAGCGTCATTCATGTTATTTCCTCCAGCCCAGAATCAGATCGTAGAGCACCCATTCCAGCGTCTTGTCCGTGAACCAGAGGAACAGTGCCATCACCAGAACGAAGGCAAACACGTAGGCCGTCATCTGCAAGGTCTCCTTGCGGGTGGGCCACACGACCTTCTTGACCTCTTTCCAGGCATCCTTGGCGAAACCCGTGAAGCGCCGACCCGACTCGGACACCGCAAAAACAGCTGCGGCTGCGATGATCGCGACGATCAGGACCGCCCACTGGACCACGGCGCCCTGCTTGGACAGAAGGTAGAAACCGGCAATACCCGCAATCAGCAACGCGACGACAGCGGCCAGCTTGGCCTTGTCGGCGCCTGTACTTACGGTTTCAATTTGCTGAGACGCTGCCATTCTTCATTCCGGTTGCAAAAATTGCGCTTTCACAAGACACCGAAGCCCGCCAGGTGTCTGGCGGGCTTTTTATGCCAGGTGACTGGCAGGGGCAGTAGGAATCGAACCTACAACCTTCGGTTTTGGAGACCGACGCTCTGCCAATTGAGCTATACCCCTATGACTCCTGATCAGGCAATGATCTTGGCCACGACGCCGGCGCCGACCGTACGGCCGCCTTCGCGGATGGCGAAGCGCAGGCCTTCTTCCATGGCGATGGGGTTGATCAGCTTGACGGTGATCGACACGTTGTCGCCGGGCATGACCATTTCCTTGTCGGCCGGCAGCTCGATGGCGCCGGTCACGTCGGTCGTGCGGAAGTAGAACTGCGGACGGTAGTTGTTGAAGAAGGGCGTGTGGCGGCCGCCTTCGTCCTTCGACAGCACGTACACCTCAGCCGTGAAGTGGGTGTGCGGCTTGATGGAGCCGGGCTTGCACAGCACCTGGCCGCGCTCGACGTCTTCGCGCTTCGTGCCGCGCAGCAGCAGACCGACGTTGTCGCCGGCCTGGCCCTGGTCCAGCAGCTTGCGGAACATTTCCACGCCCGTGCAGGTGGTCTTCTGCGTGTCGCGGATGCCCACGATTTCGATTTCTTCGCCGACCTTGATGATGCCGCGCTCGACACGACCCGTCACCACGGTACCGCGACCGGAGATGGAGAACACGTCTTCCACGGGCATCAGGAAGGCACCGTCCACGGCGCGCTCGGGCGTCGGGATGTAGGTGTCCAGGGCTTCGGCCAGCTTGTCGATGGCTTGCTCGCCCAGCGGGCCCTTGTCGCCTTCGAGGGCCAGCTTGGCCGAGCCGCGCACGATGGGGGTGTCGTCGCCGGGGAAGTCGTACTTGTCGAGGAGTTCGCGCACTTCCATTTCGACGAGCTCGAGCAACTCTTCGTCATCCACCATGTCGCACTTGTTCAGGAACACGATGATGTAGGGCACGCCCACCTGGCGGGCCAGCAGGATGTGCTCGCGCGTCTGGGGCATCGGGCCGTCGGCGGCCGAGCACACCAGGATGGCGCCGTCCATCTGGGCGGCACCGGTGATCATGTTCTTGACGTAGTCGGCGTGGCCGGGGCAGTCCACGTGGGCGTAGTGGCGGTTGGCCGTCTCGTATTCCACGTGTGCGGTGTTGATGGTGATGCCGCGGGCCTTTTCTTCGGGCGCTGCGTCGATTTCGTCGTACTTCTTGGCTTCGCCGCCGAACTTGGCGGACAGCACCGTGGCGATCGCTGCCGTCAGCGTCGTCTTGCCATGGTCCACGTGGCCGATCGTGCCCACGTTCACGTGGGGCTTGGTACGTTCGAACTTACCTTTTGCCATTTCCTACTCCGGAAAAATCTATACAACACGTCTAGACATTGGCGCAACCCATCGGACGCACCTTGAAACTATGGTGCCCATGGCGGGAATCGGACCCGCGACCTCTCCCTTACCAAGGGAGTGCTCTACCACTGAGCCACATGGGCATGTCGATCTCTCGACAAAAATCTTCAATCAGACATGGAGCGGGAGACGGGAATCGAACCCGCGTCATTAGCTTGGAAGGCTAGGGTTCTACCATTGAACTACTCCCGCATCGACTCGACGTCTTTGCGCGACACCTTCATCACTCACATCTGGTGGAGGGGACTGGATTCGAACCAGTGTAGGCGTAAGCCAACAGATTTACAGTCTGCCCCCTTTAGCCACTCGGGCACCCCTCCGAAGAATTCAGAATTCTACCATACTTTCTTGGCAAAAAGTCAACTTCCCGCATGCACCTGCACCCAACACAACCGTCCTCCAAGCAAAACGCCCTCAGATCTGAGTGGATCTGAGGGCGGTTTGGGCTGTAGGAGCCTGACGATGACCTACTTTCACACGGGAACCCGCACTATCATCGGCGCAAAGTCGTTTCACTGTCCTGTTCGGGATGGGAAGGAGTGGGACCAACTTGCTATGGTCATCAGGCATAAAGGGTTGCTGTCGTGCCTTTGTGGCATGACGGCGAATTCATAGAGTGAATCAGTTTGTGTTTGATTGCGTCACTTGGCATAACAACCTTGACGGTGTTGTCAAAGTTATAGGGTCAAGCCGCACGAGCAATTAGTACTGGTTAGCTTAAGCGCTTGCACGCCTTCCACACCCAGCCTATCAACGTCCTGGTCTTGAACGACTCTTCAGGGGGCTCAAGGCCCCGGCAGATCTCATCTTGAAACGAGTTTCCCGCTTAGATGCTTTCAGCGGTTATCTCTTCCACACTTAGCTACTCGGCAATGCCACTGGCGTGACAACCGATACACCAGAGGTGTGTCCACTCCGGTCCTCTCGTACTAGGAGCAGGCTTCCTCAAATCTGCAGCGCCCACGGAAGATAGGGACCAAACTGTCTCACGACGTTTTAAACCCAGCTCACGTACCTCTTTAAATGGCGAACAGCCATACCCTTGGGACCGGCTACAGCCCCAGGATGAGATGAGCCGACATCGAGGTGCCAAACACCGCCGTCGATATGAACTCTTGGGCGGTATCAGCCTGTTATCCCCAGAGTACCTTTTATCCGTTGAGCGATGGCCCTTCCATACAGAACCACCGGATCACTATGTCCTGCTTTCGCATCTGCTCGACTTGTCAGTCTCGCAGTTAAGCACGCTTATGCCATTGCACTATTAGCACGATGTCCGACCGTACCTAGCGTACCTTCGAACTCCTCCGTTACGCTTTGGGAGGAGACCGCCCCAGTCAAACTGCCTACCATGCACTGTCCCCGATCCCGATAAGGGACCTAGGTTAGAACCTCAAACGCACCAGGGTGGTATTTCAACGTTGGCTCCATGAGAACTAGCGTCCTCACTTCAAAGCCTCCCACCTATCCTACACAGATCCGTTCAAAGTCCAATACAAAGCTACAGTAAAGGTTCATGGGGTCTTTCCGTCTTTCCGCGGGGAGATTGCATCATCACAAACATTTCAACTTCGCTGAGTCTCAGGAGGAGACAGTGTGGCCATCGTTACGCCATTCGTGCAGGTCGGAACTTACCCGACAAGGAATTTCGCTACCTTAGGACCGTTATAGTTACGGCCGCCGTTTACTGGGACTTCAATCAAGAGCTTGCACCCCATCATTTAATCTTCCAGCACCGGGCAGGCGTCACACCCTATACGTCCACTTTCGTGTTTGCAGAGTGCTGTGTTTTTATTAAACAGTCGCAGCCACCGATTTTTTGCAACCGCTTTGGGCTCCCTTTGTACAAGTTCACCTACTTGCGGCATACCTTCTCCCGAAGTTACGGTATCAATTTGCCGAGTTCCTTCTCCTGAGTTCTCTCAAGCGCCTTAGAATACTCATCTCGCGCACCAGTGTCGGTTTGCGGTACGGTCGTGTGTAGCTGAAGCTTAGTGGCTTTTCCTGGAAGCAGGGTATCACTCACTTCGTCTGCAAGCAGACTCGTTATCACCCCTCATCTAAGCCCGGCGGATTTGCCTACCGGGCACGACTACAGGCTTGAACCAACATATCCAACAGTTGGCTGAGCTAACCTTCTCCGTCCCCACATCGCACTACACATCGGTACAGGAATATTGACCTGTTTCCCATCAACTACGCATCTCTGCCTCGCCTTAGGGGCCGACTCACTCTACGCCGATGAACGTTGCGTAGAAAACCTTGCGCTTACGGCGAGGGGGCTTTTCACCCCCTTTAACGCTACTCATGTCAGCATTCGCACTTCTGATACCTCCAGCATCCGTTACCAGACACCTTCACAGGCTTACAGAACGCTCTCCTACCACGCACAGTAAACTGTGCATCCGCAGCTTCGGTAACTGGCTTAGCCCCGTTACATCTTCCGCGCAGGACGACTCGATCAGTGAGCTATTACGCTTTCTTTAAATGATGGCTGCTTCTAAGCCAACATCCTGACTGTTTTAGCCTTCCCACTTCGTTTCCCACTTAGCCAATTTTAGGGACCTTAGCTGGCGGTCTGGGTTGTTTCCCTCTTGAGTCCGGACGTTAGCACCCGGTGCTCTGTCTCCCAAGCTCTACTCTTCGGTATTCGGAGTTTGCCTTGGTTTGGTAAGTCGCCATGACCCCCTAGCCAAAACAGTGCTCTACCCCCGAAGGTAATACTTGAGGCACTACCTAAATAGTTTTCGGAGAGAACCAGCTATTTCCAAGTTTGTTTAGCCTTTCACCCCTATCCACAGCTCATCCGCTAGTTTTGCAACACTAGTCGGTTCGGACCTCCAGTACCTGTTACGGCACCTTCATCCTGGCCATGGATAGATCACTTGGTTTCGGGTCTACACCCAGCGACTGGACGCCCTATTCGGACTCGATTTCTCTACGGCTTCCCTATTCGGTTAACCTTGCCACTGAATGTAAGTCGCTGACCCATTATACAAAAGGTACGCCGTCACCCTTGCGGGCTCCGACTTTTTGTAAGCATGCGGTTTCAGGATCTATTTCACTCCCCTCCCGGGGTTCTTTTCGCCTTTCCCTCACGGTACTTGTTCACTATCGGTCGATGATGAGTATTTAGCCTTGGAGGATGGTCCCCCCATATTCAGACAGGGTTTCTCGTGCCCCGCCCTACTTTTCTCTAGCTCAGTACCACACGTCTGCTTTCACATACAGGGCTATCACCTACTATGGCCGGACTTTCCATTCCGTTTTGTTAACAGTCGTGCTATCACTAGAAGGCTCCTCCGATTTCGCTCGCCACTACTTTCGGAATCTCGGTTGATGTCTTTTCCTCGAGCTACTGAGATGTTTCAGTTCACCCGGTTCGCCTCGCATGACTATGTATTCATCATGCGATACCTCTTGCGAGGTGGGTTTCCCCATTCAGAAATCTCCGGATCAAAGCTTATTTGCCAGCTCCCCGAAGCTTATCGCAGGCTATCACGTCTTTCGTCGCCTATCATCGCCAAGGCATCCACCACATGCTCTTAGTCACTTGACCCTATAACTTTGACATCTCTTGCGAGACATCTCCGCTTTCTTTCAAGGACTTGCGAGGTCTTTCACCTCGCGCGTTATGCCGTAATGTGAATTCTTCTTCGGTATTGCTACCTAGAGAACAATTCGTCATTACTGAATTTCAACAAGCTTTCGCTCAATTGAACATTCGTTTTGACGCAATCAAATTTTTGTCACCGGCGGCACGGTGCAGTTTCCTGCTTTCCGCCGGCAACGCTGATTCGACTCTATGAATTTTTAAAGAACAGCCGATTGACCCGGTCTATACCGGACCAACAACAAAGAGGCCTCTCGCGAAGCCGCTTTGGTGTTAGTTTCTTCACCCTACCGCAGGGCGTATTGGTTGGTGGAGGATGACGGGATCGAACCGACGACCCCCTGCTTGCAAAGCAGGTGCTCTCCCAGCTGAGCTAATCCCCCACTGATCCTCGCATCTTATGTTCGGAAGATTTGGTGGGTCTAGTTGGGCTCGAACCAACGACCCCCGCCTTATCAAGACGGTGCTCTAACCAGCTGAGCTACAGACCCATGTCGGTTAGCACCGACTTCTTCCAACAACCGATAAGTGTGGGCGTTCAATATTGAATGCTGTTTTCCAGAAAGGAGGTGATCCAGCCGCACCTTCCGATACGGCTACCTTGTTACGACTTCACCCCAGTCACGAACCCTGCCGTGGTAAGCGCCCTCCTTACGGTTAGGCTACCTACTTCTGGCAGAACCCGCTCCCATGGTGTGACGGGCGGTGTGTACAAGACCCGGGAACGTATTCACCGCGACATTCTGATCCGCGATTACTAGCGATTCCGACTTCACGCAGTCGAGTTGCAGACTGCGATCCGGACTACGACTGGCTTTATGGGATTAGCTCCCCCTCGCGGGTTGGCAACCCTCTGTACCAGCCATTGTATGACGTGTGTAGCCCCACCTATAAGGGCCATGAGGACTTGACGTCATCCCCACCTTCCTCCGGTTTGTCACCGGCAGTCCCATTAGAGTGCCCTTTCGTAGCAACTAATGGCAAGGGTTGCGCTCGTTGCGGGACTTAACCCAACATCTCACGACACGAGCTGACGACAGCCATGCAGCACCTGTGTTACGGTTCTCTTTCGAGCACTCCTCTATCTCTAAAGGATTCCGTACATGTCAAAGGTGGGTAAGGTTTTTCGCGTTGCATCGAATTAAACCACATCATCCACCGCTTGTGCGGGTCCCCGTCAATTCCTTTGAGTTTCAACCTTGCGGCCGTACTCCCCAGGCGGTCAACTTCACGCGTTAGCTTCGTTACTGAGTCAGTGAAGACCCAACAACCAGTTGACATCGTTTAGGGCGTGGACTACCAGGGTATCTAATCCTGTTTGCTCCCCACGCTTTCGTGCATGAGCGTCAGTACAGGCCCAGGGGATTGCCTTCGCCATCGGTGTTCCTCCGCATATCTACGCATTTCACTGCTACACGCGGAATTCCATCCCCCTCTGCCGTACTCCAGCGATGCAGTCACAAATGCAGTTCCCAGGTTGAGCCCGGGGATTTCACATCTGTCTTACATCACCGCCTGCGCACGCTTTACGCCCAGTAATTCCGATTAACGCTTGCACCCTACGTATTACCGCGGCTGCTGGCACGTAGTTAGCCGGTGCTTATTCTTACGGTACCGTCATGACCTCCCTTTATTAGAAGAAGGCTTTTCGTTCCGTACAAAAGCAGTTTACAACCCGAAGGCCTTCATCCTGCACGCGGCATGGCTGGATCAGGCTTGCGCCCATTGTCCAAAATTCCCCACTGCTGCCTCCCGTAGGAGTCTGGGCCGTGTCTCAGTCCCAGTGTGGCTGGTCGTCCTCTCAGACCAGCTACAGATCGTAGGCTTGGTAAGCCTTTACCCCACCAACTACCTAATCTGCCATCGGCCGCTCCGTTCGCGCAAGGCCTTGCGGTCCCCTGCTTTCATCCATAGATCTTATGCGGTATTAGCAAAGCTTTCGCCTCGTTATCCCCCACGATCGGGCACGTTCCGATGTATTACTCACCCGTTCGCCACTCGTCAGCATCCGAAGACCTGTTACCGTTCGACTTGCATGTGTAAGGCATGCCGCCAGCGTTCAATCTGAGCCAGGATCAAACTCTACAGTTCGATCTTGAAATTTAAAGTCTTTCGACTTCACTCATAAAAACGGAATTGAAGTGAACTTCACTTCTATTCTCATGAGCGTTTGTAGTGCTAAGCACTAGTTCCGAAGAACTTGGCACTCGCCATCAAACGCCCACGCTTATCGGCTGTATATTTTTAAGGAACCAGAAGATCAGATTTCTCTTTTCTTCTTGACTCGCTGCAATCAGCGGAGCCTCGAATTCTAACAGGTTTTTAAAGTCCTGTCAAACTTTGTGGTTATTCGTCTTTCAACTTCCAACCACCCGCCAACCTCAACCACCGCAATCTCTTGCAGCACCTCAGATCAGCGAAGCCTTGAATTCTACACCAGTTTTTTCTACCAGCGCAACTCTCAGCAAAACTTTTCTTCTACCGCCCTCGCCACCTGCTTCCACCACAACCCCATCAGGAATCGCAGCAATCTCAGTAGCGAAGCCCGCTAGTATAGCAACAAAAATCGCCGTCAGCCCAAGTTCAATTGCTTTTCCAGCGCATCGAGGAACAGTGCCGGGACGTCGCACCCCGTCTGGTCGAAGATTTCCTGGAAACAGGTAGGGCTCGTCACATTGATTTCGGTGACGCAGTCGCCGATGACGTCCACTCCTGCCAGCAGCATGCCCCGCTCCAGCAGTACCGGACCGAGCCGGCAACCGATCTCGACATCGCGGGCGGTGAGCGGGCGCGCCACGCCCTTGCCGCCGGCTGCGAGATTGCCACGGACTTCCGATCCCTGGGGAATGCGTGCGAGGCAATAAGGCACAGGCTCGCCGCCGATGATGAGTACCCGCTTGTCTCCCTCGGAGATCTCGGGAAGGAACTTCTGCACCATGACGGTCTGCGCGCCGTCGTGGTTGAGGGTTTCGATGATGCTGCCCAGATTGAGTCCGTCCGCCTTGACCCGGAAGATGCCCATGCCGCCCATCCCGTCCAGCGGCTTGAGAATGATGTCTCCATGTTCCGCGTGGAAGCGCCGGATGTCGCCCGCATTCCGCGTGACGAGCGTGGGTCCGATGAGGTCGGGAAACTCCATGATGGCCAGCTTCTCTGGATGGTCGCGCAGCGCGCGGGGCTTGTTAAAGACCCTCGCCCCTTCCCGCTCCGCCTGCTCGAGGAGATGGGTGGCATAGAAGTACTCGCTATCGAACGGAGGGTCCTTGCGCATGAGCACGGCGCCGAATCCGGAGAGCTCGACCTCTCTCTCTCCTGCCACGGTGAACCAGGCTTGCGCGTCACCCGTCAGGTGGAGGTCTCGTACACGCGCCGTCACCTTGCTTCCCTGCTCCCAGCGGATGTGGGCCGGCTCGCACACGCTCACCAAATGCCCCCGGCGCTGTGCCTCCCGCATCATCGAGAACGTGGTGTCCTTGTAGATCTTGAAGTGTTCGGCCGGATCGGCAACGAAAAGAATGTTCATGATTTCGTCTGGGCTGGGAAGGTGAAGTCAGGCGCCGCGGGGGCGGCGTCCGTACTGTTGCACAAATAGCGTGAGCACGCCGGCGACTACGCCCCAGAAGGCTGAGCCGACACCGGCGATCACGACACCGCTCAAAGTGACAAGGAAGGTGATGAGCGCAGCTTCACGGTGTGCATCGTCGCGCAGCGCGGTGAACAGGCCGGAGCCGATGGTCCCGAGCAGTGCCAGGCCGGCGATGGCAACCACCAGCTCGCGCGGAAATGCGGTCAGCAGCCCGGTCACCACCGCGCCGAACAGACCGATGACGACGTACAGCGCACCGCAGGCCACGGCAGCGGTATAGCGGCGCGACCGGTCCTCGTGCGCCTCCGGCCCCATGCACATGGCGGCGGTGATCGCGCTGAAGTTCAGCGCATAGGCACCGAAAGGCGCCAGCGCCAGAGTGGCCAGCCCGGTCATGGTGAGGAGACGGGACACCGGCAGCGGATAGCCGGAGGCCCGGATGACAGCCACCCCCGGAAGATTCTGCGATGCCATGGTGACCACGAAAAGCGGCAGCGCCAGGCCGATGACCGCAGGCGCGGTGAACTCTGGCACCGTGAAGACCGGGACGGCCCAGGCGAGATGGACGGCGTCCAGGGATATCCGGCCTTGGGCGGCCGTGAACGCTATCGCGGCTGCCAGCGTGAGCACGATGGCATAGCGCGGCAGCAGCCGCCGCGCCAGGAGGTAGCTGAAGAGCATCAGCAGGACGAGCGGCAGTGCGGTCTGGGCTGCCGCGAAGGCCTGCATGCCGAACCGGGCCAGCACACCGGCCAGCAGTGCGGAGGCGATCTCCGCCGGGATACGGTGCATCGCGCGTTCGAACCAGCCGGTAGCCCCCGCGAGCGTGATGAGGACGGCGCACAGCATGAAGGCGCCGACGGCCTCGCCCATGGAAGAACCACCCGCCAGGCCGGCCGACGCCAGCACGGCGGCGCCGGGCGTGGACCAGGCCACCATCACGGGCTGGCGCAGGAGCAGCGAAGGGACCAGGGAGCACAGTCCCATGCCGAGCCCGAGGGCCCACATCCACGACGTGATCTGGGCCGGCGTGGCGCCGAAGGCCTGGGCCGCCTGAAAGACCAGGGTGACCGAACTGGTGAATCCCACCAGGACTGCGACGAATCCCGCAGCGGCGGCGGAGAGGCTGATATCTCTGAGGAAGGAGCGCATGAGGGGCAGGATTCTGTCACCCTGCACAGACGGCCATCCCGCTCCACCAGGATGGCCCGGGCCGTCCGGGGCTGCCTCGTACTTTCAGATCTCGATCTTGGAGCCCAGCTCCACCACGGAATTGCTGGGGAGGTTGAGGAAGCCTGCAGCACCGCTCGCGTTGTGGTGCATCTGTGCGAAGAGCTTTTCCCGCCAGGGAGCCATGCCGCTGCCGATCGTCGGGGTGACCACGTCCCGGGAGAGAAAGTAGCTGGTCGTCATCGATTCCAGTTCACACCCGCGCCCGCGCATGAGTGCCAACGCACCCGGAAGGTCGGGGTCGTTCTTGAAGCCGTAGTGCACCATGACCTGCCAGCAGTCGCCGCCGAGCGCCTCGACCTGCAGGCGCTTGTCGAGACCGATCCAGGGAACTTCATGGTTGCGGACGGTGACGAACAGGTTCTGCTGGTGCAGGACCTTGTTGTGCTTGAGGTTGTGGAGCAGCGCGTTCGGCACCGCGCCCGGCTCAGCCGTCAGGAAGACGGCCGTGCCGTCCACGCGCGTCGGCGGGCTGACGAATACGGCCGTGAGGAAATCCCTCAGGTCGATGGCGTCGGCGCGCAGCTTTTCGTTCAGGAGTTCGCGGCCGCGCTTCCAGGTCATCATGAGCATGAAGACGATGGAGCCGATCATCAGCGGGAACCAGCCGCCCTGCAGCAGCTTGAGCAGGTTGGAGCTGAAGAAGGCCAGATCCACGAGGAAGAAGAAGCCCGTGGCCCCGATGCACAGCGCCAGCGGATATTTCCAGCCATAGCGGATGACGAAGAAGGTGAGCACGGTGGTGATCAACATGTCCAGCGTGACAGCGATGCCGTAGGCGGCCGCGAGGTTGCTGCTGGAGCGGAACATGACCACGGCCAGGACGATGGCGAGGAACAGTGCCCAGTTGACGAACGGGATATAGATCTGGCCGGTATCGCGCACGCTGGTGTGCAGGATGTTCAGCCGCGGCAGATAGCCCAGCTGGATCACCTGCTTGGTCACGCTGAACGCTCCGGTGATCAGGGCCTGGGAGGCGATGACGGTGGCCATGGTGGCCATGATCACGAGCGGGATGAGGGCCCAGTCGGGGGCCATCATGTAGAAGGGGTTCTTGACGGCCTCCGGCTCGGCGAGCAGAAGGGCACCCTGCCCGAAATAGTTGATGGTGAGGGCGGGCATGGCCACGCTGAACCATGCCAGGCGGATCGGCTTCTTCCCGAAGTGTCCGAGATCGGCATAGAGGGCTTCGGCGCCCGTCACGCAGAGGACCACGGCGCCGAGGATGATGAAGCTCGTTCCCGGATTGCGCCAGATGAAGCCGAGCGCGTGGTGCGGGCTCAGGGCCCCCAGGATTTCCGGGTGCCCCATGATGTGTGGCACGCCGAGGGCCGCGATGGAGGTGAACCACACCAGCGTGACCGGCCCGAAATAGCGCCCGATGCCACCGGTGCCGCGCTTTTGCACGGCGAACAGGCAGAAGAGCACGATGAGCGTCAGGGGGATGACCGCCTTGCCGAAGTGCGGGGATACGACCTCCAGGCCTTCCACCGCCGAGAGGACGGAGATCGCGGGCGTGATGACCCCGTCGCCGTAGAACAGGGAGGTTCCGAAGACGCCGATGCCCAGCAGTGCGGAGCGCAGCTTCGGTTTGTCCTTCACGGCCTGGGAGGCCAGTGCCAGCATGGCGATGAGCCCGCCCTCGCCATTGTTGTCCGCCCGCAGGACGAGCACGACGTACTTCAGCGAGACGATGGTGGTGAGCGTCCAGAAGAGGATGGAGAGAACGCCATAGACGTTCTGGGGCGTGAAGGCCACGTGGCCGGAGCCAAAGACTTCCTTGACGGCATACAGCACGCTGGTGCCGATGTCGCCATACACGACGCCGATGGCGCCGAGGGTGAGCGCCGCAAGCGAGGATTTGGAGCGTTGCACTGCAGGGCCCCTCCGGCACCGTGCCGGATGGGGTTCCGGTATTGGGGGACCGCTATTGTGACAAGGAGCGGGGAAAGCACCCCGGCGGGCCGCTCCATGTTGCAGAGCAGCAACTAAGCGCCAGGCGGGGCGGCTGAGGCGCCGCGGAGAGGCTTATTCGTAGATTTCGGCCTCGGGGTTGGTCGCCTCGAGCTCGTAGCTGGCCGCCAGCATGGCCAGCCGGGCGATCACGCCATACATGTAGAAGCGGTTCGGCGCGCTGGCGCCGGGCCGGGCGCCGGGCTGGGGCAGATGGGTGCTTTGCTCGAAGGCGAGCGGCACGAAGCTCGCCCCGGGCGCGTTGAGGTTCTCGTCCACGCCCCGCTCCGCATGCATGCGGTAGAAGCCTCCGACCACGTAGCGGTCCATCATGTACACGACAGGCTCGGCCACGGCCTCGTGCACGCGCTCGCGGGTCAGCACGCCTTCCTGGATGATGACGTCGGTGACCGGCTGGCCGTCCTTGACGATGGCCATCTTGTTGCGTGTCTTGCGGTTGAGCGCGTCGAGATCCTTGGCGTCCCGCACGGTCATGACGCCCATGCCGTAGGTGCCGTTGTCGGCCTTGACGATGACGAACGGCTTTTCGTTGATGCCGTATTCCTTGTACTTGCGCCGGACCTTGGTCAGTTGCGCGTCCACGGCGGAGCGCAGGGCCTCGACGCCGGCGTTTTCGCTGAAATCCAGCCCTTCGCAGTGGCTGAAGAGCGGATGGATGAGCCAGGGATCGATGCCCAGGAGCTTGCCGAAGCGCTTGGACACCTCCTCGTAGCTCTGGAAATGGCGGCTCTTGCGGCGCACGGTCCATCCGGCATGCAGGGGCGGCAGCAGGTACTGCTCGTGCAGCTCCTCCAGGATGCCCGGAGGACCGGCGGACAGGTCGTTGTTGAGCAGGATCGTGCAGGGATCGAAGTTCTTGAGCCCGAGGCGGCCCTTGTCGCGCACCACCGGCTCCAGCGTGACCGAATCGCCGTTGGGCAGCGTGACGGTGGTCGGCTTCTTGATCTCGGGGCTGATGGAACCCACGCGCACATTGAGCCCGGCCATGTTGAAGATGCGCTGCAGCTGGATCACGTTCGCGAGATAGAACGTGTTGCGGCTGTGGTTTTCCGGGACGATGAGGAGGTTGCGCGCCTCGGGGCAGATTTTCTCGATCGCGGCCATGGCCGCCTGCACGGCCAGCGGAAGCATCTCGGCCGTGAGGTTGTTCCAGCCCCCGGGAAAGAGGTTGGTATCCACGGGCGCGAGCTTGAAGCCGGCGTTGCGGATGTCCACCGACGTGTAGAAGGGCGGGGTGTGCTCCATCCACTCGAGCCGGAACCAGCGCTCGATCGCGGGCATGGCATCGAGGATGCGCTGTTCTAGCTCGTTGATCGGCCCCGTGAGGGCGGTGATGAGATGCGGAACCATGGGTACCCTCGGAAATCAGGGAAGACGGCATTGCGCCGAAAGTGGAGTCGATTGTAGGGATTTGGGGGCGCGGGCCGGGTTCGCAAGTTTTTTCCACGGCGAAGTGCCGCGGGATCAGCGCCGCCAGAAAGCGGGCGTGAGCAACGCCATGAAGCTGAGGATCTCCAGCCGGCCGAGCAGCATGGCAAGCGTGCAGACCCAGAGCTGGAAGTCGGTGAGAACGGCGTAATTGGCAGCGGGACCGATCAGACCCAGGCCCGGTCCGGTGCAGTGGACGCTGGCGATCACCGCGCTGAAGGCGGTGACGACGTCCAGGTCGGTGAGCAGCAGGACCATGCTGAGCACGGTGATGGTGGCGCCATAGACCAGCATGTAGGCCAGCACGGCGAAGATCATCCGGTTCTCGACCACGGCGGACCCCAGGCGCACGGGCTGCACCGCGCGCGGATGCACGAGCCGCGTCATCTCGCGGCGCGCCTGCTGCAGAAGGATGAGCACACGGACCATCTTGATGCCCCCGCCCGTGGAGCCGGCGCTGGTCGCCACGCCGGACAGCATGAGCAGGAAGACCGGGGCGAACACCGGCCATCCGAGGTAGTCCGTGGTGGCGAAGCCGGTGGTGGTGGCTACGGACACGGTGTGGAACATGCCGTGCCGCAGCGCATCCAGGGGCCCGTAGATGCCCTTGAACCAGAGCAGCAGGGCCACGAAAAGGCCGCTGCCGAGCAGGGTGCATACGGTGGCGCGCAATTCGGGATCGCGCCAGCAGGTGCGCCAGTGCCCTTTGCGCAGGGCGACGAAGTACAGCGCGAAGTTGCAGCTGGCCAGCACCATGAAGACGATGGCAATCGCTTCCAGCAGGGGCGAGTGGAAGTGGCCGAAGCTGGCATCGTAGGGTGACAGCCCTCCGAGGCTCACCGTGGCGAACATGTGCATCAGCGCATCCGGAACCGCCATGCCACCAGCCCAGAACGCGAGCGCGCAGGCCAGGGAGAACACGACGTACACGCCCCAGAGGCCCTTGGCCGTCTGGGTCATGCGGGGGGTGAGCTTGGTGTCCTTGACGGGGCCCGCGGCTTCGGCCTTGAAAAGCTGGCTGCCGCCCACGCCAAGGAGCGGCAGTACGGCGACGGCGAGGATCAGGATGCCCATGCCGCCGATCCATTGCATGAAGGTGCGCCAGATGTTGACCGAGAGGGGCAGCTTGTCGAGCCCGGACAGCACGGTCGCACCGGTGGTGGTGAGTCCTGAAACGGCCTCGAAGTAGGCGTGGGTGAAACCGATGGGGCGGCCGATGGCATGAAGGGCAGCCAGGAGCGGCAGGGATGCGAACAGCGGCAGCACCAGCCAGACCAGCGACACGAGCATGACCCCGTGGCGGGGCTGCAGCTCCCGCGCATGGCGGCGAAGCCCGAACCACAGCACGGCGCCGCACGCGAGGGAGAAACCCAGGCTGGCGGCATAAACCGGCCACAGGCCCTCCACTGCCCACAAGGATGCACCCAGGGGAACGGCAAGGGCCCAGGAGAACATCGCGAGCAGCGCGCCGAACACGCGCAGCACCGGCAGCAGGTCCGGCAGGGCCTCGGAGAGCGCGGAAGGCACCGGCATCGCGATCAGAAAAACGTCGCGCTCACGCGGAAGGCCTTTTCCACCTCGCGCACCAGCCGCTTGTGCGGCAGGAAGAAAACCACATGGTCGCCGCTTTCGATGACCGTGTGGCTCTGCGGGATGATGACTTCCGGCTCGCCGGCGGGGACGGACATGCCCTCGCCCGCATCGGCCGTGGCGTGCTCGGCAAGGCCGCGCACGATGAGCCCCATGTGTACGTCGTGCGGCAAGTGGATTTCGCCGACGCGGCGGCCTACCACGCGCGAGCTCTTGCGGTCGCCACGGGCGACGATTTCCAGCGCCTCGGCCACGCCGCGGCGCAGGCTGTGGACCGCCTGGACATCGCCGCGGCGCACGTAGGCGAGCAGTTCGCCCAGCATGGCCTGTGCGGGCGAGAGCGCGATGTCGATCTGCGTGCCGTGCATGAGGTCGGCGTAGGAGCGGCGGTTGATGAGCGCGAGCACGCGGCTCGCACCCATGCGCTTGGCGAGCAGGCAGGCCATGATGTTGTCCTCGTCGTCGTCGGTGATGGCGAGGAACAGGTCCACCTCTTCGATGCATTCGTCGCCGAGCAGGTCTTCATCGGTGGCATCCCCGTGCAGCACGAGGACCTCCGCGGGCAGCACCGAGGCCAGTTCCGTGCAGCGATCGGCATTCGATTCCAGGATCTTGATGTGGAAGCCCCCCTGCGCCGCCAACTGGCGCGCGAGCCGCAGCCCCACCCGGCCGCCGCCCGCGATCATGATGCGGCGCACGGGCCGCGGCGGCACGCCGCCGCGCTGGTGCAGCGCCGCGAGCACCCGCGGGACCTGCTCACGGGCAGCGAGCACGAAGACTTCGTCACCGGCCTCGATGCGGGTGGTGCCGTCGCAGGCCACGAAACGGTCGGGCTCCTCCGGAAAGCGGCGGTAGATCGCGACCACGCGCATGGCGACATCGGGAGCACTGGCACGCATGTCGGCGATGCGCATGCCCACGACCGGCGCGCCGGCCCGCGCCCGGACGGAGGCCAGGCAGGCACGGCCGCCCGCGAATTCACGCACCTGCAGGGCCTCGGGGTACTGCACGAGCTTGCCGATGTAGCGCGTGAGGGACTCTTCCGGGCAGATGATGCGGTCCACCGCCAGGCCCTCCTTGCCGAGCAGCGCGCGGCCCCGCTCGTCGCCGGTGCCGAAGCCCGAGGAGCGGACGCGCGCGATGCGCGTGGGCACGTTGAAGAGCAGCTGGGCGATCTTGCAGCAGACCAGGTTGGTCTCGTCGAGCGCGGCGCAGGCGATGAGGAGGTCGGTATCCGCGGCGCCGGCCTCGGCCAGCACTTCAGGGTCGATGCCGCTGCCGACGACCCCGCGCAGGTCGAAGCGCGACTCCAGGTCGCGCAGGCGCCGGGCATCGGTATCGATGACGGTGATGTCGTTCTTCTCGGACACCAGGCTGTCGGCCACGCTCTCGCCCACGCGGCCCGCGCCCAGGATGATGATCTTCATGCGGCAGGAACGGAGGAAGGGAGAGGGAGTCCGCCAGCGGCGGACCGCTCATGCGCGGATGTCGCCCTCGCCGAGGACCACCCACTTGAGCGAGGTGAGGCCCTCGATGCCCACCGGGCCGCGCGCGTGGAACTTGTCGGTGCTGATGCCGATCTCGGCGCCCAGGCCGTACTCGAAGCCGTCGGCGAAGCGGGTACTGGCGTTCACCATCACGCTGGCCGAATCCACTTCGCGCAGGAAGCGCTGGGCATGCATGTGGTCCCGCGTGAGGATGGCGTCGGTGTGGTGGCTGCCGTAGCGGTTGATGTGGGCGATCGCCTCGTCCAGGCCGTCCACCACCTTGATGCTGATGATGGGCGCAAGGTATTCCTCGGACCAGTCCTGTTCGGTGGCTGGCACGAGCACGGCGCCCGGCACGCCGGCCAGCAGGGCCAGGGCCTCCGGGCAGCCGCGCATTTCCACGCCCTTGGCCGCATAGACGGCGCCGATCCGCGGCAGGAATTCAGCGGCCACGCCACGCGCGACGAGCAGCCCTTCGCTGGCATTGCAGGGACTGTACTTCTGCGTCTTGGCGTTGTCGGCCACCTTCACGGCCATGGCGACATCGCAGGGGTCGTCCACGTAGGTGTGGCAGTTGCCGTCCAGGTGCTTGATGACGGGCACCTTGGCATCGCGGCTGATGCGCTCGATCAGGCCCTTGCCGCCGCGCGGAATGATGACGTCCACATATTGCGGCATGGCGATGAGGTGGCCCACGGCCTCGCGGTCGGTGGTCTGCACGAGCTGCACGGCATCGCCGGGCAGGCCGGCTTCCTCGAGCGCCTCCTGCACGAGGCGCGCGAGGGCGCGGTTGGAATCGATGGCCTCGGAACCTCCCCGCAGGATGCAGGCGTTGCCGCTCTTGATGCTCAGCGAGGCCGCCTCGATGGTCACGTTGGGGCGGCTTTCGTAGATCATGCCGAAGACGCCGATCGGCACGCGCATCTGGCCCACGCGGATGCCGCTGGGCTGCTGGCGCATGCCGGAGATCTCGCCGATCACATCGCCCATGGCGGCGAGCTGTTCGCAGCCCAGGGCGCAGGTCTCCAGGACCTTGGGTGTGAGCTTGAGCCGGTCCACCATGGGCTCGGCGAGGCCGGCAGCCCGGGCACGCTCGAGATCGCGGGCGTTGTCCGCCTGCAGGGCGGTGGCGTTGTCGCGCAGGCGTCGGGCCAGCGCCAGCAGCGCACGGTTCTTGACGGCCGATGGCGCCTGGGCCATCAGCGCGGAGGCGGCCTTGGCCTGGGATCCGAGGGCGTGGAGGGTTTCGGCGATGTGCTGCGCGTTCATGGACGTGATTTTGACGCATCGCTGCGCTACCCGCCCGGCGCGGGTTTCCCCGCCGGGCGGTACGTTCCGGTTTTGCTACCCTCGCGCGCCATGACGACCACCCCGACCACACCGTTGCCAGCCGCCCAGCTCACCACCTTCGCCACGGCCCTGGGGGATCTCCGCGCCGCGCGCATGGCGCCGCACGCCTTCAGCGAGGCGGCACGCGCGCAGACGGCGCTGCTGGCAGCACTGCCACCGCGCTACGCCCAGGTGCTGGCGGATCTGCTGGACCGGCTCGAATCCTCGGCGCTGTTCTCGGAGGAAAGCTGCTCGTTCAGCCAGGGCGGCCTGATCGACAGCCTGCAGGCCTGGGTGGACAAGGCACGGGCCCAAATCGGGAGCATGCACTGACATGCTTCACCCGTCCAATGGCCGCGGAGCAGGCCACGCCAGCAGACGCCGCAGAGCCGGCTTCGCCGGGCTGCTGGCGTCGTCCACCTTGAGGGGGAAGGCGCCGCAGGCGATTCAGGGGGTGTTCACTTCACTGCCTTGCACAGCTGCAGCGCGAGGCGGTGCAATGCCTGCCAGCCATCGGCAGGCCAGTCGGGCACCTTGAGGCCCTTGACGATGCCGTCCACGATGTGGGCGGATTGCAGCAGGCGCGAAGCGGCGGCATCGGAAAAACGGGGAACGATGCGCTCGAAGAGCCGCTCTTTCGTCCCCCAGACGCGGTTTTCGCGCAGTGCCATGGGCAGCGGCTTGCCGGCATTCACCGCATCCTTCACACGCTTCAGGGAGCGGATGTCCTCGGCGAGGGTCCAGTGGACCAGTACCTCGGCCTCGCCTTCGGCCTGCAGGCCGTCGAGCATGCGCTGCATGCGCGCCACCTGGCCGGACAGCACGGCCTCCGAGAGCTTGAAGACGTCGTAGCGTGCCACATTGAGCACGGCGGCCTCGACCTGGCCCCAGGAGAGTTCCCCGGGCGGGTGCAGCAGGGCGAGCTTCTGGATTTCCTGGTGGGCGGCCAGCAGGTTGCCCTCCACCCGGTCGGCGAAGAATTGCAGCGTGCGCTGGCCCTCCTCCCCTGCGGCCACGCGCTGGCTCTGCGCCGCCAGGCGCTGCGCGATCCATTGTGGCAGGACACCGCGCTCCACCGGGTCGATCTGCACGCTCACGCCCTCGCGGTCCAGGGCCGAGAACCAAGCACCGGTGCGCGTGGCCTTGTCCAGCCGCGGCAGCATGACGAGCGTCAGGGTGCCCTCGTTGCCTGCGGCGGCAGCGGCGATCTGCTGCAGGGCCGCACCGCCATCCTTCCCCGGCTTGCCCGAGGGAATGCGGATCTCCACCACCTGCTTGTCCGCAAAAAGCGATAGCGAACCGCCCGCCGCCAGTACCGCGCTCCAGTCGAAGTGCGCGCCCGCCACGGTGTGGCTGCTGCGCTCGGTGTAGCCCTGCTCGCGCGCGGCGGCACGGATGGCATCCGCGGCCTCCTGCTGCAGAAGCGGCTCATCGCCGTGGATCACGTAGAGCGGCCGCACCCCCTTCTGGAGATGTGCGGACAGCTGGTTCAGCGCGATCTGCATGGCAATGCACCACCGGCCCCGGGAAGTGGCCAGCCCGCCCTCATTGCGGACGCGCCGCGGCCAGACGCCGCAGCAACTGCTGCACGAGATCGGTCTGCATGTTGCGGTAGAGCAGCGCCTCTTCGGCCTCCTTGGCGAGGGCGATGCTCTCGTTGTAGCTCACGTCGCGCTGCTGCACGAGTTCCGTCGGAGCAATGAGCTCCGTGCCCTGCTGGTTGCGCAGCCGGAAGCGGATGCGCAGGCGCAGCTGCAGTTCGCGCACCTGGCCGGACGCGTTGTAGCCCACCACCACGCGCTCGCGCTGTTCGGACAGCAGCTCGAACACCGCGTCGGCCTTGGGCAGGTCGGCGGGATCGCGCAGCACCGTGAGGTCGCCGCCCGAGCCCTTGAGGGTGCGCTCGAGTTCACGGCCCAGGGCCGAGCCGGCACCTGCCTGGATATAGAGGGTGCGGAACTGGAACTCCGGCGCGCGGCGCAGGTGGAAGCCGCAGGCAGTGAGGCCGGCGGCCAGCGGCGCTGCGGCCAGCAAGGTCAGGAACGAGCGTTTGCGCTGCAGCATGGTGCGGGCTCTCGGGTGCAATGGGTTCAAAACGGGCGGCGAAACGATCAGACGACCACGTTCACCAGCCGGCCCGGCACGACCACGACCTTCTTGGGTGCGGCGCCGGCAGCGTGCTTGTGGAAATCCTCGCTCGCGAGGGCGATGCGCTCGATCTCCGCCTTGTCGGCGCCGGCCGGCACACGGATCGCGCCGCGCAGCTTGCCGTTGATCTGCAGCACCAGTTCGATCTCGTCCTGCACCAGCGCACCGGCGTCCACCTGGGGCCAGGGCGCGTCCAGCAGGTCGCCCAGGGTGCCCGCGTAGCCCAGCGAACTCCAGAGGCCGTGGGCGATGTGGGGCGTGGCGGGATAGAGCACGCGCAGCAGGATGCCGAAGCCTTCGATGAGCGCGACCAGGCCGCCGGGCGCGTCCGTGGACTTGAAGTCCTCCAGCGCGTTGAGCATCTTCATCGCACCGGAGACCACGGTGTTGTACTGCATGCGCTGGTAGTCGTAGTCCACCTGCTTGAGCACGGTGTGGATCTCCAGGCGCAGCGCCTTGGCTTCCTTGCCGAACTGCACATCCTGCAGGCTGTGGGCGCCCTGGATGGCAGCCTCGGTGGCTGCGGCATCGATGCCCGTGAGCTTCACGCCGAAATTCCACACTCGGCGCAGGAAGCGGTAGCTGCCCTCGACGGCGGCATCGTTCCACTCCAGCGTGGCCTCCGGGGGCGCGGTGAACATGGTGTAGAGGCGCGCCGTATCGGCGCCGTACTTCTCGATCAGCTCCTGCGGATCGACGCCATTGTTCTTGGACTTGGACATGGTGCCCACGCCCTCGTAGTCGATGGACGTGCCGGCCGGCAGGCCGCCCACCGCATTTTTCAGGCGGGCGCCGGTGATCTTGCCGGCCTCGTCCAGGACGTGCTCCACATCGTGCGGCCAGAAGTATTCCTTGCCGCCCTTCTCGTTGCGGCGCGAATAGATGTGGTTGAGCACCATGCCTTGCGTGAGCAGCTTGGTGAAGGGTTCGTCCACCTTCACCAGGCCCAGGTCGCGCATGACCTTGGTCCAGAAGCGCGCGTAGAGCAGGTGCAGGATCGCGTGTTCGATGCCGCCGATGTACTGGTCCATGGGCATCCAGTAGTCGGCGCCGCCGGCCACCATGGCATCGGCGTTCTTCGGATCGCAGTAGCGCATGAAGTACCACGACGAATCCACGAACGTGTCCATGGTGTCGGTCTCGCGACGCGCGGCCTTGCCGCAGACGGGGCATTTCACGCCGGCGTGGAAGCCCTCATGCTTGTGCAGCGGATTGCCGGAGCCGTCCGGGATGCAGTCCTGCGGCAGCACCACGGGCAGGTCCTTCTCGGGCACCGGCACCGCGCCATGCTCGTCGCAATGGATGATCGGGATCGGCGTGCCCCAGTAGCGCTGGCGGGAAACACCCCAGTCGCGCAGGCGCCAAGTGGTCTTCTTCTCGCCCAGGCCCTTTTCCTGCAGCGCATGCGCCACCGCGGATACAGCCTCGGGGTACGACAGGCCGCTGAAACTGTCGGAGTTGATGGTGACGCCGTTCTGCTTGTCGGCGTACCAGTCCTGCCAGCGGTGGTAGTCGAAGGTCTCGCCATCGACGAGCACGACCTGCTTGATCTCGATGCCGTACTTGAGCGCAAAGGCGAAGTCGCGCTCGTCGTGCGCGGGCACGCCCATGACGGCGCCGTCGCCGTAGCCCATGAGCACGTAGTTGCCCACCCAGACCTCGACAGGCTCTTCCGTGAGCGGGTGCGTGACGGTCAGGCCCGTGCGCACACCCTTCTTCTCCTGCGTGGCCAGTTCGGCCTCGGTGGTGCCGCCGGTCTTGCATTCCTCGATGAACGCGGCCACTTCGGGCCTGGAGCGCGCGGCATGGGAGGCCAGCGGATGCTCGGGCGCCACGGCGCAGAAAGTGACGCCCATGATGGTGTCGGCACGCGTGGTGAACACGTACATGCGGCCACCGCCGATGGGCTGGCCGTCATCCCCGCGGATGTCGTGCGTGAAGGCGAAGCGCACGCCCTCGCTCTTGCCGATCCAGTTCTCCTGCATCAGCCGCACCTTGTCGGGCCAGCCGGTGAGCGTGGCATTCGGGTTGCCCACCTGCACGTGGTCGAGCAGCTCCTGCGCGTAGTCGGTGATCTTCAGGTAGTAGCCGGGGATCTCGCGCTTTTCCACGGGCGCACCGGTACGCCAGCCCCGGCCGTCGATGACCTGCTCGTTGGCGAGCACGGTCTGGTCCACCGGATCCCAGTTCACGACCTGGGTCTTGCGGTAGGCGATGCCCTTCTCCAGCATCTTGAGGAACAGCCACTGGTTCCACTTGTAGTAATCCGGGTCGCAGGTGGCGACCTCGCGCGACCAGTCGATGGCCAGCCCCATCGCCTGCATCTGCTTCTTCATGTAGGCGATGTTGTCGTAGGTCCACTGCGCGGGCGGCACGCCGTTCTTGAGCGCCGCGTTCTCGGCCGGCAGGCCGAAGGCATCCCAGCCCATGGGCATCAGCACGTTGTGGCCGTTCATGCGCAGGTAGCGCGTGAGCATGTCGTTGATCGTGTAGTTGCGCACGTGCCCCATGTGCAGCTTGCCGCTGGGATAGGGCAGCATGGAGCAGGCATAGAACTTCTTCTTGCCGGCGTCTTCGGTCACGCGGTAGGCATCGCGGGCGGTCCAGTGGCTGTGCGCGGCGCGCTCGACCTCGGCGGGGGTGTATTTGTCTTGCATTGGAAAAAGGGGACCGGGCCGCGCTGGCGGCCGCCGGCGTTTTCGCAGGAGGAGGGGTTCGCCGGATTTTAGGCGCGATGCGGACACTCCCGTCCGGACGCCGCGGCCGGAGGACCGCAGGCGGCTTCAGATGGACTCGCTCTGCTTGAACACCAGGCGGCCGATGGGAATGCAATCCGGCTCGGCCCAGGCCTTGCGCGGATAGCGGGCCTGGTCGGGGTTGTCGCACGAGAGCCACCAGCGCCCGCCATCGCGCTGGACGCGTCGCAGCAGCACTTCGCCGAAGCCGTTGATGGCGAAGACCTGCCCGTCGCGCAGCGTGGTGTCCGACGTGTTCACGACCACGATGTCGCCCGCCTGGATGGAAGGCTCCATGCCGCTGCCGCGCGCGCGGATGGCCAGCAGGCACTGGGGAATGTAGCCACGCCGCTCCAGCCAGTGGCGGTGGAAGGTGATGGGGGCATCCTCGTCGGTCTCGTCGGGCCAGATCGCGTAATCCGCGATGCCGGGCCGCAAATGCAGGGAGACCGGGAAGAGCTCGTACATCTCAGGCCCTGCGTCGAAGTCGTATGCGACGGAGGATTCCCGGATGCCGGCCGGCGCGGGCGGCTGCGAGAACCAAGCATGCATGCCGCGCAGGGACTCGATGTGGCGCACCGTCTTGTCCGACACGGCACGGTTGCCGCAGAGCATCTGGCGCACGAAGGCGCCGCCACGGTAGCCCAGCAGGCGACCGAAAGCTGCCACATTGCCCTCCGACAGACGGCGCACGGCATCGGCGAGTCGTGCCCGCCGCTGCTCCTGAATCCGACGCTCGTCCATCAATCCAAGTTAGCATGCCGGATGGAACCATTTGCTATGATGATTTCATACCAATTGCTGACAATAGTAGCCGATCCGCACGCACGACGGCACGACTCTCGTGGGAGGCGAGCGCAGCATGGAAGACATCGCAAAAATGGAATCTGCTGCCGTGCCAGCGGCACGGCCCCCCGGGAGCGAGGCCCGGCCCCCGCCGTGCCCTGACGCGCCCTGGCCGGCGCTGCTGTGCGGCATGGTCCACGGCGGCTGCGCAGTCTTCGCCCTGGACGCCCGGGGCCGCTTCACCTGCGCCAGCGAGGGGACGGGCCAGTTGCTGGGGCGGCCGGCCGCATCCCTGCCCGGGCAACGCATGGCGGACCTCCTGGCCCGCCCGCCTTCCGACCCCCATCTGCACCGCCTGCTGCTCGGAGGCGCCCTGCCCGTAGCGGCCTCCGGTTACCGCTGTGAAACGCTGCTGCACCCCGCGGGCGGCACGCCGCTGTGGGTCCAGGCGGAGCTTCAGCCGGCGGCCGGGCTGCTCACCGGCATGCTGACCGACATCACGGCCACGAAGGTGCGCGAACGGCTGCAGCACCGGGTGCTCGACGCGATGGCGCGCGACCTGCCCCTGTCCGACATCGCCGCCGGCCTGTGCGAGGACGTCGAAGCCATGCTCCCAGGTGTCGCCGTGTCGATACTCGAGCTGGACAGCCAGCACCGCCTGAGGTGCCTGGCGGCCCCCGCGCTGGAAGACGTGCTGGCCGTGCACGTCGAAGGCCAGCCCGCCGCACGGGAAGGGGATGCCCGCAGCGCGGCCGTCTGGCGTTCAGCCCCTGCCGCCTGTACGGACGTCGCCGCGGACCCGCGCTGGGCCCCGTGGCGGGAGCCGCTGGCGGCGCGGGGCTTCACGGCCTGCTGGTCCGCCCCGATCCTGGATCGCGACGGCCGGCTGCTGGGCTGCTTCACGCTGCATGGCCGGAGCGCACTGGGCTGCGACGGACTGCCCCTGCACGCGCTGGAGGGTGGAGCCCGGATGTGCGCACTGCTGCTGGAGCGGGAGCACACCCAGCAAAGCTTCCGCCGGCTGGCCTACCAGGATGCCGTCACCGGGCTGCCCAACCGGGCGTTCCTGCTGGAAGCCACGGAACGCCTGATCCGCGAGGCGCGCCGGGAAGGCCACTCTCTGGCGATCGCCTTCATCGATCTGGACCGGTTCAAGCAGGTGAACGACCAGCTGGGCCACCGGGCCGGCGACGACCTGCTGCGCGAAGTGGCGCAGCGGCTGCAGGGCGCCTCGCGACGGGCCGACATCGTGGCCCGCATCGGGGGCGACGAATTCGCCGCGGTACTGCCCCATTGCGGCAGCCGCGAGGCAGCCGCGGCCGCGCGCAGGCTGCTGGCGGCCGCGGTGCGCCCGGTGATGCTCCACGGCAGGTGCTGGAGCCTGGGCGCCAGCATCGGCATCGCACAGTACCCCCGCGACGGCACGAACGCCGCCACGCTGCTGCACCATGCGGACCTGGCCATGTATGCCGCCAAGCGGGCAGGCGGCCAGCGCCTGAGCGTCTTCCGGGGCAAGACACCAGGCGCCCCGATGGTGCGAGAGGCCCAGGACGGGTGAACGGCCCCACCGCCGGCGAGGAGCGCCACGGCAGGTGACTCAGCGGCGCGCAGCGGCGGCCGCGTCCGGCGGGGAAGCCCCGGGCTCGGCCACGAATCCGATGCGGTGCAGGCCCGCGGCGTGGGCGGCGCCCATCACCTCGACCACCCGGCCATACGGCACGCCGGCGTCGGCACGCAACTGCACCTCGGCTTGAGGATGCGCCCGTGCCACGCCACGCAGCCGTTCGGCCAGGGCGGCGCCATCCACGGGCACTCCGCCGACGAAGACCTGGCCCGCGGCATCGATCGCGACTTCGACCGAGTCACCGGCGGCACCCTGTGTGGTGCCCTCCGCACGCGGCAGGTCGAGCCGGATGGCACTGGCCAGCAGCGGCGCGGCCAGGATGAAGATGACTACGAGCACCAGCATGACGTCCACCAGGGGCGTCATGTTGATGTCGCTCATCGGCCTGGGGGCGGATGTGCGTTCGAGGCGGCCGAATGCCATGGGTCGCAGCCGGGCTGGAGGCGGCGGATCAGCCGCCGCGGGACGAGGATTCGTCCAGGAGCAGTTCGCGCAGGTCGAGGGCGAAGCCTTCGAGGTCGGCTTCCACGCGGCCGACCCACCGCCCGAACAGGTTGTAGGCCAGCACGGCGGGAATGGCCACGGCCAGGCCCGCCGCCGTCATCACCAGCGCCTCGCCGACCGGACCGGCGACGCGATCGATCGATACCGCCCCGCCACCGGCCAGGGCCGTGAGCGCATGGTAGATGCCCCAGACCGTGCCGAGCAGGCCGACGAACGGCGCCGTGGATCCCACGGTGGCCAGCAGCACCTGCCCGAACTGCAGGCGTGCCAGGACCCGGTGCAGTGCATCGCGCAGGACACGCGTGAGCTGCTGGGAGCGCTGGCCGCTCGCAGCCAGCGAGCCGGCCTGGGCGTTGTCCGCGACACCGGCGGCGGCGTCCACCAGGGGCCTTACCAGGCCGTCCGGATCGGCCGGCACCAGACGCTGGCGCGCCGACTCCAGCGTGGGCGAGCGCCAGAACTCCGCGGTGCTCCGCTCCACACCGGCCACGGCGCGCCGCAGCAGGCGCGCCTTCCAGAGGATGACCACCCAGCTTGCAATGGACATGGCCAGCAGCAGCAGTGCCGAGATGCGGGTGACCATGTCCCCCTGATGCCACCAGTGCCACGCGTTCATGGATATGCCACCAAGAGAAAGGAGAAAGGCTGGGAAAGCGGGCGGACGGACCTGCCGTTACCGGGCCGCGCCGGAAGGCGATCAGCCGTGCAGGCCGAGCACGTCGAACATGTCGAACAGGCCCGTGCGGTGCGCCGCCAGGAAGCGGGCCGCGCGCAGGCTGCCCTGGGCATAACCCGAGCGGCTGGAGGACTTGTGGGAGATCTCGATGCGCTCGCCCGTGCCGGCGAACAGCACCGTATGGTCTCCCACGATGTCGCCACCGCGCACCGCGGCGAAGCCGATGGTGGACGGGTCGCGCTCGCCGGTCAGGCCTTCGCGGCCGTACACGGCGCAGTCCTTGAGGTCGCGGCCCAGCGCCTGGGCGATGACTTCGCCCATCTTGAGCGCCGTGCCGGAAGGGGCGTCCACCTTGTGGCGATGGTGGGCCTCGATGATCTCGATGTCGTAGCCCGTGGACAGCGCCCGGGCTGCCATCTCCAGCAGCTTAAAGGTGACGTTCACGCCCACGCTCATGTTGGGCGCCATGACGATGGCGGTGCGCTGCGCGAAGGCTTCGATCTCGGCCTTCTGGGCGTCGGTGAAGCCGGTGGTGCCGATCACGGCCTTGACGCCGCGTTCCGCGCATGCCGCCAGATGGGCCAGCGTGCCCTCCGGACGGGTGAAATCGATCAGCACGTCACAGCCGGCCAGGCCCTCGTGCAGGTCGGCCGTGATGGCCACGCCGCTGGCATGGCCCAGGAAGGCCGAGGCGTCGGTCCCCAGGGACGGGCTGCCCGGCACGTCCAGCGCGCCCGCGAGGACCAGGTCGGTGCCGCTACCGCGCAGCGCCTCGATCAGCATGCGGCCCATGCGGCCGGATGCACCCGCGATCGCGACACGGATCGGCGCCGGAGTACCGTGGGAAGATGGGGTCGAAGCAGCGGAAACGGTCATTGCGCGCGAGGGAAAGGTTCGAAGGAGGCGGCTTGCGCCGGCCGCTCAGCGGGTGGTGGATTCGAGCGGCGGGTAGCTCGACGGCGGAGGAGGCACCGCGGAGTCGGCCGGCTCCGGCAGCGTGGCGGTGGAGGCCTTGGGGTACTTGGCGAGCTGCTCGGGCGTGGCCTCGAGCTGCGGCACCTTGGGCTTGGCCTTGCGCGACGTGCCGAGCGTGGCGACGAATTCCGCCTCGGTGGGCATCTCGTCGCCCTCGACGCGCTCGAACGCGTCGTTCTTGAAGAACACTGTCAGCTTGCGGGACTGGGCCTCGACGCCGGGGCGCTTGAGGGTGAAGACATATTCCCAGCGGTCGGCATGGAACAGGCTGGTCACCAGGGGCGTGCCGAGGATTTCCTTCACCTGCTGGCGCGACATGCCGGGCTGCAGTGCCTCGACCTGCTCGCGGGAGACGAAATTGCCCTGCACCACCTCGACCTTGTAAGGCGTGATCATGCTCGCGATGCGGTTGCTGGCGCTATCGAAGCTGCCGCAGGCCGAAAGGCCCGTGCCGAGCAACAGGATCAGGCCCATGCGGGCGCTGCGATGGGCGTGGACGGACATGGAAATAGGCATAGACGATATGATCGGACCATTGTAGCGGCTGGTCTTCCAGGCCTTGGCGCGCGCCCCTGGCACACCGAAGGACCCTGTCATGACGAACATCGACGAACTCAAGAGCACCGGGCTCAAGGCCACCCTGCCCCGCCTGAAGATCCTCGAGATCTTCCAGAAGGGCGCCCAGCGCCATATGACGGCCGAGGACGTGTTCCGCGTCCTGCTCGACGAGCGCTCCGACATCGGCCTGGCCACCGTCTACCGCGTGCTCACCCAATTCGAGCAGGCGGGCATCCTGATCCGCAGCAACTTCGAGAGCGGCAAGGCGGTGTACGAGCTGAACGAAGGCCAGCACCACGACCACTTCATCTGCATGGTCTGCGGCAAGGTCGAGGAATTCTTCGACCCCGAGATCGAGAAGCGCCAGCAGCTCGTGGCCAAGGCCAAGGGCTGGGTGGTGCAGGACCACTCCATGGCGCTCTACGGCCAGTGCGCCACCTGCGCGGCGAAGGCCTCGTCCGGCTCCGGCCGCTGACCACACGGCATCGGCCGCCACTGCGCTTCGCCCCGGCCGGGCGGGCGGCCTCCTCAGGATCCGTCCCGCTGCTCCATGGCGCGCCGGTGGCGCTCGACGAATTCCTGGTAGGTATCGATGCCGCGCAGGTTGAGGATGGTGTTGCGCACCGCCGCCTCCACCAGCACCGCTATGTTGCGCCCCGCCACGACCTGGATCACCACCTTGAGCACGGGCACGCCCAGCACGTCCTGGGTGAGGGGTTCGTAGGGCAGGCGTTCGTATTCGCGCTCCAGCGTTTCCTTGCGCACGAGATGCACGATCAGGCGCAGCCGCATCTTCCGGCGCACCGCCGTCTCGCCGAAGATGGCCCGGATGTCCAGCAGGCCGATGCCGCGCACTTCCAGCAGGTTCTGCAGCAGGTCGGGGCACTTGCCCTCGATGGTGGTCTGGTTGATGCGGAAGAAGTCCACCGCGTCGTCCGCGACCAGCCCGTTGCCGCGCGAGATGAGTTCCAGCCCGAGTTCGCTCTTGCCCAGGCCCGACTCGCCCGTGATGAGCACGCCCAGCCCCAGGATGTCCATGAACACGCCGTGCATGGTGATCCGGTCGGCGAAATGCTTGGACAGGTAGGCGCGCAGCACATCGATGACGAAGGCCGACGATTCGTGCGTGGCGAACATCGGGATCTGCGCGCGCTCGCACATGGACAGCAGCGCATCGGGCGCCATCTGGCTGTCGGCCAGCACGAGCACCGGCGGCTCCAGCGTCACGATGCGCGCGATGCGGCGTTTGCAGTCCTCGGGCGTGGCGTTGACGAGGTAGGCGATCTCGCGCTCGCCGAGGATCTGCACCCGGTAGGGGTGGATGTAGTTCAGGTAGCCGACCAGATCCGCACCCGAGCGGGCGGACCGTACGGCGACTTCGTCGAACCGGCGCTCTGAGGCTCCGAGGCCCGCTACCCATTCCCACTTCAATGCGGAGCGGAACGCCTCGAAGAGAACATCGGCGCTGACGACGTTGGGTTTCACGTATTGCGAACCGTTGCAGCGGGGAAGGAACGCATCACGCGGTGGCCTGGGCGGATTGCCAGCCGGCGATGAGCCCGTGGAGTTCGACTGCGTCGGTGGAGGCCTTGATGCGCTCGCGCAGCGGACCGTCGCTCAGCAGCTCCGCGATCTCCGAGAGAATTTCCAGGTGCTTCTGCGTGGCTGCCTCCGGCACGAGCAGGAAGATGAGCAGGCCCACGGGCTGCTCGTCGGGGGCGTCGAAGCCGATGGGATGCGCCAGCTGGAAAACAGCCGCCATGGGCGCCTTCAGTCCCTTGATGCGTCCATGGGGAATCGCGACGCCGTGGCCCAGCCCGGTCGAACCCAGGCGCTCCCGGGCAAAGAGACTGTCGGTGATCAGCGCGCGCGAGAGGCCGTGCTGGCTCTCGAACAACAGCCCCGCCTCCTCGAAAGCACGCTTTTTGCTGGTGGCATCGACGCTCACGAGCACTTGAGCGGCCGGCAATATGGAAGCTAGACGGTTCATGGTGAAGGGTTGCGATTATGCACCCCTTAGCATAAACCCTGAGCCCCCGGAAAGGGGTATGAAAAAGCCGCCTTTCTGGCGGCTTTGCGGGCGATGCCGGGGTGGAAGCCGGTCAATCCCGCTGAGTGGAATCCTTGACGTTCACTTCGGGTTCACGGTCACGCTGGCTGCGCCCGCTTGATGGCGCAGTGGTGGTCCTGCAGGCGGTCCTTGTGGCGCACGACCTGCCGGTCGAGCTTGTCCACCAGCTCGTCCACCGCCGCGTAGAGGTCGGAATGCGAACTCTCCGCGAACAGGTCATTGCCCTTGACATGCACATTGCATTCAGCGCGCTGGCGCTTCTCCTTCTCCTTCTGCTTTTCGACGGTGAGAAGCACCTTCACGTCAACCACCTGGTCGAAGTGCCGGCTGATCCGGTCCAGCTTGCCCGTCACATAGCTGCGCAGAGCGGGGGTGACCTCGAGGTGGTGGCCGCTGATCGTCAGATTCATAAACAAGTCTCCTTGGCACGTTGAAGTAAACGCCGTCGCCTCGGCGACCGAGGCGACGGCCCGACGGATGGGAGCTCATGCATGCGCTGTCGAATCCACTATGCGCGCCACTGCCGGGAAATGCAATCCTGACCGCGGCACGGCCGGGGATACTGCTGTTACAGGTGACCGGGCTGCGGGACGGGCGCACAATGCACAGGCTGTACTGCAGGGCGCGCCCTAGAATCCGGGCAGTCCCGGCGCGCTTCTCGGCACGGGGCCGGATTACCGCTTGCAACCCTTTTCACACCATGACCCTGCCCAGCCCTTCCGCCCTGCACACCTCGTCCCTGGCTTCGCTGCCGCTGCTCGCACGCGGCAAGGTGCGCGACAACTACGCCGTGGGTGACGACCGCATCCTCATGGTGGCGAGCGACCGGATCTCGGCCTTCGACGTCATCATGGGCGAGCCGATCCCGGGCAAGGGCGAGTTGCTGACGAAGATGGCGCTGTTCTGGTTCGACAAGCTCGGCCACCTCTGCCCCAACCACCTGACGGGCGATGCGCCGGAAAGCGTGGTGTCGCCCGAGGAAGCCGCACAGGTGCGCGGCCGCTCCATGCTCGTGCAGCGGCTGCGCCCGATCCCCGTGGAGGCCGTGGTGCGCGGCTATCTCGCGGGCAGCGGCTGGAAGGAGTACCAGGCCACGCGCTCGGTCTGCGGCGTGCAGCTGCCCGAAGGGCTGACGAATGCGTCGCGCCTGCCGCAGCCCATCTACACGCCGGCCGCCAAGGCCGCCGTGGGCGAGCACGACGAGAACATCACGTTCGAGCGCACCGTGGAAATGGTGGGCATCGACCTGGCCACGAAGATCCGCGACACGAGCATCGCGCTGTACGAGGCCGCGGCCGCCATCGCGCTGGAAAAGGGCATGATCATTGCCGACACCAAGTTCGAGTTCGGCCTGGCTCCCGACGGCACCCTGGTGCTGATGGACGAGGTGCTCACCCCCGACAGCTCGCGCTACTGGCCCGTGGAAGGCTACGAGGCGGCCCTGGCCGCCGGAGAGAATCCGCCCAGCTACGACAAGCAGTTCGTGCGCGACTGGCTGGAGCAGGCCCAGGTGAACGGCGCCCCATGGAACAAGTCCGCACCGGCACCGCGCCTGCCCCGCGAAGTCATTGAGAAGACGGCAGCGAAGTACCGCGAAGCCCTGGAGCGCCTCACCGGCGGCCAGTGACCGGTAACCGGGCCGGGGCCCTGCTCCGTCACTTCAGGCGCAGCTCGGGGGCCTCGAAGCGCAGCAGGATCTTTTCCCTGCCCGGCCCATCGGCCCGGGCCAGTACAAGCTGGCGACCCTCGATGCGGTAATGCTCCGCGGCGCGCAGCGCCTCGAGGAACAGCCCTTCGGCCAGCCCGGTATCGAAGCACAGCCGCAACCCCGCGTCGATGGAACCGATGCGCAGGTCGCCCCCGGACATTTCGTAGGTGGCGATGAAGGGATTGCAGCCACCGGATCCCGTGATCCGCCCTTCCTGGGGCTGCACGGCCAGGTGCGCCTGCGGCCGCCCGGCCGGGGCGGGCGGGACCACCATTCCATCCACTTCCGTGAGCTTCCAGTAGGTTTGCGCGAGCGGTACCGCGGCCTGTTCAGTGGCTGCATTGCGCGGCAGCGGCTGCAGCAGCACATCCACATGGCGGTACGCGGGGTCGCGCTGCAGCGGATTCACCCCTTCGCTCGCCATCCAGGCGATGCCGTTCACCGACACCATGGCGCGGACGACGTACCGCCGGTCGGGCACCACCTGCGCAGAGCGGTAAGGGATGCGCAGCGCCACCGGAAGCCGCTCGAACTCTTCCAGGGTCTGGCGTCCGACGATGACAGGCGGCGCATCCGCATCGGTCACGTCCAGGACGACCACCTCGAACGCTCCACCCGACGGGATGAAGAAGCGCTGCCGGGAATAGGCCACGCCCGTCACCACGGCATCGGGTGGCGGGGGCAGGATGCCGCAGCCCGTGGCGCACGTCGCCAGCACGGCCACCGCGAGCCAGCGCACGCGGCGGGAATGCCACCACATTCCGTCGCGGCTGCCCTGTAATGCGCGCGCGGTGCGCGCCATGCCTGTCACATCAACTCAGCACCACGCTGGAGAGGCGGCGCCGGTAGGTGGCCACGACCGGATCTTCCGGGGGGATCTGCCCTTCGGCGACCTTCACGCGGGGGGGCTCGATGATCTCGAGGACGGCAACGTAGGTCTTGCGCGCGGCTTCGTCGTTCCAGGCCTTGTCGCGCATGAGGATTTCGAGCAGCTCGTCCATGGCGTCCGTCCAGCGCTGCCGGGCGATGAGCCGGCGGGCACGCTCGAAGCGCGCATCGAAGTCCCGCTTGTTGGCGCCGATCTTCTGCGCGAAGGCGGCCTCCGCGGCGGCATCGTCCCGGGCGTCCTCGGTGGCGTCGATCGCGTCCATCCACACCTTCAGCGCGCCGAGCCGGCGCGAGCCGGCGGCCTTGGCGATGACGGGCGCGAAGGCGACCTTGGCATCGTCCACGCGTCCGAGCTGCAGCAGCAGCTTCACGTAGTCGAAGCGCGCGTCGTCGTTTGCCGGATCGGTGGCGACGGCATGCTGGAGCTTCTCGAGGGCGGTGTCGGTATCGCCATCCTCCAGCGCCTCCTGGGCAGCCTCCTCCTCGGCCTCGGCCAGCAACTCATCGGCGCTGGGCACGTGCTTGTCGAGGAAGGCGCGGACCTGCCCCTCGGGCTGCGCGCCCATGAAGCCGTCCACGGGCTGGCCGTTCACCATCAGCACGCAGGTGGGAATGCTGCGGATGCCGAACATGCCGGCGATCTGCTGCTCCTGGTCGGAATCGATCTTCACGAGCTTGAAGCGGCCCGCGTACTCGGTTTCCAGCTTCTCGAGGATGGGGCCGAGCGACTTGCAGGGGCCGCACCAGGGGGCCCAGAAGTCCACCAGGACGGGCACTTCCATCGAGGCGGCGATGACCTCGGCTTCGAAATTCTCTACGGTGACGTCGATCATTGTGTGCAGCAGGCGGGGCGCGCCAAAAGTAAAATCCCGGGTTCCACTCAGGCGGGTGCGCGCGGCGCGCAGCCCCATTCCACATGAAACCCATCCAGATCGGCGTGGTCATGGGCTCCAGCAGCGACTGGGAGACCATGCAGCACGCAGTGCAGATTCTCCAGCAATTCGACATCGCCCACGAAGCACGCGTGGTCTCGGCGCACCGGATGCCCGACGACATGTTCGCCTATGCCGAGTCGGCGGCGCAGCGTGGCCTGAAGGCGATCATCGCCGGAGCGGGGGGCGCGGCCCACCTGCCGGGCATGCTGGCGGCCAAGACCACCGTGCCCGTGCTGGGCGTGCCGGTGGCCAGCCGGCACCTGCAGGGCGTCGATTCGCTGCACAGCATCGTGCAGATGCCCAAGGGCATCCCCGTGGCCACCTTCGCGATCGGCACTGCCGGCGCAGCCAATGCGGCCCTGTTCGCCGTCGCCCTGCTGGCGAACGAGAACCCGGCACTTCGCGAACGGCTGGAGGCATTCCGCCGGGAGCAGACCGCGGCGGCCCGCGCGATGGCGCTTCCGGTCGAAGCGGCATGACGATGCCCGGCTCCACGCAGCACCCCATCCTTCCCGGCGCCACCCTCGGTGTGCTGGGCGGCGGCCAGCTGGGCCGCATGTTCGCGCATGCCGCCCAGGCCATGGGCTACTTCACGGCGGTCCTGGACCCCGACGCCGAAAGCCCTGCCGGCCGCATCAGCCACCACCACATCCGGACGGCCTATGAAGATCCGGACGGACTGGCACGCCTGGCAGCCCTGTCGGACGCCGTCACCACGGAGTTCGAGAACGTGCCCGCGCAGGCGCTGCGCATGCTCGGCGCCGAGCGCCCCGTGGCGCCCGCGGCCGACGCCGTGGCGATCGCCCAGGACCGCGCGCGGGAGAAGGCGCATTTCGCGCAGTGCGGCGTGCCGTGCGCGCCCTACGCCGTGATCGAGACGCCGGGGCAGCTGGAGGGCGTGCCGGCCGCGCTGCTGCCGGGCATCCTCAAGACCGCCCGCCTCGGGTATGACGGCAAGGGACAGGCCCGGGTGGCCACCCGCGAGGAACTCGCATCCGCGTGGGAGGCGATGGGCCGCGTGCCCTGCGTGCTGGAAAAACGCCTGCCGCTGGCTTTCGAGTGCTCGGTGATCGTGGCGCGCGGCCATGACGGCGCGTGCGTCCACCTGCCGGTGCAGCGCAACCTGCACCGCGACGGCATCCTGGCGGTGACCGAAGTGCATGCGGACAACGTGCCGGAGCCGGTCGCACGGCAGGCGGTCGCCGCGGCCCGGTCCGTCGCGGAGGGGCTGGGCTACACGGGCGTGCTGTGCGTGGAATTCTTCGTCCTCGAAGACGGCTCCCTGGTGGTCAACGAGATCGCCCCCCGGCCCCACAACAGCGGCCACTACAGCCAGAACGCCTGCGATGTATCGCAGTTCGAACTGCAGGTGCGTGCCATGGCCCGGCTGCCACTGGTGCAGCCGCGCCAGCACAGCGCCGCCGTGATGCTGAACCTGCTGGGCGATCTCTGGTTCGCCCGCGGAGCAGCGGCCAGCACGCCCGACTGGGCCGCCGTGCTGGCCCTGCCAGGCACCCACCTGCACCTGTACGGCAAGGCCGAGGCCAAGCCGGGCCGCAAGATGGGCCACCTGAACGTCACCGCGCCCACCGCGGAGGCCGCGCGCGCCACGGCGCTGCAGGCGGCCGCGCTGCTGGGCATCGCTGCCTTCTGAGGCCCGCCGACATGATCCTCGACGGCCGGCTCCCCTCCTCCATCGATGCGGCAGCCCGGGCGCTGCGGGCCGGCCAACTGCTGGGCCTGCCCACGGAAACCGTGTACGGGCTTGCGGCGGATGCCGCCAGCGACGCCGCCGTGGCGCAGATTTTCGAGGCCAAGGGCCGCCCGAGCGACCACCCGCTGATCGTGCACGTGGCGGGGCCCGAAGGCATACCGCACTTCGCCGCGTCCGTTCCCCCCTTCGCCGAGGTCCTGGTACGGACCTTCTGGCCCGGGCCCCTGACATTGATCCTCCCGCGCCTGCCGGACAGGGCTGCCGCGGCGGCCGGCGGCCAGGACAGCGTGGGCCTGCGCTGCCCGGCGCACCCGGTGGCGCAGGCCGTGCTCAAGGCCTGCGCATCGGATGATCCGGCGCTGGGCGGCCAGCCGGTGCATGGCGTGGCGGCGCCCAGCGCCAACCGCTTCGGCCGGGTGAGCCCCACCACCGCGCAGCATGTGCAGGACGAGTTCGGGGAGGACCTGCTGGTCCTCGACGGAGGGCCGTGCGCGGTGGGCATCGAATCGACCATCATCGACTGCACGCGCGGCGTGCCGGTGCTGCTGCGCCCGGGGGCCATCACCCGCGCCGAGATCGCCGCGGCCTGCGGACTGTCCCCCCTGTCGAAGGAGGAACTGCCGTCACATACGCCTCGGGCATCCGGCACGCTGGAAGCGCACTACGCGCCCAGTGCCAAGGTACGGCTCATGGACGCCAAGGCACTGCGCGCCGGGCTGGAACTGCTGGGCGCCGACGCGCGCCATCTGGCGGTGTACGCGCGCGCCCCTCTTCGTTCGCCCTCGTCCGGCGTGGTGCTGCGCCGCATGCCGGAAGACGCCGCGGCCGCGGCCCAGGAACTTTTCGCGGCCCTGCGGGACTTCGATGACGTCGGTGTGAAACTCATCTGGGTGGAAACACCGCCGGACACACCGGACTGGGAAGGCGTGAGGGACCGCCTGCAACGGGCAGCCGCCGCCTGAACCGCATTCACCGCGACGCCTCGGCGACACGCCCGGTTGCAAAGCCTTACAGCGCCAGTCGTTACACTCTTGCTCAATTTTTCTGGAGAACAACATATGGCAGCAAATTGGATGCGCCGCTCCTTCCTGATCGCCGCCTGTGCATCGGCGGCGCTCGTGGCAGCCTGCGGTTCCAGCACCACGGAGTCGGCGCTTTCGCCCGATCGCATCATCACCTTCGGCGATGCCTTCACCGACGTTGGCCAGAACGGTGCCCTCTATACCGTGAATGACAGCTCCACCAACAACTGGACGCTGCAGATCGCCAACAATTACGGGGGCACGCTCAGGCCCTCCTCGGCGGGCGGCACGGCCTACGCCCAGGGCAATGCCCGGGTGACGGCATCCACCGATGCCGCGGGTGGCTCGGCGCCTTCCATCACCCAGCAGATCACCACGTTCCTGGCATCCAATAAGCTGGGCGACAGCAACCTCGTGCTCATGAACGGCGGCATCAGCGACCTCATCGCCGGCATGTCGGCCGTGACTGCCGGCACGATGACGAACGACCAGTTCCTCTCGGCAGCGGCTACCGCCGGCAGCGATCTCGCCGCCCAGGTGCGCCGCCTGTCGAACGCGGGCGCCAAGCACGTCGTGGTGATCGGTACCTACGACCTCGGCAAGAGCCCCTGGGCCGTGGCGCTGGGCCAGCAGAGCCTGCTGAGCACCGCGAGCACGCGGTTCAACCAGTCCCTGCTCGTGAACATCGAGGACCTGGGCAAGACCGTGCTCTACGTGGACCTGGAGTACTACGGCAACCTGTTCACGGGCTCCCCGAGCGGATACAACTTCACCAACACGGACACCCCCGTGTGCACGTCGGTCGCCTCGGGCAACGACATCGGCATCGGCACGGGCCAGGTGAGCTCCCTGCGCTGCAGTGGGTCCACCCTGGTGAGCGGCGCGGACCAGAACCGCTACGTGTTCGCCGACAGCATCTACATGACGCCTTCCGCCCACCGCCAGTTCGGCACCTACGCCTACGACCGCCTGCGCGCCCGCTGGTGATCGGGGCGCCAAAGAAAAAGCCGACCCGAGGGTCGGCTTTTTCATGCGCCATCGCTTCGCGGTTCAGAACCGGTAGCCGATGCCCACGGCGAAGACGTTGGGGTTCAGGCGGATGTCGATGGTCTGCCCACTGGACAGATGCGTCTTGGTCTTCAGGAAGCTCTTGTAGTAGGACGCATCGACGAACCACTTCTCGTCGATGTTCCAGACGAAGCCGATCTGCGGCGTGATGCCCCACTTGTCATCGATGGAAGCCGTGGTGGGATTGGCAAGCGTGCCGCCCGTCAGGCCGTTCAGCGTGGCGGTGGTCCGCTCCTTGAAGAACTTGGCATAGGTCACGCCCAGCCCCACGTAGGGCCGGAAAGCGGACTTGGCTTCGCCGAAGCGGTACTGCGCGAACACGGTGGCGGGAAGCACCTTGGTCTCGCCGACCTTGCCTACGCCGCCAATCGCCCCGGCGCCCTGGAATTCATGCTTGAACGGCATGCCGAACGGCACGTCCACCGCCCAGTTGTCGGTCACCATGTAATTGATGCCGCCCGTGAATGCGGTATCCGAGCCCACGTCCACCTGGGTGTTGGGGAAGGCCGGAGCGGACAGGTTGCCGCTCTTGACCTGGGGCGAGATGTGCGTGGCACCCAGGCGCACGCTCCAGGTGCCTGCGACCTGCGCCGAGGCACCGGAGCAGGCGAGCAGCGCCAGTGCGCCGGCGGCCAGCGCGGCGGAGGAAGGAAGGGATGAGAGAAATCGAGCCATGGCGAATACTCCTGTCCGCTTCAGAGCCAGCCCGCCTGGGCGAGCGAACGTGCCACCAGCTGACCGATCAGCTGATGACCGTAGGGGGTGGGATGGAAGCTGTCGGCGAAGCCGTAGCTCTTCCACCAGTCGGCACCGCCGGTGGCGCCCGCAGGCGGGGTGGTGGCCGAGAGGGCGGCCGCGGTGCAGGTGGGGAAGTTGTAGGTAGGCAGGCCGTCGCTGTCCGTGCCCGCGACGGGGCAGGCCGGGGTGGTGACATTGGTCAGCTGGTACTGGGCGGGGTTGACGGCCTGGTCCTTGAAGTTGCTGTAGAAGTCCACCACCGCCACGCGGCTGTCCCCGCTCAGCGAGGCGCCGAGCTTGGCGTTGAAGGCCTGCACCCAGCCGTCGAACACGGCCGCAGCCTGGGTGGCCGCGGCGGAGCCATTGGCGGCGGAGATGCCGGCCAGCACGAAGCGGAAGCGCGGCGTGAGCGTCACGCCCGGCGCGTTGAGCACGGCGACCCGCTTGGCGCCCTTGTCCAGGACGTTGGCGCGGACGGTGGCAGCGAACTGCGTGGCCACCGCCTGCATGTACAGGCCGCCCACCTGGGCGAGCCCGGTGGCGCCGCCAGCGAAGGCACTGGAAACGGTGGCCGCATCGAGCTGCGTGAGCAGCAGCGTGCGGTAGGCGGCGCCACCGTCGCGGGACACGCGCAGGTAGGCGCCAATGATGTCCGCGGCATCATTGCCGCCGCCGTCGATCAGGACGAGATCGCCGTCTGAGAACCCGGCCGAGCCGGCATCCTTGATCTGCTGCAGGATCGAAGTGGGCGCATTCGGGCCCGTGGGGTTGTTGATGCGGCTGCCGGCCACCGCATAGTTGGTGCAGCTGGAACTGGCGTTGAAGGAGGTGCCGTTGAAGAGGTAGTGGGCGCACAGCGTCTGTCCGTAGTTGGACGCGACGCGTTCGGGCCAGATCTGCGTGGAACCCGCGCCCGTGGCTGCCGTGCCCTGCACGGTGAACTTGAAGCCGAAGGTGCCGCTGTCGGCCAGGCTGTCGCCCATGACCTTCACGGACGTCACCCGCGCGGCCGGCGTGGTGTCGGAACCGCCGCCGCCGCAGGCCGCGAGCATGCAGGCGGCGGCCACCACGGACCAGGACGCTCTGTTGTAGATGGTTTTAGAGATCACGTTTGCTCCGTATGGAATGAAAAAAGCACGATCGTGCGCTTTACCGGAACCCATCGTAATCCCGCAGACATTCCACGCAGGGCAGGGGAATCACCGATACCCTCCCCGCCGGGTCTGCAAGATAAGTCGTGCGCCCCACTCAACCATTGGGATGCTACCCCGCCTGGTGTCCTGCGTGTTGCGCCCCGGCCTCAGCGCTCCGACGCGGCCCAGTCCACCAGCGCCTCCATGGCCGGGCGGGCCGCCGCGGCGTTGGGGTGGTTGGCCAGCGCCACGACCACGTAGCGGCGCCCCCCCGCCCCGTGCACGATGCCGGCGAGCGCGGAAACGTCGCGCAGCGTGCCGGTCTTGAGGTGCGCGGCACGGGTGGCGCGGCCCATCGCGGAGCGGCGCAGGGTGCCGTCCGTCCCGGCGATGGGCAGGGAGGAAAGCAGTTCCGGCATGACCGGCGAGGCCCAGGCGGTCTGCAGCATGCGCGCGAGCGATGCGGCGCTCACGCGCGCTTCGCGGCTCAGGCCCGCGCCGTTGTCCAGCACGGGCGGCTCGGTCCCCGGCATGCGCTGGCGCCACCACTGCGCCACGGCGTTGCGTGCACCGTCGAAGGTGGCCGTGCCGTTCTTCTGCAGCGCGATGGTCAGGAAGACCTGCTGCGTCATCACGTTGTTGCTGTATTTGTTGATGGCACGCACCGCTTCGGCCAGGGGCGGGGAGGCGACGGTGAACGACGGAGCGAGCCCCGCGGGCACCCGCCCCTCCCGCACGCTGCCGGTGAGCTTGCCGCCCAGTTCGCGCCACATGCCTTCCACCGCGCGGGCCGCGAAGCCCTGCGGGTCGGGCGGCGCCACGGACCAGACGCGCTCGCCACAGGACGCCGGAAACACGCCCTGGAAGGCGACGCTGCCCGCGGCATCGCCTGCCGCGGTCTCGGGCCGCAGCGCCGCGCGCCAGTCGCCGCATTCCGTGCCCGGCGCCGCGAGCGGCACCGTGGACGGCCATGGCGCCCCGGCCATCGGCGGCTCGGCCACCACGCGCGCCAGGCCGGCCGCCACGTCGGGCACGAAGGTCAGCGTGACCGATTTGAAATTGACCAGCAGCGCGTCCGGCGCGGCGTTGTAGGGACGCAGGGGCTCGCCGTCGAACAGCCCGGCGTCATGGGACGGCAGGTCGAAGGCGGAGCGATCGAGCACGATGTCGCCGACGATGACCTGCACGCCCTGTGCCTGCAGGCGCCGCAGCATCAGCCAGAGCCGCTCCATCACCAGCTGCGGGTCGCCCACGCCTTTGATGTACACATTGCCGCGCAGGCTGCCGCCTTGCGGCCTGGCGTCCAGATACACCGGGGTGTCCCAGGTGTAGGCCGGCCCCAGCAGTTCCAGCGCGGCGTAGGTGGTGACGAGCTTCATCACCGATGCCGGGTTCATCGGCTCCTGCGCGCGCCAGGACAGGCGCGGCGGCTGGCGGCCGTCGGCATCGGCCACCACGAAGGCGACGGCATCGGAGGGCACCCTGGCGCGCTGCAGGGCCGCCTCCACCGCGGCCGGCAGGGCGGTGTCGGCAGTACGCACCGCCATTGCGGGGCGCCCGGCGGCGGCCGGAGCGGCTTTCTGCGGCTGGGCGGGCGCCGGGGGCGCGTACAGGACTCCGCAGGCCATGCAGGCCCCCAGGGCCAGCAGATGCCCACGGAGAGCAGCGAAAGGACGACGGGACGGAAGAAGGGTCTTTGCGGGCATGGCCCGGGAGTCTAGCGATGCCCCCGGAGCAACCTGCCCGGGGCGCAGCGCGGATAATCCGTCCTCTCACACCTCTGCCCGCCCGGCACCGCGGCCGCGGGCCCGCCGCCCCCATCGCACCATGCACCTGCTCGCCTTCGACACCAGCACCGACACCCTGTCCATCGCCGTCCAGCGGCCGATGGCGGATGGCGGGCCGGCGCGCCTCTGGCAGCGCAGCGCCCCCGGCGGGGCCCATGCGTCGGCCGGACTGCTGCCGGCGATCCGGGAGCTGCTGTCGGAGGCCGGGCTGTCGTTCGATACGCTGGACGCCATCGTCTTCGGCCGCGGGCCCGGCTCCTTCACCGGCTTGCGCACGGCCTGCGCCGTGGCCCAGGGCCTGGCATTCGGTGCCCGCGGCGGCGCAGGCGTTCCCGTGCTGCCGGTGGACACCCTGCTCGCGGTGGCCGAAGAGGCCCGGGCCGCCCATGGCTGCACGCAGGTGGTGGCAGTGCTCGACGCGCGGATGGACGAGGTCTATGCGGCACGCTACGCATGGCACGCGGAAGGAGGATGGAGGGGCACCAGCGGCGACGATTTCGGCCTCTGCGCCCCGGAAGCCGTCGAGGTGCCGCAAGGCCATGTCGTCGCCGGCAATGCCCGCGCCGCCTACGGAGAACGCCTCGCGCCCGGGGCACCCGCCGCAGCGCACGTGGCGGCATTGCCCACGGCCGCAGCCCTGCTGCGCCTCGCGCCTGCGCTGCTGGCCGCCGGCCAGGCGGTGCCGGCGTCGGGAGCGCTGCCGCGCTACGTCCGCGACAAGGTGGCGCAGACCACGGCCGAACGGGCCGCGGCCCGCGAGGCGGCATCCATTGCCGGCAACCCATCCGGCGCCACGGGCGCTGGCGCATCCCCGCAGCCATGAGTGCCCAGCGCCCCGACCCGGACGAAGTCCGCTTCGAACCGCTCACGCCCGGACGCCTGGACGCATTGCTGGAGATCGAGCGGCAGGCCTATTCGCACCCCTGGACGCGCGGCAATTTCACGGACGCGCTGGCTGCAGGCTACGAAGCGCCGCTGCTGGTGGCCGGCAACGGGGAGCTGATCGGCTATTTCGTGGCCATGCGCGGCGTGGACGAAGTCCACCTGCTCAACCTTACCGTCGCACCCACCCACCAGCGCCAGGGCTGGGCGCGCGTGCTGCTCGACGCGCTCGTGCTCTGGGCGCGTGGCCAGCGGGCGCAGTGGCTCTGGCTGGAAGTGCGCGTGAGCAACCAGCGCGCCCGCGACATTTACCTGGCCCACGGTTTCCGCACCGTGGGGGAACGCAAGCGCTACTACCCCGCGGCCGACGGGGGCCGCGAAGACGCCATCGTGATGAGCCGACCCCTATGAGCCTCGACCTCGACGCCCGCCAGCGCGCCATGCTGGCCGAAATGGGCATCACCGTATGGGCGCCCTCCCCCGTGCCCCCGGCCGCGGCACAGGCGGCCCCGGTACCGCCCGCGCCGCCGGCCGTGCCCGCCCCCGTGCGTGCCTCCACAATCCAGGCCCCGCCGCCTGGAGCCGCAGGCGTGCCGCAGGCGACCACGCCGGCCGCGCCACGGTCCGCCGCTCCCGTGCAGCCCCCTCCGGCAGCGCCCGCCGCCGGGGTACGCACGCCGGAAACCAACGGGCCGGTTCTGCGGCTCCATGCGCCGCAGCCCCTCTATCCGCAGGCCGACCCCGCCGCCACGCCCACCGAGCTCGGCAGCGGCTGGCTAGTGGTCGGCGAAAGCCTGTCGCCGGACGCTCCTTTGTCCGGGGACGCCGGCAAGCTGCTCGACAACATGCTGCGCGCGATGCGGCTGCATCGCCATCCGCGTACGCATTTCTCCGCCGTGGAACGGGCTGCCCCCGGGACGACAGAAGGTCCGGAGGACGCTGCCGGGTCACTGCAGACCGCGATTGCCACGCTGCGGCCGGCGATGGTGCTGGTGCTGGGCCTGCCGGCCGCCCGTGCCGTGCTGGGCAGCCGCGAGCCGCTCGGCCGGCTGCGCGCCACGGCACACCAGTTGCCGGACGGCACGCCCGCCGTCGTCACCTACGACCCGGCCTATCTGCTGCGCGCGCCCGAAGCCAAGGCTGCCGCCTGGGCCGACCTGTGCCGGGCGCTCGCGCACGTGCGGGCGGCATCGGCACCGGGGTCTCCGGCCACCGGGCACTGAGGGCCCGGGGCCGCCGCAGTGCCCGCACGGGCGGCCCGCCCTGACACGCGGCCGTCACATGGCCGCTCTTGCGCAATGCGATAATTCGCAGCTTGCTTTTTGGAGAAAGCTCCGTGGAAACCTACCCCAGTCGGTAGCTTTCAACTCCCGGCATGCCCAGGGCCTTCGGGGGGTTGAAAGCACCTCCCTTATCCCCTTCGCCAACGGCGCTGCGGCGCCAACCCACCGGGAACGAGCCCATGCTCAACATCTTCACGCTCGCCAACGGCCGCCTCGTCCAGGAAGAGATCGAATCCCTGGAAGAACTGGCCCGCTTCCAGCCGATCTGGGTGGACCTGGAATCGCCCACGCTCGAGGAAAAGCGCTGGATCAAGCAGCATTACGGCCTGCAGATCCCCGCGGACGCGATGGACGAGGACATCGAGGAATCCGCCCGCTTCTACGAGGAAGACAACGGCGAGCTGCATATCCGCAGCGACTTCCTGATCGACGACGAGGACAACCCCCGCTCGGTGCGCGTGGCCTTCATCCTCAACCTGGTCAACGACACGCTCAAGAGCAAGGGCGTGCTGTTTTCCATCCACGACGAGGACCTGCCCGTCTTCCGGCTGCTGCGCATGCGCGCGCGCCGGGCGCCGGGCCTGATCGAGGATGCCAAGGAAGTGCTGCTCAAGCTCTTCGACCTGGATGCGGAGTATTCCGCCGACACGCTCGAGGGCATCTACGACGAGCTCAAGGAAGTGAGCACCCAGGTGCTGGCGGGCGACGTGACGGATGCGCGCGCCGGCGAGGTGCTGGCCGCCATCGCGCGCCAGGAGGACCTGAACGGCCGCATCCGCCGCAACGTGATGGACACGCGCCGCGCCGTGAGCTTCATGATGCGCAGCAAGATGCTGAACGCCGAGCAGTTCGAGGACGCGCGGCAGATCCTGCGCGACATCGAGTCGCTGGACAACCACACGGCGTTCCTGTTCGACAAGATCAACTTCCTGATGGACGCCACGGTCGGCTTCATCAACATCAACCAGAACAAGATCATCAAGATCTTCTCGGTGGCGAGCGTCGCGCTACTGCCGCCCACGCTGATCGCGAGCGTGTACGGGATGAACTTCCAGTTCATGCCGGAGCTGCAGTGGAGCTACGGCTACGCCTACGGCATCGCGCTGATGGTGGCGAGCGCGGTCGGGCCGATGTGGTACTTCCGCAAGCGCGGCTGGTTGAAATGAATCCCCCCTGAGCGCTTCGCGCCTTCCCCCCAGGGGAACGATGCCAGTGGCCCGGCGGAGCCGGTTCCACGGCGTCTGCTGGCCTGGGCCGCGCCTTCTGCATGATGCGGGGAAGCATCGAAGGCTGTCGCATCACGCTGTGGGTTGGCAGTCCTCTTGTTTAAAGCATTTGCAGGAAGCGGCGGATGATGCCGTCCGCGTAGCGCGCGGCCACGGTCTCCACGAAGCGGGCGAAGTCCACGTGCGCCGTGTCGTCGGCGCGGTCGGAGATGGTGCGCACGGCGCCGAAAGGGATGCCATAGTCCGCGCAGACCTGGGCGACCGCGGCGCCTTCCATCTCGACGGCCAGCACGTCGTGGTCCGCGGCGCGCAGTGCGTCGCACAGCGCCTTTGCACCGGCCGCGGTGGAGACGAACAGGTCGCCGCTGGCGACGAGGCCGGTGTGGCGGCGGGGGGCACGCGCCGGGCCCTCCGCGCCGCCGGCCGGCGCTCCAGGGTCCAGGTCCTGCAGGCAACCGTCCACCGCCGCAGAGAGCAGGCCGGCCAGATGCGGATCGCACGCCAGCCGGGCGCGGCCGTAGCCGGGCAGTTCCCATCGGGGGAACAGGGGCGATGCGTCCATGTCGTGCTGCAGGTAGTCGTGCGCGACCACCACGTCGCCCACCTGCACGCCGTCCCCCAGGCCACCCGCCACGCCCGTGAACACGATGCGCGTGGCGCCGAAGCGCTCGATGAGTGCCGAGGCGGTGGTGGCCGCCGCCACCTTGCCGATGCCGGAGAGGGCCAGCACCACGTCCTGCCCGTCCAGCGTGCCGCAGAAGAACGTCCTGCCGGCGTGCACGATGCGCTCGCCCGCCTGCAGGGCGGAGGACAGGCCGGCCTGCTCTTCGGGCAGGGCGCTGAGGATGGCTGTTCGGAGCATGGGGTAAAAAAAGCCGGCGGCACTGCGCCGCCGGCCGCTGGGCCAAAGCCCCGGTCAGGCCTTCTTGCTGTCGCGCAGTTCGCGGCGCAGGATCTTGCCCACGGGCGTCTTGGGCAGCGATTCGCGGAACTCGATCAGGCGCGGCTGCTTGTAGCCGGTGAGATTGGACTTGCAGAACTCGCGCACCTGGGCTTCGGTCAGCTCCGGGCTCTTCCTGACGATGACCAGCTTCACGGCTTCGCCGGTCTTCTCGTCGGGCACGCCCACCACCGCGCACTCCATCACGCCCGGCAGCGCTGCCACCACGTCTTCCACTTCATTCGGATAGACGTTGAAGCCGCTGACCAGCACCATGTCCTTCTTGCGGTCCACGATCTTGAAGAAGCCGCGCTCGTCCATGGTGCCGATGTCGCCGGTCTTGAAGTAGCCGTCCTCGGTCATGACCTTGGCCGTCTCGTCGGGGCGTTGCCAGTAGCCGGCCATGACCTGGGGGCCGTGAATGACGATCTCGCCGGCGCGGCCGGGTTCGGTCACCGTGCGGCCCTCGTCGTCGATCAGCTTCATGCGCGTACTGGGCAGGGGCACGCCGATGGTGCCGGTGTATTCCTTCGTGGTGACGGGATTGCAGCTCGCCGAGGGGCTGGTCTCCGACAGGCCGTAGCCCTCGCAGATGGGGCAGCCGGTCTTTTCGAGCCACAGGCGCGCCACCGCGCTCTGCACGGCCATGCCGCCGCCGACGGACACCTTCAGGTTCTTCCAGTCCACCGTGTTGAAGTCCGGATGGTTGGCCAGCCCGTTGAAGAGCGTGTTCACGGCCGGGAAGCTGTGGAAGGTGTGCTTGGAGAGTTCCTTGAGCACCGCGGCGAGGTCGCGCGGGTTGGGGATCAGGATGGTCTTGGCGCCGGTGCGCATGGCCAGCATCATGTTCGCGGTGAACGCGAAGATATGGTAGAGCGGCAGCGCGCAGACGCTCGCGGGCTGCACGCCCGCCGGGATCTTGCGCATCGCGGGCTCGTTCCAGGCCTCCGACTGCAGCACGTTGGCGATCAGGTTGCGGTGCAGCAGCACGGCGCCCTTCGACACCCCGGTGGTGCCGCCCGTGTACTGCAGCAGCGCGACGTCGTCGGGCCGCAGGTCGGGCTTCTGCAGGGTGCCCCGCGCGCCCTTCGCGACCGCATCGTTGAAGCGCACGGCACCCGGCAGCGAGAAGGCCGGCACCATCTTCTTGACCTTGCGCACCACGTAGTTCACGAGCAGGCCCTTGAGCAGGCCCAGCTGGTCGCCCATGGCGCACAGCACCACGTGCTGGACCTGCGTCGCACCGATGCAGGCCTGCAGCGTCGCGGCGAAGTTCTCGATGATGATGATCGCCCGGGCGCCCGAATCCTTGAGCTGGTGCTCGAGCTCGCGCGGCGTGTAGAGCGGGTTCACGTTGACCGCCACCAGGCCCGCGCGCAGGATGGCCGCGATGGCGACCGGGTACTGGGGCACGTTGGGCATCATGACCGCCACGCGGTCGCCGCGGGCGAGGCCCAGGCCCTGCAGGTACGCGGCCAGGTGGCGGCTCTGCACTTCGGTGTCGGCGAAGCTGATGTCCTTGCCCATGAAACTGTAGGCCGTGCGGTCCGCGTGCTGCTGGAAGGCCTCCTCCATCAGGGCGACGAGCGACGGGTACTGCGTCGGGTCGATGTCGGCCGGCACCCCTTCGGGGTACGCGGCAAGCCACGGACGGTCGTTCATGCTGTATGTCTCCAGAACCTGCTGTTACAAAGAAACCCGCATTCTCGGGGTACCGGCCCCGGGCGCGTGTCTGGGCTTACCCTAGCGCCCGGCCTGCTCGGACGGGGCCCAGGACCGCCTGGCCGTCATTGCGCGGGGGGAATGGCGGGAGGAATCGCGGGGGGAATGGGGAACGGCGGAAAGACCATCCGCCCGTCCATCATCGAGACGCTCAGGCGCGCCGCGTCGGCGAGCTTCTCGCTCCAGCGGAACGCGGGCCGCCCGGCCACGAGGAATTCGTCGTTGGAGTGGGTGACGGGCCGCAGCAGGCTCTGGGCCGCGACCACGTCCACCGAGATGAATCCGCCACCATTGTTGGCGTAGCGATACATCACGTGCGAGTAGGGCCCGCCGGGCGCAAGGCGCTGCTCCGCCATCCACCGGGACACCCCGGGGCGGCTGAGCGCGAGGTAGTTGCCCGTATCGGCGCGGCGGCGGTAGCGCAGGCAGTCGGCCCGGGCCGGGCTGCCGCGGGTGCGGTCCTCGACGAACACGCCGTCCTGCTGCGGGCAGGGCAGCGTCCACAGGGTGGTGTCGCGCGGGTAGTTGGTGGCGTTGGTCTGCACGAAGACCAGGGCCAGGAGCGGACGGTCCTTGCCGGGGCCGCGCAGGCCCATGACGGAGGTCTCCATCGGCAGGTCGTCGGCCGTGTCGTCGGGCAGCACGTCCACGACTGTCTGCTTGCCGCGCTGCAGCACCTCCCAGTCGCCCGGGGGCAGTTCGACCTGGGCCCGGCCGACGTGCGGCAGCGACGGCTGCACCGGAGCGCACGCCGCGAGGGTCAGCAGGACGGCCCCGGCGAGGGGAAGGCACAGGCCCGCGCGCGCGGACAGAAACGACAGGGGCGGCTTTTTCACGGAACTGGGCGCCTCGAAAGGAATGCGGAAGAACCCCGCGGACATCCGGACGGGCAGCGGCAGAGGACGCGAGCGGGCCGGAAGGCGGAGTCCGAGCTTAACCCGAACCCGCCGCCCCGCTCCCTGGAGCGTCAGTTCACCACCTGCGCCAGCGCGCCGGAGGCGTACAGCCCGGCCATCTCCTGCAGCGTGCGGCCCTTGATCTTGGGGCCCTGGCCCTCGCAGCCGAACTCGATGTAGCGCTGCTTGCAGATCTGCTTGGCGGCTTCGCGGGCAGGCTTGAGCCACTCGCGGGCGTCGAACTTGTCGGGGTTCTCGGCCAGGAACTTGCGCACGGCACCGGTCATCGCCAGGCGGATGTCGGTGTCGATGTTGATCTTGCGCACGCCGTACTTGATGGCTTCCTGGATTTCCTTCACGGGCACGCCGTAGGTTTCCTTCATCTTGCCGCCGTACTGGTTGATGATGGCCAGCAGTTCCTGCGGCACGGAGGACGAGCCGTGCATCACGAGGTGGGTGTTGGGGATGCGGGCGTGGATTTCCTTGACGCGGCTGATGGCCAGGATGTCCCCCGTGGGCGGGCGGCTGAACTTGTAGGCGCCGTGGCTGGTGCCGATCGCGATGGCCAGCGCGTCGAGCTGGGTGGCCTTCACGAACTGCGCGGCCTCTTCGGGGTCGGTCAGCATCTGGCTGTGGTCCAGCTTGCCCTCGGCGCCGATGCCGTCTTCCTCGCCGGCATCGCCGGTTTCCAGGTTGCCCAGGCAGCCCAGTTCGCCTTCCACCGTCGCGCCGACCTTGTGGGCCATGGCCACGACCTTCTGCGTGACGTCGACGTTGTAGTCGAACGAGGACGGCGTCTTGCCGTCGGACATCAGGGAGCCGTCCATCATCACCGAGCCGAAGCCCAGGTTCAGGGCCCCTTGGCACACCTCCGGGCTGGTGCCGTGGTCCTGGTGCATCACCAGGGGGATGTGGGGGTACATCTCGGCGGCGGCCTGGATGAGGTGCTTGATGAAGGGTTCGCCGGCGTACTTGCGGGCACCGGCGCTGGCCTGGAGGATCACCGGAGCGCCGACCTCGTCGGCCGCCGACATCACCGCCTGCACCTGCTCCAGGTTGTTGACGTTGAAGGCAGGGATGCCGTAGAGGTTTTCAGCGGCATGGTCGAGCATTTCGCGCATCGAGACGAGTGGCATGGGGTGGTTCCATTCAAGGGTGGGGATGGAGCGCCCGGACCGTGCGCGGAGCACGGGCGGGGACGGTGCATTGTCGGCGGCGCCCAGCGGCGGTAACCGCTTCGTAACCGCAACATTTTAGCCGGGGGCCCCCGCCCCCGGGGCCGTCCTCAGTTCCACCCGGTAACACGTGGTGAAAGGCGCGGGCGCACGCTCCTCGCCGAACCGCCCTCCGTGCGCCTCGGCCACCCGGGCGATGATTTCGTGCCCGAGGTGCAGGCTGTCCACCGGCGCCCGCGCGGCCGGCCCCTCCGGCCCGCCCGCCAGCGCGCGCCGGCCGTCATCGCACACCTGCAGCCACGCTCCGCCGCCGCCCGTGGAGCCGGCCTGGATCTCCACCCGCGTCCCGGCGGGGGTGTGGCGCAGCGCGTTCTCCACGAGGTTGCGCAGCGCCATTTCCAGCAGCACGGCATTGCCGCGCACCGCCACGGGGCCATCCGCTGCCACGCCCAGGGCGGATCCGTGCTGCCAGGCCGCCTGGGCGTAATCCGCGGCCACGCTGCGCGCCAGCTCCGCCAGATCGACCTCGGCCTCCAGCTCATGCAGCCGGGTGCGGCTGGCCCGCGCCAGGGCCAGCAGCTGGTTGAGCACGTGGCCTGCGCGCAGCGCATCCTGGCCGATGCGGGCCAGCGCCTCGGCCTGGGCAGGGCCGTCCAGGCCGCCGTCCAGCGCACGGGCCTGCAGCACGATGGACGACAGGGGCGTACGCAACTCGTGCGCCACCTCGTTGGCCAGGCGGCGCTCCCGCACGAGCGCGGCCTGCTGGCGGTCGAGCAGCGTGTTGATGGAGGCCACGACGGATTCGAATTCGCGCAGCGTGCCCCCGGTGGGCAGGCGCCCGGCGCCGGCCACGTCCAGCGCCGCCACGTCCTCCGACAGGGAGTAGAGCGGCCGCAGGCCGCGCCGCACCGCGAAACCCAGCACGAGCATCACCACGGGCAGCAGCCACAGGCCGGGCTGCACCATCTGCGCGGCGATGTCTTCGGCAAGGTCGTCGCGCTCCTCCAGGTCGAGCAGTACGGCCACCTTGCGCGAGCGCGTGCCGTCCCACTGGGAAAAGCTGCGCCACGGAGTGGATTGCCTGCCCAGGTGCAGGGTGGCGAACCCCTCGGGGACGTCGAAAGGCGGCAGCGGGGCATCGCCGCTGTGCGAGAGCAGATTGCCGGAGGCGTCCCACTGCACGACGTTGAGCGACTGCTGGTAGTCATGCGCCCGCAGCCACGGCGTGGGCGCGCGCCGCGTGGCCTCTTCGGGGGTGACCGTCTCGCCGGGCCGCAGGTTGAGCAGCAGGGCCGCCACGCTGGCCAGGTGGCCGTCGGTCAGTTCGTCGGCTTCCTCGATGCCCGTGAGATAGGCCATGCCGACGAAGGTGGCCCACACCACCAGGAGCACGCCCAGCGTCCAGAGCAGCAGGCGCCGGGTGAGCGAGGGAATATGGGCGAAAGCCAGTGTCGCGGCAGCCATGGATGTCGTCACTCCCAGGGTACGAAATAGCCGACGCCGCGCATGGTCTGGATGCGCTCGCTGCCGAGCTTCTTGCGCAGGTGGTGGATGTGGACCTCGATGGCATTGCTTTCCACCCCGCTCTGCCAGTTGTAGAGGCGCTCTTCGATCTGCTGGCGCGACAGCACGCGTCCGCGGGCGTCGAGCAGCACGAGCAGTACGGAGAACTCGCGGGGCGACATCTCCACCGGCTGGCCGGCGCGCCGCACGGTGCGTGCCGCCGGATCCAGTTCGATGTCGTGCACGCGGATCACCGGGGAGGCCCGGCCGGCAGCGCGGCGCAGCAGGGCCCGCAGGCGGGCTTCCAGCTCATCCACGTCGAAGGGCTTGGCCAGGTAGTCGTCCGCGCCCTGGTCCAGGCCCGCGATGCGCTGGTGGACCTGGTCGCGCGCCGTGAGGATCAGCACCGGGGTGGCCGGGTCCGGCAACCGCAGCGGCTGAACGCCCGCCGGCGCTTCGGGAGCGCCCCGCAGGCGGGTGAGCAGTTCCACGCCGTCGCCGTCAGGCAGTCCCAGGTCCAGCAGCACGGCGTCGAACCGCTCTGACCGCAACGCGCTCCAGGCCGCTGCCACGCTGCCGCAGATGTCCACGGCATAGCCCCGCTGCTGCAGATTGTTCCGCAGGCCGGCAGCGATGCCGGCATCGTCTTCGACTACGAGGATTCTCATGCCGCCATTGTGGCGCGCCCGGCATGCCGCGGCCGACCGAAACGCGGGGTTATTAAGACGGCGTTAATGGGCGCCTCCTAACGTCGCGGCCCATGCATCCAACGACTTCTGCCGACTCCCTGCCGGCCATGGCCCCGCAGACCGGCTTCGCCCCGGGCCGGCTCGCGGCCACGCCCCTCTTCTGGACATTCGCCACCCTGTGCCTGCTGGCCGCATGGGACACCACGTCCTTCGACATGGTGCTGGCGCACGTCTTCGGCAATGCCGGAGGATTTCCCCTGCGCGACGACTGGGTCTTCGTCTCGGTCATGCACGAGGGCGCGCGGCGCGCGGGCTGGGTGATCATGGTGCTGCTGGCCGCGACGGTGTGGTGGCCCGTGGGCTGGCTCCGCCGGGTGCCAACCGCCGGCCGGCTGCAGATGGCGGCCAGCGCGCTGCTCGCCCTGGCCGTGATCGCCGTCTTCAAGCGGGCCAGCGCCACCAGCTGCCCCTGGGACCTGGCCGAATTCGGCGGCGTGGCGCGGTATGTCTCGCACTGGTCGCACGGACTCTTCGACGGCGGCAGCGGCCATTGCTTTCCCGCGGGCCATGCCGCGGCCGGCTTTGCCTTCCTGGGCGGTTATTTCGTGCTGCGCCGCCATCTTCCGCGCGCCGCGCGGTGGTGGCTGGCCGCATCGCTCGCCGCGGGCTTCGTGCTGGGTTTCGCGCAGCAGGCGCGAGGCGCGCACTTCATGAGCCACACGCTGTGGACCGGCTGGCTCTGCTGGACCACGGGATGGGCCTGCGATCTGGCCATGGCGGCGCTGCGCCGCATCCATCCGCAGCCCGACAGCCTCCTGCCCACGGAAAGCGATGCGCCCCATGCCCATCTTTGACGTCCCCCTGTTCTTCGCGCTGAATGCGAACGCCGCGACGCCCGAGGCCGTCATTGCCACCGCCCGCTGGCTGTCGCAGGACCTGCCAGTGTTCGCGGGACTGATGCTGCTGCTCGAACTTGCGCGGGGGCTGCCTTCCACGCGGCGGGCTGTCGTGCTGGCATTGCTCTCGATGCTGATCGCCTGGTGCACGGTGCGCGGCTTCCGGGCCCTGGTACCGATTCCCCGCCCTGCCGAACTGGGTCTGGGCATGCAGTGGATCGAGCAGGGCGCGCGCCCGGGCTTTCCCAGCATGCATGCGGCGGCAGCCTTCGCCCTGGCGCGCGGGCTGATGACGGGCCTGGGGCGCGGAACACCCGCTGCCTGGCGGTGGCTGGCCTACGGCGTGGCCGCCGCGGTGGCCTGGAGCCGCATCTGCCTGGGCGTGCACATGCCCTCGGACGTGGTCGCGGGCGCCCTGGCGGGCCTGGCCAGCGCGTGGCTGGCCCGCCAGGTGCTGCGGACCTGGATCAGCCGGCGCGGCAGATCTTCAGCATATTGGTTCCGCCGGGTGCGCCCATCGGCTCTCCGCAGGTGATCACGTAGAGGTCGCCCTGCTGCACGATGTTGCGGCTCTTGAGGTGGCTCTCGGCCTGCTCCAGCGCCGTGTCGCGGTCCACGCTGGTGTCCATGAGCAGGGGCCGCACGTTGCGGTACATGGCCATCTTGCGCTGGGTGGCCACCTTGGGCGTGAGCGCGTAGATCGGGATGTGGATGCGGTGGCGGCTCATCCAGAGCGCCGTGGAGCCGCTGTCCGTCAGCGCCACGAGGGCCTTGGCACCCAGGTGGTGGGCGGTGAAGAGCGCGCCCATGGCGATGGACTGGTCGATGCGGCCCAGCGTCTGGCCCGTGAAATCCGAATCGCGCTCCGGGTCCTCGGCGGCCTCGGCGGCAGCGCAGATCTTGGCCATCTCCTCCACCGTCTCCAGCGGATAACGGCCGGCGGCCGTCTCGGCGCTGAGCATCACGGCATCGGTACCGTCGAGCACCGCGTTGGCCACGTCGCTCACCTCGGCACGCGTGGGCACCGGGTTGGTGATCATGCTCTCCATCATCTGCGTGGCGGTGATGACGACCTTGTCCATGTCGCGTGCCATGCGGATCATCTTCTTCTGCAGCGCAGGCACGGCGGCATTGCCCACTTCCACGGCCAGGTCGCCGCGCGCGACCATGATGCCGTCGGACACGCGCAGGATCTCTTCCAGGCGCGGCACGGCCTCGGCGCGCTCGATCTTCGCGATCAGGCCCGGCTTGTGGCGGAATTCGGCGGCGGCCACGTTGCAGAGCTGGCGCGCCATTTCCATGTCGGTCGCATTCTTGGGGAAGCTGACGGCCACGTAGTCGGCCTGGAAGCTCATGGCGGTCTTGATGTCCTCCATGTCCTTGGCCGTGAGCGCCGGCGCCGTGAGGCCCCCGCCCTGCTTGTTGATGCCCTTGTTGTTCGACAGCTCCCCGCCCACGCGCACGGTGGTGTGGACCTGCTCGCCACGCACCGCGTTCACGTTGAGCACGATGAGCCCGTCGTTGAGCAGCAGGATGTCGCCGGGCTTCACGTCGCGCGGCAGTTCCTTGTAGTCCAGGCCCACGCCGGCCACGTCGCCGGGCTCGGTGCGCGATGCATCGAGCACGAAGGCCGCGCCGGGCTCCAGCCACACCTTGCCCTCGGCGAACTTGCCCACGCGGATCTTGGGACCCTGCAGGTCCGCCATGATCGCGACTTCGCGGCCGGCGCGCTGGGCCGCGGCCCGCACCTTCTCTGCCCGGTCGATATGGTCCTGCGCCGTGCCGTGGCTGAAGTTGAGCCGCACCACGTTCACGCCCATGGCGATCATCCGCTCCAGCAGGACCGGATCGCTCGACGCGGGCCCCAGGGTGGCGACGATCTTGGTGGCTCGGCGGATGCGCATGGGGGTGGTCTCCTGTAGGGATTGGCGAATGGAATGTAATCGGGTTTCAATTTTGCATGAAAACCGGTTACAGCGCGTTGGTGGAGACCCCGTGCCGGGGCCTGATCCATTGCGGCCCGCCCCAGCCAGCAGCCGCCTGCCACGGATGTCCCGATCTTTTGTCGACGTATTGTTGATAATTATTCTCATTCTCATCAAAATCGACGGGTGAGCCAGAGAACCACCCGGCATGGCGCTGCCGCCCGGGGCGACGCGCCGTCGCAGTGCAGGGGTATCCAGCAGACAACCCTTTCGACACGCCCATGGTTCACCGTCTGCATCCTCCGCCCGCCGCACCGGCGGCCACCGCCCCGTCCTCCCGCCCACGGCCCCTGCGGCCCGCCGCGTGGGCCGCCTGCCTCGCCGTGCTGGGCACCTCCTCGTGGGCCCAGGCACCCGCTGCCGGGCAAGCCGCCGAGGCACAGGTCGCGCAGTTGCCGCAGGTGGATGTCGTGGGAGAGGCCGAACACCAGTCCGGCACCGTCACCACGATCGGCAGCGATGCGCTGGAGCGTGCGAACGGCATGAAGGACGTCGTGCGCAACCAGCCCCTGGTCGCCGCGCCCGGCACGGTGGCCGGCACCAGCCGCAACCGCAGCAGCTTCGACCGTTCCGGCACCACGGGCTACAACATCCGCGGCATCGAGGGCAACCGCGTCGGCCTGGATGTGGACGGCGTCGAAATGCCCGACGCCACCACCCGCCCCTATGTGAGCCGCGCGGGCGTCAACACCTTCGGCGCCGGGCGCGACTTCATCGACCCCGAGATGTTCTCGTCCGCCCAGATCCTGTCCGGCACCACGCCGGCACGGCGCACGGCCGGCGGGATCGGCGGCGCGGTGAGCTTCCGCACCAAGGCGGCCAGCGACTACCTGCGGGATGGCAAGCCCTCGTACCTGGGCGCCAGGATGGGCTACGACTCGACCGACCGGTCATGGAACGAGAGCGTCACCGGTGCGTTGCGCCGCGGCGATGCCGACGGGCTCGTCGCCTACTCCCGCCGCGACGGCCACGCCAGCCGCAACAACAGTCCCACGGTGGACAGCTATCCCAACGACTGGCACTCCGATGCGCTGCTGCTCAAGGGCGGGCTGCGCGTGGACGGCAGCAACCGCCTGGAGCTGTCCGCCGACCTGTACCGCCGCAAGAATGACACCTTCTTCCACGGCTGGAACAGCGCCGGAACGGCGCTCACCGAGGCATCCCGCCAGGCCAGCGACACTGAACGCAACACGCTGCAGCTCACGCACCAGTGGGCGCCGCGAGACGCCTGGATCGACCAGGCGGAGACGCGCCTGTTCCACCAGGACACGGCCACCCGGGATGTGACCGACACCACCACGCTGGCCACCGGGGCCACCGGACGCAACCTGTCCGAGAACCGGACGCGCACCTGGGGTTTGTCCACGACGGCCGGCAAGCGCATCGGGCGCCACGAGCTGAGCTTCGGCGCCAACGTTTCCACGCAGGACGTGGACCGCCCATGGAGCGTCACCTATCCGCAGGATTACATGAAGCCCCAGCCCGACACCACCACCGGCCGCTGGGGCGCCTTCGTGCAGGACGAGATCGTCGCCGACGCGGGCGGCAGGCGGCTGGCCGTGATCCCCGCCCTGCGCGTGGACCGCGTGAAGATCAGGACGCGCGATTTGTCCAACTTCGTCGGCGGCGTGCTCACCGAGCAGGATGTCCAGCGGCTCTACGGCAGCCCGCCGGCCACCACCATCGTCAGTCCCAGCCTGGCCGTGACCTACGACCTCGCGCCACGCCTGCGCAGCTATGCGCAGTACAAGCGCGGGGGACGGGCGCCGTCGCCCGGCGAGATCTTTGGCTCCTGGAACATGGCGAGCAACTACGCGACGGGCAACCAGTACGCCCTCGTGGGCAACCGCGACCTGAAGGAAGAGTCGAGCAACGCCTTCGAAGTCGGCGTGACCGGCCAACCCACCCCGGGCGTGGCGCTCCACAGCGCGCTGTTCTACACCCGCTATAGCGACTTCATCGCCTACACGCGCTACACGCGCGCCAGCGCGCCTGGCCTGTTCGCCAACGTGCCGGCCCACATCGGCACCATCTACCGGGCCGACAACCGAGACGAGGCCACGATATACGGCTTCGAGCTGAGCGCCCGGCTGGAACACGGCCAGTGGAACCCCGCCGTCCAGGGCCTGTACACGACCTGGGCGCTGGGACTGAGCCGGGGCACCTCCCGGTCGAACTATGCGGGCGACCGCAAGGTCGGCCTCGACTCCGTGCTGCCGCGCAAGGCCATCCTCGGCGTGGGCTACGACGCGCCCATGCGCCGCTGGGGCGTGAACCTCACAGGCACCTTCGTCGCCGGCAAGCAGGCCGAGGCCACCAACCGCGACAGCTTCACCAACAACCCGGGCGCGACGCTGGCGGACGCCACCACCGCACTCTTCCGCGTGCCCGGCTACGCCACGTTCGACCTGGGCGGCTACTGGCAGGTCAACCCGAGCGTGCGCCTGCAGGCCGGCATCTACAACCTGGGCGACAAGCGCTACTGGGACTACGCCAGCGCCCGCAGCCTGCAGCCCGCGCTGGCCCGCGACCGACGCGACATCGAACTGCTGACGAGCGCCGGCCGCACCGTGGCAGTGTCGATGTCCGTCGCTTTCTGATGCCCTGCGCCGCCGCTTCGCCCCTTCCTTTCCACCCCACCTCGACCGCAAGGACACCTTCCATGCCCCATCCCCACCCCCTGCCTGTCCGCCTGGCACGACTGGCCGCCGCTGCGGGAACTGCCGCACTGCTCGCTGCCTGCGCCGCCTCCTCGCCCGAACGCACGGGCCCGTCACGCCCTGCAGGCGGTCACGGCAACGCCGCCTTCATCGGCGGATACGACGCCGACAACGACGCCCGGGTGACCCGCGCCGAATACGACGCGGTGCGCAAGCAGCGCTATGCGGCGGCCGATACCAATGGCGACGGCTGGCTGAGCGAAGCAGAGTACGTGGCCGAGTTCCAGGGCCGTCTCCAGCGGCAGTACGCCGATGGCAAGCGCCAGCCCGACGACGCCTACGCCAACGCCATCAAGCAGGCGCACGTGCGCTTCGGCATCCTGGACAGGAACAAGGACGGCCGTCTGACCGTGGACGAAGAGCAGGCCATCGCCGACCGCACCTTCAGGAACGCGGACACCAATGGCGACGGCGTGGTGGACGCGGCGGACGCGAAGAAACCTTGAGCCTGCCCTCCCTCGCGCCTGGCGTGCATGCGGGGCCCGGGCGCCCCATGGCCTTCAGCCGCGCATCAGCGCCTCGATCTCGCCCGCCTCCACCGGCACGTCGCGCGTGATCAGCTCGCAGCCGTCCTCGGTCACGATCGCGTCGTCCTCGATGCGAATGCCGATGTGGTGGAACGCCTCGGGCACGCCGGGCGCCGGCCGGATGTAGAGGCCTGGCTCGATGGTCAGCACCATGCCCGGGCGCAGGATGCGGCTGGGGCGGTTGGTGATGGTCTCGCCAGACAGCGGATCCTTGCGCTCGCTGCTGTCGCCCACCTCCGACGGTTCCACGTAGCTGCCGCAGTCGTGCACGTCCATGCCCAGCCAGTGGCCCGTGCGATGCATGTAGAACGGGAAATACGCGCGCTGCTCGATCACGTCCTGCGCGGAGCCGTATTTGCTCTTGTCGAGCAGGCCCAGGTCCAGCAGGCCCTGCGACAGCACGGCCACGGTGGCGTCGTGCGGGTCGTTGAAGCGCGCTCCCGCCTTCGTGGCCGCCACGGCCGCGTGCTGGCTCGCGAGCACGAGGTCGTACACGTCGCGCTGCGGCCCGGTGAAGCGGCCGTCGGCCGGGAAGGTGCGCGTGATGTCGCTGGCATAGCCGTCGAGTTCGCAGCCCGCATCGATCAGCACCAGCTCGCCCGCGCGTACCGGCGCAGCATCGGCGCGGTAGTGCAGCACGCAGGCATTGGCGCCGGCCGCGACGATGGAGTTGTATGCCACGGCCTGCGAGCCATGGCGGCGGAATTCGTGCAGCAATTCGGCATCGAGGTGGTATTCGCGCACGTCCTCGCCGGCGCGCAGCATGCGCGCGCTGCACTGCATGGCACGGATGTGGGCGCCTGCGCTGATGCGGGCAGCCCGGCGCATCACGTCCTGCTCGTGCGCATCCTTCACGAGCCGCATCTCGTCGAGCAGGGTGCAGAGGTCTCCCTGCTGTCCCGGGCACAGCGCGCCGAAACGCACACGGGCGCGCACCTTCTGCAGCCAGCCGTCCACCCGCGCCGCCAGGCCCTCGTGCGTGGCGAACGGGAACCATACCCGCTCGCGGTTCTCCAGCAGGCGCGGCAGCAGCGACTCCAGTTGCGTGGTCGGATGGGCGGCGTCCACGCCCAGCGCCGCCACGGCCGCGTCAGGGCCCAGCCGATAGCCGTCCCAGATCTCGCGCTCCAGATCCTTGGGCTGGCAAAAGAGCGTGGAGCGCCCTTCCGCGGTAAGCACCAGCCAGGCCTGGGGCTCGGTGAATCCGGTCAGGTAGTAGAAGTAGCTGTCGTGACGGTAGAGGTAATCGGTATCCCGGTTGCGCAGATGCTCGGGCGCCGTGGGGACGATGGCGATGCCGCCCTCGCCCAGCAGGGAGGCGAGGTGGGCGCGGCGGCGGGCATGGAGGGAGGAAAGGGCGGTCATCGTTCGGTCTGCCTGGTTCTGGAATGCGGATCGGGAAATGCCGGCGGATGGGGGGCGGCGCCCCGCATGGCCTTCGCACAGATCAGGGTTCTACCACCGACGCGGCCGCCCACACCGCGGCGGGGCCATGCATAGCGCATGCCAGGCGCGCGTCCGGCACTCCGCACAGCGCGCGGTCGTCAGCGGTTCAATGCCGCCAGCCGCTCCGGCGTCCCCACGTCGGTCCACTGCCCGGTATACAGCGACGCCGTGACGCGCCCCTGTGCCATCGCCCGGCGCAGCAGCGGTGCGAGCGGTGCGGCGACGCCGCCGGGATTGCCCGCGGGGATGTCGCACCAGGGCCCGGCGAACAGTTCCGCCCGCAGCAGCGCGAGCGTGCTGTAGGTGTAGCGCGGGACAGGATCGTGCACCGGCAGGTCCAGCGCGCGGCCATCGGGAGAAAGGCCGAAATCGCCGCGCGGATGGTGCGGTGGATTGGGCACGAGCCACAGGTGGGCCAGCGCATCGCCGGCCGTGAAGGCCGCCGCATCCTCTGCCGCGAACCGGAAATCGGGCGCGAACACGTCGCCCGCCGCCAGCCAGAAGACCTCCCCGAGCTGCGGCAGGGCCCGTGCGATGCCGCCGGCCGTCTCGAGCGCGCCGCCGAAGTCGCGGCCCTCGTGCGAATAGGCGACCGCCACGGCCGCGGCGCCACCGGAGCCGTCCGCCGCAGCGAACCGGTCCCCGAACCGCTCGCCGATCTGCGCTCCGAGCCAGGCCGTGTTGACCACGGCCGAGCGCACGCCGGCCGCGGCCAGGGCCTCCAGGTGCCACTGCAGCAGCGGGCGTCCACGCACGGAGAGCAGCGGCTTCGGGGTGGTGTCGGTCAGCGGGCGCATGCGCTCGCCCCGGCCTGCAGCCAGCAGCATGGCGGGGGGCTGCGCAGCCGTGGAGGAGAGGGACGGGGCCGGAGATGGGGTCGATGGGGTCGTCATGCGAAAAAAGGGATCGTCAGGCAGGCGTGCCCTGGCCGCCATCGCCGGCCGCCGCAGGCTCTCCGCGGTGCAGCGCGTGCCGTTGCACGGAGGCAGGCTCGAAAAGCGCCAGCAGCGCATCCATCAGGGCATGCGCCCGCGCGGAATGGTCGCCGCCGAAGTTGCACACGTACACGTCGAGCGTGACCGCCTGGCGTTCCGGCCAGGTATGCAGGCACAGGTGCGACTCCGCCAGCAGCACCGTGGCGGTGACGCCGCCCGGCCCGTGCCGCGTGGCGGGAAAGGCATGGAACAGCCGGCCCACGGCCTGCAGCCCGGCGGCGCGCACCGCATCCAGGCAGGCTTCCCCCAGCGCATCGGCATCGAGCAGCCAGCACGGCGCGCAGCGGCAGCCATGGAGATCGGCGGTGAGGTGCAGGCCTTGCATGGCCCGCACTGTAGTGCAGGGCTCGGACTTCCCGTGGGCAAAGCCGGGGGTGGCCCGGTAAAATGCGCGGTTTTCCCCTCCCCAGCCCCTTCCGGAGCCGCCCCTGATGGCCAATTCTCAACAGATGGCGAATGCGATCCGCGCACTCGCAATGGATGCAGTTCAACAGGCCAATTCCGGCCATCCCGGCGCCCCGATGGGCATGGCCGACATGGCCGTCGCGCTGTGGTCCCGCCACCTGCGGCACAACCCCGCCAACCCGCAGTGGGCCGACCGCGACCGCTTCGTGCTCTCCAACGGCCACGGCTCCATGCTGCTGTACGCGCTGCTGCACCTCACGGGCTACGACCTGCCGATCGAAGAGCTGAAGAACTTCCGCCAGTTGCACAGCAAGACGGCCGGCCACCCCGAATACGGCATCACCCCCGGCGTGGAAACCACCACCGGCCCGCTGGGCCAGGGCATCACCAACGCCGTGGGCTTCGCGCTGGCCGAGAAGCTGCTGGCCCGCGAATTCAACCGCAAGAACGGAGACGTGGACCACACCATCGTGGACCACCACACCTACGTGTTCCTCGGCGACGGCTGCCTCATGGAAGGCATCAGCCAGGAAGCGATCTCGCTGGCCGGCGCCTGGAAGCTGGGCAAGCTGATCGCGCTCTACGACGACAACGGCATCTCGATCGACGGCCAGGTCGCGCCCTGGTTCGTGGACGACACGCCGGGCCGCTTCCGCGCGAGCGGCTGGAACGTGATCGGCCCGGTGGACGGCCATGACGTGGAGGCCGTGGCCGCCGCGGTGCAGAGCGCCAAGACCAGCACCGACAAGCCCACGCTGATCGTCTGCAAGACCGCCATCGGCAAGGGCTCGCCCAACCGCGCCGGCACCTCCAAGGCCCACGGCGAACCGCTGGGGGCCGACGAGATCACCCTGACGCGCAACGCCATCGGCTGGAGCCACGTGCCCTTCGAGATCCCGGCCGAGGTCTATGCCGACTGGAACGCCAAGGAAGCCGGCGCACAGGCGGAGTCCGACTGGCAGCAGCGCTTCGACGCCTACGCCGCGGCCTACCCCGAGCTGGCCGCCGAATTCCAGCGCCGCATGGCGGGCGACCTGCCGAAGCACTTCGCCCAGACCGCCGTGGACACCGTGGTGAACGCCCACACCAAGGCCGAGACCGTGGCGAGCCGCAAGGCCAGCCAGCTCGCGCTGGAAGCCTTCACGGCCGCGCTGCCCGAACTGCTCGGCGGCAGCGCCGACCTGACGGGCTCCAATCTCACCAACACCAAGAGCACGCCCGCGCTGCGCTTCGACGAGCACGGCGACGTGGTGCAGGTGGAAGTGAACACCGGCGGCGCGGAAACCGCCAAGCTGGGTGGCCGCCACATCAACTACGGCGTGCGCGAGTTCGGCATGGCCGCGATCATGAACGGCATCGCGCTGCACGGCGGCTTCATCCCCTACGGCGGCACCTTCCTCACGTTCAGCGACTACAGCCGCAACGCCATCCGTATGGCCGCGCTCATGAAGCTGCGCGTGGTGCACGTGTTCACGCACGACTCCATCGGCCTGGGCGAGGACGGCCCCACCCACCAGTCGATCGAGCACGCCGCCAGCCTGCGACTGATCCCGGGCCTGGATGTCTGGCGCCCCGCCGACACGGCCGAGACCGCCGTGGCCTGGAGCGTGGCCCTGTCCAACCGCAACCGGCCCACCGCCCTGCTGCTGTCGCGCCAGAACCTGGCCTACGCGGCCAAGCGCGACCTGGGCGACATCTCGCGCGGTGCCTACGTGCTCTCCGAGCCGGCCGACGCGGGCATCAAGAAAAAGGCCCAGGCGGTCATCATCGCCACCGGTTCCGAAGTGCAGCTGGCCCTGGCAGCGCAGAAACTGCTGGCCGAGAAGAAGATCGCCGTGCGCGTGGTCTCCATGCCCAGCACCACCACCTTCGACCGCGAGGATGCGAAGTACAAGGCCAGCGTGCTGCCCGCCGGCGTGCCGCGCATTGCCGTGGAAATGGGCGTGACCGACTTCTGGTGGAAGTACGGCTGCGCCGCCGTGGTCGGCATCGACACCTTCGGCGAATCGGCCCCGGCCCCGGTGCTGTTCAAGCATTTCGGCTTCACGCCGGAGAACGTGGCCGACTCCGTGATGGTGGCGATCGGCGCTGCGCGGCTGAAGAAGCAGCCCGCTGCCAAGACGGCCCACTGAAACCCTCTCGCCCGCCGCGCCTGCCCGCAGCGGGCGTGGCGTGGCAGTCCCCAGTTTTCGACTTTGCAACCTTGGAGAGACAAACCATGACCATCAAGATCGGTATCAACGGCTTCGGCCGCATCGGCCGCAACGTGCTGCGCTCGGCCGTGCAGAACTTCAGCGACATCGAAGTCGTGGGCATCAACGACCTGCTGGAGCCCGACTACCTGGCCTACATGCTGCAGTACGACTCGGTGCACGGCCGCTTCGAGGGCACCGTGTCGGTCGAGGGCAACACGCTGGTGGTGAACGGCAAGAAGATCCGCCTGACGCAGGAACGCGACCCGGCCAACCTGAAGTGGGGCGAAATCGGCGCCGAGGTGGTGATCGAGTCCACCGGCCTGTTCCTCGACAAGACGACGGCCCAGAAGCACCTGGACGCGGGCGCGAAGAAGGTCGTGCTGTCGGCGCCTTCCAAGGACGACACGCCGATGTTCGTCTATGGCGTGAACCACGAAACGTACGCCGGCCAGGCCATCATCTCCAACGCCTCGTGCACCACCAACTGCCTGGCCCCCGTGGCCAAGGTGCTCAACGACAAGTGGGGCATCAAGCGCGGCCTGATGACCACGGTGCACGCCGCCACGGCCACGCAGAAGACGGTGGACGGCCCCTCCAACAAGGACTGGCGCGGTGGCCGCGGCATCCTGGAGAACATCATCCCCTCCTCCACCGGCGCAGCCAAGGCCGTGGGCGTGGTGATCCCCGCGCTGAACAAGAAGCTGACCGGCATGTCCTTCCGCGTGCCCACCTCCGACGTGTCGGTGGTGGACCTGACGGTGGAGCTGGAGAAGGCCGCCACGTACGAAGAGATCAAGGCCGAGATGAAGGCCCAGTCCGAAGGCGCCCTGAAGGGCGTGCTGGGCTACACGGAAGACAAGGTGGTGGCCACCGACTTCCGCGGCGACGCCCGCACCTCCATTTTCGACGCGGATGCCGGCATCGCGCTGGACGGCACCTTCGTGAAGGTCGTCTCCTGGTACGACAACGAGTGGGGCTACTCCAACAAGTGCCTGGAAATGGTGCGCGTGGTCGCGGGCAAGTAAGCCGCCCATCCGCATCCCGCCCGCCGGTGGTCTCCACGGGGCGATGACGAAGCCAGGACCGCCTGCCGGTTCTGGCTTTTTTTGCGCGTGCGGCAGCCAGCGACCGCAGCACAGGCGTTGCGCGACATTTCGGGCGCGGCGGGTCGGGCACCATGCCGGCATGACCGAACCCACCGACGCCCCCCTGCCTCCGATCACCTGGGACGACTTTGCCCGGGTGGAGCTGCGCGCCGGCCGCATCGTGGCCGCGGAGCCCTTCCCCCAGGCCCGCAAGCCGGCCTACATCCTGCATGTCGATTTCGGCCCCGCGCTGGGCGTGCGCAAATCGAGCGCCCAGATCACGGCGCTCTACACACCCGAGACACTGGTCGGCCGGCAGGTCGTGGCGGTGCTGAACTTCCCGCCCAAGCAGATCGGCCCGATCCGGTCGGAGTGCCTGGTCACCGGCTTTCCCGATGCCGACGGCCATGTCGTGCTGTGCACGCCCGCACAGGAAGTGCCCCTGGGCGCGCGGCTGTTCTGAACGGGCCGCCGCGGCAGCGCAGCGGGCACTGGGCCGCTCCTACTCGATGCGCACGCCCGCCGCCTGCACGATCCGCCCGGCGGCCGCGGCGTCGTCCCGGAGCAGCTGCTGGAATTCGGCCGCAGTCAGCGTGCCGGCCTCCACGCCCACGCGCGCCAGACGCTCCTGCACCACCGGGTCGGCCAGCACCTTGCGCACGGCGGCGTTGATGCGCTCCACCTCGGCAGGCAGCGTGCCGGCCGGCGCCAGCAGGCCGAGCCAGGAATCGAACGCGTAACCCGGCAGGCCGGACTCGGCCACCGTGGGCAGATCGGGCAGGAAGCGCGAGCGGGCCGTACCGGAATAGGCCAGCAGCTTCACGCGCGGATCGCTGCGCAGGGGCAGCATGCCGATGGTCGCGCCTGTCACCACCTGCACGCGGCCGGCCAGCAGTTCGGTGGTGGCGTCGCCCGTGGACTTGAACGGGATGTGCTGCAGCTGCACGCCCGCCTGCGCCGCCAGCGATGCGGTGGCGAGGTGCGACGCGCTGCCGTTGCCGGCCGATGCGTAGTTCAGTACGCCGGGCTGCGCCCGGGCTTTCGCGATCAGGTCCGCGATGGAGGTGATGCCCGAGGATGCCGGCACCCCCACCACATAGCCAGTGCGGCCCAGGAACGATACGCCCACGAAGTCCTTCACCGGGTCGTAGGGCAGCCGGGCATAGAGATGGCTGGCCAGGTGGTGGCTCGCGGCCGCGAGCACCAGGGTATTGCCGTCCGGCGCGGCGCGGGCGACCTGGGCCGCGCCCACCGTGCCGCCCGCGCCCGCGCGGTTGTCCACGACCACGGTGGCGCCAAGCGCCTGGCCCAGTTCGTTGCTGAAGGTGCGGGCCACGGTGTCCTGCGTGGCGCCGGCGCCGAAGGGCACGACGATGCGGATCACGCGCTCGGCATGCGCGGTGCCAGACAGGGCCGCCAGCACGGCGGTGGCGGCCGCGGCGGCCAGCAGGCAGCGGCGTCGCGAAGGAAAGGAGGAGGAGGAAAAGGCCATGGCTTCAGGTCAGGTCCGGTCGGGGTGGAGCCACCGTTCGGCCAGCCGCACGAAGTAGCGGGCGCCGGTGGCGAGGATGCCGTCGTTGAAATCGAACGATCGGTTGTGGATCAGGCATGGCCCGTCGCCGTGTCCCGGCAGGCGGTGCTCGCCAGGACCGTTGCCGATGAAGGCGTAGCAGCCGGGGCGCACCCGCAGCATGTGGGCGAAGTCCTCGGCGGCGAGCACGGGCGGGAAGGCGTCGTCCACCGCGTCCGGTCCCGCGATCTCGCGCATCACGTCCGCGGCGAAGGCTGCTTCTGCCGGGTGGTTGACGAGCGGCGGCGAGGCGCGCGTGAAGCGCACGTCGGCCGTGCAGCCGTGCGCCAGCGCCGTGTGCTCCGCCTGGCGCCGCAGCGCGGTCTCGATGCGGTCGAGCGCATCGAGAGAAAAGGTGCGCACCGTGCCGCCGACCCAGGCCGTGTCGGGAATGACATTGGGGGCATCGGAACCCTGGATCTGCGTGACCGCGAGCAGCGCCCGGTCGCGGCCGTCCACGTGCCGCGCCACCAGCGTCTGCAATTGCTGCGCGAGGTCGATGGTGGCGGCCACCGGGTCGATGCCGGCGTGCGGCTGGGAGGCATGGGCACCGCGCCCCGCGAGGGTGACACGCCAGGTGTTGCTGGATGCCATGAGCGCGCCGCCGTTGAGCGCGAAGGCGCCCACGCGCTCGAGCGCGAAGTTGTGCAGCGCGAAGACGGCATCGCACGGAAAGCGCTCGAAGAGCCCTTCCTCGATCATGCGGCGCGCGCCGGCCTTGCCCATCTCCTCGGCCGGCTGGAAAATCAGATGCACCGTTCCCGCGAAATCGCGCGTGCGGGCCAGGTGCCAGGCCGCCGCCAGCAGCATGGTGGTGTGGCCGTCGTGTCCGCAGGCATGCATGCGCCCGGCATGCAGCGAGCGATGGGGAAAGCGGTTCTCCTCGTCGAGCGGCAGCGCGTCCATGTCGGCGCGCAGCCCGATGGTGCGCGTGCCCGATTGCCTGCCGCGCAGCACCCCCACCACTCCGGTGCCCGCGATGCCCTCGTGCACTTCGTCGGCACCCCATTCGCGCAGCCGCGCGGCCACGATGGCCGCGGTGCGGTGTTCTTCGAAGCCCAGTTCGGGATGGGCGTGCAAATCGCGCCGCAGGGCCACGAACGGGGCCATGTCGGCAAGGCTTTCATCGAGGGGGGTGGGCAAGGCGGGCGTCTCCGGTCCGCGACACGCGCCATGCGAAGCACCGGCTGCGTGCGTGCGGTGCGCCGGACCGGCAATGCAGGGACGAAGTGTCGTCGGGGAAAAAACCACCGATTCTGGAAAGACACGAGCGTCCGGCCAACTGCGGAGATCGCATAAGCAAAAGCGTTTTCCGATGTCCAGCGGCGGTCGCCACCGTAAGAAACGGCCCACGGCGCCTCCTGCGCTGCACCTACGCGGCCGGCGGGTGCGGCTGCCAACAATCGGAAACCTTCCTTACCGTCGCGCTCATCGCCTCCGGTATTCGCCCCCAATCAAAGGAGTTCCGCCATGCAGACTGCCACCCTTCTTCGCACCGCCACGGCCGTTCTGGCTCTGGGAGCGCTTGCGGCATGCTCGTCCACGCCACCCCCCACCGACCAGATGGCGGTGACCCGCACGACGGTCAACCGCGTTGCCGGCGAGCCGCAGGTCACGGCCAACGCGCCCGTGGAACTGCAGCGGGCCCGCGACAAGCTGGCGGCCGCGGAGAAGGCCATGGCCGACAAGCAGTACGACATGGCCCGCCGCTACGCAGCAGAGGCCGAAGCGGATGCCCGCGTCGCGGAGACCAAGGCCGAAGCCGCCAACAACGCCGCCACGCTGCAGCAGGTGCGCACCAGCATCCAGTCGCTCCAGTCGGAAATCACCCGGCGCGATCCCGCCCCCGCGGTCGCCCCCGGTGCCGCCGTCGTGCCTGCCCCGATGCCCGCGCCCATGCCGGCACCCGCAGTACAGCCCCGGCCGGCCGCCAACCCGACCGCCGTGCCCGGCATGCCGGTGCCCCCCAACCCGGTCCCCGCCCGCTGAGCCCCGACCGAACGAACGAACCCGACAGGGAGAACCACACCATGCGCAATACCCTCCGCCGATCCACCGCCCTCGCCGCTGCGCTCGTTACCGCAGGCCTCCTGGCCGCCTGCGCGACGCGCGCCCCGCTCGATTCGGTCGAAACCGCCCGCATCGCCGTCAACCGCGCGGCCAATGACCCGGCCGTCGTGCAGAACGCCCCGCTGGAACTGAAGGCGGCCACCGACACGCTGGCCCGCGCGGACCGCGTCTGGAGCGACAAGAACGACGCAGCCGAGGCCAACCACCTTGCCTATCTCGCCACGCAGCGCGCCGACATCGCCTCCAACGTGGCCCGCTCGCGGGTACTGGACGCCGACATCAAGAAGGCGGGCACCGATGCCGAGCGCCTGCGCCTGACCAGCGAAGCCGACCGGGCCCGCATGCAGGCCGAGGCGAATGCCCGCAGCGCCCAGCAGGCACAACTGCAGGCCGCCAGCGCCGAACAGCGTGCCGCCGACAATGCCGCCCGCGTCCGTGCGCTGGAAGCGCAACTGCGCGACATCGAGGCGCAGCAGACCGAGCGCGGCCTGCTGGTGACGCTGGGCGACGTGCTGTTCGCCTTCAACAAGGCCGAACTGTCCGCCCAGGCCGGGCCGCGGCTGGACAAGCTGGCGAACTTCCTGCGCCAGTTCCCGGACCGCAAGCTCATCATCGAAGGCCATACCGACAGCGTGGGCGGCGACGCCTACAACCAGAGCCTGTCGGAGCGTCGTGCGCAGGCCGTGCAGAGCGCGCTGGTGCAGCGCGGCGTCGCGCCGGACCGCATCACCGCCCGCGGATACGGCAAGACCTACCCGGTGGCCGACAACAGTTCGCCCGAGGGCCGAGCCATGAACCGGCGCGTGGAAATCGTCATCGCGGACGACAAGGGCAATCTCCGGGGCCGTTGATCCCGGCCCTGTCCAGCCCTCACCGCCCTGTCGGTACGTCCGCGCCGGCAGGGCTTTTTTTCGCGCGGCGCGGCGCTGCCCGATACTGCACCCCATGACCGCCCAAGACGTCCTGCATTTCTGGTTCGAAACCACCACCCCCGAGCAATGGTTCCGCAAGGACGACGCCTTCGATGCGGCCATCCGCGAGCGCTTCGCAACCTTGCACCGCCAGGCGTCGCTGGGCGAGACGTGGGAATGGCGCACGGATGCCGCGGGGCGGCTGGCCGAGGTGATCGTGCTCGACCAGTTCTCGCGCAACCTGCTGCGCGGGCAGGCGGCTTCGTTCGCCCAGGACGGCATGGCCCTGGTGCTCGCGCAGGAGGCCATCGCGCAGGGCCTGGACGCCGAACTGCCACCGCCCCGGCGCGCATTCCTGTACATGCCGTTCATGCACAGCGAGTCGGCGCGCATCCAGGCAGAATCCGTGCGGCTCTTCACCGCGCTGGGGCAGCCGAACAACCTGGACTACGCGCTGCAGCACCAGGCGATCGTGGACCGCTTCGGCCGGTTCCCGCACCGCAATGCAGTGCTGGGCCGCCAGACCACGGCGGAGGAGGCGCTGTTCCTGCAGCAGCCAGGCAGTTCCTTCTGACGCTCCGGCCCCGCGCACCAACGGGACCACCGGGATAAAGGCGTGCCCTCCGCATGGACTTTGGGCATTCCGGGTTGCAGACACTGTAAATTAATACAGTGTCCACCTTATCCAAGCTCGCCATCCTCGCAGACGCCGCCAAATACGACGCATCGTGCGCCTCCAGCGGCACGTCGGCGCGCAACTCCGTGGGCGGCAAGGGCATCGGATCGACCGAGGGCATGGGCATCTGCCACAGCTATGCGCCCGATGGGCGGTGCATCTCGCTGCTCAAGATCCTGCTCACCAATTACTGCCAGTACGACTGCCTCTATTGCGTGAACCGCGTCAGCAGCAACGTGCCCCGCGCCCGCTTCTCGGTGCAGGAGGTGGTGGATCTCACGCTGGACTTCTACCGGCGCAACTGCATCGAAGGGCTGTTCCTCTCCAGCGGCATCATCCAGAACCCCGACTACACCATGGAGCGGGTGGTCGAAGTGGCCCGGGCGCTGCGCGAGGACCACGACTTCCGCGGCTACATCCACCTCAAGACGATTCCGGACGCCGCCCCCGAGCTGCTGGAGCGCGCGGGCCGCTACGCGGACCGGCTGAGCATCAACATCGAGCTGCCCACCGAACAGGGCCTCGCGGCCCTGGCGCCCGAGAAGGACGGCACCGCCATCCAGCGCTCCATGGGCCGGCTCGCGGTGCACATCGACGAAGCCCGGCAGGCACGGGCGCAGCAGCAGGGGCCGCGCGCCGGCACGGAGCGCATCGTCTCCCTGCCCGGCCGCGCCCGGCGGGCCGAGGCGCCGCGCTTCGCGCCGGGCGGGCAGAGCACGCAGATGATCGTGGGCGCGGACGGCGCGGACGACCGTACCATCCTGGCCACGAGCGCACGGCTCTACGGAGGGTTCGGCCTGCGCCGCGTGTACTACTCCGCCTTCAGCCCCATTCCCGACGCCCCGCGCGCCCTGCCCCTGGCCGCGCCGCCGCTGGTGCGCGAGCACCGGCTCTACCAGGCCGACTGGCTCATGCGGTTCTACGGGTTCACCCACGACGAGATCGTCCCGCCCGCGCCGCGCGGCGACGGCACGGACGGCATGCTGTCGCTGGACATGGACCCCAAGCTCGCCTGGGCCGTGGCGCACCCGGAGCATTTCCCCGTGGACCTGAACACCGCGGCGCGCGAGCGGCTGCTGCGCGTGCCCGGCCTGGGCGTGCGCACGGTGGAGCGCCTGCTGGCCGCCCGCCGCGTGCGCCGGCTGGGCCATGCCGACCTGGGCCGGCTGCACGTGCCCCTGTCCCGCGTGCTGCCCTTCGTCTGCGTGGCCGACCACCGCCCGGCAGACCGGCTGCGCGACCCGGCACGCCTGCGCGCCTGGCTGTCGCCGCAGCCGTCGCAAGCCCGCCTGTTCGCATGACCACCGGCAGCACCGCGCACCGCACCGTCGTCCTGCAGCACCCTGGCGACTGGCAGGGCTTCCGGGCGGGCGCGCGCGCCTGCCTGCATGCCGGGATGGCGCCGGAACAGGTGGCCTGGCAGGTCGCCGGTGCGGTGGAAGGCGATCTCTTCGGCGCTGCCGAAGCCCGGCACGCAGCCGGCGGAGCGCATGGCGCCGCGCCACCACCCGGTCCGGAAGGCGCAGGGGGACCGGCCGGCACGCCCGTGCATGTGCCGCGGGCCTTCGTCGCGCTGTGCGAGAGCGCCTGCCTGCACCGCGATCCGGCCCGCTTCGCCCTGCTCTACCGCGCACTCTGGCGCATGTCGCACGAGCCTGCGCTGCGCCACGACCCGCTGGACGCGGACATCGCGCGCGTGCAGCGCATGGCCGCCGCGGTGCGCCGGGACATGCACAAGATGCGGGCCTTCGTGCGCTTCCGCCCGGTGGACGATGGCGGTGCGGGCCCGCTGCACATGGCCTGGTTCGAGCCGGACCATTTCATCGCGCAGGCCAATGCCACCTTCTTCGTGCAGCGCTTCACGCAGATGCGCTGGGCGCTGCTCACGCCCGAGTGCAGCCTGCACTGGGACGGCGCCACGCTGCAGACCGGACCGGGCGCCACGCGCGCGGATGCGCCGCCTCCCGATGCCGGCGAAGCCCTGTGGCTGACCTACTACCGGCACACCTTCAACCCCGCGCGCCTCAAGCTGGACATGATGCGGCGCGAGATGCCGGTGCGCTACTGGAAGAATCTGCCGGAGGCCGCGCTGATCGGCGAACTGGCGCAGGGTGCGGCCGAGCGCAGCGGGCGGATGGTCGAAGCGCCGGGCACGGTGCCGCGCCGGCGCATCGCGCAGGGCCGCGCCAGGCGCGGCGCCTGATACACAGCCACACAGCCGGGGGCCAACGCCCGGGCACAGAGCGCCGGTGGACGTGGCCGGCCCGGCCGGCCTTACTCAGCGACGGTGCGGATGGTTTCGCGGCCGTTCTTGTCCTTCAGCCGGCCCAGGTCGGTATCAATGGCGCGGGCCAGCTTTTCCACGGCCGCCATGAAGGCGTCGGCGACCTTGTCGGCGTCGGCGTTCACGGCGATCGGCTGCCGGCCGGCGAGGCGCGCCTCGGCCACGCAGCGCTTGTCGCCTCCGCCGGACTTGCCGGCATCAAGGTCCGACAGGTGCACTTCCACCCGGGTCAGGTGGTCGCGAAAGCGCGCCAGCCGGCTGGCGGTCTCGGACTGGACCCACTGGACGAGCGACTCGCCGCCCTGGATGTGTTCGTCGTGCTGGACCTGTACTTGCATGGATGCCTCCTCGGTGGGAACGAAAGAAAGTGCTGTTACCCCGAGAGTCGCGGCGGCTGCCGAAAATGCAAGAGCTGACCGCCACGGCTGTGCTTCCAAAGGTGACGGAACACGCAACAGGGCACGAAGGGCTCGAGGCCCTGGCGAGCGGGCGGCGGGTTCCTACAGCAGAGCCGCGCGGGATGGGCTAAAAATTCCCCATGCTTGATGCCCCCCCCTTCCGCGGCACGCCACCCGCGCGGCGTGCCACGGCACTCCCGGCCGCCCAGCGGCTCAAGATCGGGCTGTCGGCCTGCTTCTCGCACGCCGACCCTGCCCGGTCGCTGTTCACCAACAAGACGCTGCAGTACGTCGAACAATCCATCGCGCACTGGATCATGTCGGCCGGCGCGATGGTCGTCATGGTGCCCTGCCCGACGGGCGAAACGGCCCGGGGCGACGTGACCCTGGCCCACTACGCCGAATGGCTGGACGGTGTCGTGATGCATGGCGGCGCCGATGTGTGGCCCGGCAGCTATGGCGAGGTGCCGCTGAAGGATGCCTGGCTCGGCGACCGCATCCGCGACCTGTACGACCTGGCCGTGGTGGAGGCCTTCGAGCAGGCGGGCAAGCCCATCTTCGGCGTGTGCCGGGGGCTGCAGCTCATCAACGTGGCCTTCGGCGGCACGCTCTACCAGGACATCGAGACCCAGCACCCGGGTGCCCAGCAGCACCGCAACGCGGTCACCTACGACCAGCACTTCCACGAGGTGGAGATCGTGCCCGGCACGCGGCTGTCGCAGCTGTATCCGCAGCAGCCGCGCATGGTGGTCAACAGCATCCACCACCAGGGTATCAAGGACCTGGCGCCCGGCTTCGAGATCGAGGCCTGGAGCCATCCCGACGGTGTGCCCGAGGCGATCCGCCGCAACGCCCACTCCGGGCGCGGCTACATCGCCGCGACGCAGTGGCATCCGGAATTCTTCAAGCCGGGCGCTTCGCAGACCATGGACGACGCGCCCATCCTGCATGACTTCCTGGCGGCCTGCATCCGCGCGAAATCGCGGCCTGCGCCCGGTCACAGCCCGTTCCGTATCCGCGACCGCGCGGCCCGGCTGCTGCGCCAGGCCCTGCTGCGACGCTAGCCGCGACCGGGCGGATGCAGCTCGGCCGTAGCGCAGGCCGATGGCTGCGGCCAGCGCTTTCTCTGGAATTCCACCTATACGCAGGCATTCCCATCGCTCTTAACATGTTGTACAACAGCATGACAGAGGTGGCTTGATCCACCCGGGCTTCCCGCAGGAAGCTGCTTTTGAGGGGCAGGGCAAAAACGCCACGGACGGCGGCGAGCGGTACCGACCGCAGCTTCCGCACCGGTTTTTTCTGTGGAGGAGAAAGCGATGAAAGCGACATCCACCCATTCGGCACCACGGCGGGGCCAGGTTGCCGGGCGCAAGGCCCGCACCCTGGCAGCCGCAGGCGTGTTGGCGCTGGCCGCAGGCGCCGCGCCACTCGGTGCCGCCACCCTGTCCGGCGTGCTCGGCGCGCGCATGATGCTCACCTCCGGCTGCGTGATCAACGGCGGTCCGGGAACTGTATCGGGCGCGGATTTCGGCACGCTGGACTTCGGCTCCCGGCCCGCGACCTTCGTGGGCACGGCCACCGCCACGGCCAGTGGCGGCGAAGGCGGCGCGGGCGCCACGCAGATCGTGTGCTCGCCCGAGATCACCGCGTTCAGCATCACCATCGACGGCGGCACGCATGCCGGTCAAGGCGCAGGCATCGGCACGGGCACGCGCGCGATGTCCAACGGCAGTGCCTTCCTTCCGTACGACGTGTACCGCGATCCGGGCCACACGGTGCCCTATACGGCGGCGACGGCCGTCACGGGCATCGCCGTGCCGTCGGCCGGCAATCCGTTCACCCTGCCGATCTATGGCCTGGTGAACAAGACCAATGCGGTGGCGCTCCCGGCGGGCCTTTATACCGACCAGCTGCAGGTCACGCTGACCTTCTGAAACAGAGGATCGCCGGGGCCTCCGGCGGCGAGGGAGATCTTTCGATGCCACATGCCATCCGCGTCGCGGCGTGGTGCGGGCGGGCTGCCGGCCGGCCGGCAGCGCGGCCTTCGGCCGCTCCGCTGCTGTGCCTCGTCACGCTGCTGCCGCTGCCCGCGGTACCCGCCACGATACCGACCACGGCCACCCTGACGGTGAACGCAGCCATCGTGCGCGGCTGCCTGGTATCGGGCGCTCCGGGGCAGGTCACGGGCGTGAATTTCGGCACGATCGACTTCGGCACGCACTCCGCCGTGCGCACCGGCAGCGAGACGCGGCTCGCCGGCTCCGGTGCCGGCGGGCAGGCACTGATCCAGTGCACCCCGGGCACGGCCGTGCAGGTGGCGGCGGACGCCGGGCAGAACGCGCAGGGCAGCCAGCGCAGGCTCTCCAACAATGCGGGCGCCTATGTGCCCTACGCGCTGGCACTGGCCACGGCCCCCGCCACGGCGCTCGTCCCGAACGTGCCCGCCGGCCTCACGCTCGGCAGCAGTGCCGCCGCCCTGCCGCTCCAGGGCACGGCCACGTTCCCCGGATTCGGCCTGCCGGCAGGCGTCTATACCGATACGGTACAGGTGACGCTGTCATGGTAGGTACCGGTCCGCCGTCCCCCCTGCGCGGCCCGGACCGCAGGGCCTGCCTGCGGCTGGCGGCCACGGCGCTGGCTTGGGCACTGCTGCCCGCCTTTCAGGGAACGGCGCACGCGGCGGCCCCGCTGATGATCTGGCCAGTGGATCCCGTCATCGCGGGCGAGCAGCGGGCCGTCGCGCTCTGGGTGGAGAACCGGGGGACCGAGCCGGTGGCCATGCAGGCCAGGGTGTTCGCCTGGCGCCAGGAAGAGGGCGACGACCGCTTCACGCAACAGCAGGCCGTGGTGGCGAGCCCGCCCATCAGCCAGATTCCTCCGGGTGCGCGGCAGATGGTGCGGCTCATCGCGACCCAGCCCGTACCGCCCGGGCAGGAACAGGCCTTCCGGGTGCTGCTCGACGAATTGCCGGCGCCCCCCGCCGGCCCGGGAGCCATGCAGGGCGCCTCGCGGGCTGCGCCTCCCGCCCAGTTCGGCGTGCGGCTGCAGATCCGCTACGCGATCCCGCTGTTCGTCTATGCCCCCGGCACGCTGGGGCCGCGCATGCCCGCCACCCACGCGGACCTGCTGTCCTCCCTGGCCCCCGGCGACACGCTGGAGCCGGCCCTGCGCTGGAGCGTGGACCGGAGCCCGGACGGCAGGCAGCACCTCGTGGTCCACAACACGGGGGCCGGCCATGCGCGGCTCACGGCCGTGCGCTGGCAGGCCCCGGGCCGGGACGGGCCGGTCGTCACGCCAGGTCTGCTCGGCTACGTGCTGCCGCACAGCCAGCGGCGCTGGGTGCTGGACCAGCCACCGCCCGCGAAGCCGGAACTGCTTGCCACCATCAACGGACGCGAGGCGTCCCTTCCCCGTGCCGAGCCATGACACCGCGGGCCACCGCCCTGCCCCGGCGCATGCCCGCAGGCTGGCGGCACTGCTGGCCTGCCTGCCCCAATGGCTGTCTGCAGGCGACCTTCCGCCGCCGCCAGCCGCCACGGGCGCGTCCACGGAGGCCACCGCCCTCTACCTGGAGGTGGAAGTGAACGGCCGGCCCGGGGACGGGCTCGTGGCGGTCCGCCAGCGCGGATCGCATTTCGAGATCGATGCGGCCACGCTGCGGCGCCTGCACGTGCAGACCGACCAGCCCGACGGCATGCCCGTGGCCGTGGACACGCTGCCGGGCGTCTCCGTGGCCTACGACAGCCTCGCGCAGCGCCTGCGCATCGACGTGCCGGCGCAATGGCTGCCGATGCAGCGGCTGGCCGGGGAATCGCCGGAGGATGTGGCCCTCTCCCGGGGCACCGGACTGCTGATGAACTACGAGTTCTACGCCACGCGCACCCAGGGCCGCACGGCCGCCTCGCTGTGGTCGGAGCAGCGCTTTTTCGGCCTGCACGGGGTGGTCTCCCACACGGGCGTGCTGCGCCGCGTGGACGGCGGCAGCGGCAACGGCTACCTGCGCTACGACACCGCCTGGACAGATATCGATGCGGGCAGCGCCACGGCCTGGACGGCGGGGGACCTGATCACCGGCGCGCTGCCCTGGACCACGCCCGTGCGCCTGGGCGGAGTGCAATGGGCGCGCAACTTCGCCGCGCGGCCCGATCTGGTGACGTATCCGATGCCCGAGTTCGCCGGGCAGGCAACCGTGCCGTCGGCGGTGGATGTCTTCGTCAATGGCTTCCGCGCGAGCCGGCACACCGTGCAGCCCGGCCCGTTCACGCTGGGTGAATTGCCGGCCGTGAATGGCGCCGGCATGGCGTCCGTGGTCACCACCGATGCCCTGGGCCGCCAGGTGGTGACGTCCGTGCCGTTCTACGTGAGCAGCCAGCTGCTGCGCCCGGGGTGGACCGACTATTCGGTTTCGGTCGGGGCACTGCGGCGCGGCTACGGCCTGCGCAGCTTCGCCTACGGCCGGCCGCTGGCCGCGGGCGTGCTGCGGCGCGGCGTGACCGACGCGGTCACGGTCGAGGCCCAGGCCCAGGCCGCCCGTGGCCTGGGCGTGCTGGGCGCGGGCGGGCTCGTGCGCTGGGGCACCCTGGGCGTGTTCAACGCCTCGCTCACCTACGGCCGCGCGGTGCCCGGCGACACCGCGCTCCCGGACCGCAGCGGCGGCTGGCAATGGAGTGCGGGCTACCAGTACAACACGCCGCGCGGCGGGATCTCGCTGCTGGAAACGCGGCGCCTGCACGGTTTCGGAGATGCCGCGGACTACGGCGGCAGCCTGCAGCCATCCCGCCTCAGTCGGCAGGTGAATGCGAGCCTGGTGGTCGGTTCCGCGTCGCTGGGCGCGGGATGGGTCGATCTGCGCGACGCGGGCACGGAGCGCAGCCGGCTCGCCTATGCCAGCTACAGCACGCCCCTCGGGCGCGACGCCTTCTTCTCGCTGACGGCGGGCCGCACCGTCGAGACCGGGGAAACCCAGGTCCGCGCCCAGCTGACCTACCTGCTCGACCCGCTGCTGACGGCGCAGGCCGCCGCGGCGCATACCGGCGGGCGGACGCAGGGAGAACTGGGGCTGCAGCGCAGCCTGCCGAGCGACGGCGGCTTCGGCTGGCGCATCGGCCAGACGCGCGGCGGCGGCCCTGCCGGTGGCACGGGCGGCAACTACCGCCTCGCGAGCGCGCAATACCAGGGTCGGTATGGCATGGTGCAGGGCGGCCTCTTCGGCGCGGCCGCAGACACCACGCACTGGGCGGGCGCCTCCGGGTCGCTGGGCGCCATGGATGGCTACGTGTTCGCCGCCAACCGCGTCACGGACGGCTTCGCGCTCGTATCGACGGACGGTGCGCCCGGCGTGCCGATCACGGTCAACCACCAGCCCGCGGGACGCACAGACGGGCAGGGCTACCTGCTGGTTCCCAATGTTCCGGCCTACTATCCCGCGCGCTACGCGATCGATCCGCTGTCGCTTCCGCCGGATGTGCACACGCCCGCACTGGAACGCCGGGTGGCCGTGGCACGGGGCACGGGCACGCTGGTGCGCATGCCGGTGCTGCGCATGCGCACGGCCACCCTGACGCTGGTGGACGCGGATGGCATGCCGTTGCCGCCGGGCAGCGCCGTCGTGCACGAGCAGGGACAGGTGCCCACGGTGGTGGGGTGGGACGGCGTGGTCTATCTGACCGCGCTGCAGACGCGCAACACACTCGCGGCCCGCACGCCCGACGGGCGGGAATGCCGGGCCGCGTTCGATGCCGCGGAGCACGCGGCGCAACGCGACCTGCGCGTGGTCTGCCGCGAGGGCGGAGCACCGCCTTCCGCAGCCAATGCCGCTGGGGAGGCACTGTGACCGGCGCTGCACGCCCGGCACGGCAGCCGCGGGGCACCGCCCTGCCGCTGGCGGCCGCAGGCGTGCTGGCCGCCCTCTGCCGCACGGCATCGGCCGATTGCGTGAACAGCGAAACCGGCGGCAATCTCGGCACGGTGCCCTCGCAGCGCGTGCTCTCCGGCCCCGCCGTCACCACCACGGCGCAGTTCACGCTGGGGTGCGGCGGCATCGTGCTGTCCACGCTGGGCACGCCGACGGTGCAGGCGAAATTCGTCAGCCCCACGACCGGGCTCACGCTCAAGGACGGAGCGAAGCCGGCCATCCCTTACCAGATCACCGACCTTGCGGGCACCAGCTACACGCAGGGCCTGCTGGTGATCAATGCGAACGGCGCGAACCTGGTAGCGCTGCTGAGCAACAACACGGCGTCGCTGCCGCTGCGCATCGCCACCGCGGTGGGCACGAACGTGCCGGCCGGCACCTATACGGACACCGTCACCGTGAACTGGACCTACGCCAACATCTGCGAAGGCCTGCTCGGCGTGGGCGGCCTCTGCGTGGGCACGCCGCGCAATGGCAACGTGAACCGCCTGCTGACCGTGCAGCTGGTGGTCACGAACGACTGCACCCTGTCCGCGCCGAACGTGCAGTTCGGCTCCGCCCCCCTGCCGGCGGCTTTCCCGGCGGTGTCCGGCAATGTCTCGGTGGTCTGCACGCGCGGGCTCTCCGTGACCGTGGGGCTCGGCCCGGGCACCTATCCGTCGGCCGGCCGCAGGCAGATGGCCAGCGGCGCGAACCGGCTGGCCTACGACCTGTTCCGGGCGGACGGCAGCCTCTGGGGCACGGCCGCGGGCACGCGCACGGCCGGAACGGCCATCACGGACGGCACCACGCCCATCGTGCTGCCCTACACGGCGCGCATCTACGGCGACCAGACACCGCCGCCACCCGGGGTGTACCAGGACAACGTGGTGGTGGACGTGGAGTACTGAACCGTCTCAGTGGTGGTGGCCGTGCCCGCCATGCACGTGGCGGTGGGCGACCTCATCGGCCGTGGCGGGCCGCACTTCGGTCACCTTGCAAGAAAAACGCAGGGCCTGGCCCGCCAGGGGATGGTTGCCGTCCAGGTGCACGACCGGGCCCTTGATCTTCACCACATTGAAGAGCTGCGGCTGGCCGTCGTCGCCGACGCCACGCAGCTGGCCGCCCACTTTCACGCCGGGCGGGAATTCGGTTTTGGGGATGGTGCGCACCAGGCTCTCGTCGCGCTCGCCGAAGGCGTCCGCCACCGCCAGCTCGACGGTGGTGACGAAGCCGGGGGCCTGGCCGTCCAGCGCCGCCTCGACCTTCGGGAACAGGTTCTCGTAGCCGCCGTGCAGGTAGGCCACGTGGCCCGAATCCAGCGGCTTGCCCTCGGGGCTGGTGATCTTGTAGCTCAGGGTGACGGCGGTGTCCTTGGAGATATTCATGGCGGCAGGGGCTGGCGGTACGGTGGAGTCGGAAGAAAAAACGTGCGCCGATTGTCCCGCATCGCCGGCCGGCAGCACACGCCGCCGGCCCCGCGCCCGGTGCGGGATCAGGACGCGATCGCCTCGGGCACTTCGTCGGCGGGCTCGCCCGGCCGCCGCGCGAAGCGGCGCGGCTGCGGACCGTGCACGGGCGCGCCATCGCCCCAGGGCCAGCCACCGAACTGCGTGCGGCGGTAGTCCGCCAGCGCCTGGTGGATCTGCGACTCGGAGTTCATCACGAAGGGGCCGTACTGCACCACGGGCTCACCCAGGGGGCGGCCCTGCAGCAGCAGGAATTCAGCGGCCTGTTCAGCGCTGCCGTTCACCAGTTCCACCGCGGCGCCTGCGCGCAACTCCAGCGCGGCATGGCCCACGGCCTCGCCGGCCACGCGCACGCCCTCGCCCGCGAAGTGGTAGAGCATGCGCCGCGTGCCTTCCCCCGCCGCGGCGGGCAGGGTGTAGCGCGCACCGGGCGCGAGCCGCAGCGTCCAGATCGCCACGTCCGAGGCATCGCGCGCGGCCCAGGAATGCGGGGGCGGCGCGAGCGGCTCGGCATCCGCTCCGGGCACCCGCCCGGCGATCACGGTCAGTTCGGTGCGGCGCCCGGCATCGTCGGTGGACACCAGGCGCGGGATGTCTCCAGCCCAGAACATGGTGAAGTGCGGCGGCACCATCTTGTCCGCCGCGGGCAGGTTGAGCCAGATCTGGAACAGTTCGAGCGGGTTGGGCTGCTGCGCGTCCAGCAGCGGGAACATTTCGGAATGCACGATGCCCTGGCCCGCGGTCAGCCACTGCACGTCGCCCTGTCCGAAGCGGGCGGCAGCGCCCAGCGAGTCGGCATGGTCGATGAGGCCGGTGCGCACGATGGTCACGGTCTCGAAGCCGCGGTGCGGATGGGGCGGGAAGCCGGGCACCTCGTCGCCGTGGTACATGCTCCAGCCGTCCTTGCGCGAGAAATCCTGCCCGATCTGGCGGCCCGTGAGCGGCGCGTCGGGCCCCAGCCGGCCATTGCCGCGCGGGTAGGCATCGTCGTGGTGGGCGCAGAAAAGGAACGGATCCAGCGTGGGCCAGAGCGGGCCCAGGGGCTGGCTGCCGAGCAGGGGGGAGGGGGTGGACATGCGTGGATTCTCCAGAAAAGCTCCGGAACACGTGGGGGTGTCCGCGGCAGTCCCAAGGCCCGGTGCGTGCAACGGACCGGCGCATGGATGGAACGATCGTTGCCGCGCCGTCAGTGCAGGCGGCGCCGGACCGCGAAGGGATCCTGCAGCGGAAGCTCCAGTCCGCCCGACACGCCGTCGATATCGCGATGCAGGAAAACCGCCACCGCGGTGTCCTCAGGCCACAGCGCCGTACCCTCTTTCGCCACCGCCGCATCGAACACCGCGCACACCTCCGGATGCGCCAGCGCCTCCGGATGCCGCTGCGTGTCGAAAGCCGCCACCTGCAGGCTGAACAGGCCCTGCATGCCGCTGCGGGCGTCCGATTCGCTGTATAGCAGATGGCGGCCGTATCCGCGCTCGCCCATCGCGGAGGCCGCGTACACGGAGGGGTCGAACCCCTGCCCCTGCAGCAGTGCGGGCAGTTCGCGTGCCAGGGCCGTGCGCAGGTCGCCGCCGTCCACCCGGACCGCGCCGGCGACCTCGCCCGACAGCCATGCTGCCACGGCCGTATCCAGCGCCCGCTGGTGCTGCTGGTGCGCGGCGATGGCGGCCGGGCTGCCCGGCTGCGCATACACCGCCGGCAGCCGCGCTTCGGCCCGGCCGAGCCAGCCCTGGTGCCCGTGCCACGTGCCGCGCGGCACGGCGGCGCCCACCATGGCATCCAGCGACAATCCGCCGTCCGCGGAGCGGCTGGACGTGGCGATGCGGTAGGCCTCGGCCAGCAGCGGATCGGGCGCGTCGCCCGACGCTTCGAGCCGCTGCATGCCGGCCTTCCAGTAGTCGGCGCTCGGCCCTCCGTAGTGCTTGCCATCGCGCACGAACCCGCCCTCGCCCGCGATGAAGAAGGCCAGCCGCCCGGCGGTCAATCCCGCCTCGTCGCCGAACGCGCGCCGCAACGACTTGGCGCCGTCGGGGTTGGTCTCGAACAGCAGTGCATGCACCGTGCTGCCGTCCTGCAGCGTGACGGGCCGCACCGCCGGCTGGTACATGAGGCTGGAGCGGGGCCGGCCCTGCGCATCGGGTGGCGCGCGCAGATCCGCCTCCGCGCCGATCTCGCGCGTCAGCAGCACGGTGAGCAATTCCTCCGCGCGGTCGAAGGGCAGCTTCAAAAGCGTGCCGGGCACCTGCCCGCCAGGGGACGGCGCGATGGACGCCACGGCGCCGGGATGTTGCGGCCGGCCCCGGTACTCCGTGCTCGCCACGAAGTCCATGCCGTAGTCGCCGATGCGCGCGGGGACCGTGTCACGGCCTTCCTGTACCTCGTCCTGGCTGGCCTTGCCCAGCTCCCGGTAGTTGTCGGTGCGCAGCGACCAGTGGCCGAACACGGGAATGAAATCCAGCCCTTCGGCCTCGACGTGGCTGCGCAGTGCATGCACCGCGGCCGCCAGCGTCTCCCGCTCCCGGGCATTCAGCCGCTGGCGCTGCGCGGGCGGCAGCATGGCGATGCGCTCCCAGGCCGCATCGGACAGGGCTGGGCGAGCCCCGGCGGCCGCCTGACCGGCCGCACCGATCACCGACGGCAGTACGGCGGCACGTGGCCGCGGCCCGCCCGATGCCTGCGATGCGGCCCTCGGCACAGACCGCCGTGGTACGCCGGACCCGGGCAGCATGCCGGAGCGGCCGGACGTTGCGGAGGTGCCGGACGACGACGCCCCCCCGTCTCCGGCCGGGACGGTGATGGCACGTGGGGAAGATGGAGGCGTGATGGATGGAGAGGAAACCATGATCGGGGCGAAAAGACGTGAAGATGGAGGAAACTGTGCGGTTCCCTTCCATGGAATCCCGATCACCGGCCGAAGCCAGGACATGCAACCCGAAGCCATGCACGTGCCATGCGCTCCTGAATGTGGCTGACAACTCGAAAAACGGATATGCGGGCGGCCGTCCGCTCAGGCCTCGCATAAGGAGGCATGCGGGTCAGCCCCCGGGCCGCTTCAGTCCGCCAGCGGCTGGATCAGCTCCGTGCGCCACCCGCCCGGATCGCTGCCGGTTTCCGGCCCGGTGAGGTAGCGCTCCCACACATCCTCCGCCGGCCGTACGCCCTGGGCGCCGATCCACCGATGGAACGTCTCCCAGGCCTGGGGCAGGTCTTCGTAACGCCCGCGGTACTCGGTGCGCGCCACGCGCATGGCGGGCCACTCCCCGGGCTGCAGGCCACCATCCGGCCCGGGGCCCACGGGCTTGTCCACGGGCACGCCGAGGTGGAACTCGAAGGTATCCGTGGGGCGTCGCAGGTGGTGGGTGAAGAGCGGCCCGGCGGGAGAGACGCCCTGCGCGGCCAGGGCGTCCATCAGGGCGCGCACGCTCCGGCCCATGACCTGCTGGATTTCCTCGCGCGTGCACGACACGGGCCAGAGCGCGGCCGGCTGCGCCTCCATCTGGACGATGCGGGGGGTTTCGATCATGGGGACACCTCCTGGGAAGAACCGCCGGCCTCCGGGACGTCGGCACGCGCGGGGGGAACCATCTGCACCTGGCGCACGGGCACGCCGAACTGCACGCCCAGCGCACCCAGCTCGCGCAGGATCGCGAGATTGATGGCCTGCTGCACGTCCATGTAGGCGTTGTAGCCCGCATCCAGCACGATATAGACCACCTCGTATTCGAGCGCATTGGCGCCGAAACCCTTGAGGTGTGCGCGGTCGAAGCGCACCTTGTCCTGTGCCTCGATGATGCGCCGCACCGCCTGGGCCACGGCCTCGGCCTGCGCCGCGGTGGTGGCGTAGCTCACGGAGAAGGTGAAGACGATGCGCCGCTCCTGCAGGTAGCGGTAGTTGTTGATGGTCTGCTTGAGCAGGTCGGTGTTGGACATCACGATCTGCTCGCCACCCAGGCTGCGGATGCGCGTGGTCTTCACGCCGATGCGCTGCACCGTGCCCGCCACGCTGCCCACCACGATGAAATCGCCCACCTCGAAGGGCTTGTCCACGGCGATCGCCAGCGAGGCGAAGAGATCGCCCAGCACGTTCTGCACGGCCAGCGCGATGGCGATGCCGCCCACGCCCAGGCTCGCCACGAAGGCCGTGATGTTGACCCCGAGATTGGCGAGCATCGCCAGCACGATGGTGGCCCACAGCAAGGTGCGCAGCCCCCAGGACATCAGCGTTCCCGAGGCGCTCACCTGCACCGACGGCGTCCCCAGGTGCCGCGCCTCGTAGCGCCGGATCGCGATGCCGATGGCGCGCGTTCCCCACAGCGCCATCTGCAGCGCCAGCGCGATGAACCAGAGCTGCCCCACGCGCGCCTGCCAGCGCGGCGCCAGGTCCAGCATGCCCACGCCGACCAGCAGCGCCACCAGCAGGATCAGCAGGTGGCTGGTGCCGCCGAGCACTTCGGCAGCGACGGCTGCCACGCTGCCCGCCCCCTCGCGCCCCTGCGCCGCACGCGCCTCCGCGAGCCGCCGGGTGCGCCGCTGCGCCACGCCCAGCAGCAGCGTGATGCCCAGGTACACGCCCAGCGCCGAGGCAACGGCCAGCGCGATGCTCGACAGCGAGAGGCCCCAGACGGTCTCGTCGCGGAGCCAGGACAGGAGGGAGGCGGTGGAGGGGGTGTCGTTCAGCATGCAACTCCTTGCTCGATGGCCCGCTCCGCCTCCCGCGGTGGGGAGTTGCCGGAGCGGCGTCGGTGGAAGAAAAATGGAAGGAAAAGAAAGGGAATGCGGCAGCGGCCCGCGGCCAGGGCCCGGCCATCCCGCTCAGGATGGCGCCGGCACCCGGAGGTCCGGCCATGCCGGCGCCTCCGCGGCGGGCTCAGACATCGGCCGCGATGGCCGGCTCGCCCTTGCCCAGGGCATCCAGGGTGACGTGGATCTGCGGAGCGTCGATCAGATCGGGCCGCTCGCCGCCCACGTCGGCCAGCGCGGTGAACTGGCCGTCGAGGAGTAGGAAGGTGATCGCACCCACGATGGCGGCCAGCGCATGTTCGGGCGATTCGAAGCCGCCCGCGGCGATCTTCTCGTCGGCATCGAGCTGGTAGGCGTAGCCGGTGCCGTCGCGGTCCAGGCGGCCCAGGTCGATGAGCTTGTCCTTCACATTGCTCGCATAGACGCGGCCGTTGGCCGCATAGAACGTGAAGGGCACGGCGGTGGGCGCGGCAGCGGCAGCGCGGACGCCGGCGGTGGGGGCGGAAGACTTCATGGCATGTGTCCTGTGCTGGTGGTGCCGCGGCGCCGTGGGCGTTCGGGGAAGCAGCCGGAACCGGCATGCGGCGGGGCGGGCCGCGCAGCAGCGGCTGGAGCCATCCTAGGCACGCAGGGCGCCGCTGGCTGTAGGAGGAGGCGCCACACGGCCAACCCACCCTTCGCGCGATCGTCAGTGCGCGCCCGGCCCGGGCACTGCCTGCGCGCCCCGCGCTTCCGCCAGGGCCGCCACTTCGGGTGGAAACCACCGGTAGCCCCTGCTGAGCACGTCGCGGTCGGCCCGATAGCCCTTCCAGTCGATGCGCAGCAGCTGCACCAGCGTATGGCCCGTCCAGTCCGCGCGCAGCGGACGCCGTTCCAGCCCCTGCGGGGCCAGCGGCCCGCGGCCGTTGTGCCACACGATGGCGGGGATGCGGTAGCCCGCGGGCGTGGAGGGGCTGTGCCCGGCCCAGTTGGCGCCATGGCCCACTTCCTGCCCATGGTCGGAGAGGTACATGAAGGCGCGGTAGCCGCCCGGCGTGCCGCCTTCGCGGGTACGCCGCAGGATGGTGGAGACGATGCCGTCGTGGTAGAGCACCGCGGCGTCGTATTCCTCGCGCCGGTCCCGCAGCCAGGCTGGCCTGCCGGCGCGCTCCAGGCTGGCATCCACCGCATCCGGCCGGTCGTCGAAGGGATTGGCACCTTCCGGAAAACGCAGGTCGTAATGCGGGTGCGCGCCCATGAGATGCAGCACGAGCAGCTTGCGCGGCGCGGGATCGGCCAGCGCTTCCTCCAGGCAGTCGAGCACCTCGCTGTCGAGCGAGGCGCCGGATCGGCCGGGCGTGCGGTTGTTCATCTCGGTGATGTCCGCCATGCGCGCGTGCATCTGCTCGATGCCCATGTCGTCGTGGTTGCTCATCCACCAGACCTTGTAGCCGGCCGCGCGCGCGATGGCCAGCGCATGGTGGGGATGTGCCGCATCGGGCTCGCCGAAGCGGAAGAAATTGCGCAGCGCGGGCAGCGTGGTCGCATCGGCCGACCAGGCCTGGCGGAAGGCCGTGAACGCCTCGCCCAGCACCGCCTGCTGCGCCTGCAGCCCCGGCGTGGTGGGCCGGCCATAGCCATAGAGCGACATGTTGTCGCGGTTCACGCTGTCGGAGATCACGAGCACCACGAGCGCGGGCCCGTCTTCCGCCATGAAAGGAGCATCGGCGCGCGCGCGTTCGAGCAGCGCCTGCCGCGCGCCCTGCTGCCCGGCCCAGTCGGCGCGCACGTGCTCCACCTTGTCGCCCCACTGCACCCAGAAAAGCACCGGGTGCAGCCGCCGCCACGGCTTGCTGGCATAGGCCGCGGCACCCGACAGCATCACCGCGCCGCCCAGCCCCCACAGGGCCGCGCGGCGGGCGCGCGACGGCGACCGGGGCCGTGTCCGGGCCGATGGCCCCGGGCTGCGCAGCCCCCGCGACAGGCAGGCAGCCAGGACCGCCGCCACCGCCATCACGCCGCATGCCGCGAGCAGCGCGGCGCGCCAGTGCATGCGCAGGTATTCCGTGCCCTCTCGGGCATTGGTATTGGCCACGGCACCCAGCACCATCGCGCTGTCCGGTGCGGCCTGGTAGGCGTCCAGCAGATAGGCGCGTGCCACGCCGTCGAGCGCGAACGCCATCGCCCAGGTCCACAGCAGCGCGGCCCGCAGGCGATGCACCCAGGCGCGGCGCACGGGCCAGAACAGCCAGGCGAAGGGAGGTGCAGCCAGCGCCACGAGTTGCGCCACGCGCTTGCCGTCGTGGCCCAGCACGATCAGGCCCAGGGCCAGGAGGCAAATCAGTACCAGGGGGAACCATGGACTGCGCAACAGCGCACGCCCACGGGACACGAACCAGGAGAGCGAAAACACCATGGATCCGCAAAAACGCGGCATTGTGCCGCGCGCGCAATGCCCCCTCGCCACGGTCGAGGTATTGGTGGATTGCGGCCGCCCCGTAGCAGCCGGCACGGTCCGAGGGTCAGCGCCGCTGGCGCCCGGCCCACCAGCCGTAGGCGATGCCTGCCACGCCCAGGGCCGCCACCAGCCCCAGCGTGCCGGCGCGGCGCTTGCGGTGTCCGCCGGCCACTGCCGTGCCCTGCGAGGGCGCGAAGAGGTTGCCGTCGCTTTCCGGCTCCGGGTGTGCCCGGGCGAGGCCCCAGTCGGACAGGCAGCGCATCCAGCGCGCCACGGTGTCCGGCGCCACCGCGTGCGCCATCCGGCCGGGCAGCGCCCCGAGGCCCATCCAGGTCACGGAACGGGGGCGCAGGGCCCTCGACAGCCCTACCACGGTGTCGGCCACCCGGTGCGGATCGACCATCGGCAGCGGCGGCCGGATACGCCGGCCTGTGTAGTTGGCACCATGCGAGAGACCTGGCGAATCGACGAAGGTCGGCGCCACGTCGCAGACATGCACGTGCGGCAGGTCGGACACCTCGGCGCGCAGGCTTTCGGACAGGCCGCGCAGGCCGAACTTGCTGGCGGTGTAGGCCGCAGCGTAGGGCGCCGGCACCCAGCCGCCCAGGGAGATGAGGTTGATGAGCCGGCCCGCGCCGCGCTCCCGGAAATGCGGCAGCACAGCGTGCGCGCCATGCAGGTGCCCCAGCAGGTTGGCCTCCAGCACCCGGCGGTGGGCCTCCACGGGCACCTCGTCGAACCGGCCGATGGCCCCCACGCCCACGCCGTTCACCCAGACGTCGATGCGCCCGAAGTGCCGCAGCGCCTTCTGCGCGAGCACGCGCACCGCGGAGGCATCGGTCACGTCGGTGGGCACGCCGATGGCATGGCCGCCGGCCTTGCGGCAGGCCAGCGCCACGGGGGCCAGGGTATCGGGGTTGCGCGATGCCAGCACCAGGCAGGCCCCGCGGCGCGCGAAGGCCAGCGCGGTGGCATGGCCGATGCCGCTGGAGGCACCAGTGATCACTACCACCGGATGTTCGGGCACGTGTGCAGCATCGGCCCGGGCCTGCGTGTCCGCGTCGGCCGTCTCGGAATCGGAGGAAGAGGGATCTTCGCGCAGGGCGCGATCGGGATCGTCGGGAAGGGGCATGGAGATATCCTGCAAAAGCGATGCCCGGCCCTTGTGGCCGGGCTCTTGCCCCGGTTGTAGGCCATGCGGCGGCACGGCCGCGTAGGACGATGCCGGACGCGCCCCTTGCCTCCGGGATCAATAACCGTTGTCCAGCGCTTCCTGCGCGGCCCTGCGTTCGGCATCGTCGGCGGCCCTGCGCTCGGCGGCGGTGGTCGGGGTGCCGTCCATCAGGCCCATGCCGCCCATGCGGCGGATGGCAGCGTCGGCCGCCTCCGCCATGCGGTCGAGCGCGGCATAGTCCTCGAACCCGCGCAGAACCGCCTCCAGCTCGCTGCGTGCAGCAGGTGGCAGGTCGTGCTGCTGCAGGGCCTTGCGGAGCATTTCGGCTTTCGGCGCCAGTTCCTTGAGGGGGCCGAACTCGGCGCGCGCACGGTGCAGGGCGGCCGCATTGCCCTGCAGGGCATGGGCATGCGCGCGCAATTGGCCAGGACTGCGCAGCATTCCGGCATCGACCGGGACCGAACGTGCATGGAACGCTCCCAGCAGGCGCATCTGCCGCGAGCCGGCGCGGTCGGCGCCGCTCAGGATGTTGTTCATCAGGATGATAGGCGCACGCTCCTGCTTGAGCGCCTCGATGGCGTCGTCGGCAGCGTCCGCCGTGTCGTAGTCGCCCTCCTCCTCGGCCGCACCGCTCAGCATGACCAGGTCGTTGATTTTTCTGGACGAAGCATTGAGTCGCTCCTGCAGCGCCTTCGCCGCCTCGGCCACCTCGGCCGCATGCGACTGCTGCGTCCGGCCCGGACTGGCTGCGGATACCGCGTGGCGGTGCAAGGCCGCCTCGCCGTGGCGTTCGGACCGTGCTCCGGATGCGGAGGGCCTCGTACGGGCCGACTGGGGCGTCGCTACCGGCTCCGCCGCCATGGCAGCAACGTGCTGCAGGCCGACCGGCGGCCGGGCGGCCGCCTCGTGCGATACCTGCCCCGGCATGCGCTGCATGCGGGCCGGCGAAGTGCCGGCAGCAGATGCTTTTTGTGGCGCCTGGAAATGCTGCGCCGCCATCGGATGGAGCGACGTGCCGAAGGCATGCGGAGCCGGCCGCGTCGGAGGAGGCGTCGTCCCCTGTGGCCGGGGGGCCGCGCCGTAACGCATGGGCTGCGCGTGGGCCTGCCCCTGGGGGGCGGCGTATCCCGCGGTCCCGGGCCGCGCGGTGTTGCGCGGCGCCATCGGCGCGGATTGCGGGCTGTTGTGGCGGGCACTGAGGCCTTCGGGCTGCGCATGCTGCTTGCCCGAGGAGGGAAGCCTGGTATAGCCGCGGGCCATGGCGGACAGCTGGCTGAACCCGCCCTGGACTTTCTGGGCACCCTGGTTGAACAGGCGTGTGACTGATTTCATCGTTGCGCTCCGGATGCGCGAAGCACGGCGTGGCTGGCGATGCGCCAGCACTCCGCGGTGGATCGCGGTGACATGCCTTCCAGCATGCGCCTCCCGCATTCCCCGGAACCGGCACGCTCCGAAGCCATGCACTGCGGCACGAAAGACCGGGTGCAGCACCGTGCCGTCAGGCCATCCAGACCAGCAGCCCCACGGCCAGCGCTGCCAGCGCCATTGCCCCGACGTCGCGCGCCATCACCGGCAGGCCGAACATCGCTACCGCCGACATGGGCGGGCGGTGCGATGCACGACGGCTCCGCCCCGTCCCGCCGCCCCGTGTGATGGTGTCACGCGGCAAGGGCAGCCGGTGGAGTCAGGACTGCGGCGCCACCACCATCCAGGGCACGCCGAAGCGGTCGGCCACCACGCCGAAGGCCGGCGAGAAGAATGCCGGCCCCAGCGGCACCTGCACTTGTCCTCCCTCGGCCAGGGCGGCAAAGACGCGCCGGGCATCGACCGCATCGGCCGGCGTGAGCGCCAGCGAGATGCCCTCGAAGCGGGGCTGCCCGCCGCACATGCCGTCCGAAGCCATCAAGTGGGTTTCGCCGATGCGGAACTCGGCATGCATCACCTTGTCGGGCGACGGAGCGGGCGCGCCCGGCGCGCCACCGCAGGTGCCTTCCTGCGGTGGATCGGGGTTGTCCTGGAAACGCATCAGCGCCGTGACCTCGGCGCCCAGCGCTTTCCGGTAGAAGGCCAGCGCCTCCTCGCAACGGCCGTTGAAGAACAGGTACGGTTGGGCTTTCATGGGGGGCTCCTCGGCTGGGGGTTCATCCATATGTGAACATCGTCCACAAAAGGTAGCAGAGACAATGGACACTGTCCACATCGCAAACGCCATGTCCGCTTCCGCCCCGCCATCCGCCGCCACCCCGCGCGCCACCTACCGCCATGGCGATCTGCGCCGCGCCCTGCTCGACGCCGGGCTGGAACTGGCGCGCCAGGGCGGGCCGGACGCCGTCGTGCTGCGGGAGGCCACCCGGCGCGCGGGCGTGGCGCCCAACGCGGCCTACCGCCATTTCGCGAGCCGGCAGCACCTGCTGGACGCCGTGCGCTCCGCCGCCGTGGCCGCCATGGCCGTGTTCATGGAGGAAGAGCTCGCCCGGGTGCCCGCGGGCGCCCCGGCCGCCGAGCGGGCCTACGGCAAGGTGCGCGCCGTCGGCCGGGGCTACCTGCGCTTCGCACAGTCGGAGACCGGGCTGTTCCGCATGGCGTTCGGGCAGCCCTTCACGGTGGAGAACGAACCGGATCCCGACAAAGGCGGCGCCAGCGGGCTCAACCCCTTCGAGCACCTGGGCGCGGCCCTCGACGACCTCGTGGCCGCCGGCGCCCTGCCCGCCGAACGCCGGCCCGGCGCGGAATACCTGGCCTGGTCCACCGTGCACGGCATGGCCTTCCTCGCCATCGACGGCCCCCTGCGCAGCGCCCCCGAAGCGCTGCGCGAGGTGCTGGCGCAGCGGCTGCTCGACATGGTGGAGCGGGGGCTGTAGGGGAGCGGACCGGGTGCGGTCGGGCTCAGGCGCGCCAGAACTGCCACCAGCGGCGGGCAGGTGGAGGTGCAGCAGCGGATTCCTGATAAGGCACGGGGTACCGGGCACGCAACTGCGCCACCGCCTCGGCACAGGAAAGCTGCGCGAGCGCCTGCGCGGCCGGGTGGTGTGCCGCGCAGAAATAGGCCAGTCCTTCGGGATGACCCAGGCCGGATGCCTCGGCGCCTGCGTAGTCGATGAACTGCACCCAGGCCCCTCGCGGACCTCCTCGGTCCGCCTCTTCGGCCCCCGAGGGGCCGCACACCGGACAGACTGCAGGGTTCATATGGGCGAATGCGATGCGGTCAAGGCGACGGCTTCTGCACGAAATCCACGCGCAGGCCACGCTCCGTCACCGTGATGGGCCCGGGCTGCATGCCCAGCCCGTCGGCCAGTGCCAGGTCCTGCGGACGCAGGGTGTGCAGCACCACCTCGCCGAGCGATTGCGTGGCCAGTTGCTGCGCGTAGGCGTTCAGCATCTCGGACGCAGACGACCGGAGCCCATCGACACGCAGCGAGTTGACGTGGATCTGCTGCGCGCGCAGCGTGCGGTCCGACGGCTCATAACGCAGCCCGAAATCCACATCGAGCGAGCCGGAGGCATCGCGTGCGCCGTCCGACACCGCCAGCCCTGAAGCGACAACGGGCAGCACCGCGTTGATGCGGTTCTGCGCCGGCAGCAGGCGCAGCGCGGGCACCTGCACCTCCAGGTTCAGCAGTCCGCCAAGCCGGTAGCGGCGCGGCAGCTTTTCGGCCAGGGCGTCCTGGATCTGCGGCGTGGTGATGGTGTAGGAGGGCTGGGCCTGCGCGGGCAGCGTGAACAGCGCCGCGCCCAGGCCCACGGCGCCGGATACCAGTGCGATTGCGCGGCAGAAGGCGCGCCGGGCGGGCTGCACGGGCCCGGTCTGGAAAGAGGATGTCGGCATGCGTGGATTTTCAGCGGCGCCGGCAGGGATGGGGCCGGCGAAGACGTAACACTTGGTTGTCGTCTTCACCCCAAGTCAGGAATGACCGAAATCGAGTTCCATCTGTGCGGCAGGCAATGAAGGATCGACGCAGCGGAGCAGCAGTCTACGCGCGTTGAGAACTCGCAAAGCGTACAGCCCAATGGCATAAGCCCCCAAAACCAGCACCATCGCGATAGACACCAGCCCCACTGTTTGCCGACGTGCATTGCGTTGGACGAAAGCGGCGAATTCTGGGTCTTTCATGACGCCGCACATGATGACAATTTCACGCTCCGAGAAACCAGTACGTGCGGCTTCATCTGCAGTGGGTTTCCCGCAATCTTCAGCTGCAAGAGTTGCGCCTGAAAATGATGGCCAGGCTCTGCGGATCCCCGTTTCTGTGGCGAAGAACCTCTGCCCGGTTGCCTTAATACTCAAGGCGGAAGGCATGCTGATTGCGGCATACACGGCCATCAACGCGAAGTAGAAAACACAAAGGGCAGCGACTCCCACCGCTTTTCCAGCCCAGATCGGAGGAAGCCAGCGCGTTTTCACGCGGCGTGCTTGATGGTCGAAATAGCAGCCGCACAAACGTAGAACACCAAGCTCGACTTCCCTGACGCGGCACCACTCCATGAGCGTATGCGCCTCGGAAAGCGTTCTTACCGGCACGCCGGCGAAGACCTGAAACGCAGCGAGACTGGTCTGATCATTCACATAGGTCCGAATATCCGGATCGGCGATTTCCTCTTTGCCATGCACCAACAGCCAAAGCCGACGGCGCAGCATGTGCCACGACTCCGTACGCCAGAGCACCCAGCCAAACACTCCCACGATCGCTGCAGCGATGAGAAATGGCCCGAGGGCAACGACATCCGAGACAGTGATGGCGGCAATGCCATCCATATGAGCCCTCCTGTTTACTGGTTTTGCGGTGGTGGGCCCCTAAAGAGCCGGCACTACCATCAAGCCGGCACCCCCACCCCATCCAACCGCTGCGCGAACGCCCCCTCCCCGCTCGCGGTGATCACCAGCCGGTGCGTGGCGCGCGTCGCCGCCACGTAGAACAGCCGGGCCTCCTCGCGTTCGTCCTCGCCGTCGGACGGCATGTGCCCCGCGCCCACCAGCGCCACCACCGGGAACTCCAGGCCCTTGCTGGCGTGCATGGTCATCACCTTCACGGTGTCGTCGGCCGGATGGAAGCTGCCGGTGCCCTTGCGCACCTGGTGCGGCAGGCCCTTGTGGCGCAGCGCCGTGGCGCACTCCTCCATCTGCGCGTAGTGGCGGCACAGCACCGCCATGTCGCCCCAGGCATGGCCTTCCTGGTGGGCCGCGGCCAGGCGGTCGGCCACCTGGGCGGCCTCGGCGCGGAACGAGGGCAGGCGCACGACCACCGGCGCCTCGCCGTCGCGGCCGCAGCTCACGGGCTGCAGCAGGGGCACGCCGTCCTCGCCGCTGTCTTCGGGCGCGAGCAGGTCGGCCGCGATCAGGTGGGCGGTCTCCAGGATCTGGCGCGTGTTGCGGTAGTTGATCTTCAGGATGGACGTGCGGCCCTGAGCCTGGATGCCCACGCTGCGGAAGCTGAACTGCTTCTGCCGCGCGCGGGCGTAGATGCTCTGCGCGTCGTCGTAGAGCAGCAGCAGGTTGTTGGTGGCCGGGTCCACCATCCGGGAGACGAGCCGGAGCCACTCCGGCTCGAAATCATGCCCTTCGTCGATCAGCACGGCGGCGTACTGCGCGCTGGGGATGTGGCCCGTGTCCACGCCGCGCACCACGCGGTCCACCATGTCCGCGAAGAAGGCCTCGCGCGGCAGCGACGGCGCCGGCAGGCCCTGCCCATAGGCCACGAGTTGCGCACGCGCCCATTTGTGGAAATGCAGGCAGTGCACGCGGTCGCCCAGCCCCTTGGCTTCCATGGCGCTGGCCAGCTTCACGGCCAGCGGCTCGTTGTAGCAGAGCACCAGCACCGGCTTGGCGCCATCGGGCAGCGCGCCGTGCAGCTTCGCGAGGTGCTCGGCGCGGTAGCCCAGGATCATGGTCTTGCCCGAGCCGGCCACGCCGTGGATCACGCGGTGGCCTTCGCCCAGCGAGCGCGCCAGTTGCTCCTGCTGCAGGTCCATCACGCGCAGCAGGTCCGGCACCTCGTCCACGCCGCCGCACTGCGCAAACAGCCGGCCCTGCACGGGCACCCGCACTTCGGGGAACATGTGCCAGCGCACGCGGTCGGTCTGCCGCGGCGACATCGCGCCGCCAAAGGCATGCGGGAACATGCGCCAGAGCCGCTCCTGGAAAGCCTCGGGCTCCACGTCTTCGAGCATTTCGTCCTGGCAGACCACGTAGTCCGGCGCGATGGCCTCGTCCAGTCCCGCCGCCTCGAATTGCCGGCGCGTGATGCGCGTGAACACCACGCCGTGGCCCCACGGGAACGCCAGCTTGCCCTGGTGCGGCCCCGCAGGCTGCACCAGCTGCGGATCGCGCTCCAGCGCCCGCACCACCTCCAGCGCGCAATGGCGGGCCTGCTCCAGCGGGTTCTTCACGATCTTGGAGGCGCCGCCGTCCGGGGCGATCTCCCAGTACTGCCGCGTGGCCTTGCGCACCGTCTCCAGGTGCCAGTCCTTGGTCTCCAGGATCAGCACCCCGCGCCGCGGATGCATGACCACGAAATCCGGGTAGGTCTGCTTCGGCCCGACCGGCACGTCGTACCAGACGGAGTAATCGCCGTCGAGCTTGCGCTCCAGCCGCTGGGCCAGCCGCCGCTCGCCCGCCGTCATGCGGGTTGTGCAACTGCCGATGGCGGGAATGAAAGTCGCCACGGGAAGCCTCCTTCTCTCTGCTGATTTGTATCTATTTGAAATTTTATGCGATAAACAATTTCTTTCTGCCTGATGGAAAGCACAGTACCGGCGTTTATTCGCCGGCGTATTCGAGTTCGAACAGCGGGACCTCCAGCGAGCGCCGCAGCCACAGCCCCCCGCCCACGGCCCGGAAATGGCGCGACAGCCCCCGCCGGTAGGCCTCGGCGCGGTGGCGGAACAGGGCGGGGTCCGTCAGGTCTTCATCGATGATGTCCTGCTCGTAGTCCTCGCGCGTCACCGCCTCGAGGTAGAGCGCTCCGCGGCACAGGCGCGCCAGGTTGTCGAGCGCGGTCTTCAGGTCCGGCGGGCTCAGGTAGGGCAGCACGCCCTGGCACACCACCAGGTCGGAAGGCTCGCCCGCGGCATAGTCCACCACGGAGCCCTGCTGCCACCCGTAGCGCTCGCACAGGTAGGCGCTGAACTCCACCCCCTGGTAGCGCGCCTCCGGAAAATGGCGCGCCACAATGTCCTTCCACAGGCCGATGCCGCAGCCCACGTCCAGCACGCGCTCCACCGGCACCCGCAGGTACTTGAGGTAGCTGCACACGAACTGGCCCAGGCGCTCCATGTGCTGCGGGTCCACCACGCTGGTCTTCTTGTCGAAATAGAAGCGCTGGTAGTAGGCCTCGTCGAACAGGGTGGCGCTGGCGGATTTCAAAGGGGGGTCCTTGCTGGGCTGGATGAAGAAGAGGATGGGAAAACTTCGGCGGCAGGGAGTATCCCGTATCGCTCCCGCAGCCTGGCACCCCGGTGACGGCCGCACCCCATGGGCCGCCGCACAATGCCGGGCATGAGCGCCCTTCCGCCCGCCCTGCCCGCCGCACTGCCGGAGCCGACCGCGCACGATGCCTGGGTGGACTCGGCCCGCGGCCGGCTGTTCGCCCGCCGCTGGCAGCCTGTGCCGCGCGACGCAGGCCCCGCCATCGCACGGGCCCCCGTCATCCTCTTCCACGACTCGCTGGGCTGCGTGGCACTGTGGCGCGACTTCCCCGCGGCGCTGTGCCAAGCCACCGGCCGCGACGTGATCGCCTACGACCGGCCGGGCTTCGGCCGCGCCGATCCCTGCACGGGCGCACTGCCACCGGATTTCATCGCGGCCGAGGCACGTACCAGCCTGCCCGCGCTGTGCTCGGCATTCGGCATCGGCCGCTACGTGGCACTCGGCCACAGCGTGGGCGGGGCCATGGCCGCCCATTGCGCGGCGGGCGGCAGCGGCACGGGTGATTGCATCGCCCTCGTCACCGTGGCCGCGCAGGCCTGCGTGGAAAAACGCACCCTGGCGGGCATCCGCGAGGCACGCGACCAGTTCCAGCGCAGCCCCGAGGCGCTGCAGCGGCTCGCCCGCCACCACGGCGGCGACGGGCACAAGGCGCAGTGGGTGCTGAACGCCTGGGTCGATACCTGGCTGCACCCGGACTTCGCCGGCTGGTCGCAGGCCGACGTGCTGGCGCGCGTGGCCTGCCCCGTGCTCGCCCTGCACGGCGACCGGGACGAATACGGATCCCTCGAGCAGCCCGCGCACATCGCCCGCTGGGCGGCCGGGCCCGCGCGCGTGGAGATCCTGCCCGGCGCCGCGCATGTGCCGCACCGCGAGCGGCCGCATGAGCTCGCGGAGCGCATCGCGCGCTTCCTCGCGGATCTGCCGTGATCAGGCCTTGGGCGGCCGGTACATCGCGCAGAGCTTGTTGCCGTCTGGATCACGCAGATAGGCCAGGTACAGCGGGCCCACGGGGCCTTCGCGGTAGCCCGGCGGGTCTTCGCAGGTCGTGCCGCCGTTCGCCACGCCAGCCGCATGGAAAGCATCGGCCTGCTCCGGCGACTGCATCGCGAACCCGATGGTGCTGCCGTTGCCGTGCGTGGCAGGCTCGCCATTGATCGGCAGCGTGATGCCGAACAGCCCCCCGGGGCTGCGGTAGAAATAGCGATTCTTGTTGGCCATGCCGGGCGGCACGCCGATGGTGCCGAGCAGGGCGTCGTAGAAGCGTTTGGATTTCTCGAGGTCGGTGACGCCGACGATCACGTGGCTGAACATGCGATGTGTCTCCTGTAATGGCCTTGCCGGCCAGGCCAGGCCAGGCCGGGCCGCTGGCCGGACTGCGGGTAGGGACACGGATCGTAGCGGCCGCCATCGCGGCCGGGCGTCGCGCATGCGCGCGCAGGCCGCGCCTAGTACCGGCCCTTGACGAACAGCACCGCCTCGGACTTGCGCTGCTTCGGCCGCACCACCACCGTGCCCGCCAGCTTGTCGTGCCAGCCCTGCTTGCGCCGGTCGAACGCCACCCACACGAAGCCCAGGCACAGCGGGATCGCCGACACGAAATACGCCAGGTAGCGCCCCACCGCCTGCCCCGGCGTCATGGGCCGGCCGGTTTCCGCATCCACCACGCGGGCGCCGATGTTCATCTTGCCCGGCGTGGCCTGCCGCCAGAACCAGAACAGCAGCACCACCACCGCAGGCAGCACCCAGGAAATCAGGAAATCCGCCGGCCCCGCGACCAGCCGCTCCGTCTGCTTGAAATAGTCCCATCCATAGACGGCCGCCAGCAGCGGCACGGTGACGACGAGCAACAGCACCGTGTCGAGCAGCGTCGCGCCCAGGCGGGCCCAGAAGCCGACGTATTCGAGGTCGGAGGCATCGACGCGGTCGTCCGGGGGAGCATTCGCGGGGAGGGTCATGGCATCGCTCGCTGGATGGCTGGATGGAGGGGCCCACGGTCGGGCCGGGTTCGGTGCCGGATTCTCGCGCAGGATCCTGGAGCGATAGCGGACGGCGCTTCGCGTATGCAGCGTCCGGTTCGGGTGGCCGTGGACCGGGCCGGAGCGTATTCGCCGCAGATTCTGCGGTGAATAAACCCGCTAATCGCCGCATTTCTGCGCTGATGCAATACGCCGCAGGCAGACGCTCCTGTCGTGCCAAGGCACAGATCTGGCCGCGCTGGGCGGATGTGCCCATGAACGCCCGGCAAGCGCTGGTGTTGAACCGTGTGCTGGATGGGATGAAGTCGGCAAATAACTTGGCAAAAAATTTTGCAATTCATCAAAAAATTATTTTATTTCAATGAGTTAGATTTAATTGAATCTTGGCAAAATTGCCTGATGTACACCGACATCCACCAGTTCGAGCCCTTGCTGCCCGCCGATGCCCGGATGGAGCCTCTGCTGGCCAAGGCGCATGACCTGTCCCGGCTGGCCACCACCCTGGCCGGCACGCGGGTGCCGCCGGAGTTGCGCAGCCTGCTGCGCAGCATGAATTCGTACTACACCAACCGCATCGAGGGGCAGCACACGCGACCGCACGAAATCGAGCAGGCCCTGCGGCAAGACTTTTCCCAAGATGCAGTGCTGGCCGCCAGGCAGCGGCTGGCCATCGCGCATATCGAGGCCGAGCAGGTGCTGGAGCAGCGCTATACCAGGCCGGAGGGCGCGGCAAAGCTGTACGCGCCGGAGGCGGTGAAGGACATTCATCATGTGTTGTTTGACAGGCTGCCCGCCACCGATCTGTTCACATCCGAGCAGGAGCCCATCGTTCCGGGTGCGCTGCGCGAGCGCGACGTGCGCGTGGGCCAGCATGTGGCACCCACCCACGCCACCGTCCCTTTGTTTCTGCAGCGCTGGGCCGCCTTCTATGGCGGCGTGCGGCGGGGTGAAGCGGCCTTGGTGGCCCTGGCCTGCGCGCACCAGCGGCTGGGCTGGGTGCATCCTTTCGTGGATGGCAATGGCCGCGTCATGCGGCTTCACACCCACACCTGGCTCACGGCCCAAGGCTACACCGGCGGGCTGTGGTCACCCCTGCGCGGCTTTGCACGCAGCACCGAGCGCTACTACGCGCTGCTGGCCGACGCCGACAGCCCGCGCCGTGGCGACCTGGACGGGCGCGGCAACCTGAGCGAGCAGGCCCTGATCGCATGGGCCCACTACGTGCTGGACACCTGCCTGGACCAGGTCCGTTTCATGGCCGGCCTGCTGGACTTCGAGGCCATCAAGAACCGAATCGAAGCCTGCCTGGCCTACGAAGCCACCGTGCTCAAACAAGGCGTCCGCCAGGAGGCCCTGCGAGGCCTGCACTACCTGTTTTTGAGCGGCGAAGAAATGCCGCGTGGCGAATTCAAAGCCATGCTCGGGATGAGCGACCGGAGTGCCACCGATGCACTGGGTGCGCTGGTCAAACGCGGGCTGCTCAAGTCGGACTCGCCGCAGGGCAAGGTGCGCTTTGGCCTGCCGCAGCACGCACTGCGCTTCATGTTTCCGCAGTTGTGGCCTGAGGCGGAGGCGGATTCGGCGAATGTTTGAGGAGGCGTCTCAAGTTGGTGTTCTCACAACTGCCGCGCTGCCACAAACTATGCGGATTGCAGAAGTACACGCGCACGGCGGAGCGGTTGTTGGCCTCGGATGGGCGCACGTGGATACTGACCATGTCGGGAATCTGCCATCGCCGATCCTGGCCGGCAGAGCGGGGACGGCACCCGCTGCGGCCCTGGCGCAGCAGGGCAAGCAACTGCTTATTCAGTTCCCCGCGGGAGATAGGCGTAGATGGCGTTGTAGATGGTCTCGTGGGACACGCTCTGGCGTGCGTCATCAGGATGCATGCCTTGCAGTGTGCGGGCAATCTGCTGGGACGACCAGCGCCAGAGCAGAAGATCGCAGACGGTATACCGGAGACGACTGTGCGGGTGCCGCCTAGAGGCAAGGCGAGAGCTGCCTTGCGACGGGATTGGCAAGCGGCCTGAGCAGACTGCAAGGCATAACCGTCGCCAGGAGTGCTGTTGCTTGCCAACTCACGGCACACGGTGCTGGACTGCGCCCGAGGAGGTGAGCGATGGATCGCTCGCTCCATCTCTGTTGGACCAGCGAGGCCAGCGTGAGGCGTTCTTCATGCTGCAAGGCGGTTGCAAGTTACCTGAGGTGCGGGTGTTGCACTTCAAGTTTGAGACCGCCTTTACGAATCGCTCTCATTATTTTCAAAAGCTAAAAAATCATTATACCATCTGCTCACCCTAAATATTCTAATCGCCGCCCTCAAGCCCAACCCACTGCTGTAGATCAACAAGAAAAATCCTATCAGCCAAAATAACGGATTAAAAAATTCAGCAAGAGGAGCAATAAAATTCAAAAACTTAGGCGGCGGAAACCAAAGTGATTTACAAACGATCGCATAAATCAGAGTGACTATTTGAAAAAAAACAAACATCAAAAATGCAGCACTAACACTAAGATACTCTGACTTCGCCTGCTCCCTCGAGGAAATAAGAGATTTAAATGTATCACTACCGAAGCCCAAAAATATTGCAAAACCACTTAGCGTAAATCCCAATAAGCTGGGCACTATCGATATAGAAATATCCCACCAATTTGGCCTAACCCATACCGGAAAACAAATTGCCGTCAAGAGAATTGACAACCAAAAGTCCCAGGACGATCTAAGCACCTTGTATCCACCAGTAATCCTCCAGGCCAACTTAATAATTTGCAGATTTGTAAGAGGGCCAGCCCCTACTGACGTAGATTTCTCACCCTCTCGCATTTTGCCTCCTAAGCAATTTCGCTTGCAGCACTGATAAACGCATCTGCATGCGTCATCGCATTTGGATCATACTTGGTCACCTCCTCCATGGGATAGCTTTTGGAGCTTGCCTCCCTAGAGTAGCCAGCTTTGTCTACCCCCTCTTGCTTGTAAACTCCGTTATCGACAGCTACCTTGAAGATATTCTTCATCTCTTGGTCCGGCTCTATTGATTCAGCCGTGGAATCCTTTGTGTATGTATGCTCTTCTCGCTTAAGATTTCTACGCTTCAACCTTTCATAAAAAGATGCATCATCATCAAAATCAGATGGATTGGGTCTCTCGAGTTTTACATATATCTTCCTGATGACAGGCCAAGACAACATTTCTCGTAGAGCATTTTTATCGGTCAGAATCGTAAAATCAATATCACCAAAACTCGATTTAACCCTTTTTGAAGCAGCAATTTTCTCAAACAGCAAATATATCAGGTTAGCGCTGACGCCGCCATCCGTCCCACCTGCCTGAAAGTACAAACGATGAGTTCTTGGATCGAAGTAGTAAGGAAACTCAGTTAAATTTGGCTTCAATTTCTCCGGAATATTAACCTGAGCCACATCTTCAGGGTCAGCTTCTTCATTTTTCTCAATATCGAACCATGGCTCATCAGGGTCTATATCAAGAAACCTGTATATATAGCCAAATATAGGAGAATCTGGTTTATCATTTAAAGGACGCGCGCCACCAAACATTAATGCAACATTACCCCTAATTCTCTTGATTTTCGATCTAACGATCAAACCCCAAAGCCTCACATACTCTGAAGTATGATGCTTGGTATGAACGCGTATATTCAATCCGGATATTCTAATCGTTCTATTTCTCGCCATATAAATTTCTCCCAATTAATCCATCGAAACGCCGTCGCATATAGATATTACTGACTAACCAGTCAATTCTATGAAGCAACTTACGCCGAACAAATCCCCTGATTTTCTCACTGCACTTTTTTATGATTGCTGCCGGCCTCCTCACCTCCCTATTTGCATGTGCCACATCATCTGAACGGGGTTTTCTTGCGATTTATAGCCCCTTGCCACTAAAGCAGCAAAGCACTGATCCACCTTTATATTTCGCCGCAGCTTAGGAATTGCAACATTAGTCGTAGCCGTCTCTCTTTGCATTGCAGGTTTGAGCTTGTCGCCAACCTTCGGCCGGCCGGCGGAAGTAAAAATAGGTCGTCAGAATGGTTGATCAAACCGGCGCCTGGATGCCGACAATCTCCAACCTGCAACTTTTCTGCGTGCAGTAATAAATGCTTTGCGCATTGTCTTAGAGCAGCAGCAAACTTTCGGCGACTGAATCCGCTATATGCGCAACGAATTTGCGCCACTCGCGCGCGCTCCAGTGCTTTGAAGACATTGATTACGCAGCGGCAGACCTGCTGCAGTGGGATCATCACCACCTTGAGCTTGCAGTCAGGCACGATCTCGATGCGTTCGCGCGCTACAGTGCGAATCGTCTCTAGGCGACCGCCCTTCAGCGTGCACCGGCGCAGGTGCAGCACGACGAAGGCAGGGCGCATCTGCTTAGGCCGGATCAGTATGTCCCACCAGAGCAGATAGTCGTCCTCGAGTTTCTGCTCCAGCAGCTCGGCCAGTCTTCGCCCTCCGGGTGCCCTGCGCGCAGCGCATTCGCCCAAGGCCGGGATCCATGTCGCCATGCCCTCTCCATCCCCATAGTTGTTTCATTCCGAAACACCTTATAAGGGCGGATGCTTATCCGTTCCTGACGAAAACCCGAGGTGGATGTTGATAGGGTTGCGTATGCACCGTAACGCAACCGTAGGGCTTAACTGCCGGGGAAATTCACGGCAGCAGTGTCGGCCAAGCCGGCCGGAGGCCGACCGCCTCAGCGCGAGGACTTCACAGCCCCCACACCGGTATCGATGGTCCCGAACACCGTCACACCGCTCTCGCCCGACTGGGCGCCGGTGCCGGTGGCCGGGTCGTTGGCCGGCCGGGAAGGCACCGTATCGCAGCCCGCCAGGGCCGCCGATGCCGCCACCAGCAGGACGGCCGCCGCCCAGACGCGCGTGGGGGCCGAGGCGTGGCCGGGGGTTGCGGTATCGCGCAGGGTCATTCGCTGTCTCCTTGCAGGTGCTTGCCCAGGATGCCAGCCAGCTCGAACATGCCGGCCGATTCCTTGCCGAACACCTCGCGCAGCTTGGCGTCGGCCTTGATGGTGCGCTTGTCCTTGGGGTCCTGCAGATTGTGGGCCTTGATGTATTCCCACATCTTCTTCACTGCCTCGGGCCGGCCGACCGGTTCCGGACCGATCACGGCGGCCAGGGCGGCGCTCGGCGGCTTGCCGGCCGCGGTCTTGCGCGGGGCCTTGGCGGCGGTGCTGGACTTCTTCGCGGCGGCCTTGGCAGCGGGCTTGGCGGCCTTCTTGGCAGCGGCCGCGGTGCCCGCCTTCGCCGCACCGGCTGCCGCGCCGGCCTTGCCGGCGAACTTGCGCGGCGGGAACTTGCTCTCGCGCTGTTCGAACTCGAAGTTCACCTTGCCGGCTTCCTTGTCCCAGGCCAGGAAGGCCTTGAAGTTGCGGCGCGTGCGCATGCTCACGAACTTGTCGAGCAGGTCGGTCTTGCCGGTGGCGAGCAGCTTGGCCATCTGCTCGCGCTCCACGGGCTGCTGCAGGATGACCTTGCCGCTCTTGAAGGTGCAGCTGGGCGTGGGCTGGGCGGGGGTGGGCACGGCCTTGCTGCACACGTAGTTGCTGCCGTGCTCGTGCACGGGCGCGCCGCAGATGGGGCACGGGCCCAGCGGCTCGTCGGTGAACTCGACCAGTTCGCCCGACGCTTCGCCCGCGCGGTCGTCGCCGAAGTCGAACTCCAGCTTGAAGTTGCCGGCCTCCTCGTCGCGCACGATGGCGACCTCGGCCGTGAACGGCCAGCCGGCCTTGGAGCGGAAGCCCTCCAGCGGACCGATGCGGCGATCGCGCAGCAGGGCTTCGGCCTCGGCGGGCTCGAAAGTGCGGCCCGCGGGCGACTTGGTGAACGAGAAGCCGCAGCCGTCGCCGCGCCCGTCGGCGCCCGTGCAGGCGTAGCGCCGGTAGTTCTCCTTGACCACGCCGCCGCAGTTGGGGCACGGGGTGGAGAGCGTGGCGTAGTTGCCGGGGATGGTGTCGCGGTCGTATTCCTTGGCCTTCTTCACCATGCGCTCGGTCATGGCGGCGATCTGCTGCATGAAGGCCTCGCGGCTGAGCTGGCCCTTCTCCATCTGGGCGAGCTTGTATTCCCATTCGCCGGTCAGTTCGGCGCGCGAGAGTTCCTCCACGCCCAGGCCGCGCAGCAGCGTCATGAGCTGGAAGGCCTTGGCCGTGGGGATGAGCTCGCGGCCCTCGCGCAGCATGTACTTCTCGGTGAGCAGGCCTTCGATGATGGCGGCGCGCGTGGCCGGGGTGCCCAGGCCTTTTTCCTGCATGGCCGAGCGCAGTTCCTCGTCTTCCACCTGCTTGCCGGCGCTTTCCATGGCGCCCAGCAGCGTGGCTTCGGAGTAGCGGGCCGGCGGCTTGGTCTTCAGGGCCTTGGCCTCGGCGTATTCGGTGTGCGTCATCTCGCCGGGCTTCACTGGCACCAGCGGCTGGCCCTTGTCGCCGGCCTTGCCGTCCTCGACCTCGTTGGCGGCTTCCTTGCCGTAGATGGCCAGCCAGCCGGGCTTGACCAGCACCTTGCCTTCGGTCTTGAACGAATGGCCCACCACTTGGCTGATGCGGGTGGTGACCAGGTATTCGGCGCTCGGGAAGAACACGGCCATGAAGCGGCGCACCACCAGGTCGTAGAGCTTCTGCTCGGCCTCGGAGAGGCCGCTGGGCGCCTGCGTGGTCGGGATGATGGCGAAGTGATCGCTCACCTTGGCGTTGTCGAAGATGCGCTTGCTCGGGCGCACGTAGTTCTCGTCCAGCGCCTGCCGGGCATAGGGGGCGAGGTGGCGCATGCCGCTGGTGGCGAGCATGCCGAAGGTGTCCTTCGCCACGGGCAGGTAGTCCTCCGGCAGGGCGCGGGAATCGGTACGCGGGTAGGTCAGGGCCTTGTGGCGCTCGTACAGGCTCTGCGCCAGTGCCAGCGTGGTCTTGGCCGAGAAGCCGAACTTGCCGTTGGCCTCGCGCTGCAGGCTGGTCAGGTCAAACAGCAGGGGCGAGGCCTGGGTGGTGGGCTTGCTCTCTTCGGTGACGGTGGCGGCCTTGCCGCGCACGGCGTCGGCGATCTCGCGGGCGCGCTCGAAGCTCCAGACGCGGTCGGCGCGGGCCTCGGGGTCGTCGGCGACCTTCTTCCACTGCGGGTCGAACCACTTGCCGAGGTATTCACCGGCCTCGGCATGGAAGCCGGCATGGATTTCCCAGTAGTCGCGGCTGACGAACTGGCGGATCTTTTCCTCTCGCTCGACGACCAGCGAGAGCGTGGGGGTCTGCACGCGGCCCACGGTGGTGAGGAAGAAGCCGCCGTCGCGCGAGTTGAAGGCCGTCATGGCGCGCGTGCCGTTGATGCCCACGAGCCAGTCGGCCTCGGAGCGGCTGCGCGCGGCGCTGGCCAGGCCCTGCATCTGCTGGTCGGAGCGCAGGTTGCCGAAGCCGTCGCGGATGGCCTGCGGGGTCATGGACTGCAGCCAGAGGCGCCGCACGGGCTTGTTCAGGCCGCCCTTGGCGCCGCCCGCGTACTGCTCGATGAGGCGGAAGATCAGTTCGCCCTCGCGCCCCGCGTCACAGGCGTTGACGAGTTCGGTCACGTCCTTGCGGCGGGCGAGCTTGACCACCGCGTTGAGGCGGCTCTTGGTCTTGTCCACCGGCTTCAGGTCGAAGTACGGGGGGATCACCGGCAGGTGGGCGAAGCTCCACTTGCCGCGCTTGACGTCGAATTCCTCGGGCGCCTGGATCTCGACCAGGTGGCCCACCGCGCTCGTGACGACGTAGCGCTCGTTCTCGAAATGGTCCTCGTGCTTGTCGAACTTGCCGGCCACGGGGGTGAGCGCGCGCACGATGTCCTGCGCCACCGACGGTTTTTCTGCGATTACCAGGGTCTTGGTCATTTTCTGTGGGGTCGGCCCCGGAGGGCGCTTCTACAATTCCGGTCTCTCGCGCGTACACGCGCATGCACACGCGCGCCTGCGCATGTGTGCCTATTCAAACTAACAGAGTTTCGCCATGCCCCGAACCGCCACGCCCGCCGCCGACCCTTCCGCCGCCAGGGGCGGCCGCCGCATCCAGGTGCGGCGCTCGGGTGTGCACGGCAAAGGCGTGTTCGCGGTGCAGGACATCGCCGAAGGCGAAGTGCTGATCGAGTACACGGGCGAGATCATCAGCTGGCAGGAAGCCCAGGACCGCCACCCGCACGATCCGCTGCAGCCGAACCATACCTTTTATTTCCATGTGGATGAAGACCGCGTCATCGATGCCAACCATGGCGGAAACGCATCGCGCTGGATCAACCACAGCTGCGCGCCCAACTGCTACGCCGACGAACGCGACGGCCGCATCTTCATCACCGCGCTGCGCAACATCCATGCGGGCGAGGAACTCAACTACGACTACGGCCTGATCATCGACGAGCGCTACACCCCCAGGCTCAAGGCCGAGTACCCCTGCTTTTGCGGCAGCGCCAACTGCCGCGGCACACTGCTGGCGCCCAAGCGCGGCTGGGCGCCGCCGGGGCCTTCCGCGCCGCCGCCCAAGGCCGGCCGCAAGGGCGCACGCCGATGACCGGCATGGTGCAGCCGCTGCGCTGGCCCGCCGAGGCGGTGTGGGAGGCCGTGGCACCGCTGCTGCCGGGCTTCACTGTCGAAGTGCTGCCGAGCATCGATTCCACCAACACCGAACTCATGCGGCGCGCGCGGGCGGGCCGCTGCGAGCCCACGCTGCTCGTGGCCGAGGTGCAGACCGCCGGGCGCGGGCGCCTGGGCCGCGCCTGGCAGAACGCCGCGGGCGACTCGCTCATGTTCTCGCTGGGCCTGCCGCTGGCGCCGGCGGACTGGTCCGGGCTGTCGCTGGCCGTGGGAGTCTCCATCGCGGAGAGCCTGCAGCCGGTGCCCCGGGCCGGCCAGCCCCGGCTGGGCCTGAAGTGGCCCAACGACCTCTGGCTGGACGATGGCCGCAAGCTGGGGGGCATCCTGGTGGAAACCGCCAGCCTCGTGGGTGCCGCCGGCGCCTGGAGCGGCTCGCACCCGGACCGTACCGCGCGCTACGTGGTGGCCGGGGTCGGCATCAACGTGCGGCCTCCGCCGTCCGAGGGCCTGTCCACGCCGCCCGGCAGCCTGCAGGAGATCGACGCCCGGCTCGACGCCCCCGCGGCGCTGCTGCGCACCGTGCCGCCGCTGGTCGCGATGCTGCAGTCGTTCGAAGCCAACGGCTTCGCGCCGGTGCAGCCGCGCTTCCTGCAGCGCGACGTGCTGCGCGACCGCGAAGTGGTCCTGAGCGACGGCGGCGCCGGCACCGCGCAGGGCGTGGCCCAGGACGGAGCGCTGCTGGTGCGCACGCCACAGGGCCTGCAGGCCGTGACCAGCGCCGAGATCAGCGTGCGGCCGGCCGGGCAGGCGCTGCCCCGGAACTGAAGGAGCCTTCCACCATGCTGCGCGCCGCCGTCCTCGTTCTGCTGCTGGCCAATGCCGGCTACTACGCCTGGGCACAGGGCCTGCTGCGCGACTGGGGCCTCGCACCGGCCGAACAGTCCGAGCCCCAGCGGCTGGAGCAGCAGATCCAGCCCGAGAACCTGCGCATCGGCCGGCCGGTGTCCGGCGATGCGGCATCGGTCCCCGCAGCCCCGCCGCCCGCGGCGCCCTCTTCCGCAGCCACCCCGTCCAGCGAGGCATCCCACCCCGCACCGCCCCCCACTTCAGCAGGGCAGGCGCAGGCCGCGGCGGCCGACAGCACGGCCTGCCTGCAGGCCGGCCCGTTCGACGCACGCCAATCCGAGGCACTGCGTACGGCAGCCGCCGCCCTGCCTGCGAATAGCTGGAGCCTGGAGCCTGTGTCGGTCGCGAGCCGGTGGATGGTGTACATGGGGCGCTTCGCCGACGAAGACGCGCTGGAGAAGAAGCGCGCCGAACTGCGTGCTCGCAAGGTGGCCTACGACCGGCCGGGCCCTGCCCTGGAGCCAGGCCTGTCGCTGGGCCGCTTCTCGACGGAAGAAGCCGCCGAGCGGGCGCTGGCGGCGCTGGGCACGCAGGGCGTGCGCACGGCCCGGGTGGTGCAGGAGCGCTCGGACGCCACCGGCCATGTGCTGCGGCTGCCGGCGGCCACGCCCGCGCTGCGTGCCCAGGCCGAAACGCAGCTGCGCACGGCCCTCGCGGGCCGGCTACTGCGCAACTGCGGCTAGCCGGCGGCAGCCCCGCCCGGGGCTCGCGGGGCTTCCCATTGCGCCAGGCCTTCGGCCACCTGGTGGGCCAGCTCCCGTGCGCCGTCCGGCGACGTTTCGTCCGAGAACATCATGGCGTCGCACAGTTCGTCATCTCCCTCGGGCAGCCGCATGGGCGGCAGCCCCTGCCGCAGCAGTGCCCAATCCATCGCCAGCAAGGCGGCTGGCGCATTGCCGGCGGGCAGGGGGCGCAAGCTGACAAAGGCCCGGTAGAGCATCACGGCGCACTCGACGGCCGCGAGGGGGTCGCCCCGGGAAAGCCGACGCTCCAGCTGCGCGGCGATTTCCTCCATCTGGCCCCGCAACGACTGCACGGAGGGATAGCTGCGGAACGCCGCAACGGCGGGTTCGCCCCGGTGGGCCAGCGCGGCCCCGTCGCCGGCAGGCACGCGCTGGAACTCGTGCGCGCGCAGGCCGGGCCCCGCCGATGGGCGGCCGTTGGCAATCCAGCCCAGTTCGAGCAACGCATCCGTGCTGAAGGCACGCCCCGTCTCCACCCAGGTATCGACCAGGCGCGCGGCCTCCTCCCACGACTGCGGCGTGGCCATGCCGTCTCCTCGCTCCTGCAGAAACAATGCGAGCCGCGGCCCATCGTCAAAAGCCCCACGCATGGCGGTGGCGAAGGATGCCGCCGCACCCAGGCGCTCCGAGAGCGCGTCGCGCTCGGCCCGGGCCCACGCAGGCGCGCGCAACAGCCGGGCCGAGAACCCGGCAGGCGTGCCCTGCAGATGCACCCGGCAGGCAGCCGTCTCGGCGCTGGTGGGCACGGCGTGCAGCCGCCGATTGTGGGACAGGTCCAGCAGTTCCAGCGCCGGCAGCGCGGCCACGGCCGCCGGCAGCGTGGAAAAGCGGCAGTGGGACAGCCGCAACTCCCTCAGCCGGACGGCCTGTTCGATCTCCGGCGGCAGTTCGCACAGCTCGAAATTCGCGGACAGATCCAGCGTTTCCAGATGGGGCAACGCGAACAGCGCAGCAGGAACTTCGGTGACGAAACTGTTGCGGGCGGAGATGGAGCGCAGGCCGGTGCATTGCGCCAGCACCTCGGGCAGCCGGTAGAAGCCGGTATTGTCGGAAAGATCGATCGTTTCCAGATGGGCCAGCCGCCCCAGCCCGGGGGGCAGCTCCGACAGCGCAAGGCCACGGAGGTCCAGCGCGGTGGAGCGCTCCGCATGCGCCCACAGGATGCGTGCCGCGGCTTCTTCCCGCTGCTCGATGAAGCTTCCATGGTGGTCCTGCAGGCCGGATTGCCGCGAAAGGCTGCCGGCCATGCGCGACCAGAATCCGCCCCGGGAAGTCCGATGGGGGTCCGCGGCACACCATTCACGCAGGGACCGCCTCCACTCCACCTGCCCGGCGTTCGGCGGCCCCGCCCATCGGCCCGTGCGCACGGTTTCCGCGCGCTCGCGCGCCGATCCTGTGCGCCGGGGCACCAACCCGACCGGCCCTCCAGCGCTCCGCCCCCTTGGCGCATCGGGCTCGCTGCGCGGGCTCGATCCATCTGCCCGGAACGGCCCGAAAGGATGGGAGCGCATGCGCTGCGATTCGGAAGCGGTCGTGATGCGGGAAGGGCTCATGGACGTTGGAATCGGGAGTGGAAAAACGAAGTGCGCGAGACGGCCGCCGGCACGCGGGCGTCCCGTGCGCTATGCATCTGCGGCACCTGCAAGGTCGTGCTGCACCAGCCGCGCCATGAGCGCGTCCATGTGCCGGACGGTTTCCTGCAGCAGCTCTGCCGCCGCGTCCGCCGCCGCGATGCCCGAAAACCGGAACAGGACCGCCGTGGTCAGGGCCGGGTCATCGGGCAGCAGGACCGGCGGCAGGCCCTGCTGCTGCAGGGCCCAGTCCATGGCCGCCAGGGCCGTGGGCTCGTTGCCCTTGTGCAGCGGGCGGAGGACGACCAGGGCGCGGTAGAGCAGCACGGCGCGCTCCATGGCGGACAGCGGGTCGAGCGCGGCATCGGGAGCATCGCCCGCCGACAGCCAGGACTCGACCGCCGCCAGCAGCGGCGGCAGCGCGCCGGGAGACGGCCGGCCTGCACCGGCGCCCTGCGGGCCGGACAGATCGTCTGCGTATTCCTGCGTGCGCAGCAGGCCCGTGCCGGACGGCCGGAAGTTGATGCGCCAGCCCAGTTCCATCATCCGTGCGGTCGTCAGCGGTTCCCCGTTGTCCAGCCACTCCGCGATGGCCTGGTGCGCGTCCTCGCAGGCTTCCTGCGTGCCCATGCCGTCGGTGCGCACCGCGAGCGACAGCCGGGCACGCAGCAGGCCCACCTGGTCCGAGAGCCGGGGCTCGGCCCGCATCCGGGCCTGCAGCAGGGGCCATGCACGGGCGATGGTGTCCATATGTTCCGCGAGCGTGCCGCGCTGGCGCGGCGTCAGCGGCAGGGGCCGCAGCAGGCCGGCGATGCCCTCCAGGTGCGTTCCTTCGAGCCGCAGGCGCGCGTCGTCCAGCCGCCATCCGGCGGGCAGCGAGCGCAGTTCCGCATTCTCCGAAAGGTCCAGCGCCTCCAGCCGGGGCAGCGAGAGGACCTGTGGAGGCACCTCGGTGATGCCGCAGTGGCGCGCATCGATCGCCCGCAGCCCGCGGCAGCGGGCGAGCCGCTCGGGCAGCGCTCCCAGCCCCGGATTCCAGGAGATATCCAGCCGCTCCAGGGTTTCCAGGGTTTCGAGGCCGGGTGGCAGGTCGGTCAGCCCCAGGCCGTGCAGGTCCAGCGCGGGAGCGCCCTCGGCATGGGCGAGCAGCAGGCGGCCCACGGCGATCTCGCGCAGTTCCAGGCCGTCCTGCGCGGCACCGAATGCAGCGTCTCCACGCTCCAGGATCCGGTCCGCGGCCATGGCGAACTCCCGGCAGCGGCCGGCGAACGCCTCGGCCCGCTCGTCGCGGACGGCGCCCCGGTTCCGCCGCGCCGAGAAAAGCCCCCGCAACACCTCGGAGGCGCCTGCCTGCCATGGCGGCTGCCGGGCCGCATCGGCCTCGCACCAGGCCTGCAGCGCCTCGTACCACGCGTGCAGCAGGGGCATGCCGGAGGCGGCGACGGCCTGGCGTGGCGCAGCGGCCGCCCCCCCGCGTTCCGGGGGCATGAAGGACAGGACGGAGGCGCCGAAAGGCGCCGTGAGCAGGGACGAGGTCATGGCAGCGGGGCGGTGAAGGACAAGGAAAGCGGCTCGCCTCCAATCTAGGGCGCCCCCCTTTCCCTGCCCCGCCCCGGCACGACGCGGTGTCGCGAAATGCGAACCGCCCGCACGACCTGCTGCGATGCGCAGCGCTGCGTCAGCCGCCCGCCGAGCGCCTCGGATCGAGCGTCAGCAGCCACTCCACGAGCGCGCGCAGGTCGGCCTGCAGGCGCGCGAAGCCCTCCGGGTGCAGGGCCAGCGTGTGCTCGTCCATGTAGAGGCGGCGGTTGATCTCCACCTGGATGCTGTGCCGGTCGCGGGCCGGGTCTCCGTAGCGGCGAACGATCTCCACGCCCTTGTAGGGATGGTTGTAGTCCACCCCGTAGCCGCGCCCGCGCAGGAAGGTGCAGAGCGCCTGCGACAGCGCCGGGTCCGCGGTGGTGCCGTCGCGGTCGCCGATGACGAAGTCGGCGTGTACGAGGCCGGGATGCAGCGTGGCATGGCTGGCCGCGACGGAGGGCATCGAATGGCAGTTCAGGTGCAGGCTGTAGCCGTGCCGCGCATGCGCGGCCTCGATGGCCTGCTCCACCGCGGCATGGTAGGGCCGCCAGCAGCGCTCGATGCGCGCGCGCCCTTCGGCCACAGAGAGGGGTCGGTCATAGATGGGCAGGCCCTCGTCGGTGCATTTCCAGATGAGGCCTTTGCCGAGCCGCACCTTCTGCAGCACCGCCGGGTCGGCGGTGACGGGGTCGGGCCACTCGGCATCGAAGAGCGTGGTGTCGATCTCCGTGGTGTCGCGGTTGGCGTCGAGGTAGATCCGCGGGAAATGCGCCTCCACCCACGCGACGCCGAGGGCGGGCGCGAAGGCGTAGAGCTTTTCCACATGGGTGTCTTCCGCACGCCGCAGCACGTCCCGGGCCAGCGCGGCGCCGAAGTCGTCGGGGTAATCCGTGCCGCTGTGCGGCGAATCGAGGACCAGGGGCGTGCGGCCCGGCACCACCGATACGGCGGCCACGGGGCTCAGCGGCTGCGGGGCGGTCATCGTCGGGCTCCGTTCATCGGTTCAGTCGAGGTGGATCTGGGCATAGGCAGCGATTTTCCGCATCTTGGCGATCTCCTGTTCGATCTGCCGGGAGAACTCCGCGGGCGCGGTGCCCGTGGGATAGAGGCCCTGGCCGGCGAGCCGGTCGCGCACCGCCGGCTCCTTCAGGGCGGTGCCCACGGCCTGCTGCACGCGCAGCACCGCCGCCGGCGGCGTGGCAGCGGGGGCCACCAGGCCGAACCAGGACGGCTCGTTGGCCTGCGGATGGCCCAGTTCGCCATAGGTGGGCACTTCGGGCAGCACGTCGGCGAGGCGCTGGGGCCAGGAGACGGCGAGCGCCCGCAGCCGGCCGCTCTTCACGTAGGGCAGCGCGGAGGCGACCTGGTCGAAATACACGGGCACCTGGCCGGCCAGCACGTCGTTCACCGCCGGACCGGCGCCGCGGTAGGGAATATGCACCATGGAGGTGCCCGTGCTGATCTTGAACAGCTCGCCCCACATGTGGCCGATGGTGCCGTTGCCCGGCGACGCATAGGACACCTGGCCGGGCCGCGCCTTGAGGTAGGTCACGAACTCGCCGAAGCTGCGTACCGGCATTTCCCGCGGATTGACCACGAGGATGCCCGGCGCCTTCACGATCTCGGTGACCCCGGCGAAGTCGCGGATGGGATCGTAGGGCAGCCGCGAGAAGACGGCGGGGTTCACGCCATGCGTGGACACGGTCGCCACGCCGAAGGTCAGCCCGTCGCCGGCGGAGCGCGCCACCTCGGCCATGCCGATGGAGCCGCCCGCGCCGGCACGGTTGTCGATCACCACCGGATGGCCCAGCAGGCGCTGCAGCGGCTCCTGCAGCACGCGTCCCGCGATGTCGGTCGCGCCGCCCGGAGGAAAGGGCACGACGATGCGCATCGGCCGGCCCTCCTGCGCCCTTGCGAAGTTGCCGATGAAGGGTGAAGCGGCCAGGGCCGCGAGCCAGGAACGACGCTGCATGGTTTCCTTTGAGGTTATCGATGAGATTAATGGAATAAATGCACGAATGACGCAAAGGGCGTGCCGGTTAGCATTCCGATTCGGCATACCCTCATCGCCGGCCGTATTCCGGAACCCTCTCCCGCCCCCATGCCCCTGCGCCGACTCAACCCCCCTCTGCACCTGCTGCGTACGTTCTGCACGGTGGTCCGCTGCGGCAATGTGTCGGCGGCGGCGGAGCCCCTGGGCCTCACCCAGAGCGCCGTCAGCAAGCAAATCCAGGAACTCGAGCGCTGGGTCGGCGTGCCACTGTTCGAGCGCAGCCGCCAGCGACTGATCCTCACCCCGGCAGGCGAGCGCTACGAACTGGCGGTGCGGTCGCTGCTGGTCCGCCTGGAAGCCGCCACGCTCGAGCTGGTGGCCAGCGGGTACGACGGCGGCGCCCTGCAGGTGGCCGTTCTGCCCAGTTTCTCGGCACAGTGGCTGGTGCCCCGGCTGGCGGATTTCCGGCAGCGGCATCCGCGCATCACGCTGCACCTCACACGGCAGGTCATCAATACCCTGCCAGGTCCGGACACGGACTGCGCCATCCTCTTCGGCGACGGGCACTGGCCCGGCATGCATGCCCACTACATCGCAGGCAACGACGTGGCGCTGATCGCTCCGCCGCCCGGAGCCGGCGGCACGGAGCACCCGGTGCCGGCGCTGCGCACCCCCGCCGACGTCGCGGAACACGCGCTCTTGCGGCACGTGTCGGCACTCGACGCCTGGGAGCACTGGGGCGAGCGCCACGGCGTACAGGGCCTGAGCCGCTCCGACGGCCCCGTGCTCGACCTGTTCGAGAGCGTCATCCGCGGCGTCGCCATGGGCCTGGGACTCGGCCTGGTCCCCCGCTGCCTCGTCCGCGAAGAGATCGCGGCCGGCACTGTCACGGAACCTCTGCCGGCCGCCGGCTTCAACAGCCGGCGGGGCTACTGGCTCTGCCATGAGGGGGGCCGCCCCCAGCCACCCGCGCTGGACCATTTCCGCAACTGGCTGCTGCAGCAGGCCGAATCGCGCCCGGCCCCGGCGGCCTGACCGGCGGAGGTCAGCCTCCGCGCACCTCCGCCACCATGCGTTCGAGCCGCGCCAGGTCGGTCACCACGAAAGCGCGCCCCACCTTTTCCAGCAGCCCCTGCCGCACGAGCACGCCGAGTTCGCGCGTCACCTGCTCGCGGTTGGTGCTGATGCGGCTGGCCACTTCCGCATGCGCCGGCGCCGGATCGATGCGCGCCCGGCCTGCGCCATCCGCGCCGCCCGAGGCCCGGGCCATGCGCAGCAGTTCCGCATGCAGCCGGTTCTGCACGCCCAGCGTGCTGAGATCGATCACGCGTTCCGACAGCTCACGCACCAGCACGCACAGGCCCTCCACCACGCGCTGCGCCACGGCGGGCTCCTCGGCCATCAGCTGGCGGAAGTCCTCCGGTGGCAGGCTCGCCGCCAGGGTAGGCTCCAGGGTGACCACATCGGCCGACCGCGCACCGCCGTCCAGCGCGGCCAGCAGGCCGATGGGCTCCCCCGGGCCACAGTCGCGGAAAGTGACCTGCCGGCCGTTGGCCGAGTAGGTGGTCACGCGCACCTGCCCCGTGAGGATGAAATACACCTCGGCTCCCGCGGCGGCCCGGGAAAACAGGCGCCGCCGCGCCGGCAACTGCTGCCAGCGGCACTGCTGGGCGATACGGTCCAGCCGCTGCACATCGAGCCCCTCGAACAGCGCCACTTCCCGCAACGCGAAACTCGAAGGAACGGGGGCGGCGGGGGAGGAACTGCGTCGGGGGGCGGACACCATGCGAAGACCACGGAAAGGGGAAAGGGCCGGCTGACGGACACCGCCGGCCTCGGGGCATTATGCTCAGCCGCCGCGCCCCCTACCGATGCCCCGCTCCACCCCCGATCCCGCCGACCTTCCCGCCCGCCCGCGCCGCCGGCCCTCGGCGCGCGACCTGCGCTGGGCGAGCGGGCTGACGCTGTGGCTCTACGTGGCGCTGCACCTGGCCACGCATGCCGCGGGCCTGGTATCGCTGCAGGCAGCCGAGGCGCTGCGCCGCGCGGTGCATGCCGCATGGGCCACCACGCCCGGCACGGTGCTGCTGTACGGCGCCTTCGCCGTGCACCTCGCGATGGCCGGCACCGCCCTCTGGCAGCGGCGCAGCTGGCGCATGCCGCCCGTCGAGGCGCTGCGCATCGCCCTGGGATTGCTGCTGCCGCTGCTGCTGGCCACGCACGTGGTGGGCACGCGCTGGCTGGAAAGCAACTGGGGCGTGGAGCCCTCCTACCTGCGCATCGTGCGCGCCATCTGGTCGCCCGAGTCCCTGGCGCGCCAGGCGCTGCTCCTGACACTCGCCTGGCTGCATGGCTGCCTCGGCCTGCACCTGGCCCTGCGGCACCGCGCGGCATGGCGCAGCCACCAGGCCCTGCTGCTGACGGCGGCGGTGCTGTTGCCGGTGCTCGCGCTGCTGGGCACGCTGGCCATGGGCCGGGAAATCGCCTGGACCGCGCAGGCCGTGCGTGCACCCGGACCGCCGCGCCCGGCCGCGGAAGCCGCGCGCGCCCTGGGCGAGGGCCTCCAGCTTGGCTGGCTGATGGCCCTGGCAGCCCTCGTAGCGCTCCGGTTCGCGGCGGGCGCGCTGCGCCGCCTGCGCGGCGAAGGCTGCGTGACGCTGCAATACCCTGGCCGCACCGTGCAGGTGGCCCGGGGCACCAGCGTGCTGGACGCAAGCCGCCTGCACGGCATCCCGCACCTGTCCCTGTGCGGAGGGCGGGCGCGCTGCTCCACCTGCCGCGTGCGCGTGGAAGCGGAAGACGGCAGCCTGCCGCCGCCGGGGCGCGATGAACTGCGCACGCTGCAGCGCGTGAACGCCCCGGAGGGCGTGCGGCTGGCCTGCCAGCTCCGGCCTCAGGGCCGGGTGCGCGTCACGCCGCTCTTCCAGCCCGGCGCCGGCACGGCGGCGGCTCGTCCGGGACGCGAGCGGCAGGTGGCCGTGCTGTTCGTGGACCTGCGCCGCTGGTCGGGGCTGGCGGAACGCCAGTGGCCCTTCGATCTCGCCTGGGTGCTGGACCAGTATTTCGAGCGTGTGGGCAGCGCCGTGCGCGAGGCCGGCGGGCTGCCCAACCAGTTCATCGGCGACAGCGTGATGGCCCTCTTCGGGCTGGACTGCGACCTGCCCACGGCCTGCCGCCAGGCCCTGGCGGCCGCCGCGGCCATCGAGGAACGCATGGAGGCATGGAACGAAGCCTTCCAGGCGCAGTTCGGCCACGCGCTGGACTTCGGCATGGGGCTGCATGCGGGCGCCGTCGCCGTCGGGCAGGTGGGCTTCGAGGAAACGACCACCTTCACGGCCGTGGGCGAAGTGGTGAACACCGCGAGCCGGCTGCAGGACCACTCCAAGGTGGTGGGCGCGCGCCTCGTGCTCTCGGCGGACGTGGCGCGCCTGGCGGGCATGCAGGAGCGGCTCGGCACGCCCGGCGCGATCACCGTGCGGGGACGCTCGCGGCCCCTCGACGTGCTGCACGTGGCGCGGCCCTCGTCCCTGCGCACGCCCTCCGCCGGCTGAGCTCCCGGTCCGGCCATCTGCAGGAAGCTGTGCGCTTTCGCACAGACCTGGACAGGGTCGCAGGAACACACTTGCCTCCATGCCGCAACGCAACACGCAACGCGGCGATGACCCGACCGAAAGGAACCACACCATGACTGCACGCCGTCCCTCCTCTCTCGCCCTCGCGCTGGCCGCACTCGCCTTCGCCGGCGGCGCCTTCGCCGCGCCCTCCTCGCAGGACGACTGGTTCGGCGCCGAGCCCGCCGCACAGGGCAAGCCCCTGTCGCGCGCGGAAGTGGCCGCGGACCTGGCTCTGTGGGATCGCGCAGGCCTGCGCGGCGTGGGCGAGGGCGACCGCAGCGCCCTGGCCGACCCCGCCAACGAGCAGCGCCTGGCCGAGTACCACCGTCTTCGCAGCGGGCCCGAATACCTGGCCGAAGTGCGCCGCCAAGGCGGGGAAGCCCGCTCCGTGGCCGGCCAGTCCACTGCGGCCGGCGGCAACTGACCTGCGCCCGCCGTCGCGTCTGAAACCGCCTGTTATCCCACGGCACCGCACCCCTGGGAGCACAGGCCGGTCGGACACAGACCTACACGAATCCGTGCGTTTTCGCACATGCAGGGGCCGGGATGAGGAGCAAACTTCGTCCCATGCAGAACGCAATCCGGCGCGCTGCACATTGTCCCCCTTGTCGAAGAAAGGACTCATCGCCATGAATCGCAAGCATCTCATCGCCATCGCCACCATCGCCTTCGCAGGCGCCACCGCAGCCTCTGCCGCCCCCCTGTCCCAGGAAGAATGGGCCGGCCCTGCACCGGTGGCCTCGCAATCCACCCAGCAACCGCTGTCGCGCGCCGAAGTGCTCGCCGACGCCAACCTGTGGCGCCGGGCCGGCCTGGACAAGTTCCAGGTGGGCGAACGCTCGCCGGCCAGCGACCCCGTGTACCAGGAACGCCTGGCCGAGTACCAGCGCCTGCGCAGCGGCCCTGAGTACGTCGCTGAAGTCCGCCGCCTGGGCGGCGACGTGAGCGCCGTGGCCAGCATGTACGAGCACGGCACCGTGCCGATGACGAACTGATGACCATGCCCACGTCCATGGTTCCCGCCCCGGGAACCGTGGGCACTGCAAAGCCCGCCCGGCAACGCCCGGCGGGCTTTGTTCCTTTGCCCGCTGTTTTTTGAGACAGAGGCGGACGGCTCACGCCGGCGGCGGATCGTCCCCGGCGGAGAACCGCACCGAAAAACACGCACCCGGTGGATTCATCCCGGGATGGGCATCCTCCAGCCGCACCTGCGCGCCATGCTGGCGCGCGATCTCCAGCACGATGGGCAGGCCCAGGCCCGAACCATCGGCATCGGTGCCCAAGGCCCGGTAGAAGGGGCGGAACACCAGTTCGCGTTCCGCCTCCGGCACGCCGGGGCCGGAATCCTCCACCTGCAGCAAGACGATGCGCCCGAACGGATCGGCCAGCACGCGCGCAGTCACCACCCCGGGCCGGCCGCTGCTGGAAGGCGTGTAGTTGATCGCGTTGTCCAGCAGATTGCGCGCCAGCTCCTTGAGCAGGGTCGGGTTGCCGTCCACCCACACGCCGGGGTCCGCCGGCTGGGCGCCCTCGTAGCCGAGATCGATGGACTTCTCCAGCGCCCGCGGCACGCAGTCCCGCACGGCCTCGCGCACCAGGCGTGCGAGATCCACCGGCTGCCGCGCCAGCACGGCACCGCCCGCTTCCGCGCGCGCGAGCGCCAGCAACTGGTTGACCGTGTGGGTCGCACGCACGCTGGCGCGGCCGATCTGCTGCAGCGAGCGCTTGAGGTCTTCCGTGCTGGTGCCTTCGCGCTGCGCGAGATCGGCCTGCATGCGCAAACCCGCCAGGGGGGTCTTGAGCTGGTGTGCGGCATCCGCCAGGAAACGCTTCTGCGTGGCCAGTGAATCCTGCAGCCGCTGCAGCAGATCGTTCACCGAATCCACCAGTGGAGCCACCTCCATCGGCACCGCCCGGTGGTCCAGCGGGGAGAGGTCGTCCGGATCGCGTGCGCGAATGCGCTCTTCCAGCCGGTGCAGCGGCTGGATGCCGCGTGCCAGCGCGAGCCAGACCAGCAGCACGGCGAGCGGCAGGATGACGAACTGCGGCAGCATCACGCCCTTGATGATCTCGGTGGCGAGCACGCTGCGCTTTTCCCGCGTTTCCGCCACCTGCACCAGCGCGGCAGGAGCCCCCTGCATGGGCAGCCGCACCCAGATGGCCGCCACGCGGATCTCGATGCCGCGCAGTTCCGCGTCGCGCAGCCGCACCTGGCCGGACAGCGGGCGATCGTCATCGGGTGGCGGCGGCCGGGGCAGGTCGCGCTCGCCGGACAGGAATTCCCCCCGGGGGCCCAGCACCTGGTAATAGACGATGTCGGATTCATCCGCGCGCAGGATCTCGCCGGCGGGCTGCGGCAGGTTGAACTGCGCGCGGCCGTCCTGCACCGTGACGAGTTGCGCGAGCGCGTGGGCGTTGTACTCCAGGGCGCGGTCGAAGGGCTTGTTCGCCAGCCCCTGGGCGACGAGCCAGGTCAGCGCCAGGCTCACCGGCCACAGCAGCAGCAGCGGCGTGAGCATCCAGTCGAGGATCTCCCCGAAAAGCGACCGCTGTTCGCGCTGGAAGATCTTCAAGGCACGTCGCTCGCTGCAGGAGGAGGCCGCACTAGGGCCTGTGAACGCTATGCAAGGGGATCGCGTTGCTTCGCAAAGGGGCTGGGTGCAAGGCGCCTGGGCGTAGCAAGGCCGGGGCCTTGCAAGCACGGGCAACGCCGCAAACGGCCCCTTCGCGGAGCAACCCGAAGGGAAGCCCATCACAGCCCGCCCCTCGGCGTTGCCCTCCTTGTACGTGTGGACACACGCACGGCGTCGCGCGCCTTGATGGGCGGGCTGTGATGAGCTTCGCGACCCCTTGCATAGCGTTCACAGGCCCTAAGCGGCGACCTTCTCCAGGCAGTAGCCCAGCCCCCGCACCGTGGCGATGCGGATCGGCCCGCGCTCGATCTTCTTGCGCAGGCGGTGGATGTACACCTCGATGGCGTTGTTGCTCACTTCCTCGCCCCACTCGCAGAGCCGCTCCACCAGTTGCTCCTTGCTCACCAGCCGCCCGGCGCGCTGCAGCAGCACTTCCAGCAGGCCCAGTTCGCGGGCGGACAGTTCCACCAGCTTGCCGTCGATGGTGGCCATGCGCCCGGCCTGGTCATAGACGAGCGGACCATGCCGGATGGTGCTGCTGGTGGCACCCATGCCGCGGCGCGTGAGGGCGCGCACCCGCGCCTCCAGTTCCTGCAGCGAGAAGGGCTTGGCCATGTAGTCGTCGGCGCCGTAGTCCAGGCCCTTCACGCGCTCGTCCACGCTGTCGGCCGCCGTGAGTATCAGCACGGGCAGCGCCGAGCCGCGGCCGCGCAGCCGCTTGAGCACGTCCAGCCCATGCATGCGCGGCAGGCCGAGATCGAGGATCAGCAGGTCGAATTCCTGCGTCGTCGCGAGCACGGTGTCGGCGTCGCTGCCGCTCGCCACATGGTCCACCGCGGCCCCGGACCCCCGCAGCGTGCGCAGCAGTCCATCCGCCAGAACCTGATCGTCTTCGGCAATGAGGATGCGCATGGGCCTGTCTCCAGTGTTCTTGGGAATGCGCCGCAGGCGGTCTGGCCGGCATCCGGGCGCTCCGCCGATTCTAGGGACATCGGCCGGCAGGCGGGACGGGACGGAGGCGGACCCGGATCACGGCTCCACGCCATCGCCTCCCGCATACGCCTCCAGGCCCAGCCGCACGACGGCGGCCACGGCATCGCCCACCTCCGCGCCGAACTCCGCCTCGGCCTGCGCGACCGCGCCGCGGAAGGCCTGCAGCCAGGCCAGGCCCGTGGGGGTGAAGCGCACTTGCCGCGCGCGCGCGTCACGCGGGTCGGGCTCCCGTGCCACGAGGCCCCAGGCTTCGCACTGGTCCACCAGCGCGGCCATCGACTGCTTGGTCATGCCGGCGCGCGCCGCCAGGTCGGTGAGGCGGTCGCCCTGCAGGGACAGGTGGCGCGTGATGTGGATGTGGGCCGCGCTGACCTGGTCGCGGGCGGCCAGGTGCGACAGCGCCAGGGGGACCTGCACGTCGTGCGCCATCAGTTCGAGCACGCGCGCGTCGAAGCGGCGCATGGCATGGCCGAGCAGGCGGCCCAGGTGGGTGAGGCGCCACGCGTCGTCCCGGGTGGCCAGCGTGGCCGACGGTGGCTGCGGAAACGGGGAAAAAGCCATGCACCAATTGTCAGTCAAACTGACCAAAAATTGCATTGTTTGGAAAGTATCTCGCCCCTACACTACTGGTCAAGCATCCAGCCTGTGATTGAAGACAGCCACCCCCTGGTATCGCACTCGCCGGCCTTCCTTTCCACGTTTTCCTCTTTCAGGAGCACTCCATGGACGCACCCGTCAAGAACAACGCCGCCAACAGCGAAAAGGCCAAGGCCCTGCAGGCAGCCCTCGCCCAGATCGAAAAGCAGTTCGGCAAGGGCACCATCATGCGCCTGGGCGAAGGCGAAGCCATCGAAGACATCCAGGTCGTCTCCACCGGCTCGCTGGGCCTGGACGTCGCCCTGGGCGTGGGCGGCCTGCCCCGCGGCCGCGTGATCGAGATCTACGGTCCCGAATCCTCCGGCAAGACCACGCTCACGCTGCAGGTCATCGCCGAGATGCAGAAGCAGAACGGCACCTGTGCCTTCGTCGATGCCGAGCATGCGCTCGACATCCAGTACGCCCAGAAGCTCGGCGTGCACGTGCCCGACCTGCTCATCAGCCAGCCCGACACCGGCGAGCAGGCCCTGGAAATCGTGGACAGCCTCGTGCGCTCCGGAGCCGTGGACCTGATCGTGGTGGACTCGGTCGCCGCACTGACTCCCAAGGCCGAAATCGAAGGCGAGATGGGCGATGCACTGCCCGGCCTGCAGGCCCGCCTGATGAGCCAGGCGCTGCGCAAGCTCACCGCCACGATCAAGAAGACGAACTGCATGGTCATCTTCATCAACCAGATCCGCATGAAGATCGGCGTGATGTTCGGCAGCCCCGAGACCACCACGGGCGGCAACGCGCTGAAGTTCTACGCCTCCGTGCGCCTGGACATCCGCCGCACCGGCACCATCAAGAAGGGCGACGAGGCCATCGGCAACGAGACCAAGGTGAAGGTGGTGAAGAACAAGGTGAGCCCGCCCTTCAAGACGGCCGAGTTCGACATCCTCTTCGGTGAGGGCATCAGCCGCGAGGGCGAGATCATCGACATGGGCGTGAACGCCCGCATCATCGAGAAGAGCGGCGCCTGGTACGCCTACAACGGCGAGAAGATCGGCCAGGGCCGCGACAACGCACGCGAGTTCCTGCGCGAGAACTCCGACCTGGCCCGCGAGATCGAGAACAAGGTGCGCGATGGCCTGGGCGTCTCGCAACTGCCTCCCGTGGCAACTGGCGCCGCTGCCGGCGACGAGGCCTGATCCACAAGGCACCCGAAGCGCCGGCCTGCCGCTTTTTGCGGCGGGCCGGCGCGGCTGCGACTCCCATGGGGCTTTCTTCCCCTCTCTCCCTCAAGGGCCGCGCGCTGCGCCTGCTGGCGCAGCGCGAGCATTCACGCCCCGAGCTCGAGGCCAAGCTCGCCCGCCATGTGCAGGAAGGCGACGACCTGCGCGCGGTGCTGGACGAACTCCAGGCCAAGGATTTCATCAATGCCGGCCGCGTGGCCGAATCCGTGGTGCACCGCCGCGCTGCGCGGCTGGGCACGCAGCGCGTGGTGCAGGAGCTGCGCGCCAAGGGCCTGGACGACGCGCTCGTGCGTGAAACCGCCGAGCGCCTGCGCGGCAGCGAAGCGGCGCGCGCCCTCGCCGTCTGGCGTCAGCGTTTCGGCACGCCCCCGGAAACGCCCCAGGAACGGGCACGCCAGATGCGCTTCCTCGCGGCACGCGGCTTCCCGGGCGATGTGGTGCGGCGCGTGGTCGGCGGCCGCATGGAGGCCGACGACGACCTGCCGGAATGAAGAGGCCACCATGGCGGCCCGCCCGGCTCGCCGGTGGCAGGCAAAAAGGGCGCTACCCCAGCAGCCGCTCCGGGTTCGCGTCGATCTTGGCGAGCGCGTCGCGCGTCGCGCGCATCGTGAGGGCTTCCTCTTCCTGCGGCACCAGAAGGCCTGCCTGCAGGTAGGCGGCCATCCGCCGCAACTGCAGCAGGTAGCTGCTGCCGTCCGGCGCCGCGAAAAGATGCAGCTGCCGGCGCTCGCTGTGCCATGCGTACTGCACCTGCGCCGAGGCCCCGTTGTGGTCCAGCGTGAACCACGCCCCCAGCTGCAGTTCGCGCGCCCAGGCCACCATGGCCTCGTCCACGGGCGTGCCATTGTCCGCCGCCACGTGGATGGACGAAGCATCGATGCCCAGCATCATTTCCAGGTAGTCGGCATCGAGCGGCATGTCGCCCAGCGTGGCATCGCTCATGTAGTCTTCGAGGTGGTCCAGGCGCCGGGCCATCGCATCGATGTGCGCCTGCGGGATGGAAGCCGTCTTGGAGAGGAAGGCGTCGGCGAGCGTATCGGTGAGGATCTTGATGTGCACGTCCTGCGGCGCGCCGGTCACGCCCAGCAGCTCCAGGCCCTGCCGCAGCCGCTGCAGCAGGCCCGGCAGGCTCTGGATGACCTGGGCACGCTCCGCACGCTGGGGCTTGGCGCTGGCCGCCCACACGAGGTCGGTGGCCGCCCGCTTGAACGCGGCCGTGTCCGCATGCTGCGCGCCGCTGCGCACGGCCGACAGCGCCAGCACTTCGGCCCAGGTCTTGAACAGGAAGCTGCGGATCTCGTCGCGCACCGGCATGTCCTTGAGCAGGTTGCGCAGTTCGATGGTGTACTGGATCGCCATCGTCTCCTTCTGCTCCACCTGCTGCGCCACGCTCACGATGCGCGAGGTGGCCTGGGGCGCCGTGAGGAACCTGGAAATGAAGGCCTCGAACTCCGCGAGCACCAGCTGGAACACCCGCTGCCCCGTTTCCGGATACTGCTCGATCACCTGCACCACGCGCCGGATCTCGGCCTCCAGGGCGCTGCCCTGAATCGCCGCGGTGTCGAAACCCAGGACCACGCCGCCCATGCGGTCGATGAGCTGGCGGGCGGGGTGCGCCATGTCGCTGAAGAATTCAGGCTCGGCCAGGGCCACCCGCAGCACGGGAACCTGCAGCCGCGCGAACCACACGCGCACCGCGGGCGGGATGCGGTCTTCGCTCAGGATGCTCTGGAACATCAGCGCGACCACCTCGATGATGGCCTTCTCGCCTGGCGTTTCCGCCTTGGCCTTGAGCTCCGCGCTGCGCTCGCGCGCAGCACCTGCCACCTGCACCACCGCGGCAGGGCTGTGGTAGTCCAGGACCAGGGTGGCGATCTCGCTTTGGTAGAAGCTGTCGGCCATCAGCCGCTGTTCCGCGAGTGCCTGCTGCAGGGCGGCCGAGGCCGGTGCCGCCTGGGCGGGCGCCTCGCCCGCGGCGCCCGCCATGCGCCCGGCACCGGAGGGACTGAACGCCGCGATCGCCGGCTGCACGAGAATGCGGCGCAATTGCCCCATCACGCCCTGCGCGCGCTGGCGGGCCCGGACCAGGGGCGAGCCGTAGGCGGCGGCCTGCGTGCCGGCAAAACCCGAGGCCCCGCCCGGCATGGCCCCCATGGGCCGGGAAGGAGCGCGCAGCCCGCCAGGGGCGGATGGATCGGCGCCCTGCGGCATGGCGCCCATTCCCGAGGCCGGGGCCGGTCCCAGTCCCCCCTGCACCGTCGTGCCTCCTGTGCGGCGCACGCGCGAGCGCAGGTCGTCGTCCGGCCGCACGCCCTGCTCCTCGAAGAAGCGGACCAGGGCCTCGTATTGCGTGAGCACCAGGGCACCCAGGGCGCGCTGCAGCGGCTCGAGCAGGGCCTGCAGGTCCGCGCGCAGCAGGCCGCAGGCCACCCAGGGTTCCACCAGATGCAGGGCGAGGACTTCGGGGCGCAGGAGGTCCCGTTCGCCGGGCTCCTCGCCTTCGAGATGCTGCAGATGCCTGCGCACCGCGTCGAAGGCGGGGCCGGCGCGCTCCGCCACGGACAGGCCGATGCGGGACGCGAGGATCTTGTTTTCCACCACGTCGTCGCTCACCAGCTCGAGGCCTGCGAGCGAAAAGCCCCCGGACAGCGCGGCGCTGCGCGTGCTGGGAAGGGTGGCGAGCGCATCGCGCAGCGCTCGCGCAGCGCCGACGATCCATGCGCCATGGAACTGCTGGTAGCGCATCCACAGGTCGCGGCGCTCCTGCATCACGCGCTGCGTTGCCGTCAGCCCCATGAGGTGGGTGGTGAACTCCTGGAGCTCGGCGTCCAGGGCGGGGAGCCCCGCGCTCAGCCCCTCGATGAAACGCTGGCGCCCCAGGCGGGCCAGGCGCCTCGCATTCGACGGGAAGGTGGACGAAGTCTCCATACGCCGCGGATTATGAGCGCGCCATACGCCTGCCGGCATGCGGGAATCCGCAGAGATCCAACGAGCGATCCGCCCCGCGGAATTTCATTGGCGCAAATGCTAAACGGGCCGCTTCCGGCAGTCCGTCGAGGGTCGAAAAGCCGCGTGGAAGCTCAGACCGCCGCCCCGGCGTTGGGGTCGTTCGGGTCGCCTTCCTTGCGGGCCGGCGCCTTCACCAGGTCTTCGCGCTTGATGCCCAGCCACATGGCGATGGCAGCGGCGACGAACACCGAGGAGTAGATGCCGAACAGGATGCCGATGGTGAGCGCGAGCGCGAAGTAGTGCAGGCTCGGGCCGCCGAAGAAGAACATCGACAGCACCATCGCCTCCGTGGAGGCATGGGTGATGATCGTGCGGCTCATCGTGCTGGTGATGGCGTGGTCGATGACCTCGTGCGTGGTCATCTTGCGGTACTTGCGGAAGGCCTCGCGGATCCGGTCGAAGATCACCACGGATTCATTCACCGAGTAGCCCAGCACCGCGAGCACGCCGGCCAGCACGGCCAGCGAGAATTCCCACTGGAAGAAGGCGAAGAAGCCCAGGATGATGACCACGTCGTGCAGGTTGGCGATGATGGCCGCGACGCCGAACTTCCATTCGAAGCGGAACGCGAGGTACACCACGATGCCGACAACCACCATGGCGAGCGCCATGAGCCCGCCGTGCACGAGTTCCTCGCCCACCTGCGGACCGACGAATTCCGTGCGGCGCAGCGTGACGCCCGGGTCCTGCTCCTTGAGGGCCCCCATCACCTGCTCGCTCTGTTGCGCGGAGGTCGCGCCCTTCTGCACGGGCAGGCGGATCATCACGTCGCGCGAGGTGCCGAAGTTCTGCACGATCACGTCGGAATAGCCCAGCCGCGAGACGGCTTCCCGTACCTTGCCTGTGTCCGCCGCCTGCGTGTAGGCCACCTCCATCACGGTACCGCCCGTGAACTCCACCGACAGGTGCAGCCCGCGCGTGACGAGGAAGAAGACGGCCAGCGCGAAGGTGATGAAGGAAATCGCGTTGAAGACCAACGCGTGCTTCATGAAGGGGATGTCTTTTTTGATGCGGAAGAATTCCATGGCGTCTTCCTTCGGTCAGTTCGTCTTGGCGGGCGTGGAGGGCACCGCCGGGGTGTCGGTACCGGGCTTCCACACCTGGCCGATGGACACGCTCTTGAGCTTCTTCTTGCGGCCGTACCAGAGATTCACCAGGCCGCGCGAGAAGAACACGGCCGAGAACATGCTGGTCAGGATGCCCAGGCAGTGCACCACGGCGAAGCCGCGCACCGGGCCCGAGCCGAAGGCGAGCAGCGCCAGGCCGGCGATGAGCGTGGTCACGTTGGAGTCGAGGATGGTCGCCCAGGCGCGCTCGTAGCCCGCATGGATGGCCGCCTGGGGCACGACGCCCGCGCGCAGTTCCTCGCGGATGCGCTCGTTGATCAGCACGTTCGAGTCGATGGCGACGCCCAGCGCGAGCGCCATGGCGGCGATGCCGGGCAGTGTCAGCGTGGCCTGCAGCATGGACAGCACGGCGATCAGCATGAGCACGTTGACCGACAGCGCGATGGTGGAGAACACGCCGAACAGCGCGTAGTACACGCACATGAACACGGCGATGGCCACCATGCCCCAGACCACGCTGTGGATGCCGCGGCTGATGTTGTCGGCGCCGAGGCTCGGGCCGATGGTGAATTCCTCGATGATCTCCATCGGCGCGGCCAGCGAGCCGGCGCGCAGCAGCAGAGAGGTGTCGTTGGCCTCGGCCGTGGTCATGCGGCCGGAGATCTGCACGCGGCCGCCGCCGATCTCGGAGCGGATCACCGGGGCCGTCACGACCTCGCCCTTGCCCTTCTCGAAGAGCACGATGGCCATGCGCTTGCCGATGTTCTCGCGCGTGATGTCCTTGAAGATGCGCGCACCCTTGGCGTCGAGCGTCAGGTTGACGGTCGGCTCCTGGGTCTGGCCGTCGAAGCCGGGCTGCGCGTCGGTCAGGTTCTCGCCCGTCAGGATGACCTGCTTCTTGACGATGACGAACTGGCCGTTGCGGTCGGGGTAGCGCTCGCTGCCGAACGGCACCGGGCCGGAGCCCCGCTCGGCGCCGCGCGCCTCGGTGCTTTCGTCCACCATGCGCACCTCGAGCGTGGCGGTGCGGCCCAGGATGTCCTTGGCCTTGGCGGTGTCCTGCACGCCGGGCAGCTGCACGACGATGCGGTCCGTGCCCTGCTGCTGGATCACCGGCTCGGCCACGCCGAGCTCGTTGATCCGGTTGTGCAGCGTGGTCATGTTCTGCTTGAGCGCCTGGTCCTGCACCTTGCGCAGGGCTTCGGGCTTGATGGTCGCGCGCACGACCACGCCCTCGCCGTCGGGGCTGGAGGTGGCCACGAGGTCGGGGAACTGGTCGGAGATGAGGTTGCGCGTGGCCGTGGCGGCCGCCTCGTCGCGCAGGCGCACCTCGATGGTCTGGCCGTCGCGGCTGATGCCGCCGTGGCGGATGTTGCGGTCGCGCATGAAGGTGCGCAGGTCGCCCGCGAAGGACTCGGCCTTCTTGGTGAGCGCCGCCTGCATGTCCACCTGCAGCATGAAGTGCACGCCGCCGCGCAGGTCCAGCCCCAGATAGACGGGCTGCGCGTGCAGCGCCGTGAGCCATGCGGGCGAACGGGAGACGAGGTTCAGCGCGACGATGTACTGCGGATCGGCCGCGTCGGGCACCAGGGCCTTCTGGATCACGTCCTTGGCCTTGAGCTGGGTGTCGGGCGTGTCGAAGCGTGCGCGCACCGAATTGCCGTCGAAGCTCACCGCGTCGGGAGTGATGCCGGCGCCCTGCAGCGCCTCCTCGACGCGCCGCTGCAGCGAGGCATCGACCTTGACGGACGCCTTGGCCGAGGACACCTGCACCGCGGGCGCCTCGCCGAACACATTGGGCAGGGAATAGAGGATCCCCACGAGCAGCACGACCACGAGGATCGCGTACTTCCAGACCGGATAACGATTCATGATCGCGCTCTTATCTCAGTTAACCACGGCGTGCGCACCATCGGCGGCGCCTGAAATTGGCGCGGCGCAGGACAGCAGACGCCGCGCAAGGGCCGCTCCGCCGCTCAGGGGGTTGCGCCTCACTTCACCGTGCCTTTGGGCAGGACCTGCGCCACGGCGCTGCGCTGGATCTGCACTTCCACGCCCGAGGCGATCTCGATGTGCAGGAACCCTTCGGACAGGCGCGTGACCCGGCCCAGGATGCCGCCGGCCGTCGCCACCTCGTCGCCCTTGGCGATCGCGTCGATCATGGCGCGGTGCTCCTTCTGGCGCTTCATCTGGGGCCGGATCATGATGAAGTACAGCACCACGAACATCAGCACCAGCGGCAGCATGCTCGTGAGCGAGGACATCATGCCGCCGGCGGGCGCGGCGGCCGGGGCGGTCTGGGCGAAAGCGGAAGAGATAAACACGGCTACAGGCTCCGTTGAAAGGATGGTCGTCCGGCCCGGTCGCCGGGCCGATCGTGCACGCAGCGGCGCATGGGCGCCTGCCGCAGGGCAACAGGGGATTGTATGCGGCGCCTTTCTGCGGCCCGGTGGCATAACCCGTGGGCCGTTGGGTTATGCCCGGGTCGCTCCCCATAGATCGCGATATTAAATATTTTGGTTCTCGCGCATAATATTTCCATAGAAATCCCAAGGAGCATGCCATGGAACAAGCCATTGCCCTAGCTGACCCCGGCCAGGTGCTTGCCAAGGCCACGGCCCGTGCGAGCCGGCTCCTCGGGATGAACGGCGTCATGCTGGCCAAGGCGCTGGGCCTGAGCGAGCCCACGGTGTCGCGGATTCTCAAAGCGGAAAAGCCCATCGATCCGGCGAGCAAGGAAGGCGAACTGGCGTTACTGCTCGTGCGCGTCTACCGCTCCCTGGATGCCCTGGTCGGCACGGACGACGGCAAGCGGCAGGCATGGATGACGGGATTCAACAAGGCCCTGGGCGGTGTGCCGTTGCAGATGGTCCAGCGTGTGGACGGCCTGGTGGCGACCCTGTCGTATCTCGATGCCATGCGTGCGCCCACATGAGCGCATGGGATCCGCGGTGGTTCGACGAAAGCCTGCGGTTGCGCCAGCTTCTGGTATGGCGCGGGGTGGAGTCGCAATACGCAGCAGCGACGGTCAGGCTGGTCGACTCCCTGGACGAGCAGGACTTGCTGGAGCAGATGTTGGAGGCCAGCAAGCCCCCCATCGCGAAAGAACGGCATTACCTGCTGTTCACGCCCTTCCGGTACACGCCACCGCATCCTCACCGGTTTCGCCCGGCCCATGAGCACGGGCAGTGGTATGGCGCGAAGAATCAGGTGGCCGTCTGCGCCGAGATCGCCTACTGGCGCCACCGGTTTCTTCTGGACAGCACGGGCTTGCTGAACGAAGACCTGCTGACGGAACATACGCTGTTTCAGGCGCAGATGCGGGGACTTTCGATCGATCTGATGCAGGAGCCCTGGAACCGCCGCAGGGAGCGATGGACCCATGGCAGCGACTACACCGCCACCCAGGCCTTGGCCGCAGAGGCCCGGCACAGGGGCGTGCTATGGATCAAGTACGAGTCGGTGCGCGCCCCCCATGAAGCCTGCGCCGTTGCATTGGTCCAGGACGCATTGTTCGAACCCGCTCAGGGGATAGACGCGACGCGCCAGCGATGGATCTGCAAAGCGACCCGGAGCAAGGTGATGCTGATCGGCGATGCCGATCGCTTCGAGTGGGATTTCTGAATCCGCGCCTCGCCCTCAGGCGCTCTGCCGCAGCGCCGCCTCGGCAGGCCCCTGGCGCCAGCGCGCCATCAGGCCTTCCCATTGCGCGCGGGCCGTCTCCAGGTGCCGCTCCTTCACGTGGCCGTAGCCGCGGATCTGTTCGGGAATGCGTGCGATCTCCAAGGCCAGCGGCAGGTTCTCCGCCGTGAGCCCGGCCAGCAGTTCTTCGATGCAGGCGCGGTATTCCTGGATCAGCGCGCGCTCGGTGCGGCGCTCCCTGGTGCGGCCGAAGGGGTCGAGCGCCGTGCCGCGCAGGCCCTTCATCTTCGCCAGCACGCCGAAGGCCTTGTGCATCCACGGACCATAGGCCTTCTTCACCAGTTCGCCGCGCTCGTTCTTCTTCGCCGTGAGCGGCGGCGCCAGGTGGTGCACCACGCGGTAGTCGCCCTCGAACATGCCGGCGATCTTCCCGGTGAAGGCACCGTCGGTGTGCAGGCGGGCCACCTCGTATTCATCCTTGTAGGCCATGAGCTTGAAGAGGTAGCGCGCCACGGCCTCGGTGAGGCGGGTGGTGGATCCGAAGCGAGCCTCGGCTTCCTGCACTTTCTGCACGAAGGCCCGGTAGGTGGCCGCGTAGGCCGCGTTCTGGTAGCCCGTGAGGAATTCCTCGCGGCGCGCGATGATCTCGGCGAGCGCGGGCTTCTTCGCGAAATGGATGACCTGCGCCGTCTGGAACAGCCCGCGTACCGCGGCCAGGTCGTGCGCGCAGCGGCGGCCCCATTCGAAGGCAGCCTTGTTGTTGTCGACCTGCACGCCGTTGAGTTCCATGGCGCGCATCAGCGCGGCGCGGGACAGCGGCACGCGGCCCTTCTGCCACGCGTAGCCCAGCATCAGGGGGTTGGTGTAGATGCTGTCGCCCAGCAACTGCACCGCCACCTCTTCGGCATCGAAACTGCCCAGCAGTTCCTCGCCCACGGCCGAGGCGATGGCCGTGTCGCAATGCTGGCCCGGGAACTGCCAGTCGGGGTTGTTCACGAAGGACGCCGTCGGCGAGCCATGGTTGTTCAGCGCCACGAAGGTGCGGCCCGGCTGCATGGCGGCCATGGTGGTCTTGAGCGAGGCGACGATGGAGTCGCAGCCGATGATGAGGTCGGCCTTGGCGGTATCGACCTTGGTCGTGTAGATGGCCTCGGGGCGGTTGGCGATCTGCACGTGGCTCCACGTGGCACCGCCCTTCTGGGCCAGGCCGGCGGCGTCCTGGGTGATGACGCCCTTGCCTTCCAGGTGGGCGGCCATGCCCAGCAGCGAGCCGATGGTGATCACGCCCGTGCCGCCCACGCCGGCGACCACGATGCCCCAGGCGGATTCGGCCGCGGGCAGCACCGGCTCGGGCAGCGGCGGCAGCGCCGACAGGTCGCCCTTCTTCTCCTTCTTCGGCTTCCTGAGCGTGCCGCCCTCGACGGTCACGAAGCTCGGGCAGAAGCCCTTCAGGCAGGAATAGTCCTTGTTGCAGGTGCTCTGGTTGATGCGGCGCTTGCGGCCGAACTCGGTTTCCAGCGGCTCGACCGAGAGGCAGTTGGATTGCACGGAGCAATCCCCGCAGCCCTCGCAGACCAGTTCGTTGATGACCACGGTCTTGTCAGGCGTGGCGAGCGTGCCGCGCTTCCTGCGGCGGCGCTTCTCCGTGGCGCAGGTCTGGTCGTAGATGATGGCCGTGCAGCCAGGGACTTCGCGGAACTCGCGCTGGATGCGGTCCAGCTCGTCGCGGTGGTGCACCGTCACGCCCTCGGCGAGTGGCACGCCCTCGTACTTGGCGGGCTCGTCCGTCACGATGACCAGTTTGGCCACGCCCTCGGCCTTCAGGCTGTTCATGATCTGCAGCACCGAGTGGCCCTCGGGCCGCTCGCCCACCTGCTGGCCGCCGGTCATGGCCACGGCGTCGTTGTAGAGCACCTTGTAGGTGATGTTGGTGCCGGCCGCGATGCTCTGCCGGATCGCGAGCAGGCCGCTGTGGAAGTACGTGCCGTCGCCCAGGTTGGCGAAGACGTGCTTGTCCAGCGAGAACGGCTGCTGCCCCACCCAGGTCACGCCCTCGCCGCCCATCTGGGTGAAGGTGGAGGTATTGCGGCCCGGCATCCAGTTCACCATGTAGTGGCAGCCGATGCCGGCCACGGCGCGCGAGCCCTCGGGCACGCGGGTGCTGGTGTTGTGCGGGCAGCCGCTGCAGAACCACGGCGTGCGGTCGCCCGTGTCGGCCGTGGTCTCGGCGAGCGAGCGCTCGCGCGCATCGATCACCGTGAGGCGCGCGTCCATGCGCGCCACCACGTCGTCAGGCACGCCGAGCTTCTTCAGCCGCCTGGCGATGGCGCGCGCGATGATGGCGGGTGTCAGGTCGGCCTTGGGGCGCAGCAGCCAGTTCTGGCTCGGGTTGGCCATGCTCCATTCGCCGCCGGAGTTGTCTCCCTCCACCTCGTCGAACTTGCCCAGCACATTGGGACGCACGTCGGCGCGCCAGTTGTAGAGCTCTTCCTTGAGCTGGTATTCGATGACTTGGCGCTTCTCCTCCACCACCAGGATCTCCTGCAGGCCCTGGGCGAAATCGCGCGTGATGGTCGCCTCCAGCGGCCAGACCACGTTGACCTTGTGCACGCGGATGCCGAGTTGCCGGCAGGTGTCATCATGAAGGCCCAGGTCGATCAGGGCCTGGCGGGTGTCGTTGTAGGCCTTGCCGCTGGCGATGATGCCGAAGCGGTCCTGCGGTCCTTCGATGACGTTGTAGTTGAGCCGGTTGGCGCGGATGTACGCCAGGGCCGCATACCACTTGTAGTCCATGAGGCGCGCTTCCTGCTCCAGCGGGGCATCGGGCCAGCGGATGTGCAGGCCGCCGGGGGGCATCGCGAAATCCTCGGGCAGCACGATGTTCACGCGGTCCGGATCGACCGAGATGCTGCTGGACGACTCGACCACTTCCTGGATGGTCTTCATGCCCGACCACACGCCCGAGAAGCGGCTCATGGCGAAGGCATGCAGGCCCATGTCCAGGATCTCCTGCACGCTGCTGGGGAAGAACACCGGCAGCCCGCAGGCCTTGAAGATATGGTCGCTCTGGTGCGGCGCGGTGCTGCTCTTGCTGATGTGGTCGTCGCCCGCGATGGCGATCACGCCGCCGTGCTTCGCCGTGCCGGCCATGTTGGCGTGCTTGAACACGTCGGAGCAACGGTCCACCCCCGGGCCCTTGCCGTACCAGATGCCGAAGACGCCGTCGTACTTCTTCTTGTCGGGATAGAGGTCCAGTTGCTGCGTACCCCAGACGGCGGTGGCGCCGAGCTCTTCGTTCACGCCGGGCTGGAAGACGATGTGGTTCTGCGCCAGGTGCTTCCGGGCCGCCCAGAGCGCCTGGTCGTAGCCGCCCAGGGGAGAGCCCCGGTAGCCGCTGATGAAGCCGGCGGTGTTGAGCCCGGCCATGGCGTCACGCTGGCGCTGCAGCATGGGCAGGCGCACGAGGGCCTGGACGCCGCTCATGAAGGCCCGGCCCTCCGGCAGCGTGTATTTGTCGTCGAGCGTGACCGTTTCCAGCGCGCGGCGGATGTGCTCGGGCAGCGGTGCGTTCATGAATGTCTCTCCATCATCGTCGGGGATGCCGCGGCCTCGTGGGCGCGGGCAGGGCGGCGCGCCCGGTGGGGCGGGCTTTGCATGCCAGTGTAGGCAGGACCGCTGGATATGTCCTTTCGTTTTCGTGCCGTGTTTACCCTCGTTTCAGAAAGATCCTTTCTGAAAACAATAAAGGAATGGAAGAACTCGACAAATTCGACATCGCCATCCTCGCGGAACTGCAGGCCGATGCGCGGCTGACGAACGCCGAACTGGCGCAGCGCGTGGGCCTTTCGGCCGCCCCGTGCTGGCGGCGCGTGCGGGCCCTGGAAGAGGCGGGGTTCATCAAGGGCTACCACGCGGAGATCGACCGGCACCGGATAGGCCTGGGCGTGCTGGCCTTCGTGCGGCTGGACGCCGACCGCAGCACCGGCGGCCTCACACGCGAGATGGAAGAGGCCATCGCCAAGATTCCCGAAGTGGTGGCCTGCCACTACATCAGCGGCACCGGCACCTTCGAGCTGCAGGTGGTGGCACGCGACCTGGAGAGCTTTTCGCAGTTCGCACGCGGCGTGCTGCTGAACCTGCCCAACGTGAAGGACATGCATACGAGCTTTTCGCTGGGGGAGGTGAAAGCGGGAGGGGCGTTGCCGCTGGCACATTTGCGGCGATGACGGTGATTCGAATAATTGCCGCAAGCTATGCAACCTTTCTGGAAAGTCCTCTGGACAGCATGCAGTGCGGCCTGCGTAACCGCCAGCGCTACCGGCCACGCTATCGCAGCGCAAAACCTCGGAACTTCTCTCTGTCGTTCGGGAGAAGAACCTGTTTTCGCATGCACCATCAAGCATCAGCGAGCGGTTGCCGTCTGTGCCTCCCAACAGCCGGGCGGCCCGGAGGGTTATTTGCAGTACCGCTTCGGCAAGCCCGGGAACGTGGAAATCAACGTTCCCGAAAAGGTGGACAGCGGCGAGTGGCGAGAGCGGTTCAAAGCCAGGCGGCTCTGGTATCCGGCAGGCGGAGGCAACTATCTGCGCGCCCATCGAGGCGCCTACTCCTATGTGGTCTTCAGTGCCTTCGGCCGCTGGGGCGAAAAAGACGGAGTGATGGTATGGAAGGACGGCGCCATGGTGGCGCACCATGCGTGCGCAGGAGCGGCGCTGTCGAGGCTGGGACCGGATCTGCCATCCCGGTTGGGGATCGCAGAAGACCCCGAGGAACTCGTATTGCCGTGACGGGCTCGCTGGTCCGGCATTGCCAGGCCAGCCTGTGGTCAAAGCGCCGATCTGCTTGCTTTCTATGCCTTCCATCCCGCGCATGTCCAGGAGCGCAGGCGGGAAGAATGCGCCGCCCATGGCGCATTGGCGTTATCTCCCGCAGAATCGGAAGGACATGCCGCCCCAGACGCCCCACGACAGTTCCTTCTCCGCGCCCCCTCCACCCGGCCGCCTGATCGAAGACCCGGCCGCCACGCCTGCCGCCCGCACAGCCGCCACCGCCGAGGCTGCAGCCGCCGCGCAGCTCGGCCAGGATGCCGCGCGGCGTGCCGAGCTCTCTGCCCTCGCCCCGCTCGGGGTGCCGGTGTTCCGCATGCTGTGGCTCACCTGGCTCGCGGCGAATACCTGCATGTGGATGAACGACGTCGCGGCCGCGTGGCTGATGACCACGCTCACCACCTCGCCCGTGCTGGTGGCGCTGGTGCAGACGGCCTCCACGCTGCCCGTCTTCCTGCTGGGGCTGCCCAGCGGCGCGCTGGCGGACATCCTGGACCGGCGGCGCTATTTCATCGCCACGCAGTTCTGGGTGGCCGCGGTGGCGCTGGTGCTGTGCCTGGCGATCCTCGCGGGCGGCATGACGGCGCCGCTGCTGCTGGGCCTGACCTTCGCAAACGGCATCGGCCTGGCCATGCGGTGGCCGGTGTTCGCGGCCATCGTGCCGGAACTGGTCAGCCGCGCGCAGCTGCCCGCGGCACTCGCGCTCAACGGCGTGGCGATGAACGCCTCGCGCATCGTCGGCCCGCTGCTGGCCGGCGCGATCATCGCGAGCGCGGGCAGCGCCTGGGTATTCGTGCTCAATGCCGTGCTGTCGGTGATCGCGGGGTTCACGATCATGCGCTGGAAGCGCACGCATGTGCCCAATCCGCTGGGGCGCGAGCGGCTCGGCAGTGCAATGCGCGTGGGCGTGCAGTTCGTGCGGGAGTCGCCGCGCATGCGCGCCGTGCTCTGGCGCATCTCGATCTTCTTCCTGCACGCCACGGCCTTGCTCGCGCTGCTGCCGCTGGTGGCGCGCGATCTGGAGGGTGGCGGCGCGGGCACCTTCACGCTGCTGCTGGCCTCGATGGGCGCCGGGGCCATCATGGCGGCGATGTTCCTTCCGCGGTTGCGCCAGGCCATGCCGCGCGACACGCTCGTGGGCCGCGGAGCGCTGCTGCAGGCGCTCGCCACGTCGGTGGTCGCGATCGCGCCGAACGTCTATGTGGCCGTGCCGGCGATGATCGTGGGCGGCATGGCCTGGATCACCACGGCGAATTCGCTGAGCGTGTCGGCGCAGCTGGCGCTGCCGAACTGGGTGCGCGCGCGAGGCATGTCGATCTACCAGATGGCGATCATGGGCGCCACGGCGGCCGGCGCGGCCTTCTGGGGGCAGGTGGCGTCCGTCACCAGCGTGCATGTGAGCCTGGCGCTCGCCGCGCTCACCGGCACCGCGGCCATGGCCCTGGTGCAGCGCACCGTGGCGGACCGCTCGATGGAGGAGGACCTCAGCCCCTCGCGCGCCTTCAAGGTGCCCACCGCCCCCACGACACCCGAGCAGGGCCACGTGGTGGTGACCATCGAATACGTGATCGACCCGGCCCGGGCCGCGGAATTCCGCGACACCATGCAGGAGAGCCGCCGCAGCCGCCTGCGCCAGGGCGCGCTCGACTGGCAGCTGCAGCACGACATCGCCGATCCCGCCCGGTATGTGGAGCGCATCGTGGACGAGTCCTGGACGGAACACCTGCGGCGCTTCGATCGCGTCACTGCCTCGGATGTGGCGCTGCGCGACCGCAAGCTGGCATTCCACGTGGCCGATGCGCCTCCGGTGGTGACTCGCTACCTGGTCGAGCTGGAGCGCTGAAGCGGCCGCAGTCCGAACCAACCCCCTTCGGCATCGAACAGCACGTCGTACTGCTGCAGCAGGTTCATGCCGGTGTTCACGAAGGCGGGACGCCCGAACGATGCAGGAGCGCCCCGGGCCACGGTGCTGCCGGCCGCGCAGGCGGAGCCCGCAGCGCCGGAGGGCGGCCGGTTCACGAGCACGGCACGGGGCGCGCCGGCCCCTCCCGCGTTGAACGCATACCGGGCCACCGGCGCCTGCGCATCCGGGAACAGCACCTGCACCGGCGTGCCCTCCTTCAGGCCGTTGCTGGTGTGGCCCGGACGGCTGGGGTTCGGGATCTGCTGCGTCGGCAGCGACGCCGGGTCGGACACCGTGAGGTACATCTGCGCAATGCCGGTGTCCACGAGCACCGATCCCGCCTCGGGCGCCCGGCCGGCCACGGACACGGCCATGGACGCCTGCTGCCAGTCGCGCGGGTCGCTGGATGCCGGCTGCCCGTTGGCCAGCAGGCTTCCCGGCTGCAGCCTGGTGGCCCCGAAGCCCGCGGCATTGGCCGGCGTGAGTCCGGCATGCACGCCGGACTTCGTCACGATGTAGCCGGCATGCACTTCGCCTTCGCGCACGGGCCGGCCGTCGATGGCGACGAGGTTGAGCAATGGGTTCTTGTCCGGCGTGCCCTGCGGCTGGCCATCGTGCTCGCGCCCGAACCCCACGCCCATGTACACGATCCCCTTGGGGCGGACCATGGTCTTCGTGGGCTGCTCGCAGACCGGCTGGTTGGCTTTCTCGTCCCAGCAGGGGCAGATCATTTCCTTCTGGACTGCCAGGACGGGGACGCGCGCCACGACCTCCCCCTCCGCGGCGCGGAACACGAGGTCGCGCACGACCCATCGCCCCACCCACAGCCGCTTGCTGCTCGACAGGAACTCCCAGCCCTCCGGGCCCGCTTCATCGTCGGAATAGCCGGGAAGATCGGCCGCGGAGATCACCACCCCGGTGGAGCCCGTGTCCATCGTGACGGCGAAGCTCCGGGCGGCGGGTTGCGGGCTGCCAGGCGGAGTGCGTACCTCGAACTGCAGTTTCGGTGGCCGCGACGCTTCACCCAGCGGGGCGACGAAGGGGATGAAGCGCCCGGTGGTGTCCGGACGGAGCACGGGCCCCGTGGCGGCTGCGGCGCTGGACGGGTCCTGGGCCCAGGCGGCGCTGCAGGCGAGCAGCGCGGCCATGTGGAGGAACGCTGTGCGGATCGGTGTCATCGGTTCTCCTTCCCTGTGGTGTTTTGGAAGGGGCAGGCTACACGATGTGGTTCGAGCATGACGCCGCGCCGCCCGCCGCGTTGCGTCCCGGCGTCACATGCCCGCGGTCAGTTCCTCGGCCATAGCGCCCACAGCCGGAGCCCCTGCTTGAGCCGCCCCGCCAGGTCGCCTGCCTCCTGGCCCCAGCCAGCGAAGTAGTCGGCCCGCACGGCGCCCAGGATGGCCGAGCCGGTGTCCTGCGCCAGCACCAGGCGCTGCAGCTGCGCGGTGGGGCCGGCAGAGGCCAGCCAGACGGGGGTGCCGTAGGGGATGCTCTGCCGGTCCACGGCGATGGAGCGGCCCGGGGTGAGCGGCACGCCCTGCGCACCGCGGGGGCCGAAAGCGGCGTCCAGCGGCGAAAGCGGCTCCTCGCGGAAGAACACGTAGCGCGGGTTGGCCCAGAGCATCTCCGGCACGCGCTGCGGGTTCTGCAGCGTCCACGCGCGGATGCCGGGCCAGGTCGCGTCGCGCACCAGCCCCTGGTCGAGCAGCCAGCGGCCCACGCTCTGGTAGGGCTGGTCGTTGGTGCCCGCGAAGGCCACGCGCACGAGGCGCACGGATCCATCGGGCTCCTGGATGCGCAGGCGGCCCGAGCCCTGGATGTGAACCACCAGCGCCTCGACCGGGTCGCGCACCCAGGCGATGGCACGGCCCGCCAGGGCGGCCTGGGCCTCGGGCAGGGTGTCGATCTGCTGGCGTGTATACCAGGGCTTGCGCTGGCCGTAGCCTGCCGGCAGGCCGTACAGCGGCACGGTGAACCCGTTGCCCGGCGTGCGGCTGGCGTCGAGGTAGGGCTCGTAATAGCTGGTGAGCATGCCGTCCGGATTGCCGTCCAGCGACTCGATGCGGTAGGGCTGCAGGCGCGACACCATCCATTCGCGCTGTTCCTCCGGCGTGGCGATGGAGAGGCGGCGGATCTCCGGGCACAGCGGCGCGAAGGCCGGCAGCGGCCGCTCGCAGCTGCGCAGCCAGGCGTTCCAGGCCTCGTAGAGCGCGTCGGTGGAGAACCCGGGCAACTCGGACCAGTGCACCGGGATCCAGCGGCTCTTGGGCTGCGCCATCGGAGGGGGCAGCGGCCCGCCCGGCTCCGGCGGCAGCGGTACGCCAGGGCCCGGAGGCAGGGTGATGAGCGGGCCGGAAGGCGTGGTGGCCGGCGGCAGAACGGGCGGCGGTGTGGAGCAGGCGGCCAGCGTTCCTACAATCAGCGCCGTTGTCACCAGGCGCAGGAGACGGAGATTCATGGGGCTGATTTTGCTTGAAGCATTGCTGGCGCTCGCCGTGCTCGTCGCCATTGTGTGGTGGACCATGTTCGCGGGTCGCCGCCGGGGCGAGCTGCCTCCGCCGGACAGCCGGCCGCCAGGCGACGAAAAGTAGGACGGCGCCTGCAAGGGCAGGCGGCCTCCGCCGGGTCACGGACGGGTTCGGGCACGCGAAAAATGCCTGCAGGCGCCAGCGGGCCCATGCGCTTTGCCGCATTGCGGGCCCGGCCACGGCGTCCCACCGAACGACAACAGGAGAATTTCCATGCGCACTTCCCGCACACTCATCGCCGCCACTGCCGCCGTCGTGCTGCTCGCCAGCGGCTGCGCCAACATGACCGATACCCAGCGCCGCACGGCCACCGGCGCGGGCGTGGGCGCCGCCGGCGGTGCCGTCCTGGGCGCCGTGACGGGCGGCAATGCCGGCACCGGCGCGCTGATCGGCGCCGGCGTGGGCGCCCTGGGCACCTACATCTGGTCCCAGCACATGGAGCGCCAGAAGCAGGAAATGCAGCAGGTGACGCAGGGCACCGGCGTGGTGGTCACCCAGACGCAGGACAACCAGCTCAAGCTCGACATTCCCAGCGACATCTCGTTCGCCACCAACCGCTCCGACATCCAGCCCAACTTCGCCCCGGTGCTGGACCGTTTCGCCGAAGGGCTGCGCAACAATCCCAATGCCGAGGTGCGCATCGTCGGCTATACCGACTCCACCGGCAACGATTCCATCAACAATCCGCTGTCGCTCGACCGGGCCACCAGCACGCGCAACTACCTCACCTCCCGCGGCGTGAGCGGGGCGCGCATCCAGGTGGAAGGCCGGGGCGCGCGCGAACCCGTGGCCACCAACGACACGGCCGACGGCCGGGCACGCAACCGCCGCGTGGAGATCTACGTGGGCGAGCGCCCGCGCCAGGGCTGAGGCCTGGCTCCCTGCTGCCGGGTCAGCCGGCCGAGCGCAGCAGGTTCGCCAGTTCCACGGCCGATTTGACCTGCATCTTGTCGAACACGCGCGCACGGTGGACTTCCACCGTGCGCACGCTGATGTCCAGCTGGTCCGCGATCAGCTTGTTGGGCAGTCCTTCCACCACCAGGCGCATCACGTCGCTCTCGCGCTCCGTGAGTTCGGCGAGCCGGTGCTTCAGGTCGTTGCGCTGGTGAGCTTCTTCCAGGTACCGGGCGGATTGCGCCAGGGCCTGCTCGATGCGGTCCACCAGCAGGTTGTCCGAGAAAGGCTTCTCGCAGAAATCGAAGGCACCGCGCTTCACGGTGGCCACCGCCGTGGGCACATCGGCATGGCCGGTGAGGAAGATCACCGGCAGGGCGCCGGTCAGCCCGCGCTCGGCCAGGCGGTCGAACAGCGCCAGCCCGCTCATGCCGGGCATGCGCACGTCCAGCAGCAGGCAGCACGGCTGGCGCAGCACGGGCCGGTCGCCCAGCATGGCCTCGAAGGCCTCCGCACTGTCGAAGGACTCGCTGGGGACGCGACGCGATCGCAACAGCCATGCGAGCGCTTCGCGCACGCCGGCGTCGTCGTCCACGATGTACACGGTGGCGTTGGAGACGGGTTCCATCAGGCGTTCCGGGGTTCGGTGTCGGGTTCGGCGCCAGCATGGGGACAGGCCGGCAGGGTGAAGGTGAATACCGTACCACGCGGTGCATGCGGCGCGTGGCCCAGGAAGCCGCCATGCTGCTCGACCACGGTGCGGCACAGGCTCAGCCCCAGCCCCATGCCTTCCGCGCGGGTGGTGAAGAACGGCGTGAACAGCTTGGCACCCACGTCGTCCGGAATGCCGGGGCCGGCATCGATCACCTGGAACTCCAGCCACGCATTCTGCGCATTGGAGGCCGCGCGCCTCACCCGCAGCTCCAGCAGGCGGTGCGGCGTGCCGGGCTCGTCCATGGCCTGCATGGAGTTCCGCGCGAGGTTGAGCAGCACCTGCTCGACCATGGTGCGGTCGCAGAGCACGCGGGGCAGTTGCGGCTCCACGCCGATGCGGATCTGCACGCGCAGCTTGTGCGCCTGCAGGCGGATCAGGGGCAGCACGGCATCCAGCAGGTCTTCCGCTGCGACGGGTTCGCGTGTCTGGTCGCGGCGGCGCACGAAGTCGTGCACGCTCTTGATGACCCGTCCGGCGCGCTCGGCCTGCTGCGCGATGCGTTGCAGGCCCACGCGCACGTCCGGCAGGAACGACACCGGACCATGGGATCCCGGCGAGGCTTCCGCCGATTCCAGGAGGTTGATCGACCCGGAAGCGTAGCTGGCGATGGCCGCGAGCGGCTGGTTGAGCTCATGGCTCAGCAGCGATGCCATTTCGCCCACGGTGGCCAGGCGCGCGGTGGCCTGCAGGCGCTCCTGGGAAGCCCGCGAGAGCTCCTCGATGCGGCGCTGCTCGCTCACGTCCAGGAACGCGCTCATCCAGCCCGTGTGCAGGCCTTGCGCATTGATCAGCGGCGCTTCGAAGATCAGCACCGGAAAGCGCGTGCCGTCCTTGCGCATGAAGGTGGACTCGTAGCCCTCGCGCGGCGGCGGATGCTGCCCGGACAGCCGCCCCCTCTGGCGCCGCAGGTATTCATCGACGAACTCCGGCGGCCAGTAGGGAGGGCGATCGGCCTGGCCCAGCAACTCCTGCGCGGAGAATCCGACCATCTCGCAGAAGGCGGGGTTCACGTAGGTGATGCGCCCCTGGAGGTCGCGGGCACGCAGCCCGGTGACGAGCGAATCCTCCATGGCCTTGCGGAATGCGAGCGCGTCGCCCAGGTCGCGCTCGGCGCGCAGGCGCCGGCGGTTGTCGCGCACCAGCACCACGAGCACGGTGATCAGCGCGATGGACATGGCCGTGACCAGAGCCGTGAGCACGTTGGGGAACACGCTCGGCGCGCTGTGCCAGCTGTCCATGCGCAGCACGAGGGCCGTGCCGGGCAGGTCGAAGAGCTGCTGCGTGCTGAACATGCGCGTGCCGCGCCGGTTGGCGCCCACCATGGCGAGCCGGGTGCCGTCGGCCTCGGTGAACGACACTTCCTGGCCGCGCTTGAGCCCCGGCACCACCATTTCCACCAGCACGTTCTGCAGCGAGTACGTGGCGACCAGGTAGCCGGTGTTGACCCCCTCGTTCGTCAACGGGATGCACAACTCCATCATTTCCGCGCCCCGGCCCTCGCCCAGCGGCTGGTAGTAGCTGCCCGAATACGAGGGCCCGCCCACGCGCCGGGCATTGCCGCAGGCCAGGGCGGTATTGGAGTGCGTGCCGCTGCGGGTTTCCGCGTCCCACTGCACGGGCCGGTAGGGCGTTTCGGCATGCGCCCGCACGCGCAGGGCGGGGTCCCGCCATTCGATGCGCACCAGTTCGCGGCGGCTGCCCAGGAGCTGGGCGGCGCGCGCCTCCCAGCTGGCGCTGTCGGGGCCGCCCGCCTGCAGCGCCTGGAGGTTCTGCAGGTTGTGGGTGAAGCCCGTGCGGATGTCGGCCACGGCGTCGGCGGCGTCGCGGTCGAGGCGGTTCTGCACTTCGGAGGCTTCGTAGCGCCCCGCCAGCCACACCTGCGTGACCAGCATGCCGGCGACGAGCAGCACGAGCGCGGTCCAGAGCGACCAGCGCCGCCATGCGATGTGCCACCGGCGCCAGGGCCAGCGCGCCAGCGCGCCCGCCGCCGGCGGCAGCGGGGTGGCGGCATCCGCGCCGGTCGCGGGCGTGGGGGCGGTGCTCACGGCGTATTCACAGGACGCGATGGTCCAGCGCAGGCAGCTGGGAGCGCACCTGCCGCAGGCGCTCGCCGTCGAGCGGTGCAGCCACCACGCCAGGGCCTTCGGCCTGCTGCGCCAGCACCTGCCCCCACGGGTCCACCACCATGCTGTGGCCCCAGGTGCGCCGGCCATTCTCGTGCGTGCCCCCCTGTGCCGGCGCGACCACGTAGGCGAGGTTCTCCACCGCGCGGGCGCGCAGCAGCACCTCCCAGTGGGCCTGGCCCGTGGTGTGGGTGAAGGCGCTGGGCACCAGCAGCACGTCCGCGCCGGCCCGGGCGTGGGCGCGGTAGAGCTCGGGAAAGCGCAGGTCATAGCACACCGACAGGCCCACGCGCCATGCGGAGCCGTCGCGGGCCGTCATGGTGAAGCGCGCGGGGGTGCCGCCGGCCTCGATGACGGCGGCCTCGTCGAAGCGCTCGCGCCCGTTGTCGAACCGGAACAGGTGGATCTTGTCGTAGCGCGCCACGCACTCGCCCGCGGGCGAGAACACGAGGGTGGTGTTGCGCACGTGGTGCTCGCTGCCGCAGCGCAGGGGCAGCGTGCCGCCGACGATCCACATTCCCAGCTCCCGCGCGGCCTGCGCGAGGAAATCCTGGATCACCCCTTCGCCGAAGGTCTCGCGCAATGCCAGCTTGTCGGTATCGCGGGCGCCCATGGCGCAGAAATACTCGGGCAGGGCCGCCAGTTCGACGCCCAGGGCAGCGGCATCCTCCAGCAGGCGGCGGGCCTGCCGGAGGTTGTCCTGCACCTGGAGGCCGGAAACCATCTGCAGTGCGGCGGCGTTCATCATGGCTCTTTCTCCTCTGCGCCGCGGGATGCGGGCGCCTTGCGCTGGGAAGCAGTGGAAGCCGGCGCAGGGGCGGCGGCCTCTTCCGGGGATGCGGTGGCGGGCGGCTCCGCCCCCGTGCGGCGCCGCGGCACGCGCACGATGCGCGGGTCGGTCCAGGTACCGTCGATGCGGAACTCCTGCGTCGCCGCCTGGATGAGCGGCCCCCGCAGGAACACCTGCGCCAGGAAGCTTCCGAGCCCCACGACGGGGTTGATGGCCGTCGCCACGAGCGACGCCGTCATGGCGTTGATCTCGGGCACCACCACGACATGGAGGTTCTGGGTTTCATGGTCCAGGTCGGCGCTGCCCTCCATGAGCACCGCGGCGTTCACGCCCTTCATCTGCAGGTTGTTGGTGGTGGCCACGCCCTGCTCGATGCGCACGTCGCCCCGCACGAAGTCGAACGCGAAGCCTTCGCTGAACACGTCGCGGAAGTCGAGCGTCAGGCGCCGCGGCAGCGACTGCAGGCTCAGCACCCCCAGCAGCTTGGCCAGTCCGGGGTCGGCCTTGAGGAACTGGCCCGACTCCACGTTCACATTGATCTGCCCCGACATGGAACGGTAGTCGGGATCGAGGGGCGCCCCCATCCAGGCGACCTGCCCCTCCATGCGGCCCTTGCCGCGGCGCACCACGCCCTCCATGCCGAAGCGGGCCAGCAACTGGCCGGAATCTCGGATGTCGAGCCGGAAATCCATGGAGGTGCGGCGGCGCGCGCCTGCGGCCCCGCCGCCCAGCAGCACCCAGTTGCCGCTGGAGGTGAAGCTGGCCTCCGGCACAGTGAGGTTGAGCTTCGACAAGCGCCATTCCCGCGGAGCGCCTGCGCCACCGCGGTTCTGCGCCTCCACCTCGATGCGGCCGAGCCTGCGGCCGCGCAGCTCGAAGTCCTGCACGATGATGTCCAGCGCGGGCATCGTGGTGCTTTCGGTGCGGCTGTCCAGCAGCGACTCCTCGACCTGCTGGGCCTCGCTCTGGGGCACGGAAAGCCGGGACAGACGGGCGAACACGCGGCCGCCGGACTCGTCGCCCTCGCCGTCCGGGCGGTACTCCACGTATCCACTGAGTTCGCGGGCATCCAGATTGGCCCGCCAGGTGGAGCCCTCGCGGGAACCGCCTGCGACGACATCGTGCAGCGTGCGCCCCTGCAGGACCAGGGTCTTGGCGCGCGCGGCCAGCACGGTGGGCAGGAACTCCTGTGCGCCACCTTCGGGCATGCGCGCGCTGCCGCCCGGAGCAGCCGCAGATGCGGCAGGGGTGGAAGCGCCCGCCTCCGGCGCGGAGGCCGGGGCCGACGCCGGGCCGGCAGCCTGCCGGCCCAGCACATCCTGCCAGGCGTCCAGGTCCAGGAGGTCGGTGTGCACATTGGCCGACACCCCCCGCTCCGGCATGACCGCAGACTCGCCGGGCGCGAGGCCGATGCCGATGGCGCCGCGCAGCACGCGTGGCACCGGGCCGGAATGGTCCAGCACGTAGCTCGCGGAACCGATGCCGCCGATGTCCACCGTCATCTGCTCGCGGACCGGGGGATCGGCGCCGGCATCGGCGGGCACGGCAGACTCCCGGGCGAGCTGCGACTCGTAGCGCACCGGGCGGACCGCATCGGCGGCCTTGCCCAGCGGGGCAGGCAGGTCCAGCGCCATGCCCTGCAGATTGGTCGTCACCAGCACCTCGGGCAGGCCCCGGCGCACGCCCAGGGCCAGCGCATACGCGGCGCTGCCCGTGGCATGGCGGGCCAGCTCGGGCAGCCCGGGCCACTGCACCGCCTCGCGCAGGCCCTCGGCCGTGGCCACGCCCTGGCCCCGCACCTGCACCGAGGACTCCAGCGCATTCGCCCCGGATGCCGCGGACCGCATGCCGCCCTCCAGCCGCAGGTCGCCGCCCAGCGCCCGCCCCTGCACGTTCGCCAGGGTGAAACTGGTGTCGCTGAACTGCACCGCGCCCCGGGTGCGGGTGATGACGGGCACGTCCGGAGTGATGCGCACATCGTTGCCCGCGAACGCCAGGCTGCCCTGCACCTTCGACTGGTCGATATGGCTGATCGGCAGGCTCAGGGACAACTGCAGGCCGGCGTTGCCGGTACCGGTCGCCTGGTCCAGGGCATGCGAGGTGAGACGCGAGAGGGGTGATGCCGCCATGAAGGCCAGCATGTCGGCCAGGGGCCCCTGCGCCTGGGCCTGCACGCCCACCACGCTGTGGGCGAGATCGGGAATGCGGGCCTCGACCCGGTCCACGCGCAGCCGAGGCGTGCCTGCGAAGCTGCCTGTCGCCCCGCGCACCGCCATGCTGGAGCGGTCGAACACCAGTTCGCCCGCCAGCTGCGTGAGCGCCGGCCAGACCGGATCGCCCGCATGCTGCAGGCCCGGCGGCACATAGGCATAGGTCACGTCCCGCAGCCTGGCTGCGATGTGGAACTCTCCCTGGCCGGGATGGTTGAACGGGATGTCGTGCAGGTCACCCTTGACGCGGAACTGCACGCTGGACGCCGTACCGGCCGTCACCGCATCGCGCACGTAGTGCCGGGTTTCGGCGGGAATGGCCAGCGGCAGGTAGCGGTGCACGCGCGTGCCGTCGGCGCGGCGCAGTTCGCCGCTCAGGTCCAGCACGCCCGGGAAGCGGGAACGGCTGGAGGACCGCTTCGGGTCGCCGGTGGTCCAGGCCATGCGGGCCTCGCCCTGGGCGTCGGCGTTCGAGAACTGCAGGTCGGGCACCTGCAGCGCGATGCGCTCGCCCTCCACCTGCCAGCGCACGCTGGCGGACAGCCGCTCCAGCGGCACGGTAGGGTCCTCGAAGACTTCCGGCAGCACCAGGGCGCCGTCCTGGATGGCCACGGACGCCTTGCCGCCCGCCTGGGTGAACTCGAAATCCACCGCGGCGCCCCGCACGCCCGGCATGCCGGAGGTTTTCACCGCCGCGCCGTCGGCCAGCGCCAGGCCTGCCACCCGGCCCCGGGCCTGGTACTGCCGGGGGGCATCCAAAGGGCCTCGCCAGCTCGCCTGGATCTCCTCCACGGCGCCCCGCGGGCCGAACCGGTCGAGCGCCCCGTGCAGCGCGTCGCCCAGTGGCAGGCGGCTGGCGACCTGGGCCAGCGCCGCCAGGTCGAGCCGGTCGGCGCGCAGCTCGCCCTGCTCGCGCTCGGGCACGCGGGGATCCCTGCCGGCCTGCCGGATGGACACATTCCCGCCAGGCCAGCGCAGGCCGTCGCGGGTCAGGAACTGCAGCCCCTCGGTGGACGCCTCGAAGCCGCCTTCCAGCCAGCGCCCGCCCACGCGGCCCGCGACCGAAGCCAGTGCCAGGGGCTCCAGCCCCTTTCCCAGCGTGGCCTCCACGTCGGCCAGCGCCACATCCGCCGTGCCGCCCGCCACCTCGCCACGCCGCACGTCCAGCCAGGCGCGCAGGGCGCCGCGGCCCTGCACCACGTCGATGCCCTCGATGTCCGCATGCTGGCGCAGGCGGGAAACGTCCACCCGCCCGAACTGCGCGAACAGCAGGCCGCTCCATTGCCTCCACGCACCGCCATGGGTGGTGAGCAGCGGCTGCCGGAAGCGGCCCATCAGCGTGAACCGGTCACCCCAGGACGGGGGTGGCGTGGCGTCCAGGCGCATGGCATGCCGCCAGCCCCGGTTGCGCAGCACGATGTCCACGTCGGACAGCTCCAGCGGAGGCGCTCCGCGCATCGCGTCCGTCCAGCGCACCGTACCGCCGCGCAGCGCCACCTCTCCCTGCGAGAACACCCAGTCGGCGGCCGCGCCTCCGTCGCCGGAGCCCGCCCCGCCATGCAGCCGGATGCCGCCCACCACCAGCTGGCCGTCGGCTTCGCGGCGCACATCCAGCTCGGGCCGCTCGATGTACAGCTGCTCGAATCCCAGGCGCAGCGCGGAGCGCGGGGAGAGCGCCGCCACCACCCGCGGCAGGCGCAGGGCTTCGCGGCCCTGCGGGTCGAGCAGGGCCACGTCGGTCAGTTCGATGGCCGGCACCAGGCCCTCGGAGCGCGCCGACAGCGCCCCGATGCGCACGGGTACCCCCAAGGCTTTCGTGGCCTGGGCTTCCAGCGCGGGGCGCCACTCTCCGATTCGCGGCACAATCCAGCCGTGGAGCACCCCCCAGGCCACGGCGACCAGCAGCCAGAAGGCGATCAGCAGTCCCAGTGACCACCGCGCAAGGCCCGCCATGCATCGGAGCAGGCGGGAGGGGTGCGGTGTCGTCTCAATCATGGTGGGCTTGGATGTGGCAGGAATTATGACCCGCGCCCGCTGTGCGGGTTCAGCCCCAAAGGGTGTCGGTATGTACAGTTTCAGTGCCTCTTCCTTGCCATATGTCCACGCCGTTCGCTGAGCCCGGCGGCGCCTCCGCGGAGCATGCCGCCGGGGCCGCCCATTCCCGATTCCACCAGCGGCTGCAGCGCCGCTATGCCGGCGAAACCGCGCTGCTGCCGCCAGGCGCCCCCACCCGCCAGACCATGGCCGAGGCCCTGCAGGCCCTGCGCGCGCGCGGGCACGACACGGGCGCCGCCCTGCGCGTGCTGCGGCAACTGGTCATGGAGCGGCTGATCCGGATGGACTGCGAGGAAGGCGCGCCGCTGTCCGACGTCACCCGGGCCACGACCGAACTCGCGGAACTCGCGCTGGACGAAGCCCTGCGCCACGCACGCCAGGACCTCGATGCCCGCCATGGCCCGCCGCAGGGCCCGGACGGCGCCCCGGTGGCGCTCTGGATCGTCGGCATGGGCAAGCTGGGTGCGCGCGAACTGAACGTGTCCAGCGACATCGACGTGATCTATGTCTATGAGCACGAAGGCGAGACCGCGGGGGTGGACGGCGGCCGCGGCCGCATCTCCCACCAGGAATACTTCGGGCGCGCCGTGAAGGCCATCCACGCCCTGGTGGGAGAAACGACCGAGCACGGCTTCGTCTTCCGCATGGACCTGGCCCTGCGCCCCAACGGCAACTCCGGCCCGCCCGCCGTCTCGCTCGCCGCCCTGGAGGAATACCTGCAGGTGCAGGGCCGCGAATGGGAACGCTTCGCCTGGCTCAAGAGCCGCATCGTGGCGCCGCGCGACGGCCTGGGCCATCCGGCCGTGCAGGGCCTGCGCGCGGTGGTGCTGCCGTTCGTCTTCCGCCGTTACCTCGACTACAGCGTGTTCGATTCGCTGCGCTCGCTGCACCGGCAGATCCGCGACCATGCCGCGAAGCGCAGCGCGGGCCATCCCGAGCGGGCCAACGACGTCAAGCTCTCGCGCGGGGGCATCCGCGAGATCGAATTCACCGTGCAGCTGCTGCAGGTGGTGCGCGGCGGGCAGTTCCCCGAACTGCGCTGCCGCCCCACGCTGGAAGCCCTGCAGCGCCTCGCACGCGCCGGCCTCATGCCCCAGGAGACGGCCGATGCGCTGGCCGAGGCCTATACCTTCCTGCGCCGCGTGGAGCACCGCATCCAGTACCTGGACGACCAGCAGACCCACGTGCTGCCCACGCGCGACGACGACCTTGCCTGGATCGCCAGCACGCTGGGGCTCGGCTGCTGCGCCTTCCTGCACCAGCTCGATGCCCACCGCGAACTGGTGGCGCAGGAGTTCGACACGCTGCTGGGCGGCCCCGGCAAGCGCCAGTGCAGCGGAGGCGGCTGCGGCGGGCCGCGCGCGCAATCGGCTCCGGTGCCCGAGTTCGACACGCTGCTGGAGCAACTGCCCCCGAAGGTGCGCGAACGCGTGGCCGAATGGCGCGACCATCCGCGCGTGGCAGCTCTGCGCGACGAAGCCCGCACGCGGCTGCTGCGGCTGGTGCAGCGCACGGCGCGTTGGCTGGCCGAAGGCCGGGTGAACGAGGATGCCGCGGTGCGGCTCGTGGCCTGGCTGGAGCCGCTGCTGCGCCGGGAGAGCTATCTCGCGCTGCTGCTGGAGCGCCCGTCGGTGCATGAGCACCTGATGCACCTCCTGGGGGCCGCCCAGTGGCCGGCCCGCTACATGCTGCAGCACCCCGGCGTGATCGACGAACTGGCCGGGGACGCGCTGCTGTCCGAGCGTTTCGTTCCGGCGGATTTCGAACACGAAATGGAACTGCGCATCGGCTCGCTGCGCTCCACCGGGGAGGACGACGACGAGGCGTTGCTCAATCTGCTGCGCCGCGCCCAGCATGCGGAAACCTTCCGCACCCTCGCGCGCGACGTGGAGCGGCGCATCACCGTCGAACAGGTGGCCGACGACCTGTCGGCCCTCGCCGACTGCGTTCTGCGCGTGACCGCCGCGTGGTGCTGGGACCGGCTGCGCAACCGACACCGCGACGTGCCGCAGTTCGGCATCATCGGCTACGGCAAGCTCGGCGGCAAGGAGCTGGGCTACGGCAGCGACCTGGACATCGTCTTCGTGTTCGACGACGACGACGACCGCGCACCGGAGATCTATGCCGCCTTCGCGCGCAAGCTCATCAACTGGCTCACGGTGAAGACCGGCGAAGGCGACCTCTACGAGATCGACACCGCCCTGCGGCCCAACGGCAGTTCGGGCCTGCTGGTCACGAGCTTCGAGGCCTATGCCAACTACCAGCAGCGCCGCGGCAGCAACACCGCCTGGACCTGGGAACACCAGGCCATGACGCGCGCGCGCTTCGTGCTCGGCAGCGATGCGCTGCGCGACCGCTTCGATGCCGTGCGCACCGCCGTCATCACGGCCCCGCGCGACGCCGCAGGCCTGCACGCGGAGATCGTCGCCATGCGCGAGCGCGTGCGTGCCGCGCACCCGGTGCCTGCAGGGCAGTTCGACGTGAAGCACAGCGTGGGCGGCATGGTCGATGCGGAATTCGCCGTTCAGTACCTCGTGCTCGCGCACGCGGGCGAGCACCCGGGCCTGTGCGACAACGTCGGCAACATCGCCCTGCTGCAGCGCGCGGAGGGCGCCGGCCTGCTGCCCGCGGGCGTCGGCGCGGCCGCCGCGTCGGCCTACCGGACATTGCGCCAGGTGCAGCACCGCGCGCGGCTCAACGAAGAGCCCACGCGCGTGGCACCCTCGTCGCTCCATGCCGAACGCGAGGCGGTGATGGCGCTGTGGCGGGCGGTATTCGGCGGCACGGCGGCGCCGTGATGCCCTGCGGCGGCGCAAGGCCGCCGCCATTCCCCGCTGCATCTCGGCTCCTTCCCGGAGCAAAGCAGGGGACTTCCCTTATCCCAGCCATAAATCTTGGGACATTGCTGCTCGGCAGTTTTTTGGCAACGATACGCCCAAGCAACAAGAATTTACCCAACAGCGTGCCGATGACCGCTGGAGACGCGGACTCATCGCTGTGAAGAGCCTCTCAAGGGGCCGAAGTCAAGAGGGAGGGCATCCTGCCTGTACACGGTCATTCGGCGCCTGGGGTTGCCCCCTCAGCGCGTCGTGTGCGGCTGTGCCAACGAACCACTCTGCGGGCCCGCGCCCGTGGCAATCGGCTGGTCCGTCTCCCATTCCATCGTTGTCAACGAATCGAACGGAGCCGCCATGCGCGCCAGTCATTCCCCTGTCCATTACCTTCCACTGACCGCAGCCCAGATAGGCATGTGGCTCCTTACACGTTTCGCGCCGCCCGATGCCCACTTCAATATCGCGGAGGCCATCGAGATTCGCGGGAAGTTCGATCCCCAGCTGTTTCTGCAGGCCTTGCGCACCCTGTGCGCGGAGACGGAGTCCCTCCGGCTGCGTGTCGAGGACACGCCCCAGGGCCCCCGGCAGTGGCTGGAGCCCGAGTTCTCGGGCAGCATCTCCCTGCTCGATTTCAGCGGCGACGGCGATCCCCGGGCATCGGCGGAACAATGGATGGTCCAAAACTCTGCCCGCCGCACGGATGTCGAACGGGAGCCCATGTGGTACAGCGCAGTGCTCCGCATCGCTCCGGACCACCACATCTGGTATCAGCGCGGGCACCACTACGCCAACGACGGCTTCGCCGCCGTCATCGTCGCGCGCCGGGCGGCAGACCTGTACACGGCGCTGGTGAACGGCACGGCTGCGCCGGCCGATTCTGAACTGAAACCATTGTCCGTCCTGATCGAGGAGGACCAGGCCTACCGCGACTCCGCGCGCGCCCTGAAAGACCGCGAATACTGGATGGAGCGGATGCGCGACCGCCCCGAGCCGCTGACCCTCGCCGAACGGCGCGGCACCAACATCGGCAGCCTGCTGCGGCAAACGGCGCACTGGCCGGCGGCGCGCGTCGCCGCGCTGCGGGATGCGGCCGCACTGCACGGCGCCACCCTGCCGCAGATACTCATCGCCACGACGGCCACCTATCTCTACCGGATGACGGGCGTGTCCGATCTGGTGATCGGCGTTCCGGTGACGGCGCGCTACAACGACCGCATGCGGCGCGTGCCCGGCATGGTCGCCAACGCAGTGCCCCTGCGCCTGTCCATGCGGCCCGAACTGCCCTTCACGGCCCTGCTGCGCGAGGTCAGCCAGCAGATGCGCAAGATCCTGCGCCACCAGGCCTACCGCTCCGAGCAATTGCGCACGGATCTGGAACTGCAGGCGAAGGACCATCCCCTCTTCACCACCATGGTCAACGTGGAGCCCTTCGACTACGCGCTGCGCTTCGGGGACTGCACCATCGAGACCCGCAACCTCACCAACGGATCCCCCCAGGATCTCGGCATCTTCATGTATGAGCACGGGAATGGCCAGGACCTGCGGATCGACTTCGACGCCCATGCCGATCTCTACACCGCGCCCGAACTGGCAGCGCACCAGGCCCGGCTGCTCGGCGTGCTCGACACCCTGACCGATCTTCCCACGCAGGCCATCGGGTGCGTGGAGGTCATCACCGAAGATGAACGCCAGGCCTTCCTGTCCAGGTGCGGCGGCGCGGTCCGCGCGGAGCCCGCGGCCCACCTGGCCGAATGGCTGGATGCCGGCCTGTCGCGCGACCCCGGCGCGATCGCGCTGCGCTTCGAAGGCCGCTCCATGACCCGCGGCGAACTCGACCGCCAGGCCAGGGAATGGGCCCACCGTCTGGCGGCCATGGGTGCCGGCCCGGACCGCCTCGTCGCGCTGGCGATTCCGCGGTCGCTGGAACTGGTGGCAGCCCTGGTTGCGGTCCTGAGAAGCGGGGCGGCGTACATGCCGATCGACCCGGACTTTCCCGCCGACCGCCTCGCCTTCATGCTGGACGACGCACAGCCCGTGTGCCTCATGACCACGCAGGAGCTCTCCGGGCGCTTCGATGGCGGCATTCCGCGCTTTCTCGTCGATGCCGCACAACCGCAGGCCGGCCTCCAGCAGGATGCGCCTGCAGGCGCCCCTGCGGCCGCAGCGCTGCACCCCTCGCAACCGGCCTACGTCATCTACACGTCGGGGTCCACCGGCAGGCCCAAGGGCGTCGTGGTGCCCCACTCCGCCATCGTCAACCGGCTGCGCTGGATGCAGGCGGAGTACGGGCTGGAGTCCGGCGACCGCGTGCTGCAGAAGACGCCTTCGAGCTTCGACGTTTCGGTATGGGAGTTCTTCTGGCCACTGATCGCGGGCGCCACGCTCGTGATCGCCCGGCCCGGCGGGCACCGCGATCCGCAGTACCTGGCGGACCTCATCGCGCGGGAAGCCGTCACCACCGTCCACTTCGTGCCCTCGATGCTCGAGCTGTTCCTGCAGGAGCCTGCGGCGGCGGCATGCCATACGCTGCGCCGGGTGGTATGCAGCGGCGAGGATCTGTCTGCGCCCCTGGCTGCGCGGTTCCACGGCATGCTGGGGTGGTGCGCACTGCACAACCTCTACGGCCCCACCGAGGCGGCGGTGGACGTCACCGCCTGGGCCTGTACACCCGAGGCATGCGCCGGCCTGGCGCGCCTCCCGATCGGACGCCCCATCTGGAACACCCGGATGTACGTGCTGGACCCGGGCCTGCAACCCTTGCCGGTGGGCGCCATCGGCGAACTGTATATCGCGGGCGACGGCCTGGCGCTGGGCTACCTGAACCGTCCCGCGCTCACCGCGGAGCGCTTCATCGCGGATCCGCATGGGCCGGCAGGCAGCCGCATGTACCGCACCGGCGACCTCGCGCGTTGGCGCGACGACGGCACGCTCGAATTCCTCGGCCGTTCCGACCACCAGGTGAAGATACGGGGCCTGCGCATCGAGCCGGGCGAAATCGAATCGGCTCTGATGCGCCATCCCGGCGTGCAGCAGGCAGCCGTGGTGGTGCGGGAGGACGCCGGCGGAAGCAAGGTGCTGGTGGCGTACTGCGTGCCCGTCGCCGGCGACCGGCTGGACGACTTCTCTCTGAGGGCCCATGTGGCGCAACGCGTGCCCGAATACATGGTCCCTTCCGCCTTCGTCATCCTGGCGGAACTGCCGCTGGGGCCGAGCGGCAAGCTCGATCGCCGGGCGCTTCCTGCTCCCACCGCCTGCACTTCTGGCCCGGGCTATGTCGCTCCGCGCTCCGCGATCGAGAAGAAACTCGCAGGGCTTTGGGCCAGCGCGCTGCATGCGGAGAAGGTGGGCATCCATGACAGCTTCTTCGACCTTGGCGGGCATTCGCTCATGGCCATGCAGCTCGGCATGAAGATCCGCGAACATATGCACCCGGATTTTCCGCCGGCCGAACTCTACAACCGGCACACCATCGCAGAGCTCGCGGTCTGGTTCGACACCAACGGGGGCATGCGCCCCGCCACCGACCTCAGGGCCCAGATCGCGCTGCCCGAGCACATCCGCAAGCCGGACCTGCCCGCGCCACCCGCCATTCCCCAGCGCGTCTTCCTGACCGGCGCGAGCGGCTTCGTGGGCAGCTACCTGCTCGCCACGCTGCTGCGCGAAACGTCCGCCACCATCATCTGCCATGTGCGCGCACCAAACGAGCGCGCGGGACTGCAACGCCTGCAGCACGCGCTGGCGGAGCGCTGCCTCGGCGAGGCGTGGGATGCCTCGCGCGTCGAAATCGCCACCGGCGATCTCGCTGCGGAGCGGCTCGGCATGACCGACGACGCCATCCGGCGCGTGGCCGAATGCGATGCCATCTACCATTGCGCCGCACAGGTGGACTACCTCCATCCCTACGAGACCCTGAAGCCGTCCAACGTGGACAGCGTGGTCACGCTGCTGGAATGGACGGCCCAGGGCCGGCCGAAAGTGCTGCACTACGTCTCCACGCTGGCCGTGATCGGCATGAACCCCGAAACGCCGGTGGTGACCGAGCGGTCCGCCCTGTCCACACCCGACGGACTGGGGAACGGCTACGCGAAGAGCAAGTGGGTGGCCGACCACCTGGCCCGGGCCGCGCAGGCACGGGGCCTGCCCGTGGCGATCTACCGCCTGGGCGCGGTCACGGGAGACAAGGCAAGGGCTGTCTGCAACGACACCGACATGTTCTGGCGCCTGGCCCGGCTGTACGCGGAGCTGGGGATATCGCCCCATCTGGATCTTTCCATCAGCCTGACGCCCGTGGACGAAGTGGCGCAGGCGATCGTGCGGCTCTCGCTCCGGCAGGATTCGTGGGGCGAAGTCTTCCACCTGCTCGGATCCGATCCGCTGCACGTCAACGACATGAGCGTCGTGTTCCAGCAGATCGGCAGGCCGCTGCAGTCCACGGATTTCGCCAACTGGATGCGCCATGCGCAACAGCGTCTGGCCATCACGCAGGACCTCGACCTGGCGGCGCTCCTCACGATCCTGGACGGCTACGACCTCCACAACTCCGTGCCGGCCATCGTCTGCGCCACTGCCACCCAGGAACGGCTGCAAGCCGCGGGGGCGCCGATCCGCTCGGCGGACCGTGAGTTGCTGCGGCGCTACTTCGAGCACCTCGGCATCGGCGACGCTGCCGATGCCGCTGGCGCGCAACCCGCCGTGGCCCTCGGCTGACCCATCGCAGGAGAAACTTAACCCATGGCACGCTATCTGCTCGCCGCCACCGCCCTGCCCGGACATGTGATGCCCGTCCTGGCAGTGGCACGGCACCTCGTCCAGCTCGGCCACGAAGTGCGGATCCACACCGGCGGCATCTTCCGCACCCAGGCCGAAGGCACCGGCGCCAGCTTCGTTCCGCTGCTGCCCGGCATCGGCCAGGACTTTCGCGAATTCGGCCAGCAGCACCCGCAACTGCAACGGCTGCCGCCCGGCCCGCCCCGGCTCGCCTATGGCCTCAAGCATTTCTTCGCCGACGCCATCGCGCTGCAGTACGAAGGCCTGCAGCGCATCCTGGACGGCGGCTTCGACGCCGACGCCATCGTCACGGACACCATGTTCTGCGGCACCATGCCGCTGCTGCTGGGGCCGCGCAGCGACAGGCCGCCCGTGGTCGCGCTGGGCATCAGTGCGCTGGCGCTCTCCAGCGCCGACACGGCCATGTTCGGCTCGGCGCTGCCGCCCCCCGCCAACGCCCAGCAGCGGCAGCAATACCAGGCGCTCCAGGCCATGGTCCGGCGAACCACCTTCGACGACGTGCAGCGCCACTTCGACGGCGTGCTCGCGCAGCTGGAGCGACCGCCGCTTCCCGGGTTCTTCGCCGATGCCATGTTCACCCTGCCGGACCTCTACCTGCAACTCACGGCCGAGGCTTTCGAATATCCTCGCAGCGACCTGCCGGACACGGTCCGCTTCGTGGGGCCGCTGCTCGCGCCGCCCTCGCAGGGTTTCGAACCGCCGCCATGGTGGCACACGCTGGACGATGGCCGCAGCGTGGTGCTGGTCACACAGGGCACGCTGGCCAACGAGGACCCGAACCACCTGATCGTCCCCACGCTCCAGGCGCTGGCCGGCATGCCGCACCTGCACGTGATCGCCACCACGGGCGGGCCCGTGCCGCCCGCGGTCGCGGCAGCGGCTCCCGCGAATGCCCGTGTCCTCGACTTCATCCCGTACGACCGCCTGTTGCCCAAGGTGCATGCGCTGGTGACCAATGGCGGTTATGGCTCGGTCAACCATGCCCTCAGCCTCGGCATCCCCATGGTGGTGGCCGGAAGCACGGAGGAAAAACCCGAAATCGCGGCCCGCGTCGCCTGGACGGGGGCAGGCATCAACCTGAAGACAGGGCAACCCGGCAGCCGCGCGATCGCGGACGCGGTCCACCAGTTGCTCGGCCATGCCTCCTACCGGCAGCGCGCGCAGGCTATGCGGGATGCCTTTGCGGGGTACGACGCCCTGGCAAGCATCGCCCAGGCCCTGGAAGGCCTGACCGGGGCTGCGGAACGCAGCCGGCCACAGCCGGCCCTTGCGTAGCCATGAAGAAAAGAACTGCAACGGAGCTTTCCCATGACCCATCCCCTTGACGACAGCAACGGCCTTTTCCTCGTGCTGCACAACGCCGCAGGCCAGGCGTCCCTGTGGCCGCACTTCCTGGTGGTGCCCGCAGGCTGGACGGCGGTCTTCGGCCCGGAGAGCACCGAACGCTGCCGCGACTTCATCGAGGCCCGCGCTCCCGCCTGAACGGCGACCACGGTCCGGCCGATACGGCGGGACGCGGACAGGCACCCGCGCAATTCAAACAAACGTTTGATTGAATGTGGTGTAATCCGCGGCCATGCCCGCACGACGTCCACGTTCTGCCGAGATTCCCCCTCCGGCATCGTCTCCCACCCTGACGGGAGAGGAGCAGGCATCCCCGCGGGCGCGCCTGCTGTCCGCCGCCCTGCGTTTGTTTTCCGAGCAGGGCTACACCAGGACCTCGGTCCGGGCCATTGCCGCGGCGGCGCAGGCCAACGTGGCGGCCGTGAGCTACTACTTCGGCGACAAGGCATCGCTCTACAGTGCCGTCTTCACCGAGCCCACGTGGGACCACGAGTCGCTGCGCTCCGCCTTCGCCCAACCCGGCATCACGATGGAAGAGGCGCTGCGGCGCTACTTCCACGCGGCGCTCGCCCCCCTGAGCCATGGCGAACTGGCCCGCCAGAGCGTGCGGCTGCACATCCGGGAAATGCTCGAGCCCACGGGCCAATGGGAACGGGCCCTGGACAAGGACGTGCGCCAGCCCCATGACGCGCTCGTGCGACTGCTGTGCCGCCACATGGGGGTCGCCACCGCGGACCTCGCCATCCACCGGCTGGCGCTGACCCTCTCCAGCATGGCGTTCCAGCTGTGGGGCCATCGCGACGACATCGAGGCCATCAAGCCCGAACTGCTGGCCACGACCGGGGCAGTGGAACTCTGGGCCGACCGCATGGTGGACTATGCGCTGGCCATGATCGCAGCCGAGAAAGCCTGGCGTCAAGCCACGCCCGCCGCAGCCCGGGCGTCTGCCAGGGCCTCCGCTCCTCCTCCACCGGCCCGCCGCAAGACGCTGAAACCATGACGCCGTTCCTCCCCACCGGACCCTACCGCCTTCTCTGCGCCGCTGCGCTGCTGGCCCTGTCGGGCTGCGCGGTGACATCGCCCCCGCCACGCACCGAAGCGGCCACGCCCGCCGGCTGGCAGGCCCCGCTGCCGCACCAGGGCCGCATCGAAGATCTCGCCCGCTGGTGGGACCGCCTGGGCGACCCGTTGCTGACGGACCTGATCGGACGGGCACAGGAAGTCTCTCCGGACATCGCCCAGGCACGCTCGCGCGTGCAGCAGGCACGGGCCACCCAGGTCGCTGCGCGCGCCGCGCTGCTGCCGACGCTGGATGCCCAGGGCAATGCCAGCCGGGGCACCAGCCAGCAGGCCGCCGGCCTCGCCACGACCGTCCAGGGCACCGTGCAGGCCGGCTGGGAAGTGGATCTTTTCGGGGGCAACGCCGCGGCCGAGGAGGCCGCACGCCAGCGCTTCGCGGGCGCGCAGGCCCAGTGGCACGAGGCCCGCGTCTCGGTCGCGGCCGAAGTGGCCACGCAATACGATGCATGGCACCAGTGCCTGCGGCTGGCCGAGGTGGCCCAGTCCGATGCCCGCTCCCGCACGGAGAGCGCGCGCCTGACAGAAGCCAGCGAACGTGCGGGCTTCACCGCGCCCGCCACGCTGGCGCTCGCGCAGGCCAGCGGCGCCGAAGGCCGCGTGCGCGCCGAGCAGCAGCGCATGGCCTGTGACATCGACCTGAAGGGACTGGTGGCGCTCACCGGCATGCCGGAAGCGGAACTGCGCACCCGGGCGGCCGAGTCGGCGGCACCGCAGGCCCTTCCGGATGCGCTCTTCGCCATCGATGCCCTGCCGGCCCGTGTCCTGGCCCAGCGGCCCGACGTGTATGCGGCCGAGCGCGAAGTGGCTGCGGCCAGCGCCGATGTCGGCAATGCACGCGCCCAGCGCTTTCCGCGCCTCACCCTGGCCGGGTCGGTCGGCCGGGCATGGGGCAGCACGGGCGGTACCAGCGTCGCCACCAACACCTGGTCGATCGGCCCGGTGGGCCTCAGCCTGCCCCTCTTCGATGCAGGCCGGCGTGCCGCCCAGGTCGATGCCGCCCAGGCACGCTACGAGGAAGCCGCGCAACTCTACCGTGCCAACGTGCGCCGCGCGGTGAGCGAGGTCGAGCAGGCCCTGGTGCGGCTCGCGAGCACGGCCGCGCGCAGCGCCGACGCCGAGCGCGCCGCACAAGGCTACCGAGCCTCCTTCGTCGCTACCGAGGCGCGCTGGCGCGGCGGACTCGCGAGTCTGCTGGAGCTGGAGGAAACACGCCGCACCGCACTCAACTCCGAAACCGCGCTCATCTCGCTGCGGCAGGAGCGCATGGCGGCGTGGATCGGCCTCTACCGCGCTGCGGGAGGCGGCTGGGAGCCGCCTGCCACGCCGGTGGCGGCCCGCTAGTGCGCGGCGGCCCCGGCCCCACATCGACCAGCGCCTTCGGCGCCCCGCCCCGAACCGTTTCAACGACCGCAACTCCCGGACCTTTTCCATGCTGCGCCTGCGTTCACGCCCCTCCCTGCTCCTGGCCCTGTCGGCCGCCTGCCTCGCCGCCTTCGCCGGCGGCGCCCTCGTGCTGGCCACGCCCGGCGCCTCTCACGCCGAAGCCGCCAAGGGCAAGGATGCCGCTGCGCCAGCACCCCGCCCCGCGCTCACCGTGACCACCACCACGCCGCGCCGCGAATCCATCGCTGCCCGGCTGCCGGCCAACGGCAACATCGCCGCCTGGCAGGAGGCGAGCATCGGCACCGAGAGCAACGGCCTGCGGCTGACCGAAGTGCGCGTGAACGTCGGCGACACGGTGCGTGCGGGGCAGGTCCTTGCTGTCTTCTCCGCCGATACGGTCCAGGCCGAGCTGGCCCAGAGCCGCGCCAGCCTGCTGGAAGCCAGGGCAAGCGCCGCCGAGGCGGCCGCCAACGCCGAGCGGGCCCGCACGCTGCAGGCCTCGGGCGCACTGAGCCAGCAGCAGATCCAGCAGTACACCACCGCGAGCGAGACCGCCGCCGCCCGCGTCGAAGCCGCCCAGGCGGCGCTGTCCGCGCAGCAACTGCGCCTGAAGCACACGCAGGTGCTGGCACCCGACAGCGGCGTCATCTCCTCGCGCACTGCCACCGTGGGCTCCGTGGTGGGCGCAGGCACCGAGCTGTTCCGCATGGTGCGCAAGGGCCGGCTCGAATGGCGCGCCGAGGTCACCTCCAGCGAGCTGCCGCGCGTGCGCTCCGGCATCCGCGCGAAGGTCACCGCCGCAAGCGGCGCCGAGGTGGAGGGCACCGTCCGCATGGTGGCGCCCACGGTGGACCCGCAGACGCGCAACGCCCTCGTCTATGTCGATCTGCCCGCCCATCCCGATATCCGGGCCGGCATGTTCGCGCGCGGCGATTTCCTGCTCGCGCAGCGCGAGACCCTCACCATCCCGCAATCGGCGGTGGTCGTGCGCGACGGCTTCAGTGCCGTGTTCGAGGTCGGCGACGGCGGCCGCGTGGCGATGCGCCAGGTGAAGACCGGCCAGCGCACGGGCGACCGGGTGGAGATCCTCACGGGACTGCAGGAGCGCGCCACCCTCGTGGAACGCGGCGGCGCGTTCCTCAACGACGGCGACACCGTGCGCGTCGAGGCATCCGGCACAGCCGCGCCGGCCGCCGCCGTCCCGGCCTCGAAGAGCGCCAGCGCCGCGCGATAGAGAAGAACGAGAGTCCCCGCCCATGCCGCATCCGCATTCCCGCCAGAGCCCCGAGAGCCCGCAGCCATGAACCTTTCCGCCTGGTCCATCCGCAATCCCATCCCGGCCGCGATGCTGTTCGTGCTGCTCACCTTCGCCGGCCTGCTGTCGTTCCGCGCGATGAAGGTGCAGAACTTCCCGGACATGGACCTGCCGGTCGTGATGGTCACCGCCGCCCTGCCCGGCGCAGCGCCGGGGCAGCTCGAGACCGATGTGGCGCGCAAGATAGAGAACGCCATCGCCACCACGCAGGGCCTCAAGCACATCACCACCACCCTGGTGGACGGCACGGCCACGATCGCGGCCGAGTACCGGCTGGAAAAGCCCGTGCAGGAAGCCGTGGACGACGTGCGCTCGGCCGTCTCCCGCGTGCGCGCCGACATGCCCGCCGACCTGCGCGACCCCATCGTCACCAAGCTCGAGCTCTCCTCGCAGCCCATCCTGGCCTTCGCCATCGCGTCCGACCGCATGGACGACCAGGCGCTGTCCTGGTTCGTCGATGACACCCTCACCCGCCGCCTGCTGGCCGTGCCCGGCGTGGGCGCCGTCGGCCGCGTGGGCGGCGTGCAGCGCGAGGTGCGCGTGGCCATCGATCCGCTGCGCCTGCAGGCCCTGGGCGCCACCGCGGCCGACGTCTCGCGACAGCTGCGCCTGGTGCAGACCGAAAGCGCGGGCGGCCGCACCGACCTGGGCGGGACGGAGCAGCCCGTGCGCACCATCGCCACCGTGCGCACGGCCCAGGAGATCGCCGCGCTCGACATTCCGCTTTCGGCCGGCGGACACGTGCGCCTGGACCGCATCGCCACCGTCACCGACACGGTGGCCGAGCCGCGCACCGCCGCGCTGCTGGATGGCAAGCCGGTGATCGGCTTCGAAGTCTCGCGCAGCCGCGGTGCCAGCGAAGTGGAAGTGGGCGCGGGGGTGCAGCGCGCCCTCGATCAGCTGGTGGCGGAACATCCCGACCTCCACCTCACCCGCACGGTGGACTTCGTGGAAATCGCCAGCGACGAATACGACAGCTCCATGCACCTGCTGTACGAGGGCGCCATCCTCGCCGTCGTCGTGGTGTGGCTCTTCCTGCGCAACTGGCGCGCCACCATCGTCTCGGCCGTGGCGCTGCCGCTGTCCGTGCTGCCGGCCTTCATCGGCATGTACCTGCTCGGCTTCTCGATCAACATCATCACGCTGCTGGCCCTCTCGCTCGTGGTCGGCATCCTCGTGGACGACGCCATCGTCGAGGTCGAGAACATCGTGCGCCACCTGCGCATGGGCAAGTCGCCCTACCAGGCGGCGATGGAGGCGGCCGACGAGATCGGCCTCGCGGTGATCGCCACCACCTTCACCCTGATCGCCGTCTTCCTGCCCACGGCCTTCATGAGCGGCATTCCCGGGCGCTTCTTCAAGCAGTTCGGCTGGACGGCCGCGCTCGCCGTGTTCGCCTCGCTGGTCGTGGCCCGGCTGCTCACGCCGATGATGGCGGCCTACATCCTCAAGCCCCTGTCCGGCGAGGAAAAGGAGCTGCGCTGGCTCTCCGGCTACATGCGCGCCTCGGCCTGGGCGCTGCGCCACCGCGTGCTCACGGTGATCGGCGCGCTGCTGTTCTTCGTGGCCTCGATCGCGCTCATCCCGCTACTGCCTTCGGGCTTCATCCCGCCGGACGACAACGCCCAGACCCAGGTGAACCTGGAACTGCCGCCCGGCACCCGCCTCGCAGAAACCCGCGCCGCGGTGGCCCAGGCCACGGAGCGCGTGATGAAGGTGGGCCACGTGCGCAGCATCTACACCGCCATCGGCGGAGGCTCGGCGGGCGCCGACCCCATGGCAGGCGGAGCGAGCGCGGGCGATCCGCGCAAGGCCACCCTCACGCTGCGTTTCGTGGCCCGGGGCGAACGCCCGCTCAAGCAGGCCATCGAGCAGGACCTGCGCGCGGCCATGGCCGACCTGCCCGGCGTGCGCGTGAAGATCGGCCTGGGCGGCTCCAACGACAAGTACGTGCTCGCCCTCGCGAGCGAGGACCCGCAGGCCCTGGCCGATACCGCGCGGGCGGTGGAGCGCGACCTGCGCACCATTCCCGGCATCGGGAACATCGGCTCCAGCGCCAGCCTCGTGCGGCCGGAGATCGTGGTGCGCCCCGACTTCGCCCGTGCCGCGGACCTGGGCGTCACCAGCAGCGCCATCGCCGAGACGCTGCGGGTGGCCACCGTGGGCGACTACGACCAGAACCTGCCCAAGCTCAACCTGCCCCAGCGGCAGGTGCCCATCGTCGTGCGCCTGGACGACGCGGCCCGCGAAGACCTTTCGGTGCTGGAGCGCCTGGCCGTGCTGGGATCGCGCGGGCCGGTGCGCCTGGGCGAGGTCGCCCGGCTCGAGGTCGGCAGCGGCCCCGCCGTCATCAACCGCTACGACCGGGCCCGCAACGTCAACTTCGAGATCGAGCTCGGCACCCAGGGGCTGGGCGAGGTCACCGAGGCCGTGCGGCAGTTGCCCTCCGTGCGCCAGAAGCCGGCCAGCGTGCGCCTGATCGACGTGGGCGACGCCGAGATGATGGGCGAGCTGTTCGCCAGCTTCGGCCTGGCCATGCTCACCGGCGTGGTCTGCATCTACCTCGTGCTGGTGCTGCTCTTCAAGGACTTCCTGCAGCCGGTCACCATCCTCATGGCCCTGCCGCTGTCGCTCGGCGGCGCCTTCGTGGGCCTGCTGATCGCCGGCAAGAGCTTTTCCATGCCCTCGCTCATCGGGCTCATCATGCTCATGGGCATCGCCACCAAGAACTCCATCCTGCTCGTGGAGTACGCCATCGTGGCGCGGCGCGACCAGGGCATGAGCCGCTGGGACGCCCTGCTGGACGCCTGCCACAAGCGCGCGCGGCCCATCATCATGACCACGCTCGCCATGGGCGCGGGCATGCTGCCCATCGCCCTGGCCTGGGGCGGCGCGGACATGAGCTTCCGCTCGCCCATGGCCGTGGCCGTGATCGGCGGGCTGCTCACCTCCACCGTCCTCAGCCTGCTGGTGGTGCCGGCCGTATTCACCTACGTGGACGACTTCGCGCAGTGGTTCCGCCGCCGTGTCCTGCGGCGCGCGCCGCCGCCACCGCCAGCGGCGGGAGCGGCGACCTGATCCGCGTGCTCCGGAGAGGCTGCCGCGGTCCGCGGCATGCCACCTCCGGGAAACGGAGAGAGGCACCCAACGCCCGAATAGAGGCAAAACCCTCCCCCTCCGGCAGGCTTAGCCCCCTGTGGCGGCGCCGATAATGAGCGACCCGCCATGAACCTCGTCGCGCTGAACATCGACACGATCCCCCTCGGGCACCCGCTGCCCTTCGTGCTCCGGGGCGCCAGCGGAGTGCTGCTCGCGCAGCGGGGCTACGTGATCCGCAACCGCGAAGAACTGGACCTGATGGTGGCGCGCGGCCTGAGCCTGTGCGTGGACACCGACGAGTCGGGCGACAGCCACCGCGCCTACCTCGCCCAGCTGCAGAAGATGCTGCTCACGGACACCTCCCTGGGCCAGATCGCCGCGATGAAGATCTCCGCAGGCGCGTCGGCCTCGCGGGAGAAGGCGAGCGCAGCCAACGGTCCGCCGGACTGGCCCGAACTGCAGCTGCGCGCTACCCAGCTGCTGCGGGCACCTCCGCCGGCGGCGGAATTCGGCGAACGCTTCGAGGCGCTGCACGGCGAACTCGCCCGCCACTGCGCTGCCACGCCCGACGCGACCCTGCTCGCGCTCGTCTATCTGTCGGGCCAGGAAATGCAGCAGTACAGCGGCACGCATGCCATGCTGGTGGCCTGCGTGTGCATGGTCGTGGCCGCGGAGCACCTGCGCTGGCCGGTGCCCAAGGTCCTGCAGCTGGGGCGCGCGGCGCTGTCGATGAACATCGCCATGACCACGCTGCAGGACCAGCTCGCCGTCCAGACCCAGCCGCTGACCGCCCCGCAACTGGCCGACATCGAAAACCATGCCGTGCGCTCCGAAGCACTGCTGCGGCAGCTCGGCGTGGACGATCCGGTCTGGCTGGAAGCCGTGCGCGCCCACCACCACCGCGCCCCCGGGCCCCTCGCGGGCAAGAGCGAGGCCCAGCAGATGGCCCGCCTCATCCAGCGGGCCGACATCTTCGGCGCGCGCCTCGCGCCGCGCGCCTCGCGGGCGCCCATGCCCGTCACCGCCGCCATGCAGGCCACCTATTACGACGAGGCCCACCAGGTCGATGAAGCGGGTTCGGCCCTCGTGAAGGCCCTGGGCGTGTATCCGCCCGGCGCCTTCGTGCGCCTGGCCAGCCAGGAGGTCGCCGTGGTGCTGCGCCGCGGCGCCAGTGCCACCACGCCGCGCGTGGCCGTCGTACTCAACCGCAGCGGCATGCCGACGGGCGAGCCGATCCCGCGGGATACGGCCCAGCCGGCCTGGAAGATCACGGGCGCCGTGGCGTTGCGCGACGTGCGGGTGCAACTGCCCCTCGCGCGCCTGCTGGCGCTGGTGTAAGCGCGGCCTCCGCTTGCCACGCGCACGGCTTCTGTACTACCGTCGCGGACGGCCGTGCCGCGGCCTCTCGCCCCCTGCCGACTCCGGGAGAACCTCCATGCCCCGCCTCACCTCCCCGCTGATCCTTGCACTCGCGGCCTATGCCGCAGCCCTGTCGGCTGCCGCGCAAACCCCGCCGGCCGCACCGACAGGGCCCGCCCCGTCGGCCGCGGCCTGCCCTGCCGTCCTGAACCACAGCATGCCCCGCCTGCAGGACGAAGCCCCCCAGGACCTGTGCCAGTACAAGGGCCAGGTGCTGCTCGTAGTCAACACCGCCAGTTACTGCGGATTCACCGGCCAGTACGAGGGCCTGGAGGCGCTGCACGCCCGTTACAAGACGCAAGGTTTCGCAGTGCTGGGCTTTCCGTCGAACGATTTCGCACAGGAAACCGGCAGCAATGCGCAAATTGCCGACTTCTGCAGCAACACATTTGGGGTGCGCTTTCCCATGTTCGCCAAGAGCAGTGTCAAGGGTGGCAGCGCCTCGCCGCTCTACCGCGAACTCGCTGCCCAGGCAGGCGAGGCGCCGCGATGGAACTTCCACAAATACCTGCTCGACCGGAATGGCAAGGTGGTGGCAAGTTTCGGCAGTTCCGTGGCACCGGACGACCCGAAAGTCGTCCGGGCGATCGAGCAGCAACTGAAACTGCTTCGTTAATTTGCGACGTTTCGCAGTGTCATATTCCGATATGCGGAAATCTTACATTTTTTGATGTTTTTGGAGCGCACATCGCTGGAACTTTGCCGATTTGGCACTAATCTATCGTCCGTGGACAAGTTAACTACGCTCGTCCTTCATGTTGAGTTTTCCAGTTTCTCGTTGCGAAGCCTTTCGGACCTGTCCGACTGAAATCCTGAAGCGCTTCTCCTCCCTCCCTCTCTAATTCGTTTCGGGACGCTTCGCAACTTTTTTTATTCCGGCCGCAAAAAAAGCGCGCAACCGCAAGGTGCGCGCTTTTGGCTTTCTGGGGGCTCCTCTGCAGGCTCCTGGCAGCCCGGCAGAGGGTTCAGCGGGGCTGCGTATCAGCGAAGCTGGGCCGCTGCATCAGCTTGTCGAGCAAGCGCCCCAGGTTGGGATGCTCCGTCCGCCAGGCGATCTCGGGGAACCGGAACTCCAGCCAGCCCAGGGCGCATCCCACCGCCACGTCGGACAGGCTCAGGTGGATGCCGCTGCAATACGGCTTCTCGCCCAGCCCCTGGGACATCGCCTTGAGGCCGGCATGCACCTTGCCGAGCTGGCGGTCGATCCACGCCTGGCTGCGCTCCCCGTCGCGGCGGTCCTTCCACGTGGCCTCCAGCCGGGCCAGCACGCCGGCATCCATCACGCCGTCGGCCAGGGCTTCCCAGGTCTTGACCTCCGCGCGCTCGCGGCCCTGGGTGGGGATGAGCCGTCCCACGGGTGACAGGGTGTCCAGGTATTCGACGATGACGCGCGAATCGAACACTGCCTCGCCCCCTTCCATGACGAGGCAGGGCACCTTGCCGAGGGGGTTGGACGTGGCGATCGTAGTGTCGTCGGCCCAGACGTTTTCCTCGATGAAGCGGTAGTCCAGCTTCTTCTCGGCCATCACGATGCGCACCTTGCGCACATAGGGACTGGCAGAGGATCCGATGAGTTTCATGGTGTGTTTCCGGGCGCGGGCAGGACAAGAGAGAACGAACGGGCGGCCGCCGATTCTAGGGGGCTGGCCGCACTCTCGCTGCCAGGACGGGACGCCAGTGCAGCGCCTGCGCCACGGTCGGCACCTACAATCCCGCCCCATGAGCCTGTCCACCATCAACGCCCTCTCTCCGCTCGACGGCCGCTACGCCGCCAAACTGTCCGCCCTGCGCCCCATCATGAGCGAGCACGGCTACATGCACCGCCGGGTGCAGGTGGAAGTCGCATGGTTCATCGCGCTGTCGGACGCCGGCTTCGAGCAATTCAAGCCCCTGACCACCGGCGCGCGCGCCTACCTGCTGAGCCTGGTGAAGAATTTCTCAGAGGCCGACTCGCAGGCGATCAAGGACATCGAGAAGACCACCAACCACGACGTGAAGGCGGTCGAATACTGGATCAAGTCCAAGTTCGAGGCCCGCCCCGAGCTGGAAAAGGCCGCGGAGTTCGTGCACTTCGCCTGCACCAGCGAAGACATCAACAACACCAGCCACGCGCTGCAGCTGCGCTCCGGCCGCGACCAGGTCATCCTGCCCGGCCTGGACCGCATCGTCCTGAAACTGCGCGAAATGGCGCACGCCTACGCCGAAGTCCCCATGCTGAGCCGCACCCACGGCCAGACCGCCAGCCCCACCACCGTGGGCAAGGAACTGGCCAACGTGGTCGTGCGCCTGCAGGCCGCCTGCGACCGCATCGCCGGCGTGAAGATGCTGGGCAAGATGAACGGTGCCGTGGGCAACTACAACGCCCACCTCTCGGCCTGGCCCGACTTCGACTGGGAGGCCTTCAGCAAGAAGGTCGTCGAGACCCCGGAGCCGCTGGGCCTGGGCCTCACCTTCCAGCCCTACTCCATCCAGATCGAGCCGCACGACTACATGGCCGAGCTGTTCGACGCCGTCGCCCGCGCCAACACCATCCTGGTCGACCTGTCGCGCGACATCTGGGGCTACGTGAGCCTGGGCTACTTCAAGCAGCGCCTGAAGGCCGGCGAGATCGGCTCGTCCACCATGCCGCACAAGGTCAACCCCATCGACTTCGAGAACGCCGAAGGCAACCTGGGCCTGGCCAACGCGCTGCTGCGCCACCTCTCCGAGAAGCTGCCCATCAGCCGCTGGCAGCGCGACCTCACCGACAGCACCGTGCTGCGCAACATCGGCGTGGCCATGGGCTATGCCGCCCTTGCCTACTCCTCGCTGATGACCGGCCTGAACAAGCTGGAACTGAACGAGGAAGCCCTGGCCGCCGACCTGGACGCCAGCTGGGAAGTGCTGGCCGAGCCGATCCAGACCGTCATGCGCCGCTACGGCGTGCAGGGCGCCTACGAGAAGCTCAAGGAAGTCACCCGCGGCAAGACCGTGACGGCCGAGGCACTGCACACGCTGATCGCCGGCCTGGAGATCCCCCAGGCCGACAAGGACCGCCTGCTGGCCATGACGCCGGGCAGCTACATCGGCAAGGCCGCCGAACTCGCCCGCCGCGTCTGAGCATGGCCATCAAGTCCACCATCTTCAAGGCGAACCTCGCGATCGCCGACATCGACCACGGCTACTACGCCGACCACGCCCTGACCCTGGCCCGCCACCCCAGCGAGACCGACGAGCGCATGATGGTCCGGCTGGCGGCGCTGGCGCTCAACGCCTGGCAGCTGCAGGCCATGTGCCAGGGGGACGGCACGCTGGCCTTCGGCGCCGGCCTCTCGGATCCGGACGATCCGGACGTGTCCATCACCGACTTCACGGGCCGCAAGCGCCTGTGGATCGAAGTCGGCCAGCCCGAGGACAAGCCGCTGGCCAAGGCCTCCTCCAAGGCGGATGCGGTGCTGGTCTATTGCTTCCACCATGCGGCCGAGGTCTGGTGGAGGGGCATCGAGGGCAAGCTCTCGCGGCAGGACAGGTTGCAGGTCTGGCGCCTGCCCACCGAGGCATCGCAACAGCTGGCGTCCCTGGCCGAGCGCAGCATGCAATTGCAGGCCACGGTGCAGGAAGGTGGCCTCACGCTGAGCAGTGGCCTGGGCAGCGTCCACCTGGAGCCCATCCGCTGGAAATGAGCACGGGCCCCGAGGGCCCCGGCGGCGTTCAGCGCCCGTCGGCCGCGGGCATGAACGCACCGCAGTTCCAGCACTGCTCGAACCCACCCTCGACCCATTCCCCGCAGCCGGCGCAGTGCCAGCGCCGCTGGGGCAGGTCCGCTAGCGCCTGCAGCAGGCGCCGGGCCTGCGGCGCATGCTCTGCGTGCTCCAGCCAGATTTCCGGCAGGCACTGGTCCGGCGGCAGCTGGCCGGCCGCCGCCAGCAGGTGCTGGCGCTGCACCGTGGCCGGCATGCCGCCCTCGCTCAGCAGATCGGCCCAAAGCGTGGCGATGACGATGTTCGGAGCCTGGGTCAAGCGCAGCATGCGGCCAGCTTAGGCGCTTCCGGGGCGCCTGTCACGCGGCGCGCAGCGGCTACCGGGCGGGGCGTGCGGCATCCGGCGCCTGCGGCCCCTCCGCGGCCCGCTCCGCATAGCGGTTGAAGCGCCAGGCCGTGTTCTCGATGGTGATGCGCCGCCACACGACACGCTTTTCGGCCGGTCCCATCGCCAGCCAGTGCTGCACTTCGGCGAAGCTGCGTCCACACCCCTTGCAATGGTCGTCGCCCTGGCTGGTCGAGCAAATGGCGATGCAGGGCGTGTCGGGCGTCGTCTCGTACCACGCCAGCCAGGCCGCCATGGCATCGGCGGGCAGCAAGGCCTCCTCCACCTCGTCCACCCGCGCGTAGACCATGCGGGCATACACCTCCGCGAGCGCCTGGAGTTCGGGTGCCAGCGCCAGCCCCGCGCCCGCCGGCGCACGGGCGCGCCAATGGTTGATGGCGGATTCGATATCGGTGATGTGCAGGGCGGCCATGGACACGCGGAAAAACACGCGGGAAAAAGGCGGCCGATCTTACCCGCGGCGCCCGCTGGCAGCGCCGGCCGGTCGCCATGGGCCCGCGGACTCTCCGGGTTCACCCCAATGCTCATGAAAACATAGCAGACAGATCAATGCCATCCGGTGTCTGCGGCAACTTCCGCTCAAGGCACGCGGCCAGTGGACCGCACATCCGCCTTGCCGCGTTGCGCAGGGCTGTGTTCCAATGCAGGCTTCGAGGGGGAGTAGCTCCCGGTCCCGGCGCGAAGGCACGTCCCGAGCCGCCGGCACTGTCGGTCATGTCGTCAATACGAAGCCGCGAGGCTTCCGGCATTTCCGGGTCCTGGCGGAGCCGCGCGGCGCGCCGACCGAGCAAGACCTTTGAAAGGCCCGTCCACGGGCCGTTCAAGGCCATGCACTCCCCGGCATGGGCGCCCACCGCGGCGCACAGCCCTCCAGCTTCCTTGACGGCCCCGGAGCGGGCCTGAACGTCTGTGGAATCGCCGGCACCGCCCACAGGTGCCGCGCGGCCTATCGCCAAATGACAACGAGGAACCTATGGAATTTTTGACATCGCCCGAGTTCTGGGTCGCGCTGGGGCAGATCATCATCATCGACATCCTGCTGGGTGGCGACAACGCGGTGGTGATCGCCCTGGCCTGCCGCAAGCTGCCGCCCGCGCAGCGCACCAAGGGCATCATCTGGGGCACCGCCGGCGCCATCGTGCTGCGCGTCATCCTCATCGCCTTCGCGATGACGCTGCTGAACCTGCCGTTCCTGAAATTCGTCGGCGCCATCCTGCTGGTGTGGATCGGCATCAAGCTGCTGGCTCCCGACGAGGACGGCCACGGCGACGTGGCCGGCAGCGACAAGCTCTTCGCAGCCATCAAGACCATCATCGTCGCCGACCTGGTGATGAGCGTGGACAACGTGATCGCCATCGCCGGCGCCGCCCAGAACGCGGGCGACCATTCGCTGCTGCTGGTGGTGCTGGGCCTGCTGATCTCGATCCCCATCATCGTCTGGGGCAGCCAGCTGGTCATCAAGCTCATGGAGCGCTTCCCGTTCATCATCGTGGCCGGCGGCATGCTGCTCGGCTGGATCGCCGGGGGCATGCTGGTCACCGACCCGGCCCTGGCCAATCCCGACCGCTGGCAGTGGATGCTCAAGCTGCCGCAAAGCGACATCGTGAAGTATGGTGCCAGCGTGGCCGGCGCCCTGCTCGTGCTGATCGTGGGCAAGGCGATTGCCTCGCGCCGCACGGTGGCCGTCTCCCACGGCTGATTCACCTTGGGGCCCGGTGAACTCCGGGCCCGCCAGCGACTCGACCCTTCCGTCACCAACGCCCCCCACAGGAGAGCCCCATGGACAAAGTCATCGTGTACGTGGACGACGCAGCCTACGCGCAGCAGATCCTCGCCCCCCTGGCCGCCCGCGCCCATGCGCCCGGCACCCACTGGGTGGTCGTGGCCTGCGCCCCGCGCATGACCCACCGCATCAGCAAGTGGGTCAGCCACAGCGCCCGCGAGAACTGGCGCGCCAAGTGGGCCGACAAGCTGTTCGCCCAGGTCCTGCCCTGGCTGCAGGCCGGCGGCGCCACCATCACCACCGTGCTGGCCAAGGGCCCGCTGCCGGAACTCGCGACCGAACTGCAGGCCGAACACGGCAGCGCACAGATCGTCGATGCCCGCCGCCCCAAGCAGGACGCCCCCGCACCCCAGCCCGCCGCCGCACCGGCCGCCCAACCCCTCGTGGTGCGCAAGCCCGTGCCCCGGCGCTGGGCCCTTCCGGGCACGCTGGCCAGCCTGGGAGCGCTGTTCCTGCTGTTCGCCGAGCAGCCCTGAGCCCCGGCGGGCGCCAGGGCGCGCCATCGCCCGCCGGCACGCTTCAGCGCCCGGGGCAGCACCTGGGTGCTATCCTCCTGCGCCATGAAACTCCTCCTGAAATGGCTGCTCAGCGCCGCCGCGCTGCTGTGCGTGACCTACCTCTACGGCGGTGTCGAGGTGCGCAGCTTCGGCTCCGCGATGGTCGCGGCCTTCGTCATCGGGCTGTTCAACGTGGTGCTGCGGCCCGTGCTCGTGGTGCTCACCCTGCCGGTGACCATCGTGACGCTCGGCCTCTTCCTCTTCGTCATCAACGCGCTGATGTTCTGGGCGGCAGCGTCCGTGCTGGGCGACAGCTTCCAGGTGCACGGTTTCGGCGCGGCGCTCATCGGCTCGCTCATCTACACCGTGCTGGGCATGCTCATCGAATCAGCGCTCGGCGGCCTGTTCCTTAAGAAGTGATTCGGTCGCGCGCAGGCGCGTCTCGATGATCGAGGCCTCGATGTACTCCGCGGCATCCCCGCCGCGGCTCCCGGTCTTGCGCGCCATGTCCTGGCCGGCCTTGAAGCGGTCCACCGCCGCCGCATAGTCGTACCGCGCCACGTGCGCCTCCGCCTCCGCCCGCACCGCCCGCAGCGGCTGGCCCTGCTGCTGCCACACCGCGGCGAGCAAGTACCACACCGATGCATCGCGCGGATGGTTCGTCACCCAGGTCTGCAACGTGCCCGTCATGGGCGTCGCACGGGTCTGCCGCAGCAGCGCCTGCGTGCGCAGGATCATCTCGGGGCGACCTGCCCCGCCGGAAGCCGATGCGGATGCCCCCCGGCCCGGGCTGGTCACGGATTCCAGCGTCAGCGCCTCTCCGCTTCCGGACGCCGCCGCCCCTGCCTGCGGGCCGGCGGCGGGAATGAGGGCCAGTTGATCCAGCGCCGCGTCCGCCTGCCCTGCGGCCAGTTCGATTTCCGCGCCCAGCAGATGGGCCTGGCGCGTGCCCGCGGCATCGCCCCGCGCGGCCTCCAATAGCGACCGCTGCGCGGCCCGCGCCGCCGCCATGTCCTGCAACTGCAGCGCACTCAACGAAGCCGCATACCAGGCGCCCACCCGCCGCGGCAGCGGCTGCGCGCCGAACCCACCCGCCTGCGGCTCGTTCACCCACTGCCGCCACACATCGATGCCGGGCCGTGACAGCACCCGCGCCCGGGCGGCCATCATGGCGTGCTCCAGCGTCGGGCCGGGCGCGGGCGACCGGGCCACGGCCGGGGGAATGCGCGCATGCAAATCTGCGATCCGCTGCGTGGTGAGCGGATGGCTGCGCAGATAGGGCCAGCTGCCGTTGTCGTTGATGCGGTTGGCTTGCTGCAGCTTGTCGAACATCGACACGAAACCCTGCGGCGCGAAGCCTGCGGGGGCCATCAGGCCATAGCCCACACGATCGGCTTCCCGCTCCATGTCGCGCGAGAAATTGAGCTGGTTCTGCACGGCCAGAGCCTGCCCGCCGACCAGCATGGCCTGCCCCGCGCTCGGGTTCTTCGTGGCGGCCAGCATGCCCAGCACCATCGCCCCCAGCATCAGCGGCCCCTGCCGGCTCTGTTGCGTGATCAGCCGGGAAATGTGACGCTGCGTGACGTGGCTCAGCTCGTGCGCCATCACCGAAGCCAGTTCGTCACGCGTGGACACCACGCCGATCAGGCCCAGGTGCATCCCGAAATAGCCGCCCGGCAGGGCAAAGGCGTTCACCGTCCGGTCCCGCCCCAGCAGGATCTCCCAGGCGAAGCGCTCGTCCAGTTCGGGCGGCAGTTCGCCCCGCTCGCGCGCCGCCTTCACCAGCGGAAGGAAGATGCCCAGCACGTACTCGTTGAGCACCGCATCGTCGATGTAGTCCGGATCGCGGTAGAGCTCGCGGATGATCCGGTCGCCCAGGCGCCGCTCCTGGCTGGTCGTCATGTCGGAACCGTCGCCGAGCGTGGGCAGGGCGCCTTGGGCCCAGCCCGGCAGCGGCAGGATGCACTGCGTTGCGGCGATGGCCCAGGCTACCGCCGAGCGACGCAGGACAGCAACTGCCGGAAAACCTCGCGATGCGGGTGTGGAACCCATGGGGGCAAACCTCCTTGTGATAGCCCCGTGGCAGGGGCGTTTGGATGCACGCATGGATCGTATGATGCCCCGGCGCGCCGAAGGTGCCACCCCGTTACCTATTCCCGCAAGGGCCTCTTCCGATGACCAACCGTTCGTCCCACCTCACCCATTTCGATGCTGGCGGCCAGGCCCACATGGTGGACGTGGGCGACAAGCCCAATACCCGGCGCATTGCCATCGCGGGCGGGCACATCGCCATGCAACCCTCTACCCTGGCGCTCATCGCCTCCGGCACGGCCGGCAAAGGGGACGTGCTGGGCATTGCCCGCATCGCCGGCATCCAGGCCGCGAAGAAGACCAGCGACCTGATTCCCCTGTGCCACCCGCTCGCGCTCACGCGGGTGGCGGTGGATTTTCAGCTCGATGCCGATGCCTCATGTGTGCGCTGCACTGTGACCGTGGAAACCGTCGGGCCCACTGGTGTGGAAATGGAGGCCCTGACGGCCGTGCAGGTGGCGTTGCTCACGATCTACGACATGTGCAAGGCTGTGGATCGGGGGATGGTGATGGAGGATGTGCGGGTAGTGGAGAAGCACGGGGGGAAGAGTGGGAGTTTTTTATCAAATCAACGGTAAGATTATTCAACGGGGTTTTCTAACAATTTTCACCACGCCAATTTTCATCATTTATCGCTAGGCTGCATATCTTTGCAGGGTTTTATTGGGAATTCAAATCACCCACAGCACCTATATGTGTTCGAATTGCCTTCAATGGGCAACCTAAGGCTTCACACAAAGAAAGCCATTACCATGACATTGCCCATCAAACGGGAAAAATTAATTTCACCAAAATCACATAAATCAAAATGAATCCAAATCCAAATAGCCTATGGGCTGCCCTGTTTGAGCATTTAAAAATACTGTCCACGCAATATTTTTTCTTCCCTGGATAGGCAAATATTTGATTCTTCCAACGTCCATACCCTCTCGCACAGCAGCATCAAATATCTCTTCCTTTCTATCCGGAAATCGATTGAGAAGTTCCTTCAATGATTTTGCTTCTTTCAAAATCTCCGGCAACCCTTGCGAGTAAGAGATCCATAGTCTTGTCTGGGCCGAAACGGCAACTCCATCCAGCGCCTGCATAGTGAAATTAAAACTTTCAAGACTATTCAACGGACGCAACGCAAGCCACGTGACCCCCATCCTAGGTATCGCCACTATATCCTTAGGTGCCAGCGGAATTAATTCCTCAGGAATATCATTAGCGTGGATTACCCTGAAACGATCGTATTCGAAGACCACGTGTATGGGGCGGGCCTCGTATGCAGAGAGCATTCCGTATGCAAGTGCGCAAACCTGAAGGCATGCAACGACTGAGAAATCCAATAATTTTTCTCTTCTATCTTTCCTTGGATTGAATAGAACAAAAGTAAGCAATGGCCCCAACACTATGTCCACAACGACCAGCAACAAAAATAACCCAGCCCCTCCAGAAATAAAAACATAAGGAAAAGGGTAAAGAAATATAACCACGGCGGCAGACATTACTCCGCCGACCACGATCGAGATCATCAAATGAACAAAAAAAGCTCGGATTTTTGAAATGTATAAAATCATAACTCATTTTTCATCACTTTGAAAACATATCTTTTCTAAATTCAATCCGGTAGAAATATTAACTGATATAACAAGATTTTTATAACTACCAGTATCATAAAAAGATTGAAAAGCAGCTAAAGCACGACAGGCAGATTTTTGTTGTCCGGATTTGAAAAGACTCAGCACTAGTCGTCTGTGCGTAGCTCTGCTGGGATAACGCCAAGAAGTATAAATAGCCTCTCTGACGGTCTCATCCGTTTCTGGCCCTATGTGTGTAAGGGTATTGAACAACGCATGTACATCTTGGCCGAACCCGAAGATTTCCTCGGGCGGATTAATTATTTCTTCTTTCCGAAATTTTCGGTCATCAGCCAACGCCATGCGCATCGGCTCTTCGTATGACAATTGAATTCTTGTCAATGCAAACCCAGATGTAGCAAGCAACATCAGCAGAATCAGCAATGCGCCACGAGGAACCTTCAAACTTCTGCATCCAAATCCACCAGAAATAAAACCAATGATTATTCCCAACGGAATCAAAAAATATGAATATTCATAAGGGAACTCTAGCATTGAATGCAAAATCAATGGGGCCAGCATGGCCAACGGATAAAGCACATCTGATCGAAAGCTTTTTCTTAGATTCCAAAACCACTTAGCGCTCATTGCAAGCAGAATCATGGCAGATGGAATTCCAAACCATAAAGCTACATCAAATAAAATATTATGCGCAGATGCAGTCGCACTTGCCCCGAAAAGAGGAGCAATAGTGTCTTGTGCGCGGCCAACTTGAAGCCACCCATATCCGCTCCAAGGCTGCTGCAACAAAGCTTCAGCAAGCTGACGCCATAATATGATTCTCGAAGAACTACTGAAATCGGTAGCATCCCTGCTCGCTGCGACACCTACAAATGTTGCGAAACTAGGCCAGAGGAAACGGGCACAGAACCACAGCCCGACTATCAACGTAAAATAGAGCCACGGAGTTCTATTTTTATTTGAATATGATATCTCGGCAGTCCAGATAGCAAAAATCAAAATCACCGCGAGAAATCCAGTTCGAGACTCAGAACTAAGCACCCCAAAGCAGAGGAATAGTGTGCCACATAGAAAAATCCACTTTTTAAGCTTTCCGAGAAAAAGCAAATAGCCAAGTGATGCAATACCCATCGCCAACAAAGTAGCGTAATGATTTGGTTGCGCAAAATTCGCGTAGGCTCGTCCATCAGACTCAACCATCCAGAGCAGCAATGGTAGGCGCAACCACTGAAATGTTCCGACAATTCCACTAACAACTGCTCCTGCAGTCACCGTCCATAAAAAACCAGTCAATCCTTCAGGATGGTCGCAACACCCAGGAAGACTCTTTCTTGCAGCATCAATTCCTACGACCCCAGAAACAATCCATATTCCACCATATAACAAACCGTAACCAAAGTCCGAATTAAAGAGCAAATCTCCATTTAATCTTTGAAATACCAAAAGGGTTATCATCAACGCGGCAGGGGCTGCAATTGCATAGGGGACAGAAATCTCTCTTTTTTTTATCAAGACATTCAGAGCTAAAAAAAAAGCCCCAGTTGCCGAAATGATCTCGCCATGAAAGGATATCCATGGTTCATAGTGATTGGGGGCGAGCCAACCATTAAGCAAAAGAAAAAAACCGGCAAACGATACTATAGACATAGCAATAAAAAAACCTCCCCTAAGGGAGGTTTCAATGATCAGCGATCTGACTAAATCACGACTTGCAAGAGCCGGGGAGGAACTTGTTGATCGTAGAGGAAGCCAATTGGGTGCCTGCGGCATCACCACCACCGCAAGACCACTCAGAAATTTGCTTGCCTTGATCGTTGCTGGCGGTGCCAACCACGATCGCAGTGCCAGAGATTTTGGGAATCATCACGACATATTTGCCGTCAATGTTAGCATCGTTAAAGTTGCGTGCCTTTGCAGAAATCACGCCGTTGGCAGTGGTTTCGATAGAGGCAACATACTTAGTAGGACCAGATGCAGCATTTCCGCCAACGTTGGCTTCACAGCCCCAACCATTGGCCGTGCCGAGCTTGTCGGACGCCATGCTTTGAACCTGCTCGGTGATAGTGGTGCGGCACTGCGAAGCGGCCAAGACCACTTCCGACATCTTCGCCTTTTTCGTGTAGTCCTGATAAGCCGGCAGGGCCACGGCAGCCAAAATACCAATGATCGCCACGACGATCATCAGTTCGATCAAGGTAAAACCTTGCTGAACGGTACGCTTCATAAATCTCTCCCGGAGGAACAGTTGCAATGTCAACCTGCCGAAGGATTTCGCAGGCTATCTCCTTCAAAGCAGGTTGCATGCCAACAGGGCCTGACCCTTCGCCCCTCCGGCAATGTCTTCGCCTGTGTCCAAGGTGACAATTTCGTCACCCATCTCTGTCAGCAACCGTTGCAGGCACTACGAGACGTACTGACCTCGCCCATCACCGCTGCCGGAACTCCATCTCCGTCCCCGCGAGCCCCAGGCGGTCGCCATCCTTGAGCAGCACCGGCTCGGCAGTGATCGGCTGGCCGTTGAGGCGCGGAGGCTCGGCGCCTTCCACATGGGCCAGGACGAAGCCGTGGTGGCGCTTGGTGATGGAGGCCACGGCCACGCCGGGCTTGCCGATGGTGGTGACGACCTTGACCAGGTCCACCTCGCGGCCGGTGGCGGCGCCGGACATGACGCGGATGGCGGCATTCAGCGGCACGCTGGCCGGGGGCGGCAGCGGGGCGGGCCGCGATGCGGGCACGCGCGGGGGCAGCATGCCGGGGGAGAAGACCATGGTCTTTTCGTAGTTCTCGCCCGCGCCATCACCCAGGAAACGGATCTTGTACTTGCCCACCTCGACCAGGTCGCCGTTGCGCAATGGCTGGCGCTTGACGGGCTGGCCGTTCACATAGGTGCCGTTGGTGCTGCCGATGTCTTCGATCTCCACCGCGTCGCCGGCCATGTGGAGCACGGCGTGCTCGCCGCTGACGGCCAGGTTGTCGATGACGATGTCGTTATAGGGGCGGCGCCCCAGCGTCGTACGCTCCTTGGCGAGCGCCACTTCCTTGATGACCACTCCGTCGATCGACACGATCATTTTGGGCATGAACCGTTCCTCGTCTGTCTGTCTGGGCTAGCTGGCTGGTAGGTGACTGCGCTGGTGTCCGGTCCACGCCGCGCGGGTGGCGGCGAACCGGTATCTCAATCGGTACGTAGCAACAATCGTGACACCAGGCCGCGCTTCTTCTCGCCGGCGCCGGCCCGTACCAGCAGGACGCTGATATTGTCGCGCCCGCCGCGCTCGTTGGCGGCCTCGATCATGCGCGCCGCCCGTTCGGCCAGCGGGTCGGAGGACGCGGCCAGGGCAAGCAGTTCCTCGTCGTCGAGCATGTCCGTGAGCCCGTCGGAGCACAGGATGAAGAGGTCGTCGGGCCGCACCTGGAATTCGTTGACCTCCAGTGCCGCCGTGGATTCGACGCCCATCGCCCGGGTCACGAGGTTGCGAAACCCCGACAGTGCGGCCTCCTCGGGCGTGAGCAGCCCGGCGTCGATCTGCTCCTGCAGCCAGGAATGGTCCCGGGTGATCTGCTGCAGATCGCCGTCGCGCAGGCGGTAGCAGCGCGAGTCGCCGATGTGCCCGAGCACGAGCCGGTCGTCCCGGAAGGCGGCGACCACGACGGTGGTGCCCATGCCGGCGTATTGCGCGTTGGAATGCGACGCGTCGTAGATGGCACGGTTGGCGGAATCCACGCAGGCTTCCATGGCCTGCCGCAGGTCCGCGAGGGAGGCATCGCGTCCGGCGCCGGCCAGCCATTCGGCCATGCCCTGCCGGATCAGTTCGGTGGCCATGCGGCTGGCGACCTCGCCCGCGTTGTAGCCGCCCATGCCGTCGGCCAGCACGGCCACCTGGCCGGCCACATCGACCGTCACGGCATCTTCGTTGTTGGAGCGGACGCGCCCCTGGTCGGTGAGGGCGCAGAACTCGTACGCCAGCGGGGACGATGCACTCATGCCCGGACCACCTCCGGGATGGCCGGCAGCGGGCACGCGCGCCCCTGGCGGCTGGAGCGCACCGGCACCGGCGTCATCCCTTGCGTTGCGGACATATGCATTTCCCCATATCTTTTCCCTATGTACTCCGTGCCGCATCATAGACGAGGCACCGGGGCCGGGAGCGGGCCGGGTCACCCGCCGGGGGCCGGGGTCAGGCGGTGGCGCCGCGCTGGGAACGCAGTTGCATGAACTTGCCCACGCCGACCACAAAGGCCGCGCCCAGGGCGGCGGCGACGTAGTGGAGCGACGGGTGCGCCTCGGCGAAGTCGTGCAGGGAGGCATCGCTGGCAATGGTTTCGCCGCCAACCCAGCCGATCAGGCCCGCGCCCAGCAGCACGATGATGGGGAAGCGCTCCATGAGCTTGATCATGAGGGTGCTGCCGAAGATCACGAGCGGGATGCTGATGGCCAGGCCCAGGATGAGCAGGACCATGTTGCCGTGGGCCGCTGCCGCCACGGCGATGACGTTGTCCAGGCTCATCACCAGGTCGGCGATGAGGATGGTGCGCACCGCCGCCATGAGGCCCGCGTTGGCGCCGCTGGACTCTTCTTCGTCATCGCCGTCGGTCATGAGCTGCAGGCCGATCCACAGCAGCAGGCAGCCGCCGATGATCTGCAGGAAGGACAGCTCGAGCAGCTTGGCGGCCACCACGGTGAGCGCGATCCGCAGCACCACGGCGGCGCCGGAACCCCAGAAAATGGCCTGCTTCTGCTGGTGCGGCGGCAGCGAACGGGCCGCCAGGGCGATGACGACGGCGTTGTCGCCCGAGAGGATGATGTTGATCCAGACGATCTTCACCAGGCCGATCCAGAAGTCGGCGGAATTCAGGAATTCCATTGCGTGTGCTCCACTGTTATGAATGCAAGAAGCGCCCGAAACATGCGTTTCGGGCGCTTCTTTTTTGGGAACTTTCAGTGTAACGGCGAAGCCACGCACTGGCGTGCGTAGTTTTGCTTAGCGCCGGCCCGGTCCGCCGCCCTTCCGGGCAGCGGAACCCGGAGCCATCACTTCAGCTGGGCCTTGAGCAGCTTGCCCAGTTCGGACGGGTTGCGCGTCACGACGAAGCCGCACTCTTCCATGATGGCGAGCTTGGCATCGGCCGTGTCGGCGCCGCCGGAGATCAGCGCGCCGGCGTGGCCCATGCGCTTGCCGGGAGGGGCGGTGACGCCGGCGATGAAGCCGACGATCGGCTTCTTCATGTTGGCCTTGCACCATTGGGCGGCTTCGGCTTCGTCCGGACCGCCGATTTCACCGATCATGATGACGGCGTCGGTGTCGGGATCGTCGTTGAAGGCCTTCATCACGTCGATGTGCTTGAGGCCGTTGATCGGGTCGCCGCCGATGCCCACGGCGCTCGACTGGCCCAGGCCGACTTCGGTCAGCATGGCCACGGCTTCATAGGTCAGCGTGCCGGAGCGCGAGACCACGCCGATGCGGCCCTTGCGGTGGATATGGCCGGGCATGATGCCGATCTTGATCTCGTCTGGCGTGATCAGGCCGGGGCAGTTGGGGCCCAGCAGCAGCGTCTTCTTGCCGCCGGCGGCTTCCTTGGCCTTCATCTTGTTGCGCACTTCGAGCATGTCGCGCACCGGAATGCCTTCGGTGATGCAGATGGCCATGTCCAGGTCGGCCTCGACGGCTTCCCAGATGGCGGCCGCGGCGCCTGCGGGGGGAACGTAGATCACCGACACGGTGGCGCCGGTCTGCTGGGCGGCTTCCTTGACGCTGCCGTAGATCGGGATGTTGAAGATCGATTCGCCGGCCTTCTTCGGGTTCACGCCGGCCACGAAGCAGTTCTTGCCGTTCGCGTATTCCTGGCACTTCTCGGTGTGGAACTGGCCCGTCTTGCCCGTGATGCCTTGGGTGATGACCTTGGTGTCTTTGTTGATGTAGATCGACATGAATGTTCTCCGGGCTTACTTGACGGCGGCAACGATCTTCGTCGCGGCTTCGGCCATGGTGTCTGCGGCGATGATGGGCAGGCCGGATTCGGCCAGCATCTTCTTGCCCAGCTCTTCGTTGGTGCCCTTCATGCGCACGACCAGCGGCACGTTCAGGTTCACGGCCTTGCAGGCGGTGATGACGCCGGTGGCGATGGTGTCGCACTTCATGATGCCGCCGAAGATGTTGACCAGGATGCCTTCGACCTTGGGGTTCTTCAGCATGATCTTGAAGGCTTCGGTGACCTTCTCGGGGGTGGCGCCGCCGCCCACGTCCAGGAAGTTGGCCGGCTCGCCGCCGAACAGCTTGATGGTGTCCATGGTGGCCATGGCCAGACCCGCGCCGTTCACCAGGCAGCCGATGTTGCCGTCCAGGCTGATGTAGGCCAGGTCAAACTTGGAGGCTTCCACTTCGGCCGGATCTTCCTCGTCCAGGTCGCGCAGGGCCACGATCTCGGGGTGGCGGAACAGGGCGTTGGCGTCGAAGTTGAACTTGGCGTCCAGGGCCATCAGGTCGCCCTTGGAGTCGCAGTTCAGGGGGTTGATCTCCACCAGGGACGCGTCGGTGTCCATGTAGCACTTGTAGAGCTTGGCGAAGATGTCCAGCGCCTGGTCCACGGACTTGCCGGACAGGCCGATGGCTTCGGCGACCTTGCGGCCCTGCTCGGGCGTGATGCCGGTCAGCGGGTCGATCATCTCGGTGACGATCTTGTCGGGCGTGGAGTGGGCCACTTCCTCGATGTCCATGCCGCCTTCGCTGGAGGCGATCAGGGCGACCTTCTGCGTGGCGCGGTCGGTGACCAGCGAGACGTAGAGTTCGTTCTTGATGTCGGCGCCGTCCTCGATGTAGAGGCGGCGGACCTTCTGGCCTTCGGGGCCGGTCTGGTGCGTCTTGAGCTGCATGCCCAGGATGTCGCCGGCGAGCTTCTTCACGTCGTCGATGGTCTTGGCAACCTTGACGCCGCCGCCCTTGCCACGGCCGCCGGCGTGGATCTGGGCCTTGACCACCCACACGGGGCCGCCGAGCTTCTGGGCGGCTTCCACGGCTTCCTGCACCGTGAACGCGGGAATGCCGCGGGGAACGGGCACACCGAAACTGCGCAAGATTTCCTTGCCTTGGTATTCGTGAATCTTCATGAGGTCTCTCTCAGGGGAAGGATGGTGGTAACCCGTCTGCCATGACCGGATGTCTGGCCGCGGGCGGGTGACATGGCAGCCGGCGACTGTATCATGCTGCGACGCACCATCCCCTGCGGCAGTCACGTACCCTGCTGGCTTTCCGCGCCTTCCCTTTCCAGGAGACCTCCATGGCCAAGATCTTCATCGACGGCGAAGCCGGCACCACGGGATTGCAGATCCGCGGGCGCCTGCAGGACATGCCGCAGGTGGAGCTGGTGAGCATCGCGCCGGAACTGCGCAAGGATCCCGCGGCCAAGCGGGACCTGATCGCCGGCGTGGACCTCGTGGTGCTGTGCCTGCACGACGATGCGGCGCGCGAGACCGTGGCGCTGGTGGATTCCATCGAGGCTGCCACCGGCCGCACGATCAAGGTGATCGACGCCAGCACGGCCCACCGCACGGCGCCCGGCTGGGTCTTCGGCTTTCCCGAGCTGGCGCAGGGGCAGCGCGACGCCGTGGCGGGCGCCACGCGCGTGGCCAATCCCGGCTGCTATGCGACCGGCGCCATCGCGTTGCTGCGCCCCCTGGTGGATGCCGGCCTGGTGCCGGCCGACTTCCCCGTGGCGCTGCCGTCGGTCAGCGGCTACACCGGCGGCGGGCGCACCATGATCGAGGCCTACGAAAAGGGCGATGCCGCGCCGTTCGAACTCTATGCGCTGGGCCTGTCGCACAAGCACCTGCCCGAGATCATGAAGTACACCGGCCTCACGCGCCGGCCGATCTTCGTGCCGTCGGTGGGGAACTTTGCGCAGGGCATGCTGGTGCAGCTGCCCCTGCACCTGGACCTGCTGCCGGGCGCACCCAAGGGAGCCGACCTGCACGAGGCGCTGGCCGCGCACTACGCCCGCAGCAATACGCCGGAACAGTGGGTGCGGGTCGTGCCGCCATCCGAGGACGGCAAGCTCGAACCGATGGCACTCAACGACACCAATGCGCTGGAGATCCGCGTCTTCGCGAACGAAACGCACCGCCATGCCGTGCTCGTGGCCCGGCTGGACAACCTCGGCAAGGGCGCCAGCGGCGCCGCGGTGCAAAACCTGCGGCTGATGCTGGATCTCTAAGCTGCGAGGCCCGACGCCGGGCCCCGGAGCGATCCGGGGCTGCCTTCAGGCCAGGGCCATGCGCTGGAACAGCCCGCCCGGCAGCCGGGCGACCTGTCCTTCCAGTTCCAGTTCGAGCAGGGCCACCTGCAGCCGGGATGCATCGAGGCCCGTGCGCGCCACCAGGGCATCCAGCCCCATCGGGTCGAATCCGAGCGCTTCCAGCACGTCGGCATGCGGACCGGAGGCGGTACGGTCCGGCGGTTCGCCTCCGACCTGCACCCCGGTACCGGACGCGGCTGGTACAGCTGGCACACGCAACTCTTCCAGCACATCCTGGGCGGATTCCACCAGCTTAGCGCCCTGGCGGATGAGCGCATGGCAGCCACGCGACTGCGGCGCATGGATGGAACCCGGGATGGCGAACACCTCACGTCCCTGCTCCGACGCCAGCCGCGCCGTGACGAGCGAACCGGAGGCCAGCGCGGCCTCCACCACCAGCGTGCCCTGCGAAAGCCCGGCGATGATGCGGTTGCGCCGGGGGAAGTTCGCGGCCAGGGGCGGCGTGCCGAGCGGATACTCGCTGACCACCACGCCCTGGCGGGCGATGCGGTGGGCCAGGTCGCGGTGGCGGGCCGGATAGACACGGTCCAGCCCGGTTCCGACCACGGCGATGGTGCTGGGAGCAGAGGCGCCTCCGTCCGGGGCCGGGCCGGCCTCCAGGGCCCCTTCGTGCGCGGCGGCATCGATGCCGAGCGCCAGCCCGGAGACGATGCACAGGCCCGCGCCGCGCAGCGCCCGCCCGAACTGCCGGGCGTTTTCTGCGCCCTGCGCGGTCGGGTTGCGGCTGCCCACGATGGCCAGGCAGCGCTCCAGCGGCCAACGCGATGGACCCGCCCCGTCCAGCCAGCGCGGGGCGCCGAGCAGGTGCAGCAGCAGCGGGGGGTCTTCGGTGGCGAGCAGGGCCGCGGGGTAGGCCGCATCGCCCAGCGACACGATGCGCCGCACGGGCGCACCCTCATCGCCGGCGGGCTCCGCCGTGTTGAGCCATTGCCAGGTGGCTTCCTCCAGCGTGGCAAGGCCCGGCGGGACGGCGCACAGCGCTTTCGCCTGCGCAGATGTGGCGAGCGCCGCCAGGGCGCCCTCCTGTTGCTGGAAGATCTGCTGCGGCAGGCCGAAGGCGGCCAGCAGCCGCCGCGCCGTGCCCGGGCCCACGCCGGGGGTGAGCATGAGGCGCAGCCATGCGGAGAGTTCGTCGCGTTGCATGCGGCGAGCATAGCGGCGCGACGCCACGGCCGCGTTACTTTGGCCGCCCACCGGGCCGCCAGGGCCCATGCCGGGCCTGGAGCCGTCCTTACTGCGGGTTCACGAGGCGGTCGCCCACGCGCACGCCCTGGCGCACCTGCAGGAGCAGCGCGTACGAGACCCGGTCGAAGGTGCGGAAGACCATGGCCGTCCCATTGGCCTCGCTGGGCAGCTTGATGGTGCTGCGGTCCGGGTCGGTCTTGTCCAGGATGCGCTCGCCCTTGGTGAGCACGGTCAGCACGAGGCCCGGCTGCATGCCGTCACGGGTGCCGCGGTTGATCGCGACCACCTGGTTCTGCGCCGCATAGGCGACGGCCGCGCTGCCGTAGATGGACACCACGCGCGCATCCACGGGGAACTGGGGCGCCTGCGGCGTGTAGCTCGTGTAGCCGCGCTCCGGGGCAGGCAGCAGGCGGTCGCCGAAACGGATCTCTTCCTTCGCACCGGACAGGTCGATGGTGGCGGGGACGGGGTCCGTACGGGTGCCGCCGTCGGGCGAGCGGGTCTCTTCCGTGGCCTCGCCGCGCACCAGGTCCGCCCGGGCGACGTACTGGGCCTCGTAGCCGAGGATTTCGCCGGTCTCGGGGTCCTTCATCGGGACGGCATTGCGGAACACGCGGTACTGGCGCGGCACGCCCGGATCGAGGCGCAGGGGCCGCCCGGCCGGGCCACGCGCATAGGCGCGGTCGCCGTTGGCCATGAGCACGCGCTCGTCCACCGTGGCCACGATGCGCGGGGTCTGGGACAGGGTCAGCTCATCCACGACCAGGGGTTCGACCAGGAAGGGCTCGATGAGGTGTGGAGGCAGCGTGGGCAGAGCCGTGCCGGCAAGGCTGTCCGTGCGGGTGCGGGGCGAGACGCGGACGGTCTCCGGGTCGCCGTCCGTGCCGCCGCGGGCGGTGCGCAGGCGTGCATAGCCGTCCACCTTCTCGAGGTAGAGGGTCTGGCCCGGGAAGATGAGGTGCGGATTGGGGATGGACTGCAGGTTCATGCCCCAGAGCTCGGGCCAGCGCCAGGGACGCAGCAGGTACATGCCGGAGATGCCCCAGAGCGTGTCGCCACGCTTGACGACGTAGGTGTCGGGCGCGTTGGGCGCCAGTTCGGCGAGCGGCACACCGCGCGAGGCCACCTGCTGGGCCGTGGCACGCTGCCCGGCCGTGACGGGATAGTTCTGCGCATGCCCGGCCAGCGGGGCCGCGATGGCCGCGGCGGCGAGCGCGAGCGCGCCCAGGGCCGGTGCCCGCAGGCGGTTGGATGCATTCATGTTCTGGATCCCGTTGCTCTTGCTCTTGTCAGCACACATCGCTAAGCGCCCCTCGCTGGCAGCGGGCCGTCTTGCTGGTGACAAAACTTGCCGGCCGATACGTTACAAATCAACAAGGATTCTGGCCTCAAGCCCTGGATCGGGCAATGATTATTGCCACCGCCCCCAGCGGCGCGACGCGAAAGTGGCGAAAATAGCGACATCTTCGTCCGTTGTCCCATGGCCCTCCTTCCCATCCTCTGCTATCCCGATCCCCGCCTGCACAAGGTGGCCCAGCCCGTCCAGGTAGTGGACGACCGCGTGCGCGCGCTGCTGGACGACATGCTCGAGACCATGTACGACGCGCAGGGCATCGGGCTGGCGGCCACGCAGGTGGACGTCCACGAGCGGATCATCACCATCGACGTGTCCGAGGACCGCGACACGCCCCTGGTGCTGATCAACCCGGAGATCCTCTGGGCCAGCGAGGACAAGCAGGTCGGCGAGGAAGGCTGCCTGTCCGTCCCCGGCATCTACGACGGCGTGGAGCGCTCCACCGCCGTGCGCGTGCAGGCCCTCGACGCGCAGGGGCAGTCCCGCGTCATCGAGGCCGAAGGCCTGCTGGCCATCTGCATCCAGCACGAGATGGACCACCTCCTGGGCAAGGTGTTCGTCGAATACCTCTCCCCCCTCAAGCGCACGCGCATCAAGACCAAGATGCTCAAGCAGCAGCGGGGTGCCCGGGCATGATCGCCCGCACGGCCACGTTCTGGCGCCGCGCCGCGGCGGCCTGCCTGGCCGTGCTGCTGGCCGCCTGCGCGTCGCCCGACTTCCTGCGGCCGGGCGCGCAGCGCAGCGAGGTGCTGCGCGAACTGGGCCAGCCCTACTTTTCCTCGACGCTGCCCGGTGGCGGCGAGCGCATGGTCTATACCACCCAGCCCATGGGGCGGCAGGTCTTCCATCTCGATTTCGACGCCCAGGGCCGCCTCGTGCACCGCGAGCAGGTCCTCACGTTCCAGAACCTCGCCGGCATTCCCGCCGGCACGCCGCTCGAGGAAGTGCGCCGCTTCTTCGGCCCGCCGATGCGCGTGGAGCAGGTGGCCCGTTTCGACGGCGACATCTGGACCTACCGTTTTCTCGACGACATCAACACGCGCCGCTTCGCGCACGTGCACATCGACCGCCAGGGCGTGGTGCGCAAGGTGATGTTCACCGACGAGCCCGATCCGCGCGAGTGGCGCGCTTTCTGACCGACCGGCGTCCCCGCGGGGCGCGCCTTTTTCCGTTGCCATGAAGATCATTTTTGCGGGCACGCCCGAGTTCGCCCGGGTGGCCCTGGAGCGCCTGCTCGCCGCGGGCGCCGAAGTCCCCCTCGTGCTCACCCAGCCCGACCGTCCCGCCGGCCGGGGCATGAAGCTGCAGGCGTCGCCCGTCAAGCAGTGCGCACTGGCCCACGGCATCGCAGTGGCGCAGCCGCGCGGGCTGCGGCTGGACGGCAAATATGCCGAGGACGCCGCCGCGGCGCGCACCGCGCTGGAGGCGGCCGACGCCGACGCCATGGTGGTCGCGGCCTACGGCCTGATCCTGCCGCAGTGGGTGCTGGACCTGCCCCGGCTGGGCTGCCTGAACATCCATGCGAGCCTGCTGCCGCGCTGGCGTGGCGCGGCGCCCATCCACCGCGCCATCGAGGCGGGCGACGCCGAGACGGGCGTGACCATCATGCAGATGGATGCCGGCCTGGACACGGGGGCCATGCTGCTCATTGAAAAAACCGCCATTGCGCCGCGCGAGACCACGGCCACGCTGCATGACCGGCTGGCCGGCCTGGGCGGCCGGCTGATCGTGGAGGCCATGGAACTGGCCGCCTGCGGCGGGCTGGCGGCCACGCCCCAGCCGGCCGAGGGCGTGACCTACGCGCACAAGATCGAGAAGGCCGAGAGCGCGATCGACTGGAAGTTGCCCGCCGCGGCGATCGACCGGCGCGTGCGCGCGTTCGATCCGTTCCCCGGCGCCTCGACGCAGTGCGGCGTCGAGACCATCAAGGTCTGGGGCTGCGAGCCGCTGCAAACGCCGCCGCCGGAGGGCTCGCGGCCCGGGGAGATCCTGCAGGTGGATGATGCCGGCGTGGCCGTGGCCTGCGGAGGGCCGGAAGCGCCCGGCGGCGTGCTGCGCCTCACGGTGCTGCAGCGCGCGGGCGGCAAGCGGCTGCCGGTGGGTGATTTCCTGCGCGGCCATCCGCTGGTGCCGGGCATGGTGCTCGGCGGCGAGGCCGGCGCATGAACATGCCCGGGGACGCGCCCTCCAGCGAACCATCCGGCACCGTGCCGAGGTCGGCGGGGGAGATGGTGCGGCATCCGTTTTTCCGCACCGGGATGACCGACATGATCGGCACCAGCGTGGGCATCGGCGCCTGGGGACTGGTGACCGGGGTGGCGATGGTCAAGAGCGGCATGCCCGTGGGACTGGCGATCTTCATGTCGCTCACCGTCTATGCAGGCAGCGCCCAGCTCACCGTGCTGCCGCTGCTCACCGCGGGGGCGCCGCTGTGGGTGATGTGGCTCGCCGCCTCGTGCGTGAACCTGCGGTTCGTCATCTTCAGCAGCATGTGGCGCAGCTATTTCGCCTGGCTGCCGCGCCGCCAGCGGCTGGCGGTGGGGTATTTCAGCGGCGACGTGATCTTCGTGGCGTTCATGAAGCGCTTTCCGCGGCCCGCGCCGCAGGCCGAGCAGGTGCCCTATTTCTGGGGAGCGGCGGTGCTGAACTGGCTGTCGTGGCAGGTGCCGTCCATCGCAGGCATCCTGCTGGCGAACGTGGTGCCGCTGTCCTGGGGGCTGGGCTTCGCGGGCGTGCTGGCGCTGCTGGGGGTGCTGCTGTCCATGCTCTTCGACCGCGCCACCTGGATCGCCACGGGCGTGGCCATGACGGCGGCGATCGCTGCGTTCTCTCTGCCGCTCAAGCTCAACATCCTGGTCGCGATCGCCGCTGCCGTGGCCGCCGGGCTGCTGATCGAGGCGGCGGACCGCCACCTGCGGCGCAGGCCCGAGGTACGGCTCGTGCCGGCGCACGGCACGCTGCGGCCGGACGAGAAGAAGCACGTGCAGGACGGCGACGTGGTGCCGCTGCGCGAGGAGGACCATCCATGAGCAGCGCATGGCAACGCGCGGGGGAGGCGGCATGGATGCCTCGGTGACGGAGATCGTGGTGGCGACCGTGGGACTGGCGTTGATCACGCTCATCACGCGTGCCTTCTTCATGATTCCCGAGAAGGAAGTCCCCATGCCCGACTGGCTCAAGCGCGGGCTGAAGTACGCCCCGCTCGCGGCGCTGGCGGCCGTGCTGGCGCCGGAGCTTTTCATGGCGGGCGGTGAATTCATCGGTACCCTGCAGGACGCCCGGCTGCCGGCCATGGCCTGCGCAGCGGCCTATTATTTCTGGCGCCGCGGCATCCTGGGCACGATCTGCGTGGGCATGGCGGTCTATCTGCCGCTGCACATCGGCCTGGGCTGGTAGCGCCCGCGCTCTGCGCGCCTACAATCCCTCGCAGTTTTTTCGCACCAGCCGCCCACCCGCCACTCCCGGTGGCCGGCCGGGCTTTTCCATACCCTTCCAGCCCATGCAAATCCTTCGCTTTTCCGACCTCTGCGCCCAAGGCCAGGCCCGCGGCCAGCGCGTGTTCATCCGCGCCGATCTGAACGTGCCCCAGGACGACGACGGCCGCATCACCGAAGACACGCGCATCCGCGCATCCGTGCCGTGCATCCGGATGGCGCTGGACGCAGGCGCCGCGGTGATGGTGACGAGCCACCTCGGCCGTCCCACGGAAGGCACGCTCACGCCCGCGGACTCGCTCGCGCCCGTGGCGGCGCGCCTGTCGGAACTGCTCGGCTGCAAAGTGCCCCTGGTAGCCGACTGGGTGGACGGCGTGCAGGTGCAGCCCGGCCAGGTCGTGCTGCTGGAAAACTGCCGCGTGAACGTGGGCGAAAAGAAGAACAAGCCGGAGCTGGCGCAGAAGATGGCCAAGCTCTGCGACATCTACGTAAATGATGCCTTCGGCACCGCGCACCGTGCCGAGGGCACGACCTACGGCATCGCAGAGTACGCGAAGGTGGCCTGCGCCGGCCCGCTGCTGTCCGCCGAGATCGATGCCATCGGCAAGGCGCTGGCCCAGCCCGCGCGGCCGCTGGCCGCCATCGTGGCGGGCAGCAAGGTGTCCACCAAGCTGACCATCCTCAAGAGCCTGTCCAACAAGGTGGACCAGCTCATCGTGGGCGGGGGCATCGCCAATACCTTCATGCTGGCCGCAGGCCTGTCGATCGGCAAGAGCCTGGCCGAGCCCGACCTGGTGGAAGAGGCCCGGGCCGTGATCGAAGCCATGAAGGCGCGCGGCGCCGAGGTGCCGATTCCCACCGACGTGGTGGTCGCCAAGACCTTCTCGGCCGATGCGCCCGCCACCGTCAAGGCCGCCACCGACGTCGCCGAGGACGACCTGATCCTGGACATCGGCCCGCAGACGGCCGCGAAGCTGGCCGCCCAGCTCAAGGCCGCCGGCACCATCGTCTGGAACGGCCCGGTGGGCGTGTTCGAGTTCGCGGCCTTCGAGAACGGGACCAAGGCCATCGCCCAGGCCATCGCCGAGTCGCCGGCCTTCAGCATCGCCGGCGGCGGAGACACGCTCGCCGCGATCGCGAAATACGGCATCGAGAAGAACGTGGGCTACATCTCCACGGGCGGCGGCGCCTTCCTGGAAGTGCTGGAGGGCAAGACGCTGCCGGCCTTCGAGATCCTGCAGAAGCGCGCCCAGGGCTGATCTGCAGTTTTCAGGCATCAGGACGCAAGCCCGCTGGCGCACTGCCTGCGGGCTTTTGCTTTGGAGCCCTTCAGCGCACCGTGGAAGGCAGGTAGCCGAATCGGCCGCGGAAGCGCTCGGCAAAGCGCGCACGGGACTGGTAGCCGCAGGCCAGCGCGATGCGCGGAATGCTCCAGCCGGTGGTCTGCAGCAGCATCAGCGCGTGCTGCATGCGCACGTCGGCCAGCAGGGCATCGAAGCGTTGCTGCTCGGCCGCCAGGCGCCGGCGCAGGGTGGCTTCGCTCATCGCGAGGGCGTGACCGGCCAGCGCCGCCGTCCAGCGCTGTTCGGGCGCGGCGCCCAGCAGCGCGCGCAGGCGCCGGGTGGTGGCATGGTGAAACGCGGGCCGGAAGGCATGTCCGCGCTCGTGCAGCGCGCACAGCAGGTCCAGCAGACGGTAGTGCAGGCGCTCGTCGCCGATGTGCGCGGCGCCCACGCCGTCCACGGCATGGCCGAGGGTGCGGGCCAGATCGTCGTCCAGCGGCAGCGCCCGGAAAGGCGCCTGCGGCGCGGCGGCCGGCACACCCCCAGCCCGGCCGCGCTGGAACGACTCCAGCAGGCCGGCATCCAGCACGAGCAGCACGGAGCGGAACCGCCGGGCGGTGCCGCACGGCGTCTTGTGCAGGTCTGCACAGGTGCCGGGATCGACCAGCAGCAGCGTGGGGCCACCGGTGACGGACAGGCGCTGCGTGCCGGTCACCAGATCGAGCCGGCCGTCCTGCACCTGCAACAGAGTGGCGTCCTGGAACGCGAATCGCGGCGTGTGCTGCACCGTGGCCAGGGTCGGACGGGCGAGCTGGCACAGACTGCGCCGCAGTACGGGCGCACCGGAGGGCGCTGCCGCGGCAGGTGCCGGCACCACTCCCGTCACGGCAGGGCGACGGCCGGGTTGAGTGTGTACAGGCCGGTCAGGCGGGCCTCGGCCAGCACGGGTGCCCTGGCCAGCGCGGCGCGCACGTTGGCGCCGGTCAGCGGCCCTTCGACCTGCAGCGTGGGGGTGCCGAGCGCGTACACCGTGAAGACGTAGTGGTGCACGATGGCGTCGTTCCAGGGCGGGCAGGGGCCGTCGTAGCCGTAGTAGTCGCCCCGCATGTCCTGGTCGCCCGCGAACCAGCCCGTGTAGTCGTTGATGCCGTGGCGCAGGCCCTCCGGCGCGGCGGGGCCGGGCTTGCCGCGCGGCGTGACGGCGCTGGAATGGGAGCCGGCGGCGATCTCGGTGCGGTCGGCGGGAATGTCGAGCAGCAGCCAGTGGAAGAAATCCACGCGGGGCAGGCTGGCGGGCACGGTGCGGCCCTCCTGGTTCACATCGTCGCCCTGGCTGGGCACGTCCGGGTCATGGCAGACGATGGCGAACGACTGCGTGCCGGCCGGTGCGCCGCTCCAGGCCAGGTGCGGGTTGCGGTTGCCGGACAGCGCGACGTGCGCCGCCGTATCGGGCACGGCGAAGGCGAATTCGCCGGGAATGGCCTGCCCGTCCTGGAAGCTGTGGCTGGTGAGTTGCATGCGTGAAGGCTCCTGTGCGGTGTAGGAACGAGGAAGGAAGTAAGACACGGCCCCGGCAAGCCGGAGGCATGGCCGCATTCTAGGAACCGTGGGCGGCAGCGAACGCATCGCATCCGATCACATCGTGCCTTGATCCCGTCAATCTGGCGGGATCTGTGTCTTCACGCTCTCTTGTCCGGCCACAGCACCGAGGCGATGGCGGCCACCATCAGCGCCACGGCCACCCAGTCCTGCCAGTGCAACCGCTCGCCCAGCCACAACGCGCCGCCGAACACGCCAAGCACGGGGATGAACATCACGGACAGAGTAGAGGCCACGGGCGGCAGAGTGCGTGCCAGGTAGAACCAGGCCGGCTGCGCGAAGCCGAAGGCCAGCACGGCGTTGTAGAGCACGGCACCCCACACGACCGGCGTGGGCATCGCCCAGCGGTCACGCTCGAACACCACCGACAGCACGACCAGCACCGCCAGCGTCTGCACCGTCATCCAGAACGACATCGTGAGCGTGGGCAGGGGGATGGTGCTGCGCCGCAGCAGCTGCGTGCCCAACCCCCAGGCGGCCGCGGCCGAAAGCATCAGCAGCACGCCGTAGGGCCGACCGCCCAGGGCGCTCAGCTCGTGCCACAGCAGCAGCAACACGCCACCGGCCGCCGCCGCGACGCCGCCCCAGGCCCGCGGTGCGAGGCGTTCGCCGAAGCAGGCGGCACCCAGCACCGCCGAGAAGATCGGCATGGTGTAGCCCAGGATGGCCGCCCGTCCGCTCGAGAGCTCGGGGATGGCCAGGATGGCCAGCACGTACCACACCACCATGTTCGCGAGACCCAGGCCCGCGAGGGGCCACCAGTAGGCGCGCGGCACGGCGAAGGGCAGGCGCAGGGCCGCCAGCACCGCGCCGAGCAGCGGCAGGCCCAGGCCGAGCACCAGCACGCGGAAGGTCAGCGGCGGAAATCCCGTCACGCCCAGCTTCATCACCGGCCAGTTCAGCCCCCACACCAGGGTCAGGACAACGAGCACGGCGAGCTGGCGGCAAGTGAGTACGGGCATGGAAGCGGATCGTATCGGGGAGGCGCAACCCGCGCAGTCGTGCGCGGCACCCGGCCCGGCGGCGCGGGGGCGCCTTCTACAATCCCGGCCATGACCTTCATCGACATGCTGCGCGGCGCCACCGCGCGCAACGACTCCCTGCTCTGCGTGGGCCTGGACCCCGAGCCATCGCGCTTTCCCGCCGGCCTGCGCGGCGATGCCGGCCGCATCTACGACTTCTGTGCGGCAATCGTCGATGCCACGGCCGACCTGGCCTGCGCCTTCAAGCCGCAAATCGCATATTTCGCCGCCCATCGCGCGGAAGAGCAGCTCGAACGCCTCATGCGGCACATGCGCGCCACCGCTCCGCACGTGCCCGTGATCCTGGACGCCAAGCGCGGCGACATCGGCTCCACGGCCCAGCAGTACGCGATCGAGGCCTTCGAGCGCTACGGTGCCGACGCGGTGACGCTCTCGCCCTTCATGGGCTTCGACTCCATCGAGCCCTACCTGGCCTACCACGGCAAGGGTGCCTTCCTGCTGTGCCGCACCTCCAACCCGGGCGGCGACGACCTGCAGAGCCAGCGCCTGGCGAGCGTGGACGGACAGCCGCTGCTGTTCGAACACATCGCGCGGCAGGCCCAGGGCCCATGGAACCGCAACGGCCAGTTGGGCCTGGTGGTGGGCGCCACCTACCCGGCCGAGATCGAGCGCGTGCGCGCCCTCGCCCCGACGCTGCCGCTGCTCATCCCCGGCGTGGGCGCCCAGGGCGGTGACGCGGCGGCCACGGTGCGCGCCGGCCTGCGGCCGGACGGCCCGATCGTCGTGAACTCCTCGCGCGCCATCCTGTATGCGAGCGCGGATGAAGGCTTCGCCGCTGCGGCGCGGCAGGCGGCGCAGGCCACGCGCGCTGCGTTGAACGCGGCGCGGGGCTGAGGCCGGGCCAACCAGCCATCACCGCCAACCCATCCACCCTCTGCATGCAGCTCAAATGGGTGGAGGACTTCATCGCGCTGGCGCGCGAGCGCAGCTTCACGCGTGCTGCCGAGCAGCGGCATGTCACGCATCCCGCGTTCGGGCGGCGCATCCGTGCGCTGGAGGCCTGGGCCGGCACGGCCCTGGTAGAACGCGGCAGTCCGGAGGCGGAGCAGGACACGGGCCCGCTCCGTAGCCGCAGCGGTGCGGGTGGACCGGTGCGCCTCACCGCAGCGGGGACGGCCTTTCTCGCGACGGCCGAGCAGTTGGCGCGCGAGCTTTCGCAATCGCAGGAAGAGCTGCGCGCCATCGCCGGCCGGCAGGCGCGGTCGGTCACCATCGCCACGGGCCGCACGCTCGCACGCACGGCGCTGGCAGACGCCCTGCCGCGCCTGCGCGCTGTGCTGCAGTCGGCGGAACTGCGGGTGGTGACGAACGGGCTGGCACAGACGGTGGAGATGCTGGAGCGCGGGGAAGCGGACTTCTGGCTGGGCTACCACCACGCCGCGCTCGAAGTGCGTCTGGACGGGCGCTCGTACGCGCACGCCACGCTCGCGTCCGACCGGCTGGTGCCCGTATCGCGCACGGATGCCCAGGGCCTGCCGCGGCACGCGCTGGCCTCGTCGGGCCCGGCCGTGCCCTACCTCGCCTATGCCGACACGCTGGCGCTCGGCCGCCTGGTGGAAGACCTGCTGGCCCGGCACCCGCTGGCACCACGGCTGCGCCGCATCATCGAATGCGACTCGGCCGATGCGCAGTACGAGTACGTGCACCGCGGGCTGGGCGTGGCCTGGCTGCCGTGGTCCATGGTGCGGGCCGACTGCCAGGCCGGACGGCTCGCGCCGGCCGGCGAGCGCCGCCTGGAGCTGCGGTTCGACGTGCGCCTGGTGCGGCCCAAGCGCCGGCTCACCGATGCCGCCGAGGCGGTCTGGCAGGCCCTCGCACGCGCCTGACAGCCGAGCCCCTGCCGCGTGGCGGTGCCGGATCGGCACGCAATCGTGCCCATTCGGCACCACGCATCGGCACACGGCTCCCACAATCGGCCCACCCTCTGCACATCCCTACCGCCCACGGAGATCGTCCCATGTCCTCATTCCACCCCTTCCAGGCCAGTGACCCTGGCCGCCGCCGCGCGCTCGCCCTGCTCGCCTCGCTGGCGCTGGCCGCCGCCATGGCCGGACCCCAGTCCGCCCTTGCGCAGGACGCCTGGCCCGCGCGGCCGATCACGCTGGTCGTGGGCTATCCGCCCGGCGGCAGCACGGATCTGACGGCCCGCACCCTGGGGCCGGAACTCTCTTCGCGCCTGGGCGTGCCGGTCGTGATCGAGAACCTCGGCGGGGCCGGCGGCGCGATCGGCGCGCAGAAGGTGGCCAGCAGCGCGCCCGACGGCTACACGCTGCTGCTGGGCGCGAGCAACGAGATCGCCATCAACCGGCTCGTCACGAAGAAGGTCAAGTACGACGTCAAGGATTTCACCGCTCTGGCGCTGGTGGCATCGCAGCCGCTGGTGCTGGTGGCGTCCACCGGCTCGGGCGTGAAGAATGCTGCCGAGTTCGTGCAGCGCGTGCGCTCGCAGCCGGGCAAGACCAGCTACGGCAGTTCGGGCGTGGGCACTTCACTGCACCTGGCCGGTGAAATGGTCAAGGAGCAGGGCCAGCTCTTCATGACGCACATTCCCTACCGCGGCGTGGCACCGCTGACCAGCGACCTGATGGGCAACAACATCGAGTTCGGCGTGTTCGTGCTCTCCAGCGCGCTGCCGCACATCCGCAGCGGCAAGGTGGTCGCGCTGGGCACGACCGAAGCGCACCGCTCGGCGATCACGCCCGACATCCCGGCCCTGGCCGAACTGCCGCAGTTCAAGAACGTAGACATCAACGTGTGGTTCGCGCTCATGGGCCCCGCAAACCTGCCGCGTCCGGTCGCGGACAAGCTGCGCAAGGCGACGCGCGAAGCCCTGCAGTCGCCGGAATTCCGCAAGAAGATGGAAGCCGGTGGATCGGTCGTAGCCTCTCCAACCGTGGACCTCGACGCCTATCTGGCCGCCGAAGTGGCCAAGTACCGCAAGATCGTCCAGTTCGCCAAGATCGAAGAGTGATGCCTGTGCCACCCCATACCGCTGATTCCTCCCTGCATTTCGAGCTTCCGAAGCCCGACCTCGGCGCATGGCGCGCCGGCAACACCGGCACCGAAGGCGTCTGGCGCTTCGACTCCGGCGTGCCCGGCCCGGACGTGCTGATCACCGCGCTCGTGCACGGCAACGAGCTGTGCGGTGCCTGGGCGCTGCGCGACCTGCTGGAGGCCGGCATCCGCCCCGGGGCGGGCCGGCTCACCCTGGCGTTCTGCAACCTGGCGGCCTTCGACCGCTTCGACCCGCGGGACCACGACGCTTCGCGCTTCGTGGACCAGGACATGAATCGCCAGTGGAGCGACGACCGCCTGGATGCCGCGGACACGCAGGAGCGCCGCCGCGCCGCCGCGCTGCGCCCGTTCGTGCGCGAGGCCCGCTGGCTGCTCGACCTGCACTCCATGCACGAACCCGGCGCGCCGCTGCTGCTCACCGGCATGCATGCGCGCAACCAGGATCTGGCCCGGCGCATGGGCGCCCCCGAACACGTGGTGGCGGATGCCGGCCACCAGGACGGCGTGCGCATGCGCGACTACGGCCGCTTCGGCCGGCCGGATGCCGAGGAAGCGGGCGCCGACGGCACGCGCTCGCTGCTCATCGAGTGCGGCTTCCATGGCGACCCGGCCAGCCGTACGGTGGCACGCGACCAGTGCGTGCGGTTCCTGGAGGCGGCAGGCTCGCTGGACGCGGCCACGCTGGCGCGGGCGCTGCCCGGCTGGCGGCAGCCCGATGCGCCGCGGCAGTGGGTGCTGGAAGTGACCGGCCCGGTCGTGGCGCGCAGCAACCGCTTCCGCTTCACGCGGCCCGTGGCGGCCCTGGAGGTGATCCCCCGGGCCGGCACGGTGATCGGCGACAACGATGGCGAGCCCGTCGCCACGCCCTACGACGACTGCGTGCTGGTGATGCCCTCCACGCGCCAGGCCCGCGCGGGCGTGACCGTGGTGCGCTTCGCGCGGCGGCGGTCGCTGTAGTCGCTGCGCCGCCTCATACGGGTTTGCAATCCAGGCGAGAACAAGGCGACGCGGTTATCGCTTTGATTGCGAACTCGTATCAATGGCCGGCCGTGCGGGAGAACAGGTTGATCACCAGCACGCCCGCCAGAATCAGCCCCATGCCGGCCAGCGCGGGGCCGTCCAGCCGCTGGCCGTAGGCCAGCCAGCCGATGGTCGAGACGAGCACGATGCCCACGCCGGACCAGATGGCATAGGCGATGCCCGTGGGAATCGCCTGCAGGGTGAGCGACAGGAAGTAGAACGACACGCCGTAGCCGGCCACGGTGACCAGGCTCGGCACGGGCCGGGTGAAGCCGTCCGAGGCCTTGAGGAAGGAGGTCGCGAGGACCTCGGCGCCGATCGCTATCGCAAGGTAGAGGTGGTGGATGCCCATGGCACCGATTGGACACCGGCCCGGTAAGACGCGCGGGCCTGGGGCCTATCGCCGCCGTGCCGCGGCCCAGCGCGGCCCCAGCACCACGCAGGCGAGTGCGGCCACGATCGCCGCGATACCGGCCCACTGCCATGGCGAGACGGTTTCGCCGAGCACGAGCATGCCCGCGGACAGGCCGACCACCGGCACGGCGAGGCTGAACGGCGCCACGCGGTTGGCCGGGTAGCGCGTCAGCAGCCCGGTCCAGAGGCCGTAGCCCAGGATGGTGGCCGCCCAGCCGAGGTAGGCGACAGAGCCCCAGGCCAGCCAGGGCAGCGCGGCCCAGGCATCGGCCTGCATCCAGCGCGGAGCATCGGCATCGAAGACGGCGGACAGCGCCATGAAGGGCAGGATGGGCACGAGGCTGCTCCAGGCCACGAAGGCCAGGGGCCGGTAGCCCGGCGACTCCTGCTGGGCTTTGCGCGCCACGATGTTCGATGCGGCCCAGGACGCGGCGCCGCACAGCGCGAGCCCCACGCCTGCCAGGGTCACGTCGTCCGAGACCACGCCGGGCGCGACGAAATGCATGCCGAAACAGGCCAGGCCCAGCGCGGCCAGGCCCAGCCCGACGAGCAGCGGCCGGCCCGGCCGCTCGTGCAGCAGCAGGAAGGCCCAGAAGGCGGTGAAGAAGACCTGGGTCTGCAATAGCACGCTCGCCAGCGCCGCGGTCAGCCCCACGCGCAAGGCGAGGAAGACCATGCCGAACTGCCCCACCCCCTGGAAAAGCCCGTAGAGCACCACCCAGCGCCAGCGCACGGCGGGCGGCCGCAGGAAGAACACGAGTGGCAGGGCCGCGAACACGTAGCGCATGGCGCCCAGCTGGAAGGGGGTGAAGGAACGCAACCCCCATTTCATGGCGACGAAGTTGACGCCCCAGAGCACGACGACCACGAGCGCCGCCAGCAGATCGCGCGGGGCCAGCGGCGCGGATTGCGGGCCGGCGCTCACCGGCGGCTCCCGCGACCGCCGCCGGCAGTGCGGGCCTTCGCGGACGTGGCGTGGAGCCGCGCCGGAAGCGGTGTGGCGAGGAAAGACGCAGGCAGGAAAGACATGGGAAACCGGGGAAGCATGGGAAGGAGGAAGAGGCACGTACGGCATGGCGGAGAAGTACCCGCCAGGGAGCCCGCGACTGTCGCGTTGCAAGGTCGCCGACCTCAGGGATTATGAAGATGGCGCAGACTTGATGTCGGTCAATTTTTCCATCTCCCGGCATACCATTTGCTTGGGGCGTGTTTCACAATTGCTTACGCACGGTGGCGAATCGCCGGCAACCGCGCGCGGGGGGAGGGGCCGCCGCGCAAGCCCTTTCACCCCCACAGACCGCCAACACATGTCCATGCTGCATCGATTGAGCCTGCTCCACAAATTTCTGATCCTCGGGGTGATCGCATTGCTCATGGGCGCGCTGCCCACCGTGCTGTACGTGGGTGGCGCGCTCCAGCAGATCGGCGCTGCCCGTTTTGAAAGCCAGGGTGCGCCGGCGCTGATCGCGGTGAACAAGGCGGTCCAGCGTCTGCAGGTGCACCGAGGGCTGTCCGCGGCCATGCTGGGTGGCGACGAGGTGCTGGCGGCGCGCCGGCCCGCCGCGCGCGATGCGCTCAACCAGGCTTTCGCGGAGGCCGGAAAGGTTTTCGCCCAGGCCCGGGTGCCACAGGCCCAGATGCAGGCCTGGAGCGCCGCCGCGCAGACGTGGCAGAGCCTGGAGCAGGCCGTCTCCGCACGTTCGCTGCAGCCACCGCAGAGCCTCGCCCGGCACACGCAGCTCGTGGCGACGCTGATGCAGATCGGGGAAGAACTGCTGCACCACTACGGTTTCCAGACCGACCCGGACATGGCCACGCAGGACCTGATCCAGGCCGCCGTGGTGAACTCGCCCCTGCTCGGGGAAAAGCTCGGCCTGCTGCGCGGGCAGGGCTCCGGCTACCTCGCACGCCAGGCCCTGCCGCCGGAAGGCAAGGGCGCGCTGCAGGCGCTGCAGCAGCGCGTGGGCGAGCTGGAGGCGGATACCTTCCGCAACTTCGAGCGCGCGCTGGCGGACGATGACCTGCGCAAGGCCCTGGCCGGCCCGGTGCAGGACGTGCGCACGCGCGTGACGGCATCGCGCCAGCTGGTGGACCGCAGCCTGCTGTCGGCCAGCGAGATCACCATGCCCGCCAAGGACTATTTCGACCAGCTCACCGGCACGCTGGAAGCACTGAACCAGCTCAATACCACCGCCATGGCCAGCCTGGACGCCGCGCTGCAACAGCGCGTGTCCGCCGACCAGCGCAAGCTGGGCGCCGCCTCGGCCGCGTTGCTGCTCGCGCTCGCGCTGGGCGTGGGCCTGGGCGTGGTGTTCATGCGCTCGATCACCCAGCCCCTCGCGCAGGCGGTGCGGCTGGCCAGCGCGGTGGCCGACGGCGACCTGAGCGGCGACGACGTGCCGCACGGCACCAACGAGGTCGGCCGACTCATCGCGGCGCAGCAGCGGATGCGCGCGCGCCTCAAGCCCATGGTGGCCCAGGTGCGCGGCGGTGCCGAGGGCGTGGCCACGGCCAGCGCAGAGATCGCCCAGGGCAACATGGATCTCTCGGCCCGCACGGAAAGCCAGGCCAGCGCCCTCGAGGAAACCGCCGCCTCGATGGAGCAGATGACGGCCACCGTGCGGCAGAACGCGGACAACGCGCGCCAGGCCAACCAGCTCGCCATGAATGCCAGCCTGGTCGCCGCCCAGGGCGGGGAGGTGGTGACGCAGGTGGTGCAGACCATGCAGGGCATCCGCACCGCGTCCGGCAAGATCGCCGACATCATCGGGGTGATCGATTCGATTGCGTTCCAGACCAACATCCTGGCGCTGAACGCGGCCGTGGAAGCCGCTCGCGCCGGCGAGCAGGGCCGGGGTTTCGCCGTGGTGGCAGGCGAGGTGCGGGCCCTGGCGGGCCGCAGCGCCGAGGCCGCCAAGGAAATCAAGGCGCTTATCGGCAACAGCGTGCAGCGCGTGCAGCAGGGCGGCGAACTCGCCGACCAGGCGGGCGCCACCATGGCCGAGGTGGTGCAGGCCATCCAGCGCGTGACGGGCATCATGGGCGAGATCAGCGAAGCCAGCCAGGAACAGAGCCAGGGCGTCGCGCAGGTGGGCGAGGCCGTCACGCAGATGGACCAGGCCACCCAGCAGAACGCGGCGCTGGTCGAGGAGATGGCCGCTGCGGCCAATGGCCTGCGCGCGCAGGCGGACGAACTGGTGCGCGCGGCGGCGGTCTTCCGGCTCGCGGCGGGCGACGAGCCCGGCGCAGGCGGTGCGCTGCACATCGGCCAGGGCCTGACCGCCTGACCGCCACCTGACCAGCCACGCCATGGCAGGCGTGGTGACTCGGCCGCACAACACCACCCAGCCCGCATAACATTTGGTCACGATTTTTCCGCAAACCGGCGTGCATGCTGACAACCGGGAACAGCGCATTGCGTTAGGCACGGGTTCCCGGATCCGGCGGTCCTTGCCGCCTCCGCTGAAACGGAAGCTGACCCATGCACCCCACACCCACGGCCACCGCCGAGGTGCCGCCCGCTGACCTGGCGCGGCCCGGTTCCTCCCCCGGACTGGCGTCCCCGGTCCCGCCCGCCCTGGCGGCCTTCACCACCGCCGGCCTGCTGGCCGCATGCGGCGGGGGCAGCAGCGGCGATCCGGCGGCTTCTGCAGAAGCCACTGCCGTCAACTCCGGCGGCTCGACCTCCGCTGCGCCCTCCACCGATGCGGAAGCGGCGCGCTTCCTGCTCCAGGCCCAGTTCTCCGCCACCGACGAGGACATCGCCGCTGTGCGCACCAAAGGCTACGCCGCATGGCTGGCCGACCAGTTCGCGCAGCCTATCGGCACGACGGGCACCGACTGGCTGGCACAGCGCGGCTATGGCGTGGCGAACGCGGACACGCGCTACCACAACGCCTCCTATCCCGCCGACTACATGCTGTGGAGCCAGCAGTTCACCGAGCGCGATGCCGTGCGCAAGCGCGTGGCGCTGGCGCTCTCGGAGATCATGGTGGTGTCCACCAACGGGCTGAACCAGCCCTGGCCCGCCTTCCTCGCGGCCGGCTACTGGGACGTGCTCAACCGGCATGCCTTCGGCAATTTCCGCGCGCTGCTGGAGGCCGTGACGCTCAACCCCGCCATGGGCGTGTACCTCAACGCCCTGGGCAGCCAGAAGGAGGATGCGCGCACCGGCCGCCAGCCGGACGAGAACTACGCCCGCGAGGTGATGCAGCTCTTCACCCTGGGGCTGTACCGGCTGAACGCCGACGGCACCGAGCAGCGCGACGCGAACGGCAACCGGATGGATACCTACGGGGCTTCCGACGTGAGCAACCTCGCGCGGGTGTTCACCGGCTATGACTACGACCGCAGCCAGAACCAGTCCTTCATCGTGGGCACCAGCACCGTGCCGGGGCCCCAGCAGGCGGGGCGGCCGATGGTGCTGGTCGCCAGCCGGCACTCGGCGCTGGCCGCCACCTTCCTGGGCACGACGATCGCCGCGGGCACCCCGGGCGACGCGGCCCTGAAGACCGCGCTGGACACGCTTTTCAACCACCCCAACGTCGCACCGTTCATCGGCCGGCAGCTCATCCAGCGGCTGGTGACGAGCAACCCCAGTCCCGCCTACGTGGCGCGGGTGGCGGCCGCCTTCGCGGACAACGGCAGCGGCGTGCGCGGCGATCTGCGCGCCGTGGTGGCCGCGATCCTGCTCGACAGCGAGGCACGGGGTGCTGCCGGCCTCTCCAGCGCCTCCTTCGGCCGGCTCCGCGAGCCCATGGTGCGCTTCGTGCAGTGGGGCCGCACGTTCGGCCTGCGGTCGGCCCGGGGCAGCTGGAAACTCGGCGACCTGAGCGATCCGGCCTCGCGGCTGGGACAGAGCCCGCTGCGCTCGCCGTCGGTGTTCAACTTCTTCCGTCCGGGCTACGTGCCGCCCTCCACGGCCATGGCGTCCGCCGGGCAGGTGGCGCCGGAATTCCAGATCGTCACCGAATCCAGCGTGGGCGGCTACCTGAACTTCATGCAGAACGCGATCCGCAACGGCCTCTACGTGAACGCGCCCGACCTGCCGCAGAACAATGCGAGCAACGGCAACAATGGCTTCGACATCACCTGCGACTATGCCGCCCTGCTCCCGCTGGTGACCGATCCGGCCGCGCTGGTGCGCAAGGCGGCGCTGCTGCTGTCGGGGGGGCAGATCTCCGATGTCACGCAGGCGCGCATCGCCAACGCGCTGGCAGCCACGCCGGTCACGGCCTCGAGCAGCGCGGCGGTCAAGCTCAACCGCGTCGCCGCAGCCGTTTTCCTGGTCATGGCCTGCCCGGCCTATCTCGTGCAGAAGTGAGCGGCCCGCGCCGTCCCCCCACCGGAGCCCATTCCATGCCGTTCATCGACCCCGCACGCCACACGCGCCGCGCCTTCCTGCGCCGCTCTGCCCAGCTCGCCGCCACCGGCGCCGCGCTGCCCATGGCGCTCAACCTCGCCGCGATGGGCGAAGCCGCCGCCTTCGATGCGCAGGACTACAAGGCGCTGGTCTGCGTCTTCCTGTTCGGCGGCTGCGACTACGCCAACACCGTCGTGCCGTACGACAGCACCCGCTACGCGCAGTACGCCGCCATCCGCGGCGGCGGCTCCGACGGCGCGGCCGGCGGCATCGCGCTCGGGCGCGCGGCGCTGGGCGCCACGCTGCTGCAGCCTGCCACGCCGCTGTCAGGTGGCCTGCAGTACGCGCTGCATCCGGCCATGACCGGCATGGCCGGCCTTTTCAACGCCGGCCACGCGGCCGTTCAGCTCAACGTGGGCCCGCTGCTGCTGCCGCTCACACGCGCGCAGTACGCGAGCGGCGACCGGCGCAACTATCCGCTGCCGCCCAAGCTCTTCTCGCACAACGACCAGCAATCGGTGTGGCAGTCACAGGGCGCAGAAGGCTCCACCGTGGGTTGGGGCGGCAACCTGGGCGACCTCGCGCTGTCGTCCAACGCCACCTCGCTCTTCACCTGCATTTCGGCCAGCGGCAATGCCGTGTTCCTGGCGGGCGATCAGGCGCTGCAGTACCAGATCAGCCCCAGCGGCGCCGTGCCCATCAACGGCGTGAAGAACAATGTCTATGGCTCCAGCGCGGTACGCAGCGTGCTCGGCGAACTGGTGCAGACCGCCAGCAGCCACGTGCTGGAGGCGGAATACGCGCGCGTCACGCAGCGCTCCATCGGCGCGGAAGGGCAGATTTCCGCGGCTCTGGCCGGCACGAGCCTGTCCACCGCCTTTCCCACGAACAACGCCCTCGCCGACCAGCTCAAGGTGGTGGCACGGCTGATCGCGGCGCGGGGCACGCTCGGCACGAAGCGGCAGGTATTTTTCGTCTCGCTGGGCGGCTTCGACCTGCACGACAACCTCATCGCCACCCAGCAGGTACTGCTGGACAAGGTGAGCAGCGCCATGACCGCCTTCTACAACGCCACGGTGGAACTGGGCGTGGCGGACAAGGTCACGGCCTTCACCGCGTCGGACTTCGGCCGCACGCTCACGTCGAACGGCGACGGCTCCGACCACGGCTGGGGCAGCCACCACTTCGTCGTGGGCGGCGCGGTGCGCGGTGCGGCCTTCTACGGCACGCCCCCGCCCGTCAGCGTGGGCAACGGCAGCGGCAGCGAGGACCAGTGGCACGTGGGCCAGGGGCGCCTGTTGCCCAGCACCGCCGTGGACCAATATGCCGCCACGCTCGCGCGCTGGTTCGGCGTGGCGAGCACCGAGATGGCGGGCGTGCTGCCGCGCATCGGCAATTTCGGAGGGTCGGCGTACCCGGTGAACCTGGGGTTCATGGGCTGAAGCCTTCCGCGCGGAGCGCTACCACGCTGCCGGCCTGGAGGGGGCCTATTCGCGGCCTGGACCGGACGTATCGCTGTGGACAGGCCGCAGGGGCACCATGATGCGCGCCCGCAACCCCTGCCCCGGGCCCCCACGCAGGTCGAGCCGTCCGCCGTGCAGCCGGGCCACGCGGTCGGCGATGGCCAGGCCCAGGCCGGCGCCCGGCGTGCCGGCGCGGGCCGTGCCGCTGCCGCGCGCAAATGGACGGCGCAGGCGCTCCAGATCGGCCGGGTCGATGCCGGCACCGCTGTCGGCCACCTCGATCCAGGCGATGGCGCCGTCCGCATCCTCGCCCGTGCGCAGCACCACGGGAGGCAGGCCATGGCGCCAGGCGTTCTCGACGAGGTTCTCCACCGCGCGGCGCAATGCCTGGGGCTGCACGGCCACGGGCGTGGGCGCGCCGCACTCCAGCACGAGCGTGCGGCCGTGATCGGCCTGGGCCTGCGCCAGGGCCTCGGCCAGCGCATCCAGGGGCGCGGCGTGCGCGGCCTCGCGCACTTCCGTGCCTGCATCCAGCCGCGCGAAATCCATGAACTGCACCACCACGGCATCCATCTCGTCCACGCTGCGCTCCATGCTCGCGACCAGGGCCGGCTCCATGCGGGGGCGGGCGATCTCCGCCGCCAGGCGCAGCTTGGTGAGCGGCGTGCGCAGGTCGTGCGAGATGCCGGCGAGCATCAGCGCGCGCTCGCGGTCGGTCGCCTGCAGAGCATCGGCCATGTGGTTGATGCTGTGCGCGAGCGCGGCGATCTCCTGCGGACCATCCTCTGGCAAGGGCATGTGGTCCTGTCCGCGCGCGATGGCCTGCGCCGCCGCCACCACGCGCCGCAGCGGCCGGTGCAGTTGCCGCTGCAGCCAGGCTGCGCCGGCCAGCGCGAGCAGCCCGCCGGCCAGCGTGGCCGCCAGCCAGGCCCCCGTGAAAGCGCGGAACGTGCCGGTGACCGGCAGCGCGACCCAGGCCGCCGCCGGATCGTCTCCCGCATCCGGCAGCGGCTGCAGGCGCAGCCAGAACACGCCCCGCCCCTCGCGCGACCAGACAGGCGCGGTGCCGGGTGCCAGCCACCCGGTGGCGCCCAGGCGGTCCGACAGGGCCTGCTGGAAGCGGCGCTCCAGCGGCGTCATCGCAGGGCCGCCCTGGGCGGGGGGCGCGCCCGGCCCCTGCACCCGGCCCTGCACGCCGGCCACCTGGCGGTTGAACGCATCCAGGAAGGCCTGCCGCTGCGCGGGCGGCAGGGCCTGCAGGCCGGCACGCAACGCGGCCAGCTGGCGCGCGGCGCCCTCGGCCGCCGTGGCGATGCGCGGCTCCACGATGAGACGGCGCGCGATCCAGGCCGCGCACAGCTGCCCGGCCACGACCAGGGCCACGATCAGCAGCAGATGGCGGCCGAACAGGCTGCGCGGCCAGCCGCGGCCGGAAGGCACGCCGGGCGTCGCATCGCTCACGGCAGCGCTCCCGGCATGCCGGAAGCATCCGGCGCCACGGCCGGCCCGTCGGGCAGGAAGACATACCCCACGCCCCACACGGTGCGCAGGTGGCGCGGGTGCGCGGGATCCGGTTCGATGAGCTTGCGCAGGCGCATGACCTGCACGTCGATGCTGCGGTCGGTGGCCACGTGGCCGGGGCCGTAGGCCAGCGCGATGAGCCTGTCACGCCCCAGCGGCCGGCGCGGCTGGCGTGCGAAGGCCAGCAGCAGCGCGAATTCGGTGCTGGACAGGTCCACCTCCTGGCCCGCCCGCTGCAGCCTGCGGGCGCCGGGCCAGAGAGTGCAATCGCCGAACTCGATGCGCTCGGGCGCGGCGGCAGCGGCCGCGGGCCCGTGGTGCGCGCCCAGCAGGCGCTGGCGCCGCACGAGGGCCTGGATGCGGGCGAGCAGCTCGCGCGGCTGGAACGGCTTGGGCAGGTAGTCGTCGGCCCCCATCTCCAGGCCCACCACGCGGTCCACCGGATCGCCACGCGCAGTCAGCATGAGGATGGGAATGGTCTCGCCCTGTGCACGCAGGCGGCGGCACAGCGAAAGGCCGTCCTCGCCGGGCATCATCACGTCCAGCACCAGCACGTCGAAGCGTTCGCGCGCGAGCAGCCGCTCCAGGGGCGCCGCGCCATCGACGGCGCGCACGGCATATCCCTGGTCGCCCAGGTAGCGCTGCAGCAGGGCGCGCAGGTCGGGCTCGTCGTCGGCCACGAGGATCTTGGCGAGCGGTTCGGTCATGGCGCGATGATGACAGGCGGTGACGGCCCCCGGACGGCCTGTCATGCCTTGTCATGATTTGCCGCGCGCGCTTCATCCGGGCAGCGTCGGGCGGGCGCACCATGCGTGCATTCCCGTTCCGCCACGAAGGAGCCGCCATGTCCCGTCACCGTTCGCTGCCTTCCGCCCTGCCCCCCACGCTGTCCCTGGCGCTGTGCGCCGCCCTGCTGGCCGCGGGCACAGCGCAAGCCGAAAGCGCCCGAGTACTGCGGCGCAATGCCGAAGGTGGCACCACGGCCGCCGCCGGCGTGGCGCGCTCGGGGCCCGGCGGCGGCGAACGCATGCGCGGCCACCGCCTGGTGACCGACGGCGAAGGCAACGCCACCCGCACCCGCCACGCCGCCACCGAAGGGCCGGGCGGCAGAACCATGGAGCGCCAAAGTTCGACCACGCGCCAGGCGGATGGCACGACCGAGAGCACCCGCTCGGCCAGTGCCCAGGGGGCCGCCGGCAGCTCGCAGACCCAGGCCCAGCGCAGTCACGCGGCGGACGGCAGCGTGACGCAGCAGCGCAACACCACGGCCACCAGCGCCGCCACCGGCCAGAGCGTGCAGTCCAGCACCAGCTACAGCAGCGCCACGGGCGCCACGCACACGGTGAACTGCTTCGACGCCAACGGCGCGGCCATGGCCTGCCCCAGCCGCCCATGATCCGATCACAACGCCTGAAGAAGGACCGCTCCATGCCCCGTACCCTCTGGTGGACCGCCTCCACCGCCCTGCTGCTGGCGGGCATCCTCTCCAGCTGCCATGCCCAGCAACGGCTGCGCGACGACGGCAGCCGCGAGTCCCTGCGCAGCCGGTGGGCCGAGCGCGCGCAAGGTGCGACGGCCGCCCTGCCGGCCGGGGTGCGCAAGATCGCGAACCAGCCCTACGGCAACGATGCACGCCAGCGCATGGACGTGTACCTGCCGCCCGCCGGCGTCCTGCCCCCCGGCCTGCGCGCGCCGGTGATCTTCATGGTGCATGGCGGCGCCTGGCGCACCGGCGACAAAGCCATGCCCAAGGTGGTGGAACACAAGGTCGCCCGCTGGGTGCCGCAGGGCTTCGTGCTGGTGTCGATCAACTACCGCATGCTGCCCGACACGCCCGTGGCGCAGCAGGCGCAGGACGTGGCCCTGGCGCTGGCCACCGCCCAGCAGCACGCGGGCGAATGGGGCGCGGACGCGGGGCGGTTCATCCTCATGGGGCACTCGGCCGGGGCGCACCTGGTGGCCCTGCTCAATGCCCGGCCGGACGCAGCGGTGCAATGGGGGGCATGGCCCTGGCTCGGCACGGTCGTTCTCGACAGCGCCGTGCTCGACGTGCCGCGGTTCATGGCCGCGCCGCACCTGCCGCTCTACGACGCGGCCTTCGGCACCGACCCGGCCCTGTGGGCCCAGTTGTCGCCCTACGACCAACTGGTGGCCGGCACGCCGCCCTGGCAGTTCGTCTGCTCCACGGAGCGGCCCGACCAGCCCTGCCTGCAGGCCGAATCCATGGCCCGCAAGGTGCACGCGCGGGGCAGCCGCGCCACGGTGCTGCCGCAGCCCCTGGACCACGGCGAGATCAACGGCGACCTGGGCCTGGACGGCGGCTATACCCAGGCGGTGGAAGACTTCATGGCCTCGCTGGACCCGGTGGTGGCGCGGCTGCTGCGGCGATAGGCCTGCGCTGCCGCCCCGCCGGGGGCCGCCTCACGCCAGATACCGCTGCAGGTAGCGCCCGGTATGGCTCGCCGGGTTCGCCGCCACCTCCTCGGGTGTGCCCTCGGCCACCACGTTGCCGCCGCCCGCCCCGCCTTCGGGCCCCATGTCGATGATCCAGTCGGCCGTCTTGATGACGTCCAGGTTGTGCTCGATCACCACGATGGTGTTGCCGGCGTCGCGCAACTGGTGCAGTACCTTCAGCAGCAGGTCGATGTCCGCGAAGTGCAGGCCGGTGGTGGGCTCGTCCAGGATGTAGAGCGTGCGGCCCGTGTCGCGCTTGGACAGCTCCTGCGCCAGCTTCACGCGCTGGGCCTCGCCGCCCGAGAGCGTGGTGGCGGCCTGCCCCAGGCGGATGTACGACAGGCCCACGTCGAGCAGTGTCTGCAGCTTGCGGGCGATCGCCGGCACATCCTGGAAGAAGGCGTGGGCATCCTCCACCGTCAGGTCCAGGATCTGCGCGATGTTCCGGCCCTTCCACTGCACTTCGAGCGTCTCGCGGTTGTAGCGCTGCCCATGGCAGACGTCGCAGGGCACGTACACATCGGGCAGGAAGTGCATCTCCACCTTCACGACGCCGTCGCCCTGGCAGGCTTCGCAGCGCCCGCCGGCCACGTTGAAGCTGAAGCGCCCCGGGCCGTAGCCGCGCTCGCGGGCGGTGTTGGTCTCGGCCATCAGTTCGCGGATCGGCGTGAACAGGCCCGTGTAGGTGGCCGGATTGCTGCGCGGCGTGCGGCCGATGGGCGACTGATCGACGTTGATGACCTTGTCGAAGTATTCGATGCCCTCGATCGCTTCATGCGGCGCGGGCTCGTCGTGGGACCGGTAGAGCTGGCGTGCCACGGCGGCGTAGAGCGTATCGTTGACCAGCGTGCTCTTGCCCGAGCCGGACACGCCCGTCACGCAGGTGAGCAGCCCCACGGGGAACTCCACGCTCACGTGCTTCAGGCTGTGGCCCGTGGCGCCCACCACGCGCAGCGCCTGCAGGCGCCCCTGGGTGGCGCGGTGCTCGGCCATGCGCTCCGCGCGGCGGCGGCTCGCGTCGGTCTCCGGGAAACGCGACTTGCCCTTCTTCGGAGCCTCGGGCACGGCCTGCGCCTCCAGCACCGGCAGCCAGGGTGTGCGGCGCGCCGGAACGGGAATGGAGCGCGCGCCAGAGAGGTACTGGCCAGTGAGCGATTCGGGGTGGGCGCTCAGCTCGTCGCTCGTGCCCTGGGCCATCACGCGGCCGCCGTGCACGCCCGCACCCGGGCCCATGTCCACGCAGTGGTCGGCGGCGCGGATCATGTCTTCGTCGTGCTCCACCACGATCACGCTGTTGCCGATGTCGCGCAGGTGCTGCAGCGTGGCGATCAACCGGTCGTTGTCGCGCTGGTGCAGGCCGATGCTGGGCTCGTCGAGCACGTACATCACGCCGGTCAGGCCCGAGCCGATCTGGCTGGCCAGGCGGATGCGCTGCGCCTCGCCGCCCGAGAGCGTCTCCGCGCTGCGGTCCAGGCTCAGGTAGTTCAGGCCCACGTCGTTCAGGAAGGTGAGGCGCGTGGCGATCTCGCGCACCACCTTGCCGGCGATCTCGGCCTTGGCGCCGGTCAGCTGCAGCGCCCCGAACCAGGCCCGGGCCTCGGCCAGGGTGGCGCGGCTCACCTCGTAGATGGCGCGGGACTGCTCGCCCTCGCCCACGCGCACGTGGCGCGCTTCCAGCCGCAGGCGCGTGCCGTGGCAGTCGGGGCAGGGCTGGGTGCTGCGCAGGCGGGCGAGGTCTTCGCGCACGACGGTGGAATCGGTCTCGCGGTAGCGCCGCGCCATGTTCGGCAGGATGCCTTCGAACGGGTGCTTCCTGACGACGGCCTTGCCCTTGTTGGCGCCGCTGTCCAGGATATAGCTGAAGGCGATCTCTTCCTCGCCGGAGCCGTACAGCACGGCGCTGCGCACGCGTTCGGGCAGCGACTCGAACGGCGCCTCGACATCGAAGCCGTAGTGCCGGGCCAGGCTCTCGAGCATGGCGAAGTAATAGCCGTTGCGCCGGTCCCAGCCCTTGATGGCGCCGCTGGCCAGGCTTAAAGACGGGAAAGCCACGACCCGCACCGGATCGAACACCTCCTGCTGGCCCAGGCCGTCGCAGGTGGGGCAGGCGCCGATCGGCGAGTTGAACGAGAACAGGCGCGGCTCCAGTTCGGGCAGCGAGAAGCCGCAGACCGGGCAGGCGAACTTGCTGGAAAACAGGTGCTCCCGCTCCGAATCCATCTCCAGCGCCAGCACGCGGCCGTTGCCGTCAGCGCCGGCTGCCTCCTGGCCCACGCGCAGCGCGGCCTCGAAGCTTTCGGCCAGGCGTTGCTGCGCATCGGAACGCACCTTCAGCCGGTCGATCACCACGTCGATGTCGTGCTTCTCGGTCTTCTTGAGCTGGGGGAGGTTCTCCACCTCGTGGATCGTTCCATCGACCCGGAAGCGCACGTAGCCCAGCGCCTGCATCTGCGCGAACAGTTCGGTGAACTCGCCCTTGCGGCCGCGCGCCACCGGGGCCAGCACCATGAGGCGCGTGTCCTCGGGCAGCGCCAGCACGGTGTCCACCATCTGGCTCACCGTCTGCGCGGCCAGCGGCAGGCCGTGCTCGGGGCAGTAGGGCGTGCCGGCGCGGGCGTAGAGCAGGCGCAGGTAGTCGTGGATCTCGGTCACCGTGCCCACGGTGGAGCGCGGGTTGTGGCTGGTGGCTTTCTGCTCGATGGAGATCGCGGGCGACAGGCCCTCGATCAGGTCCACGTCCGGCTTGTCCAGCCGGCCCAGGAACTGCCGCGCATAGGCCGACAGGCTCTCCACGTAGCGCCGCTGGCCCTCCGCATAGAGCGTGTCGAAGGCCAGGCTGGACTTGCCCGAACCCGACAGCCCGGTGATGACCACCAGCTGGTTGCGCGGCAGGTCCAGGTCGATGTTCTTGAGGTTGTGCGTGCGCGCGCCGCGGATGCTGATGCGCTGCTCGCGCAGGGCGGTGCCGAGATACCGCTCCGTCACGGGCTCTTTCGCGTTGGACGAGGCGAGGGAATCAGACGGTGGAAGAGCAGGCGGTGTCTGCACGGTGCGTGCCTGTACAGGTAAACAGGAAATGATAGCTGGTGGCCCGTATGCCTGCTTGCAAGTCTCTTGTGAGGCAGAACGCGACACCTGGATGGCAGGCGTTGCCGACTCGCACACATACGCTTACATTCATGCATTCCATTGTTGAGTTTTATCCAGCAGCCATCAGGAGATTCCGCCGCAAGACGGGCCACCATGAACCACTCGTTCAACATTCATCGGAAACGACAACTTTTATCCGCAGCCTTGCTCTTTTTGAAAAGGCTGGGTATTTCGTTCGCCTCCTTTTTCGTGTTGCTCGGCCTGCCGGGCATCGCAGCCGCGCAAGCCGACTGGTTTCCTACCGCGAGTCTGAACACTGCACGCAGGGATCACACGGCCACATTGCTGCCGGACGGAAGTGTTCTGGTGGCTGGCGGATTCAGTGGTTCTACTACTTTTTCAAGCGCTGAACGCTACACGTCGGAGGGTACATGGAGCGTGGTGCCGCCGATGAGAGATTCTCGCGCCTACCATACCGCGACGGCGCTTCCCAATGGCAAAGTCCTGGTCGTCGGGGGCCTGATCGAGCAACAGGAATTGTCCAGCGCGGAACTTTTCGACCCATCAAGTAATACGTGGACTCCGGCAGCTTCGATGGCCCATACGCGGTCGGACCACACGGCCACCCTGCTGGCAAATGGCAAAGTCCTGGTTGTGGGGGGCGCAGACGGCATTTCGTCTTACGACGCGGAGCTATATGACCCAGCCAGCAATTCCTGGGCTCCAGTTGCCAGCATGAAAAAGTCTCGCAGCCACCATACTGCCACATTGCTGCCTGATGGCAAGGTAATGGTCACAGGAGGAATGAACGGCTCTCTTTATATTCCAGTGGTTTTTGAGATCCACTCGGCCACGGAAATCTACGATCCCGTAAGCAACACCTGGAGCGATGCTGGAAGCATGGCGTCTCCCCGCATGTTTCATACGGCCACTTTGCTGGCGAACGGGAAGGTACTTGTGGCGGGGGGCAAAACCCTGTACGAGCTTTATTCAAGTGCAGAGCTCTACGACCCTAGCACCCGCTCCTGGAGTTCCGCAGGCAATATGACGTCGAGCCGGGTTGGCCACCGTGCCACGCTGCTTTCCAATGGCAAGGTACTGTTGGTCGGAGATTCTGCGTCATCAGTCGGCGCACTGTATGACCCCGTTGGCAACAGCTGGACCGATACCCGCAACATAGTGAATGCTCGTTACAGCCTCACCGCCACGCTGCTGCCCAATGGCCGTTTGCTGGTGGCAGGAGGTGTTGTACAGGGCGCGACCTCAGCGAATGCCGAGCTCTACGCCCCATCGGCGAACACTGTCACGACGAATTCGCTGCCGGGCATGGCCGGCGCGGCCACGGCCACGCTGGCGGGCGGCGGAGCCGGCTGCATCCTTCAACCGGGCACAGGCTTCAGCGCAGCCACCGCCAATCCGAGCGGCAAGCGCCTGCCCCACGGCCAGTTCGTCTTCCAGGCGGTGGGCTGCAATCCTGGGAGTTCCGTGACGCTGACGCTGACCTACCCCCAGCCGCTCGCGGCCGACGTGACGTTCTGGAAATACGGCCCCCCGACCGCTGGCGCCGCCTCCACCTGGTTCCAATGGACGGGCGCCACGCTGAGTTCCGATAGGCGCAGCGTGAGCTATGTGCTCACCGACAACGGGCCTGGCGATTCCGATCCGGCCGCAGGGCGCTTCAGCGACCCGTTTGCGCCCGCAGTGGCGGCCGCGGACCTGGCAGCGGTGCCGGTGAGCATCCCCGTGGATGCGCCGTGGATGCTGGCACTGCTCTCCATGACGCTAGGCGCACTGGCCTGGCGCCAGCGGAACGCATCGTGAGTAAATCGGGAGTTGCCGCCGGCGCCAAGCCAGCCTGCTGCAGACTTCCGATCCATGCAACCCGAAGAGACATCCACCGCCATCACCCGTCAGGACCGCGAACGCCTGCAGGGCCACCCCGCCCGGGCCGTCTGGCTCACGGGTCTTTCGGGCGCGGGCAAGACCACCCTCGCGCACGCGCTGGAGGCCTCGCTGCACCGCGATGGCCTGCGCACTTTCGTGATCGACGGCGACCGCCTGCGTGCCGGGCTCAGCAGCGACCTGGGCTTCACCGACGCGGACCGGGCCGAGAGCATCCGCCGGGCCGCGCAGGTGGCGCGGCTTTTCGTGGACGCGGGGATGATCGCCATCGTCGCGCTGATCTCGCCGTTCCGCGCCGAGCGCGCGGCGGCACAGGCGCTGTTCGCGCCCGGGGATTTCCTCGAGGTGTACGTGAACGTGCCGCTGGCCGTGGCAGAAGAGCGCGATCCCAAGGGCCTGTACCGGCGCGCCCGCAGCGGCGCACTGCCGCGTTTCACGGGGATCGATTCACCCTACGAGCCTCCGGAGGCCCCCGCATTGGAGTTGCGCACCGACGCGCTTTCGGTCGCGCAATGCCTGCAGCGCCTGCGCGCGCAGCTGGGCCTGCCATCGGCATAGGCGCCCGTCTCCCGTTCCAGCCCGACCGTGGGCAACGGAAACTGCGCAGAGCGCACTTCACACGGCAGCGGTGTTCCGTCATGATGCGGAGTTGCGCCTTTGTATCCAAAGGTTACGCCCGTCGTTTTCGCCTTTTGCCGCCGGTGGGCGCGGCCAGGTCCCGTTGCCCCATGACTTCCGGTTTCTCCCACACCTTCCCGCTTCCCGCCCGCCTTTCCCTGCGCCGCGCCTTCGCGCGACTGGCGCTGCTCTGCCTGCTCGCCTTCGGGGCGCAGGGTGCCTGGGCCATGCAGATCTTCGTGAGGCTGATGACCAACGAGACCCTGACGCTGGACGTGGAGCCCAGCGACTCCATCGAGAACGTGAAGGCGCAGATCCAGGACCGGAAGGGCATTCCGCCCGAGCAGCAGCGCCTCATCTTCGCGGGCAGGCAGCTGGAGGACGACCGCACGCTGTCCGACTACAACATCCAGAGAAACTCCACGCTGCACCTCGTGCTGCGCCAGAGCCCGACCACGTTCTCGGCGGCGTCGGCCACCGGCACGGGCACCATCACGGCCACGCTGTCCGGCCCGGCCGTCGCGGGCGGATGCCAGTTCGACACCACGCAGACCGCCTTCGAGATGCCTTCCAACGGCCCGACCGGCGCACAGTTCCCCCACGGCGTGTTCCGCTTCGTCGCCACCAGCTGCACCGGCAGCGTGACGGTGACGCTGAAATACCCCCAGGCCCTGCCCGACGGCACCCGCCTCATCAAGTTCGGCCCCTCCGGTCCCGGCGCGGACCGCTACACCTGGTTCGAGTGGACGGACGCGCAGATCGCGGGCGACACGATCACCTTCACGATCACCGACAACGGCGCGGGCGACACCGACCCCGCCGTGGGCGTGATCGCCGATCCGGCCGGCCCGGCACTGCTGGCCCCCGCGCCGGCACCCGCCCAGGCCACGCCGGTGCCCACGCTCTCCCCCGCCGCGCTGGTGCTGCTGGCCTGCGCAGCGGCCGTGCTCGGCTGGCAGCAGCGCCGCCGCTGACGGCCCGCCGGCGCGGGGCGCGCGCGATGGGCGAGAATCGCCGTCTTTCCATCGCCCGCAACCGATGACCTCTGCCGTGCCGGACCCCCTGCCGCCTACGCCCGCGACCGACATCCCCGCTGCCTCCGCCACCACGATGACGCCGCTGGAGCGGCGCTCCAGCCTGTCGCTGGCGCTCATCTTCGCGCTGCGCATGCTGGGGCTGTTCCTGGTGCTGCCGGTGTTCGCCCTCGAAGCGCGCAAGTACCCCGGCGGCGATGACCCCGCCCTGGTGGGCCTGGCCATGGGCATCTACGGCCTCACCCAGGCCGTGCTGCAACTGCCGTTGGGCATGGCCTCCGACCGTTTCGGGCGCAAGCGCGTCATCGTGCTCGGGCTGCTGGTGTTCGCGGCCGGCAGCCTGCTGGCCGCGCTGGCCGACTCGCTCGGCGGGCTGCTGCTGGGCCGCGCGCTGCAGGGCGCCGGTGCCGTCTCCGCCGCCGTCACCGCCCTGCTGGCCGACCAGACGCGCGACGGCGTGCGCACCAAGGCCATGGCCCTGGTGGGCGGCAGCATCGGGCTGATGTTCGCCGTGGCGCTCGTGGCCGCCCCGCCGCTGGCGGCCCGCTTCGGCCTGCCGGGCATTTTCGGGCTGACCTGCGCGCTGGCGCTGGCCGGCATCGCCGTGGTCCTCTGGGTGGTGCCGCCCGAGCCCGCACGCCATGCCGACGCACCGCGCGGCCGCCTGGCCGACGTGCTGCGCCACCCGGACCTGCTGCGGCTGAACCTCGGCGTGTTCGCCCTGCATACCGTGCAGCTGGCCATGTGGGTGGCCGTGCCCGCCCTGCTGGTGCAGGCCGGCCTGCCCAAGAGCGCGCACTGGCACCTCTACCTGCCCGCCGTGGTGCTGTCCTTCCTGGCCATGGGGGGCCTCTTCGCCCTGGAACGCGCCGGCCGGCTGCGCGGCGCCCTGCTCGGCGCCATCGGCCTCGTGCTGCTGGTGCAGCTCGGGCTCGGCTGGGCGGCATCGGCCGGCACGCCGCCGGGGCTGTGGGCCCTGGGCGGGCTGCTGTTCCTGTTCTTCTGCGGCTTCAACGCACTGGAAGCCAGCCAGCCCAGCCTCGTCTCGCGCACCGCGCCGCCGGCCGTGCGCGGCGCGGCCCTGGGCACCTACAACACGCTGCAGTCGCTGGGCCTGTTCGCGGGCGGCGCCCTGGGTGGCGCGCTGCTGCGCTGGGGCGGCGCGCACGGCCTGTTCGTGGCGACCTCCCTGCTCTGCCTCGCCTGGCTGGCGGCGGCCTGGGGCATGCGGCCGGTGCCGCCGCAGTCCGGGCGCGGGCGGCATTAGGCGGCAGGGGTTCCGGCCCACGCACGGGGCCGAAGGCAGGCCGGCGCCCCGAGGCTGGGTCAGCGGTCCGGCTGCGGGCGGTCCGTCCCGGGCGTGCCGGGGGTTGGCGATGCGTCCGGCCCCTCTTGCGTTTCCGCGGCCGCGCCCGGCGGCGGCTCGGGCAGCCGCGCGGCGCTCAGCATGGAGGCCGCCAGGGTCTCGTAGAGCGGCCGCGCCAGCATGCGCGACACCAGGCTGGCCAGCATCGCGGAGGCCATCAGGCTCAGCACCAGCGCATGCCCGTCCACCATCTCCATCACGATGATGAAGGCCGTGAGCGGCGCCTGCGTCACCGCCGCCAGGAAGGCCGCCATGCCCATGGCGATCAGGGCCGGCGCGATGGCCGGTGCGATGTCCCCGCCGGCCAGCAGCGCCACGTTGTGGCCCACGCCCGCACCGATCGAGAGCGACGGCGCGAAGATCCCGCCCGGCACCCCCACCCAGGCCGACAGCCACGTGGCGATGAACTTGAGCGTGACGTAGAAGGCCGGCACGTCCGCCTGGCCGGCCAGCATGTGCTTGACCGCCTCCGAGCCCGCGCCGAAGGTCGCCCCGCCCGTGACCAGGCCGATCACCGCGATCGCCAGCCCGCCCGCCGCCGCGAAGCGGACCGGCCAGCGCGCGCGCCAGCGGTTGAAGCGGTCCGGCGCACCCGTGAGCGACGCCGCCATCAGCTTGGCGAACAGCCCGCCCAGCACGCCGCAGGCCAGCGAGACGGCCAGGCCCGGCAGCAGCGCCTCCCAGCCCAGCCGCGGCACCTGGATGCGCCCGAAATAGCTCAGGTTGCCGAACGCCGACACCCCCATCAGGCCGGCCAGCACGATGGCCGCGATGATCAGGCCGCTGCTGCGCGACTCGAGCTTGCGCGACAGCTCCTCGATGGCGAACACCACGCCCGCCAGCGGGGCGTTGAAGGCCGCGGCGATGCCCGCCGCCCCGCCGGCCACGAGCAGCGCGTGGGCGGTGATGCCCGACCGCGGCCCGAACCAGCGGCGCGCATGGTGCATCACGCCCGCCGCCACCTGCACCGACGGCCCTTCCCGCCCGATCGACAGGCCCGCCATGAACCCCGCGCTGGCCAGCAGGATCTTCGCCGCCGACAGCCGCAGGGAGACGAAACGGCCCCGCTGGGGCGCCGTGAGGCCGGGCTCCAGCGCCGCGATCACCTGAGGGATGCCCGACCCGGCCGCACCCGGCACCCAGCGCCGCGTGGCCCAGACCACTGCCGCGGTGATCACGGGTGTCCACAGCAGCACGGCCCAGCCGCCACCCCAGTGATGGACGCGCTCGAACACCGCGAAGGCCCACTCTGCCAGCATGGTGAACACCACCACGCTGAGCCCGGCCGCCACGGCATAGGCCAGGACGATGCTGCGCTCCAGCCAGCGCTGGCCGTCGCGCAGTTCCGAGCGCAGGTTGTCCAGGAAGTCGGGTTCTCGTTGCATGGCGGGGCAGTGGGCAGGGGACGGACGCGGGCGGCGGGCGCCGGTCGGTGCGCGGCAGGGCGGAGGGACATTGTGGCACCCTGCCAGGCGGGAGCGGTGCGCGCAGGCATCGGCCGCTTGGGGCACAATCCCCGATCCCTCTTCGCGGCGCCCCCGTGGCCGCCGCGCAGGCCGTAGTGCCTTTCCTCCACCATTCTCTACAGGCCCCTTCACACCATGGCATCCGTCAACAAAGTCATCATCGTCGGCAACCTCGGGCGCGACCCCGAGATGCGCACTTTCCCCAGCGGCGACCAGGTCGCCAACGTCACCATCGCCACCACCGACCGCTGGCGCGACAAGAACACCGGCGAGAACAAGGAAGCCACCGAGTGGCACCGCGTCGTCTTCAACGGCCGCCTGGCCGAGATCGTGGGCCAGTACCTGCGCAAGGGATCCCAGGTCTATGTCGAAGGCAGCCTGCGCACCCGCAAGTGGACCGACCAGTCGGGCCAGGAAAAATTCACGACGGAAATCCGCGCCGACACCATGCAGATGCTCGGCAGCCGCCAGGGCATGGGCGGCGGCCAGGGCGGTGGCGGCGGCTATGACGACGGTGGCTACGGCGGTGGCGACGATGGCTACGGCGGCGGCAACAGCGCACCGGCGCCCGCGCGGCGCCCTGCGCCCCAGGCGGCTGCTCCGCGGCCGGCACCGGCGCCCCGGCCTGCACCGGCACCCGTGGCTCAGGCGCCTCGGGCTGCGTCGGGGTTCGACGACATGGATGACGATATTCCGTTCTGATCCCGCAGCATCACCGGGTCGGCATTGCCGGCCGACAGGACAGCCCCGCGTGCCAGCCGCATGCGGGGCTTTTTTCTTGGCAATTTCTCCTGGCCACGCAGTTATTGCACGGCTTCGGCGCGCAAGGCCGCCTGCACGGCAGGCCGGGCGCTGATCCGCCGCACATATTCCGGCAGCGCGGGCCAGCGGCCGAGGTCGATGGAGAAAAACCTGCACCAGCCCAGCACGGTGAACAGGTAGGCATCGGCCACGCTGAAATCAGCACCCATCAAATAGTCCTGCCGGCCCAGGGTGCCTTGCAGGAAGTCGAATCGCTTGAACAGCTTTGCGCGAAAAAGCTCCTTGGCCTCCCCGGACAGCGCCGCGTTGAACAGGGGGGCCGAACCTGCATGGATCTCGCTGGTGACGAAGTTCAGCCATTCCTGCAGGCGCACCCGCTCCCAGGTGCCCGCAGCCGGAGCCAGCCCGCTCTCCGGCTGGAGGTCGGCCAGGTACTGCACGATGGCCGGGCCCTCGGTCAGGACCTGGCCGCCGTCCAGTTCCAGTACGGCCACATAGCCTTTGGGATTGATGGCCAGGAAGTCGCGGCCGTCGGCGGTCCTCCTGGTCTTGTTGTCCACCTTGACCAGATTGAACGGCAGTCCGAGCTCGCGCAGCACGATATGAGGTGACAGCGAGCAGGTGTAGGGGGCGTAGTACAGCTTCATGGGGGCTCCGGGAAAGGTGAAAACCAGTTGCGTCACGCATGGCTTGGCGCTGCGTGGCAGTCTGCTTGCCGGATATAAAACTGTAAAATTAATGCTCGAATTTCTATGTATTAGCTGATCTACTGGCAGCCATGATGAACCTCTCTCACTGGCGCTTGCTGGTGGCCGTGGCCGATGCGGGCAACATCTCACGCGGTGCAGAACGTGTGGGCATCACGCAGTCGGGGGCGAGCCAGGCCATCGCGCAACTGGAAGCGGCGCTGGGGTTCCAGGTGTTCGCCCGCGCGCAGCGGCATATATGCGTCACGGTTCTGGGCGAGCAGGTGATCGAGCACGCCCGGGCGATGCTGGCGCGTCTGGACGCGATCCGCGTCCTGGCCGATGACAGCCGCGGCCTCAACGGCGGGCGCATCCGGCTGGCCAGCTTTCCATCGGTGATTTCGACGCTGCTGCCCGGCCTGCTGCGCGACTTCCAGCGCCGCCATCCCGGCATCGAGTTGGTGGCACTGGAAGGCACGGATGAGGAAGTGGAAGACTGGCTGGCTGCCGGAACCGTGGAATTGGGTGTCGTGCTGAACCCTGCGCTTGGCCGGGCGGCGGCGGTCCTGGGACGGGACGCCTGGGTCGCGGTACTGCCTGCCAGCCACCCGCTGGGCCGCCGTGCCAGCGAAAGCGGCATCACCCTGCAGGAACTGGCCACGCAGCCCTTCATTCTGGCCACGGGCGGATGCGCCGTGAACGGGCAAAGCCTGATGGCACAGGCGGGCCTGTCATTGCCGGACATCCGGGTCACGGTGCGCGATTGGGCGAGCGCCTGCGTGCTGGTTCGGGAAGGCATGGGCGTGTCACTGGTGCCTGAATCCACCTTGCCCGGCGAACGGCGTGGCCTGCGCGTGATGTCGCTGCGTCCGGCGGTGCATCGGGAGTTCGGGCTGGTGTGCTCGGAGGTGGGGAAGGCGTCACGGCCGGTACAGGCGCTGCTGGAAGGTCTGCGCAAGCACACCGGTGCTACCACCGGATGATGCGGAACGCATCACCCGGTCCGTAGCCCCTCCGCATGCGCCAGCAACCGCTCGCGCATCGCTTGCGCGGCCGGGCTGAGCGACCGGCCCGCCAGACGCAAAATGCCCAGCCGGCGCTCGCGCCGGGGCGCCACGAGCGGCACGAAGGCCAGCCGGTCGGCCAGCATGGCCGGCATGCCGAGGCGGGCCAGCACGGTCACGCCCACGTTGGCATCCAGCAGCGCCAGCATGGTCAGCATGGTGCTGACCTGCATCACCGGCGCCTGCAGCCAGCGGGCCTCTTCCGGCCAGGCGGCCAGTTGGTGGTGGGCGGTCGTGCCCAGCAGGGGCAGGCCCTGCAGTTCGTCCCAGCGCAACTGTCGGCGCCGCGCCAGCGGGTGCCGGCGGCTGCACACGAGGCCGAAGGCATCGTCCACCAGCGGCTCGAATGCGATCTCCGGCGCCTCCGACACGAGGCTGCCCACGCCGAAATCCACCTCGCCGTCGCGCACCATGCGCTCCACGTTGCGCGAGTTGTCGTCCAGCAGGCGCACGGCCACGCCGGGGTGGTCCTGCAAATAGCCCCTGACCAGTTCCGGCAGCCAGTTGCCGGCCACCGCGGCAATGGCCGCCACGGTCAGCGTGCCCCGGTCCTTGCGCACGAAGGCCGACACCGCCGCGGCCGTGCGGTCGTGGTGGAGCACCAACTCGCGCAGGAACGGCAGGCACTGCAGGCCCAGGGGCGTGAGCACCGAGCGCCGGCCCGGCTCCAGCAGCGCGCCGCCCAGGCGCTGCTCCAGCGCCTGGATGGACTTGGTGATGGCCGGCTGCGTGCGGAAGGCCTTGTCCGCTGCTGCCTGGAAGCCGCCGTGCTCGGCCACGAGCAGGAAGTGGCGCACCTGGGTGACCGGCAGGTCGGGCAGCAGCGGGTACGGAGAAGTCATGGCATTCGATTCCTCTTGCTCATCATCAGATGAAAATTATTCCCTATCTGCATCGGCAGCAGCGACCTACGATGGCCGCCATGCCCCCGCTTCCCGCCTCCCGCCCCCACCCCGTCGATGCCCCCGGAGCGCCGCCCCTGCCGCCCGCGGCCATGGATGCGGTGGACTGGCGCGCGCTGCGCGGGCCGCTGCTCGTGGCCCTGCCCGGCGCCGGCTGCTCGCCCGCCGTGTTCGGGCGCCTGCACGCGCCGGGCTGGACGGTGCAGCCCGTGGACTGGGCCGAGCCGCCCCGCAGTCCCCATTCCTGCGAACCGCGCGCAGTGGCGCGGCGCCTGGCCGACGCCCTGCGCCCGCGCGTGCAGGACGGCGATGCCGGGCCGGTGGTCCTGCTGGGCTACTCCGTGGGCGGGGTGCTGGCCCTGCTGACCGCGCTGCAGCCCGGGCTGCCGGTGGCGGGCGTGGTGGCGGGCAATACCGGCGCACACAGCAGCCGCCATGGCGATCCAGGCTTCGCCCGTAGGGTGCGCGAAGGCTGGACCACGGAGGCCCGGCGGGATTTCCTTCGCACCTGCTTCGCCCGCACGCCGCCGGCCATGCTTTTCGCGCAGCTGTGCGCCTATCTGGACAGCCTGGCGCCCGAGGCGCTGCTGCAGAGCGTCGAGGGCCTGCGCGCCGTGGATCTGCGCCCCCTGCTGCCCTCGCTGCACTGCCCGGCACTCGTGTTGCACGGGGAACGGGACATGCGTCGCAGCGTGGCGGATGCCGAGGAACTGGCGGACTGCCTGCCCTCGGCGCAGCTGCAGTTGCTGCCCGGCGGCCACACACCCATGGTGGACTGCCTGCCGCAGTACCTGCAGGCGCTGCACCCCTTCCTGGCCTCGCTCGCCCGCCTGCCGGCACAGGCGTGACGCCACACCGCCCTCCACTTGCCCCATTCCAAGACCAGCCTCCAGGAGACATTCCCATGCGCCGCACCGCCCCTTCCACCCCGCCGCTGCCCCGGCGCCGCGCCCTGCTGCGCGGCCTGGCCTGCCTGTCGCTCGCCCCGCTGTCCCTGCCCGCCGCCCGCGCGGCGGATGCTCCGTGGCCGGGCGGCCGGCCCATCAGCCTCATCGTGCCTTCCGCGGCGGGGGGTGCGGCGGATTTCGTGGCGCGCACCTTCGCCAGCCACGTGCCCCGCACGCTGCCGCAGGCCAACGTGGTGGTGGACAACCGCCCGGGTGCCGCAGGCATCCTGGGCGCGCTGGCCGCCAAGGCCGCGCCACCGGACGGCTATACCTTCCTGCTCACCAGCAACTCCACGCACGCCGCCAATGTCAGCCTCTACCGCAACCTGCGCTATGACCCGCAGAAGGATTTCGTGCAGGTCGGCATGTTCGGCCGCTTCAGCTCCGTGCTGCTGGTGCGCTCCGACGCGCCCTACCGCAGCCTCGAGGAACTGGTGGCGGCGGCGCGCGCCCGCCCCGGCACGCTGAACTACGGCTACTACAGCTCTTCCTCCCAGGTGCCGGCCGAGCTGCTGCGCGTGCTCGCCCATCTGCGCTACCAGGGCGTTTCATACAAATCGGTCACGCAGATCCTGACGGACCTCATCGGCGGCCAGCTGGATTTCGTGTTCATCGACACGCTCTCGGCCGCGCCCGCGCTGCAAAACGACCGGCTGCGCCCGATCGCCGTCACCAGCCCCCGGCCGCTGCCGGCGCTGCCCCAGGTGCCGGCGGCCAGCTCTGTCGTTCCCGGACTGGAACTGCAGGGCTGGTTCGGCCTGGCTGCGCCGGCCGGCACGCCGGCTGCGGCCGTCGAGGGGATGGGCCGCGCGCTGCAGCAGGCCATGGCCGACCCCGCGGTACAGCAGGCCTACGCCGCGCGCGGCTTCGAGAACGCATGGCGCTCCGGGCCCGACCTGCAGCGCTTCATCCAGGAAGACATCCGCCGCTGGGCCCAGTGGGTGGAGATGGCGGGCATCGAGCGCATGTAGGCGAGCACTCCATTTGGTTGTACGATACAACCAAATGGAGTTGCCCATGCCCACCCACCCCGCCCTGGTCGAAGAACTCCGCGCCGCATCCCGCTCCCTGGTGCGCGCCCTCGGTTTCATGGGAGGCGATTTCGCGGGAACCGATCTGTCGCCTTCCGCGGTGCACGCACTGATCGAGATCGGGCAGGACGGCGGACAGCTGACGGCGCGCGACCTGGGCGAGCGCCTGCGGCTGGAAAAGTCGAGCGTGAGCCGCATGCTGCGCAAGCTGGTGGCTTCGGGCGACGTGCGGGAAACGGCTGGCGCGCAGGACGGGCGCGTGAAGCAACTGGCACTGACCGCGCGCGGACAGCGACGGATGGCGGGCATCCATGCGTTCGCGCGGGCGCAGGTGGTCGGCGCCCTCGAACATCTGGGGCCGGGGGAAGACCGCGCCGTGCTCGAAGGCGTGCGCCTGTATGCCGCCGCGCTGGCCCGGATGGACCAGCGCGGGCACGCAGCGCCCCCTCAGCCGCTGCAAGCGCCGCAGCCACGGCCCACGGTAACCCTGTGCTCCGGCTACCGCCCCGGCCTGATCGCCCGCATCACCGAAATGCATGCGCTCTTCTACGCGCGGGAGGCGGGTTTCGGCCAGCGGTTCGAATCCGTGGTGGCGGGCGGCCTGGCGGATTTCTGCGGCCGACTGGGCACCCAGGATCCGTCGCCCAACGCCGTGTGGACGGCCGAGGTGGACGGCCGGATCGCCGGCTCGGTGGCCATCGACGGCGAAGACCTCGGCCCGGACACTGCCCACCTGCGCTGGTTCATCGTGGATGATGGGGTGCGCGGCGGCGGCATCGGCCGCCAGCTGCTGGAGGCTGCCCTCGCATTCGTGGACGCCCGGCCGGCCTTCGCCGAAACGCACCTGTGGACCTTCAGCGGCCTGCACGCCGCCCGCCGCCTGTACGAGGCGCATGGTTTCGCCTGCGAGGAGGAGCGTCCGGGAAGCCAGTGGGGGCGGGAAGTGCTGGAGCAGCGCTTCGTGCGGCGGCGCCCCTGCCCCTAGGCCCCCCGGGCAGCCAGGACGGCATCCTGCAGCCCCAGGGGCCGGGCGAGATAGTAGCCCTGTACGAAGTCCACGCCCAGGCGGCCCAGGGCCTCCAGTTCGGCGGCCTCTTCCACCCCTTCGGCGACGATCTGGCTACCGATCTCGTGCGCGAAGCTGATCAGCCCCTTGGCCAGCGCCCGCCGGTGGATGTCGCGGTCGATGGAATGCGTGATGCTCATGTCGAGCTTGATGATCTCCGGCTGCAGCTGGAGGATGTGGCGCATGCTGCAGTAACCGGCACCCGCATCGTCCACGGCCAGGCGGGCCCCCTGGGCGCGCAGCGGCTGCAGGGCCTCGGCCAGGGCCGCGTAGTCGTTCACGGAGGCATGCTCGGTCACCTCCAGCACCACGCGCGACAGGTCGGTGCCGTCTTCCAGCAGCGACTGCAGCCTGCCCGAGAGGATGAAGTCCGGAGAGCAGTTCACGTTGAACGGGACACCGGCGGGAAAGCATCCCAGCGACGCCAGGGCCCGGCGGATGGCATGCAGTTCCAGTTCCATGCCCAGCCCCACGCTGTGGGCCGCGCTGAACCACTGGTCCGGTGGTCGCAGGGGCTCCACGTCGAACCGGGACAGGCATTCGAAACTGTGGAGGCTGCGCCGCGCCAGGTCATAGACGGGCTGGAACACGATGCGCAGGTGGCCGTCGTGCATCGCCGTGCGGATGACGCGCGCGACGGCCTCCTGCTCCTTCTCACGCCGGGCTGCCGCGTCGAAATAGAAGCCCAGGAACTCGGCGAAAGCGCGCAGCACGTCCATGTCGCGCTCGGCCAGCGACGCGACGGGCGCATGGCTGAAGCAGCACAGCGTACCGAACAGGCGCTTGTCCTCCAGCACGATGGGCGTGCTGAGGTGCGAACCGATGGGAATGGACTTCGTCTCCGGAATCTCCATGGCCGCGGGCACGCGGGACGTGTCGGGAATGTATTCCGGCAATTCGCCCCGGATCACCTTCAGGCAGTACCCGCTGCCGAGCGGGATCACCTGCCCGGGCCGGAGCACGCAGGGGTCGTCGCCATCCACGTAGTCGAGCACGCGGTCGCTTTCCTGGAAGCGGGAGATGAACGCGACGTCCATCGACAGATGCCTGCGGACGACCTGCAGGACGCGCTCGAGCCCGGTGGCGCTGACGGAGTGCTCGAAGAACGGTGCCAGCGGATCGGAGTAGTTGGTCGTTGCCATATACCTCCTTGTTTGCCTGCACAGCCCGTTGCGGCGCTGCCCAGCCCTCTCTCGTGCGTAGTTTACGGGCGAACCCTGTCCGATAGCCATCCTGGATTCATGGAGAGGCAGGGCGACAGGGCGGATTCCTGCCGGCAGGTGCCAGTTCGGCGACCAGGTGGTCGATCAGCGCCCGCAACTTGGGCGCGGTATGGCGGGACGCGGGAAACACCAGGTAGGCAGTGCCCTGGTAATCGCTGTCCACGGTCCAGCCGGGCAGTACGCGCACCACCCGCCCGGCCTGCAGCGCGTCGCGCGCCACGAAATCCGGCACGCAACCCACGCCCAGCCCCGACTCGATCGCCGCGAGGCGCATCTCGCTGTGGTTGACCGTGTAGCGGCCGGCGACCTGCACCTCCACCACGCCATCGCCGTGATGTCCGTCGCCGTCACGGACGAAGCGCCAGCGGCTGTCTCCCGGCTGCTCGCCGAGCGGCAGGCAGCTGTGGCTTGCCAGGTCCTCGGGCCGGCGGACAGGCCCCCGCGCGGCGAGATAGTCCGGGCTGGCGAGCACCCATTGACGCACCGGCATCAGCGCACGGGCCACCATGCCCTGCGGCGGGTCGTCGGTCATGCGGACGACGAGGTCGATGTCCTCGCGCAGGGCATCCACCGGCCGGTCGAGCACCAGCAGGTGCAGGTCCACCTCCGGGTGCAGGCGCAGGAAGGACAGCAGGGGCCCGTGCAGCACATGGCGCGCGAAGGCCTTGGGCGCGCTGAGACGCACCAGCCCCCGGGGCGTGCCGACATGGCCTTCGGCGGCCTGCAGGGTGGCCCGGGCCGCGGCCACCATGGCGCGCCCGCGTTCCAGCACTTCCAGCCCGGCCTCCGTCAGCCGCAGCTGCCGGGTCGTGCGCTGCAGCAGGGAGACGCCCAGGGTCTTTTCCAGGCGCGCCACCTGCCGGCTCACGGCGGACGGGGTCAGCCCGTGCCGGCGCGCGGCCGCGGAGAAGCTGCCGGCCTCCGCCACGCGGACGAAAGCCACGAGTTCCACCATCACCTCCAGGGCGTCATCTGTTCTCACCGGGCACAGCTCCTGTTCTGCCGCGCAGTCTAGTCAATACCCGGCAGCGCGGCGAACAATCCCGGCACACCAGAACCCCAGGAGTACAGGCATGCAGGCACGCGGCATCCGCGTTGGCGGAGACATCGGCACGCGGCGCCTGCCGTCGTTCGGCACCACCGAGGCGCTGCTGCTCCTGGTGGCCGTGATCTGGGGCGGCAGCTACAGCGCAGCCAAGGCCGCCACCGCGCAGGTGCCCGTGCTGCAGTTCCTGGTGCTGCGCTTCGGCCTCACCTTCCTGCTCCTGCTGCCGGCACTGCGCGGGCTCGCCGTGCGGGACTGGCGTGCAGCGCTCGCCGGCGCATCGGTACTGGGACTGAACCTGCTGGCGATTTTCGTGTGCGAGACCTTCGGCGTCTCGCTGACCACGGCGTCGAACGCGGCCTTCCTGATCAGCCTCTGCGTGGCCTTCACGCCGCTGTGCGAATGGTGGCTGCTCAGGGAACGGCCCGGCCGCGCCGTGCTCTCGGCCGCCGCGCTGTCGCTGTTGGGCGCCGGGCTGCTGGCCTTCCAGCACGGCGGGGTGTCCGGCCTGGCCTGGGGAGACGGCCTGATGGTGCTCGCGGCCTTCCTGCGCGGCGCGATGGTCTGCCTCACGCGCCGCCATGGCCGGCGGCACGGCCTGCCTGCACTCACCATGACTGCGGTGCAGATGGGCGTGATGGCCCTGGGCTCGGCGGCCCTGATGCTCGTGGTGCAGGGCCCGGGCTGGCCGCCCCTGCCGCGCACCGCGCCGTTCTGGGGGGCCATGGCGTTCCTGGTGCTGCTGTGCACGCTGTTCGCGTTCTTCGTGCAGAACCACGCGGCATCGCGCACCAGCCCCTCGCGTGTGGCCCTGCTCATGGGCAGCGAGCCGCTGTGGGGCGCTCTCATCGCCATGCTGTGGATGGGCGAGCGCATGACGGCCCAGGGCTGGACCGGCGGGCTGCTGATCGTCGGGTCGGCCTGGTGGGTCACGCGGAGGACCGCTGGCGGGGCCTGCCCTGCACCGGCAACGAAAGCATGACATCGCGGCACAATGGGTCTCCAGGCCAGGAGCACCCTTTTTGCCCCATGCAACGCATTTCGTCCCTGAACATCGTGGACCTGCTGCTCGATGCGGTGTGTATCGTCGAGGCGGACAGCACCATCATCTTCGTCAGCCCGGCCTTCGAGCGCATCTTCGGCTACGCGCCGAAGGAAGTGGCGGGCAAGCGCATGCTCGACATGGTGCACCCCGAAGACCTGCCCGCCACCCAGGACCAGGTGCAGCGCATCACCGGCGGCCAGCTCCAGCTCCACTTCGAGAACCGGTACATCCGCAAGGACGGGCGCATCGCCCACATCCGCTGGACGGCGCGCCTGCTGGAAGAGCACAACGTGCGCCTGGCCGTGGCGCACGACATCACCGAGCGCAAGTCCACCGAGGCACTGCAGGCGGCCATCTACGGCATTTCGGAGGCGACCCACGCCGAGCAGACGCTGGAGTCGCTGTTCAGCTGCATCCACCGGATCATCGGCAGGCTGCTGCCGGCCGCCAACCTTTCCGTGGCGCTATACGACGCTTCGGCGCAAGCACTGAGCTTTCCGTACCACGCCAATGAGCACCATCCCGCCCCGCCCCCCCTGCCGCTGGCCGAAGCGCCGCTGCACGCCGAGGTGATCCGCACCGGCCGCACGCTGCTGCTCGCCCCCGACGCTGCCGAAGCGCACGCACCACACCAGCCCCATTCGTGGCTGGGCGTGCCGCTGCAGACGTCCAACGGCGTCCTGGGCGTACTGGTGCTGCAGGGGTCGCACTACACCGACAAGGACAAGGACCTGCTGCAGTTCGTCTCCACCCAGGTGGCGGCGGCCGTGGAACGCAAGCAGACGCTTGAGCGCCTGCGGCAGATGGCCCAGTACGACCAGCTCACCCAGCTGCCCAACCGCCAGTTGTTCCTGGACCGCCTCAGGACCGCGCTGGCGCGGGCCCGTCGCGACAACCAGCGGCTATCGTTGCTGTTCATCGACCTGGACCGTTTCAAGGAGGTGAACGACACGCTGGGCCATGCCATTGGCGACCTGCTGCTGCAGCGGGTGGCGCAGCGCCTGCTGGCATGCGTGCGCGCATCCGACACGGTGGCCCGGCTGGGTGGAGACGAATTCGTCGTGCTGATCGAAGGCTTCCATTTCGCCGGACATGCCACGAGCGCGGCCGAGAAAATCCTGGCCGCATTCGGCGAGCCATTCGACCTGGAGGGCCATCGCCTGAGCATCCTGCCCAGCATCGGCGTTTCCATTTATCCCGACCACGGCGATGAGGAGCACAGCCTGCTGGTTCACGCCGACGGAGCGATGTACCGGTCGAAGAAAAGCGGCGGCAACCGCATCAGCGTTGCTCCCCCACCGTGAGCCAACCTGGCGACGGGCACGCCTCGCACGACGCCACGGCGGTTCGCCCGTTCGGCGGATACCCCTGAGCCTGCGTGTGAACCCTCAGCAAATGTGGCCAGCCTGGCTCCTGCCGCTTAACTGCCATTCTTCGTCGGCAGCGAGGACTGCCCCACAGAAAAGCGCAATAGAAAGCAGAGGCGATAGCCTCCCGAAGGATCGGATCATCCATGTACCTCGATATGCAGATGGTCGTCGTGTCCCGCGAGGGGGTGGACCGGGCGATGCAATGCGTCAGCGGCGGTGGTACAGCCGCTCCAGCAGTTCGAACAGCGCCATGCCGGCCAGCATGGCCGTCACGAAGACAAACGCTCCGCGCAGGCCCATGCCCATCCCCACCAGGGCCGGGCCCGGGCAGAAGCCCGCCAGGCCCCAGCCCGCACCGAACAGCAGCGCGCCGCCGATCAGCCGCGCATCCAGTCCCCGTGCCGTAGGCCACTGCAGCAGCGCCCCGCCCGGCAGTGTGCGGCCCCTGCGCCGCGCGATGGCGAAAGCCACCAGGCCGACGGCGATGGCGCCGGCCATCACGAAGGCCAGCGAGGGGTTCCACAGGCCCCCCACGTCCAGGAAACCCAGCACGCGCGCCGGATCGGCCATGCCCGAGACGATCAGCCCCAGGCCGAAAACCAGGCCCACGCACAAGGCCGCCAGGATATTCGCCATCATCCGCTCCTTGACCGGTGATTGATAGGATGGATCAGGCCGCCCACGCCGCCCCGTGCCGCAGCACATACACCGTCGCCATGCCCGCGGCCATGAACACCAGGGTGGCCGCCAGCGAGCGGCCCGACAGCCGCGAGAGCCCGCAGACCCCGTGCCCGCTGGTGCACCCCGCGCCGTAGCGCGTGCCCAGTCCCACGAGCAGTCCTGCCACCACCAGGGTGCCGGTACCCGCGTCGATGCGCGGTACCGGCAGCGGGGCGAACAGCGCATGGAGCCAGGGCGAGGCCACCAGGCCCGCCACGAAGGCCACGCGCCACGCCACATCGCCACGCGCCGGGCGCAACAGCCCGCCCAGCACGCCACTGATGCCGGCGATGCGGCCCGACACCAGCATGAAGGCGCCGGCCGCCAGGCCGATGAGCGCGCCGCCGGCCAGGGCCGCGCCCGGCGTGAAGGAAGGCCAGTCGATGGCAGCCATGGGAATCACTCCTTGGGACAGTAGAGGCGGTAGAGCACCGCGAGCACTTCGAGCAGCGCGGCATCGGCCACCCGGTAATGGATGTTCTTGCCCTCGCGCCGCGTGGCCACCACGCCCTGCCGGCGCAGCACGCCGAGCTGTTGCGACAGCGTGGGCTGGCGAATATCCAGGCAGGCCTCCAGCTCGCTCACGCACATCTCCCCCTGGGAGAGCTGGCACAACAGCAGGAGCCGGTCTTCGTTGGCGAGCACCTTGAGCCTGGCGACGGCCTGGACGGCGGCCTGCCGCAGTACCTGGGGATCGAGCGGTGGCTGCGCGGTGGAGGAAAGGGACGGCATGGAGGGGATTTCGGACGGCGTTGACATCAATATATCAAAAAACATAATATTTAAAAGCATACTGATGGACGGAGCCGCCATGACCACCCTTTCCCTGCCCTCTTCCACCGGAGCGACCTCCACGGTGCAGCCGTTCCACGATGGCGCGACAGGAACCGTGTCCTACGTGGTCTGGGACCATGCCACCCGCCAGGCGGCGGTGATCGATCCGGTGCTGGACTACGACCCCGATGCCGGCCGCACGCACGACGCTTCCGCGCGGCGGCTGCTGGACTACCTGCAGGCCGAGCGCCTGGTCGTGGAATGGATCCTGGAAACACATGCCCATGCGGACCACCTCTCCGCCGCCCGCCACATCCAGGCGGCCGCGGGCGGCAAGGTGGCCATCGGGGCCGCCATCCGCACGGTGCAGCGCACTTTTGGCCCGCTGTTCGGTATGGAGCCTGCCGGGGAGGGCGACGACTTTGACCACCTGTTCGAAGACGGCGAGGCGTTCCGCATCGGCGCCACCCGGGCGGAGGCGATCGGCGTGCCGGGCCATACGCCGGCGGACATGGCCTACCGCATCGACGGAGCGGTGTTCGTGGGCGACACGCTGTTCCTGCCCGACGTGGGCACGGCCCGGGCGGACTTCCCCGGCGGTGATGCGGCGGCCCTCTACCGATCCATCCAGCGCCTGCTGGCACTGCCGGGGGACACACGCATGTTCGTGTGCCACGACTATCCGCCCGCGGGCCGGGCCCCGGCCTGCGAGACGACGGTGGAGGCCCAGCGGAGGAACAACATCCACGTGGGCCGGCAGGCCGGCGAGCGCGCTTTCGTGGCGCTGCGCCAGGCGCGCGACGCCACCCTGGCCGTGCCGCGCCTGCTGCTGCCGTCGATCCAGGTGAACGTCCGCGGCGGCCGGCTGCCGGACCCGGGGCCGGAAGGCATCGCATACCTGCGCATACCGCTGAACGTATTCGGCCGTGCGGCTGCCCTGCACGGCGCCCCACCCGCCTCCTGAGGAGGCATGGCAGCTCTCCTACCCGCGTTCAGGCAGGGTGCCCACCGCCTGCGCGCCGCACCTGCGCGAAGCTGCAGGCATCGCGGCCCGGCTTGCCAGCAGGGCCCCTTCCACCCAGGAGACTGCCATGCGCACACCCCCCATCGACGACGAACCCGGCATCGACCCCAGCGACGACCCCACGGCGGATCTGCCCGAGGGCGACGACCTCAACGACCACCTGAACGCGGAGCGTGATGTCTCCGATGGCATCGACGAAATCTCGGCCCAGCCCTTCGACGATCCGCGCGAGGGTGGACCGCTCAACTTCGACGACGGCACCACCATGGGCTATCCGCGCGGCAAGACCGGCCGCGAGGGCGGCACCTGGGAGGCCGAGGGCGGCGACAGCGGCGACCTGGAGCCACCCGCGGAAGTGCTGTCCGACCGCAACGGGCCCAGCGATCCGGACGCCCGCCGCGGCTGATCCGCTCAGGCAGCGTTGCCGGCGCAGGGATGCCCGTCGCCCGCCGGCCGGCTCTCTTCGTGGACGACGACACGGTTGCGCCCCGCGCGCTTGGCCTGGTAGAGGGCCTCGTCCGCGCGGCGCAGCACCTCGCCGACCGTTTCACCGGGGCGCACCAGTGCGACGCCTGCGGAGCAGCTGTAGCGGAACTCCGGCGCCTCGGGCAGCGGCGAGGCCGCATCCAGGCTGGCGCCCAGGCGACGCAGCACGCTGTCGGCGCCCACGGTGCGAGCGCCCTGCAGCACGAGCAGGAACTCCTCTCCGCCGATCCGGGCGACCATGTCGTCGCGGCTGGCGGCCTCCGCCAGTCGCGCCGAGAAATCCTTGAGGACCAGGTCGCCGCCCGCGTGCCCGAAGCGGTCGTTCACCGCCTTGAAATGATCGATGTCGATGACCGCGACGGCCATGGCCTGCGCCTTGTTGGGCCCGAGCTTCTGCTGAAGGAAGTCCATGGCATAGCGGCGGTTGCTCAGGCCGGTCAGCTCGTCGCTGAGGGCGGACTTCATGGCCTTGTCGCGCTCCTGCCGCAGGTCGCGCAGGCCGATGCCCAGTTCGGAGACATCGGTGACCACGCACAGCATCCAGCCCCCGGGCAGCGTGGTTTCCGTGGTCAGCACCCAGCGCCCGTCGTTCAGGCTCGTCTCGATGGTGCGGTAGGGCAGCTTGCCGCGCCGGCTCCTGGCGGAGCGCAGCCAGACCTCGAAATCGCTGGTCTCGACCACCGTGCCGGTGGAAGAACGGTAGCTCTTGCGCATGAGTTCCTCCCAGGGGAGGAATTCGCCCTCGCCCACGCCGAGCGCGGACCGGAAGGCCGCATTGGCGTAGCGCAGGCAGTCGTCGCCGTCGAACAGGGCGTACCCCTGCTGCGAGACCTCCACGAGCGCCATCCACTGCCGCATCAGGGGATCGCCGATGCCGCCGGTGTCCGGGGCGTCGGCCAGGGCCTTGGTGGAGGAGTTGGGCATGGTCCGGTGGCAGGCTGTGGCAGGTCGGCAGTGCCGACGGATGAGCCGGCAGGCCCACAGTATCCACAACCCCGCCCCGGAAAGCCAACCCGCGCGGCGGGATACCCCTGCGCGCGCGAGGGCCCGTCTGGCCCGGAGCCGGCCCTCAGGCGTATTTGCCCGTCAGCCCGCCGTCCACCACCAGTTCCGTGCCGGTGACATAGGCGGCCGCGTCGGAGGCGAGGAAGGCGCAGGCATGCGCCACCTCCCAGGCCGTGCCCATGCGGCCCATCGGCACCTGCCGCGCGCGGGCGGCGCGGGCTTCGTCCAGGCTGCCCTCCGAGAACATCCTGGCCACCGTGGTGGCGATGCGCGGCGTGTCGATCAGGCCGGGCACCACGGTATTGGCGCGGATGCCGTGGGGCGCGTACTGCTGCGCCACCATGCGCGTGAACTGCGTCACCGCGGCCTTGGTGACGCTGTAGGCCAGGTGCGGGTAGCCCACGTAGCGCATGCCGGCCACGGACGATATCGCGATGAGCGATCCGCGCCCACGCTCCACCATGTCCGGCAGCACCTGCCGGCTGCACAGCAGCAGGCTGCGCACGTTCACGGCATGGATGCGGTCCAGGTCGTCGGCGCTCGTGTCCATGGGGCCGCCGGTCTTGCCGATGCCCACGTTGTGGTGCAGCACGTCGATGGCTCCGAACCGCGCCCGGGCCTCGCCGAACAGCCGCTGCACGTCGGCCTCGTCGGCCACGTCTCCCACCAAGGTGGCGGCCGTTCCACCCTCGGCGTGGATGAGTGCGGTCGTTTCTTCGGCCGACGCCGCATCGCGGTCGGCCACGCAGACGGACGCGCCCAGCCGCGCGTAGGTCACGCAGGCGGCGCGGCCGATGCTCCAGCCCGGGCCGGCCGAGCCCCCGCCGGCGACGAAGACCACGCGGCCGGACAGGTCCAGCGGCAGCGCGGGCGGGCGTCTTTCGCCGGGGATGGCGTTGCCGCCGCTCATGCAGGCTCCCCGGCATTGGAAGGCTTGCCGCCCTCGCCGACGTAGGGAATGGCATGCTCCACGGTATCCCAGATGAAGCGGCCCGACGGGCTCTGCTGCTCCTCCACGATGTGGGCCACCAGCCCTGCGGCGCGCGAGATCACGGCGAAGCCGCGCATCACGGCCGTGGGCACGCCGATCTCGCCCAGCAGCGCGGCCACCGCCCCCGTGGCATTGATGGTGACGGGCCGGCCGGCCACCGCGTCCACGGCTTTCGACAGTGTTTCCAGCGCCCGGATGTGCCTGCCGGACAGGTCGGGCTCGGCGCGGGCCAGCTCCAGCAGCTTGTAGGCGCGCGGATCGACGGGCTTGTGCAGGTGGTGGCCGAAGCCGGGCACGGCGCTCTTGTTCGCCTTGCACTCCCGCGCAATGGCCAGCGCCTCGGCATCGGGGTCCTGGGCGGCCATGATGCGGTCGAGCAGGCGCGAGCAGTTCTCCATGGTGCCCACGAAGGAACTGCCCACGGCCAGCAGGCCCGCGCTGACGGCGCCCTGCAGGTTCTCCGGCGCGCTCATGTAGATCAGGCGCGTGGCGATGGCGCTGGGCGTGAGGCCGTGTTCCATCAGGACGATGAGCACCACGTCGGTGATGCGCAGGTCCACCGGGCGCGGCGTGCGGCCCAGGATCTGCATCAGCATCACCTCGGTGAAGGTCTTGCGGCCCATCAGGTCCTCGACCAGGTCGGCGTCGCGGTAGTGCAGGCTGGTAAGGGTGTGCGTGCACAGGCGGGTGACGGGGGCGTCGTTGCGGACGGATGTCATGGAGGTTCTCCGGTTCAGGGGGTGGCGAGCGCTTGCTCGCGCACGGCGTTCTTGAGCACCTTGCCCACGGGCGAGCGCGGCAGGTTGGCGTGGAAGTGGATGCGCTTGGGCGTCTGCACGGGGCCCAGGCGCTCGCGCACGAAAGCGATCAGCTCCGCCTCCCCGGCCTGCTGGCCGGGGCGCAGCTGGACGGCCGCCTGCACGGCCTCGCCCCATTTGTCGTCGGGAATGCCGAACACGGCGCACTCGTGCACCGCCGGGTGCTGGCCCAGGGCGTTCTCCACGTCCACCGGATAGACGTTGAACCCGCCGGTGATGACCATGTCCTTGAGCCGGTCCTTCAGGTAGAGGTAGCCCCGCTCGTCGATCAGGCCACGGTCACCCGTGTGCAGCCAGCCGTCCACCAGGGTCTCGGCCGTCTTCTCGGGCAGGCGCCAGTAGCCAGTCATGAGCAGGTCGCCGCGCGCCACCACTTCGCCGACCTCGCCCGTGGGCAGCAGGCGGCCGTCCGGCGCCATGATGGCCACGTCGCTGAACCAGGTGGTGCGGCCCACCGCGGCCCAGTTGCGCTCGTCCTCGAAATCCTCCGGACGCATCACGGTGAGGATCTGCGGCGCCTCGGTCTGGCCGTAGGTGGTGCCCAGGACGGGGCCGAAGAATGCACGCACCTCGCGGATCTTCTCGGGCGGCATGGGGGCGCCGCCGTAGATCAGCCGGCGCAGGCGGGGAAAGTCCGCGCGGCTGGCGCCGGGCAGGGCCATCAGCATGTACACCAGCGTGGGCGGCATGAAGCACACGGTGCCGCCGCGCTCGCGGAAGGCAGTGCGCACCGCCTCGGCGCCTGCGCCCTGCAGCACCACGTGGCAGCCGCCCTGCGCCAGGATGGGCAGGAGGTAGGTGGACGTGCCGTGCGTGATCGGCGCGGCGACGATGTAGCGTTCGTGCTCGTCGAAGCCCCAGGCGTGGATCTGGTTGGCGATGTTGGCCATCCACGCGCGGTAGGGCTGCATCACGCCCTTGGGCGCGCCCGTGGTGCCGCCCGTGAACTTGATGGCCTGCGTGGCGGAGTCCGGCAGCTCGAACACCGGGCGTGGCGCGCCGGCATGCCGCTGCACCAGTGCCGCCACGCTGGGCACTGCCTCGCCGTGCGGCCCGTGGGCATGGATGCGGTCGCCCGGCACGCCCTCCAGCAGCGGGGCGCAATCGGCGTCCAGCACCAGGATGCTGGGCGTGGTGGCGTCGGTGATGCGGCGGATCTCCGGCGCGGTGCTCTTGGGGTTCAGCGGCACCCAGACCTTGCCGCAGGCCAGCACCGCCAGCAACGCGGCGATGTGGTCGGCGCTGTTGTGCGCGCAGATGCCGACGCGGCTCTGCGGCGCCGGGTCTCGCGCCACCAGCGCCGCCGCCAGGGCGGACACGCGCGCGGCGAGCACGTCGTAGCGGATGGCGCCCTCCGGCGCATCGATGGCGATGCGGTCGGGCCAGCGCGTGGCGGCACGCCAGAAGAAATCGATCGGGAACATGGGCTCGGGAACTCCTGCGAAAAAGGGATCGGTTCAGCGGACCGGAAACCAGCCGCGGCTCACTCGGCCTTCGCGCCGGACGCCTTCACCACCTCTCTCCAGCGCTGGATCTCGGCGGTGGCGAAGCTGCGCATCTGCGCCGGCGTGCCGGGCTCCGGCGTGGCGGCGAGGTCCTGCAGGCGCTGGCGCACATCGGGCATGTTCAGCACCTTGACCAGTTCGGCATTCACGCGCTCGATGACGGGCTTCGGCGTGCCCGCGGGCGCGGCCAGGCCGAACCACGACTGCACGTCGAAGCCCGGGAAGCCCGACTCGGCCACCGTGGGCACGTCAGGCAGCAGCGGCGAGCGCTGCGCGCTGGTGATGGCGATGGCACGCAGGCGGCCCGCCTGCACGTGCGGCAGGGCCGAAGGCGTGTTGTCGAACATCGACTGCACCTGGCCACCCAGCAGGTCGGTCATGGCCGGCGCGCTGCCCTTGTAGGGCACGTGCAGCATGTTCAGCTTCGTCTGCATCTTGAACATCTCGCCCGACAGGTGGATGGACGATCCGCTGCCCGACGACGCGAAGGTGATGCCGTCCTTCGACTCCCGGGCGAAGCGGATGTAGTCGGCCACGCTCCTGATCGGCAGCTGGTTGTTCACCACCAGGATGTTGGGAATCTTGGCGATCAGGCCGATGGGCTCGAAATCCTTCTGCGGGTCGTACCCCAGCCGGCCGTAGAGCGAGGCATTGATGGTGTTGGCGATGGTGAAAACATAGAGCGTGTAGCCGTCCGGCGGCGACTTGGCCACCACCTCGGCGCCCACGTTGCTGTTGGCCCCCGCCCGGTTGTCCACCATCATGGGTTGCCCCAGGCGTTCGCCCAGCTTCACGGCCACGATGCGCGCGATCACGTCGGTCGCGCCGCCCGCCGCATAGCCGACGACGAGCCGGATCGGCCTGGCCGGCCATGTTCCGGAAGATGGTGTCTCCGCACGCGCGGCGGGCGCATGCAGGGCCGCGCAGGCCACGGCGCACAGGGCGGCACCCAGGGCCGCGATGCGGCGGCGCGCGAGGCGATGCGGGAAGGCGCAGGCGCGGGGGCCGGCGGAAAAAACAGGCAGGGGGGCAGCGGTCATGGTCTTGTCTCCTGGGGTGGGCACGGGGCAATCGCGGTCCGGGTCGCGCGGCCTGGGGCACACTGCGCACGGACTTCATCGACACCTGGATTCTTCGCAATGCCCCCACGCACCACGAATCGAAACGTCCGCCAGCCGGACGATCCATCGCGCCATGCCGTGGAGGCGGAAGCGGACGACCCCGGCAGCCGCACGCTGCGCCGCGGCCTGCAGGTGCTCGATGCGGTGCTGGCCGGCGGCCCGGAAGGCGTGCGCGTGGTGGACCTGTGCCGCGGCGTGGCGCTGGAGCGGGCCACGGTGTACCGGCTGCTGTCCACGCTGCTCGAGGCCGGACACGTCGCGCGGCAGGGCCGCTTCCGCTACGTGCCCGGGCCGCGCATGGCGGCGCTCGCGCCGGCCGGCGCGCTGCCCAACCGCGCGGTGCACCTGCAGCCGCTGCTCGCGCGCATCAGCGCCGCGTGCGGCGACGCGGCCTTCGCCATCGTGCGCGAGGGGCCGCAGTCGCACTGCATCGCGCGGCAGGTGGGCACGCACCCGGTGCAGATCCTGGTGATCGAAGTGGGTACGCGACAGCCGCTGGGCGTGGGCGCGGCAGGCCTGGCCCTGCTCGCCGCCCTGCCGGACGCGGAAGTGGAAGCCATCATCGCGGCGAACGCGCCGCGCCTGGCAGCCTACGGCGGCATGACGCCGGAGCGCATGCGCCTGCTGGTGCGCGCCACGCGCGAGCGCGGCTGGTCCGTCATCGGCAACCACGCCACCCGCGGCGTGCTGGCCGTGGGCATGGCGGTGCGCGACGCGCGCGGCCGGCCGGTGGCGGCCGTCAGCGTGGCCACCACCCTGGCGCGCATGCCGCGCGAACGGCAGCAACTGGTCGCGCGCACGATCCGCGATGCGTTGAAGGAGCTGCCACCAGGCTCCATGTGAACCTTTCTAATGAGCGGATGGCACGGCCCAGCGAAGCGGTCCCGGCGAGGCGCTGCATCGCAGGCAGTACGGACAGTACGACAAGATGCAGCAACGACGCCGGAAGGGCCGTGCCGGCCGCTCGCTCAATGCACCACCATCAGCGTGAACGGCCAGACATACGCCTGCATCGTCACGTACAGCCCCACCAGGCAGGCCAGCGCGATGGAGTGGAAGAACACATAGCGCAGGATCTCGCCCTCGCGGTCGAACCAGCGCGTGGCGGTGGAGGCCACCACGATCGACTGCGCGTCGATCATCTTGCCCATCACCCCGCCCGAACTGTTGGCCGCGCCCATCAGGTTGGGCGACAGTCCCAGCTGCTCGGCGGCCACCTTCTGCATGCCGCCGAACAGCACGTTGGAAGCCGTGTCGGACCCCGTGAGCGCCACGCCCAGCCAGCCCATCAGCGTGCCGAAGAACGGGTACAGCACGCCCGTGTTGGCGAAGGCCAGGCCCAGCGTGGTGTCCGTGCCCGAATAGCGGGTGAGCGTGCCCAGCGCCAGCATCAGCACGATGGTGAGCAGCGAGAACTTCACCAGCCAGATCGTCTTGAAGAAGGTGCGCACGATGGCCACCGGGTTGTATTTCATGAACAGCGCGCTGACGATGGCCGACAGCAAAATCGCCGTGCCGGTGGCCGACAGCAGGTTCAGGGTATAGACCGCGCCCTCCTTGGTGGGCACGGGCACCACGGGTGGCACCTTCTCGATCAGGTTGTGCAGCCCCGCCATGGGGAAGGACGGTGCGAACAGGCCGTTGAGCCAGGCCTTGACGGGCGGCAGCCCCCAGATGAACACGAACACCGACAGGATGGCCCAGGGCATCCAGGCCGCCACCAGCTCGGCGCGGGTGTGGCGCGCCACGGGCTGGGGCGGCTTGGCCTCGGCCGCGCTCACGTCGTTGCCGCGCAGCGAGGGCGAGGTCCATACCGACTTCGGCTTCCAGACACGCAGGAAGGCGATCAGGCAGACCATGGACACGATGGCCGCGATGATGTCCACCAGTTCCGGCCCGATGAAGTTGGAGACCAGGAACTGCGGCACCGCGAACGAGACGCCCGTGACCAGGATGGCCGGCCAGATCTCCATCATGCCCTTGCGCCCCGCGAAGGCCCAGATCAGCCAGAACGGCACCAGCAGCGAGAAGAACGGCAACTGCCGGCCCACCATGGCCGTCACCGCCATCACGTCGTAGCCATGCACCTTAGCCAGCGTGAGGATGGGCGTGCCCAGCGCGCCGAAGGCCACCGGAGCCGTGTTGGCGATGAGCGAGAGCCCCGATGCCGCAAGCGGCGAGAAGCCCAGCCCGATGAGGATGGCCGCCGTCACCGCCACCGGCGTGCCGAAGCCCGCCGCCCCTTCGAAGAACGCGCCGAAGCAGAAAGCGATCAGCAGCAGCTGGATGCGCCGGTCCTCCGTGATGCCCGAGAGCGAGTCCTGCAGCACCTTGAAGCTGCCGTTCTGCTCCGTGAGCTGGTGCAGGAAGATGATGTTGAGCACGATCCAGCCGATCGGCAGCAGGCCCGTGAAGCCCCCCAGCAGCGCGGCCCGGCCGGCCATGTCCGCCGGCATGCCGTAGGCGAAGACGGCCACGAGCAGGGCCGCGACGAGCCCCATGCCCGCGGCGATGTGCGCCTTGATGTGGAAGAAGCCGAGGGCCGCCAGCATGACCACCACCGGAACCGCCGCGAGGGCGGTGGAGAGGACCATGCTGCCGAACGGGTCGTAGATTTGCTGCCAGGCCATGCGCTTGTCTCCGTTGGATGAACGATGTTTTCTTTCTCTCGGGCGCAAAGACGGGCGCGTGCAGCGCCCGGCACGGCGCCGGGCGCCGCGGAAAACATGATCAACGCAGTAAGGGATTTTTCAAAGCGCGGCAGCACCGCGGGAAGCGATCTTTCCCGCAAAAGCCCCAGGGACAAACCCTCTGGTCCCGGCCCGGCGTCTTGCGCTAAGCCGCGCCGTTCGCAGGCCCGGCCGCCGTGATCACCCCGCCTCCCAGGCACACTTCGCCGTCGTACAGCACCGCACTCTGCCCCGGCGTCACCGCCCATTGCGCCTCGGGAAATGAGAGCGCGAAATCCCCCCCCTCCGCCTGCGTGACGCTGCAGGCCGCATCCTGCTGGCGGTAGCGCGTCTTGGCCGCACAGGCGCCAGCGGCCGGCGGCCGGCCCGCCACCCAGCTCGCGTCAGTGGCCTGCAGCGTGTGCGAGAGCAGCCAGGGGTGGTCGTGCCCCTGCACCACGCGCAGCACGTTGCGCTCGACCTCCTTGCGCGCGACGAACCAGGGCGCGTGCTCGCCGCCGCCGCGCTGCGCGCCTTTGTCCTTCACGCCGCCGATGCCCAGGCCCTGGCGCTGGCCCAGCGTGTAGAACGAGAGACCCACGTGCTGCCCCAGCCTGCGCCCCCGGTCATCCAGGATCGGGCCCGGCGCGTGCTGGATGTAGCGGTTCAGGAATTCGCGGAACGGCCGCTCGCCGATGAAGCAGATGCCGGTGGAGTCCTTCTTCTTCGCGTTGGGCAGGCCGATCTCTTCCGCGATGCGTCGCACCTCGGTCTTGCGCAGCTCGCCCACGGGAAACAGCGTGCGCGAGAGCTGCGCCTGGTTCAGGCGGTGCAGGAAATAGCTCTGGTCCTTGGCCGGGTCCAGCCCCTTGAGCAACTCGTGCAGGCCCGTGGCAGGGTTGTGGCGCACGCGGGCGTAATGGCCGGTGGCGATCTTTTCCGCGCCCACGCGCATGGCGTGGTCCAGGAAGGCCTTGAACTTGATCTCGGCATTGCAGAGCACGTCGGGGTTGGGCGTGCGGCCGGCCTCGTACTCGCGCAGGAACTCGGCGAACACGCGGTCCTTGTACTCGGCCGCGAAGTTGACGTGCTCGATCTCGATGCCGATCACGTCGGCCACGGCCGCGGCATCGACGAAATCGACGTTGGAGGAACAGTACTCGCTGTCGTCGTCGTCCTCCCAGTTCTTCATGAAGATGCCCACGACTTCGTGGCCCTGCTGCTTCAGGAGGTGGGCGGTCACCGCGGAATCCACGCCGCCGGAGAGTCCGACGACGATGCGCTGCTTGGGGGAGGCTTTCATCCCCGGGATTGTATTTTTCGGGCGGGGGGCCTGCTCGCGGCGCGCGCCAAAGGCCTGCTGCCCGCAGGCCGTCCACGCGACTGCTGCCGCTTCAGCTCCCGCGCAGCACGCTCGCGTCGGTGTGGATCATGTCCACCGGATGCCGCTGCCCGGCGAGGTAGTCCTCGATGCAGCGCATCACCAGCGGGCTGCGGTGGCGGTCGGCGCAGGAGCGCAGTTCATCGGGCGTCATCCACACGGTGCGCACGATGCCGTCGTCGAGCGAGCGCCAGGCGTGGTGCGCGCCCAGCGTGCCCGTGAAGGCGAACCGCAGGTAGGTGATGTCGTCGCCCGTGCGGGTGCGCGTGAAACGGTTGAGGTAGATCCCGACCAGCGCGGTGGCGGTGAAGTCGTAGGCCGTTTCTTCCAGCACCTCGCGCACGCAGGCCTGTTCGGGCGACTCCCCTGGGTCGAGATGCCCGGCGGGATTGTTGAGCCGCAGCCCGTCGGCCGTGTCCTCTTCCACGAGGAGGAAGCGGCCTCCCTGCTCGATGACGGCGGCCACGGTGACGTTGGGTTTCCAGCGGTTGGGCATGGCGCGCATTATGACCATACGGCGGCGGAGCGAGCCAGTCCCGGCACGGCCCCGTCAGGGCCGCGCGGGTGCCGGCCGCAGCACCAGCCAGAGCGCCACCGCGATCAAGGCGCCGCCCGCGGCGTGCGCAACGGTCACGGTTTCGTCCAGCAGCAGCCAGCCCCAGGCCACGCCGAACGCCGGCACCAGGAACGTCACGGAGAGCGCCTTGAGCGGCCCCACGTCCGCGATCAGCCGGAAATACAGCACGTAGGCCCAGGCGGTGCAGAGCAGCCCCATGGCCAGCAGCGCCGCCCAGACCTGCACGGGCGCCGTGGACCACTGGCTTGCAAGGCCCGGCTGGTTCCAGGCCTGCCATGCCGCCCACGGCGCCAGCGCCAGCACGGCGCCCCACTGGCTGCCCAGCGCGACCAGGCGGCTGTCCAGCCCGCCGCGTGCGGTGATCCAGCGGCGCGTCAGGAAGCCCGCGAGGCCGTAGCAGGCCGTGGCCGCCAGGCACGCCGCGATGCCCGCCGCGACCGGCATGGTGAGGGCGACCGGCCCGGCCTGGGCCAGCACCGCCACGCCGGCCATGCCGAGCAGCACGCCCGCGGCGCCCGCGCCGGTGATGCGCTCGCCGAAGGCCGCAGCGCCGATGAGCACACCCATGAGCGGCGTGGTGGCGTTCAGCATCGCGCTGTAGCCGGCGGGCAGCACCCGCGCGGCCAGCGCGAACATGCAGAACGGAATGCCCGAGTTGACCACCCCGAGCACGAGCACCGCCCCCTGGCGCCCCCGGAACGCCAGGCGCTGCCGCGTCAACACCACCAGCGCCATCAGCCCCAGGGCGGCGAGCAGCACGCGCCCGAAAGCCGTGGGCACGGCACCCAGCGCCGGGACGGTGTAACGGGTGAAAAGAAAGCTCCCGCCCCACAGGGCGGCGAGCAGGAAAAGGCGCAGCAGGCTGGCGGAAGACATGGCGGAACGCAATCCTGGCAGGTTGTATGGACAAGGAGTACGGCCGCAGTGCAGCCGCGGGGTCATTCTCGGCAGGAGGTTGCAGTGCAGGCAAACGATTTATCCTCTCGTACCGTTTAGCTGAAGTGAACAGTCATGCGCCTGCCTCCCCTCGTTTCCGTGCGCTTCTTCGAAGCGGCGGCCCGCCACCTGAGCGTGCGCGCCGCCGCCGCGGAACTGCACGTGACACCGGGCGCGGTATCGCAGCAGCTGCGCCGGCTGGAAGGCTTCCTGGGCTGCGCGCTGTTCGAGCGGCTGCCGCGCGGGCTCGCGCTCACCCCGGCGGGACGCGACTACCTTGCGGCCTGCGCCGAGGCGCTGGCACTCGTCGGCCACGCCACGGCACGCCTGCAGGCGCTGGGGCAGCGGCGCGTGGTGCGGCTCAGCTGCACCGCCGGCTTCGCGGTGCAGTGGCTGGTGCCGCGGCTGGAGGATTTCTCGCGCCTGGCACCGGACGTCGATGTGCACGTGAGCACCAGCGACCGCGTGGTCGATCTGGCGTCCGAAGACATCCATTTCGCGGTACGCCATGGCCTGGGCGTGGCACCGGGGCTGCAGGCCGAGGTGCTGGTGGCCGACGACCTGGTGCCGGTCTGCAGCCCGCGCCTGATCGCGCCCCGGCGCGTGCCCCGCGTCACCGACATCACCGGCGCCCGGCTGCTGCACGACGGGCACCGTGGCGACTGGCGGCTCTGGTGCGAGGCGAACGGGGCCTTGGGCGTGGACTGCAACCAGGGCGTGGTGTTCACGCACTCCAACGGCTCGATCGAGGCTGCCCTGGCAGGCCGGGGCTTCGCCCTGGCGCGGCAGGGCTTCGTGGCGCAGGAGATCGCGGCGCGCGCGCTCGTGGCCGTGCGGTCGGCCGCGCTGGCAACGCCGCTGGCCTACCGGCTGGTGCACCGGCCCGAAGTGCTGGTGGACCCGGCGCTGCGCGGCTTTCGCGACTGGATCACCGCACAGGCCACCGCCTCCTGAGCCGGGCGCACCGGCATGTCGGCCCGCCGCCACCGGCTTCGCGCCTGCGGGCACGCATTCGCGCACCTGCTTACAGAAGGTTTTCCGCCCTCCAGACTCCGGTTTATTTTTCCCGATAAATCCAATGTCTGCGATCAACAGTTCCTCCGTTTCCACTGCAGCCGCGCAGCGGCCCGCATCCCCGCCGGACGCAGCCGCGTCCCCGGCCAGTCCGCCGCGTGAATCCTTGCGCGCCCGGTTGCCGGCGGGGATGCCCTCCCCGGCCCAGCGGCCCGGCCGCACCGAAGGCGGCGCCACGCCGCCACGCGCCCCCCTGCCAGTGCCACCCTCGCCATCCGAGGCCTCGGCCGCGTCTGCGGCCGGGAGCCCGGCCCGGCTCGCGGAGATCGCTCCGGAGGACGCGGGCGGCCCCCCGCCCGGCCCCGCCGGGACGCGGCAGCGCCTGGGGCAATTCCTCAAGACCATGGGGAGCATGGTCGACGCCCGAACGGCCGTGATGCGCGGCGACGACGCGGAATTCATGCAGGAGTTCAAGGGCCGCGCAGACCCGGAGCGCGGCGTGCTTCCCGCTGGCAGCACGCTGCCGGAACTGCGGAACGCCGCGCAGGCGCTGCGTACGCAGTTGCTGGCGCGGGACGTCCCCGACGAGCTCCAGACGCGATTCGAGGGGCGGCTCGCGCACCTGGATTCCACGCTGGAGGCGCTGGAGACCGAGCAGCCGCTGGCACGCCGCGCCGCGGTCTATCTCGGCATGAACGCGCTGCTGCCCGTCCTGCCTGTCGCCGTCGCCTTCCGCGGCCACCAGAACCAGTTCGAGGCCGAACTGGCGGGCCTCTACGCCAAGACCGCCCTGATGGCGATCGGCTCGGCACGCTCGCCCACGGGGGCGAACTGGCACAGCGCCATGGACCATTTCATGTCGCGCCACTACATCAACGTGGTGCAGGCGGTGATCTTCGCGTTGCCCACGTTCGTGCCGCAGCTGCAAAAGCTCAACAGTCACCCTGCCTTCAACGTGGGCGCCGGCATGGTGTCCACCGCGGCGCTGTTCCTCGGGTTCCTGGGCAAGGAGACGCGGGAGATCGCCAACCGCATGCGCCACGGCGTGCCGGACCCGGAGCTCGCGGAGGTGGGCACCCGCCTGCAGGAGGCGACCATGTTCCCTGACACGCCCCGGGAGCCGGCCACCGAAGGCTCGGACGAGGCCGTGCAGGCCGCCCGCGAAGCCGCCGTCCAGGCGCGCACCGCCCTCTCGCAGGCGCTGGACCTGGCCCGCGCCGACCAGAGGGCCGTCACCGACGCCAAGGCCAGCTTCCTGGCCCAGGGCGACGGCAAGGAGCTCAGCCCGGTCACCAGCAAGCAGCTGACGCTGGTCGCGGATGCATTCCTGTCCATCGCCACCGACCTGGAGCGCGTGCTGCACCCCGCGGGCCTGCCCGAGCAGGCCGCCTCGGCCGCCAACGAAGCCCAGCAGGAAGCCGAGAAAGCCGAACGCATCGCGAAATACGCCCTGGCGGCCTTCACCGGTGCCGTCTGCGCGACCACGACCGGCCTGATGTACCCCGACCAGATCGGGATGGTGGATCTGGCGTCCGACGCGGCGTTCACCGTGGCCCTGATGGTCGCCAACGCCCGCAATCCCAACGTCACGCGCCGCGATGCGCTCGACGAGTTCAAGTCGTTCGCGGGGCTCAGCCTCGTGATGATCGCGGTGCTGACGGCCAACCACGCCGCGGACGATTTCATCGAGAAGAACACCACCGGCATGCTGGCGGGGGCAGCGGCCATGGCCCTGCTCAACGTTTCCATTCCCGGACCGGTGGGCCACCTGGCCGGCGCGGGCCTGGAAAAGATGTACGCGGGACTGCAGTCGATGCGGCCCGCGGAACTCTCCCAGGCGCTGCGCGGCATCGGGCACAACGCAATGGAGTGGCTGCGGGAGCGGTTCATGGGCGCGGCACCGGCACCGGTACCGGTACCGTCGAGTGTCGAGATCCACGAGATCCACGAGCCGGAGGTTCCGCGCCACGCGCCCGTGACCCCCTGAGCAGGCAGGGGGCATGCCCCCTGCCTACAGCAGGCGCTCCATGTACACCGCCTGCACGCCATAACCCGCCAGATGTTCGTGCGCCTCGGCCGATGCAGGCTCGCGCGCCGCATAGCCCTGGCGCTCCCAGTAGGCACGCGAGCCCTGCACCGAGACGAGGGCGGTGTGCCGCAGCCCGGCAACGCGGGCTTCGTGCCACAGGGTCTCCAGCAGCGCGCGGGCCAGTCCGCGCCCTGCACATTCCGGCAGCACGGCCATGTCGTGCAGGTAGAGCGTGTCGGGCGGTCCGTCCGGGGTCTCGAAATCACCGTGCAGCGCGGTCACCTTGCCCCGCACGGTGCGGTAGGCGGCCAGGTAGGCCTGCACGGAGCCGGGCGCCCCGGCGACCAGCGAACAGTTCACGGGACTGGACAGCCGCCGCGCGAAAACGTCGGCACTTTCGAGGAATCCCTCCCCATAGCAGGCCCGCTGCACTGCGAGCAGGCCGGGCAGGTCCTGCACGCCCAATCGGCGTATGAGCGGCGCGGGAACCGTGGAAGGGGCGGGCGTGGCGGTCGGATCGGCAGGAGAGCGCATGAATCCATGTGTTCCGGTCGGGTTCGGGAGGCAACCCGGCCGTGGAGAGGCACCGTATGTAATAGAGTGCAGACAGTACATCACAACGCGATCAGTGCTCCGGCGGGCGGGTGGGCCCGGGCCGGTGGCGGCCACGTGCCTTCATGTCCCTGAACCATTTCCTGCGCCTCATCGGCATCGTGCTGGCCACCGTGACGGCCCTGCTGGCCGCGCATGCCAGCTGGGGGCAATGGCGCTCGTGGCGCGCGGCAGACGCCGGATCGCGCGCGCTCGCGGACCTCGGCCTGGGCCTGGTGGCGACCGAGCGGGTGTCGCGCGAGCGTGGCCCGACGAACGCACGCCTCGGCGCACCCGATGGAACGCCCGATCCGCAGGCCGTCGCCGCCCTGGCGCAGGCGCGGGAAAACACCGACCAGGCCATGGCGCAGCTGCGCGCCATGCTGGCCGCACGGACGCAGGTGCCGCACATGGACGCCCTGCTGGCCGGAGCGGACGACACCGCACAGGCACTCGCCCGCGCACGGGCGGCGGCCGACAGGGTCATCGCCCTCCCCCATGCCCTGCGCACGCCCGAGGCCGTGCGCGCCAGCGTCTATGGCCTGGTGGCCATCGTGCCGCAGCTCGCGCCGGTCAACAGCGCCCTGATCCAGGCCGTGCGGACGGCCCAGCCTTCCATGGACGGCGACACGCAGGTGCTTCGCATCACGGCGGAGCTGCGCGAGCACGCGGGCCTGCTCGGATCGCACTTCACCGCCGCGCTGGCGAAGCAGCGGCCGTTCACGGCCGAAGAACGCAATGCCATCGAACAGACCCGCGGACGCATCATGGCGCTGCAGTTCCTGCTGGAGCAGCGCCTGGCCCGCCAGGACGCCCCGCCCGACATCGCCCAGGCCTGGGAAGCCGTGGACAGCGGCTACTTCGGCCATGCGGCGCGGGACATCGTCGCGCCCGTGCTGGCGGCCGGCGAGCAGGACGGGCGCTATGGCATCACCACCGCGCAGTTCGCGGAGCGCTATGTGCCCGAACTGGGCAAGGTGGTGGCACTGCGCGACCGGCTGATGGCGCGGCTGCAGGCCGACGCGCTCGCCGCCCGGGAGCGCGCCCTGCACAGCCTCGTGGAGGTGGTGGGCGCATCGGTCCTGCTCTGGGCCATCCTCGCGGGCACGCTGGCCGTGCTGCACGCCCGCGTGCTGCGCCCCCTGGCCCAGACGACCCAGGCCCTGCAGGATCTGGCCCGCAACCGCCTGGACGCCCCGCTGCCCCGGCCCGCGGCCAACGACGAGATCGCCGCGGTGATCGGCGCCGTGCGGGCATTGCAGGAGCACACGCAGGCCCGGCAGGTGCTCGAGCGCGAGCGCGACGGCCTCATCGCGCAGCTGCGCGAGCAATCGCTCACCGATTTCCTCACGGGGCTGCCCAACCGGCGCGCGTTTTTCGCGGCGGCGCGCGAACGCGTCGCGCAGGCTCGGCAGCAGCGCTTCGACGTCGCCCTGATGCTGCTGGACGTGGACCTGTTCAAGAGCTTCAACGACCGCGCGGGGCATGCCGCCGGGGACGAGGCGCTGCGGGCCGTGGCACGCGCGGTGCGCAACACCCTGCGCCCGGGCGACCTCGTGGCACGGTATGGAGGCGAGGAATTCGTGGTGCTGCTCGGCCCCTGCGCGGGCCGCGAGGGCGCAGCCTGCGCCGAGCGCCTGCGCCACGCCATCGAGACGGCGCCGGTCGTCCTGCCCTCGGGTGAGCACTTCCGGCTCACGGCCAGCGTCGGCGTGGCCGTCTCCCAGCGACACGGCCTGGTGCTGGACCACCTGCTTTCGGAAGCGGACACCGCCCTCTACCGGGCCAAGGACCGGGGCCGCAACCGGGTCGAGGAAGCCGCCTGAAGGCGGGCCGGCGGCGCGCCGCGCTTCAGCGCTGCAGGGCGGCCGGAGGGCGCACGAAGTCGTCCAGCGACAGGCCCTTCTCCCGCAGCAGCGCTTCCAGCACCGGGCGCAGCTCGCCGAGGCTTTCCTCCACCGCCTCGCGCACCGTGTCCACCACGACCTGGGTGCTGCGCTCGATCTCCACGTTGAGCGTGTCGCCCGCGCGCAGGTCTTCGAACACCGTGGCACGGCGCGTCTCGGGAATCAGCCAGACCTCGAACCATCCTTCGGCACGGTTCACCTCCGCCACGGTCAGGCTGGCGCCGTGCAGGGCGATGTAGCCCTTGGCGAAGACATAGCGGCGGAACGGGGCCGGCACCGCCACGCGCCACACGCGGTTGTTCTCGGAATCGCGCACGCTCTGCAGGGTGGCCGCGAAATCGATGTGTCCCGACAGCGGATGGCCGCCGATCTCCGCGCCGTCGCGGGCCGCCCGCTCCACGTTCACGCGCCGGCCGGCCGCATAGCCGCCCAGCGTGGTCACGTTCAGGCTCTGCAGCATCACGTCGAAGGCGGCCGACGTGGGCGAGACCAGGCGCGTCACCGTGAGGCACACGCCATCCACCGCGACGCTGGCGCCGATGGCGAGCCCTTCGCAGAAGCCCGGGGGAAACTCGATCACGAAGGTGCGCAGCCCTTCGCGGTCCTGCAGTTCGGCAAGGGTGGCGGTGGCTTGGACGATGCCTGTGAACATGGCGCGGATCTCTGTGGATGAAGGAAGCGGGAAGCGCCGGGCATTGTGCCACCGGGGCCCCGGCCCCGCTCCGGCAGGGGCGCTCAGGAGGAAGGCAGGCCGGAGCCCAGGGAAGCGGCCACGCGTGCCGCGAGCACGTCCAGGTCGAAAGGCTTGGTGAGCACGCCCATGCCGGGGTCCAGGTCGCGCTCGCCGATCACGGCCTGCTCCGCGTAGCCGGTGATGAACAGCACGGGCAGGCCCGGGCGCAGCGCGCGTCCGGCGTCGGCCACCTGGCGGCCGTTCATGCCGCCGGGCAGGCCCACGTCGGTGAGCAGGAGATCGAGCGGCCCGGCCTCGCGCAGCATCTCCAGCGCGGAAGGCCCGTCCTCGGCCTCGAGCACGCGGTATCCCTGTTCGCGCAGCGATTCCGCCACCGTGGAGCGCACGGCAGGCTCGTCATCCACCAGCAGGACCGCCGGCGTGTCGCGGCCCGTCCCTGACACGGACGCCCGTGCCTGCCCGGAAAGCGGCGCGGCGGCGCCCGGGCCGGCTGGCAGTTCTGCATCCGCGCCGGCATGGCGCGGCAGCCAGAGCGTGATCGTCGTTCCCTGCCCGGCCGTCGAAGCGATGCGGGCGGAACCGCCCGACTGCTGGGCGAAACCATAGACCATGGACAGCCCCAGGCCGGTGCCCTGCCCCAGGGGCTTGGTGGTGAAGAAGGGCTCGAAGGCCCGTGCCGCCACGTCCGGCGCCATGCCCTCGCCGGTATCGGCCACCGACAGCGCGACATACTCACCCGGCGGCAGGTCGGTGGCGCGGCGCATGTGCGGCCCGTCGCCGGGCTGGCCGGCGGCATGGTTGGCGGTGGCGATGCGCAGGGTGCCGCCGCGGGGCATCGCATCGCGCGCGTTGATGCACAGGTTCAGCAGGGAATTCTCGATCTGCCCGGCATCGGCCCGCACCGTCCAGAGCCCTGCGGCAGGCTCGAAGCGCACCGCGATGGCGGGCCCCACGGTGCGCTGCACCAGCTCCAGCAGGTCCGCGACGAGCTGGTTCAGGTCCACCACGACGGGTGCCAGGGTCTGGCGGCGGGAAAACGCGAGCAGGCGGTGCGTGAGCGAGGCGGCCCGCTTGGCGGAGCGGTGCGCCGTGTCGATGCAGCGCTCCATGTCGGCCACGCGCCCCTGGGACACGCGCAGCCGCAGCAGGTCCAGGCTCGCCATGATGCCGGCCAGCAGGTTGTTGAAGTCGTGCGCGATGCCGCCGGTAAGCTGCCCCACGGCCTCCATCTTCTGGGCCTGGCGCAATGCCTCCTCGGCGGCCATCAGTTCGCGCGTGCGCTCTTCCACCTTGGTTTCCAGCGTGTCGGCCAGCACGCGCAACTGCTGCTCCGCGGTGCGCCGCTGCACGGCCATGCGCGTGCGGTGGGCCACGCTGCGGATCAGCGCCAGTTCATCCTCGGACCACTCCCGCGGTACCGGGTGGTTCAGGAACAGCATCGCCACGAGCCGCCCGCCCTCGATCAGCGGCAGGTTGACCAGCGCCCCCGCCTGCACCGCCCGCAGGGCGGGCACGTGGCTGGCGGTGCGCTCGTCGGTGGACACATCGTTCACGATGACGATGTGGCCGCGCAGCAGGTCCTCGTAGAACCGGCCGTAGTGGGGAAGATGGTGCCTGCCCACGGCCGTGGACATGCCCAGGGATGTCCAGTCGCGCACGATGGTGACGGTGTTCGTCTCGTCGATGTCCCCGTAGCCCGCGCGCCCCACGCCGAGCGCCTCGCCCAGCAGGCGCGCGGCGGCGTAGGCCATGTCGGCGGGGTCTTCGAGCGAGCGGAAACTGTCGTCGAGCTGCAGCAGCGCCTGGGTGCGGCGCTCGGCGAGCGTCTGTTCGGTGACGTCCTGGGCCGTGCCCGCGATGCGCAGGCTGCGGCCGGCGACGCCGCCCTGCACCTGGGCCAGCACCTTGAGCCAGCGCACCTGGCCGTCCGCGCGCCGGATGCGGTGGTCGAGCGCGTACTCCTGGCGCTGCGCGATGCTGTGCCCGAAGGCGGCCCGCACGCGCGCGGCATCTTCGGGATGCACCGACGCCACCACAGCCCGCCAGCTCAGCGGCTGCTCGGCAGGCAGGCCGAAATGCTCGCGGCACACTTCGGAACTGGTGAGCGCGAAGGTCTCCAGGTCCAGTTCCCACAGGCCGATGCGTCCCGCGATCGCGGCGAAGCGCAGGTGCGCCTCCCGCTCCTCGAGCGCACGCACGCGCTGCCCCGCGACGGCGAGCGGCACCGGGGCATAGCTGCCAGGCACGGGATCGTCATCCCCCCCGGGCGTGGGTGGCTGCGGAGGAACGGGCGACAGGGTCAAAGGACGGAAGCTCCCCAAACGGGCCACCGGGCCGGCCGCGTCGGACGACCGGCACCACGATGGCGCAAACGTGGGAGATTGTGACGCAACTGCGGCCCGGCCTCGTTGCAGGGCGCAACAGCAGGCCCGCCCACCTCCACCCGGGCCGGCCCTCAGCGGGCTCGCAACAGATCTCCGGCCTCGATCAGCACCAGCTCGTTGTCGTCGGCGCGGTCGGGCTCGCGGCTGGAACTGAAAGGCAGGTTGTTGTCGTTGCCCACCACGATGTGCGTGGCATCCACGATGTCCACGTTCTCGATGGTGAAGAACGGGAAGGCGAGCACGCCGCCCGTCAGGGGCTTGCGGGCGATGCGCTTCGGGTCCTGGATGTTCAGCAGGTCGATGTAGCCCACCTTGCGCAGCGGGCCGCCCGCGTTGGCGTCGGTCAGCTCCACCTTGTACACGCGCTTGAACTTCGCCACGTCGTGGAAGCAGTCCATGCGCTTCTGGCCCTCGGGGCAGGCCTTGTCGGGCGTGCCCTCGCCGTTGTCGCGCTCGATGACGAGGCCCATGGCGGGGCCGATCATGTTGAAGTCGCCGATGGCATTCTGGTTGGCTTCCAGCACGTATTTCCAGTGGCGGCCGGTCCATTTCTCCTGCCGCACGTCGAACTCCAGCACGCGCAGGTATTGCCGGCCGCCGTCCACGGATTCATAGGCCTTGGCGGATTCGTCCCACACCGGGCCTTCGAGCAACGCGTACAGCCTGCTGCCGTCGGGGCTCGAAGCCATGCCCTCGAAGCCCTTCGAGCGCTTGATGTCGAAGGCCGGGGCCTTGGCGTCGGGCGCAGCGGCGGTGGTGACGGCGGGATGGTCGGGCGAGCGCACCACGCGGCCGTCCACCTGGGTATCGAACACCGCCAGCACCTTGCCGTCCAGGTCGGCCTTGATGAGGAACGGGCCGAACTCGTCGCCGATCCAGAGCGCGCCGCCGGCGAACTGGAAGCTCTCGGGATCGAAGTCGGCGCCGGTCAGGTAGCGCTCCTTCGTGCCCTCCTCGGCGATGCGGAACGGCACCTTCCTGTCGGGATCATGCAGGAACACGGTCTTCAGGCGCTGGAACTGCCCGGTCTTGAAGTCCACCGCGTAGTGGTTCAGGTAGAGCATGAAGTCCGGCGAATTCGCCTTGGCGCCTGCACCGTTGTCCGTCAGGATCCAGAAGGTGCCGTCGGCCATGCGCTTGATGCCCGAGTGGCCCTGCAGCGGCTGGCCCTGGAACGGCAGCGAGACACCCGTGGGCCGGCCGGCGGACATGCCTTCGACGGTGCCCACGGCATCCACGCGCCGCGGGGTGGTGAATTTGCCGCTGGTGCGCAGGTCCGCCGGTGCGTCCGGTGGCGCGGGGATGAAGGACTGCGCCGGCAGCACGGCGTGGCCGGCGAGCGTGGCGGGATAGGCGGCCGGCTCGGCATGGACGCACGGCAGTGCGGCGAAGGCGAGAGCGGCGGCCAGCGTGGCGGAGCGGAAAGCGGCAGGCATGCGGGATGTCGTGTCGATGGCGGATGAGGCCGCCACGATGCCGCCTTTCAGTGTCAGGCCGGTGACGCGGCCTGCCCGGGCCGCGTCCGGAGCCGCCAGGCCAGGTAGCCCACCACCCCCGCGTTGAACGCGATCACCAGGGCCGCGGCCCACGAAGGCCGGTGCAGCCAATGCCAGAGCTCGAACGGGATGTACAGGCCGCCCGACAGCGCTCCCAGCGCCTCGCCCCAGGCCCGGTCCTTCCACAGGCCGTACGCCTCCGTGAAGCGCAGGGCCGCGTAGGCGGTGACGGCCAGCATCAGCCACCGGAAATCCTCGTGCGCGAGCAGATCTAGCCGGGACAGCAGCATCTCCGGGTAGCGCTCGCCCGGGTTCAGGCCCACATGCCCGATCAGGGACACCGCGGCGTGGTGCAGGTCGTGGTGCAGCAGGCCGAGCAGGCCCAGGCCGGCCATGAGCGCGACCACACCCTTGACGGCTTCCAGCGTGGCGATGGTCCGCAGGGCCCGCTGCCCGGCGACATCGCCGCTGCCGTGGCGGCCCTGCGCGCCCGCGCCGGCAGGCAGGTCGGATGCGGATACGGTCACGTCGTGGGGCTGGGGCATGGAATGCTCGCGAAAGAAGGGCATGGCTGGCACGGCGCAGCCGTGCCCGGCAGTATCGCCCGGCGGGGCGTCCGGCCCTATAGGACGCGCGCCCGACCGTGCGCTTCTTCCGGAGCAGGCCGCGCTGGCGGCGGGCGGTCTTCAGTCGCCGTGCGTCTCGTGCGTGGCCGCGCTGCCCCGGCGCCAGTAGCCCGACGCCTTGATCCATTTCGGATGCACGCCGCGCTCGTCCACCAGATGCGCGCGCAGCGCCTTGGCGGCAGCAGTTTCACAGGCCACCCACGCATGCACGTCGCCCCCCGGCAGGGGCAGCGCGCGCAGGGCCTCCAGGAGCCGCAGGCCTTCACCCGGGGCCGCTCCCAGGCGGTGGACCCAATGGATGCGCGCCGCGGCCTGCGTGGGCAGGGGCTGCTCGTCGGCCGGCCCGTCCACCTCGATGAGTGCGAGGGCGGGCGTGCCCGCGGGTAGTTCGGCCAGGCGGCGGGCGATGGCGGGCAGGGCCGTGTCGTCCCCGACGAGCACGTATCCATCGAAAGCGAGCGGCACGAGCAGCGACCCGCGCGGCCCGCCGATGGCGATGCGCTGGCCGGGCGCTGCCTGCAGCGCCCAGGCCGTGGCGGGGCCCGCATCGTGCAATGCGAAATCGATGGTGAGGGTGCCGGCCTGTGCATCGTGCAGGCGCGGCGTGTAGTCGCGCATCGCCGGGCGCGGCGCACCGGGGATTGGGGCACCCTGGGCATCGAAGGCCGGCAGCACGGGTTGGCCGGTGGAGGGGTCGGGCAGGAACAGCTTCACGTGGTCGTCGAAGCCCGGGCTGTGGAAGCCGGCGAGCTCCTCGCCCTCGAGCGTCACGCGCACGCAGTGGGGCGTGATGCGTTCGGCGCGCTGCACGGTGAGGGTGCGCAGCCGCAGTTCATGGCGCACGCGCTGCAGCGCGCGGGCCTCCAGTTGGGCAGGGGATGGCTGGGGGGACGTGGAAAGGGATGTCTGGCTCATGGCGAATCCTTGGGAAGGCCGGCGTGGCCGGCCGGGGTGGAAAAGGTCTGCAGGTGTCGCATCGGGAGCGCCTCCGGGGCCGCCCAGCGCGCTCTGCGGCGCGTCCGAGGGAATGGCCGGCAGCACGGGCCGTCAGAGCCGTTCGATCCGCCGTGCGGCTTCGTCCAGCAGGTCGGCGATGGCGTGGATCTGCTCCGTATCCAGCGGAGCACCCGCCAGGCGCATGTGCAGGGCCTGGCGCAGGTTGTGCACCGCCCGCTCCACGGGCGCGGGCCGGTGGCCGCGGTGTGCCATGCCGTCGGCCATGCGCGCGAGCAGGGCATTCACCTCGTCGCGGTGGATGTCCAGGTGGGCCAGTCCCTCGGGCGTGGCGGTGTGCAGCTTGCGGCCGCCGCCTTCGGCGCTCACGGTGACGTGGCCCAGCTCCTCCAGCAGAGTGAGCGTGGGATAGACCACGCCCGGGCTCGGGCTGTAGCTGCCGCCCAGTCGCTCCTCTATCGCCTTGATGAGCTCGTAACCGTGGCGCGGCTTGTCCGCGATGAGCTGCAGCAGCACGAGGCGCAGGCCGCCGTGGCCGAAAAAACGGCCGCCGCCGCGCCGCGGACCGGACGGCGCGCCGCGGGATTCGAGCAGGTCGAGGTCTTTCATGGGGACGTACTCCGATAGAACGATTTATCTAAGATATATCGAATTCATATCGAATCACATCTCCCTACCGAAATCCCCTGATCGAGCCAGGGGATTGGCGGCGTCCGCCGCGAAGCCGTTGGGGGATCAGACAGCGGCAGCCATGCCCGCCGCATGCCCGCGCGTGAACGCTTCCTCGAATACCGAGTAGCCGGACCAGTCGGCATGCGCGAAGGCCAGGCGGGCCGTGCCGGGCACGGAAGGCGCGGCGATCCGCTCGCCGTTCGCCAGCACGTAGCGCTGCCGGGGCGCGGGCATGCGGCCGGCCTGGCTCAGGAAGGCCAGCGTTCCCGGCACGGGGATGGACATGGCGTGCCCGTAGCGGGTGATCTCCACGCGCGTCACGCGGGCCCGCAGGTCCGGGTGCGGGCCGGACAGGCTCGCGAGGATGGCGTCGCGCCAGTGGGTCCAGGGCTGTTCGGCGAGCTGTCGCTGGCCGTCGGGCACGTCGCCCAGCGCCCGGTAGTAGGTGAGCACCGTGGGACCGGGACGCGGATCCAGGCGCTGGTGGCCCGCGTCCACGTAGCCCAGGCCGCCCGGCGCCGGATCATCGTAGAGCACGTTGTCCCAGGCGGGTGCCGCGCCCTCGCGGTCCGACAGCGGCGCGTCGATGCGCAGGTTCGCCACCAGCCAGGGGGCCCACTGCAGCCGCTGTGCGGCCTGGGCGAGGAACGCGGGCGGGTTGCGCACCACGCGCGCCGCCACGAAAACGGGCAGCGCCACCACGCAGCGGCGCGCCTGCCAGCGCTCGATGCTGTCGCTCGCATGGTGCAGCACGTCCACCTCCACGCCGCGCCGGTTCTCCTCGATGCGCAGCACGGTGCTGCCGGTGCGCAGCGCCCCGGCGTCGTTCACCGGCGCGGCCAGCCGCTGGGCCAGCCAGCCATTGCCCTCGGGCCAGGTCAGCACGCCTTCGCGCTCCTCGCTGGCGGCGTCGCCGGGTGCATGGAAGCCGTGGCGGCTGGCGAAATAATGGATGCCCGCCCAGGCCGACACCCGCGCCGTGCCGGCGCCGTAGTCGTCGCGGCAGCAATAGTCCAGGTACCAGCGCAGGTGCGCATCCGAGAAGCCCTCCTGCGACAGCCAGGCATCGAACGTGATGGCATCCAGGGACCGCAGCACGGCGGAAACCGGCTGGTCCGGCCGCCACAGCTTGAACGTGGGCATGGCGAAGCGCTCCGCGCGGCCCAGTTCCGCCACGCGCGCGGAGAAGCGCCGGTACTGCTCCAGGGTGTCCGCGCCGACACCGTTCACGGGCAGCAGGCCCTCCTGCCAGGCTCCCCGGAAGAACAGCCGCTCCTGCGGGCTGTGGCACAGGCTGCGCTCGTCGATCTGCCAGCGCCCCGCCACGCGGCGCCGCAGGCCCAATTCTTCCAGCAGGTCCTGCACCTCGCGCGCGCCGTCGCCCGGCACCGGCAGGTAGTGGGCGCCCAGGGGGCAGGCGATGCCGTCCACCTGGCCGGCGCGGCTGTTGCCGCCCGGGGAATCCTCCATTTCCACCAGCATGAAGTCATCGACTCCGGCCAGGCGCAGGGCGCGGGCCGCGGCCAGGCCCGCCACGCCGCCGCCCGCGACCACCACCTGGGTTCGGCGCACGATATCGGGCTCGATCGTGCCGCCCTTCTGCAACCGGTCGCGCAGCGCATGGCCCCGGGCCATGTCGATGCCCGTGAAGCCCCCGGGCAGGTCGCGCGGCGCCGGCCCGCACCCGGCCAGCGCACAGGCGGCGGCCGTGGCCGTGGCGCCCCGCAGCAGGGTACGGCGCTGCAGCGCGGGAAGATCGAGGTAGGAAGCAGGCATGCGGCGTACTCTACGCCACGGCCATGTCAGGCCGGGCCCGGCATCAATGCGCGGCCACCTTGCCCCACTCCTGCTCGTAGGTGTGCACCAGCACCTGGTTCGAAAGGCGGTTCACCTCCGCCGGCACCCGGGCCATGTCCAGCGGGAAGTCGAACAGCAGCGGCAGCGTGGGCACCGACAGGAACCGCAGCCCCCCGGGCAGGTGCTCCGGCAGGCGCCATGGCCGCCGGCTGGCGATGACGAAACCCCATTCGCCGAAGCTCGGCACGTGCACGTGGTACGGCGCCGTGGCCAGGCCCACCGATTCGACGGTCTGCACCACGGTCCAGAAACTCTGGCGCGCCACCAGCGGCGAGGTGGTCTGCACCACCGCATAGCCGCTCGCCGAGAGGCGCTGTTCGAGCAGCGCATAGAAGCTGTTCGTGTAGAGCTTGCCGATCGCGAAGTTGGTGGGGTCGGGGAAGTCCACCACGATCACGTCGAAAGTGGAATCGACTCCGCTCCCCTCCTGCAGCCACTGGAAGGCATCCGTGTTGACGATGTGCACCCGCGGATCGTTGAGCGCTCCGGCGTTGAGCCGCACCAGCGCCGGATCGGAGCGGAAAAGCCGCGTCATGGCCGGATCGAGCTCCACCAGCGTGACCGATTCGACCGATGGGTACTTGAGGATCTCGCGCACCGCCATGCCGTCGCCGCCGCCGAGCACCGCCACGCGTTTCGGGGCCCCGTGGGCGGACATCGCCGGGTGCACCAGCGCCTCGTGGTAGCGGTATTCGTCGCGCTCGGCGAACTGCAGGTTGCCGTTCAGGAACAGCCGGTAGCCCGAGCGGCCGTGCGTGACCACGATGCGCTGGTAGGGCGAGGCGCTGGCGATGACGATGCGGTCCTGGTAGAAATGGTCTTCCGCCAGGCGGGTGATGTGCTCGGCCCCCGCGAAGCCGGCCAGCAGCGCCCCGAGCACGGACGCGCACGCCAGCGCATGCGCCCGGAAACGCCGCAGTTCGCGCCGGAACAGCCACAGCGCCCAGACCGCCACCACCGCGTTGAAGATGCCGAACAGCAACCCCGTGCGCACCAGCCCCAGGTGCGGCACCAGCAGCAGCGGGAAGGCGAGCGACACCGCGAGCGCGCCGAGGTAATCGAAGGTGAGCACCTGCGAGACCAGGTCCTTGAGCGCCACGTTGCGCTTGAGGATGCGCATCACCAGCGGTATCTCCAGCCCCACCAGCATGCCGACCAGCAGCACCATGCCGTAGAGCAGCAGCCGGAACGCACCCGGCACGTAGGCATTCGCCAGGAAGAGCAGCGCGGGCAGCGCCCCGCCGACCACCGCCACCAGCAGCTCGATCCGCAGGAAATGCGCGGGCAGCTGGCGCTCGAAATACCGCGACAGCCACGAACCCACCCCCATCGCGAACAGATAGGTGCCGATGATGGTGGAGAACTGCAGCACCGAATCGCCCAGCACGTACGAGGCGAGCGCGCCCGCGACGAGTTCGTAGAGCAGGCCGCAGGCGGCCACCACGAACACGCTGGCGAGCAGTGCGATGTCGAGAGGCCGGGGGGCGGGCTGCGGAGGGGATGGAAGGGGGGCGGCGGCAGTCAAGCCCGCTATTTTGCGGGATGCGCGCCACCGCACCTTCTCGCCACCGGCCGCACAATGCCCCCACACCGTCACGGGCGCCGGGCCCCTGCACGGCCCTCCGGGAGGCTTCGCATGCATTTCATCGTCATGGGCGCGGGCGCCGTCGGCCTCTACGTGGGCGGGCGCCTGGCCGCGGCCGGGGAAGCGGTGACCCTGGTGGGCCGCCCGCGCATCCTGGACGCGATCGCGCGGGACGGCCTGCGGGTGAGCGATCTGGAGGGGGCCGACGCGCACGTGCCCGCGCGCGCACTGCGGCTGGCCACGGCGCTGGACGGCATGGAATGCCCTGGCGACGCCATCGTCCTGCTGTGCGTGAAGGGTGGCGCCACGGCGCAGGCCGCGCGCGCCCTCGGCGCCGCCTGCCCGCCGGGCACCCCCGCCGTGTCGCTGCAGAACGGCGTGGACAACGTGGCGCGCATCGCCGCCCATGCGCCGGCACTGCGACCCATCGGGGCCATGGTGCCCTACAACGTGGTGCTGCGCGGCACGCACGTGCACCGGGCGACCACCGGAGACATCCACCTGCAGCGCGATCCGGCCGCCACCGCGATGGCCGATGCCTTCAGGGCGGCAGGGCTCGGCACCACGGTCGTGGAGGACATCCGCCCGGTGCAGTGGGGCAAGCTGCTGCTGAACCTCAACAACCCCGTGAATGCGCTCTCGGACCTGCCGCTGCGCGAGGAACTGCAGGACCGCGACTGCCGCACCGTGTTCGCCGCGCTGCAGGCCGAAGCGCTGCGCGCCATGGCGCGCGCCGGCATCCGCCCCGCGAAGGTCGCGCCCGTGCCGCCGGCACTGCTGCCGCACGTGCTGCGGCTGCCCGACGCGCTTTTCACGCGGCTCGCGCGCCGCATGCTGCGCATCGATCCGGCGGCACGCTCATCGATGTGGGACGACCTGGAGGCCGGCCGCCCCACCGAAATCGACGACCTCTGCGGCGCCGTCGTGCGCCTGGCCGCGGCGCATGGCCTGCGCGCCCCCTGCAACGAACGCATGTGCGCGCTACTGGCCGGCCCGCGCCAGCGGCTCACGGGCGCGCAGATGCACGAGGCCCTGGGCCTTTGAACCGCGAAGGGCGTCAGAACTGGTAGCTTGCGCTCACCAGCAGCGAGCGCGGCGCGCCCGGCAGCGCGCTGGTGCCCGGGCGCCAGTACTCCTTGTCGAACAGGTTGGAAACGGCCGCCGTCACCGTCCAGGGCGCGGAGCGCCATCCGACGAGCGCGTCCCAGCGGCTGTAGCCCGCCATGCGCGACGTGTTGGCGTCGTTCGCCCAGCGCGGGCCGGAATGGGTCACGCCGATTTCGCCATACCACGGTCCTGAAGGCGCATAGCGCACGAACAGGCTGCCCGTGCGGCGCGCCACGTCGCGCAGGTCCTTGCCCTCCAGGTCCCGGTTGGCCTTGTTTTCCACCACGGTGGCGTGCGTGATGCCCGCGCCCCCGCGCACGTACCAGCCGGCCGCCACGCGGCCCGACACGGTGAACTCCAGCCCGCGCGAGCGCTCCTGCCCGCGCACCGCCCAGACGTCGGGCTGGTTGGTCGCATCGGGCTGGTAGCGGATGTTGTAGTGGTCGATCTGGTAGGCCGAGAACTGCGTGGAAAGCGCGCCCTGCAGCCAGTCACTCTTGATGCCCGCCTCGAACTGGCGCGAATACTGCGGCTCGTCGTCCTGCGCACCGCTGATGCCCAGCATGCCGCGGCCGCCGAACGGCGAAAAGCTCTTGCTGTAGGAGGCATAGACGCTGTGCTCCCGGCTGGGCTGCCACACCAGGCCCGCGCGCGGGCTCACGGAACTGCCACTCGAATGCCGCCAGGCGCCGGTAAGCCGGTTCAGGCTGTCGAAGTCGTAGTCGTCATAGCGCGCACCCACCAGCAGTTTCCACTGCGGTGCGAGGCTGACGAGATCCTGCGCGTAGAGCGCCCGGGCGCGGGCCAGGTGCAGGTTGTGCTGCGTCGGCGCACCCTGCGCGGGCCGCACGGCATTGAACACCGGGTTGAACGGATCGACGAAGCCGTTGCTCGCCGCGGTGGAAAAAAGCCGCGGCTGGCGTTCCTCGTCGCTGTGCTCCACGCCTACCAGCAGCTCGTGCGCCATGCCGGCCAGCTCGACGCGGCCGGTCAGGTCCACGGTATGGATGGTGGTCTTGTTGTTGGTCTGCTGCCAGGCGTAGCTCTGGCGCAGCAGGCCCGGATTCGTGCACGCGGCGCCCGTCGGCGTGCGGCCGCGGGCATTGCAGTAGGTGCCCAGGAAATAGTGGTCGAAATCCTGCCGCGCCTCGCGCCGGCTGGCCACCCAGCGCACGCTCCACCGCGGATTGAAGTCGTAGCTCAGGTCCGAGCGCAGCACGCGCAGGCGGTCTTCCACGTAATCGCCGGGCTGCGCAAAGCCCTGGCGCGGCGAGACGCCCGCAGGCAGTTGCTCGTAGGCCGGCCCCCGGTCCGGAACGCGCCAGACGTTGTCGTAGGTGTACTGGCCCGTCCAGCGCAGGCCCGTGCGCGTGTCCACGAGGATGCTGGGCGACACCATCTCGTTCCGGTTGCGGATGCCGCTGCGGAAGCTGTGCGCCTGCTCGCGGTCGGCCGTGAGCCGAACGGCCACATTCGGGCTCAGCACGCGGTTGATGTCCAGCGTGCCGCCCACGTTCTCCCACGATCCGCCGCGCAGCGTGGCGCTGCTCTTCGCATCGAAGCGCGCCTGCTTGCTCACCAGGTTGACCACGCCGCCGCCCGCCCCGCGGCCGTAGAGCACCGAGGCCGGGCCCTTGAGGATCTCGATGCGCTCCACGTTCGCGGTGCTGCGGCGCACCTGGCCGCCTTCGCGCACGCCGTCGCGGTAGATGTCGCCCGAACTCACGTCGAAGCCGCGGATCGTCAATCCTTCGCCGCGCATGTCGTAGCTCGCACTCACCCCCGGCTGCCCGTCGAGCATGGTGGCGAGGTCGTTGATGCCGTAACTCTTGTACTTGTTGACCTCCACCGTGTCGATGGTCTGGGGAATGTCGCGCGGCGCGGTGTAGGTCTTGGTGGCCGTCGTCACGCCCTCGGGGCGCACATCGTCAGGGTCGAACTGCGCGCCGGAGACGTGGACAGTGGGCAGCGAGGCCTGCGCGGAGGCCCCCTCCGCAGGTGCCTCGCCCTGCGCCCAGGCTGCTCCAGCCAGGCCCGCCCACAGCATCGCCGCGCGCAGCGGTGCGGATCCGGCTGGGGGCATGATGCGGCACCGCATGCGCCGCGCTTCAGAAAAGATGGGTGTCGCCATATCGCTTTCAAAAATCAGGCCATGCCGTCATGGCTGCGGCCGCGTTACGAAAGCGACAAATTGTAATGAGAGTGATAACGATTCTTAATAATTCAGATACAAATTCCACGGCTGACGTCTTGCTGCCGAGTTAACGTAAAATTTTGTATCAAACTTCGGTCCAGAACCATTCCAACACGACCGCCGCCTGACCGAGCGGCAGGGAGATCCGATTTGCGCCCCCTTCTACTGGCAGCCGCCATCGCTGCTTCGCTGGCCCTTGCTGCCTGCACCACGCCCTACGCCCGCAAGGGCATGGCGGGCGGATACACCGACGAGAAGATCGATGAGACGCACTACCGCGTGAAGTTCGACGGCAACGGCAACACGTCCGCCGACCGCGTCTGGAATTTCTGGCTGTACCGCTGCGCCGAACTCACCAGGGAGAAGGGATATACCCATTTCACGGTGCGCAAGGCGGGCGAGCCTCTGGCCGGCAGCCCGGCGCCGCGACGCGCCATGGCCGGCATACAGCCCGCAGGCCATGCGGACACGGACGCTGAACCACCCCGCATGGTCAAGACCAAGGGCGGCGGCGCGCCCATATTCATCTATACCCCCGGTACCACCGTCACGGTCACCACCTGGCACAACGACGCCGTCATCGCCCTGTACCGCGATCCCCTGCCCGAGGCGGTGATGGTGCTCGAGGCCCGCGTGGTGCTGGAGCAGCTCGCCCCCTATGTCCAGTCCGACGGGAGAGACGCCGCGCCGGCCCGCGACGAACTGCTGCGCAAGGCGGCCTCCATGGTCCGGTCGGAGCGGGGCTATGGATTCGGGGGTGAACTGTGAGCCGCCGATCCATGACCATGTCATCCCTCCTGGCCCTCTGCGGGGCATTGATCTCCACCGCACTGCCGGCGCACGTCGCCGCACAGGGGTACAGCCTCTTTCCGGATACCCGGCAGAACCCGCGCCGCGATGTCCAGTGGCAGCCCACCCTCATTCCGGGGACCTGCGTGCGCCCGGTCTATCCGCTGAACTCCATCCGGCAGAAGGAACAGGGCCAGACGGCCCTCACCCTGACCGTGGGTCCGGACGGCAACGTGCGGAGAACGTCGGTGAGCTACTCCAGCGGATCCGCGCGGCTGGACCTGGCGGCCCAGGACGCCATGTCCACCTGCCGGTTCCGGCCGGCGCACGACTCCACGGGCTCGCCCATGCAGTCGTCCTACAACATGCACTACGACTGGCGCCTGGAAGATGCACCGCCCGACCCGTGGGTGGAACTGAAAGCCCTCGGCGGCGCGGGCTTCCCCGCCACCGGCGACGTTGCGGCCGTGGCCTTCACTGGCGACAGCGTCGCATCGCCCGCGCAGCGCGCGAAAGTGCTGGCCATGGTGAAGGCCAAAGCCACGGAAATGGCGGCTTGCCCGAGCATCGAGACAGGGGCCTCGCGCATCGTGCGCGACATCGGCGCCACGGCTGCCGCGGGCCGCCGCTCGATCGAACTCTGGACGCTGGCCCAGTGCGGCCGGACCATGCGGTATGTCATCCTCGTGGCGTTCCCGCTGGATGCTCCGGCCTTCTTCCATGCCGTGCCCCTCGCAGCGACGGAACCCGACCCGGCCTGACAGCGCCCGCCCCTGCAGCCGGCGCGCAGGGCGGTGCACCACGGCGGATTCACCCCCCGTGGATCGCCGCCGCCACGATGATGCTGATGCCCAGGCACATCGCCGCCACGACCATGGCGAGGGCCTTGTTCTGCTTCTCGACGATCTCGGCCCACAGGTCGTAGGGCGTGATCTTGTCGATGACGATGAAGCTGATCCAGAACACCAGCACGCCGATCAGCGCGAACAGGATGGAGCCGAAGAAGGCGGCGGGGTGCAGCCAGTCGAATGGCATGGTGAACTCCTTCATTCAAACAACGAACCGGAAAAAAACGGGCCCGGCGATCACGGCCGTTACTTGTGCCCGCCGCCGCTGGACCAGCCCCCGAAAGAGCCGCCCGAGGAGCGGTAGCTCGACGAGGTGCAGTTCTCCCGCGCGGGATCGCAGGAGGAACTGCAGCCCCGCGAGAACAACAGCAGCAGAAGGATGAGCACGACCGCCACGATGATCACCGTGCCGCAGCCCACGCTGCCGAGGCTGCCCGCGCTCGCGAGCGGGGCGGCGTCGTCGCGCTTGAACAGGTCCTTCTGCCCTTCGAGCTTGAACGCCTGGGCCACCAGGGCGCTGTCCACCAGGCTGCCCACCGACCATGTGATCTCGCGCGGGGTCTGCTCCATCGACAGCCGGCCCCGGCCGCCCTTGCTGCTGTAGTCGCGGTTCTGGGTGGCCTGCCCCCGCTCCACGGGCCAGTAGAACTCGCCCAGCACATAGGTGGTCTCGGCGCGGTACTGGTAATCCAGCCGGTAGGGATTCTGCAGGTAGGTGGCGGTCTGCCCGTCGGCGGACAGCTTGGGCGCGCCCGTCGCGGGCCGCACCAGGCTCCAGCCATCCGAGGCGTCCACGAGGAAGGCGAACCCGCGCTGGCGGTTGTAGAGCAGGTACTCGTCCCAGCCGAAGCTTTCGTCGTCGTCCGGCTCGCGGCCCATGCGGTGCTGGAAGCCCACCACCTGCCAGACCACGCCTTCGAGCAGGCCGGTTGTGCCCAGCGGAATCAATGGCCGCACCGGCTCGTCCTGCAACGCGTGCCGCAGCTCGCCCCCGATGCCGCCCGAGATGTCGATCAGGCTCGCGCACGACGGGCAGGTCAGGCTCTTGGTGGTGTCGAACGCCACCTGCACCGGTGCGCCGCAATGCGGGCAGCTGAACTGGCGCGCCTTCTCGTCTTTCGCCGACTCCTCCCGCAGGCCCTGCATGCGCAGGTCCTCCAGCCGCACGGCGCGACCGCGCTCCACCCGCGGGGGCGCCTGCGAATAGTCGATGGACAGCACCTCGCCCTGCTCGCTGCGCAGTTCCACCACCGAGAAAGGCTGGCCCAGCGGCGGCAGCTTGGGCAACTCGCCCTGCGCGGACACGAGATGCGCCTGCACGTTCGCCGCCACGCTGTAGGGCACGCCGTTGATCGCCGTGGTGGCGCCCACGCGGAAGCGCTCCGGTGCGGGCAGCTCCCGCCCCGGCTCGATGGGCCGCGTGAACACGTAGCCCCCGTTGTCCTCGCCCAGCGTGGCCGTGGTGCCATCCTCCAGGATCGCATTCCACTCGGTCCACGTGCCCGTGTCGGCCTTGTACTGCAACCGTCCGATCAGCGTGAACGGCTGCTCCCGCCCGTCCAGTACAGCACGGCCGCTCGCCATGAGCTGCAGCGGGCTGTGGTCGTCGAACACCTCCGCCATCTTGCCCACGCGCGACAGCACCTCCCCGCTGCGCACCACGGTGCTCTGGCAGTAGGGACAGACGGCGTGCGTGGACTGCGCGCTGCGGAATTCGACCGGCGCGCCACAGCCCGGGCAGGGTGCGCGGTAGTGGCGCTGAAGTTGGGGGTCGGCCATGTGGGAATCGGTGTTGTCGGCCTCCTGCCGGCATCCGCGCCGGCAGGGAATGTGGACGCCGCAGCGGTGGGCGACCTCGCCACCCGCCGACTGCGCCGCGTCGGGACTCGCCCGCTCAGACCAGCTTCTTGAGCAGCTCCGCCTTCTTGGCGTCGAACTCTTCCTGCGTGAGGATGCCCTTGGCCTTGAGGTCGGCCAGCTTCTCCAGCGTGGCCATCACGTCCTCGGGCCGCACGCCCACGGGTACGGCGCCCGCAGCGGCCGGAGCGGGCACACCGGCGCCGCCCTGCAGGCCCTGCTGCAGGTTCTGCGCCAGCACCTGGCCGAGCGCCACGCCCGCACCCAGGCCCATCGCGTCGCCCGCGACGCCGCCCCCGTTGCCCGCGCCTTCCGCGAACTTCGGGATCGACTGCGCCGTCTGGTACTGCATGAACTTGCCCATGTCGTTGCCGACCATGCCCATGCCGATCTTCTGGTCGAGGATCTTCTGCAGCTCCTCGGGCAGCGACAGGTTCTGCACCGTCATCGCTTCCAGCTGCAGGCCGATCTTCGCGAAGGCCGGCTGCAGTTCCTTCGCGAGCGCATCGGCGAACATGATCTGGTTGGCCGCGAGGTCGAGGAACGGCAGGCCGCTCGACGCGATCGCGTTGCTGATGTTCTGCAGCACCAGCCCGCGCAGCTGGCCGTCGAGCTCGCCCACCGTGTAGGCCGCGCGCGTACCCGAGATCTCGGTGTGGAACAGCTTGGGATCGGCCACGCGGTACGCGTAATTGCCGAAGGCGCGCAGGCGCACCGCCCCGAAATCCTTGTCGCGGATGGTGATGGGCTGCGGCGTGCCCCACTTCTGGTCCACCTGCTGGCGCGTGCTGAAGAAGTACACGTCGCTCTTGAACGGGGACTCGAACAGCTTGTCCCAGTTCTTCAGGTAGGTGAGCACCGGCAGGGTCTGCGTGGTCAGCTTGTAGGTGCCGGGGCCGAACACGTCGGCCACCTTGCCCTCGTTGACGAAGACCGCCATCTGCGACTCGCGCACCACCAGCGTGCCGCCGTTCTGGATTTCCAGGTCGCGCATCGGAAAGCGCCACGCCAGCGTTCCGTCGTCGTCTTCCGTCCACTGGATGATGTCGATGAACTGCTTCTTGATGAAGTCCATGAGGGCCATGCGGTGCTCCGGCTGGGGTGAAGAGAGGAAAGGCTGGGAAAGCGGCGGCGATCCCGTCCGCGCGTGGCCGATCATAGCGGCGCCCGGCCGCGGCGCTATCGGCGGATTCGAGAGGATCAATTGGCGCACGGAGATGAGAATGCCTAGCATTCACCTATCCCCTCGAACACCGCCAGACAGACAGAGAAGCCAAGGAAAGAGAAAGAGAGCCGCCATGGACCGCATCCGCCACGCCACCCGCCAGAACCTGCCCACGCTCATGAAGACGGGCAGCTACTACCTCATCCACATCTGCGTGGCGGCCCTGGTGGCCTATGCGGTCACCGGCAACCTGATCGCCTCGCTCACGCTGAGCCTGCTGGAACCCACCGTGCAGGCCGTGGCATTCTTCTTCCATGAGAAGGCCTGGGAGCGCGCAGGCCGGCGCCGCGCCGCCGCAGCGGCATCGCAGCCCGCCGCTGCAGGCGCCTGAGCGCGACGGGCCGGAGAACCACCATGGAACATGCCTCCACACGCACCGCAGGAGCACATCACCTGCTCGCCATGCAGCCCCGGGCCCTGCCGTTCGCCCACTGGCTGGTCGAGCGCCTGGCCGGCCTCGCCACCGGGCGCTGAACCCCGCCCGACGCCGCTACAGGTCAGGCCCGGGTATCCAGCAGCGAACCGAGCATGCGGTCCTCGGTCTTGACCATTTGCAGGTTGGCCGAGAAGGCATAGGTCGCGGACATCTGGTCCACCGCGTCCGCCTCCGGCGAGGCCCCTTCCTCCGCGGCCCGGCCGACGCGCGCCTCCACTCCGCCCTGGTCCGGCACCGCAGACTGCTCCACCGTCTGGCGGCGGAAACCCTCCGTGTTCATGTTGGCCACGTTGTGCGCCGAAGTGTCCAGTTGCAGTTGCGCGGCACGCAGGCCGGAGGAAGCGATGGAGGAAATGGAGGACATGGCGGGAGGCTCCAGCAGGAGGGGGACGTCGGCGGATTATGAGCGCTTGACGTGGATTTGGCTGCCCATGTGTTGAAACCCTCCAGAGCCCAGGGCTGCGGCACGCCGAACGGAGCATGAAACTGTCGTAAGTCATCCCCTCAAGTCACGTACGCAGAATTTGCACTGGTGGTGCCGCCGCATGCACTGGAATTCATACAATGCCGCTGTAAAAATTTCAAATTGATACAGAGGAAACATGCGGCAATACTCGATGGGATTGGTTTTCTTGCTGGCAGCTTGTGGCGGCGGCGGTGGTGGCGGGGACGCAGCAAGCCCAGCAAGCCCGAATCCTGCGCCTGCGCCTGCGCCTGCGCCTGCGCCTGCGCCTGCGCCTGCGCCTGCGCCTACGCCTACGCCTACGCCTACGCCTACATATAGTTGGATCCAATTCTCGCTGGATATTCAAAATATCCGCCTTCTCCAAGGCCAATCCGAGCAACTGACCATAAAAGGCTACAGTTCCAACAATTCTCTGGCACAACCGAATGTCACACTGGTTTTATCCGACGACTTTGCCGATCCCCAGCAAATACTTTATTCCGACGATAAAGCAGCTTACGTTTTCAATCTAAAGGTGTCGGACAAGGCACCCGTCGGCACTAGAAACGGCAATATTTTGATTTGGCCTTGCCAGGGCGTGGCATACCCCTGCAAAACCATCGGCTCACCCTGGAGCATTCCTTACAGCATATCCATCACCCAAAAGTCCTTTTCCTTAAAAACTCTCTCCGTCCTGCGCGATGCTCCAGCCTGGAAGCAGGCTCGGGGGAACGCAGCACGTACCGGCTACATTCCTACCAGCGAACTTCTGAATCCAGAAGATTTCTCCTTGCGATGGGAAAAGTCGGCAGGATCTGCCGCAGTCGCCATGGATGGATACGTTTATGGAAGCGGGGTTAAGCTGCAATCCCTGAATGAGGCCGATGGATCGGTCAGATGGGAAGCCAATGCCGGGGCGCCCATCAGCAGCAAGGGAAATCTATTCGCCTATGCTACTGACAGTCAGTCATCCAAGCGGCAATTAAGGTCCATCGACGCAAACACCGGAGCGCTGCTGAAAACGTACTCAGACCCCGGTATAGACGACAAAGATGAGTGGCGGGTAGCTGGCGCCGAAGGCATGGTAGTGAGTGATGACTACATCTACATCAATGATACTTCAAAGTATTTATTCGCTGCCAGCACAGGACTTCTTCAATGGAAAAAGCTTGCGGACCCAGGACAAGAATATTACTCAAAGCCGTCCATGGATGATAAAAGGATATATACACTAGACCGCGATTACTTCCGTGCGGCATCCATTAAAGACTCTTCTGACACAATCCTCATCCCGGCAAAAATAGACAGCAACGGCAGCAAAATGAGTTCTACCGTCATAGCTGGACAAGACCAGGTGCTGGGCTCTTACTTTGGCTACAACGGGTGGTACCGCCTGACGAGTTTCTCAGTCTCGCAAAGAAAAAAGACCTGGGAACTGACTTCAGGTTTCCTGAGCGATGTGGCCGTCGCCGATGGAGTCATCTACGTTGTCAATGCTCCAAGCTATGAAAGCATCAAACCAGTACTTGAAGCCCGCAATGCCGCCACCGGTGACCTGCTGTGGTCAACAATCTTGGCCAACCGGGAAATCCCCCCTTACAACAGCTATCAAAATCCTTACAATCTTGTAGTGGTAGGAGATTGGGTTTTTGCATCCCCGCTCAACGAAAAGGCGGCATTAACGTACGCAGTCAACCGAAAGACCCACGCTATCGGTTGGCAGTATCCAGTGACCGGTAAGCTTTCTGTTTCGGACAGAGGGTTGCTCTACATCAATCAAGCTGACGGCAAACTATTTGCCTTCAATCTTCATTGAGCTTGACTGCGCATGCTCCTGGGCATGCGCCCGCACCAGGCACTCCCCGAACGCCTGCGCCGCCCGCGACGGCGCCGGCGACCTGCGCACCAGCCCCACGAACCGGCACTCGTAGCGCAGCAGCTCCGGCCGCACGGCCTGCATGCGCCCGCGGCGCTCGAAGGCCTCGGCATAGTGGTCGGGCAAAAACCCCAGGTAGCGCCCCGACAGGATGAGCGTGGCGATCGATTCCTGGTCGAATCCCGTGGCCGCGCGGGCGAAGCGGGCGCGGTGGCTCAGTTCCATGTTGGGCGAGTGGTAGCCCAGGCCGGCGAAGGGATAGTCCCGCACGGCGTCCCAGTCCAGGCCGGTGTGGTCGGCGCCGAAGAGCGGGTGGCCCGCGCCGCAGTAAAGCAGCATGGTCTCGCCGAACAGGTCGGTGTAGACCAGGCTCTGCGAACTGCGGTGCGCGGGGATGATGCCGACCTGGTAGCTGCCGTCGATCACGCCGCGTTCGATGGCGTTGATCGGGCCCACGTGCAGTTGCAGTTCCACCTCGGGCGCCTGCCGGCCGAAGGCGGCGATGGCTTCGCCGATGCGCGCTGCCGGGTTGGTGGCGGTCTTGTCGAACACCGCCACGGCCAGCTGGCCGCCCATGCGTGCATGGATGTCGTCGATGCCGTCGCGGAAGCTGCGCACCGAGGCCAGCAGGCGCAGCGTTTCCTCATAGACGCGCTGGCCCTCGGGCGTGAGCGCGAAGCCCGCCCGGCCGCGGCGGCAGAGCGTGAGGCCCAGGCGCGTCTCCAGATCCTTCATGTGGCGGCTGACGGTGCTGGTGCCGATGTTGAGCTCCAGCTCGGCCGCGGCCATTCCGCCGCATTCGGCCACGCTCTTGAACACCTGCAGCAGGCGCAGGTCCATGTCGCTGAGCTGGCCCAGCACGGCGCGCTCGCGGGTGGCGGGCCCGGGGCCCGGCAGCGAGGACGGTGGAGATGACGGGGATTTCTTTACTTGCATGAACCGGCAAGTGAACATGGATATTCGACCATTCAAGAAATTATCCATCCCCGGAAGAATCGGTGCTGATGCAGGGGCGACGGGCTGCCAGGAGAGCGCCGCCGCCACTGCCTGCACGTCTCTTTTGCCACACCTTTTCCGAAGGATCGACCATGGGCTTTTCCGTCATCGAACCCGCGCCCGGCGCGGACGCCGCCGCCCCCCGCATGGATGCCGCCTGGCTCGAAGCGCACTGGATGCCCTTCACGGGCAACCGCAACTTCAAGGCCCGCCCGCGCATGATCGTGGGCGCCCAGGGGGCCTATTACACGGATGCCGAAGGCCGCAAGATCTTCGACGGCCTGTCGGGCCTGTGGTGCTCCGGCCTGGGGCACGGCCGCAAGGAGGTGGCCGAGGCCATCGGCCGCGCCGCCGCCACGCTGGACTATTCCCCGGCGTTCCAGTTCGGCCACCCGGCCTCGTTCGCGCTGGCCAACAAGCTCAAGGAACTGACGCCCGCGGGGCTGGACTACGTGTTCTTCACCGGGTCGGGCTCCGAATCTGCCGACACGTCGCTCAAGATGGCGCGCGCCTATTGGCGCGCCAAGGGCCAGGCGAGCAAGACGCGCCTGATCGGCCGCGAGAAGGGCTACCACGGCGTGAACTTCGGGGGCATCTCGGTGGGCGGCATCGTGGGCAACCGCAAGACCTTCGGCCAGGGCGTGGAGGCGGACCACATCCCGCACACGCAGCCGCCCGCGGGCACCTTCCAGCGCGGCATGGCCGAGGACGGCGGCCGCGCGCTGGCCGACCGGCTGCTGGACGTGATCGCCCTGCACGACGCCTCCAACATCGCCGCGGTGATCGTCGAGCCGTTCTCGGGCTCGGCCGGCGTGGTGATCCCGCCCAAGGGCTATCTGGAGCGCATCCGCGAGATCTGCACGCAGAACAACATCCTGCTGATTTTCGACGAGGTCATCACGGGCTTCGGCCGCTGCGGCGCGTGGACGGGGGCCGAGGCCTTCGGCGTGACGCCCGACATCCTGAACTTCGCCAAGCAGGTGACCAACGGCGCGCAGCCGCTGGGCGGCGTGATGGCCACCAAGGAGATCTACGACACCTTCATCGCGCAGGGCGGCCCCGAGTACATGCTCGAATTCCCGCACGGCTACACCTACTCCGCCCACCCCGTCGCATGCGCAGCGGGCAATGCGGTGCTCGATATCCTGCAGAAGGAAGACATGCCCGGCCGCGTGCAGGGGCTGGCGCCGTATTTCGAGAACGCGGTACACGGGCTGAAGGGCGCGAAGCACGTGGCGGACATCCGCAACTACGGCCTGGCCGCAGGCATCACCATCGCGGCCTTGCCGGGGGAGCCCGCGAAGCGCCCCTACGAGATCGCGATGAAGTGCTGGGACAAGGGCTTCTATGTGCGCTACGGCGGCGACACCATCCAGCTCGCGCCGCCCTTCATCAGCACCGAGACGGAAATCGACCGCCTGGTCAGCGCGCTGGGCGACGCCCTGCACGAAGTGGCCTGACACCCATGCGCATCGCCATCCTGACCTTCGATGCCTTCAACGACCTGGATTCGCTGGTCGCGTTCGGCATGCTCAACCGCATCGCGCTGCGGGGGGATGCCGATTGGCAGGTGCGCATCGCCAGCCCGTCGCGCAGGGTGACCTCCATGAACGGGCTGACAATCGATGCCCACGAAGGCCTGGACACGCTGGCCGGGGCCGACGCGGTGCTGGTGGGCAGCGGCATGAAGACGCGCGACGTCGCCGCCGACCCGGCCGTCATGGAGCAGTTGCGCGTGCTGGACCCTGCCCGCCAGTTGCTGGCCGCGCAATGCTCCGGCACCTTCCTGCTCGGCCGCCTGGGGCTGCTCGGCGGCGTGCCGGCCTGCACCGACCTCACCAGCCGGCCCTGGGTGGAAGCCTCGGGCGTGCAGGTGGTGCAGCAGCCGTTCGTGGCGCGCGGCAACGTCGCCACGGCGGGCGGCTGCCTCGCCTCGCAGTACCTGGTGGCCTGGCTGCTGTGCCGGCTCAAGGGGCTGGAAGCCGCCCGCGAGGTGTTGCACTACTTCGCCCCCGTGGGCGAAAAACAGGAGTACGTGGAGCGCGCCCTGGGCCACGTGATCCCCCATCTGGAACCCCAGGCCGCCATGGCCTGACCCCGCTTTTTCCACCGACAAGAACGCCATGCAACACGACAAATCCGTGACCTCCACCGTCGGCCACCTGATCGACGGCCAGATCGTCGCCGACACCGCCCGCACCCAGCCGGTGTTCGATCCCGCCACCGGCCAATCCACCACCAGTGTGGCGCTGGCCGACCAGGCCACCGTCGAGGCGGCCATCGCCTCGGCCGAGAAGGCTTTCCCCGCCTGGCGCAACACGCCGCCGCTCAAGCGCGCGCGCGTGATGTCCAGGCTGAAGGTGCTGCTCGAAGAGAATGCCGACAAAATCGCCGCCCTCATCACCGCCGAACACGGCAAGGTGCTCGCCGATGCGCATGGCGAGCTGCAGCGCGGCATCGAGAACGTGGAATACGCGAGCTACGCGCCCGAGTTGCTCAAGGGCGAGCACAGCCGCAACGTGGGCCCGAACATCGATTCGTGGTCCGAATTCCAGGCGCTGGGCGTCACCGCCGGCATCACGCCCTTCAACTTCCCGGCCATGGTGCCGCTGTGGATGTGGCCCATGGCCGTGGCCTGCGGCAACACCTTCGTGCTCAAGCCCTCCGAGCGCGACCCCAGCAGCGCGCTGCTGATCGCCCAGCTGGCGCTGGAAGCGGGCCTGCCGCCCGGCGTGCTGAACGTGGTGAACGGCGACAAGACGGCGGTGGATACGCTGCTGCGCGATCCGCGCGTGAAGGCCGTGAGCTTCGTCGGTTCCACGCCGATCGCCGAATACATCTACGCGGAAGGCTGCAAACACGGCAAGCGCGTACAGGCCCTGGGCGGCGCGAAGAACCACGCCGTGCTGATGCCCGATGCCGACATCGGCAACGCCGTGAGCGCGCTGATGGGCGCGGCCTACGGCAGCTGCGGCGAGCGCTGCATGGCCATCCCGCTGGTGGTGGCCGTGGGCGACGATACGGCCGATGCAGTGATCGCCGGCCTGAAGGCCGAGATCGCAAAGATGAAGGTCGGCCCCGGCACCGACAACGGCAACGACATGGGCCCGCTGGTGACGAAGCAGCACTTCGAGAAAGTGAAGGCCTATGTGGACAGCGGCGTCGCCGAAGGCGCCACCCTGGTGGTGGACGGCCGCACTGTGAAGGTGGCCGGCCACGAGGAAGGCTACTTCCTGGGCGCCTGCCTGTTCGATCATGTGAAGCCCGGCATGAAGATCTACCAGGAGGAGATCTTCGGTCCCGTGCTCGGCGTGGTGCGCGTGAAGAACCTGCAGGAAGCGATGCAGCTCATCGACGCCCACGAGTACGGCAACGGCACCTGCATCTTCACGCGCGACGGCGAGGCGGCCCGCTACTTCACCGACCACATCCAGGTCGGCATGGTGGGCGTGAACGTGCCCCTGCCCGTGCCGGTGGCCTACCACTCGTTCGGCGGCTGGAAGCGCAGCCTGTTCGGCGACCTGCACGCCTACGGCCCGGATGCCGTGCGCTTCTACACCAAGCGCAAGACCATCACCCAGCGCTGGCCCTCGGCCGGCGTGCGCGAAGGCGCGGTGTTCAGCTTCCCCAGCAGCCGCTGAAAGCGCGGCGGCCCGTGGCGCACGATGTCGCCACGGGCCGCCACGACCGGGATGCGAATCAGCGCGGGAGCACGGTCACCGCATTACGGGCCTGGTCGGTGCTGAACATCACGCGCAGGTTCTGCGCCGGCACGCCGCGCGACACCAGCTCCTTGCGCACGGCCAGCGCGCGGGCCAGGGCGATCTGGCGCGCGTTCTTGGTGACCTTGCGGTCGGCATAGCCCTTGATCTCCCAGCGCTGGCCAGCGGCGGCCTTGTCCGCGGTCAGGGCATCGAGCAGCTCCGCGGTATTGGCAGGCAGTTCGGTCTCCAGGCCGGAGAACTCCGCGACCGTGCCGTCCTCCGGAATGCGCACCGGGGCGGGTGCGGGGGCCGGAGCGGGAGCCGGCTCGGGTGCGGGGGCAGCGGCCGGCGGCGGGGCCTCGGCGGGGGTGCCGGGTGCCTGGCCGGACGCACCGGCGGCGCATCCGCCGAGCACCGCGGCGCAGCAGAGAAGGCTCAAGAGGGCACTGTAGGAACGCATGGAACGCATCGTTTCACCTGTTTTCATGGCTGGATGGGAAAGGGGCACGGCACACCGGCGCCAGGTACTCCCTCCCGGAGCGCCCGGCGCCACGGGATGCCGTGGCAGGCGGATTGTCACTCCATTGCGGGGCCATGCGGCCACCGGCCCGCCCGGAAAGGCCAGGAAAGCGGCAGGAAGACAACACTGCAGCTTTCCGGAAAACTGCCGATAAGGGAAGGATCCACTGTCGAGCAATCCTTCCACGCCTCCTCCACTGCGGGCTTGCCGGGACGTCGTACCGCCTCCGATGCCTTCTTTTCCGAACCCGCCAGCGCCCTCGCCCGCACCCACCGTCCACTGGCTGGTGCGGATGAACCACCGCAACCGCACCTTCTTCTACGCGCTGCTGTTCCTGGCGCTGGGGTCGCATTTCCGGCACACGGGAGCCGGTCCGGCCGCCTGGGCCGTGCTGGCCGTGCAGTTCCTCGCCTATCCGCACCTGGCCTACTGGACAGCCCGCCGCTCGCCGCACCAGGCGAAGGCCGAGTTGCACAACATGCTGGTGGACAACCTCTTCGGCGGGCTCTGGGCGGGCCTGCTGGGCCTGCCGGTCTGGATCACTTTCACGCTGTTCATCGGCAACTGCATCAACGTCGTCGCGTTCCACGGCTATCCCGGGCTGCTGCGGCTCGTGGCCGCCATGGGCGTCGGGCTCCTGGTCGGGCTTGCCCTGTACGGGGACCAGCCCCTGCACCCGGAGATCGACATGGCCACGTCGCTGCTGTGCATCCTGGCACTCACGCTGTTCCTGACGGTGTTCGCCCACACCAGCTACCGGCGGGCAGTGAAGCAGCAGCAGAGCAACGCCCGGCTGCGCGCGCAGTTCGAGGAGATCCGCGCACTGCAGGACCAGTTGCAGGAGCAGGCCATGCGTGACCCGCTCACCGGGCTGTACAACCGGCGCCACCTCGACGCCATCCTCGCGGCCCGGATCGCGCAGTGCGGCGCCCGGGGCCTGCCGCTGTCGCTGCTGATGATCGACATCGACCACTTCAAGCACGTCAACGACACCCACGGCCACGCCGCGGGCGACGCCATGCTGCAGGCCCTGGCGCAACTGATGCAGCGCCACGTGCGCGTGCAGGACATGGCTTGCCGGCACGGCGGCGAGGAATTCGTGCTGCTGCTGCCGGAGACGCCGCCCGCGGTCGCCCGGGAGCGCGCCGAGGCACTGCGCCAGGCCTTCGAGGCCCTGCAGGTGCGCCACGGCCCCGATGCGCTGTCCACCACCCTGTCGTGCGGCGTCGCCGCATTTCCACAGCATGCGGACGCGCCGCGTGCGCTCATGGCCTGCGCGGACGAAGCCCTCTACGCTGCCAAAGTGCAGGGGCGCAACCGCGTGGCGGTGCACGACCCGGCCAGCGGAAGGCCGGTGCCCGCCTGAGCACGCGGGGAGGCGGCGCCGGCCCGCCTGCCGGCCTGCGGTGCGCTATGCCTTCTTGCGCAGGTGGACCGACCGGGGGCCGCGCAGCGTCTCGGCGTCCAGGATCAGGCGGCCCTGGATGCGGCCCTTCATGCGCTGGACGCTGCTGGCCGCGTCCAGCATGTGCCGCGCCATCAATTCGCGCACCAGGGCGGCGTCGCGCGCCCGTGCCGCCTGCACGATCTCGCGGTGAAACCGCGCATTGGTCTCGCCGAAGCGGCGGTGCTCCGACTTCGGAGTGCGGTTGCCATAGACGATGAGCTGGCGCAGCATCTCGTTGATCAGCTCGCAGGTGAAGCGCAGGAAGGGGTTCGGGTTGGCCGCGGCCAGGATGTCGTGGAAGTTCACGTCCTCGCGGCGCTGGGCGAGCAGGTCCTCGCTGCTGGAGTGGGGGTCGCAGCAGGCGATGCTGTGCTCCAGCGCCTCGAAGTCGGCCTCCGTCAGGTGCGGCACGGCGCCAGCGGCCAGTTCGGGCTCCAGGAACTGGCGCACGGCGTAGATATTGTCGATGGTGACGTCCTGGAAGAACAGGTAGTTCTGCATGAACTGCAGCGTGCGGTCCAGCGACACCTCGGCAATGGTGCCGCCGCCCGATGGGCCGGTGGAGATGGTCACCAGGCCCTGCACTTCGAGCGACTTCAGCGCCTCGCGGATGGTGCCCTTGCTCACCTCGAACTGCGCCTGCAGTTCGCTCTCGCGCGGCAGGCGGTCGCCAGGGCTCAGGTTCTTCTCGGTGATGAGCCGCTTGATCTCCTGCGCGACGAGGTCGGAGCGCTTGAGGGGCTTGATCGGCTTGCCGGCGGGCGGTTTCGTGGCCATGGTGCGTTGCGGGTTGAGACGGGTGGAGCGTGGCGCGGTGCAGGACATCCGCCCGTCCGCTCCATGGTGCAGTGTATGCACCATGCGCGTGCAGCGGGGCGGCGGGCAGGGTTTACCTGCAAGGCATTTGTTCTATTTATCACTATAAATAGGAAAAACACATGGCACGCCACGTGCTTTGCAGAAAACCGTGCCCAGGCCGCCAGGCCAGCCGGCCCCACCCCCCACAGGAGCTTTTTCCCATGCAACGTCGTCACCTCTTGCAACTCTCGGCACTGGGCGCGCTGCCCGCATCGCTGGGCCTCGCGCGCGAAGCCTGGGCGCAGTCCACGGGCGCGATCCAGTTCGGCTGCCCCGTGCCCATGTCGGGGGCCTTCGCCGCGAACGGCAAGTTCGCGGACCTGGGCATGAAGCTGGCCATCGAGCAGTACGGCAAGGCCCTGGGCCGCCCGCTGGCCTACACCGTGCTCGATACCGAAGGCAAGCCCGCCACCGCCGTGCGCAAGGTGCAGGAGGCATCGCAGCAGCAGGGCACGCGCTTCTTCGCGGGCGGCATCCTGTCGTCCGAATCGCTGGCCATGGGCAAGGAGGCCGAGAAGGCAGGGGGCATCTTCATCACCACCGCGGGCGCCGACGAGATCACCGGCAAGGATTGCAACGCCGCCACATTCCGCTGGTCGGTGCCCACCTTCGGCGCGATCGAGCAGACCGTGCGCCCGCTGGCCGATGCGCTGCCGAAGGCCAAGCGCTGGTACACCATCACGCCGCAGTATGTGTTCGGCGACGGCCTGCTGTCGGCCGCCAAGAATGTCTTCAAGGAAAAGGGCCTGGAGCACGTGGGCAACAGCTACCACTCGCTCACCGAGAAGGAATTCAGCGGCTACCTCACCAACGCGATGGCCGCCAAGCCCGACGTGCTGCTGCTGCTGAACTTCGGCTCGCAGTCGTCGGACGCGCTGCGCCAGGCGGTGAGCTTCGGCATGCACAAGAACATGACCATCCTGATCGCCTGGGCCTCGGGACTGGAGCAGTTCGAGTCGCTGGGCGCGGACCTGTGCGACGGCATCTACTTCGGCGCGCAGTACTGGCACACCGTGAACGCCCCGCTGAACCTGGAGCTGGTCAAGCGCTGCCAGGACAAGTTCAAGGCCAACCCCAATTACAGCCTGGCGGGCTCGTACATCTGCACCAAGCTGCTGATCGACGGCATCCTCAAGGCCGGCACCGTGGACCAGAAGGCGGTGGTCGCCGCGCTGGAGGGCATGAAATACGCGGGCCTCACGGGCGAGGAAGAAGTCCGCAAAGGCGACCACCAGGTGCTCAAGAACTACTACCTGCTCAAGGGCAAGCCCAAGGCGAAGATGGCCAACAAGGACGACTACGTGGACGTGGTGAGTTCCGGCAAGTCGTTCCTGCCGGTGGACCAGACCGGCTGCAAGCTCGGCTGATCCGCCGCCGCCTTCGCCCCCTCCTGCCCCGCACCTGGTGCCGGGGCCCTCTCTTCCTGCGTCCTGCCCCACTCATGAGCATCTACCTGCTACAGGTCATCAACGGGATCGGCATCGGCATGCTGTATTTCCTGCTGGCGGTCGGCCTGTCCATCGTGTTCGGCCTGCTGCGCTTCGTGAACTTCGCGCACGGCGCGTTCTATCTGCTGGGTGCCTATTTCTGCTACCAGATGGCGCGCTGGGGCATGAGCTTCTGGCTGGCCCTGGCGGTGGTGCCGCTGCTGGTGGGCGCCCTGGGCTGGCTCACCGAAAAGCTCGTGCTGCGCCACGTGTACGCCAAGCCGCACGAGTTCCACATCCTCGTCACCGTGGGCCTGGCGCTCGCCGTCCAGGAGCTGGTGATCCTGCAGTGGGGGCCGCTGGGCGACAGCGTGGCCGTGCCCGATCTGCTGCAGGGCGTGGTCATGTGGGGCAGCTTCGTCTATCCGAAGTACCGGCTCTTCGTGATCGGCTTCACCGCCGTGCTGGCCGTGGGCCTGTGGTGGGTGCTCGAAGGCACGCGCCTGGGCAGCGCGGTGCGCGCCGGCAGCGAATCGACCGAGATGGTGTCGCTGCTGGGCATCAACGTGTTCCGCATCTTCAGCCTGGTGTTCGCGCTCGGAGCGGCCACCGCCGCCATCGCGGGCGTGCTGGCGGCGCCCATCCGCGGCGCCGAGCCCTTCATGGGCATCGAGGCGCTGGGCGTGGCCTTCGTGGTCGTGGTGGTGGGCGGCATGGGCAGCTTCGGCGGCGCGCTGGTCGGCGGCCTCTTGATCGGCATCGTGCAGAGCGTGATGAGCACCGTGTGGCCCGAGGGCGCGCGCCTGATGATCTACGTCGCCATGGCCGCCGTGCTGCTGCTGCGCCCGCATGGCCTGCTGGGCCGCAAAGGATGAACACCGCCATGACGATCTTGCGCAAACATTTCCACCTGCTGCTGGCGCTGGCGTTCGTGCTGGCGATGCCACTCACCATGCAGTCCGGCTCTCTCGCCAGCGAGGTGCTGATCTACGGCCTCGCGGCCATGGGCTGCAACCTGCTGCTGGGGCACACGGGGCTGCTGTCATTCGGCCAGGGCATCTTCTTCGGGCTGGGCAGCTACACCATCGCCCTCACGCTCACGCGCTGGCCCCTGCCCATGCCGCTGGCCCTGGCGCTCGCCGTGGTGGCGGGCGCGGTGGGCGCGGCGCTGGTGGGCTGGGTCGCCATCCGGCAGCGCGGCACCTACTTCGTGATGCTGACGCTCGCCTTCGCGCAGATGTTCTACTTCCTCGCCTACTCGATGCCCGGCCTCACGGGCGGTGACAACGGCCTCATGGACATCCCGCGCCCGTCGCTGGCCGTGGGCGGGTTCACGCTGTGGCCGCTCGCCTCACCCTGGCAGTACTACGGCTTCGTGGCGGTGGTGTTCCTGGTGGCCTTCTGGCTGCTGCAGAAGGTGTCGGCCTCGGTCTTCGGCCGCACCCTGCTGGCGGTGCGCGACAACGAGGAGCGCGCGGGCGCCATCGGCTACGACCTCAAGCTGCTGAAGCTGCAGGCGTTCGTGATCTCGGGTGCCGTCACGGGCCTCGCCGGCGCGCTGCACGCCATGATGACCGGCATCGCTCCCCTGGCGAGCGCCGAATACCACACGAGCGAGATGATCCTCGTGATGACCGTGATCGGCGGCACCGGCAACCTGCTGGCCTCGCTGCTGGGATCGGCCTTCTACCTGATCGTGGGCGACTGGCTCTCCACCCTGTGGCCGCGCTGGCTGCTGCTGCTGGGCGTGGTGCTGATGGTCGTCAGCTTAGGGATGCAGCGCGGCCTCTGGGGCCTGTTCGAATCGGCCTGGGCCCGCCTGCGCGGCGCGAAGGACCACGCGGACGGCACCCCTGCCGGCACGGGAGACAAGGCATGAGCACGGCACCCATCCTGCTGGAAGCCATCGGCGTCGAGAAGCGCTACGACAAGTTCGCCGCGCTCTCGGGCGTGGATCTGAAGGTGCGCGCAAACACCGTGCACTCGGTGATCGGCCCCAACGGCGCGGGCAAGACCACGCTGTTCCACATGCTCACCGGCACCAAGGCGGTGAGCGGCGGGCGCATCGTGTTCGACGGGCACGACGTGACGCGCGAGCCGGACCACCGCCGCGTGCAGCGCGGCATGGCGCGCTCGTTCCAGGTGACCAGCCTGTTCCTCACGCTGCCGGTGCGCGAGAACCTGCGGCTGGCCGCGCAGGGCACGGCGCCCGCGCAGGCCCTCAACTGCTGGAGCGCACCCGTCGGCCCCCGCTCCCGCGCCGACGTGGTGGACCGCGTGCTGGCGCGGCTGGGGCTGGAGCGCCACGCCGACACGCCCGTGGGCAGCCTCTCGCACGGCCAGCAGCGCCGGCTCGAGGTGGGCATGGCGCTGGCCGCGGGCCCGAAAGCCATCTTCCTCGACGAGCCCACATCGGGCATGGGCATCGACGACCTGGACGACATGAAGCGGCTGATCCAGGGCCTCAAGGACGAGCACACGGTGGTCCTCATCGAGCACAACATGAACATCGTGATGGACATTTCCGACACCGTCACCGTCATGCAGCAGGGCCGCGTGCTGGCCGAGGGTCACCCACACGCGATCCGCAGCGACGAACGGGTGCGCAGCGCCTACCTGGGCAACATGATCACCGGAGGGAAGGCATGACAAGCATCCTGCAGATCGAGGGGCTGCACGCCCACTACGGCAAAAGCCACGTGCTGCAGGGCATCGACCTGCACGTGGACGATGGAGAGCTGGTCACGCTGCTCGGCCGCAACGGCGCGGGCAAGACCACCACGCTCAAGAGCATCTGCGGCGTGGTGCCGCCCACGGCGGGGCGCGTGCGCTTCCAGGGCGAGGACGTGCAGGGCCTGCCCCCGCACCGCATCGCGCAGCGCGGTGTCTGCCTGGTGCCAGAGCACCGAGGCATCTTCCGGCTGCTGACGGTGGAAGAGAACCTGCTGCTGGGCCAGCGCAAGCAGTCGCCCTGGCAGCTGGCCGACATCTACCGCATCTTCCCGCGCCTGAAGGAGCGCCGTACCAACGGCGGCGGGCAGCTCTCAGGTGGGGAGCAGCAGATGCTGGCCATCGGCCGCGCGCTGATGAACGCGCCGCGCCTGCTCATGCTCGACGAGCCCGTGGAAGGCCTCGCGCCGGTGATCGTCGAGGAGATCGTGGCCCAGCTGCAGACCATCAAGGCCGCGGGCGTGGCCATCCTGCTCGTGGAGCAGAACCTGGAGGTCTGCACCCAGCTGGCCGACCGCCACTACATCATCGAGCAGGGCGCCATCGTGCACGAGGCCCGCAACGACGCCTTCCTGGCCGACGAGGCCACGAAGGACCGCTACCTAGGCGTAGGCCTGGCCTGACCCCCGAACCCCATTCAGGATCACCGACCGTGGACATGAAGACTTCCCCCCCTGCGCTGAAGGCGCGCGTGAACGGCGCGCGCCTGTGGCAATCGCTGATGGACCTGGCGCGCATCGGCGCCACGCCGAAGGGCGGCGTGTGCCGGCTGGCGCTCACCGCGCTGGATGGCGAGGGCCGCGACCTGTTCGTGCGCTGGGCGCGCGAAGCCGGCTGCAGCGTGCGCATCGACGCCATCGGCAACATCTTCGCGCGCCGCGCCGGGCGCAACGATGCCCTGCCGCCCGTGATGACCGGCAGCCACATCGACACCCAGCCCACCGGCGGCAAGTTCGACGGCAACTACGGCGTGCTGGCCGGCCTGGAGGTGGTGCGCAGCCTGAACGACGCGGGCATCGAGACCGAGGCCCCGATCGAAGTCGCGGTGTGGACCAACGAGGAAGGCTCGCGCTTCGTGCCCGTGATGATGGGCTCGGGCGTGTTCGCCGGCGCCTTCACCCTGGAGCATGCACTCGCCCAGCGCGATAGCCAGGGCACCAGCGTGGCCGATGCCCTGGCCGCCATCGGCTATGCCGGCACGGCGGCGCCCACGCCCGCGGTGGGCGCGTATTTCGAGGCGCACATCGAGCAGGGGCCGGTGCTGGAGGCCAACGGCTGCGTGATCGGCGTGGTGCAGGGCGCCCTCGGGCAGCGCTGGTACGACGTCACCGTGCAGGGCATGGAAGCGCATGCAGGCCCGACGCCCATGGACCTGCGCCGCGACGCGCTGCTCGCGGCCAGCAGCCTGGTGGAAGAGGTGAACCGCATCGCCCTGGCGCATGCCCCGCACGCGCGCGGCACGGTGGGCGTGCTGGAGGTGTTCCCCAGCTCGCGCAACGTGATTCCCGGCAGCGTGCGCATGACCGTGGACCTGCGCGCCGCCGACGACGCGGTGCTGCTGCAGATGGACGCTGCCCTGCGCGCAGCCTGCGAACGCATCGGCACCGCCCGCCGCACGCCGATGGCGGTGGAGCAGGTGGTGTACTTCCCGCCGCAGCCCTTCACACCCGAACTGGTCGAAGGCGTGCGTGCCGATGCGGCCGCCCTGGGCTACACCGCCATGGACGTGGTGAGCGGCGCCGGGCACGACGCCGTGTACCTCGCGCGCCTGGCGCCCACGGCCATGGTCTTCGTGCCGTGCGCGGACGGCATCAGCCACAACGAGATCGAGGACGCAGAACCCGAGCACCTGGAGGCCGGCTGCAACGTGCTGCTGCACGCCATGTTGCGCAGCGCGGGGGTGACGGCATGACGATGAAATTCCTGATCGCGCGTCTCAACCACGAGACCAACACCTTCTCGCCGGTGCCCACGCCGCTGGAGTCCTTCTCGCCCCGCTACGGACAGGAGGCACTGCAGGACAACCTGGGCATGCGCACGGCCATGTCGGCCTTCATCGACCTGGCCCGCAGCCTGGATGCCGAGATGGTGACGCCCGTCTCGGCCATGGCCAACCCCAGCGGCCCGGTGCATGCCGCCGCCTACGACGAGCTCACCCGCCGCATCGTGGAGGCCGCGCCCGGCTGCGACGCCATCCTGCTGGACCTGCACGGCGCCATGGTGGCCGAGAACAGCCCCGACGGCGAAGGCGACCTGCTGGAGCGCGTGCGCGCCGCCGCGCCGGGCGTGCCCGTGGCCGTCGCGCTGGACCTGCACGGCAACATCACGCCCAAGATGGTCGCCCACGCCGACGTGATGGTGGGCTTCAAGACCTACCCGCACATCGACATGTACGAAACCGGCGAACACGCCGGCCGCCTGCTGCTGGACATGCTGCAGGGCCGGGCGCGCTACACCGTGCGCTGGCACCCGCTGCCGATGATGGGCCACACGCTGCGCAGCACCACGCTGCAGGGCGCGATGCTGCGCGCGGTGGACGCGGCCCGCGCGGCCGAGGCCGAAGGCATTCCCGCCGCCACGGTGTTCGCGGGCTTCTCGCTCGCCGACATCGAGGCGCCCTGCATGAGCGTGGTCGTCACCGCCGATGCGGGCGACCCGGCACCGGCCCAAGCCGCCGCCGACCGCATTGCCGCCGCAATCTGGGACGAGCGCGCGGAATTCATCTACGACAGCGAACCGCTGGATGCCTCGTTGCAGCGCGCCCGGGCCCTGGCCGAGGGCGCGGACCGCCCCGTGCTGCTGCTGGACCACAGCGACAACTGCATGTCCGGCGGCACCTGCGATTCGATGGACGTGCTGCAGGCGGCCCTCGCCGAAGGCCTGGAAGACATCGCCGTGGGCCCACTGTGCGACCCCGAGGCCGTCGCCGAACTGATCGCGGCAGGCAGGGGCGCCCGCACCACCGTGCGCCTGGGCAACAAGGTGCCGCTCACCCAGCTCGGCGTGGCCAAGGAGCCGGTCGCGGTCGAGGGCACGGTGGTGGCCATCAGCGACGGCGAATACACCGTCACCGGCCCCATCTACACCGGCCAGCGCTGCGCCATGGGCCGCACCGTGCTGTTCGACACGGGCAAGGCGCGCATCGTGGTGACCGAGCGCACGCACGAACCCTGGGACCTGGGCGTGTTCTCCTGCGTGGGAGTGGACCCGACGGCCCACCGCTTCGTGCTGCTCAAGTCGCGCATGTACTGCCGGCCGGTGTTCGTGCCGCTCTCGCACGCGCTGGTCGAATGCGACAGCCCCACCGGGGTGACGAGTTCCAACTACGCGCTGTTTCCGTTCAGGAACGTGCGACGGCCGGTGTTTCCGCTCGATCCGGCCTGAGAACGTGAGCGCGGCGCAGGCAGGGCCTGCGAACCGTCCCCGGGCCCGCAGGCTACTGCACGAGCTGCCAGAAGGTCACTTGTGCGAACTTGGCATCGCTGGCCCAGGGGTCCCATATGGTCTTGTCGCCCTTGCTGCGGGCGCCGGGCCAGCCACCGAGGGACGTGGACATGGCCAGGGGATAGCTGCCGCGGGTGCGCAATGTTTCCGTCTTGCCGTTACGGGTGTACGCATACCCTCCGGCAGCCTTGTCGGGACCGGGATAGACCACGATGACGTGCCCATGTCCGGGTTCCTTCTTGCCGCCGACGATAAGCGCCCCGCCGCGCGCCAGTTCGCCCACCTGCGACGCAGGAACGGAGCGCCAGTGGCGCTGGCCCTGCACATGGTCCATGAGCGCATTGGCATTCATCCATGGCTGGTCGGGCAGGTACTGCTGGATCACGTACCAGACCGAATGGCTGCAGGAATTGGGATAGAGGGCGGCGGCCTTGTCACAGGCCTGCTGGAGTTTGGCGACCGCTGCGCCGTCTACGGGCATGGGGTGTGGTCCTGTGTCGACGATGCCTCCGCGGTCTTCGCGGGGGAGGCACGGTAGAGGCGGGCGTCGCTGTCCCACCGCAGGGTGGGCAGGCGGTAGTCGCCGCCCTGCGCAGGCGAGCGCACCTGCAGCTGGATCTCCTGGGGAATACCGTCGCGCCAGCGGCCCGGGCGCACCTCGAGGTCTTCGGGCGGGTCCACGGGGAAGAGGTGTGGCAACCGGGCCAGGCAACGGCCCGCCTCGTCCACCAGCAGTGGCAGGGGAAAGCGCTCCCATGGTGCATCGGCCGGCAGGTTGCGGTAATAGGCATCGGTGAAAACCGCCACCAGACGGACTTTGGCCGGCGCCCGGGCCGGAGCCTTGCCCGCCGGGCGTTCGCTCAGGGGACACACGCGCGTCGCGTCGCGGTAGGACGCCCATGCTGCGGGCAGCACCAGGTCGGCGGCAGGCGACTGGCAGTGGGCGGGGTCGATGGCCGGCGGCACCTTGGTCCCGGCCTGGACCGCAGTGGACAGCCCAGCCGCCACCAACCAGCCGGACCATGAAAGAACTGCGTTCATGGGTGCATCAAAAAAATGAATGAATATTTCGGGTGTTTGCAGAGGCCTCGAGCCTCCGGCACGCATATGACTGCGGGCGCGAAGTTTCGCGGCAGATTGCGTCAAATCTCCGCAAAACCCATCAGCTGAAAACCAATTGATTCAAAAATAACGGCAACAGCACAAAAAAGGTCGGCACGACAGAACCGTTGCAGCCCGTGCCTACCCGGCCGGCCAGGTGCCGCGCTTCCAGGTCATGGGTGCTTCGCCCTGGTTAAGCAGAATTCCTTACCAGGGTTTCTACGGCAGGCTGACTACAATCTCACACCCTAAAACGCCGGCCCGTCCTGGAGCGCCCGCTCCCTGGCGAGGTCCGGCAGCCCTTCACAGAGCTGGAGACCCCTTGATGTCCGATACCCCCCCGGTCAACGCCACGCCTGACAAACGCGCCCTGCTGCGCCAAGCGGCCCTCGAATACCACGAGTTTCCGAAGCCGGGGAAGATCGCCATCGCCGCCACCAAGCAGATGGTCAACCAGCACGATCTGGCGCTGGCCTACTCGCCGGGCGTGGCCGCTCCCTGCGAAGAGATCGTCAAGGACCCTGCCGCCGCCTTCCGCTACACCGCGCGCGGCAACCTGGTGGGCGTTATCTCCAACGGCACGGCCGTCCTCGGCCTGGGCGACATCGGTGCGCTGGCCTCCAAGCCCGTCATGGAGGGCAAGGGCGTCCTCTTCAAGAAGTTCGCCGGCGTCGATGTGTTCGACATCGAGATCAACGAGAAGGACCCGGCCAAGCTCGTCGAGGTCATCGCGGCCCTGGAGCCCACCTTCGGCGCCATCAACCTCGAGGACATCAAGGCGCCCGAGTGCTTCTACGTGGAGCGCGAACTGCGCAAGCGCCTGAACATCCCCGTCTTCCACGACGACCAGCACGGCACCGCCATCACGGTGGCGGCGGCCATGCTCAACGCCCTGAAGGTGGTGAACAAGGACATCGGCTCCGTTCGCCTGGTCGCCTCCGGCGCGGGTGCCGCCGCCCTCGCCTGCCTGAACCTGCTGCTGAAGGTGGGCCTCAAGCGCGAGAACGTGTTCGTCACCGACCTGGCCGGCGTGGTCTATGAAGGCCGCACCGAGCTGATGGACGAGGACAAGATCCAGTTCGCCCAGAAGACCGACGCCCGCACCCTGGCCGAAGTCATCGACGGCGCCGACGTGTTCCTGGGCCTGTCGGCCGGCGGCGTGCTCAAGCCCGCCATGGTGGCCAAGATGGCCGCGCGCCCGGTCATCTTCGCGCTGGCCAACCCCAACCCGGAAATCACGCCCGAGGACGCCCACGCGGTGCGCGGCGACGTGGTGATGGCCACCGGCCGCACGGACTACCCGAACCAGGTCAACAACGTCCTGTGCTTCCCCTACATCTTCCGCGGTGCGCTCGACTGCGGCGCCACGACCATCACGCTGGAGATGGAGATCGCCGCGGTGCACGCCATCGCCGAACTGGCCCAGGCCGAGCAGAGCGAAGTGGTGGCCGCGGCCTACGTGGGCGAACCCCTGGCCTTCGGACCCGAATACCTGATCCCCAAGCCGTTCGATCCGCGCCTGATGATCAAGATCGCGCCGGCCGTGGCCCAGGCCGCCGCCGACAGCGGCGTGGCCCAGCGCCCGATCGCCGACATGGACGCCTACCGCGACCACCTGCAGACTTTCGTTTATGCCTCCGGCACGATGATGAAGCCCATCGTCAACGCCGCCAAGCTGGCCGCCAAGAAGCGGGTGGCCTACGCCGAGGGCGAGGAAGAGCGCGTGCTGCGCGCCGCGCAGATCGTGGTGGACGAGAAGATCGCCCGCCCCACGCTGATCGGCCGGCCGGCCATCATCGCCCAGCGCGTCGAGAAGTTCGGCCTGCGCCTGAAGGAAGGCGTGGACTACGACGTGGTGAACGTCGAGAACGACCACCGCTACCGCGACTTCTGGCAGACCTACCACCGGATGACGGAGCGCAAGGGCATCACCGTGCCCATCGCCAAGATCGAGATGCGCCGCCGCCTGGCGCTGATCGCGTCCATGCTGCTGCACAAGGGCGAGGTGGACGGCATGATCTGCGGCACCTGGGGACACACCGCGCACCACCTGAACTACATCGACCAGGTGATCGGCAAGCGCGCCGGCGTGAACACCTACGCCTGCATGAACGGGCTGCTGCTGCCCGACCGCCAGGTCTTCCTGGTGGACACGCACGTCAACTACGACCCGACGGCCGAACAGCTCGCCGAGATCACCGTGATGGCGGCCGAGGAAATGATGCGCTTCGGCATCAAGCCCAAGGCGGCGCTGCTGTCGCACTCCAACTTCGGCTCGAGCAACCAGCCCAGCGCAGTCAAGATGCGCCAGACGCTGGACCTGCTGCGCGTGCAGGCCCCCTGGCTCGAGGTGGACGGCGAGATGCACGGCGACGTGGCCCTGGATGCCGCCCTGCGCACCCAGGTGATGCCGCACAGCACGCTGGCCGGCAGTGCCAATCTGCTGGTGCTGCCCAACATCGATGCCGCCAACATTTCCTACAACCTGCTCAAGACCGCGGCCGGCGGCGGCATCGCCATCGGCCCCGTGCTGCTGGGCGCGGCCGAGCCGGTGCACGTGCTCACCGCCAGCGCGACCGTGCGGCGCATCGTCAATATGACAGCCCTGACGGTGGCCGACGCCAACGCCGCGCGCTGAACGGCCCGGCCATAGCGAGCGCTAACTTTAAGGCGCTCCGAAACCCTTCGGCGCCTGCCCATTTTTTGGGCAGGCGCTTGCTTTTTGGGGGTCTTTACGTCACACTACTGGCTCGAAATTTCGGGTAAACCCGTAGTTTCTGAAAGGTGTAGTTGATGCTGAAGGCCATCGCCATCCGGGCGTACACGGCAGGTATTGCATACGCTCTGGGTGCCGCGTTCGTTCTGGCCCCTCTCTCGGGGGAAGCCCGGAATGCTCCGTCCCCGGGCGGAACCGACACCATCGCATTGGCCGAACTTCCCCCGCAAGGACGCGCCACCTTCAGTCTCATCCGCGAAGGCGGCCCCTTTCCCCACGACAAGGACGGCAGCGTCTTTGGCAACCGGGAACGCCTGTTGCCCCCGCACAAGCGGGGCTACTACCGGGAATACACCGTCAGGACACCGGGAGCGAGCAACCGTGGTGCACGGCGGATCGTATGCGGCGGCCCCCCGCGCACGCCGGACGCCTGCTACTACACCAGCGACCACTACGCGAGCTTTCGGAAGATCGTGGAATGACTTGGCCTCCGAGCCCAGCGGGCAGGAGCCGATGCACTGAACGATCGCAGGCCTGCCGACTCTTTTCCTGAGAAACCGTGCCATCCGGGCGGTTTCCGGCGATATTCCTCATTGGTGACTACATAAAGAAAGAGCAGCGGAGATGGAAATGCCACTTCGTACCGACCAGGACAACCCACTGCGCGGCGTGCGCCCCAACATCGTGCAGTCGATCCGGGCCTTCCGCGTGCAGGATCTGCAGGCCTCCGCCCAGGCGCTGGGCCAGCACTTCCTCTATGCCAACCTCGCGCACGCGCAGACCAAGCAGGACGTCCTGGAACTCATCGCCAGCCAGTTCATGTTCCCGGCGCACTTCGGCAAGAATTTCGATGCGCTGTACGACTGCATGACCGACCCCTTGCATAAATCGGGCCCGCAGCCCGGCTTCATCGTGGTGCTGGAACAGATCCCCACGACCGTGAAGTTCGACAAGGAAGCGCGCGAGCAGCTCCTGGACATCTTCCGTGAAGCCGCGGACTACTGGGGCGACCGCAAGATCGCCTTCCGGTGCTTCTATTCTTTTCTGTAGCCCGTTCTGCATCCAACAGCCAGGCAGAACGGGCGAACGAGGCTAAAGAGGCCGCAGCGGAGCCCATCCAGATCGCTCTCGCCCCAGGCGCCGAGAAGATGCCCACCGACAAGCTCGTGGATGTCTCTCCGCTGGCACTGCGCATGAGCAGCCCGTTCAATGCGGGTTACTGGCTCGCGGCGGCCTGATTCGGTACATCCCCCTGAGGCGCTGCGCACCTCCGCGCCGCCGCCAGAAGCGGCTGCTCTTCGGGCACGTCCCAGCCTGCGCAGGCAGGCTGTGAGCCGCGGCCCTCAGCCCCTTCTCTCAACGCGCTTCGCGCTACGGGAAGGGGGACGACACCAGCGCGGCGGGGCGGTCCTTGCGCGGTGTCTCTGGCCTGGGCCGCGCCGGTTTCCAAGCGCAGTGACGACACCTTGCTGCGGGGTGACTGGAACAGGACTTCAAGCGCAAGCCTGCGCCAGCGCCACGTAGTCGGCCACGGGCACTTCCTCGGCGCGGCGCTGGGTGTCGAAGGTGCCGGTGAACTGGCGGGCTTCGAGCCAGCGGCCGAGGGTGTGGCGCAGCAGCTTGCGGCGCTGGCTGAAGGCCACCTGCACGAGTTCCTCGAGCAGCCGGGGCGCGACCGGCGCGGGAGCGGCATGGGGCACCATGCGCACGACGGCGCTGTCCACGCGCGGGGGCGGGTCGAAGCTCTCGGGCGGCACGAAGAGCACGTCTTCCATGGCGTAGCGCCATTGCAGCATCACCGAGAGGCGGCCGTAGTCGCTGGTGGCGGGTTGGGCCACCATGCGGTCGATGACCTCTTTCTGCAGCATGAAGTGCTGGTCCTCGACGACGCCCACGTGCTCGAGCAGGTGGAAGAGGATCGGGGTGGAGATGTTGTAGGGCAGGTTGCCCACGATCCGGATGCGGGTGGCGCCCAGGTTCGCGGCCACCGCGGAGAAATCCACCTTGAGCACGTCGGACTCGATCACGTCGAGCTGCCCGTGGCTGCGCAGGCGCTGGGCGAGGTCGCGGTCCAGCTCCACCACCGTCAGGCGCCCGAGCCGCTCGACCAGCGGCTGCGTGAGCGCGGCGAGGCCCGGGCCGATCTCCACCATCGGCTGGCCGGGTGCCGGCGCGATGGCACGGACGATGGCGTCGATGATGGCCTGGTCGGCCAGGAAGTGCTGGCCGAAGCGCTTGCGCGGGATGTGCTTCATTGCGGCGCGTCGCGGTATTCCACGTAGGCGCGGGCACGGGCTTCCTGGGCCCAGTTGGTGAACGCTTCCTCGAGCTTTTTCTCGCGCACGGCATCGCGCACCATGTCGCGCTGCTCGCGCTGCGTGAGCTTGGCCTCGCGCCGCTCCAGCAGCTGGATCAGGTGCACGCCGAAGCGCGACACGATGGGCTGGCTGATCTCGTCCGGCTTGAGCGCTTCCACTGCCTCCTCGAACTCCGGCACGTAGCGGCCCGGGCCGGCCCAGCCCAGGTCACCGCCCTGCTTGGCGCTGCCGTCCTGGGAGTGCTCGCGCGCGAGCGTGGCGAAATCGGCCTGGCCCGACAGGATGCGGCGGCGGTACTCCGCCAGCCGCTCCGCGGCTGCGGCCTCGGTCAGCTGCGGCCCGGTGCGCAGCAGGATGTGGCGCACGTGGGTCTGCACGGCCGAGGAGGGAATGCCGGCGCGCGAACGCTCCAGCACCCGCAGCACGTGGAAACCGGCCGGCGAGCGCACCGGGCCGGCGATGCCGCCCACGGGCACCTGCTGGACGGTCCGCAGGAAGAGGTCCGGGTAGCGGTCGGCCGGGCGCAGGCCCAGTTCGCCGCCGATGGGGGCATCGGGGGCATCGGAGAGTTCACGCGCCACCTTGGCGAAATCCTCGCCGCCCCGCACGCGGTCGGCGGCCTGCTGCGCGCGCTGGCGGCGCTGCTCCACCACGTCCGGCGTGGCGTTCTCCGGCACGGAGATGAGGATATTGGCGAGGTTCAGCTCGATCTTGGACGGATCCGATATCGCGGACTGCTGCTGGTCGCGCATGTACTGGTCCACGTCGAGATCGGTCACGCGCACGCGCGACTCCACGTCGCGCTCGCGCAGCCGCTGGATCAGCATCTGGTTGCGCAGTTCGCTGCGGAAGCGCTCCGGACTGATGCCGTCGGCCGCGAGGCGGCGCTGCATTTCCGGGATGCTCACGCTGTTCTGCCGGGCCACGGACTGCTCGGCCTGGGAGACTGCGTAGTCGTCCACCTTGATGCCGCTCTCGATGGCCATCTGCACCTGGATCTTCTCGTTGATCAGGCGCTCGAGCACCTCGCGGGCGAGCACCTGCCGCGGAGGCCGCTCTCCGCCCTGGGCGGCCAGCTGGTGCTCCACGCGCGCCAGGCGGGCCTGCACTTCGTTGTTCGTGATCGGTTCGGTGTTCACCACGGCGACGATGAAGTCGGCCTGGCGGGCCGCCTGGGCGCCACGCGCCGAAGGGCCCGGATCCGGCAGGGTGATCTGGGGCGCGGCGCGCAGCGATGGCGATGCCGACGGTGCCGGCAGCCCCGCGCCGCCGGGCAGGCGCAGCCCCTGCGCACCCGCGGGTGCGACGGAAACGATGGCGGCGGCGAAGCCCGCGAGGCCCAGGATGAATGCTCGATGGTTCATGGAAAAGCGTCGGATGCGGATCGGGGCGATGGGTCTTGGACTGCGGCCGTCAGTCGTAGTTCGTGAACCGGCTCGGCGCAGGCACCGGCTCGCGCAGGTACTGGTAGCGCGGGATGTTCTGCTTGAGCGTCTGGATCGGGTCGGAACCCAGCGAGAGGCGGGAGAAGCCCACGAACTCGATCTGGAAGAGCAGCCGGGTGGTGGCCGTGGTCACGCTGCTCTGCAGGCGCTCGAGCACCACGCGTCCGATCCAGCAGCAACTGTCGTATTCGAAGCCGATGACCGTGTCCACGAGCTTGCGGTCCTGCAGGCTGTAGTTCAGGCGGCCGACGGAGTACCAGCGCCCACCGCCCTGCCCGCGGCCCGGGCCGAGGTTCTGGCCCTTGTCGCCCCAGAGGTCGTTGATGGGCCACTGCCAGCCCACGTCGATCTGCTCGCTGGTGCCCCGCTGGAAGCGGTAGGCCGCGTTGATGACGCGGTAGTCGCTGGGGTTGTAGCGCGCGCCGATGGTGGAACGGATGGAGCGGCCGGTCTTGGGGTTGTACTGCACGGTGGAGTCGAAGCCCCACTGGCGCGTCCAGTTGATACCGGCCCCCAGCAGCACGTCCGAGAGGCGCTCGCTCACGGGCGCCTCGCCCGGCATGACCACGTTCTGGTCGCTGAAGCGCAGGCGCTGGGCAATGCCGAAGCGGGCCGCCTCGCCGCCGTCGTCGGGGTCCAGCAGGCGGGTGGTGACACCCAGCGTGAGCAGGTTGTTGTCGGCGATGCGGTCATTGCCGCTGTAGCCGTTCTCGGTGTAGATGGTGGCGAAGTTGAAGTCGTTCGCCGCCGTGTCGTACACCGGGATCATGCTCTGGTCGCGGTACGGCGTGTAGGTGTAGAAGGCTCGCGGCTCCAGCGTCTGCACGAAGTTGCGGCCGAAGTAGCGCGCGTCGCGCTCGAACACGAGGCCGCTGTCCAGGCTGAAGGTGGGCAGCGCGCGCGATGCCGTGCGCTGCCCCGTCGCCGTGAGGGCGCTGTCGAAGTCGTACTGCGTGGCGTGGAACTGCACGCGCGGCGTGATGAACCCGCCCGGCGCCAGGAACGGCCGGCTGAACTGCGCCATGGCATAGCTGCGGCGGGCATTGGGCTGGCCGGTGAGCGCACGGTCCGCGCGGAAGTCGGTGTAGTCGGCCTCGACGCTGGCGTCGAAGCCGCCGGGCAGCGACGACGGCGTGTAGCCCCAATGGATCTGGGGCATGCGGTCGTACGGCGGCACGATGGGCGCGTTCACGTCCTGCAGGACCTGCCACTTGAGGGTACGCAGGCTCAGCGACATGTCGTAGCCGCCCCAGGACAGGGACGCATCCGCCGGCAGCAGGCGCTGCGTGAGCTGGCTGATGCCGCCGTTGGTCCGGGTGCTGAAGTCGCGCCAGTAGTTGTCGTCGCTCACGCGCGTCGCATCCACGTTCAGGCCGATGCCGCCGATGCCGGTGTCGAAGGTGCCGCGGTGCTTCAGACCCAGTGCCCAGCGGTCGCGGTCGCGCAGCCGGTCCGAGGGCATGTAGTCGCCCCGGATCTCGCCGCTGTAGGTCGGTTCCAGGTAGCGGAATTCTCCGCTGGTGCTGACGCCACGCTTGGACATGACCGTGGGCGTGATGGTGGCATCCCGGTTGGGCGCGATGTTCCAGTAGTAGGGCTGCGAATACACGACGCCGCTCACGCTGTCGATGCCCACGGTGGGCGGCAGCAGGCCGGTCTTGCGCTTGTCCGACAGCGGGAACGTGAAGCTGCCGGGCACCGGCAGGACGGGTACGCCCTGGAACTCCAGCACGCCCCCTTCGGCCGTGCCCACCTGTTCGGCGTTGTCGATCTTGATGCTGCGGGCGCGCACGATCCAGGCCGGCTTCCAGGTGGATTCGTCGTCCTTCTGGCAGGTGGTGTAGGTGGCTTCGTGGACCACGGCGCGGTCGCGGTCGATGAAGTCCACGCGGCGCGCGTCGCCATAGGCGCCATTGGCGAGGAAGCGGTAGCTGGCGTCGTCGAAGAACCCGGAGAACGCATCCACCTGCAACTCGAGCAGCGACCCCTCGTACACGTTGCCGGCGCGGTTGATGCGCACGTTGCCACGCGCCTTGGCGAGGTCGTCGGGCACCGCGTAGTCGAGCCTGTCGGCGTGGATGATGGTGTCGCCGCGCCGCAGCTCGGCATTGCCCTCGACGGTCGCGTTGATGTCGGGCTGGCCGGAGACATGGTCGCCCCGCACGAAGATCGGCAGCTTCGGCCGCACGTCCTCGGGAATCTTCTCCTGCAGCAGCGGGCTGGCCCGCAGGGCGGGAGCGGGCTCGGCCGCAGCGCCGGGGCCGGGTTCGGTCTGCGCGAGCGCTGCCAGCGGCAGCCCGCACACCATCCAGGCGGCCAGGCGGGCAAGCGCCCGCTGCTCGAACCGCGGGGGGTCGGCACGGTTCCGGCGGCGGGCAGGCAGGCGGGAATGCGTCGGTCGGAGGGGATCGGGCAAGGAAGAAAGGTCCATGGATTCAACCGGTCGGCGGCGCGCCCGCTCGGGGCGGGCACCGCAGGCCACCCGGACGGGAGAGACCGGGTTTGTAAAATCGGATTATCCATGAGCCACCCCCGTCCCCCCTCCCCGGCCGCCGATGCCGGAGCCCACGCCGTCGCGTGGCCCGATCCCTCCCGCCGCGCCGCCTTCGATGCATGGCTGGCTCCGCTGGTGGCTGCGCACGGCCTGGTGCCGTCCAGCCTGCGCCCTGCCTCCGCCGACGCGAGCTTCCGCCGCTACCTGCGCATCGATGGCGTGGATGGCGCGAGCCGCATCGTCATGGACGCCCCGCCGGACAAGGAGGACTGCCGCCCCTTCGCGCACGTGCAGCGGCTGATGGCCGAGGCGGGCCTGAACGTGCCGCGGATCCTGGCATGGGACGAAGCCCATGGCTTCATGCTGCTGTCCGACCTGGGCCGCGAAACGGTGATCGAGCGCCTCGACCCGGCGCTCCCGGCCGATGCCCACGCCTGGTACCTGCAGGCCACCGACGTGCTGCTGCAGTGGCAGCAGGCGTCGAAGCCGGACACGCTGCCGCCCTATGACGCCGCGCTGCTGCGGCGCGAACTGGCGCTGTTTCCCGACTGGTACCTGGCGCGCCACCGGGGCGTCGCACTGGACGACGGACAGCAGGCGACGCTGGGGCGCGCGTTCGACGCCATCGTCTCGGCCAACCTCGCCGCGCCGTCGGTCCATGTGCACCGCGACTTCATGATGCGCAACCTGATGGTGCCCGCCGAGGCCGGCGCGCCCCTGGGCGTGCTGGATTTCCAGGATGCCGTGTGGGGCCCCGTCACTTACGACATCGCCAGCCTGCTGCGCGATGCCTTCATCAGCTGGGACGAGGATTTCGTCATCGACATTACCGTACGTTACTGGGAAAAGGCCCGGCGTGCGGGCATTCTCGGCAGCGGCAGCGCTTCCGGCTGGGGCGACGACTTCGGCGAGTTCTACCGCGCCGTCGAATGGATGGGGCTGCAGCGCCACCTGAAGGTGGCCGGCATCTTCGCGCGGCTCACGCTGCGCGACGGCAAGCCCCGCTACCTGGCCGACACGCCCCGCTTCCTCGGCTACATCCGCTCCACGGCAGGCCGCTACCGCGAACTCGTGCCGCTGCTGCGGCTCATCGACGCCGTCGAGGGCACCGAAGCCGTGGCCGGCTACGCCTTCGGCCGGGTCTGACGGGGCCGGCCCGGGCTCCCGGGCCTTGCCCCGGAACACCGGGTGCCACCCACCGCACTCCCCACTCCATCATCCGCAACACCGACGACGCCAGCGTGAACATTCCCCGCTTCCATTGCCCCGAGCCGCTGTCCAGCGGAGCCGCGCTGGCGCTGCCGCCCGCTGCCGCGCGCCATGTGCAGGTCCTGCGCCTGCAGCCCGGCGACGCGATCACGCTGTTCGACGGGCGCGGCGGCGAGTACGCCGCCACGGTGGCGCGCATGGGCCGGTCCGATGTCGAGGTTCTGGTAGGCGCGCACGACCCGGTCGAGCGTGAGGCCGGCCGCAGCGTCCACCTGGTCGTGGGCATGCCGGCCAACGAGCGCATGGACTGGCTCGTGGAGAAGGCCACCGAACTGGGCGTGGCACGCATCCAGCCCGTGGCGGCGGCCCGCAGCGTGCTCAAGCTCTCCGGGGAGCGGGCGCTCAAGCGGCAGGCGCACTGGCAAGCGATCGCCGCGGCGGCCTGCGAACAGTGCGGGCGCAACCGCGTGCCGCAGGTGGAAGCCCCCGTGCCGCTGGCGGACTGGCTGCGGCTGCCCCCCGCGCCCGATGCCGCGCGGCTGGTGCTGTCGCTGCGCGAAGGCAGCCGGCCGTTGCATGACGCCGCAGCGGGCGCCGCCTGCGTGCAGGTTCTGCACGGCCCCGAAGGCGGCCTGGCCCCGCACGAGGAAGACCTCGCGCTGGAGCGCGGTTTCCTGCCCGCCAGCCTCGGCCCGCGCGTGCTGCGCGCCGAGACGGCCTCGGTGGCGGCGCTTTCGCTGCTGGCCTGCGCATGATGGCGGCGCGCATGGAATCTTCCACCCCGGCTCCCGGCACCGAAGCCCCCTGGGCGGACCTGGCGGACGCCGATGCCCTGCTGCCCGGCGGGCCGGACGAGGCGGCGGGCGCCCTGTTCGACTTCTTCCGCGACACGGACGCCGCCACGGACGATCCCCTGCTCTGGCGCATCGCGCGCGAACAGGAGCTGTCGCAGGCGCTGAGCGGGCTGTTCCACGGCCCCGCCGCGCTGGTGCAGTTGCGCCTGTGGGTGTTCCTGCAACTCGCCCGCCAGGGCGAGTCCCAGCTGTCGCGCGAGCGCATCGACGAACTCTTCCACGCGCTGCGGCCCGAGGCGCTGGACACCGTGCTCAAGCGCTTCCGCGACGTGGGCCTGCTGGCCTGGGACGACAGCCTGCGCGCCTACACCCTGCCGCCCCTGGCGCAGCGCGTGGCCGGCCTGCTGGCGCCGCTGGCCAGCGGCGACGCGGCCGTGCAGGACGCCGAAGGCGGCGAACTGGCCGCGCTGCTCGGGCAGGTCGTGGGCGCGAACCAGCTGGGGGCACTCGACGCCGGGCAGCTGCAGATGCTGCAGGCGCAGCTCACCCGGCTGCATGGCGAGTTCGCCGACGCGATCGCGAGCGGTTCGGAGTTCCGGCTGCGCGCGGCGCGCCAGCGCTACGACCGCGCGGCCGTGCTGATCGACCGGGCGTCAGACGCCATCACGGCCATCATCGGCCATGCCCACGGGCACATCGCCATGGAACGCGCGGCCCGTGCGCTGGGCCAGGCGCAATCGCGCCTGCTGGCGATGGCCAGCCAGTTCAACCGCGCGCTGCAGCAGGTGGACCGCCAGCGCGTGACGCTCGGCACCACCGGCATCACCAGCACCGACGTGAAGCGCTGGCTGCAGACGCTGCGCCAGCCCGCCGCGCTGCTCGACACCGCGCTGGCCGTGCCGGCCGGCCTGAGCGCGCTGGCCCCGCACGAACTGCTGGATGTGACCGAGGCCGAGTTCGAGCGCGACCGCCCCACCCAGGGCCCCGCGGAAGACCTGCCCGGCGCCCAGGAAGCCCCGGCCGGAACGCTGGCCGCCGTGGCCCTGCCGCGCGAACTGGGCGATCTGTCCGATCTGCTGGCGGCCTGGACGCTGGAAGCGCCCGCCGGGGAAGCGGCCGGCGCGCCGCGCGACGTGGCCGCCGCGCTGCTCGGCGCCGAGCCGCATTCCGCACGCTATGCCCAGGTGGCGTACAAGGCCCAGCTGCTGCCGCTGCTGGGCGATCCGCAGGCCGGCGTGCTGCCCGGCGCCACCGGGGCGCTCGCGCGCCAGCCCTGGCGCGTGGAATGGGAGGCCGCCATCCAGGCCCTGGACCACCCGCAGGTGGAACTGGTGAGCCGGGGCCGGCTGGTGCCTGCGGACACTCCGCCGGATACCGCCGGCTGAGGCCGCGGCCCGCTGCCTGCCACCGTTTTCGTTTCGTTTTTTCCTGACTGCCTTTTTTCGTTTCCGGATGGACCGCTGCCCATGGACGACGCCGCCCTGCTGATCGCAGAACTCCTCACGCGCCGCTGGCTGCCGCGCAGCCACCCGCGGGTCAAGCGCGCGCTGGTCGATGCCGAACTCTTCGCGCAGGTCGAGCAACGCCTGGCGCAATCCGGGCTGCGCTTCGTGGACAGCATCTACGCCGACCACGTCAGCCTCGCGCTGCTGCAGCCCGCGCAGAATGCCGTGCTCGGCGAAGGTGCGCTCAACGCCAACAACAACCTGGACCTGCCGCGCGATGCGCAGGCCCTGCTGGTGGTGCTCTGGGCGCTCATCGTTTTACCGAAGCGCGAGCGCCAGACCAGCCGCACCGAAGCCGAAGGCGACGGCCAGAACGACTTCTTCCCCGGCGCCAAGCCCCTGCCCTCCGCCCGGCTCGTCAGTCCCGTGCTGTCGTACAAGACGCTGCTGGAGGACTATGGCAACCAGCTCGGCAAGAAGCTGCGCCTGGACGCCAACCTCAAGCTGCTGGAACGCCACGGTTTCATCACGCGGCGCCAGGACGAGATCGGCGAAGGCCCGCTGCTGGACGTGCTGCTCGACTACGACGTGCTCGCGCCGCGCATCCTCGACGGCGCGCTGGCAGACGTGCTCGCGCGCGAACGTGCCGCAGCGCCGCCGACGCCGGACGCGGCGGTTGCCGCCCCCTCTTCCTCCGGGTCCGAGACCCCCACGGCCTGACCGGGCCTCTCCACCCGCCCATGTTCCACCTGCAAACCCTCGAACTCGTCCACTGGGACTACTGCCAGCGCGTCGCGCTGCCGCTGGACGCGTCCATCATCACCATCGCCGGCCCCAACGGCTCGGGCAAGACCACGCTGCTGGACGCCATGCGCACGCTGCTGGGCCTGCGCTGCTCGGCCCCGCGCGACTACCGCACCTATGCCCGCCATGCCGGCGCGCAGACCGCGTGGCTGCGCGCCGTGGTGGACAACCGCCCGCAGGGCCGCCAGACCTCCAGCCGGCCCTTCGCACGGCGGCTGCTGTACGCCGACCAGGTCACGCTCGCCTGCCGCATCGACAAGAACGGCGGCGACTGGCAGCGGCGCTACTGCCTGCTCGATGGCGATGTGTCGATCGAGCAGTTGCGCGACACGCCCGAGAAGGACCTCGGCTTCATGGGCGTGGAAGCCTGGGGCCGCGTGCTCGGTGCGGCCGGACTGTCTCCGGCGATCGCCCGCGTGCTGTCGCTCGAGCAGGGGCAGACCGACCGGCTGTGCGAATTCAGCCCGCGCGAACTGCTGCGGCTCGTGTTCGACGTGTTCGGCGACCAGCAGGTGCTGGATGCCTACGACCAGGCACGCGAGCACCAGCAGCAGCTCTCGCGCGAGATGGTGCAAGCCGAGCGTGAACTTGACCACAGCCGCACGCAGCTGTCCGAATTGCAGAACCGCGTCGCCAGCTACAAGGCCTGGCAGCTCAAGCTGGCCGAGCGCGAGCGCCTGGGCACCGAGGTCCTGCCCGTGCTCGGCTGGCACGGCGAGCGCGAAGGCCTGGCGAAGCAGGCACGCGAACTGCGCCGCCAGAAGACGCAGCACCGCGCGGCGCTCGCCGAACAGGCCGCGCAGAACAAGCGCCTGCTCACGCTGCTGGACGAAAGCACGCGGGCCCAGGCCGATGCCGAGCGCCTGCGCGCCGAACGCGACGAAGCGCGCTCGGCCCTGGACGACGCCACGCGCCACGAGGCACCGCTCGAACAACTGGCCAAACGCGAGGCCGAACTGCTCGCGCTGGTGGACAAGGGCAGCAACGCCGACGAGCTGCAGGCGCACCTGCGCCAGCTGCAGGAGCAGGAGTCCGCCGCGCAGGACGAGCGCTCCGCGCTGCAACAGCGCCGCCGGATCGCGCAGGACGCCCTCAAGGCGCTCGAAGGCCAGGCGCTGCCGCCCCTGCCGCCCGAGGTGCAGCAGTTCCGCAGGCGCCTCACGGCGCAGGGCATCGGCCACCAGTTCGTGGCCGAGGTGATCGAGGTGGCGGACGAGGCCTGGCGCGCCGCCATCGAAGGCGTGCTGCGCGGCCACCGCTGGGTGGTGCTGCTCGACAAGGAAAGCGACCTGGCCGAGGCCTACGACATCGGCGAGCGCGAGCGCTACCGCCATTACCTGGTCGGCCCCGGCGAGAAGCCGTTGCGCGGCGAGCCCGGTACCCTGCTCGCGCATGTGCGCTTCACCGCGCCCGTGCCGCGCTGGCTGGTGCAGCAGCTGCAGCAGTTGCGCTGCGTGGCCGACCCGCGCGAAGGCAAGCGCCTGGGCGGCACCTGGATCACGCCCCAGGCGTACATGCACGACGGACGCGGGGCGCGGTCCATGTGGGTGGAGCCGCGCGACCACCAGTTCGGCGCTGCCGCCGTGCAGGCGCGCCGCGCCGCCGCCGAGCGGGATCTCGCGCAGATCGACGGCCAGCTCGCGCCCGTGCTCGACCGGCTCATGGCCCTGAAGCGGCAGATCACCGATACCCGCCGCGCGCTCGAAGGCCACAGTGCCGCGGAAGAGCTGGCACGCCGCAGCGAGGAATTCGCCCAGGCGCGCGAGGAACTGCCGGCGGCCAGGCAGGCGCGCATCGCCGCAGCCCAGCGCTGGCAGCGCCTGGACACCGAGGCCACGCGTGCGCACGACCGCCACCGGGCCTTCACGGACGAGCACCAGCGGCTGGAGCAACAGCTGCGGCGCTCACGCGGCGATACCGAACGCGCCGCGCAGGAATGGACCGCGCGCCGCCGCGGACACGTGGAAGCCGCAGCGCGCAGCCAGGCGCAGCGGCGCCAGTTCCCCGCCCGCTGGACGGCCGCCGAGACCTTGAGCGCACTCGTGGACGAATACGTGAACGACACCCAGGCAAAGCTGCGGCTCTCCGCCGTCGAGCAGGAGCTGGAACAGGGCACCTGGGAGCAGGACGCCACCGTGGAGGAACGCTACCGCCGCATGGAAGCCACCGTGCGCGAGCAGGCCTCAAGCCTGTCGGACCACCAGGTCAAGAACGCCCAGGCCGGCACGGCCGTGATGAACGCGCGCGAAAGCTATATCGAGGTGCTGCGCAGCACCGTGCGGCGCTACCGCAAGAACATCCAGGAACTAGGCGCCCTGGCGGGCGTGGAGGTGGCGGCCGACCTGCCCCTGCTGGAGAACGACGACACTGTGCTCGCGCAGGCCGGGCTCAAGGTGCATTTCGCGTTCGACGGCAAGGGCAGCATCGGCATGAACGACGGGGAGGCGTCGGGCGGCCAGCAGGTCATCAAGTCGCTGATCCTGCTCGTGGGCCTGCTCAAGGACGAGGAAAGCGGCTCGGGCGGCTTCGTCTTCATCGACGAGCCCTTCGCCCACCTGGACGTGCGCAACATCCAGCTGGTGGGCCACTTCCTGCGCTCCACACAGGCGCAATACGTGCTGACCACCCCCATCACCCACAACCTGGAAGTGTTCGAGCCGGCCGAGATCACGCTCGTGACCAGCAAGAAGCCCCAGGGCTCGCGCTGGGCGCCGCCCATCGCCGTGGCCAAGCGGCGCGGCGTGCCGCAGCTGGCAGCGCTCCAGGGCTGAATGCACCCTGCTGCCTCATGAAGTGGCGGCAATGATGGCATCGGCCTGAAACCAGTCCGCTTTCGCGGACTGGTTTTTACGCGTTGGGTTTGCCGGATTCCTCACGGCGGCGTCCCCGGACCGCCGCAGCGAATGCCGCAAGCATGGAAGACAGGAGCACAAGACCCCATTGCGAGAGTGTGGGGATGGGAGCCGGGGCCGGGGCCGGGGCCGGGGCCGGAGCCGGAGCAGGAGCAGGAGCAGGAGCAGGAGCAGGAGCAGGAGCAGGAGCAGGAGCCGGAGCCGGAGCCGGAGCCGGAGCCGGAGCCGGAGCAGGAGCAGGAGCAGGAGCAGGAGCAGGAGCCGGAGCAGGATCGGGCGCGAAGGAAAAGCTCACGCTGGCCCCCCTGCCTCGGCTGCGGGATGAATCGTCCGAACCTCCAGTACAGCTATCGGCGGCACCGCTGTCGGCCACAGCGACGGTCGTGCAGTTGCGATTGTGCAGCGCGGAGGCGAAGGTCATGAAGGTGGTGATGATGGAGTAGCGACTACCGGCGGCGTGGGGGTTGGAGCCCGTCAGCCAGAGGATCGCTTCCACCGAACCGACGGACGTGATGTTTCCAGAGCCGTCCGTGGAAACCCTGACGGAATTCAGCCGAGCGTTGGCATTGGTGGACGAGATGGTGTCCGGGCCGGAAGACAGGCTGTACGACGTGACGAGGGAACCCACCTCCAGGTTGTTGGCATTCGCCGGCAGCGTGGAGGCGATCCGGAAAGTGCCGGACACATTCTGGCTGGTGGAAAAATTGACGCACAGGCTGGATGCCGTCGCGCACGCGGTGTAGTCGTCGGTGCCGCTGTAGTTGGCGGTACTGGCGATGGTGACATTGACAGGCGCAGCGGACGCGGCGGTCGCAGCGATCGCGATCATTCCGCCTGCATAGACTTTCTTCATCGTACTTGCTCTTTTGATTAAAAACAAAGCTTGTGATTTCATCACATCTCTGACAATTTTTGCGTCACAAATACGTCATTTATCATATTTTCCAGGAATCCTCCGAATTCCCCCGATGGCCTCAAACGCGATCCTCGGTTAAAAGACACAGCCAGCCCGACGCTTGGAAGTGGCCACGCAACACCAGCGCGCTCCCCGCCCAGCGGACTGCCTGGAAGGACTCCCTTGGAATCACGCCTGCTCGACGTCCTGCTCACCACCGAGCCCCGCCAGCGCATCCGGCTCTCCATGGCCGGGCTGGCGGCGCTGCTGATGGCCTGCTGCATCGCGGCGATGCACATCGCGGTGGGCGCTGGACTGGCCCAGCCGGGGCCAGTCCGGATATGGACGGCCCTCTCGGCCGGAGGACTGCTGGTGGTGTATGCCCTGATCCGCAGCGGCATATCGCTGCGCTGGTCGGACCCCTCCCTGACGCTGCCGCAGATCGTCTATGCCATCGCCTGCAATGCCGCGGCCTATGCCATCGGCGGCCAGGCCCGCGGCATCGCCCTGCCGATCCTGGCCGTGATCCTGATGTTCGGCATGTTCGGGCTGTCCACGCGCCAGATGTTCGGCGTGATGCTCTACGCCATGGCCGCGTTCGGCCTGGCCACGGTGTCGGTGGAACTGCGCGACGAGCCGGGCCACTCCTCCGGCCTGTCGGTGGCCTACGGCATCATGACGGCCGTGGTGCTGCTGGGCAGCACCTTCCTCACCACGCGCCTGCAGGCCACGCGCGAGGAACTGCGCCGCCAGAAGCACGACCTGGGGCGCGCACTGGAGCACATCCGGGAACTGGCCACGCACGACGAACTCACCGGCCTGCTCAACCGCCGCCACATGCTGGAGCTGATGCGGCTGGAACAGCGGCGCGCGGTCCGGTCGGGGTTTCCGCTCGTGATCGCTTTGCTGGACGTGGACCATTTCAAGGCCGTCAACGATACCCACGGCCACGCCGCGGGCGACCGCGTGCTGCAGGCTTTCGCCAAGACGGTACGCCGCTGCGTGCGCGACGGAGACGTGATTTCCCGGTGGGGCGGCGAGGAATTCGTGCTCATGCTGTGCAACACGCCGCCCGAGGCCGCCCGTGCGCTGCTGGAGCGGTTGCGGGAGGCCGTGGCCGCACTCGCGGTGCCGGCGGACCGCGGCGACGGCGAGGGAGCCGGCCATCTGCGCATCACCGTGTCCATCGGGTTCGCGCTGCATCGCCCCCGGCACCCCATCGAGGAAACGCTGGAACGCGCCGACCGGGCGCTCTATGCTGCCAAGCAGGGTGGCCGCAACCGGACCGTCGAGGAAGCGCTTGACCCTGACACCATGGAAGCCAGCAAGATCCGGCCATGACCTCCTCCCATCGCCGCCCGCTGGGCCTGCTCGCCCTCTGCCAGGGGCTGTTCCTCACCAACAACGTCGTCTTCATCGCCATCAACGGGCTGGTGGGCCTGCAGCTCGCTCCCCGAGGGTGGATGGCCACCCTGCCGGTGATGGGCTACGTGGTGGGTGGCGCGCTGTCCACCGGCCCAGTGGCCCGTGCCCAGCGGCGCTGGGGACGGCAGGCATCCTTCCAGATCGGGCTGGCCGTGGCGGCGGCGGCGGCACTGCTGTGCGCGCTGGCGGTGTGGATGCACTCTTTCTGGCTGCTGTGCGCGGCCACGGTCATGGCGGGGTACTACAGCGCCAACGGCCAGCTCTACCGCTTCGCAGCGGCCGAAATAGTGCCTGCGCCGCAGCGGGACACGGCCATGTCGCTGGTGATGGCCGGCGGCCTGCTGGGCGCGGTGGCCGGCCCCAACCTGGCCAACCACACGCGCGACCTGGTCTCCGTTCCGTTCACCGGGGCCTACCTGGCGCTGTTCGCGGTGGCCCTGGTGTCCATGGCCTGCATGGCGGGCATCCGCTTTCCGGCCGTTCCACCGGCATCGGCGGCCGCTACTGCCCCGGGCCGCTCGGTGGCGCAGCTGCTGCGCGATCCGGTGTTCGCGGTCGCGATGCTGGGGGCGGCGCTGGGCTACGGGGTGATGAACCTGCTGATGGCGGCCACGCCGCTGGCCATGCAGGTGTGCGGGCACACCTTCGGCAACGCGGCCTTCGTGCTCGAATGGCACGTGATCGGCATGTTCGCGCCGGGCTTTTTCACGGGCCACCTGATCCGGCGCTTCGGCGTGCTGCGCGTCATGGCGGCCGGCGTCGCGCTCAACGCCGCCTGCGTGGCGATCGCGCTCTCCGGGGCGGAACTCGCGCATTTCGTGGCCGCGCTGTTCCTGCTGGGCGTGGGCTGGAACTTCCTCTTCACGGGCAGCACCGCGCTGGCGATGCGCGCCTACCGGCCCGAGGAGAAGGACCGCGCCCAGGCCGCCATCAATTTCGGCGTCTTCGCCACCATGGCGCTGACATCCTTCGCGTCGGGGGCGCTGGTCACCACCCAGGGCTGGACGCTGCTGAACTACGGCTCCCTGCTGCCCATCGGGCTCACCGGCGCGGGGCTCGCGTGGCTGGCGCTGCGGCACCGCCCCCGGCAGGCCGCATGAGTGCGCCCGCAGCGCAGGCCGACCGCCGCGCGGCCTGGGCCCTGGCGGCCTGCGTGGCCGGGGGGGCACTTCCCGCACTGGCGAGCCCACACCTGCCCCTGGCGGCACCGCCCGCTGCCACGGACCCCGGGTTCTCCACACCGGACCGGCGGCAGCTCCCCGGAGTCGCCGTGCTGCAGGCCTTCCTCGCCACCCTGGGCCGGCCGCAGGGCACGCAGCGCTTCTGCTTCGTGGTCGAGCGCATGCCCGCCGACCCGGCCACGCCGGAGCCGCGGCAGGTGCTGCACATGGTGTGGGCTACGGGATCGCGCCTCTACACCCTGCCCTGGCCCCCTCACGCAGAAGATCGGGGCGAGAACCCCGTCTTCGCCGGGCAGGCCCTGGCCTGGACCCGTTCAGCGGATCTCAGGAACGGCGTCGTGGACACCGATGCCGAGCGGTTCGGCAGCAGCTTCCTGGTCACCCGTGCCTGGGCAGACCGCATCACCCGGCAGTGCCGGCGCAGCGGCGTGCCGGTCTGGATCGTGCCGGACCGGCGGCCGGCCCTCAGCCCTGCGCGCCCGGCTCCGGCAGGCTGACCACCACCTGCGCCACGGCGGCCGTGAGCTTCTTGGCGTAGGGCACGTGCAGGAACTCGTTCGGGCCGTGCGCGTTGCTCTTGGGCCCGAGCACCCCGCAGACCATCATCTGCGCCGTGGGAAAACCCTGGCTCAGCATGTTCATGAGCGGGATGGTCCCTCCCTGCCCGATGTAGCCGCAAGGCGCGCCGAAGTGCGCCTGGCTCGCGGCGTTGAGGGCGTTCTCGAACCACGGAGTGATGGCCGGCGCGTTCCAGCCGCTGGCGGCACTGCCGGGCTCAAAGGTCACCCGGGCCTGGTAGGGCGCGTTGTCCTCCAGCAGCGCCTTGAGCTTCTGCACGCTTTCGGCGGCATCCACCACGGGCGGCAGGCGCAGGCTGAGCTTGAAGGCGGTGTAGGGGCGCAGCACGTTGCCAGCGTCCTGCAGCGCAGGCAGTCCTTCAGCGCCGGTGACGCTGAGCGTGGGCGTCCAGGTGCGGTTGATCAGCGCCTGCACCGGGTCGGTGGTGGTCGGCAGCGCGAACGTGGTCGAGCCGCCGCAGTCGTAGTGCGCCCAGGGGAAGCGCCGGGTCACCTCGTCGCCGAGGATCGCGGCCGTGGCGCGCGCCTGCGCCAGGCGCTCGGGCGGCACCTCGCAATGGAAGCTGGCGGGCAGCAGGCGGCCGGTGGCGCTGTCCTCCAGCCGGTCGAGCACCTGTCGCATGATGCGGAACGACGAGGGCACCAGTCCGGAGGCATCGCCCGAATGCACGCCCTCGGTCAGGATCTGTACCTTCAGCGTGCCGCTCACCATGCCGCGCAGGCTGGTGGTGAGCCAGAGCTGGTCGTAGTTGCCCGCGCCGGAGTCCAGGCAGATCACCAGGGCCACGTCGCCCAGGCGCGGGCGCAGCAGGTCGATGTAGGGCAGCAGGTCGCGCGATCCGCTTTCCTCGCAGGTCTCGATCAGCCCCACGATGCGCGGATGCGGCACGCCCTGGCGCTGGATCTCCTGCACGGCGGCGATGCTGGCATAGACGGCATAGCCGTCGTCCGCCCCACCGCGGCCGTAGAGCTTCCCGTCCTCGTATTTCGGGGACCACGGACCCAGGTCCTTGCGCCAGCCGTCGAACTCGGGCTGCTTGTCGAGGTGGCCGTACATCAGCACCGTCTGCTGCGAGGCCGGCCGCGTGGCTTCCACCTCGAAGAACAGCACCGGCGTGCGGCCCGGCATGCGCAGGATCTCCAGGCGCAGGCCGGGGACCTTCTGGGCCTCCACCCACTCGGCGGCATTGCGCAGCACACGGTCCAGCAGGCCCTGCTGCTCCCAGTCCGGAGCGAAGCCGGGCGACTTGGCAGGAATGGCGATGTATTCGTTCAGCTGCCGCAGGATGTCTCCGTCCCAGCGCTGGCTGAGCTGGGACAGGGCCTGGTCGGGCTGGAAGGCGGTGGCGGGTACACGGGCGTTCATGGGGCTCTCCTGCTGCTGCGCGGGACATGCCGCGACGAGCCGATGATTGTGCTACAGGGCCTGCAGGGCGCGCCGGCGCAGGGTTTGCGAAGGCGCCTCCCCGAAAAGGGTCTTGTAGTCCTGGGAGAAATGGCCCATGTGGAAGAAGCCCCAGCGCTCGGCGAGTGCCTGCACCGTCTCGCCCGGCGCGGCCGTGCGCAGCGCGCGGCGGCAGGCGTTCAGGCGCACCGCTTTCAGGAACTCGGCGGGCGACTGGCCCAGCACGGCGTGGAAGTGATTCTGCAGCGTGCGCCGGGTCACGTGAAGATGCCGGCACAGGGCGTCCACGTCCCGGGCGTCGCCGCAGCAAGGCTGGCCGGCCCACGCGCGCGCCGCCATCACCAGCGCGAAACGGCGCTGGGCTGCGCCCTGCGGAGGTGCCGCGACGGACGCCGCTGCGGCGGGATCGCCGCACAGCTGGCGCAGCAGCCGCCGCACCAGCGCCTGGTGCCGGCCGGTGCCCTCCGGCTCCGGAGCCGCCTCGGCGATGCGCAGCAGCGATTCGATGGTGGCGCACAGCGCGGCATGCGCCGCGGCGTCCACCGGCACGGCGTGCGCGGGGCTGGACAGCAGGACGGCCGTGCCGCGCAGGCCCATGGCATCGGCCTCGGCGCGCAGCCATTCCTGGTCCATGACCACACCGTAGATGCCGAAGTCTTCCGGCGTGCTCAGCGTGAAGCCATCGCTGGCCCGGGCGCGCAGCACGAAGCGCTGCGCATCGGTGCGCCGCTCGCTGCCGCAGAAATGCAGGGGCCGGGCGCAGCGGGCGTCGGGCACCCCGAACCACACCGAGCCCCGCCAGGGCGCGCACTGCTGGCTGGTGGGTGGAGAGGTGTGCTCGTGGAAGACCTGCAGGCGCGGGCCGCCCATCCACAACTCGCGCACCCGGCCGGCGAAAAGGCCGCCACGCAACTGGTCGTACTGCTGCGACCAGTCCGAAAGCTGGTCGGCATGCTCGTCCACGTCCTCGCTGGCGCGGACCCGCCAGCGCAGTGCGCCCGCACCCGTGGAAGGCACCAGGGCAGTGCGGGAGGAAAGCGCGGCAACCATGTCGTGGAGCGTTCGGGCGTGGAGTAGGGAATGTGATGCAAGAAAAGCGCCAGACCCTGCGAGAAAACCCGACCCCGCTATCCCGGATCGGAAAAAAAGCGATACGGCCCGGTTTTTCCGAATCCGGATAGACGCCGGCGGCCCGGAATGGGTGCAATGGCGGCACGTCGTCCCTCGGCTTTCCGAACGCAGCAAGGCACTCCATGCACACCTCCGCCCCTTCCGATCCGGCCCACGCACCGCACCTGAAGAAAGTGCTGGGCACCTTCCAGCTCTGGGGCATCGCCGTCGGGCTGGTGATCTCCGGCGAATACTTCGGCTGGAGCTACGGCTGGGCCACCGCCGGCACGCTGGGCTTCCTGGCCGCCACCGTGCTGGTGGCCGCGATGTACACCAGCTTCATCTTCAGCTTCACCGAACTCACCACCGCCATACCGCACGCGGGCGGCCCTTTCGCCTATGCGCGGCGCGCCTTCGGGCCGGCGGGCGGCTTCGTGGCGGGCTACGCCACGCTGGTGGAATTCGTCTTCGCGCCGCCGGCCATCGCGCTGGCCATCGGCGCCTACCTGAACGTGCAGTTCCCGGCGATCAACGCCAAGACCATCGCCCTGGGCGCCTACGTGGTGTTCATCGGGCTGAACTGGGTGGGCGTGGGCATCGCGGCCACGTTCGAGCTGATCGTCACGCTGCTGGCCATCTTCGAGCTGCTGGTGTTCATGGGCGTGGTCAGCCCCGGCTGGTCGTGGGCCAACTTCGCCCACCTGGGCTGGGCCGGCAGCGACACCTTCAGCGGCGCCACCGTGGCGGGCATCTTCGCCTCCATCCCGTTCGCGATCTGGTTCTTCCTGGCGATCGAAGGCGCGGCCATGGCGGCCGAAGAGGCGCGCGACCCGCAGCGCACCATTCCACGCGCCTACATCGCCGGCATCCTGACACTGGTGGCGCTGGCCTTCGGCGTGATGGTCATGGCCGGCGGCGTGACCGACTGGCGGCAGCTCTCCAACATCAACGACCCGCTGCCCCAGGCCATGAAGGCGCTGCTGGGCGCCAACAGCGGCTGGCTGCACATGATGGTGTGGATCGGACTCTTCGGGCTGGTGGCCTCTTTCCACGGGATCATCATGGGCTATTCGCGCCAGATCTTCGCGCTGGCGCGCGCCGGCTACCTGCCCAGCGCCTTCGCCCGGCTCAGCCCGCGCTTCAACACGCCGCACCGCGCCCTGCTGGCGGGCGGCGCCGTGGGCGTGGCCGCGATCTTCAGCGACGAATGGATCCAGTTCGGCGGCCAGACGCTCACGGCCAACATCGTGACCATGGCGGTCTTCGGCGCCATCGTGATGTACATCGTCTCCATGGCCGCGCTGCTGCGCCTGCGCCGCACCGAGCCCGCCATGCACCGGCCCTACCGCGCGCCGCTCTATCCCTTCTTCCCGGTGCTGGCGCTGGCCCTGGGCGTGGTGTGCCTGATCGCCATGGTGTGGTTCAACACCGTGCTGGCAGGGGTGTTTCTCGCACTGATGGCGCTGGCCTGGGTGTATTACGCTGGCACGGCCCGCCAGCGCGCCCAGGCCGCGCCCGACGCGCTGCTGGGTCGCTCGCTCCACTGAAGAGAAACGAAGGGGTTACGCCATGCGCTACCACGCCACCCTGGGCGGCCAGGGCCATGCCTTCGACGACCTGCGGCAGGTGATGGCGCACGCCAGCCCGGCGCGCTCGGGCGACTACCTGGCGGGCGTGGGCGCGGCCACCACACAGCAGCGCATGGCCGCGCGCCACGTGCTGGCCGACCTGCCGCTCAACGTCTTCCTGAACGAGGCGCTGGTGCCCTACGAGGACGACGCCATCACCCGCCTCGTCATCGACGGCCACGATGCCGCCGCCTTCGCGCCCATCCGCCACATGACGGTGGGCGACTGGCGCAACTGGTTGCTGGGCGACGAAGCCACGCCCCAGGCGCTGGCCGCGCTCGCGCCCGGGCTCACGCCCGAGATGGTGTCGGCCGTGAGCAAGATCATGCGCAACCAGGACCTGATCGCCGTGGCGCGCAAGTGCCGGGTGGTCACGCGTTTCCGCAACACGCTGGGCCTGCCCGGCCGCATCGCCGTGCGCCTGCAGCCCAACCATCCCACCGACGACCTGCGCGGCGTGGCCGCCTCGGTGCTGGACGGGCTCATGATGGGCGCGGGCGATGCGGTGATCGGCATCAACCCGGTGTCCGACAGCATGGCCACGCTGGAGGGCCTGTGCCGCATGTTCGACACGCTGATCCAGGGCCTGGAGATTCCCACCCAGGCCTGCGTGCTGACCCACGTCACCAACACGCTGCAGCTCATGAACGCGGGCGTGCCGGTGGACCTGGTGTTCCAGTCCATCGGCGGCACCGAGAAGACCAACAGCGGCTTCGGCGTGAGCATCCCCGTGCTCGACGAGGCCTACGACGCAGCCCTGCAGCTGCGGCGCGGCACCGTGGGGGACAACGTCATGTACTTCGAGACCGGCCAGGGCAGCGCCCTCTCGGCCGGCGGCCACCATGGCGTGGACCAGCAGACCTGCGAGGTGCGCGCCTATGCGCTGGCGCGCCGCTACCACCCGCTGCTGGTGAACACGGTGGTGGGCTTCATCGGTCCCGAATACCTCTACGACGGCAAGCAGATCATCCGCGCCGGCCTGGAGGACCACTTCTGCGGCAAGCTGATGGGCCTGCCCATGGGCTGCGACATCTGCTACACCAACCATGCCGAGGCCGACCAGGACGACATGGACACGCTCCTGGTGCTGCTGGCCACGGCCGGGCTGAACTTCCTCATCGGCGTGCCGGGGGCGGACGACATCATGCTGAATTACCAGAGCACCTCGTTCCACGATGCGCTCTTCCTGCGCGACACGCTGGGCCTGCAGCGCGCGCCCGAATTCGAGGAATGGCTGCAGCGGCAGGGCCTGACCACGGCCGGGGGCCGGCTGCGCGACGGCGCCGCGCCGCTCGCGCTGGCGCACATGCTGGGCACGCAGGCCCACTGAACAAGCCCCACCGCACGAATCGATATGGACACCTCCTCCCGCGACGACGAAGCCGCCGGCGCCACGCCCGCGCCACTGCCGGCGGCCACTGGCTCGCAGCCCGGAGTCACCGCCATGCCCTGGCACCACTGGCGCCAGGCCACGCCAGCGCGCATCGCCCTGGGCCGCGCCGGCGTGGCGGTCCCGACCGACGAGGCACTGCGTTTCGGCTGGGCGCACGCCATGGCCCGCGACGCCATCCATGCGCCGCTGGATGCCGAAGCCCTGGCCGCCGCGCTGCGCGACGCCGGGCACGAGGTGCTGCAGGCCCGCAGCCGCGCCGAAGACCGCGCCACCTACCTGCGCCGTCCCGACCTGGGCCGCCAGCTGCACCCGGAAGACGCCATGGCCCTGCAGGCGCATACCGCGCGGGCCGGGGCACCGAAACCCACGCTGTGCGTGGTGGTGGGCGACGGCCTTTCGTCGCTCGCCGTGCAGCGCCACGCCGTGCCGCTGCTGCAGGCGCTGGCGCCGCTGCTGCCTCCCGATACCGGCATGGCGCCCGTCGTGGTGGTGCGCCAGGCCCGCGTGGCGGTGGCCGACGAGGTGGGCGAGTTGCTGGGCGCCAGCCTGAGCGCGATGCTGATCGGCGAGCGGCCGGGCCTGAGCTCGCCCGACAGCCTGGGCATCTACCTCACGCACGCCCCCCGGCGCGGGCGCAGCGACGCGGAGCGCAACTGCATCTCCAACGTGCGGGCCGAGGGCCTGGGCTACGCCGCCGCCGCCTTCAAGCTGGCCTGGCTGATGCGCCAGGCCCGGAGACTGGGCGCCACGGGCGTGGCGCTCAAGGACGACAGCGATGCCGAGTGGGCCCTGCAGGCACAGCGGGCATCAGCGCGGCTCGCCAGCGGCTGAATCCGCCTGCGGCCCGCCCGCCGCGGGCCGCAGCGCCCCGGCCGTGGCCACCTGGTTGCGTCCCGAGCGCTTGGCGCGGTACATGGCCTCGTCCGCGGCTGCGACCAGCCCGTCCCAGCGATCGCCGGGCTCGAGCATGCCGCCGGCCACGCCGATGCTGAGCGTGACGGGCACGGTGCGGCCCACGAATTCGAAATGCGCCTGCTCCACCGCGGCGCGCAGCTCGCCTGCCAGCACCAGCGCGCCAGCCAGCGGAGTCCGTGGCAGCAGCACCAGGAACTCCTCGCCGCCATAGCGGCCGATGAGGTCCTGCGCTCGAAGCCGCTCGCCCAGCACATCCACGACGCCGCACAGCACCTGGTCCCCCGCCAGGTGGCCCAGGCCGTCGTTGATGCGCTTGAAGTGGTCGATGTCCAGCATCATCACCGACAGCGGCTCGCCCGAGCGCACGGCCTGCGCCACGCAGCGGTCCAGCGCCGCGATGGTCGCCCGGCGGTTGGGCACGTCCGTGAGCGGATCCCGCGCGGCCATGCGCTCGTTGGCGGCATCGGCGCGGTCCCGGGCCATGAAGATGAAACCGAAGGACGAGGCCTGCACCGTGATGAAGGTGGTGAGGAAGGTCGCGTGCTGCCAGAAATTCGCCACCAGCAGGCCGGAAGACGGCATGTGCCCCGTGATCGCCGCCAGCGCCCGCACCACCAGCACGGCGGACTGCAGCCAGATGCCCGCGGCCACCATGCGCGCGCCATAACCTTCGGAAGGGTGCCGTCCGAGCGTCCATAGCACCAGCCCCAGCTGGGCCGGGTAGATGAGGCCCGCAAGCACCAGCCGGGCCGTGTAATCCCCCAGGAACGCCATGAACAGGGCGATCGTCAGGAGCACCGGCGGCACGATGTGCAGCCACGGCACCGGCCGCCGCAGGAACTGGTACACGGCCGCCAGCAGGCTCGCGAACACCCCGGCCAGCAGCCCGTTGGCCACCACGATCGACAGCACGTCGGGGATCCGGCCGCGCAGCGCGAGCAGCACATAGGCCAGCGACTGCATCAGCAGGGCCGCCGCCCACAGGCCCAGGCCCTCGCGGCGGCGGCGGGCCGCCACCAGCAGCAGTCCGGCCGCCATGACCAGCGAACCCACGACGGTCATCACCAGCATGGTCGGCAGGTGCAGCAAGGGCTCGGACATGGCGTGGAACGAAAAAAGAGCGGTCGTGCCGGGCGCCGGACGCGTCAGTCGTGTTCGAAATGGAACACGGCCGTGCCGGCCATGGCGTTGGGCAGCCAGCGCACCTCCCGCCCGTTCTGCAGGCCGAAAGCGTCGAGAACACGCAGGCGGTTCTTGTGCGCGAGCACCTCGAAATCCTTGAAGGTGCCGACGCGGATGTTGGGTGTGTCGTACCACTGGTAGGGCAGCCGCCGCGTGACGGGCATGCGCCCGCGCAGTACCGACAGCCGGTTGGGCCAGTGCGCGAAGTTCGGGAACGCGACGATGCCCGCCCGCCCTACCCGCGCCGTCTCGCGAAGCATCACCTCGGCGTTGCGCAGGTGCTGCAGCGTGTCGATCTGCAGGACCATGTCGAACGAGTTGTCGCCGAACATCGCGAGGCCCTCGTCCAGGTTGAGCTGCACCACGTTCACCCCGCGGCGCACGCAGGCCAGCACGTTCGCGTCGTCGATCTCGACTCCGTAGCCCGTGCAGCCGCGCTCGCGCCGCAGCATGTCGAGCAGCGCGCCGTCGCCGCAGCCCAGGTCGAGCACGCGCGCGCCATGGGGCACGAGGCGCGCGATCGCGTGCATGGTGGATGGATCGCTCATGCGGCGGTCTCCCTGGCAATGCCGTCGAAGTAGGAACGCATCACGCCCATGTAGCGCGCATCGTCGAGCAGGAAGGCATCATGGCCGTGCGGCGCGTCGATTTCCGCGTAGCTCACGTCGCGCCGGTTCTCCAGCAGGGCCTTGACGATCTCCCGGCTGCGCGCGGGCGAGAAGCGCCAGTCGGTGGTGAAGCTCACCAGCAGGAACCTCGCCTGGGCGCGGGCGAGCGCCAGCGTGAGGTTGCCGCCGAAGGCGAGCGCCGGATCGAAGTAATCCAGCGCCCGCGTGATGAGCAGGTAGGTGTTGGCGTCGAAGTAATCGCTGAACTTGTCGCCCTGGTAGCGCAGGTAGCTCTCGATCTGGAATTCGATGTCCTGGGTGCTGTAGCGGGGTGCCAGGCCTTCGCGCAGCTGCCGGCCGAACTTCTCGTTCATCACATCGTCCGACAGGTACGTGATGTGGCCGATCATGCGCGCGATGCGCAGCCCCCGTTTCGGGACGGTGCCGTGGCGGTAGAAGTGCCCGCCGTGGAAGTCCGGGTCGGTGACGATCGCGCGGCGTGCCACCTCGTTGAACGCGATGTTCTCCGCCGTGAGGTTGGGCGCGCTCGCCACCACCACCGCATGGCGCATGCGTTCGGGGTACTGCAGCGCCCACGACAGCGCCTGCATGCCGCCCAGACTGCCGCCCAGCACGGCGGCGAGTTGCTGCACGCCCAGGCGGTCGAGCAGCCGCGCCTGGGCATTCACCCAATCCTCCACCGTCACCACGGGAAAGTCGGCGCCGTACACCTCGCCGGTATCCGGATGCGTGTGCATCGGTCCGGTGGAGCCGAAGCACGAGCCCAGGTTGTTGATGCCGATCACGAAGAAACGGTCGGTGTCCACCGGCTTGCCCGGGCCGATCATGTTGTCCCACCAGCCCTCGCTGCGGGGCTGCCCCTCGTACACGCCCGCCACGTGGTGCGAGGCATTGAGAGCGTGGCACACCAGCACCGCGTTGGAGCGGTCGGCGTTCAGGGTGCCGTAGGTTTCGTAGGCCAGCGTGTAGTCGCGGATCGATGCGCCCCCCTGCAGGGGCAGCGGCTCCGCGAAGTGCATGGATTGCGGTGTGGCGATGAACGACATGGATGAAAAAACCCGGCATCGCTAAAAACGAGGCCGGGTCGTCGCACTGCACCAACGGTCGGGTCTTTAGCTGGATTTATAGAGCGCCCGCAAGCGGTGGCAAATCGGCGCGTGTCCGGCAATTATGCCAAAGGACCGGGTACCGGTGCGAACAGCGCGACGAGCCCCAGCACCACGAAGATGATGGCAGACACCACGTGCACGGCGCGGATCGGCACGCGCCGGGTGATGCGCTCGCCCAGCCAGACCACCGGCGCGTTGGCGAGCATCATGCCCAGCGTCGTGCCCGCCACCACCCAGAAATAGGCGCTGTACTGGGCGGCCAGCATGACGGTGGCGACCTGCGTCTTGTCGCCCATCTCGGCGAGGAAGAACGCCACCAGCGTGGTGCCGAACACGCCGAAGCGCGGGGTGCCCCCCGTCTCGTCGTCGTCCAGCTTGTCGGGAATGAGCATCCACACCGCCATGGCGATGAACGACAGGCCGAGGATCCAGCGCAGCATCTGCGGCCCGATGACGGTGGTCACCCAGGCGCCCACGGCACCGGCGAGCGCGTGGTTGGCGGTAGTGGCCACCAGGATGCCCAGCACGATGGGCCAGGGCTTGCGGAAGCGGGCCGCCAGGACGAGAGAGAGGAGTTGGGTCTTGTCGCCCATCTCCGCGAGCGCGACGATGGACGTGGATACGAGGAAGGCTTCCATGGGGTGGGGTTATCCGGCCGGATGTGTGGACAGCATTGACTGCGCCCCGACTCCGGCCTTGGGATCGGTGCACAGTCAATGGTCTCGCCCAGTCCGGCTGAACCGCGTGCGCCATAGACCGCGAAGGCCCAAGTTTGTTGACGCATGCCCCCGTGCGCGCAAGGCGCCGGGCGGGCTACTCCCCAGAGACTGCGGCAATTGTAGTGCAACCCGCGAAGCCGCTCCGCCATGCACGCAGCCCGTCGGTGGGCGCAAAATTCGGGTAAACACCCATCATGAACGTTGCAAGCGCGCCAATTTCCGCGTGTCGGGCCAGAGCAATTGGTTGATAATGGTTCGGCCTTTCTGCTTGCAGGAATGCAAATTGCGGTGTTTGGTCGGTTTCGCGTCTCTGAAATTCGTCACAGGTTTGCTGGTTGCGTCGGGCTCCATCGCGTTTTCATGTTTCTTTTAGGAGTCCTTCATGGGCAAAAAACTGTACGTGGGCAACCTGCCCTATTCCTTCCGCGACGACGAACTGCAACAGACGTTCAGCCAGTACGGCACCGTCGTGAGCGCCAAGGTCATGATGGAGCGTGACACCGGCCGTTCCAAGGGCTTCGGCTTCGTCGAGATGGACAGCGATGCCGAGGCGCAAGCCGCCATCGAGGGCGCGCACGGCCAGAACTTCGGCGGCCGCGACCTCGTGGTCAACGAAGCCCGTCCGATGGAACCCCGTCCCCCCCGCAGCGGTGGCTTCGGTGGCGGCAATGGCGGCGGCTTCGGCGGTGGCCGCAGCGGCGGCGGCTACGGTGGTGGCAATGGCGGTGGCTACGGCGGCGGCCGCGGCTACTGATGCGCCAGCAACCCTCGGGTTGCAAACGGATACAAAAAAGGGCCTCTACAGGCCCTTTTTTTATTGATGCGCAGGCGTAGCACAGGTGTGGTACGGCTTGATCTTTTCGAGGCTTTATGGCCCATAATGCTTCGGCGAAAAATGTTTTTTCGCGTTGCATTGCGGGGATCCGTCAGTTTCGCGCGTAGGGGCTCTTTGTGACCGACCGGCTGCGTTTTCGGGACTCCATCGCTTTTTACATGTGTTTTTGAGGAGTCCCGTGATGGGCAACAAACTGTACGTCGGCAACCTGCCGTACTCCGTGCGCGACAACGATCTCGAGCAGGCATTCAGCCAGTTCGGCGTCGTGACCAGCGCGAAGGTCATGATGGAGCGCGACACCGGCCGCTCCAAGGGCTTCGGCTTCGTGGAGATGGGCAGTGATGCCGAAGCGCAGGCCGCCATCAATGGCATGAACGGCCAGGCCCTGGGCGGCCGCAGCATCGTGGTGAACGAAGCGCGCCCCATGGAGCCGCGCCCGCCCCGTAGCGGTGGCGGCTTCGGCGGCGGTGGTGGTGGCGGTTACGGCGGTGGCCGCAGCGGCGGTGGCGGCGGCTATGGCGGTGGCCGCGGCGACGGTGGCGGTGGTGGTGGTGGTTACGGCGGTGGCCGCGGTGACGGCGGCGGCGGTTATGGTGGTGGTCGCGGTGATGGTGGCGGCGGTGGCTACGGCGGCCGCGGCGACGGCGGCTTCCGCAGCCCGTACGGTTCGGGTGCGCGCAATGGCGGCGGCGGCGGTGGCCGCGGCGGTTACGGCGGCGGCAACAACGGCGGCTATTGAGCCCCTTGCCGGCACGCACCTCCCGCGGGTCCGTGCCAGCCAGCCACTCCAAGGTTTTCAGGCCCCTGTCCCAGGGGCCTTTTTCTTTTCCAGATCAGGAGGCGGGGCCGCGCCCGCCGCGCCGGTGCTTGCGTGGGCGTCCGGCCAGCAGCCGGTCGAACAGGCTGCCGGGCAGCAGGCGCAGCAGCTTGGCCACCACGCCCATCTGCCAGGGGATCACACGGTAGCGCGCACCTGCCGCGATGGCCGCGTACGCCTTGTCCGCGAAGTCCCCGGGCTGCATGAGGAACGGCATGGCGTAGCGGTTCTGCCGGGTGAGCGGCGTGTCGATGTACCCGGGACAGAGGGTGACCACCCGCACACCGCTGGCCCGCAACTCCCCCCGCAGGCTCTCGCAATAGCTGATCACGGCGGCCTTGCTGGAACAGTAGGCGCCGTGCCCGGGCAGCCCGCGGATGCCCGCCACGCTGCCGATGCCCACCAGCGTGCCGCTGCCGCGCTCCACCATGCCGGTCACGAACGGATGGAAGGTGGCCGCCATGCCGAGGTTGTTGGTCGCGAAGGTCTGCGCCATGACATCGAGGTCCTCGCGCTCCGCGGTGTCCATGCCCACGCTGATACCGGCATTCGCGATCACCACGTCGGGCAGCCCCAGTTCCACGATGCAGGCCTTGCCGGCCGCGATGATGCTGTCGGCCTGCGCCACGTCGGCGCCGTACACGCGGAAGTCGTCGGGCCCGAGCCCGTTGGCGGCCGCCCAGGCCTGGATGTCCGCGGTGCGCCGCGCGACCAGCGCCAGGCGGAAACCGGCCTGCCGGTAACGCAGGGCCAGCGCTTGCCCGATGCCGCTGGAAGCGCCGGTGATGAAGGCCAGGGGACGAGGATGCATGGTGGCCTCTCGGGGTCGATGGTATGCCCGGATCTCAGCGTGCCGGCGGGGGAATGAGCACCCCGCGCACCCGGCCGCGCAGCTGCATGATCTGGTCCAGGTTGTCGTAGTCCATGTGGTCCGCGGTGAACTGGTCCTTGCCGCGCGTCAGCGTGACCGGCTGGTTGGAGCTCACGCGCTCGCTGTTGAGCCAGGCGTGCAGGAACTCTCCGCGGAACTGCAGCCGCGGCAGCGGCTCGCGGCCTGGCCGGTTGAGCGGTTCGCGCGTGACGACGGCATTGCCGAAGAGCTGCACTTCGGAAGCATCGGCGTTGGTGAGCGCCCGCTTCGCCGTGGCCACCGTCACGCGACCGTCCAGGGCCACGGAGCGCATGTGGGCGTTGTCGATCTCCAGCGTGTCGGTGTCCGGGTAGTGCCGCGCGACATCGCCGCGGATCTCGCTCTGCAGCCGGCCGTTCGCATCGAAGTTCTTGACCGAGAAGCCGCGCATGAAATAGTCGGGCTCGTGCGTGGGCGCCACTTCCTGCGCGGGACGCACCGGCTTGGGGGCGTTGCGCACCAGCCACCAGGTGCCCAGTGCCATCAGGCCCATGAGCACCACGGGCAGGTAGAGGGATATGCGGTCCCATGCCTGTCGCAGGCGGCCCATCATGCGGCGTGCGCCTCCAGCAGCGCCGCATAGCGGCCGACGGCCACCAGCAGCAGGTCGCAGAACTCGCGCGCCGCGCCACCGCCGCCAGGGGCTGCGGTGACATGGTGGGCCACGGCACGCGCTTCGGCGTGGGCGTGGAACGGCGCGCAGGCCAGCGCGCAGCGCCGCATCACGGGCAGGTCGGGCCAGTCATCGCCGATCGCCGCGGCCTGGTGCCAGCCCAGCCCCAGCTCGGCCAGGATGGCTTCGGCGGCAGGGCGCTTGTCCTCGGTGCCGAAGCGGGCATGCACCACGCCCAGCGCCTGCAGCCGCAGGCGCAGCGCGGGCGAATCCCGCCCGGTCACCACGGCCGGCACGATGCCGGCCTTCTGCAGCAGCTTGAGGCCGTGCCCGTCCAGGGTATGGAAGCGCTTGAGGGTCTCGCCCGCTTCGGAGATGTAGAGCCCGCCATCGGTAAGCACGCCATCGACGTCGAAAAAGGCGACGCGCACATCCTGCGCGCGCAGCAGCAGGGCAGGGTCGAACTGCAGCACGGGCCGCAGGGCCGGCAGCGCGGCCGTGTCCGGCGCGGGGCCGCCCGCCAGGGGCGTGGGAGCGTTCCGGCTGTCCATCAGATGACCTTCGCCCGCATGAGGTCGCCGATATGGACCACGCCCGCCAGGACGCCGTCTTCCGAGGCGACGAGCACGCTGGTGATGGCGTGGCGCTCCATCATTTCGGCCGCATCCGCCGCGAGCGCATCGGGGGCGATGGTGCGCGGCCCGGCATGCATTACCTCGCCGGCCGTGACGCTGCGCAGGTCCGCGCCGGCCTCGATGCGGCGGCGCAGGTCGCCGTCGGTGAAGATGCCCAGGATGCGGCCCTGCGGGTCCGTGATGGCCGACGCACCGAGCCGCTTGGCGCTCATCTCGCGCATCAGTTCGCTGAACGAAGCCTCCGGCAGCACGCGCGGCACGTCAGCGCCCGAGCGCATCACATCGCTCACATGCGTGAGCAGCTTGCGGCCCAGCGCGCCGCCGGGATGGGAGCGCGCGAAATCCTCCGAGCGAAAGCCCCGGGCGTCCAGCAGCGCCACCGCCAGGGCGTCGCCCATGGCCAGCTGGGCCGTGGTGCTGGTCGTGGGGGCCAGGTTGAGCGGGCAGGCTTCGCGCTCCACGCCGCAATCGAGCACCAGGTCGGCATGGCGGGCCAGGGTGGATTCCAGTCCGCCCGTCATCGCCACCAGCGGCACGCCCAGGCGCCGGAGCACTGGCAGCAGCACGGTCAATTCGCCGCTCTCGCCGCTGTTGGAGATGGCCAGCACCAGGTCGCCGGGCGTCACCATGCCGAGGTCGCCATGGCTGGCCTCTGCCGGGTGCACGAAGAAGGCCGGCGTACCGGTGGAGGCCAGCGTCGCCGCGATCTTGCGGCCCACGTGGCCGCTCTTGCCCATGCCCATGACCACCACGCGGCCGGAAGTGGCCAGCACGCGGTGCACCACGTCCGCGAAGGCCGTGCCCACGCGGGCGGCGAGCGCCGAGAGGGCGGCTGCCTCGGTATCGAAGGTTTCGCGGGCCAGGCGCACGGCCCGTTCGGCGGAGAAAGGCGCGGGCGGCAGGGCCGGCCCCTGCGCGGGGGGGGCGGAAAGCATCCGCGGATTCTATGCGGCGGCCCCGCGCCCGTGAGCCCGCCGGGCCGAAAGCCCCACGGGGCCCGCATCACGGTGCCGCAGGGGCGTCCTGCAGGAAAACACGCGAAAAGCCGCACGGGCTCGGCTAGCATCGGGCATGTCTTCCCTCGCCCTGACGCTGCTCTACCTGCTGGCCGCCGTGCTGGGCGTGGTGGCCTGCCGCAGCCTCAAGCTGCCGCCGATGCTCGGCTACCTGGCCGCGGGCATCCTGATCGGCCCCCACGCGCTGGCGCTCACCCAGAATTCCGAAGGGGTGCGCCACCTGGGTGAATTCGGCGTGGTGTTCCTGATGTTCTCCATCGGCCTGGAGTTCAGCCTGTCGAAACTCCGCGCCATGCGCCAGTTCGTGTTCGGGCTGGGGCTGCTGCAGGTGGCGCTCACCCTCACCGCCGGCATGGTGGGCATGCTGCTGCTGTCGCACTTCGTGGGCGGGCTGTGGCGCATGGGCTGGCAGACCGCGCTGGCCCTGGGCGGCACCCTGGTCATGAGCAGCACGGCCATCGTGGTCAAGCTGATGAGCGAGCGTGCCGAACTGGAGAGCGAACACGGCCGCCGCGTGCTGGGCGTGCTGCTGTTCCAGGATCTGGCCGTGGTGCCGCTGCTGGTGCTCATCCCCGCCCTGGGCTCCTCTCCCGAGCGGCTGCTGGTGGCGCTCGGGCTCGCCCTGCTGAAGGCCACGGTGCTCGTGGGCGTCCTGCTGGTGGGCGGACAGCGCGTGATGCGCTGGTGGCTCACCCTGGTGGCGCGGCGCAAGAGCGACGAGTTGTTCATGCTGAACCTGCTGCTCATCACACTGGGCCTCGCCTGGCTGACCGAGGCGGCCGGGCTGTCCCTGGCGCTGGGTGCCTTCATCGCGGGCGTACTGGTGTCCGAGACGGAGTACCGGCACCAGGTGGGCACGGACATCCGTCCCTTCCACGACGTGCTCCTCGGGCTCTTCTTCATCACCGTGGGCATGATGCTCGACTGGCACATCCTGCTGGAGCGCTGGGCGCTGGTCTTCGTGCTGCTGACCGTGCCGCTGCTGCTCAAGGCCGGCGTCATCCTGCTGCTGGCGCGCGGCATGGGCGCCACCACCGGCGTGTCGCTGCGCACCGGCCTCTACCTCGCGCAGGCGGGCGAGTTCGGCTTCGTGCTGCTGTCGCTCACGCAGGAGCACGGCCTGGTCGAGCCCGCGCTCATGAACCCGGTACTGGCCGCGATGGTGCTGTCCATGCTGGCCACGCCTTTCCTGATCCAGTACAGCAACCCGATCGTCATGAAGCTCGTGGCCAGCGACTGGCTGCAGCAGTCGCTGCAGATGACCTCCATCGCGCGCAAGTCGATCAACACCAGCGGCCACGTGCTCATCTGCGGCTACGGCCGCTGCGGCCAGAACCTGGCCCGCATGCTGGAGCGCGAGAACATCCCCTACATGGCGCTGGACCTCGACCCCGACCGCGTCCGGCAGGCCGCCGCCGCGGGCGACTCCGTGGTCTATGGCGACGCCACGCGGCTGCAGGCGCTGATGGCCGCCGGCCTGGTGCGGGCCAGTGCCGTGGCGGTGACCTACCTCGACATTCCCGCCACCCTCAAGGTGCTGGCCAACACCCGCTCGCACGCGCCCCAGGTGCCGGTCGTGGTCCGCACGCAGGACGACCTGCACCTCGACAAGCTGCAGGCGGCCGGCGCCACCGAAGTCGTGCCCGAGGCCATCGAAGGCTCGCTCATGCTCGCGGGCCATGCGCTGGCTCTGGTGGGCGTGCCCATGCGGCGGGTGCTGCGGCTGGTGCAGGACCAGCGCGAAGCCCGCTACAACCTGCTGCGCGGCTATTTCCACGGTGCCGACGACGACACGGCCTCCGAACGCGACCAGGAGCGCCTCGCCACGGTGACCCTGCCGCCCGGCGCGGGCACCGTGGGCCGGCCCCTGTCGGAACTGCCGCTGCACGCCATGGGCGTGCGGGCGGTCAACCTGCGCCACAAGGATGGGCGCAGCTCCACCCCCACCGACGACAGCGTGCTCTCCGAAGGCGATACGCTGGTGATCTCCGGCCACCCCACGGCCCTGGCGCTGGCGGAAGACGCGCTGCTGCGCGGCTGAAGGCTCCGGTGCGGCCGGGAACGCCCGGCGCAGCGGCAGGCTCTAAACTGCCGCCCTTTTCCCGCCGCGCGCGCCGCGGCCCATCCCCTCCTCCCCGGCCCCGCCATGCAAGACCTCAGCGTCAACGAATACCTCCGCCAGTACATCCGCACCGTGCCCGACTGGCCCGCGGCGGGCGTGCAGTTCCGCGACATCACCCCGCTGCTGCAGGACCCCAAGGTGTTCCGCGTGCTCATCGACGCCTTCGTGCACCGCTACATGGACCGGGCCCTGCGCCCCGACGTGGTCGCGGGCCTGGATGCACGCGGATTCATCCTCGGCGCCGTCGTCGCCTACGAATTGAATGTCGGCTTCGTGCCCATCCGCAAAAAGGGCAAGCTGCCCTTCACCACGGTCGAGGAAACCTACGAACTGGAATACGGCAGTGCCACGGTCGAGCTGCATGCCGATGCGGTGAAGCCCGGGGACCGGGTGCTGCTGATCGACGACCTCATCGCCACGGGCGGCACCATGATGGCCGGCCGCAGGCTGCTGGAGCGGCTCGGCGCCTCGGTGACCGAAGGCGCCGCCATCGTCGATCTCCCCGAACTGGGTGGCTCCTCGCGGCTGCGCGAATCCGGACTGCCGCTCTACACACTGGTGGACTTCGCAGGGCACTGAGGCGGCTTGCGCCGGGCGGCCCAGGAGGGCCCTGCACGCCCCGGCGATAGAATGACAATCATTCTCATGACAACGGCCTGGCGGAGTTCTCCGCCGGGCCGGCCGTGCTTTCCGCCCTCCATCCCATGGCCCTCGATCCCGCGCATCCACAGGCAGCGCCCATCCGCATGCCCTCCCCCGCCCCGGCCGCGCCGGGCCATCGACGCAGGGCTTTCGCGTGGCCCGGACTGCGGACCGCCATCTTCCAGCTGCACTGGTTCGTCGGCATCACGGCCGGCACCCTGCTCGTGGTCATCGGCCTGTCGGGCGCGCTGCTGGCCTTCCGCGATGAAATCCTCGACCTGATCAATCCGGGCGTGCGGCACGTCGCCCCCCAGGCGGGACCGGCACTGGCGCCGCCCCAGCTGCTGGAAGCCCTGGCCCGCGACGGCGCAGCCGGACGCCGCGTGAATGTGCTCACCGTGCAATCCACGCCCGGCGTGGCCGCACGGGTCGGATTCGCTGCCTTGCCCGGCGAGCGCCGCGGCGAAACGGAATACCTGCATCCCTACACCGGCGGCGCCCAGCCCGCCCTGCGCGGGGACGACTTCTTCGAATGGGTCGAAGCCCTGCACCGCTGGCTGCTGCTGCCGCGCGAGCCGGGCCGCATGGCCTCCGGAGTGCTGGCCCTGTGCCTGCTGGGCCTGTCGCTGTCCGGGCTGTACCTGCGCTGGCCCCGCCACCCGCTGCGCTGGCGCGCCTGGCTCGCGCTCGACACGCACCGCAAGGGCCGCCCCTTCCTCTGGAGCCTGCACGCCGTGGCCGGCACCTGGGTCCTGGCCGTCTATGCAGGGCTCACCGCCACCGGGCTGTACTGGGCCTTCGATACCGTTCGCGACACCGTGGACGCATGGGCCGGACAGGCGCGCCCGCCCCGCCAGGCCATGGCCGCTCCACCGCGCGCCGCCAAGGCACCGGCCCAGGCAGATCCGGCCCGCCCCATGGATCTGACCGCTGCCTGGCGAGCGTTCTCGCAGCGGGCCCCGGACTGGCAGACGGCCGTGCTGCGGATGCCCCAGCGCGCGGACCAGCCCCTGCAGATCCTCTGGCTGGACCGCAACGCACCGCACGACCGGGCCCGCCACCGCATGGTGATCGACACGGCGACCGGCGTGGTCGCCACGGATGACCGCTACGGCCAGCGCAGCGCCGCGGTGCGCGCGCTGTCCACCTTCTACCCGCTGCACATGGGCACGTACTTCGGCCTGCCCGGCCGCATCGCGGTCACCGCCGCCGCCCTGGCCCTGCCGCTTTTCGCCGTGACGGGCTGGATGCTCTACCTCGGCCGGCGCCGCCAGCGCAAGGAGGCCGAGGCCGCCCGGCAGGCCGTGGCGGTGCCCGCCGGGCCCCTCACCGCCAGCGGCTCCGCGAACGCAGCGGACACTGTCCTGGTGGCCTACGCCAGCCAGTCGGGAACGGCCGAGCGCATCGCCCAGCAGACGGCAGCGGCCCTGCACCAGTCCGGCCTGACTTCGCAGGTCAGCGCGCTGCAGCAGCTTGCGCCGGAAGACCTCGCGGGCCATGCGCGCATCCTGGTCGTGGCCAGCAGCTTCGGCGAGGGCGAACCTCCGGACACGGCGCGGCGCTTCATGCGCCTCCTGCAGCGCGGACCGGCGCAGGGCTCCCTTCCGCTCGCATCCGTGCGCTATGCGCTGCTGGCGCTCGGCGACCGGCACTACGCGCACTTCTGCGGCTTCGGCCATGCCCTGGACGGGGAGTTGCGCCGCTGGGGAGCGCAGCCCCTGTTCCCACTGATCGAGGTGGACGGCGGCGATGCCGGCGCCCTGGCCCGCTGGCGCGAAGCGCTCACGGCACTGGAGGGCGCGCGCGCCTGGGCAACCGATGCCCCCGCCCTGCAGGCCCTGCCCCCTTCTGCGGACCTCGAATCCTGGCGGCTCGAAAGCCGGGAGACGCTCAACCCCGGCAGCCTGGGCAACCCCCTGGTGGAGATCACGCTCAAGCCCGCGTTGGCCGGCGCCCCGCTCCACTGGCCGGCCGGGGCGCTCGTGGACCTGCTGCCTCGACAGCCCGCGGATGCGGTCGGGCGCTGGCTGCGCGAGGCAGGCCTCGATGGCCAGCCCCCCGTGCAGGCCGATGGAGCGCCCGAGCCGCTGGCCGACGTGCTGGCGCGCAGCGTGCTGCCCGCCCTGCCGCTACCGGAACGTCTTACTCCACAGGCCTGTGCGGATGCGCTCGTTCCCCTCGCGCCGCGTACCTACTCCATCGCTTCCCTGCCCGAAGACGGGGCGCTGCAGTTGCTGGTGCGCCAGGAGCGGCATGCGCAGGGCCTGGGCATCGCATCCGGCTGGCTGACCGCCCATGCCCCGCTGGGCAGCATCCAGACGCTGCGCTTCGTCGAAAACCCGTGCTTCGGTCTCGAAGGCACCGAAGGCCGCCCCTGCCTCTTCATCGGCAACGGCTCCGGGCTCGCGGGCCTGCGGTCGCTGCTGCGTGCCCGCGTGCGCGACGGAGAGTTGCGCAACTGGCTGCTCTTCGGCGAGCGGCAGCGCGCGGCCGACAGCCTGTGTGCCGAAGAAATCGCGCGCTGGCAGGACCAGGGCTTCCTGCCGCGCCTGGACCGGGTGTTCTCCCGCGACGCCGACGCCCCGCACCGCTATGTGCAGGATGCCCTGCGGGCGGCCATGCCGGAACTGCGCCGGTGGCTGGACGATGGGGCCGTGGTGTTCGTGTGCGGCAGCGCCGAGGGCATGGGCTCCGGCGTGGACCATGTGCTTTCCGACGCGCTGGGCGCCGAAGGCATGGATGCGCTCATCGATGCCGGCCGCTACCGGCGGGATGTCTACTGACGGACGGCAGCGCGTGCCCTGGCTGGCAGCCGCCGCAGCTCAGCGCAACTCGCCGTATTGCGTGTTGCTCAGGTCCGAAGCCGCCCGGTCGTGGCCGGGCATTTCCGTATCCTCGAAGCCGGCCGCCGGGGGCGCGGGCGGCAGCAGCGGCCCGGACCGCACCGTGGTGCCCGGCACGCTGGCTGCGGGCTGCGCGCGGCCGGCAGCGGCGGCGCTGCCCAGCGCGCGCCGGAAGGCCGCGACCTCGTCCGCATCGATCGGCTCGTAGCCCTTGCCGGGCGCTGCGGCGGGCCGGGCGCCTTCTGCCGGTACGGACGGCGCCAGCGCAGGAGGAATTTCGCGCGGCGCCAGCAGCGACACCGGTTCGGCGACCGCCGGCGCAGAGACCGTGGCGGGCCCAGGCGTGGCGCGGGGCGGCAGCAGGGGCGCCGGTGCCGAAGCCGGCCCCTGCCTCGGGTGCGCATGCCCCAGGGCGTGGCCGGCGTGCGCCGGTGCGAGCGAGGGATGCGGCGCGCTCCGTCCCGGCACACCCACCGCCACATGGTCGTTGATGCGCCAATAGACGGCCGTGACGAGGATGTCGAAGCGCGACTTCGCCGTCTGCGCGATCAGGGCCTCGATCTCGCTCAGGCGCGCGGTCTCTCCGCCGTACTCGCGCCCCAGGTCGATCATCACCAGGAACTGCCGGCCCCGCTGGTCGAGCGACAGCACCTTGAACTTGTAGCCCGCCGACAGCACGCTCGCGCGCACCATGGCGTCGCGCACCACCGTGTAGAGCAATTCGCGCCGCTCCATGCGCTCGTTCTTGCGGTTGGCGGCATGGTCGGCCGGTGCGGGAGGCACGGCGGGACGGCCATTGCGGCCCGGCATGAGCGGCACGGTGGCATCCGCATTCAGCAACCCGGCCGGCTCCACCGCAGGGCGTGGCCGGGACGAGGGCTTTTTGCGGGAGAACCAGCTGAACAGCGACATGCGGAGGGCCTTCTTGTCAGGATGCGGGCGGATGGCGCGAGTGTAGCTGCGGCTCTCCAGCGTGCCAGGCCTCCGGGCGGGAACCTGTCGGCGGCGTCATCCTCCCGGCGCCCGGGTGTCAGGTTGCCGCAACACGGCGGCGCCGGTTGCCCAGGCGCCGGGCCAGCACCGAGCCCGCCGCCATCGCGAGCGCCAGGGCCACGGCCGGCTGCCGGTTCGACAGCTCGGAAAACCGCAGCGCGGTGAGCGTCCACAGCTTGCTGGGCGAACCCGCCTGCACCGTCGCGCTGCGCGGCCGGTGCGAGAAGAAAGCCCCCTCGCCCACCACGGATCCCGCGCCCACGATCGCCAGGCGCAGCCGGCCCTTCTCGTCCTCGTAGTGCACGCTGCAGTTGCCGCTTTCGATGAAATACAGCGTCCGGTCCTGCACCCCCTGGGTGAAGAGCGTGTGGCCCGCTTCCACCTGCATGGGCAGCAGGTAGCCGGCCAGCAGGTCCCATTGCTCCGGCGTGAACGGGTTGTGCAGCCCATCTTCCGCCGTGGACTGGGACACGGCCTGCACGAGGCCGCCGAGATCGGTCTGGAGTACGGTCGAGGAAGCGGGAGGGGTGGAGGGCAGCACGGCATTCATGGTGGCGGGACGGTATCCCCGCGCGCCCCGGCACACAAGGCACGATTACGTCTTTTTACACACGCCGATCCGCCCTGCGGAAACCGGCCACCGCGCCCTACTTCCCGATGCAGAAGCTCGAGAAGATCACCCCCAGCAGATCGTCGGACGTGAACTCCCCGGTGATGGCATTGAGCGCCTGCTGCGCCAGCCGCAGTTCCTCGGCCAGCAGGTCGAGCGCGGGACCGTCGGACTCCAGCTGCGCCGCCGCTTCCATCAGGTGCGCATCCACCGCCTGCAGCGCTTCCAGGTGGCGGGCGCGGGCGGTGTAGATGCCCTCCGGAGCGGACTGCCAGCCGGCGATGTCCAGCAGCACGCGCCGCAGCCCGTCCAGTCCCTCGCCCGTGCGCGCGGACAGGCGCACGGCGGCAGCCCTGCCGGGAACGAGCGCCGAGGCGACCCCGCCCTGCCCGGCTGCTGCGGGGCCCTCCGCGCGATCGCTCTTGTTCCACACATCGACCACGGGCACCTGGGCCGGCGCCATGCCGGCGAGACGGGCCGCGATCTCCGCATCCGCCGCTTCGTAATCCGGCTGGCCCGCGCGCGTGAGGTCGTGCAGGAACAGCACCGCGTCGGCCGCCGCGATCTCCTGCCAGGCGCGCTCGATACCGATCCGCTCCACCTCGTCCTCGCTCTCGCGCAGGCCCGCCGTGTCGATCACGTGCAGCGGCACGCCCTCGATCTGGATGGTCTGCTGCACCTTGTCGCGCGTGGTGCCGGCGATCGGCGTCACGATGGCCAGTTCGGCACCCGCGAGCGCGTTCAGCAGCGAACTCTTGCCCGCGTTGGGCTGGCCCGCGATCACCACCTTGATGCCCTCGCGCAGCAGCGCGCCCTGCCGCGTGCGGCCCATCACCTCCGCCAGCGTGCGCTGCAGCGCCGCCAGCTGGCCATGGGCGTCCGCCTTGCGCAGGAAGTCGATCTCCTCCTCGGGGAAGTCGAGCGTGGCCTCCACCAGCATGCGCAGGTGCACCAAGGCATCACGCAGCCGATGGATCTCGTCGGAGAATGCGCCCGCCAGCGAGCGGCTCGCGCTGCGCGCCGCGGCTTCGGTGCTGGCGTCGATCAGGTCGGCGATCGCCTCGGCCTGAGCGAGGTCGATCTTGTCGTTCAGGAAGGCACGTTCGGTGAACTCACCGGGCCGCGCCAGCCGCAGGCCGGGCAGGCGCGGCCGGCCTGCGGCCGCGTCCGCCTCGGCGGCGGCCTGCAGGCAGCGGGCCAGCAGCAGTTGCAGCACCACGGGACCGCCGTGCGCCTGCAGTTCCAGCACGTCCTCGCCGGTGTAGCTGTGGGGCGCGGGAAAGTACAGGGCCAGCCCCTGGTCGATGGCGTGGCCCGCAGCGTCTCGGAACGGCAGGTAGGTGGCCTCGCGCGGGCGCAGCGCGCGCCCGCAGAGCGCCTCCACCAGCGGGCCGATTCCGCGGCCCGACACGCGCACGATGCCCACGGCGCCCCGCCCCGGTGCGGTGGCGATGGCGGCGATGGGATCGGTGTGGCGGGGCAGCATGGGCAGGACGGCCGCGGGCGGCGACAGGGGATGAGGGAAGGCGCGCATGATAAGCCCGCCCCCTGCCTCGGTTGCCTGTCGCCTCCCCCAAGCTGGGCCAAGGCCCGGAGTTGGGGGCCCGGTCCGCCGGCCCGGCTTACTTGATGGTGGTCCAGGCCGGCATCGGGCGGTCGTCCGCGCGGTGCAGCGTGTCCATGCCCTTGCGCATCGCCCAGGGCCGGATCTGGTGGTGCAGCGGCAGGTAGTAGTACTCGTCCTTGACCAGCTTCAGGGCATCGGCGATCAGCGCATCGCGCTTGGCCGGGTCCATCTCCACCTTGATCTGGCCGATCATGCCGTCGAGCTTGGCATCGCTGAAGCGGCCGCCGTTATAGACCCCCGCCGCGGTCTTGCCGTCCTTCGTGGACATCAGCGAATCCAGTGAATAGAGCGCGTCGAACGTGGCCACGCCCCAGCCGAACAGGTAGGCATTCACGTCGTTGTTCATCACGCGCGTGACGAACTGCGACATCGGCGCCGTCTGCAGCGTGGTCTTCACGCCGATGCGCGTCCACATGGCCGTCACGGCCTGGCAGATCGCCTCGTCGTTCACGTAGCGGTCGTTCGGACAGTCGAGCTTGATCGCGAAGCCGTTGGGATAGCCGGCATCGGCCAGCAGCTTCTTCGCGGCCTCGACGTCGTACTTGGAGGCACGCTCTTCCAGGCTCTTGCTCCAGCCGTGCACCATCGGCGCCACCATGGTGCCCGTGGGCACCGACAGGTTGCGCATGGTGCGGCTGTGGATGGTCGCCGAATCGATCGCCTGGTAGAGCGCCTGGCGCACGCGCTTGTCCTTGAGCGGGTTCTTGCCCGGGGTGCCCGCGCCGGGCAGTTCGTCACGGAACTGGTCCAGGCCCAGGTAGATGGTGCGGTTCTCCGCGCCTTCGATCAGCTTGATGTCGGGGCTGGACTTCATGCGCGCCAGATCCTGCGGCGGCGGATCGGGCACGAAGTCCACCTGGCCCGAGATGAGCGCGGCCGAGCGCGTGGCCGCCGACTTGATGGGCGTGAACACCACCTCGTCGATGTTGCCCGTCGGCTTGTCCCACCAGTTCGGGTTCTTCTTGAGCGTGACCTTCACGTCGGGCTGCCAGCCCACCATGATGAAAGGACCGGTCCCGTTGGCGTTGCGCGAAGCGTAGTTCTCTTCCTTGCCCGCGTAGTCCTGGGCCTTCACCGAGTTGTTCTTCTCGGCCCAGGCCTTGTTCATGATGCGCGCCTCGGTCAGCTCGCGCAGCAGCACCGGGCTCGGTCCCTTGAGGATCAGGTCCACGGTGAAGTCGTCCACCTTCTTCACTTCCTTCACGCTCTGCACCGACGACTGCATGTTGGACGGCGGCGTCATCGCCCGCGTGAGCGAGAACACCACGTCGTCCGCCGTGAACGGGGCGCCGTCGTGGAACTTGACCCCCTTGCGCAGTTCGAAGCGCACCTGCGTGGGAGAGACCTGCGTCCATTTCGTGGCCAGCGCAGGCTCGATCTGGTAGTTCTTGTCATAGCGCACGAGGCTCTCGTACACCTGCTGCAGGAAGGCATGCGTGGTCTGGTGGTTCTGCGCGTGCGGGTCCACGGTCAGGATGTCGTTCGCGCCGGCCCAGCGCAGGGTGGCCGCATGGGCGGCACCGGCGCCGAGGAGCGCGGCGAGGGCGATCGTTCCGAGGGATAAATTCAAACGCTGCTTCATCTGCAAGCCTCCGGGAAAAGGGGGGTCGATGGAAAGACCACTAGCCTAGCAATCCTCGTACCCAAAAGACAACGGCCACACGCAGGTGGCCGTTGGGGATTGCCCGGATGGCGCGCCGAAAAACGGCGTCCGGGTCACGCAGCGAAGCGGATCAGTTCACGTCAGCGGAACTTCGGCAGGTTGAACTGCGGCGGCACGCCCATGCGCTTGTTGATGATCCACTGCTGGGCGATCGACAGGATGTTGTTCGTCAGCCAGTACATCACGAGGCCGGCCGGGAAGAAGAAGAACATCACGCTGAAGATCAGCGGCATGAACCACATCATCTTGGCCTGCATCGGGTCCGGCGGCGCGGGGTTGAGCGCGGTCTGCAGCAGCGAGCTGGCCGTCATCAGCAGGGGCAGGATGAAGTACGGGTCGGGCGAGGACAGGTCGTGGATCCAGCCGATCCAGGGCGCGTTGCGCATTTCCACGCTCGACAGCAGCACCCAGTACAGGGCGATGAACACCGGGATCTGGATCACGATGGGGAAGCAGCCGCCCATCGGGTTGACCTTTTCCTCGCGGTAGATGCGCATCATCTCCTGCTGCATCTGCTGCGGCTTGTCCTTCAGGCGCTCGCGCATCTCCATGATCTTCGGGTTGATGGCCTTCATCTTGGCCATGGAGGCGTACGCCTTGGCGTTGAGCCAGTAGAACGCGATCTTGAGCAGCAGCACCAGGCCCACGATGGACCAGCCCCAGTTGTTCAGGATCTTGTGCAGCTGCTCCAGCAGCCAGTAGAGCGGCTTGGCCAGGATCGTGAGCCAGCCGTAGTCCTTCACCAGCTCCAGGCCGGGCGACAGCTTCTCCAGCATGGTCTCGATCTGCGGGCCGGCGAACAGGCGCGCGTCCAGCGTCTTCGACTGGCCCGGGGCGATCTCGCCCACCGAGGTGATCATGCCCACCGAATAGAGGTTGGTATCCACCTTGCGCACGAACAGGTCGCGCTGGATGCCGTCGGCCAGCAGCCAGGCGGTCGCGAAATAGTGCTGCACCATGGCCACGTAGCCGTTGGTGGACGACTTGTCGATCTCGGCCTTGCCGCTCTCGATGTCCTTGAACTCGACCTTGTGGTACTTCTTGGCCTCGGTATAGACGGCCGGGCCGGTGAAGGTGGAGTAGAACGACGACTCTCCCGGCGGCTTGTTGCCGTCGCGCACCAGTTGCATGTACAGCTGTGGAGACACCGGCGCCGTGCCCGTGTTGACCACCTCGTGCTTCACGGCGATGTCATAAGCGCCGCGCTTCATCGTCCAGGTCTTGACCAGCTTCACGCCGCCCAGGTCGGGCGACTCGAAGCGGATGCTGATGTCGTTCTGCCCGTCCTGCAGGGTGCGGTTGCCCGGCACCACGGACATGGGCGTCTTGTGCGTGGGATAGCCAGCCCCCCCGATCAGGCCGGTCTGCGCCACATAGACGCGCTGGGCGCTGTCGTCCAGCAGCGTGAACGGGCGGGACTTGTCCGCCATGTCGGGATAGGCCAGCAGTTCGCCGTGCGTGAGGGTGCCGCCTTCGCTGTCGAAGGTCAGGCGCAGCACATCCGTGGTGACGGTGACGCGCTCGCGCGGCGCGGCAGGTGCCGCGGCCGCCGTGCCACCCGGCACCTGCTGCGCGCCCGCCGCGGGCGCGGCGCTCGGCGTGGGCACGCTGCCCGGGGCACTGGCTCCGCCGCCGGCCGGCGCGGACGCCACCTGGGCCGGCACGGGCTCCGGGAAGAACGTGGCCTTGTGGCCGTTGTGTACTTGCCACTTGTCCCACAGCAGAACCATGGAAAAGCCAAATATCACCCACAGGATGGTACGGCGAATGTCGTTCATGAAGACTTCTTTGGAGAGGAAGGGGTGGGGGTCGCGGCCGCGGGGGCCGTTGCCGGCCGCTCGGTCAGCCGGGAAAACAGGCGCGTCGCGCGCGGCGCTTCGGCAGGCACCGGGTCATGGCCGCCATCGCACCACGGATGGCAGCGCGCGAGGCGTCGCAGGGTGAGGTAGGAGCCCGCGCCGGCGCCGTGCCGCTCCAGCGCCTGCAGCGCATAGGCGGAACAGGTCGGCTCGAACCGGCACGCCGACCCGAGCCACGGGCTCAGGAAGAAACGGTAGCCGCGCACCAGCGCCATGAGCAGCGAGCGCATCATGGCCGCGCGGCCTCCGGCACGGGCACGGGAGACGGCACGGCAGCCGGTGCCGGTGGCCGTGCCGACGGAGCGGGCTTGCCGCCGCGCTGCGGGCGGACGGCCTGCCCGAAGAGCTGCAACAGCTCCTCGCGCACGGCACGCCGCAGAGCGTCGGAGGTCGCGCTCGGGAACTGCTTGCGGTCGAACCCGGCGCGCAGGCGCACCACGTGCGCGGCATGGCCCAGCTGCGGCGCGAAGTCCGGCGCCACGGCGTAGATCTGCCGCTTGATGGTGTTGCGCGTCACCGCGCGCCGCGCCCAGCGCTTGGGCACCATCGCGCCCAGCCACGGTCCTGTGGCGTCGGCCACGGCAAACAGGGCCTGCGGAGCCTGCCGTTGCGGCAGGGCTCCGGGCCCTGGATGGGAATCGGAAAGGGTGGCAGAGCCCGCGTTGAGGCGCAGGCGGTGCAGGGCGAAGTGCGCCGTCCGGGAAATGGTTCCCCCGGCCATGGCGGCCTGGAACTGCGGACGGGTCTTGAGCCGGTGCATGGAACCATCCTCGCCCGCGTTACGGGCGGGACGCCGTGGCGGCCTCATACGGATCGGCAATCAGGGAAGCGAACGGAACGCGCGGCGGCGAGCGGTGCGGCAGCACGGCCAGGCGGAGCAACGCGGCGGCCTCCCTGAGCGCGAAACCGTATCAGACGGCCAGGCGCTTGCGGCCCTTGGCGCGGCGTGCGTTGATGACGGCACGGCCGCCGCGCGTCTTCATGCGCACGAGGAAACCGTGGGTGCGCGCGCGGCGCGTCTTGGAAGGCTGGTAGGTACGTTTCATGATCGATTCCTCGAAGGTTCTTGGGTTTGCAGGCCCGGCTTCGATCGGCCGGACCCGTTGCGCGGACTACTCATAAAGTGCCGTGCGAGCCGCACGCGCCGCCTGCCTCGAAACCGCTGCATCGCAAAGCAAAGCAGCAAGGCAGGAAGCCGCCCGGGCTTCATCGCCCTGAACGCATTCAGGGAAACCGGCGATTATCACAGGCTTGGCAGCAAGTGGCAATGCTCGGGCTGCGAATGGCTGGTAGCTGCGCGGTTATAGC